>OZ251518.1:0-5661971 GCA_965242965.1 Candidatus Poribacteria bacterium | reverse complement strand
GCATAAGTGCCGCCCCCGATGAGGCACAGCGCAATCGCGCCGTCTTTGAGGCTGTTGCGGAGGGCCCGTTTCTGAATCAGTGTGAGGTTGCGGCGTTTATGCTGCTTGATATAATCCGTGAGTGTCTCTATTGGGACGTGGACAGCATATCTCTTTTCCGGTGCGAGTCGCTGGATGCATCGGAAACCGATGTTCCCGGCGGTGTAATCCGGCGGCGCGTGTAGCCGATTTGCACACCGAAAATAGCGTTTCGCCGTGCCGTCGCGCACCTCCAACCATGAGCCGCCGCGCAGCGTTTTATGCTTCGGCACCGCCGCGGCTTTTGTGTCAATATACGGCTGATACCAATCCGCTGTCCATTCCCACACATTCCCCGCCGCTTCGTGGACTCCGTAGGGACTCGCTGTTGCCGGCCGACTGCCTACCGGCGTGAGGTGCGATGTCAAAATCTGCGCGAGTTCCGGCGATTCAGTGAAGGCATTCCCCCACGGATACATCCGGCCATCGGGACCGCGGCACGCCTTCTCCCATTCCGCTTCTGTTGGCAACTGCTTGCCTGCCCACTGCGCATAAGCGTTGCAATCGTGCCAACTCACTTGGACAACCGGTAAATTCGCCGCGTCCGGTGCATACGCGCCATTTTTCCAATGCGCGGGCGGCGGATGTTGCGTCGCCTTGACAAAAGTTGCATATTCGGCGTTCGTCACCGGATACTGCGCAATCCGATACGCATCCAAAAAACGGACATGCATCGGTGCCTCATCTAGTTTTGCATGCGCCGAGTGCGTCAATGCAGTACCGTAGAACGGCTCAATATCGGTGCCCATGATAAACGCGCCGGGCGGAATGAGGACAGTCTGACTCTGGTTCATCTGAAATTCCATGCCGCGGCGGCGTATTTGGTTTTCGCCAAACCCGCCGCTCGCGCACGTTCAGTCGGCGAGAGTTCTCCCGATAAAAACGTGATGCCGACTTGAAACGTTTCACAAATCGCTTGGATGAGCGCGTCTCTCGTTATCACATCTCCCGCGGTGTGAATAGCCGTCGATTGTTCGCGCACCCACTGCGAGACCTCGGGATGTTTTGAGACGCGCGCGAGAATGTTATCCGGCGGCATCGTCAATGAGATATACCCTTGAAACAGCATGCCATATCGATTGCGCCGCACCGAAACGCCTGCCACCTTCTTGCCGTTGAGCATCACATCGTGCTTCGCAGGTTTCGTTAGACATATATTCGGGGCATTTGCATCGATGGCATTGACGTAACGCTGCGCGGGAATGCCGAGGCGCGTCATTGCCGCCACGAGGCACTCCCCAATCCGTTGATACGCATCCGGAATAGACAGTGCCCCGGTTCCCACAAATGGGTTTTGTAACCGCGCTAATCTGGCGGCGCGAGGCAAAATCAGCGTCCAGGTGAGCTCCCAGCCATGCACCACAGTGCCGCCGCCTGTCATCCTTTTTACCAATTCAATCCCCTCTGCACTGCATGCCGCCACGTCAATTTCTGCTGCGATATCCTGAAAATAGCCGAAGCTGAACGCGGGCTGCGTCCAATCGTAAAAGCGCAATGTCGGACGCGGCTGTTCTTTTTGCGCGAGCAAAATCGCCTCGTCAATTGCCATGTTCATGGCGGCGCAGTTTTTGCGCATGTTGAGAAGTCTGCCGATGGTTGTTGGCATTGTCAATACATGGCGTGGCGAGGGACAGGCCCTCGCCCTACGGTGAGAGGAGCGTTTTTTCACCGTAGCGCGGGGGCCTGTCCCCCGCGAGCGTGCGGTAGACGGAAGCATGGCGCGGGACAGGCCCGCGCCCTACGGTGAAAGGGATGCAGTCGGCGTGGCGCGGGACAGGCCCGCGCCCTACGGTGAAGGTGACGGCGCGGGACAGGTGACAGCCGTTCTACGGATATGCAACGCGGCAAACAGCGGTAGTATGCGCATCGCAATACCAGAAATAGCCGTCCCAATAAGTCATCCCGTGCGGTTCCGGATGCGGTTCCGGAATCTCAATTTTATTCAGATGACTGCCATCCACCGGGTTGAGATGAAAAATGGCGCGATGGTTCGTCTCAACACACCAGAGTTCGTCTTCCACCCAGGCGATGCCGTGCGGCCTGTCGCCGGGCGCAGGGAGCGTATGGATTACCGAGAAATCGGCGGCAACGTCTACCTGATAAATGGTAGCCGCTGGCGGAACTGCTATCCAGAGTTTATCGTCGCGCCACTCTAATCCGTGCGCACCAGTCTTTCCCGCGCCCGGTGTGGCGAACGAGGCAAGCGTCTTCCCATCCTTCGCATCCGTAAAAAGAATCTCACAACTGTAGGTTGAAGCCAGCCAGAGTGCCGTGCCTGTATCGGTAATCCCGCTCCCTCTATCGGAACCGGTAGCGAGCGTCTTCAGGACATCGCCTTCGTAAGAGACGAGATGGACTTCGTTCGTCCCCTGGTCTAGAATCCAGAGCCCTGCTGCGGTGGCTTGCATTCCGTTGGGTTGCGGACCAGGGGCATCAAAAACTTTTTCTACTTTTGTTGTTGTCGGCATGAGAAACCTCCATATATCCTTGCACGAAATGATAACCTATTTTGAGAGGTAAAGTCAAGTTTTTTCTCATCGGCATTTCGTTTTTCGTTTTGATGTCCATTTTCACCACTGAATAGTTCGTTTTTCTTGACAAACTTTCATAAAAACGTTATTATAGACATAACATCTTATTTTGAAGGAGACTTATCTTGAATACCACCGAAAAACGCGTGCGTTGGTGGCCGTTAATTATCATTGCAATTCTCGCAGGCATCGCCGTTGGCGTGCTTTGGGGTGTAGATGCATCCGAACGCGAAAGCAAAGTTTTCCTGACGATTTTCATTTTCGTTTGCTCCCTAATTCTGGGAGTCCTCTGGCTCTTGTTTCTCTCACGTTTGCCGTGGCGTGCGAGACTCCTCGCGCTGCTAGCTGTTGTTGGCTGCGTCGCTATCTGTGCTGCCCTCTTCCGCATCGCGGGCGTTAGCGGAGATCTCACGCCGATTGTTGAATGGCGATGGGGAAACAAACCTGCGGAAAGTGTCACAAGTGAAAACGCAACGGGCATTTCTACCCCAACGACAGATTTTGCACAATTTCTTGGACCGGGGCGTAACGCTGTTATCAAGGGCATCCGCTTAGCACGGGATTGGGAGAAGCATCCACCAAAACTGATTTGGCGGCAACCCATCGGTGCTGGCTGGTCTGCCTTCGCGGTATTCGGGAATTCTGCAATCACACAAGAACAAGAAGACGAATGGGAGAAGGTAGTCTGTTATGAACTCATGACAGGGGCAGTGAGGTGGAGCCATCAAGACCTCGCCAGATATGATTCCGCGCTCGCGGGACTCGGACCGCGGGCAACCCCGACAATCGCGGACAATCGCGTTTACACCGTCGGCTCAACCGGTATCTTCAACTGCCTTGATTTTGAGACAGGAAAACAACTCTGGACAACTAACATCTTTGAGGAGAACAACGCAGAACCGCCGTCGTGGGGTGTCAGTATCTCGCCGCTTGTGCTAGGTGACTTGGTTATCGTCAGCGCGGGCGGACCGGTGGCGTATCACAAGGAGACAGGGGAAGTCGTTTGGCAGGGGCATCGCACGAGCACCGGCTATAGTTCGCCGCTCTTAACGACGTTAGGCGGCGTTGAACAGATTGTGATTTTCAATCAAGGACTCGTCACCGCGCATGAACCCGCAACCGGCGAACTGCTCTGGCAGCAACCGTGGCCGCCGGGACAGGCTGAGTGCGTGTCGCAGCCGCTCCCGCTACCGGGCGACAAACTCTTCGTTTCAACCGCTTACGGCATCGGCGGAAAGTTGTTCCAACTTGAACGTAACCCGGACGGGCAATTTAACGTTTCACTTTTATGGGAAACGATATATCTTAAGGCGAAATTCACTACCGTCCTCCATTACGGCGACTACCTGTATGGACTTGACGATGGAATCTTCGCCTGTCTCAATCTTGCAGATGGCAAACGGCAGTGGAAGCGTGGACGGTATGGACACGGCCAGGTCCTCCGAGTGGAGGATGTCATTTTGGTGCTGACCGAATCTGGCGATGTGGTGTTGATAGAACCGAACCCGGATACACTCGTGGAACTGACGCGTTTCACTGCCCTGGAAGGCAGAACGTGGAACACACCCGCATTCGCAGCCCCCTATCTGCTCGTGCGGAACGGCCGAGAGGCAGCGTGCTACCAATTGCCACTCGGCGGTGAAGAGTGAGAGCCACGTTCTGTGAGACAATTGAAGCACGGCGAGGGGAGATGCCCTCGGCCGTTTGACAGATTTGCCTCGTCTAACTCGTGAGGCGAAAACAATGAAAAAAGGAATGAGAAACATTAACATGAGCAAACATGCAATCATCCGAACATGCGCTGACGCTTTACTAGGCGCGCTGCAGCACACAATACATGATAGGGTGAGAGTTTGTTGGCACGCGCTCCTGGTAATCCTAATCGGGACAGCCTGCTTGCTGCCCATCGGTACGACGCACGCAGCCCAGATAGACTCGCCGCTGGAAGCGAGCATCGAACGATTCGTGAAAAGATATCGGAGAAGCCGACAACTCGTCTCAACCGACTTGACGAGCTTCGTCGTCTATGATATCTCCCGGCGGAGAAAACTGGTCTCTATCAACGAAGACCAGCCACGGATGGCCGCCTCGCTCGTCAAAAACTTCGTGATGCTCGCTTATTTCCACGAAGTCAGACAGGGACGGAAAGCGCATACGAATTACAATCGCTCCCAACTCCGGAGGATGATTCAGAAAAGTTCCAATCCGGCAACGAACTATTTTATTAGGTTGCTCGGTGGGCCGCGGCGAGTGCAGCGCATATTGAAAGCGAATTACCCCTATTTTCAGCAGACGCGGATTGTGGAATACATCCCCGCGGGGGGACGCACGTATCGCAACATGACTTCCGCGCATGACCTGAATCGGTTCTATGTGCAGTTGTGGTACGGCAACCTTCCGCACTCGCAGAAAATGAAGTATTACCTCAAGCTGCCGAACGGGGATTACATCTTCAAAAAGACGCACATTCCCGCGTCTGTCAAAGTCTACAACAAGACTGGCACAGTCTACGGTTTGGTGGCGGACAGCGGTATCCTCGTCTTCCGCGATTCGAGAGGCAAACCACGGCCGTATGTCTTTACCGGCATGATTCAGGATAGGACGAAGACGAATCGCCGCAATCGCTATCAGTCTTTCGGGACATGGGTAACGCGGCGCGCCAACATCCTCCGGCGGGTTTCGGAAAAGGCGTATGGCTACCTTGCCAATCATTAGGATTTTTCTATGAAACGCATCGTTGACATCGGCAGGCGCATTGAATTGGTGCCGCTCGATCCGCATTTCCATGACATCACCCTCGCGTTATACCGCCAGCAACGCGAGGGTAAACCTGTCTTCCTCGTGCATACCTACAGCCGAATAGAAGGCGCGCAGGGACGGGTTCAGTCCATTGTGCAGGCGATGAAAACGCTCGGCGGGATGCAGGAAACACCTGACGGCACGCTCTGTTTTCACTGCGGTGCAGGACATGAGATGGCGTGCAAGCGCGTCTTTTTAGAGGCGTGTAAATTACCGTATGTTGAGACTGGGGAAGACAGCCGACCGGATGATTCTGTCGAGACCGGGAGGTCTCGCCTACCGGAAATCGAGACCGGGAGAGACCGTAGTTCGGGATCGCCTGATCCCGAACGGGGGGACAACCAACCAGAAGTTGAGACCGGGAGGTCTCGCCTACGGGGAGCAATCGAGACCGGGAGGTCGCGCCTACAGCCGCGTCCTTTGCAGACGTTAGATAAGAAATCGCGGCTGACTATCACGGTGGATTCCGTTGGCAAGGGTGTCTATCGTGTTTCGGCAGATGGCGAGGGACGCGGGGCGGCACGCCGGGTCGCGGCTATTGCCAGCGGGTTGATGAAATTAGGTGAGATGGAACGCGTCGGAGACAGCAGTGACACCGTCGCCTTTGCGTGTGGGCATTCGCACGATGCATTGGTAGGATTGCTGTTAGTCCGTGCACCGAACGTCCGCGTCGCCCTCCGAGAGGCAGAGATGGAGGCAACACGCGGGGTGCTCTCCGCGCCAAGCCAGCAGTTATGAGGGAACCGAAGATGCAGAAACCGTCGAGACCGGGAGGTCTCGCCTACGGGACATCGAGACCATTATGAGGGAACCGAAGATGCAGAAACCGATGACCGGGCGAGAACGCGTGCTCGCCGCACTCCGCAAGGAACCGACTGACCGGACACCTGTCTGTAACCCGACCTCCGTTGCTACGGTGGAGTTGATGGATCTGGTGGCGGCACCCTTCCCCGCGGCGAATCGCGATCCGGAATTGATGGCACGCCTCGCCGCCACTAGTTATACTGAACTCGGATTTGATACCATCATGCCGGTCTTCTCCATTATCCAAGAATCAAGTGCCCTGGGTTGCAAAATCCAATGGGAGCAAAAGGATAACTGGCCAACCGTGCGGATGCGCGAACCCATCTGGGAAGATGTGGACGACATCAAAATTCCTGACGATTTCTTGATGCACCCGGATATGCAGTGCGTGTTGGAGACGATTAAGATGCTGAAGAAGGAATACGGCGATGAAGTCGCCGTGATTGGCAAGACGATGGGGCCCTGGTCCCTCGGATACCACTGCTTCGGCGTGGAGCCCTTCTTGTTGTTGTCTCTCGATGACCCGGGCAAAACGAAACTCGCGCTAGACAGGATGAAGGAAGCCACCGTGCAGTTCGGCGTTGCCCAAATTGAAGCGGGTGCAGATGCGCTTACTCTCCCAGACCACGCTACCGGTGACCTGGTCAGCGGCGAGTATTACCAACGCTACCTCCGCGACCTGCACATCGAATTTGTTGAACGGATTCCGATTCCGCTCATCCTGCACATCTGTGGCCGCACGGTTGACAGAATGGAGTATATTGCGCAAACCGGGATGGCCGCCTTCCATTATGATTCCAAAAATGAACCGCAGGAATCGATGGACATCGTCAAGAATCGGATTGCCCTCGTCGGCAATATCAATAATCCCGAAACCCTGTTTGCAAAGGAGCCGGAAGACGTAAAGGCAGAAGTTGTGAAGAATTTGGAGGCAGGTGTGCCGCTCATCGGGCCGGAGTGCGCAATTCCCCTTCAAACTACCATTGAAAACCTGCAAGCCATTCCAGAGGCAGTCCAAGAGTGGCATAGGGCACGCCGCTCTGGTTCGCATGAAGGCTGACGAGGGACAGGCCCTCGTCCTACGGTGCGCGTCCCTGGTTCGTAGTGCGAGGGCCTGTCCCTCGCCATGTGATTGCCCTTTTTTTTCGTAGTGCGAGGGCCTGTCCCTCGCCGTGTAATTCCTTTTTTTTATCGAGACCGGGAGGTCTCTCCTACCGGCGCGTCAAGCTGGCCTTCGCCGTGTAGTTCCCTTTTTTTCGTAGGGCGAGGGCCCTCGCATGCCACACGCGCAGGCGAGCGGGTTTCCCTCGCCGTTGTCAGATGGAGAAAAACGCCAATGAAAAAATTAATCTGTTTTTTCCTGACGTTCATTTTCGCGTCAGGAATGTTAAACGCCGATGATGCCAACGTCGCGCGCCTTGATTTTAACGCCGATGGAATGATAGATGGCCTTGATTTGAAGTTCGTTGCCGCGCGCTTTGGCGAAACCCCCGCCGCTGATGAAACCCCAACCCCAGATCTGAATAGTGACGGCACTGTCAATATCCTCGACTTGGTGCTAGTCGCGAGTCATTTCGGTGAACCGTCCGGTATCCCGTTTGAAATCACCGATGCAACGTTTGACAGCGTTGTGTTGGGTTCTGAACGTCCCATCGTCGTGGAATTCAAGTCGGAGTTTTGCGGATTCTGCCAGTTGATGAAGCCGATTGTCGCGGAAGTCGCCGCCGAACATCGTGAGACGTTCACCGTTGTCAAATTAGATGTCAACACCCAACCGGAGAAAACGATAGAATATGAGATTTTTGCAACGCCTACCTACATCGTCTTCCAAAACGGGGAGGTTGCCGGCAGTTTCGTCGGTGCGAAACAGAAGGAGGTATTGGTTGAAGAGATTCTCGCATTGATAAGTAGTGAGGGAAATTGAGGCGGATTTCTATTTGCATATGTAATGATATGAGAGAATCTCAATGCCCTCTTGGTAGGAGAGATCTCCTAGTCTCGATGCTGCCAGACTCGTTCGGGTGCAGGCGCACCCGAACTATAGGGCTAGCCCGATGCCTTCGCGGTAGGCGGGACATCCCTGTCCCGATACGAAAAATCGAGACAAGGAGGTCTCTCCTACGGGTGTTTGTCGAGACTGGGAGGGCTCTCCTACCGGGGACACCGCCTGCATCGAGACCAGGAGGGCTCTCCTACCGGGAAGCCATTGAGATATGAAACCCCTCGATAAATTAGGCGGCAGATGAACGATGATAGACTCCCCACTCCACCAGCAGCATCGCAAACGCCAAGACAGCGGGCCACCGCCACACCTCCTCTGTGACAGGTTGCAAAGGCGCGTCTGCCGTTAACTGTGCAGTTTCTGTCGGTGCGCTTGGTGGTGCCGAAAGCGTAGACTCCGCCGCGTCAAGTAGATTCACCGTGAAGTATTCGACCGGCGTATTTTCCACAAAAACGGTGTAAACGCCTGTCAATTCCGTTTGCTTAAACACCGCGTCCTTGATTTCAACCAATGTCTCATCAGGTTTCTGCACCTGAACGCGCGCCGTTGGAGGGAAAGCGAACCTCAAACTTTCCCCCGTGCGGAAGGCGTGCCGAGTCCCGTGAGTCAAGCGTTCTGATAGCAGCCGAATCGGTGCCGCTCTCGATTCAAACCGCGCTAAATTTTGATAGAGAAACAGCGGTGCCGCTGGGATAGTCAGCGCGAAGGCGGAGAGCTCAGGCGTGAACGCATCGAACTCAAAGACAAGCATTTGCCGCTCTGTCTCAGTGCCAACCCAGATGAGCGAACCCTTCTCCGTTTCCATCAGTGAATGTCCCCAGATAGGCAATTCCCTGCGCGCCGCTCCACGCACCTGCAACCCCATCAATGATACGCCTTGCATGAGCGGATGCGTTTTATCCTCCGAAATGACGCGCGCGACATCGGCATCGGTTTCAACCGCCGCGCCAAACGGCAATTGTTCGCGCGGATTGAGAAAGATAATGTTCCCTGTCGGAACGTTTTCAGGTGAACCCCGGTCGAAAATGGTGACATCGACATCGCCGCTGCCGTGATAGGCATCCGTGGAAACTTGATGCACCGTCACATGTTCCCCGTGCGTTTTCAAGAGGTGCGTCAACAGTGGGAGTTCCCTATCGCTGACGAGCAGTATGCGGAGTGATGGGCGCGGCAGCAGTAGCGCGGACGCTGTATTATCCAGCGGAAAATCGTCTGCTACCTCAAGCCGAAGGCGGATAACTTGTCCCTCCAAACCGCTTGCATCGCCGGAAAACAGCACCGATTGTGTTCCACCCGCCGGAATAGAGACGAGTTTATCATCAAAAGGTTTTTCGTTATTCGCGAGGCGTTCGGTGAGGGTTTCCTTGGCAAGGAGACTCTTTCTGCGTAAGCCGTCATCGCCGTTGGCGATGACTACGTTTTTGGTGCTAGGGTTTAGAGGCGCGGCTAATGCGAGGGCAACTGTTATCTCGCTGTCGGTATCGGTGAAATTCTGAATTGTCGCGAGGACGGTATACCGTTTGCCGCGCGGGGTTTCTGTCAATTCCACGCTGAACTGCACGATGCCGATATTCTCTGCCGCGCCGCCGACACCGATTGTATGGAGTGGCAGGGAGATGTCGGGAAGCGTGTCAAAATTATCGCTGATAAAAAAGACTTTGTCTTGTGGTGAATCTGCGTAGTGTGCGGCTGCATCGAAAACGGCACGCGGGCTCCCGACAGCGGCGGTGGGCGCGATGGTTTCTACCGCGCGGCGCAGCTGCGCTGTGTCGGTGGTGAACGCCTGTTGGATATGCGTCTCGGCGGCGTGGGTGACAAGCACCATCATGCCGCCACTCGCCGAAACCTGCTGGATGAGTGTCAGAGCCGCCTGCTTTGCCAAGGCGAGCCGGTATTCCCCCGTCTCCATTGCCTGCATGCTGGCGGAATTGTCAACGATGAGAATCGCTTTCCCGTGCATGAACCCGGCGCGGCGCACGGCAGGCCGCGCCACGCTCAGCGTCAGGAGCAGCAAAAATAGGACTTGCAGCAGCGGCAGCAGGATGTGCCGTAGACGTTGAAAAGGAACGTTGGCTTGTCTATCCTCCGCGGCGGCGCGCCACAGCAGAATGCTTGACACGAGGTAGACACGGCGACGGAGTTTCAGGAAATGGAGTGCCACCACAATCGGAATCGTGCCAAGCAGATAGAACGCGGCAGGGTTCAGGAATTCCATGTCACCCAACCTATGCAGACTCGTCTGCCTCTTTCTCGTTGAGGTTCTGCATCACCTCATCGGCGAACTGCTTGCCTACCGTCCCATAGTCTTGCAACCGTTCGCATGCCTCGCGCACTTTATCATGCCGGTCCAACTCTAAATAGATGTCCGCCAGATTTTTGTGCATTTCCCGAAACACACCGGGCCAATTCCGTTCGCCTTCCTTGTCAATGATGCGGGTGGCGTTTTCAATCGCGGTGTTGACGACGGCATCCAATTCCGATTTTTCTTCGGGAGATATGGAAACGTCCGGTTCTTTGCGCTTCTGATTGTATGCCTTCAATTCGCTGAGTGCAGTGTCGCATTCGTTGTATGTCTTTTCAATGCTCAAAGCACCTTCAAAAATTTTCGTGAAAAATCCGAATTTCATAAACAGTCCTTATCTGATTTTGATACATTTCCTATCGGGACAAGGATGTCCCTCCTACCGGAGAAGAGGACGGGACAAGGATGTCCCGCCTATCCTATCGGGACAAGGATGTCCCTCCTACGGGAGAAGATGTCGGGACAAGGATGTCCCGCCTATCCTATCGGGACAGGGATGTCCCTCCTACGGGAGAAGGTATTCTGTAGGAGAGCCCTCCCTGTCTCGATGCGTTTCTCGGCATCCGCCTTAAAAACGTGATTTCAGAGAGCCCCACGTGACGGCCAACTTATCGCGCGCTGCAACGGCGAGCACGCCTGGCACGCTCAGTTCCATCGATGCACGCACCTCGTCTGCCGTCAATGCTTTCGCGTAGATGACAACCTCGTCAATAATTGCGTCCTCCACCTTGTGAAGGTTTGGGTTTTCACCGGCACCGATGTAAATCGCTGCCTCTTTGAACTTCGGCCATTTGAAGTTCTCCGGTTGCGCGCCGATAAACTCGCCGTTGACGTAGATTTTCCCATCTTTGCCATCGGCGACTAAGACGTAGTGATACCACTCGTCCTTCTCGAATTGGAAGTTCCCCAGCTGTTTATCGGCGTGGTGCCCGGCATCCCAGAACGGATTGAAATTAGGGTTCACCATTGTGCGGAATTCGCAACAGCCGCCGGCTGCGGCTTCAATGGAGATAATCCCATCGTAAGAGGCGTGCTCGTTCAGATAGAACCACGCCTCCATCGTAATTTCGCCCTTCTCGCCAATCGGCACGATAAAATCGTTCGCCTCCATTTGAACGATGCCGCCGTTCAAATGGACTGCTTTATTGAATGGCCCATCAACTAGCGAACCTTTCCCGACGAGCTCTGCATCGTTACCGTTGCCGGAGTCGTCCTTGAAAGTGTTCCCACTCAGTTTATCAAACGAATAGTAGACGAGGATGTCGCCTTCTTCCACGGCGGATGCGATGCTGACGGCGAAGATGCACACCGCCACAAGCCCGAACAACATGAGATTTCTGCGCATATTTGATGCCTCCTTCAGTTTGTTGATACTATTTTAGCACATCCGAGGAATAGTATCAACAAAATTGCATCATTTTCCAAAACCTGCTATGATACGATTATGAATTTTTTTGAAGCACTTCTCCTCGGCATTTTACAAGGCTTAACCGAATTCTTGCCCGTGAGCAGTTCCGGCCACCTCGTCCTCGCGCAGGCGTTCCTCGGCTTGAAGGAACCCCTCGTCTTCTTTGACGTGATGCTCCACGTTGGCACGCTCGCCGCTGTTCTCGTCGTCTACCGCGGCGCAATTGGCAACTTAATCCGCGGCGGTGTCACCGCCATCGCGAAACGTAACGTGTCGCCTGAACTGACATTCATTTGGTTAATCCTGCTCGGTTCTATTCCGACCGGGCTCATCGCTGTGCTATTTAAGGACACGCTGGAAGCTGCTTTTGATAAGGTGTGGCTGGCGAGTGTGATGTTAATCGTCACGGGAGGGATTCTTCAACTGCCTCGGCTAATGACAAAGCGCGCCTACGACAACAACGGCGGTACATCGGACGCAGCGGATACAGGCATGCGGTGGTGGCACGCACCGCTCATCGGTATTGCGCAAGGATGCGCTATTACCCCCGGCATCTCGCGTTCAGGCACAACTATTTCGGTGGCACTTTTATGCGGCATCTCTGCGAAGACAGCGGCGGAATACTCCTTCCTGCTCTCTATTCCTGCCATCCTCGGTGCGGTGGTGCTTAAAATGCGCGACGTAGTCACTACCGCAATCCCTATCCATATCATCGCTGGCGGCATGCTGGCAGCGTTCGTTGTCGGTTATATTGCATTGCGGTTGCTGTTAGTCATGCTCAACCGCGGCAAATTCTCTGTGTTTTCCTATTATTGCCTTGCCTTAGGGCTCGCGTCGCTCATCCTGTCCCTCTCCTAGTAGAAGAGTGCTCCCGTTATTGATTAGGAGAGACACATTCTCCTTGCCCCAATGTTTCACTGCGCCGCTTCACTGCGCCGCTTCACTGCGCCGCTTCACTGCCCGAATCCAGTATGTCCCCACGCACCCAAGCGTCTTTTTCGTGCAAAACCGCATCTCTGGCATCATACCAATGCCAGCAAGAATATCGCACACCTTTTTATCGTTTTGTAGCGTGTTCCCAATCCATTTTCGTCCTGTGATGCGATAAAGCAGCGTGGCGAGATACATGATAAGCGGTTTCGGTTTCAAGCGTTTCAGGTGTCCGAGCGGAAACCCCATGCCATGTCCAGAGATAGCGAGGGTGCCGCCCGGTTTCAAAACACGCGCGAGTTCTGTTAGCGCGGTAGTATCATCTGGGACATGCGGCATCACAAGGAAACAGGTAACGAGCTCAAAAGTTTCGGATGCGAAGGGCAAATGCGGCAGCGCAGCTTGAAACAACGAAAACCCCTTTGCCTGACAGTGTGCCAAGAAAACTGCGTCTACATCAACGCCAACGAGCAGTTCAGGTGCATCATTAGCGAGGACAGTCAGTAAGTTTCCTGCGCCGCATCCGACATCAAGGACTTTTTTGCCTTTCGCGTGAAGTTCCAGCGCGTTGAGTTGTTGACGCGTTGTCCCGCTCGCTAATTCGCGCTGCGCATTTTGGATATAGGCACGGTGCCATTTTGTGAAATCGGTTCTCATTGAAATATCCGAAAAAGCCGCTGCGGAATCCCTGTCAATTCCGCACGGAAGAGGAGAAGCCCGGCATCATCTGTCATCGGGAGAACCTTCAACCGATGCGGCGCAGTCCTCACCGTATTCCACCCAATATCTGTCGTGCGCGCAGAACGGAAGCCTGCCGCCGTGACAACCGCCAGTTCGCGTGCTGAATAATCGCCGTTCGGATAACTAAAATGGTTGCACGTCCCACCCAAAATCCGCTCTAAATCCCGTTTGCTTCCGAGAATTTCTTGTTCACATTCGGTTACCGTGCATTGCGGCAAGATTGGATGAAATTGGGTGTGAGGCTGAAAATCAACGTGGGGTGCCATCGCCGTTAATTCCTCCAGATTGAGAGCCTCCCGTTCCTGAAATTCCTTTTCCTGTCCAAAGTCAGCCTTTTGCTTGAGACGCGCCAAACGTTCCGCATTCGTCATTCTCTTCAGCTGCTCCTTGTCCCGCTTCAATATCCCCGCGATGTTGAACCAGAAATGCCGATGCGTGTTGATAAGTTGTGTGCAGACATAGAGCGTCGGACGAAAGCCGAATTCCTTGAAAATCGGCAGCAACGCGAAATTGCCAGCATGGCCATCGTCAATCGTAATGACAACGCTCTTCGGCGGAATCTGCGAAAAATCCGATTGGTAGATAGCATTGACGAGTTTATCCAGCGAAATAATTGTGTAGTGCCGCGAGAGATAGGCGAGATGCTTCCGAAACACCAACGGTGCCGCATCGTGATACATCAGAATCGCCACCTTGTCACGGCACAGCCACTCCCGAATCAGGAAAGGCATTCCTGATAACCAGATTACCGAGGCGATGACATTTTTGAGGAATCGACGCATTTTTGATAAATCTCTTCCAATTTTCGGATAGAGTCGTCGTTGTTGAACTTCTGCCGGATAGTCAGACGTGCATTTTCTCCCAAGTCCCGCGCAAAGTCTGGCTCAGTCAACAACCGATGTAGTGCCGCTGCCAACGCCGCCGGTTCTTTTGGCGGCACGCAAAGCCCATTTTCCCCATCCGCAATCAAGTCTACGATGCCGCCCACCTCCGATGCGATGCACGGCAATCCGAGCCCCATCGCCTCGATTAAAGCGTTCGGTGAACTCTCGTGCAGAGAGGGCAGCACGAAGACATCTGCTCCTGCAATAACCGAGAAGACATCATCACAAAAACCGGGAAACATAATTTGCTCCCTCCCGTTCTCGATGTCCATCGCCTGCCTACGTAATTCTGTCTCCAATTCGCCTTCGCCGAAGAAAGTGCATCGCCACGCCCCGGTAGGCACGCTTTGGAAGCGCGCATCGTTCAGCATCCCTAGTGCCTCTATCAGATAACGGTGTCCCTTTTCTGGTGCAAATCTCCCGACGCTGACGATTCGTTTTTCGTCTGAGTGTTGCGTCTGGGAAGGTTGTCCTACCGCAAAGGCATCAGGTAATTCTAGCAGATTAGGGATGGCGCAAATCTTTTTGTCCGGATACCGTTGAGATAGCCCGCGCTGAATGTGTTCCGAATTGGTTAGCACGGTATCTGCCGTGTGATATATGAACTTTTCAGTGAACCAGAGCCGGATTTTGCCGTATCGCGCATGGTAATCGCCGCGTTGCGATGTGATGAACGGCACGCCTCTCCAAAAACCGAGTTTTCGGGAAAACCCGCACAGGAAATTGGAATACCACAGCCAGCTATGCACGAGATGCGGTTGAAGTGCTTTCACAATGCCGCCCAAGATGAACGCTTTTTCGAGAAGCGTCGCGCGCTTGCCTGCCGACACAATGGACGCTACCTCCCGCACGCAAGGGATTTCGGCAAGTTCCGCCGCTCGCTCACCTCTCGCGCGACTGAGCACGACGTAAGCCTCATACCGTTCTGGGGATAACCGCGCTAACGTCTTGAGCAGTTGCGATTCAGCACCATCTTTTGTCATGGAATCGATAACGTAGATAATCCGCAAGGTTTTATACCAATTCGTTAGGAAGAGCCCTCTTTAGGTTCGTCAGCCCTAGGCGAATTTCATCGCGCGAACAGTTTCTTATCCTGCAAATCCTGTTAATCTTGCAAATCCTGCTCCAGACTACCAATATGTATACAACAACACCTCAGACACAATCAACTGCACCACTAACATCCCCGCCACCCAATAGAAATCCGCGCGCGGGCGTTCTGTCAGATGCTTTGCAACCGGGATAACCAGAAACGGCACCATGAAAATCCATATCCGTTCCACCTCCATCGTAAAAAGCGTCGAAAAGGTGAAGAAGAGAAGCGTTATCACGTAGCCGATGACAAACGTGTCAACTGCGCCATTTTCCCGCCACGCGCGCACTGTCTTGAACAGGTGTCGAATCCAAACCGTTGTTATCGGGATGCCAATGCCGATGAGAAACGCGAACAGGTTCGCAAAACTGAGATGGAAATACCGCGCAACGCTTTCATACCCGGTGCCCATCCCTGCCTCGTCTTTCTTTATCGCCGCCCAGAGTGCCTCAAGCGGCCGGAACCCGGTTAGCACGAAAAGCAATAGGTAACACGCGACGAACCCTGCACCCGCTATCAACACCACCTTCAGATGCCGAACGAAGTTGCCTTGCCAATTTCCAATAGGCGTGGTTTCCAAACGCGTAAGGGGCAACAATGTCAAAACACACAGAAAAACCCCGATGACCACGGTGGAATACGTCATGAACATGCCAAGCGCGAGCGAAACGCCTGTCATCAGGCTATAAACTTGCCACGTGCGCAACTGGCTGCGTATCGCACTTAACCGATGCCTCCGCTTTTCTGAAAAGAAACGGTGGAGGAACTCAACGCGATGCTCATCACGTTCTGTCGGCGCGGCGGATGGAAGCCCTGTCTTCAGCGGATGCAAGGAGATGGCTTTGTAAAACAGGTAGAGACTGAAGATAGGGAAGACGCTAAAAGGGCCATCCATGGACGTGCCTGTGAACATCACAAAATTCGGTGTGATGAGGAAGAGCGCGAGCGCGTAACGGCCCACCTCTTCTCCATAAAGCCGCGTCCCCAGCCGATAAACCGGAATAATCGTCAGTGCAGTAAACAGAATCGATGCCAACGATGCCGACACCAAGTTGTAGCCGAAGATTTTGCTGACACCCCAAAGGAATATCACGCCACCCGGTGGATGTGTTCGGGTGTGCCCAGAGAGCGTGTCGAAAAACGCCGGTTTGTGATAATCGCGCAAAAAGCCGCCGAGCCCCTTTTCATTGACGCGCGGCACATCGCCGTAGTATTCCAGTGACGTGCGTGTGTAGGGCTCCAAAAGTGCCAAAATCCGTTCCCCTCCTCCCAACTCGCGATACCCATCAATCTGCGCGACGCTGATATGGACAGCGATAAAGCAGAAAACGGCTATCCAGAGAAGAGAGAAACGTCTGTGCTGTTCTTCGTAGGCGCGGGCTCCAAGCGCGCGTCCCTCGGGCATGACGAAATACCGCCGGCAGATGACTAGGAACCCAATGCACACGGCGATAGCGGGCAGAATCCACCAATGCAAGTCAACGCGCGGTTCGGCATAGAGCGGCACGAAGTGACTGTTAAATTTTACCGCGCCGAGGTTAATTGATGCCTCGCGCATCGCGGAGACGAGGAATTTATGGTATCCAAAGAAAAATAGCCCCACGGCCACAGTCTGGATAACGATGGATTTGCGTGCTTTTTGTAGGAAATGCATTTTTTCTTGACAAACGTTAATAAAAATGGTATCCTTTAAAGTATCTACACGGGTGCCTGCACAGTATTTGTGGCACGTTGCCACGTTCATCAATGTCTGTCGGGCATCCTTAACGCAAAGGAGAAACAGAATGACCTTGGAAGAATTGCGCGATATTATCTTAGACCGGATAAATCTATCCGAGCAACACACTGCCGATCAGTTTCGGCAGGTGGATGCACGGATCGATCAGA
The DNA here is from genome assembly GCA_965242965.1 of Candidatus Poribacteria bacterium. Classification (GTDB taxonomy): domain Bacteria; phylum Poribacteria; class WGA-4E; order WGA-4E; family WGA-3G; genus AGPOR5. The sequence continues at coordinate 5,644,512 of OZ251518.1, read as the reverse complement.
ATGAGCGGCACACCGCCGAACGCATCGATCAGAGCGAAAAGCATACCACCGAGCAGTTTCGCGAGGTGAACGCACGGTTCGACCGGAGCGATGCCCGCGCCGACAGGCAGGATGAAAAAATCGATACCCTCATTGAAGCCGTCACCGAACGCCGAGAAGTCGCAGCAGAATCCCGCGGCGAACGCATCTTCACCCGCCGATTCTGGAAACACATCGCCTGGATCGCGCCCACGGTGCTCGCGCTCATTGCTCTCCTCAGAGCGTTCTTCGGTTAGGTAAAACCCGTGCCTTCTATCGTTTTTTCTTGACAAACGTTAGTCAAAATGGTATCCTTTAAAGTAGCTATACAGGTGCCTGCACGGCAGTTGTGGCACGTCGCCACGTTCATCACCTTGGAATCCGCGATGTCCATCGGGCATCCTTAACGCAAAGGAGAAACTAATGACCTTGGAAGAATTGCGCGATATTATTTTGGACCGGATAAATCTGTCCGAGCAACACACCGCCGATCAGTTTCGGCAGGTGGATGCACGGATCGATCAGAATGAGCGACACACCGCCGATCAGTTTCGCGAGGTGAACGCACAGATTAACCAGAGCGAGCAACGCACTACCGAACGCATCGACCAGAGCGAAACACGCACTACTGAGCGCATCAACGAGAGTGAGAAGCATACCACCGAACGCATCGATCAGAGCGAGAAGCATACCACCGAGCAGTTTCGCGAGGTGAACGCCCGGTTTGACCGGAGCGATGCACGCGCCGACAGGCAGGATGAAAAAATCGATACCCTCATTGAAGCCGTCACCGAGCGCCGAGAAGTCGCAGCAGAATCCCGCGGCGAACGCATCTTCACCCGCCGATTCTGGAAACACATCGCGTGGATTGCACCCACGGTGCTCGCACTCATCGCTCTCCTCAGAGCGTTCTTCGGTTAGGCAAAACCTGTCCCCTATCGTTCGGGCTCGCTTGGGCCCGAACACATCACCCGGGAAGCACAATGCCCTTCTTCGCCAACGCGCGCAACTCCTTTTCCAAATCACACTTTGACTGCTTTCCAGCCTGAATGCTCGGCTCCGCGCAGAGTATCTCACGCAACGTCTGCATCGAAGCAAGCACACCGACATCCTGAATCCCCAACACCTTCGTCACCAACGCCGCATCTAACTCATGCCGAACCTTGTCATCGGCGCATTTGTTGAGAGGCAGCATCCGTTCGTATTTTAATCGCTCAAAAATCGCCTCGGCGTTCGTTAACGCTTCTTCCGAGAGTCGGCGCACATCTAACGTCGGCAGCGTGCGGAGTGAAAAGAGCGAACTTAATAGCCCGCGGCCACCTTGCTGTTTGCCACTATGTATCCAGTGGCACAACAATCCTAGCGTTGAGTTGCACCAGAGCGTGAACGGAATTTCATAACGCGGGTCCTCAAATGCCACGTTCGTTATCGTGTTTACACCGATTGTGGGTTCCTCAGTGAAGAGAGAGATGACAGAATTCGCTGTCCATCTTAGCATCATGTTGTAATGTGCCCTGCTCGTTCTTTCTACCCGCTTTTGCACGTGCTTTTCGCCATTCGGCAGAGGTATCCCACGTGAATCGGGATAACACACCATTGCCCGTTGCTCTTGACTCTTTGCGTTCCATAGGCAGAGATACCCATCGCTGCGGGTAGTCCCTTTTACCATCTGAAACGCCCGACGGTATTCAGCAAATCCAAGTTGTGCCATATCTGACACACAACACATCGGAATTTTCACGGAGGTAGTCTGCATCGGTGCCTGCAAGGTGCCCTCTGTGAGTCTGTGTGCTGATTGATGCAAAGCCATCGATTTGACACAGGAAGTTGTCCATATTTTTCCCAGTGGCAGTGGACAATTTAGGAGTTGACCGGCGATGTCTTCACCAACGCTGAGAATGTCTCCGCCGTAGGTGGGGGGGGGTCTTCCAAGGTCCGCATGCTGTTAGTCTTGAGAATACGATTGAAAATCTCAATTGCCTCCAGTGAACTAGCAGGACGTTGGTTAAGGCAGACGAACTTCCCCCGTCCAGTGTCCTGTCCTTTCCCCTTCGTTGCCACGATGATACACTCCCGCATGTTTGTATCGGCAGAGAACGCGCTGGCATATCCGGTGGTGCCCGCGATGGTGATTACAACCACTTTGTGATACTGAGTTGCCAGCATGTCACGCAACGCTTGGGTTAGGGGAGAACCGAGGACTGTCAGGGGTAATATAACCCCTATAGTTCCGTTAGGCTTGAGCATTCTATCCGCTAACTCCACGAAGTAAGAACTAAGTCCTGCTTGGCCATTAGCAATAGACGTATTCTTTTCGCGGAGGGCTGCTTGCATTGCCTTTTTGTATTTTGCGGGCCGGTCTCGCCCTTGAAACGGTGATTTCGGTCCGTCTACGCCCGCGGGGTCTGCCCCTGGCCTTGTAAAAGGTGGATTCTGGATAACAATGTCGAATGTGCCGTAGGGGAATTCCCGTTGCAATTCAACGATCCTGTTGCCTTCGCCGCCAAGTTGCTCCGCCTCGGTTCCCAGTGTTGGTAGCGAGAGCGTGTCATAAAGCAGTTCTAGTGAACCGATGGCGTATTCACTTTTGTCCGACTTATCTTCGGCATCCTCGCTATCCTGCTTATCTTCGGCGTTCCCGTTTTCTTGTTTCCCGTAAGGTGCGGTGAGAATCCGGGTCCTTCCGATTTTAACGTCGGCGTTCGTGCTCGCAAGGAGGGCCGCCGTGAGGTGCGTTGCGTTGGGCATCACGTCCGCGCCACCGATGTTTTCTTCAAGCATTTGCCGGTGGATGTCCCTCCCGTTCTTCTGGCCTTGTTGTTCATACAGCATGAGCAACCGTTGGTATACGCCGCTGAGCAATGCACCCGTTCCGCAGGCGAAGTCGGCGATTTTCGGTAGTCTCCCTTCCGGCAATTCGGGTAGCACGAATGCTGAAAGGAGTGTCGCCGATGTCGGCATTGTGTAGTTTGCCTTGATATATCGCCGGTCGGTGATAAGTCTCTGGAATACCATGCCTGCCAGTTCGTGAATCTGCGCTAGCCCGGCATCCACCAGATTTTTGGCTGCCTCGCACAAGGTAGTCAAAATCAGTTTCACGAGAATGTCGTCGGTTGCAATCGCCTCAACCAGCTCTCGCGCGTCCTTAAAAATCGGACTGTAATTCTTCCCGAGGATGGTGTTCCAGTCCACGACAACATCTGCGTAGGCCACCTCAGATGCCCTTCCGCTGGTAGACACTGTCTCTAACGGCGCATTCGCTGGAGAAAGCAGTTGGCCTAGTGAACGGACAGCCCCCAATCCTAATTCTTCTTTGCCGGCGAGGGCACTCTGGAAGACGAATGCATCCGTGATAATCAGCGCGGCCATCCGGAGCGTCTGGACGTGAATTTTCACGTCCTTGTCTTTCGCGAAAATTTCTTGGTGCGGTATTTTCCGGTCTTTGACGAAAACCGCTTGATGCAAGGTTTGCTCAATAGCAGAACCGATGGCAGAACGTTCTGTAATGGCATCGCCGATCAGGTTCGCTGCCGTGTCGATGCTAATTTCCATCTCATCGACTGCCTCCTCAAGGTCAGCGATAGGTGTCGCGCCGACGCAGAGCGCGCTCGCGATGTCTGCCACGCCACCTTTTACCCAACCGTTTTGAGGGAACTGCCCTTTTCGGGTAACCAGTTTATATTGAAAGTTGTCCGCCTTACGCAGTTTCCTTTCAATGTTCCGTCCGGCAACCTCCTTGAATTCGTCAGGATAAAGGATTGTCAGAACGTTATTGAGGGTTTTCCCCAAGGTGCGATATTCCGTTTCTAACTCGTTCGCGAAGCGCGATTCCGCCTGTTCGATGAGTTTCGTGGCGTTCGTCGTTGTGGCGAATTTCGCCTCAATACCTACCGGTTCGCGCCCGCGCTCAATGACAATTGCGTCAAGCGTGCCGCCGCTTTCGGTGAAGGCGTTCACTTCGACTTCAATGTTCCATCGGTGGCGCATCTTTTCGAGGATGTCCACGAGTTTGCGGGTGATGGTGGTTTCGCGTTGGTAAGACATAGTGTCTCCTGCCGATTATTTTTGCAACTGCTGTGCCGCCTCCAACAACGCATTCGCCAAAAACTGCGGATTTACCTCCGCTTTGCCACGGAATGTCCGCACCCGTTCACCGCGCACTTTCAATACGGCGAGTTCTTTGCCGCCGAGATGGATGCCGACTTCGGCGTTGCGCGTCTCACCGGGCCCGTTGACTTCACACCCCATCACCGCCACGGGAATTTTGATGCCGTGTTTTTCTAGTAGTTCCTCTGCCATGGCGACAATGTTCTCGTAATCCGCCTCGGGGTCTCCCCGTCCACAGAAGGGACAGGAGACAACATCAAGCATATCCTCCGCTATGCCGAGGGCCCGCAGGAGTTCCTTCGCCGTCAAGACTTCTTCAACCGGATCCCCCGTGATAGAGATGCGGATGGTATCGCCGATGCCTTCCAACAACAGCGTGCCGATGCCGAGCGTCGATTTGACATGCGCGCGCCGTGGCGTGCCTGCCTCTGTCACACCGAGATGCAACGGGTAACGCACCTGCGCTGAAAGCAACCGGTTCGCCGCTATCATCCGCCTCGGGTCGCTGGATTTGACAGAGATAGCGATGTCCGTGAAATCGTGTGCCTCGCATATTTTCACGTGCCGCATCGCGCTCTCCACGAGTGCATCCGCTGTCGGCGAGGGATATTTCTCCAGCAGCTCCTTCTCAAGTGAACCTTCGTTCACGCCAATACGGATAGGGATATTCGCCGCTTTAGCGGCGGACAACACCTGCTCAATCCGTTCTTCGCTGCCGATATTACCGGGGTTGATGCGCACCTTCGCCACGCCTGCATCCACCGCCGCAAGCGCGTACCGGTAGTTGAAATGGATATCCGACACAATCGGCACCGGCGCGCGTTTGACAAGCGTGCTGAGCGCGTTCGCGTCCTTCTCTTCCGGGACAGCGACGCGGACAATCTGCGCGCCCGCCGCCGCGCAACGTTCCACCTGTGCAAGCGTCGCGTCAATGTCATGCGTCAGCGTCGTCGTCATTGTCTGAATAGAGACAGGACTCCCGCCGCCGATGGGAATATCACCCACCCTAATTTTTCGCGTCGGACGTTTGTTGTTAATTTGGACCAGGTTTTTCATCGTTTTTTTTCTATGTAAGTCCCGCGCAAAATCCAACCTATTCGGTAGACGCGGTTCCAAACCGCACCTACGGAGTTCGTTTGACAGAGAATTAAAGCGTTTCACCTAATCCCGCGATGAACCGTTCGTTTTCCTGCCGCGTGCCGATTGTTACGCGAATCGCATTAGGATACCCATACCCCGCCATCGGACGCACGATAACCCCTTTTCTCATTAACGCATCGGCGATATCCGTGCCCAATCTATCCAGATGCACCATGACAAAATTCCCTTCGGTAGGGATATAATTCACGCCGAGCGTGTCCAGCGCGTGATATAGGAAGGTTTTTCCCGCCGCGTTGCACCGTTGACTCTCTCGGACGTGCGCGCTATCTTTCAGGGCAGCACGCGCCGCCGCTTGCCCGATTAAATTGCAATTGAACGGCTGCCGCACCCGATTCAACGTTTCAACTATCGCCGCGGGCGCGATACCGTAGCCGATGCGCAGTCCCGCCAACCCGTAAATCTTGGAAAACGTGCGAGTGATGAGGACGTTGCGTCCCTCGCGTCCCTCCAAAACGTAAGGCAACGTCTGCGGATAATCGGCGCGCGTGACGTATTCATAATATGCCTCGTCAAAAACGACAAGCACACTTTCTGGCACTTGTGCCATAAACGCCGCCGTCTCATCCACCGTTACCATCGTCCCAGTCGGATTGTTTGGATTGGCGATGAAGATAACCTTCGTTTTTTCCGTGATTGCCGCCGCCATCGCCGCGAGATGATGCGTGTGGTTCACCATCGGGACGACAACTGCAGTCGCGCCGCAAATCTTCGTCACGAGATGATAGACGATGAAGGCACCCGCCGCATAGATAACCTCATCACCGGGCGCGAGGTATGCCTCACCGACGAGTTGCAACACATCGTTTGAGCCGTTTCCCAAAATCAGGTGTTCCGCAGAAACGCCTAGATGTGCCGCTAACTCTTCCTTGAGATAGTATGCGTTTCCATCGGGATAGAGATGCACCTGTGTCGCATTCTCCGCGATGGCCTGCACCGCCAACGGCGAAGGACCCAGCGGGTTTTCGTTGGATGCCAACTTAATAATGTCAGCGATGCCCAATTCGCGTTGCACCTCTTCAATCGGCTTGCCGCCCTGATACGGCTGAATAGTTTCGATGCCGGGTTTCGGTTTCATCATTTCTTTTTCTTTCGCACTTTCGCAATGCGTTCTGCCCAAGTTCGCCTATGCGACGTTTGCCATTAATTTTCGGAAAGCGTTCAACTGCGGTGCGATGATGTGCGGCTCATCCGTGCGGTTTTCGAGTGCTTCCACCGTTTTCAAGCCGTTGCCCGTAATGGCGACGACAACCCGTTCGTCTCGGCTGATGCGGCCGCTCTCAATTAATTTTTTGGCGACAGCCAACGTGACACCCCCCGCTGTCTCCGTGAAAATCCCCTCGGTGGCGGCGAGAAGTTTTATCGCCTCAATGATGTCGTCATCGGTTGCGTGCTCGCCCGCGCCGCCCGAAGTCCGAACCGTATCGGCGGCATAGATGCCATCCGCCGGGTTACCTATCGCTAACGATTTCGCGATGGTGTTCGGTTTGACAGGCTTGACAAAATCGCTGTCCGCCTTCAGTGTGTCTACAATCGGACCGCAACCTTTCGCCTGTGCTACGTGTATTCTGGTGTTTGGTTTATCAATCAATCCAAGCAGATGGAATTCCTTCAGTGCCTTGCCTATCTTTGTCACAAGCGAGCCACCGGCGGCGGGCGCAACGATGTGGGCTGGGGCTTCCCACCCTAATTGCTCAATAAGCTCAAAACAGAGCGTTTTAGAGCCCTCCGCGTAAAACGGCCGGATATTAATGTTAACGAACGCCCACGGGTAAACGCCGGCAATCTCACTGCAGAGCCGGTTTACCTCGTCGTAGGTGCCCATAATACCGACGACGGTGGGCGCGTAGACGAGCGACGCGACCACTTTGCCGAGCTCCAAATCGGCGGGAATGAAGATATAGCAGTTCAGATTGGCGATGGCGGCGTGTGCGGCGACAGAATTCGCTAAGTTGCCCGTGGACGCGCACGACACGGTATCAAAATCGAATTCCTTCGCCTTGCTGAGCGCGATTGCCACCACCCGGTCCTTGAAAGAGAGCGTCGGGTGGCAAACTGAATCGTCTTTGATATAGAGCTCCTTCACGCCGAGCGCGTCGCCCAAGTTTTTCGCGTGAATGAGCGGCGTGAAACCGGAGTTAAGCCCGTCCGTGGGTTCGCCGTCAATCGGCAGAAGTTCAACGTATCGCCACAAGCTTTCCGGTCCTTGTTCAATGGAGCGTCTGGATATGGACTTTCGGATGACTTCGTAGTTGTAGTTGACTTCCAGCGGTCCGAAGCAAAATTCGCAAACGTGCAGCGGTTCTTTCGGGTATGTCCGCTCACATTCGCGGCATTTTAACCCTAAAACTTTTTCCATTTTTGTCCTCTCAAATCGTTAAGATAATTTCAAATTCGTTATTTCCTGGTTGCAATGCAAGGCGCGCGAACAGCAGATGCTCGCCTATCCACGTTACCGATTCGGCGTTTGACTTGGCAAGACGCAACCCACCGTGGTCTCCCCAGAGCGTCACGCCGTAGGGCATCGCCTTCGTCGATTCCAGCGTTAAAGCGATGTGCAATTCCGAACGTCGCCGACTCGGTAGCATCTGCGTTACCTTCGGTAAATGATACACCGTGCCGTCACTTGTTTCTGCAGATGGCGCGACGTAGTTTTTCATATCCACCGGTTCCATCGTGCCCTCGGTAAAGGTGAGTTGACACTCGGCATCGTAGTAAAGCAACGATTTCTCTGCCGCGGTATACAGACAGGTAGGCTCAGTCCGTTGGCAATTCTCCCGGTATTCGCGAGCAATTTCAGAGAGCGGCACCGCTTTCATCATTTCCGTGCTAGCGACATGCGCAAAATAGGCATCCAACCGTTTCTGCGTTTCTTCTCCGAGTTCTGCAACTTCTAGCGCGTCAATGTGTTCCACGTAGTTGAGGCACCGGTTCCACGCGCAATTCTCCAAGTAGACATTGATGTTCTGCACCTGCGTATCGTTCAAAAGCGCGGTGCGGAGAGTTTCTATCGGCGTGGATTGATACGGCACCCCGACTATCTCACCTGCCTCACCTGCCGACGCGGCACTGAAATTATGCTGTTCCGCCGATGGATAGAAGCATCCGAAAGGCGCGCCGCTATCGGTCCCAGCATCGCCGATATGGTATCCCCATAGGCACTGAAACCCGGTTTTTGCCAGGGCGTGAAGGAGGACGTGATGTTTCCAGTCCGCGCCTGCAGCGACAGGCACCGCCCACGGCATCGCCCGCGCCAGTTTGCCCCACTCTGCAGTAATAAACGGCGGCAAATTTTCCCGCATTTGCACGAGATGTTCGGCGAGGGATGCGGTGTCTGTGCCGGTGGAAAAATCGCGGATGCTCGTCCTAGGCCCTCGCGCTACGTCTGAGAGCGTGCCTTGCGTTACTTTTTCCCAATTTGCATCCCATAGCGACTTGATGTCCACCATGAGCAACGGTTCATCGCCAAATTCGGTGTGCCAGGCGGTGATGTCCTTCGCCAAAGTTCGGGCAGCCGCCGGTGTCACTGCCCATGTTATCGGGATGCCGTGTCTGTGCGCCATCTTTGCCAACTGACGCGCGCCTGCCCGCAGTTTCCCCCGGTCATCCACCGCTGTAACCGTGCTGATGAGTGCGTAGTTCATGCTAGTATTCTAAAAACACGGTGACACCCATGTCTGCATACTTTTGACGGGTGCTCGGGCTGCCGTTTCTGAAGCAGACAGTGGTAGGGCTCCCCTCCAACGCCTTCGCGACATATTGGACGCAGGCATCCACCGTTTGGAGAGCGTGATGTGGATGGCTTTCGATGCTGAACGTCAAATCCGCGGGCCCGAAGGATAGGCAATCCACGCCAGATTTGGCGAGTTGACGGGCATGCGTTACCGCCTCAATGGATTCGATTTGCAGCCAAAGCACGCCGTAATTGTTCCACCACTCGGCGTATTCAAGTCGTTCGCGGCCCGCAGAATTTCTGCGCGCACCGCCACCCCAACTGCGAATCCCCTGCTGCGGATAGTAAAAAGCCGCAACTGCCTCGTCCACCGTCGCATCGAGTTCTATCTGCGGCACTTCAATACCGGAGGGCCCCAGGTCGAGGTAGTTCCCGATGAGGTAAGCGTTCCGGGTATGTTTGATCCGAAAGTTAACCGGGATATCAAGTTCATCTGCCACATTGCAGAATGCGACAAGCTGTTCTTCACTGAACGCCGAATGTTGGCTATCAACAGCGACAAAATCGTAGCCGCCGGCCTCAACCCGAGCGGCGAGCGCGTCGCGCGAAGTCGTCATTGATACGGCAACCCCGTAGACATGCTCTCCATTGCGAATCCGTTGTTTCAAATTCGTTGTCGACATAGTTTTCCTCCAAGGTCCTGCATAATTCCACATTAATTATACCGTAAAAATGCTTTTCTGTCAAATTCTGACTCAGATAGCAAAAAAAATGACATTTGATGAGGAATTAGGGTAAACTATCTGAAAGTGGACTTCAAGGCGAATGTCCTTTTGTCCTTGACAAATTTGTGGGGATAATGTATCCTATTGATTATGACAGTGCTTATGACAGTGCGACGATTTTAGAGATGGTAAGAAGGATAACGATGAACGCAGCATTGATGTCCCGATTTCGCCAACCGCTAAATCTTTTATCTTACAAAAGGCGAGGAAAACCCATCGCATCTTTCAACGAACTGATTCTTCCATATAATCTCTTTATACGCCTTTATCGCTTTCGGCGGTATAAGACATCGCCGCACGCGCCGCTGCGCCTGCCGCTCAACGAGTGTCGCGTCGCGCTGATCGGGAGTGCCGGGGTCCAGCTTGAGGGGCAGCCGCCTTTTGATAATCCCACGAAGGGTGGGGATTGTTCCTATCGTGAAATCCCGAACACTCTTGATACGCAAAGCATCGCCGCTGCCGCGCAGCCATACGGTTACGATAAAGATGCTCCGGAAACCGATATCAACCTCGTTTTTCCGATTGACAGGTTCCGCGAATTGGAACGCGATGGCACAATTGGATGCCTCAACTACCGACACTTCAGTTTCGGCACCTCCATTGTGGAACCGCGTCCGCTCATCAACGAAACCGCGCCTGAAGTCGCACAACTGCTCAAAGCAGACAGGGTTGATGTTGTCTTCCTGATACCGAACTGACCGATGTGCAACCAGACCGTGGCTCTGGTCCAACGCGCCGTTGAAGCAGTCGGCATCTCCACCGTCTCAATCACACTTGTGGAAAGCATTGCGCGGCGAGTGAAACCGCCTCGCGCCCTGCTCGTGCCTTATACCTTTGGGAACTCCCTCGGCGAACCGAACAATCCGGCACTGCAACACGAGATCATCGCTGAGGCACTCGCGCTATTAGCGGATGAAGAACCACTGCCTATCCTACGCAAAAAAAGTCGGCATGTAGCCCGTAGCGCGAGAACCTGTCCCATGCGATTTCTCGGATAAGATAGGCGCGCGGCGCGGAACAGGTTTTATGAGCCCGTAGCGCGCTGGTGAACAATGACCTGTCCCTCGCAATCCCTAAAAATAGGAGACATCATGAACAAACTCAGAATCGGCATCATTGGATGCGGCGGTATCTTCCGAAACCTCCACGCCCCGTATTACCAAGAACCGACACGGTGCGGCGACATCGTCGCCATCGCTGATATCAACGAAACATCCGCCACCGAACAAGCCGAACGCTTCGGTGCGGATGCCTACACCGATTACCGCGCGCTCCTTGATAGAAACGACATTGACGCGGTTGACGTGTGCGTCCACCCGCGCCCTCACCGCGACATCACGCTGGCTACCGCTGCCTCTGGCAAACATATCCTCATGGAGAAGCCGATGTGCTGCACCGTCGCTGAGGGAGATGAAATGGTAGCCGCCGCGGCGGATGCCGATGTCCTCCTCATGGTGGCATACATGATGCGCTTTGACCCGGGCCATCAAAAACTGAAAGAATTGCTGGACGATGGCACGCTTGGCCCCTTACAGATGGCGTATTCCAACCAAGTCGGCTGGTTTTCTCCGGAACGGCACCCGTGGCTTTTCGTCAAGGCAGAATCCGGCGGCATGCTCGTGGAGCAAGCCATTCATCACCTTGATATCTGGCTGTGGCTATACGGCCCCGTTACTTCTGTCTACGGCGTTACCAGTCATGTCCCACTCGGCGGCACCTACCCCGCACCGGAAGCGGCAGTAGAAAACAATGCTGTCCTCACCGTGCACTTCAAAAACGGCGGTGTGGGGATGATGATGAAAAGTTGGGCGGCGGAAATCGGACACGGTGGGAACGGGCTTGTCGCAAGTAAAGGTTCGGCCACGTTCATCCGGCACGGCCTCCGCTGGAAAACGCACGATATGCCCTCAGCCGAAGAGTTCACCGCGCCGGTGCCCGACGACGATACCTATCGCAACATGCCGGCGGCGCAGCGCGAACAACGCTATTGGAGCGTCGCCGCCAAGGGCGCGAGCATCCACCACTGGCTCCGCTGCATCGCCGGCGAGGAAGAACCGACAACGCACGGTAGCATCGGGCGCGATGGGATTGAATTGGCGGAGGCGACGTATCGCTCCTCCGAAATTGGCGCGCCTATTGCGCTGCCGTTGTAAAGTGTAAGGGCGGATGCCTCTATCCGCCCGTTACTACATTGAAATTCCCAACAACCCGCGCGTCAATTGGAAATCTGTATTCCCCTTTCCGTGTAGTTTCGGCGTATACCGACGCGAAGCCACCTCCAAAATGCACGCCAGCATCGCCGCGACATCATCGGTATCCAAATCCATGTCGTCGCCATACTTATCCCGCGTGATAGCATCGGTGGATACCTGAATCAACGGCACCATCTGATGCGATTGGAGCGGCGCGCCGACGACATGCGCTAGCGTCAGCGCAACGCCGGTCGCGGCCAAGCCTGTCAACGTCTCTGTTGGCTGGTCCGTCGGCGTTTCCATGATGTGCAACCCCGATTTTTCAACGGCTTGCCCATACGCCAATGTCGGGTTCGGTGCGTGCATCGCGGGGAGAAACGTCGCGTTTTCTGGCACGACAACGGTGCCGCCGGCATAGACAATCGTGCGTGTGAGTGCCGCCAAACCGTCCGGGCATTCGCCGATTGACATCACACCGATGCAGAGGCGCGCTAATTCAGTGTCAACGACAGGCACCTCCTGTCTTCCGCTGAGCGTCTCCTCAAACCATTCTTGCACCTTCGCAATGACAGCGTCAATACCGCCATCAAGTTGCACACTCGCCCACCCGTATCGTTCAGGTGAGATGCCGAGTTGCTGGATGGCGTGCCGAACCTGGTCATTGTGAGTTTTCTCGCATCCGTGCTCCAAGAGTAAACCGAGCGCAACAGACGGATGCGTGAGATGCCCTATCATCGTGCGGATGTAAATTTCCTCTGAACGGCCGCTGGATACACCGCATCCTTCAGTATGCGGCAGTGCCACAAACCGGGAGATACCCTTCTCCTTACCGATGCCTTTCTTGTTGCAACGATGCGCTATCATCTGTGCAATTTGTCCGGAGCAGAGGCTTGTCGGCAGGATGAGCCCGAGCTGTTCGGTTCGGTATCCTTCTTCGGTTTGGAAGGCGCGGAACGTCTCTTTTCCGATGGGTTCAGTTTCATCGTCTGCTTTCTCCATCGCGACCGGCTCACCCGATTTCAATGCGGATGCTTCCAGTGCCGGTGTCAAATCCGCGGGCCCCGTTTGCTTCCAATCGCGCCACAGCGAGACTTGCGAATGCCCTGCTTTTTCGCCCACGGAGCGCGTGCCAGATGCGACATCTACGGTAAGATTCAGCATCGCCTCCCCCAGTTTATCCATGGGCGTGCCATCGAGGTATGCGCCGGCGTTCACATCCATATCGTTTGACAACATCTCGTATCGTTCCGTCGTCGTCACAATCTTAATCGTCGGCACGAAGGGGAAGTTAGTGATCGAGCCGTTGCCTGTCACGAAGAAAATCATGTTAGAACCGGATGCCACCTGCCCAGCGATGCTCTCCAAATCGTTGCCGGGGCTATCCATGAAATAGTAGCCCGGCTTTTTCATCAACTCGCTGTAGTTGATGACATAATCTAGGCAGACATCAGGGTGCCGTTTCATCGCCGCGCCGATGGATTTGATGGCGATGTTATAGAGCCCGCGGAAATTGTTGCCGCCCGATGGGTTGCCTTCTGCTGAATGTCCGTGCCACCCCGCGCGTTCCTTGAAATCCGCAATTGTCTTGAGGAATTTGCGCGCTGTCGGCACATCGCGAATATTCTGCAGCACATACGCTTCCGCGCCGATAAGTTCATCTGTCTCCGCGAGGTTGGCACATCCGCCGTAACGGATAACTTCCTTCGCGACGTAAGCAGCGAGGGGGTTGCCAGACACCCCCGAAAATGCATCCGAACCACCGCATTGCAACGCAATTTTGAGATTCTCCAACGGTTGCTCTGTCCGTTCAACGGCGTTGACTTTCTCAAGCCAGCCGTTAAGAATTTCAGTGCCACGCACTAAATCCCTGTCAAAACTTCCCTGCAACTGAAAGAAGTGGTGAAGGACAGTGTCCGGTCCGTATCCTTCGCGCGCCATGTAGTCCGCCAGCATCTCATTCGTGACAGGGCTTGTGCCGTAATCGACGAGCAGCATCGCGCCGATGTTCGGATGCACCATGAAACCGGCGAGGGTTCGGAGGAGCATCTCCAGATTGTTCGGTTCTTGACTCTCGCCGCCTTCGGTGTGCGCAACGGCGACGATACCGTCAATGTTTGGGTAAGCATCTGCAACGCTGTCAAATTCATCGGCGAGACACCGTGCGAAACTGGCGGTGCGCGCCGTTGTGCCCATCACGACGATGTAGTTCCGCGTGCCGACACCGCGCTTCCCTGGCCGCCGATAGCCGCGGAAAGTCCGTTGGTGTTCGTAACGCGTCACCTGATTTCCTGCGCGGAAGTTTGTCTCATCCAAGGCGTAAGGTGCGATGACATCGCGAAAGTTGGGACTTGCAGGCAGCGCGAAATCAAGGTTCCGAATCGTCAACGCTTGAATCATCTTCTGGTTGCAGACGTAATCGCCGGGTGCAATCGTGCTTGAGGCGAACCCGAACGGCAAACCCCAGGACAACAGCGGTGCCTCTGCCGCAACTGGCTCAATGGCGAAGCGATGCCCCTCTAAAATCGTGTGCGATAGGCGAAACGAGTCGCCGTTGTAGTGAATCTGGGTGCCGGCTTCTAACCGCTGCGTTGCGATAGCGACGTTATCTCCTGATGCAGGCAGCCGCGCAATCTCGGTAAAATCGTATTTCATATATAACCTGAGGGTGTTTCATAAATGGTTGTAAAATGTCAGGAGATGGGGTATCCTAGCACGAAGAACCAAAAACATTTTAGGAGATACCCGATGAAGTTTCCTGACATGAATCAGTATATCACATTGCTGTTTTCTTTGCTAGCAGATTTTTTTTGCCATACAGAACCCAACCCCCCGGCGCGGGGGCCTGTCCTCCGCTTTCTCCCGCGTGCCCCAGAGTCTGGGGCCAGAGTGGAGCAGGATTTGCAGGATTATCACGATTAGCAGGATTGGAGCAGGAGACTGTAGTTCGGGATCGCCTGATCCCGAACGGATCAAGCGCGAGACCGTCTCCGTTTCACCGTAGCGCGGGGGCCTGTCCCCCGCGAGCGCCCGACCCGCGCGAAAACCGCGCCGACAAAGGCCATTTCCCGTTCCGATCGAGGCACGGCGAGGGACAGGCCCTCGCCCTACGGTGAAACGGAGACGGCCTTGCATACCGTAGCGCGGGGGCCTGTCCCCCGCGATCGTTCGACCTACGCGAAAAACGCACGCCAACCAACGCCGTTTCCCTCCTCGATCGAGGCATGGCGAGGGACAGGCCCTCGCCCTACGGTAAAAGGAGACGGCCTTGCATACCGTAGCGCGGGGGCCTGTCCCCCGCGATCGTTCGACCTGCGCAAAAATCGCACGCCGACCAAGGCCATTTCCCGTTCCGATCGAGGCACGGCGAGGGACAGGCCCTCGCCCTACGGTGAAACGACACCTCTTCAGGTCCGTTAGGACCTGCATGTCTATAGAAACCCCGGACGAGAAGAACACTAAGGTCCTTTAGGTCCTTAATAGGCAGCACACGCACCGCAGATACGGAAAACATTAAGGTCCTAAAGGACCTTGAGGACTTGGCGATCTGCGTATACTATAGACATTAAGGTCCTAAAGGACCTTGGAGGAGACAAATGCCGTTCATCTTGGAAAGCTCTGCGGCGGTGTATCTCTGTAGGACAAGAGCACCTGCTCTTGATCCGTTCGGGAGCGGGTGCTCCCGAACTACAGATCCGGGGCATGAGCACGCTCGCGGGGACAGGCCCCCGCGCTACGGGAGAGGACGAAAAAGCGCGGGGGCCAGGCCCCCGCGCTACGGTAACTTTAGGCACTCGGATTGAGGAGCTGGCAGAGGCGCGGCGTTTCCAAGAGTTCTTGCAACTTCTCGGGTTGCGCGTTGAGATTTTCGTGCAGTTCTAGATTGTCCATTGGCTTTTCCTAATACTCTTCGTTTACCAATAGTGGCGTATGATGCGTCCGTCTTCGGTTTCGTAGCCGTGTGTCTCGACGGCGAAGTGGAGTGAAAACTTTGGAAAGATTTCTTCGGTGATGCCGACGAGGTTCGGGCAGCGTTCGCGGCGAATTTCTAACGGTTTATAGTCCGGATTCCTAAGTCTCGTCGGGCTAAACGTGAAATCAAACCATGACAGTGAGACGTACTGTGCCCAGAATTCGGAGGCACTGTCGTGCGAATTGCCGTTTGCGTAGCAATAATTCGGTCTGTCCTCCCATTCGGGCAGGTCTTCTGCGCCTATGATGTTTCCATCGGCATCTGTATACGGCAGATATGGGTTTCCGTCGACTTCCCATCGGCGTTCGATTTTCTCGGCTTCCCGTTCCCATGCGGTGCCGAGGCGTTCGTAGAAGTTCGGCACGAGGTTGCGGGCGTAAATAGCCGATTCAATTGCGTGTGCCATCTCATGCATGATAGTCTTGTGCCCTGCAAGGTTCTCATTATTTCCCCAGAAGTAGACATCGGCGCGGGCGAGAGAGCCGTCAAATGTGCCGAGGATGATGGCTAACCAGTCGTCGGACTTGAGTCTGAATTCAAGATTCTCAGGCATGTTGATAACGTCTCGTGCATCCCGGTTTGTAAGGACGAGTCGGAACGGTGCATCATCGCCGCTAATGCCGCCGGGCTGATTAGCGGAGAGTGCTTCGCGGAGCCCTGGCACTTTCGATGTCATGACGAGGACGATGTGTCTCGCCATTTGAAAGAACATGTTATCGACATTTTCGCTTCCGACAATGGCGATGCCGTCTGCGTCAATGAACTTTTTGTAGAATTTGCGCGGTGCGAGCGAGCCTGCTTTTGTCCAGTTTCCCCAGAGTTGTTCGTAAATCTCATCAGGAATGGGGGAGTGCACTTGTCCTTCGGATGCCATGATTGCATCCATTTCTGCGGCGAGCCCGAGGTCTGGCAGTTCCGGTTCGACAGATGGCGGCGGTTCTATCTCTGCCTCCGTTTCTGTCTCTATCGTCACCGGTGGTTCGTCTGCGGGCGGTTGCTCTTCGGCGGCTGTCCCTTCCTCGACAGGTGTCGTTTTGACATCTGCCATGGTGACGGCGGGTGGTTCTTCTGCGGCGGGCATGTCTTTATCGGGTAGCACCATCTCCATGACGGAGTTGGGCGGGTCTCCACAACTCCAGCAGCAGAGCAACAGCAGGGTCAAAAATAACGTTAACGTTCTGTTCAAAAAGGTCATGCCGGTCTCCTTAAACTTGGTAGATAATAATCTGTCCGTACCGCCGTGCGCCGCTATCCTGCAACGCGCAGGGGTTAACGTGTGTTGATGAAGGGGGGGCTTTTCAGGGTGGATGCGTCACCGGAGAGCGCATGCGCGCGGAAAACTTGCAGCGGGTGCTGCAATAACGCGGTGACGGTAGGTTTCAAGCGGACAGCAATGCCCGCGAAAATGGTAGAGAATAGGATTCTCATTTGTTTTATCTCCTCTAAATTGATGTAAAAAACGATCGAAAATTAAACACTGTCTTAATTATACCATTTTTTTGTGTTTTTGTCAAATTAAAAATTATGAGCAGGATTTTCAAGATTAGCAAGATTGAGCAGGATTACCACGATTATCACGATTTACCACGATTATAGACGCTGATGCATCGAATACCCCGTGGCAGGCCACAACCGCGCCGATGCACCAGAGATCTAATCCTGTGAAATCTTGTAAATCTTGAAAATCCTGCTTCAGACGATTGGCATGGCGAGGGGGTTTCCTCCGCGATCGTTTGCGTGCCCCAGAGACCGTAGTTCGGGATCGCCTGATCCCGAACGGGGCAAGAGCGGGCGCTCTTGCCCTACAGAGGTGATGCGCGCACGCGTGCTCGATAGCACGGCGAGGGACAGGCCCTCGCCCTACGGTGACGACGCTATAATCGTGGTAAATCGTGATAATCGTGTAAATCCTGCTTCAGACGATTGGCATGGCGAGGGACAGGCCCTCGCCCTACGGTAAACGGAAACGGCCTTGCAAACCTCCGGCGGTGCGCGTAAGGACGGATGGCGTTCCTATCCCGCCTCAACGCCTATAAATACTCACCTCAATCGCGTCCTGCTTCACCCACGGAAGATTGATGTCAAACCAATGGGTTTCGGATGCATAGTGCTCTCGGACATGCGTGAGGTAATCTTCCATCTGCTCCGCGCCGATGCCGACGTTATCCGCCAGAACCGTGGCCGGGTTCGTCAATTGCGGCTCAATCGCTTGGAAACAGGGAAAATAGTTGCTGAAACTGTTATCAAGGAGCAGAAAATCTACCGGCTCTTCGATGCCTTTCAGCACTTCTTGTGCATCGCCGATGCGCGAGTCAACCAGGGTTGCCACACCGGCGCGTTCAAAACTGGCGCGCGCGCGGTTCGCGCGTTCAGCGTCAATCTCCACCGTTATTAACCGGCCTGCGCCGAGATTCTTCAACACACGCAGCATCCAGAGCCCGGAGTAGCCGATGGCTGTCCCGCACTCCACAATCAACGTCGGTTTCGCCTTTTCCACGCAGTCGGCAAGAAATCTCGCTTTTTCGGACCCCAACATCGGGATGCGTTCCTCGCGACATTGCGCCTCAACTTCTTGTAAAACCTCTTCAAACATAACTTTCCTCCAATTGTTCTTTGTGATTACGATGGACGCAGCGCGAACCCCGTCACCGTGGTAGCGGTTTGAAACCGTGCCTACCCGCGGGAGAATTCAGGCATTCGCGGAAGTCCTGATAACGTTTCCTGAGGTATCAGTTTATCACAACGTTTGGATTTTGTAAACAGAAAAAAGGCGCGGGTAATACAAAATGCCCACGCCTTTTTTCGCTGGCGGTATGTTTACGGTTGCCGCGGGGATTGCGACAGACGCAGAATTTGCGCCTGTCTCGTTCCATTTGCATGTGTTGACAAATGTTATGATACCATATTCTAGTTGGCGATGCAATGAAAAACGCGAGATTCCGACGCAATTTGACATTTTCAGAGATATATGATAAAATTTTTTTGTTATCATGCGCGCGAGGTTCATTTTGCAAAATAAAAAAAATTGGAACTAACTCGGCGGTGAGGTGTGTATTATACAATAAGCACCTATGGAGGGAACTGATGCCTGAATTAGACGATGAATTAATGGAACGCTTTCAGAAAGGCGATGAGGATGCATTTACGCTCCTAGTCCGCCGACATGAGAAGCCGCTGATTAATTTTATAGCGCAATTCATCGGTGACAGAGACAGTGCCGAGGACTTGGCGCAGGACACGTTCATCCGCATTTTTCAGGCTGCCCCTCGTTACAAGCCGGGGCGCGCGCAATTCAACACGTGGATGTATCACATCGCGTCGAATTTGTGCAAGAATGAGCTCCGCAATCGCGCGCGCCGCGACCGGCATTGGGTGGATAACACGGTGAAAGACGAGGAAGAGGATGCCGGGGCAGGGATTGAGAGCCGCATCGCCAATGCGCCTGCCGATGCCTCTTACGAACCCGATGTGGTGCTGCAACGCAAGGAACTCCGCGACGCGCTCCGAAAAGCCATCGCGGCATTACCCGAACAATATCGAGAACCGCTGGTGCTACGTGACATTCAAGGCCTCAGTTACGAGGAAATCAGCAAGGTGCTTGGCATCCGCGCCGGCACAACCAAATCTCGAATCAACCGAGCTCGACTCATATTGAAGGATAAGTTAAAGCCTTTCATGGAGAAATTATGAACTGCTTACAGGCTGAGAACCACTTCTCCGCCCATCTCGAAGACAGCATCGATTATCGAACGTTGAAAAATTTCGAGACGCATATTGAACAGTGCGAACGATGTCAGCGTGAATACGTCCTCTTCGCGCAGACGCTCACGGAGGTGGAGGAGTTACCGCAAATTGAACCTTCGCCCAATTTTAGGGCAACGCTACACGAACGGCTCGCCAATGAACCGCGCGTCACACTGCCATTCTGGCAACGGCTCTTCTATGGCTTCACGCTGCCACGATGGGCATACGGCGCGCTGGTGTTGGTGTTCGCCACCTTTTTTGTCACCTACGTCGTTTATCATGACGGCGACCGCGGACGCGCGGTGACTATAGAACAGACGGGGCAACTGCCTGCGGCAATGCAAACGCGCGGACCGGCACTGCCCACTGGCTTCGCCGGCACCAGTATCTCATCGCAACCGATGCAGCATTACGTCTTAAAACAGGTGAGCTACACCGGCGTGCCAACGCAAGGAGGATTGTAGGTTTTCGTAACCTTTATTACCCGTAAGGCGAGGGCAATCTGTCCCTCGCCACAGAGGATAAACGCATGCGTCCCAACAAATTAACGCTCCTCATACTTAGCTTACTCTTTTACGCAATCGCCTATGCAATCGCCCCGGGCATCGCGCAAAGCAACATGCTCCAACTGATTGAGAAGGAATTTCAGAAGGTAGTCGCCGCCTCACGGCCGGCGATTGTCAGAGTGGTAGCAACGCATCAGCTTGAATTGCCGAGTTTCCCATCGGAGATTCAGAAAACTGTCCTCACGCGGCAGAGCGTCGGCTCCGGCATCGTCATTGATGCAGCCGGGCACGTTGTGACGACGACGTTTGATAGCACTGCTCAGCAGATAGAAGTCGTCTTTCACGACGGTAAGCGTGCCGAGGCTGAACTGCTCGGTGAGGATGTGATGACAGACATCGCCGTGCTGCGCGTCAAAACTGTCCCCGGCCGCGAGGATGCCCAAATCCACTTCGGCAATTCTGCCGACATTGATAGCGGCTCCTGGGTAGTCACGGTAGGCAGTTCTTACGGCGCGAGCCCTGTTATCTCATTCGGTATCGTCGGGGGTTGGGACATCTTGCCCAATTCTCATTGCGCCGAAGTCATCAAAATCAACGCGCCTGTCACGCCCGGCAACAGCGGCGGCGCAGTCGTCAATACCGCAGGCGAAGTTGTCGGGATGATCTTGGCAGTTTTGACAGATGCCGTTCCCGAAATGCCGACAGTGATGGCAGGCGATGACATCACAGAGTTCCGCATCCCACCGGTGGCGCAATCTTGGGTGACTTTCGCCGTTCCGATTGAAACGGTTTTGTCGGTTGCGAAGGAAATTATCGCGCACGGGAAAGTCGCGCGCGGCTGGCTCGGTGTCCAAATTGAGATGGGCGAATCGGGTGTCTTCATCACGCGCGTCACTGAAAACGGACCGGCGCACAAAAGCGGACTTCTGCCGGAAGATGTCATCCTTCAATTCAACGAGCATCCAGTCGAGAATTATCCGCAACTTCTGCGATGTGTCATGACTGCCGCACCGCAGACGCGAGTCAATCTTAAAATCTATCGGAACGGACAGGAAATGACCCGGGTGGTTACGCTCGGCGAAAGATAGATAATCGCCAGCGGTTCGTAGCGCGGGGCTTTTCCCTGGCGAGCAACGGTTGCGTGCGGTGCTGTTGAGTTCTCGGCATGTTGAGGGACAGGCCCTCAACCTACCGTTGGGCGGCGTTCTCTATGTTGAGGGACAGGCCCTCAACCTACGGTTGGGTGGCGTTCTATTTCTCGGCATGTTGAGGGACAGGCCCTCAACCTACGGTTGGATGGCGTTCTCTTTTTTTAATTGACTTTTCTTTTTTAAAGTGATATACTTTTTATCAAGGCGCGGAACGCGGTATGGAAACCCAAGAGAAAATCGCCATCATGGGCGGCACCTTCAATCCGATTCATTACGCGCACCTGCTCAGCGCGGAGCAAGTGCGGGAAGGGTTAGGCTACGAAAAAATCTTGTTTATGCCCTCGGCACGCCCGCCGCATAAAGCCGCAACGCATATCGTCTCGCCGGAACACCGCTATCAGATGGTGTGCTTAGCCACGGCAGAGCATCCGCGCTTTGAGGTGTCGCGGATGGAGGTAGAGCGCGCCGGGCCCTCATATACTATCCAGACGTTGAAAGACTTGCAAACCCTCTACGGCGATACGGCCAAAATCGGGTGGATTATCGGCGCGGACTCGCTCATTGAATATCAAATCTGGAAGGATTTCGACGAAGTTTTGGCACGGTGCGAGATGATTGCGACGACGCGCCCGAGTTATGAGTTGACGCGCGTGCCGCCCGCCATCCGAAATCGCGTTACCACCTTTCGGATAACAGGCGTGGATATCTCGGCGACAGAAATTCGGGAACGGATTGCACTGGGACGTTCCATTCGCTATCTCGTTCCGGAGCCTGTCCGCGAATATATTTGCCAGCATCGGCTGTATCAATAAGGAGAAAGAGACGTGCAACACACCTGTAGCCTCTGCGGAACGGACTACGAATTTGTCTGGGAAAAAGGCACACCCCTGCCCAAAAACTTCCCTTTTTGCAGCGAGCAGTGCAAGGCACTTGACTTGGGTAAATGGCTCAACGAGGAATACGTCATCAGCACCCCTTTGTCTGTGCCCATAACCTCTGAAACAGAATACGAAATTCTGTCCCAATTAGGAATGAACCTTGATAATGGCACCGAAGGCACCGAAGGCACCGAATAAGCGAAAAAGAGAACGTCGGGAACCCCCGAACGATGCATGCGCCCGGCCTGCTGTTGCGCTCCAAGAATATCTCGCCGAGAAACTGACGCAGCGGCGTTACCACCACGTCCTCTCGGTGCAGGATATGGCTATTGAACTCGCGCAATGCCATGCGGTAGATGTGGAGAAAACGCGTCTCGCTGCACTTCTTCATGACTGCGCGAAGTGGATGAACCGAGAGGAGCTCTATCGCGCAGCGGCGCGTTATGAAATTCTTCTCGATTCGGTAGAGCAAGTTACGCCCGCGCTCTTGCATGCGATTATCGGCGTAAAACTCGCCCAGGAGCAATTCGGCGTGGTAGACACCGGGGTGCTTGAAGCCATTCGTTGGCACACGACAGGGCATCCGGCCATGGGCCCTATCGCGCAGGTGCTTTACGTCGCCGATTTTGCAGAACCGACGCGCACGCACGAAGGAGTAGACGTGGTGCGCGAACTGGCTTACACGCAGCTGTCGCGCGCCGTGCATCACGTCGCTAACTATAAAATCCAGCATCTCCTTGAAAAAGGGGTGATGATTCATCCGAATACACTACATACCTATAATAGCACGTTCGAGCTGCCCCCTAGTTCTAATGTTTGAGTTCGTATGCATTGAGACTAGGAGAACTCTCTTACGGGCCGTTCAATAGCAATTGTCCGTTCTAAATCGGATTTTAAATGCGGCGATGGCATAGATGGCAAAAAAAACGAAAACGAACCTGTTTTGAGGAGGTATCATAAATGACAGAAAACAGCACATTAGCTATGGTAAAAGCGGCGGCAGCCGCCGCAATAGGCCGACGCGCGCAAGATGGCGTTATCCTCGATTTGCGCGAACTAGATGGCTTCACAGACTACTTCGCAATTTTCAGCGGTGCCTCCGACATCCAGGTCGAAGGTATCTCGGAAGCTGTAGTTGAGGAATTGGAACAGAACTGGCAGCAGCGACCTTGGCATCGGGAGGGTGCGCGGAAGGCGGACTGGATACTGCTTGACTACGTCGACTTCGTGGTGCATATCTTTCTCGCCGAACGACGCGACTACTATAACCTGGAACGGCTGTGGGCAGAGGCGGCCCGGGTTGAGCTGCCGGTACTGGAACGCCCGCTTCTTCCCGAACCCGATGCATACGATGAAGACGCGCTGATTTTGGGGCTGCAGGAAGAATGACGAATGACAGCGGCATAATTCCTGTCCCCGCACCGTAGGGCTTGGGCCCTCGCATGCCACACGCGCATGCGAGCGGGTTCCCCTCGCCATGCCCAAAGACCGTAGTTCGGGAGCACCTGCTCCCGAACGGGTCAAGAGCAGGCGCTCTTGACCTACAGAGGGGGCCACGTTTTACCGTAGGGCGAGGGCCTGTCCCTCGCCGTGCCTGGACCTTGGAAAAGACCGTAGTTCGGGAGCACCTGCTCCCGAACGGGTCAAGAGCAGGCACTCTTGCCCTACAGAGGGACCAACGCTCGCGAGGGACAGGCCCCCGCGCTACGGGAACATCGAGACGCGGGAGGGCGCGCCAACGGATTTATGAAACACCCTCATAGGAGATTATTCCACAGCGGCTAGAAGCACCGTAACGTTATCGGTGCCGCCATAATTCAGTGCCTTGTCAACGAGGTTTTCACACGCCGCCTCAAGCGTCGGTGCAGAGAGGATAATTTCAGCGATTTCCGCGTCGTCAATAATCAAGTCATGCAAGCCATCGGTGCACCCGAGGATGATGTCACCCGGCTTGAGCGGATGCACATCGGCGTTAACGGTGACATCTGGGGACAAGCCGATTGCCTGCATGAGGATGTTTCGTTTCGCATGCACTCGGCTTTCTTCGGGAGTAATTTCGCCCTCATCAACCATTTTTTGCACGAGCGAGTCGTCGGTTGTTATCTGTGTGAGCGTCTCATCCTGTAACACGTAGAGTCGGCTATCGCCGACAGAGACATAGGCAAGATAACTGGCAGTGGCAAAACCTGCGATAAGTGTGGTGCCCATACCGCTGCGCTGTGTCTGGTGCTGCGCGGTGGCGTAAACACGTTGGTTCGCTTCCGTGGCGAGTTCGCTCAGGATTTCCAGTTTTTTGATGGGCCCCACATCGCTATCGGAACGTGCTTTACCGGTGGCCCAATCCTTGATAACGCCTAGAGCGAGACAACTCGCCAGGTCTCCTCGTTCGTGCCCGCTCATGCCATCGGCGACAGCGAAAAGTTGGAGGCCGGTGTCAAAATAGTATGAATCTTCGTTCCGTTCACGAAGTTTGCCTATGTCTGTTTTCGCTACGATTTTCATTGCTTGCTGCATCGGTGCATGTATGGAGGGGTAGGTTCCCCTCGCCTCACGGGTAAAATTAGGGTGCCGGAAAACACCGGAGTCTTCGGCGAAAATGCCGGATTGCGTCTGTGCAGTGATTCTTCCTCTGTAAATAAAACGATGCAAGTAGGTTTTTGTTTCAAAATATGGATATTCACAGATTATCTATGCCGCCTCAGCACCACTTTTTCGGCTATTACGGCATTAACCCGTGGGATAGCACGGGAACGTATCATCTCGCGCTGGAGACAGATTTCCATACGCGCCGGCCGTTCCCGGCAGATGTCGCCGCTGTTGGGCTTATCCACGGCGAGACGCATGAATTTATCGCGTATGCGAAAACATCGGCGTTCAACCTCCAGCAAGGAAGCATGTTGCACTGGATAGGCGACGCATTCACGTTTAACGATTGGGAAGATGGCGAACTCGTCTCGCGTGCCGTCCATCCGACAACTAGGCAAGTCCGCACGATACAAGGCGCTATTGCCGCTGTTTCACCGACTGCACCGATGGCTATCGGGTTGAACTACGCGCGGATGGCGCACTGCCGCGCTGTCGTCGGCTATGCCAACGAGATGCATCCTGACGACATCATTGCGCAACCTGAAGACGATGGGCTATATCTCCTTAACCTGCAAGATGGCAGCGCGCGGCTTGTCCTCTCCATCGCCGAGGTTGTCCAGAAGAGCGGAGACGAACGCCTCGCCGGTGGACGGGCGTGGTTTAATCATGTCCTTTTTAATACGGATGGCACGCGCGTCCTCTTTTTCTGCCGCTGCCGCCACGAAAACGGGTTTGACTCATCCCTCTGGACGGTTAACCCGGACGGTTCCGATTTGGCGATGCAAATCCCCTTTGGTTACCGCGTCTCGCATTTTGATTGGCGAACGCCAACGCAGATTCTCGTCTCTTCAAACATCACCGGTGAGATGGGGTTCGTTGTGTTTACCGACGGTGCGCGCGACTTTACACCGTTCGGGCGCGGCGTGCTGCCGAGCGATGGACACGCCTCGTTTTCACCCGATAGGCAGTGGCTGCTGTGCGATACCTACCCGCGAGGTTCAGAACGGTTGGCGCAGTTGATGGTTTATCATATCGCCGAAAACCGAAAAGTTGTCTTGGGCGAATTCCATCACGAGAAGCAGTTCACCGGCGATATCCGATGCGATTTGCATCCGCGCTGGGCACCGGATGGCACGACAGTCACGTTCGATTCGGTTCATGAAGGTTCGCGGCAGATATACCGCGTTGATTTGCGGCATCTCTGAAGATTTCTTGCAGTAGGCGGTTCTGAACGTCATCCGTTTTGACACTGATTTATTTGTTCCAATGATGAAAATCTCACGATTACCGAACATTGAGAAACGTCCCTTCGCCACGGTGGAAGACACGCGTGAGGCTGTCGTCCTGACAACGGAGCCGGCGTGGAAGTGTGCGAGTGCCATCGCCATAAACCCGCGCCAGCGCGTCTCTATCGGCGGGAATACGCGAGCCGACATGGACGCTATTGCCGAAACATGCGAGGGCGAAGTGGTTTACGGCATCGGCGGCGGGCTCGCGATAGACACGGCGAAATACGTCGCCGCCGCGAACGATTTGCCCCTCATCGCGCTCCCCACGATTCTCTCAACCGATGCCTTTCTCACCGATGCGACAGGCGTGCGAGAGGCGGGGTGCGTCCAATATCTGCCGACAAAATCGCCAGACACTGTTATTATTGACATGGCAGTTTTATGCAACGCGCCAGCGGCGATGCGCGCCAGCGGCGCGGCGGATGTCCTCTCCATCGCAACGGCGATGTGGGATTGGCAAGAGGCAGAAAAGTTAGGCGCAAATCCTGCCAACGAACGCGTTACGCCGCAAGCCGTTGACATCGGCGACGCGCTCCTCCAGACACTTTTAGCCAACGCACGAGAGATTGGCAGAGGCACACCTGAGGGGTTAACGCTACTCTTGGACTTGCTCTGTATGGAGGTACAACTCTGCAATCTGTGTGGGCATAGCCGGCTTGAAGAAGGGAGTGAGCACTATTTTACCTACGCGCTTGAGAACCGAGTGACAGCCCCCGTTTTACACGGCGAATGCGTCGGATTGGGTATCTTACTCATGGCATCCCTGCAATCGCAACCGTGGCTTCAGTATCAGCACGCCTTGGAGTGTTTGCAGATTAACTACCGTCCGGATGCCGTTTCATCCGATGCGATTGCGGAGACACTCGTCAATTTATCGGCGTATGTCGCAGAGCATCAGCTGCCCTATACTGTTGCTTCGACGTTGCGAATCACACCAGAAATCGCCGAACGAACGATACAAAACGTCTTAAGGTGAGTTAGAAGGGACATCTCTGTCGCGACCTGGGCGTATCATCAAGACCAGGAGGGCTCGCCTACCGGGGGTAGAAGGGGCATCTCTGTCCCGATACGACATTGAGACAGGGAAGGCTCTCCGCCGGGTAGCGTTCCAAAAAGGAGTAAAGAATATGATGCCATCAGAACCACAAGTTCTTGATTTACACCAGCAATCCCTCGTTATTGATTCGCACAACGATGCCATCGTTGCGCACATCCGCCGCGGCAACGTCAGCCTCGCCGATGAGAACGCCAAGAATCCAGCGCAGCACAACGGCACCATCGCCTATCTGCGCGGGCCCGTGCCACCTGAGGAGGAAGCAATAGGCATCCAACTCAACCTCCCGAAAATGCGGCAAGGTGGTATTGATGCCGCCTTCTTTGCAGTAGACGTGACACGGGCGTGGAAAAACCATCTCGCCTATGCGTTAGATGCTTTCGGCTGGTTCAACGCCGAAGTGCAAGCGAATACTGAGGAAGTCTGCATCGCCCGGAAAGCGGACGACATTCGCGAGGCGAAGACGCAGGGGAAACTCGCCGCCGTGCTTGCCATTGAAAATAGCGAGGCGGTGGAACGAAGCCTGAATATCTTGCACGCGCTCCACCTGCTCGGGGTGCGCTCTATCGGCTTGACGCACAACCCGAATACGTGGGCATCGACAGGCAACGACGAGAGCGATATGGGCGGCGGGTTAACCCGGTTCGGGATAGACTTGGTGCAGGAGATGAACCGACTCGGCATGCTGATAGACGTGTCGCACATCAGCGAACGCGGGTTTTGGGACGTGCTGGATATCTCAGAACGCCCTGTCATCGCATCGCATAGCAACTGCGAAACGCTGTGCAGACATCCCCGCAACCTGACGAACGAACAACTCAAGGCGTTGGCGGCGAACGGCGGCGTAGTCGGCATAACGTTCGTGCCGGGGTTTATCACGGTGGATGGCTGGACGAAAACACCGCCGTTCGCGCAACTCATCAATCACTTTACGTACGCAATCGATATCGCCGGCATTGACCACGTCGGCATCGGTTCTGATTTTGATGGCGGTGGTGACTTGCTCCCAGACGCGAGAGCATTCCCGCAAATCACGGAAGAGCTCAGCGCGCGCGGCTATTCCGATGAGGATATCCAGAAGGTGCTAGGTGGGAATCACCTCCGCGTTTTTGAGGCGGCGTGTGGATAGACGCGCTTTGTAATCGTGCCCTTACTGCCTCCCATACCTCATTGACACGAATCTGCTTCATGCAGACGTTGTCTTTGCATTTATCCGTAAACTGCTTACACGGACTACACGGCACATCGTGACGGATAGTCTGGTGCAAAACGCCGAGGGGTTGAAATCGGTAGTGATTGCCGGGCCCGAACAGCGCAACGGTAGGCGTTCCCACTGCCGAGGCGATATGCATCGGGCCGGTGTCGTTGGTGAGGAAGAGGGAGCACTTTTCAATACACGCCGCGAGCTGCCGAATCTGTAACTTGCCAGCAAACCGAGTTGCGGGAGCGTGCATCAGATTCGCGACGGTGTCCACCAATCCAACCTCCCGAGGCCCGCCGAAAATCAGCACGTGTGCGTTAAAGTGCCGCACTAGTTTATCGCCGATGGCAGCGAACCGTTCCGGCATCCATTCGCGCAGTTTCCATCCTGCGCCGGGAAACATGCCAACTATCGGGACTGCGGTGTTGCGCCTCCTCGCGATGCCGGCTGCTTCAAACCGCTGGCAAGCTTCTTCGCGTTCAGATTCGGTGAGAAACATCTCTAACGTCCTGTCTTCGGCTGGAATGCCGATGGCGTGTAGCAAGGCAAGGTTTCGTTCGGTTGCATGCGTCACCGCCGCTGCGTCAGGCGCGCGCACGGTGCATAACCTCCCTTTTCCGACGCGTTCGGCGGCACCGCTGAGATACGCCAATACTTCTGTCCGGCATTTCCCTTGGAAGTCAATCGTCAGCGAGAATTTCCGTTTGCGTAGCGTGCGGAGAACCCGCCACATCTCGCCAGTATCTTTGTCAGCGGCGAGTCTATTGAATGGGATGAGCTCATTGAGATGAGGATTTTCGCGCAGGACATCGGCGGATTGCTTGGCGACGAGCATAGCGATGTGCGCGTGTGGGAAGTGTGTGCGCACCGCGCGGATGGCTGGTGTTGTCAACATAACATCGCCGAGTGAACTGAGCCGAATAAGCAATATGTTTTGCATGGTTCTCTATTGGGCACTGGGGTTAAGTTGAAGCCTCAAAGATAGAGGTGTTGAGCACGCAACGGTTTGCCGCCTACTTGACGTTTCTCACGATAGGATTCTTTCGTAGGTTTCATGCGCGTTGTCCGGAAAAACCTGAAAAATAGGTGTTCATCATCGCGAACATACCGCCATGACTGCGGGACAACGAAGTTGGGAAACTGTTCTCTCAACATGTTGAGGCTGACAGGGTTTTCGTATTCCCAAACCTTTCTGATTTCAAAGGCGCAAGCGACAGTTTTTCCCGCAAAATAGGTGTCGAAATCCTGCTTTTCAACCCGCGCGAGTTCGGAGACTATGTCCCACACTTTATCGGGTGTATCACGCCACACCTGTCCCACACGGAACCCGCCGCGCAGTGCCATAACAGGACTGGAAACGTAAATGAACACGTCGCGATTCTCCATATCCAAAGCGATACGCCGCCGAAGTTCAGCCGTTTTGAGCCCTTCAAAGACTAGTTCCGCGTAGC
The DNA here is from genome assembly GCA_965242965.1 of Candidatus Poribacteria bacterium. Taxonomy (GTDB): domain Bacteria; phylum Poribacteria; class WGA-4E; order WGA-4E; family WGA-3G; genus AGPOR5. Next base: position 5,614,749 of record OZ251518.1, on the reverse strand, counting down.
AAGGCTTCAAAGAAAGAAGCAATGGGGGCATTGTAGTGTTCGTCATTGGTTCGGATATCCTCTCTGAAAAAATTCTTGGAAGATTTCAGGCGATATTTTCAAAGGGGCTTGTGGATGCGAGATGCCTATCTCTCTCATCGTCGCCAATGAAACGGGTTTCCGAAAGAGGAAAGTGTGCGAAAATTTCAACGCCATCAGTTGTTTGAACGGGTCGCGATTGCACATCTTAAAAAGGTCCCTCCATTCCAGAATCCCAAATTTTCGGAATTGTCTGAAAAGTTCCTTAGTGGTATCAATTAAGACATCGTCAAGACAGGACACGGCGATGATTTGTTGCCTTGGACTGCTGACATACCACAAAATGCGTGCCGGCGGTTTGAGCATCTTGTGCCGATTTGCGGCTCGGTAGTACACATTATCCCAACGCAATAGAACATTGGGATTCTCCCTAAAGAGTTCTGCTCCTGACTGATGCCTGTCAATGAGTCCAGTCGCGTAGAATGGGAGAATGGGAATCAAAAAGCATTCCTGTTCTGTCGGTTCTAGAACAAGAGGAGAACAACACCTTAACAAGAGGAGAACAACACCTTTCAAGTTCACGGGGTGACATCTCCTGATACCTGCTCACAGATTCAGGACATGATTCAGAAATCGCAGCCAAGACTTCTTCGCGACGCAAACAACGCGAGAAGCAAAACCTCACAAAACTGCCGTTACCCGCGATAAATCCCATCTCTAACAAGCATGGCATTAAGTTGGGAGTGAGCTCGGCTGTTTCAAATCTGACCAGGTCCAGATTCTCTTCCACCGCCTTGGAAATAGCGTCCGCGATTAAAAAGCGGCCGAATAGCACTTGATCTGCAGAATGGGCAACTCTCGCCAACGGAGCGGTAAGCACCTTATTAGAACCGACTGTGAGAACTCGGATGGCGATAACCTTATCCCCAGACCGGAGAAGTTCGCATTCATAATGATCGACTTGGGCGACCAAGGATTCCAATTTCTCTCTAAATTTACCTTTCGTCTCCTGAGGTTTGAGAAAAGCCTCAAGGTGCAAAGAGGTTAGCTCATTTGAAGCCAAGCGAGCCCAACGAAGATTAAGCCCTGCAATATAATCTGGCGCGTAGGTTTGCTTTTCGGACAACTCATGAAGTCGGACGATTAAGTCCACGGGGTTGATTACCTCAAGCCCCGTCAGCTCCCCGATTTTCTCTACCTTTTCCAAAAGAGCGTGGTCTTTGGTGACAAAGGTTTTGATGGGCGAAGCGGCAGCCCTCGCTAATTGTCTAATATCAGACCCTTGGCTTGCCTTACGTTCAGGCAGGAGTCCCCTTAAACGTCTCTCGAATTCTTCAACGAGGTGTGGCTGGCACGCTACTTTCGGAAAACGATGAGTCCTACGCCGGGAATTTTCACGTTTCTCGCGATTTTCCTGCCGGTTGATTTCGTTCAGCAGTTCGTCCGTAATCCAGAGGTTAAGCGAATCGACTAAGAAGTCTGACAGCAGTGCCTTAGATGGCTGAGCTTTATCGCTATCTGGCTCATCAAAATCGAAGAAGATTTGGGCATCAATGATGATGTCAAGAGTGTCATCGGACGTTGCTGCCTGAAAAAGTTCCATCTGGTCTTCGGGAGCTAGCCTAAAGTGCCAGATTGTGAGGCGGTGTCCTGCCTTGGATCTGCCGGATTTTTCACCCAGGGCCACGAATCCTAGTTTGGGCCACAAATCATTCGCCGGAAAATCGCGCCGACAATGAAGTTTGATTACTTTCTGGGTGTCGGCAGACATCTTTAACGTCTTGACAAGACGCTTCGCGATACCTTGTCCTTGGTATTCTTCCGACACGCAGAGATGCGTAATCCGGAAGTAATTCGGATAGGCCGCGTAAAGCAGGTAACCAACGAGTTCACCCGCGTCAGTCTTCGCTCCCAGCACAGTTCCTTTTTCAAGATAACTTTCCAAAGCTTGCATGGGCAGAAAACCAAGTGTCTGACTGGAACGCTTCATTAGCATATCCACTGTGCCTAAGTCATCGGATTTCAGTTGTGAGATGTTTACCTTCATATCTTCCTCCGAAGAGCGTTGCAATATCACACAGACGAGCCAGAAAACTCATGTAACCACCCTGTCTGCCGCCAGTTAATTTAAGTCTACCATATCTCTGGCAAAAAAACAAGGAAGAAGTTCAGAGGGATTGAGTTTTTCGTTTTCAGTCTATCCGTATGAAAAACTCACAACCCGCCTTTCAATCCCATCCATCGCGCGTTCTACCAACGCTGCGATGTCCAAACCTGCCTCAGCACGTTCTAAATCGGTGACGGTGGCGCGCGTCGCTGGATGCTTCGGAACGAAAAGCGAACAGCAGTCCTGATGCGGTAACGTGGATACCGCAAACGTGCCGATTTGCTCCGCCTGCGCGATAATCTCCGCTTTGTCATCACCGATGAGCGGACGAAGGATGGGGATATCGGCAATCGCTTCGATTGCGCGCAGATTCGTTAACGTCTGCGATGCTACCTGTGCGAGGCTTTCACCGGTGACAATCGCCTCCGCATCGACGAGTGCCGCAACACGTTCCGCAATCCGCGTCATCAGCCGCCGATACAGGAGCACCCGAAACGGCGCGGGCGTTTCGGCCACAATGGCTTGTTGCACATCGGCGAAGGGAACGAGATAGACTGCACTCCGATAGTTCGATTCTGCCAAGATGTGGCTCAACTCCATCACCTTTTCCAGCGAGGCTTTGTCGGTGTAGGGATAACTATAAAAGTGAATGAAAACCGCTTTCGCACCGCGTTTTATCATCCGCCACGCGGCGACAGGCGAATCAATACCACCCGAAAGCATCACCAACACCTTGCCACTCACACCGACAGGCAACCCGCCGCTGCCCGGCAGTTTATCGGTGTAGAGATAGGCACCGTTTTGGGATACCTCAATGCGACAGAGCAGTTCCGGGTTATGCATATCGGCGCTCGCGCCAGTATGTTGGATGAGATACGCGCCTACCTCCGCGCTGATTTCCGGAGAAGTCAGCGGAAAGGTTTTATCCGAACGTTTTGTCTCAATTTTCAGCGTCCGAAACGTCTTGTCTTCGGTTTGCCGGAGAGCCGTCGCTTTAATCGCCGCCATGTCCTTTTCGGTGCGGCAGACGAGTTCAAAGTGCGCGATGCCCATCACGCGGCTGAGGCGTTTCTTAATTTCGGGGATGTCGGTGTCCGGATCCAGTTGCACCTGAATCCTGTCATGGAGCCGTTTGACGGCGGCGTATCCAGTGCCGTGCAGCGATTGCTTGATGTTCTGCACCAGCCGTTTTTCAAAAAACGCCCGATTTTTCCCTTTCAACCCGACTTCGGCGTAGTGAATGATAAAGAGTTCTTCCATATTTTTTCTCTGTTCGCGCCCCAGAGGAGATGCGAGGATTTGCGCAAGTCCTACTTATGCGACATTCTCCATGCGCGCTGCCTCGGTTTCGCCGGTGCGTCCCACACAAGAGTTCGCCGCCACTAAAGGTGCGATTGTCAGTTGGCATCCGAGTGCTTTGAGGATAGCACCGAGAACATCAACCGGAAATGCCTCTTCGCCGGAAAGCATTTTTGAGAGGACTTGCGGTGCGAGTTGCGTTTGCTTCGCCAGTTTGGCAATTCCGCCGTGTGCCTCTACAACGACTTTTAGCGCGTATAAAAAGACGGCAATATCCCAATCATAGCGATAAGACTCTTCAAGAACCACTTGAAGATAGTCAATCGCTTCCTCCTTATTCTCGGCGAGTTCATTGATTAAGGATTCGCGCCACTCTCCCATTTTTCTCATCGGTGTATCTCCTTGTATTCCTGCACACCGCTGAATATAAAGTGAGGGTGTTTCATAAATCCTATGGTGCGCCCTCCCGGTCCGATGCAAGCGATGTTCCCGGTAGGAGAGACCTCTGGTCTCGATGTGCCCGTAGGGCGGGGGCCTGTCCCCCGCGATCTCTATCGGCCCGATGTGTGTTTCCCCAACTGTAGTTTGTGATCGCCTGATCACAAACGGGTCAGGATCAGGCGATCCTGACCTACAGAGCCTGACGCGCGAGCGATGGCGAGGGAACCCCGCTCGGATGCGCGTGTGGCATCCGAGGGCCCCGCACTACGAAAAAAAAACGGTTCTTAGGTCCGTAGGACCTTAATGTCTATAGCCCGCGCGCACGCGAAGAATCCTAAGGTCCTTTAGGTCCTTAATGTGTTTTTCCATGCGGCGCGTGTTTTTATTAAGGACCTAAAGGACCTTGACAACGCGCCAACACGTTTTTCTATAGACATGTAGGTCCTAAAGGACCTAAAAACGCCCCTCTTGACGATGGCGATCGCGGGGGCCTGTCCCCCGCGCTACGGGCAAATCGAGACCGGGAGGTCTCTCCTACCGAACACATCGAAATATGAAACACCCTCAGTTTATCGCCGCTCACAAACAGTTCAGGAGTAGGTGCTCCTGAACTACAGGCGGGGCGCGCTCTAGCCCTGTAGTTCGGGTGCGCCTGCACCCGCCCGGATCAGGCAACATCGAGACCAGGAGGTCTCTCCTACAGGCAATTCTCAATATAAAATATAATATATCTGGAACGATTTGTCCATTTGTTTCAAACGGGACGAAATCATTTCCGCGCGAGGACAGCATCCGTTAGACTGAAATGCAACTTCGCAACCTCTCCCAATGCGTCTGCCCCGTGCAACGCGACAAATTCCTTACCGGCTTCGGTAACCCGATAGGAACCGCGCGGCAATTGAAACTCGTATTTTTCCGATAACGCCGCCATGCCGCTCAGAAATGCGTCGCGAGCGATGACAGAGGCGGCGGCGACAGCGATGTCCCGTTCTGCTTTCGGCACCTGTATTATCCGCAAATCGCGCCGAATAGCGGTGCCTATCTGCGGCGTGATGACATCCGCGGTGGCAAATCTATCGACACAGACATGCCGCGCGCCCGAGCGAACGTGCAACGTTTCAATAACCTCCGCATGGAGCGCGCCGAGCAGATGGTTCAAGTTTTTCCTACGTCGGCGAAAATCGTCATAGAGCGCGTTATAGGCGGCAGGCATCTTTTCCACAACAGCGATGGAATCGCCGTAGTCGCACCACATTGCTTCGGCGAGTTCCCGGACACGCTTGATTGAGAGCGTCTTCCCATCTGTAATCCCTAATGCCTCGAAAGCCTCGCGACATGCCGCGTTCACGTAAACGCCTGCGACAACAAGCGGTCCGAAGTAATCACCTTTCCCTGCCTCGTCTGTCCCGAGCCATGTCTCCCAGTTGTGTATTGTGTGCATGTTTTCAGGTTTTTGTAGAAGTCGGCTAGGAACGATATCCGCCCCGACTCTGCTATTACAGCGCGCGACGCACGGCGGCGAAGTGTGCTACATCCCTGCCGACGGATTTAAGCCGTCCCGCGAGTTCGGCATCGTGTAAGTTCCCGTTTTCATCAAACGCCTCGGATGAACGCGGAATGGAGACATCGTTTGGCACAACCCAAGCCCGCAAGGCGGTGCCGACTATCCGCAACATGGACAGCGCGTTCGCCGCGCCCATCCGGCCGCCGGAAACACCGATGAGCCCGATGACTTTGTCCTCAAATTCGTCAAATCCCATCAGGTCGAGCGCGCTTTTCAGCACACCGCTGAAACTCCCATGGTATTCCGGTGAACCGAGGAGGATGCCATCGGCGCGCTGCACCTTCTCGCGGAGCGCGAAGACACCCGGCGGATAGTCCGAATCGTTTGCGACGGAACCTTGGAAGACGAGATGATACGCACCCAGCTCCAACAGTTCAACCGCCGCACCTGCCTCTTCGGCACCGGCAAGGGCTATGCGGAGGGCGGCGTGCGTTGAACTCCCTGTCCGGAGGCTCCCGCACAAAGCGACAACAGAAATGGTTCTCTTTTCGATTTGTGGCATTGTTTATTTTTTCTTCCTCAACAATCTCGCGGGTTATATCAATAATAAATATATGATACCACACCTGATTTTGCATGTCAAATGTTTTTTCTTGACAAATTTTCGCGTTTTTTGTAAAATAGCCACACGAGTCCAGAACGCGAATCTTAAAAGGTTCGCACAAACTGTAAACGCTTTTCTACACATAGTATGAGGAGGTTGACTCATGCGAATGACGATGTTTTTATTCACGCTCGCGCTCTTGTTCGGAAGCGGCGCACTCTTCGCGCAAGCCGCAACGGTGCAAGACGACGGCCTCATCCTCTATTTCAGTTTCGATAACGAAAAAGGCGGAACGGTGGAGGATGAAACCGGCGGCGGTAACGATGGAACGCTTGACAAAGCGGAGATAAGCGATGAAGAGATTGTCTACGGCTCTGGCGCACTGCGATGCGAAGATGCTGGGGCAGGGATGACGGTGGACTCCTTCAAAGAGTTGGAGGATTACCAAGATAATTCCTATCTCTTTTGGCTCCAATTCACCGATAAGAACTCCGGGAGTTGGAACCAAATCATCGCGAAGAAGGCACCTGGCTCCGACCGGTCGCCCGGTATTTGGACCTGCAATCGCGTTACCTTGCACATTCACTACCGGTTCAATCCCGGAAACCAAGGCACGCATTGCACCGGACCCGGGGGCGAAGGCGATGAATTTGAGACCGGTGAATGGTATCATATTGCTGGTGTCAAAGACGGTGGCCAACTGCGGTTTTACATTGATGGCGAGGAAATCGAGGAACAGGCGGTGCCGAAGGACCACGCGCAAGGCGCAGAGCAACTCTATGTCGGCAAAACCGGCTACGGGGCTGCGCTCTTCTACCTCGATGATCTTTACGTGTATGACCGCGCCCTGAGTGCCGACGAGGTGGTAGATGTGATGGATGGAAATCTGCTGCCTGTTGAAGCGAAGGATAAACTCACCACGACGTGGGGCTCTGTGAAAGCGCGTCGTGATTAATTTCTCACCCGAGAGGTAGGGACGGCTTTTATGCCGTCCCTCCACGCATCAATATGTTAACGCGCGTCCTGCTTTTCTTCCCATTTCTGCTGCTTTTCTTTGGTGTGTTCGTGCTACCTGTGTGGCAGGATGCTCATCGAGACCGGGAGGGCTCTCCTACCGGAAGGCATCGAGACCAGGAGGGCTCTCCTACGGGAAGGCATGGGTTCGTCCTCCCTGCGTGGCAGGATGTCCATCGAGACCAGGAGGTCTCTCCTACCGGAAGGCATCGAGACCGGGAGGTCTCTCCTACTGGGCAGTTTGATGTAGGCGCAACCTCCCAGGCGCGGGCGCGATTTGAGGAGGCAGTTCGCTATTTGGAACAGGAACAATACGACGAAGCACTCGCCGCATTTCAGGCAATCTTAAAACAGACACCGGCGCAGAGTCTGACATACTGCTACATCGGCATCGTCTATGAAGAAAAAAACATGCTCAGCGAGGCGATAGCGGCGTATCAGGCGGCGTTGGCAGTGGATGCGCCGCCACATGTCCACGGTAATGCCCACTTGCACAGTGGCATCGTCTACAAAGCGCAGGGACAATTGCCGCTCGCTGAAAAACACCTTAAACAGGCAGTGATGCTCCTTCCCGAAACCGCCGAGGTGCGTATCCACCTCGGCGATGTCCATCTCCTCCAACACCGATTGAAAGCGGCTGAGCGTGCCTATCGCGCCGGGATACGCCTGGATCCGGAGCGTCCCGAATCCTATTACGGGTTAGGCAGAGTCGCGGAGATGGAGAATAATTTGACGGATGCGGTTGCCCATTATCGCGATGCCCTTGCGCGCAATCAATACTTGGCGCAAGCCTATTACCGCCTTGCACTCACCTATCGTCTTTTACGTGAACCCGAGCGCGCGAAAACCGCCATGTCGGAATTCACCCGGATGAAAGTTTACGAGGATGCGGTGCATTACTATCGCGAGTCGCTCTACACGTATCCGAACAAACCGACGCTTTATGTCAAGTTAGGCGCGCTCCACGAGTCGGTTGACAATCTAGCAGCGGCGGAACGCGTTTACCACATCGCGACAACGGTGCATCCGAAGTTTTTGCCGCCTTATCATCGCCTCGGCGAGTTGTTTATCCGACAACGCGCTCTCGAAAAGGCGCGTGCTGTCTATACCCGCGCCACCGAAATCGTTCCCGATGATGCAAAGGCGTGGCTGAAGTTAGGTGTCATCGCTATTAACCAAAAACGGTTCCCCGATGCGATTCAGGCATTCCAATCGGCAATTGCTGCCGATAGCATGTCGGCGGAAGCGCACAACAACTTGGCGCGCGTCTACGCCGGGCTCGGCGAGGAATTGCAAGCGGCTGTGGCATTAGCGAAGAAGGCGGTTGCATTATCCCCCACAGCGAAGTATTACGACACCTTGGCGTATGCCTATTACCGCAATGGACAGTATGCGGAAGCGTTCGCTGCAATTCATCGCGCGCTGGAGATGGAGCCGAAGAGGGAGGCGTATCGAAAGTTGTTGTCAGAAATTCAGGCGGCGCAAGATGCAGCGAAATAATCCTGAATTGGAAAAATGTTGACAAACCCCAATTTTTATGATATAATTGTGTGAGAGTGTTTCATAAATCGCTCAACGTCGCGGTGACATTTCCCGCGATAGGGTAAAAAACGCCTCCCTTCACGTAGGGCGAGGGCCTGTCCCTCGCCATGCTTGATGGCCGCTTTCACCGTAGGGCGAGGGCCTGTCCCTCGCCATGCACCGGGCTGAGCAGCAAACATCCGTAGTCTCTGGGCTGCGGGCGTTTTCCGCTGAGGTCGAGCGATCGCGGGGGACAGGCCCCCGCGCTACGGTAACACGTCCCCCTTCACCGTAGGGCGAGGGCCTGTCCCTCGCCATGCGTTTGGCTGGCAGAGCGCATCATCTCTGTAGGTCAGGATCGCCTGATCCTGACCCGTTTGTGATCAGGCGATCACAAACTACAGAGGGGGCCCGATGCCTGCCGGCATTCGCCCGCCCTCCAAGGCGGGATAACTACCGAAACGGAGTTATGAAACACCCTCAATTATGCAAAGAGACGTTCTTAACGCGAACAACCCTAATCGAACGCCTCGCGAACAACAAAAAAGGAAAACCGATGACAGCGTTTTACCTCACCACACCCATTTACTACGTCAACGGCGAACCGCATGCCGGGCACGCCTACACCAACATCGCCGCCGATGTCTTGGCGCGGTATCACCGCCTCAAAGGGCACGATGTGTTCTTCCTCACCGGTGTCGATGAACACGGTGCGAATGTGCATAAAGCCGCCGAGGAAGAGGGGCTCGCGCCGCAAGCCTACTGCGATAAGATGGCACCCACGTTCACAAAGTTGTGGCAACGGCTGAACATCTCGCACGATATCTTCCTCCGCACGACGAGCGAGATGCACAAGCGCGGTGTCCGGAAATTCCTCACCGCGCTCAAAGCCAGCGGCGATGTCTACAAAGACACCTACGAAGGCCACTACTGCCGCCCGTGCGAACAATTCTTCCCCGAAAAAGAACTAACCGAGGAGAAAATCTGTCCTATCCATAAATTGCCGTTAGAATGGGTGGAAGAGGAGAACTACTTTTTTAAACTCTCCAAGTATCAGGCGCGGCTGATTGCGCATATCCGTGAGAACCCAACGTTCATCCATCCGGAGCCCCGGCGCAACGAGCTCTTGAGTTTTTTGGAATCGGGGTTGGAAGATGTGAGCATCTCCCGTTCCTCCGTTTCGTGGGGAATTCCGCTACCGTTTGATACCGAGCATATCGCCTACGTCTGGATCGAAGCACTGAGTAACTACATCACCGGACTCGGCTATGAAACCGACAGCGAACGGTATCAGCAGTTTTGGCCTGCCGATGTCCACATGATGGCGAAGGATATCACCCGTTTCCACGCCTTAATCTGGCCGGCGATGCTGATGGCGGTGAACCTCCCGCTGCCTAAACACATCGTCGCACATGGATGGTTAACGAAGGAGGGTGAGGCGTTGAGCAAGACGCGCGGTATTTTCATTGATATGGATACTGACATCGCCACCTACGGCGTGGATGCGTTCCGTTATTATCTGCTGCGCGAGTTTAGTTTTGGAAACGATGGCGACTATCGTCCTAGCCGACTCAACGCGCGCTATCACGCTGATCTTGCCAACGATTTGGGTAATCTGCTCAATCGCGTCCTCGGCCTCGTCGGCAAACACTTCAAACAGGTGCCGGCACCGACGACACCGGGCGAATTTGACGATGAAATTAAGGCGATGCATCGCGAAACGCTTCAGAAATTGGACGCGTTAATGGAGACGTTCGCTTTTGACACGGTGCTAGAGACAATCTGGGAGTTCGTGCGGCGTATCAACCGCTACATCCAGCAAACCGAAGTCTGGACGCTCAACACGCCGGAGAACCGGCCGCGCATGGGCACCATCCTCTACAACGGCTTGGAAGCGTTGCGCATCATCGCCGTGCTGGTTTCGCCGTTTATGCCCGAAACGGCAGACCGGATTCGACAGCAACTGAATCTCCCTGCCGATAGTGCCAACGGTTTTGATACCATTGCGGCGTGGGGCGGCTTACCGACAACCCTCGCGATAGCGCGCGGTGAACCGATTTTCCCGCGCATTGATAAACAGACGCGGGAGAAAAAAGCGTCGCCGACTTCAAGCACTAAGGCTGGAACCGCAAAACAGAAGGCGGCAAAAGCAGCCAGCCAGCTCGTCTCGTTCTTGGAATTCCAAAAATTGGACATACGCGCCGCCAAAGTTATCGCCGCCGAACCGATTGCGGGGGCAAACCGACTCCTGAAATTGCAAGTAGACCTCGGGGCAGAAAAACGGCAGGTTGTCGCGGGGATTGCTGAGCACTACGCGCCAGAAACCTTAATCGGGAAGCAAGTAATCGTCGTGACGAATTTAGAGCCGGCGACTATCCGCGGTGTTGAGTCGCAAGGCATGCTCCTCGCGGCGAGTGGGGATGCGGTAGTTTTGGCAACTTTGGAGACAGAGGTTCCGCTCGGCACACAAATCCGGTAGGCGCGGTTTTGAACCGCGATGCCACAATGATGAATCACGAGAAATTTCACTATGAACAGTAGCCTACAACAGAAAGCGTCCGAAAAGACAGACATACTGCCGGCACGGTTTGATACTGTCACAAAATTGGTGGTGCAAAGACACCCGGAGGCGTTCGTCAAAGAACTTCTTGGCATCCAAGATGCGGACTTTCTTGAGGTTGTTGAAACGACACAACTGACAATGAAAACGCACCACGCGGATAGTTTCGTACTCGTCAATATCCGCGGGCGAAAAACCATTGTGCATTGCGAGTTTCAGACGCGCGATAGTACTCAGATTCCCATCGAATTTCGCATGGCAGGATACGCCTGCAGAGGCATTGGACTCTACGGGCTGCCTATCCTATCTCATGTCGTTTATCTCCACCCCGATGCAGGTGCGAAAGACCCGGGGGAGTATCATCAAGATATTCCAGAATACGAGGTCCGCGTCCAGTATAAGGTTATCAGACTCGGCGAGATGGAAGGCCAGGCGTTGCTGAATCTGGGCCAAACCGGTTTATTTCCTTTTGCTGCACTGATGAAGCCGCAAACCGGGATGGACGAGGCGCAGTGGCTCCGGCACTGTGTGAAAACTATTGACATCGCTCTACCGGATGCAGCGAGCAAGAGCGAGTGTTTGGGCGAATTAGGCGTTTTGGGCGGCTTAATTTTAAACGCCGCGACCCTTCGCAAAATCATATTAGAGGAAACCATGAACGAATCATCGATTGTCCAATACTTCACCGAGAAAGCAGTAGCACAGGGCATCGAGCAAGGGATTGAACGCGGTATCCAACAAGGGATACGCGAGACTGCCCTTGGGGCTTTGCTTGACGTGTTAGAAGTCCGCTTTCATCCACGCGGTGTCCAGACATTGAAACCCGCCTTGGAGGCGATTGACGATTCGCAGCGTCTCAAGCAGTTGCATCGCGAAGCGATACAGGTGCCAACGCTTGAAGAATTTGCGGCAAATCTTGTCTCCAGCGCGAATGAAGCACGCTGATGCAAGGCGCGGTTTCTAACCGCGCCCCCGATGTATCAATCAACTTAGGAGCGAATAGATGCAAAATATTGAGAGCATCCTCAAATCTCGTATCAGAGAGGACAACGCAGAAACATTTGTCGTCATTGTCCCTACTCCTGCGGCGCGTTTGAAACGACAACGCGAGTTGCTCCAGTATCATCCGAGCAAGACAGTGGCGAATCTGCGCGTGCATACGCTCGCCAAATTTGTGCGCCGCCTCTACGCACAACTTGATACGAACGAAAAGCGCGTAGAAATTTCCCCCGGCATGCAAACCCTCTGGCTACGCGAGCTTGTTGACGAAAAAGCGCAACAAGCGTTCAGCCCGGTGCAAGACGTTCCAGTGCCGGATAGCACACTCTCCCTCATCGTCAACACCATTAACTATCTCAACGCACGAGGCACTGACGCTGAGGGATGGAGCGGACTTAAATCGGACGCGCGAAAGACGGACAACCCCTACTTAACTGCGCTTACCAAACTCTATCGTGACTATCAGGATAAACTCAACCCAAATTGGATAGATGAACAGGGGATGCACCTTTTCCTCTCCACGCACTTTGAACCGAAGTTGATGACGGCCGCGTTCCCAGGTGTCTCTCTCGTTAGCGTTGAGGATTTTGATGTCTTCTCCAAAGCGGATATCAAAATTTTGGCACAGATTGCCGACATCCCGAATATGCAGGTATACTTCCGAGCGGATTATCAGGAAGGCAATCCTGCGCTGTTTGGGCACGTAGAGAACCTCTTTGAGGAGCTCTGCGACTCCGAGGTTATCACTGAAGAGTTGCTGCCACCCCGGTTAGAACGCATCGCGCATTTCGCACAGAATCTGTTCCAGTCTTATTCAGATGCTAGTTCACGGATGAACCTGCACGAGAAAATAAAACTCGTCAGGCCCCCAGACCGGATGGACGAGGTAGAGCATGTAGCGCATCTCATCAGGCAGCGCATCAAGAACGGCGCATGTCAGCCAGACGACATCTGTGTCACGTATCACAACCCTGAGCTGTATCTACAGCGCATCGCCGAGATTTTCCCCGAGCACGGTATCCCCTATTCGGTGATGGAAGCGCATCCTCTCGCTCAGTCGCCGGTGGTAAAGGCAATCTTCTCTTGCCTTACGGAGAATGCCGTCCCGAACGAACCGCCCTATTTCTCGGAGGTTGAGATGCCGCCGCGCCAGAGAGAGATGACACCCAAGGCGTTTCAAACCTATTTTACTCAGCTGCTTGAACAGGGAAAAGTTCAGCGCAACATTCTGAACTCACCGGACGCGATTGATAGTGCAGTGATTTCATCGGAAATTGCTGCGTATCGCGCACTCAATATTCTTGTTGACGAATTGTGTCGAACACTTAACGAGTCGGACTCTGGTTCCAAAGAGGCGAAGCATCCGTATCACAAATACGTCCAGTCTCTCCGGCTGATGGCGGCGCGGACCACATATCCAACGCCTGAAACGAGCGGCGGCGTGCGCATCCTCAGTTTATCCCAACTTCAAAGTCTTGACTTTGACACGGTGATCCTCGGTGACTTCACCGATGGCCGGTTCCCTACTAATTATCTGCCAGATGCATTGCTCCCGGAAACATACGTCCGTAGTGAGTCAGACCAGCAGTGCGAGCAACGCTTTCTCTTCTATATGGCACTCAAGGCTTTCCGGGAACGTCTCTATTTGATAAGCCCTGAGCGCGAAAACGAGTCAGACCTCATTCCTTCTCCGTTCCTCGCGCAACTTGAACAGGTGGCGAAAATCGGCACGGAAGAAGTTGAGACTACCGGCGAATTCAGTCACGCCAGTTTCCTGCGGAAATATGGGCAATACGTATGGAAAACTGAAGCACCGGCAACCGATTTCAGAGACGCGCGTTGGGCGCGTACTATGCCCCTGGTAAACCATGTCGCCCTTGTCGAGAAAAGCCGAGAGGAAACGCACAATCGCTTAGCCTATGAAGGGATTTTAACGGAGCGAAACCACAGTGCCTTGGCAGAACTGCGCGTTAAGCCACACTCTGTCACAGAATTAGAGACATACGCGAAGTGCCCGTTCCAATATTTTGCGGATAGAATTTTGCGGCTCAACGCACCGAGAGATGACGAAGAGGGACTCTCCGCGCGAGAAAAAGGCACCCTGGTCCACCAGATCCTCTTTGAATTCTACACGAACCGCGATGGACAACAGCCGAACGCGGCGAACTTTGCCGAAGCGAAACGACAATTAGATGAAGTGATCGAGCGCGCCACCGAAGAGCATCGCCTCCGCCTTAGCGCAAGACAGGAAACCGCGATTGGCAGCGACAACCTCTTCTGGCAAATCGAGAAAGAGCGGTTGCAAATCGCCTTGCACCGATGGCTTGAGGCGGAACGCGATGCCGATTTGCCGGTGCTCCCACGTTATTTTGAAGTCAACATCGGAGACAAAAAATCGGGGAACGCCGATGCGGCACTCAGCCGCGAGCAGCCTATTTCTATTGGCGGTGTGCCGCTGCACGCGAAAATCGACCGGATTGATATCGGCGATGGCGTTTTCAACGTCATTGACTATAAAACCGGGAACTCAACGATTCGCATCCGAGACATCTGCGAGGGACGCGCCCTCCAACTGCCTATCTATCTGGAAATTGCCAAGCATCTCCTGCAGGGAGAATACCGCCCAGCGGCGGGGTTGTATCACAAAGTCAGGTTTGATACATGCACCGTTGAATTGGGTGTCGGCAACAAAGATGACAACGGTACCAGCTTCCAGGGTTACAATGGCGAAGTCTGGAATAAAGTTGGTGGCAGAAGTGGCAGAAGTGGACAACTCGTTGAGCCCCTTCCTCCTGTCATTCAGCGCGTGATTGGCTATGTCGCGCATTACGTTGATGAAATGTGCGACGGCAAATTCCCGCTCATCACACGCGTGAAGACGTTTGTGGATGCTGTGGAAGACGGCAGTTTCCCACTCACACCGCGCAACAAAACGGCACCTTGTAATTATTGTTCCTACAAGCAGATGTGCCGCGTCGGCGCGGTTCCCGAAACGAATGATGCGGATGCATAAATTTTTCGCTTGCATGCAAATCGCAAATCTGTTATAATTTTTAACATTATATTTTAAGGAGGTTTTTTGTCGGAACTCGTTCAATTTGGATGAAACGCCGACGAAGAATTCAAAATGGCACATACATTACCGGCACTGCCTTACGCGCACGATGCTTTGGAACCTTACATTGACGCACAGACGATGGAAATCCACCACGGGAAACACCATCAAGGCTACGTCAATAACCTGAACGCTGCTTTGGAAGGGCTCGGGGAACTCGCTGATATGGACGTTGCAGATCTGCTGCAAAACCTTGACAGGGTGCCCGAAGACAAACGCCAAGCGGTGATTAACAACGGCGGCGGCCATGCGAACCACTCGCTCTTCTGGTCTACCATGAGCCCCAACGGTGGCGAAATCGGCGGCGAAATCGCGTCTGCAATCGAGTCCGCCTTCGGTGGACTGCACGAAGCCCGCGACTTGTTCGGCACCGCCGCGACGACACGGTTCGGCTCCGGATGGGCATGGCTCGTCCTCGGCGATAACGGACTGGAGATCTACTCCACGGCGAATCAGGACAGCCCGCTGATGCATGGGCACACTCCGCTGCTCGGCATTGATGTCTGGGAGCACGCCTACTATCTCAAGTACCAGAACCGCCGTCCCGATTACGTTGAGGCGTGGACGAACGTCATCAATTGGACGCGCGTCAACGAACTCTACATCGCGAACGCGTAGCATTAACCTGTAGGTAGGGCTCACGTGAGCCTTACCTACGCCAAATCACATTTTTCTTGACATTTCGCTTAAAATGTGGTATACTTAATAATAACCGTGTTATGCATTGTAGCTCCCGGTCTTGATGTCTTCGGGTAGGAGAGACCTCGGGGCTCGATTATCCCGTAGCACGGGGGCCTGTCCCCCGCGATGGCTCAAGAATCGTTTTTTTTTATCGTAGCGCGGGGGCCCTCGGATGCCATACGCGCATCCGAGAGGGTTTCCCCCGCGAGCGTTGGATTGTGCGTGCATGAACGATGGCGAGGGACAGGCCCTCGCCCTACGGTGAAAGGGGCCGTTTTTTTCACCGTAGCGCGGGGGCCTGTCCCCCGCGATGGTTCAAGAACCGTTTTTTTATCGTAGCGCGGGGGCCTGTCCCCCGCGATCTCCATCGTCACGATGTGTGTTTCCTCTGTAGTTTGTGATCGCCTGATCACAAACAGTTCAAGATCAGGTGATCTTGAACTACAGGGTCCGGCGCATGAACGCTGGCGAGGGACAGGCCCTCGCCCTACGGTGAAGGGGAGGCGTTTTTTCACCGCATCCCGAACGGGTCAAGATCAGGCGATCTTGACCTACAGGAGTGATGCGGTCTGACAGCCAAACGCATGGCGAGGGACAGGCCCTCCCGGTCTCGATTTGGATCAAAACATGGTAGGAATAATTGGCGGAATCATTGGCATCCTCGGCGGCATCCTCGGCACAGCCCTTGCCATCGTCTCCACGCAGGGCCCGAAAGAACGCGCTTTCGTCGTGAAAGCCGCCGCGATAGTTTGGCCCGTGGTGTCCCTCTATGTCGGGCTACTTTGGATAACACCGTATCCGTATCGTTGGTTGCTTGTCGGAGTGTATATCGTGGGGATGCTAATCGGTGTTAGAAAACTCCGCAAGAAGCACACCGAAATCCGCCGCTTGGAGTCTGATGAGCCAGACTTCAAAAGTCATCTTTAGGATAGACGCGAGTCTATCCAGTCATCGAAAAGCGTTGAAGGGGAGGAGTAAGTCGTCCGGCCTTGCCAGAGCGGGAGACTCGTAGGCTGAGAAGTCTCCTCAAGTTACCTTGACTGAATGTCGCCCCCGAGCTGCCCATCTGAACCGTCCGATGCCAGAACGCATTAGGATGGGCCGGCGTGATGCCCGTTATCGCATCCGAATGAGTGCTCTTTCTTAGCCGTATCGTCGCGCTTTTCTGGATAGGCGCGCACCGCACGGCAATGAGAAAGAGAATTGGAGTGGTACCACGGAAAGGACCTTTGCAGCCCTTCTCGTCTCCAAATTTGGAACGAGTTGGGCTTTTTTTAATTATCACCTTGCTGGAAACGTTTTGGCGTTCGCGGGGCCCAGGGCCTCGCGCTACGCATTATAGGAGAATTGGCATGGAACTCTCAGGAGCCAGAAGCCTGGTTGAAAGTCTCAAACGGGAAGGCGTTGAGTATATCTTCGGTGTCAACGGTGGTGCAGCGATGCCGATTTTCGACGCACTCTACGGTGAGACAGATATAAACCTCATCCCGATGCGGCACGAACAGGGCTGTTCACACGCCGCTGACGGCTACGCCCGCGCCACCGGAAAAGTAGGAGTCGCCCTTGCAACCTCAGGGCCGGGCGCGACGAACCTTGTTACCGGCATCGCAACCGCCTACATGGATTCTATCCCGATGGTGGCGATTACCGGACAGGTATTCACGCACTATATTGGCAGCGATGCCTTCCAAGAGTGTGACATTATCGGCGTGACGCGCCCGATTTGCAAGCACAGTTACCTCATCAAAAGTAGCGACGAGGTGGCGGATGTCGTCGCCGAAGCGTTTCACATCGCGAGCACCGGGAAGCCGGGGCCCGTCGTCATTGACATCGCCAAGGATGCCCAGATGAAGGAGGCACCTTATCATTATCCCGAATCGGTGGACATCCGCAGTTACAAACCGCAAGTTCACGGCGACCCGGGTCAAATTGCCAAAGCGGCGGAGTTGATGAAGCGTGCGAAACGTCCGATGCTCTACGCCGGCGGCGGCGTTGTCCTCGCGGATGCCTCGGCGGAGCTGCGCGAGCTCACCCTTAAAACCGGCATTCCGATTACCGTCACGTTGATGGGGCTCGGCGCGTTTCCGGAGACGCATCCCCTTGCAATGGAGATGCCCGGCATGCACGGCTCCTGCTGCGCGAATTACGCCTTCACGGACGCAGACCTGGTTGTCGCCATCGGTGCCAGATTTGATGACAGGGTTACGGGAGACCTCGGGAAATTCGCGCCGAACGCCAAGAAAATTCACATCGACATTGACGCATCGTGCATCGGGAAAAACGTGCCGACAGACGTGCCAATCGTCGGCGATGCGAAGAGCGTCCTCACCGAACTGAACAAACTCGTCACCAAAGCAGACATCGACCCGTGGCGCGCTCAGATTCAGGAATGGAAGCAGAAATATCCGTTTGAATATGAACAGCAGGGCAGCAAGGTGATGCCGCAGTATGTCATCGAGCAGATTTACGAGCATTACAGTGATGCCATCGTCGTTGCGGATGTCGGACAGCACCAGATGTGGGCGGCGCAGTATTTCAAATTTACGGAGCCGCGGCAGTGGCTCAACTCCGGCGGCCTCGGCACGATGGGGTTCAGTTTGCCTGCCGCCATCGGCGCGCAACTTGGATGTCCGGACAAGACTGTGGTGAACATCAACGGCGATGGCTCCTACATCATGACGATTCAGGAGCTCGTGCCGGCGGTTACGCTGAAGCTGCCGCTTAAAATCTTCATCATCAACAACATGTATTTGGGGATGGTGCGGCAGTGGCAGGAGTTGTTCCACGGCAAACGCTATTCGGCTGTTGATTACCACGATAACCCCGATTTCGCGATGCTGGCGCAGGCGTTCGGCGCGACCGGACTCCGTGTTGAGCATGTGGAAGATGTCCGTCCCGCTTTACAGAAGGCGAAAGGGATTGACGATGGTCCTGTTGTCATCGATTTCATCGTGGCAGAAGAGGAGAATGTCTTCCCGATGGTGCCTGCTGGCGCGGGCCTCGGCGATGTCATCCGCGGGTTGTCTTAAGTTATGGTGATGCAATAACCTTTTGGCTCGTAGCGCGGGACCCCGTCGGCCCGTAGCGCGGGGGCCTGTCCCCCGCGATCGCTGTTAGAAACAATTCTTATTGGCCCGTAGGGCGAGGGACAGGCCCTCGCCCTACGATTAAAAACAATTTTCGTGGGCCTGTCCCTCGCGATTGTCCGCGTGCTCCAGAGTCTGTAGTTCGGGAGCACCTGCTCCCGAACGGATCAAGATCAGGTGCTCTTGCCCTACAGAGGGGATGCGCACGCGTGTCCGATAGCACGGCGAGGGACAGGCCCTCGCCCTTCGGTTAGAAACAATTTTCGTGGGCCCGTAGCGCGGGGGCCTGTCCCCCGCGATCGCAGCATGGCGAGGGACAGGCCCTCGCCCTACGGTAATCGGCATGTTTTTTTCACCGTAGCGCGGGGGCCTGTCCCCCGCGATCGTTGCATGGCGAGGGAAACCCGCTCGCATGCGCGTGTGGCACGCGAGGGCCCAAGCCCTACGATTAAAAACAATATTTAAAAAATGGAAAACATCAACTCAGATGAACGACACATTTTTTCGGTTTTAGTCGAAAACCGATTCGGAGTCCTCGCCCGCGTCGCAGGGCTTTTCAGCGGGCGAGGCTTCAATATTGACAGCCTCAACGTCGCCGAAACGCACGACGAAAGCATCTCACAGATGACGCTTGTCACACACGGCGACGCGCAAATTATTGAGCAGATCTACCAGCATCTCAACCGGCTGATAGACGTAATCGAGGTGACAGACCTCTCCACCGGTACGCATGTTGAGCGCGAACTCGTTCTCATCAAGCTCAGCGCGCAACCTCATGAACGTGCCGATATTCTACAAGTCGCAGAAATCTTCCGCGCGCGCGTCGTTGACGTGAAACCCGCCTCACTCACGCTGGAAATCACCGGCGATGAGGGGAAACTGAACGCGGCACTTGAGGTTCTTGACACCTACGGCATTCTTGAATTGGCCCGCACTGGCAAAATCGCTATGCTGCGCGGGGCGAGCGGCTGAATCAGGAATCACAGGATTAATTGGAAATCCAGTCAATCCTGCTTCAGACAAATGTAGGAGGAACAACAAAAAATGGCAACAATTTACTACGATAGCGATGCGAATTTCGATTTGCTGAAACAGCGCACCGTCGCAGTCATCGGCTATGGTGCGCAGGGCAGGGCGCAATCGCTTAACCTCAAAGACAGCGGTGCGAACGTCATTGTCGGCTTATACGAAGGCAGCCGCTCCAAAGCGCGCGCCGAAGCCGAAGGACTCACCGTCAAAACCGTCGAGGAAGCATCGGCGATGGCGGATGTCGTGCAGGTGCTTATCCCCGACGAACTGCACTCCGCCGTTTACCGCGAGCAAATCGCGCCGAATATGCAGGCTGGCAACATGCTGCTGGTATCGCACGGGTTCAGCGTCCATTTCGGGCAGATCGTCCCCGCCGCCGATATTGATGTGGCGATGATTGCGCCGAAGGGACCTGGTTCTCTTGTCCGTGAGGTATTTGAAGGCGGTGGTGGTGTGCCGTGTCTCATCGCTATTCATCAGGACACCAGTGGCATGGCGCGCGATGTCGCGCTCGCTTATGCCAGAGGCATCGGCGGCACCCGCGCCGGTGTCATCGAAACAACCTTCCGTGAGGAGACCGAGACAGATCTCTTCGGCGAGCAGGCAGTCTTGTGCGGCGGCACCGCTGCACTCATCAAAGCCGCCTTTGATACCCTCGTTGAAGCCGGTTATCAACCGGAGATGGCATATTTTGAGTGCCTCCACGAGTTAAAACTCATCGTCGATCTAATTTACACGGGTGGTTTGAGCAAAATGCGCAACGATGTCAGCAACACCGCGGAATACGGGGATCTGACGCGCGGTCCGGTGCTCATTGACGATAGTGTCCGCGACCGGATGCGTCAAATCTTAGCGGATGTGCAGGGCGGCATTTTCGCGCGGGAGTGGGTGCTAGAAAATCAAGCGAATCAGCCTGTCCTCGGCGCGCTTCGTCGGCAAGAAACGGAACATCAGATCGAAGAAGTCGGCAAAAATCTCCGTAGCATGATGAGTTGGCTTGATGAGTAGGAAACGTGCCGTTTCACCGTGAAAAAACGTGCAGCTTACCGTAGGGCGAGGGCCTGTCCCTCGCCATGCCTCGATCTGGACGAAAAACGGCCTTGGCTGGTGTGCGTTTTTCGCGCGGGTCGGGCGATCGCGGGGGACAGGCCCCCGCGCTACGGGCCATGAAAGGGTTCTCCTCGCCATACGCCGTTCGGGATCAGGCGATCCCGAACGACGATCTCTGGGTTACGCGAGCGATCGCGGGGGACAGGCCCCCGCGCTACGGACTCATCTTGCTAATCTTGGAAATCTTGTAAATCCTGCTCCTAATCTTGGAAATCTTGTAAATCCTGCTCCTGCTTGGCACGGCGAGGGACAGGCCCTCGCCCTACGGACCGCGGGAAGGCCGCACTTGGAACACGCTTGCAATTAATCCCAAATACCAGTATAATACGCACACGCTATGAATTTTATCCGCGAAAAAGGAAAAATGATGACAGAGTTTTCTCGCATTAAAGCACTGACTTTTGACCTGTTCGGCACAATTCTAGACCTCGGGGGCAGTCTCACTCCCTTCATCGCCGAATCGCTGGAAGAACGCGCTGTTGACATATCAGCGGCGAGTTTCTGGGAGCAGTGGCGATACCGACAACGCATCGAACAATATCAAGATACGATAACGATGCTCGGACATAGCGGCTACCTGGAAACGGTGCGCCGCGCCCTGCACTACACTCTGCGCCGCAACGGCATTGCGGCAACTCCTAATACAGTGGAAGCATTTATGGTAGGATGGCAATCCCTCTCTCCATTTCCAGAGGTGCTGTCGGCATTGGAACGCCTGCAAACTGATTATCAACTCGTGGTGCTTTCCAACGGCGACCCGAGTTTTTTAGACTACCTTGTCACCGAACGCGTCAAGTGGGACTTTGACGATGTGATTTCGGTGACATCCTTCGGCGCGTTCAAACCGCATCCGGCAGTCTACCGTGGCGCAGCGAGAACATTGAGACTTGAAGTCAACGAGTGCCTCATGGTATCAGCGAATTCGTTTGACATCATGGGCGCGCGGGCGTGTGGATATCGCGGTGCGTTCGTCAATCGCTACGAATTGCCGTATGAAGATACGCCTTATCAGCCGGATGTGACGGTGAGCGATTTTGCGGGATTGGCGGCGGCGTTGCAGAAAAACGTCCCGAGTTCGTAGGGTGAGGGCCTGGCCCTTGCCAAGCAACGATCGCGGGGGACAGGCCCCCGCGCTACGGTAGGTGAGGCGGCCGTGCTCTTGACCCGTTCGGGATCAGGCGATCCCGAACTACAGTCTCTGGAGCACGCGGGCGATCGCGGGGGACAGGCCCCCGCGCTACGGTGGGCAAAGCCGACCCCTTTCCGCGCGACGGTAGGCAAGGCGTTATTTCCGAATCAACATCTTCCGCGTGGCGGTGAACCCGCCGGCAGACAACGTATAAAAATACACGCCGCTCGCTACCGATTCACCGCGCGCATTCTTCCCATCCCAATACGCCGCACGGTGACGCTGACGATAACTCCCTGCCTGTTGATAGCCGAGTGCCAACGTGCGGATGCGTTGTCCGCTCGCGGCATAGATGCGCACCGTCACTGCTGCAGGTTTTGCCAACTGATACGGTATCCACGTCTCCGGGTTGAACGGATTGGGGTAATTTGGCAACAAGGCAGTCTCGTGAATTCGCGCAATATCAATCTGTGTCGGTGCTGGAATAGTTGCGCGCAATTCTTGCAAGTGAGAGGATACATCCCACAATAGCACAGTGCCTCCAGAACCCGCGCTGGCGAGAGATTGTCCATCAGAACGAAATTTGAGGGCACTCACAGACTCGGCGTGCCCGGTGAATGAACCGATGGGCGCGCCTGTCTGTGTATCCCATAAAAGCACTGTCCCTTTGATATTTCCGCTGGCGATAATGCGGCCACGCGGCCCGAAGGCGAGACTTGAGATTTCTGTCTGCTCACTGAGGACTGCCTTGCGCATCCCGGTGCGAGTGTCCCATAGGAACACCTCGTCCAGACTTACACTAGCAAGAGTTTCGCCGTTTGGACTGAAGGCGATGCTGCTAACCCCGCGGTCCGATGCATGCCCGGTGAGAGTGGCTTTGAGCTGTCCGGTGTCAGCATCCCACAGGAGTACGTCGCCTGTATCTGTCCCAGCGAGCGTCTTGCCATCAGGACTGAAGGCAAGACACCTGAAAATCCGCCAGCCCCTTTCCACAAGGAACGTGCGTTTGTGGTGTCCACTTATCACGTCCCACAGGCATATTTTGAGGGGACTCGCGCTAGCGAGTGTTTTGCTGTCGGGACTGAAGGCAAGATTTGACACCGCGCGCGTGTGGCCCGTGAGGACAGTTTGGAGGTGCCCGGTTTCCGCGTCCCACAACCGCACCGTGTTGTCACCGAGCCCGCCACCGCCGCTGGCAACCGTCAGCCCATCTGGACTGAAAGCGATGGATACAATGGAACTGGCGTGGCCGGGGAAGGTGGTTTTTAGTTCGCCAGTGCGCATATCCCACAATCGGATTTTTCTGTCATCATCCCCACTTGCAACGGTTTGCCAGTCGGAACTGAAGGCAACCCGCGCGCCATTGAGCGCGTGGGCTTCAAGGATTGCCTTCTCTTGTCCGGTAACGGTATCCCACAGATGTAGGGTGCCTGCCCAAGGCACGCTAACCAAAGTGCGCCCATCCGCGTTGAAGGCGATGCTCATAACGCCGTGCGAATGCTCAAGGGTGGCTCTGTAACTGCGGGAAGGCACATCCCACAGGCAGACGGTGCCATCCCAACTGGCACTCGCAAGGGTGCGCGCATCGTTACTGAAGGCGAGTGCGGCAACGCTGCGCGTATGCCCAATGAAAACGGCGAGCTGCTCACCGGTAGCGGTATCCCAAAGCCGCACCTTGCCGCCAAAGCCAAATCCGCCACTTGCAAGCGTTCGCCCATCACTGCTGTAGGCAACGGCATTGACGTTCTCGGTGTGGCCAGTGAGTCTTAAGATAACGTGCCCCGTGACAGCATCCCGCAGGCGGACGGTGTTGTCCTCCCATCCATTACTCGCAAACGTGCTGCCATCCGGACTGAAGGCGAGAGCCGAGACACTATCGGTGTGCCCTACGAACGTCGCCTGATGTTGTCCGGTAACAGCATCCCACACCTGCACCGTGTCGTCATACCCACCATTGATGAGGGTTTGCCCATCCGGACTGAAGACAAAACTTCGGAGCCAGTGTGTCTGTCCTCCAAGTGCCAATTTTTGTTGCCCGGTGAAACTATCAAACACCCGCAGCGTATCTTCTTCCGTTGCGCTGACGAGCGTTTTCCCATCCGGGCTGAAGGCACTCCCGTGATGCACGCCGGGAAACAGGTTCAGTGGTTCAAGCGTGCGCGCATCGTATATCCACATACCGATACCGGTAGGAACAGCAAGCCGAGTGCCATCGGGTGAGAAAGCGACGTTATCGCTTATCCAGCCTCTCCCAATGCGAAACGTGGCACCTTCCGGTAAATGCCACCGCGTGACATCCTCTGCAAAAAGGGATGAGACGCTCAGTAGACTGATGATGAAGACTTGCAAAATTTTCACAGGTTCGTCCTCCGCGTGTTTGAAATTTATTGAGAGTTTCATATATCAATGTCTTCCCGGTAGGAGAGTCCTCCTGGTCTCGATATCGTCCGCGCACTCCAACGATCGCGGGGGAAACCCGCTCGGATGCGCGTATGGCATCCGAGGGGCCCCGCGCTACGAAAAAAACGGCGTGCGTTACCGTAGGGCGAGGGCCTGTCCCTCGCCATGCCTCGCGCTACGGAAAAAACGTCTCTTGTTCTCTTCAGGTCCGTAGGACCTGAATGTCTATAGCACTCAACGACGCGAAAAACTCTAAGGTCCTTTAGGTCCTTAATAGTTTTTGCCAAGTCCGCGTGTTTTTCATTAAGGACCTAAAGGACCTTGAAAACAGAACGACACGTTTTTCTATAGACATTAAGGACCTAAAGGACCTAAAACGCCACCGCTTGACGCTGGCCAACGCGGGGGACAGGCCCCCGCGCTACGGTAGGCAAGGCCGTTTCCCTTTCACCGTAGGGCGAGGGCCCTCGGATGCCACACGCGCATCCGAGCGGGTTCCCCTCGCCATCACTCGCGCTAGGGAAAAAACGTCTCCTGGTCTCTTCAGGTATGAACCACCCGCAATTTATTCCCTCGGCGCGCTGAGAGCCCTTGATACCACGACAATATCTAGAATGTTGACAACGCCATCACCATTGACATCTGCTTCGTTGGAGCCAGTTTGTCCAAACCGCGCCGCGACAAAATCCATATCCGCGCGCGTAACAATACCATCACGATTCACATCGGCCGCGAGATATGGCGGTGTTAATGCCACATTCCAGTAGAGAATTGTGCTGTCGGAACTCCCGCTGATGAGGGTGCCGCCATCCGCACTGAAGACAAGACTATTGACACCACCTGTATGTCCCCTGAGAACGGTTTTGAGTTCGCCAGTGGCAACGTCCCATAACCGCACCGTCCTGTCTTCCCAACCGCCAGCACTTGCGAGGGTGCGGCCATCCGCACTAAAAACAAGGCTATTGACACTGCCTGTATGCCCAACGAATGTGGCTTTCGGCTCGCCTGTGACAGCGTTCCATAACCGCACCGTGTTGTCCTTCCAACCCCCGCCGCTAACGAGTGTCCTACCGTCAGGACTAAAGACCAGGGCACTAACGCCGCCCGTATGCCCAGTCCACTCAGCTTGCTGCTCGCCCGTGGCAACATGCCACAAGCGCACCGTATTATCGCGCCCACCACTGGCAAGCGTCCTGCTGTTCGGACTGAAAGCGATTGCAGATACATTTCTGTGAGGCAACTTCGTTTTGTAGGTGCGGCCGGCATACCACAGCCGCACCGCACTATCTCCAATGGTACTGGCAAGAAGACTGCCATCGGGACTGTAAGCGAGAGCATAACCGCCGCCCGAAGAGGAAAAAGAAGTCCCTGTCCAACCTCTGGAGATAGTTTTGAGATGCCGAGTAGCAACATCCCAAAAGTAGATGTCCCAACTGAAACTTGCAAGCGTGTTACCGTCCGGACTGAAGGCGACACAGTAAACCCACTCATCATGCCCAGCGAGACGCGCTTTGCGCGCACCGTTGGCTGCGTCCCAAAGTATCAACTCGTCCCTTCCGCCTGCCGAAGCCAGGGTGCGTCCA
Source organism: Candidatus Poribacteria bacterium (assembly GCA_965242965.1). Taxonomy (GTDB): domain Bacteria; phylum Poribacteria; class WGA-4E; order WGA-4E; family WGA-3G; genus AGPOR5. Next base: position 5,588,549 of record OZ251518.1, on the reverse strand, counting down.
TCCGGACTCATCGCGAGTTGATAGATGGTGCTCGTATGTCCTGTAAGAGCGGCTTTGCGCGCACCGCTGACGGGATCCCACAAATGCAACTCTGCACCGCCACCGCTTGCGATAGTGCTACCGTCAGGACTGAAGGTAATGCTACGCAGATTCCCTAGATGCGCTGTCAGCGCGGCTTGATGCTCGCCTGTCGCGGTATCCCACAGATGCAAATTGCTCCATCGCCCACTTATCAACATGCTTCCATCAGGATTGAAAGCAAGGACATAAGCACCCTCTCCATCAACGGAGAGGGTTTCCCTCGGTTGTTCTGTCACAACATCCCACAGCACTATTTTCTCCGAACTCCCAGCAGCGAGTGTCCTCCCGTCGGGACTGTAGCGAACCTCCCAGACAGTGTTTTCCTGTCGCTCGTTGTTATCATGGAAAGCGAGCGTTGCTATCCTTTCGCCTGTGGCAAGTTCCCAGATCAACACGTTCTGTTGAGACCCGGCGGCAAGCGTGCTACCATCCAGACTAAAGGAAATCGAGGTAAGCCGATCATCTTCATTCTCAGGGGTGAGAGGCGTTTTCTGTTGGCCGCTGGAAACATCCCATAAAATCACCTCATCCCAATTCTCACAAGCAAGCGTGCTACCGTCCGGACTAAAGGCGATAGTAGAAACGGAGCCGCCCCCTACCGGGAAGGACGCGTGAAGTTGATGACTTTCAGCATCCCACAGCCGGACTGTTCCGTCTCCCCCGCCGGTAGCAATCATGCTGCCATCGGGACTGAAGGTGAGACTGGTGACACCCTCCGGATGCCCCGTGAGCAACGCGAGCTCTTCGTAGGTATGTGCATCGTAAAACCAAATCCCGATGGAGCTGGCTACTGCAAGGCGGTTTCCATCAGGGGAATACGCGAGGGCCCTTATCCAACCTTTCCCAAGGCGCATCCGAGCTCCTTCCGGTAAATGCCATTGCGGAGAATCCTGCGCGAAGGCATCAGCGCAAAGGAAAGCTGCAGCGATAAGTAACGACAAAAGCAAAAAGTGTCCCGTTTTCATGATTTTGTCCTCCTAACTACTGCATCATTAGCAAATATGATGCCAATTAAAATAACGCGAATTTGCGAAAAAACTGCACACAAATGGACATAACTCACGTGATAATGCACGATATGGGGCAATATAGCGTGCCTTAAAGGGTGCGGTGTGTGAAAAGTTGGAAGGGGGTTGTCCAGAATGTGAACAGTTCGCGCGAGGGAGGAGCATGGCGAGGGACAGGCCCTCGCCCTACGGTGAGGGACAGCGGAGAGCATGGCGAGGGCCTGTCCCTCGCCCTACGGTGAGGGAGTGGCGTTTTTTATCGTAGCGCGGGGGCCCTCGGATGCCACACGCGCATCCGAGCGGGTTTCCCCCGCGATCGTTCGATCTACGCGAAAAATGCACGCCGACCAAGGCCGTTTTCCGTTCCGGCCGAGGCATGGCGAGGGACAGGCCCTCGCCCTACGAATGAAGGGAGCAATTTGCATGGCGAGGGACAGGCCCTCGCCCTACGGGTTAAAACGGGAGGCAGAACGGGTTCAGGCGAGGAAAACTCAAGACCAGACGAACACTTCGTCATCAGCAGGCGAATAGCCGATGAAAACCGCCAAGACAATCCGGGCGCGATTGCCCGCAACAGGCGGCACCTCGTGGATGCACCGTGTGTTGAAAAAGTAAAGATCGCCCTGCGCTAAATCGACTTGACAGTTTTCTATGCCGTTTTCAGCGGCGTATCTGTCAAAAGTCTCCTCGGCGATATGCGGCTGGATTTCGTCAGACCAGAGGCACCGATGCAGAATCGCCTGTGTGCCTTTGCCTCGCTCATCGGCGTTCTGAACGCACAGCACACCCGCAAACTGATGCTCAAACCGATAAACGGCGTAGTCCGTCCGCTGCTCGCGGTATTTGACATGATCGATGTGCGGCTTGTAACTATGCGTTTCATAATGCACCCGGAAAATGGCGGGCCCGTAAAGCGCGCCATCGGGTTCACGCGCAACTTTCACCGCTTTCCCGGGCGCAAGTGCCGAAAGCGACTCGTAAATGAGAGAGACCGGATTATCGAATCCATCAAATAGGAAATTGAAGAGGTGCTGCGTCTCTTCGGCGTGCGCCAAGAAACGCTGTTTATCGCTACCCCGATTTCCGAGACTCGTGCCGATGTCGATGCGGGTGCGCTTGTCGGCGGAGTTGCTCTCCGCTTCATCGCGCATTAACCCCATGTTGGTAAACCGCTCGATGAGCCCTTGGCACTGCGCCGGCGAATAGGCGTTCCGCAAGATAATCGCCGGCATCTCCGCCTGCGAGAGCGCGTGAATAGGATTGCGGTAGTTACGGCAGACCGCGGCAAGATCTGGTTCAGCAGGTATCCAATTGGTTTCAGTATGCATAATCGTATCCATGACAAGTTTATCCCTCTAAAACTTCGGGTTGAAGAGATAATCGTCCAATGTTCTGTCCACAAACTCGGCGTTTGCATCTAAATCGCTGTTTTCAAAGGCGGCTTCGCATCCAGTCCGATATTTCAGGCGGCGGTTAGAACGGAGCCAGCGGACGCGGTGAATCATCGCAATCATGTGGCGCGGTTCATCGGACAAGTTGGGGACACCGCGATGCCAAAGACGTATGTCCCGAATCAGCGCGCTCCCCTTCTTCGCATTGCCACGGATAGGCGGCGCAACCTCGCGGCGTGCAGCTTCATGCGCAGGCTCTATCCGCTTACCGCTAACATCCAGATGCGAACCGGGCCACAACTCCACGCTGCCGTTTTCCTCCATCGTATCTTGCGGCGAGATGTTTACCACCACCTCCGTTGTCGGATGCGCTACTTCTCGTTCGGGCCAGAGATGATTTCCATCTCTATGCAGGGGTTGCGTGGTGCTCCCCGGACAATTCGTGTTGCCGTTGTAAAAATTGTTGTAGAGCCCGTCCCCGAGCAGTGCATGTGTCACTTGCACAATCCACGGGTTCGCGACGATGTCCCTGAAAATATAGGGCGCGAACGGAGGCGGTCCTTGCTGGAGGTGTCCTGCGAGTCTCCCCGCGCCGCCCCATTTTTCTGCATTGATTAAAACCTGCGCGTCGGCATCCATTCGTTCGCGCAGAATGTCCAGATGCCCATGATCGACCACGTTCTCTAAAACGACATATCCATCAACGCGGATGGCTTCAACGGCTTGCTTGACGTGTGCCTCCGTGAGTTTACCGGCGGCTAATTCTTCGGGTTGAACGGTAATTTCCATATCAATTCCTCCGTAGTAGGAGAGACCTCCCGGTCTCGATTTCTTCGGGTAGGAGAGACCTCCTGGTCTCGATGCAATACTCCGTATCGGGACAAGGATGTCCCGCCTACCCAAACACCCGTAGGAGAGACCTCCCGGTCTCGATGCACCTCCCGCGTCTCGATTAATCGGCTCGCGCAAAAAATTCCTGATAGAGCGCGCGTACGGCAGTTTCCATATCTTCAGATTTGATGCCGAACATCATGCTCACTTCGTTAGAACCTTGGTTAATCATCTCAATATTCACATCGGCAGCCGCCAACGCGCCGCTCGCGCGCGCCGCCATCCCGACAGTATGACGCATGCCTTCGCCGACAACCATGATGAGCGACAACCCGCGTTCCACCGAGACATCTTCAGGCGCGAGTCTCTGCCGGATCTGCTCAACAATCCGCTTCTCTTTCTCCGCCGATAGACTTTCCTCGCGGACAATAACGGACATGTTGTCTATCCCAGACGGCACATGCTCAAACGAAATGTCCTCCGCCTCCAAGACCTGTAACAGCCGCCTGCCAAACCCGATCTGGCGGTTCATTAGATACTTGCTGAGATAAACGCAGCAGACGCTGTCTATCGCGGCGATGCCGACAACCGGCAACTCTCCGTTCGTCGCGCGAGTCGGGACGATGCGCGTGCCGGCTGCCTTCGGGTTGTTGGTATTTTGGATATGCACCGGCACCTGCGCGCGATAGACAGGTTCAAGTGCCTCATCATGGAAAACAGAGAAGCCTGCGTAAGAGAGCTCCCGCATCTCACGGTAGGTAAGTTCCGCAATCGCCGCCGGGTTTTCGACAATCGATGGATTCGCGGCGAACACCGAGTCAACGTCCGTGAAATTTTCGTAGACCTCGGCGCGCACCGCGCTGGCGAGAATCGCGCCGGTGATATCCGAACCGCCACGCGAGAACGTCACGACGTGCCCCTCTTTGGCATACCCGAAGAATCCGGGGAAAATGGTGACACCGGGCCGCTCGCGCAGTTCACGCAAATAGGTGTATGCCTCAGGCAAAACTTGCGCGTTGCCCGGTTCATCGGAGAGCAACAGCCCCGCCTCTTTTGGACTGACGTAGTGCGCCTCTACGCCGCGCGCCTGCAATGCTTCTGCGATGAGCCGGGCGCAGTTGTCCTCGCCGCCTGCCTTCATCGTATCCATGTATAAATCGGCGTTCTCGGTGCTGTTTTCTAGCCGTTCTGTTAAATCGTGCGCAATCGCGTCAACAGCGTCTGCCGGTAGTTCCAGTTCTGCGGCGATGCTTCGGTAACGTTCAATCGCTTCTGCGCATTCGGACGCGCCGAGTTTGCCCATGAGCCGTTCCGACGCTGCCGCAATGAGCAGATCAGTGACTTTGATGTCTTGGCTGTGTCGTTTTCCAGGTGCCGAAACGACGATGATGCGTCGCCCCGGGTCTTCCGTGATAATGTCGCAGACTCGGCGGACCTGCTCCGCTGTCGCAAGGGAGCTCCCGCCAAATTTTGATACCTTTAACAATCCAAATCCTCCAATAAAAAAGTATGCCCAAACCGTGTGCAGCGTGCCCTTTGACGTGCCGCAACGTAAAAATATAGTTAGAGTTTAACACAAATCGGATATGTGTGTCAAACTTTTTTCTTTTTGCATAGGAGAGACCTTCTGATCTCGATGCAACCTCCCCGTAGGAGAGACCTCCCTGTCTCGATTTCTTCCGGTAGGAGAGACCTCCTGGTCTCGATGTGCCCGTAGCGCGGGGGCCTGTCCCCCGCGAGCTCCATCGTCATGATGTGTGTTTCCCACTCTGTAGTTTGTGATCGCCTGATCACAAACGGGTCAGGATCAGGCGATCCTGACCTACAGGGCCTGGCACGAGAACGATGGCGAGGGACAGGCCCTCGCCCTACGGTGAGGGATGGCGTTTTTTATCGTACTACGACGAAGGGGAGCTTTCTGCCGCCGCAGCCCCGGGATGCGCGCCGCCCTATTGCATCGAGACCAGGAGGTCTCTCCTACCGGGAAACGGAATCGTTTGAGGTCTCACGAAACCATTTTTACAACAACGAATTATGAAACACCCTCAGACTAATTTAACGTGACTTTATCCAAAGAATGTGATACACTCAATTGAAACTATTTTATTCAGTCAGGAGTTTAATTTGATGAAAAACGAATGGGTTGTTTATGAAGGGAACGAAGGACCCGGCACAGGCAAACATATTGTCCTCGTCAGCGGCGATGAGGAGTATCGTTCCGAAGAAGCACTGCCGATGCTCGGAAAAATCCTCGCCACGCACCACGGATTCCGATGCACCGTGCTGTTCGCTATTCACCCGGAAACCGGCGAGATCGATCCGGAGGTGCAGACTAACATTCCGGGGCTCCATCACCTCGATTCGGCGGATATGATGGTGCTGTTCACCCGTTTCCGCGAACTGCCCGATGAACAGATGAAGCATATCGTGGATTATACGAACGCGGGGAAACCGGTCGCGGGACTCCGCACGGCGACGCACGCCTTCAGTTACAGCCGAAACCTCAATAGTCCCTACGCCAAATATAGCCATAACAGCGAGGCGTTTGAGGGCGGCTACGGCAGACAGGTCCTCGGCGAAACGTGGGTGAATCATCACGGCCACCACGGCAAAGAGAGCGCGCGCGGCATCATTGACGACGCGATGAAGGAACACCCTATCCTTACCGGTGTTGACGATATCTGGGGGCCTTCCGATGTCTACGGTATTAACGATTTAACCGGTGACGCGCATGTCCTGGTTCACGGACAGGTGCTAGTCGGCATGGAGTCCACCGATGCACCAAAACCGGATACCGTCACGATGCCGATGGCGTGGATTAAAACCTACACCGGTGACGATGGCAATACCTCACGCATCTTCAATACGACGATGGGCGCGTCTGTCGATCTGGAGAGTGAGGGACTTCGTCGTCTCCTCGTCAATGCCTGCTATTGGGGTATGGAGATGGAAGACGCAATCCCCGAAAAAAGCGTCGTGGATTACGTGGGCGATTATTCGCCAACATTCTTCGGCTTCGGCACTTTCAAAAAAGGTGTCCGTCCGGAAGACCACGCGTTGTAAGTTTTACCCGTAAAACGCCTCACGGCGTAGGAGAGACCTCCCGGTCTCGATGCGAACGATGTGCCTGTCCCCCGCGATAAACGCCCCACGGCCCGTAGCGCGGGGGCCTGTCCCCCGCGATCGGTGCATGGCGAGGGAAACCCGCTCGGATGCGCGTGTGGCATCCGAGGGCCCTCGCCCTACGGTGAAAGGTGACGTTCCTAGTCCCGTAGCGCGGGGGCCTGTCCCCCGCGATCTGAGGAGAAAGCAGAAAAATCCCTTGGAATTTCCGCATCTTCCCGAGAATTACAAAAAAAATGTGTTTTTTGGGAACCTTTTCCTAACTTAGGTGTTTAAGTAAGTAAGTAAAATCACATTCATCTGATGCGTCCCGCATTTGGATTTGACGCATTGATGTTTTTGTGGTATCCTATAGCAACTTGCTGGATGAGAATACCACCCCGCACCTTCCGTGCGGCTCTCATCCGCCGAAAAAAAAAGAAGGAACGAAACCTGCCTGCCTCAATGAAGGCAGGCAAAGAGGAGAAATCCAAATGAAAAACAGACAGATGCTCAGTCTACTCAGCCTTACCGTGCTATGTGCAATGGCGTTCACTGCCACTGCCGCGTTCGCGCAAGGCTTCAATCTACAAGAAGCGCAACGGAGAGCCGCCGAGAGGACCCGGCTCGCCAATCAACACTGCCCTGCCGATGCCATGAGAGCCGCTGTCAACGCATACGTGGATGCAGCTGAAGCGGTTGAGGACGCACAGGACGATTACGATGCCGCAGTAGCCTCAACTTCTTTGTTGAGACTGCATTTTGTCATCGCTGCCGCAATCAATTTAGCTGCGGCTAAGGCGGTAGCGAAGCAACGCCTCGCCGAAGCCAGAGCCGCCGTTGCCGCACGCTCGGCGTGCTTAACATCGATCGGCATCGTTGACAGACAATAACACCCGGCGGCACGCGCCGCAATGAAACCTGCCTGCCTCGATGAAGGCAGGCAAAGAGGAGAAACGAAAATGAAAAACAGACAGATGCTAAGTTTACTCAGCCTTACCGTGCTGTGCGCAATGGCGTTCACTGCCACTGCCGCGTTCGCGCAAGGCTTCAATCTACAAGAAGCGCAACGGAGAGCCGCCGAGAGGACCCGGCTCATCAACCAAAACTGCCCTGCCGATGCCATGGTAGCCGCTGTCAACGCATACGTGGATGCAGTTGAAGCGGTTGAGGACGCACAGGACGACCTCGATGCCGCAATAGCCTCAACTTCTTTGTTGCGGCTGCATTTTATCTTCGCTGCCTCATTCAATTTAGCTGCGGCTAAGGCGGTAGCGCAGCAACGCCTCGCCGAAGCCAGAGCCGCTGTCGCCGCACGCTCGGCGTGCATCGATTCGATCGACTTCGGTGACAACTAATAACACCCGGCGGCACACGCCGCCGCGAATCGCAGTGGGGCGAGGGGTATCCCTCGCCCCATGCCGTATAGCTATCAGGCCCAGGGACAGCAAGCCCTGCGGCCACCGAAACTTTACCGTGCCGCGGGACACCTCTCCAGCACCTGCAGCTCTGCGCTGGAACACAGATAAGTGTCCCGCTCAATTCTTGAGAAAGGAGCCATTTATGAACCGGAGCATCTACGTGTTTTCAGCGTTGGCTTTACTGCTAGTCGCATTCGGCGTATACCACTTCTTCCTTCGGGAAAAAACGGATGCCCCGCCGACGAAAACCTACAGTGCAACGCCTGCCAAATCCGATACCCAAAAGGAGAAAACGTCTGCAGATTCTGAACTTCAGATGGATTCAGCCGGAGAAACACTCACTGATATGGAAACCACAGACATGTTTTCCGATTCAGAACTGAGTGGCTCCGAAGGCGATAACACCAACGCAAACCCCGAAGATTCGGTTGCTACCGACAGTGACTCGGGACAGACCGGGTTTACAGAGGCAGAACCACCCGAGGTGAAAGCGGAAATGGAGGCGGCAGAAAAGGCGTTAGCAGGCGGCGATGCCTTGTTAGAGGAGGCACAGCAGTCGCTGGAGGCATCCGTGCCTATCATTTTAGAACATCTCAACTCGCTGTCTCCGCAAGAACAGCGCAACTTTTTGGAGGAGACTCGGAACTCGCTGCGTAGCCAATTAACACCCAAGGTCGCAGAACTCGTGGAGGAGAACCCGGAAATTTTAGACCAGGCATGGGAGCAGTATTTCGGAATGCTCATTGAGGCGGGGTATCAGCCGCCAGAGTAAAAACGCGGGTGTTTCATAACTCCGTTTCGGTATTTATTCCCCCTTGGGGGAGGGCGAATACCGAAAGGCATCGGGCCCAACTCTGTAGTTCGGGAGCGCCCGCTCCCGAACAGGTCAGGATCAGGCGATCCTGACCTACAGGGGGATGCGGTCTGACAGCAAAACGCATAGCGAGGGGAACCCGCTCGCAGGCGTGTATGGCATGCGAGAGCCCAAGCCCTACGTGAAGGGGCGGCGTTTTTTTCACCGTAGCGCGGGGCCTGTCCCCGCGACGTTGAGCGATTTACGAAACACCCTCACCTAATCGGCTCCACCGCCATCGCCGCCACCATCGCCACCGCCACCATCAAACCAACCGCCACCATCATCGTAGAATCCACCCCCAGATGAATCGGAATCACGACGCTTACGAGAAGACCGGTTGCGGCTATTTCTCACTAAAGCGACGATGAGGAAAACAACGATTACGAAAACGAGCAATACGATAAAAAACATAATTTCACTCCTTATTTTTCAGCGCGACAAAATCCCACCTTCAACGAGCATTGGTGCCCCAGTCATGTATCTTGACTCATCGGATGCAAGATACACCGCCGCCCAGGCGATGTCCATCGGCTCCCCGATACCCAAGGGATGCATCGCCTCAATCTCGCGGTTTATCGCACCCGGGTCTGCCTGCTGCGCCAAGAATTCTTGATAGAGTTCGGTGTTAATGGTGCCGGGGCACAGGCTGTTGACGCGGATGTTGTCAGCGGCATACCGCACCGCCATGCTGCGCGTGAGATGCACCACAGCGGCTTTCGAGGAAGTATACGCCGGATGCATCGGGAACCCAACGAACGCCGATTCACTCGCCATGTTGATAATCGAACCACCGCCAGCCTCTCGCATCAGCGGAATTATCGCACGCGAGACGAGATAGATGCTCTTCACATTGACAGCGTATTGCCTGTCCCAGTCTGACTCAGAAATCTCTTCCAACTCACCGACAACAGCGATGCCAGCGTTGTTAAAGAGAACATTGGGTGTGCCAAATGTCTTGACTACTTCGGCAGCGGCGTTTTTAATTTGCGCTGAGTCGGTTACGTCACATTGACAGAACATCGCCGTGCCGCCTTCGGTCTGAATTTCGGCTACGGTGGCTTGTCCACGTTCAACGTTCAGATCCCAGATGGCAACGGCGGATCCTTCTTGCGCGAAAAGTTGCGCGCTTTTCGCGCCGATGCCGCGCGCAGCACCCGTAATAATCGCGATTTTGTTTGTTAATCGGTTTGCCATAGAAAAGAAACCTATAACCCCTGCAGCAACGAAACCCATCGTTCCCACGCCGCTTTCACTGCAGTTTTCTGGGCATCGTTGGCATCTTCCGCCATGCCGCGTCTCAGGAAAGCGTGGCCGACTCCCTCATAAATCACCGGCTCATACTTAACCTCTGCAGCATCCGCCGCCGCTTTGGTTTCATCAATAGTAGCGTTGATGCGGTTGTCACTCTCACCGTAAAACCCGTAGACAGGCGCGGACACTTTCGGCACATCTGCCACTGGCGGTGCGGAGCCGTAGAAGACGAAAGAACTGGCGACTTCATCGGAATGGACAGCATAACTGAAAGTCTGTTTGCCGCCCCAGCAGAATCCAGAAACGGCGACTTTCTCGTTAGTTGAAGGTAAGCCGCGCGCATATTTCTGCACTGCATCCAAATCTGTATGAACCCTTTCGTCGGAGAGCTCTCGGATTGTGCGTCGGACATCGTCGCCAGAGGCGAAACTGTCTGTCCCGCCGCCATCAGGGCCCATCCCCGAAAGCAAGTCTGGGCAAAGCGCGACAAACCCTTCGGCGGCGAGTCTGTCAGCAACAAGCCGAATCCAATCCGTTAACCCAAAAATTTCGTGGATGACGATGATGGCGGTTGCTGAATCCTTTACCTCCGGATAGACAACGAACGTGTTGACGACATGTCCATCGGCGGCAGTGATTTTTACCCACTCGCCGTGGCGCGGTGAATTTTCGAGTTCAGCCTTTATCGTGTCAGCATTCGCGTTCGCGGCGAGCAACACGCCGGTGGCGATGATACAAATGGTGATGGTGTTTAACATGTTTCCTCCTTCGTAGGCGAGACCGCCTCTTCGGGATCAGGCGATCCCGAACTACAGTCACCGGGGTCTCGATGATTTCTTGTAGGAGAGACCTCCTGGTCTCGATGGCTCCCCGTAGGAGAGACCTCCCGGTCTCGATGCAATAGGGTGGTAGAAATCCCCCTTCATCGTAGCGCGGGGGCCTGTCCCCCGCGAGCGTTGGATTGCGCGAACTCCATCGTCCCGATGTGTGTTTCCCCCGCTGTAGTTTGTGCTCGCCTGATCACAAACGGGCAGGATCAGGCGAGCCTGACCTACAGGGGTGAGGCGGTCTGACACCAAGACGCATGGCGAGGGACAGGCCCTCGCCCTACGTGAAGGGGAAGCGTTTTTTTCATCGTAGCGCGGGCCGAGCTATGCCGACCCGCCGGCGTTAGTGACTACGCCTCAATCCTGGTGTAGTTATGATCATAGCCATCGATGTCCCGTGCGATTACACCTTCTTCCAACAATGCGACAAGCGCGATATTCAGTTCCGCGCGCGTCATTTCCTCTGCAAGGAGTTTGCAGAGTTCGTCGTAGGTTCTCACGCCGCGTCCGCGTTTCGGAATCTTGTAGAGCACTTGTGTCTTCTGCCATTCACGTTTATAGGTATCGCAGAGGGGCTGCATCACATACAAGTGATCGAGCGTGGTTTGGAACGAACTCTCATCCGCGCGCGCAACGCTAGCAGTGTTGCCATCAATCGCGGTGAGTTGTCCCATACCGTACTCGTTTTCGTCAACACGCCCTATAACAGGTTTGCCGACATATGCTAGGAAATCCTTAGTTGTTGACCACGACATGTTGGCGACTTGATGCGGGAGTATCTCGCCGTCTTCGTCACGCTCGCGTGCAATGCCATCCCAGACCAGTTTGTCCATTGGCATCTGCACCTCGATACCAAACGCACGCAACTCGTCCTGCCGCAGAATCCACAAATTATGCATAGTCCCTGTAGACGCTACATAGAGTATATTGTCTATAGGCGTGAGCGTTGCATTCACCGTCAAACCGCCGCCAAAAGTTATATCGACCATATCGACTTTACAACACGATGACTTCCTGTGTGTTACCATCTGTATGTCGGTCTTGATTGGATCACGTGGATCACGTTCTTTATTCACAACCAAATTCCTCCTATTTGAGAATGCGGGTCTGTCGTGCACCCACCGTTTGCTGTTATGCGGACGATCAGCCCGCCGTAGTCTACTGTAAGTATATGATATTTCGGGGGCAAAGTCAAGTGAAATATACGACTTTTTACGATTTTATCCTAAAAATCATATAATTTCATAAGAATTCATGAGATTTCGACCTGCTCTTCCCCGAAACCCCGCATACCGCCACCAAAAATGACAGCGGGCATACCCCTCCCGAAAAAAAACGCTGATGGGCATCACGGACAGTATCTGATGCCACATCGGCATTGACAACCGCCACACGGCGCATACGCCTCGCGTACTAGCGAGGATCGTCGCGCAACCTATTTCGCCTCTCCAATGGTAGTGCGGGCCCGACCGCGCCGACCCGCCGTTAGTTATTTCAATCGGCAGCCGTTCATATACAAATGATTTTCAGTAAAAGTTGCTAGACGACCTTGAATTGTTATCTCGGTGCCCTCCCGTTCCAGTTTGCGTACAACATGCGCTGCTAATCTTTGTGACATCTTGCACTGAACTTTCTTGTCACCAAGACGCAGATAGAGATGTGTGTCAACGCCTGGTAATTCCTCAAACATGGTATCAATAATTCTGCCAGATACCAGTGCTTGTTTACCATTCAAACGGGCAAACTCTTCTGGGCTTATCCACGATCCTGGCGGGAAGAACTCGCTGGTAGGTTTAACTACCAGGATCTCTTGCGCCTGTGTCGGTTCGGGGGCGACATGATTACGTTGTGTCGCACTGCATCCCACCAGTAGCCCGGCTAGCAAGAGTGCGACCAGCACAGATCGGGCATTGTCGCGAGTGCTGCGTCGATCTCGGCCAGGTCGTCTTTCAAGTCGTCGATGGCACAAATACAATCGTACACCTCCTCGCTTGTTATCTCGTTGTTTCTCTCGGCGGCCGGGTCACCTTGCAATGGACGAGACAACCGCACCTTCACCTCGTCCAGCTTCGGCACTTTCAACCGAGCATAACGGATGTCCGTATCCCGTATAGGTTGCTGGCGGTTTCCATGCTTATCCTTGAGGAGACTCCACGTGAAAGAACGGTTGCGACTCCGAAATCGAGGATACCCATGCGTTTCACCCACACGCACCCGCCGGAAGAAGCCTTTGAACGATTTGTCCACACGCTTCAACACGCTTTATTGGAATTGTGCAGGCACTTTCCGATAGTAGGTATCCTGACGACGTGCCGCCGTGAGTTCCTGACACTGCTCACTGAATCCAAGTGTGCGTCCTTCAGTCTCATAAACGGCTTTTCGCCCGTTCAGTGCGGAATTCTGGAGTTGCCGAAGGCGTTCCAAGATATCCTCAAACCAAAGCACTTGCGTCTTTGTCGGTTTGAGTTTATAGCCAAATGTGCGTATCATGGTACCGCATCACCGTCCGATTCACCGCTTTTCTACAGTTCGGTGGCGAGAGAAACCGTTGCAAGGATGCAACGGGTAGAAAAGTCTCTCGCCGACACGGTAACGTTAATTATACATCTATTGCAATAGAAATGCAAATCTTTTTTGCTTAAAGGTTTGCACTGACAAAAGAGGGCGAGTCTACATCCCCAACCTAAAGGATGGGGAAACCTTGACTCGGGCTTTGGTAAGGCATTTTATCGCGGGGAACAGGCCCCTCACGCTACGAGCCTAGGGCATCGCGTCACCGTTTGATGATAGACTCAACCACCTTCAACTTTTCGGAAGATGGGACTGCGCCGTATAAGAAAAAGACGATGTCCGCGTGGGACCAGATGAAGACATCTTCATGCCCGCGTTCGTGTTTATAGACATCCGTTCCGTGGAGGTGAATTCTCTCGCCGCGCCGCTCCCCCCGCATCCGACTCCTGGCAGTCTCAAAGATTGAGAAACCCAGCAGCCCATCCGTGTAAGTCAGGTGAATTGCGCGTTTCTCTTTAATGCTCCGAAGTTCTAGCAGTTGGAAGCCTGTCGGCAGGTATGCCGGCTGGACAAGTTTGTCATTAAGCAACCGACTTGCCTCTTCATAAGAAATCGGTTGACTGCGCCGTGGTGGGACGTGAATTTCACCTTGGTATTTCTGCCATTGCGCCTGCACCACTTCCGGCTCGAAACTGAGTCGCGTATAGGCGAACATTTCGCGCAGCGTGCCTTCCGAGTCCATGTCTTTCACCTCCAAAATCACGCCGTTTTTGCGCGCGAAGGTGATATATTTAGAGGGACGCTGCGGCAGTTTCGGTTCAATCATTAAGAGGAGAGTCTCGTGGCCCAAGGTTTTCTCGCCTCTATCCTCCACTTTCAGATGGTAATTTTGGGTGATAAGTTCGATTTCTTTCTGAGAGAATTGGCTCCGATTGCGTTCCCATCTGCTAAACTCTCTGCCTTTACCCCGTTCTCTGCCTCTGCGACGGCGGGTTCTGTTGTCTGCATCGCGTTTGTGTTCCCGCGCGGTGGGCTGTTTTTCGCCGACAATGGACAACACTTTCCGGTAGGAGTCCTCGGCACTTTTATGGATGACGAGCTCCTCCATCGTCTTCGTGCCTCTGGCGGTACCGCGCGTCTTGAGTCGAACGCCGACGTAACTGACATCGCGCTGGGCCGCCGCGATGCGGCAAAGCGTGTCAACATCAGCAACCGGCGCGCTAGCGGGCCAGAAGCAAAAGGTTAACGTCAAGAGACAAATGAGGTTGAGATACTTCATAAAAAATTTCCATCGTTCGCAAGGCGAGGGAAACCTGTCCGACGCAGGCTCACTCCTCCAAATACAACTCAAACAACTCAGCATCATCAATGGTGGCAACGGTGGCGATGGAATCTGTCAGACTACGGCTGAGCGGGGTCCCGACGTTTGAACGCAACGGGCTCCCCGACACCTGTTCAGCATGGATGCCGAAGTAGAAATCGAGTGCCTCTTCATAGTGAGTGCCAGTCGGATAAAGGTAAAGGAATCCCACGATAAGCGCGAGTGTCAAAACCGCGCTAGCTCCTGCCGTTATCGGACGGAAGAACCAGTGCCTTGTGCCCTTCAGCGATTGCAGTGCAAGCGCGGCATCTCTGATGAGGATGCCGAGGCGTTGGGAAACGGGCACAGGCTGCAGCACCTCTCCCGCGCGAATCCGGCCCATTACTGCTTCCCTTATCGGCGGCACAGTAGACTTAATGCCGGCAATCCGACGACGGTTCCGCTTGAACGCGTTGAACATCTGCTGACACTCGGCGCAGTCGCGCAGATGCGCCGCAACCTGTTCCTGCTTCGCCGGCGACAATTCGTCGTCTAAATAGGCGGATAATTCCTTTTGGATTCGTTCATGGTCCATCGAAAAACCCCTTACCACTCGTAGTCAATCTTCTCCAATTCCGCTTTCAACGCCTTCCGCGCCTCGTGCAGTCGGGATTTGACGCGTCCGAGCGTGCAACCGACAACCTCGGCGATCTCGTTATAGGAGAGCTCCTGCAGTTCGCGAAGGACCAGGATAGTCCGATGGTTCTCCTTCAGTCTAGCGAGTGCCTCGTGGACGAGCCGCTTGCGTTCCTCAAGCAGTGCCAAGCGTTCCGGCGTTTCCGTTTCAAGCGGTACCCACGGCTGCGTATCGTCGATATCCATCGGCTCGGTTTTGCGGCGTTGCCGCTGATTAATCAGATTCAGAGCCTTGTTCTTCACGATGCGGTAGAACCACGTGGAAAATCGGGACTTGAACTTGAACTGCCCGATGTTTTGCCACACGGAGAGGAACGCGTCTTGCGTGACATCCTGCGCGTCTTCGTGATGGCCGAGAATGCCGTAGGCGATGTTATATCCCCACTGCTGATAGCGCAGCACGAGCACCTCCATCGCATCGACATCGCCACCTTGGCACTGCAAGACGATTTCGCGCTCCTCCTCGAGGTCAAAATCTTCTAGCGACTCGGTTTCAACCTCCGAGTAGATATCCATATAGGTTGTAAAGGTAGCAACAGACATTGTTTCCTCCAAAACTGTTTTGCCGTTCATCGTTGCGGCAATCTTCGGTTGTTACTGTATTAGACGTTCAATGCAACAAAAGGTTCGTTTTTTTCATTCGCGGAACGATTTCGTTCCCCGGTTTGTTCCCCGATTCGTTCCCCGTTTCCGTAGGGCGAGGCCTGTCCCTCGCCTTTGTTCCCCAGTTCCTCCCCATCTGTAGTTTGTGATCGCCTGATCACAAACAGGTCTGTCTCTCGCCTTTGTTCCCCAATTCCGTAGGGCGAGGGCCTGTCCCTCGCCATGCACCGGATGCAGCGGAGGTTCTTCGTTTAAGGCATGATTGCGGGGGACAGGCCCCCGCACTACGAAAAAAAACGGAACGTCACCGTAGGGCGAGGGCCTGTCCCTCGCCATGCTCCGAATGCGGCGGAGGTTCTTTGCTTAACGAACGCTTGCGGGGGACAGGCCCCCGCACTACGAAAAAAAACGGAACGTCACCGTAGGGCGAGGGCCTGTCCCTCGCCACGCACTTGCGGGGGACAGGCCCCCGCACTACAGGCCCAAAGGCGTTTTGGTATTAACCCCTTCATTTCAACTTGTTCCCTTCCCCCGGTGTCATCATCACCTGACGGAGGTTGCCCGAGCCGTTCGGCCACCTGCCAATAGCGACATCCCTTTCCTGTTCGTCAAAGGCGACTTTGTCAAGCACCTGATTCCCGCGCGCATTCGTATCCACTAGCATCACAGTCTCACCGCTGCGGGATAGTTTGAAGTTGGCGTGGAGCCCTTCCGGAGCCTTACCGTCTTCATCTAACCACACAATGAGATACCCACGCGCCGGAATCGTCGTGTTTTCCGGAAATGCCCACTTCGCAAGATTGTCCGCCTTATCTGTCAGATACATCCCCGCAAGGCTTACCGTGTTATCGGTGATGTTGTGCAGCTCGAGCCAGTCCTCGTGCTGGCCCTGCGGGTCCGCGAGGCTATTCGTATTTGCCGCCATCAACTCGTTAATGACGACCGGGGTTTCTTTCGCAAGGGTTGCACCGACGCGGTAATGCGCCGCGCCCATCTCGGCGCGCGCAGGCCAAAATGCCGTCGTGCCATGGGTTTTCACTGCGTTCGCCTCAACGTAATAGTAGACTGTGGTGCCTGCCGGAAAAGCAGGAATCTCGCCGCGCACAGCATTGGAACCGGTGTCTACCGATGCCATTGCAACGGAATCGAAAACGCCATCCAGGTCTGTGCCATAATACAACCAGACCGAATCTACTGCAACAGATTTATCAAGTTCCGCCTTGATGTCCACGGGTTGCTCCGCGACTGGTTCGGAAAGCGGCTTGGAAACAGAGACAATTTTCGGCGCGGGTTTATTCAACTCCGGATGCTTGAGCAGATAATCGCGTCTTTGCGTGACGAACCCCTCAAGACTCGGCGCGCCTCTGCCGCCGCTAGCACCACTACCGCTGATCGAGTTCGTGAAGTCTTGGTAGGCGTAAAGTTTCTTATTGTCATCCAGCACTTCGGCATTGATGAGCTGCTGATACGCCGTGACAATCGGTTCAATCACCTCCCAATCCAGCGATTCCTCAACGACAGTGCGGACGTGCGCGAGATATCGGGCGCGCCATTGCGGGTGCGAAAGCAGCCGTTTGATGACAGGACGAGTCGGGCTGTCTTGGTGCGTGACAGGCGATACCATGCCATCCTCTATTGTTCCCCAAGACCAGCCACCGGGACCGCGGCCACCCCCGGGACCGCCTCGTCTACCGCCTCTCGCAAATCGGAAACTCTCATTGTTATCGTGCGGGACGAGGTGGAATCTGCCGTTGACATCAAGATAAATGGCGTAATCGCCGCCCTTGTGGATGTAACTGTCGTCATCCATGAAGACGTTCGCAACGGCGAGTTGCCAGAGCGCGCCATCAATGTTGAAGACTGCGGGCAGTTTCTCCTCCAGCACCTTATCCGGTGTCGCGTCATCAAGCAGCTGACAGAGCGCGATGAGAGCCTGCCAAGAATCTTCGGCATCCCTCGTTTTGATCTGGTAAGTCTCTTTGTAGTATTGGAGCTCGTCTCCCGAATAAACGAGCGCGCCACCCCCGGGTCCCACCTTCCACCGAACTCCCCCTTTCGTGCCGAACCACTCGGCGAGGAAATCCTTGTTATACTGCTGGAGATTGATATAGACACCCCAACTTTCGCCGTTGATTACCAGTTTGACAAAATTGGATTTCATGGCGGGGATGTAATCGCGCGCGATGCGATTGTAAAGCACCTCTCGCATAAACGAGGCATCGACGTGCCCATTGAGCAGGTTGAGCGTTTTGTAGCCGTCCAACCGCTGTCCATCATCTCCATAGTCGACAGCGATGTTGAACGACTTCTTCTCCGAATCCACCGTGAAATAGGAGGATGAGCCGCGGAAGTGGACACCGACATCCCGATACACCTTCCCATCGACAACCAGATCAGCGGGCACCTCCACATCGGTGCGATAAAACGCGTTCATCTGTTCATACCAATCCTCGTCGTGGAAGCGGAGGTAGAGGGTGCGCATCGTATCTTCATCGTAGAGTGCCGGTGAACCTTTAGGTTTCGCTGCGCGGCTTGTGGCGATGTCGCTCTCAATATCGCCGCTCGGCTTTGCGGGACTTACCCGAGAGAAATCTCCGCCGAGGCGTGTGCTTAGTGCCGCTGTTCGTTCGTCCCCGGTCAGTTTTCCATCGCCATCGGTATCAAATTGCGCGACGATTTTTTCGGCGGGCCCCGGCCCGCGTCCCCTGCCGCCGCCGAATCTGGGCATTCCCCCGGGTCCGCCAGCATTTCTGTCAGCGTCGAGGGAGCGGTTGACATCCTCAATATCTTCCCGCGTGAATTTTTCGCCGGTGAACGCTTCCAATCCCGTGACATGCATCATGAGTTCACCTTCTTCGGGTGCCAGCATCCCGTTTCCATCCAGGTCAAACCGTTTCTCTTCGTCTGTGAGTTTAGCGTCTGCGTTCATCGCCAGTCCGGCGATAAGTGCAATAAGTGCAATTAAAATTGTGCGTTTCATTGAATGAATTCTCCATTTTTTGGGCGGCTCTAGACATCCACCCTTATTCCCCTTATTCACCTTTATTCTTTGTCCAATTTCACGTCCGTGACGTTTTCGATTTCCGACAATGCGTTAAAGAAGGCAATCCATGCGTCAGGTTCTGCCAATTTCACGCGGAATGTCAGTTCAACTTGCCCAGATCTCTTAATCCGCTTTTCAAGCAGCCGTTCGTAAATGAGATGCTTTTCAAAAACGGAACGGTAAACGGTTTCGGCTTCGCTGTTAGGCGGTAGACAAAATTCAAGGTTAAATTCGTTGTCGTCACCGAACCGCTGGTGCCAGCGGTGCATCGCGAAGATAATGATGCCAATGAGAAACGTTGCCAGCACGGCGACAGATGGATTTCCTGCGCCGACTGCCATGCCGACTGCGAGCGCGTAAAAGACGAAAGCGATATCGCGCGGGTCTTGTACCGCGGTCCGGAATCGGATAATCGATAACGCGCCGACGAGGCTAAACGCCCGCGCGATGCTATCTCCGATGATAACCATCACGACAGAGATAAGCATGCAGAGGATGATGAGCGTGTCGGTAAACGACCTTTGCGGGACTTTCGTGTGCGTCCACTGATAAATGCTAACAATAAAAAGGCCGAGCGCGAACGCGAGGAGCAGTCTCAGTGCATCCACGCCAAGCGCAATGAGCGGCGGCAATGTTAAAAATTCGGTCAAGTTATGCATTCCGTTTTGTCAATCAAAAATCTGTCAAGAGTCTGTGCCGATTATATCATAATTAGACAAACTTGTGTAGAAAAGGTTGGAAAATTATGAGAAAAATGACAAAATCGTAGGGCGAGGGCCTGTCCCTCGCCAATGTTGGGTATCGCCAGAGATCGCGAGGGACAGGCCCTCGCGCTACGGTGAATGAAAAAAAACGCGGGGGACAGGTTCCCGCGCTACGGGCCAGAAAGAAAAAAATGCGCGGGGGATAGGCCCCCGCGCTACGGTGATCGAGAGATTGCGGGGGACAGGCCCCCGCGCTACGGTTACTTCGTTTTCTTCACCTCACCAAACGTCGTCAGCATCCGATTTGCCGCAGAGACGGGACCGCGCAACATACGCATCGCTAATGTCTCTGGCTTACCATCAAACGCAACTTCCTCGATCTGATAGTAATACTCAACCCCCGGCTTCGCAGACGTATCCGTAAACGTATACGTTTGACGTTCCCCTGTCGTGCCGGCACCGGCGATGAGCGCAGGATTCAAGAGCGTGAAACCACTCGCGCGCTTTTCACTGCGGCGTAGATTGAAACCGGCGTTGTCGACTTCAGACTCGGTTGTCCATGTCAAGACGACAGCACCGGCTTCGGTGCGCGTCAGCGAGAAACTTGATAACTCAACAGGTAATGCACCGCCTTCACGATGCCCCGGCGTGCCGATGTCCTCGGCATCACCCCAGTAGAGCGCATCGCTACTAGAGACGACTTTCTTGACATGCGCCGCCAAGATCCAACTCGACCTCTTTTGCCCCGGTGCCGCAGCCGAGGTGCCCTCGGTGTAACGCCGAATGAGGGAACTCCGCGAACCTTCCTCGCTACTCAGCGGTAATGCCCAGGCCGGCGCATCGTCCGAACGCCGATCGCTGTCCCTATTCCCGACTTCATCGACGAGATTCCTATTTCTATCGGTAAGTTTCAGATAGAACCCTTCGGTACTCAAGAAGGTATCGCGCGCACGCTTGATGCGCAGATTCTTCTCGTGCAATGCGAGCAGATCGTAAACTCTATCCGCCGGTAGATACGAACCTGACGATGCCCGCGCCGGACCCGCCACGATGAGCACCGTCTGATTCGGCTGAATCAGTTTCTCTCCTAACGTCAATGTGACAATCGGGCGGCCGATTAAATCTTCAGAATCCACATTCTGAATCTCCAACTTCCAGCGGTTGAGATTCACGGCATCTGTCTTAGACGCGTTATAGAGCTCTATCCACTGAGGCAGTGTGCCGCCGGCAGAATCCACCATGATTTCGCTGAAGGTGACATTCCCTTTGGGGACGGTTTCTTTTGCCGCACCATTCGGATATCCCGGCGTGCCGGCAGTGGCAGCAGACTGGGAAACCTTCCTATCATAGCCAATTCCTGTAAAGGCGGCTTCTGCCCAGGCATCTTTATGATACCCGACAACGCCTGCATTCGCGCGCTGCCAGACTTTGCCAGAGCCGAGGGCATCTTCGGTATCACCACCGGGTGCCTGCAGCACTTGCAAGGGCCAGACATGCGTATCGTAGTCGCCTGTCTGCTCGCGGACAAACGCATCCGTGTCACTGCCGCCGCCACCGGCGACATCGACGAACGCCTCGTTCAAGCCGAGTTTCTCCTTGGCGTTCCGGAGAATCAAGAGGAATTTGCCATCATCTGGCAGGGACAACTCCGATTTGACGAGATAGAGATGCGAAGAACCTTTCGTCTCAACTTCGGCAGTCGCGACGTTATCACCGCCTGCAAGCACATTGCCTTTCGCTGTCGGATCGCTGTTCGTTATCAACAGCAGCCCATTCGCCGGCACACTCACATCTTCTACAAAAGCAATCAGGGAGGTATCTTCCTTTTTCCCATCTTGCACGATGCTGAGTTCCCAGTCTTTTAACGAGACTGCATCACCGGTGACATTGCGGAGTTCCAACCAGTCATCAGCATCGCCGCTACCGTTGCCGAGTTCGTTGAAGACAACGGGACTGCGCGGGACATTTGTGGCGGCCGCCTTCGGGTCAGACTCCTCGATAATCGGGATATACGGCACCACCGGTGTCTCCGAAACTACTGGCGAAACCTCACGGCCAGACGTATCTTCCAAAGGCAGCGGCTGCGCCTCAGTTGGCAGCTTCTTCAGACCTTCGCCGGAACCTTTCGCCGATTCACCGGTGCCCGATAATTGGCTGCCTGCATCGTCCACCAGCCGCGTGCCACTCGGCACGGTTAACCCAATCTCCTCCGCAACGCGCAGCGATGTCGCAACATCATTTGCCGCTACCGTGTATGCAAACGTCACCTTTGTGGAATTTGTATCTTCGGCGCGTTGCCATGTTGCATGCCGTGCATTCGCCGGCACCTCTTCGCCGAGATACAGCGTCAGATATGGTGGGTCATCGCCTTCGTAGCGCAAATTCTGCCTGTCATACGTCACTTCAACTTCAATTTTATCGCCGACGGTATAGGCACCGGCGGGAGGCGCGACAATCTCCGGCGTTTCCACCACGCGCAACGGGTTATCCACAGGCACTGTCAACGTGTTGGAGGCGAGGCTATTGTTGCCGGCGATATCTTGAGTAGCACCCGCCGGCAAACTGATAGCCACATCTCCCCTAAAACCGAGAGCCGGGGTAATCGTGGCTTTATAGACGAGGAACGACGCGGAGTTGTGAGCTTCCCCATCCTCTGTCTTCCGATGATCTACGCCGATATACGCTACTGCTACATCCCAATCCGCAGGATTGACACCCGCGCCGCTAATCTCAACATCAGACGGTTCAAAACTAGTGCCGATTTCCTCCGCGATCGCACTAACCCTATAGCCGTTGGGAGAGGGAGCCCCAGGCGGCTCACTGTTGAAGAAACGGAACTCCACCTCAAACGCGTCTGTCTGTGTGGCACTTTCCGTAACATCCGCTAAGTCATAAGCCTCCTGAAGACGGACATAATCGTCGCGCCTGCCATTCGTATGCGTATCCCCCTTTATCAAGCCGGTGATTAACACACGCGGCGGTATCGGGTCTACTAGGAACAACGTGATTTTATAGGTATCCGCTGCTCTTGCCACCGCGGTTTCAGTATTCCAATGTGAGAGGCCAGGATTGTTGCCGAAATACGCCCGGAGCGGCGTTTCAAGGTCCGTATTCGTATCAAATTTGTTGCCCGCCACATCGGTTATATACGAAGGATTGGCAACCTCAACAGGTCCACCTGACTCCCAAGGGAAAATCTGATAGACGTTATGCCCAAAGCCGCTCCACAGATGGATGCCGCCGAAGTTATCATCGCCGGCTTGCACCGTGTATTCAAACGTCAGCGTGTCGCTATCGCCGGTTCCATCGCCATCCTTGAGGGTAGCCAGCCGGCCCTTAGTGCCCTCCCCATCCAACTTCAGCGTCGGTTTATTGTTCAGGTCCACCTTCACGTTTTCACTAAACTTGAATTGTATCCGGATCGTGTCGCCCTCTCCCCAATAAGCCGCTTTCCGAATATCGGACTGCCCTAACTGCGATGTGGAGTAGCCGGAATCCTCAACGAGCCCCTCCGTCACGGCTATGTAATCTGGACCAAACGTGCCATGGTGGTTAAGAAACTTTTGGCGAATATGGTGATAACGGGATGGCTGTCCCGGGGCACCGCGAGGTGCGGCATCTATCGGATTGTCTTTCTCGTCAACATACTGCAACGGGGATTCCGATAGCGGTGCCAACGTTGGCGACGTGGCATCGATACTTGCGGGCCAGTGAACGGTGCCTGTATAGGACAAGGGCAGTGGACGCGGATTGCCAGTGCTAACGTGTTCCTCTCCATTGGCATTATACGCGAAGTAGGTAGTTGTGCCATCCCAAAAGGGACGGGTAGGCGTTTTAAAAGCAAACGACGTTCCCCCCGCGTCTTCTCGCTTCACCCGATAGGGAAAGTAAAGCGTCTGCCATTCCGAGTCGTCAGTCTGGTTATCCCTATAATCGTTCGCACCTTCCGTAGGCCCATAATTGTAGAGTCTTTTCCACGCGTGGCCCTCCCGGAGTGGCCCCATGTCAGTCTCTCGATCCGCACCGCCAATCGTAAACCTTACTATCAGCCCAGCTCTCTCAAGTGCCACGCTAAACGTCACAGCGAACACTATGTATTGCCCATCCCTCAGTTGGACGTTGGCTTTATTATCGGCGGTTATCTCTGTCGCCGTAGAGACAAGGGTAACGTTACTCCCGGAGACAGTGATGATATCTCCGAGTGTATCACCGTAGTAGATTTTAATGCTGTTGTCCACGATAGTAATTTGAGCGTTCGCAGTGCCACTCGGGGTTTCCGCGAGGACAGCAACCCCGGCAATGAGCAAAAGCAAAACGAGAAAACGTGGGAAAGTAGCGTTCCTTTTCATTAAATATCTCCTTCAAAATGGCGAGACTTAACGCAAGCGTTAGAATGTTCCATCGGCAAGGTTTTAAACCACGCCGACTAGGGGTCGTTACGTCATGCCTCATAGATTTGGATCCGCTGCCCCGGGGGCGGCGGAAACTTCATATCTCAAATTGCTTATGAGAACAGCGGCGGCACTGCCGCCTTGTTCACTAGTTCGTTGGAATGCCTCTCCCGGGTCGCGAAGGAAGAGGGTAGTGTTCTGAGAGAAAACAGGGTAATCACAGGGTAACCGTGGGCGGGCGCCCACGGTTATCCTGCCCCTTAATACCCAAAATGAGGATAGAATTTTCCTCGGAACAATGCTGTTGGGTTCTGATACCGAATTCCCTTGGCTACGGCGGCGTGCTTGGAACGCGCATCTACCACAGGAGAACAGATGAAAAGCGGTGGTGCAACGCGAAAAGCCCCTTGGAAGGATGTCCGAATTGGGACTCCAAGAGGCGTGGCGATTCGCGTGCGCGTGCCGAGCGGCGCGCGGCGACCGCGGTTGATATTTCATCGGGATGGCGTTCAGAACCGGGATGTTTTGCCCCAGGCGCGGGGCAGAGATGTTCCCCCAGTTCGCCTTCCCACTGAATGTAACAATGGTTAACGTATGCGTAAGGGGGGGGGGTAAACTGATCAATTTCAGTGCAGTTTCGTCAACGGGACGCGCGAACGTGAGCAGTGCGCGCAGCCTGGGCGGCTGGCACGTCGCTGCAATGGCGTTATTCGGGCAGATGTGGGTATCTGCAATGAGAAAAACGGGTTGCGTGTTCACGTTTTGCATCCTTTGTTTCGTTTTCGCACTAAAATGGAAGTCTTTGTTATATAGTATACCACATTTTCGCGCGTTTGTCAAATTAAAATGTGATTTTAACAGATTTGCGCGTTTTTTTGTCAAAAAAACCGTCGTCTTCACCGTAGCGCGCGGGCCTGTCCCTCGCGATCGCCCGATCACAGGCAGGGGCCTGTCCCTCGCGATGCCTCTAGGTGTCTGAATCAGGATTCACAAGATTCTAGGATTGGCAGGATGCTCCCCCGCGCAGCGGCGAAACCGATTTTGAAAAAAAACGGCTCTTCAGGTCCTTTAGGTCCTGCATGTCTATAGAAACACGTGCCGGCCCCTTTTCAAGGTCCTTTAGGTCCTTAATAGGATACTAGCCCCGCGGTGCGGCTGCACATTAAGGTCCTACAGACCTTAAGAGGCTTCGCTGCGCGAGGAACTATAGACATTAAGGTCCTACGGACCTAAAGACAGCCAGCAGAAAGCTCTCATCAGTGGCTTGGCGAGGGACAGGCCCTCGCGATGCCTCTCGTTGTCTGAATCAGGATTCACAAGATTCTAGGATTGGCAGGATGCTCTCCCTCGCAGCGGCGAAACCGATTTTCAAAAAACGGCTCTTCAGGTCCTTTAGGTCCTGCATGTCTATAGAAACACGTGCCGGCCCCTTTTCAAGGTCCTTTAGGTCCTTAATAGGATACTAGCCCCGCGGTGCGGCTGCACATTAAGGTCCTACAGACCTTAAGAGGCTTCGCTGCGCGAGGAACTATAGACATTAAGGTCCTACGGACCTAAAGCCAACAAGTAGAAATCTCTCATCAGCTGCATGGCGAGGGACAGGCCCTCGCGAACGTTCATCGCAACACCAGGCACGGCGGGGGACAGGCCCCCGCCCTACGGTTAAAAGGAACCTGCTTCGACACCGTAGCGCGAGGGCCTGTCCCTCGCGAACGTTCATCGCAACACAGGCACGGCGGGGGACAGGCCCCCGCCCTACGGTTCCGTAGCCGTCACTCCCCTTCCCTCACGAATGACCAGGGACACAAACACCCCCGATATGAGCAAAATCGCCAGTGCATAAGGGGCCCCCTCCGCAAACATCGCCTCCGTCGTATAACTCCAGACATTCAATGCTAGTGTCTCATAACCCGCCGGTGATAAAAGAAAGGTTAACGGCAATTCCTTCATCGTCGCGAGGAAAACGAGGGCAGCCGCGGTGAGCATGCCGCGGACGAGAAGCGGGAAGAGGGCTCTGAAAAACGCCTGCATCGGCGAATATCCGAGTGAGCGAGCGGCTTCTTCTAAATGCGGCGAAGCCTGATAAAGCGAACTCCGCACCGGTCCGATTGCCTCGGCTAAGAAGTGTAAGGTGCACGCGTAGATAAGCACCGGCAACGTCTTATAGATAAACGGCACGCTGTGCAGGACGAAAAAGATGAGCGAGAGCGCGAATGCCAGCGGCGGAATCGCATAGACGATGTAAGCGGCGCGCCCTAACGCATCGGAGACGCGCGATGGATAGCGGACGCTCACATAAACGAACGGCACCGCGAGAAACGCGCAGAAAACCCCTGTCGGAATTGCAACGGACAGCGAACCGATGAGTCCTTTGACGAGACCTGCGTTTATCTCTCCGCCACCTTTTACCATCCAGAAGAGAACGCTTCCGACAGGCACAGCGACGGTGACGAAGGTTAAGCAGATGAGGAAGAAATAGGCGATGGCGCGTCCCCTTCCGCCGAGCGGCACAAGCGATAGGTGGCGTGCTGCACCACGTCCAGCGCGGTGCAGTGTCATCCGTTTGAGCAGGCGCGCTTCAAGATAGAGCAGGCTGGCGGTGAAAGCGAGGAGCATCAGCGCAAGCCATGCCGCGGAAATATGCTCAAACGATAGCAGGTATTCGGTGTAGAGCGCGTAACTGAAGGTTTCATAACGCATCAGCGACACAACGCCGAAGTCGCCGAGGACATGCAAACTGATGAGCAATCCGCTTGCATAAAAGGCGGGACGAAGTTGTGGGAGGATAACGTGGAAGAAAACTTCGCGATACCGATAGCCGAGGCTGCGCGCGGATTCCTCCAAACTCGGGTCAAGTCCTAACAGCGCGCTGCGCAGATTTAGAAAGAGGTAGGGGCTCGTGTAGGCACTGAGCGCGAGGAGCGCGCCCCAATAGCCGCTGAGGCGCGGGAAGCGCGCGAGGAACGGGAAAAGTTGCGTGACAATGCCGTTGTTGCCGCCGAGTGCTAGCAGTGCATACGCCATCACGTATCCGGGAATGGCGAGAGGCAAGACGCACAGTACCGTCCAAAAACGTCTGCCGCGAAGATGCGTCCGGCTCGTCAACCACGCCGCGGGCGTTGCTAGCAAGATATCAAGTGTTAGCACACCGATGGCTAGCAGCAAGGTATTGCAGAAAAACTGCGCGTTTCTCCAGCGGAAGACGATGCCGGAAAGCATCTCGGCTTCCGCGGAGAAGGCTTTAGCGAACAGATGGCCGAGCGGCATCAGTCCGCCAATACCGACGACGATTGCGGTAATGAAAAAATATCGGTGGATTCCGACAGGAAAACCAACCCATTTTAGCGGTTTGATGTCCTACCTCACCTATACAAGATTTATATCAGGGTGTTTCATATCTCGATGCACACCCGTAGGAGAGACCTCCCGGTCTCGATGTTCCCGTAGCGCGGGGGCCTGTCCCCCGCGAGCTCCATCTTTTCATCGTAGCGCGGGGGACAGGCCCCCGCGAACGCCCTCGTCACGATGTGTGTCTCCCCACTGTAGTTTGTGATCGCCTGATCACAAACGGGTCAGGATCAGGCGATCCTGAACTACAGAAGGAGAGGAGGTCTGGTGCATGAACGATGGCGAGGGACAGGCCCTCGCCCTACGGTGAGGGGGGGGCGTTTTTCCCCCGTAGCGCGGGGGCCTGTCCCCCGCGAGCTCCATCGTCAAGCGGGGCGTTTTAGGTCCTTTAGGACCTACATGTCTATAGAAAAACGTGCCGGTCCCACGGCAAGGTCCTTTAGGTCCTTAATAAAAAACACGTGGCATCTCAAAGGCTATTAAGGACCTAAAGGACCTTAGCCTTCTTCGCAGGCGCGCGTGCTATAGACATTAAGGTCCTACGGACCTAAGAGACGTTTTTTCCCCGTAGCGCGGGGGCCTGTCCCCCGCGAGCGTTGGATGACGCGAGGCATGGCGAGGGACAGGCCCTCGCCCTACGGTGAGGTGGCGTTTTTCCTCCGTAGCGCGGGGGCTATGTAGTTTGCGATCGCCCATCGCAAATAACTGCATCGAGACCAGGAGGTCTCTCCTACCAAGAGGGCGCGGTTGAAAACCGCGCCTCCGATGCCTATCCTTGCGTCTATCCTACTATAGAATGCCGACTTTCCGCAACAAGGCAAGCGTCCCCTCAAGGTCTGCCATCTCATTCAGATTGAACGTCGGCACGAGTTTGAGCAGCTCCGATAACGGCACTAAATTCGCATTCGGGATCACCCCCTCGGTTACCGGGTATTCAAACACCTCGCTGACGAAAAACTGCTGCGCCTTCGCCGAAAGCAGGAACGCCACGAATTTCAGCGCGGTTTCCTGATTTTCGCTACTTTTTAGCATGCCGATGCCGGCGATGTTGACGAGATTGCCCGGGTCATTCGCCTTAAAGAAGGTTTGCGCGACCGGGAACTTGGCATTGCTCTTTTTGAAACGGAGCAGATAATAGTGGTTCGGCAGCCCGAGGTCGATCTCCCCGGCAGCGAGTGCTTCAATAATCGGCGTGTTTTTCGCGTAAGTTTTCGCGCCGTTCGCCTTCATCCCGCGGAGCCATTCTTCTGTCCGTTCTTCACCGACTTGCATCCGCATCGCAGTGACAAATGCCTGGAACGAGGCGTTGCGCGGTGCCCACCCGACTTTGTCTTCCCACATCGGTTGCGTTAACGCAAACACACTTTCGGGAAGTTGTTCGGTAGTGATGCGTTCCGGGCTATAGGCGAGAACGCGAGCCCTGCCGCTTGTCGCTACCCAGAAGCCGTCGGCATCGCGGAAATTCGCCGGCACTTTCGCTTGGACGGTATCGGGCAACTTAGCAAAGAGTCCTTTTTTGCTGACAGCACCGAGCGCGCCGGCATCCTGTGCCCAAAACAGCGCGGCGGGACTCTTCTCCCCCTCAGTCATGAGGGCGGCGGCGAGTTGCGTGGTGTTGCCGTAACTCACCTTCACCGTAACCCCGGTTTCCTGCTCAAACTGCTGGATAATCGGTTCAACGAGGCTTTTGCTCCGGCCGGAATAGAGGATGAGTTCGTCTGCTGCCTCTCCATTTCCGATGATAGGAAATAAGAGCAGCGCGGTTAAAACATAGGTTAATGCGTGTTTAAACATGAATGTATCTCCTTTTATTTTATTTCATATATCAATGCCTTCGGCGGCAGAAAGCCCCCTTCATCGTAGGGCGAGGGCTGTCCCTCGCCATCGTCCGCGCAATCCAACGATCGCGGGGGACAGGCCCCCGCGCTACGGGAAAAAACGCCGCCCCCTCACCGTAGGGCGAGGGCCTGTCCCTCGCCAGTGCTCGCGTCATCCAACGCTCGCGGGGGACAGGCCCTATAAGTCAGGATCGCCGATCTTGACCCGTTTGTGATCAGGCAATCACAAACTACAGAGGGCTCTCCTACCGAAAGAAATCGAGCCCAGGAGGGCTCTCCTATTTTGACAAGGACATCGCCAAAAAGTTCGGCTACGGTTTCGGCACGACTTTCCAGCGCGTTGACATCCCCGCGGTAATGTGGTCTGCTACGTGGCAGTGATAGAGCCAATTTCCCGGCGTTTTGGCAATCATATCGACGGTAATCATGGTGCCGGGGAGAAGTTCCACCACGTCGGTGCGTCTGCCGGCGTTGAGGATAGTCTGGCCGTGCCAATGCGCCGTGTGCATGTCCACTTCGGTGCCTAAACCGATGAGATGCCAGCGCACCCGTTCTCCTTGTACAACTTCCAATCCACGAAGGTTTCCGAAGATGAACCCGTTAATCGCGTGTTTGAGATTCCCTTCTTCCTCCTCTTCGGGAGATTCATATTCGGCGCGTTGTCCACTTTTGACAATCTCTCTTTCGTTTTCGTTAAAAATAAAGAAGAGCGTCGTAAACGCCTTGTCAACATCTTTTGGGCGCGCATCTACCCCAGAGCGTTCCATTCCCTTTTTAGTGACGACGATCGTCCCGATTAAGCCATCGTATACCTCTGTTACGGCATCAACATGCGAGTGATAAAGCCAGACAATAGAGGACGCATCAGCGGGACCTGGTGCGGCATCGCTATTCGCTTCCCAGTGGTAGGTGAAGGTGCTGCCCGGTGGCACAGCGGCACCGATGCCCTTCATATCTGCGCCTTCGTTCGCTTCGTCGTATTGCAACCCATGGACGTGGATGCTTAGCGGTTTATCGGCGTTGTTGCGGAAATGCACCTTGATACTATCGCCTTCCACGGCGCGCAACTGCGGGCCGAGAATGCCCATCCACACCGGCTGCTCAACCCGCGTGGTGTAGGTGGCATCGGTATACTGAACGTAGCGATATTTCTGATAGACGAGTGCCTTCCCCCACACGCCGAGCCCCATCGCCGGTCGGATGAGATTCTGTCCGCTAGGCGCGTAGTTCCATTCAACCTTCTCCGCGGCGAGCCAGTATTCCCGCGTGGCGGCATCCACATGCGCCGCACCGATGCAGAGCCACAGCGCGACAGCGATTCTTAATGTTATCATGATATTGAGTCTCATTTTCAAAAACACAAAGTTATGCAATAATCTCTCGTCCAAAAAACGAGTTTGGAATAAATGTTAGTATAATTGAGGGTGTTTCATAAATCGCTCAACGTCGCGGAGGAACCCCGCTCGGATGCGCGTGTGGCATCCGAGGGCCCCGCGCTACGATGAAAAAAACGGTCACCTTCACCGTAGGGCGAGGGCCTGTCCCTCGCCATGCTGCGATCGCGGGGGACAGGCCCCCGCACTACGGTACCTCTGACCTTTGCACCGTAGGGCGAGGGCCCTCATAGGTTTCCACACGCGCAGGCGAGCGGGTTTCTCTCGCCATGCGTCTTGATGTCAGACCGCCTCACCCCTGTAGGTCAGGATCGGACGATCCCGAACTACAGAGGTAGTCCGATGCGTTCCCCCTCGCTTTTCTATCGGGATTCGCTCCCCAAGGGGGGGATAACTACCGAAACGGAGTTATGAAACACCCTGAAATAAATGTTAGTATCAATTATACCACAAAAATCGCGGTTTGTCAATTTTTTTATTTAAGAAAAAAGTTGACAACGAAATGTGATTAAGTGTATAATTAAGAAAAGGTTGAGGAAAGCATCACCAAATTTGGCTTTCCTTTTCGGAAAGGAGAAGAACATGGAATTTAGTTTTGTGAATTTTACCCTTGTTGATATCGGGATAATTAGCATCGCCCTATTGGCCCTGTTAACCTGGCTGCGTCGCCGCAAAAGCGTGAGCGGAGAACGTGAGGCTATAAAATTAGCCTACGAGGCTCTGAAGGCAGCTCATGAGGCTATGAGGGCAGACCATGAGGCTCTGAAGGCAGACCATGAGGCCCTGGGGACAGCCCATGAGGCTCTGAAGGCAGACCATGAGGCCTTAAAGGCGGCACACACTGCGCAGACAGAGGAATTTGAAGCCTATCGACAGGCAGCAGACCTCCGGTATAGAGAACTACAAAGCACCTCCGACCGGCGATACAACGTCCTTCAAGCGGAAAACGCGGACCTCCATGAGGGAAACGCGGACCTCCATGAGAAAAACGCGACCCTCCATGAGGAAAACGCGGCACTCCAGAAAGAAGTCGGCGAACAACGGCGAGAAATCGCTACCCAAGCCGGCATCCTTGAGGAACTTAAAATCGGATTCCATCAACTGCGTGGACGATACGACGAAATCAAAGACCTTTTGACGAAACTCGTTGAAAAGCTCTAAGGATCGGAAATACGAACTTATGAACATTCTCGTGATCCACGGCCCCAATCTGCATCTCCTCGGCAAACGCCAACCGGAGATTTATGGGCATCAAACGCTTGAAGACATCAACGCCGCGCTGGACAGGCGCGCCGCCGCTTCGCCGCACGAGGTAGTGCTGAAAATCTTCCAATCAAACCACGAAGGCGAAATCGTCACCATCATCGGGGAGCATATCAATTGGACAGACGGCATCCTCATCAACCCGGCGGCGTATACGCACACTAGCATCGCTATCCGAGACGCAATTTCCACCGTCGCAGTGCCTGTCATCGAAATCCATCTCTCCAATATTTACGCGCGCGAAGAATTCCGGCACCATTCCTATATCTCCGCCGTTGCCCTCGGCGTAGTCGGCGGTTTCGGCACGCACAGCTACCTCCTCGCGCTGGAAGCGATGATCCAACATTTGCAAACGGAGGCATCGGGCAGATAGAAACATCTGTCTTGACAAAAACGCGGGGGATATGAACAACATCCACCCTTACCAGCCAAACATAAATGTCAAAAAACCGTTTTATACCCTTCAGCCGGCCGTGGATTGACGAAACCGAGATAGCGGCAGTCAGTGAAGTGCTCGCATCTCAATGGATTAGCACGGGTGCTAAGGTGCGCGAATTTGAACGCGCCTTCGCCGAATACATCGGGGTTAAACACGCAATCGCCGTCAGTTCCTGCACCGCCGCGTTGCATCTCAGCCTCGTCGCGACAAACATCGGCAGCGGCGATGAGGTGATTACCACGCCTTACACTTTCACCGCCACCGCCGAGGCGATTCGGTATGTCGGCGCGAAGCCGGTTTTCGTTGATGTGGATAAACACACGTTGAACATGGACATCGCTAAAATCGAAGCGGCGATAACCGCGCGCACGAAGGCGATTTTACCGGTTCACATCGCTGGACTGCCGTGTGACATGGACGCGCTGCAAGCCCTCTGCAGCAAACACAATCTCGTCTTAATCGACGATGCAGCGCACGCTATCCCCGCCGAATATAAGGAACGTTACATCGGTTCCCTCGGCGACGTTTCTGCCTTCAGTTTCTACGCAAATAAAAATTTGACCACGGCGGAAGGCGGCATGATAACGACGAACAGCGACGCGCTCGCCGAACCGCTCCGCACGATGCGCCTCCACGGCATTGATAAAGACGCATGGGCGCGCCAATCACGCCGCAGCATCTGGCGTTACGACATCACCACCGAAGGCTACAAATATAACATGACTGACATTCAGGCGGCGATGGGGCTGTGTCAACTGATGAAACTCGATAAACAGCACGAACGCCGTCACCATTTCGCGCAAATCTATCAGACAGAATTGGCGAAGTTTCCCGAAATCCAAACTCCGTTTTCTCCGGAGAATCCGAGGGAGCACGCGTGGCATCTCTACATCATCCAACTCCTTTCACGTGAGCGCGATGCGTTTATTGATGCGATGCGCGCCGCGAACATCGAGTGTAGTGTTCACTACATCCCGCTGCACCTTTTCCGCTTTTATCAGGAGCAGTATGGCTATCGCGAGGGGGATTTCCCCCACGCCGAGGCGGCGTTTGAACGCGTTGTCAGTCTGCCGCTCCATCCCGGTTTAACGGAAGATGATGCATACACGGTAGTTGCGGCTATCCGCAAATTTCTGGGTAGTTGAGCCGAGTGGCTTGGCCGCCCTTAACACTATAGGAAAACTCGCATGAGTTTTGTGCAAATCTGTTTTTCGTTTAAAGGCAGAATCAGCAGAAAAACATTCTGGCTGATGCAACTGCTAATCGTCGCTATCTACGGTATCGTTGGTATCGTAGACCCCAAAGCCCTTGATTCTGACTTCTCTGATGGACCGCAATATGTTCTCACTATGTTGGTGATAGCCTGGGCGCAGTTGGCGTTGGCTGCCAAACGCTGGCATGACCGGGACAAATCGGCGTGGTGGATTCTGATTAACCTAGTCCCAATTATCGGTATCTTTTGGTCCTTCGTTGAATTGGGCTTCTTCAAAGGCACGACCGGCAAGAATCGTTTCGGCCTCGACCCGTTGCAAATTCGATGAAAACGCAACTCCACCAGATCATCCCGAACGAAGTCTGCTTCTCGTGCGATGTGTGCTGTCGGTTTTTAGAGGCAGACAGCCCCCTCGCCCCCATTTTCACTGAAGCGGAACGCGAACGCGTGATATTGCAAGGTGCAGATAGGGTGCAGTTTCAGCCGCAGGAGGATGGAAAAAGCGCGCAGATTGTCTTGGAGGCATCGCGTTTGGAAAACACGCTGACTGGTTACATCTGTCCCTTTTTCGATGAGGATACGAGTCACTGCACTATCTATCCAATCCGTCCGTTGGATTGCCAACTTTATCCGTTCGCGCTGATGTTCAACGAGGATAGAAGTCAAGTGGTGCTTGGCGTGGATATCCTCTGTCCGTTTGCGGAGGTGGAGATGGAAACCGAAGAATTTCAGCGGCACATCCGTCACGTCATCGCCTACGTTGATTCTGAAGAAGTTCTCGCGCAGATTGCAGAAAATTGGAGCCTTATCGGCGACTATCAGGACACGGTAAAAATCGTGCATTCGTTCGATAAACTAGAGCCATGCAACTTTGGCCGCTAACCCTTAAGGACAAACCGCTTTTTGACGAATATGCGCGTCGGATGGACATCTCGCTGTCCAATTACGCCTTCGCACCACTCTATATTTGGGGAGCTCATTTTGAC
Source organism: Candidatus Poribacteria bacterium (assembly GCA_965242965.1). Lineage (GTDB taxonomy): Bacteria > Poribacteria > WGA-4E > WGA-4E > WGA-3G > AGPOR5. The sequence goes on along the minus strand of OZ251518.1, from coordinate 5,554,053 downwards.
TTTTACTGGGACTTGTTAGACGACTATTTCTGCGTGTTTGCGAAGCAAGGCGACGACTATTTCATGCCGATTGCCCCGGTAGGAGAGACCTCCTGGTCTCGATGTGTAGGAGAGACCTCCTGGTCTCGAACCAGAGGAGAAACGGCATGGCGGGGGACAGGCCCCCGCACTACGGTAACTCAAACGACTCAAACGGCATGGCGGGGGACAGGCCCCCGCACTACGGGGGAGCAAACTAATCGAACGGCATGGCAGGGGACAGGCCCCCGCCCTACGGTGACTCAAACGACTCAAACCGGAACAACTCCCCAGTCGCGATGCGCTTGCTCTTACCGGAGCGTCATTCGCGAAGCGTATGAATTCATGCTGGAAGCAAATCGGAATCCGCAGATTGCCCGAATAGAAAATGTGCCGCAGGAGATGCTGCCCTTTTTGCTAGGCCAACATCTAGAAGGCAGAGGACCTTCATATCCTCCCGATACGGCTGTCGTGAAAGAGACCGAATTCCTCTATGAAACGCAGGCTCTCGCGCAGTTAAAGGGCAATCGTTACAAGAGCAAGCGGCACGCCTACAACGCTTTTGTCGCACGGTATCCGAATGCGAACCTGAGCCGATATTCCCCGGCTGACCGCGCCGAATGTCTAGCACTCTATGATACGTGGCAAGAATCGCGCGTGGCGAAATGCAGTGATGCCATTTACCGCGCCATGCTTGAGGACTCCCGATGCGCGCACCGAATCGGGTTAGCACATGCCGATGCATTAGGGCTCATCGGCAGAGTTGTCAAAATAAATGGGCATATCCGCGGCTGGACTTTCGGGTATCCTCTCAATGCCGACACGTTCTGTATCTTGTTTGAAGTCGCCGATTTGGCAATCAAGGGGCTCGCGCAATTTATCTATCGTGAATTTGCACGGGAACTCGCTAACGCTTACCGGTGGCTGAACGCGATGGGAGATTCTGGATTAGCAAATCTGAAGCGCGTCAAACGTTCCTATCATCCCGCGCGGTTGATTCTGTCCTATAACCTTACCCTCCCGTAGCGCGAGGGCCTGTCCAAAATCGAGACCGGGAGGTCTCTCCTACTGGCACTACCGTAGCGCGAGGGCCTGTCTCTCGCGAACGTTCTCGACTCAATACGAACTACGTTTCCAACACGTAAATATGAAATCCGCTCTCATCTTTCTCAACGGCTATTACGACGCGCGCCATCTCGATTTTTATCGGCAAGAAATTGAGTCTGGCATTGCACAAGGCTCTCCACTCCTCTGTGCTGATGGCGGCATGCGCATATTTCACCAATTCGGCGGGAATGCGAATGAAAAGCCACTCTACCGTCCGGATGTCCTCATCGGTGATCTGGATTCGGTGGCAGAGTCAGAGACGAAGATTGCTAAACATATTGTTCAGAAATGGATAGGACAAACCGACAAAGATTGGACTGATGGACAACTCGCTATCCTTTACGCGCTAGAACACTACGGCTGTCGGCATCTGATTATTTACGGCGGCTTGCCGCAGCCCGAAGCATACGAAACAGATCAGTTTTTGGGAAATCTGAAATTGATGCGGTTTGGACATTATCATCACTCCCAAAGCGCGTCTACCGGTGGAAAAGAATATCAAGCGGAAATGCGCGACGCACGCCAGACTATCCACTACGTCGTCTCCGAATTGCAGTTAGCCCGAAAGAACAGCGGTGTGCAACGCGTCTCTCTCATCGCAGAAGAACGGAACGTCATCGTAGTGGAGAGCCAAAACCTGCGGTGGGAGTTGACTTCGCTGAAGATCGACCCGGATTTAACGAACGCGCTCCGCAACGAATTTGTGGCAGACGCGGCATGCGCAAGCCTCCGATTGAAGGCGGGCTCTTCACCGGTCTACGTCATCCACAATTGGTAGGATTAGGTATCAACTAGCACCGATTTGAGCGGTTCGATCGCGAGGGACAGGCCCTCCCTACGGGAACTTTAGGCATCAACTAGCACCAATCTGAGCGATTCGATCGCGAGGGACAGGCCCTCGCCCTACGGGAACTTTAGGCATCAACTAGCACCGATTTGAGCGTCTCGGTATCCACATTCGCGAGGGACAGGCCCTCGCCCTACGGGAACGTTAGGTATCAACTAGCACCAATCTGAGCGGTTCGATCGCGAGGGACAGGCCCTCGCGCTACGGGAACGTTAGGCATCAACTAGCACTGATTTGAGCGTCTCGGTATCTACATTGCCGCCGCTCATCACCATGACAACGTGTTTTCCTGCGAGCCGCTCGGTTAATTTATGGGCGGCCGCAATCGGCGACGCGCCGGCACCTTCTGCCAAGTTATGCGTGTATCGCAACGCCAAACGGATGCCCTCACGCAGCTCTGCCTCGCTAAGCAAGACGATGTCGTCAATACCATCTTTGAGGATAGAAAACGGCAGCGCAAACGGCACGCGCGTCGCAAGTCCGTCCGCCATCGTTTCAGAAGACTCGGTTTCCACGGGCCGCCCTTCCTTCCACGAGAGATAGATAGCGGGTGCGTTTTCTGCCTGCACGCCGATTACTTGAACCTCCGGATTTATCGCGTTTGCGACGGTGATTGCACCGCAAGCACCGCTGCCGCCGCCGATAGGCACGATGATAGTATCAACATTCGGGAGATGCTCAAAGATTTCCAGTGAATAAGTCCCAACCCCGTGGAAGAGTGCGGGTTCTAGGCACGGATGGACGTAATAGAGTCCCCGTTCCGCTTGAAGCGTCTCGCATAATTCGCGCGCCTCGTCAAAATCAACGCCGTGTTCGATGAGTTCTGCGCCATAAGCGCGCATCGCGCTGTTTTTCTCCGGGTTGTTCCCGTGCGGCACGACGACTGTCGCCTTAACCCCGAAATTTCGCGCCGCATACGCGATGGATTGCCCGTGATTCCCGCGCGTTGCCGTGACGACACCGCGCACCTCGCCATTAAAATGATGCATGAAATTCAAGCCGCCACGCACCTTAAAACAGCCAGTCGGCAGGTGGTTCTCGTGTTTCACATAAGCGTGAAAACCGAGCCGCTCGGATAATTCGGGGTAGTGAATCAGGGGTGTCGGTTGTAAAAACTGCGCGATAACGCGCCTTGCAGAAAGAACGCCTTGAAATGTAACTGATGCCATAGATGTCCCTAAAATTGTATCTTGCCAACGTAAACAATATGTGTTAATATGATAACATATTTTCGCAGACATATCAATTGGAATGAGGGCAACGCGCATGGCACACCAATTTTCATCAACACACATAGCACTTGCCGAAACCGATGACCCGGGTGAAATTTGCTATCAGCACGGTTGGACAGATGGACTCCCTGTCGTCCCGCCGACACCCGAACGCGTCGAACGGATGCTCAGCGGCACCAACCGCAATCCGGACGAACTCATCGCGCCGGTCCCACCGAAATGGGGACGCGCCACCGTAGAAAAAATCGCAATTAACGCTGTCATGGCAGGTTGCACGCCTGCCTATCTGCCAGCCGTGCTAACCGCGGTGGAGGCGATGACAGCGGCAGAGTTTAACCTCCACGGCGTGCAGGTAACGACTTCACACGTAGCACCGATGCTGGTTGTGAACGGCCCCATCCGAAAGCATTTAGACATCAACGATGGGTTTAATCTCTTCGGCCAAGGCTGGCGCGCGAACGCGACAATCGGCCGCGCCGTGCGGCTCGTCTGCACCAACATCGGCGGCGCGCTGCCCGGTGAACTCGACCGCGCCGCTTTCGGACACGCCGGCAAATACACCTGCTGCATCGCCGAAAAAGAGGAAGAAAGCCCATGGCAACCGCTGCATGTTGAACGCGGTTTTCAAGCGGATGACAGCACCATAACTGTCTTCGCTAGTGCCGCGCCCCAAAGTATCAATGACCACGGGAACAACACGGCCTCTGGCATTCTGGACACTATCTGTGCTAACCTGTCCGCGCCCGGCAATAGCGGCGGCGAAACATTGCTCGTCATCGGCGTTGAGCACGCGAAGACGATAAATAGCGATGGATTTAGCAAAGCGGACGTGCGGCACTATATCGCCGAAAAGACGCAGCAACGGTATCGTGCGGAAGAACTGATGCTGATGGTAGCCGGCGGGCCCGCTGGACGATGGACTATTGCCGTGCCGGGCTGGGGCTCACCGACATCCCGTGCGGTGACTCTCGCGGTGCGCGATTGAAAACCGCGTCCACCGCGAGGGTAAGCGCGCGCATTTTGCATCCGTTCTCCGAAAAAATGAATTTTTTCTTGCAAACGCGCCAAAAATGTGGTATACTATAATAATTAAGAAACTAACTCCCGTCTTTAGACGTTGTTTTTTTAGAGGAGACCAGAAATGGACGCGAGAACGCTGTCTCTACCGATTAGCACTCTCAACTATAATCAACCTATCACCGTGCAAGTTGGCAGTCCTGTCTCCGAGGTTATCAATGTGATGCAGGAAGGTGGGTTTGGGTGTGTTCTCGTCGTGGACGAGGAACAACGGCTGGCCGGCATTATTACCGAGCGCGACCTGCTCGTTCACGTAAGCGGGAGGCGGTTGTCACCCGGGGATACCCAGGTCGAAGAGGTGATGACACCGAAACCGGAGGCGTTGCGCGCGAGCGACCCGATTGCGTTCGCCCTGAACCTGATGCACCTCGGTCACTTCCGGCACTTGCCGCTCTGCGTGTGGGCTGACGAGGGGGCTGCCTACCCTGTCGGTGTTATCTCAACACACGACATTTTGCAGCACGCCGCAACATTCTTAGCGCATCAGGACAAGGAGGCATAACCATGCTGTATGACCTGGCTATTGACGAAGAATTGGACCAGATGGAATCTAGCGCGGCGTTGCGAGCATGGAATGCACATGAAATCCAGCTCCCCCTCCGCTCGCTGATGCGCCCTGTCGTCATGATTCACATCAGCAGCAGCGCGCAAACAGCAATAGAGCTGCTAATAGAGCACCATGTCGGCGCAGCCCCGGTCGTTGACGACGAAAACCGGCTCCGCGGCATCTTCAGTGAGCGCGATGTGCTACGCAAAATTCTCAATAGAACGGTGGGAGACCTGGATACCCTCGGTATCAAGCAGTTCATGAGTGCCGCCCCGCAAACCGCACAACCAGAGGATACGCTGGATACCGCAATCCTCTATATGGCGCACGGCGGCTACCGGCACCTCCCGATTGTGAACGAACAAAACGAACCCATCGGCATGGTATCGATTCGGGACGTTATCTCACATCTCGTGGACGAATTTCCGCAAGAAGTGCTAACGTTACCGCCGAGGCCCATTCGCGACGCGATGAAAGCACGGGAGGGGGCATAACGTGAAAAATCAAGAGGAAGCGATTGTGATGCGCAAGCCAATAACGGAAATTGAGGAGGCGACTATCCTGTTCGCGGGTGACTCCGGCGACGGTTCGCAGACAATTGGGGCCCAAATGACTGAGACAACCGCGCTCGTCGGGAACGATGTCGCTACGTTACCGGATTACCCCGCGGAGATTCGTGCACCTGCTGGTTCATTAGCAGGGGTATCCGGGTTCCAACTTCACTTCTCAAGCGAACAAATCCATACACCCGGTGATCTTTGCGATGTGTTGGTAGCGATGAACCCTGCCGCCCTCAAGGTGCATCTTCAAAAATTGCGCCCGAACGGCATCCTGATTGTCAACTCGGATAATTTCGCGCGCCGGAACCTGCGCCTCGCCGGGTATGAGCAGAACCCGCTGGAAGATGACTCGCTCACAAAATACCAGGTCTTCCCCGTTGCACTGACACGCCTCACTCGGCAAACATTGGAAGATACCGACCTGACTACACGGCAGATCGACCTGTGTCGGAACTTCTTTGCGCTCGGCATGATTCTGTGGCTCTATAACCGCCCGATGGATTACGCCATGAATTGGATTAAGAAGACGCTTGGGAGGAAAAGACCCGAGTTTGTCGTGCCAAACATCCTCGCGCTCCGGGCAGGGAATACCTACTGTGAGGCAACCGAGCAGTTTGCTACCTCTTACAATGTGAAAGCCGCCGAATTCTCGCCCGGCACCTATCGGAACATTGAGGGCAACATGGCGACAGTCCTCGGGCTCATCGCCGCGTCGCGTCAAGCCGGATTACCGCTGGTTTACGGCAGTTATCCGATAACCCCTGCGAGTGACATTCTCCACGGGCTTGCGCAGTATCGGAATTTCGGTGTAGTGACGATGCAGATGGAGGACGAAATCGCCGCGGTCGGCGTGGCGATTGGTGCCTCCTTCGGCGGTGCCCTCGGTGTCACCGGCAGTAGCGGGCCTGGGCTCGCGCTTAAATCGGAGGCGATTAACCTCGCGATGATTGCGGAACTTCCACTCGTGATATGCAACATCCAACGTGCCGGTCCTTCCACCGGCATGCCGACGAAGACAGAGCAGTCGGATCTGTTGCAAATGCTTTATGGGCGCAACGGCGAGTCACCTGTGCCTATCGTCGCGCCGACGCGTCCTTACGACTGTTTTGATACCGTTTATGAAGCGTGCCGTATCGCCGTGAAATACCGTACCCCGGTCATTTTCCTCTCTGACCTTTACGTTGCGATGGGCGCGGAGCCGTGGAAAATCCCGAAACTCGCAGAGCTGCCTCCTATTGAACCGAACTTTGCGAATGGGTTCTCTCTCAATGGCGATGCGTTTGAACCGTATCTGCGGGAAGCAGAGACGCTAGCACGTCCGTGGGCGAAGCCGGGCACACCGGGATTGGAACACCGCATTGGCGGGCTTGAGAAATCGGATGTCACGGGAAATGTCAGTTACGACGCGGAGAACCACGAAAAGATGGTGCATCTTCGCGCGGAGAAAGTCGCGCGCGTTACGCAGGATATCCCACCGACTGAGGTATTCGGCGCGGAAGAAGGCGCGCTGCTCCTCCTTGGCTGGGGTAGCACATACGGGCCTATCCGCACCGCCGTTGAAAATTGTCTCGCAGCTGGCGTTTCCGATGTTGCACATGTCCACATCCGCCACCTCAACCCGTTTCCGAGCGATTTAGGTGAGATTCTCACGCGGTTCAAAAAGGTTCTAATCCCTGAGTTGAACACCGGACAACTCCGTCAACTCATCCGTAGCACCTATTTTATCAATGCGTTAGGCCTCAATAAAGTGCAAGGCCAACCGTTCCACGTCTCCGAGGTGGAAGCGAAAATCAACGAACTTTTGTAGCCAATAATCCCATCGGGCGAAGACAGAAGATTCGTCTTGACACAAGGCAAACCGATGAAAAAGAAGAGACTCCAAAGCAAAACCGACAGAAAAGCGCGGGAATCCCGAATTCCCGGTGCCGCTCCTACCCTCGCCAGAAAGGATTTTGAATCCGACCAGGATGTGCGTTGGTGCCCTGGCTGTGGCGATTACTCCATTCTCGCGCAGACGCAGCGCATCATGCCGGAGTTGGGCATCCCTCGCGAGAATATCGTCTTTATTTCCGGAATTGGTTGCTCCAGCCGGTTTCCTTATTACATGAACACCTACGGGTTTCATACGATTCACGGGAGGGCACCGACTATCGCCTCGGGTGTGAAAATCGCCAACCCAGAGCTTTCCGTCTGGGTAGTCACGGGTGATGGCGACGCGCTCTCAATCGGTGGCAACCATTTCATCCATCTGATGCGCCGCAACTTTGACATCAACGTGTTGCTCTTTAACAACCGCATCTATGGCCTCACGAAGGGGCAATACTCGCCTACCTCGGAGCAGGGAAAGATGACAAAGTCCACGCCGCTCGGTTCGCTGGACACGCCGTTCAATCCTATCAGCCTCGCGCTGGCATCAGGTGCGACGTTCGTGGCGCGCTCGTTGGACCGGGATCCGGACCATTTGCGCACGGTAATCAAGCACGCATTTGAGCACCAAGGCACCTCCTTCATCGAAATCTACCAAAACTGCAACGTGTTCAACGACAAAACCTTTTTTGCCTACACGGAAAAAGATACGAAGGCTGAAAACACCGTCTTCCTTGAGCACGGGGAACCGCTCGTCTTCGGCAGGGAACGCGATAAAGGGATTCGGTTGAACGGGTTCCAACCCGAAGTCGTGGACATCACGAACGGGGAATATACCACCGAAGATCTCATCGTTCACGACAGATATGCGGAAGACACTACCGAGGCGAATTTTCTGTCGCGGATGAGCGATACGCCGGATATGCCGCACCCTATTGGCATTTTCCGCAGCGTCACGCATCCGTGCTATGAAGCACTGATGACGGACCAGATAGCGTTCGCAAAAAAGCGCGCGGGTGAGGGCGATCTGGAGGCGTTGCTGAACGCCGGTGAAACGTGGACGGTGACATAGCCTGTCGCCGAGCAGGATTTTCAAGATTGAGCAGGATTTCCAGGATTATAGGCATTGTGAGAGATACGTTCTTCGCAAAGTCCGAATCGCGTTACGAAGCAGGATTTTCAAGATTGAGCAGGATTTCCAGGATTATAGGTCTGGTGCGAGAGACGTTTCCCGCAACGGCAGAATAGCGTTACGAATAATGCCGCCAAGGAAAAAAGACTGGTATCAAACGGAAAACAGCATCCTGCGAAATCTTGGAAATCTTGGAAATCCTGCTCCATCCTGTGAAATCTTGCAGCATCTTGGAAATCCTGCTCCTATTACGGAAGACATCATCCTGCGAAATCTTGGAAATCTTGGAAATCCTGCTCAAGAATACAGCCATGGCCATCAAAGACTCAACCTTTATCACCAGAGTTATCCTCAAAAACTATAAGAGCATCGCAACGTGCGATGTGCGACTGGGCCCCTTGATGTTCCTCGTGGGTCCCAACGGCGCGGGCAAGAGCAACTTTCTGGATGCGCTGCGCTTTGTCGCCGATTCTTTGCATTCATCGTTGGACCACGCCTTACGTTCTCGTGGCGGCATCAACGATGTTCGTCGTCGTTCTCGCGGGCATCCGAACCACTTCAGCATTCGGTTAGAATTCACTTTGCCTGAAGGGATTACCGGACATTATGCCTTTCGCATCGGTTGCCGGCCACGTGGCGGATATGCGGTTCAAACGGAAGAATGCAGGGTTCAGGAGGAATACTTCCGAGTTGATAAAGGCACGGTAACCAAAACGAGCATGCAGGTGGCACCTGCAGCTGCCACCGACCGGCTCTACTTAGTCAACGCGTCTGGCCTCCCCGAATTTCGCAAAGTCTACGATGCTCTTTCTCGGATGGGATTTTACAATCTCAACCTAGATAAAATCCGAGAGCTCCAAACACCTGACCTTGGCGACATCCTGAAGAACGACGGGAGCAACCTAACGAGTGTCCTCCGTCAACTGCCGCTCTCTGTGAAACAAAACGTTGAGGAATATCTGGCACTCGTTGTCCGCGGCGTGCGCGGCGTAGAAGTCAAGAAAATCGGAGCGAAGGAAACGCTAGCCTTCCGGCAAGACACTGCAGGGGCAAAGCACCCGTGGCGGTTTCTCGCGAACAATATGTCCGATGGAACACTCCACATATTGGGCACTCTCGTGGCCCTGCTTCAGGAAAATCACGACGCGCAAAAACCCGTGCCGCTCATCGGGATTGAAGAGCCGGAAATCGCGCTGCATCCACTAGCAACAGGCGTGCTACTTGATAGTCTTCGGCAAGCCGCCAACACGACTCAGGTGCTCATCACCAGCCACAGTCCGGAACTCCTTAATAACAAAGACTTGAAGGCGGAATCGTTCCTCGCGGTTGAAGCCTCTGAGGGAATCACATCAATCGGCCCTGTGGATGAGGTAACCAGATCTGTCTTGAAAGACCGGCTGTTTACAATAGGGCAACTCCTGAGCATGATGCAATTGCCACCGGACCCAGCACATGTCTTTCCTGTCGAAAAGGTCAGACAACTCCGTTTGTTTCAATACAAATGAATAAGGAAATACCCAGGTGCCAGTCAAAATCGGTTGCATTGTTGAAGGACAAGGCGATGTGGAAGCTGTCCCCGTTCTGATTCGGCGGGTAGCAGCAGACCTTTATCCCGAATTGCCTATTATCACGTACCCGATCCGCGTTAACAGAAATAGGATTGTCAAGGTGGAAAACCTTGAGGAAACTATTGACGCGGCATCTCGGAAAGTTGGCAGGCAAGGCGGCATATTCATCATTCTTGACAGCGACGATGACTGTCCCGCGAAACTAGGTCCCGAACTGCTTCAGCAAGCGTTAAAAGTGCAAAGCAATCTGCCAATCGCTGTCGTCCTCGCGAAATGCGAGTTTGAAGCGTGGTTTCTTGCAGCAGCCGAGTCACTCAGCGGACAACGAGGGTTAAAAAACAATCTTCAACCTCCAAATAACCCTGAGGAAATCCGGGGAGCAAAGGAGTGGCTGACCCGGCAGATGGAGAGCAACAAAAAGTATAGGGAAACGTTAGACCAGCCGGCACTCACTGCACGCTTCGACTTTAAACAAGCGCGGCAAGCATCTTCGTTTGACAAATGCTATCGGGACATCGTGCGCCTCCTCCATCAATTGCGAGACAGGCAATAAATTCTATCAGGTTAACATCATGTTAGAAGCACTCAAATCAGAAATTAAACAGCCGCTCCTTACCTTCGCCGAATCACCACTTCGCGCTGCTGGCACGCGCCTCCTCAACACCCTCGGCTACCACAGCCGAAGAGTCGGCAACCCCGGCATCGATGCCGAACGCAAACGCCGACTGCTAGCCGCCGCCGTGCAACGTCAAAGCACCGCCGAGAAACTGCGCAGTGACGACTGGGATACCTTTCACCTCCTCTTCCAAGTCACCGATGAAGAGATGCACGCGCAACAAGCGGTGTTCGCGAGTCACGCGATTGACGATGCACTGATGCAGTCCTACCTCTTCGCCGCGCTCAAGTTGTCCGGGGATGCCTACACGCGCACACAACTCGTCAATATCACGCGCTTTATCAACAAACAGATGCCGCAACCCATCATGGTAATGTTCCATTATGGGCACTGCCTGACGCTGGCGATTATCAATCGCCGATGGGATAGGCGGGCAGAAACGCCTGCGGCTGTAGGGGGGGGGCACAAGGCAGATTCTGGAGAAAGTCACGCTCATTAAGGATATTAATCTGCGCGCACCGCACCGCGCGCATCTCGACATCCTCGCGGAGCTCTCGCTGGACAACCTCGTCCAAACTCAAGGCGTTCACAATTTTGACACGTTGCACAAAGCGTGGGAAGGCGTTCTGAACACCGAGGCACTCAACCGCCAATTCTACGGCGAGTTGTATGAATGGTATCAGTGGGCCGTCGCCGAATGCCGTTTTCCCGACGATGCGCCGCAACTTCAGGTTATCCGTCTCATCACCCGCCTACTCTTTATCTGGTTCCTGAAAGAGAAGAATTTGGTGCCGATGGCACTCTTTGACAAAGCCGCTGCAGCGACGCATCTCAAAGAGTTTTCGCTGGAGACATCCGACTATTATCAGGCGATACTGCAGAATCTCTTCTTCGCGACGCTCAATACGCCGATAGACACGCGGGCCTTCAGCACGCGTAACCGCCAAGCGCATCGCAATCCCAACAAGTATCGCTATGCCGACTTGCTCCGCACTCCCGATGCGTTTCTGGCATACCTGAAACAGGTGCCGTTTGTCAACGGTGGGCTGTTTGACTGCTTGGATACGTTTGAGGGCACGCGCGACGGCGGCTCTCGCATCGACTGTTTCACCGATGACGAAAACGCGCGGCGGAAACTCCACGTTCCCGCGAAGTTATTCTTTGACGAAACCTCGGGTCTCTTCCCGCTCTTCTCTCACTATAAATTCACCGTGGAGGAGAACACGCCGGTAGAACAGGAAGTTGCGTTGGACCCCGAGTTGCTCGGCAAGGTGTTTGAAAACCTCCTTGGTGCCTACAATCCTGAAACGCAATCGACGGCGCGCAAAGCCACCGGTTCTTACTACACCCCGCGCGACATCGTCGATTACATGGTAGACGAGGCACTCGTCGCCGTGTTCAAACAAAAATGCGCGCCAACCGATGGCGATGCAACGTTCTGGGATGAACGGCTCCGCTACCTGCTGGACTATGCGCAGGCATTTGACGATGCCAGCGAATGGTTCGATGCCGACGAGACAGAGAACCTCGTGCGCGCCATCTCCGGGCTCAAACTCTTGGATCCTGCCGTCGGCTCGGGTGCGTTTCCGATGGGCTTGTTGCATAAACTCACCCTCGTGCTGCGGCGACTCGATGCCGATAACCGCCGCTGGGAAAGTTTACAACGCGAACGCGCCCAACAGCGCGCCGCTGCCGCCTTTGATACAACCGATGACGCAACGCGCCCCGAAGAACTCCTAGAAATTGATGAGACGTTCAAACGTTATCGCGATTCCGATTTCGGTCGGAAGTTATATCTCATCCAGAATTGCCTCTACGGCGTGGACATTCAACCTGTGGCGTGTCAGATTGCGAAACTCCGCTTTTTCATCTCGTTGGCGATTGAGCAAGAACCAGATGCCGACGCGGCGAACTTCGGCATTCGGCCGTTGCCGAATTTGGAGACGCGCTTCCTCGCGGCGAATACACTGCTTGGCTTGTCAGGCGAGCGGACGTTCACGAGTTCAAGGACACAAGAGCTTGAGCGCGAGATACTTCTCAACGGCGAACGGCATTTTCACGCCGTGACGCGCGCACAAAAACTAGCATGTCAACGGCAAGACAAAGCGTTGCGCGAGGCATTAGCGTCGGAATTACGCGAAGTCGGCATGCCCGCCGAGGATGCCGAGAAGATCTCGTCGTGGGATCGCTATGATACGCATGCTGTTGCCGAGTGGTTTGCACCGGAACGAATGTTCGGCATTCAAGAGGGATTTGATGTTGTCATTGGTAATCCGCCGTATGTCCAATTGCAGAAAAACGGCGGCGCACTCGGCAGGCTTTACCAAGACGCAGGCTTTGAAACCTTCGCACGCACCGGCGACATTTACTGCCTTTTCTACGAACGCGGCGTGAAATTGCTCGCCAACGATGGGCATCTCTGCTACATCACCAGCAACAAATGGATGCGCGCCGGCTACGGAAAAGCGTTGCGTCAATTTTTCGTAGAGCATGTCCACCCGATAAAGTTGTTGGACCTCGGGCCCGACATCTTCGATGCCACCGTAGATACCAACATCCTCCTCTGCAGCAGAGCCCGCGCTTCCCCCGTAGCGCGAGGGCCTGTCCCTCGCGAGGACTCCATCGCCTGCACCGTCACCGAAAAATATAAACACACCGCAACCTCCCTCGCCGCATACACAGCGGAAAACGGAGTCCATTTCCCGCTGCCAGAGCCCGGCGCACAATGGGTCATCCTGTCCGACATTGAACGACAGATTCAAGCGAAAATTGAGGCAGTCGGCACGCCGCTTAAGGACTGGGACATTTCCATCTATCGGGGAATTATCACCGGTTACAACACCGCTTTTCTCATTGACGACGATACGAAGGAAACCCTGATAAAGGCGGAGCCCAAGTCGGCAGAAATTATTAAACCCGTTTTGCGAGGCAGAGATGTTAATCGGTATCACGCGAAGTGGGCGAAACTCTGGCTGATTGATACGCACAACGGGTACCGCGATGTTCCAGCAATCGACGTGAACGATTACGGTGCAGTTAAGGCATATCTTGAGACATTCTATCCACAACTGGAAAAGCGTCAAGATAAGGGAAACACACCCTATAACCTTCGCAATTGCGCTTACCACGCGGAATTTGAGAAGGCGAAAATTGCTTGGGGGAATATCGCTTATAGCAGTGCTTTCTGTTATTCTGCGCCCGGTGAATTCATTTGCGCGCCCGCGAATTTACTAACCTCTTCCGAAGATAACATCAAGTACCTCTTGGGGTGCATGAATTCGCGTCTCTTCAATTGGGAGTTTACGAATTTAGGGATTCCGCTCGGCTATGCGTTTGAGTGGAAAAAGCAGTATGTGGAGCAGAGCCACGTGCCACCGATTACTGCTGACAACCGCGCCATCGTCGCGCAGATTGAGCACCTCGTTGATGCGATCTTGTCTGTCAAAAAAGCCGACCCGGGTGGAGATACCGCGGATTTAGAAAAAGCGGTTGATAATTATGTCTACACGCTTTACGAACTGACTTCGGAGGAAATTGCTGTTGTGGAGGAAGAATCATAAGCATGCCAAACCTATCCCCTATTCGTCTGAAGCAGGATTTACAAGATTTACAAGATTAGAGGCATCTGTGCACTCAACATTCTTTGGAATTTCGCTGGCATTTCCGATATGTCGCGTTGGTGAAAAATGCCGATTAGGTCCGTAGGACCTAAGAGACGTTTTTTTCATCGTAGCGCGGGGGCCTGTCCCTCGCGAGCTCGTTCGTCAAGTTCTGTAGTTTGTGATCGCCTGATTACAAATGGTCAGGAGCAGGCACTCCTGACCTACAGAGGTGACGGGGGTCTGGTGCATGAACGCTGGCGAGGGACAGGCCCTCGCCCTACGATACCGGATGCCGTTTTTTCCTACGCATCGTCTTAGGTCCTTTAGGACCTACATGTCTATAGAAAAACGTGACAGCACGTTTTCAAGGTCCTTTAGGTCCTTAATAAAAAAACACGCAACGCAATCAAAACACATTAAGGACCTAAAGGACCTTAAAGCTCTTCACGTCAACGCGTGCTATAGACATTAAGGACCTAAAGGACCTGAAGAGACGTTTTTTGATAGCGGGAACGATGGCGAGGGACAGGCCCTCGCCCTACGATGAAGGGAGACGGCCTTGACAACCGTAGCGCGGGGGCCTGTCCCCCGCGATCGTTGGATTACGCGGACGATTCGCGCCCCCCCAATCTGTAGTTCGGGAGCACCCGCTCCCGAAACGGGTCAAGAGCAGGCACTCTTGACCTACAGAAGGGGAGGAGGTCTGGTGCATGAACGATGGCGAGGGACAGGCCCTCGCCCTACGGTGAGGGGTGCGTTTTTTGTTTGTGAATGCGTGCGTTTTTTTGTGAATGCGGGGGCGTTTCGGCGGCCGTACGCGGTGGAGATAAATCACGACAGCACCGCGACATTCAACGCGCAAAAACCTATTGGCAAGAATACAAGGAAACACACTCATGAGACAAATGGGCGACTGGCAAGAATACCTCATCAAAGAATTTACCGAAGACCGCGAGGAAGCACTCGGTTACCTACAGGCATCCTTGGAATGCTATCAACGCTATGGGCATACCGGCATCTTTTTAGAGGCGGTTGAAACCGTTGTAGCATCGCAAGGCGGCGTGGCAAAATTGGCGCAGCAAATGCAGCGGCCGCCGGAAGTCTTGGCGCGTCTGCTGGATAGCAACAATGCACCGCCGCTAGATCTCCTCGCGCTCCTCTTCAAGGCACTCGGATGCAAACTCACAATTGAATCGTGCGCTGAGGGGGAATCTGCCATCCAAACGGAAATCGAACGTGTCGAAAACGTGGCATAAAAGGGGAGGGGATTTTTACGGCGAATAGCGCGCCCGGTCCGTATTCCCACCATATTTCAGCGCGTAAATCAGAAGGTTTGACATGAACCGATAAACATCCGGCGAACGACGGAGACGCAACATCGTGCGACTCTCAATCTCCGCCGTTTCCATCGCACACAGATAGTCCTTGCGGTTATAGACAACCGCCAACCGCTTGCCGATAATTATCCCCTTCTGATAACGGAACTGCGTCGGCTGCGCATTGTTTTCATTGCCCCAAAAGACATCGCCGCCTGTCGGCGGTTTCGGCAAATGATAGTGGATACGATAGAGTTCATGCTCGTGCGGGATGATTTCAAGCGGATACTCCGGAAAAATCTGGTTGAGCTCATCGGCGACGATATGTGCAAACAACCCGTTAAACCCGCAGTCATCAAAAAAGAGCATCCCGCCTCTCTCAAGGATGTATTTTCGGAGAGCCGCCCGCTCCGTTGACGTAAACCCAGTAGTTAAGGGACCATCCTTCGCAAGCCCGCGTCCGACGGTAATGTCCTTGTCATGTCCTGTCATGATAATGAGCGGCGCGTCCATGATTTTCGCATCGGTGAGGCGCAAGGCACCACCTTCAAAAGTCATATCCGCTCGGATAGGCGTATTCTCTGCCAACCACTTCGTCAACGAGGGAATTGCAGTCGGATCTTGCCACCAATCCGAAAGCGAATGTTTCAGCCGAATCAGCCGAATATACCCGCGGAGCTCTTTCCCCTTTCCCTCCAGAATCCCACCGAGTTGTCCCTCCGGAACTTTCACCGGAAAGGTGGCAGTATCGAACCCGTGCCCCAGACTTCGCGAAGGCAAGTCGCCATCAAGAAACGCCGTGAGATTTGAGGTTGTTTTCCCGGTGACGCGCGCGACCGTGGAAGAACTTTTCTCTATCGGCGGCGCATTCCCCGGTGGTGTCGCACCGATAGACGACGGGGCAGCCGCCCCGGCAACGGGAGCCGAGGGTTCTGTCCTATCAGTGGAAATCGACACGTCGGCAGGCTTCAGCGCATCCGTGCTGAATTCCTGCCTCGGAGACTGCGCCCGCGTTTGACTCGGCGGCAGGTGAGACATAGCCGTAGGCGCAAGCCGAGACCGGGAGGGTGCTCCTACAGGTGGCGTGGGAGAGAGGTGCATTCGGTGTGTGGGACGGATATCCACATTCGCCCGTGCGCGGGTAACGTTGACAAACTCCACGTCAAACGCATCTTCATTTACCTCCCGTTGCCCGGATAACATCAGGGCGGCGATGAAAGCGAAGAGGAGATGCATTCCGATTGAGGCGAGCACGGCTCGGTAACGTTTCTGTTTCATAAGTTGATGGCTACGTTTCTGCAGAAAGTTTGGCACGGCGAGGGACAGGCCCTCGCCCTACGATAACAGGGAAGAGCTCTGTTCATCGTAGCGCGGGGGCCTGTCCCCCGCGATCGCAGCATGGCGAGGGACAGGCCCTCGCCCTACGGTAACGCGGCAGGGCTCTATTCACCGTAGCGCGGGGGCCTGTCCCCCGCGATCGCTCGGTGCCCGTGAGAGGCTCCGGATTAGAGGTGCCGCTGGATGTGTTGGAAACTCTGGGCATCCAACTTCCGATAATCGGGAATATCGTAACGGTTGCCGCGAACATCCGTAACGAAAAGCCGCGCGGGCGGCACCTGTTTGACGTTCTGGTTCAACCCGCGCACCGAAAACGTCACGCGCCCGCGGGCCGTCTTCACCTCCCACTCATGAATGCCGAACTGCTCTTTCACCCGATAAATTTTCTCGATGACCGGGGTGAAGTAGCGGCGATGCAACTCTTCATTGAGAATCCGCAGACTTTCCGAATCCAATTGCGTAGGCTCAACGAGAATGCCGAGCTCGGTATCCTCATCGGCGGAGAATGAAATATACTGTTCCGGATTGCTGAGCGGCACCAACCGACGCACGATGACGCGTAAGTGACACACCTCTCCCTGAATCTCAAGGCGCGGCGTGCCTACCGGTGAGCGTGTCAATCTCAACTTCGACGCGTCTAAATAACGCGGTGTGAAGTCATCGGCGGCAGGCGATTCCTGCGCTGTTTCTACAGGGACAATTTTGTCTGAGTTTTCCATAATTATTCGGTAGGCTGGATGTCGTTTCCATCCGCCCGTTTTGAGGTTCTACCTTTCTACTGCCTGCGCCGCTGCGCGCACATTCGCCGCTTCCCGCTGCGTCTCAACCAGTTTGTAGTAAATACCCTTCTGTTCCATCAGTTCTTCGTGAGAGCCGCACTCCACGCCGCGTCCTTTCTCAATCACGAAAAGCCTGTCGGCATTTCGGAGGGTGGAGAGACGGTGCGCAATCGCGAAGGTGGTGCGGTTTTTCACAAGTCTGTCAATTGCCTGTTGAATTTTTTTCTCGGTTTCAACATCCACCGATGACGTGGCTTCGTCAAGAATCAGGATGCGCGGGTTGTGCAGAATGGCCCGCGCAATCGAGATACGCTGTCGCTCGCCGCCGGAGAGACTGCCCCCGCGTTCCCCGACTTCAGTATCATAGCCATCGGGGAATTTGACGATGAATTCGTGCGCGTTTGCCGCTTTCGCCGCTGTGATAATCTCCTCCATCGTGGCATCCGGATGCGCATAGGCGATGTTCTCGGCGATGGTGCCGCTGAACAGATACGGTTCTTGCAGCACTACCCCGATTTGTCGCCGAAGATCATCAAGTTGAATCTTCTCAATCTCTACGCCATCGATTTCTAAGCGGCCGGCATCCGGCGTATAGAACCGGCAAATCAGATTAATCAGCGTCGATTTCCCTGCACCCGAATGCCCAACGAGTCCGATCATTTCCCCAGATTTGACGTGGAGGTTGATGTCCTTCAACACCGGTTTATGCGACTCGTAGCCGAACGTCATGTTGTGAAACAGCACCTCACCGGTAATGTTCGGCATTGATTCCAACGTGCCATCGTCGATCTGTTCCGGTTGCGAGTCAATTACCTCAAAGAGGCGTTCCGCCGCTGTCATGGAACGGGATGCCCAGTTGATGAGCGGACTGATGTAGCGCAGCGGCTCATAAAACATCATTAAGTAACTTTGAAACGCCATCAGCGTGCCGAGTGACATTGTGCCGCCGAGGACCTCCAGTCCGCCAACATACCATACAATGAGTGTGCCGAGCGACACAGCAAACATCAGCGGCGGATAGTAAGTCGCCCAGATGAGTTCCGCGTGTGTCTCATAATCGCGTGCGTCAATGTTGGATTCCTCAAACCGAGTTACCTCGTCGCGCTGCCTTCCGAAGGCGCGCACGACTCGGATACCGGAGACAGAATCGTTCACGACATCAAACAACTTCGATCTGCGTCGCCAGGCGCGGTGCCACAGGTTACGCACTATTTTCCAAAACCATCCCGCGCCGAAGACGATAATAGGAATGGGAATCAAGATGAAGCAAGCAAGCCTCCAATTCATCCAAAATAGCATGCCGCCGATGCCGAAGAACAGCAGTAACTCCACGGCGAGGAAGGACAACCCTTCTAACATAAAGTCCTGAAGCCGTTCGCTGTCCTCGGTGATGTGCGAGATAACCGTACCGGTTTTGCGCTTGTCAAAGAACCGAATAGAGAGGTTGTGTAGATGCCGATAGACATGCGCTCGGATACTTGCCGCCACGCGGAATGTCAACCACGCGCCCAACCTTAATCGGAAGACGGTGATAATTTCGCGGATTATCATCGTGACGAGCAGACAGCCAACCGCAATCGCTAGTGCCATCGTCACTGGTTGAATCGCGCGGAATATCGCGCCGATCTGCGTCTCGGAGGGAGTTTGCGCAGCCGCCGCTTCGTTCAACGCCAGAATGTCGTCTATCAAGATGCGGGAGAAGTAAGGCGGCACCAGCGAAATCAGTGTGCCGCTAATCACGAAAGCGATGAAAAGGATTGCTTTGGTGCGATACGGTTTGAGATACGACGCAATCCGCAGCATTACCTTATGTTTTTTGGTGCATGCCGGACAAGGCGAGAATTCGTCAGGCAACGGCAATCCGCACGATGCGCAAACCTGTTCTTCGACTTTATAGTCCCATATCGGTGCTTCGTCGCGTTTCCCATCTCGGTGCTCAATTTCATCACCGATGAAGCGTGCAACGAAGCCGAACTTCGCCGCGCAACCGTTGGAATACCGAATCAGATCGACGGTGCCCTCGCGCGATTCTAACACCAGCAGCCCTGCGTCTATCATCACTTCGGCGCGGATGCCGAGCACATTTTTATACGGAATGAAGTGTATCACACTGCCATCACCGGCGACGGTAAAAACCGCCGCGTCTGTCATTACAAACCATTCCTCGCCGAAAACGCCTGAGGAACTGACATCGCTTTGGACAGCGAACCGAATCTGCTCAAACCGAATCTCTAGGTGCTTCAGTGTTTTATCAATAAATGGGGGCAATTCGTCAATCGTGCCCCGTTGCAGTTCTGTTTTTTTGTTTTGCTCTTCGGACATATTTGTTCCTCTATTATTTGAGGGTGTTTCATAAATCGCTCAACGTTGCGATGACAGGCCCCGCGCTACGGTGAAAAAACGCCGCTCCTTCACGTAGGGCTTGGGCCCTCGCATGCCACACGCGCATGCGAGCGGGTTTCCCTCGCCATCGCTCGCGCGCCAGGTCTGTAGGTCAAGATCGCCTGATCTTGACCCGTTCGGGATCGGGCGATCCCGAACTACAGTGGTGGGCCCGATGCGCCTCCCCTCAAGGGATAAATTTATGAAACACCCTCTATTATTTGGTTTTCTCCGAAGGAGTGCCCGCCGAGGTGCAATGTAAGCACTATCGGGACAAGGATGTCCCTCCTACCGAAAATTGGATTTTAAAACTTTAACCCCTTTAAGGCGAATTCATTCAAAATTTTTCAGATTTTAAACATTGCAATAATTATACCAGATCTGCTAAAATTATGCATAGTGAAACCGACTTTCGGCAGGATAGAAGAACGAAATCGCTATAACTCGTCAGAAAAACTTGACAACCACGGCGCGTCTATGGTATCCTATTGTGTATGGAAAACAGCATTTATACACCCTTTGACTGGGACAACTTGCCCGTGGACCGGTACGATATTGCCGCAAAGCACGCGGCGCGTGCATTTCCAAAGGACATGTTGCGCCTGATACTCGGCACCGCCGACTTTGAAATCATAGAGCATATTGATATTGAACTCCCGGCGATGGATGTCCGACGCATGGATAGCCTGACGAAAATCTCGCTGGAAGGCGAACCGACGCTCATCCATCGTGAATATCAGCTGCACGATAGTTACCCAATTTCGATTGAACGCCGAATTGCCGGCTACCGGGGGAGATGCACTGAGGACAACGAACTTCCTATCCGGTCGTATGTCATCTACTTTTATCCACCCGCCGGTCGCAGGGACCCGGGGGGTTATTTTAAAAATGTAGATGTTCCCGGACAACGGTTCATCTCGGAATACGAAGTGGTTCGGCTTTATGAACTTGAGGGAGGACCGCTTCTGGAAGCGCGCCCGCCGGGTTTGATGCCGTTTCTGCCGCTGATGCAACCACCGGCGGGAGTGGATAGTGTCACGTGGCTGCGGCAGTGCGTCGAGACGACGCGGCAATTGCCGCTTGACACGGCGAATATCGACAACTTACTGATGGCTACCGGGATATTTGGCAATCTTGCCCATGACTCGGAGACAATCTACACCATTATTTCGGAGGAAGACATGAGACAATCATCTATTTTCCAACACCTCATGCAGCAGCCCTTGCAAGAGGCACGCCAAGAGGGAAGAGAACTCGGCGCGCGAGAAAACAGCATTGAGATCCTCATCGAGGTATTAGACACCCGCTTTGACGATTCGGATGTAGATCTCTACAAACCTATCTTTGAGGCCATCACCGATGCACAACTCCTTAGGCTGCTGTTTCGCACCGCCCTTCGCGTGCCAACGTTTGACGATGTGATGCAAACCTTGAAGGATTACCGAAACAACGGAACCTAACGCCAACCCACGCGGCACATCCCAAGCCGCGTGGGACGAACGCCAAGAACGCACCCGTTCCGGCCTCCATCGCGCCCATGACCGGGAGATAGCCCACACCATTCTTTCGGAGGAAGACATGAAACATGCATCTATTCTCGAACACCTCATGGAGAAGCCCTTGCAAGAAGCACGCGAAGAGGCATTTCAAGAGGGCATCGAACTCGGGAAACAAAAAAGTGCCATTACTGATCTCATTGCTGTATTGGACGCCCGCTTTGACGATTCGGATGTGGCTCTCTTCAAACCTACATTTGAGGCCCTCACCGATTTGCAACTCTTGGAGCATTTACATTACACCGCCCTGCGCGCGCCAACGTTTGACGATGTGATGCAAACCTTGAAGGACTACCGAAACAACGGAGCCTAACACCAACCCACGCGGCGCATCCCAAGCCGCGTGGGACGAACGCCGAGAAACGGAACCGTTCTTGCCGCCATCGCGCCCATGACTCGGAGACAGCCCGCACCATGCTTTCGGAGGAAGACATGAAACATGCATCGCTTTTACAAGACCTCATGGAGAAGCCCTTGGAGGAAGCACGCCAAAAGGCACGCAAAGAAGGCATCCAACTCGGCATTGATAACCTCCTCGCGGTATTGGATGCACGCTTTGACGATTCGGATGTGGCTCTCTTCAAACCTACATTTGAGGCGCTCACCGATTTGCAACTCTTGGAGCAGTTACATTACACCGCCCTTCGCGCGCCAACGTTTGACGATGTATTACAAACCTTGCTGGACTACCACCGAAACAACAAAACCTAACGCCGGTATCCCCAATAGTGAGGGGGTTTCATAAATCCCCGTAGGAGAGACCTCCTGGTCTCGATGCAATAGGGCGGCTCGCCTACCGAGGCCGCGGCGGCAGAAAGCCCCTCCTTCATCGTAGGGCTTGGGCCCTCGCATGCCACACGCGCATGCGAGCGGGTTTCCCTCGCCAGCGTCCGCGCAATTCAACGATCGCGGGGGACAGGCCCCCGCGCTACGGGACCGGGAGCACCGTCTTCTCGTTGGACGATCGCGGGGGACAGGCCCCCGCACTACGGGCACATCAAGATTTGGATTCAAGATTTCTTTGCTTCCGCCCGCGCCTTTTCAAATTCAGCGGATGCATCAGGTAACGGGATACCTCGCATCCGCAACTGAAGCTGCTGCGTCGCCAATATCGCGCTGTCATCGGCGTAACCGTATTCTTCTCGCTCCGCCGCCAAGTCGCAAACGCTCTGTTTGTCACCCGTGATGCTCGGCTCAGCGGACAACATCTCACGAAGCGTCTGCATCGCCTCGTGGACAGCAGGCGCATCAATACCAAGCACCTCTGAAAGCAACCGCGCATCAAGGATATGTCGCCACGCATCCCAGAGGCATTCGTTGTAGGGAAGCATCCGTGCAGTTTTCAATTCGGCGAACACATGCTCCGCCGCGGCTAATTGCACATCCGAGAGTTCACGGACATCCAGCGTCGGCACTGATTTCAAACCCGTTAATTTGAGTATCCCGCGTCCCGGTTGCTGTTTGCCAGCCCTCGCCCAGTGACAGAGTAATCCCAGTGTTGAGTTTGTCCAGAGTGTCCATGCGGCTTCATACTTCGATTCCGACAAACGAACGTTGGTAATTAAATTAACACCGATCGATGGACTTTCAGTCCAATGCGAGAACATCGAATTAGCGGAGTAAACCAAATACATCTGATAATGCGTTCGGCTATTATGCTCACGCAAAATCCTGTGCGCCTTTTCTACGTTAAAAGGTTTGATCTGCGCCTTGTAGTCTGGCACGGTTTGCATCGCCCGCTGCGACGTGATGTTCTTCGATTTGTAGATGGCATCATACCCTTCTTGCACGGCAGACTCACGTTCGTGCATCTCAAACGCACCACGCTTACCCTTCTGCTTGATGTCAGGTTCGCTGGCCCCTACTTTCCCGATTTCGCCCAACGGACATACTGGGAGCTCCAGTGCGTCAATTAAACCGGGGAACCGCAAGTTTCCATGACTTAGTTGATAGGCAATCTGTCCCAACGACATTGCCTTCAGACAGGATACACCCCATTCGTCCGCATCAATGGGACAATCTAACGCACTAGCCACACTTGCGCCGCCAATTTTGAAGGGTTCACCGCCAAGCGCATCATCTTCCAATCGCCGCGTGACTTCCTTGCGTCCTATCTCGGTTGCCAAAACTTGCGATGCAAGTAGGTTGCCTGGACGCTCACTGAGGGATACGAATTTCGCCCTGCCTGTATTCTTGTCAACGCCTTTGTCTGCGATAACCATGCACTCTGCGATAGTCGTATCGGCAGAAAACGCGTTATTATGCGCCATAGTCACAACGAGCACGTTGTGATATTCCCTCGCCCACATCTCGCGCACCTTCTTAAACGAAGGAACTGTGAAAACCGATGCTGGCAGAATCATCGCCATCCGTCCGCCGTCGCGCAACTTCAAATCAGCAAGTTCCACGAAATAGGAGTATGGGACTTTTCCATGTCCAACCCGCGATTTCTTCTTGCCTAGTTCCTCCAGCATCAGTTCCTGCTCTGCCTTACTCCGATACTGAGAACCGAAGACTAGCTTCTGATTCTTCGCATTATTGTCCGCGCTGTTCGTCAGGAACGGGGGGTTCATGATGACAATATCCATCTCGCCATCGGGGAATTCGCGCTTGAGTTCTGCTGTCGCTTCTTCAGCCCCGCTCGCTTGCTTGTCAAACGCATCCAACGCGTCAAATAGCATTTGGTTATCTAGCAACTCCAACGAACCTGTCTTGAATTCAGTCTCGCTGACTTTACCGTGGGGAGCGGTGATGACCCGGGTTGCGCCGAGTGTCACTTGGGGATGCGCGCTCGCCATCGCCGCGAACGTTAAGTGGGTGCAGTGTGTGAAGATGTCGCAGCCCGCCAGATTATTCTCAAGCATGTGCTGATGGATGCAGACGCTTGTTTCGCCTTTCCGCTCTTCCCAGAGCTGCTGGATGCGTTTGTAAACGCCGTTCAGCAAGGCTCCTGTCCCGCAGGCGTAATCCGCCACTTTCGGCAGCGTTTCCAGCGTCAATTCCTCAGGCAGACTCGGACATGCCAGTGCCGAGATGAACGCCGCGCTCTCTGACAACGTGTAGTTCGCCTTGACGTTCTTCCTGTCCACTAGCAGCTCTTGGAATACCTCACCCGCTAATTCGTGGATTTGTGGGAGGTGTGACTCGATTAGCGTGCAGGCAATATCGCACAATTCCTCTAGCACCTTTTTCGCCATCGCCGCGTCGTAGGTAAACGCTCGGGACAGCATATCCCGCGCGCCTTGGAAAATCGGGTGGTAGTTGACGTTCAGTATCGCATCCCAATCTGCCACTACCGATTTCAGGTCGATGCCGTTCACTTGGTAATAGGCAGGCGGCCGAACCGATTTCAGACTCAGTTCCCCGGCTAGAGAGTTTTGGAACACGAATGCGTCCACAATTATCAAGCATGCTACCTGCGAAGCCTGTTCACTATATTCGACCTGGTCCAAAATCTCCTTCAGTTCCTCGCCTATCACGGATTTTTGAGATACTGCGTTGTGCAAGTCGCGCGCGGCACCCTCAACGTCTGCTTTCATCTGTTTTGCCGCGGCTTTGATGCGCTCACTCGGCACCGCGCCGACTCGGATAGCGTTTGCCACATCCGTGAGATTGCCGGTTGCGAATCCCAAACGCGGGAAACGGTAATCAACCCCCTTTGACTGGCCTACTAGGACATACTCAATGTCACCGGCGTTAGGAAGAATCTCCTGTAACTCCCATCTTTTCAGACCGCGGAAGCATTCAGGATACCGGATAACCATCACCGTATTCAACTCGGCACTGTTGCCGCGGAATTCGGAGATTAGCGGCTGTCCCCAGTATTTATCGCGGACAGATTGGAGTTCCTTCTCGCCATCGCCGACCTGCCATTTTGCATCGATGCCGACTGTTTCGTGTCGGAGTCGTTTCACGACGATATCCGGGGTCTTCGCGTTTCCGTCAAGGACGCTTTCTTGTTCTTCGACTTCCCATCCTGCTTGGCGAGGTAATAAATTCTCTAGCACATCGACTACTGCACTTGTGATGACGTTCTCTTTTTTTTGCGGCATTTTTGAATTTTCCTTGACAGTGTCGTTTTTTCGTAGGGCGAGGGCCTGTCCCTCGCCATGCAACGAACGGGACCCGGCCGTTTTTTCGTAGGGCGAGGGCCTGTCCCTCGCCATCGTTCATGCACGCGAGAGATCGCGGGGGACAGGCCCCCGCGCTACGGGACCGGGGGCACTGTCTTCTCGTCGGACGATCGCGGGGGACAGGCCCCCGCGCTACGGGACTAAGAACGGTTCCTTGCACCGTAGGGCGAGGGCCTGTCCCTCGCCATGCAACGATCGCGGGGGACAGGCCCCCGCGCTACGGTAACGGGGGCCCGTCTTCTCGTCGGACGATCGCGGGGGACAGGCCCCCGCGCCACGGGACTTAAAAAGGCGCGCTCTGAGATGCGGATGCCTCGGTTTTCGGCGCGGCAGCCTCCTCAGCCGGCGGTTCTTCAGGCGTTGGCACCTCACTCTGCTGACTCGCCGTGGTTAACTGCTTAATACGAGAGCACAAATCCTCCAGCAGCTTCGGCGCAGTTTCCGCCGCTTTGAGTTCCGCGGCGAGCTCTGTCCACTGCATCTCGGACATGTCGTTGCGGGACTCCACGCCGTATCTGCGCTTGATGTAGTTCCAAAGATCCGCCTTGGAGATGCCCTTCTTTTCGAGCGGCGTAGCGAGCTGGCTCGCAATTGCGAATGCGGCTTTCTGCGCCGTAGCGATATTCCCGCCGCCCTGTCGCGCCCGCGGCTGCTGTGCGGCAGCCCCACCCTGCGTTTGCCGATGCAGGTAGAAGTTCAGCACCTCGCGAATCACCGGCACCGGAATCAACTGTTTGATAGCGTTCCGCTGCGCTTTGTGAATCGCTTTGGTGAAGGCGAACGGGTCAGCGCGCCCTCCCATCATTTTCGCTTGCTCATACGCACCGTAACGGGATGAACCCGTGATGGTATCTGTCGCTTTGGCGACAGCAATCCAGGAATTGTCGCGCTCTTCATACGTGACATCTTCCACTTGGATGCCGCCGCGCCGATTGGCGGCCTCGTTAATGCCTGCTAACGTCAAGCCTTCAACCGTGCGCCCACCCTGTTTGAAGGAGTAGACGTAATCCTGAATGGTTTGCCCTGTCATCAACTCGATAATCGCCTGGTCATCCACCTGATCGACGACTTCGTATTCGGCTGTGACGGGAACCACTTCGTTCCTTTTTTCTTCAGCCATGGTATCCTCCGAAAATGTTCTGTAACGTTAGTATACCATATTCCAAGCGGAATGCCAAGAAAAAAGACCATTTTTTCCGAATAGGTTTAAAACCAATTTTTTGAAACCGCGCCTACCGGCATCAGGCGTGAAGAGGATTTCCCAATAAACGCAACAACCGTTCGCTGGAATTCTGAAGAGCGTCTTTCGGTACCGGCACACTATTGCAGAGGCTAAACCGCCAATATGCCCAGTAGGCGGCGTATTGCGATTGCAAAATATAGCGCGTTCGCTTTGAAAGGTTCGGCGCGCCGCGGTGCCAACACTGCGGGTCCTGCAGATAAATGTCGCCTGCCTTGCAGAAAACCGAGACAGGCGTGTTTCCCTCAAATTCAGGGTTCTCGGCATCGTTAGGATGCCTGCCTGAATAGTGGCTACCCGGCACATACTGCGTCGGACCGTGCTCAAGTGAATCAATGTCCGACAGTGCCATCTGCACGGTGAACCACATCACCGGCATCCGAAGCCTCGGGTCGTGGTGCGGCATCTCATCGGTAACGGGGAAATGGACAGAACCGTCGACATGCCACCTATCAATAGACAGCCCTGGCAAGTTACGCAGGACATTCTGTCCGCAAAACTTACAATCTTCGCCGACAATCGCCTCTGCGAGACTGAGTATCGGTTCTCGGAGGAGCATATCGCGAAAAAGCGCGTCCAATTCAATCGTATTTCGCAAGATGAACGGCTGTTGCTCTCCCGATTCGGAATGCGCGCCCATCTGGATGTATCTCACATCGGCGAGGGTTGGATTGGTTCTCTCCGCCAATTCTGGATCTGCAAAGAGTTCATCGGTTTTCTCGCGGAGCGCGGTGACTTCCGCGTCTGTTAATACACCGGGAATATGAACGAATCCATCGCGGAAAAATTGTTGGGCAATCTGCGCCGTCTTCTCCATGCTGAACGGTTCGCCCTGGAGGATTGGAGTGGTAGTCATTGTTTTCGTGCCTCCTCTTTGTCGTTGGAAGTTATTTTTAGGATGTTTCATAACCCATTGTTGTCAAAATGGTTTCGTGTTCCTCCGGTAGGCGAGACCTCCCGGTCTCGATGCAATACCGTAGGAGAGACCTCGGGTTTCGATGTTCCCGTAGCGCGGGGGCCCTCGGATGCCACACGCGCATCCGAGCGGATTTCCCCTCCATGTTGCGATCGCGAGGGACAGGCCCTCGCGCTACGGTAAAAAAACGCCACCCCTTCACGTAGGGCGAGGGCCCTCGGATGCCATCCGCGCATCCGAGCGGGTTTCCCTCGCCATGCGTTTGGCTGGCAGACCGCATCACCCCTGTAGGTCAGGATCGCCTGATCCTGACCCGTTCGGGAGCGGGCGCTCCCGAACTACAGAGGTCGGGCCAATGCCTTCCCGGTATTCGCCATCCCTCCAAGGCGGGATAAACACCGAAACGGAGATATGAAACACCCTCAGCTATTTTAGCGATTTTAGTATAACGTGTCAAGCGGAAAATACTGAATCGCCTCTAGCGCGGAAAATGCGCTTGACAATAAACGCAAATTGCGGTATCATAAACCCCAAATTCTGAATGCAGGACAAACGCCGATGATACTCAGCGGACACTACGTTTTTGACAACACACCGCTAGAAATTGCCATTGACGACAACGGGAGCGTGCAATCTATTCGCGAAGCCGCGTCCGCCGATAGCACGCTCCTGATTGCTCCATCCCTCGTCGACACCCAGGTCAACGGCTTTATGGGGTTCGATCTGAATGTTGCTGGCGTTACGCCATCGGATGTTTCTGCGATAGTTCGCGCGCTGTGGCATGTCGGCACCGGCTTCTTCTGTCCGACAGTGGTGACAGGTTCGTTTGAGCGCATTGCGGGTTCGCTACGCGCGATTGTCAAGGCGTGCGAGAATAACGCGCAAGTTGCCCGTTCCGTTATCGGCGTGCATCTTGAGGGGCCCTACATTTCATCGGAAGACGGGCCGCGCGGCGCGCATCCGCGGGAACATGCCCGCGACCCGGATTGGGACGAATTCCAACGTTGGCAGGACATCGCCGAGGGAAAAATCAGGTTGGTAACCCTCGCCCCGGAACGTAAGGGTGCGATTCCGTTTATTGAGAAACTCGTCAAGCACGACATCGTCGTCGCTTTAGGGCACACGAATGCCTCGGCATCCGATATTCACGCCGCTGTCAAGGCAGGCGCGCGGTTATCCACCCACCTCGGCAACGGTGCGCACGCCGTTATCCGCCGACATCCGAACTACATCTGGGAGCAACTCGCCGCTGATGAACTCTGGGCAAGTCTCATTGTCGATGGACATCATCTGCCGCCTGCCGTTGTCAAATCGATGATGCGCGCGAAGACGCTGGCGCGGTGTATCCTCATTAGCGATGCCGTGGCGTTGGCAGGGATGACACCGGGTGTTTATCAATTCGCAGGGAAAAAGGTGGAGTTAACCGATGAAGCCAAGGTTCGCTTGGTAGGCACGGAGTATCTCGCCGGTTCTGCGATTGAATTGATGCGCGGTGTCGAAAATAGCGTCCGTTTTGCCGGCATTTCGCTTTCGGAGGCATTTGCTCTCGCCACGAAACAGCCTGCGCGTCTGCTCGGTGTGGAAAATCTGCATTCATCCGAATCGGCAAACCTGCTCTTTTTGCGGTGGGACGCGGCAGCGTGCAAAATTGAGGTGCTGGTGACAATTTTCGACGGTAAAGTGGTTTATGAGAACGCTGAGATATAAACAGATGTGTTGGTATGCCGGCATCTTCTTCATTATTGCCTATTGCGGTATCGCGCAGGCGCAGGTATCTGAACACTATGCGCGTGGGATGCGCGCCATGGAACTCGGACTTTACGCCGAGGCGGTGACTGCGTTCCAAAACGTCTTGCAACTGAACCCGCGCCACGCCGAGGCATACTGCGAACTCGGGGCGGTGTATCGGCTACAAGACAAAACGAACGATGCAGCGGACGCGTATCGTCACGCATTAGGACTTCTTGCATCGCCAGAGACGCACGGCGTTGCGCATGTCTGTCTGGCCCGCATTTACCACGCCCAAGGCAAGTTTGCCGATGCCGAAAAGCACGCGCAAAACGCTGTTATGCTTTTGCCGACGGCAGCCGAACCTTTTTTACGATTAGGCGATATTTACGTCCAACGCGGAAAATTGGCGGCGGCGCAGCAGGCGTATCAGAAGGCAATCGCGCTAGACATATCCCTCGCCGAGGGATACCACGGTGCCGGACGTGTCGCCTTTATGGAAAATCGGTTGGAGGAGGCGGTGCAGTTCTACCAGAAAGCAATTGAATTCGCGCCCTATCACGTCGAGACTCACTACAATCTCGCCATCGCCTACCGAAAACTCAAGCGAGTTGAAGCGGCGAAAACCCAACTGGCTTCTTTCCAGCGAATGAAAACGTATCAGGAACAGACGCATCGGTACCGCAGGGTATTGCACGAACATCCTACGGCGTTGGAACCGCGCATGCAGTTGGCAGAAGCGCACCTTGAAGTCGGCAATAACGAGGCGGCAATTCACACCTACCAAATCGCAGCGGCTTTGCATCCCGAATCCCTGCCGCTTTATCACAATCTGGGTGGACTTTACATGCAAAACGGACAGTTTTCAGACGCGATTTCGGCGTTTCAACGCGTCCTTCAGTTGGACGATAGTAACGCTGAAGCTTATCTCCACCTCGGTTGGCTCCATGCGCGCCAGCGCAAATTCACCGATGCCGTGTCCTATTTGCAAACGGCGATTCAGAAGGATGCCGATTTAACGCCTGCTTACTATGGACTCGCCGAGAGTTACGCGCAGCAAGGCAAGCACGCCGATGCCGTTCAGATATATCGCGACTTAACGCGGCACCATCCAAACGACGCGCAGGCGTGGGTGCGGCTTGGCGTGTTGCATCTCAAAACAGAAAATGTTGAGGAAGCAGTGAACGCGTTTGAGCGCGCGATTGCGGCAGATGAAAACGCGGCGGATGCCTATAACAACCTCGCGTGGCTTTATGCGAAGCGAGGTGAAGAATTGCCGCGCGCGAGAGCTTTGTCGGAACGTGCCGTCGCATTAGGGGAGAACGCGGCACGTCTGGAGACGCTCGCCTATGTCTATTATCGCCAGGGCGCGTATGCGGCAGCGGAGAAAGCCATTCTACGCGCCATCGCTTTAGCACCGAATAACAGTGCCTACCGAGCGCGCTTGAAAGAAATTCAGGAGGCAAAAAAGCAGTGATGGACTCTCGGCCCCCAACAAACCCCGCGCGCGCTTACAAAACGCGCCTATCGGTAACGCTCTATTTTATCTGCATCGCGATGCTTTCAACCTCATTTGCCACAGCGGAAAACGCTGTTACCTTCGTGGAAGTCGCCGAAGTATCAGGAGTTCGTTTCCTGCACACCGATGGAGAAAGCGGCAAACGACTTTTCAACGAACAATACGGCTCAGGCGGCGGCTTTTTTGATTACGATAACGACGGTTTTCTTGACATTTACCTCATCAACGCGCGCCCGCAAATAGCTGAAACAAACGGGGAAATGCCGACGAACGTTCTCTATCGCAA
The DNA here is from genome assembly GCA_965242965.1 of Candidatus Poribacteria bacterium. Lineage (GTDB taxonomy): Bacteria > Poribacteria > WGA-4E > WGA-4E > WGA-3G > AGPOR5. The sequence continues at coordinate 5,522,688 of OZ251518.1, read as the reverse complement.
CAACGGCAACGGGATGTTTACCGATGTTACCTCTTCGGCTGGCGTAGGCGACGCTGGATACGGTGTCGGCGCGACGACCGGGGATTACGATAACGATGGCGACACCGATCTCTATGTGACAAATTTCGGCACGAACGTCCTTTACCGCAACAACGGCGATGCCACCTTCACCGATGTCGCGCAGGCTGCGAACGTCGCCGACCCGAAGTGGGGCACTAGCTGCGCATTCGCTGATCTGGACAACGATGGGTTTCTTGAGCTCTACATTACCAATTACGCCGATTACTCCCCGCTCACAGACAAACCGTGCGACCGGCAGGGCATCCCAGTTTACTGCGGGCCTCACAGTTATCCGCCGCAAACGGACAGCCTTTATCATAACAACGGCGATGCCACCTTCACCGACTTCACCGAACAGAGCGGCTTTGCAAACGTGCCCGCCGCGCACGGGCTCGGAGTTACCATCGGCGACATTGACAACGACAGCGATGCCGACATCTACGTCGCGAATGACCAGGGTTTCAACTACCTCTTCCAAAACCGAGGCGATGGCACTTTTGAGGAAATCGGACTGCTTGCCGGGGTCAGCTGCAGCGACACGGGAAAAGAGGAGGCGGGGATGGGTGTCGCGTTTGCCGACTACGATAACGATGGACGACTTGACGCAACGGTGAGCAACTTCCAGAACGAAACTAACACCCTCTATCACAACGAAGGCGACAACTTTTTCATTGACACCACGATTCCGGCGGGCATCGCGGAACATACGCATCGCTACCTCGGCTGGGGCATCGGCTTTTTGGATTACGATAACGACGGTTACAAGGACATTTTCGTTGCAAACGGACATACGATGGACAATATCGCCGAAGTCGACCGGTCTACTACCGCGCCGCAGCAGAATCTGCTCTTCCAAAATTTAGGGAATGGACAGTTCGCGGATGTCACCGCACAGATGGGTGCAGGGTTCGCGTTGCAGAAAATAAGCCGTGCCTCCGCCTTCGGCGATTATGATAACGATGGCGATATTGACATCCTCATAACGAACTGGAATCAGACAGCAGACCTGCTCAGAAACGAGGGCGGCAATCGGAACAATTGGATACAGATTCAAGCTGTCGGCACGCAAAGCAACCGTTCCGCAATTGGCGCGCGCATCAAGGTAGTCGCCGGGGAATTGACACAATACGCCGAGGTGCAGAGTAGCGGCAGTTATCTTTCCTTCAGTGATCTGCGCGTCCATTTTGGACTAAAAAACGCTGAATCTGTAGAACTGATAGAAATCCGCTGGCCGAGTGGGCAAGTTGATACTGCCACCCATTTACGGGCAAATCAACGTTATATCGCCACCGAAGGAGAGGATATTGTTCCGTTTCTCCGCGCACCGTAGGGCGAGGGCCTGTCCCTCGCCATGCCATGGAAAATGGAAAACTAAATCGTTCTATTTCTCCGCTTACCGTAGGGCGAGGGCCTGTCCCTCGCCATGCCGAGGAAAACAGAAAACTAAATGAGGGTATTTCATAACTCCGTTTCGGTATTTATTCGGCCGTGGAGGGAGGGCGAATACCGAAAGGCATCGGGCCCACCTCTGTAGTTCGGGAGCACCTGCTCCCGAACAGGTCAGGATCACTTGGCAAAGATGCCAGAGCTTCAGACGATCCTGACCTACAGGAGTGACGCGGTCTGACAGCAAAACGCATGCCGTGGAAAACGAAAAACTCAATCATTCTATTTCTCCGCGCGAAAATTTGACTTTAATCACAAGACGTGGTATAATTAAACATATTCTATAGCATTCAAATGCAAACCCGTTTCAAACCGATAGAGGAGGAACGCAATGCCTGCAAAGCAAATTATCTTTGACGAAGAGGCGAGAGTTGCGCTTAAGCGAGGCGCGGATACCCTCGCCAACGCCGTGAAGGTCACGCTTGGCCCGCGCGGCAGGAACGTCGTCATTCAGAAGTCGTTCGGCGCGCCGCTTGTCACATGCGATGGTGTCACCGTAGCAAAAGAAATTGAACTGGAAGACCCTTATGAAAACATGGGTGCCCAGTTGTTGGAATCCATCGCAACCAAAACAAACGATATTGCCGGTGATGGGACGACTACCGCCACGCTGTTGGGACAGGAAATCCTGCACGAGGGCCTTAAGAACGTCACCGCCGGTGCAGATCCGATGCAGCTGAAAATCGGCATTGACAAGGCTGTCGTCGCCGCCGTGGATGCCATCACCGCGCAAAGCCGCGCCGTGAACACGCACGAAGAAATCCTACAGGTGGCATCCATCGCCGCGAATGACCCGGCCAACGACAGCGACATCGGCACAATCGTCGCCGAAGCACTTGATAAAGTCGGCAATGACGGTGCTATCACCATTGAGGAAGGGAAAACCTCGGAAACCGTCGTGGATGTCGTTGAAGGGATGCAGTTTGACCGCGGCTTCCTGTCACCTAACTTTGTGACAGACCTGCAGGAACAAGTGGTGGAACTTGAGAACCCCTACATTCTGATTAACACCGAGAAAATCAGCGCGGTGCAGACGCTTGTCCCGATTCTGGAAAAGGTGATGCAGCTCGGGCGGCCCCTGCTGATTATCGCTGAGGATGTGGAAGGCGAAGCCTTGTCCACTTTGGTGGTAAACAGGCTCCGCGGCACGATGCTGGCGGCGGCGGTGAAGGCACCCGGCTTCGGGGACAGGCGCAAGGAGATGCTGGAAGACATCGCCGTGCTGACTGGCGGCCAGGTCATCTCCGAGGAAACCGGCATTCGTTTGGAGAACATCGTCGTCGGCATGTTAGGCACAGCGCGGCGCGTTGTGATTGACAAGGACAACACGACGATCGTCGGCGGCAACGGCGCGAAAGAGAACGTTGACGGCAGAGTCGCGCAGATCCGCACGCAAATCGAGGAGACTACCTCCGAATACGATAGAGAGAAGTTGGAGGAACGCCTCGCCAAACTCGCCGGTGGTGTCGCCGTAGTCAACGTCGGTGCAGCAACGGAAGTGGAGATGAAAGAGAAGAAGGCGCGGTTTGAGGATGCACTCGCCGCAACGCGTGCCGCGATTGAGGAAGGCATAGTCCCCGGCGGCGGTGTCGCGCTCTTGCGCGCAGCCGCAGCACTGGACGCATTGGAATTAGAGGCAGACCAGGGGACAGGACTTAACATTGTCCGAAGCACTTTGCTTTCCCCTGTCCGTGCCATCGCCGAAAATGCAGGCGAAGAAGGCCCCGTTGTCGTTGCAGCCGTCCAAGAAGGCGAAGGCAATTTCGGGTTCAACGCCGCGACATGCGAATACGGCGACATGATTGAAGGCGGTATCGTCGATCCAACCAAAGTCGTCCGCTCCGCGTTACAGAATGCCTCAAGTATCGCAGGCTTGCTGTTAACGACAGAGAGCTTGATTACCGATATTGAGGAACCGCCGGAACTTGGCGAAGCCGCCGACCCGCACGCGGGGCATTTCCATTAGATGAAGGACGCGGATAGGCGCGTTTTGAAAACGCGCCTACCGCGCACGCGGCTGAAACCGCGCTTCCAACCCGCTATCCCAATCACAATCAAGGCACAGCATCTCTGTCGGGCCCAGATATTGGATACTCTCGCTGCCACACTCTGGGCAAATTTTCACCGACTTTTCTGTCTCGCGCACCCCTTCCCTAATGCTAATCTGGAAGACTCGCAGTTGTCCCCGATAACGATGCCCCATCTGGCAACGGATGAGGCTCCTGCCATCGTCCTCAAAACGCGCAATCGCCTCCCGGAGGAATGTCAACTGACGGTGGCAGACCGGGCACGGGTTCGGGACCAGCTCCTTTACGATGAGAGCGTCCGTATTTCTCTCGCGAACAGTAACATCCAAGCCGAGATGCAGTGCCACTTGCGATTCGGTGATGCTGTCGGACTGGCGGGTTTCAGAAAGTGCCGAGGCAATGCATGCGTAACTTTCTGGGCTCAGCACCACTTCTGTCGGAATCATCGTTCCGCCTTTCAAACTAGAGAGGAGCCGATAGATGCGTTCTAATACCACGTGAACCTCTGTCGCAGTCGGTTTTGCTGCGGCTAAATCGTCCGTTCAATCGGCGGATCCGAGATGAGGGGCTTCTCGGGAGCTCTCGCTAGCGACGAAGTCCCGCGTTGCGTGCGATACGCGTCCGCCGGTTGGTTGCGCAGCAGGACGATGTCATCGCCATCACGTTCAATGGTATCGTCCTGCAGGAGTGTCGTCTCAAATTTCCGCATGCTTGTGATGAAGTTGACAGTCACGCGTGCCTGTGCCTTCAACTGAATGCGCCACCCGTTATCGGTTTTGACCCGCGTAAACTGCTGTCCAATATCCATAGACTGCACCTGTGCGGCGTTGATAATTATGCAACTCTCTGCCTGCATCGGCGGTGCTGTTTCAGTCGCAATCGTGTTGTTTCCGTTTTCTTCAGCCATGTTGTTTCCCCCTATCTTTGAAGTTTTTTTAATTTTATCACAAGCGTCTAGCAATTGTCAAGCCTAGAAATCCTGCTTCAAACAATAATTTGACAAACCCATTCCGTTTATGATATACTAAAATGAGGGTGTTTTATATTTTGATGCATTCGATAGGAGAGACTTCTGGTCTTGATTTTCCGTAGCGCGGGGGCCTGTCCCCCGCGATCGTTGGGGTGCGCGAACGATTTGCGCACCCATCTGTAGTTCGGGAGCGCCCGCTCCCGAACGGGTCAAGAGCAGGCGCTCTTGACCTACAGAGGGGAGGGGGTCTGGTGCATGAACGATGGCGAGGGACAGGCCCTCGCCCTACGTGGAGGGTGGTGTTTTTTTCACCGTAGCGCGGGGCATGTCACCGCGACGTTGAGCGATTTATGAAACCCCTACACTAAAATAGGGAGAACATTCTACCGGAAGGCATCGAGACCAGGAAGTCTCTCCTACTAGGAGGCATCGAGACCAGGAGGTCTCTCCTACCAGAGGGAGAGCACCCCGAAAAAAATACCATCGTTAGAAAAAAGGAACCAAAAGTGGATAATGTTTTTAATACCCTCAAGGAACGGGGATTCGTCCAGCAATGCACGCATGAAGAAAACATCGCGCAACTGCTTGCCGAAAAACAGATAACCTACTACGTCGGCTTCGATCCGACAGCTGATAGCCTGCATGTAGGGAGCCTCGTGCCGATAATGGCGATGGCGCACCTGCAACGCGCCGGACATCAACCTATCGCTATCATCGGCGGCGGGACGACGATGATAGGCGACCCGAGCGATAAGACAGAGATGCGTCAGTTGCTGCCGCGCGAACAAATCGCGGCGAACGGCGCAAGCATCTTGGGACAACTCCAGCGGTATGTCAAACTTGACGCGCCAACACATGACACGGACAACCCTGACACAGATAGCTCTGACGGACTGTTTCTGGATAATGCGGAGTGGTTGCTGCCGTTGAACTATCTTGACTTTCTGCGCGATATCGGCAGGCACTTCCGGGTCAACGAAATGATCCGTGCCGAAGCGTATCGCCAACGCCTGGAACGCGAAGAGGGACTCTCGTTCCTAGAATTCAACTATCAACTGCTCCAAGCTTACGACTTCTTGTGTCTCTATCAGCGGTACGGATGCGTCCTCCAAATCGGCGGCGATGACCAGTGGAGCAACATCCTCGCCGGGGTAGCCCTGGTCCGTCGGCTTGAAGGCGAACGGGTGCACGCGCTCACCTTCCCTTTGCTCACGACAGCGGGCGGCGCGAAAATGGGAAAAACCGCGGGCGGCGCAGTCTGGCTCGATGCAAACAAAACATCGCCTTACGAATTTTATCAATACTGGATTAACACCGATGACAGGGATGTGGAGCGGTTCTTAGCCTGTTTCACCTTTCTGCCGATGGACGAAGTGCGGCGGCTCGGCGGTTTGGAGCACGAGGCGATTCGGGAGGCAAAGGCGGTCCTCGCATACGAAGCGACGACACTCGCGCACGGGAAAACGGCGGCGAATAAAGCGCGGGCGGCATCGCGCGCCGCATTCGGAGGCGGAGGCGAAGAACTGGAGGCAATGCCAACCTCCACTCTCCCGGCTGAACGCATTCACGCCGGTATCCCTATCATGGAGTTATTCCATGGAGCCGGTCTGGCGAGTTCGCGGAGTGAAGCGCGACGGCTCATCCAGCAAGGTGGTGCATACATCAACGAAAAGCAGTATCGCGCCATTGACACCGTTGTCGATGCAACGCTACTTGAGGACAACGCGCTGCGTCTCCGTGCCGGCAAAAAACGTTACCATCGCGTCGTGTTTGAATGAAGCGGGACTTTATGGAATCAACCAAAACGCCTTTCAAACGGTTCATCTTTATCTTGATCGATGGCGCGCCTTATACAATTTTCAAGGAATTGGTAGAAAACGGGACACTGCCGAACATCAAGAAATACGTGATTGCGCGCGGGTGCCTCAAAAAAGCGGTTTCTGTCTTTCCCTCGACAACCGGTCCCGCCTTCACACCGTTCTTTATGGGGCTGTTTCCGGGAACGGCGAACATACCCGGCATCCGCTGGCTGTCTAAAACCGAATTTCAGAACCCGCATCGGTTCAAACGCCCGGGTGTTTGCAGTTACATGGGACTTGACGCGTTGGATTTCGAGGCTGATCTTCCGGGGAGTCCGACACTGTTCAACTTCTTCTCCCCGGTCAGCAACATTTACAATCCGCTCGCGCGTGGGTGCCCGCCTGCCAAAAACCTGACGCGATGGGTGAAGCCGTTCGCTTATACCTATGCCCATTTTTCGCACAAATGGCGGTTCGTCAATCAGATTGCGCGCCGCCACCTCCACGCAGCCGTAGAAGCCGGGGACCGGTTTGTGATGTGTCTCTTCCCGGCAGTGGATACTTTCTCGCACCTCTCGCATACGCAATCGCCGCGGGTGATTGAGACATATCGAGAAATAGATGCCGCCGTTGGGCAACTCGTTGATACGTTGCAAAAGACGCATGCGTTTGATGAAACGCTCATCCTCATTTCAAGCGACCACGGTATGACGAACACGCACACCCACATTGATGTCGTGAAACAACTTGACGATGGAGGCTGGCGATGCCTGCATTATCCACGTCTATGGCGACGCGGTGCCACAAGCGCGAGCATGGTATCCGGCAACGGAATGACGCATCTCTACTTCAAAAACGAGGGTGCTGGCTGGGGAGAACGCACGCCTTTTGAACACCTACAGCAAATCGGTGTCGTTGAAGCACTCTTGGAGTTGGAGGGATTGGCTCTCGTCGCCGGGCAAGGCAGAGACGGAAGCATCGTCGTTCAAAACCGATGTGGGAAGGGGAAGATAACTTGCCAAGCGGACCGGTTTTCCTACCGGTTTGAGCAGAAGGACCCGCTCGGATACGGCGTTTGTTACGATAACAAATCTTCGCGCGAGCTCCTACGCCAGACTTACGATACCGCTTATCCGGATGCTATCGTTCAGTTGTGGCAGATTTTTCAGAGTGCCCGCGCCGGAGACCTGGTTTTAAGTGCGGAGAGCGGCTATGACTTACGCGCCCGTTATGAAATCCCGGCGCATCACGCGACACACGGTGCCTTGCTCGCTGAGCATCTGCACATCCCCCTCGCGATGAACGTTCCGATTGCCGAGACATGCATCCGATCCGTCGATGTTTTCCCTACTGTCCTGAATTTGTGTGGGCACGATTTAGGGGATATGTCTCAAATTGATGGAAAAATCGTTTATTGAGCGTCGTCTGCGCTCCCGGGTAGGAGAGACCTCCCGGTCTCGATTAAATGAGGGTGTTTCATAAATCGCTCAACGTCGCGGGGACAGGCCCCCGCGCTACGATGAAAAAAACGGCCCGGGTTACCGTAGGGCGAGGGCCTGTCCCTCGCCATGCGTTTGGCTGGCAGACCGCATCACGCCTGTAGGTCAGGATCGCCTGATCCTGACCCGTTCGGGAGCGGGCGCTCCCGAACTACAGAGGTGGGCCCGATGCGCGGCACCCTCCCCTCGCTTTTCTATCGGTATTTGCCCATCCCCTAGGGGAGGATAAATACCGAAACGGAGTTCTGAAACACTCTCGATTAAATCGCTCTGGAAAAAAAGAATTTGACTTTTGCCTGAAATTGTGGTATTATATATTATCAGATTTTTTTAAACGCTTTGCCGCTGTGAACGTCTAAATATGCAAAAGAACAGCGGTATTGCTGGATAACCGCAAGAATTGGGATTTGAACGATGCAAACGTTTGAAAACACCACCACTTTAACTGCACAGGCAGCCCGGGGACAGCGCGCGTCTGTCTCTTTACGGTGCAGCTATACTTACGCCTTGACGCTCCGGACGTTCGGGGTGTATCTCTATTTCTGCCTCGACCGCGGGTGGTGTCAGGTTCGTTAGCAACGATGTTTTGTTTTAACCGATCCCATATCCTACCACCCAACGTCGAAATCCGTTCGATGTTGGGTATTTTTTTTAACGGAAGGACGCGTGGCGCGGAGCCACGCATTGCGAAAGACGAAAAAGGGAAATTGGAAATCATGGTAATCGTTACCACGACAGATGCAACAGAGGAACAAATCGGCGCAGTTGTCAAACGCATCGAGGCAGCGGGGTTGAAAGCGCAAATCTCAACCGGCGAACAGCACACCGTCATCGGTGTCATCGGCGATAAATCGCGACTCGGCGACATTCCAATCGAGTCAATGTCCGGTGTTGAACGGACGATGCCCATCACCGCTCCGTTTAAATTGGCGAGCCGCCAGTTTCGGGAGGAACCCACTATCATCGCTGTCAACGGCACGAAGTTTGGTGGGAGACAGCTCCCTGTCATCGCCGGCCCGTGTGCCGTGGAGAGCACCGAACAGATTGTCACCATCGCGAGATTGGTGAAGGACGCGGGTGCGTCTTTTATCCGCGGCGGCGCATTCAAACCGCGCACTGGCCCCTATAGTTTCCAAGGCTACGGCAAAAGCGCGCTGCAGATGCTCAATGCCGCTAAAGAGGAAACTGGGTTGAGTATCGTCACCGAAGTGATGACACCGCACGAAGTGGAGCTCGTCGGGGAATGGACAGACGTGTTCCAACTGGGGACCCGGAATATGACGAATTTCTACTTGCTGCGTGAGGTAGGCAGAGCGCAGAAGCCTGTTATCCTCAAGCGCGGATTGGCTTCAACGATTGAGGAGTGGCTGCTCGCCGCAGAATATATCCTCGCCGAAGGGAACCCGGATGTGATTCTGTGTGAGCGCGGCATCCGCACCTTTGAGACGCACACCCGCAACACGCTCGATCTCAACGCTGTGCCGGTTGTTCATGAATTGAGCCACCTGCCTATTATCGTTGACCCGAGCCACGGTACCGGCATCCGGAGCCTCGTCAGTGATATGACGAAAGCCTCTGTCGCCTCCGGTGCTGATGGACTGTTGCTAGAAGTGCATCACGATCCGGACCATTCCATGACAGGCGATGGCGCGCAGTCGTTGTTCCCAGCCCAGTTCACGCAACTCATGCAGGAACTGAAACCGATTGCCATCGCTGTCGGCAGGGAGATATAAGTGAGGGTATTTCATATAGCAATGTCTTCCCGGTAGGAGAGACCTCCGGGTCTCGATGTCTCCCAGTAGGAGAGACTTCCTAGTCTCGATGCATCCCCAGTAGGCGAGACCTCCGGGTCTCGATGCTGCCAGACCGGCTTGACCCGTTCGGGATCAGGCGATCCCGAACTACAGGGCTCAAGTGCGCGCCGCCTGTAGTTCAGGTCCGGGTGTGCATCGAGACCGGGAGGTCTCGCCTACCGGAATACCGCCGCATCGCGAACAACAAAGAGGAAAAACTCGTGGATAATTTTGAAGAGAACCAACCACAAGAAAAGATTTACATTTTTGATACCACACTGCGCGATGCCGAGCAAACGCCCGGTGCCGCACTGGGAATCGAAGAAAAACTGGAGATTGCAAAACACCTCGCCAAACTGAACGTCGATGTCATCGAGGCAGGCTTTCCTATCTCCTCGCCAGGCGATTTTGAGGCAGTGCAACGCATCGCCAATGAAGTGACGGGACCCGAGATTTGCGGGCTCGCCCGCGTCGTGGAAAAGGACATCACGGCGGCGTGGCGAGCGATTCAGGACGCGCCGCGCGCCCGCATCCATACCTTCGTTGGCACCTCGCCTATCCACATGGGACGCATTACGCGGACTACACCGGAAGATACACTGCGGATGGCTGTTGACGCTGTCGCTTACGCGAAGAGTTTGTGCGCCGGGCACCCCGATGCCACCGTCGAATTCTCGCCGATGGATGCCGGACGCACCGAACCGGCGTTCCTCTATAAGGTCGTAGAAGCCACTATTGCGGCGGGCGCGACGGTTATCAATATTCCGGAAACCGTCGGCTGGACGGTGCCGGCTGAATTCGGGGAACTTATCGCGGGCATCAGGAAGCATGTCCCGAATATTGACGATGCGATTATCAGCGTTCACTGCCACAACGATTTAGGGCTCGCTGTTGCGAATAGTCTTGAGGCTATTGAGCAGGGAGCGCGGCAGGTGGAGTGCACTATCAACGGCCTCGGCGAGCGCGCGGGGAATACCTCCTTGGAAGAAGTTGTCATGGCAATCCGCACCCGCCGCGATTATTTCAAAGGCTACTATACCGACATTAACGCGAAAGAAATCGTGCCGATTAGTCGGCGCGTGAGCCGCACGATGGGCATCGCAGTGCAACCAAACAAGGCGATTGTCGGGGCGAATGCATTCGCGCACAGCTCCGGCATCCATCAGGACGGTATCATTAAGTCGCGCGTCACCTTTGAAATCATCGATCCGAAGGAGATAGGCTGGAAGGAGAGCCAGTTGATTCTGAGTCCGCGCTCCGGACGCAACGCGCTCAAGCATCGTCTCAGTGAACTCGGGTATGAGGTGCCACCGGCGCAGCTGGACAAAGTCTATGAACGCTTCTTGCAGGTGGCAGACAAGAAAAAGGCTGTCCACGACGCAGACCTCGAGGCGATTATGAGCGACGAAATCCGCGCCGTGCCTTCAGTGTTTGAATTGGATTACATCCAGGTCGTGAGCGGCACCAAAATCTCGCCTACGACTACTGTGGGTGTTAAGACAGAGGACGGCGTTGTTGAGAACGCCTCTACCGGCGACGGACCGGTTGATGCCGCCTTCAAAGCGATCGGACAGATTGTTGACATCCAACTGAACCTGATCGACTATCAAATCCGTTCGGTGACAGAAGGCGAGGATGCCATCGGCGAGGTTTCGCTGAAGGTGCAGGACAATGGACATATCATCACCGGCACTGGCGCGAGCACGGACATTATCGAAGCGAGTGCCAAGGCATACATCCATGCTGTCAATAAGTTGATTCAACTTCGGACAGAGCGATGAGCTGCGATTCCCCGGAAGAGGCTTGTGCAGTCTCTTCCGGTTTTTAAGCGAATTGCCAAAAATTGCGAGATATGGTAAATTGTCTCTATGGCACAGACACGAATTGTTTACTATCGAGAACCGAGCGGCCAGGTCCCAATGCAACGGTGGCTGAACTCGCTGCCGAAAATTTCCAAAGCAGAATGCCGCAAGGCGATAAGGCAGCTGGAAGAGTCAGGTTGGACATACCGAAATCTTAAAGATGACGAATCTTGAGATTTACGAGATTGGCCTCGGTGCGCTTTGCGAGAAACTTGGTCCCGCCGGGACGAACCGTTTTCGCTAGTGCTGCGCACAAGGAAACGTTGAGAAGGCTGCTTCCCGCCGCCGCGGGACAGCCGCCGCTTCTGAACGTCATTCTCCGTTACAGGAAGCGCATCCACCCAAATAGGGAGCACGGATGCGTCTCCCTTTATTTGGTGATTCTGAAACCGAAATTGGCCTGATCTTCAATTTTTAGTAAAACTCTATCAGAAGTCTCATGAACGTTTATGCCAAACCCCTGGGACACTGACTCTTTTTAGGCGGCAACTTGGGGTATGAAGGAGATAACATGTATAATCTTGAAACCCAAAACTTAGCGGATGTCATAGAAGCTCTCCGCAGCGAGAGGTACGAAATTCCCGCGCTCCAACGTCCGTTTGTGTGGAAAGACAAGCAGATCTTACGGCTCGTGGAAAGCGCGTACCAAGGTATCCCGCTTGGCACGCTCTGTATCTGGAAACAAGACGGTATTCTGTTGCGCAACGGAAACCAGTCTACCGGCGAAAACTGGCTCGTCATTGATGGACAGCAGCGGCTCGCCGCGATGAACACCGCCTTACTCGGCAACACAGTGCTGACAGAGGACTACGAGCAAAAGCGCATCGGTATTGCCTTCAACCCGCTAACCGGTGAGTTCGCACTCTCGCGGAAAAAGCATATGAAACTCGAAGCATGGATTCCCGACATTTCCCCGTTGTTCAACGGAGAAAAACGGAAAATTCGGAAAGCCTACTGCGATCAAAATTGGCTCTCCGACGAGGAAAGCGAAAGTGCTGAAGAAAACATTGACAAGTTGGTAGACATCAGATCCAACAAAATTGGTGTCTTCCAAATCTGGGAAAACATGCCGTATCCACATGTCTATGAGGTGTTTCGGCAAGTCAACGAAAGTCCGACACGGGTTGAGGCGATACAAATCTGCCTCGCCGAATTGCAAACGCATCACCCCGAAGTCGCGGAGACTATCGTTCGTTTCTGTCTAGGACTCCAAAACCCCGCCGAAGCCCGCCGCCGCTGTGAGATAGGCGAGAGGCATCCGCTCTACACCACGTTGGAGTGGATGCACGATTACAAAAACTGGAGTTACTATGCCTACCATCCCGACAAAGCAGATGTCGGCTCAGTACTTATCTGGCGCGTCTTCGGTACGGCCAATCTTGACAGTATCATCGGGAAAATGTCGCCAACGAGCAGAGATGCCGAAGAGCCAACTACCGCCCTCCGCGCCGCAATCAAGGCAATTGTGTCCGAGGCACACTTCACCGAATTCAATGAACTGATGCATCCCATGCGCATGTTCATAGCGGATCAACAAGCGAGCGTAGCCTACTGGTTATACCTCCACTGCTGTCTTGAACGCCGAATGGACATTGAGAGCATTAAGACGTTGATTTACCGGTGGTTACTCGCGAAAAACCTCCAAGGTACCTTGCGAGGTAGACCTGAAGTCCGCGAGGCGGTTCGCGGCTTCAGCACGGCAGAAAACCCACACGACTACATTGATGGGATGGCAGCCTTTACCACTGACGACTTCTTCAAAGTGGAGCTGCCGGCGCGGCTCATCAAAAAGAAGGCACTGCGCCGGAATCGTGAATGGCAAGTCTGGCAAGCTGTGCAAGCCCTATCTGAAGATACCGCACTCTTCAGCACTGATTCCGTGGTAGCCTTGCCACAGAATCGCGACACCCTGCAATGGCACCACATCTACCCTCAGAAAACACTGCGCGAAGAAGGTATTGACGAAAAGTTACGGAGCGCGATTCCCAATATGGCTATAACGACGCAATCCGACAACCTCGCAATTCGGGATACGCCGTTCCATACCTATATTGACGATGCATATAAACTCAATCCACTTGAAGGTGTTGAACACATGGAACAGCACTGTATACCGAGTGGTGCGGGCAGCATGCCCTATGAGGAATTCCTCTCCAAACGCGCCGAACTGATGGCGGCCAAAATCAAGCAGGTTTACCGGTCGCTTGAAGTGAAATAATCCCAAAACGCCTGCCTATAATGGCAGAGTTACGAGACCCGAGGTTTTAAACACCCCGGTGGTTCTAAAAGCGGCAGAACGCATGATGGAAGATTATGGGCAGAGAAATTGGAAGATTTACTGCGATAATATGCGCGAGAAGTTGGTAAGGGAAGGTTTCTTGCGCGAAGATTCCCCTTATGGTGTTTGGGAGCTTTCACCTCGAAGTCGTAGACACATGGGACTTACGTAAAACGAAGGCGTTAGGCGCGGTTTTTAACCGGGGTCTTTACAGTTTTTCCTCGCTTTCTAGCACGGTGAAACCGCTGTTCTCACACACGGTATTGCCAAGAAAACCGCGGCTGTCCCCCAACGTGAAATAACTGAGGGTGTTTCCTAACGCCGTTTCGGTTGCGTATAACTCCCTTTAGGGGGGGTATACGCATTACGCAATGTATCCCGCCTTGGAGAGCGGGCGAATACCGGAAGGCATCGGGCCCACCGCTGTAGTGCGGGATCGCCTTCCACCCCGGTAAAACGGGTCAGGATCTGGCGATCCTGCACTACCGGGGTGATGAGGACTGCAGGCATTCACCCTTTGGAAACCCCCGGGGGCTTGGGGGTAGATGCCACGGTTTCCAAACGCATGGCGAGGGACAGGCCCTCGCCCTACGGGAAGGGGCGGCGTTTTTTTCACGCCTGTCTTCCTCCCTACTTTGTAGGGAGACACAGCCGCACCGCAGCGCGGGGCCTGTCACCGCGACGTTGAGCAATTTATGAAACACCCTCAAATAACTCGCGCTAAAACGCAAACGGCAGTTTGAGCAAAATCCGATGCTACATATTCTGGAGGTTGACAATGGCTGAAAATAGGAAGATTACGGATGCTATTGAGATTATGGACAAACTCTATTTTAATGAGGATCCCGAGATGCTTGTCTTGCTAGACACAGCGGAAATCAACGGCGGAATCGCGCAACACGTTTACGATTTACGCCAAGCCATCGGGTGGTCCCGAGCGGAATTTGCGGAACTCTTTGGCGTTGTCCCCAGTGTCATTGAAGCTCTCGAAGAATCTGCAGGCGAAGGTGAACCGCTTGCTCTCCTGACGCAGATCGAGAAAATCTTTCTTAAGCACTTTGAGCCGATAGGGAAACCGGCGAAAACGCTCTACGCCAACGCGCTGCTCAACACGACGATAACCGGGTTTAAATTCAGGTATTTTCGTTACCATCTCGGAAGGACAGCACCTCTCAACGGCACTTGTGCAGTAGGAGAGCTCTCCCAGTCTCAAATTCTGAGTGAGCCGCAAACGGTTCAATACCTACTTTCGGAGTTAGAACCGTGGGAACACTCGCTCGGAATTACCCGAAACAAACTGACGATTTTCGCCCGCGCCGGTATCACGGAGTGGTGCAACCTTGATGGCAACTTCTACATCACGTTCACGGGCGATGCGAACGAACACATTCGCGCCGTGGATGTCCACAAACAAGTCATCAATGCGCTCTTGCAATATCTCCGCACCGGCGAACGCACCGCCTTGAAACAGTGGCGGCAGGATATCGGGCTTCAGGAAGAGAACCGCTATGTTACGGAGTTGGAGGACGCACTCCGCGACAGAACGTTCGCCGAATTTCCCGATACAGAGCAACTTGTAGTGCATCTCGTTGCGTTCGTCAAGCAGGATTTACAAGATTTCCAGGATTTACAAGATTAGTACACTTGGGTTTCCTGTAGCAGACCTGGGGTTGCCACTGGACGAAGCGGGTAGGCGCGGTTTGAAACCGCGCCTACCAGAAAGTTACCGGCGCGAGGGCCTGTCCCTTGCGCGGCAACCGATTCACCACTGTAGTTCGGGCTCGCCTGAGCCCGAAAATCTTTTTTCTTACGCGAGGAATGCTAATTCCACGCGTCGTGTCATGTCTATTGTTAACACAATTTGGTTAGCGTATTAATGAATCAATAGGAGGAATTTTTATGAAAGTTACGCGGTATCTCGCGTTTTGTGTCATCGCCTTGGCATTAGGGTATGCAAGCATTTGCTCACCCGTTTTCGCCAGCATCTGGGAAAGCGGCAAAATCGTGTATACCTGCAACCTTGGCGATTTAGACATTTGTTCTATGGGACCGAACGGAGATGGGCTAACCATCTTAACCACGGATCTCGCGGACGATTACGATCCGACATGGTCTCCCGATGGAACAGAGATTCTCTTTGTCTCCGAACGCGGTGGGCAACCCGATGTGTATATTATGAATGCCAACGGGAGCAACCAACGGAGAGTGAGACGGAATTCAGGCCATAGGACATCGCCGACGTGGGCACCAGATGGACGAAGAATCGCTTACTCGTGGAACGAGGAGGATATCTACATCTACAACCGATTCACGGGTGCTTCGGAGTTTCTCGTTACCGGAGCAAATCCCGCCTGGTCCCCAGATGGAACACATATAGCGTTTATTAGCGGAGGTTCCAGATTTAACGTTTACACGGGAGCTTCTCTTTACGTTATTAACGTCCAAACGGGCATCAAAAGGAGAATTGTCCGTGGCACTGCTGATGCTACGATCTCGGATCCTGCATGGGGGCCACAAAGTAACTACATCGTTTTTTCATGGCTATGGACTACCTACGATGGGATTTATTCTGTGCCCCGTTGGGGTGGAGAAGCGACAGTCCTGAATTGGTGGGAAGATCATTTCGTATACAGTCCTGCTGTTGCTCCGTACGGTGGCGAACTCCTTGTGACAGTGTTTGATATGTTTGTTACCGAGACCGAGCATATCTACAAAATAACGCGAGGGACTAACAATTGGCAGCGACTCACCTCTAGTTCGGATTCAACAAATAATGAGGACCCGGACTGGTGGCATCCATCTTCTTTTCCAGTTGAACCTCAAGCGTCCCAGTTAACGACAACATGGGGAGAACTGAAGAAGAAATAGCGATGTGGAACGGTGGAGGGGTTTCGGGAAACCCCTCCATTTCCGCAGAGAAATCTACCAATCCTCAACCAACTGCACCAACAACCGCACCCCATAACCCGAAGCACCCTCCGGAATATAGGTAGAACCCTTCATCCCCCAAGCCGTGCCGGCGATGTCAAGATGCACCCACGGGTAATCTTCGACGAACTTCTTCAAGAACGCGCCGCCCGCAATCGTGCCAGCGGTGCCATCGCCGATATTCTGCACATCGGCAACCTTGCTCTTGATTCCCTCATCGTAATCGTCCCAGAGCGGCAATTCCCAAACGCGCTCGTGCGTCTTCTCGGCGGCCGCCTTGACTTTGTCCATTAACGCCGGATCCGTGGTCATCGCACCGGCGGCGACATGCCCAAGACACGTAATCACGGCACCGGTGAGTGTCGCCAGATCGACTACGCCTTGCGGGTTATACTGCGCTGTCCAGCCGAGTGCATCCGCCAACACAAGCCGTCCCTCCGCATCGGTGTTGAGAATCTCGATCGTCTTCCCACCGTAGGCGGTGACAACATCGCCCGGTTTAATCGCCGTGCCACTCGGCATATTCTCGGTCGCGGCGACGAGACCGATGACGTGCAAGTCAGGTTTCAACTGTCCAATTACCTGCATCGCGCCGAGGACCGCGGCCGCCCCGGACATGTCGTGCTTCATCTCGTGCATGCCTTTCCCAGGCTTGAGTGAAATCCCCCCGGTATCAAAGGTGATGCCTTTCCCGACGAGGACGACGGTATCTTGTCCTTCGCCTTCGGGGGTATACTCCAAGATGATAAACCGTGGCTCCTCAACGCTGCCCTGTGCAACGGCGAGGAGTGTGCGGAAACCTTTCGCTTCCAACGTCGCTTTATCAAACACTTCGCAACATAGTCCGTTATCAGCGGCGACAGTCTCTGCTGTTTCGGCGAGTTGCGTCGGGGTGAGATGGTTCGCCGGTTGATTGCTCAAATCGCGGGCGAGCATCGTGCCGCCGGCGATGGTTTGACCGCGGTGAACAGCGCGTTCCACCACAGGCTGGCTCGGTGCACTCTCGGCGAGGAAGGTGATGGATTCAAGTCCCTTCTCATCGTCATCTTCCTGCACGGTTTTGTGCTGCTTGAATTGGTAAAGCGAAAGCAAAATCGCCTCGGCGGCCGCCTGCACCATCGCCCCCAGCTCTGGCACTTCGTCAGGGATGAGGAACGTTGCGGTTTTCAACCCTATGTCCCGCAAGTGTTTCGCTGCGTGGCCGGCCCCCTGTCGCACCTTCTCCACAGTCAATTCGTGATATGCACCGAGCCCTACCAAGAGGACGCGCGGGGTTTTCATCGCGCCGCGGGTATAGAGCAGACTGGTGTCTTTCAGTTTGCCTTTGAAGTCGCCAAGCTCTATCAGTTCACGGATACGTCCGCCTAATGCCTCGTCGGCAAGGTGGAGGTATCCACTATAAAAATCCGGATTTTCGAGGATGCCGATGACGACGACACCTGTCTCCTCTTGCCGAAAATCGCCGGTTTTGACGGTAATGTTCATAAATTCTCCAAGCAGGATTTCCAGGATTATGCAAGATTAGCAAGATTACGTTTGCCTCATATCCTGAAACTGTCCTTTTCCATCAGATTCCCCCGAGAGGATTCTGAATGATTGTAGTAGCGCGCGGGAAAACCTGTCCCTCGCGATGGTGATTAGTTGGCGGCTATAGACAGCCGTCTTTACAACGAATGGCGCATCCCCGTCAAAACTACCAGCGGCTCATCGCTCGTGACGGTGAGGGAGTGGTAGGTATTCGCGGGGACATCAATCCGGTCGCCGGGTTCGGCAGTGCCGTGCGCATCGGCCACCTCAACGTCAGCAGTCCCCGATAACACACAGACGACTTCGTCTTGCGCATGGATATAGTTGAGGTAGGCACCGCCGGGGCGGCCCGTCCACTGATAAGCATCGAAACCTTCGGATTGCAACTGCTTTTTGAGCGCGTTGACATCCGCACTCTGTTCTGTCCAACGTGATTTCCAATTCATCGCAGGACCTCCGTTTATATCGGTTCTAATCGAACCGGACAAACCTTCAATTCCGCCGTATGCGTTATCGCATCATAGCCAGAGCCAGTCAGGACGTTAACAGGCACATCGGCGAAACTGAAGCTGGCGAAAACGGTGCCGCGCGGCGAACGATTCGTCGCCTTTACCTTAATATTAACACTCCCGCGCGCGCTGCTCATCTTACACCACTCCCCATCCGATAATCCCCATTTCTCAATATCAGCGGGATTTATCTCAAGAGTCTCTTCCGGCAGCAGATACTCAATCCCCTGCGCGCGCCCGGTCTGCGTGCGGGTATGGTAAGACTGCAGGCGGCGGCCCGTCGTGAGCCACACCGGAAACGCCTCGTCAATCGTTTCGGCCGGGTCGCGGTAATGCACGTTTGAAAAGATGCCGCGCCCGTTGACAAACTCACCTTCATGCAACCGTGGCGTGCCGGGATGCTCTTCGTGCGGCACGGGCCACTGGTTTACACCGTTTTTGGCACCTTTGTCAATGCGTTCCCAATCTAATCCCGCGTAAATCGGCGATACCCGGCAGAGTTCGTTGAAAATCGGTTTCGGCGCGTCAAAATCAAACCCGTTAAAACCGAGGCGTTGCGCGATTTGAGAGATAATCCACCAATCCGGTTTCGCTTCGCCGGCGGGAGGGACTGCTGCGCGCAGCCGCTGCACCCGACGTTCCGTGTTCGTGCAGACTCCATCTGTCTCTCCCCACGCCGCCGCTGGGAGGACGACATCGGCGAGTTGCGCTGTCTCCGTCAAAAAAATGTCAATGACGACGAGGTGTTCCAGTGAACGCAACGCATGCTCGCAATGCGCCCGGTCCGGGTCGGACAGTAAGGTGTTCTCGCCATCAATGAGCATGGCGTGGATGCTGTCGCCGCACAACTCTAGCGCGGTTACCTTCGTGATGCCCTTCTCCAACTCAATCTCCGTGCCATACTCGCGTTTGAACTTCGCCTGATTTGCGGGTTCAGTGACAGACTGGAAGCCGGGGTAGTTATTTGGCAACGCGCCGCTGTCGCCGGCTCCCTGAATGTTGTTTTGTCCGCGCATCGGGTTGATACCGGTGCCTTCGCGCCCAAGGTTGCCTGTCATCAGCGCGAGATTACACAGACTCTGCACATTCTCAACCCCACAAATATGTTCTGTGATGCCGAGGGTGTAGTAGATGGCACTTTTGTCTGCGCTGCCATACCAAATCGCCGCTGTCTCAATGTCCTTCGCCGGCACACCGGTGATGGTTTCAGCCCACTCGGGTGTCCACTGCGAGATGTGCTCAAAGAATTCGTCAAAACCGACGGTGCGGTTCCTGATAAACTCTTCGTCAATTAATCCCTCGCGCGCGATGACGTGCGCCATGCCGAGAAGCAGTGCAGTATCAGAACCGACACGCAGCGGTAGATAGAGATGCGACATCTCCGCTAAGCCGATGCGCCTCGGGTCGGCGACGATGAGTTTCGCGCCGCGCGCCACCGCCTTTTTCAACCCTGTCGCGGCGACAGGGTGACACTCTGTCATATTCGTGCCGATGCAGAAAATCACATCCGGCTTCTCCATATCCTCAAGCGGATTTGACATTGCACCGCGTCCAATTGTCGCTGCCAGCCCGGCAACGGTTGGCGCGTGTCAGGCACGGCTGCAATTGTCAATGTAGTTCGTGCCGAAACCGACGCGGATGAACTTTTGCATCAGATAGGCGGCTTCGCTCGGGGCGCGCCCAGAGGCGATGCCGTAAACGCTGTGTTTGCCGTGCGCCGCGTGCGTTTTGCGGAAGCCTTCGGCGGCTCTATCCAGCGCGTCGTCCCAGGTTGTCTCGTGAAGTTCGCCATCTTCTCCCCGAACAAGCGGTATCTTGAGTCGATCGGGATGTTGCACGAAGTCATAGGCAAACTGCCCTTTGACACAGAGCGCGCCGAGATTGGCAGGCCCGTCCATCGCCGGGTGGATACCGACAATTTTCTCTTCTTGCGTGAGAATATCCACCGAACATCCAACCCCACAATAGGGACATATCGTCCGCGTTTTGGCAAAGGGAGCAGCACCTAGTGCGACGGCCTGTCCTTCGGCTTCTCTGCTTTCTACCGCTGAAGGCACGCGGGGGACAGGCCCCCGCGCTACGGTATCGGAAGCGCGCAGTGCCTTCTTATCCGCTAGCGCGCCGGTAGGACATGTCTGGATGCACTGCCCACAAAAGGTGCATGCAGAATCTTTGAGGAGCCCATCAAACTCGGTGGCAATCTGTGTGTGGAAACCGCGGTTCATTACGGTGATAGCGTGGTCCCCCTCTTGTTCAGCGCAGACGCGCACGCACCGATAACACGAGATGCACAACTCATAGTCCCGCAGAATGAAAGGATTGTCATCGGATTTGCTCGTGCCAGACGTCGCGCCCGTTAACCGCCCGGGGCCTGTCTCCCGCGCGCCTTCACTGCACACCCCATATCTATCGCGGAGGCTTGCAAGTTCACCAGAGGCATACCCTCGCAGCGGATGCACATCAACTTCCCGATTTTCGCTGAGGACCAGATCGACGAGCGTCTTCCGATACGCCTCAATCTGCTCCGTTGCAGTGCGGACTACCATTCCTGGTGCCGCTTTCGTCGTGCAAGAAGCGACAGGATTGCGCGCGCCTTCCAATTCAACGATGCAGAGTCGACACCCGCCGAAGGGTTCAAGCCGCGTGTCATAACAGAGCGTCGGAATCTCTTTGTGATGCCGTTCTCCGATTTCAAGGAGCGTTTCACCTTCAGAAAAGGCGACTTCCTTTCCGTCAATTGTTAATGTCTGTGTCATGGGGCCAATCCTCCGTTGAGGCTTCGCGAGGGGCAGGCCCTCGCGCTACGGTAATCAGGTATCAAGAAGCATCGCGAGGGACAGGCCCTCGCGCTACGGCACTCAGTATTGAGAGGCATCGCGAGGGACAAGCCCTCGCGCTACGGTTGTTGAGAGCACCGCGAGGGATAAGCCCTCGCGCTACGGTTGTTGAGAGCCTCGCGAGGGACAGGTTTCCCTCGCGCTACGGCACTCAGATATCAATCGGTATCCTCAAAATCAATTTGCGGGACTTTCACGGTGCCGGCGAGGATTGCCTTCTTGACTTCTTCTACCTTCTTTTGCACTTCTGCAGGCACTTTATCCTTCAATTTCGGGTTATAGTTCATCGCGATTGCGCCATCGCTCGCCATCGTGAAAACGTAAGACTGCGGTTTGAAAGTGCCCTCTTTGACAAGCCGCGCAACCTGCAAGAACGCACCCGGTGTAATCACAGCGTTGGCAAGCACCGTCGTCGGCGAGACTTCACTCTGGTCGCGGTTAGAACCGAACGTCCAGGCAAATTTCCCTTGGGCTTGCGATGTCTCTACCGCATCGAACACACCGCGTCCCGCCGCATCGGCGTTATGAAAGATAAAATCGATGCCTTCCTGAATTTGCGCGAGCGCGAGCTCCTTCGCCTTGCCGATGTTTTCCCAGTCTCCAACGTAGGCACGGCGCACCTCCGCATCAGCGTTGACGCTTTTCACGCCGCCTTCAAACGCCATAAATGTGCTATTCACCGATGGAATGTTTTGTCCGCCGATAATGCCGATTTTGTCTGTCTGCGTCATCATTCCGGAGATGACACCCAACAGGTAGGCGGCTTGCTCAAGCCGAAAGATAATCGGCGAGACGTTGTCCATGATAGTGCCACCCGACGAGGTGATAAAAACCGTTTCAGGGAAATCCGGCGCGACTGCCTTCGCAGCATCTTGATATTCGTATCCGTGCCCGAAGATGAGATGATACCCATCCAACGCATAGGCACGGAAGTGTTCCTCCTGGTCTGCCGGGGTTCGGCTTTCCACGTGACTGATTTTCGCGCCGAGCTCCTTTTCGATGCCTTTCAGCCCATCGTAAGCCAGCGCGTTCCACCCGGCATCGCTGATAGAGGCAGGCAGAAGCATCGCTACTTTGAATTCCTTCGCCTTATGGCCATCAGCGTCAACATTCGCGCCGCCGAAGAGCAGCACCCCGAGCGTGAGAAGACAGATAGACATCCAATGTTTATGTTTCATGTAATGTTTTCCTTCTGGTGAACCGATAGGCGCGGTTTGAGTCCGCGCTCACCGGCACGTTTTTTATTCGTTATTCGCAAAATCGATTTGCGGCACTTCCAGCGTGCCAGCGAGGATTTGCTTTTCCGCCGCCGCAACCTGCTTTTGCACTTCTGCAGGCACTTTATCCTTCAACTTCGGATTATAGCGCATCTCAATCGCGCCGCCTTTCGTCATTGTGAAGACATAAGGCTTCGGCTCAAAAGTGCCGTTCTTGACATCTCTGGCGATATGCACAAAGAGAGATGATTTGATGACAGAACTCGCCAAAATTGTCGTCGGCGAGACTTCATGCTGCGCGCGGTTGGAACCGAACGTCCAAACCTGTTTCCCGACGGCTTGCGCGATTTCCGCCGCTTCATACATGCCGCGTGCCGCTATATCGGCGTTGTGAAAGAAAAAGTCAAACCCCTCTTTAATCCGCAAGAGGGTTATCTCCTTCGCTCTGTCTCGGTTCACCCAATCGCCGACGTAATTCCATTGCACGTTGACATCGGGGTTGACACTTTTCGCGCCTGCCTCAAACGCGACAAACGTGCTATTAATAGACGGGACATTGCGTCCACCGAGCACACCGATTTTACCACTTTTCGTCATCGCGCCAGCAATGATGCCCAAGAGATAGGTAGCACCTTCGGCGCGCGAGTCGATGGGGGCCAGATTCGGTGCGACAGCGATGCTCCCCGAAGTATTCACAAAGATAGTATCAGGAAAATTTACCGCAACGCTTTTCGCTGTCGCTTGATATTCGTATCCGTGCCCGAAGATGAGCTGATACCCTTTCTGCGCGAATGCCCGAAACTGCGCCGCTTGGGCGGCAGGTTTAATGTTCTCAACGTAGGCAATCT
The DNA here is from genome assembly GCA_965242965.1 of Candidatus Poribacteria bacterium. GTDB lineage: Bacteria > Poribacteria > WGA-4E > WGA-4E > WGA-3G > AGPOR5. The sequence continues at coordinate 5,499,088 of OZ251518.1, read as the reverse complement.
CCGCGCCGAGCTCCTTTTCAATGGCTTTGAGCCCCTCATATCCCATCGTTGTCCAACCCTGGTCATCGATGGAAGCAGACAGCAGCATTGCAACCTTAAACGGCTTTTCTTCTGCCTGATGCTTATCGGCGTAACCATTCGCGATGCCGTGCAGCATCACCCCGATAACGAGAAGCCACGCTGCTATTGAGCAAATCTGTTTCATGAAAATTCGCCTCCGTTCTTATTCTGATAGTGTCGCCACCGGTAGGAGAGCCCTCCCGGTCGCGATACTCCAACGTTGAGAGTAGTATAGCATATTGTCGCAGAAAATGTCCAATTTTGATGCGAACACGCTCCCTCACGCCGTATTGCATGAAGACTCAGTTGCGGCTTTGAACACAGCCTTCACTGCGCCAAACAGCAGTGGCAGATTCGCCAACGTAAAATCTGCGCGGTTTTGGGCAAAGGTGTCACCGACAAGCCGCCCAAATTGCCACAAATTGCCATCGGTGACAATGCCATACACGGGAAAATCCGCGTCGTTGTTCATCTTCTGCGCAGCTACCAACTCCGCGAGACATTGTCCCCATCCCCGGTCAAAATCGTTCCACTTCGCCTCAACCAGAATTATCAACGGCTTTCCAACCACTGTCTTACCTAATCGAGAGCGAGTAGAAATGAGGTAATCCGGCGTTCCATTCAAGGTCTCGTCGTAGGCGATGGATGTCCCAATCCAGAGTTCGTAGTTATCGGCGTATGCCTTATAGTTCTCTTTCAAAACGGGAAAGATGATCGCCTCACATCGCGATGCCTCGGAGACGAAGACGTTCAGGTTCTGTCTCGTCCACTCAAAGTCTTGCAGGAATTGTTCCGAAGGTTCTGCCTCTTGAACCTTGACGAAGTCATCTTCCACATAGATGATATCAAACGTTTCTTGCACTTCAGAAATTTTCTTGAAATCACTAAAAACCATGAATTGCACCTCCATTAGGAAGGTTTCCGAAACCGGCGCGCGGGGGCTGTCCGCCGCGGTCTTCCGATTGAAACGTGTTGCAGAGAGATGCGTTACCGTCACAACGAAACGCCCTTGAATTACTTCCGCATCAGCATTTTCCCGGTCGTCGAGAAATCGTCTGCTGTAAGTGTATAGAAATACATCCCACTGGCAACGCGTTCTCCCAATTCATTCCTCCCATCCCAATACGCCGCACGACTCCGAATCCGATAGACACCGGCAGGTTGATGTCCCAACGCCAACTGTCGTACTAAAGTGAGGGTGTTTCATAATTCCGTTTCGGTATTTATCCCGCCTTGGGGGGAGGGCGAATACCGGCAGGCATCGGGCCCACCGCTGTAGTTCGGAAGTGCCCGATCCCGAACGGGTCAGGATCGCTTGGAAACCAACATGCCAGAGCTTCAGACGATCCTGAACTATAGGGATGATGAGGTTTGATAGCAAAACACATAGAGAGGGACAGGTTTTCCCACCGCCCTACGTGAAGGGGCGGCGTTTTTTCACCGTAGCGCGGGGGCCTGTCCCCGCGACGTTGAGCGATATATGAAACACCCTCACCTAACCTTCCAAACACGCTGAGAAGTGCTAGCAAGTCGTGCCGATGTGCCACGCTTACAGACAGCAAGGATGTTGCATCAATGCACGCTTGCAACCACCGCGGCGCGCTCATCCCGGCCGAGATGTTGCAGGTCCCGGGGCAGGAGACAAAGAAGGCAAGAACGCTCGGACTCTCGCCTTCTTCGGTTCGCGAAGAACCCCCATTCTCCTGCATCGGGATTTTCTTCGGTTGCCGCTTTAAGAACAAAGCGACAAGTTAGCGGCCGAGTGCCTCTAGGAACGTCTCCAGGTTCTCTGCCGACGCGGCGGCAGGAGCCAGCTGCTTGAGTCGCTCCATGTCGTCAATCGTTTCAAGCAGCGGTCTTAAGGAATGCACTGACGTTGTCTGAAAACGCGCTTCAAGGAAACTGAGGATAGTCCCAATCGTGGCATTCCGCTCGCCTTCCTCAATGCCGCGCGCAAGTGCTTCCTCAACCGCCGGTTTTATCGCCGCCTCGGCATAGCTTTCAGCATAGCTCTCGGCATAGCGTTTGGCATAGCGTTGAAAAACAAGTGATTCGTTCACCATGTCCTCCTTCACTGACTTCATTATCAGTGACTCGTCGTAACCCAATTTCCCGAAGATACTCAGAAGTGCCAGCAAGTCGTGCCGATGCGCCACACTGACAGACAGCGAGGAGGTTGCATCAATACACTCTTGCAACCATCGTTCCGCGCTCATCCCATCGGGGGGACGCATCAACGGCGTAAACGGCATCAAGCCCGGGGCCTGCAATTCCAACACCGAGGGGCCGTCCAGCTCAATCAGACGCACTACTCGATATGTCAGCAGATAACACGGCTGCCCATGCCACTCATAACCATAACCACCCGGGTCATTCCGCCCCGCCTTGGCATGCAAGTAGATAACCGTGCTATACACCGGCTTCTTATGCTCCCCAATGAGGAAACCGTGATACCCCGCCACGCGGAACGGCATCGGCTCCGGACTATTATGCGTCTGCACTTCCACATGCGAAATGCCCTCCTCTCCATCAACGCTTATCTCCCACGTGCTATCGGCATGCCGCGTTTTCAACGTCGGCTGCTGCGTATCCAGCCGCCGCAGCACTTTCAGGTTCGGTGCATCCTGCAGATACGGGAGGAGGGTGTCAGCGTTTTGCAGCAGATGATATTTTGCTGCATCGTCATATTGTGTCATGATAGAATTATTATACCACTTTTCGTGAGATGATGTCAACCAACTTTTCCAAATCCTGAATCCTCGGTTTTGCCAAGGGAAAGAGCAGGATTTTTCGCGATGCCTTGCGTCAACGTTAACGCGAGGAAACCGGTGATGCCGCCATCGGGACCGGGGCTGCTACAGAACCAGAACGAGCTGGCAACGTTCCTTCGTGTTTCAGGCATCGGCACATCCCGTATCGCGTCCCAGTCAATCGCGGCAACCCAACAGGCTTCATCAGGATTCCATTCAACGATGCTATCAACTTCCAGATCATCGTCAACCAGAACCAATTCCATCCCATCATGTAGGCCGATACCGAGTTTTGCTACATCTCGAATTGTCCCAATGCACGTCAGACGGAGCCTTCCTTGTTCATCAGCGTTGTGGAAGTCTGCCACGATTCTGTGCTTATTCATCTTTTCATCCCCATTCGATATAAGCAGTGAACTAGCCGGACGCAAAATATCCAAACTTTAGGACATCTCCGCCAACTTCCCCTGCAGCCACCGCGTCATCGGTGCATGCCCCGGGTCGCACACTTCAATGAAATGCCCCGGCAACGGCTGCCCAATCAACGCTTCCACATCCCGCCGGCGTTCCGCAACAACCGATGGATGCTCGCTCGCGACGTTGACTTTCTCCTCCGGATCTTTCCGTATATTAAACAGTTCATCGCCTTTCTCATCGCGATAACCGACAGAGGTGCAGAAATTCCAACGGTTATCGCGCACGCTGACGCGCCCGCGCGCATTGCCGGTAATAAACCCAGCCCATCCGGTGATAATCCGTTCGCGCAAGAACGCTTTCTCCTGTGTAACGAGCGGCCACATATCCTCGCCATCTGTCCAACCGCACGGAATTCCGAGTTGATTCAGAAGCGTCGGCATCAGATCGTGATTTTGGACGAAGGCGGAGACCTCGAGCTCCCTCGGGCCATTCGGATGCCGAATCATCAGGTTGAGCTGCGTATTGAACGGATGCAGTTTGTTCGCCCCTTTACCGAAGCTTCCGTGATCGCGGAGTTGCGTCCCGTGGTCGGACATCAACACGACGATGGTGTCATCGCGAAGATTCAGCGTGTCTATCTTGTCAAGCAGCGCGCCTACCCACTTATCCACGAACGTCACCTCGCCGAGATAGAGTGCCTCGATGCGGCGGAGTTCCGCTTCGGTGGGCCCCTCGCCTTCGTTTGCGCTGCCCGGCGTGATGAAATCTTTTCCTTCATAATCCGGGAAGTAGAAATCGGCGTAGGGTTTGGGCGGATCCCACGGTTCATGCGGGTCGAAACTATCCACCCACAGGAAGAAAGGACCGGCGGTGTGATTATCGTCAAGCCAATCGGATGCCGCTCGGAAGACGCGCGCACAACTGTAATCATCTTCCGATTTGCGGTGGCGTTGGCAAAGCAGATAGTTGACTAAACCGGCGTGCCGCCGCCAATTCAGCGGTTCCCGCACGTGCTCCCGGAGTTGCGCTTCAATCAACCTCGGGTCGCCGCTGCGCCAATTATCCGATTCTTGTCCCCTGATGAAATCGAAATGCGCGAAGCCGCGCGAGAAGTTCATCGTCGGTTTGAACATGTGATACGTATCGGCGATGAGCGCGGTGAGATACCCGCGTTCCAGCAACACTTCGGCGAGCGTATCCTGTTCGGGTGGAATCTTATGCCAGCCGGGGGCGTGATGCCAATGCCCGCGCCGGTCAAAGTTATATTTCCACGGGAAACTGCGCATCCCCGTGAAATTCGCGCGGCGGACTTGCAGCGTCGGTTGGCCTTCACCAAAGGCACGCGTAAATCGGACGCTCTCGGATGCAAGCGCGTCAAGGTTCGGCGTTCGCGCGTGGCTGAACTTCTTCCCGCTGCCGATGATGTCGGCGCGAAACGTGTCTAAGCAGATACAGATTAGGTTCATGGTTAACCTCTATAGACATAAAGCCGCTATGCGGTTTTATCGGCATTCTACCTTTTCTCAAACCATTTCGTCAAGGATTTTTTCGATGGCTTCCCCCGGGTCTGCCGCTTCCAAAACCGGTCTGCCGACAACGATGTAGTCCGCACCCCGGTTAATCGCCTCCGCCGGCGTTGTGAATCGACGCTGATCTCCTGTAGCGGCCCATTTCGGCCGAATACCGGGTGTGACGATCACAAAATCGTCGCCGCATGCCTCCCGAATCGCTTCAATTTCTAGCGGCGATGCGACGACTCCGTCCAATCCGGACTCTTGTGTCTGTCTGGCGAGATGAACCACTTGTTCTGTGAGTTGCCGCTCAGAACCGAAAGTTGTCTGAAAACCGGGTTCATCAATGCTGGTGAGCATTGTCACGCCGAGTAAGATAGGACAGGAGTTCCCAGAGGAAGCGTCATCCGCGCTGGTCCTCGCCGCCTGCATCATCTCAATGCCACCGGCGGCGTGCATGTTAATCATGTGCGCGCCCCGTTTCGTCATGGTGCCGACATCCCGCGCCACCGTGTTTGGAATGTCGTGAAACTTCAGGTCGAGAAAAATGCGATGCCTATTCTGGCAGAGGGATTCAAATCCTTCGCTGCCAACGGCGGTAAACGCCTGAAATCCAATTTTCACCCACGACACCTTCATTTCAATAACCGATTTGGATATCCGTTCAATTTTCTCTCTATCATCGGTATCCAAAGCGATAATGAGTTTGTCGAGTCTGTCTTTCAATGTGTAATCCTCCACCATTCGCCCGCTATTTGGCTTGGACCTTCGTAGTTCGTAGCACGGGGACCTGTCCTCCGCGCTCTTAATTGTCTGAAGCAGGATTAGCAGGATTTACAAGATTTACAAGATTAGGAACCTCTTGGCGAGGCAAATCATCTTTCTTACCGTAGCGCGGGGGCCTGTCCCCCGCGATCTCTCAACCCCTGCGGAAAAGGTCCACAACCCAGAGACCACGGCCGTTTGCTGTCACGACCGGGGCATGGCGAGGGACAGGCCCTCGCCCTACGTGCCATGTGGCGATTGCCTATTTCTTACCGTAGCGCGGGGGCCTGTCCCCCGCGATCTCTCAACCGCTGCGAAAAACGCCCGCAACCGAGAGACCACGGATGTTTGCTGTCACGACCGACGCACGGCGAGGGACAGGCCCTCGCCCTACGTGCGAGGCGGCGATTGCCTATTTCTTCCCGTAGCGCGGGGGCCTGTCCCCCGCGATCGCCCGCGTGCCCCAGTGACTGTAGTTCGGGATCCTGATCCCGAACGGGTCAAGATCGGGCGATCTGGACCTACAGAGACGAGGCAAATTACCTGTCCCTCGCTATCTACCGACCTAGGCAGAAAACGCCCGCAACCGAGAGACCACGGATGTTTGCTGTCACGACCGACGCACGGCGAGGGACAGGCCCTCGCCCTACGGTGAACGGGAACGGTTTTTTACTTCCGAATCACCATCTTCCGCGTCGCAGAAAACTCTCCTGCCTGCAACGTGTAGAAATACACGCCACTTGCAACAGGCTCACCCTGCGCATTCCGGCCATCCCAATACGCCGCACGGTTTTTCCCTTGATACACACCGGCAGGCATTTGCCCTAACGTTAGCGTGCGGACGAGTTTCCCATCCGACGCATGGAGGGAGACCGTGACTTCGGCAGTCTTTGCTAATTCATACGGTATCCACGTCTCCGGATTGAACGGATTCGGATAATTGGCAAGCAGTGCCGTCTCCTTTGGCATGAGGCTGGCGAGGAGCTGCTCCAACACCGCAATCCCACGCCGGTGGGATAGACCTCCCGGTCCCGATGCACTCCCTATCTGTAGTTCGGGATCGCCCGAGCCGGAACGAATCGATGCCCGCGCTTCAATTAGCCATTCCTCCACATCCGATACCGTCAAACGCGCCCGCGAAACCGCGCCCGCCGACGGCGCAGCCGCGTCTTCCCCAAACGCACCCGCAACCAACACCAGATCCTGAATATTAACAACACCATCCCCATTCACATCCGCACCGTGCTCACCCGTTTTCCCGAACTGACCGGCAACCAGCACCAAATCCTGAATGTTGACGACACCATCCCCATTCATATCCGCAACGCGTGGCGGTGCATCTCCTGTCCCAACAGCAGTAAACAACACCCAAGACCGAATCCCCTCCGAAGATGCCCTGACCTTATTTACGCCTTGAGAACTACCAAGCGTGAGAGTTACCCGCGCGTTCCCTTGCGCATCTGTCTCCACCGTTTCAGCACTGAGACTCCCACCGCCGCCAAGGATATCAAATTCGACTATCCTGCCGACTATCGGCTCACCGTGCTCATCCATCGCCTCCACGACAAAAGGATTTGGCAACGCTGTTGCACCCGCGCCCTCTTGCCCATCCCCAGAGACTTTCAACAAAGCAGGATGCGCGACGTTGTCGAATCCCACCTCTATCCCCTTCGCCTGCAAGGCAGGAATATGCGTGTGGATAGAGGCGTAACTTAGCAGGCAGTCCCAGAGAGTCAGCCCTTTGCCGGTCCAATCTCCGGGCAGACTCAACCCTAGCAAGGGCGACACATCCGAGACATCGGTGAAGCTGAGCCACAGCACCTCCAAGTTTGTCAGGTTTTCCAGCGCAGACACATCCGAAACGGCGGTGCCGCTGAGAGCCAGCTCCACCAAGTTTGTCAGGTTTTCCAGCGCAGACACATCCGAAACGGCGGTGTCGCCGAGACGCAGCCACTCCAAGTTTGTCAGGTTTTCCAGCGCAGACACATCCGAAACGGCGGTCCAGCCGAGATACAGCCACTCCAAGTTTGTCAGGTTTTCCAGCGCAGACACATCCGATACACCGGTGCCCCAGAGATCCAGCACCTCCAAGTTGACTGCATGCTCCAGCCCGGTGAGGTCTGCTATCCCAAGGAGGCTTGTCTTAAGCTCCGTTAAATTGCGCATCGCATCCACCGTGATTGCTGCGCCTGCTGGCAGCTCCAGGGTTTCGCGGATAACCGCCGCTAACTCGGCATCCGGAATAGAAACCTCTGCTTGCACGGGCGGCGTGCTCAACTGCGCCAAGGCAGTTAACACCAAGGTCAAAGTTAAAAGCGTTAATCTTTTCATTCAATTTCTCCTTTTGTGTATCGGGACCGGGAGGTCTCTCCCACTGAAGAGGGTGGATACGGACATCCGCCCTCATTCGGATTTCGATGCAAGGAGAGGGAAAGGCCCTCGCCCTACGGTGAACGGGGACAGCTGGACGTTTTCTGTTAATACCGCCGCCCAGCGAGGGAAAGGCCCTCGCCCTACGGTAACTAACCTGTTCATCTTGTTCATCGGTTATCTCGGCAAACAACGCTATTGTAGCAAATTTGGTGCTTTTCGTCAAAGTTTTTGTTTGAATCGCGGATTTACAAGAGGTTCTTTTTCATCGTAGCGCGGGGGCATGTCACCGCGACGTTGAGCGATTTATGAAACCCCCTCACTTTAATGTTAAGCGCATGGGCATGGTTGCAAGCGGCGTATTCCCCTATTGTCTGAATCGCGGATTTGCAAGATTAGAGGATTTTCAGGATTAGGGTTTCTCGTTGATGTGTGGGTTTCTTTTTCGGTGTTAAGGGCGGATGTCTCTCTCCGCCCGTTGCACCGAAGTGCAGGTCAACTATCGCCACCGTTTTTATCGCCGAGTTTGCCGCTACGCACGACACCGGTGAGGAATTCAAGAAATGCCACAGCCTGCTCAAGAATTTTGGAGAACGCCGCGCTGCAATTCAGATTATCAAGCTCAAAATGCTTAGCGGCTTTTTCATACCTTGGGTCCTCTAGGATTTCAGGATGCGCACTACTGCGAGTCGTCCGCAAATCCCAAAGAGAACGGAGGAAGCGAATATGCTTCTCACTTCCGGCGACACCGCGGCACTTGAAAGCCGATTCAAGGAGGCTGATGCTCCTTTCACCCTTCTTTCGCTCGGCAACCGGAATCAAATCCTTCAAGCGTTTTTCGTTGAGCGATTTGTCGATTAATACGCTTGTGAGATCTGATACCAAATCTTTAAAATCGGATTCCTCGTCAACGGCAGGAACCCTTATGCGCTTGAGGCGGTACTCGTCTCCAGGACCGAGGGGCTTCAACAATTGCCACCCCAGACATTCGTCACAAGTCCTTTGCAAGAGTTCATAATGTTGTTTGAACAAGAGATCCGGCTGATCTGAATTCATCCACAGCCCATCAATGTTGCGCCCATAGAACGTTTCACTCACCCCGCCTTCCGGCAGAACGTTGTGCACCCGCCAATGGAGTTGCTCCGTGTAAGGCAGATAGCACAGATCACGGAACATCACGCAGACTTTGTCCGGGGCATGGTTGTCGATTTTCACATACCACAGCGAACCACAACTCACCTCAGAATCCCGCACCGTATATTTGCCGGGTTCGTTGTAATACTTATCTAAAACCTTCTTGGAAAAGTGGATAGGAATCAGATGGAAAGGAGCATCTGGATTTCTCTTAGGAAAATCCAGTTTATCTGGGTCGCACGTATGACAAATTCCATCTCCATTTTCGTCAACGTCAAAGATGAACTCGACATACTCCCTACCTTGCTCCGCAAAATCCCCGAATCCGCTCTTGGACTTTGGGAGCGGTTTGATGAGCCGTTTTCCCATCAACCTGCTAAACGATTTGCGGGATGCATAACTGTAGTCCCCATAGTAATGCGTCCAACACAGAAGCCTATCGTTATCGCGCTGGAGATCGCTCCCCGAATCTGAGTCAATTCCAAGATCTTCCAGCGAGTGTTCCGAGTACTCAGTAAACTCAAAACAAATTGATAGGAACATCTGTTTGACAGCTAAAAACTGGCGAATCTCCTTAAGCCGGATATCAATCTGGTTGGGCTGAACAACAGCCACTACCTCTTCATTTCCAGCATCATCAATTTTGATGTACTTATCCGTTTTCCTATCGTGATAGAGCCGGTGGAAGTGGCGGAACTCCTCCGATATCTCCTTGTAGCCCTCTCGGAGTCCATGGAAATAACGCCTAATAATCAGAGGTTCAACACCGTTTTCAACTCCATAACGGAAGTATTCCACCTGTCCTTCACTGCCCCATGTAGGGGAAAAAGCTGCGGGAACCCCACCATTATACAAACGTGTCTCTTCCAAAGTTGCTTTGGAAAATTCTAGGCCAACCAAATCTTGTGGAATCAGAGCACACTGATGGATGAAATGTCCTTGCAAAGGATGTTCATGTGACAGGTCTACGGTAATCATCTCAGACATTTTCCAGTCGCGTCGAAGCCACTCCAAGTTAGCCGCTTGTGATAACCGCTCCCGTTCCTTATCTAAATTCACAATTTAATCTCCTTTGAATTACCCAATTAATGTCGTAAGTCCCCTCTCCCTCCGCGGGAGAACGAGAGTAGAAGCAGCACGAAAACCGAAAACCGTATGTCTCCGGCTAATTGGGCATTCATGCATATTTCGTAACAAAAATTATAGCAGATAAAATCCCGTTTGTCAAGGGAAAAATGCATCTCCACATTAAGGGCTTCCGGACCTTAGAATTCTTCGCGGTCTGTTTTTCTATAGACATTAAGGTCCTACGGACCTAAAGGCATTTTTCGTCAGCGCGGCATATCGGAAATGCAGACAGAATTCCAAAGGATATTGACTGCACAGATTCCCTAATCTTGGAAATCCTCTAATCCTGTAAATCCTGATTCAGACAATAGGGAACGCAAGCCGCTTTCGTCAAACAACCATGCGGCTTCGGATTAAGGTCCTAACGGACCTTAGGACTGCTGATGTCCGATTGTGCTACAGACATGCAGGACTTAACAGACCTAAAGAGACATTTCGGCGCGATAAAAACCCCTAATCCTGCTAATCTTGAAAATCTTGCAAATCCTGCTCATATCTTGCAAATCCTGCTCCAGACAGAAGGAATCGCGAGGGACAGGTTTTCCCACCGCGATACGGTGAAAGGAGAATTTTGGCTCGGCGAGGGACAGGCCCTCGCACTACGGGAACCCCCGAATGCATCGAGACCGGGAGGTCTCTCCTACCGGGAAAAATCGAGACCAGGAGGTCTCTCCTACTGGGAGGCATCGAGACTAGTTGGAAATCTTGCAAATCCTGTTAATCCTGCTTCAGAACCTCTTCAACCGTTCGCAGCGTCTCGCGGTGGGCATCGTCAATCTGCGTTTGACGAGTGTAGATTTGCAACGCGATTTCGTTCAACTGCTCTTCAAACACCTCGCACATCCGATACACTTCATCGGGAGACGTGCCGCCGAGGCTTCGGTTGTTGCGGATTGCCAACGCCGCATCCAGAATCTGTTGCAGTTGCGCAATCGGAATCTCAATGCCTTTTTCCTTCAGCAGGCACTGCGTTGCTTCCCAGTCAGCGAACGTCTTGTCTTGCTTCACCAATTCCCCGACGAGCCATCCGACAATCTCGTGGCATTCTCGGAAACTGATGTCGTGTTCCGTGACGAGATAATTCGCCAATTCTGTCGCCGTTGCAAAGTTGGCGTTCGCCAATTCTGCCATCCGTTCTTCGCGGAAATCTGTCGTCCCAAGCAGTTCCGGTAGCACTCCGAGGCACGCCTTGACGATGTCAAACGCCTCCCACAAGGGCGGCTTGTCCTCCTGAAAATCTCGGTTGTAACCCATCGGCAACCCCTTGAGATTTGTCAGGAGATCGAACAGGGCCCCGTAAACACGCCCGGTACGGCCTCGCGTGAGCTCCGCGATGTCAGGATTCTTTTTCTGCGGCATGATGGAACTCCCGAAACTATAGGCATCGTCAAGCACCGCCATCCCGAATTCATACGTCGTCCAATAGACAATCTCTTCGCTAATTCGCGAAAGGTTTGCCATGACTAACGACAGCGCGAAGAGTGTCTCCGCGATGAAATCACGACTGCTGATAACGTCAAGAGCGTGTTCATGCGGCGCGTCAAAACCAAGCAGCTTTGTTGTGAGGTGCCGGTCGATGGGAAAAGTCGTGCCTGCCAAGGCGCACGCACCGAGTGGGTTTGTATTGGCAAGCGCGTAGGCGGAATGCAACCGCTTCTGGTCCCGGAGGAACATGCTCACGTAGGCACTCGCCCAAAAACCGAGGCTAATCGGCTGCGCATGTTGCGTATGCGTATAGCCGGGCATCACGGTTTCGGTATGCTCCTCAGCAATCTTAAGGAACGCATCGCAAAGTGCGGAGAGGCCGCGCTGGACGTTGAGGATTTCTTCCCGAATGTAGAGGCGCGCGTCAACAAGCACCTGGTCATTCCGAGAACGTGCGGTGTGGAGTTTTCCGCCGAATTCGCGTCCCGCGTTCTCAATAAGATACGATTCAACGTTCATGTGCACGTCTTCTTTACTCGGCTCAAGCGTCAGCGTGCCGTTTTTGAAATCCTCTTCTGCCTTTTGCAGCCAGCGCAAAATCTCGCGCAAGTCCTCTTCCGCGATGATACCTTGCCGTGCGAGCATAATCGCATGCGCTTGGCTGCCCCAGATGTCGTATCCGATCAGGCGCGTGTCTGCCGCAACGGACTGGGTGAAGGCGACGGTTTCGGTAGTGAGGCTGGTGCTGAATCGGCCGCCCCAGAGGGTTTTCTGTGGTGACAATTACCTAACCTCCGGCGGCCGACGCGGCGACATCGGTTGGATAATCTTACGCTGCGCCGGTGTCAACCGGGCCAATAACTCCGCCGAATGCGGATAGTCAAAACGCTCGCGGACATACCTCGGCGAATAACGGTAGACGATCGAACGGCGATACCCCGGATTAGTGCGTTCCGCCGAACCGTGCGTAATCGCATCCGTAAACATTACCACATCACCTGCCTTCAGATAAATCTCCTTCGTCGCGACGGCGGTGCCCGCCGGTTTCCCGGTGATGCCATCGTAAACCAAACCCTTGCCATCTTGTTCCAAACGTGGGTGGATCTCCGTGCATTTGTGGCTGCTCGGAACCAGCACGGGCGGGCCATCCCCGGGTCCGATGTCGTTGAGTGCCATCAGCACGTTAATCTGCCCAACCATCCATTCGCCGGTATTTTCCTGCCTGAAAGTGAGGTAACTCAGCGGGACATGTCCACCGCAGTGGATATGGATGAAACCGCCTTTGCCGCGCACATTCAGGAAATTCTCGTGGATGGAAAGCCCGTTGACTTCGGAATGGATGTATTTCTGGACGAGATGAATCCACGCCGGATGATCGATCAGCTTCTCGAAGACATCGCCACCCTCAATGATATTCTGGAAATTCACACCATTTTCGACATTGTAGGTGTGCGTCTCAATATTGCCGAGCCAGCGCGGCATCCGGCTGTTTTCAAGATTGCCGGTTTCCCACGGGGTTTCTACGTATTCCCAGTGTGCATCGATCCAACCGTTAATCGCCCCGAGGTCTTCCTCCGAGAGCGCGTTTTGTAAAATGAGATACCCCTGCAGGTCGAAGAGATAATCTTGTAAGTCTTGGCTCATGTTTTCGCTCCTGTCAAATGGGCAGTTATAGAAATCTGCACCGTTAAACGTGTCGTGCAGCGGCTTGCGAGGGACAGGCCCTCGCACTACGGAAAGTAGTAGGACAGCTTGTGAGGGACAGGCCCTCGCACTACGGTAAGTGGTAGGACAGCTTGCGAGGGACAGGCCCTCGCACTACGGTAACCGGGCAGGACGGATGGATGTAGAAATCCACCCTTACAAATATCCCTCCAATTCCGCCGCTGTTGGTGTCGGCGTGGAAATGCCGCCTTCGGGAACTTCCACCTGCGCTGTCCATGCGATGGCATTGAGGATGAACTTGCGAAGCCGGTCATCGGCCCAATTGCTGTGCAGGTGTCCGCCGGTAAATCCGAAACCGCGGCCGCCATCTGCGCGCTCCACGCACCATGCCAGATGTTGCGGTTCGCCGTTGGCAACCGATTTGCGCACGTGCGGGTTACCGCTGTGCGGTCCGTCCGGTCTCGTCAGCGTTGATTCAGGCGCGATGGCACTCAATAACGGCGTGACACCCTGCATATTTTCACGAAACCGCATGTGATAATACCACTCGTCCTCTAACGAAAACGGCTCTATCCCGCGCGTCGTGGGGTGTTCCGGGAACAAAGTGAACGTCGCTGTCCAATACGGATTGACAGAGAGGTGCGTCTCAAAATAGCCGCCGATCCAATCGAGGAAGCGGTCCCCCGGTTCACCTTTCGGCACTTCAACTGCATAGTGCAACATCGCGATGCCGATGCCTTTATCTGCGAGTTCAGCAATCTGCGCGAGGTGCGGGATGCAGAGGTGCCTCGCGCCGCCATCTGAATAGACGATGATAGCGGCCGTATCATCAAAAGCGGCAGCATCGGTTGGCCAACCTTGATAGACAACGGATTCAACATCTGCATCGGTTTTATTGAGTAGATCGGCGAGGAGGTTGCATCCGCCGGGGTGTTCATGCGCACCGCCGCCGTGGCTCGCCTTCCCTGCCACTAGAACGATTCGTCTTTTTGACATATTTTCTCCTTTGTTAGGAATGTTTGATAGTTTACCCAGGGTGTTTCATAAATCGCCCAACGTCGTGGTGACAGGCCCTCGCGCTACGATGAAAAAAACGCCTTCCCCTCACCGTAGGGCGAGGGACAGGCCCTCGCCATGCGTCTTGCTGCCAGACCTTATCATCCCTGTAGATCAGGATCGCCTGATCCTGATCCGTTCGGGAGCGGGCGAGCACAAACTACAGCGGGGGAAACACACATCGTGACGATGGCGATCGCGGGGGACAGGCCCCCGCGCTACGAAAAAAAACGCCACCCCCGCACCGTAGGGCGAGGGCCCTCGCATGCCACACGCGCATGCGAGCGGGTTTCCCTCGCCATCGTGCGTGCCGCGGAATCCAACGCTCGCGGGGGACAGGCACCCGCGCTACGAAAAAAAACGTCTCTTAGGTCCGTAGGACCTTAATGTCTATAGCACGCCGCCGCGAAGAACCTAAGGTCCTTTAGGTCCTTAATAGATTTTGCCAGGGCCGCGCGTGTTTTTTATTAAGGTCTTAAAAGACCTTGAAAATGGCACGACACGTGTTTCTATAGACATGTAGGTGCTAAAGCACCTAAAACGCCATCTCTTGACGCTGGACAACGCGGGGGAAACCCGCTCGGATGCGCGTATGGCATCCGAGGGCCCCCGCGCTACGGGAACATCAAGACCGGGAGGGCGCGCCTACGGGTGTGCATCGCGATATGAAACACTCTCGTCCAAATGTGGATTCTGCGTCCTGCTTCACAATTATAGCATGTCATCATTGCCCATGTCAAATTTTCTTCTTGACAATCCAACGCAAAACCGCTAAAATAGCCCCCAAATAAGGAGCACCCGATGGAAAAACTCACAATCATTGATACACACGTTCATCTTTGGCACCCAGAGCAGCTCAGGTACCCTTGGCTGGAAAGCGTACCGCTGCTCAACAAACCCTATCTGCTAGCAGATTATACCGCCGCGCACGGCGAACTGCCTGTCGAAGCCGTGGTCTTCGTGCAATGCGATACGCATCCCGATGACGGACTGAAGGAAACAGCGTGGGTAACCTCCCTCGCCGCGTCCGACCCGAGAATTCAAGGCATCGTGGCATGGGCACCGCTGGAAGAAGGCGAGCGCGTCGCGCCGTTTGTCGAGAAACTCGCCGAGAATTCACTCGTCAAAGGCATTCGCCGCCTCATCCAATCCGAAAGCGTCGATTTCTGCATCCAACCTGACTTCGTGCGGGGTGTCAAAACCCTCGCTGACTACGGATTGAGTTTCGATCTCTGTATCTTCCACCCGCAGCTCGCCAATACGATTCGGCTAGTAGAGCAGTGCCCCGAAATCCAATTTATCTTGGATCATATCGGCAAACCCGACATCAAAAATCAACGGCTTGAGCCGTGGCAGCAGGAGATAGAAACGCTGGCGGAATTCCCCAACGTCCATTGCAAAATCTCAGGGTTGGTAACGGAGGCAGACCACGGTGCATGGACCCCGGCGCACCTTCAGCCCTATATTGAGCATGTCATCGCCTGCTTCGGTTTCAAGCGGGTGATATACGGCAGCGACTGGCCCGTCTCAACGCAAGCCTCAACCTATCCGCGTTGGGTGCAGACGTTGCAGGATGCAGTTGCAGGATGCTCACCGCAGGAGATAAGAAACCTGTTCCACGATAACGCCGTGAAGTTCTATCGGCTTTAGAAGATACCTCCCGGTCTCGACAGAACGACAGAAAAGGCAGAGGCTACCGTAGCGCGAGGGCCCGTCCCTCGCGAACGTTCACTTCCTCGCCTTCACCTCTCGCCGCCGCGGATGCAACACAAACTCCGTATAGCCGTTCGGCACCTCGCACCCTTTGAAAACCAGATCCAACGCCGCCTGAAACGCGATGCTTTCGGCATAATTCGGCGACATATTCCGATATGCAGCATCGCCTGCGTTCTGTGCATCAACGACTGCCGCCATCCGCTGGAACGTCTCCGTAACTTGCGATTCCGTAACGATACCGTGGTGCAGCCAATTCGCGATGTGCTGACTTGATATCCTCAGCGTCGCCCGGTCTTCCATCAAACCGACGTTGTGGATATCCGGAATTTTTGAACAGCCGATACCCTGCTCTACCCATCGCACGACATAGCCGAGGATGCCCTGCGCGTTGTTATCCAACTCCTGCTGAATTTCGTCGGGAGAGACAACGCGTTCCTCTAAAAGTGGCGGAGTCAACAGGTCTGCCAGACTTGCGCGCTCTCGCAAGGAAAGTTCGTCTAACCGCTTTGCGACGCTGACACGATGGTAATGCATCGCGTGGAGCGTCGCCGCTGTCGGGGAAGGGACCCACGCTGTCGTTGCACCCGCTAACGGATGATTCACTTTCGTCTCAAGCATCTCCGCCATCTCATCAGGTTTCGTCCACATCCCCTTCCCGATTTGCGCAGTGCCGGGCAATCCTGTCTCAATGCCGAGATCAACGTTCCAATCTTCATACGCACGCATCCACGGCTCGTCGCGGATGTCCATCTTCGGAATCACCGCGCCCGCCTCCATACTGGTGTGGATTTCATCGCCGGTTCTATCCAAAAATCCGGTGTTGATAAAGACGATGCGCGCCTTCGCCTCGCGGATGCACGCCTTGAGGTTGACGGTGGTGCGCCGTTCCTCATCCATAATCCCGATTTTCACGGTATTTGGCGCGAGCCCAAGCGCGGACTCTATCCGCTCAAACAGCCGCACCGTGAACGCGACTTCTTCAGGTCCGTGGAACTTCGGCTTGACAATGTAAACGCTACCCGTTCGGCTATTCGTGAACTCGCCGTTACCCTGCAAATCGTGCATGGCGGCGAACGTTGTCACCATCGCATCTAAAAACCCCTCCGGAATTTCCTTGCCATATGCCATCGTGACAGCATCCGTATAAATATGGAGTCCGACGTTCCGAATCAGGAGGAGACTGCGCCCGGGCAACGTCAACGTGCTTCCATCAGGCGCGGTGAAGGTTTTATCTGGTGCCAAGCGGCGCGTGAGCGGCTTGCCGTTTTTCTCGAACGTCGTCTCCAGCGTGCCTCGCATGATGCCGTTCCAGTTGCGATAGACTTGGACTTTATCGGCGGCATCCACGGCGGCGACAGAGTCTTCACAATCCTGAATTGTCGTTATCGCCGATTCAGAAGGACATCAACTACACCGGCTGCATGCGCCTTGCCAACGGGATGTTCCCGGTTAATCTGCACTTCAATGTGCAATCCGTTGTTTTGGAATAAAATCGCGCGGAGTTCATCGCTATCTCGTGCGAAGCCGACAAATTTATTGACATCCGCCAAGCCAACCTCACCGCCATCGTTGAGGCGCGCGTGCAGTTGTTGCTGCCCCGCAACCGCTTTGAGAGAAAATTGCGTAACGTCAGAAAAACTGCCCGATGCTAGTCCGACCGCGGCATCTAAAAACTTCTCGGTTTCGGCGATGACTTTCGCACCGCGGATGGGGTTATAGTCGGTGCCGCGCGTCGCGCCATCTTCCTCGCTGATAACATCGGTGCCGTAGAGCGCGTCGTAGAGACTGCCCCACCGGGCGTTCGCGGCGTTGAGCGCATAGCGCGCATTATCTGTCGGAACGACAAGTTGTGGCCCGGAAAGGGTGGCGATTTCCGAGTCAACGTTCTCTGTCGTTACGCGAAAATTCTCGCCTTCCGGAACCAGATACCCAATTTCGGCAAGGAATGCGGTGTATGCCGCGCTGTCTATCGGTTCACCTTTGCGCGCGAGGTGCCACGCATCAAGTTGCTGCTGCATCGCGTCGCGTTTATCCAAGAGCGCGCGGTTTTCGAGTGCCATCGTCGTGACGATGTCGCTGAATGCCTCCCAGAACGCATCCGCTTCGATGCCGGTGCCCGGCGCGATTTCGTCTCTCACCAATGCATATAAGCCTTCATCTACCTTGAGATTCCCGATTGCAATTCGGTTTCCCATACTGCTTCTCCATGTTTAGTCGGAATTTACGATTATTATAGTCAAAATCCTGTCGTGTGTCAATAGGTTTTTTTATTGGAAATCTTGAAAATCCTAATCCCGGAAATCTTGAAAATCTTGCTTCATAATTTTGGAAATCCTAATCCTGAGAATCTTGAAAATCCCGCTTCCTAATCCTAGAAATCTTGGAAATCCTAATCCTGAGAATCTTGAAAATCCCGCTTCCTAATCCCGGAAATCTTGAAAATCTTAATCCTGAAAATCTCGAAAATCCTGCTCCATAATCTTGGAAATCCTGCTCCATATTTGCAAATATCCCGCGCGCGTGCTACAATAAACACAACCAAATTCACACGCAAAAGGATGCATCACACAATATGAAAATCGGAATTATTGGCTGTGGCACGATAAGCGGTGCCTACTTCGGCGGCGCACAGAAAACGGATATTTTACAAATCAAGGCATGCGCAGACCTCCGCATGGAAGCCGCTCAAGCGCAGGCAGAAAGACACGGCTGCGAGGCACTCACCGTCGACGAACTCCTCTCCGACTCGGAGATTGAACTCGTCGTCAATCTTACCATTCCGCGGGCGCACGTGGAAGTCGGACTGCAGGTGCTGGAGGCAGGCAAACATGTCTATAGCGAAAAGCCTCTCGGCGTAGACGTTGAAAGCGGCAAGCAACTCATCGCACTCGCGGCGGAGAAGGGACTCCGCGTTGGTTCCGCACCCGATACCTTTCTCGGCGCGGGTATCCAGACTTCTCGGCAAGCATTGGATGCAGGCGCAATCGGCAAACCTATCGCCGGCACGGCGTTTATGTGCGGACACGGACACGAAAGTTGGCATCCTAACCCCGCCTTCTATTATGATATTGGCGGCGGCCCGATGTTAGACATGGGGCCCTACTACGTCACCGCTTTGGTGAATCTCCTCGGTCCTGTCAAGCGCGTCGCGGCAATGACGACGAAGGCGTTTGAAGAACGCATCGCGACGAGTGAAGCGGTGAAAGGACTGCGCATCCCTGTCAAAACGACGACGCACCTCACCGGCACGATGGAATTTCATAACGGCGCGCTCATCACGATGATGATGAGTTTTGATATGTGGCGGCACAGTTTGCCGTGCATTGAAATCTACGGCGAAACCGGCTCAATGCAAGTCCCAGATCCGAACGGCTTCGGTGGGACGGTGAACGTTGCCGACGCGCGCGAAGGCTGGGAGTCAGTGCCGCTCGCCTTCCCTAACAACGCTAGAATGATAGGCGTGATTGACATGGTGGCCGCAATTCTGGCGGGGCGCGCGCATCGCGCAAACGGCGATTTAGCGTATCATGTGCTAGAGGTAATGCTCGCTTTTGACAAGTCCTCTGAAACTAGCGAGCATGTTGAGATAGAGAGCACCACCGAACGGCCCGCGCCGATGCCAACGGGTTTGAAAGAGTGGGAGGTGGCGTAATTGTCTATAATGTCTTCCCGGTAGGAGAGACCTCCTGGTCTCGATGCAATAGTAGGACCTAAAACGCCTCTCTTGACAATGGAGATCGCGAGGGACAGGCCCTCGCCATGCGTTTGGCTGGCAACCCGCATCACCACTGTAGGTCAAGATCGCCTGATCTTGACCTGTTCGGGATCGGGCGATCCCGAACTACAGAGGTGGGGCCCCCAATGTCCTCGGGCATGTCCAATTGCTACAATAACGTTCGCGAGGGACAGGCCCTCGCACTACGGATGGAAGGAAGGTTCTGAACGTTCGCGAGGGACAGGCCCTCGCGCTACGGACGGGAGAGGGGTTTGAAACGAACGCAGCCGCCTTTCCTCATAAATTAATCGTAATATACGTCTCCAACCCAAACACAATCGCCACCGTGCCCCAGAACGTCGTCACGACAAACTCACCGAGCACCAGCCCGAGGAAAAATGGTGCCGCCTTCCTGAAACCGCCGATGCCGCCATGCTTGGTAATCACCCACTTCAGCACGAAACTGACGAAAAGCGAGAACCAGAAGAAGTTCATTGTGAAGGTGCTGGTGACAGCATAACCGGCGGCGTGAAACGGAAACCACATCCACCGTCCGCGCAGGAATGCTAAAAGCACGGCACCAAGCGTTCCCACGCTGACCGCGCCGATAACCGCAGTGTCCGCGCCTGCCGGCTGCGTGAGCCTTCTGCCGAGCCGCTCAAACGTCTCTCTGCCTGCCCACGCCGTGTAAACGCCATCGTGGTAAGAGACATGCAGATACGCCCAAATCGTCGCGACGATGCCGACACCGATGGCGATAATGATTGCGATGGCGAATTTTCTTCCCGAATTTTGGCTATCAATGCGGGCGCGCTCTGCAATTTTCAACCCTTCCAAGTGATGCGGCATCAGGAGACAATCGTAGGCGCGATTGAAAAAGTAGAGATAGGCGAGTCCTGTCATGTTGCTCGCGCCGAGTCGCTTCGCGCCGAACATAGAATACATCATCCGGTCTGGGCCCGCATAGTGCTGGTCATGGACAGGCGAACCGAGTTCAGCGCGCATCCGCGTAATCCCCGTAGCCAATGCGAAATAGAGCGCGAAGAATACCGCTATTACCCACAGCGACATCCCCATCTGATAGCAAAATCCCACCAGAAAGGCAAGGCTGAGCAGCAGCCATACCACCGCCGCCCGATAGGAGACCGGTTCAGTTGTCCCCGCACCCCAGCGAAAAAGTGTCCGCACTACCTGCATCAGATACCGGCGCGCACTCCAGACAGCGACAAACCCGATGCCGATATACGCGCCGAAAGACTGCTCGGCTGCGTAAGGGAATTGCGGTGCGAAACCGAGCGCGCTGCCTAGCACACGCAGCAATTGCCAATAGAGATAAAAGAACCAGCACGAAAACGATAACTCCAGCGGCATGAAGAACGCCAATCCAACGGCGAACGGATAAACGCCGACTGGCAGCCAATTAATCGCGTTCCACGGGCGGGTAGTAAAGAAGTCGGCGATGTCATACGCGCGGATACCGCTGAGACGCGGCACCTGCGGATAGAGATAGTTGAGCCCGTTGAGTAGATCGATGCCAGCAGCGATGCCGAACCCAATCCACATGGCGCGACTGCGGAAAAAGCCGCTCCTCGGATTCGCCATAGCGAGCGGCAACTGAATCAGCGGATAACTCAACTTCTCGTTCTCTGTCCACTGCTTGCGGAAGATGAAATTGATGCAGAGCATCACCGAGAACAGCGCGACGAGGAAGAGTGCCCACCACACCAGCGGCGTTATCCACGCTTCAAGGTATCGGTAAAACGTCGAACCGCCGCCGAAGAACTCTGTGAGCGCGCGTTTATCGGTGACTGATGTCCATGATGGAACGTAGTGCCAAAAGAGCGATTGCCAATCGTTTTCCGGCGTTGCGAAGGCGGAAACGTATCCGATAATAGGGATAAGAATCTGCACGCACATGTGTCCGCCGATAGCCGTGGAGAGGCAGAGCATGACATAAATCGTCAGCAATTCAGCAGGCGAGAGCGCGAGGCGCGGTGCAACTTTTTGAGAGAGGCGATTGACGACGGTTAAAACAAATAGCAGCGTGACCGTGTTGTAAAGCAGCGAGATCATCGACATGTGCGCGATGTCCCAGCGGAGGCCCATCATCTGCCATATTGCGTTAAGTGGGATGAGCAGCAGTCCGATGCCGACTGCCTTCAAACTGAGTGGAGAAAACCGGTCTGTCGCGTCTCGCATTATCATCCTGCCGTGCGGTTGTAAATATAGGTGACATTATACACGAAAAGCGAATCGCAGTCAAATTTTGTTGAAAAATCAGGCAGGAAGAGAGAACTGTCCATGTCTCGTAGTGCGGGGGCCTGTCCCCCGCAGCGGAAACCGTCATGTCTCGTAGTGCGGGGGCCTGTCCCCCGCAAGCGTTCACGGTTCAATCTGACCTCGCGACGGACAGTTCCCCACCCTCCGTTACCAAAACGGCTATCGTATCGGACAGTTATCAGAAAAACAACGCATCGCCGGAAAACGTCTCCTTAGGTTCGTGAATCCCTGACCGCGTCCCTCTGTAAGTAGAACTTGAGCCCACATTCCTCTGTAGGTAGAGATCGCCCGATCTCTACCCGTTTCAATCTCGCAATCGAGATGCTTTTCAGGTCAGGCGTGTCGGGCTGTCGCCTCGGTGCACGGAGATTCTGGTTTCAATCTCGCAATCGAGATGCTTGTCATTTCAGGGTACAAGAGAGGACACTCCCCTGCAGCGTTGCATCCGCGTTTCAATCTCGCAATCGAGATGCTTGTCATTTCAGGAAAAAGTAGCTCACGGTCTGCTTCGCCTGAAAAGCGTTTCAATCTCGCAATCGAGATGCTTGTCATTTCAGGGCGTCATGCGGGCATACTCCCGCATACCCACCATCACGTCGTTTCAATCTCGCAATCGAGATGCTTGTCATTTCAGGTCACGCTTCATCTTTTTCCACGTCGTGCCTAGCATCGGATGGTTTCAATCTCGTAATCGAGATGCTTGTCATTTCAGGGGCGCGCAGATACACAACGTAGTCGCCATCAGCAGCGTTTCAATCTCGTAATCGAGATGCTTGTCATTTCAGGTTATGCGTTGCTTTACCCGTTCAGGCAACCCATGCTTCCGTTTCAATCTCGTAATCGAGATGCTTGTCATTTCAGGGGTCGATGGCGCATCGGCTGGCGGCTGAGGTGGATGCGTTTCAATCTCGTAATCGAGATGCTTGTCATTTCAGGTTTAAACTCCTTCTTAGCTCCCCGCCCCCGAACCTCCTTGTTTCAATCTCGTAATCGAGATGCTTGTCATTTCAGGCGGATGAGAGTCTAAACGCCGTTGGAGCGTCTGTAAGTTTCAATCTCGTAATCGAGATGCTTGTCATTTCAGGCGGGCCCTGCGGGGCATTGCACGGATGCTCACGGCACAGTTTCAATCTCGTAATCGAGATGCTTGTCATTTCAGGTCATCGCCTTCATTACAGGCGCAACACTCGCCTACCTGGTTTCAATCTCGTAATCGAGATGCTTGTCATTTCAGGCACCGGCGTTCGCAGCGCGTAATCATCAAGCCATTGACAGTTTCAATCTCGTAATCGAGATGCTTGTCATTTCAGGATAACTGCTGATCTCGGCGTAGGCTGTTTGTAATGTTTCAATCTCGTAATCGAGATGCTTGTCATTTCAGGGTGCGCGGTTCACGGGAATGGGGTTCGACGCTATTGCGGACGTTTCAATCTCGTAATCGAGATGCTTGTCATTTCAGGTCGTGGAGACGTTCAAGGTGAGCAAGGTGCTTGACACTGTTTCAATCTCGTAATCGAGATGCTTGTCATTTCAGGTATTTCAAGCAACGAACGGGGGCATCTGCACCCTATACCGTTTCAATCTCGTAATCGAGATGCTTGTCATTTCAGGTTGGCACATGAAAATCCTTTGGCGCGCAATACCTATAGGAGTTTCAATCTCGTAATCGAGATGCTTGTCATTTCAGGCTCACCCTAAAGTTTGGTGGCAAGATTAGGTTTCTAATAGTTTCAATCTCGTAATCGAGATGCTTGTCATTTCAGGCATGTGCTTGGTGCCGCCTTCCAAATACCGTGCATACGGGTTTCAATCTCGTAATCGAGATGCTTGTCATTTCAGGGGACACGTATCCTGAAAGCGCAACGCGAGTATTTCGGCGAGTTTCAATCTCGTAATCGAGATGCTTGTCATTTCAGGGCCGTCGGGAAAATGCACACCTCATGTGCCGTGTAGTTCGTTTCAATCTCGTAATCGAGATGCTTGTCATTTCAGGAGCTCTTAACCGAACATGAGCACAATCGCCTGCCGAAGTTTCAATCTCGTAATCGAGATGCTTGTCATTTCAGGCTTTGTGGCAGTTGCAATGTCTCGTCGAACCCGTAATTCGTTTCAATCTCGTAATCGAGATGCTTGTCATTTCAGGACCTCTTGCAAGTCCGCTGCGAGGCTTCCTACCATGTCAGTTTCAATCTCGTAATCGAGATGCTTGTCATTTCAGGTCCTGCTCATTTATTATGGCCGCACCCACGTTCATGTTTCAATCTCGTAATCGAGATGCTTGTCATTTCAGGGAACGTCCCATCGAACTGCGCCATCTGCGCGAGCTTCGTTTCAATCTCGTAATCGAGATGCTTGTCATTTCAGGTTCAAACATGTGCAACGCCCCCGGTTTCACAGTTTCAATCTCGTAATCGAGATGCTTGTCATTTCAGGAATACCTAAAGCGTCGCGGCATCACTGATGAGAGTATAGTTTCAATCTCGTAATCGAGATGCTTGTCATTTCAGGTCGTTTGAGAGGCATCTCGAACCACACTTAGATTATAGTTTCAATCTCGTAATCGAGATGCTTGTCATTTCAGGTCCGTGCCTGCGGAGCCCCTGACACGCCTTGGCTGAACACCTGCACTTCTGCCAGCGTGCATTTTCAGCACGATGGCGCATGCTAACTGCCTGTGCAAGAATCCTGTCCAGCCAAGACACATAAGGCTCAATCTCCCCTCTGCCAGGGATACAGGAATTCCGGTCCCCTTTCCTTGACAGATTTTTCCTGAAAGTTAATTTCACGTTTTATTTTACACTATATACGATTTTTTGTCAAGCCCTTTTTTTAGTCCGAGGCGGTGGATCTGTTTTTCGCAAGCCGCACAGAGGTGATAAAACGTGATGGTATCCTCTGCCAGATCGATCTCCGCTTCCAACCGATGCTGTAATCGGAGGAACGCGCGCCTGTCGGTGTTGCATTCAAAGAGGCTGTATTGGACGCGCGTGCCAAAGTCCTGAAGGATTTTCGCGACTTTGGCACGGCGGTTGTCATCGGTGATGTCGTAAGCGACGGTGTAAAGCATCGGGTTGCTCCTTTCGGTATCCGGATTGGGAGCATCGAGACCGGGAGGGCGCGCCTACCCGGGGCATCGAGACCGGGAGGGCTCTCCTACCGGACGGTGAGCGGCGTGTATGCGTCGATTTCATCTGTCAGATATTTTGCGAGCAAACGCGCTTGCAACTCCATCGCTCGGCGGAAACTGAGTTTATATTTGAACACGGGATGCGTGAGCGTCTCATTTTTCCGCGTCTCGTAAGCGGCGTAAAACTTCTTTCGGGCATTTGATTTGAGATACCATCCTCCGTGGGACTTCTCGAAATCGGCCGGGGTAATTTGCCGGGTGTTGATCAGCGTGATGACAACAGAATCGGCGATGATAGGGCGAAATTCCTCCATCAGATCCAAGGCGAGGCACGGCTTTCCGTATTTCACCTGATGGAAGAAACCGATATACGGGTCCATCCCGACTATCTGGATTGCGGCCATCACATCCGCTGTCAACAGCGAGTAAGCGAAGCTGAGAAGGGCATTCGTTGCATCTGCAGGAGGTCTCCGGCTCCGGCGTTCAAAATCAAATCCCATCTCCGATTTGAGCATGAAAGCGAAGGAACGGAAATACTCGGCGGAGGCGTTGCCTTCCATTCCGAGCAGTTGCGTGAGTTCTGTCGCGCGCGGGATCCGTTTTTGCATGCCATGCATCGCCTTAATGCTTGCAAGGAGCGGCGCGAGTGCGTCCTCGGTGCCTTTTTCGGCGCGCCATTTGCGGCGTTGGAGCATCGTGCGCATGTTCCAGATTTTCCCATGCACGAAGGCTTTGGAGAGCGCGAGGCACCTCTCGGCGTTATCAGCAACCCGGTGTTGCGCCCGGCGCAAAAGCGAATTGCGGGAAACTTGCGGTGTCAGCGCGCCGTGATACCGGCCGTATGCGGAGAGAAACACCACCGGGATGCCTTCGTGTAAGAGCGTTTGCATCGCCGGTGTCGTCAAATTCACGTTCCCTGAAATGACGACTTGTCCGAGATGGATGAGCGGAATATCACGGATAATCTCATTTTCTTTCGCCACAAGGATGCGTTCGCCTGTCTTCTTGATGGCGCATCCCGGCTCATCAACGTAGAGGACATTATCAATGCCGAGTGCAGGCTTGATGCGTTTCGGACGTTCATCCAATTCGTGGAGGTAAGCCACTTCGTCGGGCAGGCAGACTGGGCGCATGCTACATCCGTTGCATCGATTATCGTGGACAGGCTTTGGAATCTTCCGCGATGCCAATAGGGCTCGGGCCTCGTTGAGGTAGTTGCGTGTCGTCTCGCGGAGTTCTGCATCAAACGGAACCTTGCGCCGTCGCTTGGAACCGATGTAGAAGATATAACCGTGCGGAATGGATACGCCGGTTTTCTCTTCAAGGAGCATCCCCTGTAGACAGAGTTGCACCTGGTCATTGAGCCAATTCCCCATCCCCGCCTTTTTGAATTCAACCGGGTATGGCACGCCGTTTTTCTCCTCAACCAGATCCGTGTATCCCGAAACGCCGAGGGTATCGGAGGCAAGGTATTGCCGCCGTGAGATAGTCTTGTCGCCTTTGCGCCGATTTTTCACTTTGGTGTGGACATGCTCATGCTTAATTTTCCCCTCCTCAACGTGCGCGTTAATCATCTGATGTCCCTCCACCGATTCATAGTAGAACCGCCGGGGGCAGAAAACGTAGGTGTTGATTTGTGAGAGCGGAATGTAGGTTTCGGACATTTTTGTCTCCTTTTCTTTTATTGCATCGAGACCGGGAGAGCTCGTCTACCGGCACAACTATTGCATCGAGACCAGGAGGTCTCTCCTACCGGAAGGTCGCGCGGGGGCTGTAAAATTCGTGCCATCCCCGCCATGCCTTTTCTTTTATTATCGTAGCGCGGGGGCCTGTCCCCCGCGATGCCTGTAGCGCGAGAAAACCGTCCCCCATAAAATCTTATGACTAACGAAGGCGTTTGGTTTGCCCCATCCCCATCGTGGTTTTGTAGCCGGTGCCGCAATAGAAGGCGAAATCGGCTAAACAGTTGGCGATCAGAATGTGGCGAAGATGTTGCGGGTCCTCAGAAACGAGGCGACATGTGCAGTGCCCTACGCATCCGATTTCGGTGTGTCGTCCGAAGTTGAGGGCACGTGTTTTCGTTTCGGCTTGCGATAGCCGCGCGTGTTCGGCGATGAATGCGAGGAACTCAGTTTTCTCCAATTTGACAGGTGAGAAAGCGTTCCACTTGTTTATCCAACTCTGATAACAGCGCACCAGATCGATCTGGGTGTGGTTTTGCGTTTTCTGTCCGCGCGGTGTCAGCGTGCGGAAGGCGGTTGGCGAATAGAAGCGGAGTCGGATGTGGGTATCGTCGGATGCGTTTTGGATGAGTTGAGCGTAAGTGGCGTTGCCGCCCCACTTTTCCGCATCCGATGCGTGTGCTACCCACTTTTTCACCTGAAACTTTGCGTTCCCCAACTGA
Organism: Candidatus Poribacteria bacterium; assembly: GCA_965242965.1. Lineage (GTDB taxonomy): Bacteria > Poribacteria > WGA-4E > WGA-4E > WGA-3G > AGPOR5. Next base: position 5,471,565 of record OZ251518.1, on the reverse strand, counting down.
ATCGGCGGGATGGTGAACGTCAAGAAAGCGACACCGAAGTGCGCGAAGAGTTCGTCATCAAGGAACGTGAATCGGAGTTTGCATTCGGTGCCGGCGCGGATGTGGCGTTGATTTTTTCCGCGCGGCGTGCCTTTCGCCATCAAGGGTGAGACAGTGAAAGGTTTCTGTGCGGCTTGCGCGTGGAGTTCCTCGGCAAGTTCGCGGTTAGCTTCTTTCATGATGGAGAGAAACGCGGCGTGTGCGTGGTGTCCCATTGTTGGGCGTAGCGTCACGTTGGTTTCTGGTATGAGAGAGAGGACGGTGCTGATTGGCATGGAATTTACCTCCTATGGGTTTACCGAACGTTGCTTCTCTTTCGATTTTCCTTGCAATTCCGCATGAATGAGGAACGCCTGCGATCCGAAGATGAGTTTATACTCCGCCTGTCGTCCATCGGCGAAGGTTACGTGCAACGGATAAGCGACTTGTCGCTTCGTCTCAAGAATGCGGTTGAGAGCATAGCGATTTTCCATCTTTGACAGCAGGCAGGTGAGATGCCGTTCTGCCACAATACCTTGAATTTTCAGTGGAACATATCCGTTCTGGGTTAATCCCAACCGCAATCCTTTCAGCGCGGTAGGTCCCCAACAATGTTGCTGTTCAAAAGTTTCCCTATCAACCCCGCTGGCATCGTATTCAAATTGGACGCGAGCCGGTGGGTTTTTGAAATCGCGAACGTGCACGAAGCATTCGCAGTAATTTCCCCGGTCGCCGGTGCGGTTGTGATACTCATTCTTATCTAGCACTGTGAATTCGCAGTGTGCCAAGATGTGAAAGAGATCATACTCGGTATGCTTGGCAGTGTTTTGAAAGAGATGGCTCGGGTCATAGATACCGCACCGAATCCCTATCTCCGAGTTCCGAAAGTTGAAGAGCGACTGAATCGGATGAAATTTCTGTTTCGCGTATTCAACGACTTGTTCTCGGTTGGCGCGGCGTTTGAGGAAACCTTTGATTGCCTTGTTCAATTGTGGAGGTGGGACAAGACGGAACTCGTCCAATTTGCCCTGGATCCAACTCTGATGCTCCAAATAACTCCACGCCGCTTTTTCCTGTGCCTGTTGAATGAATTCGTCGTAAGCATTCTTACGGTGCGCCTCAATAATTTTTTCGTAAGTGGAATGCCACCGTAACTTTTTCGCAAGTTCGTCGAAGGTGACATCACTCTCCGGCGCAAAGACTTCCTTCAGTGTGTCAAAAATCTCACGGACGCGCCCTTGGCGTTCTTCCGAGGTTCGCTTGAAATGCTCATAAAGCGGATAGAACGCTTCCAGAATAGCATAGGACTGGATGTAGTGGTAAAAACGGTTATCCTCGCCCAATGCCTCTTTCACAATTTGGGCAAACTCTCTCCGTTCGTAACTCGCTCCCGCGTCCAACTGCGAATAGAGTTTTCCTTGGACAAAGGCGTGGCCGATGCTCAGGTGACTGGTGTCAGGTTTGCCCAATAACCGGCCGGCTCTGCCGACGCGTTGGGTAAACTCAGAGCCATAGAGCGCGTCAAAGCAGACGAAATCGATGTTCTGACGCGATTTACCCGCCTTGGTGAAGTTGTATCCGATGTCTACCGTGGGGGTTGCAAGGACGCACGGAAACTGCTTTGTCGCCACACGACGCTCGCGCGTGCTGACAGCCCCCGTGATTAAACCGAGTTTTTCGCGCAGACCCACTTGTTGAAGGGCCCGTTTAATCTCATTAATAGTTCGGAGAGAACTACTGATGATAGCACCGTCCATCCCTGAATCAAGTAAGGCCCCGATGCTATCAGGTTGCGCCTTGAGCACCTCGTGCATCTTGGCACTATGCACCGTCAATTCCAGCGTGGCGAGGGTCTGTATCTTCCCATAAGCATTGCTCTCCGCCGGTTCATTGTCGGAACTAACGAGCGCGTAGGTGAGCCCAATCTTTTCAAGATAGGTGAGGACCTTCTCATCAGGAGTAGCCGACAGCAGACAGATTTTCCGTCCCTTTTCAAAGTAGCCGTACTCTTTTGACAACATGAAAAACATCAGGAAATTGGCAAACTGCTTAGCGTTGTAGTAGTGAAACTCGTCAATGACGACGTAGTCAAATTCCCCAAGAAAATCGCGGAAAAGGTTTGCACTATCCAACGGCGAGTAGACAGTGTAAAAACAGAGGTAAAAGAGATCTGGATTTGTGACGAGGATGAGCGGCGTTCGCCGTGTCAACTCGGGAAAGTAGTCGCGCGGGTTTTGGATGAGCTCGTGCAACTTTCTGGCATTTCTCACACGATATCCCGGAGCGTCAACCACCTGCCATTCACGCAACTTTTGTCCCGTAACCTCAGCAACGACGAAATTCAGTCTGTGTTCGGTAACAAACTCGCGAATGTCATCCGCATGCTGGTGGATGAGTTCGTTCGTCGGGGCGATGAACAAAACGTTTTCGCCCGCGAGATCGAACAGCCGGAGCAGCGAGGCGAGTGTTTTGCCCGTGCCCGTGTTGTAGGTGTTGATGACGAGCTCGTTCGTCTTCAGCGCATCATAAGTCCGGTGTTGATGGTAGAGCGGCGGATGCCTAAAGTCAAATTGGTTCGTCGGGTTAATTTTTTCATACCCGGCATTTAGGGTGACAGTTATCTCTGGCATGGGGATGCCTCCATAGAATAGGTAGGGTGTGCATTGCACCACAATTTAGCAGCGCGATGCCTACCCTACGGTAAAACTGGCAGTCAATCTAAAAATCGGTATAAAACCGCATTCCCGCGGGCAATCGCGTTTTCGCCTCATCCGCTAACTGATAGAAATCGCCTGACAACTGAACATGGCGAATGAGCGGTGTCGGACGAATATTGAGCAAATCAAACATGCCAATTTCTGTCTCCGGCGGCAGATCGTTCGGATTGAGATAATCCGGATAGGATACGTCTTCCGCCTTCGTTTCCCGATAGTGCTGTTTTTGAGCGGAGATTTTCGTCTTGCTCATGAATTTTCCGAGGCGGATGTAACGCGGAATCCGGACGGTTTCTTGGCTTGTCACGTAGAAAACGCCCGTGTTTCCAATTGAGAGCAGTTTGAGCCGTCCAATCTGCGGAAAATTCGCCGCGCGTGCTTTCAATCTTGGGTTGAAAATGCACCCCCGGTCCACCGAAATGGCGTTCTGTTCCATCTGATACCAATACGAGTCTGAAAGGGCGTTGAATTGCACCACCGTGAAGCGGGTTTTCCCAGTCAACGTCCCCGGCGTAATATAGACACCTGCTTCGTTGAGCTGCTCCAAATCTTCGGCATAGGTGATGTCGCCGCTGTTGTGATAACCAGCATGACACAACCCGAGCGCGTAAGCGAGTGCGTAGTTACCGATAACCGGCTCGGTTTGAAAAAAGTTGTTCACCTCGCGACTGGCGAAAAAGAGGTTCTCCATGAGTTGGAATTCACAACGGTAAATATGCATGTGATACCTCCCGCATAGGGTAGGCGATGCCTACCCCATGTCTCACTTACCCACGCGGATAGAGCGCGGTAATCGCCTCTAGCAGTTCTTTCACGTCAGTTGGTGATGCGAATGTCTGCCGAATCTCCTTGATGAGTTTGGTTAACTCTTCTTCAGAAATTGGTTTTTGCGTCCCGATGACTTCGCCGGCAAGTCCTTCTACCGCCGCGGCAATTGCCGTCTTGACTTTCGTCTCATCAAGTGGAAATTGCCGTCCCTGTTCACCGAGCAGGTCGTAAACGCGCTGTGTCAACTCCAGATTGCTGAAGAGCTCACAATCGCTAAAAATCGCTCCGACGATAGTGTTCCGCATCTTGCCCAGCCGTGACGAGATGGCTCCGTAGCGGCGACTCCGAAGCACGTTCGCGATGACGTAGCGAATCTCATTCGCAGTCAAATCCTTGAGGGTTTGCATGTCAATAAACAATGTTTCAGGCTTGACATACTCGTCCTCTTGGATGCTGGAAGACGGCTTGCCGGTCACAGGATCGCGCATGGTGTTGTTATCGTAAAGCGCGTTGAACGTTCGTTTTGCCGTTACCGTTTGGTAAGGCAGAATGCTGAACGCGTCGTCCGTAATGACGCGCGATTTCTGCGCGCCGCCACCGCCAACGGCATAACCGTAAATCATGCAGTCTACGCAAATCCCGCACGGCTTGTTGCGGTTCAATGCACAGATGTTATCGGCACTTTCTTCGCGTTTTCCTTTGTTCGCCGCATAGAACAGCAGGTTGTGCTGCCGCAAAAGTTCGCGGCCGGCGCGACGTTCAACAGCTGTCTGTTTCCGCTTGCTAATCGTCACGCGAGAGATAATCTCTCGTTTTTGAAGTCCTGCGTGGACAGAATCGCGTGTCAGTCCCTCGCCGGAACCTTCGGTGCGGAAAATCATCTCGGATTCCGCCTTCCGCAGCACCACCAAGGTTAAATAGCGGCTCTGCGGGAAGTTTTCGTATTGCCCAACCATGGATCCGGTGTAGTTGTCAAGAATACTCATGACTGTTGTTCCTCCTTCTCTTTCTCGCGCTTGGGAATCATCTCCGTGATGAAGTAGAGATACCCGGCGCGGATCCGTCTACGGTTTTCAAGCAGCTCAAGCAGATTGCCATGGTAGACATTTTGGTAAATCTGATCGAACAGCACCGTCACAAACTGTGAAATGTTCTCCAACTTTTTCGCGCCGAAGAACTGCTTGTTGACGCGCTTAATGGCGCGGGCAACCTCTTTTGACATGATGGCTCGCGCTTCCTCTGCGGTTTCGCGATCAGGCTGCCACCGTTCTAGGCTGTCAAACGCCACATCAAGAGGTTTCGCGAGCGCGTTGTCCTCAAGACTATCGCCTTTCAGTTGCCCCTGCCACGCGATACGCGCGAGCTCCTTGAGGTAAGGCATAATCGGTTCGCCTCCTTTCTGTGCCACGACATCAGCAAGAAGGTTTGCCGTGCCGCGGACGGTTGTGAATTGCCGGCGTTCATTTCCGGCATGTTCGCGTTTAATCATTCGATGGGTTACGTAGTAAAGTTCAAGCACATCGTAATTCAGGCACCGAATCAATCGGACGAGATCTGCCGCATTAATGCTTCCGATCTTCTCACGGATCTCATGGAGTCTGAGCAATTGTGCAAAAACCTTTTGGGTTTCGGCACTATCCATGTCATTTTCCGGTAACCACCCGCGAAATCCAGATGGAATATGGTCGATAAAAAAATGCCTGAATTGGTCTCCCGAAAAGAGGGGGATTGATGAATCAGTTAACACCGCCCGGCACCCCAGAAAACGTTGATAAAGTAGGGCGTTTTCGATAGCAAACAAAACCCTCTCTGTGTGGTTATCCCCCGGCGCGTTAACAGGCACTGTTAAAATATTGCCAAGAGCCTCGGAAAATTTCGGCAACGGGTTCCCATTAACCTTCGTATGAGAAAACTTCAACTCTAATTGAGTCTGTTCTCGATAGTGCCGGAGCACATCGTCTGTCTTGAGAAATACCGATGGTAAATCCGGGTTGCGGAATCTCTCTTGTGCCGCCCGAAAAGCGTCGATTAACACATCGGTGAAAAACGATGGCGGATACAGGTGGATAAAAAACATAGCCGTTTTTCCTCCAACCCTGTAACAGAGTTTATCCAGCATGTATTGCGTTCGGCAAATGCTACAAACCCGACGTTTCGGTTCCCGCGATGAGCCTCCCTGCAGCCGATTTGAAAATTGCTGCACCTTGATATTCGGCGGCACATCTGCCTTCATCCAGAGAGCCGTATCAAATTCTGAGCCGCAAGTGCTACACTGCGAGTGATTATCCTTTACATAACGTTCCAGATGTGTCGCGAAGTGCCGGTCTCTGCCGACAGTGAAGTCAAAATCAACGTACTTGCGAACGTAATCCGCGAGAATTCCGAATTCGCTTTCGGTTTGTGCAGTCTCCATGAGAATTGTCCCATCTTGGACAATCAACTCATAGATTTCATCAAAGTTTCTGCCGCTGTTGTAAAGGTCTCGCCCGATGATGTACCCCCGGTCGTAGAGGGCATCAAAAAGTTCGTATCGCGGACGACAATTTGCATCCTCGGTTTGCGATGGCAACGCAAGTAGATTGTAAACATGCTTCCAAGCATCCGTAAGGGTGTGAGCAAAGTGTTTGTTCAGGAAGATGTAGTATGTCCGAACCAACTCCCCCAACCTCAGAGCTGCATCATCGGGAGGCAGCAAAGGAGTTTTCTCCGACAGGACCTGATTCACAAGGCTCGATTCCGGAGCATCTAAGTTAAATAAACTCAGCTGCCCACCTGAATTCTCAAAGTCCGGAGGCTGAGAGAGCTGCATCGGCTCCCCTGACTTCTCGCGAACCTTTTCCAGTCGTGCCCGACACTTAGCGTTCATTTCATCCACTTTTGCGTTTGCGACATACTGCCGCTCGCTGATGATGTTTCGCACCTCGTTCCAGAGGCATTCAAAAGGTAGCCCGAGTGCGAGGCATTTCTCATCAATCTTGATACCTGCCGGACTGCCTTTGATAAACTTGCTGAATCCTTTGCTGGTTTCTGATTCAACACTAGCGACAATCCGGTTGCCAACCGTCGCGATTTCGTCGTTCGTCATCTGGACATCGCGGTGCCGCTCAACGAGGTACGCGACCCCGTCCGGATAAAATAGGAGCGGCAACAACTGTTTTTCTTTCTCAAGGTACGCCGCAATTTCGTTATGGATGAGGTTCGTCAAAATGCCGCGCTGCTCGCTGACTTTATGGTAGACGAACCGGTACTGCGCATCATCGAAAATCGGGTTGAGCGTGCGGAGGAAGTCTCCTTTCTTTGCACGTTCCTCCAATGTTTTCGATAGATCGATGACATCTATCGCTTGGATAATCGGGACAAGATAGTTCAAAATCCTGTCCCTGCACAGGGAATACGGAGCGTAGTCCAGAGCGAGGGTTTCGTCGTAGACGTTGTGAAACCGCGAGTGGGCGCGGACAAGCACCTCAATGTCTTTCAGGTAATCTTCCCAATCCGGGAAGAACCGTTCCATCTCAAGTTCTGTCAACACCGCACTGACATTCGTTGCGTTGGCCAGATAATTGAACGAACGCTTCACGCTCTGAAACTCGTTAAGTTTGTTCATGTCATGGACGCTGAAGGCACTGAACAACACTTGGACTTCAACGTCATCCAATTCCAAGCGTGGACGTAACCGTTCCAGAACGAAAATCCCGTTGAGGATATGGAGATAGAGCGATTCTCCCGCCTTCGCGCCGTATTGGATGATTTCCTGATAGGCGCGCAGTTTCCGATTGGCGATTTCGTTTACATAAGCGCAGAAGATGTCGTCACGCCCGGAACCGATACCGAGTGACAACCAGAACTCCTCCACTCCGGATTTCTGTCTTGCCATGATGTCTCCTTTCCGATTGCATTGGTTTGCTGTTCATTATAGCAGCAACCTTGCAAACATGCAACCGATTATCAATCTGCTTTAATTATACCACAAGAATTTAGCGTTTTACGCAAAAATCAAAAAAAATCGACCTGAAAAATCAAAAAACCCGGTCTTTTTTTACGAAAATGTCAGATTTCGCGGAATTTTCTTGACTTTTCGCGCGGAATAGGGTATAATTTTAATACCAGAAGTAAAATCGCAGCCGAAAACTATTGCGTATGCTGAGCTGTCTTCCGGCCGGCCGGGAGAATAGGTTGCCCACCCTCTCGCCAGGGTGGTATTCTACCCTTTATCAGAAGTAAAATAGCAGCCGAAGACTATTGCGTATGCTGAGCTGTCTTCCGGCCGGCCGGGAGAATAGGTTGCCCACCCCCTGACGCGGGGGTGGTTTTCTGTTTTAAAGTTCAACAATGGTGCCTTGCTGTTTGGCTTGCGAGAAAATCTCACCCAGGTCTTCGGAATCGTATTTAATCAATTCCGCAGCTGCTCCTGCCACGGCATCTGCTAACCTGATGAGCGGTTCGTTTTCATCTGAACATCCGCGCACCCGTTTGAGAGAACATCCGAGTTTTCGCAAACGGGTTCCGTATTCGCGGCACTTTTCGCCTCCCAGGGCATCAACGTAGACAAAAACCGAGGAATTGCGAGTTGACAAACGACGCATGGCTCGCGCAACGCCTTCAATTGTCGCGCCATCATAATCTGTGGTTTTACGAAAAACGCTGTAGAATATAGTGGCCCCGAAAGAGGAGGCATCTGAGATTGCGGTGCGTAGGTAAGCCAAACGCCTTGTTCTTTCGGCGCTTGCCCACTTCACTTTACCTTTCCCCGAAGTCCTTTCAAGGGACACGCAATGCTGGCGGAGCTCATCGCTGTTTTTTACTGCCACGCCGGCGACGATGAACAACTCTCCTCGAGTATCTTGCCCGGATTCGTCAACGTAGAACTCAATTCGTTTTGTCCCCGCTGTCGTTCGTTTAAAGTTGATTCTCATTTTCCTCCTTTTTTTCGTGTAACATACTATAAATACAAATGACATCTTAATTATAACACATTTTCAGCGGAATGTCAAGGAAAAAATCAAATCCATCTCACGCTTGAGATTCTTATAGGAAATTCGGGGCTGTAGCATACGAAAATCCAAATTTTTCAATCTCGCAATCGAGCGGCTTCTATCGATGTTTAATATGATACCATATTCAACCGCAAAAGTCAAGAAAAAAATCGCGAATTGGCCCAAGAAGGCTCCGGGCTTTATCAAACCAAAGCCTCCCCGAGCCCAATTCACCTACTCGCCATCCGCAAAATACACGGCGTGCATCCGCTGCACTATTGCCGCAACCTCCGAACGGAATTCTGGCGGGTCCAAAATCTCCGCCGCGTCCCCCAAACTCAATACCCAAAACGTGAATTCCTCCGGCGGCACGTGATACCGCACGACTACCGAACCGTCCGCGCAACGCTCCACAATCTCCTGAGAAGCGTGACGCTCCTTCTCCTCAACTAGATACGCTTTGTGCGAGGCAATTTTGAGGAGCACGGTGGTAGGTTCACCGCTAAACAACTCCCAGCGCGACGCAAGATTCGCTGCTAATGAAAATGCCGCAGGACGCTCAAACGACGCATCTAGCAGTTCAATTTCCCGGAAACGGAGGATTTTGAAGGTGAGCGACGCGTTCTCCGATAAATTGGAGCGCGCCTCTAAATACCAATCTTCCTTCCGGAAGAAGATGGCATACGGATGAAGCACGTGTGCAACTGTCTCCGTTTTGCCACCGGGCTGATACATAGCGCGCACCGCCTGCTGCAGGTAAAGAGACTTCTCCAACGTGCGAAAATGTCCCTCAACCTCATCATGGCGGTTTCCGGCTTTGATCTTCACCGAAATCTGCGCCTCTCTCTCAATTTCAATCCGGATGCGCGCGGCGAGGGGTTCATCAAATTTTGCTAATACGCGTTTGAGGCGATTCTCAAAAGGCGCGCCCTTCACAGCCTCAACTGCAGCCGTTAAAGCATTGAACTCTTGTTTCGTGATTTCTGGATGCGGACGCGGACGTTCAGTCTTAATCCAATAGCGCGCCCGCTCCTTTTCCACAACGAAGAACTTCTCAAGAATCTTTATATCGTCGTAGATACGCGTGACATGAACGTCGAAACGCTCAGCCAGAACTCGGACTCTCAATGGTGATTTCTGGAGGAGGTTGGCTAGCTTGAGAATCCGCTCCAACTGTTTCCTGCCATCGTTATATCCCATATTTTCTCCTTATCGTGGCAATTTGATTAAGTTTAACACATAAAAATGCGCAATTGCAAATTTTTTCTTGCAAAATTAACGCTTTTTATGCTATAATTTTATACATAATGCAAAATGGCATCTTTATTACCGGCACCGACACGGAAATCGGCAAAACGGTTATCGCAGGCGGACTAGCAGCGTGGCTGAAACAACGGGAAGTTCATGTGGGAGTCATGAAACCTATTAGCAGCGGCGACGACGCAGACGCGAGCTTCTTAAAGCACGCCGCACAAGTGGACGATGCACTCACGCTTATTAACCCTATCCGTCTCCAATATCCGCTTGCCCCTTCGGTTGCCGCACGCATCGAAGATAGAAAAATAGACATCGGCGCGATTAACACGGCGTTTCAGGAACTCCGCGAGAGACATGAATTTCTCGTTGTGGAAGGCGCAGGCGGGATTGCGGTGCCGATCCATGGCGATTTTCTCGTCGCGCATCTCATCGCGCACCTTAAATTGCCGATGCTGATTGTCGCGCGCGCCGGCTTAGGCACCCTGAACCACACGCTGTTAACCGTCGCATTCGCACGACAAGCGAATCTCGAAGTCGCGGGCATCGTGCTGAACGCGATACCCCCAAAAGTCACCGGGCTCGCAGAACAGACAAACCCCGAAGAAATTCAGCGGCTTACAGACGTGCCTGTCCTCGGGGTGCTGCCGCACGAAGAAAGGCTAAGCGAACCGCGACCGGATTTGGCGTTTTTGTCGGGGTTTGTCAATCAATTCGTCAATTGGGAGCAGGTTTTTTAAATGTTCAGCGCAATTGTTCTCGCCGCAGGGTTAGGCAAGAAGGTTTGGCCCTACGGCGAATTCCGACAGAAATGCACGCTGCCTGTTGCCAATACGCCCATCGTGCGCCGAATAGTGGAAAACCTCGTTCAGATAGGATGTGAACAGGTTATCGTTGTCGTGGGACATTACGCTCAGCAGGTCCGCGGTGCGGTCGCCGACATCCCCGAAGTGGCGTTTGTCACGCAACAGACGCGCGATGGCACCGCAACGGCGACGCTGGAAGCACTCAAATGCCTCAAAAACGAACTTTATCTGGTAGTTCCGGGAGATATTGTAACCACACCTGATAATTTACGTAATTTGATTAACAGGTGCATCGAAGAAAAAGTTGAAGCCGCCGCGCTGGTGCAACCTCTCGGAGAGGAAGATGCAAGCGATTGGCTCTGTGCAGGCACCAGCAGCGAATGTGTGACAGGCATTGAAGGACATCCGCGTGGCGGTTCGCATAGGCTCTGCGGCGTTTACGCTTTTCGCGAGAAGGAGACGACACCCTATCTCTTAAGGAATCCCGGTATCGTCACGCGCGTGCCTGTCGGCGGAATGCCACCACCGGAATCGGACATCGCGCAATCTATTCAGTTGATGGTGGACGATGGAAAATCGGTGATGGCAGTTGAGACGACAGAGTTCTTCGTCGATGTCGATAAACCGTGGCACGTGCTGGAAGCGAATCGGCGACTGGTAGACTACCTCGCTACGCAACTCGATGCTGACGACATCGCGAAAGGGGCACAGATTTCGGATGCCGCTGAGATTAACGGCCGCGTCGTGTTAGGCAAGAACTCGGTTATTGGCCCGCGCGTCGTCATCAATGGCACACTGATTGCAGGGGAGAACAACAACATCACGAACGGCGCGATTTTGCATGGGAACATCTTCGTCGGAAAGCAGTGCCGCATCAGCGATTACTGCGACATTGGCAGCAGCGTCATCGGCAACCGATGCATCGTCGGACACGGCGCAGAGATGGCGGGAGTGATGTTTGACAAGGTTTATCTGTATCACTACTGCGAGATGTCCGGCGTTTTCGGATGCGCCACCGATATCGGCGCAGCGACGGTATGCGGAACGCTGCGGTTTGACGATAAGGATACGCCGATGCAGATAGAGGGACGTTATGAAATCCCTACTTACGGCGCGAACGCCACTTACATGGGCGATTATTGCCGAACCGGTGTCAACGCTATTATCATGCCGGGACGGCGCATCGGGGCTTACAGCGTTGTCGGCCCAGGCGTTATTCTCTACGATGATGTGCCGAGCAAGACGATGGTGATGGCGAAGCAGGAATTGATAACGAAGCCTTGGGGGCCCGAACGTTATGGCTGGTAATTGGTAAATGTAGGGTTGAGGCATGTCCCCACCGTAAACATCGCGAGGGACAGGCACTCGCGCTACGGACAAGCGGGACAGTAAGCCCGCGAGGGACAGGCCCTCGCGCTACGGGAAAACGGCACAGTAAACATCGCGAGGGACAAGCGAGCCGGTTTTGGAGATAAGCGGAGGATGTGCGTTCTGCTTGTTTAGAGGAGTTCCTTTAGCAGCCCGGTCAGCTCTTCGTTATCGGATGCGAGTTCCAACGCGCGCTTGATTTTATCTTCGCGGGAAGTTTCCGGTTGCGGCGTGCCCTCCGGTGCCCACAAGACTTCAAGTTCTCGCGGGTTCAGCCTATCATAAGTGACTTTGATAAGCGTGAACGGGTAATTTTCGGGGATGAGCAGAATCCAATCGATGGTTTCGCCGCGCGCCGAATATTGCCTATCCACCGTCAGTTTGGCATCCTGATGCGGCACGTTTTTCTTAATCCACTGCTTCCTGTCAAGGGCATCAGTCTCAAAATAGCCGACTTCAAGCCAGTTGCGGCCGGCACCGTTAGGTTTTGTGGTAACTTCAATGCGTTGCATGTCTGTTTGGTTCTCCGTGTTTGGATTTTTCATGGAATTTTAACATGCATCGCGAAAAAAGTCAAGTTTTTAGGAAAATCAGAAATGCAAATTGAGATGCGGTACGGGCACGGAACATTGCCGATAAACATTCCCGACAATAATCTGGCGGGCATCTTAGAAACGTCGGAAAGCGCGCCGTTGGCGGATGCTGATGCCGCGGTGCGGCAAGCGATTGCAGAACCGATTGCGTCACCGGCGTTAGCGGAATTGGCGCGAGGCCGCGACTCCGCCTGCATCGTCATCTCCGATGTGACGCGCCCTGTCCCGAATCAAATAATTCTTCCGCCGATGCTGGAGACGCTCGTGGCATCGGGCATCCCGCGCGAGAAGATAACGATACTCATCGCCACCGGCATCCACCGGCCAAACGAAGGCGAAGAATTGGAGGGGATGGTGGGACGTGACATTATGGAGACGTATCGCATCCTCAACCATTTCTCGCAAGCCCCGGGGACGCACGCCTATCTCGGAAAAACGGCGAACGGCACGCCAGTTCACATTGATAAAACTTACCTCGCCGCTGATTTGAAGGTAATTACGGGGCTAATTGAACCGCACTTGATGGCGGGCTATTCCGGCGGACGGAAAGCGATTTGCCCCGGGCTCGCTTCGGTAGAGACGATGAAAATCATGCACGGCCCGCATTTGATGGAACATCCTAAGTCCGCTGTGGGGATACTCGACGGGAATCCGTTCCACGAGGAGGCAACAGAGATTGCCTTGATGGCGGGTGTCGATTTCAATCTGAATGTCGCAATTGATAAAGCACGGCGCATCACAGGCGTTTTCGCCGGGGACATGGTGGCTTCGCACCGCGTCGGCGCGCAGTTCGTGGAGAATCAGGCGAAGGCAACGCTGCCTGAGCCAGTGGATGCAGTCGTCGTCTCCAGTGCGGGGCATCCGTTGGATACGACGTTCTATCAGGCGATTAAGGGACTCCTCACCGCCGTTGAGATTGTGAAAGAAGGGGGAAGTATTCTGCTCGTCGCGGCGTGCGGCGAGGGTATTGGGAGTGGCCCGTTCACCGATCTGGTTTTCAAGACGCGTGATTTGCGGGCGTTCGTAGAGGGACTTTACAATCCCGCGAACTTCGTCATCGATCAGTGGCAGTTGGAAGAATTGGCGAAAGTCGCCCGGAAGGCGGACATCTATTTCTATTCAGAGGGCATTCCGTATCCGCAACAGGCGAAGTTGTTCGTGCAGCCTGTGCGAGAACCGCAGGCGGGTATTGCGGCGATTTTGACGCGCTACGGTGACAACACGCGGATAGCAGCAATTCCAGAAGGCCCCTACGTGCTTGCGCAAATAGAGGCGTAAGGCACGCCGTCGAAAAAGGAGCAGGATTTTCAAGATTGAGCGAGATTAGCAAGATTCTAGGTTTCTGATGCACCCAGACCGCGGGGGGCTGCCAAAACGGTGTCCGGTGCCCCAGCGACATAATCCTGTGAAATCTTGGAAGAGGGACAATCAGGGAAACCTGATCGTCTTGACAGGCGTGACCGTGATAATCCTGCTCTTAATCGTGATAATCTTGTAAATCTGAGCAGGATTTCCAGGATTTCCAAGATTTTCAGGATTAGAGGACTGGTTCGCGGCAAGGGATTGGGAGAAGCGGGATACCGTTCGAGAACGCTGAAAAAATAGCATCGAAAATGTAGTCATTGACAACGTCAATGACGGATATACGGCGAGAAACGGTATTGCACCAACCGCCGTTATCGAACGCCTTGCGAACAACAAAAAGATCGAACGCCTTGCGAACAACAAAAAATGGGAAAATCATCAATTGTAGGACTTAGAGCATATCAGGACGGTTTGCACCTTGTCATCACGCCGACACTCTCGGTAGCCGATGTCACAAAGGCAGTTCAGCAGGAGTTTGCCCGGCTGAACCAGCCGTTAGCGGGTGTCTCCGTGCAGATTGACATGCAGGCACCCCTCTTAACCGAGGCAGACCTGGATGCTCTCAAAACCGAACTCCAAGACACTTACGGGATGGTAGTTCGTGGCATCAACATCGCCGATGGCACAGATGCCAGCACCGCCTCCCGAGTTGAGGAACATCCACGTGCCGCTCGCACGGAGCGCGGCGGTATCGAAAAGACGCGGGTTGTCCGGGAGACAATTCGTTCCGGACAGACAGAGGATTTCCCGGGAGGGAACCTGATTATCTACGGTGATGTGAATCCAGGCGGCGAGGTGAGTGCGGGCGGCGACATCATTGTGCTCGGCTCGTTGCGCGGTAGCGCGCATGCCGGGATGAACGGCAAATTAACGGCTGTCATCGTCGCGATGAATCTCGTCCCGCTGCAACTGCAAATCGGCAACTATATTAGCCGTCCGTTTGTCGGACAAAAGTCGCGCGGTTACCCAGAAATCGCCCGCGTCGGCATGGAAGATATCATCATCGTAGAGGAATTTGTGAAACTCTAATAGGAAGGAGAACTATCGATGGGCAAGGTTATCGTCGTAACATCAGGCAAGGGTGGCGTTGGCAAGACAACATCCACGGCCAACCTAGGCACCGCGCTTGCCCTCATCGGAAAGACAGTCGTCGTGATAGACGCGGATGTCGGGCTTCGGAACCTCGATGTCGTCATGGGGTTAGAGGGCCGCGTCGTCTACACGTCGATGGATGTGATAGACAATCAATGCGAGTTGACGAGGGCACTCGTCAAAGACAAGCGCGTGGAAGGCCTGACGCTCCTCGCCGCATCGCAGAAAAATAACAAGGACGACATCCAACCCGAACAGATGAAAGCCATCTGCGAGGAATTGCGAAGCAATAACGATTTCGTGCTGGTGGATTCGCCTGCCGGTATTGAAAGCGGGTTCCGCAACGCCGCCGCAGGCGCAGAAGAGGCACTCGTCGTCACAACCCCAGATGTCTCGGCCATCCGCGACGCAGACCGGATTACCGGGCTCCTGCAACACGAAGGAGTCGAACCTATTAACCTCATCCTGAACAGGTTGTCCCCGGAGATGGTGCGCAAAGGCAGCATGGTGAGCAAGGACGATGTCGTCAGCCTGTTGAATCTCAATCTCATCGGCGTTGTCCCGGAAGACCGCGGTGTCATCTCCTCAACGAATCGTGGGATTCCGCTGGTGCATGACAACAGCTCGCAGGCGGCGCAAGCTTACATGCGCATCGCGAAGCGGTTGACAGGACAGCGCATCCCGATTCCGGAAATCCGAGAAAAAGGCTTTTTCTCAAACATTCTGGAGTGGTTCTCCGGGAATAGGTAGGGAGTCAGCATGGATTGGCTACGGTTATTTGGGAGGAGACCCAAGTCCAGCAGTATCGCGAGGGAACGGCTCAAAGTCGTTATCTCGCAAGATCGATTCAATTTCAATGTTGATGAAGAGTCAATGCGCAGCCTGCAACTTGAAATCATGCAAGTGCTGTCGAAGCATTTTGACTTTCAGATAGATGCCGTGCGGATGTCCCTCAAACAGCGAGGGAATTCCTATGTGTTAACGGCAGATTTTCCGCAACGGCGCGCGGCGGAATAGAAAGGAGATACGTTATGAAATTTTTGAAAATATTTGGGCGCAAACCGAAGTCAAGCGGTATCGCGCAGCAACGGTTGAAACTGGTGATTATGCAGGACCGGGTTGATATCGGGAACCAAGACATCAAACAGATGCATCGCGAATTGGCAGAAGTGCTGGCGCGCTACTTCAACTTCACGATAAGTGCAGCGCAGATGTCGCTGAGACAGGAGGGGAATTCCTACGTCCTCATCGCGGATTTTCCTTATGAGAACGCGCGGTAGGACAGGGAGGGTGCCACCGGACATGAACCTCCCCCAGGTCCGTAGTGCGGGAGCCTGTCCCCCGCAAAGCCCGCTCGTGATACCAGCGCATCGCGAGGGACGGGCCCTCGCGCTACGGCGGAACACAGGATGAACTCCCGCAGATACGTAGTGCGGGGGCCTGTCCCCCGCAAAGCCCGCTTGTGATACTAGCACATCGCGAGGGACAGGCCCTCGCGCTACGGGAACACACAGGATGAACTCCCGCAGATACGTAGTGCGGGGGCCTGTCCCCCGCAAAGCCAGATCGCGATACCAGCGCATCGCGAGGGACAGGCCCTCGCGCTACGGGAACACACAGGATGAACTCCCGCAGATACGTAGTGCGGGGGCCTGTCCCCCGCAAAGCCAGATCGCGATACCAGCGCATCGCGAGGGACAGGCCCTCGCGCTACGGCGGAACACAAGATGAACTCCCGCATCGCTCGCGATATTATCACATCGCGAGGGACAGGCCCTCGCGCTACGGTGGGCACAGAATCAACCCCAAAACGCGAGGGACAGGCCCTCGCGCTACGGTGTCACATCAGAGAATCAACTCCCAAATCGCTTGCGATACCCCGTTCTCATCGTTCGTGCCGGTGATGTAATCAGCACACGCCTTAATAGGCGCAACAGCGTTGCCCATCGCCACACCAAAACCTGCCGCACTGAGCAGCGTCTCATCGTTATAACTATCCCCGAACGCTACCACCGTCTCCATCGGAATGTCAAACTGCGCGGCGAGCGCGGTGAGGGCACGTCCCTTCGTCACTGCCGGATTCATGAACTCAATATACTCCGCCTGTGTTTGCGTGACGTAAAGTTCCTCACCATAAGTCGTCTTGAAATAGTTCAGCAACGTCGGCAATTCTTCCGGCGCGTGGATAATCAACATCTTCGTCGGCGTTTCGCCTGCCAATTCGCGCAAATCGCCTACCGGTGTCGCAGGGACACCCGTTCGGTGTTCATAGAGCGCGCTCCATGCGTTATGCTCTGCGACATAGAGTTCGTCGTTCAAGCAGTAGTTGAGATGCAAATCCCGCGTGATGCACTCGTTCACGATTGCCATCGCCGCGTCCGCCGGGACAGGCGTGTGGTGATACACTTCCCCCGTAGTCGCGTGCTTCACCATCGCGCCGTTATAGGAGATAATCGGGTTCGCTAACCCGAGCGCATCGCTAATCGGTTGGATAGAACGGTGCATCCTGCCAGAGATGAGGACGACAAGCACATCGTTTTCAACGAGTGCCCGAAGCGCATCGCGGTGCGCCGCGGGGACTTCATGTTCGCTGTTTAAGAGGGTGCCATCTAAATCAAAGGCGGCTAATTGACACGGGATTTTTCGTTGCTCGCAAGGCGTTCGATTAGGGTTTCTGTCGGTGAACATTTCTCTCCGTATATCTGCTGTCATCAACGTTGTTGATGACTCGGTTTTTGATGCTATTCAAATGATAGCCTTCTCCGTTTGCCCATCAAAAAGATGCGTCTGTTCCTCATCAAAATCGAACCAGACCTTCTCGCCTACTGTCACAGGAAAGGTTGGATGCGTGCGCACGCGGAGGAGAATCGGTTCCTGCGTCGCTGAATCCATCCCGAGACGCAGATCCAAGATGTTAACAGAACCAAGCGGTTCAATGAGATGCACTTCGGCGGCGAGGCTTCGTTCGCCCGGTTCATGCCTCGCAGTAATGTGCTCCGGACGGATGCCGAAAACCAGACTGTTTCTCGCTATATCCGCGGTGAAACGTGCTTGTTGCCGCGGCGAAAGCGGGAGCCAGATGTCGGTATGGCTGAGCCGCAACATCGGTTGCCCCTCGCGCGAACCGAGCCCTGCATCGAGAAGGTTCATCGTCGGCATGCCCATGAACCCGGCGACGAAAAGGCTCTTCGGGCGGTTGTAAATCTCGTGCGGTGTCCCGATCTGCTGTAGCACACCCTGGTGCATGACAGCGATGCGATCGGCGAGGGACATCGCTTCAACCTGGTCATGCGTAACAAAAATCGTTGTCGCGCCGATTTCATGTTGGAGACGTTTCAATTCAGCGCGCGTATCGTCCCGGAGTTTGGCATCCAAGTTCGCCATCGGTTCATCAAGCAGATAGACTTTCGGCTGGCGCACCATCGCACGCCCGAGCGCAACGCGTTGCATCTCGCCGCCGCTGAGGACACTCGGCTTCCGATTCAGCATTTCGGCTATTTGCAAAATCGCCGCAACCTTTCTAACGCGTGCATCCACCTCCGACTTTTCCACCTTGACAGCCTTGAGCGGGAAGGCGATGTTATCGTAGACGGTGAGGTGCGGATAAAGCGCGTAGAATTGGAACACAAAGGCGATGTCCCGGTCAGCGGGAGACAGGTGGTTAACGCGCTCTCCATCAATCAGGATATCGCCTTCTTCGGGGTGCTCAAGTCCTGCGATGAGGCGGAGAGTCGTCGTCTTCCCACAACCGGAGGGACCCAAGAAGACGACGAATTCCTTATCTTCAATCTCCAGATTAAAATCTTTGACTGCGGTGACATCACCGTAGCGTTTGACAATGTTTTGAAGTTTGATGTATGCCATTCTTTTGTTGTTCGCGAGGCGTTCGATTAGGATAGTTGGTGCATGAACATCCCTCTACGTCAGCCGTCATTGACGTTGTCAATGACTACGTTTACGATAACTTTGGTTTAAGCGTAACGGCCTGTCTACGGCACCTTCCCTGTAGGAGAGACCTCCCGGTCTCAATGCATCCCCGGTAGGAGAGACCTCCTGGTCTCGATTTCTCCCCTACCGGCAATTCTCCATTTTCCCCGTATCACGGGTGCCTGTCCCCGCGACGTTGAACGATTTATGAAACACTATCAGTTTACCAAACCTCTCGTATTTTAACAAGGGAAAAATTTGAACAATGCGGTTCATACTCCCACACTACTCACCACCTGCATCACCGCGCCAGCAATAAGCGGCACCGTCAAATTATCATCAACCCGAAGCGGGAGAAGCTCCACGACGGTGGCGATAAACGCCCCTCCAATGCCGAGGAGCGGATGAAACCGACGCGCATCCGCTAACGGCGGCAGTTTCCATAGATGCGTCTCCGGCAAATAGAAGAAAACTATGGAGATAGCCGTGCAGACGACGAAACAGGCAAGACTCCCCTCTAAACTCTTCTCGCCGATCAACTTCGTTTTTCCCCATCTCTTTCCTACTAACGCAGCGGACATATCGCCTAGCACCATGAAGAAGATGCAGACAATCGCCAGTGCCTTGTCAAAAAAGTGGATGCAGAGCAGCGCGCTGATGAGGTAATAGGTAGCCCCGGTAATCGCGCCTTGGCGTTCGTGCGTCCGGAGGAGCGGCGAGAAGACGCGGAAGAAGAACGCACGGAACCGCGGCGATTTCCATTTGCCGAGCTCAACCAGTAGCGCAACGCAGGTGATGCCTCCCACGAGCAGAAGAAGGAAGGCTCTGTCAAGCCAGAGATAGACGAGCGGTAAGATTAATCCTGAGAAATGGATGCTTTTCCGTTTTAATTCCGAGCCCATGCGTGTCCTCCTCCCTTCATTATCCACACATCCAAGATAAAATCAAGTTTTCTTTTTTTTGTCAAAAAAAATACACAATTTTGTCACATTTGGAAATTATAATTTAGTTACCATTGGATGTGGATGGAACTGAAGGTGTTTCATAAATCGCTCAACGTCGCGGTGACAGGCCCCGCGCTACGATAAAAAAAAACGCATCCCCTTTCCGTAGGGCGAGGGCCCTCGGATGCCACACGCGCATCCGAGAGGGTTTCCCTCGCCATGCGTTTGGCTGCCAGAGCGCATCCCCCATGGAGGGCAGGAGTGGCTGATCCTGACCCGTTCGGGAGCGGGCGCTCCCGAACTACAGCGGTGGGCCCGATGCCTGCCGGTAGGAGAGCCCTCCCGGTCTCGATGTGCCTATCGGGACAAGGATGTCCCGCCTACCGGGAAAACATTGAGATATGAAACACCCTCATAGAACTAACGTTGAGAACAAATTTTAGGCATGTTTATAGGGAGAAAAATGGAAGGCCAACAGAATTTTTGGTGCGTTGGAGTGTTGCTTTTGTGGCTTTGCGCAGCGGGCGCGCACGGCGAAACAGAACAACTCGTAACAATCACAGGTAGCGTCGTCAATAGTGATACCGAGCTGCCCATCGAAGGCGCGGCGATTAAAGTAGTGGATACCAACCTCCGCGTGCATACCGATGCCGCCGGCACATGGACGCTGAAAATCCCCAGCGGCATCTACACGCTGCAAGTCACCGCGCCGTTTTACACTGCAGTCGCGCTCGCCGATTTTCAGGTGGACATTGCGCAACCACCTCAGGAACCAGTGCGCGTCGCACTCGCACCGCAGGTGGTGAAACTGGACGCTATTAAACTGCCGGTTCAACTGAGCCAGGCAAGTGAACGCGGGCTCCTCGAAAAACGGATGCGAAGTTCGCGCATTGAAGACAGTATCAGCACGGAAGAAATTAGCCGCCTCCCCGCCTCTTCTGCAGGCGAGGCGATTAAACGGGTCACCGGTGTCAGCATCGTCGGTGGCCGTTACGTGTTTGTGCGCGGGTTGGGAGAACGCTACAGCAATACACTGCTCAACAACGTTGAGATTCCGAGCCCCGAACCGAATCGCCGGGTCGTCCCGATGGACATTTTTCCTGCAAGCCTCTTAGCCAGTTTGCAGACAGTGAAGACGTTTTCCCCAGACCAGCCGGGGGGCTTCGCAGGCGGATCCGTGCAGGTATTTACCAAGGATTTCCCCGAAAAATCGACGATGTCTCTCTCCATGTCAACCGGTTTCAATACGCAGGCGACTGGCGCAAATGGATTGACATACCCGGGTGGCAATCTGGATTTTCTAGGGTTTGACGATGCAACGCGCGCGTTACCCGCTATCATTCAGGAAAATGCAGCAGAACTCCCTATCCGCGAACGAGGCAGGTTTACCACCACCGGTTTCACACCGGAAGATATACAGGAGTTCGGACGCGCTTTTTCAAATACCTGGTCTCCCCAACGTCAGCAGTTGCCAGCAAACCAAAGTTATAAATTCAGCCTCGGCAACAGCAATACCCTTTTCGGCAAAGAGTTCGGTTACCTCGGTGTCCTTTCCTATGGAAACAGCCATAGTTACGGCACGCAGGTGCGGAACGCCTTCCGCATCGGATTAAATGAAGTGCTTTCACCTGTCACCTCCTATAATGTTGAACGGAGTGGGAATGAAGTGGACTGGGGGAGTGTGCTGAATGCGAGTCTCCGTTTTTCACCGGGGCATCAACTCAGTATGCGCACGCTTTTCACGCACACGGCAGAAGATGAAACCCGCACGTGGGAAGGTTTTAACGCCGATAGAAACACTGATCTGCGGAGCGCGCGGCTTCGCTATGTTGAACGCGAACTCTTCTCTGGGCAGTTAGCAGGCACGCACGATTTTGAATTCGGGGCACCAGCCCTTACCGATGAAACGGTAGCATCTCCACGGCCAGACCTTTCCATGGAATGGCGACTCACCTATTCGCGCGCCTCGCGCGATGAACCAGACACACGCGAGACGATTTACGAGGACAGAGGCAACGGCAGGTTCACCTTCCGCGATGTCACACATAGTGGCAGCCGATTTTTCTTCGATCTGGAGGACGATGAATACAACGCGCGCGTTGACTGGCGTATTCCTATCAGCGCGGAAGGGCTCTTCAAATTCGGTGGGCTTTGGCGCAGCCGAGAAAGAACGTTTGATGCCCGGCGGTTCCGATTCTTGCCAGCCGATAATGTGGATGCCACCGTAGATCTCGCCTCGCCGCCGGAAGTCCTTTTCCATGTGGATAACATCGCGCCGCGGGTGTTTGAGCTGCGCGAATCAACGCGGGCAACCGATAATTACCTCGCCGGCCACGATGTCTATGCTGGTTATCTCATGCTGGACATGCCTGTCACTCAGAAATGGCAGTTTATGACAGGCGTGCGGTTGGAGTCGTCTGCACAGAACGTTACTACCTATGATCCGTTTTCTGCATCGGCGCAGCCGATTGTGGCGGATTTGGAGACGCTGGACCTGTTGCCCGGCATCAACCTCACCTATCGGTTGACAGAGCGGATGAATCTGCGAGTCGCCGCCTCGCGCACGATAACACGGCCAGATTTCCGTGAATTGGCACCCTTTGAATTTACCGATTTTGTCGGTGGGCGAACCATCCTCGGCAATCCCGAATTGGAACGAACGCAAATAAACAACTACGATTTCCGGTGGGAAGCGTTCCCGCGGCTCGGCGGCGTTGTCGCCGTGAGTGTATTCTATAAACGGTTCCAGAAACCGATCGAACAGATTGTCCAACCGCAGGCAGAAGTCCGTATTACTTACGAAAACGCCGATGCGGCGAACAACTACGGTGTGGAGTTAGAGGCGCGCCAGAATTTAGGCGTGCTGACACCTGCACTCAGCAAGTTTTCTATCAACACCAACGCCGCGCTGATTACGTCGCGCGTTGTGCTACCGGATGTCGGCATCCAGACTTCTTCGGAGCGGCCGCTGCAGGGGCAGTGTCCCTATATTGTCAACGTCTCATTGGGGTATGACGATGCCAATTGGGGGCTTTCCAGCGCGCTTGCCTATAACATCTTCGGCAAGCGGCTTTCGGAGGTGGGGAATCACGGCGTGCCAGATGTCTATGAGCAACCCCGTGGGCAGTTGGATGCCAGTCTCAGCCGGACGGTGGCGGACTATTTCCAAATCAGTTTTTCTGCGAAGAATCTGCTGGATCCTTATGTTCATTTCAAACAGGGTGAGGAGGACTATGTTCGCTATAAACTGGGGCGTTCCTTCTCGTTAGGGATAAGCTATAATCTCTAGTAGCAGGATTTGCAAGAGTGACACGATTGACAGGATTAGGTCCCTCGCGCCTGAGCCCGAAATTCTCAACTTACGATACCAAAACAGGAGCAGGATTTCCAAGATTGACAAGATTGGCAAGATTAGGTGAGGGTATTTCATATCCCGATTTCTTCGGGTAGGAGAGACCTCCCGGTCTCGATGCAATACCGTAGGAGAGACCTCCCGGTCTCGATTTTTAAACCTATCGGGACAAGGATGTCCCGCCTACCGGCAGGCATCGCCCCCCTCTGTAGTTCGGGAGCACCTGCTCCCGAACGGTTCAGGATCAGGCGATCCTGAACTACAGGCGTGAGGAGCACCCCATCGCGACCAGGAGGTCTCTCCTACGGGGGTGCATCGAGATATGAAACACCCTCGATTAACTTACGATGCCAAGGCCACCGTGTCCATAACGGTAAAAATAATTCATAACATCGTAACGATTTTGTAACAATTCTTGGGTATCCTTAAATGTGACGCGGCACCTGAAGCCGCAAATGCTATTGAGGAAGGTTGCCGAAAAATCGTAAGCGTGACGACAAGCGGATTGACGCGAGTCGCATAATTTGGGTAATCTTCATAATCTTGTAAATGCTGCTCAAAAAAAGGAGCTTTAGAAACTCATGTCAAAGATTACGTTTAAAATTCAGTTGATGCTCATCGCCATAGCCGGTATCGCGATGATTTTCGCCGGCTGCGGGGCAGATGACGAAGAGGATACTGCTAGCGAAACCGATGGAACCACGGAGGTGGGAGAAACCATTATCAATGCTGGCGGCCGTGAGGTAGTCGTGTTGGAAGGCCGGGTGACAGCGGACAAAACGCTCAGCGCGGACTACGACTACCTCTTGAAGGGTGCCGTGTTTGTTGAAGGCGGCGCGACGTTGACGATTGAACCGGGCGTTACCGTCTATGGCGAAGGCGCAAGTCAAGGGACGCTCATTATCGCCCGCGGTTCAAAGATTATGGCTGCCGGCACGGCGAGCGCACCGATTGTGATGACGAGCGATGCGCCTGATGGTTCGCACGCCCGCGGGCAGTGGGGAGGCCTCATCATCAACGGCAATGCGCCCACGAACCAAGGCGAAACCTTCGGGGAAGGCGACACGGGTGCCTTCGGCGGCAACAATCCCGCGGATAGCAGCGGCGTGCTGCAGTATGTCCGCGTGGAATACGCCGGCATCGAATTTAGCCCGGACAATGAACTCAACGGCATCGCACTGCAGGGTGTCGGCTCCGGCACCATTATTGAGCACGTGCAGGTGCACATGAATCAAGATGATGGCATTGAGATGTTCGGCGGCACTGTTAATCTCAAATACGCGCTCGTCACAGGTGCGCGCGATGACTCGTTTGACTGGACAGACGGTTGGACCGGCAAGGGCCAATTCTGGGTTGCGCAGCAATACGGCGACGACGCAGACAACGGCTTTGAAGTCGACAACAGCAGCAAGGACAACGAGGCGACACCGCGCTCCAACGCGACTATCTATAACGTCACGCTCATCGGTGATCCGGACGGACCTGAAAGCGACACCGGTATGTTGATTCGTGAAGGCGCGGCAGGCACCTACGCCAACTTCATCGTCACCGGCTTCAACAAAATGGGGTTGGACCTGAACACTGAGTCCACGCATGCACAGGCGAACAGCGGTGCGTTGGTGGTGAAAAACAGCATCTTCTTTGAGAACAAGAAGGGCAATTTCGGCGATGAAAAAGACGACGATGGGTTTGACGAAGCCGCCTGGGCTTCCGGCAACGATAATGTAGAGGAAGACCCGGGGCTGGCACTGCCGTTCAACAAAACCGCGCCTAACTTCACGCCGGGTGCCGGTGCAGCCGCAGTCGTGCCTGCGCAGCCGCCCGCTGATGGGTTCTTCCAACAGGTAAACTTTATCGGCGGCGTAGATCCCTCCAGCAATTGGACAACGGGATGGACGACAAGTGCGCAGTATTAGGCCACTTTCTGACATCAGAGACACGCGTCTCTCCGTAGCGCGGGGGCCTGTCCCCCGCGCGCGTTCTCTCATCGATAGCAGCGACGCGCACTTCTCCGTAGCGCGAGGGCCTGTCCCCCGCGCGCGTTCGCTCATCGATAGCAGTGACGCGCATTTCTCCGTAGCGCGGGGGCTTGTCTCCCGCGTGCGCTCACTCATCGCCGCCCTACTCCTCTCTTGGATTAGCCTCAGCGGCTGTGAGAAACCCGCGTGGACAAATAGTCTCGCCTCGCCAGGCCAAATTGGCATGGCAGTCGTTGACGCTTTGAATCGGAAAGACATCGCCAAGTTGAACCAGCTGCGCGTGCAACGCGAGGCGTATCTCGCTTGGCTCTGGCCCGCCTTCTCCGCAAGCCGGCCGCCGAGTAATTTCCCTGGTGATTTCGCCTGGGAGAACCTGAATAAAAAATGCAACATCGGCATGAAAAGAGCCATCGCACGCTACGGCGGACATAATCTGACGTTCGTGGATATCCGCTTTGATAAACCGATGGAAACTTACGATGGGTTCCAACTGCTTCGCGGAACCGTTTTGACATTACGGAATGCCGAAGGGAAAAAGATGGAACTGAAGATTCTCGGTTCGGTAGTGGTAAAAAATCAGCGTTACAAATTGTTAAGTTATCAAGATTAAAACCGTATCACGGGGGCCTGTCCCCCGCAAACCTTCATTGGAGGAAGAAACATAATGAACTATGCTCACTCTAACTACGCGGCGGCGAAGGCAAAAGGAAAACGCCGCCGGAAAATCGCGGCGGGAGTCTCCATCGGCTTGCACGTCATCGGGATAATCGTCCTCGGTGTCTATTTGATTCGGAAGACGGTTTTGGAGAGAAATAAAGATGCGATGCAGAGCGTCCTCGTTGCCGAGGAGAAACCGCAGCCGAAGCGGCGGACGCAGCAGCGTAAAATGCGGGAGGCTCAGAAACCGAAGGCACTCAAGGTTCGCGCGCCGAAGGGACAGCCCGTGACAACGAGTGCTAAGATTCCGATGGGCAACGCACGCTTCACCTTACCGACGAGCGATGTCTCCACGCGTCCGACGATGGTACCCAACATGGAGGGGCTCGGCCGCAACCTGTTTAGCGAATCGCGGCAGGCGAACATCGTCACGACAACACCCAAGTTTGAAGTGCCGAAGTTTGAGACGACGAGTTTGGTGACACAGATGGATATGGGCTCAAGTCTCGCGCAGGTGGAATTCAACGAACCGGGCAATCTTGAGCTCGCCTCTGTCAATTTTGGCAGTGCCAAGCAGTCGTTTAACGAATTCCTGAAGCAGGTGCGCGAACGGATTAAGCGGGTGCAGCGGTTTCCGCCACGCGTGCAGAATTTAGAGGACGGCACGGCTGCAACGATACGGTTTACGCTGTTTAAGGACGGCACCGTGCGGAACCCGGAAGTGACAGCCTCTTCCGGTTCGCTTGCGTTAGATAACGCCGCCATCGCCGCCATCCAAAATGCTGTCCCGTATCCGCCGTTTCCTGATGGCCATAACGCGAGCAGTTTGCGGTTGGAACTCCCGATTGTTTTCGAGGTAGTGAATTAATCTGAGGGTGTTTCATATTTCGACGCATTCGGTAGGAGAGACCTCCTGGTCTCGATTTCTTTCCCCGTAGGAGAGACCTCCCGGTCTCGATGTTCCCGTAGCGCGGGGGCCTGTCCCCCGCGATCTCCATCGTCCCGAGGCGGCGTTTTAGGTCCTTTAGCCTCTGTAGTTTGTGATCGCCTAATCACAAACGGGTCAGGAGCAGGCACTCCTGATCTACAGGGCCTGGTGCAATAACGCTGGCGAGGGACAGGCCCTCGCCCTACGGTGAGGGGGGGGCGATTTCCCCGTAGCGCGGGGACCTGTCCCCCGCGTTCCCTACCTCCCCCGCGCGCTTCACTCTATCAAAATGTCAACCTATCCACCTTCGCCTTTTCCTCATCCACAAACGCTAGCAACACCAACCCCACAACGAAGAATACCACCAGCGAGATGATCGAGAGTCTTGCATTGCCTGTAACTTGCGCGATAAACGCGAATGTGAGCGGGCCGAAGGTAGCAGAAAACTTGCTAAAAACAGAATAAAATCCGTAAAATTCGGCACTTGCTTCTTCAGGAATCATCGCGCCGTAGAAGGAGCGGCTGAGTGCCTGCGAGCCGCCAAGGACGAGTCCGACGACAGCACCGAGCATAAAGAATTCGGTTGCGGTTCGCGTAAAATAGGCGTAGGTAACAACGCCGCTCCAGAGCAGCAGCGTCAGCATGACTGTCCGCTTCGTCCCAAGCAAGTTCGCGATGCGGCTGAACACGAGCGCGCCGCCTATTGCGATGATTTGAACGGCGAGGAGCGTTACCATCAACACCGTCGTGGAGAGGTTGAGTTCCTGCGTGCCGTAAATCGTCGCCATCGTGCTGACGGTGTGGATGCCGTCGTTGTAAACAAGATAAGCGATGAGAAAGAGGGTGAGGTGTTTAAACCGCCGCACCTTTTTGGCAGTTGCAATAGTTCGGCTGATGCCGATTTTCAGATAGTCGTGCCACTGCAGTTCCGCATTGCCAATCTCCTGTCCCCTCTCCCCGTAGGAGAGACCTCCCGGTCTCGATGCTTCTGCCTCTTGGTAGGAAAGCCCTCCTGGTCTCGATGCACCTCCATCAGATAACTCTCCCCGCCTTGACTCTTTCAAAAATTTAACGGTAAACAGCGTCCATCCAGCCCACCAAAGCCCTGCCATTCCGATGCCGATGCGCGCCGCCATCGATTCACTAATCCCAATAACATCGTGCCTGGCGACGAGAGCGAGCGCGATGGCAAATTGCAACCCCCCGCCGACATAGCCAAAGGCATAGCCTCGGCTAGAAACAGCATCCAATCTTTCTGGCGTGGCGATTTGCGGCAGGAACGCATCGTAGAAGACGTTCGCGGCGACAAAGCAGACTTGTGAACCGACGAAGAGCAGAACAGTCAGCCAGACATCGCCGGCGGTGCAGAAATAGAGGAGCGTTGCGAAGAGGCTGCCGGTATACGCGAAACCGATGAGGAACTTCTTTTTCGCGGCAGAGAAATCGGCGATGGCACCAAGCACAGGCGCGCAGAAGAACACCACAAGTGCAGACGCGCCAAGCATATAACCCCATAACGCCGTCGCGCTGAACGTCTGTCCGGCGATGTTGACACCGGCTTTACCGACAACGGCTAGCGCGAAATAGTTTGGCAATAGCGCAGCAACTACGGTAGTGCCGTAGGCAGAATTCGCCCAGTCATACATGCACCAACCGAAGATTGTTTTTTTATCGTTTTTCATAACCGATTTTCGCTGTGCGGAGAGGATTTCGCTTTATTGTGGCATCTTTCCTTTGGAAAGTCAAGAACGTTTTTCATGCCTTGACATTTTTTCTTATTAAAGGTAAACTCTCTAACAACAAGAAAATCGGAGGAGGGTAACAGATGGACACAAAAGCGCATGTCATCACTTTTGAGCAGCAAACCCCGGTCGAACGGGGGACTGGCGTAAAAACCGTGCCGCTTGCCGGTAAGTGGCTCAATTCTACTTCGCTAACGAACGGTGTGACGATGTTTGAGCCCGGTGCCGCAATCGCGCGTCACTATCACAACTGTGACGAATCTGTCACCATTCTGGAGGGAGAGGCAGCCTGCGAAGTGGATGGCGAAGTCTTCACGATGAAGGCGTTTGACACGACGTTCGTGCCAGCGGGCATCCCACACCGCTTCTGGAATGAAAGCAATGCACCAATGAAAATTTTGTGGACGTACGCCTCCGTAAACGTGACGCGAACGTTTACGGAAACGGGTGAAACGGTAGGGCATTTGTCGGCGGGAGACCAGGCTGTCGTCACGTCATAGACAATTAGGTTTGCATTCCAGTCGCGAGGTATGGTATCCTATTTATTATGAATATCAATTTACATGAGGGTGTTTCATAACTCCGTTTCGGTATTTATCCTGCCTTGGAGGCGGGCGAATACCGGCAGGCATTGGACCTACATCTGTAGTTCGGGAGCGCCCGCTCCCGAACGGGTCAAGATCAGGCGATCTTGACCTACAGGGGGGATGCAGTCTGCCACCAAAACGCATGGCGAGGGACAGGCCCTCGCCCTACGTGAAGGCGCGGCGTTTTTTCACCGTAGCGCGGGGCCTGTCCCCGCGATGTTGAGCGATTTATGAAACGCCCTCAATTTACATAACGGCATCCGCGAGCAAGCCGGGGAGAGGAGGCGGCAGCTAGAGGAGGACTTATCCATGGCATGCGAAAAGGTGAAACGGAAGATTTACCGCCTGCTCAAAGATGGGTATTTCAACGACGAGAAAGATTTCGTTGACGTATCCGATGGCTCTGCCCATGAGAGTGTCCATATCGTCGTCGTCAGCCGAAAGTTCAAGAGCGGTATGACATCGGACGAAAGAGGAGACATCATTGACAATCAGATATGGGGACATTTGCCCATGGATGAATGGAGCCGCGTCTTCCTCACTATCGGCAGACATCCCAAAGAAGTCCACATCTTGTAAAGGAGGAATAGCGATGGTTCGCGCGGCATTGCGGCAGAAAATTGAGGAAACACTGGAGGCCGGCTCGTTCGGCGGACCCGGCTACTTCATCGACGTGTTTGACGATGGAGACGAATACGTCCGTATCCTCATCATCAGCCGAAAATTTGATATTGAGAACTATAACTTGGCGGAACGCGATGACCTGGTTTGGGCGAATCTCGCCAAAACGCTCACGCAAGAGGAACTCGGGCGGATTTCTCGCATGGTAGTCATTAACCCCGAAGAAATCAAGTGGTATACCGTGTAGGGCAAAACCACCCAGAACGAAAGGAAAAATGTGAATGGCCATACAAACCTATATCAAGGAAAACCAACCCGCACTGTGCGCGCTGCTTCAATCCCTCGTCAGAATTCCTACCGTCAATCCGCCCGGCAATAACTACGCCGAGATTGTCGGATACTTGGAAGCGAAGTGCCAAGAATTGGGGATGCAGACGCAGGTAGTGCCAGTCCCAACGGACTACGCGAACAAATTCATCTCCAACGCAGACAGCCATCCCCGCTTCAACCTCATCGCGCGTTGGGATGTCGGTGCCGAAAAAACGGTGCATTTCAATGCACACTACGATGTCGTGCCGGTCGCGGGCGACTGGCGGTTTCCACCCTTCAACGGCGAATTTCACGATGAGTGGCTCTACGGCCGCGGTGCCGATGATATGAAGGATGCCATCGCCGCGCTGCTGTTTGCAATGCAGTCGCTTCAGGAGACTGGCGCGAAACCGATGTTCAACATCGAATGCTCATTTACCTGCGACGAGGAGACCGGGGGCGATTTGGGCGCGGGCTATATCGTCGAACAGGGGTTAGTCAACGCGGATTACGTCATCAATTGCGAGGGCGGAGGCGGCATGAACATCGGCAACGGACATAACGGCGTGCTGTGGCTCGACATTGCCGTGAAGGGAAAGGCAGCGCACGGTTCGCAACCCCATAAAGGTATCAACGCCTTTGAGAAAACGGCGCAGTTGGTGACTGCATTGCAACGACTCAAGCGCGATTTGAAATCGCCGACGCGCGCGTTCACACTCCCTGATGGCTCAAAACGGCACCCAACGCTCAACATCGGTGGCACCTTTCGCGGGACGGAAGGCGATAAAATTAACACCGTGCCTGCGAACGTCACTTTCTCCGTTGACAGACGGATTACGCCGAACGAAACGCTCCGATTCGCCGAATTGGAACTGCGTGATACGATTTCAACGGCGTGTGAATACTACACCGCACTGAACGCAGAGATTCAAACGCTCTTGCAGATCGAACCGTGCCTGACAGATGAGACTTCCCCGTTTGCACAGGCGTTCGCGAAAGTGGTGCAGACGGTGCGCTTCAATAAACCGCAATTTAAGACGACGACCGGGTTTACCGATCTCCATTTCTTTGTAAACAGTGGATTGCCCGGTATCGGCTACGGCCCCCGCGGCGAGGGCGGCCATGCGATAGACGAACGCGTGCATATCCCAGATCTGGTGCGCACCGCGACGATTTACGCGACTTTCATGGCACGCGCCGAATTTTAAGGAAAAAAAAGGAAGTGTCGATAGGCGCGCCGGTCTCGATGCCCTCTGGGTAGGAGAGACCTCCAGGTCTCAATACACCCCGGTAGGAGAGACCTCCTGGTCTCGATGCATGCCGGGGAAAGCGAAAACGCTATGGCAGAAAAAGTTAAAGCGCGCGATTCAATGCCCCCTACCACGGCCACATTGGAGGAGATTGGCGAATTCTGGGATACGCACAGCCTCGCCGATTATTGGGATGAAACCCACGAAGTCGCATTTGAGGTTGTTAATCTCACATCAAAAACGAACCTTGTTACCGTGGAACCTGAAGTGGCTGAGCAACTCACCGCACTCGCCACGAAACAGGGCATATCCATCGAAAAATTGGTGAACCGCTGGCTCCAAGAAAAATTGGAGGCGGTAACGACAAATCAGTAGAAGACATCTCGATTTGCGCAAGACGAGGAACTATCATGCCCATTGAGAAAATCGAAACGGCGACACTCGCACCGGATACGGAACGATTCCGACAACTCAAACAACTCTTCCCCGACTGCGTCACCGAAGGCGAAGTAGATCTGGGAAAACTTAAACAATTACTACATATTTCTGAAGGGGGGGGGTAAACGCTAACGCTTCCGATAAAGCGGCGGAAAGATACCACTTCACGTGGGCAGGCAAGCACGATGCAATCCGGTTGCTCAATATGCCGACAGAGGCGACTTTGCGTCCGTGTGGCGATTTTGACGCAACGCGCAACTTCTTCATTGAAGGCGATAACTTGGAGGTGCTGAAACTCCTCTACAAACCTTACTTTGGCAGAATCAAGGCGATTTACATCGATCCGCCTTACAACACCGGCAGCGACTTCGTCTATCCCGATAACTACGCGAAGCCGTTGGATACCTACCTCCAGTTATCCGGGCAAATCGATGCCGCCGGTAATCTGCAAACGAGCAACCCGGAGACAAGTGGACGTTACCACTCGGCGTGGCTGTCGATGATGTATCCGCGGCTTTTTCTCGCAAGGCAATTGCTTACGGAAGATGGCATCATCTTCGTCAGCATCGATGACCGCGAGGTTTACAACCTCCGCCTCTTGATGAACGAAATCTTTGGCGAGGAGAACTGCCTGCAACAACTCGTGTGGCAGCGGCACGCAGGCGGTGGGAATGACGCGCGGTATTTTGCGACGGACCACGAGTATATCCTCGTTTACGCGAAAAATTTGTCCGCAATTGACAAACTGAGACGGCCACTCACAAAAAAAGAGAAAGCGGATTACACGAAGAGGGACGAACACTATGCAAGCCGCGGTCCCTATAAAACTAGCGTTTTCTTGGCAATGCGCCCTGATAATCCTGCGCCCAGTTTGCGGTACGAAATCAAGTGCCCTGATGGCACAAAGGTTTTGAACGAGTGGAAGCAAAAGGAATCTCGCTTTCTGCAAGCGAAAAGCGATGGCAGAATTGTTTTTAAGCAGAATCGCAAAGGGGAGTGGCGCGTAGAGTATAAACTCTATCTTAACGAAGCGATGCGAGTGCCTCGCAGTTTGCTGACAAAAGTGGAGAAAAATAGCCGAGGCAGGGTCCAACTGCGAGAAATCTTCCGTAAAGATGGCATATTCACCAATCCGAAACCGGTCGGCTTAATCAAGCACCTGCTCCAATTCGGCACCGAGCGCGATTCGATTGTGTTAGATTTTTTCGCGGGTTCCTGCACGACAGCGCAGGCGGTGCTGGAACTTAACCAAGAGGATGGCGGGAGTCGGCAGTTTATCATGGTGCAATTGCCGGAACAGACTCCCGAAAAATCGGCGGCGCGTGAAGCGGGATTTGAAACGATTGCGGAAATCGGGAAGGAGCGTCTTCGGCGCGTCTGCGAGAATATGCCTGCATTGGCTGGCGGCGATTACGGCTTCAGCGTCTTCACTCTCGCCGAATCTAATTTGCGTCGGGAGGATATTCTTCCCGGCGATGATATTCAGGGTTACATTGCGCAATTGGAGAACACCGTAGATCTGCTTCGCGACGGTTGGCGCGTGGAAGATGTCCTTTACGAAGTTGCGCTCAAGGAAGGCTATCCGCTTGACAGCGTGATTGAGAAGATAGAGGGACTTGAAACGAACACCGTTTTTTGCATTACCGCGCCGCAAGATGCACGCTTGGAAAGCACGTCTACCGGGGCCGAGAGGCGGACGTTTTATTTATCTTTAGACGCAGAACTTTCGGAAGAGGATGTCGCTCGCTTGGGATTATCCAAAGATTCGGTGTTTATCTGCCGTGATATTGCGTTAACAGATACGCTGGCGGCGAATCTGGCGTTGCAGTGTCGCCTCAAAACGCTGTGAGACTCACTCAATGATGAACAAACAATTCCAACGCCACATCGAAAATTTCACCTGCGGCAATTGCGGCGCGTTTGTTGAAGGAAACGGCTACACCAACCACTGTCCCGAATGCCTGTGGAGCCGGCACGTCGATGTCAACCCCGGCGACCGGGGTGAAACATGCCGCGGGATGATGGAACCTGTCGCCGTGACGCAAAAACGAGGCACTTACATCCTGCACCACCGCTGCACGAAGTGCGCCGTTGAAAGACGTAACAAAACGTCAGCCGTTGACGATTTCGATGCCATTCTTCGCGTGGTAGCGGGAAGCCGCTAGTTGTTCGATGCCGACTTGCGCACGAGTGCAGCCTGTTTTGCCAACCGTTTCGCCGCCGCTATCTGCTCCATGACTTGCGCGTTGGACCAGGAGATAGCGACGAGGTAGCGTGCCTCTTCGGGAGTATTCAATGCCTCAATGCCAAGCGCGAACTGCAGTCCACTCGTGGCAGTATGCCGGATGCCGGCGTTCACGCCGCTGCCATCAAATTCAAGGCTGAGAGCGATATCGCCTCTTGCGAAGGCTGGATGGAATTCGGTGCTTATTCCGACAAATGGGCCGACAAATGGGCCGATACCCCGGTCTTCGGATGCAAAACGCCCGCGCCCGATGCCGATGTGACCGGAAATCAGGTGGATCTTCGGTAAATTGAAGGTCTTACTGACGACGAGAAATTCGGAGCGCGCGGTTTGCGAAAAGTCAGTTTCTTCCGCCAGAAGGTTCTCAACGCCTATCGCCACACTCGGAATCGCCCCTGATTCTTTTAAGAGTTGCGCTTTCAGATGAGCCAACACACCTGTTGCCCGGTTTTGGTGTGACAGCCCCATCTCCACGCTATCAAACAGCCCGAAGTTGAGGCGCAGCGCGGTTTCATGAGTCCACTGCGCGTTCTCACCCTGCGAATTCTCAAAAGCGAGGGACGTTCCCGCGCCGAATATCCCGTGTTTCAGCACACCGCCGGTGGGAATATCCATCAAGCCGCTTTCGGTAAACATCGCACCGTTGACAACGTTCGGAAGCAGGAGACACGCGATAAGCATGAGCCAGCAGCCGTTTTTTGGATGCATCATAAGTCTGCCTCCATATAACGAATGCCGGTAGACGTTCCGACGATGACTTTATCGGCGCGATTGACGAAAATCCCGTTTTCTACCACACCGGGTAGGTTATTTAACGCTAATTCAACCTTCGCGGGTTCCGTAATCCCGCCAACTTGACTGAAGTCACAATCGAGAATATAGTTTCCGTTATCGGTGACGAGCGGATGTTTGTTCCCGCCGCGCAAAGTAGAACTTCCACAGCACTGATTAACGGCTCTCTGTGTCGCCTCCCATCCGAATTGGACAATCTCCACGGGAAGCGGAAAATTGGTGCCGAGAACCTGCGAGCACTTACTTTCATCAACGACGATCAGGATGCGTTGTGAGGCGTTGGCGATAATCTTTTCCCGCACTAACGCCGCGCCGCCGCCTTTGATGAGGTTCAAGCGAAGATCGACTTCGTCTGCGCCATCAATCGTCAGATTGATTGTTGGGTGCGCCGCTAGTGTTGAGAGCGGAATGCCTTGCGCAGTAGCGATTTTCTCGGTGCTTTCAGACGTAGGGATACCGACAATCTCCAACCCATCTCTCACCAAAGTCCCGATTTTCAGGAGGGCGTAATAGACGGTAGAACCGGTGCCTAGCCCGACAACCATCCCGGGGCAAATCTCCTCTGTGGCTTTTTCTGCTGCGATTTTTTTCTGGTATTCGGTGTTCATAACGGAGAGTAATATATCAGAAATCTGTTTTGCTATCAAGGGAAAATTTAACTTTGACATTTTTTGCAGGTTATGATATAATATATTAAGTAATCGCAAATCGCGTTTTTAATCAAGCGCAATGTCTGCAAAAACTGAAAAAACGGCGGATTACGAGATCTGCCTCACTCTAACAAAGGAACGAAAAGAAAAATGGAATTCACTTGGCTGTCGTTTAATGTTATAGATATCGGTATCGTAAGCATTGGGATAGTCGCCTTATGGTTGCAGAAAAAACGGACTGACCGGATTGCAAAGGAGCTGAAAGAGTCCGAAGCGCAACGCCATCGCGATCAGGTGGCATACGACACCTTTAAGGCGGAATCGGAGCATCGGTACCGCCTACTGCAGAGCACGTCCGACCGCCGCTATACTACCCTTCAAGGCGAGCATGACACCCTAAAGGAGGCACACGACACCTTGAAAGCGGAATCGGAGCATCGGTATTGCCTACTGCAGAGCGCGACAGACAGCCGTCATACTATCCTTCAAGGCGAGCATGACACGCTGCAGGTGGCATACGACACCTTCAAGGCGGAATCGGAGCATCAGTACCGCGAACTGCAGAGCACGTCCGACCGCCGCTATACTACCCTGAAAAATGAGCATGACACGCTGAAAAGCGAACATGACACGCTGAGGGTGGCACACGAAACGCTGGAAGGCGAACATGTTACCTTGAAAAGCGAACATGACACGCTGAGGGTGGCACACGAAACGCTGGAAGACGAGTATGTCACCCTGAAAGGAGAGCATGGCACGCTGAGGGTGGCACACGAAACGCTGAAAAGCGAACATGTTAACCTGAAAGGAGAGCATGACACGCTGAGGGTGGCACACGAAACGCTGAAGGAAGAATCCGAACAGCGGTACCGCGAACTGCAGAGCACGTCCGACCGCCGCTATACTACCCTTCAGAACGAAAATCGCGAACTTCGTGAAAGGTATGATGCCCTGTGGACAGAATACAGCGCGTTGAAAGCGGAACAAGAAACGCTGAGGACAGAACACGCTGAGCTCAAGGACAGATATGCTGCCTTAACGGTAGAACATGCCGCGATTAAGGACAGATATGCCACCTTAACGGCAGAACATGCAGCGATTCAGGATAGCCACGCCACCTTAACGGCAGAACATGCAGCGATTCAGGATAGCCACGCCACCTTAACGGCGGAACACGCCGCACTCACGGAGGGATACGCCGCCTTAACGACAGAACACGCCGCGCTTAAGGACGGACACGCTGCCTTAACGGCAGAACATGCCGCACTTGAGAACAGCCACGCCGCCTTAACGGCAGAACATGCCGCGCTTGAGAACAGTCACGCCGTGCTTACCAAGAGGCAGACCGCGCTGCAGGAAGAACACGTTGAGCTGAAAGCGGAACACATCGCCATAACGCAAGCGCACAACACGCTGATGGCAGAGCAGGAAACCCTTCTGGAAGAAAACGATGCCTTCCACAAGGAAGTTGCTAGTCTTTCTGTCGTGGTAAACGTTCTTGAGAAAGACAACAAATTCCTCAGAACGAGCCTGGATAACTTGACAGGTAGGTATGAAGAACTCCACGAAACACTGGAGCCGCTCATTGACGCTCTAGTAGCCATTCACGTCAAGGAAGAGGCTGCAGATACCTAAACCACTTACAGCCCGTAGCGCGGGGCCTGTCCCCCGCGATGGCTCGCTATCCACTGGCACGGTGAAGGATAGACTTTCACACGGCCCGTAGCGCGGGGGCCTGTCCCCCGCGATCCTCGCTGTTTCTTGGCATGATGAGGGACAGACCCTCACACAACCCGTAGCGCGGGGGCCTGTCCCCCGCGAGTCCCTACGAGGAAGAACCGCAAAAAGGAGAAAACATTGCATAAACAGAATCGCAAAGCACTCATCGAAAAAATGGGACCGCGGAGCGTTGCCATCTTCGCTAGCACGCCGCCCGCAATGCGCAATCACGATACCGAACACCTCTATCGTCCAAACCCGGATTTTTATTATCTCACCGGGTTTGAAGAGCCAGAAGCAATCTGCGTTCTAGCACCGGAACACCCGAAGCACCAATACATCCTCTTCGTGCGTCCGAAAGACAAGAAGGCGGAAACCTGGAGCGGCAAGCGCGTCGGCGTGAAAAATGCCCGTCGCCACTACGGAGCAGATAGAGCCTATTCCATCGATAAATTCAGCGAGAAGATCGGCAGATACCTGAAAAATGCCGACAGACTCTACTATTCGCTCGGTTCCAATGACGAAGTGGACAGCGAAATCCTGCATCTCTTCACACATTCGGTGAAGGAACGCATCCGCTCAGGCAAAGGATTTGATACACTCACAGACCCGGGCCCCATCCTCGCCGAACTGCGGCTCATCAAAAACGATGAAGAACTGCGCCGCATTCGGAAAGCAACGGAAGTCACGGTAGCAGGACACTTGGCGGCGATGCAGGCAGTCCAACCCGGTATGTATGAATACGAATTGGAGGCAATCGTTGATGCCACGTTCCGTCATAACGGCGCGAACGGCACCGCCTTCCCAACCATCGTCGCAAGCGGCGCGAACGCCACGACGCTCCATTACACCACGAATAACTGCCAGATTGAGGAAGACGCGCTTGTCCTCATCGACGCGGGTGCCGAGTGCGAACGTTACTGCGGCGACGTGACGCGCACCTTCCCTGCCAACGGCACGTTCACCAACGCGCAACGCGACATCTATCAGTTGGTGCTAGAGGCGCAACACGCCATCATTGACTGCATTCGGCCCGGTGTATCCATTGACGAACCGCACCAAAAATCGATCGAACTTTTGACAGATGGCATGCGCCGCCTCGGCATTCTGACCGGGAAGAGAAAGAAATTAATCAAGAAAAAGGCTTACGAGGCGTTTTACATGTATCGGGTCGGACACATGCTCGGCTTGGATGTGCATGATGTCAATTGTGTCCACGAACCGAACGGCGATTTCAAAACCTTCCAACCGGGGATGGTAATAACAATCGAACCGGGCATCTACGTCGCGGAAAACACGAAGAACGTGCCGGCGGCGTATCTCGGCATCGGCGTGCGTATTGAGGACGATATCCTCGTCACCGAATCGGGTTGTGAAGTTTTGACAGACAGCGTCCCGAAGGAGATTGATGCGGTTGAAGAATTTGTTCGGAACGCGTGATATGCAACGTGAAAGCGTGCAGACTCCGGGGGTATCTCATTCTTTTAGTGCGGATGCAAATGTGGTGCGCCTTGTTGCCGAAGCGCATCGGCTTCGGCACGCCTATCTGTTTAATCCGATTTTTGCGACAGAGACATCGCTGATCGACCCGTTGCCGCACCAGTTCATCGCCGTATACCACCATCTCCTGAGACATTCGCCACTGCG
The DNA here is from genome assembly GCA_965242965.1 of Candidatus Poribacteria bacterium. GTDB lineage: Bacteria > Poribacteria > WGA-4E > WGA-4E > WGA-3G > AGPOR5. The sequence goes on along the minus strand of OZ251518.1, from coordinate 5,432,827 downwards.
CTTCCTCTTGGCTGACGATGCCGGTGCAGGAAAAACGATCATGACAGGGCTCTATATCCAAGAATTGCTCATGCGGCGGCAGGTGGAACGTGTCCTAATCGTGCCACCTGCCGGCCTCATCGGCAACTGGGAACGCGAGCTGCGAGTCTGCTTCCGCCTCCCTTTTCGCATACTGTCCAGTCCTGATGCCACAAGGACGAATCCGTTTGCCCACCCCGAAAATCGCCTTGCCATTGTGAGTCTGGATACGTTGCGCCAGGAACGGATGCAGGCACATCTCTTTGACGCGCCGCCTTACGATTTGGTGGTGTTTGACGAAGCGCATAAGTTATCCGCACGCCGAGAGGCAGACGGCACGGTAACGAAATCGAAGCGATACCAACTCGCCGAACGCATCGCCGCTGAAGGGAAGAGTCTCCTACTACTCACGGCGACACCACACATGGGCAAAAACGATGCCTACTATTTTCTCTGGCGGCTGCTGTTGCCGGAACCCCTCGCCGCACAAAAAGCGTTTGAACAACTGTCTGACGTGGAAAAATCGCAGCACCTCCTCCGCAGAATGAAGGAGGAGATGATCAGTTTTGAGGGGCAGTTAATCTACCCGCCGCGGCGGAGCCAGACAATCGCCTATCCGCTTAAGACAGGAGAAATCAGCGAGCAGTCCCTGTATGAAAGCGTCACCGAGTATTGTGAAACCTATTTTGACCTGGCGGGCCAATACAACCGGTCTGCCGCAAAAATGGCGATGATGGTGTTGCAACGTAGACTCGCTAGTTCAACCCACGCGCTGTTGCAAAGCCTTATCCGGCGCGAGGCGAAACTCCAGGCGACGCTTCGCGAACTCCGCGCAGGCAGCTTATCCGAAGCACAGTTCGGGAAAACACAAACGGCACTGCCCGATAGCGACATCCGAGATGAGAAAACGGGAGACGAGGAAGAACAGGAAGAAGCAGAACGGGCCGATGAACGTCTAGCAGAAGCGACAACAGCGCGTTCAACAGCAGATTTGGCAGAAGAAATTCGCCACGTTCACGAACTCGTCGAATTGGCGAAAGCCGTTCACGCACGCCGGTCCGAGAGTAAGTTTGAGAATTTGTGGGCGGCATTGGAAGATTACCAAGACACCAAAGTCCTGATTTTCACCGAGCATCGCGATACCCTCGATTTTGTCATCGGACGGTTAGAGGCATTGGGTTTCAGCGGGAGAGTTGCTCATATTCATGGCGGCATGAACTATCGCGAGCGCGAAGAACAAGTCGAATTTTTCCGAGCCCCTGACGGTGCCCAATACCTCGTCGCAACGGATGCAGCCGGTGAAGGAATCAATCTGCAATTCTGTTGGTTGATGGTAAATTACGATATTCCGTGGAATCCCGCGCGGCTTGAACAACGAATGGGACGTATCCACCGGTATAAACAGACGCGCCCTGTCGTTATGATGAACCTCGTCGCGCAGGATACTCGCGAAGGCCGCGTCTTGAAGGTGCTCTTGGAGAAATTGGAGCAGATGCGCGAGGAACTGAGCGACGATAAGGTTTTTGATGTCATCGGACAGCAATTCAGCGACATCTCGCTATCCCAACTCATCACGCAAGCCATCGCGCAGGACGAAACCGAGGCATCCATCCAGACTATCAACACACAGTTCACGCTGGAAAATGTGAAAAATCAACTGGCGGCACAGCAAAAATCTGTCCCGACTAGCGAAGTCAGGCGTTTATTGACGAATGTTCAGGCGCAACGTGAATCCGCCGAAACATCACGCATGATGCCGGCTTATGCGCGAGCCTTCTTTGAAGACATCACACCGTTGCTCGGGTATCAACTTGAGGGTGAAACCGAGGGGATTTTCAAGGTGTCCGCTTGCCCAGATTCCGTGAGGGAAGCATTCCAGAACTATTCGTCAAACCTCCGCGAGCGGTTAACCTTCACCCGCGAACTCGCGCTTCCTGCAGACGTTGCGCAACCGCAGGCAATCTTCCTGCACCCGGGCGAACCAATCTTTGAAGCAATATTAACCGACTTCTTGGAAAAGTTTGCCGACGAAGGCGACCGGGGTGCCATTTACGCCGATACACAAGCAGACGAACCCTATCTCTTTTATCTCGCGAGAGTGCCTGTCCTCCAAGCCGCTCACGTCATTGACGAGGTAGTCACCGGTGTCAAGCAATTTTCAGATGGCCGCTGCGAACCCGCACCAGCCCATCTCTTGTTGACACTCACACCGCAGCCAGAAAAAGCGAAGACGTTCTCCACGGATACGTTATCCTTGCTGCCACTTGCCGACGAAATCTCGCCTGTCCAAGCCTATGTTTCCGAACACTTTGGTGAGCCCAAGATTATTGGCATCCGCGAGGCACTCCGGTCTGAATTAGCAGCCAAGAAAACTCAAATCCGAAGATCTTTTAACCTGAGGAAGGCTGAGCTCCTCAAACAGCGGCCCGAACTTCAAAAGGATGTCGCTAACGAGAAGCCTGCGGCGCAAACGAAACTAAACACCTGTGAACGCGAACTAGACGCAATTCCGACAAAACGTAAGGCGGCGGAAGCGAAACTCATGGAAGAGATTGAAAATATCCGACTCGGCGACGTAACCCTCTATGTTCGCGCACTTGTCATCCCACCTCCCATTGACGATGCAATCCCGACGAAAACGCTCCGAGACGCAGAGAAAATTGCCATCCAAACCGTTATCAATTACGAACGCAAGCACGGTGCCCGGGTAGAAGATGTCTCTGACCCACACCTCAAAAAGGGGTTCGATCTTCGCTCCGAACGTCCCGATGGCGAAATCCGATACATTGAGGTAAAAGGCCGCAGCGGTGTGGCGAGTGTTGAATTAACCGCAAACGAATGGCGGCAGGCTGCCAATCACGGGAAACGCTATTGGCTCTATACCGTCTTTCATTGCGATGCAATTCCGCAGCCATACTTCTGCCAAGACCCGTTTGCAAAACTCATCGCCACTTCCAAAGTAAGCGTCACAATCTCCGCCAGCGACATCATGCAAAAATCTGAACCCTGCATGTAGGCGCGCCCCCGTAGGAGAGACCTCCTGGTCTCGATGCATCCCCGGTAGGAGAGACCTCCCGGTCTCAATGTATTCCCTCCTTCTCCTGCAAATCCTCCTTCATATCTGTAGGTCAAGATCGCCCGATCTTGACCTGTTTGTGATCAGGCGATCACAAACTACAGAGAGAGGAGAACGAAAAAAAAACGGCGCGCATTCTCTTAGGTCCGTAGGACCTTAATGTCTATAGCACGCCAGCACGAAAAGAGCCCTAAGGTCCTTTAGGTCCTTAATGGATTTTGCCAGGGCCGCGTGGTTTTTATTAAGGACCTAAAGGACCTTGACATGGGACCGGCACGTGTTTCTATAGACATGTAGGTCCTAAAGGACCTAAAGACATAACTTGACGATGGACAACGCAGGGAACGGGGCCCCGCGCTACGATAAAAAAAACAGTTCTTGAGCCATCGCGGGGGAAACCCGCTCGGATGCGCGGGTGGCATCCGAGGGGCCCCGCGCTACGGGAACATTGAGACCAGGAGGTCTCTCCTACCGGTGTTTGTCGAGACCGGGAGGCATCCGAGCCCCCCCGCACGACGATGAAAAAACGTCTCTTAGGTCCGTAGGACCTGAATGTCTATAGCACGCGCACCCGCGAAGAAGCCTAAGGTCCTTTAGGTCCTTAATGGATTTTGCCAGGGCCGCGTGGTTTTTATTAAGGACCTAAAGGACCTTGACGTGGGCCGGCACGTTTTTCTATAGACACGTAGGTCCTAAAGGACCTAAAGACATAACTTGACGATGGACAATGCGGGGGCCTGTCCCCCGCGAATGTCCGATAGACCGCAGCATGGCGAGGGACAGGCCCTCGCCCTACGGGAACACGGACGGCCTCACCTACCGTAGCGCGGGGGCCCTCGGATGCCATACGCGCATCCGAGAGGGTTTCCCCTGCGAACGTTGCATGGCGAGGGACAGGCCCTCGCCCTACGGTGGAAGAAAGAAACCCTCAGGAAACGGAGCGCGGGGGCCTGTCCCCCGCGACACCCTGTAACCTCCCGATGAATCGAACGTTGTATTCAAAAACACCAAAAGGATACAACATCATGCCACGAAGACTCATCGAGGAGGCTTTTCCACTACAAAAAGTCTCCACAGATTCAAAACATGAGAAAAATGTCCGACACGGACACATCTCCACGCTGCACATCTGGCCCGCACGCAGACCCCTCGCCGCCTGCCGCGCCGTGACAATAGCCACACTCCTCCCCGACCCGGGCGACGCGCCGCAAACGATGAAAGACGAATACGAACGGTTCTCCGGCTCACCGATAGCCGACAGACAGCGGAAATATCTGTGCGATCTGATTGAGTCACTCACACGATGGGGCACCGAAGATGGCGGCGCGGAATGGGACGCGAAGGACCAGAAGGGACGCTGGCTCAACAAACTCCGCATCGCTAGAGAACTCATCCTGAAGGCGAACAGCGGACAGCCGCCGCACATCATGGATATGTTCGCCGGGGGCGGCGCGATTCCGCTGGAAGCAATGCGCCTCGGTTGTAAAGTCACCGCCAACGACTATAACCCCGTGGCGTGGTTTCTCCTCAAATGCACGTTGGAATACCCGCAACGCCTCGCCGGAAAAACGCACCCGCTCCCCAAACTTGAACTCGCTGAACAACCCGACCTGAAAACCGAAGACCTCGCCGCTCACGTCCGTTTGTGGGGGCAGTGGGTATTGGAAAAAGCCCGCGGCGAACTCGCGCGCTACTATCCGCTAGTTGATGGCAAACCGACAGTCGCCTATCTCTGGGCCCGAACGGTTCCGTGTCAAGATCCGCAATGTGGTGGAACGGTGCCGCTCCTGAAAACTCTCTGGGTATGCAAGAAGCCGGAGAAAACCCTTCCGGACACCCCCGAAAATCGGAACCGTCCTGACTTTCTGCGACTGAAGAAAACGAAAAATCAGACGAAAGTCATTATCAACGCAAAGCGCGCACTCAAACTCCACCCGGATAAGGAGACGAAACAGGTCCGCTTTGAGATTGTTGCTCCGAAAAATGACAGCGAGGTTGATAAACCAACGATGTCAGGCACATCGGCGACTTGCCCATTTTGCAACTCAAATCAGCCGGGAGATTACATCAAGCGGTGCGGGCACGAGGACAAACTCAAGGCACAGATGACTACGGTAGTCTATCAGGAAACCTATGGCAAGGAATACCGTCCTCCAACAGACGCGGACATTGATGCTGCGGAAATATCCGCGGAAACTTTGGAGGCGATTGCTAATGAAATTCCGCATGGCATCCCCGATGAACCGTTGCCCGGGCCGAAAACACTCGGGTTTAGTGTCCCACTCTACGGTTTTAAGAAATGGTCAGATCTGTTCACTGAACGGCAATTGTTAGCGTTAATGACATTTGTCAAGTGGACACGAGCGGCGAAGGCTGAGATGGAGATGCTCGGGTACCCATCAGAATGGGGTGAGGCAGTTGAGATGTATGCGGCGATTCTTGTCGACAGAATCGCCGATTATAATTCAACAATCTGTCTCTGGAGCAGCAGAGGTGAAAATATGGGGCACACTTTCGCTAGATTCGCTTTACCGACGGCTTGGGATTTTGCTGAAGTCAATCCGTTTTCTCAAACGACTGGTGGCTATTCTGCACACATCGGTTGGGTGGTGCGTTTTCTGAGACACGTCCTCGCAGTAAAATTGACTTCTAGTCCCTGTATTCACCTACAGTCAAGCCGAAATTCAGTTTCACAAAAGGTTGAAGGCATCATTACGGACCCGCCTTACTATGACGCGATTCCTTACGCAGATCTCTCCGATTTTTTCTATGTCTGGCTTCGCCGCGCAATTGGGGAAAAATTCCCTCAGATATTCGGCGACTTGCTCACTCCCAAATTGGATGAACTTGTCCAACACGCAGATCATTTTGATGGGGACAATCAAGCAGCGAAGGAATTTTATGAATCAGGAATGGCGGCAACATTTCAATCAGCCCATGATTCACTTGTTGAGGATGGACGGATAGTGATTGTCTTCGCTCATAAAGACCCGGAGGCTTGGGAAAGTCTAACATCGGCAATGATTCAAGCCGGGCTTGTTGTCACAGCATCCTGGCCTATTGATACCGAGATGGGCAATCGTATGAGAGGTGTAAACTCGGCTGCACTTGCAACGTCCCTTTGGCTCGTTTGTCGAAAACGGCCCACAAATGCGAGAGCAGGTCATTACGGCAAAGTCCGCCGCGACATGCAGGAACGTATCACCGAACGCCTCCGCTATTTCTGGGACGTTGGTATCCGAGGCCCTGACTTCGTTTGGGCGGCAATCGGCCCCGCACTGGAGAGTTATTCCCAGTATCCGGAAGTCCGCCGCATGGACGGGAAGCCGTTCATAGTCACCGATTTTCTCAAAGAGGTCCGGCGGATGGTAACAGATTTCGCTTTGGGGGAAATTCTCCACGGTGCAAACACGGAGGCGTTGGACGAGCAAACCCGCTACTACCTGATGCATCGGGACTATTTCGGGATGGCTGATGCGCCGGTGGGAGAGTGCATTCTGTTGGCGCAGGGGTATGGTTTATCGCTTGACGATTTGTCGGCGAAAGACATCGGCATTCTGAAGCGAGCGTCTGGCAACAAACGGAGTTTGTTGGGGCACACGGGGCGTGTAGGTTTACCGCATCCTTCCGGTGAACTTCCGATGATAGACAAGATTCACCGCGTCATGAATCTTTGGGAGCAAGGGGATAGAGCCTTGTTGGATGCCTATTTCCATGAGCAGGGGCTTGGGGAAAACGAGCTCTTCAAGGCTGTTGTTCAGGCAGTGATTGAAACGAGCGAAGATGCCAAAGAGCGTTCGCTTTTAGAGACGTTGATGGGTTACGAGCCGGGTGAGTATCAGTTGGTGCCATCAGCTACTGTGGCTGAATCGCAGCAATATTTTGAGGAGTTCCGGTGATGGGTAGGCGCGCCCTCCCAGTCTTGATGATATGAGCAAGGATATGAGCAGGATTAACAGGATTAACAGGATTAACAGGATTAGGTCTCTGAGGCATCAACACAGGCGTGGCAGGCCACGTCAAACGTCATCTTGGAAAATCTTGGAAAATCTTGAAAATCCTGTTTTAATTTTGACATTTTTGTGGAATTTTGGTATAATAACATGAGAGTGTTTCATAAATCTCAACGTCGCGGGGGACAGGCCCCCGCGCTACGATGAAAAAACGTCTCTTAGGTCCGTAGGACCTTAATGTCTATAGCACGCGCACCCGCGAAGAACCCTAAGGTCCTTTAGGTCCTTAATAGGTTTTGACGTGCATCGCGTTTTTTATTAAGGACCTAAAGGACCTTGAAAACGGGTTGACACGTTTTTCTATAGACATTAAGGACCTAAAGGACCTAAAACGCCACCGCTTGACGATGGACAACGCGGGGGACAGGCCCCCGCGCTACGGTAACGGGAGGGTTTCTTCGTCGAAAAAACGGCCCCTCCCTTCCGCGTAGGGCGAGGGCCTGTCCCTCGCCATGCTGCGGGCTAACGGACATTCGCGGGGGAAACCCGCTCGGACGCGCGGATGGCATCCGAGGGGCCCCGCGCTACGGTGAGGAGAATAGATGAAATTTGGCTTCCTATGTTTCCTCCTCGGTTTGCTGCTCTTTAACGCGTCGGCGTTTGGAGAGCTGAGCGTTGAGGATATCGAGAAAATCCGCGCAATCGTCAAGGACAGTGTTGGCCAAGAAATCGCGAAAGTCACCGACAGATTTGATGGAATTGAGAAAAAGTTAGATCGGAACTTTGCCGTGCTGTTGTTGGCTCTGCTAGTATTAATAGGTGTCGTCATTGTGCCTCCTCGGTGCCGAAAACGTTCCGCGCAGTTCCTAGACAGAGGTTCGCCATGAGAATTACGGACATTCAGAAAGCACTCGCATCTGAGAAAGACCGGATTCGGCAACGCTACAAAGCCGAGGTGAAGGGCATCTTCGGTTCGTATGCCCGTGGGGATTTCCACAAGGACAGCGATTTTGATCTGTTGGTAGATTTCGATGACAGTGCCGATCTGCTTGATGCTATCGGTTTGAAACACTTCTTGGAGGACAAGTTTGGATGCAAAGTGGATGTGGTATCGCGTCCTGCACTCCGCGAGGAAATCCGAGATTCTGTCTTCCGGGACATGATCCCCTTGGTCCAACCCGTCATTAAGACATAACAGAGGAGAAGTAACCAGATGAGCGCATGGCATGAAAACTGCACTTTAAGAGATGACGTGCGGGAAGGCACGCTGACGCTTGCAGACTTCGCCGCGGATCTCTACGGTGTGCGGACAGGCACCGCGCCGCCTGTCTATCGCTTCCCCGAAGCGTTTTTCGAGCGAACCTATCCTGCACAGAATCTCAAGACATTGGTGCGAGACGTGTTGCTGCGGTTGTCTGGCAGCCCCGACGGTAAGCCGGTTATCCGCGTCCAAGTCGCTTACGGGGGCGGCAAGACGCACGCGCTCATCGCCTTGTTGCATCTAGCAGAGGGTGGAGAAACGCTGGAAAAGTATCCAACCGTGCAGGAATTCATCGGCTTCAGCGGCTTAAACCGCCTCCCCAAGGCACGAGTCGCCCTGTTACCTTTTGACAAATTTGACGTGAAACTGGGACTTTCGGTGCAGAGCCCGGCAGGTGAGGAGAGACAGGTGCAAACGCCGTGGGGTGCGCTGGCGTATCAACTCGCCGGTGATGAAGGCCTGAAAAAGGTTTCCGAGCATGAAGCGGGTTGGACCCCGCCAGCTGAACCCATTCTGGTTGAGCTCCTCAACATGCCGCAATCGGATGGACTTGCCACACTCATCTTGATTGACGAGGCACTACTCTATCTGCGCAGTGCAGTCAACATGGATGCAAGCCGATTGGGAACCCTGCAGGATTTCTTCCAAATGTTGACACAGGCGGTTGACAAGGTTGAACGTGCCGCCCTCGTTGCAAGCCTCATCAGCTCAGATAGTGCCGCAAATGATCCGACCGGGGTGCAAGTCTTAACCGCGATGGAGCATGTCTTTCGGCGCGTGGAAGAAACGGTCGAACCCCTCTCGCATGACGATATTTCAGAATTGCTGCGTCGGCGGTTGTTTGAATATGTCGGGGATGACAAGATACATCGCGCCATCATCGGGAGACTCGTCGGTGCAATGCGGAGATTACCGATACGCGATTCACTGACAACTCCTGATGCCTTCCAACGTCTCTTAAAATCTTACCCGTTTCACCCGGATTTCATTGAGGTTTTCTATCAAAAATGGACGCAACTCAGTCGCTTCCAAAGGACGCGTGGGATGCTTCGCACGTTTGCAACCGCCTTGCGAGAGACTGATGGGAGAGATGCATCCGCTTTTGTCGGGCCGGGTGTGTTGCTCGGCACCGCTGGCGAATTGTCAAAAGCCGTGCAAGAACTCATTGAAGCGTGTGAAGAGAGCAATCGGTGGACACCGATTCTCACCGGGGAACTTGAGCGCGCCCGGGCCGTCCAAGAAAAACTGCCGCAACTCAAAAACCGAGAAATTGAGGCGGCGGTGCTAGCTACCTTCTTGCATTCCCAACCGCAAGGGAAGAAAGCCGAGACGGCAGAACTCTATCTGTTGCTGGCACACGCCGAGCTCGACTCGATGTCAGTAGAGCAAGGGCTCTCGGAGTGGCGAAAACGCTCATGGTTCCTGAAAGAAGAGGAAGATACCTGGGCACTCGGCACGGTAGCAAATCTTACGAACATGCATGCCCGCGCGATGGCAAGAGTGACGGAAGAGCAGATTACCGACAATTTGGTGAAGCGGATAAAAGACGTGAAACTTGGCCAGAATAGGGATAAGGTGGCGGTTCACGTATTTCCCAATTCACCCGCCGATGTCTCTGATACCCCCGAACTCCACTTTGTCATCGTCGCCCCCGAATACGCGGCGGTTCCGGGGACAGACATCCCTTCGTCTCTCAAAGTGTTCTTTGAGAGAACTTATCGGAACAGCGTTATCGTGCTCGCGCCGGAACGCTCGCAGTTAGCAGGATTGCGTCAGCGCATTCGTAAAATCCTCGGATGGGAGAATATTGAAAACGGGGACGAGATAGAGCATTTGAGTGATGCGCAGAAAACACTCCTCCGACAGCGCAAGCGAGAGGATGGAACCGGCATCAGAGACTCTGTCACATCGATTTATAGCGTGCTCATTGCAGTTGACGAGGATGGCAAACTTGCGGCGCGTTCACTGCCCCGCGGGACAGCCGTACCTTTTGAACGCGTGAAGGCATTTTTGGAAGACGAAGACAGACTCCTGACAACACTACTTGATCCGGATTTGCTCACCCGCGAGAGTTATTATGACTTGTGGGGAGCCGATGAAACCGCAAAACCGGTTCAAGGACTCTATGGCATGTTTGCCAGTCTGCCGCGGATGCCGCGGATGCTGAACAGACAGGTGTTTATTGACTCGCTACGGCGCAGTGTTGCGGAGGGCCGGATTGTCCTGCGCGCACCCCGGCCGGATGGAACGCATCGCACCTATTGGCGTGAAGCACCCACAGACGAAGATTTCCGGACAAAAGGGTTAGAAATCGTGCCGATTGAGCATGCCGAACTCTACGAACTTAGCCCGGAACTGCTGCCCCCGGGTCAATTGCCCGACTTATGGCAGAACGAAAATGTCCCGATAACAGTGCGTGCAATTCGCGAATTTTTCAGCAGAGACGATGTCCCGAAACTCGCTTCTGATACTGTGCTTTTGGAGGCAGTCAAGGAGACAGTCAGTTCAGGATTCCTCATGGCGCGCAGCGGCGATAAGGCATATTTGCGGGAGGCTATTCCGGTCGCAGAACTTACCGACGAATTGGAATTAGTCAAACCTCTTCAACCTATTCGCGGTTCGGAACTCAGCCGAGAGGCTTTGCCAGGTGCGTGGGAGGGAGACACCTCGTCTATCGGCAAAGTGATGCAGGCATTGGCACAGCGCAAAGGTTCACCAATTCCGTGGACATTGGTTGTTTATGCTATCAATGAGGCGTTGAGTGACAATCTCTTTGAGATTACTAGTGGAGTTTCCACGTGGTCTCACGATGCTAATGCTGCAGATCAAGTAGGTCTGCAAGTTCCACAAACTTCGGTTGTGCAGCCACCTCTGCCGGAACCCCCTGGCTTGTTGGATGAGCCATGGGGAATGCAGGCGGCATCACCCCTCACCGAAACTGATATTCAGGATTTGGCTGAAACAATCGGTGAACTAGCCGAAATCGCGCCGGAGATTGACTTTGAATTCTACATCCAAATTACCGCCAGAGGAGAACAACCATCACCAGAAGTGTTGGAGCGGATAAACGATACACTCCGCAAGGTTGCGGATGAGTTGAAGTTTAGTAAATAGGCGAAACCTCCTGCTCCCGATGCATCCCCCGTAGGAGAGACCTCCTAGTCTCGATTCTTCTGGATTGGAGAAACCTCCCGGTCTCGACCAAAAAAGGAAAACCCCATGGCAAAACGAAAGAAATTATTCGGCATGAACCATTACCAGAAGAAATCGCACCGGCGACGCGAAGACCGGCTGCGCGGCAACGAAGTCGAATACTACCTCGCACTCGCCTATTCCGAAGATCCGAACGAACGTGTCATCGCGATGGATAACCTCTGTTCCTGCCACGTCCGGAAACGCATTGACAAAGTCTGGGTGGCACTCTTCAGAGGCCTCGTAGACCCGGACTTGCGCGTCCGTCGCGCCGCATGGCATACCCTTGAAGATGGCGGAAACCCCGACGACCCGAGGCTAGAACCTCTCCTCGAGAAAATCGCGAAGGAGGAAACCGACCCGAGGCTCCGTCAAAACGCGCTCAACCTCATCGCCGAGAAGCAGAAAACAGAGGAGCAGAAAAGCGCGCTCATCGGCATGAAGGCGGACTATTTTGCCGGCAAATGTGATTGGTGCAGCGCGACAAACGTGCCAGTCACTCACGATTACGAGACAGAGTTTGAAGTCGGTAATACCAAGCGGTTCGCGTTAACGTGCGAGAATTGTGTCTAGGCACTGCGCGCTACTCTCCCAGTAGGAGAGACCTCCTGGTCTCGATTCTTCTGGATTGGAGAAACCTCCTGGTCTCAAATCCTCTGGTTCTACGTTTCTGCCTAAATTAAAAAAATTGAAGAAAACCTGACCTTGATATAACTAACCTATTAACATCTGAAAAAGGTGACCACGATTTATGATACCCGATGATGTCTATGTCCACAAAACCGTAGAAGGCGATGCGGAGGCGTTTAACGAACTCGTCAGCCGCCACCATGCGAAGATATACGGGCTGGCTTACCGGATGCTCGGCGATCCGGACGATGCCGCTGATGCGACACAGGAAACGTTCTATGAGGCTTACAAGTCGATTAAATCGTTTAAGTTTCAGTCGCAGTTCGGCACGTGGCTCTATCGCATCGGCATTAATACCTGCCAGCAGTATCTCCGCAAGGCGCAATCGCGCGACCGGACGCTAAATGCCTATACCGATGAGGTGGCGGCGCGCGGCGTTGCTTCGGATAAATACTCGCCGGAGCGGCTCGCGATTAAGGCGGAGCAGAAGCAGCTCGTTCAGGATGCCATCAGTAAACTTCCGCCGAAGCAGCGCGAGGTAGTCACGCTGTTCTACATGCAACACCTGAAATACCGCGAGATCGCCGAGGTCTTGGGCTGTTCCGAAGGGACAGTCGCGTCCCGGTTGAATCAGGCATTGAAAAACCTCAAGAAGAAGTTGAGCAAGTATTACCTCTCCCCGGAATAGTCAGCCTGACTGGGGTGTGCAGGATACTTTCAACCGGATTTCGGCGTGCCTCGCGCAGCCGAAAGGTAACCCGCCAAGCAAACCGAATCCAATGCTTGGCGCAGAGACAAAAACATGAATTGTGAACAAACTCGTAAACAGCTCGTTTTACACCGTGAGGCGAATACGCACTCCGGTGAATTGCAGAACGCCGCGCTGCGGCACCTCCGCACATGCACCGCCTGTCAGGTGGAGTATGAGGCGTTGTGGCACACTGCAACGGTGCTAGAGAATGCAGAGGCACCGATGCCACCGGCGGGATTGTTAGCCCAGATTCAGCAGGGAGTTCGACACCTCCATAAACGGCGACAAATCGCGTTCTTCGCCAACCCGATGTCGTGGTGCTTTGAGCGGATGAAGATAGAATTATCGCCGCGTCTCGTCAACGTCATCGCAATGCTCTGCTACGTGCTCGCCTCCGCGTTCCTCGTCAAACTCGCTTTCTTCACCGGTTCCCCGGAACCAGAATTCGGTTTGACTGCCATGGAAGAGAGCCGCCTCCGACACGTGCGGATGTCGCGCGCTTCGTGGGGACTACTAAAAGGGGCAGAGAAAGAACGCGCCGCACCCGTGGCGGTGCCAGCACAGAAATCCGAACCCGCTGAAAAGCGTTTTCGGGCGGCACCCCAAAATACTCAGCGCGTGAACCAATTCTTTACGCTGGATGCCGTCAAAATGTGGATGCCTCATGCCGTCGATACCTCTGAAACCTTGCAACGTGAGGTGCAGACGGCAGACCAGAAATTGACGGTATTTTGGAACCACATCAAGACAAGTCTATAGCCGCGATTTCCTCCCCCTGTTGTTCGGGCTCGCAACCCTCCGGAGCCCGAACACGCATTCATCTCTCCCTCCCTCTCAACTTCGGAAAACTTATTTGAGGGTGTTTCCTAAATCGTTCAACGTCGCGGGGGCCTGTCCCCCGCGCTACGATAAAAAAACGCCGCCCCTTCACGTAGGGCGAGGGCCTGTCCCTCGCTATGCGTTCGCGCGCCAGGCTCTGTAGTTCAGGATCGCCTGATCCTGCCCTGTTTGTGATCAGGCGATCACAAACTACAGTGGGGAAACACACATCGTGACGATGGAGCTCGCGGGGGACAGGCCCCCGCGAGCGTTGGGGTGCACGGGCATGAACGATGGCGAGGGACAGGCCCTCGCCCTACGATGAAAGGGACATCGCTTGCATCGAGACCGGGAGGGCTCTCCGACACGGATTTATGAAACATCCTCATTCAGGTCTTACAGACCTTAAGAAAACCGCTCTTGCTATGCAATATAATCCTGGTAAATCGTGTGAATCCTGTAAATCCTGCTCAATCTTGTAAATCCTGCTCAATCTTGCTAATCCTGTAAATCCTGCTCAATCCTGCTCAAAAAAACTTGACATAAAACCATTTTTTATGTAAAATATGCAATATCACTTAAAACTTTTTGCGCGAGAGAGGAGCACCGCGAGCGGATGGCATCAACAACCGAAAAATCTTATCAACACCCGCTATTGGAAATTTCCGGTCTGAAAACCGTTTTTCCGACAGAAGACGGCATCGTCAACGCCGTGAACGATGTCAGTTTTGAAATTGCGCGCGGGCAGACCGTCGGCGTTGTCGGTGAAAGCGGTTGCGGGAAAAGCATTACCGGGCTATCGCTGCTCCAACTCGTGCCATCGCCAGGGCGCATTGAGGCAGGTGAACTGCTATTTTACCGTAATGGCGACGAAACACCGTTGGATATCGCGCAAGTCTCACCGAAAAGCGAGTTGATGCGCCAGATCCGCGGCAACGAAATCGCCATCATTTTCCAAGAGCCGATGACATCCCTCAACCCTGTCTACACCGTCGGCAATCAGATTGCGGAGGCAGTGATACTGCACGAGGGAGTTGACAAGAAAACGGGGCGAGAACGTGCTATTGAGATGCTCGCCCGCGTCGGCATCCCCGCGCCTGCGCAGCGCGTTGATGAATACCCGCATCAACTCTCCGGCGGCATGCGGCAGCGCGTCATGATTGCGATGGCACTCTGTTGCTCGCCTGCACTCCTCATCGCCGATGAACCGACGACAGCACTTGATGTCACCATCCAAGCACAAGTGCTGGCACTGATGCAGGCACTCCAAGACGAAATGGGGATGGCGATTATGCTCATCACGCACGACCTCGGGGTTATCGCCGACCTCGCCGATGAAGTCGTTGTCATGTATGCCGGGCGAGTCGTTGAAAAGGGAAGCGTTGACGACATTTTCTATAACCCGTTGCATCCTTACACGCACGGGCTACTCAAATCCATTCCCGTTCTCGGTGGGACAGCACAAGAAACGTTGCCCTCCATTCCGGGGACGGTGCCGCATCCGTTGGGACTGCCTGCTGGCTGTTCGTTCGCGCCACGATGCGCGGAACGGATGTCGGCGTGCGAACAGATGCCGGAACTCAAAATCGTCGAAAATAAACATGCAGCGCGATGCTGGCTGCATGAAAAAACGTAAAACCAAATTACTGAGGGTGTTTCATATCTCCGTTTCGGTATTTATCCCGCCTTGGAGGGTGGGCGAATACCGGCAGGCATCGGGCCCACCGCTGTAGTTTGTGATCGCCTGATCACAAACGGGTCAGGATCTGGCGATCCTGACCTACAGAGGTGATGCGCCCTGACAGCAAAACGCATGGCGAGGGACTATCCCTCGCCAAACACCACGCGGGTATCGTAGGGCGAGGGCCTGTCCCTCGCCTGTCCGGCAAAACTAACAAAAACCATGACAAAACTGCTAGAGGTGCGAGACCTCCGAAAATATTTTCCAATCCAGAAAGGGCTCCTGCAACGCACCGTCGGCCATGTCAAAGCGGTAGACGGTATTAGTTTTGACGTGCAGCGCGGCGAAACGCTTGGCCTCGTCGGTGAAAGCGGATGCGGCAAAACAACTGCGGGACGGTGCATCCTCCGCTTAATTCCACCGACGAGCGGCAGCTTTACCTTTGGAAAGGAACAGGTAGATCTGGCGACACTGACGCATCGCGAGATGCAACCTTATCGCTGGCGCATCCAGATGATTTTCCAAGATCCGCACGCTTCCCTCAACCCGCGGATGACAGTAGGGGACATCGTCGGAGAGCCGCTGCGCGTCAATACACAAACGTTAATGTTGACGAAATCGCAAATCCAAGAACGTATCGCCGAACTCTTGGAATCTGTCGGGTTGAAACCACAGGATATGCGGCGGTACCCGCACGCCTTCAGCGGTGGACAACGTCAGCGCATCGGGATTGCGCGCGCATTGGCACTGAATCCCGAACTGATTGTCGCCGATGAGCCGGTCTCGGCACTTGATGTCTCTGTGCAGGCACAAATTCTGAATCTGTTGGCGGAACTGCGTGAGAAGTTCCAACTCTCCTATATTTTTATCGCGCACGACTTGAGCGTTGTTGAGCATATCAGCGATAGAGTGGCAGTGATGTATCTCGGCAGGATTGTGGAGATAAGCGATGCGGCGGCACTGTATAGCGCGCCAAAGCATCCTTACACGGAAGCGTTAATATCCGCCGTGCCGCTCCCCGACCCGAGCGTGCAACGCAAACGCGAACAAATCCGATTAGAGGGTGACGTGCCAGACCCGGGGCAACCGCCGACCGGGTGTCATTTCCACCCACGGTGCCGTTACGCAACCGAGCAGTGTAAACAAGAAACGCCGCAACTCCGAGAAGTCGCGCCCGGTGTGCAGGTAGCGTGTCATCACAGCGAGACGTTGGAATTAAAAGGAGTCTGATGAAAAACCTTGAAAATGCCCTCTTTTACGGCGATTGTCTCTACAATCTCCGAAAATATATTGCAGATGAAACGGTGGATGGATGTTATCTCGATCCGCCTTTCAACTCCAATGCAAACTACAACCGGCCTTTTCAACGCAAGGAAAAGGGGAAACAAAAGAAACCACCGGCGATGGCATTCCACGATATGTGGCACTGGGATGAAGCCGCGCAGCGTGCTTACGAACGACTCCTCGCCTCGCCACGTGCCGAGATTGCAAACATGGCGCGCGGCGTGTATCTCCTCCTCGGCGAAAAACCGATGACAGCTTACTGCTTCTACATGGCAGAACGGCTCATCGAGATTCACCGCGTGTTGAAACCGACAGGCAGCGTCTATCTCCATTGCGATGCCACGGCGAGTCACTATCTCAAGGTAATGCTAGACGCGATTTTCGGGACAGAAAACTTCCGGAATGAAGTTATCTGGCGAATCGGCTGGGTGAGCGGGTTTAAAACGCAGAAGCGCGGTTGGATCCGCAATCACGATACGTTGCTTTACTATACGAAAACTCCCGCAGCACAAAAAGTGTTTAACAAGGAGTATTTGCCGTATCCGCCGGATTATGTCCGACGAGACGGGTCGAAACCGACAGGCAAGGGTATCCCGATAGAAGACACTTGGAATTGTCATCCCGGGGATAGACTTGACTCAATTATGATCAAAAGTTTCTCTACCGAAAAATTGGGGTATCCCACCCAGAAACCGCTGGCACTCCTTGAGCGCATCGTCAAAGCGTGTTCCAATGAGGGAGATCTCATTCTCGATCCGTTCTGTGGCTGTGGCACGACGCTCCACGCCGCACAGAAACTGAACCGCCGCTGGCTGGGTATGGACATCAGCTACGGCGCGATTAACGTCGTCAAAGAACGCCTGCAAGACGCTTTCGCAGACGAAGAACTCCGCTTTGCCACCTACAACGCGCCTGATTCTTACGAACAGGTGGTGGCCTTAGCACAACGGGAGGCTGAGGAAGTCCAGCAGGTTCAAGCGAAGAATCAGCACGGCCGCAGCAAGCATCAGGCACGGTATGACTTCCAGAACTTCATCCTCGGCCAGATTCGGGACGCGCAAGGCAGACTCCTCTTGCAACCGAGTCAGAGTCTGAGTCGCGATGGCGGCATCGATGGATGGGGCACCCTCTATCTCGGCGTTGACGAAAAAGGGAAGGACAAAGAGGGGCTCATCCTCGTCCAAGTCAAGACGAGCAAGCGCATCGGCCGGCGCGAGATAGACGAATTCCTCGGTGTGATGTCGGCGGAAGAAGCGGCGATGGGTATCTTCATCAGCCTCCATGGACACCGGCACAAGGACTATGCCGATGTGTTGACACCCGAGGCAAAAGCGCGAGTGGAACAGGTAGGAAAACGGACGTTCGTGCATCCGTTAGATGGCCAGGCATGGCCCACATTCCAATTCTGGAGCGTCAGTGATTTGATGGAAAATCGGCAACCACAGATGCCAAGCACTGCCAGAAGCGAAGTTCCAAAGGCGGTTCGCGAAGTCGAAGAGATGCAGCTGGAATTGGCCGTTGCGGAGGTGCTGAAATGACGACACTCAGTAACGCGCTTTTTTACGGTGATTGTCTCTACAATCTCCGAAAATATATTGCAGATGAAACGGTGGACGGATGCTATCTCGATCCGCCTTTCAACTCCAATGCAAACTATAACCGGCCCTTTCAACGCAAGGAAAAGGGTAAACAGCAAAAGCCACCGGCGATGGCATTCCACGATATGTGGCACTGGGATGCAGCCGCGCAGCGCGCTTACGAACGGCTCCTCGCCTCGCCACGCGCGGAGATTGCAAACATGGCGCGCGGCGTATATCTCCTCCTCGGTGAAAAACCGATGACGGCTTACTGCTTCTACATGGCAGAACGACTCATTGAAATCCATCGCGTGTTGAAACCGACAGGCAGCGTTTATCTCCACTGCGATGCGACGGCGAGTCATTATCTCAAAGTGATGATGGACGCAATCTTCGGGGAAGAAAACTTCCGGAATGAGATTGTCTGGTTTTATCGGCGGTGGGCGGCCGCTTCAAACCAGTACCAGCGGATGCACGATATCTTGCTATTCTATTCCAAAACCCAGAATCTGGTATTCAATACCCAGTATGTGGCGAGGAAGAGAACCGAAGCCTCTGCACGGGGGTATAGCACGAACACTTACAATGATAAAGGCGTGAGGCGGCGGCAGATTATCGTGGAGGACCGCGAGGTATTTGATGCCGCTGTCGCGAAAGGCGAGATTGACATGTCGCGATACAGCCGGGTTGTTGATAGAAAAGCTGAGGGCACGCCGGCTTTTGATGTCTTTGAAGTACCGGTGCTGAATTCGCAGGCGAAAGAACGGCTGGGGTATCCGACACAGAAACCCCTCGCGTTGCTAGAACGGCTCATCAAAACCTCCTCAAATGAAGGTGATGTGATTCTCGATCCGTTCTGTGGCTGCGGCACGACGCTCCATGCCGCCCAGAAACTCAATCGCCGCTGGCTCGGCATGGACATCAGCTACGGCGCGATTAACGTCGTCAAGGAACGCCTGCAGGATGCATTCGCCGATGAAGAACTTCGGCTCGGAAACGGGTTCTCCCTCTACAACACGCCTACCTCTTATGAGGAAGCCGTCCAACTCGCGGAACTTGAGGCACAGGAAATCCAAGCACTTGCTGAGAAGAGCAAAAATAACCGGCGAAACAAACATCAGGCACGGTATGACTTCCAGAATTTCATCCTCGGTCAGATTCGGGATGCACAGGGCCGTCTCCTGTTGCAGCCGAGTCAGAGCCTCAGCCGTGATGGCGGCATCGATGGATGGGGCACGCTTTACCTCGGTGTCGACGAAAAAGGACAGGATAAAGAGGGGCTCATCCTCGTCCAAGTCAAGACGAGCAAGCGCATCGGCCGGCGTGAGATAGATGAATTCCTCGGCGTGATGTCGGCGGAAGAAGCAACGATGGGCATTTTCATCAGCCTGCATGGACACCGGCACAAGGACTATGCCGACGTGTTGACACCCGAGGCGAAAGCGCGGGTGGAACAGGTGGGACAGCGGACATTCGTGCATCCGTTAGATGGCCAAACATGGCCCGCATTCCAATTCTGGAGTGTCAGCGATTTGATGGAAAATCGGCAACCACAGATGCCAAGTTCTGCCAGAAGCGAAGTTCCAAAAGCCGTGCGAGAAGTCGAAGAAACGCAACTCCAACTTGAGGTGACGTAGCGCGGGGCCTGTCTCCGCGTTCAAACAACCAGAGGTGCATCATGCGCAAAGTCACAGCAACCTATCCGCCACCGCATACGATGTCGCCGGAAGAACTCGCCGCCTGCCGCCGGCACTTGGCGCAGCAGTGGGCAACACGGCATGTCGATGAAGCATTGCTCCAACGCGCATGGAAAACAGCCCAGCAGATTGCAGCCATGCTCTATCAAGACTTCGGCGCAACGCGCGTCGCCGTGTTCGGCTCCCTCGCCGAGAGGGAGGCGTTTTCGGCGTTCTCGGATATCGATATTGTCGCCTGGGGCATGCCTAACGAAGCCTATTGGGACGCGTATGGCAAAGTCGTCTACTTCGATGCAACTTTCAACATCGATTTCGTCGCTTTTGAAAATACAAAAGGACTTTTCCGAGAGCGCGTGCAAAGGCAAGCCGTTTTTATTGAAAACCGCGCCGAGCAGACACCGCAAAACACGTTTGCCGGCGATGTGCCGCCGAGAGCGGCGGCACCGGGAGGATGCTACGAAATGAACCGAAGCCGACTCATCCAGCGCATCAACGATGAACGCGCAAAAATTGAGCGGACGATTGCAAGGATCGACAGAGCAGTAGCGATGCATGAAGAAGCTGACACTAAATACGGAGAATTCATTGAAATCGCGATGGCCACGGATCTTGCCGAGGTCTACGAGGGGATAGAGAACATTTTTGAACGCATCGCTCGTGAAGTGGACGCGCATGTCCCAAGCGGCGCTGAGTGGCACAAAAACCTCCTCGCTCAAATGACAGAACGGCGCGCAGGGCGGCCGCCTGTCCTCTCCCTAGAGACAACAGCACTCTTAAGAGAACTCTTAGAGTTCCGCCACAAGGTTCGCAAGAGCTATGGAGAGGAACTGGTTCACGCACTCACCGAGGAACATGCCAAGCACATCCACGAACTCTTCGCACGCGTGTGCGCAGACCTGGATACCTTCGCCGCTGCACTCGCCACGCAGCAGGAGGGAGTTTAAAATGCGTAAAGTCACAGCAACCTATCCACCCTCGCATACAATGTCGCCGGAGGAACTCGCCGCCTGCCGCCAGCATTTAGAACAGCAGTGGGCCACGCGGCATGTCGATGAAGCATTGCTCCAACGCGCATGGAAAACGGCACATCAGATTGCAGCCATGCTTTATCAAGACTTCGGCGCAACGCAGGTAGCCGTGTTCGGTTCCCTCGCCGAGAGGGACTGGTTTACACCGCGGTCAGATATTGACATCGCCGTGTGGGGACTTTCGGATGCCGAGTATTGTGATGCCCTCGGGAAAACAACCGGCTTTAGTCCGGAGTTCCAGATCGACCTGGTCAATTTTGAGGCGACGAAGGGACTTTTCCGCCAACGGATACAGCAGCAAGCCATCGGTATTGAAACAATAGAGGCTGGCCTCTACAAATACCCAGCCGCCGCTCTTCAACAGCCGGTGAATCCCGCCGAACAGGGAGGAACTTATGAAATGAATCGGCGCAAACTTATCCAACGCATCGCCGATGAATGCGTCGAAATAGAATCAACCCTCGCTGAAATCGCAACAGAATTGGAAGGCCTGGAGGAGGTTGCCCCGAAATACAGACGCGCATTTGAAAAGGTGATTGCCTATGATCTTGCCGAGGTCTACAATGGCATCAAGAACATTTTTGAACGCGTTGCCCAGGAGGTAGATGGGGCTCTACCTAGTGACGCGGAATGGCATAAAAGCCTCCTCGCACAAATGGCAGAACGGCGCGCAGGGCGGCCGCCTGTCATCTCCCACGAAACGGCGAGGTTACTTGAAGAACTCTTGAATTTTCGCCACAAGGTGACTCACATTTACGGGCACAAATTGGTTTACGACTACACCAAGGTGCACGTGATGAAAATCCACGAACTCTTCGCGCGCGTATGCGCAGACCTGGATACCTTCGCCGCTGCACTCGCTACACAGCAGGAGGACGCTTAAAATGCGCAAAGTCACAGCAACCTATCCACCCCCGCATACAATGTCGCCGGAGGAACTCGCCGACTGCCGCCGGCATTTAGAGCAGCAGTGGAAAACGCGGCATGTCGATGAAGCATTGCTCCAACGCGCATGGAAAACGGCACATCAAATTGCAGACATGCTCTATCAAGACTTCGGCGCAACGCGCGTCGCCGTGTTCGGCTCCCTCGCAGAGAGGGAGGCGTTTTCGGCGTTCTCGGATATTGATATTGTCGCCTGGGGCATGCCTAACGAAGCCTATTGGGACGCGTATGGCAAAGTCGTCTACTTCGATGCAACTTTCAACATCGATTTCGTCACCTTTGAGGAGACGAAAGGACTCTTCCGGGAGCGCGTGAAAAGGCAAGCCGTTTTTATTGAAAACCGCGTCGGGGGGACACAGCAAAACACGTTTGCCGGCGATGTGGCGCCGAGAGCAGCGGAACAGAGAGCACACTACGAAATGAACCGAAGCCGACTCATCCAGCGCATCAACGATGAACGCGCTAAAATTGAGCGAACTGTGGTGAGTATCGCAGAAGCGTTGGATGACATGAAAGTAGTTGCACCGAATCATAGCAAATATATAGAGGAATCGATTGCTATGAAACTCACTAAAGTTTACGATGGCGTAGAAACGATTTTTGAGAGGATAGCGCGCGCGGTAGACAGGCATGTCCCAAATAGCGAGAAATGGCATAACGAGTTGCTGCAACAGATGGGGGCACGCCGCACGGAGCGGCCGCCCGTTATATCCGAGGAAACGGCGGCGCAATTAAAAGATTTGCTAGATTTCCGCCACAAAGTTCATAACATCTACAGTGAAGAACTGATTTATGAACTCACCGAAGCGCATGCCAAGCACATCCACGAACTCTTCGCACGCGTGTGCGCAGACCTGGATACCTTCGCCGCCTCACTCGAAAAGGAGGAATATTCGGAATGAAAATATGTCGACAGATTTTCACGTTCACCTTACTCGTTTTGCTCGTTGGATGCGCGGAAAACCGCGTCGAAGATACCTCCAGCTTCCCAAACGGACTGGAGGCGAAAGAGGCACCCATGCTCGCAAAAAAGGTTGCCGATGGCGGACTGCCTCCCCTCGCCGAACGATTGCCGGAAAAGCCACTCGTCGCTAAAACCGACTTTGATGGCTACGAGAAGCCCGGCATCTACGGCGGCATCTGGCACCGATTTCATACGCACCCAGAGCTCGGGACATGGAAGATGACTGCAGGTTACGCGCCGCTCATTCGTTGGAAATTCGATGCATCCGGTCTGGAACCCGGCATCGCCGAATCATGGGAATTCAACGAAGATGGCAGCGTGCTGACGCTATATCTCCGTAAGGGAGTCCGCTGGTCTGACGGGCATCCCTATACCTCCGAATCGTTCGCTTTCTGGTATGAACTCTGCCTTGACGAACGATACAAACGTAGCCCCCCTGTCTGGTGCAAAGTGAACGGCATCCCGATGGAGGTTGAAACACCCGATGACTACACCATCGTGATGAAATTCGCCGGACCGAATTGGCTCGTCCCGCTGTGGCTAGCGACAGGGTTTTGGTGGTGCAATCAATACAACATCCCAAAGCACTACATGATGCAGTTTCACCCCGATAGCGGTTCGGCGCATGAAAATTTTATCCAATTCGAGAAGGAGAATCTCCCGCACCAAAACCCCGAACGTCCAACGCTGTGGCCGTGGCGCATCAGAAAATATGAAAAGGGTGGCTTTCGGGTTGAATTGGAACGCAATCCGTATTATTATGTAGTGGACACGGAAGGAAGGCAGCTGCCTTACATTGACAAAGTGAAAACCAGCTTGGTGCCGGAACCGCAGGTGCGCGTCCTCAAAATCCTCGCAGGCGAAATTGATTGCCAATACCGCGGCATGGAATTACGAGATTTGGCTCTCTATCTGAAGGGCCAAGAGAAGGGCGGCTATACCGTGCGGCGGTGGAAAAGCACGGCAGGCGCGCAGCCAGCCATCCTGATTAACTGGACTGCGCCAGACCCGGTGTTACGGCAGCTCATCCGCGATCAGCGGTTTCGGAAGGCACTCGCCTACGGCATTGATAGAGAGAAATGCAACGAGATTGCGTGGCGCGGGCTGCTCGAACCGCAAGCCGCTACGGTGAGCCAAGAAGGCTGGCACTTCGCTGACGAAGATGGACAGACGCTGTTTGAAGAATGGAAGCGCGCCGATGCCGATTTTGACATCGCCGCGGGAAACCGACTTTTAGACGAAATGCAGTTAACCACGCGCGATAAGGACGGCTATCGCCTACGTTACGATGGCAGACGGATTGAGATGCTGATGGATGTGCCGAGCTCCAATCTGAACAGCCAAGAGAACGACATCGGGTTGATTATTCAGGAGGGATGGGAGGCACTCGGCTTAAAAACGATGCTCTACACGCCGCCGGGCGCAGAGTTGAGTTTGCGCCGCACCCTCGGCAAATTCACGATTAGCATGCACGGTGAGGCAGAAATGGATCTGTTTACCTATCCTGACTGGGTGTTTCCAACGCTGCCCAAGTATTGGCATCCGAAGGTGGGAAAATGGTATGAGACCGGCGGCGAAAAAGGCGAACCGCCTACTGGGCCGCTCAAAAAACTGCTCGATTTATACGACGCAATCAAGCGGGAACCCGATGAAAAACAGCGGCACCAATACGTCCGCGATGCCGTGCGCATCCACATTGACGAAGGTCCTTTTCATCTCGGGTCGGCGGCGCGTTCGCCTTCGCTGCTCGTCGTCGCGAACCATTTTCATAACGTGCCAAACGACGGCATCTTGGGGCCCTGGGCTATCGTCACCCCCGCAACGAGCTATCCCGAACAGTGCTGGATAGATAAAAACGGACGTTGAATAATCTCCGTAGGCGCGATTTCAAACCGCGCCTACCGGGAATTCTGCCTGAGAGAGGAGGAAAAACCATAGGCACTTACATCCTGCGCCGCTGTCTGCTCGCATTGCCGACACTGCTGGCGATTTCTATCATCTCTTTTATCATCATACAACTCCCGCAAGGCGATTACCTTGACAGGGAAATTCAGCGGCTTGAGGAAGAATTCGGCGATAGCAGCTCCCTCGCGCAAGTCGACGAACTGCGAGAACGTTATGGCTTGAACGCGCCGCTGTGGGAACGCTATTTCATTTGGCTGAGCGGCTTCGTGCGCGGCGATTTCGGCGAATCGTTTGAGTATAAACGCGAGGTGCATGAACTGATATGGGATAGACTTGCGTTCACGCTAATCATCTCCATCGGTTCGTTGATTTTCACGTATGTCGTTGCCATTCCACTCGGTATTTATTCGGCGACGCACCAGTATAAATGGTCAGACCATTTTTTGACGTTCCTCAGTTTTGTGGGGATGTCGCTGCCGGCGTTTCTCGTGGCGTTGTCACTGATGGTGTTCGCGTTCGACATTTTCGGCGTGCCGTTGTTCGGGCTCTTCTCCGCCTACTATGAAGGCGCGCCGTGGACATGGGGCAAACTAGGAGATTTGATCAAACATCTCTGGATTCCCGTGATTGTCGTGGGTGTCAACGGCACGGCGAGTTTAATGCGCATCATGCGCGGCAATCTGCTTGACGTGCTAGGACAGCCGTTCGTGCAGACTGCGCGTGCAAAGGGATTGAAAGAAATTGTCGTTGTCGGGAAGCACGCTGTGCGCATCGCCATCAATCCGCTCATCAGCATTTTAGGGATGAGCCTGCCGGGCATCCTCTCCGGTTCCGCTATCGTTTCCATCGTGCTCGGTTTGCCGACGGTGGGGCCGATACTCTTAAGAAGCCTGCTCAACGAAGACATCTACCTCGCTGGCACGCTGTTGATGATGCTGAGTCTGCTCCTCGTCATCGGAAACCTATTAGCAGACATCGCCCTGGCATGGGTAGACCCGAGGATTCGATATGAATAACGATAATTCAAACGCTCATGAGACAGCAGGCCGGAAAAACGCGGGGGACAGGCCCCCGCACTACGATAACACCGGGCCAGCAGACAGGGGAAACGCGGGGGACAGGCCCCCGCGCTACGATAATGACCCGGGCTCACCGGAAGATGCCGAGGGCTCTTCAGCATTAGGACACTTGAGTTATCGTCAACTCATCTGGCAGCGATTTCGCAAGAATCGGATGGGGCTCATCGCGGGTGGGGTGCTGCTCCTCTTTTACATCGTCGCGCTCGGTGCCGATTTCTTCGCGCCGTATCACTATAACGAGATTAACATGCGGCTGCGTCATGTGCCGCCGCAACGCCTGCACTTTTCGCCCAGCGAAGGGCTGTATGTCTACGGACTCAAGTCGGTTCGCAATCCGGAAAGTCTTGAGTTGGAATTTACGCGAGATGTGGAGCAACGGCATCCTGTCACGCTCTTTTTCAAGGATGCGAAGGGGCGGCGGCATCTGTTTAGTTCCGAGGGCCCGATGTTCCTGTTCGGCACGGACCGGATGGGACGCGACCTGCTTTCTCGGATGATCTACGGTGGGCGCGTCTCAATGACACTCGGCTTAGTCGGCGTATTTTTGAGTATCGTCTTCGGCTCCATCCTCGGCACGATTTCCGGCTATTGGGGCGGGTGGGTAGATAACCTCATCCAGCGCATCATTGAAATCCTCTCGGCGTTTCCGAATATTCCGCTGTGGATGGCACTCGGTGCGGCTTTACCTCCCGGCTGGAGCAGCATCCAGATTTACTTCGGTATCACGATTATTTTGTCGATTATCGGCTGGGGTGGATTGGCGAGGCAGGTGCGCGGCAAGGTGCTTGCGTATCGGGAGAGCGATTTCGTGATGGCGGCACGCGCCGCCGGTGCCGGACATTGGCACATCATCACTAAACACTTACTGCCGGGGTGTTATAGCCATATCATCGTCATCGCTACCCTCGCCATCCCCGGTATGATTTTGGGAGAGACTTCGCTCAGTTTCCTCGGCTTAGGCATCCGGCCACCGATGACGAGTTGGGGAGTGCTATTGGAAGAGGCACAGCGCGTCACCGTCTTGCTCCACTATCCGTGGCTGATTTTTCCGGCAGTGCCGGTCCTCGTTGTAGTTATCGCCTTCAACTTTTTAGGGGATGCCCTGCGCGATGCCGCCGATCCATACTCAGATTAAAGGAGAAACCCTAAAGGAGGAACACCATGCGTCCAGACACGTCCCTCGGTTTTTTCGCGACAGACGTTTCACTCACCGACACAGCCGCCATCGTCACTGGTGCTAGTCGCGGTATTGGGCGCGCCATTGCGATTGAATTGGCGCGCCAAGGTGCCGATGTGCTGATTAACTACAACCAAAACCGGAAGGCCGCCAGAGAGGTGCAACACGCCGTTGAAGCACTCGGCAGAAAAGCGGTGATTATCCAAGCCGACATCGGCGATTTAAAGGCGCACCAAAAACTGCTTGACACCGCGCTCGATGCCTTCGGGAAGGTAGATATCCTTATCAACAACGCCGGCATCACGCGCATCGCCGACATTCTTGAGGAAACGCCGAACCAGTTCGATCTGGTTGTCAACACGAACCTCAAGGCCCCGCACTTCCTGACGCAGCGCGTGGCGAACTACATGGTAGCCAACCAGGTCTGCGGGTGCATTATCTATACGCTCTCCATTTCGGATACGATGGCATCGGACAATCGGACAGCGTATTGCATCTCAAAAGCAGGTTTAGAGATGAGCATGCGTGCGTATGCGGGCCGCTTGGCGGCACACGGCATTAAGGTGAACGGCATCGCTGCCGGTGTGATTGATACCGATTTATCGCGCGTCCGCGTTCCCGATTACGAGGAAGCGGCAGAGAAAGGCTATATCTTCATGGTGCGTCCCGGCACGCCGGAAGATGTCGCGCATGCCACCGTCGCCGCGATGAAGTTGTACGATACAGGGGTTGTCCTTCCTGCTGCAGGCGGCGTGACGACACCGCTGCTGAATTTGCGGACGATGGCGGGATTAGAGATGAACAAAAAATAAACGGTGCTTTACACGCTGATTTCCGTTGTCTAAACCCCATTCGTTTTCCGGCAAGGACTATCATCGTCTGGGTAGGCGCGCAGAGGACGTGTCTCCTTATGTTTGTTCGCCGCCTATCCTCGCCCGGGTGTGGTGATGGAAACCGCGGGAGTTCCGTTATATCATCTTCAACCGGGGTCTGAACAAGTTTCGCGGGCAGTAGGTGCATCTGAATCTGGAGCCTTTAGCACGTTATCAACACGCGCTCGCGGGATTTGTGGCGTATGTTTAACAATTTGACTTGACAAACATATAATTTTTTGATATACTATAAATTATGAAAAAATTAGCATGGTTGCTTGTTAGCATTTCTATTGGAGCATTCGCGATGCTCGTGTACACAGCAACTGTAAGAACTTTGAGCAGTTTGGAGAACGTCCTTTTGCAATTCATTTCCTTGGCAGCAGGTCTCGCTGGCTCTTTCATTTTCGGGAGACAATCGGCACGTGAGGCAGCGAAAGAAATTATCAGGCCGCACGTCCGATCTGCTTTACGGCGACTTGACTCTCTCTATGACAGTCTCTCTCGGGCAGCAGAGGTAATAGAGTCTGCACAGCAACCCGACGTTCATGAAGACTACCAAGTGCCGTTAGCTAGGCTTGAAGAAATCGTTGCTGGACAGTTAATTTCAGCGGACGACGCAATGGAGGATTGGAAGGATATTTTTCCTGACGATGTGCTGGACGATTGGCCAGAGGATTGGTCGGAGAATGGGCTAGACAATCCGGGATACATTCTTCAATGGCCAAACCTAAAATCCCAAGATGATGACACAACGGAGGCTAAACAATGACAGAACCGATTCGCGGCAAAGTCGCGCGCGTGCTTAGCCCGCGAGAAATCGCGCTAAATATCGGAACTGCAGAGGGCGTAACCGTCGGCATGCACTTTGATGTAATGGGAGTCCGTGAAGACATCACAGATCCCGATACCGGCGAAAAACTAGGTTCGCTTGAGATGCCGAAAGTCAGAGTGCGTGTCATCTACACTCAAGAAAAATTTTCAGTGGCATCAACGTACCAAATGAACCTTGGTCCAGTTGCCAGATCTCTCATGCCACCCAACTGGGTGACGAAGTATGAGACATTAAAGAAAACGGCGAGAACTATGGACAACCTTGATGCGGAAAATGGTCCCATCAAGGTTCGCGACTCTGTCGTCCAAGTTATTGAAACCGACAGAGCAAATCGGAAGAAAAGACTGTCCGTTTCCGATACCCGTAGAAGAGATTTCACAATGCCGTTCTCAGTCAGGAGATTTGCCCGCTCCCGACACCGGTGAACACAACCTCACTGAAAACACGAGGAACACCGTGCCACAACTCACCGAGCAAGAACGGCAAGAGGTTATTCCGTTTCATCGATGCAGACGAACCGCTACCCGACAAAAATCGCTTCCTACCGTTTGAAGATAAGCGCGAGGTTGAACTCGTCTAAAACGGCAAAACCGCCGAAATCTGCAACATCGGCCGGCCATTCTGGAGGTACGATGACAAGCGTGGAGGTGTTCGGTATAAGCACCTCTGCAGCTAAGGAGAGAATGATGCAAGAAAATATGAAGATATCCATGTATGAAGTCGTAGGCGGTCCCTTCTGCGTCGCTTCCGACGATGGACAGAAAATCTATGACCGGCTTGCTGCCGCACTGGCGGCAGACCGGGGTGTCGCCCTATCATTTCACAATGTCACAGCACTGACCTCGGCTTTCCTCGATGCCGCAATTGGCCAGTTGTATGGGACATTCGGCGAAAACCAAATTCGTTCGCTGTTGAAGGTAGAGGACGCGGAACAAGAAGATCTTGCGCTGGTGGAACGGGTGGTTGCCAACGCCAAACGTTACTTTGCAGACCCGCAGCGATTTGAAGAAGCGTATCGCGAGGTAATGGGAGAAGATGACGATGAACCATAAAACCAGGGCGGTGGAGAACCACAACTTTACCGTCCAAGACCGGCTACTTCTGGATGCCAATATCTGGATGTACCTGCATGGCCCTCAAAAACAGCGCGGTTATTGGCGGCGCACCTACACGCCCGTTCTTAACCGCATTTTGAAAGCAGGGAGTCGAATTTACATTGATGTTCTCGTCCTTTCAGAATTTATCAACAGATACGCTAGACTGGAATGGGAACTTAGCCCGCCGCCTCGCAGGACGTTTAAAGCTTTTCGCAACAGCCCCGATTTCAAACCAATTGCCCAAGATATTGTCAATGATGTCAAGCAGATAGATTATGAACCACTGCTCACGGATTGAAAGCGGATTTGCAACATTGGACATGGATATCTTGCTCGCTGAATACGCAGATGGAAACGCTG
The DNA here is from genome assembly GCA_965242965.1 of Candidatus Poribacteria bacterium. GTDB lineage: Bacteria > Poribacteria > WGA-4E > WGA-4E > WGA-3G > AGPOR5. Next base: position 5,402,626 of record OZ251518.1, on the reverse strand, counting down.
ACTTCAATGACCAGGTCATCACCGAACTCTGCAAAAGCAACGGATTGACGCTGATAACGCACGACAGCGATTTCAGAACGCAGGACATCTCCATTCTCACCGCGAATCCCTCGCTGCTGCGGTCTTAAACATCCTCGCGGGGGACAGACCCCCGCGATACGAGGATGCCACGAATCCCTCGCTTCCCTTGCCGATTCGGCGTTAAGCGCGGCGTGGGATTATCTTTGCCGCTTTTCGCGAAAAAATAAATTTGACTCTTCTGATAAAATTGGGTATCATTTAAGATAAGTTTTATTAGACGCAGCCGGGGCGCGTTTTCCGAATACGCCTCGGATTATGCCAAACCTCTCTGGACATGGAGGTTTGGAAACGATGCCAATTAGGGAGGTTTCCGCATGAGCCTGAAAATACGGGTGAAAAACCTTGGAATTTTAAAGCATGCCGAATTTTCGCTGGGCGATTTGACGATTATCTGCGGCGAAAACGGCACGGGCAAAACCGACGCGATGACCGCGTTATACGGGTTCTTGCAGAATTGGCGTAGGTTTGTCCAAGTTCCTGTTAGCGATGCGCAACTCCAAAGGTTATTGACAGACGGTGTCCTCAAGATTGATTTGGCACAGTATGTCAACTCAGACACTCAGACACTCGCGGCGGCATGCGAGAATTATACCGCTCAGCTGGGCATTGTCTTTGCAGCACCGAAGACTCGGTTTCATAACACAAGATTTAGTCTTGAGACTGGGGCACTCCGCGCGTGTGATAAAACCTATAACAAGATAATCGCATCCGAAGAAGGCGGTTGTCACTGGACTTTTTCCAAAAGAAAAGGAAGTGAAGAACTGACAGTCGCTTTGTCCAGGAAACAAGCGGATAGCAATCTCAACTCTGTTGCTGAAACGCTGCGTGCGTATATCGGCGATGCGGTTTTTTCTAGTGCTCTCCCTAACCCCTTTATCCTCTCAGCCGAACGGACTAGTGCTGCTGTCTTCCAACAACTGCGGGCTGTCGATTACAGTCATTGTCCTTTGCCGATAAAGGATCAGATAGACTGGGCACACGGTTTCAAAGATATTGCATCTTGCCAAAGTTTTATTGCTAAAGAGCACCCTGAGGTATTGGAAGATTTCGCTGACATTATCGGTGGGAATGCCGACATCACGGAATATGGGATGCGTTCCTTGAGACTGAAAGGCACGAACTCGTTGACGATGCTTGAGAGTTCAAGTGCAGTGCGTTCCACCGCAGACCTCGGTCTCTATCTGCGGTGTGTCGCACAAAAAGGCGAGCTGCTCATGATAGATCTCCCGGAAATCGGGCTCCATCCGATTAACCAGCGTCGTATCGCCAGACTTTTCGCGCGACTGATAAATATCGGTGTGAAAGTCTTCATCATCACGCACAGCGATTACATCGTCAAGGAACTGAATACGCTTATCATGCTCAACCACGATGATATGCCGCACCTGAAGCGAATCGCCGATGAAAATGGCTATCGGCGCGATGAATTGATTAAAGCCTACCAGGTCAAGGTTTACATGGCAAAAGAAGCTTTTCTGCCTTTGGAGGAAGAGGAAAAAGGCAGGAGCGTTTTCGAGGTTGATGACGAAATAGTCACATTGGCTGGCATTAACAGAGACGAGCAAAAACGGGAGCGTGGACAGACGCTCGTGCTTGCAGATATCCATCCGCGGTTCGGCATTGAAGTCGACACTTTTGACGATACAATTGACGACATGAACCGCATCCAAGGAGACATCGTCTGGGGAGCAGAGTGAGGCTCGTGAACGATATTGAAATCTTACAGGAAATGTTCCACCTTGCAGCCCTGGTTGCACTGCAACCAGGGCGAGGTAAACCTGCAGTCGAATTCACAGCAGTTTCAAGCATTCGGAAGACGCACACCCACTACTCCCAAACCCCCACATCCCGCAAAATCGACTTCTTTACCTTGCATACCATCGTATATGCCGGATCGAAGACGTTGCCCATATCATACTGCACCGCTTGTCCCAACAAGATATGCGCGGCACGCTTCTCTAAACCCAACTCGCCGAGCCAGCGCACCAACTCCGTCGTCGCATGCTGAACAGCCTGAGCCAACGGCCGCGCATTGCCTGCCGCGAGGATATAGTCAGCATTCTCCGCACGCGGCCACCCAATGCTCTTCCCTTTGATAACGTTCACCGTAAACTGCACGTCAAAAGAGATTTCTACCCCCGTGCCGACGATTTCGCCATCGCCTTGCACCGCATGCCCATCGCCGAGGTGAAACAGCGCGCCCGGCACAAAAATCGGAAAGTAGCTCGTTACGCCTTCCTGAAAACCGCGGTAGTCCATGTTACCACCGTGCGTTGAGGAAGTCGCTGTTGAAATCGCCTGGCCACGCGGCGGTGCAACCCCGAAACAGCCTACCATCGGTTCAAGCGGCAGCGTGAATTCACCGAGCTGCGTTTCCGGAGACATCAACGTCGCTGTCCACTTCTCAACGTCAACGTGCCATTCCGCGCGGCCGCCTTCCGGCATCTCGGAAGCGACATATCCCGGGTCAAGGACATTCGGCGCGATGACGGTGGCAGTCCTCCCAATCTCGCGATTCGGCAGAATCTTGTCAAAATGAACGGCTAATGTATCCCCCGGTTCTGCCGATTCAATATAGAAAGGCCCTGTCTGTGGGTTGCCTCCCGGCGTAACCTGCGTGTCGGTTGCATCGTAGCCGGCGTTGTCCACCGTCGTCGTGAAGACGGTATCGCCGCTCTGGATGTGTAGCACCGGCTCGTGCGCGCCGATTGCGGTGTGATAGTGTGTCGGTTGAAAATGATGAATCGCCATTTTAAACTCCTCGCTAAAAAACTTGACAAATTCTCTTCTACGTGATAAATTCAATTAAAAATCAAAATACGGACTTGAAAGGATAACAATGAACTTCAGACAGAGACTTATCGCGCTGTGCGTGTGGCTGCTCCTCCCGTTTGCCTACGCGCACGCAGCACACAATTGGACAGAGCAAATCGCCGCCTTTAAACCGATGGTAGTGAACGTTGAAACTTCCTCCGAAGTCGTCTTTGAAACGGAGACGAAAGGCACCAGTTTCGCAACCGGATTCGTCGTTGACGCGGCACGCGGCATCATCGCGACAAATCGGCATGTGACAGGCAGTAGCCCCGCCTACGTCAAAATCAACTTTCACGATGGCAGCTTCACCGAGGCGCGCATCCTCCACTACGATGCCACCCACGACTTTGGCTTCTATCAAATCAACCCTACCGAAGTTGACTTTGAACTCCAAGCCGTCGAACTCGGCGCGTGGGATGAACTCTCCCTCGGCGATGAACTGCTGCTCATCGGCAACAACGATAAGGAAGAATATTCCATTAAATTCGGCACGGTAGCCAACCTCAACGTCAACAAAGGCGACAGGCATTCCAGTTACATTCACACCACGTTTGACAGAACGGGCGGCTCCAGCGGCAGTCCTGTGTGGAATACGGCGGGTGAGGTTATCGCCATTCATGCGCGCGGCACGGATACCTCCAGTTTTGAATTGCCTGTCGATTATCTCACCGATGCGCTGGAATTAATTCGCAATGAGATGCCGATTCAGCGCGGTGAAATCGGCGTAGATCTGGAACTTATTTCCATCGGCGAGGCGATTAAACACTTTAATTTCCCCGAAGCACTGCGGAAGGAAATCGGCCCCTCTAAAGCCGGCACGCCGAAAGTGATTCAGATTGAATCGATGGTCCCGCGCACAACAGGCGAGTCGATGCTTCGCGCCTCGGACATTATCTATCGCATTAACGAACAACTCATCAAGGATGAACTCTACACCTTTGACGCTGTGCTGAATCAGCACGTAGGCAAAAATGTCAGTTTGGACATTTATCGGAACGGCGAGAACCTCCGCCTTGACGTGCCTGTCGAAGACCTGGAATTAAAGAAGGTTCGCCGGTTCGTCAGGTTCGGCGGTGCGGTTTTCCACGATATTACGCCGCAACTGCGGCGGATGCTCTACCTTGAGGCAGACGGTGTCTATTTGCCGCACGCTGTCGCCGGGAGCAGTTTCTCCCGCGTCGGTTTGCAGGAACGGAACGGCAACTCTAAAGTCGTCATCCTCAATATCAACGGCAAGCAGATTCGCAATTTAGACGACTTCATCGCGGCGTGCCAAGCCATTTCCGATGGGCAGCATACCTACGTTGTCGTCCGAGATTTCAACCTATTTGACAGTTCCCCAACGCCGAAGAGTTTGACAGTTAACCTCAAATTCGGTCCGCTGCAACAGTTTGAGTGGAATCCGGACGCGCTGGATTGGGTGAACGTGCCGGAATGACTAAAAACGCAATTCCGCAGTGACGAAATCCGATGCGAAACGCTTCTCGAAAATGCGGGCATAGTCAATGCGGATGCCTTTCCACGCGACACCTATCCCGGCAGTGACATCGCCGTTTGAACTGCCGAGACGAATAGGCAAATAGGGGAACGGATGCCATGCCATTCCGAGATAAAGTTCCTGCGTTTCACCCTCGGTGGAGAGTGCCACATCAATTGAAAATTCAAAATGTGCGAGGTGAAAAACCCCGTTTTTCGACCTTGGATTCGCAGTGTAGCGATACGCCGAGCCGAGTGTTATCCATTGAACACCGTATCCCTCAAGGTTCTGCAAGAGACAGCCGAATTTGATGTCTGCGCGCGGTTTGAACAGCATACCGATGTCATACGCTGTCTGGTAACCGAAAAATTGATAGACATCTGACGGGTGTCGTCGTTTGAATTTGAGGCTCGCGCCGAGGGCGGTGTAAGCACCGAGTTGGCATGCAACACCGTAGTAGTTAAAATCGGGGACACCACTGTCAACGCCGAGGGCGATTTTGTTGCCCCAGAAGAGTCCGTAGTCTCGGTAACTATAGCCGATGCCCTTCGGATCGAAGCGGTAATCGCGTCTGTCGTGGAATTTATTGACACCGAATAGTTTCACGCCTTGCCACTGGATGAGCCCAGCGGGGTTCCAAAACCCGGCGGTGGCATCATCTGCAACGGCGGTGAAGGCGTTGCCCCTGCCTAATGCCCGCGCGCCGACGTAGAGGGGCCGCGCCAATTCAAACGGCAATTTCTCTGCACCGCGCGCGGGAACTATCAGCCACCAGAGGCACACCGTCCACGTGAAAAGAGCCGCAGTTCTCATATTTTTGTCGTTCCTAGCAGTGTTTATCAGGCCGTCTTGACATTTTGACATTGTCAAACTTTGGTATGTTCGTTGACTCACCTTTCGCTTCAATGGATAAACGATTTTAGCACAAAATGCATTCTAATTCAACCGGCACGCTTTATCTCGTCAGCACCCCGATTGGGAATTTAGAGGACATTACGCTGCGCGCCCTGCGTATCCTCAAGGAAGTGAACCTTATCGCCGCGGAGGATACACGCAAGACACGCCGTTTGCTCACGCATTACGAGATTCAGACACCGATAACCAGTTATTTTGAGGGGAATCAGCAGGCGAAGCGCGATAAACTGCTGGCACGCTTGAAAGATGGCGAGACACTCGCGCTCGTCTCGGATGCCGGAACGCCGACTATCTCCGACCCGGGCTACCCACTCTTACAAGGGTGCATCGCCGAAGGTATCCCCATCGTGCCGATTCCGGGGGCATCGGCGGTGATTACGGCGGCGGCGGTTTCCGGCTTGCCGCTACATAACTTTACCTTTGAAGGCTTCCTCTCCCCAAAAACGGGAAAACGGAAACGACAATTAACTGAACTCAAAACCGAAAAAAGAACGTTAGTCTTGTTTGAATCCCCGCATCGCCTCGTCCGGTTTCTGGAGGACGTGCTGGAAGTGATGGGCGAACGGGACATCGTCATCGCACGCGAACTAACAAAACGGTTTGAGGAGATTAGCCGCGGATGCGTCAGTGAACTGTTAGAAAAATTTCAGAACACCGCGCCTCGCGGCGAATTTACTATCGTGATTGCTCCGGATGGAAGCAAATAGGAACCAAAAATGACTCTTGACGAAATTTCACACATAGCGGTGATCGGTGCCGGGCTCATGGGGCACGGCATCGCGCAGGAATTCGCAACCGCTGGTTATACCGTGCATCTGCACGACGTAACCGATGAAAAACTTGCGACAGCGCAGGCGCAAATTGAAAAAAATTTGCATCTGCTCGCCGAAAACGGGGTTATCACAGCAGAGAAGATTGCGCCAACGCAACAACGTATTCAGACTACCACCGACTTAGCGGCGGTAACTGAAAACGCCGATTTTGTCGTGGAGGCGGTTACCGAGAATTTGCCACTGAAACAGCAGATTTTCGCGGCATTGGACGCAATGTGCCAGCCGCACACAATTTTGGCGAGCAACACGACAGCACTCATGCCGAGTCAAATCGGCGCGCAGGCGAAACGACAGGATAAGATTCTTAACACGCACTATTTTAACCCACCGTATCTGATTCCGTTAGTGGAATTGATTCGGAGTCCCGAAACGTCCGATGAGACGGTTTCAGTGACAGCGGCACTCTTGACGCGCGTCGGTAAAACGCCAGCGATTTTGGAGAGAGAGTCACTCGGTTTCGTCGGGCCTCGCTTGCAAGCCGCCTTAATTCGGGAGGCGATTTTCATCGTGGAGCAAGGCATCGCGAGCGCGGAAACCGTAGATATTGTCGTGCGGAATAGTTTCGGACGGCGGTTGAGCATCGCCGGTCCGTTTGAAGTCTTTGAGCTCGCGGGCTGGGACTTAGTGCTTGCCGCTTTTGAAGAACTCTATCGGGAATTGAACAACTCCCCAGAAATCAATCCTCTGCTCCGAGAAATGGTGGAGGCAGGCAAACTGGGTGTGAAATCCCAGGAAGGCTTTTACAAGTGGAACGATGAAAACCTGCGGGAACTGCACGACAGGATGAACCACGCGCTGCTCCAGCAGGCAAAAACCGAAACGGTTTAACGCCGCTTGAAAAATTTGAATTTTCTACAGCACGGGTGTGGAACGTTTAAGATGAGGGTGTTTCATAAATCGATGCGTTCGGTAGGAGAGACCTCCTGGTCTCGATTATCCCTCGTAGGAGAGACCTCCCAGTCTCAAAAGAGGTATGAGAGACCTCCCGGTCTCGATTTTTCCGTAGCGCGGGGGCCCGTCCCCCGCGATCGCCATCACCAAGAGGGGCGTTTTAGGTCCGTTAGGTCCTTAATGTCTATAGAACACGTGTCAGCCCGTTTTCAAGGTCCGTTAGGACCTTAGTAGGAAAACACGCAGCGCAGCAAAATCCATTAAGGACCTAAAGGACCTTAGGGCTCTTCGCGGGCGCGCGTGCTATAGACATGCAGGACCTAAAGGACCTGAAGAGAAAGGAGAGACGTTTTTCACCGTAGCGCGGGGGCCTGTCCCCCGCGAGCGTTGGAGTGCGCAGACGATGGCGAAGGAAACCCGCTCGCATGCGCGTGTGGCATCCGAGGGCCCAAGCCCTACGATGAAGGGGGCTTTCTGCCGCCGCAGCCCTGGTAGGCGGCCCGCCCTATTGCATCGAGACCGGGAGGTCTCTCCTACCAAGAGGACTCGATATTCGGGGGGGATAAATGCCGAAACGGATTTATGAAACAGTCTCGTTGTTAGATACGATTTTTGGCGATGTCCACCCGTTTGCGATAACATGAGGGATTCTTAAATGGCAGACCCGAGAGAGATATTTGATGCCCCGTTGTCTCATCTGGATTTCCTACAATCCGCTGATTTTGAGGGGCAGTATTTCGAGCGAAAAGAAATCCGAATTGAGACGCGGAACCAGATTAACGCGTTAAAAGAGCGTATTCGGCGATGCATCTCTTCGTTCGCGAATAGCAACCGCGCCGGCGGGCTTCTGGTGCTCGGCATCGCTGACGATGGAACGCTCACCGGCACGCAGCACGTTGATGAACAGACGATGAACGGTATCCTGCAGGCGTTGCACGATTTAGACAACCACGCCACGGAGATGCAGGTTGTGGATGTGCCGGTATCGGAAGGAAACCGATTACATCTCTTCTACACGTATTGGACACCGGATGCTATCTGCGAGACGCGCGCAGATTTCCCGAGATCTTGGTGTCGGGTAGGAGCACAGAGCCTCCCGCTGCGGCCATTTTTACGCGATAGGCTACAACGGGACAAAGGCGTAATTGACTTTGAAACGTTGCCCTGCGGCCCCTATCATCCGGAAGAACTGGATAAAGACGTGCTTGAGGAGTTTAAGTCCATTTTCCTCGCCGAGAGAGGCGCGCAGTTTGATTATAGCACAGAGGAACTTCTCCTGAATATCGGTGCCATCACGCGTCGTGATGGGGGCTACGCGTTCACAAACGCAGGTTACCTCTTTTTCGCGGACTATCCGCGGCGGCGGCTAGCGAGTGCGTTCGTCAGAGTGCTGCGCTTTGAAGTCCCTGTCGGCGAGGCCCGAAACCGCGGCGCGACAACGTTTGATAAGGATTTTGATGGGCCTCTACCCACCCTCATTCGGAAACTACGAACCTTTTTCAGGGATTCGGCACTGTTTCGGACTATCATAAGGCGGAGTGATAATGCGGGATTTATCGAAGACCCCGAGTATCCGCTATTTGTGCTTGACGAAGCACTCGTTAATGCCGCCATTCACAAGGACTATGGGGCCACCAACCCCATCCACTATATTGCCTATAAAGATGGCTTGGTGGTGACAAATCCTGGGAGCATTCCACAAGAAGTACCCCGGCATTTCAGCCTTGCTGATGTCGAACTCCCATCTGTCTTGCGCAATTCAATAATTGCTGAATGGATGCGTTTGATGAAGGATGAACGAGGCGAGCCGCTGGTGCGAGCACTGAGTGAAGGCACCCGAAAAATGCGGCAAGAGATGGAGAAACTCGGGCTGCCGCCGCCTATCTATGAAACGGATGCAGATACCACCGTAACATTCTATAACCGATTTGAGGAACGCCTAGTCCCTCATGCATACATTAACGCTGCGCGCGCCAAACCATCGCCGCAACGTCGCGGGCAACTCCCCGATGCGATGCGAGTCATTGGTGAGCGCATGGCACGAATGGGTTAACGCAGCCTGTATCAAACGAAATCAATAACGCGCACCACGAGGAAGAATGTTAAAAAAACTTCGCGAAAATCCCAGATTTTTACGTAACCTTTTGATAGTCCTCGTGGTGGCAGCTGCGCTGCTCTGGGCTGCTTTCAACTACAGAAATTTCTGGGCGTATCTGATACAGATGAGAGCCGCTTTCCAGAGCATTGAGACAGCGCGCGCGTATATTGAAAGTTTCGGTGCCTGGGGCCCTGCTATCTCGGCACTGCTGATGGTATTTCAGAGCGTCATCGCACCGCTACCGGCGTTCGTCATTACGTTCGCGAACGGCGCGATATTCGGCTTTTGGCGCGGCACACTCTTGTCGTGGAGCAGTGCCATGCTCGGTGCCACCATCGCCTTCTACATTTCCCGCATTGTCGGACCCGAGCGCGTTGCACGGATAGTCGGAAGACGCGCAGCGGAGAAGGCGGACCGGTTTTTTGAAAAATACGGCACCCATGCCATTCTCATTGCGCGTTTAGTCCCGGTCATCTCGTTCGATGCCGTTAGTTACGCAGCGGGATTGACGCGCATCAGGTTCATCGGATTTTGGATAGCCACCGGCATCGGCCAACTGCCGGCAACCCTCGTCTACTCTTATCTCGGCGAAAAGGCATCGGCGCATGTCAAGTTGATGATGTGGGGCATCGCGCTCGTGGTTACAATCTCAGCTGTCGTCTGGCTGGTGAAAACGCGAAAATCGCAAGCGAAATAAAGGAGGATTCAACATGATTCGGATAGGTATTATCGGTGTTGGGGGGATGGGCGGCTCGCATTGCAACTCTCTCCCGAACGTCGAAAATTGTGAATTTGTCGGTGTCGCTGACTTACGGTTGGAAGCGGCGCAAGCCATCGCGGAGAAACATCAGATTCGCGCGTTCCGCGACTATCAAGAATTGCTAAAGATTGTTGACGGTGTCGTCGTTGCAACGCCGCCCGTGGCGCATACTGAGGTAGTCATCGCCGCGGCGCAGGCCGGCGTGCATGCGTTCTGCGAAAAACCGCTTTCATTGACGCTCGCCGAAGCGGACGCGATGATTGACGCATGCGACACGGCTGGCACGCATCTGATGGTGGGACAGGTGCTGCGCTTCTATCCTGTCCATGTCCTCGGCAAACAACTCATCGATGCAGGCGAGATCGGCGACATCGTCTATATTGAGACGGATTACACGGGGCCCTATAACGCGCCGCGCACTCGTCCCGATAGTTGGTATGGCACCGTCGGCGGATTGTTAGAAAACGGCATCCATAAGTCAGACCTGGTTAACTGGTTCGGCGGCACCGCGCTCACCGTCGCGGCAGAGGTAGGCAGTTTCTCTGGGTATGACGATTGGGAGGATTACACCGTCTCGCTGATACGTTACGATTCGGGGGCAGTTGGAATTCTGCGGTGGGGTGGCTTCCTCGGTGCGCGCGGCACGAATGAAACTATCATTGACGGCTCAAAGGGCTCTCTCCGTTTAGATATGCGCGAAGATATTGCCTATCTCAAGAAAATGGGGAGTTCCGGCTGGGAGGAAATAGTGCCAGACCGTTCCGGTCCGCGCGGTGTCATCGGCGAGTTGACACATTTTGTAGAGTGCATCCGCGATGACAAACCGCCGCTCATCGATGGCAGAGGCGGAAGGCATGCGGTGGAAGTCGTATTAGCAACCTATCAATCGGCGCGGGAAAAAACGAAGGTTGCGCTGCCGATGTAATGCGGAAGGACAGGCCCTCGCGATACGGTGGCAGCGGCGGTTTTTGTCTTGACCGGGGGATCTCGGGGGACAGGCCCCCGCGCTACGGTATCCAGAACGGCCTCTCTTACCATAGGGCGGGGGCCTGTCCCCCGCCAGGCCGCGCACGACGATGCAGCAGCTCTCTTATCCTGAAAATCTTGAAAAATCTTGAAAATCCTGCTTCAGACACTTGAACGATCGCGAGGGACAGGCCCTCGCGCTACGGTGGAGGCGGCGGTTTTCGTCTCGACCGGAGCCTCGCGAGGGACAGGCCCTCGCGCTACGGTGAAAAGGCGGTTCTGTTATCGTAGGGCGGGGGCCTGTCCCCCGCCATGCCGTGCACGACGATGCAGCAGACTCTTATCCTGAAAATCTTGAAAAATCTTGAAAATCCTGCTTCAGACTTGGACGATCGCGAGGGACAGGCCCCCGCGCTACGGTGAACAGGCGGTTTGCGTTATTCCGTTCTGTAGTTTGCGATCGCCTGATCGCAAACAGTTCAGGATCAGGCGATCCTGAACTACAGAGGAGGAGCCCCTGCGCGGAGGACAGGCCATCGCGCTACGGTGGCAGCGGCGGTTTTCGTCTCAACCGAGAGATCGCGGGAAACAGGCCCCCGCGCTACGGTGAGAAGAACGGCTATTTTTGCTGTTTCACTTCACCGAACGTGGTCAGCATCCGATTTGACGCAGACACGGAACCGCGCAACAGACGCATCGCTAACGTCGCCGGCTTACCATCAGACGCAACTTCTTCAATCTGATAGTAATACTCAACCCCCGGTTTCGCAGACGTATCCGTGAACGTATACGTCTGACGCTCACCCGTCGTGCCGGCACCGGCGATTAAGGCGGAATTCAAAAGCGTGAAACCGCTATCGCGTTCCAAACTGCGGCGCAGGTTGAATCCCGCGTTGTCGACTTCCGATTCGGTCGTCCATGTCAACACAACCGCACCGGCTTCATTGCGCGTCATCGAGAAACGGGATAACTCCACTGGCAATGCGCCGCCTTCACGGTATCCCGGCGTGCCTTTGTCGTCCTTGTGACCATAAGCGACATCAGCACTGAAACGAGTGATGTTCGCCGCCAGCACCCAACCTTCTCGCGCCTTGCCATCTTCGGCAGTCCCTTTGTCATAACGCCGAATCAGGGAACTCCGTCCCGATTCAACCGGGGCGAACGGGAATTGCCATGCCGGCGCATCGCGCGTCCTGCGATTTCCATCGGTGTTCCCGACTTCGTCCACTAACTGCCCGTCGCTATCCCGCAGTTTCAACGTGAACCCCTCGGCACTTAAGAAGGTATCCCGCGCCGTTTTGATGCGCAGATTCTTCTCGTGCAGGGTGAGCAGGTTGTAGACGCGCGCGGCAGGAAAGACATCTGCTGACGATGCACGCGCATCCCCCGCGACAATTAAGAGCGTCTGATTCGGTTGAATTATTTTTTCCTTCAGCGTTAAGGTGACAACAGGTCTGCCGACTAAGTCCTCAGAATCCACATTCTGGATTTCCAGTTTCCAGCGGTTGAGGTTCAGTGCTTCCGTTTTGGAGGCATTATACAACTCAATCCACTGCGGCAGTTTGCCGCCGGCTGAATCCACCATGAGTTCACTGAAGGTGACACTGCCCTTCGGTGTGGCTGCCACCGGTTTCACGGCATCGTTGGGATAGCCGGGTGTGCCGGCTGTCGCCGGTGAGGTCTCTGTCACCCTGTCATAGCCGACTCCGGTGTAGGCGGCTTGTGTCCAAGCATCTTTGTGGTATCCGACGCTATCCGCCTTCGCGCGTCGCCATACTTTGCCTTCTCCAAGAGTTCCCTCGGTGTCCTCACGGGGATGCGCTGTCGCTTGCAAGGGCCAGATGTCTGTCTGGAACGCGTCGCCTTTGTCGGCGATAAAGGCATCCGTATCGGGACCGCCGCCGCCAGCGACATCAATCACATTCTCGCCTTTGCCGAGTTTCCCCTTCGCATTGCGAAGAATCAAGAGGAACTGTCCATCATCGGGCAGCGTCAACTCAGGCGCGACGAAATAGTGATGCACTGCACCTGTCTTGCCGGGGTTCGCGATGTCAATCCCGCCTGCAAGCCGTGTTTTCTCCGGGGACCGCCGCGTGATGAGCAAAATGCCATTCGGCGGCACACTAAACGCCGCATCCGATGGAAATCTCACCAAAGGTTTGTCTACTTTCTTCGCATCGGTGACGATGCTGATACCCCAGTTTTTCAGCGGCACCGCCTCCGCCGTGACGTTCCGGAGTTCCAGCCACTCGTTGGCACCCGCGGCACCGTTGCCGAGTTCGTTGAAAATCAACGGTGTGCGCGAAATCTGCGTTGGTTTCACAGGCTGCACTGTCTCTGGCGGCAGAAATACTACAGGCGCGCCCAGCACGGGCACTTCCTGCGTTAACGGCGCAACCGGCTCCTGCGGCTGACCCGGCGCAGGTTGCGTCGTCTCCCCCGGAAACACGACGATACCTGCAGTATCCGATACGGGCACCCCGCGGGTGTCATCTGGCTCGCCTGTCACTATCGCGCTCACGCCATTCGTGATGGGTGCAGTCTCCGGCACGACGAGACGCGGCTCCCAATGGACCACGTTCGCAACATCACCTGATTGCACTTCATAGGCAAACGTGACAATGGTGGAATTCGCATCCCGCGCCGACTGCCAATAGGCGCGCCGCTGATTCGCCGCCGTGCGCTCACCTAAATAGAGGACGATATACGGCCGATTTGTAATATCCACGTTCGCAGGGATATCCACATTGTCATCGTCAAATGTCAACTCAAGGGACAGTTCGCTCCCCACGATATACCCTGTCGCCGGGGGCGGCACCACGGTGACATCGGTTATCACCGGCGGCGTATTGTAAATCACCACCAACGGCGAGGCGGCACCGCCATAAGTATCGCCGGTGGCCGTGGCAACACTGCCGCTTTTCACTTGGAACGTGTAGGTGCCTTCCGCGCTCACGGTGACAGGCACCGTATAACGCGCATCCGCCGGTTCAGCACGGGTCAACTCGCCGAACGTCGCTGTCCCCGCGCCACCACTGACGCTGACATTGATATCTGAGACGCTAAACGCCCCATCTCCAACGGCGGCCAGGGGCATCGAGAAATCGAACGTCACTGTCCAACTCGGTTCACTTGTCACGCGTCTTCCTTCTGTCAGCGCAACCGAACTCTCAAGCACCAGCCCGACGGACATATCGTCGACAGCGGTAACGGTAATCGTGAGACGCTGCGTCTTTGTCAGCGCGCGCCCGCCTGTCCCACTCGTCGCCGTGACGAAGACAATATAGGTGTTGTTGCCCGCCGCATCTGCCGGCGCAGGTGACGTATGCGCAACATCTAACGGATTCTCAAAATCTGGCGATACACGAAACCGCAAGACACCGCTGCGCGCATCCAACGTGAAGGCACCGCTATCTGTCCCGCTCAGCGTATACCCCGTAATTTCATCGGCCGGGTCTCCGTCAACCGCAACGACAGTGACAACAGGCGTGCGCGCCGGGGTATTTTCTGCCACCGTGAACACCACAGTATCACCGCTGAACACCGGCGGCCTGTTATCCTGCGGTACCGCCGTGACTGCATCCGACCAGGGCCCCGAGCCCTCCGAATTCGTCGCGCGCACCTGAATCTCATAAACCGCATGCTGTGTCAACCCGGTGAGCGTCGCTGTCGTGCCGATGCCAGTATGAGGCCAGGCACTCCATGCACCACTCCTCCCTTGCCGATACTGCACATCGTAATCCGATATCTCCAACCCCGTGTCCGGCGCACTCCAACTAATGCTCACCGAAGTCGGTGTCATCGCTGTCACTTGCGGGGCAGCCGGCTTTCCAGGGCCATCCACATTCTCCACAGTCACCACGAGCGTTTTCTGCACGGCGAGTTGACGCTCGCCAGCACCACTCTGCGCTTCAACTACCACGACATACTCATTATTTCCAGCAGCATTCGCCGGCGCAGTGCTTTGCACGTCTTGCGGCGTTTCATAATCCGGTGCAGAGATGAATGTCAACGCCCCTGTCGCGGCATGAATCAAAAACTTCGCGCCATCCGCGCCACCACTAATCGCATAACGGACCACATCGTTAGTCACCGTATCCGCATCGGTAGCATCCGTTGTCCCCACAGCCTGGCGGTTCTCTTTCAAAGGGAACGCCGTTGTGCCACTGCTGAACATCGGTGCAACGTTCGGCGCAGTTGTCCCACTGCCATCATACCAGCCACTCATACCCTCGGCATTCTTCGCACGCAACCGAACCTGATACAGCGTCCCTTGCGTCAAATTTGCCAGCGTCATGGAAGTGCCAGTGCCACTGAAACCCGCATCTAGGAACGTACCGGAAGTCCCGGCGCGATATTCCACATCGTAACCCGATATCGCCGGCTTGCCTGTCGTCGAAGGCGCACCCCAACTCAGACCGAGTTTCGTCGGGGTCGCAATCGCCGAGTCTACCGTAAAGGTCGGCGGGCGCGACGGCGGCTCGATCACATCATCCACGGTAATCGCCACCCGCTGCGTCGTTGACAACACACGCGCACCCGAACCACTTGTGGCAGTAATCAAAACGATATAGACATTGTTATTCGCCGCATCCGTCGGCGCAGGCGACGTATGCGCAACATCTGTCGAATTCTCATAATCCGGTGACGCGCGAAACTTCAACACACGGCTGCTACTATCAAACGTGAACGCACCGCTATCCGTGCCGCTCAGCGTATACCCCGTGACACTGTCTTGCGCATCGCCATCCGAAGCACTCACGGTAAGCACGACAGCACTCGCCGCCGTATTCTCCGCAACCGATGCCGTGGCACTACTACTGAAAACCGGGGCAACGTTCACCTGCGGGGTCCCCGTAATTGCGTCAGACCAGGAGCCAGTGCCCTCGTCATTCGTCGCGCGCACCTGAATCTGGTAATCTGTCCCCGAAGTCAAACTGCTTATCGTTGCTGTCGTGCCGGTGCCGGTGTGCGCATGACTCGTGAAAACCCCAGAAGTCCCGGCGCGATACTGCACATCGTAATCCGTAATCGCCGGGCCCGTGTTCGTCGGCGGATTCCAACTGATGGTAACACTCGTCGTTGTCGTCACAGTGACTTGCGGCGTAGGTTTGCCAGGTGCCTCCGTTGTTACATCCGTAACGGTGACGGTGAGCGTCTTGCTCACCGATAGTGCACGGCCACCGGTACCACTCGATGCCGTGACTGTCACGATATACTCGTTATTCTCCGCCGCATTTGACGGATCGGCACTCTCGACATCTTGCGGCGTTTCATAATCCGGTGCAGAGGCGAATGTCACCACGCCGCTAGACGCATTAATCGAGAACTTCGCGCTATCCGCACCGCTAATCGCATAACTCACCACATCGGTAACCACCGTATCCGCATCCGTCGCCGAGGCGGTTGTCACCGTAGTGCTATTCTCCGCAACACTGAACGTTGTCACGGCACTGTCGAAAACCGGTGCAACATTCGCCGCCGTGGTCGCGCTTTCAGTAGCCGCGGCCCCGGTGCCGTCCGCATTCGTCGCACTTACCTGCACCTGATACGCTGTATTCGGCGTTAACCCGGTTATCGTTGCTTCCGTGGTGGTGTCGGGGTGCGGATGATTCGTGAAACTCCCAGAAGTCCCGGCGCGATACTGCACAGCGTAACCTGTTATTGCCGGCTTGCCGGTGTTTGTCGGCGCAGTCCAACTCACGCTCAACACTGTCGGCGTGGTATCATCCGCTGTCACCGACAGTGAAGTCGGCGCAGACGGCACCTCAGTCTCATTCGTCACCGTGACAGTGAGCGTCTTGCTCACCGACAGGGCACGGCCACCTGTCCCACTCGATGCCGTGACTGTCACGATATACTCGTTATTCCCCGCCGCATTTGCCGGATCGGCACTCACGACATCTTGCGCATCTTCAAAATCCGGTGCCGAGGCGAATGTCACCGCGCCGCTAGACGTATTGATGGAGAACTTCGCGCTATCCGCACCACCGCTAATCGCATAACTCACAGCATCGCCGCTATCACTATCGGTGGCGGTGGCAGTCGTTACCGTGGTGCTATTCTCTGCAACATCGAATGCCGTTGTGCTACTCGTGAACATCGGCGCAGCGTTCGCCGCCGTAGTCGCCGTGCCAGAATTAGACCAGGCACTCGTTCCCTCGGCATTCGTCGCGCGCACCTGCACCTGATACGCTGTGCCTGGTGTCAAACCTGTCAACGTTGTTGAAGTGCCGGTGCCATCAAAACCCGCATCCGTGAATCCACCGGAAGTTCCGGCGCGATACTGCACATCGTAATCCGATATCGCCGGCCGCCCGGTGTTAGTGGGGGCGGTCCAACTCACGCTCAACTGCGTCGGCGTGGCTGTCGCCGCTGTCACAGTCGGTGCACTCGGCGTATCCGGTGCCGTTACATCCGTCACCGTCACCGTCACCGTCTGCGTGCCGGTCAGCGTCTGCATCTGCGTGACAAAGTTTGGATTCACCCCGCCGGTGATGGTGGCAGTGCTAGAGGCAGTCACGACAACGATATATTCGTTGTTGTTTGCCGCATTTACCGGCGTGGTGCTCTGCACATCTTGCGGACTTTCAAAATCCAGAACAGCACTGAACCGCAGCTTATTGGTGTCCGCAATCTGGAACTTTGTCTTATCTACGCCGCCCGTAATGGAATAACTGATTGTAGTCCCGTTGATATCTGTGGCGTTCAAGGTGGCGAGGTTTGTCGAAGTAGGCGTGTTTTCCGCTACAGAGACTGCACTGGTTGCAGCAGCAAACGTCGGGGGGCCGTCGTAATAGAATGGTGTAGTCGGAGCCCAGTTGATCTGCTTATTCCCTGCCGCAGGTGTGAGTCCAACACTGTTCACTGTAAGTTGAAAATCGCCTGCTGTCGATGGGGTAATCGTCGCTGTCCAGATTTTCGCATCGGAGGCACTTTTCGTCGGACCGCTAGTGACACTCACTGCAGCACCGGGAAACGTAGAAAACTGGCTACTCGTGAGCCCGTTGACTTCCTCCGAGTAAGTGATTGTGAGCGTAAACGCACCACTCACCGCGGTCCGTGCGTTTATTGTTCCTGCCCCAGCGGTTACGCCCACAGTGTCTCCTGATACCGCGAGTTGAACTGTTATATTTGCGGCGTATGTGGTTGACATTGCCAGCCAGGGAAGCATGCCGATGCACAGCAGAAGGACAAGGCGAGGCAGCGAACTTGGGGTGAAAATCCAATCTGTTAACTTACGTTGATGGCGGGGGGGGTCTTCCTATGGTATTTTGTCGTAATATTCATTGTTTTTCCTCTCTACATATTTTGGCTATTGGTAGGCGGGACATCCTTGTCCTGATATGGTATTTCTCCTACCGTAGCGGTGTTGATAGATATAATATCATAAATACGTAAAAAATGTCAAATTTTTTTCGTTTTTTTTTAATTTTCGTTATCGTAGCGCGAGGGCGGTCATTTACCGTAGGGCGGGGGCCCTCGCATGCCACACGCGCATGCGAGAGGGTTTCCCCCGCCATGCTGCGAGCTAAGGAAAACGTGCTTGGCACCCCAACGATCGCGAGGGACAGGCCCTCGCGCTACGGTAACGGGCGGTCCTGTTACCGTAGGGCGGGGGCCTGTCCCCCGCCATGCTGCGAGCTAAGGAAAACGTGCTTGGCACCCCAACGATCGCGAGGAACAGGCCCTCGCGCTACGGTGAATGGGCGGTTTTCGTCTTGACCGGGGGATCGCGAGGGACAGGCCCTCGCGCTACGGTGGAAGAAGCGTTTCTATTACCGTAGGGCGGGGGCCTGTCCCCCGCCATGCCGCGCATGACGATGCAGCCGACTCTTATCCTGAAAATCTGGAAAATCTTGAAAATCCTGCTTCAGACTTGGACGATCGCGAGGGAAACCCGCTCGGATGCGCGTATGGCATCCGAGGGCCCTCGCGCTACGGTGAATGGACGGTTTTCGTCTCGACCGAACGGTCGCGAGGGACAGGCCCTCGCGCTACGGTGGAAACGGCGGCCTTCGTTATTGCTAGAAACTGGCGCGGCCGACAGACATGTTCTGCGCACGATCCGTCACCTGAATAATGATGGTGTGCGCGCCTGCCTCAAGCTCACCTGTCTCCAACAGAAGCTGCTCCGACTTGGAATCGAAGATGCCATCGCCCGGGAAGATGACTTTCCAATTCTCGTCATCATCGATCTTGTAAACGGCTTGCTTGATAGGGCTCATCGCATCCATCACGTCACAGGCGATTTTGTAGGTGCCATCGCCGTTCGCCGTAACCTGAATCGCGCCGACATCGGGCTGCGTGTTATCGATATCAAAGGGTTGGCTAACCTTCTCCGCCGATTTCGCCCAGCCGACCGGATTGCTCAGTTTGTCCGTCGCGACGACTTTCAGGGTATACCTGCCATCTGCAACGGCGGTAATGTCCCAATCGTAGTTCGCTTTTGACAATTCCTTTTTGACGCGCTTCCAGTTCGTCTCCTCTACGCCTTTGTAGTAGAGGGTATACTGCAGCGTGTCCTCATTGGCATCCTCGACCTTCCAGCTGATTTTCCACTTTTTGGAGGGCGCGTCAGCGGAACTGTTTGACATGCCGCTGTCGCCGCCGGAACGCATCCCGGGTGGGGGCAATCCACCGCCGCCGGAGCCGCGCCGCCCTTTGTCGGCACCGGAACCGCTACCGTCGTTTATCTCAATGCTGCTAAACTTCGGTTCGATGTTCGTCTGCACAGAAGCAAGCGTAACCTTTTTGAGGATAGGCGTTTGCATCGCGTCACTCGTCGTGAACTTGGCGCGCCACTGGATATACTGTCCATCCGGGCTCGGAATCTGCGAACCCTCCGCTGTCGTCAATGCGTCAGACCAGGGGCTCCACGTATCATCAGGCTTGCGCGTCTTCCCGGAACGGGTAGAAAACTCAACCGCGGTGCCTTCCGCCATCGCGCCTTCCCACGAAAGTTTACCCCAACGCGACAAACTCCGCGTATCATGGACTTCGGACTCCAGCGTGCCTTCCTCAACATACGTCGCCGTCAACGTGAAGAGTTTGCCCGGATTGCCGGTAGCGAGAAGCGTGCGCAGGTTACCCTCCACCTCTCTCTGATGAATCGCCAGCACCTGGTTCGCCGATGCCTTGCCGAGCTCCACAGACTCACCGTTCATCAGGTTGACACGGTATAGTTTCCCTTCGTCACCCGTGCCGACCAGGATTTGCGTATCGCTTTCCAGCACAATGGCGAGGATAAGCGGCTCAGGCGAATTCCAGACAGGCATCGCCGTGCCATCCGGACGAATCTTGTAGATGTTAGAGGCGTTCTCTTCAGGCGGGCCGCCACCTGGTGGCGGAGGGCCTGCCGGCGTAGGCGGGCCGTTTGAACGCCGTCCCCGGCCCGGTTCCGCGGGCGCGGAGGTGACGACAGCGGCGTAAAGATTGCCTTGGCTATCCATCGCCAAATCGCGCACCTCTTTCTCTTTCGCTTGGTAGATAACGGTTGCTTTGCCATCCGCCATGACACGGTAGATGATGCCGTTGTTGCTACTGCCGGCGTAGAACCCATCTTCCACCATCAGCAATGCCATGATGTTTTTTTCTTCGGCATCAAACAAGACGCTGGATTCACCTTCCGGCGTGATTTTGTAAATCTTGCCATCGGTGCCGGTCGCGGCATAGAGGTTGCCTGCTGCGTCAAAACGCAGGGCCCACACATATTTATCCCCTTTGCTCAGAATCGTCTGTGGCGGGGTGGTTGCATCAGTGAGTTTGTAAATGAGCCCATCCGGTCCGGTGCCGGCGTAGAGGGTATCGTCCGCGGCGATAGCGAGGCTATAGATAGTCACTTCGGGAGAATCGTAAAAGAGCTCGGCGGTATCGCCGCCCGCGCTAATTTTATAGATTTTCCCCTCGTTCCCCGTCGCGGCATAGAGGTTCCCCGCCGAATCTTCGACGAGTGCCCAAACCTGGTTCTCTTTCAGTTTCGTGAACCCCTCTATCTTGGGTGCCAACATGACATCCCCGTTGCTGGTGAGCGAGAGGTTTTTCGGTGTGCCGGCATCAAAATCCGACCGCTGTTGCTGCTCCCACAGCGATGTTTTCACAGCAGCGGCGGTGCCGGCATAGATTAGGACTATCAAGACGAGCCCTGTTGTCATTACGCAAAGCGTGCGGTAAGTTAGGTTTTTCAAGGTAATCTCCTTTAATGGATGTTGGGGTTTCGGAACTATTTTGCATCTATCGCGCGTTTCTATCAACTACAAAGCGGATGATGCCGCTCCCGAAGATAACGTAATCCGTCGCGACCTTGTCAATTTCTAGCGTCGTGCCCATCGTGTAGCCGCTTTCGCCCACCTGCTTCGCCGTGTTCATCACGGACATCACGGAAGTCGGCAGATCGGAAAATTCTTGTCCTTGGACAGTAAGCCCCGGCTGCGGGACAAAGAGTTCAAGGATAACATCAGCGTTGCTCTCCCCACGTTGCAGGAGTTCAACGAGATGGTTGATGTTTTTCGGGCGGAAATTTAGCGGCGCGCGGGAACGCTGCCAGAATTCATGGAAATTAGCGTTCGTGGCAAGCAGCGTGACTTGCCCATCCGGCGTATCCTTGGGAATCGTAATCGTTCCTGTTTGCGTCATCGGTGCTTCAAGGTAAGGACGCACCACCATCTCCACCTCGACAGTTTCCCCCGGACGGTAGCGGAGTTTATCAACGCTGAGGCTCTCAATCACCGCTGTCCGCCGTTTGTCCTCTATTTTCATATCGAGGGTGACGTTCTCCACTTCCACCTTCGTATAGGTATTACCAATGAGTTGGAACATCGGCTGCATCAGCGTCTGCATGACACCGAACCCCGGCGAACCGCTAGAGGAAAAAGTGTTCTTGAAAACGAGTTCCCGCGAGGTGAGCCCCGGCTGTTCCTTCAAGGTAATCGTCGCACCGAGATTCAGCGTGTGATCTCCCTGATAGAAATCAAGCGAATCCATGATGAACCACGCAGCGAATCCGGTATAAAGTGGGGTGAAACTGCGGTGCCGAATGACTTCATAGTAGGTATCGCGCTGTTGCCCATCGCTTGTTTCAACGTTCATATTTACCGGAACATAAGGCGGATGTTTCCCGATAACGCCGGCGATGGCCGGATCCCGGTCTTGGACACGGGTTCCGATTAACTGCGTCGGAGATGCATATTTGCTGGAACGGCTGCGGCTCGGCAAAATAAAATGCACATACCCACCCGACATCGGCAGATTGACATGGCCTTCACCGGATGAGGCATGCCCGTAAGCGAGCAGCTCGTCGCCATCGACATAAGTAATGGTGCCGTAGCCAAAAAATGAGAGCGCGCCGCGGACGATTTCCATGCCGACTATCTGTCCTTCTTCAATAGGCGATTCTTTGACAGGACTGCCACCACCTACTGCTTGGAGCGGCTCAAAATTGAGTGTGTCAAACAGCGGTTTGATAAACCGCATCATGTCCGAATTCAGTGCCGGCATCGCGACTGGAATCGCCAAGCGCGCGGCATGGCCTGGAGCCGATGCATCGGAGATGCTATCCAAAAGCCCCAGGTCAAACGGCCGCTGCCTCTGGGGCATCTTGCCATCGCCGAAGAGAGAGGGCCCCATATCCAGGCCTTCCTCCACCTGTGCCGAGTTGAGGTTAAAGAGCTGCCTGCCTTCGTAACTCAGCTTAGGCTGCATGCCGCGTGCCGCGACTGCCACCATTAATTCAAACGGCGTTACGCCAAAAAGATTGGCATGTTCACGCTGGTTAAAATGCCCAAGCGAGAGGGCCCCCATGAGTCGTCCATTGATATAGCACGGGCTGCCGCTCATGCCGCCCGCGACACCGGTCCGCTTAAAGTTGTCGCTCAGCCCTTTACACCAGACGACATGCCACCCCGGGAGGAAGTTATATTCAACGCTTACAACTTCAAAGTCGAATTCTTCGACGGTTACCCCGGAGAATACGGTATAGCCTTTGCCTTCCATGCCGATTTCGACTTCGGTGAGCGGCATAAACTTCTCC
Source organism: Candidatus Poribacteria bacterium (assembly GCA_965242965.1). GTDB lineage: Bacteria > Poribacteria > WGA-4E > WGA-4E > WGA-3G > AGPOR5. Next base: position 5,379,763 of record OZ251518.1, on the reverse strand, counting down.
GCGTCCCATTTAATCTCTGCGTAGCCGTGAAGTGCCGTGAAGGATAATACCATCACGATTGCGCAGAGCCAGGTTGCCTTTTTCACAATGTTCACTCCTTTTCTGTTATCGTATTTCGGTTTTATAGCGATTTCGCGTCTCTTTTTCGCAACAAATGCGCATAATATAATATGATACCTTATGAAGGGTTTTGATGTCAAGTTAAATTTTAGAAAAAAGGTGGGAAGGAGGTTTTTGCGAGGACCAGAACGGTGCCGTTTGAGGTAGGAGAGACCTCCCGGTCTCGAATTCTTCCCGTAGGAGAGACCTCCCGGTCTCGATGCCCCCACTGAAGATGAACAATAGACTCTCCCTAAAGTAGTTCAGGAGCACCTGCTCCTGAACCGTTCGGGAGCGGGCGCTCCCGAACTACAGAGGTGGGCCCGATGCCGACATCGCTAGCGTTATTGACGAGCAACTCAATTGCTCCCAAACTACAGAGGGGGCCCGATGCGCGTCCCCCTCACTTTTCTATGTTATTTGATACTACGCCTCACCCCTTGCAGCAAGCGTCTCCAACGGTGGAAGTTCCGGATAATTCCCGCGCGCCTCGCGCCAAGCAATGATACCCTCAACTATCATCCACCCTTGCAAGGCCTCCACGACAACACCAAATCCGAAGAGCAAATACTTCCCCGTAAACAGCCACCCTGTTTGCGGATTGAACATTTGATGGAGCATTGCCCACGCGGGCATGACGAGCATGACTATCATCGGTAAGAGCGCGAACCAAATCGGCTTGTTTCGACGCAGGAGATAGAAGACAATCACCATAAATGCGAGTCCCGCCAAGAGTTGATTCGTCGCGCCGAAGAGGGGCCAGAGGGTTAAGCCGCCGCTGCCGGGGCCACCCGGTCCTTGTAACAAAGCAACCGCCGCGGCGAGCACTAACGCGAAGACCGTGGCAATATACCGATTCTGCAAGGGTTTGATGTTGGCAGTCTGCGCAAGTTCTTGGATAACATAGCGTTGGAGACGCGTCGCCGTATCTAGCGTCGTCGCGGCGAAACTGGCGACAAGCACGGCCATAATCGCAATGCCCATCTTCAGCGGAATGCCAAGCGTGGCGAGGAAATTCCCGCCGCCATCAACGAAAGCACTCACTTTCTGTTTGAGAGCGTGGCTTGCCCAACCGCCTTTGACGGTAGTCGTGCCATCGGCGTTTGTCACCGTGGTTTGCGTCGCGTAACGGGTTCGCCAAGCATCATGCCCGACAACCACCGCCGCCATCTCTGCTCCCGCGGTAGGCGCGCTTTCAGAGCGCGCTACTTGCGTAATCGCCTCAAACCTATAGTCCGCCCCGGTGCCAGTCCGATTAAAAATCCCCATCCCGATGCCAGCACAACAAGCGAGAATCACCACAACCGCAAGCCCACCCTCAAGCAACATCGCGCCGTATCCGACATATTGCGCATCGCCTTCGGACGCAACCTGTTTGCTGGAAGTGCCGGAACTTACCATGCAGTGGAAACCGCTGACCGCGCCGCACGCAATCGTAATAAAGAGGAAGGGCCAGATCGGCGGCGCATCCGGCGGGATATCCGATGCGATAGCAGGCGCAGAAGCAGCCAGGTCTGCCTGGCCTGTCAACCCGGCGACACCGAGCCCAAGCACTAACAAAATCAGTGCCAATACCAATTCGTGGCTGTTGATAAAATCGCGCGGTTGGAGAAGCGTCCAAACCGGCAGCACGGAGGCAATGAAGCAATAGATAAACAGCACCAGCGTCCAGATGACGACAACGCTCATGTAAGTCTGCCCAAGCAGCGGAATGCCGAACCACTGCCCTAAGTCAATCGGCAGCACATAAGCACCGAGCCCCATGGCGATATACATCACGCCGAGGGCGATGATGGAGGGCCATAGGATATTACCGCCTCGCCGATAAATCCAGAGCCCGATGACAATAGCCAGCGGAATTTCTACCCACACTGATAGCACCGATTCCGGATAATAGGAGAAAATCAGGGCGATGACGAGGCCGAAAATGGCGAGGACGATGGTTAATCCCGCGAAGAGGACGAAAAGGAAGAGGAATTTGGCGCGAGGTGCTATCATTCTACCGGCGACTTCGCCGATGCTTTGTCCGCGATTGCGCAGTGAGACGACGAGCGAGCCGAAGTCATGCACAGCACCAATGAAAATCGAGCCGAGTATCACCCAAAGCAACGCTGGCAGCCAGCCCCAAAACACGGCGATGGCGGGTCCGACAATCGGGCCCGTGCCAGCGATACTCGTGAAATGGTGCCCGAAGATAATCTCCTTTTTGGTAGGAACGTAGTCGACATCATCGCGCAGTTCCTGACTCGGCACCGTTGCGTGCGCATCTAAACCGAAAATCTTGCGGGCGAGCCACTTGCCATAAGTATGGTAGGCGATAATGAACCCGACGAAACTCAGAACGGCGATAATAAGCGTATTCATAAGCGGTTTCCGATGGTTTAGGGTTCGCGGGGGACAGGCCCACCTCTTCCGGTAGGAGAGACCTCCTGGTCTCGATGCAATACCGTAGGAGAGACCTCCCGGTCTCGATTTTTAAACTATCGGGACAAGGATGTCCCTCCTACCGGCAGGCATCGCCCCCTCTCTGTAGTTCAGGATCGCCTGATCCTGATCCGTTCGGGAGCGGGCGCTCCCGAACTACAGACGTGAGGAGCACCCCATCGAGATCGCGGGGGACAGGCCCCCGCGCTACGAATAAAAAAACGCCGCCCCTTCACGTAGGGCGAGGGCCTGTCCCTCGCCATGCCAACGATCGCGGGGGACAGGCCCCCGCGCTACGGGAAAAAAACGCTTCGAGCTCGCGGGGGACAGGCCCCCGCCTTTTCCCGTAGGAGAGACCTCCTAGTCTCGATTTTTAAACTACCGGGACAAGGATGTCCCTCCTACCAGCAGGCATCGCCCCCCTCTCTGTAGTTCAGGATCGCCTGATCCTGATCCGTTCGGGAGCGGGCGCTCCCGAACTACAGACGTGAGGAGCACCCCATCAAGATCGCGGGGGACAGGCACCCGATTTTCCCGTAGGAGAGACCTCCCGGTCTCGATTAATTTTGAGATCGCGGGGGACAGGCCCCCGCGCTACGGTGAAAAGAACGTTTCAAGATCGCGGGGGACAGGCCCCCGCGCTACAGCGAAAGAACCTACGGTATTGCATCGAGACCGGGAAGTCTCTCCTACCACCGAGAACTATCTGACCCCGGTCAAAATTTCAAATGTGAGTTGATCGAGCTTCTCATAGCCAAGCCCTTGCTGCGCGAGCGTCTCCGGTTTGAAATCAATCGCCCGCAGTTTGCCAGCGTTCTTGGCACTATAGTTGCCCATCAACCCCTCAAGTTCCGCATCGCGCGCCTGCAATTGCGATAAGATACCCTGAATTTCCGCGTCTTCGTTGAAGCGGCGTGCCTTCTCCTTGAGAATCAAGTAACTGCGCATGCACCCCGCGGCGAAGTCCCAGACCCCCTGTTCATCTTCGGTGCGGTAGGCGTGCGCGTCGAAATGGCGGCAGCCGTCCCACCCAGTATCCTCAAGGAATTTGACAAGGAAGAACGCGCCTTTGATGTTTTCAGAACCGAACCGCAAATCCTGGTCAAACCGGCTCATCTTCTGGTCATTCAGATCGATGTGGAAGAGTTTCCCTGCCTCATACGCCTGCGCGACCCCGTGGATGAAACTCAGGCCCGCCATCGTTTCATGCGCGAATTCAGGATTAACGCCTACCATCTCCGGGTGGTCCAACGTCTCAATGAAGTGGAGCATGTGTCCGGTTGTCGGCAGGTAAATGTCGCCGCGCGGTTCGTTCGGCTTCGCCTCCAATGCGAATCGGAGGTTGTAACCCTGGTCTTTGACGTAGTGCGTGAAAAAGTTCATCGCCTCGCGGTTCCACTTGAGGGTATCGGGTCCGTTTTTAGCGGCATCGACTTCCGCGCCTTCGCGGCCGCCCCAGAAGACATAGACTGTTGCGCCGAGTTCCACCCCGAGGTCGATCGCGTTCAAAGTTTTCTGGATTGCGAACGCCCGCACCCTCGGGTCGTTCGAGGTAAACGCGCCATCTTTGAAAATCGGATGATAGAAGAGGTTCGTCGTGGCCATCGGCACTTTTAGCCCATGGTCTTTGAGTGCCTTTTTGAATTCGGTGACGATTTTATCGCGCTCCGCAGCGGAAGCATCGAAGGGAACCAGGTCATTGTCGTGTAAGTTGACACCATAGGCACCCAATTCGCTTAATTTTTCAACGGTATAAGTCGGAGCCAAGGGAGGCCTGACGACATCCCCAAACGGGTCGCGGCCGGGGTTCCCCACCGTCCACAATCCAAAAGTAAATTTATGTTCCGGCTTTGGCTGATACAATTCTGGCATTCAGTGACTCCTATTTTTGTTGTTGGCAAAAGGTAGAAAACTTACGCGAGCGACGTTTCCACCTTATCTACGTTTTTATCATGATAACACATTTTGCAGATTTGTTGCAAATTTGACGCAGGATTTACCGATTTTCAGGATTAGGTATCCAGATGCGCGGAGATTTTCTGAAGCACACCGTCATAATCCGCCGGCAATTCTACCGGCGCGTTGAGATAACGCGGCGGCGGTTCGCCAGGGGCGACATGGTGATACCCCACCTTGAAATCCGGAAATTTGAGACCATTCGCCGTGGAGATGACGATTACTCTCTCGTCCGGGAGAATCTGCTTGCGTTCTATCATCTTGATAAGCACCGCCAGGGCGACACCGGTATGCGGGCAATTGAACAGCCCGGTTCTATCGGCGCGCGCGGCGGCATCCGCTAATTCCGCTTCACTCGCCTGGTCTACGATGCCATCAAACCTCTTCAAGATGCGGATGGCGCGATGAATCGAGACAGGGTTGCCAATTTGGATGGCTGTCGCTTGTGTGGGCTGCGCGGTGATAGCCTGAAACTCCGTGAAACCTGTCTGGTAACTGCGGTAGAGCGGATTTGCGCGTTCCGCCTGCGCGCACGCAATCCGCGGTAACTTGTCAATAATGCCGAGTTCTAGCATCATCAGAAACCCGCGCCCGAGTGCCGAAACGTTGCCGAGGTTGCCACCCGGAATGATAACCCAATCCGGCACTTCCCAATTGAACTGTTGAACTATCTCAATACTGATGGTTTTCTGCCCCTCAATTCGGAGGGAATTAATGGAATTGGCGAGGTAGAAATCCTTTCGGGCGGCGAGTTTTTGGACAATCTCCATGCAGCCATCAAAATCTGTCTCCAGCGAAAGCGTCAGCGCACCATTAGCAATAGGCTGAATAAGTTGTTCGCGCGTCACCTTTGCTTTCGGCAAAAGAATAATCGCCGGAATACCAGCGGCTGATGCATACGCCGCCAAGGAGGCAGACGTATCGCCGGTGGACGCGCACATGACGGCGCGAATGTCACCGCCATCGGCGATAATCTGCTTTACCATTGAGACAAGGACAGTCATCCCGAGGTCTTTGAAAGAACCGGTATGGCTGTTGCCGCACTGCTTAATCCAGAGATCGGGGAGTCCGAGTTGCGCACCGAAGCGTTCCGCCCAAAAAAGATTTGTGCCGCCTTCATACATCGAGACGATATTTTCGTTATCAAGGTTCGGGCAGACCAGCTCCTTCTTTCCCCAGACACCACTGCCGTAGGGATATTGAGTGCGCATGTAACGTTTTTCAAAGAGGCATTTCCAGTCGTCAGCACTGCGCTGTTTGAGCGCGTTCATGTCGTGCCGCACTTCAAGCAGCCCATCGCAATTCCTGCAGCGGTATATAACTTCAGTGAGTGGATAGGTGCAGCCTTCACTGCACTGGAAGCGCGCGTCGTAGTTCATCACTCTATCGCCTCCATATTTTTCTCTTTCGCTGCTTCCTCTGCTGCCTCCGCTGTTGAAGACGCTAACAACGCCTCAATTTCCTCAAGGGAGGGCAATTCAGCGGGCTCTTTCAATCCGAATTGCTGGAGGAACGCGTCTGTCGTGGAAAAGAGCAGCGAACGTCCCGCTCCCTCTTTCCTGCCAGCGATGCAAACGAGCCCCTTCTCGACAAGCGAATTGAGGACGCTATCGCTATTGACACCGCGGATGGCGGTGACATCGGCGCGCGTGACAGGCTGCTTATACGCAACAATCGCCAGCGTCTCAAGCGCGGAAGGCGACAGCGTGACACGCACCTGACGTGTATAAAACTTACTAACCCACTCCGCATATTCGGGACAAGTGCAGATCTGATACCCATTCGCGATTTCAACGAGGCGGAAACTGCGATGCAACTCCTGGTAATCGTTGCGAAGTTCAATAAGCCCGTTGCGGATCTCGCGCGTTGATAACGCGGGCAGCGCGTGCCTAAACTGCTTTACCGAGATGGGTTCACTCGCGGCAAACAGAATTGCCTCCAAGATAGCCTTCGGGGCCAGGTCTGCCGCTAAATTTTGAGCGTTCATCGTATTTTCAGCCTCCATGAGCATGAGCAATTCCTATCAGGTGATTTGGGTAGGAGAGACCTCCTGGTCTCGATTCCTTCTGGTAGATGATCAAGATTCCTATCAGGTGATTTGGGGACGGACGCACAAGTCCACGTCTCCGTCTCCCCGGTAGGCGCGATGTCAAACCGCGCCTTTTTTGACGATATAGATACTCTCAAACGGTCCCGTCTGCACCGTGACGATTTTCCCTATCCGCGCCAACTCCAAAATGGCGAGGAACGTAACGATGCGTTCGGCGTGATGTGACGGCGAACCGGGTAGCGACGGAAACAGATCGTCAAAGAGGAGCTGATCTTCGTGCAGCAGCTGCCGCTCAATAAAGGCGATTTTGTCCTCAACGGTAATCGGCTCCTCTTCAAACGTCTCATAAGGCTCTTCCTGTTCGGCTAACGCGAGCCGTTCGTTAACGTTCCTGAACGCAGTCAACAGGTCAAACAGCGTCGCTTTAATCTCGAATTCCTTGCTGCCATCTAACTCGGCGTGGAGCTCCGGGCTTCTACCATAGAGCCACGAACGCCGTTCGGCGTAAACATCTAACGCCTGCGCCGCCTCCTTGAACTGCTTATACTCCAGCAGCTGCTCGACGAGCTGCTCCCTGTCGCCGATAGGATACTCGGCATCCGCGACGATTTGCGGGAGGATGCTCTGCGATTTGAGATAGAGGAGCGTCGCCGCCATTACCAAGAACTCGGACGCTACGTCCAAATCCAGCTGCTCCATTAAATTCACGTATTCCAGATACCGGTCAGTGATATGCGCGATCTGGATATCGTGAATGTCCATCTCTTCCTTCTGAATGAGATGGAGGAGTAGATCGAGCGGTCCCTCGAATCCATCCAATTTAACCGAATACATCGGAGAAATCGGCGGCGCGGGTGCGAGAGTCGGTGTGGTTATTTCTGTTGTTCGCAAGGCGTTTGATAAGGTTGTTTGGTTCATCAGCGTCTCTTTGCGTCATTCGATATCGACTATCAACTATCAACATCGACGTTGTCAATATCTCCGTTTTTGACTTGCGTTTTTAGCGCAGTCCGACGATTTTCGCGATGAGGTCGAAGGTTGTGTAACTGATTTCAGACAAAAAACGGAACACATAGTTCGGTATTCCGAGGAGACCGGGGAGAAAAATCAGGCACATCAGAATCGGCATGCCGTAAGGGCTGAGGTTTTCCCACTGGCGCGCGGCACGGGCAGGTAGCAAGCCACGCACAACGCTGAACCCATCTAACGGATAGAGCGGCAGCATGTTAAACGCAGCCAAAAATACGCTGATGAGCCCCATGCGAACCCATTGCCGAGCAATCTCCGCATGCATGACAGAGCCGGGTTGCGGAAAGTTGAAGACCACTTCCGACAGCCGGGCAATCGCTAAAATCGCAAAAGTTAGGACGATGTTCATGAAAGGCCCGGCGGCCGCGATAAGCATCACGTCCCTTCTCGGATCTTTGAGGTTGAACGGGTTAACAGGCACCGGCTTCGCCCAGCCAAAAAAGGTGCTGTCGAAGAAGGTGCCGAGCAGCGGCAGTAATATCGTGCCGATGGGATCGATGTGCACCGCCGGATTGAGCGACATGCGGCCTTGGCTGTGAGCGGTTGAATCGCCTAGCATGTGGGCTGATTTCGCATGCCCCCACTCGTGAAAGGTTAGCAAGACGATAAACTGCGTAACGATAAGAATGGCTTCAAAAGGATTGAACATAGTTTCCCTAATCAAAGACGAAAGCACGCGTCGCGGCTAGCCCACGCCCTACGGTAATCACGATTTCTCGGATACTGCTTCCGCCGAGTCTTTTTTCAACGCCTGCAACCAGCGATGTGCCTCCGATTTTGTGGTGATTTTCCCATCCAGCTGCGCCGAAAATAGGCGTGACAGAAACGTCTCAAAGGCTTTCCCAGGTTTCTCACCCCACTCAATCAGGTCGCGGCCGGTGACAAGCGGCTCCATCTGCCGCACCGTTCGCAAGTAATTGCCTATCTGTTCGCGCTGCAGCGGCTCCACATTGACATGATGCATTGCCAGCACCGATGCCTCCAGGGGATAAGATTTCAACAAGTTATGAATCTCGCTGAGCGTCGGGGTCTCAGATAACAAAAAGAGCACCGGCAACAGCAAAGCGTTATGTGTCGTCAGCGGTGTCAAAACCTGATAGAACCGCCCATCCGCGCGCACGTAGGTTTTGTGGTTTTCCGCATCAACGATAAGCCACTTGCCGTTGTGAGATGCCACGGTGACATGCTGCGAAAGCGAAAGTTCTTCATCCTGAAACTCTTCATTTTCAAAGGACACGTCTTCCGGCACTTTGCCCCCGAGGCGCAGAAGTTGATGCGGCAATACCAGCCTGAAACTAATTGCCTCAAGCCAATGTGAGTCCAAATTCCCTTTGAAAAGTGTCATCCACCGAACTATTTCCGGATAAAATGGTTCATCTGGTAGATGTTCCGATACCCACGTGATTGCCTGCTGTGCTTCTGCAAATCGCCGGTCAAAATTCTCGCCAATGTCCCACCCTATAGAAATTTTTCTCCAGACATCAAATTCTGTCAGGAGTTGCACGATCTGGGGGACGTTCTCTTCCTGAAGGATGCGGTTAATGTCGTTGCGGATGCGTTCGCCGCTGACCTTCAGTAATACCGGCAGTGCCTCCCGAATGAGAACCTTATCTCCATCGGCGATGTGAAAGCCGTATCTGCCAGCATATCGGCAGGCGCGGAAAATACGGGTAGGGTCATCAATGTAACTTTGCTGATGTAGCACCCGAATAGTGCCGGTCCCGAGGTCAGCCATGCCGTCCCCCGGGTCAACGATAGTGCCGAATGCATCGGCATCTAACCGCATCGCTAAGGCGTTGATAGTAAAGTCGCGTCTGCGCAGATCGGCATCGATAGTCCCCTGCTTTACTATAGGTAACGTTCCAGGGTGCTGATAAGTTTCACGACGCGCCGCCACAAAATCCACTTTGGGCATCTCTGGGTTTTCAGGCGTAACGGTTGCCGTGCCAAAATTCGGATGCACGTTTAACGTGCCGTTCCACCGTTCCCGCATCGCTTCCGCTACCCGGAACGCGTTCCCCTCAACGACAATATCAATATCAAGGCTCTTCCGTTCCAGCAGCAAATCACGGACTAGTCCTCCCACGAGGTAGGTGCCGTTTCCACCCACCTCGCCTATTTCTCGCAGGCACGATAAGAGTGGTTCAGGAATTTTGGGTTTCATCATTCATCACTTTACGGATAGCGTAAGGAAACGTTCTTGCACCAGATACGTATCCGAACGCCTTGCGGACGACAAAAATCACACAAACGCCAGCACGCGCGTCGGCGCGCCGGAACTCCGCGCCAATTTCAGCGGCGCGATGACGACGTAGAAGTGCATCGGCAGTTGACTTAAATTGCACAAATCTTCGACGTGCGGAATGCCTGCGCCCAAGAAGACGAGATGCGCAGGCGGTAATCCATCGTGCAACGGCGGATGTCCCGCAACCGAATCGATGCTGCAAGCGTCTGTGCCGATTACCTTGATGCCTTTTCCAACGAGCAGTTCGGCGGCATCCTCGCTAAAGCCAATCCACTCGCGGTTGAAGTTATCCTGATAGACGAATCTATCCATGCCGGTCCGCATAAAGACAATGCTGCCTTCTGGTATCTCGCCGTTTTCTGCTATCCACGCGCTCACATCTTCGGCGGTGACAGCATCGTTTGGTTTCTTAATTGCGGAGAAGTCCATCAGCACGGCAGCCCCGGTCAGTTTGTCTTTCGGGATTTCCGCGACGGTGAACCCATCGGGATACATGAGACACGGCGCGTCAATGTGCGTGGAGCAGTGCCCGGACATATCGACGCGGCTTTCAAAATAGCCGTCTTCTTCAAGCGTGGCCTGAGGATAGATTTTAACCGGCTCGATGGGCAATTCGCGCGGGCTGTTTTCGTCAACGACATAAGAGAGGTCGATGACTTCTTGGAAATCGAGGTGCATATTAAAATTCTCGCTTTTTTTAGGGTATGTTTATATAGTATACCATGAAGCGGCGCGTTGATGCAAGGAATAACGCGCGGATTTCTGTCTGAATCGGGCTTATCCCCAATTCATTTATTTTAGTCGTCTCACATTTGTGGGTGGTGCTCGCCCGATCTTGACCTGTTCAGGCTCGCTTGGCAAACATGCCATCACTTCAGAAGAGCCCGAACCGCTCAGGTTCATTTGTATTAGAGGGTTCACAAAAAAAGAAACCGTTTTCAAGAAATCACATTGTGAAATCATGGGTATCCATCATCAGCGCAGATCCCATACGAGCACCGTGCCATCCCTACTCCCACTCACCAGCATCTGCCCATCGCTGCTGAAGGCAACGCCAGAGACATACCGTGTGTGTCTAGCAAGTGTTTTCTGGATGTTTCCGGTATCCACATCCCACAAATGAATCATGGCATCGTAACCCGCACTGGCCAGCGTCTGCCCATCGGGACTAAAGGCAATGCTATAAATAGCATTTGTAAGGTCGGGGGCTTTGAGTGTTTTCTGGATGTTTCCGGTATCCACATCCCACAAATGAATCATGGCATCGTAACCCGCACTGGCCAGCGTCTGCCCATCGGGACTAAAGGCGACGCACCGCACATCTCTTGTATGTCCATCCAACGTTTTTAGGATTTCTCCGGTGGAGACATTCCACAGATGGATGATATTATCCCGCCTTACCCCAGCAAGGATGCTGTTATCGCCGTTGAAGGCAATGATGTTAGCAGTTTCGGGACTTCCAGTGAGAGTTTGGTGGCGCTTCCCCGTGGCCACATCCCACAAGAGGATATCACCGTTCTCACCCGCACTTGCGAGCGTGGTGCCATCACTACTGAGGGCCACACTAACGCGTCCAGTACTACGTGCGCGAAGTCTTTTTCGGGTGTTCGTATCCACATCCATCAACTGAATATCGCCTACCCAACTACCAATTGCCAGAGTCCGACTCTCACTACTATAGGCAATCGCAGGAGGGCCAGAATAACCTGCGTGTTCTAGCAAGATCTCTCGAATTTTGTCCGTGGTTACATTCCATGGCCAAGTGATTAAAGCCGCTTCCCTATTTTCCAGAGTTTTCCGATCCGGACTGAAAGCAACACGCAGGACTTCTTCTCTATCTCCTGTGAAGGATTTTTGGGTAGCACCGGTGGGGACATCCCAAAGCAGCAGGTAGTTATGACTCCCACTCGCTAACCGGCGGTCATCGCTACTGAAGGATACGCTAGTGATGGCATCCAAACTTCTAGTAAATGCTGAGCGAAGGTTGCCAGTGGTGACATCCCATAGAAGGATTGCCCCGTCCTTCCCGCCGCTTGCCAGCATTTTCCCATCGCTACTGAAGGATACGCTTGCAACTTCGCCCGTATGTCCCGACAAGGTTTTCAGGAGTTCGCCCGTGGCGGCATCCCATAACCGAATAGTCTTGTCCTTACTTCCAGTCGCCAGCGTGTTTCTATCACCACCAAAGGATACGCTAAGGACTAAGTCGGTATGTCCCTGGAGTGTTTTGCGCAGATCTCCGGTGGTAACGTCCCATAGAAGAACGGTGCTGTCTTCGCCGCCACCTGCCAACATAGTACCCTCAACATTGAAAGCAAGGCCGTTCACGAAGTCGGTATGTCCTAGGAGAGTTTTTTGGATCTCCCCAGTCCGCGTATCCCACAGAAGGATGGCACCGTCCTGATGCCGACTCGCTAGCGCGGCCCCATCGCTGCTGAAAGCAACGTTAGAGGGAAACGAGTGTGTCCAGTCTGCGAGTATTTTTCGGAGTTCGCCCGTGGCAGTATCCCAGAGCCGAATAGTGCTATCGAGATTCACACTAGCCAGCGTCTGTCCATCTGAAATGAAATCAACACTATGTGCAGCCTGTCCTACAGCCTCAAGCAAGGGGAATTGCTCAGGGGTGAACAACTCTGGATTTCCTTTGAACAATGAGTTATAGGTAGGAAGCAGCGTGTCACTCGCTAACAAAGCGATTTCCTCGTAGGTTTGGACATCATAAATCCAAATCCCGACTGAACTGGCTACCGCAAGCCGAGTGTTGTCTGGAGAAAACGCGACATCATTCACATTACCTTTACCCAAACGAGCAAGAGTCCCATCGGGTAAATGCCACTGCCAGTAATCTTTACCGAAGGTGAGTGGCAGAAATGCCGTTGTCATGACAAGAGCGATGAAAATAAAAAGAAGCGGTTTTGTCTTCATTGTGTAGACATCCTTTTTTGAGCGTCAATAGTGGTTCCTGTTTGGGGTTTGTGCAAAAAGACTTCCGGTAATGATACGAAGAATACCATCGGGAGTCAAGTTTTTTCAAGACGTGAAATAGGGAAGCGGGGACGGATATCAGCGCAGATCCCACAGAAGCACCGTGCCATCAGCACTGCCACTTACCAGCGTTTGCCCATCGCTGCTGAAGGAAACCCCGGTTACCTCACCTGTATGTCCTTTAAGTGTTTTCCGGAGGTCTCCGGTGGCGACATCCCACAAGCGGATAGGACCGTATGCACTCCCACTCACCAACATTTTCCCATCATCACTGAAGGATAGGCGAAAAACCTGACTCGTATGTCCGGCAAGGGTTTTGCGAAGTTTGCCCGTAGTGACATCCCACAAGCGCAAGGTGCCATCCCTGCCTCCGGCGGCCAGAGTGAGGCCATCACTACTGAAGGCAACACTTTCAACTGCCGTGAAACTTCCCGTGAGTGTTTTTTGGAGTTTCCCCATCCTCACATCCCAGAGCCGAATAGTGCCGTCGCTACTACCACTTGCTAGTGTGTTTCCGTTGCTACTGAAGGCAACGCTATTAACAGAGGCTGTATGCCCAGTGAGAGTATGGCGAAGTTCGCCGGTTAGAGCATCCCACAGACAAACGGTATTATCCTGGCTGCCACTTGCCACCGTTTTTCCATCTTCACTGAAGGAGACGCTGTCGACCCAAGTCGTATGTCCTGTGAGTGTGTTTCGATGCTCACCCGTGTCCACGTCCCACAGTTGGATAGTGCCACTCCCCCTGCCACTCGCCGCGGTTAGGCTATCGCAACTAAAAGCAATCATACTAACAAAGTCCCAATCACTAATTTTGACCCGAGTTTCGTGGACTTTTCCGGTGTCTGTATCCCATAGCCGGATAGTGCCGCGCCCACTTCCAGTCACGACTGTGTTTCCACCATTTCTGAGCGTAGTGCTATAGACCCAATCCGTATGTCCTCTGAATGTTTTTCGTATCTCGCCTGTTGCAACATCCCAGATACGAATGACACGATGTCCTTCTATGCTCGCCAAAGTACTGCCATCGCTATTGAGGGCAACGCTGTTCACCCAGTCCGTATGGCCTGTGAGGCCTTTGCGCAGTTTTCCGGTGGCAACATCCCATAAAAGCAGTCGGAATCTTCCGCCACTCGCGAGCGTGGTGCCATTACCGCTGAAGGCGACGCTTAAGACTTCGTGCACGTGTTCTGTCAGAGTGTGGCGAAGTTCGCCTGTTGCAACATCCCAGATACGAACAGTCTTATCCTGCGCGCCTCCTGCACTTGCCAGCATTTTACCATCCCAACTAAAGGAGATACTGTTAACCCGGTCCTTATGTCCTTTAATGCTGTGGAGGAGCTCGCCTGTGACGACATCCTGCAACAGGATAGTGCCATTGTGACTCGCACCCGCCAATGTTTTCCCATCACCACTAAGTAGGACCCTAGGGTTCTGCTGGCCGATGTTTCTGAACGTTTTTCGGAGTTCACCCATCGCAACATCACCCATATGCCCAATGAGTGTTTTTCGGAGTTCGCCCTTCGGAACATCCCACAACCGAATAGTGCGGTTCCTGTCCCCACTCGCTAGCATTTTTCCATCCTTACTAAAGGAGATACTCTCAACAGTCACCGTATGTCCAGTCAGTAGGGCGATTTCTTGATAGGTTCGGGCATCGTATATCCAAATCCCGATAGAACCGGCTACCGCAAGCCGGGTCCCATCCGGCGAAAATTCTACCTGAGTTACCCAGCCTTTACCGAGGCGGGTCTTGGCACCTTCGGGTAAACGCCACTGTGAGGTATCTTGCGCGAAAGTGAATGGTAAACATAGCGTCAAAACGATAAGCAACGTCAAAAAAGCGATTTTCATGGCGTTAGGTATCCTTTTATCAAAATTGTTGAGGCTCCTGCAGTAGGAGATTCGTGTCAACCGATGTTAGCACCGTTTGGTAATAAAGTTTACCACAAAAACGCATTTTTTGCCACGTAAAAATAGCATCTCGGCATGCAATTGAGTCTCGCCACAATTGAAAAGAATGAATAGCAAGCAGCACTCGCTCTTATGGTAGAAAATAACGAAGCACCGCCTCATGCAAACGCCCATTCGTTGCAACCATAGACACGGTATCCTTTGTAATAGCGCGTCCCTGCATGTCGGTTACCTTGCCGCCCGCCTCCCGCACGATGACGCTGAGCGCGGCGATGTCCCAGATACTTATCGCTGCTTCAACGACAACATCTGCCCTAGCAGAAGCGAGGAGGTGATACATATAGAAATCACCGAAGCCTCTTGAGCGCGCCGTGTCGTTGATAAGTTCACACATTCCGGGAAGAACTCCCTTTGGCGTGAACCATTTCAGGCCACCATGGCAAATCATCGCGTCCGAAGGGTTGCCTACGTCCGAGACGGTTATCGGTTCGTCGTTCAAAAAAGCACCGCCGCCTGCTGTCGCATATAGCAGCTCGTTCAACAACGGTGCATTAGAAACGCCGAGGATGAGCCGCTCATCTTGCATCAACGCAATCTGCGTCGCGAAGATGGGGATTTTGCGGATGTAATTCTTGGTGCCATCAATCGGATCGATTATCCACAAATAAGGCGATGAGCCTCTTTCGGTGCCGAATTCCTCGCCTAAAAATCCGTGCTCGGGGAATGCCGCCTTGATAGTCTCGCGGATAACCCGTTCCGCTTCGGTATCGGCGCGGGTGACAGGCGTTTCATCTGCTTTCAGTTGAACGTTCATCGCATCGCCGTTGTAGTAAGACGTAATGACTTCTTCGGCGTTTCTCGCCGCTTCTAATGCGACGGATAAAAATGGATTTTTTGTTGTTTGCATGTCGTTCGATAAGGGTTTCTGGTTCAAGAGGGTATATCTCCGTGGTTCCGAATATCTCCGTTCTTGAATTTATGTGAAGGTGTTTCATAAATCGCTCAACGTTGCGATGACAGGCCCCGCGCTACGGTGAAAAAACGCCGCCCCTTCACGTAGGGCGAGGGCCTGTCCCTCGCCATCGCTCGCGCGCTAGGCCTGTAGGTCAAGATCGCCTGATCTTGACCCGTTTTACCGCCCGCCCACGGGCGATCCCGAACTACAGTGGTGGGCCCGATGCGCCTCCCCTCAAGGGATAAATTTATGAAACACCCTCATTTATGTTTTCCAAAACTTGCGCGTTACTTTAGAGAAAAAGGCGCGATGCCGCGCAACGAAGCGATAGACTCCTTCCGTCATCGGCGCGAAACCGGGGACATTTTCGTAGCACCAGAGGATACGTCGGTTGCCGAAGGCGTGAAACACGGCCGCCGCACCACTCAACACGGTTCCATCAGGCAGAATCAACTGGACAGCATTCTGGAACACCGATAGTGGTATCTGCGGAAACTGCGCGGCGACTTCTTGGTAAGGCGCGTAGCGAATTCTCGCTTCGGTAACGTGCCGCCATCGCGCAATGCAGTATCGGCAAAAATCGCACTCTCCATCGTAAACAAGGAGCGGTTTAGGCATTCCATGCGCGTTGAATTTTGGCGATTGCCGCAACGATGTCATCCATATCCCTCTCGGAACCGAGAAAGAGGTTTTGGAAAAACCACACGCTCTGTTCACAAACCCGCTCTGTATTCGGCGAGGGCAATGTGCGAATGAGATGCGGATATTTCTCTGCAACGCGCGCCATGCCCGGTTCCCGTGAGAGCGGCGAACGGTATCCGATAGAGCAAGGCACGCCTTCCGCGGAGAGTGCCCTGACAAATTCAGCGCGAGACTTGCCCCCGAACCCTTCCGCATCATACTTGAGGCAGTAGAGATGATACCCGTGCTTGGTAACCCACGGTGCCAGTTTCGGCGGCGTTATGCCAGAAATTGCCGCCAACGCGTCTGACAAATAGGCGGCGTTATGGTTGCGCAAATCAGTCTGCGATTCCAGCAATTCCAACCGCACCTGTAAGATGGCAGCGAGGTATTCGGAGGGACGGTAATTCCATCCGAGTCGTGGGTATTCCCATCTCGCGCCGCCGGGTGCACGGCCGACATTCATGAAGGCGTAGACGCGGTCGCGGATGTCTTTATCATCGGTAGTCACCATGCCACCTTCGCCGGAAGTGAGGTTTTTGGAGGATTGGAAGCTGAACGCGCCGACATCGCCGAGTGAACCGACTTTTTTGCCCTGATATGCCGCGCCGTGTGCCTGCGCGCAATCTTCAATGATTGCTAAATTGTGGCGTTGGGCAATCTCGCGTAACGCGCCCATATCTGCCGGGTGTCCGCCGAGGTGGACAGGCAAAATCGCGCGGGTATGCGGCTGGAGTGCCGCCTCAACGGCACTCGCAGAAATAGTGAATGTCTCCGCGTCAATGTCGACAAAAGCGACGGTGCATCGGCGTTCCAAGACAGCACTCGCGGTTGCAACGAAGGTATAGTTCGGCACGATAACCTCACCGCCATCGCTAAAGCCGTCTAAATCCATCGCGCCGGCCAAGGCTGCACTGATAGCATCGGTGCCGTGCGGCATGAAAATGGCGTAGGTGGTGCCGGAATAGCACGCATATTGCTCGCCGAACGCGTCAATCATCGTGCCGCCAGAACCTTCATTCCCGCTGAGATAGACTTCCCGGAGCCGCGGCTCAATTTTAGCATCCCACTCCTCGGCGGTGTTGAGGGGCCATGAAGTCCACGGATGCGTTTCTAGATTCCGCACAGGCGTACCGCCCGATACGGCCAATGTTTTGGACATGATGGGTTCCTTGATATCTCCTTGGATACCGTAGCGCGAGGGATTGTCCCTCGCAATCAGATCCCGTAGTGCGAGGGCCTGTCCCTCGCAATCTCTCGCAATCAGATCCCGTAGTGCGAGGGCCTGTCCCTCGCAATCTGCCGAAAACTGCCCGTTTTACGTTCCCGTTTCCGATGGGCGTTCGTGGACAACAGGGATGACATAACTACGAATCGTCACACCCTCTAGTGTTTCCGTCTCCACGCGCGGCTCTGGGACAACGCGATGATCGAACACGACGTAGTATCCCGCCGCCGCGCCTTCAACTTTCAGATATGCGGCGAGTTGTTCCTTCCCTGCGCGATAACTCTTTTCGCCTTGCCACACCTTCGTCTCTACGATGTATTTCCGGTTGCGGTGATTTATCATCAAATCGATGCGCCCGCGCCCTGTCTGCACCTCCAGATGCATGACACCTTGCACCTGCCGCACAACCTGGTCCAGATAAGCAAACAGCAGATACTGCCCAACATATTCCCGCGGCTTCGCCGGCACTTGAAGAATACGGAAACCGGCGCGCCCAATGAAGTCACGGAAGTTATCCAACAGCCCCACCATGTCTATCTGCCCCGCCGCCGTGAGGTAATCGCGATACCCAGTGCCGATGTCCTGTGGGTAGTAGTCGCTCTCTACCCCGTTCATCGCCGGCTGGAACGTGCGCAGAATGCGGTAAAGATAAATCGGATTCGCTATCTCACACATACCATTGGGGGCCTCCACGAGGACACCGTAGGTGGCGAGTTCACTGATGATGTCATCATCCAAGTTGAAGTCTACCGCTTCATCATAAGACGCGATTTGCATCAACCGCCTTTCAAATCTCGGGTCGCGGCGGATATTCGCCGTGAGATGTTGGATGTTTGTGTTGCGCCCGCGCAGCAACTGCCGATGCGCCACGGCGAAGTGCTCCATGCCAATCGTCTCGGTTTTGGGAATATCCATCTCCTCGGTGAGGAGCTGCGCCAGGCGGTTTACTAGCACCGGTTGTCCCGCTGTTTGCTTGTAGATATTCTCAACGACGGCCGGCGCGAACGCTTGCCCGACTTCCGCCGTATACTGCCCCAGGAGTTCCTGCACCTGTGACAGCGTGAAATTCGGCAACCGGAACTCATCTTGCACATTAAACGGAGAAACAGTCTTGTCATAGTTGAGCTGCGTGATACTCTTTACACCGACGATGCCGACACTATAGGGACATCGCGCCAGATTATCGGACAGGTAGGTAGCCCGCAGTGCATGCAGAAAATCGTTCACGACAGTGGCGGGAATCCCATCAAACTCATCAATGATGAGCACCACCCGCTGCGGGGTTAAAAAGGATGCCAGTCGCCAAAAGAACCTTCGCATTGCCTGCTGGTTGGTTAACCGCGTAGCATTCAGAAATTGCGTTAACGCCGCAGATGGCACACTGCCCCGCTTTTGAAAAACCTTCTCAATTTCCATGCGCAGATCTTCGTAAAGTCCCGCATAAAATTCGGGAGGAGAAACAAGATTTTTGTAATCCTCAAAATTGAGATGCACCGGGAAGTAAGTTTCGTCTTTTGCCGCCAACGCTTCTAAAGCCCACCGGAAGAACGTCGTTTTTCCGGTTTGCCGAGGCGCGAAGAGCACGATGTATTTGCCATCTTTAACCCGGCGGATGAAATCGGCGAGCTCCTCGGCGCGCGCAACGACATAGTGCTTTTCAGGGTAGACACGGCCGTGGATGCCAAAGGTTCTCATCGGTGCCTCCTTTTTATCTTCTCCTTTCCGATGGGCGTTCGTAGACAACGGGGATGACATAACTGCGAATCGTCACACCCGCCAATGTCTCTGTCTCCACACGCGGCTCCGGGACAACGCGATGATCGAACACGACGTAGTATCCCGCCACTGCCCCTTCGACTTTCAGATACGCGGCGAGTTGTTCCTTCCCTGCCCGATAACTCTTTTCGCCTTGCCACACCTTCGTCTCTACGATGTATTTACGACTGCGGTGATTTATCATCAAATCTATGCGCCCGCGCCCGGTTTGCACCTCCAGATGCATGACACCCTGCACCTGCCGCACAACCTGGTCCAGATAAGCAAACAGCAGATACTGCCCGACATATTCCCGCGGCTTCGCCTGCACCTGAAGAATACGGAAACCGGCACGCCCAATGAAGTCACGGAAATTATCCAACAGCCCCACCATGTCTATCTCCCCGGCCGCCGTGAGGTAATCGCGATACCCAGTGCCGGTGTCCTGTGGGTAATAGTCGCTCTCTACCCCGTTCATCGCCGGTTGGAACGTGCGCAGGATGCGGTAAAGATAAATCGGATTCGCAATCTCACACATCCCATTAGCACCCTCCACGAGCACACCGTAGGTGGCGAGTTCACTGATGATGTCATCATCGAGATTGAAGTCCACCGCTTCGTCATACGACGCGATTTGCATCAACCGCCTTTCAAATCTCGGGTCGCGGCGGATATTCGCCGTGAGATGCTGGATGTTCGTGTTGCGCCCGCGCAGCAACTGCCGATGCGCCACGGCGAAGTGCTCCATGCCAATCGTCTCGGTTTTGGGAATATCCATCTCCTCGGTGAGGAGCTGCGCGAGGCGGTTCACCAACACCGGTTGTCCCGCCGTTTGCTTGTAGATATTCTCAATGACAGCCGGCGCGAATGCTTGCCCGACTTCCGCCGTATATTGCCCGAGGAGTTCCTGCACCTGGGCCAGCGTGAAATTCGGCAAGCGAAACTCATCTTGCACATTAAACGGAGAAACAGTCTTGTCATAGTTGAGTTGTGTGATACTCTTAACCCCGACAATCCCAACGCTGAAAGGACATCGGAACTCTCTATCGGAAAGGTAGATGTCGCGAAGTGTGTGCAGGAAACCACGCACCGCGTCGCGCGGGATGCCATCGAACTCGTCAATGACGAGCATCACCCGCTTTCCAGGCAGCAAACTACCCAACTCTTCAAAAAATTCCACCATCATAAACCGGTCGGCAAGATGTCCGTTTTCTAAAAAACGTCCGAGTGCCTCGGTTGGCGCGATACCGCGTTTCTGGAGAACAGTCCCGACTTGCTTGCGAATTCTTTCATAAAAGTCGCGGTAAAATTCGGCGATGGGCCAGTCCTCATACCGTTCAAAATTGAGCGGTATGGGGAAGTAAGTCTCGTCTTCTGCTGCTAACGCCTCCAGGGCCCACCGAAAGAACGTCGTCTTCCCGGTTTGCCGGGGCGCGAAGAGGACGACATATCTACCCCTTCTAACTCGGCGGATAAAATCGGCGAGCTCCTCCGTGCGGGCAACGACATAGTGCTCATCGGGATAGACGCGGCCGTGGATACCAAAACTCCTCATCTGTTTCTCCTTGTCCTTAAATTGTATCACATTTTCACGTGAAAATCAATTCCATTTAAACAACCAGCGTGATGAAAAATATCAGGAGTGCCAACCCCGCGCCCGCAAGCGCGTCTATTGCATAGTGAAACCTGCAGTAGACGGTGCCCAGTGTCAATCCTGTGCAAAGCGGAAGTAAAATCAGGAAGGCTGTCGTGTCATAACGGAGTGCGCACAGCAGCACAATAACCGATAACGAAACGTGCGAACTCGGAAACGCAGTGCCTTTCGACGAACCTGCCGAGAGAATCGCGTGTGTCAGTCTGAAGAAAAAACCAGCGGACAACTTCCCCGCAATCTTATCGAAATGGTAGCGAGGCCCCGCCGCCGGTATCAACGGATAACACAACAGGCTCAGGTTAAACGTCAACGTCTCGGCGAAGACTGTCTCCTGAAACGGCACCGCTTTGCCCTGAAAATAGAGCCACGCCGCTAAAAAAATGGCGATGACGTAATAACTGAAATAGCAAAAGTGCAAATACTCTGAGAGTAGCAACGACGGAAACTTGTCACTCAACGCAATGCTCGGCATCCCTTTGAAAACCCGTTTCTCCCAACGGATGACGGTATCGTCAAAAAAGCGGTTAAACACCATCTGTGTCAGTTTGCCCATCTCAAAATAGAAGAGCGCAATGGTTGACAACGGATACCAGTCCCGAATAAATTGCCATGGGGATGGCAGCGGCCCTTGGACAAAGGTTAGCGATAAAATTCCCGCGATAACACACCCCCGAAACAGCAGGTAGAGATACCACCGGCAGACGTTTTTATGGAAAATCAGGATAAGCACGCCTGTTATCGCCAAATAGCCGATGGCACACCAATCGTAAGACAGCAAATTCATGTGGATTTTAGGTTAAATCTCCGAGAAACGCGCTTTTGTAGAATATAATAACAGAATCCTGTGACAGATGCAACTATTTTTCTCGCCGCGGGATGAAAAACGTTCGCTTGACAATTTTTGCAATATCTGCTAATCTATTAAACATGCAAACGCAACAACCGAACCCCACAACCGAAGCACTGAACACGCTACGCGACAAACTCCGCGAGATGTTCCACTTCGCGCAGAATGAACTGGATTTCGGCATCTTCCGCATCCTCAAACTCAAGCGCGACGAAGTCAACCGTTTTATTGACGACGAATTGACAAACATCGTTGAAAACGCGCTCGCCGAGGTCACGGATACCCTTTGGGAAAGCCAACTCGGCGAACTCAAGCAATTCGTTAAGGAAGAAGGCGGCGCAAGAGAACACGGCTACTTGAACGATATCGCCGACAATCGCCAACAACTCATCAGTTTCCTCGCCTATAAACAGCGCGAAGACCTGGGCGCGCCGCTAGAATCCGACCCGGGCGCGCTCAAAGAGATACTCGCCGCAGGCATCTATAACCACATCCACAACTTCTTTGAACGCTATTACCGCGACGGGGACTTCGGCTATAACGACAGAAGCACCGCGCTCTATCAAGTCGATTACCCCGACGAGGCGGATTACACCGGCACCGATATCCTCTTCCACTGGAAATGCCGCGATAGTTACTACGTCAAAACCGCCACCGGCTTCAATAGCATCGCCTTTGAAATTGAAGGCAAACGCATTGAATACCGGCTGGAAGGGAAGCCGACTCACGGCATCGCACAGAATAACAACCGCGATGACTTTAAGCACTATCGCCTCGGTAGAATTGAACCGCCTCAGCCCGATGATACTGAGCCGACTTGGGGTGTTGTCCTGCACCTCGCAGAAACCTCAACGCCGAAGGCAGAGCTCTATCGCGAGATGAACGCGCAGATTTTCGGCGAACCAGAAGACGTAGATGTCTATCTCTACGCGCACTCGCGGAAAAGCGCGGAACCGGGAAAACCAATTTTTAAGGAACTGCAAGACAATTCCACCAACGTGCAGAGCGGCCAAATCCGAGGCATCCGCGCCTTACGAATGAGCCTAGAGGAGTATGCCAAAAAACTCGTTGAACACCCGGACTTTGGCGAACTCGGCAGAAACAAAACCATCAGGCAAGAGGCACTCCAGACGCGTCCCACCGTCCACCGCTTTCACGCGTTTGATAAAAACCTGAACCGGTTCTTCGTCGGCATGGATTCGGACTACTTTATCCACAAAGACCTCGGGGAATTCCTGTTCACTGAGCAACGCCGTTATATCCAGAACAGCATCTTGGGCGATCTGGACACGCTCCTCAACCTCAGTCCCGAAAACCCAACGTTCGCCGTGGCGAAAGCGTTCCGAAGCGTCACCGACGAAGTCATCAAACTGCTTGTCACCGTGGAGACATTCCAAAAAAGCCTCTTTCTGATGAAGAAAAAGGTGCTTACGACAGACTACCTCATCTCGCTTGGGAAAATTGCCGAGGCGACGAAAAATGACACCGCACAGCGAGAAACGCTCATCTCGCAGATTCTCGAAAATGATGCCCAACTCGCAGAATGGCGGGACACCTTCGGCGTTGACATTACCGAGCAGCTGCCCCTGCTTGAGG
Source organism: Candidatus Poribacteria bacterium (assembly GCA_965242965.1). Lineage (GTDB taxonomy): Bacteria > Poribacteria > WGA-4E > WGA-4E > WGA-3G > AGPOR5. The sequence goes on along the minus strand of OZ251518.1, from coordinate 5,356,345 downwards.
GGTTATATCCGACACTCCCCCTGGACACGCGGCATTTTGACGCGGACTTTGCCGACCGGGTGCTCGCGCTGTTTGACAATTTAGAGGCGGAAACGACCGGGGTGCTTCTCAACAGCGAGAACTTCCAAGCGTTGGAATTGCTGATGGAGAAATATCGCGGTAAAGTGAAATGCGTTCACATCGATCCGCCTTACAACACCAACACGAGCGGTTTTCTATACAAAAACGATTATCAGCACGCGAGCTGGTTAACGATGATGGAAAATCGCCTATCTCTCGCCGAACAATTGATGGCATCGGAGAGCAGCTGTCTCCTGTGCCACATCGACGAGAACGAATATGAAAATCTGTTTCAGTTGTCCAATCAACTTCCGCTGCAGAATCAAGGCACTATCGTGTGGGATAAGCGAAATCCTGTTTTTGGGACAAAGACAATAGCCACGCAACACGAATTTGTTGTGTGTCAGTCCAAGGGAAGCATAAAACTTCAAAAGCAACCCCTTAATCGCCAATTGATTCTCGACAAGGCAGCTTCGTTGGTAAAAAAGCATCGCGGGCCAACGGAGGCGTGCCGCAAAGAATTTAGAAGTTGGGTGAGGAACAAACGCGATTTGAGTGGTGGAGAAAAGGCTTATTGGCGAATAGACGACGAAGGACTCGTCTATACGGAGGTCGGCATGGAAGCTCCCGGCCACCTTGCTAACCCCAAATTCCACATTCCGTTAATTCATCCAATCACGCAGAAACCGTGTCCCGTTCCAGCGAATGGCTGGAGTAGAATACCCGAAAAAATGCAGGAAATGTTAACGAACAATCTGATTGTTTTCGGGCCGGACGAAACAAAACTTCCTCAACGAAAAGTTTATTTGCGCGACCATGTTATCAGTGAATTATCCTCTGTCATCGCGTCAGGTGAGAGAGGCAAACATAAAATGGATGCCCTGGGGCTCAACTTCCCCTATTCCCATCCTGTCGGGTTATACGAAAAACTCGTCTGGGCAGTCACACCCGATGGAAAGGGGACAACGCTTGACTTCTTCGCCGGCAGCGGCACCACCGGCCACGCCGTGCTCCGCCTCAACAAGGCAGACAACGGCAACCGCAAATTCATCCTCGTTGAGATGGGCGACTATTTTGAGAGCACGCTGAAGGAACGAATCCGCCGCGCCATGTTCTCCGAAAATTGGCGCGACGGAAAACCGAATCCTAAACAGGAAATTGACGGCACCGTCGGCATCGTTAAGTATCAACGGTTAGAGCAGTATGAAGACGTGCTTAACAACTTAACACTTACCCCCCCTTCAAAATTTCGCAATCCAGTTAACAATTCCGAGCTAACTAAGCGCGATGTCCAATCGCAAGTTCCTATTAAATACCTCTATCGGCCGGAGGAGCAGCAGATTCGGCTGATGCTAGATTTGCGCGCACCGTTTTCCAACCGTATCACCTACGGCAAGGACAACACCGAAGGCGTTGTGGACATCGTGGAGTCTTACTGTTATCTTAAAGGGCTTCCGATTGAACGCCGCCTGCGCTTCGATCTCGCAGTAGGAGAAACCTCTCTTGTAGGAGAGACCTCCCGGTCTCGATGCCCCCTTGCAATGCCCGATAGCGCGCGAACCTACCGCGTCGTCAAAAGCGGACAACGTTTGGTAGTCTTCCGCAACGTCACCGATGAGATAGACGATACGGCGCAGTTGCTAGAAATTTTGGCAGATCCGCGGTTAGCAGGCGCGCGGCAATTAGACGTGAACTTCGATGCAGACCAGGATGCCTTGCTCCAGCACCCCGATTTGCGCGAAGTATATCTCATCACCACAGCTGATTTTGACACGGGCACAGTGTGGGAGGATACATCGCCGTAAGCGAGATTTTTTCGGTTGGCAATTTGTCCAGAAATGTGATATAATTATTGATGTCGGGTTGGCACTCAGCCAACTCACCGAAAAATGTCTGTTTATCGTGGAGAAATGATGCAAACTTCTTTGCAGATTTTGAAAATCTACCTTGACACTTGTTGCTTGTGCCGGCTTTTTGATGCACAGGTGCAGTTGCGGGTGCGTCAAGAAACGGAAGCTATCAGGATAATCCTTGAGAATTTTCAGACCGACTATTGGCTATGGATCGCCAGCAACGTTTTGGTGAATGAAGTTAAGAAAATTCGTGACTTAACGCGACGTAACGATGTTTTGGACATTCTCCAAGACGCGCATCAGGTTGTCTCGGGCGGTGCTGTAGAGAATTCTAGAGGAAAATATTTGGAAACGTTCGGATTTAAGCCTTACGATGCCTTGCACCTTGCCTGTGCAGAAAGCGGCGAGGCAGACGTATTTTTAACAACCGATGACCAGGTGCTTAACGCCGCGAAACGGCAGAGGACGCGGCTGCACCTCCAGGTCGAAAACCCACACACGTGGCTACAGGGGATTACCACAATGGACCCAAATCAACTCCAAGAAGACGAACAGGAACGCCAACGGCGAAAAACCGCATTTCGCGCCCGATTGGATAGAATCTTCGCTTTCAAAGACGGCAAGGGCGACTACACCGAAGAACGGAGGCAGCAGCCCATGCCCGATATTGATACCATTATGAAGGAGATCTACGCTGAACGCGAAGCGAAAGAGGCGGCAGAAAAGGCCGCATCGCAGGAAGAATAGCCGCATCGCGATGAGCAGGCTGGCTGCAGGAGACGCAGCCTTCTGTCTCCACCGGCAACCAGCCTGCTCCTTGCTTCGCGTCCAGGTCGCAAACCCACATACGTGGATACAGGAGATTATCGCAATGGACCAAAACCAACTCCGAGAAGGAAAGATGGCACAACGGGAAACTCCGGAAAAGGAGAGTTTTCGCGAGCATTTGGATCGGATTTTCCAGTACAAAGACGGCAAGGGCAACTATACCGAAGAACGGCATCAGCAGCCCATGCCCGATATTGATACCATTATGAAGCGCATCTACGCGGCACGCGAAGCAAGGGAGGCGGCAGAAAAGGCCGCATCGCAGGAAGAATAATTGACGAGCCATGAATGAACTGCCGCATCAAATCGTAGGTTGAGGGCCTGTCCCTCAACATGCCGCAACTTTACGACGACTCACGCTTAACATGTTTACATTGCCGCATCGAATCGTAGGTTGAGGGCCTGTCCCTCAACCACGCAATGAATAAATTGCCGCATTGAATCGTAGGTTGAGGGCCTGTCCCTCAACATGCCGCAGCTTTACTGAGGGTGTTTCATATTTCGATGTGTTCGGTAGGAGAGACCTCGGGGCTCGATTTCCGGTAGGAGAGACCTCCTAGTCTCGATTCTTCCCGTAGTGCGGAGGCCTGTCCCCTGTGATCTCCATCGTCAAGAGTGGCGTTTTAGGTCCTTTAGGTCCTATATGTCTATAGAAAAACGTGTCGTGCCGTTGTCAAAGTCCTTTAGGTCCTTAATAAAAACACGCGCGGCCATGGTAAAAACTATTAAGGACCTAAAGGCCCTTAGAGCTCTTCGCGGGCGCGCGGGCTATAGACATTAAGGTCCTACGGACCTAAGAAACGTTTTTTCAAGCGGGCTTTTCTGCCGCCGCGGCCCCGGTAGGCGCGACACCCTATTGCATCGAGACCGGGAGGTCTCTCCTACGAGGACTTACGCTAGCGCGGGCCACAGCCAGCCGAGGACAAACCGATGACACTCTACCAAACCTACGAACAGAAAATCCTGAACGGAATGGACACCTCGGACGACACTATAAAAAACGCAATCGAGGGATACGACAGGGAATTAAGCCTGCCCATCGAACCGTTAGATAAAATTCAGGAATTCCTTGAACAATACAATGACGTAACGGGGCAGAACTTCAAACTCCGATATTACCAGATATTGGCGTTGCTTTGCACCGAATGTTTTTTGTCGGAAGCGGCGGCAGCACCCGGCGCGCCGAACGGCAAAAATCTGCTCGCGTATTGGATGGCTACCGGCAGTGGGAAAACCCTCGTCATGCACCTCAACATCCTCCAATTCCTTCACCATTTCTGTGAAAAAGATGACTTTCGCATCCAACTCTTTTTAACAACGCCGCTCGCCGGCCTCATTCAACAGCATCGGCGCGAGTTAGAACCTTACGTGCGCAAACTCAACGAGGTTTACAACAATCGGTTGGAGTTGACAATTGACACGACGCAGGCTCTCCTCCAGAAACCGGACGATTACTTCCGCCTCTCGGAAGACGAGCGCGTGCGCCGGTTAATTTTGGTGGACGAAGCACACATCGGGTTGAGCAGTCAGCAATCCGGCGAGTTCCGAAAACTGCGAAGTCGGCTCAACGTCGGCACCTCCTTCCTCTTTGAATACTCCGCCACCTTCCACAACGTCGCGAAGGAACTGAAAGAGGAATATGATAACGCCATCATCTACCGCTACGACTACGCGCGATTCTACGGCGACGGATACGGGAAGGACCACTATTTCAAACCCATCGCCGCAGACCAGGTCGCGGATGCCGACACAGAAATTTGGGATAACCTGAACGAATGTTTTCACGTGATGGAAGAGAAGCTGCAAACCTTCAAAAATCTCCGCAAAAGTGAAGAAACCGACATCGATCTGACGTATCACCGTCCGTTGATGGCGTTTATGGGGCATACTGTAGAGAATCCGGCACAGGAAGGGAAAAACGACGAGGTGTCGGACATCCAGAAGGTATTGGATTTTCTCGCGGCATTGCGTGACGAGGAACGCAAACGATTCCGTTCGGTTTTCGGCGATGGCATCATCGGCCCGCTCGTTGTCGCGCGCAACCCCGAAAACAATAACGAACTGCTCCTTTCCTACGGCGAAGGCGAGAAGTGGGGCATGATTAACGTCGGCGATGGATTGCGGTTTTACAACAGCATTGAAAACCCCCGCATTGAAACGCGCACCGAAGCGATTACAAACCCACGCCTCCGTTTTGAAAACCTTGACGACGAAGCCAGTCCTATCAATGTGCTGCTCGGAAGTCGCAAGTTTGCCGAAGGATGGAATTCTTATCGCCTTTCTGTCATCGATCTGATTAATCTGGGAAGTTCTCGGGGCAACCTGATTATCCAGATCTTCGGGCGCGGCGTGCGGCTCCGCGGAAAAGGCGGCGATGGCAAACGGCGTTATCTCACCCACAACCCCGACTATTATCTCCTCCGTCCAAAAGATAGGGAAGACGACATTCGCCGATTAGAAACGTTAACCGTTTTCAGTTTACGCCGCAGTTACCTTGAGAAATTCATCGCGGAAGTGCATGCAGGAGGGGTGCCGCTGATGCATACCTTCAAGGTTCCGGTAACATCTACCTTCTTTCGAGTCGATGCAAATACCTCCATTGACTTTGAAGATTATCGGCACAAATTGTCCATCTTCAAGTCGTCAGGGGGCGCGATGAGCGGCATCAAGCGCGTCTTTATCAGGAACCGAAACATTCGGTATACCTACCTTGATAACGGCACCGAGAAGAGCGGCATCATCACAGGTTGGCGCGTGCAGACATTAGATTACCGAACGGATAAAACAGTGCCCGCGCCGAATGTCCGTGAAGATTTGCGGCAAGCCAATGACAAGTATCACCGTTACCTGAATCGTGCGGGGCTCGCCGCTGTGATTCATCGCGAAGCACAGAAGAATCAGTTGCAAATCTATGCCGACAAGCGGATGCCGACGATAGACGATTTTCTGGCGTTAGTGACAGAAATCCGCTATCAGAAACCTGCCGAAGACCCGGTTGCATGGACAGACCGGATTAATCGCCGCATAGTCATTGATGTCATCCGTAAATTGCGGAACCGCATCAACGCGCACATCAATAGTGCGAACTACGTCTACGAACCGTTGGCGCGCAAGGATTTTATCTACGAATACACGGTGACGAAGGAGTTCCAGACGCGCGAGGCATACGAGGCATTCCTCGCCGAAAGGGAGATGCAGGCTAACCTGGAGGCGCAGACCTGGAAACCGCTGAGGCTGTTGTTAGATTCGCATCATCGGCACATCTACGAGCCGCTGCTGTTGGATCCGGCGGTCCGGGTAGGAGGGACATCCCTGTCCCGAAACAACGCGGTTCCGGTAGGAGGGACATCCCTGTCTCGACTCAACGCGGTTCCGGTAGGAGGGACATCCCTGTCCCGAAACAACGATGTCAAAATTTCCCCAGACCGGCTGAATAATGGCGAGAAGAAATTCGTCGAAGACTTGATGGCGTATCTTCGGCGACACGCTCGCAACAAACGATACGAATTCTATCTGATGCGAAACGTGGGCAAGATAGGCATCTATTTAGAGAGCGACGAGGGTTGCTATTTTCCGGATTTTGTGCTGTGGGCAATCGATACCGCGCAGGAGGTAACACATATCCTCTTCATCGATCCGAAGGGACAGCGCGACCTCCTTGACGATACAACGCTCCATTATCATCCGAAGGTGAGACTGGCGCGCAAATCGGAGGACAAGACGCTGGTGATGCTTGAGAAACAGTTAGAAGCAGCCCAGGGCCGAACGTTCCATCTCAATTCGTTCATTCTTCTCCGAGACAGTTCAAAACTCGGAAACGAACAACCAGAAGAGTGGATTGCCGAGAATATGGTGGATTATCACATCCTCCGGTTGAATTGGCACGAAAAGATGGAAGACGGTTCTACCAGTCCGTTTTCTGAGTGGAAGTCGTATTTGGAAGTGATGTTTGAGAGAGCCGGGATTGCGTTGCGCTCAGGCGAGGGATAGGTTTCCCTCGCCTGCCAGAAAACAGAGTGCCTCTACTGCATCTCTGCGCTCCACATTTCAGCGCGCTTCATGAAAACGGCCGGGTCCGCCAGCCATTCCGCGTGTCCAATTGCCCGGTTATTGGTGAGGAAGTTGATCTTCTCATCAATACAGGCGGCGAGTTCAGCGTCTTCTAATGCGAAGGTGAAACCGCCGTATTCCACCTGTTCATCAAATGCGGTAACGACAAGCGCGCCACCGGAAGCCGCCGCAACCTCGCCGTTTCCAATGCCGCCACGCGCGACCGCGTCTATCTCACTCGCATTGAGTGCCGCCAGCAACTCGGATTCCCCCAATTCGCTTCCAAGATAGACGACCTGCGGCATGTTCTCGGAAGGTGGATAGAGATGCGTGCGTCCCTCCAGATTCAGTGTCGCACCGGAAGCTTGGATGACGTAAGCATCCGTGCCATCGGCGACGACAGTGCCTTGCGGTGTATCAACCCGCGTCCCCGCGGCGAGAATCCCATCGGCATCCGTGAGAGTTGTCAATTGGAGCAGGCGGTTTTCGCCAGTCGTCCCCGGAAGAGCTCCGACTTGGACATCGCTGGTTAAGTCTGCATGCGTTGCGAGGCGTTCTGCATCCTCGGCGCGCACCAGAAGTGACTGCTGGAAGTTGATATGTCCAGAGGTAAAGGTGACGCGCGGCGTGCCATCGGCATCGCGCGTCCGAGAGTCAAGAATCGTAATGCCACCGCCGATCATATCAAACTCTGGTTCAGTTGATTTGAGCCAGATGCCGTCCCAAGCCGGGATAGCTGTCCGTTTAAATGAGAGCCCGGCACCTTCCATCGCCTCAAGAGCCGTGAGCAGGTCTGCCTCATACCCCTGATGCGTGTTGAATTCGGGGGAGCCCGGGTCTTCGTTGGCACTGTAACTTACTGGGGCGAAGAACGCATAGAAGCCGACGTTGAGGACGCGCGTGCCATCGGTGCAGGAACTCACCGCGTCTTCTGTGGAGACACTCTCTGGCGGGGTAACAACCTGTTGCACCCTCTCACACCCTGAAAACAGGGTAGTTGTCATAAGGATGAACGCCGCCAAAAGTCCGCTGGTTAGCGTGCATTTTCGGATAGGCGCGTTGAAAATAAATTGATGTAGCATGAAACTCCTTTTTTGTGAATAATCAAATCCCCTTTACGTAGGGCGAGGGCCTGTCCCTCGCCATGCGTTTGGCTGTCAGACCGCATCACCCTTGTAGGGCAGGATCGCCTGATCCTGACCCGTTCGGGAGCGGGAGCTCCCGAACCACAGAGGCGGGTCCGATGCCTTACGGTAGGAGGGACATCCTTGTCCCGATACGGTGGGCATCAAAACCAGGAGGGCTCCCCTACGATATTGCATCGAGACCGGGAGGTCTCTCCTACCGGTGTTTGTCAAGACCGGGAAGTCTCTCCTACCGGGATACCATCGAGATATGAAATATCCTCAATGAATTCGGTATGCGCGCTTTAAAGGCGCGCCTACCGGCAACGTGAAAATCATTGGGTCTGACGCGGGCTGACGAACTTGTATTTCGTCTCGCCCGGTTTAATGTAACCAAGCCGTTTCCTTGCGAGTCGCTGCTTGGTTAAGTCGTCGGTTTTTAGCATCTCAATGCGATGCTTCATCGCGGCGCGCTGCACCTCTAGTTCTCGGATTTCCGCCTGATATGCCTTCTCGGCGGCTTGGGCGGCTTGCCAGTCGCCGTAGCCGTTCAGGAATTGCTTGATGCTGGCACCTAGCAAGGCGAGCGCAACGACGAATAAAATGTAACGAAAAATGCGCATTTTTGTTGTTCCTAGCGCGTGCCTCTCAAATTATAGAAGACCGCGTTGCCTCCGAAAACAGCACTCCCCTTGAGTTCTTCCTCAATGCGGAGGAGTTGGTTATACTTGCAAACCCGGTCGGTGCGGGAAAGCGAGCCTGTCTTGATTTGGCCGGTGTTCGTGCCGACAACCAGATCAGCGATGGTAGTATCTTCCGTTTCGCCGGAGCGGTGCGAGACGACAGCGGTGTAGTTAAACCGGCGCGCGAGTTCGATCGCCTCCAGCGTTTCTGTCAACGTGCCGATCTGGTTCACTTTAATCAAAATAGAATTGCCGATACCGCTTTCGATGCCCCGTTCCAAACGGATAGTGTTGGTAACAAAAAGGTCATCGCCGACGAGTTGGACTGTGCCGCCGATGGCTTCGGTGAGCAGTTTCCAACCGTCCCAATCGTTTTCGTCGAGGCCGTCCTCAATGGAGATGATTGGGTATTTTGCGCAGAGTTCGCTGTAAAATGCCACCATTTCTTCGGCGGTTTTCGTCGGTTGCGCCTCGGCGTTCAATTCGTACGTACCGGTTTCGGCGTTGTAAAATTCGCTGGAGGCGGCATCCAACGCCAAGAGGACATCCTCGCCGGGTGTATAATTCGCGCGTTCTACGGCTTCCAGAATCACCTGGATGGCTTCCTCATTTGACTGCAAGTTGGGCGCAAACCCGCCTTCGTCGCCGACAGCGGTATTACAATCGCGCTCTTGCAGCACAGCTTTAAGGTTGTGAAAAATTTCGGCACCCATCCGCAGTGCCTCAGCGAAGTTCGCCGCACCCGCTGGCATCACCATGAACTCTTGGATGTCAACATTGTTATCGGCATGCGAACCACCGTTAAGGATATTCATCATCGGCAGGGGCAGCTCCTTCGCGTTTGTCCCACCGATATAGCGGTAAAGCGGTTGCCCCAATTCATCGGCGGCGGCTCTCGCGACAGCGAGAGAAACCCCCAAAATGGCGTTCGCGCCGAGGCGGCTCTTATTTTCGGTGCCGTCCAATTCGCGCATCGCGGCATCAATCTGGCCTTGCGCGAAGACATCGTAACCTTGCAGCTCCCGGGCGATGGCAGTGTTGACGTTGTTGACGGCTTTCTGCACACCTTTGCCTAAGTATCGGTGCGCGTCCTTATCGCGCAACTCCACTGCTTCGTGTTCGCCGGTGGACGCGCCGGACGGCACAGCCGCTCTGCCGAACGCCCCTGATGCTAAATTAACGTCTACTTCAACGGTAGGGTTACCACGTGAGTCCAAAATTTCTCTCGCGTGGATGTGGATAATTTCTGACAATGGATTCAGTTCCTTTCTTTGCGTAGATTCCCAAAGAAATCCACGAGATAATTGATTCGGTTCCGCGATGAAGCCACCGCCGAAACCGTCCGTTGAGGGCCCGTCCCTCAACATGTCACTTGAACGCGGGGCTGCGAGTGCCAGCCCTCGTGCTCCGGTTCAAGGTTTGTTGTTTTAAGCAGATAGCCTAAAGGCGCGGATGTCGTTCTGGATATTCCACGGATCTTGAATTTCCAGAAACGCCCACTTCCCGAATTCACCGTGGTTGTTCACCGCTGGCACCCACAAGTTTTTGGTGGTATCCACCTTTTGACGCTTATCTTCACGTTCAATTCCTGAAACTTCAAGGATGAGGTTGACAACTTCGTCTCCATCTTGGATGCGGACGATGAAGTCCGGGACATAATGCCGCTTCTCCAAGGTGTGGGTGAGATACGGAATTGTGAAGCCTAAGTGATGATTTTTGACATAGGCGCGCACTTCGTCCATCTGCTCTAATGCCTCAGCCGCTTTTTGCTCCCACGACTCCGTGTCCGCGGCGACATGCGAGATGTGGCACTTATCTGGGCGCGTGCTCCACACCGGTTTGGCCGTCTCAAACGCGACGTTTCGCGTGGAGCCGAGCGGCGCGCCCAGTATCGGAAGCAACGTCTGCGGATGCTCTGACACTCCAGCATTGTGGAGATGTTCGGCATGGAGGATAGCATGATGAATGCGATGTGCCGCCTTGTGCGCGATTTCGTCAATCAAGAAAAACTGCGGATAAGTGTTGTCTTTATACGTGACACACTCGCTCATCCACCGCCGCGTTATACCGAGCAACTGCGGGAAAAGCCAGTGCCGCACATCGCCATCATCGTCACAAAAGTGATTCTCTAGCAGCACCTTTGCGATGCAGAATTCGGTTTGCTGCACGCGATGATTCGTTGCGTATGACAATTCATCTTCAACGATTTTGCCGGTGATGTCTGCAATATCGACACGGCTGGGCACCTCCGCCGTTGAGAGTTGATACTGCGACTCTTCCGTGAAAACCGCCTGCAGTTTTTCAGGCGGCACGTGGCGGCGATACCCAATCACATTCGGGAACGTGATTTCACACGCTGCGCGTTCCGCCAATGCCTCGACAAAGGTAATCGCCCGCGGCTTTGGCGCGCGGCCAATGCCTGTCGCAGGAATAAACGAGAACGGCACACCGTAAACCTCGGCGTATTCCGGTGGAAACGTTTCCAACTGAATTTCTTCGCCGTTGATGTTGCATTTCGTTAATTCGGTGTGGTAACTGGAACGGCGCAAACCCCTACCGACTACCTGTTCGCAGAGCAGCTGCGTGCTGAACGCGCGAACGCCGAGGATATGCGTCACCCGCTTGGCATCCCACCCTTCGCTGAGCATTGAGACAGAAACAACGCACTTAATCTGCTCACCGAGTTTTCCCTTTTGCCCGACGGTATTCATCACCTCTCGCAAAAGTGCTTCGTCGGTAACATTCTCGTCGTTGCGACTGCGTTTGAACTGCGCAATTTCGGTCTTCGCGGCCCTCTTAAACGCGCTTTTGAGTGCCTCGCCGGATTCCAACTGCTTGCTATCAATGATAAGCGTGTTTAACTTCTCACCCCACGCACCGTTGACTTCGTTGTTGAAAATGGGTAGGTTCCCGGGCACAACTACGGTGCCCCCATCGTTGGTTTTCTTCTCCCAACCGGCAATCCAATCGTAGACGCGCTTGGAAACGCTCGTATTATTACAAACGACAATCATCACCGGCGGTGTCAAGTCTCGCGTCTCTTTCTGCCACTGCTGATATGCGCCTTCATAGTTTTCGTAGAGGCTTCTGAGCGCAGTTTCCAATTCGGCTGGCAACCGTGGACTTTCGCCGACCACTTTTTTGCGCAGCCTTTTCCCGATGACGTTCCAGAGATTGCGATAGATGGGAGCTTCCCCTGTCATCGCATCATCGGCGACAGGCACGCGCGGGATTTTGGCGATGCCGCACTCAATCGCATCGATTAACGCGAAATCGGAGACAACCCATGGAAACAGAACGCCTTCCTTGAGTTTCTTCCCGGCGGGTATCTCTTGACTATAGCCGGAGCCGCTGAGGAAGAACGGTGTCGCCGACAAATCATAAACGGTTTTGATGCCGAGTTTCGCTTGCACTGCTTCCAAGCCACTTATCCACAATCGCGCGCTGTCTTCCTCGGATGCCTGCTTCTTTCCCGCCTGTTTCGGACGATAGCAGTGGTGCGCCTCATCGTTGAGGACAATGATATGCCGTTTCCTACTGAACGTGCGGCAAACCCGGGCCACCATCTCATCGTCAGTTTCATCAAGTTGAGCGACACCTTCGCCAAGGATTTTTCTCCCAAGCCCACTTACATCCGAATTCTTCCGACGTTGGAAGGCGTGGTAGTTTGTGATGACAATCTTCGCGTGAGAGAGTGCCTTCCTGTCGTCGGGCGGCAGTAAGCGCATCTCATCGTAGTAGTTGCCAGGGTTTTCTGGACGTAGCACTTGGAGCCGGTCGCGGATTGTCAGCCCCGGTGTGACGACAAGAAACGCATCGGAAAAACGGGGATTGCGCGGTGCAGCGATTTTGTTCAACGTATGATAAACGATGAGCATCGCCATCACCAAAGTCTTGCCGCTCCCTGTCGCCATTTTGAAAGCGATGCGGAAAAGCCCGGGGTTCGCTTCTTCATTCGCTTTCAGCAGCGTCTTGTGTATTGAGTCCCCGCGCCGAGGATTTTCCACTTCGTGGATATAGATAGCGGTTTCAACTGCCTCGCGTTGACAGAAAAACAGCCTCGGCTCGCGTTCGGTGTCGTTCCAGTATGTAAGCAAGCGTCTCGTTGTTTCCGTTACGCCGGGGTAACCGTTTTTGCGCCAGACGCTGACTTCTTCCCGCACGCGGTTGATAAACGCGTTGGCCTCTCGGAGTTCGGGCACGTGCAGTTCAAGTTGCGTCTGAACCTCTTTCGGCTGCTTCCTCGGTTTCGGCACCGGAATGAAGTATTCGCTTTTGCGTCTTCCGTTGACGATGTTTTCGGTGATGCCGCGTTCATCGAATTTGAAGTGGCGTTGCGGTTCGTCAAACGGGCTGTTGATGACAGGGTTTTCTATGTTCACTTTCGGCATGTGAATTTCTCCATAGACAAAAGTATTGAGTCCAAAACCAACACAAACGGTTAGTTTCTCGCGCGTCTTTCACCGCGCCTTTGATACAAAAGTCGGATGTTTTCCGCGCAAATGAAGTCAATTATCAATCCATTCCGGGCGAATGCCTCTCGGAATCCGTACCAATTGCTGTCTACCGCTTGTAAGATTGGCACTTTTTGACGATGCTCGTTTTCGTAAACGACAGCGACAGCGATAAATTTTTTGTCCCCCGGGTCAAACTCGCTTAATGCCGGGTCAGTGGGAAACTCTTCAAATCCGGTCCCATCTACCGAAGGGGTGATATGCACCTTCACACACTGTTTCGGATTCTCGTGATTTCGCATCAACCACTCCAAAAATCCCCATCCGGTCCGCGCCGCTGTCGTTGAATCGGCTTCATAATCCGAATATTCGCCGAGGATCTCCCAGTTGTCATCAATGACGACTCTCTCCGGCCCCTTAACAATCCGGTCTAGCCGCTCTATGCATGTCTGGACGCACGCCTGCGATGCCTGACATGCCATCCCTTTAGCGACGAGGATAACGTTAGTATCTACGACAACAGCGTCCATTATCCCTCCGTTCGCTTCTGACGTTTCATCTGGGCCTTCGTCATTTTAACCAGGTCTCCTCTGACAGTGCCAAAGAAGTCTGGGGGCCAGTTTTTGATGTTTCCGAACTCGTCAAGTTCCAACGATTTCATTTCGGAAACTCCATCCTTATTTTCACAGAAATAGAGAGCAGCCTTGTCCGCGCCAATCTTTTCTTCTGCGATGCGAAGTTGTAACCGAGTCAGCAGATGTTCGCTGTGGCTCTCCACCAAAACTTGGAGGTTTCGTTCCGTGACAACCTCTATTAGCAAATCCGCCAATTGCGATTGCACCTTCGGATGCAGGTGCATGCCCGGCTGCTCCAGAATGAGCGTTGAGCCTTCCGGTGCATAGTAACAGAGGACGAGCACCGGGAGAAATTGCGATAAGCCATAGCCCGTGTCAACCAGCGTCACCGCCGGACTCGCCGGACTTTGTTGGATACGAAAGGCATAGTTCTTTTCATCCCACAGGCCCGTTCGCTTTAACGAAAAGGCATGCGCGAGATCCATTTTTCGGAGCCATGCTGATATCCGCTCCTCAATTGGGACATCGCCGTTTTGGCTCGGTGTTGTGAGCCGATCGATGCGCGCGGAAAGAAGCGCGTCAATTGCATTTTGGCCCCACTGCCCAATGCCCTCAGGCTGCTCGCCCTCCCAATGGTAATGCCGTTGTGGTTCTACCCGAGTGGGACCGAGGTAATAGAGGTGAGAAAACAAAACTTCAAAGGCGGTGGTGAACCCATCCAGAGTCCTGTCCTCATCGGGCGACACACCATAGCTATTTTTTATCTTTACCTTTTTTCTCCTGTCTTGGCCGGTCACGTGAAAGAAATCAGGGTGCTTCCAAGATACATCTACGCGGCCATCAGGCGTATTACGCTCAAGACTACGGTAGCGAAGTTTGTCAACGCTGAGCCCTTCTAGTCCTTGGGTAATAAATGTTGCAAATGTGAACCCATCTATTTTTCTCACAGGACCGTTATCTATCGGAGTGCCGATCGGACAACTGAGCTCTCCCCCAAATTCTAACCTGAGGATCTCATTATTTTTATGTCCGTGAGCCACTGCATTGAAATCGCCAAGATTGACTGCTGAAGTATCATCACCGAAGAAGATAACTTCCTCTGCGTTTGAACGCTCAGCCGTCTGCTTCAGCAACAACAGCATCTGCAACAGACTGCTTTTCCCCGAACTATTCGTACCGAAAAAGCCTGTCAGCGGCGCAAGAACCACCTCGCCGCTGTCTCTCCACGATTTGAAGTTTTCCACGCGGATATGCGTCAACATGTCTTAATTCCTCAGTTCGTCTTGACGGGGCTGCTGAATGTCCCTCTCGCAGAGGAAGTCGATCGCGACTTCATGTGCCGTCAGCGCGCCCACAAAGTCAAGCCACCCTCTATCTATCGCCAGCAGAATAGTCGCGGCGTGCCCGGAGGTTTGCCGATACGCGCAGGCGACAGCGATGAATTTCCTATCCTTTTTGTGAAAAGTCGCTAACGCGGTATCCTCGTTCGGGAATTCGGCGAAATCGTTACCGTTGCCGGTTAGCGGCGTAATATGGACAAGGGAGCACCTTTCCTCGTTCCACTGATTTTGTCTTAACCACTGCAAAAACAGATCGCCGCGCCCGCGCCGAGGATGTCTTTCACCTCTCAGATTTCGCCTGTATTCTTGCAGAATGCGCTGTCCGTAGTCTAACACCACTTTCTCCGAACCGCTGAGAATAAGAGCCAGCCGCTGACGACATCGCCTCACGCAATCCGCGGATGCCTGAGGTGCTTGGCCATTCGCGATGACAATCACGTTGGTATCAAGGATAACGGTGTTCACTAACCGCTCGCTTCCTCTTGGGATTGAAGACGTTCAACTTGGACATCAGTGACTGCGAACATGTCGCCCATCACATCCCCGAAGAAGTATTCCGGCCAGTTGTGGATATCCCCCAGTGCGTCTACCTCTAATTTCTCAATAGTAGAGGCACCGTCGGTGTTACGGCAAAAATACAAGGCGATGGTGTCCTGTGCAACCTTTTTTTCCGCAATGCGCCGCTGCAGGCGCGTCAACAACTGCTCGCTGTGGCTCTCAATCAGAATTTGGAGATTTCGTTCGGCAATCACCTCTAAAAACAGGTCGGCGAGTTGCGCCTGTGTATGCGGATGCAGATGAATGCCGGGCTGCTCTAGAATCAACGTCGAGCCTTCTGGCACATAGTAGCAGTGGACTAAGATCGGCAACAGATCCGCCAAGCCGTAGCCCATGTCTGCCAAAGTCACCCTTGCGCTAGAAGGGCTTTTTTGAATGCGAACCTCGTAGGTACTATTGTCCGAAGACCTGTTCGGGCCCAGCCAAAAATCGTGCGCGAGCTCCATCTTTTGCAGCCACGCTGATACTCGGTTTTCAATTGGAACGCCGTTGCCGTTGTGGGAAGTTTTCAGATTCCGCACGCGCGCCGAAAGGAGCGCGTCGATCGCCTGATCCCCAAACAAACCCATCTCCACCGGATGCTTGCCATTCCAATGATAGTGCCGTTGCGGATGAACACGGGTTGGACCGAGGTAATAAACGCGAGAGAATTGATCTTCAAACGCGGCGGTCAGAGGCCCTAATACTTCACTTAAACGCCACTCAGGGGACCCGCAGCAGTTCTTGATAGTGCTACTCCCTCCTACGGATTCGCCGCGCGAATTGCTGTGAATCCAGCGTCCCTTTTCCCAAGAAACTTTGGAAACATCCCCGGAAAGCAGCTTGTAACGAAGGCGCGCAACTTTCAAATTTCCCCTTTCTTCACGGATAGACGTGGTGAAAGTGAAACTACCAATGGGGGCAGAAAGAGCGTCTGGATGTTCAGTGGCGTTCACGTCAGGCACGCTGATCTTCACGGGTTTCCGGGGCTTGCATCCGAATTCCAATGTCAGCGAAGCATCGGTGTTGTGTCCATGAATCACGTCACCGAAACTCCCCAGATTCACCAGCGACTGCGCGTCCCCGAAAAACAGCACCTCTTCGCGGCCGATAGTCTGCTTCAGCAACAACAGCATCTGCAACAGACTGCTCTTCCCAGAACTATTCGTTCCGAAAAAGCCTGTCAGCGGCGCAAGAACCACCTCCCCACTGTCTGCCCACGATTTGAAGTTTTGCAGTCGGATGTGCGTCAACATTTCTTAACTCCTCTGTTCATCTGGACGAGGTCGCTGAATGTCCGCCTCACAGAGGAAGTCAATCGCGACTTCATGTGCCGCCAAAGCACCCACAAAGTCAAGCCACCCTCTATCTATCGCTAGCAGGATAGTCGCGGATTGTCCGGAGGTTTGCCGATACGCGCAGGCGACAGCGATAAATTTTCTGTCGTCCGGATCGAATTTGCTCAACGCCGCATCGGTAGGAAACTCAGCGAAATCGGTGCCGTTTCCAGCCAATGGCGTGATATGCACCATCTCACAAATCGCAGGCTTCCTTAAGTTTTGCAGCAATGTTTTCACGAAGATATCGCCGATCCCTTTACGGGTGCCGGTGTCTACGTATCTGGTGTATTCTCCAAAAATTCGCCACGCATCGTCAACAACCACCTTTTCGCGGCGGGAGAGAATCTGATGGAGCCGCCGTTGACAGTGTTCAATACAGGCCAGTGACGCGTGCTCTCCTTTACGATTTGCGATGCCGATGACATTCGTGTCTACGATAACTGCGTTCATGACTCCCCCGCCCGTTTTTGCCGTTCCATTTGCGCTTGAGCCATCGCCAACAAATCGCCCATCTCGTCGCCGAAAAAGTTTTCCGGCCAATTCGCGATGTTACCGAATTCGTCTACTTCTAGCCGCTCACGAGCGGAAACGCCACGCTCGTTACGACAAAAATAGAGGGCAGTTTTATCAACAGAAATCTGCTCTTCGGCGATGCGCCGCTGCAACCGGTTGAGTAGATGTTCGCTGTGGCTCTCCACCAGCACTTGGAGATTCCGTTCCGTGACAACCTCTATTAGCAGGTCTGCCAGTTGCGATTGAACCTTCGGATGCAGGTGCATGCCCGGTTGCTCCAGAATGAGCGTTGAACCCTCCGGTGCGTAATAGCAGAGAACGAGGACAGGGAGAAACTGCGATAACCCATACCCCATGTCAACCAGCGTTACCTCAGGACTGACGCTATCTTTTTTGATGCGAACTTCATAGTCCCTTCCGTCGCCATTGTTACTGGAATCTAGCGAAAAAGCAGAGGCGAGCTCCATAGCCTGGAGCCATGCTGATACCCGCTCCTCGATTTGCCGGTGTTCTCCCTGATAGTGGGTTATCAGCCGTTTCACGCGAGCGGAGAGTAGAGCGTCAATCGTTTTATCGCCCCACAACCCGGTGTCACGCGGATGTGTGCCTTCCCAATGATAACATCGCTGGGGCGTAACCCGAGCCGGCCCGAGGTAATACACGTGAGAAAATTGCCTCTCAAATGCAAAGGCGAGCGGCTTTACGACATCTGCTGAAACAGAACCACCGTAGCAATCCGATATTTGCTCACGCCAACTAGGTTGTCTGCCAAGCAATTCTCTATAAGACCAGCTGCCATTCTCCCAACGAACCTCTGGAACATCGCCGGAGTCCAAACCATAGCGAATGGAAGCAACGCTGAGAGAATGCTGTTTTTGCCGGATAGACGTGGTAAAAGTGAAAGTGTCAACAGAGATTTGAAGATTCTGTATTCTCCAGTCGGTATCTCTGCCAAGAATCCTGATTCCCCCCGGTTGCCAGAGGTTGCATCCGAATTCCAACTCCAGCAAGGCATCGGTGTCATGCCCATGAATGACATCGTGGAAACTTCCCAGATTCACCAACGAAGACTCATCACCGAAGAAGAGCACCTCTTCGCGGCCGATAGTCTGCTTCAGCAACAACAGCATCTGCAACAGACTGCTCTTCCCAGAACTATTCGTACCGAAAAATCCCGTCAGCGGCGCGAGTTTCACCGCTCCGCTGTCCGCCCACGATTTGAAGTTTTTCACGCGGATATGCGTAATCATGGCTTCCTGTCTCCTTTGACTGTAATTATACCACATCGCGCGACGAAATGCAACTTTTAGGAAAAATTACACCTCGTAAACCTTCAAGACCTCGTCCCCGTAGTGATTAATCACTTTCACCGCGATTTTGCCGGAGGTAGACCCCATAAACGGAAGACTCTCTGTCCGATACAGACTCTCCCACGCCGCCTCGTCAATGTCGTCACTCAACGTCTGCTTCAGTTTCTCGTAAGGTTCGTCTGCGCCGGTGAAATAGGCATGCCGCATGAAAAACGCCTCATCGTTGTAGTCGGTGTCAATAAACCAGCAGGCAATCTCATCAGGGTTATCCGAACGCACCAAGCCTTGCCGTGCATCGAACACATCAACGCCTAACAACTTCACGACGAGTCTGCCATCATCCTGCCGTTGGAGTTCAATGTCAGGTTCGCCGAAGTTCATGAAGAGATTGCCCGCGCCGGTGTTCTTGAGTTCGCCTATCATCAATTCCGGGCTCATCTTAATCGGAAGAATCGGGAGACTCCCCATGCGGGTGCGCTCATCCGCCGTGTATCCCTCAAAGGCGAACCCTAAAACGATGAGCTGCTTGAATTTCGGGATACGACGCATCGCCTCGCGCGCTGCGCCTTCCATCCACTGTCTACCCACAGTCTCATACTGCGGCCCGATGCTAATCGCGACACTCTGTGATTCACCGTTTTCGTCGGTATAGGCACCCTCGGCATGGAGATACTCGCCGGGGAACGGCGACAGCCAGTCAAACGTTAGCCGTTGTTCCCGAATGCGATTCTGCACACCCGCACTCTTCAGATGCTCCACGATGTGCGCATGAAAATCCGGTGATTCCACAGGCGGCGCAGTATCGGCACCCTCTTGCATGCGGTGCGGCGATAAACTCTCCACCGTAAACGGACCGGCGACGCGCGTCCGACTTCTGTCAACATGCGGTCTATCATAGAGTATCTCGCTGGTGGCACGACGCGCCGTAGACGCATCCATCTCCGCCTGCCGCTCACGCTTGAGGGAAAGCCACCGTTTGTGCAGTTGCTGCGTTTCCGCACTCCACGAAGGATCGGGTTCTTGAGGAACTTCCCAATCTTCCCAAGACCCCCCCCTTCTCTAAACGCGAGTTTAGTAATTCACGAATCTCGTCTAATTTCGGTGCATACTCGGCATGGATGTCGTCAATCTCAAGGTTGTTCGCCATATCCGAGAGGCTGATGTGCGGCGCGGTTTTGTAGGAAAACCCCTGCTTGATATCGGTGGCATCTTCCAAACGATAGTAAGGATAGACAGCGGACATGAGCCGCGTGCGCGCCAAGGCGAGGGCAACACGGGAGGTATCAATTGTTATCCACCGTCTGCCCCATTGTTCTGCGACGTAGGCGGTGGTGCCGCTGCCGCAAGTGGGATCGAGGACAAGATCACCCGGGTCGCTTGTCATCAGAATGCACCGTTGGATGACTTTCGGTTGCGTCTCAACGACATAGGTTTTCCCAGAGCGTCCTCCCGCGGTATCTGTCCAAAGGTTCGTAAGCGCGCGGCCGGGTGAATCGGTAGCGTATCGAATATAGCGCAAAGATTTACCCGGTGCCAAAAGCCTGCCCTGTTTGGCAAGTCTATCTAGTCCTTCGCGGCTGGCAGCCCAACCTCTATCGCTTGTTGGCGTGAAACCTCTGCCTTCAAATTCATATTCATAAGTGGCATTACCTGCTGTCTCTGAGGTAACCGAATAATCCACTAATCTCCGACTTCCCACAGGCAGCAGACTCGGATCTTGCTTCTCTTTACGCGTCATTCTGCGCTGTGTTCCATCCGGCAGCTGCACCCGCTCATAAGATTTAAGGAGCGGGTCCGGTTTGCGTTCGTCCCATTCCATATAGAGCTGCCGATACTTCATCCGATTCCGATCTTTGGCATACCATAACAGATAATCAAATACCGACGAGATGGATGTCGAAGAAGTAGTTTCCGCCCGGGTCCAAGCAATTGTGGTGACAAAATTGTCACTGCCGAAAACCTCGTCTAATAGCGAACGGACGAGATGGACGTTTTCGTCACTGATTTGGACGAAGATACTGCCGCTATCGGTGAGGAGTTCGCGCGCCACAGTAAGCCGGTCGCGCAGATACGCCAAATAGGAGTGGATGCCGAGTTCCCACGTATCTCGGAACGCGCGGATTTGTTCCGGTTGGAGCGTCACATCTTCCGTTTTCGTATCGCCGACGCTCGGTTTTCGGGTGCTGACTTGCCAGTTACTCCCGAATTTGATGCCGTAAGGCGGATCGAAGTATATCGTCTGCACTCGGCTTTTAAGCCCCTCTTTCTCGGCGAGGGAATTCATAACGAGGAGCGAATCGCCTAAAATGAAGCGGTTATTCCAATTCTGTTCGTGCTGATAGAACTCAATGCGCTGTCCAAATTCTAGCGCGTTGAATCCCTCAAAGAGCATCTCGGTTTGCCCCGGTTCGTCCTGCGCTTTTTGGGCGCGGAGAGCCTCAATAATCGCTTGCGGTTGGATGTGCTCCTGCGCATAGATTGGCACGGCGTTAACCCCGAGGGCTTCAGCGTTCTGTGCGTCCTTGCCGCGCCAGACGAGCTGCGGGTCCAGCGCAGTATCGCGCGGGTAGCGGATAGTGTCGGGTTGCGTCTCCGCGTCTTCGGCAAACCCGCTGAGCTCTTGCGTTGGGTTGTTGGCGCGTTTATCGCGGTGTTGATAATGATCGATCGGTTTTTTAGACATAAGATGTTCCTCTGTTATTCCTCAATCACAGCCTCGGCGAGGAGATAGGCGGCGGCTAAGAAAATGAGACTATACCCGACTAACAAATTCAGCCACATCCCGCTTGCCGCCGTCCCATTGACGAGCAGGGATACGGTGCATTTCGCGCCGCCCATGATAATCGGGAGAACGAGCGGCAGTAAGATTACCGAGAGGAGGCTTTCACCGCCGACACTCGTTGACATGCCTGCCAGGAGCACGCCGACGGCACAGAAGCCGAGGGTGCCGATGCTCAATACGCCTATCAATTTCAGCAGCACGCCTACCGTCACGAAATTAAGGAGATCCAAGAATTGCAGTGCAATCGGCGTGATGACAACTTCTAACAGCAAAAGAAAAATGAGGTTGCTGATAACCTTAGCGAGGTAGAAGTTGCTAGCATCAACGCCTGTTAGTCGGATACCGTGCAAGGCACCACTTGTCCTTTCAAGCGCGAATGAACGGTTTAAGGTGATAATTCCTGCGAAGACGAAGGCGGCCCAGAGGACGCTGGCGGTGAGTTTGCCGCGTTCCGCTTTCTCTGGGAAAATCGGCCCGAACGCGAACGCGAAGATGAGGACAACTAGCAGACTAAAGACAAAGATTAAAGCCAATGTCTCTTTTGAACGGAAATGGAGCCCGAGGTCTTTCCGAATGAGCGTGCTAATGTGATGGACGGTTTCCTTCATCAACGTTACCTTTGAGTTGTAGGGCGAGGGCCTGTCCCTCGCCCTACGGAACAAAGCGGCGTTTCCCGCGCACTATTGCGGGGGTGCCGGTGGCGTATTCAACGGCGGCGGTTCATCAAAGGGTTGTCCTTTCGCTGCCGCATCCAGCCGCCGATTATTCCAGTCTGTCCACTCCCGGTCGCGCTCGGCGATGCCCTCGGCGATGCCCTCGGCCTTGCCTTTCGCCTCCGCGTTCGCAATTCGCTGCGCGCGCTCATCCATGAACATTTGATACTTAATCATCAGCCAACCTCACTTTGGCTTCTTGTAAGGCGAGGGCCTGTCCCTCGCCCTACGGAACAAAGCGGCGTTTCCCGCGCACTATTGCGGGGGTGCCGGTGGCGTATTCAACGGCGGCGGTTCATCAAAGGGTTGTCCTTTCGCTGCCGCATCCAGCCGTCGATTATTCCAATCTGTCCACTCCCGGTCGCGCTCGGCGATGCCCTCGGCGATGCCTGCGGCCTTGCCCTCGGCGATGCCTGCGGCTTTCCCTTGGGCGATACCCTCGGTAATACCCTCGGCTTTGCCTTGGGCAATACCCTCGGCTTTACCCTCTGCCTTGCCTTCGGCTTTGCCTTGGGCGATACCCTCGGCTTTCCCCTTCGCCTCCGCGTTCGCAATCCGCTGGGCGCGCTCATCCATGAACATTTGATACTTAATCATCAGCCAACCTCCTACTTCAGTGAAGACCATCGTGTGGAAAATCGCAACCGGAATGAAGAGTGCGACATGCCCAAAGATAGCGATGAGCGTCTCGGCGAACCCGTTTCCCTTCCCGATTTCGTGATGCCCAACGATGATATAAAATACGATGACTTGAGCCAGAAAGATAAAAATACCCGGCTTCTCCCAGACTTGTCTGAGACTTAACAGAGATACCCGATGCTCTTTCACTAGAATTCTCCTTGCACGCCGCTACTATGCATTATAGCATATTCCGCAGAATGCATGCAAAACGCATCCGAAATTTCTAAACCAGATTTACCACCCGCTCCTCATATAATCGCACCAATGCGCCCACAGCAATGTCATCTTTATTGGCCACTGCTTCCAACTCGCCGTTTATCATGAAAAGAAACCTTGTGCCAGCAAGATAGCCTAATTCTGTGTTGTGCGTGGTGATGATAATGCCCTTGCCATCGTGCTGTTCTCGCGCGATCCGTTGGAGGACAAACTGCTTGGCAGCGGCATCAAGCCCGGAGAAAGGCTCATCGAATAGCAATACTGATGGATGATGGAGCAAAGCCCTCGCTATCATAAACCGCTGCGTCATGCCGCGTGAGAAGTGCCGAAGCGGTTCATGGATAAAACGGTTCAACCCGACTTCCGCGAGGAGCGTCGTGCAGCGTTCTTCTAATCGCGCAATGCCATACATGCGCCCGAAAAATTTGAGATTTTCATAAGGACTGAAATCGGGGTATGCCAAGGGTTCATGGATAACGACACCGAGCGCGTCGCGGACAGCCAGCGTATCTGCCAGCGCGTCCGTGCCTTCAATCACAAGCCGCCCGGATGTCGGACGGAGGAGCGTCGCGAGAATCTTCAGCAGCGTTGTCTTGCCCGCACCGTTCGGACCGAAAATCGTGACGACTTCTCCTGCGTCAACTGCAATGTCAACGTCTTTAACAATCGGACGAGAGCCGAAGTCCTTTGTGATGCCGGTTGCATGCAGACGCATAGTGAAGCCCCGAAGTGGGTAGGTACGCAAAAACAGGCGGATAGAAATATCCATCCGCCTGTTTGATAGTTCAGGTGCGCGAACGGACAAAAGCGACATCCATTCGCGCATGTAAGGTGCCCCGCTACATCAGGCGGCGAGTAATCGATTCGCCTTGTTCCTTGGAAATGCCGAGCGGCTGGTGCGCCATCGGGCCATTTTCCAACACGGGTTCCATCTGCTCCAGCGAGGGCCGCTCGGAATCCTGATAGAACAGGCCGATCGGAATTTCATCGCCCCACTTGACAGCCTCCTCCAAGGCAGCGGCCTTATCAGAGACATCGTGGGATTCCGGCAGGTCCTGAACGCGCGGTTTAAAGAAGTCAAAGGTATTGTCCTTATTGAACGTGACGCAGGGACTGAACACGTCAATGAGGGCAAATCCCTTGTGCTGCATGCCGTTATACATCAGGTCTGCCAGTTGCCTTGGGTTACCGCTGAACCCTCTCGCGACATACGTTGCACCGGCAACGACGGCCATCGCAATCGGATTAATCGGCTCCTCAATGTTGCCGAACGGCGTGCTGTAAGTTTTCATACCCATGAGGCTGGTCGGCGAGGTCTGCCCGACAGTCAGCCCGTAAATCTGGTTGTTCATCACGATGTAGAGAAGATCGACGTTCTTCCGCATCGTGTGAACGAAATGGTTGCCGCCGATACCGTATCCGTCTCCATCTCCGCCGGTGACGACGACGTTCATCTCGTGATTCGCTAGTTTCGCGCCGGTGGCTACAGCGAGGGCCCGGCCGTGCAGCGTGTGCATGCCGTACGTCCGAACATAACCGGGAAGGTTTGATGAACATCCGATACCGCTCACGGTGAGATGTTCATGGTTGCTGCGGCCGCTTTTCGCGTAAGCCATTTGGAGTGAACGTAGCACCCCGAAATCGCCGCACTGAGGACACCAGTCCGGGCGCGTATCACTTGCGAAGTCTTTCGCCGTAGGCGCGCCGATAACCGGTCTCTCTTTCACCCGAGTTCTTCTTTCACGTTTCGCCATCTGATTCATCCTCCTTTATTAGACGACAATCTCCTGATACGGAACATAGACACCCGTTTTGCCGCCGAAGAGCTCCCGCGCACCATCAACGATGTGGTGCGGCATGAACGGCTCGCCATCATACTTCCGGATGTGCCCAGCCGCCTTGAAACCCGTTTCACCGCGCAGGAACCGCGCGAATTGTCCCGTGTAATTGCACTCAACAACGATGGCGTGCGCCGCTTTGTCAAGCACCGCGTTCACCGCATCTTCATCTATAGGGTAGAGCCACTTGAAATGGATGTGATTCGTGGCAACCCCCGCTTCGGTAAGTTGCTGCGCCGCTTCGCCAATCACACTATGCGTTGAGCCCCATCCGATGAGGGTGACTTCCGCATCTGCGGGGCCTTCCAACGTCGGCGGCGGCAGCTGCTCGGCGATGCCATCCATCTTCCGTTGCCGTTTATCCATAATGTCGCGCCGCTTGTGCGGATTGGTAAACTCATCACTGATGAGCCCGCCGTCTTCATCGTGGTCATCGGTAGCAACGACGTGCACGTGCCCGGGAGTCCCAGGGATAGCGCGCGGCGAAATCCCGCTATCGGTAATCTGATACCGCAGGTAGTCGCCGTTCGTCTGAACAGCATCGGTTATCAATTCACCGCGTTCGATCTTCGGCTGCCAATCAATGGAATCCGGCGCGAACGTCGTAAAGCCCATGGAGAGCGTCAGGTCGGAAAGCACCATGCCGGGGCATTGGAACTTATCAACGAGGTTAAAAAGTTCCGGAATCGTATCAAACCCATCCATGATGCTCGTCGGCGAGACGATAATCTTTGGAAAATCGCCTTGGCTGGCACCGAGGAGCTGCCACAGATCTCCCTGTTCAGTCTTCGTCGGCAAGCCGGTGGAGGGCCCGCCGCGCTGGACGTTAATGACGACGATGGGGATTTCCATCATCCCGGCACTGCCGATTGCCTCCGTCATGAGGGCGAATCCGCCGCCGGAAGTAGCACACATCGCGCGGCAGCCAGCGTGCGCAGCCCCAATAACCATGTTGATAACGCTGATCTCGTCCTCGCACTGCCGCACCATGATGCTTAAGTCACGTGCGTTGTCCGCCATCCATTTCAGGACACCGGTGGAGGGGCTCATCGGATAGGCGCAATAGAATTTGACCCCGGCGGCCGCGCCGCCCATCGCCATCGCCGAATTGCCATCAACGAAAGCAAGCGGTTCCTGTTTCGTAAACTGCGCCTCGAACGGTGTGAAGTGCGCCGCGGCGTAATTGTATCCAGCCCGCGCCACAGCGAGATTCGCATCCGTAAGTGCTTGTCCCTTCCGTTTCAGGAACGTCAGGGTGATGATGTCCTCAAGCACCGCCAAATCCCCGCCTACCATATTCAAGGCGACACCGAACATGCAAATATTCAGCATCAACTTCTTCCGGTCGGCGTTATCCGACAGCTCTTTGTAGGAGATGGGGCACAGCTGGATGTCGGCGCGTTCCGGTGCCTGCTTAACATCATCGCTGTTATAGATAATTGCGCCGCCGGGTGCGACATGGGGAAGGTGTTTCTCCAGACTGTTCCGGTCCAGAGCGATAATCAGATCGATTTTGTCGCCGTGATTGGCCACTGGCTCGGAACTGATGCGGATAGTGAGGAAGGTGTGTCCGCCACGGATGAGAGATTGGTAAGCACTATAGGTGAAGACATGCAGGCCATGACGGGCACAGATTTGGCTCATGCTTTTGCCCACGGTGTCTATCCCCTGGCCGGGCGCACCACCCACAGCGATTACAAAGTCGTAATTTGCCATCTTGGCTCCCTTCTTAATCATTTTGACGTGCGCCGATGTCATCTTCAGATAACTCCGACGCACCGACAGATTCTTCGTATCCGACTCCGGGGACGGCGGCCGCCCACCAGAGTGCGTGAAATAGTAACTGAAATCGTTTGTTAACTTTTCGCCTTTTTCATGAGGCATAACCCTAAAACATACTACTTTAGTTAATTATACCACATTTTCATCGCGATTTCAAATTTTTTTTCAATTTACCCCGAAAGGTTTGATTTTCGCGAGAAATTAAGGCACGGCGAGGACATGGCCCCCGCGATTGTCCAGCACCCTACCGGAGCGCGGGCAGCTGCCTCTACACCAAAGACTTAAGTGCCTCCAACGCGGCGGAAGTGCCGATTTTCTCCAAAGCGAAGACAACATGGTGTTGCACGCGTTCAGAATCAACAGCAAATGTCTCGGTGAGGGCCGGAATAGCAGCCGCAGCCGGTTCGCCGATGTTGGCGATTGCGTAAGCGGCATAGGTGCGCACCTCCTCGGCCGGATCGCGCAACGCTTGGATGAGGGCCGGCAGCGCGCCTACAGCATCGTCCCCCATGGCACTGAACGCGCGCATGACATATTCGCGGACCTCCTCATCAATGTCTGATAACGCCGCTGTCAGTGCCGGAATAGCAGCCACGCCTATGCGCGAAAGTGCCGCGCTGATGCTGAGCGCATGGTGCCTCCCAACAGTCTGGAGTTGCTCCATGAGCGGTTCCACGGCTGGTTCGCCGATTTGCGCCAGTGCGTCCGCCGCCTGGTCAGAAATATCCCACAAGTTCTCGGCAAGTGCCGCGATGAGTTCTGGGATAGCAGGTTCGCCGATAACGACTAACTCTGCCTTGGCGGCATCGCGCACCTCGTCATCTGCATCTGATAATTCGTCGATCAGTTCAATAACCGGTCGGTGCATGCATTCCCCTTTTTTCACGTAAATTGTCGAGACCGGGAGGTCTCTCCTACCGATGACAGAAATTGTCGAGGCCAGGAGGGCTCTCCTACCGATGAGATACAATTGCCGGGACAGGGATAACCTGCCTACTACTCCCGCTCTTTGCGTTCGTTGAGGGTTGCGCTGAGGCGTTCAGTCTGCTCTCGGCGCAATCGGTTGTAAACCCGTTCCGACATGCCCTGATTTTCGCGAGCGTCATCAAGATAGGTGATAAACTCAAGCCTCGCGACCCGGACATTCTCCAAGTCTTCGTCGTTGAGTTTCCCAAGCCAGCCAGCATCCGGTTTCGTATCCTCGTGCGTATCGTCTGCGTCTGTCGGCTTATTGCGGCGAGCCCCGCGCATCATGAACAACGCGGCGACGAAAAACCCACCCGCCAACGCGGCGGCAACGGCGATGAGTGCCATCTGCCCCAAGTCCGCCGATGTCTCTTCACTTGCCGCGCCGAACTCCAACTTTAAGTCAGCCCGCGCGCCCGCCGGAAACGGTTCACGCTTCGGATTATTGTAAACGTTGTAAATCATGTTATGAATCGCCTCGTCTCGCTCCTCGCTAAATCGCTTGGATTGCGGACGAAAATTGAACCGCTCCGGGACAAAAATGAAGAGTTGTCCCGTGTCAAACTGAAGGAGACGGGATAAATCCAATTCAGTCCCTTCAACATGCAAAATGTAGGCGTAACTGAATTTCAGTTCCCCCGGGGGCAAAGGCGTTGTCAGCATGAGTTGATTGGTGGCAGGATTAACGGCGAGTTCGTGCGACGTGAGGTTATGAAACCCCTCATACCCGCGCGGTAGCCCTAAATGCAAGCCGACCTGGTTTCCATCATGCACCGTCTTAAACGGCAAATCGTTCTGATTTTCAACTTGCAGTATCTCTGTGATGCTCACTGCACCGTCCGGCGCGTGGTCTTCCGGCGGCGGGCCGATGACTAGCATGTGCGCGTTAATCCGAACTTTCGACCGGTCATCGCTCATCGCGCCGATGTCAATGTTAACCGTGAGATTCGGTGCCCACGCCGACAAAACCAGGTCCTTCTCCGTGTATTCACTACCTTCGTAGGTGGTAGCGACAGAGTAGTGGACACTCGGGTCGAGCGGTAACTCATTGAAACGGTAAACGCCATTTTCATCAGTCACCGTCTCCTGTGTTTCAACAGCGGCATTCGCGCGATGCACACGGAGGGTTACGGGCTGCGAAGCAAGGAGTTGCTCCCGTTTTTTGTCCGTGAGTTTGCCGTGTATGTAGCCGACTTCGGCGTGAACAGACATCACGCAAACGAGAAGTGCGGCTATCGCGAGGCAAGTGCGTTTCCAAAACGCGCCTACCGGACACTTTGCGCGCCTGTAAAGCGCGGCTACTAGATATGTTGAGACTAAATTCGCCATGTTTCCTTATCCGCGTTTCTGCTGTTTGAATCGTTCAATTTCTGCCTCAACATCTGTCTTGGCACTCGTTTCAAGTTGCTGGATGACATGCGCGGTCTCCTGCAAAAGGGCGGCACGTAACTCCCGATAATCGGCTTCGGAGAGTTTGCCGGTTTCGTAGTCTTCGTCAAGATCAGCCAAAGCGGCGTAGCTGCGTTCGCGTTCCTGCAAGAGGGTTTGCATGCGCGCTTCGCCCGGGGCGGTTTCCATGGGTTGCGTATCCGTTTTCGTGAAAAACGGATACGCCAAATATACCAACAGCACAATACCAAGGATACTCATCCACAAGAGGACAAATAGAGACATGAGGGTGCTCCTAACCAGGTCACTTTTCCTGTTTATATTCTTCTAATTCCGCTTCAATCTGTTTGACAGCGGCATCGGAAGCCGGCGCGGCCTGAGGTGCCGCCGCAGCTTTCGGCTTTCTCATCTTCTGCAGAACGGCAAAGACAACCCCGCCAATCAACACCAGAATGACACCTGGTGCAATGTAGGCGACGAGATTGATGCCTTCCGCTGGCATGAGCGCATTGAACTCGGGTCCGTGAGTTTCAAGATAATCCGCGCGAATCTGTTCGACAGTTTCACCGGCGTTCAACCGGGCGCGAAAATCGGCTTCAATCGCCACTGCAGTGCCGCACACACAGACTTGGATTGTCTCCTTGACACATCCACAGTAGCAGTAGACGCTCGTCATGAGCTCTTCCAATTTTGGCTCAGAACGCTCTTGAGACAGCACGACGGTGGCCAAAGCGGCACTCAGCAGGGCACTGGCAAGAAAAGCGGTTCGGATTTTCATATCTTATGCCTCCGGGACGCTAGGTGGTTTCGGGCTATCAGAACCGTTTCTGTTTTCGCCGGTTCCTTCATTCCGCTGTCTCACTTTCCGCATGAAAGCGATGATAACGCCGCCGAGTAGGAGAAGAATACCCACTGGTATCACATAGGCAAACAAATTGCCATTCTCTGTCGGCGCGGTGGCATCATATTGGAAACCGAAGGTTTGCAAATAATCAGCGCGGATGTGTTGGATAGATTTCCCAGTGTCCAGTTGCGCCCGGAAATTCTGCTCAAATTCATGTGCAGCATCACAAGCACAGTGCAGGACTGTCAAATCCACACACTCGCCACAAGCACAGTAAAGGCCACTCATCAGTTGTGCCAATTCAGTTTTGTGAGGATAATTGAGTTGCGTTGTATACGCTTCCAGGTAATCGGCGCGAATGTGTTCGGCAGTTTCGCCTGCTGCCAACCGCGTTCGGAATTCCTCCTCAATTGCCCGCGCGGTGTCACAATCGCAGTGCTGGATTATCGTTTCCTCACAACCGCAGGAACAGTAAAGCGTCGTCGTGAGTTCCTGCAACTGCGTCTCAAAGGAGTTGTCGCCGTCCTCTTGTGCAAACACGCCGGTGGCGAAAATGACGAAGGAGAGCATAACTCCCCGCAAGACGATTCGGATTCTCATTTTTCATTCTCCCGGCTGGCTCGGTGGTTTGTGCGGATAGTTCTCCGCGATAGCGACAATGCCGCCTAGCACCATCACCGCAACCCCCACCCAAACAACGTTAATGAGCGGATTGTGGTAGACTTGGACGTTCACGATGCCGCCGTCATTAATATTCGGCGGCAGATCACCGAGGGCAATGTAAAGATCATTCGCGCCAAAATGTTGAATGGCGGACTCAATGGTATCTGTCTCGCCTTGCCCAGTCTTCTCATAGTAGTGCCGCGCCGGCTTCATTTCGCCCACCGGTCTGCCGTTTCTCTCAATGTCAAACACCACGCCAGCCCGGGCGTAGTTCGCATGTCGTTCCTGGAACCAGTCCTTCATCGTCAGATTAAAGGTGCCTACCTGCATCGATTCGCCGAGTTTCAGCCCCTCGGATTCCAGCAGGAAATAGCCTTTGGAGCCCATGATGCCGATATAAAGAATGACAATGCCGATGTGGATGATGTAGCCGCCGTATCGCCGCTTGTTCCGCATCACGAGGCGCGTTAACCCCGTGAAGAAGGAAGCATCCTGACGTTTGGCACGCAATTTTGCACCGCGGTAAAATTCGCTAAAAATTGCCGCGAGCACGAAAACGGCGGCGAAACTGCAAAGCACCGAATAAATCGGCATTGGGTTGCCGCGCCACGCGAGAAATCCCCACGTCAACGCCCCGGCAATCACACCGATACCGATAGGTGAGACAAACATCCGGCGGAAATTGTTCGGTGTCAACTTCTTCCACGAAATAATTGGACCGGCTCCTGTCAAGAAGAGGAGCAACAGGCCGGGGATGATAACCACCTGGTTGAAAAACGCCTCCGGGACGGATGCCTTCTCGCCGTTAATCGCTTCAGAGAGAATCGGCCACAGCGTTCCCCAGAGGATAATCAACGTCAATCCTACGAGGAGCCAATTGTTCAAGATAAAGGCACTTTCGCGCGAGAGCAGGGATTCCAAGTGGTTTTCACTTCTGAGCCGCTTCCGCCGATATACCATCATGCCGATGGCAGCGGCAGTCGTCGCGAAGATGAAGCCGAGGAAATACCAGCCGACGTTCGATTGCGCAAAAGAGTGAACAGATGAGATAACCCCGCTTCGCGTGATAAAGGTGCCTAACAGCGTGAACTGGAACGCCAGCGTAATGAGGAGGAGATTCCACAACTTGAGCATGCTCCGCTTCTCTTGAATCATCACGGAGTGGAGATAGGCCGTGCCGAGGAGCCACGGCATGAAGGAGGCGTTTTCAACCGGGTCCCACGCCCAATAACCGCCCCATCCGAGCTCGCGATACGCCCAATTGCCGCCGAGCGTTATCCCAATAGTCAAGATAATCCATGAGAGCAGCATCCATCTGCGGGAACGGAGTATCCAATTGCTTCCGATACGTCCGGAGGCGAGCGCGGCCATCGCAAACCCGAACGGCACCGTCATCCCAATCCACCCGATATAGAGTGTCGGCGGATGGAACGCCATGAGCGGTGTCTGAAGGAGCGGGTTCATTCCTTGCCCATCGGCGGCAACCTGTCCTCCTGGCAGTTTTGCGAGTGGGTTGTAGACTCCATCAGGAATACCTGTCACCAGAATAATAAAAAAGAGCTGCACAACGACGATTGGCACGAGCGCATAATCGGCGAGGTTATCCGTTGTGTAATTCCGATGCTGCCAGACGACAATCGCCCCCGCTAAGGTGAGCAGCCAGAGCCACAGGAGCAAAGAGCCCGACATCGCGCCCCAGAGCGCGGCAATTTTATACAGCAACGGCTGTGCGGCACTTGACACCTCAACGACATAGCGCAGTGAAAAGTCGTCTGTCACAAACCCGTAGATGAGTGCACCCGTTGAGACACAGGTGAGGAAAAACGTCGCGACGACAGCATTCCTGCCGCTCTGCACTGCCTTCGCATTCCGCAGGCGTAACCCAACACAGAGGAATCCAATTGCCCACAGCGCAGAGAGGACAGAGAGGGCTATCGCGGCTTGTCCGATTTCCGCTGTCATTTTTTACCTCTTTCTGTAACCAATTCCGTCGTCGCGCTATCTGCTTCCTCGTATTTGGAAGCACACTTCGTCATCAGTTTCGTTGCGACGATAAGGTTCCGCGAGGCATCGTATTTGCCTTCCACAAACACGCTGCCGTCATCAATAAAGTTATCCGGTTTGAGCCGCTTCGCGTAAAGCACGTTGACGGTTTCGCTGCCTTCCCGGTCGCGTACAGCAAAAGTGAGCTCAAAGTTGGCTGCATCCCATTCGGTGCTCCCCGCTAAAATAAGCCCATCAACTTGCACCCGTTGATTGTTTAGCGATTTCGCCGCCGCGACGAGCCCCGCGGGCGTGAAGTGGCGCACACTCGTGCTCTGAATGCCCGCTATCACTAAAAACGCCATCGCTATAAGCAGCATCGCACTCGCCGCAACGATTTTAACTCTTTTCCGTTTCACGTAAGCCTCCTCTATTTTATCCGATATCTAAAATTTACGAAAATGCTATATTTAATTATAACACTTATCCAAAACAGATGCAAGTATTTTTTTATTCTTGATTTAAAATCGGATTTGATGTTAAAATTGATGACATCTTGGACAGGCGTATTGTTCAGACCGGAGGATTTGATGTTTTTCTCAAAATTGAAGAGTCGGTATCTTTACTACTGGCTTGGAACGCTTAGCTTTTTTTCGCCAAGGGTTGTCAAAAGTCTCTTTTCCAAACCGGACGTTATTCCACGTTTGCTAGCCAACCTGTTCCTCGTTTCAGTCATTGCCTTTGTCGTCTTTAGCCTTAACTTTTTCATCACACCGCTGATAAAGGCAATCGGCAGACGATTGCAAGGCATGTAGCCATGTTGGACAGACGAGGCGATCAACCGCATGGAGAACAATAAAAATGAGGGTGTTTCATAAATTGCTTAACGTCGCGGTGACAGGCCCTGCGCTACGGTATCCAGAATGGCCTTGCTTACCGTAGGGCGAGGGCCTGTCCCTCGCCAGGCAACGATCGCGGGGGAACCCGCTCGGATGCACGTATGGCATCCGAGGGCCCCGCGATACGGGGCCTAAAACGATCGCGAGGGACAGGCCCCCGCGCTACGGTAAAACGGCGGTGTCCATTCGCAGCGACGAAATCTCTTTTGAAAAAAACGGCTCTTCAGGTCCTTTAGGTCCTGCATGTCTATAGAAAAACGTGCCTTTCATCGTTTTCAAGGTCCGTTAGGTCCTTAATAGCAGGCTAGCGACGCGGTGCAGATGCACATTAAGGTCTTACAGACCTTAAGAGTCTTCGCAGGACGAAGAGCTATAGACATTAAGGTCCTACGGACCTAAAACCAGCAGAAATTTCTCATCAGTTGCATGGCGAGGGGAACCCGCTTGGATGCGCGTGTGGCATCCGAGGGCCCACGCCCTACGGTGAAAGCGGCGGGTTGCTGCCTGCACCGTATCAAGACCGGGAGGAAGAAATCGAGACCGGGAGGTCTCTCCTACGGGGAGAAATCGAGACCAGGAGGTCTCTCCTACCGGGGAAACGGAAGCGTTCGAGGTCTCACGAAACCATTTTTACAACAACGGAGTTATAAAACACCCTCAACAAAAGTAGGATGGACATTGATGAGCGACGTTAAAATTGCATTTATCGGATGTGGCGGCAATGCCAACGGCCACATGAATCAACTCACCCAATTAGAAGGGGCGCGCATCGTCGCCGTGTGTGACGTTCAACCCGAACGCGCGCAAAGCGCAGCTGAAAAGCACAACGCGCAACCCTATACCGAGCATCACGCGATGCTAGAAAGCGAGGACTTAGACGCAGTCTATCTCAGCCTCCCGGTTTTCGCGCACGGGCAGCCGGAACTTGACGTAATCGCGCGCGGGTTACCCTTTTTCGTTGAGAAGCCCGTGGCTATCAACATGGACATCGCCCGCGAAATTGAGGGACAAGTGGCGAAGGCAGGGTTGATTACCTGCGTTGGCTATCAACTCCGTTATCTCGGTTCCACGCTGATAGCACGCGAGATTTTACGGAACGCCTCGCTAAACATGCTAGTGGGCAAATATTGGTGCAACACGGGGCACGGAAACCCGGACGCTTGGCTGCGGCAAATGAACAAATCGGGAGGCCAACTGGTCGAACAAGCAACGCACACTATTGACATGATGCGTTACATGGGCGGCGAAGTAGACACCGTTTACGCGATGCAGGCGAATCGGTTTTTGAAAGCCACGGATTGCCCCGATGTCAACAGTGTCTCGATGCAGTTCGCGAGTGGTGCCATCGGTGCTTTGACAGCGACATGGGCATACGACGGCGACTGGTCCAACGCGAACATTCTTGATGTCTTCTACGGCGCACAAATGCTCAATTGGAATCCGTCGCGAGTTTCGGTGCGCGAAGATGGAAAATGGAGCGAGAAAACCGAGCCGAGCCCGACTATTGATGAAGTCTTTGTAGAAGCGGTGCGCAGCGGCAACGACGCGCGCATCCTGAGTCCATATAGCGATGCTGTCAAAACCCTTGCGATTTCATTGGCGGCGAACCGTTCTGCACAAGAAAACCGGCCGGTGTCGGTATCCGAAATCGGCTAGTCAGTTCCTTCTGAGGTAAATTATGTCCGCAAAATACCGCGTGGCAATTGTCGGGTGTGGCGGCATCTCACATGCACACGGCCTCGCATGGCGCGAGGTGCCGGAGATTGAAATCGTTGGCGCGTGCGATGAGAAATTTGAACCGCTTGCCCGCTTTGCCAACGAATATAACGTCCAAAATACCTATAACGAGCTCCGACAAATGCTGGAGAAACAACAACCCGATGTCCTCCTCGTGGCAACCTGGCCTGCCAGTCACCTCAAAAATGTGATGGAGGCGGTGCGGTGTGGTGTCAAAGGCATCCTCGTTGAAAAACCTATCGCTGTTACCACCACGCAACTGGAGCAGATGATTCAGGTAACGGAACGCGCCAATATCCGTATCATGGAAGCCTTTATGTATCGGCATCATCCGCTGACGTTGGCGGTGAAGGAGAAGATAGAGGAAGGCGCAATCGGGGAAGTGCGATACGCGCGCGCCACGTTTTCAACCGGATTGACGGATAGGCGAAACTGGCGGCTTCGGGGCGAACTCGGCGGTGGTGCCGTCATGGATCTGGGATGTTACTGTATCAATATCATCCGGTATCTCGTCGGGAAAGAACCGAAATTCGCGTGGGCTACCGGCAAGTTTGAGGCGATTAACCACGTCTGGGAAACGCTCATCGGCACGCTAGATTTCGGCGACGGTATCACAGGACAATTGGATTGCAGTTTCGGGTGGACATGGCGCGAATCTTACGAAGTCGCAGGGACAGATGGAACGCTTTCTGTCCAAACGGCGTGGGGTAAC
Organism: Candidatus Poribacteria bacterium; assembly: GCA_965242965.1. Lineage (GTDB taxonomy): Bacteria > Poribacteria > WGA-4E > WGA-4E > WGA-3G > AGPOR5. The sequence goes on along the minus strand of OZ251518.1, from coordinate 5,320,473 downwards.
GGCGAGGACACATCGCATTTCACGGTGAACGGCGAGACTTTCAGCGTCAAAGGTATCAACCCGTATGCCGCCGAGATGCTGAATCTGTGTGAAGTGATAGAAACCGGCGCGCCGCAGCGTCTACCGATTTCAGACGCGCTCTGCAATATGCGCGTTATCGATGCCTTGCACGAATCCGCGAACACGGGCCAGCGCATCCGCTTGCCTGATTAAATGAGGGTGTTTCATAATTGATGGTTTCCCGGTAGGAGAGACCTCCCGGTCTCGATGCAATAGGCCGGCGCGCCTACCGGGGCCGCGGCGGCAGAAAGCCCCCCTTCATCGTAGGGCTTGGGCCCTCGCATGCCACACGCGCATCCGAGCGGGTTCCCCTCGCCAGCGTCGGCGCAATCCAACGCTCACGGGGGACAGGCCCCCGCGCTACGGAAAAAAAACGGTGCGTCACTGCAGGGCTTGGGCCCTCGCATACCACGCGCGCAGGTGAGCGGGTGTCCCTCGCCAGCGTTTTGCTGTCAGACCGCATCACCCCTGTAGGTCAAGATCGCCTGATCTTGACCCGTTTGTGATCAGGCGATCACAAACTACAGAGAGGAGAGAACGAAAAAAACGGCGCGCGTGCTCTTAGGTCCTACGGACTTAAGACAGCATCTTGCCGATGGACAACGCGCGGGACAGGCCCCCGCGCTACGGAAAAATCGAGACCGGGAGGGCTCTCCTACAGGGATATTGCATCGAGACCAGAGGGCTCTTCTATGGGTGTGCATTGAAATATGAAACACCCTCGATTAAATTTCTTAGCCCAGAAATGCAAGTCTTGACATCGTCAAGACGGCCTGAGGAGACAACCTTCTCTGCACAAAAGCAGCTGAACAACGCATCGCGACATACGAAAATGTTTGAAAAATTTATGAAATACCCCATCGACGTTTTTCGGGAAGGCGATTTCTCATTCGGAATTCCCTTGCCGGGGCTCCTGATTGTCGTCCTGCTCGGCGTGCTACTCGCCGCTACAATCTGGGCATATCGGAGCACGCGAGGCCGCACGCGTCGCGGCCTCCGAGGCGTTCTCATCTTTTTCCGCGCGCTGGTGCTTTGCGCTCTCGCTTTCTGTCTGCTCAAGCCGTTCCTCACGATTTACGATACGAACCCCGATGACTCGTATCTGTTAGTGATGGTAGACAGTTCCAAGAGTATGCAGATTACCGATGCTGTCGGTTCTGAAACGCGCCTGCATCGCGCAAACAAATTGCTGTTTGGCGAGGAGAACCAAGATAGCGATGCACTCCTAGCGCAACTCAACGCCAAATTCAAAGCACGCCTCTTCGCATTTGATACGGGAGCGAAACGCATCCCTAGCGAGGCATTAACAGACGCAAACGGCGAAAGCACCGACATCCCAAACGCACTCAACGAGGCACTCGATGAACTCCAAGGCATCCCCCTCTCCGGTGTAGTCCTACTGACAGACGGTGCAGACAGGAGCGGCACGGACATCGCAAAACTGGCACTGCAAACCCGCGAACGGAAATTGCCTATCCATACCGTTGGCATCGGTTCTGAGGCAGGCACGGACGATTTGGAACTTGTCAAAGTCGACGTTCCGCGCACGGCGGAAGAGGATTTCCCTGTCGAGATGTGGGCAACCGTGAAACGACGCGGCTACAAAGGCAAAAAGGTGAACCTCCAATTAACAAACAACGGACGCATCCTGACATCACTCCCCGTTGACATGGACAAAGTGGAACCGCAAGGCACGTCAAAAGAGACAAGGACTGTCCGTGTCCCAATCAAGTTTACCCCGCGGCAACCGGGGACGCAGCGATACGGGGTGCACGTATTGCCTGACACTAACGTTGACGAAGCGGTGCCGCAAAATAACACTAAGACGTTTTTGCTGAAGGTCGCGCCTTCTAAACGCGTGAAAATTCTCTTTGTCGATGGCAAACCGCGCCAAGAGTTTAAACATATCAAACGCGCCCTCAGGGAAGATCCGAACATCCAACTCACCGACCGGTTTTTAAAGAACGACAGCGAGTACGGCGGGACCCAGACAGGCACCGAACTAGTTTTCAACGACTACTACCCCGATTCCAAAGAGGCACTCTTCTATTTTGACGCTATCATTATTGGCAACGTCGCCGCCACCCATTTCACGAAACAGGAGTTGGAGAACACGGTAGAGTTTGTCCGAACACGAGGCGGCGGCTTGCTAATGCTCGGCGGCGCAGAATCACTAGGCAACCACGAACTCGCCGAATCTTATCTCAATACGCCGATTGCACAACTCCTGCCGGTAGAATTAGAGCTCGGTTCGCCGCCACCGCCGCCCGCACCGCGAGGACGCGCCTCGCGAGAAGGCTACCAATTGCAATTGACACCGGATGGGAAAGTTGAACCGCTGATGGCGTTGGCAGATACGCCTGTAGAAAACCTGGCACGCTGGGAAAGCCAAAAACCGCTGCTCGGATACAGTAAAGTCAAACGCGCTAAACCGGGGGCACTCGTCTTGGCGGAACATCCAACTGAACGAAATCAGTTTGGCAAGCGGATTCTCCTCGCAACGCAGAACTACAACGCCGGGCGCGTGATGGTGTTCACGCCGAATAGTTCGTGGCGGTGGCAGATGCTACAATCGCATCAAGACGAGAGTTACCAACGCTTCTGGCGGCAGGTGGCGAAATGGCTCACCACCGCGCCAAAGGAACATCTCAAACTTGACATCGCCAAAACGGCTTACACGCTGAAAGAACCCGTAGTCATCGAAGTAACGGCGACAGACAAGAAATTTGAACCGACAAATCAGGCGAAACTCCGCGCCGTAATTGTCGATGAAACGGGAAAGCGCAAAGAGCTACGTCTTGAGCAGGTGCTCGGTGAAGATGGACTCTACTCGGCACGCTTTATCCCCAACCGCTACGGCGAGTATACCGTCATCGCGACCGGCACGCTGAACGGCGAATCCCTCGGCGAACAGCAAAGTCTCTTTGAAGTGAAACCCTCTTATGCCGAATTCAGCAATGCGGAACTCAACGTCGCGCTCCTCAAGGCACTCGCTGAAGGAAGCGGCGGAAAATACTATCCGCTTGAAGAAGCATCGCAACTCGTCCAACAAATTCCGCTCGTGGAGAGTGCTACCTCAACAATTACGGATGTGGATATCTGGGATATGCCGCTCATTTTCGGGCTCCTTCTGGCGATGTTGGGGTTGGAATGGTTCGTGCGGAAACGAGTGGGGTTGGTATGAAAAAACGTCCAAATCCAATCGACTTATCCGCCGTCACTACCTATCCTCTTCAAGAACGCATCAACAAAGTCTCCATTCACGATTTCGCAACCGTGCCGGGCACATCGGTAGACTTATCCCTGTTCTTGGAGAGTCTCCCGCGCATTTTGAAGGCACCCGATTTTTTGGCTCTCGTTGATACCATCGCAGCTGCACACCAAAGGCAGAAACCTGTCATCGTGATGATGGGAGGGCACGTTATCAAGTGTGGGTTGAGCCCACTACTGATTGCACTGGCAAAGCGCGGTGTGATTACCGGATTCGCCTTTAACGGCGCAAGCAGCATCCACGATTTTGAGATTGCACTCATCGGCGAGACTTCCGAGGAAGTCGGCGCATACCTACAAACCGGCACATTCGGGATGTGGGAAGAGACAGGACGCTTGATGAATGAGGCTATCCAGCGCGCCGCTGACACCGGCATCGGGATGGGGGAAGCATTGGGCAAACTGCTTATTGAGATAAACGCGCCCTATACCGATTATAGCCTCCTCGCCGCCGGAATTCACCACGATGTGCCGATAACAGTCCATGTCGCCATCGGCACCGATATCATCCATCAGCATCCTTCCGCAAACGGTGCCGCCATCGGCGAAGCAAGTTTCACCGATTTTCGGCTGCTAACAGAGATGATAACGCACCTTGAAGGCGGCGGCGTTGTGCTGAACTTCGGTTCGGCGGTGATACTGCCGGAAGTTTTCTTAAAGGCGTTGACGATTGCACGGAACCTGGGGCACACAGTATCTCACTTTACAACTGCGAATTTTGATATGCAACAGCAGTACCGGCCGGTAGAGAACGTCGTCAAACGTCCCACAGAAATGGGTGGACAGGGGTATACGTTCACGGGACATCACGAGTTGATGATTCCGTTGTTGGTGCAAGCGGTTCTTTCGCAATTGAGAGATGAGTAAGGGGAAAGGCGAGCCTTCTCTCGTTCGTAGTGCGAGGGCCTGTCCCTCGCAAACCTGATTCGCTGAGTCGTCATGGCATGGCGGGGGACAGGCCCCCGCCCTACGAATCGTACCGGCATTATCGTAGTGCGAGGGCCTGTCCCTCGCAGACCTGATTTGCTGAGCAGTCGTGGCATGGCGGGGGACAGGCCCCCACCCTACGAACCATTGAGTCGTCATGGCATGGCGGGGGACAGGCCCCCACCCTACGAACCATTGAGTCGTCATGGCATGGCGGGGGACAGGCCCCCACCCTACGAACTGCTATCCCAAACGCTTCGCGTCAAGCCAAACCCGGATGGCCGTTGTCGGCAATGGCGCGTCATTGCGCCGATTTAACGCCGTCTTCAAGGCTGCCAATGCTGCCCGGGTCGCCTTGAGTTTCGGCACTGAAGGCACCTGCGCGTAGATGCGGATAAGTTTGTCCCTTTTGTGGCTATCCACGCTTGTGTGCGCCTCCAAAAGTTCGCGGTATATTGAACAATCCATGGTAAGTCCTCCCTCAACTCAACTCGCTGTAGGAACTCGCAATCGGTTCCGCAGCGTCTAAATTGAGCGTTGTTTTTACGTGTTGATGTTCTTTGACTGCTTCGGCATCGGTTTGTCCTTGAAAAACAGTCTCCAATTCGACAAACTGCCCGAGGTTAGCAACAGTATCAAGGTGGATGCGGGTATTGTGAAACATCCAGAGCTCGCGCCGTTTTTCGACAACTGTTTTGATGCCGAACGCGGCGGTTAACAGGTTTTTCAGGGCGGCGCAATCCGCAATTTCGCAGAGTTGATACTGACTGTAACGCGACTCTGGCTGATTCGGACGTTCGTAGTAAATGAGCCAGCCTTCGTCTGTCTCCACGATTTCGCGCAGTTTTAACCTCCCTTTCGGTGCCTGAAAATAGGTATCCACTTGGTGGACGGTTTCGCGGTGCGTCGCTTTTAACTTCTCTAACCCTGGTCGGAGTGCTGTCAGCGATTGACACCGGGCTTTGAATTCTAGGTTTGTTGCCATATTTGACGTTTACGGGGGGTGGCTTTGAACAATAGCCGCCCTTACCGTTCCTGAATTTCTCCGAAATCTTCATCGGATTGGTAACTATCAACACAGGAGCGGTTGCACGGTTCGCCGTGTGCAAGCAGCCAGCAGACGCGGTGTTGCAACTGCAGCGAACTTACCAAACAAGTGCGCAGTTGCTCCGGGTTAAAATCTTTACCCATGAGGAAACTATAGCCGCCCCGTGTCATTGACTCACGCGCCCTGCTGCGGTTGGGCACAATCGTGATGGTTTTGACAAACGGCTGATACCGCTCAATATAGTCAAACAGGCGAGAACGTCGCCTATGCCTGCAATCAGCGATGACCAGGCGGTAATTCCGCAGTTTCAGCATCCCGATTGCCTCAGAGGTGCGTTCAGGGATATCAAACGGATACCCCTCAGAACGAAGGATTTCGCCGATTTTGTCATGCAAGTCGTCATCAATAGAAACAAGCATCACGTCGCCTTGCAATTCCGAGAGGGTGTAATCCTCCTGAATATCAAGCGGGATGAGTGCTTCTTCTACTTGTCGGTTGAGGCTCCGGCGCGCCTGCCGCACCTGTTCTTCGACAAGATCGAGCCGCTCATCTAAATCGGGTAGCGGATTCAAACGGTGTTTCATAGTATCTGTAACCTAAAAACGGAGATTTCTTCAAAAAAAAAACGTTAGCCGAACCGTGTTCGGTTTTCGTTGCTGCTATATATGACACGCGGCACCCGGTTTTGGTTGATAAAAAACGCAATGCGTTGTAAACTCTTGGAAACGGCCACGGCTGACGATTTCCAATGCTTTTGTTTCGGTTTTGATAGTATAGAGACATCGGCAAGCAAAAAGGATAGTAAAAAAATAAAATGTTTAACGTTACCTATCCCCTCTTCTTGATTTTGCTAGCCGCCGTGCCGCTGCTGATACTCGCGCGACGAGGGACAAACGTCACCGCCGCGAAATGGCGGCGATGGGTGACGTTTTGTCTCAGAGGGGGTGCCCTCTTTTGTGCCGTTCTCGCCTTGGCGAACCTGCAAAAAACGCACCGAGAACAACGCCTGTCGATTGTCTTTTTGCTGGACACATCCGACAGCGTCGCTAGGGAACAGCGCGCCGAAGCGTTAGACAGGATGAACACTGCCATCGCAAAGTTGAAACCCACCGACAGGTTCGGACTCATCGGTTTCGCGGCGGAACCCACTGTCTGGCTTGAGCTCCGTTCAAAAGCCGCACAACCGCCGCTCACTACCGACGCATGGTTCGCAGGCGAAGGCACCGATATCCTCGCCGCAATCAAACGCGCGATGGCGATGCTCGTCGATGCACACCAACCCCGCATCGTCATTTTTAGCGACGGACTTGATAATGCAAGCGGCACCGCGCTCATCGACTATCTGCCGCTGCTCAAAGCGAGTAACGTAGACATTTTGACAGTGCCGCTGCAGTCTGTCCAAGACGCGCTGCGGGTGCATCAACTGCAAATGCCGACTCAGGTGAGAAAAGCGCAACGGTTTCGCATACAGGCAATTATTGCAACCGACGGTAGCATCCCCACGCTCACAGCCACACTCTCACACAATGGCGTTCCAATTCATGAAGCGGAATGGACGTTGCCGCAAGGCAGACATGTGCTTGAACTGCCTGTGCAACAGGTGAAAGTGGAGGGCATCCATGCCTATCACTTGAAACTGAATGTCAGCGATGCAATCCCTGAAAATAATCACGCCTACGGCGTTGTCAAAATTCAGGATAAACCGCATGTCTTGTATGTGGAAGGCGAACCGGCTTATAACGAACCGCTGAAAGAGGTTTTGGAAGAAAACGGGTTTATTGTTGAGCACCTTTCTGCAGCAGAGATACCCACAGAATTGGTTGCACTCCAACGGAGTGACGCGCTCATTCTCAGCAACATCCCCGCTGATGCACTGTCAACACAGCAGTTAAACACCTTAGACAATTATGTCCGCGTGCTTGGACATGGGTTAGTCGTTATCGGCGGCCCGCGGGCGTTCGGCCCGGGGGGTTATACCGATACAGCGTTGGAACGTATCCTTCCAGTCAAGATGACACCGCGCCAACAGCAAGATTCCCTCGCGATGCTCTTTGTGATTGATACCTCCGGCAGTATGGCGAATTACGTCAACGCGCGCCAGAAAATCCAACTCGCCATTGAAGGCGTGCGCGCCGGCATTCGCAATCTGAAGACAGAAGACACGGCGGGACTCCTCGGTTTCAACACGGCGGTTCACGTCGTCTCGTCTCTCACTGCCGACAGAGGCGCGCTCCTCCGTGCTGTCGGCACACTCCGTCCTACCGGCGGCACGACGATGATGCACGCGGCCCTCCAAGAAGCCGGTGAGATGCTCAAAACTACCGACGCAAAACGGAAACACATCGTCCTCTTGTCAGATGGGAATTCTATCGGGGAACGTTCCGATTTTCTCGACTTAGCGAAGCAACTCGCCGCGGCGCGCATCGGCATCACGACTATTGCGATAGGCGATGCCGACAAAACGCTCCTCTCCGAAATTGCAGAAGCCGCCGCTGGAAATGCAGTCTTCGTGCAAAATGTGCAAGAATTACCCGCAGTCTTGACTGAAACCGTCCGAGAAACGCAACGCTACATTGTGCAAGAAACGTTCCTGCCTCGTTTAGCTATCCCTGATGCACCGATTGTGGAAGGCATTGGCTCCCTCCCCATGCTCCACGGCTATATTGCAACAGCGGAGAAAGAGAGTGCCCAAGTCTTCATTCGTTCACATCAAGACGAACCAATTCTTGCGGGGTGCCGTTTTGGCTTAGGGAAATCCATCGCTTGGACATCGGATGTCAAACCCGCTTGGGCGAAGGAGTGGATTCCATGGCAACACTTCGGACGCTTTTGGGGACAAGTCGTCAATTGGACGCTCCCCGCGGACGATGCCGACGCTGACTTTGAGCTCACCCTATCCTCCCATAGTGGTAAAGGACAAGCCGTTATTGATACGCAACGGCCATCGCACGCCGCCTACCGTCTTCACATCGCCAAGCCGGATGCATCGCACGAACTTGTCGCCATGCAACAGTTGACACCGACGCGCTATGCCGGCAACTTTCAGATAGCGGAGAGTGGGGCATATCTCGTCACGGCGCAGCGGGAGCAAGATAATGCAAAGCGGACAGAAACGCTCTCTTTTGCCTACCCTGCCGAATATGCGGCATTCGGTGTGAACGCGCAATTACTGCAAAGGCTTGGGCATTACGAACCTTCAGCCTCACAAATCGCACAACGTTCCGGTGAACCTGTTGAAACCCGCGTCTCGTTAGCACAGGCATTGTTAGTCGTCGCGGTTATCCTCTTCGTCGCAGAGATGATTCTCCGCCGATTCAGCATTGCCAGCGGTTACTTCGCGGAATTATGGGCGCGGTTACGCGGTCCCGCCGAGAAACATGTGCCAGAAACGTTAACGCGATTGAGGGAGAAAAAAGCGGCGGGTGTCCCTGCTCCTGCAACACATACTGCCTCGGCGCGTCCAGTGGCAGTAGATGAACCGATGGCGGCGGGCTCTTCCTCCGCAATGGGACGATTGTTGGATGCGAAGCGGAAGGCGCGTTCGGTTTCCTGATTGTCATTCATAGCCTCCCGTTTTTTTCAAGTGGGATTTTCAATATGATGAAGTGAGGGTGTTTCATGACCCGTTGTTGTCAAAATGGTTTCGTGACACCCCGAACGATTCCGTTTTCCCCGGTAGGAGAGACCTCCTGGTCTCGATGCAATAGGACGGCAGAAAGCCCCCTTTATCGTAGGGCGAGGGCCTGTCCCTCGCCATCGTTCGTGCACCAGGCCCTGTAGGTCAGGATCGCCTGATCCTGACCTGTTTGTGATCAGGCGATCACAAACTACAGATAAGGAAGAACACATCGGGACGATAGACAACGCGGGGGACAGGCCCCCGCGCTACGATAAAAAACGGTTCTTAGGTCCGTAGGACCTTAATGTCTATAGCACGCGCGCCTGAAAAGAACCCTAAGGTCCTTTAGGTCCTTAATAGGTTTTGCCAGGGCCGCGCGTGGTTTTATTAAGGACCTAACGGACCTTGACAACGTAACGACACGTGCTGCTATAGACATGTAGGTCCTAACGGACCTAAACACACATTGGGACGATGCCCATCACCTCTGTAGGTCAGGATCGCCTGATCCTGACCCGTTTGTGATCAGGCGATCACAAACTACAGATGAGGAAAACACATCGTGACGATGGAGATCGCGGGGGACAGGCCCCCGCGCTACGATAAAAAAACGCCGCCCCTCCACGTAGGGCGAGGGCCCTCGGATGCCATACGCGCATCCGAGAGGGTTTCACCCGCCATCGTTCGCGCACTCCAACGCGCGCGGGGGACAGGCCCCCGCGCTACGATAAAAAAACGCTTCCCTTCACGTAGGGCGAGGGCCTGTCCCTCGCCATCGTTCGTGCGCCAGGTCAGGAATTCGGACATTAATTTCCGGAGTTTACTCGTCCTCCGCCTCAGGTTCTTCACCGTCGATTTTTGCGAGAATATCGTCTACGTCAACATCACCGAAGGGAATGCCGTCTGCTTTCGCCTTTCGGTATCTTTCCACCATCAGCCGCGGGATGTCATCCGCCGGATGGAGACGAGAGAGTGCTTCCAAATAGGCGAGGTATTCATCATCTGTGAACGCTTGTTCCAGCGTGATCGTCATTTGAAAATCCGCAACGAGGTGAACGTCTGGGATATCGCCATGTCGATTGATGAGATGTTCGCGGTTTAACTTATCCCATAACCCCGGGTCTTCCGTGCGGAGTTTCTTCATATCCGGTGGCTTTGGTGGATTGCGAGCGTTCTCAAGTGCTTGCAGCGTTGTGGGATGCGGCCAGAGATGATATTGCGCTTCCAAAAAAGCGATGAATACCTCACGTGGCACCCAAGGAATCCCCATCGCCACTTTGAGTTCGTGGTCTGCGACGGTGTGAACCTGCGGAATATCGCCAAACTGTTTGATGAGTTGTGCGCGGTAGTATTCAACGCGTAATACCAGGTCTTCGGTTGTCCACCATTCTAGCGGAATCTGCCTTTTTCCGGTGCTGAGTTCTTCCCTGAAGTGTTTCGCGCGTAATTCCGCAGCGGCAATTTCTTCCGCTGGCGGCATCGAGAGCTCTCTTCCGTCGGAGGCTATCTCGTCCTGCTCGATGAGCGGTGACAGCAGGTTGAAGGGTGCCACCGCTTCCGTTTCCATACGCTCGGTGCGCGGTGACAGCAGGTTGAAGGGTGCCCCCGCTTCCGTTTCCATCGCCTCTTCAGTGTCGCCGCATCCCCAGAACCCGCTGAGCAGACAGATCAGAAAAAGCGAGAGTGTGCCCAAGAAGGGGGTGTGTAGGCTTTTCATTTTTAGTGTCTCCTATTGTTCAATGACTAGCGTGCCTTCAGTTTTCGCCTTTCGCAGCCGCTTGAGGGTAGGAGAGACCTCCCGGTCTCGATGCAAGCGATGTCCCTGTAGGAGAGACCTCCTGGTCTCGATGCAATAGGGAGTCAGAAAGCCCCCCCTTCATCGTAGGGCGAGGGCCTGTCCCTCGCCATCGTCCGCGCGATCCAACGATCGCGGGGGACAGGCCCCCGCGCTACGGTAAAAAAAACGCCCCCCCTTCATCGTAGGGCGAGGGCCTGTCCCTCGCCCAGCGTCGGCGCGCCGGAAAAACCGTCTTTAAGGTCCTTTAGGTCCTTAATGTCTATAGCCCTCGGCGACGCGAAGAACGCTAAGGTCCTTTAGGTCCTTAATAGGTTTTGCCAGGGCCGCGCGTGTTTTATTAAGGTCCTAATGGACCTTGAAAACAGAACGACACGTGCTGCTATAGACATGTAGGTCCTAAAAGACCTAAACACACATCGGGACGATACCCATCACCTCTGTAGGTATCACCTCTGTAGGTCAGGATCGCCTGATCCTGACCCGTTTGTGATCAGGCGATCACAAACTACAGATGAGGAAAAACACATCGGGACGATGGACAACGCGGGGGAAACCCGCTCGGATGCGCGTATGGCATCCGAGGGCCCCGCGCTACGATGAAAAAGCGGTTCTTGAGCGATCGCGGGGGACAGGCCCCCGCGCTACGGGAACATCGAGCCCCGAGGTCTCTCCTAACAAACGCATCGAAATATGAAATACCCTCATTTATTTATTAGACGTTTGTGAATGCTAAAAGGTTTAAGGGAGCAGCGGATGTCTCGATTCCGCCTTTTTAGAACAGGATATGAACAGGATATGAGCAGGGTTAGCAGGATTAGCAGGATTAGCAGGATTATCGTTTTCCGTTTAAGGATACGGAAGCCTCTTGCTGCCAATAGGCGTTTGGAATATGGAAAACTGAATCGCCTTGTTTGCACACATTTTCACTTGACCTGGTTTGGGCCATATAGTAGAATAGATGAGGGTGTTTCATAATTCCGTTTCGGTATTTATCCCGCCTTGGTGGGCGGGCGAATACCGGCAGGCATCGGGCGCACCTCTGTAGTTCGGGAGCACCCGCTCCCGAACGGGTCAGGATCAGGCGATCCTGAACTACAGAGGGGAGAGGGTCTGGTGCATGAACGATGGCGAGGGACAGGCCCTCGCCCTACGTGAAGAGGATGCGTTTTTTTCATCGTAGCGCGGGGGCCTGTCCCCCGTGACGTTGAGCGATTTATGCAACACTCTCAGAATAGATTGCGTGATTCACACCAAAACCGAAGCGTAGGAGGGAATTAATGGCAAAAGTAGGACTCATCGGTGTCGGCAACATGGGGATGGGCATGGCACGAAACATCTTGAAAGCAGGACACGAACTCACGGCGTATGACGTGAGACCGGAGCCTTTGGAAACGCTCAAAAAAGAAGGCGCGCGCCCTGCTACATCCCCGAAAGAAGTAGGGTTAAGCGCAGACGCAGTCTTTCTCATGGTGCTTAACTTGGAACAGGTGAAAGCCGCACTGCTGACAGAAAACGGCTTATTAGCAGGCCTCAAACCGGGAAGCACCGTCATCTGCACGGCGACGATTGGCCGTTCACAGGTGATGGAAGTGGGAGAACTCGTGGCGAGCCGCGGGATGCGTATTGTCGATGCGCCTGTCAGTGGCGGCGCGCCCGGCGCAGCCGCCGGCACCCTGACGATGATGGTGGCGGCAGAGAAAGAGACGTTCGCCGCAACGAAACCGGTGCTAGAAGCCGTCGGGAAAGACATCTATCACGTCGGTGAAGAAGTTGGCATGGGGCAGACTGTCAAGTCCGCGCTCGCTGTCCTCATCGGCACGACTTATGCCGGTATCTTTGAGGCACTCACCTTGGCGGTGAAGGCAGGGGTAGCCCCGGAAACTTTGCGCGATGTCGTCAGCACCAGCGTTGTCGGCAATTTCCTTTTTCGGGACACGACAGAAAATATCTTATCGCGCAACTTCAAGGGTCAAAGCAATATCGGGACAATGCACAAAGACCTCGGGCTCGCGAAAAATATGGCGAACGACTGCGGTGTGCCCCTGTTCGCGGCAAGCGCGGCGTTTGAACTCTTCCAAGCCGGGAAATCGGTAAACCCCGACGAGGATAACTGGACGATCATCAAAATCCTCGAAAACATCGCGGGCGTTGAAGTGAAAAGAACCGAACAGAAGAACGAGGGAGGCGAATGCGAAAACTAGGAATCATCACCGATGGAATCAGCCGGAATTTTGAGTATGCACTGGACACCATGGTCCAAACCGGATTGGAGTTCGTCGAATTGCAATATCTGTGGGAGAAAGAGGTCGGCGAGTTGACTCCTGAAGATGTCAAAAAAGTCCACGGCCTCATTAACGCGCGGAATTTGAAGGTCTCGTGTATCTCGCATCACAATCTGACAGGAATTCCTGTCGATACGTCACCGAGCGCGCCTATCTATCGCGAGCAGATTGACACACTGCAACGGTGCATCGGCATCGCGCAGGAGCTCGGCTCACCGCTAGTGCGAATTTTCAGTTTCCGAAAGGAGATGGTGCTGTTTGGCTCAAAGCCGAACGCTGCGGAGGGTGCATGGGATAACCTTCTTGTGCTGTTAGAAGAGCCGTTGAAACTTGCGGAAGCCGCGGGACTCACGCTGGTGGTTGAAACAGCTATCTCCTGCAACGTTACCTCGGCGGTGCTCGCTAAAAAACTGATTGACGATTTAGGTAATCCGCCACACCTGAAGGTGCTCTGGGATCCGTGCAGTTCACTCTACTGCACCGAGGTGCCCTATCCGGATGCCTACGAGATTATCCGCGAGCACATCGCGCACGTGCATCTCAAGGACGGGGTTGTGAACGTCCCAGCGGCACGGTTCGATTTCTGCGCGATGAACCGCGGGCAGATGGCACCCTATTATGCCGACATCGTCGCCGCATTGAAGCGCGATAATTACCAAGGGGCGATTTCGCTGGAGAGTGTCTATGAACCGGAGAATGGCACGCGAGAGGATGGGTTTCGGGAATCGCTGCCGGTCTTCAAGGAAATCGTGGCAGCAGTTTAGGTGAGGATGTTTCATAAAGGCATCGGGCCAACCTCTGTAGTTCGGGATCGCCTGATCCCGAACGGGTCAGGATCAGGCGATCCTGACCTACTATTTTTCCCGTAGCGCGGGGGCCTGTCCCCCGCGAGTGCCATCGTCAAGCGGTGGCGTTTTAGGTCCTTTAGGTCCTTAATGTCTATAGAAAAACGTATCGGCCCGTTTTCAAGGTCCTTTAGGTCCTTAATGTCTATAGCAACACGTGTCGTGCCGTTTTCAAGGTCCTTTAGGTCCTTAATAAAAACCACGCGGCCCTGGCAAAATCTATTAAGGACCTAAAGGACCTTAGAGCCTTTAGCGTTTGGGCTGCTATAGACATTCAGGTCCTACGGACCTGAAGAGGACGATGGCGAGGGACAGGTTTTCCCACCGCCCTACGATGAAGGGGGCTTTCTGCCGCTGCGGCCCCGGGAGGCGCGCCGCCCTATTGCATCGAGACCGGGAGGTCTCTCCTACCCGAAGAAATCAAGACCAGGAGGTCTCTCCTACGGGGAAGGCATCGAGATATGAAACACCCTCAGGTAACATTGTAACAAAAAAAGGCGCGGTTTGCAACCGCGCCTTTTTTCGTTCGGGGACACTTAGAAAGCGAACCTACGAAAAATAGAATATCCGAATTCGCGTAGACTACTTGGCCTACTTGGCGGATTTCAAGCTACCCCAAGTCGTGATAACTTTACCAGCCGCCTCAACCGCCGTACCAAGCGATTCAGGAAGAGCCGTGGTAACGCCTTCGCCACCGACACCGGCGAACAAGCTCCAACCGCCACCACGCTCACTGACTTTCACCAGCAAGATGTTGGCACCGGCATTCAGGTTGACATTGAAGTCATCTTGGAAATCGCCTGCGCCGCGGTTGACAGCGTTGGTATGGACAACTTCGCCGTTCACCCAGACTTTGACAGAGTCGTCGCTGCCGACCTTCATCGGCACGCCGCTCTGGTCTGCCGGCGAATTCAGAACGATGAGTCCGTAGACAGAGTGATCGTTCACGTCGCCTTCGCCGAGTCCGAGTTCATTGACGAGATCGTTGACGTTATTACCGCCGGTATCCGCAATCTCACCAACTGTCCACGCCAAGTCGCCGACCGGGTCTCCTTCAGCTGCGCCTTCACTCGCTACCATCGCTTCTGTCACATCGCCACCGCTGGCGGCTTCGAGCTGATCGAGATCGGTGGAATTCGCGCCGCCTTCGTTTGCCTCGGTTGGCGCAATAACCCAGAGCCAGGGCCCTGTGATTTTGCCGGTTACGGGGGGCACAGGCTCTTTATAGACAGCCGTTACATCCGCATCGATGCCGACGAACATGCTCCAACCACCGCCACGCTCACTGACTTTCACCAGCAACAGATTATCGCCTGCGACGAGATTGACTTGGAATTCGTCTTGGAAGTCGCCTGCGCCGCGGTTGACAGCGTTATTGTGAACTTCTTCGCCGTTAAGCCAGACTTTGATGGAGTCATCGCTGCCTACCTTCATCGTCACATCGGACTGATCCGTTGCGGATTCAAGCGTGATAAGCGCGTAAGACGAATGGTCGTTCACGTCGCCCTCGGTCATTCCGATTTCATTGAGGGCATCGTTGACGTTATTGCCGCCAGTATCGGCGATTTCACCGAGCGTCCACGCGAAGTCGCCGACTGCGTCGCCTTCCTTCGCGCCGTTTGCAGCGACATCGGCTTCTGTCACATCGCCGCCGCTAGCGGCATCAAGCGAATCGAGATCGGTAGAATTCGCGCCGCCTTCGTTTGCCTCGGTTGGAGCAACAACCCACAGCCAAGGACCGGTAATTTTATCTTGGGCTTGCGCAACGTGCGTCATGACGAAAAGTGCCATCACGCATGCCAGCCCTATCGTAAATGTTTTTCTCAACATTCAAAAACCTCCAATTGGGTTAATTTTGCGTTGTCCCTCCCCTTTCTGAAAGGATGGGACAACCTTTTTTATTATACCTTAATTAGTATAGCAAATAACGCAGAATTAAATCAAGCAATAATAATTTTGCTCAATAATAATTTTGCTGAGTCGGCGCGTCTAATACGCGCTTTCGGATGGCGCGGTTAATACGCGCTTCGGATTGCCGCCCAGGTAGTAGCCAATTTCCCGGCGGGTTCAACAGGTAACCCTCTGAACTTCAGGTTGTATTCCAAATCGGCATCGATGCCGACAAACATGCTCCAGCCTCCACCGCGTTCGCAGACTTTCACCATCAGCACGTTATCGCCTTTGTTGATGTCAACGGGAAACGTGTCTTGAAAGCCGCCGGCACCACGGTTGACAGCGTTTACCCAAACCTCTTTGCCGTTCATCCACACCTTAATGGAATCGTCGCTGCCGACCTGGGCTTCCACACGGGTGAGTTTCTTCTTCGACACGGCGTTGATAACGGCATAGGAACAATAGTCATTGACATCGCCGCCGGGTCCCAACTTAATTTTGATGAGCATGTCGTTGATGTTGTTTCCGCCGACCGGGGCGATTTCACCCTCGGTCCACTCAAGTTTATCGGGAAACTTAACCTTCAGGATTTTATCGGTAATCCCTTCTTTTGCGACATCCTCTTCGGTGAGTTTCCCCTTTGTGGCTTCGTCAATGCCGTCAATGTCGGTGGCGAGTGCGCCGCCCTGACCGGCTTCGCTTTCGGTGATTATCCACATCCAGGGTCCCTCGATTTTATCTAGCGCGCTTGCGAATGGCACTGCTATAAAAAATACCAATGCGCAGCAGGCGTAAACCCAGAATCTCCTTTGCATGAAGACGTACTCCTTTTTTTCTATGAAAATTAATAACAATTAACGTGCGGGTGTTTCATAACTCGTTTTCCCCGGTAGGAGAGACCTCCCGGTCTCGATGGCTTCTCCGTAGGAGAGACCTCCCGGTCTCGATGTTCCCGTAGCGCGGGGGCCCTCGGAGGTTTCCATACGCGCATCCGAGCGGGTTTCCCACGCGTTGGCCATCGGCAAGATGCCATCTTAGGTCCTTTAGGTCCTACATGTCTATAGCAACACGTGTCAGCCCGTTTCCAAGGTCCTTTAGGTCCTTAATAAAACCCGCGCGGCCCTGGCAAAACACATTAAGGACCTAAAGGACCTTAGCGTTCTTCGCAACCTCACGTGCTATAGACATTAAGGTCCTACGGACCTAAAAGACGTTTTTTACCGTAGCGCGGGGGCCCTCGGATGCCATACGCGCATCCGAGAGGGTTTCCCCCGCGATCTCCATCGTCACGATGTATGTTTTCCCCTCTGTAGTTTGTAATCGCCTGATCACAAACAGTTCAGGATCAGGCGATCCTGAACTACAGTCGGGGAGCGCACGCTGGCCCTGTAGTTAGGGTGCGCCTGCACCCGAACGGGTCCAGAGAATGCACGCCTTACCTCATCGAGACTAGGAGGTCTCTCCTACCAGCAATAGCGCGGGGGCCTGTCACCGCGACGTTGAGCGATTTGTGAAACACCCTCAACTAACGTTGCAAACTATTTTGACATACTCCACCCGCTGAAGCAGGAGGATTCAGTTTGTCGGTATCCTCGTGGCTTCTGCTATGGATTCTGTGATGTGTGCGACCGACCGCAACGTGTGAGATGCACGGTTATCCGCGTCTAACACTCACTCTCACACTGGACTGATGCCCCGCCCAGAAGATAGGGTGAGAGAAACCAACACGATGCAGCATGACCCGACTTTCGCGTCGGTTTCTCTCGTCGATGTTTTGTCAGGTTCTCACCTGCAACCCACCCTGTCCCGTTCCACGAGGACGAATAGGCACCGCAACGTTGGAATGTCGCGGGTGGAACGCCTATCCAGCAGGTTACAGATAGTATACCACATTTCACTTTGGAATGCAAGCCTTTTTTTCATTCCAGACCGTTAGCGATGTCTACATTCCGCATGCTAAAGCATGGGGATTTGACATCGAAAATGATGTTAACACAAAAAAAATTAAAAGTCAAGTTTTTTTGCCGCCTGCTTTTCGACGCTGTTCACCTTATCCTCCATCGTTTGGTGCCGGTCGGTGCGAGTGCCGAACTTGAGCGTTGTCGTGATACGCGGCGCGCCCATCTCATGCACCACTTCATGGCATCGCCGGATTGCGGCGAAGACTGCATCCCATTCGCCTTCAATGTTAGTGCCGTAGGCGTGAAGTTTCGTTTTCAAGCCGGCTTCTTTCAGCACTTCTTCGCACGCTGTGACGTATTTTGAGACAGATACGCCAACGCCGAGAGGGACGATGCATAAATCTGCGATGACTTTCATGCGCGCCTCCGCAATTGTTGCAAGACTGCAGACGAGAGGGACGTAGCACCCGATGCGGCGACACCGTCGTCCACTTGCGGCCGTGTCATCATCCCTGGGACAACGCTACAGACTGCGGGGTGTGATAAGATGAACTGCAACGCGGCTTGCGGTAACGTCCGCGCTTCATCGCTGACAATCGCTTTAATCTCCTCTACCTTCGCCAGATCTGCGAGGAATTTTTCGCGCGGCCACGTCTTGCGATAATCGTTTTCCGCAAACACGGTATCCGGTGTGAGGTTGCCAGAAAGCAATCCTGATGACAACGGCTGCCGGACGACCACGGCTATGCCATTCTCATCCGCTGTCTTCATCACCGGGTCCGCCATGCCTTGCGTGAGGATGTTGTAGGTTAACATCAAGGAAGAAATGCCGGTTTCCGCTATCGCCTTTAACGCATCCGCCTCACTGCCGAGGCACAACCCGTAAAAACGGATTTTCCCTTCTGCTTTGAGCTCCTCCATTGCGCCGAAGGCTTCGTCCCATGCAGCGGCGGGAGGCGGCGCGTGGAATTGATAGATATCAATGACATCTCTGCGCAGCCGGCTGAGGCTTCCTTCAACAGCCTCGCGGATGTAAGCGCGCGAGACATTGAACGCCGGATGCTCCCAACCATGGCTAATCCAGCCATCGGAATCCAATTCAAAGCCGAGTTTCGTAGCGATAATCACCCGGTCGCGGTGTGCAGAGAACGCTTCTCCCAGTAACCGTTCGGCGCGCCCGCCGCCGTACTGGTCTGCCGTATCGTAATAGGTAACGCCGTTGTCAAAGGCGTATCGGAGGAGGTTGACAGCATCGGTTTCGGCGATGTCTCCCCATTCGCGTCCGCCGAGTTCCCACGTGCCCATCCCGATTTCAGAGACGTTGAGCCCGGTGTTTCCTAATTTTCGTTGTTGCATGGTTTTTCCTTTTGTGTGGATTTGTTGGGCATTTTATCACTTTTGTCTTGGATTGTCAATAAACTTCGCGCGGATTGCCTCAAAATCAGTCCCCTTCGGCATGACGAAGAGGCACTGTCCATGACTCCGCGCCTCCCAGAGTTCGCCGATTTCACGTTTCTCAACGGCATCGTCCGCGCTCCAGAGATGCTCGCCTTTATACTCAACGACGAGATAACGGCCATCTGTTAACAGGCAGACAAAATCGGGATAAAACTTATCATCCATGGTCTGGAGCCAAAACGCATACAGCGGTTGACGTTCCAGATTGCGCACCCAAAACTTGACTTCCGGGAGAGTGTCAATAAACTGCGCGCAGCGGAATTCTTCACCCTCCGATTTCAGTTCCCCAATGTCGCGGTAATAGTGTTTTTGGAACTGATACGCGCCGGTGTATCGGGTGTTATAGGGATAACGTTCGTAAGTGAAGCAGTTTTCGGGGGAGACGACTACCGGCGTTTCGCATTCGGGCAAAAGGAAGTTTTCGTAAGCACCGCGGTGGGCGCGCTGCCGGTGACTATCAATCTTCGCCGCGGCGGTATCTTTTAGGACATATTTGTTGTGAAGAAGCACCTCTATCGGAATGCCGCGCGTCTCAATCAGATGCTTGACAAGGTTTTGCAGGAACGGGAGTGATTCGCGTTGCAGAATATCCTGATGGATAATGGTTCTGTCCAACCATTCGGCGAGTTTGGCGGCATCCCAACCTTTATCGGGTGCGAGGTGAAACATCTGCTGATGCAGTTCACCGAGGAAGTGCATCTCGATCTTCCCGGCACCTGAGACACCGATTTCGCCGCGCACGCCGGTGTTGAATTCCGAAGGGAACTCTTCTTCAGTGAGTTCGGCATCGCATTCAGAAAGCGACCACGGTGTCTCCAAGAATCGCGATTCCTCAAAATCAAGGAACATCGCGTCGCGTTGAATAACGAGTTTCGGCACTTGAAAGACTTCGCCGCGTTCAACAGGCGCGGATTCAATGTTCTCCCTCGTCTCGTAGGCAAAGAGCGGGAGAACGGGTTGCTCGGTTGTGTCGCGGATGAGCTCGGCTGCCGCCTGTCTCTCAAATCCGTTTTGGACGAGCCCATCGGCTAAGGCTGATGCAGTCTCGTAAAAATTGCGCGAAGCGACGAAGGCATAAGCCTTGTTGAGCGATGCCTGTTGCTTGCGGCGTGCACGCGGCAGGCGCATGACTCTTCCTAATAGCTGCTCTACGGCTCTGGAGGAACGCATCTCGGCGACAGAGCAGAGGACGTAGGCAAAGGGACAGTCCCATCCCTCGCGCAACGCCTGCACGGTAATCACATAGCGGATAGCGCATTCCGGGGCATCCAACACGACATCTTCCAAACCTCTGTCCTCTCCCGTGGCGCGGGCGATTTGCTCTTCGGGAATACCGTAGTCCTCGCGAAGGCACTTCTCAACAACTTCTACCGTCAAGGTTTCCTGATTTTTGCGCCGCTGCTGCGCCTGAATGAGCATAATAGGACGGATGTATTCGCCAGTTTCGTGCTGTTCCCGTTGCGCGTCTGTCTCCAAGGCATCCCGCTGCGCGATAGCGGCGGCGAGGAGCTGCTTCCACGCCGGCATTGTCTCCAACTGAATCGGCATCTTAATCATGTCTTCGGCGTGAAGTTCGGCGGCGGAGACGGTGTAGAGCACATTGGAGGGATTTTTCTCCGTATCGGGTGTCGCCGTGAATTCAATGATAGCGGCGGGACGAAAGCGCGCCAGCGTTTCAAATGAGAGTTCCGTGCGCGCGTTGTGCGCCTCGTCGACAATGACAAGCGGACGTTTCACGCGCAAAAGATTCGCAAGGGAATAAACCGGGGTGCCATCTTCTTCGCGTTCAATCTGCGAGAGGGTTTCTTCCGGCAGGTGCGTGAAATGCCCCATCAGCGCGCCGGAGTTTTCATAAACCTTGCGTCCTTCGGTATCCTCCACGCGGAATGCCTGCATCGTGGAGACTATCACCGTCGTTTTGGTATTGAGCACGGAAGGCGACAGATGGAGTGCCTCTTGGACAGTGCGGATTTCGGCGTTGCGGCGCGTCTCTTCCAACGCTTGCCGATACGGATGCGCCCGGTCCTTGAGCGCGTTCAGCGTCTGATCGCGGATGGCATTTGAGGGCACCAGCCAGAGGACTATCGGGCTCTCGGTTTTGAGGAGTTCCGCCGCGGTGATGCGCACGGCATGACACGCGACGAAGGTTTTCCCGCCGCCAGTCGGCAGCCGCAAGCAGACATAAGGCATGCCGGGTAACGAAGCCACGGGGGCATAGGGCCGCTCCGTTATGTCGTAGAAAGCCAGATCTGCCTTTTCGTATGTCAGGCATTTCTGATAGTAAGCCGACAAGGTTTCAAGGGTGCGGAGTTGGTATTCTTTGGGGATGTGGTGCATGGTTTGGTAGTTTTCCTTGTGATATACGTAAGCGAGGCTGTTTCGTAACTCAAGAAACCGTCCGGTTACCGTAGCGCGGGGGCCTGTCCCCCGCGAGCGTTCGATAGACCGCAGCACGGCGAGAGACAGGTCCTCGCCCTACGATGGGGAGAGCCGTGCTGCTGCCAAAAAACCGTCCGGTTACCGTAGCGCGGGGGCCTGTCCCCCGCGAGTTTTCGGTGGACCGCAGCATGGCGAGGGACAGGCCCTCGCCCTACGATGGAGGGGGGAGCCGTTCTGCTGCCAAGAAACCGTTCGGTTACCGTAGCGCGGGGGCCTGTCCCCCGCGAGCGTTCGATAGACCGCAGCACGGCGAGGGACAGGCCCTCGCCCTACGATGGGGGGAGCCGTTCCGCTGCCAAAAAACCGTCCGGTTACCGTAGCGCGGGGGCCTGTCCCCCGCGAGCGTCCCGTAGGAGAGACCTCCTGGTCTCGATGCAATAGGGCGGCGCGCCTCACCTCTGTAGGTCAGGATCGCCTGATCCTGACCTGTTTGTGATCAGGCGATCACAAACTACAGAGAGGACCTAAAACGCCACCGCTTAACGATAGGCAACGCGGGGGACAGGCCCCCGCGCTACGGGAAAAAAAACGCCGCCCCTTCACGTAGGGCGAGGGGCCCTCGCCTGCCACACGCGCAGGCGAGCGGGTTTCACTCGCCAGCGTTTTGAGGTCAGAGTGCATCACCTCTGTAGGTCAAGATCGTCTGAAGCTCTGGCATACCTGCCAAGCGATCTTGACCCGTTTTACCGCCCACCCACAGGCGATCCCGAACTACAGAGGTGGGCCCGATGCCTGCCGGTATTCGCCCTTCCTCCAAGGCGGGATAAATACCCAAACGGAATTATGAAACACCCTCGGTTAATAGACGTTCCGGCGGTGCCCAATTCGATGGACAGTCAGAACTCTGGTGCCTGTATCAAAATTATAGAGGACTCGATAAACTTCGGCAACTTTTAGCCTAAATTTACCGCGATGTTTGCCTTTCAGTGCCTTGCGCTTGGTTTCGTCGCAATGGCGGCACAACCACTGCAGCCTGCGGACAACTTGGGCGCGGACCGAGGAATCCAAACGTTGTAAATCCTTACGGGCCCGTGGTTTGAGTTCTAGGGTATACATTCCAATTCAATCCCCAACTCTTTCGCGATTTCCTCAAGCGAATAGGTTTTCCCACCCGCTTCGACCTCCGCGATGCTGCGATCCCATTCTTCAAGAACCTCAGGCCGCACTTCCAAACCTTCATCCTGGTCATATTCATAATTTTCAAGGAACTGTTCAAGTTCCAAGTAGCAGACGAAAAATTCCAAGAATGCGGGTTTGAGACGCGCGTCTGGTTTGCTCTCGCGTAAGCGTGGCGTGCCATTTTCGTCGGTTTTGGTATCCTTGTGCAATTTGGCGAGGCGTTCGCGCGCAGCGAACAGCGGCCAACTCACCAGCATCTCCAGCAACGCACGGAACTCGGCATCCGGCAGTTCAATCACTTTTATCGACGGCTGCGGATCTGTGAGAAGCGGACCCACTCCCATCCGCCGGGCAATGCGACTATCCGGCGACGATTTCCGCTGAGACTCAACCATCTTGACACGGTGATGCAGCGGCGAAAACCTTTCTTCTGTCTCAAGGACTGCGAGGAGCGATTCTTCGTAATCCTCCAATAAAAACCCGAGCCCGATATACCCTTCAAAAAACTCGCGGAACTCCGTTTCCAGCGCGGCCCTCTCCGCGTCCTGTGAAAGCAGGGCGACGAGACGTTCCCGGGAAGTAAAGAGTAGGCGTTCAACGAACGGCTGAAGCCCATCGGACGTGAATGTTACCTGCGTTTGTGTCATTTGCGCCTCCTTTTAGGGTCGTTATCAGTTTGACGAGGGTGTTTCATATATCAATACATTCCCCGTAGGAGAGACCTCCCGGTCTCGATGCAAGCGATGTCCCCGTAGGAGAGACCTCCTGGTCTCGATGCAATAGGGCGGCGCGCCTCACCCCTGTAGGGCAGGATCGCCTGATCCTGACCCGTTTGTGATCAGGCGATCACAAACTACAGAGAGGATCTAAAACGCCACCGCTTGACGATGGCCAACGCGGGGGACAGGCCCCCGCGCTACGGTGAAAAAACGCCGCCCCTTCACGTAGGGCGAGGCCCTCGCCTGCCACACGCGCAGGCGAGCGGGTTTCCCTCGCCATGCGTTTTGGTGTCAGACTGCCTCACCCCTGTAGGTCAAGATCGCCAGATCTTGACCCGTTCGGGATCAGGCGATCCCGAACTACAGAGGTGGGCCCGATGCCTACCGGTATTCGCCCGCCTCCAGGGGCGATAAATACCGAAACGGAGTTACGAAACACCCTCAGTTTAACACATTCCCCATAAACATGTCAAAACGCGCCGCCACTATACCAAATGATACGGCATCTGCTTAAACGTAACCCCCAACCGCCGCAACGCCGCCTCCGTAAGCCGATTGCCACCGCAATGGATAACTCTGCTACCCGAATGCGGAGGCAAACGACTGAGCAACGCCTCTGTCAAGATATCATCGCTGTTGAGAAGATAGACACCGATGCCGTTCGCACTGCCGAGAAAAGCACGCTGCAGCCGCTCATCCGCACTGCACGCGCAATACGCCTTCTTCTTTTTCGGATAAGTATCCGACTCACATTCGGTGAGAGCCAGCGCGGCATCCGCTTCCATCGGCACTCCCGTCTCCTTGAAAAAGAGATACTGCCCCATCTCGTCAAACGGAATCTCCGACTTCTCCAATAACGTCTCGCCGACGCGGTAATAGGCGAAACTGCCACCCGTGCCGAACCGGTGCTGTTGCTTGCCGTTATTCTCATACCTCCAGCCGTTAATGACGCGCTGAAGCCGCACTGCCGTAATCTCGCTGGCAATGGTTGCATCCAATTCGACGAGGATAAATCGCCGGTTGCCGCCATCTTCCTGATTCTGCGCGAGGACAGCATGTCCAGTCGTGCCACTCCCGGCGAACGAATCAAGGATAATGTCATCGCCATCAGAGGTTGTGACGAGGTTGATGATGCGTCGGATAAGGCGCGTCGGCTTCGGATAGTCAAAAACAGTGTTTTCGGTATTGAATACCTGCTTGACTTCTCTGGTGCCTTCATCGGAGGTGCCAGTTTCTTTGTGGAGCCAAATATCTATCGGGACCATTCCGCTTGCTTCGGAAAGATAACGTTTTCGCCTCGGGTATTTCGCCCGGCCACTTTTCCCCCAATAGAGCCTGTTTTCCTTCACGTCAATCTCATACTGTGCTTTTGTGCATCTCCACGCATAATCTGGGTGAATTACGGTTTCCCCGGTATTAGGATTGGTAATAGGATAAACGAGATTCGCGTGTTTTTTGCTACTTTTCCGCGCATAGGGCGTAGTCATCCAAGGGCCGCGAGGATCGTTGTCCGGATTGCTATATAGCGAGTTCGCTTCATCAGTCCGGTTTTCCCGCAGAAGTTTCAGTTTATCGCTTTTTCGGAAGACGAGAACCGCGTCCTTTTTAGAGTAGAAGAGTTTAGCATCGTTATTACGGCTGTAACGTTTTTCCCATGCGATGTTCGCGATGAAATTATCTTCGCCGAAGATGTCGTCCATGAGCATGCGCAGGTGATGCACCTCGTTGTCGTCAATGGTGATGAAAATCGCGCCGTCATCGCGGAGGAGTTGATGGAGTAGGCAGAGGCGCGGATACATCATGCAGAGCCACTTGTCGTGTCGGGAGAGATCGACGGTAAGCGTGCCGACGGTTTTGCCGAGCCATTTCTGGATAGTCGGATGATTGACGTTGTCGTTGTAAACCCAGCTTTCGTTGCCGGTGTTGTAAGGCGGATCGATGAAGATGCACTTAACCTTGCCGGCGTAGTGTGTGAGGAGTGCTTTGAGCGCGAGGAGGTTATCGCCTTCAATGAGCAGATTCCCCGCCGCGGGCGATGGCGGCGCGTTTGTCCCGATAGAATGTTCCGGGTTGTGCGTGAGTGTATGGACAGGCACTTCGTTGTGATGATTGACGACCGCCTCTTTTCCGATCCAGTTGAGCGTTGGCATTAGGTGTGGTTATCCTTCGGTGCTAGGTTCAATTCGGGTTTTCAGTATATTTTATCATTTTGGGTTTCGTCTGTCAAGGAAATTTGAGCAGGATTTGCAGGATTAGCACGATTTGGAGCAGGATTTACAAGATTCTCATGATTAGGAGCAGGATTTACACGATTTGGAGCAGGATTTACACGATTTGGAGCAGGATTTGCACGATTTGGAGCAGGATTTGCACGATTAGGAGCAGGATTTGCACGATTATCACGATTTCGCACGATTAGGAGCAGGATTTACACGATTAGGAGCAGGATTTCCACGATTAGGAGCAGGATTTCCACGATTATAGGGCTTGGTGCATCAAATACCCCGTGGCCTGCCAAAACCGCGACGGCGCACCAGAAACCTAATCTTGGTAAATCCTGGAAATCTTGAAAATCCTGCTCATATCTTGTGAAATCTTGAAAATCTTGAAAATCCTGCTCAATCCTGCTCAATCCTGCTCAAAAAACACTCTTGACATCACTCGCGCATTTATGATATATTGTTTGTATCCAATTTTGACAAACCAAAGAAGGAGTGAAAGGGTGGCTAAAAAACGACGAGGTGCTTATCGCCTCAATGGGGTTGGGACACGAGTGGAACAGCACGCCGAACGCGCCGTCCGCCTCGCGAAGATGGACGCACAGGAAGCGAAAATACACGCATGTCAGTCGTTATCATTTCTCAAACGGCGTGCTCCCGAACAATTTGAGAAACTGATAGAAGATGCGGAACTTTCACAAATCTACGAGAGGTTTGAAGAGAAAAATCTGGCTCGTCGGGCGGCGGCGGAGCGTATCGTGTGGGTCCCGCGGACTGGCGAGGTCGCGGCGGAACGCCGCCGCCGAAAACTATCCCTCAATGGTGAGGGCACACCGTGCGAACAGCACATTGATAGAGTCAAACGCCTCTGGTCCGTCCTGTTAGAACGGAACCATAACCTACATCAAGCGCGCACGCGCAAAGCCTTCGCCCAATCCATGCAATGGCTTGAGGAAAACGAACCGAACGCCTTCCAAACGCTCCTCGAATCGCTCAAGGATCGGACAAATGGCGACGATGCCTATTTTATCTACGTCCGCCACGAACTCACGCAGACAAAAAAGGCGTTTGAAGCGGAAAACGGCAAACAGGGATAGGCTGAGAACGAGAGATAGACAAAGCGACTTTTGCGCAACTCATATCAGGACGGATTTCTCTATCCGGCCGAAGGAAGAGACCTCAAATGAAATTACTCGTCACCGGCGGGGCCGGGTTCATCGGCACGAACTTCATTCGATACTGGCTTCAGCACTACCCGGACGATGCCATCGTGAACCTCGACCGGCTCACTTACGCCGGTAACCTCGCCAATCTTAAGGATGTGGTAGAACGTTACCCGCGGCGTTACGAGTTTGCGCACGGCGATATGCTGGACGCGGTGCTCGTTGAAGCAGTGCTGAAAACCCATCATCCCGATGTCATCGTCAATTTCGCCGCCGAGTCACACAACAGCCGGGCGATTTTAGAACCGCGGCGGTTCTTTGAGACGAACGTCATCGGCACGCAGATAGTGCTGGATGCCGCCCGAAAATATGGCGTGCATCGGTTTCATCATATCTCTACGTGCGAGGTCTACGGTGAACTGCCGTTGGACTCACCCGATGCGTTCACGGAGGAGACCGCTTACCGGCCCCAGACCCCCTATAACGCATCAAAAGCAGCGGCAGACCATCTCGTCAACGCCTATTTCCATAGTTTTGGCATGCCGATTACGATTTCTAACTGCTCCAATAACTACGGTCCTTATCAGCATCCAGAGAAGTTGATTCCGCTGTTTACGACGAACGCGCTCCAAGATAAACCGCTCACGCTCTATCGCAGCAGTCATAACCGACGAGAATGGCTGCATGTTGAAGACCATTGTCGCGCGATTGCCTTAGTTATCCACGACGGCAAAGTCGGCGAAACTTACAACGTCGGCAGCGGGGTTGAGAAAAGCATTGAGGAGATTAGCGATTTTATTTTGGAGGTTGTCGGCAAACCGCAGGCTTTGAAAACGTACGTCCCCGACCGGCCCGGACACGATTGTCGGTATCTATTGGATTCATCGAAGATTCGTAGGGAACTAGGTTGGGAACCGAAAATAGCGTTTGAGCAGGGATTGCGCGAGACGCTCCAATGGTATATTGAAAACCAGACGTGGTGGGAGAACATTCATGCCTCGGTAGAAGAGGATAAATGGGAGAAGTTCTCATGAAACTGACACACGAACAACTTGCGGCGTGGAAACGGGATGGGACGCTTGTGGTGCCGGACGTTTTTCAAATTGAGCAGGTCGCGCCGGCGTTAGCGGAAATCGAACGGAACGCCTACGATGGGTTAACCTACGCCGAATATCGCGCCAAGTGGGACGAACAGCCGGAAGAACTCCAGCGTGCTTATGAGAAGACAGATGCAATGCGAAGACTCGCCGGTCCGTTTGGAAAAGCCCTGCATTTTCCGACTGGGTTAGCGGCAGTAGACGCGCTTCTGGAAAATGAGGCGTATTTAGCGATTGCGCAGCAGCTGCTCGGCAGCGAAGAAATTCGGCTCGGCTATGGCCAGATTTTTGTGCGAGAGGGCCTCACCGATACGCGTTATAGTGAGCATCCGTGGCAGGGGTATCATATCGACAACGCCACCAATTCGCCGTTGCCGCCGCATCCGGATTGGCAACGATACGGCTATATCCTGTCTGGGATTATCCTGCACGACATTGAGTTAGATGGCGCGCCGATGCTCGTCTGCCCAGGTTCGCAGAACCAATTGGATGCGGTGTGGGCAAAACATCCGGGGCACGCCGGTGGCATGAGCCTTCGAGATTTGCGGGAATTTCCGGAGTTAGGAGAGCCGACTCCTGTAACGGCGAAGGCGGGGAGTGTCGCCTTCCGTTCCAGTTATTTAGTCCATGCGGCTCAGCCGTTTAAGAACCGCCGCAAACAGCGCGCGTGGATAGGGTATCATTTCCATCGCGCCGACAATGCGGATTGGTGTAAAACGACGCGTCCTGTGCCCGGTTGGACGAGCCCGCACTATATGAAGTTTGTCGCGCGGACAACGCCATCGGTGCGCAGCGTGCTAGGATGGCCTGCCCCCGGCGATGCCTACTACACGGAGGAGACTCTCAAACGCCTCGCGCAGGCATATCCGGGAATTGATGTGGAGCCTTATCGATAGGTCCGGTTTTATACAGGTTATTTGAGGGTGCTTCATAAATCGCTCAACGTCGCGGGGGAAACCCACTCGGATGCGCGTGGGGCATCCGAGGGGCCCCGCGCTACGATGAAAAAAATGCCTCCCCCGCACCGTAGGGCGAGGGCCTGTCCCTCGCCATGCGCCTTGCTGTCAGACTGCATTACCTCTGTAGTTCAGGAGCGCCTGCTCCTGACCCGTTCGGGAGCGGGCGCTCCCAAACTACAGAGGTGGGCCCGAGAGCTTCCCGTAGGAGAGACCTCCTGGTCTCGATTTTTCCGTAGCGCGAGCGATGGCGAGGGACAGGCCCTCGCCCTACGGTACCGCACGCCGTTTTTTCCCGTAGCGCGGGGGCCTGTCCCCCGCGATCTCCATCGTCAAGAGTCGCGTTTTAGGTCCTTTAGGACCTGAAGAGAGCAAGAGACGTTTTTTCGTAGTGCGAACGATGGCGAGGGAAACCCGCTCGGATGCGCGTATGGCATCCGAGGGCCCAAGCCCTACGGTACCGCACGCCGTTTTTTCCCGTAGCGCGGGGGCCTGTCCCCCGCGATCTCTATCGTCAAGTTATGTCTTTAGGTCCAACGGACCTAAGAGAAAGGAGAGACGTTTTTTTCGCTTTCCCCACTCTGTAGTTTGTGATCGCCTGATCACAATCGAGACCAGGAGGTCTCTCCTACAAGGAACATCGCTTGCATCGAGACCAGGAGGTCTCTCCTACCGGGGAAAACGACTTACGAAACCCCCTCAGTTTATCGAACCCGCTGCGGTGAGAGCGGCACAGATTGCGTTTTGAAAGAAAAGGGTTTGGATGCAAGCGGCATCCCGTTCTTGTCAATCACGTCAATGTTCATTCTCACAGTCTGCGCCTGAATGCCACTTTCGGCGGCGATAGGAATGGTGAGCGTCTGCGTATCGTCTCCTGCCAATCGCGGAAGAGTCAACACTGGTTGATAACGCAAACCGGCACGGAAGCCCGGGTCCAGTTTCAGTTGAACGTTTCTCACATCGCCACCGCTATTCTGAACGGTGATGAGAATTCTCCCACTTTCGCCTGCATGGAGGAAACCGTCTCCGGAGTGTTCACTTAAGGCGACTTTGGTGATGGACAGTTTCGGCGGCTCGGGATTCAGCCACGAGTCTAGAAGCCCTAACCGGAATGCCGCGAAGGCGATGAGTGCTATCCCGACGACACCGATTGCCATCGCGACTCTCCGCCAAAGTCGCCGCTTTCTCGCCTGTGCATCTTGGGCATCAATTGTATCTAGTAGTTGGTGCGCGGGCAAAAAACTAGCATCGAGCCGGAGTGCTTCCCGCGTCGCCACTTCTGATACGTCTAACGCGCCGACTCTGAAGTAGGCAAGCCCGAGTCCATAGTGGGCATCCCGATAGTTCGCGTCAAGGTTTTTCGCACTTTTGAACGCCGCAATAGCCAGGTCATACTGGCCATTATTTAAAAAAGCGATGCCTTGCTCATAGTGCTTCTCTTTTTCCGACGGCGACGGTTGCGCGTCCGGTTCCTCTGGCTGCAACGCGACAACTAACGGATGCGTCTCCGGCATCGGCGTTTGCACTACGATGGGTTCGGTAATCGGCGTTTGCACGCTTGTTTCCGGAGATGAGGTTTGCCCCGCGTTGACACTCGGGTCTTCCGTAGAAGCAGTTGGCCTCGGCGGCACCGGTGGCGGCTTTATTGCGTTCAGAAGGGTTTGCGCCGGTTCGTAGTTTGCATCAAGCCTTAACGCCGCCTCAGCCATCTGTTTGGCCATATCTAGTTTGCCTATTCCTAGATATGCGAGGCCCTGCGCGTGGTGTGCCTCAATAAAACCCGAGTCAATTTCTATCGCTGCTTTGAAAGCCGCGAGCGCGCTTTCGTATTCCTCTTCAGTGAGGAAAGCGATTCCACTGTCGTAATGCTCCTGCTTGAGTTCGTCTAAGATTTTGAGTGCGGGCTGATAATTCGGATTTAACCGGATAGCCTCCTTTGCCTCCGCGCCGGCTTCGTCAAACCTGTCCAATTCAAAATAGGCGAGCCCAAGCTGCCCGTGTGCTTCCGCAAAATCGACATCAAGGGCTATCGCCTTTTGGAACGCGGCAATCGCTTCGGTATACTGCTTCTCGTTCAGATAAGCGGTGCCGAGGTTGTAGTGTGCCTGTGTTATCGCATCCATTTTTCAACTCGTCATTTACCTGAAGGGCGAGGGCCTGTCCCTCGCCAATGCTCGTGCTAGGAAAAAACGTCTTTAAGGTCCTTTAGGTCCTTAATGTCTATAGCAGCCCGATACGCGAAGAGATCTAAGGTCCTTTAGGTCCTTAATGTGTTTTGATTGCGGCGCGTGGTTTTTTATTAAGGTCCTACGGACCTTGAAAACAGGCCGATACGTTTTTCTATAGACATTTAGGTCCTAAAGGACCTAGAGACGCATCGTAACAATGACGATCGCGAGGGACAGGCCCTCGCGCTACGGTTGCCAAGGCCGCCTCCCCTTCACCGTAGGGCGAGGGACAGGCCCTCGCCATCGTTCATGCACCAGATCCTCTCTTCTCTCCTTCTGTAGGTCAAGATCGCCTGATCCTGACCCTTTCGGGAGCGGGTGCTCCCGAACTACAGATGGGGGCGAATCGTCCGCGCAATTTGACGATCGCGGGGGAAACCCGCTCGGATGCGCGTATGGCATCCGAGGGCCCCCGCGCTACGATTAGTGCGGTGCAGGTGTCGTAAAAAACTTGAATTTCCCCGACTTTCCCCGACTTTCATGGTGCCGCTCACCTACCCTGTCACCGCGCCCTCTGAAGCAGAAGAGACAGCATTCGCGTATTTTGCCATGACACCGCGGGTATAACGCGGTTGCGGCGGATTCCACTTCTCCAGACGCGCCTGAATTTCGGCATCGGAAAGTTCAACGTCCAACCGACGATTCACCGCATCAATCACAACGGTATCTCCCTCTTCAAGGATAGCGACGGGACCGCCTTTCGCGGCCTCTGGTGCAACGTGGCAGATCATGAACCCGTGCGTTGCACCAGAGAATCTGCCATCAGTCAATAGCGCGACATCTTCGCTTAGCCCCGCGCCGACGATTGCCGCCGTTACACCCAACATCTCACGCATCCCAGGTCCGCCGGTGGGTCCTTCATAACGGATAGCCACCACATCACCAGGCTTAATTCTCCCGCCTTTAATCGCCGCGAAAGTGTCCTCTTCGCGTTCAAAGATACGCACGGGACCGCGGTGCAACGTCTTGTCTTGTCCCGCCAATTTGATCACACAGCCATCCGGCGCGAGATTCCCCCTGAGGATGGCAAATCCCCCAGTCGGTTTGAGCGGTTTGTCTACCGGCAGCACCACTTTCTGGTTTTCAGTTTCAATAGCCTGACTCGCTTCATCGCCGACAGTCTTGCCAGTGACGGTGAGTTCATCGGTGTGGAGCAACCCGGCTTCGGCTAGACGTTTCGCAAGCAACGGAATGCCGCCGGCGCGATAGAGATCCGTGGCGACAAATTGCCCACCCGGTTTCAGATCTGCCAGCACAGGTGTTCTTTGGCTGATGGCGTGAAAATCCTCAAGCGTTAGTGGAATCTGTGCTTCGTGCGCAATAGCAAGGAGATGCAAAATGCCGTTGGTAGAACCGCCTGTCGCGGCGACAGAGGTAATCGCATTTTCCAGCGATTTACGGGTGATAATCTGGCTCGGCCGGCGATCGGCGGCTAACATATCCATGACTAATTGTCCCGCCTCGTATGCAACCTGGTCCTTCTCATTGACAGCAGCTGGCACGCTGCCGCTCCCCATCGGTGCGATGCCGAGTATTTCAACGGCTGTCGCCATCGTATTGGCGGTGAATTGTCCCCCACAGGCACCGGGACCCGGGCACCCTTTGCTAATCAGATCATCGAGTTCTTCAACCGTTATCGTGCCTTCGGCGTGTTGGCCGACTGCCTCAAATACGTCTTGGATAGTGACATCGCGTCCTTGAAAATGGCCGGGCATGATGGAGCCACCGTAAAGGGTGAGCGATGGGATATCCAACCGCGCGAGTGCCATGACGGTGCCCGGCACTGTCTTATCGCAACCACAAAGCGCGACAACGGCATCAAACATGTTCCCAAGCGAAACGAGTTCAATGGAATCGGCGACGACTTCGCGGCTAATAAGCGAGGTTTTCATCCCCTCTGTCCCCATCGTAATTCCATCGGAGATGCTGACAGTGTTGAATTCAAGCGGGGTGCCGCCTGCGGCGCGAATGCCTTCTTTGACTTTCGCCGCGAGCCTCCGAAGATGAAAATTGCACGGACCGATTTCGATCCACGTGTTCGCAACCCCGATGATGGGTTTATCCAGGTCTTCGGGAGACAAGCCGCCGTCCCCGAACATCAGCATGGTTCGGGCGGCGGCGCGGTCTGGGCCATCGGTAATCGCATAACTTCGGGGTTTGAGTTGATTTGACATTTTGTTCTCCTACGAATTCCTCAGAAAGATATGGCATGCCCAGTAGGCGCGGTTTCAACCCGCACCTACGAAGGGAAGAATGACAATTCACATCGTCCATTCATAGACAATTTGCCATCCGGCGCGCCCGCAAGTCGTAAGACAATGGTGCCTGCCTTCTGCCGGTAAGCCTCTTGATAGAGCGTCTTAATTTCCCCCAGATCAAAGTGATAATCCTCGGTCGGATACGCTTCGCACGCATCGTTGTTCGCGTCGTGCGCGAGAGTGACGCGAAGTTGCACCGGGTCTGATTCCATGAACTCCTGCGCGGCGACGAGTGTAAAGTCGTGGCGTTTACACCCGCCGCTGTAAGATACGTTGAGCGTCAGCGTATCGCCGACTATCGTGGCGGCGTTCAGGACATAATCATCGGTGCCCCAGTTATCGGCTTTATCGGCGATGACGACGGTGCCCCAATTTTCAACTGCAACCGGTGCAGCATCAGAAGAAATGGAAACGAGTTTTCCACCATCACGCTCGCATCCGAGGAGGCAGCAGAGTATCAGACTCAAGATTCCTGCGATGAAGTGTGTAAATCTCACGTGCAATCCTTCCATTTATTGGATGCCCAACCACGTACTAAACACACCACCATATTTGGCGATGAGGCCGGCAAACACTACGGAAACCATCGACATCAGTTTAATCAAGATATTCAGCGAGGGACCGGAGGTGTCTTTGAACGGGTCTCCGACGGTATCACCGACGACGGTGGCTTTGTGTTCCTCGGAGTTTTTGCCGCCGTGCGCGCCTTGCTCAATGAACTTTTTGGCGTTATCCCACGCACCGCCCGCGTTCGCCATCATGATTGCCAGCACAAAACCGCTTGCCAACCCGCCGGCGAGGAGCCCCAACACACCGGCGACGTTGAAAATTAAGCCGACAGCGACAGGGACAATAATGGCGATGAGGGAAGGAAAAATCATCTCCCGTTGCGCCCCGACAGTCGAAATCTCAACGCATCGCGCGTAATCCGGCTGCTGTTCGCGCTTCATGATACCGGGATTCTCGCGAAATTGACGGCGCACCTCTTCTACCATCGAACCTGCCGCGCGTCCGACAGCCTTCATGGTAAGCGCACAGAAATAAAACGCCATCACCGCGCCGATAAACAGCCCGATGAGCACTTGCGGATTCATCAGCGTGACGTTGTAGTATGCCATAAACTGGCTAATCGTCACCTTCAAGGTATCAATGCTTCCTTCGCCGGGGATGACCAACGTCTCCATGCCGGCGAGGTGTTTCAAGCCGTATCGCACCTCCTCCAGATAAGCAGCCAAGAGCGCGAGCGCGGTGAGTGCCGCCGAACCGATGGCAAATCCCTTGCCTGTCGCGGCAGTTGTGTTGCCGAGTGCATCGAGCTGATCTGTGCGCTGCCGGACGCTCTCTTCTAATTCCGACATTTCGGCGTTGCCACCGGCGTTGTCCGCGATGGGGCCGTAGGCATCCGTTGCGAGAGTGATGCCCAACGTCGCCAGCATTCCAACGGCGGCGATACCAACACCGTAAAGTCCCATCAGCGGCTCGCTTGCACCGCCGGGGAGATAGTAACTCACCGCCACCGCGCCGATAATCGTCAAGACAGGAATAGCAGTGGATTCCATGCCTACCGCAATTCCCTCAATAATCACCGTGGCGGGTCCGGTTTCCGCTTGTTTCGCGATGGCGCGCGTCGGCGAATAATCGTGTGAGGTGAAGACTTCCGTGACCTTTCCGATGATGAGTCCCGCTACAAGGCCGGTGACAATCGCCCCCCAGATCTGCCACTTGTTGGGCAAATCCAAGTAAAGCACCACCGGAATGGACAAAAGCGCGATGCCGATTGCACTCCCGTTAATCCCGAAGTTGAGCGAGCCCATCAAATCCTTCATTGATGCCCCCTCTTTTGTGCGCACCATGTAGATGCCGAGGATTGAGAGGAGCACACCAACGCCGGCGATCATCATCGGTGCAGAGAGGTATTTGAGTTGGAGCGCGAGGTTATCGTGTTCCTTCGCCGCGACGGCAGCGACACCGAGGGCGGCTGTCGCGAGAATGGAGCCGGCGTAAGATTCATAAAGGTCTGCCCCCATCCCGCGACATCGCCGACGTTATCACCGACGTTATCGGCGATAACGGCAGGGTTCCTCGGGTCATCTTCTGGAATACCAGCCTCGACTTTTCCAACTAAGTCTGCGCCGACATCCGCCGCTTTTGTATAAATGCCGCCGCCAACGCGTGCGAAGAGTGCTTGCGTTGATGCGCCCATCCCGAAACTCAACATTATCACCGTTATCTCCGGCAGCGGGTTCTCCGCCAGAAATCCGGGGAATACCTTCGGAAACACGTAATAGAGGATGAGAAACCATCCAGTGATGTCAAGCAGTGCGAAGCCGACGACGACGAGTCCCATCACCGCGCCTGCCCGGAAGGATACCTTCAGGCCGGCGTTGAGTCCTTGCATCGCCGCGCTTGTCGTGCGTGCGGAGGCGTTCGTCGCTGTCTTCATGCCGAGAAAACCGCAGAGCCCAGAGAAGAACCCACCGGTGAGGAAGGCAAAGGGGATAACCTGGTTTTGTGCCTTCAAGACAAACGCCATAAACAGAAAAATGACGCATAGCACAACGAAGACGATGCCGACGACTTTATACTGTTGTCTGAGGTATGCCATCGCACCCTCGCGGACAGATTGCGCGATGGCACGCATGGTAGAGTTGCCTTCATCTTGTTTCATGACAGCACGGTAAAAATAGAGTGCGAACCCTAAAGCGATCAGGGAGCCGACAGGCGCGATCCACCATGCCGCCGGCACGGTGGGCAGCACGGTTGTCTGGGCAAAAGCCGACTCAACCGCGCTGAGCCCAAGAAACGGAACTATCAGCGTGCACAGAAGCCGACTCCCACGCTTTGCACTTTTAGCGTTGATTTCAAGCATTATTTTCTGTTCCTTTTTCTCCGCAGGTTTCCGAAGATTCCCGCAGGTTACTCAATTCCTGCTTCACCCACCATTGCTCGGCAACCCGAGTCTGACACGGTGTCCACAGGCGTTTTACGTCTCCGTCAAACCAGCGGCGACAGGCTTTAAGTTCATTGCGGCGTTCACGTCTCTATCCACAGTCACGCCGCAAGTTTCGCAGTGGTAACTCCTATCTGCGAGGGTTAAGTCTTCCTTCACGTTTCCACAAGCACTGCAGGTTTTTGAGGAGGCGAAGAATCTATCTGCCTTCACTACGTCAATACCGAGTGCAGTCGCTTTGGATACCAACTTGTATAGAAATCCACCCAGTGCAGCATCTTGCAATGCCTTTGCAATGCGCCGATTTTTCAATAGGTGCGTCACCTGCAGTGTCTCAATGCCTATCGCAGAAACGCCCTGCACGATGGCTGACGTTGCTTTGTGATGTGCATCTTCACGAAGACATGAGATACGATAATGCAACCGAGTCACCTTCGCCTTCTTCCGATACCAGTTATTGCTCAGGTAAACCGAACGGGACAGACTCCGTTGCAGGCGCGCAAGCTTGCGTTCATACCGCCGGAACGCACGGGGATTTTCAAAGACGCGGCCATCACTCAACGTGGCGAGACTGTTGATACCTACATCAATACCTACGGTAGGCAGGTTTCCGCAGGTATCCGGAAACCTGACAGGTGTTTCGGTGTCGATAAGTAGTGATGCAAACCAACGGTGGCCTCGCTTTTTGATGACGACTCGCATGATGTCGCCTTTGAACCTTAACGTCTCAAACGTTCGCACCCAGCCAATCTTCGGAAGTTTAATCCGTTTACCCTTGAACTTCACCGAATCCCGGGCGTTATCAATGCGAAACGACTGTTTCCCGTTCCGTCGTTTGTAGCGCGGGAACTTTGCAAGGTTGTGTTTCCACCGCTGGCACGCCGTATTAAAATCGTCAAACGCATGCGATGCCACGCGGGCGATTAACGGCTGCTGCCATTCAAACTCGGTGTCTTTTCTGGCATTGAATCCCGTGCGAATCGCACGGCCACTTCGCCATTCGCCGGCGGCCAGACCTGCTTTGAAAGCAGATAGCGCATAGTTATAGACGAAGCGGCGATACCCTGCGTGCTGGCGGAAGGCTTGTTCTTGCTCCGCGTTCGGGCGCAGTGCAATGTTATGTGTTTTGTGTGTCATCGTGTTCACCGTATGTTTCCGTGTCTACCTCGTTCAAAAGGCGGAGGCTGACGCTGACAGGATGTCAGTGTTGAACACAGCCTGCCACACGGTAACACCTAGTCTACCACAAACTGTTCGCTTTGTCAAGGAAAAGGACGCTTTTCTTTGGAAACCTTCACATTTTCAAGGTGCTAGGAGATGCTCCTATGGATTTTTACGATTAATTGCGTGTAACATGCAAAACCTCGCCGACGAGATAGAGCGAACCGGTAACGCAAACCAGGTCTTCTGA
The DNA here is from genome assembly GCA_965242965.1 of Candidatus Poribacteria bacterium. Classification (GTDB taxonomy): domain Bacteria; phylum Poribacteria; class WGA-4E; order WGA-4E; family WGA-3G; genus AGPOR5. The sequence goes on along the minus strand of OZ251518.1, from coordinate 5,282,813 downwards.
CGATGCCAAGGCCAATGCCGTTTTCAGTGCCTCCTTCGGCGTTGGAGAGACAGTAACCTCTTGACACATTGCTTGCCATGCACGTTGGATGTCGTGCGCGGGCATCACCCGCGGGTTATCGGATACCTCCGTGACAATCACAGCATCCGCCTCTTGACAGACTATCTCGCCAACCGCCTTCACTGCCTTGTCCCGCATGAGACTGACAACGAAAACCAGTCGGTTGTAACGGAAGTTTCGGCGTATCTCTCGGCACAAAAGCTGCATCGCTTCCGGCGAATGCGCGCCATCAAGTAGCACAATCGGCGCACCCTGAATCACCTGCATCCGTCCGGGCCACTCCACCTGCGCGATGCCTTGATAGACGCTTTCACATGGAATAGCATACCCGCGCTGAGTGAGGCACTCAATCCCCGCGATGGCAGTTGCGGCGTTAACGCGCTGATGTTCCCCCAGAAGCGGCATAAAAAGCCCCGGGTAGTCCTCCACGTCAAAGTGTTGTCCCAGCGGTTCAGTAGGCGCGCTTTGTCCGCGCGCGCGACACATCTCGTTGCTTACTTTCGCGGCAACAATTGGCGCGTTCCGTTCCGCCGCAACCCTCTCGAAAACTGCCTGTGCCTCCGGCACCTGCGGTGCCAAAGCGAGGGGACACCCGGGCTTAATAATCTCCGCCTTCTCCGCGGCGATGGCGGCGTGCGTTTCACCGAGGATGGCCGTGTGCTCTAAACCAATTGGCGTGATGACGGTTGCGACAGGATTCACCACGTTCGTTGCATCGAGCCGTCCGCCTAATCCTACCTCAACGACAGCGAAGTCCGTCGCTTTATCGGCAAAGTAGCAAAAAGCGAGCGCGGTGTAGATTTCAAAGAAGGAGACGCGCCCGAATTCCAGACGCGACACCTCGTCAATCGCCGTTCTCATTTTCTCGATGCACAGTGCAACGTCTGCTTCTGAAATGAGCTCACCGTCGATGCGGCACCGTTCCCGCGGCGTTATCAGATGCGGCGAGGTAAATAACCCAGTCTTATAGCCTGCGTGGCTGAGAATCGACGAGATAAGTGCCGCCGTTGAGCCCTTGCCCTTGCTTCCCGCGACATGGACAACGCGCAGCCGTTCCTGCGGATTTCCTAGCAGTGCCAATAGACGCGAGATACGGTTGAGATTGTAAGACCGCGCCTGCCGAGAAAAGTCAGGACTTCGTTCGTAGTCAATAAATTCGGTGATGTAGGCGATAGCTGCGTTGTAATCCACTATTCTGACAATCTTGGTGCCGACATGTAGGCATATATCGGGAACTGCGCGCACAATTCCGCTACTTTCTCGCGGATGCGCCGTTTGATGGCGGCTTTCTGCCGGTTTTCCAGCGTTTCGGCGATGAAATCGGCGATCTGGTGCATCTGCGCCTCTTCCATCCCGCGCGTCGTCACCATCGGTGTGCCGAGACGGATACCGCTCGTCGTCCGGGGTTTCCTTTTGTCGAAAGGAATGCTGTTTTTATTCACGATAATCCCGGCATCTTCGAGATGATCGGCGGCTTGTCGCCCGCTTAATTTTTCGTATTTGGAAGTCAGATCGACAAGCATGAGGTGGTTTTCCGTCCCGCCGCTCACGAGTCGAAACCCGTTTTGTATCAACCGCGCGGCGAGTGCCTTCGCGTTTTTGACAATCTGCGCCTGATACGCTTTGAACGCCGGTTCACTCGCTTCCTTGAACGCTACCGCCTTCGCGGCGATGGTGTGCAGAAAGGGCCCGCCTTGCAAACCGGGGAACACCGCCCGGTCGATTTTTGCGGCATGCTCTCCCTTGCACATCACGATGGCACCCCGCGGGCCGCGCAGCGTCTTATGCGTTGTCGTCGTGACAACATCGCTGTAAGGCACAGGACTCGGATGCACGCCACCGGCGATAAGCCCGGCGATATGCGCGATGTCCGCAAGCAGATAGGCACCGACTGAATCCGCAACTTCCCGCCACTCGGCGAAATCAAATTGGCGAGGATACGCTGTCGCACCGACGACAATCAGTTTCGGCTGATGTTCCTGTGCGAGGCGTGATACCTCGTCCATGTCAATCTGTTCTGTTTCGGCATTCACGCCGTAGGTTACAACGTTGTAGTAACGTCCAGAAAAATTAACCGCGTCGCCGTGACTCAGGTGTCCACCGTGACTGAGCGACATCGACAAAATCGTGTCACCGGGTTCCAGCAAGGCGTAATAAACCGCCATGTTCGCCTGTGTGCCGGCGTGCGGCTGAACGTTTACATGTTCAACGTCAAAAAGTGCCTTCGCGCGTTCAATGGCGAGGGATTCAGCTTCGTCCATGAATTCGCAGCCGTTATAGTAGCGTTCGCCGGGGTAGCCTTCGGCGTATTTGTTTGCGAGGATGCTACCCTGTATTTCCATTACGGCGCGACTCGCATAATTTTCCGAAGGGATGAGCATGAGCGCGTTTTGTTGGCGTGCGAGCTCCCTCTCGGTAATCTTAACAATATGTGGGTCGACTTCGGATAACAATTTATTCATTTAAATTCCCCGTGTGTGCATTCGTAAAAAAAGAATTTTAACACAAAAATCGGACAATTGCAAATAAATTTTCATTTTTTAGCAGGATTTACAAGATTGAGCAAGATTTTCAAGATTTCGCAGGATTTCACAGGATTAGGGTTCTGGTGCGCCTGCGCGGTTGTGGCAGGCCACGGGGTGTTGGTGCATCAGAATCTATCCCCCGCGCTACGGTGAAACGTAGCAAACCGCGCTAGGATAAAAAACGCCCCCTTCACCGTAGGGCGAGGGCCCTCGGATGCCACACGCGCATCCGAGAGGGTTTCCCTCGCCATGCCTCGCGCAATCCAACGATCGCGGGGGACAGGCCCCCGCGCTACGGGAAAAAAACGGCACTGCACCGTAGGGCGAGGGCCTGTCCCTCGCCATGCTTCGGGCTAGGGAAAAACGTCTATCCTTTCTCTTCAGGTCCTTTAGGTCCTGCATGTCTATAGCACGCGCGCCCGCGAAGAACACTAAGGTCCTTTAGGTCCTTAATAGATTTTGCGGTGCGGCGTGTTTTCATGATTAAGGACCTAAAGGACCTTGAAAAAGGGACTGGCACGTTTTTCTATAGACATGTAGGTCCTAAAGGACCTAGACGCACCTCGTAATGATGGAGATCGCGGGGGACAGGCCCCCGCGCTACGGTAAAAAACGCCACGCCTTCACCGTAGGGCGAGGGCCTGTCCCTCGCCATCGCTCGCGCAATCCAACGATCGCGGGGGACAGGCCCCCGCGCTACGGGAAGAAATCGAGACCGGGAGGTCTCTCCTACCGAACGCATCGAAATATGAAACACCCTCATGTTAATTGGAGAATAATATAACACAATCACAAATGATGTCAACAAAAAAACTTTAGCGCAGTTTGAAACCGCGCTTACCAGACCCTATGACTCCGCTTTTGACGAGGGAAGCGCAGGCTCCACATATAACGTCTTTTCATGCGTGTAATGCACATACCCCGCAACGTTGCCCTTCCGCTTCACTACGTAACGCGCCCACGTGTAGTCTACGGGGACATGACTTGCATGGTGCGCTTTGCTGTAATAGGCGGCGAGCTGCGCCGCTTGCAACAACGTCGGCATTGGAATATCCTGACGGTTTTCCGGGTTCCGGACGATGACGTGTGATCCGTGGATTTGCTTCGCATGCAACCACATATCGCGCGGCTTCGCAATCTGGCGCAAGAGCAAATCGTTTGACTGGCTGTTCCTGCCGACATACATCTGAAACCCGTTCGCAGAGGTGTATTTTCGGAAGGGTCCTTCGCTTAACGGCTGCTTCTGTCTGTTCTGCTGCCGCGCCCTGAGATACCCGTTCGCGACAAATTCCGTGCGAAGCTGCTGGAGCGCGTCCAATGAATTCGCCGCTTCAAGTTTGGCGGTTTCCAATTGCAGCACCTTCTTCTCCGCTTCCACCTCGGCAATGAGTTGCAAGATGCGCGAATGTCCCCGTTTCGCTTTCGTGTATTTCTTGAAATATGCTTGCGCGTTATCGGAAGGGCTCCGTTCCGGATTCAGCGAGATCGAAATTGTCTCCAAGTTCGGACTGTAGTAGTTTTGCAGTTCTACCTCCGTTTGCCCGCGGGTAATGCGATGCAAATTCGCAAGGATAAGTTCGCCTTGAACGCGATAATCCGCGGCTTTTTCGGCACGTGCCAAATCTGTCGTCAACCCCTTCTCTTTCCGCTTGAGCAATGCGCGCTGTTTATCCAACGCCTGCGTGAGCGCGCGCCGTTCCGATGCCATCGCCTCTTTCAACGTCATCGCATCGTAATAGGCACAGAGTGCCTCGCTCATCGTGTCAAACGTTTGGGAGGTAGCATTCGGCAATTGATGCAGCGGCATCGGCGATGTGTCAATCGGTTCTGTTCCATCAAGGAGCAACTGCGGGGAGATGTGGCGCGCGTCAAAATAGGCGATAACCTGCTGATAAGCAGCCCAGAGCTGCACCTCTTCTGCCCGCGCGATGATTTCTTTCGCGAGCGTCGGACTGAGCCCATCGATGTTATTGAACAGCCCGCGCCACGTTACTTGTGGGAGACTTTCAGCGATGGCAGCGAAACCTGTCTCATCAAGTTCCAACGGGGCTGCCTTCTCCTGTTGCGGCGGCAAACAGTAGGTTTCGCCCGGCAAAACCTCTCGGTGCCGACTTTGCGTTTCGTCAATATGCTTGAGACTCTCCAAAATCCTGTCGTCTGTCGCATCAATCAGGATAATGTTACTATGTTTCCCCATAAACTCCGCGAGGATTGCCTTCGGGGACGGCTGAATCGGTTCATCGGATACGGGTTGAACAGTGATTTTCAGAATCCGATCCCAGCCGAGTTGCGCAATTTCGGTGATAGTCCCGCGTCTCAGATGCGTCGTGAGGAAATCGGCGAGGTAGGACTGCTTCTGTCCCGGCGGCGGCCGCTGGATGAGATGTGCGCGCGCATGAACCGAATGCGCCGAGAGCGTCAGCCAACGCGTCTCAACCCCGCGCGCAATCTTGAACGAAAAAGTCGTCGGGTTTGCCTGTTCAATATGCCTGATGGTGCCACCTAAAAGCGTTTGGCGAAGCTCTTCTGTGACAAGGCGTAACGTTAAACTATCGTAAGCCATGATGAAATTTCTCTCCTATGAGGCTGTGGCGTTTTACGCCTTTTGTTCCACCATGCTGGCAAGGATGCCCAAGATTTTATCGCACGGCACTAGTGGATAAGGCATCATGTCAACGTGGAATGTCTGTCCCTCTAGTTTGAGGAACCGCCACATCACGCCTGTCGTGGTGGCACCGTAGATGCGAGGAATGTCATTTTCTTGCGCCGCATTAAAACGTTGGGCAGCCACCATCTCTGCGACACATTGTCCGAGGCCGATTTCCAAATCATCGTCCTTCGCCTCAACAAGGATAATGACAGGAGCCTCCAAAGAAAATTGCCACGGGGAGAGGCTAATTAGAAAATCAGCAACCCCTGTCAAGCCGGAATCTTTATCAACGTTGAAGTCAATCCCCGAAAAAAGACTGACGCGGTTATCTAAAAGTTCGCTGAGTTCAATGAGAACCTGCGCTACAATCATTTCGGATTTTGCCTTTTCGGTACCGATAGCGGTGGCTAACGGCACACTGCGCGCCAACACGGCGGTGAGAAGTTCACTGGGTTTTATAGGTTCAACGTCGGCAAAGATACCCCGGGCGTTAACTCTTTCTAATTGAAATGCGTCTCGCACTGTATCTAGCGTAAAATGGCTATACGGCATGGTGATAACCCCTCTCGCACTTCCAAATATCCTGAGGGTGTTTCATAAATCCCCCAACGTCGCGAAAGAAACGCCCCCCCCTTCACGTAGGGCGAGGGCCTGTCCCTCGCCATCGTTCGCGCAATCCAACGCTCGCGGGGGCCTGTCCCCCGCACTACGATGAAAAAACGATTCTTAGGTCCTTTAGGTCCTTAATGTCTATAGCACGCGCGGACGCGAAAAACGCTAAGGTCCTTTAGGTCCTTAATAGGTTTTGCCAGGGCCGCGCGTGTTTTATTAAGGACCTAAAGGACCTTAAAAACTGCACGACACGTTTTTCTATAGACATTAAGGTCCTAAAGGACCTAAAACGCCACCGCTTGACGATGGAGCTCGCGGGGGAAACCCGCTCGGATGCGCGTATGGCATCCGAGGGCCCCCGCGCTACGGGAAAGGGAAGCATCGAGACCGGGAGGTCTCTCCTACCGGCGCGCGAAGGCCTGTCACTGCGACGTTGAGCGATTTATGAAATACTCTCAATCAACGTAACTTGGCATTAATGATATTTCTTCAGATTTCGCGTCGCCGCGCGGACCTGCTCCTGAATTTCAGATGGCACACGCGGATTAAACGGCCCGCCGGTACCACCCACAATATCACTAAATCCGCTCAAGAGCATCGCCTCTACTACCGCCGAATAGTTGTAGACGCGTTCGTTCATGAAACGAATTTCTTCAAGCGGCGCGATGTCCGCCTCAATGCGCGCCGATGTCTCGTAGTCGCCGCGGCGTTGCGCGTTGTTAATCTCATCTGATGCGCGCGCGAATGCGACAGCAATCCCGGAAGTATGTCCTTTCGTGCCGAGCTGCGCTGCGCGCGTGCACCTATCCCCGATACCCCACATCACGAGGCCGCTATCGCCAACTCCAGCAACGAGAGGTGTCACATCCTCTTCACCCGTGCCGATTTTTACACCGATGAAGTGCGGCGAATCTTTCAGCAATCGGATAACAGCATCCAGATCGCGCTTCTGCCGGAAATAGTAGAGAAGCCGCGCGCCGCAAGAATCGCCATAACGTTCGCCGAACGCCATATACTGCTCATAAATGCCTTCGGGACTTGATATGCCGGTGAGCGGCATCAGCAGATAGGCATCTGGCGGCCTCGGCAGTTCCGCTTGTGCCTCAATCAGCTGCCCGGCTTGGTGAATCGGGTTTGGCACAATGCCGGAAATGAGGATGCCATCGTCTCCTATCTGCTTCCCTGTTTTCTCAACGAGGCGGAGTTGCTCTGTTTCGCTGATGTGATGAATCAGGCTCGTGCCGGCGATGGCGATGACACGGGGCCGCCCCGCGTCAAGATAGTTGTTGCGCATTAAATAGTCAACGTTTTTCGCGTGCCCTGCGTAATCAATTTTGTTACCACTGAAGGGGATAACAGGAATTGCGGTGACTGAATTTAACGCGTCTAAAAGTTTTGGGGTTTCTATAGACATTTTCGTATCTGTCCTTTTGGTTATGCATGACGTGAGGGACAAGCCCTCGCGCTGCGAACCTAACTGAGGGTGTTTCATAAATTGCTCAACTTCGCGGGGACAGGCCCCGCGCTACAGTGAAAAAAAACGCCGTCCCTTCACGTAGGGCGAGGGACAGGCCCTCGCCATGCGTTTTGGTGTCAGCCCGCATCACCCCTGTAGGTCAAGATCGCCTGATCTTGACCCGTTCGGGAGCGGGCGCTCCCGAACTACGGTCTCGCGCATGCGCGATGCATCGAGACCGGGAGGTCTCTCCTACCGGGGAAAACGATTTATGAAACCCCCTCACCTAACTAGAACCATTTCCGCAGCATTACCGCGCTTTCCGTCGCGCCTGCTTGCACGCCTATCTCCAGAGAGTTCGCCCGCGCCTGCTTCCGATTCCAACTTTTGGTTGTGATACGCGCATCAATCGCGCTGACGACGTGGTTCAAAATCGCCATGCCGAGGAAGGTGCGTGCGAGTTCAAACTTGTCATTCGCCTGTTGCCGAAGATCGAACGCCTCCAATCGGTGGCGCGAGTCAAAATCGATAGCGATGTCTTCCTCGTCTTTAAAAGGCCGCGCGTCCTCCCAATACCACTTTCCTGTCCGCGTCCGTGTCGCTTCAGAATCGTAGACATGGTTCCAGTTTTCATACTGCGTCGCGTGCTCGAAATCTTCAACCAGATCCCAATTATCAAAAGACCCGGGGCCGTCAAAAATAACGTGCTGCCTGACGACATCGCGATATTCATCGCGCGTGCTCGCGGCACTATTGCGCAAGATAAAGTAGGTGGCGAGCAACCCTACCTCGGCGGCGGCGTAGAGATAGCCGCGCTTCGCACCCGTATAAAATTGCCCCGCGCCCGGCAAAACGAGCGAATAGAGAAACGCCTCGTTCGGCGATTTCAGCGGTATCGCCGCATCCGCTGACTCCAATGTCCGATTCCCCAGCGCAGACTCAAGATAAAACCCGTTGAGAGCGTTTACAGCCGCTTCATCCGTAGCAAGACAAACCCCGGATACCAAACAGCACACCATCGCAAGGACCACGGTTCGCGTATAGATTTTCATATTTATCCTCTAAAAGACGACTATCCCCGTCGCCTCAATGAGCCGTTCACGACTCGGACCGAAGCGTGGGCCGTAAGTTAAATCTAGGTTGAAAAGGTAGACTTGGATACCGATGCCGTAGGTAAAATAGTCGGTGAGATCGGGCAAGTTGATGCCCGGTTCCGCCTTGTAGCCGACGCGGAGTGCCAGCAGGTTTCCGAGCCAATATTCTAAGCCGAGGTTTTTTTGGAGGTGTCGCCATTCAAACGCGCGGATACCGACACCCCGGTCGGAGAGGAGCTGCTCGCGCGTCAGTTTGTCCTCGCGTTCGGCGTTCAACCGGTCCAAATCTGCGGTGAGTTCCTCTTCATTTTCGGCAAGTTTATCAATATACGCCGTGATGCCGCTGACGAAGCGGATGTGGTGATGTTTCGCGCGCAAAAGACTCATAGAGGTGCCGAGGCGGAGGAGGCGCGGCAACGGATCAGCCTGATTCTCATCAATAAACGAAATACCGGGGCCGACGTTCTGAATCGCTGCGCCGACGGTTATCGGCATCATATCAACCGGCAGCAGATACTGCATCCCCATGTCAACGGCGTAAGAACTCCCGTTCTCCCTACCGAGCACCATCCGAATCATCTTGCCGCTAATTCCCGCCGCCAGATTTTCGGTAATCCTGTCGGCGTAAGAGAACGTCAATGCCCAGTTCGTGCCGAGGCTTTCCTCACGGACGACATCGGGCGAATCGGTAGTCACGGCAATCGTGCCTTGTCCCTGCAGTTGGAGTGTCGCGCCGATAGTCCCCATATCACCGAGAGGCATCGCGCCGGAGAGAAAGGTGTAGTATAACCCTTCGCCTGCTTCACCGAACGGCGCGCTGTAATCGGTATAAAACATAGAGGCTTGCGCTGCGCTCTGGCCGGAACGGAGTTTGCTCTCCGGCATCTGTGCGATACCGCTCGGATTCCAGAGTGATGTCGTAACATCACCGGAAATGGCGGAGAAAGCATCGCCGAGGGCCCTCGCCCGCGCGCCGCCGCCGAGGTTCAAGATTTGCGCACCTGTCCGCCCGGGGCCGGCCCAGAGCATCGCCGGGAAAATCAGTGCGAGTGTCAAACATATCAGTAAAGGGTAAATGTAGGCAGTGGGTTTGTCCCTTGCCTTGTCAAAAGTCCAGTGTTGTATCATGAAAAAGCGCGTTCAAGACGCGCCCTCCTTTTTGAATGCGATTTTTTAACGTTAGTTTTAACGTGAATTGTGGGGTTTGGTTTACATAGAAAAAAACAGCGTTTGCATATTTGTTGGAAGAGAGGTCTGTTTCTCGCAACTCACGCGGAGAAAAAGTGTTCGCGCGTCCGTAGTGCGGGGGCCTGTCCCCCGCGATGGCTCAAGAACCGTTTTTTTTCGTAGCGCGGGGGCCTGTCCCCCGCGGTGCCTCTAACTGTTCTGAAGCAGGATTTACAAGATTTTCAGGATTTCAAAGATTATCTCTCGCGCAACGAGCATTCCTTTTCCAATGGATGCCTCTTTTGGTCCTACGGACCTAAAGCATCGGTTGGAGACTAGGATCCCTAATCTTGTAAATCCTATAATCCTGTAAATCCTGCTTCAGACGATTGGCATGGCGAGGGACAGGCCCTCGCCCTACGGTGAAACGGAGGCGGCCTTGCATACCGTAGCGCGGGGGCCTGTCCCCCGCGATCTCTCAACCTAGGCGAAAAATGCCCGAAACCCAGAAAACACGGATGGTTGTTGCTCAGACCGGGGCATGGCGAGGGACAGGCCCTCGCCCTACGGTAAAGGAGAGGTATTTTAGGTGACGGAGCGCGGGGGCCTGTCCCCCGCGATCTTAATTGTCTGAAGCAGGATTTGCAGGATTTACAAGATTTACAAGATCATCTCCCGCGCCGCGAGCATTTTTTTTGCAATGGATGCCTCTTCAGGTCCTTTAGGTCCTGCATGTCTATAGAAAAATAGATCTGCCACCGTTTTCAAGGTCCGTTAGGACCTTAATGGAAATGGCAGCCAAGCGAATCAAGGCACATTAAGGACCTAAAGGACTTTAGGGTGCTCTGCGGTGCAGCTGCTATAGACATTAAGGTCTGACAGACCTTAGGCACGGCGAGGGACAGGCCCTCGCCCTACGTGCCATGCGGCGATTGCCTATTTCTTACCGTAGCGCGGGGGCCTGTCCCCCGCGATCTCTCAGCTGTCTGAATCAGGATTTGCAAGATTCTAGGATTTTCAGGATTATGTCTCTCGCGGCGACGAGACCTCTTAAAAAAACGGCTCTTTAGGTCCTTTAGGTCCTTAATGTCTATAGAAAACGTGCTTTTCACCGTATTCAAGGTCCTTTAGGTCCTTAATAGGATGCTAGATACGCGGCGCGAATGCACATTAAGGTCCTACAGACCTTAAGAGTCTTCGCATTGCAGGGTGCTATAGACATTAAGGTCCTACGGACCTTAAGCATCGGTTGGAGACTAGAGTTCCTAATCTTGTTAATCGTGATAATCGTGTAAATCCTGATTCAGACGATTGGCGTGGCGAGGGACAAGCCCTCGCCCTACGATTTGAGGGACGTTTTTAGGGCCCGTAGCGCGGGGGCCTGTCCCCCGCGAGCGTTGGACTGCGCGAACGATGGCGAGGGAAACCCGCTCGCATGCGCGTATGGCATGCGAGGGCCCAAGCCCTACGATATCCTGACTACGCTGCCCTACTTTCTCCGCGATTGACTCTTGATCCAACCCCCGATACGTTTGCCGACTTCATTAATCTCACCCGAAATATGACGATACTGCTTCGTTGATAACAGTTTGAATTCATGCGACAAACGGATGAGATAGCGAAGTTTCTCTAATTGAATGTTCGCACGCCGAAGAAGCGGAAGCCGGTCGCGGGTATAAGTTGCCTCGATAAGCAATTCCAAAATATCCAACGCGAGATTCACGATTCTGTCACCCAACGTAAATTTTTGCGAGCGCGGGAATTTCTCCACGCGCCCCATTAACCACGTGACGACATCGTAGAGTTTTGGCACGGCTGTCAGCGTTGATTCTGTCATAAAATTCTGGGCGCGCAGCATGGCGAGAAACCGCGTTTTGAGCGGGTTTCTCGCCTGAATTTGCCGCGAGAGTCACACCCCGGCCTGGGCGTTAGGTCTATTAAGTACGTACCCCAATTTCATAACGGTCTGATCGGTAAACCGATCAGAAGGGGTAAGGGAGTTAAGAGTCAGGGAGTAACAGCCCTCGCGCAACGAAAACCGATGTAGTCGTTCGTGCCCGTTGGCGTAGTGTAGGCGCGATCGGCGACGCGCAAAAGCCGCGCTGTATTGAACCAACTGCCGCCGCGCAACACGCGCGAGGTGTTGGTCGGGATACTCGCGAAGTTATCAAGTACCCATTGGATCGTCCGCGCACCCGAAATCGGATTCCGACTGTTGCGAGAAACAAAGTAGAAATCGGCATCATATTCATCAAGACACCATTCCCACACATTCCCTGCCATATCGTAGAGCCCGTAGTCGTTCGCCGCATAACGTCCGACAGCTGTAGTGTCCCCGACATGCCTATTGTAGTTGGCCTGGCGGGTGGAAATCGTATTCCCTGAGGGATACTTCATTCCTGCAAGCCCGCCGCGTGCGGCGTATTCCCATTCTGCCTCTGTCGGCAACCGTTTCCCTGCCCATTCTGCATACGCCATGGCAGCATACCAACTCACATACGTCACCGGATGGTTCGCTTTCCCGGAGGGGTAGTTATTGCCACTCCAGTGTTTAAGGTAGTTGCCGTTGTGGAATCGCTTATCGATACGGCTCTTTTGCCAGCGTGGATTTTCAAGGAGGAATTCCTTGTATTCCAAGTTGGTGACTTCATGTTCGTCCATGAAGAATGCGTCGATGTGGACGGTATGCACGGGCTGTTCATCATTTTGTGCTTCATCGTCGATGCTGCCCATTTGGAATTGTCCTGCGGGGATGAACACCATGCCTTCGGGTGGCGTAGGCTCTGTGACTACGGGAGGTGGCGTGGTGCCGGGGTCGACCGTCTTACCGAGGTTGCGCGAGACGAGGACTAAGTCACTGACGTTGACTTGTCCATCCCCATTCACATCGGCTCGCGGGTTGGAAGGCGAACGCGAACCGAGGTTGCGTGAGACGAGGACTAAGTCGCTGACGTTGACCTTTCCATCCTGATTCACATCGTAGGCTGCCCCACTGCTTTTAACTACCTGTCCGTTCCTGGTGCTGAAGGCTAAGTTTTTTCCGGCCACGTCGGACAAAACAACGTCCCGAAGGCGCAGCGTTGACGCTTTGGCGGCAACCACACGGAACGTGACTGTAGCGAGGGTGCCACTCCTTTTCGTTGCTGCACTCGCGGCTGCCGCCGTAAGCGTCACGCGGTTCCCTGACACCGCAGGGCTCGGGGCAAAGGCACCGGATGGGAGATATGTCGCGTTCGCGGCAGAGACATACGTCAACGCCGACGTATCAAACTCTACGGTGAGTTCATACCCTGCAATCCCGCTGCCGCTGCTGATTTGAATGTTGACTTTCAGCGTGCTTCCTGCTGCCGGCGATGCAACGGGAGAGGGACTTACGGAGACAACAGCTCGTCCGTAACTCATTGCTGTTGCGCCGAGGCATAAGATAATGGTTAAAAAATACAAGAGACGTGTTCGATTTTTCATGAGAGATACTCCTTTTTTTCGTCATGTGGGGGCTTATCCCCCGTGAGCGTTTATTGTAGGTTCTGGGCATCGGGAAAACGCCGATGCTACCGTAGTGCGGGGGCCTGTCCCCGTGAGCTGCGGCCCTTCGCGTAGCGCGGGGGCCTGTCCCCCGCGATCGTTGCTTGGCGAGGGAAACCCGCTCGCATGCGCGTGTGGCATGCGAGGGCCCAAGCCCTACGGTGAAACGGAGGCAGCCTTGCATACCGTAGCGCGGGGGCCTGTCCCCCGCGATCGGTGCATGGCGGGGATAGGCCCTCGCCCTACGGTGAGAGAACCGTTTCCTGTCACCGTTATTCGCTTATCTCCGCGTTGACGACGTGCGGCTCGGAATTGACACCGTCGGCATCACTGAGTAGCACATTAGCGAGCGTCAGCGTGGAAACTTGGCGTGAGACGACTTCAAACGTCACCGTGGCTAGCGTGCCGCTGGCTTTGGTCCCCGCGCCCGAAGCGTAAATTGCGATCTCGTTGTCATTTTTCAGCGATGGTACGAAAAATGCCCCTGGCAGATAGTCACCGTTTGCACTCTCAACATAGCGGAGCGCGGCGGCATCAAACCTCAGTGTGAGTTCATAGCCGAAAACGTTTTCCGCGCCTGCAACCTGAATTTCCACTACCAGTTGCTCGCCGACAGAAGGAGATGTCACCGATGCGGGCATGATGCTGACAACAGGGCCCTCGGGAACTACGGGAGGCGGTGCAACAGGTGGCATCGTTGTCTCCCCACCGCCATTGTCGTCCATGGGCGGTGGTTCGACGGTTGGCATCGTTGTCTCCTCGCCGCCGTCCGCCGGGGGTTCCACAGGTGCAGGTGGTTCGACAGGCGGCGTAGTTGTGTCCTCAACGGTGGGCGGGACCATTTGCTGTGCCTCATCACAGCCGCCCAAGGCAATACCGATGAGGACGACTGATGCGAAAATGAAAAGCGTTTTTACTGTTTTCAAAATAGACTCCTTATGAAAAAATAGAATTGCCAGCGATGGACGCGAGGCATCCTCGCTTCCACCGCGGCGTGAAGTTGTGAATCTGCCAAATGATTAATGCAGCATCGAGACCGGGAAGGGCTCTCCTACCAGTATTTGTGCAGTAGGAGGGACATCCCTGTCCCGATACCGCACCTGTTGCAGTAGGAGGGACATCCCTGTCCCGATATGAAACGCATCGAGACCAGAGGTCTCTCCTACCGGATGCTGTGCAGTAGGAGGGACATCCCTGTTCCGATACCGCACCTGTCTCTGTTGCAGTAGGAGGGACATCCTTGTCCCGATACCGCACCTGTTGCAGTAGGAGGGACATCCCTGTCCCGATATGAAACGCATCGAGACCAGAGGTCTCTCCTACCGGGAAGAATCGAGACCAGAGGTCTCTCCTACTGGTTCTTTGGCATTCGTGGAACATTAACCGTTGCGGTATCAATGAAGATACCGGCTATTTCATGATGACCATCTTGCCGGTTGCAGAAAAATCGCCGGCGGTGAACGTATAGAAATAGACACCGCTTGCCACCGTCTCACCGAGCGCGTTTTTCCCATCCCAATACGCGGCACGAGAGCGGTGTTGATAGGCACCGGATGCCTGATACCCTAACGCCAATTCCCGCACGAGTGCCCCCTGCATCGAATAGATGCACAGCGTTACTTCGGCCGGGGCGGCGAGTTGGTAAGGTATCCACGTCTCTGGATTGAACGGGTTCGGATAGTTCGGCAACACGGCGGTTTCTTGCACCGTCTGCCGTAGTTCCGACAGCGTTGCACCCGTGGTGCTCTGAGTCACTTGCGGTTCGGCAAGTCCGCCTGTCGTCACCGGTAGCAACACCTCGGAGAACGTCAGCGGCGATGTTGGTTGCGATAGCACTTCAAACGTGAGGGAGGCAAGCGCGCCTTCTCCCATGTTGCTGCCCGATAGCGACACCGCCACCAGCGTCACCTGACTCGCCTTGACTTGCGCCGGTGCCACAAACGCGTCCGGCAAATAGTCGCCGTTGGTGTTTGAGACGTAGCGCAGTGCCGTCGGATCGAACGTCAGCGTGAACTGATAGGCATCGATGGGCTGTTGACTGACGATGTCCACGTTGAAAACCACGTGTTCGCCGATGGCCGCGGGTGTCGTCTGCGCGGGCGTGATGCGCACGGTATCGCGCGGTGCTGCTGCGAGGCTAGTTGCCAAAAGGCAGCAAACGCCGAGTAGTAATGTGAAAGTGAAAACGTTTTTGTTCATTGGATTAAATCTCCTTATGTTTCGTCAGTTTGCGGGGCGCGTCCCCGCCAGTTGTCTGAATCAGGATTTACAGGATTTTCAGGATTAGGAAGTCTCTTATCGTGGGAGCAGAATGAGATTCCCCCGTTTGCCCCACCTTTGAAAAATGGGAGAACAGCGGTTGCGGCGCGCAACAGCGAAATGGGACAAATAGGGGAAATAACAAAGAAAACGGGAGCAACCGATAATGCGGCAGGGAAAACGTGCACTGGGACAACCCCGATGCAACGAAAATAACCCGCCACGCAAAGAATGCGTGCGGGGTTGAAGACAACATGACGACAAAAGTCGCCGCTGTCAAGTGAATAAGATTTGCTTAACGCCTGGGAGTGTAGGGGGGGGTCGAGCCTCCCTTCTGGGCATTAAGGTGAACGGGAACTCGTGATGGCGCGACAAACGGGCCAGACGCGCACGGGATGTGCGGCATCTCGCGGGGCCCGGGTAGGTCTACGGTGACCTTTTTCGCAATGGCATAATCAATTCGCTGGTTCACGGTATTGTTCCTTGTTCAGCAAGTTTGCGGATTTCAGGCGCATGGTGGCGCGATTTTTTCACGCGCATCACCACGTTTGCATTAATTATACACGGAAACGTGATAAATGTCAAATTTTTTTTGCGAGAAATTCGCTAAAAACGTTAAACCTGGTCTTATTTTAGCGAATTTCAGTTTTTTTGTCAAGTTTTTTGCGGGAAAATCGAAAAAAGTGTCAAATTCCCGCGAAAAATTGCCAAAAATGGTTGAAAGTGATTTTAATTTAGCAAATTTGGTGTTTTTTGTCAAGTTTTTTTGGAGATCAGCACGGTGGTGAAGCGGATGGTTGCTGCATTGTCCGTAGCGCGGGGGCCTGTCCCCCGCGAGCGTTGCACGGCGAGGGACAGGCCCTCGCACTACGGTGAAAGGGAGGCGGCCTTGCATACCGTAGCGCGGGGGCCTGTCCCCCGCGATCGTTGCATGGCGAGGGACAGGCCCTCGCCCTACGAAACAACTGGCATTTATTTTTTTCTCCGATAACGACAGTTGACACAAAACCCAAAATCTGATACCATACCCCCAACGTAAAAAAGGAGGCTCCCAAACCAGAAAACTTATGAAAATCGCACTTAGCATCCTCGGCATCTTCTGTCTCTGCAGCATAGCCGCCGCGGGCCGAGAGATTAACGCTGTCTCAACTGAAACACCCCCGAACATCGATGGGAAACTTGACGATGCCTGTTGGCAGCACGCATCTCAAACAGGACAGTTCATTCAATTTGAGCCGCAGCGAGGCGCGCAAGCCACGCAGGCAACCACCGTTTATCTCACACACGATGCGAATAATCTCTACGTCGCTTTTGAATGCTTCAAGAACGATATGCACAACCTCGCGGCGAATCAGACGCGGCGCGACTCGTTCTTTTTCTCCGATGATCACGTCGAAATCCTCATTGATACCTTTCTCGACAACCGCAACTGCTACGCGTTCGCCTTGAATCCACTCGGCACGCAGACGGACCGGCGGCTCACGAATGAAGGCGCGAACCGACGCACCGGCTCGTCTCAAATCGGCACCGCCATTTCATGGGACTGCGAATGGACAGGACAAGCCGCGAAAGAGGCTGACAAGTGGATAGCCGAACTCGCCATTCCGTTTGCATCACTCCGCTTTCCAAAGGAACCGACAGCCACAACATGGGGCATCAACTTCTGGCGAAACGATGAAGCTCTCGGCGAAGAGCAGACCTGGGCAGACCTGGGCGAACGCCAATACGCTGTCTCTCGGTTTGGAAGGCTGACCGGGATGCCGATTACCGAATTGGTGACGAAGCGTCCCCTGAAATTCAAACCTTATACCACCTTGAAACCGCAACAAATCGATGATGAACCAATCAGTATGAAGGCAGACGCGGGCATTGACGTGCGGTATCCTAGCACCGATTTCACGGTGGATGTGACGCTCAATCCCGATTTCGCTCAAATTGAGGCAGACCCGGATCTTGTCAATTTAACCGATATCCCACTCCGTTTCCCGGAAAAACGTCCCTTTTTTCTTGAAGGAAACGAACTCTTCCAAATGCCGCTCGATCTGTTCTATAGCCGCCGCGTCGAAAACCTGGTCGGCGGCGGGAAAGTCATCGGCAAGGTTAGCGATTACAATATCGCCTTGATGGGAGCCATCGCCGGTCCGGAGGATAAAGATAAGGAGCTTGAGACGGGAGACTTGCCTCTTAATGACTATAACTACACCGTTTTTCGGTTGCAACGGGAGTTAGGAAAAACCTCCTCTGTCGGTGTGCTAGGCGTAAACAAACAGCGCGGGGGTGTCTACGATAGGGCAGGCGGCATGGATGCGCGCATTCGGCTACCCGCCGATATGAATCTTAATTTGGAATACGCGCGGGAATGGAAGGCAGGCGGCTTGGACATGACAGAAAGCACGGCAGATAACCTAGCCTTCATTCAGTTGGACCGGCGGACGAATGTATTTTCATTTGAGGCGATTTACGCGGATATCGGCGAAAATTTTAACCCCGAAACCGGCTTTATCCCGCGTATTGATAGACGTGGGTTCGTCTTGAGGAGCCGCTATAACAAGCAGTATAAAGGCGCGCTGGAGCGGCTCCGCGGCGAGGCAACTTATGAACGGCTTGAAAACCATGCCGGTGAACTGACGAACCACCGCGCGAATGTGAGCGGCCTGCTCGGCGTGAAAGATTTCTTTTTTCTCCTCGGCCCGGAATGGTATTATCACATGAACGATGAGAATGAACCGTTTACGGACAGGACAGTCCGCTTTTTCGCCGGGTGGTTCCCGCCGAAATATGTCCAGATTCGGAACACCGGCACATTCGGCGTGCGCGATAATCGGGATACGTTCTTCATCCGACCGGAGATTACGATTCGTCCCACGCCGAAACTCAGCTGTGAGTTCATCCTCCAACGTCTCCATGAACGCGAACCGGATGCCGCACAGTGGCGGCTTTCGGAATGGACGCGCCGTTTCATCGTCAGTTATCAGTTTGCGCAGCGGATGTACGCGAGAGTCAGCGCGGAATTTACGTTAGAGCAGGAACGCCGTGTCTTCGGGCTCTTCGCGTATGAATATCGTCCAGAGAGCAATTTCTTTGTCGTCTACAATGACAACCGCGATGTCGATGGGGAGAGGGAGCGGATTGTGTTTGTGAAGATTGCGCATTTGTTAAAGGCGGATATTTTTTGAGTTGACATTTTTGTCACGTCGTGGTATCCTATTTAAACGAGGGTGTTTCATATTTCGATGCGTTCGGTAGGAGAGACCTCCTGGTCTCGATGTTCCCGTAGCGCGGGGGCCTGTCCCCCGCGAGCGTTGGAGAGATCGAACGATGGCGAGGGACAGGCCCTCGCCCTACGATGAGGGGAAGCGTTTTTTTCGTAGCGCGGGGGCCTGTCCCCCGCGAGCGTTGGAGCGCGCGAGCGGCGTTTTTTTTCGTAGCGCGGGGGACAGGCCCCCGCGATCCCTATCGTCCCGATGTGTTTCCCGTCTGTAGTTTGTGATCGCCTGATCACAAACGGTTCAGGAGCGGGTGCTCCTGAACTACAGAGCCTGGGGCGCGCGAGCGATGGCGAGGGACAGGCCCTCGCCCTACGATGAGGGGAAGCGTTTTTTTCGTAGCGCGCGTTGGATTGCGCGAGGCATGGCGAGGGAAACCCGCTCGGATGCGCGTGTGGCATGCGAGGGCCCAAGCCCTACGGTGAAGTGCCGTTTTTTTCCGGAGCGCGGAGGAGATGATACACTTGCTGTTAACCCAATAACGAAAGGAGTTTCAGAATATGGATTCCAAACAGATTTTTGAGATAGTTCATCACGTGCGGCAGTGGGATGCTGACGTGAGAATTGAGCTCGCTCGGCGCATTCTAGAGACAGTCGTGCCACCGAGGCCCCCAAAACCGCCAAAGACGATGACGCTGGAAGAGATGCGCGCAATTGTAAGGACAGGCAATCCTCCACCCACCGACGAGGAATGCAGGAAAATCATCGAAGAGGAGCGACTGAAAAAATACGGATGATTCACGCACTGTTGGATACCAATGTGATTCTTGACGCGCTGCTTGAACGGGCTCCCTGGGAAACCGATGCCGGTGCCATCATGCAAGCCGATCTTGATGGGCAATTTGTTGCCTACGTCACCGCGACTTCGCTGACTGACGTATTTTACGTCACGCGCCGCCAAGCAGGGCGCGAGAGAGCATGGGAGTTGGTTCAAGCCACTTTGAATCAACTGTCTATTATCACAGTTGGGGCAGATGAATTGGAAGCGGCGATAATGCTGGAAGGCAACGATTTTGAGGACAATCTGCAAATTGCCTGCGCGATGAGCCTGCAACTTGACTGCATTGTCACCCGCGATTCTTCGGGATTCACCGGAAGCCCGATGCCTGTCCTCACGCCTCACCAACTGCTTTCAAGATTGAGTGAGGAGAACTAGCAATCCGGACAGACAGTTTGCATATCTGTTCTTCCGAATCCCTTTGGAGGGTAACCCTACGAAAGATTTTGTCAAACGCTACCAACATTGGATACTCGCGATACTCTCGGCGGTTTTGCTGTTTTGCAGCTTCCCGAATGCAAATCTTTTTCCGCTGGCTTGGATTGCACTAGTGCCGCTTTTCGTCGCGATGACGCATGCGAAAAGTTGGAAATCCGCTTTCGGTATCGGCTATTTAACGGGCTTCCTCTTTTTCGCAGGAACGCTTCTCGCCATCTTGCTCCTCTATCCGTATGCGAACATCGCCGCTACCTTGCTCGGATACCTGCTTCTCGTTGGCTATACCGCGCTCTATTTTGCGGTATTTGCCGCGCTAATTCACGTGCTACCCTGGCGCGCCGGTGTGCTATTTCCTATCGCAGCCGCCTGTATCTGGACAGCCCTTGAATGGGTGCGGAGTTGGATGATAACCGGGTTTCCATGGGGAAGCATCGGCTATTCGCAGTGGAACAATCTGTCGATGATACAGATAGCGTCCATATTCGGTGTGCACGGCGTAAGTTTCGTCATCGTGCTATTCAACGCCGGTATCGCGACTGTAATTTTCAACGCTTTTCATACCGTATCGCGCGAGAAACCTGTCCCTCACCGTGCAGGTTTCTTCAAGTTGTTACAGATGCCAGCAACGGTAGTGCCGCTCATTGTAACGCTTGCCTGCTTCGCTTACGGCGTTTTGCAATTGCAATCAGAAGAGGCGCGCGTCCAAAGCGCGGATGCAAATCAGAACAGTTTAAACGTCGCGCTCGTCCCGGGGAACATTCCGCAACTACAAAAATGGAACCGTAACGAAGTTCCAGCCATATTGCACCGCTATATAACGCTGACGCGGCAAGCAAGCACAGCGTCACCCGAGCTCCCCGAGCTTATTGTGTGGCCCGAAACCGCGGTGAGAGAAAAAGTCGTGACAGGCGATTGGCCAACCTATCACGGCAGGTTTCGGCGGCTGCTGCAGGAGACAGGGATTCCGTTCCTGCTAGGGACAACCCATCGCGATGCATCAAAAAAACTTTTCAACAGCGTCTTTTTGCTCTCACCGCAAGTCAAGGAACTCGGGCAGTATGACAAAATGCATCTTGTCCCTTTCGGGGAATATGTGCCTTTGCGGCGGTTTATTCCTGACTTTGTCCCAAACTTTATCCTCTTTGAACCGTTTGTGCCGGGAAAAAAAGTAAACCTTTTACCGCTGTCAAACGTTAAAAGAAGAGGCGTTAAAAGAAGAGGCGTTAAAAGAAGAGGCACTGAAAATATCAACCTAGGCGTTGCGATTTGCTTTGAGTCTGTTTTCCCAGCTCATTTTCGCAAATTCGTCCAAGAAGGCGCGCAGGTGATGGGCATCCTCACTAACGATGCGTGGTTCGTCGGAACGGCGTTCCCGGAACAGCATCTCTCCATGGCACCTTTCCGTGCTGTGGAGAATAGGATTGCCATCTTCCGCTGCGCGAACGGCGGCATTTCATGCATTGTCGACAAATTCGGAAGGACGATAACGCCGCTGATAACACCAAACACCACCGAAGAAGTGCTCGTCGCTCGCGTGCCTCTATTGACGCAAGATGGACAAACGCTTTACACGCGCTACGGCGACTGGTTTCCAATCTCCTGCGCCATCCTCTGCGTTGGGGGGTTCGCGTGGATAATTTATGAACGGAGAAAAAATTAAATGCTCGTAGAACTGAAAACCCAGGCCGAAGAGATGCACGCTCGGCTCCTTGAAATCCGAGGCTATCTTTGACCTGGCTGAAAAACAGAAGGAATTGGCGAGGTTGGAAGAAGACGCGCTCGCGCCCGATTTTTGGAAGAAGCCGCAGCGTGTCCAAAAGGTGAACCAGCGCATCGCCTTCCTCCGAGAGGAAATCGCCGATTATGAAAAACTGAGCGGCGAGATCGAAGAACTTGAAACCTTGCTGGAACTCGCCATTGAGGAGAACGATGCCACCTTACACACCGAAATCTCCAGCGGATTGGCGGCGGCGGCAACCCGGTTAGAGACGATGGAACTTCGCTTAATGCTCACCGGCGAGTTTGATGAAAACAACGCTATTCTCAGTATACACGCCGGCGCAGGTGGTGTAGACGCGCAGGATTGGGCGGAAATGCTGATGCGGATGTATCTCCGATGGTGCGACACTCGCGGCTACAAAACTGAAATTGTGGATATAACCACTGACAATGAAGGGGGCATTAAGGGTGCAACCATTCTCGTCGCAGGCGCTGATGTCTACGGCTATCTGCAAGCCGAAGCGGGAGTCCATCGGCTCGTCCGGTTGTCTCCTTATGACTTTAACAACCGCCGGCATACCTCCTTCGCCGCAATTGACGTTACGCCTGAAATTGACGACACGGTGGAGGTGGATATCCACGAGGATGAACTTCGCATTGATTGCTATCGCGCCAGCGGCGCGGGCGGACAGCATGTCAACGTCACCGATTCTGCCGTTCGGATTACGCACAAGCCTACCGGCATTGTCGTGCAGTGCCAAAATGAACGTTCGCAGCACAAAAATCGCGAGATTGCGATGAAACTGTTGCGCTCGCGCCTCCACGAACGGTACCGCGAAGAACGCGAGGCTGAACTTGCTAAGCAGCGCAGCGCGCGTCCCGATATTAACTTCGGCAGCCAGATCCGCTCTTATGTCCTGCATCCTTACCAGCGCGTCAAGGATGTCCGAACAAACGTTGAAACCGGCAATGTCAACGCGGTGTTGGATGGCGCGTTGGACCCTTTCATTGAGGGTTACCTCAAGATGAAAGCACAACAGAAATAGCAGGATAACCTGCGCGAGCCGGAGCGCAGCGAAAACCTGTCCCTCGCCGTGCTTCGGCTCGGGCGCGCCCAAACTATAGCCTGTTATTTGACATCTTTCATTTTTCTGTTGACATATCATGAAAATTAAGGTATAATTAAAGCAGACAAAACGAAAGGAGGGAGAACCGTTGGAAGAAACAAAAGCACTCATTCAGCAACGCCGCGACAAACTCAACGAAATTCGCGAACTCGGCGTGAACCCGTATCCGCATCAATATGAACCGACGCACACCACTGCGGCGATTCACCGGGACTTCGCCGAAGTGCAAGAAACACCTGACGAAACGCAACGCATCCGACTCGCCGGACGCATCATGACTAAGCGCGACCACGGCAAAAGCAGCTTCGCGCACCTACAAGATACCGATGGACGCATCCAAATCTACGTCCGACGCGATAAAGTCGACCCGGAACCCTATCGGGTTTACCGCCGGTTTGACATCGGCGACATCATCGGCGTTGAAGGCGTAGTTTTCCGAACGCGCACCGGAGAACTCACCATCCTCGCTGAGGTGGTGCAGCTGCTCGCCAAGTCGCTCCGGCCGCTACCCGAAAAATGGCACGGCTTGCAAGACAAACAGACGCGTTATCGACAACGTTACGCTGATCTTATCATGAACCCAGAAGTCAAAAACGTCTTTATCAAGCGGACACAGATTGTCCAAGCACTTCGGGACATGCTCAACGCGCAACGTTTTATTGAAGTGGAGACACCGGTGCTACAGCCGATTTATGGCGGTGCAAGCGCGAGACCATTTACAACGTATCACCATACCTTGGAACAAGCACTCTATCTGCGCATCGCAAACGAACTTTACCTCAAGCGGCTCATCGTCGGCGGGTTTGACAGGGTTTATGAATTCTCCCGCGACTTCCGAAATGAAGGGATAGACAGGAATCATTCCCCCGAATTTACGATGCTTGAACTCTATCAGGCTTACGCCGACTATCTCCAAATCATGGAGTTGACAGAGACGCTCATCGCGCAGACGGTGGCGCGCGTCCATGGGACAATGAAGATTCCATATCAAGAGCATGAAATCGATTTCACGCCGCCTTGGCGCAGGCTCACTATGGTAGATGCCGTTCGGGAGCACAGCGGCATTGATTCCGTATCTCTGTCATCCGATGAACTTTACACGGAGGCAATTAACGCCGGTGTCGCTTTGGCTGGCGATGAATCCAAAGGTGAAATCATCGCCGAACTCTTCGATGAATTTGTCGAGCCAAAACTGATTCAGCCAACGTTCATCACCGATTACCCGCTTGAGGTATCGCCGTTCGCGAAGAAGAAACCCAATAATCCCGAATTCGTGGAACGCTTTGAATTTTTCGTCTGCGGGATGGAAGTTGGCAACGCCTTTAGCGAACTAAATGACCCGGTAGATCAGCGGCAACGCTTCATGGAGCAGGCAAATCGGCTGGAGCGCGGCGACGAAGAGGC
Source organism: Candidatus Poribacteria bacterium (assembly GCA_965242965.1). GTDB lineage: Bacteria > Poribacteria > WGA-4E > WGA-4E > WGA-3G > AGPOR5. The sequence continues at coordinate 5,258,733 of OZ251518.1, read as the reverse complement.
GTTCATGTTGGACGAAGACTACCTCCGCGCCCTGGAATACGGAATGCCGCCAACAGGCGGACTCGGCATCGGTATTGACAGGCTGACGATGTTGCTCACAAACCAACACGCCATTCGGGATGTCATCCTGTTTCCACAGATGCGACCGGAGAATTAGATGTGCACACAACCGACACTCTACACCGATAGGCTCGCCTGCCGTCCATTGACGCTTGCGGATGCAGCGGACGTGCAACGACTCGCCGGTGAACACGACATCGCAGATATGACGCAAATCCCGCATCCCTATGAGGACGGCGTGGCGGAAAAGTGGATTCGTTCAACGCACGAGGAATTTGAAAAGGAAGAAGGCGCGACGTTCGCGATAACACTGCGAGAAGAGGGAAGTCTGATTGGCGCGATTGGCCTGGGGCGTAAGGATGCACACGGTACCGCTGAACTCGGCTATTGGGTGGGTAAACCTTATTGGCATCGCGGTTACTGCACCGAAGCGGCGCGCGCTGTCCTGGGATACGGGTTCCACGAATTATGCCTTCATCGGATTTATGCGTATCACTTCAGACGCAATCCGGCTTCTGGACGCGTGATGCAGAAAATCGGGATGCAACACGAAGGAGACTATCCGAAAGAAGCCAGAAAGTGCGGCATTTTTGAAGATTTAGTCCTTTACGGTATCCTAAAAAGTGATTTCGTCAAAATATGAAATTTGAATGGTTTGTCGCCTCACGATACCTCCGTTCGCGGCGAAAGCAGTCCTTTATCTCGCTTATCAGTATCATCTCCATCGGTGGTGTCGCACTCGGCGTGGCAACCGTAATTTTGGCGATTGCCGTGCTCAACGGCGTTGAGCACGGGCTTAAGGAACGGTTCCTCGCGAATGAGGCACACGTCGTCTTGATGTTGCACGGTAGCGAGTTTTTTGGCGCAGCTTCAGAACGCATCGCAAAGATTGAGGCACTTGACGAAGTTGTCGCCGCATCGCCGGTGGTTTACTCGCAGGTAGCCGTTTTTCCTGAACATAGCAAAAGAATTCAGGACGTGATTCATATCAAGGGCATTGAACCGGCGAAGGAAGACACGGTAACCGGCTTCTCGCAATTTGTGGTAGGCTCGGTTGACTTCCAGAATTCGCCGCTCATTGCGGCGGCGGAACTGCAGAGCGATAACACGATTACCGGCGGCATCGTCCTCGGCGTGCGATTAGCAGACCGGCTCGGCATCGGCAAAGGCGACATCTTGCGTCTTGTCGTGGAACTGCAGGAACATCCGATAAATCCGGATACGTTCATCCCAGATCTTTCCAATTTCGTCGTCATCGGATTGTATGAATCGGAATTGGCGGTTTACGACAACAGTTTCGGGTTTATTCACATTGAAGCAGCGCAGAAGTTGTATAACAACGCAAATCGTATCAACGCCATCTTCGTCCGGCTAATTGATGCGGAATTGGCACCGCAAGCCGCCACACGGATTGAGGACGCGGTGGAATTCTCCGTTTTAGAGGGATTTCCTATGACGCGAACGTGGATGGAGGTGCATGCACCGCTATTCGCCGCACTGCGGTTAGAGAAGACGCTCACGGTTGTCATTGAGGCACTCATTATTTTGGTGGCGGCGTTTAACATCGCCAGCACACTGATTATGACAGTCATGGAGAAGACAAGAGACGTTGGCACGTTGCGCACACTCGGCTCCTCACGCGGCAGCGTGATGGGCATTTTCATGATTCAGGGAAGCGTCATCGGCCTCCTTGGAACGCTGCTCGGCACTGGACTGGGACTCACGCTCTGTTGGCTTCTCAGCTCCAACACCGTGCGGCCGTCACCGTGGTGGGCACTTATCGTCGCGCTGCCAGTGCTGTTCCAAGTGCTGATTGCGTTACGGCGAATTGCTCCGAAACCGAAGGGTTTTAAAACGGCATTGTGGCTCTTTTGGTTAGTTGCAATCGGGCTCGGGCTCTATTGTCTTGTTAAACCGATTTCTCTGGCAGAACTGGGACTCAGCCAAATTTACCAGATGAATCAGTTGCCGATAAAAGTCAATTGGTTCTTTGTCGGTTTCATCAACGCGCTCTCGTTCTTGATTTGCTGGCTGGCGACGTTCTACCCGGCATGGCAGGCGGCGAATTTGAATCCGGTTGAGGCACTGCAACACGAATAATTTGAGGGTGTTTCATAAATCGTCCAACGTCGCGGGGGAAACCCGCTCGGATGCGCGTGTGGCATCCGAGGGCCCCCGCGCTACGATGAAAAAAAAACGCCGCCTCTTCACGTAGGGCGAGGGCCTGTCCCTCGCCAGGCGTTTGGCTGGCAGACCGCATCACCTCTGTAGGTCAGGATCGCCTGATCCTGACCCGTTCGGGAGCGGGCGCTCCCGAACTACAGCGGTGGGCCCAATGCCTTCCGGTAGGCGAGACCCGGCGGCAGAAATCGAGACCGGGAGGTCTCTCCTACCGGGAAGCCATCGAAATATGAAACACCCTCAGTAATTTGCTTGTCCCGGTAGGGCGAGGGCATATCCCTCGCCGGGGCATTCATAAAAGAGGAAGACGAGGAAGACAGTGTGACAAACTCGCAAGAGGCACTTATCCACATTGAGGATTTACATAAATCCTATTATGATGGCGAGTCTGAACTCCCCGTGCTGCAAGGCGTGGATTTCACGGTGCATCCTTCAGAGATGCTTGCCATCGTCGGCGCATCCGGTGTTGGGAAAAGCACACTCCTTCATATCATCGGCGCGTTAGACCGGCCGACAATAGGAAGTGTCTTTTATGAACGGCAGGATATCTTCGCTTTGCCCGATAAGGAACTCGCCCGGTTTCGGAACAAGCGCATCGGGTTTGTCTTTCAGTTTCATCATCTGCTACCGGAATTTACCGCGCTTGAAAACGTCGTCATGAGCGCGATTATCGCAAAGCAGTGGCGTGAAGATGGCAACACGTCTTTAAAAACGGAGAACAATATCGATGAAAGGGCCCGGGAACTGCTCGCCTACGTCGGACTCTCCGAACGGCTGACGCATTACCCAAGCCAACTCTCCGGCGGTGAACGGCAGCGTGTCGCCATCGCACGAGCACTGATGAATCAACCCAAAGTTGTCCTCGCTGACGAACCGACTGGCAATCTGGACCAGCGTAGTAGCGACGCAATGTTAGAACTTTTATGGAAACTGAACGCACAATCGGGACAGACGTTCATTATCGTCACGCACAATCAGGAACTCGCCGAACGTGCAGACAGAATTGTTCATCTCGTTGATGGAAAAATCAGCGAAGTATCTGAATAAATTGGACAGGCGCAAAACAAACCCCGAAACGCGCGTCAGTCCGCTGAATTGGAAGGAACCGTTTATGTTGATTTATATCGACGGAGAATTTTTACCGCCCGAAGAAGCCAAAGTCTCTGTGTTTGACCACGGCTTGCTCTACGGCGATGGCGTTTTTGAGGGCATCCGCTCCTATAACGGGCGCGTCTTTAAACTTGACGAACACCTCAAACGCCTCTACGACTCTGCCAAATCTATTATGTTACAGATTCCGATGCCTATCGAAACGATGAAGGAAACGGTTCTGGAGACACTCCGTCGAAATCACCTCCGGGAGGCTTATATTCGCCTTATCGTCACACGCGGCGTGGGAGACTTGGGGTTGGACCCGGACAAATGCCCGAACCCCTCGATCATTATTATTGCAGATAAGATCACGCTCTATCCACAAAAATTTTATGAAGAGGGATTGGCAATCGTCACCACCTCCATCCGCCGGAATTATCCCGAAGCCATTAACCCACGCATCAAGTCGCTGAACTACCTCAATAACATCTTGGCGAAAATTGAGGGGAAGCAAGCCGGCGCGGTTGAGGTGCTAATGCTCAACGCCGATGGCTATGTCGCGGAATGCAGCGGCGATAATATCTTCTGGGTGAAGAACGAGGTGCTCGTCACGCCGCCTAGCCACATCGGCATCTTGGAAGGCGTTACGCGGAACAGCGTCATCGAATTGGCGCGCGAGGCTGACATGCACGTAGAGGAACGCGTCTTTACACGCCACGAACTCTATATTGCAGACGAGTGCTTCCTCACTGGCACGGCTGCAGAGGTTATCCCTGTCGTCCAGATAGACAGGCGCGTCATCGGCGATGGACAACCCGGCACCGTAACACAGAAACTCATCGCGGCATTTCGACAATTGGCGAACAGCACCGGAACACCGATTTACGCGTAGGCACACGTCCAACGCCTATTCGCTGAAAACCGCAGCAGAGGAGAAAAAATGGAGGAAATCAGAGACATGTTAACCAAACTCATCGCGCTTTGCCTGTTCGCCCTGGTCATTGCAGGGCCAATAGGTTTCGCGGCGGCAGCCGAAGAACCAGCAGCGCAAACCGTTCCAGACGAAAAATCTGCGCTGTCCAAAGCTGACGAAACGCTGGTTGTCAAAAAGGTCGCGTTTAAAGGTGTCCACACCACGTCTGAGGATATGTTGCGGACGCTCCTACAGACGCGCGTCGGACAGGAAATCACGGCAGAACTGCTCACGAAGGACATTGAGAGCCTCTACAAGGATACCGGGTTCTTCTCCGATATTTCAGTAGAAGTGAAATCCCTTCCGGACGGCGGGTTAGCCGTAATCTATAACGTCGTTGAGAGCCCGAAGATTGGCGGCATCAACTTCATCGGGAATGAAGAGATGAGCACCGGCAAACTCAAGGATACCTTGACGCTTCGGCCCTCCGAAATTTATAGTGAGCGACGGCAGTGGGAGAGCGAACGCGCCCTCAAGCAGCTTTACCACGAAAAGGGATACTACTTGGTGAGCATTCAGGCTCATATTCGGCCCCTTGATACCGAAAACGAGGCGGACGAAAAGCGTGACGCGGAGGATTTGGAGGGAGAAACTGCCGCAGCCAAAACCATCCAGATCACGTTTGAAATTGAGGAAGGACCGCGTGTTAAAATTGAGGAGATTAACTTCGTCGGGAACGAACGCGTCTCTGCTAACAAACTCCAAAAGCATCTCAAGACGCGCGTCGGAAAACCGTTTGACCGGCTGTTGTTTGAAGAAGAGGACTTAGCCTTAAACCTCCGAAACTACTACCAAGACAGAGGCTTCGCGCAAGTGAAAATCCTCGGACATGAAAAGCGGTTCACGGAGGACAAAACCGGGCTGATTCTGGACATCAACGTGGATGAGGGCCCCGAATTTGTCATCGGCGCATATCAACTTGAAGTGCAATCCGGCGCAAAGGCAGTCTACTCGGAAAAGAAAATTCGGAGTATGCTGGACCCGGCCGAAGGTGAGGTTTTCAACCGCGGCACTTTTGACGAATCCATCGGAAAACTGCAGCAAGCTTACCTTGACAAAGGTTACCTCCTCTCGGAAGTTGTGCCAATTCCGGTGTTTGACGAGGTGAACGGCGTGGTGAACATCACACTGAATATCAACGAAGGCGATGTCATCATCATTAACAAGGTGCTGATCTCCGGGTTGGAAAAGACGAAGGAGCACGTTGTCAGACGTGAGTTGGATTGGCTAAAAATTAAACAAGAAGAGCTGCTGGATGTCAAATCCTTGCGGAAAGCGCGGCAACGGTTGTTCCAAATGGGCTCTTTTATCCGCGCGGTTGATTTTGTGCCCACCGATACGGGAGATGAAAATCGGAAGGACCTGCGTGTGAACATCGCTGAAACACCGCGCACCGGGATGCTGAGCCTTGGGGGCGGCTACGGGAGCGAAGGCGGTATCTTCGGCGTGGCGGAGGTAGGACAAAACAATTTCCGTGGGCGCGCCTATCGCTTGCATCTTAAAGGCGAGTTAGGCACCCGCGACCATCACACCGCAGAGCTCAGCTTCGGAACGCCTTGGATTCTCGGCACGCCGACGCGGCTGAATGCACGACTCTATGATAACCGACGCTTCCGACGCTACTACGGGACAGTCGGTGCAGCACTGCGGACAGGGGGGAACTCCTATCTCTTCGACCGGTATGTTTGGGGTAGAAGAGGTGCTTCGGTATCGCTCGGACACCCGATTACGCAGAATATCGACCTGTCTGTCCGCTTCCGGAACGAATCGGTTGAAGCACACAGGCCGGAGGCACAAGTCATCGACAGGTCTACGCGAAGCATTCTGTTCGCCATCGGTAGAGATACCCGTGACTACCGCACTTCGGTATTTGACCCGACGGCGGGTTCGCTAAATACCCTCTCTTACGAATATTCCGGCGGGTTTTTGGGTGCGGATAACAACTTCCAGAAATACTCGGCGGACACCAGTTGGTTCTATAGTCCGTGGTGGAATCACGTTTTTGCGGCGCACGCCCGCGCGGGTTATATGCTCAGCAAAAGCACGGATAGGGAATTCCTCTTCTATGAACGCTTCTTCCTCGGTGGTGTGGATACGCTCCGCGGCTACGAGGATTGGGAGATTTACCCCGACAGTTTAAATCCATACGGCGGTGACAAAGTGTTCTTCGCCAATTTTGAATATCGCATTCCTGTCTCCCCGCAGCTCACAGCGGCCGTGTTTTTTGACATCGGACAGGTGTGGGATGAAAGCACGACAAACGTTTTTCGGGAAATTAGCCTGAAACGTGCAGTCGGTGCGGAGGCACGGTTTACGATGCTCGGCATGCTCGTCCGCCTCGGATGGGGTTACGGTTTAGACAGGATTACGGGAGTGCCAGCGGGCAAATTCCATTTCACCGTCGGTCCCGGATTTTAGCACGCGATTTTCAGCCCGGCGCAAGGCGAGGGATGAGTCCCTCAACAGACGCTCAACAACAAACCCGGTCGGATGCCCTACCGGAAATTAAAGGATTTATTTATGAAATCACCTAGGTCGCGTGCTGCGAAAGCACGCCTAACAAAACGGACGGTGCGGGGAACTTATGCCTCGCCATCGCTATTGATGCTCACTGTTTTAATCGCCACGCTCTGTCTCATTTCTGGCAGTATCGGCCAGGAGTCCTTCAAAATGGGTGTCGTCAATACGCAGCAGGTATTAGAGGGCTACACCAAAGCGTCAAGTGCCATTGAGGTTCTCCGAACGCAAGGCAGTCGCTTAGAAAAAAGTCTGAGTGCTCTTGCCGATGAGATTCGGACGCTGCAGGATAGAAAGGCGAAAACGCAGCGTTTCGTAGAGGAGGCACAGACAGCGGATTTGGAGGCGGAAATCCGCCGCAAACAGCAGGAATACCAGCGCGAGGCAGAACTCGGACAACAGGGCCTGCTTGAGGAAGAGAAGAAACTGATGGAGCCCATTTACAAAGAAATTCGCGACCGGATTATCGAGCTCGGTGAAGCGAACGGCTACGACATCATCCTTGAGAAGGGGCTCATCGTGCTTTACGTCAACGAAAAACACGATCTCACACAAACGGTGATTAGCTCGTTAAACGAAGACACCGCGGAATAGCGATGCCGCCGGTGCACGCTGGACTGAGCGAACTAAAAAAATGCGTATTAAACTCAAGCACATTTGCAAAGAACTGGATGGCGAACTCTCCGGTGATGGTGAGATTGAGATTAGCGGCGTTTCAGGTATCAAAGAGGCACTGCCGACACAGATTACCTTCATCGCGAACTCAAAATATCTCGCCTCTATGGAGACAACGGAGGCGGCTGCGATTATCATCGGCCGCGATGTCGTCGGCAACGGAAAACCGACTGTCCGTGTGGAGAATCCCTATTGGGCATTCGTCCAAGTCCTGGAAATGTTCGCCAGGGATAAAATCCATCAAGTCCTCCCCGGTGTTGATGATACGGCGATTCTCGGGAAGAACGTGAAACTTGGCCAGCGCGTTTCCATTCAAGCGTTCGCTGTCATCGCCGACAACGTTGAAATCGGGGATAATACCGTCGTACAACCGTTCGTCTATATCGGCGAAGGCACCAAAATCGGCACCGATGGGTTGATTTACCCACACGTCAACATACGCGAGGAGGTGACTATCGGGGACAGGGTGATTATTCACTGCGGTGCTGTTATCGGCAGTGATGGGTTCGGCTTCGCGCCGGTTGGCACACGCCGTGAGAAAAGCACGCCGCTGCACCACAAAATCCCCCAGATCGGCACGGTAATTATTGAGGACGACGTGGAGATTGGCGCGAATACTACTATCGACAGGGCAACGCTCGCGGCAACCCACATCAAACGTGGAACGAAGTTGGATAACCTCGTGCAAATCGCACACAACGTTGTTATCGGCGAGGACTGTTGCATCGCCGCGCAGGCGGGTATTGCAGGAAGCACCATCATCGGAGACCGGGTGAACATCGCAGGACACGGCGGTGCAGCAGGACATCTCACACTCGGTGACGATAGCGTCGTTTACGCAAAATCCGCGGTGACGAAGGATATGCCGCCCGGCAGTCATCTCTCCGGATTTCCCGCGCGTCCTCATAAACAGGAATTGCGCATACACGCCGCCACCCGAAAATTGCCGGAACTTTTACCTGAATTTAGCAGACTTCAGAAACGCGTGGAGGAATTGGAGGCGCAAATCCGAGAATTGGGGCGAAAAGAAGAACTGTAAGGACGGATGGCGATAGCCACCTTTGCCCGCGGCGCGAACGGACGGATATGATATGAAAAATTATCTGGAATTAGCGCGCCCACTGAACGGCATCATCGCTTTTATCTCCGCGTGGCTCGGCGGCGTGTTCGCCAGTCGTGGGATTGAGAACGGGCAGTCTCTCTTGCTAAATCAGGAACTCTGGCTGGTTTCGGGCTCGGCACTCGTTTTGCTCTCCGCAGGCAACGCTATAAACGACTACTGCGATTATGAGATAGATCGAGTCAATAGGGTTCAACGGCCGCTTCCTTCCGGCCGCATTCGCCGGCGCGACGCGCTGATTTTTGCCTTATCCCTTATCGCAATCGGCATAGGACTTGGCGCGTGTATCAACATTAACGCGCTCGGCATCGCAGTGCTTGTCGCCGCCGCTGTTGTCACTTATGCGTTCTGGTTGAAAGGCACGCCGTTTATCGGGAACCTCCTTGTGAGTGGGTTGACAGGGTTAACCTTCATCGCCGGTGGTGTCGCGATAGAATCGGTGCGAGGCACGATTGTTCCTGCAATTTTCGCGTTTCTATTTACACTGCCGCGTGAAATTGTGAAGGACCTCGAGGACACAGAGGGTGATCTGAAAAACGGGGTGAAGACGCTGGCGATTCTCAACCCGCGGCTCGCCGTGAATGTCGCGTTAGGATTCCTCGCAGCCGTTATTTTGTTTAGTCCTATCCCTTATCTATTTGGATGGTATTCCGCGGTCTATTTGGTCATTGTTGTGCTCGGCGTGGATGTGGTTATCCTCTACTTGGGCATTCGGCTGTGGCGCGATGCCTCCAAGGAGAGTTGCGCCTTCATCCAACGCTGGATGAAGTGGGATATCTTTGTCGGGCTCGGCGCAATCTATCTAGGAACGTCTTGGTAACGCGTATTGAGTCTGGGAGGTTTCGACTCCCCCCGGTAGGCGAGACCTCCCGGTCTCGATGTTCCCGTAGCGCGGGGGCCTGTCCCCCGCGATCGTTGGATTACGCGAGCGATGGCGAGGGACAGGCCCTCGCCCTACGGTGAGGAGGTGGCGTTTTTTATCGTAGCGCGGGGGCCCTCGGATGCCATACGCGCATCCGAGCGGGTTTCCCCCGCGATCTCCATCGTCATGATGTGTGTTTCCGCCTCTGTAGTTTGTGATCGCCTGATCACAAACAGTTCAGGATCAGGCGATCCTGAACTACAGAGTCTGGAGCGTGAACGATGGCGAGGGACAGGCCCTCGCCCTACGATGAAGGGGGGGGTTTCTGTCGCCGCTGCCCCGGAAGGCGCGCCGCCCTATTGCATCGAGACCAGGAGGTCTCTCCTACTGTAACAAGTTATGGACACGGAAGAAAATGCTTTAGATTACGAGAAAATCATCGATTTCTTGGAAAAAGAGAACGCTGATACTGATGCAGTTTCCCGTTTTAAGGCATCGCGTTCGTCTGCGCGCTGCGGGCTGCACGTCAGTGTGTCGGGTTGGCAGAAAATCAACGGCGTGCTGCTGATGTGGCCAACTAGCACGCAAGCAGAGGACTATGAGGTGTATCTCACTGCCACAACGGAAAGGGCATTGCGCGAACTCCTACTCGCCTTTCCACGGCAAAACTCAGGCTTGTTTCATCTTCCAGAGAAGTGGATGGACAATGCGTTGCGTGAAGTTTTGGTGGGCGAGTTTACCGAGTCGGAGTCGGGACGCTTCTATCGCGGTGTCAAACGCGGCAGTTCCGGTAAGGCAGAACGCCGCCCTGTTTCCAAACGCAAGGATGCGGTTGCTTCGCAGTTTCGGAAACTTACCTCCTTGAAGGGCAAATTGGAGCATGGGCAATTTGTGATAGAAGGGGAGCGCATCGTCGCGCGCGCCGTTACAGATGGGGTGCCGGTAGAAACGATTCTCTATACCGCCGGTTTCGTTGGGACAATGGCAGGGAAAAGCCTCCTCACGCGAGCACATGCCGAAAATCTCGCCTATTACCAAGTCAGCGATGGCGTGATGGGCTCCGTCACCACAACCCGTCCTGTCCCGCCGATAGTGGCATCGGTGCATTTCAACTATCGCCGATTTTTGATGGAGTCCAATCAACTGAACTTTCACTTTAGTCCGAGTTGCACCTTGCTCATCGCCGAAAATATCGGGAATCCCGATAATTTAGGGATGACGTTACGAACAGCGGACGCCGCGGGGGTTTCAGCGGTTTTGCTATGTGGCAGCGGCGCGAGTCCATTTCATAAAAACTGCATTCGTGCAGCGCGAGGCGCGGTGGGCCGTCTGCTGCTCTTCTTTGAACCGGATGCAGTGCCTGCGCTTGAAGCACTTCAGCGGGAAGGGTGGCGTGTCCTCGGCGCGACTGCGCACACCGAGACATCACTCTACACACTGGAAGTGGAGCCGCCTACCGCAGTCGTTATCGGCAATGAACATACCGGTATTTCCGTGCCGGCACGCGAAAGTTGCACGGACTTGGTGCGCATCCCGATGGCACCCGGGGTGCTAACGGCGGCGGGAAGAAGTCAAAGTCAAGCATCGCTCAATGTCGGTGTCGCCGCGGGCGTTCTGCTCTATGAATTGTCCCGGCGTTAATAGCGTCAACGTGCAATTGTAATTTGACAAACGCGCATCAATGTGGTAAAATAATTAACAAACGCGCGCAATACGCGCAATCATTGAGAAGGAACATTTCCATTTGGCATCACATCGGGTTCTGAATTACTTCCACGAGGTCTTGAAGAGACATCGCGCCGGCTATCTCGTCCTGATCGATCCGGAGCAGTGTGAGGTTGCGTCGTGCGCTAAACTTGCACGCGACATTGAACAAGCAGGCGCGGACGCGATTCTGCTTGGCGGCAGCTTCTTAACTACCGAGTTGCATCCGATTGCGGAAACGCTGAAAAGCGCGACACGCCTCCCTATTGTGCTTTTTCCTGGGGATTCCATGCATCTCACCGCGCATGCCGATGCGATTCTCTATCTGAGTCTTATCAGTGGCAGAAACCCGAACTATCTCATCGGGGAACAGGTGAAAGCTGCGCCGTGGATACAACGCTACGCGCTTGAACCTATCCCTACCGGTTATCTGCTGATTGAGAGTGGGAATCGCACCACTGTTGAGTTCATGAGCGGCACGATGCCGATTCCTCGGGATAAACCGGATATCGCGGGACCGCATGCGTTAGCCGCTCAATACCTCGGCATGAAACTTGTCTACTTGGAGGCTGGCAGCGGCGCGAAGCACCCTGTCCCGAATGCGATGATAGCCGCAGTGAAAGCGCGCATCAGCATTCCGCTGATTGTCGGTGGTGGCATTCGCACGCCGGAACTCGCCGAGGAGCGTGTTAACGCCGGTGCGGATTTCATCGTTACAGGCAATGTGCTTGAGGAAACCGGTTCGCTAGCACTGATGAAGCAGTTCGCCGATGCGGTTCATGGCTAACTCACCCTGAACTCGGTGGGCGCGGTTGGAAAGCACGCCTACCCGTTGTTCCCTAATTAAACGAGGGTGTTTCATATATCAATGTCTTCCCGGTAGGAGAGACCTCCCGGTCTCGATTTTACCGTAGCGCGGGGGCCTGTCCCCCGCGTTGTCCATCGTCACGCTGTGTTTTTCCGCTTCTGTAGTTTGTGATCGCCTGATCACAAACAGGTCAGGATCAGGCGATCCTGACCTACAGAGTCTGGCGCGCGGACTCTGGCGAGGGACAGGCCCTCGCCCTACGGTGAAGTGCCGTTTTTGCCGTAGCGCGGGGGCCTGTCCCCCGCGAGCGTTGGATTGCGCGGACGATATTGAGACCGGGAGGTCTCTCTTACCGGGGAGTTATGAAACACCCTGAACTAAACAAAGGATAGACAATGTCTGACGTTAAAGAGATACCCATAGAAATCGTAGTTGATACCCCAGAGGCTTCGGAGTGTGAAGATGCCCCGGAGACAACGACAGAGGAGACTTGCGAGGCACCGGAAGAACGAACGCTTGAAACCGTGGAGGCGGAACTCAATACGCTCAAATCGGAGTATCGCGAGAAGTTGGAGGCGGTTGCGGTAGAGGCGCGCGAGCAATATGAGGCGGAGCGCGAACGCCTCCTCCGCACCGCCGCCGAGGCAGAAAACGCCAAAAGACGGGTGGCGGCAGAAACGGAGCGGAAACTCCAATATGCCAATGAAGCACTGCTGGAAGGGCTTATCCCCGTGTTAGATAGCCTGGAGGCGGCGATTAAAAGCATCGCTGAAAAAGTGAACATTGACGATACCGATGCCGATACCGACACCGAATTTGCTACCTTCAGCGAAGGTGTGCAACTCGTTCAGAAGCAGCTGCTCGATGCCCTCAAAATCCACGGGCTCACGCCGATTGAAGCACTCGGTGAAACGTTCGACCCGGGTCAGCATCAAGCCATTCTCGCCATGCCATCGGATGAGGTGCCGGAAGGCAAGGTTGTTGAGGAATATCAGCGCGGGTATCAGTTGCATGCTCGCGTCCTTCGCGCTTCCCAAGTTGTTGTCTCTCAGGGCCCCGCAGCGGCGGAAGAACCTGCGCCTGAAACCGATGACAACGACACTGACGAAACGTAGGGCGTGGGCCGCTCCCTCGCCATCGCCTATTTTTACAGAAGGTGAACTTTCATGACGCAAAAACGCGACTATTACGAGATTCTGGCTGTTAGCCGCAGTGCAGATGATAACGAGATTAAGAAGGCTTACCGGAAACTCGCGATTAAATATCATCCAGATAAGAATCCGGGTGACAAAGCGGCTGAAGATAAATTCAAGGAAGCCACTGAAGCATACGAGGTGCTCAGCAACCCTGAAAAACGGGGCCGTTACAACCAGTTCGGACATGCCGGCGTGGAGGGAAGTGTCGGCGGCAATTACGGCGGCTTTGGTGTCAACCTTGATGATATTTTCGGAGATGTTTTCGGCGAGATTCTCGGTGGATTCGGCGGAGCGCAGCGCGCGCCGAAGCGCGGACGCAGCTTGCAATACAACCTCGAGATCACGCTTGAAGATGTCATCGCCGGCAAAGAGGTGACGCTGCCGGTACCGCGAATCGAAGCTTGTCCTACGTGTAAGGGCACCGGCGCGAAGAAAGGTTCAAGCATTGACAGATGCCCCGAATGCTATGGCAGAGGACAGGTCACGCACTCGCAGGGGTTTTTCACGATGTCCCGCACCTGTCCGCGTTGCCACGGCGAAGGTGAAATCATTACCGAACCTTGTCAGCCTTGTAACGGACAGGGACTTATCCGCGTCAAGCGCGATATTCCGCTGCACGTTGACAAAGGGGTTGAGAGCGGTTTCAAATATCAGTTGCGCGGCGAAGGCGAAGCAGGTGCCCACGGTGCCCCCCCGGGTGACCTGTTCGTGATTATCAACGTGCTGCCACACACGCGCTTCCAACGGGTAGGAAACGATCTGGTTACCTCCGCGCGCATCTCCTTCGTCCAAGCGGCGTTAGGAGGGAAAATTAAGGTGGAGGGTATTGATGGCACCGAAGAGTTACGGATTCCGGTTGGCACGCAATACGGCGCGCAACTGCGGATTCCGGGTAAAGGCATCCCGCACTATAAACGCTCCTCTGCCGGCGACTTAGTTGTCAGCATCGAAATTGAAACGCCGCGGCACCTCACCGAAACGCAACGCAAAAAGTTGGAAGAATTTGCAGTGTCCTTGGGGGAAACTACTGAAGCGGAGGAGGGTGGTTTCTGGGACAGAATCTTTCGCCACAATGATTCGGCCGATGAAGACCCGGCGTAGTGTCTAATAATTCTCGTCTACCGTAGCGCGAGGGCCTGTCCCTCGCGATCGTTTATCATAATTCTCATTTTCCGTAGCGCGAGGGCCTGTCCCTCGCGATCGTTTATCATGACTGTCATCTACCGTAGCGCGAGGGCCTGTCCCTCGCGATCGTTTATCATAATTCTCATCTGCCGTAGCGCGAGGGCCTGTCCCTCGCGAGCAACCGCATCGAGACCAGGAGGTCTCTCCTACTGGCCTGTCCCTCGCGGTTTATCATAATTCTCATCTACCGTAGCGCGAGGGCCTGTCCCTCGCGATCGTCATCACTAGGCAACTCGGAGCATGGCGGGGGACAGGCCCCCGCCCTACGGTACAGAAGGCCGTAGGAGAGACCTCCCGGTCTCGATTACTCGGAGCATGGCGGGGGACAGGCCCCCGCCCTACGATAGAGAAGGCCGTAGGAGAGACCTCCTGGTCTCGATTACTGCCTGCGGGGGACAGGCCCCCGCCCTGCGATAGAGAAAAATCGAGACAGCGTCAAGACAACGCGCCAAGCATAGGAATCCAAGATGCAAGAGAACTACCCAGACCTTTTTGGCACCTCTTTGAGAGTGCTATTTTTAGAATCGCTGAGAAGTCAAGGCACGTATAAATACGCGCGTTACAAAGGGCTTCCGCTGCGTTATGCCGGTGGGAAAAGTCTTGGCGTGGGGCACGTCGTGGAACAAATGCCCGATGGTTTAGAGAAGCTGGTCTCCCCGTTTATCGGCGGCGGCGCGGTCGAAATTGCCTGTGCTGCAGAACTCAGCATGCAAGTGCAAGCGTATGACATCTTCAATATCCTTGTCAACTATTGGCAGGTGCAACTCACGTCAGGCGAACAACTTGCGGAGAGGCTGGCACAGTGGCACCCCACGAAAGCACAATACGCTGAGATTAAGCACAGACTCAAAGCGCATTGGAAAAACGAAAACCGCATCGAGAATCCGCTAGAATTGGCGGCGCACTACTGGTTTAACCACAATCTTTCCTACGGACCCGGTTTCCTCGGTTGGATGTCGAAAATTTATGAGTCGCCGGGGAAATATGCCCGCGCGGTAAAGACGGTGCGCAATTTCCAATGTCCTCTGTTATCTGTGCAACACGGAAGTTTCGAGGAAACTATTCCTCGGCACCCGGGAGAGTTCCTCTACTGCGATCCGCCTTATTACCTTGATGAGGGGAAGATGTTCAAGGGGATTTATCCGCAGCGGAATTTTCCGGTGCATCATAACGGTTTTAAGCACGAGGTGCTACGCGACCTGCTTCACGCGCACAACGGCGGTTTCGTCCTCTCCTATAACGACTGCGAGACGATCCGACGGTGGTACGCCGATTTCCGAATCCTCACGGTGGAATGGCAATACACGTTGGGGCAAGGCGAAACCCGTATCGGCAAAAAACGCATCAAGAATGGCACAGGGTATGTCAAGCAATCCCACGAGCTCCTCATCGTCAAGGTGAAATAAAATTGAAGGCGACGCAATATAGAAAATATGCACTGGGCACAACTCACGATAACCACTTCTCAAGAAGCAGCCGACGCGGTCGCGAACTATCTGTTTGAATTGAAAGCGCACGGCGTTGAGTTCAAAACCGGTTCGGCGGTGACAACCTGTCTCATCGCCTACTATCCGCTGGATGACAGCGTCGGCGCGAAGGTGCAGCAGTTGCGCGATTTTCTTTCGCAACTTCCGGCATGGGGAATTGAGCCGCTACCGGCGCAGATTTCGCTCAAACACATAGAATCCGAGGCGTGGGAGGAAGCATGGAAAGCCGCCTTCCCTCCGCAGCGCATCGGAAAACGGTTCCTCATCGCACCGACGTGGGAGGATATTGTGCCTGCCGACGCGGACATCTTGATTCGGCTGGACCCGGGCATGGCATTCGGCACGGGTTACCATCCAACGACTCGACTCTCTCTCGAATTGTTGGAGGACGCAGTGAAACCAGACTACGACGTTGCCGATATTGGCACCGGGTCTGGCATCTTGGCAATCGCCGCTGTCAAGTTAGGAGCAAAACAGGTTGATGCCATTGAACTCGATGCAACGGCGATACCTGTGGCAGCATCCAATTTTCGTCAGAACGATGTTAATGCGCAGGTGCGGCTCTTGCAAGGCGATGGACTCAAGGAACAGCGAGGCATCTATCACCTCATCGTCGGCAATATTTTGACGAAGGCGATTCTTCCTATCATCCCGGATTGCGCCTCTCGCCTGCATCCTGAAGGGCACGTCATTTTCTCTGGGATTCTGGATACGGAGTTCTGCCAAATCAAATCCGTTTTGGAGGCGCGCGGTTTCCAATGTCTGCAGGTTGTGCGCGAGGCAGAAGACTGCATCACGTGGGTTGCGGTTTTAGCGCGGCGGCTCTTTTGATAGCCCGTGGCACAAGTTGCAATTGCCCAGGTCAAGATGCGGCATCGTCGGTGACTTTTCGTCGCCTTTCAAATGGCATTTGAGGCATGCGGCATCCTCCGCCGATTGCCGATGCACCTCTATGTTTGAGCGTGCTGGAGCGGCGTTGAAAAAGAGGATTACCATCACAATCGCAAAAATCAGACCGATGATGCAGACGATAACCATGAGCGTTCGGGGACTGGCTTCTTCTGTTGGCATTTTTTGTTTTTCGCTTTTTTGTTTTTCGCAATGCGTTCGGTGGACATCACCGAGACTCTAACGTTTATATTGCGGGTGTTTCATAACTCCGTTTCGGTAGTTATCCCCCTTGCGGGAGGGCGAATACCGAAAGGCATTGGGCCCACCTCTGTAGTTCGAGATCGCCCGATCTCGAACGGGGTCAGGATCAGGCGATCCTGCCCTACAGTTGTCAAGACTCAGGACTATTCAGTCTCCGTGGAGAACTGAATCACTCTGTTTTTGTTATGTTCAAAAAAACGGGAAAAGCGTAGGGATATTTTCCGCGGTGAGCGGAGCCCCGTATTCGCATCCCTCAAAGACTTCGGCGTATCGGATTTCGTGCCCGACTTCTTCTCCATAGAGAGAAACCAGCAGCGCGCGGTGTTTCTCCGCGATGCCGTGGAACCGGGTTAACAACCTGTTCGCCAGCCACGCGCGACGCGCTTCTTCTCCTTCCGGAACATCGGCTAAAGTGCCGCTGTTGTAGGGCAGCCATTCGTAGAGTTGCGAGGTGTGGCGATGCAGCATGTCGATTTTCTGCTCAACCACCGCGTCAATGCCGACAGCGACATCCGGCGTAAACGGATAAGGTTTCATAAACCGGTCGTTCAGATAGGCGATGACCGGATTTTTCTCCAGATGCGGTGTGAGCGCGCATAAGTTCGGCACCGTCACCATATACGCCGCATCCTGCACCAGCGTTGAGGTATACCGATGGTCTGGGTGATAATCATTCGGTCTGTGCGTCATCACCAGATCTGGCTGAAACTCACGGATAGTGCGAATGATTTGATAGCGGTTCTCTAACGTCGGCATGAGTTCGCCATCGTGATTATCAAGCAATTCATACTCAATGCCGATGACTTCCGCGGCGGCTTGCGCTTCGGCGGCTCTGCGGCGCGCCAAGGGGCCACCTCCCATTTCGTGGTGCCCGGCATCGCCGTTGGTAACGGAGACAAATTTCACGCAGTGTCCCTGTTGCGTATACAAGGCGGCGACACCTCCCGCTTGCATATCGCAATCATCGGGATGCGCGCCGAAAACTAAAACGCGGACCGGTTGCTTGGGCATTTTGGATTGTTGCAAAGCGTTGATTGACATTTCTGGTTGTTTCATGTTTCTCTGGGATTCCGTAGCGCGAGGGCCTGTCCCTCGCGAACGTCTATCAGGATTCCGTAGGGCGAGGGCCCTCGGATGCCATACGCGCATGCGAGCGGGTTTCCCTCGCGAACGTTCTCGCGCACTCCAACGATCTCGGGGGACAGGCCCCCGCGCTACGGGGAAAAAACGCCTCCCTCTCACCGTAGGGCGAGGGCCCTCGGATGCCACACGCGCATCCGAGCGGGTTTCCCTCGCCATCGTTCTCGCGCAATTCAACGCTCGCGGGGGACAGGCCCCCGCGCTACGGGGAAAAAACGGCACGTCACCGTAGGGCGAGGGCCTGTCCCTCGCGATCTCCATTAATGAGAAGACCGGCGCGTGGCAGCGGACAGAACCACGCCCTACAATATCATAAAAAACTATGCAAAACTGGAAAATTGAAGTCTACTATAAACCGGAAGTCCCTGACACCGTCGGACAGGGCATCCTTGAGGATATTGCAGACCTCGGGATTCGCGGCGTTGCGTCCGTGCGAACGGCAACGCTGTTCTGGCTTGAAGGCGCGCTTGACGCGCAAACTATCAATAGAATTAGCACGGAACTGCTCGCCGATGCGATAACGCAGACATATTCCGCCGTGCAGCTTCCCAATGCCGGTAATAGCGGGAACACAAATCCCACCGCAACCGATGCCTGGACTATTGAGGTGCAATTCAAACCCGGTGTCACCGATGCTGTCGGCGATAGCACCGTCAAAGGCATCAAAGACCTGGGCATCACGGGTGTCAACGCTATCCGCACAGGACATAAATATTGGCTCACCGGCGCGCTGAATGCCGCGTTGCTTGAAACCATCGCCAATAGGCTACTCATGAACGATGTCATTCAGACCTTTTCCATTTCTCGGTAGGCGCGCGTGCGTTGATGCGCGGTCTCAAACCAAACCTAACGAACGCATCGCGAACTACGAACAACTCGCATAGACGCGAATGACGGTGCCGAGATGGAGGCGGACGAGCATCGCTGTCGTCGCGCCGCGAAGCGCGACACTGGTGCCTTTCTTGGGACTCACACGCCGCGGTTTGCCCAAAGCGAACTCTCCAAATCCGTGTTTCCTCAGCAGTTTTGGCAACGTGCGCACGGAAAAATAGTAGAGATGGTCGCGGGGGTGGACATAGGGCCAATCCGCTTTCTGAAGCAGGCTCTGCAGACTGCCACCGTTCGGCACCTCAATGACAAGTTTCCCTGTCTGCGGTTTCAAAATCCGCCGCAACTCGCCGAGAAACGGGTTTAACTCCGAGATGTGCTCCAACACGTGATAAGCCGTGATTGCATCAAAATGCGCTGTCGGAAAATCGGCATCGCAGAGAGCTCCGCACTGCACGTCCAGTTGATAATTCTCTTTTGCGAAGGCGGCACCGCTTTTTGAAGGTTCAATACCGTGTGGAGTCCAGCCTCGTTCGGATGCGAGGTGCAGGAACGTTCCAATTCCGCATCCGACATCCAGCAGTCTTCCTCGCATTGGAAGGTGTTGTTCCAACTCCTCCAGCCGTTCCGCCATCTGCAACCATTCCATCGTGTCGGTTTGGATGCGGTTAATTTTTTCCGGCGGATAGTAGTCTTCGACGTAATTCTCTTCCAACGTCTGGCGGCGGAGGCGAGGGTTCACATACCGCAAACCGCACTCCTTGCACGCAACGATGGACAGCGAATCCTTCCGGAAAAGCAGTTCGGCGACATCGCGCTCGCACGTCGGGCAATCAATGGATTCTAGTTTTTTGTTATCCACAATACGTTCGGCGGCGGGTTGGATTGATGCCATAGTGTGCCTCTGCGTCAAAAAATAACCCCTTCTTTTTTTAGAAAAGCGGCAATCCTTGCGCTTCGACATAGACAGAGTAGAGCGACTGACTGCCTGTCATAAACAGTCGGTTCCGTTTTACGCCGCCGAAGCAGAGGTTCGAGCAGATTTCCGGCAGATGAATCTTCCCGATGAGCGCGCCATCGGGCGCGAAGATATGCACGCCATCGTAACCGTCGCCTACCCAACCGGCACTCGCCCACAGATTCCCATCAATATCGCACCGGATGCCGTCCGCGATACCGGGTGACATATCACAGAATACCTGCTTATTTCTCAACCGCGCGTTGTCCACCACATCGTAGACGAAGAGGTGCCGCGGCGTTCCCTCTTTGTGCGTGACACCGGTGTCAACGAGGTAAAGTTTCGTGTAGTCGGGTGAGAAGCAGAGCCCGTTCGGTTTCTCCAGTTTATCTGTCACGACAGTTGCCTCGCCGGTGTCGGGGTTAAGGCGATAGACGCAGGTAGGCAGTTCAAACTCAGCTTTGTGTCCCTCGTAGTTGAGCATAATGCCGTAGCCCGGGTCGGTGAACCAGATATGTCCATCGGGATGAACGGCAACATCGTTCGGGGCATTGAGCGGTTTTCCGTTGAAACTGTCCATCAGCACGGTGATAGTGCCATCGTATTCGGTGCGTGTAACGCGTCGTGCGCCGTGCTCGCAACTGATAAGTCGCCCCTGCCGGTCGCGGGTGTGGCCGTTGCTATAATTAGAAGGCTGGCGATAGACGCTCACCTCACCGGTAGCTTCCTCCCATTTCAGGATGCGATTGTTGGGGATATCGCTCCATAGCAAATAGCCGCCATCCCCGAACCAGACGGGTCCTTCGGACCAGCGTGCGCCTGTCCATAGCCGTTCCACAACAGAATTGCCGATTTTGTATTTCGCGAACCGGGAGTCAATGACTTCAATCGCCGGATCTGGGTAGCGGACAATGGTGTCGTCCCACTTTCTCTCGGGTCTGTTCATGCAATTTCCCTCCAAATCTGTTTTGCTCTGTTTTGCTCTGTTTTGCTCTGTTTTGCATTATGAAATAGTATAGCAAAATTCGGAATATATCGCAAATTTTTTCAGAATCATAATTAAGAGAGCACGAAACGCTATCCCTTACTGTAGGGCGAGGGCCCTCGGATGCCACACGCGCATGCGAGCGGGTTTCCCTCGCCATCGTTCCGCGCGCCAGACTCCCTCCCCTCTGTAGGTCAAGAGCGCCTGCTCTTGACCCGTTTCGGGAGCGGGCGCTCCCGAACTACAGAATGGGAACATCGAGACCAGGAGGTCTCTCCTACCAACAACGATCGCGGGGGACAGGCCCCCGCGCTACGGTTGCCAAGGCCGCCTCCCCTTACCGTAGGGCGAGGGCCTGTCCCTCGCCATCGTTCCGCGCACCAGACCTCCTCCCCTCTTCTCTGTAGTTCAAGAGCGCCTGCTCTTGATCCATTTCGGGAGCGGGTGCTCCCGAACTACAAATGTGGTGGCGCGAATCGTCCGCGCGATCGAACGATCGCGGGGGACAGGCCCCCGCGCTACGCGGAAAATGACGTGTCTCCCTCTGTAGGGCAAGAGCGCCTGATCCTGACCCGTTCGGGAGCAGACGCTCCCGAACTACAGAACCTCGCTATCCAATGTATTTTTCATACGTTCATTTTCGGCGCGCAAGGCATCAATCTCGGATTGTTTTTCCGCTAACGCTTTTTGCTGTTCCGTTAACTCCTTTTGCTGTGCGCCGAGTTTTTCGTCGCCTTCCTTCCGTTTATCCCACTGATTTTTGAGGAACGCGAGGAGCACCGTCAAGAGCCCTGTTACCAAGATGCCTAGTAAGAATTGCACGAAGGAGAGCTGCCGAGTGAGACCGCGGATTTCTGTCTCAACGCGCTTATCGCGTTCTGCCTGTTCGCGATTCAAGGCATCAAACTTAAGGTTAACGTATTGCTTAAGTTCGGTTTCGGTCTTGTGGAGTAAGGCTTTCAACACCGCGATGTCGGTTTCCACCGTGGCGAGTTTTTCATTTATTTTTTCTAGTTTGGCGAGGATGCGCGCGTCGGATGCTGCGGCAATCTGTTCGACCTCTGCGCGTGTCACTTGCGCAATTGCAGGGGATGCAATCAGCATCGCGATGAGTAACCCTAAAATCCATTTCATTTTCATTTCCTCCTGTGTTTTGGCATCGTCAAAAGACGATGTCTTGGTTATGATTTATTTTAACAGAAGTGTAGGTTTTTTGTCAAGGTTATTTTGGTTGCGGAAAAAAACGTCTCTTTAGGTCCGTAGGACCTTAATGTCTATAGCAGCCGCGATACGAAGAACGCTAAGGTCCTTTAGGTCCTTAATAGATTTCGACGCATCGCGTGTTTTCCATATTAAGGACCTAAAGGACCTTGACAACGAGACGACACGGGTTTCTATAGACATTAAGGTCCTAAAGGACCTAAAGAGGGCATCGTGACGATGGAGATCTCGGGGGACAGGCCCCCGCGCTACGGTATCCAGAACGCCCCCTTTCACCGTAGGGCGAGGGCCTGTCCCTCGCCATCGTTCCGCGCGCCAGACCCCCTCCCCTCTGTAGTTCAAGAGCACCTGCTCTTGAACCGTTCGGGAGCAGGCGCTCCCGAACTACAGAGGTGCGCGAATCGTTCGCGTACCCCAACGATCGCGAGGGACAGGCCCTCGCGCTACGGGCCATGAAAACGCCTCGCGGGATCGGACGATCGCGAGGGACAGGCCCTCGCGCTACGGTAATCGGGGGCGTTTGCGAACGCGAACGCAACAAAAAAAAGCGCGGGCGGCAACCACAAGGCCGCCACCCGCGCACGAACATATAACCAAACGGAAACTTAATCCCGCGACTTAACAGCACCGAACGTCGTTAACATCCGATTGGAAGCCGAGACAGGACCCGGCAAAAACCGCGTCACTAACGGCACAGGACCGCCGTCAAACGAAACTTCCTCGATCTGATAGAAATACTCAACACCCGGCTTTGCCGACGTATCTGTAAACGTATACGCCTGACGTTCACCCGTAGTGCCAGCACCGGCGATCAGCGCAGGATTCAATAACGTAAAGCCACTGTCGCGCGTCTCACTCCGACGCAGGTTAAATCCAGCATTGTCGACCTCGGACTCTGTCGTCCAAGTCAACACAACCGCACCGGATTCCAGACGCGTCACCGAGAAACTCGATAACTCAACGGGCAGCGGACCGCCGGCACGATACCCCGGGGTGCCGATATCCTCAGCATGGCCCCAGTGGAGCTCCTTGTTAGCCACGAAACGCTTGACGTTCGATGCCAACACCCAACCCCCGCGCGCCATGCCATCCTCCGCAACCGATGTCCCTTTGGTATAACGACGGATTAACGAACTCCGCACGCCATCCTCGGGACTCACCGGTAATGCCCACGACGGCGCATCATCGGTGCGACGATTCCCATCCGTATTGCCGACTTCGTCTATCTTTGTCCCATTCCGATCGGACAGCTTCAGATAGAAACCGACAGCACTCAGGAACGTATCCTGCGGCTTCTTGATACGCAGATTCTTCTCATGCAGTTTGAAGAGGTTGTAAACCCGATCCGCCGGTAAACGCGCCGACGAGGACGCACGCGCATCACCCGATACAATCAGCAACGTCTGATTCGGCTGAATGATTTTCTCACCCAACGTCAACGTCACAATCGGGCGACCGACTAAATCCTCGGAATTGACATTCTGAATCTCCAATCTCCACCGATTCAGATTGATTGCCTCGGTTTTGGATTTGTTATACAACTCCACCCACTGCGGCAGTTTGCCACCACCCGAGTCAAACATCACCTCGCTGATGGTGATACTCCCCTGCGGCGTGGATGCCTCCGTTTTCAACGCACCATTCGGATAGCCCGGCGTGCCAGCAGTCGCCGCGGACTTCGAGACAGCCCTGTCATAGCCGATACCCGTAAACGCCGCCTCTGCCCAAGCATCCTTGTGGTAACCCACAATATCCGCTTTCGCGCGCTGCCAGACTTTGCCCGAACCAAGCGCATCTTCCGTATCGCCACCCGGTGCCTCACGCACTTGCAAGGGCCAGACATGCGTATCATACTCGCCGGTCTGATCGCGGATAAACGCATCCGTGCCACTGCCACCGCCACCGGCGACATCCACGAACGCCTCATTCTTACCGAGTTTCTCCTTCGATTTCCGAAGAATCAACAGGAACTTCCCATCATCCGGCAACGCAAGCCCGGAATTGGCGTAATACAGATGCGAAGAACCTTTGCTCTCCACCGCCGAGGTAGCGGCGTTATCACCACCGGCGAGAAGATTGCCATCTGCCGTCGGATCGCTGTTGGTTATTAGCAACAAACCATTCGCCGGGACACTGACATCCGAAAACACGATCAGCGACGTATCCTTCTTCTCTCCATTCTGCACGACGCTGAGCTCCCAGTCTTTCAAAGAGACTGCCGAACCCGTGACATTGCGGAACTCCAACCAGTCGTTGGAATCACCACTGCCATTGCCGAGCTCGTTGAAAACGACCGGCGAACGCGGCACACCCGAAGCATCCGCTTTTGTTTCCTCTTCTTCTGTCGGCGGCAAATACACGATACCCTGAATCTCAACGCTACGTTTTAGCACGGTGGGCCGCGCAAACGCAGTCGTCAAGGAGACGCGCTTATTCCCACCGACGGTAATCTGCGGCGAACCCGCAGCCGGTTGAGACGGTGCCGCCGTGGTAGCAGGAGGTGCCTCACCCGCCGCACGAGCCGGCGGATCATTCCCTACGATACGGACAGACTCACTCACAAAGGTGGTGCCCTTCGGAATCGCAACACCCTCTTCGGATTTTAACGATACCTCCGAAGCAAAGTCAACCGCACCGACCTGATACTCGAACGTCACTCTCGTCGAATTCGCATCTTCCGCACGCGCCCACACGGCATGACGCTCATTCGCCTGAACACGCTCGCCCAAGTAAATCGTAATATACGGCTTCGCTGTCCCCTCGTAAGTCACACCATCTTCCTCGAAGACAATCGAGAATTCCAGGGAATTGTTGGCACTGCCGAAGACAACCGGCTCCGTTTCCGGCACACTCTCACCCGGACGATTCACCGGCACGGTGAGAGACAGCGTGGAACCTGCTGAAGCAACCGGGTTGCCCGGAATCGCCGCATCTGTCAAACCTGTCAAATCTAGCGTCACGGTGACATTGCCACTCACGCCCGCGGCTACGAAGACAGACAGCGTCCACGTCTCCGGTTCATAAACTTTCGGCACGCCCGGACGCTTTGGGGCACTGATAGAGACCCCCCCCCTTGACATTCTCCTCTAAGGAAATTTTGCTAGCCAATGCGGCAGCACTAGGTTCGTCCAAGGGCCCGCTAAAGGTAATTTCCACATCAAACTTTTCACCGGTTACTGCCCCTGTTCCCCCACCGGCACGGCGCATTTGCACCGTTGGCTGTGTCTGGACAATAGGTGCCCCCGATCGCAGCGGCAGATCGTATGAGAAGCTATAGCGGTTCAGACTGCTAATCGGGTAGGCCTGGTTCTCGACGACATCGCCATCGGTTGCAGGGATCGTCGCTATAGTTACTAGCTTAGGATTCTGATCGTCAACATTAATGATTATCGGCTGTTCCGCCATCGGGAATATAGAGTTGTCAAGAGGTCTCCAGTGAACCAG
The DNA here is from genome assembly GCA_965242965.1 of Candidatus Poribacteria bacterium. Classification (GTDB taxonomy): domain Bacteria; phylum Poribacteria; class WGA-4E; order WGA-4E; family WGA-3G; genus AGPOR5. The sequence goes on along the minus strand of OZ251518.1, from coordinate 5,233,145 downwards.
TGCCCCCGATTCAGGTATCTTCAACTCCAGACCCTTAATAATCACTTCACCCTCCCTATCCTCTGAATGGACAGGATAGGCGAACTCGACCTTTGTAGCATTCTCTTCCGCGACATAAGTGTGCGCAATCCATTCGGCTATGCCGCCAACCTCATTGCCGAAATCTAGGAGGAGATACGGTCTTGTTTGAGAAGGATTCGGATCGCCTGTAAAATCTGGATCGGGACTGATTAAGCCCTGGAACGTTACCTCAATAATAATATTCGACCCGGCACCATACGCTACTGCGGGTTCCAACGCGATTTTATAAGACTTCACGATAACCGTATCGGTAACCCATGGGTGCTGGATTCGATCCGCCAACGTCCGAAGTGTCTGGAACTCTAAACCGGTGAGTTCCCGGGGCTGCTGCAGAGGCGTAGAATACGAATCCACCTGATTCTGCGGATGGAGATACAGCATCTGTAAATTCGTCAAATTTTCAAGGGGCTCAAGCGTGCTAATATGGTTGGACCTAAGATCGAGTCTCTCTAGCGCAGTCAATCCTGCAAGTGCCGTGATATCCCGGAGGGTAGTCCCTCGAAGATCTAACCACCTTAACGCCTTCAAATTTCCGAGGTGATGGAGGTGTTCGTGCCAGTACCCATCGCCGAAGAAGACATGCTGGTAAAGATCTAACGTTTTCAATTGCGTCAATCTACCAATAATCTCATAGGAGGTCTCAACAGTTTCAAACACGACCCCCTCAAGGTTTAACTTCTCTAAGTTCCGACAGTAGGTATCCAGTCCGGTTAAGTCCGAGACAGCGTAGCCGCTGCCAGATGAGGCATCCAACTCGCGGAGCGGCTCCAAAATCTGGACTGTCACAGGCTCACGTTCAATTATACCTCTCAACAGCTCTACAGAGAGCGTTATGTAGCCGTCACGGGCACCACGGGCATTGAGCCAATCTGAAGCCGCCTGTTCCAACTTACTGACGAAACCACTTGTGATACCTTGTGAGTAGGCAGCGGCTTTTAAGGCATTTCTGAGTTCCCAATCGGGAATGTTGGCGACTGTCCCAAACGTAGTGTAGACAGTAACCCCTTCGGAGACGTGGTCAAAAATCGGCGTGAAATCCACGATTGGGTTGTTGCCAATGGCCAAACCTGTCAGTGCAGTCAAACCTTGCACCACATTGATGTTGAGGATGGAGTTGTGCGAGACGTTTAACACTTCCAGATTGTTAAAACGGCTTAAATGCCTCAACTTAGCTTGTGCATCAGTGGGGCCCTCGAAATAGTCGTCCTCAGTATTAGGCTGATTATCAAGCCCATTATTCCTAGTCGGCGTATCCTCAAGCGAATTGTTCGCCAAACTCAGATGCGTCAAGTTTGTTAAACCTGACAACTGAGAGATGTCGGTAATCCTGTTATTGCTCAGGTTCAGCTCTTTCAGTGTTGTTATACCTGATAACTCAGAGAGGTTAGTAATCTTGTTGTTGCTCAGGTTCAATTTTGCCAACTGTAATGTTATACTTGACAACAGGGGGACCGTAATATCGTTGTGGCTCAGGTCCAGGTCCGTCAGCCAGACTGCGTATCCTAGGCCTCTAAGGTCGGAGATTTTTTCCCCTTCGGCTTTACCGTAACCGCTCGCATTCAGTTCGGTGAAGCTCATATTTGACAGATCTGACCAACTGATCGGCTGATTGTACGGAGCCGAGCGTCCGAGTGCCTTGTTGATTACAATTTCAAGGTTGTCATCTCTGATAACATCCTGCAGATTCTGCGCAGCAACCTGCGGTGTGCTTCCCCACATCACAACCCCGAGAATCAGGCAGCACAAGGCGGCGTTGATAATAAAGTTTTTATGAAGATTCATTGCTTTCATCATGATAAACGAGTTTCGCGCTCTATTGTTAGTTTCCTCTTGGCTTTGAGAGCGGTTTGAATTGAAGCGCGCTGTTTATAGCGCGATACGTGCCGCCGCCACGTTGGCAGGCGGATTTCTACAACTGTCTTAATTATATCACATTTTGCGTGCATTTGTCAAATTAAGAATGCGTTCAATTGGGATATATCGTTCATGCACCAGACCTCCTCCCCTCTTCTGTAGGTAAGGATCGTCTGAAGCTCTGGCATATTGGTTTCCAAGCGATCCTGACCTGTTTGTGATCAGGCGATCACAAACTACAGACGCGGAAACACACATCGTGATGATGGCGATCGCGGGGGACAGGCCCCCGCGCTACGGTGGAAAAAAAACGGTTTTTGCAAGGAACGATCGCGGGGGACAGGCCCCCGCGCTACGGTTGTCGGGGTTGTCTCCTTTCACCGTAGGGCGAGGGCCTGTCCCTCGCCATCGTTCAGGCACCAGACATCCTCCTCCCCTCTTCTTCTGTAGGTCAAGAGCGCCTGCTCTTGAACCGTTTCGGGAGCGGGCGCTCCCGAACTACAGATGGGGGTGAATCGTCCGCGCGATCGAACGATCGCGGGGGACAGGCCCCCGCGCTATGGTGAAAATGACGCTTCTTGAGAGTTCGCGGGGGACAGGCCCCCGCGCTACGGTTGTCGGGGTTGTCTCCCTTCACCGTAGGGCTTGGGCCCTCGGATGCCACACGCGCAGGCGAGCGGGTTTCCCTCGCCATGCCTCGCGTCATCTAGCACTCGCGGGGGACAGGCCCCCGCGCTACGGGAAAATTGAGACCTCCTGGTCTCTCCTACCAAGAGGGGGAATAAATACCGAAACGGAGATATGAAACACTTCAAAACGTAATTTGATATAAAATGCGGAATTGTGGTATCGTTACGTCAAACGAATTGGAGGGACGTGTGGATGGCACGAAGTTTTGAAAAATCATTTGCGTGGCGTGAACGCGCCAAAGCCGCCTTAGTCGGCGGCGGACAACCGCATAAGCAGAGCCAACCGCCGCAACCGATTATGATTGCTGGCGGAAAGGGCGCGCACTTCTGGGATGCCGATGGCAACGACTATATTGACTACCTGATGGGATACGGGCCGATGATCCTCGGACACGCCTATCCCGCCGTGAGAGAGGCTGTCGCGAAGTATCTGGAGCGAGGCAACGTCTATAACTTTGGACATACGCTGGAGGTGGAACTCGCCGAAAAATTGGTGCAGATTATCCCCTCGGCGGAGAGAGTCGCTTACTTCGTCGGCGGCTCGGATGCAACGACCGGGGCGATTAAGTTCGCGCGGGCTTACACCGGCAGAGAGAAGATCATCCGGTGCGGCTATCACGGCTGGCACGATTGGTGTAGTCACGCCCGTGGACACCTGTCAAGCGCGGCTGCAGCAACGCTTAGCGTGGATTTCAATGACTTGGATACACTCGCCGCTCTTTTTAAAGCACATCCGGGGAAGATTGCCTGCTTCATCTTGGAACCTTCTGGGCACGCGCTGCCGGAAGAGGGATATCTGGAGGAAGCGAAGGCACTCGTCAATGCCAACGGCGCGCTTCTCATTTTTGACGAAGTGAAGACAGGATTCAGGTATGCCCTGGGCGGCGCGCAGGAATACTTCGGGGTTACACCGGACATGTCAGTCTTCGGGAAGGCACTCGCCAACGGGTTTGCCACCGCCGTTGTCGTCGGCAAAAAGGAGATAATGGACGAAGTCTCCGATGTCTGGGTAGCGGCGACGTTCCACGGCGAAGTCTCCCTCGTCGGTGCCGCAATCGCCACGATTCAGGAATTGGAGGCAACCGACGGTGTCGCGCTGATGTGGAAACAGGGACAAAAGCTGCTGGACGGGTATCAGGAGATGACAGCACGCCTCGGTATTGACGGTGCGCGCACCGGCGGCATCGGGCCCATGCCGTTCTTTGGACTGGGCTCCGCGTGCAGCGAGAAGTTCCGCAAAACCTTCTATGAAGCGACTTTAGATGGCGGGCTCTATTTACCGGAGGGACATATCTGGTTCATGTCCATCTCGCATACCGATGAAGACGTGGCGAAGACGTTGAACGTTTCCGAGGATGCCCTCAAGCGCGCGAAGGCGGCAGCGTAAGGGTTATTTTCGCGGAAGATGAAAAAAAGGAGAAATGCTCATGGCAATGGAAATGCATCACACCGAACCTTTTATTATTGACAAAAACTTAGGTTCGGCACTTGACGTAGAGAAGGCTGAGTTGACAGCGACGACTTCCGATGGTTCACCGGTTGTCCCGCCGACGCAGGAGCAGAAATACGTGTTTGATATGCGCGGCTGGCTTCTGGTGCCGGGTGTGCTGTCCGGCGACGAACTCGCGGCAATGCAGGAGTTCGGGCACCGCCTGCATCATGAACCGGAGTCTATCCCGGAACACGAACGTTCGCCGCTCGGCGGGCCGATGCAAAAACTGGCAGACCATCCTCACGTTGTCGGGTTCCTCAACGAATTCCTCGCGCACCCGGCGTTATCCAGCCAAGAATGCTACGGGTTCCGGATGGAGTCGTGTCACATGTTTTATCGCAAGGTAGGCGATGGACATTTCGGGCCGCACAACGGCAACGGCATGTTGCGCTTGCCCGGCGATTCGCATCTCTATCGATGCATCCCCGGCAAGGGATACAGCGGGTTAACCCGCGTCGTGTGGGAGCTCAACCCTGTCAAATATCGGCAAGGTGGGACGCTATTCGTCACGGGGAGTCACAAGGCAGTCTATACCGCCCCCGATTCGCTCCGGACACCGGATTCGCCGATTTGGGATACTTATGAATGCCCGGCGGGTTCGTTGCTCTTTTTCACGGAGGCGTTGACGCATAGCACGCATCAGTGGACGAACGCCGATAACAAACGGCTTGCGATTTTCAGTTGCTATAACACGGTGAATAGCAAGTGGCACGACTGGAATCCGCATCCGAAGTTGCTTGAGGAAATGCCGGCGAAACGGCAGACGCTTTTCCGTCCGGTCCGCGCCGCGAATAATCTGATCGGGGAAGCGTATCGGCATTAATTGAGGGGGTTTCATATATCGCTCAACGTCGCGGTGATATGCCCCGCGATGCGGAAAAAAACGCCGCCCCTTCACGTAGGGCGAGGGCCTGTCCCTCGCATGCCACACGCGCATGGAAGAGGGTTCCCCTCGCCACCGTTTTGGTATCAGAACGCCTCACCCCTGTAGGTCAGGATCGCCTGATCCTGACCTGTTCGGGATCTGGCGATCCCGAACTACAGAGGTGGGCCCGATGGCTTCTGGTATTCGCGAGTTCCCAAGGGGGAATAAATACCGAAATGGAGTTATGAAACCCTCTCGGCTAAACCTTCGCGAACCGTTCCGGATGATTCGACGTAATCCCCTGCACTCCCCACGCCTTCAACTCGCGCATGCGGACGATGTCATCAACAGTCCAGCACCACAGCGCGATGCCCCGCCGCCGCACCTCATAAGCGAATTCTGCCGTTATCAATGAATGATTTACGTTCAGGAAATTAAACCCGAACTCGCCTAATTGCTGGCACAAGGCTATCGGCGATGCAATATTCGTGTGGCTCCCGATGAGCCATCCTGTTGGGATGCGCGGCTCCACATCGCGAACCTCCTGTAACACTGAGGTGTGAAAGGAGATGATGACTACTTTATCTACCGCGTTCGCCTCTCGGATTTTGGTGACGACGCGCTCGCCAATCCTCGGGTCTTTGATTTCGGCGACTGCCATCGCCTTTGGCGTGATACATTCAAGTGCCTCTTCTAGCGTCGGCACACGTTCGCCTTTCGCATCGGGAGGAAACCAGAAAATCTCTCTGCCAACGGCATCAGTCCTCATGCGCCAGTCCCCCTTAAAATCAGGATGAAACCATGCGCCTGCATCCGCGCACTTGATAGTCTCTAATTTCTTTTTGCTGACGAGCCCGCTGAGGTTGGTGGTCCTGTCCAACGAGGCATCGTGAATGACGACGATTTCTCCATCGGCGGTTCCGTGCAAGTCAAATTCGACGGCATCCACGCCGATTTCGAGTGCTTTGTTGAAGGCGGCGAGCGTATTTTCCGGGGCGGTTCCCGATGCGCCGCGATGGGCAATGCGAATCCAAGGTGTCATGATATTTTTTTTCGATTCCATCTTGTTACCGTAGCGCGGGGGCCTGTCCTCCCGCGAAGTCTCCGCCCTCTCTGTAGTTTGCGATCGCCTGATCGCAAAATGGGGAAGGACTGGCGTAGGAGAGACCTCCCGGTCTCGATGCAATACCGTAACCCGCGAAATCCAACATGGCGAGGGACAGGCCCTCGCCATGCGTTTTGGTGTCAGACCGCCTCACCCCTGTAGGTCAGGATCGCCTGATCCTGACCCGTTCGGGATCAGGCGATCCCGAACTACAAAGGTGGGCCCGATGGCTTTTGGTATTCGTCCTTCCCCAATAGGGAATAAATACCGAAACGGAGTTATGAAACACCCTCACGGTAAGATAGAGAAAACCCCTCCAAACCGCGCGACTACGCACAAGCCCGCGCCCTACGGTAAGATGGACAAACGATTATTTTTCAATATGTTGTCTGATTTTCTTAATTAGCGTCGTGCGGCTCATGCCGAGCAATTCCGCAGTCTTACTATGATTGCCCGAAAATGCCTCTAACACGAGCCCGATAAGCACCTTGTCCACCACCGCGACGACATCCTCATAGAGTTCATTTTTTTCTTCGGCGATGGCTTCCTGAATCATGCGGTGTAAGGTAGTTTGCAGGGAATCTTCCAACGGCGAGGCGTTGACAGCGGTTGGCCGGCATCCAGTCTGCACTTCTATCGGTAGATCAGCGGGCATGATGACATCTGCGCGGGCGAGCGTCGCCGCGCTTCTAATGCAGTTTTCTAGTTCGCGGATGTTGCCGGGCCAGTCGTAACGGAGTAGCAGTGCCATTCCTTCTTCCGAGATACCGCGAATGGATTTCCGCAATTCGTCTTGCGCGAGTTGTAGGAAATGCGTGATGAGCAGCGGCACATCCTCGCTGCGTTCGCGCAACGGTGGGAGATGGAGCGCGATGCGCTTGAAGCGGTAATAGAGATCATCGCGGAATTGCCCGCGTTGGACCATTTGTCCGAGTTCCTGATTCGTGGCGGCGATGACGCGCACATCCACTTTCAGGATGCGGGTGCCGCCGAGTCTCTCAATTTCGTGCGTTTGCAACGCGCGCAGGAGTTTCACCTGCAATGCCGGTGTCATGTTCCCGACTTCATCGAGGAAGAGGGTGCCGCCGTTAGCGAGTTCAAACCGTCCTGGTTTCCCTTCCGCCTTCGCGCCGGTGAACGCGCCTGCCTCGTAACCGAACAGTTCGCTTTCTAGCAGCTCATCGGGGATGGCACCGCAGTTCACCGGCACGAACGGCATATCTTTTCGTTCACTGCCGGCGTGGATTGCCCTTGCAACCAGGTCCTTCCCCGTGCCCGTTTCGCCTTCGATTAGCACCGTCATCGTGTTGCTTGCCATGATGCCGATGAGTTTGTAGATTTCGCGCATCTGATCGCTTTTCCCGACGAGCCGCGGGCCCCGTTGCTCCTTCGGTGGTTTGCTCGCCGGTTTCACGGGGAGTGTGCTGCGGACAGATTGCGCTTGGAAGGCGCGCTCTAACGTGCTTTTTACGACATCCAGGTCGATCGGCTTCGGGACAAAATCGAACGCCTGTAGGCGCATCGCCTCCACAGTCGTCTCCACATCGTCATACGCCGTGATAATAATCACGATGACCCAGGGGTACCGTGCTTTGATCCGCGCGAGTGCCTCCAAACCGCTCATCCCCGGCAACTTCACGTCAAGCAGGACTACGTCCGGCTTATCAGATGCGATGCGGCGTAATCCTTCTTCGGCATTGTTGGCGATGCTCGGGGAGTAGCCCTCCTCTTCCAAGAATTGCTCAAATGCCCAGCAGATTTTCTCATCGTCGTCAATGACAAGGACGTTTTTCATGATTTTTCTCCGTCAAATGATTACGCTTCGCGGCGTTTGCCACCCTCTATGGAAATCAGAAAGTTCTTCCCATCCTCGCTCATCGCATCGGGTTTGGCGGCTTCCGCTGTCTGTGCCTCTTGCTTTTTGCGGAGGACAGGATAGGCATCGACAACCGGCACGTCGCTGAGAGATGCCAAAGCAGGTTTACGCGCTTCTGCCCGCGCAATTGCCGATGCAAGCCGCGCCTCTTTCTCTGCAACCTGCGCCGCATCGCGCGCCTTGAAATCCGGTAAAACGCGTTCAGCGAACAACTCCAGCGACTCGCAGATGTCCTCATGCCGATTCGCGCCTGCCTGCTGAATGAAAACCACCTGATCTACGCCTGCGTTCTCCATTACCGCTAAATGTTCACGCACCTGTTCTGGCGTTCCGATGCCGGCGCGTCCTTCACCCGGTTCCTGCTGTGCCTCACGATACAGCTGCCAGATATCCGTTTCACCCGGCACCTGCGAACCGTTGTGATAGTAATGCGCGAGAGCAAATCGGAAAAAACGCAGTCCATCTAAGCCGCGGGCGATGGCAGTCGCCTCATCGTCGTGGCACGAGAAGCCGGACACCATAGCGATGTTCGGGTTCACCCTTTGCGCGAGGGGCACGCACTCCTTCTCAAAGATTTCATAATACTCTTCCACCCAGAATTTCGCTTCTTCGGCACTGATGAAGGCGAAGGTGAGCGCGCCGAGGCCGTATCGCGCGGCGTATCGGAGGCTATCGCGGCTGGAGCAGGCAACCCACGGCGGTGGATGCGGCGTTTGCAACGGTTTCGGCACGACATTGCGCGCAGGCATCGAGAAATGCACGCCTTCATACCCGGCATAAGGCGATTGCACCATCATCTTCGCCGTCTCGCGCGTGCATTCCGCCCACATCTCCCGTTTCAAGTTCGGATTGACGTTAAACCCGCCGAGTTCAATATGCGAGGCAGATTCGCCGGTGCCCCATTCCACGCGCCCGTTTGATACCAGATCCAGCGTCGCAATCCGTTCGGCGACGCGCGCGGGATGGTTATATGCCGGCGGCATCAGCACAATCCCGTGCCCCAACCGAATCTGTTCTGTCCGTTGACTACACGCCGCGAGGAATACTTCCGGCGCAGAAGAATGCGAATACTCCTCTAGGAAGTGGTGCTCCACCTCCCAGATATAGTCAAACCCCAATGTGTCCGCTAATTCTACCTGCGCGAGCGCGTCTTGGAAGAGTTTATGTTCCGCGCCTTCGTGCCACGGACGTGGAATCTGATGTTCGTAAAATAGCCCGAATTTCATGCGAGTGCTTCCATATCTGCGTGGGTTAATATCCATCCGAACACATCGAGATTTTCGCGCAGATGCGGCACTGAACCAGATTTCGGAATGGCGACGATTTTCTGTTCGATGAGCCATCGGAGTGCCACCTGCGCCGCTGTCTTCCCGTGCTTTTCACCAATCTGCTGTAACACCTTGTCCTTGACGAGCTCGCCGCGGCCTATGGGCCGATGCGCCGTGATGACGAGCCCGAGGTTGTGGCAATTGCGGAGCAACTCGTGCCGGTTGCGGCGGACATGATATTCCACCTGATTCGTGCAAATCGGTAACGCGGAGACTGCGCATGCTTCCTCCACCTGCGCGATGCTGAAATTGCTGACACCGATGCTCTTCACTTTGCCCGCTTCGTGAAGTTTTTGGAACGCCGCAAACGTCTCCGAAAACTCGACCTCTTCGTTGGGCCAATGAATGAGCAGCATGTCTACGTAGTCCATCTGCAAGTCGTCCAAACATTCATCAAATTGCGAGAGGACATCGACATACCGCAGATGCGTGTTCCAAATTTTGGTGGTGATAAAGAGTTTGTCGCGTTGGACGCGGCTATTACGGAGCGCGTTTCCGATGGCGCGCTGGTTTTGATACATCCACGCCGTGTCAATATGCGTATACCCTAGCGCGAGTGCCTCCTTGACAATCTGTTCGCACTGCCTCCCTTTTAATTGCCAAGTGCCTAAGCCGAGCATCGGCATTTCGTGCCCGGATGCCAGTGGGACGTTTTTCATGAGATATGCTCCTTTTTTGAGGATAGGATACGGTAGGAGAGACCTCCCGGTCTTGATTTCTTACCGTGCCGGTCTCGATTTTTTACCGTAGATGTGCTCCTTTTTTGAGAATAGGATACAGGCAATCGCGGAAAAAGTCAAGAAAAAAGAAATTTTTGTTTGACTTTTTAAGAAATTAACGTTAAAATGCATTAAAATTGCGTGAATTCCCACATTTTTCGCGTTAAAAAGCAATTTTTTTGAATAAAAACTTGACAAACGCGATAAAATAGGGTATAATATATAGCACCAGGTCGAGTGGTGGAATCGGTAGACACAATGGACTTAAAATCCATCGCCCATAAAAAGGCGTGAGGGTTCAAGTCCCTCCTCGACCACTCTGATCTTGCCGCAGGGTAGAGCAGTCTGGTAGCTCGTCGGGCTCATAACCCGGAGGACGCGGGTTCAAATCCCGCCCCTGCAATCTTACGGCCTCCATGTAAAGTCGGAATCCTCCATCCGTCTTTACATCGGGGGGGGGGAAACGCCTCCTGAATTCCTGTCCTATCTTATGTTTTCGCCCTAACTGCTTTTAATCTCTGTTTTAATGAGGGTGTTTCATAAATGGCTCAACGTCGCGCTATCAGGCCCCGCGATACGGGAAAAAAACGGCACTTCACCGTAGGGCTTGGGCCCTCGCATGCCATCCGCGCATGCGAGAGGGTTCCCCTCGCCATCATTCGCGCGCCCCAGGCCCTATAGGTCAAGATCGCCCGATCTTGACCCGTTTGTGATCAGGCGATCACAAACTACTTAGCCGCAGAACGGCCTCCTTTCACCGTAGGGCGAGGGCCTGTCCCTCGCCATGCTGAGGTCTATCAAAAACCTCTTTTAGGTCCGTAGGACTAAAATGTCTATAGAAAAACGTGCTTCACCGTATCAAGGTCCGTAGGCCCTTAATAAGGGTTAGAGTGTTGCATCGAGACCGGGCGGTCTCTCCTACGGGACGCTCGCGGGGGACAGGCCCCCGCGCTACGGTAACCGGACGGTTTCTTGAGTTATGAAACACCCTCGGGATAAATATCAAAACGGAGTTATGAAACATCCTCATTTAATCGGTTGAAAGCACATGCCGTGATGTGTTCTCTCAACCGCGCTTACCTGCGAGGTTCTTTTCAAATGAAATGTTCTCTCTTTATTCTCTGCGGCATCGTCCTGCTCGCGCTTGGATGTGCTGATACGGAACAGCCGGTTTCCATCGTTTCTCCAATTTCTCCCGATGTGCAAGACGACGAGGTCCTCACGACAGAGACGCGTCTGGCAGACATGCTGGAAAACATGACAGAAGAGGAACGTGGCCGGCAGGTTATTGAGCATCTCAAAACATATTTGCAACTGAAAGCGCGGAGTCCAAACGCTGCCTATGCCGAACTTGAAAAAGCCGCCTATCTTTCTTGGTGGGGGCATCCCCATTATGAGGAATGGGCGAGGCTGATGTTTCGTCTGGATATCGCGGGAAAAGCCTCTATCTCGGAGAGGATTCATCTGTTGGAGTTGGAAGTTGAGATGGCGGCAGATCGCAGCCCCTATAAAGAATATGTGATATATTTGGAAGGCCAGCTGGGCATCTTGGAAGCGGAAAAGAAAGCCGCGGTGGCACTCGGACAAGACCCGGATAAGGTTTTCACGAAATACAGCATCGAAGTTGTGGAGGATTAAATGCGAAGTAAACTTGGTTTCATTCTTCTGTGCGGCATCATTCTGCTCGCGCTGGGATGCGCTGAAAACGAACAGCCCAACGTTGTTTCTCCCAGTGTGCCATACGATGAACTCGTGCCACCCGAAAGGCAAATTCGGGGGACGTATCACGAAGACCAGATCGCAGGCATGACGTTAGAGAACCGGGGCAGGAGGTCTTTTGAGCATCTCAAAGCGTATGTGCAACTGAAGGATAAGAATCCAAACGCTGCCTTTGACGAACTCAAAAAATCCGCCATTATTGTCTGGTCTGCGCATCACCGTTCTGAGGAGTGGGCACTGTTGATGTTTCGTCTGGATGGCGCGGGGAACGCCTCTATCTCGGAGATGATACACCTGAATGAGCTTGAGTTTGAGATGGCAAGAGATGTGGCAAAGCACGAGCGGTTCGTATTTCGGCTGGATGAAGCTGAGAAGGAAAACGTTCGCAACGCCTATAAAGACATGGCGAAATACCATGAAACCCGGTTGGAGTTCTGGCAAGGGGAAAAGGAAGCCGCAGAAGCGGCAGGACAAAATCCCGCTCATGTGTTCATAAAATGGAACGTTGAACTTGTGGATGATGAAGAGGAAGAAGAGGGAGAGAATTAAGTGAGGGGGTTTCATAAATCCGTGTCGGCGCGCCCTCCCGGTCTTGATACGAGCGATGTCCCGGTAGGAGAGACCTCCCGGTCTCGATGGCTTCCCCGTAGGATAGACCTCCCGGTCTCGATGCAATAGGGCGGCAGAAATCCCCCCTTCATCGTAGGGCGAGGGCCCTCGCATGCCATACGCGCATGCGAGCGGGTTCCCCTCGCCATCGTGCGTGCACGCGGAATCCAACGATCGCGGGGGACAGGCCCCCGCGCTACGAAAAAAAACGCCCCCTCACCGTAGGGCGAGGGCCTGTCCCTCGCCATGCCTAAGGTCTGTAAGACCTTAATGTCTATAGCACGCGTGATTGCGAAGAATCCTAAGGTCCTTTAGGTCCTTAATAGGTTTTGACATGCGGCGTGTTTTTTTATTAAGGACCTAAAGGACCTTGACAACGTAACGACACGGGCTGCTATAGACATGTAGGACCTAAAGGACCTAAAAACATAACTTCACGATGGCATCCGAGGGCCCCCGCGCTACGGGCACATCGAGACCAGGAGGTCTCTCCTACGGGGATGCATCGAGACCGGGAGGTCTCTCCTATCCGAAAGATTCTCCGCAAGTCTTGTTATGAATCCCCCGATGCCATCCGCGGCCGAAGCACCTCCAATTCCTTAATCACCACATGACTCGGCGCGGATGCCGCACCTGCAGGAGAAGTCATTCCCTCCGCAACCTCTCCGTTCATTTTCACCGTAAACCCTGCATCCCGAATCATCTGCAGCGTGCGCGAGGCCGCCGCACCCGCCGCATTCAGATACCCCTCCAGAAATAGCGAATTCGCAGGATAGAGTGCCATCGCCTCCAAACTCCGAAGGTGATGCTCCCTGCCCGCCGCAATGCGAATCTCAGCGCGCGGATTTAGGAACCGATAGAGACACAGCACGCGCAGACAGTAATCGGGTGTCAACACAGAAGGTTCCGCAATCTGCGTGCCAGCGATCGGTAGGAAAAAATTGACAGGAATTGATTCCACCTCCAGCCGCCGCAGCGTTTTCGCCACCTGAATCAAATCCGCGTTTTCTTCCCCCATCCCGACGATGACTCCCGAACAACAGGCGAGCCCCGCCGTTTGTGCCGCATGCAACGTCTCCATCCTATCCTGATAAGTATGCGTGCTACAGATTTTAGGATAGTGCGCTTCGGAGGTGTTCAGGTTGTGGTTGAGTCTGTCTAAGCCCGCGGCTTTCAGAGTGCGCGCAGCATCGGCATCGAGCAACCCGACAGAGAGGCACACCTCAATCGGATATTCGGTTTTCACGGTGTGGATAAGTTGCGCCAGGTGCTGCACCCGTTTTGGGGTAGGCCCGCGGCCGCTCATCACGATGCAGTAGCGATACGCGCCTGATTCATACGCGGCGCGCGCTTCCTCCAGAATCTCGGCATCCGGTTTCAAGGAATAGGTGTCAATCTCTGCCGTCGTCGTGCGCGCCTGCGCACAATAGCGGCAATCCTCTGGACAATGGCCGTTCTGCGCGTTATTGAGGATATGCAGTTGCACCTCGTTTTGGAAATAGGTCTTGCGCACCTGATATGCCGCGTCTAACAGCGGCAACAATTCCACCTCTGCCGAGGTTAAGAGTTGCTGACACACGGCATCCGAGAGCGGTTTGTCTTGTAGGCTAGTTTGTGTTAATTCTTGGTAAAAAGTTTGTTCCATTATTTCCGCTTTCTTGGTACCGTAGCGCGAGAAGAAATCGCAACGGGGACCGTAGCGCGAGGGCCTGTCCCTCGCGATCCTCACGCAACCACGAAGAACCTTTCCTAAACCGTAGCGCGAGGGCCTGTCCCTCGCGATCCTCGCGCAGGTCGAACGTTCGCGGGGGACAGGCCCCCGCACTACGATGGGGAGAAATCGCAACGGGAACTGTAGGGCGAGGGCCTGTCCCTCGCCATGCTCCGGGCCACCGAACGATCGCGGGGGACAGGCCCCCGCGCTACGATTCCCACACAATATCGCTCGCCACGAACCCTTCCCCAACCGTAGGGCGAGGGCCTGTCCCTCGCCATGCTGCGGTCCACCGAACGATCGCGGGGGACAGGCCCCCGCGCTACGACAGGACCCACACAATATCGCTTGCATTAAAAACAGGGCCTTCGGTGCAAACGCGCTGATATTCAACGCGTTCTGCCTCAACCCGAACAGGACAGACACACCCAAGGCACACCCCCATCGCGCAGCCCATCCGATTTTCCATCGCGACTTGCGTCGGCACCGCAAAATCGGCGGCGAGTCGTGCAACAGCGGCGAGCATCCCGTGCGGACCGCACGCATAAATCTGTGGATATTGCCAATCCGTTTTGCCTAATAGTTCGCGGAGGATATCGGTGACAAACCCGTGATGCCCAACGCTTCCGTCATCCGTGGCGATATGCACCCCGATGCTGATGGCTTCTAAATCCGCGACACTCAACAGCCGCGCGCGATGCTGTGCGCCGACTAAGCCGAGCGTCGGTATCCCGCGTTCGCGTAACGCCACCGCCAATAACATCAGCGATGCGATACCGGCACCCCCACCGACGAGAATTGCAGGTTCGGCTTTTGACGCGATGTCAAACGGCGTTCCGAGCGGACCGAGGATTTGCAAGGACGCGCCTATCGGCATCTCTGACAACCGCTTTGTCCCTTCACCGATAATCTGATAGAGCATCGTTATTTGCGTCCCTTCCACCTTGTAGATAGTAAACGGCCGGCGGAGCAATAGCCCCGTGTCAGGCGAAATCATCACATGGACAAACTGCCCGGGCTGCGCGTGTTGCGCGATTTCGGGACATTCGCAGCGTAGAAGATAGTGTGCCTCCGCGACTTCCTCGTTTGAGAGAATCGCGGTTTGGGTATCGTAAGTGTTCGGGGAACAGGTTTTTTGCATCGTGTCAACGTTTCCATTCATCATTGTAGATATATTGACGGTGTTTCATAAATCGCTCAACGTCGCGGGTTTCCCTCGCCATGCGTTTGGCTGGCAGACCGCGTCACCCCTGTAGGTCAGGATCGCCTGATCCTGACCCGTTCGGGATCAGGCGATCCCGAACTACAGATGAAACAGAACGGTCTTGACTAGAGGCAGCGAACTTTGGACCCGTTCGGGATCAGGCGATCCCGAACTACAGATGGAGGCCCGATGCCTTCCGGTATTCGCCCGCTCCCAAGGCGGGATAGATTCCGAAACAGACTTATGAAACATCCTCAAATATATTTTACCACAAAAACTTGCGGCATGCAAGGCCATTTTTTTTGCTTACTTTTTTTGCGAATTATGGTATAGTGATAGAAAAAAGAAAGGAGATAAAATGTGAAAAAAGCATTGCGGTTTCAAGAAGATGGAAAATTCACAATCGTGCAATTTACCGACATCCATTGGCATAACGGCGAATCGGCAGACAGGCAATCGGCGGCGTTGATGGAGCAGATTGCAACAGCCGTGCAACCAGATTTGGTTGTGTTGACAGGCGATATTTTGGCCGGCGGTGGATGTCAGGACGCGTGTGCATCGATGCGGGAGGTTGTCCGAATTGTAGAGCAGTGGAACATTCCGTGGACTGCGGTTTTCGGTAACCACGACGACGAAGGCGATGCTTCACGGCACGAACTGATGGCAGTGATGCAGGAAGGCGCGCACTCGCTAGCACAAGCAGGCCCCGAAGAAATTCCCGGTGTCGGCAACTACGTTTTACCTCTCCACAGGAACGGGGGGAGTGCCCCGATGGCACTGCTCTATTTTATTGATTCGGGGAGCTATGCACCACAGGAAATCGGCGGATACGGATGGATAAAATCGGCGCAGGTTGCGTGGTATTTGCGTGAGTCGGCGAAATTCACGGATGCCGCGGGGCATCCGCTACCTGCACTCGCATTCTTCCATATTCCGCTTCCGGAATACGATGAGGTTTGGGATTTTCATACCTGCTACGGTGAGAAGCACGAAGCCGTTTGCGCGCCGAGACGGAATAGTGGGCTTTTCGCCGCGATGCATGAGGCAGGGGATGTCGTAGGCACCTTTGTTGGACATGACCACGTGAACGACTTTTGGGGTGATTTGCACGGGATGCGTCTCTGCTACGGCAGGGCTAGCGGCTATAACACCTACGGCAGGGACGGTTTTCCGCGCGGCGCACGTGTGATTCAACTCCACGAAGGCGAGCGGGAATTTGATACATGGCTCCATCTCGAAGGTGGAAGCATTGTCCGCGCGCAACCGGAACATCGTCCATCCGAGTGATTTTTGGATTGAAGAATGCGGCGTGTGATTTTAACTAACACATGAGCCGTTAACAATTAGAGGAGGGAAAAGTGAGAGCCAATTCGCAAATCTCTATCCGGCACGCGGGCGACATCGCGATATTTGACATTGCGGGTTACCTAACGGACGCATCTGAATCAACGCTAACGGAGGCGTATGCTGAGGAGGCGGTCCAGAGTGCTGACAAACTGCTGCTCAACTTTGAGCGGCGCAGCTTTATCACCAGCAGTGGGTTCGGTGAGATAATCAAATT
Organism: Candidatus Poribacteria bacterium; assembly: GCA_965242965.1. GTDB lineage: Bacteria > Poribacteria > WGA-4E > WGA-4E > WGA-3G > AGPOR5. The sequence goes on along the minus strand of OZ251518.1, from coordinate 5,216,329 downwards.
GCTTTGGAGGATACGGGACAGGGGACAAGTGTTGCGCGTTGCGCATCCGTCGAAGCAGGTGCGTAACATTTTCAATACCATCGGGTTATCGCAAAGCATCGGCGTTTTTGCCTCCGAAGCAGAAGCACTTGAGGACTTTTGAGTTTCCAAGGCGAGAATAAACGTGAGGGTGTTTCATAAATCGCTCAACATCGCGGTGACAGGGCTCCGTGAGACAGGGGAAAATGGAGAATTGCCGGTAGGCGAGACCTCCCGGTCTCGATGCGGCCTGACCCGGGCGGGTGCAGGCGCACCCGCACTACAGGGGTAAAGCGCGCCCCGCCTATAGTTCAGGAGTGCCTGCTCCTGACCTGGTTGTGCTCAGACCTTGACCGGAAATTCTCAAGGAAAGAGCGTATACATATTCATGTTCAGCACTACGCCGAGTAGACTCCACAGGCTTCCGGCGAGGAACTGCCCGAAGATGAGCCCGAGGAACAGCGGTAACGCCTTGCGATATGCGCGCACACCGCCGCCGGTGAAGAGCAGCTGCTTGAAGAGCCAGCCTAAGAAAATGGAGAACCACATCCAGCCGATCGCCCAACCGTTGCCGACAGCGTAACCCACCGGATAGAACGGCCACCACAGAAACTGCCGTTTGAGAAATGTCAGGGCGACAGTCAAGCCGAATCCGAATGTGATGTGTTGGATAGCGGGGAGGTTCGGGGTGCGCGGCGCGGTAATCCAACTTTGCAAGCGATTAAACTCGCCGACTCCCCATCGCGCAAATCGGTATTCATAATAGAGTGCAACATGTCCGACAACAGAGACGACTGCACCGACAATTGAGGCGACAATCAAGGCGATGACCAGGCGGTTTTCGCGCAAGTTGAAGTGTCTGCCGATTTTGAACGCCTCCAATTGATGCGGCATCGGGTGGCATCGGTAGCCATACGCGAGCCACGATAGCAGCGTCGTATTCGTCAGATTTTGCGCGCCTAACGGGCGGCTGCCAGCGAACAAGAGCATGATTCTGTCGGGATGCATGTTGTGCAACTCGTGTGTTGGCGGGCCGAGTTCGGCGCGCATGCGCGTCATCGCAATGCACAGTACCAGATAGATGACAAAATAGCCGAGTGCTACCCACGGTGACAACCCGGCGAAATACCAAAATGTCAGCACGATGGCAAGCCCGATGAGCAGCCCGAAAACGGCGAGGTAATAGAGCCTGTCTTTGGATTTAAAGGCGAACACGCCGCCGAGCACTTGCAGGATTTGCCGCCGACTCGTCACCAGCGCGAGCACCCCGATGCCGAGCCAAGCACCGCCGCGCTGCTCCGTCTGGAAGCCGATGGCGGTTGTCCACCCTATCGCGCTGAAAAAGATGCGTTGCATACCCCAGAACAGGTAGAAAAACCAAAACGACAGCGATAATTCCAGCGGCATCAGATAGCCGAGCCCTATCGCAAACGGATAAACGTAGACAGGCAGTCGGCCCATCGCGTTCCACGGACGCTCTGAAAAGACGAGCTGATATTTGATTTTCAGCGATGGCAGCACCGGAAACAAATAATTGAAACCGGCGAGGATTTCTAACCCGAACGCAATCCCGAAACCGAGCCAGATCAGTTTGTTCCGAAACAGAGAAGAGGTGTTGCCGAGGAGTTCTACCGGCAGCGTTGTGAGAGGATAACTCAACTTCTCGTGGTCGATCCACTGTTTTCGGATGATGATATTAACGCACAGCATCATAAACAGCAGCACGACAACCAGCGCGCTCCATGCGATGATGGGCCACATCCACGCTTCCAGATAGTGCCGCTGCCAGAAAGTGTCGTCGCCTTCAAAATAGCCTTGCAGGATGCGTCTGTCAGTAATCGTCAGCCATGTCGGCATGAATCGGAAGAACAGCGATGCCCACTCATTTTCGGGGGTTGCGAACCAGCCGGCGTTCACAATCATCGGCACGAGTTGCCGCACGATGTCGTGCCCAGCGAGCGCGGTCGCGACAGATACCATCACGTACGTCATCGCGAGCTCGCGTGAGGTAGGCGCGAAATTTTTGAGGAACCGGGTGAGCAGCGGCGAAATCACAGCCAGCAGGAAAAACGTGAACAGCACGGTGGGGAAGATGGAGAAATCTGTCAACTCCCACACCACACGGTTTTCTGCAGAGATAATCCAATAGCAGGTGAGGATGATGAGAATGGAACCGAAGACGAGGGTTCCGAAGATAAAGCGGCGTGGCGCGCAGGGTTCTTTTTCGTGCATACGTTTATGATACCACATTGATGAGTGTTATGCAAGAAAAATATCACGCGCAAAAATGAGGGTATTTCATATTTCGATGCGTTCGGTAGGAGAGACCTCGGGTCTCAATTCTCCCCGGTAGGAGAGACCTCCTGGTCTCGATGCATCCCCGTAGGAGATACCTCTGGTCTCGATGTGCCCGTAGTGCGGGGGCCTGTCCCCCGCGAGCGTTGGAGGGCCCGAACGATGGCGAGGGACAGGCCCTCGCCCTACGGTGAAGGGGCGTTTTTTCCCGTAGCGCGGGGCCTGTCCCCCGCGAGCGTTGGAGGGCCCGAACGATGGCGAGGGACAGGCCCTCGCCCTACGGTGAAGGGGAAGCGTTTTTTCCCGTAGCGCGGGGGCCTGTCCCCCGCGATCTCCATCGTCAAGAGATGGCGTTTTAGGTCCCCTCTCTGTAGTTTGTGATCGCCTGATCACAAACGGATCAGGATCAGGCGATCCTGACCTACAGGGGTGAGGCGCGCCGTCCTATTGCATCGAGACCAGGAGGTCTCTCCTACTGGAAGGCATTGGGCCCACCTCTGTAGTTTGTGATCGCCTGATCACAAACAGGTCAGGAGCAGGCGCTCCTGACCTACAGAGGTGATGCAGGCTGACAGCAAAACGCATGGCGAGGGGAACCCGCTCGCATGCACGCGTGGCATGCGAGGGCCCAGGCCCTACGATGAAGGGGCTTAACGCATTTGCATTTTTATCCACCCTATGCTACAGTAATTGCAGGAGAAACGGCATGCAATTGACGCTGCCAGGTATCAAAAAGATACTCATCATCCGCACCGATGGCATCGGCGATTTGCTGAATTCAACCCCCGCAATCGCGCTGCTCCGCCAAAACTACCCCGATGCCGAGATAACGGTGTTGGCACGGCCGCTCAATGCCCCGGTGCTACACGGCAACCCTGATGTTGACAGGATTCTCATCTTCGATGGGGGTGGTTTGCGCGAGCGGATTCGGTTTTATCAGAACCTTCGTCGTGAACGGTTTCAACTTGTCGTTGCGATGCAGACAGCGACGTGGCCGCACTTTGTCGCGTTTCTCACCGGCGCGCGGTATCGATTAGGCAGGTATCAAAAGCGGTTTAAATCCACGCTCACGCATGCGTGGCGCGGTTCATACCGAAAAGGCGAAACACACGAGGTGGATAGGAACTTGGAACTGGTGCGTCTCATTTGCAACGGCGATGGGGTGCGGCGGCTCGTTTTTCATCTCAATCCCGATGAAATTGGCAACGCCGAAGTCTTTCTAAAAACGCGTCTAAAAACATGGGGCATCAGCGCGGATAGGTTTCTCATCGGCATTCACCCTGGGGGGAGTTCGTTTGATAAACGGTGGCCGGAGAAGCACTACGCCGAACTCGCAGATAGACTGGCGCGCCACTACAACGCCGAGGTCTTGATTCTGCACGGACCCGATGAGATGGCGTTGGCGCGCGAGATTCAGGAAACGATGCAAACGCGCGCTGTCGTTTACGCGCCGCCTTCAATTCGCGAATTAGCGGCACTGCTGCGGTGTTGCAACCTCGTCGTTTGCAACGATTCCGGCCCGATGCACCTCGCCGCGGCGTTAGCCGTGCCGACGGTGGCCATCTTCGGTCCGACGGACCACGTGGCGTGGCATCCCTTGAGTGAGCATGCATCTATTGTGCGCCGGGACATGCCGTGCTGGCCTTGCAGCGCGCATAAGTGCAAAATCGACTGGGAATGCACCAAAAAACTTCCCATCGAGAAAGTCTGGAACAAAATCGAGGAAATCTCTCCATCCTTTAATGCGTAGGGCGAGGGCCTGTCCCTCGCCATGCTCGCGCAATAGAAAACCTTTCCCTTAATGCGTAGGGCAAGGAAGGGAAAACCTGTCCCTCGCCATGCCGGCGCAATAGAAAACCTTTCCCTTAATGCGTAGGGCGAGGGCCTGTCCCTCGCCATGCTGGTGCAATAGAAGACCTTCACCTTAATGCGTAGGGCAAGGAAGGGAAAACCTGTCCCTCGCCATGCTGGAGCAAAAGAACACTTATGAAAATCGTCGTAGCGGCCTGGGGCACAACCGGTGACGTTTATCCAATCTTGGCAGTAGTCAAACGCCTGCTGAGCCGCGGGCATGAGGTGCGCGTCTGCGCGCCCGCGCTTTACAAGGAACGTATTCAACGCATCGGCGCGGACTACCGCGAAGTCGGCATCGCTTTTGAATTGAGGCATTTTCATAAAGCGATGGACGACATCATCCCCATGCGCGACCCGCTCAGGCCACTCCTCGTCACCGTGAAAGAGGGGATTTTGAGAGGCGGCGAGAAGTGGTATCGTGACTGCCTCTCGGCGATGAAAGGCTATGACTTGGCACTCTGTCATTCCGGGGATATTCCGGGACAAGAAGCCGCTATTCGTCTCGGTTTGCCGTGGTTCACACATAGTTATTGTCCTGGGTTTGTGCCGTCTCGGTTTCACGCGCCCTATATTTTTCCAGATTTCAGCCCGTGGCTCAATCAGTGTTTGTGGAAGTTAGTAGAGTTCCGGCTGACTCGCGCCTTAGATGCCTATTTTAACCGCTTTATCGCGTCTATCGGTGGTGAGCCGAGGTGGAATTTCGCGCTGGATGGGATATACTCACCGCAGTTGAACCTCATGGCTGCTTCGCCGACGCTTTGTCCGCCGCCCGCCGATTTTCCTGAAAAACATGAATTCACGGGGGTTTGGTTTTTAGATGAGCCTGCCTACACGCCGCCATCAGAACTGCTCGATTTTTTGGAGGACGGCGCGCCGCCTGTCATTGTCACGTTCGGTTCAATGGGCGGCACAAACGCCAAAGAGACAACCGAACTGCTGATCGCCGCCATCAAAAAGACGGGACAACGCGCCATCGTCCAATCCGGCTGGGGACAACTCGGCTTAGACGCTGAGGTACCGGACATCCTTTTCACCGACTATGTGCCGCATCGGTGGCTGTTCCCGCGAGCGAGTTGCGTCGTCCACCACGGCGGCGCAGGGACGACAGCATCGGTGTGTCGCGCGAAACTGCCATCGATAGTCGTGCCGCATCACGCAGACCAGTTTTATTGGGCGAAGCGGCTCGCTGAACTCGGTGTCGCACCGAAGAGCCTCCCGCGCCGCAGGATGACACCGGCTCGTTTAGCAAAACGAATTGAAACTGTCCTCGCTGACTCTACGATGACAGAACGCGCGCAAACCCTCGGCGAAAAACTCAACGCAGAAGATGGATTGACGACAGCAGTGGATTTGATTGAGGCTTCGGTTGTCTGAATCGGAGGCAAAATCGGTTGAGAGATCGCGGGGGAAACCCGCTCGGCTGCGCGGATGGCATCCGAGGGCCCCCGCGCTACGGTAACAACTCAGAAATCGCCGCATGGCACGTAGGGCGAGGGCCTGTCCCTCGCCATGCCTCGGTCGAGGAAACGGCCTGGGCTGGCGTGCGGTTTTCGCGCAGATCGAGCGATCGCGGGGGACAGGCCCCCGCGCTACGGTAACAACTCAGATATCGCTGCATGGCACGTAGGGCGAGGGCCTGTCCCTCGCCATGCGTCGGTCTGAGCAACAAACAGCCGGGGTCTCTGGATTGTGGGCGTTTTCCGCAGCGGTTGAGAGATCGCGGGGGAAACCCGCTCGGATGCGCGTATGGCATCCGAGGGCCCCCGCGCTACGGTAACAACTCAGAAATCGCCGCATGGCCCGTAGGGCGAGGGCCTGTCCCTCGCCATGCCTCGGTCGAGGAAACGGCCTGGGCTGGCGTGCGGTTTTCGCGCAGATCGAGCGATCGCGGGGGACAGGCCCCCGCGCTACGGTTCTCAATGTCTTCCCGGTAGGCGAGTCCTCCCGGTCTCGATGCTCCCAGACCTTCAAGCACTCGCAAACTATGAATATCAAATGAAAATCCTCATCTTCAGTTTCACCTTCATCGGCGATGCTGTGCTTTCCACTGCCGTTATCCAACCCCTGCGGCGACACTTCCCTAATGCCCACATCACTTTCCTCGTCGGACCGCGGGCGGCGGCACTCTTCACCGCCGAACCGCAAATCGATGCCGTTCACATTTACGACAACCGAGATGAACACGCCGGGTGGAGAGGCCGGCTGCGCCTCATCAAAACCTTGCGCCGCGAAAAATTCGACATTGTTGTCAACCTCCGCGACAGCCTTGTGGCGAGATGCATCGGCGCGAAACATTGGGGAATGGGACATAGCAGCGGAAATCGTCACGCCGTGACCCGATACCTAGAGGTGCTACAACGTCACGGCGTTGACATAACCGATGCACATCCTCACCTCCAACTCACCGAATCGGTAGGAGAGACCTCCCGGTCTCGATGCCGCATCGGCATCCATCCCGGTGGCAATTGGACATACAAACTCTGGGACGCGCAAAAATACGCGCAACTCGCCACAATCCTATCAGAAAAATTCGGTGCCGCAATCCTCCTCTTCGCGGGACCGGATGAACGCGAACTCCAAGCGCAGGTAGCGGACATGATGCATCCCTCACCTATTCTCGTCAAAACAAAAAATCTGCGGGAACTTACCGCCTTAATCGCGGCATGCGATGTTTACATTGGGAATGACACCGGTCCGATGCACATTGCCGCCGCTGTGAAGACACCTGTCGTCGCGCTTTTCGGTTCGACGAACCACCATCGAAGCGGTCCTTACGGAGAAAAGCACACTGTCGTGCAGAGTGGGTTGCAGTTAGGATGTAATCCGTGTCATCCGGGGCGGCATCCTGGGGGATGTGGTGCTGGCAGTTGCGCGGTGATTGACGGCATTACGGTTGCGCAGGTGGTGGAGGCGGTGGAGGGTTATTTGCCTTGATAGACTAGACTTCCTCCACCTCAATCCCTGATTCAAGGAAATCTGCTTTAAGTTTTTCGTAGTCCGCATCGGAGATTTCGCCATCGCTGGTTGTCAATTCAATCCGAATGTTTTTGAATTGAGACTGCAACGCGTTGACGCGTTGGGACATCTGACTTACCTTTCCACTCGGCACGGTAAACCGGAGACGAACTGATTTCCGCGGCTGCTGCGGCTCAATTTTTCGCTGCTGCGGCTCAATAATTTCCTCCTGCGTTTCCTGTGGTTTCGGTTTCGGTTCCGGCTCAATCTCTTTCCAACGCGATGGATGGATAATTACCTCGTTATCGCTAAGCGTTACCGTTCTCGGGTCTTGATTGAAGGCACGCTGGATGAGTTCGCCTCCCATCTTCTCGCCGATGCCAAATTCTCCCTGCACCACGCCATCGCGGATCCCGGTTATCCACGCCTCACGGAGCACGCGCGTCTCACCCGGCGTGCGAAGACCGGACGAATAGAGTTGCGCCGTTGACACCGCTTCGTTGTCTTTCAAAAAACGGATGGCGATGTTTCGCGGTCCGATGCTGGACAAAATCTCTCCCTTTACGCGGAGCGTCTCATAGACTTTCTCATCCAACGGCGTGTTCATTCCGTGCGCAGGCAACCCGAGGTCTTCCTCACGAAAGCCTTCTCGCGTCGGAATCAGAAGGGTGCGATAATCTTGGGACACCGCATCATTGAGCGCGCCGCCAGACTGCCGTAACTGGGTCTTGACTTCCTTCTGTTGCTCATCGGATAAATTCAGGGAGTTATCATTACCAATCGCTTCGTAAGCGAGGACGCGCTTCACTTCGGTACCCAACTTCTCCGCGCTACCGGAAAGCGGAACGAGGAAGAAAAGCGTATTCCGATAGATACGCGGGCTTTCACCGCGCATCTCTAGCAGGTTTCGGCAGAATTCGTCGTCCCGCTGAGGAAGCACAATCAGTTTCAGATCCGGCGTTTCCGGAATATCTGTCCCTTTTCGCGGTGCGATGAACGTCTTCATCTTAGCCCCCGATCTGGTTGTGAAACTCTTCTTAATCTGTGCTTCGGCACGCGATGCAACTTCTTCATCCTCCACATTTTCCATCCGAATCTGCACAAGCCGCTGTAAGTTGGGTTGCGTATCGAAATAGGACTTCCCACTTTCGGTGCGGAGGTAAGAGAGGTGCGTGTTCAGCTGCGTTATCGCCGAATCTATCACCGCCGATGGCGTATCGGAATATGCAGTGCTCCGCTTAATCTGATCCAACGTCGCACCGCGTTCCTGTCCACCGGTGAAGGAATAAAGGAAAATAGCAGTCGCCGTGCGCGTGCTTAATGCCAAATTCTTTAATGCATCTCCCAGTGCCTCGTCCGCTAACCTCGCGCCCGCGTCGGAAGCCGTAATATCGTTCGCGATGATGCTGCTAAAAACGTTACCCGCATGTCTTAAAAGTTCGCCACGGATGTCCGCGTCGCCCAGGTCAAAATCGGCGAGGGTGATGTAGGGCAGATTCTTGCGCAGGGAACGTTGCACGACACGCGAGAGGAGACGCAGCACGCCGCGCGTCCGTTGAAAATTCGGGAAACTGCCCCACCGATGATACAACACATCGATGACCTCGGGTTGAAACGGATAGCTTGCGACGAACCGCTCGCGATACTCCGATTTCTGCTCACCGGGCGGCAGAATGGACTCCCTATCGGCGTAATTCGCAAATTCACGGACAATCCGTTTGGCTGCCGATTCGTTCACTTCAGAGAACAACCGACTCCGAATGATGTGCGCGATTTCGGAATCAGCCACCGGTGTTCCGACCCGAGCCATTCTGTCCAGCAGCTGCTTGAAATCATTTGAGAGCTCTCTCTCGCCGTAATCCTCGTGCTCGCCCGACTGCCGCGTCGCAATCAAGGTGACGTTGTTGGATGCACTCACCGATTCGGTTAAATTATGCACAAACCGCAGTGCCTGCTTTGCTAAAGTGCTTCTGCCAACGTCCACGGCCGTAGCAGCCGTCAAATAGTTCAGCACCTCGTCCATTAAGAGGACGATAGGTTTCCCAACCTGATTGAAGAGTTCGGAGATTTTCGCGCTCCCTGGTGCCCGATGCCCTTGAAACTCCTGAATCTCCCCGGTCAGCTGCGCTTCCATCTGGCCCCACAACGTGTGATCCGCCTCCATCTCGGTGCCAACAATGACGACCGGCTTCGCTTTCCACTCGTTCGCTTTGTGGAACAACGTGATGAGGGTATGGGTTTTGCCGCCACCGAAAGGGGTTTGCAATTGAATAACGGCATCGCCGCCGCGGCCTTTCACGCGGCGTTCCACGCCACGGAGCAACGTCTTTAACCCTTCAGTCATATAGGTTTTCTGGAAAAACCGCTTGGGGTGCCGATATTCAGCAGGTCCTTCCCCTTTCACTACGTCGCCGAGGTTTGCTGCGTAGGTATCCAAGGTGAAATTGCCGCGTAGAATATCGTTATGCGGCTTGGCGATTGTCTCAAATCCTGCCATAGGATGCATTCTCCTTTCAAGCGATTCGCGTCTGTCTCGCCTCTTCTAAGGTAGATTTAATCTCTTCCTTAATGACCTCTTTAACGGCAAGCCACCCGTCAAGCCACCGCCGTTCCTGACTCTCAAGCGGTAGAGTTAAACTCACCGCCTGGGCGAGGGTATAGATAGGTTCGTTTAAACCTACCTGTCCTCTAGCGAGGTGTTGAATCATTGCTTCGTGTTTGCCCTTCCGCCAAAACCACAGAGCATGGTGTAAGATGTCGACGAGTTCGTCGCTAGTGGGGATGTCCGTAAATTCGCGCTCATGCGGGCCCAAAACCCGAACAAACGTGCCCTCTCTTTGAACCGCGCCGCCTCTTCCTAACTCCTCTGTCAAATTAAGACCGGCGGAGATAGAAGCCAAGTTATTCGCTGCGTCAAACGTTGCACGTTTTTCCCCGTGCGCCTGCCGCCAATATAGGTAGAAGCGCGTCAACGCAGTCGCATTCGGGATAACTTGCTCCATCGCACAAGTCGCGACGATTTCCCGGATATCCTGAAGCATCTTATCCGCACGAATAGTGTTGTCGTTACCGTCAATCACTTCCTGATACCTGCCGAATATCTGAAGGGCACTTCCGATTGTTGCGATGAACAGGTTTGCTCCAGAGAGTCCAGACTCCCACAATTCCGCGTATCGCTTCTTGAGGTGCTCCTCAACGTTCGCGCGAACCTCTTGATACAGCCCGAATGCTTCGCGCTCCGCTTTCCGGGCAACCATATAGATAGATGTTGCTAAGAGTGCCCTCCGGGTCCCACCGAATTTATTTCCTTTCTGCTCTGTCTCAAGAGGCCACGCGGCCGTAATGACGAGTCCTGAGTCAAGCAGCGCGTTAATCAGGGTTTCCCATCCCTCTTTCGACTTGTGCGCATAGACGATTACGGTGATGCCGTTCGGTTTCAAAACCCGATGCACTTCGGCAAAGGCTCTTGATAATCCTTTTTCAAACCGTTCGGTCGCCTTCACCTGTCCATCAAGGTGAGGGTAGGCGACAATTTCGTCTTTCTTGGGAGTCATGTCTGTCTGGAAGAGTTCAGGATGCAGGTTCTGCACGCTCCTTTTGAGCCAGACGTAGAAGAACTCTGAGAGATACGCATATTCGATGTTATTGTAATAGGGAGGGTCCGTGAGCACCGCATCAAAGGTGTCACCTTGATAGGGAAGGTTGGCAGCCGATGCTTGTTCGACAACAACGGGCTTCGCGCGCATCTCGGACAGAGGCTTGAGCGGCCTGAGAATGGTTTGTAATTTATTGGTGGCAATCAGCAGCGGATTGGCATCTCCATAATCCCAAACTATGAAGAGTGCCTGCATACCGAACAATCCAACAACCCCTTGAGTATCGTCCCTCCATCTACAAAGATTGGACAAATCCTGGGCTATTCGATTCAGCCACATGCCCAAGTAGGTTGTAACAGCACGCGCATAGTCAGGGTCATAATCCTGCCCGAGCATCTCCGTATGTGCGTTCCGTATCTTCTCCGTAAAGGTAATAAGAGCGAGTTGCTGCTGCGGGTTGAAGAGAGCTCCATAGGTGTTTAGATTGTATAGGCGGACCTGTACTGAAGCACCCCCTGTCCCAGCAGGAGTCTCTTCATCTGGCACCGGATCTATTCCCCATTGCTCATGGAGAGACTGGCGTTTTTCAGAGAGACGGATTTTGGCAGACGCGAGAACCTCCATATCGGCATCCGTGGAAAGACGGTATCGTTTTCCAGCAACGTTCGGATGATAGGTAACCACGGCAAGGATGCGTTCTTTTACCACCTCTTCATGGAATAGGCGATGGGTATCTCGCGCAGGAATCGTATTTTTGCAAACGGGGCAAGTAACATTGGCACGCACTACTGTCCCTTTAGCTGGGTCGAAGCCTTCAGGGATCGGCTCATACCCATTGCCGACGATACGGAAGGAGATTTGTCCATCGTCTTCATAGGGGAAAAGGGCGATTCTGCCCTTCGCAAGCCAATACTTCCTCACAAGCGGGATGACGGTATTGCAAGAGAGGTTCTGGCACGGAAGGGTGCGCGCCCAAATAGTGGCATAGCGGTGTGAACCGTCCGGCTCCTTTGGATAAAACTGCTCCAGTTCTTCTGTCACTTGTGCAATGATTTGCTCTCCCCACTTCTTGACATCGTCAGAAAGACGTTTGCCGTATTTTTGCGGGTATTCAAGCGTGCACTTCTGAATGAGCACTGCAACGGGGTTGAGATCGCACGAGTGAGTTTCGCAGCCGAGCCGCTGCGCTTCAAGGGGAATTGAACCGCCACCACCGAAAGGGTCAAGCACTTTGGGCGGCTGCCCATCGTGGGCATCCAAGATGTCGCGACGAGCCTCGTCGATCCAGAGTGGTTTCCTCGCGTTTTCCCACTTGCAAAGTTCGACAATGAACGCTTGTCTGTATAAGTCTTTCGACGCATCATTTTGAAGAGGATTTGAGAGGGCAGCGTATGCCGTGCCGCGCGAGGGACTAAGAGGTCTGCGCGCGAACCACGTGTGGATCCCTGCGATTTCCTGGCCCCCTGATCCGCGAACCTCATCGACTGGAAATTCAATCTCAATGATGCGTTTGTCGTTGCTCACGCGAGTCTCCGTTTGGGTAGAATAGTGGAAAACGTGTTAATATGATGCCACAAAATGGGTTAATTGTCAAATTTATTTTTTATTTTAGAGACATTCATCGGTTTCGATGATGCGTTTGTCGTTGTTTCACGCTGGTCTCCGTTTTTTTGAAAAATTTGACAATGTGTTGAATATGATACCATATTTTGGATTAATTGTCAAATTTATTTTTACAAATAACGGATTTTTAGGGATTTGGGGTCAGGAAGCCTGGGAGAATTTTGAGAAGATCATGGATGAAATTTCCGAGAACGCCGAGGATGAGTCCTCCCAAAAAGATTCTATGTTTGATAACTGTTCCGCTCGGGTCTTGATATTCTACGAGTGGGAAGATCCATCGGGCGTAGTCAAACACGATTCGGAACAAACTGAGTGCGATGAAGAAGACATAGACTTGTGCGGCACTGTGCAGGAGTCCGGAGAGTTCGCCGAACAGCGTGTTCATGATGCCGGAGAGTTTTGCGGAGATCGAAAAGGCGAAGGGGATGCCTCCGCAGAGGAGGAGCAAATCATAAACCCCACTTCTGTGGAGCAGTCGGCGATGCGTTTTTCGTCCCCTAACGAAGTCCACAACGTCCCTATAGACCCCATTAACCCAAGCAGAATTCAGTCCGGTAACAAGAATCTTGCTTGCGTTCGGAGTAGGCCCAGCGGGTGCCAGTAAGAAATTGATGCGTGCGGGTTTGGTGAAATCTAAGAGCAACTCAAAACGATTCCGCGGAGCCCAGTCGTGTAGATTTCTTAACTCTTGGCTACTGTTGATATAAAGACTCTTAATTTTTTCCGGAAAACGGGCAGAGTCAAACACCATAGGAATTGTGCCAAAAACCGTCTCGTCGTTCATGCCGCTCACGGTTACCTTGAGTTCAAATCCCGATTTGAGCAATTCTTTATCTTTGAGGATTTCTTCTTCAGGCCGATCCGGCGGCGCGTAATGGCTTATTTCCTCATTCGCTGCTTCGTAACTCGCCTCTTGTAGTCTTTCACAAAGCGTTCTTAAGTCTGCTTTGGAAAAAGCGCAAGCGGCAATCTGCTGCGATAACTCTTTCCAGATGATGACTTGATCTTGTTTCATTTCAATCCTTTGAGCGTTATCGTGGTGGGGAGGGTCACTGTGCTGTCAAAACAGCAAACCCTCTCTCCAGTATAGCAACCGAGGGAAGCTGTTCCCTTACGCGGCCGCTGAGTCGATATCAGCCTTCAAATTTGAGTAAGTGAAAATCAGATTCAACAAGCCGAATGACACCCGGCTCATCGTCATACATCACACCAATAGATGCGATCTTTTCCCCTGAGGGAATCTCATGAGGAACAATATCATAAATCTTCCCAGGGCTGCCAGCGAAACTCACTCTGTCGCCGGGTTTCCAATCCTCCACGAGGTGGAAAGGGATACGGTTCAAGAGAGCCTCTGTGGTTGGGGGTTCAGGTGTCTCTTTACGAAAGAGACCTGTTAAAAAGTTAAACATGCGTGCCTCCATCGCGAAGATTTCGGGATTATGCTAAATTTTAACATAATCCCGAATGTTTAGCAAGTTTAAAATTTTGGTCAGAGTCATTTAGTTTTCGGTTTGGATGTCGCTCCTGAAAATCGAAAACACGTGCCCTCCCTGTAAGTCAAGATCGCCAGATCTTGACTTGTTTGCGATCAGGCGATCGCAAACTACAGAAAGGGGAGAAATGTCTCTGCCGTTTGAGTAGAGTTGTTGGGAAAATTTGACAACTTGTTAATATGATACCATATTTTCGATTAATTGTCAAATTTATTTTTTTCGTCCTGATTTGGGCTGTAGGGCAAAGCCTTGTGCCTTGCCGAGTTTGAACTAGCAAAAGACCTCGCCTTACATCCGCAGGAAGTATAGAGTCAAGCGGATCAGGCTCCTATCCTAACCCGAAGTCGCACCGCCAAGGAGCCGTTTAAGCTCCTTCACAGTCACAGCACCTATCGGCGAGCCCATAAAATTGTGCTTGGGTTTGGCCATTTCGCGAAGAAGTGGAATAGACTCGTCACTACGTCCTTGTGTTTCCAATTCTTCAAGGAGTTCGTAAGCCTCCAGTCCCAGTGGCGTGATTCGCCACTGTTTATTCTCAATGGGCTCAATATAACCCGCGTGTTTGCAATCGGTGTTGCTATAACTAATCCGATTGTAAACCTGCTTCTGCTGCCCGGAGCCAACCCGCATTTCCGTCTGCTCAACGGATAACGCGAGATCTGCGATGACAGCTTCTTCCATCTGCTTTATGCCGTATCCTTGTCCATCAGACATCAGTCTGAGTCGGGGCAGAATCATATCATGCTTCTGGGGAACGGTAACCTTTGTCAAAGTCATTTGAATTCCTCCATATTGCGTAGTTTGTTAATTCAGGGTGTTTCATAAATCGCTCAACGTCGCGGGGGAAACCCGCTCGGGTGTGCGTGTGGCATCCGAGGCCCCGCGCTACGATAAAAAACGCCTCCCCTCACGTAGGGCGAGGGCCTGTCCCTCGCCATCGTTCGTGCACTCCAACGTTCGCGGGGGACAGGCCCCCGCGCTACGATAAAAAAAACGCCGTCCCTTCACGTAGGGCGAGGGCCTGTCCCTCGCCATGCCACACGCGCATGCGAGCGGGTTTCCCTCGCCATCGTTCGTGCGCCAGACCCTGTAGGTCAGGATCGCCTGATTCTGACCTGTTCGGGAGCGGGCGCTCCCGAACTACAGAGGTGGGCCCGATGCCTACCGGCGCATCGAGACCAGGAGGTCTCGCCTACAAGGAAGAAATCGAGACCAGAAGGTCTCTCCTACCGAACGCCTCGAAATATGACCCCCCCCTCAACTAACATCATTATGGTACTATTTTCGGGAAATTAAAAATTTTTCCATTTTTTACGAAAGTCGTTTCCCTATGCACCCTCTGAATAGGTATTAGCGTCTAGTTTGAGAAGATGAAAATCAAAAGAGACTACTAAAAAAGTTAAGCATGTTTGCCTCCATCGCGGAGATTTTGGAATTACGTTGAGATTGTAGCGTAATTCCAAATCGTTTTGGGTTTTCTACATTTTGTCACTCTTCGCCGAGTTGCAGGGTTTGCACCGCAAGATAAGGTTTTCCCATACGGTTAGTCCACCTTTTGCATAGGGCTTGATGTGATCCGCGTCCAGTTGCCGGAACCCTGCGGGTCCGGCGAAAGCTTTATTGCAATCCGGACAGATATAGCCGCCGCGGTTCTTGTCGAAATTTCTTCGGAAATACGATTCTTTCCACGCGGTTGGGAAAGTCCGTGCCCGCGGGTCGCGTGGCGGGAGATGTTTTGGAAGTTTGCTCATGATGAGTACTCCGCCACAATTCGTGATAAAAGGAGTTTCGCCATATCACATTGCGTCTTTTGTCCGCGTTCGCCTTTCCAGCGGCCCCTTGATTCTGGATATCCTCCTTCTTCAGCAAGCCACTTTTCTCCGGCCAAGCGCGGTGTTTGTATAAATTCTGCGATTGCATCCCATGTCCCATCGTTCAACTGTGCCGGATCCAGTCCCAATTCAACTGCAGCTCCGATGAACAACGCCATTTGTTTGTATTTATCCACACTGAGTCCGGGGAGTCCGCTTTGGAGGATTGCGCCGATCCACTTCACGAAGTTCTGGAATTCGGCTTCAAGCCCGTTCCCGTAAGTCGGGAAGACCGGGGTTCCACCTTTTGTATCGTCGGTGTATTGCAACTGCGCGCAATAGATGTCAAGTGCCTCTTCTGTTGAACCATGAAACACAAGCGGGAGATGCTTCATGGAATTCGGAGAGGAAATGAGGCTATGCAACTTTTCTCTGTGCCCAAACACGAGGTACCAGAGAATCATCGCCGAGGGAGTTTGCCCTTTGGCGAGTTCTTTACCTTCCCACCATGCTTTCCAGAGGTCCCACGTGTCAGGATATTGTTTCCACGGGTTGGCAACCTCCTTTTTCGCGGCAGCGGCTACCATACGCTGAGCAGCCGGTGTTTCTGCGTAAAGTCCGGCGAGGCGGATGAAATAAACGCACTTAGATTTGCTATAGTAAGAGAGCCGGATATCGTGCGCGGTGAGCGGCGTTCCACCTTCGTTGATGCGCCGGAAGATTTCCAATTTCGTTGAAAGCTCTAGGCTCGGCGGGAGGTAAATAATCGTGAGCGGATAGTCGTTAAAGACGTTTTGGAACGCCCTCGGTAGTTCCGAAAAATTTTTCCCGCTATAGTGGACGTTTTGCGGGGCAAAATAGTTAATAGCCCCATTGCCCATTAAACGCAGCTGGTCCTTCGCATATTTCAGGATGGTGCTCAGCCGTTGTTGGCCGTCAACTACCTCTATAGAACCGGTTTCGTGGTTTTCCGAAAAAAAGAACGCCGGTGTAGTAAGATTGTTCAACAACGATTCAATGAAGAGGGATTCTTTCCGGTGATCCCACTGCTCTGCGTCGCGCTGGTAATCCGGAATGACGATACGCCCGCTATTCCAACGGGTGATAACGCTCTCTACGGTCTCACTTTGCGCGCGGGTGGCTTCCCTAACGATTGGGACAATCGCTAAATCCTCTCTCAGCATATCGTTCTCCTTTTGTGGGAAAATTCGTCTACATTTAAATGATACCACATAAAAACGAAATTTGTCAAATTAATTGAGGGTGTTTCATAAATCGCTCAACGTTAACGGTGACATGCCCCGCGCTACGGTAAAAAACGCCGACTCTTCACGTAGGGCGGTGGGAAAACCTGTCCCTCGCCATGCGTTTGGCTGGCAGACCGCCTCACCGCTGTAGTTCAGGATCGCCTGATCCTGACCCGTTCGGGAGCGGGCGCTCCCGAACTACAGAAGGGGAAACACTCATCGTGACGATGGAGATCGCGGGGGACAGGCCCCCGCGCTACGGTAACCGGACGGTTTCTTGGCCGCAGAACGGCCCCCTTTCACCGTAGGGCGAGGGCCCTCGCATGCCACACGCGCATGCGAGAGGGTTCCCCTCGCCAGGCTGCGGTCCACCGAACCGCTCTTTTAGGTCCGTAGGACCTAAATGTCTATAGAAACACGTGCTTCACCCTATCAAGGTCCGTAGGACCTTAATAAGGTTTAGAGTGTTGCATTGAGACCGGGCGGTCTCTCCTACGGGACGCTCGCGGGGGCCTGTCCCCCGCGCTACGGTAACCGGACAGTTTCTTGAGTTATGAAACACCCTCAATTAATTTTCATTGCGCGCCGCCAGCCCCATTTGCAACCAGGAGGTAAATCCCGATAATTAGCAAGACGACGAAACAGATAAAGAAAATGAACGGCACGAACGTTTCAACGATAGTTAGCCGCCAATAGGTTTTCCGTTCCTTCCCCTCCTCAAGCAATTCCCATTCGCGTTTGAAAAATGGGTAGGCGAGTTTCGCCTCCAATTCGTGCAACGCCTTGAATTTGCCGGAATTTAGTTGGCGATAGGAACGGATGACGACATACCATGCCGCCGCCAAAAGCATACCGAATAGCCCGAAACCTACCATGAGGATGCCGAGTGGGATGCCGTTTTGACGTTGGATCAGCGCGGAAAAGAGGACGACTAATCCGGACAGCACCAGCATATAGAAGCGGTTTGCTGTAGCGCGTTGTCTGCTGACGCTGTCGGCGAGTTCCGCGTGCAGTTTGTAGATTGCTAGCAGTTCTTGTTTTTCGTCCATAAGTTCATCCTCGCTTGCAATTGACATTAGCATATTATACAATGTCCGAGTTTTAAATTGCAAGTTAAAGGGGAGGTGGCCGTGATTTGCGAAATCGGCCGCCTTTGTGGGCCACGGCAACGCGGGGGACAGGCCCCCGCGCTACGTGCCCCTCAGAACTATCTCCTGCAACTACTATATTACGTTCCCAGGGAGCCATTCCCCACTATCTCCGAAACCGAAACTTGATACCGAACCTCCGTGATAGGACGCACGTTCGGGAGCCGCGCCGGATCCTGAATACGGTGAAGTTCCGGCTCCGTGGCAGCGTTGAAGACAACGTAGAGATAATAGGCATCCTTCAGTTGCCGCGCTTTGTGCCATTCGTTCCAAGTGAGGACTATCGGCGCGCGGAGAGCGCGGGCTTTTACCTCAATGCATCGAACAGAGCCATCAGGAGTCGTTGAACGAAGATCGAAGCCGAGGTTCTCTGCCGAGACATCTTCGACGGTGTTCCCCTGCTCTTCCTCATAACGGGTAGCTTCTTCCATGCCGATACGTTCAATTTCTGGAGCGGTTTTCATGGAGGCATCGGCATCCGCCGCCGGTCTGACGCGAATCGCACCGGCAAACGTGGGAGGCTTTCTGAAAAGCGTTACTTCTTGCTGGCATGCCTCCTCCAACCGCGCTTTCCTGTCATCGTAATGGGTTTTCTGTTCCTGCTTGTTTTGTCTGACAAGCCGAACATCTTCGCCGTTGTTGCTACGGATATCTAATTCTAGCAGCTCGCCATCTAGTTTGATGATAAGTTGCTCCAACGATGCGATACCGTATCGCCTTTTGATGTCCACCTGCCGTTGACGTTCCCCGGCCAGTTCTTGCTTATATTCCTCAAGCTGCTGGAGGACGTGCACGCCGACTTTCGCCTCCAAGTCAGCGATCTGCATCGGTGTTGTTTCCGGAGTCGCTTCTGCCTCTTGGAAATCCCAGAGAAGCGTCGGGTTGATTGTGGTAACACCGTCGCTGTTTTCGGGGAGGTAAAAAGCAAAGAGTCGTTTTCCGGCGATTGCGTCCGCACCGTCGCAGATTTCACCTTCGTAAAAGGCGATGACACCGTTGTATTTGCCCCCCGGGTCTTCAAAGCAGGCACCGGTTTTGAGGGCATCGGCGAGGGTTTGCTCTGCCCACTGGATAACCGCCTCGAAAAGTGGATGCCCGAACGATATGAATTCTGCCGTCGAGTCCGCCTGCGCGAGGGATTTGTCGAACGTCAGTTTTCGAGTCCCGAGGTCTCGCCTACTTGTCGAGACCGGGAGGGCTTTCCTATTTGTCGAGACCAGGAGGTCTCTCCTACCGGTATTGGATGTTTTCTGGGCAATTCTCCAGATTTCCGCTGGGATGCGCGGGAGCGTGAAAAATCCATCTCTGCGCAGTCGGAGTTCACCGCCGAGGGTTTCAAGTGCCTTCCGGAAGAATTCGCGCGTGTATTCCGGGATAAGGCCTTGCTCACGGGACTGCTGCTGGAGGGATTTCACATCTGGCAAGTTGATGAAAGGCGAGACAAGCGTCTCCTGATTGAATTCCTTCAGGAAGTTGAGTTGCGCCTCATCCAGCGTCGTTTCAAGTTCGTCAACGATGGTTTGGCTCTCGCCGCGGGTATTCGTCGCGGCTTCCAAGATGAGTTGCGCCAGATTCTTTTTCGGAAAGAGTTCGCCGATGACATCGTAAACCCTGTCGCTGCCGAGTTCGGCGCGAATCGTCTCCAGTTTGTCAAAAAGACGGTTAAAAACGGCACCCTCTCGCGTATCGGTGGAGACAAGATTGATGACATGCACCTCGTTTTTCTGTCCGTAGCGGTGGATGCGCCCCATCCGCTGTTCCAAGCGATTCGGGTTCCACGGAAGATCATAGTTGAGCATAAGGTGGCAGAACTGGAGATTAATGCCTTCGCCCGCGGCTTCGGTTGCCAAGAGGAGTTGCGTCTCATCCCGAAATGCATCCTGCGCCGCTATCCGCTGTTCGTGCGGCATTTTCCCGTGGATAACCGAGACAGAAAATCCCCACGCCTTTACCTTCTGCTCAAGGTAATCCAGCGTATCAAAATACTCCGTGAAGATGAGAATTTTCTGATTCGGGTATTCTGTATTCAGTTCATCAAGCGCATCTCGGAGAGCCTTGAGTTTGAGTTCGCTTTCGCTGTCAATAATCCGTTGCGCCTCGCGTTCAAGACGATTCAGCGTCTCAATTTCGTCTTCCAACTCCTCGCGGTTTTCGGCGACAGAGAGGACTGCCCACTCCTCCTCAAGTTCCCACCGTTCGGCTTCCCCCTGGTCTTCCGCTTCCTCAAGTGCCTGTGCGTTAGGCAAAGAGGAGATATCGGCTGAGATCGCGGATGCTTGCCGGAGCAGTTCTGTGAGCCGCTGTTTTCGGCGTTGGAGGGACAAACAGAGTGCCTGCGTGCTAGAGGCGAGCCGCCGCTGTAAGATGACTAAGGCGAAGGCGACGTTGTTTCGCTTCTGTGACTCATCGGAAAAGCGGTTATACTGCTCTCTGATATAATCCGAGAGGGAATTATAGAGGTTCATCTCGCTTTCAGAATCTACACCGAGTTGGAACGGGTGTGTCTTGACGTGCCGCGGCAAGAAGAGAGGATTCCCTTCAAAATCCTTGAGTGCCTCTTTTATTCTGCGGATGAAGAGTGGATTGTCTTGCCGCTGAATTGATTCCTGAATTTGGGCGGCATCGGCGAAGAAGCCGGGTTCAAGTAGATCGAGGAAGAGCCGGAAGTTTTCAGAATCGCCCCGGTGCGGTGTCGCCGTGAGGAATAGAAGGTGCGTCGTCTGGCGAGAGAGGCATTCGCCGAGTTGATACCGCTTCGTTCTCTCAATTTTATCGCCATATTGATAGGCAGCCATCTTATGCGCTTCGTCTACGATAACCAGATCGAACTGCGCATTTGCGATGGCATCGCGGATGTCGTCTTGCCTCGCGAAATCTATGGAGGTGATCAGCTGGGACTCCCGATGCCAGACGTTTTCCTGCGGATGCGCATCGACATAGGGACGCGTGACGTGTATGAAATTCTCCTCAAACCGATCTTTCATCTCGTGTATCCACTGTGTGACGAGATGTCCGGGGACGACAATCAGGATGCGTTGCGCCTGATTGCGGAGTTTGAGCTCCTTCGCGATGAGCCCTGCCATTACCGTCTTGCCTGCACCCGGGTCATCGGCGATGAGAAATCGGATGCGCTGCTGTTTCAGCACCCGCCACACCGCTTCGATTTGATGCGGCAGCGGCTCTACTTTGGAGATGCTAACTGCCAACGTGGGAGCATAGCGGGCGGCGTATCGGTAACGTTTCGCCTCAAGGCAGAGGAAAGCGTGGCGCGCCTCCGCCGTCCAATCTAACTGCGCCGCGGCAATTTCCAACGTCGCTGTCTCTGCCGATGTAAGCACCTGATCTACCGATTTTTGCGAATGCGTCAATTTGCCGACAATATGGACATCGCCATCAGAAATAGGCTGATAGGCGATGACTTGAACAGGCTCTTGCCAGAGTTCGGATTTAACGATTGTTCCGTAGGTTATCACTATTTTCTCCATTGCAAACGCAAACTATTTAGCACCACCGAAACGCTACTCAACGCCATTGCGAACGCCGCCAGCATCGGGTGCAGTTCGCGGAGCATCATCGGTAGGAAAGTTAGCGGATAAAACACGCCCGCGGCAAGCGGAATGAGCAGCACGTTGTAGAAAAATGCCCAGAAGAGGTTCTGCCGAATCGTGCGCATGGTGACGCGGCTGAGGCGTATCGCTTCAGGGATTGCGCGCAGCTCGCCGTGCATCAGCGTCAAATCTGCCGTTTCCATGGCGATATCGGTGCCGGTGCCGAGTGCCATGCCGACATCTGCTTGCGCGAGCGCGGGCGCGTCGTTAATACCATCGCCTACCATGGCGACGAGGCCATCGGTTTCAGTCTGTTTTTTCTGCAGTGCCGATGCCTTGTCTTCTGGCAAAAGTTCCGCCATGACATCGTCAATCCCGGCGGCTTGGGCGATTGCGGCGGCGGTGGCGCGGTTATCGCCTGTCATCATTGTCACCTCGCAACCGAGGTGGCGGAGTTCGGCAACGGCATTTTTCGCATCTGGCTTCAGCGTATCTGCAACGGCGATGATGCCTTCAATTTTTCCGTTGATGGCTACCCAAAGGACGGTTTTTGCTTCAGCTTGCAAGCGTTTTGCGTCTTCGCTGCATCGAGACCGGGAGGTCTCTCCTACCTGTCGAGACCGGGAGGACTCTCCTACTGGGTGTGAGGGCTCTCCAACGGTGTCTTCTGCAGAAATTCCGTGTTGGTGCAGGAGCGCGGGGGTGCCGATGATAACATCAGCGCGTTTACAAAGCGCGCCTCCCGACGAGGCCGGAGTTGCGTCAACAGAGGCGATGATGCCGTGTCCCGCGACTGCCGTGAATTGGGTGGGCGCGACGGTATCAATACCGTGTTCAGCAGCGGCGCGGACAATTGCCTTGCCGATAGGATGCTCACTTCCGCGTTCAGCAGAAGCAGCAAGCCGTAAGAGAGAATTAGACGCGCTTGCCACGCTTGCTCCCTCCCGCAAGACGATGTCCGTAAGCGTCAACTCTCCCCGCGTCAAGGTGCCAGTCTTGTCAAGAATAACCGTTGCTAATTTCCCTGCGCGTTCCAGCGATTCGGTATTTCGGAAGAGGATGCCGCGCTGCGCGCCGATGCCGGTGCCTACCATCACGGCTGTCGGCGTGGCGAGCCCCAATGCACACGGGCACGCGATGACAAGCACCGCTACCAACCGTAGCATTGCGGGGGTAAACCCCTCTCCAACCCAGAGCCACCACGCGAGGAACGTCACAAAAGCGATTCCGATGACGACAGGCACGAACACACTTGCAACTGCATCGGCGATGCGTTGAATGGGTGCCTTGCTCTGCTGCGTCGCCTGCACGAGTTGAATCAGGTGCGCGAGCGCGGTTTCTGAACCGACGCGCGTCGCCTCAATCGTCAGCAGGCCGCTCTGGTTAATCGTTGCCGCTGTCACCTCTGAACCGACGGTTTTATCTACAGGTAAACTTTCGCCGGTGAAGATGCTTTCATCAACCGCGCTTTCTCCTGTGCGCACGATGCCATCAACAGGCATGCTTTCACCGGGGCGGACGCGGAGCAAATCGCCGATTGTCACCTGTGCGATCGGAATGTGTTCTTCCTCCCCGTTTTTTAGGAGACACGCCGTTTTCGGTGATAGCCCAAGCAGTTTTTGAGAGCGGCACTTGTTTGTCCTTTTGCGCGTGCTTCCAGCAGTTTGCCTAACTTGATTAGCGTGATAATCACCGCCGCTGTCTCAAAATAAACGTGCGTGCCGAGTGCATCGCCAGCAAGCGCGACGGCGACGCTATAGAGAAACGCCACAGACGAGCCCATCGCGACTAGCACGTCCATATTAGCGGCTCGGTTGCGCAACGCCTTAAACCCACCGACGTAGTAGTCCCAACCGACATAAAACTGCACCGGTGCCGCCAAGGCGAACATGAGTCCGTTCACCCAGGCTGCGTGTGCCCAGCCGCCGATAACCCCAAAATCTCTACCCATGCTGAGTAGGAAAAGCGGCAGTGTGAAAACTACGCCGACGGTGAATTGCAACCTCTGTCGCTGGAATTCCTCGGCGCGCGCTGTTGACTCCGCGTCTGCATCGACAACGTCAAAGCCGAGGGCGCGAATCTTGTCAACAATAGCATCCTCGCTGACAGAATCCGCATTGAAGGTAACGGCCGCCTGCTCCGTCGCGATGCTGACATCTGCGGACAAAATGCCCTCCATCTTTTTCAGATTCCGCGTGATGAGAGTGGCGCAGTTTTCGCAATGCATCCCAGTGACAGGGAGAGTGATGTGGTGTTCCATTTTTCTGAATTCAAAAACGGCTCTGTAGGCGCGATATCAAGGCGCGCCTACGGGCTCTGTTCTACAAATGAACCGGTTCCCCTGTTGCCAAAGAGTGATTCGCGGCGATGGACAAAATCGCCGTTTTGGCGGCATCGGCATAGGGAGAACGGATTTTACTGGCATCGCCTGTCCGAACAGCGTCAATAAAGGTGCTGTCCATGGCGATTGTGCAATTATTCTGCGGCTCCCACCGGGTTTCGCCATCGGCTGTGGTAAGCACCAAGGCTCTTCGGAGGTGATATTCCAGCGAACCGTCCTGACAGAAGATGTCTAATCCGGAACGGCGAAGTCCCGTTGTCGTGAAACACGCGGAAAACATGATGCCGAAAACGCCGCTCTCAAATTGCAAGGAGACAGCGGATGCCTCCTCAATATCGTAATCGGCATCCGGGACTAGCCCGTTGCGTGCGACGGCATATACGGTTTTCACCTCGCCGAACAGATAACGCGCCATGTCGAATTCGTGCGTCGTCTGCTCCATGAGTTGTCCGCCGGATTTTGACTTATCGCGCCACCAACCGCCGGGCATGCCGCCCATCCAATAACCCATGAAAAATCCGACGCGTCGGGAGGCGAGGAGCTCCTGCGCCTTGTCGATGATATCAAGGTAGCGTTCCTGATATCCAGTCGCGGTGATGATACCCTTTTCCTCAATTAACGCGGCGATTTCCTTCGCATCGTCGGCATCCATGTGGACAGGCTTTTCGACGAACATCGGGAGTCCCGCGGCGATGACAGCTTTCTCCGGTGCGCCGTGCGCGAACGGCGGAATGGAGACATAAACGGCATCCAATTCCTCCCGTGCCAGCATCTGGTTGTAGTCGGCATAAGCGTTGCCGCCATATTGCGCAACCGCTTTCTCTGCCTTCTCAACGACAATATCACAAAAGGCGACGAATTGCGTGCCGCCGATTTCCGTCAATTCGCGCAGGTGGCGGTTCATGTTACCACCCGTGCCGATGAAGCCTAATCTAACGTTTGACATGAAGTTCTCCTATAGGATTGACGCAAATGCCATCATTTTAATGAGGATGTTTCATATTTCGCTCAACGTCGCGGGGACAGACCACGTGCTACGATAAAAAACGCCTCACCTTCACGTAGGGCGAGGGCCTGTCCCTCGCCACGCGTTTTGCTAGCAGACCGCATCCCCCCTGTAGTTCAGGATCGCCTGATCCTGACCCGTTTGTGATTAGGCGATCACAAACTACAGAGGTGGGCCCGAAGCGCGCTCCCCAAGGGGGATAACTGCCGAAACGGAGTTATGAAACACCCTCAACAAATTACCATTCAAAAACTGTGCCTAACAGGCGCATCGGTTCATCGCGGAGACACCGATATATCCGTGGTGCCTCGTCAACAGGCACCTGATGCCGGATGAGCGGGGCAATTCTGAAAGTGCCCTGTCGGAGAAGCCGGCAGATATTCTCCAAATCATCGCAGGTAAAGTGACTGCACTGGAGAATGCTGATTTCCTTGTGTTGCCCGACGTTGAAGGTGTAGTTCACGTCAAAGCGTCCTGCAACTAACAGCACTCGTCCGCGCAGTTTGCAAGCACGTATCATTGACGTTACCATGTCGGGAGCCCCGGCGAAGTCCATCACGGCATCGTAAGCATCGGCTTCAATTTGCGCGTCCCAGCCATCGCCGCTAGTGTTGAAAACCTGTTCGGCTACCCCGAGTTGCCGCGCGTGTTCCAGTCGCGATTCATCAATATCGCATACTGTAACCCGCGCGCCCATTGCGTTGGCGATTTGCGCCGCAAACATGCCGATGCACCCTTGCCCGATAATCAGCACCTTCTCACCGATGCGCGCATCGAGGCGGCGGCAGCAATGCATCGCCACCCCGGCGATGCCGAAAAGGGCGGCTTGCGCAGGGTTAACATCCGCCGGTAATTTCAACAGCAGCCCATCTTCCTGAATAGTAAATCGCGCCACGTGAGCTACGCTGGCATAGAGGATGTCCCCGCGCTGGAGGTGGGTTACGTCAGCACCCGTTTCAATGACGCGGCCGACGTTCTGATACCCGCCGCCTGTCGGGAGCCGTTCATCCGGCGCAGAATAATTCCCGCCGATGAGTTGATTGCGTTCGGTGCCGTTAGTGAGTCCTGTATAGACTGCCTCGCAAAGCACTTCGTTGCCGGCAGGCGGTGCTGGTTCTGGCCAGTCGTTAACGACAACTGTCTCGCGTCGTTTATCGGGCAAGAGTTTGGTGACAATGGCTTTCACAATAGTGATACTCCTTGTGCCGAATGAGGGTGTTTCCTAAATCGCTCAACGTCGCGGTGAAACCCGCTCGGATGCGCGTGTGGCATCCGAGGGCCCCGCGCTACCGTGAAAAAAACGCCTTTCCTTCACGTAGGGCTTGGGCCCTCGCATGCCACACGCGCATGCGAGAGGGTTTCCCTCGCCATGCTTGAGTGCCGCTTTCACCGTAGGGCGAGGGCCTGTCCCTCGCCATGCACCGGGCTGAGCAGCAAACATCCGGGGTCTCTGGGTTGCGGGCGTTTTCCGCAGCGATTGAGAGCGCGCGGGGGACAGGCCCCCGCGCTACGGGCATGACTAAGAAATCGCCCCCATCCACCGTAGGGCGAGGGCCTGTCCCTCGCTATCCCTAAGGTCCATAGGACCTAAAACGCTAACACTTGACTATGGAGATCGCGGGGGACAGGCCCCCGCGCTACGATAAAAAAAACGGTTCTTGAGCCATCGCGGGGGACAGGCCCCCGCGCTACGGGAACATCGAGACCAGGAGGTCTCTCCTACCGGGAAGATATCGAGATATGAAACACCCTCAATTAGGTATCCGTGACACATCAACCGATATAAACCTTCTCCCCACTTTTCGCGCTGTCGTAAAGGGCATCCAAGATTGTCATGAACGTATAGGCATCGTCCGCGGCGACATCCGGCGCGACTTCACCCGCGATGGCCATCGCGAAATGGTTGAGCTCATAAAAGAAGACAGGAACGTCTTCCGGCAACTCACCGTGTGCGGTTTCCATCGGTTCATCGATAGATTCTCTGATGAATTCGCCATTTTTGAACCGCGAGATGCCGCCGTTCGTGATTGCCCCCGTAGTGCCGTAAAACTCAACAACACTGGCAGAATCCGAGTGGCTCATCCGTGAACAGTCAATCTGGAGGGTTTTCCCGCCTTCACATCCGACGATGCCGGTGAAATAGTCCTCAGCCGCGCCCTCCGGGCCATCATACTGCGGATAAAGCACGTGCATCGCCGCAAACGCCCACTCTGGCAGTGGACAGCCCATCCACCACCAGATAAGGTTAAGTTCGTGAGAATAGTGTTGTCCCAACGAACCACCTTTCTGTCCATAGACGTGCAGCCAGCGGCTGTTTTCATCAAAATCGGGAATGAAGTTATATTTTCCGAAGACGCGGGCATGATACGGCGTGCCGATTTTCCCGTTCTGAATTGCGCGCCGAATGTGCCGATTTTGCGGAAAGTGACGCATGAAATAGCAGAATTGGAGCGTCTTCCCGGATTGCTGTGCTGCCGCTTCCATCTCTAGAATTTCTGGCGCGCGAACCGCATGCGGTTTCTGCACCAAAACGTGCTTGCCGGCATGCAACGTATCTAACACCTGCTGCAAGCGGCCCGCGGGAGATGTGGCGAGATAGACAGCATCAACCGCGGGATTAGCCAAGAGTGCCTGATAGTCACCGTAGCGATGTGGCACTGCGTAGTCAGTGCCTGCCTGCTCACGGCGACTTGCGTCACGTTCGGCGATGGCGATGACTTTCAGACGGGAAGTCGCGTTCGCGGCACGGATGGCTTGGCAACCCGCCCAACCACATCCAACGACTCCCAAGTGAATGGTTTGTGTCATACCAATTTCCCTCCAAAGATGGGCCAATCTCCCTCTCTAAAAATGGGCGGCTCGGACGGATACAGAAAGCCGCCCATACAGTCGAAACAGCTAGACTACGGCTCCACGATTTTGTAGAGTTCTACCTGTCCCTCGCGGTATGTCTGAATGGCGAGACTCTTGACAGGGTGCCGCTGTTCGGTGTAATGCGAAATCATTGTGGCACCTCTGTAACCGCTGCCTGCAGCGAAGGCATCGCGAACTGCAGCCGCCTCCAGCGAACCCGCTGTCTCTATCGCTAATGCTAAGAGCCGCATTGCATCGTAACCAGACGCAGCGATGCCATCAGGCGGACTCTCAAAGAGTGCCGTATATCCCTGCACAAATTCTTGCACATCGGCATCCTGCGTTGCAACAGAGAAGTTCGTGGGATAGTAACTCCCATCTAAAACGGTGTTATCGTCTAAAACGCTGAGAAACCGTTCTCTGTCATCCCAAGCACTACCGCCGAGGAACGGCGCGTTGATGCCCTTTTGCCGTGCCTCATTGATGAGCAACGGCACTTCGGGGAGGAAACTCGGACAGAAAATAACGTCCGGATTTGCCTCGCTAATTTCTGTCAGCAACTCACTAAACGTCGTATCACCGACGGTATAGGTGCTACTGCTGACAATTTCGCCGCCCATCTCTTTGAAGGCGGTTTGGAACGCTTGCACGAGATCATCGGAGTAAACATCTTCGTGCTGATGAATTGTCGCCGCCGTTTTAGCACCGAGTTCATCGGCATCCATCGCGAATTTCGCCATGACACTGCCTTGGAAGGCGTTTGGCACGGTGATGAGGAAGACGTAATTCCCGCTCTCTGGTACGTGCGAACCGCTTGAACCGGGCAGCAAGAGCCGCTGTGCTTCCTGCGCGATTGGGCCCACGTCGACAGTATTGGTAGAGTAGACTGGACCGAGGAGCGCGAAGACGTTCTCCATTTCAATGAGTTCAGTCGCCGCACTTGCGCTTGCCTCCGGCGTTGGCGGTGCAGTCGCCACGGGTTGGTTATCCCGCGTGATAAACTCCACCTGCATGCCGAGCACGCCGCCTTTTTCATTAATCTGGGCGCGCGCCGTTTCCGCACCTTGGCTAAAGGTGGAGAAGATGTTTGATGGCTGGATTACACCGATTTTTAGCGTTGCATCCGCCATCGGTGCTTCGGTATCATTGGGGACAACCACCGTTCTTATCCGCTCGCATCCGGACAAAACAGTGAGAAAAACGAGTGCCATTAAGGCGAAAAGTTTAAGTTTCATCAAATTCTCCTTGTAAAATATTTGCGTTTGTGATAATTTCTTAACAAGATACGCGTATATATAATAACACATTTCGCCCAGGATTGTCACGTTTTTTTAATAAGCGCGCTGACAAGAGGAGCACTTTCATGGAACTCGGTTTTTTCACGATGCCGTTGCATCCACCCGGTAGCGACACCACGAAAACGCTGGACGATGATATGGCGCAGATGGTGACGCTCGACCGGATGGGCTACAAGGAAGCTTACATCGGTGAGCATTTTACCTTCACGTGGGAGAATATCCCCTCCCCAGATCTCTTCATCGCGAAAGCAGTGGCGATGACAGAAAACATCGTCTTCGGCACCGGGATTACCTGTATGCCGATACACAACCCTGCTGTTGTGGCACATCGCATCGCGCAGTTGGACCATCTCGCACACGGACGCTTCCACTGGGGTGTCGGTTCCAGTTCCACGCCGAGCGACGCGGAGATGTTCATGGCAGATGGCGATAGACGCCGCGCGACACGCGAGGGAATTGACGCTGTCCTCAAAATCTGGGAGGACCCCGAGCCCGGGCACTACAAAAGCGATTTCTGGGAGTTTAAAATCCCCGAACCGCGCACGGGCATCGTCAGCATCCACATGAAGCCGTATCAGAAACCGCACCCGCCGATTGCGGTGGCCGGCTCTTCTGCTAAATCGGATACGCTTATCTTGGCAGGCGAGCGCGGCTGGATTCCGATGAGTATCAACCTCGCCCCAGTCTCCGTTATCAAAACGCATTGGGACGCAGTTGAAGAAGGTGCGGCAAAGACAGGGCTTTCGCCGTCTCGTTCTACGTGGCGCATCGCCCGCGAGGTCTACGTCGCCGATACCACTGAGCAGGCGCGCAAAGAGGCACTTGAAGGCACCCTCGGCCGCGATTTTCGGGATTACTGGTTCCGCCTATTCGGATGGGAGAAATTCAAGCAAGACGCGAGCATTCCCGACGTGGAAGCGTGTCTGGAAAATCTGTTGGATACGCTGTGGATTGTGGGCAGTCCTGAGCATGTCGCGGACCGCCTCCGCGAACTCTATGAGGAAGTCGGTGGTTTTGGCGTGCTCCTCACGATGGGACACGAGTGGGAGCCGAAGGAGCAGTGGGTGCATTCAATGGATTTGCTCCAGAATGAGGTGATGCCGCAGCTCGCTGATTTGACATGAGCAACGCGTTACCGCACCTCCGCCGTAGGGCGAGGGCCTGTCCCTCGCCACGCCGCAAACCACACCGCCATCGTAGGGCGAGGGCCTGTCCCTCGCCAACCAACCGAACTGACACCGTAGGGCGAGGGCCTGTCCCTCGCCATCGTTTGACTGTCAGACCGCATCACCCCTGTAGGTCAGGATCGCCTGATCCTGACCCGTTCGGGATCAGGCGCTCCCGAACTACAGAGATGGGCTCAATGCCTTCCGGTATTCGCCCTCCCTCCAAGGCAGAATAAATACCGAAACGGGGTTATGAAACACCCTGATCTAACCGACATCGTAGGGCGAGGGCCTGTCCCTCGCCACGCCGCAAACCGACAGGAGAACCCCATGAACACCACGTTAACGGCAGGTGCCGCCGAAACTCCCATAACCCAAATCAAGGACAAGCCCGATGTCTACGCCGAACTCTATGCCCGCGCGCTGGTGCTCGCCGATGCCGAAAAACAACTCGCCATCGTCACGGCAGACTTCGGACAATTTCCGCTTGACTACAATCAGGTATTGCTAGACGCTATCTACCGTGCCACAGACATCCCACCCGAGCACATCGTCATCAACTGTAGTCATACGCACAACGCGCCCGGCGTTGATGGACGCTGGATAACCGAAGAGTCTGAGGCGTGGCTGGCAGACTGCCTTGCCAAACTGGTATCGGATGCAGTGGCGGCACTTGAACCCGCGACACTACGCGCCGGACGCGCCCCGGTGCAGATTGGCTACAACCGTCGACTGATGAACGATGACGGTTACATCACGATGGCACCGAATCCCGAAGGAGCGGTTGTGCCGTGGGTTGACGTGTTAGGCGTGGACGATGCGAACGGGCAGTTCATTGCAGTGCTATTTTCGCATGCGGCGCATCCCGTGATTGTCCACTGGGCTAGCGAGGAGATGGGTGCCGATTATCCCGGTTACGCAGTCAATCATCTGCGCAATTTCATCGGTGCGGATTTGAAACCTGACACCGTTTTAATGTTCGCGCAGGGGTGCGCGGCGGATATCAACGGCTATCCGTTGCGCGGCGGTTTCAGCGCGTGCGATGTCGCTGGGTTTGCCCTTGCCTTTGCAACAGCGCAAGCGTTAAAGACAGCAGAAGAGATTCCATCTGCCGCGCTCAAAGCGCGTTCCGTTCACCTGAAGTTACCGTTTCGTTCCCCACCTTCGGTTGCCGAGTGCGAGCAGCTCATCGCCGAATTTCCTGATGACGAACGTTACGTCGCGCTGTTAGGCATCGCCAAAAGCGGCGAAAAGCGGACTTTGCCGTTTCCGATGAGTGCCTTTGCTGTCGGCGATGCGCTCTGTCTTCTTTCTTTCCCGCATGAACTCTTCGCGGAATATCAGTTGTTCGCCGATGAACATTCGCCGTTCGGACACACCTTCGTCTTCGGCTACACCAACGGCAGTGAAGTCTACGTTGCGACGCAGCGTGCTTATGAATTGGGCTTGCGGGGCGGCTACGAGGCGGGCCCGCGCAACCATGCGCTGAGTGGGCCGTATCGGTTGGCGTTGGAACCGTTTGTAGAGGAAATAATTCAAGGGGAGATGGTTTCTCTGTTGGATGCGTTCAAGTGATGAATGCCACGTGGACGCGAATCTAAGTGAGGGTGTTTCATATATTGATGTTTTCCCGGTAGGAGAGACCTCCCGGTCTCGATTTTCCCGTAGGGCTTTTCTCTGCCCGTAGCGCGGGGGCCCTCGGATACCACACGTGCATCCGAGCGGGTTTCCCCCGCGAGCGTTGGGGTGCGCGGGCACGCACGATGGCGAGGGACAGGCCCTCGCCCTACGATGAATTCGAGACCGGGATGGCACGCCGACACGGATTTATGAAACACCCTAAACGTAGTACTGCGTCGTTTTTTCTTGCATTTTGCTCAAAAATGTCGTATACTTTGATTATCGTTAACAATTCGCTTGTTAGTTAATCGGAAAGGCATAGGATTTCATGAACAATCACAATCCATACAAAGACTTCATTGAGCGCATGAAGTTGATGTTTAGCAAAAACCCAGAGTTAATCACGCTCACGCTCAGTAACATCTTCACCTTGCGGCTTATCGGGAACAAAACCCACGGAGATTTGGCGGAGATAGCCATCGCTGAATTCATCAATCAATACATGTATGATTTCAGTTCGATTCATGTGGGCAAGGAACACTACCGTGCGAAGTCAAAGGAGGAGGATATCCAAATTATCAATGAAATCACGGGCTCAGAATTTCCTGTCAGCCTCAAAGCTTACGGTGAAGGACATCTCCAACTTTCCACCGATAAAAACTTCCGCATGTTTCCGTTGCTTGAACAAGCGGGACCGGAAGTGAGCGACTGGAGCGCGGTCCAAAAAATTCTGGAGGCTCCTGCTTTCACTGAATTTCGTGATGTCAACGTGTTACCACGTTGCACCGTTTTCTTGGTTCTTTGCATTTATTTGACAAGTTTGGGGGTTGTCGGCATTTTCTGAAAACCGCAATCCGAGATTCTGTCAATCTCTGATGGCCAAGGTTGCATCGTATTTAGTGCTGTCATTATTCTGCAGAATAATGTTTAACTACTTTTTCTGTCAAGTGCTGTGGCCGTTGAGTGGGCCACCTACAAGGAGGTTTTCGTGTATTATTGGCAGTATGAGGCTTTGGGTCTCTTTCCCGAAGTCAAGGTTCGGTCATGGTGTCAAGAGAAATTTATTGTCAAGTGGCATCAATTTCCCGAAATGGGTATCGCGTGTCTTTCCCGTTTGGCTGGCATTAGTCGGCCAACCGCGTGCCGGTTAATTCGGCTTTTAGAAAAGCGCGGTGACGTGCGCGGTCAAATTTGCGAGGGGGTCCCTATTGCGGATTCCCGTTTGTCCGAGTCTTGCTATTGGATTCGGTTGGAGGATATCCCATGAGTTCTGAAGTGCGCGGTCATTGGTTCGGTCGGCATTTCCCATACCGAGTCCTTGAGTTGCAATTTCCCGATGTTCGGCATCGTGCTTTTATTGAGTGCTGGCATGCTTTCCCATCGGCATCGGTTCGGTGGTTGTCATCGGTTTCGCGTTTACCGAGCGGTTCGGCGTTTCGTTTAGTCAAGACGTTAACCGATGGCCAGTTCTTAACACATCGGCATGAGCGCGGCCGGATTGCGTTCGGCTGCTGGGTAGACGGTATCGTTCCCGATTTACCTTTCCCGTTTAGGTGTTCGGTTTTCCGATAGACAGATAACTTTTACACATTTATCGCGGTCGCGCGTTTAAATTTTTTTCCTTGTCCGCGTTTTTTGTGTAAACCGTTTGCTGTTCGGATTTCTGTTTACACAATTGTCCTGTTTGATTGTGTAAACGGTGTCATCGAAAATTCTATTTACACGTTTGTCCGCGGCGCGCGTGGTTGGCATTGCAAATTGCAATGCAGGCGGCTGGCGCGCGCGTTCGCCATCTTGCAATTAGTCTGCGGATATGCTATACTATTTCTGCAATCATCGGCATCGGGCCGGTGTTGCAAAAACAGGTAGAAGGTGAATATGGCCATCGGTGGCCGGCTTTGCTGGCCACCAGTATTTGTAGGAGGTCCGAAATGTCAATTTTGCCGACGGTTTTGAGTTTGCCGTCTTTGCGGTCTCTTTCCTTTTCCCAGTTGGAAGAGCTTAGGACCGCGTATCTACATCGCGCGTGTGAGCTTTCTGGGCGTTCTCATGAGTTGTCTGCGCGTCTTAAAGCGTCTGGCATCGCATTTTCCGGGGGTCCTAATTCTCATGAAGAGCGCGCGGCTTTGCGCGACGAGATAGCGCGTGTGGATTTAGACAAGGAGCTAGCGTGGGCGAATTCGCGTTTGGTAGACAAGGTTTATTATGAAAAGATGCCACTTGGTTATGGTGTTGTCTTGCGTGGTGGTCGTGGTTAGTTTTCCGTTCAGGTCGTAGTCGGCCGGCTTTGCTGGCCGGCTTTCCGAGTCGGCCGGCTTTCCGAGTCGGCCGGCTTTCCCTTCATCTACGATGAGAGGAATCAACGTTGCAACATTCTTGTGTTTGACTGGGAGCGTGCAGTGCGCGAAACTGCCCGCATCACCAGAGAAGACAGGGGCCGGGGTAGGAAGCATCCTGTCTACCGTTTTTACGACAACTCGGAAGACTACGTCTGCGAAGTGCGCTACGGCGGTGCTAGTGCAAACGCTCTTCAACGTGGGCTGTGGACTCATACAACAAAAGGACAGAAATACTTCGAGAGCCTTACCGGTGGATGGATTCACTATTCGCATAACCGGCAGCTTGTCAAACTGTTTTCTCACGCTTTGGTATGCTCAGAGTCAGGACACACGTCAGCCGTTGAGGCAATTGTCGCAGACATTGCTGCGCTGAAGCAGAGAAGGAGCATAAAACCGTGACTCAAACGCTTCCACTCTTTGATGACTTCCGGCTTGATGCCCCTGCCACAGAAGGCATAAAATACGTCGGATCGAAGTTGAAACTTATCCCTGACATATTGCATCTAGCCGCGAAAGTCAAGGCGAAAACCGTTTTAGACGGCTTTTCAGGGACGACGCGAGTCGCACAGGCACTCGCCAAGTCGGGCTATACATTCCTCTGCAATGACATTGCACCGTGGTCGGAAATTTTTGGGAGATGCTATCTTCTCTCCGAAAACCGGCAAGAGGCATATCAACCGCTCATTGAGCATCTCAACGCCATTCCGCCTGTTGATGGCTGGTTCACTGAGCATTATGGTGGGCATCCTAACGGCGGATGCGCAATGCAAGAAGATGGGCTTAAGAGACCATGGCAGTTGCATAACACGCGCAAATTGGATGCAGTCCGGCAGGAAATTGAAAGGCTCAACCTCAATGCAGTAGATAAAGCGGTAGCGTTAACAAGTCTAATTTTGGCATTAGACAAGGTTGACAATAGCCTTGGTCACTTTTCTGCTTATCTCAGAGAATGGGCACCTCGCTCCTATCGAGAATTTGTAATGAAGGTGCCGAATCTCGTTAGGGCAGATTCACACCTTCTCGGCAACCGGAGACTGACTTGTGCAACTGGAAAACATCAAGTTTTCCGGAGCGACATTTTTGAGTTAGCACCGCGTGTCACCGTAGACATCGCATATTTTGATCCGCCGTACGGATCAAGCAATGATAAAATGCCCGCCTCCCGGGTTAGATACGCCGCATATTACCACCTCTGGCAAAGCGTTGTTCTCTTTGACCGGCCGCCACTTTTTGGGAAGGCAAGGCGACGTAAGGATACATCAGATACGGTTTCTGCCTCTGTTTTTGAAGAATTTCGACGCAACCGGGAGGGCCGCTTCATCGCCGTTGATGCAATTGACAAACTGATTCAGGTAACGCAAGCGCGATGGATACTTCTATCATATAGTTCTGGCGGCCGGGCAACCGCCAAAGAACTCAATGAAGTGATTCAAAAGCATGGTAAACTGCTTGATGTCGTTGCCCGCAATTATAAGAAAAACGTCATGGCCAGCATGAAGTGGACACATGAATGGGTAAGCGCATCGGAACGTCCAAACCGCGAATTCCTTTTCTTAATTCAAAAGCGAGAGGTATCCTAAATAGTGAACGTTACATAAAGCGATACGCTTTTTTGTCAGTTTTTACTATCCTTTTTCGGTTCAATTGACTCTACCCAAGTGCAGGTTCATAAGGCACACGCTTTTTTCTCAACTATGAAGGAGGAAACTACCATGAAAGGCAGACACATTGCCATCGCCGTGTTACTTTTGCTCGTTTTGGGAGCCGCCTTCCTCGTGTGGCGCGCCGAGCAAAATTCCAAGGCGTGGTGGGATAACTGGACCGAGGTGCAAACGGAAGCTGCTGTCACGCGGATGCTTGAAACATTCAAGACAGAGAACCCAGACGCGGCACCTCTGACAGGCGCGCAGATAGCCGACATCCGGAGCAAACAGCGCGCGAAATTTGAAAAGCGCGCCGACGTTCAACGCGAGAAGAGTTCACTGCTCTCCTTTTTCAAGGCGAAGAAGTATGACGGACAGCAAACCGTTGCGGCACTCATGGATGCGTTTGATATCCAATACGATATGAGGAACGAAACCCAGAGAGGGAGTTTCTCTATAGAAAACCGTGACGGTGAACTTCAAAAAGTCAATTGGACGCAGGCTGACATTGAAGCGGAATATCCCCGCGCCGAGTGGATTCAGATGCTCCTTGACAAAGGGGTTACCATTGACAATTTTGGCGATTACGAGGCATACCTGAACATGCGCTCGAAACTGTTTCGGGAGGAACAGCGCGCCGCGGGCGATGAACCGGGAACAACGCAAACGGCGTTAGTTGATAGTCTAATTCAGCGGCGCCAACGCATCCGAGAAGCAAAACGCGCCAACCCTGACGTGAAAAGTTGGGTGACGATAGGTGAAAATGTTCATCCATCTGCTGCAGGAAGAATGTATGTTCAGCGTTCGGAAACAGGTGCATCTATCGCGTCAATGTCAAGTTCAGTAACGAGGGATGAGAGTGGGAAGATAACGGAAATTGTGGGCCCGCAACTCTCTGAAAAACAGCGGTTTGACCTGCTTTACAGAGGTATAGTGCCGGATGGATGGGAAGTTGTCTACGTTGATGAGAAAGGCAATGTCCTCAGTGACGCTTCCCTTCCCTCGCGTGGGGCGGTGCGTGAACAGTTGGGGATTGAACCCGTGCCAACGCCAACTGCAGAACCTGTTCCATCCAACGATGCTGCGCTAGAGGTGCCGGCACTCTTGGAGCTCTCAAGGCAACCCGCATCCGAGTCCGTTGATGAAGCACCAGACCGGGTTCAGGAAGCCGCCCGTGCTGCGCAAGAGAAATTTGAACGGATGCAAGAACAGTCCCGCGAGTGGACGACGCTGAGCGATGCGGAGATAGCGGCGGAACTTGAGAAGCTGCTAACGCCGCAGATGCCAGAACTTCCGACAAACGAAAGCATTGAGGCGAAACTCCGAGAGCAGTTTGAACTGGAACCTGAACGTCTCCAGCGTGCGATGGAAACCTTGAACCGCCATGGTGAGGAGAAAGGCCTTCGCAAACTCAAGTCAGACGATGCGGAGACAGCGGAATTGATTGAACGGCTCTTCGGTGGTAACTCTGCCGAGCGTGCAGAAGAAGAGAACTAACTGCAATCTGTCAGCGCAATTTGGGGACGGCTATCTATGGCCGCCCCCATTAACCGCCTTGAATTCGCCTGTTCGGTGGGCATAGAAATGTGGAATGCGTGAGGAGTAGACAATGTTAACTGAGGGTGTTTCATATATCGCTCAACGTCGCGGGGACAGGCCACCGCGCTACGGTGAAAAAACGCCTTCCCTTCACGTAGGGCGAGGGCCTGTCCCTCGCCATCGTTTTGCTGGCAGACCGCATCCCCCTATAGTTCAGGATCGCCTGATCCTGAACTGTTCGGGATCAGGCGATCCCGAACTACAGAGGTGGGCCCGATACCTTCCGGTAGGAGAGCCCTCCCGGTCTTTCTTAGCCAGAGGGCTCGGTATTCGCCCGCCCCCAAGGGGGGATAAATACCGAAACGGAGTTATGAAACACCCTCAGACAATGTTAACCGGCACACAACCCGCCTCCGATGCGGCGTTAATAGTTGGGCAAGGCTATAACTTACCCGCCTACCTTGCAAAATTGGAGGACAATGCCTTACTCGTTGATATAGTGCCGAGCAGGACGCAATTGCAGGACGGTGCCGCCCCAGTCCAAACGGTTCAATTGGAAACGCTTGGAACGCCGCCCTACTCGGAAGATGACTATGATTGGCTGAGTGAGGTGCTTGAGAGATTAACGGATTTCGTGCATCGGCGTGATGGAACAATTTCGGAGTGCAAGCAAGATTCTCAAGGCAACCCCCTCGCGTTAGCAGAAGACGACTATCAGTGGGCGCATGCGTTGCACGTCGAACTTGCTTATACAGTAGATGGAGAGCATCCGTTAGCCTCAGTAATGGAATGGACTTTTCGGCTCATTGAAGACTTTGAGGAAAAGTTCGTCCCTGCATTCGGTGCGGGGTTGGCAGAACCAGCGGAAGATAGCCCAACCGATATGCCGAAAACAGAGGCATTGCACATCAACGCCGTTGCCTCGCACGCCTTTTTCTCGCTTGGCTTTTTGCTATCGGAGGGCGGCAAAACGAAAAGGGCTCTTGCTGCTTACGATGAGGCACTTCGGCTGCGGTGTGCGTCGAAGGTTGCGCTTCTCAACCTCGCCAATGTCTACAACAACCGAGGCAATCTCTGGAATCGCCTGCAGCAACCCGAAGAGGCCCTGGCAAACTACGACGAGGCGTTGCGGCTCAATCCGAATTTTGCTGAGGCATATCGTAATCGCGGCGTGACGAAGGCAAAACTCGGCAAACATGAAGAGGCCATCGCAGAGCTGGAGAAAGCCATGCGTCTCAAACCGGAGCTCAAAGAAAGAAGGAGAGAATAACCCATGCAAATCGGATTGATGGAAGGCACCATCCGCCGGGAAACACTCGGCGAAACGCTGGATGCTATCGTCAAACACGGTGTCCACCATTTACAATATCACGTCGCTGCATCAGCACCGCCGCTGGCAGAGATTCGTCAGACGTTGGATGCTCGACAGATAACTGTCTCGGCGTTATCAGGCACCTACAACATGATTCATCCGGATGTTCAGAAACGTCACGATGGCTTGAACATGTTGCGTTCTGTCGCGGCGGCGTGCGAACCGCTCGGCACTTCGGTGATTACACTCTGCACCGGCAGCCGCGATGCGGACAGCATGTGGCGCGCCCATCCCGATAATAATACGGCAGCGGCATGGAACGACTTGGTTGACTCAATGACGCAGGCGTTAGAGGTGGCAGCGGCATACAACGTCACGCTTGCAATTGAGCCGGAAGTAGCGAACGTCGTCGATTCTGCCAAGAAGGCGCGCCGCCTCATCGATGAAATGCAGTCGCCGCTTCTGAAAGTGGTGATGGACGGCGCGAACATCTTCCACAAAGGCGAATTGCCGCGAATGCGCGAGATTCTTGACGAAGCGTTTGAACTACTCGGCGAAGACATCGTGCTTGCACACGCGAAAGACTTGGATAGAGACGGCCAGGCGGGACACCTCGCCGCAGGCACCGGCTTGCTGGACTACGAGCAGTATCTCGGATTGCTCAAGCGGACAGGTTATGAAGGCCCGGTTATACTGCACGGGCTTTCGGAGGCGCAGGTGCCTTTTTGCACGGGGTTCTTGCGTGATAAAATCGCCGCGTTGCAGTAGAGCGGTTGCATAGTGTCTAATCCTTGTTCAGAAACTGAACAGATTTTACGCCTTTTGCCAGAAAAATCGGTTGAAACCTCCCTTTAAACGCGATTCCGTTGGCATGAAAATTGCTAGATATTAAGCAATAAACGGACAGGATTTGGAGGTTTCTCATGAAAACGCTTTTTGTCCTGCTTTTTAGCCTTCTCTGGATGCCGTGTGCTGCCCTTCCTATTGATGAACTTATCGGCACGATTGGGGAGCCCCATCCAGAAAAACATGCCTTTCTCTCCGATGGAACCATCCTGCGCGTTGGATGGACACATCTGCAGATTATCCATCCTGAGACAGGTGCAGTTATCGACGAATTCGGCGCGGGAAACGACATCATGGAAGTGGTGTTGAGTCCGACCGCGGAACATCTCGCAATTCTGCGCCCTGGCGTTGGTCCCAAAGCAACTCGCGTCACTATTTGGGATGTCACACTGCGCGAACAAATATCCGAGTGGGAAATTCCTATCTACTCGATTGCCGGGGCATTCAGCCCGAAGGGAACGCTGTTCGCCATCGGTTTTGATGATAAGATTCATCTCTGGAATTGGCAAACCGGCGAGTGGCTCAGCACAATGACAGGTGAACGTCGGCCGTGGAAACAGTGCGACTACACCGCAGGCGGCGGGACCTGCTCGTATTTCCGAAGGGAGCACGCCCTGGTTTTCACACCAAACGCGGATTATCTCATCGTCGCCTCCGGCAGACCGGAACCAGAGTTGTGGAACGTCAAAACCCGCCGCTTGGAAGGGCATTTTGAGGGCCATCGCGGCAATTGGATAGAGATGGCGACTATCAGTCCAAACGGCGAGTTCCTCGCAACAATTGGACATCATTCAAGTTGCGTTTACGTCTGGCAGCTGGATACGCGAGAACTGTTATGGTGGGAAGAGAGCGGCATCGGATACATCTCAGGTGCCGTCTTTAGTCCTGACAGTCAACGCTTATACGTTGCAACTGAGACAGGCGCGCTCCGTTGCTTAGACGGTAAAACCTGGGAAGGTTGGGATGACCAGGTGCGCATCTGGGATGTTGCATCCGGACAACAACTTGATACGTTCGGGACAGAATTTCGTAGATTGGAAACTCTCGCCTTATCGCCAAATGGAAAAACCGCGCTACTAGACTATTGGGATGCTACTGTCCTCTGGGACATTGAGGCAAGGCGACAACTCAGGATGTGGGCCGATTTTGAGAGCGGGTTTTACCCGCCGGTAATGAGCCCTGATGGACGAACCCTCGTCTCCGTATCCCCTTATTTCATTAAAGTTTGGGACATTGCTTCACAGCAGCTGCGGCAACTTATCTCCGCGGAAGATGGGACATTCCGCATGTTCGCCATTTCTCCCGATGGACAAAAGTTGGCGGTTGGCCGAGATCCGTGGATTCAACTCTACAATCTTCAGACCGGCGACATTGAAACGCAGTTTCCTTACGGACACGGCCACTCTGACATTGCCTTCAGTTCGACCGGAAGGTGGGTAGCCGCACGCGGTTATAGGGAAATTCTGCTCTTTGATGTCGAAAATCCGGAGAAGATTCAGCGAGCCATCCCTGATGGAAAACACGGAACCTGGTTTGACGGAATTGCGTTCAGTGAAAATGACGCATACTTGGTGGCCACCGGCGGCGA
Source organism: Candidatus Poribacteria bacterium (assembly GCA_965242965.1). GTDB lineage: Bacteria > Poribacteria > WGA-4E > WGA-4E > WGA-3G > AGPOR5. Next base: position 5,175,190 of record OZ251518.1, on the reverse strand, counting down.
CGAAGACAAGGTTCTGCTGTGGAAACGCGAAGGAGACTCCTTCGCATTCCAATATGCCTGGCACGTGCCAGAACTTTTCGTTGGATGGTGGGAAAAGTATGCGTTTGGTAAGGTTGACGGCACAACCGTGCTCGCCGTGCCCGTCCGAGAGCATCTCCAAATCTGGAGATTAACTCAAGATGCCCCGGAACTTGTAACAACGTTGTTAGACGTAGACGGTCCGGCGCATTTTAGCACCGATGGACGCTATCTTTTCGCCGAGCAAGACAACTTCCTCCAAATCTGGGAGTGGCAAACCAACACACCTGTCCTCCACTCACCCATTCCAGCGCGTTTTGCCGTGAGTCAAGATGGCACGGTTGTCTTGTCCTATAGTGACACAGGGCAAATTCAGATTTGGGATGGAAGGGAACTGTTACCTTCAGGGGCTGTCGCCGTGGAACCGCGCGGGAAACGCATCGTAACCTTGGGGCAAGTCAAGCATAATCAACTGCTACAAAACTTTCCCAATCCCTTCAATCCAGAAACGTGGATTCCGTTCCGGCTTGCGAACGAGAGCCTTATCACGATACGCATCTACGCCGCAACAGGACAGCTTATTCGCGTTCTATCTCCGGGAATACTGCCATCGGGGGATTATTCTTCTCCAGCGCAGGCAGTCTATTGGGATGGCCGCAATGAGATGGGGGAGCCTGTGAGTAGTGGGGTTTACCTTTACACTCTTCACGCGGGTGCCTTTTCGGCGACGCGGAAAATGCTCATCCGAAAATGAGTTGGAACAACGATAGGCGAGATTAGGGCGGATGTCGTTTTCCCACCTGTCAGGGTTAGCAGGATTTAGAGCAGGATTTCCAAGATTTCCAAGATTTCCAAGATGATAGGTTTTTCGTGGGTAGGCGAGACCTCCCGGTCTTGATGCCTTCCTGGTAGGACCTTCCATCGTAGGGCGAGGGCCTGTCCCTCGCTGTGCCTAAGGTCCTACGGACCTGAAGAGAACAAGAGACGTTTTTTTCGTTCTCCCCTCTCTGTAGTTTGTGATCGCCTGATCACAAACGGGTCAGGATCAGGCGATCCTGACCTACAGGGGGGATGGAACTGACAGCAAAACGCTGGCGAGGGACAGGCCCTCGCCCTACGATGAAGGGGGACCTTCTGCCGCCGCTGCCCCGGGAGGCGCGCCGCCCTATTGCATCGAGACCAGGAGGTCTCGCCTACCGGGACATCGCTCGTATCGAGACCGGGAGGTCTCTCCTACCAAGGGGTCTGATCGGTTTACGAATCAGAATAGGCAAGGGAGTTAAGTGTCAAGGCGTAGCAGTCCTCGCGCAACGAAAACCGACGAGCGCGAGCGTGAACGCCGACGAAGCATCGTCGCGATAGGCGACACGCAGGAAGGGCTCGGTAAGGCCCCAGCCTCCACCCCGCAACACACGGATGCTGTTCGGCGGGATACTTGTGAAATTATTCACGAGCCAACTGATGCACTCCCCAGCGATAGGATTCCGACTGTCACGAGACTCAGCGTAGAAATCACGAGTACAATCATATTCGTCAATACACCATTCCCAGACATTACCCGCCATGTCGTATAACCCGTACCCATTCGCCGCATACTGTCCAACCGCTGACGTATCGCCGACATGTCCCGCGTAGTTCGCGTTGACAGGCGAAATCGTGTTGCCCCAGGGATACTTCTTTCCAGCAAGCCCACCGCGTGCCGCATATTCCCACTCCGCCTCCGTTGGCAGCCGTTTTCCAACCCATGCCGCATACGCCATCGCCGCATACCAACTCACAAAAGTTACCGGATGGTTGGCTTTCCCAGAGGGATAGTTATTGTCATCCCAATCGTTGAGATAATAGCCCCAGTGGAACCGGGCATCAATCTTGTCTTTTTGCCACTGTGGATTTGCGTCAACAAATACTTTGAACTGCGCGTTCGTGACTTCGTATACGTCCATGAAGAACGCATCCAAGTGGACAGTATGCACCGGCCGTTCGTTCTCGTGCGCCTCATCGTCATCGCTGCCCATCTGGAATTGCCCCGCGGGAATGAGCACCATGCCTGCAGGGACGAGCTGCTCTAAATCGGTGTGGTTCATGTGAAATATCCCTTTCGGTATTCAGATTTTATCAGACATGCGTTCCGCCAAGCGTGCCAATGCCGGTGACCGGTCCAACTTCTCAAGTTCCACTTCAATCAGGACAAAGTGCTCCGTCTCTGCGAGAGCGGCTTTGAAGGCATCGTCAAATTCGCCTTCGGTGCGGACATGGTAGCCTCTACCCGCGCCGAATACCTCCGGCAATCGGCTATAGTTCCAGTCCCGAATGTCGTTAAACGCGCCTTCGTGGAGGTGCCGTTCCGTGCCATAGCCGTGGTTATTCAAGACGAGGACAATCGGATTGAGCCCATAGCGCGCCGTTGTGGAAAGTTCCATCCCTGTCATTTGGAACGCGCCATCGCCGACGATAACGATGGGCCGCGTATCCGGTCTGCCGAGTTGCGCGCCGACAGATGCCGGGACAGCGAACCCCATCGATGTGTAATAGGCAGGACTGATAAAATCGTTGCGCTGATGCATCCGCAAATCCAGCGCGCCGAAGAGACTATCGCCTGCATCGGCGATTACCGTAAGGCCTTCGCGCATGAATTCGTTGAGATGCTGGAACAGCCGTTTCACGCTTAACGGCGCGTCTGGGGATATCTCAAAAGGTTCGGCGGGCTGCTTTGCCCATTCCACGTTCGGTTTCTTCCGCCTCCGGAGATGTGACGAACCGATGCCGTCAATAAAATCGTCCAACATAACTTCTTCATAGGCACGATAGCGCACGGCAATCTTTTCCGATGTTGCGTAGATGGATTTCCCGCGTTCAAGATTCGCCGTGTAAATGCCGAGATTTACATCCGTCATGAAGGCACCGAGGATGATGACGCAATCGGAGTTTTCAACGAATTGGCGGACATCTTCCCGTCCCATCGCACCCTCATAAACGCCTAGGTAGAGCGGATGTCCCTCCGGCATCACCGATTTGCCGAGGAGCGTCGCCACCACAGGGATGCGTTTTTCTTCCACCAACCTGAGAAGCTTGTTTTGATACCCGAATCGATGAAGTTCAACACCTGCCAGAATCACCGGATTTTTGCTATGGTTGATGAAATCGAGCGCGTCGGCAACGGCAGCATCCAGAACGGCCGGGTCACTGAGGTGTCCGCCTGTTGAGGGCCTTTGGTGGAGCGAGCCGTGGATGTCCACCATATCGCGCGGGAGTTCAATGTAGCCGGGACGTTTATATCGATAAACAGCGTCAAGCACCCGGTCGATCTCGTTGAAAGCGGCGAACGGTTCGTCAAGCAGCGCGGTTGCGACGGTAATCTCCTCATAGATGCGCTGTTGCGTGTGAAAATCGCGCACTTTGTGGTGCAGCAGTGCGTCCTTGGCGCGTTCTTTGATGCCGGGTGCGCCGCTAATCACAACGACAGGCGATTTTTCGGCGTAGGCACCCGCGATGGCATTCACCATTGACAATCCGCCGACGCAGTAGGTGATACAAACGGCCCCCATGCCTTTGAGGCGTGCGTAAGCGTCAGCGGCGTATCCGGCGGCATCTTCGCGTGTCATGCCGATGTGCTGGATGGGGTTCTGTTCGATGAGGTGATAGAACCGCAGCACGTAATCACCGGGGATACCGAAGATGTGTTCAATGTCGTAGTGATGCAGTTTTCGTAAGAGATATTCGCCGATAGTCGGAGGTCTGTTATGCATGGTTTTTCTCCTTATTGAACAGCTTTTTCCGTTGCAGCTTTTTCTGTGTGTTGAATGAGATATTTTCCGGATGTTAGCCTATCTCGTGCGAATTCGTAATACGCCGGCACAATCTCAAATCCGACGTAATGCCGCTCTTTCATCTTACTCACGACAGCAACCTGGCCTGAACCTAAAAACGGATCCAAAACCACATCGCCTTTTTCGCTGGAATAATCGAGAATTTTCTCAATGAGCTCGGCAGGCAGTTTCGTGGGCGTTTTCACCGCGCCCGGCCAATATTCTCGCTTGATTTCCCAAACGTCCTCTTTGTCTCTGTAGTGCGCGGAACCGCCGGTTTCGGTTTTGGCATCCTTGTCAAAACGGACGAAGGGGTGAAACTGTCGCTCCCGGTCGTTCTTACAGACAAAAAGACAGTGGTAATGCGAGGTGACGTATTTTCGCCGGGTTACCACACCGAACTGATATTTCCATATCAGATGATTGACCGTCGTCAGCCCGCACACGTCAATCGCAATCAAGAGCTCCTTCAGATAATTCCAGCCAGAGAAGATATACATGCTGCCGGAATCTTTAAGCACCCTCGTCGCTTGTGATAGCCAGTCAAGCGTAAACGCGAGGTAATCGTTACCTTCAATTTCGTGGTAACCTTGAAGGACGCTGTCCCCTTTTCGGTTGTAGTTATGCCGAATCGCTTTAAAGTCAATGGCGAACGGCGGATCCGTGATGAGCAGGTCGATGCATTCCGCCGGCATTTCCGACATCAACTGAATACAGTCACCCTGTTTTATGGAGTCAATCCAGCGTTTCATTAGTTAGTTTACCCTATTTTCTGGCAAATGTCAAGCATTTTTCAAAACTGCTTACGACTATCCAACAAAATCGTAACAGGGCCGTCATTTACCAACCGCACATCCATCATTGCCTGAAAGGTGCCGCCCTGTGTCGGGATATTCCGCGACGCGAGAACGTCGATAAACTGCTCATACAGTGCCTTCGCCTGCTCCGGACGCGCGGCATCAATAAAACTCGGCCGCCGCCCCTTCCGGCAATCGCCGTATAACGTAAATTGCGACACGACAAGGGCGGCACCGCCTGTCTCTAAAAGCGAACGGTTCATCTTGCCATCGCTGTCCTCAAAAATGCGGAGGTTGATAACTTTGTTCGCGATGTAGTCCAATTCTGCTTCAGTATCGTCATGGGCGATGCCGAGGAAAATGAGCAAACCCTCCCCGATTTCGGAGACGAGCTCGCCAGCTACTGTGACGCTGGCAGATGTGACGCGTTGAATAACGGCTCTCATGCGGTTTCCTTTATTGCTGTGCGCGCTCCGAAAGCACGCCTACCGATGTTTCGGACAGAGATGCTGCGGCTCCTGTCCCCTGATAAACGGTTCATTGCTGACGTTTTCCTCTGGGCACTTGCCGACGCGCCGCAAGCCGCCCGTGGTTTTGTCTACCTCTCGGAAAACGATGTTGTCCGGGACAGGGAATTCCTTTTCGGGGCCTCTGGATGCGTCAATCATGAAGCGCGCCCAAATCGGCAGTGCCGCCCACGCACCTTGCTGGTTGTAGTTATGCCGATGCGGTTTTATCGGTTCATCGAATCCAACCCAGACTCCGACAACCATGTCTGCCGTATAACCGACGAACCATGCATCAACGTAGTCGTTCGTCGTGCCGGTTTTACCGGCTGATGGCCGAGTTAACCCCATGTTCCTCGCGCGCCTGCCTGTGCCATTCGTCATCACACTCTGCAGACAGGAGGTAATCTGATACGCAACGCCTGCGTCTAAAACACGTGTGCGTTCATCTTGATGTCCCTTCGGCGGATAGATAACATTCCCATCCGAGTCAACTATATACTGGATGTGAACAGGTTCCGTCTTAATACCACCGTTGGCGAAGATGCCATACGCCGAGGTCAGCTCCAACACCGTTATCCCTGATGAACCTAACGTGAGTGCCGGTTTCGGATCCAAGAAACTGTTAATTCCCATCTTCTTAGCGAGTGAGACGAGACGGTTAATTCCCTCCCAAATGCCATTTTCACCCATCGGAGTTTCCAACACAGCGCGCGCCGTCGGGACGTTAATGGAAGCGGTGAGAACGTCGCGCAAGTTAACCGGGCCCCGAAACGTCTTACTGTAGTTGCGAGGATACCATGCCGATTGGCCCGGTGCAGGAACAATACCCCACCGTTCATCAATAATCGGCGTTCCGGGCGTTAAGACTGGGTTGGAGCCCTCTAACAGCGAGGCGAACACAATCGGTTTAAAAGCGGAACCGGGCTGCCGCTTCGCATCCCCCAAAGCGCGGTTGTAGGAATTAAAATCCGCGATTGTCTTCGCAGGGATTCTGATGTTGTAATCGCGGCCGCCTACCATCGCTTTTACGTGCCCCGTATGCGGTTCAAAAGCGATGAGTGCCGCTTGCAGATAATCCTTAATCGGGTTGAGCCCGTGCGGATTTCGCTTATTGACATCGTAATTCGGCAGGCGGCTCCACTTGCCATCCATATACCGAAGATGGTCTGCCACGGCTTTCTCGGCAACCGCTTGCATGGACATATCTATCGGGGTGTAGACTTTCAGCCCGCCACTATAGAGGGTATCTCCCAAATCAGAGAGTTTGAGCAGCTCTTTTTCGACATAAGCGAGGAAATGCCCGGCTTCCTTCCGCGTCTTTCTCGTGCCGCTGCGGAGCGGATTTTGTTCAATGAGCGGCGCGTTAATGCTGGCGAGGTATTCGGTATCGGTGATATAGCCTTCGTTGAGCATCAACTTCAATGCTAGATTACGCCGCCTTTTGGCATTTTCGGGATTGTAAATGGGCGAGTAACCACTGGGTGCTTTTGGCAGTGCCGCCAATAGCGCGCATTCGTGGAACGCCAATTCCGAAACCTCCTTGCCGAAATAGCCGTGTGCGGCTTGCTGAACGCCGTGGAGCGTTTTTCCGTACCGTCCCAAGTCAACGTAGTTGAGATACCGTTCCAAAATCTCGTCTTTAGAGAAGGATTTCTCGATTCTGATGGCGAGCAAAATCTCCCGCACTTTCCGGGGCAGGTCGCGCTGTCTTCCGAGGTAGACATTCCTCGCCAATTGCTGCGTCAAGGTGCTTGTCGCCCCGAGGCGTTGTCCCCTCAAAACCGTTTTCCCTACAGCCCCAGTGAGACGGATGATGTCAATGCCCCAGTGCGTGTAAAACCGCCTGTCTTCAATAGCGATGAAGGCACCATAGAGTCTCTCCGGCATCTCTACGAGCGGAATGAGCCGGCGCGTCGTGCCTTCTTCATCGGAAAATTCGTCTATCAGTTCCGGTTCAAGATAAAACCGCTGGCGCGGGGAGCCTTCTGCATTACGGATGCCAACAATCTTCCCGGTCCTCACTGCGACTTGAACGTGCCCTGTTTCCGGTGTCAGGCGCGGGTATTCAAACTCGCGCAGATGGATGTGGACAGTGCCGCTCTTTTCAGCGTTCAACGCTGTCGCGTATTCGCCCGGCGAGCTCAATCTCGGAATTATCTCGCCGACCTTCTCGTATTCCAAGCGTTGCAACTTATCCACCAAGAAATCGACGTTATCCGCCTTCTGGACTTCGCAGACAGCGGAGTAGACTTCCAGGTGTTGCCGCCATGTCTCCTTGTCTCCCTTGTATTCTAACTTCGCCAGGTCCAGCGTGGAGATATCTTCCCAGCATGCCAGCATCACGCCGCATCCAACCCCGACAGCGAGAAAAATGACGATGAACACGAGGATGCAGACGCTGAAAAACAGCGCGAGCACTCCCTGAAAAATAGCAGTTAAAAATCGACGCATCTTCTGCTCCTCCGTGTAACTACGGCGTTCTATCCACACTCGTTTTCCGCACCCGTTTAATGGTGCATCCAACAGCCCGTGTCTTTTTCGATTTTTCTGGAATCTCCTGTGCCGCGATTACCAGATCCAACGCGGTTTGGAGATAGTGCTTTGTCGGTTCTGTCCGTTTATCGTCAATCGCGCCGCGGTAGCGGAGGATGCGTTCCTTGTCCAATACAAACACCTCCGGCGTTCGGCGCGCGGCGAAATAGTCAGCGATTTTGTTGCCCGGGTCTTTCAGCACCGGAAATTCAAAGCCGTGTTTTTCGCTATATTCGGCGATTTCCTCAACCGTTTCCTGTCTATTTGAGTTGATACCGACAAACTGCACGTCCTTCTCGGCGTATGCGTCAACTAAAGCGACGATGCGTTCGGCGTAATCGGTGGCTATCGGGCACTGCGTGGCGAGGAACAGCACGACGACGGCTGTCTTCTTCTCGCTCAACTTTTGCAAAGCGTGGCTTTTGCCGGTGTCATCTTTGAGACTAAAATTTTTGACGATAGTGTCAAGTTTCACAGTCGCCGGGTCAAGTTTCACCGTCGCCGGTTTGTCTTTACTAAAGGCGGCGAGCGCGGTGACAGCGATGAGCCCGCAAATAAGAACGATTTTCTTCATGATATGTTTCCCTGAATATTAAGACGTTAGAAACGCAATTTGGTTGCAAATTTCGCCAAGACCGATTTTCCTTGATTTGTAAATTTTCGTATAGTATACTAATAGAAAAGAATTAACAGCGCGGAAATGCGGGCGCGAGCACGCGTTTCCGAGAGTTATAGCGAAATTTCTAGAAGGAGATTTACACGATGTCTAAATACTTAACCACCCGGCAAGACCAGGTGCTTACCTACATTCGCCAATGCATCAATGAAGATGGTTACCCGCCGACGGTGCGGGAGATTGGTGCGAAGTTCGGCTTCTCCGAGAAAGCCGCGCATGACCACATCAGCGCGCTGGAGAAGAAGAAGTATATCAATCGGGTCCCCGGCAAGCCGCGCGCGATTTCGATTCCGGGCCGGCAGATCAAAGAGGTGCCGATAGTCGGGCGCGTCGCCGCCGGCACACCGCTCCTCGCCTCCGAAAATATTGAGGGTTCACTCCCTGTCCCGATGCGCATGGTGGATAACCACGAATGCTTCGCGCTGCGCATCATCGGTTCGAGCATGCACAACGCCGGCATCCTCGAAGGCGATTACGTTATCGTCAGAAAACAGGCGGACGCGGACCCCGGTGACATTGTCGTCGCGCTCCTCGAAGAGGAAGCGACTGTCAAACGTCTTTCCATCGATGGCGAGATAGTGCGCCTGCAGCCGGAAAGTCCAGACCCGAAGCATGAGCCGCACATCATCGGTGTCGATGATGTGATGATCCTCGGTAAGGTCATCGGCTTGCACCGAGAAATGTAACCGCCACCGGTAGGCGCGCTTTCAAAGCGCGCCTACGCGTCCAGAAACGCCACCAATTCATGGAGGTGTCGCAACTGCACATCTACCATGGACGCGTCTGGGCACGTCTTCGTTTCGTTCCCGATGAGCCATGCTGTCCACATACCGACGGCTTTCGCTCCCCTCATATCGGGGACGAAACTATCGCCGACATACACTGCCTCCGCTGCCGCAACGCCGAGTTCTGATAGCGCGTGTTGAAAGATGCGTGCATCCGGCTTTGCGGCACCGAAAGCAGTGGAATCCACAATCACATCAAGCAGCGGCGTGAGTCCGTATTCGTCGCACCAGCCGCGCGTATTGCCGAAGTTGTTGCTGATGACACCCAGTTGATAGGTGCCGTGTAGCGTTTCCAACCATCGGCGATTTTCCTCAAGACTCGCCGCTACATCTTGACAGAACGACTCAACGTATCTATCTTTCAATTCGGCGCGTAAGCCGAGGCGTTGATAAATGCCAGCCGCGATTGCATCGCTGGTATCGCGCAAGCTGCAACGCGCTGCCGCACCATCGGAAGCCATACCGACAACGGGCACCATAGAACCGATCTGATACTGCGGATCGACGACAGAAGTATCGCCGAGGGCAAACGCGGCGACAGCGGCCTTATCCGCCGTGTCAAACGCTTCCCGCGTGATTTCGGGGTGATGTTCGGTGATGAATTGATACGTTCGTTCAAGCCAGTGGATGCCGTTTCCATCTAATGTTCCACCGAAGTCAAATAGCAGTGCGCGGATGTTTTTCATTCATGCTCCTAAACTAAAAATTGTGTTAAAGCGGCCGCGACTTCCGCGGCGCGGATTTCCGTCATGCAGAGGTGCGGCGCGTCTTTTCGGTGACAGACCCGTTTATAGCAGGGCCGACACGATACCGGTTTCTCAAGCACGATATGTTCAGTATTTCCGTAGGGCCCGTGGCGCGCTGGTGCCGTGGGACCGAATAGCGACACCGTCGGCGTGCCGACCGCGGCGGCGATGTGCATCGGGCCGCTATCACACGTTAGATACACACGAAACCGTTCGATGAGCGCGCCGAGTTGAAGAATCGTCGTTTTCCCGGCGAGATTTACGGTAGTTTCAGGACAGTGCAACGCCGCTGCGATGTCACGTTCCGCCGCGGAACCCGTTAAAACGATCTTTACGTTCGGAACCTGCCGTGAAATCTGCCGGATGACCGCGGCGAAGTTATCCACATGCCACCGTTTTGTTTCCCAAGTCGTGCCTAAATTGATGCCGATGAACTGCTCGTGTGTTTGCTGCGGCAAGAGTCGTTGGACTGCCCGCCGATCAGCGTCAGTATGCCAAAAGCCGAGTTCGTCGTCTGGCATAGTGATGTCATCGCCAAGTAGTTGTAGGACGCGCAGGTAGCGTTGCACCTCATGCACATCGCTCGTATTGCGCTGTAGGAGAGATCTCCTGGTCTCGATGCCTCCTTTCCCGGACACCTCATGCACATCGCTGCTCTCGCGATAGGTTGTGGTAAGCAACATCCCGCGTCCGCTGACGTTACTCCCGATACGTATCGGCACGCGCGCCAGAAACGGGAGGAGCGCGTTCCGAAATGAGGTAGGATGCAAAACAACCGCCAGATCAAAATTACTTTGGCGAATCTGATTGACGAAAGGCTTTAGCGAACGGAGTCTACCTTCGGCTTTCGTATCCACAAGGCACGTGTCAACATAAGGATGCGTTTCCATCACATCAGCGACGCGGGGCCGCAGCCAGAAGGTAAGTTGCGACGTTGGATATGCCTTTTTCAGAGCGCGCAACGCCGGGGTCAGCAGCACCATGTCGCCTATCCAGCCGCCCGTTTGGCACACAAGGATTTTCTGTATCGGCCGTATCGTCGGTTTCACAAGCTACAAATGGAAAAAGAACGGATTCGACCAGGCTTTCTTCCCTGTTTCATCCGTTACCTCAACGCGGACGTATTTCGCGTCTTCGGGGACTTGATACGTTGCTTCTGTCAACGTTGCCCCTTCCGGTGCGAGGACGCGCCGTCCTCGATGACACTCCGCCTTGAAGACAATAGATTGCGCGGCGGAGCACTTCACAGTGATTTTTTTATCGGCGGGGTTGACGGTGATGTCCGAGATTTCGGGCCCGAGTGTTGAGTAAAACGCGCCGGTGCGGAGTGCCTCCATGATACCTTCAAGCGTGAGATCCGGTGATTTCACCATTACCCAGCCGTGGAAGCAGTCGTGGGTTACGCCGTGCGCGTCGTCTGCGGCGATGCCGAACACCGGACCGCCTCGATCCAGCAGGTCATCCCATGCCTGCTCCGAGAACCCCTTGCCGATGCCCATGCAGGTATCGTTGTAAACCTCGACGGCGAAATAGCCGCGCAACGGCAGGAAGTCTGACACCGTGTGCCCACACCAATAAGGATGGCAGAGGACCGCCTCACCGCCCTGCGCCTTGATGTCATCAAGCACGGCGTTCGGGTGCATCTTCGCGCAATTCACTGGTTCGTGAATATTGATTGCGACGATGTGGTATGTCGCGCCGCCGTATGGATTTGGGGGATGCACTTCGCTTCCGGATATCGCCAAAAAGTCGGAGGTGCTGTAATCTTGCACATCGTTCACTTTCCGATGATCTGTCAGCACGAGGAAGTCGTAGCCTTTCTCGCGGTATGCGGCGAACCGGTCAGCGATGGGCAGCTTCCCATCGGATTCGGTGCTATGCGTATGCGTATTGCCGCGATACCACTGTCCTGGCTGTTGAAAAGGATTTATATTAAGCATTGGAAACTCCTTACTTTTTTATTTTTAAAAAGTTTATCACATCCGCGAAGATATTGTCAACAAAATTTCCGACCTCGATGGTTTCCTTTTTCACCGTAGGGCGAGGGCCTGTCCCTCGCCGTGCCTCGATCGAGAGGGAAACGGCCCTGGCTGGCGCGCGGTTTTCGTGTAGATTGAACGATCGCGGGGGACAGGCCCCCGCGCTACGGTGAAAAAACGTGCTGCATACCGTAGGGCGAGGGCCTGTCCCTCGCCATGCCTCGATCGGGAAAACGGCATTGGTTGGCGTGCGTTTTTCGCGCGGGTCGAACGATCGCGGGGGACAGGCCCCCGCGCTACGGTGAAAAAAACGTGCTGCATACCGTAGGGCGAGGGCCTGTCCCTCGCCATGCCAATCATCTGAAGCAGGATTTACAAGATTTACAAGATTTCACAAGATTAGGGCTCTGGTGCATCGGCGCGGTTGTGGCCTGCCACGGGGTATTCGATGCATCAGCGTCTATAATCTTGCCTAATCATAATAATCTTGTAAATCCTGCTCCTAATCGTGATAATCCTGTAAATCCTGCTCGCATTTTTAATTTGACAAAAACGCGAAAAAATGGTATAATTAATACAACGTTTAATTCCAATTTCATTTTTTACGTCAACTTAAAAGGAGAAAAAGCAAATGAGAATCCTGTTCTCTATCATTTTCGCGGGCATTGCTGTCCGCTTGAAACCCACCGTCACCGCGTTATTGCGGCGATGCCGAGTGCTTGCGCGTGCCGATGACACACTGGCCCGGTTTACCCCCCCCGTCCTCTATATCCGTTAACCTCCGCCATCCGGCACGTTTTGACAGGCTGCCTGCTGCTCACCCTCGGAATGCTGACGCTGCTCACACCCCCAGTAGAAAGCCACGACCCGGGAGCCCATCCGTTGCCAGCGGGAGGTATGACACTGGATGCGAATTCAGCCCACGGGCACACGCATGCTTTAAGTCCTGACAACTTCTTTGGTGGCGATAGGACCGCTATCCATCCAGATCATTTTGATATTGCGTGGATACGCATCTATAAAAATCCGAAAACCACGCCGCTGGCGGAACTTACCATAGTCAGTGACTATAAAAAAGTAAACACCACCACGAATCATGTTATTACGCCGCCCGGTTTTGAAAAAAGGCGCGCGCGGCTGTTCCCGTCCTTATGGAAAGAATATGAGGAAATCCTAGACGGCGACACTACCCTGGCTGCCGTGGATGACGACTACTTCTGGGTTGATATCCATCCCGATACGGGCGAACTGGTGGAAGATAGGAGCAAATCCGGCAACAGTGGACTTGTCACCGACTCGGAACATACAACGGTAGTCCCCGGGGATACCGTCGCCATTGCCATCAACGTCAAACTGACTTACTATAAAGCGGCAAAGGAATTCATGAATCCTGCGGATAGGACGTTCAGTGCCAATGCCCGTACCGCCGACTGGGACAACTCGGTCGATCCGTATTTGCCCTTATGGTTCAAGCCCGGTCAAAAGGGCCCCGAGCCAGGCGATGTCTGGGCGCGCAATTACCCCACGGATCGACTTGATAAACTCGCCGGCGGGTCGGTCGTTGCAGCCGTGGGCATTCCGGGGATAGGCATCCTGAACCCCAATTATCCATTGGAACGGATACTGCAGGATGGGGAGACATTCCGACCGGCGGATCTTCAAATAACCTATCTGGATGTTGACACCGCCGTCACCCATGAGGAGTGGGGGCATAAGGGAAAGGATGGTTACCATACCATCGTCTACCAATTTAAGGTGAGAGCGGACCATGATTCCCTGAATAACTTGGGCGAGTGGTTGGATGGGGATGGCGCTCACGTAAACCCGTTCAATGTCCCATACCTTTGGGGGGCCGGTGCTAATTACGAATACGCTGATTTCCCGTCTGTCGCCGGTCTCACATACCAGCAAATCCAAGGCGAGCACATTGGGGAGTTTGGATTCGCCGTGCCATTTGGTGCGCCGAACGACGACTGGGGTAATGGATGGTACGAATTTCACGACGTGTCTAAGTTTTTAGCGAACGCACCATACGACCCCGACCCGGGAAACGCCGTCCTCGTCAATAGGCGGCGGTATCGTCGCTACGGTAACGCTGATGACAATAACGCCGGGACTTTCGTCGTTGATCGAGCGCTGCTTGACAGAAACAACGACGGTCTTCTTGACTACCTCCCACTCATTGATGACCAAAGCCTTTCGCGGACCGTAGCTCACTATATGGTCCGGAGACCGTTTTATGCGCAGATAGGGACGGAGTTTCCTCACCACTTTCCGCCCACGTATGATACCGCGAAGGGGGCTATCCACTATCCGCGGATAGTGGCGGCGTATGTCGCCGCGATGACAGAGATAGTCGATGTGCCCTCGGGGCCACAAGCCGGCACGTTTATGGTGACATTGCGGTTCCAGGAGGACTACAGTGACTTCCAAGTCGCGCCGCTCCATGACACAAGTGAGGATGCCCTTGCGACGTTGCAAGCCGCGCTGGCGGCGAATGTTGAGAACGGCACGGTGACAGGGCTTAGCCGTCTCGGCATTGCGGATAATGCCACGCGGTATCAGGTGACGTTAGTGCCTGAGATCGGTTTTAAAGGTGAGTTGACGCTCCAAGTGCCGGCTGATACGGTGGTTGCGGCGAATAGCAACCTCGGCAATCTTGAGGCCACCTTCACGGTGCCGATAGACACGACGCTGCCGGCGTTGGAAGTGGGCGCGCCGGAGATTGTTGCTCCCGAAGCGGATGTGTATAACGCCGGCGATAAGCTCACCGTTGAGTTACCGTTTGCAACAACCGGTTTGACGTATGAAGGCGAGCATCCGCCGTATGTGCGGATATATCTGGGCGAACAGGTTGCCGAGAATGCGCGGGATGCGATTTGGCAGCAAGGCGAGGAGCGTTCGGGTTCCACGATTGTGCCGTTCGTTTATGTTTTGCAAGCGTCGGATGTGGCTATTTTGCAAGCGTTGGATCCGGCAGATCAAACGGTGCATCCGGAGAGTCGTTTAGGTATTCCGGCCGGGACGCGGCTAGTGGATCGTGAAGCGGGTCTCGCGCTTCAGGGTAGCGATAGGGTGGCGGTAGGTGCGGGTGTCGTTGCGCCGCCGCTTGAGGGTGGATTGTCGCTGCAGGATGCGTCGGGGAGTGAACTGGGGCCCGTTACGCTCGATGTGCCGGTGCCGCCGGAGCCTGTGATTTACCTTCCGCCGGTAGAGACGGATCCGAAGGCGGTTGCATCGGCTGTGCCGCGTTCTCCGATTGTTTTCAACGAACTCGGCAACGGTAGCGGGGATACCGAGGACTGGCTAGAATTCCGCAATGTCAGCGGTTCAGATGTCTCCCTGAAAGACTGGGAGCTCTCCGTTGTCGCCGATGGCAAGAAAGAGGATACCTCGCTCATCGTCTTCCCCGATGTGAGTGTGCCGGCGAATGGGCTGTTGCTCATTACCAACATGCCTTCGGACAAAACGCCACTCGCAGGTGGACAGAATAAAGGCTTATCGCATGCCTCTTTAGTGGATGCGGGCCTTTCACTTCCCGATGATGGCAAATTCCTCCTGATTCTCCGCAATGCAAAGGAAAAACTCGGCTTGGATGAGGCGTTCATCGATGTCGCCGGTGGCGGCGGCAGTGATACGGATGCGTTTGTCCGCGATGAAACCGGTGACTACGATACGCATGTCTGGCCCTTGCAGGTGCTTGAAGCTCCCGGTGATGCCACTGAGGACGCGCTAAGTTCCGGCAAGGTCTGGCAGCGCGCGAAAGCGGACATTATTGGGTATCATCGAGATGCCTGGGCAGAGGCGGCGTTTACCGGTATCGGCTATGACAGGCAGGTCTCCAAATCGGCGGCGACAGCCGGCACGCCGGGTTATCCGAATGGTGCCGTCAAAACGGAGGCATCTACGCCAAAAGGTGCTGTGACCATCAGCGAAATCATGTTTGATTCTGAAGGTGGCACATTGCCGCAATGGATCGAACTCTACAATAAGTCCAAGACAGAAGCACTGAATCTGAATCGGTGGCAGTTGGAGATCCAGAATCGGAATTCCCACGACTTGGTCGGCAGACCGATTGTCACGTTGACGCTGCAAGAGAAAGTGATTCAACCGAATCAGACCCTCTTGATAGTGGCCGGCGATGCCCGCGCTTCATCGGCGGATGTTTTCCCTGAAGACCGTGTCTACAATCTCCTCGAACTCCACGAGAAGAATCTCCGCATCAAAACGGCGCGAGATACCTTCTTGAGCGGCGAGGGGTTCTATCTGAAGTTATCCGATCGAAACGGCACGAAGATAGACGAGGTCGGGAACATCGATGACAATCGTCGCACCGATGACGCGCCGGTGTGGGTGTGGCCCACGAATCGTCGGGACGGCGCGCGCAGTTCGGTCGTCCGCCGTTATGACAAAGGCGCGGTGGCGCGCGATGGCATGTTGAAGTCCAATTGGGCATTAGCGGCGCATTTCAATAAATTTAAAGTTGAGTCGCTGCATTATGGTCATGCCGAGGACATCGGCACGCCGGGGTATCGTCAAGGCGGAGCCTTGCCCGTGGAGTTGTCGAGTTTCACCCTCACGCGTACCGATGCCGGTCCGGTTGTGGTCACTTGGACAACCGAATCGGAAGTCGACAATGCAGGGTTTAACCTGCGTCGCAGCCTGAAACGCGAGAGTGGATTCACGCTCTTGAATCCAGTCCTCATCGCCGGTGCCGGCACTACCGGCGAGCGTCAAACTTACACGTTCACCGATACCTCTGCGAAGCCTGGTGTCGAGTATTATTACCAGATCGAAGAGGTTTCGTTAGGTGGGCGGCCGGAGGTGTTGCGGAGGCGTTACTTACCGGGTCCCGTCTCGCCGGCGAATCGTTCGTTGACAACGTTTGGCGAAGTCAAGCAGCGGGAGTAATTCGTGCTGTTGTTTTCATATCTCGCGCGGGCGGTGCCTTTGGGTGTCGCCCGCGCGTTTTTTTGATGCACCGTAGCGCGGGGGCCTGTCCCCCGCGATCGCTCGACCTGCCGACATCTGTAGTTCGGGAGCGCCCGCTCCCGAACGGATCAAGAGCAGGTGCTCTTGCCCTACAAAGAGGGCCGCATCCGAGCATTTTCAAGATGAACGGCTTCTGTCTCTTCAAGGTCCTTTAGGACCTTAATGTCTATAGTATACGCAGACAGCCAAGTCCTCAAGGTCCTTTAGGACCTTAATGTTTTCTTGCAGCGTTGCGTGTGCTGCGTATTAAGGACCTAAAGGACCTTAGCGTTTTTTTGGTCGGGGTTTCTATAGACATGCAGGACCTAAAGGACCTGAAGAGGTGTCGTTCTCCCGTAGGGCGAGGGCCTGTCCCTCGCCGTGCCGCGATCGAGAGGGAAACGGCTTTGGCTGGCGTTCGGTTTTCGCGTAGATCGGGCGATCGCGGGGGACAGGCCCCCGCGCTACGGGCCAGGAAGGGATTCTCTTCGCCATGCATCCGTTCGGGAGCAGGCGATCCCGAACTACGGTCTTCTCAAGGTCCGTAGGACCTTAATGTCTATAGTATACGCGGCCCGCTAAGTCCTCAAGGTCCTTTAGGACCTTAATGTTCCCCGCGGCGATGCATCTGCTGCGTATTAAGGACCTAAAGGACCTTAGTTTTTTTGGGTCGGGGTTTCTATAGACATGCAGGACCTAAAGGCCCTGAAGAGATTTTTTTCACGGGTGCGATCGCGGGGGACAGGCCCCCGCGCTACGGTAGGTGAGGCGACCTTGCTCTTGCACCGTTCGGGATCAGGCGCTCCCGAACTACAGTCACTTGCTCCACTCTTGCTAATCCTGCAAATCCTGCTCCTCTCTTGCTTCAGTCTCTGGGGACACGAATGAAAGTCCGCATTCCGCCCATAAAAAGCCAGGGCATCAAAAGCAAACTGGTATAGATAAAAAGGATAGCCTACAATTGCCTTTCATTTAATCATGAAAAATTACCTTCTTATTCTCTCATTGCTACTTTTCTCGGCCGTTGCTGATGCCGAAGACCCGGTTCGGACATTGCTGCCTTTTGATGCCATTCCTGCCATCACCGAACCGCAATTTGTTTCTGCCGATGAAGCGAAGTTGGCCCCCGATGCGCCTGTCATCGGGGTGGCAATCAACGGCGAAAGCCGCGCCTATTCGCTCTATCTGCTCAATGGGCACGAAATTGTTAACGACAGCGTCGGCGGAGAGAACATTGCGACGACGTGGTGACCGCTTTGCAAAACCGCTATCGTGTATAGCCGGGAATTGGATGGTAAAACCTATACGTTCGGTGTCAGCGGCAAGTTGTGGCGAGACGCGCTTTTAATGTATGACCACGGGACGCAATCCCTCTGGTCCCACATTACGGGAGAGGCGATACGAGGCACGCTCAAGGGCAAGCGGTTAAAAATGCTCGCTTCCATGCCACAAATTGCGTGGAAGACGTGGCGGATGAACTATCCGGAGACGCGCGTGCTCTCTGTCCTATCAAGGAACGGAAGGCAGGAGGATAAAAGTCGCGATGTCTATGCAGACTACCACGCCAGTCAACACGCCGGCGTGAGCGGGATGGACTACACCGACGATAGGCTTCCTAATAAGTCGCTTGTTATCGGCGTTCAGGTTGCGGATACTTATCGCGCTTATCCGCTGACGCTGTTTACAGAAACCTCGTTCATTAACGATGACGTTGATGGGGTGCCGCTTCTCGTCTTCCATGATAAAGATTCGTTTGCAACGGCGGTTTTCGCGCGGACTTTGGAGGATACCGTCCTATCCTTTGCAAACGGAGATAACAGCGGCTATTTTGCGCAAGACGACTCGGGCACGCAATGGAATCTCATCACCGGTAAAGCGACAGCCGACAACCGCAAATTAGAGCGGCTGCCGGCTGTCAATATTTATTGGTTCGCTTGGGCGCGTTATCACCCTGAAACGTCAATTTACCGGTAGGCGCGTCCTCCCTAAGGTTCATTGAACTGAACGAGTTCTCCTGCGGTGCTCCGATGCATCGTCGGACGGATGACCAGCTCGGGGATGTTGCTCCGTTGCGGTAGCGACACGATGAGGTGAATCGCGGCGGACGTTTCGTCAACGTCTACCATCATTTTGCGTGCTTCGGCATCTGGCGGGACCGGACGGTTATCCAAAATCGGCGTGACTACCTCACCTGGGATAATAACGCTCGCGCGAATCCCTGTGTTCCTCAAATCCGTGTTAAGGAACTCGGTGAAGTTGATAACTGCCGCCTTCGCCGCGCCGTACGGAAAGCCGCTAAATGGGCCCGGCGTAACCGCTGCGAGCGACGAGATGTTGATGATTGTGCCCGATTTTGCTTTCAGCATCGCAGGGACGACTGCTTGGGTGCAGAAAAATGTGCCGATGAGGTTTGAATCAATGACTGAACGCACCTCTTCGGGTGTAGTGTTGAGGAGCCGCCGATGCAGCGAACTGTGCCCGGCGTTGTTTACCAACACATCGATGCGTCCGAATTTCTCAAGCACGTCGTCTGCCATTTTTTGGACAGCCGGGTAATCTGCCACATCGAGGATATAGGCTGCAGCGGTTCCACCTACTGCCTCGATTTCGGCGGCGACGGCATCCAATTTCGCTGCTGTTCTACCGGCAATGACAATCGTGGCACCGTCTTGTGCGAGTCTGATGGCGGCACCGCGGCCGATGCCGCTGCCACCGCCTGTGATGATACATACCTGTTCGTTTAAATTCACTGTTTACCTCCGTTGAGGAAGCGCGGTTTTCAACCGCGACTGTGGGTTTTTATCAATCTGGCAAAATGCGTTTTACCGCGACTTTCACCTCTTTTGAGAGAGATTCCAATTCATATTGTGCCGCCGAGATTTTATCGCGATGTTCGTCTAGCGGATAGCCGCCCTTCCCTGTCTCGTTGAAATAGGCACTCAGTTGATAACGTTGAAAGATGTTCATGCGCGGGCTTTCTTCTGTCCACGGGCTTGCATCGTGGAGGAGATTCGTAGAGAAGATTGCGACATCGCCTGCGTTCATCGGCAGCGTGATGGATGTCGGCGGCGCATGTTTCACGGGCAAATCCGCCGGTGTCGAAAACTCGGATTTATGACTGCCGGGGACGAGACAGAAACCGGTGTCCGGCGGCACATCCACGAGCGCAACCCACGTTGCGATATGGCTACAGTAGATATGTCCTGCGGCGGCCTGATAATCGTTGTGCGGATTGCGGAAGCCCGGTGGGAACTTAAACCCGCTGTCATCGCGATGGAAGTGCTGTGGTGAATCGTGCTTCGTCATCATCGTGAAATTGCAGTGGAATAAGCGCGGCGCGTTCATCGTTAACCCCGCCACAACCCGCATAATCTCACGATTCATCGCCAATTCTTCAAACAATGGATGTCCGTATTGAACATGATCGATGTGCGTTTTACACGGTTCCTGTCGGCTCCGTTTTAACGGCGGTGGGATGTCTGCCTCGTCAATCGTTAGCCAGTGCCGAAGCACCTTGAGCATCTCCGCGACTTCGTCTTTCGGGATGACATCCCGTAAAACGAGAAATCCGTGTAAATCGAAATACCACTTTTCTTCCTCAGTCAAAGTGGAATGGATAGTGTGCATGCGTTATTCTCCCCTACCTTCGTAATGTCATATAGCATATCAAAATTTCGGAAAATTTTCAAGTCCTGCATCGAGACCGGGAGTCCTGCATCGAGACCGGGAGGTCTCTCCTACTGGGGAGGACTGAGATGATGCAAAATATGCGAATACTTAAAAAACTTGACAAAAAACAAAAAATCGCTATAATAGATGTCATATCACCTCAGGAGGAGAGCCCAATGTCTTTGAAACAGCGAATTCGCAATAAAGAGGCGATCAAAGTTGCAAGCGGCGTTCCCTTCGGTTGCACTCAAGACGAAATGGCGGCCGTTCTCAGCCGAGACGACTACGCGCTTATCGGGGCAGACCATCAGCATGCAGCTGCAGACGAAGTGCTGCTGGTGGATTACTGCAAAATGGCGGCGGAACTCGGCGTTGGCGTGCAACTCCGGATTAAGCATACGCGCCACGCCTATCTCATCGGCAATCTGCTGGATTTGGGACCGCTCGCGATTGTCGTTCCGCAAGTGGAGAGCGTCGAAACGGTGGATGAGGCAGTCGATGCTTTCTACTATCCGCAAATCGGCAAACGAAGTTGGGGGCCGAGCAACGGCTACGGCATCCAGAGCGGGATGGGCCGTTTGGAATACGCCGAGTGGTGGAACAATAACGGTATCCTCATCTTGCAAATTGAGTCGGTGGATGCTGTCATTAACGTCCGCAAGTTGGCGAAGCCCGGCGTGGATATGGTAACCTTCGGCGAGAATGATCTGAATTTTAGCATTGAATCCTATCCGCGCTCGCCGTTCAAGAATCTCCAAGAGTGCATTGAACACGTGCAAGCACAGTTGGCAGATACCCACGTCAAAGTTGGGGCGGGACATACCCCGACAGGATACCTGTAAAGCCGGGACGAATTGCGAACTTTAGCGGCGTTCAACGGCTATAGGAGCATTACCATGGCGAAACGCATTAAGCTCGGACTGATTGGGTGCGGCATGATATCCGGTTCACATATCAACGGCTACCTTGCGCATCCGGAACACGCGGAAATCGTCGCTGTCTGCGATACGGTGGACGCGAATGCCAAACGGCGGCACGCCGAGGTGTTTTCTAGCGCGGCCTCCCGCGCGGCATCCGCAAAAGAGGAAGCAGAGAAGGCAGATACCGCCGAAACACGCGAATTACTTACTGCACGAAGCGCGCGCTTGGCGGCATATCAGGACAACGGTGTCAAAATCTTCAGTGACTACAACGAGATGTTGCGGGAGTGTGAACTTGATGCTATCAGCATCGCCGCGCCGCCGTTCGTCCATGAACCTGCCACCGTAGCGGCAGCAAACGCCGGTAAGCACGTTTTCTGCGAGAAACCGATGGCGCGCACAGCGACAGAGGCAAGGAACATGCGCGACGCGTGCGATAAGGCAGGCGTGAAACTCGCTTACCAAAGTGGCGGCACCTGCCTTGATTCCAAAAGTTACGCTATCAGGGACTACATTACCGGCGGCAAACTGGGCGATGTCTACTATGGCAGACTCACCAGTTACCGCACGCGCGGCCGCCCGAATGTGGATATGTTTGGTTTCGGCAGGTGGTTCCTCAATTCGGTTTACAGCGGCGGCGGCACTATCTACGACACCGGTGTCTACCTCATCAACCGTTCCCTCTATCTGCTGGGTTCGCCGCAGCCTGCTACGATTAGCGGCATCGCCTATCGCGGCATGTTACCTGAATACACCGGCGAGGAGATTAACGATGTTGAGGAGCACGCCTCGGCGTTTGTCCGCTTTACCAACGGCATGTCGTTTACCTATGAAAACGGCTGGGCCAGTAATATGAGCGGGCAGCCGCAAGGTATCTTTATTTTCGGTTCCAAGGGCGCGTTCAGCAACGATGCACTCTTTCTTGAGAACGGAACGTGGGATACCGATGCACAGGGGAATCGCCGCCGTTATCAGGGCAAACTCGTGGAAACGCCGTTGGAACTGCCGGCACGGGAATTCCCGGATAAGTTCCTTGATTTCCTCAATGCTTGTAACAGCGACGCGCAACCTGTCAGCAACGGCGATTTGGGCGTGAAGGTCGCGGAGATTATGAGCGGTTCGCTCTTATCGGCCAAACTTGGCCGCGAGATCACCGTCGATGAACTTTACGAACTTGAGGCACTCCGCGCTGAACCGACACCGGGTTGGCCGATTCCCTAATGTGGCATGCACATTAAGGTTGACAAACACGCGCGAATAGGGTATCATAATTATTGGGCGGAAAAACCGCGCAGAACAGAATAAAACGGAGGATTAAATGTGAGAAGTTTTGAGTTTTTTGAACCCACCACGCTTGCGGAGGCATCGCGCCTGTTCGCGGCGGAGCATGCACAACTCCTCGCCGGTGGGACAGACCTGGTTATCGGTATGAAGGCACTTACCGAAACGCCGCAATCTGTCATCAGTCTGCAGAAAATTGCCGGCCTCGCGGGTATCACAAACTACGCCGGCGGGGTATCCATCGGCGCGATGACGAAAGTGCGGGATATTGAATTGTCCGATGAAATTCAGAACGGCTATACCGCCTTGGCGGAAGGTGCCGAGGAAATCGGTTCTATCCAGATTCGCAATCTGGCGACGATTGGCGGTAACATCGCTCACGCCTCGCCGGCTGCCGATACGGTTGCAGCCTTGCTCGCATTGGACGCACAGGTGGACATCGCGAGTGCAGACGGTGAACGTTCCGTGCCGATTGATACCCTTTTCACGGGACCCGGGCAGACTGTTTTAAAGGCGGGTGAGATTATTACGCGGTTTCGGCTGCCGAGCCCAGCTTCCGGTTCGCACTATATCAAGCATAAAATCCGCGAAGTGATGGATCTGGCGTTTATCGGCGTTGCCGCCGCCGTGGATATGGATAACGGCACGATTACCGGGGCGCGGATTGGCCTCGCCGCTGTCGCGCCGACACCGATTCGCGCGAGGGAAGCCGAGGCATTGTTGGCGGGCAAGTCCCTCACAGACGCGCTTCTGGCTGAGGCGGGTGAAGCCGCCGCTGCCAACTGCAGTCCGATATCCGATTTACGCTGTTCCGCGGCACACCGCAGAGAGATGGTAGATGTCCTCACGAGACGCACGGTGCAAGAGGCTGTCGCGAGGGCACAAGTTTAAGCACTTTGTCGGCGGGACATTCCGGTCCCGGCGCAATTTTAGGAGAAAAATATGACAAAACTTCCTGTCACTCTCACCGTCAACGGCGACGGTTACGATTTACTCATTGAACCGCGCAAAACGCTGCTCGCGGTGCTTCGCGACACGACCGGGTTGACAGGCACCAAAGAGGGATGTAGCACGGGTGACTGCGGTGCATGCACCGTTATCGTTGATGGCAAAGCTGTCACGTCGTGCATGGTTCTCGGCGTTACCGCCGCGGGCAAAGAGATTACGACGATTGAAGGCCTCGCTGTCAATGGCGAACTTCATCCGTTGCAACAAGCGTTTATTGATACGGGCGGCTACCAGTGCGGGTTCTGCACCCCTGGTTTCATCATGGCATCGAAGGCGTTGCTTGATGAAAATCCAAATCGGACGGAAGAAGAATTCCGTCACGACCTCGGTGGGAACATCTGCCGATGCACCGGCTATACCAAGATTCTGGAAGCGGTGATGCAAGCCGCCGAAGAAGTTCAGGCAACCGCTTAGTTCGTAGGGCGGGGGCCTGTCCCTCGCCATGTTATACCAAGTTGAGTTACGAATGACTCTCATAAAAGAGGAGGAAGAATGGCGAAAACACATCGTGGAAAAGGCATAAAGCACCTCTACGTCGATCCAAAGGGCAACACCCATCCCGGCACCTATAATAACGGCCGCGGCACTTGCCCTGTCTGTGGGCGCACCGGCGTGAAAGTGCTTTATAGCCGAGAAGTCGGTGAGGATACCGTGAACGTCTGCAAGCGATGCAACACTGCTATCGGGCGCGGTAAACTCCACCAACTCGTTGCAAGCACTTAATGTTTTGTGGAAGGTAGGAGCGACTTCCTGCACGCATTGGGAGCAGAGTTGTCTCCTACAGTTCACTTCCCGCAGTCTGCATGAAGTGCTAAAGAAATAAACGGGTAATTGCAGTAGGAAGGACATCCTTGTCCTGCTTACACTTGCATTGAGACCGGGGGGCTCCTACTGAGCCTTCGGTGGCGGCACGTTATCCGTTTTAATCCTGAAACTTCATTCAGATTGCAATTGATAGGAGAAATGCATGTCAGATTATACTGTTGTCGGCCAAAAAGTGCCTCGGGTCGATGCCATTGAAAAGGTGACAGGTACCGCGCAATACGGCGCGGATGTCCACCCCGCGGGAATGCTCTACGGCAAAATCGTCCGTAGCAAGCATGCCCATGCCAACATTCTGAGTATTGATACCAGCGAGGCGGAGAAACTTCCCGGGGTCCGGGCGATTATCACGCAGGCAGACGTGCCAAGCGGCCGTCGCGTTTTCGCTACGGATAAGGTGCTTTACCTCGGTGAACCCCTCGCCGCCGTCGCCGCGACGGATGCGGATATCGCCGAGGAGGCCGCTGAACTCATTCACATTGAATACGAAGTCCTGCCGGTTGTGCAGGATGTCATGGAGTCCATTAAACCGTCAGCACCCCGTTTGCACGGTGACGCGACGAAGGATGGCCCGAACCGGCGCGGCATCGCTGCACAAATTCGGAAACTTTCGCGCGACGAAGAGGCAGACCACGGTGACGAGATTCGCGCGCTGGAAGCAGAATTAGAGAAGTATCCTGATGAAGTTTACTACAACATTTCTGCCGAAAGCCATAGCGAAGCAGGCGATGTGGAACAGGGGTTTGCCGACTCGGATGTCGTCGTTGAGGATACCTACGTTGTCCCCCGCGTTCATCAAACCTACATGGAGCCGCACGTCTCTGTCGCGAGTGCGGATTCATCTGGCAAGGTGACGGTGTGGGCATCTACGCAAGGACCGTTCGCTATCCGTTCCGGTATTGCGGGCACCCTCGGCATTCCGCTCACACAGGTGAACGTTATCGGCACGACGATGGGCGGCGGTTTCGGGGGGCGTTTTGGTGTGATTATTACACACGTTCCCGCCGTGTTGCTCTCGCAGAAGACGGGCCGTCCGGTGCGTGTGCAGATGACGCGCGAAGAGGAATTTCTTGATGGCAGGCCCGCACCCGGTTGCGTTATCAAGTTGAAAACGGGTGCGACGAACGACGGCCGCATCCTCGCGCGCCAAGCACTCGCTTTCTGGGATTCAGGTTCTGTCTCTGGTGCCTCTATCGGTAGCACGATTCGGGTGCGCGGTGTCTATAAGATTCCGAACCTCAAGATAGATGCTTACGGTGTTCACACGAACAAATCTGGGACGGCTGCCTATCGGGCACCGGGTGCGCCGCAAGCCATCTTTGCCGGCGAATCTCAGCTTGACGAGATTGCGCGCCGCATCGGCATGGATACAGTTGAATTTCGGCTGAAGAACATGCGTGAAGAAGGCGACGAAGTCCCCGCTGGCGGCAAGGAACCAAAAGTGGGTTACAAGGAGACTTTGGAGGCTGTCGCCGATGCTGCAGGCTGGTGGGAACGTGAGAAGGACGAAAACCAAGGCTGGGGCGTGGCTGTCGGCGATTGGACAAACGGCTGCGGACCCGGCGGTGTTTATGTCTCTGTCCATGAAGATGGAAGCGTTCGAGTTTTCCACGGTTCTATGGACATCACGGGGACAGATACCTCGATATCGCAGATTATCGCCGAAATCTTGACGGTGCCTTACGAAAGCGTGACGATTACGCGCGGCGACACCGATTCCGCGCCGTATTCCACGGGTTCCGGGGGCAGCGTCGTGACGTTCACGATGGGCAACACTGCGAAATTGGCGGCGGAAGATACGCATCGACGCATCTTGGAACTCGCGTCCGAACGGCTCAATACCAACGTGGATAACTTAGAACTCCGCGAAGGGGCTGTGCATGTTATCACCGCCGAACCGCCGAAGTCTATTTCGTTAGGCGAGTTGGCAGCGTATAGTCTGTCCACCACCGGCGGTCCGGTTGTAGGGAAAGGCTCCTTTGCGCGTCAGCCGAGCACCCCGGCACTCGCTGCACAGATTGCGAAAGTTGAGGTAGATGCGGAAACTGGCCGCACGCGAGTTCTCAAACTTGTTGCTTCTCAAGATGTCGGATTCGCGATTAATCCGATGACGGTTGAGGGGCAGATTGAGGGCGGCGTGGTGCAAGGCTATGCTTGGGCAATGATGGAGGAGATGCAGTATAACGAGAACGGCAACGTCAACCCCGGCTTTGTCGATTACCGCGTTCCCACCTCCGCCGATTTGCCGACGGTGGAGTCAGTCATCGTTGAAGTGCCCGCGCCGAATGGTCCTTACGGGGCCAAGGGTGTCGGGGAGCCGCCGATTACGCCGACTTTGGCGACAATGGCGAACGCTGTCCGCGATGCTGTCGGTATTCGGGTTAACGAACTGCCGATCAAACCGGAAAAGGTTGTGACTGCGCTGCAAAGCAACGGACATTAGTTTTGCGCGCAATCGATGGATGGGACGGCACTGGTGCTGTCCCATCTTTCTCATTTGGAATACAACAAATATGTTTGGCGAAATTAGAAACGAACACGGCGAGCGCCTTGACTATTCCTTTCACGAAGGCGACTTGGGTTACACGGGTAACGCAAACGATACCAACCAAATCGTCGTCATCGGGCACGGCGTTACCGGAAATAAAGACAGACCTTTCCTCGTTCATTTAGCGGAGAATCTTGCCGAGGCAGGCATCTCTGTGCTGCGCTTCTCCTTCTCTGGTAACGGAGAATCAGAAGGCGAATTCACCGATTCCACTATCACTAAAGAGGTAGCAGACCTGGGTAGCGTGCTTGACATGCTCGATGGGTATACCGTCGCTTATATTGGGCATAGCATGGGTGGTGCTGTCGGTGTGCTGCGCGCCGCCGCCGATGAACGCATCCGATTCCTTGTCTCGTTAGCGGGGATGGTGCATACGCAAGCGTTCGCGCAACGCGAGTTCGGCGAAGTCACACCGGACGAAGGCTTTATGTGGGACGAACCTGACTGTCCGCTCTCCCAAGCCTATATGAGTGACTTGGCGGAGATTGACAGCGTTGTCCCACACGCGAGTGACATTACCGTGCCGTGGCTATTAGTTCACGGTTTTGAAGACGATGTCGTTCCGGTTCAGGATAGTCGTGACATCCTGCGTCACGCTAATGAAGGGGTAGAGCTCGTTCAACTCATGAACGCCGATCACGTTTTTTCAGATCAATCGCTTCTACACATGACAGCAGATGTCGTGAAGTGGTTGGACCGGCACCTGAACGAAGTGGAGTAGTTCTCAGACAACTGGCTGTGTTCGGGGATTCGTTATCGTCTCATGCGGTTTGACTCCCCGAACTACAAATGAATTGAGGGTGTTTCATAATTCGTTCAACGTCGCGGTGACAGACCCCTGCTACGGTAACAACTAAGAAATCGTTCCCGGTCACCGTAGGGCGAGGGCCTGTCCCTCGCCGTGCAATCGTTCCCGGTCACCGTAGGGCGAGGGCCTGTCCCTCGCCATGCCCAGGTCTGAGTAGCAACCATCCGTGGTGGGCTGCGGGCGTTTTTCGCGGAGGTCGGCAGCTCGCGGGGGAAACCCGCTCGGATGCGCGTATGGCATCCGAGGGGGGCCTCCCTACGGTAGAAAGATGATTTGCCTCGCCAAGAGGTTCCTAATCTTGAAAATCTTGAAAATCTTGGAAATCCTGCTTCAGACTATTAAACTCGCGGGGGAAACCCGCTCGGATGCGCGTATGGCATCCGAGGGCCCCCGCGCTACGTCATAAGCAGCAGTTTTTGATGCACCGGGGGACAGGCCCCCGCGCTACGAACTACGGACGTTTGAGGCATCGAGACCGGGAGGGCTCGCCTACCGGGAAGCCATCGTGATATGAAACACCCTCAATGAATTGGAGGAATTATGATGGACTGGTTTGTGATGGACTGGAGAGAATGGGTAATCCTCGGTTTGTTGGTAGCGTTCATCGCGACGCTGTGTTACGTCATAGGAACAGCCATCTGGAACGCGAACAAAAAGTAGACCTATAAAGGCACACGCGGTTGCCTTTCGGCTTGGTGAGAAGAAAACCGCGCGGCCCGCTATTACCGTCGTAACTTTCCGAATTGCATCGGACTATTTGGAGGATAACAACTATGTCAACCCCTCGTCTTTCGGTTTCAACGTGGAGTTTGCATCGGCAACTCGGGAAACCGGGCTTTACCGGTCCCGCGGATGGGATGCACATTCCCGTTGAAACGCATCACAACGGCCCCATTTCCCTGCTAGAATTGCCGGGACGCATTGCCGAATTTGGTATTCATACCCTGGAGCTCTGCCATTTCCACTTGCCTTCTGTGGAGAAGGCATACCTATCGGAACTCCGCGCAGCCATTGCGGATGCCGATGTTGAACTCTTTTCTCTGTTGATTGACGATGGCGACATCACGCATCCGTCTGAAGCAGAACGCGATATCGCTTGGATTGAGACGTGGATTGATATTGCGGGAGAGCTCGGCGCGACGTGTGCGCGCGTCATCGGCGGGAAAGCAGAACCATCTGAAGCCACCCTCGCGCAGAGTCGTAATGTCCTCGCCAAACTCGCTGAACGCGCGGAAACAGCGGGCATCCGCTTGATGAGCGAGAACTGGTTCTCTATCTTCTCCACGCCTGAGAATGTCAATACTATTTTAAGCCGATTAGATGGCAAAGTCGGACTCTGCCTTGACTTCGGCAACTGGCACGGCGATACGAAATACGATGACCTGGGTGCAATTGCCTCTTTGGCAGAGTCTTGCCATACGAAAGCGCGTTTCACTGCACCTCGCGAAATGGAGCGGGACGATTATGTCCAATGCTTGGAGCTTACCCGTGACGCAGGTTTTTCCGGTCCGCACACCCTCATCTACGACGGACCCGGGGATGACGAATGGGAAGGTTTGTCGCTAGAGCGCGAGGTTGTGAATCTTTACCTCAACTAAGGCTGAAACCCGCAACGGAGAAGACTATGTTTTCAATATCTGAAACCCAAGACAGTTTAACTGTCAATTGGGACGGCCAAGAGGTTTTAGGTTACCATTTTCCTGAGGATGGTAACCGTCCTTATTGTCATCCGCTGCGCCTGCCCGGTGGGCCGCCGTTAACAATGAATGAACCGGGAGATCACGTGCATCATCAGGGAATGTGGGTGGCGTGGAAGAAGGTTAACGGAGTTAATTTTTGGGAGCAGCCTGCCCCTGGCGAGGATGCCACTGGTTTCGGGAAAATCGTCCCTCAGCGCATCGTTGAACGCACCGCGGGAACCAGGCTGGCGCGAATCATCGCTGAAAACGCATGGCTCGATTGGCGAGGCGTAACGCATCTCACGGAACGCCGGCAGATAACCCTCGGCGAACCGACAACGCCTGACACGCTGAAGATTCTCGTGGAACTTGAGTTTCTGCCAAATGAACGCGAGGTGGTTTTAGATTTGCGGCGCGGCGAGCCGGGTGCAGACGGCCGGTTTTACAGCGGGCTGGCTATCCGATTTGATAATGTCCTCACGCCGGGCAGTCTGTTGGATGCAGATGGCCGCACGGAACCGATGGACATCTTTGGCCAGCAGAGTCAATGGTGCAGTTTCACGTCGCGGCATCCCGCTGATGGCCAGATTTACGGTGCCGCTATCGTCGATAACGTTAAGAATCCGCGCTATCCGACGACGTGGTGGGTGCGCAATCGGGAGAAATATTGCCTCATCCATCCGTCGCTTGTCTACTATGAGCCGCTCCATCTTGCTTCTGATGAGATGTTGAAGTTGCGCTATTTTGTTGTCCTCTATCGCGGGCAACCCGATGTGAAACTCTTTGGGAAATTGGCTGATTCAGACGTTTCAGGCTAAAACGTTCCCACGGGATGGAAATGATGTCAAACAGCGAAAATACTATCACTACCGCATTCGTCAACGTGCTTCGTCCGATGCGGCAGGCATGGAGCGTGAACGAACAGATTACCAAGCCGTTCCTCAACGCTACCAAAAAGCCTGATGTCATCGTCACCGAAGTCGGACGGAATCCTATCGTCATTGAGGTGAAAATCGATGGCGATACGCCGAATCTTTCAGGCAGGACACAAGCAGAAGCACATTTCGGGAGGCTTCTCGATGCCAACGTTGTTCCCTATCTCACTTACAATACCGTTTCGCATGTGATGCGCATCCGGATGCCGGCCCGATTCAAAACGATGCCGCAGGACACCATTGAATCCGAAATGCGCGAGGCGGAAGACATCGCTTATCTGCTCCTCAGCCAGCCGAAACCAGTAGGCACGTCGGCATCCGAACAGGCTTTGTTCATCAATGAAGCGGCACCTGAACAGATGCTGAAAGAAGGAGAATTACCCCCCCCCCTTCACATACATTTAATAACCTAGCGTCACCCGACTGCTTCCCTGAAAACGGATGGCTGCAAGGGAGTGTTGCCGACATCGCAACCGTACTTCGCGTTCGCGCGACACCTATCGCCCAAATTGATGCCGCTGCTGATTTGTTGCAACAACGGATAGAGTTTGCGGCGCAGCAATTGGAGGCTGCAATTCAGGAACGTCCTGACATCGGAACAGAAATTGAGGCGATTCTCTTCCAGAAGTCGGGTGTGCAAACCTCTCGGATGGCGATGCTCATCGTCACGAACGCGCTTGTGTTTCAAAGCACGCTCGCCGGGAAAGTGAAAGGTGTCTTGTCCCTGAAACGGCTGCTCTCCGACGATGCGGAACGGCTGCCCTACAAACAGGTTCTCACGGGGTGGGATGTGATTCTGGACGTGAATTACCGTCCGATTTTCTCTGTCGCCAAACGGCTCATCGAGGCGATTGCCACGGACGACGCACGCGTGGATAGCGTGCTCGCGCTGCTATGTCGTGCGGCGATAGCATTGGTAGATGAGCGGCTGACGCAGATGCATGAGCTCGCGGGGACAGTTTTCCAACGCCTGATTGTCGACAGAAAGTATATCAAAGCGAACTATACGCGGCTGGAATCGGTTGCTTTGCTCTCGGCGTTAGTGCTCCCCAGAAGGCAGACGAATGTGCGCGCGTTGCGGGTAGCCGATTTCTCATGCGGCACCGGTTCGCTCCTCTACGGTGCCTACCAACGGATGCTTGAACTGCACGAACAAGCAGGTGGTAAAGGGCACCTCATCCACAAGGCGATGATAGAGCAGAACATCGTCGGATGCGATGTGATGCCGAACGCCAGTCATCTTACCGCGGCACTGCTGACGAGCATCGCCCCGGATATCAAGATAGGGGATACCTGTATCTTCACATTGCCTTACGGTAAACAAGACGATGGCAGTTATGCCCTCGGTTCGCTTGAGCTGCTTGACACGCCGGAAAAAACCCTCCCGCTGCCCCTGATGGGCTTGGAGATAGCCGCGCAGCGGATTGGGGGTGCAGACGACATGACGGTAACGGCGCAGCATCAATTCAGGCACGAAGACTTTGATATTGTCGTGGAGAATCCGCCGTTTACGCGTCCGGATTCTGATGCGAGTAGCGGTGCGCCCAAAGCGGTTTTCAAGGGGAGTGGAAGGGACAAGGAGGAAGAACAAGAGATGCGGGCGGCGCGGAGAAGGAAAAATTTTCGCGTCGGCAACGGCAACGCGGGGCTCGCGTCCGATTTCGTCGATCTTGCCGATAGGATGTTAAAACCCAACGGGAAAAGCCAGATGGGGTTCATTCTGCCGCTGACGTGCCTTGTTTCACCGCATTGGCAGAAAGTCCGCGATATGTGGGCGACAGAATACCACGACGTGATTGTGGTGACAATCGCCGATGCGAAAGGCGAGAACTGCGCCTTCTCGGCGGATACAAGCATGGCGGAGTGCATCGTCATTGCAACGAAAGGGGAAAAAGCGGAATGCACAGGGCGCGGCACATTTGTCTCGCTTACCCATCGGCCGCGGAGCGTGTTAGAAGCCATCGAAGTGGGAAATACTGTCCACCGAGTGAAAAGCACGCGTCGGATGGAAGATGGCCCGATTGGCGCAGACCTGGTTAAAATCGGCGAGGGCACTGTCGGGCATGTTCTCAATTGTCCGCTTAAGGAGAACGGTGCCTGGGAAGCCACTCGGATAAAGGAGATGGCGTTAATCCAATCGGCGTATCGCCTAGGGACAGGTGAGTTGTGGTTACCAACGCAGGCGAGGCCGTTACAAATCCCTATGTGCAGCGTAGGCGATATTGCCGAGGTCGGCGCGCATCAAAGGGATATTCATGAATCTGGGGAGCGCGGGGCGTTTGACGTGGAAGAAAGTTATGCCACCCCGGTCCTTTATCCCGGATTGTGGCGAGTGAATGCGCCTGCACAACGCGCCATGTTGGTTAAACCCGATTGCCATCTCATTCCTCGTCCCAATCGCCATGACAAAGCACAGCGGATACTGGCACTCAACAGCCGCGTCCATTTCAACATAAGTATGGGATTCAGTTCAAACTCACTGGGTGTCCTCTTCACGGAAGAACCCGCTATTGGGATAAGTTCACTGCCGACTGTTGTGTTGAAAAACTCTCATTACGACTACGTCTGGACGCTCTGGGGTAATTCAACGCTTGGGCTCATGCTCCAGTGGATGCACAGTGGAAAACAACAGGCTAAAAGGGGTAGAAGTTCAAGGGGAGCCCTACTCCGAATGCCGTCCTTGGATGTGCGCCGTCTTTCGGATGAGGCGTTAGCGAATGCCGAACGCGTTTTCCACGAATTGAAACACGAACGGATGTTGCCGTTTAACGAAGTTGCGGATGACCCGGGCCGTCACACACTTGACAGCCGTCTGCTTCGCGAGGTGCTGGACATCCACACTCCCGATGTCCACCGAGCCTTAGGCAAACTCAGGGAACTTCTCTCTGCCGAACCGAGCATTCACGGTGGGAAGAAATCCCGGTGCAACTTGGAAAAAGAATTAGCACAACTCAATGAACGCGGAATTCAACGACACGATAACACAAAAGGAGAACCCTCATGAAACTTGGCGTAATGTCCGATAGTCACGATAACATCCCGCAGATTGAACGCGCTGTCGCCTTCTTCAACGATGCTGGCGTAGAGTTGGTAGTCCACGCGGGCGATTTTATTTCGCCGTTTGCAATAGCACCCCTTGCCGATTTGGAGTGCCGAGTCGTCGGTGTGTTCGGTAACAACGATGGCGAGCGCGTTATCCTCGCGCAGCGGTTTGAAGCTGTCGGCGAGGTTCACCCGAATTTAGCGAACGTTTCTGTCGGCGGCAGGAGCATCGCCGTGATGCACTATCCTGAACTCGCTATTCCGATTGCCAAAAGCGGCGTGTATGACATCGTCGTTTACGGCCACACACACCAGATCGATGTTCAGAACGAGAGGTCTCTTCTGCTTAATCCAGGGGAGGCAGGCGGCTGGACGACAGGAAAGTCTACCGTCGCGATTGTGGATTTGGGCACGCTTGCGGCGAAGATTCATGAATTGTAGAGGCGAGTTTTATAGTTCGCCAATCAATTTATGATTATCAAAAATCGCCGAAAATGATAATATAGCGTTTATGGTTATCAAAAATCGCCGAAAATGATAATGAGGAATTCTATATTATTAAAAATCGGGAAAAATGATAATATGGAATTCTGTATTATTAAAAATCGGGAAAAATGATAATATGGAATTCTAAATTGTCCTAAATTGGAGGATGGGGACATGAAAACATTCGTAGCGGGCAAATATAGGCAGCAACGAGAATATAGGAGTTTCATCCCTTCTTTTATCAACTGTCATTTTAGTTGGAAAAACTCGCAGATAGATGTTCTCTTGGAACAGGCAGGCCGGCTTTTAGGCGAGTTAAATGCCTACGCCGGCCTCGTGCCGGATGTCGATTTCTTCATCCAAATGCAGGTGAGGAAAGAAGCGATAGACTCTAATCGGATTGAAGGGACAAAAACCGAACTTGACGAAGCGGTGCTACCGCACGAGGAGATCGACCCGGAGCGTCGCGAGGATTGGCATGAGGTTCAGAACTATATCCAAGCGATGAATTCGGCGATTGACAAACTTCCGGTGTTACCGCTTTCGATGCGTCTGCTGCGGGAAGCGCATCAAATCTTGCTCTCTGGAGTTCGCGGTGAGCATAGGGCCCCTGGTGAGATTCGCAGGAGTCAAAATTGGATTGGTGGCTCCTCGCTTTCGGATGCGTTTTTTGTGCCGCCCTCCGCGGCGGAGGTGCCGGAACTTTTAAGCGACTTAGAGAAATTCTGGCACAACCAGTCGCTACAGATTCCGACGCTGATCAAAATCGCTATCACGCATTATCAGTTTGAAACCATCCATCCGTTTTTGGACGGGAACGGTAGGTGTGGAAGGCTCTTGATCGTTCTGCAACTCATTGACGCACAGATGCTGGATAAACCGGTGCTCTATATGTCTTCTTTCTTTGATAAGCATCGGGATTCCTACTACGATTCACTCACAATGGTTCGCAAGTCAAACAACTTGGAGCAGTGGATAGCTTTTTTCTTGAACGGCATCGCTGCAACAGCGCGGCACGGCATTGAAACGTTCGAAGCGATTATTTCGCTCCGTCAGGAATACGACGCGAAAATCCTAAACCTTGGCTCGCGTCCAGCGAAAAACGCCCAAAAATTGCTGAGTTTCATGTACGCAACGCCAATTGTCAACGTTAGATTGGTTGAAAGTGCGTTAGAAATGAACTATGCAACAGCGAATCAACTTCTCAAGTCCCTAACAAAACTTGGG
The DNA here is from genome assembly GCA_965242965.1 of Candidatus Poribacteria bacterium. GTDB lineage: Bacteria > Poribacteria > WGA-4E > WGA-4E > WGA-3G > AGPOR5. The sequence continues at coordinate 5,139,946 of OZ251518.1, read as the reverse complement.
GTGTTAAAGGAAATGACTGGGTTCTCCCGCAACCGCCTTTTTGTGCTGGAGAAGTATCTGGCTCTCTTCAGGAATTAGCGGTGCGCGTCAAGTGTCAAATCTTAAGGGTTTCTCCTTGACAATTGCTATACTCAAAGTGTATAATTAATTCAGGGTGTTTCATAAATCCGTTGGCGCGCCCTCCCGGTCTCGATGCAATTGATGTCTCCGTAGGAGAGACCTCCTGGTCTCGATGCAATAGGGCGGCGCGCCTCCCGGGGCCGCCGCGGCAGAAGGTCCCCCTTCATCGTAGGGCGAGGGCCCTCGCAGGTTTCCACACACGCTGGCGAACGGGTTTCCCTCGCCATCGTGCGCACTCCAACGATCTCGGGGGACAGGCCCCCGCGCTACGGACAGAGAAAAGCCCGCTTTCACCGTAGGGCGAGGACCTGTCCCTCGCCAGCGTTCGCGCTACACCAACGATAGAACTACTATCTCATACCATAAAACGAGGTTCCGCAGCAGAGGCGGCTTGACAAAGGCATGCGTGATGCCCATCAGAAAATAATGCGATTCAAAAACCATTCCATTCTCCTCGGGTTCACACTCCTCATCCATCTAACGAGTTTGGTTTATCCCAAGGCGGCACTCCCTGATGACACGAGAACGCAACTGGGGAGACTCAGCGACAGCGTAACGTCCGTTGCATTTTCTCCCGATGGACGGTTCCTCGCCTCGGCAAGTGGCGCGCTTATCAAATTGTGGGATATTGAGAATCGGCGCGGCATAACTGAGTTCAAAGGACACAGAGACACTGTCAATTCGGTTGCCTTTTCGCCTAATGCGGATTTTCTTGCTTCTGCAAGTGAAGATAACACCGTTAAACTCTGGACTGTTAAAGGCAAACGCGAGGGAATCTATACCTTCAAGGGACACACCCGGGGTGTCAATTCCGTTGCATTTACTGCTGATGGGAAGACGCTCGCCAGCGGCAGCCGGGATTACACGGTTAAGTTGTGGGATGTGAAGAACCGGCGCGAAATCGCCACTCTCCGTGATGACAACAAGGATGTGAAGTCGGTGGCGTTTTCGCCGGACGGGGAGACGCTCGTGTCAGCCGGTGATATCCTCAATTCGGTAAGCGATGCGACTGTCAAACTCTGGGATGTCGCTGAAAAGCGTGATATCGGCGCGCTCTGGGGATACCGCGAGGATGTGTCCGCTATCGTTTTCTCGCCTGATGGGAAGATGCTCGCATCCGCGAGCGAAGATAACACGGTTAAACTCTGGACTGCTGAAAATTGGAATGACATCGCGACACTCAAAGGACATCGGCACGCTATTTCTTCTGTCGCTTTTTCACCTAATGGAAAGACGCTTGCCTCGGCAAGCTGGGATGACACAATCAAGTTGTGGGATGTGGAAAGCGGGCGCGAAATTGATACCCTTACGGGCCACCGCAAAGATGTGAAGGCGGTAGCATTTTCTCCCGATGGAAATATCCTTGCAAGTGGTAGCGAGGACGGGACAATTTTTCTCTGGAATCTCTCCGAGTTCAACATCAGTCCCGTAGTGCAAGATAATTCTGACGCTGCACCGCAATCTCCAAATTCCGAAATCAGTCTCGTAGTGCAAGATAATTCCGACGCTGCACCGCAACCTTTAAGGCAGGTGCCACTCTCCCGCGCTCTCCCCGAAAACGCGATAACGCAGATTGACTACAGCAGCCCAGTGTATGCTGTTGCATTTTCGCCAGATGGAAAGTTGCTCGTCAGCGGCGTTAGTGATAACACCGTCCAACTGTGGGATACTGTTGCCCATCGCGAACTCTCGCCGCTCACCGGGCACAAAGACTGGGTGAAGTCGGTAGCGTTTTCACCAGATGGAAAGTTGCTCGCCTCGGCAAGTGCCGATAAAACTGTCAAATTGTGGAATGTGGATAGCCGGCATGAAATTGAGACGCTGAAGCACAGAAATTGGGTCCAGACGGTTCGGTTTTCGCCCGATGGACAGACGCTCGCTAGCGGGAGTTACGATGGCAAAATAAGAACCTGGTCTGTTGACACAACATCCCGCCGGCGGTTCGGGATAAGAATAAACGAAAATTTCACCGTTGAAGGCCACCGAGGGGCTGTATCTTCCATTGCATTTTCCCCAAATGCAGATACCCTTGCATCGGGAAGTTATGATGGCACTGTCAAACTCTGGACTGTTAGTGCCGAACCTGAAATCAGGCCCTTAAACGGGCACAGCCATTCTGTGTACGCGGTTGCATTTTCACCCGATGGCAAAATGCTCGCAAGTGGCAGTAGTGACAATGCCGTAAAGTTCTGGGATGTCTCTACCGGGCAAGCCGTTGCAACCCTTGAACACATTGGCTATGTAGAGGCACTAACTTTTTCGCCTGATGGGAAGATGCTCGCCACAGGATTGACAAGTGTTAGCGATAATGTGAACCTATGGGATGTTTCATCTAGAACGAAACTCGCTTCCCTTGAAGGGCACACTGATGGGGTGACTTCAGTAGCCTTTTCACCGATGGGAACGATGCTCGCTACCGGAAGCCGAGATAGCACTGTTTTAATCTGGAATCTGCGCGATGTAGTTCCAATACCGCCTCCGCTTCGGGATACGGTGCTACCCGAAATTGCTATCCATTATCCTCCCAGTTCGCCTTTTACCGTCAAAGCGGATGTGAGAAAGATTGTCGTATCCGGGAGTGCGATGGACTCTAGTGGGATTGCCGAGGTCAGCGTCAACGAGAAAAAGGTGCGGGTTTTGGAAACCGGCGCATTCAAAGCAGAAGTCGCTCTTGACTCGGGCGCGAATAGCATCAGCATTGTCGCAATAGACATGGCGGGAAATCCAGCGAAGAAGGAACTCATAATCAACCGCGGTGGCGATAATACACCACCCGAAATTGTCATTAACCCGCCGATACCACCAACTACCTCGGCGGAGATGCTGCCGATTTCAGGCAGAGCCGTAGATGCTAGCGGGATTTCGGAAGTGACTGTCAATGGCGTACGGGTGCAGGTTTCGCCAGTCGGCGCATTTCAGGAAGAATTCGCCCTGAACTTTGGTAAAAATCGCATCCTCATCACGGCAACAGATACCTGGGGCAACAGAAAAACTGAGGAAGTTCTAGTCACTCGCGTAGATGACATTCCGCCAGAGATTGTCATCAATTTCCCTCCCGAATCGCCTTTTATGGTTGCACCGGATGACGACAAGAAAATTGTCACGGGGAACGTCACTGATAACAGTGGTGAAATCCCTAAAGTCACCGTCAACGAGGAACCGGTGCGGGTTTTGCCAAACGGTGCATTCAAGGCAGAAGTTTCGCTCGTCCCCGGTGAAAATCACATCACTATCACGGCAACCGATAGGTGGGGAAACGAAGCATCCGAGGTAGTCACCTTCATTCGCAATCCGTCCCTTACGATTGACATCAACTATCCGCGCCGTTCACCTTTCACCGTTGAAGAGAGGGACAAGCAGATAATTATCGCCGGGACCGTCAACCCTGCTAGCGGAATTCGTGATGTTACCGTCAACGAGAAACCGGTGCGAGTCTTGAAAACCGGTGCATTCAAGGCAGAAGTCCCGCTGAACTATGGTGAAAACCCAATCTCTGTCATGGCAACAGATGAGTGGGGGCTCACGGCGACTACGACACTTACCATCACACGGCCAGAACCAGAAGAGCCAGATGATGAAGGCCCCGAGATTTTCATTGACTCGCCGCCGGGGGTCCGCGGCTTCCAACCAATAATCGTTGTCACGGAGAAGGAGTTGCCTCTCATTGGCAGGGCCCATGACAGGAGTGGGATTGCCGAAGTTCGCGTCAACGGCGAACGGGTGCAGGTTTCAGAAACAGGGCAATTCGTGAAAGATATCACGCTTGTCCTTGGGGAGAACCGCATTCATATCACGGCAACGGATACCCTGGGGAACGAGGCAGTCAAGAATCTCATCATCGATTGTGGTGTGCCGGTTGTGCCGAATGGATATGAAAGGAAGGGAAAGGATTACGCACTGTTGTTTGCTGTGAATGAATACGAACACTGGCAGAAACTCCACAATCCAAGCCTTGACGCGATGAAAATTGAAACGGAATTAGTGGATACCTACGGTTTTGAAGTTGAATTGATTCTCAACCCGACGATGCAGGAGGTCTTCGCTAAACTCCGTGAATACGCAGCCAAGACGTATCACCCCGAAGACCAGGTGATGATATTCTTCGCCGGGCACGGCTATTTCGATGAGATTTTCCCAATCGGATACCTCGTCGCCCGTGATACGGAGCTGCCTGATAACGACAGAGAACACATCAGTTATATTTCCTATCCGCTGCTCAAGGAACGCATTGACAATATTGCGTGCAAACATATCTTTCTGATGATAGATGCCTGCTTCGGTGGAACACTCGATCACGAACTCCTCGGGCATAGAGGCGCGGAGAATGAGGATAAGCCCGTGAACGTTGAACGTGTGATGGGGTATAAGACACGTCGCTACATGACTTCCGGCGGCAACGAATACGTTCCCGACAAATCAGAATTTGCCTACTGGGTGCTTGAGGCACTCCGCGATAGAGGCGGCGAAGATGGAATCTTAACCCTCAATGAGCTTTTCAGTTACGTTGAGCAGGCGAAACCCCAACCTCACCAAGGCAAATTCGGACATCGCAATGAACCCGGGAGTGATTTTCTGTTCATCACGAAGTAAGTGTCAGCAGCACACAGTTGACTTTTTTCGTGAATTTTGGTATCATTTCAAAAACCGAAAAGGAACGGCATATGAAACACAAACTCATCAACGTCTTGGTGTTCAGCGTGATTGTGCTGAGCACAGCAGGATGCTCTGCAGTCAGACTCGTGGAAAATAGTTTTGGATACGGCATCGACAGGACGACTGTCGTTGATACCGAAGAACGCCGAAATGAGGTGCACCCCCGCGACTTCCAGATTCAATTCGGTGCAACAGAAACTGACTTCCGGTTTCAATTGCAATATGTCCCCCATTACAAAATTGAACAGCGCGACATCATCAAATACCGTCCCGAATCCACACTTCTCGATTTGGCGGTTGGACTCGCTACCACCGCACTTTGGGGTAAGGCAATCTACGATACGTGGTTATATAAGGAGGAAAAGTTGGCGGATACCCAGGTCGACTGGGACAACTTTGAGCCCTATGATTTCCGGTTTGACTGGGAGGGAACCAGTTTCTGGAACAAAGCGATAATGATAGGTGTGCCGGTGGATATCGTCCTTTATCGGCTCATCGGAAGCATTAGGCGAACCCACCGGACAGGTTGGGCGCAGACAGGCGAAGAGGCGGGCTCACTGCAAGGCATCAGACAACAGGATTATCGCATTGAACTGCCAACCTACGATTTTAGCAAGCAGTACCGAACGACATCCGGCGATGAAACAGTCCCAATTCATGGATTCTTGTATGGACTCGAAGAACCAAAGCCTTTCTTGAACCTTTCATCTATTGACGTGCACGCTTCCACAAAGGTTGATGGAAAAACAGGCGAAGAAACCCTCACTCTTGAGGGATGGGAACAATTAAAACCGTTTCGGTGGCACGCGCTCAAAGTTGTTGAAGGCATTGATATGTTTTCAACGGGCCAACCGGTGGGAAAACCGTTAGCGAAAGTTGTTGAAGCCCGTTGGAAACCCAACCCGGTGCGTGCAGGAGACACGACAACATTAAGCGTCACTGTCGAAAATAGCGGCAAAGGGGCTCTTTACCGTTTCACCACTCACACTGTGAGCACCGAGTCCGCGTTCAAAAACAAGAAGTTGGAGTTTGGAAAGATTGCCGTAGGGGCATCGCGAACGTTGAAATTGCCTGTCAAAACAGAGGCCTCTATGAAAACACAGACTCTCACAATCCCGCTGCGTTTCGCGGAATATAACAATTACGCGCCGCCTGATAAGGAGAGGCGACTGCACATCGTGGGCGCACCACCGCCAAAATTTGATTACCATTATTCCTACGTTGAGGATGTTGGCAATGGCGATGGGGTTATTCAACCGGGTGAATCCATTGATTTCTCGATAACTGTTACAAACAGTGGCGAGGGAAACGCCGAAGATGTCACTGTCCGCATAGAGGTAGAAGGTGAACAAGGGATTGAATTGTTCGGAGAACCCTCAAGAAACCTCGGCGACATCATCCCCGGTGCGTCCAAAAAGGATACCTTCAACGTTGGTATCAGACAGAACAGCACGACACAAATCCTAATACTGAACGTGTCTATCACTGATAAATTCGGCGGCGCGGATGTGCGAGCGACAATTGAATTGCCAATTGTTGAACCTCCACCACCGCCGATAAGAAAAGGTAACGCGCTAGTGTTCGCCACCAATGCCTATGAACATTGGGAAGAGCTCGTCAATCCAATTCCTGATGCGATGAAAATCAAGACGGAACTGGAGCAAACCTACGGTTTTGACGTTGAACTCGTCGAAAATCCAGCGCGAACCGAACTCTTGGAAAAACTCAATGAATATGCAATACGGCAGTACGACGCTGAAGATCAGCTCCTCGTTTTCTTCGCTGGACGCGGGTATTTTGATGTGTCCCTCGGAAAAGACTACATCGTCGCTCAAGACACAAAACTTGAAGCGGATGACCCGGGGCTAACCAGTTATGTCTCCCAGGAATCTCTCTGGGAACTTCTTGACGGTGCCCAGTGTCAACATATCTTACTGATGATAGATGCGCGCTTCAGTGGAACATCCAATTCCTTGCGCGAAGACGAAAGGGGTAGGGATGCCGGGAGTCGTCGGTATCTCACGTTCAGTGGAAAGGAGGCTGGCCCATCACCGTTTGTCAGCAAATTCCTTGAGGCACTACGCAGTGGTGGCGGCGAAGACAGCGTCTTAACCCTTGACGAACTTTTCGGTTACATCAAGGAGGTGAGCCCTCAACCGCGCTACGGTAGATTCGGAAGCGATGAGACAGGGAGCGATTTCCTGTTCATCGCAAAGTAACATCGCAAATCGGAGAGAATCCGCTGACTTTGATGCTTCGGCATCAAGTCAGCCAAACTATCAACCTACTAACTAAAATAAGGAATCCTTAACAGATGAAAAGATTTTTTGTTTGCTTGCTGATTGTGTTTGCGGCAACTGCAACAGCGCATGCTGCACAGTCAGATTTACCGGATTGGGTCCTACCGGAGCTCAGCAGGTATCCCGTTGAAACGTTCCTTTTCGACGTAGGGCGAGGCCGGGGAATTGGCGAAAAATCCTTTGAGATTGCTGCCGCAGAAGCCCGAAAGGAAGCGGCGAAACGGATTGTTGCCATGGTCTGGTGCATTCTTAACGCCAACAGCAATAACTTGCAATACAACATGGTAGTGGAACACTACAGCACAGTCCTCGTGAGTTCAGAATCAATGAAACTCTCGGGGCTCCATAACAGGAACCTGACGGTAGATAGGGCGCGCACAGATTTGGATACCTACGCCATCGCTTATGTCAACCGCGCCGAACTCAAGGTTATCTATGCCGAACGTGAATCAGAGCTGCAACGAAAGATTCGCCGCATCCTTGACAAAGCTCAAGCCGCGGAGGACAATCTTGACATCCCCAGCGCGGTGCAGAAATACTTGAGCACCTATCCGCTTTACGAAGCGTTGAGAGAGGCGCAACTCATTCAACTAGGCGCGGCATATTATCCTCATTCGACGCATTTGACGCAAGCGTTCGCGGAAATGGCGCAGGCTGCAACAGCAACTGATAAAAGTTCGTTCAGGCACGTCGTTAAGCGCGTTGCGGAACTAGAGGAAAAACCGATTGTTTCTCTTGAGGATGTAGCCTATGTCGCTGCGTCTCAACTGTTACGGCAAGTGCCCCGCCCTGGGCGCAAAGTCTGGGTAGAACCGTTCCCCTATGAAGATTCTGGGATGTGCAGCCCATCTCATCTCATTTTCGTCGACGGCTTTCGGGAAAAAATTGAGTGGGATACTGTTGAAAGAATGCGCGGCTCCACGGAAGAAAATGCCAATATCCGCCGCCCGAATCCTCAGTTAAAACTTTACGGTGCCTATTGGAAGAACGGAGATGAACTCACCCTCCGGGCTGCCCTACGCGATGTAAAAACAGGGGAATTTCTGGCAGCGACTGTCGTGCCATTTCGCAAGTCGGAGCTCCGCTACAGTCCGCCGATTGCTTTTGAACCACCCGGTTATCAGCCAGCTCGTGCTGAACAGGAAACTTTCGCGCCGCCAGACTATGCCCTCGGCGAGCGAGGAATGGAACAGTTCGATCCAAAAGTTTTCGTTGAACGGCGGGTTTTCACCGACGGCCGTTTAAAGGTTGAAGCCCGGACAAACAAAGGTAGCGGCCCCGTGCTTTACACCGAAGACGAGAGAATGAAAGTCTTTGTGCGGGTGAATCAACCAGCCCACCTCCGGCTGCTCTATATCCTCGCTGATGAAAGAGAACGTGGAAACCTTAGGGGCCCGGTTGAAACCGGCAGATACACGCTCCTCCAAGACGACTACTATATTGACGCGTCTCAAGCCAATACCGACGTTGAGATTGGCGAGTTTCGCTGCACACCCCCGTTTGGCGTTGAGCTCTTGGTGGTTGCCGCGCGAACGAAACCGTTTCCGGACATTGAAACTTACGAAGAGGACGGATACTTCTACTTGGCAGAGAAGGATGCGCAACTCGCAGCAGATAAGGTCCGCGGGATGCAGCGGCTGCCTGACGGCACCTACAAACCGCTCCCGCCTGACATCCAGCAAGACGAGGCGCAGATTGTGTTGACAACCTTACCCGCTCGGTAGGCGAGACCTCCTGGTCTCGCCTACCGGGAGGAAAAATCAAGACTGGGAGGTCTCTCCTACCGGGGAAACGGAATCGTTCCGGGTGTGAGGTAGATGACAGCAAACTGGTGAAAGCGGTGAAGAAGGAATTGGTGAAGCGATTCACCGCAATCAATGCATAAAGTCGGCTCGCGGGATTCGTAAATCCCGCGAACACTTACTCCACATACCCCAAATCCCGCAGCCGCCCTTCCAGAATCTCTGTCTCCTCCGCAGTCGTCTCTTGGAATTGGAGGTGCTGGTAATGGGAATTCATCAGGATGTCGTCATAAGCCGCGCGGAAACGTTCCGACTCATCGCACGGCAAATCCTCGCCACTCAGCACCTCTCGGTAAACAAACTCACCCGTTTTCTCATCTTCGCGATAGAGATGCTCGCCATCGGTGAGGGACCAGAGTCGAACGCCTTCTGCATACCGATGAATCTCAACGTTGTCAACCGATATGCGAGAGGTGACGCGGTGGTGCGGCATTTCCAGGTTGCTCCGACTCAGAAATCCAATGCCGTATAGACTATCTAATTCCGATAGCACAAGTCGGTTTTCGTCAATTGCTTCCGGCGCGAGTAGGTTTTTCCCATAGCCGTGATAGTCCACGTCAATGTCAATGCCAGCGAGGTTGGTGATTGTCGGAAAAAGATCGAGGGAGCACAGCGGGGCATTCGGAAAATCCAATTTTCCAACATTCGGAATATGCATCAACAGCGGGACATGCAACACATTCTGATTCAGCGTGTCGCCGTGCGCGATGATTTCTTCACAGATGCCTTCACCGTGGTCTCCGAAGATGAAGACTGCCCACTCGGAAAGGCGCAGGTGTTTCAGGATTTCGACCAATTTGAACTCCAGCACGTGCGTCACGGCGGCGTAATAGAAGCATAGTGCTTCATCGGTTCTACCGCTCTCCACAAGCGTCTTGAAATTAGGTGCGGATGGGATGCCTGACATACCGTAGCCGCCGTGCGTATACCAAAAATGGAGGAAGCAGAACTGCGGCGTATCTGAGGGTTGCGCGAGGTGCCGGATGCAATCTTCAAGCGAACCGAGGTGTTGCGCCGTAGCACCCGGGTCAAGCGGTGTGATGAACGGCTCAAAATCGAGGAAGCGGAATACTTCATGCCGTTCCGAACGGCCCGTGATATGATACCCGGCATCGGCAAAAATCTGAAAGAGGTTCGGGATGCCCTCAAACATCTTCAGATAGGTTTGCCCGTAAACGCCGTGCTCAAACGGATAGAGCCCGGTAAAATAGGAGGTATGCGATGGACGCGTCGCAGGCGCGGTGACGAAGAACTTCTCGGCGAGGGAGAAGTCTTTCGTCAGGAGCTCAAACTTGGGCGTATTGAAGGACGGATTGGTGCGGCTGAGCGCGTCAAACCGCCAGCAATCGATTGAGATGAGCAGGAATTTATTGATGGTTGAGGTGGCCATGATGTTTTGATTCCGAATTCAGTGTGTTTGTAGAGGCGAACGGATATAGAAATCCTCCCTTACGACTCCTTTAATCCATGAGCCGTGCGTTGTATTGCCGTGCTGTATGCGTATAGCCGCGAAACTGACTCGGGTTAAAGGGGTTCGGTGTGTAGATATAAATCGCATCACTATAGGGCTCATAGAGGATAACCTCTTCGCGTTCGTCGCCGCACACATCGGCAGGGAAGCAGTGATACCATCCCATCTTACCGCCACTCGGCGGCGGAAGTTCAGGGAACGTCACCACCTTATTTCCATCGCCATCGTAAAGGGCGGCGGGACTATAAATCAGTTCGGCGTTACCATGTCCATGCCAGCGGATTACCTCTAACCCGGTATTGTTCGGCGATTCATCAACGCGAAATCTGCTCCGAATCTGTCCGCTGTTATCCACTACCATCAGTTCTGGATGATGCCCGTTATAGCGGATAACGAGCTCTCGCCCCGGGGAACCCGGGAGGAGGTTACCGCACCGAATTTCTTGTCCATGTGGCACTGTTTCAGAGCCTAATGAAAGAATCGGCGTGCCGCTACTATCTAGCACCTGTCCGCCGCCGGAGAGGATGGCGGCTTTTTCGTTGTTCCATTCCTCAACTAAAACAGAGTCCATGTTATCGCTGAAGTAGGTATCCCACAGCACCGTCCCATCGGCGGCGAGTCCGAAGTTGCCGCCATTAACCTCATCAAGGCCATCGCCGTTCAAGTCGCCGACAGCGGGAATATACGCCGAGTGTTTTGGATAACGGAACCACTTATCGGTATACTGCCACAGGAGCTCAAGTTTGTGGTTAAATGCAAGCACCTTCACCCCGACTTTGACGACGAAGTCCTGCGGCTGCGTGTTTCCTGTGAGATTGGCAATCATCAACCGCTGATGCACGTAATTAGGGATGTGCAGTTCGCCTTCGGCGTAAGCGTTGCACTGTTGGAGTGCATCGGGCGCGGCAGTGCGTTTAATTTCGCCGGTCGCGCCGTCTAATATCAGCAGGCGAATTTCGGCGAGATTCCATTTGCTTACCGTTGTTGCATCTGCATCCACCCAAAAGCAGATAACCTCGGCTTGTCCATCGGCATCAATATCGTAAATCGCGACGGGACCAGGCCTGTCCGGAGAAAGCGTTTCCAAATGTGTTCCCGCGGCATCTGCATCTGGAATAGTCAGATGCTTGTCGCCGCGGGACCAGAGGGGTTCGCCTTCCAGTGTGAACGCGCCGAGAAAACAGGGATGAATGCCGCCCAGTGATTTGTAAACGAGAAAATCGACGTTACCATCCCCTGTCAAATCGCCGATGCGGATGTCGCCGCCCCACGTTTCGTTTAGAAACGCCTCTGGAATCGGGACGCGTTGATAGAGGTGCGCGGGTTGTGGGTGATGCATTTTTTTCGATTGTGAGTTTGCGCGGGACAGGCCTAGTGCACTACGGGTATCCGATTCTGAACTTGCGCGGGACAGGCCCGCGCACTACGAGTATGCGGATTATGAACTTGCGCGGGACAGGCCCGCGCACTACGATTATGCGGATTGTGGGAACGCGAGACAGGCCCGCGCACTACGGGATAAACGCTTTGAACAGTCCAACATAAAGCGCGAGGACCTTCTCCGGGTCTGGCCCTGTATACGCGCACTCGTTGGAAATGTAACCCGAAAAACCGATGCGGTTGAGCCATTCAAACATCTGTCGATAGAGCTCAAACGTCGCTGGTTCTTCGACGCGGTGCGTATGCACGGCAGTGATATGCGGTGCCACGCGCGAAAACAGCGGTTCAATGCTGCCCGCCTCGCATCCGACAAATTGTGAGTTGAAGACGAAGCCGACGTTCGGCAGGTTCACCGCCTCAATGACGCGCATCGCCGAACCCGGGTCGGTGAAAGAGCCGTGCATCTCAATAGAGACGGTAATGTCCTTCGGGCCGGCGTGGTTACCGAGTTGCTTCAACCCTTCAGTGACATAACCGATGACGGCTTCCTTCGTTTCATCGGTATATCTATCGCCAAGGACACGGACATGAGCACAGCCCATAAATTCCGCCATGTCAATGACGCGTGTGATACGACGGACGCTCTCTTTCCTGTCTTCGGGGGCTTCGGCGTGGAAATTCTGGCAGCTCGTCAGCGATGAGATAACCACGCCGCTAACGTCAACGTGTGCCTTTAAGCGGCCCCATTCGGCGCGCGGCGTGTCCCACTCAAAGCCGTGCTTCTGTTTGTAATCCATTAAGAATTCAACGCCGTGATACCCGGTAGCCTCAGCGGTTTCAAGTATCTGTTCAAGTTCCCAATCTTGGCACGTTTGATACGTATTCAGTGACCATTTCATTGATGATTCTCCTTTGAGCCCGGAAGGGCGCGCTTACAGTTGTTTTGGAATGGGAAACCAGAGTCCCCCAGTTTTAACGGTTAAAGCCTTGTGCGTCGTGTGGTTAATGCCGATGACATCAACGACAATTTTCTGTTGCAAACACTGCACCAGCACATCGGATAGCGAGTAAGAACCTTTGCTCGCTTCATCGGTGACGAGGACGAATCGGCGATTTACGCCTTGACGAAAATTGACGCGACGAATTGTTTTGATGATGGCGTTATGCGCGCGCTCATCTCCCGCCGCCGCGACGACGTGCGAAGTCAACAGCCGCTTATATCTCTCCACATCCCGCGTTTGCGGGTGGATAATGGTATCGTCCTCAAGGTATCTGAAAATCACGATGCCGAGGGTGAAATCAACGTTTTTCTTTTCAAATACCTCTACCATCTGACTCAGTTGTCTACCGACAGCACGGATATTATCTATCATACTGCCACTAATGTCAAGCAAAAAAACAATGTCGACAGTGACAGGCTCACCGTTGCTGTCCGCGATGCTTTCGGCGATGCCCTCTAGTGCTTCGCCCATTTCTGCATCTCTGTCAACGGGTGCTGCCGCGCTTGCGGGTTCGGCTGTGACAGTTGCGCGCTGTTGCCCGCGCCGATGGACAGGATTACGCTGCAGGGTAGGCACTTGCGCCGAGGAGGTGCCAAGCGATTTCCACGCCGGTGTTTTTGTCGTCTGTTCGCTCAGCGATGTTTCTGCCATCGGGAGTCGCGCGTCTGTGCCAGGCATCAGCATCCGAGAACTACTAGATGCCGGGGTCGGCCGCATAGGCGCATCTGCGCCGGCAGTCACGGTGGGTAAGGTAGGTGTGGAACGTCTCGCCGTAAACATTGAGCGTTTCTGGGGACTCGTCACGTGAAAGCGCGGGACATTCGTCACCTCGATTGCCTCAGAGACGAGCGGTTCAGAAGGCTGCACGGGATGATACCACCGGATGTAACTGAAACTCACCACGCCGAGCGCGATGGCGTGGATGATGAGGGAGATGAGGAACGATTTCCGCGTCTTTTGCCGAATGCTTTGGCGTTTGCGGGTGTAGGTTTCGGTTGTGTAGCGGGAATCTCGGCTCCAATTGCCAACAAATTCGCTGTGGTTGATGTTCATGGTTCTAGTCTGCGAGGGGCATCTCCTCGTCCTACGTTGATGGCGGTGCTAGCCAATAGATACAGTGCCTCGGTTTCCATCGATGTGGAGTTGCTGTCCATCAGCGATGTTTCGGGTTGCGTTCGGGATGTTGGCGATGGCGGGAATGCCGTATTCTCGTGCTACTACCGCGCCGTGCGATAACATACCGCCGCGCTCCATGACTAACCCCGCGGCGTGCAGAAAGAGCGGTGTCCACCCCGGGTCTGTCGAGGGACACACCAGAATGTATCCCCGGTCTTTCGGATGGACATCCCCCGGGTCCAAAAGCACACGCGCGGGGCCTGTCGCTACGCCCGCGGAGATGCCCACGCCGGTATACGCATGCGTAGGCGAGGTTTGCGCTGTCTCTTCATCAGACAACTTTTCCATTAGGGAATCGCTAAAGAGGACATCGGGAAGTTCAATCTGTAGCAAGGCATCTCGCTGTGATTTGCGTTCTGCAATGATGCGGCTAAAATCTTCACCGTTGATAAGCCGAGTTAATTCATCTGGCACCAGATAGAAAATGCCGCCATTGAGTTGATACCGCCTGTCAAGTTCTACTAAAGCGCGCCGAATTTGCTCATAACCGAGCATGAGATAAAATTTCGCCGTTTCGCGAAACGGCATATAACGGCGTGTGAACGCGAGTTCTTCCCCAATCTGTTTCCACAAGTTCTTTTTATTTTTCAGCAACTCGGCGAGGCGGTTTTCTGCTTCTTCGCGTTGTTGAGAGGCACCTTCACCGTTTGCAACGCGCGCGTTCTTTCTATCATCTTTCAAGCGCGTCCGAAAAGAAGCGATAATCTGCTCAAGATAACTCGTATCCTCGCGCCAGCGCGGTTGCGCCAATTCAAATTCACCGACAGCGCGATGTCCGGCCTCCGCCAAGAATTCGTTAAGAGAAAGGGTTCCCACTGCTACTTGCCACAATTTTTCATTCGTTTCGACGGTGAGGTTGCCCGATAAACCGGTGATGAGTTGTTGTGTGAGTCCCTTCGCTTCGGTTTCATCGAGACACTTTGCGAATCCTGTCTCTAGCCGCTGCAGTGAAAATCCTGCGAGGAGCGTCGCCATCAGTGCCTGTGGTGCGAATTCGCGCAAGGTTTTGGTGCGCCATTCCTGGAACTTCTCCACCACTTCCGTATCGGACAGGTGGGGATAGGTGATGTTCCACTCCGTTTTAACTGTCGCTTGGAACTGCGGGAATACTTGCTCTGTCAACCGCCTGTCAAAATCGAGACGTTGTTTGCGTAGACGTAATTCCGCACTACTCATCCGCACGAGGTGTATCGGGAGTTTGAACCAAAACGAAGCGGAGCTGTGACGGATATTCGGTGCGGCTTGCGCGTACATCGCCTTTTGCGGTTCCCGTTTCAGTGTTTCAAAATCGTGCGCGAGGGGGTAGCCGTCAAAATAGAGTTCGGTTTCTCGGTTTAGGTTGACGTAGATGCGGCCGCAAACCAAGTCAAGGATGCCCATTGTATCCACGCGCGCGCTGGGATAGTAACCTAAATTGCGATACGCAATGCCTAAGCCACCGTTGCCCGACATAAATTCCTTGACGATTTCCCATGTCATCGGCAACGGCGCGGGCAGAACCTCGGCGATGTTGTGATGACACCAGACGGTGCCGTGTTTATCGGCGCGTTTTTCTAGGCGGCGGATTTCCTCTTGGCGCAGTTTTTCCACAGCTTCCGTAGTTCCCATAGACATGCATTGCAAGCGCGCCGCTTTTTTCTGTCCTGTAATAGTTCTCGCCTGCAGCAAGAACAATTCGCTGTCAGCAAAAGCCCATTCAACATCCATCGGTTGTCCGTAAAATGCCTCTACCTGCATGCCGAGTTTAGCGAGGGATTTCAGTTGTGCGTCTGTGAGGCTCGGTATGTCCTGTTTCGCAAGAGGCACTGGGGCGCGCTTACAAAACGCGCTGACCATCTCCGTTTTTTTCGCAACCGTTTTTTTGATAACCTCACCTGTTTCCCGCGCGACATGGAAGTTGTCAGGCGTAATTTCGCCGGAGACGACCGATTCGCCGAGTCCCCAATTGGATTCAATGATGCAGACATTTTCGTCAAAAGGACTTACCGTGAACAGCACGCCGGCAACTTCGGCAGGACACATCTCTTGCACGACAACCGCCATCGCCAAGTCTTCCTCGGAGATGCCTTGTGTTTGCCGATAGGCGATTGCACGTGAAGAGCGGAGGGATGCCCAGCACGCCTTCACAGCATCCAATAGCGTGTCGTCGGTAACGTTGAGGAATGTATCCTGTTGTCCGGCGAAGCTAGCATCCCCCAGGTCTTCGGCGGTTGCACTGGAACGGACTGCGACGGTATCTGTCTGCAACCGCGCGCGCGCGTCCTGAATTGCGGCGATAAGTGCGGGTGCCAACGCGATGTCTTTTGCAACTTCTGGCACGTCTTTCACCGAAAACCGATAGGCATCTGTTGTGAGACAGAACCCGTTAGGGACAGCAAATCCGGCGCGCGTCAATTTGCCGAGGTTGAGTGCTTTTCCGCCGACATGCCCGAGGTCTTCGTCCATAATTTCTGAAAAGTGTTTGATAAACTGCATATTTCGTTCCCGCCTGCAGATAGTATAGCAAATTTTGTCAGTTGATGCAAGGTAGTTTTCTCGCGGAACAATATTGATTTTCACAGAAAAAATCAGGCACTATTAATTTCCTTGCATTTCGCTGAAAAATCAGGTATACTAAAAATGAGATAGTATCTGGGAGGTTTTCTCATAATGCCATATAGCAGTTTTACCTTCGATTCTGTGCAGGAAACGTTTGACCTGGGAATCCTGCAGGTTATTGGTATTTTTGCCGAAGCGGCACCGGTAGTGCCGAGTGAGTATCTCTCCGCGGGATTGGCAAAAAAGGCCCCGCTCGCCATTGCGATTGGCACCGAGAAGGCGAAATCGGAGATGATTGTTACCGATATTCTGGTTGAACTCCGCGAGCATTTTGAAGGCCGTATCAGTCTCTTTTCGGGGGTTGACTTCAACGTTGATGCGAAAAACGAGTTGACTGGGGTTTGCGATTTTTTAGTGAGCCTGTCACCGAATCAATTTTCTGTGACAGCACCGGTTATCGTCCTAGTGGAGGCAAAAAAAGACAGTCTCAAAGATGGGCTTGGGCAGTGTGTTGCGGAGATGGTGGCGGCGCAACGCTTTAATGCCGAACACGGGAATGACATTCCGTGCGTCTACGGCGCGACTACCTCCGGGATGAATTGGCTATTCCTTAAGTTGGAAGGCAGGCAGCTCTCCATTGACATGACAGCCTATTCCATTGATAGGTGCGACAGGCTTCTCGGCATCCTTGCGAGTATGGTGAAACAGGAGGCGTGAAGCACTGTAAGCGAGGTTCGCGGGGGACAGGCCCCCGCGCTACGTCAAAATTCCATTCCGAACAGAATGCTTTGTAGCGAGGTTCGCGGGGGACAGGCCCCCGCGCTACGTCAAAATTCCATTCCGAACATGAGGTTCTCATCATGGCGTATAGCAACTTTACCTTAGGACAAGTGCGGAAGACGTTTGAACTTGACACGGTCCGGAAGTGGGGCATTTTCGCTGACATTGAACCGGTTGAGCCGAGCGCGCTGCTCACCGCGGTGTTAGAGCGAAATATGCCTTTCGCCCTCGCCATGGGCACGGAGAAGGCGAAGTCCGAACTGATTATCTCCGAAGTGCTCGTTGAACTTTGCATCCACTTTGACAATCGTGTCAGCCTTTTTTCGGGGATTGATTTCAATGTCGATGCCAGCAAAGAATTGACAGGGGTATGTGATTTTCTGGTGAGTTTGTCGCCGGAGGCGTTTGAGTTGGAAGCACCTGTCATCGCGCTTGTTGCGGCAAAAAACTCAGACGTGAAGTTGGGCGTTGCCCAGTGTGCTGCGGAGATGGTAGCAGCGCAACGCTTTAACGCCGAACAAGGAAATAGCATCCCGCGTATCTATGGGGCCATCACATCCGGGACAGACTGGCTTTTCCTCAAACTAGTTGACAAAACTCTCCACATTGATATGAGAATCTACACGCTGGAGCGGTGCGACAGGATTCTCGGCGTTCTCGCCAGCATGGTGAGACAGGAGGCATAAGAGGAAATAGAACGTGCTTCGGAATGTGCTTGAAACCCTCACACTGATAACCGCCGCCGCTGTGCAATGGCTATTCTATCGCAAAGGGATGCCGAAAGACTGGATCCCCAAGCGCATCCTTGTGATCAAGTTGGACCACGTCGGCGATGTCCTACTCGCAACACCGGTGTTTGACAATTTACGTCAGGCGTATCCAAACGCCGAACTGCACGCGCTCGCCGGCAAATGGAGCCGCGTTGTTTTGGAGAACCAACCGGCGGTAGATGAAGTAATTGAATATAATTCACCGTTCTTTTGTCGCACGGGAGAACAACCGACGCGGTTGCTAGAGGCTGTTCAACTCTATCGCCGCCTGCGCCACGAAAAATATGAGTTGGTAGTGGAACTCCGCGGTGATTGGCGCATTGTCTGTTTCGCGCTTTTACGGGTTGCCCCGAAGCAGATCGGACGTGCCGCCCTGCAGGTTGCTAATAAGTTGGGATTTTCCCGATTTAGCGGCACGCACGAGACTACGCGTAACCTTGATGTCCTCAACCGTGCAGGCATTCCAACGCCGGTGCAAACGCCGACGTTTCCTGTAACGGCAGAAGATAAGAGATGGGCGGCGGATTTTCTTGCGGCGCGCGGGGTTCATGTGGCATGGCGAGGGACAGGCCCTCGCCCTACGGTGGAACCACAGGTTCATGCGGCACGGCGAGGGACAGGGCCTCCTCCTACGAGGGAAACACTGGTTGCTATTCACCCAGGCTCTCCGGTTGCACTGAAGAGGTGGCGGCCCGAACGCTATGCCAAACTCGCGGATTGGTTAGTTGCACAAAAACGTGCAAAAATTATTTTCGTGGGTGTCGATGCGGAAATGCCGATAATTGCGGAAATTCAAGCGTTGATGCGAGAGAAGTCATTCAATATCGCAGGAAAAACCAGTCTCACACAGCTGGCATCAATCTTGCAACTATGTCAATTGTTCATTGGTAACGACAGCGGTCCGATGCACCTCGCCGCAGCGGTTGGCATCCCGACGATTGGACTTTACGGGCCCGGTGACCCGGGACGGTTTGGGCCCGTCGGCGCGCAATGTCAAACACTCCGACAGAAGCCGGACTGTCCACCGTGCCTCGGTACCACGTGCCGATTTGGTGGGGAAGGATGCATGTCGGAGATTCAGGTTGCAGATGTGATTCAGGCAATCGATCTTCGGGATAAAAGATTAACTTGACATTTTTTTGGAAATAAAGTATAATAGTATTTAACTGCATCTTTTTAGATGTGACAAGCCATTCTGTAGTTTGCGCTCGCCTGAGCGCAAACGGGTTTAACTACGTCTTTTTAGATGTGACAAGTGAATTTAATAGGAGGAATTTGCAAAAATGCAATTGCGATTCATGTTTACATCGCTTCTGATCGCCCTATTTGCGATGGGCATTATGAGCGTCGGCATCGTCGGCTGCGGTAGCGACGATGCAGAGGAAACCGCCGAGTCACCGACAGCGACTCCCGCAGCGACGAGTTCCGACGATGAGGGACCGATTGTTGCGAGCAGACCGATCGATTTTGAGGCGGAGAAAGCCGCGCTTCAAGAAGTTTTCACTGCCTTCTATGAGGCATTTAACGATAACGACATCAAGGCAATCGCCGAAACGTTTGATACCGGCTCCATTGTCTTTGGCACCATCTTCGCAGGGAACGAGCCTGTGCCTGTTGCCGCAGGCTGGAACGATGTCAAAATCGGTATCGAAGGATTGTGGATCGGCATCGGAACGAAAGGTGCCAAATGGGGCACGTCTCCCCAGTTAACTGACTTTTGGATTCGCCGGAAGGAAGCCAGCGCAGTCGGCTACAACTGCTACAAAGGCGCGTTTCCCGGCGAGACACACCTCTATTTCGTAAAGAAAGGGGATGAGTGGTTAATTCAGCAACTGGATAGTGTCACGCAGAATAACCTGACTATCTTCAGTTGGAAAAAGGCGGATCCGCGTATCGACAAATTTTTCTCCACCGAAAAAGACCGGGCACCGTAAAACCCGCTCGGGGTTAGCGTCAGGGTGGATTTTCATTCACCCTGACGCACCGAGTTGCTGCCCGAAGCGACTCCCAACTACCGGCTAAATCGGAAATTGCACCTTTTTGTGCAGTATGGAAAGAATATTGCCCCTTTTCGTGCAATTTTCCGGTTTTGATGCCGAAATAGGCGCAAATGAGTTGGCATACAATTTGCTATCTAATTTGCATCAACAATTTTATTTTTTCTAGGAATTTTCGCGGCATCTCGTAGGCGCGCTGCTAAAGCATGCCTACGCG
Source organism: Candidatus Poribacteria bacterium (assembly GCA_965242965.1). Classification (GTDB taxonomy): domain Bacteria; phylum Poribacteria; class WGA-4E; order WGA-4E; family WGA-3G; genus AGPOR5. Next base: position 5,119,741 of record OZ251518.1, on the reverse strand, counting down.
GATACGTGCCGCGAAACCAACATCCCTTGGAGGTAAAAAGATGAGTGCCAAAAGAACTTCCGGTGCCTTCATGACTTCGCTCGTGCTACACGCGGTCATCGCTTTCATAGCGGGTATCTATCTCGTTACCCAGACTGAAAAGTTCAAAGACCTGGTTGGTGCCGAAGTCCTTCAACCGAAGGAACCGCCGAAGCCGAAGGTGCGTAAGCCCGTTGTCAAGCCTGTTATCAAACCTACCGTTCCGACGCAGAATACTGTCGTCGTGGAACAAGTCCAAGTGCAGCCGCGTGTCACCACTGCGTTTACTGCGAAGTCCAACTTCCAGCCGCAGACGGTATTGGAATTTTCCAACACCGCGGTGAAGGTAGACGCGCCGATTAATCCGAACGTGCCGAAAGTTGTCACACCAAACGCGCCCGTGCCGCAGGTGGTTACTCACACAGACCTGCCGGTATCCGATGCACCCGGTGCGCTGGCGTTCTCTGCACCCGTTGCAACCGCTCCCTCCGCTGGCCCGGCGAATATCGGCCGCGGTGTAGCAGGCGGCGCAGTGCAGGTGAAAGTCGCTTTTGAACGGCCGCCTGGCCTCGCGATGGTTGAGCACGTTGGTGCCGCGCGCGACGCTCTCGGCGATGTCGTTGAAAACATCACCCTCGGTAACGTTGAAGTGCCGCCGCTGCCCAGAGGCGAACCCGGTGGCCGTGTCATCGGTAAAGGCCGCGACATCCGCGGTGTCTTCCGTTTCACGCGTATCCGTCACAGTCTTTCTGACTGGTGGGCTGATGCATCCTCGCTGAACGCTTTGACGAAGTGGCTCAACGAACGGACGAAAATCAAGACGGACATGAACGTTGAGGGTGGCGCATTGAAACTCACCGATGCGAACCTCTTCAAGACACCCTTCGTCTTCATGACAGGGCACGATCCTTCCCTCACGCGTTCTCGGAACTTGCTCGGTAGACAGTATGGCGGCGGTAAAATGGACAGCCGGCTCACTGAAACCGAAGCCGCTGGCATGCGCCGGTATCTCGTCGAAAAAGGCGGGTTCCTCGTCTTTGACGACTGCGGTGTGAACGCGCCCGCGCAGGCGATGATTCGTCTCTTCCTCGCGCAGATGCGTTATGTCATGCCGGAATACCAGATCGAACGAATCGAAAATGACCACGAGGTCTACGATAACTTCTACGAAATGGGCGGCCCGCCGGTTGGTTTTGACATCTTCTGGTGGGGGACGCGTCCGCCGAAGCGGAACTACCTCGAAGGTATCTCCGTCGGCGAGAAGTTGTCTGTCATCGTTGTCCGTCGTGACTATATGTGCGCGATGGAATCGGTAAGTCTCCCGACGCGGAGTGTCCACTATTCGCCGGGTGTGTATCGTTTCATGACGAACGTCGTCGTGTATGCGTTGACGCACGGCTCGATTTCCGACTACTCCGGCTATGTGCCTGAGGACACGTTGGCGAAGAAAGAACTTCCGACGCGTGCGCCTGAGGCTGCCAAAGTTGGCGGTTTTGAATAGGTTTTGACTCGGTAAATGGACCGGTAGGCGCGATAATCGCGTCTACCGATACCACCGATACCACCGATACCGTAGCGCGATTGTAGCCAAGACAGCGATTACGGAATTTCTGTCTGGCTATTCTCGCAAATGTATCAAAACATGAAACCTTTTTATGTCCGAACGATGATCGGCGCGCTTCTCATTTTATTCGTGATAACTGGGAGTTTCAGCATTTGGTTCTACTACAGAATTGGAAAACTGGATGCTGAAATCAAAGAACTCAAACAGCGTCAAGAAAGGCGAATACTTGAGGAATCCAACGCAAAAACTATCCCCGCCGATGCTCCCGAAGATTCTCTATCTACTGAAGATTTCTCAAAATCCGGGGACGAAACTGTCTCGCGCTTTGTCTCCCCCTTCGGATTTGGGCCATATCCCGCATTGCCGGATGGGTGGCCACCTGAAACGTGGCCCTGTCTTTCATCTGAGCATGAATTAACGGCACGCGTAGAGATAAAACTTATCTCTCAGGGGAGACAAGTTTACGGTGCTATCATGGAGGATGGCTTGGTATACCCCACATTCAAAGATACCGTCTATATTAGATGGGAGACAGCGGGTAATCACCCCTATATCTCCGATCTTGCCGGCGATCCTGCCGCTTGTGAGCGTTTGACTGCTATTATGGACGAAAGGAGAATGGATTTTACCGCGGCTGACATTCCACCAGATATCAAACAGGTGCCTTTTGATGAAGGAGGTATCGACCCTTACGAATTTCTCGATCTATCAAGGAGGTAAGTCATTTAAGGTTGACGTAGATTATCTAGAAGAAGAGAAGTGAGCGATTTATGAAACACCCGCAATTTAACCTGCAGTTACGCTCATAGACGCAACTGCTCCCCAATAGAGAGGAACCTAGCGTCATGAAGATAAAACCCTTACAGACCTTCGGCATCATCGCCATCGTCCTGGCACTCTGCGCAGGCGGATGGCTGCTGTTTCAGCCGAAAAAGATGGGACCCGTGGTTATCTACAAAGCTCCCACTCCCCAACAGCGCGACGTGCAGACATCGCAAACGGCGCAATCCGCTGAGGAACGTCAAGAGGAGACGCTTGAAGAAAGGGCAGAAAGAAAAAAGGAAGGGCACCTTGACCTGATGCGTGCTTTAGGGTGGCAGGACGACGAACCCCGCATGCAGCAATTGCAGGAAGTCTTGAATTCCCCTGCCTATCTGGAATACGTCAGGAAGCAGGAAGCGAAACCGGGCTTCAATGCCGTTTTGTGGTGGGAACTCCATGAATCGCTAGGTATCCCGCATACCGGCAGGCGTGTCCAAGCGGAGTTTTTCCAAAAATACTTTCCGGACGGTGGCGAATACGCCGATTATGAGCCCTTGATGCGCCGCCGCGTCGCAGAGATTGCCTTGGAAGATCCAGCCCAGAGTACAGCCGATGTGCTGCGTCGGTTTAACGCGGACTTTGCAAATCAGGTCTGGAGACACGGCTACTTCAATGGTTATGAAGGCGAATACGAGTGGGGCGACGATATCCGCCAAAATGCTGCTAGCATCGTCGCCGAGCCAACGCCGTGGGATGTTGACACGTCGCCGCCGGCAACCGATGCCGAGAGCCTGAGTGACACCGGCACAACCGATGTTGCCGAGGAACCTGCTGACACGCTCCCGCCGCGAGAAGCCGCGCCATCGCTTGAGGAGAGGGAACGGATACCCGAAAGCGAGGCGGAAATCAAGGCGGCACTCACCGAGGAACTGCTGCCGACAGCACCCGAACGTCCTACCGATGTGACTGTTGAAAAGGCACTCCGGGCGCAGTTTTCACCGCAGCGTTTCACGCGTGCGATACAGATGTTGAATCAATACGGCCCTGAAGAGGGGCTCCGCCGGTTGAAAACAGCAGACCCCGAGGTGGCTGCCCAGGTAGAACGCCTGCTGCAGCAAAAATCGGCGGAGAATTAATCAGAATAAGCCACATAGGAGGCATTCTCATGAAAACCTTAGCATGGCTCGTGCTGCTCGCTTGGGTCAGCGGCGGTGTGTTCACCGCTGCAGCCGACTACCTGCACGAGGACAGAGAACCTACCGCACTAGAGCAAGCGGCGTTCACGCGCCTCAGACAGAAGTTCCCCGGCGACATCCTTGATGTGAACCTCCAAACGTTCCGCAGACTCGCCGAGAGTCCCGAATATCTCGCTTTCCTCGCGGAGGCGCATCCGGACGCGGCACCGGTGAATGCGTTTGAGACGATTATTGACTTTGAGAAGATTAGCAACAGGATTTTGCCACCGAAAGAACGCTACCTCTCCTCCTACTGGGAGCAACTCGGCGTTGATAGCGTTGACGAGATAACGGCTGCGGAACATTTCCTCGTCCACTTTGAGGTGACAGGGGCTTGGATGTACAGAGCTAGGAATGAGGGCGGAGATCTACCGAACTCTGAGCGCACTGGGGAGTTCGTTCTTTCCCCGCGCACGGGGCCTCGACTCATGGCAACCTCGGCGGCGAGAGAGATGCTGGAACGCCGTTTCGGCATTCCCGCAACTATTAAGTTAATGCCGGCAGAGTGGACCCTGATTGTCCGGTATTTCAAAATGCCGCTGTCAAGTGTGGCGGAGACACATCTCTCCGAGGATAGACGCTGGATAAAAGCCGTGTTTGAAAAACATGGGACAGCCGAGGGGAGCCTCTGGATAGCTCTCCAAGATCCCATTCTTTTCAACAGCATTCTCTATGCGTTTACCACGGATGAGACGTTTCTCGCCAGTGTCTATTCCACCGTTGACAGGCATCAAAGAGTGCGCTTACCGCCGCATTTAAGACAGCGTGACAGCGCGCCCAAGGAACGCTCAGATCCCTAGAGATATGGCGAGGCGAACCCCTTTCCGGGCCCGTAGCGCGGGGGCCTGTCCCCCGCGATCGTTCACGTGAAAAACCTCTTCAGGTCCTTTAGGTCCTGCATGTCTATAGTTCGCGCGCCCGCGAAGAATCCTAAGGTCCTTTAGGTCCTTAATCAACGGCACACGTAACGCCGCAGAAGACATTAAGGTCCTACGGACCTTGAGGACGCGACAGCCTGCGCGTGCTATAGACATTAAGGTCCTACGGACCTTGAAGAGACTGTAGTTCGGGAGCACCTGCTCCCGAACGGGTCAAGAGCAAGGTCGCCTCATCTACCGTAGCGCGGGGGCCTGTCCCCCGCGATCGCTCGACCTACGCGAAAAACGCCAGCCAAGGCCGTTTCCCTGATCAAGGCATGGCGAGGGACAGGCCCTCGCCCTACGTGAAGGGGTGGCGTTTTTTCCCGCAGCGCGGGGCCTGTTCCCGCGACGTTGAGCGAGTTATGAAACTCCCTCACGTAATTTGGTATCACTGCGAAAGAGGGATTTCATGAAAATTTTAAACCTTTTCCTCTTTTTCTCGTCTAACTTAATAGTGATTTTTACTCATCACTAGGCGTATACGGTATTGAAATTAGAGTTGACATAACATACATTAGGGGGTGCGAATATTAACCAAAAAGTCTACGGACTTCATATCAGCAAGTTTAAAGCAACGTGAGAATTTACTATGGGTGGAGACTGAACTCAAACTTGGCTCTACATATTAAAAAATAGAGGAAGGAACTCATGAAATTTAGAAAATTCCTTTTAAAAAAAGGAGTGCTTGGAACGGCATTAGGGATGCTGAAAATTATTGTTGAAAATGCCAACCCTAATGTTGTGTTTATAGGTTTAGTAATACTTGTCATATTTTGGATTGGTTTCAACTGCCACTTTAAGTGCGAGCAACTAAAAAGCGAGGTGCAGCTTGAAATCACAAGATTGGAACTAAAGGCAGAAATGAAAATCAGGAAAATGGAACTAGAGGCAGAAACTCGGCAATTGGAACAAAAAAAACGGAAAAATAAAAAGGGGAGGTAGAAATCGGTTTATTTCCCAAACCGCCGTGTGTCATAGAGGCACGCGGCGGTTTTTTTTATGAAATCGGGACATGGCGAAGGACGGACGAAGGAAAGCTCCTTCGCTCTACGAAATTCGGGGATTTATTGAAAGAATTGTATCCTTAGGTCGGAGCGTGGCGAGGGACAGGCCCTCGCCCTACGGCAAGGGAAGGAGTGTGGGGAAATAGAGAACGAAATCATAATCCTCAGGTCGGAGCATGGCGAGGGACAGGCCCTCGCCCTACGGTGAGGGGTGGGAAAAAAGTGTGGATTTTATACTGCAAATGATGTTATCATATCTCCAACAACCAATTAGAGGTGATAGATGAAACTTGGCGTATCTACGTATTCATATTGGCATTTTACCCCCGAACGCGTCCCGATTGAGCATGTCATTGAGGAAGCCGCACGCATGGAATTAGATGGCGTTGAAATCCTGCATCAACAGATGGCATCTGAGGCGAATTCGTATCTGCAGAACCTGAAGCGGCTCGCGTTCATTCACGGGCTCGATCTCTACGCGCTCTCCATTCATCAAGGCTTCGTTTCGCCAGACGCGGAGACGCGGCAGAAAAATATCAATCACACTGTCCACTGCATCCGTTTGGCACACGAGCTCGGCATTCCCGCGATTCGGCTTAATTCCGGACGATGGGGCACCGCGGGCTCTTTTAACGAATTGATGCGGATGGAAGGACATGAACCGGTGCTCCCCGGCCACACTGAAGATGAGGCGTTCACTTGGGTTATCGCCGCTATTGAGGAGTGCCTGCCGGATGCAGAGAAATCCGGGGTTATCCTCGCTTTGGAAAACCACTGGGGGTTGACATGCACGCCGGAAGGTGTGAACCGCATCGTGTCGGCTATTGACTCGGAATGGTTGAAAGTGACGATGGATTGCGGGAATTTTCTCTCGCATTCAAGCGGAGAGGGGAGTCGAGACCAGGAGGTCTCTCCTACGGGGAGTCAAGACCGGGAGGTCTCTCCTACTGTTCCGTATGAAAAGTTGGCGCAGATTGCGCCGGAAGCGGTGCTTGTTCACGCCAAAACCTATTACGGCGGCGGGGAATGGTATACGTTGGAGCTTGATTATGCGAAAATCGGGCAAATCCTGAAGTCGGTGGGATTTCAGGGGTATGTCTCGATTGAATTTGAGGGGAAGGCGGATGCGCACACGGGGGTGCAGCAAAGTGTGGAGTTGCTCCGGGGCGCGCTCGGATAATGGTAGGTTTTGCGGCATGGAAAAATCGAGAAATCGAGACCGGGAGGGCTCTCCTACGGGGCGTCGAGACCGGAAGGGCTCGCCTACGGCGAGTCGAGACCAGGAGGTCTCTCCTACCGAAGAGGTTATCGAGACCGGGAGGGCTCGCCTACGGGGAAAGGGAGGAAGACGTATGAAATATATCGCTATCTTAATCTTAACGTTTGCAATCGGAGGCACTTTGACAATGGCAGATACAGACGAAAGAGTCGGGATGACGAACGCAGCGGAAGTTTGGCGCGCGTTGCAACGCTTACGGACAACTGCTACCGTCCTGCACACCGTCGCTCATCCGGACGATGAAAATGGCCCGTTGTTGACGTGGCTCAGCCGCGGACAGGGAGTCAGAACGGGGTTATATTCCACGACGCGCGGCGAAGGCGGCGCGAATCTCATCGGTTCGGAGTTGTTCGACGCGCTGGGGATTGTCCGAACCGCAGAACATCTCGCTTCGGCGCGCTATTACGGGATTGAGCTCTTTTACAGCAGGGCAGTAGACTTCGGCTATTCTAAACGGCTGGACGAAACGTTAGAGAAGTGGGATAAGGAGATGCTGCTGGAGGATATGGTGCGCCTTATTCGGCAGTACCGTCCCGATGTCATCATCTCTCGGTTTCAGGGGAACCAGCAGGATGGACACGGGCACCATCAGGTTTCAGGGGTTGTCACGTTCGAGGCGTTTCGTGCGGCGGGGGATGCAAATCGGTTTCCTGAACACTTTGAGGCAGGTTTGCATCCGTGGCAACCGAAGAAACTCTACATTACGCGTTCAAGATGGCGGCGCAGCGAAACTGACGCGGCGGATACGCCGCTCCTCAAAATTGATACGGGTGAATACAATCCGTTGCTCGGGCTCTCTTACGCGCAAATCGCGCGCAAAGGGTTGAGTTACCAACGTTCGCAAGGCGCAGGACAGACGCTGGCATCTAAAGGGGCTTCCATCGCTGAGTTGCGTTTAGTGGAGACAGCGGCGGGAGTGCAACCCTCGCCTGCGGAACAGAGTCTCTTTGACGGACTGGACACGACGCTTATAGGCATGGCAGAAATTGCCCACCTGCCGGAGTTGACCGCTGATTTCGCGCAACTTCAGGAGAGTGTGGACACCGCGATAAATGCTTTCGATGCCCGCGCACCGTGGAAAGTCGTCCCACACCTCGCCGCGGGACTCAAAACGACGCGCGGTTTAATCGAAAGCGTTAGCGTTGATGAAGCAGCGCATTTGCCAGCGCATGCGCATTTGCTGTTCCTCCTACGGAACAAGGAACAGGAGTTGATGACAGCGGCGAACGCTGCGTTAGGGCTCTCGTTGGAGGTGCTGGTGCAGCCGAAAGGCGCAGACGAATCTTTTTTCCGTTCGCCAGAGACTTTCTCCGTGGCAATTCCGGGCCAAACCTTTGCGATTGCGATGCGGTTGGTAAACCCGACAGCGGTGGATATTGCGTTGAAATACGCCTCGCTTAGCACGCCTGACGGTTGGACTGTCCGTGCCGCTAGGCGCGAACTTCCGACTGTGAAGCAAAACGAACCGGTGTCTATCCAATTTGAGGTGGAAGTGCCTCAGGATACCGATGCCTATACGCAGCCTTATTGGACGCGCGCATCCGAATACCACGACGCTGTCTATACGCTTGAGAACCCAGAATTCCGCTTTTTACCCTTCGCGCCGCCCGAAGTTTATGGAGCCTTAACCTATCGCGTGGAAGGTGTGGAATTTGAATTGTGGCAACCCGCACAGACAGTCTCCATTGACAGACCCTGGGGAGAGAAGAGGCGTTTGCTAACGGTTGCACCGGCGATTAGCGTGTCGGTGTCCCCGCGCATTGGGGTTATACCGGCGGGCGGCGATAGAAATCCGTCCCTACAGGAAGATGCGCATGGAAATCTAGCGCAGATACCCGTGGCAGTGGAACTGCTCAATAACGTCAAAGGGGCAGCGGAAGGTGTCGTCACGCTGAAACTGCCTGAAGGCTGGAGTGCGGAACCGGCATCTGCACCTTTCGCTTTCACACACGAAGGCGCGAGTCAGACCGTGGCGTTCCGCGTCTCGGCGCAGGAGATAAAGACTAGCGGAAGTTACACAATTCAGGCTGTCGCTACCTTCAACGGAAAGGAATACACCACTGGGTATCAGGTAATCGCGCATCGGGATTTAGAACCGCATCATCTCTATCGGCCTGCCACGATGACGCTCCACACTGTTGATGTTGTCGTCCCTGAGGATTTGCGCGTCGGATATGTCATGGGTGTCGGAGATAAGGTGCCGGAGGCACTACAACAACTCGGTGTCGACGTGCAACTGCTGGACAGGGATGAACTCCGCACCAGCGATTTGAGCATCTTTGATACGATTCTCATTGGCATTCGCGCGTATGCTGTGCGCCGAGATCTCGTCGCCTATAACGGCAGGCTTCTCGATTACGTGCAGAAAGGCGGCAACCTCATCGTCCAATATCAGACACCGGAATTTGACGCGGCACCCTTCGGGCCTTATCCCTATACGATGGGCAGAAGACCGGAGGAGGTATCCGAAGAGGATGCACCGGTGCGTATTTTGGAACCGATGCATCCGATATTGCGGAAACCCCATCGGATTACGGAAGCCGATTTTGAAGCCTGGGTAGAGGAGCGCGGTTCAAAATTCTTAACCGAATGGGATGAGAACTATCAGGCACTCCTCTCCTGCAACGACCGGGGGCAGGAGCCGCAACTCGGCGGCCTCCTCCACGCGCAATACGGACAAGGAACTTACACTTACGCCGCGTATGCTTTTTATCGGCAGTTGCCAGCCGGTGTGGAAGGCGCGTATCGTCTGTTCGTCAATTTGCTGAGTCTCGGGAAAACGACGCAGTAGGCGCGGTTTGTAAGCGCGGGGGCATCGAGACCTCCTGGTCTCAATTTCTGCCGGTAGGAGAGACCTCGGGGCTCGATGTTCCTGTAGCGCGGGGGACAGGCCCCCGCGAACTCCATCGTCAAGAGGGGCGTTTTAGGTCCTTTAGGACCTACATGTCTATAGCAGCACGTGTCGTTCTGTTTTCAAGGTCCTTTAGGTCCTTAATAAAAAAACGCGCCGCATGGCAAAACACATTAAGGACCTAAAGGACCTTAGGGTTCTTCGCTGGTGCGCGTGCTATAGACATTCAGGACCTAAAGGACCTGAAGAGAACAAGAGACGTTTTTTCCGTAGCGGGAACGATGGCGAGGGGAACCCGCTCGCCTGCGCGTGTGGCATGCGAGGGCCCTCGCCCTACGGTGAAAGGGGGTTTTCTCTGTCCGTAGCGCGGGGGCCTGTCCCCCGCGATCGTTGGATTGCGCGGACGATGGCGAGGGAAACCCGCTCGGATGCGCGTGTGGAAACCTGCGCGGGCCCAAGCCCTACAATGAAGGGGCTTTCTGCCGCCGCGGCCCCGGGAGGCGCGCCGCCCTATTGCATCGAGACCAGGAGGGCGTGCCTACGGAGACATCAATTGCATCGAGACCAGGAGGTCTCTCCTACCAAGAGGGCGCGGGAGTCGCCGCTCTCCAAGGGGATAAATGCCGAAACGGATTTATGAAACACCTTTACCTAGTTTTCCTCCCACGGTGCAACCCCGCCAACTGGAGGCGGTGCAGGAAAACGGCTGATGACATCAACCGGTCTGCCGAGTTCGGAGGATTCAATGACACGTTCGCAGACTTCCAGCGCGTGCCGAGCCTGCGCGCCGTTGCAACGGGGAGCACGGTTATTCCGAATTGCATCGGCGAAATCGGCGACACCTTTGCCCCAGTCTAATCCTGTGTATGCCTTTGGCGGCGAATCTTCGTCTGTCCATCGGTTTTCGGGCGTGAACTTTTGGATGCCGCGGCCGTCATCGTGCGCTTGCAAAGAGAACCCGCCTTTCGTGCCGTGGATTTCGTAAGGTGGAATACCGGATGCGACGGTAAAGCTGTGATAGATGAGTCCATGTGCGCCGTTTTCAAACTCTAACACGGCGAACCCGTGGTCCTTCTCAGTGACTTCAAACTCGGTGCCTTTGCGCGGTCCTTGGTGCAACATCCGCTTCGGCACAGCGACTCTGGCGAACCCGTGAACGGTTTTGACAGGGGCAATCATCGTCGTCATCGCCGTTAAGGGATAGGGTGCGACATCGCGGAAGGGGCCGGCGTGCATCAGGAACGCATCCGCGTTCGGGTGCCAATGCTCCAGCGGGCCGCCGAAGTTACCGATGGCGGAAATCACCTCGCCGATTTCGTCTTCGCGAATCCGTTTCCAGACGTTCTGCTGCACGTATCCGAGTATCGCCGAGGGCGCGCAGGCTAGTTTTAAGCCCATCGCCTCCGCCGTTTCAACGAGTTCGTTCGCTTCATCGGTGTGGATGGAAATCGGCTTTTCGGAATAGACATGTTTCCCTGCTTTCAGGGCAGCCAAGGAGACCGGGTAGTGAGAGATATGGATAGTCAGGTTGACAATCGCCTCTACGTTGGCATCGTTCAGCACTTCTTCAAGCGATTTGTAGACGCGGCCGCCAGATTTCTCGGCTAACGCGGCGGCGCGGGTTTCATCCTGGTCATAGTAGCCAACGAGTTCAATGCGATGCGGATACGCTTGGCACCGAGGTTGATAGCCTCCTGCAGCAATCATACCGCATCCGACAATCACGGTGCGAACAGGTGTTGTGTTTGACATTGTTGTGGGGTTCTCCTTAAATTGAGGGTGTTTCATATTTCGTTAGCCGCGGCGGCAGAAAGCCCCCCCTTCATCGTAGGGTTTGGGGCCCTCGGGTGCCACACGCGCAGGCGAGCGGGTTTCCCTCGCCATGCGTTTTGGTGGCAGACCGCATCACTCCTGTAGGTCAAGATCGCCTGATCTTGACCCGTTCGGGAGCGGGCACTCCCGGACTACAGAGGTGGGCTTAAATTGTCATGACACTTTGGGATAATTTTAGCATAAAAACAGATTCTTTGCAAGGCATAAAAGTTGCAAAAGTGATTGAGGTGAAAACCCTATCCGAATCCTTTTTTTTCGTTTCTCTTGAGGGTGTTTCATACCTCGATTTCTTCCCGGTAGGAGAGACCTCCTGGTCTCGATTCCCCTCCGTAGGAGAGCCCTCCGGGTCTTGATTTTCCCGTGGCGCGTGGGCCCTCGGATGCCACACGCGCATCCGAGCGGGTTTCCCCCGCGATGGCTCAAGAACCGTTTTTTTTATCGTAGCGCGGGGGCCTGTCCCCCGCGATGACCATTGTCAAGATGCTGTCTTAGGTTCTTTAGGTCCTTAATGTCTATAGAAAAACGTGCCGGCCCGTTTTCAAGGTCCTTTAGGTCCTTAATAAAAAAACGCGACGCATGGCAAAACACATTAAGGACCTAAAGGACCTTAGCGTTCCTCGCAGCCTCACGTGCTATAGACATTAAGGTCCTACGGACCTAAGAGACGTTTTTTCCATCGCGCGGACAATGGCGAGGGACAGGCCCTCGCCCTACGGTGAGGGGGTGGCGTTTTTTATCGTAGCGCGGGGGCCTGTCCCCCGCGATCGTTGGATTGCGCTAGCGATGGCGAGGGACAGACTTCGCCCTACGGTGAAAGGGGCCCTTCTGCCGATGCTGCTCCGGTAGGCGCGCCGCCTTACTGCATCAAGACCAGGAGGTCTCTCCTACCGGGTATTTTGCTGCACATTGAAGAAATTGCGTTTTTTCGGGAACTTTTTCGCAGGTGGGGTGTATAATAACATAAGCAAGCAGAAATGACATGCCACCTGATAGTTTGGGAAAATTGGTTTTTCTTGCATTCTGCGTGCGCGTGTATTATCATAGGGCATGCAACTGCCAGCGATTGGAATGTAGTTGCATTGTCAAAAATCCCTTCCGCTCCCCAAGAGGGAGCATGAGATAGGAGAAAGAATCATGAGAAGATTGTTAGACCGGAAATCGATGCGGCTGTTCAAGTTCAACGTGAATTTGCTCAGTCTGCTTACCCTTATGGTGCTCGGCACCATGACGTTTGTCACCGCAGCGGCTCTCGCACATCCAATAGGGAAAGGAAATTGTTTGCCCCTCTATCACACTTGGCGCAATGCTACGTACGCGGTGCGCGATGCTGAAGCTGCGCTGACTCAGGCGCAGGCGAATCTGCGGCAGGCGCGAGCTGATGCAGCGAACGCTGTGGCTTCGGGCGATCCGTGGCAAATCGCTTTCGCGCCATCATGGATAGCCATAGCGCAAGCATTCGTGAACCTGAAACAGAGTGCATTAGCAACGGCTCGGGCGGCCGTTGGCCCCGCGCTCGAAGGCTTTCAGAACTGTGACCATTACTAGTGAGTGGTCGCCTATAGTTCATCCCTGTCCGCGCGTGCCGCGGTCAGGGGTGGCTGTGAAAGGTGTGTCCGGCTAGCATTTGCCGGGCGAATCCGAAGTGCGAAGGAACTCATAACCGAAAAAGGAGACTTTTATGAATGCGAGGCAACGTTCCCCGCAACGCAAAGGGGGTATCTATATTTTTTCTGCACTCGTTTTGTGCGCTATCGCCGCTGCTGTCTATTACGGGTATCTCCGGCCGCGTCAGGCGAAGCGGATGGCATCGGAGACGAAAACGTATAGCGCGACACCGGCGAAGTCAACAACCTCGGAGAAATCGGCACCCGTAGTGGAAACACGCCGCGACGCACCCGAGTCAAGTGTTGAAACTGAAGAAGCCGACAGCGTGCGGAATGATGCCGATGCCGAATCTGTCACTTCCCAGAAAGATGCGTCTGAATCGGAAGAAGAGGTATCCCATACCCAGTTATTGGAGGAAGCTCGGATAAAGAAGCAAGAGGCAGCCGAAGAGGCAGCAGCCGATGCGGCAGCTGCGGACAGTGCCCGCGCCGCGTCCGAGGAGCTCAACCGCCAGGCAGAGCAAACGGCAGATCTGGCTATTGCCGCGCTTGTTGAACATCTGAACACGCTCTCGCCAGAGGAGCAACGGAAATTCTTATCGGAACTCCGTGCCGGGTTGGTGGATCAATTACCGCCAGAGAGTGAAGAAATACTCGCTGAAACGCCGGATTTTGTGGAACGGATGTGGGAGAAGTATTTAGAGAAGTTTGCCGAGCAAGGGTATCAGTTACCAGAGTGACGGCCGCTAGTTCACTCTCGCGCCGAAAACAGTCGTATCACCTCTATAAGACGCGCCTGCTCAAACCCGAACGGACCTTGAGGACTTGGCTGTCTGCATGTGCTATAGACATTAAGGTCCTCCGGACCTTGAGGAGACTGTAGTTCGGGAGTGCCCGCTCCCGAACGGGTCAAGAGCGAGGCCGCCTCATCTACCGTAGCGCGGGGGCCTGTCCCCCGCGATCGTTCGACCCGCGCGAAAAACTCACGCCAACCAACGCCGTTTCCATTCCGATAGCATGGCGAGGGACAGGCCCTCGCCCTACGGGAAACGGCACGTTTTTTTTAACCGCAGCGCGGGGGACAGGCCCCCGCGATTGCACCCGTGAAAAAACCTCTTCAGGTCCGTTAGGACCTGCATGTCTATAGTAATCCCGACCGAAAAAAAACGCTAAGGTCCTTTAGGTCCTTAATAGACAGCACACGCACCGCCGCAGGAAAACATTAAGGTCCTAAAGGACCTTGCTGACTTGGCGGGCTGCGCGTGCTATAGACATTAAGGTCCTACGGACCTATAGGAGACTGTAGTTCGGGAGCACCTGCTCCCGAACGGCACATGGCGAGACGAACCCCTTCCGGGCCCGTAGCGCGGGGGCCTGTCCCCCGCGATCGCCCGATCTCCGCGAAAATCGTCCACCAACCAAGGCCGTTTCCCTCCCGATCGAGGCACGGCGAGGGACAGGCCCTCGCCCTACGGTAAGCGGCACGTTTTTTCATCGTAGCGCGGGGGCCTGTCCCCCGCGAGCGTTCGATCTGCGCGAAAAACGCACACCGACTAACGCCGTTTCTCGTTCCGATCGAGGCACGGCGAGGGACAGGCCCTCGCCCTACGGTAAACGGCACGCTTTTTTTACCGCGATCGTTCGACCTGCGCGAAAAACGCACGCCGACAAAGGCCGTTTCCCCGATCGAGGCATGGCGAGGGACAGGCCCTCGCCCTACGGGCCGCGGCACGTTTTTTTTCACCGTAGCGCGGGAGACAGGCCCCCGCGAGCGTCGGATTGCGCGGAGGTCTCGCCTACCGGGAAAGGCATTGCGCTGTAGAAATCCCCCCTATCGACAGGGAATAGCATTTTCACAAAAAAAATAAAACGCATTTTTCTTGACAAAAAATGTGAATCCGTGTAAAATATCTATATTGAGGTGATAAAATTGTTAAAGCAGAACGTATTTGTGCTCATATCCGCGGTTACATTACTGACGCTGTTAGGCTGCGCGACATCGCGCGATAGGACGCGCGTCTCAGACTACAACCGTTTTGCGATAAGAGCTGCGCAGGCAGAATTATGGAACGAGGCGATTTTCCGATGGCAACAGGTAGTCGTGATGGAACCGACTAACGCCAAGGCATACAACAACCTCGGTGTCGCTTACGAGGCACTCGGCAAGACTGACGATGCTATTGCCGCTTATCAGCGCGCAACCGAACTCGCGCCGGATAATCAATATTATCGACTGAACTATCGGCGGTGCCGGATACATGTCCGCCGAAGAGGGATTCCGGAAGATGGAGACGAACAATTGGAATTTGCCCCTGAAGAGGAGTGGTAGACGCGGTTTCCCGGTCAGCGCGTGCCTCGGCATAGTCCTCGTAGTCCTCATAGGGCTCATAGGGCTGTTCTGGTGCGGGTGTGGCCGCACAATCACGCGCGTCTCTATTCCGGTGAAGGTTCAATCTGAGATTGACATTACCCGCTATTCTAACTTCGCCGTTTTGCCTTTTGTGCAGTCTGCCAGCGTTTCACGTGACGAGGCACTGCCGCAGCGCATCGGTACGGAAGTCGCTTCTATCCTCCGCCGCGGGCTCGCGCGCCAAAAGCATTTTGAGGTAGTCAGCACGCAGGAGACAACGCGTCTCCTCACCGGTGAAACCATCTCCGAAGAATGGCTCACCGATACCGAACATCTCAGTCAACTCGGCAAATATTTTGAGGTGAAAGCGGTTATCATCGGAAACTACCGGTTTGACACCGATAGCCGGCCGAGACGCTATTATGGCGAACGCTACTCTGTCCAACGGCAGCGGTATGTCATGAACTATCAGGATTACATGCAGAAAACCTATTTTTTGACGCTGCGTATCCTAATTATTGATGTGGAGACAGAGAAGATTATTTGGGACGAGACATATCGGCGTGGCACCGCGGAAGCACATACCCTCGGCTCCTTCATCTTTTCACAGGCCGGGCCGCAGGAAAACACGCTGAGAGAGCTTAGCCGGCGCGCGATTGCCGAATTTACGCGCAGCATTTCGCCGCACTACGAACGCGAGGACAGGTACCTGGTCCAATGAGATATTTGACGAAAACACAACAGCCTCAGGGTGAACGCGGCACGAGTCAGGGAGGCGCGGTTTGGAACGCGCGCCTACCAGTGTCTATTGTTCTCCTGTTCGTCCTAATGCAAGCGACGACGGCTTGGGGGCAAGGCTTCGGGAAAAACAAGATTACTGGGCAACGCTTCGATTGGCACGTTCACCGCACGGAGCACTTTGACATCCACTATTATCCGAGTGAAGCAAAGCTCGTGCCGCTTATGGCATCCATCGCCGAGGAAGCTTACGAAAAGCACAGCGAAGATTTTGAACACGAGTTGCAGGACAGGACACCGCTCATCCTTTACAAGTCGCATCGGGATTTTCAGGAGACGAACATCATCCTGCAGGAACTCCACGAAGGCATCGG
The DNA here is from genome assembly GCA_965242965.1 of Candidatus Poribacteria bacterium. Classification (GTDB taxonomy): domain Bacteria; phylum Poribacteria; class WGA-4E; order WGA-4E; family WGA-3G; genus AGPOR5. Next base: position 5,103,209 of record OZ251518.1, on the reverse strand, counting down.
TGGGTTCGCTGAGCTCTTCAAACACCGCGTCGTTATCCCGTTTACGGGTTCGATTGCGGCGTTTCGTGAGGTGATTTTCCATGAGCTCATCCATGTCTTTCAATACGATATTATCTATCAGAAACCGCACATGCGCATCTATAGCGGCGAGTTCCTCTACTCCGCGCCTATCTGGTTTATTGAGGGGATGGCGGATTACTTCGCCGAGGATAACGACGCTATCGGCGAAATGGTGCTGCGGGATGCCAGCATCAATAACAACATCGTCCCGCTCACGCAGTTGCATAATTTCAACCGCCTCACTTCCCCGTTCATTGGGTATAAACTGGGCCAACTCGCGGTTGCGTATCTCTGCGAGACTTACGGCCGCGAGAAAATCGCCGATATCTTGCAAGGGCTACGCCAAAGCCGCACGAAAGACTTGGACAAGGTTTTCCGCGAAGTCCTCAATGTCTCCCTAGAGGATTTTGACAAGGCGTGGCGGCAGACGGTGCGCAAACGTTATTGGCCTCTCATACAGGAACGCGAACTGCCAGACCTGGTTTCAAAGAATTTGACAGCGGCGGCGAAATACTCGCATAACATCAAGCCCGTCTGGGCACCAAGTGGGGACATCATCGCTTATGTCACCGGGAATGACGGTTTCCTTGAGATTGTCCTTATGTCCGCGAAGACAGGGGAACGGCTGCATCGGATAACCAGAAAGTTTTTTCGCAACAAATACGAGGAGATTCGGACAGACTTCAGCGGGTTCGGCCGGAGTCTCGCGTGGGCACCCGATGGTGACAGAATCGCCTTTGTCGCAAAGCATCACCACGCCAACTACCTGATTGAGGTGGATATTCTGACGCGGGAGATTACGCACTACTTCAAACTTGATTATGAAAATGTGGAGTTTGACAACATCGCCTCGCCGGATTACGATGGCGATGGCGAACGCATCGTCTTTTCCGCCTTGAAGGAAGGACAGACAGATCTCTTTATTATTCACTTGTCTACCGGCGAAATCACGCCGCTGACGAATGATGTCTTTAACGATACGCATCCGTCTTGGCATCCGGAGAAGGACCAGGTTGTCTATGCCTCCGAACGCGGGCCAAAAAATCGGCTCGTGCTGCTTGATGTCACCGAGCCTGCAGCGCGTAAAACCGAACGGTTGCTCACCGATGGCGAGTTCAACGCGATTAGTCCCACCTGGGCGCAAGATGGCGACGCGCTTATCTACTGCGAGGACCGGCAGGGTGTTTACGATGTCTATAAATTGGCACTTGCGGACGATGGAAACCGACTCACGCGGCTCACAAACATGATGACAGGCTGTTTCAATCCGAGTCTGTCGCCTGATGGAAAATCCTTGCTGTTTACGGCGTATCAGAACGGCAAATACGATGTCTGTGTCATGGACATGACGAAATCCGTTGACGAGCCGGTTGAGGAACAGATGCCGATAACCGAGGTTGTTGAAGTGGACAGTGAGCGCGACGAGGCACCCCTCTTTCGGGTTTCCAAGCGCAAATACAGCACGCGCTCGTCCTTCGCATTAGATGCCATTTTTCCCGATTTCAGTTTCGGTGCAGATGGCCTCCTCCGAAGCAGCGTGCAGATTATCGGTAGCGATATGTTGGGCAACCATCGCATTGGCATCCAAGTGATGAATCAGTCCGCCTATCTTGCGCCAAATTTCATCGCGCAATATGGCCTCCTGACGCATCGCGCCGATATGGGCGCGAGCGTCTACAACTATCATGAATACCATGTGTTAGGTGCGATTCGGAGTCGCCGCGGCATTTTACAACGAATTACTGGGATGGGTGGGTATCTCTCCTATCCGTTTGACCGGTATCGCCGGATTGACTTCGGTTTCTCAATGTTTACCAAGCCATTTCTGTTCAACTTCCAGACGAGTGAACCGCTGGATCCTTACGATAACCGCGGGTTACTTTCTGTCGGTTCGGTGGCATTCGTTGGGGATACGACGATGTGGCGAGAGTTCTATCCGTATACCGGCGCGCGCTATCGCTTGGAAGTGGAACGTTCGTTCCCCGCGCTTGGCAGCGAGTTATCGTTCACGAACGTTGTTTTTGACGCGCGCCGCTATCTCAGCCTCGGCAGGCGTTCAACGCTGGCGTTGCGGCTTTTATGGGGAGGTAGTTTCGGCGACGCGCGTTCCTACTTCTACCTCGGCGGTATTGATACTATCCGCGGGTATCAGTATGAAGAGTTTGTCGGGACACGCATCGGTTTGCTCAACGCTGAGGTGCGCATTCCGTTTATCGACATTCTCCATTTCGGCTGGCCTATCCAATGGACAATTGGCGGCATCCGAGGGATTATCTTCGCCGATATTGGCGGTGCCTGGTCTGACTGGCAGTACGGTTCGGACAATCCGTTTGAGATTTTTCACTGGGAGAACAACCGCATCCGGCTTGGCGATGTGAAAGCATCGCTCGGGTTAGGGCTGCGCTTGCAGCTGGGGCTGTTTTCCATTGACTTCGCCGCGGCGCGAAATACCGATTTGACACGATTGGAGCCCGGTTTTAAATACCATTTAGGGTTAGGACAAGCTTTTTGAATGCAGGAGGCACAGGCAAGAGGTATAAGGACTGGTAGGCGCGCTTGGAACGCGCGCTTGACTGAAGCCCGCGCGGTTGCAAACCGCACCTACTAGATTCGTTCTCTGTCTATCTTAAAAATGCTTATAGGAGACTTATGGATTCACGGATGAAACGTTCTATTATCACATTTATCATTCTCGCGGTGCTCGTCGGCAGTCTCGCCGCGTGGATTAACATCTATCCCGATTTCCTCTGGTTCGAGATGGTGAACTACCTCGGGGTTTACGCTAAAATCCTCTGGACACAACTCGGCATGGGAATAATTGTCGGTGTCGTCTATGCGATAATTCTCTTGACGAACCTCGCGCTGCTCTATCGGTTCACACCGGCGCATCTGAGCCCTGCTTTCATGGGCGGCACGGAATTCACCGGCGGTTCCTTGGGAAGTGGCAGCGACACGCGCCAACTCATTTACGGCGGGTTGGCACTGCTCGCGGTCCTCTTCAGCATTTTCATGGGTTATGCCGCCAGCGACCGGTGGGAACTCTGGTTGCGCTATCAGAACGCCGATGGACTGGAATTCCAGTCGGCTACGCCTATTCTCACAGGAGAGGACTCCCTCAATGCCACCGAAATTCCGGTCCCGCCGCTGGAAGCGCAGGCGAAGAAGTTCCAAGTCGGCGATGAAATCAACGTTCAAGTTGATGGCGGAGATAGCCAGACTGCGCGCGTGGCAGCGGTGCTAGAAAACGCGCTCCAATTGGATACGCCTATCCAGATAGAGGCAGGACAGAAAGCGGTTTTCACCTCAATGGCTCGCGACCCGATTTTCAGCAAGGATGTCGCCTACTACGTCTTCAAGATGCCGCTGGAACGGTATATTTGCGGCACGTTCTTCGGGATGTTCTTGTTAGTCACGCTATTTTCTGTCGTCGTCTATTTTTTTCATGGGCTCATCACCGGCGATACGAGCCAGCTTCAGTTTCGTCCGCCGCCTGCGGTGAAGGCACATCTGTTCGTCCTCGTCGCCATCACGCTCTTTTTCCGGGCGTGGAACTATCGGTTCGCGATGTTCGACCTGCTCTATACGTCAAACGATGTGGTGCGCGCTGGCGGCGGATACGCGGCGATGAAAGCGCGCCTGCCGATTTTGTATCTCCTGCTCGGGCTTACAGTGCTGTGCGCTGTGGTATTCCTCATCAGCATCTTCTTGCGGCGAAACAGGCTTGCCTTCGGCGGATTGGCAGTCTTCATCGTGGCGGGTATCCTCGGCCAACTCTACCCAACGCTCGTTCAGACGTGGCGGGTTGAACCGAAAAAACAGGAGTTGGAGAAAGACTATATCAACTATAACATCAAGGCGACGCTCCAAGCTTACGGGTTAGAGGGGGATACCGTGACAGAACAGGAATATCCGCTCACGGAGGAACTCGCTTACAGCGACATCACGGGGCCTGACAATGCCGCGGTGATTAACAGCATTCGTCTCTGGGATTGGCGGCCGTTGCGCCGAACCTTCCGGCAGCTGCAAGAATTGCGTTCGCAATATGACTTCTACGATGTTGACATTGATAGATATGCGGTTGGAGACGAGATCCGGCAGGTGATGTTGTCGGCGCGCGAACTCAACATCAACGAACTCCCGCCCGAAATTAGAAACGATTGGTATAAACAGACTTATACCTATACGCACGGGTATGGCGCGGTTTTGAGTCCTGTCAACGAGATCGATAACGGCAAGCCGAATATGTATATCCAAGGCTTGCCGCCGATTGACTACGAGGATAACTGGCCGCACCGGTTCAGCGATGACCCGGGTCCGCGTATCTACTATGGTGAACGCACCGACCGGTATGTCATCGTGCATCCGAACCGGCGTGAGAACGTGCTTGAGTTCGATTACCCGCAAGAGGGGCAGCAATACGCCACGAATGCGTATCAAGGCAAAGGCGGGGTGCCGCTTGCGTCGTTCTGGCGCAAGTTGGTTTACATGCTGAAGTTTGATAACGCAATCAACATTATCTTGCCGGGCGAAATTACGCCGACGAGCCGGATTCTTTATGAACGTAATATCAAGAAGCGCGTTCGTAAAATCGCACCTTTCCTGCGCTACGATGGAGATCCCTACATTATCCTTCACAACGGCAGACTCGTGTGGATGATTGACGCTTATACCGTCACGCACCGGTATCCCTATTCGCTGTCCATGCGAGAGCTCACACCGCGTCGGCGGACTTTCGGGCCCGTGCCGCCTACCCAGCGCGATGGAGAGCCGTGGGGGAACTACATCCGAAATTCGGTGAAGGTCGTCGTTGATGCGTATGATGGCACGGTTAACTTTTACCACGTTGCTCAGGCGCAGGACCCGATTGCGGCGTGCTACGAAAAGATTTTCCCGAATCTTTTCAAACCGTTTTCGGAGATGCCGGCGGAGTTGAAGGCGCATATCCGCTATCCGATGGGGATGTTCCTTATCCAAGCGAACGTTTATAGGGATTACCACATGATCGATCCGGTGACATTCTATGCGGGCGAAGACCAGTGGGAAGTCGGTAGGGAGTTGTATGACAACACCGATCCGCAATTTCTGCAACCCGCGCCGCCACAGTCAACGAATCCGTTTACGCAGCAACCTCAGGTAGTTCAACGTTCACCTTCAAACGTGCAGGATGTTGAACCTTACTACGTTGTCAACAAACTGCCGGGCGAGGAGAAGGCGGAGTTCATGTTGATGTTGCCGTTTACACCGCGCAACAAACCGAATCTCACAGCGTGGTTGGCGGCACGGTGTGATCTTCCGCAATACGGGCAGCTTCTCGTCTACCGTTTCCCGAAGGGGAAATTGGTATCCGGTCCGATGCAGGTAGAAAACTTTATCAGCCAAGAGCCCGATATCTCGCAGCAAATCAGCCTTTGGAACACGCAAGGTTCGCGGGTTCTCCGCGGCAATCTGCTGATTATGCCGATGAACAACTCGCTCCTTTACGTTGAACCCATCTATATCCAATCGGAAGATGAGAAGACAGCGATACCGGAATTGCGGCGTGTTGTTGTCGGTTACGAAGAGAGCGTCGTCTGGGGTGAAAGCCTTGACGAGGCACTGATCAAGATGTTCGGCGTGGATACTCCTGCTGTGCCGGAGGCGACGCGCCCCGGAACAGAAGTTCCCGCGCTGTCTGCTGACGAAACGTCCATGCCTGCACTCGTTGAGCAGGCGAATCGCTATTTTAAGCAGGCGCAAACTGCGCAGCAGACAGGGAAGTGGGGTGAATATGGCCGTTATCTTGAACTTTTAGAACAAACCTTGAGGCAACTTGAGGAAAACGCGCGCTAAACCTGAAAGGAGGTGAAATTCATGTCACTCGATTGGAAACCGAGGCATCGGGATATGATCATCGGGAATATCCCGTGGTTAGCCCGAATTGCCGATAAAGCCAATGCGAAACGGCAGGGCATCATCGGTGAGTATATCTACCCGTGACCGCAGGATAAGATGTTCCTGGAGGAACACAAGTTAACCGCTGATGCGTTCGTTGAGATGGTGGAAAGCAATCCCTCAGACGAGGAGATGATTGCCGCCATGCAGAAACTCAATGCGTAGGTTCAGAGTGGCGAGGGACAGGCCCTCGCCCTACGGACAGGAATACCGTCCTTGGCCCGTAGCGCGGGGGCCTGTCCCCCGCGATCGTTCGGGGGCCCCAGGGCATGGCGAGGGACAGGCCCTCGCCCTACGGACGCGACAGGGGTTTTTCCGTATGCAACGAAAGCCGCCGTTTTCCCCGTAGCGCGGGGGCCTGTCCCCCGCGATCATTCGATCCGCGCGAAACCCATCCGCAGCCCAGAGGGCCCAGACGGTTTCTGTCACGCTCAATGCATGGCGAGGGACAGGCCCTCGCCCTACGGACACGAGAGGGGTTTAGCCTTTCACTGCATGGCGAGGGACAGGCCCTCGCCCTACGGACAGAAGAGGGGTTTAACTGTTCGCTGCATGGCGAGGGACAGGCCCTCGCCCTACGGACAGAAGAGGGGTTTTCCGCCGGATGCAACGACAGCCGCCACTCGCACCGTAGCGCGGGGGCCTGTCCCCCGCAATCACTCACGCAAACCGAAAACCGGATAAACGATAGATCAAATGAACAATTCTGAACTCGAAAATTATCGCGACACCATTAACGACATTGACGACAGGATTTTATCCCTGTTACAAAAACGCGCGGAAATTTCTAAACAGGTAGGTGCTTTCAAGACAGAGGCAGGCACCTCAAACGTCTATGTTCCGCATCGACATCGGGAAGTTATTGAACGCTTGAAGGTGTGCAACCGAGTCTACGGTGAACAGGGGGCGTTTTCCGATGCTGCGGTGGAGGCTGTCTGGACGGAGATTTTATCTGCTTCTCGCGCGCTGCAGGCCCCGGAACGGGTGGCGTTCCTCGGTCCTGTCGGGAGTTTCGGGCACCTTGCGAGTCTATGTCATTTCGGTTCATCGGTTGCGCTCATCCCGGTGCAGCCGCAAATCGACATCTTCACCGAAGTCGAAGCGGGACGCGCGGACTACGGGGTGGTAGCGATTGCAAACTCGGTGCAAGGGACGGTGCGCGATGTGTTGGAACGTTTCCAAGGCACCCCGCTGAAGATTTGCGCCGAGATTTATCAACCGGTGAAACAGCACCTACTTTCAAAGTCGCCGCTCTCGGAAATCCAGAAGATTTACTCGCATCCGCAGCCGTTTGCGCAGTGTCGTGTCTGGTTAAACCGATTTATGAAAGCGACGGAGCAGGTAGAGGTTGTCAGCACCTCTGTCGCGGCACAGCGTGCGGCGGCGGAACCGATGACAGGTGCCATCGCCAGCAAACTGGCCAGCGACATTTATCAGGTGCCGGTTGTCGCCGACTCCATCATGGACGAGCCCAATAACACGACTCGGTTTTTCGTTATCGGGGAGTGCGACGCGCAGCCGAGCGGCGCGGACAGGACATCCCTCTTTTTTACGATTCGTGATAAAGTCGGCGCGCTGTATCAGGTGCTTGGCGTTTTACAGCAGCATGGGCTCAATATGAGTTACCTAGAATCCTTGCCATCGCGCACGGAACCGTGGGAATATATTTTCTTCGTGGAGATGGATGGACATCTCGCTGAACCGCATGTTCGCGCTGCTGTGGAACGGCTTGAAGAATTATGTCGGAGTGTCAAGAGTCTGGGTTCATATCCGCGAGGTGCTTTCAACTATACTCCTAGTTGATGATAGGACTTATCGTAGTGCGAGGGCCTGTCCCTCGCAATCTCCTTCAACTATACTCCTAGTTGATGATAGGACTTATCGTAGTGCGAGGGCCTGTCCCTCGCAATCTCTTCAACCATAACCCTAGTTGATGGGACTTATCGTAGTGCGAGGGCCTGTCCCTCGCAATCTCCTTCAACTATAACCCTGGTTGATGATAGGACGCGAGGAGACTGGCCGTGAACAGAAAACGTAATCCTGGAAATCCTAGAAATCTTGGAAATCCTGCTACTCTCTCGTTGACACACCAGATCCAGCGGCGCGCCCACGAACTCGGTTTCGCGCTCGTCGGGATTACACCGGCGGAACGGAGCCAGACTCTCCAGCGTTACCGGGACTGGCTTGAAAACGGATACGCAGGGGAGATGGACTACCTTGAGAGACATCTGCCGCTCAAGGAAGACCCGAGGCGGCTCCTCGCGGAGGCGAAATCAGTCATCAGTCTCGCGATGAATTATTACACGCTAGACACTCCTCAACTCCTGGCGGAAGACCCGGGGCGCGGGCAAATCTCGCGCTACGCCTGGGGTGACGACTATCACGAAGTTATCCGCGAACGCCTTCGGCAACTCGTTGAATTTATTCGGCAGCGGTTTGCTGAAACCGAACCCGACAGCCGCATCTGTGTAGATACTGCACCAATTCTGGAGAGGGAATATGCACAGAAGGCACAACTCGGTTGGATAGGCAAGAATACGAATCTCATCAATTGGCGTTCTGGTTCGTGGTATTTTCTGGCTGAGGTGCTTGTTAATGTTCCGTTGGAATTGACGGTGGAATCTCAGTGGCCTGTGCAGATCGCGGGGGACAGGCCCCCGCGCTACGGGGATGATGGAACCGTTCGGCAGATCGCGGGGGACAGGCCCCCGCGCTACGGGGATGATGACAGATACGAGACACCGGCATTACCGCGAGGCAGTTGCGGCACCTGCACCCGATGCATCGAGGCATGCCCGACAGACGCGATTGTTGCACCGAACGTCTTGGATTCGCGTTTGTGCATCTCTTATCTCACTATTGAGTTAAAGGCAAGCATCCCGACAGCACTTCGCCCGAAAATGGGGAACCTTATCTTTGGATGCGACATCTGCCAAGAGGTTTGCCCGTGGAACAGCAAGGCAGTGCCTACAACTGAATCGGCGTTCCACCCGCGCGAGGGTAATCTCGCACCGGAGTTGCTATCGCTTGTCAACATGACACAGATAGAGTTCAGCCGGCGGTTTAAAGGCAGTCCTATCAAGCGTGCCAAACGCCGCGGATTCTTGCGGAATGTGCTTGTCGCTATCGGCAATTGGGGGGCGCGCAAAGCGTTGCCCGCGCTCAAAATCGCATTAACTGACGACGAACCCCTCGTTCGGAGTCACGCCGCATGGGCAGTCGGGCAAATTGGCGGCGAGACAGCCGCGAAGCTGCTGCAAACTCGGTTAGCCGTTGAAAACGAACCGATGGTTATCGCAGAAATTCAGGAGGCGTTGGCGGGTTTGTAGCCGAACGTTTAAATTTTTGTAGACACAGTAAAGACAGATAGGGGAGCGGATGGAAAACGAAAAGTCCTGCGTTTGTAGGGAGGATAAGAACAATGCACAAAGGAATCATTGCACATCAATTTGCCGCCCCTGGTGCTGGCACTAACGGGCTCGCGTGGCAGGGAGAATTTCTCTGGAGTGTTGAAGGACCTGGTCCCGTCCACAAAATCGAACCGGAAACCGGTGAAGTTTTGCTCACGCTTACACCACCGTATCCGGGCAGCTCGGGGTTGGAATGGGATGGCGAATATCTCTGGTACAACAGCATCTGGCAGCAGACCTTTTACAAACTGACGGTGCCGGCATTGGAAGTCGTCACAACCTTTCCTTCGCCTGGGGAGGGCCCGCACGGATTGGCATGGGATGGCGAGCATCTCTGGAGTGTAGACATGAACACGAGTCGGTTCGTGAAGCAGTGTCCGGAGACAGGAGAGATTCTCGCGGAATTGCCGACTCCCGGTGGGCGCGCGCACGGACTCGCTTGGGACGGCGAAGCACTCTGGAACGTGGACACGAATGCCTGGGCAATTTATCGCGTCCATCCCGATACCGGTGAAACTTTGGATGCAGTCTCTTGTCCGACCGAGCCGCACGGCCTCACATGGGACGGCACCCACTTGTGGTATGGCGATGACAAAGGCCAGGCGATTTGTCAACTCGCGGCAGGAGGCAAGTGTGAATAGACTGCAAACGGGGATACTTACTCTTTTTTTATGCATGAGTTTCGCGACACACAGCGGCGCGGATAGGGTGCAGCTCAACACGAGTGCGGCTGTCCTCCACGACAATCTCGGCGCGAGTGTCGGCATCAGCGGCGATTACGCGCTCGTCGGCGTGCCGAAAGATGATACCGACAACGGCAGAAACGCCGGCTCAGTCCAAATTTTCTTCCGAAGCGAGACTGGGTGGGTTCAGCATCAGAAACTGCACGCCAGCGATGCAGAAGACAACGACGAGTTCGGCGCGACCCTCGCTGTGAGCGGAAATTACGTTATCGTCGGCGCGCCGAGGAAATCGGGAGCCGGCAGACGTTCCGGTGCGACCTACATTTTTGTCCGACAAGGCACGGAGTGGGTGGAGCAGGCAAAGCTGAGTGCGGCTGACGAGACGCGCGGCGACTATTTCGGTATCTCTGTCGCGATAGACGGAAGCACCGTCTTGGTCGGTGCGCATCGTGCGAATTCAGAAAGGTTTGCCGATTCAGGTGCTGTCTACGTTTTTGAACGCATCGGCGCGGTCTGGAATCAGACAGCGAAGCTCACTGCTCCCGACGCGTCGCATTTCTCATACTTCGGCTTTTCTGTTGGATTGGATGCCAATACTGCCATCGTTGGAGTAATTCGTGATAAAGAGGAAGGCATCGATGCGGGTGCCGCCCACGTTTTCGTCCGCACCGGATTCCAATGGACGCACCAAGCGAAACTCATCGGCAATAACACCAAAGAGGGGGATAGATTTGGGTATGCCGTGGACGTTGACGGCGATTTTGCGATTGTCAGTTCGCCGTATAATAAAAGTCGCGGCTTGCAAAGCAGCGGTGCGGCTTACATTTTTGAGCGCAGTGGCGAGCGATGGGTGCAACAGAGAAACCGTGTCCGCATCCGGATGATTCCCATCGATCCGGATGGTGCAACCAGCTTCGGCACTTCCGTTGCTATTGAGGGAGATATTGCTGTCATCGGCGCGACCGGGGGCATTGTCGGCGATGAACCTGTCGGCGCAGCCTATGTCTTCACGCGCAATGAACCCCCATTTTGGAATCAACACACGAAACTTGCTACCGGCGATAGACGTGCTGGAGACCAGGTGGGATTTTCGGTAGCTATCAGCGGCACGGAAGTTATCACGGGCGCGCCGAAGCACAGCGCGGGTGGACTTTCGTCTGGTGCTGCCTATATTTTTCAACAGCGCGAGGATGCGACGTGGGTAGAAACGGTTAAGTTGAGCGATGGCGAGACTGCGTCCGAAGACCAGTTTGGGATAGCGGTTGCGATTGATGGCAATCTCGCCATTTCCGGCGCGCAGCAAGATGACGATGTCGCGCCGAACGCGGGGGCTGCTTATGTTTTTGAGCGGAGCAGTTCCTTATGGCTCCAACGTGCAAAAATCACCGCTGCCGATGCGCAGCCGGGAGATCTGTTTGGGAGCACAATCGCGCTGGCTGGTGAAACCGTCGTTATCGGCGCGATTGGGGTTGACGACGCGGGGCCGGAGTCCGGGGCTGCCTATGTTTTCGTCCGCGCGGGCGACGAGTGGGTCCAACAAGCGAAACTGATCGGCGCGGATATCGGCATTTTCGACCGGTTCGGTTCAAGCGTCGCCTTGCATGAAGACACTGTCGTGATTGGCGCGCACGGGAAAGACGAAGCAGGTCCTGATTCCGGTGCAATCTACATTTTCGTCCGAAATGGCACGAATTGGACGCAACAAGCGAAACTGACACAGCGGAACGCCGTGCAAGGCGACCGGTTCGGTTTTTCTGTCGCTGTTCATGGCGACACTGTTCTCGCAGGCACACCTTTGAGTGATGCGACTGGCCCGGATTCTGGGGTGACTTATCTGTTTACTCGCAGCGGGAATTCATGGAGTGAGGAACTCGTCCTCATTCCAAACGATATTGGTGTCGGCGATACATTCGGCTATGCGGTGGCTCTGACGGAAGGTGCCGCTATCATCGGCGCGCCGAAGGAGGACAGGCATGAAGAGGACATGGGTGCCGCCTACATCTTTGTCAAGACGAATACCACGTGGGTGCAGCAGGCGAAACTTGCCGCTCTCGGTGGTGAAGCGGGTGATGAATTCGGCTCCGCTGTGGCGATTCATGAAGACACCGCGCTAGTCGGTGCTTGGAAGGATGACCATCCGCTTGGTGAAGGCATCGACCCGAGCATTGAGGTAGACAAAGGTTCAGCGTATTCCTTTTTGCTGGAAGATTTGTCGTGGATTCAGAAACGGCGGATCGTTGCGAGTGGGACGAACCGGGCAGACCGGTTTGGGGCATCGGTTGGGATTCGCGGCGCGTTTGCCATCGTCGGCTCCGCTGGCAATGATAGCGCGGGCGATAATGCCGGCTCCGCCTTCGTCTATAACCCGATCGACCTCGGGTTCCGTTCCGAAGAGGTGCCCTTTGCTGTTGATGCCGCAGATCGGACGCTCACCACGCTGGGCAGCATCAAACGGACCACCATCTTCCAAAATTATCCGAACCCGTTCAACCCTGAGACATGGCTCCCTTACCATTTGGCGGAACCGGCGGAGGTGACAGTGCGTATTTACGATGTGCATGGGCGGCTGGTGCGGCACTTGGCTCTGGGGTTACAGGCACCGGGTAGTTATCGGAGTCGCGAGAAGGCGGCATATTGGGATGGAAAAGACGCATCCGGCATCCGCGTCGCGAGCGGAATTTATTTTTATACGTTTATTGCTGGTGATTTCCAGACGACGCGGCGGATGGTGATTTTGAAGTAGGCAGTGGATAATCTCTCACTCCCATCGCGCCCAGACGTTCGGCGTGACGGTGCCTTCATCGGCGTAGGGATCGTCGCCAGAGACGGTGACGATACCGCGGTAGTTCCGCTGTCCTTTCCATCCTAACCACGATGCCGTTGAGCAGTAGTGGCTGACCAGGATGCGCCGGAACGTGTTGCTCCGATTCTTTTTGGACCGGTGTAGCAGATAGCCGTTGAAAAAGAGAACGCTACCTGCCTTCATTTCAATTGGCATCTCGGCACTGTCGTCAAAACCGCGTGCCTCGTGACAACTATCAAATTCATCGCGTTTGTTGTGCGGAAACCTGTCGTAAATTATGCCAGTGCGATGGCTATGCGGTAGCACCCAGAGACAGCCGTTTTCAAGCGTCGCATCGTCCAGCGTCATCCAAACACCGATAAGTGACCGGTCGCGGGTTGGGATGGGGTGTTCATCCTGATGCCACGGGTTACCGGTATGCCCCGGCACTTTGCTGAGCATCATCGATTGCATGCATTTCACGCCGCCATCCCAAAACGGGATGTGCGCGCCGACTATCTCCTGTAGTACTTCACAAATTTTCGGATGCGCAACGTAATGGCGCACGAGGGGACTCAAAACGTGCGGTTCACCGACGCACATAATCCTGTCAAGGACTTCGGTTTCGGTAGCGGTTTCGGGCATCGGCGGAATCGCCTCACATGCATAGTCGCCGCGGAAAATCTTCAGCATTTCTGCCTTGAGTTTGTCACATTCTTCGGGTGTGATGATGTCTGGCAGCATCAGATAGCCGTTGTTGATGTATGCTTGGACCTGGGAGTTGGGGTGTTCGTGGGTTTGCATGTTCGCTTCCTTTGATTTATCATTCGTGTCGGACGCGGGAAACCTGTCCCGCGCCATTTGACCAAATTGCTTTTCCTTACCGTAGGGTGAGGGCCTGTCCCTCGCCATGCTCAAATCGCGCTCCATACCGTAGGGCGAGGGCCTGTCCCTCGCCATGCCAAAATCGCTTCTCATACCGTAGGGCGAGGGCCTGTCCCTCGCCATGCATCGGACGGGACAGAAACCGCCGGGGGGCTCGGGGCTACGGATGGTTTGCGGTTTGTCTGAGCGATTGCGGGGGACAGGCCCCCGCGCTACGGTGAAAACGGCGGCTTTTGTTTTTGCCTGAGCAATCGCTCGCCATGCCAAAATCGCGCTCCATACCGTAGGGCGAGGGCCTGTCCCTCGCCATGCACCGGACGTAACAGAAACCGCCGAGGACCTCGGGGCTATGGACAGTTTCCGGTTTGCCTGAACGATTGCGGGGGACAGGCCCCCGCGCTACGGTGAAAACGGCGGCTTTTGTTTTTGCCTGAGCAATCGCTCGCCATGCTCAAATCGCGCCCCTTCCCGTAGGGCGAGGGCCTGTCCCTCGCCACGCATCGGACGGGACAGAAACCGCCGGGGCCTCGGGCTACGGATGGTTTTAGGTTTGCCTGAGCGATCGCGGGGGACAGGCCCCCGCGCTACGGTGAAAACGGCGCAGCGAGGGATATTATCCTGCCAATCTTGTGAATCCTGCTTCAGACAGGGACCTCTGTCCACCCCGCGCGCCCCCGAATTGCATCAATAGCAATTTGATAACGCCACCCATCATGAAGCGTTAGATACGGTTCATGGGGACAATTCTGGATGTCGGCGAGGAAGTCGCGGACGAGCGCGGTCCACTTGTTTTGGATGTCATCGCCGATGCGCGGAAGGGCATCCGAAAACGCCTGCGGAATAGATAATTCCTCTACCGCATCCCCGCGGTGTTGGGTAATCGGCGATAAGATGTGTCCGCCTCGTCCGACAAGTGTGCCTTCTGTCCCGTAGAAATACCAGCCGCCAGTCGGGGATTGCGTCGGCGCACCCGGCTTCGGCCGCATCGTCACGAGGACAGGATTCTCCGTTCCTCCTAATTTGAAGAGTGCTGAATATCCCACCTCCGCGTCGCACTCGCGCCACTGCAATTTAGAGGCTTCTTCCATCGTAATCATTCTGCTACGCCACACCCGAAAGTCGCGTATCTCTGGCATAACAGGTGCTTTTCTCGGCGCGAATCGCGCCTCACCAACAGCGGAAATCACTTTCGCCCCGGTCATCTTTTCAAGCATACCGAGTTGATGCGTGAGCCCATTGTTGAGCGCGCCGCCGCCGTGCGCAAGGGAACTCATCCAATTCCACGGCTTCACTTTGTTCGTCGGAGTTCCCGGAAGTCGGCGGGTGTATCCAATATCGACCTCTTTGAGTTCGCCGATGCACCGTTGCTGCGTAATCAGGTGTCGGACATACACCACGCTCGGGTCATACAGATGCGTCGCGGCGAAGGCGTGTTTCACACCGGCATCTTTGACGCGCGCGTAGAGTCTTCCTGCTTCCGTAGCAGTGAGTGCCAGCGGCTTTTCGCAGATAATATGGCACCCGAGTTGTGCCGCTAATTCGATCGGTTCACTGCGCAAAATCGCAGGAGTCGTGATAGCGACGATGTCCGGTCGGTGTTTGAGCAGGCTTTCGCGCCAATCAATTGAGGCATCGGGGATACCTAACCGGTCGGCGTGTTTTCGCACGACATCAGGTTTGCGTGCACATAAGGCGAGAACTTCAACGCCGTAATGCTGAAAAGCCTTGGTGTGTCCCTCGGCTGACCAGCCTGCGCCAACAATGACTGCCGTTAATTGGTTTGAGAGCATTCCGTTGAAAATCCTTTTGCTAGTGTGGATGTTGGGCAATAGCAATTCATCTTCTGTCCGAGTAGGAGGGACATCCCTGTCCCGATGTTTCCCCGGTAGGAGGGACATCCTTGTCCCGATACCGACCTAGTCTGGGTAGGCGGGACATCCTTGTCCCGATACGGTGGGCATCGAGACCGGGAGGTCTCTCCTACCGATATCTGGGTAGGCGGGACATCCTTGTCCCGATATCGCATTTTTCGAGACCGGGAGGTCTCTCCTACCGGAAAAGCAGCATTGCATCGAGACCAGGAGGTCTCTCCTACCGGAAGAGTCGAGACCAGGAGGTCTCTCCTACCGGGAAGCGATTCCGGGCGCGCCTACCGTTTAAGGCAAACGTTAACTCCGGCTGGCTAACTTATTGGCGAAGATGCTGATGAGCCCACCAAGCATGATATAGCCTAAGATAACCTCAAGCGTGACCAGGAAACGCGCGGGGCCGTTTTCTGCGACGACATCACCGAATCCGAGTGTGGTAAAGGTGACGACGCTAAAGTAAAAAGCACTTCCAAATGTGAGTTGGTTGCCAGCAGCGTCTCCAGCGTTTTGAATGATATTGGGGGCAAAATCACCCAACGCAAAGTTCTCCAACACCGGTGGAAAAATGGAATAGGCGAAAGCGAACACAACGGCGAGTAGGAAGGACCAGAACGCCCAAAGCCCTAAGCTGCGTCCGTAATCGGAGCTCCATCGCCAGACTCGTGCGCCGAAAGGGCTCCGCTCCTTGAAAACACGGATGAACTGCTGGTCTGCCACATACCGCTTGAAGAATGGATTAGAGACTTCGTCAACATGGTGGCTATCTAAATAGAATTCAGTTGGCGGGTGCTTATCGCGCTTCCACTTGTTCACAAACCATTGTTGTAGCGTATCGGACATGAAACTGATGTCGCGATAGGAGGCGACAAACGCAAAGCGCGCCGAAGTAAAGTCCGCTTCGGTGCCGAACGTCGCTTGCTCAAAGGTGACAGTATCATGGAAGCGCGTGTAACTGAAGTCCAACTGCTGTTGGAAAACAGTCTGTCCAAAATGTCCCACGCCGTGGAAGTGCGTTTTCCCAAAAATCGCGTTGTCTTGGAATTCAACTTCGTTGAATTCCGCCAGGT
Source organism: Candidatus Poribacteria bacterium (assembly GCA_965242965.1). GTDB lineage: Bacteria > Poribacteria > WGA-4E > WGA-4E > WGA-3G > AGPOR5. Next base: position 5,086,523 of record OZ251518.1, on the reverse strand, counting down.
TGTGAAATTTCGCCTGCCAGAAGTTTACCTCGTCGTAGAAAACAGCACTCCGAAAACTGACGCGCGCGCGGAAGTCGGCTTGTCCGAAATCGCAGTGCCCTTGGAACTTAGAACCGCGAAAATCGACAGGCTCCTTGAACACAGTCTCGCTGAAGACAAGCTCTTTCTGGAACGCAGTTTTGGGGAATTTGACGAGGTTTTCAAAGGTGCAGTGAATACACACGATGTCTTTATCCAGAATGAACGCGCCGTCCTCGTCCTTTTCAAGCGAGAGGGAAGCGATGTCAACAACACCTTCAATAGTGCAACTGGTTAAGAAGATGCTCTCGTATTCACCTGCCAGCACTTCATGTAAGGTAGCGGCATCAATTTTATCTTCGATATTCTGGTAAATCAGCATCTACATCTCCCTACAAGATGTGGAATCTTCTTATCCCGCAAGTTTCGGTAGGCGGGACACTCCCACGGGGAATTGAGACTAGGAGGTCTCTCCTACGGGGACTTATCCCGCAAGTTTCGGTAGGCGGGACACCCTTGTACCGCCTACCGCCTTTTTCGAGACAGGGTGCAAACCGTTGCGGGCCCCCACGGAGGTTTATGATAACACCTCGCTGACAATCCGCGCTTTGTCCTCAACGCCTGTCAACCGATGATCGAGCCCCTGGAACTTGAACGTTAAGCGTTCGTGATCGATGCCGAGTTGATGCAGAAGCGTGGCATTCAAGTCTCGGATGTGAACGGGATCCCGGACGATGTTGTAACTGAAATCGTCGGTTTCACCGTGAACGACTCCGCCTTTGATACCGCCGCCTGCCATCCAATGCGTGAAGCATTTCGGATGATGGTCTCGCCCATAATTATCGCGGCTGAGTTTGCCTTGGCAATAAACCGTGCGTCCGAATTCGCCACCCCAGGCGACTAACGTTTCATCCAGCATGCCGCGTTGTTTCAGGTCCTGGACAAGCGCGGTTGACGGCTGGTCGATGTCGCGTGCCTGATTCCGGATATTCTTGGGCAAGTCGCCGTGCTGATCCCACCCGCGGTGGAAAATTTGGACGAGACGGACATCCCGCTCCATCATCCGGCGTGCAAGGATACAGCAATGCGCAAACGTGCCCGGTTTATGGACATCGGGCCCATACATCTCCAAGACGTTTGACGGTTCATCTTTAAGGTCGATGAGCTCCGGGACAGAAGACTGCATCCGGAACGCCATTTCATACTGCGAAATGCGCGCATGCGTCTCCGGGTCTCCTACTTCCTCATAGAGTTTCTGGTTCAAGTCCACGAGGGCATCCAGCATCCGCTTCCGAGCATTCTCACTGACACCTTTCGGGTTTGAGAGAAATAGCACCGGGTCGCCGTGGCTGCGGAGTAACACGCCTTGGTGTTCAGAAGGCAGGAATCCAGAGCCCCACAAGCGGTTGTAGAGTGCCTGCGCGCCCTTTGGCCCAGACCAGGTCGCGTTCATCACAATGAAGGCGGGTAAGTTGCGGTTTTCACTGCCGAGCCCATAACTCAGCCACGCGCCGAGGCTCGGTTTCCCCGGACTCTCGTCACCCGTGCAAATATAGGTGATGGCCGGGTCATGATTAATCGCCTCCGTATGCACCGTTTTGATGAACGCCAAATCTTTCACCATCGTGGCGGTATGCGGCAGCAACTCGCTCAGCCAGACTCCGTCGCCGCCGTTATCATACTTCTTGAATTCAAAGATAGACGGCGCGATGGGGAACTTATCTTGTCCCGATGTCATCGTTGTGAGGCGTTGCCCCATGCGGATAGACTCCGGCAGATCTGTGTCAAACCATTCCCCCATTTTCGGCTTGTAGTCAAACAGGTCGAGTTGTGAGGGTGCGCCGGACATGAAAAGGTAAATCGCGCGCTTCGCCTTCGGCGCAAAGTGCGGCAGCTCCGGCAACCCACCGAAGCGTGGTGCAGCAGCATGGCTTTCAAGCGCGTTCACAACGGTGTTCGGCAGCAGTGTAGCGAGTGCCGCGCCGCCGAGCCCTGTCGCGCATTTGCCAAAAAATTGGCGGCGCGTTTCTAGTTTTAGATATTCTTTAATCGGATCCATGGATGTTACCCCCGTAATACCAAATCCATCTCCGTAGGCGGGCCCTCCCGGTCGCGATGCGTTCGGGACAAGGATGTCCCGCCTACTGCACGTGATTTTCATCCGAATACCGGTAGGCGAGACCTCCCGGTCTCGATTAAGGCTTACCCCTTGTTCATCACTTCATCTAGGTTCAGAATCAGGTTCGCGATCATCGTCCATGCGGCGACTTCAACAGCGTCTAAAGTCTCATCAGGTGCCGATTCGCCAACTTGGACGAGTTCTTCTGCCGCCTCTGGATTGGCTGCAAGTTCTTCCGTTTGCGCCTCCAACATCGCGAGAATCAGTGCTTCTTCGTCTGATTTCGGTAGTCGCGCCGTGGCTATCTCAAAGGCGTAGGCGATGCGTTCCTGCGATGTCGTTCCGGCTTCTTTTAGGATACGTTCTGCGAAAGCACGCGCAGCCTCAAAATACTGCGGGTCATTCATCAGCATCAACGCCTGCATCGGCGTATTAGTGCGTTCGCGTCTGACGGTGCAGGATTCGCGTGAAGGCGCGTCCAAGATGTTCATCTGTGGCGGCGGTGAGGTGCGCTTCCAGAACGTATAGAAACTCCGGCGATGCACTTTATCAGCCCCTGTATCTTGGACAAACTTGTCGGTATTAGAACCGGTAAATCCAACAGCGGCCCAAAGTCCATCCGGTTGTGGTGGTTTGACACTCGGTCCGCCGATATGCGTATACAACAAACCACTCACAGCGAGAGCGTTATCGCGCAAGGTTTCGGCATCAAACCGATACCTTGGTCCACGCGAGAGGAGGCGATTATCCGCATCCAATTCCAATTTTCGCGCCGTTACCTGCGCGCTCTGCCGATAAGTGGCTGAAGTCAGCATCAACTTCAGCATCTGCTGGACATCCCATCCGGAGGCGATGAATTCGGTGGCGAGCCAATCCAAGAGTTCCGGATGCACCGGCGGTATGCCTTGCGTGCCAAAGTCCTCGGCGGTTTTCACGATGCCCGTGCCGAAGACGTTCTGCCAGAACCGGTTAATCGTCACGCGCGCCGTGAGGGGATGTTCCGGTGAAAGCAACCACTCCGCGAGGGAGAGGCGATTCGGTGCAGCATCGGCGGCCATCGGCGGTAGCACTGCCGGCGTTTGCGGATACACCTGTTCACCGCGGCGTTCATACTCACCCCGTTCCAAGACATAAGCCCCGCGGGGTTCTGTCCGCTCTTGCATGACGAGCGTCGTCGTCAGCGAAGCATCCAGCGTATTCCGTTTTTGCCGCACATCGGCTAACGCTGCAAAGAGTGCCTTCAAATCGGCATCCTGCGTGACGTTATTCCGGTAATAGTCCCGAATCTGTGCTTGCTGCGTCTCTTCACGCTCACCGCGGGCGACCCCGGCGATATCGACAATGTCCGCCGGCACCATCGGCGCATCGGTTTCAATGCGGAAGTAGAAACCCGAAGGACCGGAATAGTTGACAACCTTGAGGAGCAAAGCATTGTTACCGGGTTTGAGTTGCACCTGAATTCGTTCCTGGTCCGCCGCTGCATCGCGCTGGACGTTTTTGGCGAAGACCTCGGTGTTGTTCAACCAAACCTTCAGCGCATCGTTGCTGCCGATATGCAGGAGTGCTTTCTGCTGCGTGACAGAACTGATGTTCCGAAAGAGATAAGTCGCACTGTTTTCACCGACGATGTCGTTATGCACCTGTGCATCAATCCAATGCGTCTGCTTTTCCCACTTCAAGGTTTTGTCACCGAAGGTGAATTTATCGCCTGTCCCGACAGGTTTCGTTTCAGGTTCGTAAGTTTGATAGAAGGCGATGTTGCCGTGCTCTGCAGTGAACGGCCCGACAGCGTGCCAATCTCCCAACGTGATTTTAGAACCGATCGGATAAATCGTCGGCGCGTCCGTAACAGCAAGCCGGAATCTGCCGAACTGCTTGTGCCGCAAGTCATACTCGTGCTTGAGGCGCATCTTCAATGTGCCGCCTTCCTTTCCAAAGGGTGTTGCAACGAGGAAGATTGCCTGTCGATTTGCCTGTCGTCTGTCCAGAGCCCATCCCGTTTCCGGTTTGTCGTCAATCGCGTTTGCGACGGCAAAGTCCCCGCCGGCCTGCTCGTGGTCTGCCCAGGCATGCACTATCGGAATCGGTGTCCACGTTTCTTCCGCTTCTACGTCAGCCTCCATCTCTTCGGCTTCTACGTCAGCCTCTATTTCTTCAGTTTCTACGTCAGCCTCCGGTTCTTCGGTTTCTACGTCAGCCTCCGTATTTGTTGTTGGAGCCGCCGTGGCGATTTCCAGTGAAAAATCGGTGAGGACGACGTTGCTATTATCGCTTCTGCCAACGCCGCCTTTCGGCAGAGATTTGTGCGTGATGCCTTCTAACCGAATCGCACTCCATTGGCTTCCGGAAGGCAACTCCGCGACGATTTCATAAACTTCCTGTTCCGGGTTCGTGCCGCTGACGAGGATAGAATTATCCTCAAGCAGCTCCAACGTCGCGCCGCCTTTTGAGTGCATCTCGGCAGGTTTCAGGAGCGTCCAGCGCGGCATCCTATTTTCCCAAGCGATTTGCGTTGCATCAACACCGGGGAGAGGTGCCTTCGTCTGTGCATCTAGTTCACCGATTTGCGCGTCAAACGCGGCGAGTTCTTCTTCCTGCTCGGGTGTCGGCAATTTCACGACAGGCGGTGAATCCTTGCGGTTGCCATCCATCGCATTTTCGGTGATGTTGTTGAAATACGCGTAGAGTTGATAGAACTCCTTCTGCGTAATCGGGTCATACTTGTGGTCATGGCATTGTGCGCATCCGACGGTCAACCCCATCCAAACAGTGCCAGTCGTATTCGCCCTATCTACGGCGTATCGGACGTAGTATTCCTCGTCAATCGAACCCCCTTCGCTCGTGGTGACGTGGCATCGATTGAAGCCGGTGGCGATGCGCTGTTCAAGCGTCGGTTCAGTCAGCAAATCGCCTGCGAGCTGCTCAGTTGTGAACTGATCGAACGGCATATTAGCGTTGAAGGCATCGATTACCCAGTCTCGATAGGGCCACATTTCGCGGTAGTTATCCAGATGCAGTCCGTGCGTATCGCCATAGCGCGCCGCATCGAGCCAGAACCGAGCGGTATGTTCGCCGTATTCAGGCTTCGCCATGAAGGCATCGATGAGTTTTTCATACGCCTCGGGAGAATCGTCTGCGAGGAACTGATGCACCTCTTCACGCGTCGGCGGTAAACCGGTGAGATCGAAGCTGAGCCGTCGGATGAGCGTCCGCTTGTCAGCTTCTTGCGCGGGCGTTAATCCGTTTGCTTCTAACCGCGCGAGGATGAACGCATCGATGGGATTACGCACCCAGTCTCCATTTTTGACAGTCGGCGGCGTTGGGCGCGTCGGTGTTGTGAATGCCCAGTGTTCCGCCCATGTTGCGCCTTCGCGTATCCACTGCGCGAGCGTCTCTACTTGCTCGGGCGTGAGCGTCTTATTGAAATCTGCCGGCGGCATCCGATAATTGTCATCTTCAGAGATGATGCGCCGATAGAGTTCACTCTCATCCGGGTTTCCGGGGACGATTATCGGATACCCGCTCGGTTCCGAGAACGCGCCTGCTTTCGTATCCAGCCGCAGTTCTGCTTGCCGGGCTTTTTCGTCCGGCCCGTGACAAGCATAGCAGTTATCTGCGAGAATCGGACGGATGTCAAGGTTGTAATTCAGTTCCGCTTGCGCGGGTTGTCTGCCGGGTTCAGCGGATGCCATCGGTAAGATGGCGAGGCAGCACACCAACGCGAGTAGTAGTGGAACGGTGTTTTTAGCAATGTTCACGATAACTCTCTCCTATTTTCTCAATGAGCCAAACGTTTTCGCGTGATTCTACATTTTACGCAAATGCGGATTTTTTGTCAAACATTTTTTTGACATTACTGTTCATCAATTTTCTCAAAAACGATAACGTGCTGCCACGGTAAATCATCGTGCGTATCCACCCAGACTAGCGGATGCGGCGTTGCCTCCTTGATTACCTGCAGCTCACTCATTTTGTGGAGCCGCTTAATCGGCACGGTATCGTCCTCCGCGCGGTATTCCACGAAGACGACGCGGCCGCCCGTTTTCAGCGCGCGACAGATGTGCTGCATCATTTCATACGGATGCGAGAATTCGTGGTAGACATCTACCATAATTGCCACATCTACCGAATTCTCCGGTAACTTCGGATCTGTGATAGTTCCTAGCACGCCTTTGACGTTCGTGATGCCAGCCGCTGCCATTTGTTCGGCGAGCAAATCCAGCATCTCCTGCTGAATGTCAACGCCGTAGACGATGCCTTCGTCGCCAATTTTCGGTGCGATGCGCCGGGCGATGTAACCGGTGCCGACACCGATATCAGCCACGACATCGCCCGGTTTAAGGTTCAGCAATTTTATGAGGCGATTCGGCATCTCTTCGCGTTCGCGTTCGGGACGTTCAAGCCATCCCGCGCCGAGGTGCCCCATCACCTGCGAGATTTCACGTCCCATGTAAAATTTCCCGATGCCATCACGGCTTGGCGAGCGCTGCTCATACCGCGTGCTCGCGGGACGTTCGGGAAGCGCGCTCGCGACGTAACTCAATAAGAGAACCACGCCCGCGATGCCAGCGAAAATATTGGGTTTCCTGAACATCAGTTTCACCACCTTCCGAGATAGAGTTCCCGGTTTTTCATCGGCAGTTGCACCCGCGCGCCGTTTTGACGTTGCGAGTCCACGATAGCGAACACCATCTCGGTGCTTCGATGCGCGAGATGGATATTCCCCAGCGTCTCGGTATCCGTCTCAATCGCCTCAATGATGTCCTCGATGCAGCCGACGGTGCCGCTTTTCCGTTCAAAATGCGGGAATGGCGCGTCTAAAATCTCACTGAATTGTCCCTGCCGTTTGCGGAGTTGGAAGTCAAGTCCGTTGTTGAGTGAACGCACTGTGCCTTCGCTACAATTCACCTCAAATTCATAAGCGGTACCGGGAATGCTGATACCGCGGATACCGTTCTGAAATTGGACAAATCCCATCACAATGCCCGGGTCTGCTTCGGTGCGGTTGTCGTCAAAATCTGCATCGTCAACGGCGACGTTTCCCTGCACGTAATCAATCGGCGAATCGCTCGCTAAAAAAAGGAGCATATCGGCGGCGTGCGTGTATCCCCAGAGCGCGGCACCCCCGGAATAGGCGATAACCGCGCGCCGTTCACCGAGCTGCCCACTCTCAAGAATCTCGCGCATTTTGAGGTAACCCGGCGTGAAACGGCGTTGCGTGCCGAGGTTGAACTTGACATTATACTTTTCGCACACTGTCACCATCGCATCCGCTTCCGCCATTGAAGCACAGAGCGGTTTGTCGCAATAAATGCCTTTCACGCCGTTTTCGGCAGCGAAATGCGTAATCTCGGCGTGATTCCCCGGGCGCGTGGCGATGCTGACGATATCCGGTTTCTCTCGCGCTATCATCTCGCGATAGTCCAGATAAAGTTTGGGGATGTCCCACTTGTCACAGACATATTTCGCCTTTTCTTGGACGACATCCGCCGCTGCGACGATGGTTGTCCGTTCACATGCGGTGTAGCCTGCGGCATGCGAGTAAGGTAAAGCACCGTGCGGCGTGGCGCGGACTTCTTCGTCAATCGTGCCGCCCATCCGGCCGCAGCCGACGATACAGACGCGGTATTCAGGGGTAGCCATGGGATTTTCTCCATTTGTTTAAACGCGTAGCGTTCGCGAGGGACAGGCCCTCGCGCTACGGAAATTCGTCTGGCTTCGCGAGGGACAGGCCCTCGCGCTACGAAAAAGAGGGACAGGCCCTCGCACTACGGAAACTAGTTAACCTGTCAACGTCACGACATCTCGTTTCACAATTTCCTTCGTGTGTTGATACGACGCAGTCTGCACCAATTCCTGAACCTCCGGTGATAACCGCTCGATGATTGCGTCCGGCAAACTCGGTTTGCCGTCGTACTGCGGACGATACCGCAAGATGAGGAAGCGTCTGTCCCTGTCCCCCGGTCTCCACTGCAAGACTCCGTGCGTTAGGAGCTCGGAAATGACAACAAAATCGCCTGCCTTCGGCGTGATGTTAGTAAAGACATCATCGGGCTCCGGATCGATGCCGTCGGGCCCGGGTGTAAGAAGTTCCTCCGGGCGTTCAAACTGACTCTTATGCGAACCCGGAATTACGATGAGCCCGCCATCGCCGGGATGGACATCGGTGAGATAAAAGAAGGCGACGAAATCGTTGCAGTAGATGCTGCCATCTTTAATCTCATATCGTGTTGTCCAGTGTCGTCCCTCGCGTGCGCAGTGCAGCCCGGCCGGATTCGTCCCCATCGGTTGTCTATCCGGATTGTGCTGTTCCAGCGTGAGCGTGCCGGTGACGAATCTCGGTTTATCAAAGGTGAATTCCTTGACGAGGGGCCAGATAGCGGGATGCACCGTCATCGCCTCCAATGCCCGGTCGAAGGCGAAGCCGTGCTCGTATCTACCGCCTTTGCCGGGTTCCAAGTCGCGCGGACGCGTGGTGAACCCCGCCGGTCTCGCGTCAATCGGTGTATGGATATATCTGTCAACAGCCGCCTGCGCTTCCTTCAATGCATCGCCGGTGACAGCGTTTTCGATGTGCAGGTAACCTGTCACGTCAAACAGATAGCGTTGTTCAGGTGTCATGGTTCGCTCTCCTCCACTTTTCCTTGTTTATTGCTAAAAAAAATTATATCATATTTTCATTAGTTTTGAAATAAAATTTTTGTATTGCCTAGCGGTGGTTTAATAGGCGTTGTTTTAGCATGCAGTCTTGTTGTCAAGACTTCACCATTTAGATGAGGGTATTTCATATCTCGATGGCTTCCCGGTAGGAGAGACCTCCCGGTCTCGATGTTCCCGTATCGCGGAGGTCTGTCCTCCGCGATGGCTCAAGAACCGTTTTTTATCGTAGCGCGGGGGCCTGTCCCCCGCGATCGCCATCGGCAAGAAATGGCGTTTTAGGTCCTACGGACCTAAGAGACGTTTTTTCAAGGGGCTTTCTGCCGCCGCTGCCCCAGTAGGCGCGCCGCCCTATTGCATCGAGACCGGGAGGTCTCTCCTACCGGGAAGACATTGATTTATGAAACACCCTCATTTAAACGAAATGAATCTTTAGGAACACTACCGTGTCATATCTATCTGACGATTGGTTAGAAGCAGAATACGCAGCCCTTAAACAGGCAGGTTTATCACGCCACCTTCGCGCCGTGATGAGCGCGCCGACTGGCAGAATTGTCCTTGATGGCCGCGAAGTCATCAATCTTGCCTCGAACAACTACCTCGGTTTAAGCACACACCCAAAAGTGCTGGAAGCTGCGGTGGAGGCGACGCTTGCATTCGGCACAGGTGCGAGCGGCTCACGCCTCATTTCCGGGAACAGCGAACTCTATGCGACGCTGGAAGCCGCCCTCGCACAGGCGAAAGGCACGGAGGCGGCTCTCGTCTTCAGTTCAGGTTACGCCGCCAATACCGGCACTATCCCAGTGCTTGCCGGCGAAGGCGACTTGATTTTGAGCGATGCACTCAACCACGCGAGTATCATAGACGGATGCCGACTCAGCCGCGCCACGAAGCAAGTCTATCGGCATTGCGATGTCGCGCATCTGAAGGAATTATTGGCGGCAGCCGCGGGCTTTCAGCGACGGTTGATTATCACCGATGGCGTTTTCAGCATGGATGGCGACATCGCGCCGCTGCCCGATATTTGCGAAGTCGCCGCGCAACATAATGCGATGGTATTGGTAGATGACGCGCACGGGTTCGGTGTTTTAGGCGAACATGGCGGCGGCACCGTTGAACATTTCGGGTTGCAACAGGAAAAGTTCCTTATCCAGATGGGCACGCTCAGCAAGGCAATCGGCGGACTTGGCGGCTATATAGCGGGAAGCACTGCCTTAATTGAGTTGCTCATTAACCGGGCACGCGGCTTCATCTTCACGACAGGGCTCCCGCCCGCGACATTAGCCGCCGCGATAGCTGCACTAGACGTAATGCGTTCCACGCCAGAGTTGCGGTGCCGCCTACTTTCGCACGCGAAACACCTTAAAACTGCATTAGTGGCGTTAGGGTTTGAACTCCTGCCGAGTGAAACGCAAATCTTACCTGTGGTGCTTGGCACGCCGCAGCGCGCAGTGCAAGTTGCGGAGACGTTGTTTTCGGCAGGCGTATTTGCCCCGGCGATTCGGCCGCCGGCTGTGCCATCGGGGACAAGCCGCTTGCGCGTTACGGTGATGGCATCGCATAGAGATGCGGATATCCGGCAGGCGATTGATGCGTTTGCACTCGGCGTGCGGGTTTGACATTTTTAACTTGACAAAATTGCGCAATTAATGCGATAATTGAATTATCATGTTTATTGGTTACCTGAGGGTGTTTCATAAATCCGTGTCGGCGCGCCGTCCAGGTCTCGGTGCAAGCGATGTCCCCGTAGGAGAGACCTCCTGGTCTCGATTTTATCGTAGGGCGAGGGCCTATCCCCCGCCATCGTGCGTGCACGCGTATCCCAACGCTCGCGGGGGCAGCCTCCCGCACTACGAAAAAAAACGCTGCCCTTCACGTAGGGCGAGGGCCTGTCCCTCGCCATCGTGTGTGCGCCAGGCCCTGTAGATCAAGATCGCCTGATCTTGACCCGTTCGGGATCAGGCGATCCCGAACTACAGAGGTGGGCCCAATGCCTACCGGCGTGTCGAGACCAGGAGGGCTCTCCTACGGGGAGGTTGCATCGAGACCAGGCGGGCTCTCCTACCGGGGAAACGGAAGCGTTCAGGGTATCACGAAACCATTTTGACAACAACGAGATATGAAACACTCTCATTTAAATTGGACAAAACCGTGCATTTATATGATAATAATTTCACGAACTAACAGAGGAGATTGGAAATGTCACATTATACCGCGCAAATCCAATACACCGGCGAATGGTGGATTGGATGGATCCGTGAAATATCTGGCGTGAATTGCCAAGAACGGACGCGCGAAGAACTATTGGAAAGTCTGCAATCCGCGCTTCTTGATATCTTGGACTATGACGCGCAGCAAGCAAAACAAACAACATCCATCGTGTGACAGATGGATAACGTCTTTGGAACGTAGGGCGGGGGCCTGTCCCCCACCATGCGGGCGATCGCGAGGGACAGGCCCTCGCGCCCCGGGTACGCGGACAGATTTCTATTAACGTAGGGCGGGGGCCTGTCTCCCGCCATGCGGGCGATCGCGAGGGACAGGCCCTCGCGCTACGGGCACGCGGACAGGTTTCTATCAACGTAGGGCGGGGGCCTGTCTCCCGCCATGCGGGCGATCGCGAGGGACAGGCCCTCGCGCTACGGGCACGCGGCACGTCGAAAAGGAGCAAGAAATGTCCCAAACTTACACAGCCGTTATCCAACAGAGTGATGGATGGTGGCTCGGTTGGATACAAGAGATTCCCGGTGTCAATTGCCAGGAATGCACTCGTGATGCTTTGCTGGAGACGCTGGAAATCACGCTTCGCGAAACAATAGAATCCAATCGAGAAGAAGCTATCCGAGATGCGGAAACTGGGTATCAGGAAGTCCCGATCCAAATCGCCAACACGCGCCCCCGCAAAGAGGATACAGCATTAATTGAGGAACGCTAATGAATGAAAAAGTGTTTATCGTGCATGGGCATGACGAAGCGGCAAAACTCGCTGTCGTTATTTTTCTGGATAAAGTTGGTTTAAACTTAGAACCAATCGTCCTTGACGAGCAGCCAAGCGAAGGACGAACGATCATTGATAAGTTTAAACTACACGCATCCGAGGCCTGTTTTGCCATTGTTTTGCTAACGCCCGACGATATTGGCTCGCGAAAAGATAAACCGGCAGAACAAAGACCAAGGGCTCGCCAAAACGTTGTCTTGGAACTCGGCTATTTCTTATCGGAACTCCCAGAGAAAGTCTGTGTCCTCCACAAAGAGAGCGTTGAACTCCCCTCGGATATCCACGGCGTAGTCTATGTCCCAATGGATGAATTCAGTGGATGGCAAATCAAGTTGGCACGAGAGATGAACCGGGCAGGACTATCTGTTGATCTCAACAGACTTTTATAGTTCTGAAGTTCTGGCACGATTGCCAAAACACTCTTGACCCGGTTGCGATGGGCGAGCGCAACCTATAGCGAGGGGATAACTGAATCGTTCTGGATTTTCGGATAGAATTTGACTTCATTTGTGGATTAATGCTATAATTGGTTCAGTATTTAACTTTATCTTTTCAGTGGCGATTGTCACTCGGCACTTCCGCGATGCATCGATGCATCAGGGCGGGAATGGAGAAAACTTATGAACGCGAAGAATCACGTTGTGGAGACTCATCGCCTAAATCCACCATTTGTGCGTGGCAAAACGGTATCTCCCAAAAAACCGGAGCGTGCCTCCGTCGACGCGGTGTTCATCGTGCATGGACGTGACGATGAAACGAAAACAACTGTCAAACGGTTCGTTGACGAATTAGGATTGAGATCTGTCAGCTTTCACGAACAACCTAGCGACGGGCAATCCATCTTTGAAGCGTTTGAGGAAATCTCAACCGATGTAGGGTTTGCCGTTGTCTTGCTAACCCCCGACGACATCGGTGCCTCGAAAAATGAAGCGGTGGAGGAACACAAACCCCGAGCCTCTCAACACGTTATCTTTGAACTCGGCTATTTTTTGAGCAAACTAGGGAGCGAGCGAATTTGCGTGCTATACAAAGAAGGTGTTGAACGGCCATCAGATATCCACGGCCTAGTCTATGTGCCAATGGACACTGCCAATGGATGGCAGACGAAACTAGGGCGGGAAATGAAGAATGCCGGCCTCCCCATCAATCTCGACAAAGCGCGCGAGAACCAAAACACCGTATAACTTCCAACCTGTCCTCGCTGTTGCGGATAACAGCGAGGACAACATCAGGAAAACCGCATGCCTACACTCGATTTCAAAGGCAAGCAATTTATCTATTCTCATCACCTCACCGTGCCTTGCCGCACGTTGGAGATAGATGCCGCCAAATCTCTTCAAAATGCACATTATGAAGGGGGGGTCAGATCGCCTTTATTGGAGGATAATCTTATCATCCACGGCGATAATCTGCACGCACTCAAGGCACTCCTCCCAAAATACGCCGGCAAAATCAGGTGCATCTACATCGATCCGCCTTACAACACAGGCAACGAAGGCTGGGTTTACAACGATAACGTCAACAGCCCACTCATGCAGCGGTGGTTGACGACAAACAGCCCTATTGACGTTGAAGACTTAGAACGTCATGACAAGTGGTTGTGCATGATGTGGCCGCGCCTGCATCTCTTACGCGAGCTACTCGCCGAGGATGGCGTGATGTTTATCTCTATTGATGACAATGAGGTGCATCTCCTTCGCGCTATCATGGATGAGATTTTCGACGCGCAGCGGATGTTTCCCGCCGGCAATTTCGTCGGGCAGTTTGTCTGGGCGGCCGGACGCAAAAACAACGCAAAACTCTTCTCCAATTCGCACGACTACATCCTGTGCTACCTCAAAAACCACGAATTCCTGAATCAATCGGGAACTACGTGGCGCGTCCGAAAACAGGGATTGGACGACATCTACAAAAAACACGCCGCACTCCAACGGAAACATGGACAAGACTTTGCGAAAATTGAAGCCGAATTGGCAGAATGGTTTAAGGGGCTCCCCGATAACCATCCAGCCAAGCGGCATAGACATTACTGCCATGTGGATATTCGTGGACCTTATCATGCATCTAATGCCTCTGCACCGGGAGGTAACGGCGCACGGTATCCAGTCCTCCATCCGGTGACAGGCAAGGCGTGCGTTGTTCCTTCGCGCGGTTGGGTTTATACGGAACAGCGAATGAACGCACTCATTGCTGACAATCGGATTCGGTTTGGACCTGATGAAACGTCTGTGTTAACCGTTAAAGTTTACCTGAAAGAATCTGAATACGAAATACCTTACAGCGTTTTCTACAGAGATGGACGCGCTGCGACAAAGCGATTACGTTCTCTACTCGGCAAGCCTTTCCCTTTTCCGAAAGACGAAGAGGTGTTAAAGCCGCTCTTTGAGGCAGTAACCGGTCCTAACGACATCGTCCTTGACTCTTTTGCTGGCAGTGGCACTACGGCGCATGCTGTTCTTGCTCTTAACAAAGCAGATGGCGGCAATCGCAAGTTCATCCTCATTGAGTGCGAAGACTACGCCGATGACATCACCGCGGAACGCATCCGACGCGTCATCAACGGCGTGCCGACTGCGAGAGAGGCAATCCTGCGGCAGGGCCTCGGTGGCTCATTTACCTACTGCGAACTTGGCGAGCCCATTGACGAGGAAGGCATGCTCTCGGGTGAAACCTTACCGGCTTACGAGACCTTGGCGAACTATATCGCCTACATCGCAACGGGCAGTTCGCTTGAGGGTATCGCGCTGCATGATGACTATCTTTTCGGCGAAACCGATGCCCACCGGTTCTATCTCATCTATGAACCGAATCTCGCCTTTTTAGAGAGCAACGCCGCGGCGTTAGATGGACATCGGGCGGCGCGGATTGCGGCGCAGTGCAAGAAGGATGGGAAGAAGGCATACGTTTGGGCCGCGCATAAGTTCATGAGTCAGAAGGATTTGACGGCGATGGGGATTACGTTTTGTCAATTGCCTTACAACATCTATCCTGTGATGGATGAATAACGTGTCTCGGTTAACGCCACGGATCGCGAGGGACAGGCCCTCGCGCTACGGGCACGCGGACAGGGCGCGGTTAACACCACGATCGCGAGGGACAGGCCCTCGCGCTACGGATAAACGGACAGGTTTTTATTACCGTAGGGCGGGGGCCTGTCCCCCGCCATGCAACGATCGCGAGGGCCAGGCCCTCGCGCTACGGGCACGCGGATAGGACGCGGTTAACGCCAGGATCGCGAGGGACAGGCCCTCGCGCTACGGATAGACGGATAGGTTTCTATTAACGTAGGGCGGGGGCCTGTCCCCCGCCATGCCAGGATCGCGAGGGACAGGCCCTCGCGCTACGCGCACGCGGACAGGGCTTGGTTAACACAACGATCGCGAGGGACAGGCCCTCGCGCTACGCGCACGCGGGCCAGCACGCGAGGAACAAGCTATGGAACTCAAAGACTATCAACAACAAGCATTAGACACACTGGAACGCTATTTAGCCGCACTGAGCGACGCGCGCAAAAAAGCAGACGAACTCGCCTCCGTTAACGTTGAAGAACTTCCCGCTGTCTTAAGAGAGGCAGCCGCGACTGCAGCTGAACAAGCGACGGATTACCCGCGCATCGCGTGGGAAGCCCTACGTGGGAAAGGGATATTGCCGGGTGTCGCTGACCAGGTGCCCGGATACATTCCGCGCGAAACCGCGTCTGGTGAACCGATTCCGCACGTCTGTCTCAAAGTGCCGACAGGTGGTGGGAAGACGCTGCTCGGCGTGGAAGCCGTGCGTCGCCTCAAACTCGGCAAAGGGTTCCTGCTGTGGCTCGTGCCGACGAAAGCCATCTATACGCAGACGTGGGATGCTTTTCGGGACCGCGAGCATCCGTATCGGCAGAGCCTCGACAGGGCATCGGGTGGGCGCGTCAAACTGCTTCAGAAAGATGATAGGTTCACGAAGCAAGACGTTGAGGACTACCTCTGTGTCATGCTCCTCATGCTGCCCGCGACGAACCGAAATCGGAACAAGGAATTCCTCAAAATGTTCCGTGATAGCAGCGGCTATGCCTCCTTTTTCCCAATCGAGGATGCTCTTCGGGAACATCAAGCCCTATCCGAAAAACAGCCAGATTTGGAGACGGTAGGAGAGCCCTCCGTGTCTCAAACTTCCGGATATCCGCATCAACTTCGCGGCATCCTCGCTGTTAATCGCGCCGATAGACTGATTAAACAGAGTCTCTTCAATGTGCTGAAACTCCTTCGTCCGACGGTAATTTTGGACGAAGCGCACAAGGCATACGGCAGCAGGAACGCGGAGAACAATCAACAGTTCGTGGCGGCTGTAAATCGCCTGAATCCGCGTTTTGTGTTGGAGCTTTCTGCCACGCCGCAGCTCGGCATCAGCAACATCCTCGTCAACGTTTCCGGTGTCGCGCTCAAGGAAGAGGAGATGATAAAACTCCCCATCCATCTTCGGAATTTCCCGGATTCGGATTGGAAGTATACGCTTGCGCAGGCGAAGGCGGAGCGCGATGCACTTGAGGAAACGGCAAGGCAATTTCAGACAACCGATGCCCGTTATATTCGTCCTATCGCGGTAATTCGCGTAGATAGGACAGGCAAAAACCAGCGCGATGGCATTCGGGTGCATGCGGAAGATGCGCGCGACGAACTGATGAACGCCCTCGGGGTGCCAGCCGAGCAAATCAAAGTGAAATCGTCAGAACAAGACGAGCTCACTGGATTTGACTTGGGGAGTCCGTTTTGCCCCGTTCGCTACATTATCACGAAAGATGCGCTGAAGGAGGGATGGGATTGCCCTTTTGCCTACCTATTGGCACTTTTGGATAACACCACTGCGAAGACAGCGATGACGCAACTCATCGGGAGAGTGATGCGGCAACCGCACGCCCGCGCCACAAACATCGCGAAATTGGACAGTTGCTATATCTACTGCTTCAACCAAAAAGTCGGCGATGCTGTCGGCAACGTCAAGAAGGGATTAGAGGCGGAGGGGTTAACCGGACTTGCCGATTACGTTGAGAGTCCTGTGACGGTGCGTGTTCAGAAAACGCTTCAACGCAGGCGAGAATACCGTGAGGTGGACATTTTTCTCCCGCGCGTGTTGCATAAGGAAGGCCGCGGCTGGCGAGCCCTCGATTATGAACGCGATATTTTAAGCGCGATTGCCTGGCACCAACTCGATGCGGTGGAGCCGGTGGATTTGGAATCGCCGGCACTCTTTCAGGAGATTCGTGCCACTATCCATTTGCAAGACGAGGCGGTGATTGAAAAAGCACGGCAAGAGGGTGCCGATGCAGGTTTGGAGCTCGCCTTTTTCGTGCGGCGTTTAGCGGATGTCGTGCCGAACCCGTGGCAATCGGCGCGCATCGTCAAAGCAACGCTCAACCGCTATCGCGAGCAAGGCACAACCGAAGAGGTGCTGTTTCAGAATCGGCTTTATCTTTCGGAGGTGTTGAAACTCCGCTTGCGCGAACGCATTGAGCAGTTGTCTGAGGACATCTTCCGTGAGAAATTGGCGGCTAACACAATTCAGTTTCGGCTTGAGACAGATGTCGCGCTGAACTACGAATTAGAGAAAACGCTGGAGGTTAACCTGTCTCAGGGGGCAAGTCCTTTGACGCGTCTGCATGGGGATGCGTTGCAACTCAACCTATTTGAGCCGGTTTTTGAGGCGGAATTCAACAATTTGGAGAAAGATTTCGCGCTCTATCTTGATGAAAAGTCGGCGATTCAGTGGTGGCATCGTATCGCCGCGAAGCAGGGATATTTCCTGCAGGGTTGGCGGCGCGACCGGGTCTATCCCGATTTCGTCGCCTGTCTGCAGGGACAGAAAAATCAGCCGCGCCGGTTGCTCATTTTCGAGACGAAAGGACAGCAACTTGTGGGCAACAGCGACACGACTTACAAGCAAAGTTTGATCGATACGTTAGAGGCGGCGTATCGAAATTCGAGTTCGTATGGCACGATGAACGCCGCCGGTCCGAATGATGCGGCGATGTCGTTTCGGATGCTGTTTGAAAACAATTGGCGGGTTACGGTGAATGAGGCGATTGGGGAGGGGTATGCTGTTGATGAGTAATTTTGCTGGAATCCGTTTGATTGGCTCCATACGTATGCCAAAACAGCATCGGCTCCTCTTCGCAATCCCGCGCCTTGACATAGTGCATCAACCCCGCTAACGTCTTGCCGGTATAGGTATTTTCAAGGAGGATACCCTCGTATTCCATCATCATTTCTACGGCGCGCGTGCCTGCTTCTGTCGGGACAGCGTAGCCTTTGCCGAAATCGTGATGCCAGAGCTCAACAGGACGCGGGTTCATAAATCCACCATCTGTCGCGCCGAGGAGACGCAGGATACGCCGTTCCATTCGGGAAACCGCCCATGGATTCGCGATTATCCAATCGGAGACGCGGATACCGACGACTTGACTTCGCAACCCTGCAAGCCGCACACCTGCCATCAACCCCGCCATCGTGCCGCAAGTGCCGACAGGCACGAAGATAAACCGCGGTTCGGGTAAAATGCCCGCATCAATCTGCGATTTGAGTTCCATAACCGCTGTCACGTATCCCACAGAACCGAGCGGCGACGAACCGCCCGCGGCGATGAAATAACGTTCCGGTCCGCTGCCAAAGGCGTGCCTCGTCTTTTGGTATGCATAATAGGCAAACAAGGTGCTCATGCGTCTGACCTCGGATACCTGCGCCGCGTGTTCATAAATCGTTTGGTAGTTCATATCAGAATATTCAGTGCGCGGCTGGCGGAAAAGGAGGCACTCTACGCGGAAACCTGCCGCTTTGCCATAAACCACCGTCGCACGAACGTGGTTTGAACCGGTGGGGCCGAGAGTAAAGAGGGTTTGGTAATTTTTCTGCTTCGCGTCCGCAAAGAGATATTCCAATTTTCGCACCTTGTTCCCGCCGCCTAGCCTGCCGCTCAAGTCATCGCGTTTTATCCAGAGTGAGTCAATGCCGATGGCACGCCCAAGGTTGCGAAGACGATGCACCGGGGTAGGAAAGTTGCCGAGAGAGTGGTGTGGAAGTGAATTTTTTGTTGTTCGCATGGCGTTCGGATAGAGTTTTGGAGGCAATGATGCTTTTTTACGTAAGCAAGGGTGTTTCATAAATCTGTATAGGAAAGCCCTCCCTGTCTCAATGCCAGCGATGCCCCCGTAGGAGAGACCTCCTGGTCTCGATGAGGTAGGAGAGACTTCCCGGTCTCAATGTAATAGGGCGGCGCGCCTACCGGGACCGCGGCGGCAAAAAGCCCCTTCATCGTAGGGCGAGGGCCCTCGCAGGTTTCCACACGCGCTACGGAAAAAACGTCTCTTGTTCTCTTCAGGTCCGTAGGACCTGAATGTCTATAGCCCGCGCGAACGCGAAGAACACTAAGGTCCTTTAGGTCCTTAATAGATTTTGCCAGGGCCGCGCGGTTTTTATTAAGGACCTAAAGGACCTTGAAAATGGCCCGACACGTGTATCTATAGACATGTAGGACTTAAAGGACCTAAGACGGCATCTTGACGATGGACAACGCGAGGGAAACCCGCTCGGATGCGCGTATGGCATCCGAGGGCCCCCGCGCTACGGGAACATCGAAACCCAAGGGCTCTCCTACCGGGAAGAAATTGAGATCGGGAGGGCTCTCCTACGGTATTGCATCGAGACCAGGAGGTCTCTCCTACCGGCAATAGCGCGGGGACTTGTCCTCGCGACGTTGAGCGATTTATGAAACACCCTCACTTAAGCCGTCATTGACATTGTCAATGACTACGTTCACTCATGCTGCAAGTGAGTTTACAATTTTCTGACAATCTGATGCGCGACATAATCTGCCAAAGCGGCGATAGTCAGCATCGGTGGCACGCCAATTGAAGCCGGAAACAGACTCGCATCGGCGACGAAGAGGTTCCGGACGGCGCGCGCTTCTCCAGAAAAAGTGACGACAGAAGTCGCCGCGTCTTCGCCCATGCGGAGGGTGCTTTGCGGATGACTCGAAGCCAGCATCACATCGTTTGGCACGATACCGCGCCGATGGATATCCGCCAAGTCTGCCTCCGTTTTAATGCGGACATGTTGGGTGTAAGGCATCAAGATTTCCGTTGCCCCTGCGGCGAGTAGCAGTCGCGCGGCGTTGATTGCGCCTTCAACCAATACCGCTTTATCCTCGCGATTCAAGCGATACGCGATGCGCGGCGTGCCATCACGATTGAGGGATACGCGTCCCGATGTCGTGTCATGCAAAAGCACGAGGAGCGCGGCGATGTGGCGGTAGCGTTCCATCAATTCGCGATGGCTTTTGCCAAACCCCGGTAGACTCGCTGCGACTATCAACTGTGAGCCAAACGCCGGCATAAGCAGGTATCCGCTGTCTAGTTTTGGTGTGGATTGTCCGGGGGGATTTCTATATGCACCCGTTTTCCCAACGCCCGAGGTGTCCCCCAAATCCAGAAACTCATGAATATAATAACTTTGCGGGATGCCGAGGTGGCCATCAATAATCTCATCAAAAATGCCGCCGACAAACACCGCTGGATGCAGATGCAGGTTTTGTCCAACCTGTCGGTTTGGATTCGGCAAGCGGCTTTTTAACCAGAGTTGCGGCGAATTAATCGCGCCGGCGGACAAAACAACCGCCTTGCTTTGGATAGTCAGTCGTCCTGAAAGCAAGTTCGCAGAAACGCCAACGGCTTTATCGTTTTCAACTAGCACCGTCTCCGCGAGGCAGTTGCTATAGAGGCGCGCGCCAGCCGCAAGTGCCAACGGGATATAGGTGACAGCCATGCTTTGCTTGCCGATGCCTGTTTTGGAATTCGGACATCCGAAAAGACACCTCGCGCCGCACGCAGTGCACGCGCCGCGATTATGCCGTTGCACAGTGCCGCGCCATTCCATCGCCTCGCAACCGCGCCGGATGACAGCGTTAAGGCGGTTCACTTCGGATTCTTGAATCTGCCTAACGTTAAGCGTTTGCTCCACGCGCGCGAAAGCGTTGGATATATCCGGAAGTCCCCATCTGTCCAATAATGGCTGCGGCGGCCTCACTGCGTAACAGAGATTATGCACCGTCGAACCACCGACACCTCTGCCTTGCGAGATAACGATGGCACCGTCGCGCGTCCGACGCAAGCCGCTATCCCAGAAAAGGCGGGGCAACATGTCGGGTTCATATTCGGTGAAGGTGCTCGGTTCATGATGCTCGCCTGCCTCTAAAATGACGACAGAGAGTCCAGCTTCGGCGAGCTCTTTGGCGATAACCGCGCCGCCCGCTCCTGAACCGATAACGCATACGTCGACAGTTTCTCTCGCGTGCCTATTTTTGTTCACGATGTTTCTCGTTTCGCGAGCGATAGCGTTGATAAGCTTGTTTCGCCTTTGTCTGCTCGCCGATTTGGCGGTAAGCGTTCGCCAGATTCCTATAAACTTGTGGATTATTCGGAGCCAGGCGCGCAGCTGTCTCAAACTGCACAACTGCCTGCCGCGGTTTCTCTAGCATCATATAGACAACGCCGAGGCTATTCCGATACACCGCGCTTTCGGGACGCGATTCAACGAGATGCCCGTAGATTTCACGCGCAGCGGTGTAAGTTTCCGTTTGCAGATAGATATAACCGAGCAGTTCATATCCGTTTTCATCGCGCGGTGCGATAGCGATGCACGCCTTGAGTTCCACAACAGCGGCATCCCATTCCTCTCTTTTGATGAGGAGCTCGGCGAGTTGATAGCGGTTTTCCCACCGCTCGGGCATATCCCGAATTGCCCGCCGAAGTCTGGCGAGTTGCTCCTCTTCTTGCGTTAGTTTCTCAAAAGTGTGCAAGGCATGCCGCCCTTTTGCAACTTTGCCGGTGCGCAGATAACAGTTTCCGAGGTTAAAGTGTGCTTTCGCGTGCCGTTTGTCGCGTTGAATCACTGCTTCAAAGTGCGAAATGGCTTTCGCAAAATCACTCTTTTGGAAATAGGCGAGCCCGAGGAGATACCGCGCTTTTGTATCCGATGCCTGCTTCAGATGCTGGATAGCATCATCAATTCGGTTTTGACGGAGGTAGGCGGTGCCGAGCAGTCTTCGCGCCCGTTCCATGTCTGGCTGCGCTTGCAAGGCGCGTTTCAGCGGTGGTATTGCCGCTTTCGCCTGTGCTAATCCGACCAGGTATGCTTCACCCAGGCGGCAGTGTGCATCGGCGAAATCCGCATCAATGCGAATTGCCGTTTGGAACGCTTGCACAGCTGGTTTCCACTGCGATTGCTGTCCGTAGAGCAGCCCGAGTTGGTAGTGTGCCGCCGCGAACGATGGCTCAAGTGTTATCGCGCGCTGAAATTCGGCAAAAGCCTCGCGAGTCTCTTGCTTGGAAAGTGCTTGCATCCCAGCCTGATAGGCGTGCTGCGCCTCGCTCACATCGGCGCGATAAGAGGGAACTTCGGATAAGAAAACTATGAAGATAAAACAGATAAAAGCGATTTTCATTGTGATGTGCAATTTGCATTAGACATTATTCTGCATTTATGATAACATATTTCTGCGCGCGTGTCAATACTTGGGTTACTTAAGGGTGTTTCATAAGTCGTTGTTGTAAAACTAGTCTCGTGACACCCCGAACGATTCTGTTTTCCCGGTAGGAGAGACCTCCCGGCCTCGATTGCTCCCGCACGGTAAGCGAAACCGTTCTGGCTACCGTAGCGCGGGGGCCTGTCCCCCGCGATCGTTTGATAGACCGCAGCATGGCGAGGGACAGGCCCTCGCCCTACGGTAAGCGAGGCCGTTCTGGCTACCGTAGCGCGGGGGCCTGTCCCCCGCGATCGTTCGCGTGCCCCAGAGACTGTAGTTCGGGCTCGCCTAATCCCGAACGGATCAAGCGCGCTGCCGCCTCCTCTACCGTAGTGCGGGGGCCTGTCTCCCGCGAGCGTTTGATAGACCGCAGCATGGCGAGGGACAGGCCCTCGCCCTACGGGAAAAGAAGCCGTTCTGGCTACCGTAGCGCGGGGGCCTGTCCCCCGTGGCATCGAGACCAGGAGGTCTCGCCTACCGCGGAAACAAAATTGTTCGGAAGTCTCACGAAACCATTTTGATAACAACGAGTTATGAAACACCCACAGGTCACTTAAACATGAGAAACACACTTTACTTCGGCGATAACCTCAAGGTGATGCGCGAGATGCAAACCGCGCGCTACCACACCTGTTACCTCGATCCGCCGTTTAACAGCGGCCGCAACTATAACATCTTCCTCGCCGGCTCAAAAGCGCAACGCAAAGCGTTTGACGACATCTGGCGATGGGACGACACCGCGCGCGACAACCAAGCCGCTGTCCTTCACTACGATGGGCGGCACCCTGAACTGGTTGAAACCATGGGCAATTTGTCGGATTGTTTAACAGGATTTGACAATATTTTGAAGGGGGGGTATAAGGGCAAAAATGATGCGGATTCGATGCGTGCCTATCTCGCCTTCATGGCACCGCGCCTCGCGGAGATTTGGCGTTTACTAACGCCGGACGGGAGTGTGTATCTGCACTGCGACCCGCACGCGAGTCATTATCTGAAGGTGATAATGGATACGATTTTCGGGCATCCGCGGTTCCGCAACGAGATTATCTGGCACTACAAACACACCGGTAATTCCAAGCGGGACTTTGCACGGAAGCACGATGTCCTCCTTCGGTATGTCAAAACCGATAGTTGGACATTTAACGCCGATGCTGTTCGTCAACCTTATGACGCGAAAACGGTAAAGCGTTATGAGAGACCTGTGGTGTTCGCTGGCAAGTATGAGGCAAAGTTGAACCCACTTGGGAGATTGTGCGATGATGTTTGGGAAATTCCTCCCATTCGCAATGTCTCAAAGGAAGGACTTGGATATCCGACACAAAAGCCGCTCGCGCTCTTGGAACGCATCATCAAAGCCTCCTCTAACCCCGGCGACATCATCTTCGATCCGTTTTGTGGCTGTGGTACGGCGTTAGATGCCGCGCATGGACTTGGCAGGCACTGGATAGGCATCGATTTGACGGTGCTCGCTTTGGAACCGATGGAACGGCGGCTGCGCGAACGTCACGGACTTACCCCCAAAGTGGATTATGACATTGAGGGATACCCGACGACATGTCAGGATGCCATCCTCCTCGCCGAGCAGAATCCGCACGATTTTGCAAACTGGGCCGTCACGAGATTGGGACTTTCTCCGACGGCGAACAGCAACGATGGCGGGTTTGATGGCACGGGGAAGGTGCTGCTTTGGGAAAACAGCCGCGCGGCGATGCAGCTGCCGGTTATCGCCGAAGTGAAATCGGGGAGGAGCTTGAACCTGAATCAGGTGCGCGCGTTCCGCACGGCGATGCAAGACGCGAACGCCGCCATGGGTATTTTCATTACGCTGCACCCTGTCACGCGCGGGATGCGCAATCTCGCCGAAGCAGAAGGGACAATTGAGCATAACGGCAAAAGATACCCGCGTTTGCAATTCTGGCAGGTAACAGATGCCTATTTTACGGATGGGCTTATGCCGGTGAAGTTGCCGTGGCAGATAGATGAGCGTCCGAAGGCGGCGCGGCATTATGGCGGGGAGCAGACATATCTCTGAGATGCCCTCTGCAGAAACGATTCCGTTTCCCCAGTAGGAGAGACCGGGAGGGCTTTCTTACAGGGACATCACTTGCATCGAGACCAGGAGGTCTCTCCTACGGGACGCTCGCGGGGGACAGGCCCCCGCGCTACGGTAACCGGACGGTGTTTCATAACTCTGTAGTTCGGGAGTGCCTGCTCCCGAACGGGTCAGGATCAGGCGATCCTGACCTACAGGGGGGGAGGAGGTCTGACTCTTCTACCGCGCGCCATCGGACGTTCGCGGGAATCGAGACCGGGAGGGCTCTCCTACGGGACGTTCGCGGGGGACAGGCCCCCGCGCTACGGGAACCGGACGGTTTCTTCACGCTCGCGGGGGACAGGCCCCCGCGCTACGGTATCCGGACATCTTCTTGACAGAACGTCCCTCGCCATGTCTCGGTCTACCGTTCGCGCGAATATGCTATAATCCTGCTAATCCTATAATCTTGTAAATCCTGATGCAGACAGACGAAGGAGAATCCCTATGGAATTTGTTCAGTTGACAGCCGCGCAACGCCAAGAATTTGACGAAAACGGCTACCTTATCGTGCGTGAGGCGATTGATGACGATATGATTCGCAGACTCACCGAAACCGGTGACCGGCTCATGGAGGCGTTTGAATACCACGGCTATTACGCGCATCGGCGGGACGGCTTGGTGCAAGAACCTGCCTTCGCCGAACTCGCTACGCAATCAAAGGCGGTGCCGCTCATTCTGCAACTGCTCGGCACAAATATCCATATCACCAACACCGCGCTCATCTATAAACACCCGCAACCGCCGGCGCAACCCGAAAACCGCAACTGGCATCGGGATGTCGGCGTGCATTTAGATGTCGGGCACGAAGGATGTCCGCGCGTCGGGTTGAAGGTGGGATATTGCCTTACTGATTTTAGCGTGCCGAATTCCGGCGCGACGTGGTTTGTGCGGAAAAGCCATGTCCTGCGTGAACCGTTGCGCATCGCTGCGGGTGAAGTGGATCCGCCGAAATATGACGAACCGCTCCTCCGCGCAGGAGATGCGTTCCTCTTCGAGAGCCGTATCTATCACGCCGCCGGGTTGAATTTCACTGCGAACGTGTCTAAAGTTGCCATTTACGGTTACCACTATCGCTGGGTAAAGCCCGACTATTATCTGCGGTATTACAACGACACGCTGCAACCTGACGCGTCGGTAGTTGCTCATCTCGATGACCTGGGTAGGCAGTTTCTCGGCGCGGCTGAAGATACGCAGGGCCGCCGAGATATGAACGGTGTCCATTGGGCTGGCACGGAATGGGCGGCGGCGCATCAGGTGAAGTTAGAACAGGCTCCGCAAGTTGTTTTCCAATAGGAGCAAAACAGAGGAGAAAAAAAATGAAAGAGATTAAAGTCGGTATTATTGGTTGCGGTGGCATCGCGGGCGGCAAACACCTCCCCGGCCATCAAAACGTCAAAGGCGTTTCGATTATCGCCGCGTGTGACATTGACGAGACGCGCGCGAAGGCGTTCGCCCAAAAACACGAGATCTCGCATGTCTTCACCAATTACGAGAAACTGGTTGAGATGGACGAACTTGATGCGGTGAGCGTCTGCACGCCGAACAATTTCCACGCCGGTCCGACTATCGCCGCGCTCAACGCTGGCAAACACGTGCTTTGCGAAAAGCCGATTGCGGGGAACGCTATTGACGGACAAGCGATGGTAGACGCGCAGAAAGCAAGCGGGAAAGTGCTCCAAATCGGATTGCAATCCCGCTTCCGCGCCGGATCCCGCACGCTGAGGAAACTCTATGATGAAGGTTTCTTCGGCGACATCTACTACGCCCGCGCCATGTCGATGCGGCGACGCGGTGTCCCAGCATCGCCATCGTTCCTAAGCAAGGCTATTGCTGGCGGCGGGCCGCTTATTGACATCGGCGTGCATATCCTCGATGTATTGCTATGGATGATAGGCTGCCCGAAACCGGTTGAGGCGTTCGGGATGACAGCGAAGAAATTCGGGCATCGCGCCGATGTTATCAACCCTTGGGGCAAATGGGACCCCGAGCAATTTGAGGTGGAAGACTTCGCGATGGGAACTATCCGCTTTGAAGGCGGGCTCACGGTGACGTTAGAGACAGCGTGGGCATCGCATATTGCGAATATCGGCGGCACCTTCTTCATGGGAGATCTGGCAGGCGCGACTTATGAACCCCTCCAAATCTACCTCGACAAGAAAGACGAGATGGTGAACTACACACCCGAACTCCTCAAAGGATTGCCGGGTGAATTTGAATCGTTCCACACCGCAATTCGCGATGGGTTATCGTCACCGGTGCCAGCGGAAGAGGTGTTGAACGTCGCGAAAATCTTCGACGCGCTCTACGAATCGGCGAGAATCGGCCGCTCCGTGCCGATTGCGTGAATCGACCCTCCCGATGCTTAGGGCGAGGGACAGGTTTCCCTCGCCCTACGTTTTCTGATAACTCGCGCGAACAACCGTTTTAATCCCACCCCGCACATTAAAATCGCCAACCACTTCCACCTTCCGCGGTTGGCATGCCGCGACGACATCTTCAAGCACCTTATTAACGACATGCTCATGAAAAATGCCGACATCCCGATAGAAAAGCAGATACTCCTTTAAGGATTTGAGCTCAACGCAGGCATTATCTGGCACGTAGGTAATGCGCAGTGTGGCGAAATCGGGCAACCCTGTTTTCGGACAGACAGCTGTAAACTCTAGGTGCGTTATCTCAATCGTATAATCGCGATGCGGATATTGGTTCTCCCACGTCTCGATCGCAGGCGTTTTCAGTTGACGGATATCTGTTTGTAAGTTGTCGTAGTTGGAGTGTTGCGTCATTAATGCTCCTTTCGTGCAATTTTCTGTTATGATACCTTAAACGCGATTTAAAATGCAAATTTTGTTTAGGCTGTTTTTTACTATCCTTTTTCGCCTGAGATGACTCTATAGAGTGAAACAGACACAAAACAGGTCCGCTAGGCGCGTCCAGTAGGCGAGACCTCCTGGTCTCGATTGCGTATACATCGTGACAAGGATGTCCCGCCTACAATAACATGAGGGTGTTTCATAACTCCGTTTCGGTATTTATCCCGCCTTGGAAGGCTGTCGAATACCAGAAGCCCTCGGGCCCACCTCTGTAGTTCGGGATCGCCCGATCCCGAACAGGTCAAGATCAGGCGATCTTGACCTACAGGGGTGATGCGGTCTGACAGCAAAACGCCCGGCGAGGGAAACCCTCTCGCCTGCGCGTGTGGCATGGCGAGGGACAGGCCCTCGCCCTACGTGAAAGGGCGGCGTTTTTTCACCGTAGCGCGGGGCCTGTCCCCGCGACGTTGAGCGATTTATGAAACACCCTCAATAACATGCCACGGATCAACGATTTAAGGAGAAGGCAAATGAAAAAACAAAACGTATTGCACAAACGCAGACGTTCAGCAAAAACCAACTGTGCTCGAATCTGGTGCCCCATCCTGGCACTTGGCATCTTTCTATCGGGATGCATGGGGCAAGCGGGAGACAGATTCCAGCCATCCGTAGTCACCGCGGAATTCGCTTTTCAACAGAGCGAGGTTATCACCGGCACCGCCAAACAGCAGACTATTTTGACCGGGTTCCTGCTCCGTGGTCCCGTCGCGGAAATTGTCGTAGTAAACGGTGACCGGGGCGTGCGCATTTATGAATTTGACGAAGGGACCTGGGTGCCGAAATTCAACGCAACGCTGCATCCCGAAGTGTCCTTCGTCGATGTAGCGAACATCGGCGGCCGAGATCGACTGATTACCTATACCCCTGGTCGCCTCAATTGGTTTGAACCTGAATCGGCAACGGAACACGTGCTGGTGGAAGTCGCGTTTATCAACCCACCTCCCGCAGGCGCAATCCCGCATGTCGACATCACTCATGATGTAAACGGCGATGGCCTCGATGACCTGGTGGTGCCAGTCCTCGATGGTTTCTGGGTGTTCGTTCAACTGAACGACAGCGCGTTCGCTGAACCCATGAAACTCGGCACCTCCACCGAGATGAATAGCCTCTATGCAGTTGATGGCTATCGACATCAACCGTGGACGCAGAGCCGCATCCACGAGATGGACTACAACCGAGATGGACGCGGCGACTTGGGATTCTGGAACGGAACCCATTTTGAGGTGCATCTCCAAAACGCGCAGGGAGTGTTTAATCCGGTAGCCGAGACGTTCACTACCGACGTGGCGTTTGACTCCGACGCGCTTGCGTCGCTTGCAGCACCGCACAGGACCCGCCAACGAAGGAAGGACCACGGGCTGACCGGAAAAATGACAGGAAGCGTGCTCCACGCGTTCACCGATATGAACGGTGATAACATCGCCGACCTCGGGGTGTTTTCACTGCACGGCGGTTTATGGGATATGCACGCCATCTACGCGGTGCATTTCGGTTACCTGACACCCGCAGGCGGCACCGTGTTCTCGCCGGAAGTCAGCACTGAACTCCTGTCTGATGGCATTCAGTTTGGCATGGAGCAGCACGATTTTGACTTTGACGGCCAGACCGACTTGATGTTCACAATCCTCAAACCGCGCGTCTTCAAGGCAATCGGCATGATTATTGACTCACTGGTAACCGGGTCGGTATCAATGGAACTCACGTTTTATCGCATGGAAAACGGCAGTTACCCCGACAAACCCACCATCTCCCGTTCCATCCGAGTGGAAACGACTGGCAGGACAGGCGAAAGATCGCTCTATCCCTCTGTGCTTATCGGGGATGTGAACGGCGATGAACGCGCGGACCTGCTGATACAGAAAGGCGAGAAGGAGTTGCGCGTCTTTCTAGGGGTGCAGGGACCGGCGTTGTTTGCAAAGCGGCCTCAGAAGGTAAAGGTTGAGATGCCGCATGAAGAATACACATGGCTGGTAGATTTCAACAAGGATGGCAAGCAGGATATCCTCATGCATCATCCCTCGTCTACCGAGCCGCATCGGGTGATAACTCTGATTGCCCGATAATCAAATCAAAAGGAGAAAAAACATGACACGCTTAATTTCTTTCCTCTTATGCATCTTTTTGGGGTTAATCCTCAGTTTCTCGGTGGAGGCAAAAGAGGCAGAACTTGTCAAAGATTACGCAATCGGTTTTCATGGTGCTACGCCCGCGTTTGGCGGAATTAGTTTTCGCTATTGTGGGCTCGCGCCTGTCTATCTACAGACTGTCGGGCGGTTTATCCTCCGCGACCAGGAGCGCGACCACATGTTGGGAGCGGGTGTCTCATACGCCATCTTTGAGAAGCAAACGCGCTTGAACATCGCTAGACTTTACTTCGCCTTGGAAGGCGGTTGGCGATATAATACAGAGGAAACCCTCCAGACAACGACGCTCGGTGCCGGATTGGCGTTCGGCGGCGAATTGGTGTTTTCACTTGGTGGCATCCCACTCGGTTTGAACCTAGGAATCGGCCAAGGGTTCGGCAGGGAAACCACGAGAACTGAATCAAATCCGCTGGCTGGCGTTTACGTCGGCGCGGGGATACATGCCTATTTTTAGGTGCGATGGCGAGGGACAGCTCCCGATAGGAGAGACCTCCCGTTCTCGATGGGGTGCATATCGGGACAAGGATGTCCCGCCTACCGGAAGGCATCGGGTCTACCTCTGTAGTTCGGGATCGCCTGATCCCGAACGGGTCAAGATCAGGCGATCTTGACCTACAGGGGTGAGGAGGTTTGACAGCAAAACGCATGGCGAGGGAAACCTGCGAGGGCCCTCGCGCTACGATGCAGGGGAGGCTTTCTGCCGCCGCGGCCCCGGGCATATTGCATCGAGACCAGGAGGTCTCTCCTACTGGGGATTACGTCAAAAAAGAGTTGACATCGCCTAGACATTGCGTGTATAATTATTTATACAATAAAACAACCCTGCAACTCTATCGCTACCGTCAGGAGGAACGAAATGATGAATTCACCTAACCTCCACCCTTTCGCGCAAGAATTGCTGCCTCCCGAACACACGACGATGACGCTGGAGGAGTTTCTTGAAAGCGACCTGGGGAGGTATGAATACGTAAAAGGAGAAGCCGTACAAATGTCGCCAACCTCAGTGGAACACGGAGATATTAGCACGAACCTTGTCGTGCCGTTAGGCATGCACGTTCGTGAAAATCAATTGGGACGCGTCTACACCTCGGATACAGGCTTCCGGGTGGGAACACAAGTCCTGGTCCCGGACATCGCCTTTGTCTCAACTGAACGTTTGCCGGAGGACAAGAGCAAGAGTTTTCCTGTGCCGCCAGATCTGGCGGTGGAGGTAGTCTCACCTTCAGATAAACAGTCGCGGGTTTCGGAGAAAGTCATCGCCTATCTTGAGGCGGGCACCCGGTTAGTCTGGGTAGTTAATCCGGTGTTGCAAACCGTGGCGGTATATCGTCCGGGCAAGGACTTTACGCTTCTCACGGACGTAGATACGCTCACCGGCGAAGATGTCGTCGGAGGCTTCTCTTATGAGGTATCGCTGCTTTTTGAATAGGGGACAGACCCCGTGCTACGGGGAAAAAACGGACCGCTTACCGTAGGGCGATGGCCTGGCCCTCGCCGGGCCTCGGTCGGGAAAACGGCCCTGGCCGACATGCGGTTTTCGCGCAGGTCGGACGCTCGCGGGGGACAGGCCCCCGCGCTACGGGCCCGGAAGGGGTTCGCCTCGCCATGCGCCCGTTCGGGATCAGGCGAGCCCGAACTACAGTCACTGGGGCACGCGAGCACTCGCGGGGGACAGGCCCCCGCGCTACGGGCCAGGAAAGGGTTTGCCTATAGGTCCGTAGGACCTTAATGTCTATAGCCCGCGCCGATGCAGTATCCCTCAAGGTCATTTAGGACTTAATGCTTTTCGCCGCGTTGCGTGTGCTGCATATTAAGGACCTAAAGGCCCTTAGTGTTTTTTTAGTCGGGTGACTATAGACATGCAGGACCTAAAGGACCTGAAGAGATTTTTTCACGTGAGCGATCGCGGGGGACAGGCCCCCGCGCTACGGGAAAAAAACGGTACTTCACCGTAGGGCGAGGGCCTGTCCCTCGCCGGGCCTCGGTCGAGGAAACGGCCTTGGCTGGCGTGCGTTTTTCGCGCAGGTCGGGCGATCGCGGGGGACAGGCCCCCGCGCTACGGTAAACGGCCGTCTCCCTTTACCGTAGGGCGAGGGCCTGGCCCTCGCCATGCAAATCGTCTGAAGCAGGATTTACACGGTCACGCCTGTCAAGACGGTCACGCCTGTCAAGACGATCAGGTTTTCCTGATCGTCCCTCTTCAGGTTTTCCTGATCGTCCCTCTTATCACGATTTACCACGATTATAGATGCTGATGCATCGAACATCCCGTGGCAGGTCACAACCACGCCGGCGCACCAGAGACCTAATCCTGTGAAATCCTGGAAATCTTGTAAATCCTGCTTATATCCTGCTCCACATCCTGCTCGCATTTTTAATTTGACAAAAACGCGAAAAAATAGTATAATATATCCAACGTTTAATTCCGATTTCATCTTTACGTCAATTTAAAGGAGACAAACCAATGAAAATCCCATTCGCTTTCCTCTTCGCGGGCTTTGCTGTCCGCATGAAACCCACCGGCCTGAAGACCCCCCCCGTGCTTTCCAACTGTTAACCTCATCACAAGGAGAACTCATTGTGAAACATTTTTTTTGGCTGCTGCTGGTTCTCACAGTGCCAGTAGCCGTTTTTGCCCAATCCGAACCCGCCGCAACCGGGACAATTCAAGGCACCGTCGCTGAACAAATTACCGGCGCGCCGTTAGCCGATGCCGATGTGCATCTGCTTGAAACCGACGAACACCAAACCTCCGACGAAGATGGGACGTTTTGGTTCACCGAGGTTGCACCCGGAACTTACACGTTATCCATCTCGCATCCTACCTATACCGAGGCAAAGGAAGTCACGCTGGAGGTGCGGGTGGGCGATACAACACAAGTGAAAGTCTACCTCGGCGAAATCTTTGAACTTGAGAAGGTTATCATTGAAGGCGCGCGCGTGCCACCTACCGTGAGTCGGCAGGAGATTCGGGGCAGTGAGTTGCTACGTCTTCCCGGCACCGGTGGCGATGCGCTTAAGGGCCTCATGACGCTGCCGAGCATCGGCATTCCAAACGATTTTGTTGGCTCGCTCTATATCCGTGGGAGCGCGCCGGGCGACAATCTCATCTATTTCGATCGGACACCAATGGGATATCCGTTCCACTACGGCGGAATTGTCTCAACTATCAGTTCCGAAATTATTGACGACATCCACATCTACGCCGGCGGCTACGGCGCGGAATTCGGGTTGGATGCGCAAACGGTGATTGACATCCGGTCGCGGGATAAATTGGAAGACGAGACATTCAGCGGCACTTTCAACCTCAATATCCTCTATTCGGAGGGGCTGTTGGAAGGACAAATCGGCGAGAAGGGATATGTTTATCTCTCTGGACGGCGGAGTTACCTTGACCTCGTGGCCGGTCAGTTCATAGAGGGAAATAACGTGTGGCCCTACTTTTCAGATTACCAATTCAAATATGCCCACGACGTGGCGGAGAAGCATCACCTGACGCTCAACGCCTTTGGTGCCGCCGATCATTTTGAATTTGACATCATCGCAGCGGATGCAGACTCTGAAACCACGCTTTCAACCCCCGAAGGCGTTGAAGGCTCGTCTTCTTCTGCCTATTTCAAAAACGGGTTTGAGGCACAAGGGATACATCTCCGTTCGCATTTCACGGAAGAGCTTACCTCACACCTCTCTCTCACGCGTTCCCACAATTTTCTCAACGTTGACTTCGATCTGGTGACAGACGAGACTTTTGCACGGGGCCCAGACGGTGAGTGGGAAGTGGAGTCCACTGAGTATTCGCACTATGACATTCAAGTGAACGTTCCCGTTTACACGCTGCGCGAAGACGTGTCATATAAAATCACACCGACGCTTCAGTTTGAACCGGGGTTTCTTTTTTCCATCAGCCCCGCGACAAGTTTTTCTTACACCAATCTGCCAGTCACCGAGGAAACGGAAGTGCCAGAAGGCGAAGACCTGGGAGAATTGCTTGAAGAGGCTCGGGCGGATGGAGACGAGGCAGTTGTCTTCAGGAACGAACCCGATGGCAGCGAAGGGACTTTTTTACAGGAGACGCGGACCGAGGAAACTCGCGACGAATTCAACAAACAGTTTCGCCGTGCCGAAGGTTACCTCCAAACGCGATATGAACCGTCTTCATTTCTATCGGCGGCACTGGGCGTTCGGCTAGATTACCTCAACATAACAGACGAAATCTCGGTGCAGCCGCGCGCCAGTCTTGCCATCAAAATGCCGAGTGGTGCAGACCTGCGTCTCGCTTACGGACGGTATGAACAGAGCCCGAAACCGAATGAAATGCTTGCGGAAGACGGAAATCCGGCGTTAACCTCAAGCGTCACCAGCCACTACATCGTGGAATTGGAGCAGGAGCTCACCTCTCAAACCGAACTTAAGTTGGCGGGGTATTACAAAACGCAGGCAGATTTGGTAACGCCGGATGAAGCCGAAGGGTATCTCAATCAGGGTGTGGGGTATGTCGGTGGCGCGGAGATGTTCCTGCGGCACCGTATCACCGATAAATTTTTCGGCTGGATTTCGTATGCGTGGACACACGCGGAACGCCGAGCGCATCCCGAAGCCGAGTATCAACCCTACCTCTTTGACAACACCAGCGTCGTCAGCATCGTGGCGAGTTACAATTTCTCGCCGACGTTTGATATAGGGGCGAAGTGGCAGTATTCCAGCGGCACATCCGACGTTCCAATCGCCGATATCTTCTTAATCCAAGATCCGGTTACGCGCGGGATGCGCAAACTACCCTTTGAAACTGAAGATGACGACTTAATTGCGCTGCCATCCTACCATCGGTTGGATGTGCGGATAAGCAAAAAATGGGATTTCGACGGTTGGAAGATAGGCGGGTTCCTGGAAATTTTGAACGCCTATAATCGGCGAAATGTCATGCGATTTACGAATCCTGAGGATGGCAGCGTGGAAGAGGTAGGGCAATTTCCCATCATCCCGTATCTCGGACTGACAGTGGAATTTTGAGTTCTCCGCCGCGCAAGGAAGGCGTTATTTTTATCGTAGGGCTTGGGCCCTACGATGAAAGGGAGGCGGCCTCGGCAACCGTAGCGCGGGGGCCTGTTCCCCGCGATCGTTGGAGTGCGCGGACGATGGCGAGGGCCCTCGCCTACGGTGAAAGGAAGGCGGGCTCGACAACCGTAGCGCGGGGGCCTGTCCCCCGCGATCTCTATCGCCACAATGCCGTATTAGGTCCTACGGATCTGAAGAGAACCAGAGACGTTTTTTTCGCAGCGCGGACGATGGCGAGGGACAGGCCCTCGCCCTACGATGACAAGAGACGTTTTTTTCGCAGCGCGGACGATGGCGAGGGGAACCCGCTCGGATGCGCGTGTGGCATCCGAGGGCCCAAGCCCTACGATGAAGGGAGGCTTTCTGCTGGCGCGGCCCCGGGAGGCGCGCCACCTATTGCATCGAGACCGGGAGGTCTCTCCTACCGGGAAGGCATCGATTTATGAAACTCCCTCGGTAAAATTCGCATTTTTGTTGCAATTTCCGCCGTTTTGTGGTATAATAGATATGTATCTCTTTTGACGCTTTGGCTTGGTGCTGTTTATGGTTTTACGTTCTGCTCGCAAACGCTATATTTGGGTCGCTAGTGTATGTGGTATGCTATTTGCCTGCATCGCGATAGCTGCGCCGCCGAAGGCGCGCACCCACTTGCCGGTGAGTTCTGTCGCCGTGAGTGACGATGCCCTGGCGACGTTTTTCAATCCGGCGGGATTGGGCGCAGGCCGCGCGCTGAACCTCTATTACCTGCGGACATACCAGAGTGAGTCGCAGCCCGGCGATGACGCTTTTTTCATCGCAACCCCGGGCGCGGGATTTAGCATGGAGTTTGCAACGGCGGCAGACGACATTGACTTCACCCGGTATAGCCTCTCTACCGGGCGGCATTTAGGGAGCGCGCTTTACTGGGGCACTAGTTACAGTTGGATAAATTCCGATGTGCGGGGTTACGACACATTCCGTTCGCTGTCGTTGGGATTGATGTATCGTCGCCGTTATTTTTCAATCGGCGCGATAACTCGGAATCTGAACCGTCCGAAGTTGTTAGGCGAAAAGTTGGGACGCACTTATGACGTAGGGATCGCGCTGCGTCCTGGCACGTGGCGAGCAACCTTCTCGCTTGATATGCAGAAAACGCGGGGCATCGAAGGCGTTGACTTTCAATACGCGCTGGAGTTGCGTCCTATCCGAGAGTTGATGCTCCGCGGCACGTTGAACAGCGACAGGAGTTTTGATGTCCGTTTCGGTATCAACATCGGGAATTGGGGAGTGGGGACAGACAACCGTTTTGATGCGGACAGCGCGCAAACGGGTGTCGGTTATTTCCAATTCTCTAGCGCGCCGAAGACAAGAGCCATTCCGCGTCGGCGCAAGTTTCTCGAGTTGTCCATGCGTTCGCTGGAACGAACGCTGCGCATCGCGAAGCGGGACAAAGATGTCGCGGGCGTGCTTATCCGCATTAACGGCAGCGGCTACGGGATGGGACAACTGCAAGAAATGCGTGATGCCATTCTTGATTTCAAGGAGTCCGGGCGCATCGTTATCAGTTATATCTCTAGTTGTTCTACCGGGGATTACATCGTCGCCTCGGCATGTGATAAGATTCTGATGCACCCTTCGGCGGAGGTGCGGCTCATCGGGCTGCGCGCCGAATACGCGTTTTACAAAGACGCGTTGGATATGCTCGGCATCCAGGCAAATATTGAACGGATTGGGAAGTATAAATCCGCGGCGGAAACGTTCACGCGGCGAGATATGTCAGAAGCACATCGCGAAGTGCAGAACGTTATCCTTGACGAACTCTATGAGCAGTTAGTAACAGCGATAGTTACAAACCGTGGAGCAAACAGCAGATGGACACCAGAAACCGTCAAAAACTTGATTGACGGCGGCCCTTATACCGCGCGGGGTGCGCGCGATGCCAAATTAGTTGACAGACTCGTCTATGAAGACGAATTGCCGAATGTCGTGGCTGCCCTTACCGATTCCGCCACGGAATTAGTCACCCTCGGCGAGTATGCGAATAGCGGGCTTTACGTCCACAATTGGCAAGTGCCCCGGCCGAAGATTGCGATTATTGAGGCAGAAGGGTTGATGATGACAGGCGATAGTTTCACCGAGCCGTTGATGGGCACGCGGGTGATGGGTTCGGATACAATTGCGCGCGCTATTCGCAGTGTGCGCGAAGACGATGCAATAAAAGCAGTCGTGTTGCGAATTGACAGCGGGGGTGGGCTCGTTGTGGCTGCAGACATTTTGTGGCGTGAACTTGTGCTGCTCGCTGCAGAGAAACCGCTCGTCGTTTCCATGGCAGATGTGGCGGCATCGGGCGGCTACTATATTGCTACGCCGGCGAATGTCATCGTCGCTGAACCCGGCACCATCACCGGTTCTATCGGCGTTATCGGCGGCAAGTATAGTTTCAAGGGACTTTACCAAACATTCGGTATCCGTAAGGAAATCTTGAAACGCGGCAAGCACGCCGATTTTTACACCGATTACGGCGACTATCCCCCCGCAGAACAGGACATCGTCCGCAGACAAATTGCGGAGATTTACGACGATTTTATCACAAAAGTTGCTATCGGACGGCCTAGGTTAACGAAGGAAGAGGTAGATAACCTCGGCCGTGGGCGCATCTGGACAGGCGCGCAGGCGAAAAAGAACGGACTTGTCGATGAACTCGGCGGGTTAAGCCGCGCCCTTGAAATCGCGCAAGAGAAGGCAGGATTGGAGAAACAGGCTGTGGACATCGTCCGGCTTCCGAAACAGACATGGGTATCACAGCTCGTCAACAACTATCGTTTGCTTTCAACGCCTCGCACTTTTGTGGACAGCCGTTTGCTAAAAATCATGCGGCACAGGCTTTTTCTCTTGATGCCGTATCAGGTATCACTGAGCGATTAGGGGGCCCGCGATGGACGCTGCAATACAACGACAGGAAATGGTGCAACACCAACTTGAGAAACGCGGTATCCGCAACCCGCAGGTGCTTGCTGTCATGCGCAAGGTGAAACGCCACCTCTTCGTCACGCCAGCGTATGTCAACTCGGCGTATCAGGATAGTCCCCTCCCAATTGCGTGTGGACAGACAATCTCGCAGCCCTACATTGTGGCATTGATGACAGAACTGCTCGCGCTAACGCCGACATCAAAAGTGCTTGAGATAGGCACAGGGTGCGGCTATCAAACCGCCGTTTTGGCGGAATTGGCGGGAGAAGTCTATTCCGTTGAGATTCTGCCTGAACTTGCCGAGAGCGCGAAGGTGAGGTTAACGGAAACCTTCAACTATCAGAATATCCGTTTCAAACAAGGGGACGGGCATTACGGCTGGCAAGAGCACGCGCCTTATGACGCTATCCTCGTTGCAGCGGCACCGAAGGAGATTCCGCAACGGCTAGTTCGCCAATTGGACGAAGGCGGCAGGTTGGTTATTCCTGTCGGTAGTATAGTGCAACACCTGCTTTTGATTCAGAAGACAGCGGGAGAAACAGAGACGAAAACGGTTACCGGTGTCAATTTTGTGCCAATGACAGGATTTTCTGGTAGGCGCGATGTGTAAGCGCGCACCTAACGCCTGCGCGGTTGAAAACCGCACCTATCTGTAAGAAAAAAGGAGCACCGAAGGAGGTTCACGCCTCCACAAGAACATCTATGATGCAGAGACACACATTCTCTAACGTGGCGAAAATAGGCATGTTAGTGCTAGTTTTCGCGCTTATTCTCTTTGCGAGTTCCACCTTCGCGGCGTTTAACGACATCGGCATCGGGGCACGTCCGTTGGGACTCGGCGGCGCATTCGTCGCACTCGCTGACGATAGCAACGCAGCAAACTACAACGCAGCCGGATTAGGCTACCTCGATGCAATTCACGTCGGAGCGACACGCGAGCAGCGATTCAACGGGCTCATCACTTATACGGCGTTGAGCGGCGTTGTTCCGGTTGGCATTCTCGGTTCCATTGGCGCGCATATCGGCATATTGGCTGAGGATTCGGAGATTTATCGAGAGCAGACGCTGGTATTCTCTTACAGCAAGGCGTTCCTCAAGCAATTTTCCATCGGTGCTAACCTGAAACGTTTCAGCACTGCCTTCGATGCAACCAACGAATTTGTCGCCGGGAACGACTAT
Source organism: Candidatus Poribacteria bacterium (assembly GCA_965242965.1). Lineage (GTDB taxonomy): Bacteria > Poribacteria > WGA-4E > WGA-4E > WGA-3G > AGPOR5. The sequence continues at coordinate 5,047,885 of OZ251518.1, read as the reverse complement.
TTTACGCAAACTTCCGCCTCGGCGATTTCAATGGACATAGGGATAATTGCCAAGCCTGTCGCCGGGCTGAGCATCGGCGTTGCTGCGGAAAATCTCGTGCCAGCGGACATGAGCATCTCCGACGCATTCACCGATTCGGTGCCTCGCAATATCCGAGCAGGGGTGGCGTATCGGCTTGCATCCATCGCGGAAATGAGCGCGCAAGGCGCGACAGTAAGCAACATACTGAAATCTAGTTTGGCGACGCTGGAGGTGGCACTGCGTGATGGAGAAACGCATGTCCGCGTCGGCGCGGAAGTTTGGTTCAGTAACAATATCGCCGCGCGTGGCGGTTACGGCGTGAAGAACGGCGTGGATTCCGCCGCCACCATCGCCCTCGGCGCGAGTCTGAAAATCCCAATGAGTGCCACCCATTTGCAATTGGACTACGGATTCCAACTGCTCACCGGCGTTTTCCGCGATAACACAACGCAGCGGTTGTCGGTGAATTTGGTTTTCTAAAATGAACAAAAACGGACTGAGAAGACAACCCGCCTATCCAAGTGAGGGTGTTTCATAAATCGCCCAACGTCGCGGTGATAGGCCCCGCGATGCGGAAAAAAATGCCTCTCCTTCACGTAGGGCGGTGGGAAAACCTGTCCCTCGCCATGCGTTTGGTTGGCAGACCGCATCCTCCCTATAGGTCAAGATCGTCTGAAGCTCTGGCACATTTGCCAAGCGATCTTGACTCGTTCGGGATCAGGCGATCCCGAACTACAGAAGTGGGCCCAATGCCTTACGGTAGGAGGGACATCCTTGTCCCGATACGGTGGGCATCGAGACCAGGAGGTCTCGCCTACCGGGAAGACATCGAGATATGAAACACCCTCATCTAAGTGGGACATGAAAAACACCTTGCGAAAAACGAAAGGTTTGGACAACTATGATGAACAAAAAACAGCATGAGAAGACAACCCGCCTAGCCAAGTGGGACATGAAAAACGCCTTGCGAAAAACGAAAATAGTAATTATCTGTCTGCTCATCGCCGCGAACAGTTATGGCGCGGTGACATCTGTAGGCGAGATTAACGTTGAGGGGGAGGCGAAAGGCGTTGTCCCCGCGAGTTCTACTGTGCCGCTCGTCGTTACACTCAGCGTAGATCGTTCCTTAGCCGAGCCAGGCGAGGAGATTAAGACGATTGAAATTGAGTTGCCGCCCGGCTTCTTAACCCGCTCAGCCGATTTTCGCGGCATCACGCGCGATGGCAGCAGGCTTGTGGCGCGAGCTGTCGTCTCCGCTAATCAGCTGCGCATTGAACTCGCCGATGTCATCGTAGATCTTCAGAATTCTGTCTACGCCATTTATTTTGACTGCCGCACCCCGAATACTGTGCTACTGGCAGCAACGTTCCGCGCGCGTCTCCGCAATCTGCAAGACGGCCCCATCGGCGAATTTATCCGCGCTGGCCAAGCAGATGGAAAACTCAACAACGACGATTTCACCTTACAAGTGATTCCGAATGTGCCGCCGGCACCTGTCGTCAGATTTACCGCCGAGGCGGACGCGACCGGCGAGAACGATGTCACGCTCCGCTGGCAAAAATCAGCAGACCCGGATGTCAACGGCTATCTCATCTATCGGAAACCAAATACGGGACAGCCTATCGCGCAGGAATTTGTGCCAACCATCAACGTCGAAAACGCGTCCTCAACCACCTATCGCGATGTGAACGTCTCGCCAGGTAGCCATATCTATCAGATAGCCGCTTACAAGACGCTGCAACTCCGTTCGGAACGTTCTGCCATGCAGACGGTGAACGTCTCGGAGGATACCGCGGCCCCATCGCCCCCGGCGACATTTGAACTCGTTGCACTGAGCGAAGGCATTGAACTCACGTGGACACCGAGTGCCAGCCGTGACGTTGTCCGGTATCAGATTGCCTCTGGTCCGTCATCAGCTTCGCTCAGCCTGCTGATGGAAAGAGATGTGGAGGCATCCGCAAGCACCTATAAATTTCTGGATGAAGGTCTATTAGAAGTCGGCAGTTTCGTTTACACTATTGTCGCAATTGACGAGGCTAATAACGCTTCTGAACCGAGACAGGAAATCCTGCGGATATTAGATGAGCCGTATCCGAACCCGTTCACGCCGCTCTCGCCGAACGAAGATTTCAATCGCGTGATATTTCCTGCACGCGCGCTTGAAGATGCGGTAGCAAGCAGCACGCTGCAAGGCGAGTTCATGGTGCTTATTTTTAACATTGATGGCATGCTCGTGAAAACCTTAACCGCTCCATTCGGTGAAACGGAACTCATCTGGGATGGCACGGACGAGGCAGGCGACATCGTCGAAAGCGGCGTGTATGTCTATCAACTTCAGATAGACGAAAGTTTTAAGACTGGCACCATAATTGTTGCGAAATAATTTCGTTATTCGCAAGGCGTTCGATATGCACCGCCTCTTATGTTACGTCTCTCTACGTAACCCGATATTGACGTTGTCAATATCTACGCTTTTGATTCAATTTTTGTTGTTCGCTTTTTCGTTGTTCGCAAGGCGTTCGATATGCATCGCCTTTCATATTACGTCTCTCTGCGTAACCCGATATTGACGTTGTCAATATCTACGCTTTTAATACAATTATCGTGAAAAATGTTGACTTAATTTTGCATTTATGCGATACTTGTCAACATAACTAGAAACATATTGCCCTTTACCGGGCTCAAGACGTGGGAAACCACTTTAAACAACAACATAGGAGACACCCTAACAATGAACAAATTCAGGACATGTCTACTTGCGGTAACTTTTCTGTTCTTGGCAATGGCCTGCTTGCCTGCCGCAGCGGGTTGGAGCGTCTTACAAGAACGCGACCCGGAAGTTCGGGACTATATGTCTATCACCTTTACTAGTCCGCTCACCGGCTGGGTAGTCGGTGCCGCCTCGTTTGAAGATTTTGAAAACCCGGGCTTCGTCGGGTATACCACGGATGGCGGTAAAACGTGGCAGAAGTCCGACATTAAAATTAGCGCGGACCTCGCCGAAGTTTACTTTTTAGATGAGAAACGCGGCTGGGCCGTCGGCGCGAAAGGCTCAATAGCGGCTACCCAAAACGGCGCAGACTGGGAACTCCAGACTAGCAAGGTTGCCAACGGGCTGAAAGGCATCTATTTCGCCAACAAAGAGGTCGGGTATGCTGTGGGTGAAAGCGACACTATCCTCTCCACCAAAAACGGTGGCCGCTCATGGAAAGTGCTACAAGGTGGACAGGTAGGTGCTGTCGGGGATGACGACGCGAACATGTATAACGCCTTGCAGTTTCTTGACGAAAACACCGGTTGGGTTGCCGGCGTGCGCGTCAGTCCTAGCACGGACGGACAGAGTGCCCTCATCCAGAAAACAACCGATGGCGCGGAAACTTGGGTGACGCAGGAGACCGGAAGAGAGGACATCCTTGAGGATATTTTCTTCCTGAACGCCTCACTCGGCTGGGCAGTCGGCGAGAACGGCACCATCCTCCACACCAGCAACGGCGGCGAGAAGTGGGAAGTGCAAATGAGCGGCACCGAAGAAACGCTCAGAAGCGTTGGATTCGCAGATGAGATGAACGGTTGGACCGTGGGCGGCGATTTCGGTGTCGGTGCCATTTTGCGCACCACTGATGGCGGCAAAACCTGGGAAGCGGAAGAATCTAGGGAAAAACTCGTCAAAGTTTTTGTGCTAGATGGACAGAACGTGTGGATTGCGAGCTCCACCGGTGCCATCTTACAGGCAGATTAACGCGACTTCACCTTCGGTAGGCGCGCGTTGAACGCGCGCCGTCACGCCGAAACAGGCGCGAGCATCGTCACGCGTAGGCTCGCCGACAATTAAGGAGATGCAATTGCACTCGAAAACCAATCCGAACGCATTGCGACAGACAAAAATATTCGCCGAGCGGATGAACCGCTTGGGAACAGAATCTGCATTTGAGGTGCTTGCGAAAGCCAAAGGGTTAGAAGCACAAGGCAGAGACATCATTCATCTTGAAATCGGGCAACCGGATTTTCCGACTCCGATGAATATCTGTGAAGCGGCGTTCAAGGCCATGAAGGACGGGCAGACAGGCTATGGGCCCTCCGCAGGCTTACCCGAATTTCGCGAGGTAGTTGCGCAGCACATTACTGAAACACGCGGCGTGACTATCCATCCTGACGAAGTCACCGTCACCCCCGGGGCGAAGCCCATCATCTTCTTCACGATTTTGGCACTCATTGACGAAGACGACGAGGTTATCTATCCCGAACCCGGCTTCCCGGTTTATGAATCTGTCATTAGTTTCATCGGCGGAAAGGCGGTGCCGCTGCTGCTGCGCGAAGAAGTCGATTTCCGATTCCGCATCGAAGAACTTGAGGCGGCCATCACCTCGCGCACAAAGCTGCTGATTCTCAACTCACCACAGAATCCCACCGGGGGCACGCTCACGGCGGAAGACCTCGGGGCCATCGCCGAACTCGCGCAGAAACACAATTTTTATGTGCTTACCGATGAGGTATACTCACGCATCCTCTACGAAGGCACACATCAAAGTATTCTTAGCCTACCCGGGATGAAGGAGCGGACTATCCTAATTGAGGGGCACTCGAAAACCTACGCGATGACAGGATGGCGTTTAGGTTACGGCATCGCGCCGCAGGCCATTGCCGACAAGATTACGCAGTTGACGATTAACTCAAATTCCTGCACCGCCACGTTTACGCAAATCGCTGGCATTGAGGCACTGACGGGACAGCAAGACTCTGTCACGGAGATGGTAGCCGAATTTCAGAGACGGCGTGACGGCATCGTCAATGGATTGAACGCGTTGGAAGGCATCAGTTGTATCAAGCCGCTTGGCGCGTTCTATGTGTTCCCGAATGTGACGCAGCTGCCCATGGCGTGCGAGCCCCTCGCCGATTATCTGATGGACGAAGCGGGTGTCGCGCTGCTGCCCGGCACATCCTTTGGTAAATATGGCGATGGGTATCTCCGGCTCTCCTATGCGAACTCGTTGGAGAACATCCAAGAGGCTCTCGGCCGAATGGAGAAGGCTATTGCCAAATTGTAGGCGTTCTATCATGAACATCGCCTGCAACAACGGTGTATCTAGTGCTACTTAAGGAGATTTAATTGCACCAGAAAACCAATCCGAATGCATTGCAAATAACGGCACGTATTCCTGCCAGCACGACGAACCTCGGCCCCGGCTTCGATGTGCTTGGGCTCGCCTTGCAACTCTACAGCACGGTGACGCTGGAAGTGATGGATACGTCCGGCACCCAAGTCATCGTTACTGGGGTGGACGCGGATAAGATGCCGAGCACCACCGAGCACGTCGCGTTTCAAGCGGCAGAATTGGTTTTCAAGCGGAATGGCGGGCAAGTCCCCCCGGGTCTGAAATTATCCATAGACAACGGTATCCCTGCAATTCGCGGGTTAGGCGGCAGCGGCACAGCCATTCTTGGCGGCTTGATGACAGCGAATGCGTATTGCGACGCGCCGTTTTCCAAGGCAGAACTGCTAAACCTCGCAGCGGAACTGGAAGGGCATCCCGATAACGTCGCCGCTTCTTACCTCGGCGGCTTGGTTGTCTGCGCGCAGGAAGAAGGACATGTCCATACCATTCAGTTGTCCTGTCCAGATGAACTTTCCGTGGTGCTAGCCATTCCCGACTTCACGCTTTCAACGCAACAGGCGCGCAGCGTGCTGCCTCAGCGGGTAGAACTCGCGGACGCAATTTACAATACCAGCCGCAGTTCGCTGTTAGTCGCCGCCATCGCCACCGGAAAATTGAGCATGCTGTCGATTGCTATGAAGGACAGGTTGCATCAGCCCTACCGCGCCGCGCTCATTCCGGGGTTCGATGATGTGGCGGCGGCGGCGGTGAACGCCGGTGCTTTCAGCGTCGCCCTGAGTGGCGCGGGCCCGACGCTGGCTGCGTATTGTTACCGACACCTCGCGCGGCAGATTGCGGCAGCGATGCAAGCCGCTTTCCACGCCTCTCAAATTCAGTGTGAGATGAAGATTCTGGCTCCCGATGTTCAGGGTGCCCAAATCATCTCTTCCGAGTGATAATTGTATCAAGAACGCGGCATGCAACAAGGACAGGAAACGCTGTCAATCTGCGAACTACGAAAATGTTCTATACCCACGGTATTCCATCAATATTGAATCAATTTAACAGTGACTTGGAACACGGATTGAGTGCCGATGCCTTGCGGAAGGCGCGCGCGCAGTACGGCAAAAATGAAATTGGCGCGCCGCAAAAAACAAGACAGTTCGCCGCCTTTTTGAAATCCATGCTGAATTGGCGAGTGTGCGTGTTGGCAGTAGCGACAGTCGTCCTAATTGTCCCCTTCATCAGTCCCGAATTTTCACCGGTATCCGGCACGCCGCCCACTGCTACCGCGGTGGGTGTTATCGGTGCGATGCTCTTCTTGCATATTGGATGGGCGTGCTTCACCGAGTACCGTATCCGTCGTCGCGAAGCGCAGGTTCATGAGCATCTGGCGTTCAGCGTTCAGGTTATCCGAGGCGGTAAACTCGGCAAATGCACGCCGGAGGACATCGCGCCGGGTGATTTAATCTCTGTGAAGAAAGGCGACTACATCCCGGCGGATGCCAGAATCGTTGAGGCGTATAGGCTTGTGGTAGACGAATCCGCGCTATTCGGGACAGAAGGCCCCGTGAAAAAGACGAGCGATACGCTTTCGGATAAGCCGACAGACGGTGAAGGCGATACCGCAACTCCTATCCCTCCCCAAAAACAGAAAAACATGGTGTTCGCTGGCACCTACGTAGAGTCTGGGCGCGGACAGGCGATTGTAGTGCAGATAGGCAAACAGACTGAATTTTGGAAGCAGCGTCCAAACGCGCAGCAGACTCCCGATGTGACAACGTATGCGGAGGGGGAATTGAAATTCCTGCACAACCTCATCAAGATAGCGGGGGTATGTGTTGCGGCGATAGCTGTCGCCATTGCGTGGTGGGCTAACTCTCAAGCCCAGGGCACAGACTGGTTTTCACTCAGCGCTCTCGGTGTTCTCTTCCTCCTCGCCGCCGCGCCGCACGATGCTGTCTCCCTGTTGCGGTTGAATTTCTCGCAGCATGCTAGGAAATTGCTGAAAAAAGGGGTGGCCCTGCGGAATCCGCGTTTTCTTGAAAAACTGAGTCGCATCACCACCTTTTGCGCGAGTGAGGAGGGGCTCACAACGACACGCGCCCTCGCGCTCTCCTATATGTTCGTTGATGAACAACTCGTTGAGGGAACGACGTGGCATGCGTGGCTGCGCTCTATCCAGAATCTATCGCCCGAGGAGAAGCGACAAGCGGTTGACGCAATTCTGTCCGCGCCGATGAAAAAAAATCAGGTGCCGCCGAGTGCGCCGTGGTTAGTATTGACATCGGCACTCGGCACTTCCGGCGAACGGCATCAACTCGGTAAAAGAGGCGATGAAGACGCGTCACCGCGGCGGGTTCTCCAAAAGCAGCTCCGACAACTCGGTTATGAACCAGACGCACTCAAAGCGAATCTCCCCCTCGTCAAGGAATATCCATTGACACCCAACTTCGGGTATCAGATGGGCGTTTTTGAGTCGGGCGATGAAAACTATCTCAATATCATCTTTGGGAATGCACGGAAGGTGCTGGATGCGTGTGACTTCACACCCATCCAAGGGGAGGTAATCTACCTGCAGGACGAACGGTATCATCAATACGGTGAGGTGCTTGATTACCTTAGGAGCATGTCTTCGCAAGGCACGCTAGGCAATGTCTACGGTGTCGCATCCCAGTCTTCGGACATGATGCTCACACCACAGGATATGGCGGAGGGTTCAACATTTTTAGGCTTCGTTGCTTTTTCTGTCAGCGATGACGAGGAGACAAGAACTGTTGTGAAATCCAGCCTTGACACCGGGCTGAAAATTATCCTCATTACCCAACGTGATGAGCAGCAGACAGGCGTGCTAGGAAAGGCACTTGGCCTCATTCACACGGCGAAAGCAATTGCTTCCCGCGAGACCCTGAACGCACTTTCGCGAGAAGAATTGGACGAGCAGGTGCAAAAGTCTTTGGCATACGCCCAGCCGAGCCGGGAGCAACGCCGCGCGATTGTTGTCAGTTTGAAACGCCACGGCCATACCGTCGGTTTCCTGGGGCAAACCGGCATTGATTCGCGCGCGATGACATCCGCGGATATCGCTTTTGCGAATCGGCGCGATGCCTCAGACGTAGCACAAGCACAGAGCGATGGGCTCATTCTCAACAGCGGCTTCCGCGCTGTACGGGACGCGCTCCTCCATGCACGGGAGGCTTATCAGAACTTGGCGGGCTCCATCAGGTGGGGACTCTCGTGCACGCTGGCACTGCTACTCACCGTCATTTTTGGCACAATTCTGCACTATGTCTATCAACTCCCGATGCCGCTGACATTAACCCAAATCGCATGGGTGCAATTTCTCGGTAGCCTGCTCCCCACTCTCGGTGCCGGATGCGAACAGATATTTGCCGATGAGAAACACCACCGTCCGGCGATGTTCTCCACCACGCGATTTTTACCGAAAACCGCGGGGTTAGACATCGTTTGCCGCGGCGTGACTATCAGTTTAATGTCGCTCATTCCTTTCTTTTTTATGTTGTGGCGTTCAGACGTGAACGACTTGGCAGTGGTAGCGGTTGCTCGAACAATGGTGGCTACCACGCTGATTTTCACCCAATTGGCGACATGCTGGCAGGCACTGCGGTATCCATGGGAATCGCTCTTTCAACGGATGTTTGCCAACACACGGCTGCTCATTATCTTCCTCGTTGTTATCGGGCTCCACGCCGTAGCACTCTACGTTGCACCTGTCAATGAATTTCTGGAGTTGACACCCCTGAAATGGGAGTGGCAATGGACGCTGTTGTTTAGTTTCACCCTGTTTTTATTGCCGCTCAATTTGGCGATTAACCCGCGTCCGCACCGGGAATAGTCATGCTGTTCAAACGCTGCGCGCTTGTCCCATTAAACCCAAAAGCCGTAGGTTGGGATGCCCGCGAGAATGCCGATAATCGTCCAGAGGCTACCGACGGTAAACTCGCCCAAAATCAGTCCTAAAAAGAAAGGCGCGATTTTTCGGTGCCGCACCACGCCGCCGTATTGGAGGATAAGCATCTTAATCAGCCAACTCATGAAGAGGCAGCTCCACGTCACGTTCATCCCCCAACTCGTTGAAATAGCGAATCCGGCGGGATGAAAGGGCCACCACACAAACCGCATCCGAAATAGCATCAAGACTGTCGTCAGTAGGAAACCGAGCCCCATAAACCCACTTTCGGCAATCAGCGTCTCCTCCGGTGCTTGCAGCCATCCTGTGAGACGACGATACGGTTCTATGCCGAAGGCACTGAGGGATGGCCAATAAGCGCGTACCTCCATGCCTAACCGATACCCTCTGTCAATGAGTGCCCAAAATCCTGCGAGCGAACCGAGCACAGCGGCGAGCGTCAGCGCGAAGATAATCCGATGCATCGTCATGTTAGTCCGTTCCATAATCTTGAAACCTTCCAATTGATGCGGCATCGGATGGCTTCGGTAAGCGCGATTGATAAACCAGAACATGGAGAACATAACGAGGTTGTCTCTACCTAACCGGCGCGTGCCGACTGTCCGTGTCAAAATTTCGTCAGGACCGGAATAGTGAAGATCATGCACGGGGGTACCTAATTCGGCGCGCATGCGCGTAATGGCGATGGAAATCATATAATAGATAACAAAAAAGATGAACATCACCCAAATTTCCGCGCCGCCGTAATAGCAGAAAAGGACGAGAAACGCCATGACACCGATGATGCCGAGCACCGCTGCGCGATAGGACATCGGGCTGTCTATTGGGCTGTCTGAGGTATCGCGTGCGTCATCGGTATGCAAGCCGATGGCCGTTTTCCCGACATGCAAGAGGTGCCGGCGGCTAGCCCAAATTGCCAGCCCACACAAAGCGAGGTATCCCCCGGATGCTTGTTCGTTCATATACGGAAACCGCGGCAGGCTCCGCATCCCGATGGCGGCACCGACGACGCGCATCACCCGCCAGTACCAGAAGAAAAACCAGCACGAGAACGACAAATCCAGCGGAATAAAGAAGCCGAGTCCTATTGCGAAGGGGTAAAGCGAAAAGGGGATGCTTCCCATCGCGTTCCACGGGCTTTCCGTGAAAACCTGAAAATTGCGTACGCGCGTCCGTAATTCCGGTAAAATCGGATACAGGAAATTCACGCCGTTCCACAAGGCGAGCGCGCCTGCAATGCCGAAGCCGAGCCACATCAACTTGTTCCGAAAAAAGCGGTTCTGCTGCGGTTCTATCAGCGAACCGTCTGCGCGCCCCGATTGCGCCATTTGCAGCGGCAGTTGAATGATGGGGTAACTCAACTTTTCATGTTCGATCCACTGTTTCCGGACGATGATATTGATGCAGAGCATCCCGAAAATCAGGACAGTAATGAACGCTGTCCACCAAAGCACAGGTTTTGCCCATCCGAGCAGCGTTTCAGCGGTATAGAGCGGCAATTCTCCCTCGTAGTAGCCTTGTAGCAGTTGGCTGTCGCTCACCGTGAGCCAACTCGGAAGGAATGGGGTGAACAGTTGCTGCCATTCGTTTTCAGGGGTTGCAAAGCGGAAGGCGTGTCCGAGCATCGGCACTAGAATTTCTAGCATGTCGTGTCCTGTAATCCCGGATGCAATTGACAGCATCAAATAAACGATGACGAGTTCGCTTTGCGCGAGTGCCCGCGTTGGGACGAAACGCTTTAGCAGTTCATTCACGCCGATGACGACAAATAAACTGAAAATAACGTTAAAAAAGAGGGAAATCGTCACGGGATGTCCTGAATAGCGGATTACCTCCATCTCGATTACCCAGTAGCAGTTGATTGGAATCAGCAGTGCGGCGATGCTGACAGATTTGAAGGTAACCCCGTGCGCAGGGATTTGCGATGTGCTTTGAGATTTCATATTATTTCTGCGTGTGGCTTCTGTGTCCGGTTGATTTAGGTAAAGTGTAGCACAAGTGATTAAAGTTGTCAATAACTGAATGCATTTGACGAAGAAAAAAATAGACTTGCTTTTTTTTCGCATTTAGGGTATATTATTACCAATGTTGCTAAAGTTTCTTAAGCAACGAAAATAGTTTTTTCATTCATCCGCTAGCGTTCTCGTCGGAAAAACAAGCGTGAACGCGCGAACCGGCTTGTGGAAGAACTCGGTAGGTGTGGATGCAAACTACGCCTACCGTCTTCTCACGTGCCTTATTTGTCAGGGCGGATGTCTCTATCCTCCCGATACATTGAGGATAAAAAGAACACACCGAAAGGAGAATTGACACGCAATGAACGGAAAATTTATCACCGCAGCGGCAGTGGAACGCGATGAACTCGATTGGGGCACGACAGGCTGGCTCAGCCGCCCACAAACCACCGGCGCGAAAGACATCGTCGCAATGGAAGTCAGCCTCCTGCCCGGGAACGGACATGATTTCCATAAGCACCCAGAACAAGAAGAGGTTATCTACGTTATTGAAGGCAGCGTTGAACAGTGGCTGGAGGACAAGAAGCAGGTGCTCAACGCAGGCGACGCTGTCTTCATTCCTGCAGACATCGTCCACGCCTCCTTTAACGTCTCGTCTCAGCCTGCGAAGTTATTCGTCACCCTCAGTCCCTGCAAAGGCGAAGAAGGGTATCAGCTGATAGATGTCTTTGACGAGGCACCGTGGAACACGCTTCGCGCCTAATTTGACAGGACATCGCATGATGTGTTATCATAAATCGGAGTTGACTTCCTTTGTGCCTGCAGGGAAACCCCTCCGGCAGCAGATGCGCGAATTCTACCAAACGTCGGAGGCATATAAGGGCCTCCTCGCCGCACACGATGAGGCATACCTCCGACACTACGTAGAACTCGTAACCCGTTACGCACCACCCGGTTCCAAAATCCTCGACCTGGGTTGCGGAAACGGCATCTCCGCGCGGCTCATCAATCAAGCAGGACACGACGTTGTCGGCACGGACATTTCGCCCCTCTTCCTACAAGAAGCACGGGCGTGGGAAAATCGACAACTGCGCTATCAGGTCTGCGATGTGTTGGAGCTGCCGTTTGAAACGCAATCCTTTGACGTTATCTGCTCAAACGAACTGATTGAGCATTTGCCCGACGTTGAAACCGCGCTCGCCGAGATGACTCGGGTTGTGCGAAGAGGCGGCAAGATCGTGCTTTCCGGGCCCAACCTCTGCTCACCGATTACCCCGTTTTTGGACTGGCTCGGGCTCATCATAGGCAAACCCGGCAGACCGGTTTGGGGTGAGACAAAGCGGCAAGCATGGGAACAGTTCATGAAGAATTGTCGGCTCTGGGCGACGAAGCGGTTCGCACGCCGGGCACCGCAATTCTTATACCGCGCGCCGGACTTGCAGGCGGATGCCATCGGCGGCGACTCCGACAGTGCCTATTATGCATCACCAATCGATCTGGCGCGATTTTTCCGAATGCATGAACTCCAAATCGTCAAAAAGTGCGTCGGCTTTGGATTCAAAGGCAACATCGTCGCAACAGCGTTTCCGTATCTGAGCCCCTATATCAGCATGGTTGTTCAGAAATAACCCGATGCAAGTCTTGACAACGAAGAAATAGCATCAAGAACCGAGTCATTGACAACGTCAATGACGGCACTACGCAGAACAACGTCCTTGCACCAAAAATGCTGAGCGAACGCCTCGCGAAAGACGAAAAACGAACGCCTCGCGAAAGACGAACAGCGAACGCCTCGCGAAAGACGAAAAATGAACATTTGTCCAGGTGATTTTGTCCTAGAGATAGGGAGCGGCCATAATCCAAAGCCCCGCGCAAATGTCTTGTGCGATAAATTCATAGAAGACGACGAACAGCGTGGCGGCGGCATCGTCGCAGACCGGCCGCTCGTCGAGGCAGATGGACAGTATCTGCCTTTCGCTAACAGCGCGTTTGACTATGTCATCTGTTCACACGTGCTGGAGCATGTGGAAGAGCCTGCTTTGCTCATCGCCGAGTTAATGCGGGTTGCCAAACGTGGCTACATTGAAACGCCTTCGGAAATCGCCGAACGCATTTACGGATGGCCCTATCACCACTGGATTGTCAACAAAATTGACGGCCGACTCGTTTTACAAAAAAAGGAGGGTGAGGCGGCGAACGGTGGTTTTGGACAACTGTTCCACACATTAGTAGCCGAGGACAAGCAGTGGAAGCGGTTTCATCTGACGCATCATCACCTCTTCCTCGTCCAATATGAATGGGAAGGCGAGATTGACTACGAACTCCTTCCGCCGGGAAAATCGCCGCTTGATTTGGAATCGCCCGAAACGCTCGCCGCGTTGAGCAACGCCTATCCGAAAAATCAGTGGCTGCCGCTTATCAAAAACGCTGTTCCGCACAGCCTCATTTCGCATGTGAAAACGGCGGCAAGTGCCATCTACCGAACGCGACGCAAGTTGATAGGTGAGGAGCACCTGAGCCCAAATGCCATCAAGAATAGGAGGGTTCTCCTACAAAAAATTCTGGTATGTCCGCTGTGCAAAGGCGAAATTCTCTGGTTAGCGGACAGACTCCAGTGCGAAACTTGTGCGCGGAATTATCCGATTATCAACGAAATCCCTCGCCTGACTGTGTAAAAAAGGTATTGAGACTAGGGGGCTTGAAAACCGAGTCATCGGCAACGTCAATGATGGATGTCGATGATGGATTACGTAGACTGACGTTATGCAACAAAATAACCTTATCGAACGCATTACGAACAACAAAAACATGGAAGAACGAAACATCGTCATCATCGGCGGCGGCACCGCCGGGTTCGCCGCGGGTGTCTATACTTCTCGCGCGATGCTGGAACCTGTCTTGATTACCGGTGACGCGCTCGGTGGACAACTCTCTCTCACGTTGGACCTCGAGAATTACCCCGGCTTTTTCGGTGACGAGGCCGCTGTCTTCATTCAGGGCATGCAGGCGCAAGCGGAGAAGTTTGGGACAGAAGTCCGGTTTGATACCGTCACCGCTGTTGACTTCACCCGCCAACCGTTTGTTGTTGAAACCTACGAGAAAAACTATCACGCCAAGTCCGTGATTATTTGCACCGGTGCTTCACCGCGCATGCTCAACGTTCCAGGTGAAAAGGAATACGGCGGACGCGGCGTATCTTACTGCGCCACCTGTGATGGGTTCTTTTTTCAAGATCAGCGGCTTATTGTCGTCGGCGGTGGGGACGCGGCAATTGAGGAAGGCCTCTTCCTTACCAAATACGCCGCCGAGGTGCACATCGTCCATCGCCGGGACCAGCTCCGCGCGAGCCAGATTATGCAGGAACGCGCCTTCAAAAACGACAAAATCAAGTTTATTTGGGATACCGTCGTCGAAGAGATTTGCGGCGATGCCGAAAAAGTCACGGGTACCAAACTCAAAAACGTCAAAACGAACGAAACGGAACTTTTTCCGATCGACGGTGTGTTTATCTTCATCGGGCATATCCCGAACACGGAACTCTTCACCGACATCATTAAGATGGACGAACACGGTTATATCATCGTTGACAACCTGCAGCGCACCAATATCGACGGCGTTTTCGCAGCGGGAGATGTGCATGACCAGGTGTTTCGTCAAGCTATCACTGCCGCGGGGGCAGGCGCGGCGGCGGCTATCGCCGCTGAAAAGTTCGTCGCGGCATTGGATAACCGCGCGTATCCGGGGAACTAACTCATGAGTGACTCGAAAAAATCAAGACTGGCCCTCGGTTTGGATTCCAGCACGCAGAGCCTCTCTGCTATTGTCATTGATATAGACACGGCAGAGAAGTGCTTTGAGCATGCCCTAGACTATCGCGCCGATGAGCGATTGAACCGATTCGGCATCGGTGAAGACTACATTCTGCCGCCGCGCGAAGAAGGCGAAGCGGAGCAACCGCCACTCATGTATCTCGCCTCTCTTGATGCGATGTTTGCTGAGCTGCAAGCGGCGGCCGTGCCGTTGGGGAACATCGTCGTTGTCAACACCTCAGGACAGCAGCATGGGCATGTCTATCTGAATCATCGCGCCGCCGAAATCTTTGACGGATTGCGCACAGTTGGAGAGGCTGATTTGGCGGCTGTGCTGGGAGAGTGCTTCGCCTATCCCACCGCACCCATCTGGATGACTGCCAACACGGTGGAGCAAACCACGCACGTTCGGAACGCAGTCGGCGGCAAAACGCGGATGATTGAGCTCTCCGGCTCCGACGCGCCGCTTCGATTTACGGGTGGCATCATCCGGCGCGTCGCGCAGCAGTTCCCGCAATGCTACGAGGAAACGGCGAACATTCAGCTGATTAGCAGTTTTATCCCCGCGGTGCTGGCTGGCGAGAGCCGCGTGCCGATAGACTACGGTAACGCATGCGGCATGTCTCTCATGAACTACCGGCGCAAAGACTGGGATGAAACATTGTTCGCGGCAACGGCAGATGGATTGCCCGGCAGTGCGGCGGCACTCCGCAAGAAATTACCACATCTTGCGCCGCCTGATACGGTTGTCGGAGAGATTGCAGCCTATTTTGTGAGCAAATACGGCTTCAATCCACGCTGCAAAGTCGTCGCCGGTTCGGGTGACAATCCGCAGGCGAAAGTGCCAGTTGCGGGAGATTTACTCAGCCTCGGCACCAGTTTCGTGAACATGGTATCCACAGATGGCGATACGCTTGACGCTGAGGGATTCGCCAATGCGATGTATGACGGAGTCGGAAGACCATTTATGTTCGGGTGCCGCACGAATGGCGCGATGGTTTGGGATGCAGTTAGAAGGCACTACGGACTGGCGAAAGCGGACTACGCGCCAGCAGAAGCGGCACTGCGTGAAACTTCACCCGGACACTCCCTGACGTTTTGGCAGCCGAAAACCGAGTCGTTTCCTGTCTCACCAGCTTTTGAGTTGATTCGATGCAGGAGGGATGTCTCTGTCCCGAATACACTCGCCGGTGACTACGCCGGTGTTGTGGAGACAAGCCTCGCCGCTGTCTATGCCTATTCACAAGGATTTGCGAAGAGAACGGCGGCACCGTTGTTTGTAACGGGTGGTGCAACAGAAAGCCCTGAAATCATGCGGCGCGTCGCAGGTATTTGGAACAGAACTGCCATCCCTGTCGAAAAAGGCGGCGCGGCACTCGGGGCCGCTGTCGCCGGTGTGAAGGCATATTGCGACGCTAACGACGCGCCTTTTGACCCTTTTGACCCTTTTGACATTGAGGCATTCAGCGCGGCGGTGCTGAAACGCGGCGAACCGATTCAGCCATATCCTGCGGATGTCGCCGCATACCACGGTGAAGGAAGATACCTCCAACGGTTTCGCGAGGACTATGAGCGAATTATCAGATGAATAAACTGACACATTTTGACGAAAAAGGCAACGCACGGATGGTAAACGTCGGTGAGAAACAGGAAACGTTGCGAGTCGCTATCGCGCGGGGACATGTGACAGCCAAACCGGAGACGCTCCAACTCATCGCCGAACAGCGCATCAAAAAGGGTGATGTCTTGGAAATAGCGCGGCTCGCGGGCATCATGGCGGCGAAACGCACCGGCGAACTCATCCCGTTGTGCCATCCTCTCGCGCTCACTTCTGTCCGCGTCGCATTAGCAATCGTGGATGAACACATTGAGATTGAAGCGGAAATCCAAACAGTCGGGCGGACCGGCGTGGAAATGGAGGCACTCACCGCGGTGTCGGTGGCTGGCTTAACCGTTTACGATATGTGCAAATCGGTAGATAGAGGGATGCGCATCTCCGAAATCCGATTAGTCAGAAAGACGGGTGGCAAAAGCGATTTTGCGGAGGAACCAGCAAAATGATAAATTCTCATCGAAACCTATGGATAGTAGCGATTCTCGCCGTTTTCCTCATCCCCGCGATGAGTTTTGGCGGCACCGATTATGTCCTCATCATCGGCGGCGTGGGCGGCGAAAAATCGTTCTATGATGCATTCTGGAGTGCAACCTCGCGATTCCATCAACTGCTCACCGACGAATACGGCTACTCGCCTGAGCAGATAACCTTCCTCTTTGAAGACGAGGGGAACATCCCCGGTATCGTTGATGGGCCGGCAAAGCGGGAACCGATTTTAACGGCGTTCAAGCAACTTGCAGAAAAGATTCAACCGGCGGACAGATTTCTGCTTTTCATGATGGGACACGCGTCGCGTTCAAGTCAAGGGTTAAAATTCAATCTGCCGGGCCGCGATATTAGCGAAACGGAATACGTCGCCAGCATCAACGGCATCGCCGCGGCGCAGAAAATTCTCATCTTCGGTTTCCCTTACAGTGCGAGGTTCGTGCAGGGTGTCAGTGCGCAGGGAACGATTGTTATCACCTCCAGTTCACGGAACGAGGGATACTCACTGCAGGCGGGATTTGGCGATGTCTTCGTGGATGCATTTTCTACTCCCGCTGCGGACACAAACAGCGACGGTGCCATTTCGCTGTTAGAGGCGTTTTTATGGCTGCAGGGACAAACGCAGGGGTGGTATGAAAATGACGGTTCAGTGCAATCCGAACATCCGCATCTGGACGATAACGGCGACAGGAATCCCTCGCGCAAAAATTTGGAAGATACCGGTGAAGGAGAACTCGCCGAGCAGACGTTCTTGGGGGAACGGCGTTCTGCATTGCCCGTGCGAGCCGAACCGCCGGAACTCGCCGACACCTCGGAAAGGGGACGTGGTGCTGCACTATTAGACGGCCAGCCCCACGCGCCCGGTGAACCGCCTGCCCAGGGGCATGGGAATAGTGGAAGGATAAACGAAGCTTCTTCATCTATTCCTTACGACTTCATCAGCGATGCTGACGAACAGGCAATCCAAACTGCGCTTGAAAACGTGCCAGATGAAAAGGATTACCCCGATACTGGCGCGCTCGTGCTGTGGGAGGCTGTTGAAGTCGACATTGACGAGGCGAGTAAGCATATCTATTCCACCCGCCGCATTGCCAAAATTTTCAATGAGAACGGATATGGGCTCGGTGAAATCAGCATTCCGTATATGCGCGGCAGGGACGATGTCACCATCCATCACGCCCGAACGCTTACGCCTGATGGGAAAATCGTTGAACTGAACCTCGCCGAGATTATCCGCGACATCCCGCCGCCGAGTGCCGTTGAAGCCGGGCTCTATGTGGATGCACGCTTGATGTATTTCACAATGCCGGAAATCTCCCCCGGATGCATCATCGATTACGCCTACTCAACGAACAATCTCGGGCACGTCATGCAGGGAGAATTTTGGCGGCAGGTTTACTTCCAGACTTCGGTGCCAGTGCAGTTCTATCGGTTCCGCGCGCACATCCCGAAGAAAAAGGAACTCTACTATGTTGTGAAGGGTGGGGAGAGATTGCAAGGGACAGACTCCCACACTACGGGTATGGAACCGACTATCACCGAGAACAATTACACGCGCACGTATACGTTTGAGGCGCGCGACGTGCCGCCGCTGAGAGAGGAATATCTCATGCCGGCACCGCAAGATTTGGCTTCCAACATCAGCCTCTCTTCGCTGGATTCTTGGGATAAATTGGTGACGTGGTATGCAACCCTCATTCGCGAACAAGATACGATTACGCCTGACATTGAGGCGAAGACAGAGGAGCTTCTCCGGGGGGCGTGGAGTCGTAAAGAAAAAATCCGACGGCTGTATGAATACGTCGCCACCCAAATCCGCTATCTCGGCTTTGAACTCGGCATCTGGGCAATTAAACCGTATCCAGCCTCTGCCGTTTTGAAAGAAGGCCGCGGTGATTGCAAGGATAAAACGACGCTGCTCTCAACGATGCTGAAGCACGCCGGCATCGCCTCCTATCCTGTGCTCATCTCCGCGGGCGACTCGCGCGAGATTGTCAAAGAAGTCCCCTCGTTGGCATACTTCAATCACATGATTCTCGCTGTTGAGGGTGAAAAAAACGACGAATTCCTCTGGTTGGATGCGACTGCTGAAACCTGCGCCTTCGGCGATTTTCCGGCGAGCGACCAGGGTAGATGGACACTTATCATCAATCCAGATTTTCTGGAAGGGACATCTGAATCCAACAGCGGCGCGAACACACTCGCCGACCGGCTCTATCTCTTCCAGATGAGCCCATCATTGGACGCAGCGTCCAACATCAAACGTGTAGAAACTCGGGTGCAGGTGAAAAAAGACTTGAGCGTAACAGTCCGCCAAGGGCTCACGCTGACAGGGAGTTTCAACACGAAACTTCGGAGCAAACTCTCGCACTTAAGCACCGAGGAGGAGCAAGCCGAGTTTCTTCACGAGGCACTAGAATTAGACGAACGCGCCAAAATCGAGGAATTCAAAATATCGGGCTTGCGCGAATTAAAGCGCGAACTGAAGGTTTCGCTTACGTGGACATGCAAGGAATATCTATACGCGATCGGCAGTCAATTTGTGCTAGAGCTCCCGCTTGTTCAGCACCCTTACGCGGAACTGCTCAGCGAGGAGCATCGCACGCATCCTGCTGTCATCGGAAAAGCGTTGATATTTGAAGACAAAGTCGGCGTGCATGCGGATGCACCCTTCGTTATTGATACCGTTCCGGATGCACAGACGCTGAGAACCGATGTCGCCGCTATTGAACTCGCCTACACGCATTCTAAGCGGAAGGCAGAAATGCGACAAACGGTCAGTTTCTATACCCCGCGGGTTGAGCCAAGCCAAATCATGCATCTCAAAGATGTGGTGCGGATTGCTTCCAACCGCGGTCCAAAACGGTTTATCCTGAAGCGGCTTGATTAGGATGGCTGCAGCACGCACTGGAGCCTGATGCATTTGCGTCTGTCCTGCCACATTAAAACGAAATAGGAGGAGAAATGCCAGCAACAGAAGAAGTTCAAGCTATTGAAGAACTCATGGAAAGCCAAGAACTTATCTTGGCACAACTCAAAAAGGTGATTGTCGGGCAAGAGGAGGTTATCAACGAGATGTTGATGGCACTCTTCGCCGGTGGGCACTGTCTGCTAGAAGGCGTGCCGGGGCTCGCCAAAACGCTGATGATTAAGACGTTGGCGCAGATCTTGAACCTGAAATTCAAACGCATCCAGTTCACCCCAGATCTGATGCCCGCCGACATCACTGGCACCGATGTGCTAGAGGAAGACCGGACGACGGGGCACCGGACTATTCGGTTCATTCAGGGCCCTATCTTCGCGAACATTCTTCTCGCCGATGAGATTAACCGCACGCCGCCCAAGACGCAAGCTGCGCTCTTGGAAGCGATGCAGGAGCATCACGTCACCGCCGGTGGCACCGAATTCCACCTTGAACAGCCCTTCTTCGTGCTTGCCACGCAGAACCCGATTGAACAAGAAGGCACGTATCCGCTACCGGAGGCGCAGTTGGACCGGTTCATGTTCAAAGTC
Source organism: Candidatus Poribacteria bacterium (assembly GCA_965242965.1). Lineage (GTDB taxonomy): Bacteria > Poribacteria > WGA-4E > WGA-4E > WGA-3G > AGPOR5. Next base: position 5,027,462 of record OZ251518.1, on the reverse strand, counting down.
GTCATCGGCTATCCGAGCGAGGCGGACGAGACGCAGATCGTCTCGTCAACGACAGGTGCTGACGAACCGGAACTTGAAACCGCGCTTTCCGGTGAGGCGATTTTGGCATTGCATAAAATCGTCCGGCGTGTCCCCGCGGCGGATAACGTCGTGCAATACGCCGTGCGACTCGCCCGCGCAACCCGTCCGAAAGCGGAGAAGGCCCCTGATTTCATCCAGCAGTGGGTGCGATGGGGCGCGGGACCGCGAGCCGGACAGTATCTCATCCTAGGCGCGAAAGCGAGAGCCATTTTGAAGGGACGCTACAATGCCTCTATTACCGATGTAAAATCGGTCGCGCCGGCAGTCTTACGGCATCGCATCTTAACCAATTTCCACGCTGAGGCAGAGGGAGTCGATTCGGACGCGGTCATCCAACGTCTGCTTGAGACGGTAGAGGAACCGGCGACAAAGTTCTGATGTCAAGGGATTCAGGGGACAGGAACCGCGCACCAGAAATGCGAATTGAACGCCTTGCGCCACGACAAAAAATTTCTGTCATCATTCCTGCGTTGAATGAAGAGGGTGCTATTGCCAACGTCATCGGCGATATTCCGAAAACTCTCGTGCAGGAGATTATCGTCGTTGACAATGGTTGCACCGACAATACGGTGGCAGTAGCCAAACAGAATGGCGCGAAAGTGGTGACAGAACCGCGAAGAGGTTACGGGTACGCCTGTCTCGCCGGCATCGCGGCGGTGACAGAACCCAACATCGTCGTCTTTCTTGATGGCGACTATAGCGATTACCCGACAGAGATGCCGCAACTTGTCCAACCGATTCTTGAGGGAAAAGCGGATTTTGTCGTCGGCTCACGGGTAAGCACCTCAAAAGGCGCGCTGTTACCGCAAGCACGGTTTGGGAATTGGCTGGCGTGCCGCCTCATGCGTTGGTTTTTCGGCGTGCGTTGGACAGACCTCGGGCCGTTTCGCGCTATCCGTTATCCGCAGCTGCTAGCATTGGATATGCAGGACAAAACGTTCGGTTGGACAGTTGAAATGCAGATTAAATCGGCAAAAATGGGGATGCGAGGTTGTGAGGTGCCTGTCCGCTATCGAAAACGCATCGGCACTTCTAAGATTAGCGGCACAGTTTTGGGGACGTTGAAGGCAGGCTATAAAATTCTCGGCACGCTTTTTTATCATCGTTTTTTTGACAAATCCTGTGCCAACGCCATTCGCGCCGTTGATAACGCTTCAACTACCGATAAAAGTTAAATTTGCTTTTTTTGCGATTTGCCTGTATACTATTAATACAAGCATTAAGGCAAGCGGAGACACTCATGTCTATTCCTATTGCAGCCCCGACGCATTTATCCCCGGCGGCATATCTCGCCTGGGAGCGCAAGGCGGCTTTCAAAAACGAATACCTCAACGGAGTCATACTCGCAATGTCCGGTGCAAGCGAAGCACACAATCGCGTTACGGTGAATATGATACTGAGGCTTGGTAACCTGTTGGACGACTTGGAGTATAGCCTCTATGTCGGCGATTTGCGTGTCCGCGCCGGGGCAGCGGATGCCTATCTCTACCCGGATGTTGTCATCGTCCGCGGCAAACCGCGCTTTGAGGATGATGTCTTTGACACGCTCCTCAATCCCGCGGTTGTCGTAGAGGTGCTATCGCCTTCCACTGAGGCACGCGACAGAGGCGAAAAATTCGCGCAATATCGGCAGCTTGAATCGCTCCATGAATACATCCTTATCTCACAGGAAAGCGTTCATGTCGAGCATTACCTCCGCCAAGGCACACAGTGGCTCCTCACCGAATTTCGGGACAGTGACGACGTGCTGTCCATCATCGCCGCTGACTGCGAGTTGCCCTTGCAGCATATCTATCGCCTCGTTGAATTTCCTGATACACCTGAAAACCCATGAAACACCTCGTCATTGGCACAATTGCCGGCATTATCGCGCTTGGCATCGGTATCTACAACCAAGAAAAATAAATTTGCTTTTTTGGCGATTTGTCTGTATACTATTAAGACTAAATGCGGTGGATTCGTCTCGTCTCTGTAGGGAAACCAGTTATCCGAATCTTAGCCTTTTGAGCACCGGAAAACTCAAATTACAGAAGCGGAGATTTGAATCACTCTGAGCATTAAGGCAAGAGGAGGCACTCATGTCCATCCCTATTGCAGCCCCGACGCATTTATCCCCGGCGGCATATCTCGCCTGGGAGCGCAAGGCGGCTTTCAAAAACGAATACCTCAACGGAGTGATACGCGCAATGTCCGGCGCAAGCGAAGCACATAACCTCATCACGATGAATACATCGACTGGACTTTACAACCAATTGATCGAACGGGAATGCAGAGTCTACGCTGGTGCCATGCGCGTCGGAATAGATGCGTCTGGTGCCTATCTCTACCCGGATGTTGTCATCGTCCGCGGCAAACCGCGCTTTGAGGATGATGTCTTTGACACGCTCCTCAATCCGGCGGTTGTCATAGAGGTGCTATCGCCTTCTACCGAGGCACGCGACAGAGGCGAAAAATTCGCGCAATATCGGCAACTTGAATCGCTACATGAATACATCCTTATCTCACAGGAAAGCGTTCACGTGGAGCATTACCTCCGCCAAGGAACGCAGTGGCTCCTCACCGAATTTCGGGACAGTGACGACGTGCTGTCCATCGTCGCCGCTGACTGTGAGTTGTCCTTGCAGCATATCTATCGCCTCGTTGAATTTCCTGACACATCTGAAAACCAATGAAAAACCTCGTATCCGAGCGATTTTGGTGCATCAAACAGTTTGATATCTTCCGCGATTTTGCCGAAGCAGACGCGGACGCGTTGGCACAGATAACAACGTTCAAACGTCTCAAAATCGATGAGTCGCTCTGTGACGAAGGCGTTTATTTAATCAAGGAAGGGCGCGTCAAAATCTATGAAACACCGACAGATGATGCCGAACCTGCCACTTTGGAAGTGCTGGAACCGGGAGAAATGTTTGGTGCAGTCGCGTGGGAAGAAGACAATCGGCTCCCTAACGTCACCGCCGAGACGATTACGGCGGCAGTCGTCGGAATTGTCAGCGTGCGGAATTTCCTATTTTTCTTAAAACGGAAACCGCATTTGGCGATGCCGGGGCGCAACCAGTTTAATCGGTTCACCCGGAGACTCAGCCAGTTCGCGCAGCGTCTCATAAAGCGATGGAAACCTGTCCGTGCTGCCTATTTCTCGCAGCACGTAGGGCGTGAGAAACCTGTCCCGCGCCAACCGGCGATTACCAACAAATTAAGCCACATCGCCTTCCGGTCTTCGGCATCTCGGCTAGCGTTACTGCTTCAGAACCACACCATGCCGCCTCTACCGAATGGCACGGTGTGGACATGCAAATTTTCAACAAAAACGTTCTCACGACTCATTGGGAGTTCAGAGGAAAAAATAGAAGAGCTCTTGGAGCAGTTCCAGCGGCATTATCTCATTAAAAAGCGGTTTCGGCGCATCCAAATACTGGATATGTGGCAACTCAAAAAGATTGCGAACTCACGGATGAGCACCTTGCCGCGAACACCGCAAGTTCCTTCCACCGAGCAAGCAGAAGTGATGCCACAAGGCGAGCGAACTCCTAGCGAGACGATGCAAGGTGTCTAAGCCGCGCTAGCCAAAAACGTAGTCTTCGCCAACGGCGAAGATGGATTACGCAAACGCACGTCATCGCAAAAACGCACGTTATTGAACGCCTCGCGAATAACGAAAAAACGGCGAAGACGGGTTACGCAAACGCACGCTATTGAAAAAACGCACATTATCAAACGCCTCGCGAATAACAACAGCCGCGCTAGCCTCAAAAACGTAGTCTTCGCCAACGGCGAAGACGGATTACGCAAACGCAGGTTATTGCAAAAACGCACGTTATCGAACGCCTCGCGAACAACGAAAAAATGAGCAAAACAAATCCCTATTTACAGTTGGACCGGCAGATAATCGGCGACATTTATACTTCCCCAGAAGTCATGCAGAATTTGACGGTGTTATGCGACGACTACGGCTCCCGATTCGCCGGAACGCCGGAAGAATACGCCGCCGCAAACTTCATCGCCGAATGCTTTAAACGCTACGGACTCCAAAACGTCAAATTAGAAGAGTATCCTTATGCAGGTTGGACGCGCGGCGCAGCGACGCTAGAGATGATTGCGCCGATGCAACGCGCTTTGCACTGCATCTCGCTGCCCTATTGTCCCGCAGGCGACATCACCGGTGAACTCGTCTCCGCCGGCTGTGGAAGCCCCGCGGAATACAGCGCGCTCGGGGGCACCCTCGCCGGAAAACTGGTAATGGCGCAGAGCTCTTCGCCGCCAGATTTAGGCAGATGGGTGCATCGGAAGGAGAAGTTTGAGCGCGCCGTGCTCGGGGGCGCGGGTGCCTTTATTTTCGTCAGCGAACACCCCGGCGTTGGCCCTGAGACAGGCAGCCTGCAGAATGACAGAGCCGCACCCATTCCCGGCATCTCCGTTTGCAAAGAGGACGGCGAGTTTTTACTCCGTTCACTCGCACGGCACGGGAAAGTGACGTTGAAACTCCGCACGACAGACATCAACGAACCGCGCACTTCGTGGAACGTCGTCGCCGAATTGCCGGGGCGCGGCCGCCATCGCAATGAGCAGGTCATTTTAGGATGCCATTACGATGGCCACGACATCTCGCAAGGCGCGCATGATCCGGCCTCCGGCATGGTATCGGTGATGGAAGCGGCGCGAGTGCTGTCTGCCTATACCGCCGGTTCACTCAACCGCACCGTCCGGTTTATCGCTTTCGGCACGGAAGAGATTGGGCTCACCGGCGCGTTTCGGTATGTTGACGCGCACGCCGCCGAGTTAGATAACGTGCGGTTTATGCTGAATATGGATGCCGCTGGCGGCGCGAGCCGCAAAGGCATTGTCCTGCATCAATGGCAGTCGCTTCAATCCTTTTTTGAGGAAGCAGCGGCGCAATGCCACGCGGAAATGCCGGTAGGACAGAAGGTGCATTCTTACTCAGATCACTTTCCGTTTTTCCTGAAAGGTGTCCCCTCTGCCCATATCGGCGATGCGGAGGCACCACCCTCCGGCAGGGGATTCGGGCATACCGCCTATGATACGTTGGAGAAAGTCAAATTGGAAAACTTACGCGCCGCGAGTGCTGTCGGCGCACGCATCGGGCTCCGGTGCGCGAATGCGGATAACTTCCCCGCAAAACGGCGGAACCCTGAAGAAGTCCAAAACATTGTTGACACCGACCCGGGGTTAGAAGGCTATCGCATTTCACTGAAATTAACGCAAAATCCGGATGGATAACAACCAGAGGGATTCAGTTTCGCATTGCAGAGACTGGTTCGCTTTGGCATAACAGCACGATTTCAAGCGAAGGCTTATGAAAAAAATTATAGCACTCCTCTCTCTGTTGCTTGTTTGGTTCGCTTCGGGAGTGGCGCGGGCAGATCTTGCCGCCTCGCGGCGAACCACCATCGTCAACGCAGTTGAGCGCGCGAGTCCCGCCGTTGTTAACATCAGTGCGACTTCCGTTGTTGAACAACAAACCTACTTTGACGAGTGGTTTCTCTGGCAAGAGATGACGCGCTATCCGCGGCGGCGCACTTTGCGGGAGGTAGGCTCCGGCATCGTGATTGATGAAAAAACCATCTTGACGAACCACCACGTTATCGAAGATGCCGATAGCATCCGAGTCGCTGTCTCCGATGGACGTGAATTTGAGGCATCCCTGCTCGGCTACGACTACCTGTCCGACCTGGCGGTGTTAGAAATTGACGCTGTCCCGATAGACAAAAGCAGGCGAAGCACGCCGCTCCAACCACTCCAACCGATTGAGTGGGGCGATTCCGATAATCTGCTCATCGGCGAGTGGGCCGTCGCCATTGGCAATCCATTTAGATTGGCGAGTGGCGACGCGCAACCGACGGTGACGATTGGGATTATCAGTGCAACGCAACGGACGCTGACTATTGACAACAGGTTCCATGAAAACCTGATTCAGACAGACGCGTCCATTAATCCGGGCAACAGCGGCGGCGCGCTTGTCAATATGCACGGGAAACTCATCGGTATCAACACCGCTATTCGCTCAACGAGCGGGGGTTCGCAAGGCATCGGATTCGCCATTCCTGCCAACAAGGCGAAAAAGGTTATCCAGCAAATTACTAATCACGGCACCGTAATTCCGCCGCACGTTGGCATAGAAGTCCAATCTGTAACGGAGGAATTGGCAGAAAAACTCTTGGAGAATGCGGCTGTGTCAGGAGCGGTTGGCGTTCTGGTATCGGCAGTAGAAAAGCGGAGCCCAGCGGCGAAGGCGGGCATCCAGCGCGGCGATGTTCTCCTCACGATTTCAGGACATCGCATCCGCGACGAAGGCAGTTTTCAGGCGATAGCGCGCCTGCTCCCACTTAACCAAGATATCCCGTGTGAACTCATCCGAAAGGGAAAAACGCGGCAAACCACATTGCACTTGAAAAATCGGCAGTTTCACTGGAAACCTAGGGGCTGGGGACTCACACTGGAGCAACCCGACTTAGCACTCGCAAGGCAGTATCAACAGCCGGGGATTATCATTACTAACGTTGACAAAAACAGTGGATTGGCGGACGCGCTGCAGCGCGGCGATTTTCTCTATCAGATTGGGGACAGGAAAATTCACTCGCTTGAGATGTTTAAGCGGCTAGACAAGCAAATTCGCTCACAACGCAGGATTCGACTCTATTTTGAACGGAATGGGGAACAGCAAACCCTTGTCGTCACTTTTAATCGCAACTATCGACGGAGATAGGTGTTTCGTCATCAAACCTATTGAGAAATAATAGAATGGACGCAAAACGCGCGGAAGGCGCGCCTACCGGTGGCAATGAGGCATGCCGCGTCCGTTCTGATAGAAAAGGGAATTAGGAAAATGAAATTGCAATTACCGACACTCATCGCTGTCTGCATCGCCATTTTGTTCATCGGCGGCATCTATTTTTTCGGCAGAGATAAACCAGAACTCGGCATCGCTGTTAACTTAGAGAGCGAGGAGTTCAAGCAGCTCCGCTCCGATGCACAGGACGCTTTCAACGCCGGCAAGTATACGCAAGCCATTGAACTTTACACCGAGGCTCTCAAGATGCGCCCCGAAAACGCCGAAGTTTACAATGACCTCGGGGCAGTCTACTACGAGCAGGGAATTGAGTTCGCCGGACCGGAGTGGCCCTCGTGGCAGAAAGATATCCTCGGTAGTTCCGTTGAGGCCGCGCTTGCTGAACTCCATGCTGCCTTTGAGCAGACCGGCTCCGGCATCATTCACCTCAAAACGCGTAAGGCGGCCATCGCGAGCGCGCTAGTGGAAGAAGCGAAGGCGCGCGGCGGTGAAGTCTATCAAGAACGGTGGGAGAATGAAATCTCCCTTAATATCCTGCTCGGGCAGACGAAAGACTATCTGCTGAAGGCACGGGACCACTATTTGCGCGCCTTGGATCTGAAACCGACGCATAGTGTCGCCTATCGCAACCTCGGTTCTTTTTACATGAAAGTCGGCAGGACAGACAAAGCGGTTGATTTCTACCAAGAGGCATATAAACTCGACCCGCGTGATGCAGAACTTGAGGAATATCTGAATCAGTTCAAAAAATAGGCTGGACGCAGCACGAATCTGGTGCGCACGGCTTGCAACCGTGCGCCCAAAACCGTGAGAAGTGAAACCGCGTCTACCGGTGCCGGTGAAGGATAAGGATTTGGAAAATAGCAACATGAGCACAAGATGCGCCAATTGCGGCTTTGTCAATCCACCGTTCAAATTTTGTGGCGAATGCGGGAGTCCGCTAGCACCTGTCGAACAACCGGCGAAAGCGATTGCCGCTCCTCAGACAGGAGAGGCGGAACGCAGGCAGCTCACTGTTCTCTTCTGTGATATTGTCAATTCCACGGCGTTCAACGAACAGTTAGACCCCGAGGAACTCCGCAACCTGTTAACGGCGTATCGCGCGTGCGTCATGGAAGTGGTGCTGGCGCAAGAGGGGCACATCGCCCGTTATTTCGGGGACGGTATCCTTGTCTACTTTGGTTACCCGATTGCCCACGAAGATGCGGCACATCGTGCTGTCAGAGCGGCATTGGGAATCGTGGCCGCCATAGACACGCTCAACCCCTATCTTCACGCGACTTTCGGTGTAGAAATCCGGGCGCGTCTCAGCATCGAAACAGGGCTCGTCGTTGTGTGGCAGATGACAGGCGAAGATGCACCGGAGCCCATAGATATTGTCGGGCAAGCCCCGAACCTCGCCGCGAAGGTGCAAAACTTGGCGGCCCCGAACAGCATCGTCATTGGGGCAACGACGCATCAACTCGTCCAAGGGTTTTTTACCTGCGAATCACTCGGCACTTCCACGCTCCGGGGCATTTCACAGCCGGTGGAGCTCTACGAAGTCTCCGGCGAAACTCCGCTCCAAAGCCGATTGGATGTCGCACGCGAGAGTGGGTTAACGCCTTTCATCGGCCGGGAACAGGAAGTGGAACTCCTTAAGCAACGCTGGCAGCAAAGCGTCAACGGGCAAGGCCAGGTTATCCTCATTGAAGGTGAGGCAGGCATTGGGAAATCGCGATGCGTGCAACTGCTGAAGGAATACGTTGATGCCGACGCGCTCATCCTAGAGTGCCGAGGTTCACCCTATTATCAAAACAGCCCACTCTATCCGATTAAGGCGTTGTTACAGCAAAGCCTTTTGCACTTCGCGAGCACGGATACACCCGAAATTCTACGGGGGAAATTGGAGAGTTTCTTGAGTGACTATGAGGAACTGAATCAGCACCGGCACCTGCTCGCTGAACTCTTTGACGTATCACTAGATACCGGAACATCCCCCGCATTTGACGGCGATCCAGAACAGCGGCGACAGCAAACGTTGGAAGTCCTCGTGCAAGTGTTCCGCAATGTAGCTGAACACACGCCTCTCCTCTTTATCATTGAAGATTTGCACTGGATCGATCCGTCCAGCACGGCGTGGCTCACTCTATTCATCGCGCAGCTTGAAAACGCGCGGATTTTGACGGTGCTCACGTGCCGCACTCTCCACCCTGCGGCGCAAGATGCAACACAACCTTACGCGCTAGATAGGGAGGCACTCGATACGCTCCTCTCTCCCGAATGGACGACTACCGTCCTGCTGAAGCCCTTGACACCGGGCCAAGTGAAGGAGATGATTGCTAGCCTTACCGCCGATACGCAGGTGCCTGCAACCGAATTAAGACAGATTGTTCGGATGACAGAAGGCGTGCCGCTGTTTGTCGAAGAACTCACCCGGATGGTGCTGTCCGAGGAGTTATCGCCAGTCGCAGTAGTCTCTATAGAGATTCCTGCAACTCTCCAGGCACTCCTCACTGCGCGTTTGGATAGCCTGGGCCCTGCGAAAAATATCGTCCAACTCGGTGCAACGCTTGGCCGTGAGTGGACAGGCGAATTGCTGCAGCAGCTCCTTCGGCAAATGGGATACGCTGAAACGCCTGAGACGCTAGCGGCGCAGTTGGATGCTCTGGTAAGGGGACATATTCTCAATCAGCAGGAAACTCGTGATGGCGCGACGCTCTATACTTTCAGGCATCCGCTGATTCGGGAGACAGCGTATCAGTCGCTGCTCAAAAGCACACGGCAGCACTATCATGAACAGATTGCGACGGTATTGACGCTTGTGTTCCCGATGATTGCGCAAGCGCAACCTGAGTTGGTTGCGCACCATTGGACAGAGGCGGGGCTACCCGAAAGAGCCGCCGACTATTGGCAGCAGGCGGGGCAGCGCGCGCTAGAACGTTCTGCCAATGTGGAAGGCATTCGCTTTATGACGCAGGGGCTCGCCGCACTTGAAACGCAACCTGCAACCCCGGAACGTGCGGGACGGGAACTCGTCCTCCAAACGACACTCGGTCCCGCGCTTATCGCGACAAAAGGGTATGCCTCTGTTGAAGTAGAAACTGCCTATTCGCGCGCACGCGAACTTTTGGATAGATTGGATAGATTGGACGCGGCTTCGGAAGCACGCCAATATGAAAATCTGCGGTTTCCCGTGCTGTTTGGATTGTGGCTCTCCACATTGGTTCGCGGACGGTTGCTTTCCGCGCGAGAATTGGGGGAACAGTGCCTCGTCATCGCGAAACAACAGCAGAACGCGGCATTTGAGGTAGAAGCACACCGTGCCCTCGGCGCGACGTTTTACTATCTAAGCGAATTCAGAACGGCACTCGCGCACCTTGAAGCCGGCCTCGCGCGCTATCAACCGCAACACGCTTTCTTGCACTATGTCGCCGACCCGGGAATGACGCTGCTCTCTTATTCTGCCCCGTTGCTGTGGGGTATCGGCTATCCTGAACAAGCCGTGCAGCGTATTCGGCAGGCAGAGAAAATCTCCTCTGCCCGAAAGCATCCGTTCAGTGAAGCGGTGCGGCTCTATTTCGCAACGGTGATTTACCAGTACCGCGGCGAAGTGGAGAAAGTCAATGCCTACGCCACACGCTTGTTGGAGGTATGTCAGGAGCACGGCTTCGCTGTCTGGGAGGCTGGTGCCACCGTGATGAAAGGCTGGGCTCTCGCGATGGAGGATACACACTGTTCTGAAAAGGGCGTAGCGATGATACGAAAAGGCATCACGGCGTGGAAGGAGATGCGCGCGGCGGTGCAATTGCCTTTCTTCCTCGCCTTACTGTCCGATGTGTCTGAACGCGCCGGACAGCCCGATGCTGCACTGCAGACGCTTAATTCGGCGATAGACGTTGTCACGAAGACAGGCGAGCGCGCCTATCTCGCTGAACTTTACAGGCGCAGGGGAGGGGTGTATCGCACAAAAGGGGACTTTACATCGGCGGCGGCTGACTTTCAGCAAGCGTTGACTGTCGCCCGCGCGCAAGGCGCGAAATCTTGGGAGTTACGGGCGGCTACCGATTTCAGTCAATTGTATCAAGCGCAGGGGAAATCCGCCGAGGAAATCCATGTCCTCCTGAAACCGATAGTTGACTGGTTCACCGAAGGCGTGGATACGTCGGATTTCAAGATTGCCACGCAGCTGTTAGCGCAGTGCTAATTTGAATGCCGCTGTTTGTGTCAACTTTTCTTGCAATGCGCGGGAATTTCTGTTAAACTTACGTGAGTGTGTTTCATAACTCCGTTTCGGTATTTATCCCCCTTGGGCGGAGGGCGAATACCGATAGAAAAGCGAGTGTGTGCCGCGCATCGGGTCCACCTCTGTAGTTCGAGATCTCCCGATCTCGAACGGGTCAGGATCAGGTGCTCCTGACCTACAGGGGTGATGCAGTCTGACACCAAAACGCATGGCGAGGGACAGCCCCTCGCCCTACGATGAAGGGGCGGCGTTTTTTCCGTAGCGCGGGGCCTGTCACCGCGACGTTGAGCGATTTATGAAACACCCTCGTTAAACTTACGTCACTCAAGGAGGAATAATGATGGCTAGCATTACAATTCCTATCAACGCGCTTCCGGGGGTTTCCGATATTTCGGAGGCATCACTGTTAACCGTTATCCAAGAAAATTCACGGTTGCCCGAACGAAAACAGCGGCGTTATTTGCAGTTACGCCGCAAGTGTGATACCGAGACGTTATCGCCGAGCGAACTCACCGAGTATCAAGAGCTCGTGCGTCAGTTGGAGGTGCTGAACGTCAAACGTATTGAGGGGCTTTCCCTCTTGGCGCAACGTCGCGGGAAAACCGTCCGGGAAGTTGTCACAGAATTCGGATTGGGCTCAGAACATGATGCTTGCTGAACGGGTGTCTCGCTCTCTCCGCTATCAAGTGCGGGCACGCGCCAAGGGATTTTGTGAATATTGCCGAGCACCCGATAATATCGGAAATTCCTCTTTCCATTGCGAACACATTCTCCCTCAAAAAGTGGGTGGTGAAACGGCATTGGACAATTTGGCGTGGGCATGTCCCTGGTGCAACGCGCATAAACATACCAAAACTCATGCCCGCGACCCGCAGACAGGAAGGGATGTTCCGCTCTTTAACCCGCGACAAAAGCGATGGAAACGGCATTTCACATGGAGTGGGAACTTTCTAACGATTCTGGGACGAACGCAGACCGGCAGGGCAACAGTCGCTGCCCTGAAGCTCAACCGTCCTGAGCGGGTAAATCTGAGAAGAGCCCTAAGAGCTCTCGGTGAGCATCCGCCGGAAATTGATTGAAAACAAGACTTATATGAGGGGTTTCATATTTCGATGTGTTCGGTAGGAGAGACCTCCAGATCTCGATTTTTCCGTAGCGCGGGGGGCCTGTCCCTCGCGTTGGCCATCGTCAAGCGGGGGCGTTTTAGGTCCTACGGACCTAAGAGACGTTTTTTATCGTAGCGCGGGGGCCTGTCCCCCGCGATCGTTGGAGCGCGCGGACAATGGCGAGGGCCTGTCCTCGCCCTACGATGAAGGGGCTTTTTGCCGCCGCTCCGGTAGGCGCACCGCCCTATTGCATCGAGACTAGGAGGTCTCTCCTACCGGGAAAACATTAAGATACGAAACACCCTCAACTACTAGGAATCAAAAAAATGAGACTTGGCATTGTCGGGATGTGCGGCGACTTCCGCACCGTTACCGCTGAAGAACTATCACAAATCAAGGCACTAGATTTTACAGGCGCGAGTTTCCATTTTCGCAGCGCGGACATCCCGAACGTTTCTAGGGATGCTGTGCCACGATGTGTCGAATTGTTTGCATCGGTTCAGCTTGACTTAGTCCAATTCGGTATCACTTACGATGAGTGCCTCTTTCATCCGGATGCGGCGGTTCGCGAAGCCGCCGTTACCAGCGTCGTGCGCGGCATGCCGACAGCAGCCGCCCTCGGCGCGCAGTATTATCTGTTCCGGCCCGGCAGCCTGAACCCTGATGGCGCGTGGACATCGCATCGCGACAACTATTTGCCTGAATCAATGCCGCGGCTCATTGAAACACTCAAACCGATAGCCGAACAGGCGGAACGCCACGCGCTCACGCTTGTCATGGAAACGCACGCCGTATCTATCATGGATTCACCGGAGACATGCCGGGCTGTCGTTGAACACGTTGGTTCTGATAGGCTCCGCATCGTCATGGATTTTGTCAACCATTTCCAGACATTGCGGCAGGTTTATTACAGCGAGGAGCGGCTCAACCACATTTTTGATGTGATGGGCCCTGTCGCGCCGATGGCGCATATCAAGGACATCCGCGTTCAAAACGGACTTGTCCTCCATTTGGACGAAGAGGTGCCGGGTGAAGGCGAACTTGAACTCGGGGTCGCCTTAAAACGGTTTGACATGATGTATCCGGACGGCTACGGGTTGATAGAACATCTGCCGGTGGAGAAAATCCCGCTTGCTGCGGCGAATGTGCGGCGGATTGCCGCCGAAAACGACGTGCAAATTCATTGATAGCGCAGGGGCCTGTCCCCGCGCGCATTCATAAGATCAAAAGAGGTTTCCTATGCGACGAAAATATCTGATTTCCCTCTGGATGCTACTCTTTATCCTCCTCCCCACCGCGATGGGACAGGAGTCGAACGTCGTTGATGAAGCAGTGAAACAAGGGAAAAGTCTTTGGGCAAACGCGCAACTCTACGTTGTTTCCATCCTCATCGTGTTTCTTGTCGCCAGCATCGGGTATCTCATAAAACTCTTTAAAAAGGATACGCTGCTCAAGAAGTTGCTGGATAAATACGTCGTTTTTGAGATGAAAGACGGCCGGCGATACCGTGGCACGATGCGGCTTGAATTCACCGGGCTTGAAATTATCTCCGAAGAATCGCGCCAGCGCGGGCATGCACCCAGTTATATCTTCTCCAATGCCGAACGCGACCAGGGTATCGTCGCATACATACGTTATCACGATGCGATGAATGAACGCGAACTGCGCGAACGGGTTTGGGAGTTGGAACGCGTCCATCATCCACCACTTATCTATCGGATAGGCAGGAAAATCCGAAACACGTTTATCGCGCTGCGAGGAGCCGTTGAAGACGCAATCAGCATGGCATGGACGAGCATTCGGCAAAGCGTTAAGCCGCGCATGGGACGTTATAACCAAATCCTCCAAGACCAAGGCGTGGAAGGCATTGATAAGCGACTCGGCAGCCTCGGCGATGAATCAACAGCGTATCTGGAGCAGGAAAGTTATGAACGCCTCATCGAACGCCTCATCGGCACCCGTGTCAAAGTCCGAACCCATGCAGGCGAATACACCGCTATCCTCAAGGATTACAACGAAAAACACATCGTCTTGATGGATGTCAAGGACAAGGATAACAACGGCTACAAGGACGAATGGGACTATATGCGTGAGCATGGCCACAAGGTGGAAGGCGTGAACTTCCGCGATGACAGAGGGCTTCGCTGTCGCATGGCGGGAAACGATAAAGCGGGTTATGACGTGATATTCGAGAACAACGCGCCTTATCCCATCCAACTCGGCCGCATTATCCTCCAAGACGATGCACCGAAATGGGAGAAGGATTATGAATTTAAGTATCATATCCAAGCCTTCAGTGTGCAAAGACTGCGCCTGCCATCACAGTCAACACGCCGGTTGGAGCCGTTTGAGAAGGTCGCGGTGCGTGTCCCATTGAATCCGAATCACTACAAAAAAATCGGGTTCCGGTTCCGCTCCTTCCGCGATGCCGACATCGTCTTTCCGCGCAGCTCCTGCACGATTGTCGAAAGTGCGGAGAAGTATCAACCTGAACTTTTCAGTCTGACTGGGCTTACCGATGCCATCTTGGCGCGGCGCGATGCTGAAAACATCGCTATTACCGACAAAGAGGGCAAACCTGTCCACGGGATGAATGTCGTTCACGGATATGTCACTAACGTCAATGAGGAGCGCATCGATCTCAAGACTATTGATGTCAGTTACGGTAGACGTTGGGATGTTGAAAGTGCTTTCGGGCGTTTTGATGCGGCATTGCGCCGCGGATTCCCGCTTCTGCAGCGGTTATTTCGGGCATCGCGGATAGTGACGTTCGCGTCGCTGGTGGAACAGACGCATCGCCAGCCCGCGCAGCACACGATTCTTGCACCCGTTGTTTACAGGAAGGGGTTACGCCGACAAGAAAAGCGCGAACGTTACGTCGCAAAAGCACGTCAATTTTTGCAACAACCTAGCCTAATGCGCCGAAAAATGCCTTCGCACGTGCATACCCCTCTGCCGCTGAAAGTCATGGCACTCACCGGCAATGGCACTACAGCCGAGTTCCCGGTGCTGGAAAGTTTTGAATACGTTCGCGAGCATCACCTGCTTTACAACGCAGTGCAAGATTTACGGACTGACAGACTCGCGAAGAACAATATTTTGTGGATAGGCAACGGTGAAATCTACAAAGCCGGTTACCGGCTCACTATTGACGCTGAACATCGCATCAAGAATTTCGTCAGCCAAGGCGGGGTAGTCATCGTCTCCGGACAGGACGTGAAAGCGAACTATAAACAGCGCCGCGGCACCGGTTGGATCCCCGAACCTCTCACCGGCGTTGAATGCGAGGAGACTTATGAACTAACGCCGACAGCGCGCGGCAAGCGGAGCGGCATTTTCCATTCCCCGAACGCTGTCAACGGCACACATCCCGGTGGCGAATCTGCTCCTATTCGTCTTGATGATATGTGGTTGGACCCGCTGAGCAAATGGACATCGCTCGCGAAAAGCGACGTTAACGATGCCTCCGCGCTGCTCCTGTTGCCGTTTCAGCAGGGACTCTACATCGTCACCAGCCTCAAAAACGAAACCGAAGAAGACGTAGCCGCCAATGCGAGACTGATGGAAAACTTGCTTCACTTTTCGGTGAAATGGTTGGATAAGCGGCAGCGGTAGTGCGGATGTCTCTATCCACCCGCGCGCTACGGGGCCTAAAACGATCGCGGGGGACAGGCCCCCGCGCTACGGTAACCGGAGCGGCCTGTTTTACCGTAGGGCGAGGGCCTGTCCCTCGCCATGCCGGGGGATGGCAAGCCCCCTCTGTAGTTCGGGAGCGCCTGCTCCCGAACGGGTCAGGATCAGGCGATCCTGACCTACAGAGGTGAGAAGGTCTGACGGCCAAACGCATCGCGGGGGACAGGCCCTCGCCCTACGGTGAGGGCGGCGTTCTTTTCATCGTAGCGCGGGGGCCTGTCCCCCGCGATCGTTGGGATGCGCGGACGCTGGCGAGGGACAGGCCCTCGCCCTACGGTGAGGGGCGGCGTTCTTTTCATCGTAGCGCGAGGGCCTGTCCCTCGCGATCTCTACCCTAAATCACTTTCTCCTTGACAATTTTATTTGGATAAGGTATCCTATTAATAGCAGCCGTCCCAAACGCGGGCGGCATGTATTTAATCCATTTTTCAACAGGAGGGTTTATGGTATCTTTTGACAGTGCCTCGAAGCGCGTCATGCAACTGCATCCCCGCGACTTCGTGGCCTTCGCCTTCAACCTACGAGGCATTCGCCCCGATGAGTTCTCTGATGTAGAACTCATCACCCCGGAACTTCCCGCCGTGGATATGCGCCAAGCGGATGTGCTCATCAAAGTCAACCTGCGCGGGACAGACGTTTTGGTGCATTTTGAGATTCAGACGACAGATAGTTTCGATCCGCCGATGGCCCTGCGAATGGCAGGATATATCATCCGGCTGATAGAGAAATACCGGATGGATGTGTATTCGCATGTGATTTATCTGCGGCCGGATGCCGGTGTGCAGGATGTGGGTTTCTTTGCTCAGGAGATTGTCGGGCATCAGGTGTTGATAGAATACGAAGTTATCCGCTTGGCTGATTTGGAAGGGCAGGCGATTCTGGATGCGCAGCTGCCTGGGTTGTTGCCGTTCACGCCGTTGATGCGGCCGCCGGCGGATGTCTCTGCTGATGCTTGGCTTCAGCGATGCATTGAAGCGGTTGATGGGCTGTCTGTGCCGCACAAGTTGGACCTGTTAGGTAACTTGGCGACATTGGCCAGTGCGATTTACGACACTGCGACGATTTTAGAGATGATAAGGAGGATAACGATGGACGTAGCACCGATTGTTGAATACCTGGCGGGGTATGCTATCAGGGATACACGCCGCGAGGACATCCTGAAAGTGCTAGGTGCCCGGTTGCATCCGGATGTTGCGAGTGCGTTTAAGCCGGCGTTGGAGTCGATTGAAAACACGCAGCGGCTAGAGGCGTTATTTGATGCCTCGCTCCGGATTGACTCTGTTGAAGAGTTCCGGCATCTGCTGGAGACGACCAGGGATGGCGCGGGGAACGGTGCGGCAGGGCAAAGTTAAGCCGCCGCACCCGCGTGCGTCTCACTTACCGTAGCGCGGGGGCCTGTCCCCCGCGATCTTCCGGTAGACCGCAGCATGGCGAGGGACAGGCCCTCGCCCTACGATGATAAAAAAGGTCTCTTACACCGTAGCGCGGGGGCCTGTCCCCCGCTATCTCTCACGCGCGCGATAACCACGGCGAGGGCCTGTCCCTCGCCCTACGGGCCGGGGAGACGTTTTTTCACCGTAGCGCGGGGGCTTGTCCCCCGAGATCTCTACCCGAAAAAAAACGCTTGATAAAAACGTCAAAATAAATTAACATTAAAAACATCCTGCGACATGTGATTTTAATTTGACATTCCGCAGAAAATGTGGTATACTATTAATGTATCTGGTGCAAAAATCTGTCAACTCGACCCGGTTGAGGACAAGAATATGGAAATTCTAACGTGTGCTCCCAACATTTTCATAACCGCGGCACCGCCGCCGCGCCGATCACACGCGCCGCATCCGTGCAGGGGGAGTCTTGCATCGAGACCGCGATGGCGCGCTGCCGATGCTGATGCGCCAGAGATAAGGATTACCCCCCCCCTACACAAACGTTAACAATTACGTTTATCTGCACGCGCAGACAAACCGAACACCCTCTTGGACAACGCTCCCGCAAAAGAGCCCCCAAGGGGCTATTTGTGTTGCACTGCATACCCTCTTGGACATCGCTCTCGCAAAAGAGCCTCCAAAGGGCTATTCGCGTTGCACCAAAATGACGATGACAGCGCGATTGCAAACCGCGCCGCCAGGGGCTGCGTCAGTCCCTGAAGTCAAAAGGAGAAATGTTTCATGAAATTATTATTACGCCTCGGCAAACCGCCCTGCCTCGCGATTCACGTGTTAGTGCTACTCGCGTGCTTTGCCTGCTGGGTGCCAAGCGCAGAAGCCCAGAACAGCCCGCCGAGTATCCAGATCCCAGACTTGTCAATAAGGGAAAATGAGTGGTCGGTCCGGGAAAATGTGGCCCCCTTACTAACCGATGCAGATTCACAAGACTCAGTTCAACTTCCTCCTATCCTCAGTGGGACAGATTCTGAGTTTTTTGAGATTACCTACATAGCTGCTGATGTTGCTTGGACGTTGCACGTAGCCGATGGCTTCAACCCAGATTTCGAGAGGCCCGTGGATAAGGAGCACACGGACACTGTTGATCCGAGAAATAATAGTCCTGCAGGGGATAACGTATATGTCTTTACCATCACGGTGACGAGCGGCACGGGAGTTCGGAAAAAATCTAATCAAGCAACGTGGAAGGTCCACGTTGAGAATGCTGTCGATCCTGAGCCGCCGGGGATACCCAAACATCTGAAGGTGTTGGGTCCATGGAAGACACCGAATCTACTGAGAGTAACATGGATGAAAGGTGATGCTCCTAAGAATGCCGCCGACAACTTAACCACCCCTCCCCCGACAACGAGCCACAATATTCAGTATCGGGAAGTGGAGAGCTCCGAATGGGAAACCATGAATGTTGAAACCGGCACTGACACGACAGCCATGATTACCGGGTTGACAGCGGGCTCCAACTATCAAGTCCGGGTGCAGGCAGAAAACGAAGACGGTGGACAACAGCTTACCAGTGGCTTTTCAGGCGCAGTTACCGCGATGACTGCCAACAACGCCGCGCCCACGTTCACAGCCCATCGGACGACGTTCACCGTTAACGAAAACACCACGCTGGTAACGACTCTTGAGGCTACCGATGAGGATGAGCCTCCCACCGATGCGGCTGAGGATGAGCCTCCCACCGATGAGGATGAGCCCGATACTGTCACTTACACCCTCGGTGACACGGCAGATAAAGAGGCGTTTGAGATTGATGAAGATACCGACGAACTGCGTTTCAAAGCCGTGCCTGACTTTGAGAATCCGGCAGATCAGGCTGTTGAAAATATGATAGACCCGGCACGAAACAGTCCCGCGGGAGACAACGTGTATATCGTGGCTGTCACGGCGACGAGTGGCGCGGAGGAACGGCTGTTGGAAAAAACGCAGTGGCTGACTATCACCGTCGCCGATGTGAAGGAACCGCTAGTTGAGCGGTTTGCGTTGGTGCCGCCGCCTTCGGGGATATGGACACCGGGGAGTGAGATCCGCTTTGAGGTCACGTTTGACGATGATGGGGTTGATATTCCGGCGAACTTGGCGCGGGAAAATCGTCCGTTTCTCACGTTCTATTTAGGCGAGAGGACAGCGGCGAATCGTCGGCGCGCTTATTGGAAAGAACGGCGCGATGGGAATTCCACCATCGTCACTTTCGCTTATGAGGTGCAGGCGGAGGATTTCGCGACGGCTATCACTGTGGACGAAGAGCTGGGCATCACGGTGCCGCTGGGTGTGCAGATTCGGAATGGTGCGGGTGCTGCTGCGGCGACAACACCGGTTCGTGAAGAAGACCCGGGGGCACCGGAAGGGCAGTCTCGTCTCGATTTCCCGGTGTCGCAGCCCGCGCGTCAGACAGGCGGAGGTGCGCAGCCGGCACCGTCGCCGGGGCTGACGCAAGATATCTTCGTCGGTGTGCCGCTACTTATTCCGGAGACAGTTGACGAGAAGTTCGCTGCATCAACGGTGCCGCGAACGCCGCTCATCTTCAACGAATTCGGCAACGGCGCAGATGCTAGCGATGATTGGTTGGAGCTCCGCAACGTCACCGGGACCGCGGTATCGTTAAAAGACTGGGAGCTCAGTGTCGTGCAGAATGGCGAGAAGAAAGATGTCTCGCTCATCGTCTTTCCGGATGTGAGTGTGCCGGCCAACGGCCTGCTGTTGATAACCCACAGCGCACCGGACGATACCCGGCTCGCCGCTGGGGATGACATTGCCAGTGATGGAAAGAACGGCGGGTTGGCGCATCTGACTCTCGTCAATTCGGGGTTGACATTGCCGGATGATGGGAAGTTCCTATTGATTCTCCGGAACGCGAAGGAGAAACTGGGTAAGAATGAGGCGTTCGTCGATGTCGCCGGTGGCGGCGGCAGCGGCACGGATGCGTTCATCCGCGAGCAGGAAGGCAAATATGATACATACGTCTGGCCATTGCAAGTGCTGCAGGCACCCGGCGGTGACACTGAAGATGCCCTCGGCTCAGGTAAAGTCTGGCAGCGCGCCAAGGCGGATATTGTGGGTTACCACAAGGATGCGTGGATAGAAGCAGCGTTCACAGGACTCGGGTATGACAGGCAGGTCTCCAAATCGGCGGCGACTGCCGGCACGCCGGGGTATCCGAATGGCGCAGCGAAAGAGACAGTCGCCACGCCGAAAGGGAGTGTCACCATCAGTGAAATCATGGTGGATTCCGCAGGTGGCACGCTGCCGCAGTGGATAGAGTTGTATAATAAGTCCAAGACTGAGGTATTGAATCTCAACCGTTGGAAGTTGGAGATCCAGAACGTGGATTCGGCAGACCTCATCGGCCGCCCGATTGTGACGTTGACGCTAGGTGAAAAACTGCTTCAGCCGAATCAAACGTTGCTGATAGTCGCGGGGGAGGCGCGTGCTTCGTCACGTGCGCATCTGCCGGCAGACAGGATTTACAACCTATTTGAGTTGCATCAGAAGAATCTGCGCGTGAAAACGCCGCGCGATACGTTCCTGAGCACTGAGGGGCTCTATCTGAAACTCACCGATAGGGAAGGTGAGTTAGTAGATGAAGTAGGGAACACCGATGGCAATCGTCGCACCGACGATGCGCCGGCGTGGGCATTGCCGCTGAGTGACGTTGAAGGCGCGCGGAGTTCGCTGATTCGGCGTTATGACAACGGCGTTGCGTTGGATGGGAAGAAGCGCGCCAGTTGGGTCCTCGCCGCGAACATTAAGGCCATTGATGGTCAACTCTACTACGGACATGCGAAAGACTTGGGCACGCCAGGTTGGCGTGCGGGTGGCGCGTTGCCGGTGGAGTTATCCCGTTTCGCCGTGTCTCGCACCGATGCAGGTGCGGTTGTCTTGACATGGGCAACCGAGTCGGAAGTGGATAACGCTGGTTTCAATCTGCGCCGTAGTGAACGCCGCGATGGCAGTTTCACGCTCGTCAATTCTGTTTTGATAGCCGGTGCAGGCACGACAGGGGAGCGTCAAACGTATACGTTCACGAATACGTCTGCGAAGCCGGGTGTTGAGTATTACTATCAGTTGGAGGAGGTTTCGTTTGCGGGTAAGCCGCAGCTGTTATCAATGCGTTTCTTGCGCGGTCCCGTCTCCGCGGCGAATCGGCAGTTGCGGACGTTTGGGGAAGTGAAACGGCGGGAATAGCCGTGCTCAGTACCGTCGCGCGGGGGCCTGTCCCCCGCGATCTTCCGGTAGACCGCGGCATGGCGAGGGCCTGTCCCTCGCCCTACGGTGAGGGGAGCGTTTTTTTTCCTCGTAGCGCGGGGGCCTGTCCCCCGCGATCTTCCGATTAACCCAGCATGGCGAGGGACAGGCCCCCGCCCTACGATGAGGGGGGAGCGTTCTGTGAAGAAGATGGTCCGCCTACCGTAGCGCGGGGGCCTGTCCCCCGCGATCGTTGGGATGCGCGGACGCTGGCGAGGGACAGGCCCTCGCCCTACGAGCCGGGGGGCCGTTCTGTGAAGAAGATGACCCGTTACCGTAGCGCGGGGGCCCTCGGATGCCATCCGCGCATCCGAGCGGGTTTCCCCCGCGATCTCTAACGCGCGCGATAACCCTGACGAGGGACAGGCCCCCGCCCTACGGTGAAAGCCGGTGCTTGAAGAGACTTTAGTTCTGTTTCAACCGGCACCACGTCGTGGTGAGCAACCCTTCCGGTTGGACAGGCAGCGTTTTGTCCTCCGCTTTTTCATAATCCTCGTCTGTCGGTTGATACTCCAGATCGCTGGACCAGACGAAAACGTCGTATTGCACCTGAAGCGAACTCTGCCGCGTCCAGATCATCATGACGTTCTCGCCGTCTTGCAATTCATTGATGGTGCCGCCATCTTGTCCGAAATCGCCGGTCCGCTTCCACTCCCAGGCCGGGACGTTTTCTTCAAAAATGATGTGATCTGGGCGGACAAAAACGGGCTCATTCTCCGGAATTTTGTCTCCATCGTCGCCCAACACCCACAGCCAGTCTGAATGGTTGCTCGGATTAATGACTCTTCCGATGAACCGCCAGTCCCCGGCTTTCCCAACGGCTCGGCTGATGTCAAACCGATAGAGGATCCAGCCTTTCTTGCCGGCTCCCGCGTTGGTGATAATATCCCCGTAGGCATCATCCGCCGGATCTACCGCCTTTTCGGCTTTACCGAGTTGATAGACATCGTCGGAGTCCCTTTCGTCAAAAGCCTCCGCTTCAAACCAAACCTGCATCCCTTTGCCGTATTTGGACACTTTGAACTGTTCCACGGCGAAACTAGGGAGCGCGCCGAGTAGCACCAGCATGCATGTCACAGCGCACGTGAATTGAATTTTCTGAATCATGGAATTTTCCTCCATTGGATTATACTGCCTTAAAATACCACAGGACCTGGGATTTGTCAAATTTTCCAGAGCATTCAGTCTAGTCTCGATGGCTTCCCCGGTAGGAGAGACCTCCTGGTCTCGATGCAAC
Source organism: Candidatus Poribacteria bacterium (assembly GCA_965242965.1). Taxonomy (GTDB): domain Bacteria; phylum Poribacteria; class WGA-4E; order WGA-4E; family WGA-3G; genus AGPOR5. Next base: position 5,004,619 of record OZ251518.1, on the reverse strand, counting down.
ACCGTAGGAGAGACCTCCCGGTCTCGATTTTTCGTATCGGGACTCTCGATTTTTCGTATCGGGACAAGGATGTCCTTCCTACCGGGAAGACATCAAGATATGAAACATCCTCAGTTAAAATTTGACATTCATTGTAGAATAGGGTATAATTAAAATATGATTTGTAGGATGCACGGACAGGAAACGCTATGTTGACGCACCTAGTGAGAGAACATTGTGAAAACCCGCGCAACATCGGCACCATCGCCAATGCAAATGGCACTGCCACCGTCGGGTCTGCTGCTAAGGGGGAGATGCTCAAACTGACGCTCAACCTGGCAGATGAATTGATTGTTGCGGCAAAATTCCGAGCATTCGGATGCCCAGCCGCGATTGCGAGCGGCTCCATCTTAACCGAGATGATTATTGGGCTCCCGATTTCGGATGCCCAGAAAATCACGGCGGACGAGGTATCCGAAGCGTTAGGTGGGCTACCTTCAGATAAACACCGATACGCTGTCTACGCGGAAGATGTCCTCAAAACAGCGATTGCCGATGCGTTGGCTTGTAAGAAATGATGTTGGTTTAGGGTTCGGGATTGCCCAATCCTGGCCATCTGTAGTTCGGGCTCGCCTGAGCCCGAACAAGCAAATTCGGGCTCGCAACCCTCGGATGTTAGCGACTTCGGGGAGCCTGAACGGGCAAAACACCCTAGTGATAGGAGAAAAACGATTATGATTACCGTTACAGAATCTGCGGCACAAAAAGCGATGATATTAATCGGCAGCAATAGCGAGACACCTGCCGATGAACTCGGCTTGCGGATGCAAGTTGTCGGCGGCGGATGCTCCGGCTTCCAATATAACCTCGAATTTGGCGAAGCGAAAGGCACCGACAAGGTGTTTGAATTCCACGGGTTGAAAGTGTTCATCGACCCGCGCAGCACCCTCTACCTCGCCGGTTCGGTGCTAGACTATAACGATGGGCTGATGGATTCCGGGTTCAAGATTACGAATCCGAACGCTAAAAACACGTGCGGCTGCGGCGAGTCGTTTAGCGTTTGAGGGGGAACTGTTTCCCGCCTCACGTAGGACAACGATCGCGGGGGACAGGCCCCCGCGCTACGTTCACACGTAGGGCGAGGGCCTGTCCCTCGCCATGCTGCAATCGCGAGGTAGGAGAGACCTCCCGGTCTCGATGCCCTGCATTTGACATGTCCCGCGCCATGCTGCAATCGCGAGGTAGGAGAGACCTCCTGGTCTCGATGCCCTGCATTTGACATGTCTCTCGTTATACAACGATCGCGGGGGACAGGCCCCCGCGCTACGGTAACGGGGATTCACGGGTTCGCGGGGGACAGGCCCCCGCGCTACGGGCCTGAGGCATTTTGGATATTATAGCGTCTTGTATAGCTCCGCATGCCGTTGCAACACCGCATCCGAATCCGGCGGGTTAATCACCTCTATAGAGACGAATCCAGTATATCCATCTTGCGCGAGGAGCGTGAGAGAATCCCTCTCCGTGTCAGGCATTGGGCCATCGCTGCCGAAGTTGACGTGCGCGTGCCGGATCTTCCCACGCAGATGCGCATATGCCACGTCCACCGACTGCTCGTGACGGACATGATGCGCCGCATGCCAATTCACAAAGGTATGCTCCGCTTCGGCGCGGTGCAACACCTCGGAAACGTAACTGGCGATAAGATTGCCGTGCGTCTCCAAACAGAGCGCGACTCCTGCTTCGCCGGCGAGTGCATCGCAAGCGTGGATGCCTTCCGCCTCCCAATCAAGCGTTTCTGCGACTTCGACCGGTGTTTTCGGCACCGGATCTCCGAAGATACGGATATTCTGCGCGCCCATCGTTTTGGATAACCCGATGTAACGTTTAAGCAATTCCACCTGCGCGGCGCGTTCCTGTGCATCCGCACTGACGAATCTGCAACCGGTTGCGATGCAGGAGAGCGCGATGCCGCTATCGGCAAAACGCGCCTTTGCCTCGCGTAGTTGTTCCGGTGTTGCGGCTAGTTCAACGCCGTGTCCGTGGTCCCATTCCACTCGGAGTTCGAGGTGTTGATAGTTATAGTGTTTCGCTTTGTCAATGAGTTCCGCCAGCGTTAGCGGCGGACAGACGGATGACATGAAGCCAAATTGCATGTAAATCCTCCATTTAGGCGCGCTTTGCAAGCGCGCCTTTTATATTGTGTAAGGGGCGGATTCTATAGCCGCCCATTCCTCAGTTAACCTTGAACGCGAACCGTTGAACTCCCGTTCCCCCGTTTCCGAACGTTGATTTTGACAGGCAACCGCCGCGTCAGTTCCTGAATATGGCTGATGAGGAAGATGCTACGTCCCTGCAGGCGTAGTCCTTCCAATGCGGAGATGGCAACATCCAGCGTTTCGGCATCCAATGTGCCGAAGCCTTCGTCGAGAAAGAGTGCTCCGATTTCCGCGCGGCCGCGGCTGAGCTCCGATAACGCGAGTGCCAACGCAAGGCTAGTGAGGAAGGATTCGCCGCCGGAGAGCGTTTCAACAGGACGTTCCTCGTTCGCGTTCCACCGATCGATAACCGAGAGTTTGCCGATGTTTTCGACCTTGAGTTGATACCGACCGGATGTCAGGGATTTCAATTGTGCATTGGCAAGCTGACTTACCTGCTGCAACATAATTTCCGCAGCAAAACTCCGCAAATCATTAGTACTGGCGCGCTTAGAATTGTGGAGGAAGACATTTTGCAAGCTGCTCCATCGTTCCATTTCGCGTTTGGCTTTCTGGATTTCATCCTCATGTGCCTTGTGCGCGGAACGTGCCTTTTTCAGTGCCGCAATTCTCGGTTCTTGCGCACCGATGTTTCGCTCCACCTCCCGGGCTTCATCGTCAATTTTTGCCAATTCCGCGGCAATCCGTTTCGATTCCAATGAATCAAACGGGGTTTCCTCAATTTGAGGCAGATTGGCGATATCTACCTCAAGTGCGCGCGTTTCCTGGGTATAGGCATCGATCGCGTCCCTTACCTCTTGCATCCACGTACGGAACGCGTTATCGTGGGATCCAGGCGCGTCAAACCCGGCATCGCGTGACTTCTTTAGATAAGTCTCGTGCGCAGTTTCAAGGTTCACCGCATGTTCCTTGAGGCAGGAAACGCTCTGATCGTAGATGGTTTGTGCCTGTGTGAGCAATGTTTTGCTACGCTGCAGTAGTTGCTCGGCTTTAGCACGCTGACTTCCCAATTCCTGGAGTTCCGCGTCCAAACTTTCAATAGCGGCATCAATCTCCTTTTCGGTTGTCAATCCGCCAGTTTTCTCACTAGCGGCAGCCAAAAAGTCCTTGCCTTCGCGTTGGTAGCCTTCAATGCTGGCGTGGATCGATTTCCTCTGTTCCTTCGCGCCTTCAAGACTATCTCGGTTTGCTCTGATATCCGAGGCCAGCGGTATCAACTGATTCCGTTTCGTCTGGAGTTCATCCTCGCGCTTTTCAACTTCCTCTATCCGTTTCTCAAATTGAGAGACAGCTTCCTCAAGTGTGAGATCGTGGAAGGCATCCGACATCGTTTCCCAAAAACGGGTTTCAGTGGCCTTGATGGCCACCTTCTGATTTTCAATTGCTTCGTTTGCCTCTTGCAACTGCTGTTCAGCGTCTGTCAACTGCGTCTGTTTACTTCTCACCCGCTCTTCATAACTAGCAAGTTGGATCGACGCAGTTTTGCAATCGTTCGTTGCCTGCGTAAGCAATGTCTCGGCTTTTTGGAGAGCGTCTATGGCCTCGTCCGCGTCACGAACTTGTTGCGATGCCCCCTGAGAAGAAATCTCAATATCGGGATAAATCTCCTGCCACTGCCCAGAAAGAATTTCCTCATCACGCGTCAGTTTCTCTACTTCCGCTAGGGATGCCCCAAGTTGTGCAGTAAGAATCTTTTTCGCCTTCTCATCCGCAGCCTTGTCCGTTTGCAAACTGTGCAGCTGCTCTCGTTTAGAGTGCGCGTCGGCTCTCGCGGCAGTCAATGCGTCTTCGGCGGCTTTCAACAGTGCCTCGCCTGCAGGTTCTAGGGTATCGGCATGCGGATGTTCTGTCGCACCACATACGCGACACGGTTCGCCCGGCTCAAGTTCGTGCTTTAACTGATTCACAGGGGCTGCTAAAACCGCCAATGCTTGTTCTGCCTCCAATTGGCTGACTTTCGCATCGGCGTGTTTGCATTGCTGCGTCTGAACCTCTAATTGTCCCTCAACTTCCTTAAGGGATGCATCAAGCGCGGTGAGGCGTTCCTTTAATTTCGCCGCCTCGCCCTCTGTCTCGGCTAATTGACGATGAGCAGTTTCGTAATCTTGCGCGATTGGAAACGCCTGCTGCGCGATGATTTTCCGGGTTTGCCATTCTTCAAGGTTACCCTTCTCTTCCAGCGTCTTTAAGGCTTTGCGTGCGTCGACAAGTGCGGCATCCGCTGCTGCCTTTTCCGCAACGAGTTTTTCGCGTTCCTGGGATAACTCCGCCACTTCATCCTTCAACGATGATACTGTGGATGCGTATTCCCGCTGACTCGTCAATAGATCTTCCAATCGACGCTGTTGGCCATTGTGCTCCACCAAGAGCCCGTTTACCCTCGTAAACCTAGGTTGCCGGTCTGCCGGAAGCGGATTTTCAGCAATGAACTTCACTGCGGCTTGAATCTGTCCCTCCAATTTCTGTTGGCAAGACTCATCTTCAGTTAACTGGTTGGACAAGCCCTGAATTTGTTCATCCAATTCTTGCAGACCAGGAATGAGGTTATCCGCCAGCGCAAACCGAGATTGCGCCTGTTGCACATCAGATATCGCCGAGATGTGCGCATCCCTTTTTTCCTGATGTTCAATTACGGCTTTCTGGTAGTCCTCGTCAATGCTAACAAAACAGGAGTGCCGTTCATCGCAATGCTTTTGCGCCTCGTTAAGCGCAGTCTCGGCTTTGCTCACGTCAGTTGCTGAACATCGGAGATTTGCAAACGCAGTTCTCCGCCCGGTTGCTGCCTCTTTTATGAGTATCCACTGCATCCTTTCATCAGCGCGTAATTTCGCCTGTTCCTGCAACTGAGACAACGTCAATACTGCCGCCGCGATTTCCTCATCAGAGGGCATGGGAACGTTAGGGAGTTGCCTCTGAGCCTCATCGTAGACAGCGTTAACGGCCTGCACCCTTTCCCTTAACGCTTCTGCTAAGTCGTTGTAAATACCGGTATCTGCGACTGTCTCCAAAATCTCCAGCCGCTTTTTATTTCCGGCCTTCAAAAACGCTGTAAAATCTCCTTGCGCCAGCATAACCGAACGCCTGAACGCATCAAAATCAAGCCCCAAGACAGACTCGATCTCTTCGCTCACCGTATTCTCGCTAGCACCGACGCGTTTACCACGACGGGATAACCTTTCGGTGATTACCGCGCCGGTATCAACGTTGGTTAACCACCCACTTGGTGAGTCACCCTGTTTTACGGACCACTTGGCGCGGTACCGGATACCGTTTGTCTCAAAAATCACCTCGGCAGACCCTTCGGTTTCCCCTAGACTGAGGAGGGCCTTTGCCTCGCCATCCCCTGATAAGCGCGGCGTTTTGCCGTAGAGCGCGACGCAGATTGCATCGAACAGCGTCGTCTTCCCGGATCCCGTTGGCCCCGTAATCGCTACGAGTGAAGTTCCTGCCAACGACCCGTTTTCAAAATCAAGTGTAATCTCTTCGCGGAAACTGTTGAGGTTCTTCAGTTTCAATTCGTATAACTTCATCAGATGTCTCCGTATGAAATCGCATAGACGTATACGGTGATCCGTCCTTAGGACTGATTATTCTTCACCGACTCCCATAGTTCAACGAACGTCTGTATGAGCCGATCATCAGGTTCTGTGCTAAATTTTTCCATATAGAACTGCTTAAAGATCGCAAGGGGCTCCTCTAAAGAAGGCAGATCTCCGTTTTTTGACCCATTGCCATTGGATTCCCGTTCAACCCGCAACACATCCAGCACATGGCCTCCGCGTTGTTGAAACTCGTCTTGAATCATGTATCTGGTGGCGATTTCGTGCGTATCAAATGTCAGTTCGACCCGGATAAACTTTCCCTCCCAATCCTCTTCCCGAGCCCGTTTCAAAACCGTGTTGAGATCTCCCTTCACGGTGCAGAGCTCCCTGAAGACAGGAATCTCAATCTCTTCCACGGAAGGAGAATTACCGTCACCGGAAACCTCTAACAAACAGACCTTCTTGCGATAAGTGGCTTCGTCAAATCGCAACGGCAGCGGCGAGCCGGAATAGCGGACAGGATAACTCGCACCGCTAATCTCCTGCGGCCGATGCAAATGCCCTAAGGCAACGTAATCCACGCCTTTAGGAAAATCGGTGACATGGATAGCGGTGGCTCCGCCGATCTGGATGTGGCGTTCCGAACCAATCTCTTCACCTCCTTGGACGAAGAGGTGTCCCATCAAAATCTTCGGGAGTTCCGCCGGCATCGCGTCAACGCACTGCTGATAGAACTTTTTCAGTTGCTCGCGATAGCTGGCTTTCTTCACTTCGGTTTCAAACGAGATGCGCGACAACTCGTTTGCGGAAAGATACGGCACGGCTGCGACAGCAACGCGCGGGTTGTCCAGTGAGGGAAATTTGAAGATGCACTCATCTGCATTAGCGGTGTGCCCAACGACGCAAATTCTCAATCTCTTGAGAAGCTCTTTCGGAGCAGCCAGGTGTAGCGGCGAATCGTGGTTGCCCGCGGTAATTACCGCATACGCCTCCGTCTCTTCGGAAAACCGGTGGAGAAACTCGTAATAGAGCCTCACGGCACCCCCAGAAGGAAGCGACGTGTCAAAGATGTCTCCCGAAACGAGCAGAAGTTCCACCTTCTCGCATTTAATCGTTTTGAGAAGCCACTCTAAAAATTGTTTGTGTTCGTCGATCCGCCGCCGTTCATAGAGCCGCTGCCCGATGTGCCAATCGGCGGTGTGTAATATGCGCATATTTTGTCAGGACCCTCGTGGTTTTCAATTCGGATGTTGTTAGGCAAATCCTCTTGCATCGCGCAAAGAGGTTCGCCTCGTCTGTCTTTTTAAACGCCGGTATGGACGAAAAAGTTACAAAAGATGCAGAGGAGGTGGATTCCTGATTCGCTTACCCTCTAAAGTGTTTATGATAACAGATTGTGATTAATTTTTCAAGGGAAAAATTGTTGCAAAAAAAAGAGGGAGCTGTTAGAATTAAGTGAGGGTGTTTCATAAGTGGCTCAACGTCGCGGGGGAAACCCGCTCGGATGCGCGTGTGGCATCCGAGGGCCCCCGCGCTACGGCAACAGGAGGGGTTCTTGGTCGAAAAACGGCCCCCCTTCCTCGTAGGGCGAGGGCCTGTCCCTCGCCGTGCTTCGGTCTATCGGACATTCGCGGGGGACAGGCCCCCGCGCTACGGTACTGGGAGGGTTCTTAGCCGAAAAAACGGCCCCCTTCCCCGTAGGGCGAGGGCCTGTCCCTCGCAGGTTTTCACACGCGCAGGCGAGCGGGTTTCCCTCGCCAAGCGTCTTGCTGTCAGACTGCATTCCCCCTGTAGATCAGGATCGCCTGATCCTGATCCGTTCGGGATCGGGCGATCCCGAACTACAGTCTGGAAGCATCGAGACCAGGAGGTCTCGCCTACGGGAACATCGCTTGCATCAAGACCGGGAGGGCGCGCTAGAAATTGCCATCAAATGATTTTTCTCGCCTAAGGAGGGACGCGTTATGAAGGACATCAATCGAAAAGAGATTCTCGCTGAACTGGAAAGCATGCAGGTTTTCGGCGAAACGCTTGTCGGATGGGACGAGAATACGCCGCCGAATGAGACGGTAGATGCAGAGGGCAACGTCTTTCCGAGTCACCGCGGGTTCGGCGTGGCAGACCCGAGTTCGCCGAGCCATCGGGTTTACGATGACCCGGGTGTTCAGGCACTCCGCGCGCATTTGCAGGAGCACAACGGCATCCGTGGGCTTGAAATCTGTGAGCCGCACGAAGTCAAGCGCGCCGCGCGCATCTTCCATCGGGATGGGTTCGTTGTCGTGCGAGATCTGCTGAATTCGGCGCAACTCGCACAGTGGCGCGAAGGATGCGCCCGCGTGCTCCGGGATATTCTCTCGATTCCGGGACGCGGCAACCGAAAATATGTCACCGAGACGGGACGCTTGCCGCACCGTTATAGTTACGGCACCTCCTCTGCATCACGGCAGATGCTACACGACTCGGCTTGGGCAAGCATGATTGATCTGCCGACGACAACCCCTATCGTCACTGAAATCTTTGGCTCGGCTGATTATCACGTTTGGGGTTCCGGCGGAGACCTCTGTCTTCCCGGTGCTATTGAGTATCAACACCTGCATCCTGATGGCCGCGACCCGCAGCATCTCACGGAATCGCGGATTGCTCAGGCAGAACGCGTCGGTGTAAAGTTAGAAAGGGACAGCGAGGGAAATCTTGACGTGCCGACACAAAAGTTGATTATGGAGATGACACCGCCGACGGTGACTATCAATTTTGTTATGTGCGATCTGACGTGGGAAAACGGGCCGATTCGGCAGATTCCGGGGACGCATACGTTGCAACAGGCTCCGCCGCCGCCCGGTGATGAGCCTGACTGGATGCGGCATTCCACGCTCGTCGGTGCAACCGCGGGCTCCGGCGTATTCCGAGATAACCGCGCATGGCACGGTGCAACCCCGAATTTGTCAAGGGAGATCCGGGCATTGCCGAACGTTGAGTATGCCGCCCCGTGGCGCACACCACACGGCTTTAGCAAAGTGATGCCGCACGAGATTTGGGAGACTTTAACTCCATACGCACAAAAGTTATGCGAATGGATTAAGGCGGAACCGGGGGGTTGGCCCGCCGGTGCGGGTATCATGCATCCGCTTGCAAGTCAGCGCGCAGCGGCAGCATCGCGATGATACCGCTGCGCAACGATACCGTAGGGCGAGGGCCTGTCCCTCCCCAATGTTGGATATCACCAGAGATCGCGGGGGACAGGCCCCCGCACTACGGTATCCAGAACGACCCCTCTTAACGTAGGGCGAGGGCCTGTCCCTCGCCAACACAATCACCCTAAAAAACCACAAAGGAGGAAACAACCCATGTTAAACTGGGGAATCATAGGTGCAGGCGGCATCGCCTACGTGTTCTGCAACGGCATGCGTTTTACGGACACGGGACAGATTTTCGCTGTCGCCAGCCGCACGCCGGCACGCAGAGAAAAACTTGCCAGCGATTTCAATATCCCCCGGCAATACGACAGTTACGAGGCACTCTTGGCGGACGAGGATGTCGATGTCGTCTATATCTCAACGATTCATCCGCTTCACGCCGAGTGGGCAATCAAGGCGGCAGAAGCGAAAAAGCACATCTTGGTAGAAAAACCTATCAGCATGAACCACGCGGAGGCATCTGCGATGGTAGAAGCCGCACGCGCGAACGATGTGTTTCTGATGGAGGCGTTTATGTATCGGTGCCACCCGCAAATCGAAACGGTGGTGCAGATGATACAGGAGGGGGAAATCGGCGAACTCCTCGTCGTTCGCGCGACGTTCAGTCACCGGGTGAATTTCAATCCCGACAGCCGAATTTTCAACCGTAAGATGGGCGGCGGCGGTATTCTCGACCTGGGATGTTACACCGCCTCCATGGTGCGGAAAATGGCGGGTGCTGCTGATAATAGACAGTTTCTGAACCCGGTTTCGGTGAAAGCGAACGGGAAATTGACAACCACGAGTGTAGATGGCATCGCATCGGCGACGCTGAAGTTTGATAACGGCATCATCGGTGAGATATTTTGTGCGGTAGAATGCCGCGTCGGCAGTACTGTGACGCTCTATGGTTCGGAAGGCACGATAACGATTCCGCAACCGTGGCTACCTTCATCCGCTTGCCGCCAAGCGAAACAACCGTTGCCGCCCGATACGGAATTCCCAACCGCCAGTTTCTACGTCGATATCCACCCGACAGGAACCGCTTACGAAAGATTTGTCCCTGTTGACAAAGATCTCTTTACCTACGAAGCGGAGATGGTGGCGAACCATATCGCGGCGAGGCAGGCACCGGCGATGTCGTGGGATGACACACTCGGTAACATGCAACTCCTAGATACGTGGCGAGAGCAGATTGGTGTTGTCGTTTGAAAAATCGGGTAGGCGCGCTGATACAAGACGGAGGAGCAAAATGGACTTGAGTTTTGTCAACGTGACTATTTTTATGCTGCCGAGCATTGTTCTTGGAGTTTTGAAGATTATCGTGCATATCATCTTTGCATGGGTAGTCTATAAGGATGCAGACAAATTCGCCGCCGGACGTTCCACGATTTTTGTGGGACCCGAGATGTGGTTCCTGGCCACCCTCGTTGGCGGCGTGATAACGGCAGGCATCTATTGGGCAATGCATCACTCGCGCTTGAGTCAAACTGCTGATGAGCACCCAACAGAAACCCAGGAGGAGTGAATATGAACGATACACAGCATCAACACGATATTCGGTGCGCGCTCAGCCGTTTCACTGCCGGTAACCTCGCAGAAAACACTCAAGCTCTTCTCCGTGTATTGGGGTATAGAAGCGGCAGAACCCTCAAAATTGAACCGAATACCGCCGAGCGGTTTATGGAGATGTTCAATAACTACGGGCAGCTGAACCCTGAAAAAGCACTACTCCATGAATGGAACACCGTCGATTTCCTTTTCCAGATTACCGATGACGAAATCATCAAAGGAATAGGACAGGATACCAACTTCGGTACCGAGGAGCTCTTTGACGCGAGCATCTATCAGTCTTATCTTTTCCTCGCCGTGAAGTTGCGTGGGAAGGATTATAGCCGCGCCGCGCTGGCGAACATCACGCGCGAAATTAACAAAGTGTTCGCCATGCCAGCACTGCTCATTTTTCAGCACGGGCACTCCCTTACCTTCGCGATTATTCACCGAAGACCGAATCGGCGCGAGAGGGAACGCTATGTCCTTGAGAAGGTGAGTCTCATCAAGGATATTGATGTTGTTTCCCCGCATCGGGCACACGTTGAAATCTTGGCGGAGTTATCCGTTGCTCCCCTCCATAGCGAACACAAGTTCAGCAATTTCTTGGAGTTGCATCAGGCGTGGCAAAAAACGCTGGATATCTCCATCCTCAACAAACGCTTCTACAATGAGATTGCCGATTGGTATTTCTGGGCGGTGGAACAGGTGCGGTTTCCGGCTGATGCAGCGCACATCGTCTGGCTGATTATAGCCCGATTTCTGAAGGAAAAAGGGGCACGTTGTGATGAAAAGGGGTTAGACAGACTTCGCCTTCACATTGAAAGTGAGTCCTGTGTCTACCAGGCGCAAAAAGAACTCGACAAAATCCTCAACCGCTACAAATTCACAATTGCAGAGAATACGCTGATTGAAGAGGAAGTCGCGCTTGATGCGGAGGTGCTCGGTAAAGTTTTTGAAAACTTACTCGCCGTTGATAAGAGTGAAACCCCGACAACTGCGCGCAAGCAGACCGGGGCGTTCTATACACCTCGCGAGATTGTCAATTTCATGGTAGAGGCATCGCTCATCGCCTGTCTCAAGGAAACGTTGAGAGAAGAGCCTGACGTAGAGACTAAACTCCGCCACCTGTTTGCAGACAACGATGAACAGCATCAGTTCACCGAAACGGAAGCAACACTGTTGGTTCAGAGAATCGCCTCGCTCAAAATTCTTGAGCCAGCCTGCGGCACCGGTGCTTTCCTGATGGGTATTTTGCATAAACTCGTCTTCCTCCTCCGCAAACTCGATTTTCACAATACGCAGTGGGGGCAGTTGCAAGCGGAACCTGAAGAAGCGTTTGAGAAAAATACTCCCGACTACAACCGAAAATTCTATCTCATCAAAAATTGCATCTACGGCGTTGACATCCAACCCATGGCGATAGAGATTGCCAAGTTTCGGCTTTCTCTCTCTCTCATCGCCGATGAGGGGGATGCCTTGCCTGATTTGGATTCAAAATTTTTCTGCGCGGACACACTTCTCGGCATGACAACGCTCCCCAAGTTTGACATCGTTATCGGCAACCCGCCGTATGCGAAAGGTGAGCATCTGGGTCCTACGCTGCGCGCACAACTGAAACAGCACTACGGGTGGGCAGGCGATTTATGCGACTACTTTATCTTTGCCGGGTTCAAGCGCGTCGCGGAAAACGGGATTCTCGCATATATTGCTAACGATAGTTATGTCGCGTTTTCCACAAAACGGCGAATCAGAGCCCTATTTTTGGAGAACCAACTCCTTCATCTTGTCAAGGCACCCGCCGAAACGTTCGGTGCAGCTGTTTATACGGCGATTTTTATCCTATCCAAACAGAAAGCCGCCGCTTCGCACGCCTATATGAGCGGTGAAATTGACTTCCCTGATTTCCACTATCGGCAAAACGACGAAGTCGCATACGCGACAATTCATCAAATGCCTGACAGGAAGTTCCTATTAGCAAAAGAGGACGGGTTGATGACGCGGCTCCTTTCGTTTGAAAAAATGGAGAAGTTTTGTCGCGTTTTGGACACTGGCATTCATTCCGGCAACGTGAGGAGAAAACTCTTCTTTAAGGAAGACAATGGGCACAGACATCGCCTATTACAAGGACGGCAGATTCAACGATTTTCTGTGCAATGGGATTCGCCGAAGGCGAAGTATCGGTTCTGCGACATTGACTATGAACCTTTGCCGATTCCCGGCATTGGCCGCGGCGGCAAACCGAGCCGACGAAACGAGCACTGGGGTTTCGGCGGGGCCGTTGAAAATCATCATCAACCTGAGCGGCTCCTCATGCGGCAAACGGACGACGATTTGATTGTCGCATATCACAGCGAGGCGGAATTGGGGCGTTTTTACACGGATAACACGCTCCATACCATCCTCCCGAAATCGCCAAGCGTGAACCTCAAGTATTTTTTGGCGTTGTTCAATAGCCGACTGTTGAACTTTGTCTACCATTTTGTTTCGCAAGAGTCCGGAAAAAGTCAGGCACAGGTGAAGGTTGCTGTTGTCAGGAAGCTGCCTGTGGTTGTCCCGGCGGAAGCGGCGCAGCGGCCGATTGTGGCACTCGTTGACAAAATTCTCTCGGCGAAAGGAGAGGATACTGCTGAACTTGAATGGGAGATTGACAGGCACGTTTACGCGTTGTATGGGCTCAGCGAGGAGGAGATTCGCGTTGTGGAGCAGGCGGAGTGATGTTATTCGGTGCCCGATACCGCACGCATCGAGACAGGTCAGTCTATCTGCGGATCCAACGCATCACGCAGCGCATCGCCGAGCAGATTAAACGCTAACACAATAAAGAAAATCGCCAGGCCGGGAGCAGTCACTGTCAGCGGCGCGCGCCGAATGAAGTTTCGGTTTTCGTTGAGCATCGCGCCCCACTCTGGTTCCCCGATTTCCGCGCCGAGCCCGAGGAAACTCAGGCCCGCGGCATCTAAAATGGCGGCACCGATACCGAGCGTCGCCTGCACAATCAAGGGCGCGATGCAATTCGGTAGGACCGTCCGTGTCAAAATCCGAAAATCGCTAGCACCGATGACTTTGGCGGCCATGACGTAATCCAATTGCCGCACTTTCAGCACAGAGGCGCGGAGGATGCGTGCATACTGCGGGATATAGACGATGGAAACCGCAATAATCGCATTGGTGAGGCTCTGTCCTAAAATCGTCACGATTACCATGGCGAGCAGGATGCTTGGCATCACAAGCATAATGTCCATCGCGCGCATGATAACGTTGTCCCACCAACCCCCGTAATAGCCGGCAATCGCCCCGAAAAAGGTGCCGAACCCTAGCGAAAATGCTGTCGCCATAAAGCCCACCTTGAGAGAAATTCTCGTGCCGTGGACAATCCGGCTGAACAGATCTCGTCCAACGCCATCGGTGCCGAGATAGTGTTCAGCGGAACTGCCTTGTAGACGTTCAACGACGTTCGCTTGCCTCGGGTCGTGCGTTGCAATCAGCGGCGCAAAAATGGCGACACTCACGAAAAACAGGATAATTGATAAACCGATGATAGCAGAGGGATAGCGCGCCGCTCGCAAGCGTGCTTTCCGAAAACGCGAGAGGTGGCTGTTGGCGGCTGTTTCGTGCTTCATGTCGTTTCACCTCCGATTCGGATGCGCGGATCGAAGTAGGCGTAGAGGAGATCGACGCAAAGGTTCACCAACATGAAAATCGTCGCGACGAAAAGCACGCCGCCTTGGATGGGACGAATGTCGCGAGCCTCGACTGCATCGCGCAGCCACGAACCGAGCCCGGGCCAAGAGAAAATATATTCCGTCAAAATCGCGCCGCCCATCAGATACCCGAATTCCAATCCGATGATAGTCAGCACCGGCACCATGCTATTTTTCATCGCGTGTTTGCCGATGACCTTCCAGCGCGACAAGCCTTTCGCATACGCCGTGGTAATATAAGGTTGATTCAGCACATCCAGCAGACTGGCCCGGGTCATCCGTGCGATGATGGCGAGTGGAATCGTGCCTAAGGTAATCGCTGGCAGGATGAGGTGCGCGATGGCGTTCCGAAAGGCGGCGAAATTCCCCATGAGGAGCGTATCGATGAGGTAGAAACCGGTGCGGTGTTCAATGTCCAAATCGAGTATGGCATCCAGACGTTGCGTGCTCGGCAGGATGGGCCAGACATGCGAAAAAAGCAAAATCAGCATCAGCCCGAGCCAAAAAATCGGCATCGAGATGCCCGCGAGCGAGATAGACATGGAGAAGTAGTCCAAAAACTTGCCGCGATAGATGGCGGCGACGATGCCTGCACTGATGCCGAACAGGATTGAAAACGCCATCGCGGCGAAGGTTAATTCCACCGTTGCCGGGAAATAGCGTTGAATCTCCTCTATAACAGGCTGCTTCGTTTTGAACGAACGGCCGAAGTCAAGGTGCGCGATGTCCCAGAGGAACTTCGCGTATTGCTGATACAGCGGTTTGTCAAGCCCCATCTCCCGGCGGAGTTCAGCGAGTGATGCTTCCGTGGCGCGTTCCCCCAAAATGGCGAGCGCGGCATCGCCGGGAATGAGATGCACCATGAAGAAGACGAGCAGCGACACGCCTAACAGCGATAAACCGATGGAGAGAAAACGTTGAATGAGATACGAAAGCAAAGTCTCAAATTTCCTTTATTTTCCGAGCGGATTTCCATGTTAGAAAAACGGGTTATGCGCTTTCTCTTCACCGACGGTTGTCGCGGGCCCGTGGCCCGGAAATAGCCTCACGTCATCTGCAAGCGTGAGCAGGTTATCGCGAACGCTATTAAGCTCATCGTCATAAGAAATGTTGGGACCGCCTACGGAGCCCGCGAAAATCGCATCGCCCACGAACGCAGCCGTTTGCGTCAGGAAACTGCAGCCCCCCGGAGTGTGCCCGGGCGTATCCACGACGGTTACCATGAGTTCACCGACGGTGAGGACATCGCCGTGTTCGACCTGTTTGAGCGGCTGCGCGCTTTGCGGCTTTGGTTCGTTCTTGTGGATGTAAGCCGGGGCACCGGTGGCCTGTTGGAGCTGCGGGAGTCCATCGGCGTGGTCTCCGTGTGCATGCGTCAACAAAATCGCAGTGGGTTGGACGTTGCGCGCGTCTAGTTGTTCAAGGATGAGATGCGGGTGCGCCGCCGTGTCAACAATCGCCGCCTCTTCTGTCGCCTTGCAGATTAAGAGATAGGCGTTGACGGGCCATCCGCCGACAGGCGCGCTGATGGTAACGACATCAAGAACAGGATTACCGGACGACTCGGCTGGATTCGGAATCCAGCGTTCCATCGCGATGTCCAGCAGTTTGGCACCGTCTAAATTCAGCACCTCTGCGAGTCGGTAGACTTGCGTTTCTGTCGGTTGGACGGTATACTGCTCCATGCTAGAGAGTTGCGATTCGGGGATGCCTGCAGCGGTTGCCGTTTGCGCGAGAGTGAGACGTTGCCCGCGGCGCGCCTTTCCGATAATATCGCCGAATTCGTCTTCAAGAGTGTATGCCATGATGATTTCTCCTATTTTAGATTTGAAAATATGCGCCGAACATGGTATCATTAATTCTAGCACAAACGTCTTGCAATGTCAACCCTGAAACCAAAAACCGCATCGTTCTGGAAAAGGCCGGTTTTTCTTGACATGCCAGATGGTTTCAGGTATACTGACTAACAAACGCACATAAGGAAACCCCGGATGCCAACAGATAACTTCAACCAAAAACTCATTCGCCTACTCAAAACAGACGCGCGCTTCGTCGATAACGCCGGCGAATTCATCCCCGCCGCCGCTAAAGATAGCGCGTGGCAACTGGATACCGCGCTCATCAAGTCACTCCTCAGCGAACCCGAACTCAAGGCGAAGTTTTTCACCGAAATTGAGGGACATTGGATTTTCGATTACAACGCCTTCATTACCTACCTCTCCGACAAAAACTTCCTCGCCGATGCATACACTCGATTCCGAAACAAAATCGGGTTGAACATCAACGAAAAGTTCCTCCCCGAACGCGACGAAGTCGCACTCGTCTGGCCCTACAAAGACTGCGTCTTGGAAGGCGGCCAGACGCACGAAGAAGAGAAACGCACCGAGATATTCTTCAACGAGCTCCTCGCGCCGGATGAGATTAACCGGCTCCTCGCGCCGAAGGTGCTGACGAACTGGAAACGACATACGGGCACAGGCGAACAGCCGGTAGTTGCCCTCAAACGCGCTGATGATGGCACGATTCGGGAGAACCTGCTTGTCAAAGGGAACAATCTGTTGGCACTTCATAGTCTGAAGTTGCAGTTCCGGAGTAAGGTAAAGTGTGTCTACATCGATGCGCCCTATAACACCGGGAACGATTCGTTCGGCTATAACGACAGTTTCAATCATTCCAGTTGGCTGACGTTTATGCGAAATCGGCTGGAGGTAGCGCGCGAATTGTTGAGCAACGCCGGCGTGATTTTTGCTCAGTGCGATGACAACGAACAGGCATACCTGAAGGTTTTGATGGATGAGATTTTTGGCAGGGAAAATTTTGTCTCCAATTCCATCGTTGTGATTAATCGAGGCGGCAGAGACTACGGTAGCATCGCGAGAACCCACGAATACCTACTGATCTATTCAAAAATCCCGGGGACAGAATTGAATCAGTTGGAACAGAAGGGTAAGGCGTTTAACTACGCAGATGAACGCGGCGGTTTTAACTTGATGAATTTAAGAAATGGCAACATTCGGTTCAACGTTAAGAATCGTCCGAATCTCTGTTATCCATTCTATGTGAATCCGTCATCCGCGGATGCCGATGATTTACTGGAAGTGTCCCTAGAAAAGCAAACGGGTTTTGTCGAAGTGATGCCGTTAAAATCGCAGGGCGTGCAGACAGTTTGGCGATGGGGCAAGGAAAAGGCGCGCCAGAACTTAAACACCGAGATAAAAGGGAAGGCGAAACGTGACGGTGGATATACCATCGTTCAAAAACACCGGAAATCCTCAAAACGACAGCGGAGCGTTTGGGACGAGAAGGAATTTGTGAACGCACGGGGCACTGGACACATAAAAGCGTTATTTGCTCAAAAAGTGTTCGACTACCCGAAATCCGAACATCTCATTGCGCGGGTTATTGAACTGGCATCCGATGCAGGAGACATCGTGCTAGACTTCCACCTCGGTAGTGGTACAACCGCAACCGTCGCACACAAGATGGGGCGGCAGTGGATTGGAGTTGAGCAGATGGACTACATAGAAACGGTGACGCTTCCTCGTTTGGAGAAGGTGCTCACGGGCGAACAGGGCGGCATTTCCAAATCAGTCAACTGGCAGGGCGGCGGCGATTTCATTTCCTGTGAACTGATGCCCTATAACGCCGCCTTCGTGGAACGCATCCAAGCGGCGCACAACACCGACGAACTCGTGGTACTCTGGCGCGAAATGGCAAGGGGGGGTCATTCCTCAATTGGTATATCAATCCTGAGGTGCCGGCAGACGCGGTGGAGGATTTCATCGCTATCGGCGACGTGGAAAAGCAGCAGTCGCTGTTGATGGAGCTGCTGGATAAGAATCAGCTCTACGTTAACCTCTCGGAGATGGAGGATGCGACGTTCTGCGTCAGCGATGAAGATAAGGCGTTGAATCGCGCATTTTATCGAGACGAAAAGAAGCCAGGGATATAGGTTTGCGCAGACCGCGGCCCGGCAATCACGTGGCATGGAGCCGTTCATCCCCGGCTTGTCTCGTCATTGTAACACAATCTAAATCTGAAGTCAATTGTCTTGACAATTTGGCGGGTGATAGGCTATTATTTATTCTATCATCCCTAATCATCAAAGGAGTCCCAGATGGCACGAGTCTATATCGCCAAAATTCTGGAACAGGAACGCGGTGAAACTTATACCGCCAAAGTGGAACGCAACGGCGCGGGATGGCTCGGTTGTATCCAAGAACTTCCCGAAGTCAGCTGCGCAGCGAAAACGAAAGAAATCTTGCTGAAAACCCTAGAAACGATGCTTCAGGAAACCTTAGTCAAGTATGATGAGGAAGCAGCGGCATGGGATAAACAGTTCGCAGCAGACGTGAAAGCCGGGAAGTTGGCCCGGTTTGCAGCGGAAGCTCTCGCGGATTTTCGGGACGGCCAGTGCGAAGAAAGATAGAAATCGTTGAAAGGAAACCGAGATGCCTGAAAAATTCTTATACGAAACCATCGTTGAGGAATTCGGGAGGCGCACTCTCCAAGCCACCGAAATCCCCACTTATCTCACCGAGAACCTCAATCCGGCGTTTGAACTCCGTCCCTATCAGAAAGAGGCGTTTGCGCGGTTCTTCCTTTGCTTTAACGAGGAATTTGATGGCAAGGAAAAACCGCTGCACCTCCTCTTTAACATGGCGACAGGCAGCGGCAAAACGCTTATCATGGCAGGGTTGATGCTCTACCTCTATGAGCACGGGCACCGCAACTTCCTCTTCTTCGTCAATTCCACCAATATCATTGAGAAGACAAAGGACAACTTCCTCAACCCGCTCGCCTCCAAATACCTCTTCAGCGAAAACATCTTTTTTGATGGCAAACGCGTTGAGGTGACAGAGGTGGCTAATTTTGAGGGTGTCAATGAACACGCCATCAACATCTGCTTCACGACGATTCAGAAACTGCACACCGATTTGACGACAGTGAAGGAGAACGCGCTCACCTTTGAGGATTTCGCCGAGAAGAAGATTGTGCTTCTCGCAGATGAGGCGCACCACATCAACGTCCAGACGAAGGCACAGCAGGAGTTGTTTAACAACTGGGAGAACACGGTGGAGCGTATCTTCAACGCAAACGCAGAAAACCTGCTGTTGGAATTCACCGCGACGCACGATTATGAAACGCCCGCGATGATAACGAAGTATCGGAACAAGGTTATCAATCGCTACGCGCTGAAGGATTTCCGGAACGACCGGTTTTCCAAAGATGTCGTCATCGTTCAATCCGATTTTGAACTGCCGCAACGCATTCTGCAAGCGTTAATTCTCAGCGAGTATAAACAGGCGGTGGCGGCGAAACACGGCATTAACCTGAAACCTGTCATCCTCTTCAAAGCGCAGCGCACGATTGCGCAATCGGAAGAGAATAAGGCGAACTTCCATCGGTTGATTGATGGACTCACGGAGGCACAAATTGCTGAGATGCGCCAGGCTTCAACCGTTCCCATTGTTCAGCAGGCGTTCCACTTCTTCGCGGAAAATTCGGTATCAGATGCGCAGCTGGCACAACGCCTCAAACACGGGTTCCGGGAGACGAATTGTCTTTCAGTCAACAGCGAGAAGGAAAAGGACACCTACCAACTTCGGGTGAACACGCTTGAGGATGCGGGGAATCCCCTCCGCGCCATTTTCGCCGTGCAGAAACTGAACGAAGGATGGGATGTGCTGAATCTCTTTGACATTGTCCGCTGTTATGAGCAGCGCGATTCGGGACAAGGCAAAATCGGGAAGACGACGATATCCGAAGCGCAACTCATCGGGCGCGGGGCACGCTATTTCCCGTTCGTCGGACCAGGGCACTCGGACAGGTTCCGCCGCAAGTTTGATACGGAACTCGATAACGAACGCCGCGTCTTGGAAGAACTCCACTATCATAGCATCAACGATTCGCGTTACATCTCCGAAATCCGTACCGCCTTGGTGGAACAAGGCATGCTGGACGAAAGCACGGTGACGCGCGAACTCAAACTGAAAGACAAGTTCAAGCAGACAGATTTTTACAAACACGGTGTCGTCTGGCTGAACGAACGGGTGGAGAAGAGTTATCAGAACGTGCGCTCCTTCGCAGACTTAGGCGTGCAGAAGAAAAACTATGTCCATACCGTTGCAACCGGACAAGGCGGGGGGAGCCGCGTGCTGGAGAACGGTGCGACACCTCTCGTGCATGAAGAAAATCGGCAAGATGTGCAGGTGGCAGATATGGCGCGCAATATCGTCCAAGGTGCCATCGCGCGCAATCCGTTTTTCACGTTCGCGTCCCTCAAGCGGTATTTTCCACAACTCGCGTCAATACGCGAATTTATCACTGCAGAGAACTACCTCGGCGGCTTGGCAATCACCTTTGAAGGGAATGTCAGTGAACTCGCGGTGAATCCGGCGGCGAAGTTGGCTGGCTGTCGCGGGTTACTGCGGCAGCTTGAGACAGAAATTCGCACGCAAAGCACCGAATACGAAGGCACCACGCGGTTCCGGGAGCAACAAGTGCGCGCCATTTTCACCGATAAACGCCTGAAATTAGGCGCGAATACGCAACGTGTTGCTGACACCGCGCAATTTACACATTTCGTCTCCGCCAAAAACTGGTACGCCTTCAACACGCTCCACGGCACCAGCGAGGAAAAGGCGTTCGTGCGGATGCTGGACAGGATGATTCCCGCATTAGAACAAACCCACGAGGACATCTATCTGCTCCGCAACGAAGGGCATTTTGCCATCTATCACTTCCCCGATGGGCAAGCCTTCCAACCTGACTTCGTGCTGTTCCTCCGAGACAAAAACGGCGATGAGGCAAGTTACCAACTCTTCATTGAACCCAAAGGGAAGCACCTCCAAGCGCATGACGCGTGGAAAGTGGGCTTTTTGAAGCAGATTCGTGCCCAATTCGGGAGTCGAAGACTGACAGAGGATAAGGACTATCGCCTCCTCGGCGTGCCGTTCTATAACAACGAAAATGAGAACGAATTCCGGGCGGCTCTTGAAGAGGCGTTAGCGGATGCACGCGGGTGAAAACAGAACAGTTTTCCCTAACCATCGAGACCGGGAGGTCTCGCCTACCCGGTAGATGGGTTTTCCCTAACCATCGAGACCGGGAGGTCTCGCCTACATGGAAGAAGAACTGAAAAGTTCTGCTGGTGAAAAATTTTCGCTTGACAAAAATGGCGAATTGTCTTAAAATATTTTAAACCCTATAAGGAGAAACTAGCCGTGTTTAAATCTAAAGACTCAACACTTCAGCTTCAGTTCCTGTCAATAGCCATCATCTTCGTGACGTGCCTCATTGTCAGTTGTGAGAGAATTCCGACACAGGTGATGCCGCCCAGTCCCGAAGGAAAAACAGCGATGGCAACCATCACCGATAAACCGGGCACCGATAGCGGTATCACCGGCACAGCCGTATTTATGGAATCCGCGGGAACGTTGCACGTCCGCATTGAGATTCAAGGGGCTGCCCCGGGACCGCACGCCGCGCACCTCCACAACGGTGCTGATTGCGCGAACGCCGAAGGGCATTGGCACCCGACTCACATTCCCATCGGCACTATCGGTGTCCCTGTCGTGGAGGCAACACCGGAGATGCCGCCCGTTGGGAGAGGCGAAATTGGGAACATCCAAGTCGGCGAGGACGGCACCGGCACGCTTGAATTTACCACCTCACTCTGGACTCTCGGCGGTGACCCGGGCACCGACATCCTCGGCAAACTCGTCATGATTCATGAAAAAGGCGATACCTTTGAAACGCCGCCTGTGGTAGATGCCGACATCGCGCCACCGGTAGAGGAAACGCCTGTCATTGTCATCCCTGGTCCGGACGAACCGATTGAGAGGGTGGAAGTGCCGCAACTGGTGCTGGTTACGAAAATGGCTGAACCGGGCGATGATCCGGCACTTGCACCTATCGTGACAGGCGGCGGCGCGCGTCTCGCTTGTGGTGTGATAGCATTGATGGAATAGGAGGCACGCCGTAGGCGCGGTTGCAAACCGCGCCTACCCGAAAGGACAAATCACAGGATATCGCGCGATATGTTTACCGATTTGCAGCAACTTCAACGGCTAACCATCTGGGGTGTCGGTTTAATCGGGGGTTCGCTTGGACTGGCGTTGAAAGCGAACGGCTTCACGGGCGAGCGCGTCGGGCTCGGCAGGCGGCTCTCCACCCTGAAGCAGGCACTTGCGCGCGATGCAGTAGACATAATAACGACAGACATCGCCGAAGGCATCCGTGATGCAGACATGGTTGTTCTCGGCATGCCGGTGGAACACGTTCCGGGGTTTGTAGAACGCATCGCCGAATGCGTTTCAGTCACGTCCCGAAATCCCATCGTGGTCACCGATGTCGGCAGCACAAAAGGCGCGATGGTGAAGGCGGTTGAAGAACGGCTTATCCCACGTCACCGGGAAGGTGTCGCCTTTGTCGGTGGGCATCCGATGGCAGGTTCACATGAAACCGGCGTAGGCGCGGCGCGGGCGACGCTTTTCGAGAACGCGACATGCATCCTGACTCCTACTGAAAATACGGACAGCGATGCGCTGCAACGCATTGAAAACTTGTGGAGGTTTGTCGGCGCGGTGCCGTATCGCCTCTCGCCAGAAACGCACGATACCCTCATTGGCGCAGCGAGTCACCTGCCGCATCTCATCGCCAGTCTGCTGACGAACAGCGTCGCCGAAGTGGAGGCAGGTTGCGAAAAAGCGTTGGATTACACCGCGACAGGATTTCGGGATACGACGCGCATCGCCGCGGGTTCACCGGAGATGTGGACAGGGATTTTCACGCAGAACGCCGAAGTCCTCGCCGCACTCATCGATGGCATGGTGGATAACTTGACTGCATTCAAAAACCTACTCCAAACCGATAACCACGTTGAAATTGAACGCGTGCTAACCGAAGCGAAAAAACAGCGGGAAACCCTGACGTGAAACCAGAGCAGGATTTACAAGATTAGCAGGATTTCACAGGATTTCCAAGATTATAGGATTTCCAAGATTGCGTTTCCCTATGCAAACAATGGTGGGTAGGAGAGTCCTCCTGGTCTCGATGCCCTCCCTCACAAACTATGTCTATTGAACGCATTGCGAACAACAGAAAAATTGCAATAGATGGCCCCGCCGGTTCTGGGAAAAGCACCGTTGCGCGCCACGTCGCCGAAAAATTAGGATGCCTCTATCTTGATTCCGGCGCGATGTATCGGGCGGTTACCGTGTTGGCAATCCGGCATAAACTATCCGCAAACTCGCCGAAACTGCTATCCCGTGTTCAAGAGTGTCAGATCGAATTTGCCGATAACGGCAAGATTGTTCTGCTTGACAGTGAGGATGTCACTACCTGCATCCGCACCCCGGCGGTGAACAAACGGGTAGCAGACGTGGCGAAAATTCCGGAGATTCGGAAGGAGATTGTTAAGCACCAACAGCGCATCGGCGCAGCTGGAAGTATCGTGGCAGAAGGCCGAGATCTGACGACAATCGTTTTTCCGGATGCCGATTTCAAATTCTACCTTGATGCCTCTGTTACGGAACGCGCGAGGCGGCGGCTGGCAGAACTCCGTTCACAGAATGTTCAAACGACGCTTGAGGAAGTGGCGGCGGAAATCCGCACCCGCGATGA
This sequence comes from Candidatus Poribacteria bacterium, assembly GCA_965242965.1. GTDB lineage: Bacteria > Poribacteria > WGA-4E > WGA-4E > WGA-3G > AGPOR5. The sequence continues at coordinate 4,980,827 of OZ251518.1, read as the reverse complement.
GAAGGACAGATCGCGCGAACACAGCCCACTCCGCGAAGCGGAAGATGCAATCGTCGTGGATACAACGCACAAAACAATTGACGAGGTAGTTGATTTGATTGTCGCGCAGGTAAAGCAGGATTAGGAAAAGGAACAGAATTATGAACTATCAAAGCGTTATGTTCGTCATTGCGGACGACTGGAGCCGCATCGCGAAGTGCTACGGCAACGAGGTAATCCGCACGCCACACATCGATGCGTTTGCGGAGCGCGGTGTCGTGTTTGATTACGGATTTTGCACGAGCCCCTCGTGTGCGGTGAGCCGCGCCTGTATTCTCACCGGGCAGCATAGCCACACGCACGGGCAATACGGGCACTGCCACGGCATTCACGGGTTTCGCACGCACGAAAACATGCAGTCCGTGCCTAAAATCCTGAAGGCGCACGGGTTCGCTACGGCGTGCATCGGCAAAAAACACGTCGAACCTGCCAGCGTCTATCCGTTTGACTACGAGCCGCGCGTTGATGGCAGAAGCCCGGTAGACATGGCAGCAAAGGTGACACAATTCCTCAATGAGAACGCGGATAACCCGTTCTACCTGCATATCGGCAGTAGTTATCCGCATCGTGCTGGCAAAGGCTTCGGCAATGAACGGACGCATGCAGGCATCAAACCGAACCCCTACTCTCCCGATGAAATACTCGTGCCGAATTTCCTGCCGGATATACCCGCTGTCCGTGAAGACTTGGCAGACTATTACGAGAGCGTCACGCGCTGGGATGCTGTCGTCGGCGCAGTGTTAGGTGCCCTGGAGGCATCCGGGCGCGCTGATGAAACCCTCGTCTTTGTTACGACGGACCACGCCATGCCGTTCCCGGGCGCGAAGGCATCAAGTTTTGATAGCGGGCACCACTGTCCGTTGCTCATCGCGAGCCCAACGCAACGGCGACGGGGACTCCGCAATCAGGCACTTGTCAACTGGGTGGATTTCTGCCCGACGATGTTAGATTGGTGCGGCGTTGCGCATCCCGACGGTTCAGACGCGCTGCCGGGCCGCTCACTGCTCTCCATCCTTGAAGACGACAGCCCGCACCCCGGCGATGGCACGTGGGAGGAAACCTATTTCTCGCACTGCTTCCACGAAGTGACGAACTACTATCCGTATCGTGTATTGCGAGGACGGCGGTATAAGTATGTCCGCAATTTGGCGTATCAACTGGAAACCCCGCTACCGAGTGATCTGTTTCGTTCTATTTCGTGGACAGCGGTACGAGATGACAACGTCCAGCAGCTCGGCGAGCGGCAGCGGGAGCACTTCTTACAGCAGAACAGGGAGGCACTCTTTGATATGCAGCAGGATCCGGCGGAGTCCACCAATCTCATTGACGAGCCAGCGTTGCAGGCGATGCTTAACGAGATGCGCGGGAAAGTCGTCGCCTTCCGGGAAAAAACGGAAGACCCGTGGCTGGAGCAGTCTTTTCAGGAGGGAGAAACGGCGGCATTTTTCACTTAAATGCGGGTGTTTCATAAATCGCCACCCTGTCATCGTCCGCGCAATCCAACGCTCGCGGGGGACAGGCCCCCGCGCTACGATAAAAAACGCCGCCCCTTTACGTAGGGCGAGGGCCTGTCCCTCGCTATGCTGCGCTCTACTGGAAACTCGCGGGGGACAGGCCCCCGCGCTACGGTGATAAAAAAACGCCACCCCTTTACGTAGGGCGAGGGCCCTCGGATGCCACACGCGCATGCGAGAGGGTTTCCCTCGCATCGTGCATGCACGCGCAATCCAACAATCGCGGGGGACAGGCCCCCGCGCTACGGTAAGAGGAAAGCCCTCCCTTTCACCGTAGGGCGGGGGCCTGTCCCTCGCCATCGTCCGCGCTATGGAAAAACGTCTCTTAGGTCCGTAGGACCTTAATGTCTATAGCACGTGCGGCTGCGAAGAACGCTAAGGTCCTTTAGGTCCTTAATGGATTTTGCCAGGGCCACGCGGGTTTTATTAAGGACCTAAAGGCCCTTGAAAACGGCACGGCACGTTTTTCTATAGACATGTAGGTCCTAAAGGACCTAAAACGCCACTCTTGCCGATGGAGTTCGCGGGGGACAGGCCCCCGCGCTACGATAAAAAACGGTTCTTGAGCCATCGCGGGGGAAACCCGCTCGGATGCGCGTATGGAAACCTCCGAGGGCCCCCGCGCTACGGGAACATCGAGACCAGGAGGTCTCTCCTACCGGGAAGACATCGAGATATGAAACACTCTCACTTAAATAGCGAATAGCGCGGGCGTTACGGAGCCCGCGCCTTTTCGGGTTTAGCCGTTGCCGTTTTGCATCAGCGTTTCCAACAAAAAAAATGCAACAATACGACTTAGACGCAATGAACGCTCGCATTGAAGCAGACAGCGGGCTCATCCAACAAATTCTCGCCGAGACAGGGAAGATGATTGTCGGGCAGCGCGATTTGCTAGAGGGACTCATCATCGGACTGCTTTGCAACGGACACATCCTGCTGGAAGGCGTGCCCGGACTCGCCAAAACTACCGCCGTGAGCGCGCTGGCTCGGACTATCGATGCCTCCTTCAATCGCATCCAATTTACACCCGATTTGCTCCCGGCAGACCTGGTTGGCACACTCATCTATGACCAGGGGCGCGGCGATTTCTACACCAAAAAGGGACCGGTTTTCGCAAACGTCATCCTCGCCGATGAGATTAACCGCGCGCCCGCCAAAGTGCAAAGCGCGCTACTCGAAGCGATGCAGGAACGACAAGTCACCATCGGCGGCACGACTTATCCGCTTGATGAACCGTTCCTCGTTTTGGCGACGCAGAATCCCATCGAGCAAGAAGGCACCTACCCCCTCCCCGAAGCGCAGGTGGATAGGTTTATGCTAAAAATTCGGGTGGATTACCCGACGCACGCAGAGGAATTGCAAATCCTGCGGCGCATGACAACCGAAGAGATTCCTGACATTCAGCGCGTAATTTCCCCCGAAGACATCATCCGTTTCCGAGAGATAGTGTGCAACATCTACATGGCGGCGCAGTTGGAAACCTACATCGTCGATTTAGTCTGCGCGACGCGCGCCCCGGAGACATATCAGTTATCCGAGCTGAGTCCACTGATTGAATACGGCGCGTCGCCGCGCGCCACCATCTTCCTCGCGCTTGCAGCGCGGGCACGGGCGTTTCTCTCGCAACGCGGCTACGTCACACCGGAAGATATTCACGCCGTCGGCATGGATGTGCTGCGGCATCGCGTGAGTATCAGTTATGAAGCTGAGGCGGAAGGACGTGATGTGGAAAGTATCGTTGAGCAGGTGTTCGCGAAGATTGAGGTACCCTAAGTCAGTGAGGGTGTTTCATAAATAGCTCAGCAGCGCGAGGACAGGCCCCCGCGCTGCCGTGAAAAATAGGGAATTGCCGGTGGCCTCCCGGTCTCTCCTACTGGAACATCGCTTCCATCGCGACCGGGAGGTCTCTCCTACGGGAACATCGCTCCATCGAGACCAGGAGGTCTCTCCTACCGGGTTTGTCCAGCGACAGCGGATGCACGCGCGCCAACGCCAAGCACGCCTAAAAAGCCTTCCGAATCACCGTGGTCAAAATCGCCGATTGCTTCCATAGAGGCGGTTTCTTCAGAGTAGAGTGAATGCGGCGCACCGCCCGCAGCATGGAACGCAACATTCCCTTTGTAAAGCGCGACGGTGATGGTGCCGGTTGCCAAGCGGGTTAAGTGCGCAATAGAGGCATGCAACGCCTGCGTCGCCGCGTCAAATCCGTATCCCTGATAAACTTGTTCCGCGATAGTGGCGGCAACGTCGTTGAAATGTCGGCGCGCCCTTCTATCTAAAATCAGCTGCAGCAGATATTCGTAGCACTTCCCGAGCAGTTCCATCCCCGGCGATTCATAAACACCGCGGCTCTTGATGCCAACGAACCGGTTCTCCACCGTGTGGATGCCGATGCCAACCCCGTTTCTGCCGCCGATGCGGTTCGCCTCTAGCAAACTTTGCAACGGCGTGACAGGACTGCCGTTCACTTCAACCGGGATGCCCCGTGAAAAGGTGACGGTGACGTGTTCCGCTGCATCAGGCGCGTCTTTCGGATGAACCCCCATTCCCGGCGTGATAAATCCTGCCGGTGTCTTGAGCGATTCTAACCTCCCCGCTTCGTGTGTTAAGCCCAATAAATTGGCATCGGTTGAGTAAGGTTTCTCGTGTGTCGCAGTGATAGGCAAGCCGCGCGCTTCACAGAAGTCTATCATCTCTTTTCTGCCGCCGAAGATTTCAAGAAACTTGGCATCGCGCCACGGGGCATAGACAGAGAAGTGCGGATTGAGCATATTCGTGGCGAGTTGAAACCGCACCTGGTCATTTCCACGGCCGGTCGCGCCGTGCGTTAAAATGGTGATGCCGCGCTTCTCCATCTCCGGCAAAAGTGCCTTTACCGTGACATGCCGCGCAATGCCGGTGGTATTCCAATATCCACCTTCATACATTGCTTGAGATTGGATAAGCCGGATGCCTTCTTCGGCGAGCGCGGCTTTGGCATCCACGATAACGGCTTCTTCAGCACCGCACGCTAACATCCGTTCCCGAATTTCAGAAACGTCGCGCTCATCGGGCTGCCCGAGGTCTGCCGTAAAACAGACGACGTTGACGCCGTTATCGACTAACCATTTGGTGATAGTGCAGCTATCTAAGCCGCCCGACACGGCGGCACCGATTGTTTTTCCTTTTAAAGTATCAATATTCACAAGGTTCTCCAAGTATCGTAATGCAGTTTTTGATAAGCACGTCCTTTTCGCTTGTAGGCTGGGCTTCCCTTTAAGTGAGGGTGTTTCATAAATCGATGGCTTCCCGGTAGGAGAGACCTCCTGGTCTTGAGATTTCTCCTACTGGAAGACATCGGGCCCACCTCTGTAGTTCGGGATCGCCTGCGGGCGGTAAAACGGGTCAGGATCGGACGATCCTGACCTACAGGGGTGATGCAGTCTGCCAACCAAACGCATGGCGAGGGACAGGCCCTCACCCTACGCTGAAGGGGACTGTTTTTTACCGTAGCGCGGGGGCCTGTCCCCCGCGAACTCCATCGTCAAGCGGTGGCGTTTTAGGTCCTTTAGGACCTAAGAGACGTTTTTGCAAGGGGGCTTTCTGCCGCCTATTGCATCGAGACCAGGAGGTCTCTCCTACCGGAAATCGAGCCCCGAGGTCTCTCCTACCGAACACATCGAAAAAAATATGAAACACCCTCATATTAATTCTTCCTCTATTATACCATCTTTTTTACAAATAGCAACGAAAATTCAGCAAATTCCCTGCTTTGTAAAAATAAATTTGACAAACCGCCTTGTTTGTGGTATACTATATAACGGCTCGCACGGATAAGCGTAAGCGTCTACTGTCCTTTGGAAGGACGTGTGGAATAACGTGGCTTTCTGTCGGCGAGCGACGCATAGAAATTTTGCAGAACTATTTGAGGGTACTGTCTAACTGTGTAACATGTGGCTACTGAAATGCGAAATATGAGGGTAACAGGCAATTCTATTTAAGCCTGTCTGCGTGGCGCGCCAGCGAAGGTCGCGCCGCTCTACGCGCCTTGTCGCACCGGTTGTGCCCTGAACATAAGTTTGACAGGACCCTTTTGTCATTTAAAACGGTAAATGACTCTGAAATTTATCCAATTAAGGAGAATACAGAATGATGAAACGAACGGTAAATTCTCGCCATATCGTTTTTGTATTTAGCATGATTGCAGTGCTTTTCGCACTGTTCCCGGTGCTTGTGCAAGCTGAAGGACACGAAAGCACCGAAGAGGTTGCCGCTGAAACGGAACCTGAAGAAGCAGCGGAACAAACCTTAACCGCAGACGTAGTGCAGATTGAAGGTATCGTCACCGTCGGTTCTCGCGCGCAACCGCGCTCCGTTATCGACTCGACTGTGCCGATTGATGTCCTCGGCAGTGGGGAATTCGTCAAGCAGGGTGGAACCGACTTGAATGACCTTTTGCGAAACGTCGTTCCCTCTTACAATATCAACACGCAGCCTATCAGCGATGCGGCGACTGTCGTGCGGCCGGCGAACTTACGGGGACTTGCCCCAGACCACACGTTGGTGCTTGTCAACGGCAAACGCCGCCACCGTGCCTCTGTCATTTATTGGCTCGGCAACGGTATCTCCGATGGCGCGCAAGGGCCAGATCTTTCCGCTATTCCGGCCATCGCGCTGAAACAGGTGGAAGTGCTCCGTGATGGCGCATCGGCACAGTATGGCTCCGATGCCATCGCCGGTGTGATGAACTTCCAGTTGCGTGATAACTACGAAGGCATCGCCATCGAAACCAAAGCCGGGGCATTCCAAGATGGCGACGGTGAATTGTATTCTATCGCCGCGAATCTCGGCCTCGGTAGGAAAGACCTTTGGACGAACCTGAGCCTTGAATACGGTTATTCCGGTGACACTATCCGTTCTGTCCAACGTATTGATGCCGAGGGACTGATTGCCGCAGGCAATACCCGTGTGAACGATCCTGCACAGATTTGGGGGCAGCCCGAAATTGCAGATGACTTGAAACTCTTCGCGAATTACGGCGCGACCCTCGTTGAAGACGTGGCCAATTTCTATGGGCACGCTAACTACGCTCAAAAGCGCGTTGAGGGTGGGTTCTTCTTCCGTAATCCAAACACCCGCGGCAGCGTATTCAGCAACGATGGTGGAAGCACGCTTCTTATCGGAAATCTGAGTGGAGCAGGCGAAGTGCCGGTTGTTGCAGTCACTAACAACGTTCCTGACTCAGCGGCACTAGCCACCGTCAAAGATGACGATAACTTGTTCTCATTCCAAGAAATGTTCCCTGGGGGTTTCACCCCCCGCTTCGGCGCGGATACCAAGGATAGATCTGTCGTCCTCGGCGTGCGCGGGACGGTTGCAGAAAAATTGGGCTGGGACATCAGTGCGTCTCATGGTGAACATGTGTCGGACTTTTTTATCAACAATACCGTCAATGCCTCTCTAGGACCTGATACGCCAACCGAATTCAATCCCGGTGATTACATTCAGTGGGATCTCAACTTTAACGCCGACTTCACGTATCCTGTCATGAACGAGTTATTCCTCGCGGGCGGGGCTGAATATCGGATAGAACGCTTTGAGATTGTGCAGGGCCAAAAAGAATCCTTTGAAATCGGTCCGCTGGCTGGACAAGGGTTTAGTGCGGCTTCCAACGGTTTTCCGGGGTTCAGCGAAGTTGCCTCCGGCACGTGGGACCGCGCCAACGTCGCAGGTTATGTTGAAGCCGAATTCCGGCCGGTGCAAAACTGGCTGCTGGGTGCCGCTGTCCGCGGTGAAAACTTCGATGACTTCGGCAGCACGCTTAACTACAAACTCGCGACGAACTTCGGCGTTACGGATGAACTGAAGTTGCGTGGCAGTTTCAGTACCGGATTCAGAGCACCGACACCCGGGCAACAGAACGCCTTTAACGTCACAACTGAATTTGACGTTGAGAACAATGACCTGGTGAACAACGGCACGATTCCGTCAACCAACGCCGCTGCCGAACTCAAAGGCGGCGAAGCACTGCAGCCGGAAACGTCTATCAATATCACAGCGGGCATCATCGTGTTGCTCTCTGAAGTCAACGTTACCCTTGACTATTTCAATATTGAGGTAAAAGACCGGCTGTCGCTTTCAAAGAATTTTGAGTTGACAGACGCGGAGCGGCAGCAACTTCTCGCCGCTGGCATCACGAGCGCGGGCAATCTGCAAAGATTCCGGTTCTTTGTCAACGACTTTACTACCCGGACACAGGGTATTGATGTCGTCCTCACCGCGCCGGTAGGAAAAGGCGATGTCAGTCTCGCCTATAACTATACCGATACCGAAGTCACCGATTCCACGGATCTTACCGGTGAACTGCGTATCCGGCTCCTCGAAGAAGGCGTTCCGAAAAACCGATGGAGTCTTACCATGCGGCAACCCGTGAACGCGAACTGGGATGTCCTCGGACGCGCGAGCTACTTCGGCGGTTGGTGGGAAGGCACACTCGTTGAACATACATTCAGCAGCGAGATGGTTTTTGATGTTGAAACCACCTACGCATTCACCGACACCGGCATCTCGCTTACCGTCGGTGCGCAGAATATCTTGAACAACTATCCCGATAAAATTCTACAACCCTATCGATTCGGGAACCTCTACGGCGAATACAGCCCGTTTGGTTTTGCCGGCGCGTTCTGGTATGCCAAAGCGAACTACAACTTCTAGGGTTGTCGGCAGGGCGGGTATGACATATCCGCCCTTTTTCCTATCCTAGCGAAACTTATGCACCTCACCGGTAGGCGCGGTTTTCAACCATGCACCGGCGAAGTCGCGCGTGTGTGCGGACAACGCGAACCTACGGTGTTGAGGCTGCCTAAGTCCTATCCAAAACAATCTACCAAACGTAATACTTAAAAATTAAAAGGAGTTCTGAATGATGAAGCACACCATCATGTTGAAAATGATGCTTGTTCTAGGCGTTCTTGCTGCCTTTTTCCCTTCAATAGCACAGGCTGAGGGACATGAAAGCGAGGAAGAAGCTACCGCCCAAACCCAAGAGGCGATAGAACAACCTGCAGGCGCAGATGTCGTGCAGATTGAAGGTGTTGTCACCGTCGGTTCCCGCGCGCAACCGCGCTCCGTAATTGAATCCGCCGTGCCGATTGATGTCCTCGGCGGTGAAGAATTTGTTAAGCAAGCCGGGACAGACTTACCAGACCTGCTGAGAAATGTCGTTCCCTCTTACAACGTGAACGCGCAGCCGATTAGCGATGCGGCGACTGTCGTGCGTCCAGCGAACCTTCGCGGACTCGCGCCAGACCACACGTTACTCCTCGTTAACGGCAAACGCCGTCATCGCGCCTCTGTCATTTATTGGCTTGGCAACGGGATTTCTGATGGCGCACAAGGCGCAGACCTCTCGCCTATCCCCTCCATCGCTTTGAAACAGGTGGAAGTGCTCCGTGACGGCGCATCGGCACAATACGGCTCCGATGCCATCGCTGGCGTGATGAATCTGAAACTGAAAGACAATTACAGCGGCGGTTCCTTCCAAATCAAGCCGAGTATTTTCCAAGCCGGTGATGGACTCGCCTATTCTTTCGCCGGAAATATCGGACTCGGACGCGAAGAACTCTGGGCGAATCTCAGCCTGGAATACGGGAACGCTGATGAGACTGACCGGTCCGTGCAGCGTGCCGATGCACTGGCACTCATAGCAGCTGGCAATACCGATGTGGCAGACCCGGCGCAACCGTGGGGCTTGCCTATTGTCCGGAATGACCTGAAATTTTTCGCCAACTACGGCGCGGACATCACGGAGACTGTCCAACTCTATGGACACGGAAACTTCGCGCAGAAAGAAGTAGAAGGCGGCTTCTATTTCCGGAATCCTAATACGCGCGGTGCTGTCTATAGTAAAGACGGTGGCGAAACCTTGCTCGTTGGGCGGTTATCCGGCACGGGCGAAGTCCCAACAGTCGCAATAGTGAACAATCGTCCCGAGTCCGCCGCTTTGCAGCAGGTTCTCTCCGATCCGAATCTTTTCACTTTCCAGGAACTTTTCCCCGGCGGTTTCACGCCACGCTTCGGCGCGAATACCATTGATGCCTCAGGTCTCCTTGGCCTCAGAGGCACGTTGGCAGAGAAACTGGGGTGGGATCTGAGTGGTTCTTGCGGCGGACATCAATCCGATTTCTTTATCAAAAACACGGTGAACGCCTCCCTCGGTCCCGATACACCGACCGAATTTGACCCGGGCGATTATATCCAAGACCAGGTGAACATCAACCTCGATCTCACCTATCCGCTACATGACAAGGTTTTCCTCGCCGCGGGTGCGGAATATCGGATAGAAAGTTTTGAAATTGTGGCGGGACAGTCGGAGTCTTGGGAAATCGGTCCATTAGCGAGCCAAGGCTTTAGTTCTGGTTCCAACGGGTTTCCCGGTTTCAGCGATATCGCCGAGGGCAGTTGGACTCGCGCCAACTACGCAGGTTATGTGGAAACGGAGTTAAGACCGGTTGACTACTGGCTGCTGGGGCTTGCGCTCCGCGGCGAATACTTTGACGATTTCGGGAGCACCCTCAACTACAAGGTGGCAACGAATTTCGGGATTACTGATTCGCTGATGGCACTCGCCGCGATGGATATGCCTGTTGATTGGCGCGTGCGCGGCAGCTATAACACCGGGTTCCGGGCACCGACACCCGGACAGCAGAACGCCTTTAACGTCACAACCGAATTCGGTGCAGATGGGAAACTTGTCAATAAAGGCACGATTCCCTCCACGCACGCCGCCGCGGGGTTAGTGGGAGGCACGGCACTTGAGCCAGAAACGTCTACCAACATCACGCTTGGAACGGTTATCAACCACGACAGCGTCAGCGTCACGGTGGACTATTTCAATATCCGCGTGGAAGACCGGCTTGCTCCCTCAAAGGATTTCACACGCGGCGAGGATATTAGCGAATCAGATATTCAGAAACTCGTCGCCGAAGGAATCACGAGCGCGGGCAACCTGCAGGAATTTCGGTTCTTTACCAACGAATTTGAAACCAGCACGCAAGGCATTGATGTCGTGCTCACTATCCCGATGCTTGAAGGGGCAGTAAGTCTCGCCTACAACTGGACAAGCACCGAAGTTACCGAGCGGAATGCAGACATTCTGGACGACAAGCGCGTCAGACTCTTGGAAGAAGGACTGCCGCGGCACCGCGGGAATGTCACTTTGACACAAGAAATTCTCGATAACTTGGGCGTGCTTGGACGTGTCAATTACTATGGCCCGTGGTATGAAAATGCTGTCGGTGAACAGGTTTATGGCGGCGCGTTTCTCGTCGATCTTGAGGCAAACTACGCGTTTATTGAGAACATGTCTCTCACCGTCGGTGTCCAAAATGTCCTCAACGTTGAACCTGACAACGTTACCGAAGGTGAGCTCCCAGCGGATAGCGTTGGCAGACCTTTCGGCGAGTATAGTCCTTATGGGTTTGGCGGCGCGTTTTGGTATGCTAAGGTGAATTACGATTTTTAGTGGTGGGCATCCGTTTTTCACCGTAGCACTGCTTTCACCGTAGCGCGGGGGCCTATCCCCCGCGATGCCATCACATTTTTTCACCGTAGCGCGGGGGCCTGTCCCCCGCGATGCCATTACATTTTTTCACCGTAGCGCGGGGGCCTGTCCCCCGCGATGCCAACACATTTGACATGTTCTCCTACCGGGGATAATCGAGACCAGGAGGTCTCTCCTACCCCGCGATGCCACGATATTTGATTTTTCTTATCACCGTAGCGCGGGGCCTGTCCCCCGCAATGCCAACACATTTGACATTTTCTTATCAAATGTGCTAAACTCTACCAACGTATTGACAACGGGACATCGCGAGTGCATGGGTTCACCGCGGTATCCCTAATAAAACAAAACCCTCACCAGGTCTGGCACTTGTGCCAACCGATTTAAAAGGAGACTTTTCATGAACTTTCAACAGAAAACCGAGAGAACTGCACACAGCTGCATCATGGCGTGTGGCGTTGTTGCAGTGCTTTTGCTCATGAGCCTCATGTTCTCTGCTTGTGACGTGGAAGACGTTATCGGTGTGATTGATGCTGTTGATGACGCGGTGGAGTCGGAAACCGTCAAAATCGGCATGCTCTATTCCTCACCGCTTCCCGGCACCACGCGGAACGGCGCGAGATTAGCCGTCAGCGAGGTCAACGAAGCAGGCGGTATTAACGGAAAACTTTTAGTCCTTGAAACGCAAGACGATGAAAACAACACTCAAAACAGCGTCGCTCGCGTCAAGGAATTGATTGCAGATGGCGCGGTGGGCATCATCGGACCGGACTGGTCTGCGCATGCTCTTGAAGTCGGGCCAGTTGTGCAAGCCGCCGGCATTCCCATGATAACGACGTATCCGACGAACCCTACCGTTCCCGACGCGGGGGACTTCGTGTTCATGGGCGCGTTCACCGATAATTACCAAGGTGAACTGATTGCCAAGTTTGCCGCTGAATCGCTGAATGCCAAGAAAGCGGCTATCCTGACACAAAGCGGCCTCGCCTATTCGGAAGGGTTATCGGAATACTTCAGAGACAACTTGATGAAATCCGCCGAAGGCGTTGAAGTGCTGGAAGTTTTCTACGATAAAGGGGATACCGATTTCACAGCGCAACTCACTGAGATTGCCGCGATGGAACCCGATGTCGTCTTCATGTCCGGCTTCGTGCCAGAGGTGCCGACAGCGATTCAGCAGGCAAAAGCGGCAGGCATCACTGCCACCTTCCTCGGCGGCGATGGCTGGGATCAGCCAAACCTGCTGGAGATGGGCGGCGACGCGCTTGAAGGCAGCTTCTTCGTCAATCACTTCTCTGCACTATCCGGTGCAGACCTCGGTGAAGCCGCGAGTCACTTCGTAGAGGCTTACACGGCAGAATACGGGATGCCACCGGATGGCCCCGCCGCGCTCGGATACGATGCCGTTCGGATAATGGTCCAGGCGATTCAGGGTGCAGCAGATATGAGCGGTGCTGCCATTCGGGACCAGATCGCCGCAACGATGGATTACAGCGGCGCGACGATGCTCTCCAAGTTTGACGAAAACCGCCACGCTATTAAGAGTGGTGTCATCATCACTATTTCAAACGGCGAATTACGGACACATCAGGTTATCGCGCCTTAACTTCGCTTTCTGCTAGGCGGGCATTCCTGTCCGCCTAATTTCTCACGGAGGATTCCAATGAACTCTCAACGCGTGATGGCATACGGCGTGTTGGTATCGCTTTTTCTGATGTGCCTCATGTTTTCGGCGTGTGAGCGCATCCAACAAGTTGTTGTCCCCGGTGAACAACCGACGGTTGCGCCTAGTGACAGTGAGGAAACGATCAAAATCGGCATGATCTGGACAGCACCCCTGCCCGGCACCACCGTGTCCGGAGTGGAATTGGCAGTCAGCCAGATTAACGCAGCAGGCGGCATCAAAGGGAAGCCGGTAACGCTCATCACAAAAGAGGATGGCAACGACACCCAACGCAGCCTTGAACTGTTTGAGGAATTGGTTGCGGAAGGGATAGTGGGGCTCGTCGGACCGGACTGGGCCCGGCATGCGGTGCACGTCGGACCGCGTGCGCAACAGCACCAGATTCCGATGGTGACAGCTTATCCTACCAACCCGCGAGTCACGGAAGCGGGAGATTTTGTGTTTCTGAGCGCGCTGACCGATGCCTACCAGGCCAAATTGCTGGCCAAGTTTGCTACGGAAACATTAAAGGCAAAAACAGCAGCACTGCTGACTGAAGAACGGCATGAACCCGGTGAGGCTTACTCGGCGGGCTTATCGCGCTTCTTCTCCGAGAACTTTACCGCGCTCGGCGGTGAAGTCGTAGCACAGCAATTTTACGTCCCAGGCGATACCGATTTCACGACGCAATTGACAGCCATCAACGAAGCCGCGCCCGATGTCGTTTTTATCCCAGGCTTCATAGCCGAAGTCTCGGAGGCCGTTCGACAAGGAAAAGAGACGCTCGGGATGACTGCCACCTTCCTCGGCGGCGATGGATGGGATCATCCAGACCTGATTACAAAGGGCGGCGCGGCGGTTGAAGACACCTACTTTGTCAGCCAATTTTGGGCACTGCCTATCACCGAACATACACCGGAAGAAGCCAAGCAATTTGTGGCCGCTTACAACGAAATGTTCGGGACGAACCCCAAAATAGGTGCCGCCATGGCGTATGACGCGTTCATGATCTTGGCGCAGGCGATAGAACGTGCTGAGAACCTGACCGGTCCCGCAATTCGGGAACAAATCGCCGCAACGACAGATTACCGCGGGGCGATAGGACTCTCAAGTTATGATGAAAACCGGCATCCGATTAAGAGAGGGGCTATTCATATCGTCAAAGATGGGCAGATCCAGCAATTCCAGGTCATCGCACCCTAACTGCTTTTCGCTAGGCGGGGCATTCTTGTCCCGCCTCTCTTCGGATTTTCCTTTTCATAGGACTCTGACCTCTTCTTGCAATAACACCGTAACGAGCCCCTTTTCAACACCCCAAATGGAGGTTTTCAATGAATACTCAACGAAATATGCCAGCACTTGCTGTTATCCATCATGTGGCGGTTTACGGCGCGTTGGCATCGCTTTTTCTGATGTGTCTCACGTTTTCGGCGTGTGAGCGCATCCAACAAGTCGTTGTCCCCGATGAACAACCGACGGTTGCTCCCAGTGACACTGACGTAACAATCAAAATCGGTATGCTTTATTCCTTACCCGCCCCGGGGACGACGCTGTCCGGTGCGGAATTAGCTGTCAGTGAGTTCAACGCTGCGGGCGGCATTAACGGCGTGCCGATAACTCTCATCGCGAAGGATGATGGCAATGATGCGGAACGCAGCGCAGAATTGGCAAGGGAACTTATCGCTGAAGGGGTGATAGGCATCATCGGGCCTGACTGGGATCCGCAGTCTTGGGCAGTGGGGCCGCTGGCACAAAGCGCGCAAATTCCGATGGTGACGACGTATCCGACGAACCCGAATAACCCGGATGCCGGTGATTTTATCTTTATGAGTGCCTACACCGATAACTACCAAGGCGAATTAATTGCCAAGTTCGCGCTTGAATCGTTAGAGGCGACGACCGCGGCGATTCTGAGCGAACAAAGCACGGCTTACACGGGCATTTACGCGGAGGGCCTCAAGGAGTTCTTCACGAATGACTTTACAGCGGGCGGCGGCACTATCGTCGCGCAGCAATTTTACGAGAAAGACGCTACCGATTTTATGTCGCAATTGACAACTATCGCCGCAGCGTCGCCCGATGTCGTCTTTGTGCCAGGCTTTATGCCAGAAGTCGCGCGAATTATTCGGCAAGGGAAAGCGGAACTCGGCATAACTGCCACCTTCCTCGGCGGCGATGGATGGGATAATCCTGCGTTGATTCCTGTCGGCGGCGAGGCACTGGAGGGCAGCTTCTTCGTCAATCACTTCGCTGCACAGCCAGCTGAGAATTTGACGACAGAAGAGGCGCGGCAATTTGTGACAGCGTATACGGCGATGTTTGGCGCGCCGCCGGACGGTCCTGCGTCATTAGGATACGATGCCGTTCGGATTCTGGTGCAAGCGATGCAGCGCGCCGAAACTTTGACAGGCTCTGCCATTCGCGCCCAACTCGCCGCAACGATGAACTACAGCGGTGCCTCAGAAATTGCGCGTTACGACGAAAACCGTTATGCGATTAAAAGCGGCGTTATCAACACGATAACCGATGGGGTGATTCAGTTGCACCAAGTTATTGCACCCTGATCGCAATTTCTGTGCCGGTAGGAGAGCCCTCCTGGTCTCGATGCAATAGACGCTTGATCCGTTCGGGTGCAGGCGCACCCGAACTACAGAGCTCAGGGGCGCGTCGGGTAGGAGAGCCCTCCTGGTCTCGATGAGGGAAGGCGTGCCCAATTTTGATCCGTTCGGGTGCAGGCGCACCCGAACTACAGAGCTCAGAGACGCGCCGCCTGTAGTTCAGGAGCACCTGCTCCTGAACTGTTTGTGATCAGACGGGGCTGCATCGAGACCGGGAGGTCTCTCCTACGGGGACATCGCGCGCATCGAAACCGGGACGGCGCGTCAACAGGACGAAATCAAGACCAGGAGGGCTCTCCTACCCAGAGGCATCGAGACCGGGAGGTCTCTCCTACCGGGAAGGCATTGAGATATGAAACACCCTCAATTGTATCAAGACCGGATGTGGAGAATGTAACTATGAAAGAATCTGCGGTATCAGTTCTAAATGCAATGATTCCTGTGACTGAAAAACCTCCTCTCTGGGCTTTACCAGAGGGGGCGATTGCCCGATTAGGCCGCGGCGGCGTGCGCCGCATGGCGGTTTCGCCCGATGGCCGTCTTCTCGCTGTCGCGACGAAAATCGGGCTGTGGTGGTATGAACTCGCCACGATGCAACCCGTGGCTTTGTGGGAAACCGAACGGGGGATGGTCTCGGCCATCTCCTTTTCCCACGATGGACACTGGGTTGCTGTCGGCAACGACGATGGAATTGTCAAGGTATGGCATCTGGCGCAAGGTGTGTGCATCGCCGAGATGGCACGACAGACAAAGGCGAAACAACAGGGGGTGTCCCAACTCGCCTTCTCGCCAGATGCCCAACGGCTCGCCGCAACCGGAACCGGTGTCCGCGACAATAGGGTCGAAATATGGCAGCCAGAAACCGGCGAACGGCTCGCAAAATTCTACGATGCCCAAGTAGAATGGGGGAATCTCACTCGTCCTGTCGCCTTTTCCCCCGACAGTTGCTGGCTAGCCTGCACGAATTCCGAAGGTGCCCCCGGCACAGCAAACTCTATCTCGGTGTGGGATTTAGAGGCAGGTGAATGCATCGCCTGCCTCACCGAACCCACTGATGTTATCCAGAGCCTCTGCTTTTCTCCGTGCGGTAGATACCTCGCTGCTGGAGAGTCTCAAGGCACGGTGCGGGTGTGGAATGTGAAGACCTGGGCACAGCACCGGGTTTCTGATTATGGTGATTCTCGCGTGAGTGTCACATATTCGTCACAGGGTGTTCTGCATGCGACGACGGTTTCAAAAGACACCGCTGTCGTCTGGGATGTTGAACATGATGAAAAACGCTATTCATACGTTGAAGCGGCGGGGAGCCGCCCCGGCGCGCATTTTTCACGAGATGCACAGTTCGTCGTTGCCGGCGCACATGAGTGGACGGTGTGGACAACTGGGAACCCACAACCGCGCAAGTGCCTTCACTCACATACCGCCTTCCCTGATTCTTTGGCGTTCTCACCCGATGGAAGAACGCTGGCGGCCGGGACCTGGAAT
Organism: Candidatus Poribacteria bacterium; assembly: GCA_965242965.1. Classification (GTDB taxonomy): domain Bacteria; phylum Poribacteria; class WGA-4E; order WGA-4E; family WGA-3G; genus AGPOR5. The sequence continues at coordinate 4,963,967 of OZ251518.1, read as the reverse complement.
GAGGGTGTGAAGTTATGGGACATTGCGGCACCTGCGCAGCAGCCACGCAGTTTCAATATAATAGGGAAGATTCAGGCGGTTTTTGTCGCGGCGTGCGGAAAATGCCACGCGACGAGTATTGACGAAAATACCATTAAGGTATGGGAGATTGGAGAAACCGCGCCGCGCCTTACGTTCACATCTTCAGAGATAGATGTGGCAGAGATAGATGTGACGGTATCCACGGCGGCACTCTCGCCTACGAAGAATCTGCTTGCATACGGCGATAGCAACGGCACACTAGCTGTGTGGGATGTGCGCGGCAAGGCACATTTACACGTCCTCCCCGCACATGATGGTTGGATTCATTCGGTGGCATTTAGCCCGGATGAAAAGTGCCTCGTAAGTATTCGGCGAGACGGTCCTGTATCCCGGCTATGGGATGTTGAAAGCGGGAAAGAATTTAGCGAGTTTCCGGATAGAATTGATGCGATAGCGTTTTCGCCTGGTAGTGACGTGATTGCCTGCGGCATGGCAAAGAAAATTCTGTTGTGGGATGTCAAACGGCGTGAAACGTTTATGACGCTTCCCCATGCACAGGACAGTTGGTGGCCGTTTGCCCTAGTCTTTTCGCCGTGTGGCCGGTATCTGGTTTCTGGCGCGTGGTGGCACCGGGGGATGGGTATAAAGCAGGTTGCAATTCGGTTGTGGGATGTTGCTAGTGGTGAAAATCTCGTGACTTTCCGGGGACACCCCACCGATGTCCAAACGCTCGCTTTCTCCCCAGATGGAGAACTGTTAGCAAGTGGGAGTTTTGACGGCACTATTCTTTTGTGGGATATGAAGCCTTATTTGAAGAATGAAACTCCATGACGCGATTGCCGCGGGTCTCGCGCACCTCTCTCAAAATCGCCTCCGTGCTGGGTTGTCCATCCTCGGCATCCTCATCGGCATCGCGAGTGTGCTCTGCATGATGGCCCTTGGCGATGGCGCAAAAGAACTCGTTGCCTTAGACATAGAGAAACTTGGTGGCGCAAACCAAGTGCAATTCTGGACACGCCGGGCCATCTTCCGGAAGCGACGCGTCTTACGGTGGACTACCGAACGCTACACCCTGGCAGATGCTTATGCCATTGAGGCGGAATGCCCCGATGTCCTCTTTGTCTTGCCGAAAAATGATAGATACCGCGGGGTTGTGACAAGCCCTACCGGCGGCCACGCGCGCCCCTACGTGGAAGGCGTGACAGCAGACTATGCCCAGGGTCTGCGGTGGGAGGTGCAACAGGGCCGCTTTTTCTCGGCGGCGGATATTGAAAAGGCTGCGCAGGTGTGCGTCCTCGGCGCAGACATCGTTGATGAGTTGTTTGGCGACACCGCTGCTCTGGGACAAGAAGTGAAACTTAAGATTCGCTGGCGGCAACCGCCGGTCCGCTGTCGCGTCATCGGCATCATGGCCCCCAAAGGCAGGAGTCTTCGCAGTGCCACGTCTCTGGATGACATTGTCTGTGTGCCGTTGACAACGCACCAGCAACGCCTGTCAGGTGTCCGTCATATTCAAAGTCTCACCGTCTTTTTTGACAAAACGGCAGATGTCTACCGTGTGATTGACAGCGTCACGGATGTGCTGCGGAAAAGACATCGGGGCACCGATGATTTTATCGGCTATTGGATTCCGCAACGCTCCTTTCGTCGGTTGGAACGTATTGAAAAGGTGATAAAAATCGCGTTGGGCGGCATTGCGGGTTTTTCGCTATTTGTGAGCGGCATCGGCATCATGAATATCTGTCTCGTTTCTGTCGGCGAAAAGACGCGGGAGATAGGTTTGCGCAAATCGGTAGGCGCGACACATCGTGATATTTTCTGGCAATTCTTAGCGGAGTCCGTTTGCCTCTGTTTCTGTGGTGGTGTCCTTGGGATTGGTGGCGGCTGGCTGGCGGCGCAGGGGATGGCACGGTTAGCGGTGCATATCGTTCCGATTGTCCCTGAGTGGCCCGCGGTGCTTTCGTTACCGTGGATAGGCATTTCCGTGGGGTTTTCTGTCTTGATGGGCATCGTTTTCGGGGTTTACCCGGCGATGCGGGCGGCACAACTTTCTCCGATAGCGGCACTTCGCACGGAGACATAACGCGATGAACACCTACCAAAAACTCTTGCGTCTTGCAGGGCCGTGGATAGTCTTCATTACATCGTGTATCATGAAACGAAAATGGAAACCCACCCTATTGTAAAGGAGCGACAACTATGACAATCGGACTCGGTGTCATCGGAATGAATCCTACTAACATGGGTTCAACCGCAGCACTGCTCAAAGATGTGCCAGATTTGAAGTATGAACTCCGCGGTATCTGTTCACGGCGCGCGGAGATTCTGGAACCCTACGCACAACAACTCGGTGTGGCTTTTTGGACGACAGATTACCGCGAACTCGTCCAGCGCGACGATATTGAAGTCATCGCTGTCTATTCCCCAGATCATCTTCATGCAGAACATTGTGTGGCCGCGATAGAGGCAGGCAAGCACGTCGTCTGCACGAAACCGATGGTGACGACGCTGGCAGACGCGCAGCATCTCGTCGATTTGGTGCGGCAACACAACGTCAAGTTTCTCGTCGGACAGACGATGCGGTTTGACTTGCAATTTCTGACGATGAAGAAACTCTACGACGACGGTGACTTGGGCGACATCATGGTAGCGGACGCTTACTATGTCCACGACATGCGGGAGGTTTACGATTTCACACCGTGGCGGCTTCATGTCCCGCAAGATCTGATGTTTGGCGGCGTGGTGCATCCCGTTGACATCCTACGCAGTTTCCTCGGCGATGTTGAGGAGGTGCACGCCTACGGGACGAAAGGTTCGCTGACACCGGGATACCCGCTTCGGAACAACTTTTCCCTGAACCTGAAGTTTAAAAGCGGACAAATTGCGCGGGCGATGGGGCTTTACGACATCGTCCACCCGCCGATGCCGATGATGCAGGTGTCGATCTACGGCAGCAAAGGCACGATAATAGGCGACTTTACCGATAACAAAGGTGGACAGGTGAAATTGATGCTTGATAAGATGGCGGCGAGAGAGCCATTTGAAATGACGTGCCCCGCGGAAGTGGATACGAGTGTGTATGGGCACGGACAGACGGTCATCCGCTATATGCGCCATTTTCAGGAGTGTATTGAAAGAGACGTGGAACCGTCGCCGGGAGTGGTTGACGGTGCGAAGTCCATCGCTGTCGGCGTAGCGGCGTGGGAATCCATTGAAACTGGGCATCCTGTGCCGGTATTCAACGCATTTTAGCGAGATAACGGGCCTGCACTCGTAATTCGTGCAGACCCGGTCGAGGTTAGTCCTTCTTCGCATCCGTGTTGGCGCGGGGAGGTGGAGCTGGGATAAATTTCCAGCCTTGCTTTTTCAATTCCGCCTCTCGCGCCTTGACGTACGCTTCGCGTTCCTCTGGGGTGAGATGTGCCCTTTCCGCGCGGATCTTCCTCTTGAGGCGATAGCATTCCTCAAGAATCGGATCTGTCTCGGTGTCAGGGACAACGTCGGGAGTTTCTTTCACGGTAAATGCCTCCTGTGCCGGTATTCAACGCATTTTAGCGAGGTAACGGGCCTGCACTCGTAATTTGTGCAGACCCGTTCAAGGTTAGTCCTTCTTCGCGGCCGTGTTGGTGCGGGGAGGGGGAGCTGGGATAAATTTCCAACCCTGCTTTTCCAACTCCTCCTCTCGCGCCTTGACGTACGCTTCGTATTCCTCTGGGGTGAATCGTGCCCGTTCCGCGCTGATCTCCCTCTTGATGCGATAGCATTCCTCAAGAATCGGATCTGTCTCGGTGCCAGGGACAACGTCGGGAGTTTCTTTCACGGTAAATGCCTCCATGAGTGCTGTCGGTGTGCAGATAGTAACAGGTTGAAACCCAGCCGCTTCACACACGCTGTTAATCTGCCGAAGTTGATTTTCATTCACGAGGTGCTTATGGTTCCACGATACCAGATATTCAATGCCGTGGACAGTGGCAATGGCGATATGGTCTGCGTCTGCCACTAAATTGGGTGGAACAGCTCTTGCATCGCGCAATTTCTGACTCAACTGAAAAGCCTCCGATGATTTTTTTAATGCCGGTAAGCCCGCTAACGCCGCAAGCCGCTTCCCTGCTTCGGTTGTATCGCCTCTACTCACTTCGCCAATAACAGTTTCTGAAACGACAAACTCCAATCTATGGGCGTATTCTCGCCAGAACCGCCGGGTTTCCTGCTGCCATCCCGCTATTCGCGGATTGGCACTCAGCAGTGCCACCAAATAACTAATGACTGTCGTTTCAAGGTAGACTCTCGGTTTTCTATCGTTATAGTCTCTCACAAAATTCCTTTCGTGTAAAAAAGTCAATCCATCACGTTAAAAACACTCTATTTATTATACCCTATAAAAACTAAAAAGTCAAGTTAAATTTTTTTCTTGACAATTTAGGTGGATATAATATATAATTTAGTCATACCTAAATTAATTTCTAAATGTTCCTAACAATTTTGGCATCGGTTACCTAAATTTTGGGGACACAGACGCAAATGTGGAAAAAATGATGTTAACACAAGCGGCTGAGGACTATCTCAAGTCCATCTACAAACTACAAGAAAAGGGCAGTAAGGTGTCAACCGGCCTTTTAGCCGAGACGCTCAACGTTAAGCCCGCGTCCGCCACCGGCATGCTAAAAAAGTTGAAAGCAATGAAACTGGTATGCCAAGAACGGTATCAGGAAATTACGCTAACCGAGGCAGGCAAGGTGGTCGCGCTGGAAATCATCCGGCATCATCGCTTGCTGGAGCTCTATCTATTCAAGGCACTCGGCGTGCCGTGGGAGAACGTGCACGAAGAAGCCGAGAAACTGGAGCATGTCATCTCCGAAGATGTCGAAGAACGCATCGATGCTGTTCTCGGCTATCCAACGGCGGACCCGCACGGTTCGCCTATCCCTGATAAGAACGGCGTTGTCACGCAAACCGCGTATATACCGATGACAACGCTTCGTAAGGGGCAAGCGTGCGTTGTTGCCGAAGTCAGCGATAGCGACTCGGCACTGCTCCAATACCTCGGTGAACTGAACCTTTACCCGGGCACCGCTATCCGGGTGCTTGATGTCGCGCCGTTTGAGGGGCCCTTTACCATTGACATCGCGGGACATCCTGCTGTCATCGGCAGGGAGGTCGCGAAGCACATTTTCGTCGCCGACGTGCAAGAGGAGAATTAAAAATATGTCAACCAAGAACGCGGCACCCGACAACGGCGCAGGCGGCTCTGGGAATAGTTCGTCAATCAACCAGAACCCTCAATTGAACGCTTCGCGCGAATACGAAAAACCGGATAGCAAAACGCTCAAAACGTGGAAAGCACACTTGCAGGACGAGGTAGATGCCCGATTCCTTTACGAGGTTTTCGAGGAACTTGAACCGGATGTGAATCGGAAGAAAATATTAAGCGAATTGACAGCAGTCGAAGCCGAGCACGTCAACCGATGGCAGGTACTGCTTGCCGCCAATAACGTGAAATATAAACTGCCGCGCCCGACAGCGAAGGCGCGGCTGATGGCGTGGTGTTCGCGCCGGTTCGGCAGCGGTTTCTTCCTCTCGCAAATGCTGAACGAGGAGGCGAATGAAGTCAAGGATTACCTCACCCTCCATAAAAACAGCACGCGCGCGGACGCGAAAGAGATGGCACTTGATTTAGCGAAAGAATCCGCCATGCACACCGAAAGCCTGCAGGAACTCACCGGCACTAGCGATGAACCGTGGCACAAAACCGAGTCAGGCGGCATGGTAGGAAACATTGTCTATGGGTTCAACGATGGACTCACGGCGAACTTCGGGCTCGTCGCCGGTGTCATCGCCGCGACACCGGATGTCTCTATCATTCTCACGACTGGCATCGTTGGCACCGTCGCCGACGCGCTTTCGATGGGTGCCTCCGGCTACCTCGCCGCGAAAAGTGAACAGGAAGTCTACGAGCACGAAATTGCCGTGGAGAGAGAGGAAATCCGCCTCATGCCGGATATTGAGGAGACCGAACTCGCGCTGATTTATGAGGCGCGCGGCGTCCCGAAAGAACAAGCCCGCGCACTCGCACAAGAAATTATGCAAGATCCGGACCGGGCACTCGAAGAAAAGATACAGGCGGAACTCAAAATCGGCGAAACGCACACCACGCCGCTCCGAGAAGGTTGGATTACCGGCTTGGCAACCGCCATCGGTGCTTTTATTCCAGCCGCACCCTTCCTGTTTGACGACGGGCCGTTTGCCATCTGGATGGCATTCGCATTTGCAATGATTTCGCACTTTGCTGTCGGTGCAGCGCGAAGCCTATTCACCGGACGAAGCCTCATTCGGAGTGGAATTGACATGTTTGTCGTTGGCCTCGGCGTTGCAGGCGTAGGATACCTCGTCGGGGAACTTTTAGAACACTTTTTCTTTTAATAGTAGGAGAAACTCCCTGGTAGGAGAGCCCTCCCGATCTCGATGCTCTGATAGGAGAGACCTCGGGGCTCGACTTCCCCAGTAGGAGAGACCTCCTGGTCTCGATGCTTCGGATTCGGGACAGGGATGTCCCGCCTACTGAATAGCGATCGGATTCGGGACAGGGATGTCCCGCCTACTGAATAATGAAAAGGAACAAAGGCGATGCAAAGAATAAACACCTTTTTAGCGCACTGCTTGATTGCCCTATTACTGACAGGCATCGGCTGTGATGGAAAGAGACAGCCCGATGCCGCAACGACAGGCAAACTCACCGTCGTCACGACTATCGGGATGATTACCGACATCGTCAGGAATGTTGGCGGCGCGCATGTAGAGGTGATAGGACTGATGGGACCCGGGGTAGATCCGCACCTTTACAAAGCCACAGCGGGTGACGTGGCGCGCTTGACATCGGCGAAACTCATCTTCTATAACGGGTTGCACCTTGAGTCCAAAATGGGCGAAATCCTCGCCAAAATGACAGGGAATACGAAAACCGTCGCTGTAACTGATGATGTGGACAAGGCGCATCTCCTTACACCGCCCGAATTCGAGGGACAACATGACCCGCACTTATGGTTTGACGTGACGCTGTGGATGAAAGCCGTGGAAAAGGTGCGTGACACTCTTACTGAAAGTGACCCGGGGCATCAGGTGGACTACCAAACGAACGCCGAACGCTACCTCGCCGAACTCGCAGAACTGCACCGATATGTCAATACACAGGCGGAAAAAGTGCCATCGGAACATCGCGTGCTTGTCACGGCGCACGATGCCTTTAATTACTTCGGCAAGGCTTACGGATTTGAGGTGCGCGGGCTACAAGGCATTAGCACAGCGACAGAAGCAGGCATCGCAGACGTTCAAGAATTAGCTACTTTTATCGCCGAACGCCGCATCCCCGCCATTTTTGTTGAGTCGTCTGTCTCTTCACGGAGCATTGAGGCGGTGAAAGCCGCTGTCCAGTCAAAAGGGTTTAACATCAAAATCGGCGGGCAACTCTTCTCGGATGCAATGGGCTCCGATGGGACTCCTGAAGGCACTTATATCGGCATGGTGCGGCACAATATTGATACGATTGTCGCGGCGTTGACAGCAGCACAACCTTAAGCAGGATTTCCAAGATTTATAGGATGGGCAAGATTTCGCAGGATTACACACCCGCGCATATCAAGACGTGAAGCCTCCATGACAAATGAAATGAACGAAACGAAAGCTATCGAAGTCACAGACCTCACCGTTGCATATCAGGAGAAACCAGTCTTGTGGGACATCGATTTGGATGTGCCGCCGGGTGTGCTTCTAGCCATCGTCGGACCGAACGGTGCGGGCAAGACGACGTTGATTAAGGCGATTTTGGGGCTTGTCCGGCCCGCCGCCGGGCGCGTCTTAATTTACGATAAACCGTATCCCGTGCAACGGCGAATTGTCGGCTACGTGCCGCAGCGCGGTAGCGTGGACTGGGATTTTCCCACCAATGTCCTTGATGTCGTGATGATGGGACGTTACGGCAGTTTGGGCTGGTTCCGCCGACCGGGGAAGGCGGAACGTGAGCTCGCGACGAACGCATTGGAGAAAGTGGGGATGCAGGCGTATGCCGATAGGCAAATTAGTCAACTCTCCGGCGGACAACAGCAGCGCGTCTTTCTCGCCCGCGCGCTAGTCCAAGATGCCACTGTCTATCTGATGGATGAACCTTTTCAGGGAGTTGACGCAACGACAGAGCGCGCAATCATCGCACTGCTGCAGGAGCTCCGAGCCAAAGGAAAAACAGTCGTCGTCGTGCATCACGCTTTGCAGACCGTCACAGACTATTTTGATTGGGTAATGCTGTTAAACATTCGCCGCATTGCGAGCGGACCGGTTGGAGAGACGTTCACCCAAGACAATTTACGCCAGACGTATGGCGGCCGCGTCGCCTTCATGAAAAATTAAGCAGGATTTGAAGATTTCTAGCTCACCTATGTAGGTCAGGATCGCCTGATCCTGACCCGTTCGGGATCGGGCGATCCCGAACTACAACGGAGTTATGAAACACCCGCAATTATAGAGCACAACGGCAAGCAGCGGCTAATTGTAAGTTCATATCCGGACGAAGGTTGCCACAGGCAGGATTAGGATACGATGCACACGCTTAATTACACACTCATAGTTGTCGGCCTCGGTTCGGCACTCATCGGGCTCATCAGCGGCGCGCTCGGCACTTATGCGGTTTTGCGGCGGCAAAGCCTCCTCGGCGATGCCATCTCGCACGCCGCACTGCCGGGCATCGCTATCGCGTTTCTGCTCACCGGCACCAAAACGCCGCTGATTCTAGTCCTTGGTGCCGCTATTGCCGGGTGGGTTGGCACGCTGCTAATTCTCAGCATCGTCAAACTCACCCGTATCAAATACGACAGCGCGCTGAGCCTCGTGCTCTCTACCTTCTTCGGATTTGGGCTTGTCCTGCACACGCTCATCCAGCGGAGTGGCAATGCAAATCAGGCGGGGTTGGATACGTTCCTCTTCGGGCAAGCCGCTTCGCTGTTGGAACGCGATGTGCTGACGATGGGCATCCTCGGCGGCATCGCGCTCCTCATCGTGTCACTTTTTTGGAAAGAGTTGAAACTGCTCGTTTTTGATGAGGGATTCGCGACATCAATAGGACTGCCGGTCCGCTCGCTTGATATTCTACTGACGAGTCTCTTAACTGTTGCAATCGTCCTCGGTTTACAAGCCGTCGGCGCGGTGTTGATGAGCGCGATGTTAGTCGCTCCCGCGGTTGCGGCGCGACAGTGGACAGACAGGCTCGGGCACATGGTGCTTCTCGCCGCGTTCTTCGGTGCAATCGCTGGCGTGAGCGGGACGATTATCAGTAGCAGTGCCTCGCGCCTCCCGACTGGGCCGACAATTGTGATGTGTGCCACGGTCTTCGTCGGATTTTCCTTCGCGCTGGCTCCGAACCGAGGATTGGTGTGGCATTGGGCGCGGCAGCGGCGAAATAAAGAGAGCATCAAACTACCGGCTAACAGACTCTTGGAAAATCCACAGCGTGAAGGCGATTTAGAAGTGTAAGGACAATGGACAGATGTAGGAGAGCCCTCCTGGTCTCGATGCAGCCCCGTAGGAGAGCCCTCCTGGTCTCGATGCATTTGTTTCTGTTTTTATCGGGACAAGGATGTCCCTCCTACCTGTCTTGATTTCTTCGGGTAGGAGAGACCTCCCGGTCTCGATGCACACCGTATCGGGACAAGGATGTCCCTCCTACCGGGAGGCACCGGGCCCACCTCTGTAGTTCGGGAGCACCCGCTCCCGAACGGGTCAAAATCGCTAAAAATAGCCCAGAATTGCAAGTCTTGACAACGTCAAGACGGCCTGATAAGACAATGCTATCCTGCCAAGAGGCAGCCAAACCACCGCTAGGAAATACGAAATTATGGCAATCCATCAACTTGAAACCCAACTTATTGCCATTGTGGTAGCGGTGGCTTGCGCTTTGCCCGGTGTATTCCTCGTCCTCCGCAGGATGACGTTGATGAGCGATGCGATTAGCCACGCAATCCTCCCCGGCATCGTGCTCGCCTTCTTTCTGACAGAGAGCCTTTCGTCCCCACTCCTTATTCTGGCGGCGGCTGGCACGGGTGTCCTCACCGTTGTCCTCGTGGAACTGCTCCAACGGACGAACTTGGTGAAAGAGGATGCGGCGATAGGGTTAACGTTCCCCGCGCTTTTCAGCATCGGCGTTATCCTGATTTCACGGTTCGCAGGCAACGTTCACCTTGACATGGATGCCGTGCTACTCGGCGAACTTGCGTATGCGCATTTAAATCAATGGGAGATGTTTGGAGTCAATCTGGGCCCCGTCTCCCTGTATGTCATGGGCACGATTTTGGTGCTGAACTTCACCTTTATCTTACTTTTTTACAAGGAACTGAAAATCGCCTCGTTCGATGAAAGTTTGGCAGCCGCTCTCGGCTTCGCGCCCGCGCTCATTCACTACGGGTTGATGACGTTGGTATCCATCACGACGGTGGGTGCGTTTGATGCGGTTGGTTCAATTCTTGTCGTTGCGTTGATTGTCGGGCCGCCGGCTACGGCATATCTGATCACAGACAGCCTTGCTCGGATGCTCATCTTGAGTGCCATCCTCGGCAGTGTGAACGCTGTCAGCGGCTACTGGCTCGCGCGCCTCTTCGATGTCTCCATTGCCGGCGCGATTGCGACGACGACGCTCATTATGTTCGGCATCACCTTTTTGGTTGTGCCCAGGCGCGGGATGATCGCCATCGCGCGCCGCCGACATCGCCAGAAGTTGGAGTTTGCACAGACGATGCTCGTCATCCATCTCCTAAATCACGAAGGTTTGCCAGAAGCCGAACAAGAGTCACAGGTATCTCATCTTCAGGAACATCTGCGGTGGGAGCCGCCGTTCGCCGCCCAAATCGTGAGATACGCTTTAGAGAATCGTTGTGTATCACGGGAAAACGGCCAGTTGGCTTTGACAGAACGCGGCCGCGGGATTGCACGGGCGGCACTGGTTCAGTGATCAGATACAGAACGAACGCGGTATCAAGACAGGGAGGTTTCCTCTACAAAGCGCGCTTTCAAACCGCGTCTAGGGGTAATGTAAGCATTAGGAGGCACGCATGAAAAACTACCGTATTGCAATCATTGGCCTCGGCGGCATGGGAAGAGCGCATGCCGAGGCAGTGGCGTTGGAAGAAAATTGTGAACTCGTCGCTGGGGCAGAGATTGAACCTGAGCGCGCGGCGGCGTGGGGAGAACGATTCGGGGTGAAAGCCATCTATGACGACTACGAGAAAATGCTTGATGCACAACACCCGGACATTGTCATCGTTCCGACGCAGGCACCGATGCACTACGCGCCGACGATTGCGGCGGCACAGCGAGGCATCCACGTCTTCTGCGAAAAGCCGATTGCGTTGGACCTCGTTGAGGCAGACGAGATGGTTGCAACCTGCGCCAAACACCATGTCAAGTTTGCTATTAACCACATCAAACGCGCCAGTCCCTACAACCGGCATGTCTTGTCGCTGATCGACAGCGGCGAAATCGGCGACGTGGTTCTGCTGAAAGCGACAGACAAAGGCGGCCGGAAGGCAGGCAATTCGCTGATGGAGATGGGCACGCATCTCTACGATTGGGTGCGGCTTTTCGGCGGCGATGTGGAATGGGCGCACGCGCACCTCGTTCAGATGGACGGCCGCGAGTCAACCGTTGCGGACATCAAACATACCCAAGAGGTGCATCCGCACGACAGGGATGCAGGGCTCGTGCTTGGCGAACGCGGACACGCTGCCTTTCGGTTCAAGAACGGCATCCACGCCGATGTGCAGTTCCTCGCGCAACCGCAGACGAACGACGACGGCTACGGTATTGATATTATCGGCGCTGAAGGACGCATCGCTGTCAGAGAGAGCGTCGGCACAACGATGTTTATCCATCGCGGACAACATAAGACACCGGCGGATGCGTGGGAACCGGTGCATCTATCCGCTGAAGATTTGGACGAGCACGGCGTGCAGCGAGATAAGGCATCCATCCGGCTGTTATTGCAACGGCTCATGCTCCGCGATCTGATTGAAGCCATTGAGGCAGACCGGGAGCCGTTCGCAAGCGGCAGCGATGGACGGGATTGTCTTGAGATGATTCACGCAACGTGGGAATCGCATCGGCGGAAAGCGCGGGTGGACTTACCGTTAACCTCGCGCGAACATCCGCTTGAACGGTGGCGGAGAGAGGCGGGTGAGGCGTAGAGCCAATCAGTAGGAGAGACCTCCTGGTCTCGATTGCTGCCGCACGGTAAGAGAGATCGTTCTGGATACCGTAGCGCGGGGGCCTGTCCCCCGCGATCGCTCGATTAACGCAGCATGGCGAGGGACAGGCCCTCGCCCTACGTAAAAAGGAGCCGTGCTGGGCCCCGTAGCGCGGGGGCCTGTCCCCCGCGATCGTTTCAGGCTCCATAGCGCGGGGGCTGTTCCCCGCGATCGCCGCATGGCGAGGGACAGGCCCTCGCCCTACGGTAAAGGGGAGGCGTTTTGGATACCGTAGGGCGGGGGCCTGTCCCCCGCGATCGTTCGCGTGCTCCAGAGACTGTAGTTCGGGATCGCCTGATCCCGAACGGATCAAAAGCGCGGCCGCCTCATCTACCGTAGTGCGGGGGACAGGCCCCCGCGATCGTCCGGTGGACCGGTGCATGGCGAGGGACAGGCCCTCGCCCTACGGTAAAGGGAGCCGTTCCGGCTACCGTAGCGCGGGGGCCTGTCCCCCGCGATCGTTTCAGGCCCCGTTTTTCCCTTGCAATTTATCCTGATTTACGTTAAAATACTCATAACCCAATCAAAACACGGAGGAAAAACGATGCTCAACATCAAAACCACGCACAAACCCATAAAAAACTACTACGCCGAACTCAAGCAGTTCACGAAACTCGGCGCGCAACATGAAGGTGCCGTCCGCGTCGCCTTCCAAACGCTCTTGCAATACTACTGCGGACAACGCAATCTCACGCTGATATGTGAGAAAACCCGCACCACACCTAACGGAAACCACATCCGCATCGATGGCGAAATCGTCACCGACTTCGGACTCATCTTCGGCCATTGGGAAGCGAAAGATCTCCTCGATGATCTCCCCGCCGAAGCGCAACAGAAATTTGCCACGGGCTATCCTGCGAAAAACATCATCTTCCAAACCCCGCACCGCGCCATCCTCTATCAAAACGGCGCGCTTATCTTGGATGTGGACATCACCGAGCCGCGCAATCTCATCCAACTCCTTGAAACCTTCTTCACCTACACCGAGGAAAATCTCGCCGAGTGGGATGCCGCTGTCAATACGTTCCAAGATACCATCCCCCAACTCGGCGCGAAATTGGAGACGCTCATCCAAACTGAACGCCAGAATACCCCCGAATTCCGCGAGGCGTTCGCGCACTTCCATCAGCAATGCCAAGCGGCAATTAACCCAAATCTCGCCGAGACAGAGGTGGAACGGATGCTCACGCAACACCTCATGACGGAACGCATCTTCGCCACCGTTTTCAACAACCGCGATTTCACCCGGCGCAATATCATCGCCCGCGAAATTGAGAACGTCATCGATGTTCTCACTCGCTACGCCTTCGACCGGGCTCAGTTCTTCAAAGAACTCAACCCGTTTTACACGGCGATCGAGAAAACCGCCAGCACCTTGTCCGATTTCTCGCAGAAACAGGATTTTCTCAATACCCTCTATCAACGCTTCTTTCAGGACTTCTCTGTCAAGGATGCCGATAGACACGGGGTCGTTTATACGCCGCAGCCCATCGTTGATTTCATGGTGAACAGCGTCCAGCACCTCCTGAAAACCCATTTCGGCAAATCCCTGGCCGATACAGGGGTGCATATCATCGACCCCTTCGTCGGCACCGGCAACTTCATCGTCCGCTTGATGCAAGACATCCCTGGCATCGCGCTGGATAAGAAATACAAAGGCGAGTTGCATTGCAACGAAGTAATGTTGTTGCCGTATTACATCGCCACGATGAACATCGAACACGCCTATTACGAAAAGATGGGGAGATACGAGCCGTTCAAGCACATCTGCTTCGTGGATACGTTCGATACCTTCGGGTTGATGGACGCGCCAAATCAAACCGGCGAATTCGCCTATTTCACGCTGGAAAACACGATGCGCGTTCAAGAGCAGAAGGAGACACCGATGTTCGTCGTCATCGGGAATCCACCCTATAACGCGAGTCAGCAGAACGAAAACGATAATAACAAGAATCGGCCGCATGAGGCTGTCGACAACCGTGTGCGTGCCACCTATGTCGCCGCCTCCACGGCGCAACTGAATAATAAAGTTTACGATCCATACGTGAAATCCCTCCGGTGGGCATCCGATAAAATTGGCGAGGCAGGTATCATTGCGGTGATAACGAATAATAGTTTCATTGACGCGAAGCAGTTTGATGGTCTGCGGCAATGCCTCGCCGAGGAATTTGACACGCTCTATCTGCTCGATCTCGGTGGCAATATTGAACGCAAGCGGCATCCGGGGGATTCTAACGTCTTCGGAATTAAGGTGGGTGTAAGCATCAATCTCCTCGTGAAAACGGGCGAAAACCGCGAAGGCAAGGCGCGTCTCCTCTATCACGATGCAACCGCGGAGCTCTCCAAATCCGACACGTTCCAATTTTTGGAAAAGACGACTCACGTCGGCAATGTCAAGTGGCGCGAACTTCAGCCGAATGCGCGACAGATGTGGCTCACCGAGGGATTTCGCGCCGACTTTAACACGTTCATCCCGATGGGCACGAAAGCCGCTAAAGCCGCGAAAAACGAGGGAGCCGGCACGCTTTTTAAAACCTACGTCCTTGGTGTTTCAACCAACCGCGATGCGTGGGTTTACAACTTTCAGCCCAGAGCCCTTGAAGAAAACATGCAACGGACGATCCGTGCCTATAACCTCTGCGTGCTTGAATGGCAAGAAACCCAAAAACAGTCGGGCATCACCGTGGATGCATTTGCGGCGCAACATACTCGCGATATCAAATGGAGTCGCGACTTAAAAGTGAAGTTGGCGCGCGGCCGAGGCACCGAATTCGCCGAAAGCAAGATGCGCACGTCGCTTTACCGGCCGTTCACGAAAACGCATTTGTTCTTTGACAGAGTGCTCACGGATAGGATTGCCGGGTTTCCTTCGATCTTCCCTACACCGGAAATCGAACAGGAGAATCGGGCAATTTGCGTTTGCGCGCCGAGTTCAAATTCGCCTTTTCACGTGCTAATGACTGACGTGATTCCAAATCTCCATTTAACGGGTGATTCTCAGTGCTTCCCCTTCTACACCTACGATGAGGATGGCACGAACCGCAGAGAGAACATCACCGACTGGGCATTGTCCCATTTCCGAATGCATTACGAGGATGAAACCATCACCAAATGGGACATTTTCCACTACAATTACGCGCTTTTGCATCATCCCGAATACCGCGAGACATATCAGGTGAACCTCAAGCACGACTTGCCGCATCTCCCCTTCGCCCCGGATTTCTGGGGATTTGTGAACATCGGGCGCGCTTTGGCGGACTTGCATGTCAACTATGAAACACTTGACGTGATGCCAAACCTCATCGAAACCCCGCCGCTCAATTGGCGTGTGGAGAAGATGGAGTTATCCAAAGACAAAACGCAGCTCCGCTACAATGAATCTTTGACGGTAGTGGATATTCCGCCAGAGGTATTTGATTATCGTTTGGGGAGGCGTTCGGCATTAGAGTGGCTCATCGATCGGTATCGCGTGAAACCCGATCCGAACGGGAGTGGTATTGTCTCCGATCCGAATGGGGAAGATGTGCAATATATTGTTCGGTTGGTGGGGCAGGTGATGCATGTTAGTGAAGAGACGGTGCGGTTGGTTGGGGAGTTGCCGGGCCTCACGTAGGGCTTGGGCCCTCGCATGCCACACGCGCATGCGAGAGGGTTTCCCTCGCCATGCAACGATCGCGGGGGACAGGCCCCCGCCCTACGGTAACGGGACATCTTCTTCACAAAACGTCCCCTTCACCGTAGGGCGAGGGCCTGTCCCTCGCCATGCTGCGGTCTATCAAACCGCTCTTTTAGGTCCGTAGGACCTTAATGTCTATAGAAACACGCGCCTTACCCTATCAAGGTCCGTAGGACCTTAATGTTGCATCGAGACTGGGAGGTCTCTCCTACCGGGGGAAATCGAGACCGGGAGGGCTCTCCTACGGGACGCTCGCGGGGGACAGGCCCCCGCGCTACGGTAATGGGACGGTTTCTTCACTTCGCCGGGGACAGGCCCCCGCGCTACGGTAACGTTGCCGGACCGAAATCAATAACCAATAACAAATATGCAGAGGAGAACGGCATTGTACCGAAACCCATCAACAAACACATTACAAACGAAAATCCGCTGGGGCATCCTCAGCACAGCGAATATTGCCACGAAGGTTGCCCGCGCGATGCATCTCGCCCGGAACGCGGAACTTATTGCAATCGCGAGTCGGGACGAGACGCGCGCGAGTGCCTGGGCGACACAACATAACGTCCCCAACGCATACGGCACTTACGACGCGCTCCTCGCCGATGAAACAATTGATGCCGTTTATATCCCGCTGCCGCCATCACACCACGCGGCATGGACAATCAAGGCGGCGGAACACGGCAAGCATGTCCTTTGTGAGAAACCGCTCGCCGCGAACGCAAGCGAGGCGATGGCGATGGCGGATGCATGCCGCCAAAACGGCGTGCAACTCATGGACGGAGTCATGTGGGTGCATCACGAACGCACCGCGGCAATGAAACAGAAACTCACCGATGGCACTTTGGGCGAACTGCGCCGAGTTACAGCGGCGTTTACGTTCAATTGGGATACCATTCCGACGGACAATATCCGGGCGATGAAGGAACTCGCCGGCGGCAGCCTCGGTGACCTGGGGTATTACTGCATCCGTGCCATCCTCTGGGCTTTTGAGCAGATGCCAACGAAAGCCTTCGCTACCGCGCGCTACAAAGGCGGCGTGGATTTCAACCTCGCCGGAATCCTCTGGTTTGACGATGAACGCATCGCCACGCTGGATTGCGGGTTTGATACCGCTCTCCGCAAATGGTTTGAAGTTGCAGGCACGCGCGCATCTATCGTCTGCGATGATTTCACCGTGCCCACATCTGAAGACTCGGCGCGATTCTGGGTGCATGGCGCGGATAACACGAAATATGAAACCGGCACCTGTATTCAGGAAGTCACGATGATTGAACGGTTTTCGGACATCGTGCAGTCTGGAGAGCTTGAGGAGCATTGGCCGAATGTCGCCGTTAACACGATGCGCATCTGCGACGCGCTTCTTGAATCAAATCGGTGTGGAGAAGTTGTATCCCTGTAGCGGCGATGCATCGGATTCGGGACAAGGATGTCCCGCCTACCGGCGTAGGAGAGACCTCCCGGTCTCGATTTCTTCGGGTAGGAGAGCCCTCCCGGTCTCGATGCAATTCGGTTTCGGTAGGAGCGACCTCCTGGTCTCAATTTTTCGTATCGGGACAGGGATGTCCCGCCTACCGAAGAGGGATATCGGGACAGGGATGTCCCGCCTACCGGAAAAAATTCGGCATCGGGACAGGGATGTCCCGCCTACCGGAGAAAATAAGGAGAAAACGATGAAAATTACAAACATTGAAACCTTTATCGTCGATGCTGGCTGGAGACCTTGGATTTTCGTCAAGGTTGAAACCGACGAAGGCATCACCGGCTACGGCGAGTGTAGCGACGGTAGAAGTCCCAACGGCGTGGCTGGCACCATCCGCGACCTGGCTCCGTTGCTTATTGGGAAAGACCCGGGCGCGTATGAGATGCGGTTCTGGGACATGATTCGTGGTTCACGGCAGAGCCCCGGCGGCATTGCCGCTAAGGCAATCGCTGGAATTGAATGTGCCCTCGTTGATATCAAAGCGAAAGCGTTGGGTATTTCTGTCGTGGAATTGTTCGGCGGGCCCACGCGTGACGATGTCCGCGTCTACTGGTCCCACTGTGGTACCTCGCGTGCTCGCAATTTTGAACTCCTAGGCGTGCCGCCTTTAAGGACGATGGACGACATCGCCGCACTCGGACGCGAAGTTGTTGAGAAAGGCTTCACTGCGCTCAAAACGAATATCGTCATCCCCGGTGACCCGAGCTCTGTCTACTTCAGCGGTTTCGGCGGCGGACAGGGCACTACCGATGGCAATGTGAGTTCTGAATTGCTGCGGCATATCGTCACCTTAATCGGCACATTCCGCGAGGCAGTCGGCCCGGATGTCGGCATCAATCTCGATCTCAACTTCAACTTTAAGCCGGAGGCGTGCATGCGCATCGCTAAGGCGTTGGAACCGTTCGATTTGCTGTGGTTAGAGATTGACATGTATTCGCCCGAAGCCATCCGTCAGATTAAGGATGCCACGACGACGAAAATCTGCACCGGCGAGAATCTCTATTACATGCGCGATTATCTCCCCTATTTTGAGGCGCGCGCCGCCGATGTCTTCATGATAGACGTGCCGTGGAACGGCTTCTCGCAATCGAAGAAAATTGGTGACGTGGCGGAGGTGTATCAACTCAATGTCGCGCCGCACAACTACTACAGCCACCTCTCTTCCTTCATGAGCGCGAGTCTCTGTGCAGTGCTGCCGAACGTGCGAATCATGGAGATTGATATTGACGATGTCCCGTGGAAAGACGATTTGACGACGCATACTCCAGAAATCGTTGACGGCTTCATGAAAACGCCGACGCGTCCCGGTTGGGGCACTGAGCTCAACGAGGATGCTGTCAAGGCGCATCTGTGGCAGGATAGGAAGGCGAATTGGTAGGAAATCATGAAAAATCGGAATCGAAATATCGCCGAGCAGCTGCAAGCCGCGCGGCAGAATCTCCTCGATCTGACAGGAAGAAACCGTCTCCTCAATTTCCGGCCAAGCCGACGGCGTAGCATTCAGGTAATTGATGAAATCCCGAAAGAGGTTTTTGACATTCTCGTCCTCGGCGAACGGACGATGCAATTCAAGCCTTCCGAAAATACGGTGGTATCCGAGGTTGAAGACGATGAAGCTGCACCGATGCCGTGGGTGGATGATGCTACCGAACCCGCGGAACATCACACAGACCGGCATTTGCAAACCTCTCTGCCGGGAGACGAACTTCAGAAGCGGTTGTATTACATCCATCAGCAGGCGCGTTCTGTCTTTGAGGAGCAAGGCTATTCTGTCCTCTATCTCGCCATGGGGTTCTTGGAGTGGACAGAAAGCGCGAGCTCTGAAAGTAGGCATCGCGCCCCACTCCTGCTCATTCCTGTCGAATTGGAACGCCAGAAGGTGCGCACCCGATTCAGTCTCAAATGGAGCGGCGCGGAACTGTCACCGAATCTCTCGCTGGAGGCAAAACTGGCGGAGCAGAGCCTGGAATTGCCCCCTCTCGAAACGCCCGAAGACAAGGCCGCCATTGATGCCTATTTTCAGGCTGTTAACGATGCAATCACCGGACAGGAAAATTGGCGCGTTGTGCCGGACATTTACCTTGAATTCTTCAGTTTCACCAAATTTGTGATGTATAAAGATTTAGAGCCCGAGGGGTGGAATGTGGATACCCATCCGCTACTCGGAAGGATTTTTGGCGAGACAACCGGGAGCGGGGGAGGCGGAGGTGGCGGCTTTCAACCCGATGAGGTAGACAAGCAATCTAGCGAGACTTTCTATCACGTCATGGACGCGGACTCGTCACAAATCGCAGTCATTGAGGACATCAAGGTAGGCAAGAGTTTGGTAGTGGAAGGACCGCCTGGCACCGGGAAGTCCCAAACGATTACCAATATCATCGCCGAACTGCTCGCCGCTGGCAAAAATGTCCTGTTCGTCAGTGAAAAAATGGCCGCCCTTGAGGTGGTGAAAAGTCGGTTGGACCGGGTGGGACTCGGCGATTTCTGCTTGGAATTGCACAGCCACAAGTCCAATAAACGTGAGGTGTTGCAAGCGTTGGAACGCACCTTCTCTGCTCACCCGCCGCAGTTAAATCAAGCGGATAGTCTCTTTTCCGATGTTGATTCGCAGAAGGCAGAGCTCAACGCGTATGTCAACGCCTTGCATGAACCCATCGGCGAGACAGGGAAATCGCCCTATATGCTATTCGGGATTCGGGAGAACGCGCGCCGGCATTTTGAGAACGCCGGACGCGAGATGATGTCGGCGCGGTTCAATAACCCATCTGAAAGCAACCGGGGAGACTGGGACGCGGCGAAGTTGCAACTTGAGAATGTAGCAGCGCTGCTACCGCATGTCATGCCGATTGCCGAGCATCCGTGGCGTGGCTGTGTGCCGGGTGTCATCACGCCGCTCGTTGAAGGAGAAATCAGCACGCTGATTGAGACGTGCAAAAACGCATTGGATGCGCTAGAAGCGGCGTTCATTCCCTGCGTTGAGGCATGCAAATTTCACCTTCCTGATACCCTCGCCGCACTCTCACGCGCGATGCAAGGCGCAGACGTGATGAAAAGAGCCATCCCCGCCGCACGCGACATGCTGTTGAATACGGCGTGGGACAGGCAGAATACAGACGCAGCAGCCTTGATTGCTGAGGTTGAGGATTTGCAAAATGCACTTGCCTCGGCGAACGCAAAATTTACGTCAACTGCCTTAACACAAGACTTCGCGAATCTCCTTGACGAGTATAAAGTCTTGTCGGCAAGTTGGTTCCGCATTTTGAACAGCCGCTACCGGTTCATCAACCGCGAATTCCAAAGTTTTTACAAAGCAACCGCACCCCGAAAACCAGAGGTGCTTATCAGTGAACTCGGCGAATTAGCACACTGCATCCATCTCCGAAAAGCACTGCAGGAACGCGAACAAACCGGGCGCGCACTCTTCGGCGAGCACTGGCTCGGTGAAAACAGCGATGCAGACTTCCTGCGCGCATTTGCCGAATGGATTGTCGAATTCCGCGGCTGTCTGCTTGATGGCACTTTGACAGAAGATGCCGTAGATGCCGTGGCCATCGTTAGCGCAGGTATCCCGCGCGAACAAATTGAGACGCTCGTCGCTCAAATTACCGCCGCCGAAAGCGAGTTTGTGGCGCAGCGCAATCGGCTCTTTCAACGCCTCGGTACCGATGCCGAACGCCTCTTCGGAGAGTCTGAGGAAAACCTCTCCTTTGCGGAACTCCGCGCGCGGCTTGATTCATGGCGGGACGCGCGTTCGCAATTGACGGCTTGGGGACAGTTTATGATGCGGCGTGAAGCGTGCCAAGAGACGATTGCGAAACCGATTTTGGAACACATGGCGGCACTTGAACCGGCAGATTTAGTTGCCTGTTTTGAGGGCAACCTCGCCGATGCTCTCCTCCATGAGGCGTTCATGGAACGTCTACCACTGCAGGGCTTTTCACGCGAACTGCACGAAAAAAAGATTGCAGATTTCCGCGAGCATGACAATGCGTCGTTCAAAGTGAATCAACAACGGCTTGTCGCTCGGTTGCATCAAAACCGCCCGCGTCTGATTGACGGTGCATCCCGTGACTCCGAAGTCGGCATCCTCCACGGGCAATTTAACCGCAAGCGCGGCCACATGCCCATCCGAAAACTGCTTTCTACCGTCGGCGGTTTGATCCAGAAAGTTAAGCCGTGCTTTATGATGAGCCCGCTATCTGTTGCGCAATTCTGCGACCCGAGTTTGCTCAACTTTGACGTTATCGTGTTTGACGAAGCGAGTCAGATCCGGCCAGAAGACGCGCTCGGCGCGCTTTTACGAGGCAAACAAGCCGTCGTCATCGGCGATACGCGGCAGTTACCACCCACCCGTTTCTTTGACAGCATCGTTGACGATACCGAAGCGGATACCGACGATGGCACCACCACGCTCCTTGATGTGGAGAGCATTCTGCACCACTGCAAAATGGCGTTTCCGACGAAGGCGTTAAAGTGGCACTATCGCAGCCGACACGAGTCGCTCATCGCCGTTTCCAATCAGGAATTCTATGACAACAACCTGCTCATTTTCCCTTCGCCGCTTGAAGATGTGAAACACCTCGGACTGAAGTTTGTCCATCTGCCAGAGGCGGTTTACGACAGGGGACGCAGTGCTGCCAATCGGAAAGAGGCGGCAGCTGTCGTCCAAGCCGCTTTTCAGCATTTTCAGGAGTATCCGGACAAAAGCCTCGGTGTCGGCACCTTCAGTAGCAAACAGCAACAAGCCATCTTTGACGAAGTGGAACTCCAGTTGCGTCAGCATCCAGAGATGGAAACCTTCTTCGCCAGCACCCGTGACGAACATTTCTTCGTCAAGAATCTGGAGACGATTCAGGGAGATGAACGCGATGTCATCTTCCTCAGCATCGGTTATGGAAAAGATGGGACAAGACGACTTCATCGCAACTTCGGCCCGCTTAACCAAGAAGGTGGGCATCGCCGTTTGAACGTTCTCATCACGCGCGCGAGGGAGCGGTGCGTCGTCTTCTCCAATTTCCGCGCGGCAGAGCTGCACATAGACGAGAGTGCCCCGTTCGGCGTGCGGGCCCTAAAAACCTTCCTTGACTATGCCGAGAATCGGAACTTGCAAACTGCGATGCCGACAGGCGGCGATACCGATTCGCCGTTTGAGGATGCAGTCTATGAGTTCCTCACAAACCACGGCTACACCGTTAGCAAACAGGTAGGATGCGCAGGTTATCGCATCGATCTTGCCGTAACAGATGCTGCATCCCCGGGCCGGTATCTTCTCGGCGTTGAATGCGATGGCGCGCGGTATCACAGTTCGCCCGTGGCGCGAGATAGGGACCGGCTGAGACAGCAGGTGTTGGAGGGATTAGGGTGGACGATTCACCGCATCTGGTCTACTGATTGGTATCGGCATCGCGCGGAAACCGGACAGCGGCTATTAGCAGCAGTTGAACGCGCCAAAATCGCAACGCCAAAAGAACCGCCGCCAAAAGCAGAAGAACCTGTGTTAACTCCTCCTGATGAACCCCCGGAAGAAGAAAGCACACCGGCAACGCCACCACAGCCGGCAACGCCACCGCCGTCCGAACAGCATGCTTACGTTGAATGCACCGATTTGGGCATCCAGATCCGCGGCACGTTACCCGAGCAAGCCCCTGGCCAGCTTGCGCTAGCCATTGAGCAGGTAGTGGAGGTTGAAAGCCCTGTCCATGTTGATGCCGTGGTCTTCCGCATTCGTTCCTTGTGGGGTGTCAAGCGGGCAGGCGCGCGAATTAAGGATGCAATTGAGGCGGGCATTTTGACAGCGCAGCGAAAGCGGATGGCAAACCGGCGCGTGCAACGTAAAGGGGATTTCTTATGGACAGTCGAGGAGCGTGCTCTTCAGGTGCGCCGCCGGAAAAACCTGAATATTGAGTGGATCTGCGATGAAGAAATCGCCGCGGCGATGAAACAGGTGCTTGAGGCACAGGGCTCCATGCCTCCCGATGCCCTCGTCACCGAAGCGGCGAAACTCTTCGGTTACAAATCTACCGGCAGGATGCTGGTGCAGCGGATGCGTCCTCTCGTGGACAGCCTCATCCAAGAAGGGACATTCCATCTTGCCGCGAATGAGCGGGTTACGCTTTCTCAGTAGTAACCGGTGTCGTTATTGAGAATAGTGGGCTCAATCCCATTAAATCCGGGGAATCTCTAGTTCCTTGCAGATTTCCCGGGCCAGATGATTATTAATTTCTTGGTGCCTAGGGACTGCGGCACGAGTGCCAAGTTCAGGATTGCCCCACAACGAGTGGCTTCTGCCTTCACGCACCAATTTGCATCCGTGTCGGGTGAGATGCCTGATTAATTGGGTCCGTTTCATACGGCAATCTTGATTTCCTCGTATTCGTGGATTGCTCGTTGACGTGCTTGCTCTTCGTCATACGCTAAAATTTCAAGCAGCGTCATTTTGAGCGATTCCAGCAATTCCTCTCGCGTCCGTTCTTGGCACGTTACGCCAGAAACCTCGAGGATCCACCCAATCCACCACTCACCGTGGTGTTCAATATGAGCGGTGTAGGTATGTTGCGTATCCATTTTTCCTCCTGACAAGTATTTAAGGCTGAGGGTGTTTCATAAATCGTTGGAAAACGTTAGGAGATGGGGTATCCTAGCATGAAGAACCAAAAACATTTTAGGAGACACCCCATGAAGTTTCCTGACATGAACAGTATATCACACTGCTTTTTTCTTTCCTAGTTAAATTTTTTTCCACCCAGAATTCATCCCGCTGGCGCGGGATGGGAAACGGTTTTGGCTGGCGTTTTTCGCGCAGGTCGTGCGATCGCGGGGGATAGGCCCCCGCGCTACGGGCCAGGTAACGGTTTTAGGTCCGTAGGACCTGAATGTCTATAGCACGCGCTGGCCGCCAAGTCCGCAAGGTCCTTTAGGACCTTAATGTTTTCTACGGCGATGCAGCTGCTGCAGATTAAGGACCTAAAGGACCTTAGGGCTTTTTTTCGGTCGGCGGGATACTATAGACATGCAGGACCTAAAGGACCTGAAGAGGGTTTTTTTTCACGTGAACGATCGCGGGGGACAGGCCCCCGCGCTACGGGCCAGGAAAGGGTTTTCCTCTCCATGCGCCGGTTCGGGAGCAGGTGCTCCCGAACTACAGTCTCTTGCTAATCGTGATAATCTTGTAAATCCTGCTCCTATCCTGCTCCTATCCTGCTCCAGGGGCCAGAATTAAAAAAGTTTTGACAATATAACAAATTTATGGTATAATTTCTTGTAGGAATTGTCAAAGAAGCCCAAAATCGTGAAACATACTTAACTGCAACTCGTGTGAAAATCGTTCGTGTGGAGTGGTATCTCCACCCGCCAGGAGAATTTTATGAAATCCTATAGACAAATCGTTGAGGCGGCAAAAACAGAAATCCCCGAAGTTACCGTGGACGAAGTCAAAGCGAGCCAAGCCGACGATGCCGACTTCGTGCTCCTTGATGTCCGCGACGAAGACGAATATCGCGCAGGGTATATCCCCGATGCTGTTCATGTAACGCGCGGGATGCTCGAATTTTCTGTCGAGAATTATATCCCAGACCGCGAGCAGAAGGTTATCGTCTACTGCGCCGCAGGGCTCCGCTCCCTGCTCGCCGCAAAATCGCTGCGCGAAATGGGATACACGGATACCGTCTCCATGGCCGGCGGATACCGCGACTGGTCTGCCGCTGGATACCCAACAGCACAAGACAAGCCGATGAGCAACGAACAGTTGGACCGGTATAGTCGGCACTTTATGCTCACGGAAGTCGGCGAAAGAGGGCAATCCAAACTGCTTGATGCCAAAGTGTTACTCGTCGGCGCGGGCGGTTTAGGTTCACCCGCCGGCGTTTACCTCGGTGCCGCTGGCGTAGGACACCTCGGCATCATCGATTCAGATGTCGTGGAGTTGAGTAATTTGCAACGCCAGATCCTCCATCGCACGGAGTCCGTCGGCACACCGAAAGTCCAGTCCGCGACCACCACGATTAAGTCGCTCAACCCGGACGTTGACATCACGCCTTACAATCTCCGATTAACTACGGACAACGTTGAGGAAATCTTCGGCGAATACGATGTGATTGTCGATGGCTGCGATAACTTCGCGACGCGCTACCTCGTCAACGATGCCGCCGTGCTGATGAATAAGCCCATCGTCCACGGCAGCATCTTCCAATTTGAGGGGCAAGTCACCCTCTTTAAGCCGAACGAAGGACCTTGCTATCGGTGCATGTATCCGACACCGCCGCCCCCAGGCATGGTGCCCAGCTGAAGCGAGGCGGGTGTCCTGGGCGTGCTCCCAGGCGTAATCGGTGTCATGATGGCCACCGAGGCGATTAAGTATATTATCGGTATCGGTGAAACGCTCATCGGCCGACTCGTGCTTTATGAAGCACTCGGGATGACGTATCGTGAGGTGAAAATTTACCGCGACGCGGACTGCCCACTTTGCGGCGAAAATCCGAGCATTACGGAACTACTTGATGACTATGAAGCGGCGGCGGAGAACCCTGAAACTTTCGCTACGGCCGCTGGCTAACCGCGGGGCATCTCCCCCGCACCGGTAGGAGGGACATCCTTGTCCCGATATGAACCCGGTAGTCGGTATTTATCCTGCCTTGGAGGGCGGGCGAATACCGGCAGGCATTGGGCCCATCTCTGTAGTTCGGGATCGCCTGATCCCGAACGGGTCAAGAGCAGGTGCTCTTGACCTACAGGGGTGATGCGGTTT
The DNA here is from genome assembly GCA_965242965.1 of Candidatus Poribacteria bacterium. Lineage (GTDB taxonomy): Bacteria > Poribacteria > WGA-4E > WGA-4E > WGA-3G > AGPOR5. Next base: position 4,937,769 of record OZ251518.1, on the reverse strand, counting down.
GCTAGCAAGACGCATGGCGAGGGAACCCCGCTCGCCTGCGCGTGTGGCATGGCGAGGGACAGGCCCTCGCCCTACGTGAAGGGGCGGCGTTTTTTTACCGTAGCGCGGGGCCTGTCCTCGCGACGTTGAGCGATTTATGAAACACCCTCAACTAAATGCCTCTAAAATCCTTGCATTTTTTCGCGACAACGTTTAGAATTGTCTGATGAAATGGGAGGTTGTCACTTAAAACGTAAAAAATCTGCTATTAAAATTTGACATTTGGCTGTAAAAATGGTATCATATTAAGAGAAGCGAAATGGATACGCACGGGAAACACAATTAACGCATTGAGGAGCGATGTAGCACGCCATCCGCGGCGTGAGCGCGACACTATGGAAACCGCACAACAGGTAAACGGGGCAGCGAGTCCCAATACAGAAAGCAAAATCATTGAACTTAAACCGTTCGCCGATGAAATGGTAGTGAACATGGGACCCCAGCATCCTAGCACGCACGGCGTTTTACGGCTAGAGCTCAGACTCGAAGGCGAAGTGGTGCGCGAGGCGATTCCGCACATCGGATACCTCCACCGCTGTTTTGAAAAACACTCGGAGAACCTCTCCTACCCGCAGATCATCCCGTTCACCGACAGAATGGACTACGTCGCGGCGATGAACCAGAATTGGGGGTTCTGCCTCGCCGTTGAGAAATTGTTGGCGGCGGACGAAAAACGGAAGTTCGCCGTGCCAGAACGCGCCGAATACCTGCGAGTGCTGATTTGCGAATTAAACCGAATCGCCAGCCATCTGCTGTCGTTCGGCACTTACGGGATGGACATCGGCGCGTTCACGCCGTTTCTCTATGCCTTCCGCGACCGCGAACGGCTACTCCTGCTGTTTGAAAAAGTCTGCGGCGCGCGGCTTACCTATAACTACATCCGCATCGGCGGCGTATCCGAAATCATACCGCTGGAACCCGGCTCGGCGACTGAACAGAATTTTTTGGACGAAATCGAACGCTTCCTCGACTATTTCGAGCCCCTCATCGATGAATACAACGAACTCCTCACGAAAAACAGCATCTTCAGTGAACGGACTACCGGGGTGGCCGTCATGTCCGCGGAGATGGCACTGAGCTACGGTGCCACCGGACCGAATCTGCGCGGCTCTGGGGTAGACTGGGATCTACGGCGCGATGAACCTTACTCCATTTACGATAGGTTTGATTTTGACGTGCCGGTAGCGAAGGATACGCCGGAGTTGGGCGCGGTTGTCGGGGATTGCTGGAGTCGTTACAAAATTCGGATGGACGAGATGAAAGAGTCTGTTCGGATTGTGCGGCAGATTCTGGCAGAAGGGCTCCCCAACGGGCCCGTGATGGCGAATCTAAAAGCGGTCCGGCCCCCGAAAGGCGAGGTCTACTTTCGCAGCGAGGCACCGCGCGGGGAACTCGGTTTCTACATCATCAGCGATGGCACACCGAAGCCGGTTCGCGTTAAAGGACGCTCGCCGTGCTTCAGTGCCTTGAGCGCGCTGCAGGAGTTGAGTCGCGGGCTCATGGTGGCGGACATCATCGCCATCATCGGCAGTATTGATATCGTGATGGGCGAGGTAGACAGGTAAACTTTTCGCGGTTTAAGTTTGCGATGAAAAGCGGGCGAACACCGGCAGGCATCGGGCCCACCTCTGTAGTTCGGGAGCGCCCGCTCCCGAACAGGTCAGGATCGCTTGGCAAACATGCCAGAGCTTCAGACGGTCCTGCCCTACAGGGGTGATGAGGTTTGATAGCCAAACGCATGGCGAGGGGAACCCGCTCGCATGCGCGTGTGGCATGGCGAGGGACAGGCCCTCGCCCTACGTGAAGGGGAGACGTTTTTTCCATAATTACTGTAGGGTTTCCGCTTGGGTTGCTAATCAGTTCAACGAAGAGAACTGAAATCAATAGGTAACAAGGCCTGCTAGATTAAAAGCACGCCGACAACGTTGCCGAGTCGTCTTCGTAAGTTTACAGGAGGGCAGATGCCAGACATTTTATCTCAAGGTTTCTTTGTTCAGGATGCCGCCGGTGATAGCGGTAATTGGGCGGAAAAGTTCGTCCGGGACGTTTTGATGCCGATGCTGCCAGAGAGCGTGGCATCACATCTTCCGGCAGAACTCGGCATGGTGCTTGTCATGCTCGGATGTGCAGGCATTTTCGTGGCAGTGGTGCCGCTGCTACCGCTGGTGCTGGTGCTCGCCGAACGGAAAGTTGCAGCCCGGTTTCAAAACCGCACGGGACCGATGCGGGTCGGACCGTGGGGACTGCTGCAGACGCTTGCAGATGGCGTGAAACTCCTCTTTAAAGAGGATTACATCCCCCCGCAAGGCGATAGACTCCTCTTTCTGCTCGCGCCTTACGTCATTTTCGGGTGCTCGTTTGCAGTATTCGCCGGGATTCCGTTCGGACAGAACATCCTCGTCAGCAATTTTAACATCGGCATCTTCTATATCATGGCGATTTCGTCCGTGATAGTCATGGGTGTGATTATGGCGGGCTGGTCCTCGAATAGCAAGTGGTCCTTGTTAGGTTCGCTGCGTTCGGCGGCACAGATTGTGAGTTATGAAATCCCGCTCGGGCTCTCTATCCTCACCGTCGTGATGCTCGTTGAGAGTTTGAGCATGGAGGCGATTGTGGCGAACCAAGCCGGGGGCATCTCGGATTGGCTCATTTTCCGCACGCCGTTTACGTTTTTCGCGTTCTTTATCTTCTTCATTTCGTCTATCGCCGAGGTAAATCGGACACCGTTTGATTTGCCGGAGGCGGAGTCGGAAATCGTCGCCGGGTTTCATACGGAATATAGCGGCATGCGGTTCGCGCTCTTCTTCATCGCCGAGTATGCGAATATGTTTGCTGTGAGCGCGATTGCCGTGACGCTCTTCCTCGGCGGCTGGGAAGGCATTTTGCCCGACTTGGCAGTCTTCGGCGGCGGGTTTGACATCCTCGGTGGGCTCCCCGGTTTTGTTATCAAAACGATGGGCTTAGTCTTCTTGATGATGTGGCTGCGCTGGACGCTCCCACGCCTCCGGGTCGATCAGCTGATGAATTTATGCTGGAAATACTTCATTCCTCTCGCCTTCTTTAACATCCTAGGCACGGGAATCTGGGGGCTCATCTTTCCAGAGGATACCCCGCTCAGCACGGGCATCAGCATCGCGATTATCTCAATCGGACTTGTCCAAGCGTATGTGTTTATCGGTAGAAACCTAGGGCAGAAACCGCAGGCGCAGCCAAGCTCTGCGTAAGACATGAGGTATTCAGAAAGTAGGCGATGGCCCGGTGGGATGTGTATCGGGACAGGGATGTCCCTCCTACCGGAGATCCATCAGGCCCACCTCTGTAGTTCGGGTGCGCCTGCACCCGAACGGATCAGGATCAGGCGATCCTGAGCTACAGGGCACTCTCTCTGTAGTTCGGGTGCGCCTGCACCCGAACGGGTCAGGATCGCTTGGCAAACATGCCAGAGCTTCAGGCGATCCTGAACTACAGGGGGGATGCGGTTTGACAGCAAGACGCATGGCGAGGGAAACCCGCTCGCATGCGCGGATGGCATGGCGAGGGAAACCCGCTCGGATGCGCGTGTGGCATCCGAGGGCCCTCGCCCTACGTGAAAGGGAAGTGTTTTTTCATCGTAAGGAGGATTTCGTCATGCAGAAATACGTACGAAACATTTATAGAGGCGTTTGGACGGTGCTCGTCGGGATGCGGGTGACAATTCGGCAGTTCTTCGAGCCGGAAGTGACGCATCAATACCCGTATGAACGCGATTATGAAAAGAAGCGGAACGTCCGAGAGATTCCGAAAGGGTATCGCGGGCAGCTCTATAACCGCGTTGAGGATTGCATCGGGTGCAAAAAATGCGAGATGATTTGTCCTGTCGATTGCATCACGATTACCGCCACAAAACTGCCGAAAGGCGAGCAGCTTTGGGATAGCATGAACGTCGTGCATTTCAAAGATGGACGCGAAATCATCGGCATCATTGAAGGCAGCGAGAAGGTGAAGCCGGGCGAATCGTTCACCGTTACGAACCTCACCTCGCGCCAAGGGCCGCAGGTTGTCGCCGACCGGCTTGAAGCATCGGAAGACGCTGCCCGCACGCAAACGTTTTCAAGCGACGAAGTCTCGCGGATCGTCACCCGAAACAAAGTCGTTTTCTACCTTGACAAGTTTGACATTGACATGTCTATCTGCATGTATTGCGGGCTTTGCACCGAGGTATGTCCGACAGAGTGCCTCACGATGAAGGATTCGCTGGAAGGCGTTGAGTATTCCAAGTTCGACCGGACGGAGCTCATCTTCCCCTTTGCCAAGCAGGAGATGTACGGCGAGGAAGAGGCGGAGGAGCCGGCAGCAGCAGGGTAAAAAATGGAATTCACACTTAAATCGTTAATTTTTTACGGCTTCGCGCTGTTGACGGTTACATCGGGTATCGTGGTTGTCACGGTGCGGAATATCGTCCACGCGGCGTTTTCACTGATGGTGACGCTTTTCGGTGTCGCCGGACTTTACGTTTTTCTGCAGGCAGATTTCCTCGCCGCCACACAGGTGATTGTCTATGTCGGCGGCATTCTTGTCCTCATCTTGTTCGGCGTGATGATGACGAGCGGCCGGTTGGAAATGCGCATCCATATTGAGCGCGGGCAGCTGCTATTAGGCGGCGTGATCTCCCTCGCGCTGCTCATGCTGCTCCTGACTACCATCGCCAATACGCCGCAATGGAAGAACATCGTTGATGAAGGCGAGCAGCTTCAACCGACTACGGAACGTATCGGGACGCTGATTTTGAATGGGCAGTTCTTGTTGCCGTTTGAGGTAGTCTCGGTGTTACTGCTGGTAGCGTTAATTGGCGCGGCACTCATCTCACGAAAAGAGGTGCGAGACTAGGCGCGCTTCACGGAGTCTCTAAAAAATATGTCCTTACAAAACTATCTCGTCATCAGTGCGATTCTGTTCACGCTCGGCATTTTCGCCGTGTTGACGCGCCGGAACGCCATCAGCATTTTGATGGGCATCGAGCTCATTCTCAATTCGTGCAATCTGAACTTTGCGGCGTTCTCGCGCTTCGTCACGCCGCCGGAAAACATTGATGGACAGATAATCGCCATTTTTGGCATCGTGCTTGCCGCTGCAGAAGCCGCGGTCTTCCTCGCGATTATCCTCGCCATCTACCGCGAATTCGGTAGCATTCGCCCCAACGAGGTGGATACCTTAAAAGGATAGGATACAGAAAATATGACAGCAAACATGGTTGTCCCGTTAATCAGTTTCATCTTACTCTGCCCACTCGCCGCGTTCGCCGTTTTCGGGCTCATGTCACTGGCGAAACGGCGCGTGCCGAGGCAGGACTATCTGTCCACAGCGGCGATGCTCATCGCGCTCGGCTGTTCGCTCCTGCTCTTGCAACACGTCGTTCCGAATCCATCGCCGCAAACAGTCGAGTGGATTGCCATCGGGAACGTCAGTTTTTCTATGGGGTTTTACCTTGACAGCGTCACGGCCATCATGCTGATTGTTGTTACGCTGGTAAGTAGCCTCGTCCACATTTTCTCGATGGGCTACATGCACGGCGACCCGAGGTATCCGCGGTTTTTCGCCTTCCTCTCGCTCTTCTCGTTTTCGATGTTGTTCCTCGTTGTCTCGGATAACCTCCTCGGCATTTACATCGGCTGGGAGTTGGTGGGGCTTTGCTCCTATCTGCTCATCGGCTTCTGGTTCGAGAAGGATTCCGCGGCGAATGCGTGTAAAAAAGCGTTTTTGACGACGCGTGTCGGCGATATTGGCATGTTCATCGGCATGATGATGCTCTTTACCAAATTCGACACGCTTGCACTCTACGGCGAAGAGGGCATCTTCGCGCAAGCCGCTGGTTTAAACACGGGTGACATGGTATGGCTCTCCATCGCCGGTGTCCTCATCTTTTGTGGTGCTATCGGGAAATCCGCACAGATGCCGTTGCACACTTGGCTCCCCGATGCAATGGAAGGCCCGACTCCGGTGAGCGCGCTTATCCATGCTGCTACGATGGTAGCCGCTGGCGTTTACCTCACCGCGCGGATGTTCCCGATTTTGACGGAAACCTCGTCGCTTGCCATTGCCTATATCGGCGGCATTACCGCGCTGGTGGCGGCGACGATTGCCATCGTCCGGTTTGACATTAAGCGGGTGCTGGCGTATTCCACAATCAGCCAACTCGGTTATATGATGCTTGGAATTGGCGTGGGCAGTTATGTGGCTGGACTTTTTCACCTCACCACGCACGCGTTTTTCAAGGCATTGCTGTTCCTCGGTTCTGGAAGCGTCATTCACGCCTTTCATGCGATGCACGCGCACAGCCACGACGAACATGACTCACATGGACACGAAGAACACGAACACGAAGAAGAACATTCTCACGCGTTAGTTCATGCCCACGGTTCCGAAATTCCCCCAGACCAGGATATGCGGAACATGGGGGGGCTCCGCCATAAAATGCCGATAACGTTCGCTACGATGCTCATCGCTACGTTGTCCATTTCCGGGGTGCCGTTCATCTTCTCCGGGTTCTGGAGCAAAGATGCGATTTTAGGCGGCGTGCTGGGACGCGCGATGGAGTGGAACTCCGTGCATCACTACGTCCTCTTCGGCATGGCACTCTGCGCCGCGGGGGTTACGGCGTTCTATATGTTCCGCCTCATTTTGATGACGTTTTTCGGGGAACCGCGCAATCAAGAGATGCACGACATGGCACACGAATCTCCGAAGTCAATGACGGTGCCGCTTCTCGTCTTAGCAGTGCTCAGTTTTCCGGTTGTGAATGTGCTTTGGTTTAACGATGCTTACGTTACGCCGCCGAAACAGCCGCATGTCCATGCACCGGCGCACGCAGGTTTGCAAAGCTTGCCAACTAACGATGGCATCGCGCGTCTCCAAAACACGCCGGATAGCAAAGGCACGTTTTCTCTATTCGGCGTATCCGAAGCGGTTGCTGCTGAGGAAGATGGCGCGCACGACACGCACGGCGATGCAGGGCATCACGGGCACGGTCCCGCGCATACAATAGCAATGGTGCTCTCTATCATTGTCGCGGGGTTAGGGATACTGCTTTCGTGGCTATTTTACCACAAACGCACCCTCTCCGCTGAATTAGTTGCATCGAGGTTCCGGCCGCTCTACAACCTCTTTTGGAACAAATACTACTTTGACGAGTTCTACAACGGCGTGCTGGTAGCACTCACGGTGTGGAAGGCGCGGCTTTTCGCGCAATTTGATAGCAGCGTTGTCGACGGCATCGTCAACGGAGTCGGACGAGTGACGCGCGATGGACTCGCCGCTTTCACCGGATTTTTTGATAGCCGCGTGGTTGACGGACTTGTCAACCGCGTCGCGCAGGTTACATGGGCAATCGGGGGCAGAATTCGCCGAATTCAGACAGGGGCGATTCAGACTTATTTGCTCGTCGTCCTCGCCGGGCTTGTCGTGTTAATCTTAGTTTTCCGGGCTTTATAGGTTTCGGGTAAGGATGGCTCCGATGTCGTTAATCATTCAAATTTTCGCACCGTTCTTTTGCTGGAGCCTTGCTCTCTATACTCTATCTGATTTCCCGATGATGGGATAAGGAGGATTCCCACTAGATGTTATTGTCCCTAATGATTTTTATCCCGTTGCTCGGGATGATTGCCGTTTTACTTCTGCCGCGCGAGTCGGAGGAGTTAATCAAACGTGTCACGCTGTTTTTCACGTGCGTGCCGCTCCTGCTCGCTGTCTACCTATTCGTATCCTACGATAGGGGCAGTGCCGGAACGCAGTATGAATTAGATATCGCATGGATAGCGGCGTTCAATATCCGTTACCACATCGGTATTGACGGGCTCAGCGTCACACTCTTGCTCCTGACTGCGCTCCTCGGCCCCATCTGTGTGCTCGCCTCGTGGCGGAACATAGAAAAGGGGCTTAAGGCGTATATGGCGTTGTTCCTACTCCTAGAGACAGGGATGCTCGGCTTTTTCGCCGCGCTGGATCTGTTTCTTTTCTATGTCTTCTTTGAGCTGACGCTGCTGCCGATGTATTTCCTCATCGGCGTTTGGGGCGGACCGCGCCGCGAATACGCCGCTATCAAGTTCTTCCTCTATACGCTCTTCGGCAGTGTGCTTATGCTGGTTGCGATGATAGCTGTCTACCTCAACAGCGGGGCCGCGGGTGAGAGAACGTTTGACATTCCGCGGCTTATCGTGCTCGCATCCACGAGTGGACACGCACTCGCCGATTTGAACTTCCAAATCTGGGTATTCCTCGGCTTCTTCATCGGATTCGCCGTGAAAGTGCCGATTTTCCCCTTCCACACGTGGCTCCCTGATGCGCACGTCGAAGCACCGACAGCAATTAGCGTTATCCTCGCAGGCATCCTGCTCAAAATGGGAACTTACGGGTTAGTGCGGGTGAACATGGCGATGCTCCCACAAGGCATGGACTTTTTCTGCAATGGACTTGGCCCATGGGGGAACAGCCTCGCGCTGCTGGGTTTCATTAATATCGTTTACGGTTCATTCTGCGCGCTCGCGCAAACTGATTTTAAGAAATTGGTAGCGTATTCCAGCATCGGACACATGGGTTTCGTCATCCTGGGACTCTCTGCCCGGAACGAAGCTGGGGTAACCGGTGCGATTCTGCAGATGTTTAACCACGGTGTCATCAGCGCGATGCTCTTCCTGCTCGTCGGCGTGCTTTACGATAGGGCACATCACCGCGAGATTAACGGTTTCGGCGGTTTGGGGAGCAGAATGCCTATCTATACGGGCATCACGACGCTGGCGTTTATGGCATCTTTGGGATTGCCGGGGCTCAGCGGGTTTGTCGGAGAAGCACTCTCCCTGCTCGGGGCTTACGACAAATTTAAGATGTTGACGATTTTGTCGACAATCGGCATCGTTGTCGGGGCTGCGTATTTCCTCTGGACGCTCCAGCGCGTCTTCTTAGGGAAACTCAACCCCAAATATGAGGCACTCCCGGAAATTAATGGACGCGAAATCTTGACGCTGGTGCCGCTCGGCATTTTGACGATTGTCCTCGGTATCTGGCCCGGTTTCGCGATTGAGATGTTCAGCGAATCCGTGACGAAACTGGTTGATACAGTGAACGCGCTGGCGAATCTACAATAGGAGGACGGTGTGGGACCCTTAAAAAATATCGAAAGCCTACTCTATTTTACGCCGGAGATACTGCTGGTGGTGTTCGCCGCCGCCGTCATTATCCTCGATCTGGTGGTGAAAAATAGGGAGAGTATCGCCGTTGCGTATCTCTCGCTGGTAGGTGTAGCCTGCGTCTTCGGCGCGGTGCTTTTCACGCACGCTTTACTCGGTGATAACGAATCCATCTCGCTGTTTCTCGGGATGATTCGGCTGGATAGATTCGCGATTTTCTTCAAGATTATCCTCTTGTTAGCAACGACGGCGACGATTCTTTTCTCACTGCGTTCCGAAGAGTTGGATGCACGGTTGAAAGGCGAATACTACGCGCTGCTGCTCGCTGTCACCCTCGGCATGTTCCTGATGGCATCCTCAACGAACCTGTTGATGATATTCATCTCGTTGGAAACGGTGAGTCTTACCTCCTATATCCTCGCCGGGTTTTTGACGCATAGCCCGCGTTCAAGCGAGGCGGCGTTCAAATACATTACCTACGGCGCGGTAGCCTCCGGGACGATGCTATTCGGGCTCTCCCTGCTGTTCGGCATGACTGGCACGGGGGACCTCGGGCAAATTAGCGTGAAACTCACCGAGATGTTCAACACTGGCGACGTATATCCGCTCGCCGTGCTGGTTTCAATAACCTTTATTTTGGCGGGTGTCGGCTATAAAATCGCCTCGGTGCCGTTTCACATGTGGTCCCCCGATGTTTACGAAGGCGCGCCGATTCCGATAACGGCGTTCTTATCTGTCGCCTCAAAGTCGGCAGGATTCGCGCTGTTCATCAGGTTCTTCTATTCCGGGTTTGGCAGTTCAGAGGTAATGCAATCCGTTGACTGGACGCTGATGCTAGCCATCGTTTCCGCGTTAACGATGACCGTGGGTAATCTCGCCGCGCTACCACAGCGGAATGTCAAACGCTTACTCGCATATTCTAGCATCGCGCACGGCGGTTATCTGCTCATGGGCGGCGTGCTTCTCACGTCAGAAGGCATCGGTGCGATTCTCTTCTACCTCGTCGTCTATCTCTTTATGAACCTCGGCGCGTTCTACGTCGTCGTGCTGATTGCCAACGAGGTGGGGAGTGAGATGATTGATGGGTATCGTGGGCTGTCCTCGCGCGCGCCGCTCGTTGCCGGTGCCATGGCGATTTTCCTCTTCTCGCTTACCGGCATTCCGCCGTTCGCCGGATTTTTCGGCAAGTGGCTGTTGTTCACCGCTGTCATTGACAAAGGGTTGTATTGGCTCGCATTTGTCGGCTTGCTCAACAGCGTGGTATCGCTTTACTACTACGCTCGCATCGTTAAGGCGATGTATCTGGAGAGCGCGGAGGACGCGGAAACCGAACGCGTCGCGTTTTCCACTGGCACTTTTGCGCTGCTGAGCGTCTTCGTCGTGCCAACGGTGGTCATCGGATTTCTGGACATTTTTTATAGGTTTTCCAGCATTGCGTTGCAACCGTAAGGGCATCCGATGTCTATATCTCCTCTGTCCGGGCGGATGTCTCTATCCGCCCGAAAAGGAGCCACGATATGCAAGAATCACAACAAAAACTACAAACCCTACTCCACTCCCTCTTCCGCGCCGACGCGGCAGACCTGGATTTCGGCATATACCGCATCATCAACTTCCGACGCGCGCAGTTTGAGACGTTCATCAACGACGAACTCCCAGCGCGCGTCAACGCCGCACTTGACCAGAACGCCGGTGCCGAAGCCGCACGCCAAGAACTTGACGAACGCGCAACCACACTCCGAAAAACCCTCGGCGGCGATGTGCTGGACGCAGATGGAAATCTCATCAACGAGAAATTCCGCGAGACCCCGTTGGTGCAGGACTATCTCGCCGCAAAAGCACAACACGGCTCCCCGCGCTCCCGCGCACAACGAGAAGAAGCAATCTTCAACCATCTCTACACCTTTTTCTCGCGCTATTACGAAACCTGCGACTTCATCCCACGCCGGCGATACGCGCAAACCGAACGATACGCCATCCCATATAACGGCGAAGAAATTTACCTCCACTGGGCAAACCGCGAACAGTATTATGTCAAAAGCGGCGAACACTTCGCCGCGTATCAATTCACCTCGCAAGGGATGTCCATCACCTTCGCGCTGCGCGATATCGACGTTGAAAAAGATAACGTCCAAGGCACCAAACGCTTCTTCATCCCCATCGCCGACGAAGTTGCCTGCACCGATGCTGAAATCCGCATACCGTTTGAATTCCGGCCCCTCACCGATGCCGAGAAGCAGCGTTACACCGGCACAAAGCAGCAGGATAAAATTATCAACGCTGCCGAGACAGACATCATTGCCCGCGTTAGCAAAACTTCTTCCAACGCCGCAGCCGCGTTGAATCACCGCATCGGCGACGTGACAACGCTCAAAAAGCACCTGCGCGCCTATACCCGCGGCAACACCGCCGACTTCTTTATCCACAAAGACTTGGGCGGCTTCCTCACCCGCGAACTTGACTTTTACCTCAAAAACGAAGTCGTGCAGCTCAGCACCCTCATCGCCGAAAATACTAAATATACGGTAAGCGAAGGGGGGGGTCGAGAGCGATGTCCCCAGTAGGAGAGACCTCCCGGTCTCGACATCTGCCAGTAGGAGAGACCTCCCGGTCTCGACTCCCCCTGGTAGGAGAGACCTCCCGGTCTCAATGCTTGAAACCGCACGCACCGTTCACGCCATCGCCACCGACATCATCAACTTCCTCGCGCACATCGAAGAGTTCCAGAAACGCCTCTGGCTCAAAAAGAAGTTCGTCCTCGCCACGCACTATTGCATGACACTCGACCGCGTGCCAGAGGCATTTTACCCCGAAATCGCCGAGAATACCGCGCAACGCGAAGCGTGGCAATCCCTCTTCAGCATCCACGAAATCAACGGCAACCTCATCGGCGAAGACTATTCCGAACCGCTAACCGTCGATTTCCTCAAACAACACCCGAATCTCGTCTTGGATACCGTCCACTTTGACAGGGACTTCAAAGATCGGCTCTTGTCGCGGATGCCCAATCTGGATGCCGAAACCGATGGCGTTCTCATCCACGGCGAGAACTTCCAGGCGTTAAACCTCCTCACGGCGAGATACCGTGAATCCCTCAAAGCCATCTACATCGATCCGCCTTACAACACGGACGCTTCGGCAATCCTCTATAAAAATAACTATAAGGATTCGTCGTGGATGTCGTTGATGGCGGACCGAATTTCCGTTTCCCGCGAGTTGTTGGCAGACAACGGCATCTTCTGCGCTGCCATTGATGACGTGGAGGCAAAAAACCTTGGGATGCTCTTACAACAACTGTTCGGAAAAGAAAACGAACTAGGAATTGTAACTGTCTGTTCCAATCCGGCGGGTCGTCAAAGGCCAACAGGTTTTGCTCCAGCCCACGAGTACGCGATGTTTTTCAGTGTAGTCCAAGGCACCAAAATTGGTCGTCTTGAACGGACTAAAAAGCAACTTGCGGATTTCAATCAGCGTGATGAACAAGGGCGCAGTTTCAAGTGGAAATCAATTAGAGGTGGCGGCGGACCTAACGCGCTTCGCGGCGCACGTCCGCGTTTGTTCTACCCTCTATTTGTCAAGGATAATACCGTCAGAATTCCCGACATGGAATGGGATAACATATCCCGGCAATGGATGCTGAGAGAATCCCCACTCCCCGGCGAAACAGCAGTCTATCCAATTAGACCTAAAGATGGCGAAGAAATGACATGGAAATACGGGGTCGAAACCCTAGTCGGCATGCTGTCAGAACTCTCCGCTACAACCACTCGAAATGGCACCATTGCGATTCGCGTGAAAGATTATCCAAACGAAGAAGGAATATTGCCGAATACGTGGTGGGGTAAGAAGGAATACTCCGCCGACGATGATTCGGATAATGAGAATGACGACGAAGGTGGGGCTAAATACTCATCGGCAAACTATGGGACTGTTTTTTTAACAAACATGTTAGGTGATTCGCTTGCCTTCCCATTTCCCAAGTCCATCTATCTCCTTGAAGATTGCCTCCGCGTGTGTTCACTTGGAAAAGATGACGTTGTCCTAGACTACTTTGGTGGTTCCGGCACCACTGCCCATGCCACCATCAACCTTAACCGTCAAGATGGCGGCAAGCGCAAATACATCCTCGTCGAGATGGGACACCACTTTGAGAGCGTCCTCAAACCGCGCGTCATGAAAGCAATCTACGCTGAAAAGTGGAAAGATGGCAAACCTGTTTCGCGCGAGAGTCGTCTTTCACAGCTCATCAAATACCAGCGCATTGAATCTTACGAAGACGCGCTCAACAACATCGAATTCGCCGAAACGGACGACGCGCCGACGCTCCTTGACGAACCTCGGCTCGGTTATATGCTCGACATGGAAACCCGTGAGAGCCCGACGTTCCTCAACGTAAAGGAGCTTCAGCGTCCATTCAGTTATCAACTCAAAATCGTCAACGACTTAACCGTGCAAACGCAGGCAGTAGATTTACCCGAGACCTTCAACTATCTTTTAGGTATCTCTGTCCAAACCCGGTGCTGCTATGCGGACGGTGACAGACGTTATCTCGTCTATCGCGGCATCGTCGACCACGAGCAGGTTACCATTATCTGGCGAGAAACCGCCGGTTGGGATTCATTGGATTATGAACGTGATTACCGTTTCATCGAGGAGCATCATCTAACCGAGGGTGCGGATAAAGTTTATGTGAACACGAACAGCGTTATCCCGGATGCTTGCGTGTTAGACATCCTATTCAAACGCTTAATGTTTGAGGCATCTTCCCCGTAGGAGAGACCTCCTGGTCTCGATGCCATTGCGCGCAACACCTTTCGCGCACCGTAGCGCGGGGGCCTGTCCCCCGCGATCGCTGCATGGCGAGGGACAGGCCCTCGCGCTACGTGAAGGGAAGGCGTTTTTTTCACTGCAGCGCGGGGCCCCTCGGATGCCACACGCGCATCCAAGCGGGTTTCACCCCTATGCATCACTCAACATGCTCGCGCACCGTAGCGCGGGGGCCTGTCCCCCGCGATCGGTGCATGGCGAGGGACAGGCCCTCGCCCTACGATGAGGGGCGGCGTTTTTTTCACCGTAGCGCGGGGCCCCTCGGATGCCACACGCGCATCCGAGAGGGTTTCACCCGCGATCGGTGCATGGCGAGGGACAGGCCCTCGCCCTACGTCAAAGGGCGGCGTTTTTTCACCGCAGCGCGGGGCTCCTCGGATGCCACACGCGCATCCAAGCGGGTTTCACCCGCGAGCATCACGCAACACGTTCGCGCACCGTAGCGCGGGGGCCTGTCCCCCGCGATCGGTGCATGGCGAGGGACAGGCCCTCGCCCTACGGTGAAGGGGACCGTTTTTTCCCATAGCGCGGGGCCTGTCACCGCGCTCTTGCAAATGACAGCGGATGCGTCAATGTCTTCCCGATACCTCAAAATCGAGACCAGGAGGTCTCTCCTACGGGAACATCGAGACCAGGAGGTCTCTCCTACCGGGGATGCATCGAGACCGGGAAGGCTCTTTTTAAGACCCAAATCTCCACAGAATTGACAAATTTCCAAAATTGTGGTAAAAAACATTAAAAAAAATTTGACAAACGGCAATGATTAAGGTATAATTAATATCAACGGCAATTTGCCCGGTCGTCTAATGGTAGGACGCGTGGCTCTGGACCACGTAGTGAAGGTTCGAGTCCTTCCCGGGCAGTTTTTGTGGCGCTATCGTCTAGGGGTCAGGACGGGTGGTTCTCAGCCACCAAACCGGGGTTCGAATCCCCGTAGCGCTATCTTTCATACAAGATTTTCAGGATTACGTTTCCCTTGCGTCTTGTCATTTCGCAGCGATGAAGTTATCGCAGGCTTTTAGTTGTCAAGGACGCTGCCGAATCTGTCCAAAACTCTGGCACTTGTTGTCAGCGTGCATGCAAGTTGGAAAAACCGCCTTATCTCATCGAGACCGGGAGGTCTCGCCTACGTCAGCGCGCTTACAAGTTGGAGAAAAACCCAAATGAACGATACCCCGAAGCACACTAACCGACTCATCTATGAGACGAGCCCTTACCTTCTCCAGCACGCGCACAATCCTGTCGACTGGTATCCGTGGGGCGAAGAGGCATTGGCGCACGCCAAACGCGAGAATAAACCCATCTTGCTGAGCATCGGCTACTCCGCCTGTCATTGGTGCCACGTCATGGAACGCGAATCCTTTGAAAACGACGAGATCGCCGCTGTCATGAACGAACTTTTCGTTAACATCAAGGTGGACAGGGAGGAACGCCCCGATTTAGACGAAATCTACATGAATGCCGTCCAATTCATGACGCGCACCGGCGGCTGGCCGATGACTGTCTTCCTCACGCCGGCCCTCAAACCTTTCTACGGCGGCACCTATTACCCACCGACAGACCGGTATGGCAGGCCTGGATTCCCGAAGGTGATGCACGCCGTCGCGGAAGCGTATCGCGAGCAGCATGCACAGGTGCTACAACAAGCAGACCAGATTACGGCGCACCTTGCGCGCGTGAGTAGTGCCGCGGACCCGCATGGACAGGAGTTCACCGAGCAGTTGATGGAAAACGCCTTTCACCACTACTGTTCGCAATTTGATTCGCACGATGGCGGTTTCGGCACCGCGCCGAAGTTTCCGCCGAGCATGG
Source organism: Candidatus Poribacteria bacterium (assembly GCA_965242965.1). Taxonomy (GTDB): domain Bacteria; phylum Poribacteria; class WGA-4E; order WGA-4E; family WGA-3G; genus AGPOR5. Next base: position 4,921,933 of record OZ251518.1, on the reverse strand, counting down.
GATTGCCGTTCCTTCTTCGCTATTGGCACCACAGCGGCACCCTCCAAGCGTTGGAGATGGTTGAACTCACGCTGGAAAAGATGGCGCGCGGCGGTATGTATGACCAGGTTGGCGGCGGTTTCCACCGTTATTCCACCGATGCGCGCTGGCTCGTCCCGCATTTCGAGAAAATGCTTTACGATAACGCGCAACTCGTTGTCGCCTATTTTGAGGCGTTCCAAGCGACGCAGAAGCCGTTCTATCGCGACATCGCAACGGAGACGCTTGACTACGTGCTGCGGGAGATGTATGACGCAGATAACGGCGGCTTCTATTCTACGCAAGATGCCGATAGTGAAGGCGTAGAAGGCAAGTTCTTCGTCTGGGAACCGTCTGAAGTGGAAGAACTGCTCGGCGAAGAGAACGCGAAAATCTTCTGTGAGTTCTACGACATCACGCCGCAAGGCAACTTTGAAGGCGAAAATATCCTCCACATCCAAACCCCATCGGACATTTTTGCCCGAAAACTGCAGATGGAATTGAACGAGTTGGAGGCACTTCTCGCCGAAGGCAGACAAAAACTCTTCGCTGCCAGAGAGAAACGGATTAAACCGGGGCTTGACGACAAAATCTTGACGAGTTGGAATGGGCTCATGCTCCGCGGCATGGCGATGGGTTACCAACTCACGGGGAAACCGGAATACCTCGCGGCGTGCGAAAACTCCGCCGAATTCGTCTTGACGACGCTCTCACAAGAAGATGGACTCCTGTTACGCACGCACCGCGCCGGCAAGAGTCATCTCAACGCCTACCTTGAGGATTACGCCTATTTTATCGCCGGCCTCATTGCCCTTTACGAGGCTAGTTTTGAGCCGCGCTGGCTCGCCGAGGCGGAACGTCTTGCGCACCTGATGATTGAGCAGTTCGGGGATGAAACCGGCGGCGGTTTCTTCTTCACCGGCAAAGCGCACGAGACACTTATCGTGCAGTCCAAATCTGCTTACGATGGTGCCACACCGGCTGGGGCATCTATGGCAATTCACAGCCTCCTCCGCCTCGCGAAACACCTAGACAAACCGGAATTCCACGACAAAGCGGTGGAAACGCTGAAACTCTACTATCATCAGATGGAGGCGATGCCTTCTGGTTCCGGGCAGTTGCTCTGTGAATTAGCGTTCCTGCTTTCCACGCCGAAGGAGATTGCGATTGTCGGGCAGGCACCGGATGCGATGCTCGCCGCATTGCACGAACGATACCTGCCGAACAAAATCGTTGCCGCGGCTGCGTCTACGGCGAGTTCCACGTTACCGCTTCTTGCAGGCAAGACGACGATAGATGCGAGCGCGACGGCTTATGTCTGTGAGAATTATGCGTGTCAGGTTCCGACAACGGAAGTGGATGCGTTCGCGGAAATGCTTGAAGCGTAACCCTCGTTTTACTGCATCGCAATTCAGTTGTTCGCTTCTGTTTGCCGGTGCTCTTGTAGGAGAGACCTCCCGGTCTCGATGTGTTTCGTATCGGGACAAGGATGTCCCGCCTACCCAGACGCGTAGGTGCACCCTCCCGGTATCAATACATCCCGGTAGGAGAGACCTCCTGGTCTCGATGCCTCTGTCTCCCCGGTAGGAGATTCTTCCCGGTCTCAATGCTTTAATGCCATAACGAAAAACGTCCGTAGTTCGTAGCGCGGGGGCCTGTCCCCCGCGATGCTAATTGGCTGAAGCAGGATGAACCTAAGTAGTTCGGGAGTGCCTGCTCCCGAACAGGTCAAGAGCGGGCGATCTTGACCTACAGAGATGAGACAAATTATCTGTCCCCCGCGAGCCTTTGGTTGTCTGAAGCAGGATTCACAAGATTTACACGATTTACAGGATTATCTCCCGCGCCGCTAGCGTTTTTTGCAATGGATGCCTCTTCAGGTCCTTTAGGACCTGCATGTCTATAGAAAAACGGACATGCCACCGTTTTCAAGGTCAGTTAGGACCTTAATGAAACGAGACATACAGCACAACTACACATTAAGGACCTAAAGGCCCTTAGGTTCATCGTGTCGCGCGGTGCTATAGACATTAAGGTCTTACAGACCTTAAACCCCGAGCGGAAACGCCACTGTTTTTGTAGCGCGAGGGACAGGCCCCCGCGAGTGTTCGATCCAAACGAAAAACGCTGCTTGGAACGTAGCGCGGGGGCCTGTCCCCCGCGATCTCTCCGCCGAAACGAGAAACGCCCGAAGCCCAAGAGGCCACGGACGTTTGTTGCTCAGACCGGCGCATGGCGAGGGACAGGCCCTCGCCCTACGGTGAACGGAGACGGTTTTTTACTTCCGAATGACCATCTTCCGCGTTGCGGAGAAATCGCCCGCGGTCAACGTATAGAAATAGACACCGCTTGCAACGGGTTCTCCCTGTGCATTCCGGCCATCCCAATACGCCGCACGATGCCGACTGTCATAACTCCCTGCACGCCGATGCCCGAGGTCTAACGTCCGAACCACCGCACCGTTCGCCGCATAAATCGTCACCGTGATCTCAGCAGGTTTTGACAATTGATACGGTATCCACGTCTCTGGATTGAACGGATTCGGATAATTGGAGAGCAGTGCAGTCTCCTTTGGAATGAGGTTGGCGAGCAGCTGCTCCAACACTGCAATCCCGCGCCCGTAGGAGAGACCCCCCGGTCTCGATGCATCCCCCGAACCCGAACGAATCAACCCCCGCGCTTCAATCAACCATCCCTCTACATCCGATACCGTCAAACGCGCCCGCGAAACCGCACGCACCGACGGTGCAGCCGCACCTTCCCCAAACGCACCCGCAACCCACACCAGATCCAGGATGTTAACAACACCATCGCCGTTCACATCCGCAACGTGCTCACCCGTTTTCCCGAACTGACCGGCAATCAGCACCAAATCCTGAATGTTGACGACACCATCCCCATTCACATCCGCGACATTGTCAAATTCCACCTCTATCCCCTTCGCCTGCAACGCAGGAATATGCGTGTAGAGAGAGGCGTAACTTAGCGGGCAGCCCGAAAGGTACAGCCCAGTGCTGTCCCAATCTGTTCCGGGCAGACTCAACCCTAGCAAAGGCGACACATCCGAGACGGCGGTGTCGATGAGATACAGCACCGTCAAGTTTGTGAGACTTGCCAGCGGCGAGATATCCGAGACATCGGTGTCGCGGAGATTCAGCCACGTCAAGTTTGTGAGACTTGCCAGCGGCGAGATATCCGAGACGGCGGTGCTGCTGAGATTCAGCTCCGTCAAGTTTGTGAGACTTGCCAGCGGCGAGACATCCGAGACGGCGGTGCCGCCGAGAAACAGCCCCGTCAAGTTTGTGAGGCTTGCCAGCGGCGAGATATCCGAGACATCGGTGTAGCTGAGAACCAGCGACTCCAAGTTTGTGAGACTTGCCAGCGGCGAGACATCCGAGACAGCGGTGTTCTGGAGAACCAGCGACTCCAAGTTTGTGAGACTTGCCAGCGGCGAGATATCCGAGACGGCGGTGCTGCTGAGATTCAGCTCCGTCAAGTTTGTGAGACTTGCCAGCGGCGAGATATCCGAGACGGCGGTGATGCCGAGATTCAGCGTCTTCAAGTTTGTCAGGTTTGCCAGTGCCGAGACATCCGAGACGGCGGTTTGCCAGAAAGCCAGCTCCGTCAAGTTTGTGAGGCTTGCCAGCAGAGAGACATCCGAGACATCGGTGTTGCCGAGATTCAGCCACGTCAAGTTGACTGCATGCTCCAGCCCGGTGAAATCTGCTATCTCCGTGAAGGCTGCAGAAAACCGCGTTAACTCGCGCATCGCCTCCGCCGTGATGGCCGCATCTGCCGGCAGTTCAAGGGCTTCACGGATGGCATTGGCTAACTCGGCATCCGGAATAGAGACCTCTGCTTGCACGGGCGGCGCGGTTAACTGCGCCAAGGCAGTTAACACCAGAATCAAAGTTAAAACCGTCAATTTTTTCATTTGGATTTCTCCTTGTTGTGTATCGGGACCAGGAGGTCCCTCCTACTGAAGAGGGCGGATATGGACATCCACCCTCATTCGGATTTTGATGCAAGGCGAGGGACAGGCCCTCGCCCTACGGTTTCCAACCGGTAGGCGCGGTTTCAAACCGCGCCTACGGAGGTTGTGTGCGGGCTCGTGTGCCCGCCCGTGTTTTCGTCTGTCTGAATCAGGATGGACAAGATTTACAAGATTCCCAGGATGAGGAGTCTCCTGTCGTGAGAGACGCTCTTTCCCAGTAGGCGCAACCCCCTGGTTGCGATTTCGATCCAACTTTTCATCCGTCGGATTGTTAGGACTGCTCTCGCTATCCGCCCTCGTATTTCACGTTGCCGCTCCAGTGGCGTGGCAGGCGAATCTAACCGCGGGCGCGGTGGAGTTCCCAACCGCTTATGTCACGGTTAGGCATCAGCAGCCAACAATTCACACAGACGTTGAAACTCTTCACGGCGGTCTGCTGTCAGTCTCTGCAGCAAATCCTCAGCTAACCCGTTTTCCTCTTCCCTGATGAGGATATTCGCTAAACCCTGGAGATTGTCTAGCGTGTCGTCGCTGACATCGTCCATCTTGGTGTGCCCTTCGGACAACTGAAATTGAAAGCGATAATAGCCTGTTTCCTCGTCGTCGGTGGACGCGCTGAAAAACGGCATGAACTGCTCCAATTGATAATTCACTGTATCGCTCGCGCCATCAAAAATCACATCCAAAATGTGTTTCAGCCAGAAGGAAACTCCCCAGCGTTGCCGATTTCTCTCGTACCGAAGGGCGCGTTCTCCTGTGCCTAACGAGACAAGCAAAATCTGCGCACTAGGATATCTCATTTTGATTTCGGCCACTGCGCACATCGCTGGATGGTTTGCGTAAACACCGCCATCAACGAATCTACCGGCGTGCTCCTCACCCATTCCGGTTTCTTCATTTTCCACCATGACAGACATCTGGTGCGGCGGAAAATAGGTTGGGGCTGCAGCTGTCGCAAGAGCTACATCTCTCATCAGAAAATCGTAAGTTTCGTCGCTCTGGGCACAGGCACTTTTGAAAAACCAGGGGCGTGCAACGCCGAGTTCGTAACTCGGAATAATAACTTCACACAGCGCCTCTTGCAGGCGGGTCTCCTGAAAATGATTCGTCAAAATGCGCTGCATGTGCTCGGGCGAGTATTTTGCTGTCATCCACCTGGCAACTTTTCCAATCAATGGAAGACGCCTCAAAAACGAGCGACGGAAGATCTGTTTACCTTGGGTTTGATAGAACCCCACTAACTCCTCCGCCGTATACCGAGGCATGTTGTTGTGATTCTCACCTTGCCTTGGCATCGTAAGCCCCAAGGCAAGAATGCCCCCGGTTGAGGTGCCAACAATCATATTGAACAATTGGGAAATTCTCCTCCCAGTCCGCGCCTCAATTTCGGCGAGAATCATCGCGGGGATGATGCCGCGAATACCGCCGCCATCAATCGACAAAATTCTGAACACTTTTTTTGACATGTGCCATTCCTCTGTCAAAAATGCGGTGTGCTGGTGATGTTGGAACATCGCTGTCCCAAAACCGGACAGATGAGGGGTATCGCGGCGTGTTGCGTTGCCGGCACAGTTCGGCGACGCTCATCTGCCGCACCTCTGAAAACGTACTGAAAAATCCACCGATACGCCTTGCTACAATTACTGATGCAAGGTTGATAGCACCTCACACCAAGGAGCCGATTGTAGTGAGGCAGGATGGCGAGTGGCAGGACGTTCGCCGCTGTCAAGGCGGTGACATCCTGAACCCGACAAGGAATAACAATTCACTAGGAAGCATCATCCTCATCGTCATAGGCTTTCCCGGCAGCACTGATCTCATCCTCATAATATGCTGCGAGCTGCTTGCGCACGCGGTCGCACCGGTTGAGCCATCCTCTAAGATAGTGCTTATATTTCTCAGGATTTTTCCGCGCGAGCCGCCGATAATGTTGCCGCTTTTCTGCATCGTAGCGGTCGATCAGCTCGTTATCAAAACCCACGCCCTGCGTCTCAACCGTGTTTTCGGAGAAAAACCGCGCGACTGCAGCCCGCGTCTGGGGACCCCACATCCCATCAACAGTTGCACCGACGATCCGCTGGATTATCCGTGTGGCAGCGGAACCGGCGTTCGTCGCAAAGTCGGCGTGGATATACTGTAGGAATTCGGGGAGCTCCCACGTGTGATACGCCTCAAGGTACCATTCGTAAAACTTGATGACGGTTTCACCGTGTGATGGAAGTTCCTGATGCGGGACCGTTTCCCCGGTGGCATGCTGAAACTCCTGATAAGAGCCCGGCATAATCCCGCGATACGAGCCTTCTGAGTGCCATCCGGGCCCCTCATTTTTGAGGATGCGATTGATGATCGCTATCCTATTTTCATTCATTGACTTACCTCCTGCACCGTTTGGTGCTGTAGATACGCGAAGGATTCGGCTTATCTCAACCTTGCTGAACTAAACCTTTCTTCGTTACTTTAGGACAACATCTTCCGGTTAAGATTCGCCATCCGGTTTGGATTTGTCTCCCGACTGGGTACCGGTTTCTTGTTGGGGTTCCTTCTTCTCATTTGATCCGAACGGATTTTGGAAGTCAAAACTGGATGTCACTGCCAAGAAAAAACCGTGCCTATAGACAGATCGAGTCAGTGATGAGCCCGGATCCGGAAAGGGGTCGCCTACCTTGTAACCGCTCAGCCGCGCCACAGGTCTAACGGTGTATCCTCCAGTGATGGCGAACAGATGCTCGTCGGAACCAAAAAGGAGACTCAGTCCGAGGGCTACCTGCCCGGCCGCCGATATCTGCCCGTTTCGGGTGGAAAAATCCCCGGCAAATCCGCCACTCAAGGCGAACGTGCCTTTCGGTTCACTGAAGGGGACCCGCAGTGAAATAGGCACATGAGCTAAGAATCCAAGCGAAATAGGATAGTGATTTGGAGCCCCGCGCGTCACTTTACCCTCCTTGGAGAAATAGAATTCATCGCGCACATTACTGACGAAGGCACCCCCTATGAACTTAATGCCAGATAGTGCTGTATCCTCTGGTGCTGGCGCGGTTTTCTCCTCGGCGAATGTTCCACGATGGAACAAACTCAAGCAGAAGATCACTCCCAACAACACAATGATTTTTAATAGAACCTGACGCATTTTCCAATTTCCTTCTCAGATGCGAGGGCAAACCCCGCGCCTGTTGAGATGATTTCTCGGCACGCCTTCGTAAACGTACCGTGCTTGCAGAATGGCATTCCCCTGTTCGCCCTCGCTGCAAATAGGAGACAACAGCAATTGCGCCGCGAAAACGGCGCGCAAAAGCGAAATAGGACAAACTGGGGAGATAACAACAGATAGGGAAACATGCACCAGGAAGGAATTCCCGATGCAACGAAAATAACCCGCCACGCAAAGAATGCGTGCGAGGTCAAAGACAACATGACGACGAACGTCGCCGCTGTCAAGCGAATAAAATTTGCTTAACGCCTGTGGGTGTCGGGGGGGGGCGAGCCTCCCCTCTGGGCATTAAGCCGAACGGGAACGCGTCGTGACAGCGCGACAACGGGCATAGACGCACGGCAAGCGCGCATCTCTCGGTGCCCAAGCAGGTCTACGGTGACCTCGTTAGCAATGGAAAAAACAATTCGCTGGTTCACGGTATCGTTCCTTGTTCAGCAAAGTTTGCAGATTATCAGTTTCGTGGTGGCGCGTTTTTCCGCGCGCATCACCACTTTTCATTAATTATACCACAAAAATGTTTGGATGTCAAATTTTTTGTGAAAAAAATTGCATTGTTGCGTTAATTTATCATTTTTTACGATTTTTGTCAAGAAAAAAGAGCAGGATTTACAAGATTAGCACGATTAGGAGCAGGATTTTCAAGATTGAGCAAGATTAGCAAGATTATAGATTCTGATAGGTCGAATACCTCGTGGCAGGCCAAAACGGTGCCGGTGCATCAGAGCCCTAATCTTGGTAAATCGTGATAATCTTGTAAATCCTGCTCCTAATCCTGCTCAAAATCCTGCTACGGCACCAACTGCACCTTAATCGAATCCGCGCCTTCCCGAACCATCTCAAACGCCGTGAGGTATTCCTCCAACGGCAATTGATGCGTCACGATAAGACTCACATCAATTGCCCCACGGTAGATGTAGTCAATCGCAAGCGGATAAGCGTAAGGACCGAGGTGCGCCCCGTGGATGTTCAGTTCCTTCGTATCGCCGATGATAGTCCAGTCTACCGTCACCGGCTCGCGCATGACGCTGAATTCTACGAAAGTGCCAGCCTTCCGAATCATGCGGAGCCCTTGTTCCACCGCCTGCGGATGCCCTGTCGCCTCAATGTAGACATCGCAGCCGTAGCCTTCTGTCAAATCCAAGACTTGCTGGACGGCATCCGTTTCTGTCGGATTGATAGTCAAATCTGCGCCCAACTTTCTGGCGATGTCTAACCGATTCGGCATCAAATCAATGGCGATGAGTAAGCCTGGGTTTTTCAACTTCGCCGCGCCTATCATACCGAGGCCGAGTGTGCCGGCCCCAGCGATGACGACGACATCGCCGAACTCAATCTCCCCGCGCTGCACGGCGTGGATAGAGCAGGCGAGCGGCTCGATCATCGCCGCGTGTGCTATCGGCATATCTGAAGGCACTTTGTGGACAATAGCACGCGCGGGAAACTTCATATAGTCCGCCATCCCGCCGTTGACAACCGGTTGAAAGCCGAAAATATTGTGGACCTGGCACAGCCAATACTTCCCGGTGCGGCAGTAGCGGCACTCCCAACACGGGACAATTTGCTCCGCGATGGCAGTGTCGCCAATACGGATGCTATGCTTTTCGCCCGCGCCTTCGCCAAGTTCAACGACTTCACCGATAAACTCGTGCCCGGCGATAACGGGTGCCTCCACGTAAGGTGCCCGATGTTCGTCGCCCCAGAAAAGCGGCGCGCCTGTCCAACATTTGATATCGCTGGCGCAAACGCCGCAGGCGTTTACCTTTACCACGACTTCGCCGGGGCCCGCCTGCGGCGTAGGGACTTCTTCAAGACGATAGTCCCACGGTTCGCGGCACATAATTGCGCGCATGTTTCCCGAACCTCCTCTATGCCGCCTTGCGCTGCGTCAAACGCCGCCTCGCACTCGCGCGGGCGAGCCCAACATCCAACGTGATATGTGGGTAATCGGTTATGCCGAGGTTAATCGCATGCGCTGTCTCAAGGTTGAAACCCCACTCAATCCACGCAGGCATGTCTTCTTCCGGAATATCTCCCGCGACGATAACCTTCATAATGCTAATCCCCTTACCCGCGTCGTAGGCACGCTGGATGTATTCCAGATGCTTTTCAAACGGACCGCCTTCTAGCATCCGTCCCTCTTTATTCGCCGTGGTGAGGATGACATCAATCTCCGGATGCGCGATGACTGCATCCATGACGGAGCCGGTGTAAATATGCGTAGAGCACCCGATGAAACGGACTTTGCCAGCCGCTTTTGCGTCGCGGAACGCGTCCAGCGCGCCTTCTCGCGATGCCAAATCCGCCGGCGTAGCGATGCCATGCAACAGCAAGACATCCAGATACTCGGTTTTCAGTTCGCGAAGGGCACGCGCGATGCTTTGGGCGGCACCGTCGTAATCTTTCGCGCCTGTCTTCGTTTGGATGACAACTTCTTCCCGGCGAATCTGCCGCACTGCCTCACCGAGGTGCGGCTGAGTGCCATACCCTTCTGCGGTGTCCCAGAAGGTGATGCCTTCGTCAAGTGCTTTCAGCATGAGCTCGCCGCCGGATGCGTAGTCGTCGCAGGTATGATTGAGATGCCCCGCGCCAAAGCAGAGCCGCGATATTTCCAAACCGGTTTTCCCGTACGCTAAGTATTCCATTATGTCCTCCATCGTTCTGTGCTGTTTCCTATAGTTTAACCGAATTTGCCTAAAAATGCAACGCTTTTTTATTTTTTCCACTCCCCTCTTCCCGTTTTATCTTCCAATTACCATCCCCTCTTTTCGTAGGGCGAGGGCCTGTCCCTCGCCGTGCCTCGGTCGGAACGAGAAAACAGCCTTGGCTAGCGAGCGGTTTTCGCGCAGGTCGGGCGATCGCGGGGGACAGGCCCCCGCGCTACGGTTGGGGAGGCCGTCTCCGTTTCACCGTAGGGCGAGGGCCTGTCCCTCGCCGTGCCTCGGTCGGAACGGGGAAACGGCCTTGGCTAGCGAGCGGTTTTCGCGCAGGTCGAACGCTCGCGGGGGACAGGCCCCCGCGCTACGGTAGGTGAGGCCGTCTCCGTTTCACCGTAGGGCGAGGGCCTGTCCCTCGCCAGGCATCGACTGTTCCTAAACCCAACTCGCGCGAAAATAAATTTGACTTTCGGCAAGAAATATCGTATAATATATACGGGTTGAAAACATTTCAACTTTAAATCCTAACAATAGAGGGAGGATTATGAAAGCAAACGAAACAAGTTTTTTGCCATTCCTCCAAGGTCCGAAGCAGTTTCTTGTCCCCATCTTTCAACGCAGATATAGTTGGGAAAAGAAGCATTGTCAACGACTTTGGGATGACATCATGCGCATCGGCGCAAATCCGGGGATTACGTCTCATTTTCTCGGTTCAATCGTCTACATGCAACCGGGGGTTGGGAACATTTCCACGGTGCCAGAATTTCTGGTTATTGATGGACAACAACGGTTAACTACCCTATCTCTTTTGCTTCTGGCTCTCGGTGAAGCAATTGTAGAAACGGGGAGTGAGATTGGCATAAGTCCCAAACAACTCTCAAATTATTATCTTTTTAATGCCGACGAAGAGGGCGAACTGCGCTACAAACAACTGTTGACGCGTCATGACAAGGAGACGCTGTTCCAGTTGTTGGAGCGTAAAGAACCCGCGGATGCTTCACATCGCTTGGTGGAAAACTACGCCTTTTTTGAAGCCAAGCTTAGAAGGGTAGATCTGGGTGTGGTATTCACCGGCATTAAAAAGTTAATGGTTGTTGATATCGCGTTGGACCCGAACCACGATAATCCGCAACTGATTTTTGATAGTCTCAATACGGCGGGACTCGTCCTCTCGCAAAGCGATCGCATTCGCAACTACGTGCTGATGGGACAAGTTATTGAGTTCCAGAAGCGGCTTTATGAGGAATATTGGTTTCCTATGGAGCAACGTTTTGTCGGTGCATCTGACAGCAAGGAAGCATCTGACAGCAGGGAATTTGACTGGTTCATACAATACTACCTGAGGTTAAAAACAGGTCAAATTAGCCTCATCAACCGTAGCATTTATGAAACTTTCAAAGCGCACGTGGCAGGCAAAGAGGCACCGGATGCGTTGGAGCCCATTGTTGCGGAAATCGCTCGTCATTCGCAGCATTATGCTAACATAGTGCTATTGAAAGAAGAAGAACCAGAACTCCGAGCCCGTTATCAGGATATCATCGAGCTTGGCCTGCGGGGTTCTCCTATCCCGTTCTTGCTTGGAGTCTACGACGATTATGCTCAAGGCCAGATCGGAACAGCCGAACACATCGAAATTCTTCGGCTAGTGGAGAGTTACGTCTTCCGACAGGCTATCTGTGGTATTCCAACGAACAGTTTGCATATGATCTTCGCCGCACTGATGAAGGAAGTTGACAAAAGCAATTACCTTCAAAGTGTGAAGGCTGCCTTTTTGCGGTCCACCAATGAACGTAGACGTTATCCAAACGACTCCGAGTTCCGACGGGAATTGATGGTTAGAAACGTTTATGATTCTCGAAGGTGTGCGTATTTGCTGCGCAAATTGGAAAACTACGGCCGTAAAGAACCGGTAGACGTTTCGGAGTACTCAATTGAGCATGTCGTGCCGCAAACGCTGACTGAAGAGTGGCAGCGTGAACTCGGCGAGAACTTCCAAGAAACGCACGAGACATATCTCCACACTCTCGGCAATCTCACGCTCACAGGGTATAACCCGGAGTTGAGTAATCGCTCCTTCAGCGAGAAGCAAGACATGGAAGGCGGATTTCGCGATAGCCCGTTGCGCTTGAATCGTAGCCTTGCCCAAGCAGAGAAATGGGATGAAGAGGCCATCCGAGAACGAGCGAAAGAGCTCGCCGAGAAGGCACTCAAGATCTGGGTTTACCCCGAGGGCTAATCCTGACTTGTGCAGGAGGAACCCCGTAGACGCGGATGCGCGGATGCAAACCGCGTTTACGAAATCCCAAACGTTTTTTGTCTTTAAGGAGGAAACATGATAGGCGCGATTATCGGCGACATTGTCGGCTCAATGTATGAGAGGCGCAAGTATCAAATCAAAACCAAGGATTTCCCTTTCTTCGGCACATACTGCCGTTTTACGGACGACTCGATTTGCACGGCGGCGGTGGCGGATACTCTGCTCCACGGCCTCCCGCCCGCGGTGACGATGCAGGAGTGGTGTCGCCGTTATCCGCGGGGCGGCTACGGCGGCATGTTTGGAGAGTGGATTTACCGTGATGTGCCCGAACCTTATGACAGTTTCGGAAACGGTGCTGCCATGCGCGTTTCACCGGCGGCGTTCCTCAACCGCGATGATCTGGACGCTGCACTTGCCGCTTCTGACAAAGTGACGGCCATCACGCACAATCACCGGGAAGGCATGAAAGGCGCGCGAGCGACGACTCATGCGATTTGGCTCGCCTATCAGGGCGAAAATGTCAATAGCATCCGCGAGGCTATCACCTCCACATATAACTACGACTTGTCCCAGACGGTGGACGAAATTAGACCTTGGTACAAGTTTGACGTGACGTGCCAGGGCTCGGTCCCGCCAGCAATTACGTGCGCGTTGGAAGCCGTGAGTTTTGAGGATGCGGTGCGTAATGCCGTTTCTCTCGGTGGAGATTCGGATACGCTTGCCGCTATTGCAGGCCCCATCGCCGAGGCACTGCACGGCATTCCCGAAGACATCAGAACGCAGGCGGAAAAACGCTATCTCACTGATGAACTCGGTGAACCACGCGACATCCTGAGAGTGATGCGGGAGATGTATCAGGTTGCTGCAGTTTAATCCGAATGTTTATCGCCTTCGTGAATTTTTGTTGCCATTTATGCGCGAATAGGTTATTATGTCTCCAAAGCGAAATTAGCACTCAAACGGAGGAAAAGTCGTGAGCAAACCGGTAAATGTCTTCATTACCTACTCGCATAAGGATACAGAGGCGAAGGACGAATTGATAACGCACCTCGCTAGCCTACAGCGTGAGGGCTTGATAAGCGTCTGGCACGATACTGAAACCGTCCCGGGTAACACCTGGCGCGACGTTGTTTTCGGTAATCTCGCTGGGTCGGACATTTTGCTCTACCTCACCTCCCCTGCTAGTCTTGCTTCGGAAAGTTGCAACAAGGAGTTGGCGGCGGCATTAAAAGCGAATCTGCGCGTCATTCCTATTATCCTTGAAGAATGTGACTGGATCCATCATCCCCTCAGTGACTTCCCTGTTCTCCCTGACAAAGGCAAACCGGTTCGCGCGTGGAAACCTGAAAGTCGTGGGTGGCAAAATGTAGTGGAACACCTCCTAAGCACGGTTACCGGAATGCAATCTCGGGCGAATCCGCTATCCGAGATGTCCGAAAAAGAATTACACGCCGAATCAGCGTTACAACGCGGCAATGTTCTGATGACATTCGGGCAATTGAACGAGGCGGTTGAAGCCTACTCTGATGCAATTCATCTCAAACCGTGGTATGCCGAGGCCTATTACAATCGTGGTATGGCCCACGTGAAGACAGAAGTTTCGCCGCGCGCTATTGAAGACTGGACGATGGCGATAAAACTAAAACCGGAGTTTGCCCCTGCCTTTTACAATCGTGGTGAGGCCTGGTTAAGCCTGCAGGAGTGGGATAAAGCCAGAACAGACTTGACAGCCGCCAAGAGTTTGGGCATGGATATTACCGCCGCTTTTCATAACACCTATAGAAGCGTTTCAATGTTTGAGAAGAGGAACGGTTTCAAGGTGCCGAAAGACATTGTTGCAATGTTGATGCAATACCCGGTAAACAATTTCACAACGACGCAGAAAGTTTTGACTGCCGATGGCGAATCGCGGAACACTCCTGTGGTATGGCAACTACTAGAGAAGTTCCGTAGTGCAGGCAACCCTTTAGGTGAATATCTCCAGGGTCGTTCCTCTCGTGGCATTACGACAGGATTGAACGAAGCCTTTGTCGTAGACGCGGCAACCCGGGATGCGCTGATTGCAGCACATCCCGCGTCGGTTGAGATTCTGAAGCCGTTTCTGGGCGTGCAGGAACTCAAACGCTGGCGAGTGAAACCGGAGGACAAGTGGCTCATCTTTACCTCACGCGGAACGGAGATTAACGCGTATCCGGCAATCAAGAAGCACTTGGCGAAATATAGAGAGGCATTGTGCAAAAGGGCCGGGCGGCAGGAATGGTATGAACTCCAAACCGCGCCCAAGGATGCATCGCGGTTTGAACAACCGAAAGGTCTCTATCCGAATTTCTCGACCGAAACGGCGTTTGATTTTGACGACGAAGGCTACTATGTGGGCAGCCCCGCGTATGTTCTTCCAACACAGGAACTGTGGCTCTTCGGTGTGCTGAACACGAAAGCTGTTTCCTGGTTTCACGCGCGCACGACACCGCAGACACGGAAGGACTCATTTTTAACATTTTCTCCCCGGTCCATCGCGCAAATTCCGATTCCTGATATGGATGCCGCGCAAAAGGCACTCCTCCACAAGTTGGTTGAATACGTCCTCTATCTTAAGAAGCAGCCGACGACAGACGGTTCTGATCTGGCGAACGCCCGCGACTACGTGATGGTAGCGTATTTCGGACATATCCTTGATGGGCTGGTTTATGAGCTCTATCTGCCCGATGAACTCCATCAGGGAGATAAGCACTTCTTTCAACCTCTGTTTGAAGAGCGTCTTCCAGATCTTGAAGAGATTCCGGGCGATGATAAGGTGCCTGCTTTCCGCGAAATCTTTGAGCATCTTTCAGAAAGGCATCATCCAATCCGGAGGAACAGTTTCTTCTTGGATAGTTTAGAGCCCATCCGTATCATTGAGGGCAAAAAACTATGAGAATTACCGGCATTGAACTCAGGAACTTCAGAGCCTTTTATGGGGACTATCACATCAACCTACATAAGGCTGGAAAAAACTTGCTCGTTTACGGCGAAAATGGCAGCGGCAAATCGTCACTGTATCTGGCATTGAAGTTGTTCCTAGAATCTAGTGAGGGCAAACACCGATTTGCAGCACATCAGAACATCTTCCTTGAAGATGATGGATACATCAAACTCCACCTCCGGGCAAATGCGGGCTCAAAGCAGAGCACCTACGAATGGTCGCGGACTGTTACGGAAACCAACGATCTGCTGATGAGTGAGGCTTCCAAATCCAAAGGCTTCCTTGACTATAAAGCACTTTTGGAAACGCATTATGTTCATCGCGAAGCAGAACATGTGAATGTTTTCAAGTTGTTGGTAGAGAATCTTCTTGCTAACACCATCAACCGCGTGACAAAGGAAAGTCTTGGTAGGGAATGGACAAACCTCCAACGGGAACAGTATCCTCGCCGAAACGCAACAAGCCAAATTGCAGCGTTGGAAGGCCAGATAGAAACTTTCAACACCGGGCTCGCTGGTAAGATAGCAGAACTGCAAACACTCGCAGCCGAAATCCTCCGCAAATTCAGATACGATGTCACCCTCAACCTCACGTGTGAAGATATCACTTACAACCGCGAAACCAAGACGCTGGATAACCAGCGCATCCTCTTAACGGTTGAATTCTTGGATAAGCAAATCTCAGCACACCACCGCTTCCTCAATGAAGCGAAGTTGTCGGCGATTTCCCTCGCCATCTATTTCGCCGCGCTCCTGCTTCAGCCAGAAAGCGACTTAAAAGTGCTCGCGCTAGATGACGTGCTTATCGGGTTGGATATGTCGAATCGCCTGCCAGTGCTTGACATTCTGGCGACAGACTTCCCAAATCACCAAATTTTTCTGACCACTTACGATAAGGTGTGGTATGAGGTAGTCAAGCAACGGACATCCGAGAAAGAATGGAAATACGCCGAATTCTATTTCTCGAAATCCGATGAAGCCGAAATCCCTGTCTATGTGGAAGGTAAAGCGTATCTCGACAAAGCGCGGGAATTTCTTACTGCCAACGACCACAAAGCGTGTGCCATCTACCTGCGCTCCGCTTTTGAGGAGGTAATCAAGAAATTCTGCAATGAAAAGCGTCTTCCGGTTAGGTATCGCAGCGAACCGAATAAATTGGCCAGTCAGGATTTCTGGGAACCGATAGCCCATCCGCAGGATGGCACTTCCCATTTAGATGCACCACTCATCACCGAACTTGAACTGTATCGGAGACATCTCCTAAACCCACTTAGCCATGCAACTATCGCAAACATCCCGAAAAAAGAACTTGAGGACGCGATAGAAGCCGTGGAACAGCTTAAAACCGCATTGGGATAGCATTAGTGCCCGAACTGCGAGGAACTATGAAAATCGCTATTATCTCCCGGGGTGCCCAAAACCATTCCACTCGAAGCCTCCGCGAAGCCGCCGAAAATGCTGGACACACCGCCCACATCCTGGATGCGTTTGGATTTTATCTCTCCATTCTCTCCATTGAGGGCGACTCGGGTAATCGTGTAACTTATGAAGGCGCGTCGGTAGAAGATATTGATGTCGTCATTCCACGCATTAGCGGCGCAACGGCGGCATACGGACAAGAAGTCATTGCACACTTTGAATGGCTAGGCATCCCGGTGATGAATCGCGCGCAGGCGATAGATAACGCGCGCCACAAATTCCGTTCCTTACGCATCCTCGCGCAACACGGATTGCCTGTGCCGCCGAGTCTCACCGTCGGTTCAGCAGCGTTTTTGGAAGCGGCTGCCGCTGAACTCGGAGACTACCCGTTTATTTTGAAGCCGTTTTACGGCACACACGGCAGAGGCGTAATGTTGCTGGATACGCCGACTTCCCTCACCTCGGCAGTGGATGCATTGTGTGAACTCCATCAAGATTACGTTATTCAACCGTTTATCGGTGAGAACACCACGGGGATTGATATCCGTATCCTCGTTGTCGGCGGTGAAGTTATCACGGGGATGCAGAGACGCGCCCCGGGCGGCGAATTCCGCGCGAATATCCACCGAGGCGCATCCGGCGAAGCGGTCACCCTCTCCGATAACGAAAAATCTCTTGCTATTGAAGCAACGGCCGCACTAGAATTGGATATCGCCGGTGTAGACATGCTCCAAACGGCAGCCGGTCCTGTTATCCTAGAGGTAAACCCATCGCCGGGATTTGAGGAACTAGAGAGTGTCACCGGTATCAACATTGCCGCGGCAATCATCAAATTTGCCGTTGCCTTCGCAGGCGGATAACTTCACATGAAGATTCTGATGTTCAATCACGAATTCCCGCCGATTGGCGGTGGCGGCGGTTGGGTAAGTTATTTTTTAGGCAAACACTTTGCCGCGGCCGGGCACGAGGTGCATCTTATTACCTCGCAGTTCAAGGCGCGGCCTGTCCCTCGCGAACATTCAACAGCAGCGGAAACTGTCCAAGAGGTAGAAGGATTTCACGTCCATCGCGTGCCCGCGCTGCGGAAAAATCCTGATGTCTGCGCCGTCCACGAAATGTTGACGTATGCCATCAGTTCAAGCGTTTACGGGTTGAAGTTCGCGAAGAAATTTCAGCCGGATATCACCCAGGTCTTCTTCGGTATTCCCGCGGGCGGCGGTGCTTATCTCCTGAAGAAGTTCCAAAAAGTGCCGTATGTCGTGTTTTTAGGCGGGCGCGATGTGCCGCGCCCGAACCCAGACCCGGGCTATTATCGTTGGTTATACCTGCTGCTCAAACCTGTCATCCGGGCAATCTGGGGGAACGCCTCAATGCTGGTAGCCTGTAGCGATGGCTTGCGCGAACTCGCTCAGGAAACGGACGCGAACGTGAACATCAACGTCATCCCTGATGGGTTGGATCTCGCGCGTTTTGAACCAGCACAGCGAGAAGCGCATCCGGAAACCGTGCGGATTCTCACGATTGGCAGGCTTATCCCGCGCAAAGGGGTTCAGTTTTTAATCCGCGCGCTGCCGCACATTCTGGCAAAGACAGAGACAAATTTCGAGATTGAAATCGTCGGCGATGGGCCCTACCGGGACGAACTGCTGCAACTGGCAGAAAGCCTCGGTGTCGCATCGCATATCCACTTTGCAGGTTCGGTCCCGTATGCCGAATTGCCGGCGAAATATCGGCGCGCCGATATTTTCATTTTGCCATCGCTGGCGGAGGGGATGCCGCTCGTCGTGCTAGAGGCGATGGGGACAGGGTTGCCGATTGTCGCCAGCCGCGTGCAGGGGATAGACGAACTCGTCGCAGCAGGCGTTAACGGCGAGGTGTTCAACCCGGGCGACGTAGATGGACTCGCGCGGTGCCTCGTCAAACTCATCAACGCAGGTGAACAGCGCATTGCGATGGGGAAGGCAAGCATCGAACGGGTGAAACCTTACGATTGGAAACACATCGCCGATGCCTATTTGGCACTCTATGCCAAAATTTTAGCCGATTCATCTCCAACTTCCGGATCAGAGACGAAATTGTAAGGGTGGATGTCGTTCATATTTGCCCCCTAATTATATTTGCCATGTTTGCCATATTTGCCAAGAACGTAGATATTGACAACGTCAATATCGGTTCTACGGAGAAAACAGCCTTGCACCAGAAACGCTTATCAGACGCAAAAATTCTCGCTATCGGCGCGGGGGGACTGCAGCGCGCCCTCACTCACGAATTCGTTCACATTCTCAACGAACGGCATCTCTACGACGGCGGCATTTTTGTCGGACAACCGCGCGGCACGGAAAAAGCAGACGCGTTTAACCGACAAAACGGCGTATATCACGTCGTCACGTTTGATGTAGAGGGAATTCATGACATCCGACGGGTTTCAAGCGTTGTCGGCGCGACGACGCTTGCCACTGAGGCGGGCCGTGAACGGTTTTATGCACAAACCCGAAACCCGCTGGATCTGGTTCTCATCGGCGTAACTGAAGCCGGGATTGCCAAAGGTGAATTGGCGATGGATGTCCTCGACGAGACGCTCTATCGCTATTTTTCGCACCACGGCGCGGATGCAACGCTCGCTGTTATCAATACCGATAATCTCCGAAGTAACGGCGATGTGATTCGCAACATGCTGCGCACCGAGTATCCGAGACGAAATAACGCGTATGCAGGCTGGCTGGAAACCAACGTCGGCTTCCTCAATGAAATGGGGGACAGGCTGGTGCCGCAGGTTTACGCCGTGCCTGAGGAGATTCAGACAGAAGCACGCGACCGCATAGGTATCCCAGACGAACTCATCACGTATGCCGAGAAAATGCCTGCGAAACCGCTTATTGTCGAAGACCCGGGAGATGTGCTCAGAGTCCCTTTCAGCGCGCTTGAAGATTTTGGCGTTATCGTCACGCCAGAAAGCATTGAGCCGCACCACGATTGGAAACTGCTGTTAGTCAATTCGGTGCATGTGCCGGGGATTACGCACAAAGGGATGCTTGCCGGCATTGAATTTGTTAACGAAGCGGCTTTGCACCCGACCTTCGCGCCGCATTTAGAACGGCTGATGGCTGGCTATGCCGAGATTGTGGAGGCAGACATCCCGATTGCAGAACAGAGCGCGGCGGCGTATACGCGCGAGTTTATTGAACGCATCCGCCGCGTCAAGGACGACACGGCGCGGATTAACATCATTGAGACAGTAAAACTCCGCGAACGCGCCGCCGATATCGTCATATCGCCAAACTACGCCTCGGCGACAGAACAGTTCAAAACCGATTTTGCCTATTCGTTCGCGACGGTTTTGCGGTTCTTGACACCGCACGAGAGCACAGGTGCCACGGCTTCGCTCTACAGTGGCGTGACAGATAGAGGAGAGACTTATGAAATTCGCGACCCGGACTTGACGATACAAAACGTTTTGAACGGCGCGTTCGGCACGGAACTCGCAGAGGTAGAAAGACGGCTCGCCGCCATTTTCTCGGATGCGACGTTGTGGACACCTCCCGGTAGTTCGGAAGAGGTGCGACTCAGTCAGAACCGAGATTTTAGCAGGCGCGCCGCCCAATTCTACCACCAATTGGTGAACGGGAAAACGTGTCTTGAGGTGCTAGAAGCAATTAATCAATGAGCGAAATAACGCCTTTCTTACGTTGCAGAACGGCATCATACAACCGCATGGAACCGACGCAATCGTGAATGCTGGAGATTGGCTCCCTGTCTTCACGAATGGCGTTGACAAACTCGGTGAGACTGATGCCATCCCCGGTTAATTCACCGTTCCGTTCATCGGAGAAATTCGAGGTGAACGTGTTGCCGGATTGCGTGAAGTGCTGAACGCCCCACAAGCCGTCTAACACGATATACTCGTGCTGGCCGGTGATTTCGATGTAATCATAGTTGCGTTGCCAGAGGCGTTGACTCGTTAATTGTAAGTTGCCCACTGCGCCGTTGGTATATTCCAACGCAACGGCGAACGCGCCTTGTCCATCGACTTCGTTGTGGAAGACAGCGATTTCTTTCGCATCCGCACCGGCGATATGACGCGCCAGATCGAAGTGATGGATGGCGAAATCCAGCAGATAACTTTTCACCGTTGGGTATGCACCGCTGCAAAACGAGCAGAAAAGTTGCGTGAGTTGCCCGAAGGCTTCTGTCTGCATAATCTCCTTCGCGCCGCGCACGCCGCGGCTAAACCGCCGCTGGAAGTTCACCATCAGCGTCTTGCCGTGCTTTTCCGAGGCTTCCGCCAAGTCAAGCGTTTCCGCTAGCGATGGCGCGGGCGGCTTCGGGACGAAGACATGATACCCCGCGGCGAGCGTCTCAAGCACAAGCGACTGCCTCGGGTCGGGGCCCATGCAGATGATGACTGCCTCCAGTTCTTCCTTTTCAAACATTTCGTGCCGGTCCGTGTAGTATCGTCCTGTGCCGAATTTGCCAGCGGCATCTTTTGCGCGTCCTTCATCGGCATCGCAGACAGCTTGCAATGCGACGGGTGCGAGATGCAACGCCGGATAAATGGTGTGCCGTGCGAAACCGCCGGCACCGAGAAATCCAATCCGAAGAGGTTCCATAGTTTTTTCCTTTTATGCCAAATGTGTCGTTTGAGATTAGCGATTCCAAACAATTCGGGCTCGGGTGAGCCCGGGCTACGACTTCTCAATGTAGAGACAACTCGCTCAACATTAAACGCAAATATCAATTTAGCACAATTTCTGTCGTTTGTCCAGAAAAATCAATTAAACCGAATCGCCGAAATTGTGTCAAATGCAAGAGATAACAGAAGGTGTTTCATAAATCGACGGTTTCCCGGTAGGAGAGACCTCCTAGTCTCGATGCAGCGGTGGGCTTATTCTCTCGGGCAGGCGGGCCTAATTCTGACCCGTTCGGGAGCGGGTGCTCCCGAACTACAGAGGTGGGCCCGATGCCTTCGCGGTAGGAGGGGCATCGAGACCGGGAGGTCTCGCCTACGGGGACATCGCTTGCTCGGTATTCGCCCATAATCGGGATAAATACCGAAACGGAGTTATGAAACACCCTGAAGATAACACCTCTAGGAATAGGAAAGAAGAAAAAAACATGCCGGAACAAATAGGGAACTCCCGGCGAAATTTCCGATTCGCGTTGCTGCAAGGCACCTTCATGCGAATCAATCTCGCCTTCGCGGATGCATCAACGGTGCTTCCTGCTTTCATTGATAAATTGAGCGGCTCGCCGCTGCTCGTCGGGTTGACAGGTTCGATGATGACAGCGGGTTGGATGTGGCCGCAGCTGCTCATGTCCAATGTGCTGGAACATCGGCCGCGCAAGATGCCGTTCTATGCGCTCGGGATGAGCGTGCGCGTGCTAGCATGGCTCGCCGTATTCTTCTGCACCGTCACCATCGGTGAACAGAACCCGATGCTCCTCGCCGCCTGCTTTTTGGGATTCTATTTCCTCTCCTCGTCCGCGATGGGCGTTTCAACGCTGCCTTACATGGACATTGTCTCTAAAGCGATAGAACCGCAGCGACGTGCCCGATTCTTTAGCCTGCGTCAGCTCTACGGCGGATTTTTCGCTATCTGGGTAGGGTTTCTGGTGCGCGCCGTGCTCGGAAATGAGGCAGAATTTACCGGTATCGAAGGGGCGATTACGCGAGGGTTCAAAACGGTGACGATGTATTTCATCGGCACGGTATGCCGCGTTGACACAGACCTCGGGTTCCCCTACAACTACGCCTTTCTATTTATTTGTTCGGTAGGTGCCGCGTTCCTCTCGTTTATTAGTTTCCTCGGTGTGCGCGAACCGATTCATCCTGTCCACTCGACACGGCAGCCCTTATCACAGCATCTAAAGCAAGGCCCGCATTTCCTGCGCACTGACAAAAATTACCGTCGATTCATCTTTTTCCGCGTCGGCGCGCATTTTTCGGGGATGGCATCGCCTTTCTACATCCCTTACGCGCTGAACGAACTCGGTGTCTCCGAGGCAAGTATCGGCCTTTTCATCGTGTGCTCTGCATTGAGCGGTGTCGTTTCCAATACCCTGTGGGGACACATCGGCGAGAAATATGGCGTGCGGTGGCTCCTCATTATCACCGCCGGCCTGATGTTAATCCCGCCGACGTTAGCCTTTTCATCAGGACTTGTTTCTGTCTCTTTGCGACTGCCTGCCTTTTTCCTGATTTTCACGGTAGGTGGGGTTTTAGGGAACGGCATGATGGTAGGGTTCATGTCATATATGCTGAACATCGCGCCACCGCGCCACCGTCCGAGTTACATTGGGTTTATGAATACGTTGCTGCTGCCTGTGAGTTTCGCGCCGCTCATCGGCGGCATCCTCGCACCGCATATTGGGTATCGGTGGCTGTTCGCCATATCGATCGGTATCTGTCTTATTGCGTTCCGCATCGCAACGGGCCTGCAGGAGATTATGCATGAGGAAGAGGAGGAAACGATATGATTGTCTCCCTTCCCCCGGTAGGAGAGACCTCCTGGTCTCGATGCAGTTCCCCGTAGGGCGAGGGCCTGTCCCTCGCCGTGCATTGAACGTTCCTTCTACCGTAGGGCGAGTGCCTGTCCCTCGCCGTGCTCTGGGGCATGCGTGCGCGCATCCCCTCTGTAGGGCAAGAGCACCTGCTCTTGCGCCGTTCGGGATCAGGCGAGCCCGAACTACAGTCTCCTCAAGTAGGACAGGACCTGAAGAGATTTTTTACGTGAACGATCGCGGGGGACAGGCCCCCGCGCTACGGTGAAACGGAGGCGGCCGCGCGCTTGACTCGTTCGAGATCAGGCGATCCCGAACTACAGTCACTGGGTACGTGAACGATCGCGGGGGACAGGCCCCCGCGCTACGGGGAAAAAACGTGCCGTTTACCGTAGGGCTTGGGCCCTCGCATGCCACACGCGCATGCGAGAGGGTTTCCCTCGCCACGCCTCGATCGGGAAAACGGTTGGTTGGCGTGCGTTTTTCGCGCGGATCGAACGATCGCGGGGGACAGGCCCCCGCGCTACGGATTCCTCTTGCGAAATCTTGCTAATCTTGTAAATCCTGCTCAATCTTGCTCAATCTTGTAAATCCTGCTCATATCCTGCTCCTGCTCATTTCCCCTTGACAAAAAACACAAAAAATGCGAAAATAAATCACGATGGCAAACGCAATGTTAGACATCACCATCACTTTTTTTCATTCGTCTTACGCGCTTCTTGCGTGGACGGACTATTTTTATCATTAAGACGCATATATGTGAGGTAATCTCATGATTCTGAAACGCTTCTCTCTCCCGCCCCGCGCCGAGGGGATTCTCATCAAGGTGCTCATCTTCAGTTACCTCAGTGGCTCACTCTTCCTATTCTGTCATAGCATTGAAACCGCGATGGCACAAACCCCGGCGACAGCGAAAGTCGTGTTTGTGTCAAAGCGCGATGGCAATGCCGAAATCTATGTCATGAATCCCGATGGAAGCGCGCAGCTCAACTTGACAAAGCACCACGCAAAGGATTATGACCCGGCCTGGTCTCCCGATGGCACGCAGATTGTTTTTAGCTCCGATCGAGAGGGGGGTCTTTTTGACCTGTATCTGATGAATGCCGATGGGACAAACGTCCGGAAAGTGTTCAAAAGCAAAGCATATAGGAGACGACCTACCTGGTCTCCCGATGGCAAAAGCATTGCTTATGAAAGCGGAAAACCCCTCGGTCTCCATCCACCGCATGTCGCCAAGACTATCTACTTTGCAACGCCGGATGGGAACGCTGAGGAGAAAATAACGGATGGTTTCGATCCGCGCTGGTCCCCGAATGGCCGTGAAATCGTCTTTGCAGGGGTTGGCCCTGAAGACACCGCGCTTGGGATTTTTAACCTGCAGACACGCGATCAAGAGACGCTGCTCTCCGAAGAGATACCGTGGGTTGGTGCGCCGACTTGGGCACCACAGGGTGACAAAATCGCCTTTGCGCAACTCCATGGGGCGGAGTTCAATGCCCAGGGGTTTCTTTTCTATCGGGAATCAACGCTCCACCTCGTCAACAGCGATGGCACCGGCCTTCAGCAGCTGAGTCGAGAGGAGGAGAAAGGGCCCTATCACCCCACCTGGTCTCCAGACGGCACCGAACTCATTTATAGTGCTCGGCTTGACAAGCCAGGTCTGCCGGCGCAACTCTTTAAAACCGACATGAAGGGTGGTCCTCCAACGCAACTGACGCACGATGGCGATAACATTTGGCCCGATTGGTTCAATCCAACGGCGCGCAGTGTTTCACCTTCGGTGCATTCATTGACGACGACATGGGGGAAAATCAAAGAGGATTAGCGGGCATTCGTTTTCGATGGCTTCCCGGTAGGAGAGACCTCCTGGTCTCGATGCAATAGGGCGGCGCGCCGCCCGGGGTCGCGGCAGAAGGTTCGCCTTCATCGTAGGGCGAGGGACAGGCCCTCGCCATGCTCCGGTCTACCCACCGATCGCGGGGGACAGGCCCCCGCGCTACGGTAGCAAGGCCGTCTCCCCTTCATCGTAGGGCGAGGGCCCTCGGATGCCACACGCGCATCCGAGCGGGTTTCCCTCGCCATCGTTTTGCTGGCAGACCTCCTCACCCCTGTAGTTCAGGATCGCCTGATCCTGACCCGTTTGTGATCAGTCGATCACAAACTACAGAGTGGGGAGAACGAAAAAAAACGGCGCGCGTTCTCTTAGGTCCGTAGGACCTTAATGTCTATAGCACGCGCGCTCGCGAAGAGCTCTAAGGTCCTTTAGGTCCTTAATAGATTTGGACAGGCCGCGTGTTTTTTTATTAAGGTTCTAAAGGACCTTGAAAACGGGACGACACGTGTTACTATAGACATTAAGGTCCTAACGGACCTAAAAACGCCGCTCTTGACGATGGCGATCGCGGGGGACAGGCCCCCGCGCTACGGGAACATCGAGACCGGGAGATCTCGCCTACCGGAAGGCATTGGGCCCAGCTCTGTAGTTCGGAATCGCCTGCTCCCGAACGGGTCAGGAGCAGGTGCTCCTGCCCTAAAGAGGTGATGCGCTCTGACAGCCAAACGGATGGCGAGGGACAGGCCCTCGCCCTACGTGAAGGGGCGGCGTTTTTTTCATCGTAGCGCGGCGGGGCCTGTCCCCGCGACGTTGAGCGATTTAGGAAACCCGCTCCTTTTATTTGTTGTCTTAAACAAGGTATGAAATGAGGCGTGATTATGAAAACTAACAAGAAAAAACCCGCGGAAACGCGGAAACGAGAACGCTGGTGGGAAATGCAAGGGAGCCGAATTCCTAAGCCTGTCCCTGTCCCTGAACCTCCCAAAAAGGCTCCGAAGCCTAAAGAGAGATAAGGACAGATGCAGGCAAGCCGCATAGCCGCACAGTTGAAAGATGAGGGCAGAGGGGTTCAGCCCCCTGCCCCGTCCGGAAGGGCACGACACGTATTCATCCCTGATTGCGCGGTGACAAACCTACCTTACAACCCCAAATCCATCAATTCCTGAAGAGGCGCGGTGAGACGTGGCGGCGGCGCACCCTGGTCTGGAGAGACACCGCTCTCCCACTCACCCCTGTCAATGCCCATCGTAAAGCGCGGGACAGCCTCATCAGTGTAACTGAGGTAGCGGAGCCCCGTCTTCTCAAAACTAGTGAGCGCGGCATCGTTGTCCGCAGGCACCTCCACCGTGAGGTGCGTCGCGTGCAATTCTTCAAACGCCAAGCGGACCGCGTCACGCATCACGTCGGTGCCGTAGCCGCGGGCACGGTAATCTGGCCGAATAACAACAAGTTCCACAACGGCGGTATCTCCCTCCTGACAGAGCAGCAGAAACCCGATGAGGACTTTTGTCCGGCGGACATGGATTGAGTAGGCGTGAGTGCGTCCTTCAGTTATCCAGCGGTGCCAGTCTTCCAAAAACGTATCAAACGGCACGCGCGTTGGGTATAAGATTTCGCGGAGTCCCGGGCGGTTAATCCAATTCCAAATGCGTCGGAGTTCGCTTTGTTCGGTGGGAAGGAGCCGGATGCCGCCGTCCCGGCGGCGTTCTAATTCTCGCAATTCACTGCGCAGGCTCTCCAATTGTGCGGCATGCACGCCGATTTGCGCGCTCGCGGCGCGGATTTTCCGCTGATTCGGCCGCTCCATATACTGCGCTCTTTTCACCCGATTTTGAAAATAGACGAGTTTCCGCTCGCTTCTTTCGATGAAGCGATGCATGTTCTGAACGGCTGCATCCCACTTCTTCACCTCAGCGTATTCGTCGCCGCTCTTTTCGGAATGCCCGTTTTCGTTCTGAGGTTCGTTCATATCTTCCCTCCTTAAATCCAGAGATGCGGAGATAACTCTCATATCGCATCGCCGCGATGTCACCGGTTTCAACGGCATGTTTGACGGCGCACGCCGGTTCGTGCTGGTGCGTGCACGCCGCGAACTTGCACTCGGGGATATACGGACGCATCTCCGGGAAATAGATGTCTACTCCCTGTTCCTCGTCAATCTCCAACAAGCCGAGGGTGCGGATGCCCGGCGTATCGGCAACGAAACCGCCGAATTCTAGCGGCAGTAACATGACTTCTGTCGTCGTATGCCGTCCTTTGTGGATACGTTCGTCTACCTCGCCGATGCGCAACTGAAGTCCCGGTTGCAGTGCATTGAGCAGTGACGATTTGCCCACACCCGATGAACCGACAATCGCCGAGATTTTATCCCGCATCACGTCGCGCAACTTATCAACGCCGAAGCCGGTCACGATGCTAGTATAAACCACCGTATAACCTAATTCTTCATATAATTTCAGTTCGCGTTGCACATTCTCCAATTTCGCCAGATCGAGTTTGTTGATACAGACTACCGGTTCGATTCCCGATGCCTCCGCGGTGACGAGAAACCGGTCAAGCATCCGTAATTTCAGCGTCGGATGGCGCGCGGCGAAGATAATGAGTAGCATTTCCAGGTTGGCGACAATCACTTGCCGCCAACCGTCCATGCGCGTCCGACCGAATTGCGTTTCGCGTGGGAGGCATTCCTCAATGTAACCCCCATCTGCTGCGGAGGTAGAAGCCGAAACGCGAACCCGGTCGCCGACGGCGACGAGTTCGACGAACGGCATCTCTTTCGTCTCCTCAAGCCGCCGCTTTTCTGCTTCAATGAGGTGGTGACGCAGTGTGCAGGTATAGCAGTTCTTGCCAACCTGCACCTCGTATGCGCCGCCCCGCGATTTGATGACAATGCCTTCCATGCAGTCCCTCGTCTGATGCGGGTTTATCGCGCGGTTGCAAACCGCGCCGCCTTACCCTACG
Source organism: Candidatus Poribacteria bacterium (assembly GCA_965242965.1). Classification (GTDB taxonomy): domain Bacteria; phylum Poribacteria; class WGA-4E; order WGA-4E; family WGA-3G; genus AGPOR5. Next base: position 4,894,126 of record OZ251518.1, on the reverse strand, counting down.
CGCCAGGGTTCCGCCAGATGATACGCCCGCGTGTCAGGTCATACGGCGAAAGTTCCACCGTCACCTGATCACCGGGGAGAACCCAGATTCTGTGCCGCACCAACTTGCCAGCCAGATACGCCACAGCCTTATACTCGTTTTCCAACTTCACACGGAACAGGTTACCCGGCAAAGATTCCACGACCTCTCCAGGCACCCGGATAGCCGTATTTTTCACGGCATTCTTGGGTTTCAGGTTTCTATTTTTCATTTTTTTACTCCTCTCGTAGTCATACGGGTTTTCGTCTCTTCACTTTTAACACCTACTTGGATACACTTTTTAACGTAACCTTCAATAAAAACGTTGACCTCTGTTTGCAAAACTGTTAAAATAAATGTGGATGTTTCATAAATCCGTTTCGGTATTTCTCCCCTGGGGGGTGTCGCGCATCAGGCCCACCTTTGTAGTTCGGGATCGCCTGATCCCGAACGGGTCAAGATCAGGCGATCTTGACCTACAGAGGTGAGGCGGTCTGACAGCAAAACGATGGCGAGGGACAGGCCCTCGCCCTACGGTGAGGGGCGGCGTTTTTATCGTAGCGCGGGGGCCTGTCCCCCGCGATGGCTCAAGAACCGTTTTTTTTATCGTAGCGCGGGGGCCTGTCCCCCGCGATCGTTGGAGTGCGCGAGCGGGTTTCCCCCGCGAGATTCATCGTCCCGATGTGTGTTTCCCATTCTGTAGTTTGTGATCGCCTGATCACAAACAGGTCAGGATCAGGCGATCCTGACCTACAGAGGTAATGCAGTTTGCCAGCCAAACGCATGGCGAGGGACAGGCCCTCGCCCTACGGTGAAGGGGGATTTTCTCCGCCCATAGCGCGGGGGCCTGTCCCCCGCGATCGTTGGAGTGCGCGAGGCATGGCGAGGGACAGGCCCTCGCCCTACGGTGAAAGGGGGTTTTCTCCGCCCATAGCGCGGGGCATGTCACCGCAACGTTGAACGATTTATGAAACACCCTGAAATAAATAGGATTTCATTTGTGCTTGGATTAAAAAAGAAGGCAGCACCTCACGCTGCCTGCAACGATGGAGGAAACGTCAATGTCTCAAGCCTTACCGCTTACCGCCTACACCGCATTAGAACAGCAGGTGACAGCGATGGAAGAGGACGGCTACGCTTACCTGCCGCAGGTTATCAACGCCGAACAACTCGCGGAACTTCGCGCGGCAATGGATAGACTCACGGCTATCCCCGAAAGTTTCGACCGGCACAGCGTCCCACAGAACGGCGAAGGGTTTCTTAATAAACATATCAACAACGCCTTCAATCGCGACCCGGTTTTCTTGCACTACCTTGACATGTCGCCTGTCATTGAATTGGCAGAGGCAGTCCACGGCGATGATTGCCACGTTATCGGGATGACCGCGTGGGTGACAGGACCCGGCCGCCCAGACCAGGGTTTGCACACAGATTGGCTGCCTATCCCGCTGCCTGCAGACGTTTTGCAGGATAAACGGGTCAAGGTGCCGATTTTCATCACCACCGCGCACTACTACCTCGATAATCTTTACGAAGAATTGGGGCCGACGAAGTTCGTCCCGGGCAGCCACCTTTCAGGCAGAAGACCCGAGGGCGAGACGGAGTGGAAGGGTGCGAAGGAGCAGAGTATCCTCTGCAACGCCGGCGACGTGGTGATTTTCCGCAGCGAAGTCTGGCACCGAGGCACAGCGAATCACAGTGACCAGAACCGGTATCTGTTGCAGGTGCATTACGCGAATCGGATGATAACCCAGAAATTCCCGCCGTATCTAAACCGGTTTCAATTTGATGAAGCCATTCTGGAGCAGGCAAACGAACGCCAACAACGGCTGATGGGGAACCATCGCCCGGGTGCTTACGATTAGGCATCAGGGCCGTTTTCATCACCGTAGGGCGAGGGCCTGTCCCTCGCAATCTCCCGCTTACCGTAGCGCGAGGGCCTGTCCCTCGCGAGGCATCGGAGACGGCGACGCGCTCAGCACCGTTATCATCACCGTAGCGCGAGGGCCTGTCCCTCGCGAGGCATCGGGAATGGCGAGGGGCCAAGCACCGTTTTCATCACCGTAGCGCGAGGGCCTGTCCCTCGCGATCGCTGCATGGCGGGGGACAGGCCCCCGCCCTACGGTTAAAGGGAGCCCGCTCAGACACCGTATCGCGAGGGCCTGTCCCTCGCGATCGTTCATCGCAACACAGGCACGGCGGGGGACAAGCCCCCGCCCTACGGGCTCAGATCCGTTATCGCCTATTTACGCGAAATAACTATGAAAAAAACGGCACAACCTTACATCAGAAGCGAGGAGCCGACCGGCAAAATCATCGTCCTCTCGCTGGTTCTCGCTGTCCTCTGGGGTGGGAATTCGCTCTCAATCAAAATCAGCCTACAAGATGTCCCCCCGTTAGGACTCGCATTCCTCCGCTTCGGATTAGGGTTAATCGCCGTTGGAGGCTGGGCATTTTACCGTGGCATCTCCGTGAAACCGCGCCGCGGTGAATTGCCGAAACTGTTCGTGCTTGCGTCCATTTTTTTGCTGCAGGTTATCACCCTGAACGTTGGCACGCACCTCACAACTGCGTCGCGTTCAACGATTTTCATTAACGCGTATCCCTTTTTCACGGCACTGTTCGCGCATTTGTGGATACCGAGTGAACGGCTCACCGTGCCAAAAACGGTCGGCATCACTGTCGCCTTCATCGGTGTCGTCACCACGGTCGCGCCTAACCTACAAGCCGGGTTTACTGCATCGGAAGGCATACTCGCCAGCACGGCTTTAATCGGGGATCTGATAGTGCTGGTTAGCGGCGGGTTTCTGGGGCTCCGCGTCGTCGTTACCAAACGGATGGTCCAGTCGATTCATCCGTATCGGCTGCTCGTTTGGATGTTGACGCTAGGGTTGCCGTGCTTTTTAGCACTGAGTCTGCTGTTAGAGCGCGGCGCAACTTACCAATGGACTACGCCGGGAGTCGCCGCGCTCTTTTATCAGGGCTGGGTTATCGCCGGTGCCTGCTATCTCGCATGGACGACGATTTTAGAACGTTACAGCGCGAGCAAATTGGTGGTGCTTTTTTTCGCCACGCCGCTGGCAGGTGTGTTATTGAGCCATCTGCTGATGGGCGATGAATTGACGTTGAGTCTGTTGGTCGGTTCGGTGTTGGTGGCGGCGGGGATTTATCTTGTGAATCTCCGGGGGCGTTGAGGTGAATGAACCCCCTTGTTATCGTAGGGCGGGGGCCTGTCCCCCGCCATGCCTGTGGTGCGATGAAAGTTCGCGAGGGACAGGCCCTCGCGCTACGGGAGTCGGGAAAATGCTCCGGGGATCGAGCGATCGCGAGGGACAGGCCCTCGCGCTACGGGAATCGGGGCATGGTTTGATGCACGCGCGGGATAAATCCGCGCGCTCCCCTCTGTAGTTTGCGATCGCCTGATCGCCATCGGGTCAAGATCTGGCGATCTTGACCTACAGAAGGAGCCACTATTTACCGTAGGGCGGGGGCCTGTCCCCCGCCGTGCCTGTGTTGCGATGAACGATCGCGAGGGACAGGCCCTCGCGCTACGGTAAGCGGGGCATGGTTTGATGCACGCGCGGGATAAATCCGCGCGTTCCCCTTCTGTAGTTTGCGATCGCCTGATCGCCATCGGGTCAAGATCTGGCGCTCTTGACCTACAGACGGCCGTGCTCGGTCACCGTAGGGCGGGGGCCTGTCCCCCGCCGTGCCTGTGGTGTGATGAACGTTCGCGAGGGACAGGCCCTCGCGCTACGGGAGTCGGGAAAATGCTCCGGGGATCGAGCGTTCGCGAGAGACAGGCCCTCGCGCTACGGGAATCGGGGGACGGTTTGATGCATGGCGGGGAACAGGCCCGCTCGCTCCCCGTCTGTAGTTTGCGATCGCCTGATCGCCATCGGGTCAAGAGCAGGCGCTCTTGACCTACAGACGGCCGTGCTCGGTCACCGTAGGGCGGGGGCCTGTCCCCCGCCGTGCCCGGGATGCGATGAACGTTCGCGAGGGACAGGCCCGCGCGCTACGGGAGTCGGGAAAATGCTCCGGGGATCGAGCGATCGCGAGGGACAGGCCCTCGCGCTACGGTTGGCGGGAACGGTAATCGGGAAAACGCGAGGGACAGGCCCTCGCGCTACGGTAATCGAGAGAGATACGATGAAAAAGACCGTTTTTTTGCAACCAAAACCTTAAAAAAAACGTTAAAAAACATTAAAATCACATTTTAATTTGACAAACGCAGAAAAATGTGGTATAATTAAAACAAGTCAAATGCAATTCATGACAACGTCAAACTGATTTTCAGGAAAAAATGGTAAACGTAAACTCTCAACGCGCTTCCAGACCCGCGGCAACACTGAGCCGCGCACATAGCCCGCTGACCTCGGTGGTGCAGCCGCTACGGCCGCGCGTCCGAAACACGTTCGCCGTTTGCGTTGACATTAAAACTGCATTTAACCCGATTTACCCCCCCCCTTTCTAAACGGCTGTTAACCTCTGACATTCTCGGCAGGAAGGCGAGCTGGGGGAATATCTCATCTGAATCCCAACCCAAAACCCGCGTGCTTTGCACGCGCCTATTTTCTTTTGCCTCGTGGCACGCGCTCGCCTTCGCGAGTCCGCGCCTGCCACGGGGCTTTTCGCGTTGCATCACCCGATGCAACACCGAAGTCTACCAGCGTTGTTCCGGGGAAAATTCACTCCCCAATAGGGGTATTAAGGGGCAGGATAACCGTGGGCGCCAGCCCACGGTTACCCTGTTTTCTCCGAGAACGCGACCCTCTTCCTTCTCAATTCGGAAGAGGCATTCCAACGAAACAAGGGACAGCACGGCAGTTGTGCCGGTAGTGTCGAGACCGGGAGGTCTCTCCTACCTTTCCAACGAAACAAAGGATAGCACGGCAGTGCCGCCGCTGTTCTCTCTCTTAATATCATGGGGGAACTTTTCGCTATTTCGGCGCGGAGGTCCCCTATTCACACTATTTTCCATGGAGGAAATGTTATTATGACAAGGAAATCGCTGTTTTCCTACGCGAGATTCTTCGTTTTCCTGATGCTTGCCGGGGTTGTCTTCGGGCTCGCTCTCCCAAAGGGAGCCGAGGCAGCTCCCTCAATTGAATGGCTACGGATTTACCACGTTCCGGAGAGCGCGCTTAAGGCTAAGTCAAACGGTGCTAGTCCCTATCACCGTCAAACAGACTCTGGTGTTTGGCCACCAACGGGTTTTGCCTACGCCTGGCCTGATAGCGGCTACACTACGCCCATTCCCGCTCATGCGAGAGAGGGTGTAGTTGATGGCTACGTTCCAATCGATGCCGATGGCAACCCTGAGGGGGCCACTCGCATAGACGCTTCAAACGCGGAAACGACTACTCTTGTCGCGGGTGATATCCTCGGGATTGCGATTCGGGTAGGCCCAGTGCATCGCGTCCACTGGGGGACGAGCCTTGATATAGCGGATTGGGGTGATGGCGGCATAAAAAACACCGCTGATGGTAGTTATTTTTACTCGCGTCACTACCTTAACCACAACTTTTCGGATCAAGAGTTAAATTTACCTCAGGGCGAAATCAACTTTGCCAAATTCACCATGCTCTACCTCTATAGGGTGAGGCCTGGTGACCGGGACTCTGGTGGCGAGTGGTTCACGCCTGGTAACACTCCCTTTCAGGCGGGATATCTTGGTGATCAGGCTGGGGGTTCTTCTTGGACTTCTGCTAGCAGTCTGACTCTCCCAGCAGGCACCACCATCTACTACCCCAAGATAGAGGCTATCGCGCCGGAGTTAGCCGCATGGAAGGACCATCCGGTTCGGTTCGTCAACAGTAGTGGCGAGGATATACCTCACGCCCCCCGGGGTGGGAAGTCACGCTTGCACGAGATTCGCCTTGACTCCATCGCGCATGATCTTCAACGGGGCGACGATTACACGTCGCTTTATCCTCACGTGGGCGAAGATGGCTACTCCAAGCCTGCACTCGCCGAGAGTCGGCAGGTCTATTACTATGGCGAAGGCGACACCATCTATATCTCCGTGAAGTTTAATGAGGAGGTGACGGTGGACCTTGGAGATCCACCGACGCTGGCATTAGGTGGCAGCACGCTCGGCGGTAAACGTGCAGACTATCATTCCGGTTCAGGGAGCAATACGCTCGTCTTTGCGTATACGGTGGAGGCGGGAGACTACAGATTCAGCGATCTCCAGCTTTACTCCGCTTTTGCGCATAACTACAGGGACGCGAACGCGAGGCGGATAATCGATTCTTCGGGAAACCGGTTCACTGGCGGTGGGGTAGACACCCAATCCGCGCTGGTGGCGTATTTTATCGGCGAAACCAACACCGAGGGATGGACTTATGGCGGCAAAGCAGAACGATTTCATTACAACCACATCCTCTGGTCTGGCGATGCAGCTGTCCGAGCGCGCCTGGGCGATGAGACCTCTAAAATGCCGCTTTTCCTCGTAGATACCCTCCCGACGACAGTGTGGGTTCCTGGGCTGATAAAGAACGGCGAAACGCACACCGATGATAAACGGAATGCAGTCGCCAACTTGGATGCTGCGTATACCGAGGCACCCGTGACAGATTTCGATCGTGATGTTACGGAAAGCGAAACGCAGACAGCGGCGTTTGATGTGGAATTCCGTTTTTTCAACCGGTTTGACACCAATTACCATATAAAGACTGTCCTAGCAGACGAAGTGGGTGAGAGTTTTGAACCCGCGGATGTCAGCATTACCGGCACCGGTGTCACGCGTGAGGCATGGCAGGTTGAGTTGACGTATGTGGGGCTCGATCATCGTTCTAGCGAGCAGTGGCCCCCTCCCGGGCACTGGACTGAGACCCTTCGCGATTATAACGCGAACGATTGGAAGAGGCAGCACTATATCCGGAGGTGGCCAGGTGAGTTTGATCCTAGTCCTCTCCGCACCTATGATGCATTGCACTATCCGCCCGGTAGTGCGAAGAACAGTGCGTTGTTCCTCGTCTACAAAGCGACGATTACGCCTGCCCTCGGTTTTCAGGGGAATGTCGCCATCTCATTGCCGGCAGGTGCCACACAGGATATCGCCGGCAACGCCAGTCTGGCATCGAATGTGTTGACGGTGTCAGTGGATAATCCGTTGCGCGTAGTGGAAACGCCGGAGATTGTCGCGCCTCCCGCCGGTGCCTATACCGCCGGCGATAAGATTGAGGTTGAGGTGACGTATGACAGGCAGAATCTGCGTTATGAAGGGGAAAACCCGCCGTATGTGACGCTTTATCTCGGCGAAGAGGTGCCGGCAAATGCCCGGCATGCAACATGGCAACGCGCCGAAGACACGAATTCGACGAAAGTGACATTCGCGTATACGGTAGCAGCAACGGACACGGTGGCAGAGGCAGTGCGTGTCCCCTCTGTCAAGATCCTCGTCCCGGACAAGACGATGTTGCTGTCAGGACCACTGACTGCACCGTCTGAGCGGCAGGTTGGGACAGCGGAGCCTGCGGCGGCATCTGGCACTGCGCCAAAAACGGTGCTGGCGGCAGATCCATCGCCGTTGGAAGATACGTCTGGCCGTGAAGTTTCGCCGGTAGTCTCGGATACACCAGTGGTGCCGGTGATTTACCTTCCGGAAACGTCAGATCCGAAGTCGCCGACCTCTGATGTGCCTCGCAGTCCCGTTGTTTTCAACGAACTCGGCAACGGTAGCGGCGATGCTGATGACTGGCTAGAACTTCGCAATGTCACCGGTGATGCAGTCTCGTTAAAAGACTGGGAGCTCAGCATCGTGCAAGATGGGAAGAAGGAAGATACGTCCCTGATTGCTTTTGTGGAAGATGTGAGTGTGCCAGCAAACGGGCTGTTGCTGCTTGTGAATACGTCACCGGATAAAACGTCTCTTGCCGGTGGTGATGACATCAGCACTGCTGATGTAGAGAAGAAAGGCTCGCCGCACCTGTATCTCGTCAACGCCGGGTTGTCCCTGCCAGATGATGGAAAATTCCTCTTGATTCTCCGCAACGCGAAGGATAAACGCGGCTTGAACGAAGCGTTCGTCGATGTCGCCGGTGGCGGCGGCAGTGACACGGATGCGTTTGTCCGTGAGCAGACAGGCGATTATGACACGCATGTCTGGCCCCTGCAAGTGTTGCAGGCTCCCGGTGGTGACACCGAAGATGCCCTCGGCTCGGGCAAAGTCTGGCAGCGCGCCAAGGCGGATATCGTCGGGTATCATAAAGATGCCTGGGCAGAATCGGCGTTCACAGGACTCGGTTATGATAGGAAGGTCTCGGAGTCGGCTGCAACCGCAGGCACACCGGGCTATCCGAATGGTGCAGTAAAACCTGGGTCTGCCACGCCGAAAGGCAGCATCACCTTCAGCGAAATCATGGTGGATTCCGGCGGGCGCACACTGCCGCAATGGATTGAACTCTACAACAACTCCAAAACGGATGCTATCAATCTCAACCGTTGGGAGTTGGAGATTCAGAACGTGGATTCTGAAGATTTAGTCGGCCGCCCGATTGTCACGTTGACGTTAGGAGAGAAAGTGATTCAACCGAATCAAACGTTGCTCATCGTCGCGGGCCCGGCGCGTGCCTCGTCGGATTCGTATCTGCCAGCGGACAGGGTCTACGACCTGTTGGCCCTGCATGATAAGAATCTGCGCATCAAGCGTGCGCGGGATACCTTCTTGAGTACCGAAGGATTCTACCTGCAACTCTCCGATAGGAACGGGAATCTCGTCGACGAAGTCGGGAATAGGGACAGCGATCGGCGTTCGGACGATGCCCCGGCCTGGGCATTACCGCTGAGTTTTGAGGAAGGTTCGCGGAGTTCCATCATTCGGCGTTACGATAAAGGTGTTGCGCTGCCCGGACGAAAGCGTGCGAGTTGGGTGTTGGCAGCGCGCATCAAGCCGTTTGATGAGTCTCTCCACTACGGCCATGCCGATGACATCGGCACGCCGGGGCATCGTGAAGGCGGTGCCTTGCCGGTGGAGTTATCCAGTTTCTCAATGACGCGCAATGAAACCGGTGCTGTCGTTTTGACATGGACAACCGAGTCGGAAGTGGACAACGCGGGCTTTAACTTGCGCCGCAGCGAAAAGCGCGATAGCGGTTTCACGCTCTTGAATCCTGCCTTAATCGCCGGTGCCGGCACGACGGGTGAACGTCAAACCTACACGTTTACCGATACGTCGGCGAAGCCGGGTATTGAATATTATTATCAGATCGAAGAAGTTGCGTTTGATGGTAAGCCGGCGACGTTAGTGACGCGGTTGTTGCCGGGTCCTGTTTCTGCGTCGAATCGGATGCTGACGACGTTCGGTGAGGTCAAGCAGCAGGAGTAAACGCAATGTCACCGTAGCGCGGGGGCCTGTCCCCCGCGCTTTTTTTCTTCCTGGCCCGTAGCGCGAGGGCCTGTCCCTCGCGATCGTTGCATGGCGCGCTTCCCCTCTGTAGTTTGCGATCGCCTGATCGCCATCGGGTCAAGAGCAGGCGCTCTTGACCTACAGAAGGGGCGGTTTTGGATACCGTAGCGCGGGGGCCTGTCCCCCGCGATCGTTGCATGGCGAGGGACAGGCCCTCGCCCTACGATAAAACGGGCCGCTCAGGCTACCGTAGCGCGGGGGCCTGTCCCCCGCGATCGCTCGATTACCGCAGCATGGCGAGGGACAGGCCCTCGCCCTACGGTAATACAAAACAAATTATTCTACGATAACGCAAAACGAATTATTCCGCCAAATAATTCTCATTAATATACCGCGCGATCTGCTCAATTTCCGCCTCTTCTAAATAGAGCCCATGCTCTATCATCCGCGTAATTACCTCCGTCGTCTCCTCTTCAGATCGCGGCGGGTAATCCTCAACATCGGTAATCGGATGACACTGCGAACACTTGTCCTCAAACAACACTTTCGCCTCGGCGGCATCGTAGGTATCCGTATCCTCAGTTGCCATCACGAGCGCGGCGGTTTGCGCCGCTGCCTTCGCTTCATCAGCCTGCATCTGTTCTTGCCGCTGTTGCTTCACCGAGGTCTGGATGTCCGGCGTAATCGCGATGAGATAGGCGGAGACAGTCCACTCCTCTTCGAGATGAATCGGCTCCCCGATGACAGGCTTCATCGCCATGCGGTTGACGAGGCGCGTCCAATCCGGCGGCGTGCGCGGCTTGGCGAGAATCGTGCGCAGATCATGGCAGATAACACACTTGGTTTGTAGCACCCTTTGCCCTTCCCGCAACTTCCGCTTTGAAGCGAGCTCGTTAAGCGGTGCTTCCGGTGGTAACCCCGCGGTTTCAAGCAGCTGACGCGTGCGCGCGATGCCCGCCTCACTAAACGCACCCGTTTGCGTCCGAAGCGCGGCTTCCCGGAAAGTAAACGGCACCGATAACCCGATTAGCAGATATGTGCAGAGTAGCAGTGCTGTGCCGAGATACGGCATCGATTCCTCAAAATGTCGGAAGAACCGCAAAATGGCAATTTTGACGAGGATCAGCACGCCGATAGTAATGCCGAGCATCAGATGCGCGACGGTGCGCGGCGGCAATTCGACCTGGTAATTCCACAGGCGCGGCACCATGTGCCACATCATAAAAACGTAGAGAATCGCATACGCATAGCCGATAACCCGGTGCAGGCGCATCAGCGATGGCGGTGCCTCGCTGGTGCGCGTCGCCTTGTCAAACGGATAACCCCACAACTTGAACATCAAAAAAACGGATGCGTTGGCAAGCCCCAGAAAAATGAGCCCTAAGAGCGCGCTGAGTGAAGTAGACATATCGGGTTCTCCTTCGCTAATTTCCCTGCATTTGAGCGGTATTATTCCTCCAAAAATGGACGATTCAAACGGGAATGATATGGCGGCTCCATGACTGCCCGCTGCCGTTCATTCGCCCATTCCGGTACCGGATACGCCGGCACATACGCCATGTTACCGGCGGTGTAGCGCGTCAAAATGGAGCGACGCGGATGCTCTGCCGTCCACGGCAGCGTCCCGTGTGTCACCGCTTCCGTGAAAATCACGACATCGCCCGCGTTGCAGACAATCTGCCGGATATGCTCCTGGTGCTTCTGATAAAGACGCATTTCCCGCGGACAAGGGTAGTTGCTCTTGTGACTGCCAGGGATAACGATGAGGCCACCTGTCCCCGGCGGCACATCGGTTAACTGAAACGTCACCACGGTCAACCCGTTGTGCATCTGTCCATCTCGAAAGATGTAATACTGATTCGGATCGAAGCCGGGTCCCGATGAACCGTGGAAAATGAAGCCTTCCGCGCCTTTGTCCATCGAAATCAGAAACATCTGATGATCCATGCGGAAACCCTGCCCTAAAATCACGTTGAGATAGGGCACCAACGTCGGATGCGCCAGCATGTGCCGGAACGGATTGCACCACGGTTCTTCCCAGCCGAGCATGCCGCCTAATTCGCCGCGTCCTTCTGTGCCACGCAACTCCGGTGAACCTCCATCAAGCGTCTGATCGGGAGGACGGATGCGTGCGAGGTGGCTGTGCTTATCGATTGCTTCGTTCGCGAGTGCCACCTCTTCGGGTGTTAGCACATTTTCAATCACAAGATAGCCGTTCAAGTCAAAGAGATATTTTTCGTCGGCGTTCATTTTTGGTTCTCCTTGTGGGTTTGGACACTCGCAGGGGACAGGCCCCTGCGCTACGGTGGTAGGAGAGCCCTCCTGGTCTCGATGCACTCGCAGGGGACAGGCCCCTGCGCTACGGTGGTAGGAGAGCCCTCCTGGTCTCGATGCGTTCGCAGGGGACAGGCCCCTGCGCTACGGTGCGGGAGCGTTCCTTGATATACCGGATGTTCGCAGGGGACAGGCCCCTGCGCTACGGTGAAATCTTGCGCTACACCGCATAGGCAACCGAACCGTCTTCCCGCAACGGCGTTGTGCCGGTGTTCATCGGGCGATAGGGAGTCTCCGCGATCAGACTGTCATCCAATTCGATGCCCAAACCCGGTGCCACTGGAATGGGGATATAGCCGCCCTCGCGCTGATACGCCACTTTGAAGACAGCGAAGTCCGAAGATTCGTCCGCCTTCGTGTATTCCTGCGTGATGAAATTCGGGATGCTGGCATCCAAGTGCAACGATGCCGCCGTGATGAGCGGGCCGAGGAAGTTATGCGTAACTACCGCGCTGTGATACGCTTCCGCAATCGCCGCAATCTTCTTGCAATGCGTTATACCACCCGCGAGTCCGAGATCGGGCCGGACATACTGCGGTCCGCCGGCTTCCAGCAGTTCCCGGAATTCCCAGATAGTTGTAAACCGTTCGCCGTTGCCGACAGGGCTCGTCATCCGTTTCGCTAGTTCCGCCTGCGTCTTAATCGTGTCGATCTGAATCGGGTCTTCGACGAAATAGAGGTTAAACGGTGCCAACGCCGATTCTAACACGATGCTGTTCATCGGTGTAAGTTTGCGATGCACCTCAACGATGAGATCCAGATCTGGTCCGCCGCCTTCGCGCGCCGCGGCAACTAAGTCGCGAGCGGTTTTGACGAGTCTGTCCACGGCCATATCCTGAAAACCGCCGACGAGCGGGTCGAACTTCAGCGCGGTGAATCCTTCTTCAACGGCTGCTTTTGCGGCATCAAACATCGTCTCAGGCGTATTTCCGCCGCCGAGCAGGTGCAGCCGAATTTTATCTCGGCAGTTACCGCCTAGCAATTCCCAGATCGGCACGCCGAAATGTTTGCCCTTGATATCCCATAATGCGATGTCCACTGCGCTAATAGCACCGCTCAGTGCGGTGCCCCGAAACGGCCCCATCCGATAGAGATATTGCCAGTGGTGTTCAATCCGCATCGGGTTCTGTCCGATGAGATATTTCTCAAAGGTGTTGACGATTTTTTCAACTGCTTCTGGGTAGCCCCAGCATGCTGTTTGCCCGACACCGCTGATGCCGGTATCTGTGTGGATGCGGAGCACATACCCGTTTCCCATCAAAAACGATTCGATTTTATCAATTTTCATAGTCGCCCTCCTTTTCCGCGAATTCTATCACAAGCGCGCGAATTTTGCAAGAATAATGTGTGAAACGAGAAACGCTGCTTTCACCGTAGCGCGGGGGCCTGTCCCTAACGAAAACCGCTGCGGCCACCGTAGCGCGGGGGCCTGTCCCTAACGAGAAACGCTGCTTTCACCGTAGCGCGGGGGCCTGTCCCCCGCGATCGTTCGGTGAGCCAGAAACCTCCCTTATCATCGTCACATGGCGAGGGACAGGCCCTCGCCCTACGTTCCGGCGGCGCGGTTTGGCTAGCCGAGAAACGCTGCGGCCACCGTAGCGCGGGGGCCTGTCCCCCGCGATCGTTCGGTGAGCCAGAAACCTCCCTTATCATCGTCACATGGCGAGGGACAGGCCCTCGCCCTACGGTAAACAAAAACTCTAATCTTGCGAATCGTGTAAATCCGAGCAGGATTATCACGATTTTTCAAGATTTTCAGGATTAGTTTTTTGATAGTCCTAGCACGCTTGGATATGCCGCCACCGGCCTGTCTATCAGATTGCTAATCTTGCTAATCTTGCGTAATCTTGTAAATCCTGCTCATTTCTAGCGAATAAGATGCATCGGAGAACAAAAAAATAACCACTTGACACAAAATCAGAAACGTGCTATAATTTGTAAATATCCTGATCAGGAGAGGAGGCGCGTTATGGAAACCACCACATATCGGACAGCAATTGTTGGCGGCAGACGCGGTGTCCACCACGCACGATGCTACGCCGGCATTGACAATATGAAAGTGACCGGTATCTGCGAAATTGACGAAGAACGGCTGAAAACGGCTGCCGCTGAGTTGAACGTCAACGGATATACCGACTACACTGAGATGCTGCAAGCGGAACAGCCCGACATTGTCCACGCCGTGACTGAACCGACGGTGCCGCGGCATATCTGGGTGGAACCCGCTGCTGCAGCCGGTGTCAAGGCGTTAGTGATTGAAAAACCGCTCGCGCTACGGCCAAAGGAAGCGGCCGCCCTCGCCGCTGCACACGAGAAAACGGGGTTGAAAATTATCGTCAATCATCAACGTCGGTATCTACCTTTCGCCGAAAAACTGCTGGAATTCTTTGCCGAAGACAGCCTCGGCGACATGCACTTTATCCGTGCATGCACCGAAGGCGACATTACCGATATGGATACGCACTTGATGGATGTCGTGCTTTTCGCCCTGCAAGACATTCCGATTACGCACGTGTGGGGAAGCGTTGAGGGAGCGGATACCTACCACATCCCCAATCGGAATTGCCCGGAGAATCTGAACGCTATCTATACTTTTGAAAACGGCACGCGCGTCTTTTTTGAATCAGCGCGCAAAGCGTTCGGCACCGTCGATTTTCCGGGCAGTAACCCGAGATGCAACCTCGATTTCTGGGGAACAAACGGCCGGATGTGGTGGCGAGAGAACGGTTCGTGGGGCTATCATCTCAACGGCATGGCGCAGCCGTTCGTTGAGATGACGCACTTCGGCGAAGACGACAAATTCGGACAGAAGGCGTTTACGCAAGCCATCGCCACATGGCTTGATGACGACACTCAGCCGCACCGCAACAGGCTAGAAAGCGCGATGCTCGGATTCGACCTGATTATGGCGGCGTATCGTTCGGCACTCATCGGCGAACGCATCGCCTGGCCCCCGAAACTCTCCGATGAAGAATGGATTGCACTCAGAAATCGGATAGTGGGGTAATATCAACCCCCGAGTCGCGGTTTCAAACAGCGACTCGGGACAAAATAGGAGGAGAATATGCTCAGCCAAGCACAAGTGGCAGCATTCCAAAAGAAAGGTTTCCTACTCGGAAATCGCGTGTTAACTGACGAGCAGATCGATGAATTGCGCGGCGAATTGGCGCGCGTGATTGATGATTACGAAAAGACGGATATCCCGCAGCCTGTCCGCATCGCGAACCTCGGCGGGAAGGCAGAGAGCCCCGTCTGGCAAATCGTCAACATTTGGGAGGCGAGCCCCGCCTACCATCGGCTTATTTACAACCCGCGCATCGTTGAGGAAATCGGGCAATTGACAGCGGCGACGGAACTGCGCGTCTGGCATGACCAGGTGCAATATAAACCGCCGGAAGTCGGCGGCGTTAACATGTGGCATCAGGACTCGCCGTATTGGCCCATCCTCACGCCGAAAACGAGTCAGGTTACCGCCTGGGTCGCGCTGGACGATGTCGATGAAAGCAACGGGTGCATGCGCATGGTGCCCGGCTCCTACCACTGGGGAAACCAGATTCCGTTTTTGCACGGCGTTAAGGACATTGACTCGATGCCGGAACGTTTTGAGGAGCATGCGTTGGAAGTGGCACTCTGCCCGGTACCGAAGGGACATGTCCATTACCATCATGCGTTGACGTGGCACGGTTCTCACGACAATACGAGCGGGAGTCCGCGGCGCGCCATCGCCGTGCATTACATGACAAGTGATACCCTTTACGATGAAAGTGGCAATCACGTCATGAAACCCTTTGTCACCGTCAATAACGGCGATAAATTGGCGGGAGATCATTTTCCAATCGTCATGGATGCGGGTGAGCCGATTAGTCCGTAATAGGGATAGGCCCGCGTATACGAGACCGGGAGGGCTCGCCTACCGGAAAGCACGCGAGGGACAGGCCCTCGCGCGACGGTGAGCGAGCGATCGCGAGGGACAGGCCCTCGCGCTACGGTGAGTGAGCAATCGCGAGGGACAGGCCCTCGCGCGACGGTGAGCGAGCGATCGCGAGGGACAGGCCCTCGCGCTACGGTAAAAAAGCATGACTGCACTCCGCGGGGGACAGGCCCTCGCGTTACGAAAAAAAGAAGGAGAAACACATGAAAGTTGTTGATGCGGTTGCGAAAGTCCTGAAAGCGGAGGGTGTAGAGTATCTCTTCGCCTATCCCGTGAATCCGATAATTGAGGCGGCGGCGAAACTTGACATCCGTCCCATCATCGTCCGACAGGAACGCATCGGCCTGCACATGGCGGACGCGATGAGCCGAATGACTTCCGGACAGCAGATCGGGGTGTTCTGCATGCAGAGCGGCCCCGGCTCCGAAAACGCGTTCGGCGGTGTCGCGCAGGCATACGGCGACTCCGCACCGATTGTCGTGCTACCGATGGGCTATTCGCGGGGATTGACACAGATTCAACCGAACTTCAATTCCGCCTTGAACTACCGGCACGTCACGAAATCTTGTGAGCAGGTGACGGTGCCGGAGGCGGTGCCGGAGGCATTGCGGCGCGCCTTCACACAAGCACGAAACGGCAGGCCGCGGCCAGCACTCGTTGAATTCCCATCAGACTTGTTAGGTGAGGAAATCCCTGACTCATTCGCTCCAACGCCAGTGCCAACTACACGCTACGGCCCCGACAGTGCATCTATTGCCGCGGCAGCAGATGCCCTATTGGCAGCAGAGTGTCCTATCATCTATGCCGGGCAAGGTGTCCATTACGCGCAGGCATGGAACTCGCTGAAGGAATTGGCGGAACTCCTCGCCGCGCCGGTAACAACAAGCCTCGGTGGAAAAAGTGCTTTTCCGGAAGAGCATCCGTTGGCACTCGGTTCTGGCGGACGTGCTATTCCAAAACCGGTGCATGACTACCTCCAAAAGAGTGACCTGATTTTGGGTATCGGCTGTAGTTTTACCCGGACCGGCTTCGGAGTCAGGATTCCGGATGGGAAACGCGTCATTCATGCGACGTTGGATCCGGCGGATATTAACAAAGATGTCCCGGTTGAAATTCCCCTCATCGGCGATGCAGGTTTAATTTTAGAGGGATTGGTAGGAGCCGTTCGCGAACGTTCCGGTGGCGCGTCGGAAAGCCGCACGGCGGCGGTAACCGAAGATATTAAGGCGATTAAGGCGGAATGGTTGGAGCAGTGGATGCCGAAACTCACCTCCGATGCTGTGCCGATGACACCGTATCGCGTCATCTGGGACATGCTGCATACCGTGGATGTCGCAAACACGATTATCACGCACGATGCGGGGAGCCCCCGAGATCAGCTGTCACCGTTCTGGCAGTCTGTTGCGCCGCTCTCATACATCGGTTGGGGTAAGACGACGCAGCTCGGTTACGGCCTCGGTTTGGCGATGGGTGCGAAACTCGCCAAGCCAGACAAACTCTGTATCAACGTTTGGGGAGATGCCGCCATCGGTTTTACAGGCATGGATTTCGAGACAGCAGTGCGGGAGCGCATCCCGATTTTGTCCGTGCTTTTCAACAATTTTTCGATGGCTATTGAGATTCCGATTATGCCGGTGTCTACCGAAAAGTATCGCAGCACCGATATCTCCGGCAACTATGCGGACATGGCGAAGGCGTTCGGTGGTTACGGCGAGCGCGTTGAAACCCCAGATGAGATTGTGCCTGCACTCCAGCGTGGTATCCAAAAAACGCAGGAGGGTGTTCCGGCGTTGTTGGAGTTTATCACGGCGAAGGAAATCCAGATTTCCACATTTTAGGTAGCGCGGGGGCCTGTTCCCCCGCTCTCGCAAAAATCCCGATGAATGGCGCGCGGGGGTTTGTCCTCCGCCATCGCAAACATCCCGATGAACGGCGCGCGGGGGTTTGTCCTCCGCCATCACAAACATCTCGATGAACGGCACGCGGGGGTTTGTCCTCCGCCATCGCAAACATCCCGATGAATGGCGCGCGGGGCCTGTTCCCCCGCCATCACAAACATCCCGATGAATGGCGCGCGGGGACTTGTCCTCCGCCATCGCAAACATCCCGATGAACGGCGCGCGGGGACTTGTCCTCCGCCATCGCAAACATCCCGATGAACGTAGGGCGGGGGCCTGTCCCCCGCCATGCTCAACTAAGAGGACACATCATGAAATCAGCTATCACGGTTTTCCTCATCGTTGCCTTAAGCGTTGCCAGCGCGTGGGCACTCAACGATGACAAGGCACTCATGCTCTACTTCCCGTTTGACGACGATGCTGGCGGCACCGTCAAAGATGTCAGTGGGAATAACCTTGAGGGCACCCTTGAAGGCGCGGTTTTGTCAAAAGACGGCAAAATCGGCGGTTGCGTCTATCTCGAAGATTCTGAAACATTTGTCGAAGTAGCGGCGGTGCCGGAATTAGACATCACCGATGAACTGACGATTCAAGCGTGGTTTTTCCCTGAAGAATCGCAGGGAGATTCCAATCTGATGGGACGTAGGAGCGCGGCGAACGTCGGCGGCTATTGTCTCCAATGGAGTGCGGAATTTACAGGCGCGCCGCAGATTGAGACATGGATTAACATCGGTGGCTGGCAAGGTTCGCGAAACAAGCAGACTATCAAGCCGGCGTTAGAGGAATGGCATCACGTCGCTTCTACCTACGACGGTGACATGATTCGTCAATATATTGATGGCGAGTTAGATGTCGAATTCAAGCCGCCGAACGGTAAGATTAACAGCATCGAGGTAGTTTTCCGTATCGGCAAGGCGCAGACAAACCTTCCCGGCATGGTTGGTTATGTTGACGAAGTTGCCATCTACAACCGCGCCCTCACCGCCGAGGAGATTAATCAAGATTTGGACAAAGGCGTTTACTTTGCCGTATCCCCCGGTGGCAAGTTGGCGATAACGTGGGGCGATTTGAAACGGTAAGGCACTCAACAGCACGAATTCCGTAGGCGCGGTTTGAAACCGCGCCTACCCATCTGCCTAGTGCCTGTCCCGATTGTAGGAGAGCCCTCTCGTCTCAAAAGGAGGACACGCATGAAAACCTATCTAACGCAAATGCTCATCGTCTCCGTGATGAGTTTATCCATCTGCCAGTTCGGTTTAGCGGCGGGTGGAAAAGGCAACGTCAAGCAATTAGGGGAACAGATATACGTCTGGCACTTCGATGAAGGCAAAGGGAAAGAGACACAGGATGCAACAGCTGCGTTAGTCGGCGAACTCAACGGCGATGTCAAGTGGGCTGAAGGCATCTCTGGAACCGCCTTGCAGATGGCAGGTTCTGTCGGCAAAGCCGCTTTTGTGGAAGTGCCTCACTCCGATGAGGTGGACATTGACGAAGCCATCACGATGATGGCGTGGATTTATCCTGACGAACTCCCCGCGGGCGGACAGGAAAACAAGTTCACTATCTTCTACAAAAATACCTATTACTTGCAGATTGAACCGGGCGCGGGGCAGCTCGCCTACTATTTCTACGATACCACTGCGCCGGGTTACCACATTTCTGACGGTAAGGTGAAAGCCAAAGCGTGGACGCACGTCGCGCTGGTATGGGATGGGAGTGAGGCGCAGTTCTATCTCAACGGTGAGCCTAGTGGGAAGCCTATCGCACAGAAGGGCCCCGGTCGCAGCATGCCGGACAGAGCTTTGCGTTTTGGCGGTGAAAATAACGGGTGTTGCCCGCGTTTTTTCCAAGGTCTTCTTGATGAGATGATGCTTGCCAACTATGCGCTTGCGGCGGCAGATATCCAGCAGATTATCAACGAGACGCTCGTCGTTTCCGTGCGCGGTAAACTTGCAACGACGTGGGGCGATTTGAAGCGGTAGGGAATCTGTCAGGCGAGAGCCCCGCTCTCGCCACACCCTTTGAAATCAATTTGGGTTCGGTTGCAATTTCTCGCCGAAAAGGTGTATAATTAAGGTGAGGGGGGTCATATTTCAATGCAATACCGTAGGAGAGCCCTCCTGGTCTCGATTTCTTCCGGTAGGAGAGACCTCCCGGTCTCGATGCAACAGGGCGGCGCGCCTCCCGGGGCCGCGGCGGGAGAAAGCCCCCCTTTCACCGTAGGGCGAGGGCCTGCCCCTCGCCATTGTCCGCGCAATCCAAAGCTCGCGGGGGACAGGCCCCCGCGCTACGGAAAAAAAAATGGCACTTCACCGTAGGGCGAGGGCCTGTCCCTCGCCATCGCTCGTGTGCCAGGCCCTGTAGGTCAGGATCGCCTGATCCTGACCTGTTTGCGATCGGGCGATCACAAACTACAGAGAGGGGCGAACGAAAAAACGTCTCTTGTTCTCTTCAGGTCCGTAGGACCTGAATGTCTATAGCACGCGCACCCACAAAGAACACTAAGGTCCTTTAGGTCCTTAATAGGTTTTGACATGCGGCGCGTTGTTTTATTAAGGTCCTAAGGGACTTTGAAAACGGGACGACACGTGCTGCTATAGACATGTAGTCCTAAAGGACCTAAAAACATAACTTGCCGATGGAGATCGCGGGGGACAGGCCCCCGCGCTACGGGCACATCGAGACCAGGAGGTCTCTCCTACCGGAAATCAAGCACCGAGGGCTCTCCTACGGTATTGCATCGAAATATGAAACACCCTCGTATAATTAAGGTTAAGGAGCCAGCAATGCACAACATCAACGATACAAAACCCTCAAATATCCAAATCGTGGCGCAGAACTTCGGTCCGATTGAGAAAGCAGAGCTAACCCTTCGGCCGTTAACCATCTTCGTCGGTGAGAGCAACACCGGCAAGACGTATCTCTCGCGGCTTATCTGCGCGCTACACCGTGCTGACGCGAGTCTGCTCAACGGTGAAGAAGATCTTTCTAAAATTCTACGGACCGAGTTGAAAAATTGTTTCGGGATTGACTCGGTTTCAGAGTTGAAACGCCGCACCGGCAACCCCCGCGCGAGAATGAAACTTGCCTTCAAGGTCCGCCAGAAAAATCGAATCTGCTGGGCACTCAACATGTCAACTTCCATGTCTAGTGGCACCGTTAACTACAAACTTACCAAGGCAGGGGCCGGACTTTTTCGCACTAAGGAGGAGCGCAGGCAGAGTTGGACGTATTATCTGTCTGCCAACCGCCGCAGCCTGATGCAAACACCAACCGGTTTCCTCAAGCAAAACGGGGGTTTCAAGAAAACCCATAACGGTGCCGAGGCAGAAATGCATCGCATCGCCAAGGCATTAGAAACAGAGATACTCGGTGGGGCAATAGAAATAATTTCTCCTATCAATGAGGAGGATACCGGATTGCGGTATCGTCCCGCGAGAGGTTTCCGCCTGCAGCAGGAGGAACCAACGGAAGCATCGGCTTTGCGTATGGCTCATACCTCGTCCGCGGTAGTGGAATTCGCGCCTCTTGTGCTGTTGTTGCGGAATGCAGTGCGTCCGGGCGATCTCCTCATTATTGAAGAGCCAGAGGCGCACCTGCATCCTGCGGCTCAGAGTCAATTGGCATTCACGTTTGCGCGCTTAGTCCGCGCGGGAGTCCGCGTGGTTGTGACAACGCATAGTGTGTGGTTCCTCCAGCAGATTGGCAATCTGATTCGCGAAGGCGAACTCGCTGGTTTGGGCGAAAAGGTAAGCGAACCGCAGGGATTTCTGAAAAAGAGAGAAGTCGGCGTGTGGCTGTTCCAAAAGGGAAGTCCGGTGGAAGAAATCAAGTATAACTCCGTAGATGGGATAGAACCGCCGGAATACTTGGATGTGGCTGAAGGACTCTACAACCGGGCGGCAGGGCTCCAAAACCGGCTGGAAGAAACGAAAGGCGGCAGTCAATTTGAACGTAAGCAAGGTTCTTGACGAAATCCGGACGCGGGTGGATAGAAACAACCTTATCCATTCGTGCAGCGGCGAAGGATGCACGGTTTACATGAACGGTATCCCCACTGCTCGAATCGTGGTGAATGTTGAGCGTGAATTTGACGTGCGTGCCCCGGATAAAAAGCGGTGTGACCGGCTCCTCTTCTACTTCTATGCGGATACTACCGCGCACAACTTGGTAGCCGCTCCAATTGAACTGAAGAGCGGCAAAGCAAGAGAATCGGAAGTTAATGCATCAACACCTACGGAGATTTCATGAGTAAACCTTCAAAAAGGCGTAAACCCAGAAATAGGAATAGTAAACTCCATCTGGAAACCCGTAATCAACTACTCAAACTAGAACAGGACGCTACCTGTTTTATCGAGATTGCGGAAATTTCCAAAACACTGCGGGACCAAGCGTCAACCGACTCAGCCCGTATAGGATATTCGACCGTAATGCTCACAAACTGTGGACTGGGCGTTGAGTTAAAACTCAAAGCTCTTCAAATAAGAACCAACGGTTGGTACACATTCCAGAGGGACCATAAACTCGTACCTCTTTATGACACTCTGAAAAAAGAGGTCCAAAACAGACTGGACCAAATCTTCAGATCCTCACGAGGTCCATTGGAAATAACTGGTGGAGGATACGACCCTGACAATATCGAAATTGGTGAAAACGGCACATTATCGGTAGAGATTGAGGTTCCACCCGTGTTACAAAAATGGAGTTTTCGGTCGCTACTCGAAACCTTCGATGATTTGTTTGCTGATGGACATGGCATCTACGGTAGACGATACTCGTTTGAAAACTTCACCAAATACGAAATGTGGGAAGAGATTTCCATTCCAATGCTTCCGATTATCAAGGAAATCGATAAGTATCTGGAAACATTACCCGAACCTACATTCCCCGGAACATAACAATACCGGGACAACCTCTAACAGGAGACATACCATGCTACCGACAGGCTATTACTGGAAGGGTGCGACCGTGTATCGAAAAATTGGAAAACAGTTTGGAATTCGCTGCAAGCATTGTTCCAACGCCAACACCTTTGAAAATCGCCTACGTGCCCGTTCTGTTTCACGGCAGGGGCATTAACTGGACAAATCCAAAGCGAAGGAGACAACTCAGTCTGTTTTTTCGCGGCAGGAATTTGCAGGTGCTGATAGGGCATTGTGGTAAAGCCGGGAATCTAGCACAAGTTTTGTCCAATGCCGGTTATCTCCAAGGCTAGGGAAAATTATCAGCGAAGCAGCGGGACAATCGCTTTCAGCGCAGATTCCTCCTGCGCAAGGGATTTGAGTGTCGGGTTCAACTCCACTGCGCGTGTGAGTGAAGCCACCGCTTTCGGCACATCAGCCTCCAGCGCATACGCGCACGCGAGATTGTAGTGGAGCAACGCAACCTCCGGAAACATCTCAAGCGCGCGGAGGCACAACTGACGCGCATCGGCGAGGAGATTCTGCCGCAGATACGCTGTCGTCAGATTGACGTAGCCTTCCGCAACCCCCGGGGCGATTTCAATGGCTGTTTTGAAACTCGCCACGGCACTCGCAAATTGGCCCGCCTGCAGATACGCCTGCCCAAGGTTATTATGTGCAGACGGCTCTTTCGTGAAGAATAGCGTGCGGTTTTTATTCGCAATCGCTTTTTGATACGCTTCAATCGCCGCAGCGGTATCGCCGTTGCGCATTAAGAAACTCGCTTTCCGATAATAATCGTTGAATTGCGTCTGGTGATGCCATACCCACAGAAACAACAGCGTCACCGCAAGGCAAAAGGACATCACAACGATTCTGAAAGTTTTATTTCCCGATTCTTGATTTTCTGCCGGGGGGTGATTCCCGGCTGGTGTCTGTTTTTTTTCAGAGGACATAAGCGTTAATTTACCTAGCACGGACAGAGAAAGACATCTGTCCGTTCAAACAAGACAATGTCAAACAACCGATAGGAACAACAAAAAATGAAGACTTACGGTTTTGGTATCATTGGCTGCGGCATGATTGCCGATTTTCACGCCGCGGCCATTGCTGAATTAGCACACGGACAACTCGTCGCTGTCAGTTCCCGAAATGCCGACAATGCGAAGCGGCTCACTGATAGATACAACGTCGGCAGCTACGCCGATTACACGGAGATGCTCAAACGCGCTGACCTGGATATTGTCTGCGTTTGCACGCCGAGTGGTGCGCATCTTGAACCCGCCGTCGCCGCTGCCGAGGCAGGGAAACATGTCATCGTCGAAAAACCGCTGGAAATTACCTTGCCGCGGTGCGACGCAATCATCAACGCCTGCGATGCAGCCGGTGTTCGGCTGTGCGCTATTTTCAATTCCCGGTTCACTGAAAGCACGCAACTTGTCAAATCGACGATTGAGAGCGGCCGGTTCGGTAAACTTACCTTGGGCGATGCCTATATCAAGTGGTATCGTTCGCAAGATTACTACGATAGCGGCGGCTGGCGCGGTACTTGGCATCTTGACGGCGGAGGCGCGCTCATGAATCAATCCATCCATGCCATCGATTTGCTCCAATATTTCATGGGGCCTGTCAAAGCGGTGCAGGCGTTTACCGATACGCTAGCACACGAACGCATTGAGGTTGAAGATGCCGCTGTCGCCGCGCTACGGTTTGAAAACGGCGCGCTCGGTGTCATTGAAGGCACAACCGCTGCCTACCCCGGACTGCTCAAGAAAACCGAAATCTCCGGCACACACGGCACTGTCATCTTAGAGGAAGAGGACATCGTCAAATGGGAATTTGACCCCGAGCTGCCGGAAGACGCGGAGATTCGGAAGAATTTCGCGCAAAAGACAGACACCGGCGGCGGAGCATCCGACCCGAGGGCTATTAATCATGCCAACCATCGCCGACAGATGGAAAACCTAATCCTCGGGCTTGAAACCGACGCATCACATCTCGTTGATGGCCGCGAAGGACGCAAAGCCGTTGAGATTATCCTTGCCATCTATCAGGCTAGCCGTGAGGGACGCACCGTTGAATTGCCTCTTCGTAGTTCCTAGCATTTAATCGAGGGTGTTTCATAATTCCGTTTCGGTATTTATCCCGCCTTGGAGGGCGGGCGAATACCGGCAGGCATCGGCCCCACCTCTGTAGTTCGAGATCGCCTGATCTCGAACGGTTCAGGAGCAGGTGCTCCTGAACTACAGGAGTGATAGCGATTTATGAAATACCCTCAGTTAATCGACTGTCACCTTGCAAAGCCAGGCCGACTTGACGTTGTCAAGTCTTACGGTTCTGGTATTGTTATTGTGGTGACTTCCAAGCATGGCGGGGGACAGGCCCCCGCCCTACGTTCGTCCTGATGTTTGTGAAAACGGAGGAAATGCCCCCGCCTTACGCTGTCAAGTCTTACTGCGCTTTTATCAATTCATTCATAATCAAAGACGATTTTAATCGCCTCGTCCTTTTTGTTTAGGGACATCTCGAACCCGCGATGCGCCTCGGTAAACGGCAGATGGTGCGTAATCATCGGTGAGACATCAAAGCGGCCCTGCGCAATCATATCCATCGCTAACGGGAAATCATTCAGTGCCTCGGGTCCGACCGAACCGATAAATCGGATATTTTTCCGGAAGAATTCGGCGAAATGGAAATCGTAAATCTCGTCATCTGGCACCCCGAACGCGAGGAGCGTGCCATCTCTTTTTAGGAGTTGCAGGCACAGGTTGATAGTTTCTGTCTGATGCCCGACTACCTCAATAACCAGGTCTGCCATTCTCCCCTCGGTGAGTTCCTCAACGGCCGCGCGCGGGTTTTCAGTGGCGGCGTTAATCGTGTGCGTAGCACGCATCTGTTTGGATACCTCAAGCCGGAAATCAACCAGATCCGTGGTAATCACTGTTCGCGCGCCGAGGTTGCTCAGCATGTGCGTAAAAAGGAGCCCCATCGGGCCTTGTCCTATGACTACGGTATCCAGATTAAGCAGATTGCCCAACTTCCGGCATGCCCACACGACTGTTCCAAGCGGTTGCGCCATCAGGATGCAGTCTTTCCGTTCAAAGTCTACCAGTGGCATCGTGACGCTTTCGTGCGATAGGAAGTATTCGGATAGCCCGCCGATGTGGCGCGGGAGCGCGAGCACCTCGTCGCCTGCCTTGAACTTCTCCGAGCGGCTATCGGTGACAACGCCGATTGCCTCGTGAATGGAAAGCCCCGGCTGAAGCGGGTAGTTTTCCGAGGGGTGCTCCAGTTCAAACCACGGCATATCACTGCCGCAGATAGCACTATGTTGCGTCTGAATCATCACCGTGCCATCAGGATAATCGGCTAAGTTCGGTTTTTCGATGTCAATAATCTCGATGTGACGTGGTGCCACAATTTGCCCAGCTTTCATAAATTCTCCTGTATGATAAGTGAACCATCGCGGGGGACAGGCCCCCGCGCTACGGGCTGGTCGCGGGTTGAACACTCGCGGGGGACAGATCCCCGTGCTACGGGCGAGTTGCGGTTTTAACACTCGCGGGGGACAGGCCCCCGCGCTACGGGCGAATCGCAGGTTGAACACTCGCGGGGGACAGGCCCCCGCGCTACGGGCTGGTCGCGGGTTGAACACTCGCGGGGGACAGGCCCCCGCGCTACGGGCGCGTCGCAGGTCGAACACTCGCGGGGGACAGGCCCCCGCGCTACGCGCGAGTCGCAGGTTGAACAATTACGGGGAACAAGCCCCGCGCTACGTTTTGGACACTCGTGGAACGGCATCTAAAACTCGTTGATGCAGTTTCCCGTTTGTCGCGACGATGCCGCGATTGTCAACCATTCGTCTGCCGGTGAGAAAATTCAGCGGCGCGCCGTTTGCGTCTGTCACCGTGCCGCCGGCTTCTTCAACGACGATGAGCCCCGCGGCGTGGTCCCAAATGCATTCGCGGTAATCTGGCGACGCTGGATTCGGGAGACGGAGATAGACAGACGCTTCGCCGCGGGCAAGGATACCGTATTTCGCTTGGCTGTCCATCTGCACCGGCGGCGCGGTGATGCCGAGTTGGTTTGCTATTTTCGCATGCGCCTCGCTGTCACCGTGTGAAGATTCAAAACTCTCTGCCATGCAGTGTGCATCCGCCGAAACGCGCGCCTGTCCTAAAAAGGTGCCGGTAAGCGAATACATCGCTGTTCCTTCTCCCCGGACGGCGACAAAGAGACACCCGCGCGCATTTGAGACATCGCTAGGAACTACGGTGTCATTCAACCGATGCGGCAGATTTGGGCACGCCAGAACGCCAAGCGTTACTTCGCCATTGATAACCTGCGCCAACGCAATCGCGTACTGGTCCCGGCGGAGGAAGCCTTTGGTGCCATCAATCGGATCGAGCGTCCAAAAAGTGTTTCCAACCTCGCCTGTTCCTCTATCAATCCACGCGCAGACGTTTTCAGTCGAGGCATCTGCGTCAAAATTATTAACGTAAGCGACGACGCGTTCCAAAAGCGGCGGGTTTGTCTTGAGCGATTCCGCATCCTCTTCCGCCACGATAACGGCTTCTGGTAACGCATCACCGATGGCCTTACAGATGAGTGCTTGCGAACCGAAGTCCGCTACGGTGACAGGACTCCGGTCGGTTTTTTGGATGGCATCTGTTGGCACCATATCTGCCTGCACCTTTTGGCATAGTTTTGCGGCTTTTAAGACTGCGTCAACCGCGGTCTGTTTTTGAGATGACATTTTTCTCCGATTTATAGTATTGGATTTCTTTAATTGAGAGTGTTTCCTGAATCCGTTTCGGTATTTATTCCCCTTGGGACTGGCGACTACCGAGCCCTCTTGGTAGGCGAGACCTCCCGGTCTCGATTCTTCCTGTCGGTGCGCCGTCCCGGTCTCGATGCGCGCGATGTCCCCGTAGGCGAGACCTCCCGGTCTCGATGCAATACCGTAGGCGCGCCCTCCTGGTCTTGATTTTCCCGTAGCGCGGGGGCCTGTCCCCCGCGTTGTCCATCGGCAAGAGGGGACGTTTTAGGCCCTAAGACCTAAGAGAACAAGAAACGTTTTTTCCGTAGCGCGAACGTTGGCGAGGGACAGGCCCTCGCCCTACGGTGAAGTACCGTTTTTTTCCCGTAGCGCGGGGGCCTGTCCCCCGCGCGCGTTGGAGTGCGCCGACGTTGGCGAGGGACAGGCAACCGCCCTACGATGAAGTGCCGTTTTTTTTCCCGTAGTGCGGGGGCCTGTCCCCCGCGATCGTTGGAGTGCGCCGACGTTGGCGAGGGACAGGCCCTCGCCCTACGATGAAAGGGGGCTTTCTGCCGCAGCGGTCCCGGTAGGCACCGTCCTATTGCATCGAGACCGGGAGGTCTCTCCTACATGGATTTATGAAACACCCTCATTAAAAATAATGGATTTATGAAACACTCTCATTAAAAATACAAGATTTCGCGAAGTTTGTCAAGCACTATCCTTCGTTGAAGGCTTGCGAGAGGCAGTGCTTCGCGCTAGACTAGACGACAGGCAGTGCCTCAATTTCTTCAACAAACCGAAGCGTTTCCGCCACTGCAGCCAAAATGCGTTGATACTCCTGAATCTCCGTGTGACTCAACGCCGAACCTCGCCGCTCTTTCAGCCACTTTTCACACACCGGATAGGCACCGATTTCAAATTCCCAAACGGCTGCTGGCACATGGGTGAAATGCTGGTTCTGGTTCACCCAAATCTTACCGTTGCGGTAGCCATACTTTGCGACAACCGCATCCCCCTCCCCTTCAAAACGATGCTTCGGTGTCGTTGGCAGATTTCTTCCGAGGTGCATGTCGATTAAGGCACGCCCAAGCCCTGCCAGTTTTCGGAATAGATGGACATCGTCCGTTAACGGGACGCGCGGAAAGTCGTATTTCAGAAAAGCGTAATAGCGTGTGCGATAAGCAGGACTATGCAAAACGGCGTAGAGATAACCGAGGATGTCCTCCGGGGAAACCCCAGCTGGCAGCCCAAACGACTCTGTCTGCGAAAGTCCCAGTTTCTCGGAAAGTGCCTTGAGAAAAGCGGGTTTGAAATTCAGGGAACGTTCCGTTGATAATTCCAACTCCGTCGGAACTGGGTAGAGATACAGCGGGAAGACATGTCCCGATTCGCTTGCCCTATTTGAAATATGACAGTTTTCAGTCACACAATCGGTTACTAATACGTGCTGCCATGCGGGGCTCGTGATAATGCGCGTGGTAGACAACGCGATGTTGTCGCCGTCACGGAGGTGCCGCATTATCGCTCGGCGCGGGCTGGAATGGAAGCCGCGGGACTTTCCGGTGTAGTAGGTATAACGGATATCAAACGGCCGGTAGCGCATGCGGGTGATGTGTTGCTCCATATCTGGATGCGCGCGTAGATCAGCCTGAGCAGCCGCGATTGCCCAGTCACTCGTATCGCGTGACAATCGGTATTTCTCCCTCACTTCGGTGTCAGAGAGGTTGACAAAATCGTTCACTGTGGCACGGAGTGCTGCCTCGGTGCGGTGGAGCGTCACCTTATCGCGGCCCGTGCAAATGCCGGTTGACTTCACTTGGAAGATGTCGGTGAGTGCCCATCCGTGTTCATATTCCTCGCGGCGTTCTGTCTCTTGCGGCGCGAAAAGGTAGAGGGGTGATGTCGGCCGGAGTTCGCGCCATGCGGTGTTTTGGACATCGCTCTCCGATAGAATTCGGTATTTTTCCTCGCGGGTGCCCCATAAATCGGCATAGTGGAGGGTAGTTTCATCAACGTTATCCGGTTTTTTGACGCATAACAGAATAGCGATGCCTTGTTGGATGTCAAAGACGTTTTCATCTTTTTTCCCATCCGGCACTGCCTCTGCCTTTCGGGTGCTGCCGTGCAGGTTGAGCAGGTAAATCTCACTGAAACTATTGAGCAAACTCTGCCGCATGCCCCGGAAAATAGTTCCTTCCAGGAAACTATTATTTACGATGTAGCCGACAATGCCTAAGCCGCTCGTGTCAATCCGCCATTGTCCCCACCGAATGAACTTCACATAGTCCGCTTGAAGCGGTTGGAAATTCTCGCGTCCCATCGGTTTTCCATCTATCCGTTTGTAGTCCTCCATGAGCCTTCCGATGAAGGTAAGATTCCCTTTCTCATCGCGGCTTGGCGTTGCCGAATTTCGGGGATAAGGCGGATTCCCGATGACAGCCAGCACGGGTGCATCCCTCTTCATCCAAACCGCGGCGTTCGCCTCATCCGAGATGAAGCCCGTGAACGCGAACCGCTCTTTCTCAACCGGTTCCTCCAACGTGTTAGTAAGATAGATGCTGAGCCTGTCGCTTTCTTGCTGTATCCACCCGTTCGCCTGCAGAAAGAGACTCAACTTGAGGTGCGCGATGGTATAGGGTGCGACTAAAATTTCAAATCCCGCGAGCCGTTGGACAAGGTTTCCCTGCACATACTGCTGCCAGATACCGCTGCCATAAGTCTCGGTGACGTGTTGCCGGATGTGGCTCAGCACCGCCAAAAGGAAGCCGCCGGTGCCAGTACCCGGGTCGAGGATGAGTGCCTCGTCATCGGCGAGGCCGTCCGGTTTATGCAGTTTCGTTTTGAGCAGTGCATCGACAGAACGGACGATGTAGGCAATGGCTTGCGGCGGTGTGTAATAGACACCCCTGTCCACTCGGCGTTGCGCATCATATTCGGCGAGAAATGTCTCGTAGAAATGGATAACCGCGTCTTTCGTAAATTGTGCCTGGGGATGGGGTGCAAGTGCCTGTGCCTCGCGCGCCTTGTCCGTTTCCACTTCCACATCGAAAACCGTGTGAAGCATTTCAGAGGAGACATTGCGCAGCAGGTTGATGATGTCGTCCAAAATCCACGTGAGATTGCTATCCAAGTTGGGCGATGCTACCTGATAAAAGAGGTTTCGGAGGAAGGGGTTAGAACGCGGCAGCGCGTCGGCAGCGGTGCTTCGCGAGAAGTTCATCGCATTCGGCAGCGTGCATCGCGCCGCGAAGAGGCCATACGCTAGTGTCTGTGCATACATGTCAGCAAAATCTTCCGGTGTCAACGTTGAGAGCAGCAGTTTTTGAAACGCGGAGAACATCTGCGAGATATCGTTCTGCGCATCGCGAAGCACTGTCATAATTTGTGTCTGAAGTTCCCGTGTGCGGCGCGCGAGGTATTGCGCGAGTGCCTCCGGCGTTGTGAGCGGTATCGGCTGCGCGCTCAGGAACCGTTCCAGCAAACTTCCGAGTGCCTCTGCTTCGGAAGAAAAGGCGGTTGCGCGCAAAGCACCATCGGTATACAACCGAAATTCAACGAAATTGGTGAGGACGAAGTTGTCAAGGTTGTCAATGAACCGCTGATTCTGGGTTTTGGCGTGCCCGGTGAGCGCGTCTAAGTCGGTGCCGTATGCCTCCGCCTCAATATAGCCGACAGGGAACAGCCCTTCCCGCGCGACGAAATCGGGCCGTCCGATGGCATGGGCGGCTCGCGGTTCATGCGTGAAGGCGATGTGCTGCCTGTCCAGTGCTACCGTTGTTGCGTCAAGGAACGTTTTCAACGGCGCGTGCAAGGAAAGTTCCGCCGTTGCCATCGGGCTCGTTCTTGTCGCCTCAATGTCCTGCACGTAGCGGTTGAGGAGATTTTGGAGTGTTTTTGTCATTCGCAAGGCGTTCGAGGTTGGCGAAGACTCCATGATTCAATTAAATTAGAAAAGTGTTAACTGCGGCGGTTCATCCATCTCGCGAACCTCGCGCGTCGATCGCGAAGTCATATTGCAACGTCGCAGTGCTTCGGCAATGTCGTCAATCAAAATTTGCCGCGTGGCAGTGAAAGTCTCACCTTCTTGGCGGAGGACGTAAGCCGGGTTAAACGTCGCCATCGCGAACGGCGCGTATTGCGTATCCTTAAACCAGATACCGCGCTCCGTCGTGATGCGGAATTGCCGATGAATGAGCGTCTTAGCGGCGGGACTGCCCATGCATAAAATTACGGCAGGTTGAACGAGACGCATTTCGGCATCAAGCCATTTGGCACACGCCTTGATTTCTGCTGATTTCGGCGGGCGGTTTTTCAGCACGCCTTCTCTCATGCCTGCTGCGCGGCATTTGATGATGTTCGTCAGCCAGATATTCCCGCGCGTCAAACCGTTCGCAGCGAGCACTTCATCAAGCAATTCGCCGGCGGGCCCCGAAAACGGAAACGTCGTCTGGTTATCGGCGGCGGAGGGGCCTTCAGCGACGATGGCGAGTTTTGCTTCGGCATCGCCGCTCCCGAAGACGACATTCGCACGGGTTTCCGATAAACTGCAATCCGTGCAGACGCTCGCGCGTGTTTTGAGAGTCTCCATTTGCAGGTGAATCGTGCTCATCCTGAAGTCCTCGCAAACCGGACATTCGCGTGAATTAACTGCTCCGTCGGCCCAAACGTGACCTGGCAGATAGGTGCCTCCCACTGATAGTGATACTCACTTCCGTAAGCGGACATGCCTATCGGCAGGTAATCCTCAGGCACATGAATGAAGCACGTGCCTTTCGCTTGCCGGGGTGGTTTGCACACCAGCAGATAACTCTCGCTTTTGCTGTCCCATCCCGCGGATAGAATCTCAACGCTTCCTTGCGTCCAGTGTATGTCCGTGGACAGCAACTGCGGCACGTCCTGTTCTTCCCGTAAGCAGAGCAGTTTCACCGAACGCGAGGGTATGTTCAGCAAGGTGACGCTTTCGGATACGGTGCCGAGGTACTGACGCATCCAAAAATCGTGGACGAGGTAGTCCTTTTGAGATGCCGGTATCCCCAGCGCGTTTAATTCAAAATCGGCATCGTCCTCGTGGTCCCGCCAATTAAAAACAGCAACCAGATACCACTTTTCAGCGGCAGCCTTGTCCAGTTCTCCCTGAACAGAGGGATTGCGCGATACAGAAAGACTCCAAATTCGGGGGAAAGGTTCGTCGTAGAGCGCGACAGGTTTCGCGGCGGTGCCAATAAGTGGGAAGAGTTTCGCCAAGAGTGCTGCCCGGTTCGGTTTGAGCGTCAGGAGAGAATCTGCACAGAAAACGGCACTCCCTGCGAAAGCGGCGGCGGTTATCTCAACGATTGCCTCGTTGATAGGCCGCGGTTCGTCAACCTTCAGTTCGCCGAAAACGTGGTTCCACAACGTGTTATGCTCACTGTGATGCAGCGCGGTTTGACTCACGCGGTGCTTTGTGCCGTTCTGATGATGCCAATTTACCGTGTCAGTCCCATGATGCCCTCCGGAAGCCACCGGAGAATTCATGACGAAACTGCCGATACAAGGCGCAGCAATCAGATTGTGCCCCGCCAGCAACACTTCTGTCTGTCCTTCTGTCTGCACTTCTGTCTGTCGCGCCGCAGCCGCCTCGGCGACAGCATTTTTAACCACTTGGACAGCTAGCCGATAGAGCTGCACAGAAGTCAGTGACTTATCGTGCCACGTCATATTGTGTGGCGAAGTCAGCAGCGTAGTATACGCGGAAAAATCTGCCTGAATTAACTCGCATCCCCATTCCGCAATCAACTGTTGGAACTGCTGGTGAATGTGTGCTTGCGCCTTGGGATGCGAAACGTCTAACAACACGACATCCTCCCGTTCCTTATCGCGAGAACTTGTCTTTCGCTTTTGTAAGCAGCTATCGGGGTGCTTCCGTAGTAACGCAGAATCGCGCGCGACACTGAAGGGATTTATGCGGATGGCCGCTTTGAACCCTCTGGCGCGAATGTGACTCACCATTTCTTCAACGTCTGTCTCAACATCTTCATGCGTCGCGTCAACTTGAAGATAGGTGATACCGCCGGGATACTGCGGACGAAAGAGCGGGCTTTCAGCGAGCAGAGCAGTCTGTTCCAAGTAGGTGTTCGCCGCCTCCACTTCGGGCTCCGCCGCTTCCGAATCAAGGAGATTCCATCCACTTACAAGCTGCTTCGTGGTTTGCGCGCCGTTTTGCGCTGCTACTAACTCGGTATAGTGGCGATACGCCGCTTCGGCTCCATCAACGAAATTGAGATAGACAGACTCCGAAGTCACCTCTTCCCCCTTCTTGCACCGGTGCCGTTCGCATTGGTGATAGAGGCTCCAACGGTTGATGCCGGGTGACTCCTTACCTATCACCTGATGTCCGACTTGGACTTGGGGCCACCACTTCTCTGTTGTCAGGAAGCCGAACACGAGGGCCCGTCGACTGTCGGTATCGTGAAGGATGCCGCACTGACACGGCGGATTCGCACGGTTTTCATCGCGTTGAAACCCATCATAGAGGCGTTGGATACCGCCGCCGCCGAATGTAGGCGGCGTGTTGATGAAAAGATGATACCCGGACGGCTGCCCCCCGAGCTGCACCGCGCCGCGGTTAGTAGAAATGCCGAGCAGCGTGACGCTGTCAAGTGCAACGGGCGCGCGGCCGAGATTTTCGATGCCTACCTTCAGCACGATGTGCGATTCATCGGGGAAGCAGTAGAGATAGGTGTTGAGCCGAATCCCCTTTTCAGTAGGTTCGTGAGAAAACAGGACTTCGTATTGGCGCGTTTCGGTAGCGCGCTGCCGCGAGGCAACGTTCTCGGTTGTTTCGGCGGAACCGTTTGAGGAAGGCTCTAAAGACTCACTGTGCAAACGCATGGGTTCGGAGATAAATTTGCGAGTGCCAGCGTCTTCTGTTGATACCGTGCTCCCATCTTGGAGCGTTATCTGGGTCCGCCCATTCTTGATAATCGTCTGCCCGGTTTCATCGATGTAATCCCATGTGCCTCTGGCAAGGTTGAAATGAATCTGAAACTTCTCGTGATTGATAACGGCGAGGTTACCCTGCCGTGAAACTGCTATCATGTTTGTTATTCCGTTTCGCGTTTCGCGCTGTGCTGGCTTAAACTGCCCAGCAATGAATAAGTGTTGTCGGCGCGTCACCGATGTGACGCAGGGTGACGGTGTCTTTTGGACTGAGGAAAATCACATCGTGTGAGTGGAGCGTCCGGCATTCGTTTTCCGTTTGGACTTCCGCGCGCCCCGCCGTTAGGACATAAATCGCCTCGGTTTCTCGCGGTTCGTGCGCGAATTCTTCGCCGATGCCAAGCCGCAGCCAGTCTAGTGAAAGATGCACGGAGCCTTTTTGCGGCGACACAACACTTCTCCACTCCAGTGTTTTGCCGAACACGGGACCGCTTTGTGCCATGCGAATCACCTGCACGTTACTCCGATGTCCCTGTTGCGGGGTGGGAATTTCGTTTGGCGTATCGCGTTCACCCCGGTAGAGTGCCATATCCGGTGGAGCCTGAAAACTGATAAGGCGCGCCATCTTCTCGGTGGTGTTTACCGTCCCATGTATCTCCCCAGCAGGGACGAAAATGACATCACCGGCGGCAATCGGCGTGTAGACGCTACCCTGACGTATCGCGCCGCCACCCTCCAAGACGACAATTGCGTCCTCGGAGGCATCGTGGTAGTGCTGCGTAAATTCTTGTCCGGGCGCGTGAAACCCGTGGTTGAGGGTTAACTGCGTGGAGCCCATGTCGGGATGCACGACGCGCCAGTTTTTGCCTTTGCCCATCTGAAAAGGCGTTCCAGATTGGAGATTCAGGATTTGCATGATTTATCCTCGCGTCTGATAAAACGATACGCGCGTATCGCCGTAATGTGCCTGCCGATACTGCGTCAACTCGCCGACGGTGAGGGGCAGACACGTCTGTTTTGAATGTTCAACGAGCAGTGCGCCCTCGGCATCAAGCATATTCGCATTGGCAAGCAACGCTAGGCAGTCTCTATAAAGCCCGGCACGATACGGCGGATCGAAGTAGATAACGTCAAACGGCGCGCGCGACTGAAGTCGTTGCGAAATGCCTCTCGCGATGTTGCAACGGAGCAACTGCACTTGTCGGTGCTGGCGCGTTAACTGGCACGCCGCTAGATTGCGTTCAATGATGCGGATGCATTGCGGCTCGCGTTCTACAAACGTGACGTGTTTCGCGCCGCGGCTCAGTGCCTCAATGCCGATGCTGCCTGTCCCGGCGCACAAGTCAAGGAAATTCGCGTCAATAACTTGTTCGCGGAGAATGCTAAACACTGATTCTTTGACTCTATCTGCTGTCGGCCGCACGGCATTTCCTTTGGGTGCGGCTAAGCGTCTGCCTCTGAATTTACCGGCGATAATTCGCATTTTTTGTCACCGAGAAGGCATCGAGACCGGGGTTTCTCCTACCGGGGAGGATTAACCTCATTTGTGGTTTCGACGTTAATTGTTAATTTTAACGTGAATTGTTTTTTTTGTCAAGAAAATCGTTCGCACAGGATTAGCAAGAGATGAGCAGGATTTTCAGGATTATCACGATTAGGAGCAGGATTTACACGATTTACAAGATTTCACAGGATTAGGAGCAGAAGACTGTAGTTCGGGAGCGCCTGATCCCGAACGGCGCATGGCGAGGAGAATCCCTTCCGGGCCCGTAGCGCGGGGGCCTGTCCCCCGCGATCGTTCGATCTGCGCGAAAAATGCACGCCGACTAAGGCCTTTTCCACGATCGAGGCATGGCGAGGGCCTGTCCATCGCCCTACGGTCAGCGGCACGTTTTTTCACCGTAGCGCGGGGGCCTGTCCCCCGCGATCGTCCGACCTGCGCGAAAAATGCACGCCGACCCGTTTTCCTCTCGATCGCTGCATGGCGAGGGACAGGCCCTCGCCCTACGGTATGCGGCACGTTTTTTCACCGAGATCGTCCGACCTGCGCGAAAAACGCACGCCAGCCAAAGCCGTTCCCCCGACCGAGGCCCGGCGAGGGACAGGCCCTCGCCCTACGGTAAAGGAATGCCGCTTCATCTACCGTAGCGCGGGGGCCTGTCCCCCGCGATCGTCCGACCTGCGCGAAAAACGCACGCGAACCAAAGCCGTTCCCCCGATCGAGGCCCGGCGAGGGACAGGCCCTCGCCCTACGGTAAACGGCACGTTTTTTTACCGCTATCGTTCGATCTGCGCGAAAAACGCACGCCGCCCAACCGTTTCCCTCTCGACCGAGGCATGGCGAGGGACAGGCCCTCGCCCTACGGTAAAGGGAAACGGCCTTGCAAATCGTAGCGCGGGGGCCTGTCCCCCGCGATCGTTCGCGTGCCCCGGAGACTGTAGTTCGGGAGCGCCTGCTCCCGAACGGGTCAAGAGCAGGCGCTCTTGCCCTACAGAGGGGATGCGCACTCGCGTACCCGAAGCACGGCGAGGGACAGGCCCTCGCCCTACGGTATAGCACCGTGGTCTCCAGCACCGGCGGGATGGATTCTGGATGGTAAAAAAAATTCTACTAGCAAAGAAAAAAGCAATGTGATATACTATTCATGCGCCCGCGCAAGCGGGATAAAACGTGACGGCCATAATTCAATTTCTTCCTGCCGGTAGGCACTGTTTGTAAACGCGCCATCTTACACGCGCAATTTTACAAAGCGCGTCTACTTGGCATTTGGATTTGCGTCGTTCGTATAAAAACAGATTTTCAAGGAGTATCATCATGAAAAACAGATGCCAAAACAGTTGCCAAAACAGTTGGTTAGCCATAACACTTATTCTCGCCTGTTTCGCGATGGTGGCAACCGAAACCGCCTCCGCCGCCGTGAAAATAGGCTTAATTTACGATGTCCGCGGGCGCGGCGATCTTTCCTTTAACGATGCCGCCTACGCCGGCGCAAAAAAAGCGTCTGACGCATTCAACCTGAAGTTGACTGAGGTGAACCCGGGGCAGAGCACCGACACCGAATTGGCACTCCGTCGACTCGCTAAACTCAAGTATGACATCATCATTGGCGTTGGGTTCCGGTTCCGCGACCCGATTCACCGGGTGTCAGGTGAGTTTCCGAACGTCAAATTCGCGCTGATTGACGAGGTAGTTGATATGCCGAACGTCGCTTCGCTCACCTACCGTGCGCAGGAAGGGACGTTCCTCGCCGGTGTCATCGCCTCGCTCAAAACGGAGACGAAGAAGATCGGCTTTATCGGCGGGATGAAGATTCCACTGCTGGAGGCTTTTGAAATCGGTTTCGATGCTGGGCGGCAGGCTGCCAATCCCGATGTGCAGTTGCTGGTTGACTATGTCGGTGTCACGCCGCAAGCGTTCGATGACCCGGCCAAAGGCAAGGAGTTGGCAATCGCGCAGTATAACAAGGGTGCGGATGTCATCATCGCCGCCGCCGGTGCAAGCGGTTTGGGTATCCTTGAGGCAGCGAAGTCACTCAAAAAATGGATTATCTGGGTGGATTCAAACGGCAACCATCTCGCACCGGGGCTCGTCCTCACCAGCATTATTAAAGGGGTGGAGATTTCGGTTTATGAGACGATAAAAAGCGTTCACGAAGGCACTTTCACCGGTGGACAAAAGGATTACGGGTTGAAGGAAGACGGCGTGGAATATACCGTTGATGACGACAACCGCGCGCTCCTCTCCGATGAGATTTTGGAAAAAGTAGAGGCGTTTAAGGCGCAAATCATCGCTGGTGACATCGTCGTGCCCTATAAGCGAGAAGAGAAATAGGGTGGGCTGTTCCCCGCGATGCAAGATTGAGCTGAGAACGTTCGCGAGGGACAGGCCCTCGCGCTACGGTATCCTACCGAAAAATCGAGACCGGGAGGTCTCTCCTACTGAGAACGTTCGCGAGGGACAGGCCCTCGCGCTACGGTGTAGGAGAGACTTCCGGGGTTCGCGAGGGACAGGCCCTCGCGCTACGGTGTAGGCGAGACCTCCTGGTCTCGTTCGCGAGGGACAGGCCCTCGCGCTACGGTTCGGGCTCAGGCGAGCCCGAACTACAGGTTCCTCAAGGTTCGCGAGGGACAGGCCCTCGCGCTACGGTTGGGGCTCAGGCTTTGAGATGAAAAAGTGAAACATGAATCCATCATTGAAATGCGCGGCATCAGCAAATCCTTCGGACACGTGCAGGCGAACGCCGCCGTAGATTTCACGCTATGTCGCGGCGAAATCCACGCCATCGTCGGCGAAAACGGCGCAGGCAAATCCACGTTGATGAAGATTCTCTATGGACTTTATCAGCCTGATGCAGGCGAGATTTCTGTTAACGGACACCTTGTCGAGACCTCTTCCACTCGGCGAGCCCTGCGCCACGGGTTAGGGATGATACAGCAGCACTTCACGCTTATCCCTGTCTTCACCGCGATGCAGAACATTATCCTCGCGAAGGAGCCGCGCATCTTCAGCACCTTCCTTAACTATCGGCAGGCGGAAGCGGAAATAACGGCACTCGCCGCCCAACTCGGTTTTCAGGGGTTTCCGTTGCATACGCCGGTTGAATTGATGCCGCTCGGCGCGCAACAGCACACCGAGATTTTGAAGGCACTCTACCACGGCGCGGAAATCCTGATTATGGATGAGCCGACGGCCGTGCTCGCACCACAAGAGGTTGAGGGGCTTTTCCGGTGTATGCACGGCCTCAAACAGGAGGGGAAAAGCCTCGTCATTATCACGCATAAACTTGACGAGGTGATGGCGATAGCGGATACCGTCACAGTGATGCGGCGCGGAAAAACGGTGGCATCTTTCCCGACTACCGAGACAGGTGCCGCGCAACTAGCAGAACTGATGCTCGGTGAGGCTGTCCCACCCGATAGTGTAGGGCGCGGGTTACCTATCCCTCGCCGTGCCTCCGCCGCCGACAACACACCGTTTCCGCTGCTCCGCTTGGAAAATGTAACGGTGGGCAATCAGCGCAAGGGGGGGAACGCGCTTCTCCGCAAGATTAACCTTGAAGTCCATCGCGGTGAGATTGTCGGGATAGCAGGTGTGGAGGGGAACGGACAGACTGAACTCGTTGAGGTGTTGACAGGGCTCCGCCAAATTCAGGAGGGCACCATCACCTTAAACGGAGAAACGATACGCGCCGATCCGGCGTTAGTCCGCGAAAAAGGCGTGGCGCACCTGCCTGCCGATAGACACCGGCACGGCATCAGCCTCAATGACCGGATTGACGCAAATTTCATCATTGGACGGCATAAAAGAAAACTATTTAGCCGTCACGGGATGCTACAGCATCAAACTATCCAACGCTTCGCCGAGAACGCGCTGGCGAAATATGATATTCGAGTTGGGGATATCGCGCATCCCATCAGGACGCTCTCCGGTGGGAATCAGCAGAAAGTGGTGGTTGCACGGGAATTGACAGGTGGCGGCGAACGTTCGCCGGAACTCATCATCGCCGCGCATCCGACACGCGGGTTGGACATTCACGCCGCGAAATTTGTCCATACGCGCCTCATGCAAGCGCGCAACCGCGACAAAGCCG
This sequence comes from Candidatus Poribacteria bacterium, assembly GCA_965242965.1. GTDB lineage: Bacteria > Poribacteria > WGA-4E > WGA-4E > WGA-3G > AGPOR5. The sequence goes on along the minus strand of OZ251518.1, from coordinate 4,854,418 downwards.
TTCTGCTCGTCTCCTCCGAATTGGAAGAGCTGCTCCACCTCAGCGACAGAATCGCGGTGATGTTTGATGGGCAGTTCGTCGGGATTGTGAAGCCGGAAGAGACAAATATGTCAGAGTTGGGCGCATTGATGCTCGGATTAGGAGGCAAAAATGATAATTGACTCACATACACATGCATGGCCCCGGTGGCCCTATCAACCGCCTGTCCCCGATGATGAGAGTCGGGGTAGGGTTGAACAACTCCTCCACGAAATGGATTTGCACAACGTAGACAGAGCGGTGCTGATTTGCGCGCGCATCGACAGGAACGCCGATAACAACGACTATGTAGCGCAGTGCGTCCAACGCTATCCGGAACGGCTCATCCAGTTTGCGGATGTCGATTGCTCTTGGACAGATACCTATCACACCCCGGGTGCGGCGGCGCGGCTCAAAACTGCCGCCGAAACCTATTCGCTCAAAGGCTATACGCACTATCTCCGCGGCGACGACGATGGGAGTTGGTTCTTTTCAGCAGAGGGACAACGGTTCTTCCAGACTACGGCAGACTTGGGGTTGATTGCCAGCATAGCGATGAACAGTGCGCAGCACGCGCCTTTGCGAAAATTAGCGGCGCAGTTTCCGACTGTTCCGTTTCTGTGTCATCACATGGCAGGTGCGCGGGTTGGCGATGAAACCCGATTTCAGGAGGTGCTTGCCTCCGCAAAAGTGCCGAATATTCACGTGAAGATGTCGGGGTTCGCTTACGTTTCGCAGATTTCGTGGGAGTATCCGTATGCGGATACGCACGATATTGTCCGTGCGCTCTATGAGCATTTCGGTCCCGAGCGGCTCTGTTGGGGTTCAGATTATCCGGTGGTGCGTTCGTTTATGACGTATCAACATTCGCTGGAGGCGTTCCGCACGCATTGCGCGTTCATTCCGGCGGCAGACCAGGCGCAGATTTTGGGCGGCACGCTTCACGGATTGCTCCGCGAATAATCCGCATTAACTGAGGCCGCGGCGGCAGAAGGTCCCCCTTCATCGTAGGGCGAGGGCCCTCGGATGCCACCCGCGCATGCGAGCGGGTTTCCCTCGCCATCGTTCGTGCGCCAGGCCCTGTAGGTCAAGAGCGCCTGCTCTTGACCTGTTTGTGATCAGGCGATCACAAACTACAGAGGTGGAAACACACATCGTGACGCTGGCGATCGCGGGGGACAGGCCCCCGCGCTACGGGAAAAAACGCCACTTCCGTGCACTCCGACGCTCGCGGGGGACAGGCCCCCGCGCTACGGTGAAAAAACTGCACTCCCTCACCGTAGGGCGAGGGCCTGTCCCTCGCCATGCTCCGGTCTATCAAAAACTCGCGGGGGAAACCCTCTCGGATGCGCGTGTGGCATCCGAGGGCCCCCGCGCTACGGTGAAAAAAACGCCACCCCTTACCGTAGGGCGAGGGCCTGTCCCTCGCCATCGTTCGTGCGCCAGGCCCTGTAGGTCAAGAGCGCCTGCTCTTGACCCGTTTGTGATCAGGCGATCACAAACTACAGAGAAGGAAAACACATCGTGACGCTGGCGATCGCGGGGGACAGGCCCCCGCGCTACGGGAAAAAACGGCACTTCCGTGCGCTCCAACGATCGCGGGGGACAGGCCCCCGCGCTACGGGAAAAACGGCACTTCCGTATCACGACGAATCAACCTAATTTGGCAGCCAAGCGTAAAAAAAGTTCTTGCTTTTTTTACACAAACCGGGTATAATAAATTTATCATTAGAATTACGATTTCAGTAGGAGGCAAAAGAGATGAAAACCGTTTTAGTTTGGACGACGCTCGCGCTTGTCCTCGCAGCAGGCGTGGCATTCGCAACACAGCTGCCAAGCGTCCAAGGCGAATACATTGAGGCACGCTCCGCCAGCGTCTACACCGGCGCGTGCCACTTCGGCGCAGAATTTGTGGACGGCGGTAAAGAAGCTACCCTCGTCTGGAACATTCATAGCGGGACATGGAACGACGTATCGCTTGATGGATTAACCGTCATCGCCATCGTCACTGCGAAAAAGAACTTGGCAATCGATACCGAAACCCGCAAAAGTGTGCTATACGTGGACACGGAGACGACAGCGGCACAGCGCGCTGCCCTCCGAGACATGTTGGAGACAAAACAGACTCAGGTCTTGGGTGATATCGTTGCGATGCAAGCAGCGGAGCTATCCTTCGCTAAGGAAGGCACGCGATTTGATGTCACCGTCGGCGAGGTGGGCGAGGTGCTCGCGCTCTCTGCGAATCGCTATCCGTGCGCGGCATGCACGCAACCACACCAGATCTGGTATGAACCGCTGGCACCGGTGCAGAACGCCATCGTCGGCAAATCGGAAGTCTATCGCTATCGAGACACGCAACTCTCCGTGACGTGGCACCAAGGCGGCGCGGTGAATAACGTTTTCGTCGGCGATTTTTCAATGTAACGCACGCTACCGTTTGTAGGACGAGGGTTTGTCCCTCGTCCTACCAAACTTCCGGGCACTTTTTTTGACTCATCCCTACCAATTCTGTTACCTAATTCCCATTTCTTTCGTTAATATCATAATGAAAGCCTGCATCGTCAGGCGAAACTAAAACCTTGAAAGGCGGTCCATTATGGACGAAACTGTTGAAGAATATCAGAAAGAGCTCCTCTGGCGGACAGCGGCGGAGACCTTCTATCGTGTGGCGTATGCGGAAGGACTGATCACCTCCGTTATCCGCGCTTGGCGGCCGATCGATAGCTTCATCAAAAGCATGGTGACGCTCACTACGATTGCCTCTGTGATGCTCGGATGGGCAGTCTGGGGCACCCCGGTAGAAGAAGTCGCCGGTCCCGATATCGGAAAGATTATCTGGTTGGCAGTGGCAGGCACTGCGGCCTTTTTAAGCCTCTTACACGTTATCCTCAAAATCTCGGATCGGATGGAAATCCTGAGCCACAACGCGCAGTATTTCAAGAGCCTCCGTCTCAATTTGGAACGGTTCATCTATGAAATGGAGATCGATCCGGATTTCCCACTTGAACAGTTCAAAAGCACGTTTGAGTTGTATCGCGAATGGCTCCTCGTCGGTTCGCAAATGTTGAAGGACGATCTGCTTCTGACGCGCCGGCGACGGATGAAGGTGCAGAGGAAATTGAATCAACAGATGGGAGACATGATTCTATGAAAGAGCAACCCGTTGATACTCCAACAGCCGTTCAGGAACATCCGGTGGCGCAGCGGCCAGTCCATGCGAGTTATGAGCCGCCGGAGCCGGTGCCTCAGTTCCGGCCTCGTCCGAAGCTGCGTCAGGCTCCTGTTTCCACGCGGCGGCTATATCCGACACAGAATGTGAAGGTGGCGCAACAAGATGCTTCGTTAGAGGAAGCGTCTGAACCTTCACACGTTTAGTCGATGTCTTCCCGGTAGGCGAGCCCTCCCGGTCTTGATTTTTATCGCGATGTCTCCGCGGCGATCGCAGCATGGCGAGGGAAACCCGCTCGCATGCGCGTGTGGCATCCGAGGGCCCTCGCCCTACGATGAAGGGAGGCGTTTTTTTTCACCGTAGCGCGGGGGCCTGTCCCCCGCGATCTCTCTCATTACGATGCCCTCTTTAGGGCCTTTAGGCCCTTAAAAGACGTTTTCTCTAGTGCGAACGCTGGCGAGGGACAGGCCCTCGCCCTACGGTAACCCGGGCGTTTTTTGTTCGGCAATGCGGGAGACGTTTTTTCACCGTAGCGCGGGGGCCTGTCCCCCGCGATCGTCAAATGACGCGAACGATTCTCCCCCCTCTGTAGTTCGGGAGCGCCTGCTCCCGAACGGGTCAAGAGCAGGTGCTCTTGACCTACAGAAGAGAAGAGGGGGGGGTCTGGTGCGCGGAACGATGGCGAGGGGAACCCGCTCGGATGCGCGTGTGGCATGCGAGGGCCCAAGCCCTACGATGAAGGGAGACGGCCCGGATAACCGTAGCGCGGGGGCCTGTCCCCCGCGATCTCCAGCGTCCCGATGTGTGTTTCCCCTCTGTAGTTCGGGAGCGCCCGCTCCCGAAACGGGTCAGGAGCCGGCGCTCTTGCCCTACAGAAGAGAAGAGGGGGTCTGGTGCGCGGAACGATGGCGAGGGACAGGCCCTCGCCCTACGGTAACCCGGGCGTTTTTTGTTCGGCAACGCGGGAGGCGTTTTTTCACCGTAGCGCGGGGGCCCTCGCATGCCACACGCGCATGCGAGCGGGTTTCCCCCGCGATCGTTGGATTGCGATGACGATATCGAGACCGGGAGGTCTCTCCTACCGGGAAGCCATCAAGATATGAAACCCTCACACTAATACGGCCGCTCGTTTGTTGTCAGCGCGCACCAGCGCGATGCGAACAGATGCCCGAATAACGCGTCCTGCGCCGGCGGTGTATTAATTCGCTTTAAAGCCAGCGCGGCGTGGAATCGGACATATCGGTTTTCATCATCTAATCTTTCAACGAGCGCAGGGATTGCCGGTTCCGCCAGCGCGCCTAACTTTGCAAGCGCGCGAGCGGCGTTGTCGCGAACCCAATAGAAATCATCGCGCAACCCGATTGTCAATCCCTGCACCGCTTCCGAGAGTTCCGTTTCCACTGTGCCCTGCTGTCCGATGAGCCCTAACCCTTCCATTGCATGCCGCCGCACCCATTGACTGCTATCTTGTGCGGCGCGCGTCAATGCAGGCACCGCCTCTCGTGCGGTTTTCCCCATATCGGCTAACGCATAAGCCGCGCTTGCGCGGACGAATTCGGCATCGGCAGTTAATGCGTCAATCAGCGTCGGGACGGCAGGAGTGCCGATGTTGCTGAGGGCATATTCCGCATACCCGCGCGTATTTGGGCAACTGCCATATAACGCCTGTTTCAAAGCCGGTACTGCGGCTTCGCCAACTCGTCCCAAGCGATAGGCGGCGTTTAGGCACGCGCGCTCATCTTCGCTTGCCAATGTCTGAATCAGCGTGCTCACTTCCGCAGGTGATGCACCGTTTGAAGTCCCGTTGGGTTTCCCTTGATACCAATCCCAGAGCGATTCCCACAGGGGTGATGCTGCGCCGTTGCTGTCGGATTCCCATGTAGGAGAGACCTCCCGGTCTCGATGCAATAGGGCGGACACTGCGCCGTTGCTGTCGGATTCCCATGCTGGTTTCTGGTTATGCCATGTCGGTTCAGCGCGCGTCGCCGGTTCGTCCAAGCGCGAAAAGAGGAACTTCAACATATACCGCTTTTTGTGGCTCTGATTCGGCATGGCGCGATGCCAAATATCATAGTGGACAATCGTCACCGTGCCGGCTTCGCCACAGAGTGCGAGTTCAGGTTGCGCGTGCGCGCTCTCATCGGTATCGTAATACTGCGAACCCGGCAAAACGGCTGTCGGCCCCATGTCCGCCGTAACGTCCTGCGGATAATAGAACGCCATCGTCCAGCGGCACCGGTGCCGGCGCACCTGCTCGTCTCCTTCGTAGGTATCTTTATGAAATACCTGTCCCTCGCTGCCCACTTGATTGTAGTGGCAGTATCGGTGCGGATGCATGACATAATTGGTGCCTAGCACTCCCTGCATTGCGCCGTGAACGACGGGATGGTCGAACACCGCCTGAATTTCAGGGATGAGCGGGAGAACATTGTTGCCCAAGTTGCCGGTTTGCGCGAACATCTTCTCCAATTTGTTATAGATGTCCTCGTGAAAACTGGGTGGGAAATCGGTTTTCACCTTGACGTAGCCGTTGATGATGAAATCCTGCATTTCTTGTCCGGTCAGTTGCACTGCATTCGTGTTCATTTGACACGCCTCCTCCTAGTTTCTTGTGGTTGAAATTATAGCAAACATTGCACAGAAAGTCAAAGTGAAAAAACTGATTCTCTTCATCACCGTTCTCGTAGGAGAGCCCTCCCGGTCTTGATTTTTATCGCGATGTCTCCGCGGCGATCGCAGCATGGCGAGGGCCTGTCCCTCGCCCTACGGTAAGGGGAGGCGTTTTTTGTTCGTGAACGCGGGCGTTTTTTGTCAACGCGGGAGACGTTTTTTTCACCGTAGCGCGAGGGCCTGTCCCTCGCGATCGTCGTCGGCACAAAAAAACCTCTTGACAAAAAAACTACACTTCTGTTAAAATAAATCATAACCAACACATCGTCTTTTGGCGATGTCACAACAAAGGAGAACATTCAAATGAAATGGATTTTAGGGTTACTCATCGGGATGCTGATTGCATCCCCCGCAATGGCGCAAGTGACACGCGCAGAGGTCGAACAGATTGCCGCAGCATCCGACGCGCGCATCCTCGCCAAACTGGACAAAATAAATGAAAAACTCGCCACGGTGGAAACCGACATCGCTGTCATGAAAAACGACATCGCGGTGTTGAAAACGGAACTCCGCGACACCAAAACCGAACTCAAGGAATACGTTGACTCCAGAGTCACGGCATCGGAAGAGAAGACCTCGGCAGAAATCCGCGGCATCACTCGACAACTCTCTTTCGTGCAATTCTTGCTAGTCGCCTTGGTAACAGGGCTCTTGACGATGCTCCTCGCACTCCTCAAACAGCAATGGGATAAACGAAAGGAAGGCGACGAAAAACTCGGCGCACAGCAAAAAGCGTTAGCGGAAAAGCAATCCGAAATTGATGCCTTGCGCGCCGAAGTTGAACGCATCAAAAATACATCAGGCCTTGTCACGCCCAGTGGCGGCAGGCTTGAAAATGAGGGCGAGCGCGAACACGGATAGCGGATCTGGTGCATGAACGATGGCGAGGGACAGGCCCTCGCCCTACGATGGAGGAGAGACGGCCCGGACAACCGTAGCGCGGGGGCCTGTCCCCCGCGAGCGTTGGATTGCGCGAACGATTCCCCCCCTCTGTAGTTTGTGATCGCCTGATCACAAACGGGTCAGGATCAGGCGATCCTGACCTACAGAGAGAGAGAGAGGGTCTAGGGTGCATGAACGATGGCGAGGGACAGGCCCTCGCCCTACGGTAACCCGGGCGTTTTTTGTTCGTTAACGCGCGGGCGTTATTTTTTCCGAAACCAAAATAACCTTGACAAAAAACCTATACTTCTGTTAAAATAAATCATAACCAAGACATCGTCTTTTGACGATGCCACAACAAAGGAGGACATTCAAAATGAAATGGATTTTAGGGTTACTCATCGGGATGCTGATTGCATCTCCAGCGGTTGGACAACTAACCCGGGACGAGGCGCAAACCCTGCTCACCGGGTTCGCACAACTGACAGCCAAAGTGGACAAAATAAATGAGGAACTCGTCACGGTGAAAACTGACATCGCCGTCATGAAAGCCGACATCGCCGTCATGAAAACCGACATCGCCGTCATGAAAAATGACATCACGGCATCGGAAGAGAAGACCTCGGCAGAAATCCGCGGTGTCACTCGGCAGCTCTCCTTCGTGCAACTCTTGCTAGTCGCCTTGGTAACAGGGCTCTTGACGGTGCTGCTCGCGCTGCTCAAACAGCAATGGGATAAACGGAAGGAAGGCGACGAAAAACTCGGCGCACAGCAAGAGGAGTTAACGGAGCAGCAAAAAGAGTTAGCGGAAAAGCAATCCGAAATTGATGCCTTGCGCGCTGAAGTTGATCGCATCAAAAATACATCAGGCCTTGTCTCGCCCAGTGGCGGCAGACTTGAAAATGAGGTCGAGCGCGAACACGGATAGCGGGTCTGGTGCATGAACGATGGCGAGGGACAGGCCCTCGCCCTACGGTAAAGGGAGACGGCCCGGATAACCGTAGCGCGGGGGCCTGTCCCCCGCGAGCGTTGGATTGCGCGAACGATTCCCCCCCCTCTGTAGTTTGTGATCGCCTGATCACAAACGGGTCAGGATCAGGCGATCCTGACCTACAGAGAAGAGGGGAGGGTCTAGGGTGCATGAACGATGGCGAGGGACAGGCCCTCGCCCTACGGTAACCCGGGCGTTATTTTTTCCGAAACCAAAATAACCTTGACAAAAAACCTACACTTCTGTTAAAATAAATCATAACCAAGACATCGTCACTTTTGACGATGTCACAACAACGGAGGAAATCAAAATGAAATGGATTTTATGTTTACTCATCGGGATGCTGATTGCATCTCCAGCGTTTGGACAACTAACCCGGGAAGAGGCGCAAACCCTGCTCACCGGGTTCGCACGACTGACAGCCAAAGTGGACAAAATAAATGAGGAACTCGTCACCGTGAAGGCGGATATTGCCGTCATGAAAACCGACATCGCTGTCATGAAAACCGACATCGCAGCGTTGACAACGAGACTCATCAAGACCGAAGCGGACCTCAAGGAATACATTAACCTCACGGTCACGGCATCGGAAGAGAAGACCTCGGCAGAAATCCGCGGCATCACTCGGCAGCTCTCCTTCGTGCAATTCTTGCTAGTCGCCTTGGTAACAGGCCTCCTGACGATGCTCCTCGCACTCCTCAAACAGCAATGGGATAAACGCAAGGAAGGCGACGAAAAACTCGGCGCACAGCAAGAGGAGTTAGCGGAAAAGCAATCCGAGATTGATGCCTTGCGCGCTGAAAATGAACGTATGAAAAATACATTAGATAGCGAGGTTCTGTAGTTTGTGATCGCCTGATCACAAACGGGTCAGGATCAGGCGATCCTGACCTACAGAGAAGAGGGGAGGGATCTGGGGCATGAACGATGGCGAGGGACAGGCCCTCGCCCTACGGTAAGGGTGGCGTTTTTTATTCGTTAACGCGAAGACGGCCCGGATAACCGTAGCGCGGGGGCCTGTCCCCCGCGAGCGTTCCGCGCACCAGACCCGTTTTTTTACCGTAGCGCGGGGGCCTGTCCCCCGCGAGCGTTCCGCGCACCAGACCCGTTTTTCCACCGTAGCGCGGGGGCCTGTCCCCCGCGATCCTCAAATTACGCGGACGATTCCCCCCACCATCTGTAGTTCGGGAGCGCCTGCTCCCGAACGGGTCAAGAGCAGGCGCTCTTGACCTACAGAAGGGAGAAGAGAGAGGGTCTAGGGTGCCTGAACGACGGCGAGGGAAACCCTCTCGCATGCGCGTGTGGCATGCGAGGGCCCAAGCCCTACGGTAACCCGCGCCATTTTCCACCATAACGCGCAAAAACGCAAAACCTAAAAACAACCACCCCCAAAAACCAAAAAATTTGACAAATTAACAAAAAAATCAAAAAAAACTTGACAAAAATTGCTGAAATTTGATAAAATAGACACTATATCACAATTCAACGCATTTTTAATTTGACAAATGCATGCAATTTGTGGTATAATTGAGTATATTGTAGAAATCCGCTTGCCAACGTGGCAGCGGCACGTATCGCGCGAAAAACAGCGCGCTTCAATTCAAACCGCTCTCAATGCCAAGAGGAAACTCACAAGAGAGCGCGAAACTCGTTTAAATGAGGAAAGCAATGAACCTTCATAAAAACTTTATTATCAACGCCGCCTTGTGCTGCCTGATACTCGGAGTTGTGATGTGGGTAAGCACACCGCAGGTTGCTGCGCAGCTGACCTTCACCGATACTAACCTCCATCAGGCAATTAATGCTGCACTTAATGCGGAAAACGTCGGAGGCGTAAGCAATAGAGTGCTAACGGCTGGCATTGACTCGGGGCATTTATCACAACTCACCCGGCTTGATGCGAACGGTTACGGGAAAGCCGATACTGCAAAAATCGAAAATCTTGCCGGCCTAGGGGCCGCAGGGGCACTGGAACACTTGGACCTGGGCAACAACAAGATTACTAACATCTCTGCGTTGTCAGGTTTAACAACACTGGAAGTGCTGATTTTGGTGAACAATTCGCTTGAGGAGACCTTGAATAGAAATAATGGGAATGATAATACGCCTAATACTGACGACGACTATTTCGAGGGTCCCTCTGATGCCAACGCTAAATTGAACCCTTTAGCGACAGGTTTCACCAATCTGAGAGTGTTAAACGTCGCGCACAACGGAATCGTCAACATCAATGCCGTGGAAAGTATGACGGCACTGGAAATTTTGGCAATCAACAACAACAAAATCTCGGACTTCTCGCCGCTCTTGCGAAACAGCGGGGTGGGGAGTGGAGATGTGGTGCTGTTAGGTGCCAATAATTTTGGTGCCAGAGTTCAGGCCACCGTGTCGGAACTGGATGCTCTGCTCACGGGATATTTCCCCGATCGTGAGTCGTTCGAGAACAGGCGGCCTATGACACAGATATTTCGGGAACTATATCCGGGTGTGACCAATGTTGGTGAGATCTTATCCTATTATCCTGGATTTTACGATGTCGTCGCTAAGGTCCTCATGGCGGAAGGCGTTACCCTCTACTCTAGTCTAGGGAAAATTGCCGCCATCCCGGATTCCGATCTCAGAGGCGTGTTGAAAGCTGCTCTTACCCCATTCCTCCTGAACAATAGGGATATCATAAGGGCCGTGGAAGAATTCCGCCAAAGGGGGGCAACTCCAGAAGTATTTGTAGATCTCCGTGACTTCTTTGGTCCTGCGTCAGGAGAGAGTCCTGCTAACATAGATGGTTCTCCAAACCGGTTTGCTGGAGAACCCTCCTCAACCGTCAGAAATTATTATCTGAATCTCGTCCGGACTGAGCCTTTGACAGAAGAGCTTTTGAAGCAGGTCTACGCGCTGGATATCAGTAGCTACGACTACATGAATTTAACTGGACTGGACACCTACTGCCCGAACTTAGAGGTGTTAGTCTATGATGCTATTGACATTGACACTGTTGGTGCGAAACCCTATGAGATTATTGGGCGATTGACGAAATTGAAATCGTTGAGTATCCAAGGTCATTATTCTTTTGACTACGATCTTTCCGCGGCCCCTAGCTTCTTGGGAAATTTGAAGGAGTTAAAGTGGTTAAATCTCCACAATTGTCAATATGTGGATATCTCGTCGCTTGCGGGATTGACTGCGCTAGAGCGGCTAGATCTTCGCGAAAACCGTGTTGCAGATCTTAGCCCCCTTGAAGGGTTGACGAATTTAAAGTGGCTGACTCTCCATCCGCAGAAAGAGCAGCTCTTTGTAAAGGACCCCGATGGAAATGGATTCGGGAATCCATGGGAATTAACCAATCGGGAATTCGTCGCTGAGGATTTCGATGTCCTTCGGACGTTGGCGGATCGAATCCAGCACCCATGGTTCACCGATACGGTTATCGTGAAGTCTTATGGATTTGCGGCGGAACCCTTCGCGTATGGTGCCGGGTCGAATATTATTTTTCAGGTAATATTCCATGGCGAGATTACCGGGCCAGAGTTTCACAGCGCGACATCGCATTTAAAAAAGCCGGAGCTCTTCGTGGTTTTCGACGACTTCGTGACTTACGACGGAGAACTACGTAGCGTAGAACTCAAAGCAGAATGGCTTTCTGCGGTTTATGACGCGGCAGAGGATTCTACAACAGTGGAGTTCGCTTATCCTATCCAACCGGATGACAGGGATGGTGAAGTGACTCTTAATGAAGTAAGGCTGAGTATCTCTCCGCCTGGGGATAACCAACGTTTTACGAGGGAAGCCTTGGAGGGTGTCGTAAGACTTCCTTATGACGAGGATTCAAGCGCAATGCTTCACTGGCGGCCTGTAGATAACAATATCTTCCCACAGCAGTCCTTTGTTTGGGTGCCTGGTTCAAAATCGAGAGACAAGTTGCGCGAGGCTGGGATTCAACAAGTAGAGCACGGGGGAGTCAGGCCAGGGGCAACTCTTAAGAATCCTGGGGACGCGGAGCCCTACGCTATTAGAAGTCTGAGCTTTCAACACTTCTTACGCGAGGCGGACGGTAATTTGGCGTATCAGCCTCTGCATCCGCCTCAGCGATTGGAGGCACCTATTGCTCAGACACCGCGAACGGTGCAAATGCGCCGTGCCGGTGGGGCGGGGACAGTAACCGGTGATTTCAACGTGGAAATTACCTTTAGCGGCCCGTTGAGTGAAGCGAGTGCCGCCGCACTGCCTAGCAAAATTTCCGTAGAAGAGGATGTCGCGGGTGTCACTATCGGCACCGCAACGCGTCCGGGTGAGCCGACGGCTTATGAATCGGAGACGTGGACGCTGCCTGTCACCGTAGCCGCGGGCGCGAGTGGTGATGTCACCTTAACGCTAGATCCGGCAGGTTTGACAGATGCGGCGATCCCGGGCAACCCGGTTGCTTCGGCAGGTTCCACGCTGTCTCTCACCGTGCCGGTGAATCGTCCGGGTGAGAGTGTGCCGGAAACGGAGCCGGTTGTCTTCGGCAGTGCTAACAATTCCTTGGAATTCTCGATTGTCTTCGAGGAAGATGGTGTGACTTACGAGGGGACAGCGAAGCCGTATATTACGATTTACTTGGGCGAGCGTGTTCCGGCGAATGAGCGGCATGCCGTGTGGGCGCGTGAGGAAGACGTGAATTCGACGAGAGTGACGTTTGAGTATGAAGTCGGTGCGGTTGACTTTGCTTCGGAGGTATCGTTAAAATCCGAAGAGGGTGTTGCGATTCCGAAGGGCACCACCTTTGTGAGTGAGTCTGTCCGTATTGTAGGGAGTGATCCGCCGGCTCGTGCGGCGGGTGAGGCACCTCCTGCTTCCACTGCTGCGCCGTCTCAGCCGGCTGCGGGTTCTCCGCAGATTACAGTCGGTGATAATAAGCGCGTCTCCTTGACGACTGCGTTCGCGCGGCCAACTGCGCTAAAACGTAGCGTTCAGATTCAAGGTATCGTGTATTTGCCGCCGACAGAAGAAGAGGAAACAAAAGCGGATGCTTCGGGTGTGCCGCGTTCGCCGGTCGTTTTCAACGAGCTCGGCAATGGCAGTGGTGATTCCAACGACTGGTTGGAGTTCCGCAATGTTACGGGTTCGGCAGTCTCTTTGAAAGACTGGGAGCTCAGCGTCGTGCAGAATGGTGAGAAGAAGGATACGTCGCTGATCGTGTTTACGGATGTCAGTGTCCCGGCGAATGGTTTGTTGCTAATAACCAACAGCGATCCGACGGCAGATGGCAATCTTCTCGCCGGTGGTGATAACGCCGCTACCTCGGCGGTGGAGAGCAAGGGTTCATCGCATCTGTATTACGCCAATTCCGGGCTTTCGTTGCCGGATGATGGGAAGTTCCTGTTGATTCTTCGGAAATCGAAGGAGAAACTCGGCATGAATGAGGCGTTCGTGGATGTCGCCGGTGGCGGTGGCAGTGGCACGGATGCGTTTATTCGTGATCAGACGGGGAACTATGATACGCATGTCTGGCCCTTGCAAGTGCGTGAGGCACCGGGTGGCGATACGGAAGATGCGCTTGGTTCCGGCAAAGTCTGGCAGCGCGCCAAAGCGGATATTGTGGGTTACCACAAGGATGCTTGGGCGGAGGCGGCGTTTACGGGTATCGGCTATGACAGAGCTGTCTCGAAGTCCGCGGCGACTGCTGGCACGCCGGGCTATCCGAATGGTGCGTTGAAAACGGAGGCATCCACGCCGCAGGGGAGTATCACCATCAGCGAGGTCATGTTTGATTCGGGTGGTGGCAAACTGCCGCAGTGGGTGGAGTTGTATAACAAATCCAAAACCGAGGCAATCAATCTGAATCGGTGGAGATTGGAGCTCCAGAATGTGAAATCGGAGGATCTCGTCGGCAGACCGATTGTGACGTTGACGTTGGGTGAGAAAATCATTCAGCCGAATCAGACGTTGCTGATTGTATCGGGTGATGCGCGTGCGTCATCGTCGGCGCGGTTACCGGCGGATCGGGTTTACAACCTCTTCAAGCTGCACGATAAGAATCTGCGTATCAAGAAGCCGCAGGATACGTTCCTGAGTGCTGTCGGTTTCTATCTGAAGCTCTCGGATCGGAATGGGACGAAGATAGACGAGGTCGGCAATACGGATGGGAATCGTCGCACCGATGATGCGCCGTCGTGGGCATTACCGGTGAGTCCGGAAGATGGCGTTCGGAGTTCGTTAATCCGTCGTTATACGAAAGGCACGTCGGTTGCGGAAGATGGCATGGCGCGCGGGGGTTGGGTGTTGGCATCGAACGTCAAGCGTTTCGTGGCTAACAAGGAGCTCCACTGGGGACATGCTGAGGACATCGGCACCCCGGGATATCGCGCCGGCGGTCCGCTGCCCGTTGAGTTATCGAGTTTCTCGGTGAAGCGCGAGGAGTCAGGTTCGGTTGTGTTGACTTGGACAACAGAGTCCGAGGTCGACAACGCTGGCTTTAACCTGCGTCGGAGTGAGAAGCGCGATAGTGGATTTAAGTTATTGAATCCTGCGCTGATCGCCGGTGCTGGCACTACAGGCGAACGTCAGGCGTATACCTTTACAGATACGTCGGCAAAGCCGGGTGTCGAGTATTTCTATCAGATCGAGGAAGTTTCGTTTGACGGCGGGCCTGTGCCGTTAGTGACGCGGTTTTTGCCGGGTCCGGTTTCGGCTTCCAATCGGATGTTAACGACGTTCGGTGCAGTTAAGCTGCGGGATTAAATTTCCGTTTGGTTATATGTTTATGCGCGGGTGGCGGCCCTATGGGTTTTTTGCCACCCGCGCTTTTTTTTGTGCTGTAGGAGAGACCTCCTGGTCTCGATGTTCCCATTCTGTAGTTCGGGAGCGCCTGCTCCCGAACGGGTCAAGAGCAGGCGCTCTTGACCTACAGAAGGAGACACGTCATTTTCACCGTAGCGCGAGGGCCTGTCCCTCGCGATCGTTGTTGGTAGGAGAGACCTCCCGGTCTCGATGTTCCCATTCTGTAGTTCGGGAGCGCCTGCTCCCGAACGGGTCAAGAGCAGGTGCTCTTGACCTACAGAGGGGAGGGGGTCTGGCGATCGCAGCATGGCGAGGGACAGGCCCTCGCCCTACGGTAATGTGAGCGTTTTTTGTTCGGCAACGCGCGGGCGTTTTTTCGTTAACGCGAGAGCGTTTTTTTAACCGTAGCGCGGGGGCCTGTCCCCCGCGATCGTTCGATCGCGCGGACGATTCGCGCACCTCTGTAGTTCGGGAGCAGGCGCTCCCGAACGGTTCAAGAGCAGGCGCTCTTGAACTACAGAGAAGAGAAGAGGGGGTCTGGCGCGCGGAACGATGGCGAGGGACAGGCCCTCGCCCTACGGTAAAGGGATAGCGTTCTGGATACCGTAGCGCGGGGGCCTGTCCCCCGCGATCGTCCGATCACGCGAACGATTCGCCCCACATCTGTAGTTTGCGATCGCCTGATCACAAACGGGTCAGGATCAGGCGATCCTGACCTACAGAGGTGGGCCCGATGCGCTTGCATCAAGCCCGGGATGCACAACTTGCAAATTGTGCGATATTATGCGATAATAGTCGCAACTGAGAATTATTTCCGTGGAGGATATGAAAAATGGCAGAACCCCTTTTAACAGACGCGCAGATGCAGGAATTCATTGTGAACGGCTACGTCACCGTCACAACTGCACTGCCGGCGGAATTTCACGATGCCCTCTATGAAAAAACAGTCGCGGTTTTCGATAGAGAGGGAAATCCCGGCAACAATCTTGTGCCGCGGTTACCAGAGATTCAGCAGGTGCTAGACGATGCGAACGTCAAAGGCGCGCTGACGAGTTTGCTCGGGCCCGATTATTACATGCAGCCGCATCGGCATCCGCACTACAATCCGCCCGGTAGCAAGGGACAGGGGATGCATCAAGATGGCGGCAAGCGGTGGTCCCACCATACGCGCAGGTTGCTCGTCTTCTATTATCCGCAGGATACGCCGGTCGCCCTCGGTCCGACAGGTGTTGTGCCGATGAGCCACTATTATAGCACGCGCGAAGGCGCGCATATCTCGCCTGAACAGCCCATCTGTGGGAAAGCGGGGACGGTGGCGTTCGCTAACTACGATTTGTGGCACCGTGCGATGCCGAATCGGAGCGACAAAAAGCGGTATATGATGAAATTTCTCTATGCCCGGATGTCCGAACCGCAGGAGCCCACGTGGGCGAATCAGGAGACAGAATGGACGAACGTTCCTGCAGAACATGGGGAGATGTTTCAGCATCTCTGGCAGTGGCATCTCGGTGAGGAGAACGGGCATTCACACCCGCGGGCTTCTGATTCTCTTTCAACGTTAATTGCGGCGTTGGACAGCGATTCTGAATCGGCTGGGTTGCAAGCCGCCTACGCGCTCGGAAACCACTTTGGCGAGGAGGCACTGCCCGCGTTGATAGGATGCCTGCACCACGGCTCAGAACCGATGCGCCGCAACGCCTGTTACGCACTCAATGCTGTTGGGACACCGGCAGTCAATGCGTTGCGCGATGCGTTAACGGACACGCGTGAGCATGTCCGAGACAACGCGGCGGAGGCACTCGGCGATTTGGGAACGAAGGCGGAGTCCGCCGCGCCAGCGTTGGTAGATATCCTCGCCGATGACTCCACTTCTGTGAGGGCACACGCGATAGAGGCGTTAGGCACGACGAGCCAACGGGGTTCGGTGGCGGTGCCGCAGTTAATCGATGCCTTGTCGGATAATCGTGATGGCGTGCGGCGCAACGCGGTCTTCGCACTTGCGCGCATCGGGGAACATGCAGCTGAGGCGGTTGAGGGTTTGCAAAACGTGCTTTTCGACGCGAACCGTTATGTCCGCGGTGATGCAGTGCACGCGCTCCACCGCATCGGCACATCAGAGGCGAAATCGGTGTTGCTTCGTTACCTAGTAACGACGCGCTGGTGTCCCTTAACGACGCGCGACAGTTCGTTTTAAGGTAGGAGAGACCTCCTGGTCTCGATGCAATCCAACGATCGCGGGGGACAGGCCCCCGCGCTACGGGAAAAAGCGGTTCTTAGGTCCGTAGGACCTGAATGTCTATAGCCCGTCAGGCTGCAAAGAACGCTAAGGTCTGTAGGACCTTAATGTGTTTTGACGCACCGCGCGTCTTTTATTAAGGACCTAAAGGACCTTGAAAATGTAACGACACGGGCTGCTATAGACATGTAGGTCCTAAAGGACCTAAGATGCATCTTGACAATAGCGATCGCGGGGGACAGGCCCCCGCGCTACGAAAAAAAACGCCACCCCTCATCGTAGGGCGAGGGCCTGTCCCTCGCCATCGTTCCAGTACAATCCAACGATCGCGGGGGACAGGCCCCCGCGCTACGAAAAAAAACGGTTCTTGAGCCATCGCGGGGGACAGGCCCCCGCGCTACGGAAAAAAACGTCCCTTCATCGTAGGGCGAGGGCCTGTCCCTCGCCATCGCTCGCGCACTCCAACGATCGCGGGGGACAGGCCCCGCGCTACGGGAAAATCGAGACTAGAGGGCTATCCTACCGTGCCTGCCGGAAATATGACACTTTTTTGTTTGAATTTTGTCACGTTTTATGCTATAATTTTCTCAAACTTGAATTGGACTAACAGGAGGCTAAATCGTTGAAATCAAAAGTTATCATCATAACCCTCGGTTTACTGCTCATGGCGGCTTTCAGCATGCCCAGTTTCGCCGAAATCACGGCGGATATGATTGCCGCAGCGTGGGTTTTTGACGGCAATGCCGACGACATTTCCGGCAACGGATTTGACGGCGAACTGGAAGGTGGAAAATTTGTTGATGGCAAAATCGGCCAAGCAATCGAACTCAACGGCAAAGATGAGTGGGTTACCATCCCTCAGGCACTTGGCGAATTTGAGGAAATCACCTTCGCACACTGGGTGAAATCCACGGGGAGAGAAGCGGACTGGCGCGTCTTTTTCAACAACGCTGGCTGGAAGGCAGGCGACATCCACTATCAACTTCACCCTGACACAAGGGTTGAGTTCTCCATTAACGGTAACCCCGGCGGAAACGATACGTTCGCGCTCTATAAGTTAGCCGGCGATCAGATGGACGAATGGGTGCATATTGCCACCGCTTACAGCGCGAAGGAAAAGAAAATCCGCTTTTTCATTAACGGCGAACTTGATGTCGAAAACGACTGGGGTGGGAACCCCGGTATCCTTGACTCGGCTTTTATTGGCGCATGGGATAACCAGCGGCAATGGGAAGGGCTCATCGACGAGTTCATTATCTTCAACACCGTCTTGGATGCTGACGATGTCCAGACTGTGATGAACGATGGTTTTGAGGCAACCCTCGCCGTAGACGCGAAACAGAAACTCGCTGTCACATGGGGAAGTCTGAAAAAATAAGAGCGTCCTGAAACGCACGCGGGCGGCGCGGCTTCAACCGCGCGCTTCCCCGCGCAATACACGAGAGGAGAAAGCATGTTTTTCAAAACCGATATGAATCGCGTGCTCGCCGCCATCGCTGTCATCACCCTCTGTTTGGCGGTAGCAACGGTGAGTCGTGCCAACCTAGACGAAAAAACTATCGCCGGGATGTGGACGTTTGAGGAAGGAAAAGGCAAAACTGTCACAGACCTCTCCGGAAACGGAACCGATGGCGAATTCGTCGGTGATCTGCAGTGGGCCAAGGGCAAATTCGGTGGCGGCTTAGAGTTTAACGGACAAGATACGTGGGTTAAACTCGGCATTAAAGGCGAAGAGAAGACGCTCGCCGCGCTGGACTTCAAGGAAGCCGAAGGGTTCTCTATCCACGCCTGGGTCTACGCAGCGGCAGACCCGACGGGCAAGTGCGTCATCTGGAAAGGACTCGGATGTTCAACCTGGTCCCAGTTTTTGCTCGGCACGGGTGCCCATGAGAACGGCGAAAATACCACGAATGCCGCGTTTCACATCCGCGCCGGCAACAACGGTGCAAAACTAGAAGTCCTCGGCGATGAAGTCTCCGCGAAGGAGTGGGTGCATCTCGTCGGAGTCTGGGACGGCGCGCAACTTCACGTTTACGTGAACGGCAAACTCCAAAACAGCGAAGATGCCAAAGAACCGCCGTGGGCATCACCCGAAGCAGTCTACATCGGTGCAGACCCGGGCTGCGGCATGCGGTGCCAATGGGAAGGTATCATCGACGAAGTCGTCGTCTTCAACGTGGCACTCTCCGATGATGATGTCCAAAAACTCGGCGAGGGCATTGAAGGGGCATTGGATGTCGATGCCGCCGGAAAAATGGCGACGACCTGGGGCAAACTCAAAAGCGCGCAATAGGTAGACTGAGAGGGTTTCATAAATCGCTCAACGTCGCGGTGAAACCCGCTCGGATGTGCGTGTGGCATCCGAGGGCCCCGCGCTGCGGTGAAAAAACGCCGCCTCTTCACGTAGGGCGAGGGCCTGTCCCTCGCCATGCTTGATTGCCGCTTTCACCGTAGGGCGAGGGCCTGTCCCTCGCCATGCCCCGGTCTGAGCCGCAAACATCCGGGGTCTCGGGGCTGCAGGCGTTTTCCGCAGCGGTGGAGAGATCGCGGGGGAAACCCCCTCGCCATGCCTCAGGTCTGGAAGACCTTAATGTCTATAGCATCCTGCACCGCAGCGCACTCTAAGGTCTGTAGGACCTTAATGTGCTTTGACTCGCTTGGCTGCCGCTTGATTAAGGACCTAAAGGACCTTGAAAATAGTGGCATGTCTGTTTTTCTATAGACATTAAGGACCTAAAGGACCTGAAGAGGCATCCATAACGGACTTATGAAACACCCTCAGGTAGACTGATGCGAACCGTCCTTCGGGAGGCGGATTCTATTGCATCGAGACCAGGAGGGATCTCCTACCAAAGGGCATCGAGACCGGGAGGGATCTCCTACCAGAGGGCATCGAGACCAGGAGGTCTCTCCTACGGGAGATAACTATAGGAGGTGAATACTAATGATTACGATAAAAATTTCGGCTATCATGCTAGCGTGCCTCACCCTTTTCGCTTGGAGTGTCAGCACTCACGCCGAGGTGTTATACCTCGACGATTTTGAGGATGGGAAAATCGACGCGAAGTATGAATTCAAAAATCACGAAGGCGACTGGGTAGAAAAGGGGGGCGTTATCACCCAGACCGATGAGTCCCCAGGAGACCACACTTACCTCGTGCTTAACGGTGGTTTTGAAGAACCGCACACCGGCCTCGTCATGATTCGTGTTGATGATTGGGGTGATGGAGACCTGGCGCGCTGCGGGCTCGGCTTTCGGCTTGACCCGGGCGACGCTTCCGGATACGCATTCCTCATTCACCATTTTCTCAACAACATGGAATTCCTAAATGACCATCTCGCATGGAAGCAGAATGACACCGAACCGCCTTTCGGTTCGATAAAAACCGGCGAGTGGTATTGGATGAAAGCCGAGATTTCGGACAAGGGATTCGCCGGTAAAATCTGGGAAGAAGGGAAACCTGAGCCCAAAGCGTGGCTGCTGGAAAGCAAACTGGACTTCGGGAATGTCAGGCCCGAGAGTGGGCAAGTTGGGTTGAACGGCGGCTCAAGCAGAGGCGCGCCCGCGCTCACCGTCGTTTCTTTTGACAACTGGGCGATTTGCGATACGCCGGACGACTGCGACCCAGAGGTAATCCTGCCAGTCCAGCCGGCAGGTAAGTTGCCGGCGGTTTGGGGCGAACTCAAGACGCGTTATTGAGACACGCGCCCACCAGAAGGGGATTCTCGAAATGGGAATAATTTTACTTGCGATTCTCTGCATTATCATTCTCTTTTTTATCTGCCTGATCGTCTTTGAAGTCGTGATGGTGCTTCTCTCGCTCGTCATCGGTGCAGCGTTTTTCGTTATTATCGTTGGCGGCGCGTTTCTGATTCTCAGGACAATTGTGAAAGGCTAGGCGAAGCGATAGGTGTGCTTTGCAAGCGCGCCTATGAAAATATGTTTCGTGTCGACACGATGTGTGTTTCGGCCTCTGTAGTTCGGGAGCACCCGCTCCCGAACGGGTCAGGATCAGGCGATCCTGACCTACAGGTGTGAGGCGGTCTGCCAACCAAACGCATGGCGAGGGACAGGCCCTCGCCCTACGGTGAGGGGGGAGCGTTTTTTATCGTAGCGCGGGGGCCTGTCCCCCGCGATCTCCAGCGTCACGATGTGTGTTTGCCCCGCTGTAGTTTGTGATCGCCTGATCACAAACGGGTCAGGATCAGGCGATCCTGACCTACAGAGCTTGGCGCGCGAACGTTGGCGAGGGGAACCCGCTCGGATGCGCGTGTGGCATCCGAGGGCCCTCGCGCTACGGTGAGGGGGAGCGTTTTTTTATCGTAGGGCGGGGGCCTGTCCCCCGCCATGCTGCGATCGCGAAGGGTAGGCCCTCGCGCTACGGTGAAGCCAATAGAAATATGTTTCGTCTCAACACGATCGCGAGGGACAGGCCCTCGCGCTACGGTGAGGGGGAGCGTTTTTTTCGTAGGGCGGGGGCCTGTCCCCCGCCATGCTGCGATCGCGAGGGACAGGCCCTCGCGCTACGGTGAGGGGTAGCGTTTTTTTGTAGCACCTACGAAAATATGTTTCGTATCAACACTACCATCAAAGGAGATTTATTATGCTTAAAAGTGCTCTATGTATGCTGGTGCTGGTCACCATCAGTTTAACACTCGCATCAAACCTCCCCGCGCAGCTCGTCGAGGATGGACTCATCGGCTATTGGAGTTTTGATGCTCACAACATTCAGGACAAAACCGTGAAAGATGGCACCGGCAATCGCGCCGGCACCATCAACGGTAATTTGAAAAAGGTCGCGGGGAAAATCGGCGATGCCCTTGAATTTGATGCAAACGATGCCAATTTCATTGAAATCGAGAATCCAGAAACCTTCGATTTCAACGCCGATTTTACGTGGGCGGCTTGGATAAAAACCGGGAGTTCCGGTCCCGGCGTAATTTTCTCCAAAACCGGCGGACCTGGGACTGATGACAAGGGCCCGAAAACCTTGTGGGTGCGCAATGGTATCCTTAACCTTGACACCGGCTGGGTAGGCAATGCCGAAGACGGCGGGAACACCATTGACGACAATAAATGGCACTATATCGCTGTTGCGGGGATGCCGGCGGACAGCAAAGTCCAATTCTTCGTCGATGGCAAAGCCACCACGGAGGCGGTGCTGGATCTCGCGCTATTCCCTGAGGAAGACTTTGAAAATCACGTCTTCATCGGGATAGACGGCAGAGCCGATGGCGAATTCGGCGTGTTTGAAGGCATCATTGACGAATTCAGCATCTATGACAGGGTGCTGGACGAAGCGGAAGTCAATCAGAACTTCAAGTCTGATACAGGACTCGCCGTTGAGCCCCATGGCAAACTCGCGGTGACGTGGGGTGCCATCAAAAATACCCGGTAGTCTTGTTTGGGTAGGCGCGGTTTGAAACCCCGCGCCTACCCAGAGAGGAATAAGCAGATGAATCCACAAGCAGGTTTCCCACAACAACCGCCTCCTCCAGTTCCCGAAAAAATGACGGTGGAGGAATTCCTCCAGAACGATGTTGAAGGATACGAATACGTAAAAGGAGAACTCGTGCCGATGGCACCTGCAGCAATCCTCCACGGGAAGATCAGTGTCAGTGTTATCCGCTACTTGGACCGGCACGTTTATCAAAACCAGTTAGGGGACGGATATACGGCGGAAACGTCGTTTCGGGTGGGTGAACGTTTATTGAAGCCGGATGTTGCGTTCGTTTCCACAGCGCGCCTGCCCGAAGACGAGACGAAGGGTTCGCCTGTCCCCCCAGACCTGGCAGTTGAGGTGGTTTCTCCGACAGACTCGCAGTGGGACGTTTCGGATAAGGTTCAGGCTTATCTGGACGCTGGCACTCGGATGGTTTGGGTAATCGATCCGGTGCTGAAAACCGTGGCGGTGTATTGTCCCGATAAAGCCTTTCGCCTCCTCCAGTGCGATGACACCCTCACCGGTGAGGATGTCGTTGAGGGGTTTTCGTGTCAAGTTGCGCGTTTTTTTGATTAGGCACTGTTTCAAATTCCCGGTAGGAGAGACCTCCTGGTCTCGATGTTCCCGTAGCACGGGGGCCTGTCCCCCGCGAGCGTTGGAGTGCGCGGATGCTGGCGAGGGAAACCCGCTCGGATGCGCGTGGGGCATCCGAGGGCCCTCGCCCTACGGTGAAAAAGGGATGCGTTCCTCCGCCCGTAGCGCGGGGGCCTGTCCCCCGCGATCTCTATCGTCAAGAGGGGCGTTTTAGGTCCTTTAGGACCTACATGTCTATAGCAGCCCGTGTCGTTCTGTTTTCAAGGTCCTTTAGGTCCTTAATAGAAACACGCGCGGGCATGTCAAAAGCTATTAATGACCTAAAGGACCTTAGGATTCCTCGCGGGGGAGCGTGCTATAGACATTAAGGTCCTACGGACCTGAAGAGAACAAGAGACGTTTTTTCCGTAGCGCGGACGATGGCGAGGGACAGGCCCTCGCCCTACGATGAAGGGGCAGCGTTTTTTCACCGTCGCGCGGGGCCTGTCACCGCGACGTTGAACGAATTATGAAACACCCTCGATTAATTAGGTAGCATATCCTGCAATAACTATTGCAGGATTAACCGATGATTCTAGATTGAATGAGCTGTCTGGTTCGGATACCGACGGCCATTTTCATAGGAGGTTTACAAACCGAACATGACTTTTGAAATCAAGTACCACCATAACGGAGATATCAACCGCAAAGCATCGGTTGAGCCAATTCTCTACGACCTGTTGTCGGATGGCCGCTGCCATCGCAGACAAGACGTTCTAGATAAGATTGACTGCCTTCTCAACTTACCCCCCGGAGAAATCAAACGCCTCGATGCCGGCGGCAGTTTGGCTTGGGGAAAGACGGTGGGCACCATGATTAGTCGCTGGAAAGCCAAGGGCTGGCTAGTCGATAACAATCCGCTAGCGGTTTATCAATTAACCAGCAGCGGCTTAACCGAACTTAAGGCAAAGTTTGGTCGTTCTCGTTGAACACGTTGAGCGGGACGGACGCAGCACGAATCCGATAGGCGCGCTTTGGAAGCGCGCCTACCCGGACATCAGAAAAAAAAATGAACGTCAAAAATCGAACCGTCTTTGAAAACGATAACCTGCTCATTCTCCGCGGAATGGATACAGAATCTATTGACGCGATTTATCAAGATCCACCCTTCAATTCCAATCGGACTTACGAGGCTCCGATAGGAAGCGATGCAGCAGGCGCGGCGTTCAAAGATTCCTGGTCCTTGAGCGATTTAGATAACGCCTGGCACGGCGAACTCGCCGAGAGAGAACCAGCACTTTACCACGCTATCAGTGCCGCCGAATTCACGCATGGGAAACCCATGAAGGCGTATCTCATCATGATGGGCATTCGGATGTTGGAGATGCGGCGCATCTTGAAACCTACCGGCACCATTTATGTCCACTGCGACGATGCCGCTGTCCACTACCTCAAAGTGATCATGGATAGCATTTTCGGTAAGGACAATTTTCGGGATGAGATTATCTGGCAACGGACGGTAACCCGAAAGGGAAACCTAAAAAAGGGGCTTGCGCGGGATTGCGACATCATCCTGCGTTATACAAAGAGTGCCGATTTTGTATGGAATCCTGAAGCAGTCACCATCCCCTACGATTTGGCGAATTTGGACGAGAAAACGAAAAAGCAGTACCGGCAGGTTGAGCCTGAAACGGGGAGGCTCTTTCGCTATTCCGAAATAACAGCACCTATCCAGGACCTCCGGTCTAATCGCACCTATGAGGTGATGGGTGTTGTCAGAACGTGGCGGTGGACAAAAGAACGGATGCAAGCGGAGATTGAAGCCGGGCGTGTCGTTCAAACCCGGCCCGGGAATGTGCCTCGCGAGAAGCGATACCTCGACGAGCAAAAAGGCAAGATGTTGAACAACATCTGGGTGGATATTCCCAATTTAACGGGGACAAGTAAGGAGCGGGTGGGATATCCGACACAGAAACCGCTCGCTTTGCTTGAACGCCTCATTGCCGCAAGCACGCACCCCGGTGATATGGTGCTTGACCCGTTCTGTGGCTGTGCTACCACATGCATCGCCGCTGAGCGGCTACAACGCGGCTGGATAGGCATTGACATCAGCCCCAAAGCCATTGAATTGGTAAAACTGCGTCTTCAAAAAGAAGGGCTTTTTGAACAGGGAGGTATCCTCGGCGAAGTTGTCCACCGAACGGATGTCCCCAAACGTTCCGATTTTTCTGAGGCGGGACGGACTCAGGTTGGGGCAATGCGGTATCGGACGCATAAGCACACCTTGTTTGGACTACAAGAAGGGAAATGCAACGGCTGCCAAGTGTTGTTCCCGTTTCGGAATATGACAGTAGACCATGTTCACGCGAAATCTAAAGGTGGCACAGATCATTTTGATAACCTTCAATTGTTGTGCGGTGCTTGCAATTCGATGAAGGGCAGCGGCACGCAAGAACAATTGATTCAACGGCTGAAAAGCGAAGGAATTTTACGATGAAAAAATTTATTATCATTGCAACAGCATTCGCGCTGATATTTTGCATCGCTAACCTATCCGATGCCGCCAAGCGCGATAAACAGTATGTCGCCAAGCAGATTACCAATCTGAAGGTAGACGGAGACCTCAATGAGTGGAAGCGCGCGGAGATTGTCGCTTTTGATGAACTGAAAGATGTCGGTGCTGGCCTCCCGAAGGCGAGTGACTTCACCGGGCAAGGGCGCGTCGCATGGAGCGCGCAAGACGCAACCCGCATCTACTTCGCCGTCGAAATCACCGATGATAAACTCCAAGACATCTTCCCGCCTGATAACAAGTGGTGGGAGGACGATAGCGTGGAGTTTATGTTCGATTTTGACAACGGCATGGTTCGAGAAAGCCTCGTTCAGTGGACACTCGGCGCGAACGGGGAGGATTTATCCGCCGCCGCATCCGAGGAAAACACGGAATGGGTGCTTATCAAGAACGGCAACGACTACATCTACGAAGTCGCCATAGATCCGACGAAACCGCGCGGCAACCCGCAGTTCGCAAATCCGGCGAAGGGAAAGGATTTTAAGGCGAAAGATGGATTGACGATTGGGCTCAGTTTCCACATGAACGATTGTGAGAACGGGAAGCGCGAGCACCAGATCGGTTGGATGCCCGGTGGGGCTTGGGACGGGCTCTTCTACGGAGATCTCATTTTTGACGATGAAATCCTCGCCGTGACGGCACCCGGCAAACTCGCTTTGACATGGGGTGCACTCAAGCAATAATGCGAAAACGCCAGGCCGCCCACACCTCTGGAATCACTCTCCGCGCGCTGCTTGTCGGGACGTTCCTCGTCATCGGGAACGCCTATTGGCTCGCTTATGCCGCGGAGATGATTCAACCGCAGTTCCTGCTCAACTTCGTCTCGCTCTTCTTCAATGCAATTTTCACGTTGTTTGCTATTATCGCTGTCAACATGCTGTGGAAGAGCCTCGCGCCTCGCAACGCGTTGACACCGCAGGAACTGCTCGTCATCTATATCATGGTTGTCATGGTATCCACCATCGGCGGCCATTCCATGATGACGTTCCTCGTCGGCACACTGGCGCATCCCTTCCGATTTGCCACGCCGGAAAATGAATGGGCGGCACTCTTCTGGCGTTACATTCCAACGTGGTTCGTCCCGGACAACAGCGCGTTAGATGCCTATTTCGAGGGCGATTCCACGTTCCATCTCCCCAAGCATTTGCGCGGGTGGGCTATCCCGATTTTCGTCTGGACAGGCTTCGTCGCCGTGCTGTGGTTCACGCTCATCTGCCTCAACACGATTATCCGGGTGCAGTGGACAGAACGCGAAAAACTCGCGTATCCCATCATCCAACTCCCACTTCAGATGGCAGAGGGACGCAAAAGTTTTTACAAAAACGGCACGATGTGGATAGGGTTCGCAGTCGCCGGGTTTATTGAACTGCTCTCCGGGCTGAGTTACCTCTTTCCACAAGTGCCATCCATCCAACTCAACTACTACTCAATCACACATCTCTTCACCGACAAACCTTGGAACGCTATCGGGTGGATATCGCTATCTGCCTACCCGTTTATCATTGGCTTGACGTTCTTCGTGCCGTTGGATATTTCGATGTCGGCGTGGTTTTTCTACCTATTCGGGAAGGCGGAACGGGTTATCCGCGTCGGGATGCTCGGCGAAGGGGAACTCTATTTTGCGGAACGCGCCGGCGGCGCGTGGCTCGCTGTCGGCATTCTCGCATTATGGGGAACACGCCGACATCTAGGGGACGTTATCCGCAACTGTTTCTCTGCCAAGAAAACGCTTGACGATTCAGACGAACCGATGCCTTACCGAACGGCTGTCTTCGGGCTCGTGCTAGGATGCATCGGGCTAACGCTGTTTTCAATACAGGCAGGCATGTCATTAGGCGGCGTTCTCGGTTTTATCGTCATCTTCACGCTGATGGCACTCGGCGTGACACGCGTGCGCGCCGAATTCGGTCCCCCCTCGCACGAGATCCTCGCGTTGGACCCGGCCCGATTAATGGCAGTCACGTTTGGCCCACGCTTTGTCGGCACCGGCAACTTGACAATAATCTCCTTCTACTATTGGCTGAATCGGTTGAACGTCTCGCATCCAATGCCGAATCAGTTGGAAGGTTTCAAACTCGCCGAACGCGCCGGAATAAACAGCCGAAAACTCGTCTGGGTGATGATGTTCGCTATTATCATCGGCACGCTCGCCTCGTTTTGGGCGTTCCTTTACCTGCTATACGAGACCGGGGCATTGGCGGTGCATGGCTATATCGTCGGCATCGGCGAAGAAGTCTTCGGCAGACGCTTGGAACGGTGGATCAACAATCCTACCGGACCGGACTGGGGCGGCACGCAGTCCATGGGCATCGGCGCAGTGATGACAGGGTTCCTCTATTTCCTGCGACATAAATTTATGTGGTGGCCCTTTCATCCGATCGGGTATGTGATGACAGCGGCGACATGGGGTGGGCTCGCCGATTTCTGGTTCTCGGTTTTCCTCGGCTGGCTAGTGAAGTTTATCATTATTACCATCTTCGGTTTGCGGATGCACCAACGCGCGATTCCGTTCTTTTTGGGTTTAGTCATGGGCGATTATGTGTTCGTTGGGTTGTGGGCATTACTCGGCACGTTGTTCGGTATTCCGACGTATGTGCTCTGGTCTCCGTAGCAGGGGCGCGTTTTTTTCGCGTAGCGCGAGGGCCTGTCCCTCGCGATCGTTCCGTGAAAGGACAGCGTTTTTTTCCGGTAGCGCGAGGGCCTGTCCCTCGCGAGTTTCCGGTGGACCGCAGCATGGCGGGGGACAGGCCCCCGCCCTACGTAACGTGACGGCGTTTTTCCCGTAGCGCGAGGGCCTGTCCCTCGCGATCGTTCCGTGAAAGGACAGCGTTTTTCCCCGTAGCGCGAGGGCCTGTCCCTTGCATGCTGTCCCTTAACCGTAGCGCGAGGGCCTGTCCCTCGCGATCTACCGAATAAAGAGGTAACCAAATGTATAACCTAAACGGAAAAGTCGCCTTGGTGACAGGCGCGGGCGGCAAAAACGGCATCGGCCGCGCCATCGCCACCCGCTTAGCGAAAGAAGGCGCAGACCTAGCCGTCAACGACATCACCGCGCATCCTTACGCCGCGAATGAAACGGAATGGCAAGGCTTGCCAGATGTCGTCCGCGAGATCGAAGCGATGGGGCAGCGCGCCCTCAGCGTCGTCGCCGATGTTTCAGATGCAGCGCAGGTAGCCGAGATGGTAGACAAGACTGCGGCGCACTTCGGGAAAATCGACATCCTTGTCAACAACGCCGGAACCATCGCCGGGAAGGACCGGGTGCCTATCGTTGAACTCGCCGAAGAAGAATGGGATAGAGTGCAGCGCGTTAACGTGAAAGGCGTGTTCCTCTGCTGCCAAGCCGTAGCACGCCGCCTGATTTCGCAAGGGACCGGCGGCAAGATTATCAATCTCTCGTCTGTGACCGGAAAACGCGGTTCGGCGCGCTATGCGGCCTATAGTGCATCAAAATTCGCCGTTATCGGGTTAACGCAGTCGCTTGCGTATGAGCTCGCGCCGCACGGCGTGAACGTCAACGCCATCTGTCCAAGCCTTGTAGATACAGAGCGTGTCGGCCATCTGGCATCCGCCTTAATGTCGGCATCGCTCTCCGCCGATGAGCAACGTGATGAGTTTGCGCGGCGCGCGGAGGCATCGGTGCCGTTAGGACGGCTCGCCGAAGGCGCGGACGTGGCGAACATGGCCGCATTCCTCGCCTCCGAAGAAGCCGCGTATCTGACTGGGTTATCTGTCACCGTCGCGGGCGGCAGCGTGATGGACTGATTGAGGGTGTTTCATAACTCCGTTTCGGTAGTTATCCCCCTTTGGAGGGCAGGCGAATACCGGAAGACATTGGGCCCACCTCTGTAGTTCGGGAGCGCCTGCTCCCGAACGGGTCAGGAGCAGGCGATCCTGAACTACAGGAGTGATGCGGTCTGACAGCAAAACGATGGCGAGGGACAGGAGTGCCTCGCGAACAACAAAAAATCATTACCGCAGAATCCGCTGGTCGCGTAGATCTTTGCCGCCGACTGTTTTCACAATAGACGCGCCACGCCACTCTATAACTTCAAGAGCGTGGAACGCGTTGACAATGTTATACTGCGTCGGCAGATCTTCCCAGCGCGCCTTATGGAATTGCACCGTGCCTTCGCCGCGCCAATGTTCTTTAACGACGCGATTCGGCGTGCTTGCCGGTGTTAGCACCGCATACGCAACATCGGCAGTGCCCCATTCCCCCGTCCGCGGCATGTATTTATAGTGCAATGTGCCGGTGAGCGGTTGTTCGGCGTTGGTTTGCTTCGGCGGTGATGGCGAATTCGGGACAGGCACTTGTTCCATCGCGCGCACGTGCATGTCCATAAACTTAAAACCGAGCCAGCTGGCGGTGCAGTGCGTCTCGCCTTTGAACGTGAGCGGTTCCGGGAGTTCACAGTAAATTTTCGAGAAGCCGAGTTCCTCGCGCCCGGTCAAAATCGGGTCTGTGAGGTTCTCCCAGAGCACCGTCAAAAGAGAGCCGGTAGCGCGATCTACTTCGCCGTTGAAAACCACGGGGAAACTGACACCCAGTGTGTTATAGCCGCGGCCTGCCAGCCACTCGATCTCCTTCATATAGCCGCCTGACACCGATACAACGGGTTCGCCATTGAGCGCGAAACCTGGGGGTAGGAAAGCCTCTAGTTGTTCGCTGTTCGTCAGGAAACTCACCGAAATCGATGTGGACTTTGGGTTGTCCTTACACTCAAATTTTCTGCCCTCGGGTCCGAATCTGGGGCCAGTCCTCGGTCCAAAATGCGTGGGCATCCGATACATTGCGTTCGGATCGAAAGTGTATCCCATTTTGTTTCTCCATTTTTCGTGGGTGATATGTGCTTATTATACAGATATTCGGGGTATTGTCAAGGGATTTTTCGTAGGTATAAAAAAAGGGTTGACATTATCCGCGAACGTAGTGTATAATTAACAGAGAAACAATTGCGGCGTGGTGCGGAAATCGCGCCGCCAAACAGGAGTAAGGATGGCAATTTTTGATAGCACCTCTAAAAAGCAGGCGCAAGAAAATCCACTAGATTTCGTGCGTCTCTGCTTCAACCTGCGAAATCTCGCTGTGGAGGATTTAACCGATGTTGAAGTCATCTCGCCTGAAATTCCGGATGTTGTCATGCATCAGGCAGATGTCCTCATCAAGGTGAAATTCCGAGGCAAATATGTCTTAGTCCACATCGAGTTTCAAACCGCGGACAGTTTCGATCCGCCGATGGCTCTCCGCATGGCAGTCTACATCCTCCTGCTGATCGAAACTTACAGGATGGATGTTTACTCCACCGTCGTCTATCTTCGTCCCGACGCGGGGCGAAACGACCCGGGCAAATTTGAGCAGAACCTCCCTGGCAATCAGGTTCTGGTTGAATATGAAGTTGTTCGGCTCGCCGAAATGGACGGCCAGCCAATTTTGGATGCGAAAACTACGGGGTTAATTCCCTTCACGCCGCTGATGAAGCGGCCCGCTGATGTGGACAAGGATGAGTGGTTACGGCGGTGCATCCAGACCGCGGATAGCCTTGAAGTGCCGGACAAGCTAGCCTACCTCGGTGGCATGGCGATGTTGGGCAATTTGGATTATGAGAAAGAGCAAATTTTGGAAATGATTAGGAGGCACACCATGCACGAATCCGATCTTTACCAACACGTGGGCGCGCACGTCTTAAGGGAGGGACGACGAGAGGACATCCTTCAGGTGCTGGAGATTCGGCTGCAGCCTGAAGAGGCGCAACGGTTCAAACCGAGTTTGGAAGGCATTGAAGATTTGGAGTACCTCAGCAAGCTGCTCCGTGCAGCTGTCCTAGCAGGTTCCCCGGACGACTTCCAGAAAGTTTTGGACGAACACTCAAACTAAACCACCGGCGGCGCGGTGCGACACCGCGCCGCCTCACCTTCATTGAGGTAAGCACACCATGCACGAATCTGATCTCTACGAATCCTTGAGCGCGCCCGCCGCCCGCGAACGCGCCTTGCAAGATATCCTTCGGGCACTAGAACTCCGATTACAACCCGAAACGGCGCGCTTATTCAAACCCAGTCTGGAGCCCATTGACGACATGCAACGCCTAAACGAATTGTTTAGTGCAGCGGTTCTGGCAGATTCCCCGGACGACTTCCAGAAAGTTTTGGACGCAACCGGCGAATAAACCGTTGGCGGCGCGATGCGACACCGCGCCGCCTCGCCTTCATTGAGGGAAGCACACCATGCACGAATCTGATCTCTACGAATCCTTGGCCGCGCCCGCCGCCCGAGAACGCGCCTTGCAAGATATCCTTCAGGTGCTGGAGATTCGGCTGCACCCTGAAATCGCATACCGGTTCAAACCGAGTTTGGAAGGCATTGAAGATTTGGAACACCTCAGCAAGCTGCTCCGTGGGGCTGCCTTGGCAGATTCCCCGGACGACTTTCAGAAAGTTTTGGATGAACACTCAAACTAAACCACCGGCGGCGCGGTGCGACACCGCGCCGCCTCATCTTCATTGAGGTAAGCACACCATGCACGAATCTGATCTTTACGAATACTTGGCCGCGCCCGCCATGAGGGAGGGAGGACGAGAGGCCATCCTTCAGGTGCTGGAGATTCGGCTGCACCCTGAAATCGCATACCGGTTCAAACCGAGTTTGGAGCGTATTGAAGATTTGGAGCATCTGACTGAGTTGCATCGGGCAGCGATGCTAGCAGGTTCCCCGGACGACTTCAAGAAGGTTTTGGATGAATACTTGAACTAAGCCACCGGCGGCGCGGTGCGACACCGCGCCGCCTCACATCCCGCAATAGGAGAAGAAAATGAAACTCGCGATATGCAACGAAATGTTTGAAAATTGGAAGATTGAGGACGTTTTTACCTACACCGCTGAGCTCGGCTACGAAGCAGTTGAAATCGCGCCGTTTACGCTGGCAGACTCAGTGCTAGACATCAGCCAAACCGAACGCGCACGCATCCGAAAAGCCGCCGAAACCGCGCAGATAGAAATCGCCGGACTCCACTGGCTGCTCGTCTCACCACCGGGACTCTATATCAATCACCCCGATGCAGAGATTCGGAACGAAACGCGGGACTATTTCCTCGCGCTGATTCAATTGTGCGCCGATTTAGGCGGCCGCGTCATGGTAATCGGTTCACCGCAACAACGGAACGTCATGGAACCCCTCTCTTTTGAAGAGGCGTGGGACTACGCCCGCGAGACGTTCACCGAAGGCGCAGCACTCGCAGGCGACAAAGACGTGATGCTTTGCATGGAACCGTTATCCAGCGATCAGACAAACTTTATCACGAACCCCGACACGGCGGTGGAGATGGTAAACGCTGTCAATCACCCGAATTTCCAGATGATTCTGGATGTCTGCAGCACTGCGAAGGAAGGTTTGGACATGCCGACGCAGATTCATAACTGCGCGCCGCACGTCGCGCACTTCCACTCCAATGACGACAACGGCTACCTCCCCGGTTCCGGTAACGTTGACTATCCGCCTATCATTGAGGCGTTGGAGGCGATTAATTACAGCGGCTATGTCTCAACGGAAGTGTTTGATTTCAAACCCGAGCCGAAGACGATTGCGAAGCGGAGCATCGATTTTCTGAAGACGCTTGTCTAATGCGAATTCATCTCTGACGAGAGTTCCGGGCTCGTAGGGCGAGGGCCTGTCCCTCGTCCCACGGAGGCGGTGGCGATTCTGCTCTATTTGCCCATTAACAATTCCGTATAAACCGTCTCCGTTAACACCGTATTCTTCTCACTGCTAAACAACTCCTCTGCACGTAAGCGCGCCGCCTCTCCCATTGCCGTTAACCTTCCCCGGTCGGCTGCCAACGTCGCAATTGCAGAAGCAATCGCCGAGGCATCTTCGGGCGGCACCAACAGCCCCGTTTCTGGCGTAACCAATTCTTTACTCCCACCGAGCGGCGTAGCGATGACAGGTTTGCCTACCGCCATCGCCTCAATAATCGTGCGCGGGCATGCCTCAGGAATAATAGACGGCACCAGCACGATGTCCAGCAGTGAGGTGACGACGCGCGTATCGGGTAAGAATCCGGTGAAGATGACGCTGTCTGCAACGCCTAAATCCGCGACTTCTTGCTCAAGCGATGCCATATAACCGCGGTCCTTCTGAAAATAGGGGCCGCCGACGATGAGGAGTTTGATGTCGGACAAATGTGGAAATCTGTCCTTACGCTTCAGTTCCGCCATTGCTCGGACTAGAAAGTGGATGCCCTTTTCTGGCGTAATTCGGGTGACGACACCTGCGATTATTGTAGCACCGTGCTTCCCAAGCGCGCCTGCGGATGTGGATAAGAGTTCCGCGCGAAGCGTTTCCACCTCTGTCTCTGTCGCCTGAAAAGCCGCTAAATCAACCCCGTTATAGATTAAGGACTGCTTTTTTTCTGGCGCGAAATCCCATCGCGTTGCCTCCGAAACCAGAATCACGCGATGCAGGAGCCTTTCACATACCTTGTCCAAAATGCCGTAAGAGGTGGCATACCGTTTATGCATCACAATCGGGATGCGGTGCCATCTCGCCACGATGCCGCCGAGCAGTGCCACGGAGAGTGAGTTGGCGTGGATGAGTTCAATTTCGTGCTTTTTCACAGCGCGATGAATTTGATAAATCGCCCGGAGATGCCCTAAATCGTTCAGAATATCACGGAAGGTAAACCGCCGCGTCCTATCTGTTCTGTCCAGTTTATTGTGCGCCGCGGGGAGAGACAACGGCACGACATGCGCATCTGTCTTCGCCACTTCTGCGGAAAAGGGGCTGTCACTCATGCATCCGACAAAAGGACGAAAACGGTTTTTATCTAACCGGCTTATCAGCAGTAGCAGACTCCGTTGCCCACCGCCGATGCCGGAACCGCTGTCAAGATACAGGATGTTGCACCGTGAAGTGTCGGATGTTTTCATCTTCCCACCTGATGTCAATTCGCATGTGATTCTCTGGCAAAGCATGCGCCATCCGTTCAGCCCATTCTATGATGCAGATGCCGTCGCTATCCATGTATTCCATTAACCCAAGTTCCGCTATTTCCGCCGAGTTCTCCAAGCGATACAAATCGATGTGGTAGATAGGAATTGTCCC
This sequence comes from Candidatus Poribacteria bacterium, assembly GCA_965242965.1. Taxonomy (GTDB): domain Bacteria; phylum Poribacteria; class WGA-4E; order WGA-4E; family WGA-3G; genus AGPOR5. The sequence goes on along the minus strand of OZ251518.1, from coordinate 4,820,009 downwards.
ATCGTATTCGTTGATTAAGATATAGGACGGGCTGCTGACGACTTCGTCTGGCGCGATGCCGATACCGCGCGCGATGCCTTGCGTCAAGCAGGTTTTGCCTGTTCCGAGTTCACCGATAAGCGCGATGACATCGCCGGATTTCAACGTTTTGCCGAGTTGCTCGCCGAGCGTTTGTGTCTCCGCGGGGCTGTGTGTCTTAAATGTTTGTTTCATACGTTGTTGGCATCAGGCTCCCAAAAGTAGGGCAAGAGTGCCCGCTCTTGAGCCGTTTGTCTCATACGTTGTTGGTATCAGGCGATGCCACCCGAGTTGCGCAGCGCAAGATGTCCTCTTGCGTTACATCGTCGTTGATAAATTCGCCGGTGAGTTTACCTTCGTGTAGCACTAAAATCCGGTCGCTAATTCCCAAAATTTCAGGGAGTTCCGATGAGACAAGCACTATCGCCAGTCCCTCTGCCGCGAGTTGCGCTATCAGCGAGTGAATTTCCGCTTTCGCGCCGACATCAATCCCGCGCGTCGGTTCGTCAAGGAATAAGATGTCGGGACGCGTCATCAGCCATTTGCCTAAAACCACTTTCTGCTGATTCCCACCGCTGAGATAACTCACAGGCACTTTAAGCGATGCCGCTTTGATGCGAAGCGACTCCACATAGCGATTGCATTTCTTAACTTCATCCCTGCCATCGATGATTCTTTCGGAGGCACCTAAGCTGGCAAGCGTCATATTACGAGTAACATCGGCATCCAGAATGAGCCCGTATCGCTTTCTGTCTTCACTCACAAGGCCCATCTTGAGCCGAATTGCATCGCGAGGGGAGTGAATTGATACAGGGTTTCCATTGACGCACACATCCCCGCTCCATTTCCCCGCATACGCGCCGAAGATAACGCTGATGAGTTCGGTTCTCCCCGCACCCATTAGCCCTGCAATTCCGAGGATTTCACCGCGCCGCACCTCAAAACTAATTGAATCAAGTTTCGGTGGTTCCTGCGCATCTGTGCTGAGGTTTTCAACCCGCAACGCCACCTGTTTATGTCGATGCTCGCCTTCTGCGCGCTTTGGAAAACGTGCATCCCGCGAAAATTCCCTGCCTACCATCTGCGAGATAAGAATCGCTTCCGTGCATTCCGCGATGGACTGCGTTGCCACCGTTTTGCCATCGCGTAGCACCGTCACCCTATCCGCAACTTGGAAAATCTCCTTGAGTTTGTGCGTGATATAGATGCACGCCACCCCCTTTTCTTGCAATTGCGCCAGTATGTGGCGGAGCACCTCCACTTCGCTTTCGGTTAACGCCGCTGTCGGTTCGTCAAGCACGAGCAGGCGCGCGTTGCGCGATAGAGCCTTCGCGATTTCTACTAACTGTTGCTGTCCAATGCCGAGTTCGTGGACAGGTGTCTGTAACGGCAGTGTCAATCCGAATTGCGAGAGCAGCTGCGCCGCGCAGCGATGCAAACGGCGTTTGTCAATGATGCCAAACCGACGCGGTTCCCTGCCTAAATAGATATTCTCGGCTACCGTCATCTCCGGAATGAGAGCCAATTCCTGATGGATAATAGCGATGCCAGCGCGTTCCGCATCCCGCACGGTGTGAAACCGCTGTTCTGCGCCGTCAATGTGCATTTGCCCATCATAAGTGCCGTGCGGATGCACAGCACCGAGTATCTTAATCAATGTCGATTTGCCCGCGCCGTTTTCGCCACAGAGCGCGTGAATCTCACCGGCTCGCACCTCAAACGAGACATCGTCCAAGGCGCGGACACCGGGAAAATCTTTCGTGATAGACTGCATGTGGAGGAGAGGCGTTGTCATTTTGATTACAGAGCCGCGTCTACCGAGGACAGCGTTCTTTTGTAGGCGAGCCCTCCTGTCTCAATTCCCCACTCTCCTACATGAAGCGCGCCAATTCATACCGTAGCGCGGGGGCCTGTCCCCCGCGATCGTTGGGGCTCTCCTACAGGAAGCGCGCCAATTCATGACGCAGCCGTTGTGGATTGTGGCAGACGTGGAAATCCCATTTGCCGAATTTGCCCCAATTATTGACAGCAGAAACCCATCGCTTCGCACCCTCGTGTTTGGCAGGTTCCTGTTCGGTTTCAAAACCTTTGATTTCCAGAAGGAGATGGACTCCGTTCGTGAACCGGACGATGAAATCGGGTTCATAAACGTGAGAAACGCCGGCGTGTTCATACGGAATGCTCAACCCAAGCCTGTCATTCCGAACATAGCACACCACATTTTCGGACTGCTCCAGCCAGAAACAAGCAGAACGTTCCCACGTTTCCGTATCCAGCACGACTTGGTTGACATGACTCTTTTGCGTTCCGTGGCAGGGACGCGCCGTGAGAAATGCCACATCCGCCGACGTGCCAGTTGACTCATAACGGTTCAAGATAGGCAGTAACGGGACTTCGCCACGCGTCTCATTCGGCTGAATAGCTGCCAAGAGACGTTCCACGACAAGCATGACATACTTCTGTTGCGCCAGGTCCAACGGATTCTCCCCGCAGAAGTCTACCTTCTTCTCAACGTAGGCATCCACGAACCGAAATACCTGCGGAAAGAGCCGATGCCGAGATTGCAGCCGGAGAGCGGGATTCGCCCTCGCATCTGGCGGCGTTTTGCTATCGCCGACGATTTTCTGGACAATCTGATGCGCAATCGTAAATTTAACCGCCTGCAGATGCGTCGCTTTGTAAAATTCGCTCCTGTCCTGTAAAACGGTATCACCGGGACCGGAAAGTTTTGGCGTTCCAATCTCGTATCCGACAGCAGGTTTGACAAACGTCGCAACAGGATTCCGATTGGGCTGAAAGTGGAGCGGCTCCATCGCGTTGATGTCCGCCTTGATTTCATTCTTGCGGAGCGCGAAGGCGTATCCTTCAACGTTGGGGAATCTTATCTCAAAAGCAGAACGTTCTGGCAAGGCGCGGACGTGATTCTTCGGCCTATCAATCGGTTCAGGTTTACCGCTAGGCCGCCCCTTGAACGGAATCACCGAGAACGGAATGCCGTAGACATCAACGTATTCTTCAGTGAGGAGTCCCGTCTCGGGGTCTGGCGTATAACTCATGCGGCGCAACCCGCGTCCAACTACCTGTTCACAAAGCAACTGACTGCTGAAGGCTCGCAGCCCGAGAATATGCGTGACGTTATTCGCGTCCCATCCTTCGTTGAGCATCGCCACGGAGACGACACACCGCACCTGCTCACCCGGTTGTCCCTTCTTCCCTATTGTGGCGACGATGCGTCGCAAATCCTCCGCGGCTTGCGTCCGATTTTTGCTCGGGTCGGCGTTTTCTGCCTCTGCCAGCATTTTGCTATCAATCCGCAGCGTCCTTAAAACGCCGTCGCGATTTGATAGAAAATCGGGAAACAGCGCGCCTTGTCCATAGACAGTCTGCTTCCGCTTTCTGGTTTTTCCACCGCTTTGCACCACAATCTCATCAACCTGCTCGCCGGAGATTTTACGAAAAAAGAACTCCGCAATATCGGTATTGGCACAGACGATGATGAGGACAGGCGGCGTTTTCTCCTGCGCATCGGATGCTTCTTGGATGTATTCAAAGCGTTCTTTCCACTGGCTCGCCAGCGTGATGAGCGCGCTTTCCGCCTCCCGATAAACCGCCTCCGGCTTGGGTTTTCCTCGGCTCAGCCTGTCGGCGGGCAAAATCTCATCGTTAATCGTTTTCCAGAGTCGAAAGAACCTCGGTTCCGGTCTGCCGGTACTATCGCTCACCGGCAACCGCGGAATCTTGGTAATGCCGCTCTCAATCGCATCCACTAAGCCAAAATCGCTAACCAGCCACGGGAAAGGCGAACCTTCCGAATGCCCGCTGCCTTGGATATAAAACGGCGTAGCGGACATATCTACGCAGAACCGCACGCCGCACGCTTGATTCATCCTGTCCAAGCCGCTAATCCACACGGTGGCTTCTTCGCGCTCCTTTTTCAGCTCTGCCGATAACTTTTCCCCAGAACCCGCGGGCCGATAGGCGTGATGTCCCTCATCGTTCAGCACCATGAGCGGGGCGCGTCCGTAGAGTTCGCCTAGCACGCGCCTCGCGAACGCGTCCGGCGTTTCCTCGCCTTTATAGACAACATCGTAGGTTTGGCCGCCTTCGTGATGCGGTGACTCCAGCGCGAATTGATGCCAATTGGTAACCAACACCTTCCCCTTGTTTAGCAACGAACGCAATTTCGTCGGGAGAAGCGTGAATTCATCGTAGTAGTTGTCCGCGGACTCCGGCCGCAAGACCTGGAGGCGTTGCTTAATCGTCAAGTTCGGACAGACTATCAGGGCGGCAGCAGGGAACCGCTCATCGGATGGCACCTTCCCGCGGTTGCAAAATGCCCAAGCGATGAGCATCGCCATCACTACTGTTTTGCCGCTGCCCGTCGCCATTTTGCATCCATATCGGACGAGTTCTGGGAGCTCTGGCGTATTCGGAGAATCTACTAATTGACTCAGTTCCGCCGCACTGAATTGCGGTTTAAACCGTGGCCCTCTGCCGCCCCGGAGAATCTCAACGAGGTAGATAATCGTCTCAACCGCTTCGCGTTGACAGAAAAAGAGCCGATGCTTCAGATTATCGCTTGCCCAATGCCGCAGCAATTCGCGTGTGACAGGCGTGACGTTCGGGTAATTCGTCTCGCGCCACCGTTTCACATCGGCGCGGAGTGCGTTGACTATCGGAAGATCATCGCGTTCTTCCTCTTGGACGAACTGCATCTGCTGCTGTTCACTGCCGGTGCGTTCTGTCTTGAACCAGTATCCCGCCTCGCGTCGGCCGGGGTTCTTAACAGCCTCGCCGGTTTGGGTATCGTAGATCCAGTGTGCGTTGGGTTCTTCGTAAGGGCTGCACAGAATCGGCTGTTCGACCGGCTGAATCGGGATTTCAAGTTGATTTTTGTTCATAATAGGTGCATTCCTCTGACTTATTATTCATCAGTTTCATCCTCACGAGTGCATAGAGGCTGATCTGCGCCTTCGCGGCTTCGTCTGCGAGGACGCGGTAAAGCTCCTCGTCAATCTGAACATTCACCGGACCTGCGTATCCTTCCCGCGCTGGAGGTTGCGGAAGAGGCTCACCGTCTGCCTGATAGCAGTCTTTCATTAACTGCCATGCCGTTTTCAGTTCGGTTAACGCTTTGGCGGGTGTCGGCCCGAAAGCCGAGACATTGGGCATCTCAACAAGATGCGCGAGATAATCACCATCTTCATCAAAGAAGAGGTTGACTGCGAAGCCATCAAATTCGTCTTGATTTTTTAGCATCTTCGATTTCCTGGTTGTATTGTCTAAAGAATTGTCTGACTTGATATCCCTTAGCCATGGTGCGTTCGGGTTGAATCATGATTCGATACCCGGTCGGCGAATACCAAGCGCGATGGCTCCCGCGCTGGCGACGTTGTGACCATCCGCATTGTCGCAGGAGTCTCTCGAACTCTCTAAATTTCAAGCCAGTTGGGTTCTGTCTTGCTTTGTTAAGCAAGGATTCTCTTTGGTTCATATTGCGATTTCAGCCGGTTATGCGGCGGACTACCGATTCTGATAAACGCTCGCGCAACGATTTTAACTCAGGGTGTTTCATAACTCCGTTTCGGTATTTATTCCCCCTTGGGGAGCGGGCGACTACCGCGTCCTCTTGGTAGGAGAAACCTCCTGGTCTCGATGCAGGCGATGGCCCGGTAAGCGCGCCCTCCCGGTCTCGATGTTCCCGTAGCGCGGGGGCCTGTCCCCCGCGATCACACCCGTGAAAAATACCTCTTCAGGTCCTTTAGGTCCTGCATGTCTATAGAACCTCGCCGACCGAAAAAAACCTAAGGTCCTTTAGGTCCTTAATAGGCAGCAAATGCATCGCGGCGAGAAGCATTAAGGTCCTACGGACCTTGAGGACTTGGCGGCCTGCGCGAACTATAGACATTAAGGTCCTACGGACCTTGAGGAGAATGTAGTTCGGGATCGCCTGATCCCGAACGGGGCATAGCGAGAAGAACCCTTTCCTGGCCCGTAGCGCGGGGGCCTGTCCCCCGCGATCGCTCGTGTACCCGATGGCACGGCGAGGGACAGGCCCTGGCTCTACGGTGAAAAGGTCATCCTGAGTAGCGCGGGGGCCTGTCCCCCGCGATCTCGCCTGCGAAACCTCTCTTCAGGTCTGTTAGGTTCTGCATGTCTATAGTATCCCGACAAAAAAAAAACGCCTTGAGGACTTGACTGCCTGCGCGGGCTATAGACATTAAGGACCTACGGACCTAAGAGACGTTTTTTCAAGGGGGCTTTCTGCCGCCGCGGTCCCGGTAGGCGCGCCGCCCTATTGCATCGAGACCAGGAGGTCGCGCCTACACGGATTTATGAAACACCCTGAATTATTCAGCCGAAGCCGCGCTTTCACACAAACAGCGCGTCAACCTCACACCGGAACCCTTCAACGACATCGCCACCCTCTAGGATGTCATCCCCACTTAAAACGATGGGCTCTTCAGCCGGGCGGTGGACTTCCACCGTTTCACGGCGCGGATTAATCACCCACACCATCGCGCAACCGGCGGCTAGCCATTCATCAACTTTTTCAGCGACTTCGGTGTAGGTATCGCCAGGCGAGATAACTTCCACGGCAAGATTTGGCGCGCCTTCCCAATAGCCTTTTACGATACCTTGTCTCTCAATGGCCGCTCGGCGCACGAAGGCGGCATCCGGCGCGCGCACCGTATCAGGGTTGCGGGAAATCGTGAAACCTGTTTCGGCAGCACAGACATAACCTAGCCCATGCTTTTTAACGTGCACGTGAAGTAGGCTCCCAATTTCAACCGAACGGATGCCGTGTTCAAATCCTGCAGGTGGCATTTTCCGTAGGACTCCTTTCACAAGTTCATACCGATAACCGTTATCTGGCATTTTCCACAACTCTTCTGCCGTTAACAGTATCGGCGGCGTGGATGGCAGTGTGGATGCCAGCGGATTCAGTTGCGTTTCTGCCATTTTGTTCACCTCGGTTGTTGACAAATATGTTAATATGATAACACGTGCAGACGCGTTTGTCAAGTCAATCTGGGGAAATTACGCATATCCGCCTTCCCCCAAATCATGCACGCGCATCACTTCATTCCCACGCGCATCAATGACTTTCACTGCAACCCGCTGATGAGCCCCTGCCTCAAATGGCAGCGATACCGTCCCGCTGAACTGCTCAAAACGTTCGGTGTCAACGACACCTTTCAGCGCACGCGCAATCCGTTCCCACGCCTTCTTATCGGGAAAAAACGCCTGCGAGATGCAGAAGGTGCTTTCGTCGTAATCAGTATCCACGAACCACGCCGCCACTTTATCGGCACTCGCAGAAAATACAGCGTCTTTGACAGGATCGTAGATGTCTACTCCCTCCATCGTGACGGTGTATTTGCCATCGGTTGGCCCCTCAAGCGTGGTGCGCGGCAGACCGAATACGGTGAACAACTGCGCCGAAGGCGTGTCCTTGAGTAAATCGCCCATCATCACATCGGGATTAATGTGCGCGAGATGCGTGCGGACAACAGGATCGGCATCCGCCTGAATAGCCGCTTGCGCCGCGCCATCGAAACTGAAACCGGCGAAGACGAGCTCATCATAACCGCGCTGCGATGCAATGCGTAAGCAGCGGCTAACTTGTAATGCAGTCACCGGGCCGTGCTGCGGACCAAAAGTCACCGCAACCGTTCTTTCTGTCCCTTCCCACCTGCCTTCGGCATGAAGGAGACTTCCCTCCAGCGCATCCAACGCGGCGAATTGCATCGTCTGATTATTCGGAAACCGCACGCCATCTTGGCGCAACAGCCGAATCATATCAGTGAGATGTGCCTCGGCGTTTCGAGACCGGGAGGTCTCTCCTACCGGCGTTTGTCGAGACCGGGAGGTCTCTCCTACAGCGTCAAACGTCTCCAATGCCTCTGCCGGTTCACCGCCGATAGGCGATTCGGTATCTAACGATGCCTCCGCAGGTTGCACGGCTTCTACCGTGAACGGACCGCTGACGCGCAACTTCCCACGCTCAATTTTCGGCTGATCGACGAGCTCCTCACCCTCAGCGGAAGATTCAATGCACGCGTTCACTTCCTTCATTTTCGCCTGAAATGCTTCGCGATACTCGGTTAGCGCAGCGCGCAATGCTTCGGGCCAGTCGGCATCCGCGTCAAAAGGCACCTCCCATTCTTGCCATGCAGTTTCGGGAAGAATCCATCGCCGCCGGTCTGCCTCCGTAATCGCTCTTTTCCCTTCGCGCTTCTCCTTCGCCGCCAATTTTGCAAGCAGTTCGGACCGAAGCTTGACCCCCCCCCTACTGCTGCAAGGCACCGATTGATTTTCTCCAATTTCTCCGCTAAAATCGGCTCGTGCTTGGCGAAAATCGGATCGAGGGCATCATTTTTCGCAATGCTTTTGAGGGTAATATGCGGCACAACTTTGTTGACGAAGCCGCCAGCGATACCCTTTGATGGCTCTTTGAATTGGTAATAGTCAAAACTGCTCGTCAAGAGGCGTTGACGCGCGAGGGCAATGGCGACGCGGCTGGTATCAATCGTAATCCAGCGTCTGCCCCACTGTTCGGCGACATAAGCGGTGGTGCCGCTGCCGCACGTCGGATCGAGGACAAGATCGCCCGGGTCGGTTGTCATGAGAATGCAGCGTTGGACGGCTTTCAGAGAAGTTTGCACAACATAAAACTTGTTTTGCTCGGACATCTGTTCACCCCACAGATTACCGATTTTAACAAATGGAAAATCGCTGTGAAAGTATTTGTAACGGATAGACTTCCCGTGATTAAATATCCTGTCTGCTGATGCAAGCCGCTGTAGCCCTTCAGAAGAACACCGCCAACCCCGGGCAGGTGGTGGGGTATACTCCTTACCGTAAAATTCAAAAGGTTGTCTAGCCGTGTCGCCTCCGGTAGTTGAAGCAAGACTGCTACTTGAAAAATGTTTCGCATCCTTTGAATAGAAATTTTCTGGGTCACTGCTTCTAGCAATCTGTCCATCAATATCCGCGAGGTTGAAGCGTGCCAAATCAGCACTTTTCTCCTCGTAAACGCTGCGAAATTTGAGAGCAGCAATGTCTTTGCTATACCAAAGGATATAGTCATTCAATATAGACAAGTGCTTTCTTGTAGAAGTGCTGCGGGTTTTGAAAATGATTTCTCCAACGAAGTTTTCACCTTCAAACACTTCATCCATGAGACATCGCACGCGATGCACATTCTCGTCGCTAATCTGCACAAAGATGCTGCCGCTATCGGTGAGCAGGTCTCTCGCAACCATCAGCCGGTCTCGCAGGTAAGCGAGGTAAGAATGCACGCCGAGGTGCCATGTGTCGCGGTATGCCTGAATCTGTTCCGGTTCGCGCGTCAGGTCTGCGGGTTTGTCCGTGACGTTCCGCTGAAAGACGGTGGGTTGGAAGTTAGAGGCGAACTTGATGCCGTAGGGTGGATCGAAGTAAATCGTCTGCACCTTTCCCCCGAGGTCTTCGCGATGCGCGAGGGAACTCATCACCGCGAGACTATCGCCGAGGATGAGGCGGTTTGCCCACTCTACGTCGTGCTGATAAAACTGGACGGCTTCGTTGTATGCCAGTTGCGGATCAGCGAAGAGATTGCGTTGGACATTTTCGCGTGCGGCGATTTTCATAATGGCTTTCGCGCTGACGCGTTCATGGATGTGCAACGCAACCGGATCTACGGTGAACGATTGCGTTTCCTGCTTGCCGCTCCATTCCAGCCAAGGTTCGTGTTGCTGGAGTGCCTCGTTGAGGAGATTCACTTCCTCTTCGGAGAGGACTTGGTTCTTTGCCTTTTGGAGCAGTTCGGGGAGTCTGTCTGCGTCGCCGTTTTCGTCAAATCGGAGACGTGGTGGCCGGTGTGGATTATAGGCGTATTCCCCCTTCGGCGGTTCGTTAATTTTCCCTCGTGCGGCGATACCGGCGGGTGGGTTATTTACCCGTTTGGTATCGTGTCGGTAGTCTTGGATTTCGGTATTTGGTTTTTTGGCGGTTCGTTTTTTTCTGGCCATAGTTAATCCTCCTTTGTGATTGTTAAATACTATCATAAAATGGCAATTGCAGTCAAGTTTTCTTGACAAACGGTCATTTTTTGTGTTTTTTATTTGACAGTGGATAAAAAATGTGGTATAATAATAAAAACCTTTAAGGTTAAGGAGGAAAATTATGGAAATATTGCCTCCGGTTGATCGTCACACAAAATCCATGCTCAACATGTATCTGGGCAAAATTGAAAACGTTCTTGATGCAGATGCTCTCACAATTTTCGGTCCAATTCTGTTTGGTTTGGAAAATGTCGTCAAGGACGCTGTTGAACTTTTCCACGACCGGAAATCTAGAATAGCGGTTATTCTAGATACACCTGGGGGCACCGTTGAAGTCGTTGAGCGCATGGTAGGAGTGATGCGTCACCACTACGGCGAGATTGACTTTCTGATTCCTGACCGGGCCATGTCCGCTGGAACAGTCTTCGTGATGGCCGGCAACCGCATCTTCATGAGCCACTTTTCAGGGTTGGGGCCCATAGACCCTCAAATCGTGAAGGATGGAAAACTGGTGCCTGCCTTGGCGTATTTGAACCAGTATGAGCGGCTGTGCAAAAAAGCCGTGGATGGAGAGTTGAACACGGTTGAGTACGCGCTTCTCAACCAATTTGACTTGGGCGAACTTTACCAATTTGAACAGGCGCGCGAGTTGTCACATGAATTTCTCATTAAGTGGCTCTCCAGCTATAAGTTCAAGGATTGGGACAAGCACAGTTCAACCGGAACTCGTGTTACCAAGGACGATAAGAAGCGAAGAGCAGAGGAGATTGCAGCCGCGTTAAGCGACAATGAGCGGTGGCACTCGCACGCGCGCATGATTTCCAGGGAGACCCTGGTTTCGGATCCGAAGTTAAATTTGAAGATAGAGAAGTTAGAGGATACACCGGATCTGTCTAACGCTCTTGAGGAGTACTTCGGGTTGCTCAGGGATTATGTCCTAGGGATCCAGGCTCCCTGGTTTGTCGTCCATACCCGCGAATACTTCAATGTGTAAAAAAGGAGACTCATCATGAATGATTCCCGTCACTTCCCGATTCCCTCTCTGGAAGCGAAAGTAGAAGACAAGACTTCCGAAATTTCGGAGTCTGGAGTTAAGCCTTCTGCAATGCTCAAGAGATGGAATAACCAGACGCTCATTGAAAATAACCCGAAGATTGACCTTCAAGTCGTTGAGGAAAATGAGCGTCTCGCTGCAGCTTCAAAAGGAGCTGTCCGTATCACACGAGGTGCGAATTACCGGTTGTCGCACCCACTCGGGTCCAATGACGTGCCTTCCGATGCGCGTTACACCGGGAGGTACCTGAGTCGGGTTGCCAAGAAGTCTTAAGCACCGTGCCTGAACGGTTATTAACCGCTGAATTCGCCCACACCGTAGGCGCTCTCTTCGGAGCGTGCCACCGTGGGGACAGCATCAAGACGCTTAGAAAATTTCCGCTGACAACGGAAAACGGAGGTCCACAATGAACGAGTCACGCTACGCTCATATCTCTGCTATGGAAGCGGATGTCCCTGAGAACAGCCCGCTTCGGCTTTTAGAGGAATATAAACGCCTGACTGCCGCGGGAAAGATTCGCATGACAGAAGGCGCGAATTACCGGTTATCGGGGGCACTCCGGTCCAACAAAGTCCCCACCGATCGCCGACTGATCGGACGGAGGCTGAGCGACGTTGGTAGAATACGCTGAGCACCGTCACCGAGTGGTTATTAACCGCTGAGGAAAAGGCGCGCCGTCCGGGCGCGCCTTTTTTTCTATGCCGAGGCATAATCATCAGGGTTATCCTTCCGCCAATTTGGAAGGTAACCGTCCGTATGCCCAAATCCGTAGGAGGGACCGATTTGATTATCGCTGGACCAGGGCCACGCTTGCCCACCGATAATGCGAAATTCATCACCTTTGCCGCAAAGCCAATAGAATATGTGCGCTACATATCGCGCAACGCCGTGCCCGCCATATACCGCTGTCCTGAAGTCAAAATCCGGCTCCTGCACCCAATCCCGCGTCGGCGGCACCGTGCGCCAATAACTATATTTCAGCATGTGACGCAACCCTTTTGCCGTTGACTCGCCTCGTCGATGCAGAATGCTCTGCGAATGAATAACGAATGAACCCGCAGGTCCCGCGCTTGAAACGCCTTTCTCGGCGATATCTCTGCGCGTTGAGCGGAGATGCGAACCGGGCAGAAGTTCTGTCGGACCGAGTGCCAGAGGTGTATCTTGCGGGAAGTAGAAAACCTCAAGGAAATTAGTCTCGGGGCCAAAAACGTGGTCTGCATCGTGATGCCACCCTTGCGCCGGTGCTGGACATTCCACCCGATGATTGCTGACTAATACCGGTAATCCGACATTCTTCCCTAGCAACGAACGCAACGCGCCGGCGAGTTGCGGATTGAGGAGGACATGCTCAATATACCAGTCCTCCAGCAGGATAGAGCTCGGTTCATGCGTATCCCGAATTCGCTCAAGCCCTGCTAACGTCATGCCATCGGGAATGTAACTGGGATTTATCGGCAAATCGCCGTTGAGGTAATCGCAGGTGCGTTGATTAATCTCGCCAGGGACGACTCCTTGGAGTTGCAAGTAGCCGTCTCTGCAAAATTGGAGCACCTGTGTATCGGTAAGCGTTGGCTCACAATCGTAAGTTCGGTTGATGCGATCGTATCTCATCGTTGATGTCCTCATAAAGTTAAAACGTCCAGCGTTCTTTCTCCAGAAATCCCTGAAGATTGGTACAGTCAACTCCAAAATGCCGACAAACGTTGGGTATTTTTGCGGCGTTCGGGGTTACCTTTTCTTCTGTGACAACGCAACCGTTTATGACTTTTGCGCGAGCGATGATGAACGGATCTGCGCCCGGGAGACCTTTTAAACGAACTTTCTTGTTCACCAACGTTTGGAAATGCCGAACGGAGAAAATGTCGCCAACGAACCGCATCTCCGCTGACTCGGGTGGGGTAAAAATGCTTCGGTGAGATTTTACCCAATCAGTTAAGTGGGGATGACGCGCGTAGCGTTCCAATTCTCTGTAGACCTCGCGGACAGAGAGCACTTTCCCAGCTGCTACCGCCTGCTCAAATTCTCGCCAAAACGATGGGAATTGCTCAGGATAGTAGTTACCAAGCACACTAAAACTGTTGGTGTCAAATACATAGGCCATTAGCGGTTTGCCCTTCCCGACAAGCAGTCTTCTAACCTCGGCAGATTTTTGACTTTGACATTCAGATGCTCTGCAAGTTGTTCAATTGAACATTGCCCTTGGTGATATTTGCTGAAGGCGAGTTCCATAAATCTGTGGCCAAGATACGCTGCGAGAGTATTGTAATAGTTGCCCCCGCCCTTTTTTCCTTGCTGGGATTCGTATCCCGCGGCCCACTCCTCTGTGCTTTGAACATAATCGTCTTGCGTGAGGATATCTCTGTCAACCAGTCTCAGTAAAATGACAGGACGGCTAACCTTGTATCGATTTGCCAAGGTTTCTATTGCATTGTCATCGTAAACCGGAAAAGTGAGATGGGTGTCTAAGTCAAGGTCTGGAACGAGAAATTCAGCGGCAAATTGGTTGCAAAAATTTTCGACTTTTTCGCCGCCATGAATTCGGTTTCCGCGCGTAATGCCGTTCTCGCCGAGGAGGAGATGCGCTAACTCATGAAAGAGTGAGAAGATCTGGCGGACAGCCGGTCTGCTATTATTGAGGTAGATGACAGGAAATTCCTCATGGGCAAGACAAAAACCGTCAACGGTGTCGTCACGGAATGCATCCTTAAACACAAAAATGCCCTTTTCTTCGATGATGTCCTGCCATCTTTCGAGAGCCTCTTTCGTGTTGTGCCATCCCATCTGTGTCTCAACGCTTACGTCCAGATACGCGCGGGTTTTTCGCGCGAACGCTATCGCTGAGACATCAAGAGTTGTCCGCAGCGAACGAACAATCAGATCTGCCGCCGAATTCACGCCCTCACTCAGCTCCATCAAGGAAATTTGCCGAGCGTAAGCCTGACGCAACAAAATATGCATCTGCGGGGAAATCGGCTGAGTATCAGAGCTCCGCATCGCAAGATTCCCCGCAATATCCGGTTCCTCGGGAGGTTCCGGGAAGAAGAAAATCGCAACCGGTCGCTTGTATTTATCCGCCAACTTTTCGAGTTGAACGTAAGTCGGCGCGCTAGCCCCAGACTCCCAATCAGTGAGAATCGCGACATCTTTCTTCACAACTGCCGCGGCCTCTGCTAGGCTATATCCTGAGCGTTCTCGCGCCCATTTGATGATGGCGGGATTCATCCCTGTAATGTTTTCAGCCATGATGAACCTGCAAGTTAACCCGGTAAATCCGCGATTCAGACGTTCAACTCAACGTCACAACATCGCGTTTGACTAACTCCTTCTCTTCCCAATAGGAACCGTATGCCGCCAATGCCTGCGTCTCAGGAGAAAGACGCGCCATGACTTCCTGTGGAAAAGCCTCGCGGATACCCCTGTCATCCTGAAAATAGTGCGGCTTATACCGCAAAATTAAGAACCGCCGATCCCTGTCTTCCGGTTTCCACACCAACACACCGTGCGTCAACATCTCGGTAATAATCACTGCATCGCCGGCTTTCGGGGTGACATTGACAAGCGCGGGATGAAGCGCGGCATCCGTGTCATCCGGGTTCGGGAAGAACAACTTCTCGGGACGTTCAAACCTGCTTTTATGCGAGCCCGGCAAGACTACCAGTCCACCGTCTCCCGGATGGACATCCGTGAAATAGAAGAAAACGACGATGTCGTTCGTATAGATCTCTCCATTTTTGACTGCGTAACGGCGCGTCCAACGGAACCCCTCGCGGGCGCAATGAAGCGGAGTCATCTCACGGTTTTCGTGCGTATTGACGACGAGCGAACCACGATTGAAACGCGGTTTGTTCCCAGTCAATTCCTTAATAAGCGGCCAGGTTCTCGGATGCAACGTCAACGCTTCCAGTGATTTATCGGCGGAGAAGCCGTTGGAAAACCCTTCCCCGCCGCGCTGGATGCCGGGCGGCAACGCATCAGGCGGCGACTGCACAAGCCGCTCAATCGCCAACTGCGCGTCGCTCAATTCTTGCGCCGACAAGACGTTCTCCAGATGCAGATAGCCGCGCAAGTCAAAAAGATAACGTTCTCTCGGTGTCATTCGTCTCTCCCAGTTTTTCAATTACTCCCACGGCTTGAGAATAATCTTGGAACTTTCGTGAGAAGCCGAGGTCTCGAACGCTTTCTGAATCTCGCTCATCGGAAAAATGTTGCTGATAAGCAGATCGAGCAGCGGCGAACCTTCAATTACCCGCAGCAAACCAGGGAATTGGCTGAGTTTATAGTGCCACGCACCGACGAGGTGCAACCCCTTGCCGATGAGGTCCGGACTGACATGGATGACCGTGTCGTTTCTACCGCTCTGTCCGACGAACGCGATTCTGCCGCGGCGACGCGTTGCATCGATACAGAGCCGATGCGCCTTGACGTTGCCTGAGCAGTCAATCGCGAAATCGACACCGCGTCCATCTGTTGTCAGTTCGCGAATCTGCTCTACTGCGTCTTCATCGGTGGGGTTGATAACAGCCTCAACACCCATCTGTTTTGCGTGTTCAGCGCGCCACGGAATCAGTTCCGCCGCGATGACTTTCGCTCCCCGAAACCGCGCATTTGTAATCGCACCGAAACCGACGGGGCCGATGCCAGTGACGAGGACGGTATGCGTTGCATTCAGCCCCATCTCATCAAATGCCCGGTAAGAGGGTCCTAAAGCGCAACACGCAAGCGATGCATGTTCGTAAGAGACATGCTCAGGAATCTTCGGGAGAAGCCACGACGGTTTGACGATATACTGCGCCATCGTTGCGCGGCCGTACTGCGAGCCCGTGAACTCCTCGAAATTGTAGTTATCCTCGCAGTGGATGTAATCGCCGTCGGTGCAAAGGACACATTTCCCGCACGGGTATTGCGGCATCACCACAACCCGGTCACCGATTGCCACTTTGCCGGGCTGTGCGATGTCAACGACTTCGCCGGCGGCTTCGTGGCCGAGGGAATTGGTTTTGTGTCCATGCTCAAAGGCGTGGTATTCGTTGCACATGGGTGCGGCGTGAATTTTCACGACTACCCAATCTTCTTTCGGTTTCGGATCCGGCACTTCAACGAGCCCGGCTTGAGAAGGACCTAAGATTGCAGCTTGTTTCATGATTTCTCCTTTTGGAGGTAAGGGTTTCTGCAAAGATGTTAACCTAAAAACAAAACTTTGTCAAGTTAATCAATGCGCGTCTCATATTTTTGAACACGGTAGGCGGGACATTCCTGTCCCGATACCTCAAAATCGAGACCGGGAGGTCTATCCTACCGATTGAACACGGTAGGCGGGACATCCTTGTCCCGATACCTCAACATCGAGACCGGGAGGTCTATCCTACCGAGTTGGTTTGAGACTGTTCGTGATTTCTCCTCAGTCCCTCACCCTAGGCTATTTCTGGTATTGCGGTAACCGGTTTTTCTTGTTGATGAGTCAACGCGATGAGGCAGTCACTGAGCATTTTTTCAACGTCCTGCCGCGTGTTATCACGTAACGGCCCCGCAAGTGCTGCGCGGTAGAGGTTTACGGCACGGCTCAATTGCCCGGCTTTTTGGTAACATGACGCGGCACTAATACGATGCACAGCCCCTTCCAATTCGCGTCCCAAGAGATCGAGTTGAGGCGCGATCTGTTCCTCATAGGCGGCAGCGGACAGCCAGAAAGGTTGCACAGTTTCCGGGATGCCAAATTTTTCCAAGGCGTGTGCTTTGGAAAGGATGTATGACTTTCTGCCCATTAATTCTTTGAGTGCCTCCGGGTAAGGTTTAACGTTCTGCGGATTCATTCGCGTCCTCCCAACGGTGATAAGAAAATCGAATACGGTGTCCAGCGGCAGAGAAACTGCAGACGACAATATACGCATCTAGACTATATGGGTTTTCTAGGGCTTGAGCCACCTTTTCCCGATGCCGCCTTGCGAGTTCAGCCGGCGATTCTGTGCCACTGATTTCAAGAACTGCTGGTTTTTGTAATAAGAGGTAATCAGCGCGTTCGCCGTAACTCGCGACAGATAATTCGCCGAGATCGATGATGTGAGGGGTTAGACTAAACGCTAAAGCCGAGGCAGCCATCTCTACTATAGGCTTTTGTTGTATAGTAGAGCGTAAACGTTCCGCTTTCTGAGCAGTTTCTGCTGCCCACGAAACCTCAAGCATAAACCGTGTTTCCTCACCTAGCCAATCAGATACGATATTCTCGCACTCAACTTCAAAGACTCCCGGTGAAGCCGAATGCAAACTCATCA
Organism: Candidatus Poribacteria bacterium; assembly: GCA_965242965.1. Classification (GTDB taxonomy): domain Bacteria; phylum Poribacteria; class WGA-4E; order WGA-4E; family WGA-3G; genus AGPOR5. Next base: position 4,802,619 of record OZ251518.1, on the reverse strand, counting down.
CTGCCACGCATGCAACAACATGTGAATCAAGAAACAGGCGCGGATGCCAGTCTGCAACTTGCTCAATAGCGCATTTAAATGTAAGCATAACTGTCACTTAAGAAACGGAGATTGGCTCGTTTGGCAGCTCGTTCGCGCATCCAACCTATTGATTCAGCTGCTTTCGTTTATTATACCATGATTTCTTAGTCAAATCAAGGAAAAATTAACTCCGAAAGACGCTGAGTTTTTCGTGCTCGCGCGAGACTAGACGTGTAGCGGCGAGGAGCAGGGCATCGCTTTAGCATGTACTACCGTTCTCGCTCAGACACCAACAAATCAAACGAATTGCTCTGCCATCCGCCTTCCATGACGATGTTGTCCCGCGTCTCGCGCAGGCGATTCACCATGCGCGCCTTCATGCGGCGAAGGACGTGCTTGTAACCGAGGTGCGTCGCGAGGTTGTGCAATTCGTGCGGGTCACTCTGCATATCGTAGAGTTCATCCTCACTATACGGATTGTAGACGTATTTCCACGAGCGCGTGCGCACCATCCTCACAGAGGCAAGCGTCGGCTCATACCCGTGGAATTCGGCGAACACGTCATCGGGCCAGTCAGGCACCGTTTCACCTCGCAGTAGCGGCACGATAGCTCTGCCGTCCAAATTATTAGGTATCTGCGCGCCGCCTAGTTCCAAAAACGTCGGCATCAGATCGACGAGATTCACAAACTCATCACACGTCGTCCCCGGTGCAGTCACACCCGGCCATCGGATGACGAGCGGAATGTGGTGCGTCTCCTCATACATGTGGAATCCTTTGTTAAAAAGTCGATGGCTGCCGAGCATATCACCGTGGTCGGTGGAAAAAATCACGATGGTATTTTCTGCCAGACCGTTCTCTTCAAGGCAGTTGAGGATGCGCCGGACCTGGGTATCGATGAAAGTGCAGAAGCCCCAATAGCAGGCGATGACTTTCTGCCAATCTGGCCAGGTAAGGTGACTGGTGTTCCAGCGGAGCATCTCCTTTTGCTGGATAGACGGCTTGTTGACAAACTGCTCGTCAAAGTTGCCCCACCGTTCAACGTCATTCGGATTATACATCGTATCATACGGCGCAGGGACGGCGTAAGGAAAATGCGGTCCGAAGAAATTCGCGGCGAGCATAAAGGGTTGCGCGGCACTCGTATATCCGTTGATTAACTCAATGGTTTTATCGGCTGTCCACGCCTCCATCGTGCGTTCTGCAGGGAGTGTCAGTCTGCCGTAAAAAGGTGCATCGCCGCCCCATTCAAGCGGTTGCACAGCGTCTCTGTCAATTCGGAAGTCAATCCCTGCATCGCGAAGCCACTGGTGCCACTCACGATAGGGATGCCATTTATCATAACCCCAGAATTCGGTATCGCCTTCCTTAGCGAGGTGCCATTTCCCGACGCAGCTCACCTGATAACCTGCATTTTTCAGCAGTTGCGGGTACGCCGGTTTATCAAGAATTTGGTTTGCGAACACGCCGTTGAAATTGCCCATGTTGGAGAGCTGTCCGTGGTTATGCGGATAGAGTCCGGTGAGCAGTGACCCGCGTGCCGGCGAGCAGAGCGCGATGGGCGTATAGGCATTCGTAAACCGCGTCCCTTGCTCGGCGATTTCATCGACAGCGGGTGTTCTGCAAACCGGCGCGCCGTTGCAACCGAGCGAGTCGTATCGCTGCTGATCGGTTAATAAAAAAAGAATGTTGGGTCGAGTTTTATCGTTCATAGTTGCTCCAGTTGTGCGACGAGAGATGCCCACCACGGACTGTCCGCGTTCACGCGCAACAGATGCGTGCTACCCGGTGCATCGTTCGCGCCTAATCCCTTTTCAATAATTTGCGTGTGCTCATCTTGTTCTAACCGCTTAGCAATGCTGTTTTCGAGTCGTTCAGGCGAGCGCAGGATAATGACGCTTGCAATTTCCGCCGATTGTAGTTCCAAGAGGAAATCGATGTTCCAATGCAAGGTTTTGCCGCGTCTTGGAAGCAGATTGCCGATGCCCAAGCCGCATTCGGTAAATCGGCGTATCATCTCGCAGCGAATTGCATGGGGTGGTAAATTCCCGCTTCGCGTTGCGTGTCGAACGAGCCTCCGTGCGAGGGATGTCGCGCCTTTCTCGGCGAGTGCTGAACCGACGTAGACATAGTCACCTGCCGGAAGAAAAATCGGTTTTCCCTTTTTGAAGCGTCCGAATCGGATTTTGGTATCTTCTGCGAGTCGGATGCACAGGAGGTATGTTCCTGCCTGTCCCTTTTCGCCGATGATTGTGATGTCAGGCGTTTTCATATCGTGCCGATTCAATTTTCTGTTTGCTGCCACATCTGAAACCTTCTGTGCAACGCGTTCAAAAGTCTGTCTATGGTTCTATCAATTTGTGCCATACGCGAGAGATTCATGGCATTGACAAGTTCTTCCGTGTGCTCAATACCGCCTGAAATTGGAACTAATCCCGCGGCACGAACTGCTTCTATCAGAAGCCGCTTGTACCGATCTCGTTCGCATTTCTGGTCTGGTGCCGGGCACCCTTTTCCCAAAACCGTTTTGAACGCTTCCGAGTCAAGGAGTAGCCATCGTTCAATATGCGGCTCCGGAATCGCGCAAATCGCCAAATCGGTAAAATCCGTGGAGATTGCCTGATCAATCGCCTTTTTCCGTGACGCAAACCCACGGCAATTACTATCGGTTCCAACGACAATCAAATCAGGTAAAGGTTCATTGTAGTCCCGTAAACCTTGTTGATACAGTCTCAACTCAGCGATAACTTTTCCATGTCCGCCGCGGACATTACGGGGTTTGAGATTGATTTTCACATGGTAGTCATCAGCGAGTCGGTGAACCAAAGCCGAGAGAAAATCTTCATGCGCTTCGTCTTCGGCGAATAGGCTGATATTACGCATCAAAATCTCCCCTCACGATACGTCCGGAAATAGCCAAATCATCTTCGGCATCCAACGCTGTCTGAATTTCCCGTGCCTTCCAAAGCTCCCCCACATGCGTTTTTGTAAAAGGTTCAATCTCCGTAGTCCCGTTCACTTTGCGACAGAGGTATACAGAGTCAATAGGAACGAGATCCGGCAAAAGCGGTGAATGCGTCGTGACGATGAATTGGGTATCTTGGAGAATTCTGCGGGTTTCCAAAAGCCGAGCAATCCGTTGAATGCGGCGCGGATGGATGCCGTTTTCCGGTTCTTCAAACCCGACGAGCACCGGCGGCTTTTTTGCCCCGCTGAGTGCTAAAAGCCCTAAAATGCGGAGCGTGCCTTCCGATACGATTCGAGTGGAGACGAATTTTTCGCCTTCACGAAGATCCAACTCAACTTGGCCCAACTTATTGACACTGACATCAATCCCTGTTATTGATGGGATAATGGCGTGCAGCGATTTTTCAACCGCCTTGAACTGAGGTTCGTTGAGGGCCCGTAAGGTGTTGAGAAACGCCGCAAGGTCTTCCCCCATCACCCCAACGTGGTCGACCTCCTTGACAGGATTCGGAATCCGCATTCGCTCTCGGGGTTCAAAGTAGTAGGTGAACCAGTTCGCCAATTCTTCCTGCATCGCCACGACATGTGGATAGTGCGGCGGATAATGCGACATGGAAAGAATACTGTAGTCAAGATGCGGCTCATAGTAGAGTGGATGCGCCTGTCCCTCCATCCGCAAACGCAGTTGGCCGTCAATCTGTTCCAAGAACGGCTTCCGTCTCCGACTCACCTCGCCTTTGGCATTCAGTGCAGCGAGATATTCGTCTGCTACCTGCAAAATACCGAGTTTGGGGAGCATTTCAATCTCGATGCGATACCGCAGATGCTGCTCACGCACGAATTGCTTTGAGACAGATTTATTTTTCACCCTTTCTTGAATGCGTCGATTGACGGTTTCAACGATTTGGGGGGATAACTGAACATCAACTTCGAGAGTGAACGCCACTGTCTCGCGTTCCAACAGGTTCTTGATGCCTTCTGGTCCAAAAGTGAATGACTCTAGGGGGTACCCTCGGTGTGGCAAATCAAATGCCTCTTTTAACGTCCGGCAAGTGGTTATCCGGGAGAGCAGTTGTAAGGCATCGAGGAAATTACTTTTACCTGATGCATTCGGGCCGATGAGCACCGCGAGCGGGTCCAGATTCACTTCAACATTTGCAAGGGATTTGAACCCCTGAATTTTGATACGTTTCAGCATCGTTGTGTGCCTCCGTTCAATAGCCGCAACTTCGCAGATACTCCCGATTTACCTGCGCCGCTCCCACGGAGCGAAAACAGTGTGGATGTAGGCTGCCAACTCTGTCGGTGTGCTGGCACCGCCCTATCCATTCCCAAAAACATGTGTCATTAATGCAGTAAAAGCGTTCCGATTGTTAGCAGCACTTTCACTGGTGCCAGCCATATATGCATCCTGAAAAGCCATGCCCATGGCGGAAACCCAAACCGTCCCGTTACCGTAGTTTCTTCGGATTAACAACGGATTACCGGTTACGGAACCTGCCAGTACATCGTAGCCATTTCCAAGGATTTCAGCGGGGCACTGTAGTGCGATTTCGGTGATACCTTGGAAAATCTCTACTGCAAGATGTTCTGCCTTCCTAAATTGCGGTTCCGGCATTGGTTTCAACTCAATGTCAAATTCCTTGAGCAAAGGGTTATACAGTTCGGACATATCAACGCCACCGCCGCTGCCCCAACACAGCACAAACAGGTTTCCACCGCCGGATACGTAATCGGTGACTGCCGCAACTTCACTCGGAATAAAGGGAATAAGCGAACCCGCGTATTTGCCGTGAAGAATTAGCATATCGTAGCCATCAAGCATTGCGGTTGACAACTTTCTGTCCGCGTTTTTCCCAACTTCAAAGCCGCTATTTTGTAGGAGGGTGTATACGGTATGCTGCGAGAAGTTATACACGCCGAGCCCCCTGATGTCTGACTGGCGATGAGAGAAATCAAGGAGAACCCGCCGGCCGTGCGGAGCGTTACCTTGCTTATCGGAGTTGGGAACTGCAAAGGTGCGTATCTCGGTGCCGCAGGGGCCCTGCGTCGTAGCGATTGTCTGGCCATCTTCGTCCATCGCTTCAAGGTGCCAGAGGTAGTTTCGATTCACCGCTACATCCGCCGCTTCTAGGACGCTCCGCGGCTCCTGCGGCTCTTTGATACAGACGGCTTGCTTTCCCCGAATCTCGCTAATCACGAGAACATAGTTGTGAGCGTTATCTACCGGTGCCCACCGGAAGACGTGCGGCAACGAAATCGTCTCTTCATTGCGCGGAGATAGCCTCACAATCGGATTTTCTGAGGAATTCCCAGAACAGGAACACTGAGAACGCATTGTTCGTGCCTCCTTGTTGATTTTGAACTATTAGGTTGAGTCTATCATATTGTTTAGGAAATAGCAAGAGAATTCTGGCGATAATTTATGCCTTGTCCAGATTAAAATCTCCCAGAAAGACATGTCAAACTCTGGCGAGTTCGGACTACAGAGCGGAAACGCGCTCTTCTTGTTTGGTATCATACATACAAATCTCCGGCCCCGCAGGCTGCATTGGGAAATCGTTTTTATGGTGATACGTATTCTCTAAGTGACGCGCGCCGAATCTCCTCCAATTCTTGCGCGCTGAAAACACCCGCCCGGTAAAGATTCCGATACTCATCAGAGACGCTCTGCCCGAATATCATCAGATCATCGGTGTTCACGCTCACTCGCACGCCATTATCATACAAAACTCGGATGGGATGCACGGCGAGCTCTGACACTGCATCCAACATCACATTGCTCGTCGGACACACGTTCAATTGGATGTCATTTTCGGCGAGCCAGTGCATGACTTCCTCGGACGCTGCAGCACCAATGCCGTGCTGAACCTCATCCAATTTCAAGAGTTCTACGGTGCGCCTAATTTCCGCCGCGCCGCCGAACTCTCCGACGTGCGCTTTCAGTTTCATGCCAGCATCGCGTGCCTTCGTATACAACGGTTTCACTGCTTCCGGAGAGCAGGCGGCTTCGTCGTCATACAAATCGAGCGAGTGAAATGTCCCGAGTTCTATCGCGTGATGCGCCAATTCAACATGCTCTCGGTTGTCCGCACTCGTCCGGGGGAAGCCGAGTTCCGGACGCAGGTTTATCTGCATTCTGTGGCAGTCAACTAAATTCTCAATAAACACGCACAGCCCTGCCAAACCGTCGGAATAAAATTCCGCGATGCGGATGTCAAAACTCATCTCAAAAATGACAACGCCATCACGGATTGCGTCGCGCACGGCTGATGTTGCCACAAATTCAAATCCCCTACGGCACCGAAAATGCGGGTGTAAAAATTCCCTAGCATACGCTAGCATTCCTTCCAACCCGTTCATTTTCGGCGGTGGTTTCGTCAGCGGATGCCCCAACCAACGTTCCACATTTTCGAGGCGCGTGCCGAAGAGGGCGTGGCAGTGCAAGTCTGCTTTGGGAATCGCCGTTATCGCCGAGAGATTGTCGGTTGAGAGTGCCTCAACAAAATTGAGAGCCATGTTATTTCCCCGCGAACCGGTGTTTTAACCTGAGCATCTCATTTCCTGTTTTCTGGAAGTGATACGTGACCTGCTCGACAGCACAGGGAATCCCATCTGTTTCAAGCGCGTCAAGCACAGGCGATAAAAACGGCGAAGGTTCGCTATTGAAATCAACCACTGGAAAAATCCGCACTTCCGCCGCTATCCGCAGGAGCTCTCGTATAGATTCAAGATGAAACGCCAAGTCTCTGTTATCCGAATAGAGGAAAAGAAAATGCGACGATAACGCGAGATCGAACTGTCCGTCGGAAAAGGGGAGTTTAGGCAGTGCCGCGTTGACATACCTTCCTTGCCGCTTTCCGCGTTCAAAATCCTCGCAGAACCGGTGCATCGCCTGCATGCGGCGTTTCGCCAGTTCATCGACAGAGGCGATGTGAGTCCAGACGAATTTGTCTTGATTCGCGCGCGTCTGCGCGATAACGTCATCGTAGGTAGCCTTGATTCGCGCGCGTAATTCCTGCACGGAAAACCGATAAATCGGATCGATGGAGATTATCGGTGTTCCGCGCTGATACATCTGCACGTTGAAGGAAGCCGGTCCGTCGCCGACACCCGCGATTTTCAGTGCGAGCTCCGCTGTAGACAGGTTAAACATATCGCGGTATTCCTCGAAGGAACGGCCCCAAGGGACTACGTCGGTGTAATGCAAATCCATATCAGCACGTCTACGACATCTACGACATCTACGAAATAGCGTTTTCTATCCACGCCGCATCGATTTCCAACCCGAAGCCCGGGGCATCCGAAGGCGCGACGTATCCATCTTTGATGACAGAAGTGCCGGGCAGTTTCACCATCTCTTCTAACGGGACACCGGGCGCGGATACGCCTTCGGAACGTTCGCCCCACGTAATCGCGGGCATCGCCATAGCAAGATGTTGTCCATAAGGATAATTCATGCCGGCGTGCGTAATCACCGAGATGCCGTTCGCCTCGGCGATGTGACAGATTTTGGCTGCGGCGGTAATGCCGCCACACCACAAAACATCGGGTTGGAAAATGTCAACGAGTCGTCTTCCTGCCGCTGCAGCGAAAACTGTCGGCAGATACCAATGTTCCCCTGTCGCAAGCGTTTGCCACGGAATGCGTTGCCGCGTCGTCTCATAGCCGACAAAGTCATCGGCGGGAATGTAATCCTCAACCCACTTCAGTCCGTAAGGTTTCATGGTTTCGGCGACGCGCACGGTGTGTTCCACGTCAAACCCGGTCCAAGCGTCCAGCATAAGTTCAACATCCGGTCCAATTGTCTCGCGTGTGCTTGCAACCAGAGATTCAAGTTTTCTTAACCCCGTGAGCCCTTGCTCAGGGCCCCAGGGAGTAAAGAGTTTTGTCGCCTTGAAACCGAGTTCCATATACCATTCTTGATCGAAGCCGGAGGCGTAACAGAAAATTTTCTCCTTTTGCGGTCCGCCGAGCAGTTCATAAACCGGTCTGCCGAGCAGTTTGCCTTTGAGATCCCAGAGCGCGCAATCGACTGCACTGATGGCGTAACTGGTGAGTCCGGTCGCGCCGAAGGCTGTTGACAAGCGCACCATCATATCCCATAACTTCTCTGTCGCCATGCCATTTTGCCCGATGAGATGTGGGGCAAAGTGGTCTTCAATAATGCGGGTCACAGGCGCGCCGTAAAGCGAAAGCCCGAATCCCCACGTCCCATCTTCGGCTGTCACAATGCAAGCGGGCCGTTTCCATTCAGACGAAGAAATATGACGCTGCCCGCCATCAAGCGTCTGATAGCGAGAAATAGGACGATTGAGTTGAAACGTCCCCGCGCGGCTCGGTGTGCGCGGGGGTGTCTTCGGTTTCGGGTTTAACGTGATTTCTATGGCGCGAATGTCTCTGATTTTCATGGAGTCTCCCCGTAGATAATCCTGAATTTCCTGATGAAAGCTTCTGCTATTATTATACATTAATTTCGCAATTGATGTCAAAAATTTCGCCAGAAACGATGCTAGCGGCGAGAGATTTTGAAACCTAACTTGACATTTGCACACAATGTGTGTAAAATGAGCATCAAAACCTCAACATCAGATGTCAACTTATGAAATCCACCGAAACCCTACTCTCTGCTAAATGGAAAACGCTCGCCAAAACCCGACACACCGTCGCTGGCATCCGCACGTGGCACATTAATCTGAACCCACGCGCCATGTCCACGATGGGCTTCGCGAGTAGGCGCGACCTCCCGGTCTCGATGCCTTCCAATAACCCCCAATCTTCACCCCGTGCGGAAGATCGCGGGGGACAGGCCCCCGCGCTACGTGCTGCAAATTCGTTGCGCCACGTCGATTGGCGCGGTCCTTTTGCAACGCAAGCTGGTGCGCTCATGGTAGAAATCACCACCGATAAAGGCTTGAAAGGCTATGGGCTCGGCGGCGGCGGGCTCGCCGGGGCAATGATTATTGAAAAACATCTCCAACACTTCGTCCACGGCCGCGACCCGCTCGATGTCGAGGTTCTCTGGGAACACCTGTATCATATCAGTTCTATTTACGGACGGCGCGGCGTGGTTATCTATGCGCTCAGCGGCATAGAGTTGGCTCTTGTCGATCTCTGTGGTAAGATTCTTGACGCGCCTGTCTACAGCCTTTTCACCGATACCCCGCGCCTTGAAATTCCCGCTTATGCCACAGGCTCTGATGTCGGCTACTACGCAGAGAACGGTTTCGCTGCTTGCAAACTGCCTCTCCGCAACGGGCTTGCCGAAGGAGAACACGGCTTCGCTGAGAACGTGGCGCAGATTTTCGCCGCTCGCGATGCTATCGGTTCCGATGTGGAATTGATGGCAGACATCTATCTCCGCTGGGATGTGAACTACACGCTTCGGTTTGCAGCGGCAACAGCCGATGCGCGCCTCAAATGGATTGAGGAACCTATTCCGCTTGACGACTACGCCGGCATGGCGCAGTTGGTGCAAGAGGTGCAACCGACATGGATTGTTTCCGGTGAGCATGAATTCACGCGATACGGCTTTCGCGAGTTATTGCGCTGGAAAGCGGCAGACATGATTCAGCCGGATGTCAGTTGGGCAGGTGGTTTCACCGAGTGCCTTCGTATTGCGCGTGAGGCGGCGGATCTCGGGATTCCGACGTGGCCCCATCAGGCAGGCACACCGTGGGGGTTGCATCTGACTGCGTGTCTGCCGATGTCGTGTATGGCGGAGACATTCGGTCCTTCCCGCGAAGGCGTTGAAAATGAGTTGTATCATCGATTGCGGCCCGTCCCGCGCGATGGGTTTTTCACGTTGGATGAGAAACCGGGATTTGGGGTGGAAATTGATGAGGAGTTGCTGGATGCGTATACGGTGGATAGGTTGTAACGGTGCAATCGAAAAACGACACAATGCAATTTAGTCCCCTCGTTGTTTCCGGCGGCGTTGCTCAACCTCTGGCGTGAAATACCTTTCAAGTTCGGCTTCTAACTCCTCGTCACTCTTTTCTAAGAGTCTCTCGATCTCTTCGTTGGTGAGCTGCTCTAAAAATTGAGTGATTTCTGTCGTGGATTCCGGTGTGTCGTTGTTTTCCACGCCTGTTTCCTCGCGGATGGTTGCAGGCACGGACATTTCAGGTTCATACTCCCGTTCTTGCCCCTGGTCATCAACGACATAAAGTTTTCCTTGTCGGGAATCTTCGGGCAATTCATCTACGCCTGCCTCTATTGCCTTTAAGATCGCGTTCTCGGGCAGCGTATCTGTGTATATCTCAATAATGCGTAAATTTGAGGGCGGAGATAGCGGGACATCGCTGTTCAAGTGATGCGTTTGGAGTTTTTCAAAATACTCATCAAAACTCGCTTGAAGTTCTTCATCAAGAGAACTGCGACTCCCGGTGACTTCCACCCGGACACTCCCATCTGGTTCGTAAATACGGGTTTTATAGAGGTAGACGGTGTCTCGATAGAGCCTCAAAACCCGTCCTGTATTCGCATCGTAGTCTAATCCGACGAAATTCTCGGGGTGGGCATTCAAAGATTCCAAGAGGAGTCTATTTAACTTCTGCTGTAGCGGCTCATCGTTGGCTGCTGCATAGAGTTTTTCCAATTGGCGGACCAGGATGGCTTTACTCTCTGCTGAATACGCCATTTCTTCAATCTTCGAAATCAATCGCCGGATGCCGATGGCACGCTTGCTTGTCCCGGAAGCCGAGCCGTGGCCATGTAAATGCCCCGCGGCCATCAGTTCCGGATTGTCTCTATAGACTTCACGGAAGTGCGCCTCTAACCGGGTTAATTCACTTTTGGGAAGAGGGTGACGCGAATCTATCGCTTCCAACATTGAAGGAAATTCAGAAAATTGCCTTTGCTCCTCTAGTGTGAGTGTGCCTGAATAGGCGTAAATTTTATCAAGTAAGGCTTTCGCCTCGGCGGGAATTCCTCGCTGTCCCGTGGGTTGGGTAAGAAAATAAAATATCCCAATTCCCATTACCACGATGCCAAACCCGCAGGCTATCAGGATTTTGTTAAACATGCTCCGTTCGCTCCTTCTAGTAAAAAGTTGTCATCAGCGGATAAATTTTGTTATTTTTCCGGTTTTTGTCAAGGGAAAAATTGTTCACGTTAAACGAAAAAGCTTCTTTTTTTCGTAGCGCGGGGGCCTGTCCCCCGCGATTTTTCATCGGCGACAGAAAAGACCTCTTTTTTTCGTAGCGCGGGGGCCTGTCCCCCGCGATCTTCCAAACGTGACAGAAAACGCCCGGCAGACAGAGATGACAGACGTTTTCTGTTAAAATCGCGGCATGGCGAGGGACAGGCCCTCGCCCTACGGTGATTGCTGCACGGCGAGGGACAGGCCCTCGCCCTACGGTAGCAGGAACCTTGCTAAACACCATCGCGCGCGGTCTGTCTTTAAACGTGTAAAAATTTGCAAAATCTGGTATCATATCATTAACTTTCAAAATACCCATCTTGATAAGTCCTAAGGTTTTGCGTATCATGGATGACTTTTGTAGATACCTCACGTTTTTTATTCTTCTTTGCATCGGGAGTGGCACTGTCTGCGCGGCGGCGGAACGCGAAGTGAGCCCCTACCGCACCTATCAAAGCGTTGAAATTGATGGAGAACTTTCGGAAGAGGATTGGCAGCACGCGATGCCGATTCGGCAGTTCACGCAATTTGAACCCGATGAAGGCGCGCCGCTGACTGAACCGACAGAGGTGCGAGTCCTTTACGATGCGAAACACCTCTATTTCGGGTTCCTCTGCAGCGAATCCGAACCTGCGAAAATTATCGCTAATAAGATGCGCCGCGATACGATGTTGTGGGATAATGACAATGTCTTCGTCCTGTTAGACACTTACAACGACAGGCGTAGTGGGTTCTTTTTCCGGGTCAACCCTCTCGGCTCACGCGAAGATGTGGCAATCATGGATAGCGGCGACAGCCGAAACGAAAACTGGAACGCTGTCTGGGATGCCAAAGCGAAAATCAACGCCGATAATTGGACAGCAGAAATAGCAATTCCGATCAGCCAACTTCGGTTTAAGGCGGGAGATACACTGGAATGGGGGCTCAACGTCGGGCGCGCCTTGCCGAAAAATCAGGAGGAGGGAACCTGGGCACCCGTGCCAGCGGCGTATAATTGGCGGGCGCGCTATCGCACGACTAACCTCGGCAAACTCACGGGACTCTCAGGAATCTCAACCCGGCGAAACATCGAGTTCCTCCCCTATCTACTGCCCGGTGTGAGACGCACAGATACCGATGGCACAGACAGCGTGCTGGATTTGGGCGCGGACGCGAAGATTAGCCTCACCTCCAATTTAACGGCAGATCTCACGGTGAATACCGATTTCGCGCAAGTTGAAGCAGACCAGGAGCAGGCGAACTTAACGCGGTTTAGCCTCTTTTTTCCTGAAAAACGCCAGTTTTTCTTGGAAGGTGCCGGCATCTTTGATTTCGGCATTCCGCGCACCAGTTTCAACGCGCCGCCGCCGTTGCTGCTTTTCTACAGCCGCCGCATCGGCATTGCGGAAGAGCACGCCATCCCCATCCTCACAGGCGGAAAAGTTACCGGCAAGATGGGCAACTACGGTGTCGGGTTTCTGAACGTCCTCACCGATAAATATGCAGCGGCGGCGACAGAAGATGTAGATGCCGTGGACGTTCCGCGGACTAATTATTCGGTGCTACGCGTGAAACGCGACCTTTTTACTGGATCGAGTCTCGGCATGATAGCGATTCATAAAGGCGGTGCTGACATCCAGAACAGCGCGACCGGCGTGGATTTCGTCTATCGGCCTACCGATAAGATGAATTTTCGTGGATTATGGGCGCGCACATTTGAAAGCACCGATGCGGTTACCGGGCGCAATACGCCTAGTCCGAACGCTTGGTATTTCGGCGGAAATTGGCAAAGCAACGTCGCACGGCTGAACGCCTCCTACACGGACATCGGAGAGGATTTTAACCCGGAAGTCGGCTATGTGCAACGCGCGGGCGCGCGCTGGCTTCGGGCGGAGGCCCGCGGCACGCCTTACCTTCATTGGTACGGGCTCCGGCGGTTGTGGATTGGACCGGAGATTGATGTTATCCTCAATGCAGACAATCAACTGGAAACGCGGACATTCATCTGGAGCACATGGCTGGAATTGGAACAGGGCGGCTGGGGCGGCGTTCGCATCCGCAGAGAATTTGAGTTCCTTGACGAGGATTTTGAGATCCGAGATGGCGTTATCATCCCGCCGGGCGAATATCACTATACTAACTACAGCCTCACGCTGAATGCGGAAGGAAACCAGAGGTTTACCGGACGGCTATCGCTGAACTTCGGCGATTTCTACGATGGCTCGCGTCGCGGATTCGATCTTCGGGTTGACTTTCGGCCGACGGGACGTTTCAGCCTTGAGCCGCGCTACGAATTTAACCGCATCCTGCTGCAGCAAGGCACGTTCAATACGAACATCTTCGGCGGCCGCGTAGTCTATTCGTTTTCTACAGACATGTTCGCTAAACTCTATCTGCAGTGGAGCAGCGACAGAGAACTGGTGACAGCGAATTTCTTAATCAACTATATCTATCGGCCCGGCAGCGATTTCTACTTCGTTTTCAACCAAACATACGGTACGGAGAGTTTGTCAAGCGGCTTGCGCGATACGACGCTTGTCGCGAAGGTGACGTATTGGTGGAATCCGTAAGAAATCTTAAACCTCGTAGTGCGAGGATCTGTCATAGGAATCCCATCGAGACCGGGAGGTCTCTCCTACGGGGGAAACATATCGTAGGGTGAGTGCCTGTCCCTCACCACGCCGCTTTAACGCATCGTAGGGCGAGGGCCTGTCCCTCGCCATGCCTATTGGAAACGCATCGCATAGCGAGTGCCTGTCCCACACCACGCCGCTTTAAACCTCGTAGGGCGCGGGCCTGTCCCTCGCCATGCCTATTGGAAACGCATCGTAGGGCGCGGGCCTGTCCCTCGCCACGCCTGTAGGACAAGCAAGGAGAAAACCCCATGAAAATTGTTGAAGTCCAAACATATCTCGTTGACGTGCCGCCGCCGCACTGGGGCGGCAGACGCTGGATTTTCGTCAAACTCATCACTGATGAGGGGATTGAAGGCGCGGGCGAATGCACCTATCACACGCAACTCAACCACGTCGTCGTCGCGTTAATCAAGGATTGGGGAGAACGCTTCCTCATCGGCGCAGATCCGTTTCAGATTGAAAAGATCTGGCATACGCTTTACGAAGGACCGGCTGTGCGCCACGCCGGCCCACTGACGACTCCCGCGATGAGCGCGATTGAGATGGCGTGCTGGGACATCGTCGGCAAGGCGGTGAACCAGCCGATTTACAATCTCCTCGGCGGCGTATTCCATGAAAAACTGCGCGCCTATTCCTATTTGCTAGAATGGCGGCGCGGCGATTCTCCCGAAAAAACAGCGGAACTCGCGCTCGCTTACGTAGAAAAAGGGTTCACCGCTGTGAAATTCGACCCGGTGGATGCGCGCGCCGTGGATAGATTGGAGACGCTCAACTACGCCGAAAGTGTTGTCCGTGCTATCCGCGATGCCGTCGGCGATAGGTGCGATATTCTCATCGGAACGCACGGGCAATTCAACACGAACAGTGCCATCCGTTTTGCCAAACGCGTTGAACCCTACGAACCGCTCTGGTTTGAAGAGCCGGTGCCGCCGGAGAATGTCAAGGAGATGGCGCGCGTGGCGCAGTCTACCAGCATCCCGATTGCCACCGGCGAACGGTTGCTCACGAAGTATGAGTTCGTTGATTTATTGGAACAACAAGCCGCCTCTATTTTGCAGATGGATCTGACGATAACGGGCGGCATCCTTGAGGCGAAGAAGATTGCGGCGATGGGTGAGGCGCACTATGCGCAGATCGCGCCGCATCTCTACGGCGGTCCTATCGGCGGCGCGGCGAACATCCAACTTGATGTCTGTAGCCCTAATTTCCTGATTCAGGAGGGCATCCATAAGTGGGACGGCTTCCACGCCGAAATTCTGCAGGAGCCCTTGCAGTGGGAAAATGGGTATATCATTCCCTCAACGAAGCCGGGGCTCGGCGTTACGTTGAACGATGAGGTTTTGCGGAAGCACGCCATCGCCGTGTGAACCCAATGCCAACCTTCTGTGCGCGGTTTGCAACCGCGCAGCGTTCCCGAAAAGCGCGCCGACCGATGGAAATATGGCATTTATAGTTCCGTTTTGTTATATTAATCAGGGTGTTTCATAAGTTGACAGACCTCCTCACCCCTGTAGGTCAGGATCGCCTGATCCTGACCTGTTCGGGAGCGGGCGCTCCCGAACTACAGAGGTGGGCCCGATGGCTTCTGGTATTCGTCCTTCCCCAAGGGGGAATAAATACCGAAACGGAGTTATGAAACCCTCTCACATTAATCCGCACAGATAGTCCCGGCTCCGCGATGCATCCGCCAACGAATGCGAAGTCGGGGTGTTTTCAAGCAGCAGGTCACCGGTATAATCGCGCTCGCGCAAATGGGCGGCAATGGCGCGAAAATCCACAAACCCATCGCCGACTTCCGATAGCACGCCGGCCGCTGTCTTCTGCTTGAAATGCACGGAGGTGAGATACGACATCTCTACGGAAGCCCAGAATGCCTCAGGCGAATTCAGCGTTGTCCCATCGGCACGATAGGTATTCGTTTCGTCGTAGGTGAGTTTTGCGCCGCCGGCGATGGCTAATTTCAGGGTTAGCAAAGCGGATTGACGCGCGTTCTCCACGGCGAAAATCATCGGATAATTCGGCAAAAGCGTGTGATAACGTTGGAGGTTCGCGACAGCGACAGCTTCGTCAATCGCGTCTTCGGTATCCAGATCAACGAGGCGGAGCCGCGCGCGAGAAGGACACAGCAGATACGCCAACTTCTTCGCCGTGAGTATCCGTTCGGTGTTTGCCTCCTCGAAATCCGAAAGCCACGGGTGGGACATCGCGTAACTCAAGGTGAGCCCCGTTGCTTTTCGGGTGAAGGCGGCTACCTCTTCAAAGAGCGCGGGATGCTTAGTGGGATGCGGTTTTCCGTTCCACACCGCCTCGGCGAGGGTTTTCCACTCGGCATCGGAGTAATCGGGCATTGCCGATTCAAGTTGCGTAATGACTGCACCAAAGGCGGAATCGCGGAGGTAATCACCTTCGCGCACCTCCAGGTCGCGGAACCCGTTTTCACCGAATGCAACCATTAGATTATCAAAGCGTGCGCCGTTTTGCATTTCCACGCTCCAGATATTAGTGACAATTCCAAGTTTTTCAAACATGGTGATAACCTCGTTGTGTTGAGGTGTCATACACAATTCATCAATGAATTTGGTGTGACACCAAATAACCTTTCAAGGAGACGAAACTTTTGACTCAATTTACCGATGAACTCAGACAATCCGCCGCACCGATTTGGGAGGCAGACCTGGGGCACCCCTTCGTCCGCGGCATTGCCGATGGCACACTGCCGACAGAGAAGTTCAAGTTCTACCTCGTTCAGGACTATCTGTTCCTGTTAGACTATAGCCGTGTATTTGCGCACGGCGTTATCAAGGCACCCGATGAGGCGACGATGGCACTCTTTTCACAACTGCTCAACGAAACCCTGAACACCGAGATGGATTTACACCGCGGGTATTGTGAAAAGTTTGGCATCTCCGCCGCTGAGATGGAGCAAGCACCGGTGGCACCGACAACGCACGCCTACACGCGGCATTTGCTGAGCGTTGCACAGAGCGGCACGCTGGCGGACATCATCGCAGGCGTGTTGCCGTGCCAGTGGGGTTACGCCGAGATAGGCACAACGCTAGCACAGCAGGGAGGTTCTCCCGAACCGCTCTATCAAGAATGGATAGAGATGTATGCCTCCGAGGAATTCCTCGCTTTAGGCAAGTGGTTGCGCAGCCTCCTGAACGAGTTGACAGCGGAGAGCAGTTCCGCCGAAAAAGCACGGCTGAAGCGGCATTTTCTGTTCAGCAGCCGTTATGAGTATCTCTTTTGGGAGATGGCGTGGACGCAAGAAGCGTGGCAGATTTAGCGGGCATCGCGGGGGACAGGTATAACACGCAGAACTCGCGCTACGATGCAAGGGGCGCGGGCATCAAGACCGTAGTTCGGGATCGCCTGATCCCGAACGGCCGCGCTACGCTGCAAGGGGCGCGGGCATCGCGAGTCCGTAGGAGAGACCTCCCAGTCTCGATGCACCACCGCGCTACGCTGCAAGGTGCGCGGGCATAAGGGGATTGGGCAGCGCGACATGAAACACGGTGCCTTGTCCTAAAGTGCTTTCCAGCCAGATGCGTCCGCCGTGGCGCAACACGATGTGTTTGGTAATAGCGAGCCCGAGCCCAGTGCCGCCCATCTCTCTCGCGCGGCCTTTGTCCACACGATAAAACCGCTCAAAGACGCGCGACTGCGATTCCGACGGGATGCCGATGCCGGTGTCTTTTACATGCACGATGAGTTCGGCATCCGATACTTCCGCTGATACTTCAATCGTGCCGCCATCTGGCGTGTATTTAATTGCATTGTCAATAAGATTCACGAATACTTGCATGAAGAGCTGCTTGTCAACGTTCACCTGCGGCAACGTTTCCGGAGTGCTCCATGTCAAAACTACGCCTGATTCTTCTAACACCGGCTCAAACACGTCTAAAATCGTTTCGTGGAAGGCGTTGAGGGGACAGGGGGCGCGTTTGAGTTCAACGTCACCGGATTCAAGTCGTGATAATTCGAGTAGATCAGCGACTAATCGCGAGAGACGCGCGGCGTGATTGAGGATTTTGATGAGGAATTCTTCGCGTCGTTTTTTTTCGGTGGTGTCAAGGCCAGAGCCTATTGAGGAGTCAAATTCACCGTTCAGCAAGGTTTCGGCGTATCCCTGAATGGAGGTGAGCGGGGTGCGCAGTTCGTGTGAGACGTTCGCCACAAAATCTGAACGGATACGTTCTAGCTGCCGCACCTGACTCACATCGTGAATGACGATGAGATACTCGGGTTCTGAAGCACGGGGAGCCGCATCGGCGGTGCCTCTATTTTCTGGCGTGGTGATGGGGACGACGGTAACCTCTGCCTCCGGCTCCATCAGGTTTCCAAGCCGAATCTCTGTAAATGCCACCTTGCCAGTCTCCTTCGCCTCCTTGAGCAGTGCCTGCAATTCCGGTTTCCTGTTGATTTCGATTAGGGCCCTGCCGATGTATGCCTCGTCCCCTTCTTCCATCGTCTGGCGAGTGCCTGTCCCTCGCTGTGCTTCGGGAAGCGTTAACATCGCAATAGCGGCGGGATTCGCGTAGGTAACCTCATACGCGCCGTTGAGGAGCAACACCCCCTCGTTCATATTCGTCAAAATAGTCTCCAGCCGTTGATGCTCTTGAGAGATGCGGTAAATCTGTCCTTGCACCCGATTCGCCATCAGGTTGAAATTCCGCGAGAGTTGCCCTAATTCATTAGAAGAATTCACCGGCACGCGCGAGTCAATTTTTCCGGCGGCCAGGGATTGCGTCGTCTGCGTCAAATTTTCAATCGGCTTCACGATGGCACCAGCGGTGAAAATGCTGAATAGAATCGCCAAAAGGAGCCCCGCTGCGCTGACAAGGAGGAGCATGCGCCAGAGATCGAAAATCGCGCTGTTTACCGCCTTCATCGGTAGCGCGACGCGACAGATACCGAGCAGTTCCCCGGCGCGTTCCACGGGCACCGCGAAATAGCGAAATTCTGTCTGTGTTGTCGTGCTATATCTGTCGCGGATACCGCGTCCCTTCTCCAATGCATCTTGCACCTCCGGACGGTTGAGGTGGTTGTCCATTGCGCGGAGTTCCGCTCCATCACGTTCCGTATCTCCCCGGACATGTCCGTCAACGTCAATGAACGTCAACCGCATCCCCCCTATTTTTCCGAGCCGGTCGATGAGGTCGTCGATTTCATAAGTAAACCGATTGGTTTGGGGCAATGCATCCAGCAGGAATTCGCGGGAGAGTGCCGCCTGAATTTCTAGTTCGCCGGTGATGCGGCTGCTGAGGGATGCCTTCAGCGTCGTGCCGAGGTAGAGATACATGGCGAATAGCACCAAAAGCACGATGCCGATGTAACTCAATGTCAATTGGATGCGGATGCTCATAACAGACTCCGTGCTATCTGGGTAGGAGAGCCCTCCCGGTCTCAATGTTCCCGTAGCGGGAACGATGGCGAGGGGAACCCTCTCGCATGCGCGTGTGGCATGCGAGGGCCCAAGCCCTACGGTGAGGGGGCGTTTTTTATCGTAGCGCGGGGGCCTGTCCCCCGCGTTGGCCATCGGCAAGAGGCAGTCTTAGGTCCTTTAGGTCCTACATGTCTATAGAAAAACGTGTCGGCCCATATCAAGGTCCTTTAGGTCCTTAATAAAAAACGCACAGCATGACAAAATCTATTAAGGACCTAAAGGACCTTAGCGTTCTTCGCGGACGCGAGTGCTATAGACATTAAGGTCTTACAGACCTGAAGAGAACAAGAGACGTTTTTTCCGTAGCGCGAGCGATGGCGAGGGACACCCGCTCGGATGCGCGGATGGCATCCGAGGGCCCAAGCCCTACGGTAACGCACGCCGTTTTTTTCCCGTAGCGCGGGGGCCTGTCCCCCGCGTTGGCCATCGGCAAGAGGCAGTCTTAGGTCCTTTAGGTCCTACATGTCTATAGAAAAACGTGTCTGTCCCACGGCAAGGTCCTTTAGGTCCTTAATAAAAAATACGCGCGGCCCTGGCAAAACCTATTAAGGACCTAAAGGACCTTAGGGCTCTTCGCGGACGCGAGTGCTATAGACATTAAGGACCTAAAGGACCTAAGAGACGTTTGTTCAAGGGGGACCTTCTGCCGCCGCGCCCCCGGGAGGCGCGCCGCCCTATTGCATCGAGACCAGGAGGTCTCTCCTACGGGAGCACGCGGGAGGACTCTCCTACACGGATTTATGAAACACTCTCCTGTTACCACGTATCTCTGACACTCACGCCTTCTGTCTCCAAATAGGATTTGATATTCTTAATGGTGAACTCGCCGTAGTGCGTGATGGAGGCGACGATGGCAGCATCGGCGTTGCTTTTGACGAAGACATCGCGCAGGTGTTGTGGATTCCCCGCGCCGCCAGAGGCAATCACCGGCACCGGCACCCGAGCCGCAATCGCACCCGTTAACGCAAGTTCATAGCCGGCTTTCGTGCCATCGGCATCGATGCTGTTGACGACAATTTCGCCCGCGCCTAACTCAACGCCGCGCGAGGCCCACACCAGCGCATCCCAGCCGACCGGGGTTCTGCCGCCGTCAATATAAATCTCGTAGCCGCTCGGAATCTGCTTGCTTTTCTGCACGCGTTTTACCTGCATGCTCAGCACGACGCATTGGCTGCCGAACGCACGCGCGCCTTCCGAAATTAACGGCGGATGCCGCACCGCACCCGAATCGATGCTCACCTTTTCCGCACCGGCGAGAAGCACACGACGCATATCCTCCAGCGTTCTTAACCCGCCGCCGACAGAAAACGGAATAAAAATCTCGGCGGCGACAGCGGAGACGACATCAATCATGATATCGCGCCGTTCGTTGCTCGCCGTGATGTCGTAAAAAACGAGCTCATCTGCACCGCCTTCATAGTAAAAGCGCGCCATTTCTACCGGATCCCCCACATTGACGTTGCCTTTGAAGGCAATCCCTTTTGTCACCTTGCCCGCGCGCACATCTAAACACGGAATAATTCGTTTTGTTAGCATAAATGTCTGTCCATCAGTCTGGTATGCGCGCTTTCAAATCGCGCCTATCCTGTTCGTTGCACCTCATGATAATCTCCGCTTGAACATCTCTATAATATCATCAAACTCTTTCACTTTCAACGCTTTATACATCCCCGCAAGCACGATAACGCCGATGCCGATGGGAAGGAAAACGCCGATAACTCGTGTCACGAATCCCTCCGTGCCGAGCCAATCCCCCTCAATAATCCCGTTCGCGACCCAGCAGCTGAGCCCCATCACTACCGAGGCGATGACGGTTTTCAACGTCAGGCGGATGAGCGAGGAGAGTCCCAATCTGCCGACTTTGCGGCGCAGCAGCACCAAGAGGACAGAAAAGTTCAGCGTCACCGTCAAAACAGTCGAAAATACGACTGCACGATGGTCTAAAAATAATCCTTCATAGATAAAGAGATAGTTCAGCGCGATGTTGAGCGTGACGGCGCAGACGCTGACAATCACCGGCGCGCGGATGTCTTTGTAGGCGTAAAACCCATCTGTCACGATTTTGAGTGCCGAAAATCCGCACAACCCGAAGGCGTAGACAAACAGGGCACCCGCCGTTGCAAGCGTGTCTACCTCAAAAGTCTGCCCGCGTTCATAAAGCAGTCGGCAGATGGGTGCCGATAACACCATCAACCCGACAGAAGCGGGGAGTGTTAACGTCAGCATCAATCGCAGCGCGTAAGAGAGCGCGTTGCGGAAATTGGCTGTCTCACCCGCCGTGGCGAACCGCGCAAGTTGCGGCAGTGCTACCGTGGAAATCGCCACACCGAATATCCCGATAGGAAGATGCATCACGCGGTAGGCGCGGTTTATCCATGTCAACCATCCCGAATCTTCCGTGATAAAAAAGGTGTTCGTAAACTGATTAACCTGCACGGCTGCCACGCCTAACACCGCCGGTCCGATGAGACTGAAGACCTGGCGCACTCTCGCATCGCGGAGGCTGAGAAGCGGGCGATACCGAAAGCCGACTCGATACATTGACGGCACCTGAATGACGAACTGCGCGATGCCCCCGACGATGACACCCGCCGCCATTCCCGTTACCGGGTGCATCCCTGCCTGTTGACACACATAGTAACCGCCTACGCCGATGAAGAGCGAACTCAGGTTAAAAAAAGACGACGCGCACGCCGGCACCCCAAACCTCCCCTTGCTGTTGAGCAACCCCATCGCAATCGCCGCGAGCGAGACGAACAGCAGATAAGGAAACATCAACTGCGTGAGGTATATGGTGAGCTCAACCTTGCTGTGAAAGCCGTAATGCTCGCCGGGTTCCAACGCCTCTTCAAAATTCTCGCGAGTCAACACATCAACGATGGCGGGTGCGAAGGCGATACCGAGTATCGTGATGCAGAGCAGGATGAGTGCCGTCAGATTAAAGACGCGGTTCGCGAGGTGCCACGCCGCCGCCTCTCCCTCTTCGCTTTCCGTTGCGAGGAAGGTAGTAATAAACGCCTTGCTCAAGATGCCTTCGCCGAACAGATCGCGGAGGAAATTCGGGATGCGAAACGCGAGGTAAAACGCATCCGCACCTGTCCGCGCAGGAAAATAGAACGCTATCGCGACCTCGCGGGCGAGCCCGAGAATCCGCGAACCCATCACGGCGATGCTGACAATGCCCGCCGCACGGGTGACGTTTTGGTTTATCGTTGTGTTGGATTCATTTGCCATTCTGTGGGCTGTGTTGTCTTATGTATTTCCAAAGGACGCTCGGTTTCCAAGATGCTCTAATCTTGTAAATCTTGTAAATCCTGCTTCAATCTTGTAAATCCTGCTTCAATCTTGTGAATCTTGTGAATCCTGCTCAGATTTATCTTGACATATTCCCCAAATTCGTGTAAATTACCAACTAAACGAGGGTGTTTCATAAATCCGTGTAGGAGAGCCCTCCCGGTGCCCAGAGCTTGACCTGTTTGTGATCAGGCGATCACAAACTACAGAGGTGGAAACACACATCGTCACGATGGAGATCGCGGGGGACAGGCCCCCGCGCTGCGGTGAGAAAACGCCGCCCCTTCACGTAGGGCTTGGGCCCTCGCATGCCACACGCGCATGCGAGAGGGTTTCCCTCGCCATCGCTCGCGCTAGAAAAAAACGTTTCTTAGGTCCGTAGGACCTTAATGTCTATAGCACGCGCGAACGCGAAGAACCCTAAGGTCCTTTAGGTCCTTAATAGATTTTACCGGGTCCGCGCGTGTTTTTATTAAGGACCTAAAGGACCTTGACATGGGACCGGCACATTTTTCTATAGACATGTAGGTCCTAAAGGACCTAAAACGATGCGTAGAAAAAACGGCATCCGGTACCGTAGGGCGAGGGCCCTCGCATGCCACACGCGCATGCGAGCGGGTTTTCCTCGCCATGCTCGCGCAGCCCAACGATCGCGGGGGACAGGCCCCCGCGCTACGGGCGGAGAAAAGCCTTACGGGAACATCGAGACCAGGAGGTCTCTCCTACCGGGGGCAATCGAGATATGAAACACCCTCAACTAAACGCAATTTCCACAACGCCACAGGAGAACCGAACATGCAACAAAAACGATACTTCACCCTAGAAGAAGCAAACCAGTGCATCCCCCAATTAACCGAGGATATCCTCACGCTGCAGGCACTGAAAAGCGAACTCACAGAACTCCACGCAGAACTCACGCCGATGTTTGAGGTTATCTCATTGAACGGCGGCGATAAGCGTTCACCTGAATATCTCCGCGCCGGCACGCAATTCCGCCAGATCATCGAACGCATCGCAAACCGAGGATGTCACCTCAAAGGACTTGACCCGGGCCTCATCGATTTCCCGCACCTGCGCGATGGCAAGGAGGTCTACCTCTGCTGGCGGCTCGGTGAACAAAAAATCCGATATTGGCACGAGACAGATACCGGTTTTGCGGGGCGGCAACGGCTATAGATTTTATGCCGCTGGCCCGTAGGGCGAGGGCCCCCGCGCTACGGTGAAAAAACGCCTGTCCCTCACCGTAGGGCGAGGGCCTGTCCCTCGCCATGCCAACAATCGCGGGGGACAAGACCCCGCGCTACGGGCCACGGTGATTATCGCGCGAGGGAATCGCGGGGGACAGGCCCCCGCGCTACGGTGAAAAAACGCCACCCCTCACCGTAGGGCTTGGGCCCTCGCATGCCACACGCGCATGCGAGCGGGTTCCCCTCGCCATGCCAACGATCGCGGGGGACAGGCCCCCGCGCTACGGGCCATGGTGATTATCGCGCGAGGGAATCGCGGGGGACAGGCCCCCGCGCTACGGGCCACGGTGATTATCGCGCGAGGGAATAAAAATGATTCGTTGGGCCATGCCCATGTCCGATGTCCAGCGCGTGGCGGATGGCGTTTGTAATATACGCCTTCGCCGCGCGGATCGCCTCCGTAAGTTCCTTGCCGTGCGCGAGTTGCGTCGCGATGGCGGCGGAATAGGTGCAACCCGTGCCGTGCGTATTCTGCGTATCAATGCGTTCCGCCTCGAAAAAGTGCCACTCGCCGCCGAAATAAAGCACATCCGTTGCCTGCGCGCCGCCGAGATGCCCGCCTTTTACCAGCACCGCCTCGCATCCCAACGCCGCAATAACCTGCGCCGCGGCTTTGGCATCATCCGTAGTCTGGATCTCCCGTCGCGCCAGCAATTCCGCCTCGTAGACGTTCGGCGTGATGAGCGTGGCAAGCGGAATCAATTCCGCCTTAAGACTCGCAATCGCCTCTTCTTTCAACAAAGGAAACCGACTCTTGGAGATCATCACCGGATCTACGACGATGGCAGGCGGCGCGTATTCACGCAACTTCTGCGATACCGCCGCCACAATCTCCGATGAAGAAAGCATCCCGGTCTTGACGCTTGCCACCTCAAAGTCGGTGAAGACTGCATCCAGTTGCGCCTCAATGAGCGAAATCGGCAGATCGAACGCGCTCGTCACCGCCACCGTATTCTGCGCCGTGACAGAGGTTATCGCGGACATTGCGAATCCGCCGTTTGCGGAGATGGCTTTAATGTCCGCCTGTATGCCGGCACCGCCGCCGGAGTCTGAACCTGCGATGGTTAAGATTTGTTTCATGTTTTGCACTGTCATTTCTGGAAACTGCGCTCGGAACACAACGCATCGGCTGTCCGCGTTCGGATTACGCGCTTTCTCTGAGCCGTTGCTTGCAATACCGGTTCAACAAGACTTGAAGATGCCTGTTCAGTTTTCTCTAACAGTTCCGCTTCCTTCAAGATAGTATCAATATCCGGCATTGGTTGCTGGTGCCGGTCCACAGCGTAATTGCCTCTTCCTTCGCCTGTCCGCTCGGATATTTTATCCAAAAGCGCGCGGAACTTGAGCTCTGGCTGAGAGGGTTTCCTGTCTTTCTTCACGTTCATATCTGAACCGCTTGTAGCCAAACGTTTGGTGGCTTGAGATTCGCTTAGTCCCTGTCCGGTCGCGGGATGTGGAAGTCCACTTCGTATTCATCGTAAGCATCGAAAACCGCTCGGCAGAACGCTATCATCTTCTCGTCCTGATTGGCAACCGCGGTTTCATGCATTCTGATGAAGTACCGTTTCCCGGCTTCGGTTTGGGAGTAGTTCTTCTTGAGCAGATTGTGTTGAGAACAGAGCGTTTGAGCGTTTTCAAGGGTGTTGGGGCCGTCATTATCCCTTGGAATGATGTGGTCTACGGTGAGGGTAATCCCATCTTCGCGCCCGCGGCCACAGAGAACACATTGGTAGTTATCTCGTTCCAATGCGTCTCTCTTTGTAGTTTCTGAGAAACCTCGCAACTTGACACCTTGGGCACGATTCGGGTCATATTTGTAGACACCGTCACGAATCTTAGTGAGTTTGTTTTCCTTACAGAGATCTCTGATTCTTCGCCGTGTATCAAGAGGGCGGCGGCCGTGCGCTTCCTCATACTTTGGATCCACCCAAGCCAAGACAAGAGCGTGCGGGATCTCTTGGTTGGGGTGATTTTCAAAGAACTCCATAACAAGTCCCCTAACCGTTGGTTTTGACACGCGAATCCTCCTTTTCTTTCGTTAGGCGCGGTTGCTCTGATGCCTAACACTCCGTTTTTCAGTGAGGGGCTTATAGCCTTCGTCGGACTACGCGCCACCAGCAAGTTTCATAAAGATGCCTTGCTCTCTTCGATTAACTGCCTGAAATCATCAATGAAATGCTCAAACAGTTTAACCTTGTCACTCTGCTCAAGCGATGCCTCGGTTAGGACATAGGTGCCATCAAGGTCGACCTCAACAATCGCTCGTCCTTTCTTGGGAAGATATGCGCTCGTCAAGGTTCCATCTTCGTCAGGCGTGATAAAATAGACCTTGATGTTAGCGGTAGTTTTATCTTCCAGCAATTTGAGTTTCCAGTAGCCTGTCTGGGCAATCCGTTCTCTCAACGTGACTTTGCTGGAGATTAAAGCGATAACCCTGCAATTTTTAGGGTTGTAGACGACAATATCAACGTCGGGGAGATGCAAACCAAACTCGCCGTAATCAATTGCCAAATTTCGCTTCACTTGGCTTAATTCCTGCGACAGGTTTACGCTTTTGCTCTTCTCCAATTTATTACCGTCGATTACCTTCATTCCGAGGGCTTCAATTGAGTCCGTGATAATGTGTCGAATCAATTTCTCAAAGTTTTTGCCCTTAAAGGCACGCCAGCTCTGTTCGTGGTCTCCGTGCGGCTTAGCCCTCAAAAAATCTTGCTTATGCTGTCCCTTGGCATCCTGCAAGAGTTGGGAAACAGACCGATAGGCTTCCGCGCCTTCGCTTAACTGCGCCGCCGAGTACATATTTTTCAGGTCTTCAAAATTCATGATTCCCTACTCCTTTAACCCAATCACGACATACTCTGTTGGGTACGCTTCGGAGTCGGCTTTATCCTTACTGGCAAATCTCCCAGTTTTTTCATCCCGTTTCTGGGGGAGAATTTTCAAGGGGATTTCCCGCTTAATGAGCCGATCGAGTTTGAAGCCTGAGTATTGCAGGGACTCCGCGAAGGCTTCGGCGTTGAGGATTTCAACACCTTTGAGCTTCGTGTTGCCAATGACGTAGCAACATCTGCCCCCCGGTTTCAGGATTCTAAAACTCTCATTGAACACCTCCTGCATGTCGATGAAGAAGGCTTCAATTTCTTTCGCTTTTTTCCTACTTTGGGGCACCATTTGGGAGACAATCTCGGAGGCGATTTGACTCCGCAGCGGTTTGTCATCGTAGTGCTTGTAGGACGTTCCAATGAACTGTTTTCTGTATTCTTTCAGGTCATCGGCTAAATCCAACCAGATCGTTGACAGTTGATGTAGATCGGCATATTCGTAACTTGTCACGTAAGGACTTGAACTGACGATCAGATCAACGCTATCATCGGGTACAGATTGTCTTTCGGCGGAGCCCACGTGGACGTTTAGATAACCATCCAACAGGTCTCGCACATGAGATGGCACGACTTGATAAAAATGCGTGTTTCCCTTTAGCATCTTGGTGAGGTGCCGTTTGATCGCATCGTACGGAAGTGTCGGCCGTTTCCTCAAATCGCGCGTCGGTTTGGTGCTCCCTTGGCTCCAAATCGAACAGGTTTTGAGAACGTGACTAAACGCTACGAGAAGGAAACACCGAACCGCTTGATCCGTTTCGTCCAGAATCACGTTTAGGATTTTCCCCATTTCATCACGCGTTTCTTCTGTAAACCAATAGTCAATCCGTTCCAGATGTTTATCTGGAATTTGGGGGCAGACCTGGCGTGTGCCGAAAAAACTCTGCCCTTCACCGAGCGGACAAATTCGTGACAAAAATTGCTTAACTTTTTTGTCAAGATAGTCGGGTTGGATCGGGGACGCTTTCGTTTGGGTTACCAAATGAGCGACTTTGTTAATGTCCGTGCCGCTCGCTTGAAACCCTCTGGATATCGCAGTGACAACAGTTGTGCCACATCCCATAAACGGATCGTTTACGTGAGCGGACCCGTTGGATATGTAGGTATCGATCAGACGCTCAACAAGTTGAGGAATAAACTTGGCGGGGTAGCGATGGTACCCGTGCGTCCATTTCCCTGTGTCTGACGGTTTGCATCCGTCAAATGACCAGGTCTTATCAATGGGTGTTTGGTTAAACCAGTCAAAAATTTCATTCGGCGACATGAGTTGGACTCCGTCATGTTAACGTCTCAGATGGAAATCCAAGACGGTTTTCGCGTAAGTTTCGTATGGAATTAGTATACCATAAAAAACAACGTAATGTCAAGAAAAAATGAGCGAGTTCGGAATCGGTCATTCCCAGTTTCGGGCTACTGCCTCGTCAACATTTCCGATCTATTTCCCGAATCTTCAAGGTTGTCTTACGACTCAGATTCCGAAGCACTCAAGGCAGCGACGACATCTTCAGGAGGGATTTCACCGGCCGCAATCAAGTCGGCTGCGGCTTTTTCCCATTTGCTAAGGTGCATCCATGCTTTGCCGCGATCGCGATAGGTTTCAGCATCATCAGGATCGAGTTCTATTGCCTTGCTATAGTCATTGACAGCATGCTCAAACTTTTCCATGAAGGTGTAAGCCATACCGCGACCTTTATAGGCATTGACGAGATTTGGATTCAACTTTATTGCCATGTCAAAGTCTTCGACGGCTCGGTCAAAGTCTTCTAGCATCAAGTAACTCAGCCCGCGATTGTGATAGGCGTTGACAAAATAGCGATCCAATTTTATCGCCATGTTATAGTCTTGGATGGCCAGGTCAAGTGCGATTTCCTCTTCCTCACCGAAACTGTAGAACCTGGCACGATGGTAATAGGCTAATGTCTCATGGGGGTTCAGTCTTATCCCCGTATTATAGTCTTGGATGGCCAGGTCAAGTTCACCTTTAGCCTCGTAAGCCATACCGCGATTGCTATAGGCTTCGGCAAAGTCGGACTCAATTGCTATCGCCTTGCTAAAATCGCTGATGGCATTGTCAAATGCGCCTTGAGTGTAGTAGGCTTCGCCTCGATAGTGATAAACTACGGCCCGGTCCGGTTCAAGATCTATCACGGTAGTGAAGAGCGCGACAGCCTTGTCCAGATGGCCTTGGTCTAGGTAATTGAAACCGCGAGTGACGATTTCTTGCACCGTGTCAATCCGGTCTTGTTGTATGTTCATCTTCTTTCCTCCGTTGCGCGTGCAGTAATGCACTTTGGCGGGTCCGAGAAGTCTCCGCTCCTTTCGGCAGCGAACGTTCACGAACCCTTGATAGGATACCACAAACTGCGTAAATTTGCAACGAGAAATCCTAACAATCTGGAAAAGACGATTTTGGAGGTTGAACCTACTCAGAGGTTAGCATCACCGCGAGGTCTGCTGGCACCGTAACGCCGTTTTTCTTCTCAAAGTCCGCGACGCTTTCATAATCGATCTGAAAGGAGGCGATGATATCCACGCCGCTGTCCTTGGCAACGGTTAGGTCTGCTTTGGCTTTGTTCCATTTGCCTAAATGCATCCACACTTTGCCGCGATTGCTATAGGCTGTGGCATCATCGGGTTTGAATTGGATCGCTTTGTCAAAGTTCTGGATGGCCTTGTCAAATTCGTCCTTTTCGCTATGAGCAACACCGCGGTTGTTATAGGCATTGGCAGAATCGGGTTTAAGTTCTATCGCCGTGGTTAAGTCATTGATAGCGTTGTCAAGTTCGCCTTTTTGGAGGTAAGCAGTGCCGCTGTTGTAATAGGCTGTGGCGTAATCAGGATTGAGTTCTATCGCCGTGGTTAAGTCATTGATAGCGCTGTCAAGTTCGCCTTTTTCAAGGTAAGCAGCACCGCGGTTGTTATAGGCTTTAGCGTAAACGGGATTGAGTTTTATCACCGTGGTAAAGTCTTGAATCGCGTTATCAAGTTCACCTTTTTCCTTGTAAGCAGCACCGCGATTGTTATAGGCCTCGTGAAAATCAGGTTTCTGTTCCAAAGCTTCGGTATAATGGCCCACGGCTTTATCATACCACACCTGTTTTTTTGCCCGCGTTTTCGCTGAATCTCCTCGATTTTGACAGGTCATCCCTTTATGAAACAGCGTGTAGGCACTTTCATGGATACTCCGGTTCGTGATAAATCCATGCAAGTCGTTGTAGATAGTTTCGGTGGAGATGTCGTGATGCTTCCGCAGATAGTTTAGCATAGCCTGCTTAAGGTCTTGGGGAACAGTTACTACCTCGTCCGGTTCAACAAACCCTTCGGATGCTTGCACGAATATGCTTTTCTGGGACTCCACGCGATTAATCGTCTTCGGCGGTTTTTCGACCTTGTAGTCGGCCGATTCCTTTTCTAGCAAGATAACCCGGCCGGCTTGGGCATGCTCTCCATCACATGAAAAGAAAAGAGCAATGAGGTAGTCAGTCGTAAAATCGATCAGGTTGGTTTTCCCGCCGTGGTGTTGAAGTTCTGTCAAAATCTCCAAATCATCGGCTGTTTCGCGGGTATACTTTCTCGCCTCGCCTAGAATTTCTTCTTGGACGACATCTATCTCAAAACTCTCCTCGTCAATTTCTTCCTCGTATTCGCGATAGAGGGTTGAGGAGACTTTAGAATAGCAGGCAGGTTCGCCGCGGTAGACGTAGTCACCGCTAGCCGATTTCTCAGCTATCTCACAGATCTTTTCCAGCACGCGGTTGAGTTCGTCTGGTTGTTGCGTGTTCATCTTCTCTCTTCAGTGATAGTCAAAAATGTGTCCCTAATAGGGACAATACGAATAAACTCTCCGGAGTTGCAGTGTCTTCTTCTGCAAGTTGACTGCCTCCATCGTTGAGTTACGGGTGTTGACGCGCGGTCGAACGGCGCGTCGTTTCTTACCGATGCGGTGTTGCGCTTCGGCCGGTCCGAGTGTTGAGCGAACGTTCACGAACCAGTGTTAAACATAGAATACCATAAAATGCAAAACTTTGCAAGAAAAATGTGAAGATGACGTTAATTTGAGGGGGTTTCATAAATCCCCGTAGGAGAGACCTCCTGGTCTCGATGCAATAGGGCTGCCCCCCTTCATCGTAGGGCGAGGGCCTGTCCCTCGCCATTGTCCGCGCTACGGGAAAAACGTCTCTGGTTCTCTTAGGTCCGTAGGACCTTAATGTCTATAGCCCGCGCGCCTGCGAAGAACGCTAAGGTCCTTTAGGTCCTTAATAGTCTTTGCCAGGGCCGCGCGTGTTTTTATTAAGGACCTAAAACGCCCCTCTTGACGATGGAGATCGCGGGGGACAGGCCCCCGCGCTACGGGCAGAGAAAAGCCCTACGGGAAAATCGAGACCAGAGGTCTCTCCTACCGAGAAGACATCAAGACCTGGCGGGCTCTCCTACCGAACACATCGAAATATGAAACACCCCCGTTAATTTAGCCTTAAGAAGCGATTTGTGCCAAGAAAAAAGCGTTGCGCATTCGGGAAGTGACAGATTTCGGAGGTTGCACCTACGCCGGGGTCAGCATTGCCTTGATGTCTGGTGGCACCGTAACGCCGTTTTTCTCTTCAAAGTCCGCGACGTTTTCATAATCGCTCTGAAATGAGACGATGATATTGTAAGCCATGTTTTTGGCAACGGTTAGGTCTGCTTTGGCTTTGTCCCATTCGCGGCGGTGCATCCACGCTTCGCCGCGGTTGCAATAGGCAATGGCAGAATCGGGTTTGAGTTCTATCGCCGTGGTAAAGTCTTTGATAGCGTTGTCAACCTCGTCTTTTTGGAAGTAAGTAGTGCCGCGGTTGTAATAGGCTTCGGCGTAAACGGGATGGAGTTCTATCGCCTTGTCATAGTTCTGGATGGCTTTGTCAAATTCGCCCTTTGTGTCATAAGCAATGCCGCGGTTGTAATAGGCTTCGGCGTAAACAGGATGGAGTTCTATCGCCTTGTCATAGTTCTGGATGGCTTTGTCAAATTCGCCCTTTTCGCTATGAGCAACACCGCGGTTGTTATAGGTTCCGAAAAAATCGGGATTGAGTTCGATTGTTTTGGTAAAGTCTTTGATGGCGTTGTCAAGTTCGCCTTTTTGGGCGTAAGCGTTACCACGATTGTAATAGGCTTCGGCATCAACAGGATTGAGTTTGATTGCCTTGTTAAAATCTGCGATAGCGTTGTCAAACTCACCTTTTCCTGCATAGGCTTTGCCGCGGTTGTTATAGACTTTGACGCGATTGGGTTTGAGTTCAATTGCCTTGCTGTAGTTGTGAATGGCGTTGTCAAGTTCGCCTGTTTGGAGGTAAGCAGTGCCAAGGTTGTTATATGCCTCGGCGAGATTAGGGTTGAGTTCAATTGCCTTGCTGTAGTTGTGAATGGCGGTATCAATCTCGCCTTTTTGGAGGTAAGAGAGGCCGCGGTTGTTATACGCCTCGGCGAGATTAGGGTTGAGTTCAATTGCCTTGTTAAGGTCTTTGATAGCACTGTCAAAGTCGCCCTTTTTGCCATAAGCAATACCGCGGTCGTTATAGGCTCCGAAAAAATCGGGTTTAAGTTCTATCGCCTTGTTATAGTGCCGGATGGCCTTGTCCAGATCATCTTTATCCGCTGCAGAAAAACCTCTGTAAAGTTCTTTGTAGGCCCTGAGATGGATATCCTGTGTTCTGATGAATCCATACAGGTCGTTATAGATAGTTTTCGCAGAAATGTTGTGATACTTTTGCAGGTATTCCAGCATAGGCTTCTTGAGGTCTGCCGGAATCTCAACAACATCCTTGTTTTGATTGAATTCAACGCAGCCTTGGCGAGGTCGAACGAATATGCTCTTCTGAGCGATGACACGATTAAGGGGGTTGCTCGGTTCGCGCGGGTTTTCAACGAGATCTTCTCTGTCCCCTCTTTTCCGTAGGATAACCCTCCCCTTCTTGCCGGGCGAACCGTCGCAGGCGAAGAAAAGTGCTACACGAGAATCGGTCGTAAAGTCGATGAGGTTCGTTTTACCCCCGTAGTGTTGGAGTTCGGTTAAGGTCTCAAAAGAGTCGTCTGGTTTCCTTACTGGGGTTTCAGAGTCGCTGGTTGTTCCGGGGAGATGCTCTTGCGCCGCGATTAGCATCTTATCTTGGAAATCTTCGACATTGGATCCATCTATCGGAATTTCTTCGTATTGGCGGTAAAGAGCTGAGGAGACTTTCGGATAGCATTCAGGTTCGCCGCGGAAGATATAGTCGCCGCTGGTGGATTTGTCCTCAATTTTCCTGATTATCTTCCGGACATCGCGGAGTAGTTCTTCGGAGGTAGGTTTTTCCGGTTTTTTGACAATCGCTTCTGCCGCCTCTCTTGCGCTGGCATCCAGAACATGAGATTTGGACAGATATTTCTGAAAATCGGAGACTGCCTCATTCTCGTTGTCAAGATCGATGGAGCAAAACCTTCTCGTTTCCCATGGAACGTCTGGTAGATTAGGCAGATAGAAGTCCCATGTCTTGCCGTTGGTGAGAACGACAAAATCAACCTCTTCTTGAGAAGCGTAAAGGGCGGTTTCATCGTAAAGTTCATCAGGGTCGAGTTCTGTGGGCCAGCGTTTAACCACAATGAATACGCGCGATTTTCCATCGTGTTGTAAGGCGTAGTCAACGGTGCCGCTTTCGGTGCTTTTGTCTGGAAAAACCTCTAAGTTCTCCAGATTGTCGCAGTTCCATTCCAAGTCGCGGAGGATAGGTAAAACGACAAAATGCTTGGTTACGGCTTTGTTAGAATCGTTGGATGTCAGAGTTTCCGTGAACTCGAAAATGTGATCGATAGTCTCTTTGAGCATCATTTCCTCTTTGTATCAGCGATTGCGTGCCCTGAACGGGCTGCATAAACTCTCCGGAGTTGCAGCGTCTGCTTCTGCAAGTTGACTGCCTCCATCGTTGAGTTGCGGGGGTTGACGCGCGGGTAAGCGGCGCGTCGTTTCTTACCGATGCGGAGTTGCGCTTCGGCCGGTCCGAGTGTTGAAAGAACGTTCACGAACCGGTCTTAATAGGATACCATAAAATGCATAAAATTACAAGGAAAAAACGAACGCTAGATTTCGTTTCAGCCTCAATCTTCGCGGTTTGCCGTTTTAGAGAGTCGGCGCGGTGCTAGGATACCTGTTGCCGTGGAGGACTCACCAACTCGGATTCGGGTGGAGATGGCTTAGCATCGGCGGAATCACCGTGGTTTCCGTGCTCAAAATGGTGCGTAAAAACGTCCATGTTCCGGAGAGTCCCAACTTCGCCACAAGTGCTTTATGCCCGATTTCAAAGCGTTCCAGTTCGGTAAGTTCCGCCGAGTTATTGCGCCATGCGGTGATGCGGTGTGCCTTCACCTGTTCTTCGGCTTGTCTCTCCAATTCTTCCTGTCGGATACAATTGACAATTGTGTCAAGTTCCTCATTTTTTAGCGATTGCTGCCGCGTTGCGGTGTAATCGTAGGTGCGCGGTTTGCACTGTTGGAGGAAGCGGGGCATTTCATCGGGGCCCAGTTCCTTCAAAAGCACTTCAAGCCCGCGTTCATAGACTTCGGCATCTGTCATCTTTCGGATGTCCATTTTCGATTCCCTTCCTTGACGAAGTCTACCACTCGCGCCGGCGCGGTTTCTCCCACGTCAAGACGCGGTAATACTCGACGAGGTAAACAATGTCGCGATGATAGTGTTCGCGTAGGTATCTGTAGAGATCTTCCCCGGTCTTGGAATTGTCCTTGAAAAGGGTTTGAATCTCCTGCCACTGATGCGCTTGCTCTTTTTCGCACAGCGCGTCGTAAATGACAAAGGTGATTACGTCAAACTCCAATTTCAGGTTATGCATGTCTCTGCCGGCGAACCCGTTGTAACCGTTGTAGTTTTCAACAGAAATGAGTTCGACTTCGTTGAGTTCCTGTAGCGCGTTGACTGCCTGCAGGTGCGTCAGGTTTGCGGCTTTTGCTAAGTCAACGAGGTTCAGGTTCTCCAATATCGGATTGTTCACTTCGTCAACTCGGTGTTGCAATTCGGAGCCTAATTTTCGCGCTGGGAGCGACAACTCGGAAAATTCGGGTGGTGTCACCTGATGCGTGAGTGAAATCATGTCCATGGATTTTCCCTCCCTATTACGGGTTATCGGATTTTCAGAGACTCCCGTCCCTTATGGGTAATTTCCCATGTGCCTTGCGGAGAATCACCTGTCCCGTAGGAAAGACCTCCGGGTCTCGATGCAATAGGGCGGCGCGCCTACCGGGGCCGCGGCGGCAGAAAGCCCCCCTTCATCGTAGTGGGCCCTTGCAGGTTTCCACACGCGCCTGCGAGCGGGTTCCCCTCGCCATCGTCCGCGCAATCCAACGATCGCGGGGGACAGGCCCCCGCACTACGAAAAAAAACGGCACTTCACCGTAGGGCGAGGGCCTGTCCCTCGCCATTGTCCGCGCTACGGGAAAAACGTCTCTTATTCTCTTCAGGTCCGTAGGACCTAAAACGATGCGTCCGAAAAAACGGCGTGCGTTACCGTAGGGCGAGGGCCTGTCCCTCGCCAGCGTGCGTGCACGCGGAATTCAACGCTCGCGGGGGACAGGCCCCCGCGCTACGGGAAGAAATCAAGACCCGGAGGGCTCTCCTACCGAACGCATCGAAATATGAAACATCTTCATGTAATTATAGGATACCACAAAACGCGCGAGTTTGCAAGCAAAAAATGTTTTAACGCAATGCCTTGAGATACCGTCTTGCTTGTTCCCCCGCGCCGGTGGGAGACATCACGCCTGACATCACAGCGATGCCAGCAGCACCCGCCTCCATGCACGCCGCAACCCGTTCTGGCGTAACGCCGCCAAGCGCGAAGATAGGAACCGTTATCTGTTTTGCGAGCCGCGCAAGGTTGGCTACGCCGACCGCGGGACCATATCCCGGTTTGCTGGCGGTGCGGTAGATGGGACTGTAGGTGATGAAATCGGCACCCTCTGCTTCCCGTTTTTTCGCTTCGTCAAAATTGTGGATGGAACATCCGATTTGTAAGGTTTCGCTGACGCGCGCTGTTACGGACGCAGGCAGATGAACCCCTGCCGCCCCAACATCCTGTGCAACTTTGACGTTTCCGTTGATGAAGAGAGCGGCATCGTAACGTCGGCACCGTTCGGCTATCGGTTTTGCCAATTGGGACAACGCGCGCGCGTCTAAATCCTTTTCGCGCAATTGAATGGCTCGCACGCCTGCGTCTAGCAGTTCCGAAATGACGACTAATAACGCGGTTGGCGCGCAGCGGTGCCGGTCGGTGATAGCGTAGAGATTGAAGTCAATCATTCTTGCGGAGGCGCGCGGCGAACGCGCCATCAACGCCATGTTCATGCGGGAACGTCTGGACGAAACCTTCCGGCGTTAGCGCGTTTGGTGGGAGATGCGGTAAGAATGTCCGCGCGTGTTCTACCGTATACATCGGGAACTCTGCGAGAAACCGATGGATGATATCCTCGTTTTCCTGCGGTTCAATACTACAAGTGCTGTATACTAGCACGCCGCCACGTTTCAGATGCATTGCGGCGTTGCGCAGCAGATTCAATTGCACTTCTCGGAGCATGCGGAGGTGCTCGGCGGTCCTGTTCCATCGGATATCTGCGTGCCGCCGCAGCGTGCCAAACCCCGAACACGGCACATCAATCAGCACTGCATCGGCGTTGGCGATGAACCCGAGGTCTGCCTGGGTTGCATCAAGTGCCAGTGTTTCAACGTTAAGCGCGCCGACCCGGGTGCAGTTCTTTAGCAACACGGCGAGTCGCTTGTCGGAGACATCTACGGCGATAATTTTTCCCGCATTGCCCATCAGGTGCGCGAGGTGCGTCGTTTTGCCGCCCGGTGCGGCACACACTTCAACGATGAGTTGCATCTCTGCCGGTGCGAGGAGCGGCGCGACGAGCATCGCGCTCTCGTCTTGCACATAGATGTCTTCGCGATTGAGCAACGCCTTTAAAGCGTCCTCATTCGCTGAGGACGCAAGGTTATCAAGGATTAACCCATCGGTTGCAACCTGGGAGAGGCGCGTGGCGATGCCATTTGCCGCCAGCGATTCGCGAAGTTCCTCGCGTCGCGTAACGAGAGAATTGACGCGTAGGGAGAGCGGCGCAACCTGATTGCTCGCTCGGCAGAACTCCAGCGTCCACGAAACCCCGCGCGTCTCAAGCCACCGTTTCACCATCCATGTCGGATAGGACTGGGAGATGGAAATATGTTCAACAGGATTGTCGCCAAGCCGCGGATAGGTTAACCTGTGCGCCTTGCGCTGCACAGAACGCAAAACGCCGTTGATGAACCCGGCTGTTTTGCTGACGCGCTGCTTGTAGGCGGAGCCTCCCTGTCCCGATGTCCCTTTGGCGAGTTGGACAGTCTCAAAAATCGCGGCGTGCGCAGGGATACCGTCCAAGTGTAACAACTGAAACGCGCCGAGGCGGAGAATGTTGCGGTGCCGCGTGTCCAACTGAAACCGCGGATTGATATAGTGGTTCAGCACCCAATCGAGATGCTTCTGCCATCGGACAACGCCGTAAACGAGCCCGTTGACGAATCGGCGTTCGCGGCCGCTGAGCGCGTGTTTCCGGAACGCCTTGTCAACGACAGCGGCTACCGACGCTCGCGTCTGCGAGATGGACATCAGGCAAGTTAGTGCAATTTCGCGGAGGTTCGTGTGAGGTTTTGGCATGGCATTTATCGGCGGATCTAATGAAGATTCCCGTAGGCGGGACATCCTTGTCCCGACATGTGTTTTCGGTAGGCGGGACATCCTTGTCCCGATACCACCGCCTGCATCGAGGCCCGAGGTCTCGCCTACTGCAAGAGGCCATTGAGACAGCACGCGAGGGACAGGCCCTCGCGCTACGGTTGGCGGGGCTCTCCTACTGCATGGGCATTGAGACAGCACGCGAGGGACAGGCCCTCGCGCTACGGTTGGCGGGGCTCTCCTACTGCAAGAGGACATCGAGACAGCACGCGAGGGACAGGCCCTCGCGCTACGGTTGGCGGGGCTCTCCTACTGCAAGAGGACATCGAGACAGCACGCGAGGGACAGGCCCTCGCGCTACGGTTGGCGGGGCTCTCCTGCTGCAAGAGGGCATCGAGACAGCACGCGAGGGACAGGCCCTCGCGCTACGGTTGCCGGGGCTCTCCTACTGCTTATCCGCCTATCCGATTATGCCGCGGCCGCGATGAGCGCGTTCAGTTTGCGGTTGAGACGCGACTTTTGGCGGTTCGCCGTGCCTTTTTTGATGACACCCTTGCCAGCCGCCCGGTCCAGTAGACTCGCCGAAGAACGGAATAATGTCTGTGCGGCCTCAACGTTGCCAGCGTCAAGAGCATCCTCGGTTTGCCGGAGCAGCGTGCGTAGCGTCGATTTACGGTGTCGGTTTCTCACACGTTTGGTTTCATCCGCACGTGCGTGCTTCATTGCTGATTTTCGATTCACAGGTAAACTCCTTTTTTGAGTTAGGTTGATATAATCAGTCTGGACGCAGATGCAAGAATCCCTCACTGATAGACGCGGTTTCAAAACGCGCCTACCCAGGTTCGTCTGCGTCACTCCTACAATATGATGAGGGCATCGAGACCAGGAGGTCTCTCCTACCCAGGTTCGTCTGCGTCACTACTATAATATAATACCACAAAATCGCGCGTTTGTCAACTTTTTTTATTTATTCTGTCCACGCCGCATGCCTTTGCGATTACAACACTTCCCGCGTGAAGGTATATGCATGCCGCAGCCACGAGGCGTAATAGAGCCCATTCGCATAACAGAAATAAAGCACCTTCAGACAGACGATGCCGATGACGCAGGTTGCCAGGCCCGAAAGCAGACCTAGGTCCCAAAACCGCATTTTTGTAGACGCATCTTGGAAACGCGCGTGACGTTCCGCATCCGGCGAAAACCCGCGGCTCTCAACCGATTCGCCGAGTTGCGTCGCATGGCGGATGTTACCTGCCAAAATCGGACGAAAACTGTTAAGGATACCGCGCACTGTGGCGAACAAGTTCATCCGTAAATAACGAAATCCGCGCAATCGCTGTGAACGGAGGACTGTCGCCGCCTCGTTTGCAATCACGGGGATAAAATGGAGCGCGGTGGTTACCATGAAGGCGAGTGTGCCAGGCACCCGCAACTGCACCAAAGCACGGAGCAAGTCGCGGGGTTGCGTCGTCCAGATAATGAAACAGCCGAGGGTGAGCGTCGTATTAAAGCGAAGGGATTGGACGATGCCGTGAAAGAGCCCTTCGCGATAGACGCGGATGCCGCCTGTCATTTCACCGATGAATGGGAAATCCGCGGGGACGAGCGTCAGAAACACCGTGCGCGGCGAGGCATTGTAGAAAATTGCCTGACTGTAAATTAACCCCCACGTCGTAAAAAAGAGGAAAACAGCGAGGAGGCGTATCTGGCGCAGCGTCGGTTTTGAGAGCGCGATAAGCGTCAGACTCGCAAGGAAACAGCTCAGCAGCGCGCTTGGACTGTCCAGCAAGATGACGAGGCATCCGCTCATCAGCATCATGAGGATTTTGGCGCGGGGGGTTAGCATAGGGGTATTTCCTTTACATTAACGAAGCCTGTTGCAACGGCGCGGTATCGGGATGCCCATCAAAAATCAATTCCCCTTCCCGAAGCAACCACACCCGGTCTGCGTAGGTTAACGTGAGTTGCACATCGTGCGTGGCGAAAATAAGGCTTCTGTTTTCTCGCTTGATTTCAGCGCATAATTCGTCCATCAACTGATGCAGGTGTTGCGCGTCCTGTCCCGTGGTGGGTTCGTCTAGTAGAAAGAGTTCAGGATAGAGCGAAAAGTTTGCCGCAACGGCGACGCGCTGACGTTGTCCGCGTGAAAGTGAATAAGGTGCCTCGGTGGCAAGACAGTCCAAATCGAAGCGCGAAAGCGTATCAGTGACACGGGTTTGGAGCGACGCGCGGGCTAATTTCAGGTTTTTGGGGCCGAAAGCCACCTCATCGGTGACGGATTCGGCTTGTAAGAGTAGATCTGGATTTTGGAACACGATGCCGACTTTTCCCGCGAGTTGGTGGAGTTTAGGACGTTTTTTTCGACTCACCCTCTTATCCGCGACGCTGAGTTCACCCGCTGATGGCCGAAGCAGACCTGCCATGAGATGAATTAATGTCGTCTTTCCCGAACCGTTCGCGCCCATGATGGCGACTACTTCACCGCGGCAAACCTCGGAAGAAGTCGGTTTTAACGCGACGGCATCGGTGTTCGGATAGCGGAAACTGACGTTGCGGAGAGTGAGGAGTAGGGAAGGGGTGCATCGAGACCGGGAGGGCTCGCCTACCGCACCCGCATGGGGTAGGAGGGACATCCTTGTCCCGATAAGGGTATTGCATCGAGACCAGGAGGTCTCTCCTACCGGTACTTGGACTCCCAGACGGTGGTAGGGCTCAGGATTGGTGAATGCCTCGTCTTTCGGTTTATCCAAGCAGAGTTCGCCTTCGTGCATGAGCCAGACGCGGGTGCATAACGGCGCGACTTCGGCGGTGCGGTGCGTCGCTAAAATCGTTGTGATTCCTAGAGTCGTGTTCAGTCGTTTAATGATGTCAAGGATGTCGCTTGTCCCGCGAGCATCGAGGTGGCTAGTCGGTTCATCGAGGAGTAGCACCTGTGGTTGCATTGCGCAGAAGCATGCGAGCGCGACGCGCTGTTTTTCGCCGCCGGAAAGTTCTGAAATCCGCCGTTCCCGGAAGCCGTGTAAGCCTACTTGCGTGAGTGCCTCGTCAATGCGCGGCGCGATTTGTTCGGGTGGGAGCCCGAGGTTTTCCAGCCCAAATGCGATCTCGTCTTCAACGCGCGTGCAAAAGAGTTGTTCGTCAGGGTTTTGGAACAAGAGTCCTACCTGCCGACACGTCACTGCGATGGGCTGTTCCGCCACATTTTTTCCATCGAGGCGAACGCTGCCACTGAGCGTTCCTGTCGAAGAATGTGGGATTAAGCCGTTCATCGTTCGCAGTAACGTGGATTTACCACAGCCTGTCGGGCCTGTGAGCAACACAAAGTCGCCAGATGCAACGGTGGCATTAATGCCGCGGAGCGTCGGTGTCTCGCGACTCGGATAGGTAAAATGAAGGTTATCTATCTCAATAAACGGCATGAGGGCCCCGAATCCAGATCGCGTGCAGACGCGTGTTTACGCCTGCAACTCTTCAATTTGCACCGGGACACACCCGAAAAGTTGCTCTAAATGCCGCGTGACGGACTCCTGAAAAGCGTCAAACGTCTCTTGGACGTTATGCTTGAAATCGTCGTGCAGTTGTTCGTGCTGAGAGCGGACGCGGGCGAACAGGTTCTGCACGTAAGACTGCACCTCACCGAGCCGGTCGCTTTGCGCCTTCGCGAAGCCGGAAACCGTCGCTTTGAAAGCGTCAAACTCCGCTTCAAGGTATTCCTTGAACACCGAGGTCTGGAATCCCGCGAGTGCTTCGTGCGCCGCGTATCGGAAATCTTCATGAATCGTGTCGTATTCCGCCTTGACACGGGTGGAGAGTTGCTGCGCGTATTGACTCACTTCGCTCATCCGCTCGCCTTGCGTCTTTGCGAATTGCGCGATGTGCGCCTTGAACGCGTCCATCTCATCGGCTAGGAGGTTCCGGAAATCCTCAACGGCGACGGTGTGACGCGTCATTTTCTCCAGATGGTAGCCCATGACTGCTAGCCGCACTGCCTCGGGTAGCATGCCACGATGGTCCTTCAGCACCTTCACGAGGTAGCGGGCATAGGCGATACCCTGCTTCGAGAAAAGTTGCCGCTGGATGGAGCGCATAAAGCCGGTAAGCTCCATTTTACCGATGCTCCTGACATTGTGCCCGGTTGGACGCATGTGCTGCAAGAGAGTGAGACACCGGTCAAAATAGTTTTTCAACGTCGGATCATAGAGGGTTGAGATGACGCGGCGGTATTCGGACAAGAGTTGCTCGCGCGGCATCTCCGGAACGAAATTCAGCGTCATATCGGTGTTGTTGCCGCTAGATTCGACAAGCAGCCGGTCTTCCTGTTTCAAGCGATGCCAGAGATCCGTCTCTTTCAACGCCGTCAGCAGTCCCGCCATCGCCATCGGGATGCCGGCTTCCTGAATGAAATCGATGTGCGAGTCAAACTCCGTGTCGCCATCAAGCCCGATGATAAATCCGCCGGTGACTTCCATCCCTCTGCTCTGGATTTTCCGGACAGCGCGGAGCAGGTAACTGCTGGCATCTTCGTCCTTGCTGGTGTTCTGTCCCTTGGAAGTGCTGAGGAGCGCGGTATCGTTCGGGCTCTCAATGCCGAGGAATACCATGTTAAACCCGGCATCGCTCATCGCGTCAAGCATCTCCGGGATTTCAACGAGGTTCACGCTTGCCTCGGTATAGAGAGAGAAGGGGAAATTCCGTTCTCTCTGCCATTCAGTGACAGCGGGTAGTAAGCGCATCGCGTCGCGCTTATTGCCGATGAAGTTATCGTCAACGACAAACATCGCGCCGTTCCAACCGAGTTGGTAGAGCATCTCGAATTCCGAGAGCATCTGTTCGTTCGTCTTGGTGCGTGGCACGCGCCCGAATAGTTTCGTGATGTCGCAGAATTCGCAGTTAAACGGGCATCCGCGCGAAAATTGAAGTGCCATCGAACCGTAGGCGTTGATGTCAATCAAATCATAGCGCGGCAGCGGCGCGAGGGTAATCGCCGGCTTGCGAGTCTCGCGGTAGACTTCCTGCGCGGCGCCACTCTCAAAGTCCGTTAAGAACCCTTCAAACGTCTCTTCCACCTCGCCGAAGAGGAAATGATCTACGGTGCCATCGCATTCCTCCCGGATATTGTCGTGGTAAGAGGTTGGGTGCGGTCCGCCCGCAATAATAGGCACGCCGGCGCGATTACATCGCTCCACCACTTCATAAAACGATTCTTTCTGAACAATCATCGTTGAGGTGAGGACGACATCTGCCCATTCCAGATGCGCCTCGGTCAGCGGTTCGATGTTCATATCGACGGCTTTCAGCCCGTAATGCTTAGGGAACATCCCTGCGATTGTTAAGAGTCCGAGGGGCGGCATCGAAGATCGTTTCCCGACGAAGTCCAAGGCGTATTTAAAGCCCCAAAACGAGGGCGGAAACTCCGGATAGACAAGTAAGGCATTTGGCATAATCTGTGTCGCTCCAAAAATCTAATGCAAATAATTGATAGTTTCGCAAGTTTGTAGTATATAATACCACATTTTACGCTTTTTAGCAAATTTATTTTTTCTACGCGAAATTTGGTAGAATTTGCGCAATTCAATTTCTTCCTATTTAGTTTGCATTGAACGCGTCCTGTGTGTTAAAATAGTCCCATAAAATACGCGAGAGGGAAACACCACAATGCGCGTGCATCTGCTGGCACTGCTGAGTTTACTTTTTTATTCTGTCCTGACAAACGTTCTGTGCGAGGTTGAAGAGGCGGCGCAGTCTTATCGCATTCGCCAGATCCGCTTTGAAGGCAACGAACACCTTAATAGGCCAACGTTGGAAACCCGTTTTGGGTTGCAAGTGGGAGAAACCTACACTCGTGCTGAAATTGTTGCGGGTTTTGAGCGGCTTCTGGCCGCATATCGGAAAGAGGGATTTGTGTTCGCCGAGATAACGCCTGAAGTTACAGCCGTTGCGAAAGAGCAGGTATCCCTCATCGCCAAGGTAGTTGAAGGAAAACGCCTCCGCACGGGTGTGATAACGATTCATTGGAATCCATCGCACGCAATTCCGATTTCTCAAGACGATATACGCCGCGCCCTCGGTTTACGGGAGGGACAACTTTTCACGGATACCGCTCTGGCGCGTGGTATTGAGAGAATTCAGATGTTGTCCAGCGAACACGGCTATCCGAAAATTGAGGTTGAACCGACAGATTTTCAGTTCTCATCGGAAAAGGGCACCGTGGATTTTCAGTTGCATATCCGCGAAGGCGTGCCAATACGCATCGGTGAAGTGAAAGTCAGCGGGTTGCAGAAAACGAAAGAAGCGGTGGTGTTGCGTGAAATCTCGCTTAAACCGGACACACGCTTTGACCAGGGTGAAATTGACGCGAGTTACCGACGACTGAGGAATTTAGGGTATTTCTATCAAATCAATCCGAATGTGTTAGAGGCGGGTAAATCGGATGACACGGTTAACTTTCACGCTCGGGTAACCGAAGCGCGCACCGGCAGACTGAGCGGTGTCATCGGTTACGCGCCGCCGGATTCGGAAGCAGATACCGCGCCGCGGCTCACCGGTGTCCTTGAGGCACGCGAAACCAATCTGTTAGGCACCGGGAGACAAGCCAACTTCTATTGGAAAACAGGTTTGCGCAGCACGCTGCGTCTCGGTTACGAGGAACCGTGGATACTGGGGAAGCCGATAGCTATCGGCGTAGAATACGCGCAACTTCGACAGCGCAACCCGGTTACGGAAGCAGAATCTGATGAGCGTTCTGCCAGTTTGAGCGGCAAAACCGATTTTGGCAGCGTCTTTGAAGGCGTGCTGACGCTAGGCTATAAACGCATTAACATCCCAGAAACAGGCTTTCCATCGGAGAATCTGGCAGGGCTCCCCCCGGAAAGTGGGAACAGATTTCTATATCCATATAATATCCCCCTCTCAGCGCAGGAGGCCTACAGCGGCACGAAGTATAGCCTCACGCTGCAGTTCACGCGCGATACTCGCGACTATTTTCTCAACCCGACCCGGGGCAGGCGTGACAGCATCGCGTTTGAGATTTCGCGCAGCGACTTCCGGCTCCGCAAA
This sequence comes from Candidatus Poribacteria bacterium, assembly GCA_965242965.1. GTDB lineage: Bacteria > Poribacteria > WGA-4E > WGA-4E > WGA-3G > AGPOR5. The sequence continues at coordinate 4,758,224 of OZ251518.1, read as the reverse complement.
GTCTGGCTTTCGCTCCAGCAATATTTTCCGACATGGCGGAATCAGACGGTTGCGCTAGAGTTACACGGTGCCGCCGCGTGGGGCACAAACATCCCGTCAACGGAACTTTTCTATCTCGGTGGCGCGAACACTTTGCGCGGTTACGATGAGGATTGGTTTTCCGGTCCGCGCCGTGTGCATGCCACATTGGAGTATCGGTTTCTGGTTGGGCAGGCATCACAAGTGTTCGCTTTCACCGATGTGGGTGCGGTAACGCTAATCGAACGTCCCTCCGTTTTTGATAAAGTGCGCGTGGGCTATGGCCTCGGCGTGCGACTGGAATCGAAGGGCGGCATCCTGCGGTTGGATTATGGACTCGCCGCGGGTGAATCGGCGTTGCGCGGGAAAATTCATATCAATTTGGGCGCGGCGTTTTAATCTGATTTGACAAAAGCCGAAATTTATGGTATACTATATTCTGTGCAGAACATGCGTGAGTATTTTGCACAGAAGGAGGTTATTCATGTTTACTGTCAATCCCAGATTCTTGGTGAATGCTAAAGGACGGAAGACTGCGGTTGTTCTATCCATGAAGGAATATCGCCTTCTGATAGAACACATTGAGGATTTAGAGGATACGCTGGAAATGGATGTCGCTGTAAGATCCGAAACAACTTTTCGGGACTATAGCGAAATTCGTGCCGAGTTGAAAGCAGAGGGGAAACTTTGAATTCACCGGCGATTTATAGCGTCCGTTTGGAAGGACGAGCCGAACGGCAATTACAGAGATTGCCGCAAAGTGCCATCGATCGCATTAATGCTGTTTTACAGCGTTTGGCACACAACCCGCGTCCACGTGGTGCAGTTAAACTGGCAAGGGAGGCTGGTTCTCATTGGCGAATCCGCGTTGGAGCTTACCGAGTCCTCTATGAGATAGATGAACGGCATCGCCTGATTGACGTTTATCGCATCAAACATCGCAGGAATGCCTATCGTTAAGTTGTTGCAAGGAAACCTGTTTGCGGTGCAGGAAAAACCGAACACCGCTTTTGATTTAATAACCGTAGGCGCGCTTGGAACGCGCGCCTCAAAAGGAGAAATGAATGACAAACAACGAGAAACTACGCAGTTGGGTGGAAGAAACCGCCCAGCTGTGTCAACCTGATAATATCTATTGGTGCGATGGTTCGCAGGAAGAGAACGAACGGCTATGCGAGGCACTCGTCCAAAAAGGCACTTTTGTTCGGTTGGATCCGACGAAGCGGCCCGGAAGTTATCTCGCGCGCTCGAACCCGGAAGATGTCGCCCGCGTTGAAGGGCGCACCTTCATTTGCGCGAAAACCCCAACGGAAGCGGGACCGACTAACAATTGGCACGATCCGGCCGACATGAAAACGACGCTGAAAGGGCTGTTTAAGGGATGCATGAAGGGCAGAACGATGTATGTCGTGCCGTTCAGCATGGGCCCGCTCGGTTCGCCGATTTCGCAAATTGGGGTGGAGATTAGCGATTCGCCCTATGTCGTTGTCAACATGCGGATTATGACGCGCATTGGCAGCGCGGTGTTAGATGTCCTCGGCGAAGATGGCGATTTTGTGCCGTGCTTACACTCCGTCGGCATGCCGCTTGCAGCGGGAGAGGAGGATGTTGTCTGGCCGTGCAATCCGGATAACAAATACATCGTCCATTTTCCGGAGGAACGTTCGATCTGGTCCTTCGGGAGCGGCTATGGCGGCAATGCACTGCTCGGTAAAAAATGCTACGCGCTCCGCATCGCGTCTGTCATGGCGAAAAATGATGGATGGATGGCGGAACACATGCTCATCGTCGGGTTGACGAGCCCGGAAGGCGAGAAGACTTATGTCGCCGCGGCGTTTCCGAGCGCGTGTGGTAAGACGAACCTCGCCATGCTCACACCGACGATTCCGGGGTGGAAAGCGGAATGCATTGGTGATGACATCGCGTGGATGAAAATTGGTGAAGATGGCAGACTCTATGCTATCAACCCCGAAGCCGGGTTCTTCGGCGTTGCTCCCGGCACCTCGATGCACACCAACCCGAACGCGATGCATACTTTGGCATCAAATTCCATCTTCACGAACGCGGCACTCACTCCCGACACCGATGTCTGGTGGGAAGAGCAAACGGAGGAACCGCCGGAGACGTTAACGAGTTGGCTCGGCGAAGAGTGGCACCCCGGCGATGAGAAGCCCGCGGCGCATCCGAACGCGCGATATACCACACCCGCCGCGCAGTGTCCCATCATCGATGCGAACTGGGAGAACCCCGCGGGGGTGCCCATCTCGGCGATTCTCTTCGGCGGCAGACGTGCAACGACAGTGCCGCTCGTCTATGAGGCGTTCAATTGGCAGCACGGCACGTTCATCGGCTCCGCGATGTCTTCGGAACGGACAGCAGCAGCGGCAGGGACGGTGGGGGAACTCCGCCGCGACCCGATGGCCATGTTGCCTTTCTGCGGCTACAACATGGGTGACTACTTCGCGCACTGGCTGCAGATGGGTAAAAGCACCGATGCAAGCAAGCTGCCGAAGATTTTCTATGTCAACTGGTTCCGGAAGGATGCCGATGGCGGCTGGCTGTGGCCCGGCTTCGGCGAAAACAGCCGCGTCCTGAAATGGATTGTCGAACGCGTCACTGGAAAAGTGGAAGCGGTTGAGACACCTATCGGTTACCTGCCTGCCACCGGCGGGATTGACACGGACGGCTTGGATGTCACCGAAGAGCAGATGGCAGAACTGCTGAACGTTGATGTAGAAGAGTGGCTGAACGAAATCGGCTCTATCCGAGAGCATTACGCGCGTTTCGGCGAGCGGTTGCCGGCGGTGTTGTCGGAGGAGTTAGCGGCACTTGAAGCGCGCTTGCGCCAGAGTCGCGCATAATTGTCACGGCGGCCATGGACGTGAGATGCCATGGCCGCCGCCTCCCAGGCTTACGAAAGCTGGTGAAAACGATGAAAACCCTGCAACTGACGCTGATTTCGGCTCTCCTTTTTTGCGGTATTGTTTTTCAAAGTGGTGCTTATACCTATTCTTGGGAGATAGATGCCACCCCGCAAGGAACTGAAAGCGCGAGTCTCATTCAACCTGTGCAAGTTAGATTGGTAGACGAACCGGTGCAGGTTCCGGCGCACAGTGCATCTTTGCAGTTGATGAGACGATATTCTGTTTACCTCGGTCCTGAATGGAGCGCGGGGCAGGCTTATCGGTTATTCCAAACCTTCGAGTCCGTTCCGCAACCGATGAACGATTTTTACGCCAGTGACTCCACAGTGCAGCCGACTTTGTGGAGATTGAGCCAACGGCATATTCAAAATGACATTGCAGTTGAATTTCAGAACGGCCTGAGAATTGTCACAATTGCGGAAGCGGCACTTACGTATGCCGAACCCCTGTTAGCCGAGATTGATGGCGTGAGGGGTAGGTTCTTCTCAAAAAGGCTTCATCATGCTGTAGTGAGGTTCGTCACACAAGATGGAACGGACAACTACGCTATTGAACGGATATTGCGGGAACGCTACGGTGTGAGTTTAGACGTTCCGAATTATAGCAAACTCACCCAAGCCACGACTGCTGAACACGCGGGACGCTTTACAATTTTCAAGGCAGAAGAGCTCATCGCGCTTGTCACGATGCTGGAGGAATTTCCCCAAGGAATGCACAAAACTCCGGGACTGAAATATCTGGTACGGCGGCTAGATGGAACCCCGCATCCGCTTTATCCGGGCGCACCCGCGGTCGCGTGGCCGGAGAACGGCTACATTGAGTTCATGGAATCCGCTTTTAAAGGGCAAAATGCCGGCTATATTCACCGGTTGATTTTGCATGAAAAGGCACACTTTTTGTGGGCAAACCTATTCGACCGGCGGCTCAAGCAAGATTGGATCCAACTGGGCGGCTGGTATGAGAGCCCGGAGGATGCCGATGGCTGGGCTACTACCAAGCAGACTGAGTTCGTATCTGCCTACGCGCACGCAAAAAATCCGAATGAAGACATGGCAGAGAGCATCAGTTTTTACGTCGTCAACCCGGATAAATTACGGTCGCGCGCACCGGCCAAATACACTTTTATTCAGAATCGGATTATGCACGGGACCCGTTATATCTCGCGCATCCGCCCAGATTTGACGTTTGAGGTCTACAATCTGTATCCCGATGTCGTCTATCCAGGACGGATTATTCGGGTGGATATACAGGTTCACGGGGCACCTGAAGAAGATAAAAAGATAATCGTAGAGTTAGAACTTCACAGAGAAGGTAAGTTTGATGCCGCGCAAGCGGCTCCCATCAGGGTTTTTAGTGATAAAGGCACCTTCTTTGACTTATGGGTTTACCCAGTCAGCGCAGATGGACAGCGGGTTCATGCGGGGCACACCTTGCGCGGATGGGAGACGTTGTCGCGTTACGCGGCAAATGGCTATTGGGCACCGGACGCAATTACTCTCCGGGATGCCCAAGGCAATGAACGGCACGAATCCCAAGTCGATTTCGGGTGGAAACTCTACGTCAACAACCCTTTGGCGGATGATGAACCGCCAGATTACGTCAAAAATTCAATGCGCCTCAGTTTGTCAAAAGCATCTGAAGCCGGAAGACCTCTCCAAATTCTCACCGTCTCTTGGCGGATTTTTGAAGAAACCGGTATCAGCGGAGTCTATGCGCAATTGAACGATGCAAGCACTGAAACCTACTCTCGGCGCGCCGAGGAATGGGGTGAATATCATCCAGAGACTGGCGTGGCCAGCGTTCAACTTAAAGTGCCTGATTACCTCCCTAGCGGGAGTTACACTGTCCCTTATATCGCAATGGTGGATGTTGCCTTAAACGAGAGAGGAGTCTACTTTACGAACCCAGGGCACGCTCTGAGGGACGAACAGGTGGTAATTGATGAACCTCCGGCTACCATTGATATCGTAACGACACGTCCGGATGTCACCCCGCCGGTGCTGGATGTGAACAGGATTCGCATTCACGCAGAACCGACGCAACCTGAAGCACCAAATGGGGAAACGCGGGTTGACATTAAGTTTCGCGTTAAGGATAATATCAGTGGCTATGCGGCAAACGCGATGTATTTGCGCGACCCGCAGGGTGTGACACATTTCTTTAGACATTACGGACCGGATTTTTATCAGGTCTATTTTTCCGGAGATCCGACTGTCTATCACGACTACCATCAAACGATTATTTTACCGGTTGGGAGTATCCCCGGCACATGGGGACTTGCTGAGATGACAGTGCGGGATAAAGCAGAGAACACTCTTCGGGTGGATTTTACGGAAACCCTTCGCTTTGAGGTAGACGATGCCACCACCGCATCTACTGCTCAATACGACCTGAATGAAGATGGCGAGGTAAATATTCAGGATTTGGTGCAAGTTGCGCAAGAAATTGGGAATCCGGGCGCGCCTAATCCAAATCCCAACGCTGATATCAACGCCGATGGCACCGTCAATATTTTGGATCTGGTGCAGATTGCCAACCATTTCGGCAAAAAGAAATAGGGGTTATAGAAGCAATCGCCTGTGCGATGCTTAAGAGGATCCAACCATGGAAAACAATTATCGCGATGCACCGCCAGGGTTCACCCCCGCGCAGTGGCAAACGTTTAACGAAGACGGCATCATCTTCATTGAGGACGCGCTTTCCGAAGACGAGAGCGATGCCTATATTGACGCGATCGACCGGGTGGCGGCGAAGCATCCAAAGTATACCAAAGGCGGGTATCTGGGGCTGGAGAACATTGTTGAACGCGATGCGGTTTTCGCTGACTTGATCGATCATCGGCGGCACGTCGGTTTCGCCTACGATTTGTTCGGCGAACTGCTGAAACTCCATCAGAGCCAGTTTTTCCTGCGTCCACCCGGCGGCAAGCAGTATAACCAATGGCATCCCGATGGCGCGCGGGCTCTCCCCTACGGCGTGTTTTCACCAAAGTTGCCGTTGCAAATCAAAATCGGGTATTGGCTCACCGATTTGCCGCGTGAGAAGATGGGCAATTTGGTCGTGCTACCGGGTAGCCATCGTCATCAATATATGGACGGCTACGATACGCACAAGAGCATTCCCGGCGAGAAAATCGTCTGTCCGCGCAAAGGCACGATGACGGTGATGCATTCAAGCATCTGGCATCGCGTTGAACCGAACGAAAGCGATGTGGTGCGCTATAACATTTTCATCGCGTATTGTCCATCGTGGGTTACGCCGGCTGACCGGTTTCATTCGTCGCCAGAATGGCTGGAGACGTTGAACCGAGAGCAGCGCATTATTATGCGAAGTTATAGCCATGCGTATCACAACGCGAAGCCGCCCGCGTCCGATTTCCCGCTCTTTTTAGAACGTGAAACGGGAACGGAGGAGGATGTGGGAACATATCAATCGCATGTCCAATTGCACCGTCGGAAACGTCAGACGATGCATGAGCGGCTTGCCGCGTCCTAACAATGAACGCCACTTATTAGAGGTTTTAACGTCGTGGATTTAACTGAGGGTGTTTCATATTTCGATGCGTTCGGTAGGAGAGCCCTCCGGTCTTGATGTCTTCTCGGTAGGAGAGCCCTCCGGTCTTGATGTCTTCTCGGTAGGAGAGACCTCGGGTCTCGATGTTCCCGTAGCGCGGGGGCCTGTCCCCCGCGAGCGTTGGATTGCGCGAGCGATAGCGAGGGAAACCCGCTCGCCTGCGCGTGTGGCATCCGAGGGCCCTCGCCCTACGGTGAGGGGGGCATTCTTTATCGTAGCGCGGGGGCCTGTCCCCCGCGAGCCCCATCGTCACGATGTGTGTTTCCCCATCTGTAGTTTGTGCTCGCCTGATCACAAACGGGTCAGGATCAGGCGATCCTGACCTACAGGGGTAAGGCGGTCTGGCAGCAAAACGCATGGCGAGGGACAGGCCCTCGCCCTACGATGAAGGGAGACTTTCTGCCTGCGCGGCCCCGGTAGGCGCGCCGCCCTATTGCATCGAGACCGGGAGGTTTCTCCTACACGGATTTATGAAATACCCTGACTTAAACGTCATGGATTTAACAACAAAATGGAAGGTTGAACAGATGCCGTTGAGGAAGGAGCCCGCGCGCCCGATTGCGCATGCGGGGCCCGAACTTCCTAAACGCACGGCTCTGATGGACTATGCCGAATTACAACTTCGCCGACTCTGCGCGTCGCGGGAGTTGGATTGGGACGCGATGACCGAGGATGAGCGCGAAGCGTTTGTGGATACTTTAATCCATGAAGATCGGAAATGCGCCCAGTAGCAGTTGAAGAAATCACAAGAACGTAGGCATCGCCAACGGCGATGACAGACCTGGTAGAAAAAATGAAAACCTTATTCCTTAAAGACATGCGATACCGCCGGGCACGCGTCGTGCTGACAGCACTCGGCATCACCGTGCTGATGTCGCTCATTCTATTATTGGGCGGCATCATGAACGGCATGCGTATCCAAGCGCGGCAATACGTGGAATCCACCGGTGCTAACGTCTGGATTTCCGCCGAAGGTTCTGGCGGTGCCTTCATCGGGTTCTCCCTCGTCATTGAGGAATACATGGCGTGGTTAAATTCGTCACCTGGCTTAGTGCCGGATTCTGCTTCGCCGCTGGTTTTCGCGCAGGCGCGCCCAACGGTCCGAGGGAAATCGACGAAAGCAATCATCGTCGGCTATAAATTGGGAAAACTCGGCGGCCCGAAGCGGGTGATTGAGGGGAGACTGTTCACGCCGAGCCAGTTCGACGACTATCGTCCCGAAGACCAGGCACCGTTTGAGGTGGTTGTTGACGAAAAGATGGGACTGGAAATCGGCGAACAGATTTCCATCGGCAACGAGAAACTGCGGGTAGTCGGCAAGGCGAAAAGTCTGATGTTCGTTTTGGATACGCCGCTGCTCTTCACGGATGTCCGCATCGCGCAGAAAGTGTTGCTCGGCAATTCGCCGCATGTCAACATGATGATTGCTAAAACAACCGAAAATCAACCCGCATCGCAACTCGCCTCCGATTTGGATTCGCTTGAGACCATTGAGGCGCGCACTTTGAAACAGACACTCGGAGACATCATCGAGTATTATGTCAATGAACCGATGAAAGCGGTGCAATTCCTGCGCGTCATGCTTTGGCTGGCGGCGGGACTTCTCGTCGGCATGATTACCTACGTCACGATGCTTGAGAAGACGCAGGAGATCGGCGTGCTGAAAGCGATCGGCGCGTCAAACGGATACGTGATGTCCCTGCTCCTGAAGCAGGTCGCGCTGATCTCGGTGAGCGGCGTTTTGTGCGGCCTGGTTCTGGCATATCTTTTCGCGGCGGCAGCCCCGATTTTCGTCGCAATTCACTTTGTGGAATCGCTCATCGTGGCAGGGATTAGTCTGATTGTGTGCTGCCTGAGCGGCTATTTAGCGGCACGGAAGGCAATCACCGTCGATCCGATGATAGCGTTCAGGGGTGAGCTCTAGTGAGGAAAACATAATGGCGGCAATCGTAGAAGGCACAAACTTAACCAAACGCTTCGGCACCGGTGATGCCACCGTCGTTGCGATTGATTCGGTGGACATCACTATTCAAGCAAGCGAATTGGTGATGATTATGGGCGACAGCGGCTGCGGCAAGACGACGCTGATTAGCCTCCTCGGCTGTATCTTAACGCCTGATGAAGGCGAACTCCGCATTGATGGTGAAACCATCTCCTCGGTAGGAGAGACCTCCCGGTCTCGACTCCCCTCGGCAGGGGATCCCTCCGGCCCCGTAGGAGAGACCTCCCGGTCTCGATTCCCCTCCCGACACGACATGAGCCAAATCCGCCGCGAGAAAATCGGGTTTGTCTTCCAACTGTTCCATCTTTTGCCCTACCTCACCGCACTAGAAAACGTGATGGTTGCGATGGACATTGCGCGAACAAACACCGAGGAAGCCGCGAACCGCGCACAAGAATTGTTAACGCAAGTCGGGTTAGCAGAACGCTTCCATCACCGGCCTGCGCAGTTGTCTGGCGGCGAGAAACAGCGCGTCTCTTTTGCGCGCGCCCTCGCCAACCGTCCGAAAATCATCTTCGCCGATGAACCCACCGCGAACCTTGACAGCCGCCAAAGCGATAACCTGATGAATCTCATCCAAGAACTGCGCCAAGAACACCAGACTACCATCGCCATCGTGACACACCACGAAGGGTTGAAGGCGAACGCAGACCGGGTTATCCACATGAAAGACGGAAGGATTGTCGCATGAGGAAAACGAAGAAATGGGTTGCGATTGGCGTTCTGATTTTCGCGCTCGCCGCTCACATTTACGCACAAGATGCGCCGATGGAGGAAGAGGAATTGCTAACGGGCGCGGTAGAAACACGTCCCTTCGCAAAAGGCGGTTTAGATGGGGGCGGCCTAACCTTTATTGACAGCAATCCGTTCCTTCAGATTCAGCTGCAACCCGATATCCCCATCGGCGCACTCGGACTCGGATTGGACTTGGTGGTGCTTTACAATCCGTTCGCTGAAACCGATGAACCCCGATTCCTCGCCGAAGATGCCGAAGATTGGAATAATCCTAGCACGTGGCTGCGGCTCATCCGCTATATCCGTTATGGACAACCGAATGAGCCGTTCCATTTCCGTTTCGGGGAATTGGACTATCTGACCATTGGGCACGGTTCGATCATGTCCGGCTATTCCAACTACGATAGGCGCGGCGTGCAGCTAAACCTCAGAAGTTCCGACAACCGATACGGCGTTGAGACGATGCTCAACGATATTGGCGCGCCGACAATCTTTGGCGGACGCGCGTTTTTCCGGCCCTTTCAACGCGCCGAAAATAACAGTCTCTTCACCCGATTTGAAGTAGGTGCTACCTATCTTACCGACATCGATGCGAATGTGCAGGAAATTGGCGAGGAACCACTCATCGCGCTGGGGGCTGATGTCGGGTTTCCGATTTTCGAGACCGGCACGTTTCGGTTGAATGTGTATGACGATGTCGTTTTTTTGAATACAGGCGAAAATCGAGATCGGGAGGATGCGCCTAATCGAGACCGGGGGGTTTCTCTTAATCGAGACCAGGAGGTCTCTCCTACTGGGGGGAATCGAGACCAGGAGGTCTCTCCTACCGGAGGAACGAGACTCACGTGGGGAAATGCTGTCGGCGTAGGGTTTGCGTGGACGCAAGCCGTTTTCAAACTTGAATACCGCCTCTTCAGCGATGGATACATTCCTTCCGTGTTTGATTATACTTATGAATCGGCGAAGATAGGTTTGCCGAGGACAAATGTGCCGCAGTTTTTAGGCGCGGATACGGACACCGCTGCGCGACGCGGCTATTTTTCGCAACTGATCTGGCAGCCGTTGCCGCAATTCTATTTTTTAGGCACGTTTGAGGATTACACCGATGGCGAGCCGAAACTCTATATCGGTATCACGGAATCGGGGGTAGTCCCGCGGTTATCTGCGCGGGCGTTCTATACCAAGCGAGACATCGGCGAAGGTGGAGATACCAACTTCTTCGGAGATCTGTTTGACTTGGATGAAAAGTCAGCGTTCAGCGTAGAGCTCCGCTATGCGATTTATCCGCCGCTAGAGACGATTATCCTCCGAGAATACCGCTTCCGTCGCGTTGAAACGGGATTTGAACCGATTCATAAAACGTCAGTGATGTTTGGGATTAAGAGAGAATTTTGATATCCTCCTTCCCCCGTAGGAGAGACCTCCTGGTCTCGATGCGTTCAGGGGTTCCCGTAGGGCGAGGGCCTGTCCCTCGCCGAATATGAGCAGGATTTCCAAGATTTTCAAGATTAGCAGGATTAGAGGTTTTTATTGCGCGGAAACGTCTCTTTAGGTCTGTAAGACCTTAATGTGCGTTTTATTTTCTGGCTATCCAAACCGTGCCGCCGACCCGTAGGGCGAGGGCCTGTCCCTCGCCGTGCCTCGTTCGTCACAGAAACCGTTCGTGGCCTCTGGGCTGCGGACGGTTTTCGTTTAGGTCGGTAGATCGCGGGGGACAGGCCCCCGCGCTACGGTGAAACGTAGAAAACCGCGCCGAGCACCGTAGGGCGAGGGCCTGTCCCTCGCCGTGCCTAGATTGTCACAGAAACCGTTCGTAGTCTCTGGGCTGCGGACGGTTTTCGTTTAGGTCGGTAGATCGCGGGGGACAGGCCCCCGCGCTACGGTAGCAGCAGCGTTTTTTTCGCGAAATAACAGCGTTTTTTTCGCGAAATAACCTTGACAAAAAACGCGACATTTGCTAAAATAGACTCAGTTTTAAACATTTTTGGCGATTTTTCGTAGAAAAACGTTGACAAAAAACCGAAATTCCTATAGAATGTGGTTAATTGTGAACATTTCCACGATTTTTCGCGAAAAATGTTTGACATTTATTGCATTTTCATGTATCATTAATGCAAACGTGGTGATACGCGCGAAAAAAACGCGCCACCGCGAAACCGAACAGAGGAACGATACCGTGAACCAGCGAATTGTTTTTTCCATTGCTACCGAGGTCACCGTAGACCTGCTTGGGCACCGAGAGATGCACGCTTGCCGTGCGTCTATGCCCGTTGTCGCGCCGTCACGACGAGTTCCCGTTCACCTTAATGCCCAGAGGGGAGGCTCGACCCCCCCCGACACCCACAGGCGTTAAGCAAAGTTTATTCACTTGACAGCGGCGACTTTCGTCGTCTTGTTGTCTTCGATCCCGCACGCATTCTTTGCGTGGCGGGTTATTTTCGTTGCATCGGGAATTTGGTCCCGGTGCATGTTTTCCCTGCCACTTCGGTTGCAACCGTTTCCGTTTTATTTTCCCTATTTGTCCACTCTTGCCTGCGTGATAAGTTTCCGCGCGCCGTTTTTGGCGGTGCAGGTTACTATCTTCGCGCATTTTTGATGGTGTGGGCGAACCGAGGGGATGGGGGTAACGGGATAGCAACCTGATGGTGGCAGGTGTTTTTAACCTGATTCTGGGTAACGCTTCTGATGGAATGTTACGCAGAAAAATCAGTTAGGAGATAAAGATCCATGATAACTCTTTGCACCGCCGTTTTAACATCTATTCCCGGTTACATCGTGAATGTGATTAATTTGACCGGTGCTCAAGTCAAATACGATCCGGAGGCAGAGTTTCGTTTGGCCAAACTTGGCAAATCGATCGTTGAAACCAAGCTCGTGACTCTAAACGCTAGCGTATCCCTTAAAACCGCTTACGCTGCAAGTCTCCGCAACCGAGAAAGTCAACATCCCCATTTCGTCCAAACCTTGGCTCATTCAACAGAGGCCAACGTGGCGTGGGTAAATGTGGCAAACGACTTTCGCGACACTCGCCAATGGCTAGATGGCAAGTTGCGAGCAGATTATAGCCGAGCTTTCGTTGATGCTGCTACCGATAGAGATCTTCACCGAGATCTTATAGACCAGCATGTTAGCAGGGACTATATGGCATTCGCTTTTGAAGCATTCCGTGCCATCTGCGAGGACAACCTGGCCCCGGCTCAAGTTATTCTTGCGTGTTTTGATCGCCTTGAGAGGCTAGCGAGAGAATGCGCGGAAGGGGTGAATCGGTTCACCCTCTATATCGAGGAACTTCAAAGAGAAGACGATTTCTCGCTTTACGGTTACATTTTTGACTCTCTCGCCGTGAGAGGCGAAAAGCCAAGATTGTACGAGTTAGATGAGGCATACTTTGCAGTGCACAGTGAGTTTGAAATTACCTACGAGGCTTTTGAGCAGATTGCGCGTCATGCTCACACGTTGGTACCCGGAACTCATGGCCAAGAGCCTCGTTTCTTTGATTTGAATTTCACAGAATAGGAGATTGAAAGGGCCTAACCGATTTCAATCTTTTCAGTGCGTATTCACTACGCGCGAATTTTGGAACGTTTCCACGTTTACGGGAGGCCCTGCACTGCGGAAAAGCACCTGCAACCTCCCGCCGTAACCCCAGACACGTTGTCTGGTGACGATTTGCAATTAACTGTCTGAATCAGGATTCACAAGATTATAGGATTTACAGGATTGGGAGCGCATCGCTTAGCCAAGGCTAACCCTCGTAGCAATCGCAATCAGGGAAATCGTTCCTACCGCGACAGAGGGTCTACGATGACAAGCAACCCTCATCTTGGAAATCCTAGAATCTTGCAAATCCTGATTCAGACATCCTCAGTCCCGGGTGGGCACACGAGCCCATCCACAGCCAACGCAACGCGAGGGAGAGATGAAAACTCCGCCCTCGCTACGCGTTAATCCTATCATAAACCGCTTGCCCCGCGCAAGCAAGGAGAAGTTTTCTCATAATCGGATCGCATGTTTTATAACACCGAGAGAAAACTCTCGCAATTGACTGAAGGAAGGAAAAACAATGAATAACAAAAAATCCATGCATGGAACTTCCATGCCCATTGGCTGTGCCCATCTCCGCCTTGGGAATTTCGGCAGGTTATTCCCGGATTTACCAACATGGGCATACGACATGGCAGAGGCAGCCGGCGTGGAAATCGACCAAAATCAGGCGGAGGAGATTGCAGCCCTGCTCGGCGGACCGGGCGGGATCATGCACGATGCCGAGGATGCTTCCGGTAACAGTGAGATTCCCGCTGCCTACACGTTCTTCGCGCAGTTCGTGGATCACGATATCACGCTGGATGCTGGCAGCAAACTCCATGGGAAAGCATTGGACAAGGCAGCAGTGAAAAAACTGCCGAATCTCCGGTCTGCCTCCCTTGACCTGGATGCTGTCTATGGATTCGGGCCTGATGTGTCGCCGCATCTGTATGACCCAAGCCAACGGGGGCGGCTGCTTGTTGGCAGTCAGGTTAACGGCGTTGAGAATCCGAGCGATGTGCCGCGCCGCGCGGATGGGCATGCGTTGCTCGGCGATCCGCGCAACGACGAAAACCTCTTCCTTTCACAGCTGCACCTGCTGTTCTTGCGCTTTCATAACCGTCTGCTCATCGGACGGAGTTTTGAGGCAGCGCAAAAAGAGGCGAGGTACCACTACCAAGCCATTGTGCTCTACGACTTCTTGAATCGCATCTGTGATACAGCGATTTATGAGGTCGCTGTGAAACGGATTGAGAACTGCGCGGCAGAACTCAACGCCGAGGAAAATGCGAAAAAGGCGGATGACCCCAAGCCTGACGAAAATTCAGGAGCCGCCACAGAAGGCGAGACTGAATCCAAAGACGAAAAGGAGGAGTCCTCTTGCTTCAACGCATTGTTTTGCGATGATCGCCACCTCATCATGCCGGTTGAGTTTGCCGCCGCTGCCTATCGCTTTGGGCATTCCATGGTGCGTTCTCAGTATCCGGTCAACGCGGATTATCCGGCGATTGAGATATTTGACGAACGCTTCGGCACCCTCGGCTTCGCACAAGTGCCGCCGGAACTCACCGTGGATTGGCGGTTCCTTTTGAACGTCAAGAAGTGTCATCCTTACGCGAAGTCGAAAGCGATTGACCATCTGCTGGCAGATGAATTGGTTCGCCTGCCAGATCCGGTTGTTGGGCGGAATTCGCCACAAAACGACAGGTCATTGGCCTTCCGAAACCTCCTCCGAGGGTATGTGTTGGGATTGCCAAGTGGGCAAAAAGTCGCGAAGGCACTGCCAAAAGCATACGGCATTGATTCCGCGCAAGACCTGGAGTTCAATAACATTCCGGGATGGAACGGCATTGACAAGGAATTGCAGGGCGACCTCGCAAAGCACACGCCGCTCTTTCTTTACCTGATGCGTGAGGCAGGTGTCCAAGGCGGTGGCGATCGGCTAGGGCCTGTCGGCTCCGCTATTCTCATGGAAGTCTTCGGCGCGATGCTCGTCCACTGCGAGACATCGTTCTTGAGAGACGATAGTTGGGATGCAGATCTCTGCCTCGTTGACAAGAATGTTGACGAGAACGGAGGCGAGTCTGGCAATGCGAACGGAAGCCCGCCAGACAACGAAGATGAAGGCGAGCCGGACAACGCGAACGGAAGCCCGCCGGATAACGAAGACGGAGGCGAGCCGGACAACGCGAACGGAAGCCTGTCAGATAACGAAGATGGAGGCGAGCCGGACAACGCGAACGGAAGCCTGCCGGATAGCCGTACCAGTCACCCAAACCGAGGGAGGGTGACACTCGCGAGTTTGGTTCGGTATGTCAATGGTAGATGATTCACACGGCCAATTCGCCGTGGAAATCGTCGGAATCAGGATCTGCAGGATTATAGGATTAACAGGATTATGAGCACATCGCTTATCCAAAGCCTGCCTGGTAGACATCGCGACCGGGAGGTCGCTCCTACCGGGAAAGCAAGTCTCCTACGACAGGAGACTCCTCATCCTGGAAATCTTGTAAATCTTGTCCATCCTGATTCAGACAGACGAGACATGGGCGGGCACACGAGCTCGCACACAACCTCGGTAGGCGCAGTTGCAAACCGCGCCTACCGATGAATTACCGTAGGGCGAGGGCCTGTCCCTCGCCGTGCATCGAAATCCGAATGAGGGTGGATGTCTATGGCCGCCCTCTTCAGTAGGAGGGACCTCCCGGTCCCGATACACAAAAGGAGAAATCCAAATGAAAAAATTAACGCTTTTAACCTTAACACTGGTGTTAATAGCCGCGATGGCAGTGACGACCGCCACCGCACAAGAAGTCAACATCCCCGATGACGAGTTAGCGGCGGTCATCCGCGAAGCCCTTGGGTTGCCGGCAGATGCGGCCATCACGGCGGATGCGATGCGCGAGTTAACGGAGCTTGATGCAGGCTTCAGCTTCCGTGGGATAGCAGATCTCACCGGGCTGGAGCATGCAGTCAACTTGGAGTGGCTGAATCTCGGATTCTCCGCCTTCTCGGATATCTCGGCGCTGGCAGGACTCACAAACTTGACGGAACTGTTTCTCAGCACCACCGCTGTCTCGGATATCTCGCCGCTGGAAAACCTGACAAACTTGGAGACGCTGTTTCTCAGCCACACCGCCGTCTCGGATATCTCGCCGCTGGAAAACCTGATAAACTTGAAGGTGCTGATTCTCTGGAACACCGCCGTCTCGGATGTCTCGGTGGCAAGTCTCACAAACTTGGAGAGGCTGGATCTCAGCGGCACCGCCGTCTCGGATATCTCGCCGCTGGAAAACCTGATAAACTTGAAGGTGCTGAATCTCTACGGCACCGCAGTTTCAGATGTATCTATGCTGGCAGGACTCACAAACTTGACGGAGCTGAATCTCGGCGAAACCGCCGTCTCGGATATCTCGGTGCTGGCAAGTCTCACAAACTTGGTGACGCTGTATCTCCACGGCACCGCCGTCTCGGATATCTCGGTGCTGGAAAACCTGACAAACTTGGAGAGGCTGCTTCTCGGCGGATGCCCGCTCAGTTATGCCTCTCTCTACACGCATATTCCCGCTTTGCAGGCGAAGGGGATAGAGGTGGAATTTGACAATGTCGCGGATGTGAATGGGGACGGTGTCGTCAACATTCAGGATCTCACGCTGGTTGCCGGTCAGTTCGGGAAAACGGGTGAGCACGTTGCAGATGTGAACGGCGATGGTGTTGTCAACATTCAGGATCTGGTGTGGGTTGCGGGTGCGTTTGGGAAATAGCGCGCCATCACCACAAGCGCAGAACCGAAGACCCCGGCCGCGGTACGGCGCGGCCGGGTTTTTTTATCATAAGGGAGATGAGCATGAGCAAGATCCATTGCGTTCCTCACGAGACGGGGATTACTTTCACGTATGACGGGGTCCAGTACGTCTACACTGCGGCGGGCTTTTGGCATGTCGGGGAGGAGGGCGTGCAAGCGTTGGATGAGAGTGACGTTCCGCTTATCATCAGTGAACTGGCTGGGCATTCGATTGGCATTACGGGGGAAAGGCCCCCGCGCTACGGTAACCGTGGCGTTTTGCCGCTGCACAGCAACCGCTTGGAAACGCGGAAATCTTCATCTTGTAAATCCTGCTAATCTTGCAAATCCTGCTTCAGACAATTGAACGTTCGCGGGGGACAGGCCCCCGCGCTACGGTAAGCAATAGGCAATCACCGCATGGCACGTAGGGCGAGGGCCTGTCCCTCGCCTTGCCTAAGGTCCTTTAGGTCCTTAATGTCTATAGATGAGCAGGATTAACGGCACCCTAAGGTCCTTTAGGTCTTAATGTGCCTCTGCTCACTTGGCTGCCGCTTGATTAAGGTCCTAGCGGACCTTGAAAACGGTGGCAGGGCTGTTTTTCTATAGACATGCAGGTCCTAAAGGACCTGAAGAGGCATCCATTGCAAAAAGCATGCTCGTTGCGCGAGAGATAATCTTGTAAATCCTGCTTCAGACAACTGAGGGCTCGCGGGGGACAGGCCCCCGCGCTACGTCATAAGCGGCGGTTTTTGATGCACCGGGGAGAGGCCCCCGCGCTACGGTAAGAAAGTTGATTTGCATCGCCAAGGAGTTCCTAATCTTGGACATCTTGGAAATCCTGCTAATCCTGCTTCAGACAATTAAAACCGCGAGGGCCAACCTCGCGCCAAAGGAGTAGAAAGTTATGAAAGTTTTTTCACACTATAAACCGTTCACAATTTACGTCGTAGCATGCGCGATACTCGCAATCGTCAGTGGCTGCGGCGAATACAAGAAGCTCACCAACGATCCGCCGAAAATTAACAGTTTCACCGTCCCAAACGAGGTCCAATACGGTGACACCGTCGAATTTCGCGTGCGGGTGTTTGATCCCGAAGACGATACCCTGACTTACGAATGGGAAGTCTCCGATGGCACGCTGATTTTAGAAACAGGACCCGAGGTGCAGTGGACAGCACCGCCGCTGCCGATCGATCCGGTGGTCCCACCGATTGGTATCTCTGTCAAAGTCTATGTGCGGGATGGCATCAGTGAAGAAAACGTCTCAAAATCAGCGTCTATTCTCGTTTTCTCCAAAGCCTACCGAGTGGCGCAGACGCTGAGTGGTGCTTACGAGCTCACGCGCTATGAAGTGCGCGGCAACCGGTTGGAACTCACCGGCACGTTGCGCCTCACGACAACGACATTCTCGCAACAACAAGCGGAACAGGAGTTGGTGGGAGAAGTGCTGGAAACCATCTCGGATGACTTTTCGTCCGGGGCGTATGAACTGATTGAACCGTTTGATGCGCGGAAAGGGACTATCCAATGGACACCGGATGGGGGTTCTAATCCGTCGTTGAGCACCTATACTTGGGATGGGAAACACTTCAGTTTGTTTTGGCCGAGTACGGGTGTGAGCGCGGTTTACCAGAAGCAAAATTAGATAAGGTGCGTTTTATTTCGTGGCTATCCGAACCGCGCCGCCGAACCGTAGGGCGAGGGCCCTCGCATGCCACACGCGCATGCGAGCGGGTTCCCCTCGCCGTGCCTCGGTTATCACAGAAACCGTCCGTAGTCTCTGGGCTGTGGACGGTTTTCGTTTAGGTCGGTAGATCGCGGGGGACAGGCCCCCGCGCTACGTCACCTAAAACACCTCTCCTACCACCGTAGGGCGAGGGCCTGTCCCTCGCTGTGCCTCGGTCTTAACAGCAAACGTCCGTGGCCTCTGGGCTGTGGACGTTTCTCGTTTCGTTCGGCAGATCGCGGGGGACAGGCCCCCGCGCTACGTCACCTAAAACACCCTCCTCCCACCGTAGGGCGAGGGCCTGTCCCTCGCCATGCCTAAGGGCCTAAAGGACCTGAAGAGGCACCCATTGCAGCAAAAAGAATGCATTGCGCGGGAAATAATCTTGTAAATCGTGTAAATCTTGTAAATCCTGCTTCAGACAATTGGCATCGCGGGGGACAGGCCCCCGCGCTACGTTATGAGCGGCGGTTTTTGATGCACCGAGGGACAGGCCCCCGCGCTACGGGAAGAAATAGGCAATCGCCACAGGGCACGTAGGACGAGGGAAACCTGTCCCTCGCCACGCCTACGCAAAAGATACACCCAACTTAACACTCCGCTCCGGATGGTTATCCATCTCCTCATAAGCTGTGGCGGCATCCGCAAAAGGCACCACCGGATTAACGATGTCCTCGCAATCAAACCGGCCCTCGGAGAGCCACTTCCAACACGTATCGATAATCCTGCCGAAACTCCAGCGCGGATGATCGCGGTTCGGGTCGCTGTTGGCACGCGCGAAGATGAGATTCGGGATGTTGAAATGCGCAACGGCACCCAGGTCCAGCCCGCCTTTACACTCCTTCGCCCACCCCGCAACGACAACCGTTCCCTCAAATGCGACACTGCGGATAGCATCGTCAAGCGCGTGGTAATTCGCACTCGTTTCAATGGCGACATCCACGCCGAGGCCGCCGGTGGCTTCGTGCAGCACTTCACCGACATTGCACGCAGTCGGATCGAGAACCAGGTCTGCACCGGTTTTTTCGGCGACAGCGCGCCGCCCTGCAATCGGATCTACGGCGGCGACGAAATCCGCGCCTGCCACCTTCGCGAATTGCTGTGTCACTAACCCGATGGCACCGAGCCCGAAGACTGCAACCCGGTCCCCGACGCGCACCTGTCCATCACGAATCGCGGCGAGGGCGAAATGCGCCGGATCATAGCAGACCGCCTCTTTCCACGTCATCCGCTCGTTCATTTTGAGGATGCGCTGCGCGTTCCAGGTGTGCGTCTCCTTGAGATGCCCGTGTCCAGCGACACGTTCACCGAGTTCAACGCCTTCCACTTCGTCGCCGATTTCGATGACGCTGCCGACGCACATATTTCCGAGTCCTTGTGGGAACCCCGCGCCGCGGAGTCCGTAATACATTGTCATCTCGGTGCCGCGTTTCGGCGCGCCGAATTCGACTTGGACGCGCACGCTATCGGCTGGTAAAGGACCGTCTTCGTAGTCTCTTAAGACTGGTTGACGGGGGGCGAGTGCAACTAATTCTTTTGGCATGGTTTTCTCCTCTTGTAAGGACAACTCTCTATAATTTATTCCGAATCTCTCTATTTCCGTAGGGCGAGGGCCTGTCCCTCGCCGTGCGTCAGTCTTAGCATCAAACATCCGTAGTCTCTGGGTTGCTGGCATTTTCCGCCTAGGTCGGTAGATCGCGGGGGACAGGCCCCCGCGCTACGTCACCTAAAACGCCCTCTTACCGCCGTAGGGCGAGGGCCTGTCCCTCGCCGTGCCACGGAGCACGCGGGGGACAGGCCCCCGCGCTACGGGCCAACGGGATTAACGGAGCATGCGGGGGACAGGCCCCCGCGCTACGGGCCAACGGGATTATCAGCATCCGTTAATGCGGGATACCCAACTGATGCATCCGACGATGAATTGCCTCGCGCGCTTGATTGAATGGCCGAGACAAGAACTCCAAATGGTCTTCCTCACCGTGGTGATGCGTAACGGTGCCAGGGTGATGGTGCCGGGCGCGCTCACTGATGTAAGACAATCCCCCTTCAATCAGCGTCAGCATGTAATTGGCGGTTTCCGGATCGAACATCCACCACTCTCCGCCGACAGCGAGGTAAACTGGCGATGTGTGCGCGATAATGCCGCGTCCCCAACCATCGTGATGCGGAACGGCTTGCGCATACCCAGGTCCGCCGCATCGCGCCGCGATCCACGAATGCTTATCTACTTTCAGGTTTGCCTTCAGTCGCAGCTGGCGCGCCCCGTTTTTATCCTCCGTAGACGCGACGACTTTCCCCTCCTGAACGATTTGCAACGTGTGGATAGGGAAGATGGAATCCGCGGATGCCTCCACTTCTACCGTGCCTCCGTTGCCGGGCAGATTGATAGTGCTGCCGACCGGCTGTCCATCAACGGTGAGCCGAATCATCGGACCGCCGCTGAGGAAAGTATTGCCGGCACTCATATATTTGCACCAATTATCGTAGTTGAATTCCTCATTTTCAGGGATGTGGACGTAGGTGCGGTAAACGCCGACCGGCACGTCGCTGGACATTTTATCTGTCCCACCGACGAGTGGCAGTTTATAGCCGCAATTGAGATAGCGGTAGTATTCAATGTGTCCATACATCGCATTGGTGAGGTATTCAACGGCATCGACGCGCCCGGTGGCGATGAGCGTTGCGGGTTCGCAGTTCGGATTCGGGATATGCGGCAAGACGACGGTGCCGCCTTGCGCATGACATGCATCTGCCCAGTGCGAAAGCGTCGTCTCCATGTTCCCACCGAGCTCTGCCTCACCGGGGCCATCGGAACACCACGGCGCAACCTGCTCTTTCAAACCGAGCAAGGTGAGATGCCCTAGCACATGCTGGCGATTCTCTTGCGTAGCATAGACGATGCTCCTGCCATCAGCCGATACCGTCGGCCTGCCGATGAACTCTTCGGTATTCGTGAAGAGATGTCCCCACTGCGAGAGAAGCAGGTTGACTACCCCGAGGTCTTCGCCTTGCGCTTCGGTGTGCGCGCCTTGCGTAGAGAGGAAGTGGACATGCGTGTCGCCGCTAAAATAGCGTTCGGCGTTCATATTACACCACCGCTTGAGGCGCAGCGTGAGTTCGCGCTGTCCCGGTTGAATCTCCACGGAAGTCCGCAGCGGCGTGTATTCAAAACCACGGGCGACATCCACAATCACCTCGCCGCGCGGTAGCCAGCCTTGGCAAGTGCCGTCAATATAGGCATAACTGATTTGCCCAAGCCGCACATCGCCGCCGACATCGATGTGCCACGTGCCCATGTTTGAATTGACATGCGCATGATGGCCGTGCGGTGCATACGGAACGCCGTGCGGGGAACGGAAATGGATACGACACGGCACCGGTTTGTTCGTGTCGTCATCAAGCACGGTGGTATGCACCCAGTTTCTGCCGGTATCAATGAGCTGCACCTTGACGCGCTCGTTCGGTTGCACCGTGCCTTTTTCTTCCACTTCTCCCCAATTCACGGTGCCGAGTGTTTCGCCGTGGTTTTTGATTTCCACGCTCGCCGAGGGAGTAGCGGATACCTCCACATACGCCGGACTGCTTTTGTTGTTTTGGGATTCGCCCCACCCTCTGAAATCGTCATTGATGAAAGCAGCCGCCGAGTTTTCAGGGAGTGGATACGGATATGTCGCGACACCCCTATCTACCTCCACTTCCATGTCAAACGATTTTTCGGCATCGTCTGGTTGTGGAAGCGTAATCTTGAGTTCGCGGCGCGGGTGGCGAGAAACCGGGGCTTCGTCAAGATAACCGAGGGTGATAGCGGCGATGATGAATTTTCGCTCTATCGGCTGAATCTCAACGGATTCAATTTCAACATCCGGTCGCGGGTTCTCCCAAATCCACAAATAATAGTCGCGCGGGTAGGTCTGGTATGTTTCGGTTTGGCGATTGCCTGCGGAGCCCCAGGGCCCCTGATGCCTGTTGATGAGTCCTTCCCCCTGGTCTGGCACAGCGAGGAAGGGTTGTTGTCCCCATCCTTGTGGCAAGGAAGCAATCTCAAACCGCTCGCGAATGGGGACATTCACCGTCTCGCCATCAGCATAACGGAAGACATAATTGGCGATGTGCTTGCCAATCGGTTCGCCATCAAAAATCTGTGTTTCCAGCAGGCGATGCGCGACGATGACGCGGCGCGGCTTCGCGGCAATCGGCACACGGAGAGACTCGGTGTTGATACCGTCGCCGAAACCGAGGAAGCATGCAGTGTCTTCGCCGATTTGGAACGGCAAACCGTGAAACGTTTGCGAACCGATGGCGGGGTTAGCTCCCTCGCCCAAAATGTCCGCGCCAACGTTGCATAAATCAGAAAGTGGTATCGGTTGATAGTCTTGCATGAAGTGCCTCCTTGTGTCGTTTCTTTAATCGTAGGGAGATGCCTGTCTGTCGCGTCGTCGGATGTTCGCGAGGGACAGGCCCTCGCGCTACGGTGCAACTGACACTCGATGCCTCCCCGTAGGAGAGACCTCCTGGTCTCGACAGGCCCTCGCGCTACGGTGCAACTGACACACCCTGTTCCTTGTTCGGATGCTCGCGAGGGACAGGCCCTCGCGCTACGGGGAACAGGCGGTTTTCGATGATTAGACGCTCGCGAGGGACAGGCCCTCGCGCTACGGTGTCATGAGATTGTTCCTTGTTCGGATGCTCGCGAGGGACAGGCCCTCACGCTACGGTGAACAGGCGGTTTTCGATGATTAGAGGGGCAGTTCAACTGACACGCCTCGTTCAGAAGAGAGATAGAACGCCTGCATTAACTCTGTCAGGTTGCGTCCATCTTGGATGTTAATCGTCATCGGTTCGTCGCGGAGGATGGCGTTAATCCACTGCTGCATCGGTTCCGGTGGAGCTGCGGGCGCGTTGGCGATGTATTCAGCCTTTTCCTCATCGGAAAGTTTACGGGTTTCAAAATGCATCTCCCCGTGCCCAGCAACGAAAGAACCTTCCGTGCCGTAGAGTTCCAACAAATTCGGACCGGAACGGTGCGTCCATGCGACATCAATCACGCCCAACGCCTTGTTCGCGAATTCAACGACAGAGACGCTGTTATCGTCGATCTGGTAGTTGCCGGTAAAGTTGTTAATCTTGGCGATGGCACTTTTCGGTTCGCCCATCAGCCATCTGATGACATCAACGCGGTGACAGCCCAGATCGAACAGCGCGCCGCCGCCGGCGCGTTCCGCATCGGCGAACCATGCGCTGGTGCCGCTGAACCACTTATCCAATCCGGCGGAGTGCGCGATGCGGCCCCTGCCGAACGTCAAATCGCCGAGGAGTCCATCTTCAAGCGCGTTTTTGGCAAACAGGATTTCGGAGTTGCATCGGGACGGCAAGGAAATCATGAACTTCACGCCGGCCTTCTCAACGGCGGCAATGATGGCATCGCATCCCTCAACGTCAATCGCGAGTGCCTTCTCGGTGAAGATATGTTTTCCGGCTTCGGCGGCGGCAATCATGACACGCGGATGGTCTGACGTAATCGCATCCACAGAGACTGCATCTACATCGTCACGGCTGAGGACTTCGTCCAGGTCTGTGTAGAAGGGAACTTCGTATTGTTCGGCGGCGTTTCTACCGCCATATTCCTCTTCGTCCCAGACAGCGACGAGCTCGGTTTCGGGGTTATCGTTAATTTTTCGGGCGTATCCACCTGCGTGGACATGCGCCATGCTGAGTTTAGCAACTCGGATCATTGCGGTTCTCCTTTGTTTGAATCGCGGGTTTGCAGGATTAATGGAAAGCGAGGGACGGGCCCTCGCTTTACGGTAACATTAGGTAGTCCATTGCGTGGCGAGGGACAGGCCCTCGCCCTACGGTGAAACGGACGGATTAACTTAAGTAGTTCGGGATCGCCTGATCCCGAAACAGCAGGCCCTCGCCCTACGGTGAAACGGACGGTAAACGTGGTTATCGGATGCGGCCGACGGAGGAACGCGTTGCGAGATGATTCCACCCGCGAAGCACCAATTGCACGTTCGTGTGCCGATTCTCTCCCTCGATCTGGTCTTCGCCAGCGTGCATTTGCACGAGGACACTCTTCCGCGTCCGATTAGAACGATTTGGCATAGAACCGTGTAAGGTGAAGTAACTGAAAAAGAGGACATCACCAGGCTCCGCTTCCAAGACAGTCGCGCCTTCGATGGGATACCGTTCGGTGATTTCCTCGTTCTGTCCGCTTCCCATCATGCCATCGGTGCGGCCTAAGCGTTTGTGTGAACCGGGATAGACGCGCACGCAGCCCATCTCATCGGTGGCCTGCGAGACGTAGATGATGGCGGCTATCATTGTATCCTTGACTGATGGGAAATACTGCCAATCTTGGTGCATCGGGAACGGCGCGCCCTGCTCCGGCGGTTTGCAGAAAAGCTTAGAGTGGTGCAGCAGGATATCCGGTCCGAGGATAGCCTCGGTGATGTCAAGGAATTTCTCTTGCAAGAACGCTTGCAGCCACACGGCAGAGAAACTCTGGATATTATGGGTGTGGATAATCACGGATTCGCCGCCGTCCAGCGCGTCCATCAATCTGCCGCCCCATCGTGCGTTGACATTTTCGTCGCTTTTGAGAAGCTGAGTGACACCCCGGTCGAAATCGTGCTCCATCGCTTCAACTTCTTGCGGTGAATAGACACCTTTGGCGAAGTAATAGCCGTTTTCGTGAAAGAATTTTCCAATATCTGACATTGGTTTTTTATACCGAACGCTCCCCGTAGGTGCGGTTTGAAGCTGCGCCTACGGAGCGTGTTCGGTTATCTCCAAAAATAGGTTAACGAGCCAATTTGAAACTGAGGCAACGGAATCAGGCGATGCCGTTTTATTTAAGAATTCTTGCTCCAATTGGCTGAGTGTGTTAAAGGCGGCGAACTGCCCATCGTTAAGGATGCCAACCTTATTGCATAGCCTCGGCACGTCGTCAATTCGGTTTGTCGCGATGACGATAGTTTTTCCCATCGCGCGGAGTTCGTTGAGCAGTTCTATCATCTCCATTTGCCCGCGTGCATCGAGCGGCGCGAGCGGTTCGTCAAGCAGCCATACCTCCGGTTCGTGCAGGAAGGTTTTCGCGAACAGGAGCCGCTGCTTCTCGCCTGTTGACAACGCGCCGGTCTTTACATTGCGCAGGGGTTCGATGTCCATCAAATCCAGTACTGCATCAATTGCGGCGGCGCGTTCACCGCGTTCCATCCGATACGCCGCCGCGAAAAAATCGAGGTATCCCGCAACAGACAATTCGGGATATCCCTCAAACGCTACCGGCACATATCCGATGAGCGGCCGCACCTGTTTCAGGTTGCTAAAAGCATCGTAGCCGGCGATAGCGACGGTGCCGGATGTCGGTGCTGTCAACGTTGCCAAGAGGTTGAGCAGGAGCGTTTTGCCGCCACCGTTCTTCCCTAGCAGTGCGAGGCACTCGCCGCTCTCTACCCGAAACGTGAGTGCTGTGAGATACGGCTTTTTGCACAGGTTTTGGACATCTAGCATTTTGCGCTCATTACCGGTTTTCGGGGTTTGTCACCGCGCAAGTTTGGAAAGCGCGCCTACCGAGGGGCGCGTAAATCCTCGTTAACTCAAATCTACCTTCACCGGCATGCCGACTTTTGCCGATTGCCATGCGGCTTCGGTTAATTGAATTACGCGCAAACCGTTCTCCACGCCGATGGGGTTCTCTGTCCGTTCGCCGCGGATGAGCTCAATAAAGACTTCGTCTTTGTTCGCACCTTCTGGCATATCAGCCGCGGGCACCTCAACGATGCCGCCCTCTTTCTCTTGACGGTAAAGTTTACCGGCGCGGAGGTAAAGCGTGCCTTCCTGCATCCAGATCGAGAAATCTTCCTGCACGCCGCCATACGCATGCCCGACGATGCTGATATTACACAGCGCACCGGTATCGAACTTGAGCGACATCGCCGTGAGGACATCCACTTCAATGTCAAAATTGTCTATCATCGCGAAGACGGTATCGGGGCTCGCCTCTAGCACCCAGAGAAGGATGTCAATAAGGTGGCTGCCTGAATCGTTGAGTTGCCCACCGCCGCCGAGGAACGCATCTTGCCGCCACTTCCCCTGCTGATTCCGATACCAATTCTGTGACTGATGCGCCTCCACAAAATGGACGGGACCGAGTTCACCACTTTGGACGACTTGCCGGCAATATTGATACGTCGGACTCAAATGCCGTTGATACCCGATGAGCAGATGCAATCCGGTCGCCTCAACTTTTGCAATCACCTGCTTCGCGTGGGCTACGGTGCAAACCATCGGTTTTTCGGTATGCACGTGACATCCCGCGTCAAGTGCATCCATGATATGCTGAAAATGGAGCCCGTGCGGTGAACTAATGACGACTGCGTCGGGATTGACAGCGGCTAGCATCTCACCGTGGTCGGCGTAAGTTGGGAGTGATGCGTCCAAGCCGACATTCTCTTTGAATGCCGCGAGCGAACTTTCGCTCGGGTCGGCGAGCGCGACAATCTCCACATCTTCCACGCGCGAGACGCTGCGTCCGTGTCCGCGTGCATTCCCCCCACATCCGATGAAAGCGATGTTGATTTTCTGTTTGGTTGTCATGAGATGGATTCGGTTTCCTTTTAAGGTTTGGGGTAATTTATCATCATTTGCAAAAAAAGTCAAGGGATTAAACGAATTCATTTTTACAAGATGGACGCAAATGCTAGAAGCCCGACTACTAAGCGCGGTTTGAAACCGCGCCTACGGGGTTTGTCTGTATCTGTCCTATCAGCATTTAGAGAGACGTTTTGTCGGATAAAGACGACGTAATCCTGCAAATCCTATAATCTTGTAAATCCTGATTCAGACGAATGGGATGGCGAGGGACAGGCCCGCGCCCTACGATGAAGGGGGGACGTTTTTCCACCGTAGCGCGGGGGCCTGTCCCCCGCGAACGTTGGGGAGCCCGAACGATGGCGAGGGACAGGCCCTCACCCCACAGAAAAGTGAAGATTGCAGTAATATTGAATTTCTGATAAAATGACACAAAAGCAATTCACGAAAGGAGATGGCAGATGCCACGACAACTCAGAATGGTCCGGCCCGATTTGGACAATTTACCGAAACTGCAACTCCCACCCGGCTACGGCATGCGAACTTATCAGGAAGGGGACGAAGTGCATTGGGCAAATATCATCAGCGATTCGTTCGGTGGGAAGCAGCGCAACGCCGAAGATACCCGCAATGAGATTACCGGACAAGAACGTTTTGTGCCAGAAGGACTCTATTTCGCAACGCACCAAGGCACCCCAGTCGGAACTGCATGCGCCTGGCGGCAAACGCTTGACGAAACCGAAGTCGGCTATGTGCACATGGTGGGAGTTGTCTCCGCACACACTAGACATAAACTCGGCAAGTGGGTATCGTTGGCGGTGCTTACTTATTTTCACGCCCAAGGATTCAGGTGCGCGATGTTGGATACCGATGATTTTCGCATTCCAGCAATCAAAACCTATCTGAATCTCGGGTTCGTGCCTGTCTACCTTGAAAACGGACAGCCCAAACGGTGGCGCGATATCTTTGAGACATTGGAACTCCCGTTCCTGGAAAATCGGATTGCAGAGATTCAGGAGATGCTGCCAGCGGAATTGTGGGAGAAGGTGTCGCGTTAAAAACGGAAATGAAACATTACGCAAAATGGGGAATGCCCGCGATTATCATCGGCGGTTTCGGCGTGCGGCTCATCGGTTTAAACGTCGGTTTGCCAAATTCACCAGACCCGCGTGAAGGGCTCATCGCGCAAGATGTGCTGAATCTCATGCACTTCACCGCGCCGCCCGAAATCTATAACTGGCCGGGGACAGCATGGTTCTATCTTATCGCGGCACTTGGGAAATTGGTCGCGCTGGGGAAATCGCTCCTACCGGAAGATGTGATTTTGTTGGCGCGATGCGTCAATGTGCTTTTGTCAACGGCGACGCTGTGGTTTACCTATCGCCTCGGCGCGTGCTGTTACGACAGACGAGTAGGACAGATTGCGGCGGGGCTCCTCGCCGTGACGATGTTGCACGCGACGAACGAATCGCGTTTCGCACTGGTTGATATTCCGGCTACGTTTTGTGTCACACTGTTTCTGTGGCTGTTGATACGCATGATGGGAGATGGGAGCATCTGTCTACAAGAAAGGCTTGACACCGTCGCGACCGGGCAATCTCGCTTACCTGTCTGGCTCGGTGTCGTTGCAGGAGCCGGTCTCGCCGTTAAATGGACGACGGCTTTTGTCGGGTTATCGGCGTTGGTTTTTATCGGCACAGCGCGCATGCAGATTCGGCAGGTTTTAACGCTCATAGGTGTTTCCGCGCTCACCTTTACGCTCCTCTGTCCGTATTGGCTCATCGATCTGGTTTCTCCAACATGGAATCTCTTTTTTGAGGATTTTTGGTATGAAGCGACGCATTATCAACGCGGGCATTTCGGATTGTTTGCATCGGACGAATATAGCAATCCGTCCTTACATGCCTCAGCGGCCAGATGGCTCGAGAGGTTCGTTTATCTGTGGACGCTTTTGAAGTGGGGAATGGGATGGCCCTTGGCTCTCCTCGCGATTTTCGGGGTAATGCACGCGCTCGTCACGCGGGGAAGGATGGAACTTGCACTGCTGGCTTTTGTTATCCTGTATCTGCTATTTGTCGGCGTGCACAAAGTGAAATTTGCGCGACATCTGTTGATTGTATATCCAGTGATGATGGTGCTAGCGTCGGCAATGTTAGCGCGCTTAGAAAGCGCGGCAACCTTGCGGATATTCGCGCGCTTCATTGTCGGTGCTGTCGCGCTTTACTCGTTGGTTTACACCGTCGCGTTCGCATCCATTTTGTTGACACAACCGACGCGAGAGGAGGTATCAGCGTGGATATCTACTAACATCTCCAACGAAGAGGACATTTCCTGCGCGCCCGAAGTCTT
This sequence comes from Candidatus Poribacteria bacterium, assembly GCA_965242965.1. Lineage (GTDB taxonomy): Bacteria > Poribacteria > WGA-4E > WGA-4E > WGA-3G > AGPOR5. The sequence continues at coordinate 4,728,990 of OZ251518.1, read as the reverse complement.
GTTTAACTGGCTACTCCCTGAATTAGAACGGGACTTGACGTATGACAAAGAAGCGGCGTGGGCACTCGTTCTCATGCCCAATGCGGAGGTATTCCAAAAATACGGCGATGCGCGCTCGGAAAGCGCGCCAATGGATTGGTACCCTTTAGAAGAAGTGGCGTTGGAGGAGACATTGACATTTTACGCGAGGCTTCGCAAGGATTATGAATTGCAGAAAATCTTTCGCCGCACACCGCAGTGCCTCGGCATCCGCATTTCCGATGCCGGCGCGCCGTTCCCGATGCGCGCGCTGACACACCCAGAGATACGTATCTATCGCCGGCGTGAGTAAGCCGACTCGCCTACATGAAGGCAGGCGAGAAATGCTCCTTTTGAACAGGCACTACCGCCGATAAGATTTGCTGCAGCACCGCCGCCGGAATCGCCTCCGCATCCACTATTCTGACGAGTTCTTGCGGATAGTGGTCGATCAGCGGCTCCGTTTCTTGTTTGTAAACCTGCCACCGATGATGGACTATCGCTTCCTGGGAATCGTCAAATCGACTCTCTTTCGTCGCGCGGCCGCGGATGCGCCGGAACATCACCTCTTGGTTCTCGCAGATCATGTAGATGATTCGCAGCACGTTCACGTGCTGGTTGATTAAGTCTGCCTGCGCAGTGTTACGCGGGATACCGTCAAGAATCAGCAAGTCGCGGGCAGGATTATAGGTATCCTCAGCCACTTGCTTCTGGATGTAGTCTCGCCAGATCTGCACCGTAATCTCGTCTGGCACCAGATCGCCGAGTGAGGCGTATTTGTGAAAAATTCGCCCCAATTCCGAACCGGGGTCAAGTTCACGAAACATTGCACCACTGGAGAGGTGATACATGCCGGGAATCTGCGACAGCAATTCACCTTGTGTGCCTTTGCCGACACCGGGCGGACCCACTAGCAAGACAGATTGGAACTTTTGTGTCGTGGTGGCGGGACAAACACGGTTGTTTGCCCCGTGTGGAAGAATCGTATCAGTTCTCATACTTTCGTTAAGGAGGCAGGGTTGTGCGTTTGCGATAAACCCCGCCTACAAGTTGCTCCTATTCCTTTCCGAGAAGGTGTTCGAGGATGTAGAAATCCAAACCTTCATAGTCGCGCGAGGCGATGAACGCCTGCTCCACTTCTCTGTCATAGGTGCGCACCTTCTCTAGGAGGTTGAGGAAGGTGCGGCGGCTGCTCAAGAGGTGTTTCGTGGACAATTCGCGCGGTTGCGTGCGCATCACCTTCACGTCTAACCCGACGAACTCGCCGCTTTTGCCGTAGCCGTTTTCCTCTAACACTCGCACCTGATTAAACGCGCGGCGCAGATTTACGGAACCGAACGCCTTGTCCTGGTCGAATTTGAGTCCGTTCTGGTCATTTAGATGCACACTCCATAGTTTTTTGTGGTAGAGTGCGTAACCCATTTCGTCGGAGGGTTCTAACCCGGCGAGAATGGCGTGCGCGCTTTCGATTAAGCCGCCGACACGTTCCGGTTCTTGGCTGGCATACGCCAACCCGATGGCATGTCCGATTGTCGGAATGTAGGCGATGTCCATCGGTTCATTCGGCTTCGGTTCAATCAGAATACGAATTTCTTCGTCGTATGCCAGCAGCGCGTTGATTGCATCGAGGATATATCCCACCGCGCCCGATGAGCTCTTCGATTCACGGATGTAAGTGCCTTCGCGGGCGAGCCACAAAACGATGTTTTTGCACCCGATTTCGTTGGCAACGTCCACGCACCGTTTTGAACGTTCAAGTGCGTATTCCCGCGCCTTCGCCGAATTGGCGGTGTAGGCACCATCAATCGTCTGCGGTGATTCCCACAACCGCGGCGCGACTACCTCCGGTGTCAAGCCGTGGTTATCAAGTTGCGCTTTGACGGCTCTCGTCCGAGATATCAACTGCGCGTGCGTTTTGTCGTCAATACCTGGGACAATATCGTCGTCGTGAAATTGGATGCCGACAAAACCGAGAGCGCGATAGAACTCAACTTTCTCATCAAAAGTGAACGCCTCTCGAACAGGCGGACCGAAGGGATCTTCCCCCTCGTGTATATTCCAAGGACCAAAAGAGAAACGGTAGGTCATTTTTTCTCCTATTTTGTAGTGTAGGGTTTCTAAAGAGAAAACCCGTTTTTCGACAAAAGGTTTAACGTTCTTATTTAGTATAAACTATTCGTGAAAATGTGTCAAGTTTTTTCACGTTTCGCAAATCTATTTCGTTAGTGCAAAAGAATTTGCATTGAAAGCGATTTTGTGGTATCATATTAAGTATGAATACTTCTGATGAGCGGCATCAAGTTTATATTGATGCAACGGTACCGAGTTATCTCGTCGCTCCGCCGAGCCCAGACTAGAAGATAGCGGAATGGCAGCGCATCACCCGTCAGTTCTGGCAAGAGCCTCGTTTTGAGTTTATCTTATCAGATGCTGTTGTGGGTGAAATATCATTGGGCAATAGAAACCAAGCGCAGGCAAGGTTGAGCGCAGTCTCGGGGCTTACCGTGTTGCGTGTCCAAGATTTTGACCTGGCATTCGCGCAACACCTAGTAGATCGCGGTGCGTTACCACAAAAAGCGTTTACAGACGCTGTCCACATCGCTGTTGCCGCAAGCCATGCTATTCCTTACCTCGCGACGTGGAATTTTACGCACCTTGCCAATCCACATACGCGATTGAAAATTGAACAGGTGTGTCGCGAGGCGGGATATTCGCCGCCCCGCATTGACAGCCCAATGGTGATTTTGCAAGCCGCGCTCACAAGCAGCGCACTACACGAAGGAGAAACACTTATGATTAGCCCGCACGATCCGGCGAAAGACATCTACGAGGCGAAGGAACGTCTTGTCGCGCTCTTCGGCGATTTGGAAACCTATATGGAATTCCTGATGAAACGCCAAGAACGATTGATAAAGGAAGGCGTAAAATTCGTCGATTTACCGGAGGTCCGCGTGAACCCGCCGGAGAAATCTGACGATTAAGCCGCTGCTGCGCAGCGCGCGTCCGCCGCCGCGCAGCACTCGTTTCCAAGGAGAAACACTTATGATTAGCCCGCACGATCCGGCGAAAGACATCTACGAAGCGAAGGAACGTCTTGTTGCAATCTTCGGCGATTTGGAAACCTATATGGAATTCATGACGAAGAAACAAGAAAAACAGATTAAGGAAGGTGTGTTGAAATTCGTCGATTTACCGGAAGTCCGCGTGAACACCCCGGAGAAATCCGACGATTAAGCCGCCGAATCCAGCGAGCGTCCATCGCTGCGCATCGCTCGTTTCCGAATAAACCCGTAGCGCGGGCGTGTTTACGCCCGCGTTTATCAACCCAGGTCAGAAAAATGCTATTTTCAACTCGTGCTTTGCGCGCTAGCAAGTCAATCATTCTTTTTATCTCTCTGTGGTGCTCAGGTTTGCTGCTGGCACTAGCAGCAGATGCGCCGCTCGTCACCGAGCAGAGCTTCCCGTTTGACGGTGTCTATCGGATAGAATTGGAACTGCCGGTGCGCGGCAACATTGAACTCGTCTCTACAGACAGCAACGTGGTCCGCGCCACGCTGACAAAGCGTCTGTTGGGCGACAACGAAGCATCTACCAAAGCGTATCTGGATAGCATCGTTTTGGCAGGCACAAGGGAGGAGGGCACCCTTCATTTGAAAGCACACCTCCCGAACGACGCGCGCTTTCAAAGCACGCCTGAGATAGAAGATCAACTGCAGTTGGATTGCACGATTGAAACGCCGCCGGATGTCGCTGTCAAACTTCAAACGAAAGATGGGGATATCCGTCTCCGGCGCATCCGCGGTAAGATAGAGATTGCCGCTGGCACTGGGAATGTGCATTTAGACGAAACGCAGGGAAACTATAGCGTTTCAGTGATGAAAGGAAACGTTACCGGCAAAATCCTGCTAACCCGAGGACAAAACGAGATAAAGACGCAGAACGGCTCCGTTGAACTCGCTGTGCTTGATACGGTTGCCGCACCGATGAATGTCGCAGCGCGTGGCGGCAGCGTCCAACTGCAACTCCCCCGCGATTATGCTGCCGACGTGGCATTTGATAGCGAAAATGAGCGGGTAGTTATCAGCCTCCCCGTGCAAAATAACGACGGTTCTCGAATGCTCGACCTACTTGCAGGCACAGCAACGTTGAACGAAGGCGGGCCGCTCCTCCGCTTGACAGCCACTGATAGGATTGCAATTCTACCGACAGAAGAAATACCGGAAGACGATACTTTGCCGGTAGACGCGTTCCTACAATCCGTGCCGAAAACCGCGCAATCTCCCGTTATTGATGGAAATCTCTCTGAAAAAACGTGGATATCCGCCGCCGCGCTATCTCCTTTTCAGAGTGCCGATGGCAACGAGACACCGGAAAATCCTACCGAGGCGTTTTTGATGTGGGACGAAAAGAACCTCTATATCGGCGTGACTGCACATTTTCTCCCCGGGCAGCTGCCGCGCATCTCGCAAACGCAGCACGATTCACCGATATGGGAAGATGAATCCGTTGAAATCTTGTTCGACCCGAGCCCGCAAACCGAGGCTTACTATCATCTCGTCGTTAACCCAATCGGCGCGCTGTTTGACCAGGGGGTTCACACCCCGGGTCCGCCTCATTTTCGGTTTGCTCCTCCTGATGCTGATGTTCAACGTTCCGTGCAAGAACGTGCAGCAAAAACGTTCAAGGCAGATAGCGATTGGGACGCAAATGCCACAGTTGCAACGCGCATCCACGCAACGTTTTGGACGCTTGAAATGGCTATCCCACTCGCGCACGCCGAAAAGACGCAAGATACTTGGGCATTTAACATGCACCGGAAGGCGCAAAGTAACACTCGCAGTCTGGAAAACCTCTCTCTCGCGACGCGGCGAGAGTTCAGTTATTGGATGCCGACCGGGGAAGCGGAGCACCCGTGGTGGCCACATGTCCCAGAAACGATGGGCGCGCTTAAACCGGTAACGGCGCAACCACAACCTGACGAAACCTTTGGGACTGAGGTAACAGCCGTTGAAATTGTCGGAAATACCTCAATTCCGACAGACGTTGTGCTGAAGCATATCCCCATCGCACCCGGCGATGTTCTCACAAACGCGCACCTCTCTTGGCTCATCGCTGAACTGAATACTTATGATTGGTTCCAGGCGGTGCAACTGGAGACGGTTGGCGATGAAAACCAGAACACCTTGAAAGTGCGTATCCGCGTAACCGAGGCACCCGTTCGGTTTGCGCGTAAAATTGAGATTAACGGAGAACGCAGTTTTCCGGCGCAATTCATCAAGAATTGGTTTGATTTAGCCCCCGGCTACCTCACCGTGGCAGAGGGCGTGTTGAAACAGCAACTCATCGCCGATTTTTATTGGAACCGCGGCTATGAATTCGCCACCGTGACGCATCAATTTGTCAACGAGACGCTTCAGTTTACAGTTAACGAAGGTTCGCTAGACGAAATCCGTTTCAGGGGAAATAGGCGCATATCCGACGCGGAACTTACATCGGCTCTTGACTTAAAAACCGATGACGTTTATTATCAGGTTCTGGGACAAACGGTGATAAATCGGATGCGCGAGAGGCTCAGCCAGAGCCATGAAGATTTCAAGAACGTCCGCGCTTGGCGCGTGCAGCGGGAAGGCGGAAAAAATATCATGATTGTTGAGATTGAGGAGCAGCCTGTCGTGAAACCCAGCGTTTTTCCAATCGTCGGATTTAACCGCGTCCACGGTGCTGTGCTCGGGGCAGGCGGCACCCTCTCTACCCGCATCACCGGCGAAGAACGACTCTTCGGTTTACTGGGCCGTGGATTTGCGAGTCGCATCTGGAATTATCAGACAGGCTTTGAAAAACGCTTTTCTCGCCTCTACGATTTTGCCCTCGGCGGCGGTTACTACAAACTCACGGATGTCAATTATAACAACACGCTCCTCCCTACCCAAGTCAGTTTGAGTGCCGCTTTTTATGGCACCGACGTTGAAAACTATTATCAACGGCAAGGGTATCACGCTTGGATAGCGCGAGCATTCGGGACATCAGCGCAACTGCGGTTTGAATTCACGCAGGAATCGCACGATAACCTCACTAAATCAACGGATTGGAGTTACCTTAACAGAAAACGGATTAAGCGCGGCAATTCACGGATTAAAAGCGGGCACTTGCGAAAAATCTCGCTGAACTACGCGTTTGATACGCGAGACAGGACGTTAACGAGGGAACGCAATTTTCAGACGGTGTCTTGGCCGAATGAACGCACTCGGCGCGGTTGGCGTGGAAAAGTCGCTTTTGAAATGGCAGGACAGCGCCTCGGGGGCGATTATGCCTTCAACCTCTACCACTTTGATTTGGCACGGTATACACCGATTTTCGGGCCGCACCATTTGAACATCCGAATCGCAGGCGATTTTTCGGACGCGCCTCTACCGCGACAACATCTCCTCTATCTCGGTGGCGGTGCTACCCTGCGCGGCTACCCGTTCAATACCTTCGCAGGCGATAACCGATTCCTGTTCAACGTTGAATATCGGTTTATGCAGGAAACGATAGTCGCTTTAGCGACTGACGGTGCCATGGATGTCCCCATCGGGTGGGCTTTCAGCTGCTTCCTTGATACTGGGCAGGTGTGGAGATTTGATGAGACACCTTTTGCGGATTTTTCCATTCGCGACAGGATGAAAACTTCAATCGGTGTGGGGTTTGTCCTTTTCGCCGAACCGCTCGGGGAGAGGCCGCAGCGGAGTCTCGCGGTTGAAATTGCTGTGCCGATTCGGGATATCGCGAGGTGGAGTTCATTCCGGCAGAATCGGCGAATTCTCTGGCGGCTTGAGCGCATGTTTTAAGAGTCCCGAGAAGGCGGCATGCGCCTCTACGTCAAGATTGCACAGAAGACATAAACGAACGCCTCGCGCAAATACAAAAATATGAGAACAACACCACTTTATCCTATTCATCGTCAACTCGGCGCAACTTTCGCTGAAAAGCACGATGGATGGCATTTAGCCGCGCACTTCACCGATGCAGTTTCCGAACACCGCGCAGTCCGAAAGAACGTCGGAATTGTTGAACTTTCGCATCGCGGCAGGCTTCGGTTAACCGGCGAAGACAGGGCGAAATTTCTGCATCGCATCATTTCCAACAGGGTGGAAGGCGTACCAGTTGGACAAGGGAATTATGCGACGCTTTTGACGAACCGTGGCAAAATTATCGCCGACATGCATGTCTATGTCCGTGAAGAAGTGCTCTATTTGGAGACGGCTTCCGAAACAACAGAGCTCCTCTTCAAGGAACTTGACAAATATATCATCGCTGATGACGTAGCACTGGAAGACGTGACAGCGGAAATCGGTGTCATCGGTATCTATGGTGCCGAATCACCGAAACTCGTCCAGTCCTTGACAGGTTTGCAAAGCGTGGCTGCCGGCACTCATGAAAACGCCGCTTGTGAGGTAGACGGACGCTGGATGATGTTCGCTCGGACAGATGAAACCGGCGAAATAGGCTATCAACTCTGGACAGCGGCCGACTCGCTGGAATGGCTGTGGGAACGGCTCATCGCGCATGACGTAGTGCCTATCGGCTTAGATGCCCTAGAATCGCTCCGCATTGAGGCTGGCGCGCCGAAATACGGCGCGGAGTTAACCGAGGCAGTTATTCCGCTGGAGGCGGAATTGGAGCATGCCATCGATTTTGAAAAAGGGTGCTACATCGGCCAGGAGATTGTCGCGCGGATGAAATACCGCGGGCATCCAAATCGGCTGCTGCGCGGGATTGAAATTGATGCCGCGCAGCAGCCGCAACAGAATGCACCGGTATTCAGCGACGATAAGGAAGTTGGCTGGATTACGAGTGCAGTCTATTCGCCGACGCTAGAAAAGCAGGTTGCCCTCGGCTATGTGCGGATGGCAGTCACCGATACCGGCAGTTGCGTCCAAATTGAAACTTCGGAAGGACGCGTCAACGGCACAATTCGGCTCTTGCCATTTTACACCAAATAGGACGGATGCAGATACCCGGTAGGCGCGGTTTCAAACTGCACCTACCAGCACCATTTCGTGAAATCTTGTCTTTAACAAAAGGAGGAATTTTCTACATGAGACAAAACTTGTTGAGAACCCATATTTTCGTGTTACTCTTCCTACCGATTTTACTCGGCGGGTGTAGTCTCACAAAGTTGACAGTCGGCCGCACCGTGATTGTCTATTCGCAGGCAGGTGCAGCACTTCAGAGAGAGGCAGATTTGACGCTGATAGAAGCCAGTGTCAGAGGCAATCTCAAGACGTTTGAGGGGATGCTGGAGATTGTGCCGGAGAACCCAACCCTCCTCATCATGACATCCCGCGCTTTTTCATCTTACGCCGGTTTCATCGAAGATAAGATGGAAGACGCGGAAATAGCCTGCGATACCGACACGGTGATGGAACTGCGCGCACGGGCTATCGACTATTATGGCCGTTCGCGGCGTTACGCACTCAAGGTGCTTGCGCAATCCAATAAGAACTTCAGTGAGGCACCTACCGTGGATAATGCAGTGTTTGAAAACGCGCTGCGGCGACTTAAGAAGCAGCAGGTTGAACCGCTGTTTTGGGCTGCCTATGCGTGGGCCCGTGGCATTAGCCTGCAAAAGGATGATGCGATGCAGGTAATCGATCTGCCGCGGGTAGAGGCGATGATGCAGCGGGTGCTTGAGTTGGATGAAACCTACTATTACGGCGGCGCGCATTTGTTCTTCACCGTCTATTACGGAGACCGGGCACCCGCCATTGGTGGCGAACCCGAGAAGGCGTTGGAGCACATCAAGCACGTGGATAGAATTAATCAGGACAGGTTCCTGCTCAGCAAATTCTATCTCGCGCGCTATTACGCCTATCCGAAACAGAACGCAGCGCTCTATAAAAAAACGTTACAGGAAGTGCTTGACGCGCCGATGGACGTTTATCCCGGACACGAAGCCGCGACGGCGATAGCCAAATCGCGCGCGAAACGCTGGCTCGCTCAGGCGGACGCGCTTTTTGACACCGCAACCGCAACCGAATAGGAAAGATGCTAAAACTTTATAGGAGGAACCGAATGAAACAGATTTTGCCTCGCAAAGGCTTATTGACACTGGCTCTCCTGCTCATCTTGGGGATAGTGCAGCACGTCGCTGCGGAGACGATTAAACTCGCCACGCTCGCGCCGAAAGGCTCCTCGTGGATGAACAGTTTCACCGCGATGGAGAAGGAACTCGCAACCAAAACGGATGGAGCAATCAAAATCCGATTCTACCCCAACGGGGTGCAAGGAGACGAATTGGATGTCATCCGTAAAATGCGCGCCGGACTGCTCCACGCTGGCGCGATGACTGCCACTGGACTCGGTGAAATTCACAAAGAGGTGCTGATTTTGCAACTGCCTCGGATGTTCAAAACATACGAGGAATTGGACTACGTTCGAGACGCGCTCCGCGAGGAATTCGACCAGGCTTTCGCGGATAACGGTTATATCTTGCTCGGCTGGGGCGACATCGGCTACTACTACATGTTCAGCAATCAGCCTATTGACACCTTGGAGACGCTGCGTTCACCGAACGTCAAAATGTGGGCGCGTTCAAGCGATAGAATCGGGTTGGAATTTACTAAACAAGCAGACGTAGCGAACGTGCCGAAGGAAGTATCGCAAGTGCTGTCGGCACTCCATTCCGGGCAGGTGAACGCTGTGACTACCTCGCCGTATGCGTGTGTCGCGTTGCAGTGGTACCCGAAACTCAAATACATGACGAACCTGCCGGTGAACATCGGGGTCGGCGCAACGCTGATAACAAAAGAGACGTTCGACCGGCTGTCTTCGGAACAGCAGCAGATGCTACGCAAAACTGCCGCAAAGCATCACGCCGAGTTAATCCTGAAAATTCGGAAGGATAACGCAGCGGCGATTGAGGCATTGCAAAAGAAGGCGGGGATTAAAATGGTTGAGTTTGAACCAGCGGCGCAGGAAGAGTTGGATAAAATCGCCTCTGAAACCCACAACGCGCTCGTCGGGGAGATTTACTCGCAGGCGTTGCTGGCTCAGATTAACGCGCTCTTGCGTGAATATCGGGAGAGCCAATAGAATGGCATCGCCTGATTCTGTGGCTATTTACCCGTAGCGCGGGGGGACAGCCCCCCGCGCACTCCCCCACCTCGTTCTCCTTGCCCGCGTGTTTTCATGCGCTCGGCGGTTGGGTGCCGTTGTGCTTCTCGGCAGGATTGGGTTCGGTGAACGGTTCACCGGCCTCATCCGCCTGCTGCCGCCGCTCCATCCACTCCATCCACTCCTGTCGTTCAAGTTCGCGCCCGCGTTCTTCGTGTTGCTTGATGCGCGCCTGCTGCCGCGCCTCTATCTGCTCTTTCACTAAGCCATAGAGAATCATCATAACCTCCACGAGAAAAAAGATAACTATCGGCGATGCACCGGCTAGTGGCACACAGTCTTACGGCGCGCACCGTTGTAGGAGAGTCCTCCCTGTCTCGATGCACTTCCGCTTTCCATTCCTCTGTTGTGAGAGCGTCACAGATAGGAAAACCCGCAAACGCGGGCGGGGCATTGATATGTTCCTAGCCCGCGTGTTTTCATTCATTCGTTCGGCGGTTGGGTGCCGTTGTGCTTTTCGGCAGGATTGGGTTCGGTGAACGATTCGCCGGCCTCAGCCGCCTGCTGCCGCCGCTCCATCCACTCCATCCACTCCTGCCGTTCAAGTTCGCGCCCGCGTTCTTCGTGTTGCTTGATGCGCGCCTGCTGCCGCGCCTCTATCTGCTCTTTCACTAAGCCGTAGAGAATCATCATAACCTCCACTACACAAAAAATAACTATTGGTGCCGCACCTGCCAACGGAACACAGTCTCCTGTATCCCGTACCACGGCGCGCACCGTTTTAAAACCTTTCCATCCATCTGTCGTGAGAATATCATGGATAGAAAAACCTGCATAAACCAAGAGGCAACCAGTAAAAATGTAGAGTGCCGCCCCTACCCACTTTCGACGCACACCCAGAAACGAAACCCGGTCCGCCTTGGGTTCTGTTGCTTGCTCGTGTTTCATTTTACTCCTTTCCTTACACATCGGATACTGCTAGTATAACACAAATGAGGCGGCAATGTCAACCTAAAAAATTACGTTGACTTTTCACTTCAAATAGCGTTTAATAAGTTCATGCCGAAAACCCGCACACCCCTCCTCAAAAACCTGCTGAGCCTCACGCCGCTCAGCATCCTCGGACGCGCAGGGACGCTCCTGATTTATGCACTTCTTGCCAAATGGTTCGGTGCCACCGAAGGCACCGATTTTATCTATTACTATTGGAGCATCGCTACCTTCCTCATCGAACTGCTCAGTGCCGCCTCCGCCTATTCTGTTCTCGTCCCTTTATTGGCATCGGCACGAAGCGACAGCGAAGAAGCCGCGCGCCGATGCGTCCAAACTGTCTTTTCTCTCTACCTGAGAGTCATGCCAGCAGTCTGTTGTCTCTTGATTGGCGTGGCGTGGGGAGTGTCGCAGGGGTTTTTTCCGCATACGGGACTTTCACTCTCCGCAGAAATCAGCATCGTCGCCGGGTTCGCCGGGTTCGTAAGCATTGCCGCAATTCGGTGGATACTCAAGGCGATTTTGGATACGTATCAGGCGTTCCACTTGCCAGCCGTTGCGCAAGGCGTGCGCGCGCTCATCGTCATCGCCACAATTTACATCGGCAAACCGTATCTGTCGCTGTTGAGTATCCCACTTGCGCTGCTCTTCGGCGAATTGTTCCAAGCGTTCATCCTGTTTCGGCGATGTTGCACCGTCCTGAATCTGCCCGGACGACACCTACTACATCCGGCGCAACTCACGTGGAAAACACCACATACGCAGCAGTTTCTACGTCAATGTCTCCTGATGATGGGCGCGGCAATTTCAGATGGACTAAATCCTGTCGTTGACAGAGGGATGGGGAGTTCACTCGGGGCAAGTTCAGTCTCGAAATTAGATTACGCGCTGCGGTTGTGCGCGATTCCGGAAACGCTCACTGGTGTGACGCTACCGGTGCTACTCTCGCATTGGGCGAAACTTGCCGCGGGGAACCAGACAGATAAGAGAGGCGATGCCATTAATCACTGTAGTTCATGCACGCCGGAGCCCAAACCAGGTCAGACGAATAAACCGAATCGGGCGTTACAAGAAAGCGTTTGGCGAGGCGTTGTCGTCATCGTTATCCTGATGGGCCCTTTCTTAGTTGGCTTTTATGTTTTCCGAGGGCCCATCGTCAATCTCCTGTATGGGCACGGCGAATTGTCGGAAGCAGGCTTGCAGCACATTGCGTCGCTACTCGGCATCTATCTCATTGGGATGCTACCGCGCCTGATGAGCCGATTGCTCATCCGCGCGCATCTCGCTCGACAAAACCACGCCGTTGTTCTCTCGGCAACGTTGATTCGGTTGGTGCTGAATCCATTGCTCAATTGGATTTTCATGCAATTCTGGGGGCTTGCGGGAATCCCCTTGTCAACGGCGTTGTTGTCCTATCCGATTTGTGCGTTCATCGCGATTGCGTTTCTCAGAGATTCACGCCCTTGATTTCCGATACCGGAGGAATGTCCACGTCCCCGATGCCACCAACAGCACCAACAAAACGATTAGCCCGATATTGATGTAATAGCTCGTCCGATTCAATTCCCACAAGCGTTCGTTCGCCTCAATCGCCGCAGACGTGCCTTTTTGTGCCTTCGCTTTCACCTGCTCCCAATACTTCTTCGCGAGTTCAGGCTGTCCGTGCTGCTCCGCCAACTTCGCCGTGACAACCAGATAGGTGACATCTTGCACATCCACCTTCTCAAGGATATCTGCAAAGGAACTGAACAATAAAACCGTCAAATCCGAGGAGAACTGCGGAATATCTGTGGTGAGCGCAATCCCATTTTGGAAAGCATCGATGGCCCCCTGCGGGTTCCCCTGGTCAAACGCAATTTGGGTCATTTCAAACCACGTCTTCTTTTCCAACACGAGAGGTTGCTCAATGGAGGCATAGCCGTCAAACAAAAAAGTCGTCGTGCCGTAGTGCAGTTCGCCGAGTTTCACACTCAGCGTGTAGGTTTCGCCAAGCACTAGCACATTCGGTCCCGTCCATTCCTCAAATCGATAAGTGCCATCTTCCCCGACAACCTGCTCGTATCCCGTTCCGTTAATCATGACGCGCGCACCGGCTACTGATTCGCCGCGCGGTTCTGTGACAGTGCCGAAGACAGAAATAGGCTCTAACGCCCAGCCGACCTGGGCAGCTTCGCCGAGGACTAGTTGCAATTCCGCTGTTTTGACAGGTGGGATGAGATACCCCGCTTTCTTCACGACAAAGGTGGAGGTGCCTGCAACCAAATTCTCCGTAATCAGTTTGGGAGTGGTGCCGACTTCTTCGTCATTGAAAAAAATTTGCGCTCTTTCTGGAAATGTGGTAATCTTAATAGCAGGGGAAAGTTTGAGCAGTGCCGCTTCAACGTCCCCAGTCGGCGCGAGGATACCCGCCTCGAAAGTAGGGGATGTCCGCAGCAACTCATAAACTTCGATAATGCTGAGCCGACGGTTGTCGTTAGTATCGGTTGCATCTGCGGCAAGTGCGTCGCGGATTTTTTGGAGAAGCGCGCCTGTGTCAGGAACGTTCGCGGATTGAATGACGTTCAACGCTGCATCGCCGAGTGTCTCGCGATTGGCGTAATACGCACTCAGATTGGCATCCTCCGTGTAACCGTCAATAATCACCACGGCCTGGTCTGCGCCAGATGCTTTGAACCACTGATTGATACCCCGGTCTTCGATGCTGGTTTCGTCTTGTGTTATCAGATGCATGGCGTTCATGCCGCGAGGCTTCGTCACCGCGCCGTGGTAGAGAAAGATAAGCGTCCCTTGTCGCTGCAGTTCCGTGAGGTGAGTTTGGATTTCCGCGCTGATGGCGCGTTCTCCCTCAAGCCGATGAATCTGCTCGCTTGGCACTTTGCCTCGGTTGACGAGCAGTTCAGTGAGGGCATTCAGCGAGGCGTGTGCGCGCGCATCCGGCGTAGCGTCTACGATGAGCCAGTGCGTCTCGGCATCGACAAGAGCCGCCCGCACCGATGGCACGAACGAGATAAGCGTCAAAAGGATGATAAGAATAATGATGTTGGGTTTTGGCATTTTCCTAATTCCTAGTGCCTTTCCTATTAGAAGCGATTTTCAATTAGTTTAACACACATTCAACATCATTGCCACAAAAAAGTTAAGCGTAAGGACAGATTTTCATGTCTGTCCATTTCTGGCGAACTCGGCGAGTGGAGATTTAACGCCATCCGCACTTACAGAAAAAACACGCTAAACGTTCATCGCCAAATTGCGTCTAAACAAATAATCATGCAGAGAACTGCGTTCGCGATGTTTCTTGAACTTTTGGCGCAGACATCTGTCAAAAACGTAACGGGTTTACCAATTGGCAGAACCCATCAGCAGAATTTTCGTTTTTTTACTATCCTTTTGAGTCTTAGCGGACTCTATATAATACCAAATTCGGAATCCCTTGATTCTGAGCAGGACAAGATTTGCAGTAGGATAGGACATCCCTGTCCCGACACCTTCTGTCAGTAGGTAGGACATCCCTGTCCCGACACTTCTGTCAGTAGGAGGGACATCCCTGTCCCGATGCCTTCCGTTCGGTAGGAGGGACATCCCTGTCCCGATGCCTTCTGTTGGTAGGAGGGACATCCCTGTCCCGATACCTAAGGCATCCTGCAACAGAGCTGAGGCGACTCCAACGGATTGGGTATCAGCGTCCAAGGAGAAGTTAATGATTCAATGGCAGACACGGTTCGTTTTTATCCTCATTGTTCAGGTTCTAGCGATTTCTTGCGTCGCGGCACAAGAACCGGCCGCAGTTGACTTATCGCAACCGCTAACACTTGAGCAATGTATCCAAATCGGGTTGGAGAAATCGACGCGGATGCGGAACGCGAGGTTAAACCTCGCCATCCAAGAACTCCGCGTGAACAACGCGCGGGCCCGCTATTTCCCGCAAATCTTCGCTACCGGCAGCTACGATTTTTCCGACCAGGTTGACTTCGGCTTTGAACCCGAAAACTACGACTTAGGGCTCAGGGGACAATACACCCTCTGGGATAACGGGCAGCGTGAGGGCAGCTATGCGCAGTCAAAATCGCGGCGCAACGCCACCGAAAGCCGCAACGAGGAAATTAAACAGAGTTTAATCTTCCAAATCACGGAAGCCTATTACAACGTCCTTAAACGGCAAGAATTAGTCAATGTCAGTGAGGAAATTCTGGCGCGCTCGCAGGATAACACCCAACGGACGCAGGATTTTGTGGAGGCAGGCTCGCTCATCCCAGCGGATGTCGCCACTGCACAAGTCCGCGAGGATAACGATAGGTTGTCTCTGTTGAATAACCAGAATTCGTTGCAAATCGCGCAGGCCACATTGCCGCAGCTCCTCGGATTAGACCCGGGGTTACTACTAACTGTCGCTGTAGACGAGGCATACCAACTGTATCTAGACAGGGGCACAATTGAGCGGATGGGTATACCGATTGAAGAGGCCATCCAGACAGCTCTTGAAAACCGTCCTGAATTTCAGGAAATTCAGGAGCAATTGAAAGAACAGGAGTGGACGCTCACGCTATCAAGCCTGCAACGGTGGCCCCGGCTCAATGCCGATGTCAACTATAATGTCAACCTTGACGACTACCTGCGTAAACGCGAGAATTTCTCGGATTTCCGGAGTTGGAGTGTTGGTGCCTCGCTGAACTTCACGCTCTTTGATGGCGGAATTCTCAGTAATCAGGTGAAAGAGGTCCGACTGCAACTTGAGCAAACCCGCGAGAATGCAAGCGACCTCGAGCGTTCTGTCGCTTTGGACGTGCGGCAATCTTATCTCAATCTGAAACGGAGTGAAGCCGCATTGGACATCACCCAGACACAGGTTGTTAACGCAAAACTGAGTCTTGATGTCATCCAAGGCCGTTTTGAAGTAGACAAAGCGATTCTGCTGGAATTGCTCGAAGCGCAGACAGATTACGCGCAGGCACTTACCAATCAGGTGAATGCCTTCTACGACTACAAAATCGCGCAAACTCGCTTACAAGACGCAATGGGAGTGTTACAATAACCGTGAAGAACCGAAAAAAGTGGATTATTATCGGTGTCGCCGCCCTTGTAGTTATCGCCGCCGCTGCAATCGGCGCGACGCGCATGAATCTCACAATCGGAAAGCAGCAAAAGGAAGACGAGGACAAAATCGAAGTCGTGCGGCGCGGCAAATTCCTCGTCAAGGTCCGGGAGTCCGGCTACCTCCGTTCCTTCATTGAGGTGGATGTCCGCTCCAACGTTGAGGGCGAAATCCTTGAAATTTTCGTTGATGAGGGGGAGCTCGTTGCGGCGGGACAACCGCTCCTCAAAATTGACGAGGAACAGATTTTAGAAGAGAGAAAACAGGCGGAGGCGAACCTGGAGGCGAGTGAAGCGCAGCTCAAACAGGCGGAACTTCGCATCAAAATCACCGAAAAAGAGCAGGCGAGTAGCCTCCTTCAGGCGGCAAATTCTGTCGAGAAGGCGCAAGCAAGTTTGGCATCCTTTATTGCCAATAAGCAGCAGCGGATAGCCGACGCGGAGACGCAAGTCGCTACAACGCTGAACTCGCTTAATCAGGATAACATTGACAAACGCCAGGCGGAAATCTCGCTTGCGCAGGCGAAATTGACGCTGGAGCGCACGCAAGCCACCCTGAAATCTGCAAAAATTGCGTTTGAGACAGCAGAGTCCGAATACCATCGGAATCAGGGGCTGTTTGAGAAAAACCTTATTTCCAAACAGGCACTTGAGGAATCGCAAAGGCAACTCGCGAACGCAACCTCGCAATATGAAACCTCCCAAAAAGAGGTGGAATCGCAAAACGAGACGATTAAATCTCAAGAGGAGAATATCAACGCTAGGGAGCAAGCCATTGAAAGCCGCCAAGCAACGCTAGAACTCCGCAAAAAGAACGTGGAGACATTGAAAACGTCCCAAGAGGCGGAGGAAAAGCGGCTCCGTGCCGATGTAGAGGACGCGCGCACACGCCTCCAAAAAATCCAAGAGACAACCGAAGAAGAGAAACAGTTGACGCAACACGCCATGGTCAGCGCGGAAGCGAACCGCCTCCGTTCTGCAAGTCAACTCAAATCGCAACAGGAACGATACGATTGGACAACAGTCACCGCACCGATGTCTGGCACAATCACGCGGCTTGTTGTCGAAGAAGGCGAGATAATCACATCGGGACGTTCCTCTTTCTCGCGTGGGGAAGCAATCATGCGCATCGCTGACCTCACGCAGATGATTGTCCGCACCCAAATCAACCAGGTCGAAATTGGCAAGATATCCGAAGGCCAGCGTGCAGAAATCACCGTTGACAGCCACCCGGGCCGCATTTTTGAGGGTAAAGTGAGCGAGATTTCACCCAGTGCCACGCCGCGTGGACAACAGAACCAGAGCGGTGTCATACGGTTTGAAGTGGACATAGAGGTGCTAGGTTCCCCGCCGGAGCTCATGCCCGGCATGTCCGCCGATGTGGACATCATCGTGTTTGAAGAGTCCGATATCCTGCAACTGCCGATTGCCGCCGTGATGAATCCGGAGATTGTCACCGTCACGGCGACTCTCACCGCAACTCAGCTCGGGCAGTTTCAGAAAGGACAGAAACTGAAAATACGGAACCTCATCGGCAAGGAGTTCCCCGGCAGCGTCGGACAGATTTCATCTGACAAGTCCGAAGGTAATCTTGAAATACTGCTTGACGGTTCACCGAAAGGATTGCGCACCGGCCCAACCGAGCTCGTCATTGTCATCTCTGATAACAACGAACTCAGCGGCGTAGAAGCGCAGGTGAAGAGTGAACGGCAGTTCTTCGTCATGCTTGATACCGGTGAAGCCTCCGCCGATAAGAAAAAAGAGGGACAAAAGGGGGTTAAAACCCATATCAAAGTCGGGGAGCGGAACATCACGCACTTTCAGATCACCGAGGGGATGAAAGAAGGCGACCGGGTTTTCGTGCCATCAATGACAGAATTAACGAAGGACTCCGGCGGTGACGATGACGATGGCGACAAATAATCCCGCATTGCTCGCAGCGCGATTTAGTTGAGGGTGTTTCCTAAAGCGCTCAACGTCGCGGTGACAGGCCCTCGCGCTGCTGTGAAAAAATGGGGGAATTGCCGGTAGGAGAGCCCTCCCGGTCTCGATGCATTCCCGTAGGAGAGCCCTCCCGGTCTCGATGTCTACCGTATCGGGATAAGGATGTCCCTCCTACCGGGGAAAACGAGTTATGAAACACCCTCATTTAGTTTTATCCTCAGTAGAAATCCCCCCGGTCACGAGGCTTCCGATTCGGGAAGAGGGGGCTCCTATCAAGGAAAATGTCGTTCGCTGGAAAAAAAACAACGCAGAAGAGGTGCTATACTTATGCTAATTGATGTCAGAGACTTAACCAAAGTCTATCAGATGGGCGATGTGCAGGTGCATGCCTTGCGCGGTGTGTCCTTCGCTGTTACATCGGGTGAGTTTATCGCCATTATGGGCCCTTCCGGTTCCGGGAAATCGACGATGATGGATATTCTCGGATGCCTTGCAACGCCTACGGCCGGCGAGTATTATCTTGAAGGCGAGGAGGTAGGTAACCTTTCCGATAACCGGCTGGCAGATATCCGGAACCGGAAAATCGGTTTTGTGTTCCAGTCATTTAACTTGCTGCCGCGAACGAGCGCACTCCACAATGTGGAATTGCCGCTCATCTATTCCGGTATCAGCAGGAAGGAGCGGAAACGGCGTGCCTTTGAATCGCTGGAGGCAGTAGGACTGGCAGACCGGGTAGATCACAAATCCACGGAGCTCTCCGGTGGACAGATTCAGCGGGTTGCCATCGCGCGCGCGCTAGTCAATCGGCCCTCAATGATCTTCGCCGATGAACCGACTGGCAACTTGGATACCAAGTCCGGCGACGAAATCATGGCGATTTTCGACCGGCTCAATGCCGACGGGAACACCATCATCATGGTAACGCACGAACCTGAAGTGGCCGAGCACGCGCAACGCGTCCTCCACATCCGGGATGGACTCATTGAGCGCGACGTGAGGCGAAACGGAAATGGAGAGGACAGAAATGGAGAGGCCAGAAATGGCGAAGAATAACAAGAACAATCACCGTTCCAACCGAGTCTGTGATTTTCAGAAGCGGTTCAATTGAACTCGCTGTGTATCGCCACGCGCCTTAGTCTCAATAATGCACCACGTTACAATTACCACGCAGAAATCGAGACCGGGAGGTCTCTCCTACCGGTTAACTCAACAATGCACCACGTTACAATTACCACGCCTGCGCGGCTCCACTTCTCACTCATCGATTTGAACGGCGCGTTAGGCCGGATTGATGGCGGGTTCGGTTTGGCAATTGAGCATCCGCATTTCTGCATCACTGCCGAACGGGCGGCTGGCATTCACGTGGCAGATTCCGTGTATCGTGAACGCGCGTGTCACGTCTTGGCGCGTCTCCAAGAAACCTATCCGTTTCCCGGCATCGGGCTTGAAATCACCTCGGAAATCCCGATGCACAGCGGGTTCGGTTCAGGCACACAACTCTCACTCGGTGTCGCGCACGCCGTTAATCTCTTGTATGGGCTCAATTTAAGCGTGCTTGATTTAGCGCGCGTCGTCGGGCGCGGCGGCACCTCCGGCATCGGTGTCGCCGCGTTTGATACCGGTGGCTTCATCGTTGATGGCGGGCACCGCTATCCGGAGCAGAAAGCCTCCTTTCTCCCATCTTCCGCCGTGGGCAACATTTCTCCCCCGCCGATTTTACTCCGATACCCGTTCCCTGCGTGGCCCCTCCTCATTGTCCTGCCGAACTGCTCTCGGATTTACGGCGAAGCAGAGCTTGAACTCTTTCGGACGCTGTGCCCGCAACCGGCATCCATCGCGCCGCGCCTTTCACATATCCTGCTCCTCCAGATATTACCCGCTATCCTTGAAGAGGATATGCGCCGCTTCGGCGAGGCGTTAAATCAGATTCAGACATTTGGATGGAAACGGGTGGAAATTGACGCGCAGGGACAGGAACTGCAACAGACGCTTGAATTCCTACAGCATAACGGTGCACTAGGCGCGGGCGTTAGCAGTTGGGGGCCGGCAATCTGCGCAGTCAGTTTGGACATTGAAGAGTTGAAACGGAAGACAGAGGCATTCCTTGAAACCCTGCCGAAAGGTGGGAGTTGTTTTGTTACGCGCGCGAATAACGTCGGCGCGCAAATTGTGCCTGAAAAATAAAAAAGGCGGGCCCGATGGCCCGCCCTTTCTGTTAAGGGGTTACGCGTAATACGGATTGCTTCCCGCCGCGTGATCGGTGGTGTCAATCACGTGCTTAATTTCTGGGAACGCCTCCAGAATCATCGCTTCAATGCCGTGTTTGAGGGTGACATTAGCCATGCCACAGCCTTGGCAGCCGCCGCCCATGTGAATGTAAACGGCTTCGTCATCGACGTTCAGGAGTTCTACCTGGCCGCCGTGTGCGGCGACAGCAGGGTTAATCCGTTCATCGATTAACTGCTGAATCTGCTGCGCTTTCGGGTTATCCCATGTCGGCGTGTTAGGGTTCTCAATCTGGAACCCGCTCGCGTTCAAGTCTTCCACGTAGTCAATCACCGCGCCCTTGAGGTTCTCCGCGCTGTCCGCGGCTACCAACACCTTAAAATGCTGGCATTGAACGACGATGTCGTCCTCTTCTGCCTCGGTAGCTAAACCGAGACTGTATTGGAACGCGGCGGCGGTGCGGCTTTGGATGCTAACGCGCAAGCCTGCCACATCAACCTCTTCGTTCTGGATCACTTCGTGAACCTTTTTTTCTGCGGTTTCGGTGACGGTAAGCCACGGGGTTTCGGTGCCCGTGAACTTCTTCAAGAAATTCTTCATAGTCGCCTTCGGCGCGCCGCGCTTACGCGGCGGACCGGTTTCTCCGTGGTTCCTGCGAACGCAGCTCTCCCATCTCGTTGTAGAGCGTTCGCAATTGCGCAATTGCACAAATTTCCAACTGCCGGATCCGTTCTCGGGTTACGTCCAAGGCATCTCCAATCTCTCGGAGTGTCTTCCGCTCTCCATCTTCCAGACCGTAGCGCATCTTGAGCACGATCTGCTCACGTTCGGGCAGCTTACTCAGAATCTCAGCCACCAGGTCGGCGTTAATCATTTCGGCAATATGCCCTGCATTTTCGCCGGTGTGACGATCTTCGACCAGGTCGCCTAGCGTCGCCGACGAAACACCCTGGTTCAACGGCATGTCCATTGACATCGTGTCCGAGTTAAATGCCAGGATTTCGTCTACCTGTTCCACAGTCACCTCTAACGCCTCTGCCATTTCCGCACGCGTCGGCTCCCGCTGCAATTTCTGACACAGCGTTGCATAGACGGAATCGAACTTGTTCATCTCCGACACGATATAGGATGGCAGACGGATCGACCGGGAGAAATTCTCAAGCGAGCGCATAATGCCCTGCTTGATCCACCAGATTGCGTAGGTGCTGAACTTGAACCCCTTCCGGTAATCAAACTTGTCCGCCGCACGAATCAGCCCGAGGTTCCCCTCTTGAATCAGGTCTTCCAAGGGGACGTTGCGGCCTTGGAACTTAATGGCGATCGAGATAACGAGCCGCAGGTTTGTCTCCACGAGTTCGTCGCGGGCATCTATCGCAGTGTTGAGTGTTGCGAAGGCATCGGCATCAAGCCTGTTGATTTGCGCGTCGATGGCGGTATCAAGACTGCCTTCTCTCTGCTCCAATACCCACGCCTTACGGGCATCTATCGCGGTGTTGAGTGTCGCGAAGGCATCGGCATCGAGCCTGTTGATTTGCGCGTCGATGGCGGTATCAAGACTGCCTTCTCTCTGCTCCAATACCCACGCCTCGAACTGCCGGTAAGTCGGCGAATTGTCTGCGATATAGGTGAACGTCGCGTCCTTGTCAAGTCCGAGCGCATCAAGCACCATGTCCCCAGCCGCCTCAATCCGCTTCGCCAAGTCTACTACCCACTTTTTGAACTGCGGGTAGGTGGGTGAGTTGTCTACGATATAGGTGAACGCCACGTCCTTGTCAAGTCCGAGCGCATCAAGCACCATATTCCCGGCCTCGATCCGCTTCGCCAAGTCTACTTCCTCCTCGCGAGTCAGTATACGGTGCCCGGCAACACTCCGAAGCCACGTTTTCAATGCACTCCGGTCGCTGCCAATCTCATAGCTCTCAACGAGCTCGGTGTCATCTAACGGATAAGTATCCTTTAGGTACGAATTGACACTCCCAAAATATTCTGTTTCGCTGGAAAACTCAGTTTCCATTCTTCTCCTCTCCTTGATGATAAAATTTTCGACCAGATCGATACAACAATTAATAATACTACACTCTTAAACGTTTTGTCAACTTAATTGTTTAAAAAAATCGACATTCTGCACGAATAGAGGCAAATTCATTAGAATTTTAACAAAAATTTCAAAAAAAAACAAGGAAAAAATAAAAATGTGCAGATAGTGTTGCAATAACCGCTTTTTCGCGCGGTTTAAACGCAAAAAGTCGATTTCCGCACGGCGCGGCATTTTTCGCTTGCAGGCTATTGCAAATTGTGGTAGACTTTGCAAAAAACGGACACGCAATAGACTTCATTCATCTCTATGACACAACCAACTCGGCGTTCCGCCGCCCATGACGCGCGCACCGCCGGCATCACTCTCCGAAGCGTTCTCATCGGCATGAGCGCGGTGATATGCCAATGCCTCGCCACACCTTACAACGATTTCTTCGTCGGCGGCACTTACCTTGCAGGAAATCACCTCCCTATCGCCGTTGTCTTCTTCATGTTGGTGTGCGTGCTCAGCGTCAATGTCCTCCTGAAACGAACGAAACCGGGAACTGAACTTCAAAGCACAGAACTTCTCGTGATTTGGGGGATGATGCTCGTCGCGTCAGGCATCCCCTCCTCAGGGTTAATGCGCTATCTCATCCCACTCGCCATCAGTCCGTTCTACTTCGCAACACCCGAAAACGAATGGACAGCACTCTTTCACCAACACTTGCCAGAATGGATGGTAGTGCGCGACACAAAAGCAGTCTTCTATTTCTACGAACGGCTTCCCGACGGCGACAGCATCCCGTGGATAACATGGATAAAACCTATCGTCGCGTGGAGCGGCTTTGTCCTCGTCTTCTATGTCGTCACTATTTGTTGGTGCGTGCTACTCCGCAAGCAGTGGGTTGAGCACGAACGGTTCACCTTCCCGCTCGTCCAACTGCCCATGGAGATGCTTCAGCCTCCTTCAGGGCGCGCTCTCTTAAACCGCTTCTTTAAATCCCCGTTGATGTGGGGCGGCTTTACTATACCTGTCATCCTGCACGGCTTGAAGGGGTTGCACCTCTACTTTCCGGCTCTCCCGAATCCGCCAGTCTACTTTCCTCTCGCCGCCTTCTTCACCGAAAAACCGCTCTCCGCTTTGGCATGGTGGCCCTCCGTGAACCTCTTCATTTTCCCATCGATTGTCGCCATCGTCTATCTCTTGACACTTGAAATCTCGTTCAGTTTCTGGTTCTTCTTTCTCCTCGGAAAAATGGAGACGGTGCTTATCTACGCCACGGGCTCAAAGGTAAATCAGTGGAATTTCCACCAAAACCAGCAGATGGGCGCGCTGCTCGTGTTTATCGGATTTATCCTCTGGACAGGCAGACGGCACTTCGGGCGCGCCTTCGCTACCATTGCCGGGCGAAGTCTACAGAAAACGCGCGACGATGCAAACGAACCCTTACCTTATGTCTGGGCAGTGAGCGGTTTCATTATCGGAAGCCTTTTGTTCGTCCTGATATGCAACCTCGCCGGGATGAGTCTCTGGGTAGCAGTTTTCATCCTCGCCATTTTCCTCGCACTGACGACGGTAGGAACGTGGATGGTTGCCAACGGCGGCCTCCTGTTCATCCTCTATTCCTTCCTCCCCAGTGAATATCTCATCACCCTCTTCGGGAGTGCCCGCGTCAACGCGCCGAGTTGGACGCTCGTCGCCTACGAACGCGTCCTCATGTTCGACATGCGCGAAATCCTGATGCCCGGCGTGATGAACAACTTCAAACTCGCCGAACCTCTGCGCCTCAAACAACGTCCGTTTCTGCTCGCCATGGGCATCGCAATCGTCTTAGCCATCGGTGTATCTTACTACTCCTCTCTTGACTTGCCCTACACGCACGGTGCAGTCAACCTACAGCACTGGACTTACATGATTTCCACGACAGTCCCGTTTAATCGCCTCACCAGCATTCTGCAGCATCCTAGCGGCATTGAGGCAGAACGACTCGGTTCGTTTATCTTCGGCGGTGCTGCCATGTTCGGCATGCTCTGGATGCGCACCCACTACCTCTGGTGGAAACTACATCCCATTGGCTCTTTGATGATAACCAGTTACGCGACCTACTGTTTTTGGGGCTCATTTTTCATCGGTTGGTTTCTGAAATACACGATGCTGAAGTTCGGTGGCGTTGCGCAGTATCGCAAACTACGTCCTCTCGTTTTAGGCGTTGTGTTAGGTGAATGCTTCATCGGTGGTATCTGGATTGTTGTCGGTTTAATGACGGGGATTGGGTATCGGTTGCTGCCTGGCTAAACAATTCTCCTACGGGGTGTGTCGAGACCAGGAGGTCTCTCCTACCGGAGACATTTCTGTAGTTTGCGATCGCCTGATCGCAAACAATAGAAACCACAATATGAACAATCGGCGCGCCAACGGTTTGACGAATCGCTTCGGCAATCGGGCAGCGGAATATTGACAAATTAATCCGTTCGTGGTATTATTTGATGCATACGTGACACAGTTGACACTTTATTTACTATTTTTCAAAGGTGCCTTGGCGAACATTAAACGAGGTTTTCTTGATGTTGGCATCTATGCTATCCTGCTTGGCAGTTAGTTAAGTGCTAGTTTTCATTCAGGTCAGCGATGAGAGGAGGTTTCGGTCATGATTGAGCAACGTTTCGCATCACTATGGAATCAGTTGCAAGGGAAAAAACCGCATTTGCCCCATTTCCTATCGGAGATTCGTCTTGATGGGATTCGTGGATTTCAGGCTCTGCGGGTGAGATTTGATTATCCGGTGAGTGTTATCGCCGGAGGCAATGCGACGGGGAAGTCCACGGTGCTTTTTGCCGCGGCGTGTGCTTACCAGGTGCCGGGTGCAGGCGTGAGGGATTACGTTCCCTCTACGTTATTTCCCGACTATCTTCCCAAACACGCGGGACACAGCGATACGAGAGAAGAGGTGACGATGGATTTCTATTATCAGACTTCCGAGGGGCCGCTTGAGATGCGGTGGCGGCGCGCCAAACAAGGGAAGTGGAGCCGCAGCTTCTTCAGGCGTGCAAATGCGAAGCAGCCCGTGCGGCGGATGTATCTTCGGACGCTCAGCAACCTGAGCAATCCGGCGGAGGTGCGCGGTCTCCTCAGCATGTCACGACAAAAATCCAAACCGGAAGAACTGCCGTTAACGCCGGCGCAGATTGATTTCGCCCAACAGCTGCTCCCGTTCCGCTATGCAGAAGTTCTCAAGTTATCTAGCGATAACAAGGCACTGCTTTTTGCAACGCAGGAGGGGGGTGCGGCGTATTCCGAGTTGCACATGGCGGCGGGCGAACGTGCCTTGCTGCGGCTGGCACAGGAAATCGCGCAACAGGAGAACGCGCTGGTACTGATTGACGAAGTAGAAGCGGGGCTTCACCCGTGGGTGCAGCAATTGCTGATGTTGCAGCTGCAACAACTGGCACTGCGGAACAGCCTCCAAGTGATTGTGACAACGCACAGTCCGGTGGTGCTTGACTCGGTCCCGCCTCATGGGCGGATTTTTCTGGACAGGGCCGAACCCTCGGGACAAGTTGTCGTGCGCGATGCCTATCGCGATGTGATTCAGAACGCGCTCTACGGCCGCGCGCAGGACGCGCTGAACTTCCTCTGTGAAGACGAGGCGGCGGAAGGCATTCTGCAAGGCGTGTTTGATGTGCTGATACCCCGCGAAGGCTTACAGCGCGAGTCGGTGCGCATCGGAAGGGACACCGGCGCAAGCGCATTCCCTGTGCACGCAGAGGCACTCCGAAAATTCGGACAAATTCACAACACCGTCTTCGTTCTTGATGGAGACCAGGGGGATAGCGACATTGTGGGCAAAATTGAGGCGGCGGCAAAACGCCCGGCGCAAGTGTTATTCCTCCCCGGCAAGGGCGCGCCAGAAGGATGGGTGTGGGAGAAGTTACGGGAACTCTCCGAAACGGATACCACGCAACTCGGCATCCATAAAGGCGGCCTGTTGGACTTAATGAACCGGTTGGATGCCATCTACGCATTGGCTGTGGACAGGAATTCAGAAGTAGCCAAAACCAAATTTCGGAACCTGTCCGAACATCTCAGCCGAAGTATTCCGGACATTTGCAGGTTTGTTGCAAGGATAGAAGCCACCCAGGCCGCGAGTGAGATTAAGCCGCTCGTGGGACAACTCGCCAGCATTTTATCGGAATGGCGCGAGTGGAGGTAAGGACGGAGAACCTCATAACCGAGGAAGCAATATGAAAACCTTGGACCTCCGAACGATTCTCGGCGCAAGCCTTATCTTCGGCGTGATAGCAGGCGGCTTCAGTCTCTGGTATCACTACGAGATGAGGAAGCTTGATGCCGAAGACAAAGCGTTCTACCAGCGTCTGGAACAACTTGAACAGCGGAAGGCAGCGCGTAACCACGTGCCAACCGCGTCAACCGACACTACCGACGCTACCGAAAGCGCGCTTCCAATCGAAAACCGCGTGCACTTCGGGGACACGCCCGATGTGTTCCCAACAACCGATACGGGGATTCCTGAAAACACGGTTGCCGATGAGACCCGGGCCGTTTCAGAAATTCCATTACAAACCGTCGAAGACATTCCAGTCTCACCCCATGGATTCGGGCCGTATCCAGAATTGCCCGAAGGGTGGGGACCAGAGACGTGGAACAATTTGTCCGCGAACCATGAACTGATGAAACGCGTCCGGATAAAACTTATCTCTCAGGGTATAAACGCCGTAGGGACAACGATGGAGAACGGCTTGGTATATCCGACTATCAAAGGCATCGTCTATGTGAAATGGAAGTCGTATCTTAGACCGACCGGTATTGTCAGATATATAAGCGACTCAATAGGACATCCTGATGATAATGCCCGGCTGAATGCCATTATATCTGAGAAGGGGAAATCCTTTACCGAGGCGGACATTCCATCAGACATAGAATTGGTTCGTTACGAAGAGGGAATTGATTCCTACGAATTTTTAGATTTGCCAAGGAGGTCAATGAGGGTGTTTCATAAATCGCTCAACGGCGCAGTGACAGGCTCCGTGATACGGTGAAAAAATGGCGAATTGCCGGTAGGAGAGACCTCCCTGTCTTGATTAGATAAGGCGTGCCTGCTCCTTACCTGTTTGGGCTCAGACGCTTGCAAACGACAGCGGTAATCTCTCCTACGGCGGCGCATCGAGACCAGGAGGTCTCTCCTACGGGAACATCGCTTGCATCGAAACTGGGGGGACGCGCCGTTTTCTTTTTTCAGCGCGCGGTGCCGGCGGACGAGGGCCCGGCACCGCGCCGCGCCGAGGGGTGCCCTCGGCAGGGATTTGCAGAGAAGTCGGGGCGGCATCCCTTCGCTTTTCTATCGGTATTCGTCCGCCCCCAAGGGGGAATAAATACCGAAACGGAGTTATGAACACCCTCAACTAAATTGTTCTGCTTTAACATTTTAATTTGACATTAACCCACGAACATGGTATAATTATTGTTGCGTACTGGTTGAAGAAACATTCGTCCTAGTTGCCGATGTTATCGCCAATACGCAAAATAACTCCGCCTGACAAGGGAATCTGTCATGAGCACAAAAGTTGTTCGCCACTGACTTGCAGGCTGCGCCGAAGGAAATCCCACTGGAAACCAGCGGAATCTGAAGCGCAAACCAACTGACGCACCTCTATTAATCAGGGTGTAATGGTCCATAATGGGCGGCTCGGATACCGCCGATTTACAAAATACTAGGTGAAAAGCAATGAAATTTTACATCGGGAGATTATCGCTTGTCGTTATTCTAGTGGCAAGCATATTGACTATCCCGCAGATAGTAGCCGAACGCCGTGGGCAATATAAGCCCTATACCCCCACACGAATAGAGTGGATAACTTCGCTGTTTGAACGAGAGGTGCTTCGTGACATCGCTATGTATAATGCGCCGATCCGACGGTACAGTTTGTCTCCATCTGCGGAGGATGACGCAGGCATAGAGGTGAAAATCGTATGGAAAAATGACGCATCGGTAGCATTCCGAGATACCATACGGGATTACATGGTCCAAATCCTTGAAGTCCACCTTCTGAGGATGTATAGAACGCATGGTTGGGAACCCAACCCGACAATACTCTTCATTGAGGAGCAAAACGACAAGGAGATTAACCGAACGACGCATCGAATAGACACATCGTCTCTCAAGCGGACACAACGTGAACCTGTCAAAAGTGTTCAACAACCAAATGCAGCACCGAGTTCACCGGTACAGCCATCGGCATCCGATAGAACGTTTACCGTCCTTGAACTTGTAGATGCGTGGGATTCATACACAGATCAGCGTGTGAAAGTGTTAATCCCCAAAGGCGAACACGTTTCAGGAACAACAATTGAAATTGGTGTTATAGGAAAAGGGATGGTTTATTTCCACTTCCCAGCTGACGCAGTAGGCCAACTATCCCAATTTACAAACGAACGTTCTTATTTAACAGAAAACGTCTTTGTAGAGGGTATAGTCAAGGCTTCTGAATTGGGGTGGGAATATCGTCTCCGCGAATGTATTTTAACATCCCCGTAAATTTCGGCCCGCCGGCGTATTTCGGCGGGCTTTTTCTGTCAACTATTCGGGGCTGTAAAGTTTATCGCTGGTAGTAGGTAACGCAGATCCGCTCCATTTTCTTTCGGGAGGTTGTGGCGCGTCTTGAGATGCTGCTGTTACTCATGCCCATAACCAGACGATAACGCTTGATGGAAAACGAATCCTCAAACCCTTGACAACGTGCAATAAAGGCCCCTCCCCATGCCAACACCTATCCGCCTAAACCCACGCGACATCTGGCCCGACGAAGCAAAAGACTTCACCCCATGGCTCGCCAGACCGGAAAACCTCGCCATACTCGCCGAAGCACTCAACTTGGAACTCAAGTTTGAAGCACAAGAGAAAAACGTCGGGCAATTCCGGGCAGACCTCCTCTGCCGCAACCGCACCGACAAAATCCGTGTCGCGTCACCTTGCGCAAGGACGACACCGATCCAACGGACGAAGACGAATGGCCGCATCAGCACATCTGGCTTGCTGAGACGCTTGAACGATTCACCGCTGTCTTTGTCCCGCGTCTGTGTGAAGCAACCGTCTCCTATCCGTAGCGCGAGGGCCTGTCCCTCGCGAACTCGCGATCGAACTGATACCACGTGATAGCAAAATTGCGTCCTGAAAGAGGCTCTCTTAAGGTCTGGAAGACCTTAATGTCTATAGAAAAATACGTATCACTCGCTCCAAGGTCCGTTAGGACCTTAATGTGCGAACATCTCCGACGAGACGCAGCTACGAACCTAAAGAGAGTGTTCCTATGAAGAGGAAAAAATTAAACAAAAAATTGCGATTTATGCTATAATAGAGTTAGCGGTTATCGAATCGCTTTTACGACATTTTTAAAGGAGGAATGACACCTAATGTATAACGAAGTTGTTCACCTTAAACCCGTTGAATTGCGAGAAGTTTGGCATAACGAAGCCGACAACTTCACGCCATGGTTGGCGAAGCCGGAACATCTTTCTTGGCTCGGCGAAGCCCTAAATATGAAATTTGCCGATGCCAAACGCGAGGTTAATGTTGGACAGTTCCGGGTTGACATCATGTGTTCCAACACAGCCGATGATTCAGTCGTAGTGATTGAGAATCAGTACGGCGAGTCTGACCATGATCGCCTCGGCAAAGTCCTCACATACGGGATTGGGCTGGAAGCACACACTCTTGTTTGGGTTGCTGAAAGCTTCACGAACGAGCACCTCGCGGTTATTAATCGCCTAAACGCAATGGGAGACGAAAACTTCCAATTCTTCGGCGTGGCGGTTAAGGTAACGGAAATCCCAAACTCCTTGTACGGAGTGCAGTTTAGCGTCGTTGCTAAGCCGGGCGGTGACGTTTGTTCACCCGTAATTAATGACGACTGGCGCGAGCAATTCTTCGCCGAATTCCGCAGGCATCTGACTGCAAACGGTAGTCAGCTTAACTCGCTGGAATGGAATAGAAACTCTCCCGATTACCTGGGCTTTGACATTGGGAGATGGCCCGAGATCTGGTTGTCTGGATGGATTAGCGCGACACAGAGGCAAATTGCCGCCAACCTCCACCTGAAAGGGCCCAATGCTGGTTCGCGCTTTGACGAGTTGAAAAACAATCGACAAGAGATTGAGAATCAATTCGGCGCAGGACTTCAATGGAAAAAATCGCCCCCTTGGAACCGCGAGGTCCCACAGGTAGGGGTCTACTACAACACAGATCCGACAGACAGGTCGGACTGGCCCAACCGATTTGAGTGGCTGCGTTCAAATCTCGAAAAGTTGAACGAGGTCTTTCAAGGGCGGGTCGCCGAATTTTAATTGAGGGTATTTATCCCCCCTTGGGGGTTGGACGAAGTGCCGATAGAAAAGCGAGGAGGTGCCGCCCCAGCTTCTCTGCAAATCACTGCTGAGGGCACCCCTCGGCGCGGCGCGCGTGCCGGGCCCTTGTCCGCCGGCACCGCGCGCTGAAACAAGAAAACGGCGCGCCCTCCCTGTCTTGATGCGAGCGATGTCTAGGTGGGAGAGACCTCCTGGTCTCGATTTGAAGCGCGAGGCACTATGCCTCGCTATTTTTTTGCGCAAAAAAAACTTGCACTATTTCCTGCACCTATGCTAAAATAAATCAAAACCTGCAAAAGCAAAACATGACATGAAATACTTCACCTATTTCGGAAACCAACTTATCAACGCGAAACTCCCGGATACGTCAGAGGTTTATTACGCCAAACCGCCGATGCCCGGTATCAAGCGCGCCGAGCTCAGCGAACAAACGCAACGCGCATTTGAGAACCCACTCGGCATGCCGCCCCTACGCGAACTCGTTGATGGCAATGCAAAGGTGCTCATTCTATTTGACGACAACTGCCAACCGTTTCCGGCAACCAAAAAACCCGATATGCGTCAAATCATGATTGAGACGCTCCTCAAGATGCTCTACGCGTACGGCGTTGAGAAGAAAAATATCCAACTGATGTGCGCTGTCGCGCTGCACCGAAAGATGAAGCCGCACGAACTGGCATACATGCTCGGCAAAAATATCATGGACGAGTTCTACCCGCACCAACTCCGAAATTTTGATGCCGAAGATGCCGAACATATCGTTCGCGTCGGAAAAACCGAAAAAGACGAAATCGTGGAGACAGACAAGGCAGTCCTCGACAGCGATTTGGTGATTTACGTTGATACGATTCAGATTCCGCTCAACGGTGGACATAAATCTGTTGCAGTCGGGCTCGGCACGTATCAATCCATCGCGCCGCACCACTCGCCGCACATGACAGCCGAGAGCCCGCACGTCATGCAACCTGACGGTTCGCACATGCACGCCTGCATCGAACGGATGAGTCGCCTCATTCAGAAAGAGACACCTATTTTGGTGCTGGAAGCGGCGATGAACGGCGCGCTCTATCCGTTTCATCTGCGCTACGTCGGCAAACCGAACAGTCAGTGCAACTTCGCCGAGAGACTCCTGAAAGTCTTCACGCCGGCAACTCTGTCCCTTTTACCAGAGGCGTTGCGGTATCAGATTCTCAAAAGTGTGCGCACCGATTATGAACCGATAGCCGTAAACGCTGGCGACATTGACGAAGTCCATCCGAAGACGCTCGCATTAATGAAAGAGCAGCTGGCGATAGACATCCCGCGCCAATTCAGCACTCTCGTGTTCGGGCTTCCCGATATGAGTCCATATTCTGTTGACGCGCGCATTAATCCTGTGCTTGTCGTCAGCGACATCTTGGGGTATGTTTTCAACTGGTTCTATAACAAGCCTATCCTCAAAAAGGGCGGCGTTGTCATCATCATGAACCCGACTTACGAGGTGTTCCACGAGGAATATCACGTCGCCTACAAGCAGTTTTACGACGAAGTGCTCGCCGAGACGACGGAGCCGTTTCAGATGCAACAGAAGTTCCAGGAGAGATATGCCACGGATCCGCACCTAATCGACTGCTATCGGCATCGGTTCGCGCATCACGGGTTTCATCCGTTCACGGTTTGGTATTGGGCAACGTATCCGCTGAAATACCTCTCCAAGGTTATCTTGGTGGGCCCGAAAGAGCCGCGCGTGGCACAACGATTAGGCGTGGAGTGGGCGAAAAATCTTGACGATGCACTAGCGATGGCGCGCGAAATCTCTGGCGAAGACGATGTCGTCGCATTGACGATGCCGCCCTTTTTCTACGCGAACGTCACGAGTTAACAGGAGTCTCCAATGATTGAGGACGCTAACATCGTCGAAGATATCCGGCGTATCCGGCACAAAATCTCGGCGGAATTTGGGCACGACATAGACAGATACATTGACTACCTGCAAATGTGTCGCACCCGCAGATTGCGCAGGAAGGAGAACCAGACCTGCCGCCCAAACAAGGAAATCGCTCCATCGGTTGCAGCGACATCCAACTCGCTGACAGAAGACAGGAAATTTGCTTAACTGAGGAAGTTCATGAAAGACACCGACATTTTAATCCCTACTAGCACTATCGGCAGTTATGCACCACCGAGTTGGCTCTGCGTCACGCTGGAGGCGATTGGCAGAGGGGAACTCGGCGAAACCGATATCAACGAAACCTTCAACGACGCAGTCCGCATCGCCATCGCCGACCAGGAGCGGGCCGGCGTGGACATCATCACCGAAGGCGAAATGCGACGGCAAGACTTTGTGCTTGGGTTCTACGAACGGCTCACCGGGTTGGAGCAGCAGCCCGCGCCTAGGACGCAAGGCCCTGATGGACATGACCAGCGTGGGAAATGGCTGCCTACCGTGCCGCTCGCCGCACCCGATGGACTCGGCATCGTCGCCGAATTTGAATTCGCCAAAACCGAAGCCACGAAACCGCTCAAGGTGACATGCCCCGGGCCCTTTACCCTCTCTGGGCGTATCCAGACCGGCGGTATCTACAAAGAACGTCTTGAGGTGGCTTACGCCTGCGCCGATATTATTAACGCCGAACTCCGGCAACTCGTCGCCGCAGGTGCAGAATTCATTCAACTTGACGAACCCTCTTACGCCGTTTATCCCGACAGGCCGCAGGAGTTTGTCAAACTGTTTAATCACACCGTCGAAGGCGTTGCCGCAAAGATAGGCGTGCATATCTGTTTCGGGAACTATCGCGGCAGAGCCGTCGGGAAACGTTCGTATCGTCAACTGTTTCCGCACATTCTTGAGGCAAATTTCGACCAGGTCGCGCTTGAATTCGCCAACCGCGAACTCGCCGAAATCGAATTGTGGAGCGAGTTTCCGAACGACAAGGAACTGGCTGCCGGCCTCATTGATGTCAAAAATTACTACGTGGAGACACCGGAAGATGTGGCCGCACTGCTTCGGAGAGTCCTCAAGCATGTCCGGCCAGAGAAACTCACTATTACGCCGGACTGTGGGTTTAGCCAAACGGCACGGTGGGCATCCGTGGCAAAACTGAAGGCGATGGCAGCGGGCACCGAAATCGTCCGAAGGGAGTTAACCTAACCTCCGTTTCACCGTAGGGCGAGGGCCTGTCCCTCGCCATCCCTTCACCGTAGGGCGAGGGCCTGTCCCTCGCCGTGTCTCGGTTGTATCAAGCAGCGTTGGAGA
Source organism: Candidatus Poribacteria bacterium (assembly GCA_965242965.1). Lineage (GTDB taxonomy): Bacteria > Poribacteria > WGA-4E > WGA-4E > WGA-3G > AGPOR5. The sequence continues at coordinate 4,694,995 of OZ251518.1, read as the reverse complement.
GATCGCGGGGGACAGGCCCCCGCGCTACGGTTAGTGAGGCCGTCTCCCTTTCCCCGTAGGGCGAGGGCCTGTCCCTCGCCGTGCCTCGGTTGTATCAAGCAGCATCGGAGAGATCGCGGGGGACAGGCCCCCGCGCTACGGTTGGGGAGGCCGTCTCCCTTTCACCGTAGGGCGAGGGCCTGTCCCTCGCCAAGCCATCGGGTATGCGAGCAATCGCGGGGGACAGGCCCCCGCGCTACGGGAAAAAAACGCCATCCCTTCACCGTAGGGCGAGGGCCTGTCCCTCGCCGTGCCTCGGTTGTATCAAGCAGCGTCGGAGAGATCGCGGGGGACAGGCCCCCGCGCTACGGGAAAAAAACGCCACCCCCTCGCCAGGCACTGACAACAAACAAGGAAAAACAATGAATAACAAAATACCGACACCTGAAGAACTTCAGAAGGATCTCCAAGATTTCGTCAATCGGAAGTACGGCGGAGCAGTCCAACTCGGCGATGTCACCGCTGGCGCGCAAGCACCATCACCGGACGCAACCGAAGACATCCCCACGCCGAAGAAAACCTTCGATTTGAAGTTTGACCTGAAGCCGGTGGAGATTAAGAAATACTTGGACCGGTATGTCATCCAGCAGGACGACGCGAAGAAGGCACTCGCTATCGCTGTCTGTGACCACTACAATCATGTCCGAGAATGCCACGAGAACCCGGATACCGCCGAGAGCGACTACTCCAAGCAGAACATCGTCATGCTAGGTCCGACGGGGGTTGGCAAGACGTATCTGATCCGCTACATCGCCAAGTTAATCGGCGTGCCGTTTGTCAAAGCGGATGCAACCCGATTCAGTGAAACCGGCTACGTCGGCGCGAACGTCGATGACTTGATTCGCGAACTCGTCACGCAGGCGGACGATAACCTTGAATTGGCGCAATACGGGATTGTCTATTTGGACGAAGCAGACAAAATCGCCACGCCGCCGAACATCATCGGACGTGATGTGAGCGGACGCGGCGTGCAGATTGGCCTCCTGAAATTAATGGAGGAAACTGAGGTAGACCTGCGTTCCGGGCACGATGTCGCCTCGCAAATGCGGGCGGCGATGGAATTCCAGCGGCGCGGAAAGGTAGAAAAAGAGGTCATCAATACGCGCCATATCCTCTTTATCATCAGCGGCGCGTTCACCGGCATGGAGAAGATCATCAAGAAGCGGATGCATCAGAGCCGCATCGGGTTCAATGCAAACGTCGTGAGCCAGAACGTGGACGCGGGCCACTATTTTCAGGATGTCACCCCGAAGGATTTCATTGACTACGGCTTTGAACCGGAATTCATCGGGCGGATGCCGGTGCATGTCGTCTGCAGCGAATTGCAAGTCGAAGATCTTTTCCATATTTTGAAACACTCAGAAGGCTCCATTATTCGGCAGTATGAGCGCGCGTTTCAGGCGTATGGCATCACCGTACTGTTTGCGGATAGCGGGCTGCACCGCATCGCCGAGAAGGCAATTGAGCAGAAAACCGGCGCGCGTGCCTTGATGACTGTCTGTGAGAAGGCACTGCGGGATTATAAGTTTGAGCTGCCTTCCACCGGCGTGCAAGAATTCGTTGTTACCGCCGAGGTCATCGATGAACCGCAGACAGAGTTGCAGCGGATAATCGGGGATGCCAATTACAACCGGCACCTTGTCATGGGTGAGCAGCTTCGCCGTTATGAGGCGCGTTTCCACGCCGAGCATCAGTTGCAAATCCGATTTGACGACGATGCCACCGCGCTCCTCTGCGAACGCGCCATCGCAAACGAACAGACGCTCCCCCAGCTCTGCGATGCACTGCTAGAGAGTTACCAGCACGGCTTGAATCTCATCAAGCAGAACACGGGACAATCGACGTTCACTTTCCCCAAAGCCGTTGTGGAAAATCCTGACACGGTGCTGGAAGAGTGGATTCGTCAGTCTTACACGAAAAAACGCTAAACCTATTTTGCTTACCGTAGGGCGCGGGAAACCTATCCCTCGCCGTGCCGGGGCGGCACGTTACAACTAACGAACAGGAAATAAACCATGCACACTGAAAAACGGAGGCCGACGCGTCCAGAACCGCTGGACATCCGCGAAATCGGCGCGCCAATTGATGGCGAACCGCAAACGAGCGGCAGGCGACTGTTCTGCCAACTCCACGTCTTTTCTGGATGCCGGAACCCTAAAGTGCTTTCCGAGTTACTTGAGATAACCGACATAAACGCCGTGCTTTACGAAGAACTCAATCATCCTTCAGGTATCGGCATTCTCTTTATGGAAGAGGACCTGGGGAAACTCATCACAGAGGTGCGTTCCACCTTTACATCTATCCCGTTCACGAAACTCACCTATCGTCCGGAGATGACGATGATTGGGCGCACTTACGCCACCGGCCGAGAACCTGATTTGGAGCAGTGGCTCATTAACAAGCCGCTCCAGAACGCGCTCAACCCGGATTGCCCATGGGCTATTTGGTACCCACTGCGTCGGAAGCCCGAGTTTTATCGGCTTGAGCCGCGCGAACGGGGACGCATTTTAGGCGAACACGCGATGCTTGGACGGAATTACGCCGCCGCTGGCTATGCAAGTGACATCCGCTTGGCATCCTTCGGTTTGGATACGAACGACAACGAGTTCGTCATCGGCTTAGTCGGCGCGGAGTTGTATCCGTTATCGCGTCTCATCCAAGACATGCGCCAAACGGAACAAACGACGAAGTATATTGAATCCCTGGGGCCTTTCTTTGTCGGGAAGGCGCGTTTGCGGTTTCCGCGTTAACACGGCTCACGCTATGAAAAACATCATCGCCGTTTGCACAAAAGAGCTCTACACCTATTTTGTGTCACCCATCGCCTATTTCGTCTGCTTCGTCTTCACAGCGATTTCGGGGTTTCTATTTTCGCTCCTGCTCCTCAGCACCAGCAACTACGGCGGTTCCGGTGCAGACGTGATGAACACGCTCTTCGGCAACATGGCCGTCATCCTGCTCTTCTTCACACCGGTGCTGACGATGAAACTGTTCGCTGAGGAACGGAAATCCGGCACTATTGAGCTCCTCCTCACCGCGCCGATTACCGATGGACAAGTAGTCCTCGGCAAGTTCTTCGCCAGTTGGGTGCTGCTGCTCATGATGCTGGGTTTGACGCTGTTTTTCCCGTTCCTCGCGCAACGTTTCGGGCCCGTGGACACGGGCACGCTGCTGAGCGGATACTTCGGATTGCTGCTCATTGGTTCCGCTTTTCTGTCGTTGGGATTACTGATGTCGTCCATGAGCAAAAACCAACTCGTCGCCGCCCTATCCAGTTTCGGATTGCTCATCACATTATGGGTAATCGGCGCATTATCAACGCGTGCCGGTGCACTCGGAAAATTCCTAAGTTATCTTTCACTGCCGGAACACTACTACGATTTCGCGCGAGGTGTCATCGTGCTCAAACACGTTGTTTACTACGCCAGTTTCACGTGCGTCTGTCTGTTCGCAACGTTCAAATCGGTTGAATCGTCTAAATGGAGATAACCTAGCCACTTTTTCATCGTAGGGCGAGGGCCTGTCCCTCGCCGTAGTTAACTGCTTATTCATCGTAGGGCGAGGGCCTGTCCCTCGCCATCGTTCACTCATCGTAGGGCGAGGGCCTGTCCCTCGCCATGCTCTGGAGATACCGTAGGGCGTTGGGAAAACCTGTCCCACGCCACGCTGTGTCATAAAAACATGTCCACCAAAAACACAGGCCCCCTTTTCGGCCTCCTCGCACTAATTTTCGGCTTTGTCGCGCTCTCCAGTTTTTTCCTGCGCGCGATGCCCGCCTTCGCGATTTGCCTACTTTTCAGCATCGCTTCGCTAGCCGTCTTCGCCCGGCTGCGGTTCGCCGATTTTGTGAACTTCTTCGTCAGCCGCCAAGCGCGTTACGGCGCGAACGTCGCGATGAGCATCATCGGCGTTATCGGCATCGCTGTCTTTGTCAACGTCATCGTCGCGCAGCGGTTCAATAAACGCGCCGATTTAACCACGCTGCAACTCTACACCCTCTCGGAGCAGACGAAGAACGTCCTTAAAACCCTTGACAAGGCGATTCAGGTTACGGCGTTTTTCAGCGATGGCGATAACAGCCAGCTCACTCGCGAGGCCGCTCGTGCCAAAGAGATGTTGGCACTCTATGTCCACGAATCCGAACGCATCACCGTCTCTTTTGTGAATCCGTATATTGAACGGCTTCTTGTTGATAAATACGGCATCCAGCGAGATGGAACAACCGTTTTTGAGAGCGGGGACAGGATTGAAAAGGTTAGCACCGTGGACGAGCAGAAATTCACCAGCGCGATTCTCAAACTCATCAGGAATGAGACAAAAAATGTCTATTTCCTCACAGGGCACGAAGAACGCGGCATCGAGGACAGAACTCCCATCGGGTATAGCGAGGTGAAGGCGGAACTGGAAAACCAGAATTATGCCGTATGGCTCTTTTCGTCGCTCGTTCAACCGAGCATTCCCGCGGATTGTGCAGTCCTCGTCATCGCCGGCCCGAAAGCCCCACTGACGCGAGAGGAACTGAAAATGCTCACCGAATACCTTGAACGCAACGGCAAACTGCTCCTGTTGCTAGAACCGTCAACTGACTGGGAAGATCAGCGGCTCGTTCAACTGATGCGAAAATGGGGCGTTGAAGTGAGAAACGATTTAGTCATAGATCTTGTCCATTCCGGGGTTCATGGACACACTGCGCCGTTTCCAGAGTTTGAACAGCACGATATTACGCGCTCGCTGCAAGGCGCAGGCATCCCGTTCCTCGGCACCCGTTCTGTCACACCTGCCGAAGAAATACCGGATGGACTCCGAGTGAAATCCTTGGCGAAAACCGTGGGGGAAACGCGCGTCAGCTGGGGAGAAACAGAACACGAACGCGGAATTGAGTTCACACCGGGTGTGGATACGCCGCCGCCGGTATCCATCGCCGTAGCCGTTGAGCAAACCGAAGACACGAACCAAAACACGCGCATCGTTGTATTCGGGGATTCCGATTTCGCCTCAAATACCTTTTTCAGAACCGCAAATCGGGAACTGTTTGTGGCGACAATCAACTGGCTCACACTAGCGGAAGACCTGGTTGCTATCAGTCCCATCGAGTTACAGCAACGGGCATTGCGCCAAATGAGCGCGCAAGAGGCAGGTTTGGTGCAGATACTCTCCATCTTTTTTATCCCGATGGCGGTGTTTATCGCCGGGTTAATCGTCTGGTGGCAGCGCCGAGGGGGAACCGCGTGAATTTCCGAACGACGCTCATCATTATCATTTTGCTCGCGTGCCTCGCCGGAACTTACTTCCTCTTCTTTCAAGAATCGGAAGACTCGGGCTCCATAAACGAAAAACCGCGCATTCATGAGGTTTACGGCTTAACGCAGGAACGAGTTCGGCAAATAAGCCTTGCGTTCGCCGATACGGCGTATCAGCCGTTGACGTTAGTGAAGAGTGCTGCAGGGGCATGGCAGTTAACCGAACCTTTCACTGCAGACGCAAACGGCGAGAAAGTCTCCGAAATGTTGGAAAATCTGCTCAACAAACGCGTCAAACAGACGCTTGCGGTGACTGAATTGGGGCAATATGGACTGGACACGCCGAGTATCACAGTGTCACTGTGGACAGAGACAATTGGCAATAGCACGCCTACAGTCAGGTTTCTCATCGGCAAGAAAACGATTAACTTTTCTGTCTACGCCAAAGAGAAATCGGAGCCGCATATTTTCCTCATTGAATCTAGCACGCTGGATGATCTTGCGAAATCTCCAACCGACCTGCGTTCCCGAACGGTTCTTCGGTTTAACCCGGAAACGGTATCTGAAATTCGGTTAATGAAAGGGACAGGCACTACGCCTTCCGACAGGCACGCGGAGGAGATTCGGTGTGAGAAAATAGAGGATACGTGGACAATGACGCATCCCCTTTCGGCTAAAGCAGACGCGCAAGAAATCGAAAGGCTCGTCTCCACGCTCGGTTCACTTCAGGTAGCAACGTTTGAGGCAGATTGGCCAGGCGAGGCACCCGCGCTAACATTACAAAAATATGGCTTGCATCTTCCACGGGTATCGGTTATACTGACAGACGAAAATGGAACGCACGGACTTCACATCGGGAGCGGAACTTATGTGAAACCTGAAAACCGCAGGGCAGTCTACACCCTCGCCGATGACATCTACGCGCAGCTCAATAAATCTGTCTTTGCCCTACGTGATAAACGGGTGCTTGACTTTCAGCGCACCGCGACGACTCGGATTGAGATTGAAAGAACGAGACACGGTGAGAAAACAGAAGGAAACGAAAACATTGTCTGTGTCAAGAATTTTGATGACACCTGGGACTTAAAAACCCCCATCCAGACAAAGGCGGATGCGCAAGCCATCGATGACCTGGTTTTCGGCGTAGATTCCCTTAAAGCAATCGAATTTGTCACCGACGCAGCCACCAATCTGAGGTTATACGGCTTGGCTCCGCCCGCGATGCAGGTTTCATTCACTCAGCGCGGCGAAGAAAACCCCGCCGTGCTACTCATCGGAAATCGGAAAGAGGATGCTGTCTACGTCAAATCGGGAGATTCATCTCAAGTCTCGCTTGTCAACCGCGCGCTCATTGACAACATCGCAAACGGGGTTGCGTGGCTGCGCGATAAACAGATTCTGAATTTTGGTATTGACGACATTAATCGGTTTGCGTTAAAATATGACGATGTCTCACTGACATGCCAACGCCTCGGCACGAATTGGCGGCTGACCGCGCCTGTGCAAGAAGACGCGAACAATGCCGAAATTAACGCTATTCTCTATGAACTTGACGATTTGAGAGTTGAAAAATTTTTACCGGACGCGCCGGATACCACGAAAATCGGGCTCAATCCCCCGCGCATGCAGCTAAGTCTAGGATTCAGAAACGGGAGGCACGCTGTTTTGCAAATCGGCGAAGCAGATGCATCCGGCCATTTCTACGCGCGCCTGCAACACGAACCGAACGTAACTTTTTTGCTTGATAGCGCGTTAATTCCAAAGTTGAAAACGACGCTTGAAATGCTGCGGATGCCGTAGTTTTTGGCAGCGCGCACGCTAAACGTAACATGCACACCTACATTATTGGCACCGCCTATTTTTTCTTTATCCTTGAATTGCTGATGATCGGCGGCTCTTTCCTGTATTCGCGCCGGGAGCGGAAAACGGACAGACCGGATTGGACACCCAAGGTTGCAGTCATCGCGCCGCACTACGGATGGGATGAGGATACAGCTGAGCATGTCAAAGGGCTCCTCCATCAGGACTACGCCGGCGAGCACGACATCTTCTTTGTAACACATCAAAAAGGCGAAACCGGGTATGATGTCTCCTATCCGCTGTTGCAGCAGATTGCCGAAAGCACGCCGAACGCGCATGTCGTGTTAGCACCGAACATTATTGACAACAGCCTGCCACGTTCACAAAAAGTGCAGAACCTGATGAGCGTCATTGAAAGACTCCCCGATGATGTGGAAATTATCGCCTTCGTTGATGCGGACGTGGCTATCCGTGAAGATTGGCTGCGGCTGCTGGTTACGCCGCTGCAAGAGGCGGAAATCGGCGCGACCGTGGGCGGCAGGTTCTATGCGCCGCAAACTTGGAATTTGGCATCGCTCGTCGAAGCAATCTGGGTAAATTTCCAGATGGGTTTGCAAGGAGACCACGGGCTATCCATGGTGTGGGGTGGTTCTAACGCTTTCCGCCGCGAGATGCTTGAGAGAGCGCAGATTCTGAAACGCTGGGAGAACGCCACAATCGAAGATCTGAATACTACCCGCGCGGTCAGAGACGTGAAACTGAAGGTGCATTTCGTTCCAGACTGCGTGGCCATCACCCGCACGGCAAACCGCACGTGGCATCAGATAGTCGAATTTACGAACCGGCAGATGATTATGACGCTTCACATGGGACTTTGGGCACAATGGCTTGCAAGCCTCATCATTTTTCTCCCGAAAGCAGTGCTGGTTTTCGGCACGATTCCGTTCCTATTTCATCGGACAGAACTCCTACCGGTTGCGTTTATTCCGTTCCTTGAGGCGGCGAGTTACCGTGTCTTCTGCCGGAACCTGCCGCATTGGCTGTTAGAAATGCCGAAGATGCGAGACACCATTCGGATGAGTTCCTACGTCACCTCTTTTTCGATGTTCCTCGCCGGGCTCAACGCGCTGTATGCCATCTTCCAACGCAAGATTGTGTGGGGCGGCGTGCGATACGAGATCCTCTCCGCCACAACATGTCGGGTTTTAGGGGTAGCGAAGAAAAAATAGCCGCACGGCAAGCGGAAATGGACACAAGGAGAGCACGTGCGTCTATCCTGTGTTATTTGATTTTTTTTGGAAAATGTAGTATAATACCGATATCCAAAAGAAATAGAGAGCCGAGCGTACGCGTGTGCCCGGTTCGTCAGAGGAGTCAGTCATGGCTTTAGAAAAAGTGATGAAATCGGATGAAGAGTGGCGACAGCAGCTCACACCCGAAGAATACAAGGTAACCCGGAAGAAAGGAACAGAGCGCGCCTTCACCGGGAAATATCACGATTGCAAAGAGCAGGGCACCTATCATTGTGTCTGCTGCGGCAGTCCACTCTTTGCTTCGGATACGAAATACGATTCGGGAACCGGCTGGCCCAGTTTTTCGGAGGCGGTTTCTGACGAAAGCGTTGAGATGAAGCGCGATCTGAGCATCTTTTTCATGCCGCGCACCGAAGTCATCTGTAGCCGCTGTGACGCGCACCTCGGCCATGTTTTCAATGACGGCCCGCCGCCAACCGGCAAACGCTACTGCCTGAATTCGGCGGCACTCACGCTCGTCGCGGCGGAGGACAATTCCTAATTAGATGAGGGTGTTTCATATCTCGATGTTTTCCCGGTAGGAGAGACCTCCTGGTCTCGATGTTCCCGTAGCGCGGGGGCCTGTCCCCCGCGAGTGTTGGATTACGCGAGCGATGGCGAGGGACAGGCCCTCGCCCTACGGTGAGGGGGTGGCGTTTTTTCCCCGTAGCGCGGGGGCCTGTCCCCCGCGATCTCTATCGTCACGATGTGTGTTTCCCCTTCTGTAGTTTGTGATCGCCTGATCACAAACAGGTCAGAATCAGGCGATTTTGACCTACAGGGTCTGGCGCGCGAGCGATGGCGAGGGACAGGCCCTCGCCCTACGGTGAGGGGGCGTTTTTTATCGTAACGCGGGGGCCTGGCACCGCGCGCCGTTAGGAGAGACCTCCCGGTCTCGATGCCCGCTCCCCAAGGGGGAATAAATACCGAATAGGCGCGGGTTGAAACCGCGCGCAAATTTCAAGAAAGGAGAATTAATGGCACTACGAAGTCGAATCTCGTCGCGGTTCCTTGTCAATGAACTTGCCACCTCGCTCTCGCAGGATTGGGCGACTTCCACCAAGTTCATTCGATACCAGATGGCAAAGGAGAGTTTCAATCTGCGACACCCACTTGGCGCAAAGCACGGCAGAGGCGACGCGCTGCAACTCGTCAGCCTCCGCATTACAGATATGTGTAACCTCCGCTGTCACTCCTGTGGGCAGTGGGGAGACAACGGTTATCTTCTCGGGCAGTCGCTCAAAGACCTGAAAGCACGCGAAGTGCCCGTTGAAACCTATAAAAACCTCGTAGACCAGGTCGTAGACAGGGGCTGGTCTCCAGTCTGGTATATCTGGGGCGGCGAACCGATGCTCTACCCCGGGCTAATTGAGCTGCTCCACTACATCAAGGACAAGGGGATGCCGATTTCCCTCGTGAGCAACGCCACCAACATCGCTAAACGCGCGGACGATATTTTGGAGACTTGCAAAATTGTCTACCTCAGCGTTGACGGCCCGAACGAGGAAATCCACAACACGCAGCGCCCCGGGGTTTCCGCGAAATATGACAACTTCAAGGATGTCAAAGCCGCCCTGGAAACGCTGAACGCGGAGAAGGAACGCCGACAGGTAGCCTTCCCATATATCATACCACTCAGCTGCGTGACGATGTATAACATTGATGTCGTGGTGGATCTTTACAAATTCACCAGCCAATATGCCGACGCGCAGATTTTCTATCTGACCTGGTGGATCGACTCGCAGTCCGCGCAGGAACACACCGAGGAGTTTGAGAAACGGTTTGGTTTCAAGCCGCAGACACACTACGGCTGGATCGGCACTTGGAAGGATTTTGACCACGGTGTCATCATGGACAAGTTTGAGGAGATGGAAGCTATCTCCGACGAACAGAAACGGTGCCCACCGGTGATGATGCCGAGACTCAACACGCGCGGCGAAATCCAACGTTACTACACAGACCATGGGCAAACCTTCGGGTATAACCAATGCGTCAGCATCTATATGACGATGGAGATCGATAGTAACGGCGACGTGAGTCTCTGCCGCGATTACCACGATTACATCATCGGCAATATCAAAACCGACTCGGTTGCCGATATGTGGAATAACGAAAAGGCACTCAAGTTTCGGCAGTCTATCAGTGGAGATGGCCCCATGCCGGTCTGCCGTCGTTGCTGCGGGTTGATGGGATTTTAGTCCACCAATCACCGTAACCGTCTCCCATACTGTCGCAACCGTCTCCGATACTGTCGTAACCGCCTCCCATACTGTAGGGCGAGGGCCTGTCCCTCGCCATGCCGCGCCTCTGTCGAGACCGGGAGGTCTCTCCTACGGGGGACGCGAGGGCCTGTCCCTCGCCATGCCGAGATTCTGTCGAGACCGGGAGGTCTCTCCTACGGGCTGCGCGAGGGCCTGTCCCTCGCCATGCTGCGATTCTGTCGAGACCGGGAGGTCTCTCCTATAGGCTGCGCGAGGGCCTGTCCCTCGCCGTTTACCGAACGTTTGCAAGGGCGGATTTCTATAGTTTCCGCTCACCTAACCAGAAGGAAAAATTTATGAAAATAGGACTACGTATTCCCGGCACAGCCCGCCAATTGCCCTTCGCCGATTTCTGTCGGTGGTGCGCCGATAACGGGTTTGAAGCCGTCGATATTGGAGAAGTCACCCCTGAAATTGTCAACACCGCGCGGGCTGCAGGGCTCGCCATCGGTTCCGCGGATTTGCCGGGGATGAGAGAGCTCCTCAGCGCGAAAAAGTCGAAACAGAAAGCGGGAGCCGCCGCCGCGAAAGCCGCTATCCAAGCCGCTGCAGACAACGACGTGCATATCATGTTCTGCGTCTTTGTGCCGGAGGATGCCAGCCTCGGCCGCGCCAAAAACTTTGAGATTTGGAAGGAGACTATCCCGCCGATCGCTGAATTCGCCGCAGACAACGGGGTCACTATCGCCGTAGAGGGATGGCCCGGACCTGGGCCTGCCTATCCCGCGCTCGGCTGCACCCCGGAGATGTGGCGCGCGATGTTCGCCGAATGCGATTCGCCAGGGCTGGGGCTCAATTACGATCCCTCGCATCTTGTCCGCATCGGCATTGACTACCTGCGGGCCCTGCACGAATTCGCACCCTACGTCAAACACGTCCACGGTAAGGATACCGTATTTGACGAAGAGGCACTCTATCTGCACGGCAATCTGGGACCGAGTTTCGGGAATGCCCGCGGCTTCGGCGAAGATTGGTGGCGGTATACCATTCCCGGCGATGGCATCGTGGATTGGCTGAAAGTCGTGCAACGCTTGGAAGACGAGGGTTTTGACGGTATCGTCAGCGTTGAACTTGAAGATTATCGCTACTGGCGCACATGGGAGTCAGAGTCTGATGGACTCCGCCGTTCCCGCGAATTCCTCGCGCAGTATGTCCGATAAGCTGCGTTTTTATTCAACTGGTAGGCGCGGTTTTCAACCACGTCCGCATAGCCAGAGCGATTCAGTTCTCCCCATTTGTAGTTTGAGAGCGCCCGCTCTCAAAAAAGACAAGACCAGGCGGTCTTGCCCTACAGATACGATTGCCGTCTCAAACAGGACAAGACCAGGCGGTTTTGTCCTACAGATGCGAATCAGATTAATTTGGTATTAGACGCTAGCGCGTTGACAAGGAGAAAACACCATGAACGGAGAATGTCTTGCGCACCTACTTACCGAAGAAGAGAAGACTCACTTTGAAGAACAGGGATACCTCTATGTGCCGAATGCCTTACCGCCGGAGATGGTGGGGCAGTTAACGCACGCCGTGGATACCCTGCACAACAAGGCACTCGCCGCTGGCAGAGCCACGCCCGGTAGTCCTTGGGGCTGGTCAGATTTTTTAAGAGAAGACGACGCGCTCTTAGATCTCATTGACTGGCCGCGGACATTGCCCAAAGTTTGGGGTATTTTGGGGTGGAATATCTATCTCTACCACGCGCACATGCACGTCAAACCGCCCGCGCCGCCCGATGCGAAAGAGGGGGAAGGCTGGCTGGAATGGCATCAAGACAGCGGCCGCGTGAACCTTGAGTTGGAAACTACGCCACGCCCGCGCTTGTCGCTGAAGGTGGCATATTTCCTCACCGATGTTTCTGAACCAGGCCGCGGCAATTTTTATATCCGTCCCGGCAGTCACCTTTCCGATATGCCGGTGCCAGAGAACGAGATCAGCCGCGACCCGCGCGAGCAAACCGCTGATGACGTTCCCAAAGATGCGATGCCAGTCTGTGTAGAGCCAGGGACCGCCGTGCTGTTTGACAGACGACTCTGGCATTCGCGCAGCCCGAACCATTCGCTGCTGACCCGGAAGGCACTCTTCTACGGCTACGGGTATCGGTGGATTCGTCCGAAAGACGAGATGACGGTGGAACCCCTTTATGAACGGTGCGACCCGATTCGTCGGCAGTTGCTCGGTGCCGCCGTGCGGAACAACGGGCGTTATGTGCCTACGGAGGAGGATGTGCCGTTGCGTGGGTGGCTCATTGAGCAGTTCGGTGAGAAACCTGCGTATGCGATGGGGCCGCGGCATGCTTAGCGGATAATGGGCGGATACGGAAATCTGCTCAACTACAAAGGCCGGTTCGTGTAGTTCTGTAGGTGGAGTTTGCCTAATCTTGATCTGTTCGGGCTCGCCCGAAGTTTGAGAAATAATCAGGTTATTTTTCCGCACGTGGCTTGTGTTAGAACTGCCTTGACCCGTAGCACGGGGCCTGTCCACCGCGATCTCTGTGGCATGGCGAGGGACAGGCCCGCGCCCTACGGGCATGAGCCACGGTTTTGGTATAAGACTGTGAAAGTGATAAGCCAGTTCCACGACTTCATCGCGTCGCCCTTGAGCCCTCCCATGTTTTCGCTACTAGGCGGCCTGCTACTCGTTACAGGAAAGTTTACTGCCGACTCTAGCGATGTCGTCAGTCATATCCTCGGGGATGGCATACAAGATTAGGAATGTGGATGGGGATGCTTGCAGTTTATCACTTCAGAAAACATGCTTCAATGTCTAGCAAGGCGCGCTGGGTTCATCGCCTTTTCCGTTTCTTGGTAGGGCTCAGCACGTTTTCCACGTTGCTGTCCATCACATATTTTGTGACATAGGAAATAAACGGTTGCCTTCGGCACCCTTCTCCTTATCCTCACATGGTTAATTTCGCGTTCTAGAAATTTCCACCTGCATCTAGAAATTTTGCATTTTCTTGAACCTTTTCATGAAATCTTGTCCTCATTAAAAGAGAAGCCTAGTCGAATTGAAGCAGACGATTTCGATTCCGCGGTGTGCATCGGTTGTCAATAGGGATCCCGGTGTGTTGGTAGGCAGTCTGCTGGTAGGTTTAGACTCTTTTCCATAATAAGGAGTTTCTAATGAAATTTAGATTTTTGACGAGGTCTAAGCGTACATTGGAAAGGGTGTTTGATGTCGCTTTGACGTTGCTACTCGTTGGGATAATTATGTGGCACGGTGGCAAAGCAAAGGATTTTCGGTTCTTTGGAGGTCTTTTGCTGAGTTGGTGCTGCCTCTCATGGATGTTGCAAAGAGGATGGTTTCCCGATAATTTCTGGATTCACCTCGCTGCACCGGTGGTTCTGCTGGTTTGGCTCTATTTGTTCGTAGTTTTCACGAACATGTAAAAAAAACGCGCGCGACCGGAATACGGGCCGCGCGCGTTTTTTGGTGCCGTTTAGTACTGATGGTTTACCCGCTGGGAGGGTGTCCGGGGGTCGGGCGTACTCGAGGATCTGCTTGCTATCTCGGAAACGCCACTCCAGAAATCATTCCAGTGGTAGGTACATATTTCCAGGAAACCTCTCATGGCATCGGTAAACGGCAGCTCGTTACTGAGCGGGACAAGGAAATTGTCAATAACCGATGGTGCGTCCGCGTCGCTGTCGGCACAACTGGCACACGGACAATCGGATGCGTGTTCGTATCTGACGCAATCCGCGGGGTTATGGTGCGCTTCCGCTCCACAGTCCGAACAATGTGTCATAGCGGAAAAAGTCGCAGTCGGCGAAGAAAGTGCAAAGGCAAGCAGCACAATCAACGCAGTGAGCATTAACTGATTACGCATTCTAAATTCTCCTTTTTTGGTTAAATTGGTTTTTCCATCACGGTGATGGAAACTTGGAAAAATGAGGTAACTTTCTTGCCGCCCAAAAACGTTGAGTTGCCTAAGTCACCTATTTGCTAAACACACATCCAACCGAACCATCACTGGTGGTTTAGAAGTCCTAGTCAGGTTTGAGGGTTTCGCGGAGAATCGCCCGAGCTTCGCTACATTTGCGCTTGACAGTGCCCTCAGGCATATCAAGTCCTTCAGCAATCTCGGCGATGTTCCACTGTTTCAAAAAACGCAACACAGCCACGTCGCGCAACTTCTCAGGCAGATTGCGAACGGCTTCTCGCACATCCGCTCTCCGCTGTGCTTCGCGATAGCGGATTTCTGCCTCCTCGACTAGGCGTGCCGCGAGGACATCAACCTCCTCGGGGATTTCGCCCATCGTATGGAAACGAGTGGCGTAAAATCGATCGCACGCGTTGTAAGCAATCTTCCACAACCACGCGCGGAAACTGCGCACATTCCGCAAACGGTGGATATTTTCCCACACCGCTATCCATGTGTTGGAGCGTATTTCTTCGGCATCTCTAACGTCACGGGACCTCGCGAGAATCATGGGCCATATATCCTGATCATATCGTCCTATCAGTTGCCCAAGTGCTATCTCGTCCCTGGCTTGAACTAGCCGAATCAATTCTTCGTCCGTCTGTGTTGTTCCTGAATCGTCTCTCATAACCGATAATCCGGTTGGGTTTAACTATAAAGGGGGAGTTATCGGGAAACGGTTCAGAAAAATTCAACAAAAGGTCGTTTTTTTAGGAATTTTTTGGATTTTTATGAAATTTTTTTGGATTTTTGGATGGAATGGGCAAAATTATGCGTGATGCGCTACAATTTTCCGAAATTGCGCGCGAAAAATGCCGGTCGGCTGACCTTTTGGGAAGCCATAATGGTTCGGGATTGAAAATATTGAGACTGGGGGGCACGCCTACTGAAATCGAGACCAGGAGGTCTCTCCTACCGGGAGAAGGTATTGCGACCTGGAGGTTGTGCGCTTACCGAAATTGAGACCAGGAGGTCTCTCCTACGGGGTGCATTGAGACCGGGAGGTCTCTCCTACCGAGAAGATACCACATTACCTCTGTAGTTCGGGAGCACCCGCTCCCGAATGAGCCAAGGAGGACATCAAGACAGGGAGGGCGCGCCTACTGAGAAGATACCACATTCACCTCTGTAGTTCGGGAGCACCCGCTCCCGTAGGAATTAAAAAAAGAGCCCCCGGTCCGGAGACCAGGGGCTGAAGTGGAAGGGTTTTTGATTCGCAAACCGCAAGATCGGGAGATTGACTTATAGAGATAGGCGCGCTGTCCATTTTCACTGCGATGGATTACAAGTGTCGCATCCACTGCCATCACAATTGGGACAGTCGTCGTCATCGGGTGGCTCGCATGTTGGGCATCCCCTGCCATCACAATCGTTGCAGTTATCCTCGGGACCATCAAAGTGATCCCAGATGGCGCAACCTGCGCTGATAATCCCCGCGCCAGCACCAATGCCACCGACGACAGTTACCCATACAGGTGCTGTGGCGGCACCTGCGGCAATGGCACCTCCAGCGGCGAAACTCCAGGCTGCAACTGCTACGAAGCCGGCGACTAGTGCGATTTCCTCTCGCGGATCGCCTGCGTCTCCATGGCCATCGCTGAAGACCTGGGGACCGGCAGTCGTGAAAACGCATAAATATAACGTCATCATCGTGAAAGCTTGGAGTAATGACAACTTTTTCATATTGAGTCTCGCCCGAAATATGTCAAGAGGTTCCTTAACGGGACTTTCTCTGGTTGTTGTGCCGGGTGCCTCCGTAGCAGATGTGCATCGAGACCGGGAGGTCTCTCCTACCTTTCTTTGGTTGTTGTGCCGGGTGCCTCCCGCTTGCAACACGCGCTGCCGCCACCGGTGTCACAATGAGGTCAGTTGAACTTGAACATCCCTGTATCGTTACCATCAAAGTAATCCCAGGCGACGAGACATATACTGACGAACAGCAAGCCGGCTCCAACCGCTGCGGCTACAGGTGCCCATCCCGGTGCTGTGGTGAAAACAGCGACAGTTAAGACCAGGCGGACTACAGCCGCTCCGGCAGCAAGGACTAGTGCGATTTCCTCTCGAGGATCTCCATCGCCTAATTTTCCTATTGAGTCAAGGTTGAGCGTCTCGGATGTGACGAGCATGAAGATTACGAAGATGCACGCTATATCTATGAAACAGTCAAGGATAGCGTTCTTTTTCTTCCACACTGGCGTGATGAAGTTGTTGCGTCTCATTGCGGGGTAGTTCTCCTACTTGAGCGGAGTTTGTGGCTCATTTCCGGCGGGAGTTGCGTCAGGATTTTCTCCATTTGTCATCCCCGGTAGCACGATACCCTGTTCTGCCAGGGCTTCTAATTCCTGCTGCAGGTCGCATCGGGATTTCTTTGCGCCGTTGACACTCGGCTCCGCGCTAAGCAGATCTCGCAGCGTTTGCATCGCCGCATGGACACCCGGGTCGGTGATACCGAGCACCTCGGTAAGTAACCGTTCATCTAGCCGTTGCCGTGCAGCGTCATCCCAACACTCGTTGAAAGGCAGCATCCGCTCATACTTCATGTCAGCGAAGACTGTCTCGGCAGCCGAGAGTTGGGCATCGCTCAAGGCACGCACATCCAGCGTTGGTAGGCTGCGTAAGGTTTCAAGCGACAACATACCGCGGCTGGTTTGCTGCTTATTGCAATGTCCCCAGTGACATAACAATCCAAGCGTAGAATTGCACCAAAGCGTAAAGGGAATCTCGTGACGCGGGTTTTCAAACCAGACATTCGTCATCGGTTTCGCGCCGATTGCGGGTGCCTCTGTCAATAGAACTGCCACTGAGTGCGATGCCATCCCCAAAAGCACATTGTAATGTGCCCGACTATTGAACCGCACGCGCCGCCGCACCTTTTGCTCCGCCCCGGGAATCGGTATCCCGCGGGAATCTGGATGCACGACCATGGCTCGCTGCTGATAACTGTTCGCGTTCCACAGGCAGGGATACCCATCGCCGCTATTGCCTTTCACCATCTCAAACACGCCTCTTGAATCGTTACTCGCAGGGGTCGCTATCTCATCAACCCGGCACACCGGAATCTGCACCGTCTCTACATGCGTCGGCACCCACAACGTTTTTTCACTGACGAGTTGATGAAAGGATTGAAGCAGTGCCATCGATTTTATCCGCACCGCTATCCAAGTTTCTCCGGCCGGCAGCGGACACCTAAGCATCTGTCCCACTGGCTCGTCTCCAATGCGGATGATATTCCCACCACTCGGCGCGTCTTCCAAGGCGCGGGCATCCACCGTTTTGGTGATATAATCGGCCAGCGCGATGGCTTCCAGGTCATTTTGGGGGCGCGCGTTGAGGCAGATGAACTTGCCGCGGCCTGTCGTTGCTGTCTTCCCCTTCTTCGCGACAATCATGCATTCCGCCATATCCGTATCGGCGGAGAAAGAGCAGTCGCGTCCCTTCGCGGCAGCGATGGTTATTACCGCGACATCGTGGTATTCCGTCGCCAACATATCCCGCAATTTTTGTGCCGGTGGCGAATTGAGAACCCTCGCGGGAAGGATGAACCCCAGGGTGCCGCTCTCGGACAATTTTTTATCGGCAAGTTCAACAAAATAGGAGACGAATCCGGCTTGCCCATGTGCGACGCGTGTCTGTTTTCGCCCTAAAGCCGCTTGCATGGATTTCTGCTCCTCTGCGGGCCGCTGCGTTCCTTGGAACGTTGTTTTCGGTATCCCTCTCCCTACGTCAGACCCGGGGCGGATAAAGGGTGGGTTTTGAATCACGATGTCCATTTCGCCATCGGGGAACTCGCGCTTCATGACGACGGAGGTATTTCCATTGCCGTTGACCTGTTCGGCTGTGAGTTCCATCGGATCGAAGAGTTCCTGGCTGTCCAGCAGTTCCAACGAACCGAGTGCGTAAACGTCATCATCCTGTTTTCCGTAGGGCGCGGTGATAATGCGGGTTGCACCGAGCGGGATGCCGGGGTGCGTGCTCGCCAGCGATGCAAACGTGATGTGCGTGGCGTTCGGCATGACATCACTGCCACCGATTTTGTTTTCCAGCATTTCTTGGTGAATGTCCGCGCAGTTCCCGCCGCCTTGTTCATAAAGCCGTTGCACGCGCTTGTAAACGCTATTCAGCAGCGAGCCCGTGCCGCAGGCGAAGTCGGCGACTTTCGGCAGTTTCCCTGCCGGTAATTCTGGGCATACCAGCGTTGCAAGGAGTGCCGCCGATGTCGGCAGTGTGTAATTCGCCTTAATGTATTTCCTGTCAACGATGAGTTTTTGGAAAACCTCACCCGCGAGTTCGTGGATTTGGGCGAGGCCTGTCTCCACAAGGTCTGCCGCAGCCGCGCAGAGGAGCCCTAGCAGTCTATCAATCAGCCTGTCATCTGTGGCGATGACTTCTATAATCCGCTTTGCATCCTCAAAGATAGGGATGTAGTTCACACTCAGAATCGTCTCCCAATCATGAACCACAGCGGAGAATTCGGTGTCCTGCAGGCACGCTTTCAGGGATTGGACCTGTTCCATTCCCGGCTTTCCTGCGAGTGAGGACTGAAACAGGAACGCGTCGGTGACAATGAGCATGGCCATGCGGTAAGTCTGCTCGCCAGCCTCTTGGTGCAGGATAGTCTCAATTCGCTTCCCGATGATGGGCCGTTCTTTAATCGCGGCTTCAAGCCATCCCGCGGCGAATCCAATGTCGTATTCCATCTCCTCGGCGGCTCTATCTATTCGTTCCCTCGGTATTGCACCGACATGCAGCGCGTTGGCAATATCGGCAACGGTGCCTTTCGCCCATCCCGTGCGGGGAAATTGGTAACCTTCGCCGCCACTCTGCCCGATGAGCAGATAGAGGAGTTCATCGGTATCGCGAAGTTTCCGTGCAACGTTCCTGCCCGCGACATCCCTGAGCCAAACCGGATAGCGAATTGCCATCGCCGTGTGGAGGACATTGGTTAACGAGTCATACCCGAGCTTCAGTTCGCGCCCGATATGTTTTGTCGCTTGTTCCAATAGGCGTTTTTCGTTTTGGGGATCGGCATATTTTGCTTCAATCGCAACGGGTTCATGTCCATTCTTAGTCATCAACACATCGGGGTTTTTCTGGCTATCACGGAAGGGACGCTGGTGTTGCTCTAGCGTCCAAGTCGCGCTCATTTTATTGAGAATGATAACTAATTCTGACGTGATAACGTTTTCTGGTTGGTGGTTCATTTTAACATACCTCGGCAGTTTTTTCTTTCAGGATTCCCCACGTTTCATTCAGATAGGCGCGCTTTGCAAGCGCGCCTACCGGGTTTGTTCGCTGTAGCCAAGTAAACTTTAAACTACAGGTTTGCGATTAGAAACGTAAGGCGGCTCCAACATTAACTTCTGGTCTTCCGAAGTCATCAACTCGCGGAGTTCGTCGTCATAACGGCCCTGTCCCCACGAAGAATGCCCCGGCGAATACTTGTAGAGGATCGAACGCCGCTGATGCGCCGCCGTCCACGGCAACGTTCCATGCGTTAATGCCTCCGTAAAGATAACTGCATCCCCTGCCTTCTGTGGGACAGGCACCATGCAGGTTTTGTTATCCTTCACTGGCCGAAACTCCGGCGGGCACGGATAGTTGCTCTTATGGCTACCGGGGATACAACAAAACCCACCATCGCCTTCCTGCATATCGGTGAGTGCCCACGAGACGACTGTTAAGCCGTTATACATTCTTCCGTTGCGGAAGACGTAGTATTGAGCCGGATCATACGGTGTGCCGCCGCCGTGTAGTGTGCCGCCGGGGTTTCCATCCTGCATAAGGATGCCGTAGACGTGGTCCAACCGAAACTTCGGTCCGACTATCTCCTCTAAGAACGGCATGAGGCGGGGATGGTTGAGGAGCCGCCGGAAGGCATCGTTCTCCCAATTCAGAAACCCACCGAACCGCTGTGAATGGATGCTGTCGTCCTTCGGGGCATCATACGTTTGTTCGTCAATGAGAGTGTTCAGTTCCTCAAGTTCATCGGCGGACAGGACGTTCTCGACGTTGATATACCCACCCAGGTCGAACAGATATTTCTCTTTTGCGTTCATTCTATCACCTCGTGTGCGGCGCGCTTGCAAAGCGCGCCTACCCGAAAAAGAAACCCCGCGGGTTCTACTGATGCGCCGAACGCGATGTCGGCACGAGCCGCGTGACGACAATCTGCTCCCGGTCCAACAATTCACCGACTCGCGGGGAGATCTCGTTTACCCACCGCTCGTCTTCATAAACGGCGGCATAGAGCCGCTCACGCTGTTCCTCGCTCTCAAACCGGCGAATCCAGACGTAAAGGTCGTCCTCTTCTTCACCGATGAAACTGCCAATCACTACCATTCCTTTGGAAATCTGATAGGGGATGACCGTTTCTTCCATGTATTTCACCCAGTTATCGCGCTGACCGGGTTTCGTTCGGTATTGCCGTAATTCAAAGAAAGCCATAAAAATCTCCTGTAAATGTTAATATTGGTAAGCCCCGTTGTCTCTTTACGTTCGCGGGGGCCGTTTTCTTCACCGTAGGGCGAGGGCCTGTCCCTCGCCAGGCTGCGATCGCGGGGGACAGGCCCCCGCGCTACGGGCGTGCGGGGGTCATTTTCTTCGAGGGCTCGCCTACGCCTATAGCCGATTATAGCCGTAGCCTTTCCCCGTAATTTCAAAGAGCGCGGCCGCGGCTTGGAAATGAATCTCCGCGTCCGAGTCTTCGAGAATTGTCTCAAGCAGTTGCACTCCGTTTGCCTGTTTCGCATCGCCGAGAGCCTTGATGAGATCGAGTTGAAATCCCCGCGTGATGTTTGCATCACGCAATTCGGTGAGTTTTGCAACAAGCGCGGCCGCCGCTTTATCCGTTCCGATTTTGCCAAGCGCGCGCGAGGCATCTCTGCGGATTTCGACGTGATTGTCATCGTTGTTCATCACTTCGATGAGCACATCGGTTGTTGCAACGTCTGCCAATTCGCCGAGTCCCTGTGTTGCGGCGCGCCGAACATCTTTATCCTCTTCGGTTTCGCCCTTCATAATTTGAACCAGGTCTGCCGTGAGCGCGGCGACACCTCCTTGTCCGACACCGAGGGCGGCGGCTTTTCGGATATCGACATTTGAGTCAGCCAACCGCTGCTTGATGAGCGAGACATCCATCGCCGCATCGCCGGCTTTGCTCCGTACTGAAACCACCATGGCGGCGTTCCGGACTTGGAAGTCTTCCCATTCATCGGCGGCGCGTTCCGCCATTTCCGGTCCAACCGCTGCCGGCAGCTCCAACTTTTTGGCTGCATTGACGAAAACCTCCCAGCTCCAGTTGCGCTTGAGCCGGTCTTGTCCTGTCGCTTGCCTTTCGCCTGCATCTTGGAGCGCGACGATATATTCCGTATCGTCAACGAGCCGTTTACCCACCGCTTCGGCGGCAAGAGCTCCTCCAATTTCGCCGAGAGCCGTTGCTGCTTTCGTGCGCGCCGATGCCTTCGCCAATGCATCCGTGCTGGCATCCAAGGTTATCGCCTTGTCTCCAAGAATAGCGACTAAGCGTGGGACAGCCGTTTCGCTCTTGAGTTTCCCCAAGGCGACAATAGCATTGTTGGCAATCTCGCCGACGCGGATATCCAATGCTCGAATAAGCACCGCCTCCGCCGTTTTATCCCCGATGTTACCGAGTGCAGCAGCGGCAGCGGCACGGACGTTATCCGCTTCCAGCGGGTTTTCAACCATCTGGCTCAGTTTCGGGACGGCTTTCGCATCCTTGAGTGTGCCGAGGGCGGCTGCAGCCTGTAATCGGATTTCAGCGTGTTCGTCTTCAAGCGCAGTTTGCAAGGGCGCGACAGCGCGTTCGTCTTTCAGCGCGCCAAGCGAAACCGCAGCGGCCGCCCGAATCGACTTTGCTTCATCGCGATTTTCAAGCACCGCGATTAAAGGCTCAACCGTCCGCCGTTCCTTAAACCCGCCGAGTTCGCCCGCCGCCCGTTTGCGGATGACGTAACTGGGATGCTTCAATTCCGCCAATAGGGTATCAACGGCAGGTTTTTTATTCAGGCTCCCAATGACATGCACGAGGGCCCAGCGCGTCCATTCGTCGTCGGCTGATTTGAGCGCGTCCATCGCGAAGTTTGATGTCGCATCATTGCCGTCTTTGATTAAAGCACCGAGCACCTCATTTTGGACAGATTGGACTTCGTAGCCGTCGTCAAAACTGCCCAATCCCTTTTCGACAATCTCAACGAGGCCCTTATCACCAGCCTGTATTTCTCGTAGTGCCTTCGCCGCTTCAAACCGAGTTGTCTCATACTTATCGTTTCTCAGCACATCTAGCAGTGGTTCTATCACTTTCTGTCCTTTGATTTTGCCGAGCGCGATGGCAGATTCTTGCCGAACCACGCCTTGTTTGTCCTTTTTCAGCGCGTTAACGAGCGGTGCGATGACTGCATCGCCTTTGACTTCGCCGAGGGCCCATGCCGCACTGCGCCGGACGGTGGCGCGTTCGTCATCTTCCAGCGCGCGAATCAAGGGTTCAGCAACCGTCGCTTTTTCCACGGCCGGAAGTTCGCCTCTCCCAAGGATGCCGAGTGTGCGTGCGACTTCGCTGCGCACCAGACTCGGAAAAGGTTTTAATTCCCCCCATGTCCGATAGTTAGCACGCGGGTAATCCGCAGTCCACTGCACCTTCAAGGATTCAACTTGGGCCCTGAGCGCGTCAAGCGTCTTATACGCGCGCTTCATGTGCCGCTGGAAATCGGAGATTTCATCAAATCGGGTTGACAACACCCAGAGGAGCACTGGCACAGTCTCCTCTGTTTCAACGCGGCTCAGCACCTTCACGGCGTTCGCCCGGATGATAGGACTGGTTTCGTCACTGAGCATTAACAGGAGCATCGGTTGCGTCGCTTTCGCGGGTTTGAGTTGCCACAGCGCGGCAATCGCCGCCGAACGCACCGTTTCACGCCGCTGTTTGTCCATGGCGATGACTATCAACTTTCGCACAGCCTCTTCCGTGGCTACGCCGATGTTTCCGAGTGCCTCCGCCGCATTGGTAACGGTAGTATCGTCATAAGTCAGCGCATGCGTCAGCGAGGCGACTGCACGATTGTTTTCGCCGCGCGCCTGCATAGTGCCAAGGCCCTTCGCGGCGAGTGCTTTTACCTCCTTGTGCGCATCGTTGTCCAATGCCTCAATTAAGGGAACTATCGCGCGCCTGTCGCCGATGTTTCCAAGTGCCTCCGCAACCTTAATCCGAATCGCATCGGTGTCATTTTTGAGTGCATCGAGCATGGCCGGCACCGCCGCTCCCCGCATCGCAATAAGAGCCGTCAATGCTTCAACTTTCAAATCTTCATTGGCTAACAGTGCAATAAGCGGCCGAACTCCGGCCTCCACTTTGAGAAATCCCAGCGTCTGAATTGCCGCCGCCTGCGCGCTGATGCGATACTTTTTCATCCACGCATTGTCAATGTAAGCACTCGCTATGTATCGGTATTCGCTGGCCGTTCCGGTATCCTCGTCAGGAATCAGGTTGCGCGCGCCTGTCGCCAGCACCTCAAGCAACGGCGCAACCGCTTCATCCCCGATGCGGTTAAGTGAGGCTATCGCCGTATCTTTCACATAAATGTTTGAATCGGCGAGGAGCCGGACGAGCTCGGGCACCGCAGTCTCGGCTTGGATAGCACCGAGGAGTTTCGCTGCGTGCATCCGAACTTGCGCGCTATTGTTTTTCAGTGCCATTTGCAATGCTTGGGAAATTCGGCTCAGGCGTTCCGAACCTATAGCGGCAGATTGTCGGGAACGGGATGTCTCCTCTGCAAGTTGCTCTAGCGCGGCGACAGCCCGATATGCGACAGCCGGTGCCTCATCCGTTTTGGCGAGGACTGATTCAAATATCGGAATGAGTTCTGCTTTCCGCATCGTGCCGAGATGCCGGAGTGCCTCTTCTCGGATACCTGCATCGTTATGCTGCGTCGCCTGTATTAGCAGTTCCGTGGCTTGTTCGTTATTTTCGTCATTGCCCAGTTTCGCGGCAAGTTGCGCGACTTTGGCACGGGCCGCCGGTTGATAGCACTTTTCTGCCTCCAACAGCGCGGTGACTACCGCAGCGTCGGCGTGTGCAATTAATTCGGGGAGCAGTTCGGCGCGTTTCTCCACCGCTTCAGCGAAAGTCGCGGCGAAGGTGCCAGAAATAGAATTCCGCGAACGAATAAGCCGCTCCTGCCGGTCCAACTCGTCAGAATCCGGATCCTCCAGCAAAGAGATAGCACGGATGTCGGCGTTTACTGTCTCCAGATGCGCTACCGATTGCGCGAGAGTTTGGTGCCAACTGGCCGCGTCGGTATTCGTTCGGAGTTTCAGGAAGGCATCAACTAGTTTCGCCTCCTGATTTGCGGTGTCAGTTGTCACTGCCTTTTGAATGGCGGTTTGCGCCGCAGCGTAATCGCCGCCGACAGTTGCGCCGCGCGCCGCCAGAATGTCCTTATCCTCTTTTTCGCCACACCCGATTAAAGCCGCAATTGCCACGGCGAGGGTGAGATAGATATAAATTATCACGTATTTTTTCATAAATGTTGCCGCAACACCGCTTTGAAAAGAATGTCGCCTCCCTTTTTCGTCGTTATCAGAGTATTATTAAGCCCCTAACGGTGCTTTAGCGAAATGGAGCCTTCCTCTACCCTGCAATTACCAATTTCCCCAGGTCAGCTACGGCGTAGATGCCTTGCGCAATGCGGTTTAGCAACGCCAACCGATTTTCACGCACCTCGCGTTCCTTTGCCATAACCAAAACATCGTCAAAAAACCGGTCGATTGCCGGCTGCAGTGCCGCCAAGTGTGTCAGCAGTTGTGAAGAATCGCTGCCCTCAAATTTCGGTTCCGCGGCGATGACGCACGCGTAGAGATTCTTCTCCGCGTCGTCTATCAACAGCGTTTCATCCACCGCTGTCGGCGGGTTCTCCGGCAAAATCCGCAACACCCGATTGAGTGCATTATACACTGCTTCAAAGTTTGCAGTCAACCGAAAACTGGCTACTGCCTCGGCGCGTTCAAAAATGTGAGGCACATCTATCTCGCCGACAGCTAACACTGCCTCCGCAACATCGGGAGCGTATCCGTGCGTTTGAAGAATGCCTCGGAAGCGTTCCTTGATAAAACCGAGCACGCTTGTCTCGGTATCCATCGCCAAATCTACGGCGTAAAGCGATAGTGCCTTTTTGATGACAGCCTCCAACGAGAGCGACAACTGCCTATCCTGAAGAATACGAAGTGTGCCGAGGGCATGCCGCCGTAAAGCATACGCATCTTGCGAACCGGTAGGACGTTCCTCAATGCCGAAATAACCAACGATGGTATCCAATTTATCTGCGATGGACAGCAGCGCGCCTACCTCTGTTTCCGGCGTGGGGGTATCTGCCCCAAGGGGTTGGTAGTGTTCAGCAATGGCAGTGGCGACAGGTTCTGCTTCGCCGGAGTTGCGCGCGTAGTATTGCCCCATAACCCCTTGCAAAGTGGGAAATTCAATGACGAGTTGCGTTGTCAAATCCGCTTTGCAGAGCCACGCCGCGCGCTCAGCATGACGACACGTCGTCTCCGCGACCTGCAGTTCTTCGCCGATAAACCGAACTAGTGCCTTAAGCCGTTCCGCTTTCTCCAACAGCGAGCCGAGTTTGGCGTGGAAAATCACTGCGCCTAACCGCTCCACTTTATCAGCGAGGCTAACCTTCCTGTCCTCGCGATAGAAGAACTCTGCATCGTTGAGGCGCGCCCGGAGGACGCGTTCGTTTCCGTGCTGAACGCCGTCGAAATTCCCATCTGTTCCGTTGGAAATCGTAATGAACGCCGCCGACAATTCGGTGGCGTTTTTCCACATCGGGAAATAGCGTTGATGCTTCTTCATCGCCGTAATCAACACTTCAGGGGGTAATGCCAAGTGCGATTCGCTAAAATTGCCCACAATCGGCTGCGGGTTTTCTACCAAATAGGTGACTGTGTCCAGCAGTTCTGCATCCAATCTTGGCAGGCATCCCTCAGCTGCTAAAATGCCCGTAACTTGAGACGCAATCGTCTCGCGCCGTTCGCCCGGGTCTACGATGACATTCGCTTGCCGCAATTGCGAGACATAGGACACTAACGAGGCAGACGCTAATGTTATCGGTTCCGGGGACAGCGAACGATGCCCGTAGGTTACCTGTCCGGAGGTTACCTGTCCGTAGTTGCACTCAACCACCTCTTCGCCAAGGAGTGCAACGAGCCATCGGATGGGGCGCGCGAATCGCACCCGGGAGGTAGCACCGAGTGCCGAAGGGGAAGACTCTCCGGATCGGGATTGCCAGCGCATCGTTTTCGGGAAGCGGAGTTTCTCAATCCACGCCGGCAGAAGCGTTTTCAATACCTCTCGCGTCGGTAATCCCTCTTCTTGTTTGGAAGCGGCGACGTATTCTCCCCGCTGCGTTTCAACAATGCGCAAATCTGCAAGTTCTACGCCTTGCGTTTTTGCAAAACCGATTGCGGCTTTCGTTGGCGCCCCGTTTTCATCGTAAGCGATGCGTTTCGGTGGGCCGACCACTTCTGTCTCTTCGCTTTCTTGGAAAGTGGCGATGCCTTTAACGGCGAGTGTAATGCGGCGCGGGGTGCCGAAGGTTTTCACCTCGTCAAACCCGATTCGGTGCTCTGTCAGTGCGTCTGATGCCATGCGCTGCAGTTGTTCAAGCGCAGGGGGAACGTAACCTGCCGGTATCTCTTCCGTGCCGATTTCAAAAAGCAGTTCTGTCGTTTCGTTTGCGGCTGCGGCATCAAGATTAGAACCTACTGCGGCGGCATCGAGCCCAGTGGCTGCTGGGGGAGATGTCTGCCATTTTCCGAGTAGCGGATGCTCCATTTCTTCGCGCTGCTTGACGTAAGCGCGCGCGATGCGCTGCGCGAGCCGCCGCACCCGTTCAATGTAACTCACACGTTCAGTGACGCTGATAACGCCGCGTGCATCCAGCATGTTGAACGTGTGCGAACATTTCAGCACGTAATCTGTCGCGGGCAAGACCAAACCCGCGTCTAAACAAGCGTAAGTCTCCTTTTCGTAGGTGCTAAATAGCGAGAAAAGCATGTCCACATCGGCGCGCTCAAAGTTGTAAGTGGAGTGCTCCACCTCGCTTTGCCGATAGACATCGCCGTAGTTGACGTGTTCGTTCCAGCGAATGTCAAAGAAGTTGTCCACATCTTGCAAATAGAGTGCGATGCGCTCAAGGCCGTAGGTAATCTCGGCACAAATCGGCTCGAGTTCAATGCTCCCCATCTGCTGGAAATAGGTGAACTGCGTTACTTCCGCGCCGTTCCACCACACTTCCCATCCGAGTCCGGAGGCACCAAGCGTCGGCGATTCCCAGTCATCTTCGACAAAGCGGATGTCGTTCTTGCGCGGCGAGATGCCGAGGTGATAGAGGCTCTCAAGATAAAGTGGTAGCACATTATCCGGTGCGGGTTTCAGGATTACCTGATATTGGTAATACGCCCCGAGTCGGAAGGGGTTTTCGGCGTATCGGCCATCGGTTGGGCGGCGCACGGGTTCTACGTATGCGACTTGCCACGGTTCTGGCCCGAGGCATCGCAAAAAGGTTGCGGGGTTAAAAGTGCCTGCGCCGACTTCAACGTCATGAGGTTGCTGGATGACGCATCCGTAATCCGCCCAAAATTTCTCTAAGGCTAAAATAATTTCTTGGAAAGTCATTTCTATTTTGCGAGTTTCTCCGTGAAAAGCGTGCAGTGCAAAGCAAAGCGGTGCACAGCACTGCTTGTAAATTGATTGATTCAGGTTAATTGAGGGTGTTTCATAAATCGCTCAATGTCGCAGTGAAACCCGCTTGAATGCTCGTGTGGCATCCGAGGCCCCCGCGCTACGGTGAAAAAAACGCCACCCCTTCACGTAGGGCGAAGGACAGGCCCTCGCCATGCTGCGATCGCGGGGGAAACCCGCTCGGAGGCGCGTATGGCATCCGAGGGCCCCCGCGCTACGATGAAAAAACGATTCTTAGGTCCGTAGGACCTTAATGTCTATAGCACGCGTGCCTGCGAAGAACGCTAAGGTCCTTTAGGTCCTTAATAGTTTTTGCCAGGGCCGCGTGTGTTTTTATTAAGGACCTAAAGGACCTTGAAAATGTAACGACACATGTTTCTATAGACATGTAGGACCTAAAGGACCTAAAACGCCACCTCGTGACGATGGACAACGCGGGGGACAGGCCCCCGCGCTACGGGAAAATCAAGACCGGAAGGCTCTCCTACCGAACGCATCGAGATATGAAACACCCTCAGGTTAATTGTAGCATAATGGGTATCTTTAATCAAGCGATTTTTGAGAGTGCAGAAGAAAATACGCGCTATTACATTAGATTTGCCAAATCATAGCCCAAATATAGTGCAACTTTTGCTGGAATAGCAGTGGTTGAAGCCCCTGTATCCAACCCGAAGGTTCACAATAATTAACGGGTAACTCCGGTCAAAAGTGATGCGTGCCATTACAGTAAATACCCCACACCTTCAGGCATTTTGCCCGTATAGCGCGTCGCTCTGCCGCCGCTATAGTTTCCCGAGACAGCGTAAATATCCTCACGGTTTTTGCTGTGGACAGCAACGCGTCCCGCGAGAAGTTCGGCATTGTCGCTGAATTCACAATCAACGATGAGCAGCCATTCATCGGGGAAGTGCTGCTCCATCTCTTCAAGCGTCAGCCGTTCGTTCGTCATCGTTACGGCCTCCTTTGTCAAATGAATATCCGGAAGAAATCGCTCCTACCGGAAGAAGTTAGAAATATGATACCACATCGTCCATCGCGTTGTCAACCTTAATCACCTCGCTTCCGTGATTTCAAAAATGCGGTATCGCCGCGTCTTGCCTTGTCCGAGCTCCACCTCACCTTCAAGGAACAGCGGATAGGCGTGTTCCGTTTCCTTAATCGAAAAAAGATACGGAATCGCGCCTGCTTCTCTCGCCTTTTTCGCATCGCTGACGTAATCACGCGGTGCTTTCATGTGCTTGTTGAAAATCTGATACGTAGCTCTGTCGGCGTAATACATCAAATCGAAGTGCGCGCCGACACGTTCATCGTCAAGAAAAAAGCAGGCGTTTTCGGGCATCTCACGCTGGAGCCGCGTTCCGGTTGTTTCATACAACGGCACCTTGCTATTCCGTTCTGTGACGCGGTAAGCGGCGTTGACATACCCCCATGCATAAAACACCGCAATGATGAGAGCCATCGCGCGAAGTCCTCGCCAGCCCCATTCTTGCGATTTCCGCTCACGAAGTAGCAGATAGATACCAATGAAAATCGCTAGCAGCACGCCAAAACCGATAAGTTGCACAATAATCCAGAAGTTTGTCTGGACGAACGGTGCGAACGCATTGAGTTTATCAAATTGATCTCGACTACTTACGAGAGAACGTCCCCCTGGAACAACAGTTACCGCAAGCATCGCCGCAACCCAGATAGCGGTGTAGAGCCAATCCTTCCGCTGCCATGCACGGCTAATGACTGCAGCGAAGCAGATAAGCAGCGGCGGCACGGCAATCATCGTCGCCGATGGCGTTTTTGTCTCCGCCAGCGTATGCGGCACAATCACCCCAATTGCCCATGCGAGGACGAAAAGTTCAGGGAGCCGCCGGTTTTTAAGAAGGACGATTATCAGACACAGCACCGCTGCGAGGAGTGCGGCGTAAAACAGCGGATAAAATAGAATCATGTAGTCAAAAACCGGTCTGTCCCATGTCGCGCCCCAACTTTCGACATCGGTGTTGAGATGGTCCAACACGCGTTTGTGCTCCCACAAAAATTCGTTTGGGTAACGGATGAGGCAGTAGGTAACCCACGGTGCCACCGTCGCTATTCCCGACAAGAGTAGGGTGCCGATATCCGTGAGCCGAATCCGTGCCTCCGTAGGCGTGCGTTGAAAGCGCGTCCGTTGGGCAAACCACACCACCAATGCAATCCCGAACGTGATCAGCGCGAGATAACTTTTTGATAGATAAGCGATGCCCATCGCTATGCCCGAAAAAATGTAATGTCGCCGTTTGCCAGTCTGAATTGCGCGGAGTAGCAGCCAGCATGAAACTTGCACCCAGAGAAGAAGCGTGATGTCAATATGATCCGAGTAGCGGTAGCCGTGAACCGATTCAAACAGAAACGGGTTGAAGGCGTGGAGAAATGCGGCGATTACCCCGGCGCGTTTGTCAAACAGGTTTGAAGCAATCTGAAACGTTAACCACACCGTGATAACGAGGCTAATCGCGGATGGCAGGCGCAGCGCGAACGTGTTGATGCCAAAAATGAAGTGCGAGAGGCAAATCGTCCACATCGCGACAGGCGGTTTGTGCAGCCAGATGTGATTCTCACCCCAATTTTTATAGTCGTAGGGTAGCCACGGTTCATCGTAAAGCGTAAATTTGAACGGGTGTTTCGTCAAATTCCGAGCGACGACGGCGTGGAATCCTTCGTCCCAGTAGGTAATCCCGCTATGCCCCAGGTTCTGCAGCACCAATGCCCCTGACGTTATCAGGATGCCGATGAGGATGAGGTTGGGTATGGTGGCTGCGCTTCGGAAGCTCGCGATGTTGAGATTCATTTTCGCTATTTACCGTATGTGCCGCGCCAAGGCGCGAGTTACGCCTTCTGCCGAGCCGCTTGCAGTTTGGCGAATTCCTCATCATAGTTATCGTAAAGGCTCATCTCGGGGCTATCCCAGTCTTCAACAAAGGAGGCGAAGCTGGCCCGCATCGCTGCAGCCTCTGCTTCGTTAATGCCGCGTCTTCGCAGATTTATTGAGCGGGT
The DNA here is from genome assembly GCA_965242965.1 of Candidatus Poribacteria bacterium. Taxonomy (GTDB): domain Bacteria; phylum Poribacteria; class WGA-4E; order WGA-4E; family WGA-3G; genus AGPOR5. The sequence continues at coordinate 4,663,661 of OZ251518.1, read as the reverse complement.
TGGTTCGATTTCCACACAGACGACTTCAAAACCTTCTTTTCTCACGCTGCCCAATGCGGTACTGATAGCTTCCTCCAACGTCGGTGCCTCCCGATGAAAATCAATTTGTGGCACGCCATCGATAGTGGCAAGCGTGCCATCATTGAAGAGGCTGTAAAGCCGGGCTGCTTCGTCTTCGCCCGGGTCTTCGGTTAAAATGAAGGTGAATTCATGCACTTTCATTGCCAAGTCCTCACTTTATCGGTTATAGATTCAACGTATGTCGTAGAGCTGCGTCAACTTTTGTCATTGGAATTGAACCAATAACACGCTCAATTGTTGCTTCAACAACCGTAGCGAGATTGTCAGTCATCACTACCGAGTCCATGAACAATCCTGATTGCTGTCCCTCCGGCGTGTCAAGGAAAAGAGGAACGCGGCTAGGGTGGTATGCGCGGCGCATATTGCTCGTAATTGTCGCCACCACTAATTGCGGCAAACCGGTTTGGAGCTCGTCAGCTTGAATGATTAATCCAGGGCGGAACTTGGTCCGGCGCAAGTTGGACTCGGGAAAGCGCGATAAGATGACATCACCGCGTTTGTAACTTGGATTTTGCCTCATCATAACTGTCGTAGACACTCATCTCGGGTCTGTCCCACTCCTCGGCAAAAGAGGCGAGGCGCGCCCGGATTTCGGCTGCCTCCGCTTCGTCAATGCCGCATTCCTGCAAATCCGTAGGATTGGGTGGAAAAAAGGTTACGACGACAAATGTGCCTTCGCATACATCCGGCGGTGTTTCCGCGAGTTCAATGTTACCGTCGCGATACACGCCTCTAATTGTTGGAAGCATAGTTATCCCTCCTCTACACGTCAGAATTTTTGATTCTGTTGTAGATTTCGGTGCCCTTGGCAACTAATTTCTCGCGGATTTCGTCCCAATCTTCACGATTTCCCAGGCCCTTATCATCAAGAACAGGAAATGTAACCGATACAGATTGCGACGATTCGCTGCGGTCGTAATCGTATTCCGGGTTTGGAAACAACTCCAGGATTGCGTCCCGGCGTTGATCTCTGTTGTCTCCCTCAAATGACATTTGAATATAACAACTGTGATTGTTAAGTGTGAGGGTCAGAACTACGCGACGAACGCGTTTTTGAATGGAACGTTCGTAACGGACAGGCACAGGTTTTCCAGCAAATAGACCTTTCTTGCGGATCGGTGCCCAGAATTCGCTGTATTCCACTCCGGCGTTTCGCTCAACTTGAAGATCTATCGCTGGTTGAACGATGGGATGGAAGGAGAGTTCCTCGTGCGAATTTACCTCTACCTGAATGAGATACCAATCAATTTCGCTATCTTCATTCCGAAGGTCACACGTGGTAATCATGAGTCCCTCAAAGTTCTCAGCCACTAGGACAGCCACGTCGGCCTTCTTCAATCGGGCGTAGGCTTCAAGTCTACCCCAGTGATCCCAATCTGCCTTTCCGAATTGGTTTTCGACAACGAGGGTGCCATCTTCGCCGATAGCAACGATGTCTGCTCTGCGGGATCCAACGTTGGCTTCCCTTTCCACATCTTCAAATGCGCCGACATTGAGCACGTCAAGATTGTCCGCAAGATCGTCAGAGAATTCCTCTTCTGAAGAATAGACATCCGACAGCTGAATCAGTTGTTGCAGGTTCATTGTGTTATACTCCTTTGATATAAAGGGGCGGATAGAGACATCCGCCCCCTTACAATCCATTTGTTAGGAATCGTCACGAGCGCGGCTTCGCCAAATCGCGCTATCAACTTCCCGAACGGAGTGTCCCAAACGTTTTGAGGCCGCTTCCAAAAGGGCAAGTGCCTCATAATCCGAAACCCTGCGGTTTAACGCATCATCGATAAATCCGATGATATGCCTGTCGGGTTTCGTCGTATCCGCGCCGAAACGGATGCGGAGATACTGGAAACCAGCAAGTTTAAAACCTCTGATGCCCAATGTCTCGGCCTCATGTGGTTCGGCTTGCAGTGCCCAGTCCTTGAGAATCTCTTCTTCGGGGAGCGTCGGAGATTCTTGCACAATTGTGCAAACGAATTGGACAACCTCCCGAAGAATCCTCGCGCGGTCCTCGTCTCTGTACCTGAGTTCCTCGATACTGAAGTCTAAGGGCGTTGGATAGCTGTCCATGAGCTCTGCCAATTGGACAATACTCCGGACCTGAGGATGGTTGCGCTGGAAGTCCTTCAGGCGGGGAACCACAAATTCGTCGTATTTTCTACGGAGTGAAAGCACACAGTCGATAACCGCACCGGCTGTCGCCTCGTTGTATTCAGAAGCTGCCTCCCCTTCGGCGAGGAATATACGAGGCAGTTCCTCCTCCTCTATCTTCGCCGCTACTGCGGCGATATCGGATTCGCTAATTTCTCTCATTAAGAATTCTCCTTTTGATTTCATTCGGCCGATTTGACCTTGCCCACACGCTGAACGGGACAACGGGGTTTCACCGTAGCAGTGGACTGGCGGTGACGATGACTCGGATGCCATCGCTGCTTTCACCGCCAACGGTTACTGCATATTATACACATTTTGACCTTAAAAATCAAATGTTTTTTTCATCTGCTAAAGCAAAACGACTTTGCCGCGCCTCAAGGCGCGGCGGCGTATCTACATCCCGCAGCCTAAAGACTGGGAATTTGATACGCTGTGTCTGTTAATCCTGCACCGGATCCGCCGTTCCCAACGGGACAGAAGCCTTGCAGGACATCAGACGTTTCACCGTTAATACTAATCCGCGACGGATACCGTGCGTGGAAACCGCAGCGATTGAATACTCCGAACAGGTTGGAACGTATCGGCACTGAGCCCAACGTTTCGTGATGGGCCGGCCGGCGGTTTGATAAACGTGCCTCACCAAGCCAACGTAAACACGCGCAGTCAACTGCGAAGAAGGCGCGCGAAAGGAATCTACCGTCGCAAGCAGCAACACCGCCGCTAGCAAGCAAAGATAGATTCTCGGATTTTTTAGGCATTGTCGCAATGCAGACATGTCGCACTCCCTGCCAGGTGTCTCTTACGAGACCCCGGGCATCCCACCAGATAGGCATCCGGCCTGACGATAAGGTAAACAGTCAGCCCTATCACTGTTGCAACTAAGACAACAATTAACTAGTGGGCAGGACTATCCATCTCGCGGGCTGTCGCATCCCGGTAGCCCTACCCAAACTGCCCCGAAAAGCAGAATGGCTAAGAAAACCGGCAAAAGCAACTTGAAGCCTCCGCATCCCAATGCCATCGTCTATTTCTGTCCTCGTTTCATCAAGACGAGAGGCGTGCCTTCAGGTATAAGCGCACGCCTCCTGTGTCGCTCAGGCGTTGCCGCAATGCGGACATGTCGCGCTAACCTCAAGACGCTTGTTATTGCAACTAGAGCATCTTGCCAGTTTACCCTTAGGTCTCGACAGAAGGTAAAGGAGCAGGCCGAAGATGCTGAGAAAGAAAACTACCAGCATCCATACCACAGGGCTGCTCATACCTCGTGCTTTCGCATCACGGGTAACCCAAACTAACAAGATGATGTTAAACACGAACAGCGCGACCAGAATGGAAAGAAGAAGAACTCCGATTCCACAAGCCGCAGCTTCGTTTGTTGCCGCAGGATCCATAATGGCTATTGCCTCCTTTCATTGAAATTTCCCGAAGATTCGGCAGGACTATTTAGTTTTAGGTGTTCGCTGCCGAGCTCGAAATTGGCAGCCGGCCCGCCTGTGTAGTTCACGAACGTTTGGCAAACATGCCAGAACTTCGGAGGCTCTTGGCCTATTTGAGAACGTTTGGAAACCAGCAGGTTTCCAGAAATTCAGACGTTCGCAAACGACAGAGGCGGAGAACTGAATTGTCCTGAAAGATCGGAAAATCTAATAGATTTGAAATAAATTATACTTTATATTCGTCAATTTGTCAACTAAAAAATATAAATTCGAGTTTACTTATGATTAATCGCAAGAAGTTCCGCATAGAGCGCGCTCAGTTGTTGCAAGTTCATTTGATTATATTCCTTATGATACAAGCGGGCGGCTATAGAAATCCACCCTGACAATCGGCGCGAACGGCCACGGTGAATTAGGTGACGGTTCCGCTTACCACAAACACCGAATTAGGTCAAGAGTTGTGTAACGCTATCAACGGTTATTTGTAGAAAGTCTAGCCCTGAGCCGTTTAACTTTTGATTCTTGCGTTTCTTGTGCAGACGCAAATAGCGTGAGACAAGCGAGGAACACAATCCAAAAGCGACGGATGTTTCTCATGTTTCTGCCTCCTTTAGAATTAAAAATCAGCATTAGTTTATTTAACATAGGTGGTGCAGCTACCCGATTGGCCGTTAACTGAGGAGGTTTCATAAATCCGTTGGCACCGTCCCGGTCTCGATGCAAGCGGTGTCCCTGTAAGAGAGCCCTCCCGGTCTCTCCTACCGGAAGGCATTGGGCCCACCTCTGTAGTTCGGGATCGCCCGATCCCGAACAGATCAGGATCAGGCGATCCTGATTTACAGAGGGGATGCAGTCTGACAGCAAGACGCGTGGCGGGGGAAACCTGCTCGTCTGCGCGTGCGGAAACCTGCAAGGGCCCTCGCCCTACGTAAAGGGGAGGCGTTTTTTTATCGTAACGCGGGGGCCTGTCCCCCGCGACGTTGGGCGATTTATGAAACACCCTCACTTAACTTGCCCTAGAGGGGAGTCCTATCGGAAAAGATTTTGGTAAAAGCTCCAAGCATTATGTCGCCTATTCAAACTCAATTTCAGAAGAATCAGATACGGATATCTCGGCACCGGGATAGGCCAACATCCAAAATACAGCCTCCTCAATTAGATGGAGATTGCACTCGGTTTTACGGTATCCTTGACTTTCAATCCACCATCCTGGTTCAGATTCGTGCTCTCCAAGAAAGTCGTGGAAAATCCATCCTTTCTGGATCTCGAAAAGCCCATCTTCAATTGCGAAGGTTATATAGTTTGTTTCTTCGTAGTCTTTGGGACCTTGTCTGAGAGAAACAGTGAACTCAACTGCCGCTCCTGGCGTACAAACAGGCAGCCGTTCAAGCGCGTACAAAGCGTTTCCAAGCCCAACAATCTGCGGAGGAGTAACCTTAAGGTCTCGCAGAAACTGGCGCGCGACCTTTTTCGCAATCTCAATAGCGAACAAATCGTCATCCGTAAGATCAAATTGCTCAGTCATTCGGAATGCCCTTCCTCAAGCGCAGCGCGCCTAATGTCCGTGTAAACGGAACGTCCCAGGTTTGTGAGAGCCCAGTACTGATTTTTATCACTTACCGAGTGACGTTTCTGCGATGGTTCAACAACACCTAGAGTAAGGAAATCAGAAAGACAATATTTCATCCAGTTTGATGGAACCGGATAGTGTCTTCGGGGTTGACGTTCCTTGTTTGGCCGCAGCATTACCCCGACATACGACGAGAGATCTGCTGTGGACCGTTCGACCATCATTTCCGGGGCCAACATGCGGAAAAGGCTATAGAGAGTGACTGTCGTTTTGTCTTCCCATCCAGAACCGGGATGGTAAAAGAAGGAGACCTCCAGACTATTCTTCCGCATCGTCTCCCTTATTTTTCTCCGTTCGGCAATCGCATCGTCTTCCGCTTTGTGAAGTGCTTCTTGGAGTTGTCTCCGAAGTTCGGCATTTTCGCTACTCAATCGTGGCAACTCATTTACGACATCTGGGCTAACTACATCAGTTGTCCGTATCCAGCCTGGACGTGGTGTTAACGGAATTTGCTTCACCAAATCTGGGCTAACTACATCAGTTGTCCGTATCCAGCCTGGACGTGGTGTTAACGGAATTTGCTTCATCAATGCGATGGAGAATTTTCCGGTCAGATCTGCAGCGGTTGACCAAAAACTGACAGGCCTTTCCTTGAGTTTCGCTTTGAACTTTCCAAGCAAGGCTTTTTCGTCGGAACCGGTGTCAATACGATCGGCGGGCCACGCAGCTCCATCATCTATTATGAATCCGAGCACTGGAATCCCCTTGGAGATCGCGTAGTCAAACTCTTTTTCGGTGTAGCTCACTCCATCTACAACTGAACCGTAGCGATGAGCGACGATGACAACGTAATAGTCGCATGTGTCAATATGCCGCGTAATGGTTTTCCATAGATCTTCATCCGCAGCAGAAAACATCTCCATACTAATAGGAATGTGGCCCATCTCAAGTGCAGCCTTTACGACATAATCCCGTTCGTGCCGAAGATCTTCGTAAGGGGAACTAATGAAAATTTGATATTTAATATCCATTCCGCAGCCTCCTCCTCAATAGGGCTATTATATCCTTTTTCTCAAAACTTGTCAACTTAAAAGTCCAGACTCCAGAGCGATTTAGTTCCCTCCCATCTGTAGTTTGCGGACTCCCAATCGCTAACGGGGCAAGATCAGGCGAGCTTGCCCTACAGGGAGGGGGACCGTTGTCAATTTTCACTGTGGAAAACTGAATTGCTCTAATCCAAACTCATGTCTACCATGGTTTAGCGCGGTGTGCTCAATGCTAACCAGTTCCTTAGCGAGGGCTCTCAACCTTATAGTAGATTTTAGAACCCACGCGAACCAGTTCCTTGCGGACTTCGTCCCAGTCGTCCCGATTCCTCTGACCTTTATCAAGAACAGGAAATATGACCTGCGCGAACTTAGGCGATTCCTGATATTTGTAACGGTGCCATTCTGCATTAATTCCTACAGAGTTCTCTCAATAAATTTAAGGCTTTTGAGTTTTCGTTCGGTGTGGTATTCGATGAAACCGCCGAGTGCGCGTTTCAGTTCACGATGATTGCGTTCTGAAGCGCGGATGCGGTTTAATCCTTCTAATTCAGACTTCCGGAGCATCTTCAGCAGTTCGCAACTGCCGGGCATGAGTGACACCGTGGCAGCGTCGCGATATTCGCAGTTTTCACAGAGGATTCCACCGTGCCGCACGCTAAATGCCAACAACCTCCCGGCAAGAGTTGAACTACAATAGGTACACAGCGAGAGTTGTGGTCCGTAGCCAGCGCAGTCTAGAAACTTGAGTTCAAACGCGCGCGCTAGCAGCGGCACATCGGTTGCCCGCGCCAAAAATTGATAGGTGCTTTGCAGTAAACCGAAAATCTCAGGGTTCGCGACACCCTCAGACGCAATAGCATCCACTAATTCGGCGAAGTAGCAGCCGTAGGTGATGCGCGTGAAATCAGAGCGAATAGCGTCAAATCCGTTAATCAGACTAAAATCGGTGATGCTCTGCAATTCCCGATTTTCGCGGTAATTAAAGAGCAGGGTGCCGTGGTTGAGGAGCTCTAAGCTGCCGCCGAGTCGGCTTTTCGCGCTTTTTACGCCGTAAGCGATAGCTTTCACTTTACCGAAATCCGGCGTATAGAAGGTGATGATTTTATGAAATTCGCGGAGGGGAAAGGTGCGAATCACAATCGCTGGTGTTTTTTGCGCGGGCATGGTTTTTGTCTGGGTTTCCGTTTGGGTGGCTGCTTTCGATGGGTTTAGGCTCATCAACAATCGCTGATGAGCCTGGTAGAGAAGCGACATTAGGGAAAATCGGGGCGAGAGGATTTGAACCTCCGACCTCCTGCTCCCGAAGCAGGCGCGCTAGCCTGGCTGCGCTACGCCCCGTTAAAAAACCGAATTTACCCGAATCTCTATATAGTATACCACAAAAATGGGCAAAAGTCAAATTAAAAAGACCTTTATCCGGCTGCAACCGCATTTTCCAACACCGGTTTTTGCGGTTCACGATTGAATTCTTCACACGTGAGGAGATAGTCCTCAACTGCCTCCTCAAAAATAGCACGGAACTCGGCAACGGAGTAGCCGTGGAAAACGATAACATCATTGATGCCTTCAAGGCCACCAATCAAGCAACCATCTTCTTCGCTATACTCCATGCGAGTCGTATAGCCTTTGTAGTGCAAAGTCGTGTTCATGGCGTTATCCCCGCTTTTTCCAAAAAAATCCGGACCGCCCGGACCTGGTACTGCAGAGCCTCTTTTCGCGGATGGGGCCTGTGAAATGTGGAGAACACATTATTGAGTTCAACCCGTACGGCGGAACCCCCTCTCTCACTTGTTTTAACCCCAAGTGCAGAGAGAAGAGACTCAATACGTCGCCAAGTTAAGTTCCTCGGCACAGGCGAGCTGAAAATAGCGTTCAACGTCCTTCGGTGTCGTTTATTCAAAAGGTACCTTTAATTATACCCTATTTAATCCGGTTTGTCAAATTAAATTTTGGAATTATCTCATCAATGCCGGGAAACGCACGCAAACCGGTAGGATAGACGCGGAACAAATCGCGCCTACCGGTAGAAACTATTCCAAAGACAAGGCGTTCGGCATCTGAATTTGAATCCGATGGACGCGCCGTTCATCTGCCTCAATAATTGTGAAACGGATACCTCGGTAGACAAACAGCGTGCCCGGTTCTGGCACACGTCCGAGATGGTTTACGACGAAACCGCCCACGGTATCAATGTTTTCCGCCTCTAATTCCGTGCTGAGTTTCTCGTTTAATTCTACAAGATTCAGCCGCGCATCAACGGAGTAGGTGTTGGGCTCGAGCTGGATGTAGGCATCCTGTTCATCGATTTCGTCTTCATCGTGGATTTCGCCGACGATCTCCTCAATGATATTTTCTAGCGTTACGATACCCGCCGTGCCGCCATATTCATCAACTACGATAGAGAGGTGCTGTTTATGCTCGCGCAACTCACGGAAGAGTTCAGAAAGTTTCTTGCTCTCCGGCGTGAAAAAGGGTGTCCGGTCGACGATGAGTTGACGCAGAGCGATTGGTTCGCCAGCCGCCCAATATTCCAGCATGTCCTTCACGTGTAGCACCCCAATTATGTTATCGATCGTCTCTTCATAAATAGGGATGCGCGTGTGCCGGCACTCAATCGTCGTTTTCAGGACTTCTTCTTCCGGCGTTGAGATATCCAAACACGCCATGTCGGTTCGTGCTACCATAATTTCGCGGGCGACTTTGTCGGGGAAGTCGAGAATCCGCGAGATCATCTCGCGTTCGTCTTCCTCCAAAATTTCTTGGCTGTCTCCGACATTCACCAGCGTTTCTAGCACCTCCGGTGAGACAAGGCTATCCTGTTCGGCGCGCGCTTTGCCGCCGAATACTCGCACTGCGATGTTCGCGATGAAGTTCAACGGAACGAAAATGACGCAGCCGCCCCAATACACGACGCGTAGCATGCGGAGTGCTTGGATAGTCGCGTTCCCGGAACTACTCCGCACGTAGTTTTTGGGGAACAAGTCCGTGAAAATTACCAGCACCACAACGGCGAGGGCGGCATTTGCCACGCGATAGTGGAAAAGCGTCATAAAGAGGAGAACGCTTGCCACCATCAATATCGTTTTCGCCGTGATAATTGTGAGCGAGTAGCGTTGTGGCTGCCGCAGCAGGGCGGCCAAGACATCGTAGCGTTTTTCTTCTGCCCCGGCAAAATTGAGGATATCCTCACGCGTGAGCCGAGAAAGCAGTGCTTCCGCTACGGATAACAGAGCCGTTAACACCAACAACACTAATAAACTGAACAGTCTGAGTGCTATACCTAGGTCGTCCAAACGAGGAATCACACCTCCTGATGGGCTTTCGTCTTTCGCAATGCATTCGGTAGCAAAGACGTTTTTTGTCACGAACGTATTTCGCTCAAGCGGAGTCCACGCAGCGTTGTCTCCTGCTTCTTGAACATGATGGACTCTTGTTCAGGCGTTGCGTGTTCATAACCGAGCAGATGCAGGGTGCCATGCGCGGTCAAAAATGCAACCTCTGTCTCAAGCGAGTGTTTCGCTGCAGCTGCCTGCTGTGCCGCCGTCTCTAATGAGATAACGATATCGCCGAGGAGCATCGGATGCATCGCGCCGCATGCCTCGTCTTCGCGCATCGCAAAAGCGAGGACATCTGTCGGTGCGTCAATGCCGCGATACGCTGAATTGAGAGCCCTCATCTCGGCATCCGCTGTTAGCAGAACGCTAATCTCGTATTCGGTGGCTGTTGCGCGTTTGGAAAGCGCGCCTACCGGAGATTTCGCGGCATGCTCCTTGAGGGTTGCTGACACTGCCCGGTGAACTATGTCCACGTCAAATTCAATATCCGGGCAGTTCTGGGTGATGCCGATGGAATATGGGCCTGCTTTTCTGCTCACGCCGATGCCTCTTGTGCTTCTACCGTTGCGGCGGCGGGCATCCGTTGCACGTTATTCTGTGGGGCTGCCTGCTCATAAGCTTCAACGATGCGCTGCACCAATTCATGCCGCACGACATCAACCTTCGAGAAGTATATGAATTCAATGCCTTTGATACCGGCAAGCACTTCTTGCGCGTCGGCAAGGCCGGATACCTTGTGCGTCGGCAGATCGGTTTGCGTAATGTCGCCTGTTACTACCGCTTTGGAATCAAAGCCGAGGCGTGTCAGGAACATCTTCATCTGTTCGATCGTCGCGTTTTGCGCTTCGTCCAGCACGACGAACGAATTGTTGAGCGTTCTGCCACGCATAAAAGCAATCGGCGCGACTTCAATGACGTTCCGCTCAATATACTTGTCCAGCGCGTCCGGTGGCATCATATCGTAAAGCGCGTCGTATAACGGACGCAGATACGGATGCACCTTCTCGGCGATGTCACCCGGCAAAAAACCGAGTTTTTCGCCTGCCTCCACAGCGGGCCGCGTGAGGATAATACGGCTGACTTCGGCACTCTTGAGCGCGGAAACCGCCATCGCCATGGCGAGGTAAGTTTTCCCTGTCCCAGCCGGTCCGATGCCGAAAACCAGGTCATTGTGCTTAATCGCATTGACGTACCGGTGCTGGCCGGCGGTTTTAGGACGAATGACACCCCGTTTTGAGAAGACAGGAATAGACTCCGCCTTGCTTTCCGTCAAGGGGTCAGCCTCCCCAGCTCCCGATGCCCGAATCATGTAACTCACATCGGTAGTCTGAATCTGTTCGCCTTTCCGGATGCGGTGCAGTAGTGACTCCAACACGGTTGCGACGCGTTCGGTTTCGGCGACATCTTCGCCGATAACCGCAATCCGGTCGCGTTTCAAAACGACGCGCACGTCAAAATCGTTTTCGATGAGTTTCAGGAAGGCATCGCTCTGTCCAAACAGGGCCTGCACTTCAGCATTGCTCTGGACAGGCACACTCTTCAATTCTTGTTTTTGCAATCGCGGTTCTAAACCTCCGATTTCAGGTAAGGTGTTTTGAGGACACCGGTTTGTATCAAAAATCAGACGAAAATTGCATCAGTGGTTAATAGGATACCTTATTGCGCAAGAAAATGCAAGGAAATTCGTGGTGACATCCCCGCGGCTGGGTTTCAGTGCTGCGAACGTTGCCGCGTCGCAGCACTGAGCAACTAGAATGCTTCAGCGTTTACTGCCGCCCGTAAAATTTCACCTCGCGGATAGAGGCACCTTTCAATGGGATGTTGACTTGGTGCGTCTCCTTATTCCGAACGGAACGCCCCTGGTCTTCAAGAGCATCAGCACTCAGCCGGAGGTAAAGCACTTCGCGCCCGATCTGGATTTTGACAGGTGTCATGCTCTCTACACTTTCATGCTGTTTGTCGTAAACCGCTTCAAAGGAGACATCGAGCTGGGGCTCTTCGTCCGTTGTCGTCACTAAGGCGAGCGCGGGGATGCGCGAAGCAGGATAGACTTCAACGTAAGCGACATACATCGGCGCGTCGAGTTTTATCACCGCTTGCGTCCGATTCGTCCCGTCAATTTCTGTCCGATACTGCCGCTGCAGATTGCCACGGGAACCGCCTGCCCCGCCGACATGCACGTACCCTTTCCGGATAGAACCCTCTACCTGAAAGGTGCTAATCGTCTCCATGTCTCCATCAACCAGCCCCGGGTTCGTCTCGCAGGAAAGCCGCGACGCGGGGAGCTCAACGATGGGGGCATCCTGAAGCACAGCACACCCTGCAACACCGATGAGTAGAATGAACAAACCGCTTAAGAGTCTCACTGTTTTTCCTCCTGTTAGGTTCGCGCAAATGCGGATTGGACGTTTTATTTCTAACTGTAGAAGAGCACCCGCTCTTGTCCTGTATGCGAACGTTAAGACAAGAGAGATGCCGGCGGCGCAACGCCGACACGTTCGGCTGCCTCAACGAGCCGCTGCCATGTTGCCTCCTCAATCGGGATACCCTCTTTGAGGCGGCGTTCGCGGCTCCGTTCCTCAAATTCGCCCGGCACGTAGATTTCGTCAACGCTGGGAAGCCGCGCCGAGGATTTCACCCACGCCACGAGATGTTCTATCTCCTCTTCATAATCGCTTAAATCGATAAAATTGTCAATGTTAATTGCAAACATGACAATGCCGCTTGCGCCGCGCGTCGGGGTTTCACGGCTACACCCTGCCCACGAAAGCCCGCCGGCAATTGCGTCTATCATGACACCGAGCCCGAAGCCTTTATGTCCAAACTGAAATCCACCGAGTGGCATGACAGCGGTATCCTCCGGACGTTCGCGAAATGCAACCGGGTCTTTGATAGGATTGCCTTCGGAGTCTATCATCCATCCTTCTGGAATCTGTTCGCCTCTCGCTGTCTGAACGAGCAGTTTCCCCCCGGCGACGACGCTCAGCGTCATATCCAGCAGCAGCGGCGCGCCGTTTTTGCGAGGCACGGATATCGCAATCGGGTTCGGCGGTAATCGGCGCGAGGTGCCGCCGTGCGGATGCATGAACCTCCCGCCGCCATTCAGCAGGACGATGCCTATCATCCCTGCCGCTGCGGCAATCGGCGGGTATTCGCCCATGCGGCCAGCATGGCCGCAACGGTGCAATCCCACCGCGCCGATGGTGCATGTCTTCGCTTTCTCAACGGCGAGTTCCATCGCTTTGCGCGCCGCTACCATGCCGAGCGCGCCGTTCGCGTTGATGACTGTCGCCGCGGAACTTTCGCGGACTACCTCTAGTTTGTCCGCCGCCGGTCCGCCTTGCATCCCACCGATGTAGTTCGGCGCGTTGATGACACCGTGCGAATCGTGACCGGCGAGATTGGAGTCAACAACGTGGTCGCTGACGATTTTAGCATCCTCCTCGGTCCCATCGGCTGCACGGTAGATGTCATAGACAAATTTTCTTAAAACGACGTGAGATACGGTAGGCATCAATAGCCTCCTTTGTAGCCTTAGTTTTCAGGAAATTGAACGAGAGCATAGATGTCCCACAAGGCTAACTCGCAATCGATTGAAACTAGCGGTAGCACATCTGCTCGCGCATAGAATTCGGTTAGCACCCACTGAGCCCCGCGGCGATGATAGTGTTCCACGCACACTCTGTCTTGGGAAACGAGAACGTATTCGCGCAGGGATGCAATTTGTTGATAGCGTGAGAATTTCCTGTCCCTGTCATACGCCTCGGTAGAGGGCGAAAGCACCTCGAAGAGGACTGTCGGATTCAGCAGCGTGTCGAAAACGTCGTCCTCAAAACGGGGTTCATCACAGACAACAACGACATCGGGATAGGTGTAAGACATCGGCGACGGAATTCGCACGCGCATATCGTTGGTATAACTTTCACATGTCCGGCCTTTCAGTTGAACATAAAGTTCACCTGAAATATTTCGCGTGATGAGGTTATGCGCGCGACTTGCCCCCGACATCGCGACGATGCGTCCGTTCAGATATTCGCTTTTGATTTCCGCTTTGCGTTCCCGAATGATGTATTCTTCGGGCGTGAAAAAGGTTTGTGCTGCAGCGGCACCCATGGCTGCCTCCTTTAACCGCGCGGCAACTCAAAAAACTCTGCAACTTGACACGTGAACCCTTCCACCACATCCTCACCGGTGAGGGTATCTTTGCGCGTGAGCAACGTGATGTCTGTTTCAGAACGATATACGGTGACTGTCTTCGAGCCGGGTTCTATCACCCAGACGAGACGCGTTCCACCCTCCAAGTAGGCAAACGCCTTTTCGACCACTTTCCGAAAGGTTTCTGATGGCGAAATCACCTCAACGGCGAGGTCTGGTGGAACGGGAAACGCCTTACTCAGGTCTTCCGGGAGTCGAGGTGTTGAAATAAACGCGACATCCGGTTTTAGCACGCGTTCGCCAACTTGGAAACCTGTTTCAGAGTTAACCACTTCACCTAGTTGATTCGCAATGACATAATTGCCGAGACGTATAAAGACTCGGGAACCAACCAGTCCGTGTTCCGCCGAGGGCGATGCCATGGGTATCAATTCTCCTTTAACGTATTCATATCCCTCTACATCGCTGCCAAGGAATTCATCCAATGTCATCGTGACATTTTCGGGGAGGATTCCTTCTGGCGCGATGGGGTGAGTCTGCAGATTCATGCTCTCATGCCTCCACAATGCAGGTTTTGCCGCCGATTGCGACAGCTACTTTACTATAGTGTATCACATCACAAGCGGAATTGCAAGTAAAACTGTCGAGACCAGGAGGTCTCTCCTACCGGGGCACACCGTAAAACTATTGAGCCCAGGAGGGCTCGCCTACCGAGGCACAATGATGTATTCTTCGGGCGTGAAAAGGGTTTGTGCTGCAACGGCACCCATGGTTGCCTCCTTTAACCACGCGGCAACTCAAAAAACTCCGCGACTTGACACGTAAACCCTTCCACCACATCCTCACCGGTGAGGGTATCTTTGCGCGTGAGCAGCGTGATGTCTGTTTCAGAACGATACACGGTGACTGTCTTTGAGCCGGGTTCTATCACCCAGACGAGACGCGTTCCACCCTCTAAGTAGGCGAACGCCTTTTCGACCACTTTCCGGAAAGTTTCTGATGGCGAAATCACCTCAACAGCGAGGTCTGGTGGAACAGGGAACGCCTTAATCAGGTCTTCGGGGAGTCGGGGTGTTGAGATAAACGCGACATCCGGTTTTAGCACGCGTTCGCCAACTTGGAAACCTGTTTCGGAGCCAACCACTGCTCCCAATTGATTCTCGCGCACATACCTACTTAAATGCCAAGAAACATTTGCCCCTATCAAACCGTGTTCCGCCGAGGGCGATGCCATGGGTATCAATTCTCCTTTAACGTATTCATATCCCTCTACATCGCTGGTGAGGAATTCATCCAACGTCATCGTGACAGTTTCGGGGAAGATTCCCTCTGGCGCGATGGGGTGAGTCTGCAGATTCATGCTCTCATGCCTCCACAATGCAGGTTTTGCCGCTGGTTGCGGCATCTACTTTACTGAGGGTGTTTCATAAATCGCTCAACGTCGCGGGGGAAACCCGCTCGCATGCGCGTGTGGCATCCGAGGGCCCCCGCGCTACGGGAAAAAAACGCCTCTCCTTCACGTAGGGCGAGGGCCTGTCCCTCGCCATCGCTCGCTCGCCAGGTCCTGTAGTTCGGGATCGCCTGATCCCGACCCGTTTGTGATCAGGCGATCACAAACTACAGAGGGGGAAACACACATCATGACGATGGAGATCGCGGGGGACAGGCCCCCGCGCTACGGGAAAAAAACGCCACCCCGCACCGTAGGGCGAGGGCCCTCGGATGCCATACGCGCATCCGAGCGGGTTTCCCTCGCCATGCCTCGCGCAATCCAGCGCTCGCGGGGGACAGGCCCCCGCGCTACGGAAAAATCGAGACCGGGAGGGCTCTCCTACACGGAATTATGAAACACCCTCACTTTACTATAGTATATCATATCACGAGCGGAATTGCAACAACATTTGGACGAATGCCAGAGACATTTAGGAAAACCATCGAGGCAAGGAGGTCTCTCCTACCGGGGCCCGAATCAGTTAACCCGAAACCCCCTGTCCGTCCGATGCCAATTGTGCCCCTGGTCTACATCGCGAAACGGGATATTTCTGCCCAACAACTGCTTGAGGATATCGCTTTCATCCGCTAATGCCGCATCGGTTAACTGCCGCGGCATGTCTTCCTGCGGATAGATAACCGAACGGTTATACATGCCGAGCAACCCGACGCGCGATGCATCTGTCATGTTGGGTAGACACTGATGCCAGATGGCACCGTTAGTAAACAGAATTGAACCTTTCGGCGCGACAGCGATGCTCTTCTCCAATCCCTCTGCTTCGCCTAACTCTGGGCGACGCAGCGTTTTGTGCGAGCCTGCAATGCACGCCGTCGCACCGTTATCCGCTGTGAAGGCATCCAGCATCCACACCGTCTGTCCAGTCAAAGAACCGGAAGGAAACGGCGGCTGCATCGCCCAATAGGGATAGTCAATATGCCATCCGCCGGCGGGCGCGCCCGGGTCAACGATGTTGGCAGTGAATGTCGAGGCGATGACATCCTCACCGAGCATGCGTTTCCATACAGCGATGACTGTCGGATGTTGGATGAGCCGCCGAAAAATAGGCGATTTGCCGACGATACCCCACACACGCCGAATTTTGCCATCGCCGTAAGTGTGGTCCCGGCCGTTTGCGATATCTTCATCAACGAGGGACCATATCGCCTCGCGCGCTTCGTCTGCCTCTTCAGGCGTGATGACGTTCTTGATAATGTGGAATCCCACCTCGCTCAGGTCGCGTTCCACGCAGTCAAGTCTCTCTGAATCTAATGCCGATTTGATTTTTAGCACGGTTTTTACCTCAAAATTGAGTCCGGAGTCTCGTCTACCGGTTTTTTTTCAAGACGGGAGTCTCTCCTACGCGTCTGGGTAGGAGGGACATCCTTGTCCCGATACAGTGTGCATCGAGACCAGGAGGTCTCTCCTACCGGAAATGCCGATTCGTTAACATTCGCTAAACACTGCCTCTCAAAGCGACAGGTTTTGGATAGCCGCAATAATCCGGTCTTCCACGTCATCTTCGTCGCTATTCGGGACGCGGTTGTGCTTGTCCATCCACGCAATGTTATCGGCGACGCTCTCTGTCACAGGCGTTTGCGGGTTGAATTCCGGTAGCACCGCCGCCAATTTTGCGCCGCTGTAAATCTGCGTATGTCCGAAGTTGCCGCGCAATCCGCTATACCGCTGCGCGTCCATCGCAATGAGCGTATCCTGCGCTACATGCACGAACTCTGCCGAAACACCTAAAAACGCAGCGGCAACTTCTTGCCATTCGTCCCATGTGCGCGGCTGCGGATGCACGAGGTTGTATATCTCCCCGAGGCACTCGGTTTTGCCGAGCACCGCCGCGAACGCAACGCCTGCATCCCGCGATGCCAAAAATTGGAAATAGTTCGTCCCATCACCCACGGAGATAATCGGTTTCCCTTTGCGCAGCCTGTCAATCCATACCCCGCCGCATCCGAGCTGCCGATGTAGAGGTATCCCCGGTCCGTGCGTATAAGACGGCTTGAAAATCGTCACCGGAAACCCGTCGCGCGCGTGCGCTTCCAACAGCAGATTATCCGCTGCGATTTTGCCGAGCGCGTAGCCCGATGTGCCGTTTAACGGTGCTGTTTCCGGCAAATTTACGCCATCAAAGGGCGGCCCGTATGTCATCACCGTTGAGCAGTGCACGAAATGCCCGACGCGTCCCTGAAACGCCCGAATCGCGGAGGCGGTATCATCAGCGTTGAAACTGATCATGTCAATGACAGCATCCCATTCTTCTGCGCCGACTTTCGCCTCAAAATCGGCGCGCTGCTGCCGGTCTCCGTGAATTACGCGCACGTCTAGTGGCGGCGCGTCGACGTGTTGTCCGCGGTTAAACAGCACCACTTCGCTGTTGCGCGCTTGCAGTGCGGCGACGATGCCGCGGCTAATGTTGCCGGTGCCGCCGATGACTAAAACTTTCATAGTTGCTCCTCTATTTACCTGAGGGTGTTTCATAATTCGCTCAACGTCGCGGGGGAAACCCACTCGCATGCGCGTGTGGCATCCGAGGGCCCCCGCGCTGCGATGAAAAAACGCTGCCCCTTCACGTAGGGCGAGGGCCTGTCCCTCGCCATGCTCCGGTCTACCGGACGATCGCGGGGGACAGGCCCCCGCGCTACGGTGAAAAAACGCTTCCTCTTCACGTAGGGCGAGGGCCTGTCCCTCGCCATGCGTTTTGGTGTCAGACCTCGTCCCCCCTGTAGGTCAGGATCGCCTGATCCTGACCCGTTCGGGAGCGGGTGCTCCCGAACTACAGAGGTGGACTCTCCTACCGGAAGAAATCGAGACCGGGAGGTCTCTCCTACGGGAACATCGCTTGCATTGAGACCGGAAGGTCTCTCCTACCTGACAGGCTATAGACATTAAGGTCCTACAGACCTAAAGAGAGATGTCCTGCGACATGCGGCTAGTTTCTTCAATGAGCGCGATTTCGGCAGGAGTTAACCGATACAGGTGGTAAACCAGCGCATCAATCTCCTCCTCACAGACAGTGACTTCGTTACCGTGCGGATCCTCAAGAATTGTCTGAACGTAATTCGCGAGGTCCGCTTTCTCCTTTTCTGTCCGATCCGCTACCGGAAGACTGTCTAGCCGATAGTCTTGTCCCGGCTCGTAGAAATCAATCCAATTCTCCGCATTCGGCGGTCTATTATACGTGGATTGACATCGGGCTAGTGCATAGAAATGGAGAAGTTTGCTGTTCAAAATCGCCAGCAGCGACCGGTCGGCAGAAGGGATGAAGCCACCCCCATGTATGACAATCGCCCCAGATGTGTCATAGGTGGCCTGTATAGCATACCCACATCGGTAGGCAATTTTGGGCTCCTGAAACTCAGGATACTCTGCACGCATGGCGAGTTCCCAATAGAATTCGCCGTGTCTAGAGCGTGTCTTTACCTTATCTCTATAGTTGTTGAGATGCTCGCGGATTGCCGGATATTCGTTCGCAAAGATCCGCTCTGCCTCCGACTCGTTTCTGCCGGACCAGGGCCACTTCCTGAATTTACTGCTGGGGATAAATATCAGATACTTCGGAGTCAGTTGCCACCTTTTTACCTGCAACCTCCCAATAATAGGTTTTATGAGTTCATCGCTTTTCGCATCCTCAGCGATTAACTGTTCGCGTTTGGGCTTGTCTATGAGGAATGCGATGTTGCATCTCGTCTCAATCCGACCGGTCTCAATCCGACGTTTAAGCCGATCCTGGTCGATGACTTCCTTGAGTGGTGTGCCAGCATTTTCGATTTTCGCCAACAACGCGTCCGACGAAGATGAGACAACTATACCCGGCCCAGGGACAAGAGGTGTTGCTTCCTCGTTCACGGGAGGTTCAGGCAGGTTCGATCGAACTTCCGCAATCGCTGGCGTGTCCTGTTTCATCGGGAAGAAATCAGCACGGATTTCATGGGCAGCGTCAATATGGATGCGCGCCTGCTGCTCTCCCCACGAACGGATAGTCAACTCTGCGCCTTCAAAGGAAGCGAGCGCGAACGGACAAAAATGCTCATCCACACAGAGGAAGCCGAAATCCTCAGCATTATAGCCTTGCAGCTGCAAGCCTTTCCCAACGTGAAGCAAGAGCTCCAGATATCCTGTCTCCTCACGAAATCGGATGAGGAAAGGCTGCCGAGTCCCGGAAGCGTCCTCAGTACGAACACGGAGTTCTTGGCACTCAATAACCTGGGCGGCGACTGCCTCTTCAAGCCGCAGATACGGTAACGGAAAGGGCCGCGCAATCTGTTCCAGTGTTGCATCCTCCGCGATAGGCAATGCGAACTTCTCGCGTAAGAAAGCCAGCAACGATGCCGCATCGCCGATGCCCTGAGTATCATCACGCGTAACTATACGCATTTGGCAATGTCCTCCTCTCGTTTTCGGGTTTCTGTAACGTCTCCTTTGAGATAGTAGTTTATCGCATATCGCCTGAAATTACGACCTATTTTTTCATTGATGGCATCCGAGGGCCCCGCGCTCCGGTAACGGGCGGGTTTCTTGGGCGAAAAACGGTTCCCCTTCACGTAGGGCGAGGGCCTGTCCCTCGCCATGCTGCGGGCTACCGAACACTCGCGGGGGACAGGCCCCCGCGCTACGGTAACGGGAGGGTTTCTTCGTCAAAGCACATCCCCCTTCCCCGTAGGGCGAGGGCCTGTCCCTCGCCAGGCTCCGGTCTACCGAACACTCGCGGGGGAAACCCGCTCGGATGCGCGTGTGGCATCCGAGGGCCCCGCGCTACGATGAAAAAAACGCTTCCCTTTCACGTAGGGAGGGCCTGTCCCTCGCCATCGTTCGCGCAATCCAACGATCGCGGGGGACAGGCCCCCGCGCTACGGTAACGGGAGGGTTTCTTCGTCAAAGCACATCCCCTTTTCCCGTAGGGCGAGGGCCTGTCCCTCGCCAGGCGTTTTGCTGTCAGACCTCATTCCCCCTGTAGGTCAGGATCGCCTGATCCTGACCCGTTCGGGAGCGGGCGCTCCCGAACTACAGAGGTGGGCTCTCCTACCCGAAGAAATCGAGACCAGGAGGTCTCTCCTACGGGGGTGCATCGAGACCGGGAGGTCTCTCCTACCCGGCGGGCTATAGACATTCAGGTCCCGCGGCATGCGGCTAGTTTCCCTCAATTAACGCGATTTCGGCATCCGTTAATCCATACATATTGTAAACCAACGCGTCAATCTCCGCCTCAAAGGCCGAGACTTCGTGACTGTCGGGTTCGTCAAGGATTAACTGAACGTACTCCACGATTGTCGATTTTTGCTCCGTCCGATCCGCTACCGGAAAATTATCCATGCTGCTTTTTCCGAAGACCAGCTGGTTCTCACTTGATGAGAAACACTCGGATTGCGCCCACCACTTGAAAACCTTGCTGTTCAAAATCGCGAGTAAGGAAAGGTCTGTCGTAGGGATGGAGAAGGTGCCGTATAAAAGAACCGCGTCCCAATCTACGTAACACGCCCGCATTGAACTACCCCTCCGATAGATAATTCTGGGGTAATGCTCAGGATTCTGGTCAGCTCCGGAGAGTTCCCAATAGAATTCCCCCCGGTGAGTGGCAGATCGTCCTTTTAAGTCGTCCCTATAAACGTTTAGGTGCTGGCTGATAGCTGGATAGGTTTCGACAAAGATTTGCTCCGCGGTCACTTCATCTCCGCTTGCAACTGACCAGGGCCATTGTTTGTACTGGCTGCTCGGAATCCATATCAGATGCTTCCGCGCCGGTGCCCATTTGTTCCTTCTCGGAATACGGGCTAACGGCCTTATCAATTGAGCACTTTCAGAATCCTCGGCGATTAACTGTTCGCGTTTGAATTCGTCAATAACAAACGCGCTGTTGAGCCCTGTCACAATGCCGCTGCTAAAGATTTTCCAATGCCGTCCCAACGATGTCCCCGTGGATCTCAGTTTGGCCAACAAACGCTCACGCGAATCCGGATTATCATCCGGCGGATTAACAACCTCGTCAGGTGTAGGCTCAATGACCTGATCAGGCACAGGGGGATCATCCGGTTCAGGTAACGGAGCGGGAAAGAAGACATCCGGCAGCTCATGCTTGGCACCAGTGTGAACGACCGTCTTCGTCTCTATCCACGAAAAGACGGTTAACTCCGCGTTCTGCCAGTCACCTCCCGCCGAATCGCTGAAGTAGGCAAACGCGAACGGTTGATAATTTTCACCCGCACAGATAAAACCGAAATCTGCAGGGTTGCGGCGGCGCAACCTTGGGGAATCGCTGACAAGACGCAGGACTTCCGAATAGTCCTCTTCGCTGCGAAATCGGATAAGGAAGATACCCGAAGGTTCTCCACGAGCACCGCTAATCTCTTGGCAATCCAGCATCACGTTGGAGATGTCTCTGCTGATGCCGAGCGAATAGGGTGAGAAATTTGTGACAATCTCTCCAAGGGTTAAACCTTCCGGAATAGGCAAACCCAATTTTTCGTCTAAAAACTGCATCAACGATTCCGCATCGCCGATGCTCTGAATATCGTCACGGGTAATGATACGCATAGGTATATCCTCCTCTTCGGGTATCGTCATGCCGGCATCGCGATACGTTTTCTCGATTAACGCAATGTCGTCTTCGGTTAACCCATAAACTTCGTAGACTAACTGATCGATGGCATGTTCAAGCGCGGACACTTTGTCGCTTGTAGGTTCGGCGAGGATTCGCTCAACCCAGCGCGAGAGTTGCGCCTTCTGTTCCGAATTTCGATCGGCTATCGGAACATGCATCATGTTCGCCTTTTTGAAATTCAAACGCCCTCCCGCCCACGGGTTGTCGAGGCTTTGAAATTTATGTCGCGCATACCAATCAAACAGCCGACTGTTTAAGATTGCAAGCAGAGACAGGTCTTCGATTGGCAACGCCCATGTCGATGCTAAGCCGTAATTCCCGGCAGTGTCATAACACCCGTAGAACGATTTCGCGGTTCCTGAGTAGATAACCTTCGGCACATCAAAGGCTTCATAGTAGTCACACGAACGCAGTTCCCAATAAAATTTGCCGATGTCCTCACGTGTTGCCAGTCGTTGCCGATGATGCGCGAGATGTTGATGAATCGCCGGGTAGTTTTCGGAGAAAATTCTCTCGGCTTCCTCGTCTTCAACCCCTGTCCAGGGCCACGTTACGTTGGTACTGCTGGCTATCACAATGAGGTGTTCCTCTGGGACATCGGATTTCCACTTCCTGATAGTCCGGCCGCGAAGGAAAGGTTTTATGAGTTCTCGGCTGTTTGCATCCGTGGCTATCAGGTGTTCGCGCTCGGCATTGTCTATAACAAACGCGGTATCGTATCCCGATTTGATGCCAAAATAGAGTTGGCCTTGAACCGATTCACCGAGAGGCATTCCAGTGCTTTGCAACTTTTCAAGCAGTGCTAAGACTTCAGGTGATGCTAAAGTCCACTCGTCCAGAGATAACTGCGAATTCTGCATTGGAAAAGCCTGTGTTTGAAACGCTTCCTGAACGTTAAAGTCATCGGAACCGCTGCTTAACGTCGCTGCCCAGAAGGTATGGTTCGCTTCGGACATCCGTTTTTCAGCGCGAACGATGCAGGTGTTAACTGCCGCTTCAAAGACTTGGACACTCCCGAAATCCAAGAGTGCCTGCAGCGATACATCCGATGTTAAGAACTGCCGAATGTTTTTGCCGTAGCCACCCCGCATAAACTTATTCGTGCAGATATAAGTCAAAATACCGGCCTGTTTCAGGAGTTCGGCGGCGCGTTTGTAAAAATAGACGCTGATATCCGCAGTGCTGGTAAAGAAACCGCCATAATGCTCTCTCAAAGCAGGTTTGAGATGGCGAATCTTCTCGTGCCGGATATACGGCGGGTTGCCGATGACGATGTCAAACCCATCCTTCACGCCGAACATTTCCTCGGCATCGAAGAAATCCGCGACGGCGTTCCTGTCGTAAGGATTCCATTGCGCGATTTTCTGTGCCTCGTCGACGATGCCGCTTTGCGAATCTAATGCCCATCCCGAGGACAATTCGGTTAACGCGTTGACTAATTCTGCCCGGCATGCCTCTTCTTCGTGCATCAGCGAGAGTTTCTGCTGCCGAGTGTTCGCGCTGAAGTAGTTTTCGCGAATCTTTGAAATTTGCTGGCGTTTTTGCTCAATCGCGTCTGTCTCAAGGAGCATTTGGAAATCGGATTTCTGGAGCCCGATGAGCGTATCGGCGGCGACGAATCGGATTTCTAAATTCGGTAGCGGACGGATACCGTAGTTATCATCGGGATTATCGTTCGCCACCTGTTCGATGATGAGCGAGATGAAAAACCGCAGCTTGGCAATTGTCACGGCGATGGGTTGGATGTCTACCCCGTAGATGCAGTTTTGAATGAGGTAGAGTTTCCTGCCGTAGTCGTTATACCGATTTTCTTCGGCAAAGGCTCTCTCAATCGCGTCAAGCGTGTAATTCCGGACCTGGCTATCCAGAATGACTCGTGCCTGCCGACGTTGACGTTCCTTCCACTGCTCATTCTGCGGGTCCAACTTTTTCAGGACAAGCACCAGTTTGTTTAGGATGCCCATCGGGAAGGCACCGGAGCCGACGGCCGGGTCCAACAGTTTGAGTTCGTCTATCGCTTGGATGAGTTGCGTCACCTCATTCTCGTGGATGAGATGTCCTGTTTGCGAATCGGCATCCCCCTGTGCTTCATAAGCGAGTAGATCATCGCGGAGGCGTTCCTCTAGGGAGTCCCTGTTGCCATCGAAGGGTTCAACTTTCTGCAGGAAATAGGCGATGAGTGCCTCGTCTACCATGTAGTCGACAATCTGGCGCGGCGTGTAGTAAGAACCGGTGGATTTCCGCGCGCTAGACTGCGTTTCAGGGTTATAGTCACCGAGCAGGTTCTCGAACACGCGCCCGAGGAGTTCCGGTTCAAGCGCGACTTCCTGTTCGACCGGCGTGTTTTCCTCAACGGTAAACTTATAGCGCGAAAAGAACGGGAAGATGCCTTTTTCGTCGTTGAAGAAAAGTTTGTCCGGCACGTGCAGTTTTTGCGTGTCGTTTTCGTTATCAGTGAAGCAATCGATGCGCACGCCGCCATAGCGCGTCGCCTCAAACGTATCAAGGCAGTCGAACAGTCCGCCGTTGACAAACGGCACCTGCTTGAGTTCTTCGAGAAATGCGTCGGGTTCGTGCAGCAGCGCGGCGTAGCGATATTTGCTTGCATCGCGATGGCTTCGGTTATCCTCGGTGCTGAAGGCGCGTTCGGCTATCGGCGTATTCAGCGTCGCGAAGAAGAGATTCTGCAGGATTGCCTTGTAGTATGCGTCTTCCTGGTCCGCCGGCACAGAGAGCGCGTCTCTCGCCGATTCTGTGAAGAGAGCTGGCGGCACCAAACCTTTCTCTTTCAAAAACCAGAC
The DNA here is from genome assembly GCA_965242965.1 of Candidatus Poribacteria bacterium. GTDB lineage: Bacteria > Poribacteria > WGA-4E > WGA-4E > WGA-3G > AGPOR5. The sequence goes on along the minus strand of OZ251518.1, from coordinate 4,638,984 downwards.
GAACAGCAATCGGGTAATCATGCGGATAACTTGCTGTTCAGTCTCGTCATCCGGAAACCGGCATTCCGATTTTGCCCAGTCATACCATTCATACAGTTCTCGGTAGAACTTGCGGTTGAGAGTTTCGGTGCTGAGCACGCCTTCCCACGCCTTGTGTAGCGATTCAAAATTACGCACCTCTTCAGTCTCAAGAAGGGACTCCAGATGCAATTCGGCAAGGATATCAAGATGCGCGCGGTGCGGATTGCGCAGGTTGATGTCCTTGATCAGCGTCACCTTTTCCAGCACCCGCTTGGTTTCATCGCGCTTGTGCCATCGGCGGTTGATGATAGCAAGCGTTAGCACATCGCCGTATCGGAACATCACCATAATCGGCACGACGATTTGCGTGTTGATAAACCGGGTGATGTCGGCGAGTTGCGTGCGCGTCCAGTTCTCACCCCTGAGTTGCACGGCGACAAAGATATAGGAGAGCATCAGACCCGAGTCAACATTCGGGGGTTCAAACAGCGTTTCCTGCCGATTGATTTCGTCATCGGAGAGCTGGAAGATGAGGTGGAACTTCTCCCAGTCGTTAATACGAAGTCTATCAAGGGCATCGGGTGGTGCTTGCGCGCGGCGCGCTGCTGCGGCTTCTCTGAGAGACTGGAATACCTGGGTATCCATGCCTTCGTTTCCGGTCCTATCGCTATGGTAACCGAGGGCGTTGAGGAGGCGCGTTGATGCCTCGCGCAGTGGCGTTTCGGCGAAGGTGTTGATGCTATTTTGGATGCGCGTTAGGTTCATAAATCGTCAGTTCTTTCTTTTCGTTTAAAGTGTTTGAGCACGGTTTATTTCTTATTATAGATGCAATTGTTTTATTTTTCAAGAAAAAAAGGCATTGCTATCTGCGCGTAGGGCGGGGGCCTGTCCCCCGCCATGCTGCCTCGGTAGGCGGGACATCCCTGTCCCGATAGGTTTAAAAATCGAGACCAGGAAGTCTCTCCTACTGTCCCTTGCATGCCGTTTGCGCGTAGGGCGGGGGCCTGTCCCCCGCCATGCTGTCGGCGCGTAGGATTTTACGGGGCCACCGAGACCAGGAAGTCTCTCCTACTGGACAGAACGGAATAATTCTGCGGTTTCCGATCGCGCTGCATCGACAATCGCGCGAGCCAATGCCCAATCCAACCGCCGCCGATATTGCCCATCACGGCGCAGCCCTTTGAACGCAGTCAGAAAGACATCGTGCGTCTTCTCACGGATGTTCGCAAGGTGCGCATTGAGCTCCACTACATCCACCTCCCACGGCACGTGGAGCTTCGTGATGAAACGTCCCTGATAACGGACAGAATACCCGGCTAACTCCGCCGGTGGACAAAAACGAATAGAGGCGGCGACGGTGTTATCTATCGCAATGAGTCCGACATTTCCCATCGGTTCATTGAACACAATCTCGCGATTGTGGGAACGGGGCGGCAGATGTGAACGGAGTTTTTCTAGTTCGCCGAGGAGTTGATTGTTGCGCCAGATTTTCACGGAAAGCGTAATTACTGGGGGCCCAAACAGCGCAAGCCCAACAGGATGTTCGGTATCCGCAAACATGAAGGGTGACACTTTTGCTCCATCCCCCGGTAGGTTCGGTTTGCAACCTTGCACCTGTTGCTCTTGCGGAACTAATGAGACGAAATCGCGCAACCGATGCAGGAACAACCCACTCCGAATGAACGCCTCTGGGATAATCGCCGCGACCCACTTGCAATTTGTTAAGCATTTTTCTAATGCGTATTTGTAGATATCATTGTGTTGGGTATCGCTTGGAAACGGCAGTCCTCGGCGCGTCGCCGAGTTGCGCGCAAGCCACGGCGGGTTCGTGATACACACGTCAAACCCTTTCGGAAAATCGGCGAGTGTATCGTGCTGTTTGACCTCGGCGGCGGCGGGCTTGATGTCGAAAAGAGCCCAGTCTCGGCACTGCAACTGTGCTTCCCGGATAAGTTGCGGAATGCTATTATCGCCGGCGAAGGGTTCTAAAACGGTCTGTTGGTTTAGGTTGAGTGCTTCTGCCCACGCGCGGAAAGGTTTCAATAGAAATGGATTTCCGCGGGTGTAGTAGCGGCCTGTTGCGCGTTTCTCGTCTATTTGCATTGTTTTTCTGGAATTTCGGGTCGATTGTGTTCCGGTGCATACGAGGATCGCGAGGGAAACCCGCTCGCATGCGCGTATGGCATCCGAGGGCCCTCGCGCTACGGTATTCCGGGCCGATTGTGTTCCGGTGTATACCCGTTTGTGATCAGGCGATCACAAACTACAGAGAGGTATTTCGGGCCAATTGTGTTCCGGTGCATACATGGAGATCGCGGGGGAAACCCGCTCGCATGCGCGTATGGCATCCGAGGGCCCCCGCGCTACGGTATTCCGGGCCGACTGTGTTCCGGTGCATACCCGTTTGTGATCAGGCGATCACAAACTACAGAGAGGGATCTCGGGCCAATTGTGTTCCGGTGCATATCCTAACTCTGATGCTGCTTGCTTCCAATCGAAACGTGCATCGGCGCGGCCGGCGACGGCGTGATACGCGCCATAGTTCACCGTTTCTGTCTCAATGGCACGCGCAACGCACTGCGCCACATCCTCCGGCTCTACGTAGACGAACCACGGTTCTGTGACGACATCAGGTGCTGACGGCCCCGGATTATGTCCATCGCCTGCGATGACACCGGGACGGACGTGAATCACGCTGAGCCCATGCGCTTGATGATACGCATGACAGAGCTGCTCACCGAGTTGTTTCGCTAGTGCGTAATGGATGTCCCCTTTGCTAAAACGGATGGCATCGCCATCTCGATACGGCAACTTTCCATCGGGAGAGGGTGGACACGCCGAGATGCTGGAGATGTTCACTAGTTTTTGCACGCCTTGATGCACGCACGCCTCCGCTACATGCCACGTGCCTTTCACCATGACATCTGCGTAAAGCGAGGCAGGTTTGCCGTGCCGCTCCCGTACTAACGCGACGAGGTGAACTACGGCATCTTGTCCTGCACACGCCGCCTCAACTTCCTCTGCCTGCGTAACATCGGTTTTGATAAAGCGATGCGCGTCGTATCTTACGGGTTCAATAACGTCTGCCAGCGTCAGTTGATATGTGGGTTGCAGCTGTTCAATGATAAACCGCGCCAAATATCCGGCTGCGCCGGTGATGAGAATCTTTTCAATCGCCATTGGTTTTTCCCTATTCTAAAGCGGTTTGGATGCACGCCGAGAAAGCGCGCCTAACTACGGGTGTTTCATAACTCCGTTTCGGTATTTATCCCCCCCTTGCGGGGCGCGCATCGGGCCTACCTCTGTAGTTCGGGAGCGCCCGCTCCCGAACGGGTCAGGATCAGGCGATCCTGACCTACAGAGGGGAGGAGGTCTGCCAGCCAAACGCATGGCGAGGGACAGGCCCTCGCCCTACGATGAAGGAGGGTTTTCTGCCGCCGCTGCCCCGGTAGGCGCGCCGCCCGATTGCATCGAGACCAGGAGGTCTCTCCTACTAGGAAGAAATCGAGACCGGGAGGGCTCGCCTACCGGCTCTGCTAACTGAAAGGGCCCTCCGCGTAGAGAGCATCGTTGTATCCGACGTAAAAGACATCGGCGATTTGCAACGTCGGCGCGCGGAGGTTACCACTCCGTCCCATGACTGCCTTCAGAATTACATCCTGCGCGTCTTCCGTTGGGACGAAGGTTTCCACGCGCTTTCCCTTCGCTACCACGACGCGCGTCGCGGTGCCGAGGCGTTCCCAAACCGCTGTCGCATCCAACTTCTCTTTTCGCGCATCCGAGCGATTCGCTATCGCTACGTTCTGTGTGTCAAGAACCTCTTGCACTTTTTTGCACGAGGTTCAGCTGTTCCGCAAATACGCCCAATCTACCATTACAAATCCTCCACGTGAATGAATCTGCCGGTGCCTCTACTTTTGACAGCGGCATCAATGAGTGCCAGCGTCTCCAATGCATCGGCGAAATCCGAACGAATCAGCGTCCTGTCCCCTGTCGCAACAGCGCGCAGCCACGCCCCGGTTTTATCCAATCCTAAACTATTCTCGGTGGCGGCAGGTTCGTCAATCACCTCGCCGTTGAGATACCCGCGCACCCGATTGTCGGAGAGATTCGCTTGTAAACGGAGATGCGGCCCGACGACTTCAACGTCAAAACAGAAGCGTTCGGTGCCACAGTGATTGAGGTGTGTGCCGAAAACGCCGTTGTCCAACTGATACGTCATTTGGACGGCATTTTCAGCGTCAAACTCGTTGCGTTCCAATGCCATATTTTTCACGGCGAGCGCGTGTGCCTGCACCGGCTTTGGATTTCCCATGATGAAACGGGCACAATCCAGTACATGCACACCTTGTTCTGCCAGCGGGCCGCCGCTTATCTCGGACTGCAGGAACCACGGCGACATGCGGAAACTGAGATAGTAATCGCAGGTGCAGACTGTGCGGACTAAGTGCACTGTTTCCGAAGCAATCAACGCCTTCACCCGTTCATAGAGCGGATGATAGCGGAGTTGGAAACCGACAGCGGCGATTACGTCTGCTTCCTGAATGTAGGCGAGGCATTGCCTTCCCTCTTCTATATTCAGTGCAGGTGGTTTTTCAACCATCAGCGCGATACCGAGTTCACACGCGCGGCGGATAGGTTCTAACCGAACGGGTGGCGGCGTGGTAATCACCACGCCGTCCATCTCCGTGTGAAAAAAGGTATCCAAGGCATCCGTTGCGATGTTCGCGCCTGCAAGCGTCGCGAGTTCATGCGCCGCTTCAGGCACAACATCGTGAACAGCGACGACACGCGCGCCGTAGTCGGTAATCGCTTTGGCGTGGTGCCTCCCCATTCCGCCCGCGCCAATAATGCCGATGGACAATTGATTCTCAGACATGTTCACCGTTTCAGGGCTCCCCATGTCAAAGCCAGTTTATCTCTCGGTTCAACCGGTGTCGGGTTAAAGTCGGGGGTGACAACGGTGATGTTATCATACTGCGCGTGTTCGCCCGCCCGGTCACCGCCGCTCATGCGGAACCCGATTTTGCCTTTGGAGTGCGCGCTCTCCGAATCTGTCCACTCGCTTACCAATGCCAAATCCGCGAGACTTGCCCCAACTGGGCCGATGTATGCCTTGAAACTAGAGCCTGCGCGGACTTCAAACTTCGCGCGGTACCAGACATCCTGCTCCCTGTCAACGCCGTCAACAAACGCGCCCGGTTCGGCTGCCCAGTTCCCATCGACGCGTCTGTGCCATCGGATGTGCTGCGGCGTATGCCCAGAACCCGCCGTGGATACCTGATGCATGTAGATATTATTGCCATCGCTACCGTGGAAGACGAACCCGGTGAGGCCGCCATCCATGGTCTTGAAGTCGGCATAATAGTCAAATTCTTCGGGGAAGTCATCAACGGTGAGTCCGACACCGCCGCCCCAAACGTCGAGCACCTTTGCGCCGAGCACCGCGTGGTTATCGGCATTGTCCTCGATTATCCATGTGCCTTGCGCCTCCCATTTGTCAGCGTCAATAGCACCACTCTCAAAATCGTCTTGAAACAGAATCTCGGCAGACACGGTGCCTGCACAGAGAATTAGCATGAAACAAATTGCGTATCGCATTTTAGAGAATCTCCTTTTTATTTTCGCTTCAATTGTCCCCATGTCACTGCGAGTTTATCTCGCGGTTCGACCGGGAAAATGTCAAACGCCGGGGTAGCAACCACGACGTTATCGTATTGTGCATGTTCGCCGGCGCGAATGCCGCCGCTCATACGGAACCCAATTTTGCCATCCTCGAACGATTTCTGGGCATCAGTCCATTCACTGACGAGAACCAAGTCTTCGTTTTCCACGCCGACATCGCCGAGATACACCTTGAATTTGTAATTCTTGCGTACCTCAAACTTCACGCGATACCAGACATCCTGGTCGCGATTTTCCTTATCTGCAAACGGATCGGGTTCAACACCCCATGCGCCGCCGATTCTTCTGTGCCATCGGATGTGCTGCGGTGTATGCCCGGAACCCGCTGTGGATACCTGATGCATATAGATGTTATTGCCATCGCTACCGTGGAAGACGAACCCGGTGAGGCCGCCACCCATGGTTTTGAAGTCGGCGTAATAGTCAAATTCTTCGGGGAAGTCATCGACGGTAAGCCCGACTCCGCCGCCCCAAACGTCAAGCACTTTCTTGCCGAGCACGTCGTGCTTGTCATCGTTGTTTTCGACTAGCCAACTGGCTTGCGGTGCCCATTTGGCTTTGTCAATGTCCCCACTCTCAAAATCGTCTTGGAAGAGGATATCGGCAAACGCCGTTCCTGCCAAGAGACTGAGGATAAGGGTGAGAAAAATTGCATATCGCATGTGAGCCTCCTTATCAGAACTTATCCGATTTCATTTGTCCCCAAACTGTCGTCAATTTCCCGGTGGGTTCGACAGCCATCGGGTCGCGTCCACCATAAATCTCAATTTCATCGACGCGTGCGCCGCCATTTGCACGGATATGGAGGCGCACCCAGCGTGCCTCTACATCTTTGAAGGTAAACTCGGTGGTTTCACTCACCGGTTCTCCCTTGTGCTCGTAAACTTTCGTCCACGTGTTCGCGTCCGAGTCTGCATCGGCTTTCGTCGTGGCGACAAGGATGTCGAAGTCAGCGGTTGTCCTGTCAAGAAATCCTTGCGAGTGATCGCTGGCGAAAAAGATGCGGTTCACATTCGCGACTGCGCCGATGTCAATCTGTGCCCAGCCCGGTATCGCGCCGATAATCCAACTTCGGCAGTTGTTATAGAACCCATCGTTGAGATATTCAATGCAGTGCCGCCGGGGGCACCACCCTTCCAACTGCGAGGAAGCCTCCGCTTTGGCATCTTTCAGCAGTGCCAAATTCGGCTCCTTATCCCGAACCGTTGGGACAAATTCGGGACCGGGTTTACCGCCTGCGTCGCAGGCATCGGTTGCTTCCTTGATGTCCTGCTCCTTGAATTCGTAACGCCCGAATTGCTCGGGTCCTTTATCTTCTTCATGAATTGCCCACACCGCGGGTGCGATGAGCATCGCTGCCATGACAATCCAACAATACATCGTGAATTTCATTGGATTCCTCCTTATGAAAACCAGAGTCTGCCATATCTATTGTATATTTTAGCAAAAACCGCAGATTATTGCAAGTTTTGTGTTATTTAGCGAAAATCAAACACGAAATAGTCCTTGTCTAAATTCTGACGATTTGACTTTTTCTGGCAAAGTGTGGTATACTGATTTTAAATGAGGGTGTTTCCTAAATCGCTTGACATCGCGGTGACAGGCCCCCGCGCTACGAAAAAAAACGCCTCCCTTTCACGTAGGGCGAGGGCCTGTCCCTCGCCATGCGTTTGGCTGTCAGACCGCCTCACCCCTGTAGGGCAGGAGCGCCTGCTCCTGACCCGTTCGGGAGCGGGCGCTCCCGAACTACAAAGGTGGGCCCGATGCCTTCCGGTAGGAGGGACATCCTTGTCCCGATACAAACCACATCGAGACCAGGAGGGCTCTCCTACCGGGAACATGGCATGCATCGAGACCGGGAGGGCGCACCGACTGGAAAAATCGAGACCAGGAGGGCTCTCCTACGGGGAAGCCATTGATATATGAAACTCACTTATTTCAAACGAAACTCTCAAACGAGGACAAATTATGGACAGAAATTACACGATAAGCGTCATCGGCGGCGCACTTGGCCTGCTGCTTGTCATCTGCGGTGGGTTCGTGCTTTACGAACACTGGGCACGCCAGCGGTTTGACGCATCGCTTCAGCCCGCGCCACAAACGGTGATAACGGAAAACACGGAAAACTTGGACAAACAGCCGCCATCTTCAGTGACGACAGCAAAACCTGAGACGCAATCAGAACGGGAGATGCCAGCCCCGGATATAGAGGCGGTAGAACCCGATGCGCCTGAAATCCAAACAGAAGAGACGGCAGTACTAGACGATGCACTTCTTGACATGTTTGAAGAGCAGGCTCTCTCCGCGCTGCGCGAAAGCGTTGATATTACCGACGAGGAACTCAATAACGAAGAACTTGTTGCGGCGATCGAAGAGGAATACGGACATTCGCCAGAAGTGGATGTGATGTCCGATGTGATGGACAGGATTCAGACAGGCACGGCGACACTCGACGATCTGATTGATATGACAGAGGCTTCCATAGCCATCGCGCCTGCGCGATTCGCAGGGGGGCAACAAGTTCTGGAAATCCTCCGCGCAGCACTGGATAGCGGTGCCACTGTCATGATGCTTAAAAATGTTCCGGGAGGGTTGCCCTCAAGTGGACAGGCAATCCTAGTAGGGACCTCGGACCTAGTAGGGACCTCGGATTGGAAGAACCTTCCCGAAGGTGCTAAGATCACTATTCAGTATGATGATGGCACAACCGTCGAATTAGATGAGTCAGACATGGAAGGTGCTACCGTCATCAAGTAGAATGGGCACCTCGGTAGGAGAGACCTCCTGGTCTCGATGCACCATGTGCTACCGTCATCAAGTAGAAGGGACAGGCAACCACGCTACGCCAAGTGGAAATGTTTATGGCAAATGAAACGCGAATTTACCACGTTCAAACAGGGCAGCACGGTGTCCGCTTGGATCGATTTCTGCTGGAACAGCTGCAAAATTCGCGCTTCCAGTCCGGATTCTCTCGCACTTCTCTCCAAAAACTGATTCGCGGTGGGGCAGTCACGCTCAACGGCAAGGTTGCGAAACAGCCGAGTTATTCTCTCCGGCGCGGCGACTGCCTCTGTTTTGCGGTTCCGCAGTTGCGTTCGGTGAAAACTCTTCAGCCTGAGCCCATTCCGCTGGACATTTCTCACGAAGACAGCCACCTCATCGTTATCAACAAACCGGCGGGGATGCTCGTGCATCCAGCAAGCGGCGTTAACACAGGGACGCTTGTCAACGCGCTCCTCGCGCACAAGACAAGTCTGTCTAGCATCGGCGGTGCCGAACGTCTCGGCATTGTGCATCGGCTTGATAAAGATACCTCGGGTCTGCTCGTTGTGGCGAAAACAGATGACGTGCATCGCGAACTTTCTAGGCAGTTAGAGGCGCGCGCGATGACGCGACACTATGTCGCCGTGGTGTGCGGCACACCCGCGAATGCATTTGGGACTATCGATGCACAGATTGCGAGAAGCCGCCGCGACCGGCGGCGCATGACAACGGTAGAAGCAGATGGCCGGCGCGCCGTTACGCACTACGAAGTTGCAGAAAGTTATGACAAATTCGCGCTTCTTCGACTGCGGTTGGAGACAGGACGGCTTCATCAAATCCGTGTGCATCTGCAGCACATCGGGCATCCGGTTGCCGGCGATGCTGTCTACGGCGGCGCGAAACGCGCCATGCACGAGACAGAGTCTAGCCGTGTCAAGCAGGCACTTTCGCAACTGAAACGTCAAGCGTTGCATGCGCACACGCTTGGGTTTGTGCATCCTGTCACGCGCGAACGCCTCTCATTTTCCGCGCCGATGCCTGCTGATATGCAGCGGTTGGTTGATGCGCTATTTGACACAAAAGGCGAAATGCGATAGAATGTCTTTGTATTCACAAAAACCATTTATTCTTCGCGGTAGGAGGGACATCCCTGTCCCGATAGATTGAAACCGGTAGGAGGGACATCCTTGTCCCGATACGTCTTATTCTTGGCGGTAGGAGGGACATCCTTGTCCCGATACCTCGGAAATCAAGACACGAATGGCTCTCCTAACGAATAATGGAGCACGGAAAACTATGTTTGAACAAAACGATTCACCCCCGGCCGCGCTGCAACCGATGGGATTTTCGGACATTTTGGACGGCACCTTCACCCTCTACCGGAACCATTTCCGGCTGTTTTTCGGAATTCTCGCCATTCATCTCATTGCAGCGTTTTGCCTGAACCTGCTTGGTAAACTTTCAAGTCCATCGCCAGCAGACTTGTCGCTGTCGATGTTCCTATTCAGTTTATTCGTTATTCCTTTTGTGTTTTTGTTCGTTACCGCTGGGACATACGTCGTGGGTGCGCAGTGCTATTTAGGGCGGCAGATTACGCTGAGCGCGGCACTGCGGCAAGCCGGCCGCCGGTTTTTGCCGTATCTCGGCACCCAGTTCCTCTGGTTTTTGGCTGTAGGCGGACTGGCAGTAACGATTATCGGAAGCCCCTTCGCAATCTATCTGGGGAACCGCTGGGGACTCTGCAGTATGCCTGTGCTGTTTGAAGGAAAGACTGCACGTGAGGCGTTTCGGCGAAGTAGCCAGTTAGTCAAAGGCACATGGTGGCGCGTTTTCGGTATCACCTTCGCTATTTTTCTCCTCTGGATGATGCTGCTATTCATTCTTAAAGCCACCCTAGACTTTGCTCTCTCGTTCAGCGGCATAGTGACAACGGAAGAGGGCTTGTGGCAGTGGCTGCTCAGAATGTGGACGGGACCGGATCCGTTCAAGACTTCTCTCTTGTCTTATGCGGCGCAGATGTTCTTTGATGTTCTCTTCGCTACGTTCACGGCACCGATTTTAACCATCGGTTCGATGCTCCTCTACTTCGATCTTCGCATTCGGAAGGAAGGGTTTGATATCGAAATGATGGCGCGCAGCGAACAGACAGGCAGCGAACAGATAGATTGACAGAAAACGGGAAATGTGGTAACATTAGTGCCATATCAGCGACATTTCTAAAACGGGAAGGGCCCGGCTCATGCTTGCTCCCCACGATTCATCGGCCGCAAACCTGGCAATTCCGCGCTTGCAACCAATGCGGCTTACGGATATCCTAGACGGAACGTTCAGTCTCTATCGGAACTACTTCCGGTTCTTTTTCCAGCTCGCCTTGGTTTACTTTGCGACAAAACTTTGCCTGGGCCTGCTTTCAAGATTCGTTTTCTCAAACCTGGTCCCTTCACTAGATATTGCCGATTTAATATTGAAGATTCCGTTGGAAGGAATGCTCGGCACCTATGCAACCGTTTTCCTCGTGTTCGTATCCGCTCTCTTCACGGGGTTTGTGGACAATGTGGTGCTACTTTTGATTGTCGGTGGACTCGGCTTCGCGGGGGCCTCCTGCTACTTAGGTAGAACTATCACGCCTTCCGATGTCTTTCGGCAGTGCCTTCGCCGATTTTGGCCCTTTTTCGGCTATATTATGATCTGGTACCCTCTTGATACCTTCGGCTGGTGGTGGGTAATCCGAATTCCAATCATGATCTATCTAAACCTCGGCTGGGGGCTCGGGAAGACGGATTTTCTTTGGATGATTTTCATCGGAACGCCGTTGGCAATATACCTAAGTATCCGCTGGGGATTTGGGGCTCTACCCATTTTGTTTGAAGGGGCCTCACTCGCCACTGCATTGCGTCGAAGTAGTGAACTCGTCAGAGGGACATGGTGGCGCGTGTGTGGTATCTACGCCGCGATTTTTCTCCTTTGGTGGACGCTCTCCATCATATTGCAGACCACGGCCGATGTCCTCCTCCAGTTAATTGGCGTTACGACAGGGGATAATATCATTGAACGAATCATGAGGATGCGACAGCTTAGGGAAAACCCCGATTCGTTTTCGTTTTTTGCCGGTCTTCCACAGCAATCCTTCTTTTCTTTTTTGATCGAATGGTTAACTTACTTGGGTATCGCAACGCTCATGCTGCCGGTCAGGGCCATCGGTTCGATGCTCCTCTACTTCGATCTTCGCATTCGGAAAGAAGGGTTTGATATTGAAATAATGGTGAATTCTCGTGAATCTATTGACTAACAAGGCAGTCGCGTTCTGGGCTATCCTCATCTGCGCAAGTTTCCTCGCCGGGCTATTTGTCGTGGCGGACGAGGAACAACGCTTCAGAGAGGAACTCGCGTCCGACCGGGGACGCATGGACGTTTCCTTTGAGAACTACCAAGCGCGCCTATCCAAACTCCTCCGGCACAACGACGACTTAGGATGGGACGTTGATTTCAGCAAAGTGTTGCTGGTGCTCGGCATCATCGCGCTCGGTGCCGCGGTAGTCTTTTTTGGCAGGAAGATTCGCAGCAACCTCATCGTTGAAGCGCAGGATGAGACACCTGAGCTCTCCCTAGAGACAGTTGCGACAGAAAAAGTTGCACTGGCACACGCCGAGACAGCGGAAGCCGCAAACGACTTTCGGCACGCGCTCCGGTTTCTCTATCTGTCGGCAATCTTGTACCTCCAAGAACGCGGCCGCCTTGCGCACGATAAAAGTTTAACGAATTGGGAGTATCTCCGCGCATTGCAATCGGATGTTGCCTTGCAACGCGCCTTGTTGCCTGTCATTCAGGTTTTTGATGAGGTGTGGTATGGCTACCAGCCGTGTGATGCGGAAACCGTCGCTAATTACCGCGAATTGTTGAAAGATGTCTACCGAATGAACGGATGAGAAACGCCATTTGACGGAATCAAGACCGGGAGTCTAAACGGAATCGAGACCAGGAGGGCTCTCCTACCGGAGAAACGGAATCGTTTTTTTTGCAACAACGAGTTATGAAACACCCGCATAAACATCAGTCTTTGCAGTCTCGCTTCCTGAAAATTGCCTTAATCGTATCCATCTGTTTCGTGCTGGCGGCGTGCGATGGTTTGGACCGGCGTGGCAGCACGCTGAACAACATTTTGCGCGCGCTGAAATTTCGCGTGACAGAAATATCCGATGTCACTCCCGCACAATTAGACAGATTTGATGTGCTGTTCCTACGGCGAATCAGAAGGGCTCTCCCCGAAGAGGAAATACAGAAGATTCGTGATTTCGTTGCAGGCGGCGGCACCTTGATTGCCGCTGGGGAAGACATCGCACTTAACTCCCTCTTCGCGGCTTATGGATTTGAGTTGCGCGTGGCACAAAGCGAACTCATCGATGCAAAACGGATGCCGAGAGAACCACTCTTTCCTGCGCGGCCGGTAGCGAGAATTCGCGCGCGAACGGATTTTTTCATCGCCGAGATAGGAAGTGATGCGGACGTGGTGCCGCTCTATGGACGCGGGACAGAATCCGCGGTGATTACCTTTCGGCAAGGTGAGGGCCGCGTCTTTTTCATGTCGTGCCCCTATATTTTCGGCGCGTCGGGATTGACGTTTCCGGAGAACGCGACGTTTCTCTATAACTTGATGTCGACCATCCCGCGCAAAGCGCGCATTGGGCTTGCGGAATACCGATATTATGGCACCGGCGCGGTTCATTCGTCGGATCCGCTGCTCGCACTGCTGTTTCAAACGCCGGGAGGGTTAGGCATCCTCTATCTCGGCATGGCTCTGTTTGTGTTTTTGATGCTGCGCGGGCGACGGTTTGGCAAGCCGTTGGAAGCACGAGAAACACATCGGCGGCTCAGTTCCGAGTACGTCCTCGCTATGACAGCACTTTACCAAAAGGGTAACACAAGGCGCGAGGTTTTGGGTCAACTCCGTGATGGATTCCGGGCTGACCTCGGGGCGCGTTGGAACGTCAACATCAAGTTAAAAACCGACGCATTCGTTGAGGAAATCGCCACGCGGCGTTCCGGTATCAATACCGATGAACTGCAGCGGCTGTTGACAGACTTGGAGCCGAGCGGCGATATATCGGAAGCACAACTCCTTGAAATTGCTAAAAAGGTCGAGGCGTATTACGATAAATCTAATCTGCGGCGGAGGAACCGATAGGTTCAATAAGCGTGGTTTCAAACCGCTTGTCCGGGAGGGTTTCTATATCACACCCGATAGGATTAATCAAAAATCAATGCAAACAACTCAGCTCGTCTTTGAAAAAATGAGACAAGAGGCACAAAAAGCTATCGTCGGACAAGAGGCACTGTTTAAACTCGTTGTCGTCAGTTTCTTCACCGGCGGACATGTGCTATTGGAAGGCGTGCCAGGCACGGCAAAAACCTTAATAGCGAAAACGTTGGCGATGCTCGTCTCCGGTGAATTCAGTCGGGTGCAATTCACCCCAGATCTGATGCCTTCGGATATCGTTGGCACCAGCGTTTATGATGCTGCAACGAACCAGTTTAACCTCAAGCGCGGGCCTGTCTTCACGAACGTTTTACTCGCTGATGAGATTAACCGTGCACCTGCCAAAACACAATCCGCGCTTCTGGAATGCATGGAAGAACGGCAGGTAAGCATTGATGGCGTGCGGCACGAACTGTCTCCACCATTCATGGTATTGGCGACGCAAAACCCTGTGGAATACGAAGGCACCTACCCGCTGCCCGAGGCACAGTTGGACAGGTTTCTCTTCAAATTGAACGTGATGTATCCCGGCCGCGAGACGGAGCGGCAGATTCTCATGAACTATCACCAAGGCTTTAATGCAACGCTGTTAGAGAACGCGGGAATTGAGAGCGTCGTTGACAAAGACGCGCTTCGGCAGTGCCAAGAGGAAATTCAAGCGGTGACAGTGGAGGATGCCATCTTCGACTACATCGTGAGTCTCGCCGAAGCGTCGCGCGATTCGCCTGAACTGGTTTTGGGAGGCAGTCCGCGAGCCTCCATCGCGCTGTTGTTGGCGAGTAAAACCTACGCCGCCCTGGAAGGACGCAACTACATTGTCCCGGACGATGTCAAATTGCTAACCCCGCACGTCTATCGGCACCGTATTTTGCTGAAACCGGAAGCGGAGATTGAGGGGTTATCCGCAGATGACGTGATTGAGCGATTGCTCGCCGCCGCTGAGATTCCGCGGTGATAACGAGTAGCGTATAAAGGCAGATTGCTATGGTTTCCGACTGCTCATTAGGATAAAACAATGCAATTTACCAACAGGCTCCTATGCCTCCTCTTCCTCGGAGCAGTGCCGATTATGCTGTCAGGCATCTCGCCGAATCTGCTGTTCGTCGGCGGAGGCTATGCGGTGCTTTTAGGCATCGTCTGCGTGCTAGATTACGTGACGAACCCGCTGTTTACGAAAATTGACGCGCGACGAGAGATGAACTCCAAGTTTTCGTTAGGCGTGCAAAACGTTGTGACGCTGACACTCGTGAACCGTTCGCGCTATCACCTCAAACTCCGCTTGAAAGACGATTTTCCATCGGAATTTCAGTTTCATCGCGCAATCCATGACATTCGGCTGGCACCCTCAGCAGCGGAGACGATTGTTTACCAGCTCACGCCGCT
This sequence comes from Candidatus Poribacteria bacterium, assembly GCA_965242965.1. GTDB lineage: Bacteria > Poribacteria > WGA-4E > WGA-4E > WGA-3G > AGPOR5. Next base: position 4,623,878 of record OZ251518.1, on the reverse strand, counting down.
ACGCCGCGGCGTTTACCGATTTGAAGACATCCACCTGCGAGGTTGGGGCATTTTAGGATTGGTTATCCGCCAACGGCGCATCGCCGCTGCAACAGATGTGAAAGTCTATCCGAATTTGCAAGCGGTGCGGCAATATGAACTACTAGTCCGGCGCGGCCTCCTCGGGCAGTTGGGACTTAAAAATTCGCGGCAATTCGGGGAAGGCACGGAGATCGAACGGCTCCGCGAATACGCACCCGATGACGATTTCCGCCGAATTGACTGGAAGGCGACAGCCCGACACCGAAAACCCATCGTTCGCGAATTTGAGACGGAACGAAGCCAAGATGTTATTATCATGCTAGACACCGGCAGACTCATGGCATCGCCGATTGTGCTGGATGCCAGCGATGCCGCCGGACAAACCGCCATGATTAAGTTGGATTACGCAATCAACACAACCCTCATGACAGGCTATGTCTCAACGCTCAAAGGAGACAAGGTGGGGTTAATCGCTTTTGCGGACACGGTGCATCAATACCTCGCGCCGAAGCCGGGCAAAAAGCAGTTTTTGACGATGCTGGAGAGTATCTACGCGTTACAGGTGCATCCGGTCGAACCCGATTTTGAGAGCGCGTTTACCTACTTAGCGTCAAAACAGCGCAAACGCGCACTGGTTATCCTCTTCACGGACATCTTGGATAGAGATGCGGCGGAGGGGCTTGCGACTTACGTCGCGCAACTCTCAAAACATCACCTCGTCGTTTGTGTGACGTTGATGGATACAACGATTATCGCGCTCGCGACGCAAAAACTAACCGATTCCAAAAGCGTCTATCAGAAAACGATAGCGGAAAAACTGCTTCAGGAGAAACATGCGACGTTGGAAATCCTGCGCCGGCGGGGTGTCATCACGCTTGATGTGCCGGCGCATCAGTTGACAATGACGGTGGTGAATAAATATCTGGAACTCAAGGCGAAATCTCGGATTTAGCAAACCAGATCGGCCGAGCGCATTTCTACGGTTTTCGCTTGTTCACTTCTGTCGTTCGGACTTTAAACAGATAACTGAACAAAGCAACCCCGGTCAGCGCGCCGAAGCCTATTTTAACCGATGGTGCCAATCCGGAAGGAGAGATAAATCCCTCAATAACGCCCGCGATGAGAAACAAGGCGATACATCCGCCGAGGAGACGCACAGCGGTTTTCGCAGCCTCGGTCAGCGCGCGTTTTCGGGTAAACAAGCCGGGAGCGATGAGCGCGTATCCCATTTTTAACCCGGCACCACCCGCAATAAAAATCGCTGTCAATTCAATATAACCGTGCGGCGATACGAAGGACCAGAGTGCCAGCGAAAGCCCATGCACATGACTGAGCCCCGCAATCGCGCCGATGAACACCCCGTTAAACGCTAAAATGTAGACTGAACCGAGCATGAAAGCGATGCCCGCGGCGAATGCCAAAAACGCAACCCGAATGTTATTCGTGATGACGAAAGAGGACAGTAGGTTTCGCGCCTCTGCCGATGTGTTGTTCCACGTCGTCTTGTCGGTTTTATGTAAATGATCGAGCAGGTGCGCCGGAACGATGTCTTCCGCGAAACCGGGGTTTGTCAAAGCAAGCCAATAGGCTGACGCAAATCCGAGAAGAAACAGCAAAAATGCGGCGGCAATGAAAATGAGATTCGCGCGGCATAGCACGGGAAACTCGGTTCGGAGAAACTGCCCGAGCGAGCCGCGTTTGAAAGGCGAAGTCTGGTAAATCCCAGAATGCGCACGCGAAGCGAGTTGGTTCAAATAAGTGACGCAAGGCGTTCGCGGGAAATCGCGCCTCGCCACCGCTAAATCCGAGGTAACGCGACGATAGAGATAACCCAACCTGTCTAGTTGTGATGGAGACAATCTGCTGCGTCCCGCACCGCGGGCGCGTGCCAAGAGTGATTCTAATTCTGACCAGGTTGGCTGTTTTTTGTTAACGAATTCTTCTGAAGTCATATTAGTTTTGGTTAATCTGTTGCACGAAAACCTGCACCTCGCGATGCATCGATGATCGCGGGGGACAGGCCCCCGCGCTACGGATTTGGGGGATGCTATTCGTTGCACGCGGCCCCGCGCCTCGCGATGCATCGACGATCGCGGGGGACAGGCCCCCGCGCTACGGGAAAAAATGGTACTTCACCGTAGGGCGAGGGCCTGTCCCTCGCCATGCAACGATCACGGGGGACAGGCCCCCGCGCTACGGTATCCAGCACGGCTGCTCTTACCGTAGGGCGAGGGCCTGTCCCTCGCCATGCAACGATCGCGGGGGAAACCCGCTCGGATGCGCGTGTGGCATCCGAGGGCCCACGCGCTACGGATTTGACGGACGCTAGAGATTAATCCACGACAGTCGAGACCGGGAGGTCTCTCCTACCGGGGCTTCTTTGCACGCGGGGGAAACCCGCTCGGATGCGCGTGTGGCATCCGAGGGGCCCCGCGCTACGGATTTGACAGACGCTGGAAGTTAAGCCACGACAAAGGACTTTCATGAACAACCATTTATCCATCAAAACCCCAGAACAGATTGAGCTCAACTATAGCGTTGCAGGCATCGGTTCGCGTTTCTATGCGGCGATGCTGGATACCCTCCTGCTGACGCTAATCGGCGGGATAGGCAGTTTTGTCGTCGTCTCCGCGATAACAGAACTTGATGACATCTTCGGGAATTGGCTTGCCGCTATCGGCGGACTTGTCGTCTTCGCGCTGTTCTGGGGTTACTATATGCTTTTTGAGGTGACGATGAACGGGCAGTCGCCGGGCAAGCGCGCCTTGGGCTTGCGGGTTATCAAAGAGGACGGCTACCCAATTAGTTTCGCCGATTCGGCGATTCGGAATCTGGTGCGGATAATCGATTTCCTTCCATTCTGCTATGGCATTGCTGTCATCGCCATGCTGATGAACAAAAACTGGCGGCGACTCGGTGATCTTGCCGCCGGCACCATCGTCGTGAGAGACAGCGCGAAATCGTCAAACGCCGAAACCCTCCCGCGCGGTAAGTCCTCCGCGCCACCGTCGCAACCCGTGTTGAGTTACGCCGAATGGATGCAACCGGAACTCTTGACAGACGCGGAATTGGAGGCGGTGCAGATGTATCTGGCGCGCCGCGCGATGCTTCCGACGCTGCGCCGTCGCGAACTCGCACGCACGCTGGCAGTGCCGCTTGTCCAAAAAATGGGTGGGGACAACCGGGTTGATTATGAGAGGTTTTTGGAGGAGCTCTCTAGTCTCATGAATCAAACACCGTAGGCGGGATGTCCTTGTCCGGAACCGTAGGCGAACGCGGGGGACAGGCCCCCGCGCTACGGACCGCGGAGTAGGCGAACACGGGGGACAGGCCCCCGCGCTACGGACCGCGGAGTAGGCGAACGCGGGGGACAGGCCCCCGCGCTACGGACCGCGGAGGCAGGTCATGCTTGTCCCGATGTGAACCTCCCCGGTAGGAGGGACATCCTTGTCCCGATGTGTTGAAAATCGAGACCGGGAGGTCTCTCCTACCACGGGGGAGTCACGTCTCGTTCCTATTCAACCCGCGGCTGTCTCGCCGTTGGGTTTCTTTGCAAACGGACTTTGGAATCGGTTAGCGGTAACTCCACGCGTGCACCGCCGCGTAAATGCGATTCAATCACGCCGAAGATTAACTCCGTGCTGGCATAAGCGCATCGAACGCCGCCGCGCGTCGGTTCGCCGGTATCCAAGGCGTGCACCAAATCTTTAATCAGGTTCGCCGTGCTACTGGAACGTTCAAATTCTGGAAACGCCTCCGGTACTCGACAGGCGCGCCAGCCGGGAATTTCCTGTTGCTTGCGGATATGCCACTGCCAGCCGTTATTCCAACAAGTGACGGTGCCGCGTGCGCAAATCGCCTCCCACTCGGAGCTGCGTGGCGTGAGCAACGCATGCGCTGTCACACCGTTTTCAAACTGAATTGTGCCTTGTCCCGTCGGATCTTCACGGAGGACATCGCCTTCAATGACGCTATCCCCGTTCGGCAGGTATCCCGAAACCCACTTCGCCGGCGCATCGCTATTCAGACGCAAAACCAGATCGAAGTTATGACTCGCCGTGTTGAAAAGCGTGCCGTTTGAATAGATTATCAGCGTGCGAAGTTGTCCCAAATCGCCGCTGTCGATCACCGCCTTCATCTTATCAAAACCGGTGTGCCATCGGCGATTCGTGCCGAGGTTGAAGGCGACATTGTTTGCCTCCACTGCCGATACCATTGCGGCGGCTTCGTCCATGGAGGCGGCCATCGCCTTTTCGGCGTAGATGGCTTTCGCGCCGTGATTCGCGGCGTAGATGACAATCTCGGCGCGATGTTCCGGCTGCGTTGCAACGCTGACGATGTCGGGTTTTTCCTTCTCTAGCATCTCCCGATAATCGGTATACTGGTTCGATGTCGGCACGTTGTAGCGGTTGCCGAAGTGCGCCATTACGTCCTGACGCAGGTCTGCGCATGCGATGAGGGTTGTCCGTTCTTCGGCGAAGAAGCCTGCGGCGTGCGAATACGGCAAGCGGATTGCCTCGTAATCCGGGACTTCGTTGTCAATAAATGCTCCCATCCGGCTACAGCCGATGACAGCGGCGCGATAAGTTCTCATCGTTCAATCCTCCTTCGCGATTGGGGGCTGTTCACATTTCTGGTTCAAACAGCACTTACTGGGGTTTGAAAAATTTATTCGCAACCTCAGCGATGAAATTCTGTCCCATTGCCCGGTATCCATCGGCATCGGGATGCAAATCATCGGGGAGCAGATGCGCCAAGTCAGCACCGAATACGTCAAGGCCGTTGACATAGTGAATTTGCTTATCGCCGTGGGACTGCAGTGCGTTCGCTGCGGCTTGCACTTCTTCGCGCATTCCCTGCAGATGGAAACCCACCGCGTTCGGTTTTTCCTCTCTCGGTGGTGAATAGATAGGCGACATCAGCACGAGTGGGATATCGGGGTGCTTCTCACGGATAATCTGCACCGCGCCGATAATCGCTGGGCGAAAAGCACGCGGTCCCAAACTCGCCGCGCCTTGGATGTTAATGCCGAGACACATTGATATGTAGTCTGCAGGCAAATCGCGAATCATTCGCGCTACCATAGAATCGAGGTGACACTGCCCGCCATAACCGAGGCAGGTTAAGTTGAACCCGCGCCCGCGCGCGACGATGCCGGGCCACGTCTGCGTTGGTGATGCGGCGAGTCTGCACTGCGTAATTGAACTGCCGTAGGTAATCCACCGGGGCCGCTCATCGGCAAACGGTTCTAGCGTCGCCCCATCGTCTATCTCCAGATTGCGCAGCTGGAAGATGCCGTATTGCGGCAGCCACAGTTCGATTAATTTCATTTCCGCCGACAGGTTTTCAAAGGCAAACGTATCCTTGTCGGCTAAGTCAATAGCATCAATGCGTTCTCCATCGCAGCAGAGCTCAAGTTTGCCGACATCGCGATGCGGCATGATGCTCCCTGCGACGCGTGTCGTGTCGCTTGAAAAACTGATGCGGACACCCGCGGGCATCGCGGCGCGTTCAAGCAACGGTTCGGGAAATAAGACGTGCTCGGCGTGCGGTGTGCGCCACGGCATCGTCCACGCCTCAGTCTCTTGTAGAGAAATGGCTCCCTGCCAATTAAGCGAGGGATGGTTGTGATTTAGGTGCATAGTAGTTCCTCCACAAACGGTAGGAGAGACCTCCCGGTCTCGATGCAACAACAGGGATTTAGGTGCATAGTAGTTCCTCCACAAACGTGAGAGAGACAGGCGGATATGATGGAAATCCGCCCTATAAACGCGCTACATCGCGTCAACAACAGCGCGCAGTTGGCGGATGCCTTCTAACATGTGCTCCGGCGTTCCCCAATGCTCAATACTTGCCGCCCCGGTAAATCCATCTGCGATAAGCGTCTCTAGCAGTTGCGCATAACGCAAACCTGTCTCTCCGATCGGCTCAAGGCTTTTCTGCCCATTCGGTTTGACATGCACATGCGTTACCAACCCTTTGATGTGCGAATAGCCTTCGGGGAGCGGATTCTCGCCGCAGTGCAACCCGTTATTGACATCCCAACACGAGGTAAGCGCGGGGCTATTGCCGAGTTCATTGATGACAGCGCGCGTCTCTTCGCACGTGCCGGCGAGACATGCACTCTCGTTTTCAAAGGCGAGTGTCACGTTCGCACCCTCAGCAATCGGCACGACTAGGGAGAGTTTCTCGGCGATGCGTTCCAGATAGTCGTTGATATCCGGGCGCGCCGCGCCTTTAATACCGCGATTCGGATTCCAAAACGTGAACCCACGGATGACGCGCGTATCAAAAGCGTGCGCGAGCTCTACCATCCGGTCGAAGTGCCGCAGATGCAGTTCGTATTCCTGTTGGTTGTCAATTGCGCATTTGCCGAACGGCGAACCGATGCTGGCGACGCTCACATCGTAAGCATCCAGCACATCTTGCGCACGTTTGACATCGTCGTCGTCAATTTCGGTGACGTGTTTGCCCCACACGCCGCCGCGAATTTCGACGGTATTCGCCCCGGCTGCAACGCCGAGTTTGATGGCTTCCTCAAAATCGGTTTTGGAAACCTCGTCAGCAAAAAAACAGACATCAATCATTCTGAATTCCTCCGTTTTTGTCATCTTGTGAAGACAATGACCAGGTGAAAAATCAACGCTGCTGCCATTAAAATCGCCGAAAAGCTCATAATGACAGAATGTTCCTCTAAATATGCCGAGGCGCGTTTATTTCTTGATTGGAAGTAAAGCGAAATGAACCAGATTACGCCACTAATAAAGAAAATGCCACCGACAGCAATGTCGCGTCCATAATCCAAGCCGCCGCGTTGCCATTCAACGGCAGCTTTAACGAGATGGAGGGTCCCGTTGAATAAACAACTAACACACATGACCCGTATCGCCCTGCCGTTGGACATTTTGAAACGTGAAAGCATTGGCGTTAGCCTCCCGTAAAATCGATTGCGATGAAATCGACGAAATCAATGAGATTCAGAATCAAACTCACCGCTATTGAAATCGCGCCAAGGTTGATAAGGACAGAATGTCCCTCTAAAAATGCCGAGGATTGCGGCTTCCTAGATTGGGTAAGCCCAATTAGCCAAACGAGGCTAGCTAACAAGAAGCCTCCACCCGCGATGATGAGGTATTGATGCTTTCCGTGTCCACGTTGCCAATCAACGTAAACCTCCATTAGTAGAAGTATCCCGTTGAATAAACAACATAAGCATATCACCCACAACGCGTTTCGGTTGGACATTTTGAAACGTGAAAGCATTGGCGTTAGCCTCGCGTGAAACCGAGCCAAACGTCGATGAACAGGATAACCAACGCGACACCGAACAACCCCCAAGAGATACGCGTCAACACGACAGGGTTTCGATGCCACGCACTCGGCGCGTGCGGTTGTCCCGATTTGATATAGGCTGCCCTCAGGCCCGCGACGCTGCATAACAGCATCAGTCCGCCTGCGATGATTTTCACCTGATGATACCGGCGTTCTGCCTCACGCTGTTGCGGCGTGAGCCAATCTTTTCGCTCCCGGCGACGCAGTGCCTCTTCTATCTCTTGGTGAACCTGCAGCCCTGTGTAACCCCAGAAAAGCCCGATAAGCCCTATGATTGCTATACCGAGATACATGAATGCTTCGGATTTCGGGTGAATGTTCTTCAGGCGCGCAAACATTGAAATCGTCTCCGTATCGTGAGGCGATAATCTTCCTTGAAATACCGCCTTTGTAGGAGAGATCTTCGCTCGCATCGAGACCAGGAGGTCTCGCCTACAAAGCTAGACATCCGCCTTCACAGGGTTCGTCGGAAAACCGAATCGTCCTGGCCTTCCATCCTTCATTCTATATCCGAGGACTTCTGGCGTTCTAATTCGATTTGCAATTGTCGGTAAGCCGCTCGGAGTTCCGCGAGTTCATCTTCGGTCTGGTCGGCTCTTGCATCGGCTTGTGCCGCCTCAGCGCGTTTTCGCTCTGCCTCTGCTTCGGCGTGCTGACGTTCCTCTTCGGCGTGTTGGCGCGCGGCGGCTTCTTCTTGCACCAGGCCTTCGGCGTGTTGGCGCGCAAGAACTTCCCGCGCGGCGTTTTCCTTTGCCTGTGCCGCTTCTGCCGCGAGCCGGTCTGCCAGGGCTGAGGCTTCCTCGACCTTCGCTGCCGCCTCATCCATCGGTGTCTCTAACCACCGCCCCGCAACCGCATCATAGTAGCCGAAACCGTCCCCGCGTAAGCCGAGGGATAATCCCAATGTCTCGGCGAAGAGTTTACCATCTGGCTCCGGACGGATAGGAACGTACTCGGTGCCGACGAGGCGGAAGCCCATCAACGGGGTGGGCAAATACTCACGCTCCGCATCGAAAAGGAAGTATTCCCGAACACCAAGCACTTCCGCGTAGAGCGTTTTCTTCGGACCCAAATCGTTGGCAAACGTGCGCTGGCTCGAAAACTCTAGCACGAAATCCGGCGGCTTCCCTTCCTCCCAGATACGGTAGATGCGCCGCTGCTTCTTTTCAACACCGAAGGTGACAAAGATATCCGGTGCCACCGATTTCTTCGGATCTTTCATGACGTAATACATGAGCATGTCGCCGGAGACGCAGACATCCGGCACGTCTTGAAAGCGCGCTTTAAGCGTCAGGATCGAGTCAATCATCAGGTCGCGATTCAGTTCGGTTTCAGCCATAGGTTGTCCATCCGATTCGGGATAGTCCGTATCGTCGTCAAAAGCCAACTCGTAAGGGAGCGGCGGCGGCGGTGCCTCGCGGTAAGCGGGGTATATCGCCGCGGTGTGTTGATTGGTTTGCGCTTTGGTTTGCATTTTGGTTTGCATTGTCGTTTCTCCTTCCTTCATGATAAATCTTATGTTAAGTTTACCACAAAAATATGCGGATGTCAAGTTTTTCTTCCGTTTTTCGGGAAACCGAATAATTTAGTGAGGGTGTTTCATATTTCGATGCCTTCCCGTAGGAGAGACCTCCTGGTCTCGATTGTCCCGTAGCGCGGGGCCTGTCCCCCGCGAGCGTTGGATGACGCTAGCTCGCGAGGGGAACCCGCTCGCCTGCGCGTGTGGCATCCGAGGGCCCTCGCCCTACGGTGAGGGACAGGCGTTTTTTTCCCGTAGCGCGGGGGCCTGTCCCCCGCGAGCTCCATCGTCATGATGTGTGTTTCCTCTTCTGTAGTTTGTGATCGCCTGATCACAAACGGGTCAGGATCAGGCGATCCTGCCCTACAGGGCCTGGCGCGAGAACGATGGCGAGGGACAGGCCCTCGCCCTACGGTGAGGGGAGGCGTTTTTTCACCGTAGCGCGGGGGCCTGTCCCCCGCGAGCGTTGGATGACGCGAGCGATGGCGAGGGACAGGCCCTCGCCCTACGATGAGGAGGTGGCGTTTTTTATCGTAACGCGGGGGGCTGGCACCACGACGTTGAGCGATTTATGAAACACCCTCAATTTAGTATCAGATGTCAATCTTTAACTGCGTTCCCTTAAAATACCGCGCGTCAATCCGCCACGGCAGTTTCACGAGTCGGATAGCCGAAAATTTCATAATCCACCGAAGGTTCCAGGCCATGTCTCTCCCTCAGTCGTCGCTGCACCGGATCCAGCGCGAGGATAGTCAGATCGATGCCGATCCAACGCCGGTTGAGGGTTTCGGCGGCATCGAGGGTTGTCCCGCCGCCACAGAAGGGATCGAGGACGATGTCACCCTCGTTCGTGGATGCTTTGATGAGACGTTCCAGCAAAGCCCGCGGCTTTTGCGTCGGATACCCCAGCCGTTCGTTTGCCAGTCTGCCGACAGGTGTCATGTTATCACGTTCTTCCAGCCAATAGTCCTCTGGGATTTTCCCGCGCGCATCAAGTTCATAATCCGCTTTAAAAATTCCCTGCGTTTTTCCAGTCTGGCGTTTTTTGTAGGGAATCTTCACGGCATCGGGATTGAACGTGTGTCCCTGCTCAGCGACGGTATAGAAGAGGAGCGTATCATGCTTCCGCGGGAACCACTTCTTCGTATTGCTCGGACCGGTGTAGCACCACACGATTTCGTTTCTGAAGTTTTTGTTATCCTTCAGATTCTTCGCGTCAAAAATCGTGTCAAGAACCCCCTTGAGATAGTGCGATGCTGTCGCATCGCAGTGCAGATAAAACGAACCTGTCTCTTTCAGCACGCGATGCACCTCGGCGAGGCGCGGTGCCATGAAGGCGAGATAGGCGCGCATCGAACCTTTATTGCCGTTCGTTGCCTCCTGAAGCACCAAATCGTAGCCTTGAAGGCATTTGTTGAGCCGTTGATAGGTTGCAGTGGTTTGTTCCGCAACAAAGGCGCGTGTATCTCTCGCCGCATCGTCCCATCGCCAGATATCGGTGAACGCCTTCTTCTGCGCTTGGGAGTTGACGAGAAAGGTGTTGTAGACACGCCCGCTGTTGAACGGCGGATCAGCGTAGCCGCAATCTACGGAATTATCTGGTAACTCGCGTAAGATTTCCAAGTTGTCGCCGAAGTAGATTCGGTTCATTCGCGCGTTTCTCCTTCCGCCTCGGGTGTTTCTGTCTGCTGATTTTGCAGATGCCACGCGATAAGTGGTGCCAATCGCGCCAACGCCTCAAGCGGTGCTTCTTCTTCAGAGAAGACCGCTTCCACTAACGCCTCATTGCCTTTCACCGAAAGCCATGCAAGCAACGGCGAAACTTCCTTTGCATCGACAAGTTCCATTTCCGGTGGGAGAGGATTTCCTGTCGTTTCTAGCAACCGTGCGAGGTTGAGTTGCAACACCGCTGTCGGTTTCTTGGGTAGCAGTTTTAAGGCAGCCGGCTTCTTTTTTTCCTGCACCGTGTCAATGAGGGAGTAGATTTGCTCTTCCGAGAAACTGAACAGAAAGAGGCCATCACTTTCGCAATGATAGGCATTCTCGCCGAACTCGGACACTGTCGTGCCGCGGTAATCCATCTGCGAAACGGCCGCATTAGTTGCATTAGAGATGCTGTTGCCGATAAGGTTCAGTTTTGCCGGGTTGCTGGCACTGAAAATTAACCCTCCCTGCGTCTCCACATCGGCTAAATCTAGCTCCAATGAATTCTCAGACTGAATTCTAACGTTACTGAGTGCCTCGGGCTCAAACAGCTGGAAATCGGATATGGACAAGGCGAGTTCGCCGGTGAGTCCCGCCATCACATCCGCCTCCAAATCGAGGTTCAAAATCCCTTCAAAAAAGGAGATGGCAGCGTAAACGTCGCCAGCAGCATCGTTCGCAATCCCCGCGCGCACTAATTCCCATACCGCCTCCGAATACGAGGGTCCCACGGCAACAAACAACTCTTCCTCCCCAGAAAGTGCTTTGAGTGTTCGCAGTTGCTTTCCTTCCTTCAGGAACATTCGGATGTCTTTATCTTGCGGCCCCGACGGCGTGAATTGGGTGTAAACCTGAAGGCATTCCCCGGATTCTAGCAAATTGAGCCGGGCGTATGCATACTTGAAACACCGCAATTGTTTCAGATTGTTGTCGCTCAAATTTTTGAGCATCGGCATAGCCTTTTGAACGTCGACGAACGCCGTAATCTCACCAGCACCGAGTTTCTTAGTCCCGGCGGCAAAGCCCGATTTCTTGGCGATAGACGGTTCATGCTTTCGGAAAGTATCAATGAGTTTCTCGAAACTGCCTTTCCCGATGCCCGCGACCAGAAATTCGTCAACGAACCCGTAGTTGATGAAAAGTTCAGGAGCCTCAAGCGTGTTGTAGTTAACCTTCCGGTATGTTCCCGCTTCCGGAATCAACCTGCCTTGGTTCATGCCTATCATCCCGGCGAGGATTTTGGTGAGTCGTTGGAGCTCCCCGATATTCCCGCCAGAATGGACGAGGATGCCGATTTGCGTTTCTCCCGCGTCGTTTTGCCAAACAGCGATGCCGGTGCGATAGCCTACTGTCTCGGCGAGTCCGCGCAAGTCTGTCCCGAACAGCGTCATGCCCATTGTGAAGCCTTGTTGTGCTTCGGGGGCAAATGTCTGCAAGAGTGCCTGCGCCTCCTTCCAACTTTCGGATAATTCGAGTTCGGCATAAACTTCGTCCAAATCGCGCGCTTGGAGATAGAACGCGCTCTCTTGCGGAATGAAGTCTTGCACCTTCGCTGCGTTCGCCGCTATTGCGAAAAAGGTGATAAGCAAAGTCGTCGTTATCAGTTTTTGTTGCATGGTGCACCTCCGTTTGAAAAATATAGGATGCCAGGCCCCGTTTTAGCACCGTAGCGCGGGGACCTGTCTCCCGCGAACGTTCACGTGAAAACATCTCTTCAGGTCCTTTAGGTCCTGCATGCCTATAGTATCCCAGACCAAAAGAAACACTAAGGTCCTTTAGGTCCTTAATAGGCAGCACACACGCAGCAGGCGGGAACATTAAGGACCTAAAGGACCTTGAGAGGTATTGCATCCGCGCGCTATAGACATTAAGGTCCTGCGGACCTTGAGGAGAACCCTTCCGGGCCCGTAGCGCGGGGGCCTGGCCCCCGCGAGCGCACGACCTGCGCGAAAATCGAACGCCGCCCAAGGCCGTTTTCCCTCCCGATCGAGGCACGGCGAGGGACAGGCCCTCGCCCTACGGCAAAGGGAGACGGCATCGCCTACCGTAGCGCGGGGGCCTGGCCCCCGCGAGCACTCACGTGAAAACATCTCTTCAGGTCCTTTAGGTCCTGCATGTCTATAGAAACCCCGCTGACAAAAAAACGCTAAGGTCCTTTAGGTCCTTAATAGACATCAGACGCGCAGCAGGCGGAAACATTAAGGACCTAAAGGACCTTGAGGAGTATTGCATCCGCGCGCGCGCTATAGACATTAAGGTCCTACGGACCTTGAGGAGAACCCTTCCGGGCCCGTAGCGCGGGGGCCTGTCCCCCGCGAGCGCACGACCTGCGCGAAAATCGAACGCCGCCCAAGGCCGTTTTCCTTCCCGATCGAGGCATGGCGAGGGACAGGCCCTCGCCCTACGGTTGGGGGGAACGTTCCTGTCCCGCATCGCGATGGCCTGTCCCCCGCGCGCGTTACTCACGGAACCCGAATATCATCAACTAACGCTTGCACTTCAACAGGGGGCGGCGGTGTCAATGCCGATACGGCGATGGAAACAATAAAGTTCATCATCATCCCCAGCGTGCCGATGCCCTCCGGCGAAATGCCCCACCACCAATGCGCCGGCGTATTCTGTGCCGGATTGATAAATTTGAAATAGATGATGTAAGTCGCCGTAAATGTGATACCGATAATCATCCCGCTGATCGCCCCTGCTTTGTTCATCCGTTTAGAGAAAATGCCCATCACAATAGCCGGAAAAAATGAGCTCGCGGCGAGCCCAAAGGCAAATGCAACGACTTGCCCGACAAATCCCGGCGGGTTCATCCCGAAATATCCGGCGATGCAGACAGCGATGCCCGCGGCGATACGCGCCGCGCCTAATTCCTGTCTCTCACTCAACTCTGGCACAAGCGCGCCTTTCAGGAGATCATGCGCGACAGCAGTGGAGATGACGAGGAGTAAACCTGCTGCCGTAGACAGCGCAGCCGCCAAACCGCCAGCGGCGACTAACCCGACTATCCAGTTCGGCAGTCTTGCGATTTCCGGGTTTGCTAGCACCATGATGTCCCTGTCAATCGTGAGTTCATTCGGCACATCGGATTTCGGGCCGCGGTATTGGATCTTGCCATCGCCGTTTCTATCTTCAAACTTGATAAGTCCTGTCATCTCCCAGTTCTTGAACCATTCCGGCACATCCTGATATTTGACATCGGTCATCTCGCCGTTCTGTTCAACCCTGACAGTTTTGAGGAGGTTCGTGCGGGCGAACACGGCGACCGCGGGGGCAGTGGTATAGAGAATCGCGATGAACAGCAAAGCCCATCCCGCAGAGATGCGTGCCTCGGATGCACGGCGCACCGTGTAAAACCGAATGATAACGTGCGGCAATCCCGCTGTGCCGAGCATCAACGCCGCCGTGATAAAAAAGACATCAATAGTGGCTTTGCTCCCATCGGTGTATCGGTTAAAGCCGAGTTCTTCGTTGAGGCCGTTGAGTCTATCAAGGAGATACATACCGGAGCCATCGGCGACTTTCGCGACAAGTCCCATCTGCGGAATCACGTTGTCGGTGATAAGAATAGAGATGAAAATGGCAGGCACGAGATAGGCGAAGATCAGGACGCAGTATTGCGCTACCTGCGTGTAGGTGATGCCTTTCATGCCCCCAAGCACGGCGTAAAAGAAGACGATGCCCATGCCGATGAACACGCCGACATCGATGTTGACGTTCAGGAACCGGGAGAAGACGATGCCGACACCGCGCATTTGTCCGGCGACGTAGGTAAACGAGACGAAGATGGCGCACACCACGGCGACAATCCGCGCCAGTTGCGAATAATACCGTTCGCCGACGAAATCCGGAACGGTGTATTTCCCGAATTTCCGGAGGTAGGGTGCCAACAACATCGCGAGCAAAACATAGCCGCCTGTCCATCCGAGCAGATAGACGGAGCCGTCGCGGCCCATGAAGGCGATGAGTCCTGCCATGGAGATGAAGGAGGCGGCACTCATCCAATCGGCGGCGGTTGCAAGGCCGTTGACGATGGGATGCACGTTGCTCCCGGCGACGTAGAAATCCCCGGTTGATTTCGCCTTGGACCAGATTGCCACGCCGATATACAGCGCGAAGGAGATCCCTACCATGACGAAAGTCCATGTTTGCACGTTCATGGTTGCGTTTCTCCCTCCGATTCTTCTTCGGATGCCCGGTATTTTTTATCAAGCCGGTTCATCAGCATTGCGTAGACAAAAATGAGTTCGACAAAAATCCAGATGGATGCCTGTTGCGCGAAATAGAACCCGATGCGATAGCCGCCGATTTGAATCCGGTCCAACTGCTCGACGAACACGATGGAGCAGAGGAATGACGTGGCGAACCAGATGCCGAGTAAGATGGCGAGGTATTGCAGGTTTTTCCGCCAATAGGCGCGCTTTCTATCCGATGTTTTCATGCAGGATTCTCCTCATTTTAAGGTTTTTCGGGATTCCTACAAAACATTGTATCAAAAAATAGGATTTTTGTCAAGGATTATCAGGATTGGAGCAGGATTTGCAGGATTTACAAGATTCGCAAGGATTGGAGCAGGATTTTCAAGATTTATCAAGATTAGCAAGATTAGAGCGTCGTCACCGTAGGGCGAGGGCCTGTCCCTCGCCATGCCGCGATTGGAACGAGAAACGGCGTTGGTCGGCGTGCGTTTTTCGCGCGGGTCGGGCGATCGCGGGGGACAGGCCCCCGCGCTACGGTAGATGAGGCGGCCTTGATCTTGCCCGTTTCGGGATCAGGCGATCCCGAACTACAGTTTTCTGTTCCAATCTTGCTAATCATAATAATCTTGTAAATCCCGCTCATATTTTTTAATTTGACAAAAACGTAAAAAAATGGTATAATTAAGACAGTGTTTAATTTTCGATCATTTTTACATCAATTTAAAGGAGAAAAAACAAATGAGAATCCTATTCTCTGTCATTTTCGCGGGCATTGTTGTCCGCCTGAAACCTACCGTCACCGCGGTATTGCAGCACCCGCTGCAAAGATTCCGCGCGCTTGCGCCCGCCGGTGACGCATCCACCCTGAAAAGCCCCCCCTTCATCAACGCCCGTTAACCCCTGCGCGTTGCAGGATAGCGGCGCACGGCGGTACGGCCAGATTATTATCTACCAAGTTTAAGGAGACCGGCATGACCTTTTTGAACAGAACGTTAACGTTATTTTTGACCCTGCTGTTGCTCTGCTGCTGGGGTTGCGGAGATCCGCCCAACTCTGTCATGGAGATGGTGCTACCCGATAAAGACATGCCCGCCGCAGAAGAACCCGCCGTCACCATGGCAGACGTTAAAACGACACCTGTCGAGGAAGGGACAGCAGCGGAAGAACAACCACCCGCTGACGAACCACCGGTGACGATAGAAACGGAGGAAGAGACAGAACCGCCGCCACCCGTCGAACCCGAACTGCCAGAGATGCCAGACCTGAGCCTCGCCGCAGAAATGGACGCAATCATGGCATCTGAAGGACAAGTGCACTCCCCCATCCCCGACGAACTCTACGAACAACTCTGGGGGAACTGGACAAAAGCAGGCTCACTCGCACCGCGCAAATTCTACAAAAAGTTCATCGACGCAGACGGCATCGCCATTGTCGGAAGCGAAAATGTCGATAACGCCTTCTTTCAGATGGCGAGACACATCGTCCTCGTCATGACATCGAAAGTGCCAGGCGTTCGCGAAGCACTCTCCATCGATCAGCCCGGCGGCGTTGGCGGCGACGATGTGCCCTTTCGGCTCGTCCTTACAAACCCGGAAGCACAAGACGTTATCAACCTGCCCGAGAATCTTAATACACAACTCGGCCAGATAGAATTCTGGGTAGGCTCATTTTCAGGATATTTCGCCCGCGCCAATGTCGAAATCTTGGGAGATGACGGAAACTTTTGGGGACACCAGATTATCATGCATGAGATGGTGCACGCAATAGAATACGCCATCGCCGTGCGAAACCTCGTGCCAAACTTCGGCCAACGCCTCGACACAGCATGGGAACGGGAAAAGGAGAAAATCCGTATCCGAACCGAAATCGACGGAGAGCCGTATCCGGGGTATACAAAAGACCTGCCCGAATGGGACAGACCGGCTTATTGCGTCGCAAACGGCAATTCACACGACAACGCCTCCGAATTCTTGGCAAGGTTTACCGATGTCTTCTGGTGGGATGTCATGTTTAACCCGACGAGACTTAGGAATCCGAACTATAACCTGTTAGAACTTAAACACGAAATATGCCCGAACCTCATCGGGGTCCTCGAAGAAATCTTTCCAAAGTTTTCACTGCATTTTGCGGTCGAGACGCGCGGCTACAAAGCCGAAAACGGACGCATCCTACGCCGTTAAAAAGGAGCAGCCAATGGACAATCTAGAACTGCACGAAAATCTAAACGAACAGCCCGAGAAGTTGCAAGAACTCTTGGAAACGCCGCGCCTCTGCCAGCTCCTCAATCCGAGTGCCTAAAATTACCGTAGCGCGGGGGCCTGTCCCTCGCGAGTGCCGACCTGCCGACATCTGTAGTTCGGGAGCACCTGCTCCCGAACGGATCAAGAGCAGGCACTCTTGTCCTACAGAGCGGGGCCGCCTCCTAGCATGTCCAAGATGAGCGGCTCCTATCTCTCCCCTAGGTTCTACGGACCTGAAGAGATGTTTTTCGCGGGTGTGCTCGCGGGGGACAGGCCCCCGCGCTACGGTGAAAAAAAAGCGTGCCGATTACCGTAGGGCGAGGGCCTGTCCCTCGCCCATGCTATCAGAACGGAAAACGGCTTGGGTTGGCGTGCGGTTTTCGCGCAGGTCGGGTGATCGCGGGGGACAGGCCCCCGCGCTACGGGCCAGAAAAGGGGTTCGCCTCGCCATGCATCCGTTCGGGATCAGGCGATCCCGAACTACAGTCTCCAACTCCTATAATCTTGGAAATCTTGGAAATCCTGCTCCTCTCTTGCTAATCTTGGAAATCCTGCAAATCCTGCTCATATCTTGCAAATCCTCCTCACATAAAAAAATAAACAACTTGACACAATTCTGGTTTTCATTTACAATTCATCCAGTTTAGTTCTGATTTCTCACGGTAAGCAACATCAAAGGAGACAATCATGTCAAAAATTCTCGTGCTATCCGGTGAAAACCATCGCTTTAATGCGAGCGCGCCCGTCATTCACGATTTTCTTGACGCGGACGCTGATATTTCAGCCACCCTCACCGACGATAAAGCGGTTTTGGCTTCCCACGAATTGAACGATTACGATGCATGCGTCTTCGGCACCGGCTTCATCCGGACCGAACGGCAAGACGATGGGACCGTGGCGCGCGTGCCTGATCTAACTCCCGAAGAAGAGACAGGTTTGTTCAATTTTGTGAGCGGCGGCAAAGGGCTCGTCGGCATTCACGGCACAGCCTGGTGGATCGGCGGACGCGCCGTAGATTTGATCGGCGGCCACGCAAATTGGCACCCGCCGGGCTCCACTTTCACCGTCCACATTGAGGATACCGCGCACCCGACGACGCAAGGCGTGGCGGATTTCGATGTGGAAGATGAAATCTACATCTCCGCGCACGAACCGAACCTTCACGTGCTGGCTTCCGCCGAATGGTTCGGCAAGGCACACCCGATGGCGTGGGTGAAACCCTACGGTTCCGGGCGCGTCTTCTATACCACTTTAGGCCACGGGCCCGGCACCTTTGAACGCGCAGGGATGCAGCAGTTCGTCACGCAAGCCGCCAAGTGGGCGGCTAATGCATAGTCCTGTCCGGGCGGATGACGTTAACTCTCCGCCCGTTCGGAGTTTCATATCACATGCGCACACTCAAAATCAACGCCCTAGAAACCGAACGCGTTCACGTCAATCACCGCGGCGATTGGCTCTTCGTCAAAGTGCATGCCGACGATGGCACTATCGGCATCGGTGAGGCATCGCACGGCGGAGACGATGCACGCGTCGCGCATCTCATTGAAACGGTGACACCGGCACTCATCGGGTGGAATGTCTTCCAATTCGAGGCATTCCGCCGCCGGTTTTATCGCGATGCCGAAGGACACGCTTATCATACCGCAATCAGCGGGATTGAGCACGCGACTTGGGATTTGGCTGGTAAGGCGTTAAACCTGCCAAGTCATCAACTGTTGGGCGGCAGTTGTCGTGACAAGATTCGCCTTTACGCGAATATCAACCGCGCCACGATAGACAGGAGCCCCGCAGGCTTTGCGCGCAACGCGGAGAAGGCGGTTTCCGAAGGCTTCACGGCGATAAAATGCGCGCCGTTTGACGATGTATCGGTAGCGAATATCTCGCACGGGAGCCTCACGCCTGCAATCTGTCTCGGCATCGAGCGAATCCGCGCTATCCGCGCCGCCATCGGTGCTGACGTAGAACTGATGGTAGATTGCCACAGCCGCTTTAACCCCGGCATCATCGTCCAAGTCGCGAAAGAACTCGATGACCTGGGGCTATTCTGGCTTGAAGACCCGGTGTCATTGGAGAATCTGGATGCCTTCGCACACGTGAGTCAATCCACCTCGATGCCTATCGCAACCGGAGAACGTTTACGGACGCTTTCCGCTTTCGACCGGCTGCTTCAACAAGGACGCGTCGACTATATTTTGCCCGATGTCAAACACGTCGGTGGATTGTTAGGTTTGAAAAAGATAGCCGCCCTCGCCGAGGGACGAAACGTGATGGTAACGCCGCATAATCCGAGCGGTCCCGTCGCAACCGCCGCTAGCGTGCAGTGCATGGCGAGTGTGCCGAACTTTGCCATTCTCGAATACGCGTGGGGTGAAGTGGAGTGGCGCGCCTCCCTCATCTCCCCACCCGAAACAATTGTCAACGGGTTTATTGACGTGCCTCACCGTCCCGGTCTGGGCGCGCAACTTGAATTAGGATAGGAAGAGACTTATGAAACGTTTTATCCCTCTTTGCCTTATTTCGATCGTTATGCTCGGTTGTCTCGGGAGTCAGCAGACGACAACGCAACCGACCGAGGTAACCGATGCACCGCAGGTACTCGCGGAAATTCACCTCTCGACTCCGCAAACCAATTACGCCGCGAAGGAAGCCATTCCGCTTGAAATCAGCATCCAGAACGGGAAATTCGACCTTTTCGTGCCGTTTGTTACCGTCGCGACTAAGGCGGCTTTCACTAACCTGCAGGTTAAGGATGTCAACAGCGAAGATGTCAAACGTAAACGTCCGATCACGATGGAGAACCCGCAAAAATATGTAGTCCATCAGGGCAAATCGGTTCGGTGTATTCAAGGATTTGAACTGAAGGCAGGCACGCAGCAGGTTGTCTCACTGGAAGATGTGCAGCAGTTCTATCGGCTGCCGGCAGGCACCTACACGTTGGTAGTAGAGGTTGAATTGGCAGTCTACCGCGAGTCGCTGATAGAGCTGCATCCTCAGGTAGTGGAATTGCAGAAGGAGATTAATCGGCTCCAGTCCAACACGGATGCCGCGCTTACTGCTGCGGTAAAGCGCGACGCGATTAACGAGATCCGTGACCAGATCGAGTTTATCAAATCGAAGCACAAAGATGAGGAGAAGGCGTTGTATCTGCCGGTTCAATCGCGTCGTGGGAAGGCATCGCTGATGTCCAATGTCATCACGTTGACGGTGGAATAACAAAAAAGCACCCGCGTTCCGTAGCGCGAGGGCCTGTCCCTCGCGAGGTTTCGCTGCACAATCTGTAGCGCGGGGGCCTGTCCCCCGCATTGGCCATCGTCAAAAGGTGGCGTTTTAGGTCCTTTCTATAGAAAAACGCGTCGTTCCGTTTTCAAGGGCCTTTAGGTCCTTCATAAAAAACGCGCGGCCCTGGCAAAGACTATTAAGGACCTAAAGGACCTTAGTATTCTTCGCAGGCGCGCGTGCTATAGACATTAAGGTCCTAAAGGACCTAAGAGACGTTTTTTTCGTAGTGCGGGGGCCTGTCCCCTGCGCGCGTTGGATTGCGCGGACGATGGCGAGGGACAGGCCCTCGCCCTACGATGAAGGGGGCTTTCTGCCGGCGCGCCCCCGGGGGGCGCGCCGTCCTATTGCATCGAGACCGGGATGTCTCTCCTACCGGGAGGTTCCATCGAGTTATGAAACACCCTCGTTTAACTTTCAGATTCTCTTGACAATTGCATTATTATCGGGTATAATAATTTCAATCCAATACAAGGAGGCAGAGATGACACAGATTCAGACAGCGGCGATTTACGACGCGGAAGATGAACTCACCTATACCGCCTGCATCCAACGCAATGGCGATGGATGGCATGGATGGATTCAGGAACATCCGAAAGTGACAGGCGAGGGCGAAACGAAGGCGGCACTGCTGGAAACCCTCGAAAAAACGCTTTATGATACCCTGGAGGCAGACTGGGAAGCATGGGACAAAGAGATTGAGGCAGACGTGAAAGCTGGCAGGCTGGATTCTCTTTTTGATAAGGCTCTGGAGGATTTGCGCGCAGGGAGGTGCACAGATTTATAAGGCAAGTCGCGAGTTTTGGGCTTGTTACCGAAACCTCCCACCGGAAATCCAACAAGTCGCTGATCGGAAATTTGAACTGCTGAAGCAAAACCCGAAACATCCCTCTCTATGTCTGAAGAGGATCGGCGCAGGCTGGTCGGTCCGAGTTAACTTGGGCTATCGGGCTTTGGCACGCGAAGATGAGGGAACTTTCGTTTGGACTTGGATTGGCAGGCACGACGAATATGTGCAACGCATCCGAAGAATCCTTTAACATCAGGAGGCACAGATGACACAGATTCAAACCGCGGCGATATACGACGCGGAAGATGAACTCACCTATACCGCTTGCATCCAACGCAATGGCGACGGATGGCACGGATGGATTCAGGAACATCCGAAAGTGACAGGCGAGGGCGAAACGAAGGCGGCATTGCTGGAAACCCTCGAAAAAACGCTTTATGATACCCTCGAGGCAGACTGGGAGGCATGGGATAAGCAAATTGCGGAAGACGAGAAAGCCGGTAGACTGGATTGGCTCATCGAAAAAGCGCAGTCGAATTTCCAAGCGGGCCGGTACACAAGCCTAGACGCTCTTCAGAAATTTTTGGAAAAGTGATATGGAGCATATTCCTGATGAAGATTTCTGGGGATTTGCTGAGGAGCTTCCCCGGGATATCCAAAAACGTATCCCTCAGAAATTTGAACTGCTGCGGAAAAATCCGAAACATCCTTCCCTTAATTTCAAGAAAGTTGGGGAAAGGCTTTGGGCTATTCGCATTACCAAGGGATATCGAGCTATTGCGTTTGAAAGGGAAGATGCTTTCGTCTGGAATTGGGTTGGCAAACATGACGAATACATGCGGCGCATCCGATAACCGAAATCTAGCAGTTGTTCCTGTTCCATCATCCCGAAACTCACTATCATGCTAACTATTGACACCCTTCACATCCCCAATTTTCCGCTGTTGCTGGCACCGATGGAAGATGTCAGCGATCCGCCGTTTCGCGCCGTTTGCAAGGAAAACGGTGCTGATTTGATGTATACCGAATTCATCTCCTCCGAGGCACTCATCCGCGCAGCATCGCGGAGTATGGCGAAACTTGACATCTTTGAGGCAGAAAAACCCATCGGCATCCAAATCTTCGGGCACGACATCGCCGCTATGCGCGCATCCGTGGAAATCACCGAACGCGTCCAACCCGACATCATTGACATTAACTACGGCTGTCCTGTCAAGAAAGTAACGTGTAAGGGTGCAGGTGCAGGCATTTTGCAGGACATCCCCAAGATGGTGAAAATGACTGCCGAAATCGTGAAGGCTACCGATTTGCCGGTTACTGTCAAAACGCGCCTCGGTTGGGACGAAAACACCAAATATATCGTTGAAGTGGCGGAACGGCTGCAGGATGTGGGCATCCGCGCCATCGCTATTCATGGCCGGACGCGGAAACAGATGTATAAAGGCACGGCGGATTGGACGCTCATCGGCAAGATTAAGGATAATCCGCGCATCACCATCCCCGTTTTTGGGAACGGTGATGTGGATAGTCCGCAGAAAGCGGCGGCGATGCGCCAAAAATACGGCGTTGACGGCATCATGCTCGGGCGCGCTGCGATTGGATACCCGTGGATTTTCAACGAGATCAAACACTATTTCGCCACGGGCGAACTGCTCCCGCCGCCCTCCATAGACGAACGTATCGCGGTTTTTCGGAAGCACCTCGATTTTTCGGTTGAATGGAAGGGGTTAAAAGTGGGGCTCGTTGAGATGCGCCGCCACTATAGCAACTATTTCAAGGGTATCCCGCACGTAAAGCCGTTTCGCAACCGTTTGGTTCAAGCGGATAGTTATGATGACGTTTTGGCAATCGTGGAGGAACTCCGCACGCACGCAAATTTGTGTATGTAAATGAGGGTGTTTCATATTTCGATGCGTTCGGTAGGAGAGACCTCCCGGTCTTGATGTCTTCTTCAGTAGGAGAGACCTCTGGTCTCGATTATCCCGTAGCGCGGGGGCCCTCGGATGCCACACGCGCATCCGAGCGGGTTTCTCCCGCGAGTTCATCGTCACGATGTGTGTTTCCCTCTGTAGTTTGTGATCGCCTGATCACAAACAGGTCAGGATCAGGCGATCCTGACCTACAGAGGTGATGCGATCCGACAGCCAAACGCATGGCGAGGGACAGACCCTCGCCCTACGTGAAAGGGAGGCGTTTTTTTCACCGTAGCGCGGGGTATGTCACCGCGACGTTGAGCCATTTATGAAACACCCTCATGTAAAGGGCAGACAGGATATAGAAATCCTCCCTTACAAAGCAAAAAAAACGACTTGACGAAAAATCCGAATGCCTTTATCATAATAAAAAACAATATTCGGGAGATAACTCCTATAATGAACAAAATCCCCTTTATGAAACTCAGCGGTGCGGGCAACGATTTTGTGATTATCAACAATCTGGAAAACATCGTTGATAGCACCGATACAAACTTCGTAAAAAAAGTATGTGAGCGCCGGATGTCGGTTGGGGCAGATGGCGTGTTGCTCGTTGAAAAGGCTGATGGCATCGGGACAGGGATGTCCCCCCTACCGGAAGAGACGGCGGATGGTATCGGGACAGGGATGTCCCCCCTACCGGAAGAGACGGCGGATGTCGATTTTCGGATGCGCTACTTCAATGCCGATGGCGGCGAGGTGGAGACATGCGGCAACGGCGCGCGGTGCATCTCTAGATTCGCTTATCTGAACGGTATCGTTTCTGAAAAGATGCGCTTTTTGACGAACGCTGGCGTTTACGAATCCGAGGTAGTCGGCGATAATGTAAAGGTTCGCATGAGCCAACCGACGGACATCCGACTCAACGTCCCACTTCAATTGAAAGACGGGGTGTATACCGTCGGTTTCGCGAACAGCGGCGTGCCGCATGTCGTCTTCTTTGTTGACGACTTGGATGGCACAGATGTCTTTGACATGGGCCAACAGGCGCGCTATCACGCCGATTTCAAACCTGCCGGCACCAATGCCAACTTCATCCGCATTCAGTCGTCGGAACGACTGGAGATTCGGACATACGAACGCGGCGTTGAAGATGAGACGCTCGCCTGCGGCACCGGCTCAATTGCCTCGGCGATTGTTTCTGCCGCATTAGGGAAAGTTACGTCGCCTGTCTCTGTTAAGACAGCGAGCGGCGTTGTGCTGAAAATCCATTTTGATATGTCAGATGGCGAACCGAAAAACGTCTATTTGGAGGGTGATGCTCGCGTTATCTACGCGGGTGAATTGACACAAGACGCGTGGAATTATTAATGAGAAGCGCGCGAGGAGGATGTTATGTTTCAAGGTTCTTATGTTGCACTCGTTACGCCGTTTCAGGACGATGAATCGCTTGACGAAGCGAAACTGACGGAACTCATCCAATTTCAGTTGGATGGCGGCACACACGGCATCGTGCCGTGCGGGACTACCGGCGAATCGCCCGCGCTCACTGAAGCGGAGCACGACAGAGTCATCGAACTCACTGTAGAAACGGTAAACGGACAGGTGCCGGTTATCGCCGGCACCGGCTCTAACTCAACGACGCGCACCTTGCGCGCGACACAGCATGCGAGAGCCGCGGGCGCGGATGCCGCGCTGATAGTCACACCCTATTACAATAAACCGACGCAGGACGGGCTTTATGCGCACTACATGAAAATCGCCGACACGGTGGACATCCCGATTATTATCTACAATGTCCCAGGCCGCTGCGGCACGGACATCCTCTCGCCGACGATTGCGCGTCTCGCGGCGCATCCGAACATCGTCGGGCTCAAGGAGGCGACAGGCGAACTGAAACGCGCCAGTGAAGTCGTCAGCCTCTGTCCAGATGACTTCGTTGTCCTCTCTGGCGATGATGTCAACACGCTGCCTATCCTCGCTGTCGGGGGCAAGGGGGTTATCTCGGTTGTCGCGAACATCGCGCCGGCAGATGTAGCGGAGATGTGTAATGCGTTCCACGCCGGCAATTGGGAACTCGCGCGTAAGCTGCACTATAAGACGCTGTCCCTCGCAGTGAACTTGTTCATCGAGACGAACCCGATTCCTGCGAAAACGGCGTTGCAACTGATGGGCAAGCTGAACGGGAAGGTGCGTCTGCCTCTCGCACCGATGGAGATAGAGAATATCCCTATCCTGCAAAAGGCACTTCGAGAAACGGGGTTGATTGCGGACGGAGAATAGGATGCCCAGGCAACAAGAAAATCCTGTCACCAGTCAACTGGTGCGCTTACTCCGCTATATGAGCCCCGGCTGGGAGTTTGAAGAACAACAACAGCCCCTCGAAGGGAGTCAACGCCAACCCGATGTGATGGTGACACGTCCCGGACACCAAACCGTGGCTATCGAAGCAAAATGGGCAGACGCGGCCGCCGATGGCGTGAAGCAAGTATGCTCACGGTATCTGGGCAGAAAGTTATCTCCCGACTTCGTCGGGGTGAGCGACACCTTACGCGCCGCTATGGTGATTCGGTATCCCTCGCGTTTTCGCAACAAACGAGGGGCAGCTATCCAAGCGTTGCTGAAACAAGCCGCTGACTTGGAGTATCTCCTCATCGGCGAAACCGCGGGTGAACCGTATCAATTTCCACCTGAGGGTTACGCCCGCGGCACCCTCGCCGATATCGCTACTGCACTGCAAGTCGGCGCGGTGCCAAGTCAGCGACTTGACGCGGCCGCCGCACAGATGGAATACGACATCCACGTCGCCGCCAAGTGGCTCGATGCATCCATCGCAAATATCCCGGCCATCGGGCAAAAACTGCACGACATCCTTGAGCAGGCACCGGGCGAACAAACCTCTCGCATGGCATGCCTGATACTCACTGATGCCTTCGTCTTCCAAAATGCCCTCGCCGGGAAAGCCGGAATGGAAACCGTCCGACCTTTGTCCTACTACAAAGTCCACCCGATGCAGTGGACAGAGGTTGTCGCCGACTGGGAAGCCATCCTCGCTGTCAACTACCAGCCTATCTTCAAGGATGCAGAACGGATGGTGCGCGAGGCGTTCCTCTACGATGAAGCGATGGCGGACAAGGTGCTGGAAAAACTCTGGGAAGCCGCCGATACACTCGTAGCCTCCCACCTGCCGCAACTCCACGAACTCGCCGGGGAAGTCTTCCAGAAACTTGTCATCGACAGGAAATATGTGAAAGCCAACTACACGCTGCCGACAAGTGCCGCCCTCCTTTCTGCACTCGTCTGTCCAAACCTACCCGACGATGGCGCGCTCCCAAAAGTGGCAGATTACGCTTGTGGGACAGGCGCGTTGCTGAACGGTGTCTATAAACGCATCCAACGCCTCTATGAGCAGAAAACCGGCAAGAGCAGCGTGACTATCCACCGTCACATGCTAGAGAATAACCTCGCGGGGACAGACATTTACTCGCATTGCACGCATCTCACCTTCGCGGCGATGGCGAGCGCGCATCCCGAAGTGACACTCGGCGCGACGCGGGTGATAACCGCACCTTACGGGCTCCAAGCAGACAACACCTACAAAACCGGTGCGTTAGAATTATTAGATAGCCAATTGCTGTTCGATCCGATGGAAACGGAAGGTGAACAGGTTGGCGGCGAGAACAGTGCTACGGCGGAACTGAAACGTGAATTCCCCGATGGAGAAATGGATATCGTGATTATCAATCCGCCGTTTGCACGCCCTGGTGCAGACAATGCTACCGAGTCAAGTAAAACCCATTTCCAGAGCCATGAGTATTCCGATGCTGTAAAAGGAGCGATGCAAGAGGCTCTGGCACAAAAGGATATTCGCGTAGCAAACGGCATTAACGGACTCGGTTCATATTTCGTCGATATGGCAGACCGGAAATTGAAAAATGGCGGTGTGATGGGTTTCATCCTCCTATCAACGATTTTAACAGGAGCAGCAATGAACAAAGTGCGTCGTATGCTTGCGGAGGAATATCACGACGTGCTGGTGTTAACAATCGCCGGGGCGAGTGGATATGATAGCGCGTTCTCTGCCGATACGAGCATGGCAGAGTGTATCGTCGTAGCGACGAAAGGCGTAGCGGAGAACACGGGACGAGCGAAATTCGTTTGTCTCTCCAAGCGTCCGGAGAGTCTGCTGTCAGCGCAGACACTGGCAGAGAATATCCGTCGTCAACCTGTCATACGGCGGTTGGAAGATGCACCGCATGGAAGCGATGAACTGATGGTTGGAGATGTCTGCATGGGACAAATGTTGGAGTGTCCCATTGACGAAAACGAGTGGAGCATTTCTCGCGTAGCCTCAATGTCACTGGTGCAGACAGCATATCATCTCCGTCAAGGTAAGTTACACCTGCCACAGATGATGGATGGAAACGATGTTCCGGTGTGCCAGTTACGCGAAGTTGCTCAAGTCGGCTATAGTCATCGCGATATCAAAGACAAAGGCAAACGTGGCGCGTTTGAACTGCGCGAACGCTCATCCGGAACGCAAGACGGCTACGATGCATTGTGGGTGGTAAATGCACCTTTGCAGCGGGCGATGGTGACTGAGCCCGATTACAAAGCCAAAATCAAAACTCACAATGCTGAAAAGGCTCGGCGGATTCTTAACCGGAACAGCCGCACGCATTACCATACACTGCTCGGTTTTACAGCGAATTCGGTAATCGCATCATGGACAGAGGAGCCCTCAATAGGTGTCTCTTCCTTAACAAATATCGTATTCAGCGATTCACGCTACGAGGCGGCATGGACGCTTTGGACTAACTCGACTTTGGGATTGCTTTGCCACTGGATGCAGTGTGGTAAACAGCAACCCGGGCGGGGGAAAATGGTTCTGACGAACCTAGGGCCCCTCCTCACACTAGATGTCTATCAACTCTCGGAGGAACAGTTGGCAGCTGCCGAACGCGTGTTCGCCGACTTGAAGGCGTATCGGATGAAGCCCTATAACGAGTGCGCCACCGACGCGTGGAGACATGTGTTGGATGCACGGTTTTTAGCGGAGGTGTTAGGCATCACCGATGCCGAGGTGCATCGGGGGATGCAGCGGCTGCGGGAGATGCTGTGCGCCGAACCGAGCATCACGGGGACAAAGCAAAATCCTGCAGACCTCGCCGCCGAGCGTGAAAAGCATCAGTTGCCAGGGAGTGAAGTGGCAGAGAAGGAGGCCTTGGCACGCGAGCAGCGCGCGCTTTCCGTTCGCGGGATTCCGCTGCCGGGTGTTCTGGAAAGTGAGGGTGTTTCATAAATCGCCCTAGGAGAAACCACCCGGTCTCCATACCTCCCGGTAGGAGAGACCTCCTGGTCTCGATGCATTCCCGTAGCGCGGGGGCCTGTCCCCCGCGATCTCCATCGTCACGATGCTGTCTTAGGTCCTTTAGGACCTACATGTCTATAGAAAAACATGTCGTCCTGTTTTCAAGGGCCTTTAGGTCCTTAAATCTCTTCGGTCGCCGAGGGCTATAGACATTAAGGTCCTACGGACCTAAGAGACGTTTTTTCCGGCGCGAGGCATGGCGAGGGACAGGCCCTCGCCCTACGTGAAGGGGCGGCGTTTTTTTTCCCGTAGCGCGGGGGCCTGTCCCCCGCCACGTTGAGCGAATTATGAAACACCCTCAATTTCTCATAGCGGGATCATCTCCTTGAAGACAGCGTCACGAAGTTCTTTGCGGAGAGCACGGCGCGAGACTACGTCCACTTTGCAACCGAACTTGTCCTCTAAAAAGCGTTCCAACCTGACAACCTCAAACAGACTGGCACCCTGATAGAAATCTACGAGGAGATCCAAATCACTGTCGGCGTGGTTGTCACCGCGGGCATACGAACCGAAAATGGCTTTCACCTCTGCCTTGTAATCACGGCGGATGTTGTCCTTCGCTTCGGCGATAGTTTTTTGAATGTCATCCACGGTCATGATATAACTCCTTGAGATTCTACGCCTCTCTACTGCAAAAATGCCGGAGGCAGCAGCCGATGCACTGCATCAATCACTAACTGCTCAACGCCCGGTGCGAAGCGAGTCGGCGGACCGAAGTAGAGCATCGCGTCGCCGCCTTCATAGCCACCCTCGGCGAGGACGCGCTCCGATGGAATATAGCCGGGAAAGGCGTTGGCATACGCGCCTACCCACAGCCGCGCCGCGTCGAATTCACGTTTCAACCGAAGCGAATAGTCAACCACCACCTCGCTGGCAAGGAAGACGATGGCGAGTTCGTCACCGAAATGCCACGTCTGGACAGGGTAAGAGAGCTCCGTTTGCAACGGTTCCCCTCGCTGTAACCGTTCGAGATGCTTTTGCGCATGATAGCCAACGGCACCTCCCTCAGCAACGCGTGCCTTCCACTCCTCAAGCGTCGGCAGTGTATCAAACGGCAGGTTTATCCGTTCAAACGAACCTGTCGGCGTGTTGGATAGCGGTTTGGCATCGGCGGCGAGGAGGCGTTGGACTTCCTGCGCGAGTGCTTCTCCGTGCTTTTTCGCATAGGCCAGACGCGTCTGAAAAACCTCCTGTTGTCCTTCTGGCATCGGCATCATCCGCGATGCAGGGTTCGCGTCCGCGCCGCAACCGATAGAGATTAATGCCGTTGCACCGGGGTTTGCCTTCTGAATCGCCTCCTGCGCATAGCCTGCCCAATCACCGCAAATGTGGTTATCCGAACCTGCTAATGTCGTGCAGTGGCATGCGTAACTTGCCCACACGGCGCGCAAGGCACCGTCTGCATCGGTGACGTGTAACATAGGTAAACCGTGGTCGACCGGGCCGCCCTCTGTTCGCCGATTTTTGGCGAAGTCCAATTCACCGACATTCCATGCGACGTGACAAGGTTCGCGATTAGCGAGTGCTTCCAGTGCCACCGTCTCCAGCCACTCACCGAGTTGTCCAGTATACCGTTCGATCTTCTCCTGCTGTTCCGGCGGAATATCTGAACTAAAAATGAAAGGTGCTGCGTTGGTAAGGCACGGCGCGCTGTGCGTATGTGTAAAACAGACGACAAAATGCGCGCGGGAGAGCCCCGTTTTCTGTTTGACACGGTGCGCGATTGCCTCGGTAAGTTCATCCGGCAAACCGCAGTTTTCCACGGTTACCACGACGACAGGTTCTTCTGTTTCACTGCCGATGGCGAGTGCTTTCGCCCAAATCCGTTGAATGATACCTTCGGATTCAGTGCGTCGGCTTCCGTAGCCGCTGAGTCGGATCGGATAATCCGGCGTGATGTCTACTTGGGCAGTGCCTACTGCGAGCATGTTGTGTTTCATGTCTGTTTCCTCCATCAAGTTACCGTAGCGCGGGGGCCTGTCCCCCGCGAGCGTCTCGGTTACCGTAGCGCGGGGGCCTGTCCCTGCGATTGTCAAGTTACCGTAGCGCGGGGGCCTGTCCCCCGCGTTCGTCTCGGTTACCGTAGCGCGGGGGCCTGTCCCCCGCGATCGTGGCACGGCGAGGGACAGGCCCTCGCCCTACGGACACCGGAGAATGGTTACTCATGCATGGCGAGTGCGTCAAGTTACCGTAGCGCGGGGGCCCTCGGATGCCAAACGCGCATCCGAGCGGTTTCCCCCGCGATCGCAGCATGGCGAGGGACAGGCCCTCGCCCTACGGTATTGGGTGCGGTTTCAGCCTGGCGAGGGACAGGCCCTCGCCCTACAGCCAACGGAAAATATCTACCAATGCAACGTAAATGCGAACAAGTGATGCGCCTCTGTAATCGGAATACTTGTGAACGGACTGCGCAAAGTATATTCTGTCCAAAGCGTGCCAAGCCGCAAAGCGATGCCGATAGAAAAATGGTTCGCTACTGCAACCCTGCCCGCGCCAATGCGGAGAGCCGCCGCGAAATTGGTTTTCCATTCTCCGGTGTGGCATTCCGCGCCGATTGCCCAGTCCACCCCGCTTTCTCCTGTCGTGCGCGAGACATCAGCGGCGAGAGTTATCGATTCCAAAGGTTGATATGCGATTCCAATGCCGAGCCTGAACGGCAGCGGTTCAACTAAATCTGCCCGCAGGAGATTTTCAAAAAGCACGCCTACCTGTATCGGTTTGAGACGTGGGACTTGGACATCGCGCTGAAACCCGACATCAAATTCCAACCTGCCGGCTGTGCTATCCATTTCGGGCTGGTTTTCGTGGAGAATATCGCGAACCCTGTCCCCGAATTGCAACGCCTCAACGATTGCCGGAATGAATTGTTCCGGCGCGCGAGTGTCTACGTCTGGCCCGTGGCGCGCCGCTAAATCTAGGGTAGACACCAGCGTGCCGCGCCGCACATTTTGCGTTATCCACTTGAGCCGTGCCCCTGCCAGCGTTTTTCCAATCTCGCGTCCGAGGCATAGCACCCACCGTCCTTCACGGAACAAAGCGTATTCTGTGTTTAAATCTGTCTGTGCAGAAAACCGGCGGTTGTTCCTATCATATTCGGCTTGAGTCGCATCAAACGTGAAATTCGCAAAATTGGTGAACGTCGCCGCGTAGCCGATGCTAATCCCCCACTTCCCAAAAGCGTGCGAGTAGTAGGTTGTCGGGTAAACGTCGATGCCCGCTTCGGCGACGAGTTGTTCGCGTTTCTGTTTGGGGAGTTCTCCCCAGCGCAGATTTTCGGTGGCAATGCCGAAGGCGAGATGATGGTTTTGGACGTGAACTAACGATGCCGGGTTGCCAAAGATACCCGCGTCCGCTGCGCGCGTCGCGATGCGGGTGCCGCCCATGCCAACGATGCGGAGTTTCTCGTCAGCGGCGGCGCGCCTGGGAAAACCAGCGGCGCATAGGTAAAGAGCGATGAGAACAATGAGCAAGACTTTCAAAATCACTCTACACCCATCGCCTCGGCGAAGATATCCTCAAGCGAATGCTTCACCTCGCGGAGTTGACGTAGTTGGACACCGTGCTCTAATGCCAATCTGAAAAAGCATCTCGGGTCTGGTTCATCTGTCCGTGCGTCTTCACGGGTGGTGACTCGGAGTCTGCCCCCCGGTTTGAGTTCAGCTAGGTATTGATTGCGTTCCAACGCGCGCACGTAAGTTTCGCTATTACCGACAATCTTCAGATCGAACGCGCGGTAGTGTTGTTTCTTCAGTGCCTCAATATTGCCGTGGACGACGACGCGTCCATCGTGCAGCGCGATAACCTCCTCACACGCCGTTTCCACATCTGGCAATAAGTGCGATGACAAAATGGTATTAATACCTTTGTCGGCGGAAATGTCTTTCACAAGCGCGATCATCTCCTCGCGCCCACTCGTATCCATGCCGTTGGTGGGTTCATCGAGGAACAGCAACTTGGCATCATGCACGAGTGCCTGCGCAAGTTTCACCCGCTGTTTCATCCCTGTTGAGTATTCGCCGACTGGACGGTAGCGTTCTTCATCAACGCCGACGTAATAGAGGACTTCGTGGGCGCGTTGCATGGCATCTCGTGATGGCATACCGCATAATTCTCCAGCGTAAGCCACCAATTGCACGGCACTCATCCCCGGAATTAAGCATTCGTCTTCGGGCATATAGCCGATTTGCTGGCGGATGTCCAAAGTGTGCGTTTGGACATCCATGCCGAAGATAGACGCGCTTCCCTCGGTTGGAGAAACAAAGCCGAGCAGCGTCTTCAGCAGCGTGCTTTTGCCGGCACCGTTCGGACCGAGGAGGCCGATGGCACCTCCCTTTACTTCCAGGGAGAGTGAGTCCAACGCCGGGCGAGTGCCATAAGAGACAGATAGATTATTGAGTGTGATTACCATTTTTTGTGATAGGTAAGGACGTATTGAAGGGAGGCTATAGCCATTCTCCCTTACACGTAGTTTCGTGCAACGCGTCTGCTTATCTGTGTGAGAATGTGATATGAAATCGTATCTGCGCGGGCGGCAACCTCATCAATGCCGATTTCAGCGTCTCCCTGTTTTCCGATTAGCACGGCTTCGTCACCGATGGAAACGTCATCTGAAGGTTTGAGTTGGATGAGCGTCACGTCCATGCAAATGCGTCCGATAATCGGACGGCGTTTGCCGTTGATTAAGACGTGGGCGCGGTTAGACAGCGCGCGCGGATATCCGTCCCCGTAGCCTACTTGCAATGTCGCGATGCGCGTGCGGTTAGCGGCGCGATACGTCAACCCATAACTCACGCCTTCGCCTGCCTCAATCCAGCCTACCCATCCGACGCGCGCTTTCCACGTGAGGGCCGGCTGCAACGGAATCGGTTTTTCTGTTGATGGATAGATACCGTAAAGACTTAAGCCGGGACGAACGGCATCAAAACGCGCTTCTGGTATTGTTAACGTTGCTGCACTGTTCGCCGCGTGAACCATTATCGCGCCTGGGCGCGCGCGCCTACAATACACTGTGGAGAACCGCTCCAATTGCAGGTAGGCGTAACTTTTGTCCGCCTCGTCAGCCGTTGCGAAATGTGTAAAAATGCCTTTAATTTCAAGTTGGTTTAGCGTCTTCAATCTGTCCAAAAACGCTTTCGCCTCTGTCCAATGGACACCACTTCGGTGCATGCCGGTGTTAATGTCAACATGCACAGCGTGATTTGAAAGCGCGCCTACCGGTTCAATTTCGTTTAACCGCTGCGCCAACTGCCAATTGTCAATCGCCGGAATCAATTGATGTGCGACAATCTCCGCCGCCAATTCTGGGAGAGGACTGAACAAGACGAAAATCGGCTTGCGAATGCCGGCATTGCGCAGCTCAATTCCTTCTGCCACCGTGGCAATGGCGAACATATCGGCGATTTCGTGCAGTGCCTGTGCGACGCGGACCGCGCCGTGTCCGTAAGCATCCGCCTTGATAACGGCGATGAGGCGAGTGCCGGTGTGCGATTTGATTGCAGTTGCGTTCGCCACAATTGCCTGCAAGTCTATTTCTATCCACGTCCGGGAAAATGTCGTCATGGATATATGATACCACAGATAGCGTTTTTTTCGTAACCGTTTCGCGCGTCTTTCGCGCTCGCGGGGGAAACCCTCTCGGATGCGCGTGTGGCATCCGAGGGCCCCCGCGCTACGGTGAGTTTTTTGCCTAACCGTTTCGCGCGTCTTTCGCGATTGCGGGGGAAACCCTCTCGGATGCGCGTGTGGCATCCGAGGCCCCCCGCGCTACGGTGTTTTTTCTACCCGTTTCGCGCGTCTTTCTCTCTGAATCGCAAGAATAATAGGATAAAAACGATCGAGTTGACGAGGAGCATCGTTGAAATAGCGTTGATTTTTGGCGTGATGCCGAATTTGAGCAGCGAATAGATATGCACCGAAAGCGTTGTCCACCCGACACCTGCCGTAAAGAAGGTGATGACGAAGTCGTCAATCGAAAGCGTGAACGCTAGCAATGCGCCGCCGATAATCCCCGGCGCGATGAGCGGCAGTGTAATCCGCCAAAACGTCTGCCATTCGGTGGCACCCAAGTCCAACGCCGCGTCCTCAACGCTGTTATCGTAACCTTGCAAGCGTGCCCTGACGACGATGGTAACGTAGGCGATATTGAAAACGCCGTGCGCGATGATAAGGGACGTTAATCCGAGCGGAATGCGCGTCTGCACGTAAAAGGACAGCAATGCAATCGCCAGCACGATGTCGGGGATGATAATCGGGAGGTAGAGACATCGCACTAACGCTGCGCGAAACCGAAATCGGTAACGTTCAATAGCGAGCGCGGTGGCCGTCCCAATAACGGTGGCGATGAGCGTCGCGGCACCCGCTACCATCAAACTATTTCTGCAGGCGCGCCATAAGTCCGCGTCTTCAAACAACGCCGCATACCACTCAAATGTGAACCCTTGCCATACCGCTGTCTGTTCACCGCTGTTAAACGAAAACGCGACGACTGCCAAAATCGGAACGTAGAGGAAGAGGAAAACGAGGAAGATGTTGATTTCAAGGAGGCGTTTCATCGTCCCTCTCCGGTAGGCGCAACCGCCTCATCTCGGTTTCCAAGTGCCCGGAAATAGAGCACCGTCCCCACCAGCACGATGCACATCAGCATGAATGATAGCGCGGAACCGAACGGCCAATCTCGCGCCGATTTGAATTGCCGTTCGACGACGTTCCCGATGTAACTCACCTTCCCGCCGCCGAGTAAATCTGGGGTGATAAACGCGCCGACGGTAGGGATGAAAACCAACATGGAGCCAGCGAGGATACCGGGGAGGCTGAGCGGTACGGTAACATGCCAGAAGGTGCGGCGCGGTGAGGCACCTAAATCTTGAGCCGCCTCCATTAACCCCAGGTCCAACTGCTCCAGAGAGGCGTAGAGCGGCAAAATCATAAACGGCAGGTAACCGTAGACGAGCCCGAGCTGCACGGCTATCGGCGTGTTGAGCAGTTCCAACGGTTGGAAGTTCGGGACGAGAAATGCCAGCAGGCTGTTTAAAATGCCTTCTGTCCGTAAAATCAGTATCCATGCGTAGGTGCGGATGAGAAAATTGGTCCAAAACGGGACAACGACAAGCAATAACAGCACGTTTCGCCGTTTCGGTTGATACCGCGCCAGATAATACGCGAACGGATAGCCGAGTATCAGACAGAGAACTGTCGCCACTATCGCCGTGGAGACTGAACGCCACAAGATGCCGAGGTAGAGCCCGTCAAACAGCCGCTGATAGTTCTCCAGTGTGAAGTTCCACTGCACGCCGCCGTAAGTCCCGCGTTCTATAAAACTATAGGCGAATACGGACAGGAGCGGGATGAGAAAGAAGCAGATGAGCCAAAAGATGACAGGGAATAGCAAGATGAGGAGGCGGTAATTGCGGCGCATGTTATCAAAAAACCGGCAGGCGCGCTGTAAAAGCGCGCCAAAATCACGAAGTTAATACGGCACGCGCATCCCGCGATAGAATTCCGGCTCCTTGTAATCCTTCCGCAACGGATACCCCTCCCAATCATCGGGGAGTAAGATGCGACGGAGATCGCTGTGCCCCTCAAAGTGGATACCGTAAAGGTCATAAATCTCGCGCTCGTGCCAATTCGCTGTTTTCCAGAGATGCTCAACGGTTGGCAAGTGCGGTTCCTCTTTCGGCACCACCGCTTTGATGACTACCTTCTGCCGATGTTGCATCGAGTAGAGGTGATAGACTACGGTGAATTCCTCATCGCGCGCGTTGATATCTACGCCGCTGAGCGACATCAAAGAGTCAAACGCCAGCGTCTCGGTTTCGGCGAGATAGGCGCATACATCGGCGATGGAAGCGGCGGCGATGCGAATACTCGGGTCGCCGGCGAGTTCCGCGTCAAAACCGAGCACTGCCTCGCCGAACTGCTCGGATAGCATTTCATGAATTTCTTCGGGTTTCACGTGTTTTCTTCTCTCCATAACTGAACGGATATGGGTTCCTCGGCACTGCAGTTTGAAATCGCCTGATTTCAAACAGGGGTTCCTCGGTTCTGTAGTTTGCAATCGCCTGATTTCAAACAAGGCACAATCGGGCGAGTGCCCCCTACAGATGCGAGAGGATATCCGCCATTTGGTATTACTCCGCGGCCGCTTCTGTGCCTTCATGCTGATACCACTCGGTTTTAGTAAAGAGTCTTCTCAGGAACGGCACGTGGGCGCGCTTCGCCACGGTCTGCGTCCGAATCTTCTCCTGCAACTTGAGCAACCCTTCGATGAGTGCCTCCGGACGCGGCGGACAGCCCGGCACGTAAACGTCAACGGGTATAATCCGGTCGACCCCTTTGAGGACGTGATACCCGTGTTGCCAATAAGGACCGCCGCTTGTCGCGCAGCTGCCCATTGAGATGACGTATTTCGGTTCGGGCATCTGTTCATAGAGGCGTTTGATCCGCGTCGCCATTTTGAGCGTTACGGTGCCTGAGATAACCATCAGATCGGATTGGCGCGGTGTCGCGCGCGGCACACCGGCACCGAACCGGTCCAAGTCATAATTAGAAGCCGCCGCCGCCATGAACTCAATTGCGCAGCAGGCGAGTCCGAACGTCATCGGCCAGAGCGCGGATGAACGCGCCCAGTTGGCGACGGCATCAACGGATGTGACGATGACGTTTTTGTCAAGTTTTTCATCAATTACCATGAGTTTCTTCCCTCCGAACGGATTGCACCTCTAGTTGTGTTGAGCGGATCCACTCCAGATCGCCCTTCGCCCAGACGTAGGCGAGTCCGACTAAGAGGATAGCGATGAATACCAGCATTTCCAAAAAGGCGAACATTCCCATTTTTCGGAAAACTACTGCCCATGGGAAAAGGAACACGGTTTCCACATCAAAGATGAGGAAGATGAGCGCGATGACGTAAAAGCGCGTATTGAACTTGATGCGCGTGTCACCTACCGGGTCTTCGCCGCATTCATACGGGATATATTTCTCGCCCGAGTACAACTTCGTGTGTAGCAAGCGAGAGATAGTCAGGTTGAGGACGACAAAGAGACAGCCGACCCCGAGGAAAATTAGCACATTTGCGAAGTTAAATAGCATGTAGATTTGTCCTTAAGCGTTTTGTAGTTAATAGTATATATCATTTTGGATTATTTTGCAAGAAAAAATGTAGTTTTTTTGAGTGGTAAGGATAATATCAAATCAACCAAGGAAGTGACTGTAGTTACCGAGAAATTCCGCGTCCGATCCTGCAGAATATGAAAACGCCTAGTTAAATGAGGGTGTTTCATAAATCCGTTTCGGTATTTATCGCCCATTGGGGGCAGGCGAATACCGATAGAAAAGCGAACGGAGTGCAGCCCAACTTCTCTACGAATCCCTGCCGAGGGCACCCCTCGGCGCGTCGCGAGTGCCGGGACCTCGGCCGATGGCAACGCGCGCTGTTTTCTTTTTCCGGCGCGCCCTCCCAGTCTCAATGCGAGCGATGTCTTGGTAGGAGAGACCTCCTGGTCTCGATTTGGTGCGTATCGGGACAGGGATGTCCCGCCTATCGGGAAAACATCAAGACTCCCGCTGTCGTTTGCAATCGCCTGATTGCAAATAGTTCAGGTGCAGGTGCGCATGAACTACAAGTGGGGCGCACCCGAAACGACAGGGCTCGGGCGCACCCCACCGGTAGGATAGACTCATCGCTCTCGTTTGCGAGTGCCTGAAGCATCGAGACCGGGAGGTCTCTCCTACCGGGATGTATTATTGAGACTGGGGAGTGTCTACCGACACTTCCCTTCTTTGTACCCTCTCGTGGGGGCATGTCACCGCGACGTTGAGCAATTTATGAAACACCCTCAGTTAAACCAATGCTAGTCCGTTTTAATTTTCCATCGCCCAAACGTAAGAGCGGATTGCCATATCCGCCTGTCGCCTGCATGGGAAACGTGCAGATATAGAAATCCGCCCTTACATTCTAAGGGAAAACCCACATCCCTCTTCTCGTTATAAGTACGGAAATAGTCCGTAACAGTCCGGGGAATTTGGATTACCGGATTCGACGTTTGTATTCGTCGTGTCCTCCAATCCACTGCCAGACGAGAATTCCCTGGTTTTCAACCGCTAAGGCCCGACATTTTTGGCTGATTCGCATTGACCAGAAAACCCCAACCTTCTTCAAGTGGAGAGAAGGGTGTCCTGGATTCTGCTGCAGCAGATTAAATTTCCGCAGGACGCGTTTCTGAACATCTCGCGGAAGTTTATCGCAAAAACCCCGAAAATTTTCTGTCAGGCTGTGTCCAATGCAGTTTTGCATTTGCTTATTTTTCTCCTTATTGTCCGTGACAAACGTTTTATTTTTTCGCCTATATTTAATCAGTAGCGTGCTGTAGTGCCCCTGTCCAAATCGTTGAACTGACAGACAAACACTCGCGTAATGGAAACAATGTAGGTTGATAGAGGAGAACTGACCCTGTTGAATAGGGACAGTTCTCCCACGCGCGCCTAGGCCGATGATAATTCAGCCAGGCGTTTCTCGAGCCGCGCAATCTGGGCCTTGATTTCGCGGATTTCTTTGGCATTCCCATTGGTTTGGCTTGCCTTGAGCTCTTGCTCAATAACCTTCCAATGGCATTTGGCCAGGTAGGCCAGATCACGCACAGGAGCCCCTGGGTTCTCCGCGATAATCTGACGAATCTTCTCCCGATCCGCTTTAGGCCGCCGCGAAGCACCACTTCCTTCCTCTTGCCGCCGTTTTACAACTTCAGATGGCAGGATACCCTCGCGATCTGCGACGAGCTCGGGTAGATGTCTATCCACCGAAGCAGGTGACATCTCCGTTTGCCGGGCAATGGATTGGAAGGACTCCGTAAGCCAACCGTCAGGGTTCTCTTCCAACCACTCAACTAGCCTCTCTCTTGTTCCTTTCACTTCTTTTTCTCCTTATGCTAAATAGCACCCATGCGGAACCCAAATTTGCCCTTAGACGCGTTTTTGGAGTTAAGTTGTCCCAACGCGTGCCTATGGGGTTAGTTCCACGTATCTCAAATGAAATCAGAATTCCGCGAAAGTTAGCCAATTATCGGGCTGCACATTATTATCAGCACCAGCAAATCCTTGCATCCAATTAACAAAGCGTCCTGTACGTTTCGGTGCAATCTCATCCATCTCTATCAACACCAACACTCTGCAACCAATATACTAAAATTTCAATCGCCGATCCTAACGTAACCGTCTCGGAACGACCGCGAAATCCACTGTATATCAATTATACACGATATTTCTGAAAATGTCAAGGAAATTCTCCTAAAAATTTCAGATTTTTAACCGTGTATGGTAATCGATGCCCGCGCCAAATCGTGCTCTACGGAACTATTTTTCAATTCTGACTTAATTATACCACAAATTTACTCGGATGTCAAGTTTAAAATCGAATTTTCCTCTATTAACTTAGAAAAACACGAAAATATAGGGAATTTCCTCCTCCATCAACTAACAACGTATGCAGCAATACACCAAATTTATCTTTTTCGCATTCATTATCGAAATATTAACATCAAAAAACAACATTGATATCAGTTTCTTGTCTCCTCTTTAGGATTCACAAGAGGAAAACGTCCTGACTTGGCAGAATTTAGCCGTGGTAAAACCTGAAAAGTAACAGCCTTGTCTGCTAGTCAGAACAGAAACTGGGATACTATTGATGTTTTTGAGAAAAAAGATAACGAGTCAAAATTGGGTATATCAGTCGTATAGGGTTACGTTACCGTGAACTTTTAGGAATGTTGGGTTAGTCTTAGGGAATTCTAGCGAATAAGATGTTGAACGGGGAGTTTGCTTTTAGACATGATAATTGAGGACATGGTTAACAACATTAGATGCATTCATAAAGTAGATCTGACAATGGAATTTCAGAAATTAAGCGGTTTTCCACCAACGCGGGCAGCCACAACTACTAGCGGCGAAAGCCCTACATCCCACAACTCCGGAGAACAATCCGAAAATTGCGCTATGAACTCATGCACACGCCCTTGCAAGTCCTCCTAGTTCCCACGAAACGATGCTGATGCTCTTTCCACCCTCCCTGCACATATCTGCACAAATTTTCTATTGATTCTCCTACTGCGCATACATCGACGAAAGCAAAATCTCCACCCGTAACTTTTTGGGCAGAGCAATCGGCTCGGGCGGAGTCTTCGGCCCTGAAGGACGCTCTGCCTTACCTCGCGTGGTGTGCAATTCTTCAAGTTGCGCACCGGTTAAGCGGTTGAGGAAGAAAAACTTGTAATGACGGAATGCCTGGAGAGTCTTTAAGGGGTCTCAAGCACGTGAGACTGTTGCTTTACCAGTTCGAGAAATTCGTCCAAGTCCATGCACCGGCCCGCCCGAAAATCCGCACTCGTTTTTTCGATGAGCCAGTCTAGCCTCCCGGCTTTCTCGTCTTCCGCAATTTGTTTATCCCATGCCTCCCAGTCTGCCTCCAAGGTGTCATAAAGCGTTTTTTCGAGGGTTTCCAGCAGTGCCGCCTTCGTTTCTCCCTCGCCCTTCACTTTCGGATGTTCTTGAATCCACCCGGTCCATCCGGTACCATTGCGTTGGATGCAGGCGGTATAGGTGAGTTCATCTTCCGCATCGTAAATCGCCGCGGTTTGAATCTGTGTCATGTGTAACTCCTTGTATTGGACTAAAATTATTATACCCGATAATAATGCAATTGTCAAGTCCAAAACAAATGCTTGACATTTTCCCCAATCCATGCTAAATAGTGTAACAACACATCCATCAAACGAGGTAACTTCTCATGAGATGCATTTTTGTCGGCATAGAATACGCAGGAAAATCGACGCTGATCGACTTGTTGACAGCCTATTATCGCCACCGGAAACTGGCGGTGCACGTCGATGACCATTTTACTATCCCCGATGCAACGCTCAGCCCAGAATCCAGGGCGGCTTATGTGAACTTCCCAGACGACGTGAAGGAGCGGATGCAACGGATGCAACTCCAATATCACGTTGAGGTGATTAAGAACTATCCGAACACGCTCATCGCAGGGTGGCACATCGAGGAGGCTGTCTACACCACCCTCTACGGCGATGATGCGGAGAGTCCCTATTACGGGAACTACCACTACAATGCGCAGCGCGGCTATGAAACCCAAGTCATTGAAGCGCGGTTGCCAGATGTGGTGCTGATTCACGTCACCGCCAGCGATGCGGCGATTCAGGAACGGATGACAGCAGCTCCGCACGAGTATCAGATCATCAAGGCGGCGGATATTCCAGAACTCAACCGCTTGTTTGATGAGGAGATTGACAAGTCGCTGTTTGCGCAAAAGGGCCGCAAGATCGTTTTGGACACGACAGATAAGACTCCGCAGGAATCGCTGGATGAGCTGCTCCTGCTTTCGGAGCCGCTCATCACGTTCGGCGAGCTGGCTATCCGGGCGATGGATGTGCCAGCCGGTCCTTACGAAATCCGTTATGAAAACGGCGTTCGGAAAACGCGTATCTTATCGGCTTAACGGATGTTCGCGGGTTGCCATAGGGAAGGAGACGCGCCGGCCTGTGAGTTGGGATTGATATGTCCCCAAAATCATCTCTAGTGCGGCGACAGCATCTTCGGCGGCAGAGATAGGCTTCCGGTCGTTCTCTATTGCATCAATCAAGTCGCGAACAGCGAATTCGTTGCCTTGAGAGAACGGGGTGTCGTCCAGATCGATTGCCTGCCACTCTTGCGCTGGATTTGATGGCAACAAAACCGGGTACGGATAAACCATGAGGCGGTTGGCGACATCACCACGGAGGGAGAAGATGCCCTCGCTACCGACGATTTCCATGCCGTAACGTCCGGTGCCCGCCTGGTCACGTCTGGAAGAGAAGAAGCCGGAAACACCGTTTTTGAAGGCGAAATAACTGTTGACACAATCGCCTGCAACCGGTCCGACAGGTTCGGTAGGTTTATGTGCGTCGCCGTGCGCGACTTCCTTGCCGTTGATTGTCACGTGGGCTTGCATCCATGCGACATCGCCGACAAAGAAACGCATCATGTTGAACGTGTGCGTTCCGAGGGTAATCATATCCTCGCCGCCACCACGATGGTCCTGTTTGCCGGAGGCGTAGATGGCTTGCACGGTGCCGATTTTGCCATCGTCAAGCATCTGCTTGATAGCGTGCGTGGCTGGGAGGTAAACCGCTTGATGCGCCACGGCGACTTTGAGTCCGCGAGCCGCCGCGGTCTCCACAATTTTGTCGCCATCGGCGAGGGACATCGTCATCGGCTTTTCGCAGTAGACGTTGCATCCCGCTTCCAAGCAGGCGGTTACCATCGCGAGATGCTCCGGCACCCAGCGCGGACAGACGCTGACGATGTCAAGTTCTTCTTTCTGCAACATGTCGCGATAATCGGCGTAGCCGCGCGCGGCACGGGTATCCGCCATCGCCTTTTCGCGGCCCGCCGTATCCGGATCAGCGATAGCGACACATTCAACGTTGTCCAAGTTGTTGTAGACGGTGTGTAATCCGTGCCCGAAGTTGCCTGCACCGGTATGTCCGATCGCCGCGGCACGATACGTTTTTTCGCTCATGAGATTCGTCTCCCTATCGTTGCGCTCTATAGTTATAGAGCAGCGGCGCGCTTTCAAAGCGCGCCTACCGAAAAATTGTTCAGTTACTCAATGCATCGGCGCGCGATGCCCACTCAAAATCCAATTCGCTGATGCCGCCCGCGTCGTGCGTCATCAAATCGATGGTAACGCGATTGTAGACGTTGAACCATTCGGGATGATGGTTCATCGACTCGGCAATTAAGGCGAGCTGCGTCATGAAACCGAACGCCGTGACGAAGGTGTCAAACTGGAATTCTTTGTGCAATTTCCCATCTTGCACCGTCCAGCCGTTCACCTGTTCCAGTCTCTGCTGAATCTCAGCATCTGCAAGTTTTTTGACTGCCACCATGTTTCCTCCTGTGGGTTCCTCGCTGTGGGTTTCCCCCTGTGGGTTTCCCCTGTGGATTATGGTGAGATTGTAGTGGAAATTCGATATAAAATCAAGTTAAAATAGACATGAAAGTCTTTCATGTCTATAGGAGAAAATTATGGCAGGAGCAACAACCCTCTATTTTCCAGAAGTGGGACCGCAGTGGCAGGATTGGGTCCAAGTCGTCAACGTCGGGCAAGAAGAGACGCGCGTCACGGCGATAGCCCGGCACGCGGGCAACGGGAACCCAACCTGGTCCGCCGAAAAAACCATCGGTTCTTTTGAGTGCTGGACACCCAATGTGGAGGAAATTAAAGTCAATTCGTCGATGCAAATTAGCGCGG
Organism: Candidatus Poribacteria bacterium; assembly: GCA_965242965.1. Lineage (GTDB taxonomy): Bacteria > Poribacteria > WGA-4E > WGA-4E > WGA-3G > AGPOR5. The sequence goes on along the minus strand of OZ251518.1, from coordinate 4,580,218 downwards.
ACCAGCCGATTGTAGCGGAACGCCACATGCACAAAGGAACGAACATCATTGACTGCATCGGCGCGGCGGAGGAATATGAGACGGTCGGACAGCGGCTCTTCTTTCCCGAATTGGTATCCGGCGCGCACGATTGGTTCCGGGTCTTGAACGTCGGCGAGGCGGACGCACACGTCAATATCATCGTCCGAAACAGAGACGGGAACGTGCTGAGGCAACGCCACCATGTCGTCCGTCCTCACTGCTGCTGGAGTCTCAACGAAGGTGTGATGGGGAATGTCACCGGCACCGTTGAGATGCAAAGTTCACAGCCCATCGTCGGCGAACGGCATCTGCACTATCAGGGTGGAAAAACCAGCGTTGGACAGTTTGGACAGGTAATCGCGGATGCCCCGCGCACCCTCTTTTTCCCCGAAGTCGGCCCAGCTTGGGACGACTGGGTGGTCATCGTCAACGTCGGCAATGAACCGGCGCGCGTGGAGATGATCGCACGTAAGGACGACAACGCGCAGTCGTTCTGGAGCAAGTCACACTCCCCGTTAGAACCTTTCAAGTGGTGGAATCCGGATCTGGAGGATATTAAGGTGAAGTGCTCCGTAGAAGTGAACAGCGATCAGCCGATTGTGGCAGAACGCCACATGCACAGCGGAACGGCTATTGTCGATTTGCCGGGAGCATCGAAGGAAGGCGGGCACATTGGGCTACGACTCTTTTTCCCCGAAGTTGCGGCAGGCGCACGAGATTGGTTCCGCTTCCTCAATGTCGGCGAGGCGGACGCGTTTGTGAACATTATCCTCCGAAATAAACAGGGCGACATCCAGCGACAGCTGCATCGCCAAATTAAGCCGCTCTGCTGCGAGGATATAGACGAAGGCGCGATGGGCAATGTGCGAGGCACGGTGGAGGTGCAAAGCACACAACCGATTATCGGCGAGAGACACATGCACTACCAGAGCGGCCACAAAGGCGCGGTCGTCGGGGAATACGGTGTCGTCATCGGCGAGTAAAGGAGGCATTCTGATGAAATTGAACGATAGAATAGCCATTGTAACCGGCGCGGGACAGGGCATCGGCAAAGCCATCGCGCTTAGGCTAGCTAACGCCGGTGCCGATGTCGCCATCATGGACATCAACCTATCGGCTGCCGAGGCAGCGGCGAGAGAGATTGAAGGCGTTGGACGCAAAGCACTCCCTCTTCAAGCGGATGTCTCGCAAGCTGCAGCGGTGAACGCCGCTGTCGCGCAGGTGCTTTCAACCTTCGGGCGCGTTGACATTCTCGTGAATAACGCGGGGATTGCCGGGCGAACGCTGCCGTTAACCGAACTCGAGGAAACAGATTGGGACGCGGTGATGGGAGTCAATCTCACCGGCGTTTTTCTCTGCTGCAAGGCGGTTATTGATACGATGATTGCGCAGGACTACGGCCGCATCGTGAATATCGCCTCAATTGCCGGCAAGGAAGGCAATCCGACGCTCATCCCGTATTCTGTCTCCAAAGCCGGTGTCATCTGTCTGACGAAGGCATTGGCGAAGGAGGTGACAGACTATAATATCCGCGTCAACGCCGTATCGCCAGCGGTGATTGAGACACCGATTTTGGCGGGCATGGCGCAGTCAACCGTCGACTATATGGTGAGCAAAATTCCGTTGGGACGCGTTGGGAAACCGGAGGAAGTCGCTGCTGTCGTCAATTTCCTTGCTTCCGATGAGGCGAGTTTTGTTACGGGGCAGTGTTACGATGTGAGTGGCGGTAGGGCGACGTATTAAGCATAGCAAATTCCCCCGGTAGGAGAGACCTTCCGGTCTCGATGGCCTCTGGGTAGGAGAGACCTCCCGGTCTCGATGCAAGCGATGTCCCGGTAGGAGAGACCTCCTGGTCTCGATTTCATCGTAGGGCGGTGGGAAAACCTGTCCCTCGCCATCGTGCGTGCACGCGCACTCCAACAATCGCGGGGGACAGGCACCCGCGCTACGGACGGAGAAAAGCCCCCCCTCACCGTAGGGCGAGGGCCTGTCCCTCGCCATCGCTCGCTCGCCAGGCTCTGTAGTTCAGGCGATCATGAACTACAGAGACGAGATAAATTATCTGTCCCTCGCGATCTTAATCGTCTGAAGCAGGATTTCCAAGATTTCCAAGATTTCCAAGATTAGGACCTCTTGGCGAGGCAAATCAGCTTTCTTACCGTAGCGCGGGGGCCTGTCCCCCGCGATGTTAACTGTCTGAAACAGGATTCACAAGATGAGGGCGGCTTCCATACCGAAAGCCTTCGTGAGGCCAAGGAGGCCTCTTTAGGTCCTTTAGGACCTACATGTCTATAGAAAAACAGACATGCCACTGTTTTCAAGGTCCGCTAGGTCCTTCATCCAGCGGCAGCGAGGGGAGCAGTGGCACATTAAGGTCCTACAGACCTTAGGGTGCTCTGTGGTGCAGGATGCTATAGACATTAAGGTCTTACAGACCTTAGGTATGGCGCGGGAAACCCGCTCGGATGCGCGTATGGCATCCGAGGGCCCTCGCCCTACGGTGAACGGGGCCGATTTCTTAGGTATTACCGTAGCGCGGGGGCCTGTCCCCCGCGATCTCTCACCCTGTGCGGAAAACGCCCGCAGCCCGGAGACCCCGGCTGTTTGCTGCTCAGACCGGGGCACGGCGAGGGACAGGCCCTCGCCCTACGTGCCATGCGGCGATTTCTTAGTTGTTACCGTAGCGCGGGGCTGTCACCGCGACGTTGGACGATTTATGAAACACCTTCGGTTAACTAGAGTCTGGCATTCGTAGATTCTCCACGGGGAACCGACGTGTTCCCAATCTCGATGAAAGTTACAGGCGGAGGCGGTTCTGGCGGCAAAGTTGCCAGAGCCGCGAAATACTCGCGGTACGGTTCAGCCTCCTCCTCCATCGTGCGATAGAACTCCTGAATCTCTTCAAGGCGTTCCTTATCTTGTTTCAGTTCCATTTGTTTATCCTCTCTAGGAAATAGTTAGTTTAATGCATTTGCATGCGGAAACAAAACTATCGTTTCCAGTCATGACATGTTAATTTTACCATAACATAGCGTTAAAAATCAAATTAATTCGCCCAATCTCCCAACATTTTTTCATAGGAAGAAAAACGGACATTCGTCCTAACGAATAAGGCGAGGGATAGGCCCTCGCCCTACAGGCCGCGAGATTATTCCGCGATGCAGTAGAGATACGCCTGCCCGCGCAAGTATAACTCCGAACCGACAATCACCGGCGAAGCATTAAAACTATCGTCTAGTTTGTTCGTCGCCAAGATCTGGAAGGTTGGCGAATGTTTGACAACTAACACGGTGCCGTTTCGGCTGGCGATATAGACGCGCCCCGCCGCACCGACGATAGACGAATAGACATTGCTAATGCCTTGTAATCGCTCAGGACCATAGTTGGCCTCTCCTGTTTTAATATTGAAGGCGGAGAGGATGCCATCGTTGCTTTTTAAGAAATAGAGCGCGTCCTGATACAGGAGCGGCGATGGCACATAAGGGGTATTCCGGTTGTGCTGCCACACAATAGCCTCAGAATCGGTAATATCGTCTTTGGCGACATCAAGGCGTATCGCCTGCAGCGAATTCCCGCGGAAGCCACTAGTGACATAGACGAACCCGTCATCGGCAACAGGCGTGGGAATAACGTTGCGGGTTAACCCACCACATTCCCACAAAAGTTTGCCGGTTGCCAAATCATAACTCCGCGTGCGGTTCGTTGCGGGAACGATTACCTGCGGTTTCCCATCCTGTTCAACAACGACCGGCGTTGTCCACGTGGTGCGTTCATCGCGTTCGGTTTTCCACAGCACGTCGCCGTTCCGCTTATCCAGCGCGATGATGAAGGAAGGCGTGGGGCCCTCGTGGTCTTGGACAATAATGAGGGTATTCCCATAGAGGACAGGGCAGCTGCCTTCGCCGAAGGCGTTGGATTTCCGCATCTCACCGATGTCCTTCTCCCACTTGACGTTGCCATCCATATCCACGCAGTAAAGCCCGCGCGAGCCGAAATAGGCGTAGACATACTCACCGTCGGTAACCGGCGAGTTGGAGGCGAAACTGGCATCTTGGTGCGTGCCTTCATGCGGGACTTCCTCGCGCAACGTTTTCTGCCATAAGATGCTACCATCGCTTCGGTTAATAGCGAGGAGCGCGAACTGATACGTATTCGTAGGACCGCTGTCTCTTTGCCGGAAAAAGCCGCTGAACGGATTGTCGTCATCCGGTTCTTCCACTTTCTGCTCATCGCCCTGGATAGCGGTTTGGACGAAGATTTTCTCTTCCCATACAATCGGCGTGGCGTGCCCCATGCCGGGGATGGCGATTTTCCAACGGACGTTCTCGGTTTCACTCCAAGTCAGTGGCGGATTCGCGTCGCTGGCGGCGGCACCGGTTGCATGTGGCCCGCGCCACTGATGCCAATTCTTTTCATAATCTACCGGCTGTGACGCGCTCGCTGCCATCACCGTCAAAGCGCAAACACAGAGGGTTAAAAACGCAATGTTTCTCATGATTATCTCTCCCATTTTATATTGAGGGTGTCTCATAAATCTCTCAACAAAGGGCCGTTTTTTTCACAGTAGCGCGGGGGCCTGTCCCCCGCGATCGTTGGGGTGTGCGAACGATGGCGAGGGACAGGCCCTCGCCCTACGGTGACCGAGCCGCCTTCCTCTGTAGGTCAAGATCGCCTGATCTTGACCTGTTCGGGAGCAGGTGCTCCCGAACTACGGTTTCTCGCATGCGCGATGCATCGAGACCGGGAGGTCTCTCCTACCGGGGAAAACGATTTATGAAACACCCTCATTTTATATTATGGACGGACGCAGATACCATAACTCTCCACCGGAAGGCGCGCTTTCAAAGCGCGCCTATAGGATTCGTGCTGCGTTCGTCCTAATCGTTCGTTTGCCTAATCGTTCGTTTGAAAGACAGGTATAGAAATCCACCATTCTAATTACGCTGATGCAAGGATATCCTCAATAGCGAGAGGTGCCGCCAATTCTTGATTCGCCGCCTCAAGTTTCTCACGGCTTGACACAACGCACACCGCTGCGTTATCGCGGTTTTCTTCTAACACTTGCAAGAGGGCGCGTTTCACTGCCGCTGGGGTTGCGCGGCGGAGTTCAGCGTAACGTGCCTCCCGCATCTCGCGCGTCTGCCCGGTGAGATGTTGACTGAGCGCGCGGCTCGCCGCACTACTCGGACGAATCGGTTTCTCGCCGTTCTTCGCCGTGGCGATGATTGCCCTGTCAATATCTGTCTGCGTCCACTCTACTTGTTTGACGTAGTCAACAGTTTCCGCAAAAACGTTGAGGGTGCGTGCCACGTGCGGGTCGCGGTAGGAAGCCTGATACAGATGCGCTTCAAGCGGACTGTAGGTAAACCACGCGCCATACGCGTTGCCCTTAAAGCGGATTTCACTCATGATATAGTCCAACCGAATGAGGTGCGCACCGATGCTGAGCAGCGTTGAATCTGGGTGCGAATAGTGCGGTGCCGGGATCACATGTGCACAATGCGCAATTTGAATCGGACCGGCGAGTCCTTCGCGCGGCGGCGTGGCAAACGGCTGAAATGCAACAGCCTCGGTAGGGATCGTTTCATCTTTCATCGCGTTGAGCCACTCGCCGAGACGCGTCCGTGTCGCATTGAAAGCCGCATCGGAACCGGTGAAACTGGCAGTCACCCGTCCCGGCACTAACAAGAAATCGCGAATCTGTTCAATATGACGCATCAGTTCGGCGTTAAGTTCATCAAAATCGCTGAGCAGTTTCTCACTCCCGCGCAGCTGCGGCAGTCCGCAGACGATTTCCGCGAGATGCGCTTCCGGTGAGAGCCCGCGCGCGGCGTGATGAATAGCGGTGTTTGAGCCGTCGTGAATCATCTCGGTGCGATATTCCGCCACGGATTGCGTGAGCACATCGCGAAGCCTTTCGGTATCGCGCGGGTTCACCGAAAAAACCAGAGCGTGCAGCACATCCAGCGCGGCATCCATCTTACTATCAAGAGCCTTCAACTGAAAGCGCAGATTCTGCAACGAACGACTCTTATCTAGCGCGTGCGTGCCGAAGCCGGGCGCGCAACCAATCCCACCGGTAACTGCCGCTCTTCGCTGAGCCATCTGCTCGTAGTTCATATCGGCGGCACCGAGTTTGCCAATCGCCTCGACATACCGAGGCAGATATTGCCAGAGATGCGATGGGAATCCTGCTAAATCAAAGTTGAGGACGAGGTAATTCACGCCGTTGGCAAAGACATCGTTTCGGAGCAGGACGCGCCCGTGAACTTCCTCTACGAGTGTCGGGATATGCCGCGGCTTTTCAGGTAAATCGCTGACTTGCAACTGCGGCAGTTTTGCCAGTGCATCCGGTGAGTTGGGCTGTCCATTGAGGCGTTCCAATTCGGCGGCATCGGCGGCAATCTGGGTAACCTGTGCGTCTGTCAATTGCGAACGGATACCCTTCGTCCGTTCCGCCGACTCAGCGTCCATCTTCGCCTGCATCTCGGCATCAGGTGATAGCACACTCAGCAAACGGTGAGGATTGTCAATCAGTCGCTCGCGAATCAGTTCATTGAAAATCGCCGGATTCTTCTGCCATTGCTGCTGGACATCGGCGAGACTTTCTCCCATCTTCAGGAAGGTAGCCGAGTCTTTTTCATAAATCCACGCTTCAATGACGCGGTAGAGCATCCGAAGCGGAAACATTGACGCGACTTCCTGATAGTGATACGTCGCTTGCTGAAACGCCGATTCCACCCTCGCGCTGTCAATTTCGGTATTGGCAATCTCGGTAAGCGTTTTCATCACCAATTCCGTAAACGCCTCGGTGCGTGCCACCTCGCTGCCTTTGAGCCCAACGTAAAAGGTGCTGGCGGGGCCGATGGAGCTGGCACCCGAATAAATCAGATCTGCGCCGAGTTTGGAGTCGATAATCGCCTTTCGGAGCGGCGCGCCTTCATTGCCGAGCAGAATCAGGCTTAAAATGCGGCACAAGACAACATCCCCCGGGTCTGTCGCATCTCCCATGAGCCAACTCAGCATCAGATACGTCTTTTCGGTGAGCGGCTCGTCCGCGCCGACAGGGTAGGTATCTATCACCGTCCGTGGTGATGTCCATTTCGGTTGGTGCGTGACTTCGGGCCGGAGTGGCCGGAGTGCCGAACCTCCCCCATTTTGCGGAATGTTATCCAACTTATCGGCGAGGAAGGCGAGATAGTCACTTGTCGGAATGTCGCCGTAGAGAACGAAGTAGCTGTTGCTCGGATGATAATAGGTTTGATGAAACGCCTTGAGTTGCGCGTAAGTTAATTCAGGAATCGCGCCCGGGTCGCCGCCAGATTCCCGCGCGTAGACTGTATCCGGCATCAGTCGGCTCGTCATTGCACGATACAACCGCGACTCGGGGTCTGAGAAGACCCCCTTCATTTCGTTATAGACGATGCCGGTGATTTTCAAATCCCCGGTCGGCTCTTCCGGGTTCGCGGGTGCCAGGTGATGTCCCTCGCGCCGGAAGGTATCCTCGGTGAGGAGCGGGTGAAACACCGCGTCAAAGTAGACCTCGGCGAGATTGAAGAGGTCCTTCTTGACGTTGCTCGCGACCGGATAGTAAGTGTGGTCTGCGCTCGTCATGGCGTTGATGAACGTCGCCATGCTCATCTTAATCATCTCAAAGAACGGTTCCTTTACCGGATATCTCTGTGAACCGGCAAGCACCGCGTGTTCAAGAATGTGCGGCAGCCCGGTATCGTCGGGCGGCGGTGTCGGAAAATTGATGGAAAAGAGGTTCTCCGTGTCGTGTGTATAGAGATGCAGCAGCCGTGCGCCGCTATGCGGGTGCGCCAGTTCGATCTTCACGGCGCGAAGTTCATCAATCGGGGTGACGGCTTTCACGTTGAACCCGTGCAGCTGTTGGCCGGGACGCAAATCAACGGTTGGCGTTTGAGTCGTTTCCAATATCTTATTCTCCTTTGTGTGGTTTTTCGTTTTTCGCGAGGCTTGCGCAGACTAGTTCGTTATCATTCCGCGCGAAAACATGTTGATAGGCGAACGCGGGGTGCGCCCAAGTTACGCCGCCTCGCCGGTTCAGCTGGTCTCGCGTAGGTTCGATTAACTTCGCGCGGCTGATGACGTTCAACCCCTCAGGCGAAAGTTCGGTAATGAGGAGTTCGCCGCGCTCGTTGAACATCCAAACCTTGGCACCGTTTTTAATAAAATGGATGTTGCTCCAGCGCGCCCTCGGCACAGCGGAGAGATCTTCCCACACCCTGTCGCCGTTGCGCGCATCCAGACAGCGGAGTTCGCCGTAACTATCCACGCCGTAGATGTAATCGCCCTCCCGAATCGGCGTAGCCATCGTGGAATGGAGCGCGTCCGTATTTTGCTCGTCTTTGCCTTTGCGGTGCCAGCCGAGTTCCACAGCCAATTTATCCGGTGCCAGTTTCAGCAGTAGGGAACCCTCAAAGAAATCGGTGATAAAGAGTTCATTCTCATGGAAAACCGGTGTAGCGATGCCTATCTCCATGCGCGTCGGTTTAAACGGATAGAGCCACAACACTTCGCCTGTCTGTGGATTCAGAGCGGCGACGTGTCCGCCTGTCCAGCAGATTAAGACGCGCTGTCCGGCTTGCGTGATGAGCATCGGTGCGGAATAGGATGCCTTATCGTCTAGTGCCTTCCACCTTTCCTCGCCGGTTTTTCTGTCCAATGCGACGATGCACGCGCCGGGTGTGCCGCCGATTTGCACGATGAGGTGTTCTCCCACGACAATCGGCGCGCTCGCGATGCCCCAGGTTGGCATATTGATATTATACGTTACACCCAAGTCATTTTTCCACACAATTTCGCCGGTGGCGGCATTAAAGCAGTGCAAATGTCCCATCGCGCCTAAGGCGTAGGCGAGTCCATCGTGGACGGTGACGGTGGCGCGCGGCCCGGCGGTGTAGTCAATCCGATAAGCGCACTCGTATGTGAAAGTCCAGAGTTGCTCGCCTGTCTCCCAGTCAAAGCAGTGGACGCGTTCAACTTGCGTCGGCTTCGTGAGCCGGTCGGTGACGTAGACGCGTCCATCGGCGACGCTTGGGCCGCTGTAACCGCTGCCGATTGGCACGCGCCAGCGGATAGGAATATCCGCGTCCTCAAAAGCGTCAATTATTCCCGTTTCGTTCCAGATACCGTCGCGGTGTGTGCCGCGCCACTGCGGCCACTCATCGGCGAATAGGCGCGTCCCCTCGGGCGTGATAAATAGGAACGATACCGCAAACAGCGTCGTGAATAGCGTTGCAAAATGTTTCATGATTCTCTTTCCGGTGAGGCGGTGCTTCCGTTCTGAACGGCTTTGAAGACAGCATCGATTGCGCCAAACAGACGCGGCAAATCGCCGAGACTAAACGGCGTGAGGTTCTCTGTAAAAGTGTCGCCGACAAGTTTCCCGAATTGCCAACTTATACCGTCGGTGACGATACCATACACCGGAAACATCGCGTGTTCCTTAATGTTCTGGGCATTGATTTTCTGTGCGGCGATTAACTCTGCCAGACATTGTCCCCAACCTATCTCAAAATCGTTTTTCTTCGCCTCAACAACGATTATCAGCGGCGTTCCGAGAATACGCCCACCGAGTTCAGATTTCGTGGCGATGAAGTAGTCCGGCGTGCCGCTTAAAGTTTCATCGTAAGCCAGAGATGCGTCAATCCAGAGCACGTAGTCCTCGGCATAAGCCTTGTAGACCTCCCGTAAAACTGGGAAGATAAGTGCCTGACACCGTGCCATCTCAGAGTCGGCAAAGTTGAACTGTTGCATGTTGAAAGCGAATTCTTGCTGAAACCACTCCGAAGGCGTTAAGGGTTCCTCAACCCCGATAAGCGTCTCTTTTGAAGCCTTGATGCTGAATTTTGCTTGCACTTCAGCAATCGATTTGAAATCACTCAATGCCATCGGTTCGCCTCCTGTTCTGGTAAAGCAACACCGTGCCTGTCCCGAAAATGCCGATTGGGACAAAGCCCCGGTGGATTACAATTCTGCGTGTGCGGTGTCTCCGTTTTGGACGGCTTTGAAGACTGCATCAATTGCGCCAAACAACCGCGGCAAATCGCCGAGACCAAATGGCGTGATGTTTCGCGTGAAACTGTCATCAACAAGCCTGCCAAACTGCCATGTCGTCCCGTCAGTTACGATGCCATACACCGGAAACGCCGCGTGTTCCTCGATGTTCTGGGCATTGATTTTCTGCGCGGCGATTAACTCGGCGAGACATTGCCCCCAACCTACCTCAAAATCGTTTTTCTTCGCCTCGACGACTATCACCAAAGGTGTGCCGACAACGTTTTTTCCCAATGCCGAGCGGGTAGCGATAAAGTAGTCCGGCGTGCCGCTCAAGATTGCATCGTAGACGAGCGGTTCGCGAATCCAGAGCATATAACTGTCGGCATACGCTTTATAGTTTTGCAATAAAATCGGATAGATAATCGCCTCGCACCGTGCCGATTCAGACCGGAAAACATTAAGGTGCTGCCGAGTAAACGCTAATTCTTGCAGGAAATGCTCCGGAGGGTTTAAGAGTTTGTCAACCTTGACAAAGTCAATTTCCGAGTCCCTAATGCCGAATCTTTCTTGCACTTCAGTGAGCGTCTTAAAATCACTAAACGCCATCGGTTCCACTCCTCTTCTGGTAAAGCAACACACCGAGGGTGCATCGAGACCGGGAGGTCTCTCCTACGGTTCCACTCCTCTTCTGGTAAGGCAACACCGTGCCTGTCCCAGAAACGCCGACTGCGAAAACCGCCGCGGGGTTATTGTTCCGTAGTCGCGATGCTGCCTTTTTGAACCTCTTTGAAGACAGCATCGATTGCGCCAAACAACCGCGGCAAATCTGCCAGGCCAAACAGCGTGAGGTTCTCGGTAAAAGTGTCGCCGACAAGTTTCCCAAACTGCCACCCGATGCCATCTGTCACGATGCCATACACCGGAAACGTCGCGTGTTCCTTGATGTTCTGGGCATTGATTTTCTGTGCGGCGATTAACTCGGCGAGACATTGCCCCCACCCTACCTCAAAATCGTTTTTCTTCGCCTCGACGAGGATCACCAGAGGTGTCCCAATAACGGGTTTGCCGAATTTAGATTTTGTGGCGATGAAGTAATCCGGCGTGCCGCTCAAGATTGCATCGTAGGTAAGAGGCTCCTTAATCCAGAGCACGTAGTTCTCAGCATAGGCCTTGTAGACTTCGCGTAAGACCGGATAGATGACCGTCTCACACCGCGCGCCCTCAGATCTGAAAATGTTAATATGCCGTTGGGCGAACTTCAATTCTTGGACAAATTGCTTTGAGGGTGCTAAGGTCTCCTCGCCCCTGACAAAATCATCTTGGGCGTGTGCTATTCTGAATATTTTTAAGACTTCAGGGATGGATTTAAAATCACTAAACGCCATTGGTTTCTACCTCCCTTAATTGTCGCGCATGTTCTCGCAACCAGACAACCATCCGTTGATAGATGTCCATCGTCTTCCGATATTTCCTCTTCAATTTCGCTAATTCCGCGTGCGCCCCGTCGATGCGACTCTGTTTGAGAGCCGCCGAATTCCGATGCGTATCCCCTTCATAAGTCACCTGAACGAGCGGTGCAAGGTGTTCTACTTTCACACCTATCTCCCGCAAATGTTCCCAAATTAATCGCGTCGCACACGTGCTGTTTCGGTTCGCAAATGCCGGCGGCTTGTGGTCAAACCGATAACGTTCGGGACAGTAAGTGTTGCCGACATCAACGAGACAAGCAGCTGTCTGCATGACCTTTTCAGGGACTTTTCGGCTGACGAACACCACCTCTGTCGGTTGCCCGCGAAAGAGGAAATCTTGTGCGAGCCATGCGCTGACGATGGCATCCAGATCTGGGTTTGCATGCGTGCCAATCTGTTTCATTCTGTCTCATTCTGTTTCAATTCTGTTTCATGGCGCGTCCATGGCGCAACGGAAACCGCGCAAAAGTGAGCCCGGATTTCCTCCCAGCCGATTGGCACATCGGGTGAAGTCTAAATTTTCTGCCCAGCCGCCGCCTTTCAAAACGTGTCCATCCCCAGTCTCCGGTCCTTGTGGATTCACATTGCTCGGGTTTTTGCGGTAGTAGTCGGCATCATACCAATCGGATACCCACTCCCACAGATTCCCTGCCATATCCAGCGCGCCGTAAGGGCTCGCGCCTTGCGGAAATTGCGCAACCGGCGCGGTTTCCTTGTAACCGTCTTTGAGCCCGGTGCCGTCATTACCGCTCAGTTTCGTGGCATCCCATTCATTGCCCCAGGGCCAGAAACGTCCATCTGTGCCTCGCGCCGCCTTCTCCCATTCCGCCTCGGTAGGCAGCCGTTTGCCTGCCCACTCGGTATAAGCAACAGCATCCTCCCACTCCAGCACCGTGGCTGGCAAATCGGGCGCGTTGTAGGGCAAATAATCCAAATAGTGCTTCGGTTCGTAGCCGGTTTCGGTGAGAAACCGCTTGTATTGCCGATTCGTAACCTCCGTTCTGTCAATGTAGAACGCATCAACAAACACTTTGCGCTGCGGACGTTCGTTGTCAAAACGGGAGATTTTGCGGAGAGGGAACAGCACTTTATACTGCTCCATGTCTGCATCGCTGGTGCCCATCAAAAACTCGCCTGCAGGAACGTAGACCATGGTGGCTGCATCTTTGTCTGTGGTGAGCGTTGCGATGGGCAAGGTGCCAACGATGGGAGAATCCACCCGCTCATTGCAGGAAACGAACGCTAGCAACGAGAGGACAATACACAGTAATGGGCATATCACTGGACATATCATTGGAGAGAGGCGGCGATGGCTTCGGATAGCCCTCGCCGCCCTAACAAAAACACTCATCGGACTGCTTTCAAGTCTCCCCACGTTGTGGATAACTTTCCAGCCGGTTCAACAGGCGTGGTGGACATCAGCCAGGTGATGATTTCCGCCGCGACCGCGCCTTTCGGCTCATCGCCGCCGTTCGTCTGAATGACCGGAATCAGTCTGCCGAGGTTGCCATCGCGAACGATAATCGGATCCGCACGCGTGCCATCATCGCTCTGTGCCAGAGATACCTCAACTTCCCAATCGCCATCGAGTTCATCGACGTGGAACGGGCGGTCTGACGCAAAATCGGTCAGACTCGGCGAGATGGCCTTGCCATCGGCCGTGACGGTCATCGCGGTATCATCGTCCCACATCGTGATTTCTGCAATGTCCATCATGTTCTGCAAACCGCCTGTCTCATTTCGACCGCCGAGTCCCCAGAACATATAATCGGCGTGGTTGATGAACGTATCGCCATCGGTAGTCTCAATGAAGGTTTCGCCGATGGAGCCATCTGTCTGTGAGTTGCCTTCGGGATAGACACTCGGCGGCAGATCGCCGTAAAGCACACAGACATCCACACCCTGGTCGCCGGTGACACTTTCCATCCACTCGGCGAGGGCATCCATGTCGCCATCGCTATCAAACCACGTGTTCGTGATTCCGGCATCGTTGAGCATGTCAACGCAGATTTGCGCCTGTTCGTCAGCGGGTTCCTTGCCGATCCACTGCGTGGTGCCGGTATAGATTGCCACTTCGCCCGCTGCGAACAGCGGTGCCAAGGGGAGAGCCATGAGAGCCATGGCAGTTAAAAGTATAAAAACGTTTCGCATCAATTATTACCTCCGAGTTTTAATGTCTGCCCAACGTGTAGGCAGTTTATCCTGCGGGTCGACCTCGAGGGCCCCCGCGACTTCAAGATAGTAGTTCAGGATAATCTCCGCGATGACTTCCCCTTTCGGATCATCCTGATTGTTGGTTTGGTAGACTTGGATAAGGCGTGCATCTGTCTTCGTGTTCCGGACGATACAGGGATCGCAGCGTTGCGCGTTACTCCCCTTGCCGGTTTCGGTTGCAAATGCGATTTCCAATTCCCAATCGTTATCGAGCTCATTGAGGTGGAACGGGCGGTCCGTGTTGTAATCGTCCAACGACGGAGTCAGGTCCTTTCCTTCCTTCGTCACCTTCATCGGGGTGTCATCATCCCACTGAACGATTCCGGGGATATCCATCATGTTTTGGAGTCCTTGCGCTTCATTCCGGCCCCCTTGTCCCCAGAAAAAGTAGTCGGCACTGTTCGAGAAGGTATTGCCGGCATCGAGGAATTCTTCAGCGACGGAGCCCTTCTTGATGTCGCCTTTACCGTTCGGATAAATTTCCTGAGGGAAATCCCCGAACATGACGATAATGTGATTCCCCTTGTCGACGGTATGGTCCTTCGTCCAGGCTTCAACCGCCTTGGCCGGGTCGTTGACAACCTCACCGATTCCTTGCTTGCCTTCAATTTCCTCGATCAGTATGTCGGCTTCTTCCTGTGCTTGTGCTTGGCCGATCCACTGCACGGTCTCCGTGTAAACGAAGACATCGATTTTCTTCGCTGCATCGGCTGTTGTTGCCAGCATGATGACTGCGGCACACAGCACATAAGCGACGGTAGTAAACATTCTCATAAACAAGATTCCTCCTGTTGGTTAGAGACATTAGTAATTTCTGTTGCGCGCATTTAGCGTGAACAGAGTGTCAATATAGGTATTCTATTATTTTCTGATAAATTTGTCAAGAAAAATGTGATATTTTTGTGAAAATGTGATAAATCAGTTGTCTGAATCAGGATTTCCAAGATTTACGGGATTTCGCAGGATTATCAAACTCGGTGGATTGGCGTGTTTCTTTAGGAAAATTCGCGCACATTTTTTGTTTGCAAATTTTCGCGTTCTGTGATATACTATTTAAAACGAATTGCGCGGGTTCGTGCCGGTCGCGTCGGAAAAGGCGGCTCTCGGACTGCGCAGAACCGGGTGCGTGCCGTGCTCGGTTTTTCAAGGACGCGGCGTTTCCCATCGCGTCCATACCGTTAACTCAAAGGCGGAGGCAGTCAACTTGTGGGGCTGGAGACTCGCGAATCCGCACTGCAACTCCGATAAGGGTTTATTTATTCGGTGGCTTTCTTGATGCACTCATGTTACAAAACCTGCTCAGTCGCCGAGGGAACTCCTGTAAGTATTCAAAAACGGATGAAGAAAAATTTGACTTTTTTGTGAAAATGTGGTAAAATTAAAGGAACGTTTGGCTAATTTGTGCTGCAATCCTCAAAAATTGATAGGAAAACCGATTTTGAGGCATCGCTTGCACAAAAAAGTGGTTGACATAAATCGGCGTTTTTTGTAGAATGCGAACGTTGATGCCGTATCCACAGAAAATTCGCGCACATTTTTTGTTTGCAAATTTTCGTATGTTGTGGTATCCTATTTAAAACGCATTGCGCGGGTTCGTGCCGGTCGCACGGAAAAGGCGGCTCTCGGACTGCGCAGAACCGGGTGCGTGTCGTGCTCGGTTTTTCGAGGACGCGTCGTTTCCTATCGCGTCCATACCGTTAACTCAAAGGCGGAGGCAGTCAACTTGTGGGGCTGGAGACTCGCGAATCCGCACTGCAACTCCGATAAGAGTTTATTTATTCGGTGGCTTTCTTGATGCACTCATGTTACAAAACCTGACTCCTGAGGTGCGCTATGGATTGGCAAAATATTGAAGTCAGTTCAAAAATAGTGGGACACATCAGCGCGGGTATCTATCGCAGCCCGGCTGGCGCGTTGAAAGAACTCGTCAGCAATGCGTTTGATGCCGACGCGACTCGTGTCGCCATTACCACAAATTGGCCAAGTTTCGACATCATCACATGCCGGGACAACGGCAGCGGCATGACGCGAGAGACGTTTGAAAGGATTATGCGTCAGGGCATCGGTGATAGCACCAAACGCGCCACTACTGAGGGGAAGGTGAGTCATGTCACGACTCTCGGCAGGCCTATCGTTGGGTGGTTGGGCATCGGCATGCTAGGCATCGCCCAAATCTGTCACGAGTTCCAGGTTATCTCGCATCATAAAGCGTCGCAAACGGCTTTTCGCGCAACGATACGCTTAGTTGATTTTCTGCGAGAAAAAGTGAGCGAGGTGTCTCCAGAACCTGTACCAGCAACCTCAACCGGAAATTCATCGGATGAGAAACCGATTGATGTAGGGCTATTTAGCATTGAGCCTGTTGCCTATGAGCCTGACAAAGCGGGAACTTATGTGATTGCTGCAGATATGCGTTCCGCCTTTGTAAGGAAGTTTCGAGAAACTTCAGGCAAAGATCGACTGCCATCAATCTTCTCAGCATTCTTGAAGAAGATTCACACCAATCGATCGGCGAAAACCGTCAGTCCATACTGGCAGATGGTTTGGGATCTCGCCGTGGCATGCCCCTTGCCATACGTAGAGACAGGTCCCTTTGATTGGGACAAAATTGTAGCAACACAGGAACTCAAGGAACGGCTCATCCACCAGCAACAAGCCTTAAAGACACACCAATTTGAGGTAGTTGTTGATGGGTTGTCGTTACGCCGCCCGCACCGATACCCACTTGCCTCTCAACCGTCAGAAAGCGGCAAACTAACAGGGAGGTTGTTTGCTGTTGATAAAAATGTGAAGGTATATGGTCAGAATTTCAGAATATCTGGCTATGTTTACTTGCAGGATGGGCGTGCCATAGAACCAATGGATCTCCGCGGGCTGCTAGTAAGAATCCGAAATGTCGCTATCGGCACTTACGATGCCACGCTCTTTAGTTATCCGAGAATTCCCAATCCACGTTTCAATTGGATATCTGGCGAAGTTGATGTTGAAGGAGGGCTAGAATTCGCGCTCAATATTGACCGGGCTAGTTTCAATGAGATACATCCGCACTTTGTAAAACTCAAAGAGGTTATCCACAATTTGCTGGAAACGGAAGTTTTTCCCGAAGCAGGGCACCGGGGAAGAGAACGGTCACTGGCAAAACGTAAAGGGCGCGCAACCGAAAAGCAGGCACTGCTCAATGCCTTCATCCACCGAGAATTGGGAGACGATTATGTCTTGATTTCGACTGACGAATCGTCACTTCCTTTAATGGTTGATCCGTCTGGAGAGAAGGTGCTTGAGAACAATCAAAGCAAATTCCTACCAACTCCGAAGAGCAAACGGGAACTTATGCAACTTATCGCATACGCGTTTGAAATTTCCATGCAAGCCCCTGAAGAAAAACGTAGGGAAAAATTCTACGGTCTCTTATCAGAGTTCGTAAAGTCCGGTTTGTTATAAACCGCCAGAGGATTCTATTCAGATGAGTCACATCAATTATGAAGACGATCTTCTCAAACATTACGTCAGAACAGACGGATGGCTGGCAGCAGCACAGCAGCAAAAACGTGCAATCAGAAGGCGCTCAAAAAGGATTCCGTTGCGCTATTTTACTTTCTGTGCGGCCGAAGCAATTGACGTTTTTATGTTAGAACGCGCAGGAATTCTTGAGAGAGCCGCGGGCACGGGATACCTTGAAGGTGTTTACTTCTGCGAGAAAAACAGCGAGCACTTCGGAAAAATCGCTGATTTCATCGGTTCTCCTGAACAGGGGTTTCGGGGCGAATTTGAAGAAATTGTCTTGTTTAAGGAGGATGCAGAGACATCTGGCAAGACATGGCTGGAAGAAGGTGAAAATCCCCACTCACCAGAAATTCGCGAAAAATTGCAAGTCAAGGATACCCACCTTCGCTTGAAGGAAGCGTTTCCGTTTGACATTGTCAATCTTGACGTGTTCGGTGTCATGTTTCCCGCCAAAAAAGGGATAATAGCACCACTGCTGGAATCAATACTTCAAATTTTAGCGTGGCAAACGGAGGCAACATTTCCGATTAACCAGAGGCCTTGCAACCAATTCACGCTGTTTCTCACCTCTCACATTGATTCAGATCATATAAATCAAGCCGCGATTGAGCAACTTGAGAATCGGGTCAATGAGAATATCAGCGCAAGTCAGGATTTTCGGGATGCTTTCGTCAACCGGTATTGCCACGATAACGTCAAGAAACTCGTCCGTGAGAATTTCGCGGAATTTTTCTGCGTCGCGCTTCCCAAATTCGTCATTCACCAGGCTCTCTTCGATCTGGGATGGCACGTCACCTGCGGTCCAACGTATCTGTATAATCGGGACGACAAGTGGGAGGAAGACAAGCGGTATCAAATCATGCACACGGTTGCGGTTTACGAACGAATCACCAACTTTGGGCAACGCTTGGACGCGCCGAGCTCGGCTCAATATATTCGGACGGTCACCCAACTGGTCAAGAATGGGGTGAAATGGGTTGAGGAAGCGATAGACAAGCCTGATATTCAGCAGGAATTAGCCGAAGATTTGAGGCAGATTGTTGAATGGCGAGATCGACAGAGGAAATCATAACCGGTGATTTCGCCTAAGCGTTCAAAAACGTATGAAGAAAAATTTGACTTTTTTGTGAAAATGTGGTAAAATTAAAGGAACGTCTGGCTAATTTGTGCTGAAACCCTCAAAAACTGATGGGAAAACCGATTTTGAGGCATCGCTTGCACAAAAAAGTGGTTGACATAAATCGGCGTTTTTTGTAGAATGCGAACGTTGATACCGTATCCACAGAAAATTCGCGCACATTTTTTGTTTGCAAATTTTCGCGTTTTGTGGTATCCTATTTAAAACGAATTGCGCGGGTTCGTGCCGGTCGCACGGAAAAGGCGGCTCTCGGACTGCGCAGAACCGGGTGCGTGTCGTGCTCGGTTTTTCAAGGACGCGGCGTTTCCTATCGCGTCCATACCGAAAACTCAAAGGCGGAGGCAGTCAACTTGTGGGGCTGGAGACTCGCGAATCCGCACTGCAACTCCGATAAGGGTTTATTTATTCGGTGAAGTCTTTTCAAGCACTTGGTAAAACAGAGGTAGAATTTCGGCTTGGAAAATGTCTATGTCACTCAGAGAACTTACACTCAGGTCTGAATATCGTTCGGATGGTGCAGACCTCGTCGCGGATTTTTACACGCCGTGCCTGCGTCATGCCACGCGGTACTGGCGCGCTGTTGGGTATTTCACCAGTGGTGGGCTCGCACTCTATGCCAAAGGACTAGCAACCTTCATTCGGCGCAGCGGAAAAATGCGGCTGGTAACCGGTCCCTGCTTAGCGAGGGATGATATTGAGGCAATCCAACGCGGCTATGAGGCCAGAAATGCACAATTTTTGGCAGGGTTCTCTGAAAGCGAGTTTCAGACAATTGCGCGAGATCGGTTGGCATTGCTAACGTGGCTCATCGCGCATAGGCATTTGGATATCAAAATTGCTTGCACAGCGGATGCAAGCGAAATAAACCCACGGGCGATTTACCACGAAAAGCTCGGTATATTTTTAGACGATACCGACAACGCTGTGGCATTCGCCGGGTCGCTAAATGAAACTGTCGGTGGGTTGCTGAGCAATTTTGAATCCATTGATGTTTATCTCTCGTCGGAGGATACGCAGCAACGCGTTCAACAAAAGGTTGACAATTTTAGGCGTTTATGGAATAATGCAACGGATACGTTGGCTGTTGTAGATTTTCCAACAGCGTTGGCAGAGGAGCTTTTAAGTCCTCAACTAGTTTACGACACAATGCCATCCCCAGATTCACCGGTAGTAGTTGAGCCCGAAGAGGCTTATTTGCCGAGAGGTCTGGTCCTGAGAGCATACCAACAGGAAGCAATTGATGCATGGTTTGCAAACGGTTGCCGTGGCTTGTGGGAAATGGCGACAGGGACAGGAAAGACAATCACAGCTTTGGCTGCCCTTGCCAAACTCAAGGAGGAAAAGGCTACGCTGTTTGTTCTCATCGCTTGTCCGTACAAGCATCTTGTTAACCAGTGGCGCAAGGAAGCCGAACAATTCGGATTTGAACCGATAGTGGCTTATGAAAGTTCTGTGCGGTGGGTGCCTCAATTCAATACTGCCTTGATGCGATACAATTGGCAGGTTTGCGACGTTGTGTGTACCATTACGACGCATAGCACCTTCATCGCTGACACTATGCAGAAACTGCTTTCCAAGTTGAAACGTGCCGCCGTTTTCGTCGCCGACGAAGTTCATCATCTTGGAGCAACTCAGAGTCGACAGAAACTTCCGGAAGTTTTCGATTACCGGCTCGGTTTGTCGGCAACGCCCAACCGGTGGTTTGACAATGAAGGGACTGCTGCTCTCAAGAGATATTTTAGGGAAACCGTTTACGAATTTTCTCTTCGCAAAGCGATCGAAGAAGGTTGTCTTTGTCCCTACTGTTATTATCCCCATCTCGTCGAATTGACAGATGAGGAACTTGACGAGTACAAAAACCTCACCGATAGAATCGCGCGACTGTATCGTCACGCAAATACCGACGAGCCTAATGAGGCTCTTGAAAGGTTACTGATAAAACGGGCAACACTGCTGAATAAAGCAGAAAACAAGTTGCAGGTGTTAGAGCAGCTGCTAGAGGACAGAAACGAGCCTCTTCATCACGCGCTATTTTACTGTGCCCCTGGGCAAATTGACTCAGTACTTCCGATGCTCACCGATTTGGGCTTGCGCATTGCCAAATTTACCGCAGAGGAATCCACAACTGAACGGCGAGAATTGTTGGAGATGTTCGCATCGGGACACCTCCAGGCACTAGTAGCGATGAAGTGTCTAGATGAAGGGGTTGACGTGCCGAGCACGCAAACCGCCTATATCCTCGCGAGCAGCAGCAATCCGAGGGAGTTTATCCAACGACGCGGGCGAATTCTCCGGAAAGCCCCCGGTAAAGAACACGCTGAGATACATGACCTCGTCGCGGTTCCGCCTCAGGCGTACCGGCAGTATCCCAGTGCAACGTTTGCCGCTGAGCGTAAAATTGTTGCACGGGAACTGAAGAGGTTTAACGAATTCGCCGGAATGGCCCTGAATCCGTTTCATGCCCGTAGTAGGATTTGGGAAGTCGCTAAAGGGTACAATCTGTTGGGTGTACTGGGAGGCTCTGAATGAAAAACGGAATAGAAGAGTTCAAACAGACTCTACCACCCCAAGTAAGGAATGTAATTGAGAAGGTTCTTGAGGCAGAGCTCCAAAAATTGGACATGAGGAAGCCTCAAGGAATCAAACTTGAAATCCGCCGAATTATTCAAGAAGAGGTCAAAGCACATGAAGCTTAGCAGCATAACATTGAAAAATTTTCGGCAGTACTATGGGGAACACACCATTAATTTCGCTACCAGTGACGACCGTCATGTTACGGTTATTCACGGTGTTAATGGCGCGGGGAAAACCTCCCTCTTTACTGCTATCAACTGGTGTTTATACGGCGACAAATTTGTTGAGAAAAACATCGGACAGATTGGCGAATTGGTGAATAGGCGTGCTCTTGCAGAGGGAGAAAACGTGGTAACCTCGGTAGAACTTCGTTTTACTTATCAAGGAATGTTTCCTGACCAGGAAGTCGAATTCTGTGCCAAACGGAAAATTCATAGGCATTTATCGGTAGGAGAAACACTGTATCCGCGGATTGAAACACCCTTTTCCTTAGAAATAATCAAGTTTCGCGAATTCAGTGATGACGAAGCATCAGCCTGGATTAGTTCAATAATGCCTGAGGATGTGAGTGTTCACTTCTTTTTTGATGGCGAGAAGATTAACAACTTCACGAGGCCAGAACGCAAAAAGGAAGTTGAGAGTGCTGTGCGCAATGTCTTAAAAATTGAAGAGGTTGCCCGCGGCATGAAACATTTAGAAGACATTACCGGTGAGTACCAGCGGGAAGCGAGGAAGCATGCCTCAGGCAAACTAAAGGCTTTGCTCAATGAAAAAGCAGCGAAAGAAGCATCCCGTGACAAATTGTCAGATGTTATAGCGAGTTCTCAGGAAGAATTGACACTTGCCAAGCAGCAAAAGCGGGAGATTGACGAACGTCTGGAAGACATCAAGGGATTACGCATGCTTGTCAACAAACGTAAAGCAATTGAGGCAGAACTAGAGCAGTTTCAGCACCAAAAAGCGGAAATCCAAGAAAAAATTCGGAGTTTGGCTAATCAAGGCTTTATCGCGTTAGCAAAACCTGCTATTGATGAGGCATTGGAAATTTTGGCGGAAGTCCAG
Source organism: Candidatus Poribacteria bacterium (assembly GCA_965242965.1). GTDB lineage: Bacteria > Poribacteria > WGA-4E > WGA-4E > WGA-3G > AGPOR5. The sequence continues at coordinate 4,558,210 of OZ251518.1, read as the reverse complement.
AGAGGAATTCCTGCAGGACTTCTTAGCGATCTTCTTAATGAGATGCGTTGCCTCTGTGGCAGACCTATCGACAATCGAAGCCCAGAGTTTCAAACTATCCGTAACCTTCTTAATCAATCTGTTTCATCAGACTTGGGACATGTCGCGCGGGAAACTTATGATCTGAACCTTTTAGTGCAAGATCGAGTAGGGAACCTTCCAACTAATTTAAAATTGGTTTTGGGGAAGGCGGAACAATTAGATCGAGATATAAAGGCGAAGGAAACGCGTTTAAAAAACATTAGACGCGAATTGGAAAATCTAGATCATGATGAAGCCCGTGCCTTAGAAGAACGGCGCAAGGAATATGAAGCGAAAATCCCCAAATTAGAAGAAGTGATAAACGAAACTAAGGGGAGAATCCTGGAAATCAACCAAGGCATAGCTAAGCAAGAGCAGCAAATCAGCACTGAAACGGATTCAAACGCCAAAGCCGAAGAACTAAAAAGATTTTGGAAACTTGCCAGCGATGCGTCGACCGCGATGAAGACGATTTACGCTATATTCTCAAAAGAGATACGTGAGCAAGTCCAAGTGGAAGTTGGGCAAATTTTCAAACGTTTGGTGTGGAACGGCGATCATTTTGCCCATGTTCGTCTGAGCGAAAATTACCAACTTCAGGTGATCGACGAAAATGGCGCGGACGTACTGCCTGAACTTTCTGCGGGGCAACGTCAGGTCCTCAGCCTCGCTTTCATCGCCGCAATGGCAAAGGTAGCTGTTCAGAAAACGATCCCTCAACTGAAGGAGGAACCATTTCCGATTGTAATGGATACGCCTTTCGGCAGGCTTTCCAGCGAACATAGGAAAAACATAACGGTAATCCTTCCTGATATTGCCAAGCAGCTAGTCCTATTCGTGACTGATGAGGAATTGCGTCCAGAAGCAAAGGCAAACCTTAAGCCTCGAATCGGTGCAGAATATGAATTGAAATTCAATCCGCAGACGAAGACAACCACCATTGAAGAAATTTAGGAGGAGAGGATAATACGATGCTAGATAACACTGAGGAACGTAGAAATCCACAATCCAGAGCTCGAGATCGCATCCGGATTGACAAGTCCCATCATTCAATCTACGTCGCCCTGACGAAATCGAGAGAAAACGCAGGTCAGGAAGATTTACCCCCGTTTGAGTCCATGAAAAATATTTTCATGCTCGCTGCCTTCATAGGTTACCACGAGAAAAAGCGGGTACCGCTCGGAAAAGATAAAGAAATGATTTTCGCTTGGGCTCAATTTTCACACGATACGGATGTTCCACTACTTCGGGCATTAGCACTCACTGTGACTGGCGACATTGACATATTGACAGATCAAGAGGAGATCCTAACTATCGCGGAAGAATACGCCAACGGTGGAATTATAGAGGTTCAGAATCAGGTTGAAGATATGCCTGGCGACAGAATCACAAACTTGGTGGATTTACTTTTGAATTGGGATCCATACAAAAGTTTAATCTCGGATGTTTGGTAACAATGCCCTGTGTGGCAAGTGAATTTATCGTACATCTGATTCTTTTTCTGAGTAGTTATGGAAATTCGCAAAAAGTAATACTATTCTGGAAGAAGGTTCGTCAAGTCTTCTAATCCTCTCACGCGGCCGTAAAGCAAAACTACCCCCCGGTTCAGATGCGCGCGGAAGTATTTAACAAGCGCGCCGTTGTCTGTGCCGTTTCCGTTGGAAGCACAGCGTCTCTCCACGAGTCCCACAATCAACGGATCCCACTCCCCCATCAAGGTAAAGCGGTTAAACTCTGAGCCATCCGTCGCATCAGCATCAAGGGTTGGCTCGTTGGATTCCTCAAGGGAAAGCGTTAACCCAAGCCGGCAGAGGACGTTGGGTAACAACCCAGTGCGCGCCTTCAAAACGCTCAACTTATGACGTGAATCTTCGGAAATGTGAATTCGGTTTAATTGCATTGTGCCTTACCCAAAATAGCCGTTTTCAACTGTGGTGCAAGCTTCCGCATGCTGATACGCCAGATGAAACGTATGCGAGGTGTGCGGTTTCAACAGCGTGCAGAAGTGCTCATCAACTTCCGTATCAGTTGAGAGCAACACCACTTGGTGACTGACATAAGGAAAATACTGCTCAATTAGCAGGTGGCGATGATCACTATCCAAACGGCCCAAAGGCGTGTCAAGAATCATCGGCAGTGCCTTGCCGGAGGTTTTCGCCAACCCCCATAACAGCGCGGTAGTGTAAATCTGCTTTTCACCCGCCGATAATTCGTCCTTGGTGATGGGCTGACTGCGGGTATCGTAGAGCGTTACCGCAAACGTTCGCGGGTGTATCTCAACCCGTTTGATTCTATCCGGCTTGTGAGAGAGCTGGTTGAATCCCTTGACTATCGCATTTCCTAATGCCAAAATCTTCGTCTCGGTGAGTCGCGTTGTGTAGGTGGAAAGCACCGATTGCACGTTGCTCACGCGATGTTGACGTTGGAGGTGTTCGCGCCCGCGTTGTTCAGCGTGATACAACTTTTCCAATTTTCGTTCTGCCTCTGCAAGTCGATGCATTAAAGACCGGACGGATTTGTCCGCATCTTGTTCCTGTTTTTGCAACTGGCCGAGTGTCTGATTTAACGCCGAGAGTTTCTCAATCAGCGGTTTCAGGAGTTCGTCGGATGGCACTCTCTGAAGAGCCTGTTCTACTTTTTCTAGTTCCGATTTTGCCGTTCTCAGTGCTTTGAACAATTTCCTCGCTTGTTGAGGAATTTCATTGAGACAAGCATCAATCCATTTTAACAATTTCTGGCGTTCCGATGGAGACCGGTCCCGGAGTTTTGTGAAACCGCGCAACGATTCAGGACGCTCAAATTGTGTCTGGAGCAGCGGCGCAAGTTTGGCGCGAATATCCGTGATTTGTTCCCCCGATAGAGAGACATCCTCCCAAAAATCACCAGATTCAAGGGTTTCAAGCACCGCGGTGTTCTGTTCAGTTAGCGCGCGATTTTTCGCTTCCCACTCATCTAATTCGATTTCTTTAAGGAGCTGTTCCTTGAAGTCCCTAAGAAGTTTCGGTGCGAGGCTGAAAGGAAACAGACCGTTGCACATCTCGCGAATATCGTCCTCTGCCTTCTCAACCTCTGTCTGGCACTGCTGCTGCTGAAGTTTCAGTATGTCGCGTTTTTTGGCATAGCCGCCGCCTTCAGCGGCAATCCGTGCTTCTTGTTGCGCTATTTCCCCAGATAACTTTCCAATGCGGACCTGGAGAGAATCTTTTTTCGCGTTTGCCTTCGCGAGCTCTGCGGTAAGGACAGCAACCTCTGATTCCGCTGCATCGATTTCTTCCTGCACCGGTTCGGGACTCGCTTGTTTAACGAGGCGATTTGAGTAGATACGCAGATCCGATTGCAGCCGCTCAACGAGATTGAGCCCGAGCAACGCTTTAATGGACTCGGCGAGAGAGCCATTGTGGGTGGAATCATCCGCTAATTTCTGGATGTCCTCTCCATCGAAAAAGAAGAATTGAGACACGCCGATTGGGATGAGTTCGTTGATGTAATCCTGCCAATGTCCTTCGTCAATTTCGGGACTTGGCCAGTCATTTTCATGGAAAGTCAAGCCTTCCCGAACCGTAGGGTGTTTTCCACCGTGATGCTCCCAAGAGCGTTCAACCCGATATCGTTTTTTCTCGCCACCGCGGGTATACTCAAATTCAAGCGACACAGCGGCGTGGTTCAACGGCACCACCGAATGTGGGTTCCGATGAATCATGTTGAAGAGGTAGTCGTGATATTCACTTTGCCCTACCCGGTTCCCGAGGGCCCGCCGCCCATATAAACAGAGGCGCACTGCTTCTAACAGCGTCGTTTTACCAGCACCATTCATGCCACCGATGAGGATAACAGGCCCGGTGCCGTTTGGTGTCAACGGAAGGGTCTGCCGCCCGCGAAACAAGCCGAAGTTGTTGAGGGAAAGTTTATGGATAATCATTGTCCATCACGCGCGTCTAATTCGGCGCGTGCCTCAGCTTCCGAGTGCCAGTCTTCATGAAAAATTGCATCAATGCGGGAATGAATCCCCGCACGCCGCAGCATGCCATCCATCTGCTGCTCGGTATCCAATAATTTCGCGACGAGTTCAACGGGAACGCCGGTTTCATCGCAGACTGCGGCCAGGAGTTGCTTATCCGCCGCGGTGAAGGATGTTGTATCGTCAACAATCCACTCGCGCTCACCGACAACTTCTTTGTAAATCTGCGGCACCGCATCTTCCCAATCCGAACGTTCGGTTCGCCAGATGTTGCGAATCTCTTCCAATTCAGCATCCGTGATGAGTTGGAGGTTCTGGTCTGGCCCCTCTTCGCGGACCTGCTGCTGGGTTTTAAGGAGTCGCCTCAACAACTTCTTGCAGAATTCCAGCGTATAGGGGCCGCGAATCAGTTTCTCTCCCACGAACGTGATTTTCCCATTCCGCCGTCTATGTTCCCGAATATCCGCCTTCCGCTCGGGGTCTTGTGTTTCGGCGAGGAAGTCTCGAAATTCTAGCAGCGGCAACATCCACTCTTCGCCGTTGTCAATGAGGCCTTCCATGGACCGGTCTTTGGAGACAACCGTGCAGGTCCAACATCCGAATCGGCTATTTCCGCAGGAAGGCGTAGTCTCGTCAACGACGAGTGGGCATTCGCCTTGCGCGTTGGCGTTTCGATAAAGCGTGACGAGCTGCTTGTTATCCCCTCCCCACGGCGGCGGATTGCTGAGCAGATACATCCAAACATCGTTCAACCCGAAATCGACGATGGGCGTATAGACGTAAGCGTTCGGCAGTGTGGTATGCCGTGACAGCAACGAATCTTTGAGACGATGCAGACTCAACACCTGATCGCGGGTGGCACTCTCCCCTTTCCGTGAACCGAGCACGAGGATAACCTCGCCGTATTCCGAGGCTTTTTCTATGATGAACCGATTCGCCGGCTGTATTTTGAGCCGGTCGGTGCACCATCGGAAGCGTGAGTAGGGTGCCGGGTAGCCCTTCCCGATGAGGTTAACCCAGAAGGTATCCTCCGTCTTCGGCCGAACGAGTTCGGTGTGAAAGGGCATCTGTTGTTCGCTCGCATGCGCTTCGATTCGCGCCAGCGTGCCGGTGATATAACTAACGATCACCGGCGTTTCAACGAGGGTGTCGGATGAAATCACGTAAACCGGATACTTCCGTTCTTCGGCCGGCAGTTCCGCGAGAGCATACCAAACGAGTTGGAGTGCTGTCGTTGAGTCTTTTCCACCGCTGTACCCGATGACCCAGGGGCGCGCGTTTTCAAGATAGACCTCTTGAATTTCGCGATAGACCTGGGCAAGCGTGCGCGTATTGAAGATGCTGTAGGATGTCTCGGTTCCCATGAGTTAAATGTCCCTTTCTAAGGAAAGTCCCCTAAATTAGATATAACGACTTGAGCAGAAAATTTGTTTCAAAAGACTGTGATTTCGGATTCTAAGTATATAATAGCATATTTCGCGAAAAATGCCAAATTTTAAAATTTTCGGAATTCAGTTGACATCCGCTAATCAGATGTGTTAATATATATAAAGTTGAAAACGATAAATCGGCGGCAGTTGCGGAGACATGCTCCTCATTGCCGCACTCATTGCAAGCAAAAAAGGAGATTGACAATGTTTCAGAAATGGGACTGGAGTTTGGCTTTTCTAAAAGCGAACCCCTTTGACTTTACCGTGCTACCGGGTGCCAAACACGTCACCTGTGAAGGCATGGAGAAATTGGATCGGCAGTTTTCCAAAATCTTGCGGGAAGCAACCTTGTCCTCTCATCCGCAGGTTGTTCTTTTCCGTGCGCCCCGTGCTGAGGGGCAGGCTTATGCCTCGTCCCGCTTTAAGTATCAAGGTGCCTTACCGCCATTTTTTAGCGAGGGCGAACGGTTTCGTGCCATCCATCTGCGCGTTCCGATGCAGATTGAGGACGCTGTCAATGATTTTTACACGGATTTCCTTGATACGCTCGGCATGACGCGCGTTCGGGAAATTGTCCGCGATGCCATCGGTGAGTTACCCAAGGCAGAAGCGTGGGCAACTCTTCACAAAGTGCTTGGCGGTGAAGAACTCGCGCGTGCTTTTTGGTTACTGGGGACAGAGGAATCAGACGCGAAGCCAACTTTATTGCGTAACTATTTCCTAGAGGGTAGTTCCCGCACCGAATTGCGGGAACTCGGCATCGCCCGGAACATCAAAAGGCAAGATCGGTTCCGAGTGCTGGCGGGGGTGATACAGTGCCTTATCGGTTTAGACCCGAGCCTTGACATTCACCGGCACGCGCGTGTTTGCCTCTGGATTGACGAACTGGAGAATCTGCTCTGTGTAGATCGGGTACCGTTTCGCGAACTAACACAAGGAATCCGGGACCTAATCGATCGGCTTCCGCATTTCTTCACGGTGTTTCTGCGGACAGATCTCGTCTGCTCTAGAGTGTACCGCAACGTTATTACGCTCGTTTTAGGGCGCGGCTTGCCAGAGCGTATTACCGATGTCGTCTATTTCCAAGGGTTGACGGTTGATGAAGCGATTCACTATGTTACAGAACGCCTCAACCATCGCAAGTACCGTCTCCAAACGCCGCGATTGGAGACACTTCCGCAAACTTATCCCTTCGAGGAAGAGGCACTGCGCGTGCTTCTGGAGGGTTTAGAGTTACGCACCACTGGCAACATCCACAAACAATGCGGCAACGTGCTCAATGCTGCTTTTCACGATAATCTGTTTCTCCAGGCCGGCGAAGGTATCATTAACCAAGAGTATGTTGAGAAACTAGAAAAAAGCGTGATTGTCCCAGACGACGGCCGAGAAATTTAACACGAACGATCGGGGATGTGAAGAGCCTCCCCTCTTTACAGTGCAGAGATGCAGAAATCCTATTTGCACTCTCCTCACCGCTGCAAAGGAATCCCCATCTTCGGGAAGTCCTCGTCAAAAGCAAAAGCCTTCGTGATGCGGACATCCGACCAGCACACCACAAAACTGGTGCAATCCGTAAATGAGAGCCGGAGCCGCGGAGAATTGCGTTGCCGGAAAAGGGCTTTTGCTTCCTGAAACACTTCGGCAGTGATTGCTATAACCGTTAAATCCCCGGACATCTCAAACTCTTCAATAGCATCCAAGAACTTGACAGCAAGCGCGTGGTTGGTGTCATATCGGAGACGAGTCGCGGTTTCGTCAATCACATAATCGGTCGTTACGAGTGTAATGTTCCGATGCAAGCCGGCGAAAGTTGCGTTCGCCTCTTCATGGTGCCGGTCTTTCGGATTCAGCACCGCAATCCATGCCCCAGAATCAACAAAAATCATGGTTTCGCCTTCAACTCATAAATCACTTCGTCATGATTGACAGAAGCATCGGGTTTACCCGCGGTATAGCCTGCCCGAATTTCCGCAAAGAGCGCGTTCACGGTATCTCTAGCATTTCGCTTGACAATCGCCTCAATGCGGCCATTCTCTAAAAGCGCGATGAAGTAATCCAGAACATCCGTGGCACCGTCAATAATTTCTACCAGCGGATATTTGCACACGTTCCCATCGGCGCGGAGGCACTGAAGTTTCCGCAGAAACGCGATATGAACATCTGCCCCCTGAATCGCATTGAAAGACAGGGCAAATTCAAGCAGCGCAATGCCCCAAAGCCCGTTGAGTTCCTCGCGCTTTTGGCGCGGAATTAACCGTTTCAGGGCATCGTCATTTAACGAATCGACGAGTAACTTCGCGAGGTTTATCACCGTCTGCGCCGCATCGCACGATGCATCCGCATTCGGAATGCTGATGCCGCGCAGGTAGTATTTCTCAGCAGTGCCGAGCGGCAATAACAGATGCCACCCACAACATTTTTCACACGCCTTTTGCAACTCGCGATAACGTTCGCCGAAGACGAAGCCTTCTGGATTACTAACCCACCGGGTGTTAATCCCGCGCGTGAAACCGGTTTGCGTATCCATGTTTTCCTCCTATTTACTTTTGGACTGCGTTTCTATAATCAGTATATCACATTTTTCGCTTGCATTGCAAACCGAATCGCGTTTAAAATGTGTATTCAGTTATCTGCAGTAGGAGAGACCTCCTGGTCTCGATTATCCTCAGTAGGAGAGCCCTTCGGTGATCGCGGGGGAAACCCGCTCGGAACGGAAAACGGCCTTAGTCTGCGTGCGTTTTTCGCGCGGGTCGAGCGATCGCGGGGGACAGGCCCCCGCGCTACGGTGTATCAAGGCAACAACCGTAGGAGAGACCTCCTGGTCTCGAACAAAGGAAAATCCTCCTACGGGAATTCATCATCGGGACAAGGATGTCCCTCCTACGGGAAATCGGGACAAGGATGTCCCTCCTACGGGAAGACAAGAAGATTTTGCATCAATGAAAAAAGGAGATGACACCATGACTATCCGAGTAGGTATCGTTGGCACGGGTGGCATTTCACGTGCGCACCAGAGAGCCTACGAAAAAGCCGGCGGTTTTGAAATCGTCGCAGTGTGTGATATTGTCAAGAGTAAGGCGCAGCAAGCCGCCGAGGAATGGGGCGTTCCAAAAAAGCACGTCTTCACCAGCTACAACAAGATGCTGGAGATGGACGGCATTGATACGGTGAGCGTTTGCACGTATAATCAGGGACATCGCCGGCCGACGGTGGCGGCGTTGAACGCGGGCAAGCATGTGTTCTGCGAGAAACCGATGGCGGCGAAGTTGGCGGATGCCACTGCAATGGTGCGCGCAGCGAAAGCCTCCGGCAAAATCTTGCAGATCGGCATTCACAGCACGTTTAGCCCGCGCCTCCAATTCGCGAAGAAGGTAGTCGATGCCGGGTTACTCGGCGATATCTACTATTCTGAATCTGCGGGATGCAGGCGGCGCGGCAATCCGGGACACACCTTCATCTATAAGAAGACAGCGGGCGCGGGCGCGACGGTGGACATCGGCGTTTACAACATGCACAACTCGCTGTATGCGATGGGGTATCCGAAGCCGGTGCGCGTCTCCGCCATCACGGAAAACCACATTTCGCAGCAAGACCCGAGGTGGCGCGGCGTGATGGATGTTGAGGAATTCGGAGCGGCGTGGGTGCGGTTTGAAAACGGCGGCGTGATGGTATTCAAGATCTCGTGGGCGATTCACAACGACTCGCTTGGCGGCAACTTCTGCCTCGGCAAGGAAGCGGGAATTTCGTTGGATGGCCCCGTTGTCTATGCCGATGCGTATACCGATGAGCTCAAGAAGTTGGCTGAGGCGGAAGGACTCACGGCGGAACCGAACCCACCGGAAGGCATGACGACTATCCGTTTCTCCGGTTTCCCAGAGGTAGATGTGTGGGAAGCACAGATGTCTGCCTTCCGTGAGGCAGTCAAGATGGACGGGTCCTCGCCAATTCCGCCGGAGGGAGTGCTGCTCACGAACGTGATTATGGATGGCATTTTCCGTTCGCACGAAGCCGGGAAAGAGGTAGCAGTGCGCGTGCCGGAGATATAATACGCCTTTTTCGTCCGTAGCGCGGGGGCCTGTCCCCCGCGAACTTTCATGCAGGTCGAAAACCGGCCGTAACCGTAGCGCGAGGGCCTGTCCCTCGCGAACCCCTCGGGTACCGTAGCACGGGGGCCTGTCCCCCGCGAACCCCTCGGGCACCGTAGCGCGGGGGCCTGTCCCCCGCGAATTCCATACGTGTCGAAAAACCGGCTGTAACCGTAGCGCGAGGGCCTGTCCCTCGCGAACTTTATACGTATCAAAAACGGCCGCAACCGTAGCGCGAGGGCCTGTCCCTCGCGAACCCCTCGGACACCGTAGCGCGGGGGCCTGTCCCTCGCGAATTTCATACGTGTCGAAAAACCGTCCGTAACCGTAGCGCGAGGGCCTGTCCCTCGCCATGCGTTTGGCTGGCAGACCGCATCACCTCTGTAGGTCAGGATCGCCTGATCCTGACCCGTTCGGGAGCAGGTGCTCCCGAACTACAGATGTGGGCCCGATGCCTTCCGGTAGGAGGGACATCCTTGTCCCGATACGCGCCACATCGAGACCGGGAGGTCTCTCCTACGGGCAGATTCATGCCGTTGCAGCGTTAAAACGGGTTCTAAGCGCGAATGGCAACTCACCTCAACGAGTCATGAAACCCCCTTAATCAATACGATAACATAAATCCACGCGCGCATGCCGCGCACGTCCACCGACAACCGTTGCGTAACCTTGAGTTTCCGCCGCTGTTTGAGGAGTTCGTCTAGAAGTCTCCGTTGCGAGGTGAGCAACACCATTCGGCCTCGCGGTTTCAGCACTGTCTCAAACTGGCGGAGGCATTCCCGATACAACTTCGTCAGGCGTGATGCTTCTCCGTGTGTCTCACCGAACGGCAGGTTAGAGACGATTTTATCAACGGTTTTCGGTTGGAGCGGCAGCGCGCTGGCATCCCAATGGAAAAATTGGCGCGGTTGATGCTGCCTGCCGAAGTTTGTCACGGTGGCATCCAACGCTTCTGTGGAGATATCGCCGCCGATGAGATAGCGGTAGCGGCCGGCAAATGCGCGTTCCAGCAAAATTGTGCCTGCACCGCACATCGCGTCCAGAAACACGTCGTTCGGACGCGGTTGTGAAAGCCGCACCATACTGTAGGCGAGCGGCGGTTTGAGGGAGGCGGGAATATGCACCCGTTTATAGGCGCGCTGCGCCATTTCAATCGGTGAGAGTCGGACGCTGATATACCCATCGTCGCCGTGCACTTCTGCCCAGACATCCAGTGCGGGGTTCGGTGCTGTCAAGTGCCATCCGTGCGTCTGCAACGCCCTTTCGACGACTCGCTGAAGATCGAGTCTACGGAAGTTGCGGTGCCCTGACAGGCGACTCGTTACCCGGAATGTCACGCGCTTGCGAAGTTTGAGCCCCATCTGTCGGCAGCAGTTGAACGTTTCGCTGAAATTAAAGCGTGCTAGTGAGCCGCTCAGTGCCGCCAAAGAGCCGCGCGAGCGGCTCATCTTCGGCAGTTTCTTAACGACGAGGAACAGATGCTCCGCTGTCCGCAATGAGAGGAGTTCGCGCGGGTTACCGGCATAGTGGAATAGGACGCGCTGCGGTTTCGGCGCGAGCATTTTTAGGTTACCCTTGTTGCCGAAACGTTCCGCGAGTTCTTCGCGCGCGATATTTTCGAGCCCCGCGGGGACAATGATGGAGTAAAGCATTTTTCTCCTACGGCCAATTCAGGGCCCGATGCAGGAATTGGAACGTGCCTTCGCCGTTAATCTGATGCCCACCGTCAAAAAACTCAATTTCTGTCCAATCACCGATGCCGAGTTGAACGTAAAGCCGCCGCACGACTGCGTATTCGTGCGCCACCCATTCATCGGGAGCAACACCATCGTCGTGGCCGCGTTCTACCATGAACGGCCGCGGCGAGATGAGCGCAGCCATCTCGCCATAGTTGAACGTATTACCCAGGTCGAACTCTGGCATCTCGTATTCGCCGGTGAACATGTAACTATAGCGCGAGTCGTAAGTGGCGTTTTTGACAATCCACTCGTTGAAATCCGCGGAGCAGATCGAACAGGTGTAACCCTTGAGCAACGCCGGCACGCGCATCGCCGTTTTACCGCCGTAGGAGAGCCCATAAAATCCAACGCGATGAGTCCTGACGAACGGTTGCGCTGTCAGCCACTCCAGCGTCCGTTCATGTTGCCGAACAATGAATGAAAACAGCGACAGTTTTAGCGGGTTCGCCTTGCGTTGGATGACGCGGAACGCATCCTGCCCGATATACGGATTCTGTGGCGCGTAGACAACAAACCCTCTGTCCGCCAACTGCGCCGCGTAAGAGTGATAGACAGAGTCTACCCTCGGGTCGGCGGTATCCTGCGGCCTCCCCTCTAATCCGTGTTGGCAGACGACAACGGGACGCTGCGTGCCTTCAGGAATCCCCTTCGGGAGGAGCAAGATGCCGTAAGCGAAAACGTTCTCCCACACATCAAGCACCACTTCATAGCCGCGCCAACGCGGTTCGTCGTAGAGAAGGCGCGTCCTCGGATTGATAGGGACATCGGGTTCCGGGCACCGTCCGATAACCTCGTCCCATAAATACGTCTTGGCATCGGCGCAACTTTCCCCCCACTTGGCAAGCGAAGAGGTATCGGTTTTATCCCAGAAGAACGCTTTCCGCCGCGATGCCGCCTCCCGCAAGAAGCGTTGCGTCACATTGACGAGCTGCATAAATTGCCGATGCTGGCGCGCCGCATCATCAAAGGGTTCGGTAGACGCGCTTTTCTCCAGCACGGTAGGCGCACTTTCTAAGCGCGCACCGAAACCATTGAGGAACACGCTTAACGTCTCATCGGCACCCGGTAATCCATCTTCAGGAATGATGAGACGCAGCGCATCTTCACAACCAAGACGTTGATAAAACGGATGCGCGCGCTGAAATTCCGATTCTACCGAATCTTGTGGTGGCGACACTAATCGTCCCGGTGCTGCGCCACTCCGGCCCGAGCGTGCTGGCGGCGGACCGGCGATTTCAGGCCCTCGGCTCGCCTCAACGATAAACTTGCGCGGTGCAATGAGACTCGCAATTTCAGCATCGCCGAATTCGTGCAGGAGGCCCCAGACGTTCCGATAAATCGGTTCGCGCCAGACTTCCTGCCGCGATTGGAAATAGCCGCTGACAACCGTGGACTGAATGCGCGTATCCACCGCCGCGCTATAAAACGCGATGAGCCCACCTTCGCCGTAGCCGATAACGCCGATGGGTGCTTCCTCAGCCGACATCCAGTCTACCAACGCCAGCACCTTCTGCACCTCATATCCGATGATATGTCTGCCGAGTTCAAACGCCATCCGATAGATAAATTCCCGATGCGGTTGGTTTGTCATCGCGTCGATTGCAGGATTGCCGGAATAGGTATCGTCGCGGTTAATCAATACCGGCACGACAACGCGGCACCCGGATTCCGCCAAACGCCGCGCGAATTGCGCTTGCGGCGGGAGTTCGTCGGTAATGCCGGCTATCATTTCCGGTGTCCAGTCTGCATCCGGCAAGGCGATGACTTGCGCGACAGGTTCGCCGACAGGTTCCAAGAGGAGCCCTTCGCCTTCAACTCCGTCAAAAACGGGCCAGCGGACGCGAGAAACGACGTAAGTCTCCGTTTTTAGGAGAGGCACGGCGTTCTTCGTCGTCGCAATGTAGGTGAGTGCGTCAATCGGCAGTCGCGCGTCAACACAGCCAATCTGTTTTCTGAACCGTTGCCGATTTGGTTCAACGGATTCGGCATACGCGCCGTGGGAACTTTCATCTCGATGCCACAAGGTTTCGCGCTTTTCAGGGGCAGCCGCGTTCGCTTGTGTCACGTAGACGTTGAGTGCCTCCACCATCTGCGCGGCTAAGTCTCCCTCCATCGTTAAGGGAGCCGTTCCGGGTAATGTGTTCATTTAAACAACTCCTTCCTGCCTTAACCTTTCCACTTCGTCAAGGCGCATGCCTAACAATTCTGTCAAGACTGCGGTGGTATGTTCCCCAAGGCTCGGCGCAGGCGCGTCCACACTACCGGGGGTTTCCGAGAGTTTTATCGGCACACCCGGCACCGCAACTGTCCCCGTAATCTGATGCACCACCTGTGTAATCATCTCCCGCGCTTGCACCTGCGGATGAGTGACGACTTTGTCCATCGCATTAATTGGCCCGCAAGGCACACCGATTTTCTCAAGAGCGTCTATCCATGCATCCGTTGTCCGTTGACGCAAGATCTCTGTGAGGATTGGGAAGAGTTCGCTGTGGTTTGATGTCCTGTCGGCGTTAGTGCGGAACCGCGCATCTGAGATGAGCTCCTTTCTATCGACATGCTCACAAAACTTCTCCCAAAGCGTATCGTTGCCGATGGCGATAATCACATGTCCATCTGCAGAGGCAAACGCTTCAAACGGCGTAATCGCGGGGTGCCGACTTCCAAGCGGCTGCGGCACCTCACCCGTGGCGAAGTAGCGGACAACAGCGTTCTCTAAAACGGCGACGAGGCTATCCAGCATCGCGACATCCACGAACTGTCCTTTCCCCGTTTGATGCCGGTGATGCAACGCGGACAGAATTCCGATTGTCGTGAAGAGCGCGGCGGTGATGTCACTGATAGACGTGCCGACGCGCACCGGCGCGCGCTTTTCGTCCGGAGAGGGCGGCTCACCCGTGATGCTCATGATGCCGCCCATCCCCTGAATAATCATATCATAGGCACCCTGCTGTGCGTGCGGACCGGTTTGGCCAAACCCGGAGCACGCCGCATAAATGAGCGATGGATGCGACGTTTTGAGCGTGTCGTAATCCAAACCGAGTTTCTGCATCGTCCCCGGACGGAAATTCTCCACCACAACATCGCACTGCTTGAGGAGCTGCATGAATATCTCGCGCCCGCGCTGCGTCTTCAGATTGAGCGTGATGCTTCGCTTCCCACGGTTCACACTCATGAAATAGAGGCTAAACCCGTTTTTGAACGGACCGAAGTTCCGAGATTCGTCTCCGGTTCCCGGCTGTTCAATTTTAATTACCTCGGCTCCCAAGTCGCAGAGAAGCATCGTCGCATACGGGCCGGCGAGGACACGGGTGAGATCGAGCACCTTGATTCCGTCAAGTGGGGTAGCCATTATGCAGGAAGTTCCTCGCCAACGATGAGACGATATGCCTCCCGATACTTCTCACTGGTTTTAGCGATGACATCGGGCGGAAGTTCCGGTGCAGGCGGCTGCTTATTCCAGCCGATTTCGGAGAGGTAATCCCGGACAAACTGTTTGTCAAAACTCTGCTGCGGCTTGCCGGGTTCATATAAATCGGCAGGCCAAAAACGCGAGGAATCCGGCGTGAATACCTCGTCAATGAGAATCAAGTCGCCGTTAAGTTGTCCGAATTCAAACTTGGTATCACAGAGGATGATACCGGTGTTTTCGGCGTGCTGGCTGGCGGCGTTAAAAAGCGCGAAACTGGCATCGATTAACCTGTCGGTGAGTTCCGAACCTATTTCATCGCGCATGTGTTCAATAGAGATAGGTTCGTCGTGTTCGCCGTGCTCCGCCTTCGTCGTCGGTGTGAAGAGGAGCTCCGGAAGGCGTTCTGATTCTCGAAGGCCTGCGGGGAGTTTTTGTCCGCAAATCTCCCCCGTTTTCTGATACGATGCCCATCCTGAACCGGCGAGGTAGCCGCGCACGACGCACTCAACGTCAATCCGTTCCGCTTTCCGGACGAGCATGGAACGCCCGGCTAAGACTTCCGCGTCAACGTGCAGTGCCTCCGGGTAATCCGCTACCTCCGTTGCGATAAGGTGGTTTTCGACGACAGATTCGGTGTAATCGAACCAGAATTTGGACAATCCGGTAAGCACTCTGCCTTTGTCGGGGATGCCGTTCGGCAAAACGACATCGAACGCCGAAAGCCTGTCCGTAGATATAATGAGGAGTTCATCCCCGAGTTCATACAGGTCGCGCACTTTTCCACGATGCGCGGGTGTGAAGTGAGTTAATTCTGTTGCCGTTAAAACGTTTTGAGCCATTTCCTTCTCCTATTTTTATTATTTTTGCAGGAGCGCGTCAAGTGCGCGCGCGCTGCTGTTTTCTGAATCAACGCTGAGTGCCTTCTCCATCGCTTGTCTTGCGTTCAGCGTCTCGCCGAGGTAGTAGTAACACGCCGCCGTGAGCGCATGAAGCCCGGCGGGAGAGTCATAGTCGTGGCGATAGAGGTAGTGTGCATCGGCGTTCATGGCGTTATCCACTGCACGGAGTGCCGCCCTGAAATCAGATGTATCCTTCTGCCGCAAATAGAGCAGGTTTGCGAGGCCTACCCAGGCATCCGCATTGGAGGCATCAAGCCGAACGGCGTTTTGGAATGCCTCCTGCGCGACGGGGATAGCTAACGACAGACTCAGGTGACTCCAGCCTACCCCATTATGCGCATCGGCAAATTCCTCATTGAAGTTGAGGGCGCGCTCAAAACTGAGCAGTGCCTGCGCATAGTCGCCTGCCTGATAAAAACGCCACCCTTTCTCCACGTGTGAGCGCGCGGTTGGCGTAGTATCCTCCGGATCCTCGGAACAACCGAAGAGTGTTGCAAACACGAGGATGATTGCGAGTATTCGGTAACGTCGATGCATCGGTTTTTCCACCTACAGTTCCTTTTTGAGGGTTGCAAGAAGTGGACTTCGGAGGGCCACCGCAACCGCAATTGCATTTGCAATTATACCAAAAATGAAAATTGAAAGCAAGGTAATTGTGAGCGATACCCACGGAAATGCCGGTAGCGAACCGCGTTCAGCGAGTGGCGAGACGAGCCCGGCGACGATGCCGATGAGCATCCCGACAGCGAGGAGAAAAGTGCTCTCAAGGAACAACATCCGTGACAACAGCGCGCGGCGGAACCCGAACGCACGAAGCGTCGCCAATTCGCCACGGCGTTCAAGCGCGTTTCTGAACAGTACCAGAGCCAACCCGAAGGTGCCGAGGATAACACCGAGCCCGCCTAAACTCTGAAACGTGGAGATATAGGTGTTTGCAACGTTCCGATAACTTGCCAAGCGCGCGGATGCCGATGTCACGTCAAAGCCGTAGTCACCTAACGTTTTCTCAAGCACTTGTGCTGTCGCTTCTCGCAATTCGGGCGGCGTTTTGATTAAAAAATAGCGGTACCCACTCTGGCTCGGGAAAAACTTCATGAAATTCGATTCTGAGATAATCAGTTGGCTTTGGAACAAACTGTTCTGCATCGTGTGGAGATGTAGGCTGAGCGGATTGCCGAATTCGTCTTTGACTACCAGATTATCTTCCGGTTCGAGATGCAAAACCCAGCGCACCGAGTTTTCATCGGCGAGGGCAATAACTGCATCTCCGGGCCGGAGAATCTTTTGCCACGGCTCTTCGTCCAATAAGGCATCCGAAATGCCCAAAATCTGCGGTTTCTGCGGTTGGTAGAGGTTGAGACAACTGACATCTTCGCCGGGCAGCATGCGGAAAGGCACCACCTCCGACTGGCTGAGAAGTTGAGAGTCTTTATCAGAAAAACCGAGTTCAAAGCGTCCGTCTTCGGTATTGAGATTGTGATGCAGCGGGAGGACTGCCTCAGCAACGAAGGCGTAGGGTGTCTGTGGCGGTGCCTCCTGCCGATTCACCCCCACCGCGACGATGATGCAACACGCGAAACTCATCATCATCACGCAACCGTTGCTTTGGGCGGGGTGCCGTGCAGCGTTTTTAAACGCAAATCGGCGGCGCGTGAAGTGTTTCGGCACCTTTTGCGAGATGAGCCATGTCTCAAACGCGAGCCACCCTACACCGATGGTCCCGATAGCGGATGCCAGCAATTTGGAAATGGGATTATCTATCCAATCCTCCCAAAGTTTGGTAATTTCCCAATCCTTAAAATAGTCACCCATGATAACTGCCAAAATGATTAGGCAGAAAGTAGAAATGAAGAAGATTCGCGTGACTTTTTTACCTTTGGCTATCATTGCCGCGGTTTTCGGTTGCGGGCCTGCCTCCGCAAAATCTGATGCGCCTGCAAGCAGCAAAGCGGGGGGAGACTTCCCCAGTCTAAAAATCGTGAATTGAATAGAGAACAGCACAACGCCTAACGTGATAAGCATACCGATGAGCAGACTCGCTGCGCGGACATGGAGTTCCACAAAAGGCGTGCCGATGGCGGGTAACCACCAATTCTTCAGGCCAAACAGCATCAATTGCGCGTAGCCGATGGCAAAAACGCAGCCGATAAGCGTGCCGACACCGGCAAGGATACCCGCCTCGGCGAGGAACCGAAGGCGAATTTTGGCAAGTGGATACCCGACTGCACGGAGGAGCCCGGCTTCACGCGAGCGTTGTTCCACGCCGATGCGAAAGAGCATATCGATCAAGTAGGCAACCGAAAAAATAATCAAGATACTCAAACCACTGAACAGCATCCCAAAATCTGTCGTGCCTGATGCCGCTTGAAGTCCATCGGCGCGGAGCGACAAGAATTGAAACCCAACCTGTTCCGGTTGAATTTTTTCCAGTAGCGCGGTTTCAAATTGTGTGCGCGTCGCGGGCGCAGTTTTCATCCGAAGCGAGGTGATGTCCCCGAATCGGTTTTTCCACAACCGTTTGCCGGTGGCAAGCGTGATAAATGCCTTCGGTGTCGCGCGGTATTCGTCCCAATACGCCTCGTCCTGTGCCCGAATGCGCGAGTAATCGATTGGAAAAGGGGACTCCCATTCGGAGATATCCGCCGTATCGTGAATGCCGGGAAAATCGGGAATGATACCCTGGTCTGCGGCGAGCCCCTGAATCGGCGTAATTGCCTTCAGACGGAAATGCGCCGTTTCAGTAATGTATTCTTCGTCCGCGCTGATGCGGTAATAGGTAATGTCAACCCCGTGCCCGATTTCAACCTCGAGTTCATCTGCCGCCCACGTATTCAGGATAATTTCGTCTTCGGCAAGCGTAACCCCAAACGCCTCCTCGTCAATAGGCAGCGCGACGATGGTAGAATAGGGAATAGTTTTGCCGTTCGCGGTGATAGTATTCGCGAGGTAGGACAGCGTTGGTAGCACAGGGATGCCGTTTTCAGTTGCAACAGACAGTTCTGTTGCAACTGACAGTGCGATGTCCGATAACGACGGTTTGAGCAGGTATTGCTCACTTTGGAGTTCAAAGTGGGTTTCATGTTCGCGGATTTTCAAACCGAGTGCATCTAAGGTAAATGCGAGTTCGCTTGGTGAAATCGGCATCGGTTCAGCCGTAAATAAGGCGTTCACTTTTCCCTCCTGCCCGAGTGCCTTTTGTAGGAACGGGAGAGAAATGAACGCGTTCAAAGGGAGGCTTTGGTGCGGCCAAAGGCTGAATCTGCCTGCATTTTGCGTTGGGATAATCTCACTGACGGTGAGCCGGAGGCTCTGGATAGTCTCGGATGCATCGCGTTGCCCGAAGAGAAACTCCGGATGGATGTCCACCGCCTGCGGGAAATTGACGAGGAGCGCGTCGCCGACTTGCACATTCAATTCGCGATGCAATGCCTCGTTAATGACAATCTGCCTCGTCCCCTCGGCCCCCGTAGCACTAGGAACTGTCTCGCCTTCCCAAAACTGGAAGAAAGCATCGTTAACGCCAAGAACGTTTACCTTTGAGACGCGCGTCTGCTTTTCCGGTGCGACAACCACTCCGTTCAACAGAATCGCCGGCACCATATTTTGTCGCCGCAGCAACGCAGGTGAGAAAAACCTGTCGGCGATAAGCGCGTGCTCAATCGGGCCGAGACGTTCCAATGTCAAGGCTTTGAGACTGCCGCGCACGGAGTCGCCGACGAGCAACGCGCCTGTCAGCACGCCTGTCGCTACCGCGGTGCAGAGTGCAACCGTGAGATGTATTTGCCAAAAATGTTTTAAGTTCTTCAGCATTCTTTCGTTTCGCGCCAAGTCAATTTCAGGTTCAGGCGAGGGCACCTTCGGCGAGTTTCAGGTGATGTTGAAAGCGAGATGCAAACTCAAGGTTGTGCGTGACGACGATTAAGATATTCTGTTCCACGCGATGCATCTCAAACAGCAGATTGATGATAGTCTCGGCAGTAGCGTTATCCAAATTGCCGGTGGGCTCATCACAGAGGAGAAGGCCCGGCCGGTTGATGAGCGCGCGCGCGATGGCGACGCGTTGACGTTCCCCACCAGAAAGTTCCCCCGGCCGATGCGTCAGCCGATGCGTTAGTCCAACGCGCTGGAGCAGCTCCTGGGCCCGCGGTGTGGCATCGGATTTCTCTTTAAACGCAAGCGTCGGCACCAGCACATTTTCAAGCACGGAATATTGCGGCAGCAGATGATGTTCCTGGAACACGAAACCGATCACCGCGTTCCGATACCGAGCCAACTCGCGCTCTGATAAATCAAACGGATTGACGTTGTTAATTGCAACGCGGCCGCTGGAGGGTGCCGCTAGCGTGCCGATGAGATGGAGCAACGTGCTTTTGCCGGAACCAGAAGGACCGGTAATGGCCACAGACTCGCCCGCGCTAACTGAAAACGAAATGCCGCGCAGAACTTGGACATCGCAGAAACTCTTATGCACGTTAGAAACTTTTAAGTGAGGGTGTTTCATATATCAATGCCTTCCCGATAGGAGAGCCCTCTCTGTCTCGATTTCTTCCCGGTAGGCGAGACCTCCTGGTCTCGATGCAATAGGGCGGCGCGCCTTCCGAGGCCGCGGCGGCAGAAAGCCCCCCCTTCATCGTAGGGCCCCCGCGCTACGGGAACATTGAACAACCTAAGACACCGGATGAATCTGATTCGCAATAAAATCAGGCATAGGAATAGCGCGCAACTTTTCACCCGGATTACAGACGCAGCAAACTGTCGTCACCGTCCCGCGCGCTACATCGGCTCCCTGATGCATAAAACGGAATTGATACGTGAGCGATTTCTCGCTTTTTTTGGAAACCGACAAATGGATATCCACTTCATCTTCAAACCGCAGCGGATGGAGATACTCACACGAAGCGGCGAGCCGCGGCCATCCGATTTTGTCACCATTCCATTCGGTTGCGACACTGGTACCGAGGCTTCGCAAGAATTCATGTTCCGCTGTTTCCATGAACACAAAAAATCGCGTGAAATGGACGATGCCTGCCATGTCGGTATCAACGAACTCTATTTTCCGTTTCGTTCGGTATTCGGTGTGCATGGTGCATGCCTAGCGAGGAATATCCCCCACCCCTACGATTATGAATGATAGAACAACGTTACATCTTCGGGAATTCCGGAACGTCCTCGTAGTAATTCCACGATTCGGCGTAGATTTTCCAATGCCCATCGGCTGGATCTACCATTAAATTCAGTTTTTTGGTGCCGTAATCGGAATAAGCGGGACGTGTGCCTGATGCAGGCGTTCCCTTGAATTTTTGCAAGAAGGTGACATCTGCCACCGCTCTGTCGCCGTTAATCTGCAAGTTAGAAATCGTCACTTGGATTTCGGCATACATTTGGTTGAGGCGTTGCATTTTCGCACGGAGTTGCGCTTTGGTAAGATAGGTAGTTTTGCCCTTCCCACCGCCGCTTACAGTGACGCGCGTGATTTGCGCCCGCGCAGCGTAAGTAGACATGTAGGTATCGAGGTTCTTCCCCTCCCACGCGGACTGCCATTTTCCAAGCACCTGACGCACTTTCAGTTGCGTATCCAACGGTGCGTTCCCGGCAAACGTCCCGCCGGATTCTTCACCGGAGACGGTGTCTGTCGTCGGTTCTTCGTATTGCACGACAGGTTCAGGATTCGTCGACTCGCCGCCGATTTCATCGTTTATCAATTTCCACTTTTTCCAGATAAACCCCTTTTTCTCGATTGTGAGGGTGCGGGAGTGTGTTTCAATCGGCGTGCCGCCATCATACAACGTCACACCAATATCCGAGACGATGTGTCTGTCCTTCTGTCCCGGCACGGCGACGTAGGTAGCCTGCGACAAGTCAACACTCGGTGCTTGAGACATCGCTCTTTTGGCATTTTGGAAGTTCGCCTTCTGCTTTTTCTGCGCCGATTTATCCCAGAGTTTGGTATACTTCTTGACATCTTGCGATGCCAGCGCGTTTTTCCACGCTTGGACTAACGGCACAACCGGGCTGTTCGGCGGCGTTGCCGTAGGCTCCGAAGTATCCTCAATTTGCGGCGTGGTATCCACGGTGGCAAACTCTTGTCCGACTATCTCATCCTTGACAATCTTCCACCGTTTCTGGATGATGCCTTTCCGTTCAATAGTCAGGTTCCGCACTTGCTGTTGGGGTTCGCCGGGGAAATGCACCACTAACGGGATGCCCTCAATCTGCGAGCGGTTCGGGTAGCGCGGCACGCGGCGCGGCGAAGGGGCACGGCTGAGATTCACCTCAAAGCGCGCTTGACTGTCCGCCGTGAGCAGTTCTGCTGTCCGTTTATAGTCTTGCGCATACTTCCGCCGCGCGTTCGGCAGCCACAGCCCCTCATACTTCTTCAGGTTACCGGACTCAAGCGTGCTTTTCCAGCGCGCCAAAAAAGCCTCCGGCGTTTCACTGGAACTCATGAACATCACAACGAATGCAATGAGGACGATGACGATACCCGCGATTGCCCCACCCCATATCAGGTTACGCGGGATAGCGGGTTGCTTTGGGCTCGGATTTGGGTTCGGGTTTTGGGAACCGTTCATAAACTCATCTCCTATAAACAGGCCCCTATAAACAGGCCATTGTCGGGTGGATATAACAATCCACCCTTACAATCCAAGACTTACTGTGCGGGTAGGCGCGGTTAAAAACCGCGTCCACCAGCGTGTGTCTGCCTTGAATTTTTAGAAATTTGGCACGTTCTCGTAAATCTGCCAGAGTTCGTGATGGACTTTCCACGCCTCACCGACTTGGTGCATCCAGACTTCGCGCTTCCAGATATTGTAGAGTGCCGTGGCATCTTCGTCTTCCGCGGGGACGACGAGTCGGCTCAATTGGTAAATGCCGATGACGCTTTCGCCTTCAACTTCGGTGCTTCCCTTAATTTTGCGCCAAGGGTGTTCGCTCATTGCGCGAAGGGCGGCTTCAAGCTGCCCACGTTCGATTTTCGTGCGATGCTCCTTGCTCTCACGAATAACAACTTTATCGGCGATGACGTTCGGCGCGTAAAAGGAGAGATGCGCGGTGAGGTTTTTGCTATCCCACGCGTTGTTCCACCTGTTAAGTGCCGCCTTACCCGCGGCAATCTGCTCCGAAGAAAGCGAGGTGCGCCCGGTTTTAACAGGCTGATGCTGCTGACTCTGGACGAACGCACGCGCCTCCGCCACCTTCTGCTTGAGGTAATCCTCATGCTTTGCCGCCGTGCTGCGCTGATTCGCCGCCGCCAGTTTATCGGTATAGATTTTCGCCTGCTCGCGCAGTTGCTTCCGAAGAGATTCGGCTTCCGCAATAGCTGCACGTTTCTGATGGCCTTCCTCCCGAATCATCCTGTCGGCAACTTCCAGTTTGCGACGCAACTCGGCAATTTCTTTGCCGTAGTTCCGGAGTTCGGTTTCCGCGCGCTTTGAACGCTCGTGAATCGATTCCAAGGTTTCTCGGAGAGTTGCAACCTGTTTTCCGTAACTCTCCCGTTTAGTCCTCAGTTCACGTTTCTCTTTCTCCACCCTGCTGATTTGACGTTTCAGCTGTCTCTCCTCAATGCTGAGCCGTTCTATCCGCGCCTCTGCCTTCGCCAACTCCTGCTCTTTCGTGTTGAGGGTTTCACGGAGTCTTTTCGCGTTCGCTTCCTTCTCAAGGATGCGTGCGTTCAGTGCCGCGTTCTTATCAGTGTCAACTGCCACTTTGCGCGCGACTTTGGCATCAGAAGCGGCTTGATACGCGAGGCGCAGTGCATCGGCACCACGCTTTTCCTTGAGGGCAATCTTCGCGTCGGCGAGGTGTGTCTCCGCCGATTCAAATGCACCGGGTGCGAGCGTGCGCGCGTCTGCATCACGTGCTTTTTCAATCGCCGATTCCGCCTGTGCAAGCGCGCTTTCAACTTCCGGCGGTTTGAGGGTTCCGAGTTGCCCGCCGCATCCTGCAACACATAGCGAGATGGCAAGGAACGCCGCTAACGGTGTTTTCATACGGTTGAGCGCGCGCACGTTCACTTTGAACAACACTTCGCGCGCGAAAGCGATGAATTGTCTCATTTTGTGGCTCCTTTTTTTCGGTTAAGTTTTGGTTTCTATTTTAGCGCAACCACGCCGTTGCTATTCAAACACAGATAACGCCACGATTTCAGGTTGGACAGCCGCCGTTTTCATATCGACAAGTGCCTCCTTAATCGCCGTGGCTCTCGCCTTGCAGACACCTTCAACCGTCTCCAACTCAGCGACGGTGGCATTGGCGATAGCCTCCAACCTTTTGAACCGCTGAACGATGTTTTCAATAACGCTGAGCGGGGTGCGCGGAATCAGACTCATTACCCGATACCCGCGCGGCTCCAGCACTTCTGCGGCGTTACCGGCATCAGGCGGGTATCCCAAGGCTGTGCTGATAGTGCCCCGGCTCGCGAGGCTGTTCGCATCAAGCCGCAGAATCTTTTCATAAGCCTGATACGCATCCGGCAGACTTTCGTGATAGTAGTCCTTAATCACCAGGAGCCCGCGCTCAATCTCGGCAGTCAATTCCGATGGAATGAGTTGCAGTGACTGCGCATGCGTGCCTAATTCAATGCGGTATCGGTTCAACTCGTATTCGGTGCGGCGCACGCGTTCACACAATTGGATGGCTGTGACGACATCCGCCAGCGTGGTATCACCTCTTAATTCCACCCAATTCAGTATTGCCATGGCGTTTTGCATCGCCTTGACATACTGCGTCAGCGCAAGCATCGCCTGGTTCGCGCCCGAAATCAGACTCGGCCGCTCCCGGAAAATGTAACGCTGATTCCGGAGATAGAGGGACAACGTATTCCGACTTTGTGACACGGCGAGGACGATATGTCCCGTCTGCTTCGCGAACTTATCCCCAGCGCGATGCCGGAGCCCCGTTTCGCCAGAGTCAATAGAGGGGTTGAGCCGCAGCGTCACATTGGCGCGGACAATCCGCTTCATATCTTCAGACAGAATGATGGCACCGTCCATTTTCGCCAATTCATACAACCGCATCGGTGTATACCGCGAGTTGATGCGGAAGCCGCCTTCTACCAGATTCAGAATCGCCGGCGTATCGCCAACGACAATCAAGCCGCCCGTTTTGCCTTGGATAATATAATCAATACCTTCCCTCAGCGAAGTCCCCGGCGAGAGCAGCTTTAACGCCGCCACCAACTCGCGTTCCCGCTGATTTTCTGTCGGGATATTCTGCACCGCGCTCACCTCCGTTTATATAGAATACCACATCTAAAGAAAGATGTCAAGGCAAATTTGCCGTGCACCCAGATTTGATTAGTTTTCGATTCCTTGTTCCGCCGTTTGTAAGGACGAATGTCCATAGCCGTCTGTGTTCTCTCTGAACCCGTAGGCGAGACCTCCTGGTCTCGATTTCCTCTTGTCCATAGCCACACTCGTCCTCTCGGAACGGTAGCCAGACAGAGTTATCTGAGGGTGTTTCATAAATCGCCCAACGTAGCGGTGACATGTCCCTGCTACGGTAAAAAAACGCCGCTCCTTCACGTAGGGCGAGGGCCCTCGCATGCCACACGCGCATGCGAGAGGGTTTCCCTCGCTATGCTTGAGTGCCGCTTTCACCGTAGGGCGAGGGCCTGTCCCTCGCCGTGCACCGGTCTGAGCAGCAAACATCCGTGGGCTCTGGGCTGCTGGCGTTTTCCGCAGAGGTTGAGAGATCTCGGGGGACAGGCCCCCGCGCTACGGTAACAAGTAAGAAATCGTCCCCGTTCACCGTAGGGCGAGGGCCTGTCCCTCGCCAGCCTCCGCGCAATCCAACGCTCGCGGGGGAAACCCGCTCGGATGCGCGGATGGCATCCGAGGGCCCCCGCGCTACGGGAACATCGAGACCGGGAGGTCTCTCCTACCGGAAATCGAGCCCCGAGGTCTTTCCTACCGAACACATCGAAATATGAAACACCCTCAGTTACCTGTCCTGACAAGCCCATCTCAGGGATTCCAAAAATTTTCTTGACTTTCTGCCGAAATAAATGTATAATGCATATCAGTTTAAACAAGACAGCCGCAAATCCCTTATTTACGCCGCCGGTAGGCGCGCTCTGGGGAAACCTGCGCAGTTCTAAAAATGGAGCAAACGTAAAGACAATGCGAATTGGAATCTTAGGTGCCTTCGCGCTGACGCTTTTTTCGTGCCACGGCGAACGGCTACCTACTGTAACGCTTGAAACCGATAAAGGCAACATTGTTATTGAACTTTATCCGGAAGCCGCCCCTGCCACGGTCGCGAATTTCGCCAAACTGATTGAGGCGGAATTCTACAACGGCTTGAAGTTTCATCGATACGTCCCCGGCTTCGTCATCCAAGGCGGTGATCCGGAAGGCACTGGCCGCGGCGGACCCGGTTGGACAATTCCAGGTGAATTTCAAGACCCGGGCCTCCGCGAGAAGATGCCGCCGCACGAAAAAGGCGTGCTCGCGATGGCACGCACGCGTAACCCTAATTCCGCAGGCAGTCAATTTTACATCTGTCTGGGAACCGATGCGACGCGGTATGTCCATCTCAATGGGGACTACACCACGTTTGGAAGAGTCATCAAGGGGATGGATGTCGTGGATGCGCTACGCCAAGGCGATGTCATGCGCAAAGTAACGTTGGAAAATTACTCGGCTTCCCCGTAACACCACTCAACCTAATTTGGGGTGCGCGGTTTGCCGCCGCGCACCCCAACAGGAGGAAACAACGCAATGGAAGAATGGAAACAACTCGTTCGGGATACAGTGAACACTCCCGAAAAACTCGCCGCTGTCTTTGATGTCGATGTTGAAGAAATGCGGCGCGTTCACAAGGAATTCCCCATCCGTATTAACCCCTACTATCTCAGCCTGATTGAAGAACCAGGGGACGCGATCTGGAAGCAGGTTGTCCCAGACCGGCGTGAACTCATCAGCACCGGTGTGGAGGACCCGTTGCACGAAGAAGACGATAGCGAGGTGCCGAACGTCACGCATCGCTATCCGGACCGGGCGCTCTTCTACGTCAACTATATGTGCCCGATCTACTGCCGATTTTGCACGCGCAAGCGGAAAGTCGGTGACCCGCACTCGATTTCCGAGAACAACATTGAGACAGGGCTCGCCTATATTCAGGCACATCCGGAGATTCGCGATGTCATTATCTCCGGGGGGGATCCGCTCATGTTAACGGATAAGAAGATTGACTACATCGTCAGCGGGCTTCGCGCCATAAAACATCTGGAGATTATCCGGATCGGTTCGCGCGTACCAGTGACGCTGCCTCAGCGGATAACCCCGGCGTTGTGCGCGATTTTGAAGGCGAATCACCCGTTTTACATCAACACGCACTTCAACCATCCGCGCGAGATTACACCGGAAACCGAGAAAGCGTGCGGCATGCTGGCAGATGCCGGCATCCCACTCGGCAACCAGACGGTGCTCCTCAAAGGTGTCAACGATGAACCAGCGGTGATGGTGGAGCTCATGAAGAAGTTGCTGCGTATCCGGGTGAAGCCTTACTATATCTATCAGGCAGACCTGGTTGTCGGCACAGATCATTTCCGCACAGCGGTGAAGACCGGGTTAGAGATTGTCGCGGCACTGCGTGGACATATCTCCGGGCTCGGCGTGCCGCACTATGTCGTCGATGCACCGGGCGGCGGTGGAAAAATCGCCCTTATCCCAGACCCGGTTGTCACCTTTGACGACGATGAAATCCAAATGCGTAATTATGAGGGGAACGTCTACAGCTATCCTAGCACCCCGTTTTACGATGAGGATTGGTAGGCGCAGTTTGTCAACCGTAGGAGAGACCTCCTGGTCTCGATGCACCCCTGTAGTTCAGGCACTTGCAAACGACAGCGGTGGGCCCGATGCCTTCCCGGTAGGAGGGACATCCTTGTCCCGATACGAAACCACATCGAGACCGGGAGGAAGAAATCGAGACCAGGAGGTCTCGCCTACCGGGCCATCGCTCGCATCGAGACCAGGACAGCGCGCCGACAGCAAAAATCGACAAAGAAATCGAGACTCTTACCGGGGAAAGAGCGAGCCATCCGCCTTGACAAACTTACCACTTCTCCTTTTCTGTCTCCTTGTTCAAAAACGGACTCAGCAGATCGATCGGAATGGGGAAGACGACGGTAGAGTTTTTCTCCGCACTCACCTCTACCAATGCCTGCAGGAAGCGGAGTTGCAAGGCTGTCGGCGATTCGCTCAAGACTTGGGCTGCGCCAGTTAATGCCTGTGCCGATTCCAATTCTCCCTGTGCATGCGTGACTTTTGCGCGGCGTTCGCGTTCTGCTTCCGCCTGCTTCGCCATGGCGCGCTGCATCTCTGCCGGCAAATCGACGTGCTTAATCTCCATAGCAAGCACCTCAACTCCCCACGGTTCACAGTGCTCTTTGATGATTGCTTCCAAGTCTTGATTGAGTTTTTCGCGTTCAGAGAGCAGGTCATCGAGTTCAGCGCGTCCGAGCACACTACGGAGTGTCGTTTGCGCAACTTGAGAGATGGCGAACCCGAAGTCCTCCACCTCTATCACAGCCCGGTCAGCTCCAACGACTCTGAATGTCAGCACGGCGTTGACGCTAACGGAGACGTTGTCTTTGGTAATGACATCTTGCGGGGTGACATCGTTGACGATGACGCGGAGGCTGATGCGCTGCATCCGTTCAATCCAAAACGGAATCAAGAGGACGAGCCCGGGCCCTCGCGTGCCTGTCAACCGGCCGAGGCGGAAGATGACGGCGCGTTCGTATTCTTTGAGGATGCGAATGCTGGTAGCGAGCATCACGACAACGGCAATTGCAATCGCAAGATAAATTGGCGGAATTTGAGGCATATCGTGGTTTTCCTTTTGTTATTAAGTGTGGGCGCGGGTAGAAACCGCGGCTATCGGCTTACGCCGGTGATGTCACGGACTTTGTTAAAAAAGGCGCGCTTGCGCGGCGTGTTGATTTGCCACTGCACCGGCACAGACTGATACCCGTGGTGATAGTCGTTTTCGCCCGGGTCAAAGTAACCCCAAGAGGCGTATTGACTAACAGCAGCAACGCAGTTGTTAAGCGGTTTGTCAAAATCGAAATGATCATCCTCGTTGAAGAGGATGGGCATCGGGCGGTAACCGGGCACTTCGCGCGTCTGCCGCACCATCTCAACGATGCGATTCGGATCCTTCACACCGTTGCCATGGACGAGCAGGAAATCGGATGCACGGACGACGTTTTCAAACGGCACCCTCCCGCCGCCATAACTGGTGCCGACGAGGAACCTTTTGCCATCGCGCGTCGTCGCTTTGACGCGTTCAATGAGTTCATGCACCCGTTCCGGTTGCAAAATCTCATGCGAATAGCGGACGTTGCATTCGTTGTTCACCTCAACGATAACATTGGTATACCCCTGCTCAAAAAGCCAGTGCGTTGCGTTGTCAGTAGCACGGATGACAGCCGTCTCGTCGGTGAGCCGATGGTCTTGCCCAAAATAGAAGTAGCCGAGAATGACAACCATGCCGAGCTCATCGGCGCGCGCGATAATTCTCTCCAGCCGCGAGAGGTAATCCGGATTGAGGCTGCCATCGGATTCAATCCCCGAGTTGTGCCACGGTTGCGCTTTAGAATACCCCTCCGGGCTTCCGCCTTGCAAGTTGATAGTGAATGCTAGGATACCGTGTGCGCGCCATTCAGGCATGGCGGCGAGAAATTCGCGGGTATTCCGTTCGGCATCCCACTTGCCGGTGTCTGGATACTCCCAGCGGTGGAGCGTTTCCGGGTTCCTATCGTCAAAGATGCCTTGCACCATGCGGGTGTTCATCAGCAACCCTTCAACCTTGTGCCCCTCGTAGGAACGCCCCGGATACGTAATTTCTCCGTTAATATAGAATGCATCGTCGGTGATGCTGACTGATGTGTTTCGTGTCATTTTTAGTTCCCTTCTTTTCTTCGGTTGCGGTTCGGTGGGAGACAAGTTTCCTTCGCCTTCTAATCTGACAAACGATGTCGTAGGAGGGCCCGGTATTGCATCGAGACCAGGAGGTATTGCATCGAGACCAGGAGGTCTCTCCTACTGAGAAGCGCGGTTTGAAACCGCGCCTATTCTGGCACGCGAGGCGGAATCGTAACCGGCAACTTCCCTGTCGCTTGCTGTTTTCCGAGTATGACTTCCACGGCGGCGAGCGAGGAAGAGTAGTTCCCATCGTAGGCGGCGATTGCGGCGGCAACGTCAGGACAGCGTCCCAACAGATACGGCGATGCAAGCGAAACCACGACGATAGGGGTTGAACTGTTTTGTGAAAGTTGATGAATCAGTGCTGCCTGCCGCGCGTTGGTAATCCCGGCAACAACGACAGCGGCTTGCTGTCGCGTCAATTGCGGCAGCAGTTTTGCAACGTCAAGTTGTTTTGGAATTTTGACATGCGTAATATGCGCCGTATCGGTATGCGATTTCAGGAATGCATTCGCAAAAATGCGCGAGGCAGTGATGAGCGTAATCGGTTTGCGAGTTGCGCTACTTAATGGCAGTATGCCATCGCTGTCTTTGACGACAGTTATCGCCCGCGTCGCGATGGTTTGCGCAATCTCTCGATGCTGTGGACTGCCAACCCCATCAAGCACCGAATCAAGCACCGAACTGCCCTGTTTTCGCGCGAACATCCCGAAATCCCCTTTCGCCTTCAAAATCCGCCGCACCGATGCATCGAGACGAGTGTGTGAAATGTTTCCGCGTTTCACCGCGTTCCGGAGCGCGTTATATGCCTGCTGCTGTTTTTTCAGCGTCCACGGCACCATCACCAAGTCTGCACCGGCTCGGATTGCCATGACAGCGGCGTTGCCAGTCTGGTAATGCGCATCGATGGCTTGCATCTCCAGGTCATCGGTAATGATAAGTCCTGCAAATCCGAGTTGTTCGCGGAGCAGTCCCGTCAAAATGCGATGTGACAGCGTCGCCGGTGTATCTGCATCGAGCGCGGGATAGAGAATATGCGCCGACATTATCGCCGCGACCTTCGCCTTAATTGCCTCCCGAAACGGTGCAAGTTCAACCGCGTCCATCCGTTTCTTGTCGTGTCCGACGGTGGGCAGTTTTTTGTGCGAATCGACGTGCGTATCGCCGTGTCCCGGAAAGTGTTTAGCGGTGGCAAGAATCCCGTTCCCTTGTAAACCGCGGATATAAGCGGTGCCCAATTGCGAGACAAGTTCCGCTGACTCCCCGTAGGCACGCACGCCGATGACAGGATTGCGCGGGTTAGTGTTAATGTCCATCACCGGCGCGAAGTTGATATTCACGCCGACAGCGGATAACTCCAGTGCCGTGATTTCCCCTGCTTTTTCGGCGAGGTGTTCTGAGCGCGTCGCGCCTAAAGCGAGGTTGCCGGGGAAGACGCTCACCCCCTTTTTCAAGCGCGCGACAATCCCACCCTCCTGGTCCATCGCGATGAACAGCGGGATTGCATTCGGCGTTTGTTGTGCTACCTGTTGGAGTTCAGTCGTTAAACTCGCCACCTGCTGTGCATCCGTTATGTTCCGTCCAAAGAGGATAATGCCGCCGGCAAAGCGTTTGGTAATATGCGCCTTCGCGACTTGGCTCACCCGTTTGCCGCCAATACCGACGAGGAGGAGTTGTCCGACTTTTTCGTCTACGGACATCCGATGTAGCGTCGCCTCAATTTCGGCATCGGTGAGCGCAAACGCGGGCGCGCAAATTGTGATGCAAAAGATGAAGAGCGCGATGATAGATAGCGCGTAATGGATACGCATGTTTTATCTCCTCTATTGGCATTCAGGGAAACAAGGTAATCAACGCCATGCACCATGGCAATGGCAATGTGTTGGGCATCTGCTTCCAAGTTTTCTGGTAATTATTATACTATAAGTTTCGGCGAATGTAAAGAAAATATCACGGTAACGCCTCGCGGGGGCCTGTCCCCCGCGAGTTTTCGGTGGACCGCGGCATGGCGAGGGACAGGCCCTCGCCCTACGGTGAAGGGGACCGTTTTGTGAAGAAAATGTCCGGTTACTGTAGCGCGGGGGCCTGTCCCCCGCGATCGTCCCGTAGGAGAGACCTCCTGGTCTCGATGCACTATTAAGGTCCTACGGACCTTGCTAGGGTGCGGCACGTTTTTCTATAGACATTCAGGTCCTACGGACCTAAAAGAGTTGTTTGATAGATCGCAGCACGGCGAGGGACAGGCCCTCGCCCTACGAGGAAGGGGGCCGTTCTGTCAAGAAGATGTCCGGTTACCGTAGCGCGGGGGCCTGTCCCCCGCGAGCGTTCGGTAGATCTAGGCATGGCGAGGGACAGGCCCTCGCCCTACGTAAAGGGGCGGCGTTTTTTTTCACCGTAGCGCGGGGGCCTGTCCCCCGCGATCTCTCACGGTTAGTCTACGTCCTCCTGATGAGGATACCGCTCCAAATGCGGCGGAATCGGGACATATTTATATCCCTTCTCCCGATTTTCTATTTCTCGCGCGATTAAATACGCTTGGAGTTCCTCAAGGTTCTTGAACTGCGCGTTGAACTCCTGCTTCATTCGGTAACATTCTTCGAGCACCGGATCCGTGTAAGTCGCCGGATCGAAACCGGGGAGATAACACTTCCCAACGAATTTTTCTTTCATGACATGTCCCTCCATTAAGGTTGTCGGCGTGCAGATGGTGATGGGCTGAAACCCGGCACCCTCGCATACGCGATGAATTTGCCTGAGTTGGTTTTCATTCACGAGATGCTTGTGATTCCACGAAACGAGGTAATCAACGCCATGCGCCGTGGCGATGGCAATGTGTTGAGCATCCGGTTCCGATTTTGCTGGCACCGCACGCGCGGTGAGCAGTTGCTGCGCGAGCGCATCAGCCGCTAATGTCGTCGGCAATATGGGGAGATGTGCGACTGCAGCGAGCCGCTTCCTCGCTTGCATCGCATCACCTGCGCTGATTTCACCAATAACCGTCTCGGAAACTACAAACGTGAATCGATGCTGGAAATCGTTCCAAAAACGGCGGCTCTCCAATTGCCACAAAGCGAGTTGTGGATTCTTGCTTGAATCCGCCACGTAATAACTGATAACCGTCGGATCGAGATAGACCCACGGAGTCTGTGCATAACTTAACATGTCATCATGATACCATAATGTGTCGCAAATGGCAAGAAAATATCATGATACCGTAGCGCGGGGGCCTGTCCCCCGCGAACATGAATAAACCGTCCCGTTCCCGTAGCGCGGGGGCCTGTCCCCCGCGATGCCTCTAGGTGTCTGAATCAGGATTTACAAGATTATAGGATTTGCAGGATTCTCTCCCTCGCGGCGGCGAAATCTCTTTTGAAAAGAACGTCTCTTCAGGTCCTTTAGGTCCTGCATGTCTATAGAAATACGTGTCGGCCCCTTGTCAAGGTCCGTTAGGTCCTTAATAACATGCGAGCCACGCGGTGCGGCTGCACATTAAGGTCCTACAGACCTTAAGAGTCTTCGCATCGCGAAGGACTATAGACATTAAGGTCCTACGGACCTTAAGCGGACATCTCTCATCAGTTGCATGGCAAGGGAAACCCGCTCGGACGCGCGTGTGGAAACCTGCGAGGGCCCCCGCGCGCCGGGGCCTGAAACGATCGCGGGGGACAGGCCCCCGCGCTACGGTAGCCGGAACGGCTTCTCTTACCGTAGGGCGAGGGCCTGTCCCTCGCCAAGCCTCTAGTTGTCTGAACGCTGTGAAAGCCGCTTGAAATACTGCCGAAGTTGTTCCCGATATTGAAACGGGATATTTTCTACCTCGGTTGCGTTCGGTGCAGTCTCTAACTTCCGCACGATTTCGAGCAAGTCAGGATGCAACGGCGGCACCTCCTGTGCAGGTGTCGACGGATTCTTCGCCACCTGTGCTTTCCGCTGTTTGCCGACATCGCGCTTCTGCAACGATTTAAGGCTATCCAGCATCCGCGTCAGAATTTGCTCCTGTCTATCAAGAACCTGTCGGTTGATTTCACCCTGTTGAAGGGATTTCTCAACTTCTGTCATATCTTCGGCGACATCCTTGAGGCTGCCGAGCATTTCCGCCATCTGTTCTGCCATCTCTGCGAGGCGTTCGGTTGCCTCACGGATGAGTTGCTGCTGCCCGGCGAGCTGCCTGAGCATCTCCTGAAGCCCCGGCGTTTGCCCCTGTTGCCGCATCTGCTGGTTCAGATTCTGCGCCATCTGGTTCAGTTGTTCTTGGCCTTGCGCGAGTTGCTGCAACTGCTCCATCATGTTTTCCAAACCGCTTGCACCCATCTGTTGGTTCATCTGTGCCATGGCATTAAGCAACTGGAAAATCGCCGTGTTCATATCAGCGAGTGCAGCGCGTTGGATAGGCACGGCGAGCCCCGGCTGCCTATCCTCTAACGCGCGCGCCGCACGAGACAGCGCGTCGTTTGAAGCGTTGAGCCGCCATACAATCTCCGGTTCTACTTCCATCTGCCGCGTGCCTAACTCCCACAGCTGCGTCGCAAGTCGCTCAAGTCCCTCCGATGCACTCAATTCCTCCGCGGCGAGTTGCTGCATCTGCTTAATTTCGCCATCAACGGGATTTTCTGTGGTAGTGGCTGACGACAACGCCTGCGTCTCCTCAAGGACTTTCTCGTGGAGATGCGAGAGATGCAGCGCGCTGGTGACAGCTTGGCGCATCGCCGCTTGCGCGGCATCGGCATTCGCACCTTCCATGAATTCTAAGGCATTATCCAGACCTTGCGCGAGCTCTGTCAACGTTTGTTCTGCCTCTCGTCCCGATTGAAGAGCCTGCTGGTTTTGTCCGCTGCGCAAATTCGCGCTCGTGTCTTGGAGTGTTTCGGTGAGTTGATGCTCTCGCGCGAACTGATTAAGCCGCTCGATTTCGTCGGCGAGCCGCCCGATTTGCGGCGGGGTACCCATTGCATCACTCTCCTGTTTCTCCGCCAACTTGCCCATCTCCTCACCGAGGCTATCTAATTTTTCCTGAAGTTGAGAAACCTCCGAACCCACCCGGTCTTCTTTTTGCGCCAGGGATTGCGGCGTATCCGTAGGTTGTCCCTCTTGTGGCGCGTTTGCCCCTTCTTCAATCGCCGTCAGTGTATCCATCAGTTCCTTCTGTTGTTCAGCGAGAGCCGCCGCCTGCTTCACGGCAGCTTCAAGCTCCTGTTGCAGGAGGAGCTGTTCATAAAGCGATTTGGCGCGTTCCAACTGTTGCAGGAACTGCTCCTGATTCAGATTCGCCTCCATCAGTGCCTTTTCTTGCTCCGTCAATTCTTGCGTAGCCAACGCTTCCGATAACTTCCGCAAAAGTTCCTTATGCTCTTCCGAGAGTGCCTGCTCCATCAATTCCTGCAATTCCTGATATTTCTGGAGTGTTTCCGTGTCAAAGAGTTGGTTTTTCTCCATATCCGCCGCTGTCTTCTTCATATCTTCAACGAGCGACATCGCGGCTTCTTCGATCTGCTCCTGCGTCTCAAGCACCTGTTGCATCAGGTTTTCGTCCTTGAGCGTGAGCCGCTGACTCTTTCGGATTTTATCAAGGAGCGTGTCTACCAACCCGGCGGCTTCCGCCTGTTCGTCAAAGAGTTCCTCAATGCCGTGCTGCTCCGTCTGCTGTTCAGCGGAGATTTCGTCATACATTTCGGAGAGCGACGGGAAGCGGAGCGTATACGTCAACGATTTGCCAACATTCGGTCCCGATATATTATCGGTATCAAGTGCCTGCACATAATAGGCAAGCGTTTCACCGGGAAACATGCCAACCGCGTCTACATCCCACGTATACGTAACAAACACGGATTGCTGCACCGCCAGCGGTTTCCACTGCTTTAGCGGAACGTTCACCTCTGCAGCGTCCTCTCTCTCAACCCGATAGACGAGTTGGAGTGCTTGAATGCCGTAGTCGTCTGTCGCTTCTACCTTGAGTTCCACGAACATGGCATCGTCTAGCACGCTGTCGCGGGCGGGTTCAATGATGTCAACGGCCGGTGCGGCATCCTTGATAACATTGACGGTATAACGAATCGGGTTGCGGTTCGTGAGCCCGTTTTCCGCGTCTATCAAACGGATGCTGTAATTTTCACTCTTTCGCGCAATGAAAGTGCCATCAATGCGCGTAGCCGTGCCATTGCCTGTCCCTCGCCGGGCCCCTGTCTCACCAGATTCCGTAATTTCCAACGAAACATCTTCGGATTCCTCAAAATCCAAATATGCTGAGGCGAGCGGTTTATTGCTGTCCCCCGTGAAAACAACTTCTGTCCCGAAGAGCGCGTAAATATCGCCGACGTTCGCCTCTAACGTTTGCGGCGGAAGTTGCGTATAAGCAGGAGAGTTGAGCTGCATCTGGAACTGCTTCACGCCCGGCTCGCGGTTCACCCTGATCTGATACTTTTCGGACGCAACCTCTTTCGACGTGATATAGTATTGAAGTGCTCTATCGACATTTTCAATCGTCGCGCTATAGAGAATTTCGGTCAAGCTGCGGTGCATCTCCAGCGAATGCCATTCCGTCCCGTCTCGATTTGTCTCAGTAGGCGAGACCTCCCGGTCTCGATGCATCACCTCCCGGTCTCGACTCCCCCCGGTAGGCGAGCCCTCCCGGTCTCGATGCAATACCGTAGACGAACCCTCCCGCTCTTGATATTGACTCCCAATCCGATAATAGAGCGCGACCGGCGCACCAAGATGCCCACTGACATTCGCCGTGATGGTAACATCTGTGCCAGGCTCAACGTTGATATTGCCGGGATGCACATCCGAAATCTGAACGTTCAACACTTCTTGTGGCGTTTTCGGGATAGCCTGGAAGGTTTGCGCGAACCCTTTGAAAGCCGTAGGCAGCCAGAGAAAGTGGGTGAGGAGCAGGATTCCCATTGCGAGTCCGGCAACGCCGGCATTCTGTTTGATGTGCCGATGTTCGCTGGCGAAAACCTGCTTGGGTTGAATTCGTTCTACTTCGCGCGCCGTCTCAAAAATCAGTTGTTCGACAAACTCCGGCGCGTATCCGAATTGGTTTTCCGCTAACGTCCCCTTGAGTTGCACCGCGCTGAGAATGCGGCTCTGGAATGCAGGCTCAGTCTTCTCAAGGTGTGCTGCTACCGTAGCATCTGTCAGTTTGCGGCGTAGCGGCCGGAGAAGGAACCAGACGAGTGTCCAGATGCCGATACCGATACCCAAGAGGATAATCGCGATGCGTAACCAGCGTGGCAAGGGTAACGCAAAACAGACGAGCGCGCCTGTCATCGTGCATGCGAGGATGCCGATGCACATCAGCACGCCTTCAGAAAAGGTAAGCCATCGCCACGTCCATCTTACGGTACGGAGCGCGCCGATAATTTTTTGGTATGCTTCATTCACATTTTGACGTTGCATTTTGACTCCTAATGTGTCAACACATAGACAGCGATGTTCACCGCCATTTTCGCGGCGAGTTCGCGCACTTCCGGCGTATCCTCTGGATGCACATCTGCATCCTCAAGCCCATCGCCGATATCCGAACTGTAAACGTAGTAAACTACCATGCGCCCATTGTGGAAGAGCCCGAACCCTTGTGCTGGTTCTCCATCATGCTCATGAATTTTCGGGAGCCCCGGCAAATCGTAGAAGCAGTGGTAAATCGGATGCGCGTTCGGGATGGGGGCCAGTTCCTGCTGTGGGAACACGCGCCGCATTTCACGCCGAAAACTTTCGTCCAACCCGTAGTCATCGTTGACGAAGAGGAAACCGCCGTGCGTCAGATAGTGCCGAAGTGCCTCCACCTCGCTTTCGGTCAGCCGGATAGTCCCGTGTCCCACGAGATAGAGCATCGGGTATTCGTAAAGCCCATGGTGGGTAAGTTTCAGAATCACCCGTTCTTCAGCGGTTTCAATGTCGGTGCGCGCGCGAAGAAGCCGCAACCAATTGCCGATGACGGTGGCATCGCCATACCAATCTCCGCCGCCGCTATATTGAACTTGCGCGATAGTGAACCGTTCGTCACTGGATAAACTACTCTGCAAGAGCAGAACCGCCGCGCAAATCATGATAGAATAAACGAATTTGTGCATTTATGTCAGTCCGTTCCGTTTGCGTAATAACCACTCTGTGCCGAGCAATCCAACGACGAGAATGAGGACGAGTGGATGCGCCCAGATATCGCGTTCGGTGTCGACAAAAACCGGGTCTTGGATAATCGCGATGTTTTCAGGCACTTGTGCTGCATCGGCGATGGCGAAATAGGCACCCCCGGTTCGCGATGCGAGCCGCTTGAGTAACGCCTCATTTAACTGCGGTGCCTCCAATTCGGCGAGTTGCGGTTGAACGTAGATTTCGGTTCTATCTGTGCTGCCAGTCCCGCTCGTGGCGCGGATGCGATAGTTCCCTTTCTCCCACACCTCAAATTGCGCCGTGTATCGGTTCTCTTCCCCTGCTCGTCCCTCTTCAGCGTTTTCTCCTGTATCCCGTTCGCGTTCGTTGATATCCCCATAAACCGTCCGCATCCGAAGCTGGAACGGTTCTCCCACCGGCGGTGTCACCTCAATCTGAACCGTTGCATCGGCTTGCGGCTGATACGTTTCAGAATACACCTGCGCAGTTACTTGGACAGCGTCGCCTGTCGCGTAAGTCGATGTATCTGTCGTGAGGTATAGCCGATTTTCGTCGGAGTGTGTGGTGCCCATCCATCGGAGTGCCTGTGCCCAAAACTGCGGATAGAGGGTAAGATACCGCGCATCCTTGAAGTTTGAAACGCCGAAACCCCAATTCCATAAACCCTCCGCTGTGAAGAGGAGACTTTTGCCCAAGCCTGTCCTTTGAAAAATCATTACCGGTTCGCCTTTTCCGCTATCCAGAAGCACAGACGCGCCGCCTCTCAGTTGAAAACCGCGAAAAAGCCGCGAGAGTGCAGGCAGATTGCGCCATAACGCGGCGTTCCGATTCAGCGCAAGTTTGTTTGCACTAGAAAGTTGCAGCATCGGATGAAACGTCCCGGTTTGCGTCAATTGCACGTTAAACTCTGCTTCAGACATCTCACAGCCCGTAACAGGAATTGAGACAGGCAAAAGCCGCGCGAGTTCGGTGGTGCCGAGTCCATGCCTGCTAAGCGCGTTCCGCGACGGGAGAAAGATAACCGCGCGTCCCTCTGTCTCCACGAACTCAACGATG
The DNA here is from genome assembly GCA_965242965.1 of Candidatus Poribacteria bacterium. GTDB lineage: Bacteria > Poribacteria > WGA-4E > WGA-4E > WGA-3G > AGPOR5. The sequence goes on along the minus strand of OZ251518.1, from coordinate 4,519,525 downwards.
AGCCGTTGTTGCACCGCGGTCAGATGTTCCGCCGTTAGTTCACCGAAAATCAGCACATCGTATTTGGAGAGTTCTTCGCGCGTTTCAGGAAATCGCTGGATAACCGCCGCCGTAGCCCCGGCTGCCGCCTCATCCACCGTAGGGCGAGGGCCTGTCCCTCGCCGAGCCTCTATCTCCCCCATCGTAGGGCGAGGGCCTGTCCCTCGCCGAGCCCCGGCTGCCGCCTCCTTCACCGTAGGGCGAGGGCCTGTCCCTCGCCATGCCCCGGACTCACCAGAAACCACCGGATAATACCCCCCAGAACGATTTAGCACCGATTCCGCATCCGGTCGCTTGGATAAAAGTGCCGATGTCAGTTCAATATCCGGGTCGCGTTCCAAAGCGCGTTTCAGGAACGTATACTCCCACCGCGGTCTTCCCTCTAAATAGAAGACGTTCAGCTTCGCCTTGACTACCTTGAGCGCGAAGGTTTTTTCGTTGTTTTCCGCTGTCAGTTCGCCCTCAAGCGTCGGCAATGTGAGGGTATACTGAAAATTTCCCACTGTCGCCGGTGTCAGTCTGAATTCAACCTGTTGCGAACCTTCTACAAACGTCAGCGTTGCTGAAGAGACGAGCCGCTGACTTTTCACCTCTCGCAGCGCGAGCCGCGTCGTTTGGCCGGTATACCCGGTTTGCGCAATGGTGGCGCGGATAAGATGTTCATGTCCTGTGTAAGCGACAGGGGTGGTGTCAATCAGCTGAATCTGGATATCCTTTGGCGGCTCCACGGCACCCACGCCGATAGCATAGACAGGGATTTGCAGCGCAACGAGTGCTTCCATAGGGAGTGCCCCGGCGTTATGCGCGCCATCGGTGATAAGCACGATACCGGCGCGCTGTTGTCCCTTCCACGCCGCATCTGCTTGCTTGATGGCATTCCCGATATCGGTGAGCGCATCTGCCGTTTTGAACCGTTGCGCCTGCTCTTCCAGACTCACCATCGGGTGAAGTTCCGTGCCAAAGGGATAGACATGCACCTCAAACTTGTCAGTAAGGGAGTGAAGGAAAGGGGTCGCGTTTTCTCCATCGCTGTCCCCAAATAGCAGTTCCTTGACTTGATTGAGTCGTGACACGTTTCCTGCATCTGTCAACTGCATGCTCTGCGAGGTATCCACTAACACGGCGAGATGCGTCGGGGGTGTGATGTCCCGTTTTTCGATGGTGACAGGTGCTAATAGGCAGCCGAGCAGCATCGCCACGGCGCATATCCGCAGTGTAATCAGTAAGAATGTGTGCCGCGGTTGCAGCGGCCGAGCGATGCGCAGATACACGAACGTTGTCACGCCAATAGCGATGAGAATGCCGAGTGCTACTGCCCATGCGGGCCAAAAATAGGTAAATCGCATTGTTGTTATGATTCCTTTCAAAAAACATTATAACGTGATTGCACTATTATTGTCAAGGCGATTTACGTTCTTTGAGCAGGATTTGAGCAGAATATGAGCAGGATTTGCAAGATTATACCAGAATATGAGCAGGATTTGCAAGATTATACCAGATTTACAAGATGATGGAGGGTGTTTCATATCTTGATATTTTCCGGGTAGGAGAGACCTCCTGGTCTCGATGCAATAGGGCGGCGCACCGCCTTGTGCCGCGGCGGCAGAAAACCCCCGTTCATCGTAGGGCGAGGGCCTGTCCCTCGCCATCGTCCGCGCACTCCAACGCTCGCGGGGGAAACCCGCTCGGATGCGCGGATGGCATCCGAGGGCCCCGCCCTACGATGAAAAAACGGTTCTTAGGTCCGTAGGACCTTAATGTCTATAGCACGCGCGAACGCGAAGAACGCGAAGGTCCTTTAGGTCCTTAATAGGTTTTGACATGCGGCGCGTTTTTTATTAAGGACCTAAAGGACCTTGAAAACGGCACGACACGTGTTTCTATAGACATGTAGGACCTAAAGGACCTAAAACGCCACCCCTTGACGATGGAGCTCGCGGGGGCCTGTCCCCCGCGCTACGGGCACATCGAGACCAGGAGGTCTCTCCTACAGGGAAGACATCGCGTGCATCGAGACCGGGAGGTCTCTCCTACAGGGAAGCCACCGAGATATGAAACACCCTCGCCACATCATGAGCAGAATTATCACGATTACACAAGATTTACAAGAAAAAATAATCTTGCCAAATCTTGTAAATCCTGCTCGTATAATCTTGTAAATCCTGCTCGTATAATCTTGTAAATCCTGCTCAATCCTGGAAATCCTGCTCAATAAAATTGACAAAAATCCCATCCAATGCTAAACTAACCCTAAACATCCTCTGGGGAGAAAAGAGATGCACATCACAGACTTGGATACCCCGGCACTCGTCGTCGATTTGGACGTGCTGGAACGTAATATCAACGAGATGGCGGCGCATTGCAAACAACTCGGCATTCCACTCCGCGTGCATTCCAAAACGCATAAGGTGCCCGATATCGCGCGCATGCAAATCGCAGCGGGCTCACAAGGGATTACCTGCCAAAAACTCGGCGAGGCAGAGGCGATGGTGGCGGCAGATATTGACGACATCCTTATTCCCTACAATATCATCGGAATGCAGAAACTAAAACGCTTGACATTCTTGCTGAGGCGCGCTCGCATTACGGTGGCACTCGATTCCGAAGAGACAGCGACGGGTATCTCTCAGCAAGCAGCCGCAGACAGATGCGTCGTGCCGGTGCTGATTGAATTGGATACCGGCGGTGGACGTTGCGGTGTCGATTCGCCGCAAAAGGCGCAGTCTCTCGCGCGGAAGGTTGTCGCAATGCCGGGAATTGATTTTCAAGGGGTGATGACTTACCCGAGCAGTCCGCGCGCGAAACCGTTCCTTGACGAGACAGTCTCCCTCCTGACGCGCGATGGCATCCCTATCAACGTTATCAGCGGCGGCGGCACAGGCGCGGAGAAAGCCTCTAAAGAACTCGGCTGCACCGAGACGCGCAGCGGCTCCTATGTCTACGAAGGCATGACACGCATCGGCAATTCGGAGATGTTGCATCCGCAGCGGTGCGCGCTTCGCGTCATCGTCACCGTCGTCAGCACGCCGACACCCGATAGGATTATCGTTGATGGTGGACAAAAGACGTTTACCAGTTACCCGCCGAACCCTTACGGCCATATCATTGAGCATCCCCATGCGAAGATTTATGGCATGTCGGTTGAGCATGGACACATCGATGTCAGCGGATGTTCGCATCGGTTTCAGGTCGGCGAACGGCTATCCGTTATTCCGCTACACCAAGGTATGACGAGCAACCTCCACGAGGAACTCGCCGGGGTGCGTGGTGACAACGTTGAGACGTTCTGGCGAATTGCAGGCAGAGGTAAAATAAAATAGGAGGCACATCATGATTCGACCGGATGCGGCGCAAAAAGCGCGATGGGAAAACGAAGGATACCTCGTCTTTGAAAACGCAATTCAAGGCGAAGATTTGAAACGACTCCAAACCGCCTTTGATTACTGGGCTGATGCCGGCAAGGCGGAATGGTTGGATAGGGTTGAGGCTGGCGAAGCCGCCGCTACCTTTTACGACATCCCAAACCCTTTTGAGAAGGACCCGGTTTTCATTGACATCGTCGACTATCCCAGCTATTACGGCGCGTTGATGGAGTTCACAGACGATGAACTGATTCTGCTTGCACCCCAAGTCCGGACGGTGGCCCCGTGGCCCGTGAGTTACACGGGATGGCACCCGGATGTTGCTCAGAGCAACCCGCTGCATATTAAGGTGCAAATCTACGTCAATGATGTCCCATCGGGATGCGGTGAATTTGCTTATGTGCCTGGCAGTCATAAGCCGAACGCCGGTCCTTATACGCGCCCGCAGCGGCAAGAGAGTATGCCGGGACACAAAACTTTCCCCGGTAAAGCCGGCACGGCGATTATGTTCAACTCTTACGGATGGCATGTGTCTATGGACAACCATTCGGATGTGCCGCGGAAATCGATTATCCTGATTTATGAGAAACGCACACCGGGCCGCATCGGCCCAAACCAGTTCGCGGCTATCTCGGCGCATTGCACCACCCTTGCACGACGGCAGTTGTTCAGTTTGCAGTAGGAGAGACCTCCTGGTCTCGAATTCTTCCCGGTAGGAGAGACCTCTAGTCTCGATGTTCCCGTAGCGCGGGGGCCTGTCCCCCGCGAGCGTTTGACAGACCGGAGCATGGCGAGGGACAGGCTCTCGCCCTACGGTGCAGGGGTGGCGTTTTTTTCATCGTAGCGCGGGGGCCTGTCCCCCGCGAGCGTTGGAGTGCGCGTGCATGGCGAGGGAAACCCGCTCGGATGCGCGTGTGGCATCCGAGGGCCCAAGCCCTACGATGACGTGCCGTTTTTTTCCCGTAGCGCGGGGGCCTGTCCCCCGCGAACGTTGGAGTGCGCGTGCATGGCGAGGGAAACCCGCTCGGATGCGCGTGTGGCATCCGAGGGCCCAAGCCCTACGATGACGTGCCGTTTTTTTTCGCGCGCCCTCTCTGTAGTTTGTGATCGCCAGATCACAAACAGTTCAGGATTAGGCGATCCTGAACTACAGAGGTGAGGCAGTCTGACAGCAAAACGATGGCGAGGGAAACCCGCTCGCCTGCGCGTGTGGCATGCGAGGGCCCAAGCCTACGATGACGTGCCGTTTTTTTTCGTAATAAGAGGAATCAACTAAAATGACTCGAATTGATGCGCATCTGCACGTATTTACAAAAGTCACCCCCGAATTTCCGCGCGAAACCACACCGGTTTGTCCCGCTGAACGCGAGGAACCGGTCGAAAAACTACTGGCGGAAATGGAACAACACCAGATCTCGCAGGCGGTGCTCGTTCAGATAGGCGGAACGAGTCTAGCACAGCATCGGTATCTGCTGCACTGCTTGCGCGCTTACCCGGAGCGGTTTTTAGGCATCGGGCTTATCCCACCGGCACATCCTTCGCCTGCAGCGTTTATGACAGAATTAGCGAGCCATCCCGGCATCATCGGGTTTCGGCTCTCTGAACTAGGCGGGCCGCGGGATATTTTTGCGAAAATGAATGTGCGCGAGTTTAAAACGTATCCCATCTGGCAGTGCGCCGCGGAGCGGGATTACGTGTTGTGGCTCTATCCGCGTGCCATCGATGCCCACCTGCTGCCCTATCTGATTCAAGAATTTCCGCAGGTGCGGGTTGTCCTTAACCACCTCGGCATGACTCCCGGGAAAGGCAAATTCAGTTGGGATGAGAAGGGACGGCCGCGCATTCAGGTAACCGGCTACAACCTCGCGATGCACACCACCTATCGGTTGGCGCGATTCGAGAACGTCACCGTGCATCTCTCCGGGCAATATGCGTTTAGCAACGCCGATTTTCCCTATCAAGACTTAGCAGGGTGGCACCGAAGCCTGCTGAAGGACTTCGGTGCGAGGCGGCTGATGTGGGCAACCGATTTTCCGTGGATTTTGGAAGACCCGGGATACGGCGCGCTCACTACCGTCATCGAAAAGTTGCTGCCGAATCTCGCGGCATCGGAGTTAGCCGACATCATGGGCGGCACTGCGAAGCGGTTCCTACGGTTTCCCGATAGGAATTCATAGGCGAAAACGGCTGCACGACTCATGCCGCCGCATCGCGCAGGCGACATAAACCGAAAAAGAGCAGCGCAATCACGCCTGTGCCGATGAGAATGCAGAGCGGCGAGAAAAAGCCTAGCGCGGCGAGAAAATAGCCGCACACTAACGCAATGAACGCAACCGTAATCGCATAAGGCAATTGCGTTCGGACGTGGTGTAGCGGATCGCAGCTGCTGGCAATCGCGCTGAAAACCGTCGTATCGGAAATCGGCGAGCAGTGGTCTCCGAAGATAGAACCGTCTAGTGTCGCACCGAGACATATCAGCGTCGTCAACCCATAGGTGTTGCCATCCATCGCATACGCCACGGGAATCGCGGTGGGGATGAGAATCGCCATTGTGCTCCAACTGGAACCGGTAGCAAAAGAGCATGCAGCCCCTGTTGCAAAAACGAGCATTGGGAATACCAATGCCGGCACCTTCCCTTCAAGAATAAGCGCGAGGAATTGTCCCGTTTCCAACCGCTTGCATCCGGTTTTCAGACCCCAGACGAAGACGAGAATTCCCAAGGGGACAAGACTCCCTTTGAGGCCCGCCAAAACGGCGGTGCGGATGTCCAGAGATTGTAGCTTTGATAACCCGCGCGCGCAGAGAATTGCGACGATGAGTGAGCCGCACGCTGCGCAGGCGAGCATCCGTAGAATCTGCACCGTCTGCAGCGTCGTCAGCACGTTTCTCCATGCGGAAAGCGAGAGGATAAATCCGAGCTCTCTCCCCTCTGCTTTGACGTTCGCCAGCACGGCTTGCCACGCGGCAGGAGAAAAAATGAATCCTGTTCCTTCACCTCTCGTCCAAACGGCGGTGAGCCAAAGCCCACTCAAGAGTATCGTGAACAAGGTGAGGAGTGGTAAGATTGCGGACAATGGTTGCATGTGGACGTTTGACGTGCTCGTGAAAGAAGAAGGATCGCCGAGCATTTTGGCATTCGGTGCGGCAACCGCGCCTGTCTCCCGCGCGCGGTTTGATGCCTTGCGCATCGCACCGTAATCGCGGCCGCTGATTGCGTTGATGATGACGAAGATAATCGTCAGGATGCAGTAAAACCGAAACCCGAGCGCATCAAAAAACATGGAATACCCATCGCGTCCGAGTTGTAGTTCGGTGGAAATATCGCTGAAGAGTCCTACCTCTACGCCTATCCACGTGCTGACAAAGGCGAGCCCGGTAATCGGCGCGCTCGTAGAATCGACGATGTATGCCAACTTTTCACGGCTGACGCGAAACCTATCTGTCATCGGACGCATACTCGGTCCCGTCAACATCGCGCTTGTATAATCGCCGATAAAGACAAACACGCCTATCAAAGCGGTGACGACTTGCGTAGAACGCGCCCCCGTCGCGAACCGAGAGAGCCACATGACAATGCCGCCCATGCCGCCGGACGATACCACCACCGAAATCATTGACAAAATCAGGAAGACAAAAATCGCCATCCAGATGTTTTCCATGTCCAGTGCCACCTTCCCGACAAACCAGACGGCTTCGCCGAAAAGATTGGAAATCAGCGAGGCAGTGGGCGCGTCTGCCATCAGATAATGCTTCACCCAACTCAGCACGATGCTCGCGCCGACAGCGACGCTGAGACTCAAGAAAAATCGTGCCGTGAGGATGGCTAATGTGACGGCGAGCAGCGGCGGGATGACGCTATACCACACGAGTCCTTCTGCCTCATCAACTTGCTGTGCGCCGATGATGCAGGCAATCGTGATGCTGATAAAGACGAAGGCACTGATAAAGATTTTCAGTCGAGAACTCATAATTCCTTTCCGTTATATCAAATGAGGGTGTTTCTTAACTCGTTGTTTTCAAAATGGTTTCGATGCATCCCCGTAGGAGAGACCTCCTGGTCTCGATTGCCTTCGGGTAGGAGAGACCTCCTGGTCTCGATATCGTTCGCGCAATCCAACGATCGCGGGGGACAGGCCCCCGCGCTACGGAAAAAACGGCACTTCACCGTAGGGCGAGGGCCTGTCCCTCGCCAGCGTCCGCGCGCCAGACTCTGTAGGGCAAGATCGCCTGATCTTGCCCCGTTTGTGATCAGGCGATCACAAACTACAGAGCACCTACCGACACTTCCCTCATATCAAATATTAAGACGAACGCAGCCGCGACAACCCATAAAACAGTAACACAATAACCCCCGTGCCAGTTGCAATGCTGATAGCGGAAGAAACGTTCAACGCCGCCGGTAGGTATCCACATACGAAGGCGATACCTGCAACGGTGAGCGCGTAAGGCAGTTGCGTTCGGACATGGTGTATCGGCGCGCAGTTGCTCGCGATAGAACTCAGGATTGTCGTATCCGAGAGCGGTGAGCAGTGGTCTCCGAAGATTGCCCCGTCAAGCACTGCACCTAAACAGATAACGGTAGTCAAGCCGTAGACATCTCCGTCAAGCGCGAATGCCACGGGAATCGCGGTGGGGATGAGAATCGCCATAGTGCCCCAGCTGGTGCCGGTAGCAAAGGAACACACGGAGGCGCACGCAAAGACGAGGATAGGAAACCAGAGCGGCGAGACAACATCCTGCAGCATCGCCGCGAGAAAATCACCAGTCATGAGTCTGTCGCAACTCGCTTTTAATCCCCAGGCCAACAGCAGGATACTCAACGGCGTGAGGCTAGACTTCACGCCTGTCCATACGGCGGTGCCTATATCCGAAAATCGCATTTTGGATAGCCCGACTGCGCAGACAAGCGCGACGAAGAACCCGCTGGCGGCGGCAACGGCGAGGACTTTGACGTTATCTGCATTTGATAGCGCGTCGCGCCACGCCGTGAGGGAGAGGAGCGAACCTGTCCCCGCGCCATCTATCCAGAAACCACCGAGTAACAGAGTAAAAAGGGTTAGCAGCGGCAAAACCGCTGAAAAAGGCTGTGTGACAGCACGTGACGCGGGTTTGGACGATGAGGTGTCTTTCAGGAATTGGGCATTCGGTTCAGCGACTGCGCCTGTCTCGCGTGCCCGCGTTTCTGCTTTCCGCATGGGCCCATAGTCTCTCCCACTGATTGCGTTGACGATGACAAAGATGAGCGTCAGGATGCAGTAAAACCGAAACCCGAGCGCATCAAAAAACATCGAATACCCATCGCGTTCAATCCCGATCGATTTCGCGACATCGTTAAAAAGCCCGATTTCATAGCCTATCCATGTGCTGACAAACGCGAGCCCCGCAATCGGCGCGCTCGTCGAATCAACGATGTATGCCAACTTTTCACGACTCACCCGATGATGGTCCGTCAAGGGACGCATCGTCGGCCCGACGAGCATGGCGTTGGAATAGTCACCGATAAAAATGACAATTCCCATAACGGCGGTAATCACCTGCGTTGAGCGCGGGCCCTTGGCAAACCGTGCCAGCCACGTCACAACGCCTGCAATGCCACCCGATGCTACCACCACAGAAATTGTCGCCATAATCAGGAAAACGAACAGGATTACCCAGATATTGAAGAGATCGATTGCATCGCCGTTTTTGATGCTAACCTCGCGAGCGAACCAGACTACTTCCGCGAGGAAACCAGAGGGTGTCCGGTCTTGTCTTATCCAAGCAAGCACCAGCCCGAGCCCGACAGCGATGCCCAAACTTAAAATCAGGCGCGTTGTCAGAATAGCGAGTGTGACAGCGAGCAACGGCGGGACTACGCTATACCAGACGAGGTTAGCGTCCCCTATCCCTTGTCCCGCGCGCCACATCAATCCCAAACAGATGCCGAGGAAGATGGTGCCGATGAGGCTCTTTTGTAGAGTCGTCATAGAATTTCTCCATGAAAAACAGACCGGGGTGCAGATTCTACAATGCAGTCTATTACAAAAAACGAAGTTTGTCAAGTTTTTTTTAACAAGCACTTGCAAACTACTAGACTTATTCTCTCGGGCAGGCGTGTCTTCTCTTGACCCGATCGGGTGCAGGCGCACCCGAACTACAGGGCTCGGGTGCGCGCCGCCTGTAGTTCAGGAGCACCTGCTCCTGAACGGGTTGTGCTCAGGTGCTTGCAAACGACAGCGGGAGTCTTGATGTTTTCCCGGTAGGAGGGACATCCCTGTCCCGATACGAAAAATCGAGACCAGGAGGTCTCTCCTACGGGGACATCGCTTGCTCGATATTCGTTCCCAATAGGGATAACTACCGAAACGGAGTTATGAAACACCCTGAAAAAATCGCTTGAAAATATTTTCGGCAATATGGTAAAATGAAATCATAGTTGAGATTGCGAAGGAGTTTCCCCATGTTGAAAGCAGGATTTATCGGTGCAGGCGGACGCAGCCAAGGCGCGCATTATCCGAGTGTCAACCGACTTGAAGACGACGTTGCGATGCTCGCGGCGTGTGAACTTGATGAAGCAAAATTGGCACAAGTCGCGCAAAAATACGAATTCCCCCATACGTTCACCGATCACCGGAAGATGTTGGATACGCAAGAATTGGACATCGTTTACTGCGTTATGAACGAGAAGTGGATTTTGCAACCCGCGCTGGATTGCCTTAATGCCGGGAAGCATCTGTTTATCGAAAAACCGCCGGGCGCGACAAGCGACGAAACCCAACAACTGCTGGAAGCCGCCATTGCCAACGATGTCTACTGCATGGTGGGGTTTCAGCGGCGATATGCCGCCGTGACGCGCGAGGCGATGCGGCGCGTCGCTGAAAAGGGCCCCGTCTCGCTTGCGGTGACGACGTTCAACAAGCAGATTCTGGGGCAGAATCGCGAATTCACGACAACCCTCTGGAACGATGTCTGCCACGTCGTCGATCTGCTACGCTACATGGCAGGCGGCGAACCGGTGGAGGTCACTGCGCATCGCGATACGTTCGATGCAGAACAGCGGAACTTCTACACCGCCTTTGTCCGATTTGATAACAACGTCACCGGCGTGCTTTTCGGAAATCGTGCATCGGGTGGGCGCGTGCTACGCTCCGAATTGCACGGAGTCGGCATCGGTTGCTATATGAAAATCCCTGAGGAAATTGAGATTTACGAGGACAACAACCGAAGCGTCATGGGCGGTTGGGAAGTGGATGGCGTTGACTCGCGTGACACGGCGAGTTACGAAGGCGTGCTGACGATGCATCGCCATTTTGTCGACTGCGTGCGCAACAAGAAAGTGCCACTCACAGACCTCCGCGACGTGATTCACTCAATCCATCTCGTTGACGCAATCGAAGGCCCTCTCCCCCAGTAGGAGAGACCTCCTGACGCATCACCCCTGTAGGTCAAGATCCCCCGATCTTGACCCGTTCGGGATCAGGCGATCCCGAACTACAGCGGTGGGCCCGATACCTTCCGGTATTCGCCCGCCCTCCAAGGCAGGATAAATACCGAAACGGATTTATGAAACACCCTCACTTACATAGGAGGAAAAATCTATGCTTGACGAACGCCATCTGCAACACCAGCTCACCGATGAGCAGCACCGCGGGTTGAACGAGGATGGGTATTTCATCGTCGAAAACGCCTTACCACCAGATTTAGTTGCGCGGTTAGAGGCGCGCGTTGATCGGATTTACAACCAACATTTGGACGCGGGCTACGATCCCTACACTAAAAGTCCGATGACCCCGGACAAGAACTTCTTCTACCCGAATTTCCTCGGGAAGGACCAGATGTTTGTCAACATTCTGGATTGGTATAAGACGTTCCCGAAGGTGTGGGGCGCGTTAGGCTGGAATATCTATTCGTATCATAGTCATCTGATTATCACGCCGCCGCGTTTGGAGGAACTTCGCGGCACACCGGCATCGCTCGGCTGGCATCAGGATAGCGGGCGCGTCAACATCGAGATTGAGAGCTCGCCGCGGCCGCGTCTCTCCATCAAAGTAGTCTATTGGCTTTCCGATTGTTCGGAAGTCGGGCGCGGGAATTTCTACATTATTCCGGGCAGTCATCTGTGGGATACTTTAGAGCGTCCGCAGGACGGTTCGCATCCCGAAGGCGCGATCCCGGTCTGCTGCAAACCCGGCGATGCCGTTTTCTTCGACCGGCGTATCTGGCATGCGCGCAGCGAAAACGATTCAGACATCACGCGCAAAGGGCTTTTCTACGGCTACGGATACCGATGGCTGCGGAGTAAAGATGACATGACTATCCCGCCGGAGATATTTGACCGGAATGACCCGATTCGTCAACAGCTGCTCGGCGGCGGCACGAATGCCAATGGCCATTTCTCGCCGAAAGATGCGGATGTCCCATTGAAAGGTTGGCTTGAGGAACACGGCGTTATCTCACGTTAGCGCATTGGTTTGGCAGCGGCATTTTGAAAAATCGTGCCGCTGACCGTAGGGCGAGGGCCTGTCCCTCGCCATGCCACCGGGCACATGAACGCTCGCGGGGGACAGGCCCCCGCGCTACGGTGAAGAAAAAACGTGCCGCTGACCGTAGGGCGAGGGCCTGTCCCTCGCCATGCCTCGATCGGAACGAGAAACGGCGTTGGTTGGCGGGTGATTTTCGCGCAGATCGAACGATCGCGGGGGACAGGCCCCCGCGCTACGGTATGCAAGACCGTCTCCTTTCACCGTAGGGCGAGGGCCTGTCCCTCGCCGTGCCGCGATCGAGAGGGAAACGGCGTTAGTCTGCGTGCGTTTTTCGCGCGGATCGGACGATCGCGGGGGACAGGCCCCCGCGCTACGGTATGCAAGGCCGTCTCCGTTTACCGTAGGGCGAGGGCCTGTCCCTCGCCGTGCCTCGATCGGGGAAACGGCCTGGGTCGGCGCGCGGTTTTTGCGCAGATCGAACGATCGCGGGGGACAGGCCCCCGCGCTACGGGCCAGAGAGGGGTTAGCCTCGCCATGCGCCGTTTCGGGAGCAGGTGCTCCCGAACTACAGTTTCCTGCTCCTAATCCTGCTCAATCTTGACTAATCTTGTAAATCCTGCTCATATCCTGCTCCATATCCTGCTCCAACATTTAACTTGCAACACATTGCACTTTCTGCTAAACTAAAAAACAGACCTTCAATTCTACAGGAGAACAACACAAAATGCCAAAATTTGGTGTCAATTTATTACTCTGGGCAGATAAGTTTGATCGCGAAACGGTAGAACTCATCCCGAAAGTCGCCGAAATGGGATTTGATGGCGTGGAAATTCCCATTTTTGACCCCGAGACGGTAGACATCCCGCATACGCAAACCACTCTCAAAGAAACCGGATTGCAAGTCATCGGATGCAATATCATGAGCCCCGACCGGAACCCAATCGACGAAGACCCGGCCGTGCGCGAAAACGGCAAAACTTACCTCAAACGCGCCATCGAGATCATCGCTGAACTCGGCGGCGATACATACGTCGGACCGATGTATAGTGCCGTCGGGAAACTCGTCGGCAGAGGTAGGAATCAGCAGGAATGGGACTGGTGCGTCGAAGGACTCCAGGAAGTCGCTGAATTCGCGGGGAAGCACGGCGTAACTCTCGCCAGTGAACCGCTCAACCGATTCGAGACCTATTTTGTGAACATCGCCGAGGATGCCGTCAAACTCGCCGAAGCAGTCGGCAGCCCTTACTTCAAGGTGCATCTGGATACCTTCCACATGAACATCGAAGAAAAGAACCAGGGGCAAGCCATTCTTGACACTGGCACTCAGTTGCATCATGTCCACTGCTGCGAAAACGACCGGGGTACCCCCGGCACCGGCTTAGTCCCGTGGGATGACGTATTCGGCGCGCTCGCGCAACTGAACTACGACAGATGGCTGGTAATCGAGTCGTTTACGCCGGCAGTCAAAGAGATTGCCGCCGCAACCTGTATCTGGCGTGATATCGCGCCGAGTGCGGAGAGTCTTGCCACGGATGGCCTCGCGTTCCTGAAAAAGATGGCGGCGCAGTATTTGTAGGGCAAAGCTTGGTGCGGCGTGCGATCGCGAGGGACAGGCCCTCGCGCTACGGTGAGGGGAACGCCTCTTGGCCCGTAGCGCGGGGGCCTGTCCCCCGCGATCGTGGCATGGCGAGGGACAGGCCCTCGCCCTACGGTAATCGACACGTTTTTTCACCGTAGCGCGGGGCCTGTCCCCCGCGATCGTTCCGTGCCCCAGAGCCTGGCGCGGGATAGGCCCTTGCGCTTCCCTTCTGTAGATTGCGATCGCCTGATCGCAAACAGGTCAAGATCAGGCGATCTTGACCTACAGGAGTAGGCGGTGCTCAATTCCCGTAGCGCGGGGGCCCTCGCATGCCATACGCGCATGCGAGCGGGTTTCCCCCGCGATCGTGGCTTGGCGAGGGACAGGCCCTCGCCCTACGGGAATCGGCACGTTTTTTTCACCGTAGCGATCTCTCACACAATAGGAGAAAATTGAAATGCGTTTCATAACATGGATAGGCGTGCTTTGCGCGCTGTGCTTCACCATTTCCGCGGCTGCCGAAGAATCACAATTCCTCGACAACACGCGGCAATTAACTTACAGCGGCAAGCGCGCCGGAGAAGGATACTTTTCCGAAAACGGCACCGCGCTCATCTTCCAGAGCGAACGTGAACCCGACAACCCGTTCTACCAGATCTATCTCATGGATTTGAAGAGCGGCGATACGCACCGCGTGTCAACCGGCGTTGGGAAGACGACGTGCGCCTTCTTTCGCCCCGGCACCGATGAAGTGCTTTACGCCTCAACGCACCACGATATATTCGCCTCTGCTAAGCAGGCGGAGGAACTGGAATTTCGCGCGTCGGGAAAGGAACGCCGCTATAGTTGGGATTACGATGAGGCGATGGACATTTTCTCTGCCAAGCGCGATGGAAGTAAGCTTGAGCAGTTGACAGATGCCCCCGGCTACGATGCGGAGGCATCTTACTCGCCTGATGGCACGCGCATCGTTTTCTGCTCCCTGCGCGATGCATATCCCAAAAGCGGGTTGTCACCGAAGGAATTGAAGCAGCTCGAAGTCGATCCTGCCTATTTCGGCGAAATTTACATCATGAACGCCGATGGCTCAAACCAGCAGCGGTTGACAGATAAGCCGGGTTACGACGGCGGTCCCTTTTTTACACCCGATGGGCAACACATCGTCTGGCGGCACTTCACACCCGATGGAAGTAAATCCGACATCTACACGATGCGCACGGACGGCTCGCGCGTGAGACGACTCACCGATTTTGACAGCATGTCATGGGCACCCTATTTCCATCCCTCCGGCGCGTATGTCATCTTCGCCTCCAACAAGTTCGGGTTTTCCAACTTTGAGTTATTTTTGGTGGATGCCGCCGGGCGGCACGAACCCATCCGCGTGACGCACACAGAGGGGTTCGATGGACTCCCGGTCTTCTCGCCTGATGGAAACACACTGTGCTGGACATCAAACCGCAACAGCCAAGATGTTTCGCAGCTCTATCTGGCGGCGTGGAATCATCAAGCCGCATTATCGGCGTTAGCGGCGGCACCGGAAAGCGCGCACACGAACGTCCCGGATGATGAACTCGCTCCAGCAAACGGAACGCAAACCAGCCTCCGAAAGCATATTGAATTCCTTGCCGACGATGCATTGGAAGGCAGGATGACAGGCTCCGATGGCGCGAAACAGGCGGCAAATTACATCGCCGAACAGTTTAAGGAGTTGGGCCTGATACCGGTAGGAGATTCTTCGGATTCCGAGGCATGGCGAGGGACAGGCCCTCGCCCTACGGTGAAAGGGAAACAGCCGTCTACCGTAGCGCGGGGGCCTGTCCCCCGCGATCCCTCGGTCTTAGAAGAGCCCTCTGACTCTGCCGATGCATGGCGAGGGACAGGCCCTCGCCCTACGGTGAAAGGGAAACGGCCGTCTACCGTAGCGCGGGGGCCTGTCCCCCGCGATCCCGCGGTATTGGGAGAGCCCTCTGAATCCGCCTACTTTCAAAAATTCCAATTCACCGCAGGCAGAAAACTCATTCCAAACGAAAATCGCTTCTGGCTCACGCGGCCGACAGAGGACGGACAGCACGCGGGACACACACAAAAAACAAACGAAACATTGGAATTTGGCGTGGAAACTGACTTTATGCCGCTCTCTTTTTCGCGAAACGGCGTAGTTGAAGGCGAAGTCGTTTTCGTCGGATACGGACTCACCGTCCCCGGTGAAATGGGAGTCGGCTACGATGCCTACGCCGGCATTGATGTCACCGACAAAATCGTCCTCGCACTCCGGTATGTCCCCGAAGAAGTTGAACCTGAACGTCGGCAGGAACTCAATAGATACGCCGGACTCCGCTATAAGGCGATGCAGGCGCGGGAACGCGGCGCGAAGGCGTTCCTCGTTGTCGCCGGACCGAATTCGCCCAATGCCGGCAAACTGATTCCGCTGGATTTTGATAACAGCCTCGCTGATTCCGGCATCGTCGCCGCCTCCATCAGCGATACCGTGGCGAACGCGCTGTTCGCGCCCGCAGGAAAGCAACTCAAAGAGGTTCAAGCCGGACTTGATGTGGAGAATCCGCATTTTATCGGGCAATTTCCGCTGCCCGATGTCACTATCAAAATCACCGTTTCGGTCGAAAAAGTGAAGAAAACCGCTCGGAACGTGATTGCGTTGCTACCGCCTGTCAGTCCCGTAGGAGAGACCTCCCGGTCTCGACTCCCCGTAGGAGAGCCCTCTGGTCTCGATGCTGTAGGCGAGCCCTCCGGTCTCGATGCTGTAGGCGAGCCCCCCGGTCCCGATGCAGCAGGCTCCCATCCTGATACAGAATACATCGTCATCGGCGCGCACTATGACGGACTCGGCTACGGCGAAATAGGTTCACTCGCACGGAAAGGCGAAGAAGGACAGATTCACAACGGTGCAGATGACAACGCCTCCGGCACCGCTGTCGTTTTAGAATTGGCGGAGCGACTCAGCAAAACGCCCGAAACACGTGCAAGAGGCATCATCTTCGCACTCTGGTCTGGGGAAGAAATCGGAATCATCGGCTCTTCTTACTTCGCTGAAAATCCTGTGGTGCCGTTGGAGCAGATCACCGCGTATCTCAATTTTGATATGGTGGGACGGCTGGAAGAGAACACCCTGATCCTACAAGGCGTTGGCTCATCGAATGCCTGGCCCGCGCTGATTGAGAAGCAGAATGTCCCTGTCGGTTTCAACCTGACCTTGCAGGCGGATCCGTATTTGCCAACCGATGTGACGGCGTTCTATCCGAAAAAAGTGCCGGTGCTGAATTTCTTCACCGGTGCCCACGAGGATTACCACCGTCCCACCGATGACGTGGAGCACCTCAACTATGAAGGCATGGAGCGCGTGGTTGCGTTGGTAAACAGCATGATTTTAGACATCGCGGCTGCGGCGGAACGTCCCGAATACGTTGAAGTTGAGCGGAGTCAGTCGGGCGGCGGTTCGCGCGACACGCTTCGCGCTTACTTAGGCACTATTCCCGATTATAGCACCGATACTGCCGGCGTGAAACTCTCCGGTGTCCGCGCCGGCGGTCCCGCCGATAAAGCAGGGTTAAAAGGCGGCGATGTGATTATCAAATTTGGCGGGCAACAGATTGCCAATATCTACGATTACACCTACGCTTTGGATGCGGTGAAAATCGGAGAATCGGTTGAAGTTGTCGTCTTGCGGGATGGGGTTCGGGTGATGTTGACGGTTATTCCCGAAGCGCGGAATTGAATGCACGCCGCCCTTTTACCGTAGGGCGGGGGCCTGTCTCCCGCCGTGCCCGTGGCGCGATGAAAGTTCGCGAGGGACAGGCCCTCGCACTACGGGAATCGGGAAAACGCTCCAGTGATCGAGCGATCGCGAGGGACAGGCCCTCGCCCTACGGTGGTCGGAGCAGGCTTCTCTTCACCGTAGGGCGGGGGCCTGTCCCCCGCCATGCCTGGGATGCGATGAACGTTCGCGAGGGACAGGCCCTCGCCCTACGGTGAGGTCGACGCGATGGAGTTTCCCCCTCTGTAGGTTGCGATCGCCTGATCGCAACAGGGTCAAGATCGGGCGATCGCAACCTACAAGTTACGGTAATCAAACGTTCGCGAGGGACAGGCCCTCGCGCTACGGTTAAGTCAAGTTTTTTGACAAAAAACGCGGAAATCTGTTAAAAATCACATTTTAATTTGACAAACGCGCGAAAATGTGGTATAATATATTCATTAACACAAATTTGGTGCGATAGTAAACCCTCATCAACGAAAAGGAGCGCGAAACATGACATCTCAAATCGCTTGCATTTCTGCGGATACGCCGAAGTGTCTGCATCCGATGCGCCCGCCGCGCCGGCGGCGCGCCGTGTCTCCGTTTGCGCGTCCTGTTGATGATACTGCACTGAACATAATCAGATTTACCCCCCCCGTCCTAAATGCCCGTTAACCTCTGACGTTCTCAGCAGGAAGGCGAGCTGGGGAGATTATCTGAATTCCAACCCAAAATCCGCGTGCTTTGCACGCGCCTATTTTCTTTCGCCTCGTGGCACGCGCTCGCCTTTGCGAGTCCGCGCCTGCCACGGGGCTTTTTGCGTTGCATCGTCCGATGCAACGGTTACCAGCGTTGTTCCGGGGAAAATTCACTCCCCACTAGGGGTATTAAGGGGCAGGATAACCGTGGGCACCCGCCCGCGGTTACCCTGTTTTCTCCGAGAACGCTACTTTTTTCCCATTCACGCTATTTCATACAGGAGAGTATTTTATGATGAAGAAATCGCTTTTTTTATCGGCGAGGTTTTTCGTTTTCCTGCTCCTCGCCATCGGTGTTTCTGTCCTCGCTATCCCGAAGGGTGCCGAGGCGGATATCCGCATAGAGTGGATTAAGATTTTCAAACTTGATGATTCTGACTTCGTCAGTCGGGATGACGTAGACTTGGACGCATTGCCGATGCTGTTGAGAAATCGCAACCAACTGCGTACCGGTGCCCCACACAGATATGCCGGGTCAGGCCCGCTGCGGGAAGGGATGTTCGGGCCAGAAGAGTCGTACTTGAGAAATTCAAGAGATCCCTACGTGAAATACGTTAAAATCGATTTAGCCACCGGTTATCCTATCGGTGGTGAGGAAGTCGGTTCTGACGATGCCCTTGGGCCCGGTGATATCATCGGGATTGCGGTTCGGTTGCAGAATGTATCGGCGGTTCGGTGGAACACAAACATCCGCCTGGATTGGGCAAACGGAGGCAGCGGTTACACGCTCCGACCGAATCACCACGGATTTGATCTAGCGACGACTAACCTCGATGCGTTCACCGCGCTCTACACCTACAGAATAGGGACAGGGGAGACAGCGGAAAACAGCGGTTGGCTCACTGATACCCCTCTAATAGCGTTGCCAGATGGGCGTATTAAGGAAGGAGGCGATTGGGTTGATCCAGGCACGCTCACGTGGTTGGGCACATTGAGTTTGCCTGCAATAGATAGCATTCCGCCGACAATCGCGACGGATACGGAGACGCATCGACTGACGATAGCCCCGCCGCCTGCCGGACAGTCCGGAAAATCCCGCTATCACGAGGTGCGCCAAACGTGTTTGGAGAATCACGGACTATTCGGCGATGACTACATCAAGGCATGTCCTCACGTGGAGGCACCCGGCTGGTCGACCGTGGCATTAGACGAGGTGACGCATGAAGCCGCCTATTACAAAGCCGGCGACGAGATCGCCATCACCGTGCGGTTTAGCGAGCCGGTAAAAGTAAGCACCGATCCTGCCAAGCAACCGACTTTTTATATCAAGGGGGACGGTTACGAGGCGGAACTGAAATACAAAGAGGGTTCGGGAGAAGACTCCCTTACTTTTTCGCTTCCCGTGACAGAAGGACAGCATACCTTCGGTGGGCTGCAGGTGTGGAGTGCCGCTTTTTGGCGGAATACGCACGAGAATTTTTGCCGGGCTCCTGATACTGTCCGTCTTGAGACAGACGAGGTGAGGTGGATAAGAGATCTGGCAGGAAACGACTTTGACACCTGCGTCTCCCTTGAAAAGGAATTGGAGGCGTTCTTTACGGACATGCCGGCTCTTGAGAGTATTGCGCACGCGAATCCGCATCCCAGTTATCGTGAGGAGAATCGGCCTGAGATCGTTGCTGCTTACAAAAAAGGCATCATCAAATACCTCGTGGATACCATCCCGGCGACGGTGTGGATTCCCGGCTTGATAAAGAATGGCGAGCTTTTGAGACACACGGATTTCACGGCAAGCGATGTGCAAACTGGGGCATTTGAGGTGCAATTCCGCTTTTTCAACAGTATCCCTCCGGGTCCGGGGGGCGGTAGCCCGGCTGCCATCGCTGACGAAGTGGGCACGAGTTTTACCGCCGAGGATGTGATGCTCACCGGCACCGGTGTCAACCCCGCTGACTGGGATGTTGAGATTGCCTATGTTGGGCTCGATCATCGGGGCCCGAATATTGTGCAGAACTCTGCCTCGGCACTGGTTTACAAGGCGACGATTACCCCGGCTCTCGGTTTTAGGGGAGATGTGTCCATCAGTGTGCCGGCGGGTGCTACACAAGACATCGCCGGCAACGAGAGTCTGGCATCCAATAGGTTGCCGTTGCCCGTGGATACCGCATTGCGTGTCATAGAAACGCCGGAGATTGTCGCGCCTCCCGCCGGTGCCTATACCGCCGGGGATAAGATTGAAGTGGAAGTGACGTATGACAGGGAGAATCTCCGTTATGAAGGCGACAACCCGCCGTATCTCACGCTGTATCTGGGCGAAGAGGTGCCGGCGAATGCGCGGCATGCTGTCTGGACTGCCTCAGAAGACACGAATTCGACGAAAGTGACATTCGCGTATACGGTAGCAGCAACGGACACGGTGGCAGAGGCAGTGCGTGTCCCCTCTGTCAAGATAATGGTTCCTGAACAGACGAGTTTGCTTTCTGGCCCCCTCGGTGCGCCGGCTGAGCGGCAGTCTGGGACAGAGGCGGCTGCGGCGGCATCTGGCACTGCGCCAAAAACGGTGCCGGTGGTAGAGCCGTTGCCGGAGGTTTCACCGATAGTCTCGGATACACCGGTGGTGCCGGTCTACCCGATTTTCGAGGAAGCAGCACCGAAGGCGGCTGCATCGGAGGTGCCGGAGGCTCCTATTGTTTTCAACGAACTCGGCAATGGAAGCGGCGATGCTGATGATTGGCTGGAACTTCGCAATGTCACGGGTTCGGCAGTCTCCTTGAAAGAGTGGGAGCTCAGCATCGTGCAGGATGGTAAGAAGGAAGATACGTCGCTCATCGTGTTCCCCGATGCAAGTGTGCAGGCGAATGGGCTGCTGTTGATAACGAACAGCGATCCAACGGCGGAAGGCAATGCGCTCGCCGGTGGTGATAACGTGGAGACTGCCGAGGTCGAGACAAAAGGCTCTTCTCACCAATATCTCATCAAATCGGGGTTGTCCCTGCCAGATGATGGGAAATTCCTGTTAATTCTCCGGAATGCGAGGGAGAAACTCGGTCTGAACGAGGCGTTCGTTGATGTCGCCGGTGGTGGCGGCAGTGACACCGATGCATTTGTCCGCGAGCAGACTGGCGATTATGATACGCATGTCTGGCCCTTGCAAGTGTTGCAGGCACCTGGTGGTGACACCGAAGATGCCCTCGGCTCAGGCAAAGTCTGGCAGCGCGCGAAAGCGGATATCGTTGGGTATCATAGAGATGCCTGGGCAGAATCAGCGTTCACTGGTATCGGTTATGATAGAAAGGTGACAGAGTCCGCTGCCACTTCCGGCACACCGGGATATCCGAATGGTGCAGTAAAACCAGGGTCTGCCACGCCGAAAGGCAGTATCACCTTCAGCGAAATCATGTTTGATTCCGGTGGCGGCACACTGCCTCAGTGGATCGAGTTGTATAACAACTCCAAAACGGATGCCATTAATCTCAATCGGTGGAGGTTGGAGATTCAGAATGTGGATTCTGAGGATTTAATCGGCAGACCGATTGTCACGTTGACATTAGGAGAAAAAGTGATTCAACCGAATCAGACGGTGTTGATTGTGGCGGGACCGGCGCGTGCATCGTCGGATTCGTATCTGCCGGCGGACAGAATTTACGATCTGCTCGCATTGCATGAAAAGAATCTGCGCATCAAGTGGGCGCGCGATACGTTCTTAAGTACCGAGGGGTTCTACCTGCAACTCTCCGATAGAAACGGGAATCTGGTAGACGAAGTCGGTAACAGGGACAGCGACCGGCGTTCGGACGATGCGCCGGCGTGGGCATTACCGTTGAGTTTTGAGGAAGGTTCGCGGAGTTCTGTCATTCGGCGTTATGATAAAGGTGTTGCGCTGCCGGGACAAAAGCGTGCGAGTTGGGTGTTGGCATCGCGCATCAAGCCGTTTGATGAGTCTCTCCATTACGGCCATGCTGATGACATCGGCACACCGGGGCATCGTGAAGGCGGTGCATTGCCGGTAGAGTTATCACGTTTCTCGATGACACGCAATGAAACCGGCGAGGTCGTCCTGACATGGACAACCGAGTCAGAAGTCGACAACGCGGGCTTTAACCTGCGTCGCAGCGAAAAGCGCGCGAGCGGTTTCACGCTCTTGAATCCTGCCTTAATCGCCGGTGCCGGCACGACAGGTGAACGTCAAACGTATACGTTTACGGATGCGTCTGCGAAGCCGGGGATTGAGTATTACTATCAGATTGAGGAAGTTGCGTTTGATGGGAAGCCAGAGACGTTAGTGACGCGGTTGTTGCCGGGTCCTGTTTCTGCATCTAATCGGATGCTGACCACGTTCGGTGAAGTCAAGCAGCAGGAGTAAACTCAATGTCACCGTAGCGCGGGGGCCTGTCCCCCGCGATCTCTCGATTACCGCAGCATGGCGAGGGACAGGCCCTCGCCCTACGATAAAACGGGCCGTTCTGGCTACCGTAGCGCGGGGGCCTGTCCCTCGCGATCGTGGCATGGCGAGCTCCCCCTCTGTAGATTGCGATCGCCTGATCGCAATCGGGTCAAGAGCAGGCGCTCTTGACCTACAGAAGGGACGGTTTTGGCTACCGTAGCGCGGGGGCCTGTCCCCCGAGATCGTTGCATGGCGAGGGACAGGCCCTCGCCCTACGGTAAAACGGGCCGCTCTCGATCACCGTAGCGCGGGGGCCTGTCCCCCGCGATCGTTTCAAACTCCGTCGCGCGTGCGAGGAATAATTCCTCGCACGCGTTTTTTTTCGTTGACACATTTTTAATAACATGCTATACTAATCAAAAAATGCGAAACCGAGGAGCAAGAAACATTATGGCATTCCCCTTACGCGTCGCAGTTATCGGCTGCGGGGGCCGCGGGCGCGGCCATCTCAAGATTCTCTCGCAATTTGAAGATACCACCGTCGTTGCAATCTGCGAACTGGTTGAAGACGCGCGCAACGCCGCAGGCGAGGCATTCAACATCGCGAACCGCTACGAAACCATCGATGCCTTGCTGGACAACGAGACATTGGACGCAGTCTTCGTCGCTACACCGGCGCATCTGAACGGCGAAGCCGCACTCCCTTGCCTCGCGCGCGGTGTCAATACGTTGCTCGAAAAACCGCCGGGGATGAGCGTCGCGGAGACAATCACTTTGCGGGATACCGCCAAGCGAACCGGCGCGAAAGGCATGGTAGGCTGGAATCGGCGTTTTCATCCTATCATTCTCAAAGCGAAGCAACTCGTGAAAGCGCGCGGGCCCGTCACGCAACTCGTCGGCGAATTTCATAAGAGCATCACCCGATTGGACAATTCCGGCAAATTCCCGGAACACCTGATGGACAACATGTTCTTGGAAACGCCTATCCACGCGCTCGATGCCTTGCGCGCCATCGCCGAAGCGGACGTGCAAGAAGTGTATAGTGTCGTTCGACGCTCCATCTCGGCGTTCAAAGATGTCCACGCCGCGTTGATTTTGTTTGACAACGGCTGCGTCGCGCAACTCATCGCCAACTATACCACCGATGCGCGCCTTGAACGATATGAGATTCACGGCAGAGACATCTCCGCCTATTTGGAAGGCATCTCACGCGGCACCGTTTTTTGCGATGGCACACAACACGAATTGACTGGCGCAGGCACCGGCGGCACCGTTGAACAAGACAGGTATTTCCTAGATTGCGTCAAAAACGATACACCCGTTTCGTTTCCTGCCGCGAATTTAGACGAAGCGGTGAAAACGATGCAACTCGCAACGGATATCCTCGGAGGAACACGGCAATGACGACAAACGAACGGTTTGAGGAATACAAAACTAACGGCTTCACTATTTTTGAGCAGGTTTTTGACGCATCACAGATGCAACTCTGGCGCGAGAAGCACCAGCAACTCTCCGCCGAAAATGATGGGCAAACCTGGTTCGGAAACATGCTGGAAGCCGCACCCGATTTGATGTGGCCCGCTGTCACGCAACCCGACATCCTTGAATTTGTGGAGAAGGTGATGGGGCCTTTCGTGCAGTTGGATAACCTGACGCTCGCCGCATTTGCCTCCATTGAACCCGAAAAGGCCGAGGGGCGAGTCTCGGGGTGGCACCGCGACCGGTGGGCGCATGTCCCTTACACCGATGCCTATCACCGGCCGAACGCCATCAACGCCATCTCTTACCTGCAGGAGCTGACGGATGAGTTTGGACCGTTTCGCGTCATAGTCGGTTCACACCGCGCACCGCTGACGATAGAAGATACAGCACGAGCGCAACCGCATCCCGATGAAACCCTCGTTCACATGAAGGCTGGCGATGTCGTGGTGACGCATAACGGGTTGGTGCATTCCGGCACGCCGAACACTTCCGGGCAGTTGCGCTATTTCTTTAGTATCTATTACAATCTAACATGGCTGAAACACACGGACCATCACAGCGGGCCGCACACGCAAAAGTTGCTCGCCGAAGCGAAAGCGGCGAATAACCATCGGTTCATGCGGCTCCTCGGTGTGGATGAGCAGTTGCAACCGCGATGCAACTCCGGGTTCCTCCGTCCTGACGAAGAACGGTGGGAAGAATGGGCGACCGCCGACCGCGGTGCAATCCAGTAGGAGGGACATCCTTGTCCCGATAGGCAACGCGGGAAATCGAGACTGGGAGGTCTCGCCTACGGGTAGAGGGACATCCTTGTCCCGATAGGCAACGCGGGAAATCGAGACTGGGAGGTCTCGCCTACGGGTAGAGGGACATCCTTGTCCCGATAGGCAACGCGGGAAATCGAGACTGGGAGGTCTCGCCTACAGGTAGGAGGGACATCCTTGTCCCGATAACCACAGCAAGCATCGAGACCAGGAGTCTCTCCTACTCCCTGCATTCACGGTGGCGAGGGACAGGCCCTCGCCCTACTTTGTGGAGGAAAACCCATGGCCGACTTTTCCGTTCCATCGCAACTCAACGTTGACTTGGACTATCAACTGCAACAGGAAGTCAATTTCTTCCTCAAGTGGGGCTATCTCATCGTGGATAACGCCGTAACGCCTGAACAGATTGAGGAGTTACGCGCCGCACTTGACGAAAGTTACGCCAGACGCGACAACAGCCAATTCATCGGCGAGTTGCTTGAAGAAGACGACAGATTCGCCGTGCTGCTGGACAACCCTCCCGTGATGAAGCGCATGGAGGCGATTCTCGGCACGTGCGTTCAGTTGCACAGCGCAACGGCGCGCATCACCGAGCCCGGTACCCCAGACCAGAATTGGCATCGCGATGGACCCTGGCCCGTCGCACCGCACGGCACGCCCTACGGCAGTCTCCCCGCGCAGATTAATTGCGGTTACTATCTGGACGAAATCACAAATGATACGGGACCGACGGTAATTCAACCCGGCAGCCACAGAGCACCTTTCCGGCCACCGCCGAGTCATGTCCAACTGCCTGACGAGAAACGGGTGCTGGTATCGCCGGGACAAGCAGTGATGTTCGATGGCTGGACGTGGCACCGCGGTGCCGCCAATACTTCAACGCAACGGCGACGCGTCTGTCTGATGTGCTATCAGAATGCATGGATGAAATCCCGTGAACCGTTTGACGGCCCGCGCGTTACCAAACTTCGAGATAACGGCACGCCGCAACAGAAGTTGTTGCTCGGTGCGATTCCAAAATGGTAGTTTTACGTTAAAAGGGGCCGTTCTGGATATCGTAGGGCTTGGGCCCTCGGATGCCACACGCGCATCCGAGCGGGTTTCCCCCGCGATCGTTGCATGGCGAGGGACAGGCCCTCGCCCTACGGTAAAACGGGCCGCTCAGGATACCGTAGCGCGGGGGCCTGTCCCCCGCGATCTTCTGATTAAGGAGAACCGAAATGAACCTCGCCTATATTGTTATTGATACACTCCGCTACGACTACATCGGCGCGAACGGCAACGACTGGATAGAAACGCCGAACATTGACGCATTCGCAGCGAACGCATGGGCATTTGACAACGCTTTCTGTGCCAGTTTCCCGACTATCCCCTACCGCACCGATGTCATCACCGGGCAATACGGCGCGCCGTTCCACCCGTGGAAACCGCTCCGGCACGAACGCCTGACGTTACCGTGGACGCTCGCAGAAAACGGATACGCAACACAACTCATTCATGACACGCCGCACCTCGTGAATGGCGGACACAACTTCGACTGGCCCTTCCACGCTTGGACATTCGTCCGAGGCGCGGAAGTGGATAGGGATTGGATTACCGATAACGTTGAATGGCCAGACAACTGGGTTAAGCAATCGCTGTTTGATTGCATCGACGATAAGGCAGCCGAATCTGGCATGCTGCGGAGTTACGCCCGCGCCAACCGAAATCGCAAAAATCCAGAGGATTGGAATTGCGCGAAGTTGTTTAACACCGTCGCGCAATTCCTCAAGGATAATGCCAATCGCGAGAACTTCTTCCTGTGGGTGGACTGCTTCGATCCGCACGAACCGTGGGACGCGCCGCTGGCGTTCATGAAGAAATATGACAAGAGTCCCGGCTACGACGGCCGAGTCGATCCTCGCACACTCGGCGGCGGCAGAGGCAACCCGAACCTCTCCGACGAGGCGAAGGCGCACATCAAAGCGCAATATGCCGCGAAGTTGACATGGATGGACCACGGCTTCGGGCAATTCTTAGCCGCACTGAAATCCACCGGATTAGAGAAAAACACCGCTGTTATTTTAACGGGGGACCACGGTACCAACGTCGGCGAGCGTGGACGTTTTGGCAAAGGACAGCCTGTCCGCGAGCAAGAAGCGCATGTCCCACTCTTCATTCGCTTGCCGGAGGGAGACGCTGGCAGAAGCAACGTCATCGTTCAACCACAGGATTTCTTCCCGACAATCCTCAACATCCTCGGCGAAAAAGCCCCCGAAGGAAACCTTGATGGGTTTGACATTTTAACGCCCGCGCGCGAACGGAAATCGGGAGAACGGCAGCTCGCCTTATCCGGCGGCAGCATTGAGAGATGGAGCAACGCCTCAAACAACCCGAATATGAATCTCTTCACCGCTTTTGATGGCGAATGGAGTTTAGAGGTATCAACGAAACCGGAGACCTCGCGGCTAATCAGGCGCGGTGCCTTGGAGGAAGTTCAGAACGAGCATCCTGATGTCGTCGCGAAGTTGCATGCTGCTGCCTTGGACGAAATTGAACGCCGTGGTACTGATGCCGCGCTCATGGCATGGCTACGCAGCGGCGGCGAAGCCGAATTCCCAGAAAATCCGAACTACTGGGATGGTTACCCCGGTCCTGCCGGTTTTCGTCCCTATTTCGGTAAACTCTACACCGGGGATTAAGGTGAATGGGGTTGGCTGGCGAGGGACAGGCCCTCGCCCTACGGTGAAGGGTGCCGTTTTTTCCCGTAGCGCGGGGGCCCTCGGATGCCATCCGCGCATCCGAGCGGGTTTCCCCCGCGATCGTTGGCTTGGCGAGGGACAGGCCCTCGCCCTACGATAAAACGGGCCGCTCAGGATACCGTAGCGCGGGGGCCTGTCCCCCGCGATCGGTGCCTGGCGAGGGACAGGCCCTCGCCCTACGGTGAAGGAGAAGGTCAGAGTTACCGTAGCGCGGGGGCCTGTCCCCCGCGATCGTTGGCATGGCGAGGGACAGGCCCTCGCCCTACGGTAAAACGGGCCGCTCAGGATACCGTAGCGCGGGGGCCTGTCCCCCGCGATCGGTGCCTGGCGAGGGAAACCCGCTCGCATGCGCGTGGGGCATGCGAGGGCCCAAGCCCTACGAATCAATATATTAACTGTCATAACCCGGTAGGCGCGCCAATACTGCGTGAAGACAACCGCGCCGCCGGACAAGGAGGAAACCTATGCCACGCACCTACAAAACCTGTCTCATCGGATGTGGACGGATGGGAGCGACTATTGACGATGAAGTCGCCAACCGTCCCGATAGTTTCATCTGGCAGCCCTTCTCACACGCCGCCGCCGCTGTCGCATGCGATAGAACCGACCTGGTTGCCGTTTCGGATATGGTGCCAGAGAAAGCCGAATCGATCCGGCAACGCTACGGTGCCGAGCGCGCCTATACCGATTACCAACAGATGATCGAAGTCGAAAAGCCTGACATCGTCTGTATCGCCACGCGCCCCGGGCCGCATGCCGACATGACTGTCTTCGCCGCCGAGAACAACGTCAAAGGCATCTACTGCGAAAAACCGCTCTGCTGCTCTATGGAAGAAGCGGATGTGATGGTAGATGTCGTGGAAAAGCACGGCGTGAAGTTCAACTACGGCACGCAACGCCGCTACATGCCGTTCTACCGCAAAGTGCGCGAACTCGTCGATGCCGGTGAAATCGGCGATGTCCAATGCACCATCGCGCAATACGGAGCCTCTTCCGCGCTCTGGGGCTTAACGCACGCCGCCGATATGCTCATGTTCCTCGCGGGAGACCCGGGCGTAGACTTCGTGCAGGGGACTATCAACTGTAAAGACTCGGATTGGGAGGGCAATCGCCTGAACATCGATCCCGCGATAACGGGCGGCTATGTCCGGTTCGCGAACGGCGTGCACGGCTATAACACGGCTGGCACCGGCCCTGAGTTTGAAGTCTGCGGCACCGGCGGTAAGATTCGTGTCCTTAACAACAGCCGAGAATGCCAATTTCGCAAGAAAGATGGGACTTTCCTTGAGGAAGTGCCGTTTCCCGAAGTCTCGCGCGCCACTGGCACCGTCATGGGCATCTTGGATGTCGCAGAGGCACTTGACGAAGACCGGGAGACGAAGGGTCCTGTTCATCTCGCGCGCCGCAGCCAAGAGATGTTGATGGGTATCATTGAATCGCACCGCTTGGGCGGCTTGCGCGTTTCCCTCCCGATGGAAAATCGCGCGCTTTACGTTTCTGGTAAAAGTTGGTGATTTTTTGTCTTTCGCGATTTTGTTAGTGGGGCCTCGTTTTGGGTAGGAGGGACATCCTTGTCCCGATAGACTGGGTAGGAGGGACATCCTTGTCCCGATACACACAGCAAGCAGCGAGCCTGGGATGCATCGAGACCGGGAGGTCTCGCCTACCGAGGTGTTGATACGGGTAGGAGGGACATCCTTGTCCCGATGGACCGGGTAGGCGGGACATCCTTGTCCCGATACGCATATCAAGGCAGAAATCGAGACCAGGAGGTCTCTCCTACTGGGGAGTCGAGACCGGGAGGTCTCTCCTA
The DNA here is from genome assembly GCA_965242965.1 of Candidatus Poribacteria bacterium. Taxonomy (GTDB): domain Bacteria; phylum Poribacteria; class WGA-4E; order WGA-4E; family WGA-3G; genus AGPOR5. The sequence continues at coordinate 4,490,446 of OZ251518.1, read as the reverse complement.
CTGGGGAGCACTGAATTGCGGATAAATTTGTTTTTTCCGGATCTGATATGGTATAATAAAATTATCTATCCGTGCGACAGGAAACTTGCCACCGCTGTGAGTTTTCAAAGGGCATTTTCCTGTCTACCGACTGTAAAAGCGGTTAAGGCACGGACCAGGAGAACGCCTGATGAACAAGCATTGGTTCGTCGGATTCGTTGTTGCGGGGATTATGCTTTTGAGCGCGCCCGTTTTTTCGGAGCTGGGCGTTGAGGATTTAGGCAAGATTCGCGAAATTGTCAAGGAATCCGAAACGCGGGTGACAGGACAGTTCACGGCTCATTTCAATTTTCAGGGAAATTTGATTGTCGCGCTCTTAGGTGGACAAATCGCCTTGATTATAGCGGTTATCGGGCTGCCTCTCTATCGCGAGCGTCAAAATCAACGCGGTGTGGATGAGAAAGAGGCGGCACAACGCGAACGTGACGCGGCGCAAGACGCAAAAATTGCATCGCAACAACGGTTGATTGATGCACAACAACAGCAACTCGCCGTACTGCAAGAGGAATTGGCCTCGCTCAAACGGGAACCAACCGCCTAATACCAAATGCGGTTAATTTGTCTCCTCTCTGTTTGAACGCCTTGCGGGAATATAAAAACATGGATTTAGAAGCCCAAATCTTCATCTTCCGCGAGACCTTCAATAACGTCAAGACCGAGGTGCAAAAGCGTATCGTCGGGCAAGACGCGATTATTGAAGGCATCCTGCTCTGCCTCCTCGCCAATGGGCACGCTTTGCTTGAAGGCATCCCCGGCTTAGGCAAAACGCAACTCATCTCTACGCTCAGCGAAACGCTGGACCTGGGTTTCAAGCGCATCCAATTCACGCCGGATATGATGCCCTCGGACATCACTGGCACAACACTGCTCGTTGAGGATGAACACGGCAGAAGGCAGTTTGAATTCCAAGAGGGCCCTGTTTTCTCGCAGCTCATCCTCGCCGATGAGATTAACCGCGCGACACCGCGCACGCAATCCGCGCTCCTTGAAGCGATGCAGGAACGCACCGTCACCGTCGGACGCGCGAGCCATCGACTGCAAGAACCTTTCTGTGTGCTTGCCACACAAAATCCGCTTGAAATGGAGGGCACCTATCCGCTCCCGGAAGCGCAGTTGGATCGGTTTCTCTTCAAACTGCTCGTCGAATTTCCGAGTGAGGACGAAATCGTTCAAATCTTGCGCCGCACCACCTCCGATGTTGAGATTCAGGTTGAGAAAGTGACGAATGCCGAGACGCTCAATGAGATGCGCCGACTCGTGCGCCAGGTCCTCATTGCGGAACATGTTGAACGCCACATCATCCGCATTGTCCGCATGACGCACCCCGATGCCGAGGATGCACCGGATATCGTCAAACGTTATGTCCACCTCGGCGCGGGCATCCGATGTGTGCAGGCGATCGCCTTAACGGCGAAAATCAAGGCACTGCTAGACGAACGCTACAACGTCGCGTTTGAGGACGTAGATGCCGTGCTGCTGCCCGCGCTACGGCACCGTATCCTCCTCAACTTTGAAGGTGAAGGCGAGGGCATCCGCACGGATGAGGTGATTCAGGAGGTTTGCAACGCGATGTCGTAGGCGCGGTTTTCATGCCAATTCTATCCGTTCGCGTTTGATACGCATGGCGCGCGTAGTGCGCGGGCCTGTCCCGCGCCAAGCACCGATATAACCGTAGTGCGCGGGCCTGTCCCGCGCAATGCCGGCCATTAAATCGTAGTGCGCGGGCCTGTCCCGCGCAATGCCATCCGTTAACCCGTAGTGCGCGGGCCTGTCCCGCGCAATGCCGGCCATTAAATCGTAGTGCGCGGGCCTGTCCCGCGCAATGCTGTCGAGACCGGGAGGTCTCTCCTACTGTCAAGACCAGGAGGTCTCTCCTACGGGTGTGCTTCGTTTTAGGTAGGAGGGACATCCTTGTCCCGATATGAAAAACCATCGAGACCAGGAGGTCTCGCCTACCGCTATTGCATCAAGACCGGGCGGTCTCTCCTACTAGGGATAGGAACAACATCATGGACTACATCAATTTCGGAAAAGCAGGACTCAAAGTCAGTCCACTCGCATTAGGATTGGGTTTTAGAGGACAAGGCGATGAACGCGCTGCGCAACGCCTCATTGAACATGCTATTGAGTCTGGCATCAACCTCATTGATTGCGCTAATATCTACGGACCGATGGACGACAGAGCCAACATCGGACGTTCAGAAGTCATCCTCGGCAAAGCCATCCGAGGCAAACGGGACGATGTGGTGATTACCTCCAAAGTTTTCAGCAACATCGGCCCTGGCCCGAATGATGCCGGGTTATCACGTTACCACATTCTGCGTGAGGTAGAACGTTCCCTGGCGCGGCTCAAGACAGACTATATCGACGTTTACCTCATCCATGCGTTTGATGCCGGGACACCGCAGGAGGAAACCATCCGTGCGCTCGATGATCTGGTGCGTTCGGGCAAGGTCCGCTATATCGGGTGTTGCAATCATCAAGCGTGGCAGGTCTGCAAGGCACTCTGGATTTCCGACAAGAGCCACGCTGCATCCTATATGTGCGTTCAAAATATGTATAATCTGCTGAATCGCGATCTGGAGAGCGACATGTTCGGTTTAGTGCAGGCGGAAGGGTTAGGCGTGATGGCTTATAGTCCGCTCGCTGTCGGTTTACTGAGCGGTGTCTATTCGTCCGATGAACCGCCGCCGGAGGGGACGCTGTGGGCGACACGCTACCGCGACGAATTCGACCGGCGGATGAGCGGCGCGACCGGACAGGTTATCTCTACGCTGAAGCAGTTCGCGAGTGAACTCGGTAAAACGCCGGCGCAACTCGCCGTGGCGTGGGTATTGTCGCATCCTGAAGTCACCGTTGCCATCAGTGGCAGCGATACCATCGCGCAGCTTGACGATACCCTCGGCGGCATCGGTTGGGAACTTGACGCGGCAATTCGGGAAGCGTTGGATAGGGTGTCATTGCCGTTCGTGCGGTTAGTGCCGGAGCCATTTTAATCAAGCGCGCCCCGCGGCCCGTAAGGCGAGGCCCGATGAATCAAGCCCATCCCGCGGCCTGTAGCGCGAGGGCCTGTCCCTCGCGATCTCTCGATGAATCAAGCGCGCCCCGCGGCCTGTAGCGCGAGGGCCTGTCCCTCGCGATCTCTCGATGAATCAAGCGCGCCCCGCGGCCTGTAGCGCGAGGGCCTGTCCCTCGCGATCATGTGTGCACGCGCAATCCAACGCTCGCGGGGGACAGGCCCCCGCGCTACGATGAAAAAACGGTTCTTAGGTCCTAAAGGACCTAAAACGCCACCTTTTGACGATGGAGATCGCGGGGGACAGGCCCCCGCGCTACGGTTTGACAGATGGCATGGCGAGGGACAGGCCCTCGCCCTACGGTTTAACAGATGGCATGGCGAGGGACAGGCCCTCGCCCTACGATTTAACGAACAGCATGGCGAGGGACAGGCCCTCGCCCTACAGCTCATTAGCAGCAGCTTGCCGCTCCAACTCACCGCGCCAACCAAGCACCTGTCCCTCCTTGATGTGCTTGATGTCAAACCCGGTATACCGGTCTTCCAGCGTATCGCCGAGTTTCTGGGTTGCCGCCCAGCGGTCCCACGCTATCTGCATCCAGTCATAAGGGAGTGCCTCGCGCACGGCAGGATCGAGTTGCCACGCGTGCCGGACATCCGCAACAGACGGTTCCTCATCCGATTCGCCTTTCCACTTGGACCAGCCGATGGAGAGCGTGTTCCGTTCCCGGTTTGGCACGGTGTGCCCGGTGTGGATAGTTGCGCCGTTGCGGATGAGTGCCTCGCCTGCCTTGAGCCGAATCGCGACCTGGCCCGGCAGCGGTTCTTCGCCGTCCCAACTGGGTGTATGCGGTACCCCCTGGTCCTTCATGGATTTTGGCAGTAGCACATCGTGCTCAAACGGTGTGCGCCATCGATTGTGGCTGCCCGGCACGAGTTCGTGGCATTCGTCATCGGTTAATGCCAAAAACATGCTCACGCCGTTTCGTTCGGTGAGCGACTGCGCGTTCCGTTCTCGGATTTCCTTCCAGCGGATGCGTTCGACCTCCTCGGAATACGCCTCGGGTCCCTCGCCTCGGACTTCGCGTTGCGCGAAATAGCTCTTCCCGGTCCCCCACCACGTCACGTCTCGGTGCCAGCCCAGTTTATTCTCGCGATGCCGCGGGTTGCACCACAAGAGCATGCCGCTCAGCGAGAGTTCTTCCGGCTGGAGCCCATGGCACCACGAACTGACGAAGTTGAGGAAATCGGGGCATCCGTGGAATTCAGCGAAACACGGTTCTTTGAAATCAGGATGGATAATCCCCCGAATCGCCCACGGTTCATCGCCGCCTGTGCGGTGGACGTAACCTTTCGAGCAATCGATCTGGCTATAGCCGTTCTCCGGTGCGCACGCCTCGGTTACCCGCCGGCCCGCATCTCGGAGAATCGGAATCCAAGGGTTATTGACAAAATCGTTGATGATAACAAACCCGTGCTCCTTCAGGTGTGCCAGCCGTTCAGGCGTAGCACCGGGAGCTGCATGTTCCGGTTTAGCGTCAGCAAAAGCGGTGGCGCGATAATACTGCGTCTCCGCCGCCGGTATCTGATTCTTATCCATTTTTTCCTCCTCAAACATTGTAGCGTATCCTACCAAATCTGTCTTCAGGACGCTGAGCTTGACGAGTCAAACTCATTTGCCCTACAGATGCCACGTGTATAATTGAAACGCCGTCTAAAAGATTCGGAAAAGAGTCCACGTTTGCGTGTGAGATGCACTATAGCAAAATCGCGCAAATTTGTCAAAATTTTGACTAATGCATCTCAATAGACAAAATATAGCTCAGAATCGTCACGGCTAACCACGTTCCGACTAGCACTATCCCGAACGGACGTTTCAACTGATTTCCCGAAACGAAAATCCCGCACCGGAAGACGATGAGAATGAACAGCATCGCCGGGAAGAGAAATTGGAAAAACTGTCCGTCTGCCTGCAAACCGCCTGGGGTTGCTGCTGCAGAGACACCGGCGACGAAGAGAACGTTCAGGATATCCGCGCCGATGATGTTTCCGACAGCGAGTTCGCCGTGCCCGCGCCGCACCGCCGTAACCGCCGTGACGAGTTCCGGTAGCGATGTGCCGAACGCCACCAGCGTCGCGGAAATAATATGCTTCGGGACCCCGATTCTTTGCGCGATAACGCTCACACTCGGAATTAGAATTTGCGCCGAGATGACGATAATCACAATTGAGCCGATGAGTTTCGCTAGGATGGCGAGGGAATTCGCGGATGCGTCCTCTGGTTCATCCCCATTTTCACTCGGTTCATCGGTTATTGAGGCTGCCCAGCGGATAGACTGCCAAACATAGAGCCCTAGCAAAACGATAAAGACAAAGCCGATGAGTTGCGGCAGCGTTCCGCCTTGACTAAAAACTTTCGCCGGCGATGTCCACGGGAAACATCCTACCACCAACAGAATCCCTGCACCTACCTGCACGTTCGATAGTTTTGAAGCCAACTGTCTATTAAATTGCAGCGGCGCGATGAGCGATGCGAGTCCGAGGATGAGCCCCGTATCACAAATAATTGAGCCTACTGCGTTTCCGAGTGCTAGCCCCGGTTTCCCCTGAATTGCGGAAAGCACGGAGACAGCGGCTTCCGGTGTTGTCGTCCCTATGCTAACAATCGTCGCGCCGATGACAGCTTTCCCCATGCCCCAGCGCGAGGAGAGCACCACTGCTTCATCAACGAGCCAATCCGCGCCTTTTCCGAGCGTGTAAAGCGTCACGACGATAATAAGGAAAAGGAACGGGCTGGCTAATCCAGTCACCAATTGTTCAATCCATTGTTCCATTCACTGCACCTTTGTAATGATAATTTATGGAGAATAGGTTAGCACATCTCCTTTGCAAAGTCAAGGAAAATCGTTTCTCTTTCGGATAACCGCCTTGCATTCCGTAGTTCGGATAACCGCCTCGTGCCCCGTAGCGCGAGGGCCTGTCCCTCGCGATCGCCCGGTTGAGACAACAATCGTTCTCATCCCGAGATCGCGTCCCGAAGTGCGAGGGCCTGTCCTTTCTCTTTCAGATAACCGCTCACGGCCCGTAGCGCGAGAGCCTGTCCCTCGCGATCGTTTTGCAACCAGACCTCTTCACCCCTGTAGGGCAGGATCGCCCGATCCTGACCTATTTGTGATCAGGCGAGCACGAACTACAGAGGTGGAAACACACATCGTCACGATGGAGATCGCGGGGGAAACCCGCTCGGATGCGCGTATGGCATCCGAGGGCCCCCGCGCTACGATAAAAACTTGAGCCACCACGGGGGACAGGCCCCCGCGCTACGATAAAAAACGGTTCTTGAGCCATCGCTGGGGAAACCCGCTCGGATGCGCGTATGGAAACCTCCGAGCCCCCCCCCGCACTACGGGAACATCGAGCCCCGAGGTCTCTCCTACCGAACGCATCAAAATATGAAACACCCTCATTAAAAACTGCATTTTCCTTGACAAAAGGATTTTTACGTGGTATCATTCTGTTGTTCCACAAAATGCTACGCGAACGTTTTTTATTTCCCATTTTTGGCGTTTTGTGGTATCCTAATACTGCTGTTCATGATTAAGCGCGCTGCGTTCACTTGCGTTGAAGCACGCAACTCAAAAAACACCGGCGAGTTTGCGAACTGTTGCGACGCTGAGGTGTATTCACCGTCAAGCATTGCGGTATCTGCAAGCATGCAGTGCAACGGAAAAAATTAATAGGTGTCGTCACGGGCTCATCCCGGTCGGCACAGACTCTAACATAAAGGTGGTTAGCATGAAATTCTATCAACCAGGTTTGATTGCCTTAGTCATTTTATTTGTGATGACTCTGGCGAGTGTGTCTAACGCACAATACCCCCGGGTCCTGGAGCACACTGACCCGGTAGTTTACTTTGAGGACTATCAAACGGTGATGCCGCAGAAATCGTTTCAGGAATTCTTCATTAACGTCAAAATCCTCAATGCGTATCAGGATGTGGAACGAAGAAGGATAGTCGGTTTTCAAATCGATTTCCGATACTCGCCGCAAGTCTTGATATTCGATGAGGCTGTCGCGCCAATTCCTCGTGAGGGTTTTTTCTCAGCAGCAGTTTATGAGAAAAATCTCACGGCGGGCCTTAATCGTCGCGATCGCGTATGGTTTCAGGAACGCCTGATTCATACGCACGGATTAGATACCGTTTATCTCGATAAAGGGAATTTTCACCGAAGACCTTCTGGGACATTGGTCAGGCTAAAGTTCAGGAACATCCGCATCCTGACCCCTGGCGTGAATCCGAAGGTTGAATTTGTGAGAGTTCAACTTTTTTATGATAACGGTGCCGACAAGTTTTATTACGAACCTAACTTGTCCCCCGAGCCAAATTCGATTCGTGTATTCAACACGCGGTTAGTGAATCAACGTTCTAATGGGGATGTTGACTACAATGGGAGAGTAGATAATAACGATCTACGGCTTCTCATTGACAACTATGGCGCGTATCTCAACCGTGCTTTTGCTACTTGGGAACCGCGCGATTCTATCGACAGGATCCGAGGAATGGATTTAGATAAGAATTGGATTATCGACGGTAGGGATTTGCGCAAACTCAGTTGTTATATTGACAACCGAAAAAAGTATAGTGCCTGCGAATTTATCTTCGGCCGCATAAAAGCGCAAGTGAAGAAGTAGTTCAATATGGCCGCGAATGCTATCACTCGTCACCGGTGTGCGCGGTTTGCAACCGCGCACACCGGGTTCGTGCTGCGTCCGTATTACCTGTTAGTCCTACAAATCCAAGACGCAGACGAAAGGAAATCCCCTCATGATACGCCACAAAAACATTACCCTCCTCTTACTCTTATGCCTGTTCGCATGCGGCGGTGCAGACGAAGAAGAGCCCGCGGAACAACCCGCCACGCCGATTGTCATTGAATACGGTACCGTCTCCGGCACCATCACACACGGAGGCACTGACAACCCGATTCCCGGCGCAGTCGTCACATTGCTAGAGCAGTCCATGGAAACCGGCATCGACGGCGTTTACACGTTCCAAGGCATGCCTTACGCCGATGCCTATACCCTCATCGTGGAAGACGCGGATTACCAACCCTATCAGCAGTTCTTCGCGCTCGGACAGGAACGCTTAGTGCTGAACGTTGAATTAATGCCGCTTCGCGACACAACAGAGGAACTCCAAGAATTTCTGGATGCTTTTTCTGCGCTGCTGGAATCGCTAGACATCGAAAACTTGGAGGATATCGAGGCACTCTTCTCGGAAACCTACGTCGCCGCCGATGACGAGGCGACGCTTTTCGGCGTGCTTTCCGGCATTATCCCCGAAAATTATGACGACGTTGTCCCGGCGATAACGCAACTCTTTGAAGAATACGTTTCGCTGGAATTCCTCTTTAAAAACGTTCAGGCGGACGTGACGCACGCGCGGAAAGCCTCGGTCGTTCTGTCGCTTGACGTGACAGCAGAGAAAGGGGAACAACGCGATTTGCGCGAGATTGAGGCTCGCTGCCAATTCGATTTTCGACGGGAACAATCGGATTGGAAAATTGTCCATTGGCAGCTATTTGAGATAGATATTCGGCTGTGAGGTAATATGAGGGTGTTTCATATCTCGATGTGTTCGGTAGGAGAGCCCTCGGGTCTCGATTGCCCCGTAGCGCGGGGGCCTGTCCTCCGCGCTACGGGAACATCGAGACCAGGAGGTCTCTCCTACAGGGGAAACGCAAGCGTTCGGGGTATCACGAAACCATTTTGACAACAACGAGATATGAAACACTCTCACTTGATAGCAAACGCCGAAAGGAAACCACCGATGCCAACAGAGAACTTCAACCAAAAACTCATTCGCCTACTCAAAACAGAGGCGCGATTCGTTGACAACGCAGGCCAACTCATCCCCGCCGCCATCAAAGACTGCGCATGGCAACTTGACACCGGCCTCCTCACGCTGTTAATGACAGACAAGGAGATTGAGGCACAGTTCTTTGACGAAATTAACGGGCGGTGGGTATTCAACTATAACGCCTTCATTACCTATCTCTCCGATAAAAACTTCCTCGCCAATGCATATACCCGATTTCGCAATAAAATCGGGTTGAACATTGACGAAAAGTTTCTGCCGGAACGCGGCGAAGTCGCACTCGTCTGGCCCTACAAGGACTGCGTCTTGGAAGGCGGCCAGACGCGCGAAGAGGAAAAACGCACCGAGGTATTCTTCAACGAGCTCCTCGCGCCTGATGAGATTAACCGACTTCTCGCGCCGAAGGTGATGACGAATTGGCAGCGACACACGCTCGCCGGCGAACAGCCGGTAGCTGCACTCAAACGCGCCGATGATGGCACGATTCAGGAGAACCTGCTCGTTAAGGGTAATAATCTGTTGGCATTGCACAGTTTGAAGTTGCAGTTCCGGGGCAAGGTCAAGTGTGTCTACATCGATCCGCCGTATAATACAGACAATGACTCGTTTCAGTATAACGATAGTTTTACGCATTCCACGTGGCTCACCTTCATGAAAAATCGGTTGGAGGTAGCAAAGGCACTGCTGAGTCCCGATGGGTTTATCCTCATCCAGATCGACAATCGCGAGTTAGCCTATCTCAAATGTCTCTGCGACGAGGTGTTTGGGCGCGCCAACTTTCGGAACGGAATTATCGTGAAGAAAGGGCAAAAAAGCCTTCAAAAGCAGTTTGATGCCATCGATAAATTGAACGCGGGCTACGATACGATTCTCTTTTACAGCAAGGAGAGTCACATCAAAATCCCGAATCTGTTTAAGAAATTGAAGGGTAACCGTGCGAGTTCGTGGAACAACCACTGGCGCGGCACAGACCGGCCGACGATGCGCTTTGAACTTTTCGGCATCACGCCAGCAACAGGACAGTGGCGTTGGGCGCAGCGGCGCACACACGATGCCGTTGAAAACTATCGGACGCTCATCGACTATCTGCAGGCGCAAGGAATTGCCGAAGCGGACATCACCGATGCGCACATTGACGACGCTTATCACCGGTATCGCCGCGAAAATAGCATCTTGAATCACGCCGATTTTGAATTGGTTCGGTTGAGCAAAAACGGTACCCCTGAGCACTACATTCCCGCAACCGATACGATGTTGCTGAGCGAAAATTGGACAGATATTAGCGTTGCGGGCCGTCAGTCACCGTTTGCGCATGAAAAAAACGAAGAGATTCTCATGCGGATTATCAAGTGGTTGACAGAAAGCGGCGATATTATTCTAGACTTTTTCGCAGGTTCAGGCACAACGGCGGCGGTTGCGCACAAAATGAACCGCCAATGGATTCTCGTGGAACAGATGGACTACGTGGCAACCGTCACGGCAGCACGACTAAAAAAGGTTCTCGCGGGCGAAAAAGGTGGCATTTCTCAATCTGTCAATTGGCAGGATGGTGGCGATTTCATTTTCTGTGAACTGATGCCCTATAACGCCGCTTTCGTGGAACGCATCCAAGCGGCGCGCACTAGCGACGAACTCGTGGTTCTCTGGCGCGAAATGGCAAGGGGGGGTCATTCCTCAATTGGTATATCAATCCCGAAGTGCCTGAAGATGCGATAGATGATTTCATCGCCATCGGCGACGTGAAAAAGCAGCAGTCGCTGTTGATGGAGCTGCTGGATAAGAATCAGCTCTACGTTAACCTCTCGGAGATGGAGGACGAGAATTTTGGCATCAGCGATGCGGACAAGGAACTGAACCGCGCGTTTTACCGATAAGACTTGCAAATACGCGCCGGACATGGTATCATTAATTGTAGGACATAAATCACCGAAAAATTGATATCGCAAACGGAGGATGCATGTGATGGTGAATCCAATAGAGGCGCACGGATGGCCGCCAGAAATTCCCGCGCCATTGCCCACCACAATGACGTTGGAGGAATTCTTGGACAGCGACTTAGACGATTATGAATACGTCAAAGGAGAACTCATTCCCATGTCCGCTACGTCCTTGGAACACGCTGAAATCTGCGTGAATATCAGTAGTTTTCTGCTCGTGCACGTACGCGAAAATCGATTGGGAGGGAAGGTTCTCGCAGAGGCGGGGTTTCGGGTAGGCGAGCGTGTGCTCAGGCCGGATGTCGCTTTTCTCTCAGCGGCAGGGATACCCGCTGATCTGAGAAAAGCATCCCCAGTACCACCAGACCTCGCCGTGGAGGTAGTCTCCCCATCGGATAAGTTGTATAGTGTCATCGAAAAGGCATTTATCTATCTGAACGCAGGAACACGCCTCGTCTGGGTGATCGAACCCATCGCAAAAACCGTCACGGTGTATCGTTCGGAGACAGATATGACGCTGCTCCGACCCGGGGATACGCTCACCGGTGAGGATGTCGTGGAAGGGTTCGCCTGTCAAGTGGCAGAACTTTTTGAATAGATAGGACACGTTGTAGGCACTCGCAAAGCGCGCCATCTCGTCCGTGCGCGGTTGTAACCCGCGCCTGCCGGTGGAAAATGAGCGCGTTTGCGAAGCCTAATAGAAAAAAAGGAGCATTTATGAAACTCGGTTTGGTTACCTATAACATGGCGAAAGATTGGGATATTCCTACCATCATCGAACGGTGCGTGGAAACGGGGTTCGCGGGCGTTGAATTGCGGACGACGCATGCGCACGGCGTTGAGGTAGAACTCTCGGCGAGCGAGCGCGCCGCCGTGAAACAACAGTTCGCCGATTCGCCCATTGAGATTGCGGGGTTAGGTTCAGCGTTTGACTACCATGCCGTCGATGCAGAGGTGGTGCGGCAGAATATAGAGGGGACGAAGGTTTACTCGCAGTTGGCAGCGGATGTCGGCGCGCCCGGGGTGAAGGTTCGTCCAAACGGGCTCCCCAAAGAGGTGCCGGTAGAAAAGACGCTGGAGCAAATCGGACTTTCCCTGCGCGAGTGTGCCGAATTCGCAGCAAACCTCGGTGTGCAGATTCGCCTTGAGGTGCATGGCGGCGGCACATCGGAATTGCCGCACATTCGGACTATCCTTGATGTGGCAGACCACGGCAACGTTTACGTCTGCTGGAATTCTAACTTCGGCGAGGTGGAAAACGGCACGATTCAGCATAATTTCAACCTCGTGAAAGGCAGAATCGGCTTGGTGCATATCACCGAGTTGCATCGGCGCGAGTATCCGTGGCGGGAGCTGTTCACGTCATTGAGAGATTCCGGCTATGCCGGCTACTGCTTGGCAGAAATCGCGGGAAGTTCCGATGCAGTACGCGTGATGAACTATTATCGCGCCTTGTGGGAAGAATTAGCGAGGTAAGCGATTTGCGCATCGCAAAATATGGGATGTGTATCGGGGTGTTTCTGATGCATGCAATCGGTTTCAGTGCTACTCCCGAAATCGTTCGGCTGAGCAATGAGAAATGGACTGTTGAAATCGCGCCGCAATCGCTTGAAGTCCTCGCGCGCCCGACAGGCAAACCGACGGTGCCAATTTCAAAAGGACAAACCGGACTCGGAAACGTAACCGCACTCGTCCAACACGAAAACCGGGCGAGTTGGGAACTGCCAGAAGCATCCCTCACCGTCAGCGTTGAATTGATTGACGCATCCCTCGCTGTTGAATTCGTCTCGGCGACAGCGGGGAATTTGACGTGGCCGATAATTCCGGACACGCCCGCACTTCACGGCTACATGCTCCCGTTTTTTGAGGGAAGTTATGTCCCGAAAGATGACAAATTGTGGCAAGACTTCTTGTCCGAACAAGGGCAGATAAATACCACAGCGGGACTCGCAATGCCGTTTTGGGGCGTAGATTTCGGCGAATGGACGCTTACCTATATTTTGACGAATCCGTTCAATAACCGAATTTCCTTCAGGGCGGCCTTCAGGGCAACGATGGAATCTGGCTTGGGTATGCAACTCTCGCATGCGTTTATGCCCAATTGGGAGCGGAAAGTTTACGGCGTGCGGATTGCGTTGGGCGAAGCATCGCCTGTCGCACCGGCGAAATACTATCGACGCTGGCTGATGCAAAATGCGGAATTCGTCACCTTTGCTGAAAAAGTCGCGAAACTACCGGCGGCTGAGAAGCTGCTCGGTGCGGCGCATATCTATCTGTGGGGCGGTTCGCTCCTCAGCCGATACGATATAACCGACAGACAGGCATTCGCGGCAAAGCTAAATAGAGAAACATCATCGAGACCGGGAGGTCTCTCCTACGTGGAGAAGGAGCTCTGGGAACAACTAAATCCGGAAGCGCAGCAAGCCGTGAAGGAGGGACTGCCGGACCCCTACGCGCAACGGGTTGTCTGTCGTGCTTTGAGCGAACTGTTAGAGACGCACGAGACAACACAGCGTTTGTCCGCGCGCGTCCAAAAATCTGAGACATCTCTTCCACTGGAAGCGGAAACATTACTCGCGAAAGACGTTGCATCCCTTTCGTTCACGGAAGTTTGCCGTATCAACAGTCTTCTCTTCTACGCGATATTTCCTGATGAACTTCGGCATCCAGATGAATGGGGAGGCGGACTCTCCCTGAAACTCTTGGAGAGATTCACCGAAAATGGGTTGGACCGGCTCTGGCTCGGCGTGGATTCGTGGCAGGAAGGGTTTCGCCACCCTGTCGCTGTCGCAAAGGCAAAAGAGCTCGGCTATCTGATAGGCCCCTACGATTCCTATCACAGCATCCATCATCCACAGGAGCCGGAGACATGGGAAACGGCGCAGTTTGATTTGGCACTTTACGAACGCGGCGCGATTGTCAACGCTGATGGCACAAAAAACAGAGGGTTTCAGCAGAAAGGGTATCATTTAAGCCCCTTGGTGGCGCAACCGTTCGTTGAAAAGCGGGTGAACGCCATCGTCGCGCAAATGCCAACGCCGTTCAATTCGTGGTTCATCGATTGCGATGCATACGGCGAACTCTTTGACGATTATTCGGCGGAACATCCGGCGACGCAACTTGATGACATGCAGGCACGGTTAAAGCGAATGGCGTGGATTCGGGATACGCATCATAAGGTAGTCGGTTCGGAAGGAGGTGCCGCCTATGCCGCGGCGACTCTCCACTTCGCACACGGAATGATGACACCTGTCATCGGATGGGGTGATGCGGACATGAAGGCGAAAGATTCACCCTACTACATCGGCGGCTACTGGCCGCCTGAAGCACCCGCAATTTTTGTCAAGCAGGTGCCTCTCAAACAACGCTATCTGCATCTCTATTTTGACCCGAGGTTTCGGTTGCCGCTCTATCAAACGGTGTTTCATGATTCGCTGATAACGACGAATCATTGGCTCGCTAGCAGTCTAAAGTTTCGGGAGGCGGCGGAGAACCTGACTCTGTTGGAATTGCTCTATAACGTGCCGCCGTTGTATCATCTGAATCTGGCGGCGTTTGAAAAGCAGGCCGCGCGCATCAAAAGACACTACGCGTTTTTCTCGCCGCTTCACCGAAAAATCGGCGGAAAGGCGATGACAGATTTTGAATGGCTGAGCCCCGACAGATTTGTCCAACGCACCGAGTTTGGGAATGCCGTTGAATTGTTAGCGAACTTCGGAGAGGCGGCTTTTGAGCATGAAGGTTTCGTCATCCCAGCGCGAAGTGTGGTAGCAAAATCGGGTGACAAAATTCAGATATTTTCGGCGAAACCTTAAAAAATACCGTTTTTTTGAAAAAAAGCGCGTTTTAATTTGCATTTCAGTGCAAAAACGTGTATAATTAATAATGAACGCCTCGTGAATTACCGTTAACGAAAAATCGGGAGGTGAAAACTCATGTTGATGCAGAACTTCAAAGCCGCGCTTCGGTTCGCTGGAATTCTGTTGCTGAGAGTTTTCTTGGGAGTCGTCGCGGGCTTCTTATGGATGCGGGGGGTGAGTTTTATTGCTCGCAACACTGTGGGCGCGCTTCATGAGCGCCACATGGACGGACGTTACACGGAACTCGCAGAAACAACTTGGAGTATCCTCGGTCATGTTCAATGGTGTGGTGCGTGGGCATTCCTCATTGCCGGCATCATCTGGGGTGTTTCTCAGGGCAGGTTTGACTTGCGGCGGTTGCTGCGGAAGCGACTCGCTTAAAAATCGTTTTTTCCCTATCTCGCATATTTATTTGCATTTCAGTGCGAGATAGGGTATAATTAAGACTAACAATCCCCCATAGCTCAGTGGTAGAGCAGGTGGCTGTTAACCACCGTGTCGGCGGTTCGAGTCCGTCTGGGGGAGTCTCTCTATAAGTTTTCGCTTTTCGTGTATCTCCAATAATCCCCCATAGCTCAGTCGGTAGAGCAGGTGGCTGTTAACCACCGTGTCGGCGGTTCGAGTCCGTCTGGGGGAGTTTTTCAGTGAAACTTCTTTTTGGCTTGTCGTGCAGTTCATCTCGCGGAGGAAATACATCCATGACACCACGCCATTATGCCTTACCAAGCCTCTGTTTCATCTGGATGGTGGCACTTGTTCCAACCCTCTCCACCCTGTGGGCCGATGCCGCACCTGACTTTGCACAAGCGGATGCCTACTTCTTGGAGCAATACTGCCTCTCCTGCCACGCCGGCGAGCAACCTGCCGCTGATCTGCCGCTTGATTCACTTTCTGAACAACTTGCAAACCCGAACTCGGATAACCTCGCGTTGATTGAGAATTGGGATGTCTGGGAACTTGTCTTGGACATGGTAACCACCAGCCAAATGCCGCCCCATGATAGCGAGCAACCGGCGATAGTAGAAGTGGAGTCGTTTGTTCAATATATTGAAGCGATTTTTGAACGTGCCGAGCAGGCGGTGCCGCCAGACCCGGGGCGAATTACCGTCCGCCGACTCAATAAAGTTGAATATAGAAACACTGTCCGCGACCTGCTCGGTGTTGACTTCGATGCCACGCAAAATTTCCCTGCCGACGGTATCGGATACGGATTTGACACTATCGGTGACGTATTGAGTCTCTCTCCCCTCTTAATGGAAGCCTACCTGAGAGCGGCAGAGATGATTGCATCGCGCGTTATCTTGGTAGATGCGCCGCCACCTGTAACACGCTACCAAAACGTGCGGCGGTTGGATCCGAGGCACAAGGATATACCCGAGACCCGCTTCCGTCTGCTGGATTCGACTGCCGATGTCGCATGGAAAACGGGCCCTTTTACCACAGGCGGCGCGTATCTCAAGTTTGTTGCCGATGCTGAAGTCATCTACCGCGCAGTGCTTTCAGTTGAAGAGGAGCTCAGGCAAACTCCACTAACTGATGAGCAAACCCCTGTCAAGGTTGCTCTGTTTGTTCAAGGTGAGGCATTGGAGGAGGTTTCTACCGTAGAGGAACTGGGACAACTTGTCGGCGTTGACTTGACAAAGGACAACGGCATCAAAATTTTGGAAACCTTTGAGATTACCGCTCGCAACCCGAAGCAGCCGCAGACGATTGAAACGCTTGTGAGCCGTATCGCACATGTCGAAAAGGCAGGCATTGCGATGGTGAAACCTGCCGCGGGTGAACCGACAGCCAAACTCCGAATTCATAGGCTCGGCTCAAAGGGGCCGCTTGATACGCGGCCTGCCTCGCATCACAAAATCTTGGCATGCACGCCGAACCTTCCGCAAGCCGCACAGACGCGTGAAGTGCTGGGCCGTCTGTTGCGCCGCGCGTATCGCAGAGTGCCGACGCAGGAAGAAGTCGAAAACCTCGTGCAGTTTGCCGAAGCCATCCAAGCCGATGGAGAGAAGTGGGAGGCAAGCATCCAAGCGGCGATTAAAGTCGTTCTCTGTTCACCGAAGTTCCTCTTTCGCTGGGAGTTAGAGGCACTGGGGAAAACTGTCTCAGGCCCCTATCCGATTGACGAGTTCCAGCTTGCCTCGCGGCTGTCTTACTTCTTATGGAGTAGCATGCCAGACGATGAACTCCTCGCGCTCGCTGAGGAAGAGCAGCTGACTGCCAACCTTGATGCGCAAGTTAAGCGGATGCTGGCAGACCCGAGGGCATCGGAATTGGCACGCAACTTTGGGACACAATGGCTGCAAATCCAACGGCTTGGCACTGTCGCACCAGATCCGGCGCGTTTTCCAACGTTTACCCGCAAATTGCGGCAGGCGATGTTGCAGGAGACCGAATTCTTTCTAGACTCCATTTTCCGTGAGGACAGAAGTCTCTTGGAGTTGCTGGATGCCGACTACACCTTTCTCAATCAGCCGTTAGCGAACCATTACGGTATTGTGGATACACAAGGGAATTGGATGGGGCACCCGGTGAGCCGTCCCGGCGGTGAAAAAATTCGGGGAGATGCGTTTCGGCGCGTCGCCTTGCAAAGTCGCTCGCGCGGCGGAATCTTGACACATGCAAGCGTCCTGACAGTTACCTCAAATCCTACCCGCACCTCCCCAGTCAAAAGGGGCCGCTGGGTTTTAGAACAGGTGCTCGGTTCCCCGCCACCGCCGCCTCCACCGGATGTTCCGGAACTCGCCGAGGAGCATGAGACGGTGAGCGGGACAACTTTGCGAGAACGGCTTGAGCAACACCGAAAAGACCCGGGGTGCGCCAACTGCCATGCACAAATGGATGCACTCGGCTTCGCACTCGAAAACTACAATGCTATCGGTGCGTTCCGGACGAAGGACGGGGACATTGAGATTGATACAACCGCTACACTGCCAGATGGCACATCGTTCCAAGGCATCGCTGACCTGAAGGAGATTCTCAAAAATAGGAAAGCACGTTTTGTGCGCAGTCTTGCAGAGAAAATGTTGACGTATGCGTTGGGCAGAGGCTTAGCCTACTACGACCGGATGACGCTTGACAGGATTGTCGCGCAGCTAGAAGCGCAGGATTACCGCAGCTCTGTGCTGATAACAGAAATCGTCAAAAGCGAGCCGTTTCGGTTACGACGCGGCACGAAGGAGAGACCGTGAACACATCAAAACACCTTTCACGTAGAACCTTTTTGCGCGGGCTCGGCGTGAGCATTGCCGTCCCGTGGCTGGAAGCGATGGGGCCCATAACGGCATGGGCGAACGCGCCCGCACCTAGCGTGCAAACAGCCCCCAATCGGATGGCGTTCCTTTACGTGCCGAATGGGAAAAATATGGCTGACTGGACACCGGCGCAGGTGGGAAGCGACTATGAACTCACCGCTATCTTGCAACCGTTGGAACAGGTGAAAGAGAAAACGCTGGTGCTGAGTGGGCTCACAGCGGATAAGGCGCGCGCAAACGGCGATGGCGGCGGAGACCACGCGCGAGCGATGGCGGCATTCCTTACCGGCGCGCAACCTCGTAAAACCGACGGTGCCGACATCCACGCTGGTACCTCGGTCGATCAGGCCGCCGCTGCCCATATCGGCAATCGCACACGGCTCCCCTCGCTTGAACTCGGCATCGACCCGGGGAGAAAAGCAGGCAATTGCGATTCTGGGTATAGCTGCGTTTATTCCTCAACGCTCTCTTGGCGTTCCGCCACGCAACCGCTCCCGAAAGAGGTGCATCCAAAACTCGCCTTTGAACGCCTCTTTACCTCTATGCAAGATTCGCAAAGGCAACAGCGCGATGGAGAACGCAAAAGCATTCTTGATTTTGTGAGACAGGATTCAAAAGATTTGCTCCGCCACGTCAGCGGCAACGATGTCCGCAAACTTGACGAATACTTCACCGCGATTCGAGACATTGAACGCCGCATCGATGCCGTTGAAAAGTTTCCGCCGATAGAAACGCCGGATTACGCCGTCCCTGCCGAAATCCCAGCGGATTATCAGGCGCATCTGCGACTCATGATGGATCTAATTGTCCTTGCTTTTCAGGCGGATGTCACGCGCATCGTCACTTTTGTGTTGGCAAATGAAGGGAGTAACAAGCCGTATCCGTTTATCAACGTCTCTGAGGGACACCACGATCTTTCGCATCACGGCGGCGATGAAGAGAAGAAGGCGAAAATCTGCCAGATTAACATATTCCATACGCAGCAGTTGGCATACCTGTTGGAAAAAATGGACGCAACCCCGGAAGGCGAAGGTTCACTGCTCGATCATTCCATGGTTGTCTACGGCAGTGGAAACGCAGATGGCAATCGCCACAGTCACCACGACTTGCCGATTTTGCTGGCAGGTAACGGTTGCGACACCCTGAAAAGTGGGCGACATATCCGGTATCCAAAGGAGACACCGCTGAACAATCTGTGGCTATCCTTGCTCAATCGCATGGATGTCCATTTACCGCAATTAGGCGATAGCACCGCGAGTTTAGGGCAACTCTCCTAGCGTGCAAGCGGAACCCGCTCGCCTTATTAGGGAGCTGGGTGAGAACGCCATTTTCTCCGGTAGGCGGCCCATCCATGTCCGATGGTGCAGGGGTTTCAATCCGCGGGCGCGCCTACCAAAAGGGCATCGAGACCAGGAGGTTTCTCCTACCTATCCGGAAATGAACACAATAACCCTTAACAAGAACTGTAAGCAAGTTTACTGAGGGTGTTTCATAAGTCGATTTCTTCCCGGTAGGAGAGCCCTCCCGGTCTCGATGTTCCCGTAGCGCGGGGGCCCTCGGATGCCAGACGCGCATCCGAGCGGGTTTCCCCCGCGATGGCTCAAGAACTGTTTTTTTTACCGTAGCGCGGGGGCCTGTCCCCCGCGATCGTTCGGTAGACCTAGGCATGGCGAGGGACAGGCCCTCGCCCTACGATAAGGGGATAGCGTTTTTTTCATCGTAGCGCGGGGGCCTGTCCCCCGCGATCTCTATCGTCACGATGTGTTTCCCCTCTGTAGTTTGTGATCGCCTGATCACAAACGGGTCAAGATCAGGCGATCTTGACCTACAGAGGTGAGGAGGTTTGGCGGCAAAACGATGACGAGGGAAACCTGCGAGGGCCCTCGCCCTACGATGAAGAGGCTTTCTGCCGCCGCGGCCTCGGGC
The DNA here is from genome assembly GCA_965242965.1 of Candidatus Poribacteria bacterium. Classification (GTDB taxonomy): domain Bacteria; phylum Poribacteria; class WGA-4E; order WGA-4E; family WGA-3G; genus AGPOR5. The sequence continues at coordinate 4,470,536 of OZ251518.1, read as the reverse complement.
GGCGCGCCGCCCTATTGCATCGAGACCAGGAGGTCTCGCCTACCGGGCGCGCCTCGGGCCCACCTCTGTAGTTTGCGATCGCCTGATCGCAAACAGTTCAGGATCAGGCGATCCTGAACTACAGAATCAGCGTGGAGATTGAACGATGGCGAGGGACAGGCCCTCGCCCTACGGTGCGGGGGTGGCGTTTTTTTATCGTAGCGCGGGGGCCTGTCCCCCGCGATAGCTCAAGAACCATTTTTTCATCGTAGCGCGGGGCCCTCGGATGCCACACGCGCATCCGAGCGGGTTTCCCCACGACGTTGAGCGATTTATGAAACACCCTCAGTTTACTACAGAAAGGAGATATCTCTCATGCTGAAAAATACGTTTTCAATGCTTACCCGTTTAGTTCTGGTGCTCCTCACGGGAGGAGTCGTGTTAATGCAACCGATCTTCCCGGCTCAGGCCACGCAGGTGGTATTCATCTATAGTATTGACTTAGATGAGCCCGTGAACCCCTACGAAGAGGAAGAGCAGACTATTCACGTCTATTATCCCGCGGATGGCACGACTACCACAGGGACACTGCGAGATGGAATCCTGGAACGTGATGATCCTCTTGGCACTCTAGTCCCAGCAGCTGGAGGAACTGTCCCAGATGATCGTTTTATAGAAGAACGTGCGGTTGTTCCAGAAGGACAGGCTGCTGAACCTGTCGTCCAAGAAGCGTTCGGCGTTGTCCCACCAGAGGCGACACCGACGTATGCTGCCGGTGAAGCAGTGCAACTGCGGATAACTTTTAGCGAAGACTTCGTGCGCCTCGCCGACCCCACTGCTCTCCCCGAACAAAGACCTTACATTGAAATCTTGACAGGCGACGATCCGGTTCCGAAACGGGCATTCGCCAATCGCTACATCGGCAACGGGTCCTCGCACTGGGAGTTTGTCTACGGAAAACTGGTGGAAGACTCAGAAGTGAGCCTTGTCGATGGAATCCTACGCAATCCTCACACAGGGCAGGGATTCCTTTATGGAGACGAAGGGAAAAGTCTATCGCTCGCGGGAGAGCGGTACCTGTTCTACGTCCGCGAGCCGCGTCCATCTATTGTTGCCATGAATCGGCTGCTTTTCAACGAGATTTGCAATGCGCAAGACGACAGAGATGACTGGCTGGAGGTGCGAAACATCAGCGATGCAGCTCTATCCCTCGCTAACTGGGAAGTGAGCATTGTTGACGCAGACACGCATGATGCCGATATCGTCACCTTTCCCGAATACATCCTCCCGGCTGGAGAAGTCCTTCTCATCGTCAACACTGCACCGAGTCAGACCGCCCTGGCGGGTGGCATAAACATTGAGGCAGGCACAGGGAAAAAAGGCGCACAGCATCGCTATCTCGTCGCGGAACAATTGAGATTGCCTGCAACGCGCTATCTGTTGCTGCTGCGCAGTGCTACCGATAAAAATGGCCAGCCAGCCGCGTTTGAAGATGTCGCAGGCAATTACTTCCGCACCGCCTGGGACTTTGATAACGACACACAGGTGTGGCCCCTTCAAGACACGCTGTCTGCCAGCGATGCGCCACCTTTCACAGTAGGCGAAGTCTGGCAGCGCACCGACGAGGATACCCGTGGATACCTCGCCTCTGCATGGACAGCCGCTGGATACCAGGGCGGCCTCGGGTACCGGCTGCATGCAAACCCGGCCACGAGCCTCGGCACACCCGGGTATGCAAACACTGCTGTCACGCGACAAGTGCCCATTGGCACGCTCAGCATCAGTGAGTTGATGTTGCCTAACAAGGTGGGCCGTCGCTCCGCGCCGCAGTGGATAGAACTCTACAATAGTTCTCGAACAGCGGCAGTGAATCTGGAAGGCTGGCATCTGGAGGTGGAGTCGCTGGACGTAGAAAACGCGCGGCGGCATCGGCACGAAACTGTCTCGCTGAAGCCGTTTACGGTGTTGCCGAATCAGACGGTGCTGTTCGTCACCTGGCGCGGTGAGACATCCGGGCAATTCCCAGAAGGAAAACTCTACAACCTCTACTTTGAGCATCCAAATGCCTTCGACCAGCGGGCGCGTCGCAATGATGTATTGAATGCGGCGGGGTTCTCGCTGAAGTTATATAATACGGCGGGAACGCTCATCGACTAGGTGGGCAATTTAGATGGGGAGCGTCGCACAAAAGATACGCCTGCGTGGGAGGTGCCATCTGATGAGACAGTTGATGGGCGGCGTGCGTCGATGCTGCGGCAGTATCAAGCAGGCGCGCCGCTGCTTGGCACCGCCGCCGAGAGTTGGGTGAGCGCGGCATCTGTCTCGCTAGCGGTTGGAACTTATTATGGGCTGTCGACAGATATCGGCACCCCCGGGTATCGCACAGGTGGGCCATTGCCTGTGGTGTTGTCACATTTCCGTTCGGCGCGCACCGATGCAGGGGTGGTGCTCACCTGGGCCACCGCATCAGAGGTGGATACCGCGGGATTCAATATCCTGCGTAGCACAGCGCGGGACAGCGCGTTTATCCGAGTCACTCCCGCGCTTATTCCCGGGACTGGCACGTCAGGTGAAAAGCACACCTACACGTGGACAGACACCTCTGCCAAGCCGAACGTCATCTACTATTACCGGTTAGAGGAGGTTTCGTTGGGTGGTGAGCGTCAGGCAATAGGCACGATACGGTTGAAAGGACATGTCGCCGCGCGCGGTAAACTGGCGACGCGCTGGAGCGCGTTGAAATCAAAGTAGGCGCGATACCCTACAGGCCGGATGACAGCAGCGATGGCGGAGCCTATCCCTCGCCATCGCTACACGAGTAAGGGTGGTGAACTTCGGTTCACTACCCGCGCTTTTTTTATGCGCAATCGAGACCAGGAGGTCTCGCCTACGGGGACATCACTTGCAGCGGACCAGGAGGCCTCTCCTACCCGAAGAATCGAGACCAGGAGGGCTCTCCTACCTGCGAAGTCCATCCCCTTGCAACCAGCCGATCGAGCCGATAATCTCCGCCTGCTTATCCTGCATCATTACCTCGATGAGTGCCGGTTTTTCAGCGGCGAGCGCGTCGCGTAACGTCGGCTTGAAGTCTGACACGTTTTCCACCTTCCTCGCATACGCGCCGAAAGCCGCCGCCAACTGAACGAAATCCGGATTTTGCAAGTCGGTATCAATCGTGCGTCCCTCGCAGCCTTTCAATTGCGAACCTTTGATAGCGGACAAGGCACCGTCGTTAATCACAATGGATACGACGTTGATGCCGTATTTCATCGCCGTTGCCATCTCAACCGCGCCCATGAGGAAGCCGCCGTCGCCGCTAAAGCAGATAACGGGACGGTTTGGATGTGCTATCTTCGCGCCGAGTGCCGCCGGGAAGGCGTGCCCTAATGCCACGCCGATGTTCGGATAGAGGAACGTCCTCGGGTCATAGATGGGAAATTCGGCGAAGGAGGCGTAGCCGAGCGCGTGGACATCAACGGCATAGATGGTATCGCGCGGGAGGACATCCTGTAACTCATGGATAATAGGAAGAGAGGGTTGTGCGTTGAATTCGGCGCGGTGGGGAGACAGCACTGCACTCCAACTGTCCTCAGCAGCGGCGACATCTTCAATCAGTGCCTGCAACGTGAGCCGCAAATCGCCGACGACACCGATATCGCACGGGTATTCGCGTCCGATTTCATTTGCATCCTCGTCAATTTGGATAAACGGCTGCGGCAGTTGCATACTCCAACTCCGCGTATCAATAGACGTAAACCGCGGCCCGATGCCGATGAGGCAATCAGTGTGTTGCAACGCTTGTTTCCCTAAATAGCCGTAGCAGATTTGCAACGCCAACGGATGGTCTTCCGGTAAAACGCCTTTTGCGCAGCGCGTGACAATGACAGGCGCGTTCAGTTTCTCGGCGAGCAAGCGCAACTCGTTCCGTGCATTTGCGTGAAAGACAGCGGAACCTGCGAAAATCAGTGGACGCTTCGCCTTGCGGATAGTCTCAACGGCATCGCGCATCGAAGCATCGTCCGGATAGTGTCCCACTGGACGTTCAAGCCGCGATGGAATGCGGACATCGCCTTCACCCATGACGACATCCATCGGGAATTCCAACACCGTCGGACCCGGGCGGCCCGTGCGCATTGCCTTAAAGGCGTTCTCAACGACGAGCGGAATTTCGGCAACCGTGTGCGCAATCGCGCAGTATTTTGTGAATGACTCGAAAAACCGCATCTGATCCAACCCGTGAAACATCTTGTCTGGGGATTTGCTGTAGAGATCTGTGTGGCTTTGCCCGGTGATGAGCAAGACCGGGGAACGATCCGTGAACGCCTCTAAAATCCCTGTCGAAGCGTTGCTTGCGCCGGGACCTGGCACGGTAATCGCAACCCCGACTTCGCCGGTGGAACGCGCGAAGCCATCTGCCATTTGCGTCGCCGCATATTCGTGCCGGACGAGATAGTGATCGACCGTGTCGGCACCGCGTCGCAGCAAGGCATCGTAAATCTGGATATTTTGTGTGCCGGGCATGCCAAAAACGGCAGTCACACCTTGCGCTTTCAAACATTCAATGAGAATATCTCCGCCTTTCACGTTTTGTTTCTCCTTTCGGGACCGGGAGGAATGCATCGAGACCAGGAGGTCTCTCCTACCGGTTTGAGACCAGGAGGTTTCGCCTACCTGTCGAGACCAGGAGGTCTCTCCTACCTGTCGAGACCGGGAGGTTTCGCCTACCGGTGTTTTTTGAGGAAATTTTCTAGCCAGACATCGGGTTCATAGCCGAGTTTGCGGAGCAGCGCGCAGCCGATCCGCTTGACGAAATTCGGCATGACATTGAAAAGTCTCACTCGCCAATTCATAAGTTACCTCGCTTCTTTGCTTGTAGGTGTTATGTCCCGATTGCCATCCCTGTCGCTTTATCAAAAAAATGAATGCGTTCTGCGCCGAACGTAACGTAGAGGAACTCGCCGATTTGCGCGTCAAAAGTCGGCGTGGCGCGGGATTTGAGAATCGTATGCGCGCCAGCCGCATCCGTGCCGAGCGTCAATTCAACGATTGTCTCCGCTCCGAGTGGTTCAACGCTGTAAACTTCTGCCTGAAACGCGTTCGGCATCGGTTGATGACTGACGAGGACATCTTCCGGGTGCGCGCCGAAGATAACGTCGCGGTTTTCCGCAGTCTCGCTGACCTTTTTGGCGATGTCGGCATCCTGAATCGCGAGAGTGCCTCCACCCGTGCCGAGTGTGAACTGCAACGTGCCGTTGGCGTGGGAGAGCTCACACGGGATGCAATTCATGCTTGGGCTGCCGATGAAACCGGCGACAAACAGATTCGCCGGATGGTTATAGATATCCGAAGGCGTTCCCAACTGCTGGACTTTCCCTGCTTCCAGCACTGCAATCCGGTCTGCCATGGACATCGCTTCAACCTGGTCATGCGTAACATAGAAGGTTGTCGTTCCGAGTTCCCGCTGTCGCCATCGGATTTCGGCGCGCATTTCGGTGCGGAGTTTCGCATCCAGATTGGAGATAGGTTCATCCATGAGGAATACCCGTGGTCTTCGCACCATTGCCCTACCGAGTCCGACGCGTTGCGTTTCACCGCCGCTCAATTGGCTCGGCATCCGCATGAGGAGATGCTCAATGTGTAACATTTGCGCGATATCCTTGACACGCCGGTCGATCTCCTCTGCAGGCAGTTTCCGCGGATGCAAAGGAAACGCCATGTTATCGTAAACGGTGAGGTGCGGATAGAGAATGTGCGATTGAAAAACGAAGGCGACATCGCGCGCCGCCGGTGTTTTATCGTTGACGGTGACATCGTCGAGATAGATTTCGCCTTCTTCGGGTTTATCCAGACCGGCGATGCAGCGGAGCGTCGTTGTCTTCCCCGCCCCGGTCTGTCCGAGGAGGACGAAGAACTCCCTGTCTTGGACATCAAAGGTGATATTGTCTAGGGCGACTAAGTCCCCGAAGCGTTTTGTGACGTTTTCTAGTTTGACTGTTGCCATAGTGTGATGCTGTTTTGATATAGGACAGACACAAATGTAGGCGAGACCGCCAAGTATCGATGCAATATCTGCATTCGCGAGGGACAGGCCCTCGCGCTACGGTAGCCGGCCATCCCCCGTAGGAGAGACCTCCTGGTCTTGATGCAATACCGTATTTCTACCGTCCGGGTAAAATATAGTTTTATTATCGCAAAATTGCGATAAGTTGTCAATAGAAAAAATACGTGCAATTCTGCGCAATATAAGGTATAATGGATAAAAGTTCGTTTTTATTCAGCGGCACGGCGAGGGACAGGCCCTCGCCCTACGGTAAACGGATTACGATAGCACGGCGAGGGACAGGCCCTCGCCCTACGGATTGAAGAGGCATTACCCCTTACCGTAGCGCGGGGGCCTGTCCCCCGCGATCGTTCGGCGAGGTAGGAGAACTCTCCGGGTCTCGATGCCGCCCGATAACGATGAACGGATTACGACAACACGGCGAGGGACAGGCCCTCGCCCTACGGTGAAGGGAGGGCTTTTCTCCCCCGTAGCGCGGGGGCCTGTCCCCCGCGATCGTTCGGCGAGGTAGGAGAAACCGCCCAGTCTCGATGCCGCCCGGTAACGATAAATTGAGAAACAGAAGGAAGTCTAGCCTGAATGGACAAAATTCGGAGAAGATACGACTTAACGCCATCGATCAGCCTCATCCTCGCGCTGACAACGCTGTTCTTTGTGGTGTTCCTCATCTACCCGCTCCTCTACGTTTTCAAGGAGGCGTTCTGGATCGGGAATACTTTCAACCTGACGTATTTCAAACTGATGGTGACAAACCCGAGTATCCGCACGCTCGTCGTCAATAGTTTTAAAATCGGTGCGATGGTAACGTTAGTCACGAGCATCGTGAGTCTGCCGCTCGCCTATTTTTTGACGCGGTACCGGTATCCGGGGCGCGACCTGCTGCGTTCCATCATTCTGATTCCGATGATTATGCCGCCGTTTGTTGGGGCAATCGGGATGCAACAGTTTTTCGGTAGATTCGGCAGCGTCAACATGCTTCTCGTCAAACTGAAACTGATCGACATTACGGAGACGATCGACTGGTTCGGCGGCGGGTTTTGGGGAGTTGTGTTATTATCCACATTGCACCTGTATCCGATCATGTATCTGAACATCGTGGCTGCCCTTGCGAACGTAGACCCGAGTTTAGAGGAAGCGGCGGAGAATATGGGCGCATCGCGCGCCCAAGTCTTTCGGCGGATAACCTTGCCGTTGATGATGCCCGGCTACTTCGCAGGCGCGATTCTCGTTTTTATCTGGGCATTCACTGACCTCGGGACACCGCTCATCTTTGACTATAACGAAGTTATCGCGGTGCGCATTTTCCGCCAAGTCACCGAAGCAAACGCTAATCCGATGGGATACGCGCTCGTCGTGCTGATTATCGTGCTAACAGCATTCGCTTTTTACGTTTCCAAGCGTTGGACAGGCAGTAAGCACTACGAGATGCTTGGGCGCGGGCATGTCACCTCGCGTGAAACCGATGCAAATGCGGGAATGCGCGCCATCATCTACCTCTTCATCGGCGGCTTGACGCTGATGGCACTGCTGCCGCACATCAGCGTTATTTTAGTGTCGCTAACGCCGGATTCAAGTCAGTGGCGGTTGAGCGTGCTGCCGCAATCGTGGACATTCGCGCACTACGTTGAGACGTTCACGCATTCCGATACACTGCCGAGCATCCTTAACAGCCTGAAGTATAGCATTTGCAGCACACTGCTTGCGATGCTGGTGGGAATCGTCGTCTCATATCTTTTGACACGCAAACGGATTCCGTTCCAGAACCTTCTGGATGCCGTTGCGATGTTGCCATTGGCATTGCCCGGCGTTGCGATTGCGTTCGGTTACCTCGGCAGCTTCGCGGATACGACGCTTCTCCTGCGTCATTTGCCCGATGGCATCGTTTCCGTGCTAGACCCGAGGCAGAACCCGACGTTCCTACTGATTATCAGTTATTCCGTGCGGCGTTTGCCCTACATGCTCCGTTCCATCTATGCCGGGCTCCAGCAGACAAGCGTTAGTTATGAAGAGGCATCACAAAACATGGGCGCGACCCCGATGCGAACGTTATATAAAATCACGTTACCGCTCGTCATCGCCAATATCCTTGCCGGTGCGATTTTAGTTTTTTCATTCTCCATGTTAGAGGTGAGCGACAGCCTCATCTTAGCCATGCGGGACCAGCATTATCCGATTACCAAAGCGATCTGGTCCCTCTCGCAGCGGCCAGACCACGGTGCGTATACCGCGAGCGCGCTGGGAGTTGTGGGGATGCTTATTCTGATTGCGTGTCTGTTGGGTGCTGGGAAGGTGCTTGGTGGGAAGTTGGGGGAGATTTTTCGGATTTGATTTAATAAGGAATGCCCATGGACATCTCACATAGCATCCGGCGCGCGCTGTTAGAAGCACAAAACGCGCTTACCCGGTTCATCCAAAACCCTGAAAACATCGCAACCATCGCCGCGACTGCGCAACTGATGCGCGACGTTTTTGAACGACGCGGCAGGATTTTCACCTGTGGAAACGGCGGAAGTTTATGCGATGCCATCCATTTCGCTGAAGAATGCACCGGCAGATTCCGCGCAGACCGGAAACCTTTGCCGGCCATCGCGCTCAGCGATGCCGGACATATCACTTGCACAGCGAACGACTTCGGGTTTGACGAGATTTTCGCGCGGCAGATAGAAGCCCTCGGGCACCCCGGCGATTTGCTCGTGGCGATTTCCACCAGTGGAAATTCTGCGAACATCGTCCGTGCGGCGGAAGCGGCAAAATCGCGTGAGATGCAGGTATTTGGATTACTCGGCAGAGACGGCGGCGTGTTGAAGCACCACTGCGATATCTGTCTCATCGCCCCTGGCGACACGGCAGACCGGATTCAAGAAATTCATATTAAGGTGTTGCACATCTTGATTGAACACGTGGAACGGTTGATGTTTCCGGGGAATTATTGACAGAAAGAGGCAATTTCCCATGGATTACAGCAATTTCACGTTGGACAAAGTCATTGAGACGTTTGAATTAGACATCGTCGACTCCGAAGATCTTTTCGCCGAAGTAGAACCGATGGCACTGGGGCCCCATCTCAACACGGCGTTGGAGCGAAAGGTTCAGTTAGCGGAAGCGATCAACACGGAAAAGGCAAGGTCAGAACTGATTGTTGCCGAGGTGCTGGTGGAACTCCGTGAACAGTTCGACCGGCGTATCAGCCTCTTTTCTGGGATTGACTTCAGCGTTGATGCTGGTGATGGCTTGATAGGTGTCTGCGATTTTCTGGTAAGCCTATCGCCTGTGCAGTATCTGTTACAGGCACCTATCATCGCGCTCGTTGAAGCAAAACGGGATGACTTTCTTTCGGGCATCGGGCAGTGCACCGCCGAAATGCTCGCCGCACAACGCTTCAATGCAAAAAAAGGCAATGACATTCCCACCGTTTACGGCGTAAGCACAACCGGACTCGCATGGAAATTCATGAAGTTAATGGAGAGGCACCTCTACATAGATGTGGCGAGTTACACTATCCGCGAGTGTGACAAAATCCTCGGCATCCTCGCTAGCATGGTGACGCAGAAAGTGTAAGGAGGAATTTTCGATGGCTTATAGCAATTTCACGTTAGACAAAGTCGTCGAGACGTTTGAATTAGATATCGTTGACTCCGAAGATCTCTTCGCTGCAGTGGAACCAGTGGCCCCGCGGGCGCATTTTATCACAGACCTGGAGAGAAAAGTGTGGTTGGCGGCGGCAATCAACACCGAAAAGGCGAAATCAGAACTGATTGTCGCCGGGATGCTGTTTGAACTGCAAGAGCATTTAGACTGGCGCATCAGCGTCTTTTCAGGGATTGATTTCAGTATCAATGCCGATGATGGGTTGGTAGGTGTCTGTGATTTCTTGGTGAGTCTTTCACCTGTGCAGCATGTTTTACAGGCACCTGTTATCGCGCTGGTGGAAGCGAAGAAGGATGACATGACGCTCGGTATCGGGCAATGCGCCGCCGAAATGCTTGCCGCACAACGCTTTAATGCGAAAAAAGGGAATGACATTCCCACCGTTTACGGCGTAAGCACAACCGGACTCGCATGGAAATTCATGAAACTCACGGACAAGCGGTTCTCTATTGATAGGCAGAATTATGCTATCCGCGAGTGTGACAAAATCCTCGGCATCCTCGCTAGCATGGTGACGCAGCAGAGTTAATAGCCAATTTATCATGGATGTCTCTAGCCGTCCGTTTCTAACTGTCTGGAGCAGGATTTCCAGGATTATCACGATTATCAAGATTAGGGGACCCGGAGACTGTAGTTCGGGCTCGCCTGATCCCGAACGGCGCATGGCAAGGAGAACCCTTCCGGGCCCGTAGCGCGGGGGCCTGTCCCCCGCGATCGCACGCGTGCTCCAGAGATGAGCAGGATTTCCAAGATTTCCAAGATTAGCAAGATTATAGGGGTTGGAGACTGTAGTTCGGGAGCGCCTGCTCCCGAACGGCGCATGGCGAGGAGAACCCTTCCGGGCCCGTAGCGCGGGGGCCTGTCCCCCGCGATCGTCCGACCCGCGCGAAAAACGCACGCCGATAAAGCCGTTTCCTTCCCGACCGAGGCATGGCGAGGGACAGGCCCTCGCCCTACGGTCAGCGGCACGTTTTTTCACCGTAGCGCGGGTGCCTGTTCCCCGCGATGGCGAGGCGAACCCCTTCCGGGCCCGTAGCGCGGGGGCCTGTCCCCCGCGAGTGCCCGACCCGCGCGAAAAACGCACGCCAACCAACGCCGTTTCCCCGACCGAGGCACGGCGAGGGACAGGCCCTCGCCCTACGGTAAACGGCACGCTTTTTTTAACCGTAGTGCGGGGGCCTGTCCCCCGCGATAACACCCGTGAAAACATCTCTTCAGGTCCTTTAGGTCCTGCATGTCTATAGAAACCCCGACCAAAAAAACACTAAGGTCCTTTAGGTTCTTAATCTGCAGCACACGCAACCGAAAAACATTAAGGACCTAAAGGACCTTGAGGACTTAGCGGACTGCATGTGCTATAGACATTAAGGTCCTACGGACCTTGAAGAGACTGTAGTTCGGGCTCGCCTGATCCCGAACGGGCAAGATCAGGGGCTCCTGCCCTACAGAGGGATGAGTGCTCGCGTGCCCGATAGCACGGCGAGGGACAGGCCCCTCGCCCTACGGTGCCAGCGGAAGGCACCCTGCTTCTGTTCAGCCTTCCGGCACAATTGCCTGCGCGAGAATAACTAAAAATCGCTCCACCTCTGGCGTTGAAAGTTTCGTCGATGTACCGACAGGTGTGCGTTGTAAATCGGCAACCGCAGTCTGGTAAGATTTCAGCGCATCGTAGAGTTGCTCAAGATCGATCCGGCGATTGCGCACCGCCTCGCGAACACTCGCAAATTGTGTGACTATCCGTTCTTGCGGAATCCCATCAGGACGATTCGTCAGCACGTGCTTTTCAACACCGTTCAATGCGCGTTCTGCCATCCAATGCCGCAAGCCTTCAACCCCGCCGACGCGAGTGTAAACAAAAGCACCAGCGATGAGAGTCACGGCGACAATCGCCAGCAAAAAAATCAAGACTCGGCGATAACAGCCGCTTAATTTTGTCGTGATGCTCGCCATGCTTAAAGTCTTCCCTCGCGGATAGTTAAGACAGATTTCAGTTTTTTATCGCCGATAAACTTCGTCCCGTGTGAATCAAAAAACGCAAATTCGCCGTCAAGCAGCTCAAAGACAGCGACATCTGCGACTGTCCCGATTTTGAGGTGGCCGAGTTGCGCTTCACGGCGGATGGCTTTGGCGGCACTGAAGGTAGCCTTCTCAATCACCTCTGCAAGCGACAAGCCGAGGTGCATGATTTTCGAGAGCGTCGTCGGCAGATCGTAGACAGGACCGTTGATGTTGCCGGTGTGGAGATCGGTGCTGATGACATCGGAGATGAAGCCTTGCTCCATGGCGCGTTGCGCGATTTCATACCGGAAACTCCCGCCGCCGTGTCCGACATCAAAGATAACGCCATCGTCACGCGCCTTCCAGGCTTCAGGAATAACGCGCCCTTTCTCATCAACGATGTTATCACCATTGCCTTGGAAGCAGTGCGTCAGCACATCGCCCGGGCGCAACAATGCTAGAACGTCAGGAAGCGGCACACCAGCACCGATGTGGCACATGACAGGCGTGCCCGCCTGTTCCGCCGCCTGAATAGCGAGTTTTAGCGGCTCTACGCCGTTATCTCCAACTTGCATTTTGCCTTGCCGCACCTTCACCCCGACGGTAATATCGCGATGCTCTTGTAACGTCTCCGCAACGCGCCCCGGATTCGCATAAGCCAGGTCGTGCATTTCGCCCACGGGCCCGTAGACAAGCCCGATGCCAGAAATATGGATGTAGGTGAGAACCTCTGTCTGCGAAGGCTTCGCGATGAATTCCTTGAACCCCGGAAACGTTACCCAACTCGGACTGCCGGCATCTACCACCGTAGTCGTGCCGGCGGTTGGACAGACAGCATCGGCGCGAATCCCCCACGTCGTCACGCTGTGATAGACATGCGTGTGGATGTCAACGAGCCCGGGGGTGACATATTTATCTGTCACAGAAACGGTGTGCGCAGCGGTGTCCTTCGGGATATCGGCTTCAATTGCGGCGATAGTCCCATCGGCGATAGCGACATCAAGTTTCGCATTCAAACCTTGTGCGGCATCAATAACGGTGCCACCTTTGAGCAGCATGTCGTATTTCATTTTGCGTTCTCCCCTGCCGTTGCTGAAATAGTCGCTATCCCTTCACAACGCCAATCGGCCGGAGGCGTGCGACGCGACGCGAGAGTCCCGCTTCGTCCACGACGCGGACGACTTCATCGACATCCTTGTATGCTTCGGGGACTTCTTCCTGAAGGGTGCGTCTGCCTTCGGCGCGCACGAAAATGCCTTGTGCTTCCAAGTCATCGCGAATCGAACGTCCCTTCGTCAACGCTATCGCCTTCCGGCGAGAGAGGACTCTGCCCGCGCCGTGGCAGGTGGTGCCCCAGGTCTCCGCCATTGCGCCCGGATTCCCGACAAGCACGTAAGACGCAGTGCCCATATCGCCGGGAATTAGGACAGGTTGTCCGACTTTCTGATATTTTTCCGGAATCTCCGGATGTCCCGCGGGGAAGGCACGCGTTGCGCCTTTGCGATGGACGAACAACTCGCGTTCCTCGCCATCTACCGTGTGTTTCTCAAACTTCCCGATGTTATGCGCCACATCGTAGACGAGCTCCAAGCCGAGTTCATCCTCTGTCGTCTCCAAAAACTGCATGAACGTCCGCCGGACGAGGTGCATAATGCACTGCCGATTGTTCCAAGCGTAGTTCGCGCTGCACGCCATCGCCGTGATGTAATCTTGTCCCTCTTTTGAGTTAATCGGCGCAGAGGCGAGCTGCCGGTCTGGCAGGTTAATTCCGTATCGTTCGGCAACTTTCACCCAGCTTTTGACGTGTTCGTCGCAAATCTGATAGCCGAACCCGCGCGAACCGGTGTGAATCATGACACAGACATTGCCTTCGCTCAGGCCCATCGCCTCGGCCGCCTCCCGGTAGAAAATCCTATCGACGAATTGGACTTCTAAGAAGTGGTTCCCCGAACCGAGTGTGCCGAGTTGATTTTTCCCGCGCTCCAAGGCGCGCTGACTGGCGGCATCGGCGTTCGCGTGTTGGAGAAATCCAGAGGCTTCGGTGAAATGTAAATCTTGCGGGTGCCCATAGTCGCGCTCAATTGCCCAAAGCGCGCCCTTTTCTAACATCTGCCGTTCTTCCTGCACCGTGAGTTGGATTTTGCCGCTAGAACCGACACCGCAGGGAACATTTTCAAACAGTTTGCCGACAAGTGCTTTCGTCTTGCCTTCTAACTGTTTCACATTGAGGTTTGTCCTGACGAGGCGCACGCCGCAATTGATGTCGTAGCCGATGCCGCCGGGGGAGACAACGCCGTCAGCACTCGGGTCTGTGGCGGCGACACCGCCGATGACGAAGCCGTAACCCCAGTGCAAATCAGGCATCGCAAGCGAATGCTTGACAATCCCGGGCAAGTGCGCGACGTTTGCGACTTGCTGCAATGCTTCGTCGCTCTTCGCTTGTTCCAGCAGTTTTTCATTGGCATAGACGATACCGTCAACGCGCATCCCCTTCTGATGACTTTTCGGAATGCGCCAGCGGTATGCGTCAATTTTTTCCAGAGTTACGTTCGGGGTTGTCATAATCATCGCCTCCTTTTCAATCAAGTGGCGGCAACACCGGCAAATCCATCCATCGCCGATTTTTCCACGATTCCATGCCTTTTTCCGCCAATTGCACGCCTTTCGCACCGGCGAGGAGTGTCCACGGAAACGGTTCATCGGCTACGACATGCTTGAGGAATAACTCCCACTGCGCTTTGAAGGCGTTATCGGCTGTTTCCTGTTCCGGCACCTTGAGCCAGCCGTCAAAAAACTGAATCGGCTGTTCAATGTCCGGATTCCAGACAGGCCGTGGTGTCGCAGAGAGCGGCTGAATCCAGCACTCCCGCAAACCAGCAACAGCTGAGCCGTTCAAGCCGTCTACTTGGACTGTCAAAAGATCATCGCGTCTCACTCGGACTGCCCACGACGAATTAAAGTGCGCGACGATGCCGCCCTCCAATTCAAATGTCGCATACGCCGCATCCTCTGCTGTGCAAGCGTAAGGCTGATTTTCTTCGTCCCACCGCTTATCCAGATGCGTGGCGGCGAAACAGGAGACACTTTTCACCGCGCCGAATAGGTTGTCAAGCACGTATCGCCAATGGCTGAACATATCGAGGATAATGCCGCCGCCATCTTCTGCACGGTAGTTCCAGGAGGGACGCTGCGTTGGAATAGCATCGCCTCGGAAGACCCAGTATCCGAACTCGCCGCGGACAGCGATAATCTTCCCGAAAAAATCGGCATCAATGAGACGTTTCAGTTTGCGGAGCCCGGGGAGCCAGAGTTTGTCTTGAACAACGCCGTTTTTGACTCCCGCCTTTACTGCTTCTTCGTAGAGCGCGTAGGCATCCGCCGTTGACGTGGCGGTGGGTTTTTCGCAATAGATATGCTTGCCCGCTGCAATCGCTGTGCGCACTGCATCCACGCGACGCGACGTAACCTGCGCGTCAAAATAGACAGGATATGCGTCATCGGCGAGGACAGCGGCCACATCGGTGCTCCACTTCTCGACCCCGGTGAGCTCCGATAACTTTTCAAGTTTCGCCGGATTCCTGCCGACGAGAATTGGCTCTGGGACAATCACCTCGCCGTTACCGAGTGGGATACCGCCTTCCTCGACAATCGCCAAAATGGAGCGGAGGAGGTGTTGGTTCGTGCCCATCCTGCCGGTGACACCGTTCATGATAATGCCGACGCGGTGGACGTTTTGATTCTGATTTTTCATGTCTATCCTTACAAGCGTGCGAGGGCCACGGTTTACAAATGCTTGATGCATCGCGGGGGACAGGCCCCCGCGCTACGTGTTGATGCGGGGGCCACGGTTTACAAGTTCTCGATGCATCGCGGGGGACAGGCCCCCGCGCTACGTGTTGGTGCGGGGGACCACGGTTTACAAGACAGTTAGGCTATCTGCGCTCATCGCCCTTTGAGTTTGCCCCACATTGTCGTTAACTTATTTTGCGGTTGAACCCCCAAATAGTCGCCTTTGTAGCGTAAGTGATGTCCATTTCCGCTAGCATCACTCCATCTGGAATCCCCTATTTTTTCAAAATCAAAATGCCAGAGAGCAATAGTGTGTTCGTCTTTTTCATAGCGAACTTTCGGGATTTCTATGACATCATTCCATTCGTTCGCTTTTATCTCATCTTTCGGATAACGGATGATGTTTGAAATGCGGACTTCATCAATCAGCCCGGCAGGAAAGGGATTCCAGAGCCATCTCTTATCAATGTTACCGTTAGGAGGCTCTTTTCCTCCGCCTATAGAGAACACGCCATCGGTATTGTTTAAGTCCTGCAGGCCTTTTCCATTCAGATAGAGCGAACCCCGAAGTCTGTTATCAACAACAAGTTGATAATAGTCTTCGGCGAACATGACAGCAACGTAGTGCCATTGATTCACTTGCAACTGATGCCCCGGGAAACTAAAGGTATGTGTGAATCCCGGGCCCCATAGGAGAAAGCGTGCCCGATGGTTTGATAATATGAACAACCGATAACTGCCAGCCTTCTCAAAAACAACCCATAAGTCTTGTAACTTTTGTTCCTCCGGGTTTTCTGCCCAGACGAAGGGTTTTATAGGCCGGGTGACATAAATCCACGCTTCAATAGTGAATCCATTTTTTTGCAGGTTAATATCAAAGTCGCGGTGATCGGCGGCAAAAGCAAAGTCACCAGGGGCGTAAATTTGGAACCATCCACCGCCTGCAGGCGAGGGTGGTATTTCAACAGCAAACGTTTCCGTTGCCGAGAAGCATAAAGACAACAGAAGAAAACGGAATATAAATCGCATGCTGATAGTCCGGCTGAGGTTGTCCGCGAGATTTCCTAAAGCATAGGCTTTTCCTGCTTTCTCGATAAAGACATGTGCATTATACAAAAACAGAAAAATGGAGTCAAGGAAATTTTGAAAATACCACGCCGCAGCGCGTGTTCCGTTTATCGGTGCGTGCATTGCGGTGCCGAGCCTGCCGGGAGCGGCGGCGCGTCCACACCCGCTTTCGGGAGTGTTCCAGCTAACTCTTGCTTCCAGTGCGCGACATCACCGGCTGGGCCGTAGCAATAAATCATCTGCATCGGTGTATCACCGGTGTTCGTCAACTGGTGGAAAACCCACGACGGAATGAAGACAGTCTGTCCGGCAGTGAGCGTCTGCCGTTCCTCACCGAGGCACATTTCACCTACGCCTGCAACGATGAAGTAAATCTCCTCTTGTTCGTGGTTGTGCCACGGGACTTGTCCGCCGTTCGGTTCTAGCGTGACGAATCCCATACAAAATTCGTCTATCTGAATAGGTGAGGCACCGCCGACGAGGTTTTTGGTTGTTCGGCGGGCGGGATAAGTGCGCCCATCCATTGCGTTTACATCTGCGATAAGCATGATAGTGTGTCCTTGTTATGCAAAAAGTGCCGCCACGGGGCAAGAAAACCCTTCCACGACATCTTCACCGGTGAGGATGTCATTCTGTGTCAGCAGCTGGATATCGGTTTCCGAGCGATAGACCAGGATAGTTTTCGATTTTGGCCGCAGCACCCATACCAGCTGCGTGCCAGCTGCCAAGTAGGCGAACGCCTTTTCCTCAATCCGGGCCGACGCGTCTGTCGGGGAAACTACCTCTACGGCGAGGTCTGGTGGAATTGGTGATGCCTTATCTGTATCATCGGGTATCCGATCTTTGGACAGAAACGCAATATCTGGAATGAGCATCCGTTCCCCAACGTGGAACCCCGCGGCAGTATAAACATCCCCCAACTGATTGCCACGAACGTGCGAACCTAGTGACAAAATGAGGGCGACGCTAATCGTGCCGTGTTCCATTGACGTAGGCATTCTCGGTATTAATTTTCCTTCAATGTATTCGTATCCCTCCAAATCGCTTTCGAGGAATTCTTCCAACGTCATCGCGACAGGTGTCGTTGGTGCACCCTTCGGCACGAGCGGTGGAGGTGGAGAGGCACCGGCAAGCGGCGCGCTGATTTCTTGTGCATGCATCTTCTTATCCCTCCGTAATGCGTTGATTTTGGAACTAGGCAAAAAGTTCTGCCACGGGGCAAGAAAACCCTTCCACGACATCTTCACCGGTGAGCGTGTCGTTTCGCGTCAGCAACTTGATATCGGTTTCCGAACGATACACCAGCACCGTTTCTGACTTCGGTTCAATAACCCATACCAGCTGTGTGCCGGCTGCCAGATACGCAAACGCCTTTGACACAATCCGGTCCAACATGTCTGTCGGAGAAACTACCTCCACGGCGAGGTCTGGTGGAATTGGAGATGCCTTATTTGCGTCATCGGGGATGCGTGCCTTGGACAGAAACGCAATATCCGGAATGAGCATCCGTTCCCCGACGTGGAACCCTGTGGATGCCGGATAGACATTCCCCAACTGATTCTCATGAACGTGCTGAAATAAGCGCGAACTGAGTTGGATGCTAACCGTGCCGTGTTTCATTGAGGTAGGCATTCTCGGTATTAATTCTCCTTCAATGTATTCGTATCCCTCCAAATCGCTGGCGAGGAATTCTTCCAACGTCATCGTGACAGGTGTCGTCGGTACACCCTTCGGCACGAGCGGTGGAGGTGGATAGGCACCGGCGAGCGGCGCGCTGATTTCTTGGGCATGCATGTTCTCATCCCTCCATTATATTCGGTAGGCGCGCCTTCAAAGCGCGCCTACCAGAACGCATCACCTATTCCTCTTCAATTACCGCCTGCGCCGCCGCAAGACGTGCAATCGGCACGCGGAACGGCGAACAGGATACGTAATTGAACTCTAACCCGTGGCAGAACTTCACAGAGTGCGGTTCGCCGCCGTGTTCGCCACAGATGCCGACTTTGAGCTCGGGGCGCGTTGCGCGTCCCTTCTCAGTCCCGATCTGCAGGAGAACCCCGACACCACCCTGGTCTAGAACTTGGAACGGATCATACTCCAGCACACCGTTTGCGACATACTCACCGAGGAATTTCTCCGCGTCATCGCGGCTCATCCCGAACGTCGTCTGCGTCAGATCATTCGTGCCGTAGGAGAAGAACTCCGCCTCTCCGGCGATTTTGTCTGCAGTGATAGCGGCGCGCGGCAGCTCAATCATCGTGCCGACGAGAAATTCAATGTGAATACCCGCCTCTTCAAAGACAGTCTTCGCCGTATCAACGACTACCTTGCGCTGCAAGGAGAATTCGTTGATATGCCCGACGAGCGGAATCATAATCTCCGGCAATACCTGAATCCCGCGTTGCGCGACATCTACCGCGGCTTCAAAGATGGCGCGCGCCTGCATCACGGTTATCTCCGGATACACAATGCCGAGCCTGCAACCGCGATGTCCCAGCATCGGGTTAAATTCGTGCAACTCCTCAACGCGCTCACGCAGTTTCTGCGCGGAGACACCGAGACGTTCCGCGAGTTCATTGATTTCTGTCTCCGTTTTCGGCAGGAATTCGTGCAGCGGCGGATCCAGCGTGCGGATAGTCACGGGATAACCCGCCATTGCTTCAAAAATACCGATAAAATCGGACTTCTGGTGCGGTAGCAACTTCGCAAGAGCTTGTTCACGCTCATCCGTGCTGTCAGCGAGGATCATCTCGCGCACCGCGTCAATGCCGGTGCCGAAGAACATGTGCTCGGTGCGGCAGAGCCCAATACCCTCCGCGCCAAATCCTCTAGCGTTTTCTGCATCCTCCGGCGTATCCGCGTTCGTGCGGACATCCAACTTGCGAACCTCATCTGCCCATTCCATGAGTGTGCCGAACTGTCCACTCAATTCAGGCTGAATAAGAGCTACCTGGCCGCTCAGTACATCGCCTGTGGAGCCGTTCAACGTGATGTAATCGCCCTCGGCGTAACGTTTCCCTTGGGCGTAAAACTCGCGCGCGTCTTCGTGGATGAAGAGGGAACCGCAGCCAGCGACACAACATTTCCCCATCCCACGCGCGACGACAGCGGCGTGGCTCGTCATACCCCCGCGGGCGGTGAGGATACCTTCCGCAGCATCCATCCCACCGATATCCTCCGGCGAGGTTTCAGCGCGCACCAGAATCACTTTTTCACCGGCAGCGGCGCGCTCTTCCGCACGTGTCGCCGTGAAGACGACTTTGCCAACAGCCGCACCGGGCGAAGCAGGTAACCCCTGCGCGATAACCTCAACAGTAGCATTCGGGTTAACGCGCGGATGCAGGAGCTGATCCAAGTCTCCAGCCGGCACTCGGGTGAGCGCGGTGTTTTTGTCAATCAAGCCTTCCTCTACCATCTCCACGGCGATACGGACAGCGGCCTGCCCAGTCCGTTTCCCATTCCGCGTCTGGAGCATGAAGAGCTGTCCATCTTGAATCGTGAACTCAACATCTTGCATATCGCGGTAGTGCTTCTCAAGCCGCTGGCCGATGTCCACTAACTGCGTATAAGCAGCCGGCGAGAGATTCTGCAATTCAGCGATAGGGAGCGGGGTGCGAATGCCGGCGACAACGTCTTCGCCTTGCGCGTTCATCAAAAATTCCCCGTAAAACACGTTCGCGCCGGTAGAGGGGTTGCGCGTGAAGGCGACACCTGTGCCAGAACTGCCGCCCATATTCCCGAATACCATCGCTTGGACATTGACAGCGGTGCGGCCGAGCTCCTCGGAAATGTCGTTGAGGCGGCGATACGTGATAGCGCGCGGATTGCCTGAGGACTCAAACACCGCGTCACGTGCCATATCCAATTGCTGCCGCGGCTCATCCGGGAAATCGTCCCCGGTCTTCCGTTTAGTAATCTGTTTGAATTCGTGAACGAGAGCCAGCAAATCGGCGGCATCCAGTTCCGTATCCAACGTCACACCCTTCGCTTTCTTCCGCGCTTCAAGCAGATGCTCAAATTCGTCGTGCGCTACCCGGAGCACGACATTGCCGAACATCTGAACGAAGCGGCGATACGCATCGTAAGCGAAGCGTTCGTTCTCAGAACGCGCGATGAGCCCCTTCACCGTGTCATCGTTCAGCCCGAGGTTCAGGATAGTATCCATCATCCCCGGCATTGAGACAGCGGCACCGGAACGGACAGAAAGGAGCAGCGGGTTCTCCGCGTCGCCGAACTTGGCGTTCATCGCGTTTTCCACTTTCTGCAGGTTCTCGTCAATCTGCGCATCCAATCCGGCTGGATACTGCTTCTCGTTTTCGTAGTATAGTTTGCAAACCTCAGTCGCAATAGTAAAGCCGGGTGGCACTGGAACGCCGAGGTTCGTCATTTCTGCAAGGTTCGCTCCTTTGCCGCCGAGGTGGAGCCGCATCGTTGCATCGCCCTCCCCTTCACCGGCACCAAAGAAGTAAACATACTTCGGTTGTGTCATCAAAAAGCCTCCTTCGTGGTAAGACAGGTGCGCGCTTGGAAACGCGCAAAATGAATGTATCGGCGGTTAAATGGAATAAACTGTCCGACTCGCCTCATCAAACTCGGGTTTAAACGGGTCTTCGGAGAGATAGAGGATTTGGTGCGGCTCATAAATATGGATGTAACTCCAATTGACACCGCCGAGCATCTTCCCTTCGTTGATTTTCTTGATAAACTTGCCGCGGAATTTGGCCCGGGTCCCTTTCGGCGGATAATGCTCCGCGTGGCGAATCTGCTCATTGTCAACAATCCGTTCAAGTTCATCCCGTTCTTCAAGAGTATAGTAGAGACTCGACTCCGGACGAACGTTGTGATACTTCAGATCCAGCAGCCGAATCTCCGGCGAACTCCATTTCAAGGAACGCTTCGCGGCGTAAGTTTGCAGCCACTTCCACTTTATCACCCAGTCAACCTCGCGTTCTAACTGCATCGGATCCTTCTCAAGGCAGGTAAGCACGTATTCCCACCGCGCCATCACCTGTTCAGTAGTCGGATCGGAATCGGCTTGTTCAAGGTAACGCTTCGCACACTCCAGATACTCCCACTGGAGTTCAACGGCAGAGAGGCACTTCCCGTTTTCCATTTCCACCTGCCGTGTGCAGGTGGTGTCGTCGGAAATTTGCCGGATAGCCTCCACCGGTTTTCGGAGTGTGAACGGCTTCCGAATGAAGTTATCCTCTATCATGCGGAGGACGATACCCGTCGTGCCTACTTTCAAGAAAGTCGAAAATTCGGACATGTTGGAATCGCCAACGATGACGTGTAACCGGCGGTATTTCTCCCGGTTGGCGTGCGGTTCATCGCGCGTGTTGATGATACCGCGTGCTGTCGTCGTAGCGATGGAAATCTCTTCGCGGATATGTTCGGCGCGCTGCGAGATAGCATAGATTTCCGAGAGGGCCTTCGCGCTCGACTTTCCGGTAAATTGGCGGTGATTCAACGTGATTTTACCTGCCCCTGCAAAAATTTGCCGTGTGACAAAAAAGGGGATGAGCTGCGCCGCCAGTTGCCGGAAGTTAATGTGCCGCTCCATCAAGTAGTTCTCGTGGCATCCGTAGGTATTCCCGGAGGTATCCAGATTGTTTTTGAAAATGGAGATTTTCCCCCGGAAGCCATCGTTCCGCATGCGCCGTTCCGCGGTGCTGGCGAGCCGCGTGATGATGCGCTCGCCAGCTTTGTCGTGTGCGACGAGTTCGGCGACATCATCGCATTCCGGTGTCGCGTATTCCGGATGGCATCCGATGTCTTGGTAAAACCGCGCCCCATTTTCTAGAAAGACATCAGGATAGTTTCGCCCGGCGACAATTTCGCGGAAGAGATACATCACGGTATTTTGGACGGTGAGCCGTTTGGCGCGTCCTTCATCCGGTGTCCATATAATGCCGAATTCTGTCTCCAACCCATAAATTCTACGTTGCATCGTCTGTCCTTAGTCGTTCGGCAACCTCCTGCGGGGAGAGCCGCCGGAATTTGCGCCGTTCTGCACTTTGCTCCAGACACGCTACCTCGATTGTCTGCGGCGTGATGTCATAAGTCTCTGCCGCATCGGCTTCAACTGCCTGAAAGCACCGCGTTGCGAGTTGCACCGCCGCCATCAGCGTTAACTCATCGGCATATTCCTGCTCAAGCATCTCGCGGATTGCCGCCGCGCGCCCACCGATGACAGCATATTTTTCCTCTTCCCAATAGATGCCATCAAATGCGATGTGGTAAATCTGATTGCCGGGGCGGCTTTCGTCGCTACCTACTTCACAGACGAGGAGCTCAATCTCTAGCGGTTTCGCATCCCATGCCTGCGCGACCGCGCCCATGTGCTGTGAATAGAGGTTCGTCAGCCACTTCGCTGTGACATCCTCGCGGTAGTAGCGGAAGCCCTTAATTTCAGCTTCACGGATGCCGGCGACGCGGAGTGCCTCGTATTCAGCGATACGTCCCGCTGATGCCAGCGCAATCCTATCGTAAATTTCGGAGATTTTAAAGGTGGTTTTGCGCGGGTTCTCCGCCACCATGACGAGGCCGTCTCGGTATTCCAAAACGATAACCTCTTTTGCCTGCTGAATGCCTCGGCGGACAAAATCCTCTTTATCCTGACGAATCTGCTCCGACGAGACATAATAGGGTGTGGACACGCAGCCGCCCTCCTTATTGCTCTAGGCGTGAGATGAGTTCCCGATAAATGCCTTCCACGGTAGCATCAGGAATTTCGGTGACACCGGCTTCGGTAATCAGGTTCATCGTCGGGAAAATCTTCCTGATGAGATCTGGGCCGCCGGTAGCGATATCCTCATCGGCGGCATCCCAGAGTGCCTCCGCCACGATGCCGAGCGCGTCTTGCCGCGATAACCCGGGACGATACCGCTTTTTCAACGTCGCACGCGCATCCTTGCCGCCGGAACCGATGGCGTAATAGTCGTCTTCCTCATAGCGGCCACCGATGGCATCGTATTTGAAGATACGGCCGCGCTGCCGCCGCGCATCGTAGCCGGCGAAGAGCGGCAAAACGATTAACCCCTGCATGGCGAGCCCCAAATTAGCGCGCACCAAGTGCGCCAAGAAGTTCGCCTGCCCCTCCAGACTGAGACTCACGCCTTCTGTCTTCTCATAAAACTCTACCTCCACTCGGAAGAGTTTCGCCATCTCGATGCACGGACCTGCCGCGCCGGCAATGGCTATCGCAGAACGCTTGTCGATCTGGTAGACTTTTTGGATGCGGCGTTCGCCTACCTGATAGCCTTCCGTTGCCTGCCGGTCACCGGCAATGACGATTCCCTCACCGTAAACGACTGCCAAGACCGTGGTGCCTTCGTAAGGCCGAATATCAGCCGGGTGCGCCGCGGGCGCGTCCAACGAAGCAAGCAGTTCAGGGTGCCGCCGCTTCAGAATCTGAAAGAAATCGGAAGTCCCGTAATCGCCGAGCTCTAGCAAGCCTACTGCCCTCCCCGTTGGATGTAGTTCTCGACGAACTCCTCGGAATCCTCTTCCAAAATCTCGTCGATCTCGTCAAGCAGTTCGTCCAAATCTTCGGCGAACTCCTCGTCCATACCAGCGTCTACATCGGTAGGCTGGATATCTTCGGTTTCATCCACGCGGTGTTCGCGGTGTTCTTGCTGTCTTTCGGTTTTCATCATTTTCTCCTTGAATTGTCAGTTATCCCTATCATGGCGAGGGACAGGCCCTCGCCCTACGAACCAGTAGGCGAGACCTCCCGGTCTCGATTCGGTAGGCGAGACCTCCCGGTCTCGATGTTCCTAGCCGCTGCAATAACAGGTATCCCTATCGGTATACCGTCATTCGGAAGCGTTCGCTTTAATTTCCTTAACGAGTTCTTCTGCCGTGCAAGAGTTTAGCAACTCGCCGACAAGCTGTTGTGTGCCAAAATGGGGACGCTCCATCATGATTTTGTTGAACCCTTTCGGGCCCTTAAAAACCATAGAGTTCCAACTAGCACTGTGAATGTGATTCGGAAACTTTCGCAAGCAGGTCCCGCGGAAATAGGCGCGCGTATCCACAGGCGGATAATTCATCGCCTGAACGATCTCCTCGTTCGTAAGCAACCGTTCAACATGCCCATTTTTCAGTAGCCGCAGGTAAAGTCCTTTCGCTGGACGAATGTCATGATACTGCAAATCAAGCATCCGCACACGCGCATCGTCCCATGTGAATCCGTGCCGCTTGCGGTACGCATCCATTAATTTCTTCTTGATTACCCAGTCAAGATGACGGCTCAGAAGCATCGGATCTTCGCCCAAAACCGTCAGCACGTAGTCCCATTTTTCAAGCACGTCTTCAATGACAGGTGAAGCATCGGCGGCGAGGTGTTGCTGCGCCAATTCCAAGTAGGCGCGCTGCACCTCTATCGGGCTCCACATCCGTCCATCAGCGAGCTCTATTCGATGCTGACACGACAAATCCCGCGAGATGCTCTTTATCGCCGCGACCGGCTCTTTCAAACGGAATTTTTCGCCGACAACGCCTTTTTCTATCAGTTGCAACACGATAGCCGTAATGCCCACCTTCAGATAGATGCTGAATTCGGACATGTTAGAATCGCCGACGATGACGTGCAGCCGGCGATAGTGTTTCTCATCTGCGTGCGGTTCATCGCGCGTGTTAATCAGGGGCCGGTCTACCATAGTGCTGAGTCCAACCTCTTTCTGAAAAAAATCTGCACGCTGTGAGAGCTGATACCCTGTCTCCTCTGTGCCATTTTCGGCACCGACTTTGCCGCTGCCGGTAATCACAATCCGAGTGACAAGGAAGGGTGTCAGCCCGTTAACGATGGCTTCAAACGGCACATCGCGCGACATGAGATAGTTTTCGTGCGAACCGTAACTGTGCCCTTTGTAATCCGTGTTGTTTTTATAGATGATAACTTCCTGATTGTCCAGCAGGAGGCGTTCCGCCGCCAATCTGCTGACTTCCAAGATGAATTCGCCCGCCTTCTCATAGAGCAACAGTGCGCGGGCGTTTGTGCATTCCGGGGTGCAATACTCTGGATGCGCGTGATCTACGTAGTAACGGCCCCCGTTCAGCAAAACGTCGTTGACAACGCTGTTCTCAATGGAATCCAAAGCCGGCTGTTCACCATCGGCGACAAACCCGCGCGCGTCCATCAACGGGCTCTCCTGTTCGTAATCCCACGTGACAGAGCGGGCACTCCTGCTTTTATACGCGTTGACAACGAGTGTGGACGCAGCAACCGGATCTTGCTCTCGCGCGTTTTTCACTGAGATGCCGTATTCGGTTTCTGTTCCCATGATTATTGGGACTTCCATAGTGCTTACCAAAGTGTTTACCAATTCTCCGGATGTCCACCGAAGCGTTTTTAGAAGAACGTCCCACCGCGGGTGACGCGCACATCCTGTTTCCTGTCGTTACCAGGCTCATTAATCAAGGCGCGGATGTTGACAATCTTTTCACCCTTCCGCCCGGAAATTTTCGCCCAGTCATCGGGGTTAGTCGTATTCGGCAGATCTTCGTTTTCGTGGTATTCCTCGCGGATGGCACTCTGCATGTCGGCGAGGCAAATCCCCTTTTCTTTGCCTTCGGAGGCGATGAGCCGCTTAATCGCCGTTTTCTTAGCCCGCGAGACGATGTTCCTAATCATCGCACCGCTGACAAAGTCCTTGAAAAAGAGGGTTTCGCGCTCGCCGCGCGCATAGGTAACCTCAATAAACCGATTCTCATCCTTCGTCGCGTACATTTCGTCTACGGCCTTCTCGATGAGGTGGCTGGCAATCGCGTGCGCATCACCGTTGAAACGTTCGGATTCATCTTTGGCGAAGGGGAGCTCTGGGGTGAGGTATATCCCGAAGATATCCTTGGCACCGTCAAGGTTGGGCCGGTCGATCTTGATTTTAATATCAAGTCTGCCGGGACGTAAAACGGCGGGATCCAGCAGGTCTTGCCGGTTGCTCGCGCCGATGACGATGACATCGTGCAGGTTTTCCACGCCATCAATTTCGGAGAGGAACTGCGGCACCAGCGTCGATTCCATATCCGATGAGATGCCCATGCCTCTGGAGCGGAAGAGCGAGTCCATTTCGTCAAAAAAGATGATGACAGGAAAGCCTTCCCGCGATTTGTCGCGCGCCTTTTGGAATACCTCCCGGATCTTCCGTTCAGTCTCGCCGACATACTTGTTCAGCAACTCCGGTCCCTTGATGTTAATGAAATAACTGCGGACATCGTCCCTGCCGGTTTGCTTTCGGACGCGCGCGGCGATGCCGCTGGCGACAGCGCGGGCGATTAACGTTTTCCCGCAGCCGGGCGGCCCGTAGAGGAGCACACCCTTCGGGGGCGCGAGGTCGAACTCTTGATACTCGGCCGGGTAGAGATAAGGCATTTCGATGGCATCGCGGATGGCTTCTATCTGCGTATCCAAGCCGCCGATGTCTCCATAGCCGATATCCGGCACTTCTTCCAGGAGCAAGTCCTCCACCTCATGTTTCGGCAGTTTCTCGATGAGCATCCCGCTACCGTGGTCCAGGAGAACGTTATCGCCGAGTTTCAGCGGCTCATCCCTGAGTGAATCAGAGAGTCTGACGAGCCGTTCTTCATCGGTTCGGAAACTGACGATGGCGCGCTCATCGCTCAGGCGTTCCTTCAGTTTGACGACATCGCCGTGCTGCGTTGCATCTTTGATACCGATGACGTTCATACCGCTATTGACGATGACCTGCTGTCCTACCTCGAGGTCCTTCGGCTTGATGCTCGGGTCCAGGTTGACGCGCCACTTTCTACCGTTGACATCAATATCCACGGTGCCGTCGTCGTTTAACCCTAGGAAAACCCCGTAGTTATTCGGTGGTGCGCTGAGTTGCTCGACCTTCTCCTTGAGGATTTCCAGTTTCTCTTTCGCCTCTTGAAGAACATTGGTGAGCTGACGGTTGCGCCGATGCGTCTGCATCAACTCCTGCTTGAGGTGCCCGACTTGCTGCTGGAGGTGCCGGATCTGCTGTTGATACCACACCTCCTCGGATATCGGCTGCTCCTCATCGGATTCTAATTCATCTAGGAAGGAATCTTTGGGATTACCTCTTTTTCTAGCCATTACGGGAAGTTCTCCTGACTGCAAGCCACTCATACCAAAACGACAGAGAAGCATTTGGTATCACTTGCAAGGTTAACATCTCAAACACGATGTGTGAGGGTAGATGTGGTTAACTATCCACCCCAACTAATTGGGACCGGTCGCGGCGGCCATCCTGCATTAAAATATAACACGCGGAAAAAATTATGTCAAGAAAAATGGAGACGATTTTTCACGCACGCGAGGGAGAATGCTGTCGCCGCGGTATGTGGGGGTGGATATGAAAATCCACCCCCACATACTGCCGTTCACCCCGCTTACGCCACTTCCTCAACTTCGGCGTTCTCGTCGTTCTCGGCGTTCTCCGCTGCAGGACGCGACGTGAGGGCAAGTGCCTCTCGAATCTGCGCCTCGATTTTATCGGCAACTTCCGGATTATCCTCCAGATATTGCTTGACATTGTTCCTGCCCTGGCCAATGCGTTCCCCGTTATAGGAGAACCAGGAACCGCTCTTCTGGATGAATTCCTGATTGACAGCGATATCCAAAAGGTTGCCGGCTTTGGAAATGCCTTTGCCGAAGGTTACGTCGTATTCAACTTCCTTGAAAGGTGGCGCGACTTTGTTTTTCACAACCTTGACGCGGACACCGGTTCCAAGGACATCTGTTCCATCCTTGATCTGCTGTCCGCGGCGCAGCTCCAAACGGACAGAGGCGTGGAACTTCAGCGCGAGGCCGCCGGGTGTCGTATCCGGATTCCCGAACATTACCCCGATTTTTTGACGAATCTGGTTGGTAAAGATAACACAGGTTTGGGATTTATTGGTAACCCCCGACAGTTTTCGGAGTGCCTTGGACATCAAGCGCGGCAGCAATCCGACGTGCGCGTCGCCCATTTCGCCTTCAATCTCTGCCTGCGGTGTCAACGCCGCGACAGAGTCAATAACCACCAAATCAATCGCGCCACTCCGGATGAGCGTCTCGACGATTTCCAGAGCCTGTTCGCCGGCATCGGGCTGCGCGATGAGCAGGTTCTCCATGTTCACGCCGATGTTGCGTGCGTAAGTCGTGTCCAACGCGTGTTCAACATCAACGAACACGGCGGTGCCGCCCAATTTTTGGACTTCGGCGACGATGTGGAGGCACAAGGTGGTTTTTCCGGTGCCTTCATGTCCATAAATTTCGACGATTCTGCCGCGCGGCACACCGCCGACACCGAGTGCCAGGTCCAACGCGAGCGAGCCGGTGGGGATGGATTCAACAGGGACTACCTCGCCATCGGTGAAGCGCATAATCGCGCCTTTGCCGAATTCACGTTCGATCTGCGAGATCGCCTGATCGATGACTTTTTGTTTTTTTGGGTCTAACATTTTATCCGAACCTCTCCTCTGTTTGCCGCGGATTGTAACATCCACGTTTGCCCTAATAAAGGGCATTCACGCGCGCGGAACGCCGCGCCCGTGCTAAAAAAATGATACCGAATTAGCGAGAAAAATGACACATTTTCAACGGCGTGTAGACAGCACCCTTCGGATGCAGTTGGCTCCGCATTAAGACAATTTTATTCACGTTCACGGTAGCGTCATTAATTATATCATATTTCGTAAAAAGATGCACCTGCGGTTTCAGATTTACCCGATTTCGCAACCGCGCCAGCGTGAGATGCGGATGAAACCGACTTTCTGCCGGGTAGCCGATGCCCGCCAATTGATGATTCACTGCTTCCGCTAACCGCGTGACAGCCTCCGTGCCCTGTTTTATCCCTACCCACAGGACTCGCGGCCTGTTCATATTAGGAAACGCGCCGATACCGCCAATCTCCATAGAAAATGAACGTTGCGCCACAGTGACTGCCTGAAGTGCCGCGCCAATGTCATCGATTGCGTCACCGCGGACATCGCCGAGGAACTTCAACGTGAGATGGAAATTGCCGCGCCGCGTCCACGACGCGCGTCCGCCTCCAGATTGCACCGCCGACCGGAGCAACGCTTGCACCGGGGAGAATAACGCCTGCACTTCGTCCTGCACCTCAACTGCCACAAAACAGCGGATAGTTTGCATCACTCGTCAACTCCTGCATCATCGCCATCGGTAGTCAGCATCAAATCTGTGAGGAACTTGCGGTTCCGCAGCAAAAATTCCAGTCCCGATACCACCGTTAGCACCAACGGAAGATACATCATAAAGTATATGGGCCCCCGCGGGTGAACAATCCTCGGCCCGTCTTCCCAGAACGCCAGCAGTGCGAGGCTAATCGAGATGACGATGAGCTGCGAGAGCGTCTTGTATTTGCCCCACCTATTCGCCGAGACTACCTCACCGTATCTCGTCACAAAGACAACGCGGAGCCCGGTGACGATGAATTCCCTGCCGATAATCGTGACAACCATCCATGCAGGAATCATCCCGCCTTCGACACCTTCAAAACGGGTTAGGCAGATTAATGTCGCCGCCACTAACAGTTTATCGGCGAGCGGATCCATGAATGTCCCGAACCCTGTCACACCTTGCCGACGGGCAATCTTGCCATCAAAATGGTCTGTCGCAGCAGCAAACCCGAAGATGAGCAGTGCAGGAAGCATCAGATCCGCCCGAAAACAGAGCATTAACGGCGGAACCAGAAACAGCCGTAAAAGCGTCAGCAGATTTGCCAACCGTAACAGGGTGCGAAAATTCATAAGCGTTTGCGCTGTCGCCGATAGCGGCAGCGGGTGTTCCCGCCGGTAGGCGCGCGTTCCAGGCGCGCACATCGTGGGCACTCTGGAAAACGTTAGTTTTCAGAGAGATCGATTACCTCTGCATCTTTTGGCACGACAAACTTGAACAGGTCTGGCGTGAGCGGCTTGTCGCGTTCAATTTGCGTAAGCGACACGATGATGCTCTGCGAGGTGCCGTTTGCGAGTTCGGTGATATAGCCAAATTGCACCGGCAGCCACTCGTCAGCCTCTACCCAGATTTCAATCGTCTCTTTCATCTGCTCGCGGACTGCCTCCGTGCGAGCGCGCATCATGTGCGGCTTGGGAGTTAGCCGAATTTGGTAAACCCCCTTCGGATTCGCGGCTTCATCGGGGATGAGTGCCATCTCATAGTTTTTCGGGACATCCTCAAGCGACGCGCCAATGCCCGGCACGAGTTCACGCCGGTCTGCACTGTTCCACTTCATCTTATTGACTTGGTTGAGGAGCGGCGTGTAAGTCCAACCGTATTCCCCATCTAAGATAGTCAACTGGACTACCTTTGAGGCATCCTTCCTGTCAACATATTCCTTTCGGAACAGATTCGGTTTGCCGAATACCAGCCTGCCGCGCGCGACGTTCCGCTTATCAGCGAACAGCGTCGTCTCCTCAAAGTTGGCACTGAAATTCTCGGATTTATCGTAAGCCACTTTGAAGTGATGAAAAATTTCGTCTACCGTGTATGCATCGGGGTTGCCAACTCCATTCCCGACTGCAAGGAGCATCAGCAGGATGCACCAATAAATGTGTCTCATAACTCCAAAAACTCCTCATCTACGCACCGAATGCGTTTTCTATGCACTGTTTATATAGTATACCATATTTTATTTCGTGATGTCAACCTAATTTCTGTTTTTTCTTTTCTACAGATGTCTATCCACGCCGAATGACAGGCAGATAGAGACATCTCGCCTTATACTTCGCGCTTGAAAACCCGAATCGCCTCGGCAATCTCCGCCTCTGTCGCATGCAACCGCGTCCAATCGGTAAGTCCTACCTCAAGTTCCTCCGCTGTCTCCAAAGCGCATGTCACGAGACGTTCCAGCGTTTCCGAGACTTGGGACTCCCGGAAGAGTGCCTGAAACCAGATGCCAAACGTCTTAATCGCTTCCGGCGATTCGGAAAATGCCCAGAAAATGACGCGGCAGAAATCGAGTCCTTCGTCAACGCGCCGCTGCGAAATCCATACCTCTTCAGGGAAACCGCGGAAAAGCGGGAGCAAATCCGCTATTAATTCAGGTAACGTCTCATTGAGATAGGTAATCTCTGGGAGAATATCAAAATGCACGGCGTATTTGTGCGCATGAAGCATAAAAATTTCCCCATTCGTCCGCGAGCATCACGAACCGTAGCGCGGGGGCCTGTCCCCCGCGAACATCCCGAACTCACCGTAGCGCGGGGGCCTGTCCCCCGCGATCGTTGCATGGCGAGGGAAACCCGCTCGGATGCGCGTGTGGCATCCGAGGGCCCAAGCCCTACGGTTAAGAGAGACCGTTTTGGATACCGTAGCGCGGGGGCCTGTCCCCCGCGGTCCCTCCAACACCTACGTTCCACGCAACGTATCCGGCAACCCCGCAATAATCTTCACCGTCTCCAAACTGACGGTAATCACCGAACCAATCAATTCCACGATATACCGCGGGTTTCCTTCATCGTTCGCATCGTTGACAAGTTGACTCCGCGAATCTCGTTTGATGCGATACTGATCAACGAGCCACTCCAACGCCGAACGAGTGCCGAGCCGATACGCAAACGTCTCTGCCGGAATACCTGCCAGCGTAAGATACTCGTTATATTTCAGCTGCGTTTTGTCTTTCGACAACCGCATCCGTTCCACGCGCAAGTCAAGCGGCGCATCGGGTTTCGTGATGAACGTGAGCGGATATTGCGGTTGCGCCTCATAATTCACGTGCAGTTCCGCAAGTTTCGCACCCGCCTCGGCGAATGCCCAGAAATCATCGGCGTAGAGAATATGCGGCAGATCGCGCTTCAAATCGGCGGCGTAACGTTCGCGATACTCGGGATGATGCAAGAGCCCGTAAGTATAGTGGAACATGTCCCACTTCGTGATGCGTTCGTCACTGTAATGCGTGCGGAAGTTTTGCAATGCCCAATCGGTGATGTTTTCTCGGCGGTTTGAGCCATCTTCATCGTAGACGTAGAAAGGGAAGCCTTGATTCGCATCAAGAGTAATGAACGCCCCGTTCGGAAGAACGTTTCCCATACAACACCAAAAAGGCGCGCGTCCTCCAACCCCAGGGACGCAGATAACCCGATTCTCTTTTTCGGTTTCAGGGGTAGGGAAAATAACAGGGAACTGCCCGGGTCTGTCGGTAAGAAGCCTGTCAAAAAAGAGCCACGTTTTAGTGAAAGGACGATAGAGACACCGCCGGCGTTTGGCGGCATCAAATTCTACCGTGCGCCCGCGTTGAAGGTGCTGTTTGAGGGTAGAACTCCACTTAATTTTTTTGTCATCGCCATCGACAAACCCGTCAACATCGACATTGGATTTGTCTTCCAGTGCGCGCCACTTGATGACATGCTCGTTATAGACATCGCTCATGCGCCGCATATTTTCGGCGAGGGTGTCTCGGTTGAAGTTGCAAGCCCATGCATCGCGAGCGGTGTTCACGCCGTTGCTGAAGTTGTGAAACATCGCGCCAATGACTTCGCCTTTTGCGCGCTTCACCGCCTGCGTGCCGATAGGCATGAACGTCTTGAACTCAGCGTGAAATCCTTCGGTGAGCCACGTGTGCCGCGTATCAGGTTTGAGCATTTGCCATGGGACATTGCCGATGTGTTCGGTTTGCGCGAGAAAGTCGAATTTCTGGTTTTTGTTCCACGCGTCATCGGTGCGGAAGTAGAAGATGCGGGCGGAATTTTCCTCGCCATTGAACGATCGCGGGGGACAGGCCCCCGCGCTACGGTAGAAAACGGCTCTTCTGCGTCACGCTCGCGGGGGACAGGCCCCCGCGCTACGGTAGAAAACGGCCCTTTCGCCGCGCGCTTGACAAAGAAGTTGATACTCACGCCGACTTGGATGCCGAACACACTTGCATCGGAGACGAGTTTGTCGGCGCGGGCATTCCCCCCTAAATCGCAGAGATAGAGCGCGTCAAAGTCTCCGGCGAGGTGTTTCCGCATGCCATCAAACGAGGTGCCGGTAAGAAAACTGTTATTAGTGACGAGCGCGATAATCCCCTGTTCACCGATTCTATCGGAAGCCCAACGGAGTGCCTTGACATAGGTGTCGTAGAGCGAATTTTTGAGCGTGGCGGTGGAGTCTTTCGCGTATGTTTCTCTCACGCGCGCCTCCAGCGTCGGATAGTTCCGATTCTTGTTGTTATCGTTCTCGTTCACCTGTCCGACATTATAGGGCGGATTGCCGATGACGACAAACATCGGCGCAGCCTTCTGTTTCTCCACGCGCGCCGTGTTTTCAGCGGTTAAGAGCGACAACTGCCGGTCTTCCGCCAGATCGAACGTATCCACGAGGGAGATGCCTTCAAAGGGGAGATATTCTCCGGTGGCTTCGTAAAATTCGTGTTCGATGTTGAGGCTGGCGATATAATAGGGTAGCAACAACACCTCGTTGCACCAGAGTTCGGAACGATATTTTGCTTCCAGATGGAACGGTGGTATCTCGCGCATTAGGCGCACGATGAAGTTACCGGTGCCGACAAACGCATCGATGATGTGAACCCCTTCATCGGAAAGCGAACGCTCGAATTCGGTTTGGAGCAGATGTTCTACGCTCTTCACCATGAAATCGACGATAGGCTGCGGCGTATAAACGATGCCGTGCGTATCGGCGACTTCGGCGGACGCACCCTGAAAAAACTGTTCGTAGACAGTATTGAGGAAGTGCTGTTTCTGCGAGAAATCGACGAGTGTCGCCGCCTCGCGTTCAATGGCGCGGTAAAACCTGTCCAAGTTTTGGAGGAAGGCATCGCGGCTAAACGCCTTGGAGGTGAGTGCGTCAATGACGTTCTCAATTTCGCGGGCGATGATATTCCGGCGCGTGAAGTCCGGATTGGCGAACACCGTGCGGAAGGTGCGTTCTGTCAAGAGATGTTGGATGAGCATCTCCTCCACCGTTGCTTCGGAGAGGTTCGGGTTAATCGCGTTCTGGCAGAGGGTGTAGAAGTCGGCGAAGGCGTTGCGGAAGCGCGCGTTGGTGCGGTGCTGTTCCTGAATGAGTTCTGTCGCTTTCTGCTTCAATTCGGGAACGATGGTTTTGAATTCGGCGACAGCGGCGAGCCATTCGGCGGCGTTTTCGCGTTCGTAAGCGAAGAACGTCTTCAGCACGGTGATGAGCGTCTCGCGCTCGGTGATGTCCGCGTCCAGCACTTCGCGGCCGTTTTGATAGAGAATGGCGCGTTCCGGCGTTTGAAAGAGGATGTTGTCCTGTGGATAGCCCGCATCGAACTTGGTTTGGATTTCGGCGCGCAGATTCCCCTTTACCCCTTTTGCCTCCCACGTGCCGCGCGGCAAGCTGTGTTCGTCCAGCAACGCGCCATCAGGACGGATGAGGTTGCTGCGTCTGCCTGTAGCGCGGGGGCCTGTCCCCCGCATGTCCTGATGAACCGTAGCGCGGGGGCCTGTCCCCCGCGAACCCATCGAGACCGGGCGGTCTCTCCTACTGGGAGTAACCGTAGCGCGGGGGCCTGTCCCCCACGAGTTCTGATGCACCGTAGCGCGGGGGCCTGTCCCCCGCGAACCCTCCGGAATTCGGAGCGTATATTCACATATCATCGTCCAATTCAGTTGTCGCGCGCATGCCTCCAAAAGTGCTTGAAAGGCGGCGCGCACCGCGGTCTCGTGAGTGACACCGTGTTGTCGATATCGCTCAAGAGCGGCGTAGTAAGCGGTTATCGCTTTGTGGTTCGGTTTGAGTTTGAGTGTTGGCATTATTCCTCCGGTGCATCGTTTGGGAGTTGGAGCACGGCACGGATAGCGGTGCGCACTTCGGTGCAAACACGCACGGCGTGTTCAACCTGCACCGCCGTGGCAAAGTATTTTTCGTAACGGACATCCACGGCATGCGGTTGAAAGTCGGCAAAATCCGTTTGCCACGCGCGCCACTCGGGATGCGTCGGCACGATCAGATTCAATAATACGTTGAGCTCATGTGTGCGCGGGGGGCGGATATTTGCCTCCTGCAGCCAAGCTTTCAGGTATTTTTCAATACACTGCTGCGCGTGGAAGCAAATCGGCTCGTAGACATCGGGTGTTAATGCCTGAAATCCTAACTTCATTATCCCATAATCGGATTCGGCTTTCCTCACCCGTTCAAGTGTCAATGGATTGATAACCCCTGTCTCCTCCCAAATCGGCACCAAGGCATCCTCGGCGAGTGCTACCGGCGGCAGTGCCGCCGCCGTATCGTAAAGCACGTCGCCTTTCTCGAACACCTCGCGCAGGAACCAGTCATTATGCGCCACACGATACGCGATATCCTGCGGACACCGAACGTGTAAATCTAACGGGATACGGCGCGGAATCCGTTTTTGCATCTCCCACGCTGGTTGCTGTGCCTCCATGACGACAAACATGTCTACATCAGAGTCTTCTGTCGGCGTGCCATACGCATACGAACCGAACAAGATAACTCGTAGCGGTGAAAATGCGCGCACGATGTCATCACAAGTCGCTTGAATCTCTCGCGCAGAAATCATGATTTTGTTCCTCCGGTTCTGCTCTTTGATAGTAGTATAACACAAAAACAGAACGAATGTCAAATTTCCTACGTGATTTTTGTGGACAAAACCGTCGCGCGCGTGGTATAGTATATACACAACCACAATTGTGAAAAAATAGGTGAATTATGGACATACCTTCTCAAGGCATAACAACAATCAAAAACCAACTGAAGAAACGCATCCTCGTCCTTGACGGTGCGATGGGCTCGATGCTGCAGACGTATCAACTCTCCGAAGAAGATTTTCGCGGGGAACAGTTTGCAAACCATTCGAGTGAACTGAAAGGCTACAATGATCTACTTTCTCTCACGCAGCCGCACGTCGTGCGCGAAATCCATAGCGGCTACTGCCAAGCCGGCGCGGACATCATCTCAACGAACACCTTCACTAGCACCGCTGTCTCTATGGCAGATTACCAACTGCAGGCGTTCGCCTATCAAGTAAATTACGCTGCCGCGCGCATCGCGCGTGAAGTTGCCGATAAATGGACATCAGCCGAAAAACCGCGCTTCGTCGCAGGGAGCATGGGGCCCACCAACCGCAGCTGCTGCATCTCGCCGAATGTGAACGACCCGGGGTATCGGAACGTTACGTTCAAGCAACTTGTCGATGCCTACACGACACAAGCAGAAGGATTAATCGATGGCGGCGCGGATTTGCTGCTGGTGGAGACTGTCATGGATACGCTCAATTGTAAAGCCGCGCTCTTCGCCATTCAGACGCTCGCCGAGAGACGCGAGATGGACATTCCTATCATCGTCTCTTCGGATAGAAGCGGCGGCGGTGGGCGAAATCTGTCCGGGCAAACGGTGGAAGCGTTTTGGAATTCAATCCGGCATACGCGCCGAGACAGAAAGGACATACCTACCGGCGGCCATGCGAATCTCATCGCGGTGGGGTTAAACTGTGGGTTCGGTGCGGCGCAGATTCGGCCCTATCTCGCCGAAATGGCGAAGCTTGCAGACGTTCCTATCATCTGCTATCCGAACGCGGGTTTGCCGAACGAACTCGGACACTATACACAAACGCCTACCGAAATGGGCGATGCGATTCGTGATTTCGCGCAAAACAGCTTCCTTAATATCGCCGGCGGCTGTTGCGGGACGCAGCCGGAACATATCGCGACTATCGTTAAAGTCGCTGCTGAGTATGCGCCTCGCGAACCAATGTGCGAAGCCCTGGGCGAACCAACGCGCGAACCAATATCACAACCGCGCGCATGCAGGCTGAGCGGTTTAGAGGCGTTTAACATCACCCCCGATTCTCTCTTTGTGAACGTCGGCGAACGAACGAACGTGACAGGTTCGCGCCGCTTCGCGACGCTCATCAAAAAAGGCAATTACGAAAAGGCGTTGGAAGTAGCCCGGGACCAGGTGGAAAACGGCGCGCAACTCATTGACATTAACATGGACGCGGGCATGTTAGACGCGAAGGAAGCGATGGTGAAGTTCCTCAACCTCATCGCCGCTGAGCCGGATATTAGCCGCGTGCCTATTATGCTTGATTCAAGCCGGTGGGAGGTAATCGAAGCAGGCCTCGCGTGCGTCCAAGGGAAAGGCGTTGTCAACTCGCTCAGTTTGAAAGAAGGCGAGGCGGATTTCTTGGAGAAGGCGCGCCAGATTCGCCGATACGGTGCCGCTGTCATCGTCATGGCATTTGACGAAGAAGGACAAGCGGAAACCTACGAACGGAAAGTGGAGATATGCCAAAGGGCGTATCGGCTTTTGACATCAAAGGTAGGGTTTCCACCGGAGGACATCATCTTTGATGCGAACATCTTCGCTGTTGCCACCGGGATTGAAGAACACAACGACTATGCGAAAGCGTTTATTGAGGCGTGCCGCGAGATAAAAGCCACCTGTCCGCACGCGCTCGTCAGCGGCGGCGTGAGCAACATCTCCTTCGCCTTCCGCGGCAACGACACCGTGCGTGAGGCGATGCACGCCGCGTTTCTCTATCACGCCATCAATGCCGGCATGGACATGGGCATCGTCAACGCCGGGCAACTCGCTGTCTACGATGAACTGCCGAAAGAACTGCTGACAGCAGTAGAAGATGTGCTGCTCAACCGCCGTCCAGATGCAACAGACAGGCTTGTCTCCCTCGCCGAGACGTTCGCCGCCAGCGGCGCAGTTTCCACCCGTGCATCGCAACAACGGGAATGGCGAAACCGCTCCGTTGAAGAAAGACTCCAGCACGCGCTCGTCGAGGGCATTTTGGAATTCATTGAGGCAGATACAGAGGAGGCGCGGCTGAAATACGAACGTCCCATTCAAGTTATTGAGGGCCCGCTGATGGACGGTATGAATCGGGTAGGTGAATTGTTCGGCGCGGGCAAGATGTTCCTGCCGCAAGTCGTCAAAAGCGCGCGGGTGATGAAAAAGTCTGTCGCGCAACTCATCCCGTTCATTGAGAACGCCGCCGATGGTGTGCATGCCAAACGCGCGAAAATCGTCATGGCGACTGTCAAAGGCGACGTGCATGACATCGGCAAAAATATCGTCGGCGTGGTGCTTGGATGCAACAATTACGAAGTCATCGACCTGGGTGTCATGGTGCCGGCGGAGGAGATTCTGGAAACGGCGCGGAAAGAGCACGCCGACATGGTGGGACTCAGCGGCTTAATCACACCGTCACTGGACGAGATGGTGCATGTCGCCGCTGAAATGGAGCAACAAGGGTTTCGTATCCCGCTTCTCATCGGCGGCGCGACTACCTCGAAGGTGCATACCGCTGTCCAAATTGAACCTGCCTATCAGGGCGCGACGATTCACGTCAAGGATGCTTCGCGGAGTGTGGGTGTCGTGAGCCAGCTGCTGAATCGTGAGAGACAGGAGCAGTTTACTGCTGAGACGCGTGCCGAATATAAAAAGATTCGCGAACGCCGCGCCAGAAACCGACAACAAGCGAATCTCCTCCCGTTTTCTGTAGCGCAACAACGAAAATTCTCACCCGATTGGGAAAACTATCAACCGCCTGAGCCCTATCTCAATATGGACACTAGCGTCTTCGATAATTATCCGTTGGAGGAATTAGTCGACTATATTGACTGGACTCCGTTTTTTACGACGTGGGGACTTCGCGGCAAATTCCCGAATCTGCTGCGGCATCCAGATATCGGTGAGGAAGCGAACAAACTCTTTAAAGATGCGCAGGCACTGCTGGCGCGCATCGTTGAAGAAAAGCGGTTCC
Organism: Candidatus Poribacteria bacterium; assembly: GCA_965242965.1. Classification (GTDB taxonomy): domain Bacteria; phylum Poribacteria; class WGA-4E; order WGA-4E; family WGA-3G; genus AGPOR5. The sequence goes on along the minus strand of OZ251518.1, from coordinate 4,431,302 downwards.
GTGCGAACGCCGTTGTCGGGATTTTCCTTGCGAACAGTGTCGGTGAAGATACCGAAATCCTCGTGCCTGACTACGGCCTGTTCCATAGAAGAATGACAGCACCTTCATACTCGATGCAGCTCGTTCCACAAAAAACCGTGACGCTTCATCACCTGCGTCAACAGACAGAGCAACCCTTCGGAAGAGCGAATCTGAGTCTCGCCGATTTCATCGCACCTAAAGAAACCGGGGTGGACGACTATATCGGCGCGTTTGCCGTGACTACCGGCATTGGCGTAGCGGAACTCTGCGCCGAATTTGAGAGCCAGCACGACGACTACAACAGCATCATGGCGAAAGCACTGGCGGACAGGCTCGCCGAGGCGTTCGCCGAACGGATGCATGAACGCATTCGCTTAAAACTGTGGGGATACGCGACAGATGAAAATCTGGACGCGGACGCGCTCATCGCCGAAAAATATAGAGGCATCCGGCCCGCGCCCGGCTATCCCGCCTGTCCAGATCATTCGTCAAAGTTGGTGTTGTTTGATATCCTAGGGGTTAAGGCAAACACCGGCATTACATTAACCGAGAATCTGGCGATGAACCCGCCGGCATCCGTCTGTGGCTGGTATTATTCGCATCCGGAGGCGAAGTATTTCAGCATCGGCAGAATTGGGGAAGACCAGGTGGCAGATTACGCTGAACGCAGCGGCATTGATATAGACACCGCGCGCCGCAGACTTAAGCCACTCCTGAGCCCATAGCGCGAGGGCCTGTCCCTCGCAATGCTCTCGACAACCGTAGCGCGAGGGCCTGTCCCTCGCGAACGCTCGCTCACCGTAGCGCGAGGGCCTGTCCCTCGCGATTGCTCTCAACAACCGTAGCGCGAGGGCCTGTCCCTCGCGATGCTCTCGACAACCGTAGCGCGAGGGCCTGTCCCTCGCAATGCTCTCGACAACCGTAGCGCGAGGGCCTGTCCCTCGCGATGTTAAAAATATGCAAACATCACACAAATACCTCGATCCGTTCGCGCTTTCTCGCATCGGCGGAATGGAACTTGTCGCGCGTCTCGTCGTAGAAGGGTTCGTCACTGGGCTCCACAAAAGTCCCTATCAGGGGTTTAGCGTCGAATTCGCCGAGCATCGCCAATACATGCCGGGGGACGAAATCCGCTACATTGACTGGAAAGTCTACGGAAAATCCGACCGGTTTTATATCAAAAAGTTTGAAGAGGAGACGAACCTGCGCGCGTATCTCCTGCTTGACACCAGCGCGTCAATGGCATACAAACACAGCGACGAGACGCTCTCCAAGTTTGAATACGGCTGTTATCTCGCTGCATCGTTGACGTATCTCATGCTGAAGCAGCGGGATTCTGTCGGCTTGGCACTCTTCAACACGGACATCGCCGAGTATATCCCACCGAGGGGTGCGGCGACGCATCTGCGGGCAATCATGTCCGCTTTAGAAAATGCACAACCGGGCGAAGAGACTAACTTGAGCAGTCTTTTCCATGAACTAGCCAAGCGGATTGTGCGGCGCGGGCTCGTCATCGTCATTTCCGACCTGCTTGATGAGCCGACTCAAGTCATATCCGCGTTGAAACATCTGCGGCATCAGAAGCACGAAGTCATCGTTTTCCATCTGCTAGATGCAGCGGAGTTGACTTTTCCTTATGAAGGTTCTGTCGTTTTTCGGGACATGGAGACGGGACAGACGCTGTCAACGCAGGCGGATACGTTAAAGGCGGCGTATCTTGAGAAACTGAACGCGTTTATCCAGAGTTATCGCCGCGGGTGCGGCGGCAGCCAAATCGATTATGTGCAGATGGATACGTCAACGCCGTTTGATTACGCGCTGTCGGCGTATTTGTCTCGCCGATAGAACGCCACTGTAGGGCGAGGGCCTGTCCCTCGCCATGCCATCGGGTACGCGAACGCGCATCGCGTCTGTAGGTCAAGAGCACCTGCTCTTGACCCGTTCGGGAGCAGGCGCTCCCGAACTACAGTCACTGGGGCACGTGAACGATCGCGGGGGACAGGCCCCCGCGCTACGGTGAAAACAACGTGTCGCGGCCCGTAGGGCGAGGGCCTGTCCCTCGCCATGCCAATCGTCTGAAGCAGGATTTACAAGATTTCACAAGATTTCACAGGATTAGGGCTCTGATGCACCGGCATCGTTTTGGCAGGCCACGGGGTATTCAAGGCATCAGAACCAAAAAATCTTGCCTAATCGTGAAAATCGTGTAAATCCTGCTCAATCTTGAAAATCCTGCTCCTTGCTCATAATTTTTAATTTGACAAAAACGTAAAAAAATGGTATAATTAAGACAGTGTTTAATTTTCAATCAATTTTTACGCCAATTTAAAGGAGAAAAAACAGTGAGATTCCTATTGTTTTCAATTTTCGCGGGCATTGCCGCCCGCCTGAAACCTACCGTCACCGCGCTATTGCAGCACCCGCTGCAAAGATTCCGCGCGCTTGCGCCCGCCGGTGACGCATCCAACCTGAAGACCCCCCCTCTCATCTACGCGCGTTAACTCCTGCGGCTCTCCGCAGGAAGGCGCAGAAGGACGGGGGACAACCGCGGTCCGCCGCGCGCATTCCTTCCGTTTTGATAGGCTGCCTGCTGCTCACATTCGGGCTGCTGACGGTGCTTGCACCGCCGGGAGAGAGCCACGACAAATGGACGCAAGCCGATATCGATAATGAGGCAGATGATACCGTCGAGGGTGTCCCGCATAATGATTGGCTGAACCGGCCCTTGGAAGCCCATACCTTGCATGGGACAGCGCTTTCGCTGCCGAGCGATTCAAAACACGGCCACTCGCATTCTACGGGTATTGATGCCTTCTTTGGTGGCGGGTTGACAGCTATCGCGCCGGATCATTTTGATATTCAGTGGATACGCATCTATAAAAATCCGAAAACCACGAAGCCGGGAGAGCCCACGAAGCCGGGAGGGCCAGTGCTGCAGCAGGTCGGTACCTATCACAGGGAAGGCATTGACACGAATCCTGTTGTTACGCCGCCCGGTTTTGAAAGCAGGCGCGCGCGGCTGTTCCCCTCCTTCTGGAAGGAATATGAGCCGCTCTGGAAGGGCACAGCGCAACCGGCAAGCGGGCCGGATACCTACTTCTGGGTTGATATCGATCCCGGTGGGGGTCCCAGCGATCCCACGAGCGGCGGCCTGCTGGTAGATCCGAACAAACCCGGCAACAGTGGGCTTGTCACCGCCACGGAAAATAATACGGTAGTCCCCGGGGATATCGTCGCCATTGCCATCAACGTCAAACTTCGTAACTATAAAGCGGTAAAGGAATTCATAGATCCTAAGCCTGGCGTTGATCTGAGGAGTGAGAGAAGGGATCCTACCCCGATTGGGCAGAAGCCTATACTGTATCCGCCACTCTTTAGGACCACCGTATTCGAGCCTGACTCCGATCACGTTGATGCCCCCTGGCGCGAAAAATTCACTCCCAGTCGCGAGCCCCGTGAGGTCGACTGGGAGGAGAATTTTTTGCCCTTATGGTTCAAGCACGATCAAAAGCTGCACCCGCGAAACACTGTCTGGGCGCGCAATGGCAATCTGGACATCGCCGGCGGGTCGATCACTGCAGCCGTGGGCATTCCGGATGTCGGGATCCTGAATCCCAATTATCCACTGGAACGGATGCTACAGGATGGCCGCGTAGCCTGGCAAGAAATCGACAATGCGGTTACCGCTGAGGAGTGGGGGCATCCCGAGGCGACTGGTTACCATACTATCGTCTACCAATTTAAGGTGACAAAGGCCCATGCCGATGCCTTGAATGGGCTGAAGAAAGCCGGGTGGTTGGCCGGGGATGGGACTATCGTGGCCCCGTTCAATGTCGCATACTTGCCGAGTACCGGTCTGAATTACGAATACGCTAATTTCAATGGCAGGCCCGCCGGCCGCTATGCCGGTAGGGACCACAAAGCTATTCGCACATACGCCGAGATCAAGACCCTGCGCGAGCGGACAGATGCCAATCACCAGCAGGAGTTTGGAATCGTCGTGCCATTTAATGCTAGGACCCATAAAGCGGGTAAGCGATGGGGAGAGTTTATGGACGCGTCTGCGTTTATAGAGGGGGCAGGAGACAATGGTTACATCCCCTACCCAGAGAGCACGGATGTCGCCAAGAGGACGGAGTATCGTGACCACAGGAAGCAATTTACTTCTACGGCTCCTGATACTGCTTATACTGGTAATCCTCAAGATCGATATAACGTATACCATCGCGGCCATAAGGCTGATGAGCCTTACTACATCAAAAAGACAGACCTTGACAGCAACGACGACGGTCTTCTTGACTACCTCCCAATAATTGATAACGGGTTGGAGGATCGCGATCTGCAGTACAATAACATCGTCTCAGATGGTCGCATACGGCACTATACTGTCTCGCCTGGTTTTTATGCGGAAGATGTTGAGGCGAAGAAGTTCCCTCACCTCTTTCCGCCCACGTATGATACCGCCAAGGGCGCTATCAACTATCCGACGATAGTGCAGGACCCTGTCGCCGCGATGACAGTGATAGACGGGCCATCGGGGACACAAACCGGGACGTTTACGTTGACATTGCGCTTCCAGGAGGACTACGGTGCAGTCGGGAAAACCGCTGCGTATCATAATGTGACGAGCGAAGAGCTTCTCTCGACGTTGCAAACTGCGCTGTCGGCAGGTGTTGAGGGTGGCACGGTGACAGTCAGCCGTCCCGAGGCGGCAGATGCGTGGTTGCGGTATCAGGTGAGGGTGGTGCCCGCGCTCGGCTTTAAAGGGGAGATGACGTTCCAAGTGCCAGCAGATACGGTGTTTGCCCACACTGACATCGGCAATTTGGCATCGAACAGTGTCACGGTGCCGGTAGACACGGTGCAGGTAGATGCGGATGAGATTAAAGTCGTTGAGCCAGAAGGCGGTGCGTATCTTGCGGGTAGCGAGATCACCGTTGAAGTGCCGTTTGCGCAGGATGGATTGACTTATGAAGGCGAAAATCCGCCGTATGTGACAATCTACCTCGGTGCGCGAGAGGCCGCCAATGCGCGTCATGCCACATGGCAGCAAGGCGAGGAGCGTTCGGGTTCGACGATTGTGCCGTTTGTGTATGTCTTGCAAGCGACCGATCCTCCTGCCGCATCGATTAGCGTGGAGATTGACAGTATCAACAGTTTGGCTGTTCCGCGTGAGACGACGTTGAAGGCTGCATCAGGCCTTGTGCGTGTTGGAACGGCAGATCCGGCGATGGCTGCCGGTCAGCCTGCGCCGGTCCCGGATTCGTCCACTGAGCCGACGAGAACGTTTGACGTGGCGGTGACCCCGGTGGTTTACATCCCGCAGGATGACACTGTCTCAAAGGCGGTTGCATCGGCTGTGCCGCGTTCTCCCATCGTCTTCAACGAACTCGGCAATGGCAGTGATGCAACAAACGACTGGCTAGAATTCCGCAATGTCACCGGTTCGGATGTCTCCCTCAAAGACTGGGAGCTCTCCGTTGTCGCCGATGGCAAAAAAGAGGATACGTTGCTCATTAGGTTTTCCGATGTGAGTGTGCCGGCAAACAGTTTGTTGCTGATTACCAACATGCCTTCGGACAAAACACCACTCGCCGGTGGAGAAAATAAGGGGTTATCGCATGCCTCTTTAGTGGATGACGGCCTCTCACTGCCAGATGATGGCAAATTCCTGTTAATTCTCCGCAATGCAACGAAGAAACTCGGCTTGGATGAAGCATTCATCGATGTCGCCGGTGGCGGCGGCAGTGATACCGATGCGTTCATCCGTGACGAGACAGGCGATTACGATACGCATGTCTGGCCCCTGCAGGTGCTTGAGGCTCCTGGTGATGCCACCGAAGACGCGCTAAGTTCCGGCAAGGTCTGGCAGCGCGCGAAAGCGGATATTATTGGGTATCATCGAGATGCCTGGGCAGAAGCTGCGTTTACTGGTATCGGCTATGATAGAAAAGTGACGCGGTCGGCTGCCACTGCTGGCACACCGGGCTATCCGAATGGTGCTGTCAAAACGGAGGCATCTACGCCGAAAGGTGCAGTGACTATCAGCGAAATCATGTTTGATTCCGAGGGCGGCACATTGCCGCAATGGATAGAATTGTATAACAAGTCGAAAACCGAGGCACTGAATCTGGATCGCTGGCAGTTAGAGATTCAGAATCGGAATTCCCACGACCTGGTTGGCAGACCGATTGTGACGTTGACATTGGAAGAGAAGGTGATTCAACCGAATCAGACCCTCTTGATAGTGGCCGGAGATGCCCGCGCTTCCTCGGCAGATGTCTTCCCTGAAGACCGGGTTTACAACCTGCTGAAACTGCACGAGAAGAATCTGCGCATCAAAACGGCGCGCGATACCTTCTTGAGTGGCGAGGGATTCTATCTGAAATTGTCTGACAGAAACGGCACGAAGATAGACGAGGTCGGGAACATCGATGACAATCGTCGCACCGATGACGCGCCGGTGTGGGTGTGGCCCACGAATCGCAGGGATGGCGCGCGGAGTTCGGTCGTCCGTCGTTATGACAAAGGCGCGGTGGCGCGCGATGGCATGCTGAAGTCGAATTGGGCATTAGCGGCGCATTTCAACCAATTCAAAGTTGAATCGTTGCATTATGGCCATGCCGATGACATCGGCACGCCGGGGTATCGTCAAGGTGGTGCCTTGCCTGTGGAATTGTCAAGTTTCACCCTCACGCGTACCGATGCCGGTCCGGTTGTCGTCACATGGACAACCGAATCGGAAGTCGACAACGCTGGATTTAATCTGCGTCGGAGTCTGAAACGCGAGAGTGGGTTCACGCTTTTGAATCCTGTCCTCATCGCCGGTGCCGGCACGACAGGTGAGCGTCAAACGTATACGTTTACGGATACGTCTGCGAAGCCTGGGGTTGAGTATTACTATCAGATCGAGGAGGTTTCGTTAGGTGGTCGGCCGGAGACGTTGCGGACACGTTACTTACCGGGTCCCGTTTCGCCGGCGAATCGTTCGTTGACAACGTTTGGTGAAGTCAAGCAGCGGGAGTAATTCGTGCTGTTATTCGTTCGTAACGCGGGGGCTTGTCCCCCGCGTTTTTTTCGTCCTGGTCCCGTAGCGCGGGGGCCTGTCCCCCGCGATCGTTGCATGGCGAGGGACAGGCCCCCGCCCTACGGTGAAAGGCACCGTTTGTGGTCCCGTAGCGCGGGGGCCTGTCCCCCGCGATCTCTCGACCTGCCGACATCTGTAGTTCGGGAGCGCCCGCTCCCGAACGGATCCAGAGCAGGTGCTCTTGTCCTACAGTTCTCTCACTAGGTCCTTTAGGACTGAAGAGATGTTTTTCGCGGGTGTGATCGCGGGGGAAACCCGCTCGCCTGCGCGTGTGGCAGGCGAGGGCCCCCGCGCTACGGTAAAAAAAAAGCGTGCCGTTTACCGTAGGGCGAGGGCCTGTCCCTCGCCGTGCCTCGGTCGGGAAAACGGCCTGGGTCGGCGTGCGTTTTTCGCGCAGATCGAACGATCGCGGGGGACAGGCCCCCGCGCTACGGGCCCGGAAGGGGTTCGCCTCGCCATGCCACGTTCGGGATCAGGCGATCCCGAGCTATAGTCTTCTGCTCCTTTCTTGCTAATCGTGATAATCTTGCAAATCCTGCTCCTGCTTGGCACGGTACCATTCTTATTTCCCTCCCTACATTCACCCTCGGCAACGCAGAAAAAACTTGACATCTCATCGCAAATCGCATACAATACGCAAAATACATTTCACAAACGAGGGAGACTGACATGGCAGAACGAATTAAAATGGGATTAGTCGGCTGCGGAGGAATGTCCGGCGCGCACATGGGCGGCTATCGCAACTTGTGGGAGAAAGGCATCCGCGATTACGACATCGTCGCGGCGTGCGACATCGAACTGGAACGCGCCGAGGAACGCGCGAATCAAGCGCACGAATTCCAAGGCGGCACGAAACCTGCGGTGTATACCGAACTTGATAAGATGCTGGCGAAACATCCGGAGTTGGCATGCGTGGACATCTGCGCGTTGCACAGCGCGCACCACACCCTCGCCGTGCCGGCATTGGATGCAGGGAAGCATGTCATTATTGAGAAGCCTTTCGGTATCACGATGCGCGCCTGCAAACTGATGATGGAAGCGGCGGAGAAGAATGACAAAATCATCTCTGTCGCCGAGAACTATCGGTTGGCACGCAGCCAACGCACCCGCCGATGGGCAGTCGCGGAGGGACGCATTGGCGAACCGCGCATGTTCTTCTGGATTGAGGTAAACGAAGGCTTGGGGAAGTGGGGCTGGCGCAACTTCAAGATGGATGCAGGGGGCGGCTGGGCATTGGACGGCGGCGTGCATTTCACGGATCTAATGCGCTTCATCCTCGGCATGGAAGCGGAGGAAGTCTACGCCATTAACAAGGCTTACGAACCTTATCGCTATGACAATCCCGCCGAAAGAGAGGGCGGCTACGCCGTTGACGTTGAGGATGCGATGATAGCCACCATCAAGTTTGAGCAAGGCGTTACGGCGCAGTGGACCTGGGTTGGCTCCGCACCCGGACACCATTTCAATCAACACACCGTTTACGGCAGTGAAGGCGCGCTTGATTTTAGGAAGGGGTTGATACCGCGCGGCGGCGAACCTATCCCTAATAACGAACTGGAGCGGGAGTTCATGGACAGCCTCACCAACGATGAGCGGGAATACTACTTCCCCGGCGGCGTTGAAGATACAGTGGCGATCGAACTCAAATACTTCGCCGATGCGATTCGGAACGGCGGTAAACCGGAAGTTGATGGGTTGGAAGGCTTGCGTTCCCAGGCTATCTGCATGGCGGTGTATGAATCGGGCTGGTTCGGCCGCCCGGTGACACTCGCGGAAATCGAAAGCTGCGAATTGGAAGGCTACCAAAAGGAGATTAACGAACACCTCGGCATTTAGGCGATTTGCCAGTGGCAGTAGGAGAGACCTCCTGGTCTCGATGCGTTCCGGTAGGAGAGACCTCCTGGTCTCGATGCATCCCTCCCAGTCTCGATGCCTCCTCTCCCTGTCCCGATACCTGCAGAACGGATTTCTATGGTTTCCGCCTATAGCCTTTACCTAAGCCAAAAGGAGTCACCTATGAATCGATTAAGCGGGAAAGTTGCCATTGTTACGGGTGCCGGTCGGAAAGGAGAAGTTGACGGCACCGGCTACGCGACATCCATGCTATTCGCGCGGGAAGGCGCGAAAGTGCTACTAGCGGACATTTCTCCCGAAAACGCCGATGCCACCCTCGCGGCAATTGAGGCGGAAGACGGTGAAGCATCGGTGTTCATCGGCGATTTGTCCAAAGAAACAGATTGCGCCGCGATGGTGGATGCCGCTGTCGCAACGTTTGGAAAAGTGAACGTCTTGTTTAACAACGTCGGTTTGGGCGGTTCCGGCATGGTGACGCAGGTGGAGGAAGCGAAGTGGGACCGCGTCATGGATGTGAACCTGAAAAGCATGATTATGGCGTGCAAGCATGCCGTGCCGCGGATGGCTGAGGCAGGCGGCGGCTCCATCATCAACGTTTCCTCAATTGACGCGTTGCGTGCCGGGTCTGTCCGAAACGTGCCTTACGCGGCGGCGAAGGGCGGCATGATTTCTACGACGAAGGTGATGGCGGTGCATCACGGCAGGGACAATATCCGCGTTAATTGCATTGCGCCGGGGCATCTCTACGCCTCATTTCCGGCACCGTATCTAAGCGAAGCGGAACGAGAACGTCGCCGTCTCATCGGGCCGCTCGGCACGGAGGGGACAGCGTGGGATGTCGCATGGGCGACGGTTTTTCTCGCCAGCGATGAATCTAAATGGATTTCGGGGGTTGTGATTCCGATTGATGCGGGTTTGCTCGCCGCGACACCGCTTGCCGTTGTGCATCAGTTGGACGAAACGGGAGATGATGCGTGATTCACGAGCGATCGCGGGGGACAGGCCCCCGCGCTACGGTGAAAAAAACGTGCCGATTACCGTAGGGAGAGGGCCTGTCCCTCGCCATGCATCGATCGGAACGGGAAGCGGCCTTGGCCGGCGTGCGGTTTTCGCGCGGGTCGTGCGATCGCGGGGGAAACCCGCTCGCCTGCGCGTATGGCAGGCGAGGGCCCCCGCGCTACGGGCCTAAGAACGGTGCCTTTCACCGTAGGGCGAGGGCCTGTCCCTCGCCATGCCTCGATCGGGGAAACGGCGTTGGTCTGCGTTCGTTTTTCGCGCGGGTCGTGCGATCGCGGGGGACAGGCCCCCGCGCTACGGGACTAAGAACGGTGCCTTTCACCGTAGGGCGAGGGCCTGTCCCTCGCCATGCCTCGATCGGGGAAACGGCGTTGGTTGGCGTGCGTTTTTCGCGCGGGTCGAGCGATCACGGGGGACAGGCCCCCGCGCTACGGGCCCGGAAGGGGTTCTCCTCGCCATGCGCCGTTCGGAATCAGGCGAGCCCGAACTACAGTTTTCTGCGCCTAATCCTGGTAAATCATGATAATCGTGATAATCCTGCTCCAATCGTGTAAATCCTGCTCATTTCTTGCTAATTCTCCTCATCACGATGGCAGCGCAAAATAACCTATCCCGGTAAAAAAGCCCACTATCATCCACACGCCAACCATCACGTATTCACCGAAGATTAAGCCGAACGCTACCGGACGCAACTTCCGATATGTCGAAGCACCACCGAACTTCAGCGCGCTGTATTTAATGAACCACCCGATTAAAATCGAAGACCAGAGATGGAACGGCGGATACGTCGCACCGAGCAAATAGCCGATAGGATGGAGGGACCACCACACAAAATTTTGGCGCATCCAGAGCATGAAGCCAGTGAAACCGGCACCCGCAATCATGCTGTAAATCTCGTCCCACTTCGTCTCAACGGGGAATTGGATGAGGCTGCTCATGCGTTGGAAATAGTTACGTGGCGCGACGACGAAACTCCAACTTTGCAGAAACAGCGCGCCTTTGTCGTAGATAAGCGTCAGCGAGAAGTAAACTGAAACGAGCACCGCGACCGCGATGGCGATACCCATTATCGGCACCACTTTTCTGCGCGCAAGCCGCACTTCATCGGCGGCTTTGAAACTGTGCAGGAAATTCGGCATCATGAATTCTCCCCAATCCCGCAGGAAGGTGCGCTGGAAGCTGAGAATGGCGGTGCTTTTCTGTCCTAACGCGCCAGAACCGAGCGTAATGTCAATGTATTCTGATGGAAAAAAAGGTGCCTGCACCAGCAACAACCCCCCGTTCACCACCATCCACGTTAAGACGATGGAGGTGATAAAAATAGAGAGGAGCGTCACTACCGCCACCCACGTTGTCATGCCTGCGACGACTAGAAAGACGGTGAGGATGGCGAATCCGAGCAGGAAACCGAGCAGTGCCGTGCGATACGGGAGCGGTTCATTGGCATCGTTGACAGCGGAATGGGAGAACGTCTTCCGAAAAATATCGGCGATGTGTTCGCGCCCTATCCAAAACACGGCAGGCACGAAGACGAGATAGCCGCCCATCACCTGACGACTGCAACTAATCCACGGGCTAATGCTCAACCCGCTCGCATTCATGATAATGTATTGGAGCTTGAAAAAGAGGTAGAAAAACCAGAGACTGAACGACACTTCAAGTGTCAGCAGTGAGGCGATGCCGATAACAGAAAAATAGATGACGAGGCGCATCGCGGGCCACCAGCCGAGGGTATGCCACGGCTTTTCGGTAAAGGCACGGTGGATGTTGTAAATCAGCGGGATTTCTGGCACCGTCGGAAAGTGCGCATGCAACCCGTTAATGAGATGCAAAATTACCGGCAGCACCATCCCTGCCCAAAGCAGTCTGTTTTTGAAAAAGGCGTTGAGCAGCGTGCCGCGCGCCGGTTCCGCCGCCAATTGGATAGGAATCTGAATCAGGGGAAACGAGAACCGTTCGCGCTCTACCCACTGCTTCCGCAGAATCGTAGAGAGGCAGAGCGTCGTGAGATAGAAGACGAAGACGAAGAGCCCCCATATCAGCAGCGGCTTAATCCACAACAGCCACGGCACGCTTTCGCCCGGTGAGATGCCTTCATAGAAGTCGGTTACGGCGCGCGCATCTGTCACTATCATCCACTCGGGGACATGCGGATGGAGGGTTTCCGCCCAATCGTTCTCGGTAGTCGCGAAGTAACGCAGTGCCACAAGGGAGGGAAGCAGAAATTGCAACAGCCCCATTGACGGGATGCCCACCGCAACGATGAGCATCATCCAGACGACTGTCAATTCTGGCGCGGAGAAGGCGAAGCGGCCGCGCTTCATCAACTTCCGCAACGGGATATTGACGAGGAACACTAGCAGGAGAATCCCGAAAATCGAACCGACAGGGAGATGGTTGCCTGCAATCTTGGAATTTTGTAGGAAATAGTTGTTATAGGGGGTGATAGCGCACATCGCACCCACTAAAAGCAGGCCTACAATGATGGCAGGAAATCGGATTTTTGTATTTGGTGTGTTGTTTGATTTCATGTGTGCGGCATGGCGCGGGACAGGCCCGCGCCCTACGGTGAAGGTAAATTGATAGTTCGCGCTACGGTGAATTGAGGGTGTTTCATAAATTGCTCAACGTCGCGGTGACAGGCCCCTCGCTACGGTGAAAAAACGCCTCCCTTTCACGTAGGGCGAGGGCCTGTCCCTCGCCATGCGTTTGGCTGGCAGACCTCTTCACCTCTGTAGGTCAGGATCGCCTGATCCTGACCCGTTCGGGAGCGGGTGCTCCCGAACTACAGAGGTGGGCCCAATGCCAGCCGGTATTCGCGCGCCCTCCAATGCGGGATAAATATCAAAACAGAGTTATGAAACACCCTCGGTAATTGATAGTTCGCGGTGTGGCGCGGGACAGACCTTGGCTTATTAAGCACCTTCCCTAACCGATGGACTATAAAGACAAGTCTCCGCATCCACGACGCGGCCGTCGGGTAAGGTATACTGATTCGGGGTGCCGCGTCCCCACGGCTCAGCGAACTCTCGGCTTCGCTGCTTATCTGCCGCTTGCTGCTGTGCAACATCCTCCCAACGAAATCCTGCCATCAGTTTTTCGTGCAATTCTGCTTCCACCTGCCGATACGCCGCCTTGCCGGCGAGGTTCTCAAATTCGCCCGGGTCGGCGGCTAAATCGAACAGGATAGGCTCATGCGCGGGAAAATCGACGTATTTATAGTGCGAGGTGCGCAGCATGCGCATCGGACCGGTTGTCTGATGCGCCCAGTATTCGGTAATGGCTGTGTTGCGCCAACCGTCGGTGTTGCCTGCCATGAGATTCGCCAGATCTGAACCGTCTAAGTCATCGGGGATAGGAATGCCCGCGCTGGCACAGAGCGTCGGAAACAGATCGTTGAGTTCGACTGGTGCGTTGATGCGTCCGGATTGCTCGCCGTTTTTAATGATGAGTGGGACGCGCGCCGCCGCTTCATAGTAACTCGATTTCCACCATTGTCCATGATCACCCGCCATCTCACCGTGGTCGGTGGTATAGACGATGATGGTATTTTCTAACAATCCATCACGTTCCAAAAGTGCGAGGAGATCGCCGATGCATTCGTCAAGGAATTCGCAGCAGGCGTAGTAAGCGGCGCGTGCCTTCCGCGCCTCTTCCGCCGGAATATCCATCGTTCTGAAGTTCTCCCGGAGCCCCTTCGCGAACGGGTGCGTCTGTTCCAAGTGTCCATCGGGGATGTGCGGCATATCGACGTTATCGGGCCAATATTTATCAAAGAGGCGTTTCGGCACCGTGAGCGGGAAATGCGGGCGGCTATAACTCGCGAGCAGGAACCACGGTTTTTCGCGAGGGTGTGCCCGGAGGTATTCCACCGTCTCGGTATTGATGACACGTTCTTGCAGCAGACTCGCCGGGATTTCGGTGATACCTGCGAGTCTTGTCCGTTGGCGTTTGCCGCGCGTGATGAGCGGATCTGTCTGGTGTCCGGCGTAGCCCCGCAAATCGCCGTATGGGCGCGCCTGAAAGCCGTTGAGTTGCTCCTTGCCGCCGAAGTGCATCTTGCCGATGAGCGCGGTGCTGTAGCCGTGCTGCGCGAAGTGCGCCGGCATCGTGAGATGTTCGGGGAAGAGGATGGAACCGTTATTCCACGCTGAGCATCGGTGCGCGTGCTTTCCTGTCAACATGCACATCCGTGACGGTGTGCAGAGCGGCACTTGGCAATAGGCGCTCTCAAAGTAACTGCCCGATTCAGCGAGTCTGTCCAGATTCGGCGTTTGCACGATCTCGTTGCCTTCACATCCGATGGCGTGTGGGCTGTGTTCGTCACTCATTAAAAAGAGGATGTTCGGTTTTTGAGACATTCTGTTTTGCCTCCCTTCGTGTTTTGCTATTCATGTCATTTAGTTTACACGATTTCCGATGAAAAGTCAAGTCAATGTATTGTAGAAGATTGTATTGAGAAGCGGGAGGAAATTGCATCAAGACGCGGGAGGAAATCGCATCGAGACCGGGAGGTCTCTCCTACCGGGGGAAATGTCGTTCTTACCTTAAAAGTAGAAAAACCCAAGTCTTTAGGACCTGGGCCGCCTTTAGGCAGAAATGCTTTTTAGTTGAAAAAAAAACAGGAATATCATAGAATGTGGTTAATCTGTTGGATAGGATTCTCACCCTGTGCGTCTTGCACGGGGCCTATTCGCTCCCGTTCGCGCTTACGGCGCGTCGGTATCCTCATAGCACTCGCAGGACTCCTCCTGAATCTCCAAGTGAAGTTGCGACGTTTTCCTTTTCGGCGTTGCTACGGTGCGGCCGCCTCGAATCTTTTCAAAATCAATATGCTTCGCGTCCGCCGGGATGATGAAATACGGTTTCAGCAGTTCCCAGTCTTTATTAGCAATGGTGACTATCTCACCGCGATAGAAACTTACCCAGACATCGCCGATTTTCGGGTGCGGCGATTCCTCCGCGAACTTTCTACGGGTGATGTTCACATAGTCACTGTCCACATCAATACCGATAACGTTGCGGCCTAATCGCGCCGCTGCGACTGCTGTCGTGCCAGTGCCCATGAACGGATCTAGGATTACATCTCCCTCATCGGTGCTCATCAAAAGGAGACGTTCCAAGAGATGGATGGGAAGTTGACACGGATGTGCGTCGCGATGCTTATTGTGGCGGATGCGATGAATATCCGACCAGGTGTCGGAAACAAGCGGACCGAACGGGTGCAAAATCTTTTTCTTTCCGCCGTAGTCCTTCAGCAAATAGCCGCATTTCCGGCACCGCTTGTGCGGGTAACGGATTTCGTAAAACTTATTTTCCTTCCGATTTTTCGCGTAAAACAGGATACCGTAATGTGCCGGTTGCAAAGTCTTGCCCATCGGTGCCGTCGGCGCGTCCCATGCAATCCAATGGCGAAACGTCGCGAATTCGTTCAGGAACCCCGCGTAATGGGTGAGCCATTTCGGGATATTATGGACAAAGATGGAGCCGCTCGGCTTTGTAATCCGCACCATCTCAAACAACCACTCCCGGCACCAATCGAGATAAGCGTCCTCATCCCGATGGTCATCGTAGGTGTTATATTTCTTTTTTAGGTTGAACGGCGGATCGGCGAAGGTAACGTCAATGCTATCCGAAGGGATCTGCCGCATCACCTCTAAGCAATCGCCGTGAATGATTTGATTAATCAAATGTTCCATAGTCTACTTCCGATGTCGGACAATCGGTGTAGTACCGAATTACGTTGATTTGTCTCGTCTCCGTATTTCAAGATCGCTCGATCTTGAACTGTTTGAGCTCGTTTAGAAAACTAACGGTTTCCATAACTTCAGACGAGCGCAAATGTCTCAAGTTAATTGGGTATTACTCCAAAATGGCGGTTAAGGATTTGCAGAAACGCCGAAGTTCTGCTTCACTGAAAGTGAATACCTCTTCATACGCGTCAACCATCCTTCGTAAATCGGTTCTCCGGACATACCAACCGATCCCGTCAACGAATCCCCAAAAACGCGCTTCCGGATAATGCGCCTTAATGAGGTCCTTCATCGTGCGCTCAGTTTTTGACTTATCGCCTTGCCCGGAAGAGGTCGTTGTCAAATACGAGGACTCAATGATAACTTGCGGATCCTCTTGGTTCGGGATGATAAAATCCATTCTGCGCTTTTGGGCTGCGGCATGCTCTTTCAACTTGTCCAAGTCCCCGTTCACAAAATCGGTTCCCATCTCAGTCAAAAGACTTGCGATAACGGTTTCGGGGTTATTTTCCCGCTTACCCGAATAAGAGCCCTTCTCCTTGTAGCGAATCAAGGTGTCGATCATCGCTTCAGCTTCAAAGCTGAGTTTAGAAAGGCTCAACTTCTTCAGTTCAAAAAGCGGGAGCGTCTTGCAAAGCACCGGGACAGTTGAACCTTCATAAAAAAGGTTAACGATGCCCTTCCTAAAAGCATCCGACGCGCGGATTTTGGCAGCGATTTTTGAATCAGACCATTCCTTGATGTCGGAACCGTTTAACTCTGCCTCCTTAAGCCACTGAGCCCGACAAGAGAGTTTTGAAAGTTCCTTATCGTCAACCACCCGAATGAACGTAATCAACCGCTTCAAAAATTCGTTGGAAAGCCCTGTCAAGGCTAACAGAACCTTTAATCCATTCTCTTTTTCAGCAATCAACTCTTCAATCAATTTTTTGGTGAGTCCTTCGGTTTGCACCTGATTTCTCAGGACAAGCAAAGTCTCTTTTAAAGTGGTGAGATAGGCTTCATATCCTTCCTCAAACGCCTTATTAGAGAACCAAAAAGTGTTTTGGGCTATGACGGTATTAATTTTTTCGTCGGTGCTTCTCTGCATTTGAATCACCCAATTTGCGACAAACCACCCATATACGGCTGCAACACCGCCGGCACTCGCAACGTCCCATCCGAATTCTGATACGTTTCCAGAATCGCAATCACGACGCGCGGCAACGCTGTCCCCGAGGCATTCAACGTATGCACGAACTCCGGTTTCGCACCCGCCTCCCGACGGAAGCGGATATTCGCACGGCGCGCTTGGAACGCCTCAAAATTACTGCAAGACGACACCTCTAAAAACCGCTGTGCCGCCGGTGCCCACACCTCAATGTCGTAGCATTTCGCGGCGGCAAAGGAGAGTTCTCCCATGCAATGCTGCACGACACGATAAGGCAAACCGAGTGCTTGCAACACGCTCTCCGCATTGGCCAACAGCGATTCGTGCTCGGCGTAGGAAGATTCCGGCGTGGTGAACTTCACCATCTCCACTTTGTCAAACTGATGGATGCGTTGCAAGCCGCGCGTCTCTCTCCCATAGGCACCCGCCTCTCGCCGGAAACAAGGCGTATAGGCAGTGTAGTAGATAGGCAAATCTTTGGCACTGAGAATCTCGCCCGCGAAGAGATTCGTCACGGGCACTTCGGCTGTCGGAATGAGAAACAGATCGCTGTCAGGATTATCCTCGTCCCTGTCGCACCGATACATATCCGCTTCAAATTTCGGGAGTTGCCCTGTCCCTGTCATCGTCGGACGATTCGCGAGGAACGGCGGCGAAACTTCGGTGTAACCGTGCTGCGTGGTGTGCAAGTCCAACATGAATTGGATGAGTGCCCGTTCTAACCGCGCACCAATCCCTGTGAAAAGGACGAAGTTGCTCCCTGCCACTTTCGTGCCGCGCTGGAAATCGACGAGCCCGAGTTGCTCAGCGAGTTCCCAGTGCAACTTAGGTTCAAAATCGAAACTGGGGAGTTCACCCCACGTCTTGATTTCAAGGTTATCCTCTTCAGTGATGCCGAGAGGCGTGCTTGCCTCCGGCATGTTCGGAAGTGTCAAGAGGATGGCATCGATTGTCGCTTTCGTATCGTTTGCCGCAGCGGTGAGTTCTTTTATCTCCTGCGAGAGTTTGCGCATCTCGGCGATAGTCTCGGTGGCATCCTGTTTCGCCCTTTTGCGTTCTGCGATTTGTTGCGATACTCTGTTTTGGTGCGCTTTCAAGGATTGCGTGTGCGTCAAATTCTCGCGCCACTGCTTATCCAATTCAAGCAGCCTGTCTAAGTCTGCAACCGCGTCGCTGCGGCGATGTTGGAGCATTTGACGAACTGCATCGCTATGTTCACGAATAAATTTGAGATCGAGCAAGGGTATTTATCTCCTCTGTTTTTTATCGCGCCTGCTGGGACTTTCGCGCCCGTGACGAAACATCAGCACTTAACCACATGAGCACGTAGGTTGAGGGCCTGTCCCTCAACATGCCCGTTTTAATTGAGGGTGTTTCATAACTCCGTTTCGGTATTTATCCCGCCTTGGAGGGCGGACGAATACCGGCAGGCATCGGGCCCACCTCTGTAGTTCGGGAGCACCCGCTCCCGAACGGGTCAGGATCAGGCGATCCTGACCTACAGGAGTGATGCGGTCTGCCAGCCAAAAGCATGGCGAGGGACAGGCCCTCGCCCTACGTGAAGGGGCGGCGTTTTTTCACCGTAGCAGGGGCCTGTCACCGCGACGTTGAACGAATTATGAAACACCCTCATTTTAATTGTAACGAAAAAGCCACAGCATTGTGTAGAAACAATCTGTGGCTCATTTCGTCGTCTCATGAAAGACGGGCCCGACGGGACTTGAACCCGCGACCTCCTGCGTGACAGGCAGGCGCGCTAAACCAAACTGCGCCACGAGCCCTCAAGACATAGTTAAGTTTACCGGTAGGCGCGGTTTGAAAGCACGCCTACTGGATGTGTTTAAGAAAAGAAAACGGGCCCGACGGGACTTGAACCCGCGACCTCCTGCGTGACAGGCAGGCGCGCTAAACCAAACTGCGCCACGAGCCCCTAATACATAGGCGGGACAGGACTTGAACCTGTGGCCTACAGCTTGTAAGGCTGTCGCTCTAGCCACCTGAGCTACCCGCCCGAAATAATGCGAAAACGCACTTCTCTCAAAGACGTTATATAGTATACCACAAAATTTTGCGTTTGTCAAGTCAAAATCACATTTTTTTCAAAAAAACGGTCTATTTTCTCAAAAAAAACGATTTTTCTCATTCAGTAGGAGGGACATCCTTGTCCCGATAACGATTTTCTGCAGATTTAGCATCGAGACCGGGAGGTCTCTCCTACCTCCGCGGCGCGTCATTGCCGCGATACGGCCGTTCACCCCGAACCAGCACCTTCTTCGGGTTATCCGCCGGCGCGAGTTCATCTGCGCTGTGATACCCCAACGTCATGCTCATCCGCGTGCCATCGGTGTGATTGACACCCGCGGCGTGGATTATCATACTGTCAATAGCGAGTAGCCCGCCTGCCGGCATCGGTAACGGAATGGCTTGGCTTGCGGCAACCTGCCGAAGCGCATCGTCTTTTAAATCGGCGAACGCGGGGAGATGGTGCGAACCGGGAACTACGCGCGTGCAACCGTTCTCTAAATGCGTGTCTTCCAGATAGACAAGCACCGTTGCAATCGTCCGGCTCCAGTGGCGCACATCGCGATGCAACTCAAGCGAATGGCTAGAACCTGCATCTCGCAGATAAATGTGGTTGTGGCGATTCAGCACGTATTCTATATTCGCGCCCAAGAGCGATGCCAGCGGCTCAAGGATTTCATCGCAGGTTATCGTCTCTCGGAAGATGCCGCCGCGTTCCCAGATTGCGGAGATACGGATAATCCGGCCGTCTTGTCTCGCGACAGGCTCAACGGCTTCTGACATGTCCTTCAACGCCGCCGCTTTAAGTGCTTCAACCTGCGCTATCGGCAGGCGCGTCGGGAATTTAATAAACCCGTTGTGGCGAAAAAGTTGGACTTCTTGAGGTGTGAGTTTCATTGATCTTCCTTACAAAATTGAATTTTCCCTAACCGATAAATAATGATAACACATCTACGACATTAAAATCAACAAATAATTGAGGGTGTTTCCTAACTCGTTGTTGTCAAAAGGGTTTCGTAAGACCCCGAGCGATTCCGTTTCCCCGGTAGGAGAGACCTCCCGGTCTCGATTTTTCCCGTAGCGCAGGGGCCTGTCCCCCGCGATCTCCATCGTCAAGTGGTGGCGTTTAGGTTCGTTAGGACCTAAGAACCGTTTTTTCATCGTAGCGCGCACGCTGGCGAGGGGGAGGCGTTTTTTATCGTAGCGCGGGGGCCTGTCCCCCGCGATCTCCATCGTCACGATGTGTGTTTCCCATCTGTAGTTCGGGAGCGCCCGCTCCCGAACGGGTCAGGATCAGGCGATCCTGCCCTACAGGGGTGACGAGGTCTGCTAGCAAAACGCATGGCGAGGGGAACCCGCTCGGATGCGCGTGTGGCATCCGAGGGCCCTCGCCCTACGTGAAGGAGAGGCGTTTTTTTCCGGAGCGCGGGGCCTGTCACCGCAACGTTAAGCGATTTACGAAACCCCCTCAAATAATTCACTCATTAACTCAAAAATCAGTGGACTAGGAGCATTTTGGACCCGGATTGCCGATTTTTAGTAACGAAAAACCCACATCTCACGTTTTATTGCATGTCAAACCTTATGAAAGAGAGGAAAAAAGACGATGAGACTAAGTTATCCATGTATCGTCATCCTCGCCTTGGCGATATTTTGCGCAGGGTGCGCGAGCAGGACTGGTTATCAACAGGCTTCGGCGAGGCATTACGCTTACGCTAGCGGCGAAAAGCCTGCAACACCCGCGGAATGGCACGCGCTGATCGCTGACTTTGAGCGCATCATTGAAACGGATGCACAAGGCGAATTCGCAGATGACGCACAATACGCCATCGCATCTTCCTACGTGTGGTGTGTCAAAGCAGGGGACACGGCAGCACCGCAGCAAGCGATTGCGGCGTTAGAACAATTGGCGAATGACTATTCCGATTCGCCACACGTGCCACACGCGCATTATTGGCAAGGCCGTTGTTATGCACACATTGACGACACATATCAGGCAATCACGCAGTATCAGTTGGTGATGAACCGCTACGCCGATTCGGATGTCGCCGAAGATGCGCAGTTGGCATTGGCGCGCGCCTATGCAAAACAGGGTTACGCCACCCGCGCCGAAAGTTTATACAAAAACCTCGTTGCAGGTGCGAAAAAAGAGGAGATTGTGGCGGCGGCTTCGGAAGAGATGCAGGGACTTAAGCCAGAAGCACGAGGGACAGGTTCTCGCGCTCCGGCGGATAAGCGGGTTGCGGCACCGCCACGCGTCCAAAAAGCGAAAGCACCTAAGGCATCAACGGTGAAAAAGAACGCTCCTGCATTGCGCAGAGTCGCCCCAGAAACGCTCACGCGCCAGTTCGGGTTGACAGCCAAGACAATCGTGATTGACGCAGGACACGGTGGCAAAGACCCGGGTGCACTCGGCGCAGGCGAACGGCAAGAGAAAATCGTCGTGTTGAGTATCGCCAAGAAGCTTCGCGAGAAACTCACAGCGAAAGGCTATAAGGTGCTACTCACCCGCGAGGACAACACGTTCATTGCGTTGAAGGGCCGGACGCAGTTCGCAACGCAAAATAGGGCAGATCTGTTTATCAGCATCCACGCCAATGCGAATAAAAATAGCAAAGCGAACGGTATTGAAACCTACTATTTGGATGTCGCCAGCACGGATAAAGCCGCGGAGGGCATCGCGGCACGCGAGAACGCCGACTCCGGCTACAGCATCCAAGAACTGAACACGCTGCTTAAGGGATTAGTGCAGGAAAGTAAAAGCGCGGACAGTCAGCGGCTTGCGACGGCGGTGCAGAAAGAATTGATTCGCGCGACCGGGGCAGTAGACAGGGGTGTGAAACACGCGCGCTTTGTCGTGCTTATCGGCACGAGTGTGCCGGCTATCCTGGTCGAAACGGGATTTATATCTAACCCAACGGAAGGGAAAAACCTCATGTCTGCTGCCTATCAGCAGAAAATCGCAGGTGCTATCGCCCTAGGCATTGACAAGTTTCTCGGTAAAAAACCCGGGGAGCCCCTTGCGGAGCGGCGATAAATTGTCTGCAAAGGAGGAATTCGTCATGTTATCTGTATGGTTACCTGAAAATACGGTGTCTTGGGCACTCTGGAGTTGCCGCAAATCTCGGCGGCGGTTTCTGCGGCTCTATTTGCTAATTCTCATCTGTGCCTTGTTTTATGGGGTAGGCGCGTTCACGCTCGCATCAGCGGCACCAGCCGAGCTCGGGATTATCTTACCGACTGCTGGTGATGGCGTGAAACAAGCCGATGTCGGCTACGCGCGTTCGACGAGCAAACGGCTAACTCGGATGCTGGAGGGCATCGGGCTTGCGGCGGATACGATTGAGGAAGCGGCACTTATTAAGGAAAGCGCGCGAGGGACAACCCCTCGCGCTACGGTTCAAAAGCGGTTGCTCATTCTGCCGATGAACGCGGCGGTATCGCTACAAACGGCGGCATACCTGAAAGATTTTGTCGCTAGCGGCGGCAAACTGTTGGTGACGTATAGTCTGGCAGAGGAGGTGGCACAGCTGCTTCAACTCCGGCAGACGCATTGGCTGCGTGAGGAACACCCCGGTCAGTTTGCATCCATTCACCTGAACGCGCCTGCAGTGCAGGGAATGCCCGCATCTGTCCGACAGGCATCGTGGAACATCACAGTCGCGGAACCGACGGCACCACAAACGAAAGTCATCGGTTACTGGTATAACGCGAAGGGTGAAAACACCGGTTTGCCAGCACTCTTGCTGGGTGAATCGGGGGCATTCTTCAGCCACGTCTTTTTGCCAGACGATATCCAACGGAAGAAACTGCTGCTCGCCGCGCTGTTGGGACATCTCGTTCCCGAATTTCGGCGCGCCATCGCAAAAAAGGCGTTAGATGATACGTCAAAGATTGGACATACGCAGCATCACGAAGCGTTGGCGAAGTTTGTCGAACAAAGCATGAATTCTGATGCGATTGCGGCGTTGCGAACCGGACACGATTTGGTAGAGCAGGCGCGTGCCGCGTATGCTCGCGAAGCATACAACGAGGTAATTTCCACGGCGCGTGCTGGGCGCGCCGCGCTTTCAGAAGCATACTTCCTGTCGCATACAAACATTGCAGTTGACGAATTGCGAGGGACAGGCCCTCGCACTACGATGCAAAGTGGGGTCGGGGCATTGCGAGGGACAGGCCCTCGCAATACGGGAAAAAGTGGGTTAAGGGAGGGACGCGCTGTCTGGAATCACTCCGGGCTCGGCGCGTATCCGGGGGATTGGGAACGTTCCGCAAAGGAATTAGCCGATGCCGGGGTAAACATGCTCATTCCAAACATGGCATGGGCGGGGGTAGCGCATTATCCAAGCGCGTTTCTCCCGTCCAGTGAAACGTTCACACGCTACGGAGACCAGGTTGAACAGTGCGTTCAAGCGGCGCGCCAGCACGGGTTAGAGGTGCATATCTGGAAGATTACGTGGAATTTGGAGGACGCGCCGAAAGAATTCATCGAAAAAATGCGAGCGGCGGGGAGAACGCAAGTCTCCGCAACCGGCGAACCGCTCAACTGGCTCTGCCCCTCGCATCCCGAAAACGTGAAACTAGAACTCAATGTCCTCTTGGAAATCGTGGAGAACTACGATGTTGACGGCGTTCAGTTGGATTATATCCGTTATCCTGGCGCGCACGCCTGCTATTGCGAAGAATGTCGGAAGCGATTTGTTTTGGCTACAAAAACGGAGATTGACGACTGGCCCGCATCTGTCTTACCGAAGGGAATTTCGGTAGGAGAGCCCTCCCAGTCACGAAAAACCGTAGGAGAGCCCTCCCGGTCTCGATTTTTGAGGAACGCGTATACTGAATGGCGCGTGCAGCAGATAACCCGCCTCGTGCGGCTGCTCCATAAACGCGCCCGTGAACTCAAACCGGACATCAAAATCTCCGCCGCTGTGTTCGGCGGCTATCCTGCCTGCGTCACTTCTATCGGACAAGACTGGGTTGCCTGGGCGAAGGCAGGCTATCTCGATTTCGTCTGCCCGATGAACTACACCGAGGATACTACCTACTTCACCGATTTGTTAGAGAACCAACTTGCCCTCCTTCCCAAAGGGTTTACGATTTACCCCGGTATCGGTGCTACCGCCACCAATTCCCTTCTTACGGCGGATGCTGTCGTCGGACAGATTTACCTAGCTCGTTTTTTAGGGGCTTCAGGCTGGACAATTTTTGATTATTCCGTTGATATTTCGGATACTGTGCTTCCTGCGATTAGGATGGGCATCGGCGCGCGTCCCGCTCAACCCCCGCATTAATGCATTATCGTTCAGTGGCTGCCAGAAAGACAGCCCTGTGTTGTTTTCAGTAAGTTTTTATCTCGCTTTGTTCAAAAATCCTTGACAAACAAATTGCGTTAAGGTAAAATAGAAGTTAACGTTGATTGGTTCTGTTTGAAACTGAAGGGCGCGCAACTAGAAATCGAAGAAAAATTAAAAAAGATTTGACTTTTTAGCAAATCTGTGGTATAATTAAATGTAGATTGCCGATAATAGCGCGGGATTCCGCGATTTTTGCCGGTGTAGCTCAGTGGTAGAGCATACGACTCATAATCGTATTGTCCGGAGTTCGACTCTCCGCACCGGCATCATCCCTCACCGAGACGCACCTCATGACATCCCATTTTTTGCAGCAACTGCACCGCTTCATCTCCCAACACACCATGATAGAGACAGGTGAAACGGTGCTAGTTGCTGTCTCAGGCGGTGCCGATTCACTCGCCTTGCTTTACGGGTTGCATGCCCTCCGCGCAAAATTAGAGTGCCACCTTCACGTCGCGCACCTCAATCACTGCCTCCGTCCCGATGCTGATGCCGATGCCGAGTTTGTCCGACAACACACGGCGCGCCTCAATATACCGTTTTCTCTGGCCAAGGTAGAATTACCAATTCCATCGGAAGCGACAGGACGCGCCGCGCGGTATCGGTTTTATGAAGATGTCGCCGAACGCATCGGTGCTACCAAAATCGCACTCGGGCACCATCAGGACGACATCGCCGAAACCGTTTTGATGCACCTCATACGGGGAAGCGGTGTCACTGGACTCAAAGGTATCCTTCCTGTCAGGGAGGACAGATTCGTCAGACCTTTTGCGGGTTTCACTCGTCAAGAAATCGAGGCATTCCTCGCGGGCATGAACCTTGCACCGCGACACGATACGACGAATACCGATACGCGCTATCTCCGGAACCGCATCCGCCACGAGTTGCTGCCGCTGTTAGAACGCGACTATAATCCGAACATCAGAATCGGATTAAACCGAACGGCTGAGGTGCTCAGTGCAGAATCGGAATACCTTGACTCCGTAGCGCGCGAAGCGTTTGAGAAATGCCAAACGTGCCGGCAGGGTGAGGCTGAGGACATCATCAGATTGGATAGGACGCAATTCCGAAAGTATCACGTCGCAGTGCAACGGCGGATGCTAAGGCACTGCATCGCCGAGATACATGGACAGATAACCGATTTCTATTTTGAACACTGTCAGGCAATTCTTGATTTAATTGAAGGCGATGCACCGAACGCCGTAGTGGCACTTCCTAACGGCATGCAATTCCGCCGCGCGTATCAGTGCCTCCTCTTTGAGAGAAAACCGGTTGAACCAGAAGATTTCGCCTATCCGCTCGCAGTGCCCGGTAAGACGAAAATCGCCGCTTTAAATGCAGAAATCACAGCGAGTGTTGCTGATATTTCGGCGGACAATGTCCCCGCGTTACCTGATGGAAAGTTTTCGGCAGCGTTTGACTGGGAGACACTTCAGGGGTTCCCGTTGACTGTTCGCAATCGGCGGCCTGGGGACAGATTTCAACCTTTCGGCATGCAGGGAACGAAAAAACTGAAGGATTTTTTCATTGACTCGAAAGTGCCGCGATATGAACGCGACAGGATTCCGCTGCTCGTCAGCGGCGATGATGAACTCGTGTGGGTGATAGGTTACACGACAAGTGAACCAACGAAATTGCACGCTCACACACGGAAATACCTCTTCGTTAGATTAACAGAAGGGACATAGAATAGCCCTAATAGCCCTGGTAGGCGCAGTTTCAAACCGCGTAACCATGAACCGTGATTGCACCAAAAATGTTGCACATTGCACAATGCCTCGCGAACAACAAAAATGCCTAATCCACCAGCTGTCTTAATTTCAGAATCCGATATTCAGCAACGCGTGCACGAACTCGGCGCGCAGATTTCCACCGATTACGCAGGCGAAGAGCTCGTCCTACTCGGCGTGCTGAGAGGCGCGGTAGTGTTTTACGCTGATCTGGCGCGCGCGACCGCGTTACCCCTCCGCTTTGAATTCCTCCAACTCGCTAGTTACTACGATGATACGAAGCCTTCGCAGGTGCAACTCATCCGCGGCGGCAGCGATTACCTTGAAAACAAGCATATCCTGATTGTCGAGGATATCGTTGACACCGGACATACGTTGAAATTTCTCATCGAACATCTGCTTCTCTTCACCCCCAAATCGGTGAAGGTTTGCACGCTGCTAGATAAGCCTTCGCGACGCGAAGTCAAGGTGAGCGTTGATTATTGCGGATTTGAGGTACCCGATGTTTTCGTTGTCGGCTATGGGCTTGATTACGCGCAAAAGTATCGGAATTTACCCTACATTGGGGTGTTGGAACCGGCAGGTTGAAATTTGTGCTTGATATTTTTTCAGGTTTATGCTAAAATTCCCGAAAAACAGACTTTCAAGTTTAAAGGAGATTCTTGATGCGTCAATTTGTTTTGTTTTTACTGAGCGTCGCGTTGATGAGCCTCGCGCTCGTCACACACGCGCAACTGTCTGAAAAGGCACAACTCGGCCGCGAGCTGTTTCACGATGCCACTTTTAAAGGCACCCTTGAACCGAAGAAGGCAACGGGCCTTTCCTGCGCCAGCTGCCACGCCGATTTTGACGATGCGGCGGAGCCCGACGGACTCATCCGTGCAGGCCACAGCGTTGTCGGCGTGCCACACCGTGGCGAGGCAAAAGGCGGAATGATTAAGGGTGCCGACTTCGCGCGCGCTGCAGGCGGCGGCGGGTTCTGCTATGAACACTTCTTACAGCGCGTCCCCAGCGACAAAGTCAATCCTACCGCAATTCCGGCTGAGCACGCCGAGGCACTCATGGCCTATTTTGAAGCCATCTCTGGCGACAACAAGGGGCCCCAATTCACGATGGAGATGCTGGATAACGATGCCAAAAAGGCGGCTGGCGAGAAAATCGCCGCGATGGACGGGGATACCACGAAAGGGTGGGAACTCTACGGACGCGCGTGTGTTGTTTGCCACCCGACGGTTCGCAAAGCAGGGATTGGCCCGCAACTCGTTCGTTCCCGGGCCCCTCGCGATATTGACAAAACGATGAGCCGGTGGGCAGCGAAGATTCGCGGCGGCGGCTCGCTCATGCCGTTCTACGCCTCCGATATTCTGTCAGACCAGGAAATCGCCGACATTATCGCGTTCCTGCGTGCGGAGATAGAAAGCACAAAGAAATAACCACCCGAATGGGCTGGGCAACCTATCCCCAGCCCTTCACTACTCGTCGGATGCTCTCCTCTGCCGTTTGTAACCATCTTTCTGTCTATGCGTTTCTATAATCAGGTTTTTCTTTTAAATCGCATAGAGGAAAAGTTACTTTACATGTCAAACCCTGTCGCTCGGGAAAGCGCCGGGGTGCAATGTTTATAGAGGTGAAATCATGAGAGCATCTCAATGCCTGACATTATTTTTAAACGTTCTCCTAGTCGGTTTCGTCTTAAGTCTGACGAGCTGCGGCGGTAGCAACCTTAATAACCCCGTTGCTGAATCCGATACCACAGCCGTGACTACCGAAACCACCGGTGCTGATGATGACATTGTCGAATTAGCAGTCGCCGAGGATGCAGAGGACGTAGTCCAAGAAGCCGAACTCAACGTCAAGGTAACCGTCACGAAAAAGACGGTAGAACCAGGCGAAGATGTCGAGTTGACGGCTTCAGTCAAAGGGGTTAAAGGTACCAGTGTCACACTGAACTGGCTCAACGTGACCGGACACGGCACGCTTTCTGCCACAGCTGAAAATCCAGTCACTTGGACGGCACCGTCGACGTTAGACGGGGCGAACGTTCAGGTAGAAGTCATTCAACTCGTAGTGACTGTGATTACGGAGGTGGTGTCAGTCGGTGCCGCTGGAATTGATACCGATACCCAAATCTTGTCAGAGACGAAGACTATTTTGCTGAGCGTTAAAGACAACTAGTTAGATGGGTGTTTTATTAATGCACCCTGTTGTGGCGAGCAGCACCTAAGGTGTTTGCTTGCCCCCTAATGTCGCTAACGGCTCAGCACACCACTCAGAATTAGGGTATCATCAATGAGAAAACAGATTCATATTTTTATCGTTATTTTGCTGTTGGTTTCGGCATCTCACGTGGTTTTCGGGATGCACCTCCAGCATGAAGTGAGTCGAGGTGAGACGTTATCCCAGATTGCGGAGAAGTATGGCGTGCCGCTGAAATCGATTATCCAAGCCAACGGCATTTTGGATGCCAACCGCCTCCGGATTGGGATGATGTTGCGCATTCCGGGGAAGTCACTCGGCGGCACTTGGTATGAGGTTCAGCCAGGGGATACGTTGTCTGGCATCGCTCGTAGGCACGGCTTGGGATGGAAGGTGTTGCAGTTAACGAACGACATCTCCTCGCCTCGGCACCTCCGCGTCGGCGCGAAACTCTTTATTCCTAACGGAAGCGATGCTGCTTTCAAGTGCCCGCTGCGGATACCCATCAATGTTACGTCGAAGTATGGGCATCGCTACCATCCGATTACGGGCCGCTACCGGTTACACGAAGGCATAGACTTCCGTGCCGCTGTCGGAACCCGAGTTTACGCCGCCCAATCCGGAAAGGTTATCTTTGCCGGGCGAAAAGGCGGATACGGAAAAGTCATCGGCATCCAACACGCCGGTGATTGGACTACATGGTATGGACACTTGTCAAGAATCAGCGTCTCAGTCGGAAAAAAAGTGGAACAGGGGCAGGTTATCGGCCGCTCTGGAAATACCGGGCGTTCGACCGGGCCTCACCTGCATTTTGAAATTCGCTACAAAGGCAAAAGCGAAAATCCCGTTCGTTACCTCACCCTCCGGTAACACCGAGGGCTCAAAACGTAGCGCGAGGGATGGTTCTGATGCATGTTCTTGGCAAACTTCCTGGCTGTTTGTCGGTGTCGTTCTACTCATTATCTTCTTGATAGGCGCGCTTTCTGAACAGATTCGTTCATCAGAACCGCTCAGCCTGAGACCCGAGGTCGGCACACGCGGGCTCGGGTTGAGCGGCGCGTTTATCAGCAGTGCAGACGATGCTACCGGTGCACTTTGGAATCCTGCCGGGCTCGCTACCTTGCAAACCGGCGATTTCATCTATGATGTCTCGCAAGGCGCGTTCTCCCTCGCTTATCCTATTAACCCGCTCGGCACCTTCGGCGTGAATCTGCTGGATTTCCACGTCGGCGGTGCAGACAGGTTTCTAGTCAACCATCCTAATAACCCCATTGGCACGTTTGAATATGGGAGCAATCAGGCGATGCTCTCTTACGCGCGCGCGTTCGGCGCGCTGCAGCTAGGCGCGAATTTCGGCTATACCCGCGCGCCTTACATCAACAGTCAATGGGCACCCAGTTACGATGGCGGCGCGCTCCTCACGCTCAATCCGAATATCACTTTAGGGATGCGAGTGCGCGATATTTCCGGTGTCGTCATTTACGGGCAAAACGGACAGGTGCTGCAAACGTTTGCCCCGCAGTTTGCCTTCGGTGCGACGGTGCGCCTGCATTCTGCCCTCCAGTGGCACAGCCGAATTGATGCTACCTCGCGCAACGTCGGGACAGGCATGGAATTTTCCGCCAAAAGCATCTCGGTGCGGATGGGGATTGCCTCCGCGTTTGACGATTTAAACGAACTGCGCTATTCGGCAGGGGTGCCGCTCGTCTGGAGTTTAGGGCTCTCTTACTATCCTTTGGGGAAGCAGCTCCACTATACTTACCTCAATCGCGGCGATGTGGAACATAAACACCTGCTCTCAGTTGGGTTTACCTTCGGGCACCGTGAAGAGGAAAGCGCGGCGAAGGACACCCCATCGTCGCGCCCTCAGCACTCGCCGAAGAATAGACTTGCGTCGGGCACGCAAAGCACTGCACCGCCCACACCTTCGCCTAAAAGAGGGAACAGCCAGGTCACGTCTTCCAAGAACGTGGCACAGATTGCGAAACAGCACGGGATTGAATTGGAGCTCCTGCTCGCGTTGGTGTATGTTGAATCAACTTTTAACCCGCTGGCAGTTTCACCCAGTGGTGCCGGCGGTTTGATGCAGATGATGCCGGCTACCGCACGAGAACTTGGACTCAAAGTTCCGCAGTATAAAAATAGACGCAACCCGACACGAGATGGAAAAGTCGATGAACGCTTCAATGCGCGGAAGAATCTCCATGCGGGGTTAAGTTACTTAAAGATGCTTTTAGAGAAATACGATGGAAATCGGCAGTTGGCACTCGGTGCCTATAATGTCGGCCCGGGTAGAGTGAAAAAAGGCGGGCCTCTTCCAGCCGGCGGCAAAAGGTACGCGGAGAAGGTGCTGAGCCAATATAAACTTTACCGCGGCGATAAATCCCTCAGGGAAACCGCCATCAGGAAGTTGGAAGGGACACTGTAGATAGGGCTGTGCCGCGCGAGTTTTCAGCACCGGCATTTTTCTGTAGCGCGGGGGCCCTCGGATGCCATACGCGCATCCGAGAGGGTTTCCCCCGCGAGCGTTGGAGTGCGCGAGGCATGGCGAGGGACAGGCCCTCGCCCTACGGGTTACAGGCCGTCTTGGTAAGGAGTTAATAACTATGGACACGATTCGTTTGGCAATTGTAGGATGTGGCGGGATGGGACACCGGCACATGTATGGTTTGGCAGAGTTGTATCGCGCTGGATGGGAGAAGTTCGCGCTCGTCGGCGCGTGCGATCCGGTGCAAGCGAATGCCGAATCACTCGCCGCACAAGCGGAAGAACGCTTTGGCACAAAGCCTGCTGTCGTCGGCAGCCTTGATGAGCTCGCCGAGGTCGGCGTTGACGCTGTGGACGTTACCACCACGCCGCCGTATCATCATACCGTAGCCGTTGAGACGCTGGAACGCGGCTGGCATACGATGGTTGAGAAACCGATGGGGCTCACCGTCCGCGCGTGTAACCTCATCTGTCGGGCAGCGGATGCCTCCAACGCGGTGTTGAGCGTCGCCGAGAATTATAGGCGCGACCCGGTGAATCGGCTAGCGAAGGCACTGCTTGACGCAGAGGTTATCGGCAAACCGCGCTTTCTCATCCACCACGCCATCGGCGGTGCAAACCGCATGCTCATCTCTGTCTGGCGACATCAGAAGGACCAGAGTGGCGTGTTGCTAGATGTCGGCGTTCACTATTCCGATATGATTGAGTATCTGCTTGGCGAGGTTGACACTGTCTACGCGCAGACCCGGTTACACGAACCGATTCGGCACAATCCCGCGGCGGTGAGTGGGGAATCCGGCTCCAATCCCGCGGGAGTATACACGAAGTGGCAGCAGAAAATGCCTGCCGAATTTGAAGCCACCGCTGAAGATGCCGCTTACGCAACGCTGACGTTCAAAAACGGTGTTGTCGGGCAATATATTGAAGACCACGGGGCGTGGGGACAGGGCAGCTGGCTCCGTCAAATTCACGGTTCAAAAGGCTCGATGACTTTGCCCGGTGACAGAAGTGGCAGGCTCATCACCCTGAATATCGATGGGCAGGAGACGATTAACGATGAGCGGCTCCTCTCCCTCGTTCCAGATTTCCACCTTGATGCCGTGACGACAGACCTTTTCGGTGGAGACCGGCTTTGGCGGTATGAATTCCCGTTTGCGCAGACCGATGCGAAAATCATCGCCATTGAATACGGCGACTTCGCTGAAGCTATCGCTGGCAACCGTGCCGTTGAGGTGGATGCGTATCAAGGCGCGCGCTCGGTTGCAGTCTCTTACGCGATGCTTGAATCCGGCGCAACGGGGCAAATCGTCAGTTTAGACGCGATGTTGGATGAATCTGTCAATACCTACCAACGCGAGATTGATGAAGGGTTGGGGATTTGACGTTTTTCGTTCTCTCCATTGTAAGGGCGGATGTCTCTATCCGCCCGTGTTCTTCATCCGAGTTTGCCCTGGTTGCGATAGGACGAGCACAACCTACAGAACAGGGAGAATTAAATAGTTCTACGAAAAACCTTGCATATTCCCGGAAAATATGGCATAATAGAAATAGAAGAGACATCCACGGGTTGATAGTTAGTTTATCTTTCGGAAATCCTATGTCTCTAAATCCAAACAAGATGAAAAAGGGAGGAAAATCATGACAGATCGGGAATTCCGGGAAAACACCATCGACCGGCTCGCCCGCGTGGAAACACAGGGGCAAGCGAACAACAACCGGTTGGTGAATGTTGAAAAGCAGTGCCAATTGAACACCGCCGAAATTCAGGTCGTCAAAGCCGATGTGCAAGAGGTTAAGGCGGATGTCCAGGGGGTAAAAACCGATGTCCAGGGCGTTAAAGCCGATGTGCAAGAGGTTAAGGCGGATGTCCAGGGTGTTAAAGCCGATGTCCAAGGTGTTACAACCGAGGTGCAGGGCGTTATAACCGATGTGCAAGAGGTTAAGGCGGATGTCCAGGGTGTTAAAGCCGATGTCCAGGGCATTACAACCGATGTCCAAGGCGTTAAAGCCGATGTCCAGGGTGTTAAAGCCGATGTCCAGGGCATTACAACCGATGTCCAAGGCGTAAAAACCGATGTGCAGAAGGTGCTGACGATTCTGGAGGAGCGCGAGAAACGCGAGGCACAAGAACGTGAGGAGCGGCATCAACAAGAAAACCGCCGCTTGACGAAAACCGCTATCATCGCGAGCGTGCTCACTGCGGTGTTGTATACGATAGTGCGGCTGTTTGTCTAACGAAGACTGGGCTGCCTATAAACGGCTAGCGCAGAAAGGATACAACATGACGAATCGCCACGAACTCGGCATCGGTTTAATCGGGCTCGGTATTGGACAACAGCACCTGCTCGGATATCAACGCCAAGGTTTAAACGTCGCCGCCATCTGCGATAAGGACGCGACACGCCTCAATGAAGTCGGCGATACTTTCCAGATTGAGAAGCGGTATACCCGCATCGCCGAGTTGATTGCGGATGCAAACGTGCATGTCGTTGATCTCGCTGTGCAACCGTGGCTCCGCCTGCCTATTATCAAAGCCGCAGCGGAAGCCGGCAAACACATCCTCTGCCAGAAACCGTTCGCCATGTCCATGCGCCAAGCCGTGGAGATGGTGGAACGCTGTGAGCAACACAATGTGCGGCTCATGGTGAATCAAAATTCCTGCTTCGTCCCCGGCTTTCTCGCCATTGAACCTTACATCAACGCCGAGCACCTCGGCGAAATTTATCACGTTTCTATTACCTGCAACGGATTCTATACCACTTTCCCTGAACAACATCTTATCCCGGCGATGCAGGTGCATCACATCGGGCTCGTCTATAAGTGGTTCGGCGAATACGAAAGCGTTTACTGCCAAGCGCACGGACATGACAGCACGATTGACGAAGGCGAGGCACTCTCTGTCGCGATCTTTACCAGCCGGAACGGCACACAGGGATTGCTCTCTTGCAATTGGGCTTTTCTGGCGAATCCGGGCCGGAATCTCCAACATCCACACGAGGAAATCCGCATTCAAGGCACAAAAGGCGCGATTTACGGCAACAGCGAAAATATGTGCGTTCACCTCACTGAACCTGAAACGCAAGAAATTCGTCCGGCAATACAAGGCACTTGGTTTCCCGATGCGTTTGGCAATGCGATGGGACACTTCCTAGACTGCATCCTCACCGGACAGAAACCGATAACGGATGGCCGCGGCAACTTACATGTCGTTCAAACGGTGTTCGCGATGCATCAGTCTGCCAAATCCGGTGAGATTGTCAAGATTGACGACATTTCGCTTGATGGGAATTACGATTTGAGTCCGCATCCGGTGCATGGTGCGGATGATGTGAGTGTTTTGCATTAACGGGTAGTCGCGCTTTAATGACATCTAATTGGTTTTCTATAGTTGTCCGTTCCGTTGAGATAAGCGTATGACGAGTAACCCTAAAGCATTTTTGACCGATGCATCCAAGCGGTTCGCGCTTGGAAGGAAACCCTAGCGGTGTTTGCTAATTAGCAGGCAGTCCCGAATAACAAGGAGACTCATGAAAATTATCACGTTTGTCTGTTTGACGTTTGTCGTTTTGAGTATCGGTTGCTTTGATGGCGACCGCGGTATCCTGACGGAACTTTTACCGGATGCTGCGCCACCGGTGCAGGTGCGCGTTCCGTTGACGGCCGAGATTGCTGTTGGGACTGGGAGCGAGCTGGTGGTGTCACCGGTGCCGACAGAGATTGAGGATGCGCTGTGGGGCAGTTGGGACGCGTCACTCGACTACTTGGAATGGCTGTTGAGCCTACCGGAGCTCCCTCCGATTGAGAGGACAGAGAGTACCGTGGGCTCGCCTTTCACACAGTTCTGCATACAGGTGCATCGCCGGCTGTTTTATGATAAATATATTGACGCGGACGGTATCGCCATTCTCGCGCCTTCCGCACGCACGTCCCTTGACGGTGTGCGCGATGAGTTCCTTTTTGCGGCGCGCGAGATTCTTCTGACGATGACCTCGAAACGGCCTGAGTTACGTGAGGTGATGTCTCCCGAAAATGGATTTCGCTATGTGCTGGTGAGTGCCGACTGGGCGTATGAGGTGCACATGCCGCTCGAGTTGCGTCTCATCGGCGTGACTGTGGGTTTTTATGCTTCGGGTATGGCGGTGGGCGGCCTTGCGTGGCACCACTCTAAATGGGAGCCAGTCTTGACTAGTTACGTCGTGGTGCATGAGTGGGCGCATGCAATAGATGATGCGTTTGACCGGCATCCACATCTCTTTCCTGACTGGGGTACGCGTTTAACCGCGGCGTTTGAAGTAGCGACGGCGAAAGCACAGCAGGGCAAGGGTTTTTTTGACGACCCGGACGATTATGCACTGACGAACGAGCTGGAATACTGGGCTGTCGGTGCAGACGAATGGTTTTCGGACACTCACGGCGACAACCTTCATGATGAGCTGCAACGCGCGAAGTTGATAGAGCAAGACCCATTACTCTACGCGTTGCTTGACGAAGTGTTTCCAGCAGTGGATTTGCCTGTGCACATCGAGATAGCGGAATGATAAACGACTCCATCGCCGATTCAATGATATGATAGAATCTCAATGCCTTCCTGGTAGGAGGGACCTCCCGGTCTCGATTCTTTGGGTAGGAGGAACCTCCCGGTCTCGATGCGTTTTGTTGCTGTTTTTATCGGGACAAGGATGTCTCTCCTACCCAGAAGGCATCGAGATATGAAACACCCTCAATTAACCGTAGGGCGAGGGCCTGTCCCTCGCCATGTCCAGAGTCAAAGTTACAAATATGGAATTTGCTAAGGCCCGATTGATTTTGAGACCGGTTTCGCAAAAAAAAAAACGGTTGCACAAAATGTGGATTTTTTGTAAAATGAGCATGTTGATAACAAATCAACAAAATCTCCGCGAACATTTTTTTTTGCAAATTTTTCGCTTTTGTGGTATTCTACGTCCCATTGAAAAATCCGTTGTCCCTTATGCGGGTTCGTGAATGGCCTCTTCCGAAACGCGGCACTCGGATCCGTCAACACGTTGTGTAAAGCGCGTGGATTCATGAACAGGCCCAGCCGAACTGCGGTCCGTGAACTTACCGAGACGCAGGACTTTGCACACCGTCGTAACTTGGTTTCGTTAAGACTGACGCGCTGTTTTCCTTCGCGTCAAAACGCTGAACTCAAAGGCGGAGGCAGTCAACTTGCAAGCTGTTTCCTTGAAAATCGGCACTGCAACTCCGAAGAGTTTGGTGGTTGAACCGAAACCACTAGACATATTGTCTAAACTTTACGCATTTTCATAGGGAGGGTTACGATGACAACCCAATTGACAAAGGCCGAAACGAAAGATATTGTTCTATCTGAGAATACTGCACAGGGAGTTTACCAAAAACTCAATGAGTTGAAGTGGAACCGTAAAAGTAGGTTGAAGCGGTGGATCTGGGAACTGTTGCAGAACGCACGCGACGCTTCAATGGGTAGAGATAGCCTTATTGCAACCGTGCAATGTCTTCCCAACGAACTCACCTTTTTGCACAATGGAAAAGGATTTACGGAGCGCGAGATAGCCCACCTCATTTTTCATGGTTCAACGAAAGTTGAGGAGGAACGGACAATCGGGCAATATGGCACCGGTTTCCTCACAACCCACCTGTTGTCTCCGAAAATATATGTCTCAGGGCAACTTGGCGATTCATGGTTCTATTTCTGCCTTGAGCGGAAACCTGATTCAGTGGCATCACTTCGTGAGTCAATGGACCTAGCGTGGAAAAATTTCAACCCTACTCCGTCTCTTCAAGTTCCGATTCCCGACTGCTTCACCACCCGATTTGTATATCCTCTTGAGGATGACGCAAGAGATGCAGTGGCGAAAGGAATCACAACGCTGAAGCAATGTGCGCCGTTCGTGGTTGTTTTCAATCAGGAGTTTTCCCGCATCGACATTGAAAATCGTGGCGAAACGATATGTTTTGAAGTGGTTGAACGCCCACCACAGGACTCAGAAGAAATTCAGCAAATTACGGTTGCAGAAATCACGGATGGAAATCGGCGAGAAAGGAAATACCTTCTGGCGCAAGGTGAGAAGACTTCCGTTACTATCCCACTGGAGTCAGATGGCGACAGTTCGGTCTGCTCACCTATTGAGGATACACCACGGCTCTTCCTCGGTTTTCCTCTCGTCGGTACCGAATCCTTTAGTTTCCCTACTGTCATCAATAGTTTCAAGTTTACGCCAACGGAAAATCGCGACGGTGTGTATCTTGGACAAGGGGACAACGACGAGAATGTCAAAAACCAGGAAGCTATTGAAGAAGCCTGCCAGTTGCTTGTCAAAATGCTTCGGTACGCGGCATCATCCGGATGGCGGAATGCTCATCTGCTAACGGAAGTTCCTGCTATCCCCGGAAAGGATTGGCTAAATCAGGAATGGCTTAGAACGCGTGTTACCGAAAATCTCATTGAGGAAATCTGCCAAACTCCGGCTGTTCTGAATGAGGCGGGCGATGCGGTAGCACCGAAAGAGGCCCTGTTGCCCCTGGCACAACGTGACACGAGCGTAACAGCTCTCTGGGATTTGCTGGCGGATTGGCAAGGAAACCGTGAGAAATTGCCAAGACGAGACGAAGCCGCTGGATGGTATAAAGCCATCAATAGTTGGGCAAGTGTATCTGATTGTCAAACATCAGAGTTTGGGGAAGATGGTGCTCAACTAGCGCGACGTGTTGAGCAGAGGTGTTCCTCTCTTGCCGATCTCCAGAACTTACTGCAAGTTGAGGTTTGCACTGTTGAATGGTTGGATCGACTCTATAGATTTCTTAGAGATAACGGATTTGATAGGGACATCCGTAACCGTCGTTTTGTCCCTAACCAAGTTGGCGAGTTTCACCAACTTTCTAATCTCCGCCGCGATTTAGGCATAGACGAAGAGTTAAAAACGATCGGAGAGTTACTTGAGTGGCGTATCCGACGTAAACTTCGTGATACTCGGCTTACTTCATTAGCTGGAGAAACGGGTGAAGGTGATTGGGATAGCGAGTACGTTGTTGATACGCTCATCAAAAAACTCCAAGAACGCGCTCGCAAAAATCCCGACGAAAACTTCAAGGCGGCGAGTGCAAGCCTTTTTGCTTGGATAGTTGGTAGGGAAGACTGGGAACGCTTACAAGGGTTCCCGGTGTTCGCTGAAGATGGAAATTCTGACATTATCAGCCTCAAGCGAGCCCTTCTTGACGACAATCAACTCCTAGTGCCTGTTCGGGCATGGGCGGCAGATCTGCAGCCGTACTCCGAACTTTTCCCACAACGGCGCATCTTGGATAGCACTTTCTTCGAGAAGGCACCCAATTCCGACGTATGGCAGACTTTGGATCAGGAAGGTTTTCTCAGAAAGAACGTGATAATTACCAAGGAAGTATATCACGACTCCTTCCTCCCTGCTCAACCACTCACTGAGGAAGACGATCACAAAACTTCCGAACTGGTTCCAGTGACTAACGTTGTTTTCCTAACTACAGACGATATTGGAATCCTGGACCGAGTGCGCCAGAGTCAGCGTCTTGCCCGCCGATTTTGGGAGTTTCTCACAGAATGGTCGATTATCCATGATGCCAAGGGATTAGAGACCTGCGAAGCTCTCTGCGACTGTGGCAAAGAACATTGCTACTACGCGGCCGAATGGCTAGTGCCTTTGGTGGAAAGAAAGTGGGTTCCGCTAGGAAATCGCAAAGCCGATTATGCAAGTGCTCAATCGCTTGCAAATCTGCTTCGCGGTAGCGGATGGGATCCGAGTTCTCTGAATCAAAATCCAGCAGCTGTCAAGCTGCTGGAAGCAATGCGGGTGGCGGAGTCTGACTTGAGGCTAGAACTTGCTACGACAAACCCCGACGAACGTAACAAACTGATTAGTGAGATCACAGAGTTACATCAGGCAACGGGTGGTGATTTGAAACAGGTTCGCGCGTTAGTGCAAGACGTGAAGGATGACGAAAATCTCCTCCAACATCTCGAAGAGCGTCGGAAAAAAAGGCGCGTCAGATCTAACAACCAACGCTTGGGACAACATGTAGAAAAATTGGTGAAGAAGGCCCTGGAACAGTCGTGTTTCTCTGTGGAACGTACCGGTACCGGGTCGGATTTTGAAGTTTCAGACTTAGGAACGCTAAGTCTAACTCAGGATAACCAAAGTTGGCTAATCGAGGTGAAATCCACGCGAGGCCAGAGCGTCCTTATGAGTTCCAGGCAGGTAGAAACCGCTGTGGAAACAGTAGGAAGGTTCCTGCTATGCATTGTTCCAATCGTTGAAAACACCGAACCTGATTTGGACACCGTCAAGAAGGATATGCGGTTCATCAACAATATTGGAGACCACATCGTCCCATTATGCCAAGACCTCGCCGATCTAGAGGAATGGCGGGCTGAGGTTACTGCCAATAGGTCCTTTGAAGGTTTCAGATTGGTGTATGAGGCAGGCACAAAAGGTATTCGCGTTAATAAGTCTGTCTGGGAAAGCGAGGGATTTTCGCTTGAAGACCTCGCCGAAAATCTCGGGAAAAATGACTAACGCGAGAGCATCAGAAGCCAGGGACTCAGAACTTACGTACAACCCTTAATTCCGTTGGTAGGCGCGGTTTCAAACCACGCCCGTGGATAATGCGCGCTGACAAAGCGCGCCTACCAGATTTGTTGTGCTCCCACCGTATGAACAGATTTCTAGAGCCGCCTGTTCCGTTAAGATCCGCTCGATTAAGGACCTAGCGGACCTTAAGAATGGGGTCGACACGTTTTTCTATAGACATGTAGGTCTTACAGACCTAGGGAACGTCTCTTAAGGTCCGTAGGACCTTAATGTCTATAGCACGCGCGAACGCGAAGAACGCTAAGGTCCTTTAGGTCCTTAATAGGTTTTGCCAGGTCCGCGTGTTTTTTTATTAAGGACCTAAAGGACCTTGCCGTGGGCTGACACGTTTTTCTATAGACATGTAGGACCTAAAGGACCTAAAACACTACCGCTTGACGATGGCCATCGCGGGGGACAGGCCCCCGCGCTACGGGAAAAATCGAGACCAGGAGGTCTCTCCTACCGGAAGGCATCGGGCCCACCTCTGTAGTTCGGGATCGCCTGATCCCGAACGGGTCAGGATCAGGCGATCTTGACCTACAGAGACAAGACGAGACAAATCAAATGAATTTGGTATGAACTACTCCGCAGCAATAAAATCCATTTGCTCGCGGAGGGTTTTGGGGTGATGTTCATCAAACCTCAGCGTGCCCTGCTTTTCGTTTGCAACGGGGAGATAGATACCCTCTCCGATGAGCCGTTGCTGCTGCAACTTCAAGGCAGCGGCATCATCTGCCTCACTACCGGGCAACTCAATGCCTTTTTCACGAAGCTTCTCTCGTTCAGCAGCGAGATTGCATTGACGCTTAACCGTGCCTTTGATGCTTGGCTCTTGACTGAGCGTTCTCCGCAGCGCATGCAACGCTTTGTGAGTTTCGTCATCGGTGATACCGAGCACCTCGGCGAGGAGGCGCGCATCAAGGATGTGCCGCCACGAATCCGTGTCACATTCACGAAGAGGTTTCATTCGCCGGTTGGCAATATCGACGAAGATTCTCTCGGCAGCGGTGAGTTGAGGCTCGCTCAGTTGGGTGACATCAAGCGTCGGAAGCATTTTGAGCGCGTTCAACTTGATTTTGCCGCGAGAAGTCTGGTCCTTTGCGCTGTGCATCCAGTGACACAGGAATCCAAACGTGGAATTGCACCATAGCGCGAACGCTGCTTCTTGTTGAAAGTTCGCGAACTTAACGTTCGTTATTGCGCTTGCTCCGATTGACGGATGCTCGGTAAGCATTGCCAATTGGGAGGTGGAACTAAAAGTGGGTAGCATGTAGTAGTGCGCATGGCTGTTAACGGACATCACTTTTCCCAGTTCCGAACGGTTTTCGGGACGGACTGTTCCTTCGGCATCAGGTTCAATAACCATTGCGCGCTGTTCTATGTAGTTGGCACCGGAGATAAACGGGTAAAGGCTATCGCTGGCAGTTCGGCTTTTGGTGGTGCTGAACGGTCCCTTTTTTCCTTGGATAACCTCTGCGTGGAATCCGGTTTGGGCAATCTCACCGACGCGAGCCATCGGAATCTCTAGTGGTTCTAACTGTAAGGGCAGCCAGATGTGTCCATTTCGGAGGTGATGGGCGGTTTGGAGAATTGCCATTGACTTCGTTCGGGATGCACTCCATACTTCGTCCTGCGGAATAGGACATTCGATAACCTGTGCAATTTGCTGTTCACCGATGGTGAGTCGCGTTCCGCCGTGTGGGATCTCTTCGGCTCGGCTTGGGTTTTGGAGAGTGTGAAGGTATTCGCCAATAATGCTCGCTTCTAGGTTGCTTTTCGGACGGTAGTCGAGGCAGACGAACCGTCCGCTGCCGGTATTTTCGGCAACGCCTTTTGTCGCAACAACGATGCATTCCGCCATGCCGGTATCGGCAGAGAATGCGCTGTCGGATTTGTCGTCTTCCGCAATGGTAACGATGGTGACGTTATGATACTTGGTTGCCCATAGGTTGCGCAGTTTTTGCCAACTGACCCCGGTGAGACAGGATATAGGCAGGATGATGCCCATCACGCCGCCTTTCTTGAGTTTCCTATCAGCCAAATCAGCGAAGTAGCTTCCGAGTCCGGCTTGTCCGTGACTCACTCGGGTATCTTTTCGCGCCAAGGCTGCCTTCATTTTCTCCTTGTCATGTTTGGAGTGCTGATGGCTTACAAACACGCCTTTTCGTGCCTTCGGACTATTGTTGTCTGCACCGTCACGTGAGAACGGCGGGTTTTGGAGCACGATATCCATTTCGCCATCAGGATACCGCCGGTTCATGATGACAGGTGATTCTTCGCTATCGCCATGAAGTTGTTCGGCGGCGAGTTCGGTTATCTCGAATTCTTCGGTATTCAGCAGTTCTAGGGAGCCGGTTGTATAGAGGGTGTTTCCGTCGGCGGTTTTCATCTCGCCGTAGGGTGCGGTTATCACACGGGTTGCACCCAACGTCACCTTTGGATGCGCACTCGCCATCGTCGCGAAGGTGATGTGCGTGTTGTGCGAGTAGATATCCGAACCTGCCAAGTTGTTCTCCAGCATGTCACGATGGATTTTCACGCTGCTGCGTCCCGTTTTCTGCTCATAGAGCCGCTGGACGCGTTTGTAAACGCCGTTCAACAACGCGCCTGTCCCGCAGGCGAAGTCGGCTACTTTCGGTAGGTTGTCAACGTTGATACCCGGACAGACTAACGCCGATAAGAGGGCGGCACTCGTCGGCAACGTGTAGTTTGTCTTGACATACTTTCTGTCGATGATGAGCCGCTGGACAATCTCGCCTGCCAACTCGTGGATTTGCGGCAGATGCGACTGCACCAGCGTATACGCCGCATGCCATAGTTTATCTAGCACCTTGTTCATCATCGCTACGTCGTAGATGAACGCTTTCCGCAACATCCGCAACGCGTCCTTGAAAATCGGCTGGTAGTTAACCGCCAAGATAGTCTCCCAGTCCTCAACTACCTCTCGCCAATCCATCGCGCGTCCGGTGTAATAACTCAGCGGGTTCACGGTTCTTAAATCCTTTTTGGGCTTTTCCTCTTCCTCCTTTGCCTTGTTATCCTCTATTTTCTTACCGGCGATAGCGTTCTGGAACACGAAGGCATTTGTGATTATCAGACAAGCCATCCGACATGTCTGCTCACTCACCTCCAACTCCGGAGTCTTCTCCAACAGGTCGTCCCTCGTCTCACGTTCGGACTCGGCATCCACCGGGATTTTCACCTTCTGATCCAGAATTTCCTCCAACACCTCGCACATTGCATCACTTTCGGATATGGCATGCTCAAGCCACGTTGCGGCGACTTTGATATCCCTATCCATCTGAGCGACGGCGTTGTCAATCTCCTCTTGCGGAACGGCACCGACTTGCAAGGCATTGGCGATGTCTGCCAAGGTGCCATGCGCATAGCCTTCACTTGGGAATTGATAGGGTTTTCCATGCGTTTCGCCGATGAGCAGATATTCAATGTCATGGGCAGCCTTCAACGCATGCACCAAGTTTTCACCCGATGACTCCATCACGTCTTGAGGATAGTGGATTACCATGGCGGTA
The DNA here is from genome assembly GCA_965242965.1 of Candidatus Poribacteria bacterium. Lineage (GTDB taxonomy): Bacteria > Poribacteria > WGA-4E > WGA-4E > WGA-3G > AGPOR5. Next base: position 4,388,495 of record OZ251518.1, on the reverse strand, counting down.
TGCAAGGTTTCACTCACGCCTACCCATTTTGTGGTGAGTTCGCGTCCCATATAGCGATCTCGAACCTGCGATACGCCTTCGCGCTTTTTATCATACGGTTTCGCTTCGATGGCAATTGTCTGGTGTCCGGCGCGTTTCGCCATGATATCTGGCGTTGCTTGAGTTCCGACGAATGGAGAAGTTTGCTCAATTGTCCAGCCGGGGCACATTTTGCGTAGCATCTCGGCGACGTGTGGTGTGATTGTTGTTTCGTGTTGTTCGTGTTGTTTTGGCATTTTTTGTTTTCCTTTGTGACGGTGAAAAGAACGCCCCGTTTTACCGTAGGGCGAGGGCCTGTCCCTCGCCATGCAACGATCGCGGGGGACAGGCCCCCGCGCTACGGGAGCGGGCGCTCCCGAACTACGGTCTCTTGTGCATCCGAACGATCGCGGGGGACAGGCCCCCGCGCTACGGTTATCCGTACCCGTTTCCGTTACCGTAGGGCGAGGGCCTGTCCCTCGCCATGCCTCGCGCACTCCAACGATCGCGGGGGCCTGTCCCCCGCGCTACGGGAAAAAACGTCTCTTAGGTCCGTAGGACCTTAATGTCTATAGCACGCGCGCCTGCGAAGAAGCCTAAGGTCCTTTAGGTCCTTAATAGGTTGTGCCAGGGCCGCGCGTGTTTTTTATTAAGGACCTAAAGGACCTTGAAAACGGGCCGACACGGGCTGCTATAGACATTAAGGACCTAAAGGACCTAAAAACATAACTGGCCAATGGCGATCGCGGGGGACAGGCCCCCGCGCTACGGGAGCGGGCGCTCCCGAACTACGGTCTTTTGTGCACTCCAACGATCGCGGGGGACAGGCCCCCGCGCTACGGTAATCCCGATCGGACGATCGCGGGGGAAACCCGCTCGGATGCGCGTGTGGCATCCGAGGGCCCCCGCGCTACAGTAACCTACCGGACCGACTTCAATTCTCCCCAGGTCGTAGCCAATTTGCTTTGCGCATCCACAGGCAACGAGGGGCCATCCGGTCCGTAAACAATCACATCGTCATACTTCGCAACGGTGCTCCAGGTCGCTAAACCGACGCGCCCAACACCGCTCTCCGTGTCGTCATTGACTTCCGCGACTTCCTCATCGTTGAGGATAACCGTGTAACTGTCCGGCGTGTTGACGATTTTGATGTTATACCACTCTTTCTCATCAATGGTGTGGTTGCTATTCGCGCCGGCTTTGCCACCCCACGATTCTACCTGCGAGCGGGTGTTCCCCCAACCGCCGAGGTTCCACCAGTATTCTAACGACGGTTTGAGCTTCTCCATGCGCGGCGGATGGTCTTCCAGGGCCTGTCCGCGTGCTTGCATCACGCCTTGGCAGCGGAACATAATGAGGAACCCTTCTGCGCCGCTAACCTTATTGCCGCGCACCTCGAAGGTGTATTCGTTCCAGGCATCATCCCAGAACTCATCGGCGATGACGCTCATGCAGTTCGGGGTATTCTGGAGTTGATGGTATTCATCGCTTTTGAATTCCCATTCTCCAAAGAGGGCTACCCATTTCTTTTCGGATTCCTTCGCGTCGTCAAAGTTATCCTCGAAATAGGTTTGCGCGACTGCCATCGCTGCGATGCCGATGGTAATGGCACAAATCGTAATAAACAGATTACGTGTTTTCATGATAAAAATCTCCTATATAATGTCGATTACAAACTCCATCTTGATTTGTTTAACTATAGGATACCTTATTTGCAGATTGATGTCAAGAAAAAATTGACTTTTTTTGTAGGATCCCGCGCTGCGGTGAAAAAACGCCGTCCTTTCACGTAGGGCGAGGGCCCTCGGATGCCACACGCGCATCCGAGAGGGTTCCCCTCGCCATGCCTCGCGCACTCCAATGATCGCGGGGGACAGGCCCCCGCGCTACGGTGAAAAAAACGCCCGCGTTACCGTAGGGCGAGGGCCTGTCCCTCGCCATGCGTTCTGCTGCCAAACTGCATCCCCAAGAGGGCATCGAGACCGGGAGGTCTCTCCTACGGGTTTTCGCTTACCGGCAGGCATCGGGCCCATCTGTAGTTTGTGATCGCCTGATCACAAACGGGTCAAGATCAGGCGATCTTGACCTACAGAGGTGATGCAGTCTGCCAGCCAAACGCATGGCGAGGTAGGAGAGACCTCCCGGTCTCGATGCAATACCGTTGTCTTTACAATCTAATGATTCAACGAAAACTCTGCCGAATTCAGCAAAACCCAATAGAGGTCTTCGTAAGCCAAAGCCTTGTTACGATACAGACTCCGTTCCAAATAGCGTTGGAAGTAAGTCTTCTCTTTTGCCGTTGGTAGGCGCGAGAGGACGGTGAGGTAGATATACTCCAGCCGCTCCATCGGTTCACGCCATCTTTCTAGCACATAGTGGATGAAACTCCCGCGCGTCTTGTGGCTTGCGCTGTCGTTTACCAGCGTGCCGTTAATCATCATGAGTGCCTGCGGCACGGTGCCGTTGAACGCCTCGAGTTCCTCCATCTCGCCGTTGTTCAGTAGGAACAGGAACCGATCTAAGTGCCGCTGTTTCATCGCCTCAAGTTGTCCACGGTCTCGCCGTTTTTGGAGTCTCTCAAACCCGGTCGCCTGCAACATGGAGTGGAAAAACTGTTCCGCACTGAGCGGCTTCACATACGCGCGTGAGTAATAGAGTTCATCGTCCTTGTTGCTTTCGTTTGTCTCGGAGGTGCGTTGATACGCCTCCGAATTGAGGATAGTTCGCATGAGATGCTGAAGATTATAGTCGTGGATGACGAAATCCTCCGCCATCCATTCTAGCAGTTGCGGGTTCGTCGGCTGGTTTTCCTTGCCAAACCCATCCAGCGGTTCGACAAAGGCGCGTCCCATGAAGTGTTTCCAGATGCGATTGACGATTGCCTTGCTGAAGTAGGGATTCGTCTTATCGGTTATCCACTGCGCGAGTGCCGCCCGCTTTTCGCTGAGAGGACCCTTGTATTCCGTGCCGTCTAGGAATCGTGGCGAAATAGATGTCTTCAGGTCATCTACCCAAATCGCGCCTTCCTCCTTGTTTATCATGCGATAATCCCTCATCCTCGCTTCTTCGGCGTTTTCCATCTTCATTTTTCGGCGTTCAATGTCTATACCGGTGAAGAAAGCGGCGATGCCGTAGAAATCCTCCTGCCGCCATGATTCTGTCTTGTGGTCATGGCATTCGGCGCACTGCATCGGGAGTCCTAAAAACAGACGCGTAGACTGCGATGTAAGGAAGACAGGAGTTCTTTCGTATCGCTGGATGTAACTTGTCTCCTTGTTCTCCTCCAAAACGCCTTCGGCGGAGATGAGTGCCGAGACGAACTGGTTATAGGGCATGTTGGCTGCGAGTGCCTCGCGCGCCCATTCGGTGAGTTTCACGCGTTCATTGTTGTTCACGCTGCGCCTTCCGATGAGCCAAGTTACCCACAAATCGCTCCAATACTCCAGATACGCCTCACTCTCAAGCAGCCGTTCGATTTTCTTGGCGCGTTTGTTCGGCGCGCCGTCACGGATAAAATCCATCACCTCTTCGGGCAACGGGATTTTTCCGGTTAAATCCAAGTGGACGCGGCGCAGGAACTCTGCATCTTTGGATTGCTCAGAAGGTTGGATGCCCTCGCGTTTGAGCGCGGCATCAATGTGCCTGTCCAAGTGTTTGGTGCTTGAGGGCACGTGCCGCGCTGGCGTTGTTGTCTGCACTTTAGTGCAACTCAATGCCAAAAAGGCGAACGCCAGCAGGATAGCACATTTGGTTACTGTCGGGTGTGGGAATTTTCGTTCGTTCTTTGGCATTCGCCGTGCTCCGAGTTTCGCATTCATGATAGTTCAACCTTATTGTGTTTTTAGTTAGAAAAGTGAGGAGGCGCGCATCGGGCCCACCTCTGTAGTTCGGGAGCGCCCGCTCCCGAACGGGTCAGGAGCAGGTGCTCCTGACCTACAGAGCCTGGCACGCCGACGCTGGCGAGGGACAGGCCCTCGCCCTACGGTGAAGTGCCGTTTTTTCCCGTAGCGCGGGGGCCTGTCCCCCGCGATCGTTCCGCAGAAGAACCGTCCTCCACCGTAGCGCGGGGGCCTGTCCCCCGCGATCGTTCCGCAGAAGAACCGTCCTCCACCGTAGCGCGGGGGCCTGTCCCCCGCGATCTCCATCGTCCCGATGTGTTCCCCCACTGTAGTTTGTGATCGCCTGATCACAAACGGGTCAGGAGCAGGCGATCCTGACCTACAGAGCATGGCGCGCCAACGCTGGCGAGGGACAGGCCCTCGCCCTACGGTAACGCGGGCGTTTTTTATCGTAGCGCGGGGGCCTGTCCCCCGCGATCTCATCGTCACGATGTGTGTTTCTCCCACTGTAGTTTGTGATCGCCTGATCACAAACGGGTCAGAATCAGGCGATCCTGACCTACAGAGACCGGAAGGGCGCGCCTATGTTTGGAAACCCTAATCCCATCGAACGCCGGTGGGGATAATGCCGACATCTTCGCCGCGCCGCATCGCTTCGGCGGCATCGAGGATGCTCGCCAGATCGTGCTGCGGTTCAAAACCGAGCAATCTTCTGATTTTGCCCAAGTCAAACTCAAAATAGTTCGCCGTCGGCATCTGCACCTCCACAGCCTCCAAGTAATACCGTCTGCACAGATACGGGACGATTTCTTCGTAGTCAAAGAGTGCCTTTCCGCCGAGGGTGAACTCCTCACCGACAGCGGCATCCTTCTCCAGGCCGAGTATCAATCCTTGGACGATGTCGCGAATATCGGCGTAATGCTCCTTATAGGGGCGGCCGTCCGGGCTGAGTTTCTTGACAATTTTTTCTTCGCCGTTCCACCCGGCTCTCACCATGTGCGCCGCCACGATGTCAAGCGGCCGGTCCCCCTTGAAATTCTTGTAGCGTTGATAGAGGGGACTCAAGATGAACTGCTTCGGCATGCCTTCTTCGTTGAGAAATTCGCTCGGTTCGATCACCGTTGTGAAACGGAAGACGGTAGTCGGGATACCGTGTTGGTGATGATACGTCATGCACAGCTCTTCGCCGATCCATTTTGTGAGGAAATAGGGCATCGCGTGGTATTTTGCCACCATCTCCTCGGTAATCGGCTCTTCAAAAATCCGCCATTTTTCGGTAAGGTTCCAATAAATCGCTTCAGTGGAGGCATAGACGAGGCGATGGATGTTCGGGTTGCACTCGCGGATACACTCAAGCAGGTTGAGCGTGCCCATGCCGTTGATGGCGAGATAGTCGCGGTTGTCAAACGGCCCGCCGAATGCGGCGGCGATATGGTAAATAGCATCAACGCCTTCAACCGCCTTTTTGACATCCTCGGATTCGCGTAGATCTCCGAGGACCGTCTCGACGCGTTCATATCCATCAAGGCGATTGACACGATGGACATCGCCGGGATAAACGAAGCTGCGGATTTCGTGGCCTTTTTCCAATAATTTTTTTGCGAGGTTCGCTCCGATGCGGCCTGTGCCGCCGGTGACTAAGATTTTCATTTTTGTCTCCTTTTCGGTTCCCGTAGGGCGAGGGCCTGTCCCTCGCCATGCGTTTGGCTGCCAGACTGCATCATCCCTGTAGTTCAGGATCGCCTGATCCTGAACTGTTCGGGAGCGGGTGCTCCCGAACTACAGTGACTGTAGTGCGAGGCTTGTCCCTCGCCAAGCCAAGCGCAGTCTTCTCCCAACTCGTAGGGCGAGGGCCTGTCCCTCGCGATGCCGAAATTTCGGTTGCATTATCGTGGAAGGTTAATCCAAACTGGAAATGCCAGTAGGGTTTTTCGCCTCTCGTCTACCGACTTTAACCAACATCAGATTCCGCTCATCCTTGATATAAGGCTTGCACTCCCGCTCCATAGCGGCGTGCATGCCTTATCATGGGTTAGAATCCCTGTATTGCCTCCAGACATCTTCGTTGATTGCATGGGTTAGCACAACCTCGTATCGGATATACCCTTCTGGACTGTTGTAAGTTTCCAATGGCATAACTTGCCATTCATCTGTTAATTCACGTATTTGAGGTGGCAAATCTGACAATTTTTCGTCCCTGACGTATAGAGTCCGATTTACTACCTCAAATAGCGTTGGCACGAAAGAAATAGGGACATCTACTGTTATTGGAGGTAGACGAATCTCTTTTGGTGTATGAGATTCAATCTCTTCCTCAGGAGATAATCTCCGCCCGCTAATCGCTTTTTGGACTATTTTGTCTATTCCAAAAATTTTTAGCCAACGCTTGCCATCGTCAGGATCGAATTGCCATATGGCGTTAGAATACCAGACTCCCGATGGCGTTTTTTGCCATGAGGAATTTTTCGGGTGGTATCGCATCTCATCCATCCATTGGTACCCTTTGTAGAGCAAGAAGCCACAGAAGAGACCCCCGATTATGGTACTGATTGTCCTCCAGATTATGGTAAGTATCACGTCGCCGATGTTTCCTCGTGATGTTGTCTGCGGTGCTGCCTGCGGACGGTTATCTGGCGATTCCGGGTTGTGTTCGTGCTGCTCGCTCTGTGCATTGGGTGCGTCAGGATCTGCATCAGTCATGGGCGCAATCCCCACGACTAACATAACGACAATTACTGCCGTGAAAATTTTTGTCATGATAAATCTCCCTTGTGATGGACAGGAGGTTCGTCCGCTGTCCTTACGATACTAATTGAGAGTGTTTCATAAATCGCTCAACGTCGCGGGGACAGGCCCCGCGCTACGGTGAAAAAAACGCCGCCCATTCACCTAGGGCGAGGGCCCGCGCAGGTTTCCCCACGCGCAGGCGAGCGGGTTCCCCTCGCCATGCGTTCTGCTGTCAGACTGCATTATCCCTGTAGGTCAGGATCGCCTGATCCTGACCCGTTCGGGTGCAGGCGAACCCGAACTACAGAGATGGGTCCGATGCCTTTCGGTATTCGCCCGCTCCCCAAGGCGGATAAATACCGAAACGGAGTTATGAAACACCCTCATACTAATTATACGACATTTGGAAGCAAAAGACAAGTAAAAAACATGTCTGTAGAAAAACGTGTTTGCCCCTCTCAAGATTTGCTAGGAAAAGACATGCATAACGTGAGAACACATTAAGGTCCTACGGACCTTAGGGCTTTTGGCGTTCTGGGTGCTATAGACATTAAGGTCTTACAGACCTTGAAGAAGCACCCGTTTATGAGGCAGTCATCTTGCTGAGAAATGTCGTCTTGAATTCCTGAACTTACATTTAAAAATTGGTGGTGTATCCATCAATTCTCGGAACGGAAAACGCGCTATCAGGCAGTCACATCAGACTGTCACTTCCGCGATGAACACGTCCAAGGCAGGTTCTTCTACCTCAAGTTCTTCTGGCCCGAAGTTCTCAAGATAGACTTGGATAGCGGAGGTTACGTCATCGACAGTTTCCTTGAAGGTGTCCCCCTGTCCGATGACAGTGCCTTTCAGCCCAAGCGGATAGCCGATATACCCATCGGCGTGTTTTTCAACGATAATTTTGAACGCTTGCATGATGTTTCCTTTTTACAAACCGAACAGATATAGCAATCTGCCGATGCAATCTGAGCGATATGGAAATTCACCGTTGCGATGGATTAAAAACTGATGGCATATCCATCAGTCCTCGGATCGGAGCCGCCGATGAGCGCACCAGATTGCGGGTGAACCATGATAACCTGCGCACTGCCGGGACCGCCCCAATCGTTAAGTATCTGGAGTTCATGTCCTTTGCCTGCTAAACTCTCCTGCACTTCGACAGGAAATCTGCCCTCTAACTGAAGAGCGTTAGAGCAGACGTGCGGGATTGTCGATTCCATCGGGTTCTGCAAACTGCGCCAGCGCGGTGCGGAGACTGCCTCTTGGGGTGTCATTCCGAAATCAAGGATATGCGTCACGAGTTGCAGATTCGTTTGCACCTGTGTATCCGCGCCCGGCGTGCCGCATGCTATCAACGGCTTCCCATCTTTTGTAACGATGACAGGATTCATCGTGTGGCGGACACGCTTGCCCGGCATCAGGCAGTTCGGATGCCCCTCCTCCAAATGCCAATAGGTCATACGGTTGTTCAGCAGGATACCGGTATCACCGGCGACGAGGCTAGAACCGAACCCGGATTGAATGCTCTGTAGCACACAGACGAGGTTTCCCTCCCTGTCCGCTGTGCAGAAGCAGGTAGTATCTTCGTGTGCCTCCGGTGCGCCGGCGGGGACATCAACGGCCGCGGTGCCTCGTTCGATGCGTTCAGCCTGTTCGGCGGCATAAGTTTTAGACAACATACCTTCCAACGGAATGTCCACCCAGCCCGGGTCAGCCATGTATTTCTCCCGGTCGGCGAAGGCGAGTTTTTTCGCTTCCACCATCAGATGCACGCTTTCAGCGGTGTTGCATCCGAGTTCTTGCATGTCAAACAACTCAACGATGTTCAACTCTTGCAGCAGGATGTGTCCGCTAGAATTGGGCGGCATCTCGTAGACTTCATAGCCGCGGTAGTTGACGTGAATCGGTTCTGCCCAATGCGCGTGGTAATCCCCCAGGTCATCGGCGGTGAGCAGTCCGTAGTGGTTCTGGCTAAATTCGCCGATGGCTTTGGCGATTTCGCCTTCATAGAACACCTCGCGTCCCGCCTTCGCGATTTTCCGCAGCGTTGCGCCGAGATTCTTGTTATAGAGCAGTTCGCCGGGGGCGAGTGGTTCACCGTCGTCTGTGAAGATGGCGCGGCTGTCCGGTTCGGCGGCGAAACGCGCGAGTTCGCCGCGGAGGCCGTTGGCAAGCCGATAACTGATCGGAAACCCGTCCTCACAGAGGGATACCGCCGGTTCAAAGGCCTTGGCCAAGGAGAGTTTCCCGTAACGTTCGTGCGCGAGGAGCCAGCCATCAACGAGTCCCGGCACCGAGACGCTTCGCATGCCTTTCATCGGAATGCCGCCGGTTTTGAGATAGGTTTCGCGAGTGGCGGCGCGCGGCGCGGGCCCCGTAGCATTCACCGCGGCGACTTGTCCGGTTTTCGCCCAATAGATGAGGATAAACCCATCGCCGCCGACACCGGAGCCGGCGGGTTCAACTACGCCGAGCGCGGCGGCGGTTGCGATGGCGGCATCGACGGCGTTGCCGCCTGCCATCATCGTCTGAATCCCGGCCTGCGAGGCGAGCGCGTGGCCGGAGGTAACCATCCCGTTTCTACCCATCACGGATGGGCGAAACGCTGATGCTGTGATTCCGTGTGGAGATTGCATGTCTGTTCTCCGTTGCATGTGGATAATTATAGAAATCTGTCCTTACGTTCTGGATTAGGCGGTTTTTCTCGATGCCAGCGATGTTCCCGTAGGAGAGACCTCCCGGTCTCGATGTGCGTATCGGGACAAGGATGTCCCGCCTACCCGAAGCGATGCTCCCGTAGGAGAGACCTCCCGGTCTCGATGCAATAGGGCCCCTTTCATCGTAGGGCTTGGGCCCTCGCATGCCACACGCGCATGCGAGCGGGTTTCCCTCGCCATCGTCCGCGCACTCCAACGATCACGGGGGACAGGCCCCCGCGCTACGGGCGGAGAAAAGTTCCCTTTCATCGTAGGGCGCGGGCCTGTCCCTCGCCATGCGTTTGGCTATCAAACCGCATCACACCTGTAGGTCAGGATCGCCTGATCCTGACCTGTTTGTGATCAGGCGATCACAAACTACAGAAGGGGAAACACACTGGAAAAACGCCTGTCCCTCGCCATTGTTCATGCACGCGTACTCCAACGATCGCGGGGGACAGGCCCCCGCGCTACGAAAAAAAACGGTGCTTGAGCCATCGCGGGGGACAGGCCCCCGCGCTACGAAAAAAAAACGGTGCTTGAAAGTCCTACAGACCTGAAGAGAGAACCTACGAAAATTTGGGTAAGCCTTCAATTGCCAAGCATCTTCGCGGCGAATGCTTCCACATCAACGCGCGCATGCGTTCGCGCCGATTCGTTGCATGCCTCCATCAGCACCCAAGTGCCGAGGGTTGTCTCCTGCATCCATTCCCTGTCAATGCCGTTGGTAATCGCATCGGCGAATGCGTCAAATTGCAGCCTGTCATCCTCAATGAGCCCGGCGTGCAGGTCCTGCAGAGTTACGTCTTCAACGCATGTTCCCGTTCGGAAGAGTTGTAGGTGTCCTGCATCTCGGCGCAGATCACCGTTTTCGCCGTGGAATGTCCAATGTCCACTCCAGCCGAAGGGAGAGGTATGTCCTGCGCGCGTGCCGGCGTAAGAGAACGATGCGCCGTTGGCATATTCCATGAGCGCGTTGCCGCCCGCGGTTCCCCAAGCCTCAATTTGTCCGAGTGCCGGGTCTCGACGATTATGGATGTGCGCCGTGACATACTTCGGCAATCCCTTCGCGGCGACGAGCTGGTCCAACTGGTGACTCGTGCCGGCGTGGAAGAAGAGCCCATCGACGTATGCATCGGGTTGTCGGGAGTCGGGCCCGGTGAACAGATTCTGGCGTATCCAGAATCTGCATTCGCCTGCTAACATTTCGCCGATGCCGTTTTCTTCACGGAGCCATTCGCGCATTTTCGCTGCGGCGGGGTTCCACCGTTTGTTCTGTCCCTGCACGAGCATGAGCCCCGGGTTCGCCTGATACGCCTGAATAATCTCGCGGAACTCCGCCTGCGTCGTCGCAATCGGCTTGACGCAGAGGGTGTGCATGCCGAGGTTCAGGCTCTCAATGATGAGTTTGGCGTGCGCCGTTGTTGAGGCGTAGATAAGGCATGCTTGCGCGTCGTGCTTCTCTTTCGCTTCCGTTATCGTCGTATAGATACGTTCGGCGAGGTGTTCGGGGACATCGCCTTGAAGGTTGGCAACGCCCGCGCGCGCCGCCTCAAGATCGATGTCGACACACGCGACTGGTTCTAAGCCAGTTGCGTTAATCTGTGCCTGCAAGCGGCCGTGCGCAAAGTGGGTGCATCCAACGTGGATAGTGCGGATAGACATGTTTGAATCTCCTTTGATTGATTGAGGCATGGCGAGGGCCCAAGCCCTACGCGGAAAACCGTTGCATGGCGAGGGACAGGCCCTCGCCCTACGGTAACCCGGGGCGTTTTTTTTCACCGTAGCGCGGGGGACAGGCCCCCGCGAGCGTTGCCTACGCGCTGGGGCCGGTAACTTCAACCGCTGGTGGATTGATAAAATCGTGATACTTCTGTCCCACTCTGCCGACGGTTGCATCCCCTGCATGAATCAGCACGCGGAAACGAAAGTGCATCTCCTCCCCTTTTTTGAGCGTATAGGAGCCGTCTTTGGATTTGTCACCTTCAAAAGTGCCGCCGCCAAAGATGTTGCTCCCCATCAGCCCGTAGTTTCGGACATGCCAGTAGGTGGGATACCGCGGGTTAACGAGATGGTCAAACACTGCGATGCCGACAGGTATGCCAGCAACTACGCCGGAATAATCGCACCAATGGGCGCGCTTGCCCCACGTCTCACCTTCATTGATACCACCGAACGCGTTCTCTATCTTCCCGCCATCGGCGGCGTTCATTGAGGGATGCACGCGGATCGACATGATGCCGCCCTCTTTCGTATCGCCGAAGTGGACATCTCCGACAGAGGCGATGAAGGTTAAATCCAGATCGATGAGGGCTGCGTCTTCCGGCAGATTGTAGATGCGGAAGTGTTGCGTGTCTGCCATCAGGATGTCGCCATCGCGCGTCTCCCAAGTGTTGTCGGTGTAAATCCTGCCGACGACAGCACCGCCGTGCTTCTCGGTGAAACCTTGATGGACAACCCTGCCTGAGTTGCTCCCTTCGCCCCAGAGATCTACGTCGTTAACTTCGCCGTATGCGACATAGAGGGAGCGGTGATGCACGTGGTCCTTCGAGATGTCGCTCGTTTCGCCGCGCGTCACTTCGCGTCCTTCCGGTCCTAACACTGGGAAGAAGTAAGGACGAAACTGCGATTTGCCGTAGCGGAACGTTGTGAACGGCCGCCCGTTCAGCGTAACACCGATCGTCTCCGCTTCGTCGTTGAGTTGAACGCCGGTATCGTCCGCGACGGTTCCCTCCGTGAGGGTGTAAGTCCGCGAGGTGCCGGCGGCGAGGTTATCAAGGATCCATGCCAAAGTCGTCTCTTTGCCGTTATCAGTGGCATTGCACTGCGCCGCGATGACATCGCCGCTCTCTATATCGGTTAAGATAACCTCGCGGTTTGCGAATCGGCTGATGCCGGGATGGCTGCCAGTGACGATAACGGGGCATCCATCCCTGTTGTGGTAGCCCGCGTTCACGGTGAGTGTCAGGCTATGCTGATGTGCCATAAATCTCCTTTTCCATTCTCCCCGGTAGGAGAGCCCTCCAGGTCTTGATGCTCTGTTTGCGATCAGGCGATCGCAAACTACAGAGAGGGGAGGACCCGATGCCCCGGTAGGAGAGACCTCCCGGTCTCGACTTTCCCCGGTAGGAGAGACCTCCTGGTCTCGATGCTCTCCGGTAGGAGAGACCTCCTGGTCTCGATTCCCCCTCCGCGTAGGAGAGCGTTCCCGGTGTCAATGTTGAACCTATCGGGACAGGGATGTCCTGCCTACCGGGGCATGGCGAGGGACAGGCCCTCGCCCTACGGTAACCCGGGCCGTTTTTTCCCGTAGCGCGGGGGCCTGTCCCCCGCGATCGTGGTAGGGTAAGGGCTCTTGTCCCTCGCCTACCACGATTTAGAGGCGCGGGTTGTCGCGAACGCGTGTTCGCGACAACCCGAGTCAATCCGGGGTTTCCCGGTTTCTTAGTTATCCGCAGTCATCGCGACGATGGCTTCATCTTCAGTATCGTAGGTCTCGAACACAGTCATCAGCCGTCCGAGGACGAGGAGGTTTCTGATGTGCGCGCCGGCGTTGACAAGTGCGGTGCGGCCACCTTTTCGGGAGGTGGTGACATGCGCGGAGACAAGCGTGCCGAGCCCGCTACTATCCATCCGCGTGACCGCCTCCAAGTTAAAGAGGACCTTGGGTGCTTCAAAGTGTTCCTCTAGTTCCTCGCTAATCTGCTGTCGGAGTTCTGCGTTTGCCGCACCGATCATGCGTCCGGTGGGCCGAATGACAATGATACCTTCTCTTTGACGTATTTCAGCTAACATTTTTCTTCCTTTCGTGTTAACGCAACGTGAGTTTGCGTAAGTCCTGAGAATTAAAAAATTACGATAAGGTTTGTGGAAAACCTGTGTTTATTTTATATGATTTCTGCATTTTTGTCAAGATATGAGTTGTTTTTTTCATGACGATTTAGTTATTCTAGTTCTGTGGTTTGAGAGTTTTCCAAACCGTCACGTTTTACCGTAGGGCTTGGGCCCTCGGATGCCACACGCGCATCCGAGCGGGTTTCCCTCGCCGTGCCTAGATCGGGAAGGAAATGGCCTTGGTCGGTGGGCGTTTTTCGCGCGGGTCGGGCGATCGCGGGGGACAGGCCCCCGCGCTACGGGAAAAATGCTCCATATTACCGTAGGGCGAGGGCCTGTCCCTCGCCGTGCCCGGATCCTATAAAAGACCGTAGTTCGGGAGCACCTGCTCCCGAACGGCAAGATCAGGCGATCTTGCCCTACAGAGTACGGACAACGATCGCGGGGGACAGGCCCCCGCGCTACGGTGAAAAAAAACGCTCCATATTACCGTAGGGCGAGGGCCTGTCCCTCGCCGTGCCCGGATCCTATAAAAGACCGTAGTTCGGGAGCACCTGCTCCCGAACGGCAAGATCAGGCGATCTTGCCCTACAGAGTACGGACAACGATCGCGGGGGACAGGCCCCCGCGCTACGTTCCTCGAAAATTATGGCATCGGCATCAGTATCGCACGAATTGCCTGACAGACTTCGGTGCAGATGCGCATAGCGTTCGCCGCGTCAGCCGCAGTCGCGAAATGGCCGGGATAGCGAGAATCCACGGCATGTTTGGTAAACAGTGAAAAGTCGTCGCGCCATCTGTTCCACGCGGGAAGGACTGGCACAATCAAATCAAGCAGCTCCACCAAATTGTGCGTACTCGGTACCGGGCGGTTTGTCTCTTGCAACCACGCCTTGAGATACTTTTCTATCGCCTGTTGCGCGTGGAAGCAAATGTTGTCATAGTTCGGTTTCGGTGCTTGCTGCAGCCACTTTGCGTCAGCATAATCGCCTTCCGCCTTCTCGATATATTCAAGTGTCAGTGGATTCACGAATCCCGTTTCCTTATCGGGCAATTGGTTTATTTCCGGCGTTATTTTCAAGAAATCCGTGCGGGAGGCACTGACTTCATAAAGCACATCTCCTTTTTCGAGGATTTCGCGCAGAAACCAATCGTTATATGAGACGCGATAGGCAATCTCCGCCGGTGAGCGAACGTGTAAATCCATGCGGAAGCGGCGTGGTATTCGTCGCTGAATCTCCAATTCCTGCTGTCGCGTTTCCGATTGGGGAATCGGCATGACTACCAGTAGATCGACATCGGAGTGATCTGTCGGTGTGCCGTAGGCATAGGAACCGAAGAGGATAATTTGGAGCGGTGCGAATTCGCGAACGATGTCATCGCAAGTTGCTTGAATGTCTGTTTGGGAAATCATTTTCCGTGTCTCCTTTTTTTATGCTGAATTGCTCGGTGTCATCAAAATCTTCTTTTAGTTTACCATCTTTCAACCGTTTCGCGCAAGGTTTTTACTGCAAACCTTGTTTTCTCTAACAGGGCACGACGAACGGGAATTGCCATAATTACTGAATCTGACGATATTCCACTAATGCAGATCTGCCGGTAATTGCGACGATGCGCGCCATCAATTCTTTTCCATAGGCATCGGTGAGGCGCAACTCTTCACCGGGAATGAAATGGACAGGTTGCGGTTGTCCCTCGTTGATAGCAATGTTAGATGCATAGAGATAGGTGCGTTCGTGCGCATCGAGAATCGGATTCAAATGGCCTCTCAAACCGGGAAGACTGCCTGTTGCTTCAGGAAAGATAACCGAGCCGCCATCGGACAATTTTTGCATTTCAATTGCAAGCGCGCCTTGCGCCGGCACCCAATCGAGTTCAACATGCGCGGCGAAGCCCGGCGCGGCCGCAAATACTATCATCGGAAAATGCGTGGAGTGCAGCTCAACGCGCGCCTTGCCAGCATAGTCCGTGGCGACGTACTGCGATGTCTCATTCGGAAACAGTGCTAACAATTCCACCTTCGGTATCGGCGTGCCTGCGTGGCGAGCCCAGATAACGGCAGTGGCCGGTGTCGGCTCCGTGGCGGCGGCGGGAATTTTAAGGGAGAGTTCAGCGTCATCAATGAGTTGGTACTCCGGTAGTTTCCCGCTCAATGCCTGTGTTTCACGTCGGATAGTTGGCACTCCATCCCCGCGCCGCTCCATGAAGAACTGCCGGTCACCGGCTCCTCGGACATTCCTGACAGGTATTCGGCCGAGCACCGATGCGATGGTTTCGTTGCGCGTTGATTGACGCAATCCCATGCTATCAAGTGTCAAGTTATTCGGCAAGCCGCCGGGCGAATTGATTTCAATGCGTTCCGCGAACATTGAAAGGCGAATGCGGCTGCCGTGAATGGAATAATCACGGTGGGCGACAGCGTTGACGATGGCTTCAAAGAGTGCAGCTTCGCTATATTGCGGCAAGTCGGTGCGAGCCGGGCTTTTGTATGCACCAACGCGCATATTTCTGATAGAAAAGGCGAGGGCATTCTCTATTTGTTCGTTCAGCGGTCCGGTAATTGTCTGCGTATCGATCTGTCCAGAGGCGCGCTCTTCGCCATGATAATAGTTGGCGGTGATGCAAGCGTTTGGTAGCCACTGCTCCGGGGTGCGGCTGCAGAAAAGGACTCCGGCGACTGTGGCTCGCGTTGTCCCGTTTTCGTCGCGAGTGAGAAGTCCCATTTTCTCTAGTGCCGCTTCGGGGTTGATAGCCCCTTCCGTGCTTAACAGCGGTTTCCAAAGTGCTTCATCTAAAGTGCCGAAGCCGGTTTCTGGGACAGGCTGTTTATCAAACCAGAGGAAGCGCGCTTGTCCACGCCGCTGAGCCAAGCGTAGCCGTTCATCGTTCGTCATCTTGTTCTTTGAGCTTCCGACGCGGAGATAGCTGCCCCCTGGGCTTTCGTGCACATCAGAGCCTTGCGGGATTTCAACGAGGAGGAACGGTTGTCCTTCCTCTACTTCTCTGCGAAGAATAGTGGGACGAATCGGCGGTTTAATGGAATCGGTGCAGAGCTCCACCAAGATCCGTTCAAGTGCGTCCATCTGTGCGCGCGACATGCCTTGCACCTCGCCGCTGTTTTTCACGCCGCACAGCACTACACCGCCATCTGCATTCGCGAAGGCGGCGAATTCGTCTGCGAGGTCATCGCGACGAGGACTCTTGGGAACATTACCAGCGAATTCAATCTGCTTAAATTCCCAATAACTGTCCTCGCCGAGGCGCAGTTGGCGGCGGAGTTCTTCGTCACTGAATTTTTGTCGGGTTGCAGTGTTCATCGTTTAAGGCTGAGGCATTTAGTTTTTGGTGCGAATGCCATTTTCTCGCATAGGAGGGACCTCCCGGTCCCGAATCCGAAGGACGGAATGCATCGAGACCAGGAGGTCTCTCCTACCGGGGGACATCGAATCCTCCCCGTTCTGTAGTTTGCGATCGCCTGATCGCAAATAGAATCGAGACCAGGAGGTCTCTCCTACTGGAATACATCGAGACCAGGAGGTCTCTCCTACCGGGATGCATCAAAACCCGAGGTATCTCAACGGCCCGCAGATGGCGGCGGGGGCCAATGCAGCCCGCGTTGTCCCGATAACGCCCGATTCGGAGAGGGACGATACTCTCTGTCTGACAAGCCGACGAGAGCACCGTCTTGCACCCAGTTTTCATCGCCGCCGTAGAGTTCACCGATGAGGTGGTTCGTCAAGCGTGCAACGGTGTAGGCGTGCGCAGATGAGTCTGCAAGGTTATGCAACTCACTCGGGTCTTCCTGTAAATCGAAGAGTTGCGTGCAGTTGCCGGTGGCGTAGTAGATGAGTTTGAAACGGCCGTCGTGAATCATGCGCGTCGCGTTCGCGCCTTCGCTACATTCGCCATACAGCCACTCGCGTTTTTCATCGCCTACCATAGGGATGCCTTCTACCGTTTCCGGGACATCAATCCCTGCGAGGTGGAGCAGCGTCGGCATCACGTCTTGCCAGCCGACGAGTCTATCGTCAACGCGGTGATTCCCAACGCGTTCATCGCCTGCGGTGCCGACGAGGAGCATCGGGACGTTGGCGGAATCTTCGTAAAAGAGCCGTTTTGCCCATAACTGATGGTTGCCGAGCATGTCACCGTGGTCGGACGTAAAGAGGATAATTGTGTTGTTGAGCAATCCTTCTTCGCGCAGTGTGCCGATAACGACGCGCAACTGATGATCGATGTGCGTGCAAAGCGCGTAAAATGCCTGACGCGCGGAACGAACCAGGTCTTCGGTGAAATGCGCGTCTTGCATCTGACGCGCTTTTAAGGGCCACGGCAAATTATCGGTATCGGCTGCCCACTCGCCGCAATACGGCATGTCCACGCCGCTATCGCGATACATGTCCATGTAGCACTGCAGCGGTGCCAAAGGCGGATGCGGATGGCAGTAGGAGAGATACCAGAACCCTGGCCGCGTCGGATCTCGGCGTTTGAGCATGCGCACCATCTGTTGCGTGCTCCAATTCGTGACGTGGCAGTCTTCGGGGAGGTGCCAGGGGCGGTTGAGGTAATCGTTGTTGCACATGCCGCCGGCGAATTGCTGTCCGGCATAACCCCGGTCGCCGAGGAAAAGTTCATAATCGTCTATTACGCCGTGTTGCAGTCTGCCTTCTTCGCCGAGGATGACATCGTCAAATCCGATGCGGTTGCGCTGCGGATGGACATGCAGTTTGCCGACAGCGTAAGCCTGATACCCGGCATCGCGGAAGGTCTGCGCGATTGTCGGGATGCCGTTTAAGCCTTGCCTGTCGTTGAAAACCCTGTCTCGGTGAGTGCGGGGCGGCGTGCCTGTCATGAGCGTTTTTCGCGCGGGGACACAGACTGGACATTCGCTATAACCGCGCGTGAAACGGGTGCCTGCGCGCGCGAGCGCGTCTAACGTCGGCGTTTGGATTTTTGGGTGTCCGCTGACTCCTAGCAGGGAGTTGGGCCAGTGGTCTGTCGTGATGAGTAGGACGTGCGGTTTTTGGTTCATGGGTATTCCTCTTTCGGCGGCTATCCTATTTTTGTCAAAAGCGCGGGGGCCTGTCTCCCGCGATCGCTGCGAGAAATGCCGCTGACCCCGTAGCGCGGGGCCTGTCCCCCGCGATCGCTGCATGGCGAGGGACAGGCCCTCGCCCTACGTTCTTTTACAAGATCTAGGCACGGCGAGGGAAACCCGCTCGCCTGCGCGGGTGGCATCCGAGGGCCCTCGCCCTACGGTGACCGAGCCGCCCCATTCTGTAGGTCAGAGCGCGAGGACGACACCGGTTTCGCGAGTGAGTTTGCGGAGGTTGTTTCGTGTAATCATAATAGTTGTTCTGTTGCGCGATGCCCGGTTTGCGGGTAACGTGCGGTTAGGGTTTGCAGTTGTGTCGCGCGCAGCCTATTCGGCATTATGTTTTAAATTATATCATAACAGTGGAAAAATGTCAATTTTTTTATTGCGGGTTTTTGGGATTGGGCGATTGGGAAGGATGGCGGGGCATGGTTACCGTAGCGCGGGGGCCTGTCCCCCGCAAGCGTTGCGAGAAGTGTCGCTTACACCGTAGCGCGAGGGCCTGTCCCTCGCGATCGTTGCATGGCGAGGGACAGGCCCTCGCCCTACGGTAAGACGTGGGCCCCTCTGTAGGTCAAGATCGCCCGATCTTGAACCGTTCGGGAGCAGGCACTCCCGAACTACGGTCTTTTCCAAGGTCCAGGCACGGCGAGGGACAGGCCCTCGCCCTACGGTAAAACGTGGCCCCTCTGTAGGTCAAGAGCGCCTGCTCTTGACCCGTTCGGGAGCAGGTGCTCCCGAACTACGGTCTCTGGGGAGCGTATTATATTGACATCACCGTGGTATTGGTCAAATACGGTGATTCAAACCGGGTCATCTCGCCGGCTTTGAGGGCAGGCACGGGAAAAAGGCGGACAGATAACGGTTTGGAAAGACGCGCAGAGAGGGTGGCTACGTCTGCTAGAATAGCACTGATTTGGGTTGTGGAGGCATCGCCGGGGATGGGGATGGTGTCTAAACCGGTGCCGCAGACAGCAGAGTAGAGGAGGAGGCTGTCTAGGTTAAAGCAACCAGCTTGGCTTCGTTGTCCTAAGCCGATGTCTTCAAGCACGGGGAGCATGAGTCCGGAATAGCCGCATAACGGGAGCTCTAGGGCGCGGAGAGTGCGTGTCAAGTTTGCACAGACGGTTAAGGTGCCGCGTTCGCCGAAGCGGCCAGGGAGTTGTTGCTCTATTGCGTAGGCGATGCTTTCGTCTGCCATGGGCGCGGGGGATACGTCTATGCCGACAAACTTTACGTTATGTTCCTGTGCGAGGGTTTGCGCGATGGTGACAACCTTTTGTCCCTCTGTTTCCATGCGCGTTTTGAGGTGCTGGAGGGCGGTGTTTAAGTCGGGTGCGTCAGCGAAGGTGTCATATACCAAGTCAGCGGCTTGCCATCCGATGCCGAAGTTTATACCGGTATCTTGCCAGTATGCGGCGGGGAAGAAGGGGGTATTCGGTGGGCAATTCATCAAGGCGGCGAAGCGGAGGTTGCCGTATCCGTTCTCGGTGCGGCGCGCTATCTGCTGGATGATTTTGGCGGTGCGCGCTAAGAACTTTGACGCTCCTTTTTCTGTTAAAAGGTCTGGCTTCATGCCTATAGAGGTGGAGGCGAAGAAGGTTTCGGTTTTGACGATTGCGTCGGCGACGGTTTCAAAGTGCTGTGCGGCGTTGGGATGCGCGGGAAATATTGTGCCGAGACTGAGGAATTCGATGCCTAACGCTTCTGTTTTTTGTTCTAAAGCGAAGATATCCGCCACGTCTATTTCGGCGTTCCAGACTTGTGTGCTGAGGCGCGTTGATTGCACCTCGTAGCCGTTTGCTTGAAAACGGGTTCGGCACGCGGCGTTGAATTCGGCGGCGTGCTGGAGGTAGTCATGTGAAAATGGCGATGGGATGCCAGTGGTGATGGTTCGGATTTTCATGTTTTATTCTCCGTATGGCGAGGGCCCTCGCCGGGCCCAGAGACCGTAGTTCGGGAGCGCCCGCTCCCGAACGGGTCAAGAGCAGGCGCTCTTGACCTACAGAGGGGCCCCGTCTTACCGTAGGGCGAGGGCCTGTCCCTCGCCATCGTTCGCATCCTCGGACGATCGCGGGGGACAGGCCCCCGCGCTACGGTAAAAAACGGCATCCTTCACCGGAGCGATCGCGGGGGACAGGCCCCCGCGCTACGTTCCGGACAGCGGTTTGATCGCGGGGGACAGGCCCCCGCGCTACGTTCTGGACAGCGGTTTGATCGCGGGGGGGCAGGCCCCCGCGCTACTTGCTAGATTCTAGGAGCGTCTTCACCATAAAGCCCGATGTGCCGATACCGTTCGTACCGTTGCTGGACGAGTTGTTGCGGGCTCAGCTGCATCAACTCGGCGAGGTGTTTCCGGAGTGCACGTTTGACATTCTGTGCGGCGGTATCGGCATCACGGTGCGCGCCGCCGAGGGGCTCACGGATAACCTCGTCGATAATGCCTAATTGAAGCAGGTCTGGGGCAGTCGGTTTATAGCCTTCTGTGGCTTCCGGGGCATGCTCGCCTTTGTCTTTCCATACGATGCCGCTGCATGCTTCGGGTGGCGCGACGCAGTATATGGCGTATTCTAGCATCAACACGCGGTTGCCGAGGGCGATGGCGAGTGCGCCGCCGCTGCCGCCTTCGCCGATGATAACGGCGAGTATGGGGACGCGCAGCTGCATCATCTCGGCGAGGTTTTCGGCAATGGCCATCGCTTGTCCGTATTCTTCGGAACGAAGATCGAAGTGCGCGCCGGGTGTATCCACAAAGCAAATTAGGGGACGATTGAATTTGTCTGCCAACTGCATTAGCCGTCGCGCTTTGCGGTAGCCTTCGGGGTGCGTATAGCCGAAGTTCGTCTCCTGTCGTTCTTGGAGGTTCGTGCCTTTCTGCTGCGCGAGATAGACGACAGGTTGTCCCTCAAACCACGCCAAACCGCCGACAAGGGCTCTGTCGTCGCCATATAATTTATCGCTGTGGAGTTCAAGCGGTTCTTCCAAGAGCGCGTCAATGTAGACAGCGGCTTGGGGCCGCTGCGGGTGCCGTGCTAACCGAACTTTATCCCATCGGCTGAGCGTTTGGAACGTTTGCTTTGTGAGCGCGTTGACGTTCTGTTTTAATGCACC
Source organism: Candidatus Poribacteria bacterium (assembly GCA_965242965.1). GTDB lineage: Bacteria > Poribacteria > WGA-4E > WGA-4E > WGA-3G > AGPOR5. The sequence continues at coordinate 4,367,172 of OZ251518.1, read as the reverse complement.
AATTCCTTCGGCGAGCTCCAACGTTGGATGATTTTGCGCGAAGAGCTCTAGTTGCGTGAGGTGGTGTTCCAGTTCGATGAGTGGTTTTTCAAATTCTAATTCTGTTGCGTTCATGGTGTTTACCCTTAGCGAAGTCCGCTTTTATGCGTTTTCTGTCTCGTGAGAAAATGTGATGCGCCGGTAGATATCGCGCAGAGATAACTGGCATCCGATTGAGGGAAGCAATAGCACTTCCTCCAAGGCGCGATAGTGGCTGAGCATCCACTGTGCAACGTGGCGGCGATGGTGTTCAACGCGCACGCTGTCTTGCGAAACGAGGAGATATTCTTGCAAGGAGGTGAGGTGTTTGTAGCGAGCGAATTTTTCGCCCCTGTCACGTCTCTCCGTTGAAGGTGATAGCACCTCAACGATGACAATTGGATTGAGGAGCGTGTCAAAGACATCATCCTCAAACTCGGGCTCCCCGCAGACAACGACGACATCCGGATAGAAGTAGGCATCGCCCAGGCTCGGCCGCACCCGCATATCGTTGGTATGAACTGAACATCCTCGCCCCTTGAATTGGAGGTGAAGTTCACCCGATATATTGGAGACAATGAGGCTATGTTTAAAGCTTGCACCGGACATTGCGATAATATGTCCGTCAAAATATTCGCTTTTGAAGTGTGCTTTGCGTTCCAAAGCGATGTATTCCTCGGGCGTAAAGTAGGTTTGGGCTGCAACGGTGGCCATGTCTCTCTCCTTTAATTCTTTACGGTGACTCGTGCGTATATATCGCGCAAGGGCAATTCACATCCGATAGAGGGAAGCGGCAGCACGTCTTCTAGCGCGCGATAATGGCTGAGCATCCATTGTGTGCCGTGGCGGCGATGGTGTTCTACCCACACCTTGTCTTGCGAGACAAGAACGTATTCTTGCAAGGACGCGAGGTGTTTGTATCGCGCGAATTTTTCACCTCTGTCATACGCCTCGGTAGAAGGTGAAAGCACTTCCACGATGACAATGGGGTTGAGAAGCGTGTCAAAGACATCATCCTCAAACTCGGGCTCGCCACAGACAACAACCACATCGGGATAAAAGTAGGCATCGCCCAGGCTCGCCCGCACTCGCATATCGCTGGTAAAAATTTCGCACCCATGCCCTATTAATTGCGGGTAGAGCCCATAAAATATATCTCCCGTGATGAGATTATGCTTGCTGCTTGCGCCGGCCATTGCGATGATGTGTCCGTCAAAGTATTCGCTTTTGTATTCCGCTTTGCGTTCCAAAGCAATGTATTCTTCTGGCGTAAAGTAGGTTTGGGCTGCAACGGTGGCCATGAGTGTCTCCTTTAATCATTCTGTATGACTCGTGCGTAGATGTCGCGCAAGGGCAATTCACATCCGATGGAGGGAAGCAGTAAAACCTCTTCCAAGGCGCGATAATGGCTGAGCACCCATTGTGTGCCGTGGCAGCGATGGTGTTCTACCCACACCTTGTCTTGCAAGACGAGAACGTATTCTTGCAAGGACGCGAGGTGTTTGTAGCGCGCGAATTTTTCACCTCTGTCATACGCCTCGGTGGAAGGCGACAGCACTTCCACGATGAGAATGGGGTTGAGGAGGGTATCAAAGGTATCATCCTCAAACTCGGGCTCGCCGCAGACAACAACCACATCCGGGTAAACATAGGTATCCCTTGGAATCGCCCTCACTCGCATCCTGTGAGTGAGCACTTCACATCCCTGTCCCTTGAATTGGAGGTGAAGTTCGCCTAATATATTCGTGACGATGAGACTGTGATTGTAACTCCCACTGGACATTGGAACGATTTGTCCGGAGAAGTACTCGTTCCTGAATTCCGCCTTGCGTTCCAGAGCGATGTATTCCTCCGGCGTAAAGTAGGTTTGTGCTGCAACGGTGGCCATGGATGCCTCCCTTAATTGAGGGTGTTTCATATCTTGATTTCTTCCCGGTAGGAGAGACCTCCTGGTCTCGATTTCTTCCTCCTGGTCTCGATGTGGTGCGTATCAAGAAGACATTTGTCTTTTGCAAGCGTCTGATCACAAACAGTTCAGGAGCAGGTGCTCCTGAACTACAAGCGGCGCGCACGCTAGCCCTGTAGTTCGGGTGCGCCTGCACCCGAACAGGTCGAGATTGGGCACGCCTTACCTAATCAAGACCGGGAGGTCTCTCCTACCGAGGAGGCATCGAGACCGGGAGGTCTCTCCTACCCGAAGAATCGAGACCGGGAGGTCTCTCCTACCGGAAGGCATTGATATATGAAACCCCTCCCTTAGGAACAACAAAAAAATTTGCCCGGCAATTGCTGCACAACGCCTTTCAACTCCAACATCAATAGCACACTGGATACCTTGCCTACCGGCATTTGTGTTGTTTGGACGATAACGTCAATGTGGGTTGACGGTGCCTCAATCGCCTGAAATACCGTTTTTTCATCATCGGTGAGTTCGGGTAACGGTGCCGCGGGTTCAGGTGATGTCGGGACAGAACTGGACGCGCGCCTACGGGGTTCAGCTTCGGTGGAAGAAGGTGCGTCTGTAGCGGGGGTGTCCAGCGGCATTGACATTGACGTAGACAGCATATTTCGCGCGTGTTGCGGGAGTGCTTCAAGAAGTTCCTCGACAGAGTGCACCAACCCTGCGCCTTCTCTAATGAGTTTATGGGTGCCGGTTGAAAGTTCGGAGAAAATCGGACCCGGGACGGCGAACACCTCCCGTCCCTGTTCCAGTGCATGCCGCGCGGTAATCAGCGCGCCGCTCCGATTCGATGCCTCCACGACGATGGTGCCGAGTGTCATGCCGCTAATGATACGATTCCGCCGGGGGAAGTTCTTGCCCATCGGTTGCATGCCCATCGGAAATTCGGAGATTAACGCGCCGGCTTGCATAATCTCCTCCGCCAATTTATCGTTTGAGGCAGGATAAATAAGGCTCAGCCCGTTGCCCATGACAGCAATCGTCCTGCCGCCAGCGTCAAGCGCGCCGCGATGCGCATTGGTGTCAATTCCCCGTGCCAGCCCACTCACCACGGTTACGCCGCGTTGCGCGAGTTGATAACTGAATCGATGGCTGACCTGCCGCCCATAGTCCTTCGCGCTCCGAGAACCCACGCACGAGATGCTGAGCGCATCCTCCGGTTTGAGTTCCCCTTTGACATAAAGCATCAACGGTGCATCGGCGATTTCTTTCAAAAGTGGCGGATACGCCGCATCGTCCTGCGTTATAACCTGACACCCGTATTGCTCAATCAGTTCCAACTCCTTTTCGAGCGGAATCTTGACCTGTTTTCGGATAAGCAGTTCACGAATTGCAGGCGAGAGATTCTCTCTCTTCTCTAATTCCGCCTGTGTCGCGTTCAGTGCCTGTTCTGCGCTACCGAAAAGTTCAAACAAGACTTGAACGGTTTTAGGGCCCACGCCTTGAATCAGATTGAGATGAATGAGGCTTTTTGTTTCGTTGGAGAACATTTTCGTCGTTCGCAATGTGTTCGATTAGGGTTCCGTTGCTTTGGTGCATGGCGAGGGACAGGCCCTCGCCCTACGGTGAACGGCACGCTTTTTTAACCGTAGCGCGGGGGCCTGTCCCCCGCGAAGGTGAACGTTTTTTTAACCGTAGCGCGGGGGCCTGTCCCCCGCGATCGCTGCATGGCGAGGGGAACCCGCTCGGATGCGCGTGTGGCATCCGAGGGCCCAAGCCCTACGGTAAACGGCACGCTTTTTTTCCGTAGCGCGGGGCCTGTCCCCCGCGAAGGTAACCGTTTTCTTTAACCGTAGCGCGGGGGCCTGTCCCCCGCGATCGCTGCATGCGAGGGAAACCCGCTCGCCTACGGTGCAAATGGTGCTGCGGATGCATGGCGAGGGACAGGCCCTCGCCCTACGGTAAACGGCACCGTTTTTTTTCTCGTAGCGCAAGGGAGAGAGCAGACCTGTCCCCCGCGATCGCAGCATGGCGAGGGACAGGCCCTCGCCCTACGGTGTAATGGTGCTGCGGATGCATAGACTCACTCCGCTGATGCCGATTCCCCCGGCTCGGGGGGCAGCGCGTAGTAGAGCTCAATTTCCTGAATCTTCTTATACTCTGACGCGCTCGGGGCACCACTCTCACTGCGCCTTGAACGTTTCTGGCCGCCGACGCGGCGCGACTCCCACTGCCGCGGCACTTTCAACCGGAACTTCGTCGTCAGAACCGGCTCTTTCAAGGTGTATCTGTAGACTTCGCGGATGTTGTCTCTCACCTCTTTCACCGTTACCCACTTTCCGCCTTCATCCATATACTGAATCGCGAAGAATTCCAGCTCCCCTTCCTGCGCTTTGACGACAATCTGCTGGATAGTCTGCGGCTTCCCCCATTCTAAAACAGCCTCAGTGAATTTATCTGCCTCCATCTGGGCGGCTTCATCTTTTTCGGCTGAGAGAATCGGACCGGTTTCACCCTGAGTGTGGATATTGTCGTCGTGAAACTTTGAATCTTGGCTCGTCGCCACGATGGCGATGTTTTTACTCCAATTGAGGGAGGGAGTGGACGAAAGAATACATCCCGACATCCCTATCACCGCACAGAGGAGTATCGCGAATAAACCAAAACGCATGTATTGCCTCCTTGTCAAACGGCGCAAAAACCGTCTGTGGTAATGAGGCGGCGTTGCGCGAACTGCCGCCTTCAGATGAAAAATTGCATCGAAAACCTGACGATGCGAAACCCTGCAAGACATGTTACTCTAATTGCAGCAAATCGTCAAGTTCTTTTTCGCGCTTATCGGTGGCTGCCTTTTCCGCTACCTGTTCGGCGGACTTATAGCCGTAGAGTTCGATCTCGCGGATTTTCCCGACGGCGCGACGATTACCGGTAAACCAGCCGCGTCCCCCAGAACGCGCGCGTTGCTGCCGATTCAAGAGCGCGTCGTCTTTCGTGCCTAGAACGCGAAGCCGAATCTTGTCGGTAGGAAACGGAATCAACAACGAAATCTGAATCGGACTGCTTTTGACACTCTTTATCTCTTTGATCATCTGCCAGTCCGTTTCAACGGCGATGCTCCCTTTATCGGCGTGGATGTCGAACTCCGTTAGATTATCGGAATGGACGACGATTCGGCGGATAGTCTTTTTTTCGGGCAGCATAATCACCACTTCGGATGCGGGGTTCGCGCCGGCGAACCCAGACGCGCCTTCGGGGAACATTGTTTCGCCGATGGTATTCAATTTGCCGTCAATCATCTGTGGGCTCGATGCGCGCACGCCTTCTCCGAGCGCGTAGTTTTCGCTCCACTCCTGTTCCGAAAATAGCGCGCTGCAGCCTGTCAGCACCACTGAAAAACAGGTAAGCAGAAGGAAAAATCCCATGAATCGATAAATCATTCTGTTTTCTCCTATAGAAAGTTGTGCGCGTCCGAAGCGCGCTTACGGGTTATGAGATAAATTTCCAGGTCGCGCCCTGCCGCGTATCCTGTATCTCAATGTTCAGTTCTTTCATCCGGTCGCGAATTTTGTCCGATGTCTCCCAATCCTTGCGCTGACGAGCGTCTTGACGAATATCAAGCAGCAGCGTGACGAGGTGATTGAGAAGTTCACCGCTGTCGTCTTGAACATCGTCGGCTTGCGCGTTATAGATACCGAGGACACCGCATGTCTCAATAAGTGCCTCACGCGCGTCTGCGAGGACAGCGGCGGCGGCATCTGTCTCCGTTTTCTGGATAAAACGGTTCACCACGCCGATGAGTGTGAAAATCGCGCCGAGGGCACGCGCGGTATTGAAATCGGCATCCATCGCCGCCTCAAAGTCCGCTTTCATTTGCAGCGTTGCATCGCGGAGGGAGGTTTCTGCTTCGTCTTCCACATTCGCCTCAGTACTTGTTTCATAAACCGCCAACGCCTCAAGGCAGTTGTTCAATCTACGGAGCGCGCCTTCCGATTTGGCGAGACTTTCCGGGTTGTAGTCCAGCGGGTGGCGGTATTGCGCCGAGATGAGAAAGTGGCGGATTACCTCGGTAGGATAATTATCCAGCGCGTCTCGGAGGAGGATAAAGTTGTGTTCAGATTTACCCATCCGCCGCCCATCGATTTTCAGGAAGGCGACATGCACCCAATAACGGGCAAACAGCTTTCCCGTTGCGAGTTCACTCTGCGCGATTTCGTTCTCGTTGTGTGGAAACAGCAGGTCTTCGCCAGCAATGTGCATGTCCAACGTTTCGCCGAGGTGCTTCATCGCCATGGCGGAACATTCAATATGCCACCCCGGTCTGCCTTTGCCCCAGGGGCTATCCCACGTTGGTTCACCGGGTTTAGCGGCTTTCCAAAGGTCAAAGTCCCTCGGGTCTTCCTTACGTTCATCGATTTCGACGCGCGCGCCGGCGAGCAAATCTTCCGGTTTCCGATGCGACAACTTGCCGTATTCAGGAAAGGCGTTCACCCGATAGTAAACGCTTCCATCAATGACATAAGCGGCACCTTTGTCAATGAGCGTCTTGATGAGGGTTAACATCTCCGGAATGTGTTCGGTGGCTTTCGGATGCACGTCTGCGGGCTGGATGCCGAGCCGCTGCGAATCCTCAAGAAACGCGTCGCCGCGATGCTCTGCGAGTTGCTTCTCGCTGATGCCGAGTTCCGCCGCGCGCGCGATAATCTTATCGTCAATATCGGTTAAATTCTGCGCGAGTTTGACGTTATAGCCTTTATGCGTCAGATACCTTCGGATAATATCTGTCACCAACGCCGTGCGGGCATTGCCCATGTGGATGTAATCGTAGACCGTGGGGCCGCAGTTGTAAATCGTCACCCGGTCTGCGTTGAGGGGCTCAAAGTCTTCCAGTTGTCGGCTCATCGAGTTGTAAATCTGAAGTCCCATTTTTCTTAGGTTTGCCCTCCTTTGTTACTCAGGCACGCGACGGCTTGCGCGACAATCGCCTTCTCTTCCCCAACGATGCCCAGTCCCTCGGAAGTTGTCGCTTTGATGCCTATCTGTTCTACGGCGATGCCGAGCGTTTCGGCGAGCGTTGCGCGCATCTGTGGCATGTAAGGTGCTAGTTTCGGCCGCTGCGCGATAACGGTGCTGTCCACATTGCCAATCTCGTATCCTGATTGCCGAATCTTGGCGGCGATATCTCGGAGGAAAACGAGGCTGTCCATGCCTGCATAACGCGCATCCGTATCCGGAAAGTGCGTCCCGATGTCACCTAAAGCGGCTGCACCCAGTATAGCATCAATAATTGCGTGTGTCAAGACATCTGCATCCGAATGTCCTAATAGCCCCAGATGATATGGGATTTCAACGCCGCCCAAAATCAATTTCCGGTCGGCGACTAACCGATGGACATCGTAACCAATACCGACTCGCATTTTTTTGTTATTCCTAGCGGTTATTCACGTTCGTTTGGTGAAGCGCGGCTGTCTTCTCAGGCCGAAAAGACGTTGTCTTTTCTTACAAACTTTGGCCAGATGCTTTTGTTGTTCCTAGCGGTTGTTCACGTTCGTTTGGTGAAGCGAGGCTGTCTTTTCAGGCCGAAAAGACGTTAGTCTTTTCTTACAAACTTTGGCCAGGTTCCTCTAGAAGAACGTTCGCAATACGCAGATCTTCCGGTGTCGTAATCTTCACGTTCGCGTAACTACCGTTCACCAACTTAACGGGATACCCCAGTTGTTCAACGAGGGCGGCATCATCGGTTGCTGTGAGTTGCTGCGCTGCTGCGATTTGATGCGCTTCCTCCAGCAGTGATTTCCGAAAGACTTGCGGCGTTTGCACCGTCCAGAGACATTCGCGAGGCGGTGTCTCAACAATGAAGTCTTCCGCGTTCGCGATTTTAATCGTCTCCTTGACAGGCACGGCTGCCACCGCTGCACCCCATTCTGCCGCCGCGTCAAGGCACGCGAAAATCGTTTCATCGGTTACAAACGGACGCACGCCATCGTGGACAATCACAAAATCCGCATCCGCCGGGAGGGCACGGATGCCGTTGTGGACAGACTGCTGCCGCGTTGCACCACCGGCGACAAGCGATTGCACCTTCTGAAACGCGTAAGGTGCGAGAACAGTCGCGCGGCAGAGTTCAAAATCTGTTTCGTTGACAATCACAAAAATTGCGTCTACTGCCGTATTTTGCTCAAATCGCTGAACCGTATACGTTAAGATTGGTTTCTGTGCCAATGCTAAATACGGCTTTTTAACGGCACTTTTGAGTCGGCTCCCCTCGCCTGCGGCCGGAATAAGGGTGCATATTTTGCTGTTCATCTGCGTCCATCGCATCCGTTTTCCCTCTTCTTCCGGTAGGCGAGCAACGATCGCGGGGGACAGGCCCCCGCGCTACGTTCTGGGCAGCGGTAGGCGAGCCCTCCTGGTCTCGATTTTTCACCCTATCGGGACAGGGATGTCCCTCCTACGGCGCGCTCCGCCCGGTAGGCGAGCCCTCCTGGTCTCGATGCGTTTCTCCTACAAAATCGCACTCAGGCTATCATAGACATCACCCACCCCGACGAGCTCAATTCCTTCCTCTATTTCCAATCCCTTTCGGTTATATTCAGGAAAAATCGCCCGTTTGAAACCAAGTTTTGCCGCCTCCCTGAGCCGTCTTTCGACATGCGTCACCGGCCGAATCTCGCCGCCGAGCCCCACTTCTCCGATGACAACGGTGCGCTTGTCCACAGGAATATCCCGATGATTTGAAGTGATGGCCATCAGCACGCCGAGGTCGATGCCAGGTTCATCGACGCGCAAGCCGCCGGTAATGTTAACGAAGACATCGGAGTCGCCAACGTCGATGCCTACCCGTTTATTCAGCACGGCGATGAGCAGCGCGATGCGGTGTCTGTCAACACCGGTTGCCGTGTTGCGCGGGTTACTATAGTTCGTCGGCACGACGAGTGCCTGGACTTCCATCAACAATGGCCGAGTGCCTTCCATGCTGGAGACGACAACAGAACCCGATACCTCCTCCTCCCGATTGCTGAGAAAGAGCTCGGAAGGATTCGACACGTCCACAAGACCTTTGCTCTGCATTTCAAAGATGCCGATTTCGTTCGTTGAACCAAACCGATTTTTATTCGCACGCAACACGCGATAGATGTGGTGCCGTTCACCCTCAAAGTAAAGCACCGTGTCTACCATGTGTTCTAAAACGCGAGGACCGGCGAGTGCCCCCTCCTTCGTCACATGCCCGACGAGGAAAATAGGTAGATTCTGGCTCTTCGCCGTGGCAAGGAGCGTCCCCGTGCATTCACGAATCTGGGTGACGCTTCCCGGCGCGGATTGGATACTCGGCAAATACACCGTCTGAATTGAATCAATGATGACAACTTTCGGACCGAATGTCTTAATATGCTTTTCGACCTGGTCCAAATTATTTTCGCAAAGCACGTAGAGGGTATCCGAAGATACACCGAGCCGCGTTGCGCGGAGTTTCGTCTGGCTCACCGATTCTTCACCGGAAACGTAAAGCACATCGCCGTAATTCCGACTGAGCGCATCACTGGCTTGGAGCAACAGCGTCGATTTTCCGATGCCCGGGTCGCCGCCGATAAGGATGACGGAGCCAGGGACAATGCCGCCGCCAAGCACCCGGTCGAACTCTGCCATGCCGGTGAGATGCCTTTCCACGTCACTCGCTGTCACCTGCGAGATAGGCTCCGGCCGACTGGTGGTTTGCCCGATACCGCGATGAGACATTGAGGAGGATGCGGGAACTTCTACCTCTTCGGCGAAACTTTGCCAACTTTTGCACCCTGGGCAACGTCCCAACTCTCTCGGTGTTGCGTAACCGCATTCTTGACAGACAAATCTCCGTTTTTCTCGTGCCATATTTCTCCATTTCGCGCGCCTGTAGGCGAGACCTCTGGTCTCGATGCATCCCTGTAGGCGAGACCTCCCGGTCTCGATGCGTGTGTTATCGGGACAGGGATGTCCCGCCTACCGCTTGCTACGCCCGGTGTTAATTAACCTGAGGGTGTTTCATATTTCGATGGCGTTTTAGGTCCTTTAGGTCCTACATGTCTATAGCAGCCCGTGTCGTCCCGTTTTCAAGGTCCTTTAGGTCCTTAATAAAAACACGCGGCCCTGGCAAAGACTATTAAGGACCTAAAGGACCTTAGGGTTCTTCGCGATCGCGCGGGCTATAGACATTAAGGTCCTACGGACCTAAGAACCGTTTTTTTTTTTCGTAGTGCGGTTGCCTGTCCCCCGCGAGCACCATCGTCGCGATGTGTGTTTCCCCTTCTGTAGTTTGTGATCGCCTGATCACAAACGGGTCAGGATCAGGCGATCCTGACCTACAGAGGTGATGCATTCTGCCAGCCAAATGCATGGCGAGGGACAGGTTTTCCCACCGCCCTACGGTGAAGGAACCGTTTTTTCACCGTAGCGCGGGGCCTGTCAGCGCGACGTTGAGCGATTTATGAAACACCCTCAATCAACCTCTCAACATAAACTCCGTCTGCTCATCTTTAAAATGCCGTTCCGATTTGAACCGCGATTCAATGCGCCACGGTAACCGTATCGTCTCGTTCAGCGACTCTGGATTGGCAAAGTAACCTTCGTCAATCTGCCAGAATTGGAGGCGCGGATAAGATACGCCGTTATGTTGAAACGTTCCCATATCCTCTTGCATCGCCTTCATGCCACCGCTGACCGGTTCCAATGTGATGAAGATGCCGATTTGCGCCTTCCTTTCACGGATAGTATGGCAGAATGCCCGCAGCATTGACACATTCGGTTTCCCTGTTTTCACCTCGGCGATAACGCGCGTATTTCGCGATTTCTGGTTCCGTGGATTCCATACCTTCACGGTGCCGGTGCCATCAAACCCGCCATCGCCGCTATTGGCTGTCGGTTCAAGCCCGATGCGCGTCACTGCCCAATTGGCGAAGTCGTGATATTTCTTCTGATCGCGCACTAGCAGCGTCACTTCCTGCATATTCGTCGGATAGCCCGCGATGTCATAATCAACGGACGGTTCAAGTCCATGCCGCTCGCGCAGCCGTTTCTGCATCGGATCCAACGCGAGAAGCGTGATGTCAATCCCTATCCATTGCCGATTCAACGTCTCCGCCGCATCAATCGTCGTCCCGCAGCCACAAAACGGATCCAGCACGATATCCCCCGGTTTTGACGATGCCTCAATAATTCGTTCGTATAATGCGCGAGGCTTCTGTGTCGGGTAACCGAGGCGTTCGGGATTCGTCCCATTGAGTTCCGGAACATCGTCCCACAGATTCGTAGTTGGCACACCGCGGCTATTAGCGAGATAGTATTTTCTATCCCGGATACGTCCGCCGAATCTGTATAGCCCTTTACCGTCACCGTCATCATGCCGGTAAACTCTTCTTACGTAATCCGGATCTAACGGCGTAAACGGCAATGCAAACGCTGCATCTTTACTCTTCACGTAAAACAACAGCGTATCCGTGACAGCAGGGAATTTTGTTTTCGCCCCTGAACGTTTCCCTCTATAGCGTTTCCAGACAATCTCATTCCTGAAATTCGACAGGCCAAAAATAGCGTCCATCAACCCTTTCAGGTAGTGCGATGCCGTTGAATCGCAGTGCAGATACATGCTTCCTGTCGGATGCAAAACACGATGACACTCCACGAGACGTGGCCCCATGAAGGCGAGATACGCGCGCATCGCACTCGGCGGACCGCTCGTCGCTTTCTGCAAGACGTAATCGTAGCCGTATAAGGCATCGTTTAGGGCGGCGTAGGTATCCGATTCCCGCGCGAGGCGCGCTATCTCACGCCTCGCGTCTTGCGCTGCATCGTCCCATGTCCACGTATCCACAAACGCAGTCCGCTGCGATTGCGATTCAGAAAGGAACGTGTTATAGTCGCGGCCGCTGTTAAAAGGCGGGTCCGTGCAGATGATACTGACCCCCCCTTCAAAATTTCGCAATATATGTAAATTATCTCCGAAGAAAATCTTTCGTATAGGCATACATTAATCCCCGTAGGCGCGCCCTCCCGGTCTCAATTTTTCACCCTATCGGGACAGGGATGTCCCTCCTACCGCGCGCTCCCCCCGGTTGCCGCTTACCACTCACTGTTAATAAAACGAAACCATATTGCACATCTTGGAAATCCTGCAAATCCTGCTCCGCTTACCACTCACTATTAATGAAACGAAACCCGCTCGTCCAACGCCGTTCGTCTATCAAATTCTCTACACCGAAAAGCAATTCCCCGTGCCGAAAAAGCCGAATGGCTAATTCAGTATTCAATTGCGGCGCATCGCCTGTCAATCCAACGCCTTCAATGTTAATGCCGAGTCGCCGTGATAACAGCCAGAATTCAAGTCCTGCGCCGACTTTGGAACGCATGAACCCGACGCGCGCCCGAAGGGAGTCTGTCACATCATAGGCGTATTGAAATTCATAAGCGATTTTCTCGTTCCGAACGCCTAACCCGATGCGGTAGTGCGAGTGCGGTTGGGGTGAAAGCGAGAAGGCGAACTCATTATGCAGGTGCCGCTGCAGCCCCGGTGCGATGTCTGCCTGCAAACTTTGCCCCAAATAACGGAGTTCGTAATCCCACCCCAGTTTCGGCAATTCAAAACTTTTCAACTGCTTTCCGGTCTGTTGCGAGAGTGCGCGCACCGCTGTCATCGTTTCGTTGAGGTTGTTCAGCGTGCGGCGTGCGTCCGCAAGCGGTTCGGGGGTGTTGAGCAGTTGCGCGACGGTGCCCTCGCCTTCTTGCACTGTCGTCAAAAGCCGATTGATATTCTCTTCCAATGCCGTGAACGCCGCCGTTGTCGCCTGCAAGTTCTCTAAAATCGGCGTGATGTTTGCCTCGCCTGTTTCAAGCGCGGTGCTTCCCTTCGCAACGAGCCCGGAGATATCGTTGGACAAAGTGTCAAAGTCGTTCCGAAATTCCCTTGTGATTTGCCGAAATTCCGACGAGCTGGTCGCGATGTCCGTTAAAATGCCCTCCAATTTTGGCGAATTCTGGTTCATCAGCCTGAGCAGCTCTCGTGAAATGTCGCTAATTTGACTGCTCACCATCAGGGAATCGCCTTCCAATTGGCTGAGCAGGCGGTTCGCTTTCAGGAACGTCTGCTGGAGACGTTTGTCATTATCAAACGCGAGTTGCATCAGCGCGTTAACAGTCTCTTCCGAATCGACGGTGAGTTTTTCGATGGTTCGAGCCGAGAGCGCGACGAGTTCACGTATCTCTTTAATGCCGAGTTCAATGGATTCTTGATTGGATTGCAGGAGTTCGTTCGCCGCTTTTGTGAGTTCTATGGCTTGCGTCATGCCCGCGCTCGTCTGCTCCAGTAGTTCCAGCGCGTTCACCGGGTCCGTCCCGATAATCGGCAAATCATCGGGCGTTAACGTTCTGTTCCCGATGGGGCCGTTGTCAAGCGCGATGTAAACCTCGCCGACAAACCCGTTCATGGAGATTCTGGCACCACACCCTTCTCGGAGCCACTGAAAGCCGTTTTTAACTTTCGCCCGAATTTCAACGTTATTGGTTTCAGGCTGTAATTTGATGCTTGTCACTTTCCCGAGCGACACACCGGATAAGTAGACACCTGCGCCGACGTAGAGTCCACTCACGGTGCTGAATTCAAAACGCATTTCGTCCCCGGAGGTGGCCCAGGGCCAATTTTCTGCGTTAGTGAGGAGCAGGACGAGTAATATCGCGGCGATGACAAGCATTGCGCCGACTTTGACAGATGGGCTCCAGAATTTCATAAAGCGATTTCTCCGTGTGCGCCGAGGTCACGCCTACCGATAAATTCTTGCAGGACCGGATTTTCCATGTTGAGAATCTGATCTGGCGCACCAAACAGGACGAACTGCTGCAAAATCGGATCATCGTTGTTAAGAATCTCATCCGGGCGGCCGTAGGCAATCTGTCTGCCTTCATGAATCATCGCCATCCGCGTTGCAACGCTGAACGCGCTGTGCATGTCGTGCGTCACGACGACAGAGGTGACTTGCAGTTTCTCGTGCAAGTCGCGAATGAGTTGATTAATTTCGTTGCACGTAACCGGGTCCAGTCCGGTTGTCGGTTCATCGTAAAGGACGACTTCTGGGTTAAAGGCGAGAGCGCGCGCCAAGCCGACGCGTTTGCGCATCCCGCCGCTCAATTCCGCCGGCCGCAACTCCTGAACGCCTTCCAAATCGACGAGGCTGAGTTTCTCATCGACAACCTTCCGCATTTCGGCCGGCGTGAGTTTCGTGTGCTGGTCCAACATAAAAGCGATGTTTTCCGCTACAGTCATTGAGTCAAACAGCGCAGCGGACTGAAACAGCATCCCGATTTTCCTGCGAATTGCGTTCAGTTTCTTTGCTTTGAGTTTCGAGATTTCGGTGCCGTCAAACCATATCTCGCCAGCATCCGCTGCGATGAGCCCAGTGATAATTTTCAGCAGGACGCTCTTGCCGCAGCCACTTCTGCCCATGATAACGAGGGTTTCGCCGCGCGGTATCTCAAGGCTCAGCCCGTTTAAGACGCTTTTGCCGCCGAAAGTTTTCCAGATATCCTTAACAACAATCATAACTAACCTAACATGAGGGTGTTTCATAACTCCGTTTCGGTAAGACATCGGGCCCACGTCTGTAGTTCGGGATCGCCCGATCCCGAACGGGTCAGGATCAGGCGATCCTGACCTACAGGGGTGATGCGGCCGACAGCCAAACGCATGGCGAGGGACAGGCCCTCGCCCTACTTGAAGGGGCGGCGTTTTTCTCACCGTAGCGCGGGGGCCTGTCCCCGCGACGTTGAACGATTTATGAAACACCCTCAACCTAACATGTTAAACCCAGCCCAAAATGTTAAACAGAACGTGGTTCAAAACAAAATCGAGGACCAGGATGGCTATCAGCGAGATAACGGCAGAGCCGGTCGTCGCCGTACCGACACCCTCCGCGCCGCCCGCGGCTGATATGCTAAAACCTTTGTAACACCCGACAGCGGCAATCGCCATCCCGAACGAAGTCGCCTTGATGAGACTGACGAGGACACTCGCCACGAACAGATTCCTTTGGACTTCCAATAGGAAGAAGTAGCCGTTGACATCAAACAGGGACACCACGGCGATGAAACCGCCGCCGATGCCCGCGAACGTTGAAAATATCGTCAACGTCGGCAGCATAATGGCGCATGCAAGGAACCGCGGCACAACCAGATATTTTACCGGATTGGTGCCCATCACCTCCAACGCGTCGATTTGCTCTGTCACCTTCATGGTTGAAAGTTCCGCCGTAATTGACGCACCGATGCGCCCGGCAAGCACAAACGCCGTAATCATCGGACCGAGTTCTTTCACCACGGATACACAAACGAACCGCGCGACTGAGCCCTCCACGGCGAAAGGTTTCAACTGAATGTAGCCTTGGATACCCAATACCATCCCGGTGAAAAATCCCGATACTAGCACGACAGACAACGAATTGAAGCCGATGAGCAGCAGCTGCTTCATCAGCAGCTCTAACTGAAGTGGCGGCCGGAAAATCTGAACGAGCGTCTGAAAAAACAGCGTCCACGCCTGTCCTATCTCGGAAAGCGTGTCGTGCAATCGGTTTTTGAGCAGAATTCCGAATCCGCCTGAGCGTTCGTCTGTGGAGGAATGATGGTCCATAAGTCCTGCAGAGGCTACTAATTGATATTCTCAAACCGCATCTGCTTTTTGGTGAAGTATAAGGGGACGGGACCTGTAGGACCGTTGCGCTGTTTCTTAATGAGGAGATGCGCTTCAACCCGGTCGTCCACCTGTTCATCTTCTTGATAATAGTCCTCTCGATATAAGAACGCGACCAGGTCTGCGTCCTGCTCAATTGCCCCGGACTCTCGCAAATCGGAGAGTTGCGGCTGTTTATCGGGCCGCCGTTCCACTTCGCGGCTCAGTTGCGAACAGGCGATGATGGGGACATTTAATTCCCATGCAAGCACCTTCAAGGAACGCGAGATTTCCGAGATCTCCTGCTCACGGGAATTATAGCGGCCCGTTCCTCTAAGCAGCTGCAGGTAGTCAACAATGATGAGGGAGAGGTTTTCATGTTCGCCTTTCAACCGCCGGCTTTCGGCGCGCAATGCCTGCACCGTGAGCCCGCGGTTGTCGTTAATCAAGATAGGTGCTTCGGCGAGTCGGCTTGCGCCTTCGGTGAGGGGCCGCCAATAATCTTCGCTGAAGTTGCCGGTTCGGAGTCGTCCGAAATCTATCTGCGCTTCGGCGGAGAGCATCCGCATCACAATGTCTTGCGCAGGCATTTCAAGACTAAAAATGGCGACAGGACTCTCCTGTTCCAGGGCAATGTTCTGCGCGATATTCAGCACCAACGTTGTCTTTCCCATACTCGGCCGCGCGGCGATGATGATGAAATTGCCGGGCTGCAACCCGGATGTCATCAGATCGAAATCCATGAAACCGGTGGGAACGCCGAGGAGCCGTGTCTTTTTGTGGAACAGCTTCTCAATTTCGTCGATGCTTTGTGTGAGCAGGGGCCGGATGCGTGTAAACCCGCGTTGCGCGTCCGTTTGCCCTAACTCGAAAACGGCCTCCTGCGCTTGGTTCATGACATCGGACAACTCCACATCTTCGTCCATCGCGAGTTCCCGAATCTGTGAACTGGCCTGCGTGAGGCGGCGGCGCGTCGCCTTCTCGTGCAGAATCTCGGCGTAGAACTCCGTGCTTTCTGTCTCTACGATAGGTGCTTGCAGTTCGTAGAGATAGTCCGCGCCACCGGTGCGGTTTAACTGGTTAGTGCGGTTCAGTTCATTCGCAACGAGGAGCGGATCTGCGTTGCTAACGCGCTCATAAACCTCAAGGATTGCAGTGTAGATGAGCTGATGGTCTGTCGTGAAAAAGGCATCGGACGTATGCCCGAGCAGTGCGATGACGCGCGGGATAACGGCTTTCTCTGTCATCATCGCGCCGAGCACCGCGCGTTCTGCTTCCGTGTCGGCAAGAGTTTCAACCGGTTCAGCCTGCATATTTCACCCGAGCGTTTCATCACAACATCAAAGACGCAGCGTTATTCTTCGCTTTCGCGTTCAACCACAACGCGCAGTTCAACGACGACATCTGCGTGTAGTTTCACCGGCACCATGAATACGCCGAGTTCGCGAATCGGTTCGCCCATGTCAAAGACGCGGCGTTCCAATTCAAAGCCTTCGGCGCGCAATGCTTCGGCGATATCGGTGGTGGTGACAGAGCCGAAAAGCCGGTCATTTTCACCGGCGCGTCTGCGGAGGTTACACGTAACGCCGGCGATTTGCCCGGCGATTTCGCGGGCGATTTCCCGGTCCTTCGAGACTTGATGATCGATGAGCCGTTTCTCGTGCACCAGCTGCTTCCGATTCCGTTCGGTTGCATGCACCGCCAGCTGCATCGGCAAGAGGTAGTTGCGTGCATAGCCGTCTGCAACCTTCAGGACATCGCCCGGCACGCCGAGTCCTTCAACGTTTCTTTTGAGAATTATTTCCATGATTAAATCAATTCCTATTTCAGCGGCGAGGCACCGCCAGTAGGAGAGACCTCCCGGTCTCGATGCGTTCAGTAAGAGAGACCTCCCGGTCTCGATGCATCCCCCCGTAGGAGAGACCTCCTGGTCTCGATTCGGGCGTTATCGGGACAAGGATGTCCCGCCTACCCAAATGTGGTATCGGGACAGGGATGTCCCGCCTACAAGTATCGGTATCGGGACAAGGATGTCCCGCCTACTAGGCCCTGTAGGTCAGGATCGCCTGATCCTGACCCGATGACATCGGGACAAGGATGGCCCGCCTACCCAAAAGCGCGCCTATCGGCACCGCCGCTTCGTCTATCGTGTGAACGGTAAAAGTGCCATGTTCCGAGCGCGTTTGATGGCGCGCTTCACCATGCGCTGTTGTTTCGCGGAGAGCCCCGTGACGCGGCGGCTCACGATTTTTCCGCGTTCGTTAATAAATCTGCGCAGCGTATCCACATCCTTGTAATCCACGGATTCAAGTTTGCTATAACGCTGTCTCCTGCGGAATGCCATAACTAGTGTTCTCCTATAATAGGCGCGTTGGACGCGCAGCGTGTGCGCGTCCAACGCGGTATCCGCGGGCGGTGCTATGCCGCCCGAACGATTAGAACGGGATGTCGTCCTCTGTCGATGACGGAGCACCCTGTGGTGGCGCGGGAGCCTGCGCTGTCGGTGCGGCCGCGGGCGCGGCTTCGGTGTAACCGCCGCCTTCGTCTCCATCGCGCCGCCCACCGATTAACTGAATGCGGAACGCGGTAACGGAGAGTTTGCTCCGCTTTGTTCCATCATCAGCCTCCCAAGAGTCAAATTTGAGGCTCCCCTCAAGAAAAATGGGGCTCCCTTTACTGAGGTACTCGTTCACCACTTCGGCTTGTCTGCCCCAAGCGGCGACATCAACGAAACAGGGATTCTCCTTCTTTTCGCCTGTCTGCCGGTCCGTGTAGACATCATTCATTGCGATGCCAAAATTCGCGACAGACGTGCCACTCGGGAGATATTTCAGTTCTGGGTCGCGGGTGAGATTACCCATCAGAATGACCCGGTTGTAGCTAGCCATGATTTCTCCTCTGCGTGACGAGACAGAACCTAACAGAACCTATCTCGTCCGCGTTGTTTAGTGATGATGCTCGTTTGAGTCGTGCTGTTATATTTTCAGCCTTCATCACCACCCGATCTCGCCTATTCGGCGGCACTCTTCAGTTCCTCAGCGTCGCCCTCATAAAGGACGATCATGTGCCGCATAATCGCTTCGATGACTCGCAGCGATTGATTAAGTTCCGCAATAAAGCTGGGCGCGCTCTCAAAAATGTAAAGCACGTAGTAGCCTTCGGTGCGTTTCTGAATCGGATAAGCGAGCCGCTTTTTGCCCCAAGCATCTACCTTGAGGAGCGTCCCGCCGTTCTCTATGATGCCCTGCACATTCGCTGACAGAGCCTCCGCTTCGCTTTCATCGCGGTCGGGCGTGATGATAAGCAGGAGTTCGTATGATTTCAAATTGATTGCCTCTCTTCGGACTAATGGCCCCGCGGTAAAGCACAGCATACCGGCTATCACCGGGAGCAGAGATTGATTATGATGTCCGCCGCGTTTCGCGCGGAAAACATTAACTTGACATACTCCCTACACGCTGAAGCGTGGGGATTCATTTTGTCGGTATCCCGTTGCTTCGTGTGGAATTCTGCGATGTGTGCAACCGACTGCACGCGTGAGTTGCACGGTTACCCGCGTCTAACACCCACTCTCACACTGGACTGATGCCCCGCCCAGATGATTTTAACTTTAGTAACACAATTATATCACATTTCAAACGGATATGTCAACCTAAAATCGCTTTTTTTAGGTAAAACAGACCGGAAAGTGATAATTAGAAGATATTTTAACACATTTTGGGGGATGTGTCAAATTTTTTTCTATTGCGCGTTATCACATAGCGCGAGTGCCTATCCCCCGCGATTGGCATGTTGACCCGTAGCGCGGGGGCCTGTCCCTCGCAATCTGCCCGTTATCACGTAGCGCGGGGGCCTGTCCCCCGCGATCTGTGCCTAAACTGAGGGTGTTTCATAAATCGCCCACCGTCGCGGTGACGGGCCCCCGCGCTATTGAGCGTGCGCTCCCCGACTGTAGGTCAGGATCGCCCGATCCTGACCCGTTTGTGATCAGGCGATCACAAACTACAGACAGGGGAAACACACATCGTGACGATGGAACTCGCGCAATCCAACGATCGCGGGGGACAGGCCCCCGCGCTACGGTAGGAGGAAAGCCTCCCTTTCACCGTAGGGCGAGGGCCTGTCCCTCGCCAGCACCCGCGCTACGGAAAAACGTCTCTTAGGTCCGTAGGACCTTAATGTCTATAGCACGCGCGAACGCGAAGAAGCCTAAGGTCCTTTAGGTCCTTAATAGTTTTTGCCAGGGCCGCGCGGGTTTTATTAAGGTCCTAACGGACCTTGCCGTGGGACCTGCACGTTTTTCTATAGACATGTAGGTCCTAAAGGACCTAAGATGGCATCGTGACGCTGGCCAACGCGGGGGACAGGCCCCCGCGCTACGGGAACAATCGAGACCAGGAGGTCTCTCCTACGGGGACATCGCTCGCAGCGAGACCGGGATGGCGCGCCAACGGATTTATGAAACACCCTCCCTAAGCTAGAGAACCCCTTCGCGTATACGCCGAGAGATGCAGCGGCAAGAAAAACGGCCTCTTCGCAATCAGCACCTCCTCCCGAATCCGCGATGCCAACGTTTCCACGTCAACCTCTTCAGCGGTTGCGATGTCGTATTTCTCCAGCATCGGGAGGAGACTCTCAAAAATCGTCGCCATGTAGCGGTAACCGGCCCACGTCTCTGCCGCGCCGACAGGTGCCTCAAAGTGCATGACAGGTTCAGGCAATCCCGCTTCAACGAAGACGCGATAAAGCCCGATGCCTTTGTCCAGATGCGCGCCAGAAGCTTGAAACACCTCTACAATCCACGAGATAAGTTGATTCATCAGCGGCGTATCCGGATGCAATAACGCCGGGTAAATGGTGTATTCAGGTTCCTGAAACGCGACGATGCTGTCGGGACGGAGGTGCGTGACGAGGTGTTTGAGCGCGTCGCTCGGGTTCGCCATATACATCAGCACGAATCTGCCGACGAGCGCGTCAAAATCGTTGGGAAGTTCCAGCGTGCGTGCATCGCCGGCGATGAATTCAACGTTCGCGAAACCCGCCGCCTCAGCGCGCGCACGCGCCGTTTCCAGAATAGTGGCGTTGACATCTACGCCGACGACGTGTCCCTCTTCTCCGACTAAGTCGGCGAGGGTGAGTGCCACATCGCCTGCACCGCTGCCGATTTCTAGTATTTTCATGCCGTTTGCGATGCCCGCCGCTTCTAGCAGCCGTCGCGTTGAACCACCGTAGATTTTCGACTGCTCAATGAGCCGTGTCGTTTCGTGTGACGTTCTGCCTAAAGCATAAGCGGCATCGCGGGTTGCGTTGCTCATGATAGACTCAAATTCCTTTATTCCGGTCGCGTTGCGTAGGCGGTGATATGCGGCGGCAGGAGAAGCGGACGTTTCGCGGCGACAACTTCCGCGCGCAACCGCTCTGCTAACGTGTCCACTTCTACATCTTCGGCGGTTGCGATGCCGTATTTCTCCATCAGGGGGAGAATGCTTCGGATACTATTCGCGAGGAACTCGTAACCGGGCCATGCCGCGGGACCGCCCATCGGTGTCTCAAAATGGAGCGTCGGTTCGGGCAGCCCCGCGTCAACGAAAGCACGGTAAAGGTGGAGGCCCATGCCGATGTGCGCCCCAGACTGCTCAAACACGGCGATTGCCCCCGCGGTCAGTTTATTGACGAGCGGTGTATCGGGATGCGCGAGGGCACGGTAGAACGTCAATTCAATTTCCTGAAAGGCGACGATGCCGCCGGGCCTCAAGCGCGTCGCCAACTGCTTCAGCGCATCCCCCGGTTCTGCCATATACATCAAAACTAGCCTGCCGACGATGGCATCGAAATCGTCTGGCAAATCCAGCGTGCGCGCATCGCCTGCGATGAATTCAACGTTTGTGATTCCTGCCATTTCCGCACGGCTTCGTGCCGTTTCGAGGATCTCGGCGTTCACATCTACGCCGACAACAGTGCCATCGTTTCCGACAAATTCGGCAAGCGTCAGTGCCACGTCTCCCGCGCCGCTGCCGATGTCAAGGACTTTCATCCCCTTCCCGATGCCCGCGGCGTTGAGAAACCGCCGGGTTACGCCGTCATAGAGTTGCGATTGTTCGATTAAACGCCTGGTCTCGGCTTCACTGCGCCCCATCGTATATTGCGCGTCTTGGGTTTGGTTTTTCATTTTAGTTTACCTCCTGCATATTTATTATACCACATTTTGGGGGGAATGTCAAATCAGGAGCAGGATTAGGAGCAGGATTTACAAGATTTACAAGAGAGGAGCAGGATATGAGCAGGATTTACAAGATTTACAAGATTTTCACGATTATGGGTTCAGAATCCTGGTAAATCCTGATAATCGTGATAATCCTGCTCCGGATTTACAAGATGAGCAAGAAAGGAGCAGGATTTACAAGATTTTCGAGATTAGCAAGATATGAGCAGGATTTCCAATCTCAAACGACAGAAACTTGACAAACCTACGCGGTTTCTGTTATTATATTCTCATTACAATTCCAATAGGAGGAAAAGATGAAATACTTATTGATGATGCTAATTTTTGCCGTGGCTTGCTGCACTTACGCGGCCGCGGATTTGATGGATGGGCTCGTGCTTTACATGCCTCTTGACGAAGGCACAGGGACGAGTACCGGAGACTTCTCGGAAAACGGGTTCACCGGTGAACTCAACGGCGATGCGAAGTGGGTAGATGGCAAGCACGGGATGGCACTCGAATTCGCTGCTGCTGCGGATTTCGTCGCGGTTGAAGATGACGCGGCGTTCCACATTGAAGATGCCATCACGCAGGCGGCGTGGGTGAATCTCACGCGGTTACCGAGCGCGCACGCGATTATCTTCGGCACTCGCTCGGGCGGCGTTGGCAGACACATCGGCTTCGGCTTCGGCATGAACCCCGCCAACGGCCTGAAGGTGTGGACGAACGGTGCCGCCGGCGGGTTCTTGGATGTCAACGATAACGACACCGCATTGGAGCTCGGCAAGTGGTATTATCTCGCCTATACGCATACCTCCGACAACAACGGGTTGGTGGAGATTTACGTTGATGGTGAAGTGACACTCGCGCAGGAGACTAACAATCCTGTCGCGCCTGCGGGAACGCCGAGCCAACTCCAGATCGGCACCTGGTCTGGGGAGGCATGGCCGGGTCTGGTTGACGAGGTGCGTCTCTGGAACCGTGCGCTCTCCGCTGACGAAGTGAAAGAGAGCATGGATGTCGGTATGTCTGGGTTCTTAACGGCTGTCGATGCGCAGGACAAACTTGCCACTTCATGGGGCAAAATCAAGCGGCTGCGTTAAGTAGCAGGACATACGGGAAACGGACCCGGTAGGCATTGGTTTGTAACTGCGTCATTGAATACGTGCGCGGTTACAAACCGCGTCTACCGCTGGGTAATTTTAAACGATGAATCATCTCTACTTTAGCGACAATCTCGAAGTCATGCAAACGATGTCCGACCGCGGCGTGGACATCTGTTACGCCGACCCGCCCTTCGGCACCGGTCGCGATTACAACGTTTTTTTGCACACCAAGGGCAAGAAAAGCAGCACGCAAACGAAGGCATATACCGATATCTGGAAGTGGGGCGAAAATTCCGAAACGGATTATGCACATCTGATGCACGAACTCGCGGGCGATTATCCGAAGGCTGCGCAATTGTTAGCCGCTTTCCGCGCCGTTGAAAACGAGTCGTGGCGGATGGCGTATCTCGCCTTCATGGCACCGCGTCTCTGCCACATCCATCGCGTGCTAAAAGAGACAGGCAGTTTCTATCTACACTGTGATGCGAAGATGTCGCATTATCTGAAACTGCTTGTGGATAACATTTTCGGGTTTCATCGGTTTCGGAATGAAATCGTCTGGCGGAAGTATGCCGGCGTTAAGAACAATGCGACGAAAAAGTTTTCAACGCAAACCGATGCGATTCTCTACTACACGAAGGGGGATAAGCACTGCTTCAACGTCCAATATGAACCGTTGTCGGAGGACTACATTCGGCAGGAGTATAAATACGTTGATGCGGATGGACGGCAGTACGCGAAGTTGCGCGGGCGGAAATATCAAGAAACCGGCAAGCCGAAAATCAAGTATCTTGACGAGAACCTCGGCACGCCGTTGACATCGCTGTGGGTGGAGAAGGGATTGCAACTGAACACTTCGTCCAAAGAGCGGTTGGGGTATGAGACGCAGAAACCGCTTGCGCTGCTGGAACGCATTATCAAAGCGTCGTCAAACGAAGGCGATTTAGTGTTAGATCCGTTCTGTGGGTGCGGTACGACGATTGATGCGGCGCACGGACTTAACCGCCGGTGGATTGGGATAGACAAAACCATTTTGGCGATTGAGCCTATTCTCCGCCGGATGCAGCAACGGCATCCGGAGACGTTCACGCGCGGGGTTGATTACCAAGTGCATGGATATCCTCAAAGCCTGCAAGATGCCATGAAATTGGCTGAGATGGACCGGTTTGGATTTGAGGCATGGGTGATTGGGTTGCTTCCCAAAATCGCTGTCACACGAAAAACAGGGGACGATGGGTTTGACGGCCATGGCAGTGTGCTGACGCATGTCAAGGAAGGGGTTGAGCATTATACCCATATTTTGGTGGAAGTCAAATCGGGCAAGCATCTGAATCGGGGGATGCTGCGCGATTTCCGCACGGCGATGCGCGACCAAGGGGCAGACATGGGCATTTTCGTCACGCTTACTGCACCCACCGATGGCATGCGTGCACAAGCGGCGCGAGAAGGTTTCCTGACGATTGGGAATACCCGCATCCCGCGGATTCAGTTTTGGCAGATTGCCGAGCACTATTTTAAAACAGGGGTGCCAGATGTCATTCTACCGCAGCAATGGATGGTTGACACGCGTCAGCAGGCGGAGATGCATCACGGCGGGGAACAGATTCGGTTGCTATATTGACGTGCTGTCCCTATTTTCCGTAGCGCGGGGGCCTGTCCCCCGCGTTGTCTATCGTCAAGCGGTGGCGTTTTAGGGCCTTTAGGACCTAAGAACCGTTTTTATCGTAGTGCGGGGGTCTGTCCCCCGCATGCGTTGGATTGCGCGGACGATGGCGAGGGAAACCCTCTCGCATGCGCGTGTGGCATCCGAGGGCCCTCGCCCTACGATATTCGCCCGCTCCCCAACGGGGAGATAACTACCGAAATAGATTTATGACACACCACCTCACTCAACTTCGCGACATCACGTGGCATTGGACTTCTCCGTATCCTTTTCGCGGGTTACAGCGTATTCATAAAACCCGTAGATAATGCTGTTGCGGTAATACCTCCTGAAAAGGTTATAGAGGTAGAAAAATATGGGGCATAGGGCTGCACTGACGCAATAACCCCAGAATAGGGTCTTGAAATCCCCTACCTCATTTTGAGGAGTAGGAGCATCAATCCATAACCGCACCAATGCCACTAATGCCCCCAATCCCCCAACTGCCCAATAAGCAAATCCTATTGATTTTGTGCAGCCCTTCTTGGATCTTTTTTTCGCAGAGTCATTTGATTTTTCTCCCTTTTTCCCAATCCAAAGAAGCCATAAAATCAAAATGTAGACTGCGAGCCATGTCCACTCAAAGGGTTGCTGCGGGACAAAAATTCGCACCAAAAATCCTACTGTTGCAAGAAGAAATATCCCTCCTAGAAGTCTGGCAGAGTTGTAGAGAGATAACAACGCAAAAGCACGTGAATAGTGCGCGGGGCTCCGTTCGATAACCGCGCTACGACAAAATTCAAAAATCTCCATATACTTTTGATCCCCTACCCAATCTCCTGCTTCACGCATGATTCTATCTACTTTGACATCAAAAATTTTCTCGATCTGCGTTTTCAACTTGCCCACAAAATGGTCTGAGTAGGGGACAAAGTCTGTAGGATCTTCTCTATAACTAGAGTCAAATAGTCCCCTTTCAAACGTCCCTTGATCGGAATAATATCTTTTCAGCGGCTCCCATTTTTTTGAAAGTGTCGCGAAAAACCAATCAGTGAATCCGTGGACCGCAAGTCCAACGAGATAACAAGCGAGTACGTAGAAAATCATCTGAAATATGCTAGTAGGCAAAGACCTTTCTAACCCGCTTTTTGCTGGCTCGGTTTGATCTGTAGGCGTTGCATCTAGAGTTGTGACTTTCAGAATAAATTCCAACGACAACTCCGGATTTATCAAAATAAACGCTATGATTATGACGACGAACCCAGGGAACGCGTATCCCAAAAAATCGTAAAAGTTAAATGGAATTTTCATCTCGTATCCCTCCATTTCCCATTCCGATGCTTCTGCTCAATTACCACGTCTGTTAACCGATACAGCCGATAGACTACAAAACCGATCCCCGTTCCGGCGCATACCCTCATGGTTTTCATGGGGATGTGAAACTTATTCTCCACAAAACCCGAGAGCTCTCTGCCTTCTGCGCAACGGTCCTACCGGAGACTGGCACCCGATTCATGTATACTTTCTTGACATGCAAATGTCCGTGAACTCTAAAATACCATAAAAGACAGAAATTTGCAACGAAAAAAGTTCACAAGATTAGTTGATACCTTATTAATTGAGGGGGTTTCATAAATCGCTCAACGTCGCGGTGACAGCTCCTGCGCGCCGGTAGGAGAGACCTCCTGGTCTCGATGCAATAGCCCTCCCGGTCTCGATTTTCCCGTAGTGCGGTTGCCTGTCCTCCGCGAGCGTTGGATTGTGCATGAACGATGGCGAGGGACAGGCCCTCGCCCTACGGTGAGGGAGTGGCGTTTTTTTCATCGTAGTGCGGTTGCCTGTCCCCCGCGAGCTCCATCGTCCTGATGTGTGTTTCCGCCGCTGTAGTTTGTGATCGCCTGATCACAAACAGGTCAGGATCGGGCGATCCTGACCTACAGGGGTGAAGGGGTCTGGCAGCAAAACGCTGGCGAGGGAAACCCGCTCGGATGCGCGTATGGCATCCGAGGGCCCTCGCCCTACGATGAAGGGGCTTTCTGCCGCCGCGGCTCCGGTAGGCGCGCCGCCCTATTGCATCGAGACCAGGAGGTCTCTCCTACCGGGACATCGCTCGTATCAAGACCGGGAGGGCGCGCCTACACGGATTTATGAAACACCTTGAGTTAAATGCCAACGATAGTCACTCATCGCTTCCGCCAAACAGTGACACACTTCCGCAGCAGCACCCTCCCATACACACCCATCTGCTGACTGCTATTTCCCTTCTTTCCCGGCACGACGAGAATCTTCTCTACCGCAAAGCCGAGGGAGCGCGCGATGTCGGATAAAATCATGTCGACAGCATGGATGCCCTAACTACTCAGGTTAGATTTAAACTACGCGTAATATACCAGATTTTCTGGAGAATGTCAAATTTTCGCTTGACAAAACTTTTTATCTTGCTATATACTATAAAAAGATGGTAAACTTTAAAATGACAGTTTGTTTGAAGTCCCAGAAAGATAACTGAAGGGCGGCCCCGTCATTCAACGCCGCCTGCATTTCTCGCCGCTGGCGAGGCAAAAAAAGATTAGGACAATGGCAAAGAAAAAAGCGCGCCGGTCCGCGAATGTGGCGCGGAAGCGTGAAAAACGCAATCGCGACCGGAAATCACGTCAAAAACAGATAGCCGTAGAAAAGCAACGCAGGCTCCCTTACGAGAAATCGGAAAAGGAGCGGCTGCACGCTTGTATCTCGCAGAGCCGCGAACTCCTCAACGAACCCGAATTGGAGAATGTGCACTTCGATTTTGAATTGATGTACACCTGGGTGACAGAACTCCTTGAGGACTATGAGATGGACAGCGCGGCAGAAGAGGCACCTTCGGATTCTCCGGAGGAAGCGTCAGAAGAGCTTGTGCTGATGGAAACTCCACCAGAGAGTCAAGTCAGCCCGGACAGCTTCTCACAGCAGGACTTGCAGATGCAGAAGGCGGAGCGCGCCTGCGAACATTTCCGCACGGAGGTGCTGCCGCACTTAGTGACACCGGAATTCATGCAGCGTCTGATACAGGCGTTGACAGCATGCGAAACGCGGTTGAAACTCATCGGCAATCGCGATATGGCGGAGGTGGCACTCGTCGCACGCTCGCTCTTTGAGGTAGCACCGACAGAAATGCTGGTGTTCCACCCGCTCATTCAAACTATCGGCATCCAAACGCTACGGATGATAGTGGAAGAGCCGGATGTCGCATTTGAGGGACGTGATGACGTGAAAGAGATCCTCTCTGATGTCTTGGAGTATGAAACGGAGTCCGCGGCATCCTATGCTTCCGCAGATTCGCTCTCCCTCTTCTCAGATGCGGCAGCGGGGGAAACGCCCGCGAATGAGGACGATGAGGAAACGCCGGATACGCCTGACGAAGAAGAGGCACCGGAAGAACCTGAATCGCCGCCGGTTGAGGTTGAACCGGAACCTGTTAGCGAAGAGCCAGAGGAGCCAGCGGAGCCCGAAGAGCCAGAGGAGCTAGAAGATCCGGAGCCGGCACCTGAACCAGAGCCTGAACCCACTCTGGAAGAAGAACCACCAATTCCGACCTTTACGCCAGACGAACTCGCCGCGCGCGCCCTCTATAAAAATTTCGAGGGGATGGCAACACGTGAAATTTTTGAAGGCACGGCAACTTTCGTCATCGCGGCAGAGACAGAAACGCAAATCGAATTTGTTGATGTTGAACGCGAACTCTACATCACGCTGACTGAGGAGCGGCTTCAGTTGCATGCCCGTTCGGAAGAGGGACTCATCGTCGCGATGGAGGAGATTCAAGAGGTGTGTGAAGAGGCTCTCATGTATCTCGCCAAAACCATTCAATCTTGATGAAACTGTAGGAGAGACCTCCTGGTCTCGAGGTTCCCGTAGCGCGGGGGCCTGTCCCCCGCGAGCGTTGGATTCCGCGTGCACGCACGATGGCGAGGGAAACCCTCTCGCATGCGCGTGTGGCATGCGAGGGCCCTCGCACTACGGTGAGGGGTGAGGGAGGCGTTTTTTATCGTAGCGCGGGGGCCTGTCCCCCGCGAGCTCCATCGTCATGATGTGTGTTTCCTCCTCTGTAGTTTGTGATCGCCTGATCACAAACAGTTCAGGATCGCTTGGCAAATGCCAGAGCTTCAGACGATCTTGCCCTACAGGACCTGGCGCGCGGGCGATGGCGAGGGAAACCCGCTCGGATGCGCGTGTGGCATCCGAGGGCCCTCGCCCTACGAGGAAGGGGGGCTTTCTGCCATCGCGGCCCCGGGAGGTTCGCCGCCCTATTGCATCGAGACCGGGGGAACTGTCCGACAGGAACACGAACTACGGATATGAATTTCTATCACAAAGGAGGTGAACTTATGCCACGCAGTAAAAGCGGCCAGGTCCGCCGGCGGACCCAGATTCGCCAACGCCAGCAACGGCGACTGAAAAAGAAAAAAGCTGCACTGAAAGAGTTGTTGGCGAATCGCTAGGTGTCGCGCGTCATCGTAGGGCGAGGGAAAATCTATCCCTCGCCGTATCTCTCAAAATGCACAAAATCCGATGCTTCCAACCTGACAGCATTCCCACCGGTTCTGTCAACGTAACCGAGTCTGAGCAGTGTCATTACCTCATGCTGTTCCGGCAGGTTGAAAAGTTCTCGGATTTTATCGCGATGCTCCTCGCTTTCCAAAGGCGCGCTCACGAATTGCACACCGATACCGAGCGCGGTGGCGGCGAGGAGTAAGTTCTGAATCAGCATGCCGATGCTGAGCCACATCCATCGTTTTGCCCCCTCACCCGGCGGACGTTTTTGGCAATCCATCGTCACTAAGAGCAGCAGTGGCGCGTCGCGCACCTGTTGCGCAATCTCTTTCGCAGGCTTTTTTCCCGCCCCTAAATGTCCCAAAATCTTCAACGATTTTGCGTTGTCTAAAAGCGGTTTCAACTTTTCCGGTGAACTTTGCAGAAACTTCGGCAGCGTGACGTGTTCTGTCAAGAGCACGCCGTCGCCGCGTTCTTGCCATTCTGCCTCGGTGAGGCGCATCCATCGGCTGTTATCGTCCAGAAATTTCGCGTCTTTGAATTGCGCGACGATGGCGGTTTCTGTCAACTCGGCGAGGCGCGTTTTCGCTTCGGGCTCTCGGATGAGGAGCAAATCCCAAGGTTGGACATTAAACGGCGAGGGTGCCCATCGCGCCGCTTCGATGAGTTTCCCGATATCTGCCTCGTCAAGGGCGCGTTGCTGGAAATCGCCGCGATGGCTGCGGCGTTGGGTGATGGCATCAAAAACGTTCATGGGTTGAAACTCCGATGGCGTTGGAGGATTTCTTCGGGTGAAGCTGTCCCTGTCTCGCCGAGTTTAGTGACGGTGATGGCCGCGACGAGATTCCCGACATACGCGGCGAGATTCACGCTGTCCAAACCGCGCGTCGTACACAGCGTCGCCACGAGCCCTGCAGAGACGCTATCTCCCGCGCCAACCGGGTCTGCCGCACACTCCAAGGGGATGCCGGGGATGTGCGTAATCTTCCCCTGATTACAGACGAGAATACCCTCCGCACCAAGCGTCACGTAGACAGGCTTTCCTGTCCGTTCCGCGAGGATGCGCGCGCATCGTTCCGCCGTTTCTCTGTCAACAGATTCTCCACTCCACTCTGGTTCAACGGCGCGCATCGCCTCAAACCGATTCGGTTTCACGATGACGTTGCGGTATGCGCCGATGCGCGTGCGGGAATCGGCGAAAAAGATCTTTTCCGGAAACTCTAATGCAAGTTCGCAAAGCGTCTCTCTCACCTTTGTCGTAACCACACCCAAATTCTCGTGCGGCATCTGATCTCCGATGATAACGGCATCGACGCGTGGCAAGCATTCGTGAAGCGCGCTGATAACGCGGTTTTCAACAGCTTCCGCCATCGGCACTTGGTTTTCAATATCAAACCGCGGTCCTTCGTTTTCCACGCCTTCATAACCGCGATGCATCGGCTTGAGATAGGTAGGTGTCACTCGTTCAGGTGCCTGAATCATGAAATCGGTGATGCATCCCTTTTCCCGCAGGCAGTTCAGGAGAGTCTGTCCAAACCCGTCTTTCCCGATAACGCCGAGTGTGTAGATTTTGCCGACTCCCAAAGCGTTCAGATTATTCGTGACGGTGCCTGCTGCGCCGGGACTATAACGTTGCTCGACGACAGGGTTGGTATGCCACGGCGTTTCCAGCGACAGAGTGGAGCGCGTTTTGTCGATGTGCCAATAGGCATCGAGATAAAAATCGCCGATGACAAGGATGCGCACATCGCGGAATGTATTGAGAATGGTTTTGAGGCGCGTTTCGGTGCTCAAAATGGAATTTTTCCTTTGCAATCTCGGTGCAGATGTGGTAAAATATAAGACGTTTGACTTTTAATTCCGTTTTGGAGGAACTTTATGTATAAAATCGGCCTCATCCCTGGCGATGGTATCGGCCCCGAAGTGACGCGCGAAGCGATGAAAGTCTTCGGGGCGGCCGCCGCGCAGGCAGGCTTCCAATACGAAACCGTGGAATACGATGTCGGCGGTGACAGGTATCTTGCAACCGGCGAGGTGCTACCGGAGTCGGTATTAGAAGAGCTTCGCGGGCTCGATGCCATCTACCTCGGCGCGATCGGACATCCCGATGTCCAACCCGGCATTTTGGAGAAAGGCATTCTGCTCAAGGTTCGGTTTGAACTCGATCTCTACATCAATTTACGTCCTGTGAAACTCTACCCGGGTGTGCCTACGCCGCTCAAGGACAAGGGCCCCGAGGACATCGATTTCGTCATCGTCCGTGAAAATACCGAGGGGTTATACGCTGGCATCGGCGGATTCCTCAAGCGCGGCACCCGCGATGAAGTCGCTATTCAGGAAATGATTAACACCTACAAAGGCGTGGAACGTTGCATCCGCTACGCGTTTGAGTTCACCCGGAAACGCAACAAGGAAAACACGCTGACGCTTTGCGATAAGACGAACGTACTGACGTTCGCGCATGATCTCTGGCAACGCGTCTTTCACGAAGTCGGCGAGGATTTCCCCGATATTAAGAAGGAACACACCCTCGTCGATGCCACGACGATGTGGATGGTGAAAAACCCGGAGTGGTTTGATGTCATCGTGACGTGTAATATGTTCGGCGATATTATCACCGACCTGGGTGCGATGATTCAGGGCGGCATGGGCATCGCCGCCTCCGGCAATTTGAACCCGGAGAGCGTCGCGATGTTTGAACCGATTCACGGCTCCGCCCCACGCTATACCGGCAAAAATCAGATTAACCCCATCGCCGCAATCGGCGCAGCCGGGATGATGCTAGAGCACCTCGGACAGGCAGAATCGGCGGCGGCGGTTGAGAAATCTATCAGCAACCTGCTTGCAAGTGGCAAGATTAAGGACCTGGGTGCCGGCCGCATGGGCTATACCACGGAACAGGTGGGCGATATGCTCGCTGAGGGGCTGTAGCAGATCCGATTCATTTGCATAGTCCTGCGTGTTCGCGAGGGACAGGCCCTCGTGCTACGGGATGCCTTGTTCGCGAGGTAGGAGAGACCTCCTGGTCTTGATTCTTCGTGAGTTATGAACGTTCGCGAGGGACAGGCCCTCGCGCTACGGTAAAACGGCGGCTTCTGTATTCGCGAGGGCCTGTCCCTCGCGCTACGGTGGAAACGGCGTTTCCGATTTTCGCGCGCGAGGGACAGGCCCTCGCGCTACGGTGAAACGGCGGTTTCGGTTGCGCGCGCGAGGGACAGGCCCTCGCGCCACGGGCCCGGGGGTTTCCTTGTCACGCTAGCCTCGTCGTAAAATTAATCCGATCCGAATAGCGGTTCCACCGATTGAAGGTATACATATCGTAAATGCTCAGCGTTTTGTAGCCGGCGGCTTTGAGCAGAGCCTTGACGGTATCCACCTCAAACATTTTCTGCTGATGAATCTCTTCAAACCGATGGAAAGCCGCGCCGTCCCGAATAAAAAAGGTCAGGTGCGTTCGGCACATTTTGGTGTGATAGAAATAGTTGTTCCGCCAAATGTAGGAGTAGTCCTCGTGATTTTCGGCGAAGGTCTTGTTGTGGAAATGCTCAACGATGTTCCGCTCTGTCGTGATGTCAAAGATGAACAAACCGTCCGGTTCCAGATGTTCTGAAGCGCATTGAAAGACGCTGCTGAGTTCGTCTTCGGTGATGGCATAGTTGATGCTATCGTAGGTGCAGAGAATGACATCAAACCGCTGGTTGAGTTGGAAGTTGCGCATATCGCCTTGGTGGAAGTTGACTTGCACGTCATGCGCTTCCGCCTTTTCGCGTGCGATGTGCAACATGCCGGCGGCTCTGTCCACCCCGGTCATCTCATAACCTTTTGTGGCGAGTAGGACGGTGAGCGCGCCGGTGCCGCAAGCGATGTCGAGGATACGGCGCGGTTTGCTGTCGTTTTTCTCAAAAAGAGCTTTGAGATAGCGCGCCCAGCGCGGGTAGTTGACGTTTTTCATCATCCTATCGTAGGCGTAGGCGAATTTTTCGTAAGGTGGCGTGAGTTGCATCGTGTTATTCAACCTTTCCTTTGAACCCTACGGAGGCGTTCATCATCCGCAGGAGGGTGTTAATTTCCTCAGCGTCCCAGAATTCATCTGCATTCGCTTCCAGCGCGTAGTTGCCAACGTCTCTGATTTTCCCGAGGCTGATTCGCCCGGTGAGGAAACTAAACGGCAGCTGCTGCCCGGCGGTTTTGACGCGTTCAAACGTCTCCTCAATATCTGCACGGGCTACGCCTTCGGGAGCCTGTTTTATCAGCGCGTCCTTCACCATGTCCGCGCCGAAACTGAAGAGTTCTTTGATGATAAACCATTGCAAAACCGCAAGGCATACCATGAGCATTAAGAGGATAGTTAAGCCTCTCGTAATCCACTTCCGATTCGGAGTTGTCATGTCGCGGTCACCTCTCGTTAAAATATGTAGGACAGATGCAGAACAAATACCGTCGGTGGCAGAACTCGGCATTTACGTAAGTCCTAATCTATTATCAATAAGATTAGCATTTTTAGCAAACGGTGTCAATCAAAATCGAAAATCCCGCAAAATCGGAACTGCCGTTTTACCGCAGCGCGAAGGTCTGTCCCTCGCAAACGCAAATCAAAACCGCTGTTTCACCGTCGCGCGAGGGCCTGTCCCTCGCGAACGTTTCTAACTCACGAAACATCCCGTAGGGCGCGGGCCTGCCCCTCGCAAAACCAAAAATATGAAAATAGGAATTGTCGGAAGACCGAATGTTGGAAAAACAACTGTTTTTAATGCCTTAGTTCGCTCCACGGCAGAGACCGGGAGTTACACGGGCCGCCAACAGACAAACCTCAGCACCATCGCTGTCCCAGACTATCGCTTGAACCGGCTGGTAGCAGTGCTTAAACCGAAAAAGGGAACACCGGCGACAATCAATTACGTTGATGTCGCGGGTGGCCCCAAAAAACCGCTGGAAGTTGAACGACGCGAGAGCACTTTTCCGCCGACACTGCTCGCCGAACTGCGCACCGTCGATGCCCTCGTGCACGTCGTCCGCCTGTTTGAAGACGCAACGGTGCCGCACGTTGATGGAAACGTCAACCCCGAACGCGACATGGAAATCGTCGCGCTTGAGTTCACCTTCGCTGACCTGCAGGTAATCGAGGATAGGCTTACCCGACTCCGAAAGCAGTACCAGAACCAAAAGTCCGCTGCCCTGCAAAACGAACTGCAAATTTTAGAGAAGTGTCAGCAGACTTTGGAGAGCGGCACGCCTCTCCGTTCCCTCGATTTTTCTGCTGTCGAGGAAAAATTGATTCGAGGTTACGGGTTTTTGACGTTGAAGCCGTTGCTGCATATCTTGAATATCGGCGAGGTGCAACTAGATGCGGCAGATGCGATTGCGGAACAGTTCGCTGAGGCTGCGGCGCAACCGCGCACGGCAATCATTGTGCTTGCGGCGCAGTTGGAGATGGAAATCGCGCAATTGGACGAGGCAGACGCGGAAGTCTTCATGGAAGAGATGGGGTTAGGCGAATCGGCACTCACACGATTCATCCAGACTTCATATCAATTGCTCGGGCTCATCACCTTTTTTACTGGGGGCCCGAAAGAGGTCCGCGCGTGGACGCTGCGGCAGGGACAGACAGCGGTCGAGGCGGCGAGCGTCATTCACACCGATTTTGGCCGCGGCTTCATCCGTGCCGAGACAATCCACTGGGAAGAGTTGGCAGCGTGTGGCGGCTTTCAACAGGCGCGCAGCACGGGTAAACTCCGCGCAGAAGGGAAAACATACCAGGTCCAAGATGGCGATGTGTTGGTAATTTTGGCGAATCCGACATCATAAGTTATCCCTGAGATTCGCAATTGCTTCCATCATCTGTCTGCCCATGTGCTGATACATCTCGCGGCGCACATCAAACCGGTCTAGGCCTGTAAAATTAATGGGCTTTCCAAACGTTACAGTCAGTTGTGTGCGATGAAGGCGTTTGCTCCCCCGCGGCAACATCTGTTCCGCGCCGCTATGGTAGACAGGCAGCGTTGGCACGTCGGCACGGTGCGCGATGAAACACGCGCCATCGTGTGCCTTCCCTAAAGTTCCATCAACGCTGCGAGTGCCTTCCGGAAAAATCAGCACCACGTTTCCTTCTTGCAGCAGTGAGATAGTTTTTCGGAGCGCGCCTAAATCCGGCGCGCCTCTGTTTACAGGATACGCGTTGTAGGCAGAGATGAGTTGTCCTAAACCCGGCACGCTGAAAACGTTGCTCCGCGCCATGTAGTGAACCTCACGACTCGCGGCGGAGCCGACAATAACCGGGTCCAGTAGACTGACATGGTTTGAGACGAGCAGCACGCCGCCTTCGCGAGGGATGTGTTGAATGCCGTGTGCCTCAAGGTGTCCCATGCATTTACAGAAGAGGGTTGTTAATCTGTGTCCCCAGCGGTATAACGCGCGGGGTGTCCAGAATTGGTTGTTGGTATACCACATTTTTTGTTGTTCCTAGCGGGTGTTTGCGCGGTAGGATACGAGAAAAAAATGAAAACGGAAACCGAGTTTCTCGCCGTAGCGCGGGGCTTGTCCCCGCGATTTCAAGGAGTAAGAACATTTCTTGATACGTCCAGGGCGCGGCGAGGGACAGGCCCACGCCCTACGGAAACCGAGTTTCGCACCGTAGCGCGGGGGCCTGTCCCCCGCGATTTCAAGGAGTAAGAACATTTTTTGATACGTCCAGGGCACGGCGAGGGACAGGCCCTCGCCCTACGGTAAGATGGCAATGAAAACGGAACCGAGTTTCGCACCGTAGCGCGGGGGCCTGTCCCCCGCGATTTCAAGGGAATAAGAACATTTCTTGATACGCCCAAGGCACGGCGAGGGACAGGCCCTCGCCCTACGGTAAGGGGGAGTTCTTCTACTACAGACCTTCGCCTACGGTAAGGGGAAGCGTCCTGAGCAATGCGTTTTCCCTATTTTTCCTCTTGAAACTCAAAAGCGTTCTTGATGTGTTCAAGATGCAACAACTTCAAACCGGAGGACAGGCGAATCGCGATAACATCAAAACGGCAGGGGGCATTTAACAAATCTCGCGCCTGTAGATACGCCAAAGCGATTTTGGAAATCTGTTGCTGTTTGCGAAGGGTAACGGACTCTTGCGGAAGCCCAAACTTGAGGCTGCGGCGCGTTTTCACTTCCACAAAAACGATGCGGTTACCGTCCTTCGCCACCAAGTCAATTTCGCCGCGGAACGCGCGGTAATTCTGCACAAGGATGTGATACCCTTTTTCCTTAAGGTGCGCCGCAGCGAGTGCTTCCCCTATTTTGGCAACTTCTGAACGTGAAGGACGCATTTGCGTTTCCTCGTCTCTTGGAGTGTCGGGGGGATATGGAAATCTGCCCTGCCCTTTCATGCCTATTCACCGATGGCGTAAAGCGCGTCATAACTTCGCAGATAAAGCGTCCCATTCGCAATAACCGGCGATGCCGCAATGGGTTCCTCCATCTTATTCGTGGCGACAATTTCAAAATCACGTCCAGCCTTGACAACGTTCACAACGCCATCGCGAGAAGTCAGATAGATAAACCCGTTCGCGGAGACCGGCGATGCCCGATGCCGATGCCGATGCGTGCGTTCTCGATAAAGCCGCTCGCCTGTCTTCGCGTCAAGGCACAACAAATCTCCGTTTTCTCGGCACAGATAGACTAACCCCTCGTGGATGAGCGGTGAGGGAACATCCGGCGTGCCTTGCGGAAGTTTCCAGATTTGCCACTGGCTGTCGGTAATGTCACCGCCTTGTGCCCCTGGATTGATGCCCAAAACCGGTCCGTTTTTCGCGGAAGGCACAACAATGAGTCCCGCCGTTGCAACCGGTGAAGCGACGAAACGGAGCGAATAGTTGTAACTCGCGACGGGATTCAAACCGCCGCATCGCCAGAGTTCGCCGCCATCTTCCAGGCGATGCGCTGTGACGTAATCTGCGCCGTGCACAACGAGAAACTCGCGTTCAGCATCGCGATAGAGCACCGGGGAAGTATATGCCTGTTCGCACTCAGCGGTGGCATCGCTATCGCGGCGATGCTTCCAAATCTCGTCACCGGTAGTTTTGTCAAGTGCCAAGACGAGCCACGCGTTGCTGTGGATAAGTTGGATGTAAAGTCTGTCCTTATCAAGCAGCGGCGTGGTTGACATGACAAAGTAGAGGTTGAACGTGCCGTAGCGTTCCTGCAGGTTAGTCTGCCAGAGTTGGTTTCCCTCAACGTCATGGCATGTGAGGTTACCGTTGCCGATGAACGTCCAAACGTGTTCGCCATCGGTAGCAGGGGAAGGTGCGGCAAAGTTGCCTTCGCCGCCGCGCACCACACGGTTGCCGTGTCCTAAGGTGCGTTTCCAGAGGACTTCCCCATCGGTGCTAATGCACAACAGAACGAGTGCTTCACCTTCGGCGGATGTCAGGAAGATTTTGTCTTCCCAGACAACCGGTGTCGCTGCACCTTCGCCGGGTAGCGGCAAACGCCATTTGATATTTTCGGTGCGGCTCCAGTGAATAGGCGCGTCGGTTTCGTGGCTCGTTCCATCGTTGCGCGGTCCGCGCCACTGGGGCCAGTTTTCAGCGAAACTGTTCGCCGCGAGCGTCAAGATGAGTAGGCATAAGAGCATCGCCACTCCGTTTTTCAAAATACGTGTCTTCATGATGCCACTCCGTTTTAAGCATGTTTCGTGTCAATTCTCGTGCGCTCAGGCGAGCGCAAACTACAGAGGGGAACTCCGTTTTATCCATGTTTCGTGTCAATTCAAGGAACAGGCGGATTCCCCCGGTCTGGATGATTCCTCATTCTGCAAACGAAAGGGTCAAGTGAACCGTCTGAACGCAGTAGACACCGCCCCGGTGGCGGCCTAAGCGAATGCGTCGGCTAGCCGTTTATTTTCCAGCATGAGGTTTCCCATTTTCGGCGGCCTCAGCGCGTTGACGTTCAGTTTGCACCTGCTGTTCAAGCTGCAAACGGAGTTGGTGTTCCTGTTCAACGCGTTGTTCGGCTTCTTCGGCGCGTTGGCGTTCAATTTGCAGCTGCTGTTCAAGCTGCAAGCGGAGTTGGCGTTCCTGTTCAGTGCGTCGTTCCGCATCATCAATGCGTTTCTTCGCTTGTAAGTAATACATTATCGCTCGCTCCAAAATCTTCGCACAGACGACAATTTTATGCATGTTTCGTATCAATTCAAGGAAACCACATGAGGGATAGGCGAATTCCCCCGGTCTGGACGATTCCCTATTTTGCAAACGAAAGAGTTGAGTGAACCGTCTGAACGCAGTAGACACCGCCCCGGTGGCAGCCAATGCGTCGGCTAGCCGTTTATTTTCACGCATGAGGTTTCTTGTTTTCGGCGGCCTCGGCGCGTTGTTCGGCGGCCTCGGCGCGTTGTTCAGCTGCCTCGGCGCGTTGGCGTTCAATTTGCAGCTGCTGTTCAAGCTGCAAGCGGAGTTGGCGTTCCTGTTCAGTGCGTCGTTCCGCATCATCAATGCGCTTCTTCGCTTGTAAGTAATACATGATCACTCGCTCCAAAATCTTCGCACAGACGACAATCAGAAAAGACATGCCCGCAGCAAAAAACACAAGATGCTGAAATACATCTCTCGCAATATGAACACCAGGGGTGCCAGCAGCGATACCGACACGTATCGTTTGCCAAACAGCCCAAGGCACATAAACGACAGCGACACCGCAAAGAAGCGTCATTGCAGGACCGAGCCACTTCTTTGGAATCCCGCCAGGAAAGGCGACATATTCTTCGTCTTTGTGCTCGTCGTCGCGCGGAGTGTTGTGAGGTTGTTCCACAAATATCTCCTAAGAGTTAGAGGGTTTTCCGCTAAACTCAAGGTTCTTCGTGAATAGCATACCAAATTCTTGATTTCTCGTCAAACGACTAATCCTGTTTAAGAGGACGCGCCGTTTTGCTGCCCTTCATCTGAGCTGCCTTGATAGTACTGTCCAAGCACTTCATTGGCAAGGCTTCTGCCATCTTCAATGACACGGGCGGCGAAGTCAAGCGTGACTTCCTCAATGCCGATTTCTTGCGCGCGCTGCTCAATGCGCGTCTGCGTGATATTCCGCATAAAACCGGCAGGGACTAGGTTGAGCCGCTTCACAGCGTCTTCTGTCCATTGGACAGAACTCTCAAAGTTATCCAAAGGTGCTTCGGACTGAGGTTGTGCGCGTGTGGACGCGCCAACGGCTCGGAGTTCAGGCGCGTCTTCACGGACAGCGGCCGCTTCGCCCATGCTATCCTCAATAATTTGCATCGCGAACGCGTTCGTGATAGTGCCGATTTTCTGCGAACGCGCCGATTTCTCAATACGCGCTTTGACGTTCCTGCGCATATAGCCACGTGGGACGCGCCGCAAAGCCTTCTTCGCTTGTTCTGTCCATTTGAGGCGGATGCCATCAAACGTCTCCTCTTCCGCCGCACCGCCTTCATCAACGGCGATGTGCTCCAGCGAACTCTTGTCCACCATCTGAAAACGTTCCGAAGCCGAACTACACACCGGACATTGGATAGGCTCCTGCTCATGCGCTGCATAGCCGCATTCGCCACAGATGTAGGTTTTCACTGCCTCCGATTCCAAGAGTTTCTGCTCCGCCAAATCCTTGGCGACGCGCGTCAACTTTTCGGAGGAACGATTCGGCATAATCGCCTCCATCGCCTTGTCAATGACGCTTTCCGTAATCACGGAATGCCCGCGCTCAATCGCGAACCGATGCACTGCCGTTTTCGCGATGCCCCGCACCAGCGGCGGTGCCTTCGCCATTCGATCCGATGCCTCTTGTGTCCAGACGAGCGTCTCCTCCGCCTTCACGTCAATCTGCGGGAAATAACGTTGACTGGATAACAAAACGTTGCACGGCGCGAGGCGCAGCAGGTTCTCGGCATTGCTACCGATGTCCATATCTTGCTCACTATGAACACCGACACGGCCTAAGACGAGGAGCCACGGTTCTGTTTTGCGGACATATTGCAGAATCTTTTCGTAAGCTTTGCCATCAAGCAATGTAATTTTCAGCGTGTAGTCGTGCTCATCTTTGGCAATCGCGCGGGAGACATCGAGGTGCGATTGATAGATTTTCGCCAGCCCGGTATCAATTACCTCTTCGTGAAGTTGTTCCTGCTCTTTAAACCGGAAGGTGCGCGCGGCGCGCTCTGTCAGCACATTTACAACGGAGTTGAAGACGATGTAGTGCAAATACGGATCGTAGACACCGACAGCCTCGACCGGTTTGTTAAACGCCTGTCCGATGCGGAGCGCGGTTTTCAACCCTGCAAAAGATTCGGGGCTCCCGTCAATCCCGACGAGGATATTGCCGTTTTGTTCTTCAAAGGGTTCAAGGTTTCGGACGACAAACGTATCGGTAGTGATGCGCCGGACGACGCGCTCACAAACACCACCGATGAGGCTATCCTTGACTGCGCCCATGCCGAGCGCGCCCATAACCACCATATCGTAGTCGCTGTCCTGAATGTCCTCCACCAATTTGATGAAGTGTTTGCCCTCTGGCATTTTCGCTTCAAACGTGATGTCACACTCAGCGCACTTCTGCTTCATCACCTCGAGGTAGGAATCCGAAATGAGTTGCAACCCCATCGTGATGAGGGTATCATGGATGCGGCGCTGCTTTTCGAGTTCTACCTCGTCCTGATACTCCTCCGGCAGCGTGTATTCCATCTGTTTAAAGCGCACGTCATGCATTTTCGCGGCGTAAACGTGCGAACCTATCAGATGTGAACCGAACTTCTTCGCGAATTCTACCGCCAAGGCGATACTCGCATCGGAGTAGTCCGAATTATCAACGGGAACGTAAATTTTCTTTAGCATTTTTGGTCTCTTTGTGTTCAGTATGCGGCCGATTGCGCAGCGAACCCCAACATCCACTGAGGAGATGCGCCAACAGCGTTGCAGGCCAGAGGTAAATCATCGCGGTGCTCCACTCCCAATTGAGAACAAATCGCCGCATGACGATATTCAGCACAATCGGAATGTAGAGGCACCGGCTCCACGGGCGACTGAATTTTTTGTATCGGACGCGATAGAAACCGAACGGGAAGTGAATCAGAAAAATCGCAACGGAAATCAGCAGATTCGGAACGTTAGTTAGCATCTCACACCAACCTACAGACGCAAGACGATTTGACACAATTTGGTATCACTCACTCAGAAGCGCGTTGATGTCTCTGCGGAGGCGCAACAACGCGGGTTTGCTCCGACTATCGTAGCGGCCGTAAAGTTCACCGTCCGGTGTGACGAGAACAAACCGTGGGCTATGTAAAATGTCACTTCCGCTATGCCCGGCAGCCAAACTGAACCCCTCTTTTGCCAATTGATGGATGCGTTCCTTTTCGCCGGTGAGGAAGTGCCAGCGTCTCTCGTCTGCACCGTATTGCGCGGCATAACGGGAGAGCACTTCTGGCGTATCGCGTTCCGCATCTACGGAGAATGAGACGAAGTAAACCGGTTTCTCTACAAAATCGGATTGCAAGCGCGCCATCTCCAGCGTCATTGTCGGGCAAATTGTCGGGCAGTGCGTAAAGATGAAATCCGCCACCCAGATTTTGCCCCCGAGGTCTGCCAGTCCAAACGGCTGCCCCTGCTGATTCGTCAAGGCGAAGTCAGGTAACTGCAGCGGTAAAGGGTGATGCTCATCCGCATCCGTTTTAGGCATCGCCGCCGAACGCTTGTCAAACATCGCCCATAAATTGATGCCCGCGATGCCGACAATGACAACGCCTAACAGCACCCACAACAGCGTGCTTTTATCAAGTTTCCGATGTTCGCCTTCGTTAGGTAAACTCATCTCTTTTTTCTCCGTTCTAGGCGCGCTTTCGTAGCGCGCCTACCGGATTCGTTATTCGTTAATGGGACGTATCGATAACTTTCGTCGCTGCCCCACTTTGCGGCGCGAATTTCTCAAGTCGTTTTTCCGCTGTCAGGTCTGGCATCAGCATGAAAACGAGAAAAACGCAGATAAGGAACGGCGTTATGACGATGAGTGCCAGCGTCTTCCGCTCAAACTTCAGGTGCATGAAATAGTTGGCAACCAAAATCGCCTTGCCGCATGCTAGCCCGATGAGCAAGATGCCTTTGAGCAGCGTGGAGTATTCAGGTATCGCCACAACAACCTCAACGATGGTGAGTCCGAGGAGCCACCAGAAAATGTTCATGTATTTCGGGTGCTCTTTGTGATGCGTTTCTGCCATGATGTATGTCCTCCTAAATCGGGTAGGCAGGTCCTCCCGGTCTTGATACCCGTGGTAGGAGAGACCTCCCGGTCTCGATGCCTACAACAAATAGATAAAGGTGAAAACCATAATCCAAATCAGATCGACGAAGTGCCAATAGAGCCCGACGATTTCCACTTCATGGTTAAACTCGGCGGTATACCGTCCCCGCAACCCGTGGATGAGGATAACGATGAGGTAGATGACACCGCCGGTGACATGCAACCCGTGAAACCCCGTGATGGTATAGAAGGCGGGCCCGAAAAGCGTTGAACCGCTAATGGCCGCTCCCGATAACCCGTGATGCGGGATTTCGGTTAACGTCAACCCGTGTTTGATAAGCGCGTTCCATTCATACACCTGCAGGCCGAGGAAGATAACGCCGCCTGCAATCGTGAGGCCGAGGAAGGTGCACATTCTGGAAACGTTACCGTTCTGAATGGCTTCCAACGCCTTCACCATGGTGACGCTACTACAAATCAGCAGAAACGTCATAAACGCGGTGAGGTTGATACCGAGGATCTCGGTCGGCGGTACCCAGCCTATCGCGCCGGCACCGGCGCGGACGGCCGCATACGCCGCTAGCAATGCCCCGAACGACATGGTATCCCCGACGAGGAATATCCACATGCCGAGTTTGCCGAGGCTATCCGGCGTAAGCGACGGTTCATATACGTCTTCAGTATGTTCTAACGTGGTAGCGTGTTCCACTCGATTTAACTCCTTTCATGTTTATATTTTAACACATATCGGATTTCAAATCCAACCTATTCAATCCAGCGCAGGACGATTCGGTTTCTCCCCTCTCCCCGGTAGGAGAGACCTCCTGGTCTCGATTTCCCTAGCAGCCGCGCGGAGGCTAAGGCGTGCCCGTTTTATCCCGATTTTTGCTTGCACGCCGGTAATGATAGAAAACACTCCCGCCGATGAGCGCGACAACGGTAAACGGCATTGCCATCATGAAGAAGATACTGGAATTAAAACCTCTTCCGATGGGCTCCTTCAAGTCTTTGCAGGCGGGACATGCCTCAAGACACGTCGGCACAATCAGCACGACGAGCATCAGGACAACTCCCCAAAAAACGAATCGCATAAAAGCCTCCCATCGCCTTAGGCGAGATACACCAAGAAGTAAAGAATCGGCCAGAGCGCGACGACGAAAATCCAATAGATAGTGCAGGTTTCAACGCCGACGTGATGCGACGCGGAAAACCTCCCTGACACTGCCATTCCAAGCACGATGAGCAGCCATATTACTGCACCCGCCACATGCACAGCGTGGCACCCGATTAGCACATAAAAGATGCCGCCGTAGATACCTGACTGAAGCGTCATGCCGCTGCGAATCAGTTGTGCCCATTCGCTTCCTTGGATGCCGAGGAAAAGTAATCCTAACGCGCCGGTAACCAGCAGCCAATTGCGGAGTTGCTTCCCCTGGTCCTTCTGAATTGCGCGGAGAGCCTGAAACATCGTCCAGCCGCTCAGCAGCAAGAACGCGGTATTGATGCCAGTCACCGCGCGGGGTAACTGAATATCAATATGCGATGGCGGCGGCCAGGTGATGTTCCCCATCCGAAAGACGAGAAACGCGCCGATAAGCCCCGAAAACAGCATCATCTCCGCGCCGAGTAGGACTAGAATGCCTAACCGCGCGTTGCTCATCAGACGAGAATTTCCTTCTACCGGCGTATCACGTAACATCAGGTTTCTCCTCAGCCGCCGCGGATAATCGCCACAGTTGCGACGATAACCAGCACTACGAACACTAAAAACAGCGTGATGCCGAGGCGGCGATTTCGGGTGCGATTGTCTGGCGTATTCATGTTAAACCTTATCTAGTGCCATCGTGATGAAGATTATCGGCAGATAGAGCAGCGACGCGTATAACAGATACCGTGCCGCTTGCACCGAACGCGCAACGCCTAAATAGATGCCGAACGCGAGAAACGCTAACCCCGACAGCAGTGCTATCAAGAAATAGATTCCGCCGGCGATGCTGAGCAGCGCGGGTAGCAACCCTATCGCAAGCAGCGCGACGCAGTTAATGACAATCTGCCGCCGTGTGCTTGCTCCATCAGGGTGGATGACAGGCAGTAACCGAAGTCCCGCCTTTGCATAGTCATCGCGGTAGATGTAGGCAATCGCCAGCGAGTGCGGGAGCTGCCACAAAAAGAGAATCGCGAACAGCACCCATGCTTCCGCCGTTACCGTCCCGCGGGCCGCCGCCCAACCGACGACAGGCGGCAATGCCCCCGGCACCGCACCGATAAGCGTGCAGAGCGATGTTTTCCGTTTGAGCGGTGTGTAGAGAAACAGATAACTCGCCACAATGAGCGAAATGACTAACCCGCTCAGCGGATTCACGATGAAGGTAAGGTAGAGCATCCCACCGCCGGTGAGCATCACACCGAAAAGCAGTGCTACCAGCGGGAGCATCCTACCCCCTGGAAGCGGTCTGTCCTGTGTCCGCTTCATCTGCGCGTCAATATCGCGCTCAAGATATTGGTTCAACCCTAGCACACCGGCGGCAGTCAAACCCGCACCGATGAGGGTATGCAAGCATCGCAGCCAATTGACTGCCTGTTGCGAACCGATATAGAAGCCTGCCGCGGTTGTGATGAGTATCATCAGGACTAACCGCGGT
The DNA here is from genome assembly GCA_965242965.1 of Candidatus Poribacteria bacterium. GTDB lineage: Bacteria > Poribacteria > WGA-4E > WGA-4E > WGA-3G > AGPOR5. The sequence goes on along the minus strand of OZ251518.1, from coordinate 4,322,227 downwards.
TTGACGAACGCAATGAAATCCGCAGCGCGACTCAATGCGAGCGTGCTGCGCGCAGGTTCGTCTACCTGATTTGCTAAATCCGCTGGTGTGGTGCGCATAATGGTTCTTCCGTTTTGCGGCCGCTTTCTCAAACGAGTTCTCCATGGGCCGGCGTAGCGGAGGCCTCAGTCGTTGGCACGGCTGTGTGCCGGTAAATCTTCAAGGTTAACACGAAACTGGTAACCAGCATCAGCGCGCCGACTGCCACATGCCCGGTAGTTATCGCTACCGTGAGCCATGTGGACACCGTTTCGCCGAGCGCGGTGAGTTTCACAAGAAACGCCCCGGTGCCGAGCATGAGTTGGACAGCCAAGAGGCCCACTAATACGGTAGGTTCGCTTTTGAGAGGCGTTGCAGTCTCTGCTTGCCACATCCGCCTTGCCAAAAGGAAGATATGGAGTGTTACCAAAAAGGCGAACAGCAGGTGCGCATCCAATCGATTCCCGGTGTGTCGCAAAATCGCGCCAAAAATCAGTTGAACGTAAATCAGGCATGTCGTTATCAGGCTTAACCGCCGTAACTTACGTCCCTCGCCATTTTGCTCCCCGGTAGGCGCGATTTCCAAGCGCGCTTCGCGGGATGTCCACCACGCAATTCCACACAGCAATGCGAAAAACGCTTGCGCAAGACAGGCATGCACCATCGCAAGGAAAAGCGAGAGCTGCGTCACCCGAAGCCCGCCGAGGACTCCTTGCACAATCACGCCGATTAAGGCGATGAAACCGAGCCATCGGAGCCACGTGCGCGAATCTTTCACCACTACCATGATGAAGAGCCCTACCGTCAGCAGCCCAACTAGCGAACCCATGAGCCGGTGGCTATGCTCATAAAGCACGCCGCCTACCATCTCCGACAACGGATACAGGAACATGTTGTATCCGAACGTCGTCGGCCAATCGGGGACAGCCAGACCGGATTCGGTGCTAGTGACAATGCCGCCGATGACAATCAGCAGGAAGGTTGCGCCCACCGCGAGGCGTGCGAACCGATGCAGCCACGGACTATAAGGATTTTCTGATGTCTGCTCGTGCGTTCTCATGGAGATGCTCTAGAGTGCGGGTGGATATAGAAATCCACCCTTACAAAAACCTTTAATCGCCACCTGTTGCAGGTGCATGTTCGGGTTGCGCTTGCGGAATCCAATCCGATTCTTCGCCCGGCACGCTGTATTCATAGGGACCGCGGTAAACCGTCGGGACTGGCCCAACGAAATTGCCGTGCGGCACCGGTGTGGGTGCCTCCCATTCCAGCGTGTTAACATGCCACGGATTCTGCTCTGCAACTTTGCCGCGCGAGATGCTCCAGAAAAAGTTGAACACCAAAATGAGCTGCGCCGCGCCCAGCGTGAACGCGCTCATCGTGATAAAGATGTTCATCCCTTCAAACCCTTGCAGGAATTCATACTGCATCGGGTTGGAGATACGCCGCATGTGCCCGCCGACACCCAGAATGTGCATCGGGAAGAAGGTGCAGTTGAACGCCACGAAGGTCAGCCAAAAATGGATTTTGTTCAGCATGTCGTTCATATAGCGGCCATACATCTTCGGGAACCAAAAGATGATACCACCGAATATAGCGAACAGACTTCCGCCGAAGACGACGTAGTGGATATGCGCGACGATGTAGTAGGTATCGTGAATGAAAATGTCCACCGGTGTGTTCGCCATATAGATGCCGCTCAGCCCACCAATCACAAACATTGAGACAAAGGCGATGGAGTGAAGCATCGGCGACGTAAATTGGATTGAACCTTTATACATCGTGCCGAGCCAGTTAAACGTCTTAATCGCCGATGGCACGGCGATGAGCATCGTTGTCGTCATAAACGCGGAACCCAAAACCGGTTGCATGCCGCTCTGGAACATGTGGTGTCCCCAAACAATCCACCCTAAAAACGCAATCGCAATCATGGCGTATACCATAGAGCGGTATCCGAAAATCGGTTTCCGTGAGAACACGGGAATCAATTCGGAAGCGATGCCCATCCCCGGTAAAATGAGGATGTAGACCTCGGGGTGCCCGAAGAACCAGAACAGATGCTGCCAGAGCAACGGGTCTCCGCCACCTTCCGCTGTCGCCGTGAAGAACGTTGTTCCGGCAAGCCTATCAAAGATGAGCAGTGCCAGCGCGGAGGAAAGCACAGGGAACGCTAGCAACAACAGAATCGCGACGATGAACAAGGACCAGATGACGAGCGGCATCCGGAACAACGTCATGCCCGGCGCACGCATGTTGATAATTGTCGTGATGTAGTTAATTGAACCGACGAGCGATGAGAATCCCTGAATCAGTAAACTGATTGCCCAGAGGTTTTGCCCCCAGTCAACGCCTGTCCACTGCGGGTCCGACGAGAGCGGCGCGTAGCCTGTCCATCCCGCTGCTGCATGGCCCCCGGGAACAAAAAACCCGATTGCCATGACAATGGCTGCTAGCACGGCGAGCCAGAAGGATAGCATGTTGAGTATAGGAAACGCCATGTCCCGCGTGCCAATCATAAGCGGGATGAGGAAATTGCCGAACGCGCCGACTAAAATCGGCACGACGACGAAGAATACCATGATAGTGGCATGCATCGTAAACAGCATGTTGTAAAATGCCGGTTCGATGACACCGTTCGGCATGGTTACCTCAAGCCATTCTTCCTCGTCAGAGTCGTAAATCCGCTCCCACATTCTGTCGGCCCCGGTGACGACTTCGCCTTCTTCCATGTATTTTTCGGAGGCACCGATGATAGGCACCGGTCTTTCGGGATAAGCGAGCTGCCATCGAAAGAGCAGCGCGAGCCCCCCGCCGACGAAGAACATTATCAGTCCGTAGATGAGGAACTGCTTGCCGATAGTCTTGTGGTCCAGCGAGAAGAGGTATTTGCTAATAAAACTTTCTTCGTGATGATGTGACGCATGTTCGTTATCGTGCATCGTTATGTTTCTCCCTTCGCGACCGGCCGGTCGCGGCTACAGAACCTACTGAGGCCACCGTTCTTTTACCCAGGCCTCGTAGTCTGCCCGTGAATGCACGTTGAGATACCCGAGCATCCCAGAGTGCCCGAAGCCGCACAGTTCTGCACACGGAATTTCATACCGGCCAGCCTTCGTAGCCTCAAACCAGACATCGATGAACCGGTTCGGCAGCGCGTCTTGTTTCAGCCGCAACTGCGGGACAAAAAAACTGTGGATGACATCCTCGGCGGTTAAGCGGATATGCACCACCGCGTTAACCGGCACATGCAATTCGTTTTCTAATTCCAGGTCATCGTCGGTACCCAGTTCATTGTCCGGACCGGGATACGTCATATCCCAGTTGAACTGCTTCCCGTTGACTTGGACGAGGATTTCTGGATTATCGGGGAATTCGTGCGGCGATTTAATCTTGTTCCATTGCGGATAACTGAGCATCGCGAGCCCAAAGACAATCACCGTTGTCGCCGCTGTCCAGACGATTTCAAGCGTTGTGCTCCCCTCGATGTAGGTAGCCTTATGTCCTTCCCGATGCCGATATTTAATCAGGAAGACAATCAGCGTTGCCATCACAAGGATGAAGACAACAAGTGTCAAATAATAAATGCCGTGGAAGAGGCTATCAACACCTTGCCCGAACGTTGATACGTTCTCTGGAAGCCATTGAAGCATTCGGTCCTCCTTTTCGATTTCAATTGTGAAGACGACTGTAAGGAAACCGCCAGTCATCCTCATTTTGCCGCGCCTTTGCCTGCTTGCGAGGCAGCTGTAAAGGTCGCGCCCACGTATGTCAAAATACAAAATAGCGATGTAATCAGCACAGAAAGCGTCCACGAAGGGCCGGCACCGACTGCGCTTGCGGTATCAAAATAGAGACACTTTCGGAGTGCGGCGAGCCCATAAGTTAACGGGTTCAGGCGCATCGTCCATGCCAGCCACCCGGGTGCCCCGGCACTCGGGAAGAATGCACCCGACAGCAGCCAAATCGGAATCAGCAGTAGGTTCATAATCGCATGAAACCCCTGCGTTGAGTCCATTCGCCATGCCATCAGCAGTCCAAGGTTTGTCAAACCGAACGCTAAGAGTGCCAGCACGCCGATAGTCAAAATCACCGATGCAACGCCGAGTCGGACCCCGGCGAAGGGTGCTAGTGCCAGGAGCAGTATCCCTTGCAAGAGTGCCAGCGTTGTGCCGCCTAACGCCTGTCCGAGGACAATGCGCCATCGCGGCACCGGTGAAACGAGCACGCCTTGCAAGAACCCCTCGCGTCTGTCGTTCACAACAGATATTGTTGCGAAAATCGCCGTAAAAAGCACGACTAAAACGACGATGCCGGGATAAAAGTATGCAAGGTAGTCTGTCTCCGAAGCACCCGCTGGTTGAAACGAGGCACTCAGCCCACTTCCGATGAGGAGCCAAAATACCAACGGCTGCGCGATGGCACTGAAAAGTCGGCTTCGCTGACGGTAAAATCGCACGATTTCACGCCACCATATTGTCAGTACCGGTAGCAAACTCGTCGGCACAGCGTTGTTCCTCTACTCAAACCGATTTCCTGTCAATTTGATGAAGACATCTTCAAGCGTCGGTTTCCCAAACCGCACCGCCTGAATCTCGTCAGGAAACGCGGTCACCACGTCTTTGGCAAACTCGTGTCCCCGTTCACATTCAACGCGCAGGTGACTATCGGTAAGCACCGGCGAAACCCCAAACCGTTGGACGATTTCGGGATAGAGGGTTTCCCGGCTTGTGCTATCTATGTAAACAACATCGCCGCCGATCAGCGTCTTCAATTCTTCCGGGTCGCCGAGGGCAACGAGTTCTCCTACATCAAGAATACCGATTCGGGTGCATGCCTCCGCCTCATCCAAGAGATGCGTTGTCAACAGCACGAGAATGTTTTCTGTCTCCGCGAGCGTCTTCAGAACGTCGCGTAGTTGCAGTCGCGCGCTCACGTCTAACCCGCTGCTCGGTTCGTCAAGGAGCAAAACGCGCGGGGAATGCAAAATCGCCTTCGCAATCTCAACCCGCCGTTGTAAACCGCCGGACAATACCTCCACGCGTTCGTCTATCCTATCTGCTACGCCGAAGCGTTCCAGAAGTTCAGCGATGCGATTGCGCAGCGGCTTGCCGGCAAGTCCGTAGAGATGTCCCTGATGCCGCAAATTCTCGCGCACCGTCAGTTTCGCATCTAACCCCGGATGCTGGAAAACAACGCCTAGCAGTTCCCGAATTGCCTTGGCCTCGGTTGCTAATTCATGTCCGAGGATAAGCACGCGACCGGATGTTGGCCGCAGCAGCGTGGACAAAATTCTAAACAGCGTTGTTTTCCCGCTGCCGTTTGGGCCGAGGAGGCAGAAAACCTCGCCGCTTGCCACGGTAAAGCTCACACTCTCCAGCGCGCGCCGTGTGCCATACGTATGCGACAGATTTTCTACCTTGAGGTTGAGAGTCATCGCCAACTACCGCTATCACCGACTCATAACGGCCCGGGTAGGCGCGGTTTCCAAATGCGCGAAATGTGCAAGATGAAAACGCGCGCCTACCGACAACTTACATCTTTTTCATGGATAACGTGAAGTCCTGCGTGACAGTGCCGCCTGCCTCTACCGTAACGGTAGCCGGCTTTTTGCTGTTCGTGCCACACGCTTCATGCCAATACCCAAGTTGATACGTGCCGGGAGGGACATCTTCCAGCGTGAATTTGCCCATCTCATCTGTCACAGCGAAGTAGGGATGCGGCACATAGGCGAGCCATGCAGACATCCAACCGTGGATATCGCATTTCATCTGGACCGGCCCTTCCGCCTTCTTGACACCAGCGAGCGGCATCTTCTTCCGGTTCTTCGTCTGCTGTTTGTTCACCGGTTTGTTGACGCTGCTGAAAATATGCACGTTGTGATTGACTTTGTCGCTATTCAGCATCGTCAGGCGCACGCCGACTGGAACAATCTGGACGTGAGGGGTGAATTTACATCCCTTCTGGTCGATCGCGGGTTTCGCCTTTTTATCGACAGCTTTGCCTTGGGAAATGTCTATCAGGTAGACAATCGTATTTTTTAAAGCGTTGCCTTCACCAATGACAAGCGATTCATCATGCTTCTCAGTCAAGTCGCAAACCGCCTGGTCTTTGGTGATTTCGAGCACTTTCATTTCTGGCACGTCGCCGTCAAACGTCACGGTGCCGCTAATCGTTCCGCCGTTGCTCACCGCCATCGCTTTGTAGGATTCGGGGAACTGGAGCATCTCCATCTCACCCGCCGCGTGATGGTCTGCACTAGCAGGAATGCAGCAGCAACACGCTAGAAGCAGCGCGAGGCATGCCAACATGTAGGTTTTCATTTTGAGTATCCTCTCTTTTAGGCGCGGTTTCAAACCGCGCGCCTCGGATTAGTCGGGGAAATTCACACTTCCCCGTTGCTATTTACGAATTTCTCCGCCGCACGAACCCCCGTAAACCGAAGAGCGCGCCGACAGAGAGAAGTGCCACCAATGGTGGATAGATAAACCGTCTCGAAGACGGGACAGGTTCTAGAACGAACGTATACCAGCTAGAGATGACCCGTTTTGCCTCTACATCGCCATTCGCGCCATCCCACGCCGAGAAGGCGATAGGCACAAACACACCCGGTTCAATCTGCAAGTCTTTCTTGTCGTCCGTTTTCAACGCACGTTTCACCCACAAGTTGTATTGCCCGGTTGTGTATGTCCCTTGTGCTTGGATGTCGCTTTGCGCCGCCTGCACTTCGGCGTTATTAATGCCTTTGGCAGTTAGTTCCGTTATCTGCTCAGGCGCAGAAGCCTTCCAGTGCCAAAGATAGACTGGCAGCCTGCCGCCCCAGAGGAAATACGGTTTCGGCGCGGTCGGCCCTTGAGGCACCTTGACAGGAAATTGGATTGTCAATGCATCCTCAAGCACCTTGCCTGTTTCTTCATCCTCTAACGCCGTGGTGTGCGTTCTGTCATCCCACGTGAAGAGGAACACCACCTCGGTATCGTTGTAGAACGATTTGACGTTAACCGAGTCAATCGTCGGGTTGAACTGCCTTGGTTCAAGAATTACCTGTCCGACAAGCGGGAAATAACTGGATTTCAGCGTTTCCCATGCCGCATCGCCTAGCGCGGGCAATTCGCCATTGACATACTGCGCTCGCAGCACGTTGTTGCCGATCGCCGGTGCAGGACGCTTTTCGGGTGAGAGAGATTTGACGTAGTTCGCCAGATGCCAACTCTTCTCATACACCACTTTCATCGCATTATCAAAGGTCTGCCGGTCTGCCGCGTTCAAGGTGTCGCCTTCGGTGATTCTGAGTGCAATGTCAATCGCGACCTCCATTTTCTCGTAGAACGCCGCGGATTCCTCGTCCTCAGCCTCTGTCATTTCGTCCCTGTTTTCCAATTCGGTAAGGCGTTTGGATTCCTCCGAAGTCAACCCGAAGTGCAGGAAGCTATCCCCCTCAAAGGCAGGCATCGGTGAGCCGGCAATGCCGCCGATGAACCGTTTGAAGATGTCCTCTGTCTCGCCGCCGCCTCTGAAAGTCCAACCTTGCGCCAAATTCGCGGGCCAGGTTTGGAAACCCCATTCGTCGGTGAGGGTTGGCGCGGAGGTGCCATCGCCGCGACCAACATCGCCGTGGCATTCAACACAACCGAGTTCAGTATAGAGTGCTTTGCCTGTCTCAACGCTCTGTTCAGAGTAGGCGATTTTGCTGGAAAGATCGATTTGGCGCGGTGCTGTATTCTCTTTGAACCCCTCGTAAAAGGTTTTGATATAGGCGGTGACCTCCCACCGTTCGTTAGCACTCAGCGCAGTCTCCCATCCCGGCATTGAGGAACCAGGCATTCCCTCCGTGATAATGTCAAACAAATCCTGGTCAGTGGGGAGCTGTCCGGTTTCAGTTGAGCGGATTTTATACAGACCGCGGGTGAAATCCCGCGGTCTCGGGAGCAGATTTTCGGCGGCGGAACCGTCCCCGCGTCCTTCAGTGCCGTGGCAGTGCGCGCAGCTCTTCTCATAAACCCGTTTGCCTTCTTCAGAGGCTTCCGGTGCGTTCTGTGCGTCTGCCACCGAAAAGACTGATGCCAGCGCGAGCAGCAGTGTCAGGAAAATCGTGTTTTGATATCGGCGTATCATCTTTTAGTGTCCTTCCCCAAACGTTCGCGGCTGATAGCCGGTATAATCAGACAAAAATAGGATTACGTCCCAAATTTCGTCTTTTGTCAGCATGTCTTCCCAAACAGGCATTGCGGAATCCCACGGCGTTCCAGCCGCTGGCAGCCCCGGCCCGCCCTTGCTAATCCGCCAAAAGAGGAACGACTCTTGGAAGTTCGGGATGATGCCCGGGTCTTGGAAATTCGCGGGTAGCGGTTGCAGGTGCGGTGCGAAATGCCCCTGTCCGTCAAGATCATCGCCGTGGCAGTAAAAGCAGTTTTGATAGTAGACTCGGCTGCCGTTTTCTACATGCGCTTTGAACGCCCCCGGGTCATCCTTCTCGTAGTGCCGGAACGGATTTTCTACCTCCTGCATCTTCCCGATCACCTCGTCTTTGTAGGTAAGCTCAAGCGGCGGCGATGGGTGCGCGTCGCGCGGATTTCCTGGCGGGTTCGTCCGCTGCGCGAAAATCGAGTACGTATACGCCAGCAAAACCAGCGGTATCAACACGGCGATAACCCGGCGGCGCATCCGCTTATTGTCGTCAGCAAGCGTCTCATTAAGAGGACGCAGGAACTCCCGAAACCGTGAATCCTCAACGGAGATATGCACCAAGATGGCGATGAGAATCAGTCCCATATACATCGCAACCACGCTGCCCGGTATCGGCACCGAAATGACGTTACCGATGATGAACCGCAGGAACACCCAGCTGCCAACGAAGATGATGAGACATTTTGTGAACAGTGAGAGCCTCTTCATGTTACCCCCTTATTCCCCTGCAGCTTCAGCATCCGCAGGGGTTGCTGCCGCCGCTGCCGTTTCGCCTGTGAGTGTGCTTAAGAACGCTAGCAGATTGCTCATATCTGACACCGATAACAGCAGCGGGAAGTTCTCAGGCATCGGCGACGTGACGAGCAGCTTCTTGCCAAACGCGCGCGTAAAGGTAGCTTCCTCAATATCAAACGTATCAATTACCTCATCGCTACCGTCAACGTTCAAAACGATTTCGTCATCGTCTAGAGAGCCGGAGACTAACGAACCGACAATCTCGTTTCCATCAAAGTCAACAATTGTCATCAGGCTTTTGACATCCGTTTTAGAAAACGTTTGATTCGTTTGATTGCTGTCGCCTACTTTGAGCGTCACGGTATCCTCAGTCTCCGCGACAATTTCGCCGCTTACTGGTGCATCTGCGTCCGTAGGCGTTAGCGTTAAGGTAAAATAGCCGTTCGCTTGCAAGTTCGCGAGTTCTTGGATGGGTTCCTCATCCAATGCAGTCAGCAGGATGGTGTGTTCTTCCTCTTCCCCGCTGGCCTTTTTGGTGCGGACGACAATCTGCTCCGTGTCCTGCGAGACGAGCGTTCCCTGCAAAGTCGCGCCGTCTGTTTTAACAGTGACTGCGCCGTAGCCGCTCACAATCTGCGCGCCCGGTTTCAGGATAGACTCCTCAAGATACCGCATGTCGTTGAAGGCGGCAATTTCGGATAAATCCGGTGCGGTGACGACTTCAAAGTCTTGATTCTCCTCGCTAGCAGCAGGACTTTCGATGCCTGTGACTGCGTGGCACGAAATACACGCCGCCGAGACAAACACTTTCTTGCCAAGCCCCGGGTCACCAGTTAGCAGCGGCGGCAGTGCGGCCGCGACCGTCCCCGCATCCGCTCTATTAATCGGTTCCTCATACGGAGTCGGATCGATTTCACCACCTTGACTCTGCAAATAGGCGATAACTGCTTCAATTTCTAATTGAGACAGTGCAATCGGTGCCTTCCACACCTCCGGCATAATCTTGCCGTAGCCGGGCACCAGATAGTTTGCCGGTTCATACAAGGATTCGATCAGATACGTTTTCGCATCCACGCCGGGTTGGCGGTTCGCGGCGTTCATGCCGATATCCGTCAGATCGGGACATCGGCCCTTCGGAGCCGAGGGATCGACGGTGTGACACGCGCTGCACTGTCCTTTCCCGCTAAAAATCGCCGCGCCTATTTCAGCCACCGCGTCCGGGTCCTCCCATGGAAGTGCCGTTACCGGCCCTGTTGCCGTCGACGATTCCGGCACGAGCCCCGCCACAAACGCGTAGAACCATATCACGGCGAGTGAGAACGTCAGCAGCTTCATGATGCTACCCCACACGACGATGTTCACCACTACCGAGATGATGAACCAGACCGACCAGGGTAGCAGGTTCTCTGAGGCAATCGGGAACGCCGATGCCCCGGCGATATAGGCGATGAAACTCACCACCATTAAAACTAAACTCGCAATTTTTACCACGGTGTTGGACATTAATGCTCTCCTTCCCCTTCCACAGCAGCTGTTTGCTGCTTCTTCTTTTCGCCCCACAAGCCGAGCCAGAAGATGAACCCGACAAGCGCGAAGAAGATTACCATGATGATAGCGACAATGTTCACTGCCTCACTGAGAAGCGGCGTGAAGGCATCCGGCGATGTATCCTGCATGACACCGAAAATGTGCCACGCCTCCCGAAGTCCGGAGCGCGCATAACCCATCAAACCCATCAGCGACGTAAAAGTAATTGCCAAGAGAATGAGGACATACTGCGACCGGTCGCTCATTTCACCCCATTTGATAGTGCCGGACATCGTCGCCTTCCGATACATGAAAATGTCGATTATCGTCACGGCTACCATCACAACGAGTGCAATTAGCACCTGATAGGGGGTTAGCACGTTCACACGCAGGTCTGTCGGCACGGTAAACCCAACGATGCCGATAACGATGATGGAGACAGCCGAGAAGAAAAATATAGAGGATATCGCGATGTTGCCCACCTTTTTCCAACTCGCCGTCGGTGATTTGCCGGAACGCCTGTAAAAGAGGAAACTCAAGAACGTCGTCAGGATGATGATGTTTACCGCTGTATTTTTCGCTGTCATCAAACCGAACAGGCCGAGGTGCGGGTGGTTCGCGCCGCCCATCGCGCTCAATTCGCTTGAAGTGGAGATTTTGGAGAGCGTGCGCGGTGTCATCCAGATAGCCACACAGATAACGATGATGGCAATCATGTAGGGCCGGTAACGCGCGTATATCTGCGCGCCATCAATGCGGCCCATCCCAGACCAGAGGTAATAGTTCGCGCCGATGAACAGCACGCCGATCATCACGGCCTGAATGATAAACAGCCATGAGAAGAGACTGCCCATCATGTTAATGCCCATCGTGTTGTTGAACATGTAAATCTCGCGGCCTAGCCAGTAGCCGGCGAAGGGCAGCGGGATGAGTCCACACAGCGCGATGAAGTTCCCGGTATACCCCATCCAGTCGTAGTGTGCTTTATCCTCTTTGGTTTTCGCAACGAGGAAGCGAAATGCCGCATAAGCCGCCACAATCGAACCGCCGAAGGCGATATTCCCGATGAGGCGGTGAATGTTGACAGGCATCCACGTGAAATTATTGACAGCTTCCCAGACGGTAGCCAGAAACTCGCCGGTTGTTTCGTTGTGGAGCGGAATCACGGTTGCATCCGTTATCCCTTCCATCGCCTCGGTTTGCGTCATGCCTGGGTTCTGCGCCAGTTTGCTTTCCAGCCACGATTGCCGCGTCGTGTCAGACAATTTGCGGTATTGTGTGCCAGGACTCGTCTGATAGGTGAGCCACGAGTTTGAAACAAACATAATCGCCGTTCCGAACACGTTCAACAGGACACCGAGGAACAGGTGCCAGCCTTTATGTCGTCCCTGCATCTTGTCCCATCCGTAGGAGTAGAGGTAGAGCGTAAACGTTTCACCGAAGAATAGGACGACGTAAAAAATCATCGTCGGTCCGAATATCCCGCTGAGTTTGCTCATCACCTTTGGATAGCACCATATCAAGATGAAAACGAGGACACCGCCGAGCAGTGCTGTCGTTGAAAACGCGCCCATACAGAGTTTGATGAACTCTTGCGCCATCCTGTCATAGCGCGCGTCTTTCGTCTTCCAGCCGATGAACTCAATGATAACGGCGAACATCGGGACACCGAGGATGAAGGAGCCGAACAATAGGTGGAGTTGTGCGGCAATCCACGCGGCGTTCCGACTGCCAATTTTCGGGAAGGGACGATATTCCGCCTCGCTCATGTCCTGTGCAACGGCTGGCGCGAGCGTCTGCAGCAGGATGAGCAGGATTAACGGGACTAGCAGGAGCAGCGGCTTTTTAAAACGGCATACTACACTGCGGATATCCAACCAGGGTTGATGATGCTGTCTCAACGTGTTCTCCTTCGACCAAATGAACCTTCGTCATAACCGTAGGGCGAGGGCCTATCCCTATAACCGTAGGGCGAGGGCCTGTCCCTCGCCAAGCTAGGACAAGACAAAAATGCCTACAGGCGATGGGCGAGGGAAAACGTATCCCTCGCCGTGCCATGTCGTTGTCGTATCGTAAACGACAACACTATTTTTTCGCGCGCTTTTTAAAATCAGCACTCGTAAAGTTGACGTTAATATCGCCGCTCGCAGGCACCTCAACGGTCTTGTTCGCGGAACCGAGCTCTTCGTGCCAAGCAACCACCCGGACTTTACCGGCCGGCACATCGGCGATATTATAGCTGCCCTTATCGGACGATGCCTCATACGCGTCCGAGCTCAGCCATTTACCCTTGTCGTCTTTATCGCCTGTCACGGCGAAAAAGTTGCTGTCAACGGCGACGATGTAGCCTGTCATCCACGAGTGGATATCACACGTGAACTTGATCTGCTCCGCCTTCTCGATTTTGTGCGGGATGACTTTCCCGGGCTGCGGAATCTGAAAGTTTATTGCTTTGTTCTTTTTCGCGTGGGAGTGGACGTTGTGTGCAACCGGATCGCTGGAAGTCAGATCCACGGTAGAACCGGCAACAACGGCGAGCACATGCGGGTAATAACTGCACCCCTTCTGGTCCATCACAGGATTTTTCTCTGGAACGGTTGCTTTGGCACCGCGCACGCGCGCGTAAATCACAACGTTCTTAATTCCCTTGCCTTTTGAGACAACGAGTGCCTCCGATTTGGTGCCTTTGACTGCATCGATGCAGTGCTGGTCCTTCGTGGCTGTCAGCATTGGCCGCTCTGGTGCATCGCCGTCATACATGACAGTGCCGGTGATGTTGCCAGCAAACGCGGTGCTTGCAACCATGCCCAAGACAAGCAGTGCTATTAGGATTTTCACGGTAATTTCTCCTCTTGTCATTGTGTTGTCATTGTGCCTCTGCGAGGCGTTATTGTGAGCGGATGTCATTTATCCACCCGCGCATTCATATTTTACCACGACAGCGGCGAAAAATCAAGAATTTAACACCACAATCGCGAAAAAGTGTCGGTAATTCTCGAAAAATCGGATTTACGGGCGAAACATCTCCTTAATATAGCCGAGAATCGCCCGCTGCTCCTCATCGTTAAGGTAATAGTGGAACGCTGGCATATCGTTCTTGCCGGCGTTGATGCTGTCAAGCAATTGTTCGTCGCTGTGCATCTGCCACAAGGTGTTATCTGTCAAATCGGCCGGATCCAACCTTTTAAACCGGCCGATTCTGCCGTTGCCCTCGCCGTTGTTACCGTGACACCCCGCGCAGTATCGCGCGTATTTGTATTCCACCTGCGACTGATACCTCGCGCTCGGGTCTACTTGTTTGCCCAACCAGATGAGTCCGTTGAGCCACACGAAAATCATGACGATAACAACGGCAAGGTGTTTCATGGCACTAGCGTCCCAAGGAAATCAAGTAATCCCGCACGAGCCGAATCTGTTTCTCTGCGTCATCATCGGCGTATCCGTCCACTGGTATATGTTGTCCCCCGACGAGGGGCCACGCTTGCGGCATCGCCGTGCCGGGCTGGAACGTCTGCGGTTCCTTCAGCCAATCAATGAGCCAATCCGCTTTGAGTCGCTCTTTCGCCAGTGCCAGATCTGGCCGCCCTGCCTTGTCACTGCCTGCCGGAATGTCTTCGCCTTGCGATGGGTGACAGGAGATACACTGCAGTGCGTCAAAAATCTGCTTGCCGATGCGCAATTCGGCGCGCGTTACGGCTGGCACCTCAAGCGTCTCGTATGGGAACGGTTCGTCGTCCAACGCAGAGAAGTATTTGACGAGGGTTGTCGCCTCGTCATCGGAGAGCCCAAACGTCGGCATCCGCACTTTGAGTCCATAACGGATATCGGTGGGCTGCTTGAGGAAGTCAAACAACCACTCCGGGTAGACTTTCGCGCCTTCCGCTTGCAATGTCGGCGGTGCGAACTGCTTCGCATTAATGGCATCCAAGCCTTCGTGCGCGATGACGACATCAACATAACTGCCCCCCTCGCCTTCAATCTCGTGGCATCCGGTGCAGTTGTATTTTTTCGCCAACCGCCGTCCAGCATCGATCTGGTTCAGCTTATCAGTGCGATTATGAATGTAGCTCAGAGGATACTGTGCCGATTGGAAACTCTTCAGTAGCACGGCGAGTGCCTTCGCGTCCTCGTCGTCTATCTGGAAGACAGGCATGCGCGAGGCAATCCGGCGTGTTTGGTAACGGCGCGGGGCAGTGACTTTGCCGAGCGTCCAACCTGTCCAACTATGTTCAACGTCGACGGTATCGCCGAAGTCAAATTCTTCGACTGTCTTGCCGCCAAATTCACCCAGGTCTGCGCCGACTTTTGACTCGTTCTCAAAACCGGGGATGACGTGGCATCCGAAGCACCCGTAGCTCCTGACGAGTGCCTCGCCTTCGGCTACGTCAACTTCACCGACTGAATCCGAAACTGCGTGAGGCATTGCCTTCTGCAGACTCATCAGGTAGGCAACAACATTGTCAAGTTCGGTATCGCTCAGGCGCAAACTCGGCATTGACGTATCCGCATCGTAACTTCTCGGGTCGCGAATCCACTGCCGGAGATAACTCGCCGTAACCTTTGTGCCGACGCTATCCAGCGCGGGCGCGAAATCGCTACCGAGCTCTCCAACGGCGTGACAGGAGAGACATCCCACCGTCTTCACCGTCTCTTCGCCTGCTGCAATTGCGCGTTGGGATTCGCTCACCGCCGGTGCTGATGCATCAAGCGTGTCGTCCCGCATTTGCGCAAAGTAGGCGGCGATGGATTTCACCTCATCAACGATGCGAACGACATCACTATCACGATAGAGATACTCCGAACCATCGTCTGTCTTCACAACAATGCCGTTAGCATTTTTGGTGACGACACCGGTGCGTTTTCCGCCGTTTTTAAGGTAGACTACCTGGCTCATGCCATCCGCCGGGAAGAAGTTAGGCATCGTGGTGTTGGGGAGATACGCTTCCGGCTTCTTAATCCAACTTTCAAGCCACGCGGTATCCTGCACCTTGCTTCCCACTTTGGCAAGCGACGGCCCGACTTTGTCGATGTTATCAAGCGCGCTATACCCCTCTACTGCATGGCATCCGTGACATCCCAAGTCTTCAAAAAGTGCCAGACCTTTTGTGAGATGGGGCGCGTAGTCCTGTCGCTCGTCCGTGTGCGGATTCGTGTAATCTAACATCATTACGCCATCGTGGCAGCGGCGACAGTTAGACTCCATGTAGCCCTGCGTCTCTTCGGAGGTTCTACCGGTGTGTTCGTCCATTCCGAGTACCGGCGTGAGCCAATATTCGGCGTGTGTGAGGGCATGCGCTGCTTTCGCCGTGAGTGCCTGTCCCTGTCCGCCGTGGCACGGTGTGCATCCGAACCTGTCAACCGGATGCTTTGCGAGGAGAACATCGCGATGCGGATGTGTCTGCAGCACGGGCCGATAGCCTGTCTCGTAGGCAATTTCTATTTCCCCGAAGATATCCACATCGTCGAAGGTAATGATGCCGTTTGATGCTAACGTATACTCCTCCGGCTCGGCATCAAATCCGTCAATGATAACACTTTCGCTACCAACCTTGACGTTCGCGTGCTTGAGTTGATAGGTTACCCTGTTTTCGCCATCGCCTTCTACCTCAAACGTTTCCTGCGCGGACTTATCGTAGCCGGCTCTGTCTGCGGAGAAGTGGCAGGTTGCGCATCTGTCGGCGGTGTAGTCGAACTCTTCAAGATAATACTGCGTAATAGTTCGAGTTTCGTGGAACGGGTTTTCCAAAAGGCTGCCGAGGAAGGTGCGCTTGATGCCGCTCAGTGAATCCAATTTTTCCTCAACACGAGCGACATTTTCCCGTTGTGCCTTGGCGGCTTGCAACTTATCCAGTTCCATCTGCACAGCGGCAATTCCGGTGGCGACATCCGCGTCGGCCGGACTATATTTCTGTGCAATCAGGTAGGTGCTGAGCGCGGTTTCCCAATCCCCGTGAGTCTGATAGAACTGCGCCAACGCCTTGTTTGCATCGGCGAAGTTCGCTTCTGCAACTAATACAGCCTCGGTAAGTTCGCCTTCAATTCGGGATTCCATCTCCGCCAATTTCGTCTGCCATTTCTGAACGGTTGCGTCGCGTTCGCCTGCGCCGTGTGCTTTTGCCTCGTGGAGGCTATGCTGATATTTGTAGTTCACCGCGTCGGATTTGCTCTGCTCAAACTTCCGTTCTTGCAGTGCTTCGTCTAGCGAGACTTGCGCGCTCACCACGTTATTCTTCAAACTGCGCATCCGGCTCGGGTCAGATTCTTGGCGCGGGGGAAGTTCCGGCAGTGCCAATTTGGCCTGTTCCCATTCTGCACGCGTTTTGTCGTATTCGTATTGATAGAACTGCTGCTGGATCTGCTTCCAGGGGCGGCGGGTGATCATCTCGCTCCAGAACCCCCATAAGGTTACCAGCCCTAATAGGCCTGACAGTATAAAGAACAAAGCAGCATACGATTTGCTTTCAGCAGGGCTCTCTTTTTTGTTCCTCACGAAATTTTTAAACCTCCAAATGTTTCGTCTCGGCTCGTCTATTCGGCGGTTGCCGGCACAAGGCGCGCCTTGCAATCCGACACTCCGCCTCGCAACCGTGGGTTCAGATGTTGAACCACGGTGATACCCAGACGTATTTGATATTCAAGCCCCAGCGCAGTGCCATCTTGATTGGCAGTGCCAGCATGCTCAAGAACAGAAAGGAGACGATGACGTATCGGACGAGCCCCAGTTCCTGCAAGAAACGACTCGTCCCACGCTTCCAAAAATAGAAAATCGGGCCCAGCGCGAAATAGCCGGCGACGACAACAAACCCAAAGACGTTCGCTGTTGCCGCGTCGCGAATGCCGAAGAGATAGGACAAGTTCACGTTCGTCAACGGCACAACGAGGTGCGGATCCCATTTCTCCCAAGGCGCGAAAAGGTTCCAGCCGGGGCCCCTCAAGAACGTTCCGACTATCATCAGGACAATCCAGAGAATGATGAATCCGAAACAGAACACTGCTAGCGCGAACGGACGCTCCTTCAGCGTGTAGTACCCTTTCCCCTTCGGATTGATGTCAATGTAGGGAATAGCGATGAGTCCCGCGATAATCAACCCCGGCAAGACGACACCGGCTATCCACGGATCAAAGTATACCAGCATTTCCTGCAGCGCGAGGAAATACCACGGTGCTTTGGAGGGGTTCGGCGTTTTCGTCGGATCGCTCGGTTCCTCAAGCGGTGCGTCAATCGTGACAGACCAGATGCCGAGCACCAGCATCACGATAATCGCGCAGATAAACTCGTTCCGGCACAGATAGGGCCAGACGTAAACCTTGTCGTTTAATGCGGCATCCGATGGCACTCCGAGCTTGTCAGTCTGGCGTGCCTGCTTATAGGAAAGCCACATAAAATACGGGACCAGGAAGAGCATGGCCACGATAGGGACATTATCCGGTTTCGTCACAAGGACTATAAAATGCTCCATATTCTCTCCTTATGGGGATTCTTACCCCGGCAGCCCGGTAGGCTCGCGGCCTACAGGGGACCAGAGATACCTCCATCTTTGCGCACCCGCCAGAAGTGCAATGCCATCAGAACACTCGCCAACAGCGGCACGGCGACGCAGTGCAAAATATAGAACCTTAACAGCGTAGACGGGCCGACAATTGTGCCGGCTAGCAGCGCGAATCGGACATCGTTGGCTTGTGTCACCATCTCTGGTGCGAACGGCCCCTCATGTCCTAGCCCCGGCGTTGCGCGCGCCATGTTGGTGCCTACCGTCACTGCCCAAAAGGCGAGCTGGTCCCAGGGCAGCAGGTAGCCGGTGAAACTCAGGAAAAATGTGACGAGCAGCAAAATGACTCCGACTGCCCAATTGAACTCTCGCGGTTTCTTGTAGGAACCGGTGAGGAACACCCTGAACATGTGGAGCATCACGGAGATAACCATCCCGTGTGCTGCCCAGCGGTGCATGTTGCGCAGGAGCATCCCGAACGGAATGTCAAATTCAAGATACTGCACATCGCGGAAGGCGTATTCGGCCGTCGGGCGGTAGTAGAACATCAACAGCACACCGGTAACGGCTGTCACGAGGAACATGAGGAAGGTAATTCCTCCCATGCACCACGTAAAGCGGAAGTTCAGCGCGTGCCGCGAGACCCGAGGCGGGTGCAGATGCAGCCAGACGTTCTGGAGCACCTGTAACGTGTAGCGTCGCCCGGTATTTTCGTATCCGTGGCGAAATATCGAACGCCAAATATCGGATTTCGTAATCTTTTCTTTTAGTCCTTTACGTTCTTCGTTCATGCTTCTTCCGTCCGACCGAGGCCAGACACGGTTCGTCTCCTTTCTGCGGGAGCGGCATTCACGCCAGCCGCCCTCACGCTAGACTTTCAGGAAGGAGCCCGGGTCGCCCCACTGCCCCTTTTCGCCCAAAAACTTCACAGATTTGTCGATTTCCAGCTGCCCATCTTCCGCCAGCGTGATTTTGACGCGTTCCAGCGGCCGCGGCGCGGGCCCTTCGTAGTTAATGCCGTCCCGGTCAAACCCGCTACCGTGACACGGACATTTGAATTTGTTCTCTGAACCGAGCCAGCGCGGTGTGCAGCCCAAGTGCGTGCAAATCGTCAGCAGCGCGTAGAATTCGCCGTCTTCCTTGCGGACAATCCAGACACCGAACGGCTCTTTCTTGAACTTCTCGCTCACGCTACCCGGTGGATATTCCGCGGGGAAACCAGCCTTGAAAACGGAGGACGGTTCAAACAGCACGCGGGGATACAGATACCGAACCAACCCCGGCCCGAAAGCCAGCCCCAGTGCCGCCGTGAAATTTCCCCAACCGAGAAACTTGAAAAATTTACGTCGTGATACCACTTCTGCTTTTGCCCCCAATCGTCGCGATTGCACGCGAAAAAACGCACTGCCACGCGAAAAAGTTAAAATATGAGGATACTCCTGATAGTATAGCCGAATCCCAAATTAATGTCATCAAAAAATTGCAACTTTCGCTCTGGTTTGATGAAAAGATGCAAAGCGCGCGTAAAAATCTATCCACCTTGCAACGCTAATTATTATACCATATTTTTTGCCGTTTGTCAACTATTTTTTATATTTTTTTCAATAGCCCCCAAAATTCCGCAAAATCTCGGTTTACGCGTCCGCAATTTGATGGATGCCATAGGGAAGTTGACAGAACGTGATGCCCATCGGTGTCAAGTCCTTCTGACTGATGAACTTGTGTGCCGCATAGACGAACGCCTTTTTCCCTGCTGTTTTGCAGCGCGCCGCAATCCGTTCGGCGCGCTTGCCATCCAGCGCGGCGGCATCGCTCTCCAAAAATTCAAGGTTCGGTTCATAGATGAGATAAAAGCGAATCGCCTCAGTCTCCCCGAAAAAGCAATCCTCTCGCAAGGTAACAACGTCAAGCGCGCTGCCTGTCGCAACGTAAGCGATGTAGTTTGCCAAGGTTTCGTAGGAAGGCAGCGTCTCGCCGGAGAGCATGCCTTCCTCGTCAATGGGTTCGCCGAGTTCACAATAGGCGAAAGCACCGCCGAGGCCGCGCCGCAATGCTTCGTCTCTAGCGATATCTACACCGTTGCTGACGCGCCGCACGCGTTCGGCGGTGATGCTATCTGCATAATCTTCGCACTCAATGAGGATGAACTTGCGGTTCCCGCCATCTTCTCTGTTAAGCGCGAGGACGGCATGCGCCGTAGTGCCGCTGCCAGCGAAGGAATCAAGGATGATGTCGTTTTCGTCACAAACCATATTAATCAGGTATTTGATTAAAGTCGTTGGCTTGGGATATTCAAATGTACCTCTGCCTAGTATCGCTGAGAGTTCTTTGGTTGCGTCGTTATTTGTCCCAACCTGACACTCTTTTTGCGTGATGAGGTTTGCCGGTGTTTTCACTCTTTCGCTGTGTTCGCGTTCATAACGCACAGCAAACTTCGCGCTCTTTATCAGGAACTTTGTCCCGATTTCAGCTTCGCGTGTGAGGGTTTCTTGCACCCATTTAAACCTGCCCTCTATCACAGGATTCGCCAGAAACTTTCCGTTTTTGACTTCAACGGCTTTAACAAGCCGAATTCGTGCGTAGGTGCCGGGCTGATAGATGCCATCCGTGAGATTCACGATACTAAAGGCTTCCTTGGGGAATTCAAGCGTCGAGACGGTATTTGCTTCGTTCAGCAACGGCATATCACCGCCATCCGTAAATCCCGCAAAAAGGCGCAGTCTCGTATCCGCCGATTTCTGATAGCAGATCAGCGGCTCCATTTTCCTGCGGACTATTCGAGAGAGATTCGCAGGTGAAGCAGTCCGCATCCAAAAGAATTCAGCAGCAAACTGCGCTTCACCAAAAATCTCATCCATGATGGCCCGGAGATGGTGCACCTCATTGTCATCAATAGAGATGAAAATCATGCCATCGTCGGCGAGGAGCTCACGCAAGAGATGCAAGCGCGGCCACATCATGCACAGCCACTTGTCGTGACGTTCTAAATCCTCAACATCAATCGGCGAGTTGCCCGCCAACCACCGTTGCATCAGTGGGCTGTTGACGTTGTCATTGTAAACCCAGCCTTCGTTGCCGGTGTTATACGGCGGATCGATGTAGACACACTTAATCTTCCCCGCATATTTCGGGAGGAGTGCCTTGAGCGCGTGCAGATTATCGCCGTGAATGATGAGGTTCTCATCCAACGAAGGATGATTTACCCCCCCTTCAAAATGTGCGTTTTGAAGGGATTTGGTGGTATCTACTTCCAGCGTGCGAAACGGCACGGTGAGGTGATGGGAGTAGATAAATTGTTTGCCTCTGAAATCGAGTGTGGGCATGCGAACTCCTTATGAAAATGGTGGCATTGCGGTAATTTTAGCATTATCTCTTGGATTTGGCAAGGGAAATTTTCTGCAATCGTTGTTGTCAAAATGGTTTCGTGACACCCCGAACGATTTCGTTTCCCCCAGTAGGAGAGACCTCCTGGTCTTGATGCAATAGGGCGGCGCGCCTATCGGGGCAGCGGTGGCAGAAAGCCTCCCTTCATCGTAGGGCGAGTGCCCTTGCAGGTTTCCACACGCGCATCCGAGCGGGTTCCCTCGCCAGCGTTCGCGCGCCAGGCCCTGTAGGGCAGGAGCACCTGCTCCTGACCTGTTTGTGATCAGGCGATCACAAACTACAAAAACGCCACCCCTCTCACCGTAGTGCGGGGGCCTGTCCCTCGCCATCGCTCGCGCACTCCAACGCTCGCGGGGGACAGGCCCCCGCACTACGATAAAAAACGTCTCTTAGGTCCTAAAGGACCTAAAACGCCACTGCTTGACGATGGAGCTCGCGGGGGACAGGCCCCCGCGCTACGGGAAACATCGAGACCGGGAGGTCTCTCCTACCGGCAACGTCGCGGGGCCTGTCCCCACGACGTTGAGCGAGTTATGAAAAACCCTCACTTAATGATTCCTTCCCGTTCCAGAACTTGGCGAACTTCCTCAAATGTTGCCCTGATTTTGCCCTTTGAAAACGGAATTTGACCGAGGCCGTGGATGTTACTAAATTCTTCACAGCCTTCTTCAATCAAGATAATTGCCTTTTTAAAACCCAACCTACCTTGAAATAAACCAGCCTCATGAATTACGTTTTCACGGGCATGCAGCGTTCCATCGGTTTGTTCGTCCTCAGCTGTCATCACCAAGAATGCCATGCACGCCTGATCTAACATTTCGGTGAGGCGATTAGGGGTAACTAAGCCAGCTGGAGTGACACGATTAAACTCCTCGTATGGCAGCTGTAGCCGCTCATGTATAAAATCTTTGAGTTCGCGCCAGGCAGGCGAATGTCCGTGTCCGATAAAAACCTTTGTTCTACTAGCACCAGATATGTGTGGATGCACATCCAACAAACCCGGTAACAACTCAAGCCGCTCACAAATCCCCTCCAGGCTGTCAACGCTATTGCCCATATCTTCCCGGTACTTGTCCAAGTCCCGTGGAAAAGTAGAATTAATCGGCTCATTACGTGAAATAACGGCAAACATAGGCACAGACAAAGGCCTAGGAAAAGGTCTGTAACGCAGTATTGACGTATCAGAAAATAGCCTTAACAGAAGGTCTTCGTTGTATTTTGACCATCTTCTGCCTTTTCTCTTAGCCTCCTTCAATCCATCTTCGCTTTGAATCGGCTGATCTAGGAGTTGTTTCCCTTCCACGATTCTCGCGTGTATTTTCACCTCGGCTTCTTCTTTATTCACAAGGAGTTCAGGCAAAATTTTTTCGTCCATCAAATTTTCCTCCATTTCCAACCCGAAACACAGGACTACGGGCAAACGTCCATAAATCGCACCGTTTCAGATTCACGGCAAGGCGAGGGACAGGCCCTCGCCCTACGATACAAACTCCCCTAATGAATAATCTTAACACTCAACAGCGGACTATCCTGCACAAACGGCTTGCCATTAATCGTCGCGGTGCCGCGGAAGGTGAAGGTGTAGGTGTCCGGTTTCAGTGAAGCCAATGCCTGCAACGGCACCTCCACCTCGGTTTCGTTCGCCGGAATCGTCGCGACAGAAGTGGTGATGCCTGCCGGTAAATCCATCGGCGTAAGCGTCACCGCATCCGTAAAACCGCCTTGCCGCACTACCGCCAACGTCAACATCGCCTCTTTTGTTTCCCCAGTTTCGCTCGCAGACTCGCCAGTTTCCTCCTTGGCGGCAATGGCAGCAATAGCGTCACCTTCATCGGTTCTGGGAAAAACGATGCTAAAACGCAACGGCTCCACCGTCACGATAAAAGGTGCCTCCACGATAGTCAACGGAATGGCTGGCGTGGATTGCTTCACCGGCACGCTGTTGATAGTCGCAGTGCCTGTCACCGAAATATAGTTTGTCCCCGGCGTTGGAACGACAGAGAACTGCTCTCGCCGCTCAAAACTCCCGGCTTTAATCAAAAGTGTCGCTTCGGTTTCGCCTTCCGCAATCGTGACAGGTGCGGCGGTAACACGGTTCGGCAATCCGACTACCGACAACGCAATCGGGCCGACAAAGCCACCCCAGCGGTTCGCGGTTACGTGAAGATTCACGGATTTGTTATGGACAACGCTCAAGCCTATCTCAGCCAGCGTCAGCGTGAACTGTGGTGCCTCCATCACCGTCAATAGAATCGGGTCCGGGGTAGCGGTGCGTTCTATCTGTTTACTGCCAACTGCACAAACTCCGACTATAGAGATAGGCATGAGCCCCAGCGGTGCATCCCACGGCGCAGTCACCGTGAGTAGTGCCCGGTTTTGACCAGGTTCAATGACGGTGTGGCTCAAGTCAAACGTTTTTGGCAATGCAGGACAGGTTAGGCGAATCGGGCCGTCAAACCCATCAAGCCGGGTTACATCAACTTGCATCGTGATGCTACTGCCCCGGCTAACGCGTGGGTTATCAAACGCTGCCACGCGGTTCCGATTGTCAAGCACGATAACATTGAGCTCGCAGTCAGGTTCTAACGGCCGGATACTGAGGCGGTAAGGATACGCTTCGCCGCCCCGATTGTTGAGTTCTCGGACAGAAACAGCGTAAGTGCCAGCCTCTTCAAACAGCCATTCAATGCGGGCATCAGCACCGATGGCATCGTCGTTTACCATCAAGACCTGGGTATCTTTTTCCTCGTCCCAGTTCCCCATCTTTTCAGCGTCATCCACCCTATCTTCGGCACCGTAGAGCGTGAGCAAAGCATCAAGTTTTGACGCGAGCGTGAGTGCCTCTATCTCAAAAACGAGGCGTTGTGCCGCTTCAACCTTGAACGAGAACATATCTACATCTTCCGCCTTGCCTATTTTTCCGTTGAGCGTTATCGGCACCGGCACGGCGTTCGCGTTTTCGCGCATGTTGTTAGGTTCAGTCTCGGCCATTTCCGCTAATTTTCCAATGGCAAACGGGTGTGCATTCGTCGCCAAGCCGCTGGAAGTTCTCACCCGCAGCGACTGCTTGTCTGTCGGTGTTTCAGCACCGATGGAGAGCTGAATAGACGTGACTGTTTCAAGGTTCGCGCCGCTGACAGCAATCGTATTCTCCGAACTGCGCCGTCCCCCAAGCGGAAAGATTGTCTCCAGATACGGCAATTCACCGATGCGCACCCGATAGCCGTAGCCTTCTCCGCCTTTGTAACGGATGTCCCGGATGTGAAGGCTATATTTTCCCGCCGCCATCGCTGTGTAATCCAACAGCGAGTCAAACCCCCTCCCCATCCCGCTGTTGGCAACCTCTGTGCCGTCGGCATTTTTCAAAACGAGGTAGGAATCCAGCAGCGAACCTATGCGCTGCGCTGTCACGTCACAGATCAGCCGAGCACCCTTTCTCAGGTTAAACGTAAACGTATCTTCATCGTCAATTGAGTTGATGTCGCCATTGACAGTGATGGGCAATTCGAGCCAATGAGATGCCTCTGCCTCGGCAGCCGTTTCCGCTTCAATCATTTCCTGCAGTTCCCCGACGACAAAACTTTGCGCGTTGGAAACGCCGTAGGGTGTAACGAGGCGGACTTGCTGGATGCCTAGCGGCGCATCGGGAGAAAGTGTCAGGTGTGCAGTCAGCCGCGCATCGTTTGGGATATGCCCGGTGACACCCGCGCCATCAAAGAAGACAGCGGCTTCAGCAGTTCTCGCTTTAATCTCGGCTGTGATGCCGCTGCCGCTGAACCACAATGCCGTTGCCGTGCCGATGTTTTTGCCTTTGAGAGTCACCGCAACGGTAGTCCCTTGTTGTCCACCTTGTGGGAAGACTGCGGTGAGTTCCGGCTGCACCTGCGCCTGCGCGACACCGAGAATAAAAAGACTGATGAAAAGTAGGATAGCGCAACGTTTTGTTAGTTCATGCATTTTCGTTTTCCTTTTGTTGGTGACGCTTCTTCAACTCTTTCTCTCGCATCTTGCGCGCCTTAAACGCTGCGAAGGACTCGCGTGGCGTTTCGTCCTCATCAAATTTGATCGACAGCCCCATACATAGCACCACAACACACGACACTGAGCCCCCAAGTATGAGCGGGTCCCAATGTTTGATAAATGGATAGATGATGGAGCCGCAGATACCTCCAATAGTCCCAAGAAGGATGTTCAACACGAACTTCTTCATAGAGCTTCTCCGAAAATAATCAGATAATTCCCGTAGGCGGGACATCCGTGTCCCGATACGCCTCTTCCGGTAGGCGGGACATCCCTGTCCCGATACGCCTCTTCCGATAGGCGGGACATCCCTGTCCCGATATGGCATGCTTCTCTGCAGCGGAAGAAATCGAGACCAGGAGGTCTCTCCTACTGATGCAGCGAAGCATGGTGAAGGACATGCCCTCACCCTACGGGTTGAACCGAAACCTTATCGGCAGCCCCTGTCCCGATAGTGCCTCTTCCGGTAGGCGGGACATCCCTGTCCCGATAGTGCATGCATCGAGACCAGGAGGTCTCTCCTACCGATGCGGATGAGCATGGCGAGGGACAAGTTTCCCTCGCCATGCAGAATGAAGCGAAACCTTAGAAAATCCCCGCAATCGGTTCGCCTTTCACCAATTCGCGCGGTTGCTCCAAGTGATTGAACACAATGGTGTGCGGATCGATGCCGAGGGTATGGTAGACAGTGGCGAGGATGTCGCGCGGATTCACCGGATTCTCAAGCGGTGTTGAGCCGGTTGCATCGGACTTCCCGTAAACCTGTCCGCCTTTCACACCCGCGCCTGCAATCAGCCCGGTGTAGCAATACGGCCAATGATCGCGGCCATCGGGCGCGTTGCTATTTCCAGAGGTGCTGACACCCATCCGCGGGGAACGTCCGAACTCGCCTATAGCCAAGACCAGCGTCTCGTCTAACATGCCGCGCTGATGCAGGTCCTCCAGCAGCGAGGAGACTGCGCTATCCAACTTCGGACAGTGCAGATTTTTCAGCGGACCGAAGTTCGTCGCGTGCGTATCCCATGCCGTCGTGTTCGGATCGCCGTTAGCGACAGAGGGCCAGTTCACCTGCACGAAGCGAGTGCCTGCCTCCACTAACCGCCGCGCGAGGAGCGCACTTTGTCCAAACGTATGCCGTCCATACTTATCGCGCATCTCATCGGGTTCCTGCGACAAGTCAAACGCATTCCGCGCCCGCTGCGACAAGATGAGATTGTAAGCCTTCTCATAATACTCGTTCAAGGCATAAGAATCCGCAACCTTGTCGATTTCCGGCATGCCGGCGTTAATCGTCTCCAGCAAGGTTTTCCGCCGCTTCAACCGCACCGGCGGCACCTCTGGACGCAACGTTAAATCGTCCAAGTTAATATCCTCATTCGGATCTTGGAAGAGGAAATAGGGATCGTAGGCTCTACCGAGGAACCCCGCGTTTCCACCCTTGCCGATGATATTGCTCTCCTGCATCGGACGCGGAAGTTGCACTGCGGCCAGCATCGGTTCATCCGGCGGACGGAAGTTCGCGATGTGCGCCGCCGCATTCGGATGGTCTGCCGGTGAAGGCGGATCCAGCTGTCCCGATGGCGCGACTTTATCTGGCGTTTCGCCTGTCACCATCTGATACATCGCCGCCGTGTGGTTGAAAAGCCCCGCCGGCGTGTAACTTACCGAGCGGATGAGGCACGCCTTGTCCATCTGCTGTGCCAAACGCGGCATCGTCTCGGACAATTGAATGCCGTCCACATTCGTCGGAATCGGATTGAATTCGCCTCGGATGTTCGAGGGCGCATTCGGCTTCGGATCCCAAATATCAAGATGGCTAGGGCCACCTTGCAAAAAGAGGAGGATCACAGCGTTGGCTTTCCCCCAACCGTTGAGCGGCTTGGAAGGATCGACTGCCGTATTCGCTTGCGCTTGGAGTGACAGGACTTGCGGTAGGCTGATGCCGAGCATCGCCGCACCACCGACGCGTAGAAATTCGCGACGTGAAAATCCGTCACACAGTCTTCCGGGAATCTGTGATAACGATAACATGATGTTGTTGCCTCCGTGATGATAGGAGCGGTTGTAAGGGAGGATTTCTACATCCGCCCTTACAGGTTGAATTCTCCTACCGCGACGTTAACGATTGAATAGAAACGCGGGACTGTTAATCAGTGCCCACAACAAATCTTGCGCGCCTTCTTCTTTCGATTCGGCGTTCGCGAGATGTTCAACCGCTACGGCGTATTCGTTCTCCTGTGGTAACCGAGAAAGCGTCGCGAGATACAATTCCTCAACGACGGTTTTGTTGTCACTTTCTGCCTTCAATAGTTTCGCGATGCGTCCGCCCGGGTCGATGAGCGCGTCCGCGACTGTCGGCCCGTTAATCAGGTTCATTGCGTGCGCGAGGCTGACCTCGGTGGTGCGTTCACATTCACATGAAGTCTCGCGCTCAGGACGGCCAAAGAGTTTCAAGAAGCCGTCGTCTTTCACCTTGCTATCGGGCAATTGAACGGCTCTGAAGTCTTTCGGCACCGCTTCAAATCGCGGCCGGCTCCCTGTCGCCACGCCAATGGCATCGAGCAGCTGCTCGGCTGTCAAACGCCGCGCGACAGCGTGGGAGAAATTGATTTTATCCGCTTCGTTCCACTTGTTCGTCTTGATACTCTGTTGATAGGTTCGGGAGCGCGCGATTGTCCGCATGATATGCTTCAGATCGAAGCCGCTCTCCACAAAATCCTTCGTTAACGCATCAAGCAGTTCCGGGTTCGTCGGCGGGTTACTGGTGCGGATGTCGTCGACAGGCTCAATTATGCCGCGTCCCATGAAATAACTCCACAGCCGATTTACGCCAGCGCGCGCGAACATAGGATTATCCGTGGCAGTGAGCCACTCGGCTAAAGCCTCCCGTTTGTTATCCGCGTCTGCATCCACTTCGCCGAACGGCACAGACGGTTCAATCACCGCCAACGTTCGGGGATGTTTCACCGGCGTTTCGGTATAACTGGCGTAGACTACCTCATCACCGGGCAGCTGCCCCGGCTTGACTTTGACATCTGCAAAGAACGCGCCGAATTCATAATACTGGTTCTGCGTCCATTTCTCAAACGGATGGTCATGGCATTTATTACACGAGAACCGCACACCTAAAAAGAGTTGCGTCGTGTTCTCCACTGCATCCGTATATTCACGTGATACCCGGAAATAACTGGCGGCAGGGTTGCTGTATACACTTCCGTTCGCCGTAATCAGTTCACGAACGAACTCATCATAAGGACGATTCTGCGCGATGGATTCGTGAATCCACTGCTGGAAAAGCCACACCCCGCGCTCGCCGAGGAACTTCCGGTTTGACTGCAACAGATCTGCCCATTTATGCGTCCAATGATCGACAAACTCCGGCGTTTCCACGAGTGTATCGATTAACTGCTCGCGCTTCGCCTTTGAAGCGGTTTTGTCTGATAAGAAATGCCGAACCTGCGCCGGTGTCGGCGGCAGCCCTGTCAGATCGAGATAGATACGCCGCACAAACTCTTCATCGGTGCAGAGGACCGAGGGCAGAATCTTCATCCGCTTGAGTTTGTTATGCACGTGCGTATCGATGTAGTTGTGTTCCGGCGTTTTCACCCACTGATAGCCGCTTCTGTCTCCCATGACGATGATGCCGTTGGTGCTATACGCGCCTTCATACCTTGTCAAGATGGCGGTTTCGCCGCGCCGTTCAGCGGTGACAACGCCAGCATCTGTCACTTTCGCGACTTCATTGACGCTGCTGGTGAACTTCGCCTCGCGGGTGACATCGCGCGTCGTCCCATCGGGATAGTGCGCGATGGCGATAAGCTGCTGCTTCGCGCCGGGCATGGACAACTCGGCGGAAGTCGGCAGCACCTCTAACCGTTCAACACGCTGTGTGGTTTTCACATCAGAGACAACGCCTTCCGTTATCCACTGCCGAATCAGTTCGTAGTCGCGCGAATTGGGGACAATCACTTGTCCGCCTTTGTGCGGCACTTCGGATGTCGGCTTGAGCAGCATGAGGCTTTGTTCCGGGAACGCGCGATTGAAACGCCGTCCAGAGATGTCCTCAATGAGGAGTTCGTAGTCAAAATCCGGGTCATAGCCGCGCAGAGAGAGTTTGAACCCGTTTTTGCCCTTCGCTGCGCCGTGACACGTGCCGTTGTTGCAGCCGACATGACTCAGCAGCGGCATGACATCCCGCACGAAACTCACCGGCGGTGACTCCATGCTCTTGACGTTCACCGGTAAATCGGTGCTGAGGTTTTTGAGGGTAACGGCGATGTTCGTCGTGCCGACGGCCATCGGATAGATAGAGCCATCTTCCTGCACCTGCACTCCCGCGGAAGAAGGCGTGAGAACTGCCCAATGCGTCACATCGACCCAACGTCCATCCGTTGTTCTGCCTGACACGAGCACGCGGCGGCCATCGCGTGCATGCTCCAGCGTCAGCGACTTCGGATGCACCTTCAACGCTGTAATTTTCGGGATTTTGACACTCGCCGCCTCCATTTCACTCCAACTCGTCAGTTGGAACGCCAAACAGCAGGCGAAGGCGATGAGGAGTGTCGCGACAAACTTAAACCTAGGTTTCATGGTATCCTCCAAATAGGTGAGTCGGGACATGCCCGGCGCGCTTGCTCCGTTTTTTTGAAAACATGTCCCTGTCTCCCTACTTCCGGTCTTTCAAATTCCCCCAGACTATCGGCAACTTGCCGCCGGGGGATACGTCAGCGAATTCAGATTCACTTGCTAACCAATTGATAACGTTCTCGGTAAGTCGTTCCAGTTGTTCGATATCCTTGTTGTTCTTATGATAGTTCGGGAGCCGCCAGTTCATATTGAACACTTTCCCATCGCCGGCTTCCCAGTAGCCGAAGGCGGCAATCCTGTCGCCCCAGTCATTCGCGGGCGGACCCCAAGCGTTGGCGAGGGTAATGAAATCCTTCCAAATTTTGTCGTAGTAGTCGCCGCTTTTCGGAAAGCCGGTGGAATTAACCTGAATTCTATCGTCGATCTGCGGTGCCTTCCCATCAAGGTTCTCAAGGCCCTCTACTAATCCAAGTTCGACCGTCTCTTTCAGTACGGTAATGCCGACGTTAACTCCATCTTCTGCAACGGGCCCGAATGCGCGCGCTTCCGCTTTTTCGAGTCCCATCGGCGTAGCGTAACGAATTGCCCATCCCGTTAAGAGGAGAGCACCGCCGCTTTCGGCATAGTCCACGAACGCATCGATTTCCGCGTTGGACAATTCACCCGGGTCGCTGTCGCCTTCGTGCCACCAGACGACTCCGTACTGTTTAAACGTGTTGCTCTTCAGGTCATTCTTCGCCAGCTGCGTGGTTTGGAATGCCTTTTCGGCAAATTCCAACGCAGGCGACGTAAACGGTCCTTTCTCGCCAAGATAAATAAAGCCGACTTCTACTGCTGCATCGTTGGCATTAATAATACCAAAAAGCAGCAAAAAAGTCAAACAAAAAATAAATTTTCGTTGCATTTTTTCTTCTCCAATGCAGTCCAAGAGGCAAATTTGCCTTTTTTGTCGCGTCTAAAGTTGGCGAGGGAAACCCGCTCGGATGCGCGTGTGGCATGCGAGGGCCCTCGCCCTACGGTGAAAGGGATTTTTTTATCGTAGCGCGGGGGCCTGTCCCCCGCGATCGTTCGGTAGCCCGCAGCATGGCGAGGGACAGGCCCTCGCCCTACGGTGAGGAGGGGCCGTTCTTCGGCTCAGAAACCGTCCCGTTACCGTAGCGCGGGGGCCTGTCCCCCGCGATCGCTCGCCCTACGGTGAGGAGGGGCCGTTCTTCGGCTCAAAAACCGTCCCGTTACCGTAGCGCGGGGGCCTGTCCCCCGCGATCTCTAGCGATACCCAACGCTGACGAGGGGAACCCGCTCGGATGCGCGTGTGGCATCCGAGGGCCCTCGCCTACGGTTAGCAGCGGATGCTGCTAAGCCGGGCTCGCCCTATTTTCACGAAATCGGGTTCAATCTCAAAAGCGATGAAATTCCGAAGGTGCCGCTTGCAGACGACAGGACACGTGCCTACGCCAGCAAACGGATCCAACACCAAATCGCCCGGTGATGAACTCGCTAACACCAGCCGCTCAATCAACTTCTCAGGCTTCTGAATCGTGTTGAGCATCTCTCTGCTGACGAGCTCCTTTGATTTGTAAGTCAACTGCTTAATATCGCCCCAGACATCGCCCGGATTCTTCCCCTTCGCATTGAATTTGGTTTTCCCAAACGTGCCATCTGCGACAGAAGGCACCCGTTCGCACCGGTGCCGATGTGCTAATTCTACAAGTTGCTCCACCCGAATCTCATCAAGGTTATAGCACCGCGGGCGTTTGCCTTTGATGAAATAGCAGATGATGTCGTAGTTATTCGTGTAGTTAATCCTGCCTTGCGCCAGCCGACTGGGTTGATACCAGACGATCTTCGCGCGCAGCGTTAAGAACTGCCGATAGTCAATGAAGTCAACGCAGTCCGGTTTCCCGAAGAGATAGAGTGCGCCGCCCTCTTTCAACTTCGGTGTGAAACGTTCAATCAGCGTGAGGTTAAACTCCTGAATTGAGGCGATTTTGTCCCACGCATGGTGCGTTACACCGTAAGGACCATCGCAGACAATCACATCTACCGATGCATCTTCCACCGATTCAAGGAGCTCAAACGCGTCGCCGCAATGGATAGTGTTGGGTTTAAGCATCATTGTTGTTTCGATTTACATCGGCCCCACTCGCCGTGGTCCCCTATCCATGGCGAACATGGAGGCATCAAAACTGCGCTTCAACAACTCCAACTTAAGAGCCTGATTCTCCGGGGTATGCCAGAGGTTATCAAACTCACCCGGGTCCGCCGCCAAATCGTAGAGTTCCCCCTCTTCGTGTCCGTGATACACTACTAACTTGTAACGCTCATCCCGATACATCGTTGCGAAAGAGTGGTCTGGTAAATTAACCGCATCGTAGTATTCGCATCGAACGAAATTACGGTGATGGCTTGCATCCGCGGTGCCGGTGAGGATAGGTATGAGCGTTCTGCCTTGCATCCAGCCTGGCACGGGTAATCCCGCCGCTTCCAACAACGTGGGTGCTTTGTCGGTAAGTTCAACGAGCGCGTCGCTTTTCAGGCCGCTGGCGATTTTCCCTGGCCACGAGAAGATAAGCGGCACCCGCACGAGTCCCTCATAAAAGCGGCATCCTTTTTGGATAAGCCCGTGGTCCCCGAGGGTTTCACCGTGGTCGCTGGTGAAAATGATGAGGGTGTTGTCGCGCTGTCCCGTCTCTTCTAGCACCTCCAGCATCCGTCCTACCTGTTCGTCAATGAGTTGGATCATCGCGTAATAGGCGGCTTTGAGGGTTTGTGCGTCTCGGCGCGGTTCTGGATTTGCCCCATCGTCGCGTCGCGTTCCTGCGCGAGAAAGCGGCGCGTGCGGCAAGATAGGACTCCGTATGTCCAAGTTATCGGGTGTTCTGCCCTTCGACTGGAAGTCAACTTTCTGCAATCGCCGATGCTGCTCTAAATCGCTATCACGGAAGAGTGGTGGCGGCATTTGCCCCGGCTCAAACCGTTCGCGATGCGTCTGCGGCGGGTTGAACGGCGGGTGCGGATCATAGATATTGACACTCGCTAGCCATGGGCAGTCACGTTCTTCGCGGATGAACTCAATTGTCTTTTCGGCGCACCACGTTGTCTGATGCAGCTCGGCAGGCACGCCTCTCGCATCCTGCGTCAGTTCGCCGAGGACATAACCCTTGGAGCGCACCCAATCCGCATAATCGTGTCCGACATCCCAGTCATCGCGTGGCGCGTGGCTATACTGCCAATAGCGGTAGCCGTCGTTCACTCTCGGTTCAACCCGCCGGTGCGCGCTTGCGAGATGAAGTTTGCCGATGAGTCCGCAATCGTATCCTGCATCTGCAAGCGTGCGCGTGACGAGCGGATAGGTATCGGGAAAGAAATCGTTCCCGTTGCCGTTCGCGTGAACAGCACTCGGGTACATCCCGGTGAGGAAACTGGCGCGACTCGGCGTGCATATCGGGCTCTGGCAGTAGGCGTGCGTAAAGGCGACACCTTCCGCGACGAGGCTATCGATGTTCGGCGTTGCGACGTGCGGATTACCGAGCGCGCCGATGGTATCGTAACGTTGCTGGTCTGTGCAGAGCCAGAGGATGTTTGGCGTGTTAGTAGTCATAAGTTATTCAAAAAGTTGCGCCACCGGGCAAGAGAATCCTTCAACGACATCTTCGCAGGTGAGCGTATCGTCGCGCTGGAGCAAGGTGATGTCCGTCTCCGAACGGTATACCGTTACCGTTTTCGCGGTAGGTTCGATAACCCAGACGACTCGGGTGCCAGCGGCCAAGTAGCTGAACGCCTTTTCAACGATGCGAGATAGCACATCTGATGGCGAAATCACCTCTACCGCCAAGTCCGGCGGAATCGGTAACCCTTTCTTTTTGTCTCCGGTCAAGCGTTCCGTGGCGACAAATGCGACATCCGGCTTCATAACGCGTTCCCCGACTTGGAACGTCGTATCCGCTGTATACAAGCGTCCCAATTGATGCTGATAAACATGTGCATCCAAATGCCGAATGACATTGACGCTAATTTCTCCGTGTTCCCTAGATGTACCGGGCATCGGCACTAATTCTCCTTTGACGTATTCGTATCCTTCTACATCGTTTTCAAGGAACTCCTCCAACGTCATTTTGATCTGTTTAGGCGGAACGCCTTCGTGCTCAAAGTGGGGAGGGAGTGGATGCTTCGGCACCAATTTCCCCTCAGCGTATTCATACCCCTCTACATCGTTTTCAAGGAACTCCTCCAACGTCATGGTGACATTGTCAGGCAGGGGTATTCCTTCCTCCGCAAGGCGGTGAATGTCAGTGTTCATTCTCTCATACCTCATTGACTAGCGGTTGCGCTAAATCCTGTCGCCTTGATGACATCCGCCAAATCCGCGGCAGAGACAGCATTTTTCCGAACCTTAATGACAGCCCGGTCTGGCAGCGAAACTTTGACGCTGATAACGTCTTGGAGGTTTGTCAGTGCATCCTGCACTTTCGTTACACACGCCCCTCACGTCATGCCGCTGACGGTTAAGGCGACATCTTCGCTGGCAGAAGCCTCTATCGGCACAGACATAAACGCCGTGATTAATTTTCCTGAACTCGGAGCGAAGACACGAACCTTTCCATCAAAACCGCCCACGGCGAGTTGCGTGCCTTCCGGATGAAAAGCGACAGCGAAAACGCCGACAGTATCGCCGCGTATTGATGCGACGCGCGTGCCATCTTCTACGTTATAGACGCGCACTTCACCGCCGGCATTACCCGCGGCAAACAGACTCCCATCGGCAGAAAACGCGACAGCCTCAATTGAACCGGATTGCGCCTCATACGCCTTGATGAGGTTAAAGTCAGTGTTCCCAACGTCGCGTCGGATTTCGCGGAAGATTTTGTAACGTCTCGGAATTCTGTCCTCGCCGCCGCTCAATACTTCGTCCGCCGAGGGGTGCCGCGCGAGGGTATTTATCTCGCCGTATCCCTTATTGCTGGAGTTGATGTCGTCAACGAAAGAGCCGGTGTCTACTTCAACGAGTTTGAGTGCGGTGTCGCGGCCGCAACTCACGAAATGCGTGCCGTCTGTGGAGAAAATGGTACCGAAAACCCAGTCGCCGTGGTTATCAAATTTAACCAGTTCTTTCTCATCTGCAACAGAGAGCACGCGCACTGTCTGGTCCGAACACCCGAATGCGATGCGACTCGCATCTGGTGAAAACGAAAGCCCATATACGGTATCATAACTCGCACGTATCGCCTTGACGAGGGTATTTGTCTCCGTATCCCACAATTGCACTTCGCCGAATTGCGCAGGGGAGCCGCCTGCAACGCCCAAGAGTTTCCCATCGACAGCATACGTGAGCGACTGAATGCGGCGCGCCTTACCGACTAACCGCGCCTTCAGTTCAAAATGTGTTGTGTCATACAACAGCACCTCGCGGACACCGGACACTGCCAATGTTCCGCCATCGGGTGAATACGCCAGCGCGGAAACGACAGGCGGCACTGTGTAGACAGGATAATTTCCCTCGCCTAAATCGTCAACTTCCGTGGGCGTATCGTCGCGCGCGCCTTCCAGAATCCATTGCCGGAAAAATGCCACTTCTTCAGCGGACAGCGGCTCTTGATTCTGCGGCATCGCGGGCTCATCGCCAGAGATGAGTTTGATGAGGAGACTCTCATCTGGCTGCCCCGGTATGATTGCCGCGCCTGCCATGCCGCCGCGCGTGAGCTCGGCGTATGTCGTCACAATAAAATCGCCATTCGCATCGCCTGGGTGGTGGCACCCTTGGCAACTCCGCTTAAGAATCGGGACAATCTGTCCGTGGTAACTCACCTCCGCCGCCGCCGACATCGCGACGAGACAGGCGAGACATATTAACATTCCTACGCGCCATATCTTCATAACTTGATTTCCTCTTTGAAACATATTAGCAGAACTCGTTGTTGTAAAAAATGGTTTCGTGACACCCCGAACGCTTCCGTTTTCCTAGTAGGAGAGACCTCCTGGTCTCGATGCAATAGGGTGGCGCGCCGACCGGAGCAGCGGCGGCAGAAAGCCCCCCCTTCATCGTAGGGCGAGGGCCTGTCCCTCGCCATCGTTCCCGCTACGGAAAAAACGTCTCGGGTTTTCTCGCCATCGTGCGTGCACGCGCAATCTAACGATCGCGGGGGACAGGCCCCCGCGCTACGATAAAAAACGCCACCCCCGCACCGTAGCGAGGGCCTGTCCCTCGCCATCGTTCATGCACGCGCATCCCAACAATCGCGGGGGACAGGCCCCCGCGCTACGGACGGAGAAAAGCCCACTTTCACCGTAGGGCGAGGGCCTGTCCCTCGCCAGCGTCCGCGCATCCCAACGATCGCGGGGGACAGGCCCCCGCGCTACGGACGGAGGGAGGTCTCGCCTACCCCAGAGGCATCGAAATATGAAACACCCTCATTTTAATTAAAATGATACCACAATTTGATACTTAATTACAACAATTTTTTCTATTCAAACATTTTAAGTCGCGATTTGCGAAAATTCAGGACTTCTGCTAAAGTGTTTACACGATTCATACTTGGAGGGAACATGATGCCGAACATGACAGGTGCCCGATTTATCGCCGAGACTGTCCACGGCTACGGAATCACGCACGTCTTCTTTATGCCCTATATTGGCCCCAGAGCCTTGATGGAAATGGAAAATTTGGGGATAAAACGCGTGCAGACGCACGGTGAAAAGGCTGCCGCCTATATGGCGGACGCTTACGCCCGCGTGAAACGCGCGCCTAGCCTTTGTATGGCTCAGTCTGTCGGCGCGCTGAACCTTGCCGCCGGACTGCAAGACGCGTATCTCGCCTGCTCCCCAGTCATCGCGCTAACGGGACGAGAGAACCAACGCAACCAGCAACGACACGCGTATCAAGAAGTAGACCACGGTAATCCATTCTCTGCAGTAACGAAATACAGCGCGTTTGTCGCCACGCCGGAACAACTCCCCTTCTATTTGCGGCAGGCATTTCGGGTGGCCACATCCGGCACCCCGGGCCCCGTTCATCTCGATCTGGAAGGAATTGCCGGCTCTGCTGTCATCGACAGGGAAGGTGAATTGGAGGTTGTCGTTGAAGAGGGGTTTGCGCAGTTGCCGCCATTCCGTCCTGAAGCAGAGGGAGAAAAAATAGCGGCGGCTCTCAAGCTGCTCGCCGAGGCCGAACGTCCTATTATCGTGGCTGGCGGCGGCGTAACCACTTCCGACGCGCGCGCCGAATTGATAACTCTCGCAGAAAAACTCTCTATTCCTGTCGCAACCTCTTTGAATGCGAAGGCGATGTTTCCGTCAGACCATCCGCTTGCAGTCGGGGTTCCCGGCTCATACTCGCGCGCCTGTGCCAACCAAGCCGTTTGTGAGGCAGACCTGGTTTTCTTCATCGGCAGCCATACAGGCGGACAAGTTACCAACGGCTACAACATTCCGCCACAAGGCACCCCTATTATCCAACTTGACATCAATCCAGACGAACTGGGACGGAATTACCCGATTCGGTTGGGGATGCAAGGCGATGTCAGAAATACGCTGCGCCGCATGATTGATGCCGCCGAAACCGCGCAACAGCGCACCGCCTGGGGCTCTCGCGTGCAGGAATTGGTGGCGAATTGGAGAGAAAGCGTCAGTGAAAAAGTGAATTCAGAACGGCTGCCGATGCTCCCGGAACGTCTCTGTCGCGAGTTGACAACTTATCTCCCTTCAGACGCGATACTCGTCTCGGACACCGGACATTCCGGTATATGGACTGGGACAATGATAGATCTGAAACATCCGGAGCAGATTTTTATCCGTTGTTCCGGTTCGCTTGGGTGGGGGCTTCCGGCGGCATTCGGCGCGAAGTGCGCGGCACCCGAACGCCCGGTGCTTTGCTTCACCGGCGATGGCGGCATCTGGTATCATCTGACCGAATTGGACACTGCGATGAAATGTGGGATTAACGCCGTTATCGTCGTGAACAATAAC
Source organism: Candidatus Poribacteria bacterium (assembly GCA_965242965.1). GTDB lineage: Bacteria > Poribacteria > WGA-4E > WGA-4E > WGA-3G > AGPOR5. The sequence goes on along the minus strand of OZ251518.1, from coordinate 4,284,320 downwards.
CACTCATTGAATCAGGAACAAGGCGGCGTTGAGTCCGTTTATGGCGGGCGCACCGCTGGTTCCGATGAGCTCTGGCTTTTCCCGGATGCCGACTTCGCCAAAATGGCTGAGTCTATGGGTTGTTTCGGGGTGACCGTCAACAAACCGAGTGAACTTGCGGGTGCTTTAGATTCGGCTTTCGCTTCAGGAAAACCGGCGGTTGTTGATGTCAAAACGCATGTTGAAGGCATCGCGCCGCGGACGTGGATGCCTACGTAGGCGAGACCTCTGGTCTCGACTTCTTCGGGTAGGAGAGACCTCCCGGTCTCGATGCACCTATCGGGACAAGGATGTCCCTCCTACCAAGACGAGCCGGTCTTGATTACCGTAGGGCGAGGGCCTGTCCCTCGCCATCGTCCGCGCGCCCCAATGATCGCGGGGGACAGGCCCCCGCGCTACGGTAATGGGACATCTTCTGCTCCGTAGGGCGAGGGCCTGTCCCTCGCCATGCCGCGGTCTACCGGAAGATCGCGGGGGACAGGCCCCCGCGCTACGGTAATGAGAACGGCTATTCTTGCCGTTTCACCTCCCCAAACGTCCGCAACTGCCGATTCACAGCAGAAACGGGACCGCGCAAGAAACGCATCGATAACAGCTGCGGCTTCCCCGCAAACGAAACCTCCTCCAACTGATAATAATACTCAACTCCCGGCTTCGCCGACGTATCCGTGAACGTATAAGTTTGACGCTCACCCGTCGTGCCGGCACCCGTAATCAACGCAGAATTGACGAGCGTGAAACCACTATCGCGGCGTTCACTGCGACGCAGATTGAAGCCGGCGTTATCAACTTCCGACTCGGTTGCCCATGTCAAGACAACCGCATCTGCATCGTTGCGAGACACAGCGAAACGGGATAACTCCACCGGCAATGCACCACCGGCGCGCCAGCCCGGCGTGCCTAAGTCCTTCGCATGTCCGTAGTAGAGTTCGCCATCAATCGCCCGGATGCGCGAGGCGAGGACCCAACTGGCGCGCTTCTTTCCATTCCGCGCAACGTCGTTGTCATAACGCCGCACTATCGAACTCCGCGAACCTTCAACGTCACTCAGCGGCAATGCCCACGCCGGCGCATCGTCGGAACGCCGATCTCCATCGGTGTTGCCTACCTCGTCTACCAACTCACCTTCCCTATCGGTGAGTTTCAGATAGAACCCTTCCGCACTGAGGAACGTATCGCGCGGCGTTTTCACGCGGAGATTCTTCTGGTGCAACTCGAACAGGTTGTAAATCCGGTCCGCCGGCAGATGCGCACGTGACGAAGCACGCGCCTCCCCCGCGACTATCAGCACTGTCTGATTCGGCTGAAGCAGTTTTTCACCTAGCGTCAATGTGACAATCGGGCGGCCGATGAGTTCTTCCGTAGCCACGTTCTGAATCTCCAACTTCCAACGGTTGAGATTCAATACCTCGGTTTTGGACTTATTATACAACTCTATCCATTGCGGCAGCGTGCCCCCGGCAGAATCAACCATGATTTCGCTGATAGTGACACTGCCTTTCGGAGTTGCGACTGTCGCTTTCGCCGCGCCATTCGGATACCCCGGCGTGCCACCGAACGCCGCCGACGGTGTCACCTGCCTGTCATACCCTAAACCTGTGAACGCCGCTTCCGTCCATGCATCCTTGTGGTAACCGACAATGTCCGCCTTGGCGCGTTGCCAGACTGTGCCAGAACCGAGTGCCGCTGCCGTGTCCTCACCGGGTGCCTGCAGCACTTGCAACGGCCAGACGTATGTATCATATTTGCCTTCCTGCTCGCGAATGAATGCATCCGTGACGCTGCCGCCGCCACCGGCGACATCGACGAACGCCTCATTCTTACCGAGTTTGTCCTTCGCATTGCGGAGAATCAATAGGAACTTTCCGTCATCCGGCAACGCGAGCCCTGAATGCACGAGAGTCAGATGCGCTAATCCGCCGTTCTTCCCATCGCTAGCAATGTCATCACCGGCGGCGAGCCGGGTATCGGCCGGTTTGCTGTGGGTAAGCAACAGCAGCCCATTTGCCGGCACACTCACATCCGAAAACACGATGAGCGAAACATCTTGCTTCTCGCCGTTCTGCACGACGCTGAGCTCCCAGTCTTTTAACGATACCGCAGCACCGGTGACGTTGCGGAGTTCTAACCAGTCGTTGGTGGCATCTGCGCCATTGCCGAATTCGTTGAAGATGAGCGGCGTGCGTGGCACCGTTGATGCCGTGAACTTCTCGTCAACTGTCTCCGGAATAAGTAGGGGCACGCCGACGAAGATATCTTGCGTCAGCGTCGGCGACGGTGCCGGCTGCGCACCCCCGCCTGTCTGACGTGCGGGCTGCGACTCTGGGAAATTGAGACGAGACTGCCCCGCCGATGCCCCCGGTTCCTCCGCGTCACGAACTGGTGTTGTCGCCGCAGCAGCACCCGCACCATTCCGAATCGTCACCCCCGGCGGCACCGTGATGCCCCGTTCTTCGTCCACCGTGATAGCCGTCGCGAAATCGTCCGCCTGCACTTCGTAAGCGAACGTCACGATAGTGGAATTCCCATCGCGCCGTTCTTGCCAATAGGCGCGCCGACTATTCGCCGCAGTCCTCTCGCCTAAATAGAACGTGAGAAACGGACGATTTTCTCGCGCCAAGTTCGCCGGAATGTCAACACCATCATCGTCAAACGCGACCTCGAAGCGGATCTCACTCCCCGGGATCCATATCCCAGCAGGCGGCGGCACCAACGCAAACCGTTCAACTAGCGGTTCCTTCACATCGGCGACGGTGATGGTCAGCCACTGCGTTTCTGCCAACAGCCGCGCACCCTCACCACTCGTCGCCGTGACAGCCACGATATACACGTTGTCCCCCGCGGGACTGTCCCGGCCCGAACCTGTCGCATCTTCAAACGCCAGATCTGCCGGATTCTCAAAGTCCGGCACGGCTTTGAAACGCAGTTCGTTGGTATCTTCATCAATCTCAAATGCCCCCTTATCTGCCGTGTCACCGAGGGTGTAAGTGACAGTATCGGCGAGGGGTTCAGTGACAGCATCCGCCTCATCCGGATCGGTGGGAGCCACATCCTCATCGGTAGCCTCAAGAGTCGTTACTAGCGTGGTGTTTTCGTTAACGGTGAACGTCGTCCGACTGGTTGTGAACGTCGGAGCGGCGTTGTTGGCAGTCATCGCAGGCTCATTTCGATCTGTTTGTATCCACCCACTTTTGCCCTCTTCGTTTATAGCACGCACCTGGACATCATAGCTGCCCCCCGCGCTCAACTCGGTAATCATGGCTGTCGTGTCGGTGCCGGTTTCAACATTCATGGGTATCCAAGTGGGACTCCCCGCTTCCTTGTACCAAACATCGTGGCTCAGTATCGGAGGAGGGGTAGTCCCATCGCGATAGGGGCGAGGCCCGGGCACCCATTTTACAACCAGTAGATGGGGGGTCTTCCATGGACCCGACACCTTCAGATTTTGGGGCCGCCACGGCGGCTCATCATCGTCATCATCCACAACTGTAACCGTCAACGTTATGCTTGCAGTGCGTGCCCGATTCCCTGTGCCGGTTGTCACCGTGAGGGTCAAGACGTATTTGTTATTTCCTGCAACACCGGCATCTTCCCCTGTAGCTCCCGGTACCTGCTTGTCTGCGGGCCTCTCGAAATCTAGGATGATGCCATCGGCTGTGTGCAACGTCCAATCATCAACGGGGTCAGTATCAAAGAACTCACTATCCGTCCCACTGACATCAAAACGTACAATTGAGTCATCAGGATCGGTTACCAAGGATACCAAACTCTCAATGATACCCCAAGTATTTTCATCCACTGTCGGTTGTGGTGTTGGAGGATTGATAGTCGGCGCGACGTTGGGCTGCTGGGCTTCCGCGCTTGGCACCCAGCAGGCAAAGCACGCGAGTAGCACTAACACGTGAATCGCAAGGCAGGGCGGTCTGCCGAGGTGTAACAATAATTTCATGAAACATTTCTCCTTTTGACTTCGGGAGCTGACGCAGCCCCTGGCGGCGCGGTTTGCAACCGCGCTGTCATCATCATTTTGGTGCAACGCGAAAAGCCCCTTGGAGGCTCCTTTGCAGGAGCGTTGTCCAAGAGGGTATGCGGTGCAACACAAATAGCCCCTTGGGGGCTCTTTTGCGGGAGCGTTGTCCAAGAGGGTGTTCGGTTTGTCTGCGCGTGCAGAGATACGTAATCGTTAACGTTTGTGTAGGGGGGGGGTAATCCTTATCTCTGGTGCATCAGCATCATCGGCGCGCCATCGCGGTCTCGATGCAAGACTCCCCCTGCACGGATGCGGCGCGTGCAATTGGCGCGGCGGCGGGGCCGCGGTTATGGAATTGTCGGGAGCACACGTTAGAATGTTCATATTTCTAGCCTCAACCGGGTCGAGTTGACAGATTCTTGCACCAGATACTTTAGACGTTAATAGTATACCACATTTTCTGCGGAATGTCAAATTAAAATCACATGTCGCAGGATATTTTTAATGTTAATTTATTTTGGCGTTTTTGTCAAGGATTTTTTATCGGTGAAAAAACGCCGGCCCTTCACGTAGGGCTTGGGCCCTCGCATGCCACACGCGCATGCGAGCGGGTTTCCCTCGCCGGGGGTATCGCGCGCGTGAGAGATCGCGGGGGACAGGCCACCGCGCTACGGTGTAATAGACCTTTTTTATCATCGTAGGGCGAGGGCCTGTCCCTCGCCATGCTGCGGTCTATCGGAAGATCGCGGGGGACAAACCCCCGCGCTACGGTCATCGAGGCGCGTGCGGGTGCGGCGGCTTAACTTTGCCCGGCCGCACCGTTCCCTGCGCCATCGCTGGTGGCATCCAAAACCTTTTGGAAGTCGGCCACGGAATCGGCCAGGGCCGCCGCACGCACTAACTCAGCCAGCAGTTGCGCGTTTTCAATCGATTCCAACGCCGGCTTGAACGCAACCGCAACATCCGGATCCAACCGCGCTTCCAGCAACTCCAGGATATGTTCCCGCGAGCGTTCGTTTGCGGCTTGCGCGCCCCAGTATTCGACAATCGGTATCGCTTCCATCGTTGTCCTCCTTATCATCTCGGAAATCGTCGCAATGTCATAAATCGCGCTGGCCAACGCCGCCAAACTACCTAACAGGTCCAACTTGTGCGGCACAGACAGACTATCAACGGCTTCAATGCATCGCTGAAGCCAAGCATCAGCAGAGACATCTGCCGCCGGCCGCATCAACGGCGTGAACGGCAACAAACCGGGCAGCTGCGCATCCAGAATCGCCTGCCCTTCCAAATCGGCCAAGCGGATAACTTCGTATTCTATCAACACCTGATGCCCGACAATCTCCTGAGCAAAGAAACCCACATCCTGCACACCGGCATCCGGCCGCAGATAAATCACATGCGAATACACATCCATCCGATATTTCTCTATCAACCGGATGATATACCCCGCCATTCGCAGGGCCATCGGCGGATCGAAACTATCTGTCGTCTGAATCTCGAAATGCACCAACACATCTGTCCCGCGCAGGTTCACTTTGATGAGCACATCCGCTTGGCGCATATCCACGGCGGGAAGTTCCGGCGTGATGAGTTCTACGTCGGAGAACTCATCGGGGCGAATGCCTCGTAGGTTGAAGGCGAAGGCCACGAAATCGCGTGGATGCAGTTGCATGACGCGTTTCGAGGCACTGTCAAAAGATACCATAAACCCTCCTGTTGAAAAAATGGATTAAATACATGCCGCTCGCGTTTGGGACGGCTGCTATTAATAGGATACATTATCCAAATAAATTTGTCAAGGAGAAAATGATGGAATAAAAAAACGCCGCCCCTTCACGTAGGACGAGGGCCTGTCCCTCGCCATGCCGCGGTCTATCGGAAGATCGCGGGGGACAGGCCCCCGCGCTACGGTACCTGAGACACCCGCGAGGGGCTGGCCCCCGCCATTAAGGATTCCACCAATACGTCACCTTCCCAACGATGGTCCAGTCCAATAACGCTAAACTTCCCTCGCCTGTATCGTAATTCTGGTTGAAAACGAGGTAGAAATCGCTGCCAGGACGGTAGATGTAGTTGAATAAAATGTTGGTAGACATCACTTCCCTGTCACTACTCCATTGCGCGAACAACTTGGTGAAAAGGGTTGTCGAAAAGGAATAACTGATCCGTCCGCCGAAAATGCTGGCGTTGAACGCCGATGCAGGCAGCGTGATGCGGTTAAACTCCAACAGCGGTTGAATGCTCAGCCGCGCGGTTGGTTTCATCGTTGCATCAATAGCAAAACCGCGCCGAGTGCCATCAAAAAATTGCCCGACTTCGACGCGCAGTTCCCCGAAAATGTTCCGACTGCTGCTCGCGCGCAGCGATGCTTGAACCGTCGTAAAATCGTAGTCGCCGCTGGGGATGATGACATCTTGGATGTGAAAATCTTGCGCCAGATGCTCCCGCGTATGCCGAACGTCAAACCCAATGCTATCTCCAGTTTCCAATTCAAACGAGGTATCCAACACAACATCCAAGGTTTCCAACTCATTCTCTTGATTGAGAATAAAGTCCACCTCGGGTCCCGTCTCAATATTGCGAATCCCGAACTTGCGGGGCCACGGCGTGTAACGCATGTCACCGCGGATATGGCGAATGCCACCGCGGCGAACATACCCAACTGCCGGATTAAAATCCTCACCGATGTCCGTATAGGAACCAGCCAACTGAAAGAGGTTATTTTGCCAATCGCCACCGAAATAGAAGGCGTTGTTCCGCGCTGTGACCTCTTCTTCAAACGTGCGAGCCCACAGCCCACGGATATCCAAACTTCTCGTCGGACGATAGGCAAAATCGAGAACCGCCGCGCGATTGTAGGCATCCGCGTCCTGCTTGTTGATGAGGATACCACCCACCGTGGAACCGCTGAAGAGGTCGCGGGTGACGCGCACGACAGAGTAATTCGTGCGCGGTTCATCAATCTCATCCTCCCGGAATTCGTTGGTGAAGACGTTCAGTATCCCGATGCCGTAAGGCCCTGCTTTCCCGGCTATTTTGCCACCGGCGATAATCGGAATAGCGCGGCCCTGTGCAAGCCCAATCCGGCGGCTGTAAAAAAGTAGCAAAGGCGGCGGCCGACGGAAACTGGGACGCGGCACACCGACATCAAAGAGGCTAGCCCCTTCAAGAAAGAAGGGACGTTGCTCCGGGAAAAAGAGGCTGAAACGGGTGAGATTCACCTGCTCCTCGTCTGCCTCCACTTGAGCGAAGTCGGTGTTGAGTGTCAGATCCGCGGTGAGATTTGAGGTGATAGCGTATTTGAGGTCCAACCCTGCCTCAAACACGCTATCGGTTCGCGTTTCTGTCCTGACGTGACTCGCCCCCGGCAACACATAAGACAGCACTTCCGTGTGCGCTGATGGCGAGATGCCCTCTAATCCCTCAAGGCTACCAAAATAGGCGGTGCGGTATTTTCCGAGGGGGCCGTAAGTCTTCGGCGCGGGATTCCACGCGCCAATCTCCCGCTTCCGCGCGATATCACGCCCGAAGTTTATCCCCCACGTCATCACATCGCTACGCGCAAAACGGAGTTGACTGAACGGTATAGCGAGCTCCCCTGTCCAATTATCCGCATTGATTTTGGCACGATACGTCCACACGATATCCCAATTCCCGTTGAGGCTATCGCCACTATTTGACACCGCTGTGTCCTCCATGCCGCCGAGAGGTGTGAGACGGAAGAAGACAGCGTTGCGCCTGTCATTGTAGGTATCCAAAATCAAAAAACCGTAGTCATTGGAACGCAAACCGCTGGCATCTCGGCGCATCTCGTTTGCAACGATTTTATCCATCTCTGAATCAAAAAAGATGAAGCCGAAGTAGAGATGCTTCTCATCGTAAAGCAGCCGTATTTCTGACGCTTCTGTCATCGGCTCCCCTTGGTTCGGCTGGATTTGCAACAGTTGCGTTATCGGTTCCGCATTTTGCCAAGCGGGTTCGTCAAGATTCCCATCAATCTTGATACTCTCGGAGATTCGGTGGGGTGAAATGCGGTGCTCTGGCGGTGCAGTCTGGGCATCTACCCCATTAGTGGGAGAACATACGAACCACAGACACGACAGCAAAAAGCATTTTCTGAGCACCCGCCATCCGGATAAGTAATACGGGTAAGTCATCATGGACAGATAGTTCTCCTTATCGTTCAAACATTTTATGGACGAAGTGCCATCTCCGGAACGGTATCATGGGCCCAGCCAGTGCAGTCGGCGTGGACATACGTGACATCGTTAATCACAATGCGGCGATTGTTAGGAAACTTCTTCACCAAATCGTGTCCACGGAGATGTTGTCCATCGTAGCGTCTAAAAAAAACGGTGCGGCCGCCGCTTTCAATGAAAACTTCTGCAAGTTCTCCCCCGTGCGGTTCAGAAATATCAACATCCAAGACGCGGAGACACGTGAAGGTTCTCTCACCTATCGTCACGTCATAAGTCCCCGCGCCGAGTCCCTGCTTGTCAGTAAGCCTATAGGCACCGTCAGGTTGAAGTTGGTACCGTCCATCGTCAACGATACGCCGTTGCGTCAGTTCACCCCACTGCCCTTCAAACCCATCGTCGCCGAGGGAATAGGAAACCTTTTTTCCCTCTTCCATCCAGGCGATGGACAGCCAACGTGTGTATTCTTCGTCTAGCACAGCATAAAACCATTCCGGGCATGCCGGCCAGTCGTTATGCGTCCATTCCTTCACGCGGATTTCTACACAGGCAATGTCCTGAATCGTTGCAGGCGTGGTAGAAATCAATTCCGTTACGGCGGCGAGTCGCAACGTTTCGGCATCATAAGTCGCCCAAACATAACGTTCGCCGAGCCGAGGGACAGCGAACCACCATTGGAGTTCCGGACAATCAACCGCGACGATTTTTTTGGAACTCTCGACAATTGTGACAGCGGGGCGCATGGGCGGAAACGGATGAGTTGGGATGCCATCACATTGCGTCGTTTCCTTTGCCATAGTTAAACCTCCTTATTCGCAAGTTTCATATATCAATGCCTTCTTGGTAGGAGAGACCTCCTGGTCTCGATGTCTCTCCTACTGGAATGCATCGGGCCCACCTCTGTAGTTCGGGATCGCTTGATCCCGAACGGGTCAGGATCAGGCGATCCTGACCTACAAAGGTGATGCGGTCGACAGCCAAACGCATGGCGAGGGAAACCCGTTCGCATGCGCGTGTGGCATCCGAGGGCCCTAGCTCTACGGTGAAGGGGACCGTTTTTTACCGTAGCGCGGGGGCCTGTCCCCCGCGAGTTTCTAGTAGACCGCAGCATGGCGAGGGACAGGCCCTCGCCCTACGTGAAGGGCGGCGTTTTTTTCACCGTAGCGCGGGGACTTTCACCGCGACGTTGAGCGATTTATGAAACACCCTCATATTAATGCCTTCCCCGTAGGAGAGACCTCCCGGTCTCGACAAACACCCGTAGGAGAGACCTCCTGGTCTCGATTTCCGTATCGGGACAAGGATGTCCCTCCTACCAAGAGGGCTCGGTATTCGGGGGATAAATACCGAAACGGATTTATGAAACCCCTCACGCTTATTTCCGATACGCATGCCGCTTGCTTCTCACGTTGAGCGAACCGAATGATGCCGCCGGAAGATAGCCCCCCAAAACCTCTTGGATTTTCGCCTCCGAAAGGTTCTGCGCGGTAATCAAGAGACACTTTGAACGCGAGGCCGCCCAAGCCTTCCCAAAATCTTCGTAACTCATCCGACGCTCAGAAAGGTTGTTCGGATTTTGGAGGTATAATTCGCTTGCGCTGTCGTTGTAGCGGACAACGGACAACACCTCCTGACTCCGTTGACTTCGGAGTAGCACAATGGGTGCCCACCCCTCGGCGATAAATGCCTTCAGGACATCCAACGAACCGTTGGAGATAATCGCGATGTTATCCACTTGGCTGCGCAGTGTCGCGAAAATATCGTCAAGGCCACCATTGCCGGGGCGCAGCGGCGTTTTGAAAACATTGCGGACATAAGGCATCTTCCGCAAGTCTACTAGTCCAGATGCGGGGAGACTCGCCGGTTCCTGTCCGGCGCGCGTCTTACTTGTCGTCGCGACTTCTGGGACATAGAACTTTCCGGTTTGCGGCGGCGGCCCGCAGCTGAGCACCCAGAACGTTAATGCAAAAATCAAAAAAAGTTTCTTCATGTGTTTCACGCCTCCGTTTAATCGATGCGAACCTTGATTTCCCGTTTCTCCTGCCACGATTCGACGATGGCTTCCGTAATCCGCAGTGCCTGTAACCCGTCTCTGCCGCTCGGCTCAGGCGGCCGGTTGGTAAGCAAATCGTCCACTAAGGCGGCTACTCGCAGCGCGAACGTCCCATTAAACGCGAGTTGTTCGTCCCGAAAAATGGAGGGCCGGTATTCTTCGACTACCTGATTCTCGCGCCGCATTAAGGTAGCACGGGTGAGGACGTTGTCAACGACTATCTCGCCTGTGGAACCGCAGATTTCCAGCCGTTCAATGGGATGAATGAAATCGCTATCCCAACTCGCCAGCAACGTCGCGACTATCTCATTTTCATAGCGGAAGGAGATGGCCATGCTCGTATAGCAAGCGTCTTCACCGTCGCGTGCTTCGTGCTGCCTCGGTTTCGCCATTTCCGCACAAACCGCGACAACTTCGCCGCCGAACCATCGCAGTAGATCGATGGCGTGCGTCTCTAGTTCGTAAAGCAGGTAGTATTCCCCCTTCCACGTAGAGGCGGGACCGCCCTGCGCCAACTTCATATCCAAATAATAGGTTTGCCCAATCTCACCGGCATCGAACCACTTTCTCGCTTGGACATAGCCGGGTGCGAATCGGCGATTGTAGTCAATCGCAAGATGCACGCCGACTTCTTCCGCCTTCTTAACCATTTTCTCCGCTTCTTCAATCCGAAGCGCGAGTGGTTTCTCGGAGATGACGTGTTTCCCCGCTTCAAGGCACTCCATCACTGGTTCAAAATGGAGATGATCTGCCGTGACAACGTCCACTAAGTCGCATTCTTCGTGCGCCAGCATCTCTTGAATCGACGGGTACCACTTCGGTACTCCGAGTTCTTCGGCGCGGGCTCTCGCCTTCGCGGCATCGATATCGCATACTGCCACCAATTCCGCGCCCGGATGTTGGAGGTAACCCAGCTGATGCCGATAGCCGATGCCACCGCATCCGACTGCTGCAACTTTCAGTTTTCCGTCCCTCATGATGTTTGCTCCTTTAGAACAATTGTAGGTAAGATGCGCGTCGCGCACCTCTTCTTCCACGGATTTATATCTTAAACCATGCACCAAAAATTTGCAAGCAATAATTTTTTTCATGTAGGCGCGCCCTCCCGCGTCTCGACATCTTCCGGTAGGAGAGACCTCCTGGTCTCGATGTAATAGGGCGGCAGAAACCCCCCTTCATCGTAGGGCGAAGGCCTGTCCCTCGCCATCGTTCGCGCGCCAGGCTCTGTAGTTCAGGATCGCCTGATCCTGACCCGTTTGTGATCAGGCGATCACAAACTACAGATCGGGAAACACACATCGTGACGATGGAGCTCGCGGGGGACAGGCCCCCGCGCTACGAAAAAAACGCCCCCTCACCGTAGGGCGAGGGCCTGTCCCTCGCCATCGTTCGCGCGCCAGGCTCTGTAGTTCAGGATCGCCTGATCCTGACCCGTTTGTGATCAGGCGATCACAAACTACAGAGGGGGAAACACACATCGTGACGATGGAGCTCGCGGGGGACAGGCCCCCGCGCTACGATAAAAAACGCCCCCTCACCGTAGGGCGAGGGCCTGTCCCTCGCCTGCGTGCGTGCACGCGTAATCCAACGCTCGCGGGGGACAGGCCCCCGCGCTACGGGAACATCGAGACCAGGAGGGCTCTCCTACCGGGAAGAAATCGAAATATGAAATATCCTCAACTAAATGCCGCTGTTTTTCCTAAAAAAAGACTTGACATCATAAAATGCATCGTATATAATAGATAACGTAGACTTTATTGAGGCACCTCTCAACGCCTCAAAATTTTGAATGTGAGGAAAATCGATTGGCACAACAGAAAGCAACCGACATTACGTGGCATCAAACGACTGTCACTGCACAAGATAGAGAACAATTGCTGAACCAGAAAGGCTGTGTAATTTGGTTTACCGGGCTTTCCGGTTCTGGAAAATCGACGCTGGCGAACGCCGTAGCGCAACTCTTGCACCAACGGCAGCACCACACTTATGTCCTCGATGGCGACAATGTCCGCCACGGACTGAACAAGAACTTGGGTTTTTCCCCGGCGGACCGGGAGGAGAACATCCGCCGCATCGGCGAAGTGGCGAAATTGTTTGTCGATGCCGGCACCATCGTCATGACAGCGTTCATTTCGCCTTACCGCGCTGACCGGGCTCAGGCGCGCGCCCTTCTACCGGACGACAGATTCGCCGAGGTTTTTGTGGCGTGTCCGCTGGATGTCTGCGAAGAACGCGACCCGAAGGGATTATACAAGAAGGCCCGCGCCGGCGAAATCAAAGAATTTACCGGCATCAGCGCGCCCTACGAACCACCGCTTGAACCGGAAGTGACGCTCAACACCGCGGACTTGTCGCTTGAAGAATGCGCACGTGCCGTGCTCGCGTTTCTTGAGGAAGCTGACTTAGTCCCGGCAGGCCGTGAGGGAGAACGATGAAACTGATTCAATTTCACCTACCGCAGGTGGGCAAACGGGTAGGGATTGTCACGCGCGATGCCGACGTGATTGATGTCACCAGTGAGGAATCGCCCGGCGTGCTAGAAGCGTTGGAGCTCGCCTATCAGGAGGGGATAAGCCTCGGCGTGTTGCTCGCGGATATCCAAGAGCAGGTATCATCTCCCGCGCCGATACTGATGCCGCCACCTGGGGAGGACGAACGCGGCACAGCGAATAACGAAGGACTCACCTTTCACGATTTAGATGTCGCGCCCGATGAAAACGTCCCGCATCTCTTGGCACCGATTGACGCGCCGGAAGTGTGGGGCTGCGGCGTTACCTACAAACGGAGCGCGGACATGCGCGATGACGACAGCGAACAAGATATCTACAGCCGCGTCTATCACGCTGCTCGGCCCGAGATATTTTTCAAGGCGACACCGGCACGGTGCGTCGGCCCGAACGGTTTCATCGGCATCCGGAGCGATTCAACGCTCACAGCGACGGAACCCGAACTCGCCTATGTTTTAGACAGCGATGGCGAGATACTCGGCTACACGCTCTGCAATGACGTGTCCGCGTGGGATATTGAACGCGATAACCCGCTCTATCTGCCGCAGTCGAAAATCTTTTACGGCTGTTGCGCCTTGGGGCCGATGTTCGTCACAACTTCGGAAGTTGACAATCCTTACGATTTGGACATGCGTTGCACCGTTCTTCGCGGCGAAGACGTTGTCTACGCCGGAGAAGTGAATACCTCCCAGATTAATTGGAAGTTTGAGCAACTCACCGAGTTTCTGATGCGGGATAACCCCATCCCCTTCGGCACTGTCGTCTCCACAGGCACCGGCATCATCGTTCCGAACGATTTGCCGCTCGCCGCGGGCGATGTGGTTGAAATCGAGATTGATGGGTTCGGCACGCTGTCAAATCCTGTCAAGCAACTTTAGGAGGTGCCCTGATGTCGCTGATAGGGATGCACAAAACCGAATTGGATACGCCCGCGCTGCTGATTGATTTGGATAAGATGGAGTCCAATATCCAGACGATGGCGGATTATTTCACTACGGTGAACGCGGGGCTCCGGCCGCACCTCAAAACGCATAAAACGCCGATGCTCGCGCATAAACAGATTGCCGCCGGTGCCATCGGGATTACCTGCGCGAAACTCGGCGAAGCAGAAGCCGTAATCCACGCGGGTATCCGAGACGTGCTGGTGGCCAATCAGATCCTCGGTAGGCAGAAGATAGCGCGCCTCGTCAATCTCGCCAAGCAGTCTGAGATTATGGTGGCCGTTGATAACGCGCAAAACGTCACGGACATTTCAGATGCGGCGGCAGCGAAAGGCGTAACCGTCCGAATCTTAATAGAGGTGAACACCGGGATGAACCGCTGCGGCGTTGAACCGGGGCAGCCTGCGTTGGAATTGGCGCGTCACGTGCTGCGTTCCTCCAACCTGCAATTTGAGGGGTTGATGGGTTACGAAGGACACACCGTCGCCAAGCCGAACTACGCCGAACGCAAGGCTGCGGCGCGTCAGTCTGTCCAGTTATTGGTAGATACGAAGCACCACCTCGAAAAGCACGGTGTCCCTGTCTCAATTATGAGCGGCGGCGGCACCGGCACTTTTAGCATCACCGGGAGTGTTCCAGAAATGACAGAAGTGCAAGCCGGTTCTTACATCTTCATGGATGCCACTTACGGTAACGTTGAAGGGGTCGGTGAGCATTTTGCGTGCGCGTTGACTGTCTTGGCAACCGTCGTCAGTCGTCCTATGCCAGAACGGGTTATCGTTGACACTGGCATGAAGGTGCTGGCAAAAGAGTTCGGCATTCCGCAACCCCTCGGCATTGAGGGGTTGGAGATGGCTGGATTGTCCGAAGAACACGGGAAGCTGAACGCTGATGCAAGCGTATCCCTCACACCCGGGGATAAACTTGAAATTTTACCGACGCATTGCTGCACCACGGTGAACCTTCACGATAGGTATTACGGTATCCGCGATGGCATTGTCGAATCCGTGTGGGATATCGCGGCGCGCGGCAAAGCGCAATAACAGTAAGGAGATTTGCATGATTACGACGACTACACATAACGTTGAAGGACGACAGATTACGGAATACCTCGGCATTGTTACCGGGGAGGCCATTATGGGCGCGAATGTCTTTCGCGATTTCATCGCCGGGATTACCGATTTAGTCGGCGGCCGTTCTGGCACTTACGAGAGCAAATTGGCTGATGGACGTGAAACTGCGCTCAATGAAATGCAACAACTTGCGCAGCAGCGCGGCGCAAACGCTGTTGTCGGCGTTGACATCGATTACGAAGTCATCGGGGACAGCATGTTGATGGTGAGTGCGAGCGGCACCGCCGTTAAGGTGCAGTAATTGCAGCGTCCACGGTAGGAGGGACATCCTTGTCCCGATACGGAATCGAGACCCGGAGGTCTCGCCTACGGGAAGGCATCCGGCCCACCTCTGTAGTTCGGGTGCGCCTGCACCCGAACGGGTCAGGAGCAGGTGCTCCTGCCCTACAGAGATGTGGCATGCGAGGGCCCTCGCCCTACGTAAAGGGAGGCGTTTTTTCACCGCGACGTTGAACGATTTATGAAACACCGTGAGGTTACCCATCATGAAAAAACGAAAAATCTTTTGTCTCATTTGCCTTTTCGCTATTGCCGCCGTATGGCAAGCGGAAGGCTACATCAAACGACGTTATACCGTCGAACAAATCGTTGAAGAATGTTCCAACATCGTCACCGGCACCGTGACAGAAGTGAACACCAAACGGCTAACCGTGAAAGTCAAGGTGAAAGAAAACCTGAAGGGCCAGAGCGAATTTGAGACAATTCAGATTCGGCTTGACGTTGGGCAAGCGAACTATCCGCGAAAGGTGCTGGCGTTATTGAAGCGCGATACACCTGTGCTTGTCTTTTACGCGAAAGAGGGCGCGCGCCTTGATAGTTTGGTGCATGCAAACGGCACCTGGTTCCAAGTCAAAGGACAAGACCGGAGGGATAAAAGCAAGGTATGGTGGGGCTTAACGCACATCGAAAAATATCTGAACGACAGCAAGTCTTCCAAACGAACCTCAACGCCGAAGTTTCAGGAAGAATTGCGGACGATGTTGCGCGAGTCTCCGGAAGAAAGCATTTCCGACCCGGGCGCGACGCGTCTCCTCTTACTCAGGGCGGACACGTCTCGTATTGAACACCAAGCGATTTCTCGCATCGCGAGCGAACTGCATGTCGCCTACGATGCCACCGGGGACAGGAGTTTGCCCGGGCTCAGCGGCGCGAATATCCTGTGGCTTGGCTTCCGCGCCCTCTCAGCAGATAAATACCATCTCCATGCCCGCCAAGAAAAGCGCATCAGAGACTTCGTCAAAAACGGCGGCGTTGTCATCGTTTCCGGACAGGATAGCGATAAAAATCGGCCCTGTGAGACAGGATGGTTACCAGAGCCGCTCCGCGGTGTAGAAAGTCCCTCGCGGCGCGATTTCACACCGACAGCGGCAGCCGGACAACTCTTCAAGAAACCGAACCGCATCCGGTCTGGTAAAGTCGCAATAGACGATGGCTGGAACGGGTGGAACAAAAAATACAAGGTGCTTGCAACAACCGAGAACGGAAAGGAAATCGTGGTGGCGACGCTGAGGCATGGAAAAGGCATGTATCTCATCACGAGCCTTCACAACGGCAGGGAGTCAAACGTTTCTCGGAATCGGGCGATGCTAGAGAACCTGTTGCATTTCGCCCTTGATTTTCTGGCGGATGCCCAATAGGCGAGGGTGTTTCATAACTCCGTTTCGGTATCTATCCCGCCTTGGAGGGCGGGCGAATACCGGCAGGCATCGGGCCCACTTCTGTAGTTCGGGAGCGCCTGCTCCCGAACGGTTCAGGATCAGGCGATCCTGAACTACAGGTGTGAGGCGGGCTGACAGCCAAACGCATGGCGAGGGGAACCCGCTCGCCTGCGCGTGTGGCAGGCGAGGGCCCAAGCCCTACGTGAAGGGGCGGCGTTTTTTTCACCGCAGCGCGGGGCCTGTCACCGCGACATTGAGCGATTTATGGAACACCCTCAATAAGCGTGGGGTAACGCAACACGAAAAAAAATGAGAAAAATGAGAAAAATCATCTTCGTCTTGTCACTAATGTGCCTCCTCGCCTTGACGCGCTTCGCGAAGCCGGCGGAGGCAGTAATTCCGCAACTGCTCGGACCGCTGTCGGCACTCCTCGGTCTGATACCACAGATACTGGCGTTTGTCGGCATCGCGTTGATAACGGCACTCGTGTTCGCGCGGGATACACTGAAAATGCTCCTCTACCGGTTGCGCGATTTCGCAGCGGCGCACAAAGTCCTCACATCGGTGTTGAGTCTGGTTATCCTCCTCAGCCTCGCGTGGGGAACGTATCAACTCGTGACGATGTCCCTGCAGCCTGCACCGACTGCGCGTTCACACACGCCGCAGCTTAGCACGGCGGCAATGCGGCCTTGGATAACTTTCCGCAATGGCGCAACCCGCACCGGCCACGCCGATGAACTCCCCGGTCCGACCAGCGGAAACGTCGCGTGGGTTTGCAATGCCCCTGGTTCGGTGGCAGTTGACTTTTCGTCGTCGCCGGCGGTTGTGGGCAATCGGCTCTATATCGGTGCATCGCAAGGTTCGATTTTCTCCATCGGCGGTGCGACATACTGCCTTGATGCGGATACCGGTGAAGTGCTTTGGCGGCACGCCTCCGAAATCCCGATTTTCTCTTCGCCTGCCGTTGCCGGCGGCCGTGTCTACATCGGCGAGGGATTTCATCAGGATAGCGGATGCCACCTCACCTGCCTTGATGCTAAAAGTGGCGAGCTAATCTGGCGTTTTAAGACAACGAGTCACGTTGAGTCAACCCCTTTCATCAGCGAAGGCAAACTCTACTTTACCGCCGGTGGAGATGGCGTGTATTGTATCGATGCGCTGGAGGGCCAGGAGATTTGGCACTATCCTGATGTCCACGCCGACATCGCGCCTGTTGTCCACGCCGGGAAAGTTTACTTCGGCACCGGCTATGGCGACTACCGCGTGTATGCCGTTGCGGCACAGACAGGCAAAGAAATCTGGACGAAACAGATGGCGTATCCTGTCTGGGGGAGTCCGAGTGTCCATGAAAACCTCGTATTCTTTGGGACAGGAACGGGGAATTTCTCTGAAAGCGCGCCGCTCGCCAGAGGTAAAGCCGTCGCGCTTCACGCCGAGACTGGCGAGATAGTGTGGGAATACGAGGCAAAAGATGCTGTCCACACGGCTATAGCGAACCGCGATGGAAAGGTGACTTTCGGTTCCCGCGATGGACACGTTTATACTCTCGCTGCAGCCGATGGGGAACTCATCTGGAAAACTTTCCTTGGAGGCCCGATTGTTTCCTCACCGGCTGTCACACCGGACGCAGTCTATGTCGGAAGCAACACTGGGCATGTCTATGCGCTCGCCTTTGAAACCGGCGAGGTGCTGTGGGAGTTTGATGTCCGGTATGTTCGTGGTGTTGGGCGCGGGATCCAATTTTATTCATCGCCTGCTATTGCCAATGGGAAACTTTACATTGGTTCAAGCGGCCGGTATATTTTCTGTTTGGGAGATGCTGTTCCTACGCAAATTCCTGATAATCGGTAGCAATTCTGGCCCGCTGGAGATCGCGGGGGACAGGCCCCCGCGCTACGGTACTAAGAACGCTCCCCGGCCCCGTAGGGCGAGGGCCTGTCCCTCGCCATGCTATCGGGCACGCGAACGATCTCGGGGGAAAAACGTGCCGATTACCGTAGAGCGAGGGCCCTCGGATGCCACACGCGCATACGAGAGGGTTTCCCTCGCCATGCCTCGATCGGACCAGGGAATGGCCTTGGCTGGCGTGCGTTTTTCGCGTAGATCAACGCTCGCGGGGGACAGGCCCCCGCGCTACGGGCCAAGAAGGGGTTCTTCGCTATGCGCCGTTCGGGATCAGGCGATCCCGAACTACGGTCACTGGGCCCGCGGGCGATCGCGGGGGACAGGCCCCCGCGCTACGGTGAAAAAACGGGCCAAGCAGGGTTCGCCTCATCCCCGCACGACGCGCCAAAGGCAGAATCTGAAACCGAACAAACCAAAATCAAAGGAGAAAAAAGATGAAAAAGTTAATGATGTTTATCATGACACTGCTCATGATTATCGCCACTGCCGCCAATGCACAGTGGCGGAGCAAAACGCACGATGCCTATAACGCACTCACCGGCGTAGAGGTAGAAATTGACGGTGATCTGGGCGAATGGGAAGGCATATTAGAAGCTGTCACCGGTACCGATGGAAACCCGTTCTGTGGTGTGGAATACCAAGGCAATGTCTTTGAGACACACCAGGGCGGAAAGTGGGAAGGTGCCGAAGACCACGAGACGTGCTTTATGATAGTTTGGGATAAAGACGCTGTTTACATTGCCCTCATCGTTACCGATGATGAACATGAGCATGCCGCTGATGCCGCATGGAACGGCGATGGCGCGCAACTCGCCTTTGAAATGAGCGGCAAACGGAATCCCGGCATCCCGATGTGGCTATACAATATCGGTCTAGACGATAAGGCTGAGAATATCCTCCCGGGCGCATTGAACGAAAACCCTGGCGGCGCAGGTCTTGTCCCTGACGATGACATCGTCGTCATCCGAGACGAAGCGGTGAAGAAAACCTACTACGAACTCCGCTTTAGTGCTGAAGAGTTGCAGGTAAAGGGCAAAAAATTCAGCGCGGGGGATGAATTCGGCCTCGGCATCTGCGTCAACGATGGAGATAAAGGTGCCGGGCAAGAAGGCCAGAAGGGATGGAGCGGGTGGTACATGCACTCGATCGTCTTTGGAAAAAATTCGGAGCATACGGGGCTCGTCACACTTACCGATGAGGTGCTTCCCGTTGAACCTGCGGATAAGTTGACGACGACGTGGGGATTCCTGAAATCCGCGCGATAGAAGTATTGATTCCTTCGCCGTAGGGCGAGCTGTCCCTCGCCATGCAACGATCGCGGGGGACAGGCCCCCGCGTTACGGGCCAAGGGTTCTCCGCCATGCGCCGTTCGGGAGCAGGCGCTCCCGAACTACGGTCACTGGGCCCGCGGGCGCTCGCGGGGGACAGGCCCCCGCGCTACGGTGAAAAAACGTGCCGATTACCGTAGGGCGAGGGCCTGTCCCTCGCCACGCTGCGGTCCACCGAACGCTCGCGGGGGACAGGCCCCCGCGCTACGGTGAAAAAAAGCGTGACGATTACCGTAAACCATCGGGTACGCGGGCGATCGTTACGGGTCAAGGCGGGGTTCGCCTTTGGCCGCGCGAAAATAACCCGCCAATTGAGAACCTAATGCGTATGATGCGCCGCCTTGTCATAATGCAACCGCAGCAAATCTACCCCGAAATCATCGGCGATGTGCCGCCAGACCGAGTGGATGTGGTTCGCATTGTTCTGCGTGTTATCGTATTCCACAAAGAAGAACGGCCCGTGGAGGCGGTAATAGTGCGGCATCCCGCGCGCCTCGCCGCCTGCCCACGCGAAATGAATATCGTTGACGCTTCCCTCGCGCAGTTTGCGATGCTCAATCGCAGCAACCTCGTCAGGAAGCCTGTCTACGTATTCATGCACCAACTTCATCAAAATCTCGCGCTGATGCGTTTCCATGGATTCGGCGGGCAATCCCTCCACTGCGTCAAACTCCACTTTCGGCACATCGCGCGTCAAAATATCGGATGGTGCATCCGCGTTGATGATGCCCTGTCCCTTCTGTTCAGTAGTGAGCGTGCAGAGCAGTTCTCGTGCGATGTCTTCTTCCGCCGCGAGCACCCGCAATCCCTTCTTGTCGCCAGACGGGACCTCGGCCGGATTAGAGCCGAAGAAGAACGGGTTCGGCGAAATCAGTTCGCGATTGACGACGGTGAAGTTGAGGGAAACGTGGTGTCCTTCGGCGCGCCATCCCCATGCACCGTTGCCGCCCGGGTCACCGAATACGGTGAAAAAGTAGGATGCCGGGTCGCGGGCGAGTCTCGCCTGTCCGGCTGCCCGTTCAATTTCCCCAAGCGTCGTCTCCAGATTGATAATCGCGCGTGCTTTCTGATACCCCCCCGCGCTGAGCCCGCTCTCCATGAGCGCGAAGGCGGCTCCTTGCTGTTGCGGGTTCAATTCCTTGAGCGAGACTCCTTTCCTATCCCACATCTCGACCGGAATATAGTGCCACCGGAACCGTTCGTTTCCATCAAACGGAAGAGCTGCCTGTTGGCGGAGAGGCGGAGTCAGCGTATCCAAAAACTGCGTTGCTGCTTGTGCCATCTGCGCCGCTGTCTCCGATGCTGGGATCATTAGCGATGCTGGCGTTGTATGCGTATGTGTCTGTGCCATGATGAAATATCTCCTTTGATAGTGTTTTCTATTGTAAACGAAAGCGGTTTGCAAATCAAGAAATTTTTGTGCTTTGGTTTGCGTGCGTTTTTCGCGCGGGTCGAACGATTGCGGTAAAAAAGCGTGCCGTTTACCGTAGGGCGAGGGCCTGTCCCTCGCCATGCCTCGGTCGGAAGGGAAACGGCGTTGGTCTGCGTGCGGTTTTCGCGCGGATCGAACGATCGCGGGGGACAGGCCCCCGCGCTACGGTGAAAAAAAACGCCCCGCTTACCGTAGGGCGAGGGCCTGTCCCTCGCCATGCCTCGATCTGGGAAACGGCGTTTGTCTGCGTGCGTTTTTCGCGTAGGTCGGACGATCGCGGGGGACAGGCCCCCGCGCTACGGTTGTCAAGGCCGTTTCCGTTTCAACGTAGCCAGAGCCCTAATCCTGTGAAATCTTGAAAAATCTTGAAAATCCTGCTCAAAATCCCGCTCATATTTTTTAATTTGACAAAAACGTAAAAAAATGGTATAATTAATACAGTGTTTAATTTTCAATCATTTTTCGCATCAATTTAAAGGAGAAAAAACTAATGAGAATCCTATTCTCTTTCATTTTCGCGGGCATTGCCGCCCGCCTGAAACCTGCCGTCACCGCGTTATTGCAGCACCCGCTGCAAAGATTCCGCGCGCTTGCGCTATCCGGTGACGCGTTCCATCCAATTGACCCCCCCCTTCACAAACCGTTAAATCCTGCAGTTCTTAGCAGGAAGGCGCAGAAGGACGGGGGACACCCGCGGTCCGCCGCGCGCATCCATCCCGTTTTGATAGGCTGCCTGCTGCTCACATTCGGGCTGCTGACGGTGCTTGCACCGCCGGGAGAGAGCCACGACAACTTCACGCAACAGGATGCCGATTCTGATGGATTGGATCACATCACTAATACGGATGTCGGCAAGCGGTTGATAGCCCATTCGTTGCCAGCGACATCGTTTACTTCGGTGGCGGCTGCGGCCCACGGCCACAGCCATGGGTTTAATATTGATGCCTTCTTTGGTGGCAATACGACCGCTATCCATCCGAAGCATTTTGAGATTGAGTGGATACGGGTCTATAAAAATCCGAAAACCACGCCGCTGATAAATACCGATGACGAGGATGGCGAGGACCTTTGGGTCGAAGGTGACAACTTTGAATCAGGCTTTGCCCTTCCCTTGACCCTCACGAGTCGTGTTATTGTGCCGCCCGGTTTTCCAAACCGGCGCGCGCGGGTTTTCCCGTCCTTATGGAAGGACTATAAGCAGATCCTTGATAAAAACGTTGCCCTGGATGACGTGGATGACACCCACTTCTGGGTTGATATCGATCCGACGAGCGGCGAACTGATAGAAGATAAGAGCAAACCCGGCAACAGTGGGCGTGTCATGCCCGGGCAAAATGATACGGTGGTCCCCGGGGATATCGTCGCCATTGCCATCAACGTCAAACTTCGTTACTATACAGCGGTAACGGAATTCGTGGTTCCGAATACGAAGGATCCGGAAGAATTTCATCACGAAGCCCGTAGCGTCGATTGGAGGCAAAATGATTTGCCATTATGGTTCAAGGAAGGTCAAAAGGGGCCCGATCGAGGCGATGTCTGGGCGCGCAATTACGGCCTTACCGGTGTCGGTCCCACTGCCGATAAGCCTCTAGGTCGAATCGATGAAATCGCCGGCGGGTCGATAGTTGCAGCCGTGGGCATTGAGCATGTCGGGATCCTGAATCCCAATTACCCACTGGAACGCCACATAGGGAGTGGGCTGGTAAACTGGACCGTGACAGACTTCGCGGCCAGCCATAGGGACTGGGGGCATACGGGAAAGGATGGTTACCATACCATCGTCTACCAATTTACGGTGACAGAGGACCATCTTGAATTGAATGACTTGTTGCACGGGTGGTTGGCCGGGGATGGCACTACCGTGAGCCCGTTCAATGTCCCACACCGTAACAAAGGGCAGCCGCATTACCACGGTGCTGATTTCGATACCGTGAATTACCCCCACGGTCTCACCTACCAAGAAATCACAACCCTGCGTGCGAGCACACTCGCCGATCACGATCCGGAATTTGGATTCGCCGTGTCATTTAATTCTAATAACTATACCGCCGGTCAGCGATTGCGTATCTTTCACGACGTGTCTGCGTTTATAACGGGCGGACCCTACGCCATCTTCCCAGAAGGCAGCAGCACAGCTGTCGACGACGATCCGGTAGTAACCCAGGCTGATGTCAACGTATCTGGTACTGATCAGATTAAGTACACGTACGCCCAGGGTGATGGGGTAACTCTCAAGAGGACGCAATATCGGAGCCACAGGAGGACTTTTACGGCTGATGAGGCGAATCGTCTCATCTCCCAAAGTCGCACCACCATCAACTACGCAGGTCGATACAAACGCGGCCCGGGGCCTTTCCACGGTATCAGAAATATAGACCTTGACAGAAACAGCGATGGGCTTATTGACTACTTCCCAATAGTTGATATCGAGGCGGACAGCACCAATGCAAATGGTCGCGTCCGGCACTATGCTGTCTCGGATGGTTTTTATGAGCTACATGAGGAGACGAAGTTACCTCACTACTTTCCGCCTACGTATGATGGCACTGTTGACTATCCGGCGGTAGTGATGCCTGTCGCCGCGATGACAGAGATAGTCGTGCCATCGGGGACACAAACCGGCCCGTTTACGTTGACATTGCGGTTCCAGGAGGACTACAGTGCAGTCGAGCATGGGAAAAGCCCTGCGTTTCATGATTTGACAGACGAAGAGCTTCTCTCGACGTTGCAAACTGCGCTGTCGGCAGGTGTTGGGGATAGCACGGTGACGGTGAGCCGTCCCGAGGCGGCGGATCGGTGGTTGCAGTATCCGGTGAGGGTGGTGCCCCCGCTCGGCTTTAAAGGCGCGCTGACGTTCCAGGTGCCGGAAGATACGGTGTTTGCCCACCTTGACCCGCTCGGCAATGTGGCATCGGCGGCTGTCACGGTGCAGGTAGACACGACGCTGCAGGAGTTGGAAGTGGGGGCACCGGAGATTGTTGCTCCCGAAACGGACGTGTATAACGCCGGCGATAAGCTCACCGTTGAGTTACCGTTTGCAACAACCGGTCTGACGTATGAAGGCGAGAATCCGCCGTATGTGCGAATATATCTCGGCGAACAGGTTGCCGAGAATGCGCGGGATGCCATTTGGCAGCAAGGCGAGGAGCGTTCGGGTTCCACGATTGTGCCGTTCGTTTATGTCTTGCAAGCGTCGGATGTGGCTATTTTGCAAGCGTTGGATCCGGCGGCTCAAACGGTGCATCCGGAGAGTCGTTTAGGTATTCCTGCAGGGACGCGGCTAGTGGATCGTGAAGCGGGTCTCGCGCTTCAGGGTAGCGATAGGGTGGCGGTAGGTGCGGGTGTCGTTGCGCCGCCGCTGTCGGATACGGGTGATGGCGGCTTGTCGCTGCAGGATGCATCGGGGAGTGAACTAGGCCCCGTTACGCTCGATGTGCCGCTGCCGCCGAAGCCGCCGGAGGTGATTTACCTGCCACCGGATGACACTGTCTCAAAGGCAGTTGCATCGGCTGTGCCGCTTTCTCCTGTCGTTTTCAACGAACTCGGTAACGGTAGCGGGGATACCAACGATTGGCTAGAATTCCGCAATATCACCGGTTCGGATGTCTCCCTGAAAGACTGGGAACTCTCTGTTGTTGCTGATGGCAAAAAGGAAGATACCTCCCTCATCGTCTTCCCGGATGTGAGTGTGCCGGCAAATGGTTTGTTGCTGATAACAAACAGCGCGTCGGATAAAACACCTCTCGCAGGCGGACAGAATAAAGGGTTATCGCATGCATCGTTAGTGGATGACGGCCTCTCACTGCCCGATGATGGCAAATTCCTATTGATTCTCCGCAATGCAAAGGAGAAACTCGGCTTGGATGAGGCGTTCATTGATGTCGCCGGTGGCGGCGGCAGCGATACCGATGCGTTCATTCGCGATGAAACCGGTGACTACGATACGCATGTCTGGCCCTTGCAGGTGCTTGAGGCTCCTGGTGATGCCACTGAAGATGCGTTGAGCTCCGGCAAAGTCTGGCAGCGCGCGAAAGCGGATATCATCGGGTATCATCGAGATGCCTGGGCAGAAGCGGCGTTCACCGGTATCGGTTACGATAGGAAGGTCTCTAAATCAGCGGCGACAGCGGGCACCCCGGGCTATCCGAATGGCGCGGTGAAAACCGAAGCCGCCACACCGAAAGGTGCGGTGACTATCAGCGAAATCATGTTTGATTCTGAGGGTGGGACATTGCCGCAATGGATAGAACTCTACAACAAGTCCAAAACCGAGGCACTGAACCTGAATCGCTGGCAGTTGGAGATCCAGAATCGGAATTCGGGAGACCTGGTTGGCAGACCTATTGTCACCTTGACGCTGCAGGAGAAAGTGATTCAGCCGAATCAGACCCTCTTGATTGTCGCAGGCAATGCCCGCGCTTCGTCAGCAGATGTCTTCCCTGAAGACCGGGTTTACAACCTCCTGAAACTGCACGAGAAGAATCTCCGCATCAAAACAGCGCGGGATACCTTCTTGAGTGGCGAGGGCTTCTATCTGAAGTTATCCGACAGAAACGGGACGAAGATAGACGAGGTCGGCAACATCGATGACAATCGTCGCACCGATGATGCGCCGGTGTGGGTGTGGCCCACGAATCGTCGGGACGGCGCGCGCAGTTCAGTCGTCCGCCGTTATGATAAAGGCGCGGTGGCGCGCGATGGGATGCTGAAGTCCAATTGGGCATTAGCGGCGCATTTCAACAAATTCAAAGTGGAATCGCTGCACTACGGCCACGCCGATGATATCGGGACACCGGGGTATCGTCAAGGCGGTGCCTTGCCCGTGGAGTTGTCGAGTTTCACCCTCACGCGCACCGATGCCGGTCCCGTTGTCGTGACTTGGACAACTGAATCGGAAGTCGACAACGCTGGGTTTAATCTGCGTCGCAGCCTGAAACGCGAGAGTGGATTTACGTTGCTGAATCCAGTGCTCATCGCCGGTGCCGGCACGACAGGCGAACGTCAAACCTACACGTTCACCGATACCTCTGCGAAACCTGGGATTGAATACTACTACCAAATCGAAGAGGTTTCGTTAGGTGGGCGGCCGGAGGTGTTGCGGACACGTTACTTACCGGGTCCCGTATCGCCGGCGAATCGTTCGTTGACAACGTTCGGTGAAGTCAAGCAGCGGGAGTAATTCTCGCGTATTGTTTCATATCTCGCGCGGGTGGTGCCTTTGGGTGCCGCCCGCGCTTTTTTTTGATGCACCGTAGCGCGGGGGCCTGTCCCCCGCGATCGCTCGACCTGCCGACATCTGTAGTTCGGGAGCGCCCGCTCCCGAACGGATCAAGAGCAGGCGCTCTTGTCTCTCTCCCTAGGTCCTTTAGGACCTTAATGTCTATAGTATACGCAGATCTCCAAATCCTCAAGGTCCTTTAGGACCTTAATGTTTTCCGGCGGCATTGCGTGTGCTGTCTATTAAGGACCTAAAGGACCTTAGCATCTTTCACGTCCAGCGGTGCTATAGACATGCAGGTCCTAAAGGACCTGAAGAGGCGTTTTTTCACGTGAACGATCGCGGGGGACAGGCCCCCGCGATACGGTTTGCAAGGCCGTCTCCGTTTCACCTTAGGGCGAGGGCCTGTCCCTCGCCGTGCCTCGATCGGCACGAGAAATGGCCTTTGTCGGCGTGCGGTTTTCGCGTAGGTCGAACGATCGCGGGGGACAGGCCCCCGCGCTACGGGCCAGGAAGGGGTTCGTCTCGCCATGCACCGTTCGGGAGCAGGCGCTCCCGAACTACAGTCTCCTGCTCATCTCTTGCTAATCGTGATAATCCTGCAAATCCTGCTCATATCTTGGAAATCCTCCTCCAGATTAAATAAAATCACGCCATACAAATTTCTTGACAATTTATCGCAAACTCTGTAAACTTATTGAAAACGCATCCGTTTAAAAAGATGTTGCTTGCATCTTATTTCATTCGCCTACAAGACGTTATGGACTCATTGATTGATGATGAAACGCTCGTCGCTCAATTTCAAGCCGGACAGCAAGATGCCTTTGATGAGCTGATGAGACGCTACAAATCCAAAATTTTCGCGTATCTGCAGCGTTCCGTTGGGAATTATGAAGACGCGGAAGACCTCACCATCGATGTCTTTGTCAAGGTGTATCGGGCTCTTGACACATGGCAGCCGAAGGCGAAGTTTTCAACGTGGCTTTACAAAATCGCGGCGAATCTCGCGATCGACCATCACCGCGCGAAAGCGCGCAATCCTATCCAACCATGGGACGATGACGAGATTCCGGAATCAAGACTCGTTGCCAAGGATTTGGCGAGCAACCCTGTTAAGACGGTGGAGGATAAAGAGCGCGGGCGCATCATTCGCGAGGCACTAGAGGAACTCTCGCCGCAGCAGAAGGCAGTGTTCATGCTCTGCCGTTACGAGGGCCGCTCGATTAAAGAGGCAGCGGAAACCCTCGGCATTGCCGAAGGCACCGTTAAGATTCACCTCCACCGCGCCGTGAAACGGTTGCAGGAGATATTGCGTCCGTTGTGGGAAAATAGGGACATATAATAATAGCACACGCCGTAGTAGCGGTTTCAACCGCGCCTACCGGAAAAATGTCGGTTTTTTAAGGAGGATGTTTGATGCCAAAATGTAAAGAATTTGAAGCACAGGCCATTGACTACGCTTACGAGCTGCTGCCCGAAGCGGAAGCCGTTACCTTTGAGCGACATCTCAAGGAGTGCGCCGATTGCACCGAAGAGGTTAAGACGCTCAAAACGGTGCTGAGTCTGACAGACGAAGCACTGTTAGAGATGCCACTACCCGAACGCGCATTACAGGATGTTGAGATGAACGTCTACAAACGGCTTGCCGCCGCGCCGCCGTCGCGTTCGTTCTTCCGTTCCTGGGGCGCGATACTCACGCAAATCTGGCACGGGCATCGAACCGCCGCGGTGGGTTCTCTCGTCACCGCGTTCATTGCCATCGCCGTTTTCGTTGGCAACCCGTTCCCCTCCAAAACACGAGTGCAATTAACCGAAGTCCAGTCAGCCGATGTTCGGATAGAACAATATCGGCAGCAGGACATTCAACGCAGCTTAGAGGAGGCACTGATTACGCATCACCTCCGCAACGATGCGTGGGCAACGGCGAGCCAATTTCAGCGCATGAAGGAGCAAGCGCAAGGCACGAACTGGGTGCAGGTGGCGAATACACATCTGCAGAACCTCCCTAGCACTGTAGAAGGATATTGACGATGCGAACGCGAAAATCAGTTCACCCGAAAACTCAGCGCGGCAAAATGCCGACACTCCTCACGCTGCTGATGTTCCTTTTTAGCCTGACGCTGCTCGCTGGCGCGCGCGCGCAAGTTGATGAGGTAAATGCTTTAATTCGGGACAAACGCTACCCAGAGGCAATTACAAAACTGGACGCGCTCGCCCGGTCCGACGCAAACGTCGACGTGCAAAGTTGGTGCTACTACCAGATCGGCGAAATTTACTACCGCTACACGCAGCAGTATCCTCAAGCGGTGGCGGCTTACGACAAGATCTTGCGGCTTGAGCAAAAAGGGCTCGCAAGTGAGGAACTCTTCCTCGCCTCCATCAAGAAAGGCGATGTCTACAGCCGAATGGGCAAATACAAGGCGGCAATCCAGACTTACCATGCACTTGTGGAGTTGGCTCCGGCCACCCATTTCGTCCACAAGACCGGTTTACAGAAGATTCGGGACATCCGCACGGCATTGGCATCGCTGCATGTGCAACAGGAACTCGCGCGCACGCACCACGGCACACCGCTCGCTGCCCTCGCGCAATTTCAGATAGCCGAACTCTACCGCAACCCGTCCCAACTCAACCGGCCGGAAAAGGCGATTGAGGTGTATGAAACACTGCTAGGGACACACCCCGATGCCATCGTCGCGCCGGAAGCGCAGTGGCGGATTGCGCATTTAAAGCACACCGCGCTCCATCAATTGCCAGCGGCTATTGACGCATACCAAAAAGTCGCCGATACCTATCCTACCAGCAATTTCGCCGCCGAGGCACTTTACCAGATTGCGAATATCTATCGCGCCGCCGAGGAGATTCCGCAGGCACTCGCCGTTTTTGATGCACTCCAACGGAAATATCCGAACTTTTGGAATATGCACGCCGTGCTCTATTGGACAGGCGTGTGTCATGAAACAGCGCAAAACTATCCGAAGGCGGTTGCGGCGTTCAAAACCTTCCTTTACGCCTATTTGCCACACCTTGAGCCCGGCTATTTAGGGCAAATCTCCATGTATGATAAAAGTGTCACTGAGGTGAAAGCACTCCTGCACGCCAAAATCGAAAAACTTGAGGAGGAGATGTCCAAAATGGAGAATGAACGGTTGGAAAAAGCAGTTGCGGCGGCCAATTTTGACGACGCGCTGAGTATCGCCCGGAATCTCATCGCTACGGCACCCGAGACACCTGACGCGGCGGCTGCAGCCGCGCAACTCCGTGCCCTTGAACATCGCGCCGCTATTCAAAACCTGCGCGCGAAAATTGAGAACGGCGCGTTACGCAATGCCGAAAACGCGAGGGCACTGCTACAAATCGGCACCATCTATGAACGGCACTTAGCGGATTACCCAAAGGCGATTGAAGCATATCGGGAAGTCGCCGAGAAATATCCGGAATTGCCTCATACCGCCGAGGCACTCTATCGCACCGGGCTGGTTTACGCCGAACAACTCGCCGCGCCAAACGAGGCACTCGCCGCTTATGAAAAGGTTATCAAGGAACACCCAAACGCGCTACAGGCGATGATGGCGAATTTTCAACTCGGCGAACTCTACCGAAAACTGCGCCGCTATAACGAGGCACTACAGGCATACCAAACAACCATCGGGTATCCGGAACGCGACCGGTACCTCGCCGGCGGGTATAAAGATAGTTTCGCCGACCGGGCGCAATTCCGCATCGGGCGCGTCCACTATGACGACAGGCGTTACCCGGAGGCGCGCTTCGCTTTTGAGGAGTTTATCCAGATTCGGCCTCAGTCCCCACGGCTCGCCGCCGCTTATATTTACCTCGCCGTTATTCATCAAGAACAAGGTGAAAACGAACTCGCCGCGGGCTATTACAAAGAGGCAAGGCGACTGCTCACAAACAACCCGGTGCAGATGGCAATTCTGATTGAGGAGGCCGGCACTCTCGGCTTCCAAGCCACCGATGCCGATGCCGTGACGCGCTTCCTTGAGGAACAGTTGAAACGCCTGAATGATAAGTAGTTTGTATTGGCGCAAAGCGTTCGTCAAGGTTTCTAATTTAGCGAGGATGTTTCATAACTCCGTTTCGGTATTTATCCTGCCTTGGAAGGCGGGCGAATCCCTGAAGGTATTGGGCACACCTCTGTAGTTCGGGAGCACCCGCTCCCGAACGGGTCAAGATCAGGCGATCTTGCCCTACAGGGGGGATGCAGTCTGCCAGCCAAACGCATGGCGAGGGACAGGTTTTCCCACCGCCCTACGTGAAGGGGAAGCGTTTTTTTCACCGGAGCGCGGGGGCCTCGGATGCCACACGCGCATCCGAGCGGGTTCCCCCGCGACGTTGAGCGATTTATGAAACACCCTCAATTTAGCATCAAAAACAGATATACGGAGGGAGACGTGATTGCACCAGAACCGTTACCAAACGCATTGCGAAAGACAAAAAACTTGTCAGCGACGCTCCTCAACGGCACTCTTCTCGCAAAGCGCGTCCGTAGCCAGATTCGCAAGGCACTGAAAACACTCACGTTTACGCCAGGGCTCGCTGTCGTGCAAGTCGGCGAAGACCCGGCCTCAACGATTTATATCCGACACAAACAGCGTGATTGTGAGAAGGTGCATTTCCATTCAGAAGTCCACCGATTGCCAGCGGAGATTCCGCAACGGCGGCTCATTCAGCACGTTGAAAGTCTCAACGAACGGCAGGATATCCACGGCATCTTGGTGCAGATGCCTTTGCCCGAAAGCATAGAGACACAAGCGGTTATTGATGCCATCGCGCCAGATAAGGATGCCGATGGACTCACACCTGTCAATTTAGGGAATTTACTCATTGACAGGGAACGGATTACGCCGTGCACGCCGGCGGGGATTATCCGCCTCATCGAAGCCACAGGACAGCCGATTGCGGGCAAGCACGCCGTTTGTATCGGCAGGAGTCAACTCGTCGGAAAGCCGGTTGGTTTGATGCTCCTCAACCGCCACGCTACCGTCACCTATTGCCATTCACGGACAAACAATCTGGCGGCGGTGACACAATCGGCAGACATTCTCGTCGTCGCTGTCGGCAAACCCGAAATGATTACGGCTGACATGGTGAAGCCGGGCGCAATCGTCATTGATGTCGGCATTAACGCCGTTGACACTGTTGACAATCGCCTCGTCGGCGATGTCAAATTCGCCGAGGTAGCGAAGGTTGCCGGGTTTATCACACCGGTGCCGGGCGGTGTGGGCCCGATGACGCGCGCGATGTTATTAGCAAACACATTGAAACTAGCAAGAGCGCGCTTCCCAAGCGCGCCTAACGAAAGTGTTTAAGAATTTACTGGTAGGCGCGGTTTGAAACCGCGCATCACTACCGAAAATTGAGGTAAACTATGGCATTTCCAGGATTTGAATTGAAGGACAAAGTGATGCTCGTCACTGGTTCCGGCAAAGGCATTGGCAGAGGCATCGCCATCGCCGCTGCGCAGATGGGCGCGAAGATTCTCTTGAATAGCCGAACGCTTTCCGACTTGGAAGAAGTCGCGAGCGAGATTCGCGCCAACGGCGGTGAAGCCGAACCGGTGGTATTTGATGTGAGTAACATGGACGAAATAGCCCGCGGCGCGCAAGCCGCCATTGAGGTGTGGGGCCGCATTGATGTCCTCGTCAACAACGCGGGGACTAACCGTCCGAAACCAGCCCTTGAACTGAGCGAGGAAGATTGGGATGCTATCTATGATCTCAATCTGAAAGGGCTATTCTTTTTGACGCAGACGCTCGTCAAACCGATGATAGCGCGGAAAAACGGGAAGATCATCAACATCTCATCAACGATGGGATTGGTGGGCGGCCCGTTGCGCACGGCGTATTCAGGCAGTAAGGGTGGCGTTGTGCTGTTAACGAAAGGGCTCGCCGTGGAGTGGGCACCGCATAACGTCACCGTCAACGCTGTTGCCCCGGCATTTACGCGCACGCCGCTTGCGGATGTCCTCTTGCAGCGGAAGGAATTTTACGAAGATGTCGTTAGACGTATCCCGATGGGGCGCGTCGGCGAAGTCGACGAAGTCGTCGGTGCCGTCTTATTTCTCGCATCCGAGGCGGCGAACTGGGTGACAGGACAAACCATTGCGGTTGATGGCGGTTGGGTGGCGTGGTAACCCCAGTTTTCCGTTCTGTCTGTAGGGCTCGATGAACTTGATGTGCCTATCGGGACAAGGATGTCCCTCCTACCTGTCTCGATTTCTGCCGGTAGGAGAGACCTCCCGGTCTCGACTCCCCCGTAGGAGAGACCTCCCGGTCTCGATTTCTGCCGCCCGCTGTCGTTTGCAATCGCCTGAGCACAACCAAGTCAGGAGCAGGCCCTCCTGAACTACAGGCGGGGCGCACTCTCGCCCTGTAGTTCGGGTGCGCCTGATCCCGAACGGGTCAAGATCAGGCGATCTTGACCTACAGGGGGGATGCGGGCCGACCCCCAAACGCATAGCGAGGGAAACCCGCTCGCCTGCGCGGGTGGCATGCGAGGGCCCTCGCCCTACGTGAAGGGGCGGCGTTTTTTCACCGTAGCGCGGGGCCTGTCCCCCGCGATCGCTCAAGAACCGTTTTTTTTATCGTAGCGCGGGGGACAGGCCCCCGCGATCGCCATCGTCCCGATGTGTGTTTCCCCCGCTGTAGTTTGTGATCGCCTGATCACAAACGGGTCAGGATCAGGCGATCCTGACATACAGTGCCTGGCGCGCGAACGATGGCAAGGGACAGGCCCTCGCCCTACGGTGAGGGGGCGGCGTTATTGCTCTAACCAAAAGTCTTTTTCTTGACAATCGTGAAAAAAGTGGGTATACTATATACACACTTTTGGTCAAGTCAATTTGACACATCAAAAGAAAAACAGAAACATCTATAAATTTAGGAGAAAAAATGAAACGCTTTTTTGTTGTTGCAAGTGTTGTCCTCGCGGTGCTGTTTCAATTCGGCTGCGCCACGGATGAACAACCTACACCGCCGACTGCCGCCGACTCATCGACGATAGGCGCGCCACCATTCGCCGGCGACGTTCACTTAGAAGATATGTTCGAGGATGAAGTGAGAGCCCTCTCGTTTAAAGCCCCCTTGGAGATGATTACCGTGGTGGAAGGCACCGCCAAAGTCAAACTTCAGGTGCGGTTCCGCGGATTGCGAGATATCGGGTTCGGCTTCCCCGTCTACGAGTGTGAATTCATTGATGCTTCGGCGGATGCCTTAGCCGGTATCTCCGCTGGAATGTCTGGCAGTCCTGTCGGGCCGCCAGGGCGAGTCATGGGCGCGGTTGCTTATGGCCAGGGCTTCTCTAAAGCACCCTATCCGTTCTTAGTAACGCCTATTGACGCGATGAAGGCATCGATTGAACATCGGACACTCGGGGAATTCTTGGAAGAAGCCCCCGCCGCACCGATGCACAGCCTCTACGCACCGGTTAAAACACCGGTGATGATCAGCGGCATTCAACCGCACCGCCTCCGAGAAATCTCGGCGTATCTGGAAGGCAGCGAATTCGATTTTGTTGAATTCCATGCAACCTTTGATGGCGCGCCCGCCGCACCCCCTGCTGGTTTCTCACCGAACCTTTCCGCAGGCGATATGATCGGCGTTGCACTCGTCACGGGCGATGTCGCAAACACCATGGGCTTCGGCACCGTCACGCAGGTTTACGACGATAAATTCGTCGCGTTCGGGCACCCGATGTCTTCCACGGGGTCCGCGGCACTCCCTGTTTACAAGGCAGGTGTTCGGGGCATCGAGACGAGCCTGCAGTCATCGTCGAAATCGTCATACGCCATCGGCAACCCCATCGGCACAATTACGAAGGACCTCACGCCGGCGATTGTCGGCGAACTGGGTCCCGTGCCGGAAACCATTCCCGTAACGATTGTCTATCAGCCTGTCAACAACAATGCGGTAGAGAGACATCACGCTGTCTCCTACGGCTACGAACAACTCATTGCAATTACTGTGGCGACTACCGTTGACTCGCTCCGGATGGAACGCAGCTCCGGCTCAACGGAAGGCACTGTAACGCTTGCCTTTAAAGAGACTGACAGCGTCTATACCGAGTCGTTTCGGATTGCGTCTGCCACTCCATTTATGGATGTGGTAAACACGGTGAACGCCATCGTCGCGTCCTTCACGGATCTGCTCACCAATAACGTTGGCAAGGCGACACTGAAATCCGTGTCGATTACTGTTACGGACAGCCCACGGATTGTCCGCGCCTTGATCGACGAGATTATTGTTCCCGACGAAATCACTGCCGGTGAGAGTGTCAACGCCACGGTAGTCCTGCTGCCGCATTGGAGTGTTGCGCCTGAGGATGGCCGGATGATACAGCGGGAGGTGCAGTTTGAAGTTCCCGAGGCGTTTCCTCCTGGCGAAGCAACCGTCACAGTTGCTGCTGCCGCGTTCGGTAGTATTCCGCCTCAAGATGCAGCACAAGGCCCGCCGCCTCAGGGCGCGATTCCCGGCTTTGTCCCGGGGATTCCAAATCCAAAGAATTTGGACGAGCTCATTGAGCAGAAACTGGCGGAGCAAGTCGACCCGGGGTTAATCACGGTGACGCTGGTGCCGACAGGTTTTGGCGAGGGCCCGCCGTTGGGGCAGCTTGAAGGTGCTCCGCCACCAGAAGTGCTATCACCGCCGCCGGCCGCCGATATTGAGGAACGGCCGGATGTCGGGGCTGAACTCGTGATTGATGGCTTTATCGTGGCTGGCACGCAAAGCGCGTCTATCATGATATTACCGGCAGCGGATGGCGAATAAATGTGTCAGGGCGGATGTCATTAACCATCCGCCCTTTTCCATTTTCCCCGTAGTGCGTTGGGAAAACCTGTCCTTCGCCGTGCCAAAAGATGAGCAGGATTTACAAGATTATCACGATTTTCAGGATTAGGAGGGTATCGCGCCGAAACGTCTCTTTTAGGTAGGAGAGACCTCCTGGTCTCGATGCATGTTGATAAAACACCTCTTTAGGGCTGTAAGCCCTTAATGTCAGCGCGCCGTGGCGCGAAGATGACTAAGGTCTGTAGGATTTAATAGGCGTTTCTTGTTTCTTTGCGAAAAACACTCACAAAAACACGGAATGAACGAAAATGATTCTGAAGAAGAACTCAAATAAAGTTTACTAACCACTATGATATGATACGAATTCAATCTTTGTTGAGCGAAAGCCCCTAACCCGGTGAGTTTGCCCGACAACAACTCAAAACAGAGCGCGAAACTCTGTTTTCGGAGGAATAAAAGTGAAACGTCTTTTTGTGTTGGCAGGCATTGCTCTCGCAATGCTATTTCAATTGAGCTGTTCGCAAGATGAGGAGTTAGCGCAGCCAGAAAATCCGACGGCCGCCGATGTCACGGATGCGTTTAACGCCGCGCCGTTTGTCGGCGATGTGCAACTAGAGGATATGTCCGAGGCTGAAGTGAGAGCCCTCTCCGTGAAAACGCCGCTAGAAATGATTACCGTGCTGGAAGGCACGAGTAAAGTGAAACTTCAAGTCCGGTTCCGCGGGGTTCGAGTTTCTAGTTTCGGCTTCCCTGTCTACGAATGTGAATACATCGATGCTTCGGCGGAGGCTTTAGGCGGCATTGCACAAGGAATGTCTGGGAGTCCTGTTGGCCCGCCAGGCCGCGTCATGGGCGCGCTGGGTTATGGCGGTATTTTTGATAAACCACCGTATCGGTTCTGGGTAACGCCTATTGACGCGATGAAAGCAGCCATTGCACATCCGACGTTCGGTGAGTTCTTGGAACAACCGGACAACCCTGCCGCGCCGGGTATTCATGCTACCTATGCGCCGGTGAAAACGCCGATGATGATTACAGGCATTCAACCGCACCGAATCCAAGAGCTCGCGTCCCATCTCTCTGCCTCGCAATTCAATTTTGTTGAATTGTATGCGCATATTGGCGGCGCGCCAGCGGCACCCGCGGCAGGGAATTCTCCCAAACTCGCCGCAGGGGATATGATTGGTGTCGCTGTATCTACCGGCGATGTCGTTAATTCGATCGCGTTCGGGACCGTGGCGCAAGTTTACGACGACAAATTTGTCGCATTTGGCCACCCCATGTCCAACAGAGGGCAAGCCGCATTGCCTGTCTACAAGGCAGCCGTTGATGGAATCGTCCCCAATTTACACCTGCCGTATAAATCGTCATACGCGATTGGCAACCCTATCGGCACGGTAACCAAAGATCTCTTGCCGTGTATTGTGGGGGAACTCGGTTCAGCCCCGGCAATGATTCCGGTAACCGTCTCCTATCATCCTGCTAACAACACGGTGATGGAGAAACACCACGTCGTTGCTTACGGCTATGAGTCGTTTATCCCAGTCGTTGCCGCGGTTACCATGGACGCACTTCGGATGGAGACTAGTCCGGGAACAGTGGAAGGCTCCGTGACACTTCACTTTAAAGAGACGGAAGAAGTTTATTCAGAACCGTTCCGCAGCACATCGCCGAATCCGTTTTTTGATGTGCTAATTACTACGGATTTCATCGTTCAATCCTTCACCCAGCGGCTCCAAAACAGCGCGGGCAAAGCCACGTTGAAAGCGGTATCAATCGCTATCACGGATAAACCGCAAATTGCTTCTGCAGAGATTGACGAAGTGAACACGCCGACAGAAGTGATGCCGGGAGAAACGCTCCCTGTCACAATTACGCTCGTCCCGCATTGGAGCACCGCCAAAAACGGACGCACGATTGAGAGAGAAATTCTCCTTGAAATCCCTGAAGATTTTCCGGGAGGCGAAGCAAGTCTCGTCGTCTCAGGCGGCTCAGATTTCTTTGGTGAATTTGGTCCGCCGCCGCCCGGATTAATTGTGGACTTTGGATTTGACGACGAAGACGAGGAGAGACCGGTTCCCAAGACTCTGGACGAACTGATCCAACAAAAACGGGAAGATCAGGTAGACCCGGGATTGATTACGGTAACCCTGACATCAACAGGCTTCGGCGGCGATTTTCCGGGGCCAGAAGATTTCCCTGAAATGGGTGAACTACCGGAAAATGGTGAACCGCCGGAAGAGTTGCCACCACCGCCGGAAGAACTGCCGGGACTGGAAGATTTCCCGCCGCCGGGTGCATTCCCCTTTCCAGGCGAGTTTGAGCCGCCACCGAGTGTAGACTCCGAACTCGTCATTGACGGCTTTGTCGTGTTCGGCTTTAAAGAGACAGAGATTACGATTAAAGCGGCCGATGAGGAAAACGGCATGATGCCACCCGAAGGTGAAGACGTGGAGAAGGAAGCGGAAGAATAATTTGCGTTTTCACCGCTATCCGGAAGGCGCGGAAGGAGTTTGCGCCTGTTCCACCGTAGGGCGAGGGCCTGTCCCTCGCCATGCCAAAATTCTCCTGCCACCGTAGGGCGAGGGCCTGTCCCTCGCCACGCGCCGGTCTTAACAGCAAACGTCCGTGGCCTCTGGGCTGCGGACGTTTCTCGTTTCGGCGGAGAGATCGCGGGGGACAGGCCCCCGCGCTACGGTAGCAGCAGCGTTTTTTCGCGAAATAACCTTGACAAAAAACGCGACATTTGCAAAAATAAAATCAGTTTTAAACATTTTTGGCGATTTTTCGCGCGAATTCGACCGATTTCACGATTTTTCGTAGAAAAACGTTGACAAAAAACCGAAATTCATCTAGAATGTGGTGAATTGTGAACATTTCCACGATTTTTCGCGAAAAATGTTTGACATTTCCCACGTTTTTGTGTATCATTAATGCCAACGTGGTGATGCACGCGAAAAAACGCGCCACCATGAGACTGAAATCCGCAAACTTGCTGAACAAGGAACGATACCGTGAACCAGCGAATTGATTCTTCCATTGCGAAAAAGGTCGCCGTAGACCTGCCCGGGCCCCGCGAGATGCCGCACATCCGGTGCGCGTCTGGCCCGTTTGTCGCGCCGTCACGAGTTCCCGTTCGGCTTAATGCCCAGAGGGGAGGCTCGACCCCCCCCGACACCCACAGGCGTTAAGCAAAGTTTATTCACTTAACAGCGGCGACTTTCGTCGTCATGCTGTCTTCAATCCCGCACGCATTCTTTGCGTGGCGGGTTATTTTCGTTGCATCGGGATTCCTTCCCCGGTGCATGTTTTCCCTGCCAGATTTCTGGTTGCACTCGCTTCCGTTTTCACCTCCTCTGTTTGTTATCCCTTGTTTTCGTTGGATACTTCTGCGCGTTTTTTGCCTCGGCGAGGCGCGGTCGCGCGCGTCCGCCGCGCGTCTGCAGCAAAAAACGCTGATAGGGTTGGTAAACGGAGAAGCATCGATGACGAACGCGAAAGTGACTGGACGTTGGCAGGTGTTTTTAATCCGGTACCGTTTCACACTTCTGACAGTTGGGCACGCAAAACAATCCCGGCCACGCAGAAGTGAGGAGGCTGAAAATGGATCCCGTAACTATCGTGCTTCTCATAGGACTCATTATTTGTGTGGGAGTGGGAGCATGGTTATTCTCAAAGAAGAATGACCTCACCAATAACCTCTCTCATGCCGCTACCCGCAATGAACGTCTCTCTGGAGAATTGGAGGAACTCAGGCAGACGAACGCGAGTTTAACGAGCAACTTGTCGCTGGTGAATACACAGAACGCGGATCTGGAACAGAGGAACACCACTTTAGACGGCGATTTGTCGGCGGCAAACACGCGGAACGTGGCACTTGAACGGAATAACGCAACCTTAGACAGCGGTTTGGCAGACGCGAATACCCAAATCGCCGAACTGGGACAGACGAACGCGACCCTGGAAAGCAACTTGACGCAAGCACACGCGCGGCATGTTGAACTTGAACAAACCAACGCGAATCTTACAAGCGACTTGAATCACGCGAACACGCGTTGTGCAGAGTTTGAACAGACGAACGCGAACTTGGAAAGCAGCTTGACGCAGGCACACGCGCGGCATGTTGAACTCGAACAAACTAACGCCACCTTAGACAGCGGTTTGGCACACGCGAATACCCAAATTGCGGGGCTGGAACAGGCGAACGCGAACCTGGAAAGTGATTTGGCGCAGACAAGCACGCGCAACGTTGAACTTGAGCAAACCAACGTGAATCTTACAAGCGACTTGAATCGCGCGAACACGCGTTGTGCAGACCTGGAACAGAGAAACGCAACCTTAGACACCGATTTGTCGCAGTCAAACGCGCGGAATGTCGAACTCCAACGGAATAACGCAACTTTGGAAAGCGGTTTGGAACACGCGAATACCCAAATCGCAACATTGGAGCAGACGAACGCGACCCTGGAAAGCAACTTGTCACAGGCACACGCGCGGCACGTGGAACTTGAACGAGCGAACGCAACCTTGGAAAGTGACTTGAATCACGCTAACGGGGAGATTGCACGTCATGTCCAGGCCCTGGAGGAGGCCAATCAACTCAACGCGCGTATCTCCAGCGAATTGGCACAGGCACGTGAGCGATGCGCAGAATTGGAAAGCGAACTCACACAAGCACTTGAACAGTACGGGAATTTGGAAACCGAACTTGCGCAAGTACGCGAATGGTGCTTAACGCTAGAAAGCCAACTTTCGCAGGAACGCCAGCGGTGTGAAAGTTTGGAAAGCGATCTTGCGGAGGCGCGCGAGCAATGCGCAACCTTGGAAAACGAACTTTCGCAGGAACGCCAGCGCAGCGAGACCTTGGAAAACGAACTTGGGCAAGTCCGACAGCATCGCGAAACGCTAGAAACCCAACTGGCTCAGGAATACCAACGCTGTGCGAACCTTGAAACCAATTTAGACGAGGTAACTCAGAGTAACCAAGCGGCTCTCTGGGGGCTCTATCTCTGTGAGGTATCACTACAAGTTTGCGGTGCCGCACTTCGGAGTGAGTCCAATCGTTCCAAGCGGCTGGTCGGACATTACCAAGGCCTTGAGCAGAACTACCAGGGTCTACGCGAGAACTACGAGGAAACCGTCCAGGAATATAGCAACTTCCGCGACGAAGTCCAGCGCAAGGCACGGCGGCGCCTGGTCAGGAAAGGGATTGGGGTGGCATTGGCTTTAATACCCGGGGCAGGTCTTATTGATCTCCTAAGCGACCTCGGCGAAATCGCTAGTGCCGCTAGTGCAGCAGGTGAAGTTGCACTTGATGCCGATGAGATAACCGCCGCGTTAAGTGAGACTCAAGAATCGATTGATTCAGCCGGTGCTGATGTGAGGACTTTAGAGGGATCCGAATTCTTGGCCGATTCCACGGAGACTGATGCGATGCTTATCATTGCGCTAACGCCAGAGGCACAAAGCGCAGCCCAGGAGACATTGCTGGAGGAACTAGATCCGGAAACAGGAACTGTAACCCAGTTGACTCCGCCTCCTTTTGTAGCTGAGATGATTCAACGCGCGGAGGAACTAGTTGACTTTGTCTCAGAGGACGAACGCCGAAAAGCGATGGCGATTGTCAAAACGGCAAATAACTTCCAGCAACTGGGCATTGAAGCTCACAATTACCGGACCTCTCAGGATCTGCCGGAAGAGGAGGATGCCAGCAGCGGATAATTTTTGTAGATTGCGATCGCCTGATCCCGAACTACTCAGGTAAATTTGGTATTACGCATCGCAAACCTACTTTTAATCGAACCGTTGGCAGGCAAAACTGCCTGCCAACCGGAATGCGGCACACGCGCCGCTAAAACAACGCGGCGACCGGTACCGACACCTTCCGGAGACGCGAACACACAACGCTCCTGAAGGACCGAGGCGACGTACGCCTCGCACGACGGTGCAAACGCACCGGACACACCTCTGAAACGATGAGGCGCGAATGAAGAATAACAGCGAAACATCCACGGCGACTTTGCAACGAACGCCGGTACCGCTGCCACGCGGATAATCCAGCGGATCGTCGGGGCGACTGTTGACGGGGTGTGGAGTCCCCAGACGCGGGCTGCTGTTGCACGGTTTTTCTCCGAAAACACGGTTGAGACGCAGGTTGTGGGTTTTGATAACGAACTGATCGACCGCTACGATGCAGAAAAGCGGCAACACTATCGGCGGCTCGCGCGGAAAAATCCTGAGAAATATCAGCACTATCTTAGGGGATGGCTCAAGCGGTGCGACCGTGTGCGCAAGCAGCTCGCAGCGTATTATGAGGATGAGATCAGTGCTGCCGGGAAAGCCTATGACGATGAGGATGCTGACGCATAGGTAGCCGGTGTTTCTTGTCTGAACGAGACAGATGGGCGGGTAGGAACGCCATCCGCCATTACACTCGGATGCACGAACAGGTTGGATGGGCATCGCGACCGGGAGGTTGCGCCTACCGGGAAAGAGGGGATCCCTCAACAAGAAACCCTCATCCT
Source organism: Candidatus Poribacteria bacterium (assembly GCA_965242965.1). Classification (GTDB taxonomy): domain Bacteria; phylum Poribacteria; class WGA-4E; order WGA-4E; family WGA-3G; genus AGPOR5. The sequence goes on along the minus strand of OZ251518.1, from coordinate 4,242,606 downwards.
GAAATCCCGTAAATCCGCGATTCAGACAGACGAAGATGAACGGGCACCGTGCCTGTCCACACACCTCGGAAAGCGCGGCTGCAAACCGCGCCTACCGATTAGTTACCGTAAGGCGAGGGAAACTGGTCCCTCGCCTTGCATCGAAATCCGAATGAGGGTGGATGTTCATATCCACTCTCTTCAGTAGGAGGGACCTCCCGGTCCCGATAACAACAAGGAGAAATCTATCATGAAAAGATTAATGGTTTTAACCTTAACGCTGGTGTTGACAGCAGCGATGGCACTGACGACCGCTAACGCGCAACAATACGTCCACACCAATACCTTGACAGGACACACGGAAGGTGTCTGGAAAATAGCCTTCAAGGATAACGGGACGCTTATCAGTGGGAGTAGAGACGACACCCTCCGCGCCTGGGATGTCACCACCGGCAGACAACGCTGGAGCCAGGATGTCGGCAATAATGTCGCCGCCATTGCGCTGCCCTCGCATGACTCTCACTTCATCGCCTATGGTGGGACTCTGAATCACGACATTCGGATGCGCTATAGCGAGGATGGCGATTGGCGCGGCAAAGTGGAGGGGCATACAGGGAGAGTCACCAGCCTTGCCTTCAAGCCAAACAGTTATCTGCTGGCGAGTGGGAGTTATGACAACACCATCCGCATCTGGAATGTGGGTAATAACAACCGACATCATGTGCGCACGCTGCGGGGGCATACGAATTGGGTAATCAGCGTGGCGTGGAGTCCGGATGGTAGGACGCTGGCGAGTGCGAGTGTTGATGGCACGGTGCGGTTGTGGAATCCGAACAACGGTATCAACTTCGCCGTGCTGCGCGGGCATACGGCTGGGGTAACCAGCGTGGCGTGGAGTCCGGATGGCCGCATCCTCGCGAGCGGGAGTACTGACTACACCGTCCGCCTATGGAATCCCGATACGCACGGCACCCTGCGCGTGCTGCGGGGGCATACGCATTATGTTTCTTCGTTAGCGTTCCATCCGAACGGCCAGACGCTGGCGAGTGGGAGTAATGACCACACCATCCGCCTCTGGGATCCGAACACGGGTGCCCGCAAAGCCACGCTCACGGGATACAGCCACGTGCCCGCTCCCTTGTTTTCGCCGAATGGGCAGATTCTCGCAGTTGATAGTCAGAAAACCATCCGTTTGTATCGGTTACTCACGGTGGATGTGACAGGGAATGGTAAAGTCAACGTGAACGATCTGGTGGAGGTGGCCAAAAACTATGGGAAAACTGTCGGTGGCGGTGCAAACCGGAGGGCGGATGTCAATAACGATGGGAAGGTTGATGTTGATGACATCCTCGCCGTGATAAAGGCGGTGGATGCTGCAGCTGCGCCTGCATTAACACAGGCAGCCATCAAGACCGGAAGCCTACAAGCAGCAGATGTGCAACGGTGGCTCCGCGATGCAAAGGCAGCGAACGCAGATCCGGCCGGGATTGCTGCATTGGAGCGGCTCTTAGCGGCATTAACGCGCGTCGAAGCACAGCCGAAAGAGACAGTCCTGCTTGCCAATTATCCGAATCCGTTTAATCCGGAGACGTGGATACCGTATCACCTCGCCGAACCAGCAGAGGTGACACTGACAATCTATACCGTCGATGGGACGGTGGTTCGGACGTTGGCGTTGGGGCATCAGGCGGCTGGTTTCTATCAGAGTCGGAGTCGTGCTGCATATTGGGATGGCAGAAACGAGGTAGGCGAACGCGTTGCAAGTGGGGTGTATTTCTATACCCTCACCGCTGGAGACTTCGCTGCCACGGGCAAAATGCTCATTATGAAGTGAGGTGTTTGGGTAAGGGCGGATGTTCGGATCCGTCCTTCCATCGCTGCAATCGTGTGGTGCGTTTCCGTCGGTTGCAGCGATGTTTTTAGAATCGATCGAGTTATCCGGTTAACCTTAACGGAGCGAAGCGACATGAACAAGATCAACCCATCGGATTCTCAACATGTGCCAGACGAAGTTTGGCTGAAAATCCGCGAGATAGCGGACAAATCTGTGCTCGGAGATTACATCTACAGGGGTGAAGCCGAATGTCACCCAAAAGTATGCTCGGACCTCTATCGGCCCTATCTTACGAGTAAAATAGAGGCTCCCGACATTATGGGCAGCCAAAACGTAATTTTGGATAAGGTTAAAACCTATCTCCCCGAAATATCCGATCTCGGTGATGATGAAATTCTAACCCAGCTCCAGCATTATGGCTGTAAAACCAACTTGATAGACTTCACGACTGATTACCTCATTGCTCTCTTCTTCGCATGTGGCGAGCTAGAAGGCGGAACAGGTAGGGTTATTTTACTGCCCAGAAAACCGCAGTGCACTGATAACTACAGAGTCGTGCCCCCGCTCCGGACAATTAGCCGTATTGAATCCCAGAAGAGCATCCTTGTTGAATCAAAGACAGGTTTTGTCCAACCAGCGTGTATCGTGTTTATCCGTAGAGAACTCAAACGGCCTATGTTAGACTACTTGGAAAGGTGCCATGACATATCTGAAGAGCGTATCTACAATGATATCCACGGGTTTATCAAATGGCGGGAGATTCTTCCCCACGCCCTTGAGCGTTTTAAAGGGAATTATGAGATAGCCCGGAAGCTGGAACACAGCAGCCAAAACTATAATCTTCACGCCCAATCGCAATTCCAAGAAGGCCATTATAGTAGCGCCGCCGCTAGCTATACCGAGGTTATTAAACTCAGTCCAGAAGATCCCATGGCCTATCGCAATCGCGCCCTGGCCCTGGCTAATAGCGAGGATTTTAACCTTGACGATGTCTTCAAGAGTGTCATTGAGGACTATAACAAGGCGATAGAACTGAATCCCAATGAGCCCCTGTTCTATTTTGAGCGAGCCATAATTCGGTTACGCAGACAGGAATGGGACGAGGCCAGAGCAGATCTGGAGGCTGCTAGGAATCGAGGAGCGAATCTCAAGGCTGCTGAGAATCAAGTCCTGAAACTCAAGGATTTGTTTAACCAGGAGATTCACAACTTTGAGAAGCAGTACGATGTTGTGCTGCCGAAAGACATCGCCGAGATGCTACTCTCAGAAGGGTCTCAAGAGGAAGATTAGCTGCACTTACGCAATGTGCTGCCAAATCCTCCACGCAACCAACGCCGAGGGTTGCAATCATGACAGCGTTACCCCTCATTCAGACGTTTTTCGCTGAGTTGGTAGATCGCGGGGGACAGGCCCCCGCGCTACGGTGAATGGGCGGATGTTCGCGCGGGGAACAGGGCCCCGCGCTATGATTCGTTCGGCAGTTTGCGCCTGTTCACCATAGGGCGAGGGCCTGTCCCTCGCCGTGCCTCGGATTGATGCAACGCGTGTCTGCTGTGCATGCCCACGAACCGTAGGGCGAGGGCCTGTCCCTCGCCGTGCTGTCTAGCGCAGGATTAGGAAGTTTTATTCCAATAAAACATCTCTTTAGGGCGTAAGACCTTAATGTCTATAGCGCGCAGCGACGCGAAGATGCCTAAGGTCTGTAGGACCTTAATGTGCGTTTTAGTTCGTAGTTATCCAAACCGCGCCGCCGAACCGTAGGGCGGTGGGAAAACCTGTCCCTCGCGTTGCATCGGGTTGATGCAACGCGTGTCTGCTGTGCATGCCCCTTTCACCGTAGGGCGAGGGCCTGTCCCTCGCCAAGCAAATCGTCTGAAGCAGGATTTACACGATTATCACGATTAGCAAGATTAGGAACTCTAGTCTCCAACCGATGCTGCGCCGCGGGAAAACGGAGTTAAAGTGCCGCCCTTTTCAGCAGAGGTTTCCCCGCCGCGAGGAAGATAATCCTGAAAATCTTGTGAATCTTGAAAATCCTGCTTCAGACACCTGAGAGATCGCGGGGGACAGGCCCCCGCGCTACGGTGAATCGGCGGATGTTCGCGCGGGGGACAGGCCCCCGCGCTACGTTCACTGTTTCCCTTCCATATAACACCGCACAATATCAATAATCAATGCGATGTCATGCCGAGCCGATGCCAAGGACGTATAACACGCCGTCCCTTCGGTGATACACTCGTGGAAATGCCGCAACTCTCGCACAAAAGCACTCTCCCACTCAACCGCCGGCTTCTTGCTGTAGGTTACCCCCTCCGCATCGATGCCGTGTATCGTCACCTCCGACAGAATACCACGAGAGAAACCGGTAGGATAGGAAACCAGCACCCGTTTGTCATTGCCGTAAATCTCCAACGTCTCCTTGAAATCCCAGAGGTCTGGTAGATCTACCCAAGTAGCGATGCAGCGCGCCCCGTTCGGATACGCAAACACGATGCTGACACCGCGTCCATCAGCCCAAATTTCTACGCTCACCACCTCACTCGGCGAACCGAGCATGACGCGCAGGCTGTAGATGTCGTGAATCATGCTACCCGCCAGCAAGAAAAACGCCCTTTCGGCAAAAGGCTCAGGCGAGCCTGTTCTATTCACTATATCCCCAATCGCTTCGGCGAGTGCCTTTTCGCGCGCCGCACCCGCCGGTTTAAACGCATCTGGCGGCACGTCGTTGAACCGCTCCACGTCAAACTGACTTAAGTGCAAACTATTGTTCGGATGCAGGTGATTAATCTGAACGAAGCGATAACCTGTCATCGTATCCACTTCGCGCTTGGCGAGTTGAAATGCCGGATCATGCACTTTCATATAGCCTGCCTGTCCGACGGTGCCAGCCTTCCGTTGCGCCGCAAGCATCGCATCCATCTCTTGGAGCGAAAAGCAGACAGGTTTCTCAATGAAGACATGTTTCCCTGCCTCAAAGGCGGCGAGTGCCACTTCTGTCTTCGGATCTCCGTGGCAGAGCAGCACCGCATCTACGTCTGTTTTGAGCAGTTCGGTATAATCTGTGACGAAGTCGGGGATGTGGAATCGCTGCGCGACCGCCTTCGCCGCACCGGGCGACAAGTCACAAACAATCGGCACCTCAAATTCACGATGCAGTTCGGCAAGGTTGGGGAGGTGCTGGACCTGCGCGATCGCCCCACATCCGATAATCCCAATACGGACACGACTCATAGTTTCTAACCTCCAGCAAATCATCTCAATTCTGTGTATATCGTATCATATCCGTGAAATTGATGCAATTCGCGAAATAGGATGTGCATTGCGATGGGTAGGCGGGACATCCTTGTCCCGATATGCACTCGGTAGGCGGGACATCCTTGTCCCGACTTCCCGTAGGAGGGACATCCTTGTCCCGATAGTGACAAAAAATCGAGACCAGGAGGTCTCTCCTACCGGGAACGATCGCGGGGGAAACCCGCTCGGATGCGCGTATGGCATCCGAGGGCCCCCGCGCTACGGGAAAATCAAGACCCGAGGCCTCTCCTACCGGGAGGTATGGAGACCCGGGGTGCCTACCGACAAATCCCTTGAGCCCGCTGGGTGAGAGCGGGCTCTCGGTGGGGAGTAGGTTAGGCGGTGCTGGCGATGTATGCCTCCAACTCTTCGCGCAAGTGCGGCATGATTGCCTCGCCGGTGGTGAGGGCGACGGTATCTGTCACAACGCCCCAGCCGTGTTGAATGGCGATTTCCCATGCGTCATCGCCGTCGCGGTAACGATAGACGTTGTTTTCGTCGTGCTGTTCTTCCCAAGCCTTCTCGCTATCTTCGCCGTTGGTTTCGGCTTCTTGGATGACCTCCTCGAAATGCGCGTAAATTCCGCCGGAGATGTCTTTTGCGAGTTCGTTGCTCAGGTAGTCGATGTCGTCATCGCCGTAGTTGCTGATGCCGCGGGCGAAGAATTCGTCGCCGCATTTGAATTCAGTTTTGCAACTGAATAATCCATCGTGGCCTTCCAGATTCACTACATATTTCATTGTTAATTTCTGCTTTTTTTTCAGGTTTTGCGATTTGCGTTTTGCTGCCGTGTTGTGAATGAGAGGTTTCTATTCCCTTCAAGCGGGAAGGCGTTTCTGAACATGCTATTGCGACAAATATGGACCTACGATCGAGTACTATGAGTTTCTATTCCCTTCAACCGGGAAGGCGTTTCCAAACTTGTGGCTTGCCGGTGGACAGCATCGGTGTGCGGCTATGTTTCTATTCCCTTCAACCGGGAAGGCGTTTCCGAACGATAATTAATCATGCGCTAACCTGTAAGACGACTGGGTTTCTATTCCCTTCAACCGGGAAGGCGTTTCCAAACTCGGCTTTTTGATGCCGAAGAAAATCTCCGGATTCTAAAGTTTCTATTCCCTTCAACCGGGAAGGCGTTTCCAAACTCAACCTTGCGAAAGAGGTAGCGCAGCGGGCTTCCCTCGCGTTTCTATTCCCTTCAAACAGGAAGGCATTTCCAAACACTTGGGATTTGATATGAATTTCAACGAGGTCGAGGCAAGTTTCTATTCCCTTCAAACGGGAAGGCGTTTCCAAACGATGGCAATAAAGAGCTAGCTGCGGTTCATCATGGGTTTCTATTCCCTTCAACCGGGAAGGCGTTTCCAAACGTCAAGACGGATAGCGATGCCGAGCCATTATCAGTTTCTATTCCCTTCAAACGGGAAGGCGTTTCCAAACTCAACGGGGAATGTCAACTTAAGGCTGACCGAAGGAAAGTTTCTATTCCCTTCAACCGGGAAGGCGTTTCCAAACTCAACGGGGACAAGGTATCACAAGTGTCTTACGAGTTTCTATTCCCTTCAACCGGGAAGGCGTTTCCAAACATATCTTAACGCTCTCATCCGAACTTGATTTAGCCAGTTGTTTCTATTCCCTTCAACCGGGAAGGCGTTTCCAAACAAGTCAAGAATGCGTATGCAGCCGTCGATCAGGCTGGCACGTTTCTATTCCCTTCAACCGGGAAGGCGTTTCCAAACTTACGCTAGACCAAGCCCGCGAAGAAGGCTACATCGGGAAGTTTCTATTCCCTTCAACCGGGAAGGCGTTTCCAAAAGTATTATGACACTTGGAATAGTGGATGGCTAAAGTTTCTATTCCCTTCAAACGGGACGGCGTTTCCAAACGACAGGATTGTCGAGGCGTTGCAATCGGCAAAAAAGTAAAGTTTCTATTCCCTTCAAACGGGACGGCGTTTCCGAACGATGCACGGGGCATTCAGTCGCCATCAAGAAAGGACGGATACTGTTTCTATTCCCTTCAACCGGGACGGCGTTTCCAAACCTGGTCCTCGCACCAACTTAACCATCGGACCTTGACGTTTCTATTCCCTTCAAACGGGACGGCGTTTCCAAACTGCAAGATTCCGAGCGTCTGCTGGTATGATTGCGGCGTTTCTATTCCCTTCAACCGGGACGGCGTTTCCGAACGGATGTCTCTGCGCTGGCAGCCAAGGCTTCGTTTGTGTTTCTATTCCCTTCAACCGGGACGGCGTTTCCAAACGGGTCTGCTGGCATGGTGGCAGCGGAATGCACTGGTGGTCAGTTTCTATTCCCTTCAAACGGGAAGGCGTTTCCTAACTTAAGAATTCCGATCCCATTCGGCTATATTATTAATAGTTTCTATTCCCTTCAACCGGGACGGTGTATCCAAACCCCTATGCTTTTGAAACCCTCTGTGCGTAGTTCTCAAAAGCCTAGATCCAAATGCGATTCAAATCGGGCGCAGGTTCTGCCAAAAAACGCAAGAACCCTTGTCCGCTCTTTCATTATTAATGATACCATAAATGAACGGAAATGTCAATTTTTCTTTTGAATTTTTTCAGCAGCGTGAAGGAAAATTCCTCTCCCCGAAATGAACCTCTCCTTTGCTGTTGTTAACAGATGCGATACTGCCCGAACCCAAATGCAGTGTGATGCCCAATGTGGAGATATTCTCCCAAGAAAATCAGCGGCAGAAACGGGGACAACTCTCCCGCGAACCGAACTTTACCAACGAACCCACCCATCGGGACAACACGCTTTGTTCGGAAAGACCGGCGTTCCTTCCGCACCCATTGCAAGTGCGAGGTATGCGTGACAGCCCTCGCCGCCTTCAGCAAAGCATGTGCATCCACACCCAGGTCTTCGCCACAATGGAAGTAACTCAAGAACCGGATGCGTCGGAGGAGATTGCGGATGAGCAATTCAAACGTCACGTCGCGCATCCAGCGTCCCTCCACTTTGAGGCTCGTCGGCGTTCGGAAATCAAGTGTAAGCGTGTCGGTGACGTGCGGCGCGCCGCGTAGCACATCGTCAAGGCGGAGAAGCCTACCTGCTCCCATTAGCCTCTCGGTTTGGGAGGTATAAATCGTTTCGGGGGGCTCGGTGCCGCGCGCAGGAAGACTCTCAATGGTGTTGAGTTCACACTTCCCGCGCCGGCCGCGAAGTCCGATGCGGCGTTTGCCGATTTCATTGAAGGTGAACGCTAGCCACGGGAGCAGGTTGATGGCGCTGCCGATGAGGATGAGTGTGCAGGCGAAGGTATCGCCGGGAGCGTAATGCTGTTTCCCTGTGAGCGGTGGTTCGAGTATGAACGGATGCGGCGCGAAGGGTTGTCCGCGGAGAAACGGCGCGTTTTCCGGCACGGGTGTTTCAAAACATTGCGAGTAGACGCACCGTTCTGGGTGTTGGCACTGCTTTGCGCATGCGTTTTCGTGTCCCAGGCAGGTGATGTCGCGCAGTGTGTATCCGAGTCGGCTGCGGAAGATGTTGCCTTTGTCGGGTGGCATCCGTAGCGGTTCTTGGACGGTATAGGTGAAGCGGTATCGGGCGAATTGGAAGTTTGTCATTCGCAAGGCGTTTGATAACGGTTTCTGTGCAGACACGATTCTCTCCGTCTCTCCGATTTCAATGGTGTTATCGGCTCACGGCGAGCAACAATCTTTGCGCGACGTATTCGGCTTGCGCTCGTGTGTTCGCCGTGGTAAAGATTCTAAGCGTTAACCCCTTCGTGGTCTTCGGGATAAAGAGGGTAATCGAATTATCCGGGTTGATTCGGTAAGGCTGCTGCGTTTGCGAGTTCCAATCCGTGGTTGCAATGCGATTCACAAACGGATCATAGCATATCCGGTTGGCGATAGTCCGCAGCTTCTCCTCTTCCTGTTTCGGGATATTATGGCGGGGGACGCGAATCTCTTTTTGGTTCGGCGGGATAGTGGAGGGTTCCGGCGCGGTTTCCACTTCGCTCAAGATTTTCAAGAGGTTGCTGCCTGCCGGCGTTATCTTTCCCTCGTCATCAATGAGTTCATTGTCACGAAGCAAATCTGTCACATTCGCTTCAGCCTGAGCGGTATCTCCCTGCAAAACACCGGTGATTTGGCTCAGATACGGAAACAGCCCGACGACGGGAATGGAGACGAGCTCCATCAACTGGACATCTGGGTGAAGAGCCTCGCGACGTTTTTCAGGTGCGTTTCTCAGCGATTCGTAAGGGTGGTGTTGTTTCTCGACCTCTTCCAGGGTGAGGACATGATACAACCCTTTCGCGCCGAAAAGTTGCGTCACAATTGCTAAAGCGGCGGACATCGTTTTCCTGCCGCCTGCGATGCTGACATAGACGTTATCTCCCCGCTTCCGATGGGTATTCAGATACGCGGTGGCTAACCCGATGAATTCCAGATTATCCTGTGCTGTCCAAATGTCATTGTTCGTAATGGGAGCATAGGTGAGTTCAATTCTTCCCCCGTAAGTATCGGCAAAGTCGTCCTGCAGTAGCGGAATGTATGTGTTGACAATCCGTTCGTTTGCAGTGGTGAGCAGCACCACCGTGTCAATTCGGATGCCGGTGTTTTGAAGGGCATCAATCGTTTCGGTGACAACAGCGGGTGATAATCCGAGTGATGATAAGAGCACGTTTTTCGGCATGCTTTAAGCCTCCTTCTGTGATGCGTCCATGCTATCCTGTTGAATTCCCCACTTCCCTAGTTCATCTTTCCTCACGAGAATTGGTTCAATGCCAACAAGATTGGTATGTGCCAGATAGTAGAACTCCGTAAATGGCTCGAATTCACAGTCGGTAAGGAAGACTGTCTCTCCTGCATCGTCCTCCGCGGTAATTTGATGAGTTCCATAATTGTCGACGACGTAGGACTGCATCACAATGACTTTGGGGTAGATTCCTTGGGATAGCGATTTAAGGAAGGCCCTGAAGAAAACAGCCATCCTTTGGAGCATCTCACGTTTTGGAAGAGCGGGTTCGGGATCCCCGTTTTTCTTTGCCCAATCAACCGCTTCAGTTACCTGCTGCCAACTTCTCTCCCATTCGCCGCGAGTTGCCTCATCCATGCTTAACAAGTTAGTTTGAGCATTATTTAGGATGCGCGGGTATTGGGTCCAGTCCCATATATTATGGACAATCCAGTTGCGGTATATCGTGAACATACCAACAGCAGCAATCTCACTCTCGTCCAAGGGCACTATCCGCTGAAAGTACCTGTCACAGTAGGCGATAAGTGCTGCGTCTTCTTCTGCAAATTTCATTAGTCTTGCCAAAAATCCACGTTTATCGCCCTTTTCGTCATTCTGGAGTCCCACATAACGACCTAGCGTTCGTGGGCGCGTTCGCCGATACTGATCACGTAGTTTGTCAATGTCCGCCGCTGTTAGTTCAGCATGCCGGAGGAACGTTTCGCTATGGAAACGGAATAATTTATCCAACAATGCTTCCATGACTGTTCCCATTCCGGCGGCAAAGTCAAGGGCTTCTTCTGCTGCAAACCGTTGTGGGTCAACTTCGGCAGGTTCCAAGCGCGGATCGATTTCTTCTCGAATTTGCGTAAGACCCGAAGGCTTTACTTCCTTTCTAAAGCCCAACGCCTCTAGAATTTCCCCCACAAGTTCGCGTCCTTCATATTCCGAGTCAAGACTAACCCAGCGGCGGTTGGCAGCCAAATTATGCAATCGCCCCGAGGCAAAGCATGCCTCAAGAACAGTATAAGGATTCTGAGTCCGAACCAGTTCCGTGAGCCAAACATCTTCGTCGCAGGATTTTAACTCATGGCCGATTTTCTCATTAACACGACTCTGTTTAATGTGCGCGCGATTACCGATCACGAATTTCTCCAGTTCCTCGCGCGGATTGATGCCATCCCTTTCAGCAACTGCATTTCTAAAAATCATGCCTTTACCTCCAGACTCAAGCGTATTTTCTACGGAATGACTTTGGTTATCCGACCGCCCTTATCAACCCTCTGGACCCTCACCTTAACTTGTGCGCCGACCAGGCCGGGATAATAAGGACCTTCAAAGGAGACTTCTTCGCGTGCGTCAGTCTCTAATCGCACTGTCACCTTGAAGCCATCCTTCTTCAGAACCGTCGCATTTACCCTGTCCCCGGCCTTGACCTTCGGTGGATCCGGTTTCGGTGGATCCGGTTTCGGTGTAGGCGGCGCAGGTGAATTCACCGGGGACGGCTCAAATTCATATTCAACAGCAAACGTCGGTTCCGCACGATAGTAACGCATCAACCGTAGGCTCCAGCCGAGAATAAGCAGGATTTCAGCGGGATTGCTGATATCGCGGAGATGTTCGCTGAATGCTTCTTGAATATTTTGATAAAATCCCTGTGTTTGCCGGCTCCGGATAAGCGCGTTGCGGCTACTCGCCAACCGCTGCACCAGCAGCATGAGCCGCGATTTCGCGTCGGTATCGTCTTGGTGCCGACGCACAAACGCGATGACTTTGCCGAGTTCATTGGGATCGGTGCCCCAGTCAACTAAATCAAACGCGAGTTTGTGGGCGATTTTCCACAGTTTTTCGTTCATCTGCTGCGTTTGCATCAGTGCCTTCCTCAATAGAGCCCAGATGGGCAGTTGCGTTGGTTTGGGTGCCGCAGGATTTGAGCCAGGTCTTCCAGTAAATCCTGCACGATGAGTGAATCTGCTGCTTGCGCAATGCAGTCGCGTATCCACATTTCCAACGGCGCGCCGGTTTTTGCGGCTTCCGGACGCACATCCCACGCCAAATACCGGTCGCGAGCCTGGTCTTCAAGTTGGATCTGTTCTATTTGAACGTCCATTGAACCGAAGCAGACTGGCTTAGCTCCGCCCATCTTCAGTTTGAACGGATAGTCGGGGTGTTGGCCTAAGGCTGTAAGCAAGAGTCCCCACTCCGCTTGCGTCAGGTTATCTACCTGCATAATGAATCGGAACCTGGAACCGACATCGCATGCCTCTACAGGGGTTCGGCCCGAGGCGACTTGTCCGTGCATGTAAAATTTGCGCCCTGGCACGTCTCGCGCGCCTCGGCGGATTCGCGGGCGATAGAGTTCGGGAACCTGTGCCGTGACGATTTGTCCGTGAATGTGGGGTGCGTCTTGGATTGCAACGTTTCCCTGAAATCCCATCGCACCGAATATCCGACAAGCGATGCACAAGCGTTCTTTCTGTCTGCATTCCTGAAAGTCTCTAGGTAGTGCGCGTTGTGCATCTCGTGAGACTTTGCAAACGCAGCTCTCCGAAATCGCCTCGGCGATGCTCCGAATCGCCCCTTTGAGGGAGCTGCCGGGTATGACGACTCTCCCGCCTGTCCGCACCACCGTTTTGATGAGTTCAACATCCTGCCCCAGTTCAATGATACCGCTGCCGATATGGAGAGGCGAGAGTGCCTCAAGGGTGCCTTGCAGCTGGCCTGTTAGGTGTGCCGCGTGATACTGTTCATGCCCAATGGGCTTTTTCCGAGCTACACGATGGGGCAGGGATACGAAGTCGAAAGGTTTGGGGTCTGGCTGCTGAGACTGTCTGCCGCCACTTCTTCCGCCATGTCGGGGGTATCCCATGTTTTTAACCTCCCTGAATGAAACCGGTATAGCGCGTGAACCGGATAGTTTGCAAGTCTCTGTCACGATACTGAATTACCCGCACCTTTGGCGACTGACTCCATGCCATGGGATATGCTAGTTTTCGGGGGATGCGCGTATCCCGCCACGGCTCCGTCTCGCCGCCGCCGAGTAGCAGCTGGTCTGGGGATTTTGTCATCTCCCATGTCCCCATCGGTGCAAATCCTGCCGGCAATTCCCCTTCGGAAAGCCAAAGTAGCGTATAGCCGGTATCGATTTTCTGCCAACGCAGTTCGCCGTTTTCTCCAAACAGTCGGCCGAGGGCATATTTTTGAATTTCGGCGGTGTCAGGACAGCCGGCTGTCCAATCGGAGATGGAATCAGGCCGTTGGAGCAGATAATAGGTTCGTTCGCCGAACGTGAGCGTGTCAATTTGCGCTACGAGCGTTGACACGTCTGGCACGTGCGCGGTTGCAACAATTGCTTTCTCCATCGGTTCTCCTCACGGGCGGATGTGAAGACATCCGCCGTTACAGGCTGACAGTTTCCCGCCAAGACTGCACACAGCCTCGCCATAGTGCTGTGATGGCATCTGGTTCCTCAAAAACGAGAGTGGCACCGAGAATTGCATCGGGTTGGGCATGCACGGTTGCCTCAACCGTGTCGGATTCGGGGAACCCGTAAGCCTGCCGCTCATCCGTGTTGACGAAGTCGCCGGCACCGATGAGGCAATTGTCGCCAAATCGCCCGCGGTGGAGTCCAAGTATTTGCAATTGTCCCTCTTCAACGATGACAGTTGGGTACCGGATTTCCACGCGCGTAACTTTCATATTCACCTGTCCTAACCCACGTGATTTGGCGAAACCGAGTCCAACCCGCTGTTCTGCAAAATCGCGGATAGCCAGGGCGATGAGCGCGAGTTGCGCGGTGGTGAAGTTTTTCACCATAATTTTAGTGATGAATTCGCCGGCTGTCAGCACTTGGAAGTTGAACGGGCCGTAGGCTACTGAACCGTAGACGCGGTCGATCGCGACACCATTCCGTTCTTCCAGTTGAATGTCGGCTAGTTCAACAGGATAGGCATCGGCGATACGTGCGTGTGCGGCGATATCGGTGCTACCGAAGAGTTGGCAAACAGTGCATGAATTTCGGTAGATAGCAGCGGTATCTTCCTGATGCTCCGTTTGCAAATTGCGGCACGGTTCTGTCTCTTTCAAGGGGTTACACGTCCAAACGTTTCCTGCATTCGGGTTTGCACCGCCGATGGTTCGGACAATGCGTTCGCAGTGCGCCCTCATCGCGCCCTTGAGCGATGACCCGGGGAGATAGACGCTCCTGCCCCCCGCGTGGTAGGTTTCAACGAACTCCATGTCAGGTTTCGTCGGGTCTGCCCCCTGGTCGCCCGCTTTGATGAGCAGTGGACCCACGGGCGAAATCGCGAGTTCAATCGTGGCTTGGTTGACAATCCGCTTGTGCATTACCGCGTCTCCAATTGCTGTTCGATTTTGGCGTGAAACGCTTGCAGCCACGCCTGACGTTCTGCCGCTTCGCCTTCATATCCCGCTGTCAGGTGCTTCATCAGATGCTGTTTGTCGATGTAGCATTCGGATGCAAGCGATAGGTGGACTAACCCGAGTCCGCGGCTGCTGCCACCGCCAAGAGTCAAACGGTTGTTTTCAAAAGCAGCGAGCCCGGTATACAACAGGCCGAGTTGCCAATCCTCGGCGTTATCAACAACGGCGCGAAAGTCGAATCGGATGCCGGCTGGAACGACTTCGTAACCGTAGAGTTTCTGGTTGGCGGCTGTCTCGGTATCGCGGTCGATCGCGACACCATCACGTTGCTGATATTGCCCAAACCAGAGGGATGACTGGACGGGCAGGTCGCGAATGTGAAGTTTGGATGCATACCAAGGCGAACCGAAGACTTGACAAACCCAACAGGTTCGCGCCAAGATTTCTTCGCTGAACCGCGCGCTGTCCCATCGGTGGTTGTCACGCTCCTGTCGAAGATTCTGCATCTGGTTTGACGTGATGCACTGCACCTGGTTATCCGTCGGATTGCAGACGATGCGCGTCTCAGCCGACAAACTCCGCATGACGCTCTCAACGTAAGAACGGAGCACTCCCTTGAAACTAGAGCCGGGGATGTAGGGGAGATTCGCGGCATCGCGCACGACAGGCAGATCTGCGCTGACAGGAGAGGTTGAGCGGCCTGCACCGATGCGAAACGCCGTGAGCGTTTCAAGTTCGCCTTGTAGATTGAGTCGCGAATGAAAGGTGTCAAACATTACTTCCTTCCTCCTTTTTCCTTCGCCAGAAACACTTGGTAACGGACGAGGTTGCCGAGGTAGAGCTGCATGAGGCGGACATGCACGCGCTGCAGCCATGCGTCATCCAACTTGGTATCCAAATGCGCGCCCATTCTCTCAACGACGATTTTCGCTTCGTCGCGTAAACCTTCAATTGCCTCTACCAATGCTACAGCGAATTTTTTGCCGCCGACGGTGCTGCTCCATATCCGGTTGGCACCGCTCCGTCCGAGTTGATAGCGGATAAAATTCTGTGTTACCTCAATCCCGCCAGCTGCGTCGGTGGCGACATTCAACACGTTCCGGAACGGCGAATGTTCCTCGCGCAGGTTGTAGTCTTTCGCCATCTTTTGCATCTTGGGGATAAGCACTTCCATCCGCAAGCCAATTTCCTTTTCCATTAACACCGTCGTCAGCTGCGCTGGAATGTGTTCTATTCGGCTCATTTCGATTCCTCCGCGTTGCCCAGCCACTGGGCTGCGCATTTAACCTTTGTTCGCGTTCGGAGATGGAACGGGGCACACACCAACATCTGCCCGAACCCTTCTTCTCGCCGCGCGCCGATACCCTGCTCTTCAAGCGTCTTTAATACCGGCATCCATGCATCAATATCCGGGGTGTGAAACACAAAGACACTCCCCATCCGCGTGACAAGTGCTGTCTCTTTTGGCAGTCCCCACGCCGCGTTCCATCCGCTGACATAATCGTAACTGGCGAAACTGCGCACGAGTTTGACTGGGAGATTACATCCCGTTATCTGTTGCAGCATCGGCGCGTTCAGCACCATACTGCGTTGCCATCCATCTTCGGCAGTGAGCAGTGTGTCGGCTTGCAAATCGATGCTGAAGTAGGTGCTTTCCAGCGTTTCCATCGCTACTGATGGGAGGTGACGATACACCTCCCATATCTCTTGCAACAAGGCGTTGAAATCGCGAATGCGTTGTGCCAAAGCGTCGGGATGCTCGCATTGTTGCACCTTCACGTGGACACAGCCGAGCCCGCGCGATGTGCCACCGCCGAGGCGATGCACCTGTTTTTGCAGCGTCTCCGCGACGCGACTTGCAAGGCGTGATGGGACTCGCGCGGAACCGTGCAAACGGCCAGTTCCGCTTTCAGTTACTACCGTATCAATGGCTGTCAAGTGATAGAGCAGTCCCTCTTCTGCCACCTTGCGATGTCGGTTGATAGCCACGCGGGTGAGCAGCCGAGTGTTGACGGTTTTCCGTTCATAAGTTGCATCGTTTCGTTGTGCATAAAACCCGGTTTGTGCTTCCACGCGCCCGCCGCAATGCGGGCAATTGGGCGATATCAGCCAATTTGCGTGTTCCGAGGCGAGTTGCTCCAAAAGCGTATCAAAAATGCCGTGTGCTTCGCTAACGCCTGCGCTGAGGAACCCCGGGAAATCCTTGCATCCCACTGCTGTCGCGGGCAAGACATTTGCGGCGGGATAACAATTTCGGAAGATACCGCCTTCGTTACTGAGGAACAGTTGCTGGAAGTCAGCGTCCGGTTCACCGTTTTCAGGGGCTGCCAGCCACGCCTTCGCTATAGCACCGCGGATTAATCCACCGCGAACGTATTGAACCGCTTCAACGGCTTGTCCTGTTGGTTTGCGCCCACCCGCAGTCATCGGCGACTGCAGGGTGACTTCAATAGCTAACTCGGTGAACCCCTCTGAAAGAGCTGGTTCTATTGATGAACCTGCATCGAAAGTTTCCTTTTCCTCTCGTTCAATTTCAATATTCAACCAACCGAGCCCGCGTGATTTTCCCGTTCCTATTGCGTGAATGGCCTGAAGTCCTGCCTTCAGCAGTTCAATCTGTGCCTCCGTAACTTCATTCGCTAGTGTGACATCCCCTGAAAACGCAATGCCCGCGTGGGATAAGCTCGTTTCCGTGAAATAGAGCCGTTGTTCTTCAGCAGTTCTTCGCTGGCGATTGAGAGTCACCCCGTTTCGGATTTCGGTAGATTGCGCCGCCAATTCTGTCGCCGCGGCTAAATCGCTCAGGAAAATTTTGGCCGCCAACGTCGGTGCTCCGAAGAGTTGACAGACAACGCAGTGGGCTTCCGCGCACATCGTTTCTGCACGTGGGCTGTTGCAGACGAAGTGTTCCTGTCCGCGCGCAATTGCCTCACAGGCGTGTCGCCAAGTGCCCTTGAAGGTTGAGGCAGGAATGTAAAGTCTCCCATCGCTCGTCTTCACGGTTGTCGTGTCTGCGGAGGTGTCGCTAACCCCGCTATCGCCGATACAGAGTGCGGTATCAACGGTTGCAGTAATTTTCCACCGTTTCTCAATTGATGCTTCTGCCATTAGCGTTCCTCTCCGTTTCGTCGTTGGTGCTGGCGATAAAATCATACGCCTCAATCAGATCCAACAGCAACGTTTCGTAGCGTTCCGGCTCCGTGCCCTTTGGATACCACGGTCCCAAGTTCACGCCTCTTTCAGTTCCCTGCCAGTTTTCTTCCAACTCGCGTTGCAGTGTTTCGCCTTTTCCATCGCTTAGCCGACAGCGAAAGTAGAGATACTCTAGTGTTGATGTCATCCTGCCGAGGTGGAGCGATTGCCGCAGTTGATACAGTTGGGAACGCGGGAATTCGCTGTCTTTGAAGGCGCGCACTGTTTTGATGAAGCCGTCCAATTCATGCAAGGTGAAGGGACGCATCGTGAGCGCGTCCGTTTCTTCTTCACCGAAGTGATAGAACCGCTTCCGGAAATCACCCAGTTCGCTGGTAATCATGGAGAGCGACTTCAGCACCAGAAAATCCGCGGTGCCGCCAAGGTATCCGATGTCCGGTGTTTTCAGTGTCTTCGCTTGTTTTTTCGCCGATTTCAGCAGGCTGCCGGCGAGATGCTCCAAGAACGCAATGGGCGTGTGTTCGGCTGCAATGACAAAACCAAGGGAGAGGCTTATCGCGGGTTGCATCTCTCGGTTATCAAACCATTCCTTCGGGGTATATCGTTGCGATGGACGGAGTGTTTCAGCAAACTGGGCGCGGCTCTCAAACGTCCTGTCAAAGTTTTCGCCGATAGCATGAACGACTTCAAACGCCTTACTGCCAGGTACAATTAGCACCAGATCATCGCCGCCGATGGAGACAATTTCAAACGGGTGGCGATTCCTTTGAGTGGGAGTCAGCTGCACCGCCAATGCGTCAAATGTCGCTTGCTGGAGTGCGAGAAACACGCGTTCCGAAAACTGCCGGTACTGTGCCGGTGTTGCAACATTCTCTAAATAGCTGCCCATGTTGTTGCCATCTGCGTAGATGAATGTCACGAAACCGCCGGGTTTGCTTGCCGTGGCGATATCCTCCAGATCTCGGGGCCCCTCAATCTTTTCAAGGTGCTCGGTAGACTGCGCATAGCAGTCGGCTTTTCCCATAACCTCTAGATAGGTTTCAAAGAGCGAACTCCAGTCTTGGAGACACCATTCCCCTTGAGCGTTTTGGCTGGAGGGAGCCCAGGGGTGCAGCACCTGCAAATAGTGATGCAAGTCCTCAGGGGTGACGTTGCGTTTGGCGATGCGTCCGGTAACGGACTTTCGGGTGCACGCCTCGCAGAGCCTCCGAGGGTGACGCATCACCGCCGGTCTTCGCTCACAACTCGCGCAGCGTTCCTGATAAGAAACGAGTTCAACGGATGTCGGTAGATTGCGCTGTGTGGTGCGATGTGGCGTTGGGTTCCCTTCTCGGCGATGGAATTGCGCGCGTGCCAACTTCGTCGTTAACTCGCCGAAACACTTCTTGCTGAGAAAATCTGTCGCCGCTTTGCCGCCGTAAGCGTGCTGCATCAGTGCCGTAGTTTTCGGGTTTTCGCACGCTTGGGCGAACTCTTCAAGCCAAAACTGCGCCGGGTTCAAACCATATTGCAATTCAAGCAAATCAAAACATTCACCGACAGCAACGCTGTTAGCGACAAGCGTTTCTTGGCTGTAAAGCCGCTCCATTTCATCGGCAATCTGGTGAACGACAGAAACCGGGGTAAACGCAAGCGTGTTCCCACCGGCTACATAGATGATACATTCGGGTGCCGACAACCGGTGCCCTGTCCGTTCACAAAACGCGTTACGTAGACGTTCAGTTCTTGGCGCGTCGCCGCGGATATCTTGTCCAAAGAGGGCTGGAATATCTTCTAGATTCAGTCTGTCTAGCAGTGCACTCGCCCCGCGAATTTCCGGCAGTTTCGCTGATTCAAGGAAATAGGCTTTTATCTTCGTGGCACCGCCAAGCACCAAACCGATTTGCTTTTGGGTTAACCCGTTCTCTTGTTTGAGCGGGTGCGACGCAAAAGCGGCGGTGCCGAGGATAGTTTCAAGCGCATCATTAATTTCTTCGGCGTTCGGAGCCTGCCAGTGTGAATTGATAAAGCATAGGCGTTCAGCAGCGGCAGTTTTCGCCAGATGCACGATTTGTGCTAACGTGTCACCGGTTGCGTTTGGCGCGATGGGGAAGAGTCCGTTCCAGACCGCGTCGTAGACTTCGCCGAGTCCATCGTCTTGCCATGTCGCTGTCAGTGCAGAGAGACGGAGCAGGTCCAACGTTTCAGTATCAGACCGGAAGCCGTTATCGTAACCGAGGCAATATGCGATGGCGGCGGCAGTCAACCCGTGGTCCGCCACAGTCGCGCCAGGGAGCGAACGGCACGGTAGCCATCGGAACGGCACTTCGCCCTCTTTTCCTTGCCATAACCTTTGGAGCGGCGGCGCGAGCAACTCCACCATGCAAGCAATCCGTTCGGCAATGTTGAATGCATCCCAACGCCGAATGTGCGCAGCGGTTTGCTCAATGACGGTGTCCCAGTCCGCCTGCGTGATGCCGAAAGCATCGTCAAGAATCAGATCTTTCCACCGATGCCGTGCTTCCTCAATAGGTTTACCGGTTTTCCAGTCTCGTGTCATAAACCCCTCTGATGCTTTGTTGTTTCTAGTGGTTCTGCCCAATATGTCACGCTAAGAATGTTCCCTTCTAGTTTAACATTATGCCGCATTTTTTGTCAATATTTGGGGGCGGTTTTATGGTTTAATGGTTTTGATTCCCTGCCACCGAGGCTGCGCGTCTCAACTTTCTTGAGACTTTCTCCAATTGATGCATAAAGTTTAACATCATCTCGCATTTTTGTCAAACTTTTTTTCAGGTTGTATCCAGCCAGTATGCCTCCCCTTGCACAAACGGGTTGTTATCTTGCTCGACTGGTGGCCTGCGATCGACCAGGGCGAAACGGCGGACATCGCGACCCAACTTGCTCGCCTCTTCTGTCATCTGCTGGACGACTATGCCCATCAGCGTCGTGCCGCCTGTCAGGTTGGCGACAACGGCATCGGCATTCAACAGTTCCTCCCGTGCTTGTGCTACCGCCTGCGCGATTTCGGCATAGCCACCGTGCGGTTCTGCCAATTCAATTTTTTCAATCTTACCCTCAAACCCCGCGCGTTTGGCTGCTTCCTGAATGCTGCCTGCTGTCGCCGCCGAACAAATAACAACGCAGGTATCAGGTTTTGCGACTTTTAGTGCAGAGAACAACACGCCATGCCGTGTCCCTTGTGGCGAAAGTAGCAACGTGCCTTTACCACCACCCAACGTGGGCAATTCCATGTCCATTTCTTTCAGTCGATTCCAGAATTCTTGCACCTCTTGAAGCGAGGGAAGCGGCTGTTTGACAACTTCTTCGCGCATTCCATGGTGATGTAATGCGTTGCGGAGTTGGTTTGTCAACCGATGCCAGAAGGTGCCAAAAACCTGCTGTGCTGGCGTGATGATGTCTCGAAACGCTGGATTCCTCGCGAATTCGCCGAGCGCGCCCAGGCGTTGCTCGTAGCGTCGGCGGCTTCCGTTATCCAACCATCGCTCGGTTGGCTCGTCCGATTGAAAGATGGCCCAAGAGACTACCCATTCACGCATCAAGCCAAACGCCAATGGCAATTGTTCGCGCGCCAGATACCTGTCAATCATACGCGCTTGGCGGACTAACTCATTTTCGTCCAAAGGCACTCGCGTTTTCCAATTCCCTTTTCTCCCAGGGTGCACTGCAAAGACAGTCTCTTCGGCTGCCTCGGTAACCGCCGTCGCTAATTCCGTAGCGAGGGGTGGAGTCCCTGGGATGTTGAGCGTGGCAAGTGTTTCAATACGAGTGCTGAGTTCCCCGCTGGCAGCTCCCAATTCGAGAGGTAAGGCAGATTCATAAGCAAACGCGTATTTTTCCAATGCATCAACAGCCCGTTCAACTTGCCTTGCTAACTGATCTCGTTCGCGCCTGGCATCCCTGTCACCGGAGTCAAACAGTTCCGGTTTTTCTTGCCGAAGCCTCGGCGCGAGAGGTTGAAGCAGTTCTGCTATCGGCGAGGTTGTCCCGTGTTCCCGGAACATCCGCACCGCATGAAACCACTCCGGCAATGCCAATAGCGGTTGCAAGTCAATAATCGGTTTGGGTGCCTCTTTTGGAAATGCATCTACCATGCCGTAGTAGACTCCGCGCACCTTGACACCGCGCAGCGATTTCAGGTAAAGCGCCAGCGCGTAAAAGATGAACGGAAAATGGCGGAGCCCCTGCGTCACATCAAGTGTGAGTTGCGCGCCTGCGGGAATTTTGCTGGCGACAGCCGCAAGAATCTGGCGGATTTCATCGTCGGTACTGCCGATAGAAATCTCAACCATTTCCGGGGTAACTCCAAGAACCTCGAGTATCCCCTCCTGAAAGATTGGCCATGTGTCTCGCTGAGCCTTTTCCGTAACCAACGTGACAACGCGATTAGGACGTTCCTCCGCTTGGAGAAACTGCACTAATGCAAGTGGTGTGAGAGATGCGGTAATTTTCCGGTCTCCTTGCCATTTGTATTCCGTTTCAATGGCATTCCTGCCAAGGCTAGTGAGCAGGATATGCTGTTCGTCTGGTGGGTGGTGAACTTTGGTTTCTGTTTGCATGTTGTTGTTTCCTCTTCAACTAGGTAACCTATTTTGCGGGTGTTTCATATCTCGATTTCTTCCGGGTAGGCGAGCCCTCCTGGTCTCATTGTCAATTGCTCCTTTTTTCACGTTTCGCGGTTTGCGTTTTGCTGCCGTGTTGTGAGTAAAAAGTTTCTATTCCCTTCAAGCGGGAAGGCGTTTCCTAATTCACTTCGTCGTCTTTGATCGTCAGCCGCAAGGTGCGTTGTTTCTATTCCCTTCAAGCGGGAAGGCGTTTCCAAACTCTTCGATCGTACGCTTCAAGGAGCAATAACGGTTGATAGGTTTCTATTCCCTTCAAGCGGGAAGGCGTTTCCAAACTCCATATCCAGCCGATGGATGCGATGTCTGCGAAGGTGTTTCTATTCCCTTCAAGCGGGAAGGCGTTTCCGAACTAAACCTATTACTTCGCGAACTAATTATTCTACTTTCAAGTTTCTATTCCCTTCAAACGGGACGGCGTTTCCAAACGGTACACAGCCCGATCGAGACGAGTGTTTATTTTACGTTTCTATTCCCTTCAAACGGGAAGGCGTTTCCAAACATTAGTTTTAGTCATTTTACCTGCGATTATACCAAACAGTTTCTATTCCCTTCAAACGGGAAGGCGTTTCCAAACTATATCGAGGGCGATTATTGTAAGGTCTGCTGGGAGTTTCTATTCCCTTCAAACGGGAAGGCGTTTCCAAACTTGGGATTACCACGAGCCATAAGCACTACGGGCTTATGTTTCTATTCCCTTCAAACGGGAAGGCGTTTCCAAACGCGGATGCACTGAGTGCGTGCCTGAATGTATCGCCGGTTTCTATTCCCTTCAAACGGGAAGGCGTTTCCAAACGTTGAGGCTCGCGAAGCGATGGGCGAAACGGCGTTATCGTTTCTATTCCCTTCAAACGGGAAGGCGTTTCCAAACTTAGGACAGATTCAGGTCCAAACGAACAAGTTTGACAAGTTTCTATTCCCTTCAAACGGGAAGGCGTTTCCAAACCGTTAAGACAGGCCCTCGCAAGCCTTAAACCGATCGAGTTTCTATTCCCTTCAAACGGGACGGCGTTTCCAAACGCCGTTTGAAACCGATCGAGCGGAAGGCGGTGCTTTTGTTTCTATTCCCTTCAAACGGGACGGCGTTTCCGAACCCATCATCGGCAGTGCCAAGAAAGCGACGGACCTCATGTTTCTATTCCCTTCAACCGGGAAGGCGTTTCCAAACTTTACTTACGGGGTCGAAATCGAAGCAATCAAGTTCAAGTTTCTATTCCCTTCAAACGGGAAGGCGTTTCCAAACAAGAAGCAAAGCCTGATAGCCGAATTCAGGATAACCGTTTGTTTCTATTCCCTTCAAACGGGAAGGCGTTTCCAAACAAAGCCCTCACCGAATTGAACCGGGCATTCTTCGAGGAAGTTTCTATTCCCTTCAAACGGGAAGGCGTTTCCAAACCCCTATGCTTTTGAACCCCTCTGTGCCCGGGTATCAAAAGCCCAGAGCCAAACGCGATTCAAAGCGGGCGTTTTTTCGGGCGCAGGTTCTGCGAAAATACGCAAGAACCCTTGTCCTCCTTGATCCAAACGCGATGTTCTCGCACGATGTCTCCAAAACCCCTGTGACACAGCGGTTTGTGGGTAATTGTGGGGTTGCCGAGCGTGGCGGCGCGTATCGCATTTGGGTCTTCGTTATTAATTATACGATAAATGAACGGAAATGTCAAATTTTTTTAAATTTTTCAGAAGGTTGATGGAAAATTCCCCTTTCCGAGCGGATAAGCCGCGCGGTGGCTCAGAGACCGGGAGCGTTTGGGTGCTGAGACGCGCTTCAAAAACGCTGCGCTGGACGCGGTAACCGAATCCTTCCAGCACTTTCGCGAGTTGATTCTGCCGCCGGTTGTCTGCAATATTGTGAGGGTGTTTCCTAACGCCGTTTCGGTATGTATCCCGCCTTGGCGGGCGGGCGAATACCGGCAGGCATCGGGTCCACCTTCGCTCGCGGGGGACAGGCCCCCGCGCTACGAAAAAAACGGCACTTCACCGTAGGGCGAGGGCCTGTCCCTCGCCATCGTTCGTGCCACCCAACGATCGCGGGGGAAACCCGCTCGGATGCGCGTGTGGCATCCGAGGGCCCCCGCGCTACGGGAAAAAACGCCCCCCCTCACCGTAGGGCGAGGGCCTGTCCCTCGCCATGCCCGTGGCAGACGCGGATCTCTCTATCTGTCCATTTCTCACAAAATCGACAGCGGCGTTTTCCCCAACACCCGCGGCAGCCACAAACTCAACTCCGGCAAATATGTCACCAGCAAGAGGGCTATCAGCAATAAGCCGATAAACAGCAACACGGAACGATAAAGCAGCACCACCGGGCGTTCAAATTTCAGGCTGGAAATGAACAGATTCATCCCTACCGGGGGTGTCAAATACCCGATTTCAAGGTTCGTCAAGACAATAATGCCGAGGTGCGCCTTGTCAATCCCGAACTCCTCCGCGAGGGGCAGTAGCAGCGGCACCACGATGATAATCGCAGAGAAGATGTCCATCAAGCAGCCGACGATGAGCAGGAAGATGTTGAGCCCAATCAGCATGATGACTCTGTTTTCGGTTTTGGCTTGAATCCACTCCAGCACACTCGTCGGCACGTCCAGCGTGATGAGATAGTTTGTCAATCCGAGGGCGATGCCGAGAATAATGAGAATCGCGCCGACTAACAGCATGCTCTCCTTGACAATGCGCGGCAAATCTCGCACGGAGATAGAACGATGGATGCAGACTTCAACGACGAAGACATAAATAGCCGTTAACGCCGCCGCCTCGTCAAGCGTAATCCAGCCGGATAAGATACCGCCTAACACCAGAAACGGTAGGAGCAGTTCCCATTTCGCTTCCCAAAGTGTTCGTATTAGTGCCCCCGCGTCAAACGGCGTTGTTTCTGTCCGTTTGATGAGACTCCACCCGCAACAGTAAGTGCCGAGAACAAAGAGGATGAGCAGGCCGGGAATAATCCCTGCGAGTAACATCCTGTCGATGCTCTCCCGCGCGATAATCGCGTAGAGGATGAGCGGAATGCTCGGTGGAAAGAGCAACCCGATGCTTCCAGATGCAGTGACGAGCCCGAGTGAAAACCGTTCGGTATAAGTTTGACGCAGGACAGGAAATAGCAAGCCGCCGAGTGCGATAATCGTGATGCCTGATGCGCCGGTGAAGGTGGTAAAAAACGCGCACGTAAACAGCACGACGATGGCGATACCGCCGGGTGCCCATCCGACGCTCGCTCGCGCGAACGCAATCAGCCGGCGCGGTGCCTTGCCTTCTGCCAGCAGATACCCGGCGAACGTAAACAGCGGAATCACCAGAATCGTCGGATTCTTCGTGAGTCGATTGAAATCGATTAGCACCGTGGAGATAGGTTCGCCGGCGGTGGCGTAGCCGATAATCGCCGCCGCGCCGAGCAGTGCGAACAGCGCGCCGCCAAACAGCGCGAACAGCACCAATCCCCCGCCAATTAAGATACCCATGCGTTTCTTTCTCCTTCCATTCTTGATTTACCTGAGGGTGTTTCATAAATCGATGCACACCCGTAGGAGAGCCCTCCCGGTCTCGATGCAATTGATGTCCCCGTAGGAGAGCCCTCCTGGTCTCGATGTTCCCGTAGCGCGGGGGCCTGTCCCCCGCGATCGCCATCGTCAAGCGGTGGCGTTTTAGGTCTTTTAGGACCTAAGAGACGTTTTTTATCGTAGCGCGGGGGCCCTCGGATGCCATACGCGCATCCGAGCGGGTTTCCCCCGCGTTGTCCATCGTCACGATGTGTGTTTCCGCATCTGTAGTTTGTGATCGCCTGATCACAAACGGGTCAGGAGCAGGCGATCCTGACTTACAGAACCTGGCGCGCGAGCGATGGCGAGGGACAGGCTTTCGCCCTCCGATGAAGGGGGGACCTTCTGCCGCCGCGACCCCGGGAGGCGCGCCGCCCGATTGCATCGAGACCAGGAGGTCTCTCCTACCGGCAAGGCATTGGTATATGAAACACCCTCGATGTCCCTCAGTCTGCGCGCTCCCGTTCTTGATTTTCCTCATTCTCCTGATTATGATTTTCCGAGAACCACAAACCCAGTTGGAGGATCAGATGCACCCCGATTAACACAAACCCGAACGGAATAATCGCCTTTGCCCACCACAGCGGAATGCTCCCAATTAGCACCGCCGGACTCTGCCGTTCGTCTCCGAGAAATTCAAACCCGTAATAGGCGAGAATTGCCACCACGAGAAGACTGAGACTATCCACGATGAGCGTGCTCCAGCGCGTAATGTTTTTGGGCAAAATTCGGTTTAGCACATCGATGCTGATGTGTCGCCTCTCGCAAGTAGCGAGAGCGGCACCGAGGAAGCAAAGCCAGAGCGTCAAGTGTTGCAACATTACATCGCTCCACAGGAGACTAGTGTGGAAGATATAGCGCAGGACGATTTTGAGGATTGCGAGCCCTACCATCATCGCGACGATGCCGCATAACAGTCCGGTTTCAATCTTGCCGAGGGTGGTGTTAAGTTTTTTTAACATGTTTCAAGAATTGCTCCGATGAAAGGACGGATTAATTGAGAGTGTTTCATAACTCGTTTTTGTAAAAATGGTTTCGTGAGACCTCGAACGCTTCCGTTTTCCCGGTAGGAGAGACCTCCTGGTCTCGATGCAATAGGTCCCTCGCCAGCGTCCGCGCACTCCAACGCTCGCGGGGGAAACCCGCTCGGATGCGCGTGTGGCATCCGAGGGCCCACGCGCTACGAAAAAAAACGGCGTGCGGTACCGTAGGGCGAGGGCCTGTCCCTCGCCATCGTCCGCGCTACGGAAAAAATGTCTCTTGTTCTCTTCAGGTCCTGAAGGACCTAAAAACATAACTTGACGATGGACGCTCGCGGGGGACAGGCCCCCGCACTACGAAGAAATCGTGCCGATGGAGATCGCGGGGGACAGGCCCCCGCGCTACGGGAACATCGAGACCAGGAGGTCTCGCCTACCGGAAATCGAGCCCCGAGGTCTCTCCTACCGAACACATCGAAATATGAAACACCCTCGATTAATTGCCCGCTGCGAGGACCTGGATGCCAGCGGCAGGCAGCACCGCCACCTTCGCATTCGCTGGCAGTTTCTCCGCGAATAATTGGAGCAGCTGCGCCAAATCGCGGAAGAGCAACGCATCCGGATGTTTCTTATAGAAATCATCTACCCGAAAATGCTCGGACCAGACGTGCAGTTGCTCCCGCCGCCCGAGTCGCGGCGCGGGCAACTCAGGCTGCGCCTTCCCTTCCCGCTGCCGCAGGAACCGCGCATAATCTACCTGGTCAAACAGGCCGTGATAGCAGATACCATCGGTGGCAGGGTTGAGTGCCAACTTCCACGCCTTCTCGAAATAGCGCGGGGCCCAGAGTGCCTTCCCTGTCTGAATCGGATCGGCATCGAGCGGATAGCAGTTCAATACAACCAGGTCTGTCGCTTTTCGGCTAGTTTCCGGTATGACGGTGCCGTAAGTATCCAAAGCGAAATGCGCGCCTTTGCGATGCGCCTGCACGAAGTCACCCACGAACAAGCCGCAGATTTCGCGGCGGCTATTCAGCACAACGTTGGCAATAACGTCAAGTCCCAGTTTTCGCGCCACCGCCTCGGAGAAATCGCGATGATCTGGTTCGTTTCCCTGGCGTTCAATTACGGCGTGCCCACGGCTCGGTGAGAACGAATGGAAGTAGAACATCGTTGCGAACCCAGCGATGCCGGGGACGACGAGTTTCGCGCCGCCGCCGAAACCGACGGCACCGTGCGGATAGATACCGCCGAGGCAGATTTTGAACTCGGCATCGGCGACGACACGGTTGACATAGATGGGCAAGCCGTTGTCAAGACTTCCCAAGGCGCGCAGATCTCCTGCCATAAAGTTATGGCTCGTCACTTCGTATTCGGCGGCGATATCGGTGCCGACTTTCTTGGCGGCTTCCGCATCCGTGAGGGGCCGGTGCGAACCGCCTCCGACGACGAACTGAATCTCCGATTTCGGGACACCGGCTTCGGTGAGTTCGCGGAGGAGAAACGGGATGACCTTGGCGGCAGGTGTCGGGCGACTCAGGTCATCGACAACGATGGCGGCACTCTTTTTGCCCTTCGCCATTGCGGCGATGCGGGGTGTGCCGATGGGTTCGGCGAATGCCTGCGCAAATTGGGCATCGGAGAGCGCGGGGCCATCTTTCGGGCCCAGTATCTCCACTTCCCAACCGGTAGGGAAATTCAGCGTCAGTTCTTCGTCGCCATACCATGCGCGCGAGTGGATTGTGGCTGTGTTCTTCATAAGTTTTCTCCATTCGGACATATATGAGCGTGTTTCATAAATCGCTCAACGTCGCGGTGACAGGCCCCGCGCTGCGGTGAAAAAACGCCGCCCCTTCACGTAGGGCGAGGGCCTGTCCCTCGCCATGCGTTTGGCTAGCAGACCGCATCACCCCTGTAGTTCAGGATCGCCCGATCCTGAACCGTTCGGGAGCGGGCGCTCCCGAACTACAGAGGTAGGCCCAATTATAGCCATCTGTGCTTACGTAGTGCTTACGTGGACGTTTTTTTCTTGATAACCCAACGCCGCGGCGATAAAATCGCGGAAGAGGGGATGCGGTGCAAGCGGTTTTGACTGAAATTCGGGATGGAACTGCGAACCTACCATCCACGGATGCGCCGTTACCTCCGCGATTTCAACGAGGCTTTCGTCTGGGGAAACACCGCTAAAAGAGAGCCCCGCCGATTCTAATTCCGTGCGGTAACGGTTGTTGAACTCATACCGGTGCCGGTGCCGCTCCACGATAATAGGTTGCTGATATGCGGCGTAACTTTTCGTCTCTTTTTTCAAAACACACGGGTAAATGCCGAGTCGCATCGTCGCCCCGAGGTCAGCGATGGCGCGTTGTTCCTCCATTAAATCGATGACAGGATGCGGCGTATCGGCATCGACTTCCGTGCTGTTCGCGTTTTGGAGGTTAGCGACGTTCCGCGCGAAGTCTATCACGAGGCACTGCATGCCGAGGCAGAGGCCTAAATAGGGGATACGATTTTCGCGCGCATATTGCGCCGCAACGAGCATGCCGTCAATGCCGCGATACCCGAACCCTCCCGGCACGAGGATGCCGTCCATATTTTCAAAAGTGGTGCTACAACAAGCAGTGCCAACGAGTGTCTCTGCGTCTATCCACCGCATCTCAATTGCTGCTTCGTTGGCAATCCCGCCGTGTTTGAGTGCCTCCTGCACGCTGATGTAGGCATCGCTGCCACTGGTATATTTTCCAACGATGGCGATGCGCGCCGTGTGCTTCGGGTTTTTGAGTTTATCCACCATCGCGCGCCATTCGGTATCCTGCGATGCACGCTTTTCCAGCCCGAGTCGCTTTGAGACGAGCGCGCCCATCCCCTGCTTTTCAAAATTAAGCGGAATCTCGTCAACGCAGTTCGTATCTAACCCTTCAAGAATGCAGTCTTCGCTAATCCCGCAGAGCATCGCGACTTTCGTGCGCACGCTTTTATCAAGCGGTTGGCGGGTGCGGCAAAGCAAAAGGTCTGGTTGGATACCCAATTCTTGGAGTTTGCGGATACTGTGCTGCGTCGGTTTGCTTTTGCTCTCGCCGTTCGGTAGCGTATAAATCAGCGAAACGTGCAGGAACATCGTATTTTCGCGTCCCACTTCTACCGCCATCTGTCGGATTGCCTCCACGAACGGTGGCATCTCGAAATCGCCGATGGTGCCGCCTATCTCCGTGATGACGATGTCCGCATCGGTATCCTTGCCGAGTTGATAAATGCGGTGTTTTATTTCATCGGTGATGTGCGGAATAAGTTGCACCGTTTCGCCGAGATAATCGCCGCGCCGCTCCTTCGCGATAACCTCGCTGTAGACGGAGCCGGTGGTGAAGTTCGAGTGCCGATTCAGATCGATGCCCAGAAACCGTTCATAGTTGCCCACATCCAAGTCTGTCTCTGCACCATCATGTGTGACGAACACTTCACCGTGTTGGAACGGGTTCATCACGCCGGCATCAACGTTGAGGTACGGGTCGATCTTGACTACCATCACCTTAAACCCGCGGTTAATGAGCAACCGGCCCAGCGATGCTGTCGTAATGCCTTTGCCGATACCGGAGATAACGCCGCCTGTCACGAAAATATATTTTGTCATTTTTTTTGCTTGTTTATTCCTTCGCCATGCGTTTTGCTGGCAGACTGCATCACCTCTGTAGGGCAGGATCGCCTGATCCTGACCCGTTCGGGAGCGGGTGCTCCCGAACTACAGAGGTAGGCCCGATACGTGGCACTCCCCCCAGGGGGGATAACTACGGAATTATGAAACACCCTCAAGATACGTAGCGCGGGGGCCTGTCCCCCGCGATGCAGCCCGAAGATACGTAGCGCGGGGGCCTGTCCCCCGCGATGCTGTCACCTTCCTCCAGAAATTGCCTAATCCTGAAAATCCTCTAACCCGGTAAATCCTGCTTCAGACAGTTTTCGCGAAGATCGTTGCACGGCGAGGGACAGGCCCTCGCCCTACGGTACCCCAATGCCCTTAAATCCTGCTTCAGACAGTTTTCGCGAAGATCGTTGCACGGCGAGGGAAACCCGCTCGCCTGCGCGTGTGGCATGCGAGGGCCCAAGCCCTACGGTACCCTAATGCCCTTAAATCCTGATTCAGACAGTTTTCGCGAAGATCGTTGCACGGCGAGGGAAACCCGCTCGCCTGCGCGTGTGGCATGCGAGGGCCCAAGCCCTACGATGCAGTTGCGGAAAGAATTCGCTTCACGCGGGCTAAGTCCGCAGGCACATCGACACCAATAAGGGGTGTATCGGTTTCAACGACGTGGATAGGCACGCCGTGCTCCAAAAAGCGCAGCTGCTCTAACCCTTCCGCCTTTTCATAAGGCGTGCTATCCCACTTTGTGAAGGCGAGGAGCCGCTCGCGGCGGTAGGCATATAAGCCGACGTGCCGATAGACAGGAGAGGCTTGCAGTGCCGTTTCATCGATTCTACCCGGCATTGGTGCCCGCGAGAAATATAACGCATCGCCTCGCAAATTTGTGACAACTTTCACGACGTTCACGTCCCGATAGTCCGCCACGTTCTCAATGCGTTGTTTGAGCGTGGCGACTTGCACGTCTTGTGCCATGAAGGGACGTATCATCAGATCGAGTTGTGCGGGTTCAAGCAACGGTTCGTCGCCTTGGATATTGACGACGATGTCGCACGTTAGCCCTGCTGCTACGCGCGCGACGCGTTCGGTGCCGGTGGCGCACTCGCCAGTCATCTGAACATTTCCGTCGAATCCGATGACGGCATCGTAGATGCGCCTATCATCGGTAGCGACGATGACTTCGTCAAGCGTTTCGGCGCAGCAGGCGCGTTCGTAAACGTGCTGCACCATCGGTTTCCCGAAGATGTCCGCCAACGGCTTCCCCTCAAATCGGCTGGAGGCATAGCGCGCAGGAATAATGCCGACAATAGATAGGTTCCTCTCACTGCGATTTGCGGGTGTCATCAATACTCCTACCTAAAAAGTTTAGAAGAAGAATTCCTGATAGAGCGGCGATAACCATAAAAGCGATTCCAATGCCGGTAAATCCTAGCAGGAGTTTGCCGATGCCGAACAGCATCGCATAGATGAAAGCGGCACCGATAACCCAAGCGAGCAAGGCAGGCGCGCCACGTTTCTCTGGGGTTTCCACGCCCTCTCCTATTGCCGCAATAACAGGACTCCATCCCCTCACACTGGGGCGCACGCGATGGTAAAATGCTGTCAGCGTTGCGGGTGATACCGGTGAAGTTAAGAACGTGACGACTATCCATACCACCGTGGAAAATGGCACGATGATGAGCATCTGGAGCGCGAATGCGTCTTTCGTTTGTGGCACGGTGAAGACTACAATGGAGGCGATTAACGCCGCAATCATCGCTGAAATTTCTGACCAGGCGTTAATACGCCACCAATACCAACGCAGAATCTGCACGAGCCCAATCCCGGAATTGAGCGCGATGAGGAATTTCCACGCGCCTGCGATAGAATCCATTAGGAGACTCGCGCCACCGGCAATTATCATGATACAGACTACGGCGACGCGCGAGGCGGCGACATAGTGACTCGCGGCGGCTTGCGGCTTGAAAAAGCGTTTGTAGAAATCGTTGACGAGATAGGACGCGCCCCAGTTGAGATGCGTGTCAATGGTTGACATGAACGCCGCCAAAAACGCCGTTAACATTAGCCCGA
This sequence comes from Candidatus Poribacteria bacterium, assembly GCA_965242965.1. Taxonomy (GTDB): domain Bacteria; phylum Poribacteria; class WGA-4E; order WGA-4E; family WGA-3G; genus AGPOR5. The sequence continues at coordinate 4,210,421 of OZ251518.1, read as the reverse complement.
GCAATCCTGTCGGCAAATAACTGAGCATCAGCATCGGGTAACCTGCCTCTGCGTCGCGTAAGCCCGGGTCGGCGTGCTGCAAGTCCCCGATGCCGGGGTAGACTACCATCGCCACGAGCGCGACGAGAATCCACGGCCACGGACGGAGTGTGTAGTGCGCAATGTTGAACCACAACGTCGCGAGAAGCGTGTGCCGTTCATCCTTCGTTGCGAACATCCGCTGTGCGATGTAGCCGCTGCCATCAACCCCATTAGATGCCCACCACTGCACACCGAGGTAGACACCGAAGGTGACGATTGCCATTTCGCCCGCGCCGAAGTCGGGAGTAAAATTTAACACGGTATGCTCTGCGCCGTAAATCTCGCGCAGTTTCTCCTTGAGAGTGTCGATGCCGCCAACTTTATTGATAGCGATGCCTGCCAATGCGAGGGAACCCACCATCGCCATGCCGAATTGAACCAGGTCTGTCATGACAACCCCCCAGAACCCGGAGAGCGCGCAGTAAATGCCGGCGATGAGCAGGCACCCCATGACAACCAGCACCTTTGTGCTGATAGTTAAGCCGAAGGGCTCCTGCAGCACCGTGATTTCCCAACTCACTGTCTCCGGCAGCCCGAAGGTGAGAACGACAATCTTCTGCATCGCGAGGATTACCCAGCCCATCGTAATGCAGTTAATCGGTAAGCCGATGTAGAGCGCACGGAAACCGCGCAAAAAACTTGCGGAGGGCCCTGAATAGCGGAGCTCTGTCAGTTCAACATCCGTGATAATTTCGGCGCGCCGCCAGAGCCGGGAGAAGAGGAACGTCGCTAGCATGCCGCCTAACACAGCGTTCCACCACAGCCAGTTGCCGGCGATGCCTTCGTTGACAACGAGCCCGGTGACAGCGAGCGGCGTATCTGCCGCGAACGTTGTTGCTACCATAGAGGTGCCGGCGAGCCACCACGGCAGATTACGTCCGGAAATGAAGAATTCGTCCATATTCTGTCCGGCACGCTTGGAGAAGTAGATGCCGAGCCCTAGCGCGAACGCGATATAACCGATGAGAATTGCCCAATCTATGGGTGAAATGTTCATATATTTTAATTTACCAAAAAACGGGGGTTAAAATCAAGGAATTTATTTCTTGCATCAGCGGAGAGAAAAATGTTAAAATGTTGTAAATGGCTCTTATCAGAGTAATATTGCGAAAAAAGGAGATTCGGAAAATGAAAACCTACATGATGTTTTTGACGTGCCTACTTTTGGCATACCAAGGCAGCGGTGTATCCGCCGATGTGCGGGAACCAGACCTGGTTTTATACTTTGACTACGAGGACTTCAGCGGCGATGCTGTCGTTGAAAAATCTGGGCGCGGGTATGATGGCGTGATTAACGGGAAGGTTACGCAGTCGGACGATGGGAAGTTCGGGAAAGCCGCGCATTTCGTCGCTGGCAGCTTCCTAGATTTGGACGGCCCGAACATTAATCCGGACGATATTCCGACGGAAGGAATGAGCGTCGTCGCGTGGATTAACGTTGAGGCAGTCTCCGACATGGCACTCTTCAACGCTCGCGCCGGGGACAACACGTGGCTGGTGCATCCGGAGGCGCGCGGCGATGGCAATTATCGCTGGCTCAATCGGAGTCCCGGTGGCACGACTATCTTTGACATCCGCGCTGGCAAGAATGAGGCGAACGAATGGGTGCATTACGCCGGCACGTTCAGCCGTGCCGAAGGCATGGCTGTGCTTTACATCAATGGGAAGAACGTTGGTGAAGAGAAGGCACGGGTTGGCACACCCATCGCGCCCGACTGGGATGCAGGGGCACGCGTCGGCTATAACATTGACAATAACCGGCCGTTCACCGGCCTCATGGATGATTTGAACATTTGGAAGCGCGGGTTAACGGAGGAAGAGGTAAACACTATCATGAACGATGGCGTTGATGGCTTCCTCGCCGTGGAGGCGCGCGGTAAACTAACGACAACCTGGGGACGGCTGAAAACAGCGCGTTAGTTTTGAGGGACGCGGCATCCGTCGCGTCCTCTCACGTTTTGATTGACAATTGACATTTCTGTCTTTTTGTGGGAATATCCTAATTCAAACTGTTCGCTACTTCGGGGAAAAACCATGAAAACGATTTTGGAGCGGTATCAAAAAACCTTCGCAAAAGATAGAGCACTCGCGCGCGCGGCGACGCAACTATTTCCCGATGGCGTAACGCACGACGGCCGGTATATGGCACCCTTCCCTGTCTACATTTCGCACGCGGATGGCGCGAAGAAGTGGGGGATTGAGGGACAAGAATTTATCGATTACTGGGCGGGCCACGGCGCGTTGCTCCTCGGACACAATCCGCCTGCGGTTGTCGAAGCCGTAACGGCGCAGATGCATCGCGGCACTCACTACGGCGCGTGCCACCCACTTGAATTGGAATGGGCACGCCTCGTAAACGAACTTGTCCCATCGGCGGAACGGATTCGGTTTGTCAGTTCTGGGACTGAGGCGACGCTGATGGCGATGCGTCTCGCGCGCACCTACACAGGCAAGAACAAGGTGTTAAAGTTCACCGGGCATTTTCACGGCTGGCACGACAGCCTCATCTTGGGCGCATACCCGCCGTTTGATGTGCCGGTGCCGGGCATTCCGCAAGAGGTGCGGGATACCACCCTCCTCTGTCCACCGAACGACATCGGTGCAGTGGAAAACCTATTGAAATCGGATGCTGACATCGCCTGCGTTATCCTTGAACCTACCGGTGCGTCTTTCGGTATCGTGCCAACCGATGGGGTATTTTTGAGGCAACTGCGGGAGCTCACGCAAGCGCACGGTGTCCTACTCATTTTTGATGAGGTTATCACGGGGTTTCGCGTTGCACCGGGCGGAGCGCAAACCTATTACGATGTCACACCGGATATGACAACGCTCGCGAAAATTTTAGCGGGAGGACTGCCCGGCGGCGCGCTTGTCGGAAAAGCGGAGATTCTGGAACTCATCTCAAGGCAGTCGGAGAAACGCGGCTTGAAGATGCCGCACCCTGGCACCTTTAACGCGAATCCGCTCTCTGCATCCGCGGGCATCGCGATGCTCAACATCGTCAAGACAGGAAAGCCGCATCAGCAGGCGAACCGCATTGCCAAACAGCTTCGTAAGGAATTGAACCAACTTATTGACGCGCACGACTTAGATTGGGCGGTTTACGGCGAATTCTCTGGCATCAAGCTGCTCATCGGGCACGGTGAGAAGGATATCCGTGCGGTGGAATTTAACGCCTACGAGTGGGATTACCGGAAACTGAAAGGCGGCAACGATGAGCGATTGCTCACACCGCTCCGATGCGGGATGTTGCTCAACGGCATCGATCTCGCCAGTAACGGTGGGATGACTACCGCCGCGCATACTGAAGAGGACATCGCAAAAACGGTGCAAGCCTTCGCGCAGACGATCGAGTGGATGCAAATGGAGGGGTTGATTTCGTAATCAGTTGCGCATTTTTTGAAAGAAAAGACCTTTTGTGATACACTCTAACGATATGAAAGAAACGCCTGAAAAGCACTCGGTGCGGGACTTCAATCTGGCAACCTATCGGAAAATTGGGGGTGTTTCATAACTCCGTTTCGGTATTTATCACGCCTTGGAGGGCGAGCGAATCCCGGCAGGCATCGGGCCCACCTCTGTAGTTCGGGAGCGCCCGCTCCCGAACGGGTCAAGATCAGGCGATCTTGACCTACAGAGGTGATGCGGTCTGCCAGCAAAGCGCATGGCGAGGGAAACCCGCTCGGATGCGCGTGTGGAACCCTGCGAGGGCCCTCGCCCTACGATGAAGGGACGGCGTTTTTTACCGTAGCGCGGGGGCCTGTCCCCCGCGATCGCAGCATGGCGAGGGACAGGCTATAGATGGAGACCTGGACTTCGGCTGCTTCTGCCAACCCGCGATCGCAGCATGGCGAGGGCCTGTCCCTCGCACTACGTGAGGGGAAGGCGTTTTTTTTACCGTAGCGCGGGACCTGTCACCGCGACATTGAGCGATTTATGAAACACCCTCATAGGAAAATTGGAAAAGACTGGGATGGAAATATCGCTAGGGGCCGCCACGTTGAACTGACGCGGCCCACAAGGAAGCAGAGACTAAAAAATGAAGACAATTACCTATCGCGATGCCCTCAAAGAGGCACTCGTTGAGGAGATGCATCGCGACGCAGCAGTTTTTCTGATGGGAGAGGACATCGCCGAATACGGGGGTGCCTATAAGGTGACAGATGGCCTCTTCCAGCAATTTGGCAAGGAGCGCGTGCGCAACACGCCTATCTCCGAAGCCGCTATTATCGGCACTGCACTCGGTGCCGCCGTTACCGGCATGCGTCCTGTCGCCGAGTTGATGTATATTGACTTCACTGCCGTCGGCATGGATCAGATTGTTAATCAGGTAGCGAAGATTCGGTATATGGTAGGTGGACAGCTTGATGTGCCGCTGGTGATTCGGACGCAAGGCGGTGCCGGACGCTCCTCGGCGGCGCAACATGCACAGAGTTTGGAGGCATGGTTTGTGCACATCCCCGGGCTCCTCGTGGTGATGCCAGCAACCCCCTACGATGCAAAAGGGTTGTTGAAAACAGCAATCCGTGACGACAATCCGATTATGTTTATTGAGCATAAACTCCTCTATACGGAAGAGGGAGACATCCCGGAAGAGGAGTATACGATTCCGTTGGGTGTCGCCGAGGTGAAGCGCGCGGGGGATGATATTACTATCCTTGCTACTTCCCGGATGGTGCTCCAGGCATTGACTGCCGCAGACGAGCTCGCCGACGAAGGCATCTCTGCTGAAGTCGTCGATCCGAGGACGTTGATGCCTCTTGACAAAGAGACGATTTTCAATTCAGTCAAGAAGACGAATCGGCTCCTCATCGCGCACGAGGCGGTTGGGAGAGCGGGGTTCGGTGCGGAGATTGCCGCCCTTGTCGTCCGGGAAGCGTTTGACTATCTTGATGCCCCGATTGAGCGTGTAGCCGCTGCGCCGGTGCCGGTGCCGTTCGCGCCTGTCATGGAGAACTTTGTTATTCCGGGGACAGCCCAAATTGTAGAAGCGGCGCGCAAGTTAGTCCGTTATGAAATTTAAGGCGAATGAGTAACCATGCGCGAAGCACATCCACGAGAACTGCAATACTACCGGACTGCAACCGGCCGAGCTCCTTTCAACGAATGGTTTGAGGGAATCCGAGACAAGACAACGCGAGAGCGAATTGTGGCACGACTGAACTCAGTCAAAGCCGGCAATTTCGGTGATTGTGAATCGGTGGGAAGTGGTGTATCTGAACTGCGCTTGGACTTCGGGGCCGGCTATCGTATCTATTTCGGGCAAGTCGGAAACACCATTGTCCTTTTGCTCTCCGGCGGTGACAAGTCCTCGCAGCATCGGGACATTCAACGTGCCAAAACTTATTGGCGGGACTATAAGGAGTCACAACGATGAGGAAAATGGGAGACTGGGACGCATACCTCATTGAGAGGTTTGCTAATGACAAGGAGGAAGCAAGCGGCTTTCTCCACGCAGTAATGGAAGAATATGAACGCTTTGGGAATGTTGCCGCTGTGCTAAACGCAGTTGACACCGTTGTCCAATCACAAGGTGGGATTGCTGAACTCGCAAAGCAGACGCAGTTGGAACCGGAGACGCTTGCACAGCTGCTTGCCGGCGACGCGGCACCGCCGCTAGACAGGTTCGCCGTGCTCCTCAAGGCACTCGGCTGTCGGCTGACGATTGAACCCTTAACCGAGGCGATGCCTACGCCTGAAACCGATGCCGCGCGCATGGAGAACGTGGCGTAATGGAAACAGCACGCTGCCCGTGGAATGAAAAAACGCCGCCCCTTCATCGTAGGGCGAGGGCCTGTCCCTCGCCATCGTTCCCGCTACGAAAAAAACGTCTCTGGTTCTCTTAGGTCCGTAGGACCTTAATGTCTATAGCACGCGTGCCCGCTAAGAATCCTAAGGTCCTTTAGGTCCTTAATGTGTTTTGCCAGGGCCGCGCGTGTTTTTATTAAGGACCTAAAGGCCCTTGAAAACGGGACGACACGTTTTTCTATAGACATGTAGGTCCTAACGGACCTAAAACGCGACTCTTGACGATGGAGCTCGCGGGGGACAGGGCCCCGCGCTACGATGAAAAACGCCTGCCCTTCATCGTAGGGCTTGGGCCCTCGCATGCCACACGCGCATGCGAGCGGGTTTCCCTCGCCATGCGTTTGGCCCGCAGACTGCATCACTCCTGTAGTTCAGGAGCACCTGCTCCTGACCCGTTCGGGAGCAGGCGCTCCCGAACTACAGAGTTGGGCCCGATGCCTGTCGGTAGGAGAGACATCGAGACCAGGAGGTCTCTCCCACCGGGAAGGCATTAATATGTGAAACACCCTCGGTTTATTTGTCAAGAAAATCCTGCTGTGTATCCGCAAAATGCGCTTTAAATTGATTGATGGGCTCAGGTTTCCATGCCAGTTTCAAATCCAAAGCGATGGATGCGGGATTCTCGAAGTATCTGTCCGTAATCTGCCAGTATTGCAGGCGGGGATACTCTTGCCCGTTATGCGTATAAGTGCCTTCTTTCTGCAGCTCTTGCTTGACACCCGCAGAAATAGGAGTGATACCAATCAGGATACCAATCGTGGCTTCAGCATCGCGCAGTGACGTTCGGAAAGCACGCACGACACTAACGCTAATCTGTCCCGATTTGACTTCGGCAACGGATTTCAGTTCCGTTTCCTTCAGTTTATCAGCATTCCATGCCAGACGCGTGCCGATACCATCAATGCCGCCATCGCCGACATATCTCGTAGGTTTCAAGCCGAGACGCGTCACCGCCCACTGCTCAAAGTCCTTATATCGCTGCGAGTTCTCTCCCCGCGCCAGCATCGCTCGGACTTCCTCCATATTCACGGGATAACCCTTGACGGGATAATCAGTGAATGCGTTAAGATGATGACGCTCGGACATACGCTTTTGGATAGGCTCTAATGACAGCACCGTCAAATCGATGCCAATCCAACCGCGCTTTAATGTCTCCGCAGCGTCAATCGTTGTCCCGCCACCGCCAAACGGATCTAGGACGATGTCGCCTTCGTTTGATGAAGTCTTGATAAACCGCTCGTATAACTCACGAGGCTTCTCGGTGGGATATTTAGGCCTCTTCAATGCTTTGATATCCGAAATTATATCTTGGACAGCAACGCCTTTTGCTGTTGACAGATACCTCTTAAAACTCGGTTTCCCGTTACGGCTCCAATGAACTAATCCAGCGGCATCTAACGCGTCCAGTTTTTCGTGAACGGACATTGATTCGTAATTATCGGGCGGCATCACATCTTCGGGCCATGCTTTTCGGCGGTAGGCTCGCCAGTGATTGCCGACATCGCTCGGATTCACGCCGCGCCATGCTTTTCCAGACTCACCACTTTGAGTGATACCTGACGCTGTTAAATCTCCAAGAGTATAACGACCTCTTTCGTCTTCACGCCGATAAACTCTTTCGAGATACCCATCTTCATAAGGGGTATAGACAGGATTCCATATCCATTTACTGCTCTTCGTATAAAGCAAAATAATGTCATGAATACGTCCATATTGTTTGCCATCACTATGTGCATTATGACGCTTCCAAACAATCTCATTGCGAAACTGCTTACGCCCGAAAACCGCATCACAGAGTCCTCTGAGATAAGGACTAGCAGCGTCATCGCAATGTAGGTAGAAACTACCGTCGTCCTTCAGCACCCGTCGAATCTCAACGATACGGGGTGCCATGAAGGTAAGATACGCGCGTAGTTTAGCGTCTGAGCCACGCGTAGGTTCGCCGTAAACCATGTCAAAACCTTTCAGGTAGTTATCGGCGTTGACATAAGCATTCTGATAGTCTGCGTCGAGCGTATCATCTCTAGCATACGCTGCGATTTCCGCGCGGGTATCCATTGCCGCGTCATCATACTTCCAAGTATCCTTGAAAGCCGTTTCTTGCGCCATTGCGCCGAGAACGATGTTATAGTTGCGTCCGCTGTTGAACGGCGGATCGGTGCAACCTAGGGCGACATAATTCGATGGCATCTGGCGTAAGATACCGAGATTGTCGCCAAAATAGAGTTGTCGGGTGCGTCCTGAATTCTCACGTTCTTTGACAAAATCGTCTTTAGGACGTATTGCGGTTACCATTTCAAATCTCCTTTTATTCTGCCTGCCTCCCCCGCGATGGCTCAAGAACCGTTTTTTTTCCGTAGCGCGGGGGCCTGTCCCCCGCGATCTCCATCGCCACGATGTGTGTTTCCCCTCTGTAGTTTGTGATCGCCTGATCACAAACAGGTCAGGATCAGGTGATCCTGACCTACAGGGGTGAGGAGGTCTGACACCAAAACGCATGGCGAGGGACAGGCCCTCGCCCTACGGTGAAGGGGGCGTTTTTTATCGTATCGCGGGGACCTGTCCCCCGCGACGTTGAGCGAGTTATGAAATACCCTCGTTAAAATTCCCACCTTAACAGCATCGGTGCGTTGTGTTGCACAAGCACTCCCACCGCGGTGCCTAACGCCGCGCCGACTATCACATCTGATGCGTAGTGCCGCCCAAGATAGATGCGCGAAAATCCGACGAGGCCCGCGCCGACGTAAAGCGGCACGCGCCAACGCGGATACCGATACCCTAAAACGGTGGCGGAAGTGAACGCCAGTGACGTATGTCCCGATGGAAAAGCGGGATTCCCCAATGTCTCATCGAGCGGCCGCTTTCGTCCGACCAGGCGTTTCATGCCGTAAGTCATCGTGCCTGTTACCAAGAACGCCGAGGTCAGCAACCGCCCTGTCTCCCGATGCGAGTCATTGCCGTAAGCCATGAGCAGCATGGAGACTCCCATCACCGCGCGATAGTGTCCGAATTCAGTTATGCCTTCCATTAATGTCCACATCGGTTCGCGACGCGGCGGCGCGTCGTAGATGCTGTCAAAAATTGCTTTATCCCAGCGCGACAACACATTTTCTGCCGCCGCATTCTGGGACATTGCGATGCAGCAGCACAGGCAGATTGAGATGCGTATTTTTTCTAAGATGCTAATATGAAACCCTCCGTCTCCTTTTTGCGTTAATTTTTGTAAAAGGAGATAGTATGAGAATACGTGCATTGACGGTAGAATATAATCTCATGGAAGCCGCGCGGATGCTCGGCATTTCCGCCGCCGCTCTCAAACAGGCGGTTGATGCCGGGCATCTCCGGTGTTATTACCGACTCGGTAAAAACGAGTATCAGTTTCACGAGGCGAGTCTCCAGACGAATCAGGAGTTGCTTGCCCGAAAAGAATTTTCACGTTTCCACAGCGCGCCGGTTGCATCAACGGCATAGGCGTGCTTCAGTAGGAGGGACATCCTTGTCCCGATATGTCTTTCAGTAGGCGGGACATCCTTGTCCCGATATGTCTTCGGTAGGAGGGACATCCCTGTCCCGATATATTTAAAAATCGAGACCGGGAGGTCTCTCCTACCGGAACCTCGGCGGAGGAAAACCCCCCTTTCACCGTAGGGCGAGGGCCTGTCCCTCGCTTTGTCCATCGTCAAGTTATGTTTTTAGGTCCTAAAGGACCTAAGAGAACAAGAGACGTTTTTTTGTTCTCCCTCTCTGTAGTTTGTGATCGCCTGATCACAAACGAGTCAGGATCAGGCGATCCTGACCTACAGGACCTGGCGCGCGGACGATGGCGAAGGACAGGCCCCCGCGCTACGGTGAAAATTGAGGACGCTAGAGCTCGCGGGGGACAGGCCCCCGCGCTACGGGGAACACGCATTTCTACCACGGTGCCTGGCGTTCTGGCAGCGGATCCACCGTCCACGCCATCCGATCGATGAGCCGTTCCTGCATTGCCAGCCGAACGCCGCTATAATCGGCATCGTGCCAGAGGTTGCGCGTCTCCTGTGCATCCGTTTCCAAATCATAGAGTTCACCGCCGTTTGTGCCGTGCGCGGCGACTAACTTATACCGTTTGTCCCGCACCATCGTTGCGTGCGCGACAGGCTCTCTGTGCCATCCCATCGCGTTGTAGTATTCACAATAGACATCGTCGCGATGCGCATCCAAGGGGACATCGCCTGTCAGCATCGGGAGGAGGCTTTGCCCCTGCATGCCGGGGTGACGTTCCAAGTCGGATGCCGCCAGCAGCGTCGGTGCCAGATCGACTAATTCGACGAGCGCATCCGAACGCGAACCGTTGTTCAACATACCCGGACCTGAGATAATCAGCGGCACTCGGATAGCGGGTTCGTAGAAATAAGGGCCCTTCAGATAGATACCGTGGTCCCCGAGCATTTCACCGTGGTCGGACGTGAAAATGACGATGGTGTTTTCGCGCTGCCCTGTCTCCTCCAAGAAGTCAAGCAGTCTGCCGATTTGCGTATCGATTACGTCAATCATCGCCCAGTAGGCGGCGCGCACCCAGCGATGGTCTGCCCGAGTCATGGCCTTGTAAGGATACCCGGCTCTTTTGCCATACGCGCCACCGTGGTCGGTCTGCTGCCAAATCGGTTTGTTTTCCAATTCGCCTTCGACGTAGTTCGGTAGTGGAATGTCGTCGAGTATCTCGCGATAGCGTTCAAGGGCGGCGACTGGCGGGTCGAACGCGTGGTGCGGGTCGAACATGTTCACCGAAAATAGCCACGGTTGCTCAAAGTTACTGGCCCTCCTGATGAACGACATCGCGCGCTCAATACTCCACGTCGTCTGGCTGTGCTCTTCCGATGGAATCACTTGGACGTATTGTGAATCGGCGAACGGCTTGCTTCCTCGCTGGAGCCCTTTATCGCGCAGCCACTGTTGATAATCGTGCGCAAACCAGACATCGCTCGGGTCGTGCGACCAGGAGAACTGAGCATAGCCGTCATCAATGCGTTTTTCTGTGCCTTGACAGACGCTCGGATTGCAAGGCGCGAGGTGGAGTTTGCCTGCCAAGCCGCAAACGTATCCTGCATCGCAGAGCAGTTTTGTGACGAGCACTTCATCAGGCGGGATTGCCTGTCCGTTTTGTCGGCATCGAGTGGTGCGCGGGTATCTACCCGTGAGGAAACTAGCGCGGCTCGGCGTGCAGACCGGGCTTTGCGAGTAGGCGTTTTCAAAAAGCACGCCTTCTGCCGCCAACCTGTCTAGATTCGGCGTTTGCACGAACGGGTTTCCGTAGCAGCCGAGTGTATCAAATCGCTGCTGGTCACTACAGAGCCAGAGGATGTTGGGTTTCATGCTTGGTATCCTTCTTTAAACATTGCTTTAAAGGAATGGGATTATTTGAGGATGTTTCATAACTCGCTCAACGTCGTGGTGACAGGCTCCGCGCTACGACGAAAAAAACGCCTCCCCCTTACCGGAGGGCGAGGGCCTGTCCCTCGCCATGCCTCGCGCACGCCAACGCCCGCGGGGGACAGGCCCCCGCGCTACGACGAAAAAAACGCCTCCCCCTCACCGGAGGGCGTTGGCCTGTCCCTCGCCATGCCTCGCGCACGCCAACGCTCGCGGGGGACAGGCCCCCGCGCTACGACGAAAAAAACGCCTCCCCCTTACCGTAGGGCGAGGGCCTGTCCCTCGCCATGCCTCGCGCACGCCAACGCTCGCGGGGGACAGGCCCCCGCGCTACGGGAACATCGAGACAGGGAGGGCTCTCCTACGGTATTGCATCGAAATATGAAACCCCCTTGATTATTTTTTTCAAGGTATCTCAATGGGCACAATCCACCCCTTCGTTATCGCCGGTTTATAGGCGTTATCGCGGAGGTAATCTGACGTGTGCCACAGGCAGAGATGCTTTCCATCTGGCATCCAGACGACAGATGTCACCTTCAGTTGCGTTCGGGCAATCGGGAATTTGCGCCCGGTTTCAGCGTCGTAAATCCAGAGTTTCCAGCGGAGCCCCTCGCAATCCTCGCGTTCTAAATACGATAGCCGCTTCCCTGTCGGTGCCCAAGTTGGCGATGTGTGCCTCAAAATCTGCGTCTGGGTTGACGTGGAGATCGCATCGGCGAGGTGGAGTTGCTTATCAAGGAGTTGCCCCGGACGGTTGCTACCGGATAACACATAGGCGAGTTGCGTTCCATCTGCCGCCCAGTTGATGTGCGCGACGTGCTGATGCTGCGTCGGTATCTCCTTCAAACGTTTCCCGTTTGCGCCTTGGATGCGGATGCCGACATATTTCTGATTGTGGACACCAAACGCCACGCGCGTCCCATCGGGTGCCCAAGTTGGCGCGGGGAGATAGGTGTAAGCGCGCTTCCGCGGTTCAACTGGCACACGCGCAATCGCCTGCATCGCACTTCCATCGCTGTTGATGCGGTAGATGACATCCAACCCTTTATCGCGCCGCCGAAACACGAGGCGGTTTGACGTGGGGGACCAGGCGGGAGCGTCGCCTCGGACTAACTTTTTAACCCTGCCGAGTTTCCAATCTATGGTGTAAACGTAACGTTCAGTCTTTTCGTCCACTTCAAACGCCAAGAGGCGACTATCGAGGGACCAGGAGAGATGCGGGTTGTAAATGGCACTCTGGGAAGCCTGCGAGTTTGCTGTATAAAGTTTGCGCACCCGTTTCGCCTCTTTGTCCATGATGAGCAGTTCACTCGCCTGCCAGTATCTGCCGCGGAGTTCGGTTCTTTTCAGCATCGCGATGAGTTCGCCATCGGGGCTCCAGCGCGGGTATTCTGCGCCTTCAACGAGTTGTAATGTCCGCCGCTTGCCGCAGAAGTTTGTGTTAAACAGCACGCCTTCTGTCTCTTCAAACTCTCCGAAGGCGAGGGTATCCATCCAGCCGCGTTCGCCGTTCGGCAGTTCAACTTCATACCATCCATCGGCGAATTGCAGAATCGGCAGCGCAACGTTGTCGTTGAGGTGCAGGAGTGGTTTCTCTGCCGGTTTTTCTGTCGTCGCGCCCCTATTGACGTAAACAGCGGCGTTATCGTGCGTGACGATGCCGACCGCGCGCGTGGGACTGGCAGGCGCGTCTGCAGGATGAGACGAGGCGTTTCCGAAGGCGTAAACTGTCCCATCACCGGAGGTGGCGTAGAGGATGCCTTCGGCGATAGCGGGTGCCGCGTCAATAAAACCGCGCGTCTGATATGCCCACGTTTCCGTTTTCGATGTTTCGTCAAACGCGTAGATATGCCCATCGCGCGCGCCGATATAGACGAACCCGTTCGCGATGATAGGATAGCTGTTGCTTCCCGCTGTCTGGGCTCGCCACAACTTTGCATTGTAGAGTGGGGAGACCGGACGGAATACGCCGTTCGCGCAGCCGTATTCAATCCCGCGAATCCTGACGGTGCGTTCGCGCGTCGCTTCAAGCGTGCCGGTCATCGCGTTCAATTGATAAATTTTTGACGGAAACGCGCCGATATAGAGTTTCCCATCGACGACAATCGGCGGCGCGTCCATCCAATTCGTGGATTTGAACTCCCACACCGACTCGCCTGTCTCGGCGTTGAGCGCGTAAACTCTGTTATTCCTTGCGCTGAAATAGACTCGGTTTCCCAACACAGTCGCGGCATAACGGATGGCACTGCCTGCGTCGAAAACCCATTTGATGTCCCACGCCTTGGCATTCAGTGCATACAATTTGCCGTCGGTTGAGCCGATGTAAAGAACGCCGTTTGCGACTACGGGTGAAGCGTGAAGTGGGCCGCCGGTTTTGAATTGCCATAGCAACTGGAGCGGCGGCGTGAGCGTCTTATCCGCGCTAACACCGGAAAAGTCTAAATCATGCATAAACATGTGCCAATCCGCGACGCGAGGTTTTGGAAATTCGACAGGGGTAGCGACTTCGGCGACTTCCGGCACCGGTGCGGGCGGCTGTTTCTCATCGCATCCCGACACCACGAGGAAGATGAGCGCGATGAGGGACGTGCAAAAAGCGCAACGAAGGCGCGCGGCTAGGTTGGTGGCGTATTGTTGGGTAATCTGCACGAATAAATCCTTCTTTTTTTTTGAAATGCTAGTGTTGTTAATTTGAGGGTGTTTCATAACTCCGTTTCGGTATTTATTCCCCCTTGGGGAGCGGGCGAATACCGGAAGGCATCGGGCCCACCGCTGTAGTTCGGGAGCGCCCGCTCCCGAACGGGTCAGGATCAGGCGATCCTGAACTACAGAGACGAGACAAATTACCTGTCCCCCGCGCTCTTAAGTGTCTGAAGCAGGATTTCCAAGATTTACACGATTTCCAGGATTATCTCCCGCGCAACGAGCACTCTTTTTGCAATCGATGCCTCTTCAGGTCTTTTAAGACCTGCATGTCTATAGCAACCCCGGTCTGCCAAACTTTTCAAGGTCCGTTAGGACCTTAATGTGCGGGAGACAAGACGTGAAAAATCATATTAAGGACCTAAAGGACCTTAGGATGCTGTGCGATGCAGATGCTATAGACATTAAGGTCTTACAGACCTTAGGCACGGCGAGGGACAGGCCCTCGCCCTACGGTGCCCGGGGGCGATTTCTTAGGTGTTACCGTAGCGCGGGGGCCTGTCCCCCGCGATCTTAATCGTCTGAAGCAGGATTCACAAGATTCACACGATTTCCAGGATTATCTCCCGCGCAACGAGCATTCTTTTTTTGCAATGGATGCCTCTTCAGGTCCTTTAGGTCCTGCATGTCTATAGCAACCCCGGTCTGCCAAACTTTTCAAGGTCCGTTAGGACCTTAATGTGCGGGAGACAAGACATGAAAAATCATATTAAGGACCTAAAGGACCTTAGGGTGCCGTTAATCCCGCTCATCTATAGACATTAAGGACCTAAAGGACCTTAGGCACGGCGAGGGACAGGCCCTCGCCCTACGGTAACGCACGCCGTTTTTTTCCGTAGCGCGGGGGCCTGTCCCCCGCGATCTGCCGACCTCGGCGAAAAACGCCTGCAACCCAGAGACCCCGGATGTTTGCTGCTCAGACCTGTGCATGGCGAGGGACAGGCCCTCGCCCTACGGTATAGAAGGAAAACTTGATACGTGGCGAGGGACAGGCCCTCGCCCTACGTTAAAGGGAACGATTTCTTAGGTGTTACCGTAGCAGGGGCCTGTCACCGCGACGTTGAACGAATTATGAAACACCCGCTGTTAATTTAGCATGATATGAAAAATAGGGCAAGCGAAATTTGGAGAAGGCAACCCGCCGGGTTTTCCTATCGGGCTCTGTTGCGTTCGGGATTTTTTTTGACAAAAAAAGTTGACAAAAAATTAAAATTTATGTATATTTAATGACAAAAGTGGGATTAAACCTACAATTTCTATCTATGGAGCAGAACGGAACTGTAAGGTGATGGACATGCGAAACGCACGTATCAATTTCAGAGACGAAAAGACCAGAAGTTGTCACGCGCATCCGGGCGGCGTAGCGCGCAGCCCTTTCGCGCGCTCACGTGCTGACGGTTGTTTTAACAATCGGCTAGGCAGAATCGACCCCCCCCTTCACTTTACGTCCGTTAATCTCTTACGTTGTAAGGCAGCATCGGGATTTCCCGTTGAACTGTCTTCGTGCCCGGACGCACGCCGCTGCGTCGCGGGCTACTTTCGTTGCACCAGGTCTCTTCCGAGGCCTATCACCCTACAAATTTATTGGACGGAGGTTTGTCTCTCTGTCCACTCTCTCAACTAGAGGAGGTTTATTAAATGAAATTTCTTATTTCAGTCATTTTCGTCGTTGCGCTGGCGATTGGTTCTGTGCAGGCAGACCTGAACGATGGAGTCATCGCCGCGTGGACGTTTGACGATGGAAAAGTCACCGATGCCATCGGTGATGCCCACGGCGAACTCTTCAAAGCCGCCAAGGTCGTTGATAAAGGCAGGTTTGGCAAGGCGTTGGACGTAGATGGAAGCAAAGATACGCGTGCCGAGGTGCCTTTCAACGCCGGGCTTGAAAACGCCATTGAAGGACCGCATACCGTATCGTATTGGCTTTACGTCCGAAACGGTGCAGACCACGCCGGCGTTTGGAAAGGCGAAAAAGTTGGATGGGGGGCTAATTTCACCTTCCGACTCCTCACGCTTAATAATACCGACATGACCTTCGGCACAACCAATGGTGGTACCGAAAACTGGATGCGGACTGATGGTGTTATTGATGCCGAGGAGTGGTATCATGTCTGTCAAACGGCGGACGGTGAGGAAGCCATCGCTTATGTTCAGGAAGATGGCGGCAAAATCAACATTCCCGCCAGCGGCCAAGCGAATCCACAAGTCGCGCCTGAACCTTACAACCTTTTCAAGGATCGTCCCCTAGAAATCGGTGCAGGTCGGCAGATTGGCGGCAACGCTGGGAACGATACCTTCCTCGATGGCATGATTGACGAGATCATCATCTGGGATCGGGCGTTGTCTGAGGACGAGGTGCAGGACCTGGCGAACGGCACACGACCGGATAGGGCTCTGGCCGTCAAAGCCGAAGGGAAATTAGCGACGACATGGGGGAAGATGAAATCCTACCACCGTCGCTAAGTTTACGGAGGCGGCGCGCACCGTCGCCTTCCGTTTATTCAACGCGGAATTGTGAAATTACGTCACGAACCCGCTACGTTTACGTTCGCGGCCCGGTAGGGGCTGTTTCAAACTGCGCCTACCGCCGCGTTCCACAAAATAAGGAGTTTTTATTGTGAAGCAATTATGTCTCTTTGCGTTTTTAACGCTCACGGTTTTCACTGTCAATAGTTACGCCGGTTTGGAAGATGGCCTCGTCTCTGTATGGAACTTTGACGATGGCACCGCTAGCGATTCCATCGGCGGTAACGATGGTGAGTTGATGAACGGTGCCAGCGTCGCCGCTGGGCAGTCCGGGATGGCACTCAACCTTGAAAACCCGGAGAATCCCGCCACCGGCGAGAACACCGGGCAATACGTTGAAATTCCATCTGACGCGAGTCTTGAGCAAGACGATGGCGTTTTCTCCATCTCATTGTGGCTTTACATCCGCGAGGGCGGCGGCCGGGACCACGGCGGCGTGCTTTTCAAGGGAGAAAAAGTCGGATGGGGCGCGAATTTCATGGTGCGCATTTGCACCGTCACCGATACCGACATGACCTGGGGGAGCTGCTGGGAAGGCACCGAAGGGTGGTTCCGCACCGATGGGGTTTACGCGGCTGAAGAATGGGCGCACGTCGCCTATGTCGTCGATGGCACCGAGGCGAAAGCCTACGTGACCTCCTCGGCTACCGGTGGGGACACTATCGTCCCTGAAAGTGGGCAAGAGCATCCGAGAGCAATTACGCCGCCACTTCTTTCGTTCCCCAACGAACCGATTGAACTCGGAGTCGGCAGGGCCCGCGGCGGCGATGAAGGCAACGACATCTGGATTGATGGGATGATCGATGAGGTCTATTTCTGGGACCGCGCCTTAAGCGAAGATGAAGTGCGCGACCTGGCAGGTGGCGCGGTTGTTGCTGTTGAAGCACAGGGCAAACTCGCTACCACATGGGGTAACCTCAAGAAGCGGTAGGAGAACCCTCCCGTTCTTGGAACAGAGGCCGGGGGCTGTCCTCTCCGTAGGGCTTGGGCCCTCGGATGCCACACGCGCATGCGAGCGAGTTCCCCTCGCCTTGCCACCCATAAAAAAACATGGCCGGGGGCTATCCCCGGCCATATTTTTCCTCACCGTTTCTCGCAAATCATCGCCGTAATCCAACAGAATTGCTTGAGGAAAGGAAAGAGCCGCAAGAGAAGCGCGTCAACGCCTTTCAGATACCGAAGTGTCCAACGGTAAAACGCCGGGATAGAAATACCGCGTTGCCAGAGGAGCGCGCCCAAGGCGAGGAGATGGAACTCTCGATGCTCCATCTCCTCAAATTCAGCACCGACTGCCGCAATGTCGCGCAGTGAGAAGTAGTGCAACTTGCCGGAATATTTTAAGAACAGCTTCCGATAGAGCCATACTGCCGGGTGTTTGCGCATATTCTCGATGAAAATCGCCTTCCCGCTCGGTTTGAGGACGCGGTAGCATTCGCTCGCGGTTTGCGCGTGCTCGGTGAACACAAGCACCGATTTGGAGATGACGAAATCGAAGGTGTTGTCTGGGAAGGCGAGTTGCGTTGCGTCCATGCGCGCGAAGTCAACCGCGTCGGCGACGTTGTGTTGCGCCGCGCGCCTCTTCGCTTCGTCGAGGCGAAAAGGCAGTAAATCGATGCCGACGACGGTTGCGCCGCGTTTGGCAAGCAGCGTCGCCGTGCCGCCTGTCCCAGTGCCTAATTCCAGCACCTTTTTGCCCTCCAACGTTCCCATTTTGGGGAGGATATACTCAAAAACGGGACGGTAGAAATCTTCCCACCAGAGCAAAAGTGAGGTTTCGGCTGCATGCAAACCTAGATTTTCCCCATCTTTCGTAGATTTTCGATGCATCGTTCCACGCATTCGATTGGCGAGTAGGCGTAACTTTCCTGCTCAACGATATACCATTCGGTGCCGCCGATGGTTTCGCAGGTGTGGAAGACATCGTCCCACGGCACGTCGCCTTCGCCGATGAGTGCCTTGTCGTTCGTGGACGAATACTCTTTGAGATGCACCAGTTTGGCGCGGCCGGGGTAGCGTTCAAGAAACGGCACGCTCGCTGCACCACCGTGGAGCGCGTTGCCGGTGTCAATCTGCATGACGACATCGTCGCGGGTATTACCGAAAAAGGTGTCCCACGGCAATTCGCCGTCCATCGGCGCAAATTCAACGGCGTGGTTATGGTAGCCGGTGAACATACCCTGGTCGGCGATGTTTTCGGCGATTTCGTTGAAGAGTTTCGCCGTGTCCAGCCACGCCTGCCGCGAGTTACGATACGGTTCAGGCAACCCCGGCACGATGAGATACGGGTTACCGAGGGTCTGGTTGAACGTCACCGTCTTGGGCAGTTCATCGCCGAGGAGCGTGCTGAGTTGCGTGTGCGTTCCGACGACTTTTAAGCCCAAGTCATCGCACATGCCACGCAATTCTTCCGCTGTTCTGTCGTAGTAACCAGCGAATTCGACACCCTCATATCCCATCTGTGCGACTGCCTGCAGGCAGTGCGACAGGTCGCGGGCGCAATCTTCTCGGATCGAATACAACTGTAAGGCGATGGGAATTCTATCGCTCATAAGGTTCTCCTTGTTATTGAATAATGCTAAATTGAAAGAAAGATATTTGCAATTTAGCATGAATGGATTTGAAAGTCAATATACGATATATCCGGAATTACCGTAGGGCTTGGGCCCTCGCATGCCACACGCGCATGCGAGAGGGTTTCCCTCGCCATGTCTTGCGCACTCCAACGATCGCGGGGGACAGGCCCCCGCGCTACGGGTGTCGAGGCCGCCTCCCCCTCACCGTAGGGCTTGGGCCCTCGCATGCCACACGCGCATGCGAGAGGGTTTCCCTCGCCATGCCTCGCGCACTCCAACGATCACGGGGGACAGGCCCCCGCGCTACGGTGAAAAAAACGCCTGTCCCTCACCGTAGGGCGAGGGCCTGTCCCTCGCCATCGTATCGAGACCAGGAGGGCTCGCCTACCGGTATTGCATCGAGACCAGGAGGTCTCTCCTACCCAGAGGGAAATACCCGTTACGTCATCGGCAAGTTGACTACCTGTCCGCTATCTGCGGAAACGAGCCCCGCCTCTAAGATTTCCTGCGCGTCGCGGCTGACTTTTGCGTTGCAGAGTCCCTCGATCGGCGCGCCGGTTCCAAGACAGCGAATGAAATACTCCGCTGCGTTGCGTGAACCTTCGGGAAGTGGTTCCGGGGTAATCACTTGCGCGTCGCCACCGGCGGGATGCAGATGCACCTCATTACCGCTGACTATCAGCGCGCCCTCAGTGCCGTAAACCACCGGGTTCGGCGTGACATAGCCCACCTTCTGTGTCCAAGATGCCTCCGTAATCCCGAAGGCGTTGCCGTATTTCATGAGGATAACGGCGTTGTCATCGGGGATCGGATAGTCCTTGACGAACGTGCCGCGGAAAGCCGTCACCTGTTGCGGCAGTCCGAGGAGATAGGCGCACATATCGGCGCAATAACAGCAGTAGTCCATTAATGCGCCCGCGCCGTTCTTCTCCTCATCGTAGAGCCATTCGTAGAAGTAGCGGGAGCAGCCGATTTCCTTGGGACCGTTGTGTGCGGAACGCCACTTGAAGTAGAAAACATCGCCGAGTTTCCCCTCTTTGATGAGGTTCATTGCGGTGTTCAGCGCGGGGCTCCACGCTGTCGGCCAATTCACCATGAGTAAGGTGCCGGCGTTTTCGGCGGCGGCAAGCATCCGATCCGCCTGCGACAAGCGCGCCGCCATCGGTTTCTCTGAGACGACGTGGATGCCTTTCGCCGCCGCTGCTTCAACGATGTCTGGACCGGCGTTGTTCTCGGCTGCCGCTTGGACGATGTCTAACGTTTCTTTCTCCAACATTTCCTGCCAAGAGGCGTAGACGTTGTCAACGCCTGCCTCGGCTTGAAACTGGGCGCGGAGTTCGGCATTAATATCGCCGGCGGCGACAATTTCAACGTTCGGATGCGCCTTCCAGTGACGGAGTTCGCCCCAGACGTGGTCATGCACGAGGGAGGCGAAGCCGACGCGATAAGTTTTTGACATAGGTTTGACTCCTTAAAAATTCTAGTTTGTAGGGTAGGGGCATATCCTTCGCCGGGCGTTTTGCTGGGCAATCCTCATCACCCCTGTAGGTCAGGATCGCCTGATCCTGACCTGTTCGGGATCGGGCGATCCCGAACTACAGGGGTTGGGCCGATGTCCGGCACCCCCTGGCTTTTCTATCGGTATTCGCCCTCCCCCCAAGGGGGATAAATTTATGAAACACCCTCAATCTATTGCGAGGGACAGGCCATCGCCCTACGGGATTTGATGGTTTATTCCTCGGCGCGGACAGCAATTTTGATTGCCGTTTCACCGTTGATGCGGTAGCCGCCATCAAGTGCCTTGAAACCGTCTTCCACCTGTGATAACGGCAGTTGATGGCTGATCATGTCGGCGAAGGGGAGCTCGCTATTTTCAAGCAGCGGCAACCCGCGCACGAAATGCTCATAACGGCTACCCCAGATGGCTTCAACGCGCAAGTTCTTGCGCATCAGCAATTGGTTGATGTTGAAGTCGATCGAACCCATATCGACGAAGTGTCCGACTTCAACGAAGGTGCCGCTGGCACGCGTATAACCGAGTCCTTCCGGCGTAGCGGGAAGGAAGCCGGCACACTCAAAAACGACATCGGCACCTGCCTTACGCGGGGTTTCCGCCTTAACTAACTCGGTGCGCTCTTCGACAGTAGTGACTTCCTCAATATCAATGGTGACATCCGCGCCGAGACGTTTGGCAAGTTCCAAGCGTCCGGCCGGACCGCCTACCATTATCACCTTTGCCGCACCGCTCAATTTCGCGCAGGCGAGTGTTACCAACCCGATGGCACCGGAGCCTTGCACGACAACGGTATCGCCGAGTTTGATTTCGCCGCGCATGACGGCATGCACGCCGACAGTAAAAGGTTCGGTGAGCACGGCTACCTCAGGCGACGCATCTGTCTTCATAAAACAGGTGTTCGGGTAGGTGAGATACATGTAATCGGCGAAGCCGCCACGGAAATGGGGTGCCTCGTCCGGATTCCACTGAAACCCGTAACCGCCATAGTTGGTGCCGGGCGCGAAGATAATCCTGTCTCCCTCTTTAATCGGCTTGCCGACATAGTCGTTCTCCACGCCATCACCGATTGCCTCAACGATGCCGACGTTTTCATGTCCCAGAAGGATTTCGCGTTGGAAACCGTTCTGCCAGTTATGCAAGTCGGTGCCGCAGATACCGGCGAGTTCTTGCCGGAGTAGGACTGTGTTCGGTGCCGGGTCTGGCACGGGATATTCGCGAATTTCAAAATCTTGGCCGTATGCGACTACGGCTCTGCCTGTACGTGGCATTTTTTGTCTCCTTATTAGGTTGATTTGATTCGTTTCGTTTCAGTAGTTCGGGCTCTTCTCCGTTCCGTAGCGCGAGGGCCTGTCCCTCGCGAACGTTCAGGCTTTTCTCTGTTCCGTAGCGCGAGGGCCTGTCCCTCGCGAACGTTCATGTAGGAGAGACCTCCCGGTCTCGATTGCTGCCGCTCAGTTCCGTAGCGCGAGGGCCTGTCCTCGCGATCGTTCAGGCTACGGCAGCCCGAGGGATGGCAGGGGACAGGCCCCTGCCCTACGGGTTCCGAAGTGCTTTTCTGTGTTCCGTAGCGCGAGGGCCTGTCCTCGCGATCGTTCAGGCTCGGGCAGCCCGAGGGATGGCAGGGGACAGGCCCCTGCCCTACGGGTTCCAAAGTGTTTTTCTGTGTTCCGTAGCGCGAGGGCCTGTCCCTCGCGATCGTTCATAATGGGTAGCCCGAGGAATGGCGGGGGACAGGCCCCCGCCCTACGGGCCAAAAGCGATTCGGTGTTAGACATAACGCCGCTTCTTCTTTCGTGAGAGAATGACAGCGATAACAACAACCGCGATGATGGCAATCGGCAGCCAATATGCCTTGAAAAATTCCAAGAACACGTTAAACGCAATCCACAGTAGAACTTCAACGCCGATGATACCGGCGGCTTTGTTCCACGGGAAATCCGCGCCGTGGCGTTCACGCAACCGATGTGCGTATACCCACGAAACGATGAAGGTGCCGAGGACAACTGCCAAAAATAGGAAATTGCCTGTCCACTGGATGCCGCTCAAAATGAAATTCATGAGAAAGTCGCTCCTTTGTAAGGATTGTTTACCTTTATAGATACACGTCGCGTCAAAAGGATAGTTTTTTATTGATACGTTCCGGACAACTATAAACCGCCATGCTCTCCCCGCGCATGAAACCGATTAACGTCAGGTTGCCTTCCTGTGCGAGTTCCACGGCGAGAGTGGAGGCGGCGGATACGGCGACGATTATCGGGATGCGCGCGAAGAGTGCCTTCTGCACAATCTCAAAACTCGCGCGTCCACTTACCATCAAAATGTGCCGCGCTAACGGGAGCATGTCCGCCAACAACGCGTGTCCAATCACCTTGTCCACGGCGTTATGCCTGCCGATGTCCTCTCTGATAATTAAGAGTTCGCCGTTTTCATTGAATAGCCCGGCGGCGTGAAGCCCACCTGTCTTTTCAAAAACCGATTGCGATGCACGCAACCGTGCGTTGAGTTGGTAAAGTGTTTGTGGACAGAGCCGGAAATCTGTCCCTACTGATATTTCCGGCACCTGAAGTTTGACAGATTCAATTGTCATTTTCCCGCAGAGCCCGCAACTTGCATTCGCGTGAAAATTGCGCTGCCAGCCAGCCTCAGCATCCAGATGCAACCCTGACGCGAGGCCAACGTTGACGATGTTATCTTCGCTATCTTCACAATAAGCGATGATATCAATGTCATCACTGGACGTAATGAGTCCCTCCGTATAGAGAAACCCCGCCGCGAGTTCAAAGTCGTGCCCGGGAGTGCGCATAACGACGATGAGACTCGTTTGGTTCACGCGCACTTCCAGCGGTTCTTCAACGACGAGTTCGTCTTCAACGTGCTGCGGTTGCGCGCGATGCCAGCGTGTCATCAGTTTGATGCAGGTTGGTTGTTGCGGCATCATCTGTCCTCTCTGGTTCGTAGGCGGGTCCCCTGTTTCAATTTTTGTATCGGGCCCGAGGGTTTTCCTACTGGAACTCTCTCTTATTCAACGTCTGCGCGCTGATTGTCGCTAACCCGTTGGATGTGCCGAGCCATGCTTTATCATTCGCCACGGCGATGCACCGCGCCCTAGACTCCCCTATGAGCGTCCGAGGCGTGCGGATTGTCTTCCAGCCGCTGTCGGCTCCTGAACGGGTATAGTAGACGAAGACATCGTCGTTCGTAGCTATCCAAAGGACAAGCGGGGTGCCCGGGGCTTCGGTGCTTTCAAGGAAACCTTCCTCTCCTTCGGAGGGCGGTGTCTCCGCTGGCGAGGTTTCGATACCCGTGTTCTCTTCTACTGCACCGTTCGGTGTTTCGGGACTAGGGCTTACCGCTATTGGCGATGTATCAATAACGCCGGCAATGTAAATCGCCGTTAAATCAGCAGGTTCTTCAATACCGGTTAGGAGTGTCGTAGATATCCCGTTGTCGCCATTCCATTCCGCCTGAAAATAGCCGTTTGCCTGATAGTTGGCGTTGAACCACGTGAAGAGGAGTTGTTCCGCCGCGACATCAAATTTGGCGATGGCGGTGCCTTCTTCGGTTTCAGTGGAGTGATAAGATTGCCACTCCTGCAACTGCCTGTCAAAGGTTGCTATTGTGCCATCTTGTGAAGCCACCCAGAGGGTTGTATCGGTTAACGCCAGTGTGTGGACATCGTCCGTGGGGATAAAGCTGTTCTGTGTGTTGTAAACCAGATGTTCGCCGGTAGCGCGAGGTTGACGCACTACGCCTGCGTCCGTCGCGAACCAGATTTCGGTGTCATCTATCTGAATATCGCGCACCCAGGCACTCGGCAGTGCATCGGGTGGCGCGTACCGGTTGGTTTCGTTCGTCTCTTGATTGTAGTAGAGCGCGCCCTGATTTCGGGTGCCAATCCAGACTTCGTTTGCATGGACAGCAATGGTTCGGACATCCGGCACCGTTTCAAAGTGGGTATTTATCAGGTTTGCTACCGAGGGAATCGGCATCCAGCCATTGAGATAGGTTTCAACCAGCATGATGCCCTTCGGCGTGCCTATCCAGAGATACGTTCCGTTCATGGCGATGGCTTGGATAGTGTTGTGCGGTAGTCCTTCCGCTTCGGTGTAAACGTTCCACGCGCTTTCAGCGAGGATTTCTTCTGCGCGTTCGATGAGCGCGGGCTCGGTGCTTAGCGTCCGGACGAGGTTCGCCTCTGTCGCCGCATCTTGTTTTCGCCCCAGTCGGAGATTCACGATAGCCAAGGCGAGGCGCGCCTCGTTGTTCCATTCACTTTCTGGGTAACGTTGCAAGAAACCTGATAAGGTGTGGTGCGCGTTGTCTAGCTCCCCAGTCTCTGCCTGCAGTGTGCCTATCTGGAATACCGCTTTTTCATGGAGAGGCGCGTCGGGGAACTCCTTAATTGCCCATTCCAGCAGCACGAGTCCCGCCGCCGTGTCTCGCAATTGCTCCACGTGCAAGAACCCGGTGAGGTAGCCGAGCGTTCTTACCGATTCGTGTTCGGGATAATGGTTCAAGATGAGTTGATAAGCATCAACGGCCGTCGTGTAATTTTCGGCGGCGAGCGCAGTGTCGCCGATGTGCCGCAACAGCGGCACGAGCTCAAAACTGGCGGCATCTATCATCGTGACAGAACGGAAGCGTGCCAACGCCGCTGCGGTTTCCCCGGCTTCTTGATGCAGTAAACCGAGTTGGTAGTGCGCGTCTGCGTATTTCGGAAATTCTTCCAGCGCGGCTTCAAATCGCCGTTTCGCGAGTGCCGGCGAGTTTAATTCCAGCAAATCGAGCCCATTGCGGAAGTGTTTAACAGCGGTTCTATCCGCTACATGCTCCAAGTTTGACGTAAAACGGATGGTGCGTCCTTTAAGCGGGAGGCGCAAAACCTGGCCGTGATAGTCAACCTCAAATTCGGTATCGTTTGCACCGCGCCAGATGCCTGTGAGTCTGTCGCCGTCTGCGCTGTCAACGATGACATACTGCTGGCTGTGCGCCAAACTTGCGCTGATGAGTAAGATGCACCCTGTCCAGAGGAGTCGGGAATGAGATTTTTTCATGATATTCCTTTAAAACGTGAGATTGTGTAATGATTTTTCTGCCGTTAGGCAAGTATTCATATAGATTATCACAATTTGCAATTGGTTGCAAGAAAAAAAATTGCAGAACGCGGGACAATTTAGTTTTCGGGAATGGCTGCCGAATCATGTCAAATTTTATTCGCACAAAAAATCTTGACATGAATTGGAAAAATTGGTAAAATAGCATAAAGAAATTCATCGGAAGGAGAAATCGTCATGAACGGCACCGCCACAAACCAAGCGTTGATTGCGCAATTTCGCGAGGCACCGGCACCGCTGCTCGCGGTGTTACACGCTTTCCATGATAGAGATGGGTTCATTTCAGAAGCGGCACTTCGCGACATCGCAGTCGGGCTGCGGATTCCGTTGGCGGAACTTTTCGGCACGTTAACGTTTTATCACCACTTTGCGAGCGAGTCACCGGGGAAAAATGCCCCGCGCGTCTGCACGGGGCCCGTCTGCCGACTGAAAGGGGGATTAGAAATCCTTGACGCGCTCAAAAGCGAAGGCGGCACACCGATGCCGTGCGCGGGACGATGCGACGATTGTGTGCCAGTCTTGAAAGGCGATGCGGTGTTGACAGGAAGAAACGTGGACGCACTCGCTGTTCACGCCACGCCGCTGCCGCCGCCGAATCCGGGCATGCACGAAGAATGCATCTTTGCAGAGATTCGTGAACCGGAACGCAACACTCTCGCAGGTTACCGACGCACCGGCGGTTATGAAGGGTTAACACGCGCCGTGACAACATCTCCAACCGAGGTAATCGCCGCGCTGAAGGATAGCCAACTCGCAGGCAGAGGTGGCGCGGGATTTCCTACCGGGGCAAAGTGGGAATCGGTTATGAATGCACCCGGCGAACCGAAAACCGTCGTTTGCAACGCCGATGAAGGCGAACCGGGCTGTTTTAAGGACAGAGTCATTCTGGATTACGCGCCGCACGCTGTCCTTGAGGGAATGACGCTCGCCGCTTACGCAACGGGCGCGACGCGCGGGTTTATCTACCTCCGCTATGAATATCCGCAAACCTTGAAAACGCTTGAACGCGCAATCACCGAAGCGGAAACCGCGGGATTGCTCGGCGAGAATATCCTCGGCGCAGGGTTTGATTTCCACATTTATATCCGAAGAGGCGCAGGTGCCTATGTCTGTGGAGAGGAAGGTTCGCTGCTCAATAGCCTTGAGGGGAAGCATCCCTTTCCAAGAAACAGGCCGCCGTATCCTGTAACACACGGCTTTGAAAACCTCCCGACTGCAGTAAATAACGTGGAGACGCTCGCTGCCGCCGCACAAATCCTACGACACGGCGCGGCGTGGTATCAAAACCTGAGTGACGATGAGGACTTGGCTGGAACAAAAATCATTAGCCTCTCCGGTGATATTCAGCTGCCGGGGAATTATGAAGTCCCGTTTGGATTGCCGCTCAAAACGCTCCTCTACGATTGGGCAGGCGGCCCTGAAACAGGACGCTCAATCCAGGCGATTACTTCAGCAGGACTCTCTGGGGGGTTCATCGCAGGCGCGGATTTGGACATCACGCTTGATGAACCCAGTTTCCAAAAAGTCGGCGCAATGCTCGGCGCAGCTGGAATTATGGTGTTTGATGACACGCGGGACATGTTAGACGTGGCGCGCAACGCGATGGAATTTTTCGCCGAAGAATCGTGCGGGAAATGTTTCCCATGCCGCATCGGGACACAGCGGCTAACGGAGATGCTTGACGGCAAAGCAAACAGCGCGCACATCCAAGAAATTGGGGAAGTCATGAAGGCGACGAGTGCTTGTGGACTCGGCACCGCCGCACCAAACATCACGGAGAGTCTGATGCGGTATTTCCCGGAAACCCTGCGATAGTCACCGGTAGGGATAAATGGACGATGAGGTATCTTTCCGATGTGGGGTTCCGGTTTTATTCTCCTCTGCCTCATCGTGTTTGTCATCGGCTTGGTAACAGGGCCTGTGCTGATGCTATTTCCTGTCTACGCCGAGGAGGTTTTGGCGGAAGACGCGCTCTTTGCAGCGTTGCTACGCGCATTGCCGATTGGACTCGGCGGCATAGCCGCACTTATCGGCGGAAGTCTCAGCGACAGGTTTGGACGAAAACTCACGCTGCTCCTCGGCATGACAGGCGCAATCGCAATCGGCGGACTCTTTACGACACAAACGCCGCTGTTTATCTGGGGCATTCTCTGTTATGAGGGCATCGCCTCCGGCTTCAAAACTGCCGGTGGGCAATCTTACCTCATCAGCGCGGTGCCGCCGAATAAACTAGGCCTGGCAACGGCACTCTATTTTATCAGCACGACGCTGGGGAGCGCGTTCGGCAGTGCAGTAGCCGGGGAAGTGATTGCGCGCATCGGTTACGGCGTTTTCGGTGGCGGCGCGGTGTTACTGGTAGGCATCCTATTTTTAGGGGCGTGTCTCTTCTTACCAAAGGTTCGGCAAGCACGCGAGACGCGCTCAAAAACCTTCGGGATAGACGCATTTCAAGCGTATCTGAACTTGAGTCGCCGGCGCGAGATGCGGATGCTCATCGGTTTACGCCTATTGCCAACCTACTATTGGGGCTCCGTGAATCTGCTGATGCCCGTGCTGATTTCACGGATAGCCGGTGTCAAAACTACCGGTTATTACGGCGCAATCAGTTTGTTGTTCGCTTTCGGGTGCCAACTGGCTACAGGGAAACTCTGTGATACTTTTGGGCACCGCGCGCCTGCCTTTGTAGCAAACTGCCTCGTGACGCTGCTTGCTTTCGGCTTGGTATTCTCTCATCAGTCGCTCGTCGCCCTTGAGATGTTCGGCGTGCTTGGCACTGGCGCAGCGTGGGCATTGTCAACGACTATCCCGCGCTTTATCAACGAATTCACCGCGCCCGATGAAAAAGGGCACGGTGTCGGAATAACACACTTGGCATGGAGTACCGGATTTCTTGCGGGTTACGTTGCCAGCGGGTTTCTGGTGAACTTCTCGATTCAGATGCCATTTATTGTCTCAGGCATTTTCCTGATGGTTTCAACAGCCATTGCTTATCAGCTTTGGCGAGATGGTTAAACACATTGTCCGGGCGGCTGCCGTTCGGGCTCAGGCGAGCCCGAACTACAGAGCTTGAGATATGGTTAAACAAATTGTCCGGGCGGCTCTCTCTATCTCCGCCCGGGCGAAAAGGAGATACAATGATTATTGCAGAATTGGATTTAGAAAACGCGGAACACCTCCAACTCACTAACGCGCAGTGGCGTTACGCCGATGGGCTCGTCCCCGGTGAACCGAACGGCGGCCTCGTCGATAGACTCGCGGAAACGCCTGCCCGTCTCGCAGAATACGACGACTCTGGCTGGGGTATCTGTGAGAATATCCAAGAGATTATCTTATCGGGCCTCTGCTTCGGATGGTATCGGATTACCGTCACGCTTCCCGAAGAAGTCGATGGGGTTTCAGTCGCTGGTTCAAAGGTGTGGTTTCACACGTGCATCGATGATTACGGCGAGGTCTGGGTTGATGGCACCATCGATCTGGCGTTCGGGAAATCGGGGCGCGGTGCCGCTTCAGGTTTCAATGCACCGCAGCGCGTCGTCGTTTCCGAAAGCGCGGAACCGGGAACGAAGCATGTCATCGCCTGCTTGGCTGTCAACGGGCCTTTCGGTAAGCCGGGCGGCGGGATTTTCCTCCGCTTCGCCAAATTAGAGTTTGAGAAGGCGTAACCACGCGAGACGAGAAAGCGGCCCTCGGGCACCGTAGCGCGAGGGCCTGTCCCTCGTATGTGTCCGCGCCCTCGGTTTCCGTAGCGCGAGGGCCTGTCCCTCGCGATGCGCCGCGCTATCAGTCCCCGTAGCGCGAGGGCCTGTCCCTCGCGATTCGCCGCGTTCTCAGTCCCCGTAGCGCGAGGGCCTGTCCCTCGCGAGTCGCCGAACTAGGCAAAAAATACTCTGCCTTCGTAAGGCGCATGCCTGTCCCTCGCGCGCTCAACAGAAGAGGGAAGAGATTTTCGTTCAAACCGCGGCGTGGCGAGGGACAGGCCCTCGCCCTACGATGTATGGATGAGGGTGTTTCATAATCGCTCAACGTCGCGGTGACAGGCCCCTGCGCTATTGCTGGTAGGAGAGACCTCCCGGTCTCGATGCCCTCTCGGTAGTCGCCCGCTCCCCAAGGGGGAATAAATACCGAAACGGAGTTATGAAACACCCTCATGTATAGATAAAAGTAATGAAAAAAAGAAAGGATAAAAATTGACCAAAACAGCAGTCCTCTTACTCAGCGGCGGCATTGATTCCACCACCACACTCGCCATCGCGCTGGCTGAAGGCTACGATGCCTATGCGATGAGTTTCCGATACGGGCAACGCCACAAAGTTGAGTTGGCATGCGCCGAAAATATCGCGAAGGCGATGGGTGTCAAACAGCACACCGTTGTTGACATCGATCTTCGCACGTTCGGCGCATCGGCGTTGACAGCAGACATTGAGGTGCCGAAGCACCGTTCGGAGGCGGAGATGGGAGAAGACATCCCGATAACCTACGTGCCGGCTCGAAACACCATTTTCCTTTCCTACGCGCTCGCGTGGGCAGAAGTGCTTGCCGCCGATACCATTTTCATCGGTGTCAACGCCCTCGATTACAGCGGTTATCCCGATTGCCGTCCGGAATACATCCACGCTTACCAGACGATGGCGAATTTGGCGACGCGCGCAGGCGTAGAAGGACGAACCGAACTTGTAATCCGCACGCCGCTCATTGACAAAACGAAAGCGGAGATTATCCAAATCGGCGCGAAACTCGGAGTGGATTATAGCCTCACGCTGAGTTGCTATGACCCGGGTGCAGATGGCACTGCCTGCGGCAGCTGCGATAGTTGTCTGCTCCGAAAGAGGGGTTTTGCGGAGGCAGGTATCCCCGATCCGACGCGTTACCGGTAGGAGAGACCTCCCGGTCTCGATGCTCTTGACCGTTTGGTCTTCAGGGCAGAGGTTAATTTGGCATACAATCATGATAAAAGCAGTCTTCTTTGATTTCTACTGGACCTTATGCTACTGGGCGCAACCGCTCAAAACGAAACTCCAAAAAGTTGCCGACCGGTATCAGGTCCAACTTAATTGGGACAACTACGCAGCGGCACGCGCGAATCTCTACGCCGAAGCATCCGCCTCAGACCCGGGCACGCACAACCTTCTGGAGACAATGCGAGAAATCGTGGACAGTTATTGCGAATTTGTCGAGCAACTCCTGCCGGTAGGAGAGCCCTCCCGCTCGCAACAAGCACTGCGGGAACAGATGGCATGGGAACTGTTGCAATATGAACACTCGCTCTTTGCTGCGAGTGATGCGACGCTTTACGACGATGTCATTCCAACGCTGCAGCAACTCAAGGCGAACGGGTTGAAACTCGCCATCGTCTCTAATTGGGATACGCCGCTGCATCCCCTCACCGAACGCCTCGGCATCATGCACTATTTTGACGCGATAGTCGCGTCGCATGACACGCGCGTCAAGTCTGCGAAGCCAGACCCGGGCATTTTCCGTTACGCGATGGAGGCGGTGGGCGTTTCGGCAGGAGAGGTTGTCCATGTCGGCGATACCTACGCGGCGGACATCATCGGCGCGCAAGGCGTGGGCATTCGCGCAATTCTCATCGACCGGGACGGAGTGCAGGCCGGCATTTGGCCCGAGACGATTCAGGAGTTAGCGGAATTGCAGGAGCTGCTGTTCTGAAGCAGGATTTCCAAGATTATAGGATTAGCAGGATTAGGAAGTTTCCTGTTCGCATTGCGTCGGCGGGCCCTCCCGGTCTCGATGCAGGCGATGTCCCCGTAGGAGAGACCTCCTGGTCTCAATGCCTTCCGGTAGGAGAGACCTCCCGGTCTCGATGCAATAGGGCGGCGCGCCTACTGGGGCCGCGACGACAGAAAGCCCCTTCATCGTAGGGCGTGGGCCCTCGGATGCCATACGCGCATGCGAGCGGGTTTCCCTCGCCACCGTTCGCGCGCCGGAAAAACGTCTCTTGTTCTCTTCAGGTCTGTAGGACCTGAATGTCTATAGCAGCCGAAACGCAAAAGACTCTAAGGTTCTTTAGGTCCTTAATAGATTTTGCCTTACCGTGTGTTTTTTATTAAGGACCTAAAGGACCTTGACAACGTAACGGCACGTTTTTCTATAGACATGTAGGTCCTAAAGGACCTAAAACGCCACCTTTTGACGATGGAGATCGCGGGGGAAACCCGCTCGCATGCGCGTCTGGCATCCGAGGGCCCCCGCGCTACGGGAACATCGAGGCCGGGATGGCGCGCCGACAGGAAAAAATTGAGACAGGGCGGTAGAAATCGAGACCAGGAGGTCTCTCCTACCGGGAAACCATCGAGATATGAAACACCCTCAGTTCATTAAGGAGGATACCATGATAAGCCATGATGCTAGAAACAGGCTGGTGATACTTAGCCTGCTCCTCATCGGTGCGGTGCTGCTAGCGCGCCCGGCAACAGCAACAACTGCCCCCACCGCGCAGGAGGTAATGGACAACGCATTGCAAGTCTATGAAGAAATTGATGACTACGCCGCTGTCGTTCATACCTATGCCACCGATTCCCTTGAAGTATCCGGCAGTCTGTTTGAGCGGCAGCCCCCGCAAGCTGTTTTCAACCTTTTTTATCGGAAGCCGGGGGAACACGCCGTTCAGAACATCGGTGGGACATCCCGCGGCATTTTCCGCGTTGAACTGCTTAGCTCCCTCAAACGCTTCAACACACTGGAGCTGCGGCTGCAAGCGAAACGAGAACTACTCAGCGGACAGGAATATTACGTTCTTGAAATCACGGATGCCGAGAAGCCCGAAATGCAGGCGCGACTCTGGATATCGCCGCAGAATTGGAACGTGGTGCAACTCACCTACTTTTTCGATGCCACTGAATTTGTCCGGACGCAGTTTCACTATGCGCCCGGCAACAGTGGCTCCTTTTTGCCGGTTGAAACGCGAAGTCTCTTTCCCGTATCAAACCGCGTCCTGATTAATCGCATCGCCAACTATGAAGTCAACACCGGTGTCTCACCCGAACTTTTCGAGAGGAAAAACCGATGAAACCTACCGCTGCTTTCGTTTTAATGTTCACATGCTTCTTTTTCACCGTCCGCCTCGGTGCCGCCGAATCTGTCACCTACGATGCCACCTTAAAGCCCTTTGGCGATAGCCTGACTTGGGATTACACGATAGGCGGTGCCATCGCCCTCGCGCTCAGCATGGAATTCGGCACTGAAACCATCGCGGCATCTGTCACAGGCGACATGAATTTCGCCCAGGATTCCGAGACAATTACCGTGCGTAGCACCAGCGCATCGCTTAGCACCAACGGCAGCGTCACAACCCGCGGCACCCTCGATTTGGACTTCGCTATCCCTCTTGCATTCTGGGAAGAAGATGGCGATATTGACATCAGGCGTAGCATGGAGATATCCCGTCTCACCACGGCGAAAGAATGGAACGAATCACAAACATTCAACGGATTTCTCCTCGACGACACTACCCCGGTCCGACTTGAAACAGACCTTCTCAATATTGTGAGCGTGGAGCTCGGTGCTGTTGAACTCGGGTCTGCCATTTTAGACACGACTACGCCGCTTGGGACAATCGCTAAAGAGCTCCTAAAGAGGATTATCAAGAACTCCTTGGATGCCGGTATCGTTGCTCACGCAGACCTCTCCAGTCACAGAAGTTTAGTCGGAAAAGCGTTGGTAGTGAACGGGGTATCCATCACGAGTGAAGGGCAGCCCATCGCTATCCCCGGTGGCGATGCTGCGCGTATCCAAAGCGTCTACGAGGCTGAACTCCTTTATGGCCTAGACGTTGTCCTCAGTGCCGATATCTATGCTCGACTCACACCGCTTGGGAATGAGATATGGAGTTATGAGAAGGAGCTCGCCGCAACGAACGTGCCGGTGATTGAGGAACTGACGTTTGATCTTGCGCTTACGACAGCTGCTCTGCCAACGGATACACAGGAAGAGACACTCTCTGGCGATGTGAACGGCGATGGAAGCGTGAACATTCTGGATTTGATGTTGATTGCCTCAAATTTCGGACAGACTGGGAAGCATCCTGCCGATGCCAACGGCGATGGCGTGGTGAATGTGTTGGATTTGGTTATCGTGGCAAATGCGTGGGGGAGAAATTAAAGGAGGGTGTTTCATAACTCGCTCAACGTCGCGGGGGACAGGCCCCCGCGCTACGGTGAAAAAATGGGGAATTGCCGGTGGGCAGGCCCTCCCCGTAGGAGAGACCTCCTGGTCTCGATGCCTCCCCGTAGGAGAGACCTCCAGGTCTTGATGTTCCCGTAGCGCGGGGGCCTGTCCCCCGCGTTGGCCAGCGTCAAGCGGTGGCGTTTTAGGTCCGTTAGGACCTACATGTCTATAGCAGCACGTGTCGTTACGTTTTCAAGGTCCGTTAGGACCTTAATAAAAAACGTGCGGCATGTCAAAAGCTATTAAGGACCTAAAGGACCTTAGGGTTCTTCGCGTTCGCGCGTGCTATAGACATTAAGGTCCTACGGACCTGAAGAGAACAAGAGACGTTTTTTCCGTAGTGCGAACGATGGCGAGGGACAGGCCCTCGCCCTACGGTGAAAGGGCGTTTTGTTTCGTATCGCGGTTGCCTGTCCCCCGCGTTGTCCATCGTCACGATGTGTGTTTCCCCATCTGTAGTTTGTGATCGCCTGATCACAAACAGGTCAGGATCAGGCGATCCTGACTTACAGGGCCTGGCGAGCGAGCGATGGCGAGGGACAGGCCCTCGCCCTATGATGAAAGGGGACCTTCTGCCGCCGCGGCCCCGGTAGGCGCGCCACCCTATTGCATCAAGACTGGGACGGCGCGCCGATGGGAAGAAATCGAGACCAGGAGGTCTCTCCTACGGGGAAATCGCGCGGAAACGGTTATTTGGAATCAAACCGCGAACGCAACGCCCACAACCCTTGCCCCGGTTCACTAATATAGAAAAAACCATCATCGTGAAACCCATCGGCAAGCGTTTCAGGGTTATATTTCGCGAGGGTTTCGTCTAGGGGTGCCCATTCATAACCCACCGATTCGATTTCTGCCTGCGTGAGATGCCCAGGGGCATAGATAACCTTGAAACGCCCCTCGGTGCTGCCATGGATGAGATGCGCTGCGGCGGAGAGGTTCTCCCGCAACTCAGCGTTTTCGGCGACAGCGTTGAGGGTTGTCTCCGTGCCGCGGTAGCCGTATTTGCGGATGAGCCGGTCGATCTCGGCATCTTCGCCGAATTCGCGAACCCCGGGCGCGATAATGACCAGGGTGCCGTTATCCGCCATCGCCATGCGGGTGCGGTAAATCGCCTTGTTGCCGAGCCACGTGCTTTTAAATTCCCTCGCATCCAAGTAGACAACTGCCTTCTCTAACGGCGCATCTAAAAATGTGAGGTTCACAGCGCGGCTCAATTCGGCGGCGCGCGCAAAGGTATCCGCATCGTCGCCGACGTAAAGCCCACGCATGACGCGGTTGCTATCGGTATCGACATCCATGACACTCATGACATAGACAATGCCGAGTTGCTTGAGATAGTGCGCGTGCGCGTAGTTCAGCACCTTCCGTACGGAGGTATCGGTGCGTCCCATCAGCCGCTCCATGCCGTCCACTGCCCCCAAGAAATGCGATTTGTTAATCGTCTCCACGCCGCCTGTGCCGATGAGAATGTTCTTAAACCCGTTCGCAATGCCGACAACCTCGTGCGGAATTACTTGTCCGACAGAGAGCATCATGTCATAATATCCCTCCACGAGCCGGTGATTGACAGAAACCGGAATCGGATAGTTGACTTTCCCGCCTGAAACCTCTCGCACAAATTCGGACGGCACCTCGCCGAAGTGGTGGAGCCCGCTCCGCCAATTATGCACGTGATACATTGCCTTCGGCAATTCTCCGTACATTTCGGTGTGTTGCGTGGGAGTCATCGGTGCGTGCGTGCCTGTAGCAGGGAGGATATCAAAGACATCACCGTTTGCCGCATCCCAGAGTTCATAGAGAATTCGGGTGAGTTCACCGGCGTTGGAGTGGAGGCGCGTCATATCCGGCGGAACGACTAAAATCTTTTTCGGGATACCTCCCCGCTTCTGCAACGCCTCGTGGAGCAATTCCCGTTTTTCTTCGGTTGTGATGACGGTGTCTTTGCCGCCGTATGCAATATAGGTTGACATGATGTTGATTTTCCTCATATATTGTCCCGTAGGGCGGGGGCCTGTCCCCCGCCATCTGCGTGTCCTTGAAACGTAGGGCGGGGGCCTGTCCCCCGCCATGTCAAAATGCGAGGGCCAGGCCCTCGCACTACGCGCAAAGAGAGTCTTGAATCCCGGTGCACCGTAGGGCGGGGGCCTGTCCCCCGCCGTGCCAGGAATGCGAGGGACAGCCCCTCGCACTACTTGAACTCCGGTGAAACGTAGGGCGGGGGCCTGTCCCCCGCCATGTCAGGAATGCAAGAGACATCTCCTCGCTTTACGCGCCAAGAGAGACTCTAATAACGCGCTTTCATAGCACCCCACGTGACGCTCAATTTATCCCGTGCATCCACCGGCAAAACCAGATCTTCCACGGAATCCCCAATGAAGAGGTTATCAATATAGACGAGGCCGTAATTGCCGAACTTGCCGGTTTTGAAGGTAGCATCCGAACCTTCAGTCGCTGCATCAAGCCTGTCAAACGACGTTTTGTCCTTCCGTTCTTTCAGTTTGAAGGTGAATTCATCGCCGGCTAGCGTGAGTTGCGCGCGATACCATACCTCCGGTTCATTTTCCACCATCCCGGCTTGGACTTGCGCCCAGCCGCCTTGCCGTTTGTAGAAATGATAGTCTCTGCCGCCTTGCCGCCGGTCGCTCAGATAGAACTTCTCGCCATCCTGAAAGCGAAAGACAACCCCCATGTAAAAGTCATCGGGAAACATCATGTCCCATTCGGCGACGTAATCGTCCCAGTTGGCATCACCGACGACATAGATGGAGCCGCCGACATCATGCCGCGAGGCGTTCGATCCTTTATCGGCTGTTAAAAGCACTTTATTGCTGGCATCCCTCGGGTCTGCGACGACTTCTGCCTTCGTGCTGCCATCGTGCCCGAGCTCCCATTTCGCGGGCTCTTGTCCAAGCTCATCTTTCTCAAAATCATCGTGGAACAGCAGTTCCGCCGACACATTCATGGAAACCGCCATGCCGAACGCCAACACCGTGAAGAAGATAACGAAATTTCTGATACGCATTTTTGCACCTGTCTCCTTTGGATTTACGTGGATTTTAGCAGATTTGCGATGAAAAAGCAAGCGAATTTTTGCACGGTGCAGAAACATTGATTTTCTCTTGACATCGGCGCGAAATCAGTCTATAATATATAATGGATTGGTGCACAAAATCTTTGTGAAACGATAACCCGCACGGAGGAAAAATGATGCAAGACGATATTGGAAAAGTCGCTGGCGAAATCTGGCACTATTTAGAGGAACACGGCGAAGCCACGGTGAGCAAACTCATCCGGGACATTGATGGAAGTGAACGGCTGGTGCTCATGGGCATCGGCTGGCTCGCACGTGAGGAAAACCTAGTCTTTGAAAAACGGAACCGCGGTGTCTACCTGACGCTCAAAACGGGAACCGCGGATAATTCCCAGTAGGCGCGCTTTCAATGCGCGTCGGGAGGAGAAACGTATTTGATGAAGCCACTTCGCCAACTCACTGTGGTGCCGGCGTTACCGCAGAAACTTGAACCGCTACGCGAACTCGCCGAAAACTTGTGGTGGACCTGGGATAGGGAAGCACTGACGCTTTTCCGGTACCTTGATACGGAGCTGTGGGAGAAAACTTACCACAACCCGGTCGCGATGCTCGGACAGATGTCCCAAGCGCAGTTAGACGCTGCCGCCAAAAACGAGGCGTTCCTCGCACGCCTTGACGTAGTCCACAAAAAATTCAAAACCTACCGGACCGCGCCGTCGTGGTTTGAGACAACATGCGCCGCCGATGCGTCGCTCACCGCCCTGAAAATCGCCTATTTTTCAATGGAATACGGGTTGACAGAGTGCATGCGGCTCTATTCCGGCGGGTTGGGGGTTCTTGCAGGAGACCATCTCAAATCCACCAGTTATTTAGGGTTGCCCTTCGTTGCAGTAGGGTTGCTCTATCAGCACGGCTATTTTCGTCAGCGGCTCACGACAGACGGCTGGCAATTGGCGGATTATCCGCTGAACGACTTCTACAACATGCCTGTCCAAGCCGCCCGCGGCGAAGATGGCAATCCCCTCTTAGTCGAAGTTGACTATCCGGAGGGAAAGGCGTATGCGAAGGTGTGGTGTGCGCAAGTCGGGCGCGTCCCGTTATATCTGCTGGATACCAACATCGCCGAAAACCAGAACGATGAGTTGCGGAACATCACCGATTATCTCTACGGCGGCGATGAACGGATGCGCATCAAACAGGAGATGCTGCTCGGCATCGGTGGGTATCGGGCCCTCACCGCGCTCGGCATTCGTCCCACCGTCTGTCACATGAACGAGGGGCACGCGGCGTTTCTCGCGATTGAACGCATTCTGCAGTTGATGCGGGAAACCGGCATCAATTTCCACGCGGCGTGCGAAGCGACCCGGGCCGGGAATATCTTCACGACGCATACGCCGGTGGCTGCCGGTATCGATTGGTTTCCGCCGAATCTGGTGAATTACTATTTTGGTGGGTATTACGGCGCGCTAGGTGTTTCAGAGGAGATGTTCCTCGGCTTAGGCAGGGCAAACCCCGCCGATGCCAACAGCGATTTCAGTCCCGCGCTGCTCGCGCTGCGGCTCTCCGCAATGTGCAACGGCGTGAGTCAATTACACGGCCGTGTGGCGCGCGAGATGTGGAAAGGGCTCTGGCCCGGACTCCCCGTGCATGAAGTGCCTATCGGCGCGATTACAAACGGCATCCACACCCGCTCTTGGGTATCTGGCGATATGCAGAGTCTGTTTGACAGATACCTCGGCCCGCGATGGATTGTCGATTTAACGAACCAAGCCGTTTGGACGCAGATCTCGCAGATTCCGGATACGGAACTCTGGCGGACGCATGAACGCCGCCGCGAACGGCTCATCGCCTTCGCACGGCAGCGGCAGGCTAGAACCGCCGCCCCCGAGAAAATCCTCAACTCAGCGGCGTTGACTATCGGGTTTGCCCGCCGATTCGCGACTTACAAACGCGCCACGCTGCTGTTCCAAGATGTTGATAGACTGGATAAAATCCTCAACAATCCTGAACGGCCCGTGCAACTCATCTTCGCCGGGAAGGCGCATCCGCACGACTACGAAGGCAAACTGCTCATCCAGCGTATCTGCCGCATCGCCGCCGAACCGCGGTTCCAGCATAAAATCGTTTTCATCGAGAACTACGACATTTGTGTCGGCCGCTACCTCGTTGAAGGCGTAGATGTCTGGCTCAACAACCCCTTACCTCCAAATGAGGCGAGTGGGACGAGTGGGATGAAAGCGGCCGCCAACGGTGTGCTGAACCTTAGCATCGCCGATGGGTGGTGGGCAGAAGCAGAAGACGTAGCCAGTGACAACATTGAGGACAGGTTACGCTTACACCAATCCCGCACACCGAACGCCTTGCGCAATACAAAAACGTGCGGCGGCTGGACAATTGAAGCCAGCCCGGTCGCGGAAGACCCGGGCTCCGTTGACAAGGCGCACGCCAACTCCATCTATGAACTCCTTGAAAAGGAAATTGTCCCGCTCTTTTATGAACGGCACCCGGTTGACGATGTTCCTTATGCTTGGGTGGCGCGGATGAAGGATGCGATGCAAAACCTTGCACC
The DNA here is from genome assembly GCA_965242965.1 of Candidatus Poribacteria bacterium. Taxonomy (GTDB): domain Bacteria; phylum Poribacteria; class WGA-4E; order WGA-4E; family WGA-3G; genus AGPOR5. The sequence goes on along the minus strand of OZ251518.1, from coordinate 4,170,907 downwards.
GGTTTTCAATACAAAACGGATGGTCTCGGAGTATGCGGAGCAGCTCTATTTTCCAGCGCACCGACGCTCACAGCATCTCAATCAGGACAGCGCGCAACGCAGCGTTGCGTTAGCGCATTGGAAATCGCACATCCGTAACCACTGGCACGGACTCCGCATTGAGGAGAGAACAACCGAACCCACATCGGCAGGACTCGGCAGGCAAAACGGTGAATTCGGCGTAGGCGAATCTGTGCTTGTGCAGGCGGTTGTTCACACCGGCGCGTTATCGCCGCACGAATTGGCGGTTCAGATTTATCACGGCGTATTAGACGAGGCAGGCGAAATTCGCAACGGCAACGTTGTCGCAATGGAATCCCGCGGGGAACTCGACGGTGGAGCCCATCTCTTTGAGGGAACGCTCGTCTTGCAACAGACGGGGTTGCATGGTTGGACGCTGCGCGTCCTACCGTATCATGAAGATTTGCAATCGCCGTATGAATTGGGATTGGTGAAGTGGGTATAGGGGATAACTCCTTGGCCTGTAGGGCGGGGGCCTGTCCCCCGCCATGCCGCGGGATAAACCGAACGCTCGCGAGGGACAGGCCCTCGCGCTACGGACGCGGAAACCTCTATTGGCCTGTAGGGCGGGGGCCTGTCCCCCGCCATGCCGGGACCCAAGGCAACCGTTCTTTACAACGCTCGCGAGGGACAGGCCCTCGCGCTACGGACGCGGAAACCCGTATTATAACGTAGGGCGGGGGCCTGTCCCCCGCCATGCCGCGGGAGCAACAGAACGCGAAAGATTATTGCACAAAACAACGTTTTCAAGGTATAATATGGCTCAAACAACGAAACACCTCCGACAAGCAGAAATTACGCGGAAAACGGCAGAAACCCAAATCCGACTCCGCCTCACGCTTGACGGAACAGGCACAGCTAACATCAACACCGGCGTAGGATTTTTGGACCACGTGTTGGAACTCTTCGCAAAACACGGGTTTTTTCACCTTGAGGTTGAAGCTACCGGGGATTTACACGTCGATGCACACCACACCACCGAAGATGTCGGCATCTGCTTGGGCATGGCACTTCACGAAGCGGTGGGGGATAAAACCGGGATGCAGCGGTTCGGCAGTTTCACCGTGCCGATGTATGAAGCCCTCGCTCAGGTGGATTTGGACGTATGCGGCCGCCCCCATCTGCACTACGATACGCCGCTCAAATACGGCAAAGTCGGCAATTTCGACATTGAACTCGCTGAGGAATTTTTTCACGGATTTGTCAACCATAGCGGGACAACGTTGCATATCAACGTCCCCTACGGCACGAATCGGCACCACATCATCGAGGCGATTTTTAAGGCGGTTGCGAAGGCGTTGGACATTGCGACGCGCCTTGACGAACGCATCACGGGGGTGCTATCGACGAAAGGGAGTCTGTAACCTATGCGAACAACAGAAAACGTTATTGCAGTTATCCTTGGCGGTGGCCGTGGCACACGCCTGTTTCCACTCACTCGCGACCGCGCCAAACCGAGCGTCCCCATCGCCGGGAAATTCCGGCTTGTTGACATCCCGATTAGCAACTGCTTTCATTCCGGACTGGAACGCATCTATGTCCTTACGCAGTTCAACTCGGTTTCGTTGAATCGGCACATCGCGCAGACATACCGGTTTGATACCTATCGCCGCGGGTTCGTGCAGATTCTGGCGGCGCAACAAACGTTGATGGGCGAAGAATGGTATCAAGGCACGGCGGATGCCGTCAAGCACAATCAACCGTATATTTTGAACCCACGGTTCCCCGATGAATACGTCCTCATTCTTGCAGGAGACCATCTCTATCGGATGGACTACCGTAAAATGCTCCAGGTCCACACGGAAACGAACGCCGACATCACCGTCTCTGTTATTCCTGTGGACGAGGAGGTGACGAGTGGGCTCGGTATTCTGCAAACCGATGCCGATGGCCGCATCACCGATTTCGTGGAGAAACCGCAGACGCAAGAAGAACTGCTGCAGCTGCGGGTTTCCCCCAATGTCTTTACCTCACGCGGCATTGAACCACATGGCAGGGAATACATCGCCTCCATGGGCATTTATATTTTTAACCGCGAGGTGTTGCAAGAGGTCCTCCAAGATGACTCAAACGTCGATTTTGGCAGAGACATCATCCCGAAATCCATTGGGACGCGTCGGGTTTCCGCCTACTTTTTTGATGGCTATTGGGAGGATATCGGCACTATCCGTTCCTTCTATTTGGCGAATATCGCGCTCACGGATATCGCACCGGCGTTCAATTTTTACGATGAACAGGCACCCATCTATACCAACCGCCGCCATCTGCCGAGCACGAAAGTGAACAGCAGTAGCGTTCGTTCTTCCATCCTTGCCGAGGGTTCTATCATTGACGATTCGGAATTGGACCGGACGATTGTCGGGATTCGGAGTGTTATCTCCAGCGGCAGCCGCGTTTATCAATCGGTGCTGATGGGCGCGGACTACTACGAATCGGAGGCGCAACGCGCACAAAACGCGCAGGATGGCGTTCCGAACGTCGGAATAGGAGAGAAGTGCCTGATTCAGAACGCGATCATTGACAAAAATGCACGGATCGGCGATAATTCGGTAATTGTTAACCGCGACGGCACTGATAATTACGATGGAGACAACTTCTACATCCGCGATGGAATTGTCATCGTCCCAAAAGATGCAACCATTCCTGCCGGCACCGAAGTTTAACAAATGCGTGACGCGCGCGTAGGTTGAGGGACAGCCTATCAACATGCCCGTTTTCGCGAGGGACAGGCCCTCGCGCTACGGTATTAAAACGTTGAGGGTTCGCGAGGGACAGGCCCTCGCGCTACGGTAGTGAAACGCTGAGGGCCTGTCCCTCAACAGGCCCGTTAGTTTAAAAATGCGCGCGTGCGTAGGTTGAGGGCCTGTCCCTCAACAGGCCCGTTAGTTTCGCGCGTAGGTTGAGGGCCTGTCCCTCAACAGGCCCGTTTTAACAGGAGACTTTTCATGAACAAAATGCTAACCCTTCTCATACTGAGCCTGTTTGCAATAACGCCATCGCTGATGGCATTGGATACAGATGGGCTCGTTGGTGCTTGGCTGCTTGATGAAGGCAAAGGCAACGCAGTCACCGATGCATCGGATAACGGCTTGGATGGCGAAATCGCCCAGGGAAAACCGAAGTGGGTGGAAGGAAAATTTGGCGGTGCCATGGAATTCGGCGGTGCCGATATGGTGACAGTCACCGATGACGACGCGCTGGACTTGGAGACATTCACCCTCGCCGCCTATGTCAACATCCCGAAAATTTCCGGGAAGTGGCAGATTATCGCCTCCAAAGAGAATCGCAATCCGACCGGACGCAACTACGGATTGTTCGGCAATATCAACACCGGTGTCGTCCACTATTCCTTCACGACGAATGCGGGATGGAAATCGTTTGATGCGAAAACCGCTATCACGGACGGAGAGTGGCATCACGTCGCCGGCACTTACGATGGTTCTGATTTCAAACTCTATCTGAACGGCGAAGTCGATGCCGAAGTCTCGCCCGGCACAAAACCCGATAACCACGATAACGTTTTCTTTATCGGCGGTTGTGATATCGGCGGTTACTGGATGACAGGCACGATTGACGAAGTTATCCTTTACGCCAGAGCCCTCAGCGAGCAGGAAATTAAGGAGCTCATGGACGATGGCATCTCGGTGGCGTTGGATGTGCAACCGGGTGGCAAACTCGTCACGACGTGGGGCCAGATTCGGGCACAAGCGACGCGATAAAGATAACACGACGATTCGGTTCTGGGATGCACGGTACTGAATCGTTTTGACAGAGATAACGGAATCAGGAATCCAAACCCAGAAAGGTCAACTCTTCACATGTCTCAATTAAGACAGAAACTGCTGGTGCTGTATCTGCACACACCAGATTTGAACAGCGGCGTTGTCGCCTGGGCGATTTACGATGGCACAGGCGCAGTCAGGCATACTACTGGGGACAGCGAAACTCCACCCTACTCCTCCGTGCTGGAGGCGATGAAAGATGGGTGGCGCGTCATTCAGTTCCCGCAACAATTCCCTGCCTATCCCGGCATGGAGTATCATACCTCGTATCTTCGGTTTGAGTATATTCTGGAGAAACTGGAACCGGTAGGCGGGCCCTCCCGGTCTTGATACACCGAGGTAGGAGAGACCTCCCGGTCTCGATTTTTTGTATCGGGACAAGGATGTCCCTCCTACCCAGACACCCGTAGGCGAGACCTCCCGGTCTCGATGTGCGTATCGGGACAAGGATGTCCCTCCTACCCAGACACCCGTAGGAGAGACCTCCCGGTCTCGATGAGGTAGGCGGTCTCGATGAGGTAGGCGGGAATTCTGCTCCCGATACCGCAAGTTTTGGAGGAAACACATGAGTGACAAAAAGCATTTGCTCACGACAGAACAGATGGCGAATTTTGTAGCAGACGGCTACCTTCGCTTTGACGAATTGATTCCGCGCGAATTGAACGAAGCCGCGCACGCCGAGATGGAAAATGGGTTGGTTGTGCGCGGACGCGGTGGAACGGTGCTGGACGAAGTCTGGGACGATGACTCCGCTGTCGGCAAGGTTTTCCGGATGCCGGAAGTGCAGGGAATTGTCCACAGTCTCGTCGGCGAGGCCCCCCTCTATGATCATCACGCCGTGCATATTGTGCGGCCGCAGAACGAAACGGGACAGATTTGGCACGCCGATGCTATCATCGATTTGCGGATGCACTTTGACATCCAATTCTTCTATTTCTCGCATGACACGCCGCGGGAGATGGGCGGCACGATGATTCTGCCGGGAAGCCATTACCGCCGGGTCTGCGAGACAGACATCGCGCGTTACCAGAACTTCCTTGGGCAGCACCCCGTGGTCTGCAAGGCAGGCACGCTTCTCGTCGTGCATCACGGGATGTGGCACTGCGCGCAGCCGAACCTCACCGACAGGACGCGCTATATGTTCAAACTGCGCCTCAACCCGACGGTGCGCCAGCTTCGGCTCTGGAATACGGAGGATATTGACACCGCGCCTATCCACGGCATTCTGGGCAGGAACCACAAATGGTATGGCAACGATGTGCGGCTTGAGATTGTCAACCGCATTAAGCAGTGGCGGTTCCTCATCGGTGATGATGCATTTGATGTCGGTTACTGGCTTTCGCGGCTAGAAAACATGCCGGCGAACGCTGTGCAGGCGGCTTAAGAGTGTGCATGCCGGGGCGGATTGGGTATCCGTCCCGGCAAATATGTCGCGCGGCTATTTAGGGACAGGTAGGGGACCGTTTTTTCCCGTAGCGCGGGGGCCTGTCCCCCGCGATCGCAGCATGGCGAGGGACAGGCCCTCGCCCTACGATGAAGGGGGGGCATTTTTCGACTCAGAAACCCTCCCGGTACCGTAGCGCGGGGGCCTGTCCCCCGCGATCTCCATCGTCAAGCGGTGGCGTTTTAGGTCCTTTAGGACCTTAATGTCTATAGAAAAACGTATCGGCCCGTTTTCAAGGTCCTTTAGGTCCTTAATAGGAAAACACGCGGTGCATCAAAACACATTAAGGACCTAAAGGACCTTAGGCTTCTTCGCTAGCACGCGTGCTATAGACATTAAGGTCCTACGGACCTAAGAGACGTTTTTTATCGTAGCGCGGGGGCCTGTCCCCCGCGATCGCAGCATGGCGAGGGACAGGCCCTCGCCCTACGGTAAGGGGATGGCGTTTTTTTCACCGTAGCGCGGGGGCCCTCGGATGCCATACGCGCATCCGAGCGGGTTTCCCCCGCGATCGCAGCATGGCGAGGGACAGGCCCTCGCCCTACGCAGAAGGGAGGCCGTTTCTCGACTCCGCCCTCACAATTCAACCGAATTTGATATTACCTATCTCTCCCGCGGTCACCTCTGGCACCTCGTGCTCTTCTACTGCCTCTATTACCGCGGTTTTCCTCACGAGTCTTTTCTCTCTGTTCTCGCCGTTCAGCGCGCTGGTTTCGCATATACTCCTCGATTTTCCGCCTGTCTTCCGGTGAGGCGTTCCGCCACTTTTCGGCGAGTTCTGGATTCCCGCTGAATCGGTTAGCCTGCGGATTCGCGTTGGCAGCCGCTTTCTTAGCGTTCGCTGCGGCTTGCTCGCCTTCGTTGCCTTTAGCGGCTTCGCTGTCGCGTGCTTCAGCACCGCGGCCGCTTCCCCGCTGCCGAGTCAGAAACTGTAGTGAACCCGCCTTCAGCGTTATCGCCTTCCCCTCTTCGTCCAAGACAACCTGTTTGGGTTGAATATCCTTCACCGTTACGTCGCCCACTTTTTCGCCGATGGAGACGAAGTAATGGCGATTGGAGCGTTTCTCCAGCAGAATCGCTTGGGCTATCCCGGTGTCTGTGTCAACGACGGTGCCGAGTAGGCTATACGACGGTTCCTCATTCGGCTTTCTCCAGCCGAGGGGCCGAAAGAGATTATTGTCAATGATGACGCGATAAAACGCTTCGTTTTCGCCGAAGTCAGTTTGGCGTTGTCGGGTACGCGCGGCACGTTGTTGCATTGCCGTGCTACGTTTCACTGCTTCTTCCTTCACCTCGCGCTGTTTCGCCGCGCCGAGTTCTGTCTTCGTGGCGATGACATCGCCGGCGGGTTTATCTTGCGCCAGCGGTTCGCGTAACGCGAAAATTAAAAGGCATACCAAACCTCCGATGCCGAAAAGCGTGGCAATTTTCAAGAGTCCTTTCATTATTTATCTTTCCTCCTGCAGAGTATGACAACCGAGCGTGTGAAAAGTTCGTGGCACTGCTGGTTTTTTAACCTATATGTCCGGTAGGCGCGGTTTCAAACAGTGCCTATTTGTTAATTATACCATATTCTTCGTCGTTAAGTCAAAAAATCCTTGACTTTCCAAAAAAAATACGTTAAACTTTATTTAATTGAGGGGTTTCATAACTCAAGAAACCGTCCGGTTACCGTAGCGCGGGGGCCTGTCCCCCGCGAGCATCCCGTAGGAGAGCCCTCCCGGTCTCGATGCAATAGACTCGTTCGGGTGCAGGCGCACCCGAACGACAGAGCGGTTCGGTGGACCGCAGCATGGGCGAGGGACAGGCCCTCGCCCTACGGTAAAAGGGGGCCGTTCTGCGGCCAAGAAACCGTCCGGTTACCGGAGCGCGGGGGCCTGTCCCCCGCGAGCGTCCCTACCAAGAGGGCTCGGTAGCCGCCCGCCTCCAGGGGCGATAACTACCGAAACAAATTTATGAAACACCCTCATTGAATTTCATATATCGGATATGTGGAGGAAGACAAACTTGAACAAGAAACACCTATTGAATGCCTTGCGAATAACGTGCTGCTGCGCCTTTATCATCGTGTTAGCAAGTGGGCAGACATCGGCAACGCGCCACTCACGAACGCTCCCCATCGTCCTGTTAACCACCGGGCTCGGATTACAATTCGGCGGCAGCATGCTCAAAACGTCTGCGCAAAACCGATACGATGAATACCTCAGTGCCGCGGTCCAATCGGACATCCAAGCGCATCGGGATGCCTATCTTGCCAGGCAAAACGGCAGCGTCATCATGTCGCGCGTCGGCTACGGATGTATCGGGCTCGCCGTGTTGCTTTCGATTTATGGACAATTGAACACGCCAGACGAACCTGCATCGCCACAAGCAAATAGGATTCTCGGCGGAACAAGCTTCGCGCAGCAGACCCCGTTCCGATTCACCACGCTGTTACAACCGCAGTATGAGTGGGAAACGGGCCGCGCGAGCCTCAGATTGATGCACTATTTTTAACGCAACCCGCCTACGGGAAAATGAGGAACTCTAATGGAGAAAATGCGATGAGACATCACAATTGGAGCATACCCATGCTTTTCATCCTCGCCGTTTTCGCGGTTTCTTGCACCAGCGACGAAGATTTCGCGAATCCGCTAGATGCAGAAAACCTGCGCACTGCCGGCGCGCCTGACGGACTCGTCCTTTATGCAGGCAACGAACAGGTGCGCGTCACGTGGAACGATATCGGACAGGAAGGCATCCAAGCGTATCGCATCTACCGCCGCGCCACCGACGATGCCGATTTTACGGAGGTCGGGTATGTGGAGGCACCCGCGAGCGAATTTATTGATACCCAAAATCTGGAGAACGACCGGCGTGATTCACTCGGACGCGTCCTCGCCTACGAATATCGCATCGCTTACATCGATGTCAACGGCGTTGAAACCCCAGATGCAAACAATCCGCCGCGCGCCGATGAGGAACCTCTGCGCGTCTGGAAAACGGCGTTCGCTACGCCGAGTGTTCCACCGCCATCACCGGTTGTCACCCTCGGTGAACCGACAGACCTCACCGTCAAACTTTTTTGGCGAGACTATGAGGTGCCTTATGACTTTTCTCTCTTTCGCGTCTACGCCGCTGTTGACACGGACGACGCGGAGGAAAAATCCTTGCATTTTAGACTGCTCGCGGAAATCAAACGGGATAAAGACTACTACTTTGACTTCGATTTTGAGGCGGACGGCACTCGGAAAGTTTACCGTATCGCCGCTGTCGATGAATTCGGCGCAGAAGGCGTGACGACACTCAGTGCTACCGTGCCGAATCTGCCGCCGGCACCGCCGAAAGACGTGCGGGTGCGCTACTTACCGCGCTCCCTCTTTAACACAAAATACGACGCGGTGATTTCGTGGACACCGAACACTGAAGCAGACCTGGCGGGATATCAACTTTACACGGCAGATGCCGAGGGGAATCTCCTGCCGCGGCCCGCAGTCGGACGGAAAGAACGCAACTTCACCATTCCGGGCGAAGACCCGGTTCTCGTTGAGCAATCGCTTGAATTCCGGCGATACTACATCACGGCATACGATGATACCCCCGGCCCCGATGGCCGTCGCGATGAAAGCGCGCTCGTCGAGGCGCGCCCCTAACATGGAAACCTAAAAATTATGCGCTATCTTAAATTGCAAATCTGCTGTTTGATACTCATCAGCATCACGACACCGCTATTCGCACAACTCCCGCCTGTCCCGCAACTCAGCACTATCCAGACAGCCGAACCGATGGGCAAAGGCGGTTCCACTACGACGTTTGGACTCTTCCAATACGCCAAGGTCGATTTACTCCCAGACCACAGTCAACGGGTGGATATCGGCGGTTTTGAGGAATCGCATCGGGTGACGCTGGAAATTGAGACGTTCCTCATCCCCGTCAGATTCACCTACGGGTTGAGCGAGCAACTCGATTTGGTGCTTGGCGGCACTTTCTCAACCGGCGGCGTGCGGAAAGTCATCCACGATTTCTATAATACCGATAACGACGAACTCGCCAATCAGCGCGTCTATGAGCAGTCGCTTTTTGAAGGCATTATCGGCATGAAGTATAACCTCAAGCCAGACCGGAACGATAACTTCCCGAGCCTCTCCATCGGCGGCGACGCGCAGTTCGGCTACACTGCCGATGACAGGCTCAACTCCGACAACGAATTTCTCGATCATAGTCCTGCCGATAGTTTCCCGTTTGTCGGTTTAAATACCTATCTCGTCGGCACACAGCGATTTGGCGATTTCTTCAAAGTCCATGCGGGTGTAGGCGCGTTCTTGACTTCTAAAGCACTGCGAACCACCGATTTCTTCACGCTTAATTGGCAGGTAGGTGCGGAAGTCGCCGTTTCCGATAACATGCGATTGGTAGCCGATTTCTCGCGCGAACTTCCTTATGCCGGGTTGAACGTCGCGAACCTTATTGGGTTAGCGTTCCGTTATGAGGTCAGCAACACGTTGGCATTTCAGTTGGGGTATATAAGTCGTCCTGGGTTCCAATTCAATCTCACCTTCGGCGGCGAGTCGGCGCGGGCTGTGAGTGGGGAGAATTTGTTGTTTTAGGGAAAAGCGGAAATCGCGCCACGAAACGTAGGGCGCGGGCCTGTCCCTCGCCATGCCTCGATCATCTCAAAAAACGTCCATGGCCTCTTGGGCTGCGGACGTTTTTCGTTTCGGTCGGCAGATCGCGGGGGCCTGTCCCCCGCGCTACGGTAGCAGCAGCGTTTTTTTTCGCGAAATAACCTTGACAAAAAATGCGACATTTGCTAAAATAAAATCAGTTTTAAACATTTTTGGCGATTTTTCGCGTGAATTTAACTGTTTTCACTATTTTTCGCAGAAAAACGTTGACAAAAAACCGAAATTCTTGTAGAATGTGGTTAATTGTGAGCATTTCCACGATTTTTCGCAAAAAAAATGTTTGACATTTATTGCATTTTTCGTGTATAATAATTGCAAACGTGGTGATACGCGCGAAAAAAAACGCGCCACCGCGAAACCGAAACCGAACACGAGGAACAATACCGTGAACCAGCGAATTGATTTTTCCATTGCTAATGAGGTCGCCGTAGACCTGCTTGGGTACCGAGAGATGCACGTTTGCCGTGCGTCTATGCCCGTTGTCGCGCCGTCACGAGTTCCCGTTCACCTTAATGCCCGGAGGGGAGGCTCGACCCCCCCCGACACCCACAGGCGTTAAGCACATTTTATTCACTTGACAGCGGCGACTTTCGTCGTCATGTCGTCTTCTACCCCGCACGCATTCTTTGCGTGGCGGGTTATTTGTGTTGCATTGGGACTGGCCCGATGCATGTTTTCCTATAATCTCGTAAATCCGCGATTCAGACAGACGAAGATGGCCGGGCACCGTGCCCATCCACGCATCTTCGGTATGCGCGCGTTGACTCGCGCGCAACCAAAACGAACGTTCTAACGGAGGAATCTAAATGAAACGCAAAACACTTTGCATCGTCATTGCGCTGATGGTTTTAAGTCTCGGTGCACTCCTTGTCGCAGTTGAACCTGAACTCACAGGCGATGTAAACCGCGACGGTATCGTGAACATTCTCGATTTGGTGGAAGTCGCCTCACAATTCGGAGAACAAGGTGAACCCGCCAACACCGCCACAAACGTGGGGCAGTTCCAAAACGATCTAAACGGACTCCCCGTTAACGTCACACTCTCACCACTGGAAAATGCAGCGGTTGAGACGGTCCGCTCGCGAGACTTGCGCGCAAACTTGTGGGATAATGATGGCCGGTTTGTTCGTTTTACGGGCGTTGTTGATTATGTCAGCACGTCTGTGACTGACTGGACTGCCTTCCCTTTCACTGAAGAGGTTGATGAATTGTGGCTTGAGGGATATCCATCTATTCGCGTACGTCCGATGGACTTGCCGAAACTTCCGGAAGCCTATCAATCGGGGCAGAAATATGAATTCACCGGTTTTCTTGCGGCATACACGAGACACGCAGAGTTTGAGAGAAATGGATTTTCTACAATGCGCGTCTACGCCTTTGAGATTCGGCATCTTGGAGAAGCCGACTAAGCCCGCGCGACATCGCTCGCGTACCTAGAAAACGTTTTACCAACCGCGCGCCTAACCGCGCGCCCAACAAACGGAGAAAACAGACTGCGATGAAAACCATCGCTGCATCTATCGTGATGCTCCTATTGGTGCTAATCGGCGGCATGTTCATGACTCGGAAACCGAGGCACTCGCAACAGGTAGTCTCTGTTGAGCGGACTGAAACCCAAACTGAAACTGAAATGTCATCTGAACGGGGGTCTTCTCCTGATGGGGAAGGAGAGCTCTCGGAATACTTTCAGGTGATTATTGATAATAACCTGTTCCTACCTCTGGGTTGGAAGGCTGAAGTTAAAAGCGATGTCCCTTTCCAACTGGTGGGCACTGTCTTGAAGGACGCGCTTGGTTACTATCAAGCTGTCCTGAAATCGGTTGACACGCAGCGGGTTTATTTCGTGACGCTAGACGAGGGGCAAGACGGCTGGCGTTTGGTTATGATTGAACCGAAACAGGTTGTCCTTGAAAAGGGCGACCGGCGCATCACGTTAGCACTGAACGAACAGCACCTTTTCCTCACTCGGCAATATGAGAGATGAAAAGGTGCTGTTCCAAGGAGATTTTCTCATGAAACCGAAAACGCTGATCAGTGGCTTGTGCATCTTGCTGGCTATCTGTCTCGCTATTTATTTCTATGCGGAATGGCAGAAGCAGCGGTTTGATGCATCGCTGCCTGTGCCGCCGGCACCACCTGCCGAAGAACAAGCGGGTGGTCATTGGCACGGTGACGAGTGGCACGCCGATGATGCACATGATAACGAGACCGGTGGAGACGAACTGATACCGAGTGTTGACTGGGAACCGAGCACGGGCAGGCCGCACGAGGCCGTCAAACCGGAAGGGTTTGACAAACTGGATGCCGAGGATCCTGTTGCTAAGGCCTGGGCGAAACTCGACTACATCGCTGATAACCCGTTCGCCTGGGGTGGTAATGCAGACCCGAGAACGGCGGGGCTTGTCCAGCAATTGATGCCACCACCGATGGAACTTGCCCCGGAAGGAAGTACTGAGGATAACTCCGAAGATCTCATTATACTGCTGGAGGAACTCGCCGCCCTCCGCGACCCGCGCTCTATTGAAGTCTTCGTCGCTTATGAGTGCGAGAGCCCCATCTCGGGCAAGCCTATTGAAGAAGCACTCGTCGCCATGGGGCCGCCCACCGTCCCCTATCTGATACCTTATCTAGACGAGGCACTCAAAGCGAAAGAAGATTCGATGGGCCTGTATGTTGTCTCTGATATCTTAGGCCAAATCGGGGCGCAGCGCCGGGCAGACCTAGGCGGCATCGTTGAACATATTATCCTGCCAAAATTTAATCTGCTGCTTGCCAAGGAATCCCTGAGCCCTTATGGTAAACGGCGCGTGGCGGAGGCTATCGCTGTCCTAAAAAGATAGTAGCATAACTCCGACAGTTACCGTCGCGCGTGGGAAAGGAAAGCCTCTCCTGCGCCTAAATACTAACCTGTCAAAACAGAACGTTTTGACATAACTCTAGGTACAGGGCCGTGCGAACGTTTCGCGCGGAGAGAGAGATTATGTTTATCAACGGCGCGCCTTCTTGGCGCGCGTATCAAAAGGAGAATTTTTCAATGAACCGCAAATATTTTGGGTATGCAGGTTTCGCGATATTTATCGCGATTTGTTTCTGTATCTCCAGTAGTGCACCTGTTGAAGCACGCTGGGTGCGCTGTGGCCTGATTACTAAGTACGGACTCACGTGTGACCGTGGCGGCTGGGTTCGGAACAACCGGTACCAACACATAGTCAGATGCCCTAGCGGAGAACATGCCTACTGGGGATGTCATGCGGGCTCGCGAACCCGGCATGCTGGGCAGGCGCACCGTGCGCAGGCAACGACACCGGCACCAACGACACGTCAGACAACGAGTCAGACAACGAGTCAGACAACGAGTCAGACAACGAGTCAAACGCCTCAGCGGGAACAGACTCCGAGACGACAGCAACCGCAGCAGAGTTGCACAGCACCGACCGTCACGTTCAAGAAACTGACTATCGGACAAAGCAGCGAAACCATCGCGACTACCTTCATCACCGACACAGAGACAACCTGTGAGGTGGAAGCAGAGGTTACTTACGATGGCAGTCAACCGCCGAACACTTGTGAAATCACGGGTGCAACTTGGACAGTCACAATGTCCCATGGTTTCACTGTTGATAGCAGCACAGTGGACCCGGATCCAGAAGGGTCTGGGTTCAGCAAAGTCTGGAAATACAAGGCCACGCTGAACGGCAACGCGCATCAGGAAGAAAATGAGTGTAACCCTAATCTGGAACCGCCAGATCCGGGGAGCAAGACAGATTATCCGGGTAGAGATGCAATAAGAATGTATCTGACAATCCGCTTTACCGGTACCACCTCTGATGGCGGCACGGTCACAAAGTTGCTGACAGTCACGCAAGACCAAAAAGACGGCCTCCGACAGGAGTATGTCGATCATAACCGGAACGTGGTTCCCAGCCGGGACAAATTCACTGCCACTGATGCTGGCCGTGTCTACAATTGGGGACACTACCCGTATATGATCAATTTGGGCCTAGATTCCATGCGCGCCGCCTGGGCATCACACTGCGTGAATCTTACGAAAACGGACCTTATTGTCAAATCCGGCTATCGGCATCCGCATCACAACGTTTATTGTATTGTGGGCCCCGGTGATCCCCCGACATCAGCGCACGGGCTGCACCAATACGGCTGCGCCCTAGATATCGGCGGAAAAATCGTCTACAAAAACGGGAAAGTCGACGGATCAAAAACGTCGCTACCGGATGCAAACGGTGATGGCAATATAACTTCCGCGGATCGAACAGCACTGAAGGATGCCGCCTTGAAAGCCGGTTCTCACAGGTATAGAAAAATTTACACTACTGGGCACGTGCATGCGGATTGGCGGCCCACCAATTGGATTCCTCCCGCTGGCAGCAGCCTGGGTTCCCCCAGAACGATAAAGACGAAGCCCAAGGCTTCGTCTAACAACGGTGGCGATAACGATGGTGGTAGTGATGACGATGATGATGGTGCTGATGGCGGAACTAGCACCGACACTGCGCCGGCTGCGCCAACGACATCGACACCGACAACTGTCCGATGCGGCAACACATGGCGAGGCTCAGGTGCCTGCACCTCCGGCGGCCGCGCCTCCAGCCGAACCGCCCACCAAAGCACCTGTGGTGCCGGGCATAGTTATTGGAGTTGCAATAGCTCCGCTGTTGCGTGGCATGCAACGTCTTATACTTGCACCCGCAGCGGCTGCGGTCTGACATATACGAAATGTTCTAAAGGCAATGGTAGTTGTCGCGCGCGTCGTCCGGGCGGCGGCACCTATCAATGGCATAATTAACCCGCGCGCATCACGCGCATAACCGAAACCTCGCTGTGGATTTTTCACGGCGGGGTTTCGCATTTCATTTGAATCCATTATGAACAATTTATTAATTGGCGTTATCATCGGTGCATTGCTTGCGGTGATTGCGTATTCTGTTTTGACAGAACCGTGTCCGCGGGCGCAGGATATTATCGCTGCGTGGGAACAGATTGCAGATGATTATCAGGCGGGAAAGATTTCGCTTGATGAGTGTTCTCGGCGTGCTAATCGTTTGATTGAGTGCAGCGAGAAACGGAGGCGGAGGTATGAGCAAGGTTCATTGCGTCCCTCACGAGACGGGGATTAGTTTCACTTATGATGGGGTCCAGTACGTCTATAATGCCGACGGCTTTTGGCATGTCGGGGAGGAGGCGTGCAATCTCTGGAGGAGAGTGACGTTCCGCTTATTGTATGTGAATTGGCTGAGCATTCAATTGGCATTACGGGGGACAGGCCCTCGCGCTACGGCACCTAAAAAACCCTCCTACCACCGTAGGGCGAGGGCCTGTCCCTCGCCATGCATCGATCGTGACAGTAAACGTCCAAGCCTCTAGGGCTGCGGACGTTTCTCGTTTTGGCAGAGAGATTGCGGGGGACAGGCCCCCGCGCTACGTTCCCCGCGACGTTTTTCGTTTGGATCGAACGTTCGCGGGGGACAGGCCCCCGCGCTACGGTAACTGTGGCGTTTCCGCTCAGGACCTAAAGTCTGTAAGACCTTAATGTCTATAGTTCCTCGCACCACGATGAACTTAAGGTCCTTTAGGTCCTTAATGTGCCTTGACTCGCTTGGCTGCCATTTCCATTAAGGTCCTAACGGACCTTGAAAATTATGGAAACCCGTTTTCTATAGACATGCAGGACCTAAAGGACCTGAAGAGGCATCCATTGCAAAAAAATGCTAGCGGCGCGAAAGATACTCTTGTAAATCGTGTGAATCTTGTGAATCCTGATTCAGACAACAAGAGGCTTCGCGGGGGACAGATAATTTGCCTCGTCTCTGTAGGTCAAGATCGCCCGATCTTGACCCGTTCGGGATCAGGCGATCCCGAACTACTTAGGTTCAGCCTGCTTCAGCCAATTAGCATCGCGGGGGACAGGCCCCCGCCCTACGAAAAAAGGTGGGGTTTCCTCTCGGGACTTAAGGTCTGTAAAACCTTAATGTCTATAGCCCCCGCACCACGATGAACCTAAGGTCTGTAGGACCTTGAAAACGGTGGCAGGTCCGTTTTTCTATAGACATGCAGGTCCCTAAAGGACCTGAAGAGGCATCCGTTGCAAAAAGAAGGCTCGTTGCGTGAGAGATAATCCTGCAAATCCTATAAATCTTGTAAATCCTGCTTCAAACAATTGAACGCTCGCGGGGGACAGGCCCCCGCGCTACGGTAAAACCCATTTTCTCTTCATCTTGTAAATCCTATAAATCCTGCAAATCCTGCTCCACATTTCCCCCAGAATATGCTATACTAAACGTAACACCTTTTAACAAACCGCGCAAAGGAGCACGC
Organism: Candidatus Poribacteria bacterium; assembly: GCA_965242965.1. Taxonomy (GTDB): domain Bacteria; phylum Poribacteria; class WGA-4E; order WGA-4E; family WGA-3G; genus AGPOR5. Next base: position 4,154,624 of record OZ251518.1, on the reverse strand, counting down.
ACATGCGAGAAAAAATCAAGCGCATCATCAAACATAGCGGCGAAATGCAACGTTTTGAATTAATATCTGACTTCACGCCGCAAGGAGACCAGCCACAAGCCATCGCGCAACTCTCCGAAGGACTCCGCCGAGGCGATAAAGCACAGACACTCCTCGGCGTGACAGGCTCCGGCAAAACCTATACGATGGCAAATCTCATCGAGAACGTCCAGCGTCCCACCCTCGTCATTTCACCGAATAAGACGCTCGCCGCGCAACTTTACAACGAGTTCCGGACGTTCTTCCCAAACAACGCCGTTCACTACTTCGTCAGCGATTACGAGTATTATCAACCGGAGGCATACATCCCCTCTACCGATACCTATATTGAGAAGGATGTGCGGATTAACGAGGAGATCACGCGGATGCGCCTCGCTGCGAGTGCCTCCTTAATCTCGCGGCGCGATGTCATCGTCGTCGCCAGTGTCTCGTGCCTCTATGGCCTCGGCTCCCCCGATGAATTTGAAGGACAGAAGGTTGACGTTGAGATTGGACAGGTTGTCCGCCGCGATAGATTGCTTCGTGATTTAGTCAGCATTCAATATACTCGCAACGATGTTGACTTTTGGCAAGGCACATTCCGCGCGCGCGGCGACGTGATTGAGGTGTTTCCGGCGTATTCCGAAAACGCCTATCGCATTGAATTGTTTGGCGACGAAATCGACAGAATCGCCGAAATTGACACCACGACAGGCGAAGTGCTGGGAAAACCGGAAAGTCTGGAAATCTACCCCGCGAAGCACTTCATGACAGATGCCGAAATCTTTGACGAGGCACTCATTAACATCGAACTTGAACTCCAAGAACGCATCATTGAGTTCAAGAAGATGAACAAACTGCTAGAGGCGCAGCGCATCGAACAGCGCACCCGCTTCGATCTGGAGATGTTGCGGGAGGTGGGCTACTGCTCAGGCATTGAAAATTATTCGCGGCATCTCTCCGGGTTGCAACCGGGAGAACCGCCTTACTGCCTCCTCCACTATTTCCCTGACGATTTCCTCTTTTTTGTGGACGAATCGCACGTGACTATCCCACAACTGCGCGGGATGTATCGCGGTGACCGGTCGAGAAAGGAGACGCTCGTCAATTACGGGTTTCGATTGCCATCGGCGTTGGATAACCGTCCGCTTCGGTTTGAAGAGGTTGAGGCGCATGTCAACCAAGTCGTTTTTGTCTCGGCAACGCCGGGGCCTTATGAATTGGAAAACAGCACCCAGATTGCCGAGCAGCTGATCCGCCCGACAGGCCTCATCGATCCGGAGATTGCTGTCCATCCCGTGAAAAACCAGATCGACCATCTCATGGGCAAGATTCGCGAGCGCGTGACGCGGAAACAGCGCGTCCTCGTCACAACTCTGACGAAACGGATGGCGGAGGATTTAACGGAGTATTTCACGGAGGCAGGCATCCGTGCGAATTACATGCACGCCGAAGTTGACGTGTTTGACCGGGCGCGCATTCTCCGCGAACTGCGCGAAGGCGTGTTTGATGTGCTTGTCGGCATCAACCTGCTGCGCGAGGGGTTGGACCTGCCGGAAGTCTCCCTTGTCGCGATTTTAGACGCAGACCGGCCCGGGTTCCTCAGGTCGGTTCGATCATTGGTGCAGACATCGGGACGCGCGGCGCGGAACGTTGATGGCGAGGTGATCCTATATGGCGATACCATCACGGATGCGATGGCTGAAGCGATGCGGGAGACGCGCCGGCGACGCGAGGCGCAGATGAAATATAACACCGAACACAACATCACGCCCGCGACAATCGAAAAGGCTATTCAGGAGCTCATCGCCGAATCGTCAGCGGAATACGAGACGACGAAGCCTGCGAAACGGGTTGTTGTTCCAGAGGATTCCAAACGTGAAGACGTTCAGGCGATCATCGCCGATTTAACGCGGCAGATGCACAAGGCTGCGTTGGACCTGGATTTTGAGCAGGCCGCCGACTTCCGCGATCAAATTGCTGAACTGAAGACACGATGAAAGCTGCGAACTGGTCTTGATTTCTTCGGGTAGGAGAGACCTCCCGGTCTCGATGTTCTCGTAGCGCGGGGGCCTGTCCCCCGCGATCGCCATCGTCAAGAGATGGCGTTTTAGGTCCTTTAGGACCTACATGTCTATAGAAAAACGTGCCGGTCCCATGTCAAGGTCCTTTAGGTCCTTAATAAAAAAACTCGCCGCATGTCAAAAACTATTAAGACCTAAAGGACCTTAAATCTCTTCACGTCGCCGAGTGCTATAGACATTAAGGTCCTACGGACCTTAGAGACGTTTTTCCGTAGCGCGAGGCATGGCGAGGGACAGGCCCTCGCCCTACGATGAAGAGGGATTTTCGCGCTCCCTCTGTAGTTTGTGATCGCCTGATCACAAACAGGTCAGGATCGCTTGGCAATTATGCCAGAGCTTCAGACGATCCTGCCCTACAGGGCCTGGCTCGCGAACGGTGGCGAGGGACAGGCCCTCGCCCTACGGTGAAGTACCGTTTTTTTTATCGTAGCGCGGGGGCCTGTCCCCCGCGATCGTTGGAGTGCGCCGACGATGGCGAGGGAAACCTCGCCGGCGCGTGTGGCATGCGAGGGCCCACGCCCTACGTGAAGGAGAGGCGTTTTTTCTCGCCGTAGCGCGGGAGCCTGTCCCCCGCGACGTTGAACGCTTTATGAAACACCCGCAAATAAATTAAACCTTGCATTGCAATAGAAAATTTGCTAGAATAGAAACACTCATAATTTTTTCAAAAGAGAGGAATTCGCAATGTTTGTTTGTATAGCCTGCGGGTATCTGTGGAAAGAAGCGGATAGCCCGCCTGATGAGTGCCCGGCTTGCACGGCACCGAAAGAGAAGTATGTCCCTTACGATGACCGGGCAGAACGGTGGGTCAAACGCGCTGTGGCACAACACGTGATGTATCCGGACGAGGAAGGCGCGGACCTTCGCGCGGAGAATTCCGCGCTCTCGTCGCATGTCCGATTTGCCCTCGTCGGGTTGCTCGGCGATCTGGCGAAAGAGTAAGCGGCTTATTATTGGTGGGCGCGCTTGTAAAGCGCGCCGCCTCTCGCCCGTAGTGCGAGGGCCTGTCCCTCGCGAATCGCCGCGCGGACGAACACCCCCGCGGCCCGTAGCGCGAGGGCCTGTCCCTCGCGATCGTGAACGTTGGAGGACAAGTTCCCTCCAGGGCCCGTAGCGCGAGGGCCTGTCCCTCGCGATCGTAAACGTTGGAGGACAAGTTCCCTCCAGGGCCCGTAGCGCGAGGGCCTGTCCCTCGCGATCGTAACATGGCGGGGGACAGGCCCCCGCCCTACGTTCCATTACGTGAGATTATACGCGATCGTAACACGGCGGGGGACAGGCCCCCGCCCTACGTTCCAAGGACGGGATAATACGTTCCAAGGACGGGATAATACGTTCCAAGGACGGGATAATACGTTCCAAGCTCGTAGTGCGAGGGCCTGTCCCTCGCGATCGTAGCACGGCGGGGGACAGGCCCCCGCCCTACGTTCCATTACGTGAGATTATACAAGGAGTGAAAAATGAAACACGTCAGTCGATGGCTGATGCTCCTCGTGCTGATGATTTTGCACGGGGTTGCCTCCGCACAAAATCTGGCAGACCGGGTGGTAGAACATACCTTCCCGAACGGATTGAAACTGCTCATGATAGAACGGCACACCTCGCCGACGGTTGCGCCGTATATCCTGTTTAAAGCCGGTTCCGTAGACGAGTCTGACGACGCACGCGGCATCGCGCACATGTTAGAGCACATGCTGTTCAAAGGCACGAAAACTATCGGCACCAAAGACTATGAACAGGAGAAGGCGGTTTTGGCGGAGATCGACCGGATAGGCGACGCGCTTGACATGGAGCGCGCCAAGGGCAATCGCGCCGATGCCGAAAAAATCGCCGAATTGGCGGCGGAACTCAAAGCGCAGCAAGAAGCCGCCAAAGCGTGGATTGTCACCGGCGAATATACCGAAATTTACACGCAACACGGCAGCACCGGCTTCAACGTCGGCACCTCCGTGGACTATACGATTTACACCGTGGCATTGCCCTCTAACAAGTTGGAGTTGTGGGCGATGTTGGAGGCAGACCGGCTGAAAAACGCCGTTTTGCGCGAGTTTTATGTGGAACGCGAGGCAGTCAAAGAAGAACGCCGAATGCGCGTAGATACCGACCCGGGCGGTAAACTTTATGAACAGTTCATCGCCGCCGCTTTCACCGCGCACCCTTACGGTATGCCGATTATCGGGTGGCCCTCGGACATTGCGATGCTCAATCGCCGGAAAGCGGCGGAATTCTTCCGCATCCACTACGCGCCCAATAACTCCGTGATGGTAATCGTCGGCGATATTAACGTTGAGGATACCATACAACTCATCGACAAGTATTTCGGGGACATCCCCTCGCAACCGCTGCCCGCGGCAGTGACGGTAGACGAACCGCCGCAGGAAGGCGAACGCCGCATCGAAGTGGAATTTGACGCGGAACCGCAACTCATGCTCGGGTATCATAAACCCACTATCCCGCATTTTGACGATTATGTGCTGGACATGATTAGCGCGATTCTGGCAGATGGCCGCACCTCGCGGTTTTACAAAAACATCGTCGAAAAGGGAATAGCGGTTTCTGTCGATGCCAGTAACGGCTACCCCGGCGCGCGCTACGACAATCTCTTTGTGATTGATGCCACCCCGCGTTCGCCCAACACAACGGCTGACGTTGAAGCGGCAATTTACGCGGAGTTAGAACGACTAAAGACGGAACCGGTGGCGGACAAGGAATTTAAACGGATTCTGAAGCAGGTTGATGCCGGCTTCATCCGTAACCTTAGCTCAAACACGGGCATGGCGCGGCAGTTAGCCTTCTATGAAGGCATCGCCGGTAACTGGGAGTATATCCTCGATTGGCGCGAAAAAATGTATCAAATCACGCCGGAAGACATCATGAAAGCGGCGGAAACCTATTTTACGAAAAGCAACAGGACTGTCGCCACCCTGATTAAGAAGACTCCCGATAAGGAGGATACCGAATGAAAAATCAACGTGTCATATCGACTACCTTAACCCGTAGTGCGAGTGTCTTTCCCTCGCTGTGCCGAAAGTGGCCCTCGCTGTACCGAAAGTGGCCCTCGCTGTACCGAAAGTGGTTGAGCATCGCGATGCTCATTGCCTTGGCGATGCTGTGCGTAACCCTGCCGACAATAGCGAAACCGCACGAAGAACTCACGTTTGAACCCATCCAATTCAAACCGCCTGTCCCGGAACAGCGCGAGTTGTCAAACGGGATGAAACTCTATTTGCTGGAGGACCGGGAGTTGCCGCTCTTCAACATCAACGGATTGATTAAGACAGGCAGCATCTATGAACCGGGGGATAAGGTGGGATTAGCATCCATCTTCGCCAGCGTGATGCGCACCGGCGGCACCGTCTCGCGCGAGCCCGATGCACTCAACGAGGAATTGGAATCGATGGCCGCCGCCGTTGAAATCAGCATGTCCGCGGAATATGGCGGGATGAGTCTCTCAACCCTCGCCGAGGATATTGAAAAGGGGTTGGAAATCTTTGCCGATGTGCTGATGCATCCGGCGTTTCGGGAGGATAAACTGGAACTCCGCAAACAGCAGGCAATCGAGTCCATCCGTCGCAGAAACGACAATCCTATTCAGTTAGCGTGGCGCAATTTCTCCGCACTGCTTTACGGGAAATCGCATCCGTTTGGTCGGTATTCCGAGATTGAAGGCGTGGAGAGCATCACTGTCGCTGATCTTCAGGCGTTCCATGCGAAATACTATCAACCCGACAACATCAGCCTCGCGATTACCGGCGATTTTGAGACAGAGACGCTCATCGCGCAATTGGAAACGGTGTTTGCGGGATGGGAAAACTCGGTGATTGAGTTTCCTGCCGTGCCGTCGGTAGAAAACGCGCCGGAGCCGTCTGTCAACTATATTTTCAAGGAGCTAAATCAGACGACGATGTTAATCGGGCATTTCGGTATCAAGCGCACGCCTGATTTTCCGGACTACTTCGCGCTCCGTGTCATGAACGAGATCCTCGGTGAAGGCGGGTTTACGTCACGGCTGATGCGGGAGGTGCGCGAGAAACACGGACTCGCCTATATGGTGGGCAGTTTGATGCAGACGAGTTATTACACGAACCCGGGTGAGTGGTTTGCGTATTCGCAGACGCGCGCAGATAAAACCGCCGAGGCAATCGCGCTCATTATTGACATCGTCAGCGATTTGCGGGATACACAGGTCCCGGAAGACGAGTTGCAGCGGACAAAGGATTCGCTCACCAATTCGTTCGTTTTTCAGTTTGATAGCAGCAGCCAGATCGCTTTTCAGCAGATGATGCTGGCATTTCGCGGTTACGCACCCGATTTTCTTGAGACATTCAGTGATAACATCGCAAAGGTAACGGCGGAAGACGTGCAGGAAGTTGCACAGAAATATCTCCATCCGGATGCACTCACTATCGTCACCGTCGGCAATAAGGACATTTTTGACCGGCCGTTGAGCGAATTCGGCGAGGTAAATGAGATTGAGATAGCGCGTCCTGCGCCGCCACCCGCGGAACCGATGCCTGAGGCGAGCGAGGCGGACATCGCAATGGCAAAGGAGATTCTCGCCGCAGCCGTTGAAGCACACGGCGGAATCGAGAAGCTGCAGGCGGTGAAAAACATCGTGTTGAAAGGCAAGACTGCCGCCAATACGCCGAACGGCCCGATGCAGATCGAAGGCACGTCGTATTATCTCTATCCGGACAAATTCCGCCAAGACGCGTCTATCCCACAGGTAGGCGAGATGAGTCAGATTTTCGATGGCGAAACTGCGGTTATGAAGAGCCAGATGGGGGTGCAACCGCTGCCACCTGAGGCGGTGAACACCTATAGGGACGGCGTTTTTCGTGAGACGATCTGGCTACTGACAAACCTCACGCTGAACGATATCCCGGTGCAATACGCTGGGACAGAAGATGTAGGGGGAACGCCGGCGGCAGTGTTGCTTGTCACACAGCCTTCGGGGGAGCTCCTTCGTATCTTCATTAGCGAGGAAACGCACTACGTTGTGAAGATGGGTTTCCGCGAGATGTCGCAAGGCGTTACCGCGAATCGGGAAACGTTTTTTGACGATTATCGGGATGTCGATGGTATCCAGGTGACGCATCATGTTGTCCAAAATGTTGATGGAGAGCTCTTCACGGAGAGTTGGATCTCGCAGGTAACGTTGAATGCAGCGTTAGATGCCTCGCTGTTTCAGGAATAGGTGAACAGCGTGCGGTGAAAAAAACGCCGCCCCTTCACGTAGGGCGAGGGCCTGTCCCTCGCCATGCGTTTTGGTGGCGGGATAAATACCGAAACGGATTTATGAAACACCCTCACACAACTCATGAAAAAACTCAATTTACGCGTGCGCTACTTTCAAGATAGCACGCCGGCAAATATCCCGTGCCGCGAGACGCAATTCATCCGTCGCGAATTTGAGATGCCGATGCCTGTTGCACAAACAGCCCTGGTCTTGGTAGATCTGTGGAACGTGCATTTCATTGAAAGTTGGATCGAACGGGCAAAACAGATAACGGTAGACTGCGTTGTTCCCGTGATAGATGCGGCACGGAGAGCCGGTGTCACAATCGTTCATGCACCCTCGCCGCCAGTAGCCGCGCAGTATCCGCAGCTCAGTCGACATAAACCGCCTGAATCGTCTGTGCCATCGGCGTGGCCGCCCGAGGCGTTTCGTTCTCGCGAAGGCGACTTCGAGGTTTACCGCGGTCCTCGCAGTCAACCGCCGGGCATCGGTGTGCATTGGGATAGCCTTGAACCGGAACTCGCTGTCTCTCCGGCAATCGACGTTCAAGCCGATGATTTTGTCATCGCCGCTGGGACACAGTTGCATGCGTTGCTGGAGGAACAGCACATCTTGCATCTGCTCTATGCGGGTTTCGCGACGAATTGGTGCGTTTTAGGCAGGGACTACGGTATCCGTTCAATGGCGCGTTATGGCTACAACATCGTCCTCCTCCGAGATGCCACAACGGGTGTGGAATTTCCTGACACGTTTGATACGTTGTTCACCACTGAAATTGCCATTCGGGAGGTAGAACAGCAGTTCGGTTTCAGCGCATCAAATGCTGATTTTTTCAAGGCAGTTGATGGGATGTAAATAAGAGAGGGTGTGTTCATAAATCCGTTTCGGTATTTATTCTCCGTTGGAGATCGGGCGACTCCCGCGTCTTCTTGGTAGGAGAGACCTCCTGGTCTCGATGCAATAGCCCGGGGCAGCGGCGGCAGAAAGCCCCCTTTCATCGTAGGGCGAGGGCCTGTCCCTCGCCATCGCTCGCGCAACCCAACACTCGCGGGGGACAGGCCCCCGCACTACGAAAAAAAAACGCCCCCTCACCGTAGGGCGAGGGCCTGTCCCTCGCCATCGCTCGCGCAACCCAACACTCGCGGGGGACAGGCCCCCGCACTACGAAAAAAAAACGCCCCCTCACCGTAGGGCGAGGGCCTGTCCCTCGCCATCGCTCGCGCAACCCAACACTCGCGGGGGACAGGCCCCCGCACTACGGGAACATCGAGACCAGGAGGGCTCTCCTAACGAACGAATCGAAATATGAAACACCCGGAAATAAGAACTAGGCTTGCTCAGGTTTGCAGATCTGCTCAACTTCCACGCCGTGCCGCTGTAGTGCCTCAATGAAGCCTTCCCATTTTGTATCCACCGCTTGCAAGATAGGGGCTGTCTGCTGAGTGTCGCGCGTATAAGCAATTGCCACCGCGATGAATTTCCTGTCGTCCTTGTCAAAGTCGTTTAACGCTGTATCGTCGGGAAACTCTTCAAACTCTGTGCCGTTTTCCTGCCGCGGGGTGATATGCACCATCGTGCACTTTTCTTCACGCCACTGAATCCGCATTAACCAAGCCCAAAACAGATCTCCAGCGCGATTTTGCTGCAATCGGCGGTGCCGCGAACGTTCTATCTTTCGCCGGTATTCTCCGACGATACGCTCGCTGTCATCCAGCACGACCTTTGTAGAGCCGCTGCGAATCTGATCCAACCGATTTTGGCAGGTGATGATACACGCCGGTGTAGCGTGATTTGCCATACCTACAGCGATGAGCCTACCGTTTTCATCCTCTCGGATCTCCGTGTTTGCAACGACGAGCACGTTCGTATCAATGATAACTGCCTCCATCAATCCCCTCCTTCTTCCTGACGTTTCAGTTGTTTCGCTTGCGCGTCAGTTATCGCAAACATGTCACCCATCACGTCGCCGAAAAAGTTCTCCGGCCAGTTTCGGATGTTACCCACCTTGTCTACATCCAGCGGATCCAACGTAGAAACTCCCTCTGCCTCATCGTTGCGGCAAAAATAGAGCCCGATTTCGTCTGTGCTAATTGTTGTTTCTCCTGTTCCTCCTTCAGCGATGCGGCGTTGCAGGCGCACCAATAGATGCTCGCTGTGGCTCTCCACGATAACCTGCAGGTTGCGTTCGGTGACAACCTCTATCAACAAGTCGGCAAGTTGAGACTGCACCATCGGATGCAGATGGATACCGGGCTGTTCCAGAATCAGCGTTGAGCCCTTCGGCACGTAATAGCAAAGCACCAGCACCGGTAAAAACTGGGACAATCCGTATCCCATGTCAACCAGCGGCACCGCGGGGCTTTCTGCGTTTTTGCGGAGGCGAATTTCGTAGTTCTTCTCATCGTCGTCTTGACTTTCAAGCGAAAATGAGTGCGCTAATTTCATCTCTCGGAGCCACGCGGAGATTCGTTCCTCATTCTGTCCCCGATGTTTCACGCGCGCGGACAGGAGCGCGCTAATGACATCATGTCCCCGTTTCCCAACGTCTATCGCATGCTCCCCTTCCCACCGATCGTGCCGCCGCGGCTCAGCCCGAGTTGAGGCGAGATAATAGAGGTCGGAAAAGAATGCCTTAAAGAGCGATGAGAATTGTCCTAAGAATTTGCTATCCCATTGTATATTCCGCCGCAGTGCAGGCACTCCGTAGCAGTTGTGGACATAGGCGTGTCCCAGGTTCTTGCCGTTGAAAAATTGATGGCCTAGTCGTCTTATTCTCCCTCCTTCTACCTTGCTTTGGAGAAAATGCCAGATTATTTTCGGGCGGCCGGTGGAGGAAACATAGCGAAAGTTTTGAATCTTAGGCTCCCCATTTCCCGCGCTGAGCACCGTGTGGAAAGTGAAGCCATCTACCGCCGTTTTGTCCAATCGTCCCTTTTCCAAAGGAATGTCAACGAGACGCGGTTCCCGAAGGTTGCCGCCAAATTCCAACTCAAGTCGCGCGTCTCGGTTATGGCGATGAATCACTTCGTCAAAACTGCCGAGGTTGACAAGTGAGTTTTCGTCGCCGAAGAACAGCACCTCATCACTGCCGATTGTCTGTTTCAGGAGCAACAGCATTTGCAAGAGACTGCTTTTGCCAGAACTGTTCGCGCCGAAAAAGCCGGTCAGCGGCGCGAGTTTCACCTTGCCGCTGTCTTTCCACGATTTGAAGTTTTTCATACGGATATGCGTTAGCATCGTTCATTCCTCCTATAATCACCTCATGTTCTGTAGTGCGAGGGCCTGTCCCTCGCATGCCTACATGTGACAAGAACCCTTCAAAACTATTATACCGCAAAATGGATTAAGAATCAAGAAGAATTTCCATTTTTCCGCGAACCATGCTATACTTCCACAAAAAGTCTCTGTAGGTTGAGCTCGCCTGATCTCAACTATTAAAACTAATGTCTATAGGATAAAAACATGCCTTCACAACCCAACATTCTTTTCATGATAGCCGATGACCATCGGTTTGATGCCATCGGCGCGATGGGCGATGCAACGGTGCAAACGCCTACCCTCGATTCACTCATGGCGCGCGGGACGACATTCCGACAAACGCATATCATGGGCTCGCTTGTCGGTGCCGTTTGTGTGCCGAGTCGCGCCGCCGTGCTGACAAGCGCGAGTCTATTTCGCAGCGGCATGCAGGAGATTAACCGTGATTTAGCAGTGTGGCCGCAGGTGATGCGCGAAGAAGGGTATCATACCTTCGCAACCGGGAAATGGCATAACGACAAACAGACGTTCACTAACAGTTTCGCCGATGGTGCCAAAATCTTCTTCGGCGGAATGAGCAGTCATTTTGAGGTGCCTGTCTTTGATTATGACGCAAACGGTGCCTATCCCAACACGGCGAAATATATCGGCGAGAAGTTCTCTACCGAGATGTTTACCGATGAAGCGGTGCAATTCTTGCAGGAATACGATGCCGATGCCCCGTTTTTCCTCTACCTTGCGTTCACTTCACCGCACGACCCGAGAACGCCGCCCGGCGAATACGCGTCGATGTATGCGCCGGAGGAGATACCTGTCCCTGAAAACTTCATGCCGGAGCATCCGTTTGACAACGGCGAAATGCGCATCCGAGACGAAGTGTTGGCACCGTTCCCGCGCACCCCAGAAATCGTGCAGCAACACATCGCCGACTATTACGGGATGATCTCGCACATGGATGCTGAGATCGGGCGCGTGCTGAAAACGCTGGAAGCCACCGGGCAGTTGGAAAATACGCTGATTATTTACACGGCAGACCACGGATTAGCCGTCGGACAGCACGGGCTGTTAGGCAAACAGAATCTCTATAGCCACAGCATCCGCGTGCCATCGATATTCGCAGGACCGGGGGTGCCCGAAGGCAAAACAGTCGATGCGTTAACCTATCTCTACGACGTGTTTCCTACCGTTTGTGAGTTAACCGACGGGGCATGTCCGGATACGGTTGAGGGGAGGAGTTTAGTGCCGTTGATGAACGGTAGCGCGGAACGCGTTCGCGAGACTGTTTTCGCCGCCTATCGCGACATTCAGCGCACCGTCAGCGATGGACGTTGGAAACTCATCCGTTACTACGTATCTAAAGAGACAGGCGCGGGGACGAACCGCATCCAACTCTTCGATCTGGCGAACGACCCGGGTGAGACAACCGATCTTTCGATGTTGCCTGAACATGCGGAACGCATCCAATCGCTTGCCGCTGATATGCATCAGTGGCAGATTGAGACAGACGATTTTTTGAAAGATACGTCGGTAACGTGAAAAATCAGTTGCACGTAGGGCGAGGGCCTGTCCCTCGCCATGCACCGATCGCGGGGGAAACCCGCTCGGATGCGCGAGGGCCCCCGCGCTACGTGAAAAAACGTGCCGCATACCGTAGGGCGAGGGCCTGTCCCTCGCCGTGCAACGATCGCGGGGGACAGGCCCCCGCGCTACGGGGCGAAGGGGGTTTCAGTTTACCGTAGGGCGAGGGCCTGTCCCTCGCCATGCGACGATCGCGGGGGACAGGCCCCCGCGCTACGGGCCAAAGGGGTTTCAGTTGCAGGCCCCCGCGCTACGGGCCAAAAGGGTTATCGCATCAAAACTTTTGTCCAATCGCGATTAACCGTGCCGCCCGTTCCGCGGTATCAGCGATTAATCGCGAGGCATCCGCGACGGCAAGTTCAAGCGACATCGGTTCATGAACGATGCCTAACATCGCATCAATGCCAGCGTCATACACCGCCTCGGCACCTTCAGCGATGCCGCCGGCAATGGCGATAACGGGGATGTTGTATGCCTTCGCTACCTTGGCGACACCGACAGGCGTTTTGCCGAAAACTGTCTGAAAATCGAGCTGCCCTTCACCTGTGAAGACGAGAGAGGCACCTTTGATACGCTCCTTGAGTTTCACCGCATCTACCATGATGTCAACACCGAGGCGCAGTTCTGCGTTGAGGAACGCCATGAGCCCAGCACCTAATCCGCCAGCGGCACCCGCGCCGGGAATGGCGTTAAACGATTTGCCAAGCGTTTGTGTTAAGACTGCGTCAAAATGCGCGAGATGTGCATCTAGCGTCTCGATTATCGCAGCCGTTGCTCCCTTCTGCGGGCCGTAGACATGCGACGCGCCTTCGGGACGGTTAAAGGGTTGTTGACATCACAAGCGACGACGGTATCCGTTTCGGCAATCGCGGGATGCAAGCCGGTGATGTCTATTGTCGCGAGAGTGCCGAGTCCACCGCCGCCGCGCTGAATCGGTTTTCCGTTTGCATCCAATAATTTCACGCCGAGTGCTTCCGCCATGCCTGCGCCGCCATCGTTGGTAGCACTGCCGCCGATGCCGATAATCAAGCGTCTGCATCCGGCTTCCAGCGCGGCGCGGATAAGTTGCCCCGTCCCGTAGGTTGTCGTTTTAAGAGGATTCCGTTTATCGGGTGGGACAAGCGTCAGACCGGAGGCGGCAGCCATCTCAATCACAGCCGTATCTCCATCGGCGAGGATGCCGAATTGCGCGTCAACTTCGTCACCGAGAGGCGCGAGGACACGGCGCGTCTGGAAATGTCCACCGGTGGCATCAACGAGAGATTGCACGGTGCCTTCGCCGCCATCTGCCATCGGAACTTTCTCAATAGTGGCAGCAGGGAAGATGCGGCGGAGCCCTGTCTCCATCGCACTTGCGGCTTGCAGTGCGGTGACGCTGCCTTTGAATGAATCAGGTGCAACTACGATTTTCATGGGTAGAATTTTAGCATGCACCTTACAATTTGTCAAAATTGTGGTGACATGCTAAACTGAATCAAAAAACGGCCGGCGAACGTAGTGCGAGGGCCTGTCCCTCGCAATGATTGTGGTGACACGCTAAACTGAATCAAAAAACATCCGGCAATCGTAGTGCGAGGGCCTGTCCCTCGCAAGGCTGGAAATAGCTCAGGCGAGGGTGTTTCGTATATCAATGCCTTTCCGGGTAGGAGAGACCTCCTGGTCTCGATGTTCCCGTAGCGCGGGGGCCTGTCCCCCGCGAGCTCCATCGGCAAGTTATGTTTTTAGGTCCTTTAGGACCTACATGTCTATAGATACACGTGTCGTTACTTTTCAAGGTCCTTTAGGTCCTTAATAAAAACACGCGCCGACCTGGCAAAAACTATTAAGGCCCTAAAGGACCTTAGTGTTCTTGGCGGGCACGCGAACTATAGACATTAGGGTCCTACGGACCTAAAAACCGTTTTTTCAAGGGGTGGGCTTTCTGCCGCCGCGGCCCCGGGAGGCGCGCCGCCCTATTGCATCGAGACTAGGAAGTCTCTCCTACGGGAACATCGCGCGCATCGAGACCGGGAAGTCTCTCCTACCAGGACATGGCGAGGGACAGGCCCTCGCCCTACGATGAAGACGGAGTTCTTGCGGCACACGAACCGCCCTAAAATTTAGGAGAAAAATATGAATTGGAAAATAGAAACCACCGCATCCGATGCCCAGGTCGCATTTTACCGAGAGAACGGCTACCTCACATTCGGTAGGATTTTTACCGAACCTGAATTGGACGAACTGCGCGATTACGTGGACGCGATGATAGCCGATTTGCCAGAAGGAAAACGTCCCGAACAGATGGACGTGCCGCATTTTGAGCATCCCTTTTTGTTCAAATACCTCACACACCCGCGCGTGCTGCAGGTAATTGAACGGTTCATCGGACCGGATATCGTCCTCTGGTCCAGCCATTTTATTAGCAAGCGTGCGAGCGACGGCATGGAGGTGCCGTGGCACCAAGATGGAGTCTACTGGGGCAAATCCCTAGAACCGATGAACGTCATTACGATGTGGCTGGCTGTGGACGAATCGACGGTAGAAAACGGCTGCATGCGCGTCATCCCCGGCAGCCATCGGCTCCGCGACCGGCGCTATGAGGCAGTGAATCGCGATAACAACCTCTTCGGCAGCGAAGTTGTCGGGGAAGACATGGACATCTCGCGCGCCGTTGACTTGGAATTGGCAGTCGGCGAGTGTCATTTTCACGATGCGTGGACAATCCACAATTCTAGTCCAAACGTCTCGCAGAAACGGCGGTGCGGTTACACGATGCGCTATATGCCGGCGGATGTGCGGTATCCGGGTGCCGAGTGGCGGCGCAAGCACCAGATCTATCTGTTGCAAGGCGAAGATAGGACAGAAGGGTTTAACAGTTATGCGCCGGTGCCGGTCTCGTATTAATGAAGGTGTTTCATAACTCCGTTTCGGTATTTATCCCGCCTTGGAGGGCTGGCGAATACCGGCAGGCATCGGGCCCACCTCTGTAGTTCGGGAGCACCCGCTCCCGAACAGTTCAGGATCGCCTGATCCTGCCCTACAGGGCCGGGTGCTCAAGCGATGGCGAGGGACAGGCCCTCGCCCTACGGTGAAGTGCCGTTTTTTTCCGTAGCGCGGGGGACAGGCCCCCGCGAGCGTTGTATTGCGCGGACGCTGGCGATGGCCTGTCCCTCGCCCTACGATGAAGGGGGGTTTCTGCCGCCACGCCCCCGGCAGGCGCGCCGCCCTATTGCATCGAGACCAGGAGGTCTCTCCTACCCGGAAGGCATTGAGATATGAAACACCCTCAATTATTTCTCTCTTATCGTTATCCTCATATTCGGATTATTTTTCAAAGCCCGCCAAGACGGAATCACTCCATCCGGATTTTGAACAGCACTCCTTCTCATCTTTTCTAGGTGGGATGGCAGGATATTCGGATCCTGAGTGAACTCTTTCTCCAATACCATAAACTCGTATATCTCTTTCTGCGTGTAGGAGTCAGCCGTGTTGACTTTCCTCGCCAATTCTAAATAGGCATGGACTTTCGGGGTGTTTCCAAACGCCGCGATGACAGCCGCTCTATCGTAAACGATTTCCCCATCGGGACCGACCGTCTTCCAAGGCACGAGACCCGGGGGCAGTTGCACCGCGCTTGTGGTTTCTTCACCCGTTTCTTCGGCGGGCAGCGGCAGATCAGTTTCCAAAGCATCCCCCCAAGAGGTTGAATCCGCAGACGCGGGAGCATGATGGCCGTGCCCATGCGAATCGGTAGACTCCTGAAAATGGCCGTGGGTGTCGGGCACAGGCGCGGTATCCTCTAAGTGCTGTTCTGCCTCGTTTTCGGCAGTCCCCTTCTCGTGTGGCTTTGGTGTTTTTTCTTCCGGCTCCACTTCACGTTGCTGAGCGGGTGCCTGCGGGAGGCTTTCGATGAACTTATTGGTATCGTAGTGCGCGTAGAAAATCAGTCCAAGAAGCGTGGCAAAAAACAGAATTGCAAAGACTGTCAAAACTTTCAAGTGTTTCCCTCCTAAAGTCGGCGGGCGAAGCAACACCTCGGTTTGCCCGCAGTTTTCGTCCTGTTGACGCGCTGTCCCGGTTTTGATGTCAGCGATGTTCCCGGTAGGATAGACCTCCTGGTCTCGATGCAATAGGGCTGCGCGCCTACCGGGGGCGCGGCGGCAGAAAGCCTCTCCTTCACCGTAGGGCGAGGGCCTGTCCCTCGCCATCGCTCGCACTACGCAAAAAACGTCTCTTGTTCCCTTAGGTCCGTAGGACCTTAATGTCTATAGCACGCACGCCTGCGAAGAACCCTAAGGTCCTTTAGGTCCTTAATAGATTTTGCCAGGGCAGCGTGTTTTTTTATTAAGGACCTAACGGACCTTGACATGGGACCTGCACGTGTATCTATAGACATGTAGGACCTAAAGGACCTAAAACGCCAACGCTTGTTGATGACCACCGCGGGGGACAGGTCCCCGCGCTACGGGCACATCGAGACCAGGAGGTCTCTCCTACCCGGCGCGCCCCCGAGTTCTGTAGTTCGGGTGCGCCTGCACCCGAACAGGTCAAGCGTCTATTGCATCGAGACCAGGAGGTCTCTCCTACCGGGATTTATGGAGACCGGGCGCGCCTACTGAACTTAAATCCCACAAAAGGATAGTGCCGTCATAACTGCCACTTGCTAATAACTCTCCATCTGGGGAGAAGGCGAGCGTTTGGACATCAGTGGGGTGCCCCCAGAAAGCCGCGAGATGCTCACCTATCGCCACGTCCCATAACCGGATAGACACCTTTTCTGTGCCGCGCCACCAAGCACCGGAAGCGAGGTATCTTCCACACGGCGAAAAAGCCAATACAAACGTTCGCTCACATCCATCGGGCAGTAGGAGCACCATGCGGATTTCATGCATCGTGGCATCCCACAACCGAATCTCCCCATCCCCAAATACACCACTGCCGGCAATCCAGCGACCACAAGGTGAAAATGTGATGACTTCAGTGAAACGAGGACGCAGCTGCTTGTTTGCCTGTGACAACGATTTCACATCCCGCAGAATTGCTGGAACCTCCGCGTTAAACTTGGCTGCAACTAACAGCGGTTGGACAGGTAATGTGCCAACCGCTTTTCCACTCTCGACATCCCAGAGGCGGACTGTTCTGTCCTCTGATGCACTTGCAAGCCGTTTGCCATCAGCCGAAAACGCTGCAGACTTGATGCTGTCCGTGTGAGCCTGCAGGATGTGTCGCTTTTGTCCGTGCTGCACGTCCCAAACTATCAGCGTTCCATTTCTATAGCCGCTTACCAGCAAATCGGCTTGCGGCGATAACGCCACCGTCCACGTCCCCGGCCTCTCGGGTCCAGACATCTCGGCGCACAGTTCAGCCTTTTGAATATCCCACACCCTGAGGATACTGTCATCGATGCTGACAGAGAAGAGTTTCGCGTCTGGCGATACGTGAACAAAATGGGTGCGACAGGGTGGCTGCCCCTCAAGCACGCGGCGCGAGTGCCGCGTCGCGACATCCCATAAGGACAAATCATCCCACCGATATCCCGCTGCCAACGTATGTCCATCTCGTGAAAATGCGACGGATTCAACGGTATCTCGATGTTCATCAAATGACACCTGCGTGGCAGCGGTGTCGTCGGGTTTCGTCCACACTTTGACCCCGCGGGAACTGGCGACTGCCACCTGATTACCCCCCTGGGAAAATTGAACGAGCCTGACGTTCCCTCGCAATAACTGCATTGTATCTAGTTGTTCGTTTTGCGCTACCTGCCAGACTTGCACGACGTGCTGATTTTCGTATTGATAAAGTCCCGCTGCGAGCAGTTCGCCTGCCGGTGAATACGCGGGATACATCCGATATTTTCCGTAGTCTGTCAGGGCTAACTCTAATTTACCGCTGAAAATATCCCAGACGTTTAGGATGCCACCCCAATAGCCAACGGCGAGGAATCTGCCACAAGGCGAAAAGCAGAGCCCGTAAATAAAGTCTTTGCCTTCCGAGACACGGGAGACGCACTCGCCCGATTCAATATCCCAGACTGTCACAAAGTCGCGAGACATATCCTCCGTAGAATTCACATTCGCTAACAGTTGATTGTCTGGCGAAAATGCAAGCAGGTTGCCCGCGGATCGACGGATTTTTTTTGTTGGGGTGCTTTCACCGAGCGTGGCAACGTGTTCGCCTGTTGCCGAGTTCACGATGTCAAGCGTATTGTAGCCCTCCGCCAAAACGGCGAGGTGATGCCCATCCGGCGAAAAGGTGGGACGCATCTGCGGCGAAAAGGTAGGACGCATCTGGATACGCCACTGACTTTGCCCCCTGACTCGTTCGGCACAAACTTGGTGCTGCATATCCCAGATTTTGAGCACACCGTCAATATTGCCCGAAGCAAACCAGCGTCCATCGTGAGAAAAGGAGATGGCATCGACCATCCCCCTTTCCGTTTCTGAGAGTGCGAAGGGAACCCTTGATGCAAGCGAATACCACCAAATGCCGACAGAGGTGCCGATGGCGAGATGATGCCCTTGTGGCGAGAAGGCTATGTCCTGCACTCTACCTCGGCCCAAGCGCGCCACTGCACCTGCCGGTAACGCCCATGTCGTCACATCAGTGTCACTTGGGGCGACTTGTCCTGATATGCATGGCATTCTATTTTGCATCAAACTTCTCCTTTTCAGCAACCGGTAGAACCGCCGCCGTTGCATTCAGTGTTTCCTCTGCCACATGTTTCGCTACATCCACAGTCTACCGACTTCCCGTAAATTTACCCTATTTCTAGGAAATCCATTTGCAGGAGATGTGTTTAATGCTAACAGATTCACTGCATGAAATCAACAAATAAACGAGGGGTTTCATATATCAATGCCTTCCCCGTAGGAGAGACCTCCTGGTCTCGATTTCTTCGGGTAGGAGAGACCTCCTGGTCTTGATATCGTCCGCGCACTCCAACGCTCGCGGGGGACAGGCCCCCGCGCTACGAAAAAAAACGCCCCCCCTCACCGTAGGGCGTGGGCCCTCGGATGCCAGACGCGCATCCGAGCGGGTTCCCCTCGCCAGCGTTCGCGCTACGATGAAAAAACGTCTCTTAGGTCCTTTAGGACCTTAATGTCTATAGCACGCGCACTCGCCAAGAACCCTAAGGTCCTTTAGGTCCTTAATAGACTTTGAGAGTCCGCATGGTTTTTCATTAAGGACCTAAAGGACCTTGAAAACGGTACGACACGTTTTTCTATAGACATGTAGGTCCTAAAGGACCTAAAAACATAACTTGACGATGGAGTTCGCGGGGGCCTGTCCCCCGCGCTACGGGAACATCGAGACCGGGAGGTCTCTCCTACCGGCCGGCATCGGGCCCACCTCTGTAGTTCGGGAGCACCTGCACCCGAACGGGTCAGGATCAGGCGATCCTGACCTACAGAGGTGACGCGGTCTGTCAGCCAAACGCATGGCGAGGGAACCCCGCGACGTTGGGCGATTTATGAAACACCCTCATTAAAACTCCTTTTCAGGTTGGTACGGTAAGTCCAGATACTCATAAGCATCGATGCCGTCCTTACCGTATTCTAGCACATGGATGCCCGCCGGAATTTCCCCGGATCGCATTTGCTGCGGTGACATCCCGATATTTGCACTGATTACGTGAGTAATCGGACGGATGAGGATGCCAGAATCATTGACTTCCGGCTCCCCATATTGAATATAGACAGTGTTTGGGTAATGCAGATAGATTTTTCCATCGCCGGTGCTGCACCCGTTAAAACGCTCGCCTTCATTCCATTTTTGGATGGCAACGCGAAAGAGGAGTTCCATCTGTGCATCAGAGGCATGCCAGATGTTGCGAGGAACAGGACATCCCTCTGGGACCTCGGGATAGGGCCCGAATCCAAACGGGGAAACGCGCACTGTCTCAATAGGTGCCTCTTTGTCAATCGGTTCGCCTTGCGAGGACACCCGCTCTACACTATCCGTGTCCGTAACTGGTAAGAAAGTTTCCATTTCAGGAAGTTCTTCCTTAGCGGTATCGTCAAGACGTTCCCCGTTTGGGGATGTCTCCGATTCAGTGTCAGTTTGTCCAGTGGCTTGGACAGTTGGCGCAGCCTTTTGGGAGGTTATCTGTTGAAGGAACTGCGCGTGTTTTGCCTCTTGTTCTGCGAGTTCGCGATGCCCGTGCCAACTCCAAAGCAAGCAGGCGGTGACTATCAATCCACAAACGAGAAGTGCGCTGATGACGAATTTGCTGGATAACATTTGGTGCCTCCATTAGGCATTATAGGAAACCTACAACCTAAATCACGCGGAGGGTTTTGAAAAGCCCACCGATTTGCAGTGTTGCGTTCGTCGCGGTAATGTCGAGACCGGGAGGTCTCTCCTACCGGCAGGCATCGGGCCCACCTCTGTAGCTCGGGTGCGCCTGCACCCGAACAGGTCAAGATAACGCACGCCTTATCTCATCGAGACCAGGAGGTATCTCCTACCGAAGAGAGCATCGAGACCGGGAGGTCTCTCCTACCGGCAGGCATCGGGCCCACCTCTGTAGCTCGGGTGCGCCTGCACCCGAACGGGTCAGGCTCAGGTGCTCCTGCCCTACAGGGCCTGGGCGCGCGGACGATGGCGAGGGACAGGCCCTCGCCCTACGGTGAGGGGGGGGCGTTTTTTTATCGTAGCGCGGGGGCCTGTCCCCCGCGATCGCAGCATGGCGAGGGACAGGCCCTCGCCCTACGGTAACGTACCATTTTCCCCGTAGCGCGGGGGCCTGTCCCCCGCGAGTGCTCAAGAACCGTTTTTTATCGTAGCGCGGGGGCCTGTCCCCCGCGATCGTTGGAGTGCGCCGACGATGGCGAGGGACAGGCCCTCGCCCTACGTGAAAGGGCGGCGTTCGTGAAAGAGAGGCGTTTTTTCACCATAGCGCGGGGGCCCTCGGATGCCACACGCGCATCCGAGCGGGTTTCCCCCGCGAACGTTGGATTGCGCGGATTATGGCGAGCGGGTATCCCCCGCGATGTTGAACGAGTTATGAAACACCCTCATTTAATCTTCTTCCCCTTGTTTCTGGAGTAGGCGTTCCACCTGCACCGCCAACTCCGGATCTGACGCTTTGAGACGGCGAACCCCTTCTTCAGGGCCATAGCGATTCAACGCCGCCATGGCTCGATTCAACCGCGCCGGTGAAAAGCGTTCGCTAAGAACCGTTTCAAAATCGGCATCGGCTGGCAGAGAAGTCGTAGGCGTGACGGGGGTCAAGCGTTTGCCCTGCTCCGGTGCCGCCGGGCTTGTTGGCCGGGTCTCCCCTTCCCGCACAATTGGACTGTCGCTGTGTGGCAGATGCTGTTTTTCCCGCGGCGTAGTTGAAATATCAGGAACGACGGTTTCAACTTGTCCCTCATTTTTCGGTGGAGACGCGACTTCCGTGGGTTCAACAAACATCGGGACAGCAGGCGCGGCGGGACTTAAACTCGCTAGCACTTCATCAACCCACGCGCTGGAGCCCTCTTCCCCGGCAAACTGTCCCTTGAAGTAGCCCATTTTCCAATGAAAATGTCGCTCCTCATCCCAAAATGCCCGAATGACAGCCCGCTTCTTTTTATGTGCCCGTTCTTGCTGTAATCCCCACTCAACCCCTCTTGCCAAAGCCGGATCCGACGCATAGAGCTGCCGGAGCCCCTCTTCTTGTCCGTATTCCTCTAATAGCGCGGCTACCTGAGTGAGTTCTGGCATCAAGTCGCGGTTGGCGCGAAGCGCGAGAATCTCGGCTGGCACTTCTTCGGGACCGCCGATGCCTGCCTCTTGAAGCATGTGCAACAACTTCTGCCGCATCATCGGTTCAAAATCCGCCGGTTCCCCAGTAGGGAAAGATTCGCGAAATAATAGCATGTTCAGATTGCGTGGCACATCTGCACCCCGGTCTGCTAGAAACTCTAATCGCTCCTCCAAGGTCCGGTGAGTTGCTGTAAATGCTTGAAACTCCTCCGACGCAAGCAGCTCGAAGAACTGCCGTACCTCTGGATTTGCGAGTTGTTCCTCAGAAAGAAGGGATTTCGTAAACGCGATACTCTCCGCGTGCCGAGAGGTCGCGTCTTCTGTAAGTGCCGGCTCTTCTGAACTGTGTGGTGCTTGTGTCGGGGGCTCGTTAGTTAAATCGCTCGGGTGCGTCGTCCGAAATACCTTCTGAACAGGTGAAGGTGAGTTTTGGGTAACGCGCCAAAACGCAATCCCTAGTGTTAAGATGACTACCCCGATAAAGATATAGACGAATCGTTTCGTTTGCATCAGGTTCTCCTTTCTCCGTTAAAATGGACGTGCCCGCGCTACGGTGAAAAAACGCCCCCCTCACCGTAGGGCGAGGGCCTGTCCCTCGCCATGCGTTTGGCTGGCAGACCGCATCCCCCTGTAGTTCAGGAGCACCTGCTCCTGACCCGTTCGGGATCAGGCGATCCCGAACTACAGAGGTGGGCTCGAGGCCTTTCGGTAGGAGGGACATCCTTGTCCCGATACGCACCACATCAAGACCAGGAGGTCTCTCCTACGGGAACATCGCTCGCATCGAGACTAGGAGGTCTCTCCTACTGGGGAAAACTCAAAAGTTTATCCGTAACATAATATCCCGCCGCGTAGGCAGTGCCAACCAACGCCACAACAGTTGAAACCGTAACAACAACGGGAGAAGAGACAAGGATCGCTATTCCCCCGGCTATGATGGCAACACCTTTCGCAATATCAGCCGCTGCTTTTCCCTTACTTTCCCCTATCCCACTGGCAGGAAAAAAAGACATGGAAAGTAGCAGTATCCCTACAGTTAACGCTGAAATCACACGTAATAGGGATACGGAGCTTGCTGAGAAAGACAACTTGTCAAATCTCATTTTTCTCCTCCTTTTAATTTCGGCAAGAGACATCTTCACTTCACAATTTCAACGGCACGAATCCGATGCCGAAGGACCAGGATACACAACGCCGCCAACACCACCAATATCAGCAACGCCCAAAACCAATGCACATCGTAGTTATTGGGCAACCCGAACAGCGCGGCACCGAGTCTGTCGTAGTTCGCCCAGATCGAAACGAGTGCTACTTTGCTGCTCCGTGCAATTTTAGTTCCTTGGAGCACGCCGAAAACAGCATTTGAGCCAAACCAAACGGCACAGAAACCTATCGTGGCGTAACGCGGGTTTGAGGTCAGCGATGAAAATAGCAACATCAGCAGGCTCGTCGAGGTGATGATAATCGCTGAATACGCAATCATGGAGAACGGCATCCAATAGTGTTTTTGGAAGAAATTGGTGTCGGTTAACAGCACATGCTCCAGAAAGAGGAGCAATCCGGGAATCAGGAGCGTGCAGCCGAGCAGGATGCCGACGACGGCAAATTTCCCGATGAGGTAATCTACCCACGAAATCGGTTTGGATAGATAGAGAGACAGCGCGTTGTTCTTCAAATCGGTGGCGATGAGGCCTGAACCGCTGAAAATCGTCACCAGGGCGATGAGGAACCCGGATAGGAACACAAAGCGGAAACTGAAGAAGAAGCGGTGAAAAAACGCCTTGTCTATCAAAAACGGCATCGCGTCTTCCGGCAGATAATCGCTGAGATAGATGAGCATGGCGTGGGCTAGCATGTAAACCGCCGGGGGAATTGCGACGATGAGCCGGACGAGTTTCCGCTGAGCGAGCAGCTTCAGTTCCGCCTTCGTGATTACCCACCAGCGCATGGGGCTGTGCGGTTTCAGCGTGCCTTCCCAATGTCGGTAGTCTTGTGTATGGATGGGCATAAGTCAATACTTGTAAATCTCGGTCCGCTCCAGCGTATCCGCAAAAGGACCTTGTTTTTCTGTCTCAACTTCAATGGTGACGATACCTAAGGGGGTGTCCCGCTCGGGGTCTTCCGCAATCAACGCGCGCGGAATCTCGGCTGTCATGAGTCTGTCCAGCCTGTTCAATTCTCGGGACCAGCGAAGATCGATGAGGCGGCCATCGTAAACTTTCCGATGTTTTTGCCCATTGCGAATGGAGTAGACCTTGGCGTTCGTCGTAAAATCCGCCTCCGATATCGTGCTGACACCTACGCTTGGACTGAGGATGCTCTGGTTCCAGATGAGCGGTGTGCCGTTTCTATCAACGAGATAAATGCGAAGATCGATCCGGTCCACCCTCGGGTCTGATTGGATACGAATGCCTTCAAAATTTTGGATTTCCCCACTGCCGCACGAAAGCAGCGCAAGAATTGTAATGCCAACGAGGATTGGTTTTATAATTGAACGGTGAAACATGGTGATTAACCTCCTTTTTTTATTTTACCATTTTTGATAAAGGAAGTCAACCAGAAAAGCATCTATTCGGCGGGATGCATCGAGACCGGGAGGTCTCTCCTACGGGAGTGCCTCGGGCCCATCTCTGTAGTTCGGGAGCACCCGCTCCCGAACGAGTCAGGAGCAGGCGCTCCTGACCTACAGAAGGAGACACGTCATTTCCACCGTAGCGCGGGGGCCTGTCCCCCGCGATCGCTGGCGATACTCAACGCTGGCGCGGGACAGGTAGGAGGGACATCCTTGTCCCGATAAGTATTGCATCGAGACCGGGAGGTCTCTCCTACGGGGAAGACATCTGATCCCAAACAGTTCAGGAGCAGGTGCTCCTGAACTACAGATGGGACGCGCGCTCAAGCTCTGTAGTTCGGGAGCGCCTGCTCCCGAACGGGTCAAGATAACGCGCGCCCGATGGCATGGCGAGGGACAGGCCCTCGCCCTACGGTGAAGGGGGCCGTTTTTTAACCTACTGCGATTTCAACTCACTCCACCGCTTCGTCAATTTCCCACGCGCCGACACCTGGCCACGCAACCGCACCGTCGCTAACTGCTGACGCGCACCACCCAGCGACACCTCCTCCAGACGATAATAGTAGACAACACCCGGCTCCGCAGTCGCATCTGTAAACGTATAAACCCGCTCCTCACCTGTCGTCCCTGCACCCGCGATTAAGGCAGGATTAATCTTTGTAAACGGCCCTTGCAAACTCGTTCCGCGCAGCAGGTTGAACCCCGCATTGTCCACCGACGACTCGGTTGTCCAACGAATCACAACCCCCGCATCTGTCCGAACCGACTGGAATTGCGACAACACCACCGGCAACGGACCGCCGTCCCGATACCCAGGTGTCCCGATGTCTGACTCCCATCCATAATAGGTGGACACTGCGAGTTTCACGTTCGATGCGCTTACCCAACTGTCTGCCTCGGTGCCCGGCAGCGGCGCGCTGTCTTCATACCTGCGGATGAGCGACACCCGCGTCCCATCAGGTGTCACACTTGACGGCACTTCCCACGCGGGCGCATCCTGCGTCCGAGCCACGCCATCTAAATTGCCGACGTTGTCCACAAGCGTCCCTGATGCATCCAACAGCCGAATCGAGAACCCCAACGGATTCAATACATCGTGCCGCCGTTCGCGTTGGTTGAACGCCGCCGGATGCTCAAAGTAAAGGTTATAGACGCGCTCCTCAGGAAAATGCCCCGAAGTCTCACCTCGCCATGTCACCAGCAACACCGTCTGATTTGGCAACACCGTGAGCGGCGTGAGCGAAACGGCATCGAACCGATGCCGACGCGCGGCTTCCTCGCTCAGGTATTCTACCTCCAACTGCCAGCCTTCTAACTTCACTGCCTCCGTCATGGAATTATTGTAGAGCTCTATCCACTGCGGCACCGTCCGCCGCCCGGCTTTTTTCGCAAACATCAACTCGCTGATACTGACGCGCCCGCTCGGTGCCTCCCCAGTGACAGCCGTATTTGCATATCCTGGGGTGCCGAGACTCGTCGCGGCATCTGCGCCGCGTTTATACCCAAGCCCGGCTTGATACCCACGCTGACTCCAAGCCGCAGCAAGGTAACCACGCTTATCCGTTGAAACCCGCGCCCAAGCTTCACCCGCTGTCAACGGCGCGGCATCGGCGGAAGACGGACGCTCGGTATCCTGCAACGGCCACACTTGCGTCCCCGCACCATACAAGAAATCTCCCGTTGCGCGGAAGTAATTCCCCGCCACATCCTCCACTGCTGCCGAAGTGCCGTTTTTATCTGTGGCACTCCGCAACAGCAACAGATAGGATGTCTGCGGGAACTTCAGATTGCCCGAGACGAGATACCGGTGCTTCGCGCCTTTCTTGCCAACCCCTGTCGCAATGTTCACGCCACTCGCCAGGTCCGTCTCGCCCGGGTCCGTGTTGACGATGAGCAAGACCTCCCCCGCCGGCAGTGTGTAGTCGGGAAACGCAACGATGTCCACATCCTGTCCCGCCGATGCCACAATGCTTATCTCCCAGTCGGCGAGCGACATGTCCGCGCCGCTGATATTTTTCACCTCTAGCCAATCCTGTTTATCGTCTGTTGCGTTGCGCAATTCGTTAAACACGAGGCGGTCCAAGGCGACAGGCGATGGCGCGAGCTCCCGCGTCTGGAGCAACACATATCCCGTGGTGCCGCGATTAACCGCCGACCAGGGGCCGGGACCAACGCTTGTCTGCGCCCGCACTTGCCACTCATAAGTGGTGCCGGGGATTAAATCGCTGAGCGTGGCACTTGTCTCTGTCCCCTCAACGACAGCATCTATCCATGCCTCGCTGCCTTCGATGCGATAGCGGAACTCATAGCCTTCGACAGCATACACCGGCGCAGCCCAACTCACCTGCAAACTTGTCGGCAAGGCGGGACCTGTTGTGGATAACATCGGCGCATCGGGAGGGGAGGCACCGGGCAACACGTTGATGGTGAAGACCACTTCAAGCGTTGTCTCCTCGTGGGTTACCGTTGCCACCACGATGTGCTGTCCAAGACGGCTCCCCGGCGTAAAGGTCGTAGTCGCCTCCCCTTCCTCATCGTACCGGAGGTTGTATGTCGGATCCAGTGCCGCTCCCTCCGTTGGTTCCAAAGTTCCCTCTCCCTCTGTCAACGCGAACACCACCGGCACCCCCGCGAACCGTATGCTGTTTTCATCAAGCACCTTCACGACGAGCTGCAGCGACTCGTCAAGCCCAACGGTGTGACTCTCGTCAGAGACGCTTACTAGGGTTGTCGGAACGCGATAGTTAGGGGGCCGGAAAGGATGTGGTGCCTGTAGCCCCGGATTGTTAGTTAGAATGATGGGAAGATACGTGTAGAGTGATGGGTAACTCAGTAACTTGCTACGATGGTGGGGCTCATCTGAGTCCCCTTTGAAGTATAGACTCTCGAACGTCAACTCCGTGAGCGGCGAAATATCACGAATGCCATTAGCCGCAATGTTCAAAGTCCTCAGATTTTTCAAGCCGCTGAGCGGTGAGAGATCTCGGATTTGGTTATTATAGGCCATGAGGGTGTCCAACTTCGTCAGCCCTTTAAGCGGCTGAATGTCACGTGCGTTGATAGATAGCATCCATAAGGATTTCAGATTCGTCAGATTTCTGAGTCCAGCAAGGTTCGCACCAAGATTTTCATTATCATTGAGGTGTAACGTGGTTAAACTTGTCAGTGTTCCAAGCGGCGAGGTGTCGCGAATATCATTCTCGTCGACATATAAAGTCGTCAAATTTGTCAGGTTTCGGAGCGGCGAGAGGTCGCGAATATCATTACCAGCGAGCTCTAAAGTCGTCAAATTTGTCAGGTTTCGGAGCGGTGTGAGGTCGCGAATCTCATTACCACTGAGAGCTAAACGCCTCAAACCTGTCAGACCTTCAATAGGCGAGAGGTCGCTAACGGCATGATAATGGAGCCATAATGCGGTCACCTGTGTCGCGTATTCTAGCCCGGTTAAGTCCTTGATACGCTCGTTTGCAGGTGCACCAGCCGCCACACGAATCCGTAGTATGGTTTCATCTGGTAGCCAACTCTCCGGAGTTTCTAAGCTCCTGATGTCTCCTCGCGTGATATTATACGACGGAAGATTATCCGGATTAACGTTGGGCCGGTCCAGCACCCACTTTTTTAAAACAGGATCTGGGATATCCACTGGTTCGCCGTCATCATGCATATCTGCGGAAGCCACAGGGATCCAGCAACAGGAGAACGCAATTACCGCCAACGCCAGAAGAACGCCGACGTTACCGGGTAAGCGGATGTTGACGGCAGTCCGGCGTTCATGGACGGAATCTCCGGAAGAACGCCGATGTTGCCTTGTGGGGTTTGGGGTTAACGTGTATAGAGTAAAGGGGGGGTTAAGTCGACTGACTGCCTCGCGGCTAGCCTGCAAGGCGGCAACCGGTATGCGCGCGGCGTGTTTCATAGCAGCGTCAATAGCAATTCGGATCTTCATAGTGTATCTCCTATCTCGTATTCACGAGTGGGTTATCCAACAGAAATCGTTTTCGCGTTTCGTAGCGCGAGGGCCTGTCCCTCGCGTTGCATTGATATAAAATGCCCGTAGCATCTGTAGTTCAAGAGCGCCTGCTCTTGATCCGTTCGGGAGCAGGCGCTCCCGAACTACGTTTTCGGCGTAAGAAATCGTCCTCGGGCTCCGTAGCGCGAGGGCCTGTCCCTCGCGATCTCTCGATCTCCGCGTGGCCCGTAGCGTGAGGGCCTGTCCCTCTCCATCCTCCGTGCACTCCAACGATCGCGGGGGACAGGCCCCCGCGCTACGATTAAAAACGGTTCTTAGGTCCGTAGGACCTAAAACGATGCCTCGTGACGATGACGATCGCGGGGGACAGGCCCCCGCGCTACGGTATCCGGGACGGCCTGTTTTACCGTAGGGCGAGGGGCCTGTCCCTCGCCATCGTTCATGCCCGCGCACTCCAACGATCGCGGGGGACAGGCCCCCGCGCTACGGGCCATGGGCGTTTTATCGCGGAGGACAGGCCCCCGCGCTTAAAAATTCATAATCTATTAAAATAATACCATTTTTCACCAAATTTGTCAAATTTATTTTTCCAAATTTGGTATAATACCCCCAAGCCATTCCGAAATGGAGGAAAATCATGAAAGCCGCTGTGTTGTATGACATTGAGACACACTTGAAAATCGAAGAGTTTGACTTACCCGATACGGGTGCGAATCAGGTGCGCGTGCGCTTGGTGGCCAGCGGTGTCTGCCATTCCGATTGGCACATCGTCAAAGGCGAATGGCCGCACGTCGGCCTCCCGCTTATCTTGGGGCATGAAGGCGCGGGCATTGTCGAAGAAATCGGGAGTGAAGTCACGCAAGTCCAAGTCGGGGACCACGTTATCCTCTCGTGGAAGCGGAACTGCGGGTTCTGTGAGATGTGCCAGAAGGGGTTCCCGAATCTGTGCGCGTTACCTTCCGATAACTCCGGCCGCCCAGCCAAGCAAGCAGATGGCGGCGAGATCGACAAGATGGCGGGGTTGGGCACGTTTAGCACCGAGACTTTGGTGCCGCAAGACGCAGTTGTGCCGATTGATAAAGCGATGCCGTTCCGGCAAGCCGCGCTCATCGGCTGCGGCGTGATGACAGGTGTCGGCGCGGCGATTAATACCGCGCAGGTTGAGCCGGGAAGTTCAGTGGCGGTGTTCGGCTGCGGCGGTGTTGGGCTTAATTGCATTCAAGGCGCGAGCCTGTCAGGCGCGGACCCGCTCATTGCCGTTGATGTGCTGGACAACAAACTGGCATTGGGCAAGCAGTTCGGTGCGACGCATACCGTGAACGCCGCGGAAGTATCCCCGGTCGAAAAGATTCGTGACATTACCGATGGACGTGGTGTGCATTACGCGTTTGAGGCAATCGGGTTAATCGGCGAGACGTTCCGTCAAGCTATTCTCTGCACGCGCAGCCGCGGCGTGACAGTCTTCGTCGGGCATGCGCCAGAGAACACGCCTGTCGATTTCGATGCGCGGATGCTGATGGCAGAGAAGACGGTTATCGGTTCGATGTATGGCACGGCGCGTCCGCATGTCGATTTCCCGCGTTTGGTATCCCTCTATCAAGCCGGACATCTTAAGTTAGATGAGCTTGTCACGCGCACCTATCCGCTGGAGGGGATTAACGATGCGTTTGAGGCATTGGGGAGAGGGGAAGTCGCGCGGAGTGTGTTAGATTTGACGTAGGGTTGGAAAAACGGACCCTCGCGAATGCGCGATGGGCGCGGAAACGCCCGTGTTTCGTAGCGCGAGGGCCTGTCCCTCGCGATCGCACGACCAGCGCGGAAACGTTGGTGACGGTATAAATCTGTAGTTCGGGAGCGCCTGCTCCCGATCGGGTCAGGATCAGGCGATCCTGACTTACAGGGGTGAGGCGGTCTGCCAGCCAAATGCATGGCGCGGGACAGGCCCGCGCCCTACGGTAAATCGGGCAATGGCGCGGGACAGGCCCGCGCCTACGGTATAAAGGGACCTGTCCCTCGCATAACTAACGATCTTCAATGAACGTTCCATCTGCCTTAGGCCGCACCACCCGGATCCACTTTTTGAAGTCAATCGGTTCATCGTTAGCACTGCGCAACTCGATCCAGCCATTCACGAGCCCGTTGTGCATCTCAACCATTTCGGCTTCAAATCCCGAACTGGCTTTCCAACTCTCAGCATCGATGCCATCCGGGATACCGCGTAACTGCTCTGTCCGCGTCTTACCCGGGTCGTTGATGCGCGCGTAGTCTATCTCGCGCGAGATTGAAAATTTATGCGGCACTAGGACGGTGTCTTGCGTAAGTCCTTCTGCCAGGGTTTCATCAGAGACCTCCAACCAGAAACTTGGCGCAAACTCAATGTCAACGCTGCTCATCCTGTCAATAACCCTATCGGTTTCATCAGGAATAGCATCGGGCGTTACCCGCAGCTGCCAGCCCTGCAAATCGATGCGACTCTTCGTCGTGTTGTGAAGCACAATTAGAATCGGTTCCGGTTGTCCCTTGATAATATACGACACTCGGTGCTCAGAGTCGCCAACTATAAGTTCGTGGAATTCTGTACGCATCTCGCGTTCCCAACTGACCTTGGTGATAACCAGGTCTTTCGGCTGCGCAGTAGAATCTGCGGGTTTCAGCAACTCAATCGTCGCGCTCCTGGCGAGAGCCGCCGAGATTTCCTGCAACGCTGTAGGAGTTATCCCCAACCGCGTGGGGGAGTCCAAGACAAGTTTTCCGCCGCCATTTACCGCGTTTGGTGGAAGTTCTATCGTCTGTTGCGCGAGCACCGCCGTGGGGAGGCACAGCAGCACAACGAGAGCGATTGCCAAAAACGTGAATTTCGCTTTCATGATGTTCTCCTTTTCCAGAGTCTATATGATACAGGACGGACGCAAATGCCAGAATCTCTCATTCGGCTGCGTAAATCCTGTGCTATATATGATACACGATGGAACGTTTTTATGCAAGAAAAAATGTCCCGGTAGGAGAGTCCTCCGGGTCTCGATGCATCGATTTCGGGACAGGGATGTCCCTCCTACCGCACACGATGTCCCGATTTCGGGACAGGGATGTCCCTCCTACCGAAGAGACACCGTAGGAGAGACCTCCTGGTCTCGATGCATGCGGTTTCGGGACAGGGATGTCCCTCCTACCGCACACGATGTTCCGGTTTCGGGACAGGGATGTCCCTCCTACCGAAGAGACACCGTAGGAGAGACCTCCTGGTCTCGATGCCTTCTTGGTGTCTCGATGCTCTAGGAAAATGAGAACGTTCGGAGAAAATAACGTGTTTAAACGCTACGCGCTCGCATTGATTATCGCCGCGATAGTGGTATGCGCAAGCCAAGCGGCATCGGACGCGCCGCTGTTTGTTGAAATAACCACGGAACTCGGCTTTCGGCAAACGGATGCTTTGTGGCCTGCCGGCACTTACGCGCTCCACGAAGTCATTGGAAGCGGTGTTGCGCTATTTGATTTCAATGGCGATGGCGCGCTGGATATCCTGCATATCCGATTTCCGCCGCCCGGGCAGTCAGACATGCCCGCGCCGAATCGGCTATACCGGCAACAATCCGATGGAACGTTCGTTGATGTCACAGAAACCGCCGCGATTGGGCATCCGGGATACGGCCAAGGCGTGGCTATCGGCGATGTAGATAACGATGGCGATGCCGATGTCTACGTGACAAACTTCGGACCGGATGCTTTCTATCGCAATAACGGCGATGGCACTTTCACGTTAGAGTCCGTTGGACTTTCCAACGATGCATGGGGGACATCCGCAGCGTTTGGCGATGTCAACAGGGACGGATACCTCGATCTCTACGTGGCAAACTATGTTCAATTTGACGCGGCGGCGATTTGTCGAGGCAAACACGGCGCGCGAGATTACTGCAATCCGCAAAGGTTTCCTCCTGCCCCAGACAGGTTCTTCCTCAATAACGGCGATGGCACTTTCACGGACATGACAGAACAAGTCGGCATCGCGGGGGCTCCGGGGCGCGGGCTCGGTGTCGTCTGCCTCGATTTAACGGGAGATGGCTGGAGCGATTTCTACGTCGCTAACGATGGAGAGGCGAATCAACTTTGGGTAAACCAAAAGAACCAAAAGGATAACACGTTTACCGAGGAGGCTATTTTGCGAGGACTCGCCTTCAACACCTACGGACAACCGGAGGGGAGCATGGGCATCGCTGTCGGGGATGTCAACGGCGACACGCACCCGGAGCTGTTTGTAACGCACTTAACCGATGAGACGAACACCCTCTATATCGGCGGTGCGTCAGGCGCGACTTTCATGGATATGACAGAAGTCGTCGGGTTTGCTGGACGCGATGTGCCGTTCACAGGATTTGGCTGTGGGTTCATCGATTTTGACAACGATGCAGATGTGGATATTGCTGTCGTTAACGGTAGAGTGAAACGCGGGCCTGTCATGCCTGTCATTCCTGTCAGTGAAGGCAAGAACGCGGGGGAATTCTGGGGATTTTATGCCGAACCGAATCTGCTGTTTCAGAATTCTCGGAACGGCGGACAGGCAGAGCTACCTATTTTCACCGATGTCAGTTCGCGGGCATCAGATTTCACAGGACAGATTGAGGTGAGCCGCGGCGCGGCTTTCGGCGATATTGATAGAGATGGCGATTTAGACATCGTCGTCACCATGCTTGACAATCGTCTTCGCGTTTTCCGAAACGATGCGCCGCCACCCAAACACAACTGGCTTCTCGTGCGCGCGATGGCTCAAAACCGAGATGCCCTCGGCGCACAGGTGACGATTAAAATCGGCGGAAAAGCATCGCAGGTTTACACCGGCTTCGTGCTGCCGAATAGCAGTTATCTTAGCAGCAGCGAACCGAGTGTGCATTTCGGATTGGGCACTACTGATGCAATTCAAGCGATTGAGGTGCGGTGGCCTGATGGCCGTCGTGAACAATTTCGCGGTGCGGCTGTCAATCAACGGGTGATAGTTGTTCAGGGAGAGGGGGAACCGTTTTGAATTTCAGATACAAGCATCATCGAGACCAGGAGGGCTCGCCTACGGAGTGTGCGGTAGGAGGGACATCCTTGTCCCGAAATCGCATCCATCGAGACCGGGAGGGCTCTCCTACGGGGTGTGCGGTAGGAGGGACATCCCTGTCCCGAAATCGCATGCAGCGAGACCAGGAGGGCTCTCCTACGGGGTGTGCGGTAGGAGGGACATCCCTGTCCCGAAATCGCATGCATCGAGACCGGGAGGGCTCACCTACAGGCAAAGCGCGCCTAGGGAGCCTGTTTGGGGTTACCCTGCTGCTTATGATGATAAACGCGATGCCTATGGCTGCCGAGGAGATTGAGATTCCGGAACCCGCTGATCTACATCTCGTTTCGGAGAAATTGCTGTTGGATGCAATCGCGCTGGCGCAGCAAGCCGTTCGGGATGCGCCTGACGATGCCGAGGCGTGGGGGAAATTAGGACATGTCTACCTCGTCCACGGCTGGGAAGAAACATCGGTGGCGTGTTATCGGCAAGCGAGTCGTCTCGCACCGAATGGATTCCGGTGGCACTATTTTCTCGGCAGGGTGACGGTGCAGCGTGAACCGCAAACGGCGGTGCAGGCCTTCACACGTGCGCTGGCGTTGAAGGCGGGGGATGTGCCGGCGCATCTCTATCTCGCCTCGGCGTTACGGGTGCTTGGCCGGCTTGAGGAGGCGAAGCACCACCTATCCCGCGCGAATATCCTCCAACCCGACAATCCGTTTTCGGAACTCTGGCTTGGAGAGATTGCCTTCACGAGACAGCAAGTGGGGCTTGCACGGACACATTTGGCACGCGCCCTTCGGATTAACCCGCATCAGCGTGAGGCGCATGCCTTGATGGCGCAAGTGCATCTCGCCTTGGGCGATACCGCGGCGGCAAAACGGCATGCAACCTCAGCGCGCGAACCCAGCCGATTCAACCGGTTACTTGAACCGCTCTGGTGGGAGGTGCTTCGCGCAGGCGTGACTGCACCACTCTATGCCGAACGCGGCAGACGTTATCTGTCCGAAGGCGATTTTGCAAGTGCCGCCGCAGAATTTGAACCCCTCATCTCGCATCAGCAAAAAGATGTGGAGGTGTGGCGGGATTACGGTATCGCGTTGCTTCATACGGAACGGTATAACGAGGCAATCGCCGCATTTGAGAGCGCGCACGTGTTGCTCCGCAGTGAAACGGACATGACACCCACGGAGATTACCGATTTGACAGCGGAGGTTCACTATTATTTGGGGCGCGTCTATTATCAACTTGGGAGGAACGTGACAGCAATCGCGGCGTATCAAAAGGCGTTGGTGCTCACGCCCGATACCCCTGCGTTGCATCGCGCGCTCGCCGAGGTGTATTGGAAAAAACAGGCGTATGTCAAAGCCGAGCCGCACTACAAAGTCGCCATCGCTGACGATGCAACAGATGTGCAAGCGATTTACAGACTCGGCTTAATCTTTTTGACGCAAACCCACTACGCAAAGGCGGTGGCGCAGTTTGAAAAGGTGCTGGCACTTGACTCGGCGCACGCCCGCGCTTACGGCGCATTGGGAGTGGCACACCAGAATCTTGGTAACGTCTCAGAAGCAATAGCTGCTTTTGAAAAGGTGTTGGAGTTGGAGCCGGGGAATAAGCATGCGATGGAGACGCTGGTGCAGCTCCGCGAGTAGACAGAATACCGTAGGCATCAAAGCGTGCGCCGATGTTTCATCGAGACCGGGAGGGCTCGCCTACCTGTGAAAAGGTGTTGGAGTTGGAGCCGGGGAATAAGCATGCGATGGAGACATCCTTCTTCGGTAGGAGGGACATCCTTGTCCCGATACCGGAGCCGGTTCGGTAGGAGGGACATCCTTGTCCCGATACCGGATGTTTCATCGAGACCGGGAGGACTCACCTACATGCCGTAGGCACTGTTTCAAACCGCGTCTACGGTATCTGCCTCCATATCGCGCCCGTATTTTGCGGAAACTTACCGTCCGTGCCGCCCCAAACTATCAGTTTATCGCCTGCCCAAATCGCGGTGTGAAGCACGCGCCCATCTGGGATTCCTTCAGTGGATAGGGAACGCCACGTCTCGGTTTGCGGTTCATACATGCCGCCTGTCTTCAGCGGTTTGCCTTGGCTACCGTAGCCACCCCAGATAATCATCACGGAGCCGTTCCAGATTGCGCGATGTCCGAAGCGTGCCTCGGGCGCGTTTTCCGTAGGGAGCGGGTGCCACGTATCCGTTTTGGCATCATAGATTCGCCCAGTGCTGAGCGGCTGTCCGCCATCAGTGCCACCCCAAATCAACATTTGCGTGCCAGTCCAAACGGCGGTATGCCCGAACCGTCCCTCCGGCGCACCGATGAGGCTCAGCGGGTGCCATGTATCAGTCGCGAGGTGATACCGGCCGCCTGTGTTGACATATCCGTCCTGTGTAGTTCCTCCCCAGACGAGCATCATCTCGCCGCTCCATACGGCGGTGTGTCCACTGCGAGGACTCGGCGCGTTCTCAACGGAGATAGGCATCCAAACGTCAGTATCGGGTGTGTAAATCGCTCCTGTCTTCACCGGCATCTCAGAGATATTCATTCCACCCCACACAATAAGTTGCGTGCCAGTCCAAACGGCACTATGAAGAAGCGCGCTTTCAGGTGCCTGCTGCGTTGCAAGCGGTTTCCATGCGTCGGTTTTCCGCGAGTAACTGCCGCCGCTATTGAGGTGCCCTGTCTGTGAGGTGCCTCCCCAAACGAGCATCTCTGTCCCTGTCCACACTGCCGTATGTCCGGCGCGTTCAGCAGGCGCGCCATCCGTTGCGAGCGGTTTCCACGCGTTAGTTTTCGGTGCGTAACTGCCGCCGCTATTGAGATAGCCGGTTCGCGACGTGCCGCCCCAGATGAGCATTTCCTTTCCTGTCCAGACAGCGGTGTGTCCGCCGCGAGCGGTGGCACCGCGTTCATTGGGCAATGCCCGCCACCGCGCGGTTACTGGGACATAACGGCTGCCGCTGTCCAGATAACGCCGTTTATCGGTGCCGCCCCACACGAGCAGTTGCGTGCCTGTCCACGCAGCTGCGTGCCCGAGTCTGCCGATGGGTGCGTTTTGCGCGGGGAGAGGCATCCATGCATCCGTTCTCGGTTCATAAAGCGCGCCTGTCTGCAGGAGTTGTCCCTTCCTATCAAAGCCTCCCCATACCAGCATCTTGTCGCCTATCCACATTGCGGTGTGGCCGGCGCGGGCACTCGGCGCAGCTCTCGTAGAGAGGGGTTTCCACGTATCCGTCATCGGCGAGTAGATGCCACCGGTGTGGAGGGGTTGTTGTCCGTTATCCAATCCACCCCAGATAAGCATTGTTTCCCCTGTCCAGACAGCCGTATGCACGCTGCGAGGCGATGGCGCGCTTGTCATAGAAATAGGATACCACGCATCGGTTTTGGGTTCATAAACACCGCCGGTTTGGAGAGGCTGTTTGTGCTTATCCACGCCACCCCAGACAAGCATCGTTTCCCCTGTCCAGACAGCGGTGTGACTCGTGCGTGGCTTCGGCGCATGGTGGAGAGACATCGGTTGCCACATCTTGTTTTCTGGCGAGTAACGGCCCCCTGTGCTAAAATGCATCCCTTTGCCGTTCCATCCTCCCCAGATAATCAGTTCCTGTCCTGTCCAGATAGCGGTATGGCCACCGCGTGCCTCCGGGGCATTCTGGACAGGGAGGCGATTCCACTGCCGATATGTTGGCGTGTAAATGCCGCCATTCTTCAGTGCGGTGTTTTCTCTATCAAATCCTCCCCAAACAATCAACTGTGTGCCTGTCCAGATAGCACCGTGGTCTGCGCGTGCAGCGGGCGCGCCCTCGGTAGGAAGTGGACTCCAAACGTTCGTCGCAGGTATATAACCGCCGCCTATCTGAAGTGGGCCGTTTGCATCAATGCCGCCCCAGACGATGAACGCTTCGCCTGTCCAGACAGCGGTATGGAGCCATCGCGCGCTCGGCGGGCCGGCTGACATCGGCTGCCACGTGCCTTGCGGCTGCCCGATGAGTGGAATAGTGCACAGCAGAAAACAGAGAAAATACCGTTTTGCAAGCATGTTCTGGCATTGGTAGGCGCACTTGGAAAGTGCGCTGTGGAATTGATTTGTTTCCGCAATCATTCTGTTTCCTCAAGCGTCCGATGGGCGTTCTTGGATGATGGGAATGACATAGCTCCGGAGCGTTCTGCCCTCTATCTGCTCGGTTTCCGTAAGCGGCTGCGGCTGCTGCCGGTGATCGAAGACGAGATAATATCCCTCGGCGGCATCCTCAAGCGTGAGATATGCAACGAGTTGTTTCTTTCCGGCTTCATAATGTCCTGCGCCCCCCCATATCTTCGTCTCCACGATATACTTGCGCCGGTTGTGGAGGATGATCATATCTATCCGGCCCCGTCCGGTTGGTACTTCAAGATAGAGGAAACCGCCGACGGCTTTCACAAAGCCATCGAGGTAAGCCGCCAAGAGGTGTTGGCCCACCGATTCCCGGGGGAGCTGCGGCACGTGGAGGAGCCGAAACCCCGCACGCACGATGAAATCGCGAAAATTGTCTAGCAAGGGTGCCAGGGCGATGTCGCCGGTTGGGGTGAGATAATCCTGATACCCGGTGCGGGTAGTCGCAGGGAAGTAGTCCCCTTCTAAACCGTTAATTTCCCGCTGAAATGCCCGGATGACGCAATACTGATAGATGGGATTGACAATCTCACATTTGCCATCGTTCGCTTTCGCGATGACACCGTAGGTTGCGAGTTCCTTCATGACATCATTCCAGGGATTGAAACTGATGGGTTGCGCCGAGGAAGCAATGCGCATCAACAGGTGTTCAAATCTCGGGTCTCGCTGGACATTCGTCGTCAAATGATTAAAGTTGACATTGTCTTCCATCAAGAGTTTCTGATGTGCCTGGGCAAAGTGTTCCAGGGAAATGGTGATGTCTTTGGGGATGTCCAGTTCCTGTGTGAGGAGTTGCGCGAGGCGGTTGACGAGAAACGGTTGTCCGCCTGTCTGCCGCTGCAGCGTTGCGAGGACTTCGGGTTCAAACGATTGTCCGACTTCAGCGGTATACTGTCCGAGCAGTTCTTGCACTTGTTCCAACGTGAAGCCGGGCAAATGGAACTCCTCTTGGATATTAAACGGCGAAATCGTCCTATCGTAATTCAACTGCGCGACGTTCTTCACCCCCACGATACAGACACTATAGGGACACCGAGTGTCGCGCGGCTCGGAGACATAGACACGGCGGAGAGAATGGAGGAACCCCATCACCGCATCTGATGGGATGCCATCAAATTCATCAATGAGCAGGACAACCCGCTGCCCATCCAAAAAACGCGCGAACCGGCTAAGAAATCGTCTCATGGCAATATGGTTTGTTATCTGCGCCTCCGCCAGAAATCGCGATAATGCCTCAGAAGGTTCGCTGCCACGTTGATGAAACGTGTTCTCTATTGCTGCCAATATATCTTCACGGAGCCCCTCGTAAAAATCGGGGGCAGTGAGGCCTTCATATTCCTCAAAATTGAGGGCGATAGGAAAGTAGGTGGGCTCTTCTGCCGCAAGCGTCTCCAGGGCGGCGTGGAAGAACGTCGTTTTTCCTGTTTGCCGTGGTGCGAACATGACGATGTATCGCCCGCGCTTGACGCGCTGAATGAAATCGGCGCGTTCCGATTGACGGGAGACAACGTAGTTCACGGCGGCATCTACCGGTCCCTGCGTCTCAAAATATCGGGTTGCCATAACTGTTTCCTCCTTAGCGGATAGCGGTGCTCCTCATAGCGAACACCCCGCGCGCTTACGCGGTGTCCGATGGGCGTTCTTGGACGATGGGGATGACATAACTCCGGAGCGTTCTGCCTTCTATCTGCTCGGTTTCCGTACGCGGCTGTGGCTGTTGCCGGTGATCGAAGACGAGGTAATATCCCTCGGCGGCATCTTCTAGCGCGAGATACTTGGCGAGTTGCCGTTTGCCGGCTGCATACCTCTCTGCGCCGTGCCAAATCTTCGTTTCTACGATATATTTGCGGCCGCGGTGAACGACGAGTAAATCCATGCGGCCGCGCCCTGTCGGCACTTCAAGGTACATCCCGCCGCCTTGCTGCTTCACCACCTGTTCGAGATAGGCGAACAGCAGGCGTTGTCCCACATATTCCCGCGGTGTCTCCGGCACATTCAGAATTCTGAACCCGACGCGGGCGATGAAGTCGCGGAAGTTCTCCATGAGCCTGTCCATTCGCAGCTGCCCTTCGGCGGTGAGGTAGTGTCCTGCGCCGCCGGTGTCGGCGGGGAAATAGTCGGCTTCTAAGCCGTTGACGAGTGGTGCGAAGGTTCGCAGGATACGGTAAAGATAAATGGGATTAACAATCTCACACATGCCATCGGTTCCCCGGGCGATGACACCATACGTTGCAAGTTCGCTCATGACTTCGTTGTCACGCGTGAAGAGCACGCCGTTTTCTGATAAGGCGATGTTCATGAGGAGGCGTTCAAACCGCGGATTTCGTCGGACATTGGCGCGCAGATGCTGGATGTTGACGTTATCTTCCACCAGCACGGCGGCATGTGCTGCCGCGAAGTGCGTCAGTGAGACAGTCTCCGTTTTCGGTATCTCCAGTTCCTGTGTAAGGAGTTGCGCGAGGCGATTGACGAGAAACGGTTGCCCCCCGCTCTGCCGATGCAGGGTTTCAACGACTGCCGGGTCAAACGGCTGTCCGACTTCAGCGGTATACTGTCCGAGCAGTTCCTGCACCTGCTCCAACGTGAAGTTGGGTAAGTGGAACTCCTCTTGTATATTAAACGGCGAAATCGTCCTATCGTAGTTCAGTTGCACGACGTTCTTCACCCCGATGATGCCGACGCTATAAGGACACCGAGCCGCGACACCGGAAATATAGATATGACGGAGTGCGTGAAGAAACCCTGTCACTGCCTCAGGCGGGATGCCATCAAACTCGTCTATCAGTAGCACGACGCGATAGTCGGTGAGATGCCGTCCCAACGCCTGAAAGAAATCTAGCATATCTACCTGGTCGGCTATCGTCGCGTCCGCTAAAAACTGTGCGAGCGGCGGAGGCAGCTTGATGTCACGCTCGTAGAAGACTCCCTCAATTGCCTCGCGGAGTTTTTTAGCGAAATGCGGATAAAACCGGGCGGCGGGCCGGCCTTCATACACATCAAAATTGAATTGAATCGGAAAATAGGTTGCGTCTTCTGCCGCGAGTTCGGCTAGGGCCCACCGGAAGAACGTCGTTTTTCCTGTTTGCCGTGGTGCGAACATGACAATGTATCGCCCGCGCTTGACGCGCTGGATGAAATCGGCGCGTTCCGATTGCCGGGAGACAACGTAGTTTACGGCGGCATCTACCGGTCCCTGCGTCTCAAAATATCGGGTTGCCATAATTGTTTCCTCCTTAGCGGGTAGCGGTGTTCCTCCTAGCGCACACCCCGCGAGTTTACGCGGTGTTCGATGGGCGTTCTTGGACGATAGGAATGACATAGCTCCGGAGCGTTCTGCCTTCTATCTGCTCGGTTTCTGTCCGCGGCTGTGGCTGCTGCCGATGATCGAAGACGAGATAATATCCCTCGGCAGCCTGCTCGACTGTCAGATACTTGGCGAGTTGCTGTTTGCCGGCTTCATACCTCGCGGTGCCGTGCCAAATCTTCGTTTCTACGATATATTTGCGGCCGCGGTGAACGACGAGTAAATCCATGCGGCCGCGTCCTGTCGGCACTTCGAGGTACATCCCGCCGCCTTGCTGCTTTACCACCTGTTCGAGATAGGCGAACAGCAGGCGTTGCCCTACATATTCCCGCGGTGTCTCCGGCACATTCAGAATTCTGAACCCGACGCGGGCGATGAAGTCGCGGAAGTTCTCCATGAGCCTATCCATCCGCAGCTGTCCATCGGCGGTGAGGTAGTGACTACCACTACGTGTGTCCTCGGGGTAGTAGTCGGCTTCTAAGCCATTCACGAGTGGCGCGAAGGTTCGCAGGATACGGTAAAGATAAATGGGATTGACAATCTCACACATGCCATCGGTTCCCCGGGCGATGACACCGTAAGTTGCAAGTGCGCTCATGACTTCGTTGTCACGCGTGAAGAGCACGCCGTTCTCTGATAAGGCGATGTTCATAAGGAGACGTTCAAACCGCGGGTTTCGTCGGACATTGGCGCGCAGATGCTGGATGTTGACATTATCTTCCACGAGAACGGCGGCATGTGCTACCGCGAAGTGCGTTAGTGAGACAGTCTCCGTTTTAGGTATCTCCAGTTCCTGTGTGAGGAGTTGCGCGAAACGATTCACGAGAAAGGGCTGCCCCCCTGTCTGCCGATGCAACGTCTCGATTACCTTTGGGGCAAACGGTTGTCCGACTTCAGCGGTATACTGTCCGAGCAGTTCCTGCACCTGTTCCAACGTGAAGCTGGGCAAGTAGAACTCATCTTGGATATTGAACGGCGAAATCGTTCTGTCGTAGTTCAACTGCGTGAGGTCCTTCACACCCACGAGCCCCAGACTGAACGGACACCGCGAAGCCAACGCCTCATGATACGTCTGCCGCAACACATACAAAAAATCGCTCACGATTGCCGGCGGAATACCATCAAACTCGTCGATGATGAGGACAAACCGCTGTGGGGCTAACACCCGCCCCAGACGTTTGAAGAAATCCAACATCGCAAGATGATCGGTTAGCACTGACTCCTCCAACAAACGGTGCAACGCCTCCGGAACAACCGCTTGCCGTTTTTGGAAGACATTCTCAATTTCCTCGCGCAACTTCTGCGAGAAATGCGCGTAGAATGCAGTCGGTGTGACGTTTTTATACACCTGGAAATTGAGTTCAATAGGACAGTAGTTTGGCTCCTCAACTAGCAACGTTTTCAGGGCTGTCCGGAAGAACGTCGTCTTGCCCGTCTGGCGCGGCGCGAAGATAACGATATACCGCCCCAGTTTGACGCGCGCGATGAAATCGGCTAACTCCACCGTCCGAGGCACGACGTAGTGCAACGCCGCATCCACGGGCCCTCGAGTCTCAAAATATCGGGTTGCCATCAGTTTTTGCCTCCTTGTTGATAACTAGTCTCGTCCGTGGAATAACACGCGTGGCTATACCGCGTCCGATGGGCGTTCTTGGACGATAGGAATGACATAGCTCCGGAGCGTCTTGCCCTCTATCTGTTCGGTTTCCGTCCGGGGCTGCGGCTGCTGCCGGTGATCGAAGACGAGGTAATATCCCTCGGCGGCATCCTCAAGCGTGAGATACTTGGCAAGCTGCCGCTTGCCATCTGCATAACTCGCTGTGCCGTGCCAAATCTTCGTTTCTACGATATATTTGCGGCCGCGGTGGACGACGAGTAAATCCATGCGGCCGCGCCCTGTCGGCACCTCAAGGAACATCCCGCCGCCTTGCTGCTTCACTACCTGTTCGAGATAGGCGAACAGCAGGCGTTGTCCTACATATTCCCGCG
This sequence comes from Candidatus Poribacteria bacterium, assembly GCA_965242965.1. Classification (GTDB taxonomy): domain Bacteria; phylum Poribacteria; class WGA-4E; order WGA-4E; family WGA-3G; genus AGPOR5. The sequence continues at coordinate 4,111,675 of OZ251518.1, read as the reverse complement.
GTGTCTGTGGCACCTCCAGTATCCTGAACCCGACGCGGGCGATGAAATCGCGGAAGTTCTCCATGAGCCTGTCCATCTGCAACTGTCCATCAGAAGTGAGGTAGTGACTACCCCCACGCGTGTCCTCGGGGTAGTAGTCGGCTTCTAAGCCGTTGACGAGCGGCGCGAAGGTTCGCAAGATACGGTAAAGATAAATAGGATTGACAATCTCACACATGCCATCGGTTCCCCGGGCGATGACACCGTAAGTTGCAAGTTCGCTCATGACTTCGTTGTCAAACGTGAAAAGGACACCGTCCTCTGATAAGGCGATGTTCATGAGGAGGTTTTCAAACCGCGGGTTTCGGCGAACATTGGCGCGCAGATGTTGGATGTTGACATTATCTTCCACGAGAACGGTGGCGTGTGCTGCAGCGAAGTGCGTCAATGAGATTGTCTCCGTTCTCGGTATCTCCGGTTCCTGTGTGAGGAGTTGCGCGAGGCGGTTGACGAGAAACGGCTGTCCGGCTGTCTGCCGATGCAGGGTTTCAACGACTGCCGGTTCAAACGGTTGTCCGACTTCAGCGGTATACTGTCCGAACAGTTCCTGCACTTGTGCCAACGTGAAGTTGGGTAAGTGGAACTCCTCTTGGATATTAAACGGCGAGATAGTCCTATCGTAGTTCAACTGTGTGATGTTCTTGACACCGACGATGCCGACGCTATAGGGAGCCCTGTCATCAAGACGCTTTGAGACATACACACGGCGGAGTGCATACAGAAAATCACTCACGAGTGCCTGCGGGATGCCATCAAATTCGTCGATGAGAAGGACAATCCGCGGCTTTCCTAGCAAACGCGCGAACCTTCTAAAAAACCTTATCATGGCAACGTGATCTGTGAGCGTCGCATCCGCTAAAAACGCCGTTAAGGCATCCGGCATCGCGATGCCCCGCTGCTGGAAAACGTCCTCAATCTCCTCAAGAATATCTTCGTGGAGATTGGCGTAGAAATCGGCAGGCGAGTAGTTTTTATACGCCTCAAAATCCAGATGAATCGGAAAATAGGTTGTGTCTTCCGCTGCGAGCGCGGCTAGGGCCCACCGGAAAAACGTCGTCTTGCCTGTCTGGCGCGGCGCGAAAATCACGATATACCGCCCCAGTTTGACGCGCGCGATGAAATCGGCTAACTCCGCCGTCCGAGGCACGACGTAGTGCAACGCCGCATCCACCGGCCCCCGAGTCTCAAAATATCTGGTAGTTGCCATCTTTCCCTTCCTCGGATATTGCTTTGTTCCCGGTAGGAGAGACCTCCCGGTCTCGATTCACCCCGTTAAGGCACGTTCCCAGAAACATTCGCGGCACCCCCACGTTCCGTAATAATTTGGGGTTTGAGCCGTTCGTTCTCGGCGCGCAACCGAACAAGTTCTGCCTGCTGCGCCGCCAACTCAGCGCGGTCTGCGCGACGCTCATCCCATACCTTCTTGAGGACCCACAGCAGCAACGTCACCAGCAAGCCTGACACCGTTAACAGCCCAGTTGACTGCCAAGTCAGTTGCTCGCGCACATCGGTAATCCGGGTCCCGTTCCCGCGGACCTCGCTCGTCAGCCCGCTTAACGCAATCTCCCCCTTTTGGACAGTCTCTTTTACCACGATGAGCTCCACTTCCAGTTCGTGGACCTTTGCTTCCAATGCGTGGACCTTTGCTTCCAGTTTGTGAAACTTTACGTTCAGTTCACGGAGTTCGTTCAGCACCGGCTCAAGAGCCCGGTTCATAATCTGCTCAAGCCTTTCTTCGCTGACCTGGCCGTGCGCAGGCACAGCCAAAAACAACGCCACTAGCAAAACAACAACGCCTTTCATTTCAATCCCTCCTCTCGTCGCTTGGATATTAATTTACACGCAATTACGCCGAATTGCAAGGATTAATTTCTTTTCAAATCAACCCCGGCAAACCCGAAACAACCCGAACCGTCTCTAAACTCACCCATGTCACCTGACAGAGATGCCGCACGATAGCGCGCTCCGAACCCAAACAATTCGCATCGTTCACGATGCCACTCGGGTCATTGCGTTTGACACGATACTGCTCCACAACCCACTCCAACGCCGAACGCGCTCCCAACCGATACGAAAACGCAGCCGCAGGAATGTCCGCCAGCGTTAACCACGCATTATACCGAATCTCTGTCTTGTCCCTCGACAACTTCATCTTCTCCACGCGCCAATCGGGAGAGGCATCAGGATTCTCCGCCAAACGCAACGGATACTCCGGCTGCGACTCATAGTCAACATGCAACTCTGCCAACCGCGCACCCGCCTTCGCAAATGCCCAGAAATCTGCCGCAAACGGGATATGCGGCAAATCGCGCATCAAATTCGCCCGATACGTCTCGCCATACGCAGGATGATGCAACAGCCCGTAAGTATAGTTGAAAATATCCCACTTCGTGATCGAAGCATCGCCGTAATGCGAACGGAACGCCGCCAATGCCCAATCCGTGATGTTCTCACGCCGATTCGTCCCATCCTCATCGTAAGTATAGAACGGAAAGCACCGAGAATCCCCTGTGAAATGGTAATCAGGAATGATGTCAGTCATCAGCGCGTGAAAAGGTTTGGTTGAACCCGGTGCCTTGACACATATCACCCGATTCTCCCCTTCCGTTTCGGGAGTCGGGAAAATGGATGGGAACAGAAAAACGGCATGATCAAGAATGCGATCGAAGAAAAGATGCATTTTCGTGAAGGGACGATAGAGTGCTTGGCGAATTTTCTCTTCTGAAAATTCCGCAATGCGTCCGCGCCGGAGATGACTTTTTAACGCCGAACTCCAACTAATTTTCTGCTTATCAGAAATTACAAAGGAGTCAAGTTGTTCATCTAGGTTCGTGCGCCGTTCCCATCTGAAAACCTCCCCGTTGTAGGTGTCAATCATCGCGCGCATGTTTCGCGCGAGTTCGTCCCGGTCGAAATGATAACACCACACATCTCTTGCAGTTTGCAAACCGCAGCAGAAAGTGCCGAAAATGGTATTTCCTTCGCCTTTTTTTGCTTTCTTGCTCCCCATAGGGAGAAAAGTCTCAAATTCGGGACGCAAATCCTCTGTGAGCCAAGTGTGCCTTGAATCAGGCGTTACCTGTTTCATCGGAACTTTTGTATAGTCCCCGAATTGCATTAAGAGTTCCTGCTTATCACGTGCCTTGAGATAGTCGTCAACGTGGTAAAGCCACACTTCCGCAGGTTCCGATTTCGGTTGCGCCTTTTTGATGAAGAAACTTATCCCGATGCCGACACGGATTTCATCGTCAAAAACGTTACCTCCCTCCTTTCGGCGGCGTTCCCCGGAGGTGCGCGCATTCCCCTTAAAATTGAGGTGGTAAATTTTGGTGAAATCCTGCGCCAGATGTTTCCGCATTCCATCAAATGCTCTACCGTCAAGAAAACTGTTGTTTGTGACGACAGCGACGATGCCTTCCTTGCCGATTCTGTCGGAAGCCCACCGGAGTCCTTTAACATACGCGTCCGCGAGAGGCTTTTTATTTTGCTCGTTGGAGGCTTGCGCGTATGTCTCTTTCACGCGTGCATCCATTGCTGGATACTTTCGATTCTTATTGTTATCGTTTTCGTTGATTTGTCCAGCGTTATAGGGTGGATTTCCGATGACGACGAACATCGGTGCAGCCTTCTGCTTCTCCACGCGTTGCGTATTGTCAGGCGCGAACATCTCCGCCTGTCTCCCTTCCGCCAAGTCAAACGTATCGACGAGACAGATGCCTTCAAAGGGGCGGTATGTCCCGGTGGCGACGTAGAATTCGTGTTCGATGTTGAGCGTTGCGATGTAATAGGGTAAGAGCAAGACCTCGTTGCACCAGAGTCCCTCGGCGTATTTGTCCATCAGTGCGATTTTGCTTTTGTCGCCGATTTCGCGCATGAGATGCACGATGAAATTGCCGGTGCCGACGAACGCGTCGATGAGATGCACCCCGGCATCCGAAAGCGAACGGTTAAACTCGGTTTGCAGAATCTGTTCAACGCTTTTCACCATGAAACTGACGATAGGTTGCGGGGTGTAGACGATGCCGTGCGTATCCGCCACGTCAACCGAAAAGCCTTGGAAGAACTGCTCATAGACGGTGTTAAGGAAGTGCTGTTTTTGGGAGAAGTCCTTCAAATCGGCGGCGGTGCGTTCGATGGTGTCATAAAACCGGTCCAACGGTTTGAGGAATTCGCCGGAACTGGGCATCCGTTCCATTAACACTTGGGTAACGTTCGCGATTTCGCGCGCGATGACGTTCCGCTGCGTGAAATCGGGGTTATTGAAAACGGTCCGGAACGTTCGTTCTATCAGCAGGTGTTGCACCAACATCTCCTCCACCGCGGCGGTAGAGAGATTGGGGTTGATTGAATCTCGGCAGTGTTGGTGAAAAGTGGTGAACACCTCTTGAAAGTGTGGGTTCTGCTGCAGTTCGGCTTGGATGAGGCGCGTCGCCCGTTGTCCGAGTGCGCGCACCTGCGTTTTGAAGTCCGCCACCGCCGCCTGCCATTCGGTGACGTTATCGGAACGGTAGGCACAAAACGCCTTGAGGATTTCGACCAGTTGTTCCGCATCCGCCAAGTCTGCCTCCATCACCATCTCGCCGTTTTGATAAAGCACCGCGCGTTCGGGGTTTTGGAAGAGGGTATTGTCAAGTGGGTAGCCCGCGGCGATTTTCTTGTCAATTTCGGCATCGAGATCATCGAGGATATCCTTCGCTTCGTAGTAACCTTGCGGCAATCGGAAATCGTCAACAAGCACACCGTCAATGACAATTCTGCGGTTTTGTTGCGTATGGAGTGGCTCTTCGAGGAGGAGTGTCCACTGCATTTGGCGTGCGCAGGTTTCTAGCAGTGGGATGAATGCGCCGCGCACGGCTGTTTCGCGGGTGACGTTCTGTCGTGCGTATCGTTCCTGCGCCGTGTAGTATTCGGTGATGGCGGCATGTGTGGGTTTGAGTTTAAGTGTTGGCATAATCGTGTGAAATCGTGTTGGTAGGCGCGGGTTTGTAAGCGCGCCTACCGTGTGGTTTTCGTTTACGCGTTTTCGTTCTTCTGCGCGGTTTCGCGTCTGCGTTGGATTCGCGCTGCGAGCGTCTCAATATCCGGCTCTTCGTCCAACTTCTTGTGCCGGTCGACCGAATAATTTCCGGTGCCGTCTTTGTAATGAAGAAGTTCATTCAAAAGTTCGTGAAACGCGGGGTTGCAGCGGCGCAGTTCACGCATCTCCTGCGTTAGCATTTCTTGTATGTTCATTTTGTGTGCAAAAACAGCACGTTACCGGCGGGCTGTCAGACTGCATCACCTCTGTAGGTCAGGATCGCCAGATCCTGAACCGTTTGTGATCAGGCGATCACAAACTACAGAGATGGGCTTAGCGCGGGGGCCTGTTTTGCGCGCGGTTGTTGGATGGCGAGGGACAGGCCCTCGCCCTACGGTAAAAGGAGACCGCTCCGGACACCGTAGCGCGGGGGCCTGTCCCCCGCGATCGTTTCAAGCTCCGTTCCGAGCGAGTTTCTTCGCGATCGGTGCATGGCGAGGGACAGGCCCTCGCCCTACGGTAAGGGAGGCCGTTCCGAATACCGTAGCGCGGGGGCCTGTCCCCCGCGATCGTTTCAGGCCCCGGAGCGCGTGGTCTTCGGCCTGCGATCGGGTTTTCTCGCGATCGGTGCGTGGCGAGGGACAGGCCCTCGCCCTACGGTAAAGGGAGGCCGTTCCGGACACCGTAGCGCGGGGGCCTGTCCCCCGCGATCGTTGGATGGCGAGGGACAGGCCCTCGCCCTACGTGAATATGGAACGTTTTCGACAACGTTACCGGAAATGGTTAACCTTTTTCAGATGTCCCCACGTCACACTCAACTTATTGGCAGGTTCAACTGCCAAGTAGGTCTGGAATCCATCCATTAACGTCTGGATATCCTCTTGCTCCAGCGCAGAGTGGAAGATGGCGACTTCGTCTATAGCACCGGTGAAAAAGTTACCATCGGGGTCCCACACGCCGCAGCCGCCGATGTTGACGTTGAAATTAGACGCGCCGTGATTTGCCCAGCCGCCCTTCTTCTCAACATATTCACCATCAATATAGACGTGGACATAGTCTGTCGTGGCGACACATCCGACGTGGTGCCACTCGCCATCATCGTGCTTGAATTCCCACGGGTTTGAAGTTCCACCGGCGGTGGGTGTCCAGAGGTTCAACTCGTTCGGATTGATAAACCCGAATTCTGGCGAATCGTTTTGCCCGACGAGGCCGATACGATTCGCGGTGATGTCCCCGGTCTGCACCCACAGGATAATCGTAAACTCCTCTAAACTATCAAGGAGTTTCTGTTCGGTTTTGACGCAGCTGGCTTTCCCGTCAAATTCGAGAGCCATCCCGAATTTGCCTTTCACCCAAGCGGGCGACTTGACGAGTTCACCCTCGTTTCCTGCGTCAGACAGGTCACCGGCAACATCGCCTTTGCCTTCATCAAAGAGCCAAATGCCGACGGCTGTCTCCATATCAATCTCGGCGGTGCTGATGTGTGCCGCGATGAGGCTGAACACCAGCACGCCGAGGGTTAAGATAACTTTTCTCATACGTTTTTCTCCTTTATGAAATGATAACCGATAGGCGCGGTTTGTAAGCGCGCCTACCGATGCGAGCTCGCTCTACCGAAAATGATGATTCGCCTTCAGATGTCCCCATGTGACGCTCAGTTTATTGGCCGGTTCAACCGCCAAATAGGCATTGAATCCGCCCATCAACGTCTGGATATCCTCTTGCTCTAGTGCGGAGTGGAAGATAGCGACTTCGTCCATGGCACCGGTGAAAAAGTTGCCATTGGGATCCCACACGCCGCAGCCGCCGATATTGACGTTAAAACCGGACGCGCCGTGATTTGCCCAGCCGCCCTTCTTTTCCTCGTATTCGCCGTCAATGTAGACGTGGACATAGTCCGTTGTGGCGACACATCCGACGTGGTGCCACTCGCCATCGCCGTGCTTCAATTTCCACGGGTGCGGGTTCCAACCGGAGGTGGGTGTCCAGAGTGCCAGTTCCTTCGGGTTCCCGAACCCGAATTCCGGTGCATCGTTTTGCCCGACGAGGCCGATACGATTCGCGGTGATGTCGCCGGTCTTTATCCACGTGATAATCGTGAATTCTTCTAAACTATCGAGGAGTTTCTGTTCGGTTTTGACGCAGCTGGCTTTCCCATCAAATTCAAGAGCCATCCCGAATTTGCCTTTCACCCAGGCGGGAGATTCCACCAATTCGCCCTCGTTTCCTGCGTCAGACAGATCGCCGGCAACATCGCCTTTTCCTTCGTCAAAGAGCCAAATGCCGACGGCTGTCTCCATATCAATCTCGGCGGTGCTGATGTGCGCCGCGATGAGGCTGAAAACCAGCACGCCGAGGGTTAAGATAACTGTTTTCATAAATTTTCTCCTTATGAACAAGAATTGTTAATATGATAACACAACGAAAATAAAATTGCAAGGAAAAACGTGTATCCGTAGGAGAGCCCTCCTGGTTTTGATGCAATAGGACGGCGCGTCTACGAAAAAAACACCACCCTCATCGTAGGGCGAGGGCCTGTCCCTCGCCATGCCGAGATCGCGAGGAAACCCGCTACGGAGCCTGAAACGATCGCGGGGGAAACCCGCTCGGATGCGCGTGTGGCATCCGAGGGCCCAAGCCCTACGATAAAAAACGCCCCCTGCACCGTAGGGCGAGGGCCTGTCCCTCGCCATGCCGAGATCGCGAGGAAACCCGCTACGGAGCCTGAAACGATCGCGGGGGACAGGCCCCCGCGCTACGATAAAAAAACGCCTCCCTGCATCGTAGGGCGAGGGCCTGTCCCTCGCCATGCCGAGATCGCGAGGAAACCCGCTCCGGGACCTGAAACGATCGCGGGGGACAGGCCCCCGCGCTACGATAAAAAACGCCCCCGCGCTACGATAAAAAAACGGTTCTTCGTATCACGGCGGTGTTTAATACTGAGACTTCAGGTGGCCCCAAATCGTCGGCAGTTTATTCGCCGGTTCAACGGCGAGTGCTTGCGCGTTGAGCAACTTCGCATCGCCAATAGCGGAATGATCGCAGCCGAGTCCATCGCCGCCATCACCCATGATAATCTCCAATTCTTTGGCGTTCGCCGGAATGTCAAGCTCAACTTTTACCGCGTCGACATTCTTTCCGTCTTCGGTACCTTGGAGTTTTTCGGAGGCGTAGACTTCCTTGCCATCGATGCTAAAGATGAAATCGCCGCTGCCGCCGTGTCCGCACTCGGCCGGGTCCTTCTCGTCTGCCATGCCGATGTATCCCTCAAATTTGAGGTAGTTATCACCGGAAAGATCATAGACGAGCGTGCCGATGGTATGCGTGCCGATGCCGCGCGGAAAATAGATGCCACCGATGACGATTTCGTTCCGCGTGCCGATACCTTCGCCGATAGTCGCGTTGTCTGTATCCAGCGGGCCACCCCAGCCTGTCCACTCATCTTCCTTATTTTTCGGGTTGAGTCCACAATCGTTCGGTTTCGGCGAACTTCCCCCGATGAGGGAGAGGTAGGTGACACCCTTGCGTTCGTCCTCTTCGACGACTTCGTCGTAATCGTTTTGAACGCCATCGTCTTCCTTGCCGACTTCTTTGATAGGCTTCGCGCCCTTGCCATCGATATTTTCGCAATCATCCTTCGCGCCTTGGACGCTAAAGACGCATCCCGCAACTAGCACGATGATGAGGGCGAATACGTTCATAAATTTCAACATAATGATATTATCCTCCTAATGATTTTTGTTTAAAAACGCAATGTGATGCGTCTAGGTTACGTTGCCAATGTTAATCATAACCAAAATCGTATCAAATTGCAAGAAAAACTTTTCTCTTGATCTACTTTGGTTTTTCGTGTATAATATGACAAAACCCGATTGTCGAAAACCTATTCGGCGGTTTTTGACGTAACTTGATTTAATTCAGGGTGTTTCATAACTCCGTTTCGGTATTTATCCCGCCTTGGAGGGCGGGCGAATACCGGAAGGCATCGGGCCCATCTCTGTAGTTCGGGATCGCCTGATCCCGAACGGGTCAAGATCAGGCGATCTTGACCTACAGGGGGGATGCGGTCTGACACCAAAATGCATGGCGAGGGACAGGCCCTCGCCCTACGTGAAGGAAAGGCGTTTTTTATCGTAGCGCGGGGGCCCTCGCATGCCACACGCGCATCCGAGCGGGTTTCCCCGCGACGTTGAGCGATTTATGAAACACCCTCATTTAATTGTAAAGGAATTTATTATGCGAAGAAGACGCGCTAGAGCGCAGTATTGTAAAGGCGAACTTATTGAACGTGAGGACTTTTCCGAAGACTTGGCGGCGTTCAAATTTGGGATGGAGAAGCAGCTCCCGTTTATTCCGGGACAATACGCCACTATCGGCTTCCAGGTCGGTGAGAAAATTGTCCAGCGTCCCTACTCCATCGTCTCCTCGCCGCATGAGCCGTTCATGGAAGTGTTCGTGGAATTAGTGCCGGAGGGTGAAACAACTCCGCTGTTCTGGGAATTGAAACTCGGCGACAGTGTGTTTTTCCGCGAACGTCTCGTCGGGAAGTTCGTCATGGACACCGAGAGCGGCATGACGCGGCACCTCATGGCGGGCACCGTCACGGGCGCGGCACCCTACATTAGCATCGCGCGCACGCAGAAAATCGAGCAGGAACGCGGCGAACCGAGCCCGCACCAACTCCTCGCCATCGTCGGCGCGAGCCGTTCCTGGGAACTCGGCTACTACATGGACGAACTTAACGAACTCGCCGCGCAGGAAGAATGGTTCTCTTTCGTCCCGACAGTCAGCCGGCCGTGGGAAGACCCGAGTTGGGAAGGCGAAAGTGGGCGCGCCGAAGATGTCATCCGCAAATACGGGGACGCGCAAGACTTCAATCATACGAACTCAGTCGTCTACGCATGCGGACATCCACAGATGATCGAGAATGCAAAGGCGATCTGGGCGCGCGCGCGCTTCCCGGAAGAACGGATTAAAGAGGAGAAATTCTTTGTGATTAAAGAATAAGCGAACCTACCGGCACACGTAGCGCGGGGGCTGTCGACATCAGTTATCTGTGACAAAGTGCCTACCGGCACACGTAGCGCGGGGGCCTGTCCCCCGCGTCGCCGCACGGCGCGGGACGGCTCCCCACCCTTCGGGACTATTTATTCGGATCCGATGTGCCCTTCATGCTGTCACCTTCCGTGGCGACTAGCACTTGATTCACGGACAGGTTCTCATACATATCTACCTGTCCGGAGGGCCAGACGATTTCCAATCTATCCACCAACGTTGCATCCCCCAATCCGATTTCTAATTGGATGCTGTTCGTTGAACCGAACCCGCATCCGCCGCTCACTTCCCGATAAAGCGTTCTATTGCCGACGGTTACCGTCACTCTCGCGCCGATGCCATCACGGTTGCTTTCGATGCCGACTGGTTTGACGGTGAGCCAATTGCTTGCCGGTCCTTGGTTTTGATAAAATAGGTTGGGCCACTGGTCCCCGATGAATGCACCACCGACAGAGACGTAAATATCCTGGTCTCCATCAGCATCTGCATCGCCGAAAGTAACGCCGTGTCCTTTTCCGAGGTTGCCGAGCCCTAAAGCGATAGTCGTATCGGTGAAAGTTCCATCGCCGTTGTTGAGGAAGAGCGCGTCGCGTTCCAAGCGTCCCATCTGCGGTGCGCCTGTCGCCAGATAGATGTCAAGGTTGCCATCTCCATCAACGTCGCCGAAGTTTGCGCCCATTGCCCCGAAGGACCAGGAGAGTCCAGCTTCCTTCGTTATGTCGGTGAAAGTTCCATCGCCGTTGTTCCGATAAAGCACCTGCCGTTCTCCATCCTGCAACGCCTCGCCACTGAATTGAGACAGGATGAACGAACCATAGGAGCCGGAGTTGGATATGAAAATGTCCAAATCGCTATCGTTATCGTAGTCAAGGAAAAAGGTGACGAACGAATCGGTGATAGTCAAATCCATCCCCGTTTCCTCTGTCACGTCGGTGAAAGTTCCATCGCCGTTGTTCCGATAAAGCACGTTCTTATCCCCATAGTTGACGAGGTGAATATCGATGTGGCCATCGTTATTGTAATCGCCCCAGGCGGTGCCGAGTGAGCTCCCGGTGTTTGCAACGCCGGCTTCTTCTGCCACGTCGGTAAACGTGCTGTCGCCGTTGTTGTGGTAAAGCACATTCGCCGCGCCATCGCCGATAACGCCGTTCGCTATGTAGATGTCTAGGTATCCATCGTTATCGTAATCTGCCCAGGCTGCACAGAAACTGCTTTGCGGTGCGCGCACGCCGGCGTGGCGCGTTACATCGGTGAAGGTGCCGTCACCATTGTTGTGATAGAGCGTGTTGTCGTCTGCGCCAGACCAGCCGCCGCGCGTCACATAGAGGTCTGGGTAGCCGTCGTTATCGTAATCGGCAAAGAGGGAGCCCCAGCCGCCTCTCGGGTCGGCGAGGCGGGCCTTCTTGGCGACGTTCGTGAACGTGCCATCCCCGTTATTTTGATAGAGCGCATGCGGTTGATATGTCCCCACGGCGACGATGTCCAAATCGCCATCGGCATCATAATCTGCCCAAGCACTGCCGCGCCCACCGTCCGTTTTGTCCATCTCTAAATCAGGTGCGACATCTGTAAACCGAGGGTTCTCGGGTAGCGTATGCTCCTGCCAGTCTTCTTCCCGCTCATCCGGTCGGAAAGCATTTAACACATCTTCGGGGTATCCTGCCAGCCTTGCGGCGGTATACAAGTTCCAAATCGTATCCAAATCGCTTGACTTGAGATCGTTGGAGGCTTTCAAATTCTCAATTGCCTTTTTCGCATTATCTTCCCGCGAGTCGGGGTTCCCTAGGTAGGCTTGCCGCAGGTAATAGACACCGAGGTAGTAGTAGGCACCGGCGTGGCGGCCGTAGTTTTCAATGATATGCCTGAACCGTTCCGCCGCCTTTTCCGCGTCGCCGAGTCGGAATTCCGCGAGGCCGAGTTGGAGCATCGCTTCAAGATGGTTCGGGTCCTTCTTCAGCACCTTCTCGAATTGCCGTTTGGACGCGGCCAGGTCTGGGACAAGCATCTGTTGCGGTGCGCCGAGGAAGTAGCCGAGTCTCATCCGCGCGTTGATATTCTTCGGGTCCAATTCTAAGGCACTCGTCAAATCTTCGGTTGCCTCGCTGAACTCCCCTTGGTAACTGTGGATTTGCGACATAATGACGTATGCTTCCGCCAATTCTTCCGGGCTGAGCAGCAGGCTCGGGTCAGCGAAGGTTTCGTCAACCCGGTCTAACGTTGCCGATGCTTCTTCAAATTTCTGCTGTTTGATATAGACGCGCGAAAGCTGCATGCGTGCATTGACAGACTCGGGGTCGATCTCGAGGCACGCGAGGAACGCTTGTTCTGCTTCCTCAAGGTTATCATTGAAAAGTGCGTCTGCGCCGATTTGATACTGCTTTGCGAATTCGGGGTTTGCGCGCCGTGGTGGTTGTCCCAAGTTGCACCCGATGATTAGCCCAAGCACGAGTAAAAATTCCCATCTCATGAATAATCCTCCCCGGTAGGCGCGGTTGGACCTCACCTATCAGGAACGTTTTTTAAGGTGTGTTTTGTTCAGTTTAGCATAAATCGAGACGTATTTCAAGTTTTTTTTGGATTTCGCAACGGAACGATCCCCCGCGATGCGGTGAAAAAAAACGCTTCCCCTTCACCGTAGGGCGAGGGCCCTCGCATGCCACACGCGCATGCGAGAGGGTTTCCCTCGCCATGCTGCGATCGCGGGGGACAGGCCCCCGCGCTACGGAAAAAAACAATCCCCTTCACCGTAGGGCGAGGGCCTGTCCCTCGCTATGCAACGATCGCGGAGGAAACCCGCTCGGATGCGCGTCTGGCATCCGAGGGCCCCGCGCTACGATGAAAAAACGCTTCCCTTTCACGTAGGGCGAGGGCCTGTCCCTCGCCATGCGTTTTGGTGTCAGACCGCATCACCTCTGTAGGTCAGGATCGCCTGATCCTGACCCGTTCGGGAGCGGGCGCTCCCGAACTACAGAGATGGGCCCGATGCCTTCTGCTAGGCGATATATTTGCGTGCCAACACCGTCAACGACACGCCGCGCGCCACCAAAAGCAACGTCAACGCACCCCACAATCCGTGATTCCCGTAAGGCATCAGCAAATACGCGGCACCCAAGAAGAGCAAGGTAGAAAAAATCACCGTGTCACGCAGCGGCTTCGATGCAGTCGCGCCGAGGAAAATCCCGTCCCAAATATAGGCGGCAACGTTAACCACAGGCGCGATGAAGAGCCAGCCGAGATAAGGAGCCGCCTGCGTTAACACGGTTGGCTGATCTGTGAAGAGGTGTAGTGCCCGGGCACCGAACACCGAGAAAATTAACATCAGCACGCCGCCAAACAGAAACGCCCATCGGAAGACGTAGCGCGTTGTCCGTTTCAGATTCTGCGTATCCTGCGCGCCCTTGTATTTGCCGACGAGGCTCTCCGCCGCGAACGCGAACCCATCAATCGCGTAAGACATGAGGTTGATGAATTGGAGCAGGATCGTGTTAATCGCTAGGACGGTATCGCTCAATTCAGCGGATTTCGCCATGAAAAAGGCGTGACTAAACACCAGAAAACAGGTTCTGATGAAAATATCGCCGCTAATGCTCAGAAACCGTTTGAGTTGCGCCGGATGCAACACGCCTCGGATATCTGTCCCGCGTATCAGATACCGATACCGCACGAAAAAGAGCGCGCCTGCCAAAAGCAACCCGATATATTGCGCAATGACGGTTGCCAACGCGATGCCTTCCACCGTCATCCCTAGTTTTCGCACGAAGACCAGGTTCAGCGCGATGTTGATGACGTTCACCAGAATTGTCAGGAACATCGGGTAGCGCGCGTTCTGTAACCCCAAAAAAGTGCCGTGGAAGGCGTGCAGACAGAGCGTCGCCGGTGCGGCAGCGATGCGAATGTGAAAATAGACGCGGGCGAGGCGTTCCACTTCTGGGCTCGCATTGATGAGCGTAAAACTCACCTCAGCGATAGCCCCTTGGAGGACGATGAGCAGAAAACTACCGAGCCCACCGATGAAGAGTCCCCGCAGTAGCAAACATCCACATTCCGCCGCGTCATTTCTCCCAAATGCTTGCGCGACGAGCCCTGTCATCGCCATGCGGAGGAATCCGAATCCCCAATAGATAAAACTGAAAATCACGCCGCCGATACCGACAGCACCTAAGTAGTGTGCGGAATCTAGCCGCCCCATCAACGCTGTGTCTACCGCGCCTAAAAGCGGGATAGAGAAGTTGCTGACGATATTCGGAATGGCGAGCCGGATGATGTGGGTGTTGATGTTTTCGGGTGTCGGCATAGCAGGTTAAAGTTTACCCGAAATTGAAATAGAAGTCAATGGGATAATTAACCGAGAAGGTTTCATATTTCGATGTGTTCGGTAGGCGCGCCCTCTGGTCTTGATTTTCCGGTAGCGCGTGGGCCCTCGGATGCCACCCGCGCATCCGAGCGGGTTTCCCCCGCGATGGCTCAAGAACCGTTTTTTATCGTAGCGCGGGGGCCTGTCCCCCGCGATCGCCATCGTCAAGAGGGGCGTTTTAGGTCCTTTAGGTCCTACATGTCTATAGAAAAACGTGCCGGTCCCATGTCAAGGTCCTTTAGGTCCTTAATAAAAACACGCGCCGCATGGCAAAATCTATTAAGGTCCTACGGACCTTAGCGTTCTTTGCCGCCTCACGTGCTATAGACATTAAGGTCCTACGGACCTGAAGAGACGTTTTTTCCGCAGCGCGAGCGATGGCGAGGGACAGGCCCTCGCCCTACGGTGAGAGGGTGGCGTTTTTTTTTCGTAGCGCGGGGGCCTGTCCCCCGCGATCGTTGGATTGCGCGAGCGATGGCGAGGGACAGGCCCTCGCCCTACGGTGAGGGGGCGGCGCATCGGGCCCTCTGTAGTTTGTGATCGCCTGATCACAAACGGTTCAGGATCTGGCGATCCTGCCCTACAGGGCCTGGCGCGCGAGCGATGGCGAGGGACACCCGCTCGGATGCGCGTGTGGCATCCGAGGGCCCAAGCCCTACGGTGAAGGGGATGGCGTTTTTTATCCGAATGCTAATAACGAAATGCTCCGAAAAACAAAGAAAATCCCCGCAAAATGCAACAAAATATTAAATTTATTTGCAATTTCGCATGAAATTTGCTATACTATATAGTGATGAAAGATTGGTGTTATGAATTTGCCGCCAAATTAATGGGCGCGTGCGTTTCACGATTGCCGAACTCGGTGGCATTAGCCATCGGTGCAGGCTTCGGCAGACTCGCTTTCTGGCTCGCGACGAAGGAAAGAGAGCGCGCTTGCGAGCAACTCCAGCGAAGCCTGAACATTTCGGATAACCGATGCGCAACAGCAATTGCGAAGCGGTGCTTTGAAAACCTCGGCAAAAACGTGGTAGAATTTCTGCGATTTCCGGGCATGGACGCGAGGGCCCTGCGACAAGCGGTGACTTTTGAAGGCGCGTCGCACATTAAGGCAGCACTCGCACGCGGCAAAGGCGCGATTATCTTGACAGGACATTTCGGCAACTGGGAGCTGCTCGCCGCAAGCATCTCGGCGCAGGTGGCACCGTTGATGCCCATTGTGCGGGAGTTGCGTTCCGCGCGGTTAAACGCGCTTGTCAGCAGTTACCGGGCGCAAGCAGGTTATGCCACGATTGACAGGGATACCGGGCTGCGCAGCGCGCTCCGATGCCTCAAACGCAATCAACTGCTCGGCATCGTCGCCGATGTGGATACGAAGGTAAACGGCGTGTTCGTCGATTTCTTCGGTAAACCGGCCTACACGCCTTACAGTCCTGTTGCGATTGCGCTGAAAACCGGTGCGGCGATACTACCGGCTTTTATCATTCGGCAACCCGATGGCACGCATCGCGCCATCATTGAACCGCCTTTAGCACTAGAACGCGCGGCGGTAAACGAGGAAGAACTTGTTATTAACACACAGAAATTTACCAAAATTATTGAGGGATACATCCGGCGATACCCGGAACAGTGGATCTGGATGCATGAGCGGTGGAAAACGCGTTCTGAGGAGATGCGGTAGCGCGATAGCGGTGGCACTCTTTTTTTGGATGCTGTGCTTTGTAATTGGCTGCCAGAACGCTGACGAGCCGCTTACCGAACCGCCGGCACCGACACCGACGCAAAAACTGGACAGGTTTTCCACGCAGCACAGCGAGGGCGGCGCACTCAAATGGACGCTCATCGGCGACGCATCCGCACTCCATCAGGAGACTATTCACGTCGAAAATCCGACGGTGGAGATTTTTGAAAACGGCGAGGTGGTAATCACGTTAACCAGTAAGATAGGTGTGCAGTTCCTCACCGGCACCGATAAGGATAACCTGCACCTTACCGGTAATGTTGTCGGTGTCAGCAAAGATGGCACGTTGCTCACGGAGGAACTCCATTGGAAAAATCGCGCCGGTATCCTGTATGCGCCGAATGAAGCCACCGTTGTTCGGGGCACGTCCACGTGGCACGGCACCGAACTGCGCGCCGATCCGACGCTTGAAACCATCAAAATGGCAAACAATCGATTTCAGCTTTATCCGAGGGACGAAAAAACCGATGAAACGCACCCACATTCACCATAAAACACTCTGGCTGAGTCTCATCGCGATGCTCATCGCGGGTGTCCTCGCATGCAGTGCTATTGCCCAGACAGAAGGAACGGCAGAAGCAACACCAGAGGGAACGCCAGAAGCAACTGTGCAGAGCGAAGAGCCTAAACTCAAACCGAGCGAGAAAACCGAGGCAGCAGCGGATGACGCAGAGAAAGGGGAAGAGAAAGGCGAAGAGAAAGGCGAAGAGATTAACGGCAGTGCCGACAACTTGGAACGGTTTGAGAAAGATGGCATCACCATTCTCACCGGCAACGTCAAAATCTTGCGCACCGATGGCTACCTCAACGCCGACAAGGTCACCTTTTACACGGATCCTGTGACTGGCGACACCGTCCGCACGGTTGCCGAGAATAACGTCGAGATTCGCGATGCAGAAATCTTTGCTACGTGTGAGCACGCCACGATGGAGCATCTCACGAATACGATTATCCTGAAGACAGACGTGGTAGTGCTACAAAATAAGGACAGGCTTGAGACGGTGCTCTTCACTTACAACCGCACCACCGGTGAACAGACTGCCGAAGGCGATGTGAAGTTCAAGGTGCGTGTCATCGAAGCGGAACCTGTCCCCGCTGAAGAAGCACCGAAAGCGGCGGATGAAACAGGCGAGACAGCGGCGGGTGCGGATGAAGAAGCGGCGGCAGACGCTCCTGCCGTGTCTGAAGAGGGTGAGGGGCCCGCGGCGGAAGGCGCGGAAAAATCAGAGACAGACGTTGAAGACGCTGAATCTGATGCAGTAGAATCTGGCACCCCTGCGGCGGCAGATGACGAGCGTGCTGAAGCGGACAATCAGCCAGCCGAAGAGGACGATGTTGAAGAGGAGAAAGCAGAGACGGACGCTGAATCTGATGCAGCAGAATCTAGCGCGCCTGCGGCGGCAGATGACGAGAGTGCTGACGCAGACAACCAGCAACCCGAAGAGGACGATGTTGAAAACGAAACGGAAGAAGACAAATGAACACTGCACTGCAAGCACACAACCTCGTCAAACGCTATACTCGGCGCGGTCCTGTTGTCGTCAACCAGGTGAGTCTTTCGGTTCACCCCGGCGAGATAGTCGGCCTCCTCGGTCCCAACGGTGCCGGCAAATCGACGACATTCTACATGGTTGTCGGGCTCATTCGGCCGAACGCGGGCAGGATTACCTACGATGGGAGGGACATCACCTTCATGCCGATGTATCAACGCGCCCGACTCGGAATCGGCTACCTCGCCCAAGAAACCTCAATTTTCCGAAAACTCACGTTGCAGCAGAACATTGAGGCGATTCTGGAAACCCGCGGTGTGTCGAAAACCGAACGTAAGTCGCGCGTGCGTGAATTGACAGACGAACTCGGCATCTCGCATCTCCTTAATCGGAAAGCGTTCACCTTCTCCGGTGGCGAATGTCGGCGCGCCGAAATCGCGCGTGCCCTCGCCGCTGAACCCGCGTTCATCTTGTTGGACGAGCCCCTCTCCGGCATCGATCCGATTGCCATCGCGGATATCAAAGAGCTTATCACACATTTGCGCAATCGGAACTTGGGCATCCTCATTACGGACCACAATGCCGCCGAAACGCTTGACATTGTCGATAGAGCCTACCTCATCACCGATGGAAAGATTACCCTCGCCGGCACACCCGAGGAACTGCTCCACAGCGATGTTGCCAGGGAACTCTATTTCGGACACCACTTCCAGTGGAAACCTCGACAGAAGAACCCGGATGGATAGTCTGTCTGGCTCCGTAATGTCCGGAGGGCACTCCCATGAAGTTCAAACATCAGATTGACAAAAATGCTCCTGAACATAAAACTAAGCATCGGGTAGCCGCGAATCCCAAGTTGCAAGAGGCATTGGCAGTGCTCCGCATGCCGCGGTACGAACTCGAACAGTTCATCTGGGAGCAGGCAGAACAAAACGCGATGCTTGAATTGGCAGACCCTTATGAAAGCGAAGTGGGAGAGGAGCTCGATTTCTTGCCCGCAGAAGAGTTCGATCCGGCCCTGGAATGGAACGCGCTAGAGGAGGACATTGACAAGGAAGATACCGCTGTTGACATTGACTTGGATTTCGCCTTTGATGACAGAGTCAGCATCAGCGAATGGCGCGCCACACGAAACGTCAACACCGAAACCCAATTGCCCGAAATCGCCCAAGTCGGCTCCCTGCACGAGTTTTTGGAGGAACAGCTGCGGCTTGCCGACTTCACCGAAACCGAAGTCGCCATCGGAGAGCAGATTCTCGGCAATCTGGACGACGATGGCTGCCTGCGGCTCAAACTGTTTCAGATTCCGCTGAAGTTCAAAAAAGCGTTGAAGGAAAGGGTGCTCACGAAAACGCTGCGCACCGTTCTGCAGAAAAACCTGCCAGACGAAACGCGCCTCTCAGAAAAGGCAAGCATCCGACGCAAAACGGCGAACAGTTGGAAAATTATGGATAAGGACAATCATCAGCACTACACGATAGTCCAGCAGAACGGCTCTCTTGATGTCTATCACCTCACATTGGCAGACATCGCCGAGGCGGTTGGCTGTCCGCTGAAGCAGGTGAAGCGCGTTCTCCGCAAGATTCAGGACACGTTTGAGCCTACCGGCATCGCCTATCGTGATACGCGCGAGGCACTGCTCATCCAGATTCGCACCGCGGACGCGCCACATCCGCTCGCCCGCCATATCATCACGCACCACTTCGTTAAACTGCTTCATAGTCAGTTTGATGACATCGCCACCGCCTTGAACGTTGATAGTGAAGAAGTAGCAGCCGCTGTCAAATGGCTAGGCACGTTAACGCCGTATCCGGGCCGTGCCTTCGCCGATGCCACCGTTCGTCCCGCCCGCGCTGTCGCCACGAGAGCTGATGGCTCACACACGGTCATCCCTGATGTTGAGATTCGGGAGGTGGAATACGGAAAGTTTGACAGAAACGGCGTGCAGCACCGGCCCTTTTACGCTATCCTCTCCGAAGATAACATGCCACGCCTCAAGATGAATGCCGATTACGTGAACCTGATGAGGGACGAAACACAAGATGCCGAAACGCGAGAATGGCTTGAAGAACGGTATGAAGAAGCACGCGATGTCCTCAGCAGCATCGCTCATCGCGAGCGCGCCCTTGTGCGAGTCACTGAGTTGATTTTTGACGTGCAATCCGAGTTTCTCACGAAGGGAGTCCACAGCCTCAAGCCGTTGACACTCCAGATGATTGCCTCGCGGCTCGGTATCCACGAATCCACTGTCAGCCGCGTCACTCGCAACAAATATGTTCAAACGCCTTATGGCACTTATCCATTAAGATTTTTCTTCAGTAACAAAGTCGCTACGCGGCAAGGCGGGGCTGTCTCCGCACGGTATGTGAAACACCAAATCCAGTCCCTTATCCGCGACGAAGAACCGACGCGTCCACTGAGCGACCAGGGTATCAGCGATGCCTTGAAAGCGAGCGGTATTCTCCTCGCCCGGCGCACCGTCCAAAAATATCGTGACGAACTCGGTATCCCCGCCGCACGTTTTCGTCGTTCGCAAGGCGTTTGATGTTCGCAAGGCGTTCGATGAGGGTTTTTGTTGTAAGTGCGTCTTATTACGTAAGCCGATATTGACGTTGTCAATATCTACGTTTTCGATGCTACTTAAGTTTGTAGGAGTGCCTTCCCTGTCTCGATTAATACATCGGGACAAGGCTGTCCCTCCTACCAGGGAGGTAATTTATGAAAGTCACCATTACGGGCCGCCATCTGACAATTACGGACGATATCCGGGCCCATTTACAAAAACGTGCGGATAAAATCGAGGCTCGATTCGGTTCGCTGCTTGAACTCCACGTCGTCATCACCGCTGAAAAGCACCGTTTTGAGGCGGAGATGAACGTCACCGCTGCCCGTGCCGCGTTTCACGCTGAGAGCCGGGCGCACGAACTTTTCGCGTCCCTGGATGCGGTAACGGACAAAATCCTCAGCCAAATTCGCCGTTACCGGGAGCGCGTGAAGGACCGGCGGCACGGAAAACTCCCGCATCGCGATGTCGTCGCGCATCTCAATCCACCGGAAACGGAGGAACTTCACGAAACCGAGGCTTTGGCTGCCGCGGAAACCCCGCGCATCATTGAAGCACCGGAGAAATTCGCCGCGAAACCGATGACGGTGATGGAAGCCGCAACCGAACTCCACACCGCAGGTGATACACTGCTCCTCTTCTTAAACGCCGACACTCGGCAGGTGAATCTGCTTTATCAAACCGAAGGAGGCGAGTACGGGTGGGTAGCCCCGCTTTTTACGTAACCATGACACATCTTCCAAAAACTTACGAACCTCAGCACATTGAGGGGAAATGGTATCAATTTTGGCAAGAAAACGGCTATTTTCACGCCGAGGCGACATCGGAGAAGCCGCCCTATGCCATCGTGATTCCACCCCCCAATATCACGGGCAGCTTGCACATCGGGCACGCGCTGGACAATACGCTCCAAGACTGTCTCATTCGCTGGCGACGTATGCAGGGGTATAATACCCTGTGGATGCCTGGGACGGACCACGCCGGCATTATCACGGAGCTTATCGTTGAGCAACAACTCGCCGAGGAAGGCACCAGCAAAGCGGTGCTTGGCCGCGAAAAGTTCATTGAGCGCGTGTGGCAGTGGAAGGCAGAATCCGGCGGCACTATCCTCTCTCAACTCAGACACCTCGGATGCTCCTGTGATTGGGAGCGCGAGCGGTTTACGCTTGATGAGGGACTTTCTCAAGCCGTCCGCACCGCCTTCGTCCGCTTTTATGAGCAGGGCCTCATCTATCGTGATACTTACATGGTGAATTGGTGCCCGGAATGCAACACCGCTGTCAGCAACCTTGAAGTTGAACCGATAGAGGTAGATGGACATTTCTATCACATCCGTTACCCGGTTGTCGGCGTGGACTCGGGTGCCGATGGGGCTGCGTTTTTGGAAATTGCGACGACGCGTCCCGAGACGATGTTAGGTGACACCGCCGTTGCCGTGCATCCTGAAGACGAACGTTACCGGCACCTCATCGGTAAAGCGGTGACGCTCCCCTTACAAGAGCGCGAGATTCCCATCATCGGTGATGCTTATGTTGATACCGAGTTTGGTACCGGTGCCCTGAAGGTGACACCGGGACACGACGCGAACGATTATGAGATAGGCTTGCGGCACGATTTAGCACAGCGGACGATTTTCACGAAAGATGGCTGCATGAACGAGCACGCCGGTGAACCCTACCTCGGTTTATCCCGCTGGGAATGCCGTGAGCGCGTCGTCGCCGATTTGCGCGAGCAGGGATACCTCGTCAAAATCGTTCCGCATCGACATGCCGTTGGCCATCACGACAGGTGCGGCACGATTATTGAACCTGCCATTTCGTTGCAGTGGTTCATGGATGTTCGTCCGCTGTCCAAACGCGCCCTCGCCGCCGCCCAAAATGGTGATGTGAAGTTTATCCCGGAACGTGAGACAGCGCGCTTCATTCACTGGATGGAGAACATTGAACCGTGGACGCTGTCGCGTCAGCGGTGGTGGGGACACCGCATCCCCATCTGGTATTGCGATGCATGCGATGCTGTCATCGCCGCTATGGACACCCCGCAAACGTGCGAAACGTGCGGAGGCACCGAACTGCGGCAAGACGAAGATGTGCTAGACATGTGGTTCAGTTCTGGCCTCTGGCCGTTCGCCACGATGGGGTGGCCCGAAAAAACTGCGGAACTTGACACCTTCTATCCGACTTCTGTTCTCGTCACCGGCTGGGATATCCTCTTTTTTTGGGTGGCACGCATGATGATGCTCGGGCTCGGGTGTCTGGACGAGGTGCCGTTCCGCACCGTCTATCTGCACGGCCTCGTTGCTGATGAGAAGGGACAGAAGATGAGCAAATCCAAGGGGAATATCATCAATCCGCTTGAGACGATTGCCACCTACGGCACCGATGCGTTCCGGTTTGCCTTGGCGATTGCCAGCACACCGAACCCGTATGTCCCTTTGCTCGAATCGCAGATTGAGGCAGGCAAACGGTTTGCCAATAAAATCTGGAACGCCGCCCGGTTCACGCTGATGAATCTGAAGGAGCATCCGATAGGCGCAATTCCCAATCGCGATAGCACGCCATTAGAAGTTGAATGGATACGCAGCCGCTTGAGCCACGCGATTGCTACGACAACCGACGCGCTTGAGAATTTCCGTTTCTACGAAGCAGCACAGACAGTCTACGCGTTCCTCTGGCACGAATTCTGCGATTGGTATCTTGAATGTGTCAAACAGCGACTCGCGCGCGGCGAACCCCAAGCACTCTGGGTAGCCGCCGATGTCCTGGAACAGACGATGCGCCTCTTGCACCCCTTCATGCCGTTTTTGAGTGAGGAGCTCTGGCAGCAACTCAACCAAGATGATGGAACAGGCGCGGCAAATGACAAAAAATCTGTCTGCATCGCCCCTTGGCCAGAACCGGCAGGTGCGCATCCAGAAGCAGAGGCGACGATGGCGGCAGTGATGACGGTAATTGAGAGTGTGCGGAGCATCCGCGGTGAACTGAACGTGCCGCTCGGTGCATCGGTGGAAGTCCTCATCCAATCGCCCGATGCCAACTTACGCGAGCAGCTCGCGACACATCTTAGTCACTATCTTCCTGCGTTTACAAAGGTGAAAGACATCACTGTGGCAGAGACGGTGCAGAAACCGCCGGCTTCCGCCGAGGCAGTTATCGGCGAGTTGGTGCTTTATATACCACTGGCTGGTGTCATCGATTTGGACGCAGAACGCGCCCGCCTGAATAAGCGGCACCAACAGGCAGTCAAGGATGTGGCAGTGGCCCAGAAGACGTTGGAGAACCCCAACTTCCTCCAGCGTGCTCCCGAAAAAGTTGTCGCACAAAAACGCGAGCATTTAGAACGCCTATTAGCAGAAGAGGCGAAACTCTCGCGCAGTTTATCTGTATTGACGCAAAGCGAAGGGAAAACAGCCGATGTTGGAAAATAACGATTTTTGCTTCGTGTGCGGCATAAAAAATCCGTTCGGTTTGCAGGTGAAACCGCAAATCAGCGACGGGGGTGAGACGGTGACAATTGAATGCACGCCACCTTCGCACCTGCAAGGCTGGGCTGATGTCCTCCACGGCGGCATTATCAGCACCTTGCTTGATGAAGCGATAACCTACGTCGGCATCGCCACGTTCGGGAAACCGGCTGTCACTGCGCAGCTTGATGTCCGATTCCGAAACCCATCGCCGACCGGGGTGAAACTCACCGTATCGGCAAAACGGACGAAAGCATCACGACGGTTGGTGCTTGCCGAGGCGGCTGTCACGTTACCCGATGGCACGCTCATCGCTACCGCTAACGGAAAAGTTTTTCGTTATTCGCGAGGCGTTCGATAACGGTAAACGTATGCCAAACGTCTCTCTCCGTTTATCCGATATTGACGTTGTCAATATCTACGTTTTTGTGCAGAGGTGAATGAGTGATGAGTATCCCTGAGCGCGCTTGTATTCCGGAAGTTCGTAACACCGACGTTCTTATTATCGGTAGCGGTGCTGCTGGTTTACGCGCGGCACTCGCTGCCGCCGCTGTGCCCGGCGTTAACGTAACCTTGCTGACGAAGTCTGTCCTCAAGGAGAGCAACACCCGCTATGCGCAGGGAGGCATCGCTGTCGCCATGAACGTGGACGATACCCTCGCGCTCCATGTCCAAGACACGCTCGTCGCTGGTGCTGGCCTCTGCGACGTTTCGGCTGTTGAAACGTTGGTAGCCGAAGGGGTTCCGCGCGTCGCTGAACTTATTGACTGGGGTGCTGCTTTTGATTGGGAAGGCACACTGCCGCGGTTCACGCGAGAAGCCGCCCATAGCCGCCGCCGCATCGTCCATAAAGGCGATGCCACCGGTAGGGAGACAACCGATGTCTTGGTGCAACAGGTGCTCAACACGGAAGGCATACACGTCCTCACCAACGCCTTCGCGCTTGAGGTGCTGACAGCGGAAAACCAGTGTTATGGCGCGCTGGCTATCGTTGAAGGCAAGCACGTCGCGCTCCGCGCCAAAGCGACGATTCTAGCGACAGGCGGGCTCGGCCGTCTCTATCCCTGCACATCTAACCCCGAAGTCGCCACCGGCGACGGCATCGCTGCGGCGTGGCGAGCCGGGTGCGAACTCATTGACATGGAGTTCGTGCAATTCCACCCGACGACGCTCTTTCTTGACGGCGCGCCTCATTTCCTCATCTCCGAGGCAGTGCGCGGCGAAGGCGGAAAACTCATCTCTATCCGCGGCGAACGCTTCATGGAGAAATACCATGAACTCGGCGAACTCGCACCGCGCGATGTCGTCAGCCGTGCCATCCATACGGAAATGCACCTAACCGGGTTCCCGTGCGTCTATCTTGACATTACCCATAAACCGGCTGAATTTATCGTTGAACGCTTCCCGACAATTTTCGAGACAACACAACGCTACGGACTCGATATCCGCACAGACCTCATTCCTGTCCGTCCCGGCGCGCATTTTATGATGGGCGGTATCCGCTCCAACACAGAAGCAGAAACGAACGTGCGCGGACTCTATGCATGCGGCGAAGTCGCATGCACCGGGGTGCACGGCGCGAATCGCTTGGCGAGCAATTCGCTGTTGGAATGCCTCGTCTATGGCGCGCGCGCTGGCACTAATGCCGCAACTTTCGCGCAAACCGAGACAGCAGGCTTTTTACACGCCGACAGCGATACACCTCACACTGCCCATATCACCGCCGACTGGGTTGAAGACATAACACACACGATTCAGGAGACACTCTGGAAAAACGTTGGTATTGAACGCGATGAGGAAGGGTTACAGGAAACGGTTGCGGAATTGCAACAACTCGCCGGCACAACTCGCCGAAAAGAAATGCAAGATGTGACAACCGCAGGTATGTCTGCCGAATGCATTGCGAACTACAAAAAATACGAAGCCACGAATATGCTGGATGTCGCCCGATGTATCACGGCGGCGGCACTTCTCCGGACGGAGAGTCGCGGCGCGCACTACCGTTCAGATTTCCCGGAGAAAGACGATACGACATGGCACCGTCGTATCATCCTCACCCGAGGCAAGTCACCGCAGTTGATAGTATTAGAGGGTTAGTGATGTGCCGCTTTGCTGCTTTGAAAATTAATTGGCTTCAGAACACACCGATTGCGTTCGTTCGCTCCTGATAATATTGAGGATTTCATCTGCAACAAACAAACGGTTCCGTCGCTTCCCTGTGATTTCTCGGAGTTTGCCTCGTTCAATAAGGTAATCCGCCCCGCGCTGAACGGTAGGATACGACATTCCCGAAGTCTTCGTTAATTCCGAAATTGAGACGATAGGTTTTCCGAATAATCGTTCGACTAGCAGATTTACAGATTTCGGCACCTTCGGTGCTTTTGCAATTTCCCGGTATTCCTCGTTCAATGCCAGTAAGTTTTGCGTCGTCAAAAGTGCCGCCTCCGACTGCTGGCGAACGCCATTTAAGAAAAATGTAAGCCATCCTTTCCAATTTCCCTTCTGGCTGACATCCAACAGCGATTGATAATACGCTTCTCTATGCGCCTCAAAAAAATCCGAGAGATAGAGCATCGGCTGCGATAACAACTTTTTCTCTAAGAGCATGAGGGTGATAAGCAGCCTGCCGATTCTTCCGTTTCCATCAACGAACGGGTGAATTGCCTCAAATTGGTAATGAACGAGCGCGCATTGAATCAGCGCGGGCTCCCTCGCATCGGAATGGATGTATTTTTCTAAATCTGAAAAACATTGCTTCATCTCGGGAACCGGCGGTGGAACATACGTCGCGTCCATCAAGCTGCATCCAGGACTCCCAATCCAATTCTGGCTTGTCCGCAGGAACCCCGGCGTTGCGTGTTCCCCACGGACACCCCTCATCAGAATCTCGTGTATTTCGCAGAGAAACCTTGAACTCAACGGCAACGCCTGCATCCTCTGGATGCCGTACTCCATGGCTCTCACGTAATTGACAACCTCTTGGACATCCGGTATCGCCGGCGGCTGCGTTTCATCCGCTTCAAATAGAAAGAGCTCCTCTAATCCCGATTGCGTATTTTCAATTCTAGAACTTGTTACTGCCTCACGCCGAATAAACGGGTTGATTAACAAATGCGGGTTTGGAAGCAGTTGCCCCGCCCCAGATAACTCCCCAAGTTTGCCGTTTGCCGCTGATAAAAGCGTTGCTAATTCCCAATCCACTTTGATATTGGGAGGCAGTGGATTGGGCACAAATGCCCAATAGGTAGGACGACGGCCACTGCGAAGACACCTCCCTGCACTTGAATCTCTGAAGTCTTTCGGAGTCATATCCCTATCACCTCCTATTACGGTAATTAGCGTTATTAACGTTTGCGCGCCCTAACGTTAATAAGATATGGCGTTATTAACGTTTGCGCGCCCTAACGTTAATAAGAATAACACGAACCCTATCGCCAAGAGACAGTAGGGTGAGGGCCTGTCCCTCGCCACGCTATCTAAGGGTTTCCCGATTTACGAGGTGTCACCCTATCACCCTACGGTATGCCGTCAGTGCTTAATTGCTCCGCTGGCCGATGAACGGACTCTCAAGCCGTTTGCTGGGACGAATCTGCTTCATGTCGCGAGCAGAATTCACCGCAGGTGCCTCATCTCGCCCGTAAATCTCAACGTAGTTATCGTAACTGTTGATAACTTTCTTAATATGCAACCGGGTTTCGCGAATCGTGATTTTCTCAACGAATTCATCAATATCCGCAATCTTCTTTGACTTCACCCACCGGCTCATTCTGCCGGGGCCGCCGTTATATGCCCCTGTCACGAGCATCGCATCGCCATCAAACAGCGAGTTGAGGTAGGCGATATATTTCGCCCCCATGCGGATGTTCACCTCCGGTTGCTTCAGCATTGAGGAACGGAATCGGCGGATTTTCAGTTGCCGTGCGAGTTCTTTCCCTGTCGCTGGCATAATCTGCATCAACCCGATGGCCCCCGCCCAACTGACAGCATCGGCGCGATAGCGGCTTTCCTCCAACATCATCGCAAACATGAGGTATGCGTCTACATTGTGCGCTTTCGCGTATTTCTCTACGAGTTGTTCGTAGTAGCGCGGATAAAGCCATTGCCGCAACTGCTTCGTCTCCTCTGCGTCAGGATTCGCGAAGATAGGGCTGTTCAATGCCTGTTCCGCCAACTTCCGGGCCTCATCGTAGCGCGCCAGCCGTTCATAACAGTCGATCAGCGCGTAGAAACATGCCGTGTCCGCCAGGACATCCGGCGCGGTAATGTGGTGCTTTAACTGCATAATCGCGTCTTCATAGAGCCGGAGTGCCATGAGTGCCTTCGCCTGTGGCGGACACGCAGCGGTGCCAGGCAATTCTTCGTCCGGCACGGCTCTCGGTGCCAGTTCGGCCTCGCTCATCTTGAGAATCGCTTTGGCTCTCGCACTGTAGTACCAGTAGTTTGCAGTTGCCACTTCGGTGTAGATTTCGCGCGCCAGTTCTGGCTGGTTTTGGCGTTCACGGATTTTCGCCATCCAAAAATGCGCGCCCATCGCATAGCGGTTGCAGGGGAAGTTCGCCTTCAATCCCTCAAACGCCTTGTAGCTCTCCTCATAACGCTTCTCGTCAAACCGCTGCCAGCCGATGCGCCATGCGGCGACATCTGCATACGGACTCTCTGGGGCGATTTCAATGAGCTGCGCATACGTTTCGCGGGCGAGCGTTAATTTCCCGCGCTTTTGATAAATTTGCGCGAGGGTATAGAGCGCGTCATCGCGCAATCTGCTCCACGGATAGAGACGCGTGAAGGGTTTCAGTTGACTCGTCGCGGTTTTCAGGTGCCCCTTCTTTTGATAGCATACCGCTTTTTCGTAGTGCGCGCGCGTCAAATAGTCGCTCTTCCCACCGAGGGCAATGACGACGTTATACTGCTTGATAGCGGTGTTATACCACTTCCGGCCCTGATACGCCTGTCCCATCAAGTAGCGCGCTTGCCCCCGAAGTTTCAGGTTTTTTGTGGCGGCGATACGCTGAAATTCCGCAACCGCTAATTTCCATTTCTTACGATTTAAGAAGACTTGCCCGCAAATGAGCCGGTCTGCCGTTTTCAGCCTCAGGCTCTTATGTGTCCGCGCCAGCAACTTAAACCGGCCGAGCGTCTCTTCGGCGACAGCATCGGTAGCATTTGCATGCAGCAGTGCACGGTAAGCCTCAAAGGCGGCAGCCGCGTCGCCGAGGCCCTCATCACAGCGGGCAGCACCTTGTGCCGCCTCTCTGGCGTAGCGCGGCTCCTCGCGTAGGGCGACAAACAACGGCTTCGCGGCGGCCCACTCTTTCCGTTTGAGGTGGAGGCGCGCCAACGCGAACTGTGCCTCGGCGTGATAGAAACTCGCCGGATAGTCCTCCACGAGGTGCGTATACCATTTCACTGCCTTCGCATCGTCTTTCATCTCGGCATAGAGGCGGGCAAGCCGATACACGGCGCAATCGGCCAGCGGATACGTCCGCGACGCGACGCGGGCGTAGTTCCCAATCGCTTTTGGACGATTCCGCAGCTTCTCATAGCAGTAGCCGAGCACGTGATGGATTTCTTTCTTCTCCGGTTCAGTCCGGTCTGCGCGCAACAATGCCTCTAATTTCAAGACAGCGCGTTTGTAATCGCCTTTTTCTACCTCGGCGAAGGCACTGTTGCCCGCGAGATGCACCTGTATCTCGTCGGCGGAGACATGCTGAGAAGCGAGGGAGCATCCCCAACTCAGCAGCAAAAATGTGAAGATTTTCCAATATCGGTAAGGCGTTCGGGATTTGATAAAAACGTTCATATACTCCATTCCTATTTTTGGCATCGTGCCAAGCATTCGGTTTGCAGAACGCTTGGCCGTGTCTAACTAGATGCGCCGTAGTTCTCGGATTTTTCAAATTTTGCGGAATCATTACTTCCGGCTATTTTAATTGTAACGTTTCTTATTGGTAAAAAGCAACAAAAAAAGACAATAGCGTAAAAATGCTTGACATATTGTGAACTTTTCTGCTATACTTAAACCTAACTTGACTGGAAGGAGAATTTCAATGGAAATTGTTGCACTCGGAAAAACGGGATTGGACGTTTCACGGCTATCTATTGGCACCGGGTCGAACGGTTGGAACGGCCGCTCAAATCAGACAGATTTAGGGCTGGAAGGCCTCCGCGACCTGCTGCTTTTTTCACACGACAAAGGCGTGACGTTCTGGGATTCAGCAGACCAGTACGGGAGTCATCCGCATGTGAGAGAGGCTCTTAAGCACGTAGATAGAAGCAGCGTCACCATCACGACGAAAACGGTGTCGCGCACCCGTGCAGATGTGGAAGCGGATGTCAAGCGGTTTCTCAAGGAAATCGGTTCGGATTACGTGGACATCGTGCTGCTCCACTGTCTCACACAGGTGGATTGGCCGAAGCGGTATCCGGACGCGATGGAGGCACTTGTGCGGTGTAAGGAGCAGGGGCTCATCCGCGCGCACGGCGTATCTTGTCACGATTACGGCGCGTTCCAAACCGCCGCCATGACACCGTGGGTGGACGTGGTGCTGGCACGGATTAACTACGCCGGTGTTCACATGGACGCATCCCCGGCGGATGTTATCCGGACGATGGAATTGATGGCGTTCGCCGGCAAGGGTATCTACGGCATGAAAGTGCTCGGCATGAGCAAACTCGCCAAAGAAGCAGGCGGTGCACGAGAGGCGATTGAGTTTGTGATGGGGCTTTCCTGCGTCCACGCAATGACTATCGGGATGACTTCCCGCAGCGAAGTGGAAGCGAACGTGTCAATTGTCAACGAGTTATCGCAGTAGGAATTAGTAGGCGCGCGTGCCAAGCGCGCACTACTGCCTAACGGGTTGACATCCATCGTCTTTTGGGGAAATACCTGTTCAATATCGTAGTGCGAGGGCCTGTCCCTCGCCATCACTCTGTTTCAATATCGTAGTGCGAGGGCCTGTCCCTCGCAATCACCTTGTTTCAATGACGTAGTGCGAGGGCCTGTCCCTCGCAATCACTCTGTTTCAATAGCGTAGTGCGAGGGCCTGTCCCTCGCAATCACCTTGTAAAGCAGGCGAGGTAACTTACCATGAACTCTTCAGATTATCCCCGAGAAGTTGTTGTCTCCCGCGGCAAGGCGATTTATCAGCAATTGCGGGACAAAGTTGAACCCGAGCACAAAGGCAGAATCTTGGCCATTGATGTCAAAACAGGGAACTATGAAATCGATGACGAGGATGCGGTAGCTATGGACAAGA
This sequence comes from Candidatus Poribacteria bacterium, assembly GCA_965242965.1. GTDB lineage: Bacteria > Poribacteria > WGA-4E > WGA-4E > WGA-3G > AGPOR5. Next base: position 4,080,700 of record OZ251518.1, on the reverse strand, counting down.
TCCATGCGAAAAATCCGGACGCGATAGTTTACTGCTTGCGGATTGGGTTTCCTGCGGTTCATCGATTCGGCTTTCAAGTCTCGGTGCCGAAACAATGATGAAAGGAAAAATTACCGACAAGCAAGAAGCCATCATCGAGTTGAAGATTATCGGCCCAAATCACTCGAAAAAAAACGGAGGCACTCATTGATACAGGATTCAGCGGCTTTCTGTGTCTGCCGAGTGAGTTCATTCGTCACCTGAACCTCCCACGATTTGCTAACCAGATTGGCATCCTCGGTGATGGAAGTACTGTCAACTTTGATGTTTATCGCGCGAAAGTGTTATGGCATGGCACAGAACGCAACGTGTATGTTCACGGAACAGCCGGGACATCATTAGTCGGCATGGCGTTGCTTAAAGATAATCGCCTGACACTAGATATCGTCACGGATGGCGACGTAACGATTACGGATTTGCCCTAGAAAAATCGCGGTTGAGGAAAATTATGCAAAAATACGAAACAGTCATCGGGTTAGAGATTCACGCCGAGTTATGCACGGAAAGCAAACTCTTCTGCCATTGCGCGTATACCTTCGGTGCGGCGGCGAACGACTGCACCTGTCCCGTCTGCCTAGCGATGCCGGGCACGCTGCCGGTTATCAACAAGCGCGCCGTGGAGTTTGCCGTGCGCGCCGGCTTGGCGATGGATTGCGACATCACGCCATACAGCAAGTTTGACAGGAAGAACTATTTCTACCCAGACCTGCCGAAAAACTACCAGATCTCGCAGTATGACATGCCGTTATGTCTGAACGGACAAGTCACCTTCAACTTTAACGGCGCACCCCGCACCGTTGCCCTCCGCCGAATCCATTTGGAAGAGGATACCGGCAAATCTGTCCACGCCGAAGTCACCGGCGACGCGACGCGGAGTTTCATGGACTTCAATCGCGCCGGTGTGCCGCTCTTGGAAATTGTGAGTGAACCCGAAATCCATTCTCCCGAAGAGGCAGTCGCCTACTGCCGCGCCGTCAAAGAGATTTTGGAATACATCGGTGTAAGCGATTGCAACATGGAAGAGGGAAGCCTCCGGTGCGAACCGAACCTCTCCCTCCGTCCCATGGGCAGCCAAGAATTAGGCACGCGCACCGAGATTAAGAACAAGAACTCGTTTCAGGAACTGCTTGACGCGATGCAATACGAGGTGCAACGGCAGGCACGGATTCTGGATGCCGGCGGCGAGGTTATCCAAGAGACGCTGTTGTTCGATGCCAGCACCGGCAAAACGGCAGCCATGCGCGGCAAAGAAGAAGCGGACGACTACCGCTATTTCCCTGAACCAGACCTGGTTCACGTTCAAATCGATGCCGACTGGCTCGCCGGGCTCCAACCGACGCTTCCTGAACTCCCCGCGGCTCGCCGCAAACGGTTCATCGCCGACTACGGCATCTCCACCGAAAACGCGGAGTTCCTGACTGCCACCCGTCACCTCGCTGACTTCTACGATGAAGCGGCGCAACTTAGCGGCGAACCGACGGCGTGCGCGAACTGGATAATGGGAGATATTTCGCGGTTACTCAACGCTGCGGAGATAGACATCCCCGATGCGAAAGTCACACCGGCGCATCTGAGCGAGCTCATCCAACTGATTAATGACGCTACCATCAGCGGCAAGATTGCCAAGTCAGTGCTTGACGATGCTTTTGAGACAGGCGAAATGCCGAAGGACATCGTGAAAGCGAAGGGGTTGTCGCAGATTACCGATACCTCGGAAATCGAGGCGATTGTGCAACAAGTGGTGGAGGAGCATCCCGGTCCCGCGCAAGATTACCGCGATGGCAAGAAGAAGGCGATTGGGTTCCTTGTCGGCCAGGTCATGCGTGCGACGCGCGGCAAGGCGAATCCGCAACTGGTGAATCAGATTTTGACGCGGGTACTATCCGCTGAGTGAAGGTGCAATATGGATATAACGGAGTTAAAAGACAAACTGGCTGCAATCAAGGAACGCGGCTATGTTGTCTCATTGCGAAAAAGCAACACCGGCATCGGGTATACCCTGGAAACTTTGCTCGGATTAAAGGAGAATAACCTGAAATCTCCTGATTTCGGTGAAATTGAGGTGAAATCGCAGAGAAAGGCCGTCTCAAACCGAGTCACCCTGTTTACTTTCAACCGTGGCGTTTGGAAGATAAAACAGCGTGAACTGATTGAGAACTACGGCTATGTTGATACCAACGGCCGTCCCTCTCTCTACTGCACCGTCAACAATCGACCCAATAATCAGGGACTTTACGTGAAAGTTGAACAAGCCGCTGTCAGACTTTTTCACGTCGATGGAACCCTTATTGCTGAGTGGTCGGCGGCGCGCGTGATGGAGACCTTCCGGGAGAAGATGCCGACTCTGGTTATCGTTTACGCCGATACCCGGATAAATTCAGACAGGAAAGAGGAATTCTGGTTTAACGAGGCAGTTTTCCTCACACAACCTCAAGCGGATAATTTCTTAGATTTGATTCGGAAGGATATCGTCATCGTTGACGTGCGGATGCACCTGAACGAGAATGGCGGAGTGAGGAATCACGGCACCGGTTTTCGGATCGACCAGAGATTCTTAAACTTGTGCTTTGGAAAACGGGAAGACTTGGTATGAATCGAGAAAACCGTAAATACAAAGACGAAGCATGGGATTTCCGGGCTGCCGACACGAAGGAATATACCCACTGCTTCCACACGTATCCCGCCATGATGATTCCGCAAATCGCGCGGAAACTTCTGAAGCGTTACGGCATGAAAGGCAGATGGCTGCTGGATCCGTATTGCGGCACAGGCACTTCATTGGTGGAGGCATCGTTGTTCGGCATGCACAGCGTGGGGTGCGACATCAATCCACTCGTGCGCCTGATAGCCACGGCCAAGTTAACCCCGATTCCGCCTCGACTCCTCGCTGCGCATCTTGACAAACTGAACGATTGTCTCTTTCAGGTGGAGTTTTCCGATAAGGTGCCGGAAAAACCTGTTCCGGAGATTCCGAATTTGGCATATTGGTTTTCTGAAGAAGTCATCAGAACCCTCGCTTTTCTGCGCGCGTGGATAGGCGAGGTGGAAGAGGAGACAGTTCGCAACTTTCTGTGGATAGCCTTTTCGGAAACGGTGCGCGAATGTTCCTATACCCGAAACGGTGAATTCAAATTGCATCGGATGCCTGCCGAGAAACTGGCGCGCTTTCAACCCGATGTTTTCGGCATTTTTCGCAAGAAACTGAGCCGAAATCAGCAGGGATTAGTGAGGTTCATGGAGAAACGGCAAAACGTTGAGGCATCAGTCTCTGGCGTTAATACAGTCTCTGGAGAGTTCCCGATGCCGCGTCCGTTAGGCGGATATGACATCGTCGTTACATCTCCACCCTACGGTGATTCGCACACGACGGTTGCGTATGGACAATTCTCACGCCTCGCCGCTGAATGGCTCGGCTTGCCCAATGCGCGAAAAGTAGACAGACTTGCAATGGGTGGCTATCATACCGAAAGCAAATTAGCCGACTCGCCGGTAGACGCGGCTATTGAGGAAATCCGGTCTGTCGACGCGAAGCGGGCGCAACAAGTTTCCGCCTTCTACATCGACCTCGGGCGAAGTATCCATACCGTCGCGAAGATACTCTCCGCCCGCGCGACGGTGTGCTACGTTGTCGGCAATCGCAGTGTGAAAGGCGTGATGCTTCCGACAGATGCGTTTGTGATTGCTGAGTTCGGGCGACACGGCTTTTCGCATCAGGAAACCATCGTTCGGAACATCCCGAACAAACGGATGCCCCACAAGAATAGCCCCACCAACGTCGCCGGGAAAACAGCCGCAACAATGCATGAAGAAAACATCGTCGTTTGCCAGAGAACAAACCTCTGAGGATTCGTCTTACTCCTGTAGGGCAAAACCCCTATGGAAGTGCATCGAGACCGGGAGGTCTCTCCTACGGATTCGTCTTACGCCTGTAGGGCAAGCCCGCCTAGTCTTGATCTGTTGTGAATCGCATCCAGAGACGTTCTCAAACGCTTTAGGTTAGTCCGAAAATTACGAAAATATGGAAAATGTTGGACAGATTACCCTCACATCGGTAACGAAACAATTCGGCGACACGCGCGCCGTGGACGATGTCTCACTGCAGATAGAAGGCGGCGAATTTTTTTCACTGCTCGGACCGAGTGGATGCGGGAAAACCACCACGCTGCGCATCATCGGTGGGTTTGTCTATCCCACATCCGGGAAGGTCTGCATCAACGGAGAACCGATGAAGCAAACGCCACCCTATCGCCGGCCTGTCAACACCGTTTTCCAAAACTACGCGCTGTTTCCGCATAAAACCGTCGCGCAAAACATCGCCTTTGGACTGCAGATGAAAAAGATGCCGAAGGCAAAAACGGCATCCGAAGTGGAACGTTTCCTTGAACTCATTAGGCTACCGGGTTACGGAGACAGGAAACCGAGTGAACTCTCCGGGGGCGAAAAGCAACGCGTTGCACTCGCGCGTGCGTTAATCAACCAACCCACTATCCTGTTGCTAGACGAACCTCTCGCCGCACTCGATTTACAGTTGCGAAAACAGATGCAGATCGAACTCAAAACGTTGCAACGTCAAGTCGGCATCACGTTCGTCTACGTCACGCATGACCAGGGTGAAGCATTGGCACTCTCCGACCGGATTGCGGTAATGCGCGATGGGAAGCTCCTGCAGGTAGGCACGCCTGCCGAAATTTACGACGCGCCGCAAACCCGTTTTGTCGCAAATTTCATCGGCACCTCTAATTTTTTTGAAGGGACGCTTTCACGCCTAGAAACCACTCTTACCCCAACAACCAAATTCGCAACCGTTGCACTCGCAACCGAACCGCCTATTCAAATCGTCTGCACACACAACGGCAATGTCCAACCCGGTGACTCTGTCACCGTGGCGATTCGGCCGGAACGCATTGATCTTATCTCTCCGGTAGGAGAGTCCTCTGATCTCGATGCCGTATCGCGCCTAAACGGCATCATTCAGGACGAGAGTTATCTCGGCACGACGCTTCAATACACGGTGCAGACAGATTATCCCACGCCAGTTATTGTGCATCAGCAGAATACTGGCGCGGGTGAGATGCATCGCTTTCGTCGTGGTGCTCAGGTGTCTCTGACTTGGCGCGCGGAGAATGCGATTGTGCTGACGGGGTAATACCAAGTTAATAAATGGTATTGCAGTAGGAGGGACCTCCCGGTCCCGAAAATGAGAATTGCAGTAGGAGGGACCTCCCGGTCCCGACTCTTTCTTCTCTATAAATCGCCGATTTGCAAAACGAGAGGGGCTCGCCGCTTGCGAGCCCCTCTATCGGGACTCTCCTGCACTTTCTCCGTTGCACGTTGCACATCGCGCAAGCTGTCCTCATAAGTATCCGTGATTCTCACCAGCGTATTCACACGTTGACGTTGCGTTTGAAATGCGCTATTGATATGACTCGATGCATCTGTCAGGCGTTGCGAAGATGCTGTCACTTGCGAGACAGCACCTTGCAAAGCCTGCAATTGTTTCGTGACGCGCGCCAGCGTTTGTGATGCACCATCGCGAACACTGATGTTAAGTTGCACATCATTTTGCGTTGGCATGATAAGTCCCTCATTCCGTGGACGGCTCTATCCAAAAATCACCAGCCGCGAGTGCCTCCAACGACTCGTCCCATCCCGAGGCGATTCCAAACGCAACTTCTACGCCTTCGGTGACATTTTCTGCATCCTGGATCCGGAGGCTTTCGCCGTACCAAACCCCGATCACGGCACCAAGCACCTCTTCATGAATCAACTCATACTTAAAGACAATCGTGTCACCGCGTTTCAGAAAGAAGGTGGACTCCATTCGTTTGAAGTCCCACTCTGGGAATTCTGCGAGTCGCTGGTTTGGGATGTCCGTTTCTAGCAGGTCCGGATCGTATGTCAGATGAACGGTATGAGGACCGTCACCGACAGCTTCGGGGATATCAACGTATATCGTCAACTGCCCTGTGTTATCCTCGCCCGGCACGTTCGTGTAAGAAAAGACGGGCTCGCACCAATAGGGGTCTGGACACCGAAACGGTGCCGGCGTGTGGCTTTCGATGAGGACATCTCCAGCGGTTGGAGCCGTCTCACCTGTCTCGCCGATCTCGCCTGTCTCGCGCGTGACCTGCTGCATCATCTGATTAGGTTCATCGCATCCGAAAATACCTAGCAGTGCTATTGCAACTGCAAGTGTTAAGAATTTCATTTTATTCTCCTTCCCCGCTGTCTTCTGTTGCGACGGCGGGGTTTTGTGTGTAAATGTATTGTGTCCGCGCACCGAATTGACTGTGGCCTTCTACCGTGAGTCGATTCAATTCGGGGACGGTTTCAATCTCCTACTCGGAAAGCCCTGGGAAATGCATCGGGCCAGTCCCGATGCAACAAAAATAACCCGCCACGCAACGAATGCGTGCGGGGTAGAAGACAACGGAACGACGAAAGTCGCCGCTGTCTTGTGAAGAAAAAAAAAACTACTTAACGCTAGTAAATTAGGGGGGGGTAAATCCTCCCTTTTGAGCATTAAGGTGGACGGGAACTCGTGACGGCGCGACAACGGGCATAGACGCACGGCAAACGTGCATCTCTCGGTACCCAAGCAGGTCTACGGCGACCTGGTTAGCAATGGAAAAAACAATTCGCTGGTTCACGGTATCGTTCCTCTGTTCGGTTTCGGTCTCGCGGTGGCGCGTTTTTTTCGCGCGTATCACTACGTTTGCATTAATGATACACGAACATGCAATAAATGTCAAACTTTTTTTGCGAAAAATCGTGGAAATGTTGACAATTAACCATATTCTACATGAATTTCGGTTTTTTGTCAAACTTTTTCTGCGAAAAATCGTGAAAACAGTCAAATTCACGCGAAAAATCGCCAAAAATGTTTAAAACTGCGTTTATTTTAGCAAATGTCGCGTTTTTTGTCAAGGTTATTTCGCGGAAAAAAACGCTGCTGCTCCCGTAGCGCGGTTTTCTACGTTTCACCGTAGCGCGGGGGCCTGTCCCCCGCGATCTACCGACCTAAACGAAAACCGTCCACAGCCCGGATGCCACGGACATTTGCTGTTAAGACCGAGGCACGGCGAGGGACAGGCCCTCGCCCTACGGTTCAGCGGCGTGGTTCGGATAGCCACCAAATAAAACGCATATTAAGGTCCTACAGACCTTAGCCATCTTCGCGTCGCATTGCTCTATAGACATTAAGGTCTTACAGACCTAAAGAGACTTTCGGCGCAATAAAAACCGCCTAATCCTGCTAATCTTGAAAATCTTGGAAATCCTGCTCATATCTTGCTCATCTTGGAAATCCTGCTCCAGACAGAAGGGATGGCGAGGGACAGGCCCTCGCCCTACGAACAGAAGGACGGTTTTTGCCGCTCAACATCATTTGCCACTATTTTTCCTCTTCAGCATCCGACTGATACGCTTGCTTAAACTGCGGAAACCAACGCGTATAGAGTCTTACCGCCCGCGCATCTTGGCGTTTCGGTGAGAAAACATACTGGCCCCTCCCGCTCTCCGAATGCGACAACGTAAAGAGACCGAGGGCGTTTATCCCGATAGCAAAAACGCCTACCGCATGCGCGCCGACAGCGTAAATCCCACACGCACCGCCACCGCCGAGCGCAATAACCCCACAGGCACCCGGGCCGATAGCGATAACCCCAACCGAGACAATTGGACTGATCGTTATTACACCGAGAGAAAATAAACCGTTCGCAAAGTAACCGACCGAGGTGGTGCCGTATAGGATAACTTTCCCGAAAACACGATGCGGCGGCGCAAAGCTGACAATCAGCACGATCGCTGCCCACAGGATGCCCCACATAATTAAATACGACATCAAGACCTTTTGGAATTTTTCCGGACGAAAAGTCGCTTCCATAACTTTCTCCACTATCCCCGCGGCAACGGCAGACGCACCTTTCCATTTTCCCGCTGCTGCGAGGTAAGGAAACCGATGATAATCTCAACCACTTTGTGGCCCTCACTGCCGGGAGAGACTGGTTCGCCGCCATCTGCGACAAGACTGACGAGTTCTTGCACTCCCGCCGGAATGCCAACGACATCCCACACCGGTGCAATAATCTCGCTGATATCGTCGCCTTGGTGGAGCATCGCGCCTTTGTCGCTGATGAGGATATAGCCCTTCGTGCCGACGATTTCAAGGCGGAAACCGGCAAGCGTTGTCTTCGGGCCGCCTGCGTAATAGCCGCGCACGCCGTTGGCGAAGTGGATATACCCATGCGCCGACGGTTCGGTGGCGGGGACATGTCCTCCGTCGCCCTGATACTCGCTATATGCTTCGTAGCCGTCTTCCAATTCTGCCGAGACCCACTCCGGTGCCGACTCGGCGAAGTAGCAGATAGCGTCAACAAGGTGCGTGCCGTTACGGAAGAGCATCGCGCGGCCGCCGCTCAGCGTGCCGATGACATATTGGACATCGCCAATCATGCCGCTCCCAACGACTTTCTCTTTCGTATGCCGCCATAACGGCTGCCACCTGCGCGTGTGATCGACCGAGAGAATCGTGTTATTTCGTTCCGTTGCCTCCAGCATCCTATCGGCATCTTCAACGCTGGTAGCCATCGGCTTCTCACAGAAGATGCCCTTGACACCAGCGTTCGCCGCGTCAACAACCAGGTCTGCATGCCGATGGTCTGACGTTGCAACGGTGACGATGTCTACATTCGCATCGGCGAGCATTTCCCGATGGTTGGTATAGAGGGATATGTCCTGCCAGTTATCCTGCCATTTCGCTTTGAAAGCGTCAAGGGTGCTTTGGACAAAATCGCACCCGGCGGCGAGTTCAACGTTCGGCAATCCGACTAAGCCGGAGGCATGTGTCGTGCCGATGCCGCTACATCCAATAACTCCAACGCGTAATTTTGCCATGTTCATGTTCTCCTCTTCCTTTTGCCAGTGTCCGTAGCGCGAGGGCCTGTCCCTCGCAAACCCGACCTTTTTGCCTGTGCCCGTAGCGCGAGGGCCTGTCCCTCGCAAACCTGACACGACGATAGATGCTAAAACCCATCGGTAGGCCAAAAAATATGATGTGACTGGATTCCTTGTGTCAAAGATTCCGGTTGATTGTGCAGGAGCGCGGGCAGTGAATCACAACGCGGCATTTTGTCGGCGTTCATGATGCGATACATCGTGCCGCCGTAAGCATGAACTTTGGGCGCGTTGAACCCGTCGGCAATCGGTGCCGCGTATTTCACCTCAAGCGTCTCCGCTTCCTGCTGCGCGATGATATGCCCAAGCATCGCCTCAAATAGCCGTTTGCCTCTATCCTGCGCGAATTGCGCATCAGAAACGGCGAACTCTTCAACACTCAATTTTCCAGCGACGGCGATGTAACCTTCCAACATCCCCGATTTTTCTGCAATCCATGCATTCGGGGATTCGGTTTGCACCCAATCTGTCCAATACGCCGGTTCATCTCGGACAAAGGCCCCGTTGAATTTGCGCGAATAACTATCATAAAGTGTCGCAATCTGCGCGAGTTCATTTTGCGAATTGAAATCGACTGGGCGTATCGTCCAGTCCGTGCTTTCGCGCTGCGAAAAGTGTTGCATCGCCTCATGCCGAGGCACGCTTTCCCATCCCTCAGCCGAGTAAATGCGCTGAGAACCGTGAAGGGACGATACAGCGATTTCGCGTTCTTCCATGAAACAGATGGCATCCTTGAGCAGTTGCGTCGCAAGTCCGCGTCGGCGGTATTCGGGCAGCGTGCTTACCTCGCCGATGCCGCCCACGGAAACCGGTTCGCCGTGCAGGAACATAGAACGGATAAAAACGCGAAGCGTGCTGACAATCTGTCCGTTGTCCACAGCGACACGGATGCCCTCAAAGTCTTTCCACGGATCATTTTGCCAATGATTGACAAAGTATTGCCGCGAGGTTGAGAAGACATGTCCGACGTGGTCAAACCATGCCTCTAATTCTTCGGGGTGCAATGCACGAAAATCCATTGTTTGTTGTCATTCTCCTAATCTGTCGGTAGGCGCGGTTTGCAACCGCGCCTACCGAGTTCATTGATTCTCGCCGCAAGTGCTGGCGAGTCTCGGCTAGGGTGCAGGCGGTGAGGTGCCGTTGTGTTTCTCGGCAGGATTCGGTTCGGTGAACGGTTCTCCCGCCGCTGCCGCTGCGTCTCGGCGTTCAAGCCAGTCTACCCAGGTGTCGCGTTCTAATTCCTTGCCGCGTTCTTCGCCGAGTTTGATACCTCGTTCTTCGCCGAGTTTGATACCTCGCTCTTCGCCAAGTTTGATACCCCGCTCTTCACCGAGTTTGATACCTCGCTCTTCGCCGCGCGCTTCGTGGGCGGCAATGCGCGTGCGCTGACGCGCCTCGATTTGCTCTTTAACGATTTCATAAAGAATCATTGGGCGAGTCTCGCTAGGGTGCAGGCGGTGAGGTGCCGTTGTGTTTCTCGGCAGGATTCGGTTCGGTGAACGGTTCTCCCGCCGCTGCCGCTGCGTCTCGGCGTTCAAGCCAGTCTACCCAGGTGTCGCGTTCTAATTCCTTGCCCCGCTCTTCGCCGAGTTTGATACCCCGTTCTTCGCCGCGCGCTTCGTGGGCGGCAATGCGCGTGCGCTGACGCGCCTCGATTTGCTCTTTAACGATTTCATAAAGAATCATGATGAACTCCCATACCACTAAGATAACTATCGGTAAGATGCCTAAAAACGGCAGTGCCTGCGATGTATCGTGAAAAACTGCACGGACGGTTCTGAAACCCTGCCACCCATCGGTAGTCAGCGAATCCGCCGTGGAGAAGCCCGTGTAGACAAGAACGCTTATGACGAAGATGAACAACGCATAGCCTACCCAGCGACGTTTCACACCGAGAAACGGGACCCTCTCGTCTACCCGTGCTTTTGATTGTTGATTTTGCATGCAGATTACGGTTCCTTTCGGTGCATCGCCCGGGCCGAAGCCGGCGGCGATGTCGTAATAGTCTCGCAAATCTTGCAGGAGAATGTCAAGTTTTTCGGCGGACTCCCAGTTTAGAATTTTATCGTCAATTCGCCGAGGAACTGCCGCGCCTGATTGCGGCTACCGAACACCTCATACAGATCGCCGGAGACATCGTAGAAGCGGCGGACAAAGTTGCGACTCGTCTCCGCAGGATTCAGATCGGCGTAGCGGAACCACAAATTCGTCCGCGCCCACAAATCCCAGTTAAGTTCGATTACTGTCGAATTCGCATCACCGGTGTCTTCACGACGCTGACGGTTAAGTTCCGGAAACAGCGCGTCCTGCGTCAAATCCGAAGTGCCGTCAATGCGTCCGATGGACAGATTCAACTCCTTATACCGATAGGGATTCGGGTTCGTGATGAATTTCAGGTTGGCAGCGAAGGCGTTTTCCAATGCCTGCGTCTGAAAATCGTAACTATCCTCAACTTTGGCAGGCGTGACATAACGTTCGTCCTGCTCGCCGTAGGTGAGCTCGTCAAGGAATGTCAAGTGCCACCGTTCCGAGAGGCTATACGTCCACCCGAACATATTTTTCAATTCTAACTGGCTGAGTTCATCCTGCACATCGGTTGAGACATCAATATCCTCGTAATCTTCGAGATATTCGTTGTCAAGGTTGGCTGCGCGCACGCTATAGAACCCGTTCATGTGCGAGGGTTTAATCGTGAACCCGGTGATGGCATATTGCGCGATTGTGAAATCGCTTGCATCACGTAAATAGAGATACCCCGCGGCATCGAGTGCCAGGAAACTCACGTCGTGTTTTTCCTCGCTGAGCCGGTCTGTTTCATAAATGATGCGCCCGATGTATCTGCCATCCCTGTCAAACTTCTGAACCCGCGAGATGACGTTATGAAAAAGCGTCAGCCGGATGTCCTTTCGTTTGAGTTCCTCAGCCAATTCTGCCTTGTCTTCGTCGTCGCCTTCGGTTTCATAGTAGCGGCTGTATTCCGCCTCTTCCAGCAGCCGTAGCCGGCGATTGAGCGCGGCGAGGTTAGTTGTCGTGCCGGTGCTGTGCGCGAAGGGCCCGTATTCCGCCCGGGTTGCGTCGGTAATCATATCGGCGAGTTCGGTTTGGCCAGGGGTGCTTTCATTGAGTTGCGTCAACGTCGGCGATAGCGCGACAACTTCGGGCAATCCGCCGACTTTGCGGCGGAATTGACTGGCATCTTTGACAAGGATTTCGCCTGTCGGCAGCGCGGCGAGAGCCATCGGCTTCGTGAATTGTCCGTTGCCGCGTCCTTTTCTTCCGAAACTTCGGATGAAAGTGCCATTTGCATCAAACTGAACGATGCGATGGTTGCCGGTATCAGCGATAAGCACATTGCCGCGCGCGTCAATCGCGAGATCAGCGGCATCCATGTCGAATTCTCCATCGCCCGCGCCGTAGCGGCCGAAGGTGCGCAACGGCTTTCCATCGGCATCGAAGTAGTGGATGCGCCCGCGTTTCGCGTCTAAAACATAGAGTTGGTTTTGTGAATTAACCGCGACGCGGAGGGCCCTGTCATAGCCTTTCGGTTGAATGCCGAAGGCGGTTTTTCCCTCTTCGTCCACGATGAGCGCGCCGGTTAAAACGATGCGCGGGCGTTCATCCACTGATTCAACGAAATAGGTATCTAAAGGTTCACCCGTTGCGCTGAATTTGTGGACGCACGGCGCGAACATGTAGATTTTCGGTTCTGTCGTTTCGGCGATGTGATGCGCGGTGACATCGGCGACGTAGATATTTCCCGCGGTATCCACGGCGAGGTGCCCCGGTTTGCGCAAGATATTTTCGGGAGAAGTCGCATCGGCGGGAATCTGCATCAGGAACGTGCCTGTCGGCGACAATTTTTGGATGAGCCGATGCTCCTTATCGCTGACGTAGATATTCTCGCGAAAAGCGAGGTGAATCTCCTTGCCAAACGCGCCTTCGGTTGCGCCTTTGCCGCCGAACTCGCGCGTCAAAGTGATAAAGTCCACCGAGAACGCAGGCATCAGCCCGAAGATGAAGAGAAATGGTGTAATGAAGACTATTTTTTTCATGTTGTCCTATTTTGAACGGAATTTTTTAGAACGATTCAGTCTCGGATGCGCCCTATAAGGACAGATGTCCCTATCTGTCAGTCTGTCTATCTGTCTGTCGGCAATTGACAGGCGAATCTGGGCAGCTGTCTTTACCTTACATCGGGAGAGCGGAAATCGAAAACGAACAGGTGCTGAGAATTTTTAACTATGATACCGCATTCCCCGTTTAAATGTCAAGAAATAAAAAAACTTGCATTTTTATGAAAAATATGTCATAATAAATATGTGTTCAATCCCCGCCGAGAGGCGAGGTAAATTCTAAAGAAAGTGAGAGGATAAAAATGAAATTGAATGTTTTAACAGGTATCCTGTTCAGCCTGAGTCTGATGGTTCTGAGTCTCGTCGCTGTGCCGAGTGGCAGTGCCGATGTAGACATGAGCAAAGTTGTCGGCGTTTGGCTGTTTGATGATGGTGCTGGGAGTACCGCTATGGACTCCTCTGGTAACAATAATCACGGGACGGTTGTAAACGCGCCTGTCTGGGTAGAGGGACGGTTTGGTGGTGCCTTAGCCTTTGATGGTGCCGGCAATTGCGTCCAGACCGGGCAGAAACTCCTGAACGGCTTGCGCGAATTTACAATCGTTGCTTGGGTGAAACCGGGGAATATCACTGCCAACCGCGTCGGGTTGGTAGGGCAGAACGATTCCCCCGAATTCGGTTTTATCAACCCAACCACCGTCATGCTGTGGACACCCACAGCGGGTGGTAACGAGAATCCTTACGAACATCCGCCCGGTGAGTGGCATCATGTCGCCACCGTTGCAACGCGCGAGTTCACAAAGGTTTATGTTGATGGCACCGCTACGGAGAAGGCAGGGAGTTGGCCCAACCACGGGCGTTCCGATTTCAACGTGAATATCGGCGGTTGCGGCGTTTGGGATGGCGAAGGCAATTGGTTCACCGGTGCGATGGACGAAGTCGCCATTTTCCATTCACCGTTGGAAGATAGCGATATTGCCGACATCATGAATAACGGGTTAACCGCGCTGGGTGTCGCCGTAGAGCCGGCTGGCAAAGCTGCTGTCACTTGGGGGAAACTCAAGCGGAAGGAATAGTGCCCAATGAAGTTGATTCTTCTCGGGTCTGCCAGACTCAGTTTGCCGCTGCGTTCGGGGGATTTTTCCCTACAGAGACGATAGGAATCAAGTTAATTTCATATCATACCACTTGTAGGCGCGCTTTCCAAGCGCGCCTACTCGTTTCGTGCCAAACAGAAAAGCCCCGGCGGAAACCGACGTTGGTTTCCGTATCCGGGGCGAAACGTTGTTAACTGCGACACATCGCGAGCGACGTGCCGCCGAGATGCCTAAGCATCGTAGTGGTGGTGGCGAGGTGGACGCTCTTCGCGAGGACGCGCCTGGTTGACTTTCAGCGGACGGCCCATCATGTCATAGCCGTCCAATGCTTCTATCGCCCGTTCGCCGTCCTCTTGGTTTTCCATCTCCACGAAGCCAAACCCTTTGGAGCGGCCGTCATACCGGTCACGGATAATCGTGGCGGTAGCAACGGGACCGTATTCTCCAAAAAGTTCTTCCAAATCGTTTTCGGTTGCTGCGTATGGCACGTTGCCAACGTAGATATTCATCGCGTTTCTCCTTAGGACTGGCACCGGTGACGCGCGCTTGCAGCGCGCCTCACTCTTTCGCACCTGTCCTGTCCTTTTGGTTGAAAGTAACGGGAAAATGAGAAACTGGGCACTGTCAGGAGGCAGCACCTCGTGGGACTTCGGCGTTGCACACGTGTGCACACGCAACCGAATCCCAGCAGGCGAGACTCCCTCTTTCTCGGCAGGAGTTTGGCAGCAAGCGTAGATTGGCACAATGAACGCTTATTTATCTCGTGTCGGGACAGGAAACCCTTCTGTCTTCAGAAGGCATCCGGTGCCGACAGGGAAAACTGTCAAAAAACTACTCGTAACTTTTTCAGCGGACACTCTTCAATTTCCCTAAAATATACACACGTTATATAATACCACATTTTTTGCCTTTTGTCAAATTTTTTTTACTTACGCAAATCTGCACCCCAAAATTGATACTTTTTCCACTTGACATTTTCTCTCAAATCTATTATCATAATCCCTATGACTACACCCCACACCTCTCTCTGCGTCAATATCGGCGGCATTCCGATGAGGAATCCTGTGATGACTGCCTCCGGCACCTTCGGCTACGGCAGCGAATACGCCGACTTCGTTGATTTGAACCGACTCGGTGCTATCGTCGTCAAGGGTGTAACAAGCACACCCTGGCCCGGCAACCCTATGCAACGCATCATGGAGACTCCCGCCGGCATGCTGAACGCCATCGGCCTCCAAAACGTCGGCGTAGACAGTTTTATTTCGCAGAAACTTCCTTACCTCCGCAATTTTGACGTGCAAGTGATTGTGAATGTCTGCGGCAAGACTGTGGAGGAATACCTCACGGTTATCGAAAAACTCAACGGCGCGGCTGGGATTGCCGGCGTGGAACTCAACATTTCCTGTCCTAACCTTGATTGCGGCGGAATGAGTTTCGGTGTGGACGCACATCTGGCGCATCAATTGGTGAAACAGGTGCGCGAGAAGACACAGTTGCCGCTGTTAGTCAAGTTATCGCCGAACGTCACGGACATCACCGTCATCGCGCGCGCCGTTGAGGATGCCGGCGCGGACGCGCTCTCGGCGATTAACACGCTCCTCGGCATGGCAATTAACGCCGAAACGCGCACGCCTGAACTCGCAAATGTAACAGGCGGACTCTCGGGGCCCGCCATAAAGCCAGTGGCACTCCGCTTGGTGTGGGAAGTCTACAAAAGCGTTTCCATTCCCATCGTCGGAATGGGCGGCATTATGAACGCTACCGACGCGGTGGAATTTTTCATCGCCGGTGCATCGGCTGTCGCCGTCGGCACGGCGAATTTCGTGAATCCGAACGCGTCCCTAGAGGTTGTCGACGGCATCCGCGCGTATCTGAAAGAGGCGAAGATGGCATCAATTCAAGAATTAGTTGGAAGTTTAAGGGTGTAGGCGCGACTTCATAAAACACATGCAGCAGGAAAGCTCTCGCGGGCTTGATGCGCGGTATCGGGAAAACGGAGCCGACTGCTGCGAAGCATTGAGGAGAAAATGAGACATCTGGTAACCCTTGACGATTTGTCGAATTTTGAGATTGAAGGCGTTTTTCGGCTCGCCGCTGGGATGCAATCGCAACTGGAGACATGGGCCGGCATCTGCCGCAGCAAGTTGCTAGCGACGCTGTTTTATGAGCCAAGCACGCGCACGCGGCTCTCGTTTGAGAGCGCGATGGAACGCCTCAGCGGCGGTACACTCGGCTTCGCAGACCCGAGCGGCACCTCCGCTACCAAAGGTGAAACCCTCGCCGATACTGCGCGGATGGTGACGAATTACGCAGACTTGATTGTCGTCCGGCACAACTGGGCGGGCGCGGCACAGGTAATGGCGCGCTACGCGAACATCTCTGTCATTAACGGCGGCGATGGCAGCCACGCGCACCCCACGCAGGCACTCACAGACCTTTATACCATCATCAGACGAAAAGGACAGGTAGATGGCCTGACTGTGGGGGTTTGCGGCGATTTGCGGTATGGACGAGCGGCGCATTCCTTCTCACTCGCCGTAGCAAGATTTGGCGGGGAACTCGTTCACATCGGGCCGAGTGGACTTCAGATGCCGCCTTGGGTGCTGACGCGGTTGGATAAACTTCACGCGCAGAAACCGCTTGAAGTTGAGCAAATCCGAGACGTTATCGCGGCGTTGGATGTCATCTACGTCAATAGGTTACAGGAGGAGCGGCTCCCGCCAGAGGTGAACCCGGCGGCGGTGCGCGGCAGTTATCTGCTGAACGCGGCGGTAATGAAACACGCGAAACCCGATGCGATGATTATGCACCCGCTTCCGCGTGTCAATGAGCTCTCTTACGAATTGGACGATGACCCGAGGGCCGCGTATTTTGAACAATCTGCCAACGCTGTACCGATTCGGATGGCACTCATCTCCAGTCTCCTCGGATTGGAGCAGCTCATATTGACGCAGCCGCCACAACGAAACATCGCCGCGGCAGAAAATCCGTGCGACAATCCGGGATGTGTCACACACCACGAGTCCTATCTGGCTCCCGAGTGCGAAACGTTCGGCGATATGTTCGCTGTCTGTGCGTATTGTGGATGCCTTGTTGATACATAGGAGGTGCCGGCAGACGCGCTTTCAACGCGCGCCTATCTCCCAAATTACCTGAGGGTGTTTCATAAATCGCTCAACGTCGCGAGGACAGGCCCCGCGCTACGGTGAAAAAACGTCTCCCCTTCACGTAGGGCGAGGGCCTGTCCCTCGCCATCGCTCGCGAGCCAGGCTCTGTAGGTCAGGATCGCCTGATCCTGACCTGTTTGTGATCAGGCGATCACAAACTACAGAAGGGGAAACACACATCGGGCCGATTGAACTCGCGGGGGACAGGCCCCCGCGCTACCGGAACATCGAGACCAGGAGGTCTCTCCTACGGGTGTGCATCGAAATATGAAACACCCTCAAATTACCTATCCTCTATCCCCGATGACTTCCCCTCTTCCGTCGCTTTAACGGGGGTTTTGGAAAGCAAGCCATCTCTCTCAAGAATCGCGAAATGAGGATGGATATACGGTCCCGTTTCACCTAGTTCACCTACTGCCACCCACTTCCCGCCGAGAAATCCCATCGTGACATAGTCTTTCTCTGATGCATCAAGTTCATCGGGAAAAGGTGCTGCGGATGCCCAATTAGTATAGGTGACAGGCTCGCCGCTCGTCCATCGCCATTCACCCTCTTTCTCCACATCGGTGAGGCCAATCCAAAAATGCCGAAACCCATCTGTCTTAAAGGCTCCCTCCAACCACTTCTGTTCTGCCTCATCGTTAATTGAGACAAGATGTGCTTCTTCAGCAATAGCGAACGATTCCGCCTCATCCCAATTTCCGCAATAAACCTGCTTGTAAGCATGTCCATTTGCAGGATTGACTACCCACACCGCCTTCTCGTTCCACACCTGATTTATATCTGTTCCGTGGGTGTGCAGTGCTGCGGGTGGCGGCAAGTCTTCGAGTGGTATCTCCGCTGTTTTGGGCGCGCCGGGCGGCTCGATTTCCAACTCAACGGGCGGCTGTTCCACAGGCATGTCGGCAATCGGTTCGCTGTCAAACGTCAAAACTATCTCATGTCGTTCTCCCGCCTTGACAGTAATTGTCTCCGATGTGGAGGCAAGCCCCTGATATGTCACTAATATCGTGAAGATGCTAGACTCTTTCGGGTATTCTGCAATGTAACCCTCCGCATCTGTCCGCCTTGCTCCCTTTGAACTCTCGCGTGTGAGCCCCCTTAAATCCCGATTGGCAGTTTCTGCTATAACCTGCGCGTTGGCAAGCGGCGTGCCATCCTTAAAAACGATTTTGGCTCGGACGCGCGTCCGTGGCTGCACCGTCACTTCAACGTTCTCAAACCGCGCGCCCGGTTTGAGAGAAAACGTCAGGCCAGTGGGGGACGAATATCGGTGCCCAGGGTTCGGATAGAAGATTATCCCGCCGATGTCGATGGAGACAATCGCATGCGCAGGTTTCTTGTCAAATGTTCCGACTTTCGGAGGTTCAGCGATATTGTGTCGCACCACCAATTGAACCTTCCCGGCAATCCCTTCGGTGATAGAGAAAGTTCCCGCTTCATCGGTTTCAACAGGCACGAAAACAGGAGGTAGCATTGAGTCTTGTTCCACGCCCGGGTCACTCATTGCATAGCGAGTGGTTATGTCTACCTGCTGTTGATACATGTTGGCACCCTGAATAGCGAAAACAAATCCTGGCATAGGATTTCCTTCCACATCAACAACGCGGCCGGCGAAGGTTACCATCTCTGCCGTGTCTTCCGCCGCGATGCACTGAAAGCACATCGCCGCAATTCCGATGAGGAGCGCGAGGGTGTGCGTGAGGTTTAAGCGTTTCATATTTTAATTCTCCTTGAGTTTCGCAGTAGGCGCGGTTTGCAACCGCGCCTACCAAGGTTCGTGCCTACTTTTCCATCGGCATATCCGGCGACACCTCTTCCACTTCAAGTTTTTCGAGGATTGCCATCCTGGTGAGTCGCAACATAATGCTGTCACTGCCAACAGCATACCATTTCCCTTCCGCGAACGTCATGACAGCCGTCTGCCTGTCAGTCGCAGCGATATCTTCATCAAAGTAATCGTCCGGTAACCAGTTGTGATACGTTATGGGTTCCCCGGTATCCCACTGCCAGTCGGTAGTGCCGGGTCCGCGGCGGAGCCCGAGCCAATAGCATCCGCGTCCAAACACAGCCTCTATCCATCGCTGTTCCTCTTCGTTGTTAATAGCGAGGAGGTGCACGTTTTCGGCGGCGGCTTGCGCGAGTGCGTCTTCGCGCGTCTTGCAATAAATGCGTTTGTAGGCGTGTCCGTTTGCAGGGTTGCCTATCCATACTGCCCTTGATTCCCGGCGCGGCAGAGTGGCAGGCACCTCACTGTCTTCGCCGGTATCCGTTGCATCCGAAGATGGAATTGTTGGTTCTATCGGGATGTCAAGCAGTTCTGCCCACGTCTCACTCGGCCCCGGTTCAGGAGCAGTGGGTTCGCTATCAAGCGTCAACACCAAATCGTCATAGCGGCCGCCGGGTTCTAGCAGCACCGGTTCTCCTACGGCTACAATCTCTTGGTATTCTGCCGAGAGTGTATAAAAGGCGGCATTATCCCTTTCATCAAGATAGTAGGCGAAGTAGCCGTTGCTGTCTGTCAACGGTTCTCTGCCTGAACGTCCACTGCCTGTTCCATCGGCAGTGGTGTATCGGAGCGGCATCGAAACCCGCGCGTTGGCAAGCGGCGTGCCATCCTTGAAAACAATTCTTCCCCGAATCCGCATCCGCGGTTGCACCGTGACAACGACGTTCTCCACGTGGACACCCGGTTGAAGACTGAAGACAATTGTCATGAGGGATTTATCAAAATCGGTGCGCGGGTAGAAGGTTAGTCCCTGCATCTGGATGGAGACGACTTCAACATCCGGTTCAAAATCGTCTGACTGCATCTCCGGCATCCGGCGCATGATTTCACCGAACTCCTCGCTTCGCTCTTCTTTTACGATTGCCTCTCTCATGAGGGAACGGATTTTCTCTACGGCGCGACTCGGGAACCGAGTCTCAATGTCGTCAGGAAGTGCCCTGAAGTATGCCGGTGCAGCCGGGATGCCGGTGATGGAAAACCTTCCTTCGGCATCTGTGCGCGCACGACGCAAAAAGAGATATATGGCTGTGTCTTCCAAACTGGGCTGAACCCACGTGCCGCGCATTTCAACGGAACCGATTAGGACAGGTAAATCAGGCACCGGATTCCCTGTCACATCGACAATGCGCCCACTGAAAGTCGCTGTCGTCTCCTGTGCCGGGCTGTCTGAAGCGATGCACAGGAAAACCGTGAGCAGTGCAAGTGTCGTAACAACGCTGCGTTTCATCGTTTAATCCTCCGCCGGTGGCACATCCTTTTCAAGGAGTGCTGTCCGTAAAAGTCGCCACACAACCTGGTCAGGTCCGATGTCCTCCCATCGGTGGTACCAGATGACGTAATCTTCATCGCCTCTGTCGGTATCATGCGGTTCATGGCGTGCCCAATTGGTGTAGGTAACGGGTTCGCCGCTGTGCCATCGCCATTCGCCTTCATTCGCGATATCGTTGAGTCCAATGAGCGTTGGATGCGGTGGGAAAACGCGCTCCAGCCACTGCTGCTCCGCTTCGTCGTTAATGGAGACGAGATAGGCCCCTGCCGAACTTGCCTGGGAGATGGCATCCTCCGGTCCGCTACACCGAATTTTGATGTAGGCGTGTCCATTTGCCGGATTGACAATCCACACGCCTTCCCGTTTCCGTCCAGAAGAAACACTGGCACTTGCTTCACGCCGACGCGTTTCGGTGTCAGGGGAACGCGGCAGCGGGGCTGTGTAGGTAAACGTCAACTCAGGCATGCGCTCTCCCGGTTTGAGAATAAACGGCTTCGCCTGAGCACGCCGTCCCTGATAGATAACAGCGACGATGTAGTGCATGGACGGATTTTCAACCTCACGCTCTCGCATTGGACTGGGAAATTCAGGAAACCACGCGGGCGATATTTCCGCAGGACCTTCGTCATCGTCCGCTAGGTATTTGACAAAGATTCCCGCCGCATCTGTCTTTAACCTACCATAAGAGCCGCTGCTGCTTGCCGAGCCGTTGAGAGCTTCTGTCCGAATATCAAGTTTGATGTCGGCATCAGCAAGAGGCGTTCCATCCATCTGCAGCACTTTGCCACGGATTTCCATGAAACGCCGCACCGTCACTTCTACGTTACTGATGCGTGTTCCTGCCTCAACGGCGAATACGATGCCGCCGTCTTCCTCCCCCTCAGTTGGATAGTGGCTCACGCCGCCGATGTTCACCTTGGATAAGCCATGGCCCTTCGGTTCATGATATGGAAGTAGCCCGAATAACATCGGGCCAGGGGTAAAATCGGTGATAGCAAACTCGCCTTGGGCATCGGTTACGGCGGAAAATGCCCACGGATCGTTCGGCCACTCGCCTATCGGAAACCACGCGCCATTGCCATCTTCCACCGGCATCAGGGCCACGGTAACGCCGACAACCGGTTCGCCTGACTCATCAACAACGCGGCCGGCGAAGGTTACCATCTCTGCCGCGTCTTCCGCCGCGATGCTCTGAAAGCACATCACTGCAACTCCGATGAGGAGCGCGAGGGTGTGCGTGAGGTTTAAGCGTTTCATGGTTTAATCCTCCTTTAATCCGCGGTAGGTGCGGTTTCAAACCGCACCTACCTGGTGCGTGTTAGCGTGTCTATTCTTCCATCGGCATTTCGGGAGGCACCTCTTCCGCCTCAAGAATTGCCCTGCTGGTAATGTTCCAGAACGGACTCTCGGGTCCGACTGCCTGCCATTTTCCCCGGAAAGTGGATACGGCATAGTCTTTGTCGGCATCCGCCTCCTCACTAGGAAAGATGTCTATGCTGCTCCAATCGGTATAGGTAAGCGGCTCACCGCTATCCCACAGCCATTCACCTTCCGTTTCCGCATCGCTCAATCCGAGCCAAAACGGTCCCGGTCCGAAGATACTCTCCAACCACTGCTGTTCGGCTTTATCGTTAATGGCGACAAGGTAGGCATTTTGGGCGGCAGCCAACGCTTGCGCTTCGTCGCGATTTTGAACATAAACCGATTTGTAGGCGTGTCCGTTTGCAGGATTCACTACCCACACGGCTCTTTCGTTGATGTGCGCGGTCCCGCCTGTCTCCGCGTCCATCGGTTCAATAGGTTCGCTATCAAGCGTTAAAACCAAGTCTTCTCGGCGTTCGCCATCGTTCAGGACGAACTGCTCCGACGTGACGGAAAGCCCTTCGTATTCTATCGAAATCCAGAACAACCCGCCTTCATCAACGTATTCGATAAATTTCCCCTCGACATCTGTCTGCCCACCGCCACCTGAACTGGAACTGCCGCTTCCGTCCAGATCTCGACGCTGCGTGTTGATAGACAAGCGAACATTCGCAAGTGGGGTGCCATCATTGAAAACGATTTGTCCCACGATACGCATCCGACGTTTCACGGTAACCACCGCTTCCTGGACATGCACCCCCGGGGTAATGGTAAATATGATACCACCGAAAGGCGGCGGCTCGTTCTGATGGTAGAGGATCTCCCCGATTTTGATGGAGAGAATCTCGTATTCCGGTTCGGGATATAAACCCTCTTCATAGTTATCCGCCAATAATGCCAACCCAACGCGCCCAGAAGTGATGCCAGTCAGGGAGAAGGCCCCTGTCGGATCGGTTACGGTTGTGGGCGGCGGCAGTAACTGTTCTGTCTCGTCAAAATCAGAAGCACTCCACCGGTCTGGTTCAATCGTCAGTGCGAGCCCGGCAACCGCATCTCCCTCGGGTCCGACGACGCGCCCGGAAAACCCTACCGTGTCGTCTCCTGTTGTGCCGGTAACTCCGAGGAACGGTTTCTGCAGCTCCCCGCATCCTTGCAGCATGCAAATTGCAACGGCAAGCGTCAGGCAAATGATGGACAGATTTCCGGTCTGTCCGAAGTTTAAGCGTTTCATGGTTCAACTCTCCTTTAATGGTGCCGCAGGCGCGTCCTCCCGGGCGCGATGCCTACAGTCAATTTCAATATTTTCCGTAGGTGCGGTTTCAAACAGCACCTACCGAGAAGTGTTGCTGTGTCCAGCCTGAGGAAAAAAGGCTTTGCAAAGCAGCCGTTTTTCTGTTATTTTAAGAGTGAGGGGGTTTCATAACTCCGTTTCGGTATTTATCCTGCCTTGGAAGGCAGGCGAATCCCGGCAGGCATCGGGCCCATCGCTGTAGTTCGGGCTCGCCCGTGGGCGGGCGGTAAAACGGGTCAAGATCAGGCGATCTTGACCTACAGGGATGATGCGGTCTGACACCAAAACGCATGGCGAGGGACAGGCCCTCGCCCTACGTAAAGGGGAGGCGTTTTTTCACCGTAGCGCGGGGCCTGTCCCCGCGACGTTGAACGATTTATGAAACACCCTCATTTTAAGAGTATACTTTAATCGGGCAAGAATAGCAACTGGAAAACCCATCGGGGACAGAAAATTGGAAACGAAAAATCACCACTCCCAGAGAAATGATGCGCGTTATGCCCTCGGTGTGACACTTACCTTCCTTGCCGTGGGCAGTGTTACCGCATTCAACCACGAAATATGGCGAGACGAAATCCAAGCGTGGCTGCTTGCGCGGGATAGCACGTCCCTCTTTGAGCTCTTTGCGCACCTCAAATATGAAGGGCACCCAGGGCTATGGCATCTCTGCCTCATGCCGCTCAGCCGCATTACCGCCTCGCCTGTCATCATGCAAGTGTTCCATCTGCTCATCGCAGGCGTGAGCGTCTACCTTTTCACACGATACGCGCCTTTCAATCGTTTGCAGAAGTTTCTGTTCTGTTTCGGTTACTTCGCGCTTTATGAATACGCCATCGTCGCGCGAAATTATGCCCTCGGTTTGCTGCTCATCACCCTCTTCTGCGTGCTTTTCAGGGAACGTTACAAACGGCCGCTGTGGATTGGCGGCATCCTCTTTCTGCTCGCGCACACCAGCGTTCATGCCTTGATTGTCACCATCGCGATAAGTTTCGCGCTGTTTTGTGAGTATCTTCTCATGAAAAAAGCGCGGTTTCAAACCACGCCCACCGACAGAAAGTTAATTTGGCTCAGTTTCGCGCTCATCGGCATCGGCATCTTGACTTCGGTTTGGCAACTCAAGCCGCCGCCCGATACCGGGTTCGCTGTCGGCTGGAAATTTGACTATGAAACGAATCATCTTTTCAAAGTCATCAAACTCATCTCGCGTGCATATCTGCCTATCCCGAAGTCAACGCTCCATTTTTGGAATTCGCATCAACTTGAGGCATACCCACTCTTCCAAACCCTCCAGATTCCGCTCTGTTTTCTCCTCATTCTCTGCGGCGTAGTGTTGCTATATAAACGTCCAACCGTGCTGCTCATCTATCTCACGGCGACGCTTGGACTGCTCGCGTTCTTCTATGTCAAGTATTACGGCAGCATCCGCCACCACGGGTTTCTGTTCTTAACGTTTTTGATGGTTGCGTGGATTTATCGGGAGTGTCAGGAAATAAGGACGAGTGCGCGGTTTGAAACCGCGCCTACCGAAAGGGAGAAAACGCTTGGGGAACGCGCCTTTAGTATCCTCCTCACTCTCATCCTTGCTTGCCATTTTATCGGCGGAGTCACGGCGGTTTTCATGGATAACCGACATATTTTCTCTTGCGGCAGACAAACAGCAGCAGCTATTAAAGCGCGGGGAATGCAGGAAATGTTGATGGTAGGCGACACCGATTTCGCCACTAGCACCGTCGTCGGGTATCTGGAAAAAGAGACTATCTACTATCCGCGAGGCAGTCGATTCGGTTCATTTATCCGATGGGACAACACGCGCACTGCCGAAGTTCCCACTGCCGATGTCCTCGAAGCGGCAAAAGCGTTAAGGACGCAGAATTCGCAAGAGGTGCTGATTATCCTCAACCGCGCCGTGAGCGCGCAGCTGCAGAAGCAGTACCGTCTCTCCGACGTGGCACATTTTACCGGTTCTACCATTGGTGACGAAGAATTCTATCTTTATCAAATGCCTGCGGATTAAAAAGCCTTAAATTGAGAAAAAGTCATTTTTTTCAAATTTTGTGGTACCTTTTGCGTAACAAACACGTCTAGGGTGTTTAAAAGCGGATATATCCAAAAAGTTGGGGCACTTTGAAAAAATGTCCCCCGATGAGGGTATAGAATGATGCTGAGCGGAATCGGCAATAGATTTTTCCGCATGTCAAAGGTGTCTCTCTTTTAGAGGGAGGCAAACGGAGGAAATAAAAATGAAAACGGCAGTGAAATTCCTGACGCTCATCGGGATACTTGCGCTATTTAGCCTCGTCATCACCGATATTGCACCCACAGATCATCCGCCCTCCAGGCGGCAATCTCACTGGGTGAACAACGTCTACGGTTCAGTTGAGATATGGGGGCTCAGATGGAATCACCCCGGTACAAGGACCTCGCACCACGTTTCTGTCTCTAAAGTGTGACAAGCAGCACCGCCTCTTTTAAAAGCAGGAGAAATACCATGAACAGACACAGTATCGGCAGCGTCAGGCGACACACAGCCGCGCTCTGCCTCCTCTGCTTATTTGTTTCTCACGCAGCGGTTGCAGACATCGTCTTCACCTCTAATCGGGATGGACAGTTAGCGTCGCTTGACAACGAAATCTATGTCATGAACGATGATGGCAGCAATGTCCGCCGGATAACACACGATGGACACCGGAAAAGGATAGTGCGGTGGTCTCCTGATGGCAGGGCCCTCCTTTTTTCACTGGATCTGGAGCCAGTCCCTCCCGCACAGGAGAAACATGATGATATCTTCCTGATGAATCTGGACGGACACCGGTTGCGGGGACTCATCGCACATCCCGCGCTAGATGGACAGCCATCTTGGGCCCCCGATGGACAGTGCATTGCCTTTTCAAGCACGCGGAACGGCCTGTTGGAAATCTATGTGCTGCATCTTGACAGCGGGGCCCTCCAGCAACTGACGCACAGCGTGGCGGAAGTCAGCGGATACGCCACCGCCCCAGCCTGGTCTCCCGATGGCAGCGAGATTGCCTATGAACTCGCGATTCCGGGACAAGGCAGACACATCTACCTGATGGATGCAGATGGAAAACGGAATCGGCCCCTCGTCAAGCAAGCACCCCTTATCCTAGGGACACTCTTGATGAATTTCAGTCCGCGTTGGGCACCCGACAGTGAACGTCTTCTCTATCGCGCGGTGAAGTCGGTGCGAGAAGGAAACGACTTTCGATTGGCTGAAGAACGTTTCATAATTCGCGACAGAGACGGTTCCAATCCACAGGCCCTTGACACTCCGAAGACCTGGCGACTCGGGGCCGCATGCTGGGCAGAGGAGGGAGCGGTGATTCTTTTTGATGCATCCGAAAACGGCTTGGTGGAAAAGGATAATCCGCCTTATGACATCTATCGTTATGAACTTGCTAGCCGACAGATTACCAACCTCACCAACCATCCTAGTGAGGATTGGGGGGTGGACTGGACGGCTCGAAGTCTGTCTCTCTCATCTGCGGGAAAACTCACCACGCAATGGAGCAAAATAAAGGCAGGCGAGTCGCCGAACGTCCCTCCGCCTTTTTAGCCGCTGCATCCTTGGGAGTGCGAGATGTTACGTAGATTGTGGTTTTAGGTTACGGATGCGCTTTCAACGAACGGGTGTCCGCCGGTGCGAACGCCCGTTCCTCTATTGTTTTTACGTCTATTATACGACATTTCATGGGAAAAATCAAGCCTAAACTGCACAGATGTTTAGTTTCCCTCGGAAACGGCAGTTTTGCCGGCATCAAGCCAGGGTGCCCTCGCCTACCGCTGAGCGCACTATTCGTCCAAGGCAGGATACGCATCCAACGCGCCTTGCCACTTTTTCAGTTGCGCCACGCGCTGGCCAGCATCGGTGGGAATTTCAAGCGGTCTGCCGCGGGTATCCACTACTAAACCGACGATGCCACCCATCGCCTCCGCTTCAACGGCGTGCCCGCTCCCGTTCCCCATGTCAAACCGGCGTTCAGGTTGGAGTTTGACTGTCGCCTTTTCACCTAATGCTAGCGGATATAGCCGCAGTTCCCCAAAAGGAATTTCCTCCGTTTGTGGCGGTTTTCCATCGGCGTGAATTTCAACAGAGAGGCATGCCTCCCCCGGCTTTCCGATGCCAACCGGGGCGATACAGGTGCCGAGGTGAATTAAACAATCGCGTTCAAAAACGTGTGTCGCGGCTTCGGCGTTCACTTGCGCGAGCACCCCGAGTTGTGGCATCATGAAGATACTATCCACGGCGAGGTGCGTGAGTCCTTCGGGCTGGAATGCGTCTATCATCATCAGCATCGCCTGCTGCCGGCGCGGCGCGTGCGAGAGCACACCGCCGCTCCCGACAAGCATGTCCAAACTGAGCATATTCACAAGCGTTTGTCCGCTTTCCGTCTGGTCAAACGCTTCAGAGATGGTGCGCTGTTGCTGAACGCCGCGCAATTCCACGGCGAGCTGTTTGTGTTGTTCAAAGGCTAACCGCAGTGCCTCGCGCGCGATAGCCTGCTCCAGAATCAGTTCCTGCAACGTCTGTGGTATCGTTGTCGGACGGATCATCTTGTTTTTGACGCGATTCCGAAGATCACCCACTTCAATGTCAAACGGCACCCATCGCAGGACGTTCTCAAGCCCGGCTTCGGCAAGGACGTTTGAGACGCTGTAACTCATGCCGAGGTTCGCGCTGACGGTGCGGTTGAAAATCGGTTCCGCCTCCTTGTTTTTGAAGACAGAGAACACATCAGTCGTCGCGCCGCCGATGTCCACGCCGACTACCTCAATATCCTGTTGCGATGCCACAGTCTGGATAATCGCGCCGACAGCACCCGGTGTCGGCATAATCGGCGCGTCTGTCCAGCTGATGAGTTTCTTATAGCCCGGTGCGTGTGCCATAACGTGCTCAAGGAACTGCTCCTGAATTTTGAGGCGCGTCGGCATTAACGCTTCGCGCTCTAAAACCGGACGGAGGTTGTCGACTATTTCCAAGGACATCACGCCTTCCAAGCGTTCCCGAATCAACTCGCGGGCATCTTTGTTCCCTGCGTAAATCAGCGGCAGTTCGTAAGCGATGCCTAGCCGTGGTTGCGGCCGCGCGGCGGCGATAATCTCCGCCAATTCCACGACGTGTGAGGTGGTACCGCCATCAATGCCGCCGGAGAGGAGCAGCATGTCGGGACGCAAGTGCCGAATCCGTTCGATTTTCTCGTGCGGCAGACGTTTGTCGTTGGAGGCGATGACATCCATGACAATCGCGCCAGCACCGAGGGCGGCGCGCTCTGCACTCTCCGCCGTGAGATTGCGGACAACACCGGCTACCATCATCTGCAACCCGCCGCCGGCACTGCTGGTGGAAATGTAGATATCTACGCCTTCTTCACCGCGTTGCGGTTTCAGGATGAGCCCGCCGTCCAGCAACTTCCGGCCGGCGAGTTCCTCCACTTCGGTGATGGCGTTGATAACGCCGGCGGTTACGTCTTCAACGGGTGCCTCCACGGTAGTCGGTGCTTCGCCGCGCACGATAAGTTGATACGCATCGCCGCGCTTCTCAATCAGAATCGCTTTGGTTGTCGTGCTGCCACAATCTGTGGCAAGAATAGACTTGATGTCCCTATCCTGCATAGGTGTTGTGTTCCTTTCAAATCAGGCGGCTATAGACATCCGCCCTTAATACCCCAATTGCCGCAAATACTCCCGATTGACAGACATCCGCTCCACGTCCGAACGGGCTTCTACCTGTCCAGGACACGCCGTAATCCATCTATCGTAGCCGAGTTCGTCCAGCGTCGCCATAATCTTGGGGAAGTCCATCACGGTGCCGCTGCCGACATCCACCCAATCGACATCGTAAGGCGTGCTGTCGCCGCCGGTGACACCGGAATAATCCTGCAGATGGACATAGACAAGCGCGTCGCGATAACGGCGGATGGATTCAACCGGATCATAGCCCCAAAGCGCGGAATGCGACACGTCAATACAGAGTTTGCACTTGCGGAGCAGGCTCATGTATTTCGCCCAATCGTCAATCGAATCGACGGTGGTATTGGTGTGGATATGATAGCAGATGTCGAGCCCATACTGCGCGGCGTATTCTGCCCAGTCCTCGGAGACATCGGCGAGGGCGGCAAGATCAGCATCCTCAACCCCCCGGTCCTTCGGTTTCCCCGCGCCCATGAACATGAAGCAGTCTGCCTCTACTTCCGCTGCGAAATCGATGCGCCGTTTGTTCAGTTCCATCTGCTGCCGCTCCTTGTCAATCGGCAAGCCGCGCGCAGTGACAGCGGCGATAGGAAGCCCGACGTTATCACACACCTGGCGGATGTGTTTCGGCGTGCCTACCCAGTCTAACGACTGCCGCATTTCCCAGCCATCCCAGCCAGCCGCCTTGAGCTGCGTGAGGAGTTCCTCGAAATCTGGCGTTTGCCAACGTAAAGTGCTGTATCCAAATTTGAAAGCCATGTTGGTTTCCTCCCAATCAATAAAAAAACGCGGGATAAGCCCCGCGCTACGTGCCGCGGATTAACGGTCCTTTAACCACGATACAATGCCCGCATCTGCTGGATAACTTTCGGTAATTTTGCGAGGACCGCGTCAATTTCTGCCGCTGTCGTCCTGCTGCCGAGGGAGAAGCGGACTGTGCCCTGCGCTAAACGGGGCGGTAACCCTAATGCCGCCAGCACATGCGACGGCTCCATTGAACCCGAAGTGCAGGCAGAGCCGGTGGAGACACAGATGCCCTCCATATCTAACCGTAAAATGAGACTCTCGCCTTCAACGTTTTCAAAGGAGACGTTGAGGGTGCCGGGTGCGCAATGCTCAGGATGCCCGTTGTAGTGAAGCCCCTTGAGGTGCTTATCCAACCCGTCGCGCAATCGCTGTGTTACGTTATGGAGGTGCGCGGCGTAAGCGTTCTGCTCCTGTTTCGCCAATTCGGCTGCAGTGCCGAGCCCTACGATGGCAGGGACATTTTCCGACCCGGCGCGACGGTTGCGTTCGTGCGAACCGCCGTGGACGAGATTCGCTAATCGGGTACCACGGCGGATGTAAAGCACGCCGATGCCCTTCGGCCCGTAAATCTTATGTCCGGACAACGTCAGCAGGTTAACCCCCAACGCCTGAACGTCAATATCTAACTTTCCCACCGATTGCACGGCATCGGTATGCAACGGAATTCCGTGCGCCTGCGCAATCTCGCAAATTTCCTCAAGCGGTTGGATGGTGCCATTTTCGTTGTTGACGTGCATGATGGATATCAGCACCGTCGTCTCGCGAATGGCATCGCGGAGTTGCTGCGAGCAAATCCGTCCATACCTGTCTACAGGGAGATACGTCACTTCAAACCCGCGTTGCTCAAGGTAGTGGCACGTATGCAACACGGCGTGATGTTCTACAGACGAGGTGATGATATGGTTGCCCTTACCGCGGCTCTTTTCGAGTTCTGTCAGTCCCTTGATGGCGTGGTTATCCGCCTCCGTGCCGCTGCCGGTGAACACGATTTCGCTTGGACTTTTCGCGCCGATGAGCGCGGCGACCTGTTCGCGAGCGGTATCAATGGCGTTACGCGCCTCACGGCCGTAGGCGTGAATGCTGGAGCCGTTGCCGAATGCCTCAGTGAGATAAGGCATCATGGTATCCCGCACTTCGGGACGGAGCGGCGTGGTGGCGTTGTAATCTAAATAGATGCGTTCCATAGTCATGTCCTCGCGCTATTCATACGTTCGGAAATTGAGAAAGGTTATCCGATTCGCCGTAATTGCAACATCCCGAAGGGAATGGCGGGAAGCGACACCGCCGTTCCGATTTAAAAACGAGAGGTTCACCGTATGCGTCCCTGCGGGAATAGGCATCCGCACCATGAGTATCTGGTTTGGCAGCGTCTGCCATGCACGTGTATCCGCTCCTTCGGTGAACACGCCTGCAAGATTCACAAGCGTTCCAAGAATATCGTCTTTCTTGTTTGCCTCGCGGTAGATGAGGTATTTTCCCAAAGCGCGCAACAAAGTTCGGAAGAGAATTACGGGATACTCGGCTTCAAAGGTTTCTAGCGCGATTTTCTCTACATCTTCTACCAAAATGCCCCTCGCTTTCGCGTCGCCAACCTGCACCTGAATCCCAGCGAATTGCGGACGTTTTGAGTCAATTGTCGGCATTGCGACGCGCAGGAGATATTCCAATTCAACCTCCGGATAGGTTTTTCCCTCGCGCCCTAAAAGCGTCGGGATAAACTTGTCAAGCTCCTCATCGTCTTCGTCAAACTTATCCGTTTTCAGAATGGGAAATATCAGATTACTTTCTGTCTTGGACGGCACATACCCGGTCTCGTAAAAGAGGATGAGTTCGCCGTGCTCCTCAGGATGCTCAAGCGGTTCGCCATACTGTTTTTGGTAACGTTCAACAAAATCGGTGAATCCCAACTTGCGTGACAATCTGACGAGAGCCTTGCCAACATCTTCAGGCGGTGACACCTCTGTCTTCTCGGCGGCATTTTGATAGTATTCCTCTGCCTGCCGGTAAGAGATGAAAGCATCGTTCCACTCACCGGTGGCTTCAAAAACCATAGCAGACAGATGTGCAGAAAACGCACTACCGAAGAAATCATAGTCCTTGACATCATTTTTGAACGCGTTGATAATGCCTGCCGCTTGGCGGCATTCTACGAGTGCCCCGTCAAATTGATTGAGGTAAATGTAGTTGAGAATCTGATAGTAGTAGCCCAAAAGCCGCTCATAACGTTTGCCGGGATATGGACGCACCTTATCGGAGGTAACAAGCGAGATTGCCTCTTTTGAAAGACTCCTCGTCCACCTGTCATCCGCGATACCTTCTGCGTCTTCAAGGGCATTGTTGCTATCTGTGAACTGGTTCGCGTAATGCGCAACCAACCCAAACTCAAAGAGCAGCGGGATATCTGCCTTCTTCGCCGCCTGTTCCTTCAGTTTTGTGTAGGCTTGCGCGTAGTCCCCAGTCTCCATTGAAACACGGAGTTCTTGCA
The DNA here is from genome assembly GCA_965242965.1 of Candidatus Poribacteria bacterium. Lineage (GTDB taxonomy): Bacteria > Poribacteria > WGA-4E > WGA-4E > WGA-3G > AGPOR5. The sequence goes on along the minus strand of OZ251518.1, from coordinate 4,048,437 downwards.
TGTTATAGGGACTACAGCCTATCGCCAGCAAGAAGCACAGGGATAACAGAATCGGTAATGTTTTGCTCATAATTTTCAGGTTACGCAAATTTCATCATTCTCCACCGGTAGGCACGGTTTCAAACCGCGTCTACGGGGTTCGTTGTGCGCCAGTAGGAGGGACATCCTTGTCCCGACTCCCGTAGGAGGGACATCCTTGTCCCGATACGGTGTTCTTCCGATACGATGTGCATCGAGACCGGGAGGTCTCTCCTACCGGCGTTTCTCCGCGGCAGTGCGTTTTTCAGTAGGAGGGACATCCTTGTCCCGATATGTTTAAAAATCGAGACCGGGAGGTCTCTCCTACCGGCGGCTGCATCGGGTGCCGATGTCTCTCCGACCGCAAACACGGCTACATCTTAAACTTGCCGCGCCCAATGAACTTCTTTATCTTTTCCTGCCCGATCCAGACTTTTTCGTTGGTTTCGATGTTCGTCAACGTCAAATCTGTCTGATAGAACATAACCTGGTCTCCACCCTCCCGGTCTTCGATGGTGTTGATCTCGCCTGTCATCATGTAATCGGCACCGAGTTCTCTTCCCATCCGTTTGATGGTTTCGATGGCGGCGAATTCGCCCTGGTCGGCGCGTTCCTCTCGGATTTCACCACGCTCACTGGCACCTGACACCGGGCGAACCTTGCCGGAATTGATAAAAGCCCGCTCAATATCGCTGATGAATGTCTGCACAGCGATATGCTCCATGCTCTTATTCCGAATGCCGCCGACGATGACGACCGGTTTCGCCGAAGCGTCTACCATGTGCTCAGTCAGCCACGGATGGCTCAAACAGTCACCGATGATGCCCTCCGCTACCATGCGGGAATCGGTGTCGTTCCAACGGCCGGAAAGATCGATGGTGGTATCGCTATCGACGCGCGTTACCTGTTTCGCGGGACTGCACCCGATGAGAAGGATGAGTCCGAGTAGTATCGGGTATGTCAAAATTTTATTCATCTGATGTATTCCTTTATTTTATGCGGGCGGCTATAGAAACCCGCCCTTATCTTTACTTTATGCAGGCGTTTGCCTGCGTATCACGTAGCGCGGGGAACAGGCCCCCGCGGACTATTGACGTTATTTTTCCCGTAGCGCGGGGGCCCTCGGATGCCACACGCGCATCCGAGCGGGTTTCCCCCGCGATCGTTCGGTAGACAGCAGCATGGCGAGGGACAGGCCCTCGCCCTACGGTAAGACACGTCCCAAGCCTAGCGAGGGACAGGTTTTCCCACTGCCCTACGGACAGGAGCGACTTAAGTGCATCAACATCAAAAATCCAAATCGGCTTCGGCGGCGAATTTATCAACAAAGGCGGCAAGCGGCATCGCGCCGAGGTCACCTTCATCGCGGCTGCGAACGCTGACGGTGCGGTTTTCCTGTTCGCGCCCCCCGATGATAAGCATGTAAGGCACGCGCTCCAAGCGCGCCAGCCGAATTTTCGCGCCGATTTTGTCGTCACTACCGTTTAATTCAACACGGCAACCTTTTTGCAACAGCAACTGCTGCACCTCTCTGCCGTAGTCGACGAAGCGTTCACTGATAGTCATCACGACGCACTGCACCGGCGAGAGCCAGGTCGGAAATGCCCCTGCGTAATGCTCAATCAGCATCGCGATGAAGCGTTCAAAACTGCCGCACAGCGCGCGATGCACGACGACAGGCCGCTTTTCACTGCCATCCTGCGCGACGTAAATCAACTCAAAACGTTCCGGCAGTTGGAAGTCAAGTTGCACGGTGGCGCATTGCACCTCGCGGTTGAGCGAATCCTTGACCTGGAAATCAAGTTTCGGCCCGTAAAACGCCGCCTCGCCCGGTTCCACCGTGTAGACAATCTGGTTGTTTTTCAGCACATCTTCCAGCATCGCTTCGGCGTGGTTCCACACCTCAACATCGCCCATGAACTTGTCAGGGTTACGAGTGCTTAAATTACAGCGGAACGGCAGATCAAACGTGCCGTAAATCCGCTGGAAGAGCCCGAGTATGCGTTCATATTCCTCGGCGATTTGTGCTTCGGTGATGAAGTTATGCGCGTCATCTTGGCACATCTGCCGCACGCGCGAGAGCCCGCTCAACGTTCCTGTCGCTTCGTTCCGATGCAACACACCCTGGTCATGCAGACGGTAGGGCAAATCGCGGTAACTGTGGCGTTTGCTGCGATAAATCAGCATGTGCGCGGGACAGTTCATCGGTTTGAGCGCGTTTACCGGTTCACCCTCGCCGCTCTCAATGACGAACATATCCTCCTTGAAATGTTCCCAATGCCCGGAGGTTTCCCAGAGACTACTGTCGTAAATGAGCGGTGTGCGCACCTCTTGATAGCCTTCGCTGAGATAGAGTTTCCGCACTTTTTCCGACAAGATGTTGTAGATGAGCGCGCCTTTGGGCAGCCAAAACGCGCTGCCCGGCGATTCCGGATGCATCTGGAACAGTTCCAATTCGCGCCCCAATTTCCGATGATCTCGCTTCGCCGCTTCCTCGCGCTGTGTCAAGTAGGCTGACAAGTCAGCCTTCGTCTCCCAGGCGGTGCCGTAAATCCGCTGTAACTGCTCACGATTGCTATCGCCGCGCCAATAAGCACCGGAGACGCGGAGCAGTTTGAAGTGACGACACTCACTGGTGGTAGCAACGTGCGGTCCCTTGCAGAGATCGGTGAAATCGCCGTTGTGATAGATAGACACGCCTTCGTCGGCGACACCTTCGTCAGTCGCGCTGACGTTCCGGTCAGAAATGCCGTCAATCAGTTCAAGTTTGAACTTCTGGTCGCGTTCGGCGAACCAGTTGCGCGCCGCGTCGTAATCCCAGTCCTCCTGCTGGAACGGCACGTTGGCTTTAATCATCGCCTTCATGTGCCGTTCAATTTCGGGAAAATCGTCGGGCGTAATCGGACGCGGCACCTCCATATCGTAATAGAACTCGTTCTCAATAGGCGGACCGATCGCCAATTTCACGCTGGTTTCGCCATCCGGAAAAAGTTGCTGCACGGCATACGCCATGATATGCGCCGTGGAATGACGCAGCCGTTGTAGATACTCGGCATTGTCGGGTTGATTGGGTTCACGCATTACGGTTTCCTATAGACATTCCGGTCCTAACGGCCCGGCTTTTTGCTTGTTTTAAGAATTTTACGCTTTTTGTGACTCAAAGCGCGGATTACGTTAATATTTTACACGATACTGAGGGAAATTGCAAATTTTTTTAATTCGGCGGCGATTTAGTGAACCGTTTGGATGCATTCCGGTAGGAGAGACCTCCCGGTCTCGATGCCTTCCTGGTAGGAGAGACCTCCTGGTCTCGATGCCCTCCAGGTAGGAGAGACCTCCCGGTCTCGATGTATCTCCGTAGCGCGGGGGCCCTCGGATGCCACACGCGCATCCGAGAGGGTTTCCCCCGCGATGGCTCAAGAACCGTTTTTTTTCGTAGTGCGGGGGCCTGTCCCCCGCGATCTCCATCGTCACGAGATGGCGTTTTAGGTCCTTTAGGTCCTACATGTCTATAGAAAAACGTGCAGGTCTCACGGCAAGGTCCTTTAGGTCCTTAATAGAAAACACGCGGACATGGCAAAACACATTAAGGACCTAAAGGACCTTAGCGTTCTTCGCGTTCGCGCCTGCTATAGACATTCAGGACCTAAAGGACCTGAAGAAACGTTTTTTCCGTAGCGCGGACGATGGCGAGGGAAACCCGCTCGCATGCGCGTGTGGCATGCGAGGGCCCTCGCCCTACGTGAAGAGAAGGCGTTTTTTCACCGTAGCGCGGATTTACGGGATTAGCGTGCGAAATGCAGTGCATCCTTTGGATAGGAGGGACCTCCCGGTCTCGATGCCCTCTAGGTAGGAGAGACCTCCCGGTCTCGAATTTCTTCTTCAATGACAAAAAAAGGCAGCGTCACGCGTTTGACGCTGCCTTTTTACGGTGAGGGTGTCCCGATACATCGGCCATTCCCTCTGTTTTGAGTGACAAGACTCACTTCAAACCTCCTAACTTTCGATGCGGATTTTCCACTGCTTCACCGCGTGTTTCAAACCCTTCACGATGTCTCGCGGCGAGACATGTAGGGACTTCGCGGTTTCGGCGAGAGAGCACTGGTCCAACAGATACAATTCTGTCATCCTCGCTTCGTCCGGTGGGATGACAGCAAGCAGATCGAGTGCCTTTGTCGGGTCATCCTTCAGGGCGAGGAACCAGTCATCAATCTCGTTAGCGACGATTTTCAAAAACCTTCGCGCCCGTCTCACCCGATTCCCGACAGCTCTCTCTGTCGCGCCGATTACCTCCGCTATCTTCATGTAGGTTTTACCTTCAAGATAGTGGAGTTCCATCACCTGCCGGTCTTTCGGCGGCATCAAGCGAAGCAAGCGGTTTTGCAGCGTAACCCGCGTCCGCCGGATGGCGCACTGTTCGGTAGAGCGGTAATCGACTGCGTCTCCAATATAGCGCGACTGCGTGTCGTCAAACGGGACGTGATTGCCCCGATGTTTGGCTGCACGAAGTCTATCCACGGCAAGATTGCGCGCGATGGTTTTTAACCACGCCGGAAATTTTGCCATATCACTGAGCTGATGGAGATTATTGAACGCCTTCACGAAGGCATCGTCGGCAATCTCCTCAGCATCCATGTAATTTCCCAAGACACGGTAGGCTGTCTGGAAAACGTCTTGGTAAGACTCTCGGTAAAGCAAAGCCTGGCCGGCTTCGCTGTCCACCAATTCTTGGATACGTCCTGCGGCATCGTTCATTACTCTTCCCTCCTATATTGAGGTGAGATAACTCAGATTGTTATGACAGCGTTGCTAGTCAACTCAGTTGCAGTATCCGTTCTGCATCCTCATCATTTCTTCTGCTGCGTTGCAGTGGAGGAAACGACGAAAATGCACGTTTTTGGTACGTTAGACGTTGATTTGGGACAAAAGGTACCAAAAACGATTGATTTTTTTATTTTAACACAAAAATAGATTGTTTGTCAAGGAAAATAGTGCATTAAAATGAGGGTGTTTCATAAATCGTTCAACGTCGCGGTGACATGCCCCCGCGCTACGAGAAAAAACGCCCTCCCTCACCGTAGGGCGAGGGCCCTCGGATGCCACACGCGCATGCGAGCGGGTTCCCCTCGCCATGCGTTTTGGTGTCAGAACGCATCACCCCTGTAAGTCAGGATCGCCTGATCCTGACCTGTTTGTGATCAGGCGATCACAAACTACAGCGGCGGAAACACACATCGGGACGATGGAGTTCGCGGGGGACAGGCAACCGCGCTACGGGAAGACATCAAGACCCGGAGGGCTCTCCTACCGAACGCATCGAATTATGAAAACCCTCCGTTAATCCCCTGGCTTGGATGCCTCCGGTGCTTCTTTCCCTTTCGGCTCGTAAAGACATTTGAGGAACGTCGTGTCCGTACTGAACGCGTAGAGAAGCCGATCCAACAAAATCGGATCTCGGATGGCCACCCACAACATCCCCTCGGATTGCCCGTGTTTTTCAAACAGCATTTTTATCCACCGGACATCCTCATCGAGATGTGAATGGGTGAGAGAAACCAGGTGCCGGAAGATGACTAATACGGTGCCCCAATCCTCCGGTGTGAGTTTCTCATGAGTTGAGTCAATAAAGAGGCGGTGTTCGAGCACCTTCCTCCCAATAGGCTTGGTAACAATCAGCGTTCCCCGCCGGGAAACTGCGCCCTTGCGCATCCCTGGGATCGTGTCGCCGCCACGCTGATATGCCGCGGTGTACCAATCCGCTGTGGCCAAGTGGTGTATCACCCACTGTTCCTCATCCTGTATTTCTTCTACGGTTGGCACGTAGAGGTGTTCGTCAAAGAATTGGAAGTATCGCTCTTTCGGTGGCGTGACCTTGTTGGCGACATCTTCAAACGCTTTAATCTCAAGGCTAGGATACCTTTTCGAGAGAAACGTCAGATACTCGGTGCTCCCGGCGAGTTCGCGGAGCGTTTTGAGTTTCTCATCAAGTATCTCGCCTGGGAATCTCCGTTTTAACACGTCGAACGTCTCACTCTCAAGCGAGGTAGGTTCTATTTCGGCATGTTCGTATGCCGGATATTCTGCTGCAGTGAACACGCCGCTGACATGCAAACAGAGCAGGCAGAATACGGTGAGCATCTTCATGAGATAGCCTCCGGGTGTAAAAAGTGTAGTCACCATTTTAATTGTCCTCCGGTTTTTTCGGTAGGCGGCGTTCAATGCGTGAGGCGAGTTCAGGATCGGCTTCCTTGAGACGACGGAGCCCCTCTTCGGGACCGTATTGATTCAAGGTGTGCATCGCGCTGTTGAGCCGCTCATACGAAAACTGTTCGCGAAGAGACGTTTCAATGTTCGCGTCTACTTCTTCGCCTTCAAGTGAAAACGTTCTCAGCAACTCCGCCTCAATTTTTTCGAGGCTTTGTGACATCGGCTTTAGGGCTTCAGGCACCGGTGCCTCTTCGTTAGATAGCGGAGGTTGCGGCTGACTCTCCAAGAGATTTTCGTCCGTTGGAATTGGCTCAGCAAGGAACTTGGGTTCTGTGGCAGGCTGTGCCGCGTCTAGAGGTTCAGATGTTGCCTCTGCAACAATGCTTGCGGCGTTCTGCCGGATGTCTTTCGCCCACGCCAAGTCGCCATCGTAGCCATTAAAATAACCGCGCATCCAGACACGGTTTTCGTTTGTTGCTATCCGAAACTGTTGCATGACAGAGATTGTCTCTATTGCACTTTCTTCGTCGTCGCCTTGGACAGGGAGTAGCCCGGCTTCAAGAAAGCGTTCGGCAAGGCGTTGGCGCATCATCGGTTCGTAATCCACATATTCCCCTGTGGGGAAATGCTCGCGGAACCTTTTTTCTTGCGCCGTCCGACCGGAACTGAGTCCTTGCGATTCAAGAAAGTCCCACCAGAGTCCGAGATTATACCCCGGAGATAGCGCATCCTGCTTTTTCCGGTATTCAGCAAAAGCGGGAGATTCTATGGCTTTCTTGTATGCTGCCCGATAGGCATCGTTCTCGTCCGTTCCGATAAGGTGAAGTTTAGACAAGTGCCAGTCTTTCGCCCGCTTTGTATCGTCCTGTGGTGCCGCGTCCGTTTGCTCTTTCGGCGTTTCGCTCGTTTCCGTTGCATCGGACTCTCCCTGAGATGTTGCCACGTATTTCCGGACTGGCACTTTCTCCGGGCGCGTGACAAAAAATAGGGTGACAGCACAGATGCCGACGAGTATCACAAGGGCACCGAGCCACTGCATGGGTTTGATGTTCATGGTTTTGACTCCTGGATAGGCAGCGGATGTTGCTCCAGATGGCGCAACATCCGCTGTAACTTAATCTATAAAAAACGTTTCCATCTTCCACTGCACGGCGGAAAGGAAGTGATAATGCACGCTTTTAAAAAGACTAGACGTGCATCGTAGGGCTTGGGCCCTCGCAGGTTTCCACACGCGCAGGCGAGCGGGTTCCCCTCGCCAGCGTCCGCGCACTCCAACGCTCGCGGGGGACAGGCCCCCGCGCTACGATAAAAAACGCCCCCCTCACCGTAGGGCGAGGGCCCTCGGATGCCACACGCGCATCCGAGCGGGTTCCCCTCGCCATCGCTCGCATAATCCAACGCTCGCGGGGGACAGGCCCCCGCGCTACGATAAAAAACGCCCCCCTCACCGTAGGGCGAGGGCCCTCGGATGCCACACGCGCATCCGAGCGGGTTCCCCTCGCCATCGCTCGCGTAATCCAAAACTAGCGGCGGCACGAGGTGCAGCCGCCTTTTCGCATTTGGTTTTTCCATATCCGAACATGCTGAGCACTTCTCAGTTGTCACTATATAATGACGCGAATTCAAGTGGAAAAGGTTGCATAAAATGCAATTTTTTCTCCCGCTCTTGACACAAACAAAGGCGGAAAAATGCTAGGATATAGTTAATTGAGGGTGTTTCATAAATCGTTTTCCCCGGTAGGAGAGACCTCCTGGTCTCGATGCATCGCGCATGCGAGAGACCGTAGTTCGGGAGCACCTGCTCCCGAACGGGTCAAGATCGCTTGGCAAACATGCCAGAGCTTCAGACGATCTCCACCTACAGAGGAGGGCGGCTCGGTCACCGTAGGGCGAGGGCCTGTCCCTCGTCATCGTTCGCACACCCCAACGCTCGCGGGGGACAGGCCCCCGCGCTACGGTGAAAAAAACGGCCCCTTGTTGAGCGATTTATGAAACACCCTCACGCAAAAGGTACCATAAAGCCAGCAAAAAAAGAGGTTGCTTCGTCCTTGAAGGTTCAGAGCGTTCCCGTTACGTTGTTTCACGCTGCATGCGCTAACGTTTGTCACGGTTGTCCTCAATCGGTTCATAAAGACATTTGAGGAACGTGGTGTCCGTGCTGAACGCGTAGAGTATTCTGTCAAACAGAATCGGATCCTGCACGGCCACCCACAACATCCCTTCGGATTGCCCGTGTTTTTCAAACAGCGTTTTTATCCACCGGACATCCTCGTCAAGGTGCACGCTCGCCAATCTGATAAGGGGCCCGAAGGTCTGGATGATGTGTCCCCAGGTTCCCGGGCCGCCGAGGCGTCCCTCGGCACTGATGCCGATGCGGGCTTCCAGCATTTTGCGCGCTTCAGGCTGCAGCAAAGAACGCATATCCAGCTGCAACTTGCGCCAGTGGCGGCCTGCGCGCATGTGCGGCGGTTTATCTGCCCCGCGTTCATAAGCGGGCAGTATCCAGAAGCCGGACGCGAAACGATGCGCTACCAGATGTTCGTCATCCCCGATTTCGTCCACCGTTTTCACCCCGAATTGCGCGTGAAAGAATGAGTGGTAACGTGCTTTGGGCGGCAGCACCTTGTCAAAGAGATCCTCAAACATCACAAAGGGTGCCGAGGTAGGGAATCGTTCCTCGAGGAACTGCAGATATGCGGGGCTCTCAGCGAGTTCGCGGAGTGTGTGGAGTTCCGCGTCAAGCACGTCGCCGGGGAACCGCTGTTTGAGTGCTGCATACGTTTCGGCTTCAAGCGGCGTAGGGGCTCTCTCAGCATGCTGATATACCGCGGGCCCTCGCGTGACAGGTTCCGATTGCGAGTTTTCCGCCGCCGTGGCGAACCAAACGAGCAAGCAGAGGACGGTTACGATTTTCATGAGTGTGCCTCCGTTTTCAGGTGCGCGAGGGACAGGTCTTCGCTCACCTTAATAGTTTTTGCTAGGGCCGCGCGTTTTTTTATCAAGGACCTAAAGGCCCTTGAAAACGGCACGACACGTGGTGCGATAGACATGTAGGTGCTAAAGGACTTAAAAACATACTTTGACGATGGCGATCGCGGGTTTCCCTCGCCATCGTGCGTGTGCCAGGCCCTGTAAGTCAGGATCGCCTGATCCTGACCCGTTTGTGATCAGGCGATCACAAACTACAGAAGCGGAAACACACATCATGCCGATGGAGATCGCGGGGGACAGGCCCCCGCGCTACGATAAAAAATGCCCCCCCCTCACCGTAGGGCGAGGGCCCTCGGATGCCACACGCGCATGCGAGCGGGTTTCCCTCGCCATCGCTCGCGGAATCCAACGCGCGCGGGGGACAGGACCCCGCGCTACGGGCACATTGAGACGATGGAGATCGCGGGGGACAGGCCCCCGCGCTACGGGAACATCGAGCCCCGAGGGCTCTCCTACCGAACACATCGAAATATGAAACACCCTCAGTTATCCTCTTGTTTTCGCTGAAGAAAGCGTTCAACCTGTGCCGCAGCACCCGGGTCTGCTTCCTTAAGGCGGCGGATGCCCTCCCGAGGTCCGTAGCGATTCAAGATATCAATAGCGCGGTTGAACCGTTCCGGTGACACTTGTTGCCGCAGTGCCTTTTCAAGACTCCCCTCAGTAGGGAGCTCAGGCAGGGTGAAAAGTTCTGTCGGTTTTCCCTCAACGTCTGCCAGGTTCTGTGACTGCTGCGCTGCCTCTTCAAACAGCGTGTTTTCATTGCGCTGCGCCGGTTGCGCGTCTTGAGGCTCTTCAGCAACATCTGTCAGACTCGTCACGGTAGTGACTGCCGGATCTGTCAACAGGGATGAGGCATCTGTCACTGCTGCGGGTCCCGCTGCCACGATGCTTTCCGCGTTCTGACGGATAGTGTCAGCCCAGGCGACATCGCCATCGTAGCCGTTGAAGTATCCGCGCATCCAAATCTTGTTCGCCCAATCCTTACGAAACATGCCCATGACAGCGAGGGTATACTGTCGCATCTCCCGTTTATCCGTTGGATCTTCGGGTGGCTCTGTCTCTAGAAAAAGTTCGGCGAGGTTGTGCCGCATCATCGGTTCATAATCGGCGTAGTCGCCGGTTGGAAAGTGCTCGCGGAAATTTTCTTCCTGCAACTGCCTTCCGGATGAAGAAACCCCTTGAGATTCCAAGAAGTCCCACCAGAGGCCTAGATTAAACCCTGGGAAGACAGCATCTTGCTTTCTCAGATATTCAAGATAGGCCGGAGATGCTAAGGCTCTCTCCATCGCTTGTAGACGAGCGGGATCAGCCTCCATCCCGTGCATCTGCATACTCGCCAAGATACGTTCCTTGGAGGTTTCTGCCCGTTCTTTTAACGTCGCTTCACTGCGGCTGTCGGCAGACTCGGCAGCCTGAGATTTCGGAACGGTGGTTTTGTATGTCACCACCGGTGCTTTTTCTTCCGACGTGAGGAAAAGCACGCTGATTGCACAGATGCCGACGGCCAGTATCATGAGGATGCCGACGACATGCATTGGTTTGATGTTCATTGCTATTCTCCTGTTAGAGAGGGTTTAGATGGACAAAATCCGTCCCTCGTAAAATGGAAATCGCATGACGAATACACGCTTTTAAAAACACTAGACGTGTTTATTACGCAAAAGGTACCATAAAGCCACGAAAAAAATGATTTTCTGTTGAATCGCCTGATCCCGAACGGCGCATGGCGAGGAGAACTCCTCCCTGGCCCGTAGCGCGGGGGCCTGTCCCCCGCGATCGCCGAGGAGAACTCCTCCCTGGCCCGTAGCGCGGGGGCCTGTCCCCCGCGATCGCTGGCGTGCCCCAGAGCCTGGCGAGGGACAGGCCCTCGCCCTACGGTATGCGGCACGTTTTTTCTTCGTCTTGAAGGTTCAGAGCGTTCCCGTTACGTTGTTTCACGCTGCATGCGCTAACGTTTGTCACGGTTGTCCTCAATCGGTTCATAAAGACATTTGAGGAACGTGGTGTCCGTGCTAAACGTGTGAAGAATCCTATCAAACAGAATCGGATCCTGCACGGCCACCCACAACATCCCCTCGGATTGCCCATGTTTTTCAAACAGCGTCTTTACCCAACGGATATCCTCCATGAGGTGTGCTTCGGCTATCGGCACAATATACATAAACACCTTGAAAGTGAGGTGCCACTCCAATGGGGTCAGTTTATCGGTGGATGGGATACCCAATCGGCGTTCCAGCAGTTTTCTTCCTTCTGGTTCGCTAAGGATTCCTACGCCTGGACGACTCACTTTGCCCGGGTACGTCGCTTTTTCACCACTGCGGTGGTGCGCGTGAGTATGCCAACTCGCTGTGACGACGTGATGTATGACAAACTGTTCATTATCGGTTATTTCCGCCGCTGTCGAAATACCGAGATGTTCTCGACAGAATGTTAAGTAGCGCGTTTTGGCAGGGACGACGTTGTCGGCGACATCCGCAAACGCGTTAAAGGGCGCGAGGTGCGGATACTTTACCGATAGGAAGTTGAGATACGCTGGACTCTCGGCGAGTTCGCGCAGGGTTTTCAGGTGCCTATCCAGTATAGCACTGGGGAACTTCTTTTTCAGGCGCGCGAATGTCTCTTTTTCAAGCCGTGTCGGTGCTGTCTCGGCATGCTTGTATTCCGTCGCTGCACCTAGCAATCCCCCAGTGATTAAAAAGAGCAGGCAGAGCGATGTTACGATTTTCATGAAATACCTCCCTTAAGAAATTGAACTGCCGTAGAACGAATCCGGTGAGCGCGCCTTGGCAGCGCGCCCCCGGGAATTCTTATGGCATTTGTGGTAGCCCTAGCGTTTCCCCTTATTGACAGCAAAAAGAGAATACGCTGTTTATTCCTCCTGTTTCTGCTGAATGAGGCGTTCAAGGCGTGCTGCAACTTCCGGATCTGCTATCCTGAGGTGCCGGAGCCCTGCTTCCAGTCCGTCGCGATCCAAGATTTGCATGGCACTCTGGAATCGCGACGGTGGCAGCTGTTCACGCAGCACGGTTTCAAAATCTGCCTCAGTCGGGAGCCTCGGTAGTTCGGGTGTTTCGGGACTGAACTGTTCCAGCAGTTCAGTCTCAACGTCTTCGATGGTTTCTGGCAGCGGCACGAGAGTTCCGAAAGATGGTGTGTCTCCGCTGAGGGCAGGGGACTCGGGGGCCATATCTCTATTCTCGCCACTGACATCCGTTAGGTTTGGAGGCGTGGCACTTGGAACTGGCAACTCCGGTGCCGTATCCAGGGGCATTTGGGTTGCTTCAGCGACAATGCTTGCGGCATTCTGCCGCACCTCGTCAGCCCAGGCCAAGTCTCCATCGTAGCCATTGAAGTGCCCCCGCATCCAGACACGCTGCGCGTCGTCTTCTCTACGAAACTCTGTCATGATATTTAGCGTATGCATGAACGCGGTAGTTCCTTCCTCAGGCGGTTCTGCGGCCAGGAAGAGTGCCGCCAGACGCTGCCGCATCATCGGTTCATAATCGGCGTAGTCCCCCGTTGGAAAGTGTTCCCGGAACTGTCTTTCCTGTGCAATTCTACCGGAGGTGCGGCCTTGGGATTCAAGGAAGTCCCACCAGAGACTGAGATTGGTGCCAGGGGCTCTCTTCGCTTGCGCTTTCTGGTATTCGGCAAATGCTGGCGATTCCAGCACTTTTGCGAACTCTTGCCAATAAGGTTCGTCAGTCTTCACGCCCAAAGCTCCAAGCGTAGCGAGCATCCTGTCTCTCGTTTGCTGAACCTCTTCCTGGGCTTCCTCGTCCTTTTGGGTTTGTGTCAATTCGGTTGCCTGCTGCCCAACTTTTTGTGCAGGAACGCTGGCTTTGTATATCCTCACAGGTTCCGTCGGCGGCTTGTTAAGCGCAAACCAGCCGACGACACCGATGACCAGGGCTATAGCGATGATACCGATGACAGGTAGTGGTCTGATCTTCATCGTTCTAAACTCCTATAGATGGAGACGGATGTTGCTCAACGGTGAACAACACCCGCGCTGGGTTAAAAATGAAAACGACTGTTTATTCCTATGCACGGCGGAAAGGAAGTGACGACTACACGCTTTTAAAAACACTAGACGTGCTTATCCCGCAAAAGGTACCATAAATCCCCCAAAAAAAATCCACCAAAAAATAATTTTCTTTGGAAAGTTTTACGAACGAACCGCCCTATATCTGAAAATCTTCTCTACAGCATTTTGTTAAAATCTGTTAGAATAGACAAAACGCCAAAAGGAGACCGGACACATGCCAACGACACTCAAAGCCGGCAGTGCCACCGCGAATATCACGCCGCCCCTCGGTACAGCGATACCCGGCGGCTTTCGGGCGCGTTACGCCGAAAATGTTGACGACGAACTCTTCGCGAAAGCCGTTGTGCTTGATAACGGCGAAACTCGCATCGCCTTGGTAACTTGTGATCTCATCGCCGTTACGGAGCAGATGGTGGACTGCGCCAAGCAACGCATCGCCGATAGGTGCGGTATCCCCGCTAACCATGTGATGGTAAACGCCACGCATACGCATACCGCTGTCGCAATCGCCAACCTGCTTGGCACCCCAGAGGATACCGATTATACCGAATGGGTGCCGCTGAAAATCGCCGATGCCGTGGAATTAGCTGTCTGGCGACTGACACCGGCGCGGGTAGGATTTGCCAGCGTCAATGAAGAACGCATCACTTTCAACCGACGGTGGCATGTCAAAGATGGCACCGTGAGAATGAACCCTGGAGTTGAATACCCAGACCTGGTTCGCCCTACCGGCAAGATCGACCCCGAGTTAACAATGATGTTCGTGGAGGCTGAGGATGGCACGCCGCTGTCCGCCGTCGCCAACTTCTCGCTGCATTACATCGGCACGGACAACGGCAACGCGCTCTCCGCGGACTACTTCGGGCATTTCGGGAGGCTGATGCAACGCTATCTGGGAGAGACGCGCGTCTCGCTACTATGGAACGCCGCGTCGGGACAGATTAATAACACTGATTTCAGTGGGAAACGGAAATGGACAACGCGCGGACATCGGCAGGCAGAGAAGATGGCGAACGTCCTCGCCGGGCATTTTATCACCGAGATGCAGTTCATGGAGATGCACGAGACGCTGCCGCTCAGCGGCGAATTGCGCACGTTGAAGTTCCGGCGCAAAAGCATCACCGCCGAAGACCTCGGGCTCGCCGAACGAATCTTATCTGTGCCACCCGGCACTTATGACGATTACGAAACCGGTCCGTTTAGTTGGGTAGTCGGACAACCGATTCCGAAGACGTTAGTTGACATTTACGCTATGGAATGCCAGCGCGTGGCGAAGTTACCCGAACACCTCACCGCGCCCATCCAAGTGTTGCGCCTCGGCGAGGCGGCGATTGTGGCGTTGCCCGGCGAAGTTTTTGTTGAGACAGGCGTGAACATCAAGGCAGCATCGGATGCCGCGCCGCTGTTCATCGTCAGTTTGGCGAACGGTTATATCGGCTACATCTGCACAGACGAGGCATTGACGCAGGAGGGAGGTTATGAAACATGGGCGGCGATGTCGTCGCTGCCTGCTGTCGGCACCGTGCCGGCGATGGAGGCGGTTGTCGCGTCAATGTTAAAACGCGCCTCCGGGGATTAAGGGCGGCTATGGACATCCACCCTTACCCCTGTAGGTCAAGATCGCCCGATCTTGACCCGTTTGTGATCAGGCGATCACAAACTACAGAGAGGGGAGAACGAAAAAAAACGGCGCGCGTGCTATTAGGGCTGTAGGACCTAAGACGCATCGTGACGATGGCGATCGCGGGGGACAGGCCCCCGCGCTACGGTAACCGGACGGTTTTTTGGCCGCAGCACGGCCCCCTTTTCACCATAGGGCTTGGGCCCTCGCATGCCACACGCGCATGCGAGAGGGTTCCCCTCGCCATGCTGTGGTCCACCGAACCGCTCTTTTAGGTTGCATCGAGACCGGGAGGGCTCTCCTACGGGACGGTCGCGGGGGACAGGCCCCCGCGCTACGGTAACCGGACGGTTTCTTGGCCGCAGAACGGCCCCTTTTCACCGTAGGGCGAGGGCCTGTCCCTCGCCATGCCTCGCGCTACGAAAAAAACGTCTCTTTAGGTCCGTAGGACCTTAATGTCTATAGCACGTCAGGCTGCGAAGAGCTTTAAGGTCCTTTAGGTCCTTAATGTGTCTTGATGTGCCGCGCGTTTTCCTATTAAGGTCCTACGGACCTTGATAGGTGCCGATACGTTTTTCTATAGACATGTAGGTCCTAAAGGACCTAAGACGCATCGTGACGATGGAGATCGCGGGGGACAGGCCCCGCGCTACGGGAAAGAAGCGGTACTTTATCGTAGGGCTTGGGCCCTCGGATGCCACACGCGCATCCGAGCGGGTTCCCCTCGCCATGCCTCGCGCAATTCAACGCTCGCGGGGGACAGGCTCCCGCGCTACGGGAACATCGAGACCGGCGGGAACATCGAGACCGGGAGGTCTCTCCTACCGGGGAAAACGGATTTATGAAACACCCCCACGTTAAACAGAAAGGACAGGCAACGTATGCCTGTCCTTACCGTTTCAGGCGCGCTGGAACCGCTACGCGCACCACAAAAACACTACAGGTTAGACAGCCGCGGGGCCCCGTTCACCTGTGCGGATCCGGATAGTCTCGTCGATCGGCTGGACGAAAATCTTGCCATCGCCGATTTTGCCAGTGGACGCTGCTTGCTGCACGGCATCCACGACTTTGTCGACGTTCTCTTCCGCGACGACGATTTCGATTTTCAACTTCGGCACGAACTCGATCGTGTATTCGCTACCGCGATACAACTCGGTATGCCCACGGCTGCGTCCGAACCCGCGGACTTCACTGACGGTCAGCCCGCGGACACCGACGCTGCTCAGTGCCTCCTTCACCTCTTCAAGTTTGAAGGGGCGAATGATACATTCTATTTTTCTCATGGAATTCTCTCCTTAAATCGTCTCTTCTCTAGAGTTCGGGCTCAGGCGAGCCCGAACTACAGAGACGAATTCGGTATTTGTTCAAACCCGAACGGCATAGGCGAATTCGGTATTCGTTCAAACCAAACTGCATAGGCGAATTCGGTATTCGTTCAAACCCGAACCACAGAGACGAATTCGGTATTCGTTAGGGTTACGCCGGGTGGATTGCCGAAACAATCCACCCGGAACCACCTTAAATATCGTGATAGAGGTAGAACTCATACGGGTGCGGCCGCATGTTCACAGCATCGACCTCATTCTCACGCTTGTAATCGATCCAGACATCAATGACATCTTGCGTGAATACATCGCCCTTGAGGAGATACTCGTGGTCATCCTCTAACGCATCGAGGGAATCGCCGAGAGACATGGGTGTGGACTCAATGTCGGCGAGTTCTTCCGGTTCCAGATCATAGAGATCCTTGTCGAGCGGGTCCCCCGGATGGATGCGGTTTTGGATGCCGTCAAGGCCCGCCATCAGCAATGCGCTGAATGCGAGATACGGGTTGCAAGACGGGTCCGGCGTGCGGAACTCAATCCGTTTCCCCTTTTCGCTCTTGGAGTAGACGGGGATGCGCACACACGCGCTCCGGTTCCTTTGCGAGTAGGCGATGTTCACGGGTGCTTCATACCCCGGTACCAATCGTTTGTAGGAGTTGGTAGTCGGCGCGATGATAGCACAAAGCGAACGGGCATGCGTGAGCAAGCCGCCGATGTAGTAAAGCGCGTCATCGCTCAGCAGTGAATACCCCTGCGGATCGTAGAAGAGGTTCTTCCCGTTCTTCCACAGACTTTGATGCACGTGCATCCCCGAACCGTTGTCTTGGAACAGCGGCTTCGGCATGAACGTGGCAATCAGGTTGTTAGCGCGGGCGACGTTCTTGATGATATACTTATACAACGCAATTTTGTCGCCGACCCGGGTCATCGTGTCGAATCGGATGTCGATCTCACCTTGGCCAGCTGTGCCGACTTCATGGTGATGCATTTCGACTTCAATGCCAGCATCGATGAGCTTAAGACACATCTCAGAACGGAGGTCCTGATAAGTATCCGATGGCGGCACGGGGAAGTAACCCTCTTTATAGCGCGGCTTATAGGCGAGGTTCGGATTCTCTTCGCGGCCGGAGTTCCAACTCCCTTCGATGGAGTCAACGAAGTAATAACCCGAATGCTGGTTTTGCCCATAGCGAAGATCATCGAGCAGATAGAACTCCGCCTCAGGACCCCAGTAACTGATATCCGCAATCCCGGTGGACTGCAGGTATGCCTCGGCCTTCTGTGCGATATGCCGCACATCGCGCGTGTAATTCTCCAACGTAATCGGGTCTTTGATATTACACGTGATGCTCAGCGTCGGCACCTTGCAAACCGGGTCGATCATCGCTGTCGCCGGGTCTGGGAAGAGCAGCATATCGCTTTCGTTAATGGCTTGGAAGCCACGGATACTCGACCCGTCAAAGCCAATCCCATCCTCAAACAAGGATTCGTCCACCTCGCCGGGCAAAATCGTTAAATGCTGCCACATGCCGGGGAGATCCATGAATTTGAGGTCGACGATTTTTATATCGTTCTCTTTTGCGAGTGCGACCACCTCACTTGGTGTCATTGCCATTCGCATTTCCTCCTAATTATCAACACATAATAGATTCGTCACTGAATGCGCAACTCATTTCATTTGACGAACACGTTACCAAACCGACAGGACTAACGCAAATGCTGGAATCCGCATTCCTGCTGCGTAAGTCCTATACCAAATTAAAAATTGCAAAATACGTGCCAAACGTAGCGACGGAGTTGCAACGCCTGCTACTCTTGACAAGGAACGGCTTCCGACGGGGCAATGCCTGTCGGATTTGCCCTATTATTAGGCATAAAATTGCCCAACGTTTCAGCATGCGCGGTGTCAAACCACTCCCTATCGGAATTCAACATCCTTCGCGAAGCGACTTGTCTCCGGGCCGTTTTGGCCTGCGTATTTATTTGCAGGCTTTTGTTGATAGGGCACTTTCGCAGGCGAAGAGAGCTGCTCAAATGTGAACGCACAAATCCGCATCCCCGGATACAACTGGACTGGCATGCGTCCGAGGTTGCCCAACTCCAACGTCGCGATGCCTATCCACCCCGGGTCAAAGAGCCCCGCGGTGCTATGCACGATGATGCCGAGTCTACCGAGGCTGCTCCGGCCTTCGAGGCGCGCCATCACGTCATCGGCGAGCTCCAGTTTCTCGCGAGTTGCTGCAAGAACGAACTCACCCGGTTGCATCGTGAAGGCATTGTCATCGGGAACGTCCACGCGTCGCATCAAGTCGTCGACATCAATCTCTCCGCGCAGATCGATGTAGGGATACTTGCTATGCTCAAACACGCGAAACGTGTTGCCCAACCTGAAGTCAATTGAGCAACTGCCGAGTTGCGTCTCTAAATCCGGCGCGGGCGTAATTTTGATTTTCCCCGCCTTCATATACTGAAGAATATCCCTATCTGACAAAACCATAATTAATTTTACCACATTTAACAAAAAAAGTCAAATTTTTATTTTTTAACCCAGAAGGATTTAGCTGAGAAGGTTTCATAAATCGCTTGGTGTCGCGGTGACATGCCCCGCGCTGCGGTGAAAAAAACGCCGTCCCTTCATCGTAGGGCGAGGGCCTGTCCCTCGCCATGCGTTTGGCTGTCAGACCGCCTCACCCCTGTAGGTCAGGATCGCCTGATCCTGACCTGTTTGTGATCAGGCGATCACAAACTACAGAGGGTGAAACACACA
Source organism: Candidatus Poribacteria bacterium (assembly GCA_965242965.1). Lineage (GTDB taxonomy): Bacteria > Poribacteria > WGA-4E > WGA-4E > WGA-3G > AGPOR5. The sequence goes on along the minus strand of OZ251518.1, from coordinate 4,029,460 downwards.
TCGTGACGATGGAGCTCGCGGGGGAAACCCGCTCGGATGCGCGTATGGCATCCGAGGGCCCCCGCGCTACGGGCACATCGAGACGCAGGAGGTCTCGCCTACCGAATTCAGCCAACGGATTCCCACTCCTCCGGTGCGATGCCGCGATACGCGCAATCCAACAGATTCACCGGATGCATCGCTTTCATCGGTAACCCGTGCTTTTGGATGCCGACCTGAATTTGGAGGAGGCAACCCGGATTGCCGGTCGCGACGATGTCCGCGTTCGTATCGGCGAGATGCCCCATCTTTCGTTCCAGAATCTCCTGCGAGAGTTCAGGCTGCGTGATGTTATAGATGCCCGCGCTGCCGCAACACCACTCCGCTTCGGTTAATTCCACTAACTCAATGCCCGGAATGGCTTGGAGGACTTTGCGTGGTTGCGCGCCAACCTTTTGTCCATGCAAGAGATGGCACGGTTCGTCGTAAGTGACACGCCGTTGCATTTCGCGAGTCGGTTTCACCATTTCGATTTCAGCCAAGAATTCGCTGATGTCGCGCATTTTTCCGCTGAATTGCTTCGCCTTTTCCGCGTAGTCCGCGTCGTTTTCAAGGAGTGCATCGTATTCCTTAAGCGTCGCGCCGCAGCCTGCAGCGTTGATGATAATCGCGTCAAGTCCTTCCAGGGACTGTGCGGATGGATTTCCATGGTTGTCCCCGAATGCATCAATATTCTGCTTCGCGAGGGTTGCGGCGAGTTCCCGCGCGCCGTTATGGAGATGCAACGCGCCGCAGCACGTCTGCTGTCGCGGCGTGACTACCTCGCACCCGTTCCGAGTCAAGACGCGAATGGTTGCCAAGTTCGTTTCGGTGAAGACTTGGTTCATCACGCAACCCGGTATAAATCCGACGCGATACCGCGTTTCGCCTTCCGCAGGTGTGATGTCACGTATCGTGTATTTGAGTCGCGGCGGCGGAATTTTTGGCAGCAGCGATTCCATCGTCCCAAGCCGTCCCATTAACTTGAGAATCCCCGTTTTTTGGACGAGCCAGCGGATGCCCAAACGTTGGTATAACCACATCAGTTCAAAGAGGAGATCCAGCCGTTCACGGTTCGGGAGCAGCCGCTTGAAGACGAGTTCATTCCAGAATCGGTATCCTGTGGAACGGTTTGCGTTGCTTTCGTAGATGGCGCGCGCCTGTTCAAGCAGTTCGCCGAAGTGAACGCCGGAGGGACAAGCCGTCTCGCACGCCCGGCAATCCAAGCATCGGTAGATGTATTCTGCCCACTCTTCGTTGAGCGGCGTAGCATTTTCCGGCTTAAACGCGCTGCCCATGAGATACAACCTACCCCGCGGCGAATCTGTCTCCAAACCTAATTCGCGGTAGGTAGGACAGGTGGGGAGGCAGAGCCCGCAGTGCGTGCAGGCATCCCATTTCTGCCAACTGAAGTTCTCGATGCCGACGAGCGGCTGTGTGTGTGGATTGGACATATTACAAACCGAACGCTGTAGGCGAGACCTCCCGGTCTCAATTTCTTCCTCAACTAGTATCTATGAAATCTCAAAACTACCATTGCAAGAACGAACAGTAGCGTGAGCAAAATCAACCCGACTGTGGCGTAGGCCATGTATTTGGACCCGGCTTCGCCAGCGAAACTTTTTTTCAGATTGGTGGTGCGGCTTTCCCGAATCTTCTCGGCAAGCTGCTGTTTATCTTCCTGTGACAACTTTCCCTTTTTCAGGGAGGCAGACTTCGGAGCGATGCGGAAATCCTGCGCGCTTTTCCGTTTTCTTATCGCCGTGCGGAAAAGGACGAATGCCAATAAACACGGAGCCAACCACCAAATCAGCACAGGGATGCTCCCCAATAACAAGAGAATGGCTCCGATGATGGATTTGGCAAGTTCAGAGAGGAATTCCATCGTCATGCCGCCACCTTAGCCTTCAATCGCGGCTCCCGTTGCGGTATCAAATACCGAATCTACTGCACCGAGTAGCACCGGCAAATTATCCGAGGTAAAACTCGTTCGATTTCGGGTAAAGACATCGCCGACGAGCCGCCCGAACTCCCACAACTTTCCATCGGTGACAATTCCATGCACCGGCGTAGCCGCATCGTCATTCATCTTTTGCACGGCTATCAATTCAGCGAGACATTGCCCCCAGCCTTGCTCAAAGTCGTTCTGCTTCGCCGCTACCATCATTATCAGGGGCTTGCCGACAACGGGAATCCCCAGTTTCGACCGGGTGGCGATGAAGTAATCGGGTATACCGCTCAAGGTTTCGTCGCAAACGATGGATTTCTTTATCCAGAGCGCGTAGTCCTTGGCATAAGCCTTATAGACTTCCTTCAGCACCGGAAAGATTATCGCCTCACATCGCGCGCCCTCGGATGCGAAAACGTCGATATATTGCTGGTTAAATTCAAAGTCTTGCAGAAAATGCTCCGACGGGGTGGCAACTGCTCCACTCTTGACGAAGTCACGGCGGACGTAGGTAATCTGAAATGTTTCGAGGACCTCGGGGATTGTTTTGAAATCGCTAAAAGCCATGGATGCCACCTCAATTAAGCGAGGGTGTTTCATAACTCCGTTTCGGTAGTTATCGCCCCTGGAGCAGGCGACTACCGAGCCCTCTTGGTAGGGACGATCGCGGGGGACAGGCCCCCGCGCTACGGTAACCGGACGGTTTCTTGGCCGCAGAACGGTCCCCTTTCACCGTAGGGCGAGGGCCTGTCCCTCGCCATGCTGCGGTCCACCGAACCGCTCTTTTAGGTCCGTAGGACCTACATGTCTATAGAAAAACGTGCCGCACCCTATCAAGGTCCGTAGGACCTTAATAAGGTTTAGAGTTGCATCGAGACCGGGAGGGCTCTCCTACGGGACGATCACGGGGGACAGGCCCCCGCGCTACGGTAACCGGACGGTTTCTTGAGTTATGAAACACCCTCAATTAAGCGGCTTTGCCCCTGAGAATCTTCGCAACGCCTTCATTCAGGCTACCTGAACGGTAACCCTGCAAATCTAGCGTGACATGCGCGTATCCCAACGTTTTGAAATGCGCGCTGACTTGCTGCCGCGCATCCGTCCGCAGGAATCGCGACATCTCCGCCGGTTCTAATTCAATGCGGGCCAGTTCGCCGTGGTGACGCACGCGGAATTGCCGGATGCCTAAATCGTAAAGGAACTGCTCGGCGGCATCGACTTGCCGCAGCAATTCGCGCGTAATCCGCATGCCGTACGGAAAACGGGAGGACAAGCACGCGAACGCCGGCTTATCCCACGTCGGAAGCTGCCACGCCTTTGAAATCTCGCGAATCTCCGCCTTCGTCAAGTCGACATCAATTAGCGGTGCCTGGATGCCCATCCGCTTCGCCGCGTCCATCCCCGGCCGATGATCTCCGACATCGTCCGGAATCGCGCCGTAGACGATAGTGCCGACATCGTATTTCTCGGCGATGGGACGGAGTTTATCGAACAATTCTGTCTTACAGAAGTAGCAACGATTCGTCGGGTTGCTGGCGTAGCCTTCCAGCTCCAATTCTTCGGTATGCACCGTTTCAAAACGGATGCCGATCTGTTTGGCGATATCCTGCGCCGCCCGCATTTCGCGGATGGGATAGGAATCGGAGATGGCAGTGACAGCGAGCGCATCATCGCCGAGCGCGTGTTGCGCCGCCTCCGCGAGGAAAGTGCTATCCACGCCCCCCGAAAAGGCTACGATAACTTTCTGATAATCGCGCAAGCAAGTATAAAGTGCGTCTACTTTCGCTTGCAGGTGTGGCAATTCCAATGTTTTCACCATGGCATTTCTCATCCGTTAACCTCTTTTGATTCTATTGACAGTGCGGTTGTGTGCTTAGGCGCGGCTGCGGGCGGATCTACGTGCGTTTTCAGGCTGTTGAGTTCCGCGCGCTGGCTGGAGATTTCCGCTTTCTGTTGCTCTATCTCTGCTTGCTGTTCCTCAACGATTCGGGTGAGTGCCGCAATTTTCTCATCCTGTTCGCGATCCTTTTTCCTGTCGCGATAGAGGGGCATCCCGATAACTGCCGCAAGCACCGCAAGCAGGAACATCCACACAACATTGAAGCGTTGGTTCACATCGTCAAACCGCTTGTTTATTGCGTCAAATTCCGGTTTGAGAGTGTCCCGAATTTTCTGAACATCCTCAAACGTGAGATCTCCATACACTAAGGCACTCGGCAGCAGGAGCCCCACGAAAATAAGCAATACGATGGTTTTCATTCGTTGCCTCCCGGGCGTTCCGTTACGCTCCTTTTTCCGGTCGCGATAGAGGGGCATCCCGATAACCGCCACAAGCACCGCAATCAGGAACATCCACACAACATTGAAGCGTTGGTTCACATCGCCAAGGCGTTGGTTCACATCGTCAAACAGCTTGTTTATTGCGTCAAATTCCGGTTTGAGAGTGTCCCGAATTTTCTGAACATCTTCAAACGTGAGATCTCCAAACACTAAGGCATTCGGCAGCAGGAGACCCACGAGAATAAGCAATATGACGGCGGTTTTCATCCGTTATCTCCCGGGCGTTCCGCTAATTGAATCTGCCGCAACTTGCCAGCGAGCAGCTGTCGTTTCAAGCCGCTGAGTTTGTCGATAAACAGCACCCCGTTGAGATGATCGATCTCGTGTTGCAGCGCGCGTGCCAACAAGCCCTCTGCCTCAATCCGAACCTGTTCACGCGCAACGTTAATCCCTTCAACTACCACTTTCTCCGGACGTTTCACATCGGCGGTGACATTCGGAATGCTGAGGCACCCTTCTTCCGCGACAATTTCCCCTTCCTCGCCCAGAATTTCGGGGTTAAACAACATCACCGGTTCGTATTCTTCGTCGTCAACCGCACTCACGTCAACGATAAGGAAGCGTTTCAGAACGCCTACCTGCGGCGCGGCAAGTCCGATACCGTTCCCGGTGGCATACATCGTAATTAGCATCTCCTCCGCAAGTTGGAGTTCCGCCTCGGTAATTTCCGCTACCGGCTCCGCCTTTTTGCGGAGGACCGGGTCGCCGTAGTAACGGAGTTGTAGCGGTGCCGTCTGACGCAAACACGGTTCTTCTTCCACCACGGCATCGGCAGCTGGTTGCGAGTCTTTCGATTTTCTTTTTCGTTTTGACATTTTGTTAGTCCTGTTGTTTTTTAACGTATTTTAATATCGTAACATTTTTTTTACATTTTGTCAAGAAAAATCTAGAAAATGTCAGAATCTTTAGTTTTCCTCTGTTGACGTGGGTACAGAAAAAGAATATCGGAAACTTGAGAAAAAACAGCGAAATGTGATAGATTAATCCACGATGCAGATTTTTCACGGATTTTTCCAAAAATTTGACATCCAACACTTTTTGTGGTATAATTAACCGTAATACGAAAGGTTTGGCAACGCACACGCAAAGTGCCGCAAACGTAAGGGCAGATTTCTCTATTCCCTGAGGAGTCTACAGATGAATAGTCAAAAAAACGCCTTCATATTTTTCTTCGCTTGCAGTCTGCTCTTGTTCGCCGGTGCGCAGGTCTGCGTTGATGCGAAGATTGTCTTTTGTGTGGACAATGACATTTATGTCATGAACGATGATGGCTCTGGCAGACGCAGGCTGACCCACAATACCACGGCGAAAGACAGTTACCCGCGCTGGTCTCCCGATGGCACAAAAATCGCCTTTACGCGATACATGGACAAGGACAAGATACAAACCTCGTCGGAACTGTTCCTGATGAATGCAGATGGAACAGAACCACAACGACTCACCCATAACAACGTCACTGATCACTATCTCTCCTGGTCTCCTGATGGCACAAAAATCGCCTTTATGAGCGATCGAAGTGGAAGAGGTGAGGTGCACGTCCTTGATTTGGTGTCGGGTGCCGTTACACAGTTAACCCTGGCAGACGATAACGGGAGAGGCTCTGTTGCCCCGGACTGGTCCCCCGATGGCACGCAACTGGCTTTTGAGCGGTTCCTCTGCATCAAAGCCGGGCTCAACCCGAAAAATATTTACGTGATGTCTGCGGATGGGCAGCACCAGCGTCCGCTTCTCCCGGATCCAGAGGTAGGCGACCTCCCCACCCTCCGGTTCTTTCCGCGTTGGTCTGCGGATGGACAACGGATCCTCTTCGCTGAAGTCAAGTGGCTTAAAGATGGACATCTCGAGAAACTCATCGTTCAGCGGATCGGCCGCCGGAAAAAGGAAATTACAGATATTAATGACAGACTCGGTAACAATTGGGTAGGATCCACTGCATGTTGGATGGAGAAGGATCGTGCCATTCTCTTTTCACTGATGTTAAAGGATAAAGCCACCCCGAATTATAACCTCTATCGCTATACGTTTGACACGCGGAGTCTGAAACGCATCACACGCGAACCGAGTGATGAGAAGTGGCCCGACTGGGTAGAAGGCGCGTTGTCTGTCTCACCGCACGGGAAGTTGCCGACGCAGTGGGGAAAGATAAAGCACGCCTCGCAGAAGAAACAAAGCCGGTAACGCTCGCGTCAAACGGAAAACACCGAACGTTGATACACCCACCCGCGTTCTACCGTAGGAGAGCCCTCCCGGTCTCGATGCAGTACCCGGGGCCGCTGTGGCAGAAAGCCCCCCTTCATCGTAGGGCGAGCCTGTCCCTCGCCATCGTCCGCGCACCCCAACGATCGCGGGGGACAGGCCCCCGCGCTACGATAAAAAAAACGGTGCTTGAGACAACGCGGGGAAACCCGCTCGGATGCGCGTGTGGCATCCGAGGGCCCCCGCGCTACGGGAACATCGAGACCGGGAGGTCTCTCCTACCGGGAAGTCATCGAGATATGAAACACCCTCCCTTAACTGGGCAGCAGAATACTGAATGTCTCTGGATAGACAAAAAATCTTATTGACAATTTTTTGACAAAATTGTATCATTATTTGCAATTGCTAATTAGCAATTCCTTTTTTGAATTTTTCCTTGACAATTTTTTGGAAGTTTGCCATAATACGGCATAAAGTTGAAGAAAAATTGTCTTACCAACTCAGGAGGCAAGTTCAGAATGAAAAAATTTTATTTGTTTACCCTCGCAGCGATGCTGGTTTTCGCCCTGATCGGGGGGGGTCAAATCGACTCTGCGTTCGCGCAGAAGGTCAACATCAAAGACGGCCCGATAAAAGAGGCCGATTGGCTGAAGGACCCGGCGGAAGCCGAACTGAACGAAGACCATTCCGGTGAGAAGACGTGGATCACCAAGTGGTACGGCCCCGATGGGAACTACGAAAACAACGGCGGATTCGGTGCCTCCGCACCGAAGGACCTCATTGACGAAGGCACCAACGGCAAGTTGACACAGGTCTCCCTCTCTACCGTTGAAGGGCTGCAACTGACGCAGACTGTCGATATCGGTTGGAAAGGCGCAAACGGCGGCGCGCGCAAATGGACCGTCTTTGAACTGGACCCCGCGGACGCGCACCACATGAACAGGGACGGCCCAGCCGATAACATGGATACCTATGCCATCTGTGTCATCGATGCACCCAAGGACATGAAAGCCGTCATGTCCCCCGCGCACGATGATCACGCGCAAATTTGGATCAACGGCGAAAAGTGGTATAACAATTCCCGCTGGACCGGCGCCGCGCAACAAGTCGACTTCAACGTTGAAGTTCAGTTGCAAAAAGGCGCGAACGTTTTACTCTATCGGTGCGGGGAATCCGGCGGGCACGCGTATATGAACCTGCATTTTGACGATGCAACCGACAAAGTTGTCGACATCTATCCGGACAAGGCGAAGGACCAGGCCAGTTTCTTCAGGGAAGTTGCAGGTGTCCTACCCGTTGAGCCTGCCGGAAAATTGACGACAATCTGGGGCGATATTAAGCGCAACCGCTAACCGAGAATCGGATGTCAGGACAGATGTCGTTAACTATCTGTCCTGACAACTCATACCCCACCTGTAGTTTAAGAGCTCCCGATTTTGACTGTTCAGGCGCATCGTTCCTGAATGACAGACATGTATCGGAAGCACATAACCGACAAGGAGAAAAACCTTTATGAAAAAATTTTGTTCCTTTCTGCTCGCAATCGCGCTAATTTTCGCGCTGGCTGCGGGCAGCTCGCACCTTGCGTTCGCGCAGAAAGTCAACATCAAAGACGGCCCAATAAAAGAGGCCGATTGGCTGAAAAACCCGGGAGAAGCTCCGCTGAACGAAAGCCATGCCGGGGAGAAGACGTGGATTACCAAGTGGTATGGGCCTGACGGTAACTACGAAAACAACGGTGGATTCCCCGCCTCCGCGCCGAAGGACCTCATTGACGAAGGCACTAACGGCAAGTTGACACAGGTTGATCTCTCCACCGCCGCCGGTTTGCAGAAGACCCAAAATATTAAAATGGAGTGGGATAAGCAGAACGGGGGCACCCGCGAGTGGACCGTCTTTGAACTTGAACCGGCGAACGGCGACAATATGAACCGCGGCGGGCCCGCCGATAACATTGATACTTACGGTATCGTCGTCGTGGCTGCGCCCCAGGCTATGAAAGCCGTGATGTCGCCCGCGCACGATGACTACGCGCAAATCTGGATCAACGGTGAAAAGTGGTATAACAACTCCGCTTGGACAGGTGCCGCGCAGGAAGTTGACTACAATATCGAGGTCGACCTGCAAAAAGGCGCGAATGTCGTGCTTTACCGGTGCGGCGAAAGCGGAGGTTCCGCGTATATGAACCTCCACTTTGACGACAACACGCACAAAGTCGCCAAAATCTATCCCGACAAAGCGCGGAACCAGGACAGCTTCTTCGACGAAGTCGCCGGCATTCTTCCGGTGGAACCTGCCGGAAAGTTGACAACAAGGTGGGCGGCTATTAAGCGCAATCGCTAACCGCGAATCCGTTCGCACGGAAAATCCGTTTTTTCTTGACTAATTTGTGTTGAAAAACTATAATTATGTCATCAAATGGCAGGACAGACGCGGAACGTATACATTTTTCGCGTCAGTTCTGTCTTGTTAGACGCGCGGCAACAAAATTGTTCCCGCGCAAAATTTACCGTAAATAATAGAAGGAGTTCAAATGAACACATTTTCTCGTTTGACGCTCGCAATGGTGATGCTTTTCGCCGTTGCAGTCAGTTTCTCGCACTTCGCCGCCGCGCAAGGCGTTGTGAACATTACCGGCGGCCCGCTCGCCGAAGACGCGCAATTGGAAAATCCGACAGAGGCCGCACTCAACGAAGACCACGCCGATGTTGAAACGTGGATTACCAAGTGGTATGGGCCCGATGGTAACTACGAAAATAACGGCGGATTCGCGGTCTCGGCCCTCGTTGATTTCATGGATGAAGGCACCGGCGGTAAAATCACCGATGCCTCCCTCTCCACGCTGGAAGGCTTGCTTCTCACGCAGACTACCGATGTCGTCTGGGGCGATGACCACGGCGGCACACGCGCCTGGACCGTCTTTGAGATCGATCCGGCCGATGGCGACAATATGAACCGCGGCGGCCCTGCCGATAACATTGACACCTACGCTGTTATTGTTATCGATGCACCGAGCGACATGACTTCCGTGATGTCGCCCGCACACGATGACCACGCGCACATCTGGATTAACGGTGAAAAATGGTATAACAACTCCGCCTGGACAGGGGCAGCGCAACAAGTCGACTATAACGTTGAAGTTGAGTTGCAAAAAGGCGCGAACGTCCTTGTCTACCGGTGCGGTGAAAGCGGCGGCTCCGCCTATTTCAACCTGCACTTTGACGATGCCACGCACGACGCTGTCACCATTTACCCCAAGGATGCAACCGATAAGCAGAGTTTCTTTGATGAAATCACGCCGCTTACCCCGGTTGAACCGAAAGGGAAGTTGACGACGACGTGGGCTGATATCCGGCGCAAATAGCGCGTTCGCTTTCCAGAAGGCGGCTTGTTTACCCAAGCCGCCTTTTTTTGTCCGCCTTTTTTGTCCGCTTTTTTTGAGAGAACTCACGTAGAACGCATCCCGCCTGCGCGATTTCAAATCGCGCTTATTGATGGAGAATTCTGGTATTTGTTTCAGGGTGTTTCATAAAACCGTGTAGGAGAAACCTCCCGGTCTCGATGCGTTTTGTTCCTGTGCGTATCGGGACAAGGATGTCCCTCCTACCTGTCCCGATTTCTGCCGGTAGGAGAGACCTCCCGGTCTCGATGCAATAGGGCGGCGCGCCTACCGGGACAGCGGCGGCAGCCCCCCCCTTGAAAAAACGTCTCTTAGGTCCGTAGGACCTTAATGTCTATAGCCCGCGCACCCGCGAAGAATCCTAAGGTCCTTTAGGTCCTTAATAGGTTTTGCCAAGTCCGCGTGTTTTTTATTAAGGACCTAAAGGACCTTGAAAACGGGCCGACACGTGTTGCTATAGACATGTAGGACCTAAAGGCCCTAAAAACATAACTTGACAATGGACGATCGCGGGGGACAGGCCCCCGCGCTACGATAAAAAAAACGGTTCTTGAGCACTCACGGGGGATAGGCCCCCGCGCTACGGGAACATCGAGACCAGGAGGTCTCGCCTACCGGGAAGCCATCGAGATATGAAACACTCTCATTTGTTCCAGCCTGTTTGCACAATTTCTTGCAATCCACAGCGTTATCGTATATAATAGATACCATGTGGAAACGCACCCTCACTCTCTCACTTATCATCATATCCGCTATTGTCTTCGGCGGATGGTTCGGGACGTGGCATCGCGAGATGCAGTCTGGTAACGTGGCGTATCGGCGAGGCAATTACGACGCGGCAATGAACGCCTTCCAACAGGCGGTGCGCCAGAAGCCCGATAATCCGCTCGCGCACTATAACCTCGGTACCGCGCTCTACAAACAGGGGCAATTTGAAATGGCGGCGGCGGCGTTTCAGGCATCGCTTCTGACAGGCGAACCGCGCGCCGCAACCTACTATAACCTCGGCAACGCGCAGTTTCAATCAGGCGAACTTGACAAAGCAATTGAGGCTTATCGGAACGCGCTGCAATTAACACCAACCGACGCGGATGCCAAGCACAACCTTGCATTGGCACTCCAGCAGCAACAAAATCAGCCGAAAGTAGGTGGGCAACAAAAAACTGAGCGGCAGGAACGCCCGAACCCGAGCGTTTCCGAATCTGAGACACGCCGTTTATTGGCGCAGCTGCGCGAAAAGGAAAACAGCATCCGGCGCAAGTCGTTGCAACGGCAATTCAAAAGCGGCTATCGCCGGGAGAAGGATTGGTAATCGTGCCGTAAGGACGGACATCTCTATCTGTCAGATACCTGAAAAAATATGCAACGTTTCTCAACGCATCATCAAAAACTCATCACCACGTCTTTCGCGTTATTTTTTCTCGTGGGCATCGGTGCGGCAGAAATTGATGTTTCCGCCGTAGTCCAACCGCGGGACATCCAATTTAGCGAGAAAGCGACTTTGGAGCTTGTGCTCTCCGGGAAGACATTCATTGAACATATTGATGCGCCAATCTTCAATTTTCTGCCTGCGTTTCTCGCCGTGCCGCTGCGTTCTTCCACCACGCCGCGGCTAGAAGGCGATAAAATCGCTGTCTCCAAGGCGTGGTATTATGAACTGATTCCACAGGAGATAGGTGATTTCGCGCTTTCGGATGTCCGTTTCTCATATCAAGGCACTCCCTATTTCGCGAATCCCGGCACTGTTCGGGTGAGTGGTGAAGACACGTATCGGGATACCTCCACTGATGGGGTTCATCAAGTGGAGGCGGAGGTAACGCCTTCAAACCCCTATCTCAATCAGGAGGTGACGTATACGTTCCGCTATCTCTACACCACCGTGTTGCCGACGCGAGAATCGCCAGTCGCCACGCTTCCCGATTTTTCAGGTTTTTTAGTGACAGAGCTCCCCGCGCCGCTGAACGAGACAAAGCGGATTCGCGGACAAACGTTTCATGTGCAGGCGGAGGTGCGGCGGCTCTATCCACAGAAAACGGGCAGTATTGTCATTGAACCCGCTTCACTGAGGCTGCCGCTCAACCGAGCTCCAAAAACGTTGAAAACCAAACCGCTCACGTTGTCTGTGCGGCCACTGCCGGCTCTGCCGGTAGACGCAGCTTCCAACAGCGCACCGTTTTCTGGTGCTATCGGCGACTACCAAATCACCGCGCAAATCGACAAAACTCGCGTTGAAGTGGGAAGAGGACTCACGTTATCCGTGCGTATCTCTGGACGCGGCAACATGCAGACGCTCACCGCGCCACAGATTCCAGCGATACCGGGTGTCACCGTATCCGGTCCGAATCCCGGTGTCGGTTCTACGCAGCAGAGTTACGTTTATGCCTACGCGCTTGTGCCGTCGCAAGCCGGGACAGTGCGCATCCCTGCGATTTCTTATACCTATTTCGCGCCGGAACTCGGCACCTACCAAACGACAGAGACAGCACCGATTCCGTTTACCGTGACACCGAAACCGAGCGCGCTGGTTGAGGTTGAACCCGATGGCGTGGCGTGGGGGAAGTGGTTGCTCTTAATAGGGCTCTCCGTGCTCGTTATTGGTTTTGTTGCGGGAGGCTATTTATGGTATCGCCGTCGGGCAAGCGCGCGTGCGGAAATTGAAGAGCACGACGTGCCGCCAGAACAGGAGGCTCTCGCGACGCTCACGGAAATCTTGGAGAGTCGTGCAGACAACGCCACGGCGTTCGGGAATGCCATCGCCCAAGTCTTATATGAATATCTCAGTGAAACGTTAGGCATCTCGCTTGTCGCGGGCTCTGCCAGTCCTGATGCGGTGCGCGAAACTTGCGCGCAGGCGGGGCTCTCGGATGCCACAATTCAGGAAGTCGTGGATATCTTGGCGCAGTGCGATTACTATCGGTTTTCCCCCGCGCCGCTTCCGGCAGAGGAGCGGCACGCGTTAATTTCCCGCGCCGAGAAGGTTATTCAACAGATAGGAAATTCTTAAAAACAAGCGTCTGTAGCGTCTCGTCCGATTTTGCCCCATTCGGGCTCAGGCGAGTCCGAACTACAGAACAAGGCTTCTCAACTTCAGAAAGGAAACACAATACAATGGAACTCCTCTCGCTCCTTATCCTTTGGTTACACGTCATCGCCGCGGTTGTCTGGATCGGCGGTAACCTCATCATTGCCCTGGTCATCGTTCCCTATTTCAGAAAGAGTCTTCCGCCTGTCCAACGGGTTCAGATTTTAGCAGAGATAGGCAAACGGTTTGAGCCTGTCGTGTGGTGTTGTGTCGGCGTGCTATTCTTCACCGGCATCTTTAACATTTTCATGTCGGGCGTGCTGACGACTACTGCGCCGCCGGAGTTAATCGGCGCGTTTATGCGCACGCTGTTTATCAAACTAATGCTTTTCGTCGTGCTAATTATCCTTACCGCGTTGCACGGCTTTGTCTTCGGCCCGAAGATGTCTGCCGCGATTTCGGAGTTAGATATCAATCTGGAGGAACTTCCGTCGGATGTTCAGCGGCTCCGTTCGCAAATGTCGGTGGTATCTAGTCTAATGGGTGTTGTTTCGCTGCTGATTTTGCTGGCGGCTGTCGCGCTTCGGATGGGAATTTAACCGAGGGTGTTTCATAAATCGTGCAACGGCGCGGGGACAGCCCGCGCGCTATTGCCGGTAGAAGAGCCCTCCTGGTCTTGATACCCAGTAGGAGAGACCTCCTGGTCTTGATACCCAGTAGGAGAGACCTCCCGGTCTCGATTTTCCCCCGTAGGAGAGACCTCCTGGTCTCGATGCAATGCCGTATCGGGACAAGGATGTCCCTCCTACCCAAACATCGGTATCGGGACAAGGATGTTCCTCCTACCAAGAGGGCATATCGGGACAAGGATGCCCCTCCTACCCAGACATCGGGCTGAATGTCTCAGACAAAGTCGGAACCTTGACATTTATTATACTTTAGCGTATAATACTTTAGAGTATAACACCAAAGTTGACGCGCATAGTGCAGCCAAAGTATTCAGAATGCAACCCGATGGCAAGCTGCTGCACACCAACAGATCGGTAAACGGAGAGACAAACCTATGTTCATCAATCGCGAACAAGAATTAACTGCATTAGACAGGATGTGGCACTCAGATGCCGCCGAATTCTTCGTGCTGTATGGCAGAAGACGCGTCGGAAAAACCGAACTCCTCACGCAGTTTTGCAAAGGCAAACGGAGCATCTATTTTCTCGCCAGCCAGTTGAAAGCACCAGACCAGCTGCAGCAGCTCACCGAAGCAGCACGACACGTCATTGATGATGCGCTGCTCCAAAGCCTTACGTTTTCGGACTGGGAATCGGCACTCATCTATTTCGCGCAGCAGGCACAACAGGAACGCCTCATCTTAGTGCTTGACGAATTTCAGTATCTATGCGAAGATAATGGAGCATTGCCATCGCAAATCCAACGTTTCTGGGATTTGCATGGGAGACACAGCAAACTCTTCCTGATTCTGTGCGGTTCGCAGGTGAGTTTCATGGAGCGAGAAGTGCTGGCGGAACGTTCACCGCTGTATGGCCGCCGCACGGGACAGCAGCAGCTGTTGCCGCTCTCTTACCGCGAGAGTGGCCGGTTTTTGCCATCCTACTCGGCGAAGGAGAAGATAACCGCCTACGGCATCCTCGGCGGGATTCCGGCGTATCTCAACCAATTCGCGAGTGAGAAAACGCTGGAACAGAACATCAAAGACGCGCTGCTCGCGCCACAAAGTTATCTGTTCGATGAGGTGAACTTCCTGCTGCGGATGGAACTCCGAGAACCGCGCACGTATGCTAGCCTCCTGCACGCCATCGCCGGCGGCGCGACGCGACTTAATGAGATTTCCCAGCGCGTCGGACTTGAACCGACACAAGCGAATAAATATCTGACGGTGCTGCGAGACTTGAAACTGGTGAAACGGGAGACATCTATCACCGAACGCGCCCCGCAAAAGAGCAGAAAAGGGCTCTACAAAATTGCCGACAACTACGTCAATTTTTGGTTTCGGTTTGTGCTACCGAATCGGAGTCTCATCGAATCCGGGAACGCCGATTTCGTCTATCAGCAGCGCATCGCGCCCAACCTTTCGCAATACATGGGAACGGTTTTTGAAGACATTTGCCGCCAATATGTCACCTTTCATTGGGACGAGAAACTCAAGGTTGCCCCTCAACGAGTGGGCGCGCACTGGGGTTCCGACGTTGAGATTGACGTGTTGACAGAAAATCTTGACGGAAGCCACTCGTTCGGGGAGTGCAAATGGTGGCATACCCCGGTCGGTGAAAATGTCCTGATTCGCCTCATGGAAAACGCGCAGAAAGTCCCAGATGCATGGCGGCAGCATCCCCGATATCTGCTATTTTCTGTCAGCGGCTGGACAGATGCACTCAAACACCGCGCAGCCGAAGAGGGTGTCTGTCTCATTGATACTAACGATTTATAGGAAGTAAAAATGCCAAAACTCATCGTGAAAAATTTCATTCATACCCGCGAGGCGGAGCTTGACATGGATAAGAAACTTGTCGTGCTCATCGGCGAACAGGCCAGTGGCAAAAGCACGCTCGCGCAACTGCTCTACTTCTTCCACAACGTCACCTACTCCCTCCGCAAATGGCTCTGGGAGGTGAATTGGGAAGGCGAGCAGCAACTCGTTCCAACGTTCCAGCACCACTTTGCGCAGCAATTCCGCCTCTTTTTTGGTGAACTCACCCACCTCGGTCCGTTTGAGATTACGTATCACTATACCGATGAAAGTGCTGTCACCCTCGCTTTAACGGACGATGGGCAGCTCGACATCACGCTCCCCGCTCTCACGGACGAGCTGAACGAAGTTTACAAGGAGTATCAGGCTGGCCTGCGCAAGGCGAAGGAGAAGTCTCTCAAGGAGGGCACTTCCCAACAAGCGAATACGTTTACCCCCGGTGAACGGATGTTCCTTGAAATCTTCCTCGGGACCGGGATTCGCGGCATCACCGAACGGTTCTTCGGCACGCAGTTCAGAAACCTCTATATCCCGGCAGGCCGGCAGATTATCTCACACTATCCGGATGCCTTCAAACGCGTCTTCTACGGCGGCATCAAAAGGGAGCTCTTTGAACGCGATGTAGAACGCAACCCTGCACCCGCCGTGCAGAGCTACCTCCTGGCGCAGCTCTTGGAGAAAAACGAGGAGTTCTTGCAAACCTTTAACGAGCAAGACTACCATGCCCTCCTCGCCGAACGGGTAGGCGAGGATGATGAGGATGATGAGGATGATGAACTCGATGCGCCTGCCGCAGAATTCCTCATGGAAAAGATGGCGCGCATCCTCAAAGGCACATACGGAACGGCAGATGACAAAAAATCGCTGTTCAATCAGCCTACCGGCGAAGGCTCGGTCCCGTTACTCGCGGCTTCAGCCGGCGAACAGAACACGCTCCGCCTCCTCCAAGACATCTTCTTCACGGTGATATACAATGACACCGTATTTCGGGTAATCGAAGAACCCGAGGCGAGTCTCTATCCAACCGCGCAGAAGGAACTCATCGAGTGTATCGCGTTGCTGCTGAACACGGAGGAATCCCAAGTCGTGCTGACAACGCATAGTCCGTATGTGTTGACGGTGCTTCAAACCTTGTTGCGTGCGGCACCAGCGATAAAAAAGCAGTCCTCGGTGGCGGCGGCGGCCCGGATAGCCAAACTTGCACCAGACCGGTGTTGGCTCTCTGCCGACGAAGTCGCCGTTTATGAGTTGAAAGATGGCACGTGTCATTCCTTGATAGATGCCGAAAGCGAAGAGATTCTCTGCAACCCGTTGGCGGCGTTGTTGACAGAATTTTCGCTTGACATTTCGGAATGAATTTAGTATCATTTTATCGGTAAGGAAAAAACCGATTTCCGCGGCGGAAGCACATCTGCCTTCGCCGCTAACTTAACGAGGATGTTTCATATTTCGATGTGTTCGGTAGGCGAGACCTCGGGGCTCGATTTCCGGTAGGCGAGACCTCCCGGTCTCGATGTTCCCGTAGCGCGGGGGCCCTCGGATGCCATACGCGCATCCGAGCGGGTTTCCCCCGCGATCATTGGATTGCGCGGGCGATGGCGAGGGACAGGCCCTCGCCCTACGGTGAAGGGAACCGTTTTTTACCGTAGCGCGGGGGCCTGTCCCCCGCGATCTCTATCGTTAGGATGTGTGTTTCCCTGTCTGTAGTTTGTGCTCGCCTGATCACAAACAGGTCAGGATCAGGCGATCCTGACCTACAGGGGTAAAAGGGGGACCTTCTGCCGCCGCGGCCCTGGGAGGCGCGCCGCCCTATTGCATCGAGACCAGGAGGTCTCTCCTACGGGGATTTACGAAACCCCTCACTTAACAGGATTTACGCAAAACGTCCCCCGCAGGCGCGGTTTGACATCGCGCCTGCGGATTAAAAAAGGAACCACATTATGAACAAAACCGGGTTCAATTTCATATCAATTCTCTGCATCGGCGCACTCGTGTGCCTCATTGGTTGCGGAAGTAAGCGCACCTCGCCGCTGGCGCAACAATCACCACCGCCGCCACTGCCCGAGCTGCCCGGCTGGGTAGATAGCCCACCGCA
Organism: Candidatus Poribacteria bacterium; assembly: GCA_965242965.1. Taxonomy (GTDB): domain Bacteria; phylum Poribacteria; class WGA-4E; order WGA-4E; family WGA-3G; genus AGPOR5. The sequence goes on along the minus strand of OZ251518.1, from coordinate 4,011,956 downwards.
GGACGACGACGAATTTATTTACGTCGTTGAATCAGGCGCGTCCCGCGACATGGGCCGCGCAGAACGAAAAGCCGTCCAAAACGCGAGAGCCGCACTGGCACTGAAGATCGAAGCAGCAGTCACCGTTCTCGTCAAAAGTTTTGAGGAAGAAGTAGGCGGCGACGCGGCGAGCGCGGAAGCCAACGGACTTTTCGCCCAAATCTCGAGGACCGTGGCTGATCAGCGGCTCGTCGGATCGAGTCCAGCCAAAGTCCATCGGCTTCAGAATCCTGATGGACTTACCAACACCGTTTACGTCTTGATGGAACTGCCGGCCGGCATGCTAGGCACTCAGGCTGTCGGCACCATCAGCCGGGATAAGGCGTTATACAACCGATGGCGCGCTTCGGAAGGGTTCAAGGAACTTGAGCACGCTATTGAGGAAAAACGCGCACAAGATGGCGAGGAACAACCGCCGGAACAACCAGAAACCGGTGCAACGCAATAACCTATGCTAGGCGCGGGCGATACCCGCGCCTCTCCTAAAGGCGTTCGTATCCGTTCAATAACCGACACATCGGATGCTCCTGTAGGAGAGACCTCCCGGTCTCGATGGTTCGTATCCGTTCGATCACCGACGCATCGGATGCTCCCGTAGGCGAGACCTCCCGGTCTCGATAGTTCGTATCCGTTCGATCACCGACGAATCTGTAGCCTGAGGAAATTCTATGAAAACGTCTCTCATTTTCCTATTTGTTATCATCCTCTGTGGTGCCATCATCTTCATCAGCACCACAGACTTGCGCTCCCAAACCAGCCGCGGCATGAAAATTAGCGTCCGCACCGGTGCCGGCGAACACATTGAACTCTATAACGCCTCCTATGCACTCGTCATCGGAAATGGCAATTACACAAACGGATGGGACCCGCTGCCCGGGGCACTACAAGACGTGAAAGAAGTCGCCGAGGCACTCAAAACACACGACTTCAACGTCACCCTCAAAACCGATCTCACCGCAGATGAGTTTGAGGACGCGTTCCTCACGTTCGTGTTGGAACATGGCGCAGACGAAAACAACCGGCTCCTCTTTTACTACGCCGGACACGGTTACACCCTGCCGCTTGCCAACGAGCAGGAGCGCGGCTATCTCGTCATGGTAGACGCACCAGAGCCCGACACCGACAAACTCGGCTTCGTCCGAGGCAGTATCAACATGGAAACCCTTGTCGGTGAATCCAAGGCGATACTCGCACGGCATGTCCTGTTTCTGTTTGACTGCTGCTTCTCCGGCACCATTCTCAACGCGCGCGACAGAATCAGCCCCGAGAGCATTTCGGATAACATTCGGCATCCTGTGCGGCAATTCATCACCGCCGGGCGCGCGAACGAACCCGTGCCTGACCGGAGCGTGTTCAAAACCGCATTCCTCGACCTCATTGATGGCCGCGCTGCTGAACCGTTCCGCGATGGTTACATTACCGGTGCAGAGTTGGGATTGTATCTGAAGAATCAGGTACCGATATACAACGAGGCGCAACACCCACAATACGGTAAAATCCGAGACCCGAAGTTAGACAAAGGCGATTTTGTCTTCGTGCTGCCTCAGCGGCATACTTCGCCACCTCAGGCAGACCTCCCGCCACTCGCGACGGTGAATGTGACGAGCACACCGAACGGCGCGACGGTCTATCTTGACGGTGCCCCCATCGGGGAAACGCCCTTACGCAACTATGAAATTGACACGGGTGTGCAGCGTGAGAAGCCGGTAGAAATCGGCTTAGAACTCGCCGGTTACAAAAGCCGGGTGAAAAACGTCACCTTGATAGGCGGAGAAAACGTGCCCTGGGATATCCCCTTAGAACCTATGCTTGTCCAACAGATTATTGGACAAGATGGCGCGGAGATGGTGCTCATCCCCGCCGGCGACTTCCAGATGGGCAGCGACGACAGCAACGCAAAAGACAATGAAAAACCGGTGCATACCGTTTACGTCGATGCATTCTACATCGACAAATACGAAGTGACGAACGCGCAGTTCAAGACGTTTGTCGATGCAAATCCACAGTGGCGGAAAGACAACATCTCTGAGAAATATCATGATGGAAGCTACCTAGACCTCTGGAATGGCAACGACTATCCGAGTGGAACAGGTAACTATCCAGTTGTTTTTGTAAGCTGGTATGCGGCGATGGCGTATGCGCAGTGGGCCGGCAAACGGCTCCCGACAGAGGCAGAATGGGAGAAAGCCGCCCGTGGTGGGTTAGATGGCAAGACCTACTCGTGGGGCAACAGTGCGCCGGATGGAACGCAGTGTAACTTCGCCGATGTCACTCTGCTTAACCTCGATCCTGATTATAGAATTTGGACAGATGCCAATGTGAACGATGGTCACGCGCTCACTGCCCCTGTCGGCAGTTACCCGGCGAACGGATACGGATTACACAATATGGCGGGCAATGTCTACGAGTGGTGCATTGATGAGTGGGATGCAACTTTCTATAGGCGTTCGCCACATCGGAATCCGGTGGGGCGTGGATGGGTTGGAGATGGATTCGCGAAGGTTCAGACCTACAGTGCCCGCGTGTGGCGCGGCGGGTCGTGGGGCACCGCCGCATCGGGCTTGCGCGTCGCCTATCGCTTCTGGTTTACGCCCGCGGCCACGGACTCAAGCGGCGGTTTTCGTTGCGCGAGGGCTGTTACTCCAACGAAGTTACTGGAAAAACAAGCACCTCCCAAAGCCAATGCTATGCCAGACACGAGCGAGATGGTGCTCATCCCCGCAGGTGAGTTCCAGATGGGCAGCGACGACAGCGAGGCAAATAACAATGAAAAACCGGTGCATACCGTTTATGTCGATGCATTCTACATCGACAAATACGAAGTGACGAACGCGCAGTTCAAGGCATTTGTCGATGCAAATCCGCAGTGGCGGAAAAACCAAATTCCGCACGTCTACCACGATGGAGACTACCTAGGCCTCTGGAATGGCAACGACTATCCGAGTGGACAAGGTAACTATCCAGTTGTTTTTGTAAGCTGGTATGCGGCGATGGCGTATGCGCAGTGGGCCGGCAAACGGCTCCCGACAGAGGCAGAATGGGAGAAAGCCGCACGCGGCGGCTTGGAAGGCAAGAAATACCCGTGGGGCAACAGTGCGCCGGACGGAACGCAGTGTAACTTCGCCGATGTCACTCTGGCTAACATTGATGCTAACATTGATGAGAGAATTGAGACGGATGCCAATGTGAACGACGGTCACGCGCTCACTGCCCCTGTCGGCAGTTACCCGGCGAACGGATACGGATTACACAATATGGCGGGCAATGTCTACGAGTGGTGCATTGATGAGTGGGATGCAGCTTTCTATTCGCGTTCTCCACATCGGAATCCGGTAGCGGGGGGATGGGTTGGAGATGGCTTCGCGAAGGTTCAGGACCACAATGCCCGCGTGTTGCGCGGCGGCGGTTGTGGCGGTACAGCGCAGTTCATGCGTGTCGCCAATCGCTACAGGAATCCGCCAACGCTCACGAACGTCGACACCGGTTTTCGTTGCGCGAGCGATGTTACCCCTTAATTCGTCACACCTTTACCTCTTCTGATCTGCTGTTTATAGAAAAGGCATCACAAATAATCAAACTTCGGCACAACCCGAGGAGAGAGGCGTTCCGTTTTCCAGTCAGTTGCGTGCCTATCAAACGAAAAGTGGTTATGAGGAAAACTGAATTGCCATGAAATTTCCCCACAACTTTGACATTAATCAACATTTTGTGTATAATTAATGTCAACGTCATTTGGTTTTCGGTTTTCTGCTGGCCGGCAACCATCTCCGCAGGAAATTCTTCGTAACCTTGCCCAAAATCGTTCTTCTTGAAGAGGTGAATCCCGTGAAAATCTTTAGCATCTCACTTTTTGTTGTTTTGCTCTGTGGTGCCCTCATTTTCATCGGCACCACAACGCTGCACCCACAAACCCGCCGCGGCATGAAAATTAGCGTCCGCACCAGTGCCGGCGAACACATTGAACTCTACAACGCCTCTTACGCACTCGTCATCGGAAATGGAAACTACACTAACGGATGGGACCCGCTGCCGGGCGCGATACAAGACGTGAAAGAAGTCGCCGAGGCACTCCAAACACACGACTTCAACGTCACCCTTAAAACCGATCTCACCGCAGATGAATTTGAGGACGCATTCCTCACATTCGTGTTAGAGCACGGGGCAGACGAAAACAACCGTCTCCTCTTTTACTATGCAGGACACGGTTACACCCTGCCACTTGCCAACGCCCAGGAACGCGGGTATCTCGTCATGGTAGACGCACCAGAACCTGACATCGACAAACTCGGCTTTGTCCGAGAAAGCGTCAACATGGAAACGCTTGTCGGTGAATCCAAGGCGATACTCGCACGGCATGTCCTGTTCCTGTTTGACTGCTGCTTCTCCGGCACTATTTTGAATGCACGCGACCGGGTGAGACCCGAGAGCATTTCGGATAACATTCGGCATCCCGTGCGGCAATTCATCACCGCCGGGCGCGCGAACGAACCCGTGCCTGACCGGAGCGTGTTCAAAACAGCGTTCCTTGACCTCATTGACGGCCGCGCTGCCGAACCGTTCCGCGATGGTTATATCACTGGTGCGGAGTTGGGATTGTATCTGAAGAATCAGGTCCCGATATACAACGAGGCGCAACACCCACAATACGGTAAAATCCAAGACCCGAAGTTAGATAAGGGCGATTTTGTCTTCGTGCTACCGCAGCGAAACACTGCCGAACTCCCTACACTCGCAACGTTGCATATAACGAGCACTCCCAGCGGTGCAACAGTCTACGTTGATGGGGCCGCTGTCGGAAAAACGCCATTACACAACCAGGAGATTGACACGGGAATCAGGCGTGAAAAGCAGATAGAAATCGGCTTAGAACTCGCTGGTTACAAAAACCTAATGAAAAACGTTACAGTGACAGGTGGACAAAACCTCCCCTGGGATGTCGCCTTAGAATCAACGCTTGCTCCGACGATAATTGGACGAGACGGTGCCGAGATGGTGCTCATCCCCGCCGGCGAGTTCCAAATGGGCAGCAACGACAGCGAGGCAGAAGACTATGAAAAACCAGTGCATACCGTTTACATCAATGCATTCTACATGGACAAATACGAGGTGACGAACGCGCAGTTCAAGGCGTTTGTCGACGCAAACCCACAGTGGCAGAAGGACAACATCCCTGACAAATACCACAATGGCTACTACCTCAACCTCTGGAATGGCAACGACTATCCGAGTGGGGCCGGTAACCATCCAGTTGTTCTTGTAAGCTGGTATGCGGCGATGGCGTATGCGCAGTGGGCCGGCAAACGGCTCCCAACAGAGGCAGAGTGGGAGAAAGCCGCACGCGGCGGCTTGGAAGGCAAGAAATACCCGTGGGGCAACAGTGCGCCGGACGGAACGCAGTGTAACTTCGCCGATGTCACTCTGGCTAACCGCAATATTGATGAGATAACTTGGACAAATGACAATGTGAACGATGGTCACGCGTTCACTGCCCCTGTCGGCAGTTACCCGGCGAACGGATACGGATTACACAATATGGCGGGCAATGTCCACGAGTGGTGCATTGATGAGTGGGATGCAGCTTTCTATTCGCGTTCTCCACATCGGAATCCGGTAGCGGGGGGATGGGTTGGAGATGGCTTCGCGAAGGTTCAGACCCACAATGCCCGCGTGTTGCGCGGCGGGTCGTGGGGCTTCGTCGCACGGAGCTTGCATGTCGCCGATCGCAACAGCAGGCCGCCCACGGCCACGTTCAACCTCATCGGTTTTCGTTGCGCGAGGGCTGTTACGCAAGGAGGTCAGGAGGGACCGCGAGATGTCCAATTGGAAAAACAGGCAATCCCTCAGCAAGGCGCGCACCCATCAACGATTCTTGGACAAGATGGCGCGGATATGGCGCTGATCCCCGCCGGCGAGTTCCAAATGGGCAGCAACGACAGCAACACGGAAGGCAATGAAAGACCTGTGCATACCGTTTACGTCGGTGCATTCTACATGGACAAATACGAGGTGACGAACGCGCAGTTCAAGGCGTTTGTCAATGCAAACCCACAGTGGCGGAAGGACAACATCCCTGACAAATATCATGATGGAGACTACCTAGACTCCTGGACGGAGAACAGTTATCCGAGTGGGGAAGACACCCACCCTGTGATGTTCGTGAGTTGGTATGCAGCGATGGCGTATGCGCAGTGGGCCGGCAAACGGCTCCCGACAGAGGCAGAGTGGGAGAAAGCCGCACGCGGCGGCTTGGAAGGCAAGAAATACCCGTGGGGTAACAGTGCGCCGGATGGAACGCAGTGTAACTTCGCCGATGTCACTCTAGCTAACCTCAATATTGATTGGATAACTTGGACAGATGACAGTGTGAACGATGGGCACGCGTTCATTGCCCCTGTCGGCAGTTACCCGGCGAACGGATACGGATTACACAATATGGCGGGCAATGTCTACGAGTGGTGCATTGATGAGTGGGAGGCAGCTTTCTATAGGCGTTCGCCACATCGGAATCCGGTGGCGGGAGGATGGGTTGAAGATGGCTTCGCGAAGGTTCAGGACCACAATGACCGCGTGTTGCGCGGCGGCAGTTGGCTCTCGTCAGTGCTGGCCTTGCGTGTCGCCAATCGCAACAGGAATCCGCCAACGTTCACGGCCGTCAACCTCGGTTTTCGTTGCGCGAAGGATGTTACCCCTTAACCCTAACTCCTTTACCCCTTCTGTTCTTGCAGATAGTAGCACTACAAGTAATTGCACCTTTGCACAAAAAGACGAACAAAACTATCCAATTATCCGATAGCATGCCTTGTTTGCATAAAGATTTCCCTCTAATACCAACTGACGTTGATTTGCCTCGTCTCTGTAGGTCAAAATCGCCTGAAACTCTGGCATACTGGTTTCCAAGCGATCTTGACTGTTCGGGATCAGGCGATCCCGAACTACAGAAACTAATTGGGCATAACACCTAGAAAACGGAACAAAGCCCAGACAATTAAGACAAACTCTGGGAAGTTCTCCATGACGAATCTAACTGCCTGGAACAGAAAATTCCAATCCTTAACGAAGGTGAGGCATCTGCGTAGACAACCACCTATGGAAGGAATTCGCAAGGTGATGACTTTACATTCACCCGATTTGTGATCACAGGGAATTGGCGAGGTAGTGATCTCATATTCACCGGATTTTTGATTAACCCGAACATGGGCCCTCTCCGCTGGATCTGTAGAGATTTTTACTGTTTCTGTTGTCTCGGATTTCGTCTTCCTTTCAAATTGCATTATTTTTCTCCTTATTATATATTAATTTCAGAGTCACTAACAAGTGATTGCACAAGAAGCGGGAGCATTTTCTCCCGCGCGACGAATGGCACCTGAAAACTCCTACTAGGCTTAATATAGTATTCTTTTGCGAATATCTAAATCCAATTTTATTTTTTTGATCGCAATCAATTTTTCTTCAGATCTGCGCTTTATTGTCAACTCGGATCGTCTTGCGGTCTAGATCTATCACAAAGATCAATGGAAAGAAAATTCAGACCTCCAGCAGATTTCCATAACGCGAATGTCCTCTAATCTTGCAAATCCTGCAAATCCTGATTAAAAAAACGCTTGCCTTTTAATCGATCCGATGCTATATTACGATAGGCTAGAATCTGTTCTCCAAGGATCGCTATGAAAACCACGCGCATCTCTCTATTTTTCATATTCCTTATCTCCCTCACCACAACCGCGCACGCCGACGCACCCGATTGGGTCCGCAACTTCGGCGTGTCCAAAAGGCATCCATCACACAGTTATCTCGTCGGCTTCGGGAGTGCGCAGGGGAACGGTGCCGAATCACGCCAGATTGCCGCAGACAACGCCCGCGCAGAAGTTTCTCGCCACATTGTCACAAACATCAAAAGCGTTATTTCCACCGGCGAGGAAGAGACGAGGCACGGTGTCTCCGAACATTTCAGTGCAACCACTCAAAGTTCCACTGCGCTGCAACTGATGGGACTTTCGCTTGAGCATTACGATGGCCAGCATACCGCGTATGTCCTCGCATGGATTTCGCGCGCCGAGCTCAAGCGGCTCTATACGCAACGCGCTGTCCAACGCCGCGCCGAAATCCGGCGCATCCTTGCCGATGCCCACACCGCAGAAAACGAGGATAAAATCTCTCTCGCCGTGGAGAAATACCTGAGCACCGCGCCGCTTTACGAAGCGTTGAAAGAGGCGGAGACTATCTTGACGGTGGCAAAACTCTCCAGTAGGCGCGCCCTCCCGGTCGCGATTTCTGCAGACACCGCCTTCGCCGAATTGGAAAGAGCCACAAAAGGCGATTCCGGCGTGGGAGATAGTCCCCTGATGTCGCACACCGAGGTAATGAATCGCGTTGAGCACCTCGTCTCAACTGCCGCAATCACTTCCGTTGATGATATTGCGCGTGCCGTTGTCTTTCAACTCTCAAAACAGGTGCGTCACCTCGCAGGGAAAGTGTTGCTGGTAGCCCCTACCTATCAAGATACGCAGATGAATAGCCGTTTTTCGCGTGAATTCCGCGCCGCGCTGGAGGCACAACTCGGACAAATCGGCAAGTGGCACACCGTCACTGAAAAGCACCGTTCCCGCGGAAACGTTCGTCCCCGTTCCGCGCAACTGATGCGCGATTTTACCAAAAGTGCGGGCGCGACGTTGCTGCTCTCCGGCACCTATTGGGAAAACAGCGATGCAATCACCCTTCGGACGACGCTGCGCGATGTCGATACCGGTGCAGTCAAGGCTGGCACCGCAGTCACCTTCTCGCGCCTTACGGATATGGACTTCAAACCGCAAAATTGGCAGGCGGCTCTCATATCACAAAAAGCGTTTGCCGAAGGCGAATTCGTCAGTGGCGCGCTGCGGGTGGATGTCTGGACAAACAGCCCGAGTGAGCATCCGCTTTATACCGAAGGCGAGACAATGCTGGTTTCTGTCCGTGTCAATCAAGCGGCTTACATCCGCATCCTCTATATCCTTGCCGATGGCCGGCACACGCTCCTCTATGACAACTACTATATCGATGAGTCGAAGGTTAATCGTGTTGTTGAGATTCCGGAAGAGTTTGAGTGTGCAGCTCCGTTTGGCGCAGAATTGCTTATCGTCGCGGCGCGGACCGATAAGTTTCCAGTCATCGAGTCCTACGAAAGCGATGGGTATCTATTTTTGAAGGCAGAAGATGCTGAACAGGCAGCTCGCGCTTTTCGCGGGATGAAAAAGAAGCAGCAACGTCCTCATGCGCAACAGAGTGAAGCGCGTCTTGTGATTACGACGCTTAGCAAAAACGCCACACAACCGTAGGGCGAGGGACAGGCGGCCCCGGTAGGAGAGACCTCCTGGTCTCGATGCAACACCGGTAGGAGAGACCTCCTGGTCTCGATGCAAAACCAGAACCCAGCATGGCGAGGGACAGGCCCGCGCCCTACGAACTCCCGAGGCGTTAGACCGCAGCACGGCGAGGGACAGGCCCTCGCCCTACGCGCGCAACGGGAATCAGAACCCAGCACGGCGAGGGACAGGCCCTCGCCCTACGCGCGCACTGGGACGTTTTTCTGATTATAGAGAAAATACCCTTGCTTTTTAAGGCGTAACATGCTAAAATCCGCGCCATCATGAAAACCGTATTCATCACCCTTATTGCCATCGTCTTTGGTAGTGCCGCCATTTTCATCGGCGCGCCAGACCTCTGCCCGCAAACCAACCGCGGCATGAAAATCAGCGTCCGAACAAACACCGGCGAAGAGATTGAACTCTATAAAGCCTCTTACGCGCTCATCGTCGGAAACGGAAATTACCGAAATGGCTGGGACCCGCTGCCCGGCGCAACTCGCGACGTGCAGGAAGTCGCCGCGGCACTCAAAACACACGGCTTCAACGTCACCCTCAAAACCGACCTGACAAAAGACAAGTTTGAAGATGCCTTTGAGACGTTCGTCCAGAACGGAAAAAACGAGGATGCCCGACTCCTTTTCTACTACGCGGGCCACGGTTACACTGAGGAACTTGCCGATGGCGAACACCTTGGATACCTCGTCATGGTAGACGCGCCTTTCCCAAAAAACGACGGCATCGACGGTAGCAAAAGTGTGGACATGGAATCGCTGGTGACGCAGTCACGGCGCATGCAGTCACGGCATGTGCTGTTTATGTTTGACAGCTGTTTCTCTGGCACGATTCTCAATGCGCGCAGCCAGATTCCGCCGCCTTATGTCTCAAACAACGTCAAATATCCCGTGCGACAATTCATCACGGCCGGCCGCGCCGATGAAACCGTGCCAGATCACAGTGTTTTTAAGGAGGCATTTCTGAACCTCGTTAAAGGCATCGCGCAGGAACCTATTGCGGACGGTTACATTACCGGCGCGGAGTTAGGGCTCTATCTGAAAACCGAAGTCCCGAAATATAACCGTGGGCAAAACCCGCAGTATGGCAAAATCAACAACCCCAAACTGAACCAGGGGGATTTTGTATTCGTCTTGCCGCGGGAAGCACCTCCTCCTCCTGGCGATGCCTTATCTACAATAGCGACGTTAAACGTAACAAGCACTCCCCGCGGCGCGACGGTTTATCTTGAGGGGATTGTCATCGGGAAAACACCGATGCGCGGCTATCAAATCGACACTGGGGTGAGACGCGTCAAACAGGTTCATGTCCGCTTGGAATCCGAAGGCTATAAAAGCCGAACAACAACCTTGACATTGAAAGGTGGGCAAAGCATGCCATGGACAGTCCGATTGGAAAAGTTTGCCACCATCGCAACCTTGCAGGTGACCAGCACACCGAACGGCGCGAGTGTTTATCTTGACGGTGCCGCTATCGGCAAAACGCCGTTGCGCGGCTTTGAGGTTGACACCGGAACAACGCGAGAAAAGCAGGTAGAACTTGGCATAGAACTCCCCGGTTACAAAAGCCAAGTGAGAGGTGTGACACTGAGGGGTGGACAAGAAGTTCCGTGGGATGTTCAATTGGAGAAACGAGCACGTCCCAAACCCGCTGCTATGCCAGCCTCTACTGAAATGGTGCTCATCCCCGCCGGCGAGTTCCAAATGGGCAGCAACGACCACGAGGCATACAGCCATGAAAAACCGATGCATACCGTTTACGTAGACGCGTTCTACATCGATAAATACGAAGTGACGAATGCACAGTTCAAGGCGTTTGTCGATGCAAACCCACAGTGGCAAAAAGACAAAATTGATGAGCAGTTCGCCATGCCCACTGACTTCCACGGTTACCTCATGCATTGGGATGGCAATAATTATCCCCGTGGGAAATCGAACCATCCGGTAAGGCATGTGAGTTGGTATGCAGCGATAGCGTATGCGCAGTGGGCCGGCAAACGGCTCCCGACAGAGGCAGAGTGGGAGAAAGCCGCCCGCGGCGGCTTAGTGGGCAAGAAATACCCGTGGGGCAATGCAATTGACATCAGCCAAGCAAACTACAACAAGACTGTTGGAAACACAATGCCGGTTGGCACGTATCCGCCGAATGGGTATGGGTTATACGATATGGCCGGCAATGTGTGGGAGTGGTGCCTTGATGCGTATGATTCCTATGCGCGTTCAACGCGGCGGAATCCGCTCGCCGGCGAGATGAACCTAACGGAAGTGATGACGAATTACAAAAACGTTACAACCTCGCGCGTGTTGCGCGGCGGCAGTTGGATCTTTACCGCACAGGATTTGCGTGTCGCCGGTCGCGGCGGCAATACGCCAGCGAGCACGGACGGCCACTTCGGTTTTCGTTGCGCGAGGGATGTTACACAAGGAGGTCAGGAGGTGCAACAGGATGTCCAATTGGAAACACAAGCACGTCCCAAACCCGCTGCTATACCAGATACTACTGAAATGGTGCTGATTCCCGCCGGCGACTTCCAAATGGGCAGCAACGACAGCGACGCAGGAGACGATGAAAAACCCGCGCATACCGTCTATGTGGATGCGTTCTACATTGATACCTACGAGGTGACGAACGCGCAGTTCAAGACGTTTGTCGATGCAAACCCCCAGTGGCAGAAAAACCGGATTCCGCAAAAATACCACAGTGGAAACTACCTCCAAGATTGGAGTGGGAACAGTTATCCGAGTGGGAAAGGGAACCATCCGGTGAGGTATGTGAGTTGGTATGCGGCGATGGCGTATGCGCAGTGGGCCGGCAAACGGCTCCCGACAGAGGCAGAGTGGGAGAAAGCGGCCCGTGGCGGCTTGGTGGACAAGAAATACCCATGGGGGAATGCAATTGACACCAGCCAAGCAAACTACAACAAGGATGTTGGAAACACAACGCAGGTTGGCACGTACGCGCCGAATAGGTATGGGTTATACGACATGGCCGGCAATGTGTGGGAGTGGTGCCTTGATGCGCATGAGGAGGGTTTCTACGCGCGTTCGCAGCCTCAAAATCCGCTCGCCGGCGAGATGAACATGACAGAACTGATGACGAATTACCAAAACGTTAACGTTACAACCTCGCGCGTGTTGCGCGGCGGCAGTTGGGGCCTTACAGCGCGGGACTTGCGCGTCGCCAATCGCAACAGGTTTACGCCGGCGAACTTGAGCGTCTACATCGGTTTTCGTTGCGCGCGGGCTGTTACACAAGGAGGTCAGGAGGGGCAGCGGGATGTCCAATTGGAGAAACAAGCAATTCCTCAGCAAGGCGCGCACACATCGACGATTCTTGGGAAAGATGGCACGGAGATGGTGCGGATTCCCGCCGGCGACTTCCAAATGGGCAGCAACGACAGCGACGCAGAAGACAATGAAAAACCCGTACATACCGTTTACGTCGATGCATTCTACATTGATAAATACGAAGTCACGAATGCGCAGTTCAAGGCGTTTGTCGATGCAAACCCACCGTGGCAGAAAAACCGGATTCCGAAAAAATACCGCAGTGGACTCTACCTCCAAGATTGGAGTGGTAACAGTTATCCGAGTGGGAAAGGGAACCACCCGGTGGTGTATGTGAGTTGGTATGCGGCGATGGCGTACGCGCAGTGGGCCGGGAAACGGCTCCCGACAGAGGCAGAATGGGAGAAAGCCGCACGCGGCGGCTTGGTGGATGAGAAATACCCGTGGGGTTACAGCATTGATGCTAGCAAGGCAAACTACGGTAAGTCTATCCGAAGTCCTACTCCGCTGACAACGCCGGTTGGCATGTATGCGCCGAATGGGTATGGGTTATACGACATGGCTGGGAATGTGTGGGAGTGGTGCCTTGATGCGTATGAGGCGGATTTCTATACGCGTTCGCCGCGGCGGAATCCGCTCGCCAGCGAGATGACCCTAACGGAAGTGATGACGAATTACCAAAACGTTACAACCTCGCGCGTGTTGCGCGGCGGCGGTTGGCCCAATTCAGCACAGAACTTGCGCGTCGCCCCTCGCGGCAGGTTTTCGCCGACGAACGCGAACGGCCTCATCGGTTTTCGTTGCGCGCGGGATGTTACGCCCTGAATCTTAACGCCTTGACACCTTCTAATCTGCTTATAGACAATTGCATTTCCAAAATCGAAGATGAAAATGCCCTTGCTTTTTAACGCGCAATATGTTAGACTTTATTGAGGATGTTTCATATATCAATGCCTTCCCGATAGGAGAGACTTCCTTGTCTTGATGTTTCTCCTACCGGAAGGCATCGGGCCCACCGCTGTAGTTCGGGATCGCCTAATCCCGAACGGGTCAGGATCGGGCGATCCTGACCTACAGAGGTGAAGGGTTCTGGCAGCAAAACGATGGCGAGGGACAGGCCCTCGCCCTACGGTAATCGGCATGTTTTTTCCATCGTAGCGCGGGGGCCTGTCCCCCGCGAACTCCATCGTCACGATGTGTGTGAAGGGGTCTGGCAGCAAAACGATGGCGAGGGACAGGCCCTCGCCCTACGGTGAAGGGAACCGTTTTTTTCACCGTAGCGCGGGGGCCTGTCCCCCGCGATCGCAGCATGGCGAGGGAAACCCGCTCGCATGCGCGTGTGGCATCCGAGGGCCCTCGCCCTACGATGAAGGGGCTTTCTGCCGCCGCCGCCCCATTGCATCGAGACCAGGAGGTCTCTCCTACCCGAAGAAAGAAATCAAGACTTTTTAACGCGCAATATGTTAAACTCTCTCATCACAATACAATAACGGAGACAACCTTATGTCCCTAAAAACCCTAACCAGCATGCTCACCATTACCCTCATCGCGATAGCAGCGGCAGGTTCAACCTTCGCCGCGCCAGAAACAGACTATTTCGACCACATCACGCTCTTCTCTGATGGCAGAATTACGCGCTTCACGGAGATGCCCATCCGTGTCTACATCTCGCCGATTTTGTTGGAGAGCCCCTATCTCCCCGAACTCCGATACGCCATGGACGAATGGGAAAACGCCGCACCTGAAACCATCCGTTTTGAAGAAACAGAAACCCCAGAACAGGCGGACATCCGCGTCAGCTGGGGACATAGCAGCCTCATGGACATTCAGGATACGCGGCTCGGAAGCGCGGAACTGACACGCCTGAACGCCACTCAAGGGTTTAAGGTGGAGGTTATCCTGATGTTAGAGGGAGATGGCTCTATCGGGGAACTGACGCAGGAAGAGATGCGCACCGTCTGTCTCCACGAATTTGGACACGCCCTCGGACTCTGGGGACACAGCCCACACCCCGCCGACATCAACTATCCGACGGCGACAGCGCAGCAGCCTACCGAACGTGACATCGCAACGTTGCTGAGACTCTATAACACGCCGCTGGATACGCCGCAGCACGACATCGCGATGAAACTGCTGAAAGAAGAAATCTTGCGGAAGCCGAGGAATTTACGAACGCATTATCTGCTAGGCACTGTCTACTTCGATAAAGGCAATATCGCAGCGGCGATTGACTGCTTCCAGACATGTCGCCGCCTTAATCCCAACTTCCGCCCGGCGATAGAGAAATTGGTGCAAGCCTATCAAAAAACGGGACAGGTTTTTGAAGCGATCGAACTGCTTAAGAAACGGATTACGCTAAAACCGTCGCCGGCAGACTATAACACCCTCGGCATTTTCTATTACGAGCAAAAGGAGAACGAGCGCGCAATGCTTGCGTTTGAGAACGCATTGGACATTGAACCGCATCATAAAGCCGCAAGGCGAAACTTGCATCAACTCCTACGCGAAAAGGCGTTCAAAGCGTTGGCGGACAGGGACTTTGACACTGCGACGGCGGCGTTTGAGAAGGCACTGCGGCTCAAACCCCTCGATGCCCCCACGTATCAACTGATGGGCAACGGCTACGCGCAGGTCGGCGAGTATGAAAAGGCAATCGGCTATTACCTGAAGGCACGGGAGATGAACCCTGTCGACGCGGTGATGCAGCGCGCCCTGGCGCAGTGCTATAACAACTTCGGTGTCGCGCTGAGAAACCGAAAACTGTGGGACGCGGCCATCGATGCATATCGGAACGCTTTGGAGGTGCTGCCGACGTTTGACATCGCGCGCAAGAATCTCATCGATGCATACTCGCAAAAGGGACATGTCTATCGGGAGACAGGGAAGGTGGACGCGGCGATTGCGGCGTATCAAGAGGTGGTGAAACTCCAGCCGAACGATACGCAGGGACATAGCCTGCTTGGCGAACTCTATCTCAAAAAAGGTGATTATGCGGCGGCACTGGCGGCGTTTCAGAAGGTTTACAACGCCACGCCGAACGCCGAATGGGTGCAACATAACCTCATCGCCGCCTATCATCACTATGCCCGAAGTCTCATCCAGCAGGAACGTTACGATGCAGCCATCCAACATTTGACAGCGGCACTCCGCATTGTTCCGGAAGACCTGAATCTCCGTCTCAGTCTCGTGCAGGCGTATCAAGGCGCGGGCGATGACAAACGCGCCGATGCAGAACTCGCGCGTGTGCTGGCGCAAGAACCGCAGAATCCACAGGCGAAAGCCGAACTGATGAACCTGCACATCCGACGCGGCAACGAACGCATGCAGCAGCGGAAATACGCCGCCGCCCTCACCGAATTCGAGGCGATTCCGAAAGCCGACAGGGATGTTCACATTGACAATACCATCGCCTATCTCTATTTGATGCAAGGCGAATTCACGAAGGCGTTGACAGGATTTGAGCAGGTTTTCCAACGCGACCGGCTCAATATGCCTGCCTTCTGGAATCTGCTATCGTTGGAATCGCAGTTAGCTCGGCGTTCTGACAAATCGGACGCGGATATCCTCGTTCGGGTGCGGTGCACCGCGGCAATCTGTTTGATGCACCGGAAGCAGTTAGACGCGGCGAAGGAAAAATATGCATTAGCATTGAAAGGCAAACGCGAGTCTCTCCATGCGCTTTTGATTGAAACGGGAACCGCCTTGGCCCGCAACGATGTCCGCAATCGGGAAGAAATTTTGCACTGGGTGGAGGCGTTGAAGAATTGAAAAACGTTTGGGGGATGGCGTTTTTCCAGGCCCGTAGCGCGGGGGCTGTCCCCCGCGAATATTGGGGTACCCGAACGATGGCGCAGGACAGGCCCGCGCCCTACGGCTGGGGAGGCGTTTTTTTTCATCGTAGCGCGGGGGCCTGTCCCCCGCGAGCGTTGAATTGAAACCCGCTCCCTTCACCGTAGCGCGGGGGCCTGTCCCCCGCGAGCGTTGAATTGAAACCCGCTCCCTTCACCGTAGCGCGAGGGCCTGTCCCTCGCGATCGTTGAATCGAAACCGTTCCCTTCACCGTAGCGCGGGGGCCTGTCCCCCGCGAGCGTCGGTGTCAAGAGGCCGCTTTTTTTCACCGTAGCGCGAGGGCCTATCCCTCGTTCTCGTTGGATCGAAACCCGCTCCCTTCACCGTAGGGCGAGGGCCTGTCCCTCGCGATCGTTGGGGGCCACGAACGATGGCGCGGGACAGGCCCGCGCCCTACGGTTGGGGCGGCGTTTTTTTTCACATCGCGAGGGCCTGTCCCCCGCGAATGTTCGGGTGCACGAAACGATGGCGAGGGACAGGCCCTCGCCCTACGTGAAGCGGAGGCGTTTTTTATCGTAGCGCGGGGGCCTGTCCCCCGCGATCGTCGGTGTCAAGAGGCAGCGTTTTTTATCGTAGCGCGGGGGCCTGTCCCCCGCGATCGTCGGAGTGCCCAAACGATAAGGCATCGGGCCCAACTCTGTAGTTCGGGAGCGCCTGCTCCCGAACGGGTCAAGAGCAGGCGCTCTTGACCTACAGAGGTGAGGCACTCTGCCGGAAAAACGTAGCGCGAGGGCCTGTCCCTCGCCGACCTGCAGGCCAAAGCAGAATCTTCACATTCGTAACATTGCGGGGGACAGGCCCCCGCACTACGAAAAGGCATCGGGCCCAACTCTGTAGTTCGGGAGCGCCTGCTCCCGAACGGGTCAAGAGCAGGCGCTCTTGACCTACGGGCCTGGCGCGCGAGCATCGCGGGGGACAGGCCCCCGCACTACGGTAAAGGGAGACGGTTCGTAACCTCTGTAGTTCGGGAGCGCCTGCTCCCGAACGGGTCAAGAGCAGGCGCTCTTGACCTACAGAGGTGGTGCACTCTGCCAGAAAAACTACGAAACTCGGAAACAAAAAGGAAACATCAACATGGCAAAACAGACCGAAAACCCAGTAACAAGCCAAATCGTCCCACTATTACGGGATATGTGCCCAGAATGGAAATTTGAAGAACAACAAAAACCGCTAAAAGGAAGCCTCCGTCAACCCGACATCATAGCGATGCGACGCGGACACGAAACCGTCGCCATCGAAGCGAAATGGAGCGATTCCAAAGCGCGCAACGGCGTAACTCAGGTACGCGAACGATACCTGGGACGCACCCTCCTCCCCGAATTCGTCGGCGCGAGCCTGAAACTGAAATCGGCGATGGTAGTCCGATACCCTACACGCCTTCAGGAAAAACCGGGCGCGGAGATAACGGCGGCACTACGCGCAGCAGATGACATCGAGTCCATGCTCATCGGCGAAAGCAGCGGCGAATACTACGAATTCCCCAGCGTCGGCTATGCCCGCGGCACCCTCGCCGATGTCGCAAACGCACTGAAAGTCGGCGCGGTGCCAAGCCAACACATCGCCGAAGCATCCGAGAAAATGGAGGAAGAAATCCAGGTCGCGGCGAAATGGCTGCACGATGCAACGGAAACCAATGCCATCATCGGCGACAAATTAGATAACATCTTGGAGCAGGATTACTGCGAGCAGACCGCCCGGATGGCATGCCTTATTATCACGAATGCCTTTGTCTTCCAGCATGCCGTCGCCGGCAAACCGCGCATGGAATCGGTGCGGCCGCCGGCTTACTACAAGATAAACGGCATCAAGTTGACAGAGGTAGTTCAAGATTGGGCGGCGATCCTCAAGGTGAACTACCAACCGATTTTCAAGGACGCGCGCCGGATGCTGTGCGAGGCGTTCATATACGACGAAGCGATGGCGAACAACGTGCTAGCGCAACTTTGCGATGCCGCATGCACACTCGTCGAATCGCACCTCCCCCAGATCCACGAACTCGCCGGTGAAGTGTTCCAAAGCCTGCTGATAGACAGGAAATACGTGAAGGCGAATTACACGCTGCCAACGAGCGCAACCCTGCTATCGGCGCTGGTCTGTCCAAACCTCCCAGACGATGGACGGTTACCGAAAGTGGCAGATTTCGCATGCGGGACAGGCGCGTTGCTCAACGGCGTGTATAAGCGCATCCAACGGCTATATGAAGAACGAACCGGCGAGAACAGCATCGTCATCCATCGCGAAATGCTCGAAAACAATCTGGCAGGCGCGGACATCTACTCCCACTGCACTCACCTCACCTTCGCCGCAATGGCGAGCGCGCACCCGGAAGTAACGCTGGGCGCAACGCGGGTTATCACCGCCCCTCACGGTGAGACAGAGGAAGGCGTTTACAAAACCGGTTCGTTGGAATTACTGGATAACCAACTGCTGTTCCCGACGATGGAGTCTGAGGGAGAACAGTTGGCAGGCGACAGCGATGCAACAGCGGAGTTGAAACGTGAGTTTGGCGAGGGTGAGATGGACATCGTCATCCAAAATCCGCCGTTTTTAACCTCTAGTGCCGATCCTAATACCAGAGATCCGAAGCGCGTATTTGCGTCGGAAGGACGCAGCGATGCTGAACAGAAAGCGATGTTGAAAGAACTCGCCTCAAAGGAGAGCCGAGTCTCTCATGGCAAGGTTGCGTATTCATATTTCGTCGAACTCGCAGATTTGAAATTACGTGACGGTGGGCGCATGGGCATCATTCTGCCGGCGACGGCTTTAACGGTTGATTCGTTTAAGAAGGTGCGTGAGATGTGGGCGACAGAATACCACAACGTCATGGTAGTCACAATCGCCCAAAAGAGCGGATACGACAGCGCGTTTTCAGCCGAAACGAGCATGGCGGAATGCATGGTAATCGCCGACAAGGGCGTGGCGAAAAACACGGGGAGAGCGACATTCGTCTGTCTATCCCAACGTCCCGATAGCACCCTCGCCGCACAAGCATTAGCCGAAATCCTCCATCGTCAGCCTATCGCACGGCAGTTGGAAGACGAAGCACTCGGCGGTGATGCTATTAAGGTTGGCGATGTCGGCATGGCGCAGGTGTTAGAATGTCCCATCGGTGCAGGCGAATGGGGCGCATCCCGTGTGAAGTCCATGTCGTTAATGCAAATCGCCTACCAACTGCGTCAAGGGAAATTGCGGTTACCCGAACTGATAGACGCGATTGACATCCCAATCTGTCCGTTGGGTGAGATTGGAAAAGTCGGCGCATGTCATAATGATATTAAGCAGAAGGGCAAACGTGGTGCCTTTGAGATGCACCGGCGCGAATCCAACGTGCAAGAAGGATACGATGCCCTGTGGCAGCTTAAATATATAACGCCGCAACGTTCGATGCAAGTCGTGCCAGATCAGAAGGCACAGGTTAAGCCGCAGAACGTCGAAAAGGCGCACGGGATTTTGCGTCAGCACAACAGCCGAACGCATTATCACATGTATCTGGGATTCAACGCCAATTCGGTGTTGGCGCATTGGACCGAGGTTCCAGCGTTAGGGGTTAGTTTTGTTACCAATGTGAAGTTGGAAGACGTTCGTTACGAAGCGGCGTGGACGCTGTGGACAAATTCAACGTTCGGTATGCTATGTCACTGGACGACAGCGGGCAAGCAACAGCCAGGACGTGGTGCATTAACTCCAACAACGTTACCGAATGTTCCGACGCTGGATGTCCGTCAGTTATCCGATACGCAGTTGGGAGCGGCGGAGCGGGTGCTATCCGATTTGAAGGGCTATCGGCTGAAGCCTTACAACGAGTGCGCGGATGATGCTTGGCGGCATATCCTTGATGCGCGGTTGCTGTCGGAGGTGCTTGGTATTACGGATGCGGCGATTCATCGGGCGATGCAGTCTTTGCGTGAATTGCTGTCTATTGAGCCGAGCATTTCGGGCACGAAGAAGGCGCGTTGTTGTTATGCGGAAGATCGGCGGAAGGCGGCGCGCTCTGGTATCCCTTACGCCTATGATGACGTTATGGAGTCGCGTGCATTGTCGGATATGCGGGTTGAGTTGGCTCGCGCGGGTATCTATTTACCGTGAGTCTTTCCCTTCACCGTAGCGCGGGGGCCTGTCCCCCGCGATCGTTCGGTAGACCGCAGCACGGCGAGGGACAGGCCCTCGCCCTACGGTAAAGGGAGGCGGCCTGGACAACCGTAGCGCGGGGGCCTGTCCCCCGCGAGCGTTGTTGAACCGAACCCTCTCCCTCCACCGTAGCGCGGGGGCCTGTCCCCCGCGAGCGTTGAAGGGACGGCGTTTTTTATCGTAGTTCGGGAGCGCCCGCTCCCGAACGGATCAGGAGCAGGCGCTCCTGAACTACAGAGGGGACGCGCTTTGACAACCGAACGATGGCGAGGGAAACCCGCTCGCATGCGCGTGTGGCATCCGAGGGCCCAAGCCCTACGGTGAAGGGACGGCGTTTTTGTTCATCGTAGCGCGGGGGCCTGTCCCCCGCGAGCGTTGAAGGGAGGGCGTTTTTATCGTAGTTCGGGAGCGCCCGCTCCCGAACGGATCAGGAGCAGGCGCTCCTGAACTACAGAGGGGACGCGCTCTGACAACCGAACGATGGCGAGGGACAGGCCCTCGCCCTACGTGAAGGGACGGCGTTTTTTATCGTAGAACGATGGCGAGGGACAGGCCCTCGCCCTACGATAAAGGGAGGCGGCCTGGACAACCGTAGCGCGAGGGCCTGTCCCTCGCGATCGCCCGGTTAAACAATACCCGCCCTAGCAACGAAATTAACGGCTACCGCCACCACCGCCTCGACGATTACCGCCACCCCAGCGATTCATACGTTGCGCCAACTCGGTCTGGCGTTTCTTCGTCAAAGCGTTAAGCTTCATCAGTTGTTCCTCTGACAAAACCTCTTTGAGAGCCGCCTGGAATTCGGCACCGACTTTTCCAGCGATGGCCATCATGCCTCGCTGCATCTCCCGCGGGTCACCGGATGCCTGTAACTTCTTGAACTCCGCTTCAAATTTATCGCGGGTGTCCTGATAGATGGGCCGCGCCTTCACGAGCGTTTCGTCGTCCACCTTCAGGATGAACGTCAAGTCTGTCCAAGAGTTATCAACGAGGGAGGTGGGATTCATCATGCTGCGTCCGCCGCGTTCACCGCGTCCGCCGCGTTCGCCGCGTTCCGGCCGCTGTGCCGAAGTAGCGAAGTCAAAGACAAACATACCGACGACTGCGATGACAGCAATCGCGCTGAGTGCCAACCATTTCTGCTTCATTTTCTTTTCTCCTTAATTGTTATGAACGCTGCGGGGAGCGTCATTCCTGTTTCCCGTGCTAGCGTTCTGTTGCTTGGCATCAAGTGCCAGAGCTATTTAGGTTTCGTTTTTTTAGACAATGCTATTATGAAAAGGTTCGTTTTTTTGAATGCTGTCGCTTGTCAATGGTTCTGGCATCAGGATATTTTTCGTTTGACTTGGACATAAAGGCTATGCTATAATGAACTGAAGGGGGGTTTTATATTTCGATGGCATCCCGGTAGGAGGGACATCCTGGTCTCGATGCAGAAGGCATCGGGCCCACCACTGTAGTTCGGGAGCACCCGCTCCCGAACGGGTCAGGAGCAGGCGCTCCTGAACTACAGAGGGGACGCGTTCTGATAGCTGAACGATGGCGAGGGACACCCGCTCGGATGCGCGTGTGGCATCCGAGGGCCCAAGCCCTACGGGAACGAAAACCGTCATTTTCAACGTAGCGCGGGGGCCTGTCCCCCGCGATCGTCGGTGTCAAGAAGCCGCTCTTAGGTCCTTTAGGACCTACATGTCTATAGAAAAACGTGGAGACCTCTATCAAGGTCCTTTAGGTCCTTAATAAAAAAAACACGCCGCACCGCAAAACACATTAAGGACCTAAAGGACCTTAGAGCTCTTCAGATCGCCGCATGCTATAGACATTCAGGACCTAAAGGACCTGAAGAAAACGAAAAACGTTTTTTTCACCGTAGCGCGGGGGTATGAGACTAGGGAGCATTGAGACCAGGAGGTCTCTCCTACCGGGGAGGCATCGGTTCGGGTAGGAGGGACATCCTTGTCCCGATATGTTGAAAATCGAGACCGGGAGGTCTCTCCTACCGGGGAGGCATCGGGCCCACCACTGTAGTTCGGGAGCGCCTGCTCCCGAACGGGTCAAGATCAGGCGATCTTGACCTACAGGGGTGAGGCACTCTGATAGCAAAACGATGGCGAGGGACAGGCCCTCGCCCTACGGTAACACCAACCGTTCTTTGCACCGCGGCGTTGATTGATTTATGAAACACCCTCAATAAACAACAAAAAAAAGGAGACAATAGACATTCCCATGGAAAACATCACCCAAAATTGGCAAGAAGCACTCGCAAACATCGTCCAAAGCCCAAACTCACGACTCCGATTTGGCGAACCGTTATCCAAGCACACGCACTTCGGCATCGGCGGTGAAGCGGCGGCTTACTTTGAAGTCAGCACACTCACAGAATTGGCATCCATCGCACGCTTTCACCAGCAGTGGGACATCCCTGTTGCAATCATCGGGCGCGGTTCAAATCTGCTCGTGAGTGACGCGGGCTTCAGCGGCATCGCCATCCGACTCATCGGGGAGCTCGCGCAATTGACGATTGATGGAAACATTGTCACAGTCGGAGCGGGTGTATCGCTGCCGCGGCTCTCAAAATCGATGTCCCGGCGCGGGTTGAGCGGCGTTGAATTCGCGCTTGGCATCCCCGGTTCTGTCGGCGGCGCGCTCATTATGAACGCAGGTGCATGGGGCAGCAGTTTCGGTGATGTCGTCACCAACGTCACCGTCATGCACGATACCGGCGCGCTCGCCGAACTCTCTCACGCCGAAGCCCGCTTTGAATACCGACACAGCATTCTCGGCGACTATTTCTGTGTGACAGGCGCGACGCTCTCCCTCGAACCCGGCGATGCTGAGACGATAACCGAACGGATGCAAACCTTTTACAAACAGAAAGTCGCGACGCAACCCTTCGCCGAAGAGAATGCAGGGTGCATGTTCAAAAACCCATCTGGCGATTCGGCAGGAAGGCTGATTGACGCGTGCGGTTTGAAAGGCCACCGCATCGGCGGTGCGGAGGTATCAACGGTTCACGGGAATTTCATCCTCAATATTGACAGCGCGTCAGCGGCGGATGTGCTCAGTCTCGTCGCGCATATCCAACGACAGGTAAAGTCGAAGACTGGGGTATCTCTCCAAACTGAGGTAAAACGGTTAGGTTTTTAGTATTAGCGGTAGGAGAGACTTCCCGGTCTCGATGCAATACCTGCATGTCTGAGAAACACAAAAAAACTTGACATTAATCAGGGATTGCGTGTATAATTTCGTTATCCCTAGCGGTAGTTTGACTGCCGCGTTGATTTAACAGACCTTTATGGTCCTGTGACTAACTAACACAAGAGGTATAAACTGATGAATAAAGAAGACCTTATTCTCCAAAAACTTGAGGAGATAGCGGCGCAGCAACAAGAGATTACGGCGCAACTACAGGCTCAGGATGCTGCGCAGGCTGCACGGACAGCAAACCTAGAGTCTGAGGTGAAGGAAACGCGCGAGGCAGTAACGGAAACTCAGGCGGAAGTAAAGGAAACCCGCGGCGAAGTGAAGGAAACCCGCGAGGAAGTGAAGGAAACCCAAGCGGAGGTAAAGGAAACTCGCGGCGAGGTAACGGAAACCCGCGAGGAACTCCACGAAACCCGCGGCATCGTCACGGAGACGCAATACGAGGTGAAGGTTGTTCAAAAAGACCTGGAAACCACCTGCGATGCGTTGAACGAAACCCGCGGCGAGGTGAAGCGAAACCAGACTAGCATCCAGGCAGTCTTGAAAGACACCTCAGACATGAAGGTCAGCCACGCGGAACTTAAGGGCGAGCTGCAGGCACGAGATGCCAAACTGACAGGCATGGTAGAGGCATTGGAGGAACGACTCAATACCTTTATCGCCAACATGCGCGATCGGAAGCTTGACACCACCGACCGTTGGAAAACCGGTGGGATTGTCGCCACCGCCTGCGCCGCTGTCGCCGCTCTGGTGCTCTCGCTTATCACCTTCTTCAAGTAACCTGAGGGTGTTTCATAACTCCGTTTCGGTATTTATCCCGCCTTGGAGGACAGGCGAATACCAGCAGGCATTGTGCCCACCTCTGTAGTTCGGGAGCGCCCGCTCCCGAACGGGTCAGGAACTGGTGCTCCTGAACTACAGGGGGGATGCGTTCTGACAGCCGAACGATGGCGAGGGACAGGCCCTCGCCCTACGGGAAGGGACGGCGTTTTTTTCACCGTAGCGCGGGGGCCTGTCCCCCGCGATCTCTCGACCGCTGCGGAAAACGCCCACAGCCCAGAGACTCCGGATGGTTGCTGCGCAGACCGGTGCATGGCGAGGGACAGGCCCTCGCTCTACGGTGAGGGGGTGGCGTTTTTTCGGATGCATCGTTTTAGGGCCTTTAGGACCTACATGTCTATAGAAAAACGTGTCGTCCCGTTTCCAAGGGCCTTTAGGTCCTTAATAAAAAACACGCGCGGACATGGCACAAACTATTAAGGACCTAAAGGACCTTAGGGTTCTTCGCGGGCGCGCGTTCTATAGACATTAAGGTCCTACGGACCTAAGAACCGTTTTTTCCCTCACTACGGACGGATAACCGTCCCATCTCTCCGACGCACAGGAGCCCAACCACCGTTGAGCGGATGTTCCGGAAACGGGAATTTTGCAGCGAGCTCCTCGTCAATATCCATGCCGAGCCCAGGTGCTTCCCTCGCCCAATAGCAGCCATCGCGAATCTCAGGGCAACCGGGAAAGACCGCCTTTGTATTTTCCCCGAAGACATGTTGCTCCTGAATGCCAAAATTATAGGACACCAAATCTAAGGCGACGTTCGCCGCATGTCCGACAGGCGACACATCACCGGGCCCATGCCACGCCGTGCGCACACCGAAGAATTCACAGAACGCCGCCAACTTCCGCGCCGGACTGATGCCGCCTATCTGCGAAATATGCACGCGGATAAAATCGATGAGCCGGTCCTTGATGAGATGGACATACTCGTTCGGATTGTTGAACAATTCGCCCATCGCAATCGGCGTGCTTGTCTGCTGACGCATCAACTGGAAATAGTCGACATCCTCCGGTGCAAACGGATCTTCGAGAAAAAAGAGGTGATACGGTTCCAACAATTTGGCGAGATTAATCGCCTGAATCGGCGGAATCCGTTCATGCACATCGTGGAGGAGCTCCACTTCGTCACCTAACTGCTCCCGCAAATGCGCGAACAATTTGACGACGGTGTTGACATACGGTGTCGGTTCAAAAGCAGGCGCGCCACCACTCGCCGCACCGTAAGTGGAATGGCCGGGGATTGCCACCTGCGCGCGGACATAGCGATACCCCTGCTCCATATAACGCCGGATGTTCTCCTCAACTTCTTGGAAGTCGCTGCCCCCGGCGTGCGCGTAAAGCGTGACTGCCTCTCGGCACTTCCCACCGAGCAATTGATAGACAGGCATCCCCGCGCGCTTCCCCATGATGTCCCACAAGGCGATGTCCACCCCGCTGAGCGCGTTGTTTAACACAGGTCCATTGCGCCAATAGGAACTGACAAAACTGGTCTGGAAGATGTCCTCAATGTTACCCGGGTCTTTCCCGATTAGGAACGGTTTGAGGTATTCATCGACGGCGGTTGCGACAGCGAGCGGACGTTGCGTAAACGTCGCGCAGCCGATGCCATATAACCCCGGCTCACTCGTTTCGACTTTGACAACGACGAGTCGGATGCCATTGGGTGCCGTCAAAATCGTTTTCACGTTTGTGATTTTCATATTTTTAGCCTCTCATTTCCCCAATAACCCGCCACGATACCGTAGCGCGAGGGCCTGTCCCTCGCCATCGTTCGGGCACGCCGACAGTCGCGGGGGACAGGCCCCCGCGCTACGGTGAAAATGACGGTTTTCGTTCCCGTGGCGCGAGGGACAGGCCCTCGCAAAACAACCACACGCCAAAAACCGATTGCAACACCTCAAATAACCCGCCACGATACCGTAGCGCGAGGGCCTGTCCCTCGCAGTGCAACGAACGCACCAAAAACCGATTGCAACTTCAACAACGACGAACCGGATGCCACCGGGTTACGAACTAAGCAGCTCCGCCGCTTCTCTCAGCCTTTGTGGGAAAATCCACGGAAACGCATCGGGTTCTAAGATGAGTGCCGCTTTTCCCAACGCGGTTATCTCACAAAACCCATCGTCGGTTGACGTTACGAGTTTGCTCCTTTCTAACCGAGCCATTTCCCAGTTGCAAGCCTTGCGCCACGGCATCACGCCGCTGGGATAGACATCTGTTCTGAGGCGGTTGACAAGCGTATCTATCACAACCTGCCGAGGCGCGCTTGCCTTGTCAGCGATATGCTGGAGGAGCATCGGCCCCATTTTACCCTGAGGCAATTGAAACGTCGCTAAGAAAGCAGTGTCAATCACCGGGGGTGGATTGTGGAGGACTTCCCATCCAAGGGCTGTGATTTGGTAACGCCCGGCTTCGGTGTTATCCACGAAATCCGCATGGATGAGTGCTTTGCGGGCATCTCCCCAACGGCGGTTCCACCTGAGTCCCCAACTCGGCAAGATAGCTCGCTGTTGCGCCGGTGTAATTGAAAAGTGCATCGTCACCGCTTCGCGCAACGCGAGGTAGTGATGACTCTTTCCATCTCCAACGTGCTGAAGGAGCACGGGGATAATCGCGTCAACACTGGGCAGCTTAAACTGCCGCCAAAAAGCGGAATTGATTGCCGCCGGCGACTGGCTTAAAACATAACGTCCGCGTTCGGTGATGCGATAAGTGCCGTCCCTCTTTGACGGTGTGAACGCCACTAACCCTTCCGCACGTAGCGTGCCCAAAATTGTCGATAGGCGCGCGCTAAACTTGTTCTTCCCGTTTGGCTTTACCGCATGCTGATCGGCATCTGTTAGCAAAAAGTGCCGTGTTAACGCGGTTTTCAATTCAGAATAGAGATATTCGCGCCCATCAGCAATGTGTTGAAGCAGCGGCAATCTCATTTCTCGACGACTAGGTATGGCCATTTCGCTTACTCTCCTCGTCCATAAGGACGTTTTTCACAGTTTACCAGCTCGGGCGTAACATGTCAAACGAAACCGAGACTGAAAAATAATTTGACCCACGCTACCGTAGCGCGAGGGCCTGTCCCTCGCAGTGCAACGACGCGCAAAAAAACGAGTGCAACCCCCAAATGACCCGCCACGATACCGTAGCGCGAGGGCCTGTCCCTCGCAAAGCAACCACACACCAAAAACCGAGTTCAACTTTGATACTGAAAAATAATTTGATTTTCTCGCGGATATATGGTATAATTGCTGAAACGAACAGATACAAACGTTCTTAGCAAAAAAACATAAACAAGGAGGTATCCCTCATGTTTTTCGGTTTTTTCGACCCGCTCTATTTCGTCTTCCTCGCGCCAGGGCTGGCATTATCCCTGTATGCGACATTCAAAACGAAGCGGACGTTCTCAAAATACTCGCAAGTCGGCTCGCGAAGCGGGATGACCGGGGCGCAAGCCGCCGCAATGATGCTACAACGGAACGGCATCCACGGTGTCAGCATTGAACGCACAAGCGGATGGCTGAGTGATCACTATGACCCGGGCCCCAAAGCCCTTCGCCTGTCCGAAGATGTTTACTCAAGTCAGTCGCTATCCGCAATCGGTGTCGCCTGCCACGAAGCAGGCCATGCAATTCAGGATGCAAGCAATTACGGCATGCTGAGCCTCCGGACTGCCCTCGTCCCCGCGACAAACTTCAGCTCAACGGCGGCCTATATCCTGATGATGATAGGCTTTTTCATCCAACCCTTTCTGTTGCTAGGCGTTGGGCTGTTTACCGTCGGCGTGGTATTTTCGCTGATTACGCTTCCCGTTGAATGGGATGCCAGCAAACGCGCTAAAGTCGCGATGGACGAAGTTGGACTGCTTTCACCGGAAGAGAATCGGCACGCTAGTAAAGTGCTGAACGCCGCGTTCCTCACCTATCTCGCCGCCGCTGTAACGAGTCTGCTCACGTTGGTATACTATCTACTCAGGCTCGGGCTCTTGGGTGGCGATGAATAGTTTCATAACGCCGTTTCGGTATTTATTCCCCCTTCGGGAAGGACGAATACCAGAAGCCATCGGGCCCACCTCTGTAGTTCGGGAGCCGGTAGGCGAGACCTCCCGGTCTCGATGCATTCCTCCCGATCGGGCCCACCTCTGTAATTCGGGATCGCCTGATCCCGAACGGGTCAGGAGCAGGTGCTCCTGCCCTACAAGGGATGCGGTTTGACAGCCAAACGCCCGGCGGGGGACAGGCCCCCGCCCTACGTTCAATAAAACGGTGCGGACTGCACCTGTTTGCGATCAGGCGATCGCAAACTACAGAGGGAGCTACGTGTGCTGACAGCACGGCGGGGGACAGGCCCCCGCCCTACGTTCTCGCGGATAGCATGGCGGCGGACAGGCATAGGGTGGTGCATCGAGACCGGGAGGTCTCGCCTACCACGATTCGGATAGCACGGCGGGGGACAGGCCCCCGCCCTACGTTCTCGATTACGCGCGGCTTTGGAGCGCGACACCGGGCCACTGCTCATCTTGCTCCGTAATGTCAACGACGATGCCATCCGGGTCCTCGACTTTGAAGGCTTGGGAGGGAAGCTCGCCGGACTTCGCATCGTAGGGGTTGCTGCCATCTAAGCCTTCCCACGTAATCTGGAAGCCGAGTTTCTCGCACCGCTGCGCCGCTGCCTTCAAATCCGGCACACGGACACCGATGTGCAGATAGTCCAGCATCCCGCCGACGTGCTTCGGACGCGCCGGGCCACGGTGCTGGAAAACACGGAAGTTATGATAGCCATCGGTTAGGTCATAGCATCCATTCATCGTTGAGAAAACGCGCAAACCGAGTGCATCACGCCAGAAACGGATGCTCTTTTCCAAATCCGTCGTGCGCACGCCAATGTGGACAAGTGTAGTCGACATGAGAATTCTCCTTTCGGGACAGCGATGTCCCTTCTACGCAGACGCGCCTGCAAAGCACGCCTAGCGGTTCGTTAAACCCAGAGGGTAGGTTCTCTATTCTCCGCGCGGTGTTCATAAAGCAACTTGACATCGTCAGGCAGGCCATCAAACGTTTCGCCGGGAATAGTCGCGGTATTGACACCGAAGAGCTCCAAATTCAGCCACCACGGCGCGTATCGGACGACGACTGCCGTGCGTTTGCCAGGGCTCGGATTCTCGGCGTTGGAATGCCAAATGCGGCTGTCCATGACGAGCACACTGCCGGCACTCCCGGTGGCTTGCAATTCGCCAGCGAGCGGGTTTTTGTCGCCGATGCCATCTGCCTTGCCGCGCGGATTCCGAAGATCGACATGCGTTTTCGGCACTATCCATGTGCCGCCGTTCTCTGTCGTAAATTCGGAGAGCATCCAGAGCGTCGTAATGCCGATGACAGCGTTCGGGAAAGGCTGCGGGATGTGCCACTTCTGGTTCAGATCATACGGGAAATCGGAGTGATACGCGCGCACTAATTCATAGTGCGGCGGCCGAATCTTATACTCCGTTTGAGAAATGCGGACTTGCGCACCCAATACTTCTCGGATAACCGCGAGGAGCCGTTCATTTGCCAAATGCGCCGCGAAACGCGGTATAAAACTGACAACGTTGCGCGCCCAGCGGCCGTGCGCTTTCGAGAATTGATTGTAGTCCGACTCGGAGGTTTCAACCTCTTCGCGAACCGCATCCACCGCATCGGCGGGGATAACGTTCTCTAACACGCACCAGCCTTCTTCACGGAGTTGCGTCACGGAAGGTTCAATTGTTTCTGTCATAATTACCTCCTTCGGGCAAGTGGAGTTGCACGATGGCAAGATGATACCATTTCGCGTGAAAAATTGCAAGCGAAAAACTTGTCTTGAAAAAACGTAGTGCGCGGACCTGTCTCGCGCAAGCCGCGCGGAAAGTTCATGCGTGCTCGCGGTTATAGCGAATCGCCGACTTAATCAGCGGCGTAAGCCGCATAATTTTCCCCAGCGAACCGTCCACGCCGATGTCCCGCTTGGTAATCGCTTCCATGACATTGAGCTCGCCCATCCAGAAACGGTGCGCGACATCGCCTGTCATTGTGAGCGCAACATCGGGAATCGCATCGCAATGCCCGCAGACGATGGTGTATTTTCCGTCCGCGGCGGATAACGTCATCGTAGCATCCGGCTCGGTGTAGTGAAACCGAACGCACAGCCGCAAGGATTTTAGGGCTTCTTGGACTTCCGGTTCTGCGACGATACGTTCAAACAGCCCGCCGAGTTCGGTATAGAGTTGTTGCGGTGTTTCAAATTGCATCATGGTGTGCAGTATAGCATGCCAGCCAAAAAAGGACAAGCAATGAATGCAAAACAGATATGGGATTTCCTGGAGAATGCACGCTCCGAAGGGAATCCTCCAGTGCCCTCAGGCATACACGATGCGCTTGGCACCCGGAGTTTCTACTTTAATTCGCCTATCGGGTGGCTCCGGGTTGTCTGCGAAGGTGCCGGCATTTCGCGGATTGACTACCACCACGCCTCGCCGCCCAGCATGCCCGATATTCCGGATGAGCCGCTGTTGAGTTACGCGTATGATATCCTCACAAACTATTTTGCGGGGAAAACAGTCGATTTTTCGCAGGCACCGCTCAAGTTCAGCAGAGGAACCGGGTTTCAGAGAGCGGTATGGAACGCCATCCGGGAGATTCCTTTCGGTGAGACGCGCTCTTACAAGTGGCTCGCCGAGCAAATCGGCAGCCCGAAAGCGGTGCGTGCCGTTGGCGGCGCAGTCGGCGCGAATCCCATCTCCATAATCATTCCTTGCCATCGCGTCATCCGCAGCGATGGCAGATTGGGTGGGTATGGCGGCGGGGTCCGGCAGAAACGTCTGTTGTTGGAACTCGAAGGCTATCCCGTTGAAACGTTGAAGTAGGAGAGCCCCCCTGGTCTTGATATCGTCCGCGCACTCCAACGCTCGCGGGGGACAGGCCCCCGCGCTACGATAAAAAACGGCACTTCACCGTAGGGCGAGGGCCTGTCCCTCGCCATCGTCCGCGCGCCAGACCCTGTAGGTCAGGATCGCCTGATCCTGACCCGTTTGTGATCAGGCGATCACAAACTACAGTGGGGGAAACACACATCGTGACGATGGCACTCGCGGGGGACAGGTCCCCGCGCTACGGGAAAAAATCAAGACTCGGAGGGCTCGCCTACCGAACGCATCGAAATATGAAACACCCACAGATAACTCTATCAAAATAGGACAAAAAAATGAAAAAATACGGAAAAGCCACCCAAGCCATACATGCAGGCGAAGACTCGCTTGCGCGCCAGAACGAAAAAAGCGGCACGCCTTTGCTGCCACCCATCTATCAAAACAGCACCTTCCGCTTCACATCGGCGGAAGAATGCGCCGAAGCATTTGCCAACGAAGAAAGCGGCTACGTCTATACCCGCTGGGGCAATCCGACACAGCACATCTTGGAACAGAAACTCGCGGTTTTAGAGGGCGGCGAAGCGGCACTCGCAACTGCATCGGGAATGGGTGCTGTCAGCACCGCGCTCCTCACGGCTCTACCCGATGGCGGCCATGTCGTCGCTATGGAGACGCTCTACTCAGCAACGCACCATCTCCTCAACGAAGATTTGCCGCGGCTCGGCATTGAGACAACCTTCGTCGATGCCACCGATGTGCACGCAATTGAACGCGCACTCCGACCGGACACAAAGGTTATCTACCTTGAAAGCCCCACAAACCCGCTGCTCAAACTAGTAGACCTCGGGGCATGCGCCGAAATCGCCCAAGCGCACGGCGCACTCACGATGATTGACAACACGTTCGCCACGCCGTGCGGACAGCAACCCATTACACTCGGCATTGACGTGGTGCTACACAGCATAACGAAATATCTGAGCGGTAACGGCGCAGTCATCGCCGGTGCGATTGTCGGCAAAAAGCAGTTCATTGAACAGGCAAAGACAGGCGCGTTGCGTAACTTCGGCGCGGTTATCAGTCCCTTCAACGCGTGGTTAACACTCCACGGAATAGCCACCTTGCCGCTCCGATGGGCGCGTCACTGCGAGAACGCGTTGCGCATCGCCGAGTTTTTGGAAACGCATCCTGCTGTCGCCTGGGCGCGCTACCCTGGTTTACGCAGTCATCCGCAACACGAACTCGCTAAACGGCAGATGGATGGATTCGGCGGGATGATAACCTTGGAACTCAAAGGTGGGCGAAGTGCCGGTGAACAACTCGTTAATCAACTCCAGGTCTGCTCGCTGGCAGTCAGTCTCGGCGATGTCCGCACTTTAATCTGCCACCCTGCCTCCACAACGCACGCGCTCGTGCCAGCCGAAATTCGGCGGCAGACCGGGGTTACAGACGGCCTCGTCCGAATTTCGGTTGGCTTAGAGGATGCCGAGGATATCATCGCTGACCTGGGACAAGCATTTTCGTCTTTCGCCGTGCATTGAGCGGCTGCCGCTTGGCGAGGTAGGAGAGACCTCCCGGTCTCGATGCAACCTCCCCGTAGGAGAGACCTCCTGGTCTCGATGTGCCCGTAGCGCGGGGGACAGGCCCCCGCGAGCTCCATCGTCACGATGTGTGTTTCCCCCACTGTAGTTTGTGATCGCCTGATCACAAACGGGTCAGGATCAGGCGATCCTGAACTACAGGGTCTGGCGCACGAACGATGGCGAGGGACAGGCCCTCGCCCTACGGTGAGGACGGCGTTTTTTTTCGTAGCGCGGGGGACAGGCCCCCGCGTTGTCCATTGTCAAGCGGTGGCGTTTTAGGTCCTTTAGGTCCTACATGTCTATAGAAAAACGTGACGGCACGTTTCCAAGGTCCTTTAGGTCCTTAATAAAAAACACGCAGACATGGCAAAGCATATTAAGGACCTAAAGGACCTTAGCGTTCTTCGCGGGCGCGCGGGCTATAGACATTCAGGTCCTACGGACCTGAAGAGAATCAGAGACGTTTTTTCGTTCTCCCCTTTCTGTAGTTTGTGATCGCCTGATCACAAACGGGTCAAGATCAGGCGATCTTGACCTACAGGGTCTGGCGCGCGAACGATGGCGAGGGACAGGCCCCCGCGCTACGGGCGGAGAAAAGCCCTACCGAAGAATCGAGACCAGGAGGTCTCTCCTACCGGGAATGAAACACTCTCGTTTATTTCCAGAATTTCATCAACGCGATTTGAAAGCGCGCGCCCCGCCGCGTCTATCTATCAAGCATACCCGGAATTTCGTTGAGGCGATTGGCTTGCAAACTTTGGATGTAATTCTCGTTGACATTGTTTGACGGATGCGTCGCCTCTTTGTGCGGCTCCGGGAAATCCTTAAGCAACTTCTGATAGGCATCCCTCGCCTGCTCAATATCGTTGATATCCTCGTTGATTTTCCCAACCCAGTATTGGGCTTGGCGGCGGTTGTCGTAATCGTAAGTCGCGTTATCCGCCACTTTCTGATACGCCGCGATTGCTTGGGCAGTATCCTTATTCGCGTAAGCGATTTGCCCGATGTAAATCTGCGAGTTCGCGGCGTTCTCGTTGCGCGGATACCGGTCGATGGCGGATTCTAGTTGCGCGATTGCCTCGTCATATTTGCCAAGTTTTTCATACGCCCAGCCGATGTAGAAATGCGCATCCTTTCCGACAACCGCGTCCGGATAAAGATCGATTACCTTTTGGTAACCTGCGATGGCCTCCTCGTATTCTCCCTCCGCGAGGTAAGTTTGCGCGATGCCGAAACTGGCAAGGGGTGCTAATTCCGTGTCGCCAGAGTCAACCACGTTTGTAAACTCAACCCGCGCCTTTTCGTAGAGCTGTTGCTTGAAATAGATCTCGCCGGTGACGTATAAAATCTGATAAAGCAGTGCGTTATCACGGAATGTCTCGCCGAGTTCTTCAAAATGCGCCAACGCCAGGTCAAAATCGTCCCGGCTGTAATAGCACATTGCGATATTAAACCGCGATTGCGCCACGAGGACACTGCCGGGGTAGGTATCGATTAATTGCTTGAAAAGCGCGATAGCCCTGTCGTAGTAGGCATCAATCGATTCCAACGTTCCGGTCTGCTTGAGTTCCCCCGCGATTTGGTAAGAAGCGAAAGCGATGGCGAACATCGAATCGTCCGCCCACTCGCTGTCGGGGTAATTGTTAATCAATCGTCGGAACAGCGCGAACGCCTCTTCATCGGTGCGCGGGAGACGAGAGGCGAGCTGATAAATGGCATCGTCCGCCCAAAGGCTGTCGGGGTAGTTATCAAACACTTTCCGGTAACCCGCTCGGACTTTGCTCAAGCGGTTTTTATCCGGTTCGTCAAGATCGAGTGGGGGATTGTCCATTTTTTGGACTTCCACCCAGGCTTTGTCTGCGTTGCTGTAGTAGTGCGCGTAACTGTTATCGGTGCTTGTGGCGCGCCCGAGCCAGAACCCGCCGGCGAGCGCGACAATGACGCAAATCTCTGCGATGATGAACTTTTTCATCGGTTTTTCCTCCAAAAAGGGGTGTTGAAGATATGATAGCAGCATTTAGAAAATATGTCAAATGTTGTTTTTAATCGGCAGAAAACCCTGGCTTCCTCTTTTTTCTTGCTAAAAAAAACAAAAACGTGCTATAATTGCTCTTAAGATAACCACAATTCTAAACCGCAGTCCCTTCAAACTGCACTTATTGATAGGAGAAATTTCATGCATATCAACAACTCTACTATTAAATGTTGCGTATTTATTGCGCTCTTCGCGCTATTACTCGGGATGCCACTGCTCGCTAACGCCGAGGGCAGTGTGCTGGACAAAGTCAAAGAACGCGGCGTGCTCGTCTGTGGCGTGAACGCCGGATTGCCCGGCTTCAGTTACCCTGAACAAGATGGCACATGGCACGGCTTTGATGTCGATTTCGGGCGCGCCATTGCCGCCGCTGTCCTCGGTGACGGAAGCAAGGTGCGGTTCGTCCCCTTAAAAGCCGCCGAACGGTTCACCGCCCTGCAGACAGGCGAGATAGATGTCCTCATCCGAAACACGACGTGGACGCTGACACGCGACACCGATGTCAGCACAGACTTCGCACCGCCGACGTTCTATGATGGACAAGGGTTCATGCTCCCTAAGGAACTCGGCATTACGACGATAGCAGAACTCGCCGGGGCAAGCATCGGCGTGCTGTCCGGTAGCACGACAGAGCTCAATCTGGCAGATACGATGCGTTCGCTGGGCATCGATTTTAACGCCGTCGTCTTTGAAGAGAACGATACGCTCTACGGCAGCTACCTTGAAGGACGTTGTGATGTTGTCACAAGCGACAAATCGCAACTCGTCGCCCGGCGGCAAGCGTTCAAAGACCCGGGTGCGCATGTCATCCTTGAGGAGACTGTCTCGAAAGAACCGCTGGGTCCGCTCACTATCCACGGCGATAACAAATGGAACGATGTCGTCAGTTGGGTGGTTTACGCCACCTTTTTCGCCGAGGAACACGGTATCACACAAACTAACGTGGCTGACTTCAAATCGGATAACCCGGAAATCCAACGTTTCTTAGGCAAGAGCGGGGATTTAGGTGAGAAACTGGGACTCTCTAAAACGTGGGCACCGCAGATTATCGCCGCCGTCGGCAATTACGGCGAAATTTTTGAACGGCACCTCACCCCCATCGGCTTACCGCGCGGTATCAATAAACCGTGGACGCAGGGCGGCCTACTTTACGCAATGCCCTTCCGTTAGGGACATATTTCCTAGCGGGGACAGGCCCCCGCGCTATTGCCGGTAGGAGAGACCTCCTGGTCTCGATGAGGTAAGGCATGCCCGCTCTTGCCCCGTTCGGGTGCAGGCGCACCCGAACTACAGGGTTAGAGTGCGCGCCGCCTGTAGTTCAGGAGCACCTGCTCCTGAACTGGTTGTGATTAGACGCTTGCAAACTATAGGAGGAAGGCTCTCCTACGGGTGTGCATCGAGACCGGGAGGTCTCGCCTACGGGGACATCATTCGCATCGAGACCAGGAGGTCTCGCCTACGGGGGCATCGGTTGCATCGAGACCGGGACGGCGCATCGACTAGAAGAATTCGAGACCGGGAGGTCTCGCCTACCGGGGAAACAGAAAAACTATGGACGAAACAAAAAACGGGAACGCCGAACAGAAAATCCCTTTCTGGCGGGATGTTCGCGTGCTGCGCGTGCTGTTTCAGGTGCTTTTTCTAGTCGGAATTGTCCTGTTAGCGGCAGTGCTCTATACGAACATGCTGAGAGGACTTGATAAACTGGGAGTTACGCTGGAGGTGGCGTTTTGGGACGAAGATAATTTTCTCCAAAATGAGGCAGGCTTCGCCATTTCCGAAGGCATCAGATATACCCCCGCCGATAGTTATATGAGAGCGTTTTGGGTGGGTGTCGTCAACACTTTAAAGGTGAGCCTTATTGGGATTGCCTGCGCGACGTTTTTGGGGCTCTTCATCGGTGTCACGCGCCTCTCTAAAAATTGGCTGATTAGCAACATCGCTGCTGCGTATGTTGAATGTTTTCGGAATATCCCGCTGCTGCTGCAGATTCTGTTCTGGTATGCGCTCATTCGCAAATTACCGAGGGTTCGGGAGAGCATTGAATTTTTCGGCGGCGTGTTCATTAACCAGCGCGGTATCTATCTGCCCGCGCCGCAACCGACAGCCGGGATGAAGATGTGGAGTATTTTCCTGCTCGTCGGGCTGAGCCTAGCCGTTATCCTCTACATCGTGCGGTGGCGGCAACTGCAACAGATGGAACTCCCCGGCTTCCGTGCCAAGTGGGCACTCCCTGTCTTCCTCGCCGTTGCTGTTCTCGGATGGTTTCTGACGCGGCCTGCGCCGTTGACTTTGGACTTGCCGGTTCTGCAACGTTTCAATTTCGAGGGTGGGATAAGTCTCTCCGCTGAATTCGCCGCGCTGCTGATAGGGCTCGTGGTATATACCGGTGCCTTCATTGCGGAAATTGTCAGAGCCGGGATACAGGCTGTCGCCAAAGGGCAGCGCGAAGCCGCAAAATCCGTCGGATTGAACGAGGCACAGACGCTGCGGCTCGTCGTCCTCCCGCAGGCGATACCTATCATTATTCCCCCGGTTACGAGTCAGTACCTGAATCTGGCGAAAAACTCTAGTTTGGCGATTGCTGTCGGTTTCCCCGATCTGTTTAGCATCGGCGAGACGATGATGAATCAAACCGGACAATCCATCCCGGTTTTCGGGCTAATCATGGCGAGTTACCTCATCATGAGTTTAACCACATCCGCCGCGATGAATTGGTATAACCAACGGCTTCACATTAACCGCACCGGACGCTAATCTGACAAAAAGAAAAGTGCCAAAAGTGCCATGCTTTGAAAACCATCACGCCTAAACGAGGAGTGCGTCGCTCGCGTAAGCACGCTACACTATTTAGGAGTGCAATGTTTATAGACAAACAGGATATACGCAGAAAGACGTTATCAGATTCACCATGCTAACCAAACGCATTGCGACTGACGAAACACTCAAACCGCCCGCCACTAAAGGCGTAGTGCCGTGGATGAAGGAGAACCTCTTCAGCACGTGGTTCAACACACTCCTCACCTGCTTGGCAATCGTCTTCTTATACCTCGCGCTCAAAGGCATTTTGACTTGGGTATTCACCGAGGCGAATTGGCAGGTTATCCCCGCGAACCTGCAACTGTTTACCGTCGGCACCTATCCGAGGACGGAGATATGGCGCGTGTGGTGTATCCTCACGCTTTTGAGCGCGCTAGTAGGCATCAGTGCCGGTGTCTGGAGAGGTTTGACGTTCAGAGTCGCCGTCGGCATTGCATGCGTGCTGCTATTCCTCGCCGTGCTCCCCTTTAAGTTCAGCACCCGCGCCGGATTTCTCGGATGCGCGGCACTGATAGCGGCCGCATTCGCGCTCATTCATTTTACGAAGCCGGGGAACCTCGGCAGCCGAACGCGCCATTGGATTTTGGGCGGCTGGCTCCTCTCCTTTCCTGTGATGATGATAACGCTCCACGGGTTCGGAGAGACAGCGGTGCCGACGACGAACTGGGGCGGCCTCCTGCTGACGCTCATTTTGGCAGTCGTCGGCATCGTGCTTTGCTTCCCACTCGGCGTGCTTCTGGCAATCGGCAGACGCAGCAGGCTGCCCGCAATTAAGTGGGCATCTACCGTCTACATTGAGACAATCCGCGGCGTGCCGCTCATCACTATCTTATTCATGGCAAACCTCATCATCCCGATTTTTCTGCCCGACATTGAGTTGGACAAAGTCTTACGCGCGATGATGGGCATAACGTTTTTCTCCGCAGCCTACATGGCTGAGAATGTGCGAGGCGGACTGCAATCCATCCCCAGAGGACAGTATGAAGCCGCGCAAGCCGTCGGACTCAACTATCGAAAGACGATGCAGTATATCGTCCTGCCGCAGGCACTTCGCTCTGTCATCCCTGCAATCGTCGGGCAGTTCATCGCGCTCTTTAAAGACACCTCACTCGTGACTATCATCGGGCTGCTCGATCTACTTGGCATCGCCCGAAGCGTGATGGCGAACCCGGATTGGCTGGGACTCCAAGCAGAGATATATCTCTTTGCGGCTAGCATCTATTTCATCTTCTGTTATGCGATGTCCTATATCAGCCGGCGCATCGAAGCCGCGCTGGGAGTGGATACCGACTAAGTTTTTTTGTCCCGACGGCACGTTGAGGGACAGCCCTTCGCCATCCGAAAATGGAGAGGGCCATACGAAAATGGAGAGGGCCATACGAAAATGGAGAGGGAAGAGGAATTTCATCATGTCAACCGAAAACAGAGAACCGATTATCGCCTGTGAGGATGTGCACAAATGGTTTGACGATTTCCATGTCCTCAAAGGCATCACCACTTCGTTCCAAAAAGGGGAGCGCGCTGTTATTTGCGGTCCTTCGGGTTCCGGGAAATCTACCTTTATCCGGACGATTAACCGATTGGAGGAACATCAACGCGGTAGGATTATTGTCGATGGCATTGAACTTACCAATGATCTTCGGAACATCGATCTCATCCGTCGCGAAGTCGGCATGGTGTTCCAACAGTTCAACCTATTTCCGCACCTGACGAACTTGCAGAACATCACGTTAGGTCCGATCCGCGTGAAAAAAATGCCGAAAAGTGAGGCGGAAGAGATGGCACTCGCGTTACTGGACCGGGTGGATATCAAAGAGCAGGCGCATAAATTCCCTGCGGAGATATCCGGCGGACAGCAGCAACGCGTCGCCATCGCGCGTGCCTTGGCGATGGAGCCGAAAATCATGCTATTTGACGAACCGACGAGCGCGTTGGACCCGGAGATGATCTCGGAGGTTCTCGACGTGATGCGGGAGCTCGCGCGTTCCGGCATGACGATGCTGGTTGTGACACACGAGATGGGATTCGCCCGTGAAGTCGCCGACCGGGTGCTCTTCTTCGATGAGGGTGTGATTATAGAGGATGCGCCGCCTACAGATTTCTTCGATAACCCGCAAAGTGAGCGCACGAAACTTTTCATCTCGCAAACGCTGCAGCATTAGCCATGAGAGGGATTCTGTTCTGCCCGGCAGGAGAGACTGCCTCGTTCTCAATGCCTCCCCGTAGGAGAGACTTCCTCGCTCTCGATGCAATACCGTAGGAGAGACCTCCTGGTCTCGACTCCTCCTTTGACGCGCCCCGTGTTTTCCATTCTTAAGGACCTGACGGC
The DNA here is from genome assembly GCA_965242965.1 of Candidatus Poribacteria bacterium. GTDB lineage: Bacteria > Poribacteria > WGA-4E > WGA-4E > WGA-3G > AGPOR5. The sequence continues at coordinate 3,971,618 of OZ251518.1, read as the reverse complement.
ACCTTGACGATGGACAACGCGAGGGACAGGCCCTCGCACTACGGAAAAAACGGCATTCCTTCACCGTAGGGCGAGGGCCTGTCCCTCGCCATGCCGGAATACCATGGAAATTCGTGAAGGACAGGCCCACGCTACGCAGAAAAACGGCATCCTTTCACCGTAGGACGGTGGGAAAACCTGTCCCTCGCCATGCAGGAATACCACAAAAAATGCGCGGGGGCCTGTCCCCCGCGCTACGGTAACGGGACATTTTCTTCGCAGAACGCCCCCGTCACCGTAGGGCGAGGGCCTGTCCCTCGCCATGCTGCGGTCTACCGGAAGCTCGCGGTGGACAGGCTCTTTTAGGTCCTACGGACCTGAATGTCTATAGAAAAATGTGCTTCACCCTATCAAGGTCCGTAGGACCTTAATAAGGGTTAGAGTGTAGCATCAAGACCGGGAGGTCTCTCCTACCGGCATGTATCGAGACCCGGTGCGCCTACTGACACTTCCCTTTTTTTGACCCTATCGCGCGGGCCATCACCGCGACGTTGAGCGATTTATGAAACACCCTCAATTATTCTGAAAAAAAAGCATTTTACCTTGACAAAGCCGATGCGCTTATGGTATACTGTTAATAGAGGGCCTACGCAAGGTTCTATATCATCGGTGGACACCGCGCGTTGTAACAGGTGTCAACCCGCCTAGCGCATGACAGGTGTGCATACTCCCTCATCTGAAACTAAATAGGTGGACAGACGCTGAAACGAATGCGTCCCTCCGAATAACGGGGTGGATATTATAGCCACCCCATAACTTACCAAAAAGCGAGGTAACCATGCTTATTGTCCCCGCGCAATTTGAGCGGTTCGCCATTGAACGTCACCATGTGAACGTTTCAATTCAGAACCGACTCGCAATAACCCAGGCAGACCAGGTGTTTACTAACCCGAACGATGTTCCGGTGGAAGGCACCTATATTTTCCCGATTCCTGCCGGTGCCGAGGTATCCGATGTCACGCTACGCGTTGATGGCTCGGTTGTTAATGCCGAACGGCTGTCGCAAGCCGATGCGCAACGTGTTTTCCGCAGGATTGTCCGCACCTCAGGCGATGAGACATTGATGGCATACGTCGGACGCGACCTTTTTTACGCGCAGTTGTCGCCGATTCCATCGGGTGACACGCGCCGCGTCCAACTCCACTACGCGCAAATTCTGAAGCAGACCGGCGAGCGCACGAAATATCTGTGCCCTCTCAAAACCGAGCAACCTGTGGGAAGTTTGGCTGTTTCTATAGAATTGAAGAACAACCATCCGCTCAAATCGCTCTATTCCCCCTCACACGAGGTGGCGATTACCCGCAAGGATGAGCATCGGGCACGCGTCAGCTACACAGAGACGGATGCCATTGCCGTGGATAGGGATTTCGAGTTTTATTACTCGGTTTCCGATGAAGAGTTCGGCATTGAGCTCTACACGCACCGGGAGGACCGGAAGGAAGATGGCTATTTCATGCTCACCTTCACGCCGAGATACGAGGTGAACCAAACCGCGATTATCGAGAAAGATTTTATCTTCGTCTTGGACCGGTCTGGGAGCATGAGGGGGAAGAAAATCGCGCAAGCGAAAGAGGCACTCCGCTTTTGCATGCGCAATCTCAACGATGGAGACAGGTTCAATCTCATCCGCTTTGACGACGAGATTGAGGCGTTTTCGGATAACCTCGTCCCCGTGGCGCAACAACGCGAAAATGCCCTCGCCTTCATCAATCACATTGAAGGGCGCGGCATGACGAACATCAATGATGCACTGCTCACCGCGCTGGCGGATGCGCCGGATGCCAAACGGCCGCGTATCCTCATCTTCCTCACCGATGGACACCAGACTGCGGGTGAGATTCGCACGGCGCATATCCTCAAGAACGTTGCTAAAAAGAACAAGAGGAACGCGCGTATCTTTGTGTTCGGCGTTGGTTACCGGGTTAACACGGAGCTGCTGGATAATCTGGCGGAGCAAAACGGCGGCACTCGGGTGTATGTGGAACCGCACGAAAACCTTGAGCAGACATTGTCCACGTTCTTTGCCAATATTAACGAACCGGTCCTTGTCAATCTCGGCTTGGAGATGGCGGGTATCCGCACGAATAACGTCTACCCGAGCGAGCTCCCTGACATGTTCCGCGGCTCCGAAGTGACGGTGCTTGGCCGCTATGAAGCCGCCGGGGATGCCGCGCAGCAGGTGCAGCTGAAGCTAACTGGCGAGATTGATGGAGAAAAGCACGAATTCGTCAAAACGGCGCAGTTCCCCGCGGTTCAAAGCGAGCAGGAGTTCCTACCGCGGCTGTGGGCGCAGCAGCGAGTCGCTTACTTGGAGAATCAATTGATTCTGCACGGTGCGAACAAAGAACTCTCCGACGAACTCATCCGCATCGGCGAAGATTATGGGATTGTCACCCCGTATCTGTCGCGAACGGTTTCTGCCGATTCTGTCCTTGCGGGCCGGCATCGCTTCATGGAACGCACCGTGGCGTATGAGGCAACTGACGATTATCAACAGCGGGTGAAGGCGAGCAAACACGCCGCGGCAAGCCAATATATGCGTTCCGCAGCACCAAAACTTGACACGGTGAGACGGATTGGACGCAAGACGTTTCATCTTGATGGCGATTGGTGGGTGGATACGGAATACCACCGCTACACCGGCGCGGATGTTGAGGACATTGAGTTCCATAGCAACGAGTATTTTGAACTCACCGATCAGTTCCCCGTATTGGCTCCGTATCTAGCGGAGGGAAAGAGCCTCATCATCTGCCATGAGGGCACCGTTTACCGGATTAAGCCTGCATCAAACTAGACGCGAGGAAGCGTGCTTCCAAAGCGCGCCTACTTTGGCAATGGATGTCGGAGTTGCGTCTCAATGAGCCTCTCCAGAATCTGCAGACGCAACTCCGTCTCCACGTCCGCAATCTCAGGGCGGCCGGCGAGATTCTGTGTCTCTTCAGCATCGTTTTGCACGTCAAATAAGAGATACGCCTCGCCGTTTGCATTGAGAGCGATTTTCCATTGCCGATTGAGCAGCATAATTTCGCCTTCTATTTCAGAGATGGCGAAATCTCGGTGCATTGACGCGGGCTGCACTAAAACTGGGCAAAGCGATTTACCGAATTGGCGATGCTTCAATTCACCACCTGCGAGTTCAACGAGCGTTGGCCCGATGTCTGTCCATTCCACCGGGCTATCGCATACGGCACCCTTCACTGCATCAGGCGTGCGCACCAACAGCGGAATGCGTACCGCGCCGTTGAGGAAGTTGCTCTTGTAAATAAGTCCATAGTCACCGTTCATCTCACCGTGGTCTGAGCAGTGGACGATGACGGTGTTTTCAAGTTCGCCGCGCGCCTGAATTACGTCAAGGATTTCGCCAATCTGCGCGTCAATGAGTGTGACGTTGCCGGCGTAATTGGCGCGCAACCTTCCGATTTCGCCTTCGTCAAAATTCGGGTTAACCCGTTCCATGAGCCTGTCAAGGTGTCCGCGCGGGCGTTCTCCTGTTTCCGGACGCGGTATCGCCGGGGGCATGTCCGCCGGTTCATACATGCTAGCGTAAGGTTCCGGCGTATCCCACGGCTCATGCGGGCCGCCGAAACTCACCCAGCAGCACCACGGTTCATCTCTGTCATACCGTTCAAGATACCCCTTCGCCTGTTGTCCGACGTAGACATCGGCATAGTCTTCTAGCGGCAGCACCGAGGGGCGCACGACATGCGGTTTGTTGCTGAAGCGTTCGCGATAATCGGCGCGGTAGGTATCCCATAACCCTTTCGCTTGCCACGCCGCAGTCATGTGCGAGAGGACATTCGCGCTCGCCCGCGGTCCGCCGATTTCGTCCACGTCGTCCAAGCCGTAGGCGTTCATTAGTTCTTCGCGTTCGCGCAAATCGCCGCTGTGCGGATGCAGATGCGTTTTGCCGAAAAGACTGGTGCGGTAGCCGGCATCGCGCACCGCCTGCATCCACGTCGGCGTTTCCGCAGACATCTGGTGGTGCATGTTGTTCCAAACACCGGTGTTATGCGGATATAACCCAGTCGCCAAACTGAGTCGCGTCGGGATGCAGACAGGCGATGTGGTAACGCAATTCGTGAACCGCACGCCTTCGCTTGCAATCCTGTCCAAGTTCGGGGTTTGCACCCAGTCGCCGCTACATCCCATTGCATCCCACCGTTGCTGGTCCGTCATAAGTAGGAGGATGTTCGGTTTCATCGTTATTTCCTCTCAATGCCGGCTTCTGTGAAAGCGCGAGACAGCGTCTCATAAGACAGCGTTGCTGCGGCGAGTGGGTTATAGTTTTCGCGAGCCTGCACCATGAAACTGACTTCGGCGGTGATAAACCCATCGTAGCCGTGCGCCTGCATCGCCTTGAGGTAGCCGACGTAATCGAACGTTCCCTCGCCGGGGATGAGGAACTCAAAGTCAGGTGCGATGCCACGCTGGTCCTTCACGTGCGTGTGCGCGGATACTGCCGCCAATGCGGCGACAGTCTCTTCCGTTGGCATCCCGACGATGTCAAAGTGGCTGATGTCAAAATTCACTTTGAGATAGGGCGAATTGACTATCTCCAACAATTCTAGCACTTTGGCGGGTGTATCAATAATCGCGCCGATGTGCGGTTCCATAGCGATGGTTACACCGCGTTCCGCTGCGTAGTTGACAAGTTCGCCTACCCGTTCGGCGAGGAAGTTTTTCTGGGTATCCCACTGCTCTGGTTTGCCGCCGGGAGTGGTATTGACAGCGGGGAGTTCCTCGCCTTGCGCGAGTTCTACAGCTAAGTCAACGCCGCCCTTTAACCGCCACATATTTCGTTCGTGTGCCGCTGCGTCCGTTTCAAGCAAACTAGAATGCGCGGCGATTGCGGGGAGTGCCAAGTTGTGCTGTTTCAGCAGCGCGGCGATGCGTTTCCGTTCGGCGGCATCCAGCGTGCTGAGTTCTGTCGTGAACCGCGGGATGATGGTTAATTCAATACCGTCGTATCCGAGTTGTGCGATGTGGTGGATGGCGGTGTCTATTGGGACTGTAGGCATCCCCCACGTGCTATATCCGAGTTTCATTACGGTTTTCTCCTCTCTCTCAACAAGTGAACGGGGTTTGGTTCATCGGCGGATTTGATAGGGAACGATTCCAGTTGGGGACTCCCAGTCCATCGGTTTGGCGATAACCTCGAACTGCACTGTATAGCCAGAACTGTCATCACCGTGTGTCTGGAATTCCAAACCAAAGAATCTAACCTGTGCATCAGTGATTTCGTTATGCCAGTCCAGAGTTACACGGTGTGCTCTTCTCAGTTCTGTCGAGACCCAAACGAGGGTACCCGCTTGAAGATTTGCCGCGTACGTGAGAACCTGGCCGAGGTGCGAATGGTCGGATTTATAGAGTTGGTTTTCGATCACGATTCGTGAATTGTCCCTTGGGTTGCGGCATACCAAATCAGCGCGGAATCCTTCAACGTTTTTCTCTCGGGCTTCAAATTCAAGTTCCATGTTCAGCGGAACAGCGATAGCCGACAAGTTCACTGCTAACCATGGTGTGAAATCCCGTGCTTCGTGTGGCCAAATGACACGTGGGCTAACCTTTGGTGGCACCAAGATGGATTGAAACATCAGTTATCCGCTCCCTCCGATTCGTTAATATCCTCAAGCAAGGATTCAACGTAGCCTTGGTGTGTCTCATCACCGGCTGCGTGTGCCAGTTTCAGCGCAATTTCCAAATCCGCTTTTGCGTCTGCATCGCGTCCCCAGCGGAGTTTTTCGCGGGCCCTTTCGGTGTAGGGTTGCGCGAATTCTGCATCGGCGAGAATGGCGGCTTCAAAGTCCGCTAGTGCAGCTTCAAACTGTCCCAACGAATATTTGAGTTCGCCGCGATTGGTGTAACTCGCCGCGCACTTCGGGCTCAGCCGAATCGCTGCATCGTAGTCAGCCAGTGCGGCTTGCCGTTGCCCGAGGAACGCCTTGGCATAAGCGCGATTGTGATAGACGTGGGCTAAGCGGTGCCGCAAGTCCGCTGCAAGCCCTTTAGCGGCGTAATGTTTATGGGCAGCTCTAGCGTCAGTTGGCACCTCTGGCAGGAGATGGATGGCTGCGTCAAAATCCACCAATGCGGCTTTATATTCTCCCAGTCTGCTTTTCACTATCCCGCGTGCGGCGTATGCGTCTGCACATCCCGGGTCTAACCGTAGTGCCGCCGCAAAATCGGCGAAAGCGGCATCGTGCTGGCTGAGGCAGAACTGCGCCACGCCACGGACGGTGTATGCGGATGCGGATGCAGGCTCTATACACAGCTGCTTCTCCACGTCGGCAAGGGCTGCATCATAGTGTCCTAGGGCAATCTTCGCCTTGGCGCGCTGGAGATAAACCTCCGCCTGAGCTGCATCAAGGCGAATGGCGTTATTGTAAGCGGCGAGTGCCTCGTGGGAGTAACGCGTTGCGGGTGCTGGACTTCTATCAAGTGCTTGTGCGGCGAGCAACGTGCCGGCTTGGAACCATGCGTGCGCGGCGAGTGCGTCGCCGGTGCCTTCAACGATGTTTGCAATGGCGCGCCACTTTTCAACTGCGTCCGCTGGTTTACCGGCCTGTTGCAGTGTTTCTGCCTCGGCTATCGCCTTGTCAATGAGCGACACCGTCGTCGACAGTTGATAAGCGGCTGCGGCTTCTTGGATGGGCTGAGGGGTGCCTTGTTCTGGTTTCTTTGCCATGGTATGCCTCTCAAAAAATTGTGCCAATCCAATCGTTGATGAGAAAATCAACGCGCTGGATTAACAGGGCGACACGTCCCATCACCGTGTTGCCGAACGCAGAACCGAATCCAATCATCAGGAAGGCGATGCCGATTTTGGAGAGTCCACCGACGGCACCCCGGTGTTCCACCGAGAAGAAAAAGTAGGTGAGCGTGCAAATCACACCGATAACCATCAGTATTGCACCGATAATTTCCCAAAATCCGAGTGCTGAGAGATTTCCAAACGGGACGAGCGTGCCGTGCGTCTGCGTAAAAATCTCCGCTTGCAACACGTTTGGAATGGCGAGGCCGGAACTATATCCGATGAGGATGGCGATTGGATACCGGATGAGCCACGTATGGCGGGGTGAAAGACGCGCGAAAAACAGCAATCCGAGGAAAATCGGAATCAGCTTGTAGAACCCCGTTTGCGGACCTTCGCCGGTTATCGCTGCCCAAAGCGGATTCCAGGCGACCGGAATAAACGCCTGATGGATGGCAAAAACGATGCTGTAACCGACCGAGATGCCGACGAGGAGATGCTCGGCAAACCGATAAAAGGGGTTATCTCTATAAAGAAAACTAAAGATGCAGAGTGTCAGAACCGCCGCAACCAAAATTCCAAAAGTTTCCATGAATTTATGACTCCTCTCGCCGTTGAATGAAAAAAGCGATATTGCCGATAATCACGAGTCCTACAATCAACAAATGCACGAAGGATACGATGTTTATCCCGGCGGTGCCTTTGCCCTGCGCGTTTATCAGTTTCTCATACTCGGCTGCGCCCAAGAACCCGGACATGAGCCCTACCAGTTGTCCTGTCTGGAGATAGGGATACATCTGCGAGACGATAACCCCTGTCACGCCTGCGCCGATTTTCAAACCGTATTCCGTGTTCGCGTAGATTACCCACAGTTCTACCGTGCTGCTAGACGCGAGATCTAAGAGCAGATCAATCTGCTCATAGTTGGTGATATTCTCCATCATCGGGATTTCAGTTAGCGGTTCTCCTGTGTAATCGCTCGCAAAAACACTTGCGATTTCGGTGCCCATTCCCAGAATGACTGGGAGAGTCCCCGGCCGATAGCCAAGCAAGACATAGTCTTCGCCATAGGTAGCTCCCTTTTCTTCGCCGATTTCTTGCAGCAGCTGCGCTGCTAGCAACACTGCTTCATCTATTAAGGTTACGCCGATGACCTGAATCTCTTTTTCAAAGCAGTGCCTTAGGACAGCGATTGCCATCGGTTCCGGTTCCGCTAAGGAGGAAGGCCCGTAATTGAACGCCATCATCAGTGTTGAGTTGGGTTCCAGCGCGTCAATGTAGTCATAGAGTTTCTGCGTTGGTTCAGATACTGTGATTGGCAGGCTGACTGGGAACAGCGTGGGGACGATAACGGTGAGTGCCACGAAAATGAAGACAATCCGCCTGTCGATGTTCATGAGTTTTTGAAGCATTGATTAGTCTCCTCCGCCGAGATATGAGCGTTCGATGCCGAGGATAATCCTGATGGATTGTGAGATTACGCCGAGACCCACACCAAGGATAATCCCGCGTCGTGCTGCCAGGTTCGGGTTATCCAAAATCCACTGTCGTGCCCAGGAGGTGGCGTTCTCAGGCATCCAGGATATCCCCGATGTGAAGATATTCCAAATCCGGTCCCCGATTGGGACGTTCCCTATCATCACAATAAGAGCTGCGACGAGGAGCAGCGTTGCCTCGAACGTTCGCGCGCGAAACGCGCGGTATGCCGCCGATGCGATAAAGAAGGCGAGTAGCGAAAACATCGTCGCCTCCATTGGCACTTGGACGTATGCAAAAAGCCACTGAAATCCAGGATGCTCAATTCCAAACGGGACACCTAGCACCACCATCGTTATCATGCCTGCAAATACGACAATACTATACTGCCAGTATTCCGTGCGGCGACGGATACGGCTCAAATGGACTTGGATGAGCGTTATCACCGCTAACACCAGCGGGAAAGGCCCAATAATCAGACCCCAGTTGAGGATGCCTTGGTAAAGTTCCTGCGAGGTTTCGTGTGGACTAAACCGGGTGAAGATCATCACAATCCCAAAAACGAAGCAGAGCACTAAGGGAACTTGTCGTTTCATATTTTTTGATTTCCTAAGCGGTTCTGATGTGTTGTCTCCTAGACTTTACTGTAAGAGCGTCGTGAGCCAGTTGATACCGAGCATTTCAAGAAGGACACCCATCACGAGGACCGCGAAGAGAACCACTTTGCCCCAGTCTTGTCCTCGCAGACTGCCGAGGAGCATCGGTTCTTTAGAGAGATAAGCACTCGCGGCGTAGAGTTCCTCGCCGATTAGCGTATAATCGCACGCTGCGATGAAGAAGGGGAGTTGGTGTTCCGCTGTTGTGCCAGCAATCTGAATTGCACCGATAGAGTTTCCTGTCTCGGCGAGGATGAGCGATTCGGCGTAAAAAGTGCCTTGCAGAAAGATCGCAGCTGGTTTTTCACGGACAATCATGCCATCAACCCCCGCTGCGTAAGCAAACTGGCCGGGGGTAAGGAAGAAGATGTTATCCTCGTTGTAGGCATCGGGACGGCCTTCATTGATATAAGAGGTGCGCACCATCTCGCGGACAACGTTTAGCACGATTGGGTCTCGGCACGGAACCCGCAGTGGCGTTTCATAGTCGGCTGTCCTTCGCGCCACTTGTCCTAGAATGGCCATACTGGCGATAGTAGCGACATCGCCCACATCGCCCAAACCGAGGACGTAAAGAATGGAACGTCCCATCTCCGTCGCTCTGCCGATAGCCTCATCAACTGCCTCTAAACCGGGGATGCGACGAACAAATATCTCTTTGCCGCTTCGGGCATAATAGATATTTCCGACAATTGCGGCGCAAAACAGAAGCATTGCGCAGAAAAGCGGAATCTTGCCGGTGTGAAACCACTGGCCTGTCGCTTGAACAGACGCGGTTATCTCAGAATCCGCGGTGGTAACGGGCTCAGGCGAGTCCGTTCCATTGTCAATAACGGCGCGGACGACATAAACGTAATCGGTGCCTGTTTCAACAGATGCATCGACGTAAGTTGGCTTCTCGTCGGCTTTCGTTTCGTCAACTTTCGTTTCTCCGATTTCCTCAAGCGTCTCCGATGTTGTGCCTCGCAGAATTTTGTAACCGGTGATTCCGCTTCCTTCTGCCGCTGCATCCCACGTGAGCGTGATGCTTTTGCCATCGTCGTTCGGCGTATCTTTGGCGGTAACGTTTGTCGGCGGCGCGAGCCCTTGTGCAAACGCGACACCTGCGCATAAGCAGCAGACGAAGCAGATGATTAGCACCTGAAATCGGTTGTTAACTGTCATATCATATCCTCTGATGCGGGCGGAAACCATAGACATCCGCCCTTACGAGATGCTTCAGCATTGAGAAATGGCATCTAATATATCGGGTTTACCGACATCCTCGCGGATGACGACTTCGCCGATGCGCGTCGGTAGAATGAGACGGAGCGTGCCGCCTATCGTCTTTTTATCTAAATACATGGCAGCGTGCAACGCTTCTGGCGAAACATCCGATGGAAAACGCGTCGGCAGATTTGCCGTGCTCAAAAGCGCGCACTGCCGACGAAAATCGGTTTCCGAAAACATCCCTAAATTAACCGCTAACCGCGCCGCACACGTCATCCCAATGGCGACTGCCTCACCGTGGCGATACCGCTTGTAATCGGTGACTGCCTCCAGTGCGTGCCCGAAGGTATGTCCGTAGTTCAGCACCATCCGCAAGCGGTTCTCTTTTTCGTCTTGCGCGACGATGTCCGCCTTGTTAGCACAAGCGCGCGCAATCATCTCAATGAGCGTCGATGCATTCGCGTTTAAGATAGCGGCGAGGTTTTCTTCAACCATCGCAAACAGAGGTTCATCGCGGATAACCCCCATTTTAATCACTTCAATGAGGCCGGCACGGATATCCCGTTGCGGCAACGATTTCAGCGTATCTACGTCAATCAGCACCTGCTTCGGTTGATGGAACGCGCCGATGAGGTTCTTACTTTTCGGATGGTTAATCGCCGTTTTGCCGCCGACGCTGGCATCGACTTGCGCTTGGAGTGTCGTCGGGATTTGCACGTAAGCGATGCCGCGCATGTAAACCGCCGCCGAAAATCCCGCCAGATCACCGATGACACCGCCTCCAAGCGCGATAAGCGTTGAACCTCTGTCCAGTTGATGCGCCACTAAACTATCCTGAATGCGGACAAACTGCGCAATCGATTTGCTCTTTTCGCCGACAGGCACCTCCACCGCGCCTACGTCAAATCCTGCAGTTGTAAGGCTTTCCTGAACAACAGGCAGATAGCGCGTCGTCACAAACGCATCCGAAACGATGAGGGCCCGCTTTGATTTGACATGCGGTGCAAGTTTCTCGCCAATTTCGCCGAGGATGCCTTGCCCAACGTGGATAGGATACCTGTCCGCGCCGAGTTCGACATATAAGGTAGTTGTTTCCATAGTTCTGCTGAAACCCAATCAATTTTCAGGGTGGCGATAGAAATCCCCCTTACAATTCGGCGGGACTTGGCATTATTCCGAGTTTCGGTGAACGGCACGATAAAAAACGGACCGGATGTGCGCGACGATTTCACCGAACGAGCGTCCTGTAGTCTTCACCGTATAGTCGGCTTGCGCATAATAAGGATGCCGTTCCACCAGCATTGTCTGAATCTTCTCCATCGCATCCGGTGTCTGTAACAGGGGCCGATGCTTTTGGTGTCCGATGCGCCGATAGATTGCCTCTGCTGTCGCCGTTAAGCAAAAGATGACCCCGTTCCGCTTCAGGTTCTCCATATTCACCGCTTTCAGGACAACGCCGCCGCCGGTAGAAATGACGTAATTATGGCGTTTTGAGACTTTGCGAACCGCTTCGCTTTCAAGCCGCCGAAACACTGCCTCTCCATCTTCGGCGAAGATGTCGCTGATGTATCGCTGATTGTCCTGCTCAATGACATCGTCCGTATCGACGTAGCGCATGCGGAGTTGTGATGCGAGCCGTCTACCGACAGCGGTTTTCCCCGTGCCCATAAACCCGACGAGGACGATATTGGGCTTTTGACTCAATGTTCTGTTCATAAACCTTCTACCTTGAAAGCGGATTTAATGTTTATCATAGCATGTTCCCGAATAAATTGCAAGTTTTTTCCTAACAAGGTGCAACGGCGAACTGAATTCGCGGCCACGGGATTAATGCCGAAAATGCCGCACACCGGTAAACACCATCGCCATGCCGTAAGCGTCGGCTGTCTCAATCACCGGTTCATCATTGACAGAGCCGCCCGGTTGAATGATGGCAGAGATACCCGCCTCGCCGGCAATTTCAACCCCATCAGGGAACGGAAAATAGGCATCCGATGCCAATACGGCTCCCCTCGCCTTCTCACCCGCTTTGCGGACAGCGATGATGGCCGAATCCACACGACTCATCTGTCCTGCACCGATGCCGACGCTTTGTGTGCCTCGCGCCAGCAAGATGCAGTTAGATTTGACATGTTTGCACGCCTGCCATGCGAAGAGCAGCAATTGAATTTCTGCCTCTGTCGGCGCGCGTTTCGTGGCAACTTGTAGCGCGTCTGCCTGCATCTCATGGACATCGGGAGTCTGCACCAGCACGCCGCCTGTAACGTTCCGAATCTGCAAAACAGACGTTGCTCGATGTAACGCGCCTGTCTCCAGAATCGGACGGTGTTTGACGCGGGAGAGCGCGCGCAGTGCTTTTTCGGTATAACCTGGCGCGATGATAGCATCGATTTTAACGCCCGCGTTTGCCGCTTCGCGGATAGTGTTCGCTGTCTGAATCGTCACCTTACGGTTGAGTCCGACAACGGAACCGAACGCGGAAACTCTGTCGCATTCCAAAGCGTTCGTGAACGCTTCCTGCAGGTTTTCAGCAGTGGCGAGGCCACACGGATTGTTATGTTTAATAATAGCGCACGCCGGTTGCGCGAAATCTTTGACTATCTCCAGCGCAGCCTCTAAATCGAGAATGTTATTGAAAGAGAGCGGTTGCCCGCTGAGTTGATTTGCCCAGGCGGCGCACGGTTCCGGCGCGTGCTGAGTGCGATAGAAGGCGGCGCGTTGGTGCGGATTTTCGCCATAACGGAGCGGGCTTGCCTTTTTGAAACGGAGCGTGAGCGTCTCTCCGAATGCCTCTGAGGGAGACGCGCTTTCCACGCTAGCTATGTCCGTAAGATACGCCGAAATCGCGCTATCATAGCCAGCGGTGTGCGCAAACGCCGCTTTCGCTAAGTCAAACCGCGTCGCTTCCGATAAGCATCCGTCGTTGTCAGTGAGTTCAGAAACAACGCGCGGGTATTGGCTTACGTCAGTGACGACAGCGACGTGCCGGTAATTTTTCGCAGCGGCGCGAATCATCGTCGGGCCGCCAATGTCGATATTCTCAATCGCCGCTGCAAGCGTGACATCCTGTTTCGCCACGGTTGCTTCAAACGGATAGAGGTTGGATATCACCAAATCGATGGCGGTGATGCCGTGCGCATCCGCTTCGACGCGATGTTCTGGATTATCCCACTCCGTGAGGAGCCCGCCGTGAATTTTCGGATGGAGCGTCTTGACTCTACCATCAAACAACTCTGGAAAACCAGTGTAGTCAGAGACATCAACCGTGTCAATCCCTGCATCACGGAGATGCCGCTCCGTGCCACCGGTGGACAGAATTTCCACCCCGCGCTCGGCGAGAACCTTCGCTATCTCTAAAAGGTTGGTTTTGTCATAAACGCTAATTAAAACGCGTTGAATCTTTTTCATCATTTCCGTTTCTTTTTTCTGAATTGAGAATTTTCAGGATTAGCAGGATTTCCAATATGACAGGCCGATTCCGTATTCAAGCGGAGAAGTTTTCCATGCGAGCCCCCTAGAGCGGCAAGGTGTGTTAGCCAACGTATCTCGGAAAACCGAACCCATCGTTCGCGACGTGACTGCGCGCCGGTATTTGCGAACGATTTGGAATCACCAAATCCATCTCTGACGTATTCTCAATAATCGTTCCATCACCGATGCGCACGCCTTCGCCGATATAAATCCTGCCGGGATGCTCGGATGCACCGCGGATAGTGCCGATGACAACCGACGAACCGATACGGCACCGCTCCTCAACCTCGACAAACCCGTAAATCTCAGTGTTTGTGCCGACGGTGGAGTGTGCCGCAATTTGCACCGGACCGAGGAGACTGGTATCCGTGCCAATCTCAACGAAATCACCGATGACAGGGTGCCGCTGCTTCACTTTGACGCTCAACCCGCCGAGGGTGCAAGGATAAATGACGCACCCGGAACCGATGATACCGGTTTGCCCGGTTGTCACCCCGCGATGCGGATGCTCCAGCAGATTGGCATCGCCTATCTGGGTTTCCGGGTGAATATCTGCCTGATAGTAACGTCCGCCGAGTTCTGAAATCGCGCGCGGCAGCAGCGGCACCGGCACACGGTGGATATCCGAATCCTCCTCAGTGGGCTCGCTGCGCGTCAAAGCGTGCGCCACATCGTGATAAAACAGCACACGCCACCCCGGATAAGTGCTGATGACGAGCTGCAACTGATAATTCAAGATTTTCTGCGCTAAATCGGAGGCGAGATTCAGCGTGGCGAGGTAATCTTGATACGGTTCAAAAGTGCGTTCCTGAATCGCTTCATCAATTTTCTCGCGAAAATTGAGCGAGGCTAGTTTCTCGCGAGAGATACCGGTGTGGAGAAGGTAGGCATCCCAGACGGCCGGGTCCTTCAGGGAAGCGAACCTGTTCCAAAGCGCGCGGCTTTTTAACCGCGGCAGTTCCCAAAGCAGAGAAAACGCGGTTTCTAGTGCGGCACCGAGGTGCGTTTCGTCTGCAACAGCTAAAAAAGATTGCGCTACCATGGCGTAGAGCTGGTCTGCCACTTCTTCAATCGCTCCCGCGAACTTCTGTTTTTGATGATGCGGGTGCGGCGCGTTATGCGAACCGGGGGCAACACACTCCAACAAGTTGCCAAGCACCGTCTCCAGAATATCGCGATTGACGAACCCGCGTCCGGAACGTTGAGATAATACCTCGCGGCTCGTGCTGTCGATGCGCAAGACGCTCAATTCTGCTTGGCTATAGATAGGACGGAGCCGCTTCAAGGTTTCGGACAGTAGCGGTTGCTTTCGGCGTTCATAAGCCGCGTCAAAAAGCGTCGTTTTTTCGGTGTTTCCCATAGGGATGGATAGCATGGACTTGTGCATCTTTTCCTATAGCCTGAGCGGTTTTACCGACGAAAAACTTCTTGAGCGGCGGCGACACCGGCACCTAACGGAATATCATATCCCATCTCCACGAAACCGCGTTCCAGCGCGGCGATGGCGACGATGACATCGTTCTCGTTCATCCAACCGAGATGCGCAATGCGGACAATCTTTCCACTCAATTGACTTTGCCCACCGGCATACGTAATCCCATGTTTTTCCCGCATGCGTGCGATGAACGCCTTTCCATCAACCTCTGCCGGCAGATGGATTGAGGTTAAAGTATTGGCAGGATGCGTTGCGAACAGTTGCATGCCGAGGCCCGCAACTGCACTTCGCGTCGCCTGTGCCAAGCGCGCGTGCCGGGCTATGACGTTACGGATGCCCTCGGCACACAAAAGCGTGAGCGATGCCTGTAACGCGTGGACGAGCGTTATCGCCGGCGTGTAAGGGGTAGAACCTTCCCTGCCTGCGTCCCGCGCTTTCCGGAAGTCCAGATAGTATTTCGGCAAATCGGAACGCGCTACTGCCGCCCACGCGCGAGAATTCAACGCGGCGAAGGCGAGGCCAGGCGGTGTCATCAAACCTTTCTGTGAACAAGAAACGACAGCGTCCACACCCCACGCGTCCATCTGCAAATCGTCTGCGCCGAGCGCGCTGACTGCATCGACAACCAACAGCGTCGGACGAACCTGTGTCAACCGCGCTAGTGCCTCAATGTCGTGCAAGGCACCAGTGGAGGTTTCACAGAGGGTGGCGAAGACTGCCTTTACATCAGGAGACGCATCGAGACGCGCTGCCACCGTGGCAGGTGAAACCGACTCCCCCCATGTCACGTCAATCGGGATAACTTCAACGCCGTATGCGGTGCAAATGTCACTCCACCGTTCGCCGAATTTGCCGCTGCGGATGACAAGCACCTTATCGCCGCGGCTCAGCAGATTCGCCACCGCGCCTTCCATCGCACCCGTACCGGACGTGGTGAGGCACAAGACATCGTGCTCTGTTTGGAAGACGTGCTTAAGTTTTGTCAGCACATCCGCAATTAACGTCGCCGAGGCGGGGCTTCGGTGGTAGTCAATCGGTTGCGCCATCGCCAGCAACGTTTCAGGCGGGAGTGGCGTAGGACCGGGCGTAAAGAGTTGAGGTTTTTTCATTTATTCTTACGGGTTCAGCACCCCTCGCGCTTCTCCTCAGGCGGTATTAACCGCCACCACTTTTTTGCCCTCAACTTCAACGACAATCCACTCCTGGTCAAGGAGTTCGCAGAGGTGCATAATTGCGGCGCGCTGCCCGGTGCTATCCATCGGGACTTCAATGGTGAGCGTCGCGAATTCTTCCTTCTGCACCTCGCCATCTTTATCAAATTTCATCGGCGTGATCTGGATTTTTTTCAGTTTTGCATCCATTTTCTATATTCTCCTTGGAAAATTATTTCTCAGCCATAAAGGCTGCAACATCAACACATTCCCCATTTCGGCGAGCGGCGTGCCATCCAGCCAAAACGGGGGCTAAAGAGAAGAGCCCATCGTGGTAATCGTTACGGAGAAGGCTGGCATCGCCAGTCTGGACAGCGCGGATAAAAACGCTGTCTTGCTCCAGCCACGGGTCAAACTCGTTAGCCTGATAGACAACTTCGCCGTTTACTTCAATGCGCTCATACCCGAAAATTGCGAGGTATCCGCCTTCATAGAAGAGCGTGAACCACGGGTTTCTGTTCGGGTTCGGGCCGGCGGCGACAAAACTGAGCGTCATCGTCGCGCCGTTATCAAAACGATAGTTAAAACTTGAGGACAGCGCGGTCGCGTAGGTTTCGCGTTCGCAATAGAAGGCTTGCGCTTGCGCGACGTTCAAGCCTGTCATAAAGCGGCTGTAATCTGTCGCATGCACACCCCAGTCAAGGGCGCGCCCCCCGGATTTATCCATTTCAGCCCACCACGTTTCCGGTTTGCCGCTCTTCGTTGGTGGGAGTCCGCCGAAACTCTGGAAGCGGATATGCACGATACGCTTGTTTTCCAAAAGTCGGCGCGCCTCTTGAAAAATCGGCCGATACCGCTCGCGAAACCCGACAGTGCCGAGGACCCCGGCGTTTTGAATGGCGTTATCAATGCGCCGGGCAACTTCCATCGTGAGTGCCTGCGGCTTCTCGCTGAAGAGGTGAATGCCCTTTTCAGCGGCGATGACTTCGACATCGGCGCGCGCGTAAGCCGGCACAATAGAGTATAACACGTCGATGGCTTCGGTGTCAAGCATTTCGTATGCGCCGCCGTTTTCGCTGTGGTAAACGCGCGGGATGCCGAAGCGCGCCGCTGTCTCCTGTGCCGCCTGGGGATTATTATCGCACGCGGCGACGATGTCAACCGAACCGAGTTGCATCAGGTTCGGGATGCGAGTTTTGTTTGCGAAGGTGCCGCAGCCATAAAAAGCGACGCGGAGAGTTGAGGTTGTGCACACTATAGCGATTCTCCTTACAAGATTCTGACATCTTCAGGGAGCATGCCGATGGAGAGGAAGACGCGGTCTGCCTCTCCTTGAGGGAGATGTTTTTCCAATTCCTTCCAGATAATATCTACCCTTCTCCACCGATTGTAGTCCTTGAATTTTCGACTGACAACAACGATTTCAACATCGTCGCCAGAACCGTTGGAGACATCAACGTAATCTTTTTCGTCGGTGAAGTATCCGTTTTTGAGCGCATCGTAAATGCGCTGCATTACCGTTTCATCCGCCATGATGAATTCTCCGACTGACCGAGTTGCCTCAGGTTCGGGATGCGGGTTTTGTTTGCGAAGGTGCCGCAGCCATAAAAAGCGACGCGGAGAGTTGAGGTTGTGCGCACTATAGCGATTCTCCTTACAAGACTCTGACATCTTCAGGGAGCATGCCGATGGAGAGGAATACGTTGCCCCACTCCTTTTGGGTAAGATGTTTACCTAACTCGTTCCAGATAACATCTACCCTATCGCACATCGTGTGCCCTTCAAATTTCCGACTGACGATGACAATGTGGATGTCATCCCCAGAACCGTTGGAGATATCAACGTAATCTTTTTCGTCGGTGAAGTATCCGTTTTTGAGCGTATCGTAGATTTTTTGTTTGGCGATTTCGCATGCCATGGAGATATCCGCCTTTAGCAGACTGCATCACCCCTGTAGGTCAGGATCGCCTGATCCTGACCTGTTCGGGATCAGGCGATCCCGAACTACAGAGGTGGGCCCAATGCCTTCCTACGCTTGTTATCGCCGACCTTGAAATTCTCGCACGCCGGCGGATAGGAGCCGAGGCTCCCACCCTACCAGCAGCGAGGGAAAATGGGTTATCTCGCCTTGAGCGCGCCCCATGTCGTTGCCAACTTATTCTGCGGCTCAACCGGGGTCTGCGGGTCTGTTTCATTCGGATCGAACGCAACATCTGTCGTGGCGAAAATTTTGTCGATGTAGGTGCCGTCTTCGCGGTGGACGATATGCAACGTATGCTCGCCATCCGCTAATTCCACCGGGACCGGGTCATCGCCGTGTTGGATGAGCTCCGTGCCTTCAAACGGCCCATCGCGTGTGTTCAGCCGGAACCAAACCCACTCGGTGGTATAGTTCACCCGGAGTGCCTCTTGTTCATAGAAATCCCAGATATTCATGGTGGCGTTGTTGTTTGAGACAGCGTCGCCATCGGCGATGTCAAACGCCCAATACATGGAATTATCGGCGACGGAGGGAGCAATGACGCGCCCCCAGAAGTGCCAATCGTCGGCTTCCACCGAGAATTCATATTTCACCCAGGCATCTCCATCGTTACCGATGCCGTTAACCGAACCGATGAAAGCCCCGCCGGATGCTTCGGCGACGGTGTAGTCATCAACGCCTTCGTCGGCGTTACCCACCTGGTCTGACGGTGCATCGAATACCTCAAATTTGTCACCGTTTGAGGCATCAAAGTTCTCCGCTTCCCAACTGATGTATTTCTGGGCGAACACCGGCGAGACGGTGAGGCAAAAAATTGCCAATAAAACGATAGTTCGCATAAGCAAACCTCCTTGTCAATGTTACAGAGCCATTTCGTTTTCAGTTCTAGCGAAGGCATCAATTTCGGTGAACTGAATTGCTCTGTCAATTTTTTTGTAGGTTAAGAATTATTATAGCAAAATTCACAAAAAGATGCAAATTTAAAAAAACTTGCGAAATCTGCAATTGCATGCTACAATTAGGATATAGGACTTACGTGAGGGTGTTTCATATTTCGATGCAATACCGTAGGAGAGCCCTCCTGGTCTCAATGAACTCGGTAGGAGAACCCTCCTGGTCTCGATGTTCCCGTAGCGCGGGGGCCCTCGGAGGTTTCCATACGCGCATCCGAGCGGGTTTCCCCCGCGATCGTTGGATTGCGCGTGCGCGAGCGATGGCGAGGGACAGGCCCTCGCCCTACGGTGAGGGGGCGTTTTTTATCGTAGCGCGGGGGCCTGTCCCCCGCGATCGTTGGAGTGCGCGGACGATATCGAGACCGGGAGGTCTCTCCTACGGGGGAAACGGAATCGTTCGGAGTGTCTATTTTGACAACAACGAGTTATGAAATCCCCTCACTTACGTAGAACAACCCCGGTATGCGCGATTTTCAACAGCGTCTACCCGCGGAGAATTAAGGAAAATCATAGGTGACTATCAACACACATTCATTTCCTGCCTATATCGCGCTGTTTAAGGTGACGCTCCGGCAGATGTTCTGGAGTCGTCGCACGATTCTGATTCTGCTCGGGTGCCTGCTGACGCTTGTCATCGCGCTCCTGTTCCGATTTATGGCGCGCGGCGCGGGCAGCGTCAACCGCTTCATTCCAGAGATGACGCTCGCGTTATACGGCTTGCTCACCAATCTCTGCGCGATTTTCTACGGCACGGCGATTATCTCCGATGAAATTGAGGGAAAGGGGCTCACCTATCTCCAAATGCGGCCGCTCCGCAAATCGGCACTGCTGCTGAGCAAGTTCGCCGCCTATCTCGTCGGCACCGTCGCGCTCGTCGTTGTATCGCATCTGCTGCTGACAGGGATTGTCGCAACGCATTCAAAACTACAGAACGGTATCTTTTTCCACCTCGGCATGAGTTTCCGCTATTCTGCTGCGCTGGGGTTAGGCTTGCTCGCCTACGGTGCCCTCGCCGTAGTCTTGGCGGTACGGTTTAAAAACCCGGTGCTGTGGGGATTGCTATTCGTTTTGGGATGGGAGAATCTGACGGTTCAGCCTATGATGTCAATGGGCATCAAACGCCTCTCCATATCGCATTACCTCCTGACGCTCTATCCTGATTACAAACTGTCCTCGGATATCCTTGCTTTGCGTGGGAGTGAACCGCCATCGGTGTGGGTAGCGTTCGCTGTTGTCTGCGTGTTGACAGCCGTTTTGCTATGGCTGGCCATCCGCATTTTCCGCGAGCGCGAGTATTTGATGTGAAGCCACAGGGATGTCACGCCGAAAGCACGCGCGCTGTCTCCCGCGCGACGATAATCTCCTCATTCGTAGAGACAACGAGAATCTTGGCGCGGCTATCCCGCGCGGAAATATCCGATTCACTCGTCGCCTGCCGGTTTTTTTCTGAGTCCAACTGAATCCCGAACCATTCCAAACCATCGCAGATTTGCGCGCGCGTTGTCGCACTCTTCTCCCCGATGCCGCCCGCAAAAGCGAGGACATCTACGCCGCCGAGCGCGGCGATATACGCGCCGATATATTTTTTCACGCCGTAGACGTAGGTTTCTAGTGCCAGCCGGGCATTGTCGTTGCCCGCCTGCATTGCCGCCGCCACATCACGCATATCGCCGCTGGTGCCGGAGATACCTTTCATCCCCGACTCCTCAATCAACTGCCGACGAATTTCATCGGTAGAAAACCCCTCTTTGTCCATCAGATATAACACAGCGAACGCGTCCAACTCGCCGCACCGAGTGGACTGAATCATCCCGTATTGCGTGGAAGTGCCCATGGAGGTATCAATGGATTTCCCGTTTTTAATCGCACAGAGAGAGGAACTTCCACCGAGGTGACAGGAGATAATCTTGTTGGCACGCCCTCCCGATTGCATCGCCATTTCCGGCACGCGTTCCGAAATATAGCGATGCGACGCACCGTGGTAACCGTATCGGCGGACATCGTGCTGTTCCACCCAAAAACGTGGCACACCGAATTCGGCGGCGTAATCCGGGAGATTCTGATGGAACCATGTCTCAAAAACGGCGACAAGCGGCATCGCCGGAAGCAGCTCCTGAAAGGCGCGAATCGAGGCGATATAGGCGGGGTTGTGCATCGGCGCGAGCGGCGTGGCGGCATCAAGTGCGGCGATGACAGCTTCCGTAATCCGCGCAGAACGCCAATAGCCTTGCGCCAGAATCGTTTTGAATCCGACACCGTCCAATTCCCCCAAGTCTGCCAGGCAGCCGACTTCCGCATCGGTGATGAGGTTCATAGCGTGAGCGATGGCATCGGTATGCGTCGGCGCGTCAATTTCACCTGCGCGCGACGGTTTCCCCGGCACGGCGTGCGTAAACGCCGAGGGCGAATTCCCAATGCGTTCCACGCCTCCCTTCACGAGGGAGGTTTCTGTTGTCATATTGATGATTTGGTATTTGAACGAGGTGCTCCCTACGTTCGCACAAAGAATGCGCATAGTGTTTTTTTCTCCGTTGTCATTAGGATATATGATAGCATATTTCCGAAAAAGAAGTCTAGAGCAGATAGGGGCATCGCGCGGGACAAACCGCGCGCTACGGTAATCGAAAGATCGCGAGGGACAGGCCCTCGCGCTCCGGTTGTCGGGAAAACGCTACGGTGATCGAGCGATCGCGAGGGACAGGCCCTCGCGCTACGGTAATTCGGAGCAGCCTCCCTCTTATCGTAGGGCGGGGGCCTGTCCCCCGCCGTGCCCGGGATAATCGAACGTTCGCGCGGGACAGGCCCTCGCGCTCCGGGAATCGGGAAAACGCTCCGGTGAGTGAGAGCACGCGAGGGACAGGCCCTCGCGCTACGGGAATCGAAGCAGCCTCCCTCTTATCGTAGGGCGGGGGCCTGTCCCCCGCCGTGCCCGGGATAATCGAACGTTCGCGAGGGACAGGCCCTCGCGCTCCGGGAATCGGGAGAACGCTCCGGTGAGCGAGCGATCGCGAGGGACAGGCCCTCGCGCTACGGTATTGAAGCAGCCTCCCTCTTATCGTAGGGCGGGGGCCTGTCCCCCGCCGTGCCCGGGATAATCGAACGTTCGCGGGGGACAGGCCCTCGCGCTCCGGGAATCGAGAAAACGCTCCGGTGAGCGAGCGATCGCGAGGGACAGGCCCTCGCGCTACGGTGAGGACGAGGTTTTTTTCGCGTAACGTTTTTTTCACAAAAAATCTTGAAAAAAAACGCAAAAATCTGTTAAAATCACATTTTAATTTGACAAACGCGCAAAAATGTGGTATACTATATACTATATAGTAAAAATTGCCATGTTTAGTGCGAAAACGAAACAAAGGATGCCAAACGTGAACCCTCAACCCGTTTTTCTCATTGCGGATACCCACATCCGCCCGAATAACGCGATTGCAACGACGTGCCAGCCACCCCGGCTGCGCGCCGTGTCTCCATTTGCGCGTCCTGTTGATGACACCGCACTGAACATAATTCGATTTACCCCCCCCGTCCTAAATATCCGTTAACCTCTGACGTTCTCGGCAAGAAGGCGATCTGGGGTAATATCTCATCTGCATCCCAACCCAAAACCCGCGTGCTTTGCACGCGCCTATTTTGTTTTGCCTCGTGGCACGCGCTCGCCTACGCGAGTCCGCGCCTGCCACGGGGCTTTTTACGTTGCATCGTCCGATGCAACGGTTACCAGTGTTGTTCCGGGGAAAATTCACTCCCCACTAGGGGTATTAAGGGGCAGGATAACCGTGGGCACCCGCCCACGGTTACCCTGTTTTTCTCAGAATTTTCTTCCAGAATACCTTCACAACGCACTGCGTCCCAGACCGCGTTCACCTTCTCGGTGAAAGCCGCGCGTCGCTACGTTTCCGCAGTGCGTCTATCCCATATTTTTCAAAGGAGTTTTCGATGAAACGTAACACTTTTTGCTTAATCCTCTTGCTGCTTGTAGGGACAGTTTCCCTATTCGGAGCAACACCGAACGTTGCCTATGCCGATGGCGCACCGGGGCATGAAGCCCCCACAATTGAATGGATTCGGATTTACCTTAACCCCGACACGGAGTGGAGAAGGCATACAAATCCAGATCTCCCAGGGCGGGGCGATCACCCCAGGGATTATGTCCCGATAGATGCCAACGGTGAGCCTCGAAATGGCACGTTGATAGATGCAAACAACGATGTCAACAGTGCTACGCCAGCCCTAGCGGGAGAAGGAACGAAAATCGCGGTTGCGATCCGGTTAAACAATGTCAACAATGTCGGCGGATGGGCAAAAGTTGCATTTGATACCGAAGGCCCCTCTCGTGACACCCCTATCCGCGGTATTAGGGAGCTCATAGGTCCCAATCGTGTTCTGGAACAACATCTCGGTGGTAATAGCTGGGCCGCATTGCAGGCGAACGAAGCAAAGTTCACCGCTGTTTATGTCTACACCGTTCAGGAAGATGATGAAGATGGGAACGGTGCTTGGCTTGATAGCGACGCAAGCGGGATTATTCCCTTTGGAGTTGGGCGTGTGCGCAGTGTCGCGCATAGCTATGACAATAGGCCTGCTCTCAACAATGTCAATTGGCAGGGAACAGTTTACTACCCTAAAGTAGATGGGAGCGTTTCGTCGGCTCCGGAGGTTCGGAGCATTAAGATAAACACTGCCCCGAGAGGGCCTGCTCCTTCCCGCTATCACAAGGTGCGTCAAGAGTGCTTGGTGGATCACCGGAAATACGGTGATACCTACACCGCAGCGTGTGACCTTGTGCACGACTTTGGTTGGGCTCTTCCCACGGGTGCGAAGCCGGTGACGTTGGCCAATAGCCCGGAGGCTGCCTATTACCGCGCCGGCGACACGATAGAAGTCTCTGTGACATTTAATGAAGATGTTGTTGTAACGGGGATACCGACCCTGAACATGAAGGCCGATAGTTTTTTCGCAGATGCGGAATATATCTCCGGCAGCGGCACCGATACCCTCACGTTCCGATGGACGGTGCAAGAAGGGCAGCACACCTTCGGTGGACTCGGGTCTGCACACGGACTGAGACGGATTGGGGAGGGGAAGATAACCGATAGAGCAGGCCACGAGGTAGCCAGAATCCCCAATGTTCCTAATTCGGTTGCCTTGGGGCTTGAAACGCAGTTCCGCTCGTTTTTTTCCGGGCAGATGCTAACGGCGACGAGCGAGGCAGATCCGTGGATAGATCCGCCGGGGGAACACCACGCTGACTATGCCCGAGGCATCATCAAGTACCTCGTGGATACCATCCCCGCGACAGTCTGGATTCCCGGCGTGATAAAGAACGGTGAAACGCACAGAGAGGATAGACGGATTGCCGTGGTGAATCTGGATCCGACGTATACCGCAATCCCCGCGATGACAGCGGACGATTTCCGCGCGGCTGTCACGGAAAGCGATGTCCAGACAGGGGCCTTTGATGTTGAATTCCGCTTTTTCAACGAGCCGGGCGCGATAGCCGACGAAGTGGGGACGAGTTTTACCGGCGATGATGTGGAGATTACCGGTGCGAATGTGGTGAGATCTGAGTGGGAGGTTGAAACTACCTATATCGGGTTGGACCATCGTGCTACCAATCAGTGGCCGCCTCCCGGTCGGAGCAATCCGCCTGGTTCGCTTCATTCCCCCGGTGATGCGAAAAACTCTGCCTCGTTTCTAGTTTACAAGGCGACGATTGCGCCGCCTCTCGGTTTTCAGGGCGACGTGGCTATCAGTGTGCCCGCCGGTGCAACACAGGACATCGCAGGCAACGATAGTCTGGCATCCAATACGTTGACAGTGCCGGTGAACATCCCGTTTCAGGTGGTGGAAACCCCGGAGATAGTTGAGCCTGCCGCCGGTGTTTATACCGCCGGTGAGAAGATTGAGGTGGAAGTAACGTATAATCGGGAAGGCCTCCGCTATGAAGGCGATGCCCCGCCGTATCTGACGCTGTATCTCGGCGAAGAAGTGCCGGCAAATGCCCGGCATGCGACATGGCAAGCCGCCGCGGATGCGAATTCCACGAAAGTGACGTTTGCGTATACGGTGGCAGTCACTGACGTTGCGGATTCAATAAGCGTTGCGCCTGTTGGGTTAACGGTGCCGGTGGGGACGCGGCTGGTGGATGCCGGTGGCAGTCAGTTAGCGGGTACCAGTCAGGAGGAAGTGAAAGGTTCTGGTGAAGTTCCTGCTCGGGTCCCGGCTCGGGGGCAGTTGCCGTTGGTAGATACGTCAGGGCGGCAGGTCCCCACGGTGATGCAGGAGTCGCCGGTGTTGCCGGTCTTCCCGATTTTCCAGGTGGAAGAACCGAAGGCGGCCGCATCGGATGTGCCGCGCAGCCCCGTTGTCTTCAACGAACTCGGCAATGGTAGCGGCGATACTGATGACTGGTTGGAACTCCGCAATGTGACAGGATCTGCTGTCTCGTTAAAAGACTGGGAGCTCAGCATCGTGCAAGATGGCAAGAAGGAAGATACTTCCCTGATTGCTTTTGTGGAAGATGTGAGCGTGCCTGCGAACGGGCTGTTGTTGATAACGAACAGCGATCCAACGGCGGAAGGCAATGCGCTCGCCGGTGGTGATAACGTGGCGACTGCCGCGGTGGAGACAAAAGGTTCTTCGCACCTGTATCTTGTCAAATCGGAGTTGTCCCTACCTGACGATGGAAAATTCCTTTTGATTCTCCGCAACGCGAAGGATAAACGCGGCTTGAACGAGGCATTCGTGGATGTCGCCGGTGGCGGCGGCAGCGACACCGATGCGTTTGTCCGCGAGCAGACAGGCGACTATGATACGCATGTCTGGCCCTTGCAAGTGTTGCAGGCACCGGGTGGTGACACTGAAGATGCCCTCGGCTCAGGCAAAGTCTGGCAGCGCACGAAGGCGGACATTGTGGGATACCACAAGGATGCCTGGGCAGAATCGGCGTTCACCGGTATCGGCTATGATAGGAAGGTGACAGAGTCTCCTGCCACTTCCGGCACGCCGGGCTATCCGAATGGTGCGGTGAAAACGGAAGCCGCTACGCCGAAGGGAAGTGTCACGCTCAGCGAAATCATGTTTGATTCGGGTGGCGGCACATTGCCGCAATGGATTGAACTCTACAACAATTCCAAAACGGATGCCATTAATCTCAACCGGTGGAGGTTGGAGATTCAGAATGTCGATTCCGAGGATTTAGTCGGCCGCCCGATTGTCACGCTGACGCTTGGCGAAAAAGTGATTCAGCCAAATCAGACGCTCTTGATTGTGGCAGGACCGGCGCGTGCGTCGTCGGATTCGTATCTGCCGGCGGACAGAATTTACGACCTGTTGGCACTGCACGAGAAGAATCTGCGCATCAAGCGTGCGCGCGATACGTTCTTAAGTACCGAAGGATTCTACCTGCAACTCTCCGATAGGAACGGGAATCTGGTAGACGAAGTCGGTAACAGGGACAGCGATCGGCGTTCGGACGATGCACCTGCATGGGCATTACCGTTGAGTTTTGAGGAAGGTTCGCGGAGTTCTGTCATTCGGCGTTATGACAAGAGTGTTGCGCTGCCGGGACAAAAGCGTGCGAGTTGGGTGTTGGCAGCGCGCATCAAGCCGTTTGATGAGTCTCTCCACTACGGCCATGCTGAGGACATCGGCACACCGGGGCATCGCGAAGGCGGTGCATTGCCGGTAGAGTTATCCAGTTTCTCGATGATGCGCAATGAAGCTGGTGCTGTTGTCTTGACATGGACAACCGAATCAGAAGTCGACAACGCGGGTTTCAATCTGCGCCGCAGTGAAAAGCGCGCGAGCGGTTTCACGCTTTTGAATCCTGCCTTAATCGCCGGTGCCGGCACAACAGGCGAACGTCAGACGTATACGTTTACGGATACGTCTGCGAAGCCGGGGGTTGAGTATTATTATCAGATCGAGGAAGTTGCGTTTGATGGTAAGCCAGAGACGTTAGTGACGCGGTTGTTGCCGGGTCCTGTTTCCGCATCTAATCGGATGCTGACTACGTTCGGTGAGGTGAAACGGCAAGAATAGCCGTGCTCAGTACCGTAGCGCGGGGGCCTGTCCCCCGCGATCGTTTCAGGCTCCGAGCGGGTCTCCCCCGCGATCGGTGCATGGCGAGGGACAGGCCCTCGCCCTACGAAAAAACGGGCCGTTCTGGCTACCGTAGCGCGGGGGCCTGTCCCCCGCGATCGTTTCAGGCTCCGTAGGGCGTGGGTGCTCTGCCCAGCGCGTCCGAGCGGGTTTCCCTCGCGATCGTTGCCTGGCGAGGGACAGGCCCTCGCCCTACGGTAAAACGGGCCGTTCTTCGCATCTTGCTAATCGTGATAATCTTGTAAATCCTGCTCCACATCCCGCGAATCTTGTAAATCCGAGCAGGATTATCACGATTTCCAAGATTTACCAGGATTAGCACTCCGATGCACCGATACCAATCCCCGGCCCACTTGGCAAGACCAGCTTCCCCTCCTCAACAGTCACACCCACATACGGATCGTTTGCAATGAGCAAATTCCCATCTAAATCCGCATAATCTACCAACGGTGTCAAATGCGCAGCGGCAGTGATGCCGAGTGAACTCTCTATCATACACCCGAGCATCACCTGCAAGCCGTGTGCGCGGGCGACATGCATCATCCGCAGTGCCTCCAGCAGCCCGCCACACTTCACTAATTTGATGTTGATACCGTCAACGCACTCAGCGAGCGCGGGAATATCCGCGGCGCGTTTGACGCTCTCATCAGCGATAATAGGCAGTTCCGAATGTTCGCGGACAAACTTGAGTCCGCGCAAATCGTAAGGATTCGTCGGCTGTTCAATCAATTCCACACCGTATTGCACCAATTCACGGATTTTGCGCACCGCCTCTTTCGGGTGCCACGCCGTATTCGCATCGACATAGATGGGTTTATCCGTGACAGCGCGGAGTGCCGCCATTATCTCCAAATCCCGCGGTGTGCCGAGTTTCACTTTCAGGATAGAATATGCTTCGGCGCGCCGCGCCTTCTCAGCCATCACCATCGGTTCATCAAGTCCAATGGTAAACGAAGTCTGCGGCGTTTTCATCGGATTGAGTCCCCAGAGTTGATAGAGCGGCACGCCCAGTTTCTTGCCGAGTCTGTCGTGCAGTGCCATGTCAATCGCCGATTTCGCGGCGTAATTGCCGCCCAACGCCGTTTCAACCTCAGCCATCACGTCCTGAATCGCACCCAGGTCTGCCGCAATAACCGGCCCGATGGTTTTCAACGCTGCTTCGACTGTCTGCACCGTCTCGCCGTAAAACCGCGCCGGTGCGGTTTCACCAATGCCGCCATCTATTTCTACGGAGATAACCTCCCGATACGTATCCATCGCGCGGCGGGCAATCTTAAAGGGTGATGAAAGTTGAAGTTTCGTGATTTTTGACGTAATCTGCATGCCTATTGTCCACCTTTTCCTGTCTCTTGCGATGCCGCTAAATATGCTAAGAACCGCTTCCTGTCTTCATCTGCAATCTCCCCACCTTTCAAAAACCGCCACGCGCCGAAAAAAATCGCCTGCGCTTCTTCCATTGCGGAACCCCCTGTTCGGATTTCAAGCGTCATCGCCATTTTGTTCGTCTGCTGAATTTCAGGCGTTGACGTGTCTTGCACGGTAACCGGTGACGCGCCGAATTGCTCCAATACCTGCTTGAGGAAGTTTTCCGCGTCGTAATTGCCGCGGTAATGCGCCGCAAGGACAGCAGGCTCATCTTTCCTCGGCTGCGCGTGGTGAACGCGGAGATAATACCCCTCCGACGGAATCGCATTTACCGCCGCAATCCGCTCTTGAACAGACGATTTTTGGACACGGTAGAGTTTGGCTCCGGCAAGTTCCAACATCTCTTGTAATGCCTTGATGAGTTCCCGCGTTTCATGAGCATCGCCGAGTGAATCTAACACAAAGACAGTAGAGGCGAACGCGCCATCTGCAACGGCGTGGAGTTTCAGATTGATAACCGTCGCGCCGTTTGGTTGCATGTCAATCTGGCGTTCGTCAGGATAGTAACCCGCCGCGGCGATGCGTAGCGTTGTCTCTCCCTCAAAATCCGTTGTGAAGAAAAAGTGGCCCTCGGCATCTGTCGTGACAGTTTTTTGCAAGCCGCTCGCTTCCAGCTGGACGTTTTGAATCGGTTTACCGGTATCCGCATCCAAGATTTGTCCCTGTGCAATTCCGTGGGCAATTGCAGCAAAGCGAATCGTCACCGATGCTTGTTTCTGCCGATAACTCACCCTCACCCTCGCGGTGCCGGGTTCTGTCGGTGTCCGCAGATAAAAACACGCCGCCCCGTCTTTGGAAAGTGCCTCTGTCTTAAAGAGCAGGGCGCGCCGCTGAGTGTCGGCATAAATCGGTTCGTCATCCGCTATCGGGAGCCCATCTGCATCCAGCGCGGTTACGGCGATGCCGACGTAACTTTTTCCATCAAACGGAAGCGTATCTGTCCATGCGCGGAGATGCATTTTTTCCGCAGGCGGCGCGACTTTAAACCACTGCGCAGAAGGCAGGCTGTGATTGCCGTAATAGTTGACGAGTTCGGTTTGGACAGAATGTGTGCCATTTGACAACGGTTTCTCAATGACGATATCGATTAAATCTTCGTCGCGCCGATAGTGAAAAGGGACACGCACGCCGTCAATGTTGACACGTATAGAATCGGTGAAGACTTGTTGTCGTTTGAGCATCCACGCGCCGCGCTCGTGGAGCCCATCTGAAACCCGGATTTGCAGCCGCGGCGTTTTGGTATCCATTACCGCATCGGGATGAGGTTTGATAAGCGTCCCTTTCGGAAAACCCGCTGCAACGTAACGTGCAAGCCCCAGAAAATAGCCGGATGCCTCGCGTTTCAGGTAATCCGCCGATTTCAGCCGCGCCTCCTCCGCCGGATTAGAATAAAAAGATGCCTCGCACACGACAGCCGGGCAGTGCGTCAGCCGCAAAACACCGAAACCTGAAGCCGCGACGAGCTTATCGGAATAGAGCCCTGTCGCAGGCGAGGTGGGCAACCGAAGCGCATCGGCGACACCTTGCTGAATATAGCGCGCCAGATCGAGACTCGGACGCGACTCATCCGCATCGCCGTGATACCACGTCGAGGTATAGTTCGTCAGCGGCTTATTCTCAATAGCGTTATGGTGCAGCGAAATGAAAAAATCGGCGTGGTTTTCGTTGGCAATCTGACTACGCCTCGGCAGGCTAACGTAAGAATCGTCAACCCGCGTCATGATGACGATAGCACCGGTATCTTGCAACATCTCACGCAGATACAGGGCAACTTGGAGATTGACTTCTGCCTCGCGGAGGCCTGTCGGGCCGCGCTTATAGTCGGGGATGTGTCCTTGGCCACCGTGCCCCGGGTCAAGGCAGATGGTGAAGCCTTTGAGATAACGGGCGTAGGGTGGCACCTCTATCGCAACTGGTTCCTGCTGTTCAGCGATTTCCGGGCATTCGGCGCAGCTCGTCAATACCAAAAGCGCGGCGAGGGGATAGATGAAGAGGTTTTTAGGTAGCCGGGGCATTTTTTTGGATTTGCACGTAGGGCGCGGGGATGTTCCTCGCTTCAAGATTGCGGGGGAAACCCGCTCGGATGCGCGTATGGCATCCGAGGGCCCACGCGCTACGGAATCGAGACCGGGAGGTCTCTCCTACCCGGTGGGCATCGTTCGCGGGGGAAACCCGCTCGGATGCGCGTGTGGCATCCGAGGGCCCCCGCGCTACGGTAAGCATGCGGGTGTTCTCGGGGGAAACCCGCTCGGATACGCGGCGGGCATCCGAGCGGCCCCGCGCTACGGTGCGTAACGACAGACAAACCCGTAGGAGATCCCTCCAGGTCTCGATGCAATGTTATCGCCACAGCACCCGAACGACAGACAGGGACAGATATAGAAAGCTGTCCTTACGTTTTCCGCGTCCGGCGCGCTTTCGGGCGGCCGAGGATTTCCGACAAAATAATCCCTTGCCGAAACGTCTGCGGCGACAAATCCGGAAGGACAGTCGTCGGGATAGTCCTCGTGCCGGTCCGCACCGGTGTCCGAGGTTCCGGCGGCGTTGGCGGCGGTTCCTGCACAGGTTCCTCAACAACGGGCTCGGGTTCGGGTTCGGGCTCGGGCTCCGCTTCCTCAAACGCTAAAAAGTCTGGGATCGACTCCCTCTCAAACGGAAAATTCTCCATGAAAGGTGGCAATGCCTCCTCACTGTCCTGAGCCACGTCCGTTTGTCTTTCGGCTTCCGGTGTCCGCTGTTGTTCGGCTTTTTTGCGGCGATTGCCCAATACAAACGTCAGAATGACAACAATCAGCGGAAGGAGCAGTTGCAAAATGTTTTCCATCGGTTTTTCTCCATAGTCTTAGGTGAAAATCGCTGTGCGGGTGCCTGTCCCCCGCGAGTTCTCGCAGCAGCATGGCGAGGGACAGGCACCCGGTAGGCGAGACCTCCCGCGTCTCGATGAATATCGTATGTTCTCGCAGCAGGAACGATCGCGGGGGACAGGCCCCCGCGCTACGGTCTCGATGAACATCGTATGTTCTCGCAGCAGGAACGATCGCGGGGGACAGGCCCCCGCGCTACGGTCTCGATGAACATCGTATGTTCTCACAGCAGCATGGCGAGGGAAACCCTCTCGCATGCGCTTGTGGCATGCGAGGGCCCTCGCCCTACGAGAGGTGTAGCAGTCTACGACAACCCTAACGAATGCGCAGACCGGGTTGTATCTACCTCTTGCGTCCCACCCGGCGAAGCGATTGATTGCCGCATCTCCGTATCGGCAAGAATATTGCGCAAGTCGTAGTAAGCCATCACACTCATCCGTTCCGAGTCAAACGAATCGGAGATAGCGAGCGGCACCTCTGCCTCCGCTTCGATGAGCTTGATAGTCATTTCTTCGACGAGTGCCTTGTTCTCCTCTTCCTCCGCTTGTGCGCGAGCGCGGCGTTCTTCTGCCTTTGCGCGCGCGACTTTGAGTTCCGCCTCCGCCTGGTCCGTCTGTAATTTCGCTCCGACGTTCTCACCGACGTTGATATCGGCGATGTCAATAGAGAGGATTTCAAAGGCAGTCCCGGCAGACAACCCTTTCGCCAGCACCGTTTCGGAGATGAGGACAGGGTTCTCCAAAACCTTCTTATGGCTGCTCGCGGAGCCGATAGTCGTAATGATACCTTCGCCGACTCTGGCACGAATGGTATCCTCTGTCGCGCCGCCGACAAGTCTGTCAATATCTGCACGCACGGTAACGCGCGCCGTGACAATCAACTGGATGCCGTCACGTGCGACAGCGGTGATGCCGCCTCTCGTATCACTTCTTTCGGGGATATCGATAATCTCCGGCGTAACGCTGACCTGGACGGCTTGTAGCACATCGCGTCCTGCCAAGTCAATGGCGGCGGCTTGCGCGAAACCCAGGTCGATGTTCGCTTTATCGGCGGCGATGAGTGCCGCGACGACACTCCCAACGCGCCCCCCGGCGAGATAGTGTGCCTCGAGGTCATCGAGAGAGAGAGAGAGTCCTGCCTTCGTGGCGTTAATCTGTGGTTCCACGATAGCCTTCGGTGGCACGCGCCGTAAACGCATCGCCACCAAATCAAAAATGCCCACTTTCACGCCTGCGGCGATGGCGGTAATCCACAACCCGACTGGGACAAGCCACGTGAGGATAACCAGAAATAGGACAAGTCCTACGGCGATTATTGCAACAATTGGTTCCATAATTCGTTCTGTTCCTTTTTCTCCGCAGGTTTCCGAAGATTCCCGCAGGTTACTCAATTCCGAGCAGGATTATCACGATTATCACGATTTACAGTGATGCTCAGGAAAACCCGAGCATCTTGACAGGCGTGCCCGTGATAATCCTGTAAATCCTGCTTGGTTTTACGTCGTCCGTCAAACCAGCGGCGACGTTGTTTAAGTTCATTGCGGCATTCACGTCTCTATCCATAGTCACGCCGCAAGTTTCCTCGCAATGGTAAACCCTCTTCTCTATTCAGTGTTCAGATTGCCTTCTCGGAATGCGCCGGCGAGTGCTCGCGGGACGCGCGCCTCTGCCTCAACGACTTTAGCGCGCATCTCCTGCACGCTCGCTGTCATTTCCTGCTTGCGTGCGACGGCCATCGCGCGGCGTTCCTCCGCCTTCGCTTGCGCGACAACCAGGTCTGCCTCGGCTTGCTCTGCTTGTAATTCGGCACCGATATTCTTGCCGACGTTGACATCGGCGATGTCAATGGAGAGGATTTCAAAGGCAGTGCCGGCATCAAGCCCCCGGTCCAACACAGTTTTAGAGATAATGTCCGGATTTTCCAGCACATCCTCGTAGGTTTCGGAGGCACCGATGGCACTGATTATCCCCTCGCCGACGCGGGCGATAATCGTCTCCTCGCCGGCACCGCCGACGAGCCGGTTGATATTCGTGCGCACCGTAATTCTGACGGTGGTGATGAGTTCGACACCGTCCAATGCCAGCGCGCTGATGCGCGGGGTGGTAATAACGCGCGGGTTAACGCTCACCTGCACCGCCTCAAAGACATCTCTGCCCGCCAGATCGATGGCAGAAGAGCGTTGGAAGGTGAGTTCAATGCGCGCTTTATCGGCGGCGATGAGCGCGCTAACGACGTTCAGCACGTTCCCCCCGGCGAGATAATGCGCTTCCAATTCAGCCGTCGCTACTGGCAAGCCAGCCTTATGTGCGCTGATGAGTGCCTTGACGATGATATTCGGATCGACGCGGCGGAGGCGCATGCCAACCAGGTCAAAAATGCGGAGCGGCACTCCCGCTGCAATCGCCGCAATCCACAACCCCACCGGGACGAACCAAAAGAACGCGATAACAAAAATTAAGACAACGAGGGCAACTATCCCCGTAAATGCATCCATGTTGTATTCTCCTTTCCTTTCACAAACTGCGCACGACGACGCGATTGCCTTCAACCAAAATCACTTCAACCTCTGTTTCCGTTTCAACAAACTCGCCGCGCGTGACGATGTCCACGCGATGTCCATCGATTAAGGCAACACCGGTAGGACGCAACGGCGTGATAGCCGTTCCCGATTTGCCAACCAGTGTTTTGAGTTCCGGCGGCATCGCCTGAAACCCATCGTCGCTCTTCTGCGAGGTTTTCAGGATAAAGACGTTCCCCAACGGCGTTTCACGAATCATCGATAATCCGACAATCGCAATCGGGATGGCGAAAACTAGGGCGATGCTCCCGTAGATGAGTGCCGAGTAAAACCCGATTTTCCACCAGATTATGCCGAGTCCCGTGCAGATAAGCACAATCCCCGGCACCCCTGCCGCGCCGAACCCCGGCAGAATGAGGAGCTCAATGAAAATGAGCAGGAAGCCTAATGCGATGAGAAGCGTTGGAAACCACATAATTATTCCTCAATTGCCTCCACAAAAACCTTAGCTCCTTCAACCTCAAGCACTTTGACTGTGGTGTCGCGCGCGATGAAATCGCCTTCCGTGATGACATCTACCCGCTTGTTGTTAATTCGTGCACTGCCCGCGGGCCGCAACGGTGTCAACGCAATCCCTGTCTGTCCAAGGTAACTCTGAAAATCTTCCGAGCCCGCTGAATGGTATCCCATGTCAGTCGTCATGACTGTCGGTAATGCGAACCGCCGGAAAGTCTGGGTTTTCGGGAGCATCCACGCCGCAAGGATTGCCATCGTGCATGTCAGAATCACGGAGAGAGAGAGCCATTGAACGGCTGTGCCGAGTTCATAAGCGTTTTTGAAGACGAAAAAGACGCTGCCGAGCATCAGCGTAATGCCGATAATTCCGGCGACACCGAACCCCGGAATAACAAATACCTCCAGCACGATGAAAGCGATGCCGACGACGAAAGCAAGTGCCGCCCATTCCGCTTCAATTTGGTTCAACATGTGCCCACCGAAGAAAAGCCCGAGGCACAGCAACCCTAGGAAACCGGGAATGCCGAAGCCGGGAGTCCGAATCTCAATAAAGATACCCAACATCCCCAGCGAGAGGAGCACCGAACTGATAAGGGGACTGGTGAGGAAAAAGACGATGCTATCCGCGAGCGTCACGGCATACCGTTCGATTTGCGCGTCCGCCAGCGATTTCACGCGCGTCACCTGTCCCACGCCGAGTTCTGCCTGTTTCCTCGTCACATCTTCGGCGTGCAGTGCCATTTTGACACCGTCAATCTCAACGATTTCGTAGAGCGCGAGCAGGTTTGTCAGATTTTCCGCTTGCGCGTCAGCGAATTCATATTCAAGTGCTTCCAAAGTCGTCATCGTCAGCAGTTTTCCCTGCGCGCACAGAATCTCCATTTCTCTCCCGGCATCGACTTCTTCGAGGTATTCTTCCGGTAGCAGTTTGACGATATGTCCATCGGAGAGCCGCACCAGCACCAGTTCCTTATCCACCATTGCTTCGGCGATATCGGGGTTGCGGTTTTGCCGTTCGGCGGTGGCGCGAATCGTTCCTCTGATATAAGAAATCGCCTTTTCGCCTGCCTCCTGTCCCTGAATGTTGACTGGTGCGGAATCACCGATGGTGCCGCCGGATGTCATCACAATCTGCGAGCACGCGGCGGAAATCATCGCGCCTGCCGAAATCGCTTGGCGGTTCACAAAGGCGATAGTCGGAATCTCTGTCGCCTGAATTGCACGGATAATGTCAACAGCAGAATCCACGCGGCCGCCAGGCGTATCCACATCAAAAACGATGGCATCAGCCTCTGCCTCCGCCGCGAGGCGAATCCCTTGACTGATATAGGAGCTCACGCCGCTGCCGATTTCGTTGCGGATGTCGATGACATAGACGAGTGCCTCATCTGCCGCCATCGCACCGGAATTGATGAAAAGGCAGCCGATGGCAAGGATGAGAAAATGATATGGCATCCCGTTTTTGAATGTTCGTGCGCGTTTCATAATCATGACTCCTTTCAAGATTGAGAACGTTTTCAATATAGTATACATTATCCCTGCATCGTGTGTCAAGGAAATTTGAATTTTCTCAGGACACTTGCGTTTTCACATGTTCCTTATCACATTTTCTCTATCACATTTGCGTATGTTTCTTTGACAAATACTTCACGTCTGCTATCCGGAGAAGTGCTTGCGCGAATGCATACAGCGCATCTCCGTAGCGCGCGTCCCGCACCTCCAGGATGAGTTCCCCCTCCCGTTCTTCCATTCCGAACATGGAGAGGGTGCCGGCGATAATCTTCTGGCGCGTGCCACGATGAAGTGCCTTCTCATCAATATCGTATGAGAGATGCATGTAGGTATGCGCTTCGTCCGACAGCACCCACCGCCCATCCATCTTTTTCAGCACAATGACAAGACAATCGCCATCGTCAAACATGAACGGTGTCAACACACGGAAACGTTCATGGCCATCAACGGCCAGCCGAATCTGTGCTGAGGCACTCTTGAGAAAGTCTTGTTCTATTCTCTGACTTGACATTGGTTCTAGTTCCGCCAGTTTTTCGGTAAAAGTTTGCGTTCTTGGGGGAGCCGGTGACTCCTGTGCCCTTTTGGTAGGAGAGACCTCCTGGTCTCGATGCAAGTGATGTCCCCGTAGGAGAGACCTCCCGGTCTCGATTTTTCCTGTCAGCGCGCCCTCCTCGTCTCAATGTGATGCGTATCGGGAAGACATTGAGATGCCCACTGTTGTTTGCAAACGTCTGAGCACAAGCATGTCAGGCGGGCACGCCTTACCTCATCGAGACCAGGAGGTCTCTCCTACCCGGCGCGTGGGCCTGTCACCGCGACGTTGGGCGATTTATGAAACGCCCTCAGTTTAACCAGTTTAACCGTTACGCCTTCTGCGCTGCCATGCTTGCAAGGATACCCAGAATCTTGTCACACCGCTCGATTGTGTAAGCCGCCATATCTATCTGGAGTTTCTGTCCCTCCAACTTCAGAAACAGCCAATCGATGCCCGATGTGATAGCCCCATAGATGCAAGGAATATCATTTCCCCGCTGCGCATTAAAACGTTGCGCGGCCACCATCTCAGCCGCGCACTGCCCGAGCCCGAGTTTCACGTCCGCATTTTTCGCTGCCACGAGGATAATGACA
This sequence comes from Candidatus Poribacteria bacterium, assembly GCA_965242965.1. GTDB lineage: Bacteria > Poribacteria > WGA-4E > WGA-4E > WGA-3G > AGPOR5. The sequence goes on along the minus strand of OZ251518.1, from coordinate 3,934,433 downwards.
GGTGCCTCCAAAGCGAATTGCCCCGGCGACAGACTCATCACAAAATCGCAAACACCAGTTAATTCCGCCTGAGTATCAACGTTGAAGTCAATCCCTGAAAAGAGACTGATGCGATATGCCGTGTGGATGCAGAGTTCAACGAGAACATCGGCGATGATGAGTTCGGAGCGTGCTTTCTCGGTGCCGATAGCATAGGCGAACGGAACGTTGCGTTCCAATGTTGCTTTGAGATGTGCGCTCGGTTCCACCGGTTCAATACCGGCGAAAATGCCGGGCGCGTTCACCTGTTCTAGGTGAAACGTTTCTTGCACTGAATCCAAAGTAAAATTGCTATAGGCCATGCAAGGGAACCTCCTACCGCCTGTCGGCATTTCAGGCTGTTATTCACCTAAGGAAAACTCCTCCGTAATCCACGCATGCAACACATGGTTCAACACCAAATGCACATCTTCCACGGGCCCATACCTGTCACTGTCTACTACAACGCTGATGTCACAGAGTTCCGCCAACTCCCCGCCGCCGAAGCCGCACCACCCCACCGTTTCACACCCGATATCCACCGCGTGCCGCATCGCACGGAGGACGTTCTCCGAATTGCCGCTCGCACTGATACCGATAACCAAGTCACCGGGGTTCACGAGGTTCTTGAGCTGCTCCACGAAGATATCTTCATAAGCCACATCGTTAGCCCACGCCGTCATCGTCGCGACGTTGTCAGTGAGGCTGATGACGCGGAATCGCGGTTTCCCTGCAACACTCGTGCCTTTGCCTAGATCGCAGGCGAGGTGCGATGCCGTAGACGCGCTCCCGCCGTTACCGATGACAAAAATCTGCTTCTCGGCACGATAGGCATCCATAACTGCGTCTATCGAACTTTGCACGTCCGCCAAGTTCAGACGTGTCAAAACACCCTGCAAATGTGAAATGTAGTCCTGAATTCTGTCCATGAAGTTCCTCTTTCCCGTCCTCTATCCCGTGGGGCGTGGGCATGTCCCTCGCCATCTTGCCGTTTTCCGTAGTCCCGTAGGCGCGGTTATATCACCAACGCAATCGCCGCCATATCTCCCAGATTCTCCCCGAGTTGCGCCGGCATGATTTGCACCGCCTCCACCGGACGCGCCATCGCCATTTTCGCCACTGTCTCCCGAATCGGCTGAAGTAACAACTCCCCGGCAGCCATCGCAATTGTCCCAATTAAGACGATGTCGGGGTTCAAAATGTTGACAAGATTTGCAATTCCCCAGCCCATGTAATAGGCGGTTTCCTGTATCAGTTGCAGTGCCAACGCGTCGCCATCGCGCGCCGCCGCAAGCACATGTTCCGATTTGACAGCGTCAACGTCTCCGTCAACTAATTTCAGGATAGTTGTCGTCGGTTCTTTCTGAACGGCTTTTTGCGCGCGTCTCGCAATCGCGGGGCCGGAACATAACGCCTCCAGACATCCGCGTTGCCCGCATCCACACCGCGGTCCGTCCGGCAAAAGAATCTGATGTCCGACTTCACCCGCGCTATCGTTTGCACCGTGATAAATTTGTCCGTTGACAACCAGCCCGCCGCCGATGCCGGTGCTCATCGTCATATAGAGGACAATTTCGTGGCCGCGTCCACCGCCGAACCGCCATTCCGCAAGCGCGCTAGCGTTCGCATCGTTTTCGACTATCGTCGGAATCTGGAATTCTGATTCTAGGCGCGCCTTGAGCGGCAGCGCGTCCCACCCCGGCAAATTCGGTGGTGAATAGACAACCCCGGTCTTTGTATCCAGCGGTCCGCCGCAACTTACGCCTATCGCAGAAATCGCATCACGTGTCAAACCCGCCGCGGCGACGGTTTCATCAACCATATCAAAAAGGAGTTGGATGGCATAATCCGGTCCCTTTTCTGCGAGCGTCGGCCTGCGCACTTTATGGAGGATGTTCGCCTTTTCATCGGCAACGACAGTCGCAAGTTTCGTCCCGCCGATGTCAATGCCTACAACGTGTTTGTTCATAAGAATCGCGATGTTGTGGTGCGCGGGGACAGGCCCCCGTGCTACGGTGACGAACAGGTTACAATTGATAATTCAACGCGCGCAACGCCTGATAAATCTGCGCGTAAGCAGCCAGTTTTTCATCGTAATATGCGGCGACATCCTCGCGCGGATAATAGACTGCGCGCGGCGTAACCAGTTGTTCAACCGCCGCCTCGACCGAATCGTATTTACCAATAGCGGTGCCGGCTAAAATCGCCGTGCCGAGGCATACACCTTCGGATATGTCCAGTGCGACTACTTTTTTGCCGAACATGTCCGCCTTGAGTTGCAACCACTTTTCAGATTTCGCGCCGCCGCCGATAGCGCGCACCTCGTTAATTACAACACCCGCATCCTGCAGCATAGAGAGATTTTGTTTTATCTCATAACTGATGCCTTCCAGAATCGCCTTGACGAGTTCGCCTCGCGTTGTGGAGAGCGTTAACCCGACAATCGCGCCTTTTGACTCCAAATCCAAGGAAGGTGTCCCGGAACCAGTAAAGTGCGGCAGCAACATCGCCGTGGCAGGTGCATCCGGCATCTCGGCGAGGAGCATGTCGTAGACATCGCGGCCTTCCGCATCCGCTTGCGCCACTTCTGCTTGCGCGAAGGTATCGCGATACCAGCGCAACACAACCCCACCGCTGGAGACAAACCCAAGCGTAACATAAAGCCCATTGACGACATGCGGATAGCACGCGAAATTTCCATCGATCATCCGCTGATTGATAATCGGTTCAGTAAACGCCGGCGCGATGCACTCCACCGTGCCGGTTGCATCCATCACTTCGCCACTGCGAATAATGCCAGCACCTAGTGCGCCGCAGGGCTGGTCATGCCCTCCTGTGACTCCGACGACACCCCGCGGCAACCCCAATTCATCGGCGACTTTCGGACTCACCTCACCGATGATAGTCCCTGAAGGCGCGGTATCCGGCAAGAGGTTTGCATCCACATCCCCCAAACCGAGCATTTTTTCCGACCAGGTTTTGTCAATAATATCAAACGCCATCGTGCGCGCGGCGAGCGAATAATCCACCACCGGCGGAATGCCGAGTTGGAAATAGACGAAATCTTCAAACCCAAGGAATTTCCACACCTGTCGGTAGATATCCGGCTGATGCCGTTGCATCCAGATAAGTTTCGGCAGAGTGTGAATGTCGCTCATCGGCATGCCGGTGATGCGCATTACTTCCAACGGCGTGGTCTCCCCCTTGAGCTCATCGCAAATGCCCGCGGTCCTATCGTCAAACGTCGTGACAGCATTCGCCAGAATCTCGCCGTTCGCCGAGATAGGCGTTACCGCTTCGCCTTGCGATGCGACGCTAATCGCCTCAATCGGTTCGGCGTGTGTTTGCGCCGCTACCTGCCGAATACAGGTGGCGATGTTGTCCCAGACGACATTCGCGTCCAATTCCGATCTGCCGGGTTGCGGGTGTATCAGTGGATATTCGCCATAAGCTTGCGCGAGAATTTCGCCATCCTCACGAAACGCAATCACTTTGCATCCAGTTGTGCCGACATCAATACCCAAAAGACTCATTGCATTCCTCTCCTTGATACGGGATAGAGTTATGATACAATCAATTGCGTTTTAATGCAAGGTTTTTTTAGAGATTCCAAAACCATGTCTGTTGCAAGGCACTGCCTAAGCCTCACGAAGCGCAGAAGGCGAGAGCACGGTAACTCTCGCCTTCCTTCCCGTTCACACGCAACCTGAAGAACGAGGTCTTGCCTTGGGCGCGGATTAGCCTTTATCGCCGAGGACGATTTGGGGTTTGAGGCGTTCGTTTTCAGCGCGTAATGCGGCGTTCTCTTCACGAAGGACGCGGACTTCGTCGGTTTTCGCCGCGAGCTCGGTGCGGTGTGTATCAAGGCTTTCCAACAGTTTTTTCGTGAAGAAGAGCGTGATGCTTACCAACACCGTCATGGCCCCAATGACGCTGGTGATGAGCACGATGAGCAAGTTCCGGTGATCGGTGAGACGTTCGGTTTGCGCGCTGTTCTGGGCAGTCTGCCGCTTATCCATCTCGCGGATTTCGGTCCGGAGAACTTCAATTTCCTTCCGGAGAACTTCGATTTTGGAGTCAACGTATTCCTTCATCCGCTCCCACAATGCCTCGTTGGCGGTGGTAACAATCGTCCGAATCTGTTCATACTCCTCCACGGTGAGTTCCGCGAAGGCGACTGCATTGCCTAGGCAGAAGGCTAGCAGTAGAAAAATGGTGAAATGTTTCATGGTTTGAGTGTCGGTTTTAACAAGACTTGCGCCGCACAAACAAATGATTGCATTTGTATCAGTCTTAATAAGTATACCACATTTTGGAGGTTTTGTCAAGGATGTATTCGATCTGACAGAACAATTCCGTTTTCCTGTTTTTCGGCCAACTGAATCGTCCCAAAAAAAAAAAGAAATTTGACATTTCGGTAGAGTAGTGATATAATTTAAGAAAAAGGAGATTTCCAACACATGGAACCAAAAATCCTTGTTGAAAGCAACGGCAAACCAGTAAGAGACGTGGATTTGCTGGTGTTGTTTCCAAATACAACTTGGAAGCAAGTTTTCAGCGACGAAAGGGGACAAGCCTGTCCCAAGTTATACACCACCAAGTTACCGATGACTGTCTTCGCGGCATGCCGCGGCTTCGCGGCACATGTTAAAAAAGACTGGGTGCCGGCGGAGAGCGTCCTGAAGATTGAGATGCAAGAATTATCCGATGGCGGCTCACGTATCTTCCCACTCAGTTCCGGCTACCTGCCCGACTTTGAGGGACGATTATGCCCGATTCTTGATAGCGGGAAACGGACGTATCTCTACGCTGACAACATCGCCATCAATGATGCTGACACACAACCTGTCCCTTTCGATTTCGAGGAGAAGTTGCACCTCGTCGATTCAAACGGCAAGGCGTTAATGGTGCAGGTTGTGGACATCGTTAACAAGGCTTCGTTGTTGCAATTCCGTGCATCTACACTCTAAGCGGAGAGACAGCAGTTATGGAACCCTGGATGCGTCCTCAACTCACCGACAAGCAGCTAGATAAACTGGTGGATGACGCTGACGCTTTTTTCCAAGTGGCGAAAGATATCGCTAGAAAATCAAGGACTAGTGGGCAGTCCGGCGATTCAAACTACAGTTATTCCACTGTCTGGATGACGAATCTCGGATTGTCCTTTGAACTGAAACTCAAAGCGATATCCTATCTTCGCATGGATGGCTATCGGAAAACACACCAACTCGTCACGCTCTATAATGATTTGGATGCGGATATCCAATCTCAGTTGACATCAGCATTTGAGAGGTTCGTCCAAAACCGACTCATACCAGACTTCTATGATGTCAGGCAGACCCCGAGCCTGGAGCATAAAACTCCAACCCCAAGGTTCTCGCGAGATGCTGACAGAAGTTTCGGCGAATTGATGGCAACCTTTGATGACATTCAACTGTTTATGAGACGATATGCCTTTGAAGCGTTCGACCCCGGTGAACCGTGGATAGAGTTAAATCCAGAGCCTTTGGCACGATTGGTAGCCGAGATGAACGACTTGATAGAACTTTTGCGGTATCAATTGTCTCCATCATAAAAGGACCCAGATGCCTTGGTAGGAGCCCGGAAGGGCTCTCCTACCGGGTATTGCATCGAGACCGGGAGGTCTCTCCTACGGGGAAAAGGCGCATCGCTATGTGTTTTAAAACCGTAGGGCGAGGGCCTGTCCCTCGCGGTCTCTCACTCTGCGTTTTTTCGTAGCGCGAGGGCCTGTCCCTCGCGGTCTCTCGACCGGAAAGGAATGTCACTCTGCGTTTTTTTCACCGTAGCGCGAGGGCCTGTCCCTCGCGTTGTCTCGATCAGAAAGGAGCATCACTATGCGTTTTAAAAACAAGGTAGCTTTCATAACAGGGGGCGGCGGCCCGCTCGGCATTGGTAGGGCAGCCTGCCTCGCATTTGCACGAGAAGGCGCAGCGGTAGTTGTCGCCGGAGGAAGAAGTGCCGATGCTGTCGCAACAGAGGTGAACGCCAACGGCGGCAAAGCCATCGCCGTGCCGTTGGATGTCACCGTGCCAGAACAAGTTCAAGAAGCCGTTGATACAACATTAACGCATTTTAATCGGGTGGACATTCTATTCAACAACGCGGGCATTCTCGGCCGCCAACCGTTGCTTGAACTCACGCCGGAACAGTTTGACAAGGTGATGGCGGTGAATGTCAAAGGCTGCCTGCTGTGCGCGCAGGCGGTGGCGAAAGTGATGATAGCGCAGGGCATCCGCGGCAGAATCATTAACAATTCCTCTATTTTTGCCGAGGAATCGCATGTCGGCGTGCTCAGTTATTGCGTCAGCAAAGCCGCCGTGAACCGGTTAACTCGCAGCCTTGCGTTGGAGCTCCGTCCGCATGGCATCACCGTCAATGCGGTTGCACCGGGGGGCGGCGCGCCGACAGGGATGAACGCGGCTCACAATCTCCCTGACGACGATGCTTTGCCCGAATTGCCGCTAGTTTCACCGGATGCACCGCCGCTTGAACGCCGTGCCACGGTCTGGGACTATATCGGCGCGGTATTGTTCCTCGCCTCCGATGAAGCGGCTTATATCAGTGGGGACATTATGACAATTGACGGCGGCGCGGTGGCGCGGAGATAAGGAGACAACCTATTGGCGTTCATGGATACACTCAAAAATTACGGCACGCTTGCCTGGGAGTGGCTCAAAGTGCAAAGCGTGCCCCTCTTTGCCTTCGTAAAAGCACATTGGGTTATCGTCAGTATCCTCTCCGCTATCAGTTTGGTGGGGACACTCGTTGGCTGCGCAATCGTCATCGCTTACCTCCCGCGCGACTATTTCACTGCCACAAAACCGGTGAGCCGCATCAAGCACCCTATTTTACGCGTCGGGCTGGCTGTCCTGAAAAACCTATTCGCCGTGCTGCTGATTATTGTCGGCATCGCGCAATTGGTGCTGCCGGGACAAGGCGTTTTGACGATTCTCATGGGGCTTGTCATCAGCGATATCCCCGGCAAACGGCGGTTAGAACGTCGGCTCATTCGTCTGCCGGCGGTATTAGCCGCTGCCAATGCTATCCGCGCACGTTTTAAACGCGAACCCTTTGTCCTTGACTAATCCTCTTCAAACCGAATTTGCATTGCGGCGGCGTGTCCTTCCAACCCCTCCACTTCCGCAAGTTTCACGACATCCGGTAGCACCTTTGCTAACGCGGGCTTCGTGTAGGAGATGAGACTCGTCTTCTTGACGAAATCGTCTACGCTGAGCGGCGAGGCATAGCGCGCCGCTGTCCCTGTCGGCAGAATATGACTCGGACCGGCGATGTAATCCCCCACCGATTCCGGTGTATACGGACCGAGGAGAATCGCCCCCGCGTTCCGAATCTCACTGAACCACTCCAGCGGATTTTCCACGTGCAATTCGACGTGTTCCGGCGCAATGACGTTCGTGAGTGCCATCGCCTCCGCTAAATCCGCTACAATAAACGCCGCCCCGTAGTTTTCAAACGCCTGCGCAATCTCCCCGTGACGCGGCAGTGACGGTGCTTGAATTTCTATCGCCGCCTTCACTTGCTCCGCAAATCCGAGTGAGGGTGTGACGAGGATAGCCGAGCTATCGGATTTGTGCTCTGCTTGCGAAATCAGATCAGCGGCGACATAATCCGGGTCCGCCGTGCTATCGGCGATTACCAGAATTTCGCTGGGGCCGGCGAGTTTATCGATATCGACGTGCCCATAAACCTCTTTTTTGGCGAGTTGAACGTAAAGATTGCCGGGCCCGACGATTTTGTCAACAGATGCCACGCTTTCGGTGCCATAAGCCATAGCGGCGACTGCCTGCGCGCCGCCGCATTTATAGACTTCCTGCACCCCGCACTCCGCCGCTGTCACCAACATGTGCGGGTTAATCTTCCGATTCCGTTGCGGGCCCATACAAACCGCGATTTCCTCAACACCCGCGACAGTAGCCGGCACAACGTTCATCAGCAGCGAAGAAACCAACAATTGACTTACCGATGGGACACAGATACCCACCCGTTTTAACGGCCGGATGAGGTGTCCGAGTAGCACGCCGTCTGCCTCCGTGGACATCCACGAGGTGCGCAGCTGCTTTCGGTGGAACTTTTCGATGTTCGTCCGCGCGTGCGTGATAGCCGCAATAAAGTCAGAGGTAACCTCTAAATACGCTTGTCCGAATTCTTCACGCGTGACCGGGAGTTCCTTCGCCGCGAAGCGCGGTGCGTCAAGTTTACGGGTATACCGTGCGACGGCTTTATCGCCTTCACTTTGCACTTCTCGCAGTGTGCGCCGCACCGTTTTTAAGATACCCTCGTCTGTTAGTTTGCCCCGCGCCTTCAAAGTTGTGACGAAAGCGTCTGCCGCCGGGGTCTGCGTTTCAATAATTCGCAACATGGCTCTCTCCGGATACCGTAGGGCAAGGGAAATGGGAAACCTGTCCCTCGCCGCTTTTCCTGTCCCTCGCGTTTTCCAACGTCGCTTACATTTCTCCCCAAGAGTCGTTGACTCTGAGGATATTCGCGCCGATACGATTCAACTTTTTCTCCAGCGATTCATAACCCCGGTCGATGTGATACACCCGCGACACCACAGTTTCGCCCATCGCCGCCATGCCGGCTGCGACTAGCACTGCACCGGCGCGCAAATCGGAAGCCATCACTGGGGCACCGGTGAGATGTCCCACGCCGTGAATCACCGCCCGGCGGCCATCCAACGTGATGTTCGCACCCATCCGATTCAGTTCCGCCGCGTGGATAAACCTGTCCGTGTGAACCTTCTCGGTGATGGTGCTAGTGCCCGATGCGAGACAGAGCAGTCCCATTATCTGCGCCTGCATATCCGTTGGGAATTCGGGGAACGGGCTTGTCGTCAAGTCGATGCCGTTGAGAGGCCTCGGCGTTGTGACGCGCACGCCGTTGTCGTCCCAATCCAATGCCACGCCTGCCTCGGTGAGTTTCTCTGAAACGGCGGGCAGTTGTGCCTGCGTAATCCCCTTGACATAGACATCGCCTTTCGTGATAGCGGCGGCTGCCATGAAAGTGCCGGCTTCAATGTCATCGCTGATGACGGTGTGTTCAGTCCCGCGGAGATGTTTCACGCCGTGAATTGTCAGCGCGGGTGTGCCGATGCCCTCAATGTTCGCGCCCATCGCATTGAGAAACCGCGCCAAATCGCTGATGTGCGGTTCGCGCGCCGCGCCGCGGATAACGGTTGTCCCCTCCGCCAACGTTGCCGCCATCATCACGTTCGCTGTCGCGCCGACGCTCGGGCCGTATTGCCCGGTGAGATACATCTCCGTGCCGATTAACCGCGGTGCCTGCGCGTAAATGTAACCTTGTTGCACCTGCACCTGCGCGCCGAGGTGTTCTAGCCCGCGGATATGCAAATCGATCGGCCGCGGACCGATCGCGCAGCCGCCGGGGAACGAGACTTTGGCGCGTCCCAGTTTCGCGACGAGGGGCCCTAGGACGTAGATAGAGGCGCGCATCTTCCGCACCAATTCATAAGGTGCCTCATATTCCAGATGATTTACCGGCTGGATATAGAGGGTTGAACCTTTCAATTTCGTTGAAGCACCGAGGCCCTCCAACACAGCGCGGAGCGTTGCAACGTCTGTCAAATTTGGCACGTTATGAAGCACGCTGACACCGTCTCCCAAAATCGCCGCCGCAACAGCGATGGGGAGCACCGCGTTTTTGCAACCACTGACCGGGATAGTTCCTTCAAGCCGAGTGGGACCGTTGACAATCAATTGTTCCATTTTTTATTCTCCTGGCGTGCTATCACTGGAAGTGGCACGTCTATCTATGGTTATGGGAAATCCAAAAATTTGTGAGTTTGTATGTCTCTATTGCATAAACGATGCCAACTCGGTTTTTGTTACAGATCTGTGAAGACAAGGGGTTTCTGCATCTTGGCAGGTGTGTCAAAAAAGACACATGTCCTCTATTCGTGGGGTGACTCGTGTGTTCGCGGGGGACAGGCCCCCGCGCTACGGTGAAAAAACGTGCCGCTTACCGTAGGGCGAGGGCCTGTCCCTCGCCGTGCCTCGGTCGAGGAAACGGCCTTGGTGTGCGTTTTTCGCGCAGATCGGGCGATCGCGGGGGACAGGCCCCCGCGCTACGGTAGGTGAGGCCGTCTCCCTTTCACCGTAGGGCGAGGGCCTGTCCCTCGCCGTGCTATCGGGCCCGCGTGCGCTCATCCTCTGTAGGGCAAGAGCACCTGCTCTTGCCGTTCAGGATCAGGCGCTCCCGAACTACAGTCTCTTCAAGGTCTGTAAGACCTTAATGTCTATAGCACACGCAGGCCGCCAAGTCCTCAAGGTCCTTTAGGTCCTTAATGTTTTCTGCTGCGTTGCGTGTTCTACCTATTAAGGACCTAAAGGACCTTAGGGCTTTTTTTCGGTCGGGGTTTCTATAGACATGCAGGACCTAAAGGACCTGAAGAGATGTTTTTTTATGGGTGCGCTCGCGGGGGCCTGTCCCCCGCGCTACGGTTTTCAAGGCTGCCGCCCTTTCACCGTAGGGCGAGGGCCTGTCCCTCGCCGTGCCATCGGGCCTGCGTGCGCGCATCGCGTCTGTAGTTCAGGATCGCCTGATCCTGCCCCGTTCGGGAGCAGGTGCTCCCGAACTACAGTCTCTTCAAGGTCTGTAAGACCTTAATGTCTATAGCACGTGCAGATGCAGTATCCCTCAAGGTCCTTTAGGACCTTAATGCTTCTCGTCGCGATACGTTTGCTGTGTATTAAGGACCTAAAGGACCTTAGTGTTTTTTTGGAGTCGGGGTTTCTATAGACATGCAGGACCTAAAGGACCTGAAGAGATGTTTTCACGTGAACGATCGCGGGGGACAGGCCCCCGCGCTACGGGCCAAGAACGGTTTTCCTCACCGTAGGGCGAGGGCCTGTCCCTCGCCGGGCCATCGGTCGAAACGAGAAAGGGCCTTTGTCGGCGTGCGTTTTTCGCGCGGGTCGAACGATCGCGGGGGACAGGCCCCCGCGCTACGGGCCCGGAAGGGTTTCTCCTCTCCGTAGGGCGAGGGCCTGTCCCTCGCCGTGCCATCGGGCCTGCGTGCGCGCCTCCCCTCTGTAGGGCAAGAGCGCCTGCTCTTGACCCGTTCGGGAGCAGGTGCTCCCGAACTACAGTCACTGGGGCACGCGAGAGATCGCGGAGGACAGGCCCCGCGCTACGGTATCCGTGCAGGTTTTCTCTCCGATTTCCTCTTTTCCCTTGCATTAAACCACAACTTCTGATAAAATGCAGCATCATTTCAAAAACGAGGTATACCTAATGGCAGACAAAACCTATCGCATCGGCATTATTGGCTGCGGCGGCATGGGACGCTCGCATGCGCGGAATTGGACCAGCACCGGGCGCGCACAAGTCGTCACCGCATCGGATATCAGCCCTGAATCCGCCGCGAAATTCGCCAACGAATTCTCACTCCCGACGCACTACGCGGATTTCCGCGAGATGTGCGACAAGGAAGACCTGGACATCGTCAGCATCACGACATGGCAGAGCGTTCGCGCTGAACCTACCATCGCCGCCGCCGAAAGTGGCGTGCTCGGCGTGATTACCGAGAAACCGATGGCCGCTTCTGTCGGCGATGCACAGGACATGATGGACGTTTGTGAAAAGCACGACGTGAAACTGGTCGTCGGGCATCAGCGGCGGTTCAGTCCGCAAAACTGCGAGGCGCGCCGGCTCATCCAAGAAGGCGCAATCGGACAGCCACAAGCGATGCTCCGCCGCGATGGACACGGTTTGCTGAACCGCGGCACACACGAAATCGACGAGATGCGCTACATCCTCGGTGATCCGGAACCGCTGTGGCTCATCGGACAAGTCGCACGTCTCACCGACCGGTGGGAACGCCGCGTCCGTTGCGAAGACCTTTGCATGGCGGAAATCTGCTTTGAAGGCGGCATCCGCGGCGTTTACGAAAGCGACCTGCCGGAACCTGCACTCCGCGGCGATGTCGTCTATGGTGACGATGGTCAACTCCGCCGCGGCGGCAATGGTGCCATTGAATTGCTCAACAGCAAAGCCGCTGGCTGGCAGACAATTCAGCCGCGCCAAAGCGAACCCAATCAGTTTGATGAAATGTTGGCATGGCTTGAAGGCGATATTGACGAACATCGCAACGCCGGCAAGCACGGGCTCTGCACGATAGAGATTCTGATGGCGATTTACGAATCGTTGCGAATCAAGAATGTTGTGACGTTCCCGCTGACAACGCGCCCGAATCCGCTGAATCTCCTCGTGGAAGGCGGCATGTTGCCTGTCTTCGTTGAGGGCCGCTACGACATCCGCGCTCCCTTCCCTGAGCAGCAGTAGGAGAGTTCTTCGGTCTTGAGGTGTGTAATCTGGAGCAGGATGATCAGGATTATCACGATTAGCAAGATTATAGCGTCGTCACCGTAGGGCGAGGGCCTGTCCCTCGCCATGCCTCGATCGAGGAAACAGCCTTTGTCTGCGTGCGTTTTTCGCGCGGATCGGGTGCTCGCGGGGGAAAAACGTGCCGTTTACCGTAGGGCGAGGGCCTGTCCCTCGCTATGCCATCGGGCACGCGTGCGCGCATCCCTTCTGTAGGTCAAGAGCGCCTGCTCTTGACCCGTTCGGGAGCGGGCGCTCCCGAACTACAGTCTCTTCAAGGTCCGTAGGACCTTAATGTCTATAGCGCGCGCCGATGCAATACCCCTCAAGGTCCTTTAGGACCTTAATGTTCCTCGCGACGTTGCATCTCCTGACTATTAAGGACCTAAAGGACCTTAGCGTTTTTTGAGGTCGGGGATACTATAGACATGCAGGACCTAAAGGACCTGAAGAGATGTTTTCACGTGAACGCTCGCGGGGGACAGGCCCCCGCGCTACGGTATGCAAGGCCGTTTCCGTTTCACCGTAGCCACAGACCTAATCCTGTGAAATCGTGTAAATCTTGAAAATCCTGCTCAAAATCCTGCTCATAATTTTTAATTTGACAAAAACGTGAAAAAATGGTATAATTAATACAGTGTTTAATTTTCAATCATTTTTACATCAATTTAGAGGAGAAAAAACTAATGAGATTCCTATTCTCTTTCATTTTCGCGGGCATTGCTGTCCGCCTGAAACCTACCGTCACCGCGTTATTGCAGCACCCGCTGCAAAGATGCCGCGCGCATGCGCCCGCCGGTGACGCGTCCAACCTGAAGACCCCCCCTCTCATCTACGCGCGTTAACTCCTGCAACTCTCAGCAGGAAGGCGCAGAAGGACGGGGGACACCCGCGGTCCGCCGCACGCATCCACTCCGTTTTGATAGGCTGCCTACTGCTCACATTCGGGCTGCTGACGGTGCTTGCACCGCCGGGAGAGAGCCACGACACATGGACGCAAGAAGATATCGGGAGTGATGCCTTTGATATCATCCAGGGCACCGAGGGCAACCCGGATAATAATTGGCTGGGCCTGCCCCTGGCAACCCATAAATTGCAGAAGTCAGCGATTACGCTGCCGAACGATTCGACCCACAGCGTGTCCGCCGGATCCGGTAACGCCCACATCCATTCTACGGGTATTGATGCCTTCTTTGGTGGCGGGTTGACAGCTTGCCCGCCGGATTATTTTCAGATTCAGTGGATACGCATCTATAAAAATCCGAAAACCACGAAGCTGGGAGCGCCAGAACTGCAGCAGGTCGGTACCTATCACAAGGTAGGCACTGACACGAATTATGTTGTTACGCCGCCCGGTTTTGAAAGCAGGCGCGCGCGGCTGTTCCCATCCTTCTGGACAGAGTATGAGGAGCTCTTGAATGGCACAGCGCAACTGGCAAACGAGACGGATACCTACTTCTGGGTGAATATCGATCCCGGTGGGGGTCCCAGCGATCCCACGAGCGGCGGCCTGCTGGAAGATCCGAACAAACCCGGCAACAGTGGGCGTGTCACCGCCGAGGAAAATACGTGGGTAGTCCCCGGGGATATCGTCGCCATCGCCATCAACGTCAAACTGACTTACTATGAAGTGGTAACGGAATTCATAGATCCTGCGCCTGGTCTGGATCCGAGGAGTTATTATATAGATCCTACCAAGGAGGAGCCTCTAACGCTTCCGGCACTCTTTAGTAACACCAAATTCACTCGCGGCCCCGGTTTCTATGCCGATCGCCGTAATGCCCCCTGGAGCAGATCCACTGGCGGCTCCGTTGCCCGTGATGTCCCCTGGGAGGTGAATGAATTGCCATTATGGTTCAAGGATGGTCAAAAGGCGAACCCGCCAGGCACTATCTGGGCGCGCAATTCCCTCCGGGATGCTAACGGCGGGACGGTAATTGCAGCCGTGGGCATTGACGGGGTAGGGAGACTGAATCCCAATTATCCACTGGAACGGATAACACAGGATGGCCGCGTAAACCACCTCAATGCCGACCATGCGGTTACCGCTACGGAGTGGGGGCATCCCGATGTGGATGGTTACCATACCGTCGTCTACCAATTTACGGTGACAAAGGAACATGCAGATGCCTTGAATCGGTTGAAGAAAGGCGACGGATGGTTGGAGGGGGATGGCGACACTATCGTGGCCCCGTTCAATGTCCCATACCGTCCGCGTGTCGGTATTAATTACGAATACGCTGATTTATTGGCCAACGGTCGCATCGGCGGCGACTTCCTTGGCGGTCTGAAATACCCCAACGGTTACACATACGCTCAAATCCTAGGGCTACACGCTGGGGAGTTTGGATTTGGCGTGCCATTTGGTGATACTTCTGATGAAGGGCAACAGGGTAAGCGATGGGCAGATTTTATGGACCCGTCTGCGCTTTTCAAGGCGGGAGAAACATTCCTCCCCTACCCAGAGAGTCCCGACACCGTCGATCCCGCTGACGACAAGAAGGATCAATTTCGTCACCACAGGCTGCGTATTGGGGGAGGCGATACTCGTTACCAAAACGGGGGGGATTTCGTATTCAAGCCAGAGCATTTTGACAGAAACGGCGACCGTCTCCTTGACTACCTCCCAATAATTGATGACATAGTGGACTACACCGGCGGTGACGTGGAGAAGCTGAAGCAGAAGGCCGATGCCGATGGTCGCGTACAGCACTATAGTGTCTCGGTGGGTTTTTATAGGGATGAGCGGCTCAAGTTCCCTCACTACTTTCCGCCCACGTATGATACTACCGCCAAGGGCACTATCGCCTATCCGGCGGTAGTGAAGGACGCTGTCGCCGCGATGACAGTGATAGACGGGCCATCGGGGACACAAACCGGGACGTTTACGTTGACATTGCGGTTCCAGGAGGACTACACTGCAGCCGGGCATGTGAAAACCGCTGCGTCTCATGATTTGGCGAACGAAGAGCTATTCACGACGCTTCAAACCACGCTGTCTGCAGATGTTGGGGATGGCAAGGTGACGGTGAGCCGTCCTGACGCGGTGGATGCGTGGCTGCAGTATCCGGTGACGGTAGTGCCCCCGCTCGGCTTTAAAGGGGAGATGACGTTCCAGGTGCCCGCCGATACGGTGCTTGCCGACTACTCTGACCCGCTCGGCAATTTGGCATCGAACACTGTTACGGTGCAGGTAGACACGGTGCAGGTAGATGCGGATGAGATTAAAGTCGTTGAGCCGGAAGGCGGTGCATATCTTGCGGGTAGCGAGATCACCGTTGAGGTGCCGTTTGCGCAGGATGGATTGACGTATGAAGGCGAAAACCCGCCGTATGTGACAATCTATCTCGGCGCGCGAGAAGCCGCGAATGCGCGGCACGCCGTGTGGCAGCAAGGCGAGGAGCGTTCGGGTTCAACGATTGTGCCGTTTGCGTATGTTTTGCAAGCGACCGATCCGCCGGCTGCATCGGTGAGCGTGGAGATTGCCAGTATCAACAGTTTAGCTGTGCCGCGTGAGACGACGTTGAAGGCTTCATCAGGGCTTGAGCGTCGTGGTACCGCCGATCCGGCGATGGCACCGGGTGAGGCTGCACAGGTCCCGGATTCATCCTCTGAACCGTTGAAAACGTTTGATGTGGCGGTGACCCCGGTGGTTTACATTCCGCAGGATGACACTGTCTCAAAGGCAGTTGCATCGGCTGTGCCGCTTTCTCCTGTCGTTTTCAACGAGCTCGGCAATGGCAGTGATGCAGCAAATGACTGGCTAGAATTCCGCAACGTCAGCGGTTCAGATGTCTCCCTGAAAGACTGGGAGCTCTCCGTTGTCGCCGATGGAAAAAAGGAAGATACCTCGCTTATCATCTTCCCGGATGTGAGTGTGCCGGCGAACGGCTTGTTGTTGATAACAAACAGCGCGTCGGATAAAACGCCACTCGCCGGCGGAGAAAACAGAGGGTTATCGCATGCATCTTTAGTGGATGCAGGCCTTTCACTGCCGGATGATGGCAAATTCCTATTGATTCTCCGGAATGCCAAGGAGAAACTCGGCTTGGATGAGGCGTTCATTGATGTCGCCGGGGGCGGCGGCAGCGATACGGATGCCTTTATCCGCGATGAAACCGGGGACTACGATACGCATGTCTGGCCCCTGCAGGTGCTTGAGGCACCTGGTGATGCCACCGAAGATGCGCTCAGTTCCGGTAAAGTCTGGCAGCGCGCCAAAGCGGATCTTATCGGATATCACAGAGATGCCTGGGCAGAAGCTGCGTTTACCGGTATCGGCTATGACAGAAAGGTCTCCAAGTCGGCTGCCACTGCCGGCACGCCGGGCTATCCGAATGGTGCTGTCAAAACGGAGGCATCTACGCCGAAGGGTGCGGTGACTATCAGCGAAATCATGTTTGATTCCGAGGGTGGCACATTGCCGCAATGGATCGAACTCTATAACAAGTCGAAAACCGAGGCACTGAACCTGAATCGCTGGCAGTTAGAGATTCAGAATCGGAATTCAGGAGATTTGGTTGGCAGACCCATCGTCACGTTGACGCTGCAAGAGAAAGTGATTCAACCGAATCAGACCCTCTTGATAGTGGCAGGCGATGCCCGCGCCTCCTCGGCAGATGTCTTCCCTGAAGACCGGGTTTACAACCTGCTCAAACTGCACGAGAAGAATCTGCGCATCAAAACCGCGCGAGATACCTTCTTAAGTGGCGAGGGTTTCTACCTCAAGTTATCCGATCGAAACGGAACGAAGATAGACGAGGTTGGGAACATCGATGACAATCGTCGTACCGATGATGCGCCTGTCTGGGTGTGGCCCACGAATCGCAGGGATGGCGCGCGGAGTTCGGTCATCCGCCGTTACGATAAAGGCGCGGTGGCGCGCGATGGGATGTTGAAGTCGAATTGGGCATTAGCGGCGCATTTCAATAAATTCAAAGTTGAATCGCTGCATTACGGCAATGCCGATGACATTGGCACGCCGGGGTATCGGGAAGGCGGTGCTTTGCCCGTGGAATTGTCTAGTTTCACGGTGTCGCGTACCGATGCCGGTTCCGTTGTCGTGACTTGGACAACCGAGTCGGAAGTCGACAATGCCGGTTTCAATCTGCGTCGCAGCTTGAAACGCGAGAGTGGATTTACGTTGTTGAATCCTGTCTTGATAGCTGGTGCCGGCACGACAGGCGAGCGTCAAACTTACACGTTCACCGATACATCTGCGAAACCTGGGGTCGAGTATTACTACCAGATCGAAGAGGTTTCGTTAGGCGGTCGGCCGGAGACGTTGCGGACACGTTACTTACCGGGTCCCGTTTCCCCGGCGAATCGTTCATTGACAACGTTCGGCGAAGTCAAGCAGCGGGAGTAGTCTTGCTGTTATTCTTCGTAACGCGGGGGCTTGTCCCCCGCGTTTTTTTCGTCCTGGTCCGTTCGGGATCAGGCGATCCCGAACTACAGTCTCTCTTAGGTCCTTTAGGACCTTAATGTCTATAGAATACGCAGCCCGCCAAGTCCGCAAGGTCCTTTAGGACCTTAATGTTTTCCAACAGCGTTGCGTGTGTTGCAGATTAAGGACCTAAAGGACCTTAGTTTATTGTGCGACACCTTTCTATAGACATGCAGGACCTAAAGGACCTGAAGAGATGTTTTCACGTGAGCGATCGCGGGGGACAGGCCCCCGCGCTACGGGCCCGGAAGGGGTTCTCTCCATGCGCCCGTTCGGGATCAGGCGAGCCCGAACTACAGTCTTCTGCTCCAATCTTGCTAATCTTGGAAATCCTGCAAATCCTGCTCCAAATCCTGCTCCTGCTTGGCGTGGCGAGGGACAGGCCCTCGTCCTACGATGCCAGGTGACGGCCTGCCCCCCGAAGCCACTCTCCTTCCAAAAAAAAACTTGCAATTAACCCCACTCCATGCTATTATTCTCTCAACCTTAACAACATTGATAGGAGCGATCAGAACTATGTTTAAACTCGGCGTGATTGGCGACGAAGTCTCCCAAGACTTCGCCACCGTAGTTAACTTTGTGAAAGAATTCAACCTGCACTCCATCGAAATCCGTTCGGTGTGGGACAAACTGCCGCATCAACTCACCGATGCTGACATTGATAGGATGAAAGGACTGCTCGACAGGACCGGCATCCAGATTATCGGTATCGCCTCTCCGTTTTTCAAATGCGATATGGACGACGCGGCAGAACGGAAAGAGCATCTCGACATTCTGAAGGGATGCATCCGCACGGCGAAGGCGTTTGATACCCACCTCATCCGCACGTTTGTCTTCTGGGATACCGGCGAAACGGAAGCGCGTTGGGACGAAATCATCGCCGCTTATGATGAACCGCGGCGCATAGCCGATGGCGAAGGTGTCATCCTCGGTATGGAGAACGAATCGACTACCTCCCTCAGCACCGCCAAATTGACAGCGCGGTTTATTGAGGAGATTGACTCGCCGAACGTGCGCGCCATCTGGGATCCGGCGAATGAAGCACACGCGAAAGACGGCGAGACTCCGTATCCCGATGCCTATAACCGCCTCAAACCGACGATGCTCCACGCGCATCTCAAGGATGCTGGCGCGAACCCGGATACCGGCGAGATGGAATCTGTCCCTGTCGGGGACGGGATTATTGATTGGCAAGGGCAACTCCAAGCGTTCGTCAATGATGGGTATGAGGGGCACCTCTGTTTGGAAACGCATTGGCGGCCGTCCCTCAAAATCGACGATGCAATTCTCAACCGCCCGGCGGGGCAAGCCTTCTCGGAAGCCGGTGAGGAAGCCTCGCGGATTTGTATCCAGAAATTGTTGACGATGCTCGATAAGTTGGATACACCGTAGGGGAGAAAACTCATGAAGATCAGCGCAGTTCGCACCGCGCTTTACGACATCCCGCCGCAAGTTGAACGCGTCGATGCCATCCAAGCGTTCGTCTCGATGGAGTTTCCGTTCATTGAGATTGAAGATGCCGATGGCGTGGTAGGCACCGGCTTTTCTTACACTATCGGCAAAGGTGGCGAAGCGATTAAGCAGATTATGGATGCCTATCTCACGCCGATTCTGTTGGAAGAGGACGCGGCGAACATTGACAGAATCTGGCAGCGGATGTGGATGGAGACGCACTGGGTTGGCAGGGGCGGCATCGTCGGTTTAGGGATGGCGGCAGTGGATATCGCCTTGTGGGATCTGATGGCGAAGCGCGCCGAATTGCCGCTCTACCAACTCCTCGGCGGCGCGAGAGCATCGGTACCGGTTTACAATACCGACGGCGGCTGGCTCCATCTTTCGGAAGACGCTCTTGTCCGGCAATCCGTGGAATTGGTGGCGCAAGGTTTCAAAGGCATTAAAATGAAAGTAGGGCGCGACAGCCTCCTTGAAGACGTGGTACGCGTGCATGCCGTCCGGAAGGCAATCGGCGAAGAACCCTATCTGATGATAGATGCCAATATGAAATGGAACGCCCGCGAGGCTATCCAACTCGCTTGTCGTGTGGAGGAGGCCGGGCTTTTCTGGTTTGAAGAGCCCATTGAAGCGGACGATGTCGATAGCCACGTCACCCTGCGCGAGAAGACGACTATCCCGATTGCTGTCGGCGAAACGCTCTACAATAAATTTGTCTTTCAGGAATATATTGCGCAAGGCGCGGCGGATATCTTGCAGCCAGACGCGGTGCGTGTCGGCGGTATCTCCGAATGGATGAAAGTCGCGCACACGGCGGAATGCTTCGGGCTCTCGGTATCGCCGCATTTTTTGATGGATTTGCACGTGCATCTTTCTGCTGCGGTGCCGCATTCGCTTTTCGTAGAATATATTCCTTCGTTGGACCCGGTGTTGGAAGATACGTTGACACTCAGGGACGGTCATTTCTCGCCGCCGAACCGGCCGGGACACGGTATCCTATTTGATAAAGCGAAACTTTCAGCCTATCAAATTGCCTAATGCGCGTTTGCATCGCGGGATGCATCGAGCCCTCCTGGTCTCAATGTTCCCGTAGCGCGGGGGCCTGTCCCCCGCGATCTCCAGCGTCATGAGAAGGAGACATTCATGAAACTTGAAAAACGTGTTGCGATAATTACTGGCGGCGGGCGCGGCATCGGCCGCGCCACCGCGTTAGCCTTTGCGGCAGAAGGTGCCGACATCGTCCTCGCCGCACGAACGGATAGCGAAATCTCCGCGGTTGCGGAAGAGGTGCGGGCCCTCGGCAGGCGCGCCCTCGCGATACCCACCGATGTCCAGCATAAAGCCGCCGTTGATACGATGGTGGCACAAACGCTTGAGACTTTCGGCAAAGTGGACATCCTCGTCAACAATGCCGGCGTGGCGATTCACAACCCGATTCCGAAAATTCGGGAAGAAGATTGGGATGTGACGATGGCGGTGAACCTCAAAGGCGTGTTCCTCTGCACGCAAGCCGTCTTCGGGCTGATGTGCGAACAGCAGTCCGGGCATATCGTCAACGTCTCGTCTGTTTCGGGCAAGTATGGGCATGTCAACGGCGGTGCGTATTGCGCCTCTAAATTCGCCGTTGTCGGTTTCACCGAGACGACAAATAACGAAGGCAGAACGCACGGTGTGAAAGCCTCTGTCGTCTGCCCCGGTCCGGTGGATACCAAGATGCGCCGCGATAACCATCCCGATGATGTGATTGAGCATCTGACGTTGCCAGAAGATGTAGCAGCACTGATTCTGTTTTTAGTGACGCAGCCTTCCCGTGCGCATACGCTTGAAACTGTCATCCGCACGCCGTTGATGTAGCGCGTTTGATTTTCGCTTGCCAAACCGGCCCCGGGCTGTTATCATAATTGAAGTGAGGTGATATAAAGATGAAACCGACAATCAGATTCACCGATACCCTGGCACCCCCGGACAGGGACATTGACTTCATCATCGGCGTGGACGAAAACGGGAACGAAATCACGCACACCTGCGCGTTAAAAGAGGCGTTTTATCCGACAATCGGCATCTCTAACAATCCTATTTTCGTCGATTTTGACAAACGGGTGTTAGACAAATATCTGCAAGACACAGAGAAGTATACCTTCTACCCGACGTCCCTCGTCTGCAATTATCAGTGGAGCATCCCGATTGACAATTGCCACGCGGACAAAGTGACAGTCCTGTTGGGGTATCTGGCAGATTTGCCGCATGAAGAGCAGTTGCATTGGCGCGCACACAACATTCCGCCGAACGGCCGCGAAAACGGGGACTACGGCGTGAGCGAGGCGTATTATCAACGCTACATTTGGGACGGCCGCTATCGAGATGGCAATCCCGATAAACCGAAGCACGGGTTTCGAGCGGCATATTACCAGCTGCGTGCGACGTGTTATGAATATCTCGGCTGGCAAGTGTTGCTGCCGCCGCATCCAGACGAGGAGCATTACATCGCCGATTTGACGCTACCGGCACCTGACGAACCGCGGGATTTTGACGCGCTTGTCTCAAGTCTTTGCACACTCTGCATCGACTCGCTTAACATCCCGGAACTCAAAAAGTTAGTACCGGTAGAGCAACGGCGGACGCTAGCGGGGAAAGATACCCTTGCCTGTTTCTTGGAAATCCTGTATTACCGGCAGGCGACTTTCGACAAGTACGGCTGTTTTCTACGTGAACTTCACCGGCTGCGTCATCGCAGTGACGAGCATCGCAAGGCTTGCAACTATCGGCAGATAGCCAATGACTTCGGTTACGATAACCGTAGTCATCAGGCGGTGTTTAGAGGCATCCTCGGACAAGCGGTGAGCCTTGTCAGTCGTTATGCATCTCTGGTGCGGCACCTTGACATCAGTGCAGAAACGCTTGAAGAACGGAGAGCCCGCATCGCGAGCGGCTACGAAAAAGGCATGGCGTTCCTTGAGGAAATCAAAGCACTCCCGGATGTCACGAGAGGCGAGACAACCGAGGGTTCTATTAATCATGATGTCGTTCCCGATGATTTCTAGCCTTTTGCCGTGCGTGTCTACTCCTACACACGACAGGCACAGACGCGCACGACAAAATTTTTAACGAAAGGGATGCAAAATCATGAATTTTGTTGGGAGAGGTTCGCCCATTTTTGTTGATGCCGGCGCGTGGATTGCGTATACAAACCCGAAGGACCGGCACCACGACACTGCTCTAGCACTCTACGCTGAATTACGGCAGATGAATGTCCAATTGGTGACGACAGATTACATCATTGATGAAACAGTCACCCGACTCAGATATGACGTGCACCACGAAATGGCCGTCCGATTCCTCGACTTTATTAACGACATTCTCGCGCGGGACGAGTTGAAATTGGTAAGAATTAGTCAGGAAATTTTTGACGATGCCGAACGGTTTTTTCGGCAACACAACACTCCGCGGCTCTCCTTTACAGACTGTGCCAGTTTTGTGGTTTGTAAGGACGAGGAAATCACTACGGCTTTTGGGTTTGACAGGCATTTTCAGGCAATGAAGATGAATCTACTCAGTTAGCAACGGCTTTCTGCCTTAACAGGCATCTGAAAAATTAGCATCAGAAACGTAGTCATCAACAACGTTGATGACGGCTCTACGGCGAGATATGTCATCGTCCCAACAACCCTTATCGAACGCCTCGCGAACAACAAAGATATGTTTATTGATTCACACACGCACATCCAAATGTCTCAATTTAACAAAGACCGGCGTGCTGTTATCAGACGCGCACAAAAGGCTGGCGTTGAAACAATCCTCGCCATCGGCATCGATTATGAAACCAGCCTCGCCGCCACCGAATTGGCAGACGAATATGACAACGTCTATGCCACCGTCGGTGTGCATCCGCATAACGCCGAAAGCGCGACTCGCGCCGAACTCGCTGACATTCACGAACTCTCTCGACATCACAAAGTCCTGGCCTTCGGCGAAATGGGGTTGGATTACTACCGCAACCACTCAACCCCCAAAGCGCAAAAAAAGGTTTTCGTCGAACAACTTGAAATGGCGAAAGACATGGACATGCCTATCGTCATCCACAACCGAGAGGCATATCACGACATCTTGCCTATTTTGGAAGCACTGGACGATGGCGCGTTCGGTGTCATGCACTGCTTTACCGGCAACGTCGAATTGATGCACCGGTGCCTCGCGCTGGAAAACCTTTATATCGGCATTGGCGGCATTGTGACGTATCCGAAGGCGGCAGATGTTCACGCCGTGGCGAGGGAAGTGCCTGATGATAGACTTCTCATTGAGACAGATTGCCCGTGGCTCGCACCGCAGCCGTGGCGTGGCAAACGCAATGAACCGGCGTATGTCCGTGCCGTCGCCGAAAAGATAGCGGCATGCCGCGGCACTTCCGTAGAAGAAATCGGGAAGATAACCTCGCGGAATTTTGACAATTTGTTTGCACCGCCTCCCTTGTAGGAGAGTCCTCCCAGTCTTGATGCGTTTTGTTGCTGTTTTTATCGGGACAAGGATGTCCCTCCTACCGGTGTCGATTTCTTCGGGTAGGAGATGACTCTCCTGGTCTCAATTCTTCGGGGCCACCTCTGTAGTTCGGGAGCGCCCGCTCCCAAACGGTCAGGATCAGGCGATCCTGCCCTACAGGGGGGATGTGGTCTGCCAGCCAAATGCATGGCGAGGGAAACCCGCTCGCCTGCGCGTGTGGCAGGCGAGGGCCCAAGCCCTACGTGAAGGGGATGCGTTTTTTTCATCGTAGCGCGGGGGCTTGTCCCCCGCGACGTTGGGCGAGTTATGAAACACCCTCAAATAAAGTGATGGCAGTTTGCGGCAATGTCACAAACGGAACTAGTAACTGGGTTGATAATCCATGCATCCGAATCGCACCTATTAGGGCCACTAAAAAAATGAAGACACATCTTCGCCTGTATGCGATGGTAATTGCACTCGTCTGCGTCTGGGTAATTTTCACGTTGTTGACAGGCGGCACCTTCCTCAGCACCCGAAATCTATCGAATCTCTCTCGCCAAGCGGCGGTAACTGCCATCCTTGCCGTAGGAATGGTGCTTGTCATCGTGTCTGCTAACATCGATCTTTCCGTGGGGTTTGGTTCCGGTTTACTCGGTGCTGTCGCCGCGATTTTGCACGTATGGTGGGGGCAACCGATTGTGTTGACGCTCATCGCTGTCATCGGCTTGGGCATCCTGATGGGCTTGATGCAGGGTTACCTCGTGGCGTATCAGCGCGTGCCGGCGTTTATCGTCACATTAGGCGGGTTTCTTGTCTATCGCGGCTTGATGTTAGCCTTCACGAAAGGAGAAACTATCCGTCTACCGGACAATTGGTTGAAGTCAATCGGTAACGCTTACCTGCCGCAGCCAGTCGGGTGGGGGTTAATGCTAATGGCAGTAATCGTGGTTGTTGTGCAGCTATGGAAATCAGATGCGGTGCGCGAGCCTGACGAACTCACTCCGCTTTCCGGCCATAGTTCTCCCACCTCTCGGTTCATGTTTCTGATGAAAATGGGCGGCATAGCGTTGCTCATCGTAGCGTTTGTTGCTGTCATGAACGCGCACAAAGGCATCCCGGTGCCGGTGTGCATCCTGTTCGCGCTGGCATTCGTCTTCCATTTTATCGCGAACCGCACCCGTTTTGGACGTTACGTTTATGCAGTCGGCGGGAATGCGGAGGCGGCGTATCTCTCCGGTGTCAACGTCCGAGGCATTACGCTTCGCGTTTTCGCGACGATGGGTGCGTTAATGGCAATTGCCGGCGTTGTGCTGACAGCGCGCGTCGGCAGTGCGAGCCCGGAGGCGGGCCGGCTGCTTGAATTAGATGCCATTGCGGCGTGCGTTATCGGCGGCGCGAGTCTGATGGGTGGACGCGGGAGTATTTTCGGCGCGCTTTTAGGCGCGCTCGTCATGGAGAGCCTCAACAACGGGATGAGCATGGCAAACATGGATGCCTCATGGCAGGATATTATTAAAGGTATCGTGCTGGTAACGGCGGTAGGATTTGATATGGCATCGCGACGGTGAAAAGGAAAGGCAAAGCCCGCGCGAATGGACACGGGCTTTGCCTACTGAAACCGCGAACGGTTATTTCTCTACAGTCACCGTCCGACATTGCACCGTGACAATGTTGGTGAAAACGTTGATAACGCCATCGACCAGGGTATACGCGGTTATAATCTCGTAATCGGTAGCCCCCGCGACCATGGCGTGTGTATCAACATCGTTAATGGGGATTAAACCCCACAGGACATACCATTGCCGCTCTGCCATGAGCTCGGTGCCTTGCGCGCCGTTACCCACTTTGTGGATATGCGCCGCACAGCCGATGACACACAGCATCGCGACAATCAGCAGAGCAGCTGAAAGTTTTGTCAGCATAAGGTTCTCCTTAGATGTTAAGGTGAATCGGTTCTCACATGGATGGAACCGATTGATGATTCGATGGCACGCAACTCCGCCGCATAAACTGCCTTCGGCACGACGTAATCTACCTCGAACATGAGGGTTTCCGGCGCGTCGCATATCAGTTTAATCAGCACGACATCCGAAGCACTTACCATCAGTTGATAGACGCGAAAAGCATCTTTTCTAAAAGTTGCCCGCTGCACCACCGCCTCTGGAAAGGCATCGCGGTACGCGGCCTCCTGCGTTTCTAGGAAGGTGTCGTCCGGCGTAATATCTACGCCGTTCACTTGTGATACGATACACATCGCACGCGAACGCGCGTTCATGAAAATCCATCGCGGCGCGAGTTCAAGCCCTTGCCGCAGCTGCGGGGCGACTTGCGCCATTACCTTTGCAAACAGCGCATCGTCCATTTTTTCCCATGCCTTCGGCGCGGCCATCGTGATGTTGAGTGTCGTATCTCTTATCGCTGGTTCGAGGAGTGTCTGATTCACATTAAAAACGAGCGTTTCTTCCGCACGTTTTTGCGAAGGCGGGGCATCGCAAGCGATGAAGACACCGCTCAGCATCCCGCACAAGAGAAGATGTAGAAATTTCACGTTCATTGCAACCTCTGCTCCGTTGAATTGACAGATCCTCGTAAATCAAAATAAAATGATACCTTATTTTTCATTTTTTGTCAACAAAAATGTTCGCATTCCATCTCCGCCGGTTTCTATTGTATGAATTGAGATTCATCAGAGAAATAGAGACTGGCAATTTTTCGAGACATGAAGGTGCCGTCCGCGTCGCCTTTTTATTATTTCATGCAATGTGTTTGAAGTCAAGTGATTTTTTCATTTGCAAATGAAATCTGAATATGGTATCCTAACTAAAGTGCCGGTGTTAAGTGTCTGCTGTCGCGTTGGGAGTGGCATCACCGGCTAAATCGTCGCGCGCCGTTTTGATAGAATTGGTTTTCCGATGCAGATTATTTCTCTACAAAAACTCAAAGATTTTGCACGAAGACATCCAAACAGCAAGCCGGCACTTTACCGCTGGCGTGATTTGGTGCGGCAAAGAGATTTCCATTCGCTTAACGAAGTGCGGGAGGTGTTTCCGCACGCAGACCTGGTGAGAAAGGAAGAATCTCTGCCGTTCCAACCAGGGTCACGCGGGCAGCGCGCCAAAATCACAAAGTTTACCATTTTTAACATCGGCGGCAACAAAACGCGCTTGATTACTCGCATCCGATACGACAGGCACCAAGTCACCGTCCATTTGGTGCTAACGCACGCCGAGTATGACACGTGGTTAAAGAGGAGGTAAAAGTCAATGTTAACGCCTACACAGACGATGCCCACTGGCTTACCCGTGCCTGCACTCGCTGTATCGCTCCGCATGAGCCTGCCAGAGCCGATCATCCCGCGGCATGCATCGCTTGAACGCGAGGGCTTACCGGAAGAGAAACACGCCGATGAAGAGGTAGCACCCTCGGAAAGTTACGTCGCGTGGCTCGTCGGCATCCAAGAGTTATTAACCGAACTCGCCAATCGCACCGATGATCTGCGGCATCTTACAGCCACAGCGGACGAATACAAAAAACTCTCTGTCATGTTAGAGGAGTTAATGTGGGCTGTTGGTGAAGATTTCAACAGCCCCTTAGGTGACGTAGAGGCATGCGTCGGAGACTTCGTGAGGATTTATGAGGCAGCAACGTTTCCAACTATGGAAGAGTTGTTCCCCGAACTCCTCGAACTAGAATGGGAGGAAGACCCCGAGATAGAAGCAGCCATCGCACGGTTGGATGAAAAAAATAAGGACATCCATGTCCCAACCGAAGAAGAAAATGCTAT
This sequence comes from Candidatus Poribacteria bacterium, assembly GCA_965242965.1. Taxonomy (GTDB): domain Bacteria; phylum Poribacteria; class WGA-4E; order WGA-4E; family WGA-3G; genus AGPOR5. The sequence goes on along the minus strand of OZ251518.1, from coordinate 3,906,873 downwards.
CGATGCCTTTTTCTCTCTCGGCAGCCTTCTCGCGGAAATTGGGAAAGCCGAGAACGCCATCGCCTCTTACGATGTCGCCATCCGCCTGAAACCCGATTACGCAGCGGCGCACTGCAACCGGGGCAGCCTCTACTATGCCCTCGGCGACTATACCGCCGCGCTTCAGGACTACGACGCGGCTATCCGCCTGAAACCTGAACGTAGTGAAGGCTATTTCAATCGCGCCGTGACGCACTTTCACCTGCAGCACTACACCGCCGCTGTCAGCAATTACGGTGCAGCCCTCGCACGGAACCCGGACGATGCCGATGCTTACCTCGGTCGCGCGCATGCAAACTTCGCGATGCAACGGTATGGAGCCGCGCTGCAGGATTACGAGGAGACGCTGCGACGCACGCCGGATGATGTAGAAGTGCAACGCTATCGGGATATCGCGCAGGCACAAAACGGCGCGTAGGGAGAGATCGCGGAGGACAGGCCCCCGCGCTACGGACGGAGAAACTCCCCTCCTTTCACCGTAGGGCGAGGGCCTGTCCCTCGCCATGCTCCGGTCCACCGAAAACTCGCGGGGGACAGGCCCCCGCGCTACGGTAACGGGACATCTTCTTCACAACAGAATGGCCCCCTCACCGTAGGGCGAGAGCCTGTCCCTCGCCATGCTGCGGTCTATCAAACACCTCTTTTAGGTCCGTAGGACCTGAATGTCTATAGAAAAACGTGCCGCACCCTAGCAAGGTCCGTAGGACCTTAATAAGGTTTATAGCGTTGCATCGAGACCGGGAGGGCTCTCCTACCGGAGAGGGGAAGCCGCCCGCCAACACATTAATCTTCCAACCCGCCTGCCCATTTGAGGCATCCAATGATATGCTCGTGGAACCACGGCTGCTCCCACAATTCATCGGGATGGCCGAGGGCGGTATACATCACACGTCCCTTACCGTAGGTATGACACCAGCCGAGGGCATAATCGTGGTCCTCGCGGTTACCGCGTGAGAGCTCAATGGAGTCGTTGTCTAAACGCATGAGCACACGCGTTTTGCCGCGGTCCCAATTTTTGAACGTGTAGATCTCGTCAACGACTTTGAAGCTGCTGCCAAGCATCCGCGTGGCGGGGTGATTCGCATCTTCAACGATGACGTTCACTTCTTCGTGCCACGGGTGCCCGGCGAAGTAGCCTCCGAGCATCTCGCCGTATTCGGGCCAATCGTAGCAGGTATCCGTTGCGTTGTGGATGCCGAAAAACGCCTTACCGTCGCGGACGAAACTGAGGAGTGCCTCTTTCTGCGCCGCGTCAAACGGCAAATTGCCTGTCGTTGCAAAGGCGACGATGTCCTGTTTTTCGAGGTTTTCGGCATTAATCCGGTCGCAGCGGTGCGTCGTTACTACGTTCCATCCGTTTGCCGCGCCGATTTGCTTCAGTGCAACTTCGGCGTTCGGGAGATAACTGTGTTCAAAGCCAGCAGAGTGGCGTAACATGAGAATGTTCATGGAAATGTCCTTTCTGTCGTATCGAATTTTCGTGTTTATGTCAGATGCAAATGGTATCATCTGCCCTTGGAAGGCGGGCAAATACCAGAAGGCATCGGGTCCAACTCTGTAGTTAGGGAGTGCCCGCTCCCGAACGGGTTAGGATCTGGCGATCCTGAACTACAGATGTTCCTCGGTAGGAGAGACCTCCTGGTCTCGATGCACACCCTCCCGGTCTCGATTTTCTTCCCCACGCTTATCATCGGTGGGACGGTGGATTTCGTGAACAGCGTGTTTCCAGACGAGGACGATTTTCTTGCCAACGCGCATCAACATGTTAAAGGCATCGGCTGCGACGATACGGCCATCCAAGACAAGCCCGTTGCGGAGGCTCACCTTGACATCCTTGTAGAGCGGGAGACTCTTCACGATATCGCGCCGGCTCAAGCCCGGCACCGCTTTCAGTTGGAGTGCCGCGACAGCCTTCCGCCGTTTGATATGCGGTTTCACCACGTCCCACTTCTCCACGGGCACCGCGAACAGGCACTTCTGTTTGTCAAAGCACACTTCTTTGGTAGGTTTGCCGTCGCGTTGGACTACGTCGGCGTTGAACCAATGAGGTTTCATCATTTTGACTTGCGCGAGGACTTGCATCCCATCGTAATCCATCAGGATGATGGGACCGGCGAACTTCTCGCGAAGCATGAAGGTATCAATCGGCTGCGAGTTCCCCTGCTTTTTCTTTCGCTGCGTTTGTGTGGATTGCGCCATCGGGTTATCCTTTCTTTTCTTGTTTCATCAAGGTTTTGATAATGCAATTATACTTTTTTCGGGAAATAATGTCAACTGAAACGTGCGTTTTTTCTCTGTAGGGCAAAATCGCCTGAAGAGCCTGTCCTTTGACGTGTCTTGGGCTAACAAACGTTCGCGGGGGACAGGCCCCCGCGCTACGGTAACCGGATGGTTGCTGGGCACCAGAACGCCCCCTCCCCGTAGGGCGAGGGCCTGTCCCTCGCCATGCTGCGGTCTACCGAAAACTCGCGGGGGACAGGCCCCCGCGCTACGGTATCGGGACGGTTTTCTTCAATTCGCGGGGGACAGGCCCCCGCGCTACGCGCAAACGAACGGCCCTCGCCCGCGGGGAACAGAAGAGGAGAACGACATCGCGCGGTTTCAGGAAGATAAGGCAGAAAATCGCCATTTCTGTTTCCCCGCAATAAAAAAATTTGACAATTCTCAATTTTTGTGGTATACTAATTAAGCAACCTTAAATTTTGGATTATGACAGACACCGAAAAACTTCGTAGGCGCGGTTGCAAACCGTGCTTATGGACGGCGAATTGTGGAATTCGCCGCTGTCCTGTTGGAGAACTATTTTGCTGTCCGCAACTGAAAACATCGCCATCGCGCCCTCGGTGATGTGCGCCGATTTGTGTAATCTTGAAACCGAGATTCGACGACTGGAGAGCGCGGGCATCGCGCTGCTTCACTTTGACTTGATGGACGCGCACTTCGTGCCGAATATGCCGATTGGGCTCGCACTCCTCGCGCAATTACGTCAGAAGACAGACTGCGCGTTTGACATTCACCTCATGGTGGAAAACAACGATTTTTTCGTGGAGGCAGTCGCAGATATTGGCGTGCAGCAAATCGCTGTCCATGTCGAATCGGCAAGGCATCTGGATAGGACGTTGTCCCTCATTCAGGCGCGCGGCATCAAGGCAGGGGCCGCACTCAACCCGGCGACACCCCTCTCTGCTCTGGACTATGTCGTTGACAGACTCGATTTTGTGCTGGTGATGACGGTGAATCCCGGATTTGCAGGCCAGACATTAGTGCCGGCGACGCTCAAGAAAATCGCGGATTGCCGCACATTTTTGGCGGAGCACGGAAGCGACATCCCAATTGAGGTAGACGGCAACGTCAGTTTTGAAAACATCCCGAAAATGGTAGCCGCCGGCGCGGATATCCTCGTCGGGGGAACGAGCAGCGTCTTTCATACCGAGGGCACGCACGCCGAAAATATCAAACGGATACAGGCCGCGGTGGAGAAGGGACTTGCGCAACGGAGGACGGCGTGCAAACCGAATTGATGGCGGCACTCGTGCTACACGGCATAGGCGATATACGGCACGAACGGATACCGAAACCGCCGCTCACCGAAGGAAAAGTGCGCGTCCGCGTCGGGTTTTGCGGCGTGTGCGGCTCCGATATGCCGCGCATCTTTGACAAAGGCACCTATACCTTCCCAACGGTATGCGGACACGAATTCGCCGGCACCGTTGAAGAGTGCAGCGTAGGCGTTGACACTTTTTCTCCCGGTGATGCAGTCGTCGTCTTTCCACTGCTCTGGTGCGGAAAATGCCCGGCATGCGAACAGGGAAACTATGTGCAGTGCCACGACTATGACTACCTCGGTTCGCGGCGTGATGGCGCGTTCGCTGAATTCGTCGTCGCACCAAAAGAGAACCTCATTCGCGTACCGGAAGGTGTCACGTTGGAAGAAGCGGCGATGACAGAACCCGCCGCTGTCGCGCTACACGCGATTCGCCGCGTCGGAACATCGCTCGTCGGAAAAACTGTCGCGATTTTTGGCGCGGGCCCGGTAGGACTCATGGCTGCACATTGGGCACGCATCATGGGTGCAACAACTGTGCTGCTCTTTGACATTGTCGCGGAGAAACTGGCACTCGCGAAGCGTCTCGGATTTCAGCACGTCTTTAATAGCTCAGCGGTAGAAGCGAATGCCAGCGAAAACCGCTTGCGATTGAGAACAACAGAAATCGTTAACGCGCACACGGATGGAAAAGGCGCGCACGTCGCAATTGAAGCCGCGGGGGTGCCGCAAACCTATCGCGATGCACTCGGCAGCGTCCGGCACGGCGGCAGCGTCGTCTTGCTCGGCAACCCAATTGCAGATGTCACCTTGCCCGCGACGCTCATCTCGCAACTGATGCGGCGCGAAGTGACGCTCCTCGGCACATGGAACTCCGATTACAGCACCGCCGGTAACGACGACGATTGGCGCGCCGTGCTAAAAGCGATGGCATCGGGGCAACTCGCCCTGGCACCGTTGATTACGCATAAAGTGCCGTTGGCCGATGGAATAGACATGTTGCAGACAATGAAAGATAAACAGGAATTTTACGCGAAGGTGCTTATTCGTTGTGCGCAAGGCGTTGAATAAAGAAATCGAGACCGGGAGGGCGCGCTACCGGAATGCATCGAGACCAGGAGGTCTCTCCTACCGGGGAAGTGCGTCGAGACCGGGAAGGCTCTCCTACGGTGGCGAGGTAACGGCCTTCGCGCTGTGCCGGGAGGAATGAACAACACTATGATAGCTGCGATACTTGAAGGCCCCGAAAAGTTAACCGTCCAAGAGGTGCCCGAACCTGAAATCGACGACGACTCCGCCTTGATGCGCGTTGAATCTGTCAGCATCTGCGGCTCTGATGTGCGCATCCTTCACCACGGAAATCCGCGCGTCACACCGCCGACGATTATCGGCCACGAAAATGCCGGTGTCATTGTCAAAACAGGCAAAAACGTCACGCGCGTCCGAGAAGGAGAACGGGTTTCCATCGGTGCCGATGTGCCGTGTGGGCAGTGCCGCTGGTGCAGAAACGGCCTCGGTAATAACTGCGATATTAACTACGCCATCGGTTACCAAATTCCGGGCGCGTTCGCACAATACATGAAACTGCCGCGCCTCGTGCTTGAAGAAGGACCGGTTACGCCGTTCAGCAGCGCGCTCAGTTTCGATGAAGCCGCCCTCGCCGAACCGCTCGCTTGTGCCATTAACGGACTGGAATTGGTGAATATGTCCCTCGGGAAAACAGTTGTCATCATCGGACTCGGTCCTATCGGCTGTATGATGATAGATCTGGCGCGGATAATGGGCGCAACCCAGGTCATCGGTGTGCAACGCAGCAGGCTGCGCATGGAAATCGCCAAGTTCTACGAAGCGGATACCTACATCGCATCCGAGGAAGAGGACGTGGTGGAACGATGCCGTGAAGAAACCGATGGCGAAGGCCCGGATATCGTCGTCACGACATGCGGCTCGGTGGAAGCACACGAACAAGCCGTTGAGATGGTGGCGCACCGCGGCTACGTTAACCTTTTTGGCGGCCTGCCGAAGACGACGCGCCCGATGAGTATTCTTTCAAACACGATTCACTACAAGGAGTGCTTCCTCACAGGTTCACACGGCTGCGTGCCGCGGCACCACGAATTGGCAGTGCGGCTCCTTGAAAAGGGGCTCGTGCGAGTGCAACCGCTCATCACGCACCACTTCCCACTCGTGGAAATCGACAAGGCGTTTGAAGCGATGGAATCCCGAAAAGGGATGAAAATCATGATGCATCCAAACGGACAGTAGGAGATCTCCTAGTCTCGATGCAATACCATATCGGGACAAGGATGTCCCTCCTACCCAAACGAGCAGTAGGAGAGACCTCCTGGTCTCGACAAACACCCGTAGGAGAGACCTCCTGGTCTCGATTTTGGATCTATCGCAACAGGAGAGTAGAAGAATGCGTGACTTTTCGAGATTTATTCGGGATTTACCCGATTTTCCCAATGCAGGCATCCTCTACAGAGATATTACGCCGCTTTTAGGCGACAAAGCCATTTTTCGTGACGTGATTGAGGCATTCGCGGCGCAGTATGAATCCACGGCTATCGATGTGATTGTCGGCATTGATGCGCGCGGCTTCATCCTCGGTGCGGCGCTTGCTTATCGCTTGGAAACAGCGTTTGTCCCTATTCGGAAGAGTGGGAAACTGCCTTACGCGACGTATGAGGTTACCTATGATCTGGAATACGGCATGGATACGCTCGCGATTCATCAAGATGCGTTCCCGAAGCAGAGCCGGGTGCTCCTCTGTGACGATGTCCTTGCGACAGGCGGCACGCTCGCCGCTTCTGTCGAACTGATAGAAAAATTGGAAGGCGAACTCGTCGGCATCGCGCTGCTGGCAGAGATAGCCGAATTGGAAGGCCGAGAAAAAATCGACGATTACGAGATTTTCACCCTCATCGATTGTTAGTTGCTGTTGTGCGCCTGTAGCTCAGCGGACAGAGCAGAGGCTTCCTAAGCCTCGTGTCGGGGGTTCGATTCCTCCCAGGCGCGCCTATTCATTTCATAAATATGACACTGAACGAACCCGTAGGCGCGAGCGCAAACCGCGTTTACAGGCGACGATAAAATAGGAAGAATTGATGTACCGATTCAGTATCTGGAAAATTGTTTTCATCTTTGGGGTGTTGCTGCTCGCCGCGCTCTATCTCGTCCCCACGCCGGATAGTTTCTACAACCCCCTATACGGCAATCTCCCGCTGTGGATGCAGGAGAACCTGCCGCGTTTTGAGGTAAACGTCGAAGACGAAAAAACCGCGTTCAAGGTGAACCTCGCGGACGTTGACTATCCGGAAGGCAAAAACTTCCAAGATGCGACGCAAGAACTGCAGGATGTCTTCCGCGTCCATCTCCGGAAACTCGGATTAGAGGAGACCACGGATTATCAATTTGATACCACGGAGGCGCGCGACTTCTACGTGCAACTCACCTCGGAGAAGGCACTTCAAAACCCGCAGGCAACCCTCGAAGAACTGCACCTCTATGGGAGTCTCCCCATCCTCCTCCGCCAAGTTATCCCGGCGAACCGCCTGAAACTTGGGCTGGACTTGCGCGGCGGCGTTCATCTCGTGCTGGAAGTAGATCTGGAAACTTCAAAATCGGAACTCCTCCGAGAAAACCGGCTCTCCATCCCCGATAGACTCCGCACCGAGGAAATTTTATGTCGCGAGGTCCTACAAGTAGACGGACAGGACGCGCTTAACGTGTTTGTCGGCATCCCCTCGCGGTTCCGCGCGGACGCAGCCGAAAAACAGAAGTATCTGGAGAAAGCCGCGGGACTTCTGAACGAACTTGAATTCTTTGAAAACGTGCAGACGCTCGCCGCAACCGATACGCAGACTACCTATCAGCTGCGCCTCAGCGCAAGCGGCATCGAGAAATACAGCGACCAGGCGATTCAACAGGTGCTGATTGTCCTGCGCAATCGTGTCGATGCATTCGGCGTTTCGGAACCCTCCATTCGGCAAGAGGCGAATAAACCGAGAATCATCGTTGAACTGCCGGGCGCGAAGGATTCCTCCAAACCGCTCGAGGTTGTCAAGGATATGGGACGGCTGGCGTTCAAACTAGTCGAAAAATCGCCGAACGGTGGGAATTTGTGGCGCGGCTCCGGCAATACACCACCCCCCGATACTATCCCCGATGGGACAGAAATCCGCTATCACTACGAAACCGGTGACTGGTATGTTTTGCAAAGTCCTGTCCTGCTGAGCGGCGATAGCATCGTTAACGCGGGGCCCTCCACTGGCAGAACCAGTTTTGACATCGTCGTCTCGATGAGTTTTGACGGTAGCGGCAGAAGCACGTTTGCCCAAATTACAGGCGACAACGTCGGCAGGCATCTGGCGATTCTCCTTGACGGCAAAGTGCAATCCGCGCCGGTTATCAATGACCAGATTCTCGGCAACGCCATCATTGAGGGAAATTTCTCTTTTGAGGAGGCAAACTATCTGGCGAACATCCTTAAGGCAGGCGCATTCCCTGTCGGTGTCCAGATCGCCGAGGAACGGACGGTAGGCCCGACGTTGGGACAGGAATCTATTGACGATGGCATTCTGGCGGCACTCATCGGCATGGGCGGCGTGGTAATCTTTATGCTCATCTATTACCGGCTCTCCGGGGCGATTGCCATCATCGCGCTCGTATTGAATATGGTGATTATTCTGGGTGCCTTGGCAGGCTTCGGCGCGGCATTGACGCTCCCCGGTATCGCCGGGTTGGTGCTGACTATCGGCATGTCCGTTGACGCAAATGTGCTTATTTTCGAGCGCATCCGCGAGGAACTTCGTTCCGGAACTGCTAGCACAGGCGGTGTCTGGCGGGCTATTGAGAGCGGCTACCAACGCGCCTTTATTACGATTTTGGATGCCAACCTCACGACGCTCTTCACCGCGCTCGTCCTTTATCAATTCGGGACAGGCCCGATTAAAGGGTTCGCCGTGACGCTCGGCATCGGCATCCTCGCCAGTATGTTCACAGCGATTATCGTCACTCGCGAACTCTATGGGCTAACGATTGGCAATCGCGACGTGGAAACATTAAGTATTTAAGTCCCGGAAATCCTGCTAAAAAACGCCGCAATCGGCAAAGATCAACAACGTCGATTGCGGGTTACGCAGAGGACGTGATAACACCAACCCCCTAATCAAACGCCTTGCGAACGACAAAAAGAGGATAAAGATTTTGGAACTATTACGCGATACAAAATTCGATTTTATCAACAAACACCGCATGGGATTTCTTACCTCTGCGATAATAATCGGCATCGGTTTGGTATTCCTTGCGGTGAACGGCGGCCCGCATTTCGGGATTGACTTCCGTGGCGGCGTGAAAATCCTAGCCAAATTCAACAGGATGGTAACCGAAGCGGAACTGCAAGCGAAGTTGTCGGAATTGGGCTATCCACGCGCTCAGATTCAGTTGGATCCGGCACAAAACGAAGCCACAATCTCTATGGCCACGCATGCTATGGAACGACTGCCTGAAATGGAGGGCAGTGCTGGCAGGGCACTCAACGACGCGCTCTTGGCAGGCGGGGATGGCTGGCATGCGCTGCCTGAAGGCATCAACGTTTCCGAGGTAGGACCGAGTGTCGGGCGCGACCTGCAATGGGCGGCACTCTGGTCTGTCCTCTGGTCCATCGTGATTTTGCTCGTCTATATTTCGTGGCGATTTGAGTTCCGTTTCGCCATCGGCGCGATTGCGGCACTCGTCCACGATGTGCTGATAACCCTCGGTATCTTCGCCGTGCTTGCGAAGGAGATTAACCTGCCGACTGTGGCGGCGTTCCTGACGATTATCGGGTATTCGCTGAACGATACCATCGTGGTGTTCGATCGCATCCGTGAAAACGCGCAAACGCTGCGCGGCACACCCTACATTGACGTGCTGAACCGCAGCATCAACCAATCGCTGACCCGCACGGTGATTACCTCCTTGACGACGCTGTTTGTAGTGTTAGTCATCTTCTTCCTTTCCAGCGCGGGCGCGGAGATTAACACGTTTGCGTTGGCACTCATCGTCGGCGTGGTGGTAGGCACGTATTCGTCTGTCTTCATCGCGAGCCCGATTCTGTATATCTGGCATCAACGTCAGCGAGAAGTGGAGGCTTAGGTTATGAAAATTTTGGTTTTGAGCTCTTACACAAAGGGGCAGAAATATCAACCCGATAACTTGCTGCGGAGCGAAGATTACGGTTCACCCGAACGTCTCGCGCGGCGCATCAAAGAACTGAGCGGCTATAATGCGGATGGCTGGTATCATGAAAGTAGAGATTACAGCGTGCCCGCCGGAGAAATGTTCACAGGACCTGGACCGAGGCAGGTAAGGAAAGGTTTGGAACAAGTTCGGGCACACGAGGACTACGGAAAGTCAACGACTATCGATCTCTATTTTCCATGGGACGATCCGCTAGTATCAAAAGAAGAAGGGCCGGTCCACGAGTCCGATAAAATCGTCCCGTTCGACCTTCCTCCTCAGGCCAGTGACATCGACTACTCCGACAGTGGGATAGTCAAACGCGTTACGGCTTTAATCGAACGTCATGACCTGGTTTTCTCGCTCTTGCGGCGGGAAGATGTCAAGGCACTCAAACCTCTCTTTGAGACTGAACGTGCAGTAACCGTGATTGTGTTGATAGCCCCAAGTGCTAGGCATCTGATTCCTGATGACGTGCCCAACCTCCACGCCGTTGAAACAGGAATAGCGTTAGAAGCACTTCCGGGGGCGAATCGGCGGAGCCTCAGAGAATTCGTGTTCCAGAAAATGTGTGAAGCCGTGTGTCGGGACGGGTTTGACATTTTTGAGGAAATCAAACAGGAGCCACAGCGAATCCTTAAAATTGTCCAAGATTCTTAAGGAGGCTCAGGCCCGTGAAATTCTTGCCCATGAACGTATTAGTCATCAGTTCCTGCACGAGCAAGAAACTGAACCACAACGCTCCCGCCGCCAAGATGTATACCGGCCAGCAACATACGCTGTTGATGGACGGGGTGAACCAAGTCCGAACGCGCTACGGGCAATCATCCGTAGACGTGGCAATCATTTCGGCGGAGTATGGGCTGCTCAATGAAAACGACGTAATCGCGCCTTACAACGTCACTTTTCAGGGGATGAAGAAGGCGGAAATTTTGGAGAAGAGTCGTCGCCTTCAACTTCGTGAACGGGCGGCGGAGTTAATCGCACGATATGACGTGGTTTTCTTTTTGTTAGGGAAAGAATACGTTCAGGCACTGCAACTTCCTTTGGGGGAATCGAGACCAGGAGGAAACCCATCGAGACCAGGAGGTCTCTCCTACCAGGGAAGCGCATCGGGACCGGAAGGAAACGCATCGAGACCGGGAGGAAGCGAATCGAGACCGAGAGGTCTCTCCTACCGGGGAGGAGTGCCGGAGTCTGTTACTCAGATTTTCCTGCTCGGCGCGGGGTATCGCAGACTGATTCCTGATGCGCCGAATGTCCATTTCGTTCCCGCGGGGAGTGCCTTGTCGCGGACGCTTGGAGTTATGGGCGTTGCACTGAAAGGGTTCGTGTTCAAAAAGATGTGTGAGGCAGTCTGTCGTGAAGGGCTCAATCTTTTTGAGGAGATCCGGCAAAATCCTCAGATGATTCGCGATATTGCCCTAGCGGACATGTAATTTGTTACGTTTCGGCATGGCGAGGGACAGGCCCTCGCCCTACGGTAGGAGGAGAACCGCTCCTTGGCCCGTAGCGCGGGGGCCTGTCCCCCGCGATCGCCAGCAGACACAGCGGAGGAGAACCGCTCCTTGGCCCGTAGCGCGGGGGCCTGTCCCCCGCGATCGCCACGGGCACCAAGGCACGGCGAGGGACAGGCCCTCGCCCTACGATAGATGGGCAGCCTTGGACAAAACGAGGGCCAAACCCCGCACACTATGGTGATTTAACGATGAATCGTCCAACCCCAATTCCCAGCAATAATAGACCTCGGCGCATTATCGGAAGATCTGCACCGATGCAGGAGGTGCTGCGCCGCGTGCGGCAGGTTGCGCCGACAAACGCCACGGTCCTCATTACCGGTGAGACAGGGGTGGGCAAAGATGTCATCGCCCAGGCCATCCATGAAAATAGCCCGCGTAAAACCAGACCCTTCAAGGCAGTCAACTGCGGTGTGTTTCACGGCGATCTTCTACAAAGCGAGCTCTTCGGACATGAAAAAGGCGCGTTCACCGATGCCGCTACCCTCCGCCGCGGCGTGTTTGAACAGGCACATACCGGCACGCTGTTCCTCGATGAAGTCGGCGAAATGTCGCTTGAAACACAGGTGAAGTTCCTCCGGGTGCTGGAGACGCGCGAATTCACGCGGCTCGGTGGCGATACAAGCATCTTCGTTGATGTCCGCCTCATCGCCGCGACGAACGTCGAACTCAGCAACTCCGTGCAACGAAAGACGTTTCGGCAAGACCTTTACTATCGGTTCAACCTCTTTCGCATCCATATCCCGCCGTTGCGGGAACGCCGGGAGGATATTCCACTTTTCGTCCACGCGTTCATCAAGGAACTCAGTGCCGAGCACGGGAAACAGGTCACCGGTATTACCCCAGAGGCACTCGCCTATCTCGAACAAGAGGACTGGCCCGGCAACGTTCGGCAACTCAAAAATGCTGTAGAAAGTGCCATCATTGTCGCCCCCTCGGCAGAATTGAAACTTCGTGATTTTCCGATTATGTCGGAGTTGGAACCGGCACCCCTGCTTCCCGCGCGTGCAACCTCGCCGCTTGCTGAAAACGTGGCGATTTACAAGACGATTCTGGGGCTGATTTTCGCCGCAATCCGGTTGCTTGGTGACGATGCACCCGCCTTAATGCCGGAACAGAATGAACTTCAGATCGCGATTCCGGATGAGGATACCAGCTGGCTGCAAATCGCTGATGATGTTGATGCATCAGCCCATCATAGCCAGAGAGACATCCTGCAGAAGGCGTTAACGGTGCTCTCAACCGTCGCCAAACAGATGGAGGAAACGCCTTTGCCGCTTCCTGCGCCGGTCGAGGAAGTTCACGACAGGGAAGACGCGCCTACCGAAATCCATCGGGACAAGGATGTCCCTCCTACCAAACATCGGGACAGGGATGTCCCGCCTACGAAAAAGCATCGAGACCAGGAGGTCTCTCCTACCGAAATGCATCGGGACAGGGATGTCCCTCCTACCGCGTTTGACGAAGATGCCATCGGCAAGGTGGGGATGACGATGGCAGAGATTGAGAAGGCGGCCATCCAGAAGACACTCACGGAGGCGGATGGGAATAAGACGGAGGCGGCGAAGATTTTGGACATCGGCGTGCGGACGTTGCATCGGAAATTGGAGACGTATCGGCAGGATGAGCAGGATGACTAGCGCGCGAAGAGCCCTCCCGGGCGAGCCTTTCCCCTCAGTAGGAGAGACCTCCTGGTCTCGATGCAATAGACTCCCGGTCTCGATTTTTCCCGTAGCGCGGGGGCCTGTCCCCCGCGAGAACTCAAGAACCATTTTTTTTATCGTAGCGCGGGGGCCCTCGGATGCCAGACGCGCATCCGAGCGGATGTCCCCCGCGATCTCCATTGGCAAGTTATGTTTTTAGGTCCTAAAGGACTTGAAGAGAACAAGAGACGTTTTTTCCGTAGCGCGAGGCATGGCGAGGGAAACCCGCTCGCATGCGCGTGTGGCATGCGAGGGCCCAAGTCCTACGGTGAAGGGACCGTTTTTTCCCCGTAGCGCGGAGGCCTGTCCCCCGCGACGTTGAGCGATTTAGGAAACACCCTCAATAAACCGCCTCCGTAGGAAAGCCCTCCCGCGTCTCGACAACCTGTGTTATTCCCTCACCGTGCTATAATAAATCGCATTGAAAAGCAACTTAAACGTCCCGTGCGATTGCCCGCGATGCTGCGGTTTGAATCCGAAAAGCATCACACGTCCTTCGCCGAGTGAAGTTTCTAACAACGCGCTTTTCTGTCGGATGCGCTTTTCTCCCTCAAGCCACCCGCTCATCAACGGATTAAACGCAGGATACGTTGCGATAACTGTCCCGCCGCGCGTGGCATCAAAAACCGGTCCCGATTTAAAAAAGAGTGCCATCTCCGGTGCTAACCCGTACCCAATCGGGTGCTTCGTCTCTATCCGGGCGCGCAGCAATGAACCGGGACAGAAAAACGCAGCGTCAGTCGCTTGATTTGTTGCCTTTACTACATTGACGATGCCGCGCTCACGGAGCCCAAAATATTCCAGCGGCAGTTCTGTTGCGCGGTTGAGACAGATGAGACTGCCGCCTTCTTCCACGAACGTGCGCAAATTCGCGAGTCCCTCCGTGCCAATGCCACCTACATATTCCGGTGGCAACGCGCCTATCGGATGTCCGTTGAGGATAGCGGCGGCTCCCATGTCCGGCAAAATGATTGCATCGTAGCGCGATGCCAACTCACCTGCGCGGATTTCCGCATTCGTGAGACTGCGATAGGCGAATTCGTGTGTATCCAACACCCACCGCGTCCATCCTTCGTCCATGTTCGCTGTCCACGGTTTGTAGAGCCCAACACGAGGAAGTGTCAGTTGTGAGAATGTCCGAGTGAAAGATTTGTCGCCAAGCGAGGCATCGGCGTAAATCTGGATGCCAAAATCGGCCGCCAAAGCCTGTAATTCTTCAATTTCTTGCAAAGACTGCCTTTGGCTCGTAGGACGAGTGCCTGTTCCTTGCAATTCGCGCATCCTTACCAAAACCGCGCCACGCGCAAACACTTTCCCTTGCACCTCCAATTCACGTCTTGCCCAATACAGTTGATAGCGCGGGGCACCGTCCGCCAATTTCGCGTTGAAGAGTCTGTTGAGGACAATCGCTTCCACGTTCGAGCGGTTTTCAAATAGATACCCGGTCGGCTCCTGCACGAGATGCAACTGTCCCTGCACCGTTGGCAGCGCGTCAACCAACGTTAACTCCGCCTCAAACGGATGCACCACCGTCACCGTGCGGATGCCCATCTGTAAAGGCAACGTCCATCCGGCGATGTCGTAGGGACGCTCTGGCGGCGATTGCGGCGAAGGGCGACGTTCCGGATACCGCTGCACCTCCAATAAATCCTTCGCATGCGCGCGAAAGGGTTGCGCCATCAAAACGACGTAAGTCCCTGTCGGATATGCCACGCCGTCCGCTGTAAACGGCGCGTTCGCCTGATGGATTTCCACACCGCCGCGCTGGAGGATGTCCAACATCTTGCGCGCAGTGTGCCAATCGCGCTGTTCCATCGGAATGAGAAAGGCGCGCGGTGGTTCATTCTGTCCTTTCTCTATCGCTTGGAGCCCCATCTGGTAAAAGTTCCGCTTCAGCGTTACCCGATGCCGCGCGGCGAATGTGAGAATTGAACGCGCCGCCGCGAGTTCATAATCCACGATGTCTCGCAGCCGCCACCAGCCGCCCGGCCACGGTTCAGGAAAATTGGTGCGGAGGGTGTATTTATCCAACCCGCGCCGATACCCTTTGAGCGTTCCGTGCGGTTGAAAAATCGGTGTCGCAATTTCGACGCGCGCCGCCTCTGTCAAAATCCCCACCATGTTATGCCGATACGGCACCGTGCGAAACCCGCCGTGCCACCACGTATCGTAGACTGCACTTGACAGCACGCCAGTCAAACCTTGCGAAGTGAAATCGAAGGCGAGTTGCGCGCCGATGAGCGATAACGTCCGTTGTAACAGCGGCGGAATATTCGGATTCATCGGCTCAAAATAGGGCGGAATCACGAAGCGCGGCCCCCGATAACTCATCTCATGCACATCGTAGACGACTTCGGGAAACCACTCCTCATAAAGCACGCGTGTGAGCAACTGCGTCTCAACTTGCGTCAACATAAACCAATCGCGGTTGTTATCGTGTCCCGTGTATTTCTGATACAGCCACGGCAGTTTCGCGCCTTCATACGGCGTGCCGACTGTGCGCTGATACCAATCTACGACGATGTTTAACCCATCCGGGTTTGCCGAAGGAATGAGCAGCACGATGACGTTTTCGAGAATTGCCTGCACTTCGGGAGTCTCCGCTGTAGCAAATTGATAAGCGAGCTCCATTGACATCTGCGATGAGGCAATCTCAGTGGAATGCAAATTGCAGTTAACTAGGACGACAGTCTTGCCTTCCTCACAGAAGGTATCTAACGGACCACGGCTGTCTGCATCGGGATAAGCGAGTTGCCTCTGGATGTTCTTGTAGCGCGCCAGATTCGCCAAATTCTCTGGTGCAGAGATGAGGAGCATGACAAAATCGTTGCCTTCCGTCGTCTTGCCGAGGACTTCCAGTTGCACCCGGTCTGACGTGTCGGCGACGTGCCGCAGATAGTCAGCAACGGCTGTCCATCCTGCGACTTTGTAATCCGCGCCGACTTGAAAGCCGAGTGTTTCTTCCGGGGACATCGGCTGCGCGTCGATTTGTGGAACGGGTATCCAAAAAGCAAGCAGTAGTAAGGGGAGCCAATTGTAGTGAACGCGATCAAACCTTTTCATCAGCGATTTCTCCATTTGAATCATTATCAGAGTATAACATAGGTTACGCGATATGTCAACATACGGCACGTCACCGTAGGGCTTGGGCCCTCGCATGCCACACGCGCATGCGAGAGGGTTTCCCTCGCCATCGTCCGCGCGCCAGGTCCTGTAGGGCAAGATCGTCTGAAGCTCTGGCATCTATGCCAAGTGCTCTTGACCCGGTTGTGATCAGGCGATCACAAACTACAGAGAGGAGAGAAGGACCTAAAACGCTCCGCTTGACGATGGAGATCGCGGGGGACAGGCCCCCGCGCTACGGGAAAAAAACGCCTCCCCTCACGTAGGGCGAGGGCCTGTCCCTCGCCATCGTTTTCGCGCCAGGCCCTGTAGGTCAGGATCGCCTAATCCTGACCTGTTTGTGATCGGGCGATCACAAACTACAGAGAGGAGAACGAAAAAACGTCTCTTGTTCTTTTCAGGTCCGTAGGACCTAAAACGCCCTCTTGCCGATGGCCAGCGCAGCCAAAAAATTTGCATGTTTAACGAAATTCGCGTAGAATTGCAACAAATCGTATCTACATGCTGAGGATAGAAAATGAATTTGAAAAAAGCCATCTTTGCTATTCTCTGTTTGTTGGTTGTTTCAGTGAGTGCCTTTTATGGACTCAGGGCATATCAACAGTCTTCACAAACAACGGATAGTCCTATTCAACAACGTCTCGGAAAGCAGCATCCACCTATAAGCACTGGTTCTGAACCAGCAAAAGGTGGATTTCGACATCCGTCCCCCGGGCAGCGCCCTGCCGCTATTAGGATTCAACAGACCCAGAAGTATCAGGGACCACAAACCGTAGAGGCACTCCTCAAAGCCTTTGGTAATCTGATGAAACCCGATGCCGAAGTTGATGAGAAATACCCGCCTGCTGCGTGGTTGGAGATGCTCCTGAATCGTGGTGTTACCATAGCAAACTTCGGCGAGTATTCTGGCTATATGAACATCCGGCGGAATTTGGTTCGGCTTGAAACCGAGCCGGATAAGTGGACTGCCGATCTTTTTGGGATTGCACCAACCTCCGACTGGGCAACCTTTAAATCCCTTTACATTGACAGAAAAATCTGGGAAAACCAGCAGTACAGCCAAGCGAAGGCGGCTAATCCACGCATCGTAGGTGGGATGTTTACGGGGCCCGACAAAGAGATCTTTCTCCCGTTCGTGCCGGGACGCGTCTATTTGCAACAGAATGGGCTGACGGCCACACTTTATGGCGACGTGCTAGATGATGCACAAAAGTTCAATCTCTTGCATAAAGGCATCCACCCGGAAAACTATGAGGTTATCTACCTTGATGAGCATTATAATCCGATGAGTGAATCTCCGATGCCAATCACGCGAGAACGGATGCTGGAAAACGTAACCTTGCCACCGGCCGACTGGGTACCGCCGGAAGGTTGGACCCCGCCTCCCGGTTTAGAGGAGGCCCTGCGTGCGAAAGGCTGGACTGGCACGTTTTTCCCACAAGAAGACAAAGTGTCTCCGGCACCAACTATGGTTGAATCGGAGATACCGAGGGAGGATAACTCACCAGATAGTCTTCTTGACTATGCGCCATGGATGGAATCCGCCGATACGCCTATTGAGCGTCTCAAGGCACCACAAAAGGATAAGCCGGCACAGGTAAGAGAACCTGCACTTAACTCAGAGACAGACTTTGCGGAACAGGTGACGCAGGGAGCTCAAGCACATCAGGAACTTCCTACAGAGGAAAGTCTTGAAACTTCCCTTCGCGAACAGTTCTCACCGGAGCGTCTTAACCGGGCGATGTCCACCTTGAATCGCTACGGGGCTGAAGAAGGGCTCCACCGACTCCGAAAAGCCGATCCGGAGGTTGCTGAACAGTTGGAACGTGTGCTAACCGGAAAACGGTCTTCGCGAGATATTCGGCAATAGGAGGGGGTTCACTCATCACTAAACATTCACCTCTGCCGGTAGGAGAGACCTCCTGGTCTCGATTCCCCAGTAGGAGAGACCTCCCGGTCTCGATGCAATAGGGCGGCGCACCTGCCGGGGGCGCGGCGGCAGAAAGTCCCCCTTCATCGTAGGGCTTGGGCCCTCGCATGCCCCACGCGCATGCGAGCGGGTTTCCCTCGCCATGCGTTCGCGCAATCCAACGATCGCGGGGGACAGGCCCCCGCGCTACGGGAAAAAACGGCACTTCCTCGTAGGGCGAGGGCCTGTCCCTCGCCAGCGTCCGCGCGCCCAGGCCCTGTAGGTCAGGAGCACCCGATCCTGACCTGTTTGTGATCAGGCGATCACAAACTACAGAGAGGAGAACGGAAAAAACGTCTCTTGTTCTCTTCAGGTCTGTAGGACCTGAATGTCTATAGCACGCGCGCCCGCGAAGAACACTAAGGTCCTTTAGGGCCTTAATAGGTTTTGCCAGGGCCGCGCGGGTTTTATTAAGGACCTAAAGGACCTTGAAAACGGAACGACACGTGCTGCTATAGACATTTAGGACCTAAAGGACCTAAAACGCCATCTCTTGACGATGGAGATCGCGGGGGACAGGCCCCCGCGCTACGGGAACATCGAGACCAGAGGGCACTCCTACCTGACAGGCAGCGAGACCAGGAGGTCTCTCCTACCACGGGCATCGAGACCAGGAGGTCTCTCCTACCGGGGAAACGGAATCGTTCGGCATTTCGCTAAACCCTTTTTACAAACCGTTGAAAGCGTTAAAACAGGTTCTACACGCGAACGGCAACTCACCTCAACGAGTTATGAAACACCCTCAGTTCAGTTTTCATTGCGCGAGCGGACAGATATAGCCATCAACTCATGTCCTTACAAAAAAACGCGTTTTTTTCACCCCGAGTGACCGTTTTGGTCTTTTTTTACGTCTTGTTATATAGATATTCACACTTTTTTCGCAATTTTTTGCAAAAAAGGACCGGTTTTTCGCAAAAAAAAGGTCTTTTTTGAAAAATTCGTGACCGTTTTGGTCTTTTTTTACGTCTTGTGGATTAAATGGACACTCAAAACCTCAATGAAGTCTCAGACGAAGTCTTGCTAGCGCAAATCCAGAACGGCGATGATGACGCGATGGAGGCACTCATTGAAAAATATGAGAAACTCCTCCGCGCCATCATCAACGGCGAAGGCATCACCAACCGCGATGATGAAAACGATGTCTTTGGCGATATCTGCTTCGCGCTGGTAAAGCAAGTGCGCAAAGATGCCACCGCTATCCGCAAGGTGGACAAGTGGCTCAAGCAAGTCGCGCGCAACAAGTGCGCCGATTTCGGGCGCGCAGCCAAGAAACACCACGAGGCCATGGCACTCGGCGCAGACATCCGGCGTGCCGCTGTTGACAGGGAAGCGCGCCGGGGCCTGCCGGATGAGTTCAGCGATGACGCGGTGATGGACATCATTGAGGAACTGGGTCCCAAATATGTAGCCGTGATTGAGTTGTGGGGGCAGCGTTACACGTCGGCAGAGATAGGGGAGATGCTCGGCATTCCGGAGAACACGGTGAAGTCGCGGAAGACAAAGATACGGAAGCGGCTTGCCGAGGTCCTCCCTGACTTCTTACCGCCGACGAAGAAGTCCTAGCCGCTACTTCAGTCCGCTACGCGGTATCTTCCGTTTTTGGCAACAAAACGGGTAGATACGACTATTGTTGTTTAGTTGAAGAGTTGTTTAATCGAAAAGGGAAAATTCAGCCTGTGGTTGCGCACGCCGAATGTGCTTCAGCCAGATGTTTTCTGATATTCCGAGGTGTCCGCGACGCTGACACGCTGATTCGCTCAGCACTAGCGAGCCGAAAAACGAACTCGGCGAGGCGACACGAGACGAAACAACGCATCGGGCACCCGACTCGGCATGTAAGAATTACCTCTTGGCCTGAGGCTGCATAGGGATGCTTAACGCACAAGGTTAGTTTTTCCGCTGTCCTAATAAAGGAAAATGCTTATGAAATGCATTTTGACAGGCATGCTACTGCTCGCCATCGCATTCACCACCGGATGCTGGGACACTGTTACGACAATGAGCCCCGGCGAAACTGTCGAACTTGACGAGATGACGTTCGGCGATGAATATGTGATTGATTCCTGCCGCATCACGCGAGAAGCACCCGATGGGGCAGTGCTCATCAATGCGTCATCCCTGTCTATCTTTTCGGAAGTCCGCCGTGATAAAAATCAGGCGCGGCAGAAGTATCTCAACCGGACGGCCCGAGTGACAGGCCGTGTGACAGATGTGACGAATTACGAGCGGATTGTCGCTGATACCGTTGAGATAACCTTAGGTGACAAAACCGTGAGGTGCGAACTCAACACCGAATTCACGGCAGCGCAATTGAACCGCATGCTCGGTAAAACAGTGACGCTTGAAGGAAAGATTGAATCGGTGTGGTCTATCAGCGTCTGGCTCTACGATTGTAGCGTGGTGCCAGTTCGTTAATGTTTGTCGCGCGATGGCGGGTAGTTCTGTCCTTTTCGCCGCCGGCTGTCCTGCGTCATAGACGCTAAGTCGGTGGCTCACTGAGGGCACGGCGCGTTCGCAGCGGCGGCAAATCAGGCATAGCGGTGCTCAGGCCGTTATGGAGTATCTGCCGTGTTTGGAAACAAAAACGGAGAGATACCACTCGTGTTTATTTGTTGATTTCATGCAGTGGATGTGTTATCATTAGACACATCTCCTGCACATTGAGAGGAGAAGAGTCAATGTTGCGCCCAGCAGTGGCGCGATCGAACCGGGCGAATCGCCTGCCGATATTGCGCATCCCTTCGGCGCGAACAGCACACCGCTTAAGGCGGGGTGCGGCGCAAGAAGGGCAATCCGCTTTCCTGTTTGATTGCGCCCGTTGATTTTTCTCCTTCATCAATGAATCCCGGCTCCCTTTGGGGAGCGACAAACAGGAGTATATAATGAGGAAACCTAATAGTTTTCTAACAAGCATTGCAACCGCCCTTGCAATAATGTTTATTGTTGGGCTGTTGTTCGTCTCAATCCCCACTCCAGTTGTATCTCATTCGCAGTACGTGACTGCGAGTGGCACGAGGCAGGTGGTTAAGCGGCTTTGGAAAGGAACTTTTGAGCGGAAATGTGTTGATGGCGTGTACCAAATGGTTCTAACGGGCGGGAACTTTGAAGATGTAACCGTCGAGGAAACCTATTCGTACACGTACGAGGTGGAGCACGAACATTCCCTATCGGAGCGCCTCTCGCAAACGCTCAGGGATGTTGGGAGTCTCGTCGAGAAACTCAAATTCTGGTGAGGGACACGCTAACCCCTTTGTTCAGAATGGTTTCTCATTCTGACGGGCTGGCGTGCATCGGCGCGCCAGCCACGCCTCTCTTTTAAGATGAGGGCCACTCACAAAGCAGGTAACCTACGAGACGAACCGATAACACAAGAGGAGTAGAACGCAATGAAACTGACGAAGTCGATTCAATTAAACCGGATTACGTTTTTTGCGCTGGCGTTTTTGGCACTTGTCGGCGTGGCTTTTCTGACACTGATAGTGCTTGTTTTTTTTGGCGTGCTAGGGAATAACCAAACAGAGCCACATTCGCATCCGCACCCGCATCCACACAATACCTCCCGCAGCGACACGGTGCCAAACGCACAGCCAGTGGTTGAGGCAAACCGGCAGGCTGAGAGCACTACGGCGAAAGGCGAACCGGCGGGACAAGGAGCGGACCCAGGGAGCAAAACAGACTCGCGCCGCCTCACCTATCAGGCCATGGTGGATGCTTTTGAACCGGCCCTCGCATTGAAAGACACGGATCCCGTCCTTGCTGACGCGAAGCTGCATACTATCGCCAGAGAACTGGGGGACGGGGATCCGGACTGGACAGAATTCTTCCATCTTGCCGGACACTTGCAGCTTAACGCAATTCCAGGGACCGACAAAGGTTATCAGAGTCCAGAAGATGCAGTTCGTTACTATGAATTGAAGGAAAAATTATTCGGTCTATCCGACTTGGAGCAGGAATACCTCCAAGAGATACACGCGATGGTTCAGTGGAATACGGAACGCCACGAAGTCCTCCGTCAGACTGAACCCATCCAAGTGCTGCTGTCGTGGATGGAAGAAAACGCGCCGGCTGAATGGGATGTCGTCACTCAACGTTATGAGGAAGCATTGGCCCCAGTGAATCCGCCGCATGGGTCGGTGATTGAAAATTGGCGCACCATTCCGCAACGTGTTGAGGATCACTACGAAAGTCTCTTCCAAGGACTTGACCTTTTATCCGATGATTCGTTAACACTGCAAGAGTTCTTCAGCAGTTCCCTTGATGATGCACAGGCATCGCTTTTGTCTGAGCAGGCATCCATCCAAGTGGAACCACCGCCGCCTGTCACGCCCAGTCAACAGCCGATGCATACGTGGGATAGCCCCCACGAGACACCTGTTCCGGGGGAGATGAAAGTATCGCTAGACCCAGAGGGTTTCCAGCCACCCGCCTTGGAAGAGATCGGAAAGCTTAGCGGGATAGAACTGGCATTGCCAACCGCCGAGAGTCTTGAAACCGGTCTTCGCGAGCAACTCTCACCAGAACGTTTCAATCGCGCAATATCCCTTTTGAATCGTTATGGTCCCCAAGAAGGACTTCAGCGGCTCAAGGAAACAGATCCGGCACTTGCATCGCAGATTGAAACGCGGCTTCAAAGCGGTCAAACTGAGAAGAAATAGGTTTGACACCGACAATTCGGCTACACTGTCACTCACAGCTGCAAGAGAGTTGTGAAATCTTTTGCAGCTGTGAGGCAGCACGGTTGTCCTTGTGAACCTCCTACAAGGGTAGGCTGCTCGTGTTTGCCAGTACCCATACCACATCTGTTGCGTGAATTCGCATGAAAAAAAGCTATCTGTTTCTATTCCTTGCCGCCGTGTTGCTGCTCTCCTTTGGCCTGAAACTCAACCATCTTGGGCATCGCCGTTTTGGTAGCATTGACGAATGCTGTCACGCGCTTGTTGCCAAAAACCTGCTGAAACATCCGTTGAAGCCGACACTTATTGATGTCCCCTACAGTTTTTACAAAGAGGCTTTATGGAGTGAGAACCATATCTGGCTTCATAAACCTATCCTTCCACTATGGCAAAGTGCATTCTTTTATTGGCTGTTGGGCGTTACGCCTTTCGCGCTCCGGCTCCCTAGTGCCATCCTCAGCACCTTCGCCGTTTGGTTGACTTATCTGATTGGAATGCAGCTGTTGACGCGCCGAGCCGCGTGCATCGCCGCAGTGTTTCAGGCGTTTTCGTGGTTCATCATGCGTTTAACGCAAGGATACCAATTTAGCGACGCAATTGACATCTCCCTCTTGTTTTACTGTGAACTCGGCATTTACGGCATCGTTCGTGCGGTAAAGACAGGACAGTGGCGTTTCGTTTTCCTGGCGGGCATCGGCCAGGGACTCGCGTTTCTCTCAAAAACTTATCCCGCGTTTATTGTCGCAGGCGTTGCCCTAGCCGCCTGGGGAGCACCGCGACTTGGGTTAGCAGAAAAAGAAGACTGTCATCTTCGTGGACAACATATCTTAGCGATGTTGGCTGTGACAGCACTCGTCGCAGGCCCCTGGATGCTTTATACCGCTATTCAGTATCCTATTGAGTTCAAAATAGAACACGGGCACATTTTTAGACATCTCATAGAGGATATTGAGACATGGGGAGCCCCTTGGTATAAGATTTTTCTCTACAGTGCCGATATCTTTAACATGCTCACTTTCCCAGTGCTCATAGCGGTGTGTTGGAATCTCCGGCATCTATGGGAAAAAAGACATCTCGGCATCTGTCTATTGTATGCTTGGGGTTTCGGCGTGCTTATTCCTTTTATGCTCGCCATCACTAAGACACCCAGTGCAACAATTATTGGCATGCCTGCTTTCCTCTTAATATTTGGCGACTTTGCTGCGCGAACGACGCGCCCAGCAAAATATGCTAACGAAACAAAAGGGCGACGTAGGATTCGCAAAACTTGGCGGGTGTTGTTAGGGATTTTATTCCTCCTAGAAGTCCATGACGCATGGTGGATTACTAACAAAAATGTCAACGATAAGACGCTAGCCGAAACAGCGAATTTTGTAGAGACCTCTTTGCCAAAAAACGCAGTGCTCCTCACAGAACTTGATCAAAAGAACGTGGGAAACCATTGTGACCACCTCTACCTCATGTTTCAAACTTCTCATCCTGCACACGTTTACAGGTCAGAAAATATGTGGAAACCTCTCAGTAGACAGGTTCGGAGACATGGAGGCATCCCGTACATTGTCACCTTCCGGGAACTTGATTTGCCTGTGCTCTTCAAAAGCGAAACAGATGGTAGAACAGTTTATTCAGTAGAGCCCAGCGGAAAAATCGAATAGAGGTCTCCATGCTTAAAAACATCATCAACACACTTAGCTGTCTCCTGATGGTTCTCTCTCTCGGTTGGAATCGCCGGATTCCACCGGTATCCTTGACAAGGGAAAAATCGCCATCAACGCATATTTTTGCGCGGCGGATATTTTTCTACAGAAGGAGTGTTAACCCATGAACCACCTCTACTTCGGCGACAACCTCAGCGTCATGCAAGACATGTCCGACAACACCGTCGATTATTGTTACGCCGACCCACCCTTCGGCACCGGACGCGACTACAACGTCTTCTTGCATGCAAAAGGCACACGCAGCCAGACGCAAACGCAGGCGTATACCGATACATGGAAATGGGGAGAAGCCGCAGAACGAGACTATCGCTACCTCCAAGACGAACTGGCACAGGACTATCCTGAAACAGCCCAACTCTTAGAATCCTTTTGGCGAATTCAGGGGGACTCGCGGCAGATGGCGTATCTGGCGTTCATGGCACCGCGCCTGTGTCATATCCATCGCGTCCTCAAGGAGACAGGCAGTTTCTATCTGCACTGCGATGCGAAGATGTCGCATTATCTGAAGGTGATCGTGGACAACATTTTCGGATATGACAACTTCCGCAACGAGGTGATTTGGCATTATACTAATAAGTTGCGAGACAGCCGCAAGCGTGTTTGGCAAGCGGCGACAGATACGCTGCTCTTCTATACGAAGTCTGACGACTATACCTTCCAGCCGCAATATGAAGCGCGGGACGTGCCGAAAAAGTATCCTCGCATTAAGAAGGTGGATGGGAAAAAGGTGACGGTGCGAGACGCGCAGGGACAGGTAGAATACGTAGTCAGCACGGAAAAACTGCGGGATAACGTGCTTCAGATTCCGATGTTGACAGGCGGGAAAGAAAAGTTGGGGTATGAGACGCAGAAACCGATAAGGTTGTTGGAACTGCTTCTCCATGCTTCCTCAGTGCCCGGCGATGTGGTGTTAGATCCGTTCTGTGGGTGCGGGACAACGCTTGACGCGGCGCACGGCTTAGGCCGCCGGTGGATTGGGATAGATAAAACGATTTTGGCGATTGAACCGATTCTCCGCCGGATGCAGCAACGGCATCCGGAGACGTTCACGCGCGGGGTTGACTATGAGGTGCATGGGTATCCGCAGAGTCTACAAGACGCGATAAAACTCGCCGAGATAGATAGATTCGGATTTGAGACATGGGTGATTGGATTGCTGCCGAAGATTGCTGTCACGCGGAAAACGGGTGACGATGGGTTTGATGGCCGTGGCAGCGTGCTGACGCATGTCAAGGACGGCGTTGAGCAGTATACGCACATTTTAGTGGAAGTGAAATCGGG
Organism: Candidatus Poribacteria bacterium; assembly: GCA_965242965.1. Lineage (GTDB taxonomy): Bacteria > Poribacteria > WGA-4E > WGA-4E > WGA-3G > AGPOR5. The sequence continues at coordinate 3,881,084 of OZ251518.1, read as the reverse complement.
TAAGAATCTGCATCGGGGGATGCTGCGCGATTTCCGCACGGCGATGCGTGACCAGGGTGCAGACTTGGGTATTTTCGTCACGCTCACGGTCCCTACCGAGGGGATGCGAGTGCAGGCGGCGCGGGAAGGGTTCTTGACGTTGGGGAAGACTCGGGTGCCGCGGCTGCAGTTTTGGCATCTCACGGATAGGTATTTCCACACTGGGGTGCCAGAGATTATCCTGCCGCAGCAATGGATGGTTGACACGCGCCAGCAGGCGGCGATGCATCATGGTGAGGAGCAGGTCTGGTTGATTTAGTGATGGCAGCGCGCGACGCGGGGACAGCCCCGCGCTACGGTGAAAAAACGCCGCCCCCTCACCGTAGGGCGAGGGCCTGTCCCTCGCCATCTAGCACGCGAAAGAACGCCGCCTTCCCCGTAGGGCGAGGGCCTGTCCCTCGCCATCGCACGCGCACTCCGACGCTCGCGGGGGAAACCCTCTCGGATGCGCGTGTGGCATCCGAGGGCCCCGCGCTACGATAAAAAACGTCTCTTAGGTCCTAAAGGCCCTAAAACGCCACCGCTTGACGATGGCCAACGCGGGGGACAGGCCCCCGCGCTACGGTGAAAAAACGCCACCCCCTCACCGTAGGGCGAGGGCCTGTCCCTCGCCATTGCTCGCGCACTCCAACGCTCGCGGGGGACAGGCCCCCGCGCTACGGTGAAAAAAACGCCGCCCCCTTCACCGTAGGGCGAGGGCCTGTCCCTCGCCATTGCTCGCGCACTCCAACCATCGCAGGGGACAGGCCCCCGCGCTACGAAAAAAAACGCCTCCCCTTCATCGTAGGGCGAGGGCCTGTCCCTCGCCATCGTTTTCGCGCCAGGCCCTGTAGTTCAGGAGCGCCTGCTCCTGACCCGGTTGTGATTAGGCGATCACAAACTACAGAGGTAGGCCCGATGCCTGCCGGTATTCACCCTCCCGCCAAGGCAAGATAAATACCGAAACGGAGTTAGGAAACACCCTCAGTTCAGTAACCCAACCCTCTTTTTTTGCAATTTTTTTCACGTTATGCTATGCTATCCAAAAAGTTTTTTGGCCATACACACCAGACAGTTTTTTGGCCATGCACACCAGACTATCCTGAGGAGGAAAATAGGACTGAATGAAAAAATTTGTCATCATCCCAATAATTGCACTACTGATGGTATGTTTTGGCTGTGAGACGAAGCAGAAGGGCCCAAGCAATCTATCCGTAGGCAAAAGCAAACTGGTCGACAGCGGCCTCGCGCTGGAAGCAGTGAAACATCTCGAAAAGGCGGAGGAAGAAGAAGTAAATAAGGTGGAGCCGCGCGCGCTCCTGCTGCTCGCTTATTCGCACGGGCTCGCCGATAAAAGCGCGCGCAGCCACGGCGTTGAGGCGAAATACAAAAATCAACGCGCGCAACGGATAGCGGCACTCACCGACGCGGAAATGAAGTCCATCTTGGAGACGCTTAGACAGCCGTCGCGCATCCGAATCGCCGGTTTGCAGGTGCTTGTCGACAAAGGCACACCGGCAGTCGCGCTGATGCTGGAAAGTCTCGTGAAAGGGAGATACCCGAGCCTCCACGAAAACTTCACCGCGATGCTGGTCGAGATAGGCAGCGAGGGGCTCGACATGATTCTGGAGACACTCGCTGCGGAGACAACACCGGCACCTGTCAAGACGAAACTAGTCCGCGTCATCGCAGACATCGGCGATGAACAGGCGGTGGCTGCGCTCAAATCCCTGCAACAAACGACGATGGAAGCCGGGTTGACGATGGAGATTAACACGACGCTCTATCAACTCGGCGAGGTTGCTTATCAGGATGCCATCCTCGCGGGGTTAGGCGATAGCGATGTCGTCGTTCGGCGTGCCGCCGCGAAGGCGATGGTGAACCTCAGCGATGTGCCGCCGAAAAGCCTCATCGCTGGGCTAAAAGATAGCGATGAGGAAGTCGTCACGGACTTAGTGAAAGCTCTCGAAAAACATCGGGATGCCGCCGCTGTCGATGCGTTGATAGACATCCTCACAGGTGAACTCGGCAAAGAACCGAAGCAAGCCGCTATTGACACGCTTGAGATTTACGCCGCGAACCGATTGGCAAAAACGTTAGCCAATCGCGTTACCACACTCCTCACTAACGGGGAGGTGAGCGACGCGAACAACCGGCTCCATCTCGTGCTGCTTCTCAAACGGGAACCGCTGCGCAAGCAGATTCATGCTACTGCTTCGGTTTACCAATTGGAGGCGAAACTCTACGAATACTATCAAAAAGTTGAGGGGAGCGCACAGGTGAAAACCACGCTGTCGCAGTTGCTGGAATTGCTCTCGCCGTAAGACTGCGGAAACCCCACTTTTTCGTAGCGCGGGGGCCTGTCCCCCGCGATCGCTCGACCAAAACGAAAAACGTCCGAAGACCAGAGACCACGGACGTTTGCTTTCACGACCGGCGCATGGCGAGGGACAGGCCCTCGCCCTACGGGAAACGGAACGTTTTTTTCGCCGTAGCGCGGGGGCCTGTCCCCCGCGATCGCCCGACCTGCGCGAAAAACGCACGCCAACCAACGCCGTTTTCCCGATCGATGCACGGCGAGGGAAACCCGCTCGGATGCGCGTGTGGCATCCGAGGGCCCAAGCCCTACGTGAAGGAGAGGCGTTTTTTTCACCGCTTGCCGTAGGAGGGACATCCTTGTCCCGATACCTCTGCTGTAGGAGGGACATCCTTGTCCCGATACGAACCACATCGAGACCGGGAGGTCTCTCCTACCTAATTGCATCGAGACCGGGAGGTCTCTCCTACGGCAAACAGGGAGGGCGCGCCTACTGCAATATCGCATCTATTGAAACCTGAGAGCTCAGTTATTGCAAAATTGATTAATTTTCTTGACATAAAAACGGATTTATTGTAACATGTTTGTCAACATCGCGTTCGCTTTATCCGCGAAGGCGCGCTGACGCAAATGCAGGGCGCACGGATAGGCGGGCCAAAGTTACGAGAATCCAGGAGGAAATGTAAACGGAAGATGAAAAGAGTTTTGACGATACTGCTGCTTATCGCCGTCGTAAGCATCGGCTGTCAGCAGAAACAAGTTATTACCCAGCTGGAAGTAGGGAGAGCGAAATTGCTGGACGCGGGCCTCGCGCTGGAGGCTGTAGAGCATCTCAAGCGCGCCGAAATAGAAGAGGCAAACAAAGTGGAACCTCGGGCCCTGTTGGTTATTGCTTACGGCTACGCGATTGATGAAAACATGGCGAAAGCTCACCATGTAGAAGCTGAATACCAAACCGAACGCAACCGGCGGATTCTGGAACTCGGCGAATATGAGATGAAGAAAATTCTGCAAATTCTTGACGAACGCCACCGCGTCCAGAAATCCGCCATGCAAATCCTTGTCGATAAAGGCGCGCCCGCGGTCCCCTTCATCTTGGAGGACCTGGTGAAGGGCCGCTATAAGCACATCCACGGCGACTTGGTGCAAATCTTAACCGAGATGGGCTCCAAAGCCGTCGAACAGCTCCTCGCCACCGCGGGCGAGGCGACTACGCCGACTGCCGTGAAGACGCAACTCGTCCGAATCATCGGCGACATCGGCGATACCGCCGCTACCACCGGCTTGGAATCGCTCCGCAAGGCGACATCGCACGCGGGGTTACAGATGGAAATCAACACCGCGCTCTATCTGCTCGGCAACAAGGCGTATCAAGACAAAATCATCGCAGGACTTGACGACAGTGACGTTACCGTCCGGCGTGCCGCCGCGAAGGCGATGGTCGCGCTCACTCAACCGCCGACCGCGGAGCTAATCAAGGAGCTCAAGGATAGCGATGACACCGTGCGGTTATACGCCGCAGAAGCACTACAGAAGCATACCGATGCTAGCGCAGTGGATAACCTCATCGGCGCGCTGACGAGCGATTCCACTACGCATACGAAGCAGGTGTTCCTTGATACGCTGAACCTTTACGCGGAAACAGGACTCGCAGATGGGTTAGCCGGACGGTTAATCACCCTGTTAACCGAGACTGAAATTGCTGAGCATAAGGACAGGCTCCGCATCGCGCAACTCCTGAAAAAGCCTGCCTTGCTGAAGCAGATTCAAGCGGCAGACCAGTACGATAATCTGCCGCACAAACTTGATGACTATTTCCGGACGAAAGAAAGCAACGACATGGTGAAGGTCGCGCTGAACGAACTCCTCCTCGTGTTGGAGTGAATAACGTGAGGGTGTTTCATCACCCCGTTTCGGTATTTATCCCGCCTGGGAGGGCGGGCGAATACCAGAAAGGATCGGGCACCTCTGTAGTTCGGGAGCGCCCGCTCCCGAACGGGTCAGGATCTCGCCCTACGGTGAAGGGGACTGTTTTTTACCGTAGCGCGGGGGCCTGTCCCCCGCGATCGCCGCACGGCGAGGGACAGGTTTTCCCAACGCCCTACGGTGAAAGAGAGACGTTTTTCACCGTAGCGCGGGGGCCTGTCCCCCGCGATCGCCGCACGGCGAGGGACAGGCCCTCGCCCTACGGGAAGGGGAAGCGTTTTTTTCACCAATGCATGGCGAGGGACAGGCCCTCGCCCTACGGGAAGGGGAAGCGTTTTTTTCACCAACGCATGGCGAGGGACAGGCCCTCGTCCTACGGGAAAGGGCGGCGTTTTTTTCACCGCGACGTTTCATCAGGAGCATATTCATGCAGAACTATCCGAAGGACATCAAGATTACGCAAATTGAGCAGGTTATCCTCCAGATCGACCAGCCTGCTATCGGTTGCAACTCCGGTGCGAAGGAAATCGTCCAGCCGGATCCGAACGGGAAGTGGAATGAACGCATCATCCGCATCCAGACAAACGATGGAACGCTCGGATGGGGTGCAGGCAGCTGGGGCACGACTACCGCGGAAGCCGCGCAAGGTGCTCTCAACCGAAACCCGTTTGAGCTCCTGAACCCGGAACAGGGAGTCGTTGAGGAATTTCGCGGGCTTGAAAACGCGCTGTGGGATACCCTCGGCCGCATCCTCGGTAAGCCCGCGTATCAACTGATGGGCACGGAGACACACGGCACCAGTCTCCCCGCTTACGACAGCACTATTTACTTCAATGACCTGCTGTATGACACGAAGGCTGAGGGGCTCAAACGCATCGAAGACGATGTCAAAAGCAGCCTCGCCAACGGGTTTGTCGCCTGCAAAATGAAGATGGGGCGCGGTAACCATCTCATGGAACGCAAGGCGGGACTCCATCGCGACATCGAACTCGTTCGGCTCGCGCGCAGCACCGCCGGCGAAGAGTTCAACATCCTCGTCGATGCAAACAATGCGTATACCTACGACGAAGTGATTACTTTCCTCACCGAAACTCGCGATTGCGATGTGTTTTGGATCGAGGAGATGTTTGACGAGGATGTCGAGTTATACCGCAACCTCAAGGCGTGGATTCAGGAGAAGGGGTTGAAAACGCTCATCGCCGATGGCGAAACCCGCACGCGGGAACCGCTTGAATTCTATGAACCGTTTTTTGATGCCGGTGTTATTGATGTCATCCAACACGATATGAAAGGGCTTGGCGTGAGCGGCTGGCGGCGACTTGCCGATATGGCTGCAGCAGCGAATGTCCAATGCGCGCCGCATAACTGGGGCTCGCTGCTCGGTTTCTTCCTCAGTCTCCAATTCGGGAAGACGATTCCGCATTTCCTCTATGGCGAGGTAGCGACACTCACCAGCGATGTCGTGGATACCTCCGGCTATGAGTTTACGGACGGCTTTTTTACGGTGCCGGAGACACCCGGCCTCGGCCTGGAATTGAACGAAGATGTCTACGCGGAACGTTACGCCGGCAATGAAGAGTGGCAGGTGGCCTAAAAACCGCCTTTGACCCGGAGCGCGAGGGCCTGTCCCTCGCGAACTACGGTATTGAACGTAACACCGGAAACACACCCATGTCAAAGATTCTGGTTGCGATGAGCGGTGGCGTGGATAGTTCCGTCACTGCCGCCATGATGGTAGACGCGGGGCACGATGTCATCGGCATCACCATGCGCCTCGGCGCGCCTGATACAATCGAAGTTGAACCTGAACGTCCCAACTGCTGTTCGCTAGAAGGCATTGAGGACGCGCGCCGCGTCGCCACGCAACTCGGCATTCCCTTCTACGGTGTCAACTACGAGGATATTTTCCGCGAGCAGATTATCGACTACTTCGTGGAGGAATACCTCGCCGGCAGGACACCGAGCCCGTGCATGGTGTGCAACCGCGAACTGAAGTTCGGCAAACTTCTCGCGCTAGCCGATACGCTGGAGTGCGACTTCATCGCGACAGGACATTACGCGCGCATTGAACGGCACCCGGAGACAGGCCGCGCGCTATTGTGCAAGGCACTGAATCCTGAGAAGGACCAGTCCTATTTCCTCGCCGCGCTGACACAGGAGCAACTCCGCCGCGCGCTGATGCCCCTCGGTGACTATACTAAGGCACAAGTGCGCGAACTCGCACGGAAGTATCAACTCCGCACCGCTGAAAAGGACGAGAGCCAAGAACTCTGCTTCGTCGCCGATACCAACTACCGACGCTTTCTGCAAGACAGGGTGCCGGAGAAAATCGCCGGCGGCGATATTGTGGATAAAGGTGGCAAGGTCCTCGGACAGCACCAAGGGGTGCCGTTTTACACGGTTGGACAACGGCGCGGGTTGGGCATCGCCGCAGGAAAGCCGCTCTACGTGACACAACTCAACGCTTCGGAGAATACCGTCGTCGTTGGGGAATCGGATGAACTCTTGGCAGACACAATGCACGTTGAGCAGATAAACCTCATTGCGATTGACAGGTTAACGGATCCGATTCGTGCCACCGTCAAAATCCGTTCCCGCGATGAAGGCGGCATCGCCACGATTTCTCCAGTCAGTGACACGGAGGCTGTCGTGAAGTTTGACGAACCGCGCCGGGCAATTACGCCGGGCCAGGCCACCGTCTTTTACGATGGGGACTACGTTATCGGCGGCGGTTGGATTTCTTCTTGACTAGGAGAGACTTCCTGGTCTTGAGGTCTTCCCGGTAGGAGAGACCTCCTGGTCTCGATGTTCCCGTAGCGCGGGGGCCCTCGGATGCCATACGCGCATCCGAGAGGGTTTCCCCCGCGATGGCTCAAGCACCGTTTTTTATCGGAGCGCGGGGCCCTCGGATGCCATACGCGCATCCGAGAGGGTTTCCCCCGCGATCTCCATCGTCAGGATGTATGTTTCCCTCGCTGTAGTTTGTGATCGCCTGATCACAAACAGGTCAGGATCTGGCGATCCTGAACTACAGGGCCTGGCGCGTGAACGATGGCGAGGGACAGGCCCCCGCCCTACGATGAAGGGGGACCTTCTGCCGCTGCGGCCCCGGTAGGCGAGCCGTCCTATTGCATCGAGCCCGGGAGGTCTCTCCTACCGGGAACATCGCTATCAGACTTGTTGAGTGTTTCTAGTGGAATTACAGAAATGCAAGCAACCTACACACCGGAAAACTTCAAAGCCGAATTCAAACCCCATTTTCAGAAACTCATCATCGTTTGGGGAATTCTGATAGGTGCGGTATTACTGCTTTACGTTTACCTATGGCAATTCACGCCGTTTTTTACGAACCGAGATTGGATGGAGTTCGATTTCAGGTTTATTGCTGTAGGTATGAACATGTTCGGGCTCATCACTATCGGGCTCGTCAACGGCTTGGGGATTGTTGCCATCAGCGCGTGTAACGCCGTTGGAGTTGTTGCTATCGGTAGTATGAACGCCATTGGGATTGTTGCCGTTGGCGGGAATGCTTTTGGCGTTATCGCTATCGGCGCGCATTCAATGGGGGTTGTCGCTATCGGCGCGCGAGGCATCGGTGTTTATTCCCTGTTCTACTACGGCCCGTCAACACGGTATCAAGGCAAATATATGTTCTCGCCAAACCGTCAAGATGCCAAAGCGGCAGCCCTCTTTACACGTTTTCATCCGAAGTGCATTGCTGCAGTCATTCTTCTGGTTGGATTCCTCGCCGTTTCAAGCGGTGCAGCTGCGGCAGTCCTAACCTGTTCACACTGCGGGAAGGTTGTCTTCACGGACGGCAAACAGCAACTCTTGGGAAAACACCTGATCTATTGTCCCAGGGCAGACCGGTAGGTGGAACCTCCCGGGTATGCGCGCTTTCAAACCGCGCCTACCGATTTCTAAAAACATGCAATTTCTCTTTGAAAATACCCAACTACCGAACCGAACCCTCATCCGCGGCGATAACTTGGAAGAGATGCGCAAATTTCCAGACAATATAGTGGCTCTTATCGCGTCAGACCCGCCATTCAACTCCAAGCGCAACTATTTCGTGCCTTATCGTGACGAGCATGGCAAGGCACCCGATACGCTTGTCAAGGCGTTCACGGATACGTGGAAATGGGGAGACGCTGCGGAAGCCGCGTGTGAGGAACTCATCTGTGATGTCGGCGGCGCGATAGGCGAGACGATTGAAGGACTCCAAAAGTTCTTAAAGCAAACTCCGATGATGGCGTATTTAGCGATGATGGGCATCCGTCTCGTGGAGATGCACCGGATCCTCAAACCAACGGGTTCAATTTATCTTCACTGCGACCCGGCCGCGAGCCACTATCTGAAAATCCTAATGGATGCGGTATTTGGGCATCAACATTTCAAAAACGAGATAGTGTGGTGCTATGATTCCAGCGGCAGGTCGAAAAAGACCTTTTCCAGAAAGCACGATGTGATTTACTTCTACGCGAAATCTGCAGTGTGCCATTTCAACGGGTATCGTGTCCCACATTCTGCGGAAGAATTGGAGCGCGATTACCGATACTATGATGAATCTGGACGGCGTTATCGCACCTCGCGGGCAGGTGGGAAAATCTATCGCTATTATGCCGACGAAGGCAAAATGGCGAACGATTGGTGGATCCTGCCGACGTTGAATAGCACCGATTCCGAACGCGCCGGTTATCCGACACAGAAGCCGATAGCACTCTATAAGCGCATCATCGAGGCATCTAGCAACGAAGGCGACTTAGTGCTAGATCCGTTCTGTGGTTGCGGCACGACGCTCCTCGCCGCCGAGGAACTGAACCGTCAGTGGCTCGGCATTGATTTGACTTACCGCGCTGTGGAAACGTTCACACTGCGAGTGGAAAAGTTGTTTCCACACATCAAAGACAACGTCACGATTATCGGAACAGCGAAAAACATCAACACTGCACTTCAACATCAGAACAGGAAAAACCCTCCTACCGATGTGTATGAAAATGAAACTTCTGTGCATTCTTGGCCCAACAGCCATCGGCAAAACGGAGATAGCAATTGAGGTGGCGCAACGCCTCAACGCCGAAATTGTTTCCGTCGATTCTCGGCAGATTTATCGGGAGATGGACATCGGCACGGCGAAGCCGACCCGGGAAGAGCAGTTGGCCGCGCGCCACCACCTGATTGACTGCGTAGACATTGCGGACTCGTTCTCTGTCGCGGCGTATCAGGTTCTGGCGGATGCGGCGATAACTGACATCCAAAACCGCGCCAAGCGCGTCATGCTAGTCGGTGGTTCTGGGCTCTATTTCCGCGCGATTGTCGATGGATTATTCAAAGGACCGGGGGCGGACGCGGCGATTCGGAAGCGGCTCCGCCAAGAAGCAGCGCAGCAAGGTGTAGAGGCTCTCCACACTCGCCTCCGTGCCTGCGATGCGGCATCTGCCGAGCGCATTCATCCGAACAATCTGGTGAAAGTCATCCGCGCGCTGGAGGTTTATGAACTCACCGGCACCCCCATCTCGCAATTACAACAGCAGTGGAATAAGGAACCGAGGTACCCGTTCATCGCCTTCGGACTGACGATGCCGCGGGAGCAACTCTACCGTCGGATTGAACAGCGAGTCGATGCGATGCTCGCCGATGGATTAATTGAAGAGGTTGAACGGTTGCTCGCGCGAGGCCATTCTCGGAATGCCACCGCGCTTCAAAGTTTCGGCTACAAAGAACTCATTGCGTATCTGGATGGGAACTGCACGTTAGACGAGGCGATAGCGCAGTTGAAGCAGAACACGCGTCGCTTTGCCAAACGGCAATTGACATGGTTCCGGCGAGATTGTCGTATCAAATGGATAGAAAGGACATCAACGAAGCAGGTTGTTGCGGCAATGTTGGACAGATTTTCGGCGAATTCGTCTGCCCATCGTCCGAGTTAGCCGCGTTTAACTCAAACCCATCGTCAGCATCATAGTGGTGAAGAACTCCCGAAACGTGAGTTCCAATTGCAGTTGCGAAGGATGCCCTGCCAGAATGCCACAGCGAGATTGCGCACCACGAAGATTTCCTGCATGACGAGATGCCGTAAGGCACACCTCCTACTTACGAATAGACTTTGGCACGGTGCTCGATTTTGTGGACGACAATCTCTCTGTCCGGACGACTGAAGGAATAGACAGCGCGATATTTACCAGACTTCAACTTGAACCGTCCACGTTCTTTCCCTTTCAATGCCTCGTGCGGCCAGATGTCGCAATTTGCACACAGCCGTTCCAATTCTTCAAGCACTCGTCGGCAGTTCGTAGCATCCAACCGCCGTAACCCCCTTCTAGCGCGTCGCTTGAACTCTAGCGTGTACATTTCAACAGGTATCCAAACTCCTTGGCGATTTCCTCAAACGAGATGAGTTTCTCTGTTCCAGCCTTAATCGCCGCATCCTCCGCGTCAATTTCGGCTTCCACCTCTGGGTTTAACTCAAACCCATCGTCGGCATCATAGTGGTATGCCTCCAAAACCAACTCAAAGAGCTCATAAGCAACGAAGAACTCCCGAAACGCCAGGTCCAACTGTTCGCGCGGCGGATGTCCCGCCAGCAACGCCACAACCTTTTCGCGCACCTCAAAAATTTCCTGCATTACCAATTGCCGGACGAGCGCGCGGAATGCCGGCGGCGGCAACTCGGCGATTCGCGTCTCTTGCAACGCCGATGCCGCTTTCTCGCTGCGCATCGGATTATCCGCCATATAGACACCCATTCGTTTGAACCGCCGGTCTGCCCGCGTTGTTTTCCGCATTGCAAGGATATAGTCGCGGTGCCGCGCGAGTTTTTTCGCGAGCGGCGTGTGCGGTGCAAGCCCCTCCAGCGGATCTTCCTTATAGTCATCCAGCCAGCAGCCAATCTCGGTGTATCCAGAGAAAAATTCGCGGAATTCTGTGGCGAGGGGAGATTCAGGAATCGGCACACCGTCTATCGGCCGCAGCAACGCGCCCGGTTCGACGTGAAAAGCGGCTCGGTTAACGGTGTGCTCATCGTAGAGAGCCGAACCCGGGTCTTGCAGCAATTCAAGCAGCTGCTCGCGCGAGGCATAAAAGTCTTCCTCTTCGGTAACTCGCTGGAGCAGGGTGCGTAATTCATCTGTTGACATGTCACATAATTTTTTCATCCTATCCTCCGTTGATGTTGAAATGTTAACTAAGTATACCATACGCCATGGCGAATGTCAATCACTTTTCCACCGAAAATCCCAAAAACGGCTCCTCGCTTCGGAGGACTGCCCACCCCTTTTCAGTCAAACGCAGACTGCCGTGCTGCGCATCTCGCCGCAACAACTTGTGTTGGATAAACTGTTGCATGAGGTAGTTCCACTGCGCCGCACTATACTCCGTGCCAATGCCGTAGGTAGAGAGCGCGTCGTGTCCATTTTCAAGCACCTTTTTCGCTTTTGAACCGCGTATCACACTGATAATATGCGCGCCGCCGAACATTTGCCCTGTGCGATAAACACACGAGAGGAATTTCTGCGCTGGCAACGTCAGATCGACGCGTTCTTCCCGTGCTTGGCGGCAGTTATCGCACATGTCGCAATTGGCTTGTTCGGACTGTTCTCCGAAATAGGCTAACAACCCCTTGCGACGGCACTCCAGCGAAGTCGCCCAGTCGACAAGCGTATTCAACCGTTCTAGCCGTCCTTTACGTTCACTCGGCGCGCCTTCATCAATGAAATGGTGAATCGTGTCCACATCGCCATAACTGAATAGCAGCAGGCACTCGGAACGTTGCCCATCGCGCCCGGCACGGCCGATTTCCTGATAGTAAGACTCGGGTTCCTTCGGCAAACCGGCGTGGAGGACGAAGCGGACATCCGGCTTATCAATCCCCATGCCGAAGGCAATCGTCGCGACGATAATTCGTGTGTCGCCGTTGATGAAAGCCTCCTGATGTCGCTTGCGGGTTTCCGCACCCAGTTCTGCGTGATAGGGGAGTGCCTGAATCCCGTAGGTGCTTAAATTGTGGCACAGCGATTCCACCTGTTTCCTCGTCTGGCAGTAGATGATACCCGATTCGCCGTGGTGGGCATTGAGAAACGCAAGCGTCTGCCGCAGCAACTCAACCTTCGGTTCCACAGTGATGAAGAGATTCCCCCGGTCGAAACTAGCAATGAATTGGTTTTCCGCTTGCAATTGCAGCGACTGCGTGATGTCCGCCTGCACCCTCGGCGTGGCGGTGGCTGTCATCGCGACACAGACAGCGTTCGGGAACCGTTCGCGCACCGAGACGAGTTGCCGATATTCGGGACGGAAATCGTGGCCCCACTGCGAGATACAGTGCGCCTCGTCAATAGCGATGCACGCGACATTGGACGCGTCAAGCATCAGCAGGATTTCATTGCGCACGAGTGTTTCTGGCGCGACGTAAAGCAACTTAATCTCGCCGCGTTTGACTTGGTGCATCGTTTCAACGTAAGCGTCATAACTCACAGTGCTGTTGAGAAAAGCGGCAGGGATGCCTTTTTGTTCCAACTGCATCACCTGGTCCTGCATAAGTGAGATGAGGGGCGAAACGACGACAGAAACCCCCTGAAAAATGAGCGCGGGCAGCTGATAGCAGAGTGATTTTCCGCCGCCTGTCGGTAGGACTATCAGAGCATCGTGTCTTTCAAGGACGTGCGTAATGATTTCCTCTTGCAACGCTCGGAAGTCGTCGTGTCCGAAGACTTGCTTGAGATATTCGCGTGGGGTTTCAGGCGGCGGCATGTCGGCTTGAGAGCGTTGAGACAGGGAGGGCTCTTCTACCGGTGATGTCTGTTGAGAACGGGAGGGCTCGCCTACTGATTCTTCGAGGAACCAGCCGGAAATTTGCGCGTGGCACCGTTCCTCATTATCCGTTCTGTCTGTCGGTTTCCACCACTGTGCGAGCGAGACGCGCACGAGGGTGCCAGCAGGGATTGTTTCAAGCGGTTCTTCAAAACCGACATAGGTGAGCGTGCATCCGCCATCTGCTGTGGGGTAACGATACCGAATGCGTCTGCTGTCCGTATCACGGGTGAGTGCCTGGTCTGGCCGCCAAAACGTTGTGCTGTAAGGTGGCATCCCGCTCTTCTCTGCGATGTAAAGCGCGCCGCTACGGCTCATCTGTAAGAGTCCTTCGTAGAGTTCACGCGGGTGTCCGATGTTAGGCGGCATGAGGAGCTCAATCGCGCTTTCCAATGCTGTCATGGTACGGAGGTGCCGCTTTTCATAGACGACGATGTTTTCGTGATGCGGCGGGATGACAGCGGCCGCGGGTTTCGCGGAAATCTCCCAGATTTCACCTATCTCATACTCCCGATTTGCGCCCTGGTGTTCATCGGCGTTGAACGGAACAAGCCGCACGCTCTCGCCTTTCTCCGTGAGCGCGCCAATGCACGCACCGCTTCCCATCCGCGTTTTCGCAACAATTAGCACTCTCATAGGACAATGTCCTCAACTTCCAGTCCAAGTTCTTTCGCCAGTTTCTCGGCGACGAGTGAACGGTGGCACGCCGCTGGTTCTCTCTCAACGCAAAAGAGAGCGACAACTTGCGCATCTGCCTCGATTTTGTCCAGTAGACTTTGCGGCTCAAAATGCGCGAGGCATTCGGCGTGGTATGCCGCAATAAACGCTTCTCCCAACGTAGTGCGTTCGCGTTTAGCAACGTTGTCTGCTTTATCCGCTGCGGCTTGTTTGTCGCGCACTGCTTTCGTCGGCGCGAGCTCTTTGCAATGGAGATAGCGGATGCCGAGTGCCGCGAGGCGCGATTGCAACCGGACGCTGTTGGCGAATGCGTAAGTCGCGCCGCGCACGCCGCGCCGGCTGCGGATGTCGCAGAAGGTATCTACGTTTGCCGCTTGTAGCGCAGAAAAGAAACTCTCTTCGTCATATCCGTATACGCCAATGGTGATAATTTTGGGCGTTTTCATAATAATTCTCGCGTGATTCGGACGGAAAACGGGCCCGTATGAAATCCGACTGACAGCACTATACACGGCGAGGGACAGGCCCTCGCCCTACGAAAAACGGACCCGGCTCAAAGCCGCCGTTACAAGTATCGCTTGCGCGAGTGGAACGTCTCCTCGCCGAACAGCGGCAGTTGTCCGCCTGTCAGCCGTTCAATGATTGTTTCCTGCGTTTGCAGTTCGTCCTTCTCATCAATGTGATGCACCAGAATATCCGCTGCTGTCAGCGTCGCGCCGATGAGTTTGCTGCGATGGCACTGTTCCGGTTTCCCCTCGCTACACATCAGGACAACGCGGCGTTGCTGCGCGAAAGCATTGCGGAGGCGTTCAATCCCCCGCTGATAGTCCGCCGTTGTCTTCACCTGCTCGTAGTCAATTTTTCCGTTCACGTAACACGTTTCATCATCGGGGTGCCCGCCGAGGGTATCGCCCATGAAGACGTAGTGAATCCCGTGTCGGTGGAGTGCCGATGCCAGAGCGTCTTTGGAAAACTCCGGTTTGTAGCGCGAATAAGGCGTAGAACGCACGTCAATGAGATACGCTATCTGGTGCAGGCGCAACACTTCCATGAACGCTCCGACCGGACGGCTTCCGTAGCCGATAGTATAAATGGGAATGGATGCTTGTTTTTCCATAATATTCTATATTACCACATCGCCCGCGAGAAAACAACTGAAAAATTTCTTGCGATTTTGTGCAGGATTTGTTATACTATTAAAATGAACCTTTCCACCAACATTTTGTCTAATCAGCGGGTGAAACTATGAAAGAGAGTTTGCGTAACATCGGAGAACTTATCGCGGAACCGAGTGCTGCGTTTGAACGCATCAGAACTGAACCGAAGTGGGGTGTCGCTTTCCTCATCTTCTACCTATTTAATGTTCTGATAGGATGGGCAACCGCGCCGTATAGCCAAGCACTCATCGCCGAAGGAATGACACAAACACAAACGAATATGTCGGAGGAACAACGTCAGGCGGCCGAAATGATGGTAGGGATTATGACGCAAGTCGGCCTCTTTCTCCTGCCACTTTTTGCGGTGCTGTGGTTCGTCATTAGCAGTGCAATCTTCAAATTGGCGGCGCGTTTGGGTAACAACGAAAACTTAACCTTTCGGCATATCTTCGCCGCCGTTGTGCATCTATCGCTGCTCGGGTGCGTTATCAACCTCGTCAACACTGCATTGCTGCTCGTGTTTCGAGACGTAGCCGATGTGAAAAACGCCGTGGCTATGCGGCTGCTCCCGGGTTTGCATCTCCTCTTCGGTTCGCTTGAAAATGCGAAACTGCTGATGTTTCTGAGCCACATCAATCCGTTCAGTGTGTGGATAATCGCCGTGACAGCTATCGCTGTAGCAGTGCTTGCTGATGTAGACAAGACCCGGGCACGGATTGCCGCTGTGCTGATTTGGCTCGTCTGGATTCTACCGGATGTGCTGTCTGCCTCTTAACTTTTACCGGTGGGAGTGCTCTCTTGAGCACGATACTTCAGCGTTGAGAAATCCATGAAAGAAAGTTGGCAAAACATCAAAGATCTTTTCGTTGCACCGAGTGTAACGTTTGCGCGCCTCAAAACCCAACCGAAGTGGGGCATGGCACTTATCCTCTTTTGTGTGCTGCAAGTTGGTGTAACCTGGTCTGCGGCACCGTTTACGGAACGACTGATTTCGCTAGAGTTGGCAAGGGAGCGTGTGCCGCGCTATCTCATTGAAGAGGCGGCACCGATTATTGGCAACTTTGTGCTCTTGTTTGCCCTTCTTATCCCACTTCTCGCGATGGTTGTGCTCAGCGCGCTGCTTACCTGCGCGGCGCGAATTTTCAGGGTGGATGCCGCCGTCGGTTTCGACATATCTATGCAAGTCTTGCACATGCGTCACTCATTCCGACGTTCGTCTATTTCGTCAATACGGCGTTCGTGCCTGTGCTGAGAGGACTTGAGAATGTCAGGACACCGGTAGACATGCAGGTGATTCCGGGATTGCATTTCTTGAGTTCTAGCGAAAACGTGCAGGTGCTCATGTTTCTGAGCCACTTTAATCCGTTAAGCATCTGGCCTATCGCCGTTTTGACAATCGCTGTCTCAATTCTCGCCGACACAGGGAAGGTGAAGGCATCTTTTGTCGCGATACTTATCTGGCTGTCGGGTGTTATGCTGGAGGTGCTTGTTTTTAAATAGGTAGGGAAAGCCCTTTTTGATAAAGTCTCGTCAAGGAAACTTAATGTTGATAGCGCGATGGAGGAGAATCACAATGAACACAAAAGAAAGTTACGCGGAACTACAAGAGAAAATTCTCGCCGCTCGGCGCGTCTGGAGACGTGGGCTCTTCTGGACTGGTGCAGCCATCGTCCTAACCGGGTTGCTTGCGATAGTCGTTGGAGAATCCATCGTTGATTGGCTGATGCCGCTGCCAAGTCCAGTGCGCGTTGCGTTGCTGGCGGGCATTGTCATCGCGAGCGGCTATCTGCTTTACAAACACCTCATAAAACCGCTGCGTGCATCCCTCACGCTGCGCGATGTCGCCCTCAACGTGGAACGGCATTACCCGAACCTTGAGGATAGACTCGTCAGTGCGGTGCAATTCGGAAATCGCGAAACCGATGATGTGATTGAAGCGCACATGTTGCAACGGCTGCTTGAGGATACAACCGAGCGCGTGAAAGGCATCGATTTCAAAGCCACCGTAGATGCGAGCCGGACGCGGAAACACGTCGGTATCGCTGCGCTCGTTGTCGCCGGGTGTACCGTGCTATCGCTGCTGTTTCCTTCCGAGATTCATACCAGTCTGCTCCGCGTGCTGGTGCCGTGGGGGAAAACAGAGCCGATTTTGACGACGAAACTCACCGTTACACCGGGGAATGCGCGTATCCTGCGTGGGAAGAGTTTGCCGATTCACGTCACCGTCACCGGCAAATCCGCCGATAAGGTTGTTTTGACGTATACTTCTCGTGCGCGCATGCAAAGCACCGGACAAGAAATTAACATGGTGCAGAATCCAGAGGATAAACGCGGCTTTACTTACGAAATTTTCAACATTGACGCGGACATGGAATACACTGTCCAAGCGAACGAGGCGACATCGGCGCGCTACACCGTTGAAGTCTTTGAGATGCCGAGGGTGACAGATATCGCCGTTGCCTATACGTATCCGGGGTATACGGGGTTGCCACCTGTCGTGCAGCAAGGCACGGGAGATATTCACGCCGTTGTCGGCACGCGTGCAGAAATTCGGTTGACGACAAACAAAGCCATCCAAATGGCGAAGTTCACGGTGAGCCAAGCCTCCCAGGCAGACGCGTCGCCCGAAACAGATGAGGCTGTCTTACCGATACAGACAGAGATGGTGATTTCCGATGGCAACATCCTAACGACAACGGTAGACGTTACTGAAGATGGAACATACGCTGTTGCGCTGCACTGCATTGATGGGTTTAACAACGAAATTCCGATTGAATACAAAATCCGCGCGGTTCCGGATAACCCGCCGGAAGTGGTTATCAAGGAACCCGGGCGCGATGTCAAGGCGACAAAATTAGAAGAAGTGCAGATTGTCGCCGAGGCGAAGGACGACTACGGCGTTGAAAAATTGGCACTGATGTATCGTATCGGCGCAGGCGAATTGCAGGAACTTGCCAGGGAGACAGGCCAGGGAGAAGGCAAGAACGTAGGCATCACCCGAACAACAAAAAGCCGCCGCGGCACCTACACCTTCTATATGGAGGAGTTTGACGTAGAGCCCGGCGAAGTTATCTCTTACTACGCGCAAGCCACTGATAACAACACGCTCACCGGGCCCGGGGAGGCAAGCAGCGAGATTTACTTCATTGAGGTGCGTCCCTTTAACGAACGGTTCCAGAAGCAAGAGGGGGAACCGGGAGAACCAGCACCGAATGTCACCTTGGAGCTCATCGCCACACAGAAGCAGATTATCCGAGAAACGTGGCAGCATATCAACGCCGCACCCGCGTCTGTCACCGATGAATATCGCTCGGCTGTGAAGAAGACCGGGGAGAAGCAGTCTGAAACGAAGGATAAGACGCAGCGGTTAGTTGACGAAATCAGCATGGCGATGCAAACTGCCCCGGTCGCGCCGGAAATTCTGATGCATCTCGAAGATGCTGTCGACAGGATGCGCGAGGCGAGCGATAGCCTCAACGCCACCCAGCCTACCGAGGCGATGCCGCCAGAACAAGAAGCGTTGGAACTGCTCATCAAAGTCAGCATTGAGCTCCCGAAAGTGCTGACACAGATGCGCAACAGCAACGCGCAAGCGGCGGAAAATCTTGAATTGGAGATGGAGGAACTGCAGAGCGAAATTGAGCAGGACCAGGGTGAACTAGACAGGGAGATGCGGGAGCAGACGCAAGAAATGCTCGAACAGGCGCGGGAAATGTTGGAGGAGCAGCAGCAACTCAATCAACAAAGCCAGCAATTAGGCCGCGAAAGCCAACCCTCACCGAGCGAGATGCAGCAGAATAGCCAGCAACAAGGACAGTTGTCGGAGCAAGCGCAGCAGATGTCGCAGCAGTTGGAACAGATGCAAGGCAGCGGACAAGGCACGCAGGCGCAACGCCTCGGACAGGCGGGACAAGCGATGCAGCAGGCTGGCGAGCAAATGCAACAGGCGGCGCAAGGGATGCAGCAGCAAGAACCGCAGCTGAGTGCCGCTAAAGGTGAGCAAGCGGCGGCGCGCCTCGCGGCGGCGATTGAACAGCTGGAGAACGTCGCCGCGGAACTCTCTGACGATGCGCTTGAAGATGCTATCCACGCATTGCAGCAGTTGACAGCGGAGCAATCCGATGTGCAACAGCAGACGCAGGAACTTCGGAACCGCGCGGCGCAATCGTCAATGCAGCCGGAAGATTTTGAGCGCGCCTCCGATTTGGCAAATCAGCAGCGTGGGCTTCAGCGAGAGCTGGAATCGCTTGAGGACAATCTGCGGCAGCTTCAGGAGCAGCTCAACGCCGAGAATCCAGAGGCATCTCAAAATGTAGGCGATGCCGCCAACCGTCTCACGGAAGAGCAGACTGTCGGGGATATGGCAACGGCGCAACGCGCTTTGCAATGGCGGAGCTTCCGAGCGGCAGCGCAGAATCAACAAGAGGTGTTAGAGACGCTGGAGCAAGCGCAGGCTGATTTGCAGCAGGCGCGAGCGAATCTGGCGACAACGGAAGAGGAGCAGCTGGAAGCCGCCCTGGCGCAACTCCAAAGCATGGAAGCGCAAATGCAGGATATCCAACGCGAACTCCAAGCGATGGAAGGACAAGAGGACACGCCGGAACAGCAGAATCGTCAGCAGCAACTCGCTGAACAGCAACAGCAGATTCAGGAGCGGATGCAACAGGCGATGCAGGCGATGCAGGCGATGCAAGAACAAAACGGGCAAGATGGCGAAGGCGACGCTGAAAATCAGCAAGAAGGACGCGCCGGTGTTGAATCAAACCGCGAAATCGAGGAGTTGTGGCTCGGTTTGCTGGATACGATGCAGCATCGTCCGAGCAACCGTTCGCGCCCCTTCCCGAAATACGATTTCGTCATTCGGGACTTGAACAAGTTGGAGTCGGCATTAGAAGAGCGGCTCAACACGCTTCAGGAGAAAAAACGTCTTTCGCAGGTTGCGAAGGAGGATGTCCCGCCTGAATACCGCCGCCTCGTCGATAACTATTACGAGTCGTTGTCGCAATGAAGCAGCGGCTCTGTCGGGCGAAGGAAACCTGTCCTTCGCCCGACAATTGACGTTTTGGAAAATATATCTTGCTTTTTTTCATTCACTCGTGTACAATTAGCAAGACTGATGTAAATGTCACTTCAGGTGCCCCAAAATGTATGAAATTGGCATCACAGAGATTAACACGCACGTCCGCCGTCTCGGTTATGTGTCGGCAATTTTGAAGTTGCTGGAGCATAAAACGCTCAGCGAGTCCTTGCTCTATAATCGTCTTGAGAGGTGGAGCCTTAACCATGAGCAGGATTTGACGAATTATACAAATCCTCAAGGACACATTAAGGCAACCCGGGGACGAACTGGTGCAAAACGCTACACTGAATTCGCTGCCTCATTAGGACTGCTTGGGCGAATCGCCGGTGCCTGCCGTGTAACTCGCTTTGGGAAGCCCTTACTCCCTTTTCTTAATCAGGTGTCAGGGCGCAGCCCTTTTGAACTGACTGACCCGGAAAGATGCGCATACCTTTATTGGCTGCTGCGAAAGGATAGCGATCAGTTTCTTACGGTGTTAACGATGTTGGTTGAAACACCAAATATGTCCCTATCTGGTTTGCAAAGTCAATTTCAGGAGCAGTATTTGCGGCAATTGGATGCCCGTATATTGATAGAAGAAACGCGCGTCGCTCGTGAAATTCTAGCGGTGCGCAATCGCGTGGCACAGAGTTGGAAAGCGTCGCAACGCGGTATAGAGCATATCGTGCCGCCGCGAATTCACTGGTTAGCTGACCTCGGGTTGGCTTCAATTGGAAATGGCAACGGGAAAGTCCCTAAATTAACGGCTAAGGGGCATCAATTTTACCAACTGCTGCCGAGGCTCCAAGAGACTGATTCCATCGTTCACACAAGTCCTGCGTGGTTGCAGCAGCACTTTTTTGGGGTTGCCGGGCGCACACTCCTAGGTGGCACTGACAGGAAGTGGGCAGAAATAGAAAAATTAGAACAAAAAGAGTTGCTTCGCAATCTCGCAAATCAAGCGTTTGAAACGCTCAGAAGCACGCCAACACCAAAGATAGCTCTGTATCCTGCGCTCATCTATATGGCACTCTTTTTACTCACAGAGCACGGTATTGGCGCGAACCTTGATGAACTTCATAGGGCTTTGGATACGTCTGCAAGGGCTCTTGATTCACGCTACGAAGTTCGATTCTCCCGTCGCGAGAATGAGTCGTATCTTATTTTTCGTCCAATCTAGCCTGAGGCTTTTTGCAGAGTTCAGTGCTAGGGCCGCTGGATGCTGTGCAAATTTCTGTGCTCATCCCATCGGAAGTTTTAACGCTGATACAATCTATGGATATTCTTATTCCTGATACCTCGGCACTCATCAACATACGCGATGTATATATCGGGGAAACCCATATCGTTGATGTGTTAACACAGCAATTTAATGTGCAAGTCTCACGAGAGATTCCACACGAGGTACGGCGGCACAAAGACAAATTGAATAGCAATGCCGAACAGATATTACAATTTGTGAGGCAAGCGAGGCGATATTTCCATCGAGAACAGGTTTATGAGAACCTGATTTTCACCGAGTCGCCTGCTGGTAACCCAAAATGCAACCGGGGCGAACGTCAAAATTGCGCACTCGCGCTGTATCAAGTGCGGCGGCAATACACCGGCCAGGTTATCATGTTAACAGATGATATGAATGCTTGTCGGGGTTTGATTGCGTGGTATGAAGAACGCTTCAAAACGATGAGAACCTGGTCGTCACTAGATCTGCTCATGCACCTCTATCTCGTATTGTTTCCGAGATGGTCGTATGTATTGACAGAAGCGGCATTGAAAACCGTAAATTCTCGCATAGGAGGCAAACAAGCCGAAATGATGAAGCGTCTTCGGAACCATCTCGGCTATCTTGAGGAATTAAACGGTATGCTCAGAACATTGCCGCGTGTGAAAAAAGTTTCAAGGTGAATAATCATGAAATTTTCCATTGATTGGAATTCAGCTTGTTTACGGGAGAATCCCTTTACAACCGTGCCACCGCTCAACCCACACCAGGCGGTTTGGGTGGGCATGGACGCGCTCAAAGGTGAGTTTGACAACGTTTTCCGTGAAGCAAAGGCATCCGCGCCAACTCAGGTGATATTATGTCGGGGGCCCGTTGGCAGCGGCAAAACACACGCTTCCTTGTTCTTTAGCCATGAAGCAAATATCCCTATTCTAACACCTAGTGTGCAGGATATAGAGATTTGCCGCGTCCATACCCCCACGGAAGTTGATAACCCGACGCGAGATTTTTATCTCGATGTCATGGAGCAGACTGGACTTGAGCGGATACAAGAGTCCGTAACTAGAACGGTTGAATCTGTCGGGTACACAGCAGCGAAAAAGAGCCTGCGGCAAACGATGCTCAGCACCGTTCTCGTGGATGCGTTGCTCGGTTTGGCAGACGTGCAGACGAAGACGAAACCGTTGCTGAACGCATACTTCCTCGGCAAATGCACAACTACCGAATTGCGGAAACTCGGTTTGAATCGCAACCTCGAAAAGACGCAGGACTATTTTCGGGTGCTCGCCGGGGTTTTTCACTGCTTCACCGGGCTATCCGAATCGACTGATGTTACCGAACACAATCGGTTCTGCCTCTGGATAGATGAAATGGAGAATTTCATCTATTTCACGCCGCCGCAGTACCGTCCTTTTGGACAAGGATTGCGCGAACTCGTAGACAGGATGCCCTATTTCTTCACGCTTTTCATGAATTTCACGCTCACCGCGCCTGAGGAGTATGAGGAAATCGAATTGATACTTGGAACCTATCTGATAGACAGAGTTACGCAGCAGATTTTCTTTCACGAGATGGAAGAGGAGGCGATGCTGCAATATGTGTGCGAACTCCTCGCGCACCACAGAACCGCCGCGAAGCCAAAAACAGGCTACTCGCCATTTACCGAGGACGCACTCAAACTTCTCTTGACGAACTTGCAACGCCGCACGCCGCGAGATGTGAATAAACGGTGCCGGAACGTCCTGCTGAAGGCGTTTGAAACCGGCAATGGCGCAGAAATCACGGTGGACTTCGTCCGGAAAATGAGTCTAGAAGAACTAGATAGAGAAATGGGATAACATCTCCTCACGGCGCGCCCCAATTCGCGTCTGTTTCATGGGAGGAACTCTATGTCACAACCTTTCATCGTCACGCCCGGCAGTAGCGTCTGTTTAACCGATTATGACGCAGACTACACCGGGCATTACCGCAAAAAAGGGGAAACGAAAAGCGCGCTGAAAAAACTGCATAAGCGGTTGACGAAACTTCAGGCACTGCTTTACGCCGAAAATCAGCGCGCACTGCTTATCATCCTGCAAGGCATGGACACCTGCGGCAAGGACGGCACCATCCGCGGTGTGATGTCCGGCATCAACGTGCAAGGATGCGATGTCGTCAATTTCAAGGTGCCCACCGAGCATGAAACTTCCCACGATTTCTTATGGCGGGCACACCGCGCTGTGCCCGCAAAAGGCACCATCGGCATTTTCAACCGTTCGCATTATGAAGATGTGCTTGTCGCACGGGTGCATAACCTCGTGCCCGAAGAGGACTGGGCACTGCGGTATCAGCAGATTAACAACTTTGAGAAAATGCTGGTAGAAAACCGGATGGTTGTCCTGAAGTTTTTCCTCCACATCTCTAAGGATGAACAGAAAGCGCGGCTTGAATCGCGACTGAAAGACCCGAGGAAGCACTGGAAAATCGCAGAATCCGACATTCGTGAACGCGCTTACTGGAACGATTATATGCAGGCGTATGAGGCGGTTTTCAATACCTGCAGCACCGAGTGGGCACCCTGGCACATCATCCCGGCGAACAAGAAGTGGTACCGCAACCTCGTCATCACTGAACGCGTGGTTGAGGCACTGGAGAAGTTGGACATGAAGTATCCCGAACCCACGTTTGATATTTCACAAATCACGATTGAGGACTAACCCTATGCTTTCAAAACAGCAACTGGTACAATTTGAGGAGGAAGGGTATCTCCAACTCTCCGGCCTCATCCCCGAAGAGACTGTCACAAAAGCAGAAGCGGCGATGTGGCAGATGATGGGCATGCAGTCAGATAACCCAAGTTCATGGAAGCATTTCCAACGTCCACCACTCTCTGGCTTTTATATGGAACAGTTGGGCATCGGGAATCGGATTGAACTTTACGGCGTGAAGCATCCAGATGTCATGGCATGTTGCACGCCGGCGTATCTCGCTGTCCTTTATCAACTCGCGGAGAGGTATCCGGAGATTCCGCACTGTCAAAGCAGGCAGCCCGACGGCATCTGGGCCCTCAATCAGTTTCCAGATGAAAGACATCCAGATGGAAGACAGTGGAAATGTCCATCGCCGCACCTTGATGGCGACTTCAGGGATTTGCGGTTAGACCCGGGCTGCTTTCGTGTGACGAGTTTAACCTACCTCACCGATGCACATTCGCACGGTGGGACAACGATGATATGGCCGGAGGGCCCGGCGCGCATCCGCGCGTTTCGGAAAAAGAACCCGAACTTCTCCAACCGCGTCGGCGATGTGCGCGCCCTGTTCCCACAGATGGACTTAGGAGAACCGATGGAAGTCACCGCCAAACCAGGCGATGTGCTTCTCTTTCACTATCTGCTGCCGCACTCCGGCACGATAAACGTCACGCCTTATCCCCGGTTCGCGATTCGGTATATGTGCTTGTGCCTCGCCTGCCGCACGTGGGAGAAAAAGGGGGAATGGAACATCTGGATGCCATGAAAGGAGCATACGCGACACTCATGACAAACACGAAAGACACGAAAACCTATTTGACTATCGCAACGGCCATCCTGCTCAGTGTCGTCTTTATGAACAGCACCGCCGCACAGAAGGTATTCGTCCAGACAGGATTTGAAGAATTCACCCTCGGCAAAGCCCCCGAAGATTGGGAGGCGCAAGGCGACGGATTTGAGGTTACCGATGACACCGTCAAAACCGACAAAAAATCGCTCGCCATTTTGGGCGGCGCAGATGGCGATGGACTCGGCGTGCCGATAGAAACCGATAACCCTATCACCTCCGTTGAATGCTGGGTTTACATTGAGGGCGGCGGACGCTCTTTCAACGTCAAAATCGGTTCCGCCGATAACATTGGCGAAAACAACGGCGGCACTTATATCAACTGGGACGCAAATATTGTCCGCTTCTACGACGGTGCCGCGTGGCAACCAATCGGCGATTTTGAGACAGATGTCTGGAAATACATCCGAATTGTCGCCGATTTTGACAAAAGCGAGTTTGACTTCTACGCGGGAGACAGCAGGGACAAAGCACTGAAAGCGAAACCGGAAAAGGGGCTTGCGTTTCGGAACGCCGCCATCGGGCCCACAGCCAAGTGGCTCGTCTTTTATGTCTGGGGGATGACTGTCGCGGGCTACGTCGATGAACTGCTCGTTTACGAAGGCGATGAACCGCTGGAACTTGCAGTAGAAACAGATGGTAAACTGACAACGATGTGGGCAAATATCAAAACAGGGGGACACCCCCGGTAGACGCGGTTTCAAACGGCGCAAGTTAACGTGCGCGCTGCCAACGCGCGCCTACCGGAAATGAGGAGGAACACCGAGATGAAAAGTGAACCCATCCAACTCACGCCAGCGCAACGGCTACACTTCGACATCTACGGCTTCGTGTTGCTAGAGGATGTCCTGAGCGGCGATGAAATCGCACAGATGAAAGACGCGCTCTACAAAATCAAGGCAGACGCGGCATTGGAATCCACGCGCGTCTATGCACGCCCACATGGCGAACACCACGTGCTTTTCGGCAACCTTGTTGAATACGCACCGGCGTTATTGGCATACGCCGCGCACCCCAAACTGGTGCCTCTCGTTGAGGAAGTGGTGGGCGGCAAAGTCCGACTGGAGGAGACAGAGGCGATTATCAATCGCCGGAACCCGGAGACACCTCTCAGCGAACTCCGCAAACGTCGCTATAACCCGACAGGCTTTCATCGCGGCACACAACACGGATGGGGCACCTACATGGAGCAGCACAAGTTCCACTGCATCTTCGTGAAGACGCTCGCCTACCTCACCGATGTCGGCCCCGACGATGGCGGCACATGCGTTATTCCCGGAAGCCACCGCTTGACATGGCCCCAAAACGAGATGATCGAAGCGGCATTAGCCGATGACAAACTCATCTATCAGGTGGAGGCATCCGCCGGAGCTGTGTTGCTTTTCGCCGAGTCGCTGGTGCACAGCACAACGGCTATCCGGAGCGACAAAGAGCGGGTAATCCTCATCGCCGGTTACACGCCGCCGATGGTGCGCGAATGGCCCGGCAACGAGGTAAGTCCCGAATTTATTGAGACGCTGCCAGAGGACATCCGGCCCCTCATCTCCGGCAGTGACAGTTGGCATTGGAAACGGCGGTATTAGGCGGGCGATGGCCTATCCCTCGCGGGCTTCCCATTTCCAAAGGCTGCACTGTAAGAGCGGATATCCATATCTGCCTGTTACTGGCATCGTCGCCCCCTCGCCGTGCTCGGAAATTACTATCCTATCTGTGCTTGAAGACGCTGGACTTCGCTCAAAGCCTTTGCGAGTTCTTCCTCCATGTCTCGGCGTGCGCGTGCTTCCTGTTCCGCTTGCGCTTCGGCGTGTTCGGCGCGTTCTTCGGCGCGCTCGGCGCGTGTCTCGGCGCGTTCAACGCGTGCCTCAGGGGGCTGCAACCATTGCTGCAGCTGTGGATGATAGAACCGCAGTGTATCCTCATATATCCCGAGTTCCAACCCAAGCACCGTGGAGGACAGCCGGCCGTTGACGAACTCTATCCGTTCATAGGCACCGTCAACGAGCCGAAACCCGATAAAGGATTCTTCCGCTACGCCGGAGGGGATATAGATATAGTATTCCTTCACGCCGAGTTCGGTGGCGTAAATGTTTTTCTTGCGTTCAAGATCTTGCCGGTAGGTGCCGCGGCTGCCCACCTCCAACACAAAATCTAGTGTCTTATTCTCCGCCGCAGCCACGAAAATCCGCCGCGGTTTTTTGGACACGCCGCGCACGACGAAGACATCCGGTGCTACGGCGCGGGGATTTGGATAGGGTTCGTAATACACCAGCAGATTGCCAGAAACGTAAACGTCCGGTTCTTCCCGGTAGTGCTGCTTGAGCGTCTGAATGCAATCGGTGATTAAGTCGCGATGAGTATCGGTTTCTGCCATAGGTTTACCGTCCGATTCGGGATAGAGGATTGTCGGCGCAGACTTGATTGTTTCCTGCATCGTATCATCTCCTGAAATTGATAAAAGTTAAACTTAAAGGATAGCGAGGCAACGACTGCAACTTGACTGCAGCCACCAATAAGAACATGGGCCAACCCTAGGTAACCCTAGAAGTGCTGTCCACATGTTAACTTTATATAATATCCTATTCTGTCACAAATGTCAAGTTGATTTTCGCACCCATCGCGCAGGCATGTATGGACGGATTTCTATCGCCGCCCGTTTCCCGTTTATGCACCCGATGTCCGCGGCATCCACAGCGGTTCTTTCCCCATCTCCGCGAACAACAACTTCATCACCAGTTCTGCCTTCAACTCAGCATGCGCGGGGGAATTCCAGAGGTTGTTAACCTCGCCTGCGTCTTCCCGAAGATCGAACAACTCGCCGTAATCGCGGTTGTAATAGACGGTGAGTTTGTAGCGTTCGTCAACGTAGGTTTTGACGTGGACCGTCGTCGGCTCGTGGTGATTCTCAACGATAACGTGCTCCCGAACCCTCGTCTGTTCACCATACCAAACGGGTGTCTGATCTTCGCCTGTCATCGGGCGCGGAATGTCAATCCCGGCGGCACTGAGGAACGACGGTGCCAAGTCTACCAAACTCTGCAACGCCTCCGATTGCATCCCCGCCGGCACAATCTCCGGATACCGCACGATGAACGGCACCCGAATCACATCTTCATAGTGGAACGCGCCTTTTGCGACGAGCCCGTGCTGTCCGTAAAAATGCCCATGGTCGGACGTGAAGAGGACGAGGGTATTCTCCGCAAGTCCTAACGCATCCAATTTTGCCAAGATTTGCCCGATGTATTTGTCCATCAGGCTCACCATGCCGTAATAGACAGCGATATCCTTCGCAAGTTCGTCCTTGTCGCGCAGATGCGAATTGAACCCATGGACACCCTTCCCGCTTTCGCGCCATGCAGAGAAGTCAGGTTTCCGCTGCTGCGTCAGTTGAAAATGCGGCGGGTTGTTTGCATGCTCCCCTTCGGTGACTGATGGCACTGTCAGAACGCCCGGGTCATACATCGTATCCCATGGTTCCGGCACGAGATATTTCGGATGCGGGTCGAAGAAACTGGCCCAGAGGAAGAAGTTCTCACCATTCCGCTGATATTCTTCCATCAGCACGTTCGTCCGTTCGGCAATCCACGTATCGTAGTGGTATTCCTCCGGAATGGGCCATTTCCTATATTGTCCGCGGGCATTCCCGGTCGGCGGTGCGAAATAATCGCGCCAATTCGTGCAGCCCTTCTCCTCCATCCAGATAGCATAGTGCTGTCCGACGTGCGCCTCATCGGCGTGGTTGCGTGCGAGTTCCACATGCTCAAACCCGTAAAACGGTTCGTTAAAGTCGCGCCAAAAACCTAGGTCTTGTAGAATTGGATAGGATTCCAGCGACGGGAACTCGTCCGTGCCGTGCAGCGGTTGAAAATGCGCCTTGCCGACGAGCGCGGTGCGGTAACCTGCCGCTGTGAAATCTTCACCGACGGTATGCTCCTCTTCAGAGAGTTTCGTGCCGAGGGACCAGGCACCGTGTTGACTCGGGTATTTGCCGGTGATGATCGAAGCGCGCGTCGGCGTGCAGGTCGGATTCGGGCAATACGCGCGATGGAAAAGCGTCCCTTCCCGCGCCAGTGCATCCAAGTGCGGTGTATGGAGCTCCGGGTTGAGACATCCCAGCGTGTTCCAATGCTGCTGGTCGCTGGTAATCAATAAGATATTCGGTCTGGTTTGAGCCATAGCGTCTTCCTCTACTTGTTCCGCAAGCAGCACTGCTTATACTTCCTGCCGCTGCCGCACGGACAAGGCGAATTCCGTCCTACCTTCCCTTGTGTGCCTTGTTCCGACATCCTCGCGGTTTTCGCGGCGTTTCGACGTTCGCGCAGGACCGGGATGATGCTATTCGCAGGCTGTCCTTGATGCAGCGCGGCCGCCATCATCTTCATCGGTTCGTCAATGTGCTTGAAAAACTGCTTGTAGCCGGCACAGAGATAGTTCAACCCATCCTCGCCAGTCGGGGTTTTGATGAATCGGTTTTTGGGACAACCGCCGTTGCACACGAACTTCACTTCGCAGGTGCGGCAATATTCGGGGAGCGTATCGCGTTTATCGGTGCCGAACTTGCGCTGGAAATCGGAATCCACCAACTCGGCGATGGAGGTTTCCGAAATGTTACCGACGTGATAGTCCGGCGTGACGAAGTGATCGCAGGAGTAAAGATCGCCGTTATGTTCCAATGCGAGGGCATCACCGCAGGTCTCGTTGAAAACGCAGAGGCTCGGTGTATACCCCATCCACGCCTCCAGCGCGACATCAAAAATCTGCACGAAGATAGTGCCGATGTCGTTCACCACCCACTCATCGAAAATCTGGCAGAGGAATTTACCGTATTGCCGTGCCGTGACAGAGCGCGGGGACACATTCTTTCCGCCGAAATGTTCAACTGCGGGGATGAACTGCATAAACTCCGCGCCAAGTTCCTTGAAATAGGCGTAGACTTCCTGCGGATACTCGGCGTTGTGGCGGTTGACAACACACAGCACGTTATAGTCAACCTTATGCTTCTGCAAGATGCGCAACCCCTGAATCACCTGCTCAGACGATGAACGTCCGCGCTTGTCGTAGCGGTATTTATCGTGAATCTCCGGCGGGCCGTCAATGCTCACGCCGATGAGGAAGTTATGCTGCTTGAAGAACTCTCCCCATTCGTCGTCAAGGAGCGTGGCGTTCGTCTGAAACGAATTCTGGATTGTCATGCCGGTGCGGCGATACTTCTTCTGATAAGCGACAGCGCGGCGGAAAAAGTCTACGCCCATCAACGTCGGTTCGCCGCCTTGCCATGCGAAGGTGACTTCGTTGACTTGCTGTGCGTCAATGTATTGTTTGACGTAGTTCTCCAGAATCTCGTCATTCATGCGAAAAGAGCGAGTTTCGGGGTAGAGTTTCTCTTTATCAAGATAGAAGCAGTATTCGCAATCGAGGTTGCATATCGGCCCGATGGGCTTTGTCATGACATGAAACGCGCGGGGTGCTTTGTATTGAACCATTATGGTTATCCTCTCTCGGCAAAATTCGTGACCGGGGCCCTGGGTATCGGGACCGGGAGGTCCCTCCTACCGGGCTTTGGGTTTAGGTTACAATTTAGCATCTTTTGGGTTTTGTTTGCAAGAGAAAAAGAGGTTCCCGCCGCGGGAACCTCTTTTTCATTGTCTGAATCAGGATTTGCAGGATTAAAGGATTAACAGGATTAGGGGCAACTTTTGCTGCATCGTGCAGCCGGACGGCACTCGGATAGAACTTCCGCAGTTTTATCCGTACCGTTTCTAATTCAAAAGTTCGCCTATCTTCTCGTCAATTTTGTCCCATTTCCACGGTATCAAGTCGCCGGTTCCCTTGACTTCACCCCAAGTTTTCCCCTGGGGTCTAATCTGGAAAATCGGCTTGCCTTCCTGATTTGCGATGGTTACCTCTTTTTCAACGCCGGGCGCGTTGTGGGTATCCTGGCCGACGAGGACAATCACGATGTCGGACTCGCAAATCAGCTTTCTGGCCTTATTCAGCCAACTTTTGTCGGGGCGATAGGCTTCGTTCATAGAATAATTACGAATGGCGTAGCAAGACTGTTTCTTCGCCTGCTCGTAGAAATTGCGATGGAGTGGCTCGTCTTTGTCAAATTCAAAGCTCAAGAATACACGTACCTTGGCCATCTCTTAATACCTCCTTAAAGGTTTCGCGTCAATTGTGTTATTGCAGGGACGCAACTGTTTGCCCCTGCGGCTAAATTGTTTCAATAATTAATGATACCTTAAAACTGCAGTTAATGTCAATGTTGTTTTGACTTGCAAAAAAGAAGGCTTTGTAGTATCCTATTAACAGTTATCAAAAAGCGTTGCGGTGACGTTTTTGGAGTTGCTTGCTAACAGAGGAGGTAATCACACGATGCACCAAGAAGTCGATCGTTCCAAAAAGCCGTATCGAATGGAGTTTGACGTTTGTACCATCAAGCACCTCGGCTTGCAGATGTATTCAACGTTGCCATCTGTCATCGGGGAATTGGTGGCCAACAGTTGGGATGCCAACGCCACCAAAGTCGAGATTACGATTCCCAATGAGGCAATTAGCACCTCGTCGGAGATTGTTCTTCGCGATGACGGCATCGGTATGTCAGATAAAGATGTGCGGAAAAAATATCTCATTATCGACAGAGACCGGCGCGATGAGGAAAAGGCAGATCAAACCCCGCCCCCTGCTTGTCGCCGAATCATGGGCAGAAAAGGCATCGGTAAATTCTCGGCGTTTGGTATTGCGCGGGAAATCGCTGTCGAAAGCGTCAAAGACGGTGAAGTTAGCCATTTCCGAATGAATTACGACGAACTACTGGAAAATGCCGAGAACAGGGAGATTGAACTGCCGCAACTGCCTCCAACCGAAAATGTCTCTAAAGGCACAACGGTGACGCTCCGACATATCACCAAATTCCGAAACCGCCGGATTTCGGTTGACATCATTCGGCGTGGACTCGCCCGGCGATTCGCTGTCATCGGCGCGCAAAATAACTTTGAAGTCGTCATTAACGGCGAACCCATTTCGCCGGAAGACCGGGATTTGAAACGCCTACTCGACAAAGATATGGATGGCAAACCGTATCTGTGGGAATACGACGAGGAAATCCAACCAGAAACTGGCTGGACAGTGTCGGGTTGGATTGGCGCACTAGCACACACATCGCCAACCAAGGACAAAGTAGACCGGGGCATTGCCTTAATGGCGAGAGGAAAGTTGGTCCAAGAACCGTTTGTTTTCGACGCGGTTGGTGGACAACAGTTCGCGTTTTCTTACCTCATTGGCGAACTGCACGTTGAATTCGTTGATGAAGAGGAAGACACCATCGGAACAAGCCGGAACGCCTTGGTGTGGGACACCGAAGCAAACGCGGCTCTCAAGGAGTGGGGACAAAAAGAGGTTAATAAAATTGCTAGCGATTGGTCGAAGAAACGCAGCCAGGATAATGAGCGACGACTGCGAGAAAACCCACTGTATGTCAACTTTCGGCAGCATGCAGAAGAGATTGCCAACCTACGCGCTTTGAAATTGGCAGACGGACTCGTGCGCCAAGCCGTCCGGAGGAACCCGCTCGCTGACGTGAAGGAACAAGAACCAATCATCCAAATGTGTCTCGATTTTCTGGAGTTTGATGCCTTCTGGGAAATCGCCAACGACTTAACCGAAGCCGAACTTGAAAACCCGGGAAAACTCCTTGATTTGTTCCGGGAGTGGCAAATCGTTGAAGCGAAAGAGATGGCACGCGTTACCGGCGGACGGATAACAACCATCGAAAAACTGCAGAAACTCATCGAAACCAACGCGCTGGAAGTGCCAACACTCCATAAGTTCCTACGCGAATTCCCCTGGGTGATCGACCCGAGGTGGACGCTTGTAGCTAACGAAGTCACCTATAGGCAACTCCTACGTGATAAATTCCCCGAAAGTAGTGATGTGCCAGAGAAAAACAAGCGCATTGATTTTCTCTGCGTCCGCGAAGGAACACACCTCGTCGTAGTGGAAATCAAGCGTCCGATGTCAAAAGTTTCTCGTGAAGAACTTAGACAGATTGAAGAGTACGTTATCTTTGTCCAGAACCACCTCCAAGGAACAACCGATCCCGAATCTCAGTATCAGGAGGTTACGGGGTATCTTCTCTGCGGAGATTTGGTTGATACGCCTTACGTGAGAGGCAGGCGCGAAATTTTAGCGAACTCTCGCATCTATATCAGGCGGTATAGGGATTTACTCTCCATGGTGCAACGCGCACATACTGAATTCCTAGAACGCTACCAGAAATTGCGAGAGGCGAAGCAAAAGGAAAAGGGGTAACACCGCGTAGTGACCCCTCACCCATCAACCCTCAACTCCCCCAACCCCGAAACGATCTCCACCGTCTCCACACTCAACTGCACCACCTGACGCACCAAGCGCACGATGGACTCCGCATCCGAAACCAAATTCGGATCGTTGACGATACCACTCGCTTTGTCCGATTTCACGCAATACTGATTCACTACCCACTCCAACGCCGAACGACTTCCCAACCGATACGCAAACGCCGCCTCAGGAATACCAGCCAACGTCAGGAAATCGTTGTAACGGAGCGATGTCCGGTCTTTGGAAAATTTCATCTGCGACACGCGCCAGTCTAACGGCGCACCCGGCGTTTCAATTAACCGAAGCGTCTCATCAACCGGCAATTCCTCGTAGTGGAGATGCAAGTGTGCCAACCGCTCCCCCGCTTTTACGAACTCCCAAAAATCCGCGGATACTCCACGCGCATCCGCGAACGGGATACGCGGCAAATCGCGCTTCAGATCTGCCTGATACCGCTCCCGATACTCAGGATGATGCAACACACCATAGCAATAGTGGAAAATGTCCCACTTCGTGATGCTCGCATCGCCGTAATGCGCACGGAACGCCGATAATGCCCAATCCGTAATGTTCTCACGACGGTTCGTGCCATCCTCATCGTAGGTGTAAAACGGAAAGCATTGCGCAATCTGAAGGAGCGCGCTGTTCGGAATCACATCCGCCATTAACACCTGAAACGGTTGGCTACTTCCGGTCGCGCTGACACAAATGACCTGGTTTTCCGCCTCAGTTTGAGGTGTTGGGAAAAAAGACGGAAGCAGGTAAACTTGAGTCAGCATCCGGTCAAAGTAGAGACTCCTTTTTGCGTAGGGACGGTAAAGCACTTTCCGCACCTTGTCTTTAGCATACTTGGCGACTTTGCCGCGCTTCAACTTCGCCTTCAAGTCGCTACTCCAACTGATTTGCCGCTTATCGTCCGTAACGAAATTGTCAACGTTCGCTCCTGACTTGTCCGCCAATGCCTGCCACCGAAACATCTCTGCATTATAGGTTTCCATCATTCGCTGAACGTTCGTCGCGAGAGCATCTGAGTTGAAATTGATTGCCCAAGCATCCCGATTAGTCTTCACACCGTTGCAATATTGGTGGAAAATCACACCGGATACCTCGCCTTTCGTGGCTTTCGCTTCCTTGGTGCCCATCGGGATGAAATCGACAAACTCGGGACGGAGCCCTTCTGTAATCCACGTATGCCGCGCGTCCGGCTGAAGCTGCTGCCACGTGACGTTGCCGACGTGTTCGCGCGTTTTCAGGAAGTCAAACGTTTCGTCTTTAGGCATCGCCGCCGTTTCGTCGTTGTAGAAAATGCGGGAGGTGCCCGCGTTCGCCTTTTTCACAAAGATGCAGATACTCACGCCGACCTGGATACCGAAGACGTTGGAGGTGCCGGGTTGTCCCTTGCGGATATTGCCGCCCATGTCAAACAGATACAGCGTGTCAAAATCTTGGGCGAGATGCTTCCGCATGCCGTCAAACGACTGCCCGGTGATGAAGTTGTTATTCGTCACAAACGCGACGATGCCCTCGCGGCCAATTCGCTGCAATGCCCAGAAAATCGCTTTGACGTAGGGATCGTAGAGCAGGTTTGTGTTCGTTGATGCAGAGTCTCGGACGTATGTCGCCTGCACCTGCTTATCCAGTGCAGGGTATTTCCGATTCTTATTATTGTCGTTTTCGTTCGTCTGCTTGGCGTTGTAAGGCGGATTCCCGATGACGACGAACATCGAGGACTCCTTCTGCGTCTCAACCCGGCGCGTGTTATCCGGCGCGAACATCGTCATCTGCGGCGCATCCGTCACATCGAACGTATCCACGAGACAGATTTTATCGTAGGGGAGATACTTCTGCGTCGCGACCCAAAACTCGTGCTCAATGTTCATGCTGGCGACATAGTATGGCAAAAGGAGCACCTCATTGCAGTGGAGCTCCTCGCTATATTTCGCTTGGAGTGCCGTCTTGTCAATCTCCTGCATCAGCCGCACGATGAAGTTGCCGGTGCCGACGAACGGATCGATGATATTCACACCGCTATCCGAAAGCGTCCTGTTGAATTCGGTTTTCAGGACATGCGAGACGCTCTTCACGATGAAATCGACAATCGGCTGCGGCGTATAGACGATGCCGTGCGTATCCGCAACCTTGACAGAGAAGCCTTGGAAAAACTGCTCATACACCGTATTGATGAAGTGCTGTTTCTGCGAGAAGTCAATGAACGTCGTGGCGGCGCGTTCAATAGCGGCATAGAACGGCTTGAGGCTTTTGAGGAACTCGGCGCGGTTCCACTGCTGTGACACGAGCGCGTCTACCACCTTCTCAATCTCAAGTGCAATGATATTCCGCCGCGTGAAATCGCGGCTATCGAAGACCGAGGTGAAAATCTGTTCCGTGAGGATATGCTGGACGAGCATCTCCTCAACAGCGGCTTTGGCGAGATTCGGGTTAATCGCCGCTTGGCACTGGCGATAGAATTCGGTGAACGCCTCCTGAAACGGCGCGTTCGTCTCCGCCTCGTTGCGGATGAGCCCTGCGAGTTCTTTGCCGAGTGCAGGCACTTTACCCTTGAATTCGGCGACGGCGCGATACCAATTCGCGATGTCCGTCTGTTCATAGTTCAAAAAGGCGAGTAGCACCTGGGCCAGTGCACCCCGGTCGGAAATATCCACGTCCATTACCTGTTCGCCGTTCTGATAGAGAATTGCGCGTTGCGGTGTTTGGAAGAGGATGTTATCTGTCGGGTAACCTGCGGTGAATTTCTTGTCGATTTCGGTGGGCAAATCATCGTGCAGGTCCTTCGCTTCCCAGTAGCCGCGCGGGAGCCCGAATTCGTTATCGATGAGCATGCCGTCGACAACGATGGTGGTATTCTGGGGCGTGCGCAGGCGTTTCTCACTGACAAGCGTGAGGTTATCCTGCCGTGCGTAGTGCTGGAGGAGCGTCCCGAAAGCGGGTCGGACTGCGCCTTCGTGTGTTTCACCGAGGTGTTCGTATTGCGCCAGTTCGGCGTAAAAATTGGTTATCGGTTTATGCGTCGGTTTAATGGCAATCATAGCCGTGTTGTCCTCTTGCGTTAAGATACGTTAATCTAGCATATTTCGGTTTTGTTTGCAAGAAGAATCTGAAGCAGGATTAGCAAGATATGAGCAGGATTTACACGATATGAGCAGGATTTACAAGAGTTACAAGATTAGCAAGATTTTTTTGGGGTGCTGATGCATCGAATACCCCGTGGCCTGCCAAAACGGTACCGGTGCGTCAAAAACCTAATCCTGAAAATCTTGGGAAATCCTGAAAATCCTGCTCCGGATTGACACGATTAGCAAGATTAGCAATCTGATAGACAGGCCGGTGGCGGCATATCCAAGCGTGCTAGGACTATCAAAAAACTAATCCTGAAAATCTTGAAAAATCTTGATAATCCTGCTCAATCTTGATAATCCTGCTTAGAAACAGAAAATTCTGCTTGAATTTTTTCCTAGTGGGTGGTATCCTATTTATCAACGTTTTATCTGTAGGGAGGATGCCGTTATTTATCCTCCCGATTTTGCACAACACGAACACGGAGGAATTCACGATGAAATTGCTCACTATCAGCATCGCGCTGCTCTTCTGTCTTTGCGCCGTTACATCCGCGTTAGAGCCCGATGACCCGGCCATCGTCGGCGTATGGCTCTTTGAGGGCGATGTTAAGGATGCAACAAAGAACGGCAACGATGGAAAAATTGCGGGTAACTTTAAGTTTGAGCCCGGCAAATTTGGAAAGGCAGTCGTCGCCGGGGGCGGCGGCAGTATTGATGTCCAAGACTCAAAAAGCCTGCAAAGCGTTCAAGATGAACTTACCGTCGCCGCCTGGTTCCGAGTGGATGCCGATTCAGACACGGGTGTCAGAAAGAACGGCGCGTATTTATTGGAAGACCAGTCGGGTGGTGAACCCATCCCTGATGGGTTCTCCTTCCGGGTCTGGACTGCACAAGGCATCACACCCGGCTTCTACGGGAAAACCGAATTAGAACAGAAGAAGTGGTACCACATCGCCGGCACCTACGACGGACTGAACGTTGAGATGTATGTCGATGGCGAACCGGAAAGCGCAAAAGGCGCGCTATCTGCCGACAAAGCCGATTGGAAACCCGAATGGGGTGGAAAAGTGGCGGTAGGCGAGGTGTTGCAACTCAAATTCGGACCGGAGCAGTTTACCGGGGGTATTGACGAGGTAGTCATCCTCAGTCGCGCACTGGAGGCAGAAGAAATTCAGCAACTCCTGAACGGTTGGGAGGATGCCTTTGACGTTGAGCCCAACGGGAAATTGGCAACGACGTGGGGACGAATGAAGACGACGCGGTAATATGAAAAAGACGTTCTAGTAGGCGCGGTTTCCAATCGCGCCTACGGTTCGGAGCAAAAATCATGACAACCCAATTGGATTCACTTTTCCGTTTATCGGGCCCCTCACAAGCCGATATCGATGCCTTCCACAACGATGGATACATCGTCTATCCCGATGTATTTACCGACGCGGCGCGCGAGGGACTCATCAATGAAATCACGCGTCTTAAACCGGTGCGGGAATACATTGAGGCGTTGGAAAAGAACGGAGACACATCGAGAGCCTATTTCGTTCGCCCGTGGAACGAGCGCGAACATTATAGCGACAGGCTCATCGATGATGCGTTTATTACGGCACTCGTCACGGCGACGATCGGCGCGGATTATCACTTTTGTCACTCCGCATTGAACATTGCGCCGCGCGGCATCGGGCCCATCCCGTTTCACCAAGACCACCATCATTGGAAGCATGAAAACCCTGTCAACCTTGCCGAACGCGATAAGTATTACGTCCAGATTCTCTACTATCCGAACGGGTTCACCAAAGGGGACAGGAACCTGAAAGTCATCCCCGGCAGCCACCGCGTCGCGCCGACTGCCGAGGCGACACCGGAACGGATGCTGGCAGGCGATTTTGACGCAGCGGCAGGCCGCAAATTAGCAGAGAAACGTCTGGAATTACCGCCGGGTAGCATGGTATACATTGACGCGCGCATCTTCCACGCCGTCGAAGCGAAACCGATAGATTCCGCGCAGCCTTATCGCATCTTCGCTATTGACATTTTCAAGGAGGTGGGCCCGCCGCACCGCTACACGCAGGAGATTCCGGCGGAATGGCTGACACGCGCCACGCCGGAACGTCAAAAGTTATTTAATCGGGAAGCGTATACAGAGGGATGTTGGACCGCGTCGTGAGCGAGAAAAGAACCCATTCCGATGCGTTTTCCATTTTCTACTTAGAAAACCATGATAAAAATCGGAATTATTGGAGCATCCGGCTATAGCGGCAGCGAATTGTTACGATTCCTCGTCAATCATCCGG
This sequence comes from Candidatus Poribacteria bacterium, assembly GCA_965242965.1. GTDB lineage: Bacteria > Poribacteria > WGA-4E > WGA-4E > WGA-3G > AGPOR5. Next base: position 3,842,606 of record OZ251518.1, on the reverse strand, counting down.
GTGAACTCACCGTCGCGCTCTGCACTTCTGAAACTTACGCAGGGCAGCGGATTGACAGCGTTCTACCACACCTCCGGGGGTTGATTTCGTTTGAATTTGAAGCGTTGGACATCAACACCCTCAAGGAGAAAGTCGATGTCGTGGTGTTGGCGGTGCCGCACAAAGTCTCAATGGCGTTCGTGCCGCAGATTCTCGCGCAGGGCCTCCGCGTGGTTGATTTCAGCGCGGACTATCGGTTGAAGGATGCCGATACCTACGAAGCGTGGTATCACGTGCCACATACGAGCCCCGAACTCTTGGAGGCAGCGGTATACGGCTTGCCGGAACGCTATCGTGAAGACATCCGCACCGCCAAGTTAGTCGCGAACCCGGGGTGCTATCCGACGAGTGCCATCCTCGCCGCAGCACCGTTGCTTGACAGTGGCGCGGTGGCACTCCATTCGCTCATCGTTGATTCCAAGTCGGGTATCTCCGGCGCGGGCCCGAAACCGCGCGATACGACACACTATCCGAGTCGCGAATCCAACGTCGTCGCCTACAACATCGGTGTGCATCGGCATACGCCGGAGATTGAACAGGAATTGAGTGCCATCGCGGGGGAACAGCTCCGCGTCAGTTTTACGCCGCACCTTGTCCCGATGACGCGCGGCATTCTCAGCACCCTTTATCTCCACCTGAAACAGGCGATGTCCACCGAGGCTGTGCTTGAACGTTATGCCGAGTTCTACGCCAATGAACCGTTCGTGCGCGTGCTACCTGCTGGTGAATATCCGCAAACGAAGGCAGTCCTCGGCAGTAACTATTGCGACATTGGGTTAGAGGTAGATGCACGGACAAATCGCGTCGTTGTCATGGCGGCGATTGATAATTTGGGGAAAGGCGCAGCAGGTGCCGTCGTGCAGAATCTGAATCTGATGTGCGGGTTACCTGAAACGGCGGGCATGAAAGTGCCGGGTTTGATGCCTTGACGTTGTCGATGACTACGTTCTTGTTTAGGACTGACGCATCAGCAACGGGTGAACCCTAAAGAAATTCTGTGCGGGAATCCGAAAAATGCCACATGTGATGATTGTCGCGGGGGAACCCTCGGCAGACTTGCACGCTTCATACGTCGTGAAACACCTCAAGAAACTTTGTCCAGAAATCACCCTCTTTGGGATGGGAGGCAATCTGATGGCAAAGGCGGGCGTAACGCTGGCACTTCATATCGGCGATTCGGCTACCATGGGCTTCGCGAACGTTATCGGCGCGCTGCCTGTGTTCCTGCGGAAACAGATGCATCTCAAACGGTGCATCCGACAGCAACGTCCCGACGCGCTTCTCCTCGTTGATTTCGCCGAATTCAACATGCCGTTGGCGAAATTCGCGTGGAAATATCGCGTGCCAGTCGTCTATTATATCCCCCCGAAGGCGTGGGCGTGGCGCGCGGGACGTGCCAAAAAACTTGCGAAGTGGGCGAACGTCATCGCTGCCATCTTCCCGTTTGAAGCGGCGTTTTACCGAAACGCCGGTGCAAACGCCGAGTTTGTCGGACATCCGCTCGTCGATTTTGCACGGACAGCGTTTAGTCGTGAAGCCGCACGCGAAAAACTGCGGATAGACAGCGATGCTCTTGTCATCGGGTTGATGCCCGGGAGCCGCCGTTCTGAAATCCGGCACATCTTGCCGCCGATGCTCAAAGGGGTTGCAAACATCGCGCGCATTTATCCAAACGCGCAATGGCTCCTGCCGTTAGCACCGGGTATTTCGCGAGATTTCTTCGCCGAATGTCGCCGCGGGATTCAAGACGTTCCGCCGATTCACATTATTGAGAATGCGACATACACCGCGATGCGCGCTGCGAACTTGATGCTCATCGCCTCCGGCACAGCGACACTGGAGGCGGCGTGCATCGGCACCCCGATGCTCATCCTCTTCCGCACCTCATCGCTCAATTGGCGCATCATCAAAATGCTGAGCCCGTTGGAACGGAGTGGCTTGCCGAATCTCATCGCCGGTAGAGACATTGTGCCGGAACTGCTGCAAACAGCACTCACGCCGGAGACGTTGACAGCGCACGTCCTTGAACTCCTCCAGCATCCTCACAAACGCGAGTTGCAACGCGAGGCGTTGCGTGCCGTTTACGCGCAACTCGGTTCAACCGGCGCAGCTGAACGCACCGCACAACTCGTGATGGAACACCGAACCATTTCATAAGGACAGATTTCTGTTGTAGAGACAAGCGGATAGAGTTATCCATCCTGACAAGCGTCCAGCATGAAACATGTTCATGGGCACCAGAACCCATTTCTCTCGCCATTCCTCCAGCCGGTCGGCGTGCTTTTAAAGCATGTCTACACCGCAATCGTCTCGCTGCGGAATACATGCTACACGCGCGGTATTTTTCAGGCGCGCCGTTTGCCATGCACTGTCATCAGCGTCGGCAATATCGTGGTTGGCGGCACGGGGAAAACGCCGGCAGTCATCGCTATTGCGAAACAACTCCAAGCAGACGGCTTGCGTGTCGCCGTCCTCCTCCGCGGCTATAAACGCCAATCCCGCGAGAAAATAACCATCGTGACAGACGGCGAAAAACGGTTCTGCACCGCAGCGGAAAGCGGCGATGAAGCGGACATGATGGCGCGCCTCCTCCCAGGAATTCCTATCATTGTCGGCAGGCATCGCTATGCCGCGGGGCAACTCGCCATAACTCGCTTTAAAAGCGAAGTGCTACTTCTTGACGACGGCTTCCAACACCGTCAACTCCACCGAGATGTGGACATTGTCACCATTGACGCGACGCGTCCTTTCGACACAGGACAGCTCTTGCCTGTGGGAACACTGCGTGAACCTGTCACTGCCCTCCGCCGCGCTGACATCATCTTATTGACTCGGACAGATTCCATCGGCAGGAGGGACATCTCTGTCCCGATACCTGAAACTAGCGGTAGGAGGAACATCTCTGTCCCGACACCCGCACCCATCGGTAGGAGGGACATCCTTGTCCCGATACCCGAAACTATCAAGACAGGGAGGGCTCTCCTACGGGAAGAGCTCAGCAAATTAGCACCGAACACCCCCATATTAGAGAGCGTCCATCGTCCCACGCATCTCTATCGTCTGCATGCCTCTGGCGATTTGGAACAATTACCTCTTAATTGGCTCAGCGGCAAGCGGCTGCTCGCCGTGTGCGGCATCGGTAACCCGAACGCTTTCGTCACAACGCTCAACCACTATGCGCCGGAAACCGTTGAGCCCCTTGCATTCCCAGACCATCATGCTTACACGGAAGCAGACTGTCAGCGGATTCAACGCAAAATGACACAGACCGGGGCGATTTGCATCGTAACAACCCAGAAAGATGAACAAAAATTGGCGCGCTTTGCCGATAAGCTGCCGATAGCGGTTTTGGCGGTGAAACTTGTGATTACGGATGGAGAACTTCTTGCGAGTCTATCTTCCATTAAATTAGGTTGACAAACCCCTATTAAGGAATGTATACTATATACATATCCCTCGTCGCGCGTTTTTTTGTTGCAGTTGCATCGCGCAATAGGGTATACTGATAGGAGGATTTGTAATGAAAAACAATACCGAGAAGAAAGAGGCGCGCGTCTCGCTGCTGACAATTCGCCTGAAATGGTTCCTTGCAGCGTTCATTGTTTTCGCGCTTGAAGTCGGCACTTACGCCGCTTTTCTTATTCCATACGAACTTGCAAAGGGCAAACCGGCAATGGAGACAACGCAGGCCATTGTAGCCTACATGGGTGACTTCCTGATGGTTGCCTTCGGTTCGGTTGTCCTCATCTTTGGAGGTATCGACATCATGATGATTCTGAGAGATTATTTTCGCGCCGAACGCGAAAAACGCATCCAGCGAGAAGCTGACGCAGCCAGAGCCAAAGGCAGAGCGGAAGGCACCGTTGACATGTATCAACAGTGGGCCGCTTGGAACGCCCGACGCTTAGACGCAGCGGCGAACGGGCAAACTTTCACCGAACCACCGCCGCCACCGCCCCAGTAGAACCAAGCTAACCGCGTGGTAGGCACGGTTGGAAACCGAGCCTACCCGGTGGCTTCAACTCCTACTCCGAAGGCGACAAATATCCCTCATCGCGCGTTTTTTCTTGCAGTTGCATCGCGCAATAGGGTATACTAAAAGGAGACTTGCTAATGAAAAATGACTCCGACAAAAAAGAGGCGCGCGTCTCGCTGCTGACAATTCGCCTGAAATGGTTCCTCGCAGCGTTCCTTGTTTTCGCGCTTGAAGTCGGCACTTACGCCGCTTTTCTTATTCCACACGAACTTGCAAAGGGCAAACCGGCAATGGAGACAACACAGAACATTGTCGCCCACATGGGCGACTTCCTGATGGTTGCCTTCGGTTCGGTTGTCCTCATCTTTGGAGGTATCGACATCATGATGATTCTGAGAGACTATTTCCGCGCCGAGCGCGAAAAACGCATCCAGCGAGAAGCCGACGCAGCTCGAGCCAAAGGCTTAGCCGAAGGCAAAGCCCAAGGCAGAACCGAGGGAATTGCCCAAGGCAGAACCGAGGGCACCGTTGACATGTATCAACAGTGGGCCGCTTGGAACGTCCGACGCTTGGACGCAGCGGCGAACGGGCAAACTTTCACCGAACCACCGCCGCCACCGCCACCGCCCCAGTAGAATCAAGCCAACCACGCGGTAGGCACGGTTGCAAACCGAGTCTACCGCGTTTGTTCCGCTACGATTATCGCGGCGGAATTGGCTCCCCTTCCTGCACAGTCAATGCAGCATATAACTCCTGTAATTGCGCAGTCACCGGCCCCGGCGTGCCAGCACCAATCTGCCTGCCATCAACTTCCAACACCGGACTCAATTCACCCACAGTCCCTGTCGTGAACACCTCATCTGCTGTCCAGACCTCGGTTAAGGAGACGTTCCGTTCTCTCAGCGGAATGCCAGCCGCGCGTGCCAGACGGATAACTACGCCGCGCGTAATCCCCGGCAGACAACTATCCGCATGGGGTGTCAGCATCTCACCACGTTTGATAACAAAGATGTTCGTCGCGTTAGTTTCAGAGACGTAGCCGTGGATATCCAGCATAATTGCATCGTCCACGCCGGCGACGTTCGCCTCCAACTTCGCAAGGATATTGTTAATCAGGTTGTTATGGTGGATTTTGGAATCGATGCACTGCGGCGGATTCCTGCGAATCGCCGAAGTAATCAAGCGGATGCCGCTGCTCGCATAGATAGGCGGCTTCCACTCGGCGAGGACAATCAGCGTCGTCCCGTATTGATTCATGCGCGCATCCATGCTAGACGTGACCTTTTTGCCGCGGCTGAGCGTCAAGCGGATGTGCGCACCGTTGTGCATGCCGTTGGCGTGAAGCGTCTCAAAAATCGCCGATTTGACTTCGGCGTTCGTCGGAATGCCGACGAACGCCATCGCATGCGCCGAATCGAACAGCCGCTCCAAGTGCGCATCCAAGGCGAAAATCTTGCCGTGATAGACGCGCAATCCCTCCCAAACGCCATCGCCACCTTGAACGAGGCTGTCAAACACGGAGATCTTCGCATCTTCGCGCGGTAGCAATTCGCCGTTGATAGAGATTAAAATGTTTTCATTCCTGGCATCCGGTAATTGTGGGGACATAGTTTATCCTTATTCATGTCGTTTGGCGTGTTGCTGTAGTGCGGGCTCGCAACCCGCCGATGTTAGCGGCATCGGGCACCCGAAACGGTGAGTCTGCCCTACAGATTTTGCAGGAACGTGAGAATCTGTCACTCTCGCTCGTGCCTACGAACCGGGAGTTGCAACAATCGCCGCCGCGCGCAACGTCTCATAATACGGCACGCACTCTTCCAATATATCGCGTAGTGCCGATGGAAACGGCTCCGTCTTCGGACGATAAGGCGCGAACCCAGTCGACTGATGCACGTTACCATACCAATGCCGAGCCCACACCCCATCATCAGGATGCGGACCGCGGGGCCACGATAACATCGCATCCTCAAACGGAAGCCCAAGTTGCGCGCATAACTGACGCAGCACACTCTCCGGACCGCGGAGCAGTTCACGCGACTCTAACACCGAGGGCGACTGCCCTAATGCTCTCAAAAACTTCAATAATTCTGCCTGCCTCTTCAATCCGGTATCCGCTAACCTCGGTTTCCCGATAATCTTCTCCAGCGACGGAAGCATCTCTCTCGGGTCGCGGATAAGCAACACGTTCACCGTCTCCCGCATAAAACCGAGCTCAATGTCCACGAGGTGATGCGCCATCTGCTTCATGAAAAGCACCGGTTTATCGCACGGACCGAGGATAACCTCGCGGATAACCTGCGCGCTATCTGTCCGCATCACCGCGATTACCTCGGCACTGCCGGGATGTGACGCGCCGGTCGCGTGGAGGTAGTATCCGTAGAGTGGTTCGTCAATCACGCGTGTATCACCCCGCTGCGCAAACGCATACATCAACGCTGTCGAAACGTTCCGCGGCCCAGACCAGAGGCATATACGTTGGGTTTGCATCGATTCTTTCCATCCTTTGTAATGGGAATAGCATATCATGTTTCGAGGTAATTTGCAATGATTGAACTAGCAACGCCGCGCGCCTCAATCCCCTTAATCCTGCGAAATCTTGCTTCAGGCTTGACATTTAACCCTGAATATAATATGATATTTAACACACTATAGGAGGAATCCACGATGAAAACAAAATTATTCATCACCATGCTGGCTATCGCACTCATCGGTGCGATGCCGACATTCGCAGGATTAGATGACAAATCCCTCGTCTTATACCTCTCCTTTGACGAAGGACAAGGCGGCGACGCGAAAGATGGCTCCGTCCACGGACACGATGGCGAGCTCATCCAAAACCCGAAATGGGTAGATGGACAATTCGGCAAGGCACTCGAATTTGATGGGACAAAGGGACAGCACGTCATGGTGCCGATTAACGATACCTTGCAGTTAACCGAGCAGTTCTCCATCGCTTTCTGGGTAAAACGCAGCGATGCGCAAATTCGGGAATGGAATTACATGGTAACCGCCGGCTCCCTCAAATGGGCATCCATCTTCAGAACCGTGGACAATAAAACCTATTTCTGGAGCACCTCGGGCGGCGCGTGGGCACAGAAAGCCATCACCGATGACATCCAACCCGAAGACTGGGTGCATCTCGCCGTGACGCATGATACGAAATCCGAAGTCGTGATTTACAACGATGGCAAAAAAGCGGGCGGCGGCGCGAAACCGCCTGTCGTTGATGAAATTGACGGTTCTGTCATGGTAGGCGCGCGACACCCGGGTGAAGAGTTTTTCACCGGCATCATTGATGAGGTGTTTCTCTTCGACCGGATTATCACCGCAGCAGAAATTAACGAACTCAAAGATGGCGAATTTTTGCCGGTGGAACCCGCGGAGAAATTGGCTACGACTTGGGGAAGCGTGAAAGCACAACGCCACTAGAAATGCAACATCCCTTCGTCATACTATTCATCTTCGGCGTGATAGGCAACCTCGCCGCCGCGAACAGAGCCGATGTGCATTACCGAACGGCACTCGCCTATCACACACTGGAGGAATTCGACCGGGCGGTGGCAGAATACCAGAAAGCCATCGCCTATGAACCGAATTCCTTCACGGCGCATCTTCACCTCGGTATCGCCTATTCGGAGCTCAAGCAGTATGGTGCCGCGCTTGCCACTTACCATAAAGCCGCCCAACTCTCTCCGAAAAGTGCGCAGCCGCACTATAACCGCGGCTTAGTCCATCTGAAGCAAGGGACATTGCCGCTTGCAAAAGAAGCGTTTGAAAAGGCGATTGCGCTCGCACCAGATTTTGAGGATGCCTACAACGGACTCGGCGAGGTGCAACTGAAACAGGGGGCATTGGCAGAAGCGGCGCGTGCCTATACCGCGGCGATGAAACTTAACCCAAACGGAACCGTCGCGCTTTTAGGGTTAGGACAAGTCTACGCAAAGCAGGGACACTTGCCTCTCGCAATTGAGACGTTTGAAAAGGGTATCGCTATTCAAGCCGATAACACGGCGGCGCATTATCACCTCGCGCAGGCGTTGATGAAATCGGGAAAAACGGAGAAGGCGGCCGCAGTAATGGCGTTTTTCAAAGTGTTGCACCAGACTGCCCCACTTCTGGAGCAGGCACAGAAATGGGTAAAAACGCATCCAGCGGATGCGAAAGGCTATAACAACCTCGGCATCGTCTATCTCGCACGCCGAAGATTTGGTAAGGCGATTGAAAACTATCAACGCGCCATCGCGCTCGCACCGACATCGGCGACAGCACACTATAATCTGGGGCATGCTTATCATAAACAGGCGAAGTTGAAATTGGCGATTGCGGCGTATCAACGCGCCATTGCTGCCGATGCGAACCTTGCCATCGCGCATAATAATTTGGCTGTCTGTTATTTGGATAAGCACGGCGAGGGACAGGATAAGCATGGCGAGGGACAGGCCCTTGCCCTACGGGGAGTGGAGGACGCCCGGTGGCACGCGGAAACCGCCGTGCGTCTCGCGCCAGATGAACGGAATTATTGGGATACGCTTGCGAATGTCTACGCGTTGCTCGGTTTGGACAAGAAGGCGCAACATGCCAGCCAAAAAGCAATGCATTAAGAGATGAAAGCCATCTATTGCCTCCTCCTCACCCTCATCTTGTCCACTTTTGCCTATCCGCAACCCCAATTCGTTGATGTCACCGCCGAGGCAGGCATCACCTTCCAGCACGTCGATGGCCGCACCGGGGAAAAATACCTCATCGAAACGCTCGGTTCCGGCGCGCTCTTCTTTGATTACGATAACGATGGCAACCTCGATATCTATGTTGTCAACGCCAACACTATCCCTCCCTCAACCGAAAACCGAAACGCGCTCTATCGCAACAACGGCGATAGCACGTTCACCGACGTGACAGATGCCTCAGGTGCCGGCGACATCGGCTACGGTGTCGGCTGCGCCGCCGCCGATATTGACAACGACGGTTACGTAGATATTTACGTCACCAACTTCGGTGCGAATCGCCTCTATCGTAACAACGGCGACAGCACGTTTACCGACATCACGGAGAAAGCACGTGTCGGCGATGAACGATGGGGAACAAGCTGCGCTTTTCTTGACTACGATTTAGATGGTGACGCAGACCTCTACGTCGTCAACTATATGAAATTTTCGCTGGCAGCGAACCGATGGTGGGAGACGCGCGGCATCCGAACCTATTGTAGCCCCACCGATCAGATTGCCGGCAGCCACTTCGTCAGTGAACCCGATATCCTCTATCGCAATAACGGTGACAGCACCTTCACCGATGTCACCGAAGCATCGGGAATCTCGCATCGCGCACTGGGACTCGCCGTGGCAATAGGTGATTACGATAACGATGGCGACGCAGACCTGCACATCGCCAACGATATGGAGGCAGACCGGCTTTATCAAAACAACGGCGACGGCACGTTTACTGAAACCGCCGCCCTCGCCGGTGTCGGCTATGACGAAAACGGGATGCCCGGCAGCGGCATGGGCAGCGCGTTCGGCGATTATGATAACGATGGATACCTCGATCTGGTTGTGAGCAACGCCTCCGCGCTCCCTGTCCTCCTTTATCATAACGAACGGCATCAATTTTTCACCGATGTCTCCTATGTGTCAGGGATTGGTGCCATCACGCTTCCCTATTTCAAGTGGGCAGTGGAGTTTTTTGATTACAACAACGATGGATATCTGGATCTGTTCGTCGCTAACGGGCATTTGCAAGAAAACATTGGGCTTTTTTCAGATGCCACGTATGCGCAGGCAGATTTGCTCTTTGAAAATAACGGCATCGAGACAGGGAAGACGCGCCTACCCGAAGATGGCAAAACGGGGAGGACGCGTCAATGGGCTCGTTTCACGGATGTCTCATCCGCCGTTGGTTTGACAGAGTTGCCTCCTAAAGTCGGGCGCGCCGCCGCCTTCGGTGACTACGATAACGATGGCGATATTGACATTTTTCTCAACAACTCTAATCAACCCGCGACGCTCCTCCGTAACGAGGGCGGCAACAGCAATCATTGGATAACGGTTCAAGCGATTGGTTTTTCTATCGGCGCGCGAATTACCGTAAAGGCAGGCGACTTGTCGCTTATCAGAGAGGTGCGGAGTGGCGCGAGTTATCTCTCGCAAAGTGATTGCCGCGTCCATTTCGGGATTGGCGAACATACGCAGGTTGAACTGCTTGGGATTCGCTGGCCGAGTGGGCGCGTGGCGCAGTTTTTTAATGTGAAGGCAGACCAGGTTTTGCGGGTTGAGGAGGGGGATGGGGTGCTTGCGCGATAAACTCTTTGGAACGTAGGGCGAGGGCCTGTCCTTCGCCGGCGTTGGATATCGCCAGAGATCGCGGGGGACAGGCCCCCGCGCTACGGGGCCTAAACGGAGCCTAAAACGATCGCGGGGGACAGGCCCCCGCGCTACGGTATCCAAAACCGCCCCTTTTACCGTAGGGCGAGGGCCTGTCTCTCGCCATGCTGCGGTCTACCGAGAGATCGCGGGGGCCTGGCCCCCGCGCTACGGGGCCTTAACAGCCTATTCCCGCTTTTTCAACGCACCAAACGTTGTCAACATCCGATTTGCCGCAGATACGGGACCGCGCAACATACGCATCGCCAATGTCTCAGGTTTCCCATCAAACGCGACTTCCTCGATCTGATAGTAATACTCAAGACCCGGCTTCGCAGACGTATCCGTAAACGTATAAGTCTGACGTTCACCAGTCGTGCCGGCACCGGCGATTAAGGCAGGATTCAAGAGCGTGAAACCACTCGCGCGCTTTTCACTCCGACGCAAGTTGAACCCGGCGTTGTCGACTTCTGACTCGGTTGTCCATGTCAAGACGACAGCACCTGCCTCGGTGCGCGTCAGCGAGAAACTGGATAACTCAACAGGTAATGCACCGCCTTCACGATGCCCCGGGGTCCCGATGTCATCGGCATGGCCGTAGTGGAGAGACGCATCAAACGGCTTGACGCGCGCCGCCAACACCCAACTCGCACGCTTTCGTCCCGGCAGCGCAACACCTTTATCGTAACGCCGAATGATGGAACTCCGCGAACCTTCCTCAAAACTCAACGGTAATGCCCATGCAGGTGCATCATCCGAACGCCGATCGCTGTCCCTGTTACCGACTTCGTCAACAAGATTCCCGTTTCTATCGCAGAGTTTCAGATAGAACCCCTCGGTACTTAAGAAGGTATCGCGCGCACGCTTGATGCGCAGATTCTTCTCATGAAGTGCGAGCAGATCGTAAACTCTGTCCGCCGGTAGATACGAATCCGACGACGCACGCGCCGGTCCCGCGACGATGAGCAACGTTTGATTCGGTTGAATCACTTTTTCTCCTAACGTCAACGTGACAATCGGGCGGCCGACTAAGTCCTCGGAATCGACATTCTGAATCTCCAACTCCCAACGGTTGAGATTGATAGCATCCGTTTTGGAATTGTTGTAGAGTTCGATCCATTGCGGCAGTGTGCCGCCGGCCGAATCAAACATGATTTCACTGAGCGTGACGCTGCCCTTCGGCGTGGCGGCTTCCGTTTTCACTGCACCGTTTGGATAGCCCGGTGTGCCGGCAGTGGCAGCAGACTCTGTCACCTTCCTATCATAGCCGATACCGGTAAAGTCGGATTCTGCCCAGGCATCTCTATGATACCCAATAATATCCGCTTTCGCGCGCTGCCAAACTTTGCCAGAGCCGAGGGCGTCTTCGGTATCACCACCGGGAGCCTGTAACACTTGCAAGGGCCAGACATGCGTATCATAATCGCCTGTCTGCTCGCGGACAAACGCATCGGTGTCACTGCCGCCGCCACCGGCGACATCAACGAACGCTTCGTTCAGACCCAGTTTCTCCTTCGCATTCCGGAGAATCAAGAGGAACTTGCCATCATCTGGCAGGGACAACTCCGATTTGACGAGATAGAGATGAGATGAACCTTTTGTCTCGACCTCGGCAGTCGCCACGTTATCACCGCCTGCAAGCACATTGCCTTCCGCTGTCGGATCGCTGTTCGTTATCAACAGCAGCCCATTTGCCGGCACACTCACATCGGGAAACACGATGAGCGACGTATCTTCCTTCTTGCCATCCTGCACGACGCTGAGCTCCCAGTCCTTTAACGAGACATCCGAACCCGTGACATTGCGGAGTTCCAGCCAATCGTTTGCATCACCACTGCCATTGCCAAGTTCGTTGAAAACAATCGGCTCCCGCGGCACATCCGATGCAGCCGCCTTCGGTGCTGCTTCCTCGAAAATCGGGTAGACCGGCACCACCGGTGTATCCGAGACTATCGGTGAAACCTCCGGCAACGGCTCTACCGTCTGCACCGTTTTTGGCGCAGTGCCAGATGCCGCCGCAGCCGCCTCTGTCCCAATCTGCCGCTCAGACGGTGCAGTCAGTGGCCCAGAAAGCAACATCGTCTTGTCCGGGACGAGTATCTTGACAGAGGGAACACGCACTGCCTCTGCCACCGTGTCCGTTGCTGCCACCGTATACGCGAACGTCACTTTCGTGGAATTCGTGTCTTCTGAGGCACTCCAGACAGCATGCCGTGCATTTGCCGGTATCTCTTCGCCGAGATACAGCGTCAGATACGGCGGATCCTCGCCTTCATAGCGGAGATTCTCCCTGTCATACGTCACTTCGACTTCAATATCATCACCGGCGGTATAGGCACCGGCGGGAGGCGCGACAATCTCCGGCGTTTCCACCACGCGCAACGGGTTGTTCACGGGCACCGTCAATGTATTGGATGCCTGATTTTCGTTCCCGGCGAGATCCATTGTCGCACCGGCGGGCACCTGAATCTCCATTTCGCCATTAAATCCGAGCGGGGGTGTGATGGTGGCAAGGTAGACGCGCGCTTGTGCCGCCGTAACCGCCCTGCCCCACATCCCTCGATACCGCAGCGTCACCCTAGCATCTCTCAGCACTTCTCCTCCCGCTGTAATCTGGATATCGCTTGCCTCAAACGGCGCGCCCGGGTGCAGGTCTTCCGCAAGTTTGCTTTTGCCAGACCCAGGTGGAAACATATTAAAAAAGGTAACATACATCGTGAAGGTGCCTGTCTCGGTGCCGGCTGACGGCGGCAGCCTGATGGCCTCTTCCCTCTCCCCGGCCAAACCATACAGGATGCTATCCGTGTCATTTCGAGAGGTGGCCTCGATCACGTCGCCATTGTCATCAACGGGCACCCTGGCAATCCGCACCGTCGGCGGGTAAGTATCCACTGCCCGGAAATAACTCGCGAAGTCTTCCGAACGCCCATAAAACCAGTTCGGCAATTCACTCACATTGCCAGCCAAGTCTTGGACGGTACCGCCATGTATTTGAGGGGCAGCGCCGAAGAGGACTTGGAGCCCTGCGCCCCAATCGCCATCACCTTCCTCCACCGTGCATTCAAAAACTAACTTTTTGCTGGTGCCATCCCCACCCTCAACGAGGATGGCATCCTTACTTCGGGTTGGCGTATCAAACTCCACCTTCATCGTCACTGGAATGCCAGGGTCGGTGCGAACAACTCTGACCTTCTCGTTGAAAAGCAATTCAAAACGAACCTTTTCACCGACGTTGTAGGCGGCATAATTCGGCTCGCCTGTCACTGGCGCGCGAGTGTAGCCATTCGCGTCATAAGGCGGATCATCGGATTCCCCCTGTTCAAGATAGAACTGTCTATCGACAGGCCTCCAAACCAAACCCCAATTCAAGCGATGGGACGCAACGAATTGCGAATAGTGTCGCCCCGACTTCGGCGCGCCCAAAAACTTAATGTATTGCTCCAGAATAGGGTCGTCATCTATATCTACTAGCGTTGGGGCATTATTCTCTATGCGTGGGGCGTTTGCGTTCGCGGCAGTCGCGAGTGCCTGATTCGCACTCGTAAAATCAATGGCAATATTAGTCCCAGCCTCCACAATCGCATTCCATCCTGCACCATGATTCCTAAGGAACTGATTGGGATTATTCGGATTGCTCGCGGGAAAGACGTATAGTTCTATCCCATCCGGGTCACTGTCCCTCTGCGACTCCGTGTTCTTCACCGTGTAGGTAACTCTAGCCGTTGTTACGTTCGATTGGTTGTCATCAAACGAAACCCACTGAACCCAATTTGGGGAATCAAATAGTAAAAACACGTATGCCGTACTACTGTTGATATCCACAGGCTCACTGAAGGTTACATCCACGATGATTCTGTCGCCGAGTTCAAGGGTAGTGTCGGAAGTGGATGCCTCAACGGCCGAGTAACTGTCCTCGCCTAACTTTTTCTGGAACTTGAATGTGGCACCGGTTACCGTGACATGGTGCGCGTCCGCGGTTCTCGGTGCAGCGAATGAAATGACACCGACGATGCACAGTAAAATGAGCAGAGTCGGTAAGGGAAAAAGGGATTTTCTGAACATGATCAAATGTCCTCCTAACATCTTTTAGGGGGTTGATGCGCGGTTTGCATCAGTTTTCCCCATCGGTATCAGAAGAGCGGGTGGTTGCGCGTCCCGTCTTCGGTGAGTCAATAAACATGCGCTGTTCTGAACGGATAGCGGCCGGGGCAAAGTGAACAGAAAAACAAGATAGCCGTGGGCGGGAGCCCACGGTTATCTTGCCCCTTAATACCCAAAATGGGGATAGAATTTTCCCCGGAACAACGCTGTTGGGCTCTGAATACCAAATCTCCTATTCGGCTCCATCGGCAGGCGTGCCCTCCCTGTCTCGATGCCTCTCTCGCCTTACAGAGACGCGACGTATTATTTGGGACGACATGCCAAGGATAAAAAGGGATAGTGCAACGCGAAAAACCCCTTGGGGAGTCCAAGAGGCACTCGGTTCGCGCGCGAACCGTGTGGCGCGCGGGAAAAGCGCGCGCCTGTTCATCGTCGTAGCAGTCAGAGCAGGAGTGGTTTGTCCCGCTGTCGGGACAACTGTTTCCCCACCCCAATCCGCCTTCCTGCCGAGATTGGCAAGAGTTAACAGGTGTATATGAAGGGGGGGGGTAAACGGTATCATGGTGAGGTTGGTGCCGTCAACGGAGAAAGCGAACGTGTCTCGGGCGCGCATCCGGGGCGGCTGCTCTACGAGAAGAGCGGCCAAGGAGAGCGTGCTATGTGCGCGGCTCAGCGTCGCTGCGGGTCTGGAAGCGCGTTGATGGTTCACGTTCGGCATTTTTTTTGTAATTCCGGTTTGACATTGCACCAAATTCATGCTAGTTTTAATAATTATACCACCTTTTCGCGCGTTTGTCAAATTAAAAATGCGCGAAAAGGTGAGATTGCGATGATTTTAACGGATTTTCGCGTTTTTTGTCAAGTTTTTTAAGAAAAAATGTCCTCTATCACGTATTTTTTTTGAGGATGTTTCATAAATCGATGGCCGCCGGGTAGGAGAGACCTCCTGGTCTCGATGCGGAAAAAAAACGGCGTGTGTTACCGTAGGGCGAGGGCCTGTCCCTCGCCATCATCCGCTCGCTAGGCTCTGTAGTTCGGGTGCACCTGCTCCCGACCCGTTTGTGATCAGGCGATCACAAACTACAGAAGGGGCAACACACCGTGGCGAGAGAAATCGCGGGGGACAGGCCCCCGCGCTACAGGAAAAAACGGCGTGCGTTACCGTAGGGCGAGGGCCTGTCCCTCGCCATCATCCGCTCGCTAGGCTCTGTAGTTCGGGTGCACCTGCTCCCGACTCGTTTGTGATCAGGCGAGTACAAACTACAGAAGGGGGAACACACCGTGACGATAGAGATCGCGGGGGACAGGCCCCCGCGCTACGGTGAAAAGAACGTCTCTTGAGAAATCGCGGGGGACAGGCCCCCGCGCTACGGGAAAAAAACGCCACCCCTCACCGTAGCGCGAGGGCCTGTCCCTCGCCATCATTCACGCGCCAGGCCCTGTAGTTCGGGAGCACCTGCTCCCGACCTGTTTGTGATCAGGCGATCACAAACTACAGAAGGGGGAACACACCGTGACGATAGAGATCGCGGGGGACAGGCCCCCGCGCTACGGTGAAAAGAACGTCTCTTGAGAGATCGCGGGGGACAGGCCCCCGCGCTACGGGAAAAAAACGCCCCGCATACCGTAGGGCGAGGGCCTGTCCCTCGCCAGCATCCGCGCAATCCAACGTTCGCGGGGGACAGGCCCCCGCGCTACGGTGAAAATAACGTCTCTTGAGCGTTCGCGGGGGACAGGCCCCCGCGCTACGGTGATGTGAGAGCATCGAGACCAGGAGGTCTCTCCTACCGAAACGGATTTATGAAACCCCTTCGTCTAACTTTCTGCTCTTTTTTCTTGACATCAAAACGCGGATAAAGTATGATAAAATAAAGTCGTATCCAAGGAGAATTTCCCATGCCAATCACCGATGCGATGCCTGAATTAAATCGCAAACTCCAATTTTTTCCGGTGGAAACCGAACACCCGAAAACGCTTACGCGCGCGCAGCTCCAACGCTTCAATGAGAACGGTTTCATCTTCCCACTCGATGTCTTCTCTGAAGCCGAGATAGCCGAGCACCGCGCCTATTTTGATGGACTCATGCAAAAGGCTGTCGACGCAGGATGGAGTAGTTACTCCATTAACGGCTGGCAGACGCACTGCACCGGCATCTATGATTTAGTCAACGAGGACAAGATCCTCGATTACGTGCAGGATCTACTCGGCGAAACCCTCATCTGCTGGGCGACGCACTATTTCTGCAAACTCCCCGGCGAAGAACAGCAGGTTAGCTGGCATCAGGATGCCTCTTACTGGCCCCTCTCGCCGAGCAAGACTGTCACCGTCTGGCTCGCCATTGACGATGCCGACGTTGAAAACGGCGCGATGACCGTCGTCCCGAAATCGCATCTGCACGGACAAATCGCCTTTGAACGCAGTGCCGCCGAGGAAAAGAATGTGCTGAGCCAAACCGTGCTTGACCCGGAGCAATACGGCGATGCCCCCGTGCCGTTTGAGATGAAAGCCGGACAAATCTCGCTGCATTCGGATTTGCTGCTCCACGGTTCTGAATCAAATACATCTGACCGGCGGCGATGCGGTTTGACGATGCGGTTCGTCCCACCGGATGTCCGTGCGGCGAACAGTTGGAACCGACGCACCATCATCGCTAGAGGTAGCGACCCGAGCGGCCACTGGGTCCATGCGCCTCGGCCAGAGGAAGATACGATTCCGACGCGGTAATAACGGACGCGCCTACAAGGTTTTTGGTGTATGTTTCCACGACGTATCATTTTTGCCGCCATTTTCATTTCAATTGCCGCGAGTTTCCTGCTGTGCGGTTACGAGTTCATCCGCGCCGTTTCCACCTCCCTATTCATTGAGAGTTACGGTGCGGAGAACCTGCCGAGTGCGATGGTGGCGGTGCCCCCGGCTCTCTTGCTGCTGCTCTATGTATACGGTATTCTGTTGTCGCGGCTCGGTGCGACGCGCACGTTGGTGATAACCTCGCTGCTGTCCGGTGCATTAATCTTCGGGTGCTACCTCGCGCTTTCCCGCGGCGTGCATTTTGCCGCTGCGATCATCTATGTCTTCCGCGAGGCATACATCGTGATTATCATAGAGCAATTCTGGTCCTTCGTCAACAGCACGCTTACGTCGACGCAGGCGAAACGGATAAACGGTCCCTTCTGTGCTGTCGCCTCGGTAGGTTCTGTGGTAGGTGGCATCCTTGTCAGCAGATGGGCGGAACTGTTAGGGACGCAAACGCTGCTGCTATTCACGGCAGCATCTCTCGTGCCTACAACGCTTTTCAGTGCGCTTGCCTACAGGCTCGCTGGAGAACCGAAACCGACGTTGGAAGAAGCAGGTGGGCGGCGCGGACATCTCGGGGCTGGCGCGCTTTTCAGTTCGCGATACCTCGTCTCCGTGGCCCTGCTCATCTTAAGCACGCAAGTCGTCTCCACTGTCCTCGATCTTCGGTTCAACGGGCTCGTTGAAATCGAGAGACCGGATGTCGATGTCAGAACCGCATTCTACGGCACTTTTTACGCGGTTTTAAATGGCTGCACCGCCGTTTTGCAACTGATAGTCGTGCCGCTTGCATTGCGGTTTCTTTCGGTGCGCGTGATTCATCACGTCATTCCGGTGGTGCATCTGCTGAGTGGACTTGCGTTGACGCTGCGTCCCTCACTCCGCATGGGTTCGCTCGCATACTTATTATTCAAAGCGTTTGACTATTCGTTCTTCCGGGCGGCGAAAGAATTGTTCTACATGCCGCTATCCTACGATGAGCGGTATCGTGCGAAGCAGCTCATCGATTCGTTCTGCTACCGTTTCGCGAAGGGCGGCAGCGCGGGAGTGATTAAATTGGCGAGCTTCGTTGTCAAGACGATACCGGGTGCCGCCTTCTCTCTCACCGCGATGGTGATGGCAGGGTTATGGACAGGCATTGTCGCCAATGTGACAATGCAGTATCAGCAATTGGAGAAATCAGAAGGAAGCGGTTTGGACAACGTTGCTAATTAAAGTGAGGATGTTTCATAAATGGCTCAACGTCGCGGGGGACAGGCCCCCGCGCTACGGTGAAAAAACGCCGCCCTTCACGTAGGGCGAGGGCCTGTCCCTCGCCAGCGTCCGTGCACCAGGCCCTGTAGTTCGGGATCGCCTGATCCCGACCCGTTTGTGATCAGGCGATCACAAACTACAGAGGGGGAAACACACATCATGACGATGGAGATCGCGGGGGCCTGTCCCCCGCGCTACAATGAAAAAACGCTTCCCCCTCACCGTAGGGCGAGGGCCTGTCCCTCGCCATCGCTCGCGTCATCCAACGATCGCGGGGGACAGGCCCCCGCGCTACGGGAACATCGAGAAATCGCGGGGGACAGGCCCCCGCGCTACGGCGAAAAAAAACGGCACTGCATCGTAGGGCGAGGGCCCTCGTAGGGTTCCACACGCGTTCGCGAGCGGGTTCCCCTCGCCAGCGTTTTGCTGTCAGACCGCATCACCCCTGTAGATCAAGATCGCCCGATCTTGACCCGTTTGTGATCAGGCGATCACAAATTACAGAGAGGGTAAAAAAAACGGAGCGCGTTCTCTTCAGGTCCCAACGGACCTAAAACGCTACCGCTTAACGATGGAGATCGCGGGGGACAGGCCCCCGCGCTACGGTAATCGAGAATCGCGGGGGACAGGCCCCCGCGCTACGGGAACATTGAAACCGGGAGGTCTCTCCTACCGGGAAAACATCGCGCGCAGCGAGACTGGGAGGGGCAGTCGACAGGAAAAGGAAGAATTCGAGACCCGAGGTCTCCTCCTATCAGGATGCATCGCTCGCATTGAGACAGGAACGGCGCACCGAAAGGTTCTCCCCAACGAATGCCGCTGGGAAAAATTTGACATTTCAAGGTAACTTGTGGTATAATAAAATTCATGACTGTTTTAGGAGGGCAAATCTCATGATATGCCAAGTTTTTACCGGAACACCCCGGAAATGGATGCTCCTCTTCGTCGGGGCAGTGTCTCTCGTGCTTTGCGGATGCGCAGCGAAACCGCACCCGGCTGTTGATGTCTACATGGAACCGATGACAGAACGTTCACCCGCGCAGATTGATACCGAAACAGGCGCGATGACTATTGAACAGAAAGGCATCGCTGTTACCCTGCAACCGCTCACAGAAGTAGATCTCTTCGCGCTCACCGATGAACCGTGGATGAACCCTTATCTCGTCGTTGAACGGAATGGGGCTGTTGAGCCGCTCTACACCGTTTTTGAAGTGACGGTTCACAACCTTGATAGCCCGCGCGTGCAGGTTGCCGATGACGCGGCGGTGCTCATCGATAAAAACGGCGCGCAACACGCCGCGCTGCCTTACGATTACTTTGAGCGGCTCTACGATGACGTGGACATTTCTCGCGGCGAGTTAACCGTGCGTCCCGTTTATCCTTACTCCTATTCGCCTTATTATCGCTACGGCTATTCGCCCTACTATCCTTCGTATTATGGCTCTTATTCCTACGTTGACGAGGAGGCGTTGGAAGGGGGACGCGCCTTAGCTGAGGACAGCATTTTCGCCGGTGGCAAGTTA
Organism: Candidatus Poribacteria bacterium; assembly: GCA_965242965.1. Classification (GTDB taxonomy): domain Bacteria; phylum Poribacteria; class WGA-4E; order WGA-4E; family WGA-3G; genus AGPOR5. The sequence goes on along the minus strand of OZ251518.1, from coordinate 3,822,564 downwards.
TTCCGTGGTGCGCAACGGCGCGGGCTTTTAATCTTCAACCGGCTTGAAAACGACGCAACCGAAGTCAGGCTTGTTGTCTCTGGCATCCAGATTATTCCGCCAGACGGGCAGCCGATCGAACCTGAATTTAAATTTGACTTTAAACAGGTGGTTGCGGTAAAATAATGAGGGTGTTTCATAAATCGCTCAACGTTACGATAAAAAAGGGAAGTGTCAATAGGCGCGCCCGGTCGCGATGCATCCCGGTAGGAGAGACCTCCCGGTCTCGATTTTTAAACATATCGGGACAAGGATGTCCCTCCTACCCAGACGCGGAGGAGAAACCTCCCGGTCGCGATGCCCACCGTATCGGGACAAGGATGTCCCTCCTACCCAAACCCGTAGGAGAGACCTCCCGGTCTCGATGCATGCCGGGGAAGCGGACAGATAGAGACATCTGTCCTTACCGTGTATCTGTAAACTGAATTGTCCTAGTAGGCATTCAAAACGTCTCGCGTTTTTCTGCCACAACGATTATGATAGGTAGAAGACGCACCACAAAGAAAGGAACATAGACTCATGAAAAAATGGTTTTTAGGGCTTCTGCTGATGGGCATCGCCCTCGGTTTGGCAGGCATCCTGCCAAGCGAAGCAGCAAAAGAATTGAAAGTTGCTGTTGCGGGGCCGTTTACCGGCAGCGCGGCGGCATTCGGAGAAATGATAGAACGCGGCGCGAACTTGAAGGCTGACGAAATCAACGCCGCAGGCGGCATTAACGGCATGACGCTGAAACTCGTCTTTGAAGACGATGCAGGCAAAGATGGCGAGGCAAGCCTTGTCGCAGAACGTATCGCCACCAACCGCGAAATCCTCGCAGTCGTCGGGCATTTCAATAGCTCGTGCTCACTCGCCGGCAAACCCACCTATAAACGGGCTGGCATCGTTGCATTGTCGCCCGGCTCCACGAACGTCAACGTTTGCAAAGGTAGCGATTGGACGTTCAGGAACTTGTATCGCGACGATTTTCAGGGGCAATTCATCGCGAAATACATCAAGAGTGTCCTGCCTGAATTAAAGAACGTCGCGGTGCTTTTCGACAATGACGACTACGGCAGAGGGCTCGCCGATGCATTCACCGCGGAGGCGAAGGCAGTCGGCCTCAATCTTGTCGCCTCGGAAGCCTATGACAGGGATAATACCGATTTTAAGGCGCAGCTCACCAGCATCAAAGCCAAGAATCCAGACGGTATTTTCATCTCGGGGCTCTACGGACAAGCGGCACTGATTGCGAAACAAGCACGAGAGGCTGGCATCACTACTGCACAGTTCTTCGGTGCAGATGGCGTGGATTCACCCGATTTCCTCAAAATTGCAGGACCGGCCGCCGAAGGCACCTACCTCACGACACCCTTTCTCTTCGGTGTTGAAAACGAGGCAGCACAAGTCGTTGCAGAAAATTTTGAAGCCGCCTACGGCGTAGCACCGGATACCTGGGCCGCGCTGAGTTACGATGCTGTCGGCATGATTGCGGAAGCCATCGAAGCCACTTACTCGGCGAAAGCGACTCTCAAACAGAATCGGAAAGCCATCCGCGACTATTTGGCATCCCTCGACACGCCGGAAGAAGGCTATAAGGGCATCACGGGACTCACCTATTTTGATGAACACGGCGATACCCTGAACAAGCCTGCCTATGTCAAAATCGTCAAAGATGGAGAATTTATGGCGGCCCCGCAGCAACTGCTGAATCTGGACGCACCAGAATAGTCCCAAGATGCAAGTCTTGACAACGTTTCGATGCATGCCGGTAGGAGAGACCTCCTGGTCTCGATGCATCCCCATCGGAGAGACCGCGTCAAGACGGCTTGGGAAATGAACTGTCTTTGCATCGGTGATGTCCACCGAACGCATTGCGCATCATAAAAAAAACGGTAAGGCGAGGAACGTTTGTCCCTCGCCTTACCGGCCTTGCAAATTATGGCACAATTTTTAGAACAACTTATTAATGGTTTGGTTCTTGGCGGCATTTACGCGCTCATCGCGGTAGGCTATACGATGGTTTACGGCATTATCCAGCTGATTAATTTCGCCCACGGCGAGATATTCATGCTTGGTGCCTATTTTTCGTTTATCCTCGTCGCGGTGTTGCATGTGCCGTTTTGGGTAGCGTTGCCTATCTGCATGCTGCTCTGCGCGGGGATAGGCATGGGGATGGATGTTATCGCGTATCGGCCGCTGCGCAAGGCACCACGATTATCGGCGTTAATTACTGCGATTGGTATGTCTCTTGCGCTGCAGAATCTGGCGCGGATTATCTGGGGTGCTCGGCAGCGCACCTTCCCCGAAGAAGCCATCCCGGCTCTCTTCTTAAGTGAAAATGCGATTCCGCTGCCTGGGGGTGCGGATTTACCCTACCGCGACCTTTTTATTATTTTGTTCGCCGCGGTGCTTATGATTTTGCTCAATCGGCTGATCTATTTAACCAAAATTGGCAAAGCGATGCGTGCCTGCGCGCAGAATCCGGTTGCGGCGAATCTGATGGGTATCCAGACGAACCGCGTTATCGCCGTGGCGTTCGCCATCGGTTCAGCGTTAGGTGCCGTCGCCGGTGTGATGGTAGGGTTGCGCGAAGTGATTGAACCGACGATGGGTTACTACAAAGGTGTCGCCGCGTTCGCCGCCGCCGTGCTTGGCGGCATCGGCAATATCACTGGCGCGATGATAGGCGGTATCCTCATCGGGCTCGCCGAAGTGCTAGGTGCCGGCTATATTTCCTCCGGGTACCGGCTGGCGATTGCCTATATTATTATGATTGCTGTCATCCTCATTCGGCCCTCGGGACTCTTTGGAAAAACGACAGGCACCCGTGCCTAACAGGGCTCGCAGAAGTGAACTGTCTCTGCATCGGTAATGTCCGCCGAACACATTGCGAAAGAGAAAAATGAGAGACAAATTAACACCGAAAAACATCATCCTCTTCGTCGTCATCTGTTTTCTGCCGGGACTTACCTACCTCCTTGACTACACTATCCAGTGGCTGTCCTTGCAAGGTATCTCTGTCCCCACCAGCATTCCGAGTGGTGATTACCTGCTGCGGATTATCGTTTGGGCGGGCATCTATATGCTCCTCGCCGTTGGGCTGAACATTGTGTGCGGATTCACCGGCTTGTTGGATTTGGGTTACGTCGGGTTTTATCTCGTCGGCGGCTATACGGCGGGACTTTTGATGACGCGGCTCGGTGTCAATTATTGGCTCGTCCTCCCGATTGCTTTGCTGAACGGCGCGCTGTGGGGACTCCTACGTGGCGCACCGACTCTGCGCCTCACCGGCGATTACTTCGCTATCGTAACATTCGGGTTCGCAGAACTGCTGTTTCGTATCGTCAAAAATTGGACTGGGCTTATCGGCGGGCCCAACGGGTTTGTCCACGATATTCCACCACCGACACTCTTCGGTGTTGTCCTGGACCAGAATTGGCACAACTATTACCACATTCTCGTCTTACTGGCACTAGTGGTGCTTGTCACCTATCGGTTACAACACTCCCGTGTCGGCAGAGCCTGGATTGCCATCCGCGAAGATGAACAAGCAGCGGAGAGCATGGGGATTAACCTGAGCCGCTATAAATCGCTGGCATTTGCAGTGAGCGCGGCTATCGGCGCGCTCGGCGGCGCGTTTTTCGCGCAGTTTCGGATAAATCTCAGTGCCAGTGCGTTTGAATTCTGGGAATCTATTTTCATCCTCTGCATGGTAGTCCTCGGCGGCATGGGCGGCATTAAGAACGCCATCATCGGCGCGGCGATTTTAGCATCCCTCGGCGAAGTCCTGCGTATCAGTCTGCCTTACCAATTGAGCGGCATGCGCTACCTGCTCTTCGGCATTATTCTCATCGCGCTGATGCGCTTCCGACCCGGCGGCCTCATCAAAAAAGCGTAGCGAAAGACGAAACTATGGAAAATACCCTCTATTTCGGCGATAACCTCAACGTCATGCGAGAGATGCCAACTCATAGTTATCATCTCTGTTACTTCGATCCGCCGTTTAACAGCGGCCGCAACTACAACATCTTCCTCGCCGGCTCCAAAGCGCAGCGCAAAGCGTTTGACGACATCTGGCAGTGGGACGACGCGGCGCGCGAGAATCAGGCATCCGTCCTCTACTACGATGGCAGACACCCCGAACTCGTTGAAACCATGGACAAGTTAGCAGATTGTTTAACGGGTTTTGACAAAATTTTGAAGGGGGGGTCGAGAGCAGATGAATCAATGCGCGCCTATCTCGTCTTCATGGCACCGCGCGTGGCTGAGGTTTGGCGGTTGTTGAAGCCGAATGGCAGCGTTTATTTGCACTGTGACCCGCACGCGAGTCACTACCTGAAAGTGATGCTGGACGCAGTTTTCGGCGCGGCGAATTTTCGGAACGAGATTATCTGGTGTTACGCGGGCGGCGGCATCCCGCGCAAGGATTTCCCGCGCAAACACGACGTGATTTTGCGATACGCCCGCGGGAAAGATGTCATCTTTAACACCGAGTATCGTCCCTACGGCGAACACAACGTGACAGGCAAAAGGTTCACCGACCGGGGTGGCACCCGTGCGTTGCACTATCGCGAAGAAGGCACGCCGATTAACGATTGGTGGACTGACATCAAGCCGTTGATTAATCTCTCCAAAGAACGCCTCGGCTATCCCACTCAGAAACCGCTCGCGCTCCTTGAACGCATCATCAAAGCCTCTTCCAACCCCGGTGACATCGTCTTCGATGCCTTCTGTGGCTGTGGCACGACAGTCGATGCCGCACACGGCCTCGGGCGGCGTTGGGTAGGCATTGAGCTCACTGTCCTCGCTTTAGGCCCGATGGAGCGGCGGCTACGAGAACGCCATGGGCTCCGTCCGAACGCCGATTACCGCATCGAGGGATATCCGACAACGCATCAAGATGCCATCCTTCTCGCCGAGCAGAATCCTCACGATTTCGCGAACTGGGCAGTTACCCGATTGGGCCTCGCGCCAACGCCGAATAGCAACGATGGCGGGTTTGACGGCACGGGCAAGATTACCCTCTGGGAAAACAGGCACCTCGCCGAGGCAGCGCAGACGAAACTGCCTGTCATAGCCGAGGTAAAATCGGGGAGGAGTTTAAACCCGAATCAGGTGCGCGCCTTCCGCACAGCAATGCGGGATAACGGTGCCGCCATTGGGATTTTCATTACTTTGCACGAGGTTACGCGAGGGATGCGCAACGTTGCCGAAGAGGAAGGATTCATTGAACACAACGGTAAGCACTACCCGCGCTTGCAATTCTGGCAGATAACCGATTCCTATTTTGAGGAAGGACTCATTCCGGTGAATTTGCCGTGGCAAGTGGATGAGCGTCCAAAGGCGGAGCGGCATTACGGCGGGGTGCAGACTTATCTGAGGACATGATACTGCCTATTATTTGAGGGTGTTTCATAACTCAACGTCTTCCCGGTAGGCGAGACCTCCTGGTCTCGATGTTCCCGTAGCGCGGGGGCCCTCGGATGCCATACGCGCATCCGAGAGGGTTTCCCCCGCGATGGCTCAAGAACCGTTTTTTATCGTAGCGCGGGGGCCTGTCCCCCGCGTTGGCCATCGTCAAGAGATGGCGTTTTAGGTCCTTTAGGTCCTACATGTCTATAGCAGCACGTGTCGTCCTGTTTTCAAGGTCCTTTAGGTCCTTAATAAAAAACACGCGCAGACATGGCAAAACACATTAAGGACCTAAAGGACCTTAGCGTTCTTCGCGGGCGCGCGGGCTATAGACATTAAGGTCCTACGGACCTAAGAATCGTTTTTTCATCGTAGGGCGGGGGCCCTCGGATGCCACACGCGCATCCGAGCGGGGTTCCCCCGCGAGCGTCACCCGTTACCGTAGCGCGAGGGCCTGTCCCTCGCGATCTAATTAGGAGACAAAACAATGTCAAAAAACATCACAATCGGGATCTTGCTAGTGGCTATTATTGTGAGTGGCACCCTCTGGTATCGCCAGGTGCAGCAGCGGAAGGCGATGGAGAGGGAGATTGAGCGGATAGAGGCGGAGAGGGTTGAGCCGGGTGGGCATTGGCATGGTGACGAGTGGCATGCCGAACCGCACCCGGAACCGGAACCGACGCAGACTGTCACGGGTGCTGTCGCCATCGAGAGGACGGTGACAGATGACAACCGCGACGCGCAACCGAGACGGAAACGGAGAACCCTCTGGAACTCGTTGGACGTAGACTATCCACCGGAGGGTGCACCACGTCCACTCAAGCACATCTCTGCCCGGGAACTCTATAACAGGGCGGTCGAGCAACCCGAACATCTCACCGACGAGGAAGTGGTGCAGGCACAGATCGAAGCCTTCTTTCGTAGGCCAAAAGAAAAGCGAGATGAACTTCGGCAGGAACGCATCGAAGACAGAGCCTTTCAAGATTTCTTGAAACGCATGAAAGAATAACGCGGTCTTGAGACCCAACATGAAACGTCTTCTCCGTATCCTCTTCATCGTTGCGTGCCTTGTGGGTGTTGCATATAGCCTGTTTCATTCGCCGTGTCCGCCTGCCGGTCAAATCATTTCGCATTGGGAGAAAGACGCTGCGGACTACGAGGCAGGTCGCATCTCTTTTGATGAGCTCATCTATCGTTCGGACCGGCTGATAGAATGCAGGAGAGACCTCCCGGTCTCGATTTCCTCCTCCCGCTGTCATTTGCAAGGACCTGAGCACTACTAATTCAGGAGCAGGTGCTCCTGAACTATAAGCGGCGCGCACGCTAGCCCTATAGTTCGGGTGCGCCTGCACCCGAACGAGTCTGACATGCATCGAGACCGGGAGGTCTCTCCTACCCAAAGAAATCGAGACCAGGAGGTCTATCCTACCGGGAAAGCATTGAGTTATGTAACACTCTCATCTAAGAATCCCTGCGATTTTGCGGCATGTTGAGGGACAGGCCCTCAACCTACGGGGAAATAGGGGTTTTTGACGGAACGAAAAACGGCCGCGCGAGCCGGTGAAAACGGTTCCTTTCAAATCTGGAGCCTGTTGAGGGACAGGCCCTCAACCTACGGGGAAATAGGGGTTTTGGGAAGAATACGAAAAACGGCTGATTTCAAATTCGCGGCCTGTTGAGGGACAGGCCCTCAACCTACGACGAGATAGAGCGGCCTGTTGAACGACAGGCCCTCAACCTACGGAGAGATAGGCTACGGTGAGATAGGGCTTTTTTGGAAAGACACGAACATTTCCGCAATCAATAAGAGAAGCGCGATGCCGACAAACAACTGAAACCGTTCCGCATGTCCTCCGCCATCAGGAGTCCCCATCTTGAATTGCCGCGTCGCCAACCGTGCTAAATCTCCCGCAAGCCGCTCACTTTGCTGAGAGATTTCTGTCTCATGATAATAACGTCCGCGTCCCTGTTCGGCAACCTCGCGTAGCGTTTCTTCGTCAAGTTCGGTTAGCACGAGTTGCCCGTTGACATTCCGCTTATATCCCGCGCCATCTGCCAGCGGAATAGGCGCAGGTTGCCCCGGATTTCCAACGCCGATGCAGTAGACATGCACACCGGCACTCGCTGCCGCTTTTGCTGCATCAACTGCTGTGTCCCCGTGGTCTTCGCCATCTGTCCACAAGATGAGTGCCTTATGCGCCCTGTCTCGTTCGCGGTTCAGCCGAGCAACTGCGGTTTCAATTGCACTCCCAATCTGCGTTCCGCTGTGAACAAGCGTCACTGGCTCCACCGCCGCAACGAATTCTTTGAGTGTGGATGCATCCGTTGTCAAGGGACAGACGACAAAACTCGCCTCGGCAAATAGCAGCAGTCCGATGCGGTTTCCCTGCATCCGTTCGACCAGCGCGAAAATGGCGTGTTTTGCGCGGCGCAGCCGAACTGCTTTTTGTCCATCTTCGGCCAGCATACTCGTTGAAATATCCAGCGCGAGCATGACATCTACGACTCGCTGTTGCACCGGTTCCTGTTTTTCGCCAAACTGCGGCCGCGCAATGGCGAATGTCACGAGGAGGTAACTTACCATCAGCAATGCGGCTTGGATTTTGTGTCGCCGTGCATAGGTTGGATTGGGAATGCTATGGAAGAGTTCGCTCGCCTGCCGCCGCTGCCTGATGCCAAGGCATATCAAGAGGACGATGGGTAGCACACTCCACAGCCAATAGAGGAATTCAGGTGAGCCAAAGTCAATCCAAGTCATGAGTTTTTTCTCACCGTAGTGCGAGAAGTGGCGTGTTGAGGGACAGGCTCTCAACCTACATAGTCACTGTAGGACGAGGGCCTGTCCCTCGCTGACAAAAAACGACGTTTTGGTTAATTGCCCAATATCGTATTCCGGATGCGCTCAAAAACTTCAACCGCATATTCAAGCTGCTCAGGGGTGGCGATGTTAAAAGAGATGCCGAAATTCTTCACGGTTACATTGGGTAAATTCGCGCGGCACTCTACAATGTGCAGCGGTGTAAAATCGCCGTGGACATCAACTCGAAAGTGCGTTGCGCGTTTTGAGGGGTAAGTATCTAACCACCAGCCTCCGCCGATAGTCATGCGGAGTTTCGCGATGCGCGGGCGCACCGTTGCGCCGCACGCAGTCGCATACCCGAAGAATTCGGAGGCAACGTTGAGCAATTCCTTGTTTGACGCTAGCGTCTCCATGAACAATTCCTGCGTCATAAACTGCTGCGCTGTCTCCGGATACGCCCGTTCCTCCTCTTTGAGGACATTTCCGCCGAGGACGGTTTCCGTGGCGACTAAAATTTCATCGGGCGCGTGGTAGGAAAAATAGGAGATATAGGTGATGTCAATGTTTAAACTCCGCAGGTATTCGGCAACTTCCAGCACGCGTGCATCCACACCTTCGGAGACGAGGACGAGGCGTTGTTTCTGATTGAACGCCGAGTTGGGGATATCGCCGATGGCATACTCAAAGAATTCGCTATGCAACGCCGCCAGCGATGTGAATTCTTTCCCTTGCTGTTGAAACCATCGGTAAGTCAGTTGTTCAAGTTCAATGTAGACAAGTTGTGCCACGCCCGCTGCGTATTCCAAAATTTGCGCGATGGCGGTGCGCGAGGGGCGGCCGCGCTTGAGTTCAATAATCACACAGTTCCCCTGTCTGTCTAACGCGAGTAGATCGATTTTCTGTTTTGACGTGCTGAGGGGTGGCTGCCTGCTGATGACGCAAAGCGGTTCGCCGAGGACTAGCCTCGGGTCTTGTTCTAGCAAATCCTCGAAGTCCCGTTCTGCGCCGAAACGCAGCGGTTCAAGTTTCCCAAATTTTCTATCTTCCCAGCGATAAACTTCCATTTTTCTGTCTTTCGCAATGCGTTCGATTGGCGTTCTTGGGGCGATGACATCTATCTGCGTTATCCGTCATTGACGTTGTCAATGACTACATTTCTGTGCCTATTTTAACGAGGCGATGACATCTATCTGCGTCATCCATCATTGACGTTGTCGATGACTACGTTTCTGTGCCTATTTTAGCGAACAGTTTCTACGAACCCAATTCAGCGTTCAACCATGCAATCCGTTGGCGATAGGTTTCCACTTCTGCTGCAATGCGTGATGCATTCCATTCGTAGGATTCTCCCAGAAATGCGGCGATTTTGGGTGCGATGTCAACGCCTTGTCCAGCAGTCAGTCCGATGCGGGTGCGCCGCCAGAGGAAATCTTCCAGATTCATCGCCATCTCCCCCCAAAACGCATAGCGAACCTCCGCTTTGACGAATGGAAACGAGTCAGTCAAAGATTCCGAGAGGGTTGCATCCTTATCCACCCACTGCTGGATGGTGTAGGCACCAGCGTCGCCGTACCGCCGAATAAGGCGCGCCGCTGCGGGATTACAAACGTTGCTCACCGGTGCCTCGTTAAGGAGCGGCAGTATTGCGGTCCGGCAGTGCCGCGCAACGCCGAGTTTTTCTGCCAGTCTGTCCACCGTTTCTTCTGCTATCTGCCGATGCGTCGTCAGTTTCCCACCGTAAATATACATGACACCGCTCGGGCTTTCAGCGATAATATGTCCCCTCGTGACATAGTCATTCCCGCGGTTGCGTCGGCATTTTATCAAGTTCAGGGGATTTTGCCCTATTTTGCCCGGCCTGCTTCTCCTAGAAGATACGAGGGGCCGGATGCCGGCATAAGCAGCAATAACGTCAGCACGCGTCAACGCGGCGTTGGGGAAAACTCGCCTTGTTTCGGCGAGTAGATAGTCCACTTCCGCAGCGGTGGGCCGGACAGCGTCGGGTGCTCCGTCCGGATGCGTCTCCGTAGTGCCGATGAGCAACAGGTTTTGGTATCCGTTCGCTGTCTCATCAGTGCTTGCGCCTATGGGCAAAAGAAAGATGACACGCGGTTTTCCGTGATGCGATTTCTCTGAACGCGTGAGCGTCGCGATACCGTAGTGATTGCCGGGCAAGCGCGGCACGAGGATGTGAATCCCTTTCGCGCGCTGCGTAGTCAACTTTGGCACGCCATCATATCCAGGTTCCTTCTCCCATACCCCGTCTGTCCAAGGGCCCGTCGCAGATACAATGTGCTTCGCGCGCACCTCAAATTCGTCGCCGGTGATGCTATCTGCGACGCGAACAACTGTCTCGGCACCGGCTTGTCGGACAAAATCGAGAAACCGGACATAATTGGCAACAGATGCGCCGTGCAAATAGGCATCCCGCAACGTGAGAAGGCATAGCCGCGCATCGTCCACCTTGCTATCCCAGATGATAGCGGCACCCTTCAATCCTGTCGTCTCAATTGAACCGAGGCGCTGCTGAATTTCTACGACATCACGGATAACCTCAGCCTTCTCCGCTCTATCTGTCTGCGACAGATGGTTATAGTAGTGCGCCGCCATCTGGATGCCGGCGAGAGGATACCTGTCGCCGGCGTAACAGAGGATGGCGATAGGAAGCGGGCTGACTACACTCGGCGCGATGCGTAACAACACCTCTCGTTCACGCCGAGCCGCTTTCACCAGCGCAATGTCGCCCTTGGAGAGATACCGAAACCCGCCGTGGACTAGCTGCGAAGTGGCACTGCTCGTCCCGCTGCCAAAATCGCCTTGCTCAATGAGCCCCGCTCGGATGCCATCGTTCAGTGCTAAATCACGGATGATGCCCGCGCCGACAATACCGCCGCCGATGACAAGCACGTCTAAGCACTCTGTCTTTAAGGTTTCTATAGTCTGGGCACGAGTTCGAGCAGAAAATTCTGTTGCCATTTTTTGATGCGCTAAATCACGGCGAGGGCCCATCCCTCGCTCAACGAATAAACGAATAACGGGCGGTTTTGATTATTTCATGACTTCAGTTTCTTGCGCGTGATGTGCAATCGGTGCGGCGTGTGCGACAATTTTTCGGATAGCGGTGAGGATGCCTTCTGCCGCGTGCGGCACCGGGGCCGTCAATAACGGCAGAAACACCAACCGCGAACACGCTTTCTCGGTGATAGGCAAGGCACCGGCGGTATACCCTTCATACGTTCCCCCCATCGTAGGTGTGCAGAGTGAGCCGCGTCCCTCCGTGTAAATGTCAAGTCCCTGAGCGAAAAGGGGTAGCGTGTGCAATAATGGGTACGGATTGCTATGTGTTGACATTCCGCCTGAAAAAACCGGCACGCCTTGGCCTACCAGGGCCGGATATGGGTTGTTATTCGCCAAAACGCCCTCTTTTCGGAGCGCGTCGGCGAAGACAGGGGCAGGCAGCCCGTGTAGTTCTTCCGCACGATAATGGAATGGACATCCGAAGAACCCCGCCGGCTCCGTACCCGCATATCTCTCAACGGCATGCAGCCCCGGGATATCTCGCAACCCTTCTGAAAGTTCGTCAATATAGGCGCGGCGGCCTGCATTGAGGGCATCTAACTTCTGCATCTGCACCGAGGCAATGCCGATAGCCAGCGGATGCGCGCGAAACTTCACACCGAGTCCCATCATCGGGAGATGCGCATAGTGCCGCTCTTCTGCGTCAATCTCCACCGTGCGGTTGACTTGCCCGAGGAGACAGGCGCGTTCAAAGAGCGCGCTATCGTTCGTTGCCAACACGCCGCCTTCACCTGCACTGACAGGTTTGTTGCCTTGTAAACTCCACGCGCCCGCGTGCCCGATGCTGCCGCACGGTTTGCCTTTGTAAGCCGCCCCGTGCGCATGCGAACAATCCTCAATAACCGGCACGCCTGTCTCTTCGCTCAGTGCCATCAGCGCGTCCATATCGCAGACATTACCCCACAGATGCACGGCGACAATCGCCTTTGTGCGTTCGGTAATCCGCCGCCGAACATCGGCGACATCAATGAGTAACGTTCCCGGGTCTACTTCACAAAAAACCGGTTTCGCCATCAGCATCAGTGCCGGCGTGATGGAGCCCATCCACGTGTAAGTCGGACAGATTACCTCGTCCCTGGGCCCAACCCCAAGTCCAAACATCGCGCTATGAATCGCCGCTGTGCCGTTGACAACGCTGATAGCGAAGCGCGTCCGATGCCGTTCGCGCCACATCTCCTCAAACGCCTGCACGGTAGGGGAGGCACCCGATAATTCATTGCGCAGTGTCATCTCATAAACAACCTGTGCTTCCGCCTCCGTCATTTGATGCCACCGTTCTAAGTTCGGAAAGGGTGCGTCTGCCGTTCGTTCAAAGACAGGCGTGCCACCGAGGGCGGCCGGTATTTCTGCTGAAGATTGTTTTAAATACGACATTTGTGCTATAATAGATTCGTGTTAGTCTCATAACGCTTATGTTTTATGATAACATTTCTCAAACTTTTTGTCAAATCCGAGCAGGATTTACAGGATTATCACGATTTACCAGGATTAGGGATCTGAGACACCACACCGTTTTGGCACGCCACGAGATATTCGACTTATCAGAATCTATAATCTTGCGAAATCTTGTATAATCGTGAAAATCCTGCTTCAAATCGTGAAAATCCTGCTCATCTCTTGCGAAATCTTGAAAATCCTGCTCAATCCTGCTCCGATGTCCAAGATTACGTCTCTGCCGCTGTAGGAAAACATGGCCGGATACAGAGTTTCCATAACTCTGGGACACATACATACTAATGACGAAGAATATCCGAAACGCTTCTCATTTTCTCCGAAAATTGCTGCGGAATTTTATCCCCTCGCTCATCGCGCTCTGCGGATTTTTCCTGCTCTGTGGGCTTGTGCTTCTGATAAGGGGACAGCATCCCCTGGAGTTCTATTCTGTCATCTTCGTCAGCGGCTTCGCGACTTTCGACGATTTCGGCTACGTGCTGTTTAACGCCACACCGCTGATTTTCACCGGGCTCGCTGTCGCTATCGGCTATAAAGGCGGGCTGTTCAACATCGGGTGTGAAGGACAACTCTATGTCGCCGCCTTCGCCGCTACGTGGATAGGCATGTTTCTGAACCTACCCTCTGTCGTGTTAATTCCGTTATGCATAGGCGCGGCGTTAATCGCAGGTGCGGTTTGGGGCGCGGTGCCAGGTTTCTTGAAAGCGAAATACGGCACACACGAAGTCATCAACACCATTATGATGAACTTCATCGCCTTCGCGCTGATGAACTACCTCGTCACGTCCGTTTACCAAGAACCGAATCAGATGAATCCGCAAACGCCGCCGATTCACGAAGCGGCGCGCCTTCCACGAGTGGCAGGCGTGCTCACACTCGTTACACAGAGTAACCCGCTCAACGCCAGTTTCTTGTTTGCCTGCGGGTGCGTTATCCTCTGCTATATCTTCCTATCGCACACGCGCTGGGGATATGAACTACGTCTGGTAGGAAACGCGCCAGACGTTGCGGCTTATGGCGGTATCAACACGCGCGTCGTCATCGTGTGGACAATGGCTCTCAGCGGCGCGCTCGCCGGAATGGCAGGAGTCACAGAAGTGATGGGATATCGCTATCGGTATTTAGACAGCTTCTCACCCGGCTGGGGTTTCACCGGCATTGCCGTCGCGCTATTAGGCAGAAATCATCCGTTCGGTGTTTTGGCGGCGGCACTCTTATTCGGGTTACTCAGCAAAGTTGCACTTGATATTGAGATTTTACTGAATGTGCCGCGCGGGCTGTTTCTCGCCGGACAGGGATTGTTGATTATCTGCCTCGTCTGCATCGATGGATTTTCTCGGAAATCTAGATAGGCACGCAGCAGCCAAACAACGCATGGCGAACAACGAAAAAGGTTCAAAAGCATGCAAGTCTTGACAACGTCAAGACGGCCTGAGATGACAACCTGCGCTGCACAGCAGCAGCCAAACAACGCATGGCGAACAACAAAAAGATGATATTAGAACTAATTCCAACTACACTGCGAATGACGACACCCCTCGGATTCGCTGCCCTCGGCGGTATCTACTCCGAACGTTCCGGCGTGATTAACATCGCACTTGAAGGCATGATGCTCATCGGTGCGTTCGGCTATGTTATCGGCACACAAGCATCCGGCTCAACGTGGATAGGCCTGCTTGTCGGCATCGGCTTCGGGATAGCGTTGGCACTGCTACACGCCATCGCTACCGTCACTTTCCACGCCGAGCAGATTGTGTGCGGCGTGGCAATTAACATTTTAGCGTTGGGCATCACCGAGTTTATTTTGCCGACATCCGGACGTGTTGAGGGACTTCCGCAATGGCAGCTGCCGATTATCGGTTCTTACGGGTTTCTTGTCTATGTCGTGCCGGTGCTGATGGGAATAAGTCACATTTTCCTCTTTAAAACACCGTGGGGTTTGCGTTTGCGCGCCGCTGGCGAATCAACGGAGGCACTCGCCACGCTTAGCCTAAGCCGCGCTGCGTGGCAATACGCGGCGGTTATGTTGAGCGGTATCCTCACCGCGCTCGGCGGTTGTTTCCTCGCATCCGAAGTCCACTATTTTACAAAGGGGATGACAGCCGGGCGCGGCTACGTCGCGTTAGCGGCAGTCGTGTTTGGGAATTGGCGGCCGTTGAGTGGCGTTGCGGCGTGTCTGCTATTCGGTTTCGCCGCCGCTTTTGAACTCGCCAATCAATGGAACATTCCGGTGCAGTTGCTTAATAGTTTTCCTTATATTTTAACGATGGTGGTGCTTGCGGGGTTAGTGGGCAAATCGCGTCCGCCTGCGAGTTTGGGGAAGATGCGGGCGTGAAAAACGCAGAAAACCGCACCGTAGGGCGGGGGCCTGTCCCCCGCGAGCGTTCGATCTGCGCGAAAAACGCACGCCAACCAAAGCTGTTTCTCAGACCGAGGCACGGCGAGGGACAGGCCCTCGCCCTACGGTGAAGGGGGCCGTTTTTTACCGTAGCGCGGGGGCCTGTCCCCCGCGATGGAGAAAGGCGGAGGGACAGCCCCCTACGAATAACACATGGAAGTTTAATCTACGCTCCCATCGCCTAACTCATAATAACGGGTATGGCGGCCGTAATAGCCGTAGGACTTCGCATGCTTCGGATGAATCATGTTGCACAGCACACCGATGCTCTTCGTCGGTAAGACTTCGGTGAGGTGCCGCACGCCTGTCAGCATGTCAAACCGCCGCGTTTTGGTGATGTCAAACACATAGACAACAGCATCGACGATAGGTGCCAAAATCACGGCGTCGGCGACAGCGCGGACCGGGGGAGAATCAATTACAACAACATCGTATTCGGTGCGTGCGAATTCTAACCACTGCGACATCATCTCGGAGTTTAACAACTCAATCGGATTTGGCGGCACGGTGCCACCGGATACAAGATGCAGATTCGGAACGCCTGTCGGCTTGATTGTGGCCTGGAACACATCGTAACCGTTGTCCGCGTTCATGCTGATGAGTGCCTCGCTTAACCCCGGTTTCCGAATAGCAAGCGAGGTTGACGTTGCTTCTTCGGCATCTGCTGCTTCGGTAGCGAACGTTTTGTGCTGCGAAGGACGGCGCATATCGGCATCAATAAGCAACACCCGGTTCCCTTTTTGTGCCAGTGACATGGCGAGATTGGACGAGACGGTGCTTTTCCCTTCGCCGCGCGTCGCGCTGGTGACGAGCACTGTTTTCAGCGCACTGCCGGGGGTGAGGAACGGCAGTTTCGCTTGTAGCACCCGAAACGCTTCTGCCGCCCGCGAGTGCGGCGCGTCGTGAACGATGAGTTGCGGCGGCTTCCTGCGGGCTATTCTGCCTACGGAGGGGATAACACCGAGGAAACTCGGCGGATTCGGCAGCGATTCCAATTGCCGCACCGCCTCCTCTAATCGCAGATAGGTATCTTGGAAGTAATTCTTCGCCACAGCGAATGTGAAGCCGAGCAGCCCACCAAGCATCGCGCCTAAAACGAGGTTCAACTTCAGACGCGGCGCGACAGGTTCCTCAGGGACGCGCGCCATATCTAACACCTTGAGGTTCTCGGTGCGCGCCTCGGCGACAATCTCCGACTCCCGCATCTTCGCCTCCAAAGCGATAGTCTGCGCGTTGTAAATTTCAACGTCACGCTTCAACCGAAACAACTTGATTTGTTGCGAAGACCAGGTGCTGAGCCGCGCAATATGCGACGCAATCTGTGCTGAAACCTGATTTTTCTGCTCCGTGAGACTCTTAATAGTTGCCTCTGCCTCGTTCACCTTCTCGGTGAGTGCTTGGTGCAGCGGGTTGTAAGCCGTTGTCGTGCTTCTTATCTGCTGCTCCTCCTCGGCGAGGCGTGCCTTCGTCTCCGCGATTTTCTTATCTAACGCGACAACGTCCGGATGCGTCTCATCGTATTTGCCTGTCATGCCCTGGCGTTCAATTTCATACTCGTGTAGATTATCGCGCAATTTGGAGTAGGAAGGATTCGTCGCCACCGTCTCCGACACGAGATTCTCCTCAATCTTCGCCAATTCCGCGGCGTATTCTTCGCGTTGCAACGCCGCGCCTGACAAAAGCCCTATCAACTCATTTTCCTTCAACTGAAGTGCCAGAATGAGCTGCGCTTGTGTGGCACCCTCCGCGTTCAAGGTAATCTCTGGATAGTCGCGCTGAAAATTAAACAGTTCCTCTTCCGCCGTTTTCAGGTTCTGTTGCGTTGCCGCCAGCATTGACTGCGGCATCGGCTTCTCCCACCACCGCATCTGCTCTTCTGTCTCTGCCGCCACCACCTGCTGAAAGACAGCAACGATTTTATTGCACAACTGCTGCGCGCGTTCCGGCAGCCGCTGCTTCACGGTAACGGTAATCACGTTCCCATCCGATGACTCATCTATCTTCAACTGCTCGTCAATGAGGGTTTTGATGAAGAAGTCTTCCCACTCCGCCACAGTGAGTTCTCCCTGCTCCGTGGCACCTTGCACCACATCAATATTAACCCGCTCTGCCAACCACGTCAGTATTCTGCCGCGATGAACGGGCAGCGGTTCGAGAAGTCCTTCTTCTCTCAATTGCCGCACTGCCGGCGCGATAACCAAATCGCGGGACTGCAACTGCGCCGCATACGCACCCAGCGATGTGCCGCCAAAGAGTCCCGATAACGGCAATTGGGAGAACAGCGAAGGCGTTTGTTGCCCATCAACGACGCGAACAGTAGTCTCTGACTGATACACCGGCGTGGTGAAATCGGTGACGAGGAACGCGCCTAAAACGGTGAGTAAGAAAATGGACAGCACGCTCCACTTGCTCCGAAAAAGCATCCAAAAATAGTCCGACAATCGAATCTCGCGAATTTCCTCAAGTTGCCGGGCGGTTGTAGGGCTGACACTTGTGTCAACTGTTTCTCGCATATTTTTTTAGTTCCTAGCGGTTGTTTGACGTTGTCTTGGCAAAGAGCTCCATTTCCCAGGCCGTCTTGACGTTATACACTACAAAGAATCAATTCCGCAGCCCAAGCACATTCACGAGCAAGCTGGTTAGCGATGCAGCGAACGTCAGCACACGCCAATCAATCCGCATGCGCTCCCGAACACGAACCTGGTCATTTGGATGGAGATACACCGTGGAGTGCATCTCGTCAAAGTTGAGTTCTTCGGTGGTGCCGCTGGCGCGCGTCAGGATGCACTTTTTCGGGTTCGCTCTGTCTTCGTTCAGTCCACCCGCCATTGCGACAGCCTTCGCTAACAGCACGGGTTCCGTGATAACGTATTCGCCCGGTTTATCCACTGCGCCGATGACGCTAATCTTCGCCTCGGCGAGGGGGATATACAGTGTGTCGCCCGGTGCCAGCATCGCATCGACATTGTCCGATGTCAAGTCAACGGAAATGCGTCCTTCGTTGGTGATGATTTCCGCTTTACCCAGGTCTGTGAAATCGGCTCTGGAGCCGCCGGCAAGTTTCAACGCCTGAATCGCGGGGATTTGTTGCGTTGAGATAGGATACACACCGGGTGCCATCACTGCGCCGATGACTCGGATGGGACGCTGCTCAAAGGCAGATGGGATGAGAATCGTATCGTAGTCTCTCAACGGGATATCGGGTCCGCCTGCTTCAACGAGCGCGATAAAATCGACTTTCTGGTAAAGTTTTCCATCACGCCAGATGGTAACCGCAGTCAGGTCTGCCAGTTCATAGTTAATGCCTGCGGCCGCGAGCGCGTGCATCAGATAAACCTGTCCGGTTTCAAAGACATGCGGATTCCCTCGTCCCCTCGGTTCCACGGCACCTAGCACGAGAATGGTGCGTTTCGGTTGCATTAGCGTGACGAAAACGCTCGCGCTCTGCAGCCGTTCAGCGAATGCGGACTGCATCCGCGCCTCAAGTTCCGAAATCGTCAGTCCTGTCGCCTTGATAACGCCTATCAGCGGATAGGAGAGGTAGCCGTCGGGTTGGATAGGGACAGGCACGCGCTCCTTGCTATATTCGGGATACCCTTCCACCGTGACTACCACCTGGTCACCGGCTTGCAACTGATACGTCGTGAAATCGTCACGTTGCGCTATCTTCATCGCCGACACAATCGGCACGCCTTCTTTTGTTACAACAGTGCCTTCCTCCTGTCCCGATGCCCGCTCAGCTTGTAGGGCGAGAGCCTGTCCTATCCCGAGCTGCGCCAGAATTAACAGGAGAATGACGAAAGCGCGGCACGTTAAAAAATCTGTGTTCATTTTTTTCGTATTTCGGATGCTATTACGCCTCTTTCCTAATTCCATCATCGCCAACGGTGATGACGATGACTACGTTTCTTATCAAATTTATATGTTTGTTGCATGATGGAGGCAAATCCATCGTTAATTCTGTGTAAAGGGTATTTTAGCAGCTCCGGTGCGAAAATGCAAGGGGAAACTGCCGCACATTAATTCAGACGCGCGGTAGGCGAGCCCTCCCGGTCTCGATGCAATACCGTCGGAGAGCCCTCCCGGTCCCGATGCTGCCAGACTCAAAACCGCAGCACATCAATTCAGACGCGCGAGGAGCTGACGAAGCACCCGAATATTCCGCTCAATGGCGGCGACTTCCACGGGATTGTCCTCAATTTCAAGGCATCTCTCAAAAACAGAGATTGCGTCGCTGTAGGCGTTGTTTCTGTAGAGCATGTAGCCGAATTGACGAAGAGCACCGGCGGAATTCGGCAAGAACCACGTGATGCGCTGCGCGGCATGCAGTGCTGCATCGTGCCGCTCAAGGCGCGTATAGGCGTGCATGAGATTCCGCAAGATGCGCGCCAAAATCTCCCGATGCGTCGCCTCGGCTAGCATGCTCGGTTGGAGTTTTATGGGTTGTCCGAAAGTCTCCTGAAGTTTCGCCTCTAGTGCGTTTTCGGACATGAATTTCCCGTTGTCAAAGGCATCAATGAACACGTCGAGATGTTCACTTTTGTATTTGACAAGGAAATGGCCCGGAAAGTTAACGCCGGCGAGGGGCAGTCCTGCGCGCTTGCCAACTTCAATGTAGAGGACAGACAGGGTAATGGGCAACCCCATTTTTCTATCAAGGACGACGTTGAGGAAGTTATTGCTCAGCGCGTAGTAGTCCTTATTATTCCCCTGAAACTTCTGCTCCTCGAAAAGATAACGGTTCATTTCGGCAATGTGATGCTCAGGTAACGCTGTCCCTTGCAGGTTTTGACGGATAGCGTCGGCCATGGCATCTAACCGCTGCTGATAATCGGCGACATCCAATTCAGGATAATCGCTTTTTGCAATGAGCAGGGCACCGGTGGCGAGCTCTAGTTCGCTATCGGGTAGGTTCGCGAAATCAAAAATCGGTTCTGGTGGATGATGTTCCATGGTTCCCATCCCCCTATTTTGCGGGCGATTGGTTGGTTTCGGCTTCCTTTTTATTGTCGGGTTGCTGTCTCACAATTCTGCGCGGCAATCCGTTATCTAACACGCCTAAGAGTGTCAGGTGGAGTTGTGCGCGTGGCGGTAGCGTTTGCGTCAACGCTTCTTCGGCTTGTTCTATCTGTTGCTGGACCTCTTTCCGTTTCGCGCGTATCTCCGTCAAAGTCTTCTGAATCGTGGCATCTTCAACGCGCGCATCTTTTGCGAGTTGGTTTAGGGTGTGCAGGGCTTTGGTGGCCTGAATCTGCTTTTGGCGTTTGAGTTCCCACATCGCTTTGATTTGGGTTTTCTGTTCTTCGGTTACGCCGAGGTCTGCCAGCGTGGTGCCTTTTTCGGTGCTGCTATGCTTTTGCGCCCAGGCGATCACGCCGCATGCGGCGAGTATGACGAGTATTCCGATGGTTCGTTGTATCCACACATTTTGCATGACGTTTGTTTCCTATCGCTTTCAAGACTGCATCAAGACTGGGAGGGCCCTTTAACCGTAGGGCGAGGGCCTGTCCCTCGCCACGCCGATCTTGACTCATACCCCGGTAGGAAAGACCTCGGGGATCGATTTCTGCCCGTAGGCGCGTCCGCCTAGTCTCAATTCCTATCCCTGTTAAGAAGAGTTTAACACACCGTCGGAAAAATGTCAAGATTAAAATCAACGGCACTTTGATGCGGGGAGGATTTGTTTTTTTTAATATTGCATCGAGACCGGGAGGTCTCTCCTACAAGGAAGGCATCAAGACCGGATAGCGCGTGCTTCGCGAAGCAGTTCGCTTTGCAGATACGCAAAACCAACCGCAAGGACATTGAAACCCCGAATACCGTAGGGCGAGGGCCCTCGCATGCCACACGCGCATGCGAGCGGGTTTCCCTCGCCACGCATCCATGATGTGCAGATACGCAAAACCACAGAATCACGAGACAAAAAATGCCTGCGCCAACATCCCCAACTGCGCCGTTGTGATACCGAGAATCGCACCCGCTAAAACGTCCGTAGGATAATGCACGCCGAGATAAACTCGCGCAACCCCTACCGTGCTTGCCCACAGAAATATCGGGATTTGCTCCGCTTTATTCAGCGAAAGTGTGCAGACTAGGAGCGTCGCCATGAGGAACGCCGATGCCGTATGCCCTGAGGGAAAACTAAACCGGTCTGGCGGCTGAACGCGGAACTCCACGTCAACTATCCCTTCAAAGGGCCGGTCGCGTTTCATTGACTGTTTGAGGAGAATATAGAGACACCTGTCAATGGAAAACGCGAAGGCGGCTGATACCAGAAAAGCGGCACTCATGTCGGCATCGCCTGTCAAGAAGATGTAGAGCACGATAAGGGGATAGAGGTAGCCGTTCGCGCTCCATGAGAAGAGACGCAGGGAACGGTTCAGGAACTTCTTGTCGCTCCAACTGAAGATGCGGTGAAACAGCAGTTTATCCCACCGAGTAAGGTTGTTCGTGAATAATTCTTTAAGCATATACTAAATGTGCCAGTATCTCCTTCCACCCCGTTCGGGATCAGGCGAGCCCGAACTACGGTCTCGTCTCAACTCCCCTCGGTAGGAGAGACCTCACGCTTCTCGATTCGTTCCGGTAGGAGAGACCTCCTGGTCTCGATGCATTGAAGAAACCTCCCCTGTCTTAAAAAGGAAAATCCCCCAATCAAACCCCATACTCGCCAAGATCTCGCAGGGAAAGGACGGTATACCCGTGCTCAGCCAGGTAAGCCATGTATGCCTCAAATGCCTCAGGTTCGGTATGCACCCACGGA
Source organism: Candidatus Poribacteria bacterium (assembly GCA_965242965.1). GTDB lineage: Bacteria > Poribacteria > WGA-4E > WGA-4E > WGA-3G > AGPOR5. Next base: position 3,800,643 of record OZ251518.1, on the reverse strand, counting down.
TGCTCCAGGTCTGGCACGCCGTGGAAGGTGAGGACAGGGATATGTCCCTCTTTCGCCTGCGCGAGGGCCCACGTGAAATCGTCAAAATTCCAATGCGGTCCGGAGGCACCTGTCGTCGGAACGAGGAGTGGGTGATGCACCGCGGGGTTATAGGCTGGGCCTCTGCCGCCTTCGCCATCGTAAGGGAATTCGGGGGCAACGCCGCGCCGCGCGAATTGGAAGCCGTGCTTTGCAAGCACCTTCACCGCCGCTTCACCGTGGCTATAGCCGGGATAACAGAAGGTTGTCGGGCGCGGAATGCCGTAAACTTCGCATTGCGCATCAATGTGTTGTAAGTCCGCACTGAGTTCGGCATCGGATTGTTGCGTAACGTTTCGGTGATGGCGCGTGTGATTGCCGATTTCAAAGCCGGCATCGTGTAAGCCGCGCACCTCTTCCCATGTCATATAGGCTTCCTTATTTTTCAGGAACCCGAGCCCTTCGGTGATATAGAACGTCGCGCTGAAGCCGTAATGCGTCAAGAGCGGTGCGACGAAGGTGGCTTGCGATTTGCATCCATCATCAAACGTGAGGACGACAAGTTTATCGGGAATAGGGTTGCGTTGTGCGTATGTCATGGCAGATATTTTAATGGAAGTAGGCGATTTTTGTCAAGCAAAAAATTTCTTGACAAAAAACCGAAATAGATATAGAATAAAGCTAAATTAGAGAGGTGTAAAACCATGATTGATCGACGTGAATTTCTGAAATCGATGGCAGGCTTGACTACGGGCATCCTCTTGTCCACTGCATCGGTAGGTTCTGGCGAAGAACACAAAACCCGCGACCGGCTGGGAACGCTTCTGCCTACCCGGCGGCTCGGACGCACAGGCGAAGCAGTGACGATGCTCGGTGTCGGCGGCTGGCATATTGTGAATATGAAGGAAGCGGAGGCACAGAAAACCATCGAGACAGCTCTGAAAGGCGGCGTGCGGTTCTTTGATAGCGCGGAATCTTACGCCGAAAATGGTGTGCGCAGCGAAAGCCGCCTCGGAAAACTGCTCGTGCCGAAGTATCGCGATGATATTTTCCTGATGACGAAAACGACAGCGCGCGACGCGGAAGGCGCACGGCAGCACCTCGAAGCATCGCTCAAACGTCTCAATACCGACAGACTCGATCTTTGGCAGGTGCATGCCGTCCGGAATCCAGAAGACGTAGACGAACGCATCGATAACGGCGTTTTCGACGTGATGCAGGAAGCGAAGGAAACCGGCAAAACCCGATACATCGGTTTCACCGGGCACTCCAGTCCCGCCGCGCACGAACGCGTGTTGGAGCAGAGTGATATTTTCGACACGTGCCAATTGTCCATGAACCTCGTTGATGTCAGTTACGAAAGTTTCATCGAGCGCGTCGTGCCGACACTCGTTGAACGCAACATCGGTGTCATCGGGATGAAGGCGTTGGCGAACGGCGGCTTCTTCGGCGGCTCCAAGCACGGACAGCACGGCATGAACCCGAGAGTTGTGCCAGACCGCGTCAGCATCTCCGAAGCGATTCGGTTCGTCTGGTCCCTCCCAGTTAGCACGCTTGTGACAGGACCGGATAACGCCGAGCAGTTGCAGGAAAAAATCGACATCGCCAAAGGGTTCACCAGTATGGACGACGAGGAACGAGACAGGCTCGTCGAGAAAGTCGCCGATATGGCAGGCAACGTCGTTGAATTCTACAAAGTTTGACTTCTTGCGCTGCTTTGTGAAGATTTGCAAGGTTGTTGTTTTTATCCTTTGTGTCCATCTCCCTGCAAGTGCGAATGTCAAATTCGTTGATGTCACTGAAGCGGCAGGTATCCGATTTCGGCACATGACCGGGGCTACCGGCGAACGTTATATGCCGGAAACGATGGGTTCTGGCTGCGCGTTTTTGGATTACGATGCCGATGGCAATCTGGATATCTTGCTGGTGAACGGGAGAGACTGGCACGCGCCGGATGCAACGCATACCTCGCGTCTCTACCGGAACCTCGGGAACGGCACATTTGCTGACGTTACCGCAGAAGCCAACCTCAACGTCCCTATTTACGGCATGGGCGTAACGAGTGCCGATTACGATAACGATGGCGATGCCGATATTTACCTCACCGCTGTCGGCAAAAATCGGTTGTTCCGCAATAATGGCGACGGGACGTTCACGGATGCCACCGAATTCGCAAACGTGGGTGACGCTGGCTGGGGAACGAGTGCGGCGTTTTTTGACGCAGATAGGGACGGTTGGCTCGATCTTTTTCTCTGTAATTACGTTGCGTGGACACAGGAAACGGATATCCCTTGCAACGTCGCAGGGCATCCCTCTTATTGCACGCCGACGGTTTACGCGGGGCAATCTTGTCTGTTCTATCGCAACCGAGGCGATGGCACGTTTGAAGATGTGACATTACCGGCAGGCTTGCACAATCCTAACGGAAAATCACTCGGCGTGTGCGTGCTAGATTACGACGGTGACGGCTGGCCAGACCTGGGTGTCGCTAACGATACGGAACCGAATTGCCTGTATCGGAATAATGGCGATGGCACGTTCACCGATGAAGCGATTGTGATGGGAGTCGCCTTCAGTGCCACCGGCAAGGCGCGCGGGAGCATGGGAATTGACGCGGCAGATGTCCATAACACCGGCGGCACCGCTATCGCCATCGGTAATTTCAGCAACGAAAAAACGGCGTTCTTTTCTGCGGAACCGGGTGCAGATTACTTTACAGACACGGCGGATAAGGTGCAAATCGGCGATGTGAGCCGCCGCGCGCTGACGTTCGGGCTGCTCTTCTTCGATTGCGATTTTGATGGATACCTCGACCTGTTTTTTGTCAACGGACACATTGAGCCGGAGGTGGCTAGGTATCAGCAACACACGCCTTATGCGCAACTGCCGGCTCTCTTCCAAAACCGCGGCGATGGCACTTTTCGCGACATCGGCAAACGCGCAGGGTTGCAAACCCCCGGTGTCGGCCGCGGCTGTGCCTACGGCGATTACGACAATGATGGCGACTTGGATCTACTCGTCAGCAACAACGGCGTTGATGCGGCTTATGCCACACCTTGGCTCCTGCGCAATGATAGCGAGTCTATCGGGAATTACCTCCGCGTCAAACTTGTCGGCACGAAGAGCAATCGGGACGGCATCGGCGCGAAGGTGCAGGTGACTGCAGGCGATACAATGCAACAGCGGACGGTGCGGACAGGGAGCAGTTATTGTTCTCAAAGCGAACTGACATTAACGTTCGGGTTGGGACAAAACGACACAGTCGCGCAACTTGAGGTAACCTGGCCCTCCGGGAAAACCGAACGGCGGGTTGCACTCAAGGCGAATCAGCGCATCACGGTGATTGAGGGTGAATCTGAAAAATGAGGGAATATCTGTCAGCGTTCCTCTTTCTCGCAATCTTCGGGCTTATTTGCGGATGCGATGCAGAGACTCCGCCACCTGCGAAGAAACCGCCTGTCACCCAACCTGCTGCGCAGAAGCCCGCGGCATCTCCAACCGCGCAGGACTATAATAACAGCGGCACGACTTACCTGCGCGAAGAGAAGTTGGACGCGGCGGTAGCGGCGTATCAACGCGCTATTGCGATGAAGCCGACGCTTGCCGCGGCACATCACAACTTGGCCACGGTCTACGTGATGCAGGGGAAACTCGGCGAGGCGATTGAGGCGTATCGGCGCGTGATTGCGTTGCGGCCGGACATGGCATCGGCGTATGCAGACCTGGGCAGGGTATACGGACTCGCCGGCAGATTAGACGAGGCAATCGCTGAATTTGAGAAGGCACTCACGCGCGATGGGACGCACGTCCATGCCTACTTCGGCATCGGCGTGGCGTATCGGCATAAACGGATGTTCCCCGAAGCCATCGCTGCTTTTGAAACGGCAATCTCCCTGCAACCCGATTTGCCGGAGGTACTGATGCAACTCGGTACCATTTACCGTGAAACAGAACGGTTTGTGGAGGCGATTGCGGCGTTCACGGCAATTCATCAGTTCGATCCAAACCATGCGCAGGCGCACCATGAACTCGGGCTTTGCTATACACAGCAGGGTGCCTATCGTGAGGCTGTCGCGGCGTTGGAACGCGCCTTGCAGTTAAATCCTGATGCTGCTGAGACGCAGAATCTCCTGCGCGTTGCTCGGGCCCGTTTGGCGCGTCAAAAGTAAGAAATCGAGACCGGGAGGTCTCTCCTACCGGGAAAACTGAATCGTTCAGGGTATCACGAAACCATTTTGACAACAACGAGTTACGAAACACTCTCATCTAAACCAACTTCTATAGGAGGAAAAAAAGATGCGTCAAGTTATATTTGTTACGCTGTTCATCGCAGTCGTCTTTGCTGTCCACGCTGCGGACATAGAAGATGGATTGTGGATGTATCTACCGCTCAACGAAGGAGCGGGTGAAACCGTCGCTGACCATGGCCCCAATGAGTTTGAAACCGAACTCAGCAAAGATGCGCCGAAATGGGTGGATGCCAAGCACGAATCCATCAACAAAGCGATGGAATTTGACGGCAAGTCCACCTATGTCAAAATCGACATGGCGGGGCAGAATAAGGACATCGACTCGCATTTTGACGATAAGAAGGGCATCACGATTTGTGCCTGGGTCAAAGTGTTGAAAGTCGGCACCGATGCACACGGGCAAACGCGGCAGCCTATCGTCATGAAAGGTAACGGCAATGCGTGGGAATTCGCGCTCTACGTGTATGACGACTTCGGCGCAGGGATGTCGGTGTGGACGTGCCCCGGCTCCGGCGTGTCCGAACCGAACGGCCCCGGTGCCGCGCCGCAAGGCGAGTGGATTCATCAATGCGGCACGTTTAAACTGAAGGAAGGCGTGCGCGTCTATGTCAACGGCGAGAAGGACCCGGTCGCGCAGGCAGGCGATAACGGCGGCGGACCCTGTGAAACCGGCGAGCGGCCGGTGTTCATCGCGCATCGGGAGGACGGACAATGGCTCAACGCTGTCATTGCCGAGGTCTTTATGTGGGACCGGGTGATTGACATCGATGAGATAAATCTCGCCATGAAAACTATCGGTGGGCTGGCAGTGCAACCGGGAGGGAAATTGACAACCACCTGGGGCAATGTGAAACGCCGAAGGTAAGCAATTTAGGAGCAGGATTGAGCAAGATTGAGCAGGATTTACAAGATTGAGCAAGATTAGCAAGATTTTTTTTGGGGTTCTGATGCATCGAATACCTCGTGGCTTGCCAAAACGGTGCCGGTGCACCAGAGCCCTAATCCTGTGAAATCTTGGAAATCCTGGAAATCCTGCTCCTAATCTTGAAAATCCTGCTCCTAATCCTGCTCCAAATTATAGGAGAAAATACGAATGAAACAACTAACGCAAACTAACAAGACCCCCCCCTTACTTAACAAAGGATTAACCTCTCGCTTTTACGGGACACAGCAACTTCTGGCGTGCCTCGTGTTATTGCTGTGCGTCGGAATGACACCGGCAGTCCTCAGCCAAGACTTCACATACACCGGCGAGAAAGTCGCGGCAGAAGGAATTATTATCGAAGCGATTAATCAAGACATGCACACGCGCGTCCCGGCGCGTTCACTCGGCATCACCGGGAATGCCGCGCAAGCCGCCGCATTTGAGGTTACCTACACCGGCTTCACGCCAGAGGCACAAGCAGCCTTTCAACACGCCGTGAACATCGCCTCAAGCATTATCTCATCCCCCGTAACAATCCGGGTAACCGCGGAATTGAAACAGTTCGAGGAGGCAAACACTTTAGGGTCCGCGAGGACCTCTTTTAGATGGCTATTTAGTTCTGCTGTGGGCAGTTTCTGGTTCACCGATGCGCATGCCGATAAACTTCGCGGAGCCGATTTGAACCCCGGGAGCCCAGACATCCTGACATCGTTCAGCAACAAAGCCGATCTTTGGTATTTCGGACTTGACGGGAACACACCGCCGGGGAGATATGACTTTGTGACGGTAGTGCTCCATGAATTGTTTCACGGCCTCGGTTTTTTGGCGGCGGGCAGGCCTCTGACACCAGAATTGGGAACCGTTCGCTTCTGGATACAAGGACAGGACAGGTACTACGGTGCCCCCGGGATTTACGATTTCTTTGTCATTGAGGGTGCAACGGATTCGCTTCAAAATAAGTTGATAGCCAAATACGAAGATCCCTCCGCTGCCCTCCTCTCTGCCTTCACCAGCAATAATCTCTATTGGGTTGGGAAATACGGAGTCGCGAAAAACGGTGGCATTCGTCCGAAACTTTACGCGCCGAACCCTTGGAATCCGGGTTCCAGCTACGCCCATTTGGACGAGACTACCTATCCGGCCGGCAACCCGAACTCTTTGATGACACCGCGGTACGGTTCTGCGGAATCTATTCATGACCCGGGCGATATCGTCCGCGGCATGTTCACCGATATGCTTTGGGGAGATATCCCCGACGCGCCAACGGTAACCTTCACCGAACCTACCAGCACGCCAATCGGGAGCTTCAACGTGACCGTTACCTTCTCCGAAAGCGTGACAGGGTTTGATACAGCCGATGTCTCACTGAACGTGGTTTTGACAGCAGGCGCGCGGAACCCAACGTTCAGCGTTTCGGGGAGCGGGACAACCTACACCGTGAGTATCACACCCGCCGCGAATAGCGCGGGAACCCTGCAACTCGGTTTGCGGGAAAACGCCGCAACCGCCGGCACCACCGTGATTCCGGTGCCTGCTACCCCGCAATACTCACGGACTATTGATTTTGATACCAGACCCACGGATATCGTCGCACCGACAGTGGTTATCAGCGGACCGGCGCGCGCGAACACCGCGTTCAACGTAACGTTTGACTTCTCTGAGGCACTCGGCACCGGTGCCGATGGATTCACCGCTGCGGATATCAGTGCCACTGGACCGGGCTTGACGAATCCTACTGTCAGTGAACCGAGTTTGATAGATAGGACGGCGCATATCTACACGGTGACGGTGACACCAGCGAACACGGCAACCGATGGCGATATTACGGTTACCTTGAATGCCGGTGGCGTTCACGATGTGGTTGGGAATGCCATCGCCGCCGCGGGTATCAACACCGCCACTGTGAAGTATGATATCACGCCGCCGACGGTGACAGTCGCGCGCCCGAGTTTCCCAAGTGGCCTCCCGCAGACCGGCACAGCGCATCATCCTTTCACAGTGGAAATTGATTTTAATGAACCCGTAACTGGTTTTGAGACAAGGGACATTACCGTCAACTACGGCACTGTCACCTCGCTTGCCGGCTCAGGTGAGAACTACATCGCCACTATCACACCACAGGCTGATGGAGACATCGTCATCACCGTAAACCCGGGAGGCGTGGCAGACCTGGCTGGCAACGCCGGCACCACGCCTTTTAGTGTCACCGTGCCTTATGATACCGGCCCTACCGTGATGGCCAGCACACCGAAGGAGCACGTCAACACGGATTTTGTCGTCCTTTATACGTTTAATGAGAAATTGGATGCCAATTCGTTCACCGCAGCGGATATCAGTGTCACCCCGGACACGGCAACTCTCCTACGCGGTCCGACGCAGAATGCCAGCGACGAGAGAGTCTGGACAATAACTATCCGTCCGACAGTAGAGGGGCCTGTAACGGTTACCTTGGAGCGGGGAAGTGTAACGGACGTGACAGGGAATGTCCTTGTCAATACCGGTTCAATCCGAGATGTCAGTGTCATCTATGATAGGACTCAACCGACGGTGGCTGTCAGCGCGCAGGCAGCGGCGGTGGGCCCTTATCCTGTGACTTTCACGTTCAGCGAGGAGATAGACGCGCTTTCGTTTACTGAAACGGATGTCACGCTCACCGGTTCAAGTGCTATCGGCGCAGCGAAAGGGGTACCAACGCCAGACCCTTCCGATGCAACAGTCTACGAGATGCTCATCACGCCTGCAGCAGCATCCACAACAGGAGGGGACATCATCGCGACACTGACTGCTGCCAGCGTGTCAGACCCGGCGGGAAACCCTATCTCTACCACCGGCACTGCGCTGTCAGTTACCACGACATACGCAAACGCGGCTCCGACTTTCAACAGTAGCGATACTGCTTTCAACGTTGCTGAAAATAGCACTCTGGTTGGCGACGCGACCGCGGTGAGTGCCACGGACTTAGACGCGCCAGACAATGTCATTTACTCGCTGAGCGGCGCGGATAGCGGGATGTTTACTATTTCATATACCGGCGTGTTGTATTTCAGCACCGCGCCAAACTTCGAGAATCCGACAGACCAGGGAAGCGAGTTGCCGGCAAACACGGCGGGCAATAACGAATACATCGTTGAAGTCACGGCGACAGGGGGCACCGATGGACGCGCGAAGAGCGTCAGCAAAATCATCGTCGTCACCGTTACAGATGTGGCAGAGCCTCCCTCAACTCCCTTTGCACCGACAGTGCTCTCTTTGTCCGCTACGAGTCTACACGTGACATGGACAGCACCCGCAAACACCGGCCCGGAGATAACCGGCTACGATGTTCAATACCGCGAGGGGGCCACGGGCGATTGGATAGATGTATATCACGCTGATGCTAGCACCACAGCGATACTCACCGGTTTAAACCAAGACTCGGCGTATCAGGTGCAGGTGCGCGCCCGAAACGCTGAAGGCACAAGCCCCTGGTCTGGCTGTTCTGCTCTCGTTGCATGCGCTGCGGCAACGTCGGGAGACTCGCAGGTGCTGACGCTGGAATCAATTACCCTCGTGAATGTGCAGCAAACTACGAATCTGCCGACTTTTGACGTGGCCTTCCGTTTTTCGGGTGCCCTCGCAACCACGGGCCCCGGTGCATTCACTGTTGAAGATGTCAACCTCATCGCTGAGGACAACGCAACCGCAACCCTCAGTGCACCTGTTCATACGGATGTGATTCAGCATATCTGGACGGTGACTGTCACGCCTACAAGCGAGGGCACTTTCACTTTCAATCTCCATCACGGCAGTGTGACGAAGGCATCGGGGAATGCTTACGCCTTGGATATGAGCAAAAACCTTGTTGTGCCGTGGGATGTCTCCCCACCTGCCATCACCGGCAGTTTCCAATTCCCGCCGAATCCACCCGCTCAATATACCGCCGGAAGCGTCATTGAGGTGCAAGCAACGTTTGACGAAGACAACGTCAGATACACCGGCACGCCGCCCTATATTCTCCTCTATGTCGGTTCAAATGAACGGCAGGCGTATTGGGCGCGGCAAGAAGACACGAACTCAACGTTGGTGACATTCGTTTATACCGTGACGAGCGCGGATAATGCGCAGTATGTGAGTCCTAAACCGAATAGTTTAACGATTCCTGTCGGTTCTGACATCGTTGACGGTGATGGGAATTCTGTGGTGATGGCCGCCAAACGCGCGCAGAATTTATCGCCGGATGCGCCGTTGGAAACGCCGCTTCAAATTTCGACAGGCGATGCGCCGCCTATCCTGAACATTCCGATTATCGGCACACCTGAACCGGAACCTGAGCCGGAACCTGAACCGGAACCCGAACCTGTCACCCAAGCATCCTCTGGTGGCGGAGGAGGTGGTGGTGGCGGCGGAGGCGGAGGCGGCGGGCTCCCCCGCGTCTCAAGAACCCGCGTGCCACGCACGCCTATCGTTTTCAATGAAATCGGCAATGGCAGCGACGATGAAAATGATTGGATTGAACTCCGCAACGTCACGAGCAAACCCGTGCCGCTCAAAAACTGGGAAATCAGCATCATTGCGGATGACGAAAAAGCGGATAAATCGCTCGTCGAAATCCCAAATGGCGCGCAATATAGTCTTCCCGCCAACGGCATTTTATTGGTGACGAATACCGCGCCGGGTAAAACGCACCTTGCTGCCGGTGAAAACATCGCTAAAGCACCTGACGCGACCGGGAAAAAGAAAGGCGCAACGCATCTGTATCTGGTAGCACCGAAACTCCGCATTCCGAACGATGGGCAATTCCTGTTGATTCTCCGCAATGCCCGCAATCAGAACGGTAAATCGGCGAACATCATCGATGTGGCCGGTGGCGGCGGCACGGATACCGATGCATTCATCGCCGACACTGCCAGAACCTTCCAAACGGACATCTGGCCGTTGAAGAACACGCGGCATCCCGGCGGCAACACCGAAGAAGCCCTCGTCGCCGATGCCGTTTGGCGGCGCGACAAAGCCACCGTCGTCGGGTATCATAAAACCGCGTGGGAGAAAGCGGGCCCGACGGGCCTCGGCTATGACAGGCAGGTGCGTGTCTCTTGGGCAACGGGCGGCACACCGGGATATCCTAACGATGCCGTGAAGTCTAAAGCGTCTGACTTCGCTGACGATGCCACCGTGAGTGTCAGTGAAATGATGTTCGCCGCGGGTAGTAACGGCAGGCTGCCGCAGTGGATAGAGTTATACAACAGTTCGCAAACGCAGGCGGTGAACCTGAAAGGCTGGACACTGGAGATACAGAATGCCGATGCCGACGAATTTCGCGGGAAACTGAAGGCAGTGTTGACGTTGGAAAAGCGGATAGTGCTCCCCAATCAGACGCTCCTCATTTTCTCTGCAGGGAGTCGCAATTCCGGCGAGGAACATTTTCCCTCGGCGCGGCGGTATAGCCTCTATTACAACGAGGCGCATCGCGCCGCACTCGGCATGAAAAACCAACGCGATACGGTGTTGAGCCCCGCTGGATTCACGCTGACACTCAGCGACAGCGAAGGCACTTTAGTCGATGAGGTGGGTAACTTGGCGGAAAACGCACCGATGTGGCAATTGCCAGCAGGAAGGGAAGAAGGCCGCCGTAGTTCAATAATCCGCCGTTATCGGAAAGGGCTCCCCGCCGATGGCACGAAGCGTTCCGGCTGGGTGAACGCCGCGAGTCTCACTATCAAGGATGTCAACACCTATTATGGGCATCCGGAGGATATCGGCACACCGGGCTATCGGCGCGGCGGGCCGTTGCCTGTGGAGTTAGCGCACTTCCGCGCTGTTCGCGCCGAGTCAGGTGTGCTGCTCACGTGGCACACCGCATCGGAGTTGGACAATGCCGGATTCAACATCCTGCGGAGCGAAACGGGCGACGGGAAGTTTACGTCTATCACGCCGAGGCTCATCCCCGGTGCCGGCACGACAGGTGAGCGGACAGATTACACCTTCGTTGATAAAACGGCGAAGCCGGGGATTGAATACTACTATCGGCTTGAGGATGTCTCGCTTATGGGTGCGCGCCAATTGTTAGCGACGCGGCAAATGAGAGGGCATTTCTCTGCTGTCAACCGGCATTTGACGACGTTGGGGGAACTGAAAAAACGGAAATAACGTGAGGGTGTTTCATATATCAATGTCCTCTGGGTAGGAGAGACCTCCTGGTCTCAATGTGCCCGTAGCGCGGGGGCCCTCGGATGCCATACGCGCATCCGAACGGGTTTCCCCCGCGTTGACCATCGTCAAGAGTGGCGTTTTAGGTCTTTTAAGACCTACATGTCTATAGAAAAACGTATCGGCCCACGTCAAGGTCCTTTAGGTCCTTAATAAAAACACGCGCGGCCCTGGCAAAAACTATTAAGGACCTAAAGGACCTTAGAGTTCTTCGCGGGTGCGCGGGCTATAGACATTAAGGTCCTACGGACCTAAGAACCGTTTTTTTTGTAGTGCGCGGACCTGTCCCCCGCATGCGTTGGATTGCGCGGACGCTGGCGAGGGACTCCGGTGAGCGCGCCGCCCTATTGCATCGAGACCGGGAGGTCTCTCCTACGGGGATTTATCCCGCCTTGGAGGGAGGACGAATACCGGCAGGCATCGGGCCCACCTCTGTAGTTCGGGAGCGCCCGCTCCCGAACGGGTCAGATAAGGTAATCCTGCCCTACAGGGGGGATGCGGTTTGACAGCAAGACACATGGCGAGGGACAGGCCCTCGCCCTACGTGAAGGGGTGGCGTTTTTTTCATCGTAGCGCAGGGGCCTCTCGGATGCCACACGCGCATCCGAGAGGGTTTCCCCCGCGACGTTGAGCGATTTATGAAACCCCTCAAATAACGTCAAACTGCCCCACGAAAGTGGGGCAGTTTTTTTTCGCCGATAGAGACATCCTCCCTTACACACCGCGCGGGCACGTTTGCCGAAAATGAGCCGGCAGGAACAAACCCAACGACTTTCGCCTAGGCGAGCAGCTCCCGTTCCGCCGGGTTCACCTTGAAACCGCCTGCAACAATGTTGTTGTAGGCCTCCTCCGGGGCGCGGCCGACAGGACGCATATCCGGTTTATGATACCCGAAGCGCACCGCCTTCCGCCACTGCTCCGTCTGATTCACCTCTGACCAGTGTATGAGGCAATAACTGAAGAAAATCACATCGCCTGCCTTCGCCGGAATCGGGAGAGAGTCTAGGAAATCCGGATGATACTTATCGGTAGGCAGATGAGGCGCGGTGCCTTCACCCGTGATATGCTCCCGCGGTCCTTCCTTATGGCTGCCGGGGACTACCCGCAGTGCGCCGCTCTCAAAAGGCGCGTCGTCAAGATGCACGAGGCAATCCACGAAGTCAAGCCCATCGTGTGGGTAGAAGGGATAGTCCTGATGCATCGGGAACGGCGTGCCTTTTTCCGGCGGCTTGGCGTGCAGCACGGTGTGGTGCCACTGGATAGTGTCGCCGATGAGCGATTGCACTGCACCCGTCAGCCGTTCGTGGAAAATCACGCGTCCCCACGTAGCCGAATAGAAATGCGGGTTATGCATGAAGACAGCCTTCGTCGTATCCTGGTCTTCCGCTTTGAGGTAGCGTGTGCGCCAGGGGCCGGGCCAGCCGATCGTCTCCTGTCCCCAGTTGTTAATAATGCGCACCATTTCAGATGCGAGCTCGTTCGTTTCCTCCGGTGTGAAGAGTTGCTCCACTTTGAGGTAGCCGTTTTCGTGATAAAAATCAACCTGGGCTTGCGTAAGCATGGTAAACCTCCGTAATTCTTCCGATGAAGCACTCCAGCGAAGTGCAACGTTTATAGAGATTACTAAATTTTACACTATGACAGGACGTTTTGTCAAGGTTTTTTCATTGTTTTTTCATATAGGGTATGGTAAAATGGCTATCAAATGGTTTTTAAGGAGGCATTGCAATGGACAATGTGAAACACGAACTCCTGACGCGGCTTGATAAACTCTCGCCGATGCAACAGAAGCAGGTATTGGATTACACACGCGACCTCCTCGGCGAACCAATCAAGGGCACCCCGGGGAAAGACCTGGTCAAATTGGTAGGCCTGTTTCCGCCGGAAGACATTGCAGAAATGAAGCAAGCAATTGAGGAAGAGTGGGGGGCAGGGCAATGCTTCAGAACGGTAATTACCTGAGGGTGTTTCATATTTCGATGTGTTCGGTAGGAGAGACCTCGGTGCTCGATTTCTTCTCGGTAGGAGAGACCTCCTGGTCTCGATGTTCCCGTAGCGCGGGGGCCTGTCCCCGCGTTGTCCAGCGTCACGATGCGTGTTTCCCCATCTGTAGTTTGTGATCGCCTGATCACAAACAGGTCAGGATCAGGCGATCCTGACCTACAGGGCCTGGCGAGCGGACGCTGGCGAGGGACAGGCCCTCGCCCTACGATGAAGGAGGGGATTTTCTCCGCCCGTAGCGCGGGGGCCTGTCCCCCGCGAGCGTCCATCGTCACGATGCGTTTTAGGTCCTTTAGGACCTTAATGTCTATAGATACACGTGTCGTCTTGTTTTCAAGGTCCTTTAGGTCCTTAATAAAAACACGCGCCGCATGGCAAAACACATTAAGGACCTAAAGGACCTTAGAGCTCTTCGGATCGCCGAGTGCTATAGACATTAAGGTCCTACGGACCTAAGAGAACAAAAGACGTTTTTTGCGTAGCGCGAGCGATGGCGAGGGACAGGCCCTCGCCCTACGGTGAAGGACCGTTTTTTTTGTAGTGCGGGGGCCTGTCCCCCGCGATCGTTGAATTGCGCGGACGATGGCGAGGGAAACCCACTCGCATGCGCAGATGGCATGCGAGGGCCCTCGCCCTACGATGAGGGGGGCTTTCTGCCGCCGCGGCCCCGGTAGGCGCGCCGCCCGATTGCATCGAGACCAGGAGGTCTCTCCTACGGGGATTTATGAAACCCCCTCAAGTACCTGTGTTACGCGGGATGCGCATTTTGAGGAAATCGAAGCACTCCCGGTGCAGCGTTGGTAGATTTGGAGCCGGTTTCCAACCATCTCAGAGCCGTCTCTTCATCCGCCTCAATTGCGATGTCCACGGCGCGTTTTGCGCATTCCAACAGGTGCTTGGATTGTTGGCGCAGGTTAAAGGATTCGGTGACTTTCCGCTCGATCTCCGCCTGCTTCTCATCAGGCAGAATAGGAATGAGCGTTTCTGCCACCTGAGATGGCCGCCAATGCGGAATTACCGAACCTCCCACATCGCGACTCACCTGTTCTTGCCCCAAAATCGAATTGAGTACTAGCGTCAGATAGGCAGTTCGGACGAGTTCGGATTTGTGCTTCAATCGGAGGATGCCGCCTGCGGGAATCATTTTAGTCGGCTGTTCGCGCAGATGATGCGCGATGCCGGGTGTTGCATCCTTGCTGAGCAGGATTTCTCCCTGTTTCGGTTGGTGTTGCTCAAGTTCCGCGTACAACTCTTCCGAGATGTATTTCTCGTGCGTGATTTCAAACGGACTCAGATTGCTCACGCGCACGAAGGGGATGCCTGTCTCCCGGTATTTCCGGCTACCCACCTCAACGCACTTTTCCAACGTGACGAGGTTTCCTAACGTATCCCAACCTCCCGGATAGCCTTTAATAGCGTTGACGATGTCATCGTATCTGGGTTGGAAGTAGTCTGCGTCAAAGCGTTCTGCCCCCTGAACATCCGAATAGTTTTTGACGAAGGCGAGTTGTGGTTTCGGCTGCCAGTTGGCGAGGTTAAGTTCAACAAGTAACAGTTTTTCGGCATCACTGGACTTGAGAACGCTCTGCTGGTGCAGAGAATCCGCTTCCAGACAGAAAAATTCCATTGCATTTTGGAATTTTTCCGAGAATTGCGGGATGAGGATGTCCCTGAAATTTTCGCGGCTAATTAACCCTTGGCTAGTGCCCTTGAAGACTCTTTTGAAATATGTCTGCCCGACTGTGGAATTAAAGAAAACCGAGCAGAAAAACGGGTTTATTCCTGTGACTTTTAGCCGTAGCACATTATCACTCACCGTGCTGTTGGCCGAGGTGGGCGTGACGACAGAACTATCGCCAACATCCCCGACTCTCACAAAAAGCAATTCCCCGATTTCAGTTAATTCGTCTGCCCTATCGGTATGACTCATTCCGTTATCGCTGACGAGGATAGTCCTGACATTTTGGGTTCTAATGAACTTGAATTTGCCAGTCGGAGTTTGCGGCAGGTTTTTCCCGGATGAGAATTTCGTGAGGCACTGAAAAAAAGAGATGCCGCCGCTATCCCTGATTTTGCGATGAATAGCCAAACTGACGGGATGATAATACTCCGCCGCTAGCCTAAAATCGGAGTTTTCGGCAATCTCGGCGTAATTCACGATTGAATAATGCACCTTCACTCGTCCGTCCAGGACAGTCTCTTTTAACTGTCATTCGGTGTCTTCCCAAAAGGACAACTTTTCGCTTTTCGCCCATTCAATAAAGGCTTCGGCGATGCCATCGGGCAGTTCACCATTGTGATTGTGCAGGTCATGCTCAACAATGAGATGTCCATTTTCGTCCAACTTGGGTTGTCCGTTTTGATTTGTGAGGCAAACATACTCGCCCGAGTTATCCTTTCCGCCTTTTTCACTGATGGCCAAAAAGGTTGGGTAGTCATCAACTCTGGGGCAGAGCGGTCCCTTGCTCGGGTCGTCGTTCCATTTTTGGAGGAACAAAACGCTGGTTTTGGTGCCGGTGTGTGGTTTAAAAGTGTTCCGATTCAAACCAACGACAGCGAGGATTCGCGTGTGCTCGGCGATAAAATCGCGGATATACTTTTCAGATGTGTTGTTGAGGCGGCCTTGTGGTAGCACTATCGCCATCCGTCCACCGGGTTTAAGGAAATCAAGGTTCCGCTCAATAAACAGAATGTCGCGTCCGACTTTGGTTCGCGCTTTGCCGTTCGGTTTAAAGCCGAGGCGGTACTGTTGCAAAATGCGCCGTTCCTTAATATCTCCAGCAAACGGGGGATTGGCCATGAGGATATCAAAGTTGAACCGCTTGTTTTCGTCTTGTTCCGCTCTTAACGCCTTCAACCGATCAAACCCTCTGCCGTAGGTGATAATCCATCTCGGGTCGCCGACGGTTCTTTCGTTCCAACGTTCATAATCTAATGTGTTAAGATGCAGGACATTGGTCTCGCCGTCGCCCGCGATTAAGTTAAGGGTTCGCGCCACTCGGACAGTCTTTTCGTCAAAGTCAATGCCGAACACTTTGAGGACATGCTGCTTATCTTCTTCGGATATTTCGGCATTGGTGAACAAATGCCCGGTGAGTTTGAAAAGGGTATGCACGGGAAATCCGCAACTTCCGGCAGCCGTATCGATCATATATTCGCCGGGCTGCGGATTGAGCATTTTCACGCACATGTCAATGACGTGGCGCGGCGTGAAATACTGTCCTTTTTCTCCCTTTGCGGATTTGCTCACTAGATATTCAAACGCCTCGTCTACCACCTGCAGATTTGAGTTGAACAACTTGACATCCTGCAAACTAGAGACGCAGACGGCGAGATGACTGTCCGAGAGTTGAAACGTTTCACCCTCCGGAAAGACACCCTTCCAATGGTTTTTCGCTTCGTCAAAGAGGCGTTGAATTTTCTTTTTTAGTTCAGCATCGGTTTGCCCGGTGTTTCTGAACGCCATGACGCGAAAGTCACCATCGTCAGGGATTGCTTCGACAGCCCTCTTTATCGCATCATAATTTGGGCTATTAGGCGTGTAAGGCGTGTCATCCTCTTGGAGAGCGGCACCGGTTTTCCGCCGCAGGACGCGGTTGATAAACGTTTTGTCTTCTTCGCTCAGTGACTCGTCGTAGAGTTTGGTAAAAATGAGTTTGAAGACTTCCTCAAAAACATCTACACCGGCGTTGGCGAGGACTTCATCCTCCAATTCCAAAATGATGTCCTTTAAGGATTTCCGCGCCGAGACGAGTTTGTCCTTGAGAATCAGGTCTTTCAACGTAAACCGTTCGTTGAGGATGTCCGCGAGACTTTGGTTCGCGCTCGGAATATCGGTGATTTCCTCAAAGTAATTCGGGTCTTTGCGGTGGTAGTGCGAAATCTTTTCACCGTTTGTCCACACACCGATAGGCGCGCCGGTGGCATTGCAATAGGAACGGAGTTGATTTTTCCCTGCTGCAAGTTTCGGCTTCTTCACCTCTATGATAATGTAGGGAGTATCCAGCCAATCTTTATCGCGGATGACGATATCAGCGCGCTTCGTCTCCCGGCCGAAACTGACAGAGTATTCAAAGGCCAATCGCGTTTTGGGGTAGCCGTATGTCTCAATCAACCGTGTTGCGTAGAGTTGGCGAATCAGTTCTTCGGGTTTCAACTGAACCACCTTATTCCGAACAGCGCAGCTAATGCAATACGTCTCCTTACCCTTCACCGTTTCGGTATAGATTCTTTCGCGTAAAGCCCGAACCTCGGTTTCTGTGAAAAGGTCAAGATGGTAATCGCTATCCCTCAGGATGTCTCTGATGATGTCTTTCGCTATCATGGGTTATCCGGATGCCTCCTTTTTGTGGGCTGATTAAGAATGCCTACACCTCAACTCATCGGCGTTGCAGCACCGAACCGCAAGTTGACTGCCGCCGTTTTTTGTGAGTTGCGTGTTTCAACGCAAGTGAACGCGACGCGCTCAAGCATGCATCGCGCCAGGGCCGAGTGCCGCCTTTTCGCTGCGGCCGTTCACGAACCCAGGCAATTATAGGATACCACAAAAAGACAAAAATGGCAAACAAAAAAACGCGGCGTTTTAATCTTCTAGCCCCATCGCAATGTCCACCGCCTGAGTGCTCCCTGCCAGTAACGCGTTAGCCTGCCGGCGCAAGTTCACAGCCTGAGCGACTTGCTGCCGGATTTCCGCCTGCTTTTCCGCCGTAATTTTGGGTAAAATCACCTTACGGAATTCCGCCTTGTTAATGGCAGTCAGGATTGTCCCGCTACACCCTTTCTTGAGCTGCAACTGCCCGGCGCAACTTTTCAAGAAGGCGAACAGCACTTCCGAATCCAGCGTATCTGAGCGAATCACATGGAAACCTGTTGAACAGAGGGCCCCGTCATATTCCTCTGGAATCAAGGCGATGCTATCCAGAGAGCCTTCTATGGATGAAACAATGACATCTCCGGTGCTGACTAAGTGACGTGCGCGGCTCGGCAAATCTTTCCCTAATGCTGTCATACAACCGGTTATCTCGCCATTGGCTCCGATATTGGCAAGTTCAATATACCGGTATTCGGTTTCTCGCGCATGCCTGAAAATGGTGTCCTCTAACTGAACGAGATTTCCGAGGGTATCCCAGCCGCCTGGGTAGGTTTGGATGGCATTCACGATGTCATCATATTTCGGTTGGAAGTAGTCTGCGTCAATCCGTTCAGCGTGCTGGACATCGGCGTAATTCTTCTCAAACGTGAGACCGGGGATGGGAGCCCATTGCGCTGCATCGTTGGATTGCCAAAAAGAGAGGTTCTCCTGTTTCGCCCACGCCATGAAAGACTCGGCGATGCCATCAGGCAGTTCACCATCGTGATTGTGCAAATCATGCGCAACAATGAGATGCCTGTTTTTGTCGAGTTTGTAATCTCCATCACCATTTTCGAGATAGATATAGTCGCCGGAGGTATCCTTGCCACCTTTTTCACTCACGGCGAAGAAGATGGGGTAGTCATCTACTTTGCGACATAGAGGCCCATCAGCGGCGTTATCGTTCCACTTTTGGACAAACAGCACGCTGGTTTTCGTGCCGGTGTGCGGTTTGAACACGTTAATGTCCAATCCGACAACAGCCAATATGCGAGCACGCTCGGCAATAAAATCGCGGATATATTTGTCGGAAGGATTGTTGAACCTGCCTTGGGGTAGCACAATCGCCATCCGTCCACCCGGCTTGAGGAAATCCAAATTCCGCTCAATGAACAAAATATCGCGCTTCACCCTGGCTTGCGCTTTGCCGTTTGGCTTAAAGCCGAGGCGGTATTGATGTAGGATGCGGCTCTCCTTAATCTCACCAGAAAAAGGGGGATTTGCCATGAGGATGTCAAAGGAAAACCGCCGGTCTTCCGCAGGCTCGGCTCTGAAGCCTTCCAACCGCTTGAACCCACCGCTATAGGTGATAATCCACTGTTTATCGCGTTCTGTCGAGTCGCTCCAGCGTTCATAGTCAAGCGTGTTCAGGTGCAACACATTCGCCTCGCCATCACCCGCAATCAGGTTGAGCGTCCGCGCAACGCGCACCGTCTTCTCGTCAAAGTCAATACCAAACACCTTGCGGATATGTCGCTTGTCCGCCGGCGTGCTGTCGCCTGCAGGAAACAAGGTGCCGGTGAGTTTGAAAATCGTATGCACCGGAAACCCACAACTCCCGGCGGCGGTATCAATCATGGAGTCGCCGGGCTGTGGATTGAGCATTTTCACGCACATGTCGATGACATGGCGCGGCGTGAAGTATTGTCCCTTTTCCCCTTTCGCGGATTTGCTCACCAGATATTCAAACGCCTCATCGACTACCTGCAGATTTGAGTCAAATAACTTCACATCCTGCAAACTGGAGACGCAGACAGCAAGATGGCTGTCGGAGAGTTCAAACGTTGAACCCTCTGGAAAAACACCTTGCCAATGATTTTTCGCGTCATCAAAAAGACGTTGGATTTTGGCTTTCAGTTCGGCATCCGTTTGCCCAGTGTTTCTGAACGCCAAAACCCGAAAGTAACCATCGTCAGGAATCCCTTCAATCGCCCGCTTGATAGTCTCATAATCCGGACTGTTAGGCGCGTAAGTCCCGTTTTCACCTTTGCTCGCGATGGCCGTTTTTGGCTGGAGGATGCGGTTGATAAACGTTTTGTCTTCTTGGCTCTTAAACTCATCGTAGAGTTTAGTAAAGATGAGTTTGAAGACTTCCTCAAACACGTCTACACCGGCGTTGGCGAGGACTTCATCCTCCAATTCCAAAATGATGTCCTTTAAGGATTTCCGTGCCGAGACGAGTTTGTCCTTGAGAATCAGGTCCTTCAAGGTAAACCGTTCGTTGAGGATGTCCGCGAGACTTTGGTTCGCGCTCGGAATATCGGTGATTTCCTCAAAGTAGTTCGGGTCTTTGCGGTGGTAGTGGGAGATGTGCTGTCCGTTTGTCCACACCCCGATAGGCGCGCCGGTGGCATTACAATAGGAGCGGAGTTGTGCCTTGCCATCCTGCAACTTCGGCTTCTTCACCTCTACGATAAGATAGGGAGTATCCGGCCAATCTTTATCGCGGATGACGATATCGGCGCGCTTCGTCTCCCGGCCAAAACTGACAGGATACTCCAGAGCCACCCGGTCTGGGGTGTAGCCGTACTGGTTCAGGAGCCGTGCCACGTAAAGTTGGCGGATGAGTTCTTCCGGTTTCAGTTGAATCGCCTTATTCCGAACGGCGCAGTTCACGAATGCTGTCTGCTTGCCGCTGACTGTTTGCGTCACGACTCGCTCGCGTAATACCTCAATCTCGGCTTCCGTGAAGAGACTGAGGTGGTAACTGCTGTCTTTCAGAATGGTTTGGATGATGTCGGTTTGCGGCATAACTACGTTCCCTGATTAACTGATCAATGTCTTCCCAGTAGGAGAGACCTCCTGGTCTCGATGTGGTGCGTATCGGGACAAGGAGGTCCCTCCTACCGGAATGCCTCGGGCCCACCTCTGTAGTTCGGGAGCGCCCGCTCCCGAACAGGTCAGGATCTGGCGATCCTGACCTACAAGTTTCAACGCAAGTGAACGCGACGCGCTCAGTCATACACTGTGCCAGGGCCGAGTGCCGCCTTTTCGCCGCGGCCGTTTCACGAACCCAAGCAATTATAGGATACCACAAAAACTAAAAAATGGCAAACTAAAAAACGCGGCGTTTTAATCTTCTAGCCCCATCGCGATTTCCATCGCCTGCTTACACCGCAGCCGCAACGCTTTGGATTCCCGCAGCAAGTCAAAGGATGCTGTGACACTTTGTTTAATCTGCGCCTGCTCCGCTGGAGAGAGCAACGGAATCGGAAAATCCAGAATGTCATCGTCATCCAAGATAGGATAGGAGGTGCCGGTGCTCGGTTTCAAAGACCAGGGTAGAAAAACGTCTGAGCATAAACACGAAAGCAACGTCTCCTTGTTAACCCGTCCATTTTCTCGCAAGACACAAAACGCGCCGCTGCCGACATACCCATCTTCTTGGACAATGGTAATCGCGCCTCGGTAGGTGCGGACTTTCGAGACGATGATGTCCCCCTTTCTCAGCACGCGCTTTGCATTCGCCGGCAAATCTTTGCCCAACACCTCCTGAGCGGTGATATCCCCGGTAACCGGATTGACGCTCCCGATTTCTACGTAGCGATACACTTTCTCCGGTTCAATGTTGAAGGTGCTTTTGTTGTGCTCAAATTCGTCGCGAATGCGGGTATACCCCTGCGGATATCTCTTAATCGCCGCTTCAATTCGCTCGTATTTCGGCTGGAAATAATCCGCGTCAATACGCCCGGCAGACTGGACATTGACGTAATCCTTCTCAAACGTGAGACCGGGGATGGGAGCCCACTCCGTTGAATTATTGGATTGCCAAAAAGAGAGGTTCTCCCGTTTCGCCCACGCCATGAAAGACTCAGCGATGCCATCAGGCAGTTCACCATCGTGATTGTGCAAATCATGCGCAACAGTGAGATGCCCATTTTTGTCGAACTTGCAGTCACCGTCACCATCTTTGAAATAGATATAGTTGCCGGAGGTATCTTTGCCGCCTTTTTCGCTCACGGCGAAGAAAATAGGATAGTTATCCACCTTTGGGCACAGCGGGCCCTGGCCCGGTTCATCGTTCCATTTTTGCACGAATAAGAGACTCGTTTTGGGACTGGTGTGCGGTTTGAACGTATTCTCATGCAAACTGACGACAGCCAAGATGCGCGCCTGCTCCATGATAAATTCGCGGATATGTCGGTGCATAGGGGCACTAAATTTTCCTTGGGGAAGGACAATCGCCATCCGTCCACCCGGTTTGAGGAAATCTAAATTCCGCTCAATAAACAACACATCGCGCCCAACCTTGGTCTGCATTTTGCCGTTTGGCTTAGAACCAAGGCGATACCGTTGCAAGATGCGGCGTTCCTTAATGTCCCCCGCGAACGGTGGATTTGCCATGAGGATATCAAAGTGAAACCGCCGGTTTTCCCCAGGCTCGGCTCTGAAGCCTTCCAACCGCTTGAACCCACCACTATAGGTGATAATCCACTGTTTATCGCGTTCTGTCCAGTCACTCCAGCGTTCATAGTCTAGCGTATTCAGGTGCAACACATTCGCCTCGCCATCGCCTGCAATTAGATTGAGCGTCCGCGCAACGCGCACCGTCTTCTCGTCAAAGTCAATGCCAAACACCTTGCGGATATGCTGCTTGTCCGCCGCAGCGATATCGCCCGTGCTAAACAAGGTGCCGGTGAGTTTGAAAATCGTATGTACCGGAAATCCACAGCTCCCGGCGGCGGTATCAATCATGGAGTCGCCGGGCTGCGGATTGAGCATTTTCACGCACATGTCGATGACATGACGCGGCGTGAAGTATTGTCCCTTTTCGCCTTTCGCGGATTTGCTCACCAGATATTCAAACGCTTCATCTACCACCTGCAGATTGGAATTGAACATTTTTACGTCTTGCAGACTAGAGACGCAGACGGCGAGATGGCTGTCGGAGAGTTCAAACGTTGAAGCCTCTGGAAAAACGCCTTGCCAATGATTTTTCGCCTCATCAAAAAGGCGTTGGATTTTGGCTTTCAGTTCGGCATCCGTTTGCCCAGTGTTTCTGAATTCCAAAACACGAAAATCATCATTCGGAATTTCCTCAACTGCCTTCTTAACGGCATCAGAGTCCGCAACATCAAGAGCGTTAGCACTGCTTTGTTCTTGTGCAGTCATTCTCACGTTCTGCCGTAGGAGGCGAGAGATAAACGCTTTGTCTTCTTGACTCTTAAACTCATCGTAGAGTTTGGCAAAAATGAGTTTGAAGACTTCCTCGAAGACATCAACCCCCGCATTGGAGAGGACTTCGTCTTCTAGTTCCAAGACAATGTCCTTCAACGATTTCCGCTCCATGGAGAGTTTATCCTTGAGGATGAGGTTTTTGAGGGTGAAACGTTCACTTAGGATATCCGAAAGTGCCTGGTGCACGTTTGGAATATCGGTAATCTCCTCGAAGTAATTCGGTTCTCTGCGGTGGTAGTGGGAGATGTGCTGTCCGTTTGTCCACACCCCGATAGGCGCGCCGGTGGCGTTGCAATAGGAACGAAGTTGCGTTTTGCCCTCTAAGAGTTTCGGCTTTTTCACCTCAACGATGATATAGGGGGTATCCGGCCGGTCTTTGTCAACGATGACGATATCGGCACGTTTCCGTTCCCGTCCAAAACTGACAGGATACTCCAATGCCACCCGGTCTGGGGTATAGCCGTACTGGTTCAAGAGCCGCGCCACGTAAAGTTGGCGGATGAGTTCTTCCGGTTTCAGTTGAATCGCCCTATTGCGGATAGCGCAGGTGACAAACGCGGCAGGATTATCTTCCACCGTTTGCGTGAAGATTCTCTTGCGCAACGCCTCAATCTCGGTTTCCGTGAAGAGACTGAGGTGGTAACTGCTGTCTTTCAGAATGGTTTGGATGATGTCGGTTTGCGGCATAACGCGGTTTTTCCTTTCCGTGATTTTTGAACAATAACATTATACCACCAGATGCTTCTTTTGTCAAGAAAAACGCGGCGGTTTTTGCAGGACATTTAGTTTGCCCCGCTGACGGCTTCTGGCTTGTCGGAGAGCATGAAAAATAGGTGTTTTTTTGACATTTGCATAAAAACGCGCAATAGGCTACAATAGAATGTTAACATATCTCAAAATGTCCAAGTTCTAATTCTGGAGGACAAACTTTGGAAAAAATCCGTGAACTTGCTACGCTACTTGCATCGGGCATTGAAGACTATGACGCACAAGTCAAGGTGCTTCAGACTGAACGGTTGAAATATATCCGCCTCGCGATGACTGATGGATTTGGCACGGCGGAGGGCGAATCGAAAGACTCTTGGCTCCTGCATCTGAAGGGGCTGGAGGACTCGCTGAAGCACCGGCGGAACGCACTCCGACAGGCGATTCTGATGGCTGGCGAGGACATTGGGAAAGAGGAGGAATAATGGAACTGACTTTATCACGTTCAAACGGTAGGGCAGGTGCCTGTTCTACGACATTGCGCTTACGATGCGTCGTATGGTGCGCACTGCTGCTCTGGTTAACTTCAGTTGGTGCTACTATCGCGCAAAAGATGGACAACTCTGAAATCATTGAGAACGCTGTCCGACATCAGAATCTGGGGCTTGCGTATCTGGAAGAATCTCAACCGTCTAAGGCTATTGCGGCGTTTGAAGCACTTATCAAACTGCTGCCTGATGAGGCGATAGGCTATGGTAATCTGGCTGTCGCGCATTTACGGTTGCAGCAGGCGGATGCGGCTGAGACGACGGTAAAACAGGGCATTCAGGTGGCACCGATGGATAGCGAACTCCACTTCATTTTATCGGAGGTTTATCAGTTGCAGAGGAAAACGGCACTGGCGGTTGAGGCGATGACGGAGGCGGTACGCCTCGCCCCGGATAACCTTGAATTTCGCTATAAACTGGCGCGCCACTACCTCGGACAGCGGAACAATCAGGAGGCACTGCGGGAGGCGGTGACGCATCTCCAAGCACTACACGACATCTCGCCGGCGAACGTTGTCGTGCTGATGAAACTGGCTCAGGCGCGCCTAGGGCAAGCGGAAGGGGAACAGGCGATGGAACTGGGTGCAGAATTGCACGCGCTGTTATGGGATACGGACGCGGAGAAACTGAAATATCTGACAGAGGGAATGGCTCTGATTGAGCAGGGTGACGTGAAAACGGCATCGCGAAACTTCCGCATCTTTGAAAATTTGCATCGCGCGACACCACGGTATCAGCAGGGCATCGGCGAGTTGGTGACAGACATTTTGGGGCATCCGATCGAAAGGTTCAGTCCAGGGTTTAAAGCGCGGCTTACTGCGAAACATACGGAACCGATTCGGGTGCAATTTGTGGATGTGACATCGGAACTCGGATTGGGCAATCTCCGAGTGTCTACGGACACGGGGGTGGCTTCTGTCTCTCTTGCTGACTATGATGGCGATGGCAAGTTGGATATGTATGTCGCGCCGATAGGCACGCTATTTCGGAACGAGGGAGAAAAGTTTATCCGCGCCTATCAATTTCCGGCGTTGGGGGAGCACTCGGCGGCGTTCGCTGATATTGATAAGGATGGCACGCAGGAACTTCTCTTGTCAACTAGCGAGGGAATCGTGCTGGCGCGTTTGCAAGAAGCGTCGTTCGCTGAACAGACAGAAATCCTCAGCAATGCAGATACGGTAGGACGAGGGCATGTTCCTCTCTTATTGCCCATTGATGCAGAACACGATGGAGATTTGGACTTGGTTTCTGGCGGCGAGCTCCAAATGTATCGCAATAACGGCGATGGCACTTTCACGGATGTCTCGGAACAGACATTCCTGCAGGACACGGTGGGGGAAGGGACAGGCACTCGCGATGCTTCAGTCGCGACGGCGGCACTGGCTGCGGATTTCGATGACGATGGCGACATTGACATCTTCGTGACGCACGAGGAAACGGGTAGCACGTTGTGGGATAACCTCCGCCAAGGTAGACTCCGCGCGCGAACTGATGATATCGGCATCGCTCAGGATGCACACTACGCTGCCGCAACGGTTGGCGATTATGATAACGATGGCGACATCGATATCTTCTTGACCGCGGAGAAGGGTTATCACCTCTATCTTAACGGAAGCGATGCCAATTTTGTTCAAGAACGTAGCAGTGGATTTCCATATCCACTCCAAGCAGGCGCGCGTGTCACTACCGTTCGCAATCTCGACTACGATAATGATGGGTTTGTTGATGTCTGGATGATCGGCGAACTCGGCATGGCACTCCTTCGGAACGATGGAACGGGAAGGTTCACGGAGGTGCAAGATGTGCTACCACCGGATATCATTGGCATCACGGGTGCAGTCGGCGATGTAGATAATGATGGTGCGCTGGATCTCGTTGTGATTGACAACGAGGGAAGCTTGCGCGTGCTGCAAAACCGCGGCGGTAACGAAAACAACTGGATTCAAGTGAAACTGGAGGGCATTACGGCGGGCAATAACAAAATCAATCGTGATGGGCTCGGTTCAAAATTAGAGGTGAAAGTCGGTGACCTGTATCAGGTGCAGTATGTCTCGCAACAGGTTTCACATTTCGGGTTAGGCGCGTTTGAGGCGGCTGATGTGGTGCGCGTAGTCTGGACAAACGGGGTGCCGCAAAACGTCATCGCGCCCAAGGCAAGACAGCGCATCTTGGAAAAACAGGTTCTGAAGGGCTCTTGTCCGTTTTTATATGTCTACGACGGTGAGCGGTATCGGTTTGTCACGGATTTGTTGTGGCGTGCGCCGTTGGGGCTCGTTACGTCCATGGGGTTCGTCGCGCCCGATGAAACGAAAGATTTTGTCAAAATTCCGGCATCTCACATCCAACCGAAATCGGGCAGATATTCCGTTCAGATTACGGAGGAATTGTGGGAAACTGCCTATTTTGACGTGGTGAAACTCATCACGGTAGATCATCCGGAAGGCACGGATATCTTCACGAATGAGCAATACACACCGCCGCCGTTCGCCGAATTCAAGGTGTATGGCGTTGCGGAAAAACTGCATCCGAGCACTGCTTTCAATCATCGTGGCGAGGATGTTTCGGATGCGTTGCGCGCAGTGGATTACCGTTACGCCGTAGAACATGCCCCGGGGCCTCATCAAGGCGTTGTTGAACCACACGCGATTATCCTCAATCTCGCCGTAGAAGGCAGTGCTACTTCTCATCCCGTAGGGAGAGGGCCTGTCCCTAGCGATGCCCAGGCTGCTACGGACAGCGATACGCCCGTGACGCTCTATCTCAGCGGCTGGATCTTCCCGACAGATACCAGCATCAACGTCGCGCTCTATCAAAATCCGGCAATCAGCCCGAAGTTCCCTTCGGTTTCAGTGAAAAACGAGGCAGGCGAATGGGAAACGGTTATTGAGATGATTGGCCTGCCCGCGGGCAAAAACAAGACGATTACCGTAGATATGACTGGCAAGTTCCTGTCCGACGACAGACAGGTTCGGATTGACACCGATTTGCAGATTTATTGGGACGCGGCATTTTTCACCGTCGGCGAGCAAGATGTGCCGATGGAGATAACGGAGTTGACACCGGATAGCGCGGACTTGCACTATCGTGGTTTTTCGGAGATGTATCGTCCGACACCGCACGCGCCGCATCTGTTTGATTACGAAAAGGTGACGCCAGCGGCGCAATGGCGAGATCTCGCGGGACACTACACTCGCTACGGCGATGTGAACCCGTTGCTGCAGGCGGTAGACGATATGTATGTCATCCTCAACGCCGGTGACGAAATCACGGTGGAATTTGACGCGGCGCGCCTGCAGAAATTAAAGCCGGGATGGGTGCGCGACTTCATCCTCTATAGCGACGGATGGGACAAAGACGGCGATATCAACACACTTACCTCGCAGACAGTTGAACCGTTGCCGTTTCACGGGATGTCCGCCTACCCTTATCCCGATACGGAGCATTATCCAGATGATGCGGCGCATCGGCGGTATCGGCTTGAATACAATACGCGCCGAGTGACGCATCGGTTGCCACCGTTGACTGAATTTGACGATTAACTTTCTTCGGTAGGAGGGACATCCTTGTCCCGATACATCCCCGTAGGAGAGACCTCCTGGTCTCGATGCATCCCGTAGCGCGGGGGCCTGTCCCCCGCGATCGCCATCGTTCCGATGTGCGTTTCCCATTCTGTAGTTTGTGATCGCCTGATCACAAACAGGTCAGGATCAGGCGATCCTGACCTACGCTGGCGAGGGACAGGTTTTCCCACCGTCCTACGATGAAGGGGGGGTTTCTGCCGCCGCGGCCCGGGAAGGCGCGCCGCCCTATTGCATCAAGACCAGGAGGTCTCTCTTACCGCGGGGAATCGAGACCAGGAGGTCTCTCCTACGGGAAGAAATCGAGACTGTGTTTTGAAAGAGAAAAGGAGTTTCTAATGATAGTCAAAGATGTTACAACGCTAACCCCCAAGCAATTCCGCGAGTGGGTAGGTTCGGTTGTGAAGGACTCGCTTTTTACTGCCCGCGACCGGCTGGTTGTATTGCTCGCCGAGGATGCCGACAGGGTGGCACTGGAAGAAGAATTCCGTGAGTTTTTTGAAGAATACCTCGGGATTGCTTTCGATCTGGAAGAAGCGGAAGTTTCTCTTCTCGCGCTTCTTGGGACGTGTGATAACGATGCGGCGTTTCTAAAACACCGAGTGAAAGTCGTTGAGGCGCAGCGGCAGACATCGCAGGAGGGACGCGTCGCGAAACGGATGGGACTCGGCGTTCTCGGCGAACCGCCACCGAACATAAAGGTGACAGAATTAGCAGACGCTGATTTCCGCGCGCTGCTGGAGATACTCGCCAACTGGCCGATTTTTGACCTGGGGATGCAGATTACCAAACTGCTCACAACAACATCGGACACCGTAAACCCGGGTCAGTTTTCACTGCAGGAGGCAGCTCGGTTTCCAGAAACTTCTGCGCAAAACTGTTTACGATATGCGTTCCTTGAATTCTTCGTCTCCTACTTGGAGATGGAGCAATTCCTAGAGGTTTATGATTACGATTCGGACGATGGACTAGAGGTGAGGCAGGATCTCTTGGAGGAGATTGATAGCGATATCGCGGCGGTTGAAGCAGGCACAGCGGAACTAATCTCACTTGCAGAACTCGCGAAAGAATTTGGGGTAGAGTTAGATGTACACGCTAACTCTTGAACCGCGGGCCAGAACCGGTTTGCAGCGTTTAAGTGCTCCGATCCGAAGACGGGCTCTCCAGAAACTGGAAGATTTGTGTAGAGAGTGCGACGAACGTCGGCACCATGCACTGAAGGGTGAACATTCTGGGAAGTTCCGTTTAAAGGTCGCCCATCATTATCGCGTGCTCTATTCCTTTGACCGGCGCACCCGAAACCTGACCGTTTACCAAATCGGGCATCGGAGTAGCATCTATTAAGCACATTCTATAGACATTAAGGTCCTACAGACCTAAAGATGCCCCAAGTCTGATGGATCGAATACGCCGTGGTGTGCCAAAACGGTGTCCGGCGCACCAGAGACCTAATCCTGGTAAATCCTGGAAATCGTGATAATCCTGCTCCTAATCGTGCAAATCCGGAGCAGGATTTACAAGATTCACAAGATTTCGCAAGATGATAGGTCGAATACCTCGTGGCATGCCAAAACGGTGCCGGCGCGTCAGAAACCTAATCCTGTGAAATCATGGAAATCGTGGAAATCCTGCTCCTAATCGTGGAAATCCTGCTCCTAATCGTGATAATCCTGCTCCTAATCGTGATAATCCTGCTCCTAATTTGGTATTAATCCTGAAAGAGACGAATGCGCCGCAACGGGACATACAGACAAACCGTCGCAACCAGCAAAATGCCAGCCAACACAGGATAAGGATACGCATCCTGCTCATAAAGCCAACCGCCGAGAAGCGGGCCAAGGATACGCCCCAGGCTTAAAAACGCGTCCATGATGCCGATAGCCGTGCCTTGCCCAATATGCGTCTGTTTAGAAATCCACGACGTATTCGTCGGACGGATGAGTTGATTGCCGATGCCGGCGAGCGTCAGATAACTTGTGAGCATCAGGAACGACGTTGGCGCGAACCAAGAAGGACCGGACAAAAGTGCCATCCCTACCGCATTCAGCACCATCCCGATAAGGATAAGCCGTCGTTCGCCGAACCTGTTAATCAACCGTCCGAGTAAACCGCCTTGCAACGGGACGACAATCACGCCGATGATCGCGAACATCCACCCCATCTCTCTTTGTCCGTAGTTCCACCCTTTTTCAATGAAAAGTGGGAACGTCGCTTCTAAGCCCGCGAAACTGAAGGTAGTAAAAAACGCGACGAGAAACAGCGAATTGAGCGGCGATTTCAGGCCTGTCCAGAATTCCTTGTAACCGTAGTGCGAGAGTCTGTCCCTCGCGCTCCCTTGACCGGATTCGTCATGCGCCTCCGGCCCCGGTAAGTGCGGTTTGAAACCGCGCTTATTGAGAGGGAGGGACTCCGGTAACAGGAACATCGCAAAGAGAAACGTCAGCAGCGATAAACCACCGGCGACAAAGAAAGGCACATCGTGCCGGCCCATGATACCGCCAAGCGCGGGACCTAGGATGAAGCCGAGCCCCATCGCCGCGCCCATTAAGCCCATGCCGCTGCCGCGCTCTTCTTCTGTCGTCACATCGGCGACATAAGCCATTACAGTCGGTAGCACCGCCGCTGACGCGACACCGGCTGCACTCCGCGCAATGAAGAGCCAGACGTAACTTTTCGCCAGTCCGAAGCCAACTAACGCGACAGCGTTACCGAGCAAACCGAGCAGAATCGCAGGCTTGCGGCCGTGCTTGTCGGATAATCTGCCCCACAGCGGCGCAAACAGCAGTTGCATCCCGGAATAGATGGACATCAATACGGCGATTTCGGTGGGCGTTGCCCCGATATCTTCGGCGTAATAGGCGAGGTTGGGAATGATGATGCCAAACCCAAGCATCACAAAAAATAGGGTTAAAAATAACAGCAGCAGTCTCGGTTTTTCCATTATGTTGTCGTGGCACGAAGTGTTTTTTTTGTGTTTTTTCGGAGTGGTGCAAAGCGTCAGTAAATGATGTAATTATTATAGCAAGTCTGACGCGATGTGTCAAGTTAAAAAACGAGGGGTTTCATATATCAATGCCTTCCCGGTAGGAAAGACCTCCTAGTCTCGATGCTACACTATAAACATTATTAAAGTCCTACGAACCTAAAAGAGCCTGTCCCCTGCGAACTTCCGGTAGATCGCAGCATGGCGAGGGACAGGCCCTCGCCCTACGAGGAAGGGGGCCGTGCTGCTGCCAAGAAACCCGCCCGATACCGTAGCGCGGGGGCCTGTCCCCCGCGATCGTGAAGAAACCCGCCCAGTACCGTAGCGCGGGGGCCCTCGGATGCCACACGCGCATCCGAGCGGGTTTCCCCCGCGAACTTCCGGTAGACCGCAGCATGGCGAGGGACAGGCCCTCGCACTACGGGGAAGGGGCCGGGCTGCTGCCAAGAAACACGCCCGATACCGTAGCGCGGGGGACAGGCCCCCGCGATCGTTGGGTAACCCGAAGCATGGCGAGGGACAGGCCCTCGCACTACGATGAAGGGGGCCGGGCTGCTGCCAAGAAACACGCCCGATACCGTAGCGCGGGGGACAGGCCCCCGCGATCGTTGGGTAACCCGAAGCATGGCGAGGGACAGGCCCTCGCACTACAGTGAAGGGGAACATCCTGAGACGCAGCGCGCAATCTTGTCCCTCGCGAACCTTATCGAAAACAAAAATGTTATGGAAATTTTATCCGATTTTTGCTATCATAACATGAAACGTGCAAACATCTCACAACAGGCATAATGTCTCTGCTAACGGCGCGCGAGGACTTGTCCCTCACCTCACGTGATGAGAGGCAAGCCGCGCCCAACGGCGATGCAGTCTGGTAAGTCAATCCATCATATCAGCACAGAAGGAGCTGAACAACCGCTAGGAACAACAAAATGTCTTCAGAATTTGTCCATTTACATAATCATAGCGAATATAGCATGCTAGACGGCGCGTGCCGCATCTCGGATATGGTGCAGTGGGCGGTGGAGAACAGCGCGCCCGCTGTCGCACTGACCGACCACGGTAACATGTTCGGCGCATGGGAACTTTACACGAAAGCGACAGCTGCCGGTGTCAATCCCATCGTCGGATGCGAAGTGTATGTCGCACCCGGAAACAGAACAATACGCGGGAAAGGCCAAGGCGGGCCCTATCATTTGACGCTGCTCGCCGAGGACGCAACCGGCTATCAGAACCTCCTCCAGTTGGTGTCGCTCGGATACACCGAAGGGTTCTACAGCAAACCGCGTATCGACATGGAAATCTTGCGGGAATACCACGGCGGCATCATCGCGTTCACCGGATGCATCCAAGGACAGGTGCCGCAACTCCTCTCTTCAAACAAGCGTGACGAAGCGGTTAAGAACTTCCGGGAATTGAAGGAGATT
Source organism: Candidatus Poribacteria bacterium (assembly GCA_965242965.1). Classification (GTDB taxonomy): domain Bacteria; phylum Poribacteria; class WGA-4E; order WGA-4E; family WGA-3G; genus AGPOR5. The sequence goes on along the minus strand of OZ251518.1, from coordinate 3,768,217 downwards.
ATGGGTGAACGCAACCTCTACGTTGAGGTGCAAAACCACTACATTGACAAGGAAAAAGCCGCCTACCCGGTAATGGTGCAGTTGGCGCAGGAATACAATCTGCCGCTTGTCGGCACGAATGACTGCCACTACCTCCGGAAAACAGACCATCGTATGCACGATGTCCTCCTCTGCATCCAGACTAAGAAAACCGTCAACGACGAGGGACGGCTGCAGTTTGACAACCACTTCTACTTCAAAAACATTGACGAGATGCGCGAGGTGCTGAAGGATTTCCCACCGGAGGCTATCAGCAACACGCTGGAAATCGCGAATCGGTGCAACCTCAAACTTGACTACGGGCAAAGCCTGATGCCGACGTATGAGGTACCGGAAGGACATACAAACGACACCTATCTCAAGGAACTCTGCTATGAAGGGCTCCGAAAAAAATATGGCGGACACCTCTCCGAAGAGATACGCAATCGGCTAGACTACGAACTGGATATTATCAAGCAGACCGGCTATTCCGGCTATTTCCTCATCGTGTGGGATTACGTCAACTACGCAAACCAACAGGGATACCCGCTCTCGGCGCGCGGCTCCGCCGCCGGCAGTCTCGTGCTGTATGCCCTCGGCGTAATCACCTTTAACCCGATGGATTACGACTGCCTGTTCGAGCGGTTCCTCAACCTCGAACGCATCAGTCCACCCGACATTGATATCGACTTCGCCGACCGGGCGCGGGAGCATGTCATCAAGTATCTCGTCCAAAAATATGGCGAAGACTCTGTCGGAAAGGTTGCGACGTTTGCGACGCTCGGCGTGAGATCAGCGATTCAGGATGTCGGCCGCGCGTTAGAGATGGACATGAGCGAGGTGAAAAAACTGACGCGGCTGATCCCGGAGATTCCCAAAATCACGCTGGACGATGTGTTGGAACAGGTTCCTGAATTCCAGACACTCGCCAACAAACCTGAAAATCGGGAGCTGATCGAACTCAGCAGATCTGTTGAAGGCATGAAACGGCATGTGTCGTGCCACGCCTCTGCTATTGTCGTTTCAAACGGCCGCCTTGCAGACCACGTGCCACTCTTCAAGGATAAACATGGGCAAGTCGCCACGCAGTTTGAAGGCAAAACGGTTGAGGATGTCGGCATCGTCAAGTTCGATTCCCTCGGCGTGCGGAGCCTTACCGAGACTTACGACTGTCTTAACCTCATCCGCGAGAATCATGGCGAAGACATCAAATTGGAAGAAATCCCGTTTGACGATAAACCGACTTACTCGCTCATCAGCAGCGGGTTGATTGCTGGTTTATTCCAATTGGAAAATTCACCGGGCATGTATAGCGTTGTCACGCAGTTGAAACCCGATACGTTTGAGGAGTTCACGGCGATTCCGGCACTTTACCGCCCCGGTCCGCTTGAAAGCGGCACGATGCAGCAGTTCATCAATAGGAAGAACGGCTTGGAACCCGTGACTTACATGCATCCATCGCTGGAGAACGCGCTCCAGAACACCTATGGTGTCTGTGTGTATCAGGAGCAGGTAATGCAGATTGCGCGCGATATGGCGGGGTTCACACTCGGTGAGGCGGACATCCTCCGTTCGGCGATGGGGAAAAAGAACGAGGAACTGCTTGCCGCACAGCGCGATAAATTTGTGGAAGGCGCGACAGAAAACGGCATCGCGAGGAAGGAAGCAGAAGAGGTGTTCGATCTCCTTGAACCCTTCGCCGGCTACGCCTTCAACAAATCGCACTCGGTTGCATACGCTATGTTGGCTTACCGCATGGCGTACCTCAAGACGCACTACCCGCACGAATTCATGGCAGCCATGATGACAGGGGAGGCAAGCAGCACGCCGAAAATGACGCGATACCGCGCCGAATGCGCCAGACTCGCCGATTTTCTCGATGTTGAAATCAATCTACTGCCGCCGGACATCAACAGCAGCCGGAAAGATTTCACGGTGGATGGCAATGACATCCTTTTCGGACTCCTCGCTATCAAGAGTGTCGGGGACGCGGCGATAGACGAACTTGTGGCAGTCCGGGAGAAGGAAGGTTCGTTCACATCCCTACAGGATTTCTGCGAACGCGTCAATACCAAATTGGTAAACAAGCGCGCCATTGAAAGCCTCATTATGAGTGGTGCCTTCGATCTGCTTGAAGGACACCGAGCGCAACTCTTTGAAAACGTAGAACGCGCCATGAAGGCAGCGCAGACGGCTCAGGCAGAACGAGAACGCGGACAAATGAGTATCTTCGGCGACATCGAGGAGAAACCCGCCATCACCTTCACCTTCACGGATACCGAAGAATGGAAGCCGCTTGAACGCCTCATGAAGGAGAAAGAGCAGCTCGGCTTTTACGTCTCTGGCCACCCGTTGGAAGAATACAGTGACGTTATCGACAACTTCACCAACGCGACTACGGAGAACCTCGTTGAACATCCACTCGGCAGCGAAATCTACATCGCCGGGATGATAACGGAGGTGAAACTCCTCACCACGAAAAAGGGGGATTCGATGGCAGCCCTCGGTTTTGAAGACCTCGAGGGGGCAGTAGAAGTCGTCGTTTTTCCGGATGCATATAAATCCGCATCTGACCTTTTAGCAGAAGGGAACGTGGTGTGGCTCCGTGGCACAGTCGGGCAAAACAGACGAAACGGTGGCCGCTCCGGTGACAATGAGGCGCAGGAAGAACGGCAAATCCTCGCCGAGCAGCTCTCCGACATTAAAACTGTCATCGCCGAGCAGACCTCGGCAGTTGAGGTAATTATCCCCGAAGCCGACATTGACAACGTCCAGAAATTGGAAAATCTCCAGAAGATTGCGCGAGACAGCAAGGGTGAGCATTGCCTGATTCTCCACCTCCTGAGCCGGAAGTTCGGCAAAGTCATCGTGCAGTGCGGTGCCGACTACGGCATCGATTATGAACCGCCGGTTATTAAGAAGGTGGAAGCGTTATTCGGCGCGAATTGTGTCAAGCCGAGCAACCGCACTATCCGCCAAAATAAGAGCCGCGCTTCTTCGCAGATGGATTACGTTTAGGGAGTAGGCGCGGTTGCAAACCGCGCCTATATCATCTCTCTCGTCTATAGGAGGATTACTGATGCAATACCGCACCCTCGGCAAGACAGGCATCAACGTCTCAGAAATTGGATACGGCGGCGGCAGAGTCCGTCCCGAGCACGATGAGACGCAACTCGTTAAGATGCTCCACTATGCCTTTGACATCGGCATCAACTATCTCGACACCGCGCCTACCTACGGTGGCGGTTACAGCGAAATTGTCATCGGCAAGGCGATTGCGGGCAGGCGTGATGCATGCATCGTCGCTACCAAGACAGAGGCGTTTGAGCCGAATGGCATCGCCGCCGACGTGGAAGGGAGCCTCCAACGCCTCGGCACCGACTACATCGATGTCCTGCAATTCCACGGCGGATGGTTCTATGCCGAACACACCGAACATATTTTGAACGGCGGCGGATTAGCGGCGTATCTGAAGTTGAAAAAAGAAGGGAAGGTTCGCTTTATTGGGTTCTCTGCAGATGGGCCTTCGGGTGGTGTGGAGCAACTCATCGCCACCGGCGAATTGGATATGATGCAAATCCACTACAACCTGATGTATCAAAGCACCTGCGATGCGTTCGGAAAGCGCGGCGTTATCCCCGATGCCGAAGCGCAGGAAATGGGCATCGTGCTGATGCGTTCCACAACGAGCAACGCCTTCCAAAATCTCACGCGCCACTGCTTTCCCACCGAGATGGCAGCCGTTGACGTGGATAGTTTCCTGTTGAACTATTCCCTATCGAACCCGTTGGTAGATGTCGCGCTGATGAGCCTGCAAAGCGTTGCGGATGTCGATTGGACGAACGCTGTCTCTGACGATGTCGCCGCGCGGCTCAATCTGCAGGCAATCCACGGCCGGTAGGCGCGGTTACAACGCGCGATTTTTCGGAGATTATTTGAGGGTGTTTCATAAATCGATGCGTTCGGTAGGAGAGACCTCGGGGCTCGATGTATCCCCGGTAGGAGAGACCTCCTGGTCTCGATGCCAGCGATGTTCTTGTAGGAGAGCCCTCTAGTCTCGATGTACCCGTAGCGCGGGGGCCTGTCCCCCGCGAGCGTTGGGCCCATTCTGTAGGTCAAGATCGCCTGATCTTGACCCGTTCGGGAGCGGGCGCTCCCGAACTACGGTCTTTTATAGGGTCCGGGCATGGCGAGGGACAGGCCCTCGCCCTACGGTGAAGGGGACTCTACACAGATTTATGAAACACCCTCAGATTACTTACGGAATCGGCGGCGGCATCTCATCCGATGATGCCGCCTTCTTGCTCAACACCTCCACGAGATGATAGGCGTAGCGTCCGACATCCTGAATCTCGGTTCCCCGGTCTTCCAGCCTCACCTTGAGCGTCCAGATGAACCCCGGCTCGTAGTCAAACCCTTGAATGTTTTCATAGAAAAGATGCCATTCTTGCGCCTCCTCGTTGAATTCAAGGAAGCAGGTTTGCTCGATGAGACCTTGGCAGGTTTCGGTATAGGGCCCGATGATAAGAATCTCCGTGTTCTCCTCGCCGGGCGTGATGAGGGTGTTGATTGTGTCCGTCCTATCGCATCCGATGCTGAGCGATAAAAGTATCAATGCGATGGTTAGTATGGGTTTGGTTAATTGCATGTTTTTTCCTCCTCAGATATCGTGCCGGGAACAGGCTCCAGCACGCGTCGGGACTACGGACCACGGAACATTTCAGGTAACCCTGCAACAATCTCCTGCGTCTTCAGACTCACCGTGATGACAGAACCGATGAGTTCCACGATATACCGTGGCTTCGCCGCGTTGTTCGCATCGTTGACAAGTTGACTCCGATCATCTGTCTTCACCTGATACCCCTCGATGAGCCAGTCCAACGCCGAACGATTCCCTAACCGATACGCAAACGCTGCCGCCGGAATTCCCGCCAACGTGAGAAACTCGTTGTATTTCAGTTGCGTCCGGTCTTTGGACAATTGCATTTTTTCCACGCGCAAATTGAGTGGTGCGTCCGGTTTCGTGATGAACGTGAGCGGATATTGCGGCTGCGCCTCGTAATTCACGTGAATCTCCGCTAACTGCGCCCCGGCATTCGCAAATGCCCAGAAATCCTCGGCGTAGGGGATATGCGGCAAATCGCGCCCCAGGTCTGCCGCGTAACGTTGGCGATACCCAGGATGGTGCAGGATGCCATACGTATAGTTGAAGATGTCCCACTTGGTGATGGCATCGTCGCCGTAATGCGCGCGGAAGTTTTGCAACGCCCAATCGGTAATGTTTTCGCGGCGGTTAGTGCCATCTTCATCGTAGACGTAGAAGGGGAAGCACTGTGAGGCACCTTGCGGAAGTATGTCGGGAATTTTGTTTACCATGAGCGCGAACATCGGCCAGGTCCTGCCGGTTTTGAGCCAGATGACCTGGTTTTCTGTCTCTGTCGCTGGTGTCGGAAAAGTGCTCGGAAACACGGACACGATATGATTGAGCGTTCTGTCAAAAAACAGATTCGTTTTCGTGAAGGGTCGGTAGATTGCCTCCCGGATTTTCTCGTCGGCAAATGCCGCGGTTTGTCCGCTCATCAGTTTCCTTTTCAACCCCGAGCTCCACTTGATTTTTGTTCCATCGTCCAAGACAAAATCATCAACAGATATGTCCGGATTTGTTCGCCGCTCCCAACCAAATACCTGAGCGTTGTAGGTATCAATAGTAGCCTTGACGTTTTGGATGAGGGTGTCGTGGTTAAAATTGTAAAGCCAAGCGTCCCGAGCCGTTTGCAATCCGAGCCCGAATTTGTGAAAAATCGCAGGGACAGATGCATCGGTTTCTTTCCTCGCTTTTTTGATGCCGATTGGAACGAACGTGCCAAATTCCGAGTGAAGGCCGCTGGTAATCCATGTATGTCTGGCATCAGGTTGAATCTGCTGCCACGTCACATTGCCTACATGCTGGCATTTCTCCAAAAATTCAAAAGTCTGCGATTTGTTCTGGAGTCGCGTCTCCCCGTTGTAAAGGATGCGAGGCGACTTGGGGGTTGCCTGTTTTCTTTTCACAAAAAGGGTAATGCACACACCACACTGAATTCCAAACACATTCGCATCTCCCGGTTGCCCTTGCCGGACATTCCCCCCGAGGTCTACCACATAGAGCGCGTCAAAATCTGCCGCGAGATGTTTCCGCATGCCATCAAAGGAGATGCCTTCAAGAAAACTGTGGTTCGTCACGAACGCGATAATCCCCGCTTCGCCGATTCTATCCGATGCCCAGCGAATCGCTTTGACATACAGATCCCCCAAGGCTTTTTTACTGGCCGCAGCCGAGTCGCGCGAGTAGGTTTCACGCACCCGCTTATCCATCGTCGGATACTTGCGGTTTTTGTTGTTATCGTTCTCGTTTTTCTGCCCGATGTTATAGGGCGGATTACCGATGATGACAAACATCGGCGATGCTTTCTGTCTCTCCACGCGCGCGGTATTCTCCTGCGTTAAGAGCGACAACTGCCGGGCTTCCGCCAAATCAAACGTATCCACAAGGGAGATGCCTTCAAACGGGAGATACTTTCCGATGGCGGCGTAAAATTCGTGCTCAATGTTGATACTCGCGATGTAATACGGCAGCAGCAACACCTCGTTGCACCAGAGTTCCGAACGGTATTTTGCCTCTAACTGGAACCTGTCTATCTCGTGCATCAGCCGAACGATGAAATTGCCGGTGCCCACAAACGGGTCGATGATGTGCACGCCCGCCTCGGACAGAGAACGCTCGAATTTGGTTTGGAGCAGATAGTCCACGCTCTTCACCATGAAATCGACGATAGGCTGCGGGGTATAGACGATACCGTGCGTATCGGCGATTTCAGCAGAATCGCCCTGAAAAAACTGTTCGTAGACGGTATTCAGGAAGTGCTGTTTTTGCGAGAAATCGACGAGGGTGACAGCTTCTCGTTCAATCGCTTGGTAGAAAGGGTTCAGATTTTTGAGGAATTCGTCCCGGCTGAACGCATCCTCGGTGAGTGCTCTGATAACCTTCTCAATTTCGCGTGCAATAATATTGCGCTGCGTAAAGTCCGGATTCCCAAAAACGGTGCGAAACGTTCGTTCCGTTAAAAGGTGCTGGATGAGCATCTCCTTCACCGCTGCTTCGGAGAGGTTCGGGTTAATCGCTGCTTGGCAGAGCCGATGGAAATTGGCGAAGGCTGTTTGGAACCGGGCACTCGTGCGATGTTGGGCTTGGATGAGTTCCGCCGCCTCGCGCTTCAGGGCCGGGACAATGTCCCGAAATTCGGTGACAGCGGCTTCCCACTCGGCGGCATGTTCGCGTTCGTAGGCAAAAAAGCGTTTGAGGACAGCGACGAGGTTCTCCCGGTTCGTGATGTCCTCGTCAAGCACGAGGGCTCCGTGCTGATACAACATCGCACGTTCCGGGGTTTGAAAGAGGATGTTATCCTGGGGGTAGCCGGCATCAAACTTCCGCCGGGCTTCGGTAGCCAGATTGCCTTGAATGCCTTTCGCCTCCCAGGTACCGCAGGGGAGGTTATACGCGTCAAGCAGGACACCGTCAAGACGGATGAGGGTGCTGTGTTTCCCCGCAGCGCGTGGGTCTGTCCCCCGCGAACCCACCGGAAGTCGGAGCGTGTATTCACAGACGAGCGTCCAATTCTTCTGTCGCGCGCAGGCTTCAAGGAGTGCTTGAAAAGCAGCGCGCCCGGCAGTTTCGTGGGTGACTCCGTGCTGGTGATACCGCTCAAGCGCATCGTAATAGACGGTTATCGCTTTGTGGTGCGGTTTTATGTTGAGTGTTTTTGTTGTTCGCATGGCGTTCACTAACGGTTGTCGGTGCAATGACGTTCTTCTCTGTATGTTTCAAAGGGACGTTCGCGAAAAGGAAGTTGACAAGCTCGCTCCCTGATTCGCGGACGTAACGCTTCACAAGCGCGCTTGCAATGATAACATCTCCCTGCAGAAAATGTCAAGGGAAAAAAACCGTTTGCATTTATCTCGAAAAATAGGTATACTATCCTTAACATTTTCTATTAACTGAAAGGAATGCAATGTATAACGCAACTCGTCCACGCATGAAGGACCTGCCGGCAGACGAACGTCCGCGCGAGCGGCTACTGAAACACGGACCCGAAACCCTGAAAGACTCCGAACTCCTCGCGATCTTGCTCAAAAGCGGTTTTAAAGGCACTACCGCTCTTGAACTCGGCGAACAGATACTCGTCGCTTATCAGGGCGATCTGAAGGAGATGGCGGATACCCGCGCGCAGCGGTTCGAGAAAATCAAAGGTGTCGGCAAAGCGAAAGCCGCGGAAATCGTCGCCGCGCTGGAACTCGGCAAACGGCTGGCACGCTTCCACGGCGAACGCGAGAAAATTACCGCCCCAAGCGATGTGGCTGACCTGCTGATGTCCAAAATGCGCTACCTGAAAAAAGAAATCGTCTGTGTGCTCTGCCTTGACACAAAAGGCGGTGTCACAACGAAAGGTGTCGCTGGCGATGTCGGCTGGGGCAAGAAACTTGCAGAAACCACGATTTTTGAAGGCACGCTCAACGCTAGCGTCTTTCATCCGCGCGAAATCTTCCGCTTCGCGATTGAGGAATCGGCGAATTCCATCGTCCTCGCGCATAACCATCCCTCAGGCGATGCGCAGCCGAGTCAAGAGGACATCCGTGCGACGAAACAACTCATCGAAGCGGGAAATCACATCGGCATTAAGGTGCTGGATCACGTCATCATCGGCGACGGTGTCTTCGTCAGTCTGAAGGAGGAAGGATTTATTTGAGGGTGTTTCATATTTCGATGTGTTCGGTAGGAGAGACCTCGGGGCTCGATTTCCGGTAGGAGAGACCTCCTGGTCTCGATGTGCCCGTAGCGCGGGGGCCTGTCCCCCGCAATCTCCATTGTCAAGAGGTGGCGTTTTAGGTCCTTTAGGACCTACATGTCTATAGAAACACAGGTCGTGCCGTTTTCAAGGTCCTTTAGGTCCTTAATAAAAACACGCGCCACATGGCAAAACCTATTAAGGACCTAAAGGACCTTAGCATTCTTCGCAGGCGAGCGTGCTATAGACATTAAGGTCCTACGGACCTAAGAGACGTTTTTTTCGTAGTGTGGGGGCCTGTCCCCCGCGCGCGTTGGATTGCGCGGACAATGGCGAGGAAAACCCGCTCGCAGGCGCGTGTGGAAACCTGCGAGGGCCCACGCCTACGATGAAGGGGGCTTTCTGCCGCCGAGGCCCCGGGAGGCGCGCAGCCCTATTGCATCGAGACCGGGAGGTCTCTCCTACAGCGCGCACACACGCCTATATCACCTCGCGCTGCCGTAACGCCTCGTAAAGCAGCACGCCTGCCGCTACCGAGACGTTGAGCGACGCAATTTGTCCTAACGTCGGGAGCCGGACGAGGTAGTCGCATTTCTGCTTGACGAGCCGCCGGATGCCATCCGCTTCACCGCCTAAGACGAGGCATAACGGCACCGTCAAATCGGCATCGGTATATGCAAGTTCGGCATCCTCAGCGGAGCCGACAACCCACACGCCCGCGGCCTTGAGCGTCTCAAGCGTGCGCGCAACGTTAGTCACTTTGGCAATCGGCACAGCGTCAGACGCACCGGCTGATGCTTTGTGGACAGCCGGGGTGACACCCACGGCGTTGTTTTTCGGAATCAGCACCGCGTCTACATCTGTCGCCGCCGCGGTTCGGAGAATCGCGCCGAGGTTCCTCGGGTCTTGAACGCAATCCAGCATGACGAACAATGCCGGCTTGTTGCGACGCTGCACCTTCTTCAGAAGCATCGGCAGTTCCGAATAGCGTGTGCGGCTTACCGTGGCAATAACGCCTTGGTGCGGCACATTGGGCTCCAGCACGTTCAAGTGCTGCTGCGGACACCGTTGATAGCGAACGCCGTTTCGTTCCGCCATGCTGATAATTTGACGGATGCGCGGGTGGTTGTGCCCCTCGGCAATCCAGATGTTCTCTATCTCGCGCGTCCCACGCCGCAAGAGTTCTATGACTGGGTTCCTGCCAACGATCTGTTCTGCCATAGCCACATTACTGAGGGTGTTTCATAAACCTGTGTAAGAGAGCCTTCACGGAAAAAACGTCTCTTGTTCTCTTCAGGTCTGTAGGACCTGAATGTCTATAGCACGCGCCCGCGATGAACCCTAAGGTCCTTTAGGTCCTTAATAACTTTTGACAGGCCGCGTGTTTTATTAAGGTCCTAAAGGACCTTGACAACGGAACGACACGTGTTGCTATAGACATGTAGGTCCTAACGGACCTAAAAACATAACTTGACGATGGAGCTCGCGGGGGAAACCCTCTCGGATGCGCGTATGGCATCCGAGGGCCCCCGCGCTACGGGAACATCGAGACTAGAAGTCTCTCCTACCGGCATGCATCGAGACCGGGAGGTCTCTCCTACCGGGAAGACATTGATATATGAAACACCCTCACATTACTGTAGGGCGAGGGCCTGTCCCTCGCCATCGTCCGCGCACCCCGACATTCGCGGGGGACAGGCCCCCGCGCTACGAACGAAGAAACCCCTAGAGTTCCTCGCCGGGAAACGAACGCGGGGAATCGAGACCAGGAGGTCTCTCCTACTCAGGTTCGTCCAACGAACGCGGGGGACAGGCCCCCGCGCTACGAACAAAAGGGAAACCACCTGATGCCTACGGATCTCCCTCGCCTTGCAACGAATGCGGGGGACAGGCCCCCGCGCTACGAACGAAGCGGAAACCTCTAATGTCCACGGATGAACTTAATATCCGGGCCCCGAGGCGTAATTTTAATATCCTCATCAGCGGTTTGGCACGGCACGCATGTAATGTCGCCGACGTTGGCGTTCTCCATGCGCGGTGCCAGTTCACCGCGTTTAAAGACAAACCCTAAAACCTGGTCTGCGGGGATTGTTCCATCGCAATTACCGCACGGAATGGCTTCCCCCGCTTTGACTTTTGCTAAAAGTTCTGATGCTTTCATCGTTTTCCTTTTCATAAAACCCGATAGACGCGGTTTGAAACCGCGCCTACCGGCAGTGCCGGTGTTTACAGAAAATACCGTTCCTTCTGTTTGTCAACTTCGTATTCTTCATACGCCGCCTGCGCGGAGTCAACTTCGGAGACTTGCGCGATAGGCACATCCCACCACGATTCATACCGCGGGACCTGCTCGTAATAGTCCACGTCAATCTTCACCACGGTGGTATGCGATGCTTCGCGCGCGTCGTGCAATGCCGATTTGAGCTGCTGCAACGTCTTCGCTTCAATGACGTTCGCGCCGAGGCTGGCGGCGTTTGCGGCAAGATCTACCGGCAAGAATTCGCCTTCCAGCTGCCCGTTCGCCTCTTCGCGATAGCGAAAACGGGTGGCAAACCCCTGCACCCCGGTCGCGCGCGACAAACCGCCGATGCTACTATGCCCATCGTTGTTTACCAACACCACAATCAGTTTGTAACCTTCCTGAATGGAGGTGATGATTTCCTGCGCGAGCATCAGATAGGAACCGTCGCCTACCATGACATAGACATCGCGCCCCGGGTCTGCCATTTTGATGCCGAGTCCGCCTGCGATTTCGTAGCCCATGCACGAGTAGCCGTATTCCAGATGGAACTGCTTGGGGTTGCGCGCGCGCCACAATTTATGCAAATCGCCCGGCAGACTGCCAGCCGCGCATACCATCACATCTTCCGGACGCGACACCTCGTTCACAATCCCGATGACTTCGCTCTGACTCGGCAACGGCGCGTGGCCAAGGTGATAGAGCCGCTCCACCTCTTCTTCCCATGCGTCTCGATAGTTCGTAATGCGCGCCGCGTAAGCCGCATCCACCCGATAGTTTCCGACAGCGACAGCGAGCTCTTCCAGCGTGACGCGCGCGTCGGCGACGAGCGGCAAGGCGGCATGTTTGAATGCATCAAACGCCGCAACGTTGATACCGATGAAACGGACATCCGGGTTCTGGAACGCCGTTTTGGAGGCGGTGGTAAAATCGCTCAGGCGCGTGCCGAGGGCAATAACCAGGTCTGCTTCGCGGGCAGTGATGTTCGCGCCCGGTGTCCCTGTCGCCCCAATTGCACCGAGGTTCTGCGGATGATTATAGTGCAGTGAACCTTTTCCTGCAAACGTCTCGCCGACAGGTATCCCTGTCTGTTCTGCAAATCGGGCAAGCTGCGCTGTCGCTTCGCTGTAAATCACACCGCCGCCAGCGATGATGAGCGGCCGTTTGCTCTCCCGAATCCACGCGGCTGCGCGGTTGAGCGCGTTCACATCGGCGCGCTGACGCGGGATAGGATAAACCCGCTTTTCAAAGAGTTCAACGGGATAGTCATAAGCCTCCGCTTGCACGTCTTGCGGCAGTGCGAGCGTGACTGCGCCGGTTTCTGCCGGTGAAGTAAGCACGCGCATCGCCTCCGGCATCGCGGTGATAATCTGCTCCGGCCTATTGATTCTATCCCAATAGCGCGAAATCGGTTTAAAGCAATCGTTCACCGAAAAGTCTTGTGAACTCGGCGATTCAAGCTGCTGCAACACCGGTGCAACGAGACGGGTTGAGAAAATATCACCCGGCAGGAGAAGCACCGGCAATCGGTTAATCGTCGCGCCGGCAGCACCGGTAAGCATGTTCGTCGCGCCGGGCCCGATGGACGTAGTGCAAGCAAGCGCGCGCAACCGGTTGTTCATCTTGGCAAACGCAGCGGCGGTGTGCACCATTGACTGCTCATTCCGCGTCTGGTAAAAACGGAACGAGTCGGCGTATTGATGCAACGCCTGTCCAATGCCGGCGACGTTGCCGTGCCCGAAGATGCCAAACATCCCAGCGAAGAATTGGATTTCGTTGCCATCGCGCTCAACGAACTGTTGTTCCAGAAATTTGACAACGGCTTGTCCCATTGTGAGTTTTCGTGTTTTCATATACATACCTCCTATTCTCTTCTCTTCCCTTTCCTTCTCTTCTCTTCCCTTCTCTTTGCTTCACAGGCCGCCGCGTTCGGCGACAAATGCCTCCACTTCGGGAAGCGTCGGCATAAAATTGGCGCAGCCGTGACGAGTAACGACAATCGCACCGGTTGCGTTGCCAAACCGCGCCGATTTCTCCCAACTCCACCCGTTCAGGTTACCATAGATAAAGCCGCTGGCGAACGCATCACCGGCACCGAGGGTATTGTAAACCTCAACGGGAAAAGGGGCGGCGTGCATCCTCTCCCCGTTCGCTAAATGGATGTCCGCGCCTTCAATACCACGCTTCACTATTAACGCCTTTAATCCGCCATTTAAAAGCGTATCAATCGCCGCAGCAATATCTCCCCTAATATCTGGATTCGAGATTTGGGAGTGCGCAATCGTGAGCTGCGAGAGATGCGTCAAGGTTGCCGCCTTGATTTCCTCTTCGGTGCCGATAGCGATGTCAATCTGCGGCAACACAGAACGAATGACAACGCCGAACGCCCTCGGGTCATGCCACTGGTCCGCCCGAAAATCCAGATCCAAGAAAACCACGGCTCCGTCCGATTTCGCCTTTTCGGCGGCATAAAGTGTGGCACTCCGACTCGGCTCCTTGCTCAGCCCGGTGCCGCTAATCAGCACGGCTCGACTTTCGGCAATCGGCGCGGCGAGGACATCGTCAATGGTGAGCTCAATATCGGCGCAATTGTCGCGATAAAAGATGAGCGGAAACCGGTCCGGCGGTTCAATACCGAGGACGACAGCACTCGTTCGGTGTCCCGGCTTGTGCACGATGAACTGCGTCTCCACGCCTTCGTTTCTCAAAAACTTGAGCAGGAATTCGCCAACCGGGTCTTCGCCGACAGCGGTGAGGAGCGCGGCTCGGAGCCCGAGGCGTTGGATGCCGACGCTGATATTCGTAGGGCAGCCCCCGACGAACGCGCCGAAACTCCGAATATCGGCAAACGCGGCACCGATGTCATTCGCATAGAGATCCAAGGAACTACGTCCGATGGTAAGAATATCATACATTTTTATCACTTCAGCAAAATCGAGACCAGGAGGTCTCGCCTACCCAGAGGGAATCGAGACCAGGAGGTCTCGCCTACCCGAAGGCATCAAGACCCGGCGCGCCTACCGACACGTCCCTTTTTTTCTCTATCGCGGGGCCCGTCACCGCGATGTTGAGCGAGTTATGAAACACCCTCAATCCCGTACTGGGATTTCGGCGAGGAGTTTCTCCGTCTCAATCACGGCTTTCGTGGGTGTTTGCAATTTCTCGCCGATGGCCAAAATCAACATGCAAAAGTCGTAGGCGGTTTGCAAATCGCCTTGGAGGTAGGCACTATCCGCTGCGTTGAAATAACAGACGGTTGCGGCGGCGCAGCATTCTTCCACTTGCGCGTCCTGCTTGGCGTAGGAATAATTGTCCGCCGAGAGGACATAAGATTTCCCTGCTTCCACCCAAGCCCGCTGCAGTTCAAGCCGCCGTGCGAGGCGCGAGTAGTAGACACCGCCATTTCTGGCATTCCTTTTGGCGGTGCGCTGTTTATTTGCCGCGGTGTAAGCGAACCGTGCCCGCGTATAACAGTTGGCGACGAGCTCCATAGCGTCGTTCTCTTTCCCGAAAATGTGCGCCTGTTTCTGATAAAACGCGCCGAGTTTCCGATAGTGCGCACGTGCCTGCCGCTCCCGTTCCTGTTGCATACAAATGATGGCTTTCTGGTAGATGCGAAGTGCCTCGCGCTCATGCGGATATTGGATATCGCCGTGGATTTTATCCAACAGAAACTCCGGCGAAGCATCCTCCATCAATAGACGGTAACTGCTGGCAGCCCTTTCAACGGGTTGAATTGGCGGTGGCGGGACAGGTGCCGCTGTCATAGGCGCGTCTTCACCCTCCAACCATGCCTTGAGGAGTGCCTCTTCGTTCGTCGGCAATTTATGGATGAGTTCAATAACGCTATCCACCGTCGGTGCGTTCGCGTTTGACAGGTTCTCCCAGGCACTGAGGTGATGGAAAACGTCATCCACCTTTTCAAGGAGCGTAGCGTCACCGTCGGCATCGTCGTTTTGCGGGACATATTCCTTCAGACAGAGACGATTTGCCTTGTGGACTTCCGAAATAACGCGCCGATATTCATACGCATGCGCACGCTGAGCCGCCTCATCGTAAAATTGGGTGAGCTGCGCTACCAACTTCTCTCTTTTGTGGTTTAATTCTCCGCGCTGGTGTTTGTAAAAGAGATTTTGGTTAATCCGCTCCGCCTCCTCACGCGAGAGGCGGAAGGTTTTTCTACCACGCTCAAGGGCACCCGCAAGCGACGTTTTCCGCCGCCCGCTGGTTGCCTCGTTAATGAGTGACGTGGCATACTTGATGTATTCACTCTGCTGAATCCCGCTCAACGCATCATACATCTCATCGGCTGTCTGGTAACGCGCATCCGGCTCGTGATGGAGGGCCTTCTGGAAAAAATCTTGCAACGGTTCAGGACACACCTCCAAATCTTCAATCTCGCCGCCGGCTTTCTGCTTATCCATATCCTCCTTCTCCGCAGAAAACGGAAAGCGACCGGTTACTGCCTGATAGATGATTAAACCGGTAGCATAAAGATCTACGCGAAAGTCATACTCACCGAAGCTCTGCTCGGGGGCCATATACCGTCGGGTGCCCGTCACCGTCCCCGCGAATGCGGTGGCATCGCTGAGCGTGCGCGCGATGCCGAAATCAGCGACTTTCGCCTGGTTCTCCGCAGTGAGCAGTATGTTCTCCGGTTTCAGGTCGCGGTGCAGAATCTTTTCGGAATGCGCCATTTTTAACCCGCAACAGATATCAAGGCCGATATTGAGTGCCTCCTTCATGTTCAGCGCGCCGTTCTGCATCAACTCGTGCAGGCTTTTCCCCTCAACATATTCCATGACAATCAACGCTATATACTTATCGTGGCGGGGCTCAACGGTATGAATCGAGACGATGTTGGGGTGTCCCCAAATCTTTGACATTGCGCGAATCTCGTTGTGGAGATACTTCATGCGTCCCTCTAAATAAGGGGCTTCATCTAGGGCCTTGATTGCGACAGCACGTCCGGTCATCTCCTCGTCTGCGCGATAGACGGTAGAAAAACTCCCGCTACCCAGAACCTCCACTATCTTGTATTTGCCTAAGATTTGTTCGTTAACCTTCATGGTGACTCGCTAGATTAAAGATTGAGGGAAGTGTTCTTTCGTAACCAGACTTGCTACCCGTTGCGTTAACATTAGCAAAAACGCGATGAATTGTCAAGAAAATTCACGATTGCCGCCGTTTACCGCGCGGATTGCACAGCGGCTACCAATTTTTGTGCGCGTTCGGTAAGCACGTTGAATGCGCCGGCTTCAATGAGGCGATTCTCCACCAGCGCACTTCCGACACCTAATGCAGTGGCACCCGCGGCGAGGAACTCGGCGGCGTTCTCGGCGTTGATGCCGCCTGTCGGCACGAGGGGAATCTGCGGCAGCGGTGCCTTCACATCTTTGATGTAGGCGGCACCGACTGCCCCTGCGGGAAACACCTTGACGTAATCTGCGCCGTTCTCCCACGCCGCCAAAATCTCTGTCGGCGTAAACGCGCCTGGCATAACGACTTTGCCGTACCGGTTGCACACGTCAATCACATCCGGTTTGGTGACAGGACTGACGATGAACTCCGCGCCGGCGAGTATCACGGCGCGCGCCGTTGCAGCATCAAGCACGGAACCGGCACCGACAAGGATAGCATCGCCGTGTGCCGCGGCAACATCGCCGATAACTTGTAACGCATTCGGCGTTGTCATCGTCACTTCAATAACGTTAACACCACCGGCGTGAATCGCCTCGGCGGCTTTCATGAGTTCGTTCGCGCTATTGGCACGAATGATGGCAATAATGCCGCACGCCTCGATGCACTGCATCTGTTCTAATTTTGTCATCATTTTTTTCTTGCAATCCGTTTGCGAATATGTTATGATTTAAAAAGATAGTTATCCTAACGGACGGTTGCGCGTCACTGTCAACTCATTGTCGCCAAAAAGGCTTGGGCAGCCGCAGCAACCCTCATAAGTCTCCCGTAGGTTCAAAAAACATGGAAGTTGTTCCACTACTCCCCTATCTGCTCAGTTTAGTCGGGCTACTCATGCTGTCCGGATTTTTCTCCGGTTCCGAAACGGCGTTGTGCGCGTTGACTCGGGTGCAAATCGAGCGGCTTCGTCTCAAAAAGCGCGGTTCAACAGCGATTGTGAACTTCGTTGACAACCCGCGTCGGTTGTTTATTACCGTGTTGCTCGGTAATAACCTCGTCAACGTCGCGTTCGCCATCCTCATGCTGTGGGTAATCCGACGCGTGCTACCGCACCCGGCATACACCGAAGTCATCCAACTGGCCGCGGCGACGACGTTCAGCGTGCTCCTGATGCTCATTTTCGGCGAACTGGCACCGAAGACATTCGCGATTAAATACGCCGAACCCTTTGCATCATGGACAGCACCCCCGCTGTGGGGCTTCTCCGTTGTGATTACGCCGGTGCGCGCCGTTTTGCGCAAGATTATTGACATCCTCGCGCCCATATTCGGCGGCAACTTCGCACCCAGTGAACAGCTGACTGCAACGGATTTTCAAAACATCGTTGATACCTATCACGAAGAAGCACTCCCGCCTGATGAACGCGAAATTGTCATGAATATCCTGCAATTGCGCGACATTGAAGCGAAAGAAATTATGGTGCCACGAACCGCTGTCATCGCCGTACCGACTTCCGAGACACTTCACGCCACTTTGAGTCGCGCGAAGGAATCCGGGTTCTCACGCATCCCTGTCTATCAAGAACAGATTGACAATATCTGCGGCATCTTCTACGTGAAGGACCTGGCGCAGTGGCCACATTTGGAGTTGGAGTCGCTGACGCTTGAAGCGTTCCTCGCAATGCGGGAGGCGCAACCGCAGGCACTCAGCGCACCGCTCATCCGTGAACCGATTCGGGTGCCTGAAACCCGAAAAATCGGCATGGTGCTGCCGCAACTGGCTCGCGAAAAAACCAAAATGGCGATTCTCCTTGATGAATACGGCGGCGTTTCCGGCATCGTCACTACTGAGGATATCATCGAGCAGGTTGTCGGCGACATCGTCGATGAACACGACATGCCCGCTGAATTTCTCTATATCCAACACACCGAAGAACCGCTGTCGTTAGAGACTTCCGGACGCGTGAGCGTCCGTGAACTCAACCAACAGTTTGGACTCAAACTGAGCGAAGAAGGTGCCGATACCATCGGCGGTTACGCCTTCGGGCTCTTCGGACGCATCCCCGCCGTCGGTGAATCGTCCGTTGACGATAACGGACTTGAATTTGAAATCACGGACATTGACGGGAACTTCATCACGCGGCTGTTTATTCGTGCCAAAGGTTCGCAGTCGTAGAGGAAAAACTTGAAAATTCTTCTCCTATCCCTTTTTCTCATAGGCGCAGACGGTTCAGCACAACTAGCAGTGTTCGTTTCGTTGTCCATCGCGATACTGATTTGCCTCGCGCTATCGGCGTTTTACTCCGGCTCAGAAACGGCACTCGTCTCTGTCAACAAAATTCGGATGCACCAACGTGTTGACACCGGTGACGCGAAAGCCAAAATTATCCACCGGCTGATTGAATCGCCCGAAAGGATGCTGGCACTCACGCTCGTCGGCACAAACCTTGCGAATGTCCTCATCGCCCAATTCGGGGAGAGGCTGACGGCTGGCGCACTGCCGAACCTCACGGAAAGCCTTCAAGGGCTCATCGCTACGGTTGGCATTACCATCCTCCTCCTGATCTTTGGTGAGATTTTACCTAAAACCATCTTTCGTGTCAAGGCCGATAGTTTGGCTATCCGTTATGCCTATCCGTTGCGGTTCTCCGAACTGATTTTAGCCCCGATTATCTCCGTTGTGCAAACGGTATCGCGCCTCATCGTCAAAATCGGTGACAGACATGCAAGCGCGCCGAGCCCCGATGCACAGCGCGAAGAACTGCGGCTGTTAGCGACTATGGGCGAAAAATCGGGTAATCTCCTAACCCACCAGCGACGGATGATCCACAGTCTGTTGGACCTGCAGCATCGCACAGTTGCCCAAGTGATGGTGCCTCTCGTGGACATCATCGCAATAGAAAAAAACACAACCTACGCAGATTTTTTACAAACCGCGGCAGATGCCGGCTTCTCGCGCATTCCGGTTTACGAAGAACAGAGCCATAACTTCATCGGCATCGTCCACCTCCTTGATGTTATCTATGCCGATAACCAACCGGCGACAATAGCACCGTTTATCCGCACCGACTTGCACTTCGTGCCGGAATCGAAAAACATCAACGCGCTCCTCCAAGAAATTCAAGAGAGCCGACACACGATGGTATTCGCCGTGGACGAATACGGCGGCATCGTCGGGCTCGCGACTGTGGAGGACCTGGTTGAAGAAATCGTCGGCGAGTTCGCCGATGAACGCGACGGACCCGATTTCATCCGCGTTCTTAACACACGAACCCTTGAATGTGATGGCAGAGCCGAGGTGGCTATCTTGAGAGAGCACTACGAGTTGTCTATTCCCGAAGGTGATTATGAAACAGTCGCTGGCTATATCCTCGAACGGACTGGCACGATTCCCAAAACGGGGACAGCCTTGGAGTTGGGCGATGCTGTCATCACCATTACCGATGCGGATGCGCGCGCCATCAGAGAAATTCGTATTCGGCGGCGGTTGGGACGGTTTTCATAGCGGTTTGATTCACAAGATGCCGAGTGGCGGCATCACCACAATCTCATCGGTAACCATCTGCAGCGGTTGTTGACAGACAGAGACAATCGCCGCAGCAACATGCTCCGGTTTCAGCATCGCCTCAAAGTCGGGATGCTCCGAATTCTCATCCCAAAACGAGGTATGCACTGAACCGGGAAGCACTGCCGTAACTCGAATGTGATGTTGCCGCACTTCCGCAGCTAACACCTTTGTGAAAGCGAGCGCGCCCGCCTTCGCCGCGCAATACGCGCTAGATGCTGCAAAAGGCTCCCGCGCCGCAATGGAAAGCACGTTGACAATGTGCCCACTGCCTTGCGCGAACATTGCCGGTAGCGCAAGTTTCGCACAGAGAAAAACGCCTTTCAAGTTGGAATCGAGAACGCTGTCCCAATCGCTTGGCGTGAAATCCACCACGGGGCCGAAGCGGCCGCTTCCGGCGTTGTTCACCAAAATATCCACCCGTTGATACGCATCCAGCGTCCGTTGGAAAAGCCTCGCCACAGCGTCTACTTGCGTGACATCGGTAGGAACGGCTAGCACCGTAACGCCTTCCTGTCGGAGTTGCGCGGCGACGTTCTCAACATCGTCCGGCGTGCGTGCGGCGAGCACCAACTTCGCGCCTGCCGCAGCGAAAGCGCGCGCTGTCGCCCTGCCGATGCCTCGCGACGCACCGGTAATGACTGCCACCTTTCCCTCAAGCGGTTCGAGTTCTATAGCCGGGTTCTTCATGGTTTTGCCTTTCCTCACGCGGTGCTCAGGTGCCTCGCGCTACGTCCCACTTTGGATGCATTTCAGAAATTCGGAACGGGTAGAATCATTCGCCCGAAAAATACCGCGCATGACATTCGTCGTCATCTTCGGTGCCTGCTTCTCCACGCCGCGTGCCATCATGCACAGGTGTTGCCCCTCCATGACGACGGCGACACCCTGCGGGTCCAAGGTGTTTTCCAACGCCTCGGCAATCTCGCGGGTGAGCCGTTCCTGCACTTGCAGCCGTCGTGAAAACATATCCACGATGCGCGGAATTTTGCTCAACCCGATAATCCGTTTCCGCGGAATATAACCGACGTGACATCTCCCCCAAAACGGGAGGATGTGGTGCTCGCAAAGACTGTAAAATTCGATGTCTTTGACAATCACCATTTCGTCGTAGTCCTCGTCAAATACCGCGTTGTTCAAGAGTATGTCAATGTCTTGGTGGTAGCCGCTCGTCAAAAATTGCATCGCTTTCGCGGCGCGCAGCGGCGTGTTCACTAAGCCTTGGCGGCCCGGGTCTTCACCCAGATTTTCGAGAATCCGCGTGAAGAGCCCCTCTAATTCTGCTGTCTCGTTATGCTGTTTATTTTTCATAGCTATCGGCGCAGCCCCGGCACACCGGCACTCGCGCTACGCAAGCAAAATGCGTCTCCATCTCTATTCACCGTAATAGTCAAAATGATTTTTCGGAGTTTCGCGCAAACGGATGCGGTGTAAGGAGACTGGTGCCACCGCGGGTTCCAGCGCATCCCACAACACTTTCACGAAGTTCTCCGAAGTAGGGTTGAGCGTCTCAAATTCTGGCGTATCCAGATTGAGATGCTTGTAGTCAAACCGCGCGTAGACCTGGGTTTCCACCGCTTCGTCAAGCAGATTCAGCCTCGCGACGAGCCCCGTTTTCGCATCTACGTCGCCCTTAACGGTGACTTCCATGACGTAGTTATGGCCGTGCCCCGCCGGATTGTTGCACTTCCCGAAGATGTCGCGGTTTTCGGCATCGCTGAGGACGTGGCTGTGCAGGCGATGCGCGGCACTAAACTCGTAGACTTTGGTGAGGTAAACCATCAGTCCTTCTCCATAATAGTCAGCGAATTGCGTTGTCTGTGAATACAGGCGCACCCGATGCAGCAAGCCGTCTGGGAGAGACGGAACCAGCCGCCCCCAAATCTCCATGGCGATGTTTTCGTCTGTCGGTTGCAACTGCGGGTTGCGTGAGAACACCGGGTGTTGAAGGTTCAAATGCCGATGATCATAGTGTGCGAGCACCTCTTCCTTCAACAACGCGTCTAACGTCACCAAATTGATAACCATCCCGTTGTCCGCTTCAAGTTCGCCTTTCAGCATCACCTCAAGCACGTAGTTGTGTCCGTGGCTATTCGGATTCGCGGCGGCCCCGAATAGCGCGTAATTCTCAGCGTCGCTCAGTTCGGGAATGCGGTTGTAGTGCGAGGCTTCAAAAGCAGTCTGCCGGGTTAAGTAATACATTTTTTGTATTGGCGCAAGGCGTTCAATAAAGGTTGCCTTGCAATGCAGCTGTCATCTTCGTTGACGAACTACGTTCTGGGTGCTTTCAGTTCATCGCCAACCGATTCATATTGCACCGTCATGAGCCATTCGCCGGTGCCGCGCAGTTGCACGTTGCACGTTTTCAACCACGCTATCAGGGTTGTCCGGTCGCGGGCTTCCCACTCGCAGACGAGCCGTCCGGAGAGTGTATCGCAAAGCATTCGGATGTTCCTGACTTCGGTGGTTTCCGCTTCGCGGAAACGTTTTAGCAAGCGCGCGACATCTTGGCGCGTCATGCAAGCGATGGCGTGTGTCGTGAGGAATTTCGGCATAATTCAATGTGTCGCGTGTTGGTGGGCGGATATAGCCGCTCGCAGCCATGGCCGCCCTTACAATTCCAAGTTTAGTCGCGGGCGATGGGCGCGCCGACAAGATTGCCCCACTCCGTCCAACTCCCATCGTAGTTGCGCACCTTCTCATAACCGAGCAGATACTTCAGCACAAACCACGTATGCGATGAACGTTCGCCGATGCGGCAGTATGCGATAGTCTCCTTATCCGCGTCAACGCCTGCGCCGCCGTAGATTGCCTGCAGTTCGTCGTGGGATTTAAAGGTGCCGTCATCGGCGACAGCGGTTGCCCACGGGATATTCGCCGCGCCGGGGATATGTCCGCCGCGTTGCGCCGTCTCGTTCATGCCGGGTGGCGCGATGACTTCGCCTGAAAATTCTGCCGGCGAACGGACATCTACGAGGTGAATCACACCCTGTTCCAACGTTGGCAGGATGTTGTCCTTCGTCGCGCGCACGTTGTCATCAGGAAATTTCGCCCGATACCCGGTGCTTGCATAGTCAGGGACTTCGGTGACGAGTGCTCTGCCTTCGTCCATCCATTTTTGGCGGCCGCCGTTCATCACCTTGAGCAAACTTTCGTCGTGCCCATAGTAACGGAACTGCCACAATGCGTAAGTTGCGAACCAATTATTATTGTCGCCGTAGAAAACGACGGTGGTATCGTTGTCGATGCCGCTGTCGTTGCAGAGTGCCTCAAACTGTTCTTTGGTGAGAATGTCGCGCCGCACCTGGTCACAGAGCTGCGTCTGCCAGTTGAGTCCAACCGCACCGGCGATGTGTCCGTCGCCATAAGCGGACGTATCTACGTCCACTTCAAGCAGTCGGATGCCAGCATCGCCGCCGTGTTGCGCTACCCATTCCGTGCTTACCAAGACATCGGGGTTTGCGTAATTTGCCATTGCTGTTTTAAGTCTCCTTTGTTGTTACTATATTCAGGGTGTTTCATAAATCCGTTTCGGTAGTTATCCCGGTTGGGGGCGAATACCGAGCAAGCGATGTCCCCGTAGGAGAGACCTCCCGGTCTCGATGCCTTCCTGTCGGCGCGCCTACCGGGGCCGCGACGGCAGAAAGCCCCCCTTCATCGTAGGGCTTGGGCCCTCGGATGCCACACGCGCATCCGAGAGGGTTTCCCTCGCCATCGTCCGCGCAATCCAATGCTCGCGGGGGACAGGCCCCCGCATACGAAAAAAAACGGTTCTTAGGTCCTTTAGGACCTACATGTCTATAGCAGCATGTGTCGTTCCGTTGTCAAGGTCCTTTAGGTCCTTAATAAAAAACACACGCGGCCCTGGCAAAATCTATTAAGGACCTAAAGGACCTTAGGGTTCTTCGCGGGCGCGCGGGCTATAGACATTAAGGTCCTACGGACCTAAAACGCCACCGCTTGACGATAGACAACGCGGGGCCCCGCGCTACGGGAACATCGAGACCAGGAGGTCTCTCCTACCCGAAGCCATCGAGACCAGGAGGTCTCTCCTACCGGTTCTGAAACACTCTCCCTATATTATACCTTGCTCACTGCAGTTTGTCAACCATCGGATGCGTATTGGCTTTTTCTCCGGGAGGCGAGACATCCCTGGCTCAATGCCGCAGGATGTCTCGTCTACAAAAATATCTTCCTCACAACCGAGTCTTCGGTGCGGCTTCCGGGATGCGTTCTGCATCATCCGAGAGTGCCGCCGCTGGGACATAGTTGCTGTAATCCGAGATACCGCCGTGCGTTACGGCGTAAACGACAATGTTGATGAGTTGCCGCGCGGCAGCGGGTGCGAATTCGTCTAAGATCTTATTCCTATCTTGGTAATGCCCGAAGAAAGGTTTCTGCACCGCGCCATCCATCACGTGAATCATCGCCTCCGTATCCACGAGAACCGCTAGTCGTCCATCAATGAAAACGCCTTGCAATTGGCTATACGGCCCATGATGGAGAATGGTGCGTCCGATCTTCCGCACAGGAAAACGGAGCGGCCCGTTCAACTCATAAAAACTCTTGTAGAGCGCGTGGTCTCGGGGAATAACGGAGAGGTGATATTCCGGCAGAATTTGCCGTAAGACGCGCCGCGCCGGACGCATCGCCTCCTCGGTATTGCCGTGTGTCGGCATATAGATAAACCCACCACGGTTGATAACGTATTCACGGATGCGCTGCGCCTCCCGGTCAGTGTAGCCTTTCGTAGCGCGCGAACTCTGCGTATCCCAGATAGCATCGCTGAGCCCAAGCGTGTTGCTCTGAAGGACCGAACTAGAGACGGGCTCCATGAAGATAATCGGCGATTCAAAGAACGCCGCATCGGTAATTTGAACTGCGTCAACAAGTTGAGTGAGAACACCAGTTTGCGTGTTCAACGCCTTGACTAAATAGGGCAGACCTGCCCCAAATCGGAGATGTCCGATGCCGCTGCCTCATATATCAAGGTTCGGATGCAACGGATCATCCAAGCGGACAAGGTTGAGCCTACCCAGTATCTCCTTGCCGCGGCCTTGGATGATAGCACCCGGTGAGCCTTTCGGGAGGGGAGGCACATTGTTGCCAAGCACAATGTTCTCCGTAACGTCTGCCAGAGCGGCGTTCATATTCGCAACGCCTGCACCACCGACGAGGGTGTCTAGGCCGGCATAACCTCTCCCGCGTTCTTGAGTCATTGCCCCTGCGGAGCCGAAGGCACCGCGTCCAGTGCCAGCATTTTCACCATCGCCATCGCCATCGCCGTTACTGAGCCCTGCGGTGAGAGCATTCCCGCTACGCAAACCTGCGGCGAGCGGCGATTCCGATTCTATCGCCAGGTCTGCCGCCGTTGTGAGCGGCGGCGCAATATCCGTGCGAACGGAAGGCGTGCTAGAAACGTTCACCTGTCCCCGCTTCGGTGCATCCGGTCTGGCTGCAGCGGGCAGTGCGGTGTTCATCGGCGTTGTCGTCTGTCTCGCAATAGCCGCACGGCGTGTCGTCGGCTCAGTTTGCTGGACGACTTGCCAATCCGGATTCGGTGCCGGCGCGACGAGCAGCTCGGGCGTTATCAAATCCCGTGGTTGCGCCTTCGGCGGCGTGAGGATGAAAAAACTGACATCAATGGTATCTCTCGGTGTCTGATTTTGGGCAGTGAGCGCAACATACGCCACGGCTACCGCGATGCACACGTGCGCCACTAGCGAGAGCGTCAATGCCAAAGATATACGACGCGATTTCATGATACCTACCTCCATTTAAAACATTTTTAGCAAGATTCCACGTTTATGCATTATGTTATCTATTTTTTGACTATTTGTCAAGTTTTTTATTGAGGGTGTTTCATATCTCGATGTCTTCCCGGTAGGAGAGACCTCCCAGTCTCGATTAGCTCTGGTAGGAGAGACCTCCTGGTCTCGATTACCGTAGGGCGAGGGCCTGTCCCTCGCCATGTCTCGGCACCCCGAACGATTGCGAGGGAAACCCGCTCGCATGCGCGGATGGCATCCGAGGGGCCCCGCACTACGGTAACGGGACATCTTCTTCACAAAACGCCCCCCCTCACCGTAGGGCGAGGGCCTGTCCCTCGCCATGTCTCGGCACCCCGAACGTTCGCGAGGGAAACCCGCTCGGATGCGCGTGTGGCATCCGAGGGCCCCCGCGCTACGGTGAAAAAATGCCGCCCCTTCACGGAGGGCGAGGGACAGGCCCTCGCTGCCTGATCTGACCCGGTCGGGAGCAGGCGAGCCCGAACTACAGAATGTGCATCGAGACCGGGAGGGCTCTCCTACGGGGACACCGCTCGCATCGAGACTGTCACCGCGACGTTGAGCGATTTAGGAAACACGCTCGTTTAAGTTGCAAGGCCCAGTATGCTGCTTCGCGTGCCTGAAAACCGCCTTAACTGCCCCAAAGACTCCCGGCAAATCATCCGTGTTAATACGGCTACGTCTCCAGATGAAAGTCTCACCGACAAGCCGACCAAATTCCCACGATTGCCCATCGCTAACAATGCCATACACCGGGCAAACCACATCGCCATTGATTTTCTGCGCGGCCACCATCTCCGCAAGACATTGTCCCCATCCCTGGTCAAAATCGTTCCGCTTCGCCGCAACCATCATGATTAAGGGACTTCCAACGACGTTTTTACCTAACGGCGACTTTGTGGAGACGAAGTAATCCGGCGTGCCTGTCAATGTCTCATTGTAGGTGATGGATTTGCCAATCCAGAGCGCGTAGTCCTCGGCGTACGCCTTATAGCACTCCCATAAAATCGGATAGATGAGCGCATGACACCGCGCCGACTCCGATGCCAGAACATCAATATGCTGCTGCGCAAACTCAAAGTCTCGCAGGAAATGCGCCGGCGGTTCTTCCCTTTCACTCTCTATGAAGTTTTCTTCAACGGAAGCAATCCCGAATTTCTCTTGGACTTCAGCCGCGGTTTTGAAATCACTAAATGCCATCAGCGTTTCCCTCATTTTTATTTAAAGGCGAGGGACAGGCCCTCGCACTACGTCACGAACGCAACGGAATGGGTTAGCGTTATCGGTGAACAGAGCGAGGGACAGGCCCTCGCACTACGTAAGATGAGGGTGTTTCATAAATCCGTTTCGGTATTTATTCCCCTTTGGGGAGCGGGCGACTCCCGCGCCCTCTTGGATAGGAGAGCCCTCCCGGTCTCAATTTTTTCCTGTCGGCGCGCCATCCAGATCTCGATGCAAGCGATGTTCCCGTAGGAGAGACCTCCTGGTCTCGATGCAATAGGGCGGCACCCCCGGGGCAGCGGCGGCAGAAAGCCCCCCTTCATCGTAGGGCGAGGGCCTGTCCCTCGCCATCGCTCGCGCAATCCAACGCTCGCGGGGGACAGGCCCCCGCGCTACGGTAAGAGGAAAGCCCTCCCTTTCACCGTAGGGCGAGGGCCTGTCCCTCGCCATCGTCCGCGCTACGATGAAAAAACGTCTCTTAGGTCCGTAGGACCTTAATGTCTATAGCACGCGCACCCGCGAAGAATGCTAAGGTCCTTTAGGTCCTTAATAGGTTTTGACAGGGCCGCGTGTTTTTTATTAAGGACCTAAAGGACCTTGAAAATGGGCCGACACGTTTTTCTATAGACATTAAGGTCCTAAAGGACCTAAAACGCCACCGCTTGACGCTGGACAACGCGGGGGACAGGCCCCCGCGCTACGGGAACATCAAGACCAGGAGGGCTCTCCTACCGGGAAGGCATTGATATATGAAACACCCTCACGTAATGTGCGCAACGGTGGCGCGGAGAACTGCGACTATAATATCACAAATTGTAATGAAAATCAACCCGATTTGACACGTAAACCCAACTTAAGGTATACTATTATGAACAAACTGGGTAGGCGAGCCCTCCCGGTCTCGATGCATCCCACTTAAGGAATAAACATGGCAGAAAACATCCAACACATCTTGGACACAAAACAGCTCAGCCGGCATTACGGTGGTGTCATCGCACTAGACGATGTCACGATGCACGTGCGCCCATCTGAAATCTTCAGTCTCATCGGACCGAACGGTGCCGGCAAGACGACGCTGTTTAACTGCGTCACAGGATTAGATAAACCGACAGCCGGCACTGTCAACTTTTTAGGCAGACAGATTACCGGGCTTCGGCCAGACCAGGTTACGGAGCGCGGCATCGCCAGAACGTTTCAGAATATCCGACTTTTCTCGGATTTGACGGTGCTGGACAACGTCAAAATCGGCAGGCATCCGCGCACGTCAAGTGCCTTAATCGGTTCGGTGCTACGCACGAAGAAGCAGCGACAGGAAGAGGCGGACATCACCGAACGCGCACTGGAAACGCTCAAGTTTGTAGGGCTTGTTGACGTGGTGGAGCAGATAGCAGGAAACCTCTCTTACGGAGATCAGCGGCGTGTTGAAATCGCCAGGGCCCTCGCTACTGAGCCGCAGCTCCTCCTGTTGGACGAACCCGCCGCCGGCATGAACCCGCAAGAAACACAGGAGCTCATCGCGCTTATCTACACTATCCGCGAACAAGGCATCGCCGTGCTGCTCATCGAACACGATGTCAAACTGGTGATGCAGATTTCCGACTGGGTCACGGTGTTAGACCACGGTCAGAAAATCAGCGATGGGAAACCGGCAGACGTGCAAAACGATGAACGCGTCATCACGGCGTATTTAGGAACAACTGACGATGCTTGAACTCAGGAACATTCACACTGCCTACGGCAATATCCGCGCGGTCCGGGGCATCTCAATAGCGGTGAATCAGGGTGAAATGGTGTGTCTCATCGGCGCGAATGGTGCCGGCAAATCGACGACGCTGATGACTATCTCCGGCGTGCATCCGCCCGCGCAGGGAAGTATCCACTTTGAAGGCGAGGATATTACGGACACTTCGGCGGAGCAACGCGTCGCACTCGGTATCTCGCAGGTGCCGGAGGGACGACTCATCTTCCCGGACATGTCCATCTTGGAAAACCTAGAACTCGGCGCGTACCTCCGAACCGATAAACCGGGGGTTAGTGCGGATTTAGACAAAATCTTCGCGTTGTTTCCGGTGCTAGCGGCGCGGCAGCGACAGCGCGGCGGCAGTCTCAGCGGCGGTGAGCAGCAGATGCTCGCCATCGGGCGCGCGTTAATGTCACAACCGCGATTGCTCCTCTTAGACGAACCCTCGCTCGGGCTCGCGCCGCTTATTGTGAAACAGATCTTTGAAATCCTCCAGCAGATTAATGCCGAAGGCACGACAATTTTGCTGGTGGAACAGAACGCGCACATCGCGCTAGAAGTTACGCACCGCGGCTACGTCATGGAAACCGGTGAGATTCCCATTGCGGGCTCCTCCACCGAATTATTAGCCGATGAACGCGTGCGGCAAGCCTATCTGGGGGAGTAAGACAGAAGATGTATCCAACGCTGATCGATTTTGGACCATTTGGCATCCACAGTTACGGGCTGATGCTGGCGTGCGCGTTTATCACCGTCGTATTCGTATTGCAACGAGAATTGAAGCGGCGCGGTTTTGTCGCGGAAGTGGCAGCGTCCATCGTCATGGCGGCGGGGATAGGCGGCGTTGTCGGCGCGAAACTCTATTCCGCGCTCCAAGACGGCCACCTCCACTTCGACGAACTCTTCTCAACGAGTGGGCTCGTCTGGTATGGCGGCTTAATCGGGGGCAGTCTCGCCGCGAGCCTCTATATTCTCCGTTCGCCGAATCCTTATTTAGCGACGATCGATATCATCGGGCCGACGTTGCTACTCGGTTACGGCATTGGACGCATCGGGTGCTTCCTCGCCGGCGACGGTGACTATGGCCCGCCCTCAGATTTACCGTGGGCGATGGCATTCCCGAACGGCACCGTGCCGACAGATGTGCCCGTGCATCCGACACCCATCTATGAAACGTTGATTTCGTTCGCCTTTTTCGGTATCTTATGGACACAACGCCGGCGGCTTGAGGCGACACCGGGTATCTTATTCGGCGCGAGTCTTATCCTACTCGGCGTAGAACGGTTTATCGTAGAGTTTTGGCGGACGAATCCGCGTATCTATGTCGGGTTGTCAGCGGCGCAACTCTTCAGCATTTTCCTGGTCTTCTTCGGGAGCGGCTTTATCTTTTGGATGTGGCATCGCCCGCAGGTTCCGCCTGCGGTGCCTGACGTTGCAGCGCCGGTGAGTGATGTGTCTAAACCGAGTCAACCGCGTGCGCGGAGACGTAAAAAACGGCGGTAGGAGAGACCTCCTGGTCTTGATGCATTCCTCCCGGAGGCACGGCGAGGGACAGGCCCTCGCCCTACGGTGAAAAAACGCCGCCCCTCACGTAGGGCGAGGGCCCTCGCATGCCACACGCGCATCCGAGAGGGTTCCCCTCGCCAGGCGTTTTGCTGTCAGACCGCATCACTCCTGTAGGTCAGGATCGCCTGATCCTGACCCGTTCGGGAGCAGGCGCTCCCGAACTACAGGACTAGCGTGCGCACCTGCTCCTGAAACCCCTATCCCAAACCCTTCTCATTCGTCTTCGGCTGCCACGCACGAATCAACTCCGTTTCCATTAACAACGTCTCCGCCGCATCCTCCGTGAACTCCACCGAAAAGACGACAACCGTCCGATACAACTGCAACTGATTGCGCAATGCCTCATTTGGCTCCTTTGAGGAGAAATGCTCCAGCAACCGACGACGCACGCACGTCCGAGACTCCCCAACATAGAGGCACTCCAGCCGCTCACTCCCCGAGCGCGGCCGCCAGAGCGCATACACACCACGCCGGTCATTCGGTAACCGCGAAACCTCGGCGCGGGTATATGGACGCAACTCGCGCCGCAAATTATGTGCCGCTAAATAAGCGTTCGATTCCTCTCGCATGACAAAAGTCTCCCTAGTAGAAACTGCTCTGCCGCGCCTCGCGACTGGCATCCCAAATCTCTGTCCAATTTTGAACCAACGTGTTATATGCCAGCGCACTTGAGGCATCGTCTAACGCCTCGTAATAACTATACAAGACGCGCGCCAGCCGCTCCGCAGACTCATCCGCCGCACCCATCGCACGCACAACCGCCGCACACGCCTGAATCCCGCCGCCGACCGCGGTATCTGTCAAGTGGAATACCATCCGCTGGCACCCCTCCCACGCTGATACCTCATCGCTCAATTCACGTTCATAATAGTCCTCGCGACGGAAAAGTTTCACCTTGCCTCGCGCCGCTGTCAACACCTTTTCGTGCAGCTGCGCAACGTCTACGCCTGTCGCTGTCGCCAGCAGCTGCGCCGTGCCGAAATCGCCCGCCTGATACCCATGCTGCTTAAACCATGTCAAACAGAACTGCGTCGTCTTATCCAACGCGCCGCTCTCCTCTTCGTGATAGGCGGTGATTTCGTCGTTGATATATTTCAGCACCTCTCGGATGGGGACACTCTCGCCGCTGATGCGCATCACCTTGCTATAACGAGAATATACCTCCATGCCGGGGCCGATGGCGGCTTGCGCGAGATCTACGGGATCGATTCTAGCAGTGCGGGTGAGTCTGCGCAGTGCAGGCGGCATCGCCTTTTTGAGTTCCGCCTGAAAGTTGCGGAGGGTGATGAACGGTGCGTCTTCCGGGCGCGGCCGGCAAACTAAAAGAACAGACGATGCGAGTACGTTTTTCTTGGTTTTGACACCTGTAGGCCGCTCAGTCCGCATGGACCACGTGCCGACTATCTGAAAGCCGGCATTGACGATTGCCATGAGCATTGTCTCCCAGCCGGTGGAGGTTCTGCCACCGCGTTCCTCTTCCTGCTGTCTGTAAGCGTAAAAGATAGAGGAAGGGAACGCGTCGGTGCAGTTTTGTCGCATCTGCAGTAATGTTTCGCCAAGCAACCTCTCAAACCGATTTGACGGATCATCAAACCGAGACGGAATAGCAACGATTTCCTCATCTTTAGGAGTTAGCATCCCAGAGAGCAAATCCGGATAGATGTCGCGGAGTAAGGGCCGGATCCAGATATAGAAGAAATCCGAAAGATCGGCGTAGTCGATATTGTCGTAGTAGGGCGGATCGGTGACAAAGACGGGCCTATCAGCCGCATGCCGGGTAGTGGTAGCATCGGCTTGATACACTTCGCCTTGATGTGCAGGAGCAGGTAGTTTCTCAACGACCTTCGCAATCCATTCCACCTGCGCCATCCAATTCTGGGTCGAATTGGAGAACGGATTTGATTCAGAAAAATTCCATGTCATTTGAAGTGCCTGGCGTGTAAAGGCCTTAGAGATGAATCTATCAACGACATCCCAATACGAGAAACGACAATTAGTTTCAGTGATTCTTCCGATTGCCAGAGCGAGATAGGTGCAAACGGAATCTGCGTAGTGGCTCTCTGCGCCATCTTGTGTGAGACAGGTGTGAACTTCTGACAGCAAATCGCCGAAGGTATTCAAAGCGATGAGTTGCCTTTCGGTGAAAAGTTGATGCCAATGCGTGATGCCATAGCCGCGCCCGCTCACCAAAGTCGGGTTATTCGGCATCGCTTGCCGCGGTCTGCGCGGGGATTTAGCGGACATCGCCACGTGGATATGTTCGGCTGTCGGAGCGAGGAACAACTTGGGTTTCCCCTCGGCGACTATCGCCACCATCGTTTCTCCCATTTTGCCGGCACTCGCCTGTGCGCGGACATCACCCAATTTGACAGCACTACCGCAGGCGATACAGTGCGCACCGGTGCGGTTGACGGTAGGTTTGCGCATTCCATCATCGCTAGGCGCAATATAACTTAAGTTTTGTGAAAGGGGGTGAAGGAGGGTATCGGCACTTTCCACTACCCACGAGATGGTATTCAAGTCGCGATTAACAATTGGTTTGAGCCAATGCTCATTCCCTTTCTTTTTACAAAGGTAAAAAGTTTTCATCAGGGGCATGTGAAGGCCGCAGGCAGGGTTAATACACGGAACGGTGCGCGCCCATAACCACGCAACCACGGGCGCAGTTTTTCCATCAGGCAGTTGCACCTCTGGGTAGAGGTGCCCGATGCGTTGACGCGCTTCCTCTCGCATCCACGCGCCGTAGTAACGGATATCGTCCGCCAGACCGGAGGTGCCTTTCCACAAAACACGCGTCCGATGTTTGCCAGTGCCGGTGAACATGCCGAGCGGGTCCGCGTCTGGATTCACCGGTTTCTGGTTGTGGAACTGCGGCGGCAACTCGATCATCGCCTTATTAAGGAGAACGGGGAGAGGATTCAGGTCAGAACCGCGGGCGCGTAAGCCCAGTCGCTGTGCCTCTAACGAGATGGAACCGCCACCACAAAAGGGATCGTAAATGGCGGGGCAATGTTCACCGAGATAGTGCAGGACTGCATCCGGGTTGTTTTCAAACCTTTTCCGAAAGGCTTTCGCGTTTTCGCCGCGGTTCCGCGCGGAGGAAACTGCAATTTCTAGGCGTGCTGCCTCCAAGAGTTTTTCGTCGTTGCTATTTTGCCAAACGACGAGTCTGCGAAGGAGGCCGTGGAGCCGGCTGCGTTCAACGTTCTGATCTCCTTCGGTAGGGAATTCGTCCTCACAAGAGACAGGATCATCTACCATGCTGGCAAAAATCACAGCACGGCATGCCGCGAGAGGGCGCCGCGCCCAATATCGATGTAGCGTTGAGGGGTGCCCGTGCGTCAGGGAGGCATCTTTTGTTGCTTCTCGGTTGATGACCTCCAACGGTAGACTCACCTCAATGAGTTTCTTTCGGGGTTTTGGCATATATGCGTGCCTTTCTTTTTAGGTTATTTGGATAATTTATACCATATTTCCGAATAAAAAGTCAAGAATTGAAAAAACTTGACATTCCTATGCAATTCAGGTATAATAACATAAAATCTTTAAGAAGGAGGCATAATCGATGAAAGTTTGCCTATTTTTCGTTCTCGGCATCGCGTTCTTCAACGCGTTCGCGTTTGGACAGAACGCGACGGACTTTGAAACGCTCCGGGCCCTGATTCGAGAAGACACCCGCGCGATTGTGAAAGAAGAAATCGCCGCATCGGAAAAGCGGACGCGGGCATTCGTCACCCAAGAAATCGCAAAACTCGTGGTGAGGATGGACGAACGCGACCGCCGCGTAGCCGCCGAACTGCAAGCCATCAACACTCGGATTGACGATACGAATAGTCGCCTTGACGATACAAATGGTCGTTTTGACGATACGAATAGTCGCTTTAATGGCGTGAATACCCGCCTGAGTCTCAACTTGACGCTGCTGGTGGCACTGTTAGGTCTGATTGGCGTGGCCCTCGGCCTGCCCTATCTGCAGGATAAGAAAAAGGAACGCGCGCAAGAAGAGAAAATTGCAATACAACAGCAACAAATCGAGGCGCAACAACAGCAACTCGCCGCACAACAACAAATGCTTGAAACACAACAACAGCGAATGGATGCCATGGAAGAGGAATTAAAAACCCTTAAACAAGAACGGATGCCGAGTGCCTAACGCCGAAGCCTTTTCCCCCGTAGGAGAGACCTCCCGGTCTCGATGCATCCCCGGTAGGAGAGACCTCCTGGTCTCGATGCAATAGGGTGAGCAGAAAGCCCCCCTTCACCGTCGGGCGAGGGCCCTCGGATGCCATACGCGCATCCGAGCGGGTTTCCCTCGCCTGCGTTCGCGCGCTAGGCCCTGTAGGTCAGGCTCGCCTGCTCCTGACCCGTTTGTGATCAGGCGATCACAAACTACAGTGGGAGGAAACACACATCGTGACGATGGAGATCGCGGGGGACAGGCCCCCGCGCTACGGTGAAAAAAACGCCCGCCTTCACCGTAGGGCGAGGGCCTGTCCCTCGCCAGCGTCCGTGCAATCCAACGCTCGCGGGGGACAGGCCCTCGCGCTCCGAAAAACAAGGTCTTTCAGGTCTGTAGGACCTGAATGTCTATAGCACGCGCCCTCGCGAAGAACACTAAGGTCCTTTAGGTCCTTAATGTGTTTTGACATGCGGCGCGTTTTTTTATTAAGGACCTAAAGGACCTTGACATGAACCGACACGTTTTTCTATAGACATGTAGGTGCTAAAGCACCTAAAGAGGCATCCATAAGGGAGTTATGAAACACCCTCAGTTAAGACGTTTGGCGTGGGGCGAGGGACAGGCACTCGCCCTACGTTGAACGTTTGGCTTTCGCGCTCATGTGCGGAATTCGGCACCGAGTTCCGCACTGTTATTTTTTACAGAACGCGCAGCGTTCTCCGAAAACCCCTCCGTCTTCTTCGCCGTAACGATAACCTGCACCGTCACCTCGCCGCCATCGTCGTGCAAGGTGCGAACAATCTCGTTCTGTAGGAAATCGATATCTTCCGAGAAATCCATCTCCAATTGCAATGTTTTGGTTACGGTAAGGTGCGTCGGCCCTTGTTGGCTTGCCAGGTCGCGCTCAGTAGACACGCTTACCCGTGGTGCTTTCGGCACCGGTTCCTGCACCGGCTCCTCTAGCAACAGTTTCATCATTTCGGGACTAATCAGGACAGCGGCACTTCCCGCGCCGATGCTGATTGCGCCGGACACCGGTTTGCGCAACCGAGGGTTCACGTAGTTTCCCGCTTCATACGCCCGTGCATATCCGAAGTAGCCTTCCTCCACCCCGCTTCGGATGCATCGGATGAGGACATCCTTATTTTTCAGGCGCGGCATGTAGAGGTGGCGCGCCATCAGAGCCCAGAGTGTATCCAGCGCAATATGCTCCTGATAATTTTCGCTGGACCAGATGTATCGGTTCAGCATGTCCGCAAATAACGCCGGTGCCATATCGGCGATGATAGTCTCGTCGCGCTCAAATTGTCGGCGTGCGCGCGAGACAATCCTGCCATCATCGGCGTTAATCTCTGTCTCCGCGATGTGGTATTCATCCTGCCGCGGATTCTCTTGCGCCGGCACTAGCAAGCGTCGAAACGCCTTGAACAGCCGTTCCCGCGCCGCATCGTCAGTTGCCTGAACGTTGTCTATCGTCTGATCTCGGCGTGCATCTTTCAGGTTCGACACAGCGGAGTAGAGCTCGTGTCCGTTGAGGATAGAATCCCACGCGAGGTGCCGCCGGACGATATTTTCCAACTCTCGGATATTGCCGCGCCGCGCGCCGATGAAGAGGAGCGTGTTCCGATAGGTGCGCTGTGTCTCATCGGTGCCTCGGTAGCGGAGGAACTGCTCCACCGCCGGCCTTGCGGTATCCGCATCTTTCTGCTGACTCGGCAAAGCCTGATGCGGCGGCAAAATCACAAACTGGAGCGCGTCCGAATCCGGCACCTCTCCCGGTGATGTCGGACAGACGTGAACCCCCGGTTCTCTGCCAACGGCGTTATTGAGCATCCCGATGATATGTCCATGCACATCGTCATCGGTAAACTCCTTCGCACGATCACCGGCGACTTTGTTCAGGTTCGCCTCGGCGTGGAAATAATACCTGTCATCAAGATGATAGAGGAAGTAGAGCGCGTTGCTCATGCGGTGGAGAGCGTCATTGTAAACGGAGACGCTCTGCCCTGGCAACACGGTGCCGAGATGGATGCTTCGGATATTAATCCCTTTCACTGCCCCACTTGGCGCGCTGCCGAAGAAGACAGTGCGTGCGATGCGCCTTGCAGCCCCACCCATATCAAGGAATGATTGACTCGCGCTGTCAATCCGATCTGTCAGCCCACCATCGTTATCCACCTCGGTGATGACAGGCTGCCACTGTCCGCCTTGTCGGCTCAGCAGCCCGGTGAACTCGTCGGCAAGCGACGAATCGCTCAGTGCCAGGTCTGCCGGCATTATCAACGGTGAACGGTTCTCCCGCTGATAGAGTCGGCTAATACAGTTCGCCATGATGCGCAGGACACCGCGCGTGCGCTGGAACCCCGGCACAGCACCCCAATCCGAATGGAGCCTGTCGAAGACTTCGGGATGAATCGGGTAGCATTCCTTCATCCGCTGGAGATATTTTGCCTCGGTGACGTTGTCCGGGTATTCGCGGCGGGCGTTCTGGTAATGCTTGTGGAACGCCTCACACGTCAAGTCGCGAGCTTCCTCGTCAATTTCGCTGCCGAACAGCCGGCGGCGCACGACTTCAAACGCCTCGTTAATCTCCAGAGGTGCCCAGACGTTCTCAATCCGTTCAAAGATTTCCTCAACAACGTCGTCTTCGCCACTTGTCTCTTCTTCCTGATGACTTTCAAGGAGTTCCTCAAGTTTCAGGAGTGCTTCGTTGCCGGCTGCTGCGCCTGCCTGCGTCTGGCTTTCCGGCAGCGTCACAACGAGCGCGATGTTATCACTGCGCCTCACAGATTCCGTGAGCGTCTGAAGGAAGGTATAGATGCTATCTTGCGTGACACCCTGGACGTTGCGCACATACGCGACGAGCTCATCGACTAAAATGACAGCGGGACCGACTGCTTTGAAAAGATTGTCCAACTGCTTTCCACCGGGGGAGATGCCTTGCCGCGCCGCTTCACCGATGATGTCGTAAGCGTCCTGTCCACCGAGTTGATTCGCCATCATGCCCCAAAGGGTATGGAGCCGGTCGCCGCGTCCTGTCGTATCGGCATCCGTGGTGGAGAGGTAAGTGCCGACAAGCACCGAAATGTTTGCGATACCGGTAGACGCGATTTGTAATCGCGACGCGTCAACGTCCGCCTCCTGCATGATGTCGTGAATTTCGGCGCGCAGCCGGGCATACTTATCTTCCGGCAGCGTGGTGAGAAGTTCTGCACTCGTCACGAGGTGATAGAGTGCAATGAGGCTGTGCGTCTTACCGCCGCCGAACCCAGTCTTCATCTGGATGACAGGCTCGCCGCCTTTGCCGCTGAGCCGCCGCAACGTATTGACGATTAAGCCGCGGAGTCCCGGGGTGATATAGGTATGGTTGAAGAAGAGCACCGCTTCGCCGTATTCAGCCGTTTTCGCCCTGCCTTCGTAGACTTCCTGCAGGTCCGCGGCGAATTCGGATTTTCGGAAGGTGCCGGCGATGACATCTTCATTGGGCCGAATGACATCGCGCCAAGCGGGCAGCTTGATACCTTTTCTGCGGTTTTTCGGTCTTCGCAATGCGTTGTTTGGCTGCTGTTCTGATTTGGCAGGCCGCATTGACGTTGACGTTGACGTTGTCAATGCTTGCATGTCTGTCCTCCGTGGTTGTTTTTCGCGGGTTTCGATGAGGTTATCCGGTATCCCATCAACTTATAGGCGCGCCCGTTTCTACTACCGCACCTGTCCATCCCCGTAAATAATATACTTATAACTTGTCAAACCCTCAAGCCCCATCGGGCCGCGGGAGTGGAGTTTCTGGGTGCTAATGCCCACTTCGGCACCGAGCCCGAATTCATAACCATCTGTGAACACGGTGCTGGCGTTGACATAGACAGCGGCGGAATCCACCTCCTTCAGGAAGCGTTGCGAGGCGGAATAACTCTCGGTGATGATGGCATCCGAATGATGCGAACCGTAAGTCTCGATGTGCTCCACCGCGGTGTCAAGGCTGTCGACAACGCGCACGGAGAGGATATAGTCAAGGTATTCGGTGCGCCAATCGGTTTCCGTTGCGGGGATAGCATCCGGAAGGAGCTGCTGCGTCCGTTCGCATCCGCGCACCTCAACATTCGCATCGCGCAACTGGTTCCCGATAACCGGCAGAAATTCCTCGGCGACTGCCTCGTGGACGAGCAGCGTCTCTACCGCATTGCAGACACCGACTTTGTAACCGACTTTCGCATTCATGGTGATGTCGGCGGCCATACCCAGGTCGGCGGCTTTGTCAACGTAAATATGACAGATGCCGTCCGCATGGCCAAGCACCGGGATATCCGATTTACGCATCAGGAATTGGACGAATTCGTTGCTACCGCGCGGAATAACCAGATCGATGAACGCCGGCAGGCGAATCAGTTCATGCACCGCCTGTCTATCCGTCGTCTCCACGAACTGAATCGGACCGGGGATGCCTTCGGCGGCAGCAGTCTCACTGAGAATGCGCGCGAGTGTCGTATTGGAATGAATCGCCTCCGAACCGCCCCGCAGGATAACGCCGTTCCCAGATTTTATGCAAAGTGCCGAGACTTCCACGGTGACATCGGGCCGCGACTCATACACCACCGCGACTACGCCGATAGGCACACGGATGGTGCCGATGTTGAGGCCATTCGGCCGTTCACCCATGCTGATGATAGAACCAATCGGATCTGGGAGTGCGGCGACTTGCCGCAGGTTGTCCACCATCCGGTCGATTTTCTTGTCGTCAAGCAGCAGCCGCTGCATGAGTGGCGCGGCGAGTCCTGTTTTCTCACCGTTCTCCAAATCAATGCGGTTTGCCATCTGAATTTCGTCTGTGGCGTTTTTCACATTTTCTGCCATCGCTAGCAGTGCGTTATTTCGCACATCGGCGGAGCTGCGCGATAAGACGCGCATCGCGGCTTTCGCCTTTTGTGCTTTAGATTGGATGGTTTGTTGAATGTTTTCGCTCATTGATTCTCCTACAATTGAGACTGGGAGGTCTCGCCTACAAGTTTAATCGTTCGTAAATGTCGCGTAAAGGCAGCGCGCAGTTGATTGACTCCAACTGCAGCACCGCGTCCAAGTCCCAGCATTCGCGCGATATCCACTGCGTGCCTTGACGCAAATAATGTTCGACATGCACCGCTTTTTGCGCAACGAGGATGTATTCGCGCAGCGAAACTAACTGTGCATACTCGGCGAATTTCTCACCCCGGTCGCGTGCTTCCGTAGACTGAGAAAGCACCTCGACAATCACGGTTGGGTTGAGCAGCGTATCAAAGACATCATCCTGAAAACGGGGGACATCACAAGCGACAACCACATCAGGATACCGATACGAGCGAGCCGCATCAACGAGCACCCGCATCTCGCTCATATAAACTTCGCACGTCCGCCCTTTTAATTGCGCGCGGAGTTCACCAAATATATTGCCAGAGATTAGGTTATGGGCGCGGCTGGCACCGGACATCGCGTAGAGCTGCCCGTTGCAGTATTCGTGTTTGATGTCCGCCGCGCGTTCAAAGGCAAGGTATTCTTCCTGTGTCAGGTAGGCGTATGCTGCAGCAGTTGCCATGGCTGCCTCCGTTAGTATCCGCTAAGGTAAACATGCCTGAGCGTTTACCGCGCCGGTGTTCCTATTGTTGCTTCGGCTGCGCCAGTGCCTTCTGGTTTTCCAATTGGGCGATGCGCGCTATCAATTGGGCGATGCGCGCATCCTTCTCGGCAATGCGCGCGTCTTTCTCGGCGATGCGCGCATCCTTCTCGGCAATGCGCGCATCCTTCTCGGCATTCTGTAGTTCCAGAAGAGCGATTTTTGCAGCCAGCCGTTCCAACTCGGCGTTATGTTGTTCCAGAAGAGCGACTTTTGCAGGCAGCCGTTCCAACTCGGCGACGAGATGTCTTAGGTGCTCCAACTCCTCACGCTCCTTCAAACGAAATAACACTTTTTCACCTCCCTTTTCACCCTCGCTTTTAACTGAGGATGTTTTGAAATGCGCCTCAAAACGCCTCTTTGGGTCCGCCAGCCCAATAACTAGAGCACGGCAGACGTCCGAGAACCCCGAGGGCTTTTAGCACCTTAATGGGTCCTGACATCTGCATGTTCGCTGTTCAATGAAGTGCCTAACGGACCTGAAGAGGCGCACTGCACCTTCGTTATTACGCGCCGCGGTAAATAAGCCGCCGGTGCGTTTAACTTGGCAGCGTTTCTGATTGCTGCGCCGGCTGCGACGGTGCCTTCTGGTTCTCCAATTGGGCGATGCGCGCGTCCTTCTCGGCAAGACGCGCGTCCTTCTCGGCGTTCTGTTGTTCCAGAAGAGCGACTCTTGCAGTCAGCGGTTTCAATTCGGCGACGAGATGTCTTAGGTGCTCCAACTCCTCACGCTCCTTCAAACGAAATAACACTTTTTCACCCCACCATATAAGCAATGCGCCTGTCAAAATAGCTGCAATCGAGACAACTTGTGCAGTGCTGCCATGCGCTTGCAGTAATTTCACCAGCCCGCTGTTGGGTTTCCAGTGTGCGAGAAACAGATAGCCATAGAAGAAAAAGATAGCGATGTGTGATAGTATCAGTCCACCATGGCTCTCTAGGACTCGCACAATTTGCTGATAGATGCCACGTTTCTGCAGCATTGAACTAACTCCTTCAGAAACTCTCCAATACGAAGTTCGGAGTGCTCCTTTTACAATATTTTACCCGAAAACAAGGAAACATGCAACTGATTTTTATTTTTACCCGCGAACACATCTCACCGCATTTGGCATCAATCCAATAAGACAAGGTTATCACGGTGGATAATCTCATCGTAATCGCGGTAGCCGAGGATTTTATCAATATCCTTCGTCTGTTTGCCAGCGAGTTGCGCCGTTTGTGTTGAATTATAGTTCACCAGCCCGCGCGCGAACTCGCGTCCCCATCGAGATTGCGGGAGCTCTCCTACGCGCGAAGAGGCATTATCATCGGTGAAACAGGAGACGGTGTCGCCATAGTCAAAATGCCCCTCAACGCGGCGGATGCCGACAGGCAGCAGACTTTTTCCGCCTTGCACGAGTGCATCGTGCGCGCCGTTATCAACGAATAGCCTACCTTTCGGCGGGCGCGAATAGGCAATCCACCGTTTCTTGCTAGTGATTCGGGCTTGCGGCAGAAACAGCGTGCCGAGGCGTTCGCCTTTCAAGATGCGTGTCACAGCGAGCGGTTCCTTGCCATCAGCCAGCACCATCATTTCACCGGAACCGGTGACAATCTCGGCGGCGCGCAGTTTCGTCAGCATGCCGCCTGTGCCGACACTCGTGCCTGCACTCCCGGCGGCTGTCCACATCTCCGCCGATATCGCCGAGACAGTATCAATCAGTTTCGTATCCGGATGCACCCGCGGATCGGCGGTATAAAACCCCGCCTGGTCTGACAAAATGACGAGGAGCTGCGCCTCGGCGAGGTTCGTTACGTAGGCAGACAACGTATCGTTATCGCCGACTTTGATTTCGTCCACGGCGACGGTATCGTTCTCGTTGATAATCGGAATTGCCCCGAGGTGGAGCAGCGTCCGGA
The DNA here is from genome assembly GCA_965242965.1 of Candidatus Poribacteria bacterium. Classification (GTDB taxonomy): domain Bacteria; phylum Poribacteria; class WGA-4E; order WGA-4E; family WGA-3G; genus AGPOR5. Next base: position 3,726,392 of record OZ251518.1, on the reverse strand, counting down.
GGGTGTCGCTCATGCGAATATAGCGTTTCCTATCGGAGAAATCGTCTTGTGTGAGCAGCAGCAGCGCGGCGCGTTGTCCATAATGACGAAACCGCTCCTCGTATGCCGACATCAGCCGAATCTGTCCGACAGCGGCAGCCGCTTGCAACCCTGGTAACGTTTGCGGACGTTGCCGAAAACCGAGTTGGGGCCACCCCGCCGCAATCGCACCCGATGTGACAAGGATTACCTCCACTCCATCTTGTTTGACAATCGCCAAGTCGTGGACGAGCCCATCAAGGGCGGCTTCGTTGAGGTGCGCGCCATCTGAAAGCGTGCTACTGCCCACCTTCACCACGATTTTTTGGACATCGCCAAGCGTTCGTATACGTTCTTGGTGCAATCCTATCTCCTTCCCAAATCCATCAGTGATGCTGTCAATCTGTTAATCTGTCAATCTGTCAATGACGACGCGCCTGGACTAAACTTTTACGGTGCAAACCTTATTTGGGGGTGTATGTGAACTCAAATTCATCAATTTGGACGGTGTCTCCTTCCACCGCGCCGGCGCGGTGGAGGGCATTCATCACACCCATCTTTTTCAATTTCCGATAGAGCAGAATCAACGCTTGCTCGTTCTCCATATCTGTCATGAGCACGGCGCGCCGCGGTTCGGCACCCTTGATAACAAACCTATCGCCTGTTTGAAGGAGTTCAAAGCGCTCGCGAGGTGTTGGCGGCTCCTCTGGTTCAAACGCAATCGTGGCTTCCGCTTCAGCGCGCGCACGCTCCTCCAGATGCTGCAGCGAACGATACGCTTGGTGCATCAGGCGATTCACGCCTTCACCCGTGATTGCAGAGATGGGAAACACCGGCCTCCTGCCGAAATACGCCTGCACACGTGCCACATTCGCCGCCGATGCCGGCATATCTATTTTATTTAAGGCGATGAGTTGCGGCAGTTCTGATAACTTCCGGAAGGCGTGCTCTTCTGAATGCGATGGGGTGTAGCGTCCCAACTCAAGGTTCAGTTGTTCATAATCGGCAATCGGTTCGCGGCCGTCAGTCGCGCTAACGTCAAGCACGTGAATCAGCATCTTTGTCCGTTCAATGTGGCGCAAAAATTGATGTCCGAGCCCCGCGCCTTGATGCGCGCCCTCTATCAATCCCGGAATGTCGGCGAGGACAAAATTCTGCTCGCGATTGATGCGGACAACGCCTAAGTTGGGACGCAACGTGGTGAACGGATACGCGGCAATTTTCGGTGTGGCAGCCGAAGTCCGCGCCAATAACGTCGACTTGCCGGCGTTCGGATACCCAACTAACCCGACATCGGCGATGAGTTTCACCTCAAGCCCTATCTCACGCTCCTCCCCCGGCTCACCTCTCTCGGCGACGCGCGGGGTTCGGAACGTGCTGCTCTTAAAGCGAGCATTGCCTTTGCCACCGATGCCGCCGCGTGCAGCGACAACGCGCTGTTCAGGCACCGTCAAATCGGCGAGGACAGCCTCGGTGTCCACCGTTCTCACAATGGTGCCGACAGGGACTTTGACGATGCAATCTGTGCCATCCGCGCCATCGCGCTGTTTGCCGGTGCCGTGCGCGCCGTTCCCGGCAACTTGACGTGGGTTATGCCGAAGATCGATGAGGGTGCTCATGCCTAGGGTTGCAACGAAAATGACATCGCCACCGTTGCCACCGTTGCCACCATCGGGGCCACCGCGCGGCACATATTTTTCGCGACGGAAACTGATGCATCCGTTGCCGCCGTTGCCTGCTTTGACTTCGATTTTAGCCGTGTCCATTTTTGGTTGTTCCTAGCGGTTGTTGATGTCTAGCTCTGCGAGAAAGAAAGCGGGGGACAGGCCCTCGCCATGCGTTTTGCTGGCAGATCGCATCACACCTGTAGGGCAAGATTACCTGATCCGGCCCCGATCGGGAGCAGGCGCTCCCGAACTACAGAGGTGGGCTGCGCGAGAGAAATCAGAACGGTGAGCGTTTCTATACTACCTCAAAACCAGCATCCGTTATTGCCGCTGTGAGGTGTGCAGTCGTGGCGCGCGTCTCGTCAAAGCGCAAGGTGGCTTCGCCTTTTCGCAGATTGACTTTGACGCGCTGAACGCCTTCCACTTCTGTCAAGGCATCTGTCACCGTTTTGACGCAGTGCTGACAGGACATGCCGTTGATTTTGAGTTTTAACTTTGTCATGTTGATACCTTCTGGGGAAATTTACGGTCACATTCAGGGCACCGCCGCGCGGCTGTCCGAATCGCCAAACCGCAGTTTGGACAGACGCGCTTCGTTTGAAAATGGGTAACGATGCGCGAGATAAGGATTATCCCGAAAAAGAGGATGAGTAGGAATGCAACTTCCCAAAAACCGATACGCATCTTTTGTTCTCCGACGATGCTTATGTGCCTTAACCTTTTTTATTTTACCGTTATCACTTAGATTGGATTGCGGCCTGTTGAGGGACAGGCCCTCAACCTACGGTGGATGTTAACTCATCGCGGCCTGTTGAGGGACAGGCCCTCAACCTACGGTGCATTTTATTAATTTGCGGCATGTTGAGGGACAGGCCCTCAACCTACGGTGCATTTGAAGACATCGTGCAGGGTCATGAAACGCCTGCTAACCTACGCAAGGTTGCAAGATTCACCTCATGCATCGTTTTCAGCTCCGGCGTTTCAATGATGAGCGGCACCTCAGCAAAACGGGCATCGTTGACGATGAACGCGAACGCCTCCGAACCGATGTTGCCTTCGCCGATGTGCGCATGCCTGTCCACGCGGCTCTCATATTCCGATTTCGCGTCGTTGAGATGAAACGCCTGCAACCGTTCCAAGCCGATAACCGCGTCAAACTCCGCAAAGACTGCCTCGCAATCCGCCTCCGTGCGCATATCGTAACCGGCGGCGAAGACGTGACACGTGTCAAAGCAGACACCGAATCGCGCCGGATACCGGGACATCGCAATCACATCGCGCAGGTGCTCAAACCGGTAGCCGAGGTTTGTCCCTTGCCCAGCGGTGGTTTCAAGTAGCACAGTGACTGCCGGCGCATCGGAAGTCTCAAAGAGTTCGTCAAAACTTTCTGTCAGCCGCTTCAAACCGACAGATTCGCCTTCACCGAGGTGCGCGCCGAGGTGTGTGACGATGCCGCTGATGCCGAGCTGCGCCGCTAATTCCAGCTGTGCCCGAAATTGCTCGCGCGATTTGGTCAATACGTCAGGTTTCGGCGAGGCGAGATTGCTCAAGTGGATATCATGCGCCACTACTTCGCGAATCGGCGATTCACACCACGCCGCCTTGAACTTTTCGATGCCATCTGTCCCGATGGGTTTCGGCTTCCACTGGTTTGGATTTTGCAGAAAAATTTGTATCACGTCACAGCGGAGTTTATCGCCGTTTTTGATGGCGTTGTGTAAACCGCCGGCTGTTGATACATGCGCGCCAAGAATCATGGTTTTGTTTTGCCTGGTGGTATTGAATAGCGTTCCCAGACCAGGCAGAACTCACGCTGTGAGTTCTTACCTCCTTATAGACATCGGATTAACGTAGGAGAGACCTCGGTCTCGATGCACCCCGGTAGGAGAGACCTCCCGGTCTCGACAAACACCCTCAATTATACACGAATAATGCGAAGAAATCAAGGGCATCCATGCACCGCAGTCTTCACCCCCTGATGTGCCGCTGCAGTATCAAACGCCTCTAAGCCTTTCTCAATCGGGAACCGCGCAGTTAACAGCGGCGCGAAATTTAACGCCTTCTCGATTAACAACTGCCGCGATGCCTCAAGGCTTGCGCGTGAAAATGCCCACGATGCCATCAGTTTATGTCCATCGTAATGGAATTGTTCTAAGTTAATGCGGAGTTCCTGTCCTTCCGGGGCGAGCCCGAAGAAGTTGATGCATCCGCCTCGCCGCGCCACGTCAAAAGCGAGCGCGATGGCGGCGGCGTTGTTCGTCGTCGCGGAGATGACGGTGTCCACGCCGCCATCAGTGATGTCCCGGAGGTGCGCGACATCGTCAGCGGCAATGCTGAACGTCGCATCTGCACCGACTTCTTCGGCGACGGTTCTGCGGTGCGCGAGCGGTTCCAGCACGTAAGTTGCTAAACCGCGGCGTTTGGCGAGTTGCGTTAACATCAAGCCTATCGGCCCCGCGCCGAGGATTGCGACTGCACCCGTAGGCGCGCCTGTCTGCACGCGAGGACTATCCCCCAAAGTCTCCTGCATCGCATTGATACAACAGCCGAGGGGTTCCAAGAACAGCAACTCCGCTGCAGGCATAGTTTCCGGCACGCGAATGAGTTTACCGGTATCCACACCGTGCTTTGGCATGCGGATATATTCCGCATAGCCGCCGTCAATGTCATGCCCGATGCCTTCAATGGTGTCGCAGTATTTACCCCGGTCATTTTTGCAATGCGTGCAAACGCCGCAAGAGAGCATCGGGTTAACGGTAACCTTCTCGCCGACTTTGACATCGGGGTGTCGGCTCTCCACGATGAATCCGGCGAGTTCATGTCCCATAACAACAGGCGGTGCGTAGTCGGAGACATCGCCTCGGAGAGCGGCAAGATCGGATGCACAGATGCCGCACAATTCCATTTGGATGAGCACATCGCCCGCGTCAAGTGTGGGGATAGGCTTCTCTTGGATGCGCAGCTGTCCGATTTTTTCAAAAACGATGGTTTTCATATTTTCATATCTTGGAAACTACGGCATGGCACAAACGCCGGCCACCTCCGTAGCGCGGGGGCCTGTCCCCCGCGAGCATCCCCCCACGGAAACGTAAACATCACGAAAATTCATACGGCACAGTCTCCGCCTGATGCGTCTTAGACGATTTCTCCGCCAAGTCCATCACAGCGATAACGCGGCGCGCCGATTCTGGCGTTACCAACAACGGTGTGCCATCGTTCAAATGCGCGACGATGTTCTCATAATAACTGGGACCGGGGCGGCCGGCGAACCCTACCATTTTCTCCTTCGGTTGTCCTTCCACTTCAGAAAGCACCTTGAATTGTCCATCGCCTGAAACAATCGCGCCGTGAGAACCGAGCAGTTTCCACCGCGGTCCGTTGATTCTCGCGATATTGGACATCTGGATGTTCGCCATGCAGCCGTCAGCGAAGCGGATGATGGCTTGAACGTGGTCTTCGTTGGAAATGTCGTCCCAGACGAGGTTCGGCTGGTAAAACCCGGTGACGTTCACCATCGGTGCCTCGATGATGTTGAGCAACCAGTCGAGGTAGTGCGCGCCCCAGTCATAGAATTGCCCGCCAGAGACGGCTTTCACACTACGCCACCAATTCGGATTCGGTCTTCCGTATCCACCACCCCACATCTCGACGTTGAAAACTTTGCCGATAACACCGGCATGCACCAATTCGCGGAGCGTCCAAAAATCTGCATCCCAACGCCGGTTGTGATGCACGGATAACATGACACCGTTTTCCTCGGCGGCGGTAATCATCTCGGTGGCTTCCGCAATCGTGATGCACATTGGTTTCTCGACGACAACGTGCTTGCCTGCGTTGAGGCACGCCACCGTCGGTGCGCCGTGCAGACTGTGCGGGAGGACGTTTGCAACCAGATCGACCGCGTCATCGGCGATGAGTTCTTCTACGGTGTTATAGGTTCGGATGCCGGGGAAATCCTGTTTCGCCGCATCGGTGCGTGATTCGTCAATGTCGCACACGGCGACGCAGTGGATGCCCTCGGTGCGCGCCATCATATTCGCGTGTGCCTTGCCCATATTAAAGGCTGCGCCGTAACCGAGCACAGCACCTCTGATAGTATCTGCCATTTATTTTCGGTTCCTTTTTTCGGATTTGGATATGTTATTATAGCATAAAAGTCGGAATAATGGATAGATTTTTTGACAATCTGGGAGAAAAATGGAAAGAATATCGATTTTCTTGAAAAAAACTGCATTTTTTGTGGTACCTTTTGCCGAAAAATAACGTCTACGTTTTTAAAAACGTTCATTTTTATAGCGAGCGATGTTTCCCCGTAGGAGAGACCTCCTGGTCTCGATGTTCCTGTAGCGCGGGGGCCTGTCCCCCGTGATCGTGACATGGCGAGGGACAGGCCCTCGCCCTACGGGAAACAACGCCGTTACCGACCCACCGTAGCGCGGGGGCCTGTCCCCCGCAATCGCTGCTTACCCCAAGCACCTGTAGGTCAAGATCGCCTGATCTTGACCCGATCGGGAGCAGGTGCTCCCGAACTACAGAAATGCTGCAGCGCAGACAGCATGGCGAGGGCCTGTCCCTCGCCCTACGGGAAGGAGAGGCGTTTTTTTCACCGTAGCGCGGGGGCCTGTCCCCCGCGATCGTGGCACGGCGAGGGACAGGCCCTCGCCCTACGGTAAAACACGCCGTTTTTTCGGACGCATCGTTTTAGGTCCGTTAGGAACTAAGAGAAGGAGCCAAACCATGCGAATGCTTGTTTTCACCGCACTGCTCTCTCTGTGCCTATTTCGCACAGGGGACACTGCACCACCGTCCCCCGCCGGGGGCGAGTATCTCCGCATCTACGAACAAGGCAACTACGTCACTGTCCCAGACCACGACGACTTTGACGTTACCTTGAAAACGGACGGATTCACCATTGAGATGTGGGTGTATCTGGAGCGGCCCTTGAAGGAACGTGTCGATGCCATCGCACAACCCCTTGAAGTCTGGTCACTTCTTTACAAAGACGAGAGTTACAGATGGGATATGTTTCCACCCGGCTCTCCGAGTTTTAACTTTACCTTCCGAGAGGGATTCCACGCAGGAGGCCTCCCCGGTTTGCTGGCAACGTTGCCGCTGAAGGAGTGGCACTACATTGCTGTCACGTTTGCAAAACGGTATCGGCAGCACTGCGTCAACAACCGTCTCCGAGGGACGCGCGGTAGCCCGCTGAGATTTGATAATACCGATGGCCCCCTCCGCATTGGCGGCGGCCGCAAGCCCTTACTCGGGGTTACCCCCGGGCCCTTCCTCGGAAAACCGGTGTGGGTGGACTTCACCGGCGGACTGATTGACGAAGTCCGCATCTCAAATGTTGTCCGATATCCTGCAGATGGGATAGCAGACAAAAAATGGAACGAGGTCTGGGAGAAAACTATTGAGATTCCGAAGGGACGGTTTGAAACCGATGAACACACGATGGCACTTTGGCATTTTGATTGGGATGGAGACCCGGGTTCAAAGTGGCGGGATGCCTCTGGAAACGGACATCACCTCACCTATACCGGTAACTACTTGCATGTCAATCCACATCGCAAACTCGCCACGACGTGGGCAGACCTCAAACGGCGGTAATGCTAGCGTTAGATTGCGCGAGGCACGGCGAGGGAAACCCGCTCGCATGCGCGTGTGGCATGCGAGGGCCCAAGCCCTACGGGAAACCACGGCGTTATCCCCTCACCGTAGCGCGGGGGCCTGTCCCCCGCGAGCATTGCACCTCTTTACCGTAGCGCGGGGGCCTGTCCCCCGCGTTGGCCATCATCAAGAGGTGGCGTTTTAGGACCTAAAGGAACGCGCACCGTTTCTTTTCGTTCACACCTCTCTGTAGTTTGTGATCGCCTGATCACAAACAGGTCAGGATCAGGCGATCCTGACCTACAGGGGTGAGGCGGTCTGACACCAAAACGATGGCGAGGGACAGGCCCTCGCCCTACGATGAAAGGAGGCTTTTCTCCACCCGTAGCGCGGGGGCCTGTCCCCCGCGATCGAGGCATGGCGAGGGACAGGCCCTCGCCCTACGGTAAACTGAGGGTGTTTCATAATTCCGTTTCGGTATTTATCCCGCCTTGGAGGGCGGGCGAATACCGGCAGGCATCGGGCCCACATCTGTAGTTCGGGAGCACCCGCTCCCGAGCGGGTCAGGATCAGGCGATCCTGAACTACAGAGGGGAGGGGGGGGTCTGGTGCATGAACGATGGCGAGGGACAGGCCCTCGCCCTACGTGAAGAGGAGGCGTTTTTTTCATCGTCGCGCGGGGGCCCTCGGATGCCACACGCGCATCCGAGCGGGTTTCACCGCAACGTTGAGCGAGTTATGAAACACCCTCATTTAGTTAGGAACATTGTCCACTTTAATCCTGAAATGGCATCCATACTTGGCGATGCCGCTCAACCTATTAACCGGCGCGCGTCGGAAACGACGCATGCCAAACCGAATTTAGGAAGTCAAACGTAATGATTCAACAGGTGAATGTCAACATGAAGTGCAGGTAGAGGCGGTGCATCTCTGATGCGCGCCTTTGCTAATTCCCAAAAGGAGCGCGATCATGATGTCCGAACATTTTGATATCCCACACCTGAGCCCTGCTATTGAGCGGCTCATTTCGAGTTATCCCTTGTTGTCTGCCGAGGAAGAGCGTTCCCTCGCGCGCGACGGTTCCGAAGCCGCGCGCGAGGAGCTCATCCTTTGTAATCTGCGGCTTGTCAAGTCCATCGCCCTCCAATTTTCAGGCTGTGGGCTAGAGCTCGATGACCTCTTCTCGGAAGGAGAGGTGGCACTCATCCAAGCCGTTGATAAGTTCAATCCCTCCCGTGGCCGACTCGCCACTTATGCCAGTTACCGTATCCGTGGCAGAATCATGGATTACATCGACAAGCACCGGACGCTCGTCCACGTGCCGAAACCGCTGCGGCAGCAGGTGAACCGGTTTCGCCGCATGCTTGATAGCCTCGGCGGTTCTGTCTCCGATGAAATGATGGCATCCGTGTTGGACTGTTCTCTCAAAGAGGTGCAAGAGATTCGTCGCTGCTCGGCGCAGGGCACAGAGAGTCTTGATGCCTCGGTGGGGACAGATGCTGACGAAGAAGACATAACGCTCGCCGAGTGCGTCGGCACCCACGATGCCGACATCGCGGCTGTTGAAGCGCGGCAGGAATTAGACTTCTTCCTCGCGCGTCTTAAACCCGAGGAAGCCGAGGTAATTCGGCTTCAGTGGGGCATCGGTGGCACCCCTCCAATGAGCGTTCGCGAGATTGCAGAAGTCGTTGGCTACGGCAAATCCTGGGTCTCGGAGACCTCGTCTGCCGCAATGAAGAAACTGAAGCAGCTCGCGAGGGAAATGAGGGAACAGGAGGATGATCCAGGTTTTCATTGACAAAGCGCGTCGATGCGCCTGTCTTTGGCATGGCGCACGACGCAAAACATACGAAAATACGCGTGTCGTAAAAAAAGAGTGGACACTTCCAGCTTTTTGGTCGACATTGGAAGTAGAGTTGAGGTTGTTTCATAACTCGTTGTTGTCAAAATGGTTTCGTGATACCGCGAACGATTCGGTTTCCAGCGTCCGCGGAATCCAACGCTCGCGGGGGACAGGCCCCCGCGCTACGGTTGTCAAGGCCGCCGCCCTTCATCGTAGGGCGAGGGCCTGTCCCTCGCCATCGCTCGTGGAATCCAACGATCACGGGGGACAGGCCCCCGCGCTACGGTTGTCAAGGCCGCCTCCCTTCATCGTAGGGCTTGGGCCCTCGGATGCCACACGCGCATCCGAGCGGGTTTCCCTCGCCATGCCTCGCGCTGCGAAAAAAACGTCTCTTGTTCTCTTAGGTCCGTAGGACCTAAAACGCCACTCTTGACGACAGAGATCGCGGGGGACAGGCCCCCGCGCTACGGGGATGCATCGAGACCGGGATGTCTCTCCTACCCGGAAGGCATTGAGATCGGAAGGGGCCGCCCACCGGCAAGTCCCCATTTTTCACCGTAGCGCAGGGGACAGGCCCCCGCGAACGTTGGAGTGCACGTGCATGAACAATGGCGAGGGACAGGCCCTCGCCCTACGGGAAACAACGGCGTTATCCCCTCACCGTAGCGCGGGGGCCTGTCCCCCGCGAGCGTTGGAGTGCACGTGCATGAACGATGGCGAGGGACAGGCCCTCGCACTACGGTAAACTCGGTTATATACCATTGGAGGCAAAAAATGAAATCCCGAAATTCCCTGCAGGCACTCGGATGGGCCACCGTTGTTGTCCTCCTGCTCTCTGCCGGCATCTTTCTCTATTCTCAATGGGACTTAAAGCGGTTTCAGGAATCGCTGCCGGAAGTCCCAACGATGGATACGGCATCGCAAGACACCCCGAACGCCAAAGGTGTCACGGAGGAACTCGCTGACTCCGAACCCATCCCTGTTGTAACGCATCCATCGGATGCAACATCGGATAGCATCGCGGATACGAAGGTTGATTCGGTAGAAGACTTTCCTGAATCCCCTGGCGATGCCCCACTGGCACTTTTTGAGCCACTCGTGGAAGAAAACGATGGTGACACCTTGCCAGAAGAAGGCGACATTGCCGAGGCTTCCGATGGACTCTCTTATGACGTAGAAATTGTCAAGGCAGGCTTTGACGATTACAATGCCTATCTTGACACCCATCCCGCCTACGCATATCAACGCTTAGATGATGCGTTCCGGGAACAATACGGCGATTCTGCCGATGTCGATATCCTTGTTGAAACGGTTCAACGCAGTAATGAAGGCACCGGCACTATTGACGATGCAATTGCAAACGCTGAAGCCTTTTTGAGGCTGATACCACCGAGTGTGCCTCCTGAAAATGTTCAGGAGGTGGTTGAGCAGGTTGCGTATCTCAAAGAGTTACGGCAACTTGCTGCTGATGAAGGCATTGAGATTCCCTTTCAGCAGTCCTACCGTTTTGGTGGGATGTAGAGCGAATCTCTCTTTTGTAGAAAGGAGTTACCCATGCGTTACTTATGTGCGATGCTTGCCATCCTCTGCATCCTTGTCGGATGTGCGGATGATGGACAAGAACTGAATACGGAAGACGCTTCTCGCTTACTCCTCACGGAAGAGGAAAAGGAGGCACGTCTTCAGAACGACGCTGCTGTCCCGATTGAAATGCGGGAGAAAGAGGCTGTCAAGCGGGTAGAGAGATATCTTGAACACCGCGAGGACGAGCCGGCAGCAGCCCGCGAAGAACTCGTAAAAGCGTATCATCTCTTCGCGCAAGGCGACGAAACCTTCCTCGAAGAATACGTAACCATCGCTGAGCGAGTTGCAGGGGCTAACGCGGTCCTCCTGCCAGATCTCCTGCGCCTCAATGAAATCCAACTCACGCTGGCGAGAAAGAATAGGGAAGAGGCTGCCTATATTTCAAGGCTGGTGGAAACAGATGAGGAATTGAAGGAGACAATTGCGCATCTGATCTCCCTCGGCAAAGACCCGAGTGTCTTCAAGGTGCCAACTGGGGAGGATGCTGGAGACTTTGGTCCCTTTCAGCAAGATGAAGGGTGAGTCTACGAAAAAACAACGGCGTTATCAACGCACCGTAGCGCGGGGGCCTGTCCCCCGCGAGCGTTGGGGCGCGCGAGGCATGGCGAGGGACAGGCCCTCGCCCTACGAAAAAAAAACGGCTTACCACCGTACCGTAGCGCGGGGGCCTGTCCCCCGCGATCGTTGGGATGCGCGTTGCATGGCGAGGGACAGGCCCTCGCCCTACAAAACAACGGCGTTAACGCCGCACCGTAGCGCGGGGGCCTGTCCCCCGCGATCGCTGCTTACCCCAACCATCTGTAGGGCAAGAGCGCCTGCTCTTGACCTGATCGGGAGCAGGTGCTCCCGAACTACAGAGATCGGCCCCGCGATCGACGCATGGCGAGGGACAGGCCCTCGCCCTACGAAAAAAACGGCGTTATCGCATCACCGTAGCGCGGGGGCCTGTCCCCCGCGAACATGCCTTTTTACCGTAGCGCGGGGGCCTGTCCCCCGCGATCGCTGCTTACCCCAACCATCTGTAGGGCAAGAGCACCTGCTCTTGACCCGATCGGGAGCAGGCGCTCCCGAACTACAGAGATGGGCCCCGCAATCAACGCATGGCGAGGGAAACCCGCTCGCAGGCGCGGGTGGCATCCGAGGGCCCAAGCCCTACGGTAAGGCGCGGCGTTATCGCATGACCGGGAAAACGCACGCGCGCAGCGAGACCAGGAGGTCTCTCCTACCGCGCCTTCAATTCACCCCAACGCGTCGTGAGTTTGCCGCGCGCACCGATATGCCCCTTCAAACGCGCCGTCGCTAAAGGTAAACGCACACCACCTAAAGATACCTCCTCCAGCCGATAATACGAAACAACCCCCGGCTTCGATGCAGTATCCGTAAACGTGTAAGTATGCTTCTCACCCGATGTGCCAGCACCCGGTATCAGTGCCGGATTGATAATCGTAAACGGCCCCGCACGACTCGCGCTACGCAAGATGTTGAACCCAGCCATGTCTACCTCTGACTCGGTAGTCCAACGGATAACAACTCCCGCCTCCGTCCGAAGCGCGTGGAAATGCGACAGGACAACCGGCAACGCACCACCTCGCCGATAACCAGGCGTCCCGAGGTCTGTCTCGCGCCCGAAATAGGTTGTCCCGACGAGTTTCACCTGTGCCGCGCTTCTCCAGCTCGCCGCCTCCATCCCCGGCAGCGGCGCGCCATCTTCATACTTGCGCAACAGCGAGACGCGCACGCCATCAGTTGTCTCAAAAGGCGGCACTTGCCACGCCGGTTCGTCTTTCGTCCGAGCCACGCCATCTAAATTCCCGATAATGTCAACGAGAGCACCCTCCGCATCCAAGAGCTTCACCGAGAAACCCAGCGGATTCAACATGTCGCTTCGCCGCTCACGTTGGTTAAAAGCCCGCCCATGACGAAATCCAAGGTGATAAACCCGACTCTCCGGAAAATGCCCCGAATTCTCACCGTGCCATGTCGTGAGGAGGATAGTCTGAATCGGGAGCACGGTGAACGGATAGAAAGAAATCCCCTCATACCGATTCCGCCGCGCATTCTCCGCATCCAGATATTCCACTTCCAACCGCCAGCCTTCCAACTTCACCGGTGCTGTCAAGGACGGATTGTAGAGCTCTATCCACTGCGGTCCGCCACGGCTGCCGCCTGTCGTGAGCATCAATTCACTCACACTCAGCTGCGCTGTCGGCGTGGCCGCGGTGATAGCCGGTGCGTCATACCCGGGTGTGCCGAGACTCGTCTCCGCTTCCGCATTGCGACGATACCCGAGCCCATCGTGATACCCACTCGCACTCCAAGCAGAGGCGACATAACCGCGTTTCTCCGTGGAAACCCGGGTCCATGCCTCTCCCTCTGTCAACGGCGGCGCATCGCCCGGATGCTCGGTATCTTGCAGGGGCCACACTTGCGTGCCCCCCTCAAAGAGGATATCTCCTGCCTCGCGGAAGTAGTTCCCTGCCACATCCTCCAATGCCGCCGAGGTGCCATTTTTATCAACAGCACTGCGCAGCAGCAACAGGTAGCGCGTCGCCGGCAATTTCAATCCCGATGCGACGAGATAGCGGTGCGTCGCGCCTTTTTTGCGCGCACCTGTCGCAATGTTCACCCCACTCGCCAAGGCTGTCTCGCCCGGGTCGGTGTTCGTGATGAGCAACACTTCCCCCGCCGGCAATGTGTAGTCGGGGAACGTGACGATATCCACATCCTGATTCGCCGCATCGCCTGCCGGCGCAACGATGCTGAGCTCCCAACCTGCAAGCGAGAGCTCTGAACCGCTGATGTTTTTTAACTCCACCCAATCATCGCGGTCCGCCGGCGCATTCCGAATTTCGTTGAGGACGAGCCGAGCCAAGGCGACAGGCGCAGGTGCCAACTCACGCTGTAAAGATACATGCCCCGTGGTGGCGAAACCTGATGGAGACCAGGGGGTGAAGCCCACCTCTGTCTCCGCCCGCACCTGCCATTCATAAGTGGTGCCCGGGATTAAATCGGGGAGCGTGAAGAGCGTTTCTGTTCCCTCAAGGACTTCAACTGTCCACACCTCGCTATCCTGGACTCGATAGCGTATTTCGTAACTTTGCACGGCATACGAAGGCGCGGCCCACCTTACGGGCAGCGTGGTGGGTAGGGGAGGGTCAACTGTTGCTATTGTCGGTGCCGCGATCCCCGTGGTGGCGAAACCTGATGGAGACCAGGGGGCGAAGCCCACCTCCGTCTCCGCCCGCACCTGCCACTCATAAGTGGTGCCCGGGATTAAATCGGGGAGCGTGAAGAGCGTCTCTGTTCCCTCGATGACTGCAACTGTCCACGCCTCGCTATCCTGGACTCGATAGCGTATTTCGTAACTTTGCACGGCATACGAAGGCGCGGCCCACCTTACGGGCAGCGTGGTGGGTAGAGGAGGGTCAACTGTTGCTATTGTCGGTGCCGCGATGGCACCGGGTTGCACGTTGATGGTGAAGGTGGCTTGGAGCGTTGTGTCTTCGTGTGTCACCGTCGCCACCACGGTCTGCTGCCCGAGGGATTCGCCCGCTGTGAAGGTAGTCTGCGCCTCTCCTTCCTCCTCGTCGCGCAGGTTATATGTGGGGTCCAACGCCGCGGTTTCTGCGGGTTCCACGGTGCCATCTCCTTCTGTCACTGCAAACGTCACCGGCACGCCAGCAAACCGTTCTTCGTTTTCATCCAGCACCTTCACGATGAGCGGTTCCGGCAGTGCCTCGTCCGATACGACGGTTGCCCCATCGCCAGAGATGCTCTCTAGGGTTGTCGGAACGCGAAAGTTAGGGGGACCGAAAGTGAAGTTTCCCACAGATAGCGTCGGATTGTTGGCTAGAATGATGGGGAGATACGTATAGAGTGATGGGTAACTCAGTAACTTGCTATAATAGGAGTCCCCCCAAAATGAGACCTGTCTGAAGTTTAAAGTGCTGAGCGTCAACTCCGTGAGCGGCGAAATATCACGAATTCCATTAGCCGCAATGTTCAAAATCGTCAAATTTTCCAAGTCTCTGAGCGGTGAGAGATCTCGGATTTGGTTGTCATAGGCAATTAGTCTGCTCAAATTCGTCAGCCCTTCAAGCGGCTGAATGTCACGTGCGTTGATAGAATACATCGTTAATTCCATCAGATTCGTCAGACTTCTGAGTCCCGCAAGGTTCGCACCAAGATTTGGATTGTTATTGATGTATAACGTGGTTAAACTTGTCAGTGTTCCGATCGGCGAGAGGTCGCGAATATCATTCCGGCTGACCGCTAAGACCGTCAAATTTGTCAGGTTTCGGAGTGGCGTGAGGTCGCTAATCTCATTACCATTGAGAGTTAAATCTGTCAACCCCGTCAGACCTGCGATCGGCGAGAGGTCGCTAACTTCCTGGTTGCTGATATCTAAGGTTGTCAAACTTGTCGCGTACTCAATTCCCGTTAAGTCCGTTATTAGGGGCCGAGTCGGAAAGGGACGGGTAAACTGACTCAGCTCAGTGAAGCGTGAGTCTGCCATATGTGCTTGCGTGATGGGATCGGAGAGATCTTTTATTCGCCCACCAGGGCGATTTTCGCTAAGTGCAGACCCCACAACATCTCTGAAAACAGTATCTCTGAAAGCTCGTTCATGGAACGGGACTTCATCCTGTGCGGAGGCGACAGGGATCCAGCAACAAGAGAATGCAATCACCAGCAACGCCAGAAGAACGCCGACGTTACCGGGTAAGCGAATGTTGGCGGCAGTCCGGCGTTCACGGCCGGAATCTCCGAAAGAACGCCGATGTTGCCTTGTGAGGCCTGGAGTTAACGGGTGTCGAGTGAAGGGGGGGTAAATCGACTGAATGCCTCGCAGTTAGTCTGCAAAGCAGCAAACGGCACGCGCGCGGCGTGTTTCATAGCGGTGTTAATAGCAATTCGGATCTTCATGGCGTATCTCCTATCTCGTTTTCACGAGTGGGTTATCCAACAGAAATCGTCTTCGGTGCCCGTTTTCGGCGTAGGACATCGTCCTCGGGCCCCGTAGCGCGAGGGCCTGTCCCTCGCGTTGTATTGATAGTCTCCATCCTAATTTCTAACAATACTACCATTTTTCACCAAATTTGTCAAATTCATTTTCCAAATTTGGTATAATACTTCGTAGGAAATCGTCCCCGGTGCTCGTAGCGCGAGGGCCTGTCCCTCGCATTGCAGCGATAGAATCAATAATTCAAAATCGCCTAATCTTGCCCTACAGATGATTGGGGTAATCAATGCTCGCGGGGGACAGGCCCCGCGCTACGGTGAAAAAAGCGTGCTGTTTACCGTAGGGCGAGGGCCTGTCCCTCGCCAGCGTTCAGGCACCAGACCCGTCCCTCTGTAGGTCAAGAGCACCTGCTCTTGACCCGTTTGTGATCAGGCGATCACAAACTACAGAAGGGGGAGGGCGAATCGTCCGCGCGATCGAACGATCGCGGGGGACAGGCCCCCGCGCTACGGTGAAAAAAACGTCTCCCGCGTTGTCGAACAAAAAACGCACGCGCTACCGTAGGGCGAGGGCCTGTCCCTCGCCAGCGTTCAGGCACCAGCATCCCCTAATGGAGACCCCAGCAGCCCCGTTTATAGGCCTGTCCCTCGCCAGCGTTCAGGCACCAGACCTCCTCCCTTTTCTCTGTAGGGCAAGAGCGCCTGCTCTTGACCCGTGCGGGAGCGGGCACTCCCGAACTACAGATGGGTGGCGAATCGTCCGCGTATCCCAACGATCGCGGGGGACAGGTCCACGCGCTACGGTGAAAAAAACGTCTCCCGCGTTGTCGAACAAAAAACGCACGCGATACCGTAGGGC
Organism: Candidatus Poribacteria bacterium; assembly: GCA_965242965.1. Classification (GTDB taxonomy): domain Bacteria; phylum Poribacteria; class WGA-4E; order WGA-4E; family WGA-3G; genus AGPOR5. The sequence continues at coordinate 3,709,849 of OZ251518.1, read as the reverse complement.
GAGGGCCTGTCCCTCGCCATCGTTCAGGCACCAGACCCCCTCTTCTCTGTAGGTCAAGATCGCCTGATCCTGACCCGTTCGGGAGCAGGCGCTCCCGAACTACAGATGGGGTGGCGAATCGTCCGCGTACCCCAACGATCGCGGGGGACAGGCCCCCGCGCTACGGTTGTCAAGGCCGCCTCCCCTCCACCGTAGGGCGAGGGCCTGTCCCTCGCCATGCAACGATCGCGGGGGACAGGCCCCCGCGCTACGGTGAAAACGACGTGTCTCCTTCTGTAGGTCAAGAGCGCCTGCTCTTGACCCGTTCGGGAGCGGGCACTCCCGAACTACAGATGGTGCGCGAAGTCGCCGTTGAGCGTGAGGAGGATCGCCGCCAATTCTTGCGCTTTTGCGATAACATGTTCATCCGGTGATTCCGGGGAGCCAATCTCTGAGTCGTGTCACTTCGTGGCCGGCGGCTTGAAGGCTTTCAACCACGAGGGTTGGCACACAGTGATCTGCCAGGAATTGCAAGCGCATTAAGTGGCTACCTCAAATTCGGCTAATTCGCGTGCATAATCGAGACAGGCGTGAATCTGATGTGCCTCGAGGTCTGGAAAATCCGCGAGAATGTCTGCCGATGTTGCGCCGGCGGCTAAGTATCCGAGGATGAGGCTCACGGGAATGCGGGTGCCTTTGAGGCGCGGTTTTCCGCGTAAGATGTCCGGCGTGCTGGTGATGTGGTTTCTCCACTGAATTGGCATGTGTTTTTCTCCCAATTGTTTTGCATTTAATGAAAAAAAAAACGGTTCGTGTTATCGTAGGGCTTGGGCCCTCGGATGCCATACGCGCATTCGAGCGGGTTTCCCCAGCCATCGTTCAGGCACGCGTAATTTGACGATCGCGGGGGACAGGCCCCCGCGCTACGGGGAAAAAACGCATCCCCGCGGTCACCAACAAAAAACGCACGGGTTACCGTAGGGCGAGGGCCTGTCCCTCGCCATCGTTCGATCGCCAGACCTCCTCCCTCTTCTCTGTAGGGCAAGAGCGCCTGCTCTTGACCCGTGCGGGAGCGGGCGCTCCCGAACTACAGATGGGGGAGCGAATCGTCCGCGTATCCCAACGATCGCGGGGGACAGGCCCCCGCGCTACGGTGAAAAAAAACGCATCCCCGCGGTCACCAACAAAAAACGCACGCGCTACCGTAGGGCGGGGGCCTGTCCCTCGCCATCGTTCAGGCACCAGACCTCCTCTTCTCTGTAGGTCAAGAGCACCTGCTCTTGACCCGTTTCGGGAGCGGGCGCTCCCGAACTACAGATGGGGTGGCGAATCGTCCGCGTACCCCAACGATCGCGGGGGACAGGCCCCCGCGCTACGGTGGAAAAAACGGTTCTTGCAAGGAACGATCGCGGGGGACAGGCCCCCGCGCTACGGTTGTCGAGGCCGTCTCCCTTCATCGTAGGGCGAGGGCCTGTCCCTCGCCAGCGTCCGCACTAGAAAAAAAACGGCTCTTAAGGTCCTTTAGGTCCTTAATGTCTATAGCACTTGAGGACGCGAAGAGAGTTAAGGTCCTTTAGGTCCTTAATGTGTTTTGCGGCGCATGGTTTTTATTAAGGACCTAAAGGACCTTGAAAACGGCACGACACGGGTTGCTATAGACATTTAGGTCCTAAAGGACCTAGACGCACCTCGTAATGATGGTGATCGCGGGGGACAGGCCCCCGCGCTACGGGGAAAGCACAGGACATCTACATCACCCCAACGGCCGCTGGCGAATCTCATGCCATGGGCCCGTGATCGCAAGCGTAATTCCTTGATTCTGGATATTTATGAACAACGTCGTGCCATCGGGTGAGAACGTCGCGCCTGCTAATTCGGAGGTATTGCCGGCGTTACGCGCGAATCGATAGAGATGCCCCTCCGGCGTTACGCCTACCAAAAATTGCTCCCTCGGTCCGTCCTCACAGAGAATCAGATCTCCCCACGGTGTCACGGTCAGGTTATCGGCGTTTTCGAGGAGATTGCTATCGTTCGGTTCAATGAAGAGTTGCAGCGTGCCAGGCTGTTTTTCTTCGTCGGTTGTGCCTTCGTAAGGGCTGGGTGTGTATCGCCAGATTTGCCCTTTTCGCTTGATGCCGCCGTTCGTGCAGGCGATATAGAAATCGGTGCCGCTGAACCATACTCCTTCGCCGCGTGCGAATTTGGCAGCGTCTTTTCCCTCAATGCCTTGTCTGCGAAGATCATCCTTCGGCGACTCCACGTTCTCAATATCCACCCATGCGACATCCAGAACTTCGCCTACCGGGAAAGGTTTGTATGTCCATGGGAAAAACTGTTGCGTGCCGCTTTTCCAATTTCGGGTATCCGCGCCTTTGACATCGCGGATTTTGAGTGCCTGCAGGCGGCCGCCTTTAGCGAGCTCGCCTTGCTGTTCAGGAATAAACCGATAGATGAGTCCATCGTTTCTATCCTCGGTCTGGTAGACAATGCCGGTGCGCGAGTCCACGGCGATAGCCTCGTGGTTGAACCGTCCCATCGCCTTGAGTGGGATAGGCGTTGCAAGTCCGATGGTAGCAGAGACAGGCACTTCAAAGTTGTAACCGTGGTCCTGTTCGTAAGTTTTCTCTGCCTTTTGGACGGTTTCCTCGCAGGTAATCCATGTCTGCCAGGGAGTCAGTCCGCCGGCACAATTGCGGATTGTGCCGACTAAACTCAGGAAATGCTTATCCAATTCCGCTGTGCGGGTGTCATAGACAAGCGTCGTCGTGCCTCCGAGTCCGGGTGTCTCTCCAGAACCGGTATCGTAGAATTTGTCACTCTCCGCGCGCGCAATCTTCTCATTATTCCATCCAAATGCCCCGAGCGTCTTGTCGGTTGCGTTCAATTCGTGATTGCGGATGAGGATGGTTTTCCCGTTGGGGCCGGGGAAGGCGGCCATGCCGTCGTGTTTACCCGGAACCCAGAGTCCATCGTCCATCATCTCGCCGGTTCGTGAGACAGCGTTGGCGGTGAAGCCTTCCGGCAGGTCGAGGAGTCGGTTCGCGCTGGGCGTGAATTGATAGGGCAGCTCAGGTTTGAAACCGGGGATGTTGTCGAGTAAGGCGCGGTTACATCCTATAAAACCGAGGCTGACAGCGATGGATGCACTGGCGAGCGCGCTGGTGCGTAAAAACTGCCGCCGCGATAATTTGTCTCTCATCTTTCTTCTCCGTAGTGGAGGAATCGGTTTTCCACCGAACTAGTTCCTCCGTGTTGAAGTGTTGTGTCATCCTGCGCGCTGCAATAGCGCGGCATTTGCGTTCTCCAAATTCGTTCGTAATGGACTTTACCGTTTAAATGTTACGATTGTTTTGAGAAACAGTTAAAAATTTGTGACAAATTTTGCATCGCGGCTAACGTCGCGCGGGAATTGGAGCCGCCATCCATCACCGGAGCGCGGGGGCCTGTCCCCCGCGAACTGAAAACGCCACCTATCACCGTAGCGCGGGGGCCTGTCCCCCGCGATCTTTCTGTGACGCGCATCCCTCTATAGGGAAACCCGTTCGCCTTCCCGATAAAAAACGCGGGACTGGTTAGGGGAACTGCTCAATGAACTCGGCGGGCGACACGATGAGTACCCCCTGATAACGTTGAAGAGGTAACAGGTGCTTTGTGTCACCGGTGATGAGGTGGGTTGCCCCACCGACGACAGCGCATTCAATCACCATGTCGTCATCGGGATCGGCACAGACTCCATGGAGCTGACGAGGAATCTCAACGAACTTGAGGAAAGTGACAAGATCTTCTTGTTTGCTGAGAATTTCTGTGATGGGGTATTTCCTGCGGGCGAGCACGCCGACGAGCTCATCCAGGAGTTCATCACAAATCAGTCCCACGACGATGCCGTGCCGCGCGAGTTCAACACATCGGTAAGGCGTGCCCCGCCAGCGTGTCCAAGAGAAGAGCACGTTGGTATCGTAGACGACTATGGGGGGCATGCGCGGTCCTCATGGATGATGTCGTTAATAAAATCGAGCCGCTCTTCATCGTCCATCGCGTCCCAATCCAGTCCGCGCTGCGCGCACTCCTGACGGATGCTAGGTTCAGAGTGTTTCATTTGCAATTCGCGTGCTTTGGGTGTGCTTCTAGCAAGCACCCGCAGTGCCTTGAATCGTTCTTCGGGTGACATCTGCTGGATGCATCCGATAATCTGTTGGGTTGTCAGTGCAACCGTTGGCATGGTTTGTCCTCCGTTATCTTTTTTCTCTTGTTTCCATCCGGCATCAGGCAAACCCGAACGACAAAATAACCGTAGCGCGGGGCCTGTCCCGTTTATCCATTCAGTATACCGCAAAAAATTTAACGTGTCAAGTTTTTTTATCGCCACAATACCGCGATGCATAAAAATTTCCTTGCATTAACCACATCTTCGATGTCAAATCCCTAGTCTTCAGACTGCGGGATGTAGACATCGCTAACGGTATAGAATGAAAAAAAAGACTTGCATTGCAAAAAGAAATGTGGTATACTATCTGTAACCTGCTGGATAGGCGTTTCCACCCGCGGCAATCCAAGTCGCGGTGCCTATCTGTCTCTGTGGAAAGAGGCGTTGGCGGGTTGCAGGTGAGACCCTGTAAAACACCGACGGTAGATGACCGGGCGAAAGTCGGGTTATGCTGCATTGTTCGGTTATCTACCACCCATCATCTAGGCGGGGCATCAGTCTAGTGTGAGAGTGAGTGTCAGACGCGGGTAACCATGCATCTCACGCGTGCGGTCGGTCGCACACATCGCAGAATTCCACACAAAGCAACGGGATACCGACACCATTGAATCCCCACGAGGTCTGGCACATGTGCCAGCCGTCTTTAGCGTGTAGGGAGTATGTCAACCTTGCATAATATGTTTTAATAGATATATTGGTTTGCAGGGGGTTTCATAAATCTGTGTAGGAGAGCTCTCCTGGTCTCGATGCAATAGAGCGGCGCGCCTCCCGGGGCCGCGGCGGCAGAACCCCCCCTTCATCGTAGGGCGAGGGCCTGTCCCTCGCCATGCCTCGCGCAATCCAACAATCGCGGGGGACAGGCCCCCGCGCTACGGGAAAAAACGGCATGTCATCGTAGGGCGAGGGACAGGCCCCGCCATCGCTCGCTCGCCGGGCCCTGTAGGTAAGGAGCACCTGCTCCTTACCTGTTTGTGATCAGGCGATCACAAACTACAGAGAGGAGTCCATTTGCAGCGCGCCTTGCAAACACTGAAATCAACACTTAAGGAGGATACGAAACAAATGACGAACGAAGAATTCCAAAAACAGGTGCTACAGAAATTGGACGAACTCAACACGTGCGTTGACAAGATTGAGGAACGTCTGTCCTCCGTTGAAAAGCGGCTCAACTACATTTTCGGCGGGCTCGCCGCACTGCTCGGCGTAGGGGCACTGGCAGGCGCAGTCGCATCGATTATTAGCGCGCTGAATTAACCCGCGCATCGGCACCACGCAACTTTCATGGCAAAGGAGGCCTCGGCAATGACGAACGAAGAATTCCAAAAACGAGCACTACAGAAATTGGACGAACTCAAGACAGATGTCGGTAATCTCAACGCGCGCGTTGACAAGATTGAGGAACGTCTGTCCGCCGTTGAAAAACGGCTCAACTACATTTTCGGCGGGCTCGCGGCACTGCTCGGCGTAGGAGCACTGGCAGGCGCGGTCGCATCGATTATTAGCGCGCTGAATTAAACCGCGCATCCCCACGCAACTTTCATCGCACGGCATTGGAAGTCTCTGAGCAGCACAGTTCGTTAGAGCCCTTCAATGCCAAACTTAACGAAGGAGGCACCGGCGTTCGTCCGAAATACTGCCGAACGCTTGGCTACACTACGAAAAAATGGAAAATCACGGTTATGTCCCCGCAGAAATTGAGCCGCACTGGCAGGCAGTCTGGCGCGAACGCGAGGCATTCAAAATACCAAACGACATTCACATCTTGAAACAGAAGCCTAAATTTTATGTGCTAGGCATGTTCCCTTACGCCTCCGGCGCGGGGCTGCACATGGGGCACCCGAAAAACTACGTCCCCACCGATGTCCTCGCGAATTTCCGGCGCATGCAGGGGTATCACGTCATGCACCCGATGGGCTGGGATGCCTTCGGGCTCCCCACCGAACGCACCGCGGTGCGTGAAGATATACACCCCGCCATTATCACACGGCGGAATACCGATACCTTCCGGCAGCAGATACAACGCCTCGGCTTCTCATACGATTGGACGCGCGAAATCGACACCTCCGCGCCTGACTACTACAAATGGACGCAGTGGATGTTCCTCCGCCTTTATGAAAAAGGACTGGCATACCTCGCCGATGTCCCTGTCAATTGGTGCCCAGCACTCGGCACCGTCCTCTCAAACGAGGAAGTCAAAGACGGAAAATATGTCGACACCGGTGACCCGGTGGAACGCCGTCTCATGCGGCAGTGGATGCTTAAAATCACCGCCTACGCCGAACGTCTCCTCGCTGACCTCGGGGAACTTGACTGGCCCGATGGCCTCAAGGAGATGCAACGCCACTGGATCGGCAAGTCCGAAGGCGCAGAGGTTCACTTCCAAGTGACAGATAGCGATAGCACATTCACCGTCTTTACCACGCGGCCGGATACCCTCTTCGGCGCGACTTACTGCGTGCTGGCACCAGAACATCCGCTCGTCGCCGAAATCACATCACCGGAACAAGAAGCCGCTGTTACCGACTACGTCAAGGAAGCCGTTAACAAATCTGACTTGCAGCGGACGGACCTGGCGATAGAAAAAACAGGCGTTTTCACGGGGGCTTATGCCATCAACCCGGCGAACAACGAACCTATCCCTATCTGGGTGGCGGACTATGTGCTGATTACCTACGGCACGGGTGCCATCATGGGGGTGCCGGGGCACGACGAACGGGACCACGAGTTTGCCACAGCCTTCGGGCTCCCTATCGTTGCGGTGATCCAACCGCTCAAAGAGGAAACGTCGCCTGTAGGCGCGGTTTCTAACCGTGCATCTTCCACAGAAGAAACCCCTTCTGGTCCTTCTATCAAAAACGTAGTCATTGACAACGTCAATGACGGATTTACGGAGAGAGACGTGATTGCACGGGACACGTTATCGAACGCCTTGCGAACAACAAAAAGACCTTTCGTCGGCGACGGTGTCTGCGTCAACAGCGGGTTCCTCAACGGGCTGCGCGTCGCTGACGCAAAGGAGACGATGATAGCGTGGCTAGAAAGCGAGAAGAAAGGCACGCGGCAGGTCCAGTATCGTCTGCGCGATTGGCTCTTCTCCCGGCAACGTTATTGGGGTGAACCGTTCCCACTGGCGCACGTTGCAAATGATGGGGAAAACGGGGAGGAAAACGGAAGCATCGTCCCGCTACCCGATGAAGCACTGCCGATTGAATTGCCCTCTGTCGATGCCTATAAACCGACAGCTGATGGCGAACCCCCGCTTGCGCGCGCTTCAGACGAGTGGTTGAATATCATACTTCCCGATGGCAGGAAGGCGCGCCGAGAAACCAACATCATGCCGCAATGGGCTGGTTCGTGCTGGTATTATCTCCGCTATCTGGACGCGCACAACGCCGAAGCTCCGTGGGACAGCGAGTTGGAACGCTATTGGATGCCCGTAGATCTTTACATGGGCGGCACTGAGCACGCGGTGCTTCATCTGCTCTACGCGCGCTTTTGGCATAAGGTGCTTTATGATTGCGGCCTCGTCTCAACGAAAGAACCGTTCCAAGGGCTAGTCAATCAAGGCACAATTCTCGCTGAATCTTATCAAGACGCAGCGGGGAAATACTACTATCCGCACGACGTAGCGGAGAAAGATGGCGCGTTCGTCGAGAAATCTACCGGGACACCCCTCAGCGCGCAGATGGAGAAGATGTCCAAATCGAAACTCAACGGTATCAACCCGAACGATGTCATTGATACATACGGAGCGGATTCGATTCGGCTTTACCTCCTGTTCATTGGCCCTGTCACGGCGAGCACCCCGTGGCAAACCGCCGGTGTAGAGGGAGTTCATCGGTTCCTCCAGCGCGTCTGGCGGCTCGTTGTGAACGAAGAGAACGGCGAATTGAGCAAACGGCTCACCGATGCACCGGGTGCCAGCAACCCGCAACTCTGGAAGGAACTCCACCAAACTATCAAGCAGGTGACAGAGGATACCGAATCCATTGACAAAATGAACACCGCTGTCAGTGCGATGATGATTTTCGTCAATAACGCGACGCAGGCGGAGACGATTCCAAAGGCGACGTTGAAAGTGTTCCTTCGGCTTCTTGCGCCGTATGCGCCGCACATCGCGCAGGAGTTGTGGCATCGCCTCGGCGAGGCAGAACTCATCGCGCACGAAACCTGGCCCGTTCACGACGAACAGGTGCTGGCAGAGGCCACGGTAACGATTGTCGCGCAGGTTAACGGAAAACTCCGCAATCGGCTGGAGTTGCCTGCCGATGCTTCGGACAAAGCCATCGAAGAAGCCGCCCTTGCTGATGAACGTATCCAGCGTTTCGTTGCTGGTAAGCCTATCCGTAAAGTTATCGTGGTGCCGAATCGGCTGATTAATATCGTCGTGTAGCCACGCGTGGACGTAGGGCGCGGCCCGACACCGTAGGGCGAGGGCCTGTCCCTCGCCATGCAACGATCGCGGGGAAACCCGCTCGCATGCGCGTTTCGCGGACTCGGACGATCGCGGGGGACAGGCCCCCGCGCTACGGTAAAAAAACGCCGCTCCTCCACCGTAGGGCGAGGGCCTGTCCCTCGCCATGCAACGATCGCGGGGAAACCCGCTCGCATGCGCGTTTCGCGGACTCGGACGATCGCGGGGGACAGGCCCCCGCGCTACGGTGAAAAAAACGCCTATCCTTGAACGTAATTTTCCTTTATAGCGCGAGCTCGCCTGAGCTCGCCATTTATTAGAACAGCGTTAAACGAAAATATGAACCATAACTTTGAAGAAGTTTGCATCATTCCGCTCGGCGGCCTCGGCGAATTCGGATTGAACATGATGGTGTATGAAACCGAGGATGACCTCATCGTCATTGATACCGGTTTCATGCTCCCGAATGCCGATATGCCCGGTGTCGATCTGATTTTTCCGGACATCAGTTATCTCGTGGAACGCCGTGACAAAGTGCGCGGCATCATCCTCACGCACGGGCACGAAGACCACATCGGGGCCTTGGCTTATGTGCTGCAGCAATTAGATGTGCCAGTCTACGGCACGCAATTGACGCTCTCCATCGCCAGCGGCCGCCTGCGGGAATACGGCGTGTTCGGGAAAGCACAACTCAATACCATTGAACCCGGTGATACGCTCACCCTCGGCGATTTTTCCGCCGAATTCATTCACGTCACGCATAGTATTCCGGATGCTGTCGCCATCGCGCTGCGCACGCCGGCAGGGATTATCGTGCATACCGGTGATTTTAAGTTTGATACGACACCGGTTGACAGGAAATTAACCGATATCCACACCCTCGCGCGCCTCGGCGAGGAAGGTGTGCAACTGCTCGTTTCTGACAGCACGAACGCCGACTGGCCGGGACACACGCCGTCTGAACGGAGCATCTACGACGCGATAGACACTATTTATCAGAACACGGAGCAGAAACTCTTCCTCTGCACCTTTTCGTCAAGTCTGCATCGGATTCAGCAGTTCATCGATTTGGCGGACAAGCATCGGCGGCTCATCGCCGTTACCGGGCGTTCGCTCATCAACAACGTCCGCATCGCGTCTGAACTCGGCTATCTGAAAATCAACCCGGACTATCTGATAGATGCGCGCGATGCCGCCATGTTCAAACCGCATGAGGTAGTCGTTTTAAGCACGGGCAGCCAAGGCGAACCGCGCTCGGCGATGGCACTGATGGCTCTTGACACGCACCCGTTTTTAAAGGTGGAGTCGGGGGATACCGTCGTCATCTCGGCGCGGATTATCCCCGGTAACGAAAAATCGGTAGGGCACGTCGTCAATCATCTGCTCAAACGCGGCGCGCGGATATTCCACGAACGGAACTCCAACGTGCATGTCTCCGGACACGGTGCTAGCGAGGACCTGAAGTTGATGCTCAATCTGTTGCATCCCAAGTTTTTCATCCCGATGCACGGCGAGTATCAGAACCTCGTGCGGCACGCCGAACTCGCCGAATCTGTCGGCATCCCCCACGACAACATCAAAGTGGCGGAAGATGGCGAACTGATTCGTCTCACTCCTGATGCGTGTGAAGTGTTCGGCAGAAAAGGACGTTCTGGGCGCGTGCTAGTCGATGGCAAACCCGAAATTGAACTAGAGGACATCGTCCTCCGCGACCGGATTACCCTCTCGCAAGACGGCATGGTAATCCCGATTGTCGTCCTGCACAGCGACGCGGGCGCGATTGCCACTGAACCGGAGATTATCTCTCGCGGCTTTGTCTACATGGACAAATCGGAGGAATTGATGGCTGAGGCGAAGCAGATTACGCGGCGCGTCATTGAAAACCTGAGCGATGAACAGAAAGATGAAACGGAGATGGTCCAAGCCGAAATTCGGGGCGCGCTCCGCCGATTTTTCGCAAAGCAAATGCAGCGGAGTCCTCTCGTGCTCCCCGTTGTCATGCGCGTGTGATTTATTGTCCCCGGTAGGAGAGACCTCGGGTCTCGACAAACACCGTATCGGGACAAGGATGTCCCGCCTACCTGACTTGATGCGTTTGTTGATGTGCCTATCGGGACAGGGATGTCCCTCCTACCGGGAAGGCATCAGGCCCACCGCTGTAGTTCGGGAGCACCCGCTCCCGAACGGGTCAGGAGCAGGCGATCCTGAACTACAGGGGAATGCGGTCTAACAGCAAAACGCATGGCGAGGGAAACCCGCTCGCATGCGCGTGTGGCATGCGAGGGCCCAAGCCCTACGTGAAGGGAGACGTTTTTTCACCGTAGCGCGGGGGCCTGTCCCCCGCGACGTTGAGTGAATGATGAGACACCCTCAATTTACTGTCCCCGGTAGGAGAGACCTCCCGGTCTCGATTTTTTGTAGGCGCGATTTGCAGCACCTACACAATGCTAGGAAAAACGTATGCAACTAAAAACAATGTATGAAAAAATATGGGACGCGCATCTCGTGCGTGCCAATGCCGGCGAAGTGCCGATACTCTATATTGACACGCATCTCGTCCACGAAGTCACATCGCCACAGGCATTCGAGGGATTGCGGCTCGCCAACCGAAAGGTGCGCCGTCCAGAACGCACCTTCGCCACGATGGACCACAATGTCCCCACGACAGACAGGACATTACCCATCGCAGATCAGATTGCGGCGAGACAGATCGAAACCCTCGCGCAAAATTGCGCCGAGTTTGACATCGCGCTCTACGACATCAACAGTCCTGACCAGGGGATCGTGCATGTCATCGGCCCCGAGCTCGGCATCACGCAACCCGGCAAAACGATTGTGTGCGGCGATAGCCACACCTCAACGCACGGTGCACTCGGCGCGCTCGCCTTCGGCATCGGGACTAGCGAAATCGAGCATGTGCTTGCAACGCAGTGCCTGCTGCAACAGAAATCGGAGACGTTTGAAATTCGTATCGATGGCACACTTCCCTTCGGCGTGACAGCGAAAGACATCATCCTCTCCATTATCGGGCACATCGGAATTGATGGCGGCAACGGCGCGGTTGTTGAGTATACCGGTGCCGCTATCCGCGCGCTCAGCATCGAGGAACGGATGACGATTTGCAACATGTCCATCGAGGCAGGCGCGCGCGCCGGGATGATAGCACCCGATGACAGCACCTACGCATATCTCGCCGGCAGACGCTTCGCACCGAAAGGTGCCGACTTTGATGCCGCCGTGGAAGAGTGGAAGCAGCTCCCCACAGACGAGGGGGCAACTTACGACAGGACGCTGCAACTTGACGCAGCCGCCATCGCTCCGCAGGTGACGTGGGGCACAAACCCCGGCATGGTAACGGATGTGACAGGCAGAGTGCCAGCCCCGGGTGACATGTCTTCTTCCGATGAGAAGCGCGCCACGGAGCACGCGCTGGAATACATGGCACTCACCCCCGGAACCCCCATCACTGATATTCCAGTGGACAGAGTGTTCATCGGCAGTTGCACGAATTCTCGCATCAGCGATTTGCGCGTCGCCGCTGAAGTGGTGAAAGGCAGAAAAGTCGCCGATACCGTCAGTGCGATGGTAGTCCCGGGTTCGCAGGCAGTCAAACGGCAAGCGGAGGCGGAGGGCCTTGACGACATTTTCCGCGCGGCAGGTTTTGACTGGCGCGAGGCGGGGTGTAGTATGTGTCTCGGCATGAATCCGGATATTCTCAGCCCTGGACAGCGTTGTGCCAGCACCTCCAATCGAAATTTTGAGGGGCGGCAAGGCAAGGGTGGCCGCACGCATCTTGTCAGTCCACAGATGGCGGCGGCGACAGCTATCGCCGGCCATTTCGTTGACATCCGAACGTTCCAGTAGGCGAGCCCTCCCGGTCTCGATGCACCCTGTAGGCGAGCCCTCCTGGTCTCGATGCATACTCCAGTAGGCGAGCCCTCCTGGTCTCGATGTGGTGCGTATCGGGACAGGGATGTCCCTCCTACAAGGAAGGCATCGGGCCCACCTCTGTAGTTCGGGAGCACCCGCTCCCGAACGGGTCAGGAGCAGGCACTCCTGACCTACAGGGGTTATGAGGTCTGACAGCAAAACGCACGGCGAGCGAATTATGAAACACCCTCCCATAACTACGAGGACAAAATCACGATGACAGAACAACTCAGACGCGCCTTCGCCGAGGCAGCCAAACTCTCACCGAAGGAACAAGATGCCTTCGGCGAGTGGATGCTCTTGGAATTGGAATCCGAAAAACGGTGGGCGCAGCTGTTCGCCGATTCCCAAGATATGCTAGAGGCACTGGGCGCGGAGGCTCTTGAGGAACATCGACGCGGCGAAACGCAAGTCTTGGATGTAGAAAACCTGTGAATTCAAGAACGACAAGAGTATTCCGCCAAATGCTTGCAACGTTACCGGCCAACGTTCGGAGGCAAGCACGGAGTGCCTACCGGCTTTTCGCGGAAAATCCGAATCATCCCGGCTTGCAATTCAAGAAGGTTCACGATACAAAACCGATTTATTCGGTGCGAATCAGTGAGAACTATAGAGCTGTCGGCGAATTTAATGGAAACGACTTTTTTTGGTTTTGGATCGGGCCGCATCGCGAGTATGATAAGTTGCTTGGGCAACTCTGATATTCAAACGCGTCGTTACAGAAACGTAACCCTTGTGCAGGACATGGACCTGTGTCACAGTTCTGCTTACCTAGTGGAGACGAAAAATGGAAGCATTCAAAGAACACGTGGGACTTGTCGTCCCTCTTGACAGAATTAACGTTGACACCGACCAGATTATTCCGAAGCAATTCCTGAAACGCATCGAGCGGACCGGCTTCGGCGAATTCCTCTTCTACGACTGGCGGTATCTCGAAAACGGCGAACCGAACCCGGCGTTCGTGCTGAATGAACGGCGTTACCAAGGTGCGAGCATCCTCATCGCCGGTGTGAACTTCGGCTGCGGCAGCTCCCGTGAGCATGCGCCGTGGGCATTGCAGCAGTATGGCTTCAAGGCGATTCTCGCGCCTTCGTTCGCCGACATCTTCCGCAACAACTGCTATAAGAACGGTATCCTGCCGATAACCCTCCCCGCTGATGTTATCGCCGATTTGAGTGACGCTGCGCAAACTACGGAGGGTTACCGTTTGATGGTAGACTTGGAAGCGCAATCGGTTCTCTGTCCCGATGGCACTGCGTATCCGTTTGAGATAGGCGATTTTGAGAAGCATTGCTTGCTCAACGGCCTTGACGAAATCGGCTGGACGCTCCAATTTGAGGCGAATATCGCGGCATTTGAGGCGCGGTAAACGGCGGTTTCCTGTAGGAGAGCCCTCCTGGTCTCGATGCAAGCACCCGTAGGAGAGACCTCCTAGTCTCAACTCCTTCCAGTTCGGTATCGGGACAAGGATGTCCCTCCTACCCGCACATTGGTAGGAGAGCCCTCCTGGTCTCGATACATCCCGGTAGGAGAGACCTCCCGGTCTCGATACTCGCAAACGAGAGCAATGCGCCTCTCCTAGCGTGCAGGCGCACCTGTGCCTGAACGCTTTGTGCTCAGGCGATTGCAAACGACAGCGGGCATCTCAATGTCTTCCCGATACGAGCCACATCAAGACCGGGCGGCATGCATCGAGACCAGGAGGGCTCTCCTACCGGGGGCATCGCTGGCATTGAGACCAGGAGGGCTCTCCTACCGGGAAAACGGAATCGCTCGGAGTATCACGAAATCATTTTGATAACAACGAGTTATGAAACACCCTCATTTAAATGAGGGTGTTTCATATATCAATGTCTCTCCTACTGGAAGGCATCGGGCCCACCTCTGTAGTTCGGGAGCAGGTGCTCCTGAACTACAGGAGGGATGCGATCTGCGAGCCAAACGCATGGCGAGGGACAGGCCCTCGCCCTACGGTGAAGGGGACCGTTTTTAACCGTAGCGCGGGGGCCTGTCCCCCGCGAGCGCCGCATGGCGAGGGACAGGCCCTCGCCATACGATGAAGGGGCGGCGTTTTTTTCCGTAGCGCGGGGGCCTGTCCCCCGCGATCGCTGCATGGCGCGGGAAACCCGCTCGCCATGCGCGTGTGGCATGCGAGGGCCCTCGCCCTACGATGAAGGGACGGCGTTCCCCAATTTTTCTCTTGACCCGAAAACTAAAATCATATAAACTACACAGCAAGATAAAAAAGGAGGAAAACCAATGAAAACCGTCATCTCCCTCAGCATCCTTATCCTAGTCGCGGGCTGCGCCAATACGCAATATCAAGAGATGCAACACGAACGCGATGCACTCATCGAAAACTATGAAAACCTCCGCCGCGAACACGATAGCGGAACACTTGAAACCGAAATCACTGATAAACTGCTCGGAACATGGAAGTTCCTCAACCTCGAGGTCGAGGAGGCCGATGCTTCTGAAGATATCGCCGCCGCCAAAGCCGCTCTCTACGCACTCGATCTGAAGAATCTCACGCTTGAATTTTTTGAGCAGAACGCATCTCATTCCTACCGCGGCAAAAGAGGCGAGACAGATTTCGCGGGACAGTTCAATATCACCACCGTCCGATTCGGCGATGAACCGTTCCCGTTCATTCGGTTCATCAGACGCTCCGGACCGCTGATGCCGCAGCTGCTCTTCGCAGCCGGTCCTGATGGAAAACCGCTCGGACTCAAAGGGGCAACCGGGTTCGCTGAGGCGAAGGCTGCCGAAATCGGTATCTCTGTCACGGACGACAGACTCTATTTAACGATGTATGGGAAGATGCAACTGAGTCCCGACGGCTGGGTGCAGAGCGGCGGACTCTTGTGTTCCTTTGAACGCGTTGAGGAGAAGAAAAAATGAAAACCTTAGCAATCTTTGGCATGCTGGTGCTGCTGTTCACCAGTTGTGCCACCATGCAGACGCAAGAACTCCGGCAAGAACGCGAAAAACTTCTCACGGAAGTCGGAGATGTCCGCGAAGAACACCATCCCGATAAAGTCAAAAACGCGATAAAAGCCTTGTTGCTCGGAAAATGGCAGTATGTGAGCCTTGAGGTTGAAGGGGGTAGCATCGAGAAGCAGAAAGCGGATGCACCGCAGGAAAGCGAAGCACCGACGAATGCCGATGGGCAAGTCACCCCCAATGAGCAGGTGTCGGACTCAGAAGACGACGCGTTCCGATTGCCGCCGGTTAAAGTCACGGATAACCCAGCCAGTCAGCAGATAGCGGCGGCGAAGGCGGCGATGGTTGCATCGACTCGCAAACATCTAACGGTGGAATTTTTTGAGCAGCACTCGTCTTACTACTACCGCGGCAACAACGGCAGCAACGATATTACCGGGCAGTGTAACGTCATCACGATGCGCGTTGGCGATGAATCGTATCCGTTTATTCGGTTCAATCGGCGCACGGGGTTGGAAATGTTGGAGTTTTTATTTGGTTATGAACCGGCACGGAACGCGCTTGCAAGGAGCCGACGCGCCGTGTTCGCTCAGAGGCGCAGCATGGGCGCACAAGGCAGCCGACGCGCTCTCGCCAAAGCCCCATCGTTCGCCATCGCCTCAACCATGGGCATCGCCGTAACGGAAGACCGGCTCTATCTCATCGTCTATGGCGACATGGAATTAACGCCGAAAGGTTGGATGCGCGTCGGCGGCCTCCGATGCACATTGAAACGGGTGGAATAATCCTGAATGCCGATGCGAGAACTTCTGCCTTGGCCCGTAAGGTGGGGCATGTCCGGAGGGAGAAAATCGAGACCGGGAGGTCTCTCCTACCGGGAAAACCGCCGTGGCCCGTAAGGTGGGGCTGTCCAAATCAAGACCGGGAGGTCTCGCCTACTGCGAGAGAGGAAAATTGACAATGAAATGGATACATTCCGCGCTCAGTTTGGCTCTGATGCTCGCAATTGTTCATCTCGGTTTCGCCAGAGTGCCGAGAACCCCCAAAATCGCGTTCGCATCAGATCGCAGTGGCGCATGGGATATCTATCTGATGAATCCCGATGGAAGCAAGCAGGAGAATCTAACACGGGACAATGCCGGCAATTTCAGTCCCACCTGGTCTCCAACAGGCGAGCAGATCTTGTTTGCCTCGGAACGGAGTGGTATCCGCGACCTCTATCTGATGGATGCCGATGGCAGCGGCGTGCGTCCGGTCTTCCGGCAGCGGGCGCATCGGTTAGAACCGACCTGGTCCCCCGATGGACAGATGATCGCCTACCACGCCGAAACGCCGAGGTGGAGCATCCGAATTGCCTCCGTTCACGGCGCAAACTCAAAGCAGGTGGCCGTGGCAGACCGGCGCGGCGGGAATCCCACCTGGTCTCCCGATGGAAATGAGATTGCGTATGTCGATGATGTCGGTGGTTCACGCCGCATCCGTATTGTCAATCTTCACACGGGTGAAATCCGAACGTTCCTGCCGAACAAAACGTCGTGGATGTATACTCCCGCCTGGTCTCCAGAGGGTGACAAACTTGCTTTTTCTTGGTATAAATGGGGCATTGGTGGGAAGCATGCGATTCACGTTGTGAATCGTGATGGGCGGCGTTTGGAGCAGATTGGGAAAGCGGCACTGGGGACACACTCTCCCGCCTGGTCTCCACAAGGCGATAAACTCGTCTATGTCGAGGAGGCAAATGATGGGGACTGGCAGATTGTCACAGTCGATCTTCGGACTGAAAGGAAGAAACGCCTGACGCGCCGTGGTCGGAACATTACTCCTGATTGGTTCGATCCGAGCAATTTGTCTGTCGCGCCGCAGCCGTGGTTGTTAACGACGGTGTGGGGGAAGATGAAACTTCATGACTAACTTGAGGGGGTTTTATATATCAATGCCTTCCCGGCGGCAGAAGGTCCCCTCTTCATCGTAGGGCGAGGGCCTGTCCCTCGCCATCGTCCGCGCGACGCAAAAAACGTCTCTTGTTCTCTTCAGGTCCGTAGGACCTGAATGTCTATAGCACGTGAGGTTGTGAAGAACTCTAAGGTCCTTTAGGTCCTTAATAGGTTTTGCCAGGGCCGCGCGGGTTTTATTAAGGACCTAAAGGACCTTGAAAACGTAACGACACGTTTTTCTATAGACATGTAGGACCTAAAGGACCTAAGACAGCATCTTGACGATGGAGATCGCGGGGGAAACCCGCTCGGATGCGCGGATGGCATCCGAGGGCCCCCGCGCTACGAGAAAAAAACGATTCTTAGGTCCGTAGGACCTGAATGTCTATAGCACGTGAGGTTGTGAAGAACTCTAAGGTCCTTTAGGTCCTTAATAGGTTTTGCCAGGGCCGCGCGGGTTTTATTAAGGACCTAAAGGACCTTGAAAACGTAACGACACGGGCTGCTATAGACATGTAGGTCCTAAAGGACCTAAGAGACGTTTTTTATCGTAGTGCGGGGCCTGTCCCCCGCGAGTGCCATCGTTCCGATGTGTGTTCCCCCTCTGTAGTTTGTGATCGCCTGATCACAAACAGTTCAGGATCAGGCGATCCTGAACTACAGAGCCTGGCACGCGAGCGATGTCGAGGGACACCCGCTCGCCATGCGTTTGGCATGCGAGAACCCAAGCCCTACGGTGAAGTGCCGTTTTTTCCCGTAGTGCGGGGGACAGGCCCCCGCGAGTGCCATCGTTCCGATGTGTGTTCCCCCCCTGTAGTTTGTGATCGCCTGATCACAAACAGGTCAGGATCAGGCGATCCTGACCTACAGGGGGGATGCAGTCTGCCAACCAAACGCATGGCGAGGGACAGGCCCTCGCCCTACGGTGAAGGTGACCGTTTTTTCATCGTAGCGCGAGGGCCCTCGCATGCCACACGCGCATGCGAGAGGGTTCCCCTCGCCATGCTGCGCTCTACCGAACGATCGCGGGGGACAGGCCCCCGCGCTACGGGCAAAATCGAGACCGGGAGGTCTCTCCTACTGGGGAAAACGATTTATGAAACACCCTCACCCAAAAGCGATTGGCATCAGAAAACCAGAGTGATTCCAAATGAATCAGGAGCACGAAACATTGCGCGATTATACCGACATCACTGCCCGCGTGGAAAAATTGAACGTGCCTGCAGAACTTCTCGGGCGCATCCACGATTACCCTATATACAAAATCTGTCTCGCATCGTCAGCGGTAGCACCGATGCCTATCCTCATCACCGGTGGCGTGCACGGCGATGAACCGGCAGGCATCGCAGCAACGTTGCAATTCTTAGAGCGCGACAATACCGAACTCTTAAAACGCTTCACGTTTGTCGTCATTCCATGCATTAATCCCTACGGTTACGTCCACGGAACGCGAGAGAACCGAGAGGGGGTTGACATTAACCGCGCTTTTGAGACAACAGATGTCCCCGAAGTCGCCATCGTCAAGAAAGCCCTCGGACACACTCAATTTGCTTTGGCGATAGATTTCCACGAAGATTACGACGCAACCGGGTTTTATCTCTACGAAGGCAAACGCGACGCGGCGTATATCGGTGCCCAACTTGCTGACGCTGTTAAAACAATAGGGCCGATAGATGCGGACGATCCGGGCGAAGAGGCACCCGAAATTGCGGCAGGTGTCTATAAAGTTGCTACGGCATGGGGCACGCAAGGACTCGCGCCTTATTTGTTGCATTTTCACAGCGAACATGTTATCATCACAGAAACGCCGACGATTTGGTCCCTTAAACAACGCATCGCGCTCCATTTGGGGATATTGGATGGCGCGCTTGCGTTTTGCTAAATGGGATTGAGATAGGGAGGTTTGTCCTATTGCATCGAGACCAGGAGGGCTCGCCTACCGTAGGAGGGACATCCTTGTCCCGATACAACAACCATCGGGCCCACCTCTGTAGTTCGGGAGCGCCCGCTCCCGAACGGGTCAGGATCAGGCGATCCTGACCTACAGGGCCTGGCGAGCGAAGGATGGCGAGGGGAACCCGCTCGCCATGCACCGGTCTACCGAACGATCGCGGGGGACAGGCCCCCGCGCTACGGTATCCGGAACGGTTACGGTGAAAAACGTCACCCCGCACCGTAGGGCGAGGGCCTGTCCCTCGCCATGCACCGGTCTAACGAACGATCGCGGGGGAAACCCTCTCGGATGCGCGTATGGCATCCGAGGCCCCCCGCGCTACGGGCAAAATCGAGACCAGGAGGGCTCTCCTACGGGGAGAGCAACAGACTATCAGGAGACTATGTCTTATGTTAGAAAATGTAAACACCGCCTCACGTCCTTCAGAACTGAAAATCACGGACATGCGTCTCGTCAGGACGCAGGTAGGCGGTCCCATCGTGAAATTGGAGACGAATCAAGACATTTCCGGACTCGGCGAGGTCCGCGATGGCGCAAGCCCAACGTATGCACTGATGCTCAAAAACCGCATCCTGGGCGAAAACCCGTGCAACGTCGATAAAATCTTCCGAAAGATTAAGCAGTTCGGGCACCACGGGCGGCAAGGCGGCGGCGTGTGCGGTATCGAGATGGCACTCATGGATTTGGCGGGGAAGGCATACGGCGTGCCGTGTTATCAACTCGCCGGCGGGAAATTCCGCGACAAAATCCGATGTTATAGCGATACGCCGTCCCTCAAAGACGCGGGGGATATGGGCGCGAAACTCCAAGAACGGATTGACAGCGGGTTCACCTTCCTGAAGATGGACCTCGGGATTGGCTTGCTTCGCGGTATCCGCGGCGCGCTCGCCGCACCGAGCGGCAGCTTAGACACGCATGACCTGATGCATCCGTTCACCGGTATCCGCATCAGCGACAAAGGCATCCAGATTTTGTCGGAGTATGTTGAGCTCGTCAGAGCGATTATTGATTATGAGGTGCCGCTCGCCGTAGATCACTTCGGACACATCGGCATTGAGGACTGCATCCGCCTCGCGCGGGCGTTGGAGAAATATAACCTCGCGTGGCTGGAAGATATGGTGCCGTGGCAATACACGGAGCAGTATGTCCGTCTTTCCAACTCGTGTGCGACACCGATTTGCACCGGTGAGGACATTTATTGCAAAGAGGACTTCATGCCGCTGTTTGAAAAACGGGCGATTTCGGTTTGTCATCCGGATATTGCCACATCGGGTGGGATTTTAGAGACGAAGAAAATCGGCGATTTGGCGGAGGAACACGGCATCGCGATGGCACTCCACATGGCAGGCACCCCGGTCTGTGCGATGGCGAGCGTCCATTGCGCCGCGGCGACTTCAAACTTCCTCGTCTTGGAAAACCACTCTGTTGATAACCCGTGGTGGGATGACATGGTGACAGGTTTGCCGAACCCTATCATCCAAGATGGCCACATCACTGTCCCTGACACGCCGGGGTTAGGCATTGAGCTCAACGAAGAGGTGATTCGGGAGCATCTGCATCCGGATGCCCCGCAATACTTTCCGCCGACGACTGAATGGGATTCGGAACGTTCGCATGATAGATTGTGGAGTTAGCGTAATTGAGGGGTGACGTTTTTTCCCGTAACCGTTCCGGATACCGTAGCGCGGGGGCCCTCGGATGCCATACGCGCAGGCGAGCGGGTTTCCCTCGCGAGCGTTCAAATCTGAAGCAGGATTTCCAAGATTTTTCAAGATTTTCAGGATAAGAGAGCGGCTGCATCGTCATGCGCGGCATGGCGGGGGACAGGCGCAGGGGTTCCTCCTCTGTAGGTCAGGATCGCCTGATCCTGACCCGTTTGCGATCAGGCGATCGCAAACTACAGAAGGGAACAACGAAAACCGTCCATTCACCGGAGCGCGAGGGCCTGTCCCTCGCGAGCGTTCAAGTGTCTGAAGCAGGATTTACAAGATTTTTCAAGATTTTCAGGATAAGAGATCTGCTGCATCGTCGTTCGCGGCATGGCGAGGGACAGGCCCCCGCCCTACGGTAACAGGAACGTTTCTTCCACCGTAGCGCGAGGGCCTGTCCCTCGCGAGGCGCCGGTCGAGACGAAAACCGCCCATTCACCCGCAATGCTACGATAACGAAAATTAAACAAAACGAAAAAAATTTGACATTTTTACGTATTTATGATATTATATCTATCAACGCCGCTACGGTAGGAGAAACCACCTACCCAATAGCCAAAATATAGATAAAGGAGAAACAATGAATGTTACCGAATATCACAAAAGACCCCCCCCCTTCACGACATACGTGAAGTATACCCTTTAGCAACTCCGAAGCAGTTGTTAGGCTGTCTGCTCCTGCTGTGCATCGGCATGCTACCCTGGCTGGCACCGTCCACCGCGCACGCCGCCGCCGACATCACCTATACGTTATCGGCATCCGGAGCCAAGGTTGGTGATGCGTTTGGATACCGTGTCGGCCAAAGTATCCGCCTCGCGCGTCGGGTAACCGGTTCCTTTACGCTTGAAATAACCTTTTCAGAGAGAATCACTGGGCTTGGGAACAACCACTTTTCTTTTGTTGGAGGAACCTTCACCACGCCGCAGGAAGATTCCACCAATCAAAAAGTCTGGAAAACGACGATTACTCCAACAAGCACAGCTGCCTTTCAGATTAACGCGTTCCTCGGTTCTAGTCCAACAATTGAAGCAGCCGATAATAGTGGTGATACTCTCGCCGCACCCACCACAAAGGTACTTCTAGTCTATCATGACCTGGCACCGACGTTTTCTGCAGCCACCCAAACGCTTTCCATAGCGGAAGGGACAACTACGTCTACGGACATCGCTACCTTGGCAGCCACCGATGGCAATACGGATCATACGGTGACTTATGCCATTACGGCGACCGGCGGGGGCGCAGATGGCGCGCGGTTTACGATTGCGGGGACCGGGAACGACAGATTGCGATTTGTCGCCGTGCCAAACTTTGAAAATCCGATCAGTGCGGCGGGGAACAACGAATATATCGTTATCGTCACTGCCTCCAGCACTAACCCCAGCTCTACCAACTACCAGACTAGTGATACTGACAATACGCCTTATACGCTGCCGACGCAAACTGCCACGCAGACGTTCACTATCACCGTCACGGATGTGACAACTGAGGCACCGTCTGCGCCGACTGCACCGATGGTGACAGCGGCGAATGCAACGCCGACGCAATTAAGCGTGACTTGGAGTGCACCTGCGAACACGGGTCCGGCGATTACGGATTACGATGTGCAGTATCGCACAACGGGTCCGCCTGCCGGCATGTGGCAAGATGCAGGTTTCAATGGCACTGGCACTTCCACGACGTTGACAGGGTTAACGGCAGGGACAGCGTATCAGGTGCAGGTGCGTGCGAAGAATGACGAGGGCACCGGACTCTGGTCTAATTCTCGCGATGCGACCACGGCGGCGAATGCTCCACCGGCTTTTGACGTTGCCACAACGGCATTCAATGTTGCGGAAAATAGCACCACGGTGACAACCGCCTCGGCGACGGATGCGGATACGGTGGTTACCGATGTGGTGAGTTATGCGATTAGTGGTGGCGCGGATAGCGCGAAGTTCTCCATCAATGCGTCTAGCGGCGCGGTGACATTCACTTCGGCACCGGATTTTGAAGATGCGCAAGATGTCGTGAGTGCCAATCCGTCAAATGCGGCGGGGAATAACGTGTATGTGGTGACAGTCACGGCATCGAGTGGGGCAAATGCCCGTGCGCTGTCGGTGAACAAGACGCTCACTGTCACCGTTACGGATGTGAACGAGCCGCCCTCAAAACCTGATGCACCGATGGTGACAGCGGCACCAGCTACGCCGACAGAGTTGAGCGTGACGTGGAGTGCGCCGACGAACACCGGCAAGCCGGCAATATCGGATTACGATGTGCAGTATCGCGCGGGGACTTCTGGGGGGTTCACGAGTCATGCACACACCGGTACCACCAGAACAGCAACGATAACCGGGTTAACGCCGAATACAGCGTATCAGGTGCAGGTGCGCGCGACGAATGCAGAGGGGACAGGGGCCTGGTCTAATTCTGGCGATGCGACCACGGCGGCGAATGCTCCACCGGCTTTTGACGTTGCCACAACGGCATTCAATGTTGCGGAGAATAGCACCACGGTGACAACCGCCTCGGCGACGGATGCGGATACGGTGGTTACCGATGTGGTGAGTTATGCGATTAGTGGTGGCGCGGATAGCGCGAAGTTCTCCATCAATGCGTCTAGCGGCGCGGTGACATTCACATCGGCACCGGATTTTGAAGATGCGCAAGATGTCGTGAGTGCCAATCCGTCAAATGCGGCGGGAAATAATGAGTATATCGTGATAGTCACGGCATCGAGTGGGACAGGTGCTCGTGCGCTGTCGGAGAGTAAGACGCTCACCGTCACCGTTACGGATGTGAACGAGCCGCCCTTGAAACCTGCTGCACCGACGGTGACAGCGGCGGATGCCACGCCGACGCAGTTGAGCGTGACGTGGAGTGCGCCGACGAACACCGGCAAGCCGGCGATTACGGATTACGATGTGCAGTATCGGACGACGGGTCCGCCTGCCGGCATGTGGCAAGATGCAGGTTTCACTGGCACTGGCACTTCCACGACGTTGTCAAGTTTAACGCCGGGGACAGCGTATCAGGTGCAGGTGCGCGCGACGAATGCAGAGGGCACCGGACTCTGGTCTAATTCTGGCAGTAGGACCACGGCGGCGAACGTTGCACCGGTTTTCGACGATACCACGACGGAATTCGATGTTGCGGAAAATAGCACCGCGGTGACAACCGCCTCGGCGACGGATGCGGATACGGTGGTTACCGATACGGTGAGTTATGCGATTAGCGGTGCGGATAGCGCGCAGTTTTCGATTAATGAGACGACAGGTGAGTTGACGTTCACAACGGCACCGGATTTTGAAAATGCGCAAGACGTTTTGAGCACCGCACCCGCGAATGCGGCGGGAAATAATGAGTATGTCGTGGTGGTTCAAGCGCAGAGTGGTGCTCCCGGCCGTCGACTCACGACGCAGAAAACGCTCGTTGTGACTGTGACGAATGTGGAGATCCCTCCGAAGCTGGCTGCCCCGGGCCTGACGGAGATGACGCTGACTTCGGTGAGCATTCAGTGGACAGCACCGGCGGACACGGGGTTGGCGATTACGGGTTACGATGTGCGGTATCGGCAAGGGCGCAGTGGTGCATTCACGGATGCAGGTTTCACTGGCACCGGCACTGCCACGGTGCTTACCGGGTTGACACAGCATGTGCTTCATGAGATTCAGGTGCGCGCGACGAATGCAGAGGGGTCGGGGCCCTGGTCGGATGCCGTTACGGCGGTGCCGCAGGATAACGACCCGCCGGTTTTCAGCAGTAGTGCTGCTGTCACTGTGGCAGAGAATACCCCGGCGGACACGCCTGTCGTCACTGTCGTTGCGATGGACGGCGATCCCGCCGATGAGATTATGGGGTATACGCTGAGCGGGACAGATAGCGGTGCCTTCACGTTTGATGCGAGCAGCGGTGTCTTGCGGTTTCGCGTATCGCCAGATTATGGCAATCCGACAGATGTTGCGCACATGTCGTCTGATCCGGAAGATGCGGCGGATGCGGCGGGCAACAACACCTATATTGTCTTCATTACGGCGACGAGTGGGACAGGTGACCGGCGCTTAATCAAGACGCAGCGTCTCGCGATTACCGTTACCGCTGTCGACGATATGTCTGTCGAGCTGGTGCTTGAGAGTTCGGTTGCGTTGACAGAAGGAAGACGCGTGACAAGTGAACCGAGTTGGACAGTGACGTTCGATTTCTCGAAGCCCCTTGCCGCCGTTGGAGATGGGGCGTTTAGCGTCTCAGACATCAACGTCAGTGGCGCGGGGACAGCGACGTTCGGTGAATTGACGCGTGCTGAATCGGCGGATGCGCGTTATACGGTGCCTGTCACCGTGTCAGCGGAAGGCACTTACACGTTCCAGGTGAAAAGTGGCAGTGTTGCCACTGCAGCAGGCGATACCTATGGCGGTGCTGCCTCGCCGTTGGTGGTGATTTACAATACGCCGCCGGTAATAACCAATGTCACCGTGGTGCCGCCCCCGGCGACAGGATATATCGTCGGTAGTGAACTCTCCCTTGAGTTGACATTTGACGATGACAATGTAGATATCCCTGCGAATGTGGATATTACAAATCGGCCGTATATCGTGCTCTATTTAGGCGAGCGCACGGTGGCGAATCAGCGGCGCGCCTATTGGCAGTCGGCGCGGGATGCGAATTCCACCGTTGTCACGTTTGCCTATGAAGTGCAGTCGGATGACGTTGCGAACGTGGTCCATTGGGAGCCGCGTCTCGTCGTGCCGGAGACTGCCCCCATCACGAATGGCGTGAGTGCGATAGTGACAGGCGAACCTGCTGGTACCGATGCCCTGCCTGACAGAGGTCCTAGCGGCATCGTGGCGTTTCCGGGGGAAACGACGCAGCCCGCGCCCGGTCAGCCGCAGGAGCCGGTTGCGCCGTTGACACAGGAGGTGCCTGTGCTGGGCGCGCCTGTGGTATTTCTGCCGCCAGAGACAGTGGAACCCGTGAAATCGACACAGATGCCGCGCACGCCGTTGATTTTCAACGAACTCGGCAACGGTGCTTCGGGTGCCAACGATTGGCTGGAACTCCGGAACGTCACGGCGGAGGCGGTGCCGTTGAAAAACTGGGGCATCAGCATCGTCACCGATGGAGAGAAAGTAGACAAACCACTCGTGAGATTTCCATCGGATGCGGCGTTTCGCATCCCGCCGAATGGCATTTTGCTCATCACGCGGCGGCCGCCGGAGAAAACACGGCTTGCAGGGGGGATTGACATCGCGAACCCCGGCAAGACAGGTGCAGTGCATCACTATTTCGTCGCGCCTGATTTGACGCTGCCCGATGATGGCCAGTTCCTCTTGATTCTCCGCAATGCGACGGGGAAACTGGGCAAAGGGGAGAACGTGATTGATGTCGCTGGCGGCGGCGGACCCGATACGGATGCCTTTATCGCAGACAAAGGAGACGCGTTCCAGACAGATATCTGGCCCTTGAAAGCGACAGCACATCCCCGTGAGGACACCGAGGCGGCTTTTACAGGAGGCAAGGTATGGCGGCGCGCGAAGGCGGACAGCGTCGGCTACCACAAAGATGCCTGGATGCAGGCCGCCTACACCGGGGTCGGCTATGATAGGGTAACAGAAACCTCACCGGCGACAGCCGGCACACCCGGTTATCCTAACGATGCCGTGAAACCGGTGGCTGCCACGCCGAAGGGCAGTGTCACCTTCAGTGAACTCATGGTGGATTCAGCGGACGGTAAACTGCCGCAGTGGATTGAGCTGTATAATGCCTCGAAAACGGAAGCACTCAACCTGAACCGCTGGAAACTGGAAATCCAGAATGTCGATTCTGAGGACTTAGTCGGCAGACCGGTTGTGACGTTGACGTTGAAGGAAAAAATAATTCAACCGAATCAGACGCTCTTAATTGTCGCGGGCCCGGCGCGTGCGTCGTCAGACTCGTATCTGCCGACTGACAGAGTTTACGACCTGCTTGCATTACACGAGAAGAATCTGCGTATCAAGCGTGCGCAGGATACCTTCTTGAGTATGGAGGGGTTCTACCTGAAACTCACCGATAGAAATGGGCATCTCGTCGACGAAGTCGGGAATAGGGACAGCAACAGGCATTCGGACGATGCACCGGCCTGGGCATTACCGTTGAGTAGCGAGGAAGGTTCGCGGAGTTCTGTCATTCGGCGTTACACCGAGGGCACCTCGGCGGCGGAACCGGGGCAAAAGAGGTCGAGTTGGGTCTTGGCGGCGCGTGTCAAGAAAGTCGCTTCTAGCAGTGATGCGCTCCACTGGGGTGATGCGGATGACATCGGCACACCGGGGCATCGTCGCGGCGGCGCGTTGCCGGTGGAGTTATCGAGTTTCTCGATGACGCGCAGTGAAACCGGTGCTGTCGTCTTGACATGGACAACCGAATCGGAAGTCGATAACGCGGGTTTCAACCTGCGCCGCAGTTTGAAACGCGATAGCGGTTTCACGCTTTTGAATCCTGCGCTCATCGCCGGTGCCGGCACTACCGGTGAACGTCAAACCTACACGTTCACGGATACGTCTGCGAAGCCTGGGGTTGAGTATTACTATCAGATCGAAGAAGTCGCGTCTGATGGTAAGCCGGCGACGTTAGCGACGCGTCTGTTGCGCGGTTCCGTGTCTGCGTCAAATCGGATGCTGACCACGTTCGGTGAGGTGAAACAGCGGGAATAGACTGTTAAGGCCCCGTAGCGCGGGGGCCTGTCCCCCGCGATCGTTTTAGGCCCCGTAGCGCGGGGGCCTGTCCCCCGCGTAGGGGCTCCTCCTCTGTAGGTCAGGATCGCCTGATCCTGACCTGTTTGCGATTAGGCGATCGCAAACTACAGAAGGGAATAACGAAAACTGTCTTTTCACCGTAGCGCGAGGGCCTGTCCCTCGCGATTCTCCGGTCAAGACAAAAACCGCCTTTTCACCGTAGCGCGAGGGCCTGTCCCTCGTGATCGTTCAAATCTGAAGCAGGATTTACACGATTATCAAGATTTTCAGGATAAGAGTCGGCTGCATCGTCGTGCGCGGCCTGGCGGGGGACAGGCCCCCGCCCTACGGTAACAAAACCGCCACTTCACCGTAGCGCGAGGGCCTGTCCCTCGCGATCTCCCGGTCTCACCGCAAACCACCTCTTCCACCGTAGCGCGAGGGCCTGTCCCTCGCGAGCGTTCAAGTCTGAAGCAGGATTTACACGATTTTCCAGATTTTCAGGATAAGAGTCTGCTGCATCGTCGTGCGTGGCATGGCGGGGGACAGGCCCCCGCCCTACGGTAACAACGCCGCCCCTTCACCGTAGCGCGAGGGCCTGTCCCTCGCGAGCCCCCGGTCGAGACAAAAACCGCCTGTTCACCGTAGCGCGAGGGCCTGTCCCTCGCGTTCGTTCAAGTGTCTGTTCGGGCCAACAGGCTGTTCACGGAATCTCCGCAACGTAGACCTGGGAATGCCCCGAAATATCTGACGTATACACCACCGCCTTCTCATCAGGACTGAAGGAGGGATGCGGATGCGTCCACTGCGGGCCGTAAACAGTGTCCACCTTCATCTCCATCCAGCTAAGTGCCTTCTCTCTATCTGCCTGCTGTTGTGCCGCCGCCCAATCTTCGGCGAGAGCGTACCGGTCGGTCTGCCACTGGCTGCCGCTTGACGAACTTTGCGGATAGCAGATTGGCGTATGCTCACCCGTTTCCACATCGACTAAGCGCAAACCGATATCGGGATGCACGGTATCGCACAAGACTTTGGTGCCGGCACGGTTGCTGGCGATGTGCCACGCGTTGAAATCGGCGATTGTCTGCATCTGCAACGTCTCCAACGAGAACCTGCGGAGCGCGTAGGGCCAATGCGTCACAATCAGTTCGTCCTGCGCGCCGAGGAAGGTTTCGTGGACGAGGAATTCGTGGTTATCGTGTTCATAGAGCTGCCGATTTTCTGTGCCATCGCGGTGGATAGTCCACATCCTCGGCGCTGGATCTCCGGAATAGGCGATGAGTTCCGCGTGTTTCGGATGGAACTGCGGGTGGATAATCGTCTGTGTCGGCGACGTATAGATAACCTCGCCGCCGCTGCCATCGGTTGCGGTGATGGTAATGTGCGATTTGCCATCACGCTTCATCGCTGTGACGATAAACTTTTCATCAGCACTGACACTGCACTCGCCGAGGCTGCCGCCGGGAAATTTTTCCAGCGTCCGTTCTGCCAGCGTCTCCAAATGAATCGCCTTAATCTCGTCGGCTTGGGTATAGAAGAGTTGCGTGCCACCTTTGGCAATCACGCCGGAGTAGCCGTGGATGTCATCGGCATCGGTGAGTTGGACGATATCGCCATCCGGAAACGCCGCTTTAAAAAAGTTCGGTTTGCCAGAACGATAGGATGTCCAAACGAGATAACCCTGGTCTGGCGTGAACGAGGAAGTCAGAAAGTAGAGGTTGTGGTTGATGGATGCGTCGTTTGTGAGTTGATAGATATGCGCGCCCGTTTGGGCATCGTCAAATTCGCGAAGTTCTGATGGATGCACGGAGGCTTTAGCGTAGTTCGTCATGGTTTTGCTGTGTTGCTCCTACTGCAAATGAAGATGATATTTTTCCTATGTTATCAGATTCACAATGAAATGTCAAGCGAAAAAATGTTGGCGAAAATAATTTGACTTGTTTCATAAATCCCCGTAGGAGAGACCTCCTGGTCTCGATGCAATAGGACGGCGCGCCTACCGGGGTCGCGGCGGCAGAAAGCCCCCCCTTCATCGTAGGGCGAGGGCCCCCGCGCTACGGGGAAAAAAACGTCTCTTCAGCCTGTAGGTAAGGATCGCCAGATCCTGACCCGTTTGTGATCAGGCGATCACAAACTACAGACAGGGGAAAACATCTTGACGATGGAGCTCGCGGGGGAAACCCGCTCGGATGCGCGGATGGAAACCTCCGAGGGCCCCCGCGCTACGGGAACATCGAGACCGGGAGGGCTCTCCTACCGGCAATTCCCCGTTTTTTCACCGTAGCGGGGCCCTGTCACCGCGACGTTGGGCGATTTATGAAACACCCTCAAATAATTTCTCTTGACAAGGAACTCGGAAATAGTGTATACTATATTTTACTAGCATCTTTGGTGTGGATTTGCACCATCAATGAACTTTTCAGGAGGCAACGATGAAATTCAGAATTAAAATGTTAACGGCGACGGTGACGGTGGCGGTGCTGATGCTTTGCGCCGCTCCGTTCGCGCAGGCACAGAAAATGTGGGAGAAGATGAGCGAGTCGCAGTGGAACGCCACCTTTTCCGATGTCTTTTTTGTCGATGAACAGCATGGGTGGATTGTAGGGAGCAATTCTACCATCCTGCATACCGCCGATGGCGGCATGTCGTGGGAGAATCAGCCGAGTCAACCTCTACCTTTTGATATTGAGTTGAAGAAGGTTCGGTTTGTTAGCCCGAAGTTGGGATGGGTTGTGGGCGACAACGGCACGGTGCTCAAGACAACCGATGGCGGTGTGACGTGGATGAAAAAGAATACCGACACCTACACCGCGCTGTTAGCCGTCTCTTTTGTGGACGAACAGCACGGCTGGGCCAGTGGTGATAGTGGGCTCATCATCAGCACCGCAAATGGCGGCACGACATGGACAAAGCAGGAGGTCGGCACGAATAACGTCCTGGAAGGTATCTCCTTCGTTGATGCCAACACAGGCTGGGCGGCCGGCGGCGGCGGCACTCTTCTCCATACGACTGACGGTGGACAGAATTGGCAGTTCCAGACGAGTGCCACGGTGCAAACACTCGATGCCCTTTTCATGTTGAACGGTAGCACCGGCTGGGCAGTAGGTTCCGGCGGTGCCGTCGTGGCTACCATGAACGGCGCAGAGTGGGCCGCTCAGGAGAGTCGTGTCCCGCACTCTAACGGAATGCCCGAACCGATTTGGGATGTCCACTTCGCCGATGAAAATGTAGGCATCGCCGCGGCGGAGTTCGGTGTCATCTTACGCACAACCGATGGCGGTACAACCTGGGCACCCTTGGCACCGCGTCCTGTCGCCGCGCGACTCCAAGGCGTGCACATGGTGAACCAGAATGAGGCGTGGATAGTCGGCGATGCCGCTACTATCCTGCACAGTTCGGATGGTGGACAAACCTGGGAGGTTGTCTCTAATTTGAGCAACCTACGCGCAGTCGATTTTTACGATAACCGGCTCGGTTGGGCAGTCGGCTTAGCGGGCGCGCTAATGCATACAAACGATGGCGGCAAGACGTGGATGCCCCAAAACAGCGGAAACGTCTTTGAATTGTTCGGTGTCGGGTTTGTGAGTGAAACGAAAGGCTATATCGTCGGGAGCAATGCAGCACTAGCTGAAACGCTTGATGGGGGTGCTACCTGGGCAGACCTCAGCGACCCGGGTGATGAAGGCCACGGCACGGCACAGCGTATTAAGTTTGAAGGCCCGATGAGCTGGCGCAGCGCGATGGGCTCTTATGCACTGAGTTTCGGTTCCGCAACGCACGCCTGGGCAGTCGGCGAAACTGGCAGAGTGATGCATACCAGCGATGGTGGGCAAACCTGGCTCGGACAAGAGTGCGACCCGGGCATGACAGGTGCCGGCTTTAACAACCTATACGGTGTTCATTTCATTGACGATAAAGTCGGCTGGGTAGTCGGCGATGCCGGCACGATTATCAAGACAACCGATGGCGGGCTCACATGGATGCCGATGCTGCAGGGTGCCGCGTTAAAAGATGCCTTCGGACTGAACAAACAGAAGGTATGGGTAGTTGGTGAACAAGGCACCATCATGGCTTCCACGGACGGCGGCATGGAGTGGACAGAGCAAACGGTGCCGACGGATGCAAACCTCAACGCCATCCTTTTCCTCAACGAAAATGAGGGATGGGCTGTCGGTGATGCCGGCACTATTCTGCAGACTGCCGATGGCGGCGTGACGTGGTTGATGCAGGAATCTCCCACGATGAACCACCTGCACGATATTGTGAAAACGCCGAGTGGGCAGCTGTGGGCTGTCGGCGATTCAACGACGATTATCCGTTATTAGGTTTTTGGGTTGTCAGGGTGGATGTCTATCCATCCACATTATCCACAGGCGGCCATGGATGTGAAAAGCCGTGGCCGTCCATAACATAGGAGGACGCACTCCGATGAATTTATTCCGGTTTCGCGACATTGCATGGAGCGGAGCCTTTCTGATATGTTTGCTCGCCTTCGCCGTCAATGCGCAAGAACAGCGGGTTTTGACGCTCGATGAAAGTTTGGAGATTGCTAAAGAGAGCAACCTGACTGTTCAGACAGCGGAACAGAATCTGAAAACGGCGGCGGCGCAGGTGCGCGCGGCGCGCGCGGGCCTCTTACCGCGAATCACAGCGAACGGCGACTATACCTATTTTAGAGATGTCCAAAAGTCTGTAATTCAGGCAGACGGTGGGTTCGGTTTCCTACCGCCCGGTGGGACAGGCGACGGAGACGAGATGCAACCGATGCCGACACCGACAGGCGATAACGAGGCAGAGCTCATCGAATTGGAATTCGGCGCGCATCACAATTTGCAAGGCACGGTGAGCCTCACGCAACCTGTCTTCGCATGGGGACGCTACTACTACGGCTATCAGGCGGCGAAACTGAGTTATCAGGCGGTAGAACGCGAAGTCGCCGCTGCCTATCATCAACTCCGTTTAGATGTCTCTGAAGCGTTTTACGGCGTTTTAGTAGCGCAAGAGTTCGTCCGTGTTGCACAGCAAAGCGTCGCGCTCGTTGAGAAGCAACTCGGCATCGCTGAGGCATCGTTTGAAGCAGGGGCGGCGACGAATTTCGACGTGCTGCGCGCGAAGGTGCAGCTGGCAAACGCGCAATCGCAGCTTATCCGCGCCGAGAACGGGGTTCGCATCGCCAAAAACGGCTATAAGACGCTCCTGAACATCCCGCTCTCCGAGGCTATCTCGGTGCAAGGTTCTTTGGAAACCGTCGGCGAACATCCGTTAGCGGCTGGCAGTCTTGAGGGGTTAATACAACAGGCTCTGAAAAATCGTCCGGAGATGAGCCGTTCGCAATTGAACGAGCGCGCCGCTCGCAAACAGGTGGATGTCGCGAAAACGCGCCGTCTCCCAGACTTCAGTTTTTTCAGCAATTACCAAATATCACAAAATGAAAGACTCACGGAGATGAACCGCATCTGGAGCCTTGGACTCCGGATTAACATCCCGATTTTTGATGGGTTTGCGACGCAGGCAGCGGTGCAACAGAACGAGTCTGTCCTCAAACAGACAGAATTAGGGAGTGCGCGGTTGACATCCGCTGTCGAATTTGAGGTGCGTTCCGCCTATCTGAACCTCTTGGAGGCGCGAACGTTGATGGAGGTGCAGCGTGAAACCGTGGCGCAAGCACGCGAGAGTGTGCGCATCGCGAATATCCAATTTGAAAACGGCATCATTACCACCGTGGCGTTAACCGACACGCAACTCGCGCTGGCGCAGGCGGAAGTCAACCGGCTTCAGGCGCATCATGACTATGTCGTCGGCTTAGCACGGTTGGAAAAAGCAATCGGACAACAATTACAATAGACACCAAACAGAAAATGGGGAGAAACCAAATTGAAAAGAATATGGCTCGGGGTTATCATTGTCTTAGTCATAGCGGTTCTTACCGTCCCAAGATTCTTGAAAACCGAAAACCCGACAGAAGAACAAGCCGAAGCCGCCGTGCTGAAACCGGTGGAAATTAGCAACGCGATACGCGGCGAAATCCGCGCCGAACTTCAACTCTCTGGCACAATTGAAGCGCAGTCACGAGTGAACGTCTTCCCGGACATTGCGGGCCGCCTGAGCGCACTTCCGGTTGATGAAGGCGACAGCGTCCAAAAGGGAGATGTCCTTGCCACTGTGGAACATGAAGAATTAGCACTCGCCGTTCAACAAGCCGAAGCAACATTAGAGTCTGCCGAGACGGCGTATTCGCAGACGCAGCAACTCGCCGAGGTGCGCGTCCGTTCGCAAATCGCGCAAGCCGAGGCGCAACTCAACGCCGCGTCCATCTCGCTAGCACAGGTGGCAGACCTGGCTGAACTCCGTTCGGTGACACAAATTGAACAGGCGGAGGCAGGATTACAGTCCCTTGTCGCCAATCTGGAAAAAATCAGAAACGGTGCTCGTGCCGAAGACAGGCGGCAAGCGGAAGCCTCCTACAATCAAGCAAAAGCCAATCTTGGCAACGCCGAAAGCAACCATGCGCGTATGGCGCAGCTCTTCCAAAATGGTGCGATTAGCGAGCAGTCTCTTGAGAGCGCGAAGACGCAGCTAGACGTTGCCAGCGCGCAGTATAACATTGCTAAAGAACAACGTCAACTCATCGACAATGGCGCGCGCGTGGAGGACATCCAAGCGATGGAGGCGCAGGTAGAACAAGCTGCCGCATCCTTGCGGTTGGCGCGGGCGCAAGCCGAAACGCGTTCCTGGGAGAAGGACATCGCGCTGGCGCAATCGCAAGTTGAAACAGCGCGAGCCGCGCTCATCTCCGCGAAGGCGTTAGAGAACGCCAAGAGTTGGGAAGCAGAGATTACCGCGTCGAAAACGGCGCGCACGCAAGCCCAGGTCGCGCTGAAACTCGCGAAGAAACGGCTGAAGGATGCCACAATTTACGCACCGATTTCTGGGATTATCTCGCAACGCACCCTCGATTTTGGCGGCATGGCAACCCCCGCCGCACCGCTGTTTGAGATTGTCAACATTGACACCGTCAAAGCCACCGTTGACGTAATCGAATCGCAGTTGAACCAATTGTCCATGAATCAGCTGGCATCTGTGGAGATTGATGGGATAGCCGCGGTGCTCACCGGCACGGTGGCGTTCATTAGTCCCACCTTACAAGCGGCACGGCGCACCGCAACCGTTGAGTTTCACATTGACAATGCCGATGGGACATTGAAGCCCGGTATGTTCGCCAACGTCACCGTGCCGATTGAGGTGCATGCAGACGCGATTCTTATCCCGCGTGCCGCGCTCCTTGAGGATGCCGCGACGGAGCAACAAGAGGTATTCATCGTTGAAAACGGCGTGAGTCAACGACGCAGTGTGCAGATTGGGCTCTTACGTGAAGGCCAGGTCGAGGTGCTCAGCGGAATTGCTGAAGGCACAGCGGTTGTCATCGCCGGACAACATTCGCTGAAATCGGGAGAAAGCGTCGCAGTCGTCAATCAGTAGGCGATGGAGATACGCGCGCAAAAAGTGGAAGAAGAATTAGCATGACACCGTGCCGCGTTCAATGCTGAAAAAAACTCTTGACAAATTTATAGAATTCGTGTAACATAGGATAACATTTGAATACTGGCTGTTTGCTGAGGGGAGACGCGGAAGTTTCACCCGAACAGAGGCAAAACGATGTTATCCGATGAAACGAAGAGCCTGATTCATCTCAACCTGATGCAGGGGGTTGGTTCTAAAACCATTCAACTGTTGGTTGAGGCATTCGGTAGTGCTGAAGCGGCACTGCAGGCGACATCCGAGACACTGCAAAGCAAGTTGTGGGAATCCGGGAGTGCCGCGCCTGCGGGTTTAGTTCACCAGTTGCTTTACTATCCTTTGCAGCGCGAACTTGAATTGATTGAACGCCATGGATGCGGCATCATCACGCTTTATGACGAAATGTATCCACCTTTGCTGAAGGAGATTAATAATCCGCCGATTTTGCTCTATGTAAAAGGCGAACTCCATGCCGATGATAACAAAAGCATTGCCCTGGTAGGTTCGCGTCAGTCAACAGAGGAAGGGCTGCAACTCAGTCATGAACTCAGTTACGCGCTGGCGAAACATGACGTAACGGTGGTGAGTGGTTTGGCACGTGGCATCGATGAAAGCGCGCACCGCGGCGCACTGGAAGCGGGCGGCAGGACTCTCGCTGTAATCGGCAGAGGCCTGTGTGATGTTTATCCACCGGAAAACCGGGACCTTGCAGCGCAAATTGTGAAATCCGGCGCGCTGCTCTCTGAATTTCCTATGGCCATGGAAGTGAGACGGAAAAATTTCCCGCAACGCAACCGTATCATAAGCGGTTTAACGCGAGGCACCGTAATCGGCGAGGCACCGAGGGGAAGCGGCGCGCTCATAACAGCAAGGCATGCCCGCGAACAACAACGAGAAGTCTTCGCGCTATCCTCACGTTCTTTATCTGGAGTAGGGCTAGGCACACAAGAACTGATTAGCAGCAGACAGGCAGAGTTCGTCTCTGAAACCGAACCCCTGCTGAAACTCTTTACGTCTTACCGGCCACGACGAAAGCCTGCGCAGGTACCTGATTCACCGCAGCTCTTTCTCGTTGAACCGCGTGATGAAGCACGCGTGGTGACAGCAGTTGTCGGTTATTTCAAGACGCCCGCGTATCAGCGTTTTTCTATAGAACTTGAACGCGAGATTCGCATCGGTTCCAGAGACGGTAGAGCAGACGTTGTGCTTCTTACCGCAGAAGGCAAACTCGCCGCTATTGCAGAGTGCAAAGTGGCATACGAGCAAAGTGGAGATGAGCAGTTAAAGTCCTACCTCTCGGCAACTGATACCCGTTTTGGCATATTTGCCGATAGCGAGCATGCTGAGAGCTGGCAATTTTATGAAAACATCGGGCGAAGCGAATTTAAAAGGATTAACCTTTCGCAATTTGAGAAAGGCATCCTCGGCGACGTGAAAAAAACTGATGAAAGTTGAACAACTGCGCGGTCCCAACGTAAAACCGTTCCAAATTTCCGACTTGGAACGTCTTATCCAAGAAGACTCCGCCGACATCTTCGGGCCATTCGGGTTGCAGAAGGGTGGGAAGGTTATCGTCACGCGCGCACCGGCACGGCTTGACATCATGGGCGGCATTGCCGATTACTGCGGTGCAAATGTCTTTGAAATGACGCTGGAACGCATCGCCATCGCCGCCTGTCAAGCGCGCGAAGATAGACACCTCCGCGCAGTCACACTCGGTGTCGGAAACCAGTATCTCTATCAGACGACTAAACCTGAAAACGATACGGGCAACACCGTGTTGCTTGGAGACAAGCGGGTGAAACAGGGCGTTCAACTCTCGCTTGACGATTTCTATGCCGAAGGCGAACTCAAAACCTACGCACAAGTTCGTGAACTTTTCAATAAGGACGCGCAAATCGCATGGAGCGGCTACATCCTCGGCGGGTTCTATGCCCTGCTGAAAGAAGGCAAAATCGAACGTTTTCCGCACGGTGCCGCGATTGTCCTCAAAAGCACTATTCCGATAGATGCCGGGATTGCTTCATCGGCGGCGATTGAAGTCGCGGCGTTGATGGCGATTGACAAACTTTATGAGCTGCAGTTAAGCGAACGGGACATCGCCCAGGTGGCGCAAATCGTCGAAAATCGGATTGTCGGCGCGCCGTGCGGTATCATGGCTCAGGTGACTTCGGTTTCGGGGAAAATGGGAAAGATGCTCTCGATTCGGTGTCAACCGCCTACGTCCTCAACATCCGAGGCACCTTATGAAATTCTGGAAAGAGTGTCAAAGCCGTTCTATGCCAAGTTTGTCGGTGTGAATACGAAAGCACCGCGCAGCACGACAAGCACCGATTACATTGACGCGCGCACCGCTGCATTTATGGGCTTGACAATCTTGCAGCGCGCGTTAAAATTAGAGACGAACTATCTGTGCAACCTCTCCGTTGAGGAATTCCACGAACAGTGCGAACCGCTGTTGCCCGAGCAGATGCCCGGCGAGGAGTTCCTTGAAAAATACGGCGCAACCGTGGATACTGTCACGCAGGTGGATGCGGAGAAAATGTATCCCATCAGGCGGCGAGTGCAACATCCGATTTATGAAAACCATCGTGTCAAGCGGTTCATCGCCGCACTGAAAAACGCGGACAAGCATCCCGAATGCATCCGTGCCTACCTCCGAGAGGCGGGCGCGCTCATGTATGAATCCAACGCGAGTTATCGCGATTTAGCAGGACTCGGTTCGCCGGAAGTGGACGGACTCGTCAGCATCGCGCAAAAAATCGGCGAAGAAGGCGGCATCTACGGTGCCAAAATTACCGGCGGCGGGGGCGGCGGCACCGTCGCACTCCTCTGCTACGGCATGGTGACGAAATCGTTGACACAACTCCACGCCGCCTACAAATTGGCTTGGGGATTGGACGCAGAAATCTTCCACGGCACTCCGGACGGTGCCGCTGAATTCGGACACTACGTCTGGGAACTCAAGGAAAGCGCACCGATTGAACATTTTTAACGAACGTCCCGTTTTCAAATCCCATGCTTTAGCATGCGGGATGTAGAAAACGTTCATGGGGCCGGGAATTCAAAAAAAGAGTTCAGGTATTTGTCCCCTTTGGGGGTTAATACCTTGACTTTTTAGGTGGAATATCATATCATGTGTGTTACCGTGTGGGCGGGTGTGTTTCAACACAGGCAACCTGTCTGCGTCACCCGCCACCTTTTGAAACGAGGCAACGCACGGTATACGGTAACCACGATGTATACACTGAAATATAAATTGCAACAACCGAAGCAGCTGTGGCGTTTGCGCAGCGACTTGGATATCCTCTGCCATGTGCATAACCATTTTGTCGCCTTGATTCGGCGGCACTATCGGATGTATGGACAACGCGAGGACTACAGACATCCGAGCCGAAATCGGTTATGCAAGCACCTCACGAAACTCAAACGGCTCCCGAAATACGCCAGGTGGCGGCAGCCCTTCTCCTGGACGCTCCAGGAGTCTATAGACAGAATTCACAAGGCGTATCAACGGTTCTTCAAGAAAGTGGCGAAACGTCCGTCGCGGTTCAAGAAACGCTATCAGATGCAGTCCATGACATTTTCATCGGGACAGTGCAAGATAGAAGACTACGAAAAGAAGAAGCCCGGTGGCTGTCCCGTTGCGAAAATCCGTATTAACGGTCGCTGGTATAAGTTCTGGCTGTCTCGCCCGGTAGTCGGCGAGGTGCAACGTGTCACGGTGAAACAAGATAAAGTCGGTGACTGGTTCATTTCCATTCTCACAGATGCGGAATACACCGAGTTCATGCCCAAGACTGGTAATGCGGCAGGGCATGACTTTGGACTCAAAACATTCCTGACATCCAGCAATGGAACGAGAGAACAAGCCCCCGAATTCTTTCGACGTTCACTCAATGCAATTGCACGTGCAAATCGACGGTTCTCCCGTTCTGAAGTTGGCAGTAATCATCGGCATCAACGGCGGATAGAATTAGCACGGACACACCGAAAGATAGCACGGCAGCGTGAAGACTATTTTTGGAAACTGGCGCGTTATCTTGTAGAGCAGTTTGATTGGAATTTCTTTGAAGATCTGAACATCGCCGCCATGAAAAAACTCTGGGGACGGAAGGTTTCAGACTTGGCTTTCAGTAAGTTCCTTTCTATCATCCGACAGGTGGCGCGCAAGTGTGGTAAAAACGTTGCTTGCATCGATAGGTGGTATCCAAGCACGAAGACGTGTCACGGCTGCGGCTATGTCAATGACGCTATCACGCTGCGCGACAGAACGTGGACATGCCCGCGGTGTCAGCGTCATCATGAACGTGATATGAACGCCGCGATAAACATTGTTCGGGTAGGGGCATCTACCCATGAATTAGGCAGTGTCAGACAGGCTATCGCCTGCACCTGCTGCAGTTGCGCCTAGCGCGGCGAGACTTCAGAATCCCCCGTCTTTAGGCGGAGGGAGTATGTCAAGCGAAAGTGACGCAAAAAAAAATAACGAATGCAAAACGTAGAAAAACGCCGCGATATGGGCGTAACATGGCGAGCTATCCTCATCGCCTTATTCCTCATACCCCCCAATGTATTTTGGGTCATCGAAGTTGAGTGTGTCTGGCATTCCGGGCATCCCACGACTATCTCCCTCTTCTGGAACGTCGTCCTCAACATCTTTTTCCTTATCTTGATAAACCTGTTTATCAAGCGGGTCGCGCCGAAATCGGCATTGACGCAAGGCGAGATGATTACCATCTACGCGATGCTCTCCATCGCCTCCGGTTTGGCTGGGCATGATACGCTGGCACTCACTATCCCGGCACTGCCGCACGCCTTCTGGTTCGCGACGCTGGAAAACGATTGGGCTGACATGTTCCACAGTTATGTCCCGAAGCATCTCGTCGTCGCAGATAAGGAGATTATCCGCGGCTTTTATGAAGGCGATACGCCGTTTTACAATGCCAAAATCGGCGGCGCGTGGATAAAACCGACGCTGTGGTGGACATCGCTCGTCCTCGCGCTCGGCACCATCATGATATGCCTGAATGTGCTTATTCGGAAGCAGTGGACAGAGCACGAGAAACTCGCCTATCCCATCATCCAGCTGCCGATGGCAATTACGGAAGGCGGCGGTGCCGCCAAACTCTTCCAAAATCGGATTCTGTGGTACGGGTTTATCA
The DNA here is from genome assembly GCA_965242965.1 of Candidatus Poribacteria bacterium. Lineage (GTDB taxonomy): Bacteria > Poribacteria > WGA-4E > WGA-4E > WGA-3G > AGPOR5. Next base: position 3,669,409 of record OZ251518.1, on the reverse strand, counting down.
TCGCCGCGGCGTTGAACATCTGGCACGGCTTAGCGCATTTCTTCCCCGTGCTCCCCGATTTCAGCGTCCGGCATAATGCGCGCAATTGGGGACGTTTCTTCACCGAGAAACCGTGGAACGCCGTTGGTAATATCCCCGTGCCGTTCTATCCGTTCGTTATCGGATTAGGATTCCTGCTGCCGCTCGATCTTTCCTTTTCGATGTGGTTTTTCTTCCTATTTGAGAAGGCACAGCGAGTCTTCGGTAGTGCCGTCGGTATTCCGGCACCTTTCCCCTACAACAGCGAACAATCCATCGGCGGCTGGATGGCGGTTTTTGTCATCGCGCTGCTTGTGACGCGCAAACATCTCGCCAACGTCGCGCGCACCGTTGTCGGACTCCGCGGCGGCATTGACGATTCTCAGGAGCCTATCCGCTACCGCACGGCACTGCTGCTGATACTCATCGCGAGCCTCTATATTATCTGGTTCTGCCTGAAGGCAGGGATGACGCTGCCGATTATCTTGCCGTTCTTCGCATTTTTCTTCGCCATTTCGCTGGCCATCACGCGCGTCCGCGCCGAACTCGGTCCGCCTGCACACGAGATGGCAGGCATGTGCAACGCGCAGCAGTTCCTCATCAATATCCTCGGCACACGCGCTATCGGGCCGAATAACCTGACCGTTTTTCCCTATTTCTGGTTCTTCAGTGGGCGCGGGTATCGCGAACACATTATGCCGCATCAACTTGAGGCGTTCAAGATGGCAGAGCGTGCCCGAATGAATACAAAACGTCTGGTGCTCGCCATGGTTATCGCCGTTGTTTTCGGTTCGCTTGCATCATTTTGGGCAACGCTTAGCGAACTTTATCGGCTAGGCGGTGCGATTACTGGGGCAGGCGGCGGCATCGGTCCTTCCGTTGGACACATCGGGCAGTTTGGCTGGCTTGCGGGACTGCTGGCTTTTCCTCGGGACCCGGATATTCCAGCGATGAGTTTCATGGCAGGCGGCATGGGGTTCACTTTTTTCCTGATGTTCATGCGGATGCGCTTTATCTGGTGGCCGCTCCATCCTGCAGGGTATCCTATCTCAATGACGTTCGGTGTCGGCTATTTTTGGAGTTGCCTCGTGATTAGTTCCTTCCTCAAGTGGCTGGCACTCCGATTCGGGGGCCCTGGCACTTATCGGCGGATGGTATTCTTCTTTTTCGGTGTTATCTTGGGTGAATACTGCGTCGGTGCGTTTTGGAGCGTCCTCAGCGTCATTATCCGCGCGCCCATCTACGATTTCGCGCCGGGTTAGACTACCCCATTTTATCCGTATTTTATTCGTAAAACGAGTAAAATGCTCAAACACCGACGCGGTTTTCTGCAATTTATTTTATTCATATTTTATTCGTAGGGCGAGGGCCTGTCCCTCGCCATGCTTGGATAAACAAAAAACTCACGTTACGATACAAAAACGATGCTGACATTAACAAAAACCTACTTTTTCGCACAAACCGTCCTTCTCCTCGTTCTTCTCGTGCCACTTGTCGCCGCTGATGAAGGCAGCCACGCCGCCGAATTCCTCAGTCACGGAGTCGGCGCGCGCGCCTTAGGCATGGGGAGCGCGTTCGTCGCTATCGCTGATGATGCCACCGCTACCTATTGGAATCCTGCCGGGTTGACGCAAGTCAAAACACACAGTTTTTCGGCGATGTATGCCGATACGTTTAGTTCGGGAGAGGGGAGTTGGCTGAGCCGCGGCTTGGTGAACTACAATTTCGTGAACTATGTCTACCAAATCGAAGATATCGGCAGCGTCGGTGTGAGTTGGCTGCGCCTCGGCGTTGACGATATTCCGCGCACGACGTTCTTGGATACCAACAACAACGGCATCTTGGGCGATTTTCAGGACAAAAACGGCAACGGCATCAAGGAAGATGGCGAACCTTACATCGACCGGCCCGAAGTCGCCGAGTATTTCAGCAACACCGATACTGCCATCCTCATCTCCTATGCGCGCCAGCTTCATCGGATAGCGGCTATCGGTGGGAACTTAAAACTGCTCAATCAGGCAATTTTTGAGAATACCGGGCGCGGGTTCGGTGTGGATATCGGTGTCATCGTTGAACCTTATGAGGGACTTCGCCTCGGTGCGCTGCTGCTGGATGCGACAGGCACACAAGTCACGTGGGATACGCCAGACGAACCGACATTTACCCGCGGGCGGCGGCTCCGATTCGGCGCGGCGTATCACTTTAGCGTGCCGCGTCTCGGCAGAGGGAGTATCGGCGCGGATGTCGAGACTGGGCAGGCAGACCTGGGGGAAGGCGCGACCTCCGCAGGTGGGATGCTTCTTCGTGCGGGTGCGGAGTATTGGTTTTTTAACACGCTTGCCTTGCGCGGCGGTTGGAATGGGAAGGGACTTTCTGTCGGCGCGGGATTGCGCGTGAAGGTGAATACGATGGCGTTCTTCGTTGATTATGCGTTCAATACGCACACCCTCGGCGGTTCACAGCGGATTTCTGTTTCTGGGGAGTTTTAGGTATTCCTGAAGATTGCCTGTGTTCTGTCGGGCGAGTGCCTGTTTTCGGCGCATTCGGCGCGCGCGCGCTTGCCTGTGTTCCGTAGGGCGAGGGCCTGTCCCTCGCCGTGGCCCGATTGAGGCAAAAGCATCGGCATCGAAAATCCGCATCCGCGTTAACTGAATTTAAAGGAGGTTTCATAACTCGATGGCTTCCCCGTAGGAGAGACCTCCTGGTCTCGATTTCTTTTCGGTAGGAGAGCCCTCCTCGTCTTGATGCTGCCAGACGTTAGGTGCTCACAAACTAGAGTGTTGGGCATCTCCTACCGGAAGGCATCGGGCCCACCTCCGTAGTTCGGGAGCGCCCGCTCCCGAACGGATCAGGATCAGGCGATCTTGATCTACAAGGGGATGCGGTCTGACAGCAAAACGCATGGCGAGGGACAGGCCCTCGCCCTACGGTAGAAGGCATCAGTCTTAACCGTAGCGCGGGGGCCTGTCCCCCGCGATCGTCAACCCGCGCGAAAACCACCCGCCGGCCAAGGCCGTTTCTGCGACCGAGGCATGGCGAAGGGAACCTCTCGCATGCGCGTGTGGCATGCGAGGGCCCAAGCCCTACGTGAAGGGGCGGCGTTTTTTCACCGCAGCGCGGGGCCTGTCCCCGCGACGTTGAGCGATTTGTGAAACACCCTCAATTTAAAGAGTTATCTATTGATTTTTTAGGGAGGAGAATGATGGAAACCAAAGGACTTGATAATTTCATGACGAAGTTTTTTGTCTTATGCTTAATCGCTAGTCTTACCCTCTGTGTTGCGGCTTTAACTTTCGCTCAGGGAAAGGCAGTGAATATCCCAGACCGGAATCTCCGCGCCGCAATTGAGGAAGCACTCGGCAAAAACGCCGGCGAACAGATAACCGAGGCGGAGATGATATGGATAAATAACCTCAACTTGTCAGGTAGGAACATTCACAGCCTCACCGGCTTGGAGAAGGCGACGAATCTGGAGAGGTTGGTGCTTGAGTCAAACGCGGTTGCGGATATCTCCGCGCTGGCAGCACTCACGAAACTAACGGAACTCCGGCTTACCAAAAACAGAATCGTGGATATCTCGCCTCTGGCGGGACTGCAGAATCTGAGGGTGCTGGTGCTTGAGTCAAACGCGGTTGCGGACATCTCCGCGCTGGCAACACTCACAAACCTGACAGCACTCGGGCTCGGAGATAATGCCATCGTTGACATCTCCGCGGTGTCTCAATTAACCAAATTGGAAGTGCTCCATCTTGCCGATAACGCGATAGAAGACATCTCCGCGCTGGCAGCACTCACAAACCTGACAGGGTTGTATCTTTATCGCAACGCGATAGAAAATATCTCCGCGCTAGCAGCACTCACAAACTTGACAACCCTGCTGTTATGGGAGAATCGCATCTCAGACATCTCTGCGCTAGCGGAACTCACAGCCTTGTCATGGTTAGAACTTGATGGCAACGCTATCACTGACATCTCAGCGGTGTCAGGACTAACGGAGTTGTCAAGGCTAGAACTTGATGGCAACGCTATTGTCGACATCTCGCCGCTTGTAGAAAATACCGGCGTGGGTGCAGGAGATGAGGTTTTATTGGCCAATAATCCCCTGAATTACCGCTCCATTTACACGCACATTCCTGTCCTCCAAGCCAGGGGCGTTGCGAAGTTAACGTTTACCCCTCGCATACCAACGAAGTTGCTGAAAGTCGCGGGGGATAACCAGCAAGCAATCTCCGGCGCGACGCTGCCGCATGCACTTGTCGTGGAGATAAAAGATGGCGACACCCCAGCGCAGGCGTTTGAAGGTGTGCCTTTGCGGTTTGCCGTTGCTAGCGGCGGCGGCAGCCTGAGTGCCACAACTGCCATAACCGATGCAAAAGGGCGCGCCGAAGTCATCTTGACGCTAGGGACGAATCCGGGGCTCAATGAAGTCCTCGTAACTGTCGATGGTATTCCACAGCCGCTGCGTTTTACGGCTACCGCGCAGCCAGCGAGACGCGCGGAAGATATAAACGGCGATGGGGTTATCAACATTCAGGATTTGGTGTTGGTTTCCGCTCAGTTCGGAAAGACTGGCAAAAATAGTGCTGACGTGAATGGCGATGGCGTGGTAAACATCCGAGATCTTGTCTTGGTGGCGGGTGCATTTGGGGACTAGAGACTTGTTAAATAAATGAGGGTGTTTCATATATCAATGCCTTCCCAATGGGCATCTCCTACCGGCAGGCATTGGGCCTACCTCTGTAGTTCGGGAGCGCCCGCTCCCGAACGGATCAGGATCAGGCGATCCTGAACTACAGGGAGGGATGCGGTCTGACAGCCAGACGCACGGCGAGGGACAGGCCCTCGCCCTACGTGAAGGGAAAGCGTTTTTTTCATCGTAGCGCGGGGGCCTGTCCCCCGCGACGTTGAGCAATTTATGAAACATCCTCAAATAAATGTGCCTAACAAGCCAGAATGCCTCAGTGAAATGTGCATTAGGCAATTGCGTTTACGACAAAGAAGCCATTTTGGAAACGGTTAGAGTGAATCACCGGCGGAGCGTAAAAATCGCGACACCTTTACGCCAAAGATGATGACTCAAAAACCGTCGCCTCTCCCACCTGAATTCGCACTGGTGCGGCATACCTACGCAGCGTTTCAAGGTTCACGCGCATGCCGAGCCCTGGGGCATCTTTCACGCGCACCAACTTATCAGACGCAATGCGCAACGGTTCTGTCGTTAACTGCTGGGATAATGCCGAACCGGCCGCCGGATATTCTAGCAGCGCAAAATCGGCGTTCGTCGCGAAAACATGCAAAGATGCGGCGAGACTCAAGTGGCTTTTGAACGTGTGGTTGACATACTGAATCCCCTCTTTTTCCGCGAGTTGCCGGACGCGAAAAGCGGTTGTAATGCCGCCGATACGCCCGACATCAATCTGCACGAATTGAACCCCGCCATGCACAACCAGGTCTTCCGCCATTCGGTATGTGCTTGAGCCTTCGCCTGCGGCAATCGGGACAGGCGGTTTTCGTTGCGCGAGCGCGCCATACGCTGCAATCGCATCCGGTGCGAGGGGTTCCTCTAACCACGTCGGATTAAATTGCGCGAACGCTTCGGCGCGTGCATAGGCAGTCGCGTCATCGTGTCCCCAGGCGACTCCCGCGTCAAGCATGACTTGCGCCGTTTCTCCCATTCCTTCGCGCGCTGCGCGCACCAGTGCGATGTCGTTTGCCTCGCCGAATTTCCCCATCGGCCCCCATCCGAATTTCGCTGCGCGATATCCCTGTTCGCGTAATCCTCCGGCGATACGATAGGTATCCTCCGGTGTATCGCCAAAAAGCACTGATGCATAAGGAATTTTGGCGTGCGCGGTGTCGGAAGTGCCGGACATCTCGGCGAGCAAACGGTAGATAGGTTTGCCTACTTTCTGTCCGATGATATCCCACAAGGCGATGTCCGCGCCGCTATAGGCGTGTTGGATGTGTTGGATGTCCAACGCGTTCCGCATCACCTTTTCGTGAAGCCGAAGCACATCGTCAGGACTCTCCAACGTTTCGCCTATCAGCGATTCGCGGATGTTGATGATATTCCCGTGCGACATCGGGCAACAATAAACGGCAATGGAGACAAGCGGCGACGCATCACATTCACCCCAGCCTTCCAAACCGGCATCGGTGCGGACGCGGATAAGCAGCGTATCTTGCGTTCCATCCGCGGCATCCGTGATGTCAGGCATCCGCAAATAGAACGCATCAATGGCGATAATTTTCATCGTTTTCGTTAAGGTTCGTCGGTGCTTTCTGCTTCTGAGGCGATGGCAGGTGCCGCAGCATCGTCTGTGTCTGTCGCAGCTATGGAAACTGAACGCAGCACCGAGATGAGGAACCATCCGAATAATCCGACAGCTGCGCCTGCGCATGCCGCAATTGCCGCGCCTTTCGGTGTGGCAATCTTGTCCAGCGTCCCCGGGTCAAGTTCGCAGGAGATATCCTTCAGATTCTTGAAGGCGACGATGCGTTTTTCTCCCTGTTCAACATATTCGACGGTGGGCGCGTGGGGGCCATCTAGTTCAATATCAACGTTGCCGGCGCGGCCGCTTACCGCGACGCGGTTTGCGCCGGGTTCGCCTGTCCAGTGTGCTTTCACGCCTGTGGTTCCTATCGGTTCCACCCGCGTTCGGGAGAGGGCACTGGTAAGCAATTCAAGCGCGATGTCCTTCGATTTTGCTAACGCGTTTCCTAGGTTGATTGCATTCACGGGTTTTCTCCTCCGTTTATAGCGTCTTGACAGATAGTATCGCATGTTTCGCGAAGAAAATCAAGAGAAAAATCAGCACGATTCAATTTGCTTTTTTTCAGAAAATAAGGTAGACTTACTTGAGGGTGTTTCATAAATCGCTCAACGGCGCGGGGGCCTGTCCCCCGCGCTACGATGAAAAAACGCCCCCCCCTTCACGTAGGGCGGGGGCCCTCGGATGCCACACGCGCATCCGAGCGGGTTTCCCTCGCCATCGTCCGCGCACTCCAACAATCGCGGGGGACAGGCCCCCGCGCTACGGGGAAAAACGGCACTTCACCGTAGGGCGAGGGCCCTCGGATGCCACACGCGCATGCGAGAGGGTTCCCCTCGCCATGCCTCGCGCTACGCAAAAAAAAATGTCTCTTGTTCTCTTAGGTCCGTAGGACCTTAATGTCTATAGCCCGCGCATCCATGAAGAACGCTAAGGTCCTTTAGGTCCTTAATAGATTTTGCCAGGGCCGCGCGTGTTTTTATTAAGGACCTAAAGGACCTTGAAAACGGTACGACACGTGCTGCTATAGACATTAAGGACCTAAAGGACCTAAAACATAACTTGACGATGACCAACGCGGGGGACAGGCCCCCGCGCTACGGGCGGAGAACCCTCCTTTTCACCGTAGGGCGAGGGCCTGTCCCTCGCCATGCGTTTTGGTGGCAGACCGCCTCACTCCTGTAGGTCAAGATCGCCTGATCTTGACCCGTTCGGGAGCAGGCGCTCCCGAACTACAGAGGTGGGCCCAATGCCTGCCGGTATTCGCCTGCCCGCCAAGGCAGGATAAATACCGAAACGGAATTATGAAACACCCTCAAATAATTAAAAAAACTTGACAAATTTAAGGTTTTATGTCAAAATAATTAAAAACTTGTGAGAAATCACAGAAAAGTTAGCGAGCTATTAGCCATGATGAGGAAGTAGCGTTTCACATGCAGACAGATTCATTGACACCTTATGAACGAGAGATTCCGCTGTTCCCGCTGCAGGTAGTCCTGTTTCCCGGTGGCGTGTTACCTCTTCATATCTTTGAACCGCGGTATCGCGAGATGGTGACACACTGTTTGGACACCGACTCCGAGTTCGGGGTTGTTTTGATAAACGGGGGTGCAGAGACGGGTGAACCGGTGAAGTCCTATCGCGTCGGCACCGCCACGCGGATACTGGATGTCCAGCATTTGCCCGACGGCCGCATGAACATCGTGACGGCAGGGGAATATCGCTTTGAAATTCTTGACGTTCAGGATGAGCTCCCCTATCTCGTCGCGCAGGTGCGGCTGTTAGACGATGAATTCGCGTTGGAAGTTGAACCGGAGGTAGAATCCCTCGCGGAAGAAATCGCGGTGCTCTATCAAACTTATGAGCACTTATCCAGCCGCCTGATGTTTGCATGGCAGCCGACAGAGGAAAACCCAGAACATCCCTTGGAACTCGCCTATCAAATCGGGACGCGGCTCCGCATCTCGCTTGAGGAAAGACAAGTGTTGTTGGAGACTGTCCGATTAGAGGAGCTCCTCACGCGCGAAATCGCCATTCTCAAAGACGAGAACCGGCGGCTATCCTTCCGGTTAATGGCACGCAATAATTAATCGTATGGCAACCCTCAAGGCTCCTGTTCACCAATTTACTGAAACCCGGGCGATTCGCATTTCACGGCGGGATTTTTTCTATGTCAGCAATCTGCTATCTGCTTTCCGGCTGTTGCTGACACCTTTTCTCTTCTATTTTATTTATCGCTCGCAATGGAAGTTTGCGTCTGCGTGTGGTGCGGTTGCTGTCATCTCCGATCTTTTGGATGGGTTTTTTGCCCGGCGTTTTAATCAACACACGGAACTCGGCTACATCTTGGATCCGGTTGCAGACAAACTGGCTATCGGCGCGGCGTTGTTCGCGCTCGTTTTATCAAGCACGAATTTCCCGAATTGGGCGTTCGTCGTCATTGTCGTCCGTGATGTCGCCATTGTGCTCGGCAACGGGGTGCTGGCATACAAGGCGAAGATGATTACCCGCTCAAACCTCTGGGGAAAATGCACCAGTTTCGCGCTCTCTATTGCGCTGATGTTCTATCTTCTCCGGCCCATCTTGCCGCAGCTGCCGGCGAAGGTTGAATTCTATAGTCTCTGCGTCGCGCTAGTGTTTGTCGTTATCTCGACGGTGAGTTACGCACGGCACATGTTCCGCGAATTAAAAGCCGCTCGGCGGCAAACCTAGGAAAATCTGGAATGGAATTTTACATGCCGCTCTCCAACGTCTCCGAAACCATAGGCGTTGAGGAAGAAATCATCAAAAACACACTGGAACGTCGGGACGCGGATATTGAACCGTATCTGCGTGTCGTCTCCGTGCGCGCCGAGGCAAACGGCACGACACTGCCACAACTGCAACTCCGCATCGATGGACTCGCGCCGTTGATTAAGAAACTCTCTTACAACATGCCGACAGATGACATCATCGAGAATCTCATCTGTCAGGTGGTGCATCTCACGCATATCACCGATATAAACGCGCACTTGGAAGAGGAAAATCAGGCGTTGCGCGGCGAAAATCAGCACCTCCGGGAGACAGTCGATGCGCTGGACGCAGAGAACGACGAGCTCATCGCGAAGGTTAAGGAAAACCAAAACCTCTACGCACAGGTTGAAGACTTGACACTCCAGCTAAAGGAGAAAGAGACGACGTGGGTGAAACGTCTGTTCCCAGGGCGTAATTAGCGCGCCCGGTTTTGAGACATCGCGATGATTCAGATGACTCAGTTGACACAGTTAACACAGTTGACACAGATGGCAAAAACGAAACGAAATCAACTCCTCGCAATCGGATTTCTTGGACTCGGACTTGTCTTCCTCTATCGCGGAGGAACGCTGCTGAAAGGCATAGCACTGGTGCTGCTGAGCATCGCCGCAATTCTCGGCGGCATCGCTTTCGCGAACAAACGGCGGGTTGAAATCGGCGCAGGACTCTGCTTGCTCATTGGACTGGCGTTCCTCTATCTTCCTGGATTGGCATCCCTGCGCGGTTCAGCGTTTCATCTCCTTTTTGCCGGGGCAATCGCGTTTGGCATGACAACTTCGGCGAAGCGATGGACTACCGTCACTGCCGCACTCTGCACCGTTATCGGCATTGCGTTTCTCTATCAACGCTTCGTTCCGAGTCTCAACGGTACCGCGCTCCATTTGCTACTGCCGGGGATAACCCTCTTCTCAATTGTCGCTGCGCGGCCGACGGTGTGTGAACGCATCTCCATCGGACTCATCGCGCTCGGCCTCGTCTCCCTGTGTCAACCGTTTCTGATGCTGTTTTATCAAACCGGCTTCCATCTGTTGCTTGCCGGATTAACTGGGTTTATTGTCGTTGCACACCGCTAGTGCCAATCTTTCCGGTAGGCGCGATGTGAAAGCGCGCCTGCCAAGTTATGCTGCTATGGCCTCAAATCCATCTCTCCGCGTTATCATCATTGGCGCGGGCATCATCGGTGCCTCGCTTGCCTATCATCTATCACGGCGCGCACATATTTCCGTGACAGTGCTGGAACGCGACGTGCCGGGCAGGGGCGCATCCGAACACTCTTTCGCCTGGGTGAACGCTTTCGGGAAGGACCCGGGGCATTACCACTCGCTCAATCGGCGTTCGCTGGATATGTGGTACCGGCTCGCGCATCAACTCAATACCGATATCGGCTTGCGTCCCGGCGGCGAGATGCGGTGGGAAAACCTACCTGGGCATGCCGAACGTCTGAAGCAACGCATCCGACAACTCCAAAATTGGGGGTATCCGTGCCGACTTATCTCGCGTGAGGAGATGCAGGCACTGGAACCGCATCTCTCCCCCGGCCCCGTGCTAGCCGCCTCCCTTTCCGAGGCTGAACTGCACGTAGAGACAGACATATTCATTGATGCCTGCCTTCGGCACGTAGTTGTGCATCCGCACACGACAGTCACCGGCTTTGTCAAACGCAACGGATGCATCACTGCCGTGAAAGCAGCAGACGCTGAATTCCCATGCGATGTCGCCGTTTTAGCCAGTGGCGTTCAAACTACTGAATTGGCATCGCTTGTAGATGTCTCTATTCCACAGCAACGGAGTCCGGGGATTGTGATTAAGACAACGCCTTGCGCCGAGGTTCTCCACAACGTCGCCGTTATTCACGCACCTCCGAACGATGATGTGCATCAGCATCTCCATCTACGGCAACTCGCCGATGGCAGTCTCAGGATTGGGCAGGGCACACAAGAGGGAATAAATCGCGACGCTTCGCAACGGCATGCTGACGCGCTCCTCGCTCGCGCCAAAACCTATTTGCCCGAAATAGGGGATGCGACAGCAATCGCTACCCCGGTTGGCTATCGTCCAATGCCGCTAGATGGGTTTCCAGTGCTTGGATTTACGTCAGCGGTGCCGAATTTGTATATTACCTTGATGCACAGCGGCGTGACGTTAGCACCTTTGGTGGGAGAGATGGCGGCGTTAGAGATTGCCGAGGGCGCGCGAGTGGATTTGTTCGCGCCGTATCGGCCGGAACGGTTGCAAAAACTATCATAACAAAAAAGATTTGAATTTCGGCGTGCAATGTGGTATAATTAGTTACAACATAACAGAGGAGAATACTACTATGGAAATGACAATTACGTTGAGCAAAGACCAGGCCAAACAATTAGGCAAAGTGGCAAAGCGTTTATCGGTTCAGCCACAAGAATTGGTGCGCGCTGCGATTAACGATCTTATCTCGGATCCCGATGAAGATTTCCGTCGTGTCGCCCGACATGTTTTTCGGAAAAACGAAGAACTCTTCACGCGTCTCAGCTGATGCGTTACCCATCGCTGCCTGAACTTTTCAGATTACATGAACACGCGCTTGAGCAATCGGGTGGAAGCGCAGGACTTCGGGATTTAGGGGCCCTTGAATCTGCGCTGGCTCAACCGCGCATGACATTCGGTGGAGTGGAACTCTATCCGACGATTCCGGAAAAAGCTGCAGCACTCTGCTTTTCTCTCGTTAGGAACCATCCTTTTGTGGATGGCAATAAACGAATTGGGTTCGCCGCAATGGAAACCTTCTTAAATATCAACGGTTGGGAATTCAACGCTTCCGTTGATGATGCGGAACGAACGATATTGGCACTCGCCGCTGGACACCTCTCGCGAGAGGAATTTGTTCAGTGGGTGAAGAATGCCTGCCGCGCTGTCCCGTTTCGTGCATGAAAACATTGATGCCTTCTTTGAGCATCAGAGAATCCATGATGGATAACAAAACGTCCTTGGCCTTCGGGCCTCGGACGTTTTTTGTTTGCAGTGAAAAATCGCGATGGACAAGTTGCCCGAACGCTACAAGAATAAGTCCAATTCGTAGAAAACCACATTATTCTGAGGGGGTTTCATAAATCGCTCAACGTCGCGGTGACAGAATTCCGCGCTACGGTAAAAAAATGGGGAATCGCCGGTAGGAGAGACCTCCCGGTCTCGATGCGTTCGGTAGGAGAGCCCTCCTCGTTCTCAATGCATCCCCGTAGGAGAGACCTCCTCGCTCTTGATGTGCCTCGTTAGGAGAGACCTCCCGGTCTCAATTTTCTGTGGGCGAGGGTTTCACAGTTGTCTTCACCAGAGAAGTGAATCCTACAGTCCACCGTTCACGTTAATTCAACCCGCGTCAAATGGTTCAAAATTCGGTTGACATTTTTCATTGGATATGTTATTATGTTGTGACAAGCATCTTCAGTTCGTTCACGTAAAAAGGAGGTGAATCAAAATGGCACGCAAAAGAGCGACGATGATTCAGCTCGTCCGCGATCCGAAAACGGGCAGATTCATCCCGGCCAAGGGCGAGCAACGCCGCAAAGGCACCGTAATCGTTGAAATTAAGCGAAAAGCTAAATAGGCAACTTCGCTGTGGACCTGAAAAGTGGTAGGAAGGTTCTCGGGGCTTAACCGTAAGTCCCGGGAACCTTAGCCTGCCAGAGGACAATAAACATGCGCAATCAACATCATATCTCGGGGGACACCTTACGCAACGTCAGGGATATCCTCCGCGAAATCGAAGACTGCGCCGCAAACGCGGATTATCTCTACCGCGGTGAACCGGAACACTATAGCGAATCACCCTTTTTTGGCAAAATCTCTTCAAACCTTTATCGTCAATACGCCGGTATTGAAACAGAGGCATTTGATATAGAATTTGTCCAAGAAGAGATTCTAGCGGATGCTGCGCCGTATCACCATGAAACAGACGATACCGTTGAAATCCTAACGCGTCTCCAACATCACGGTGGGAAAACAAACCTCATTGACTTTACGACAGACTTTCTCGTCGCCCTCTTTTTCGCCTGCGACGGTTCAGGTTCATCAGGAAAAGATGGGCGGGTGATTCTCTTGCGGAAAACTGAGGAACTCCAAGATATGATTCACCGGCCGCGGAATCCCCGGCATCGCGTTATCGCGCAGAAGAGTGTGTTTGTCCGGCACCCCCAGGGTTTTCTTTCCGCCGGAGATGTCACTATCATCACAATTCCGGCCGCCCTCAAACAACCGGTGTTGACATATCTCCGAAAATACCATGGACTCTCAACGGAGACGATTTACAACGATCTCTACGGCTTTATCCGAAATCAGAGCATCCATGAGAGCGCGTATACGGCGTTTCATCGCGGACTTACCTATCAATTGAAAGGTGAAGAGTCAGACGCTCATGCGGAAAAACAGGCGGCGTATGAAAAAGCGGTTGCGTCTTATACACAAGCTCTGGAAATGAAACCAGATCTGCCAGAAGCCTATAATAACCGTGGCTGTGCCTATCGCGACATGGACGACATTGACAGGGCTATTCAAGACTACAACACCGCGATAGAATCGGATGCAGAGGATGCGGTGCCTTATAACAATCGCGGGACCACTTATTTTGACGAAGGCGACGTTGACAATGCTCTTCAAGACTATGACACGGCGATAAAACTCGCACCAGATTTTGCGCTCGCCTACTATAACCGCGGCAAGATTTACCTATTCAAAAACGAGGTGGACAAAGCCATCGCAGACTTTCGCAAAGCAATAGAGTTAGACGAAAGTCTTGAATTGCCCGAAGATATCGCCGCGCTCCTGGCACCACAGTAAAACAATCGGAGACAAAACCCTCATGCGTCTCAAAAACAAAACAGCCATCGTCACAGGAGCCGGACGCGGCATCGGCAAAGCCATCGCCATCCGCTTCGCACAAGAAGGCGCAACTGTCATCGTTGACGATGTAAACGACACGCTCGGAACAGCGACAGTTGCCGCCATCACGGAGGCAGGCGGCTCGGCAACGTTCATCAATGCCGATGTCGCCAATGCAGACGCGGCGAAACGCCTCATTGCGGCGACACTTGCGGCCTACGGAAAAGTTGACATATTGGTAAACAACGCCATCTGTTCAACGGCGGACGTTTTAAACAATAACTGGGAGGCAAACCTAGCCGTCGCGCTCCGAGGCACGAGCCATTGCACTGAAGCAGTCATTCCCGCCATGCAAAAAGTCGGCGGCGGGAGCATCGTCAATATCGCTTCTGTTAACGGGCTCATCGGATTGCAAGGGATTCACGCCTATTCCGCCGCGAAAGGCGGCGTGATTGCGTTAACCCGCTCCATGGCCATCGCACACGGCAAGGATAACATCCGCGTTAATTGCATCTGCCCCGGCACCATCCAGACCGAGGTGTGGGAACCGATGCTTGAACGCAACCCGAAGATTTTGGAGGACATCACGCAGTGGTATCCCCTCGGACGCCTCGGGCAACCGAGAGACATCGCCAACGCCGCGCTTTTCCTCGCCTCCGATGAAGCCAATTTCGCCACCGGCACCGTTCTCGTTATTGACGGCGGATTAACAGCCGGAAACCATCAATTTCCCATCTAGGTTTTTGTTGTTCCTACAGAATGAGGTTTAAGAAGACATGGTAACCCAACAACAGCTCGATTTCTTTCAGGAAAACGGCTATCTCAAATTCGGCAATGTTTTAGACAGCACTGAAGTGGAAGCAATGCGCGCCGGATTGGATGCCGTCATTGAACTGGAACTCAGCGAAGGTGACGATGCATCTGATGCATCCCCTGAATTCAAATATGGACACGACCGGGGTGAGCATCGGCTCAAGCGCGGTGCCGGCCATCCGCGCGCCATTCACCAATACATTAATATGTGGAAGCGCGATGTCTTCTATGAACGCGCCATCCACCATCCGCTTATCGCCGGGACAGCGCGGGCTCTCTTGGATACGCCGACAGTGCGTTTATGGCATGACCAGGTGATTTCCAAGCCGCCACACGATAACGGGCATTTCGGCTTCCACCACGATTTCTTCTTCTGGCCCCTCAGCCCACCGAACATCGTCAGCTGCTGGCTCGCGCTAGACGATGCAACAGTGGACAGCGGCTGCATGCATGTCATGCCGAAAAGCCATAAAGATGAACGGTTCTCCATCGCCGCGAGAACTGAGGCAAACGCGGCCGCCGCTAAAGCGCGAGAAGAAGGCCGCGAACCACCACCGAATCAGTGGGCAGAACGACAGAAAATGGACATCAGTCACGGCATTCCGGTGGAATTGAAGGCAGGCGAGTGCATGTTCCACCACTGCTTGAATTTCCACGGCACCCCGCCGAATGTTACTGAACGGCAACGGCGCGCGTTCGTGATGATTTTCATGGCGCAAGGTGTCTGTTATAACCAAGCGCAATCCCCAGGACACGTCCTCGTCCCCCTTATTGAGGTGGCAGATGGCGAACCGCTCGTCGGCGATGGATTTCCAGTGGCGTAAGTGCTATAATCTCAATAGGACTTAATTGAGGGTGGTTCATAAATGGTTCAATGTCGCGGGTTTCCCTCGCCATGCGTTTTCCTGTCAGACCGCGTTAGCTCTGTAGGTCAGGATCGCCTGATCCTGACCCGTTCGGGATCAGGCGATCCCGAACTACAGAGGTGGGCCCGAGACCTTCCGGTAGGAGAGACCTCGGGTCTCGATGTTCCCGTAGCGCGGGGGGGCTCGGATGCCACACGCGCATCCGAGAGGGTTTCCCCCGCGATGGCTCAAGAACCGTTTTTTTTATCGTAGCGCGGGGCCCTCGGATGCCACACGCGCATCCGAGAGGGTTTCCCCCGCGATCGCCATCGGCAAGTTATGTTTTTAGGTTCTATGGACCTGAAGAGAACAAGAGACGTATTTTCCGTAGTGCGAACGATGGCGAGGGACAGGCCCTCGCCCTACGATGAAAGGGGCGTTTTTTTATCGTAGCGCGGGGGCCTGTCACCCGCGAGCGTTGAATCGCGCGAATGATGGCGAGGGACAGGCCCTCGCCCTACGGTGAGGGGTGGCGTTTTTTTATCGTAGCGCGGGGGCCTGTCACCCGCGAGCGTTGAATCGCGCGAACGATGGCGAGGGACAGGCCCTCGCCCTACGATGAAAGGGGCGTTTTTTTCGTAGAATGATGGCGAGGGGAACCCGCTCGCATGCGCGTGTGGCAGGCGAGGGCCCTCGCCCTACGATGAAAGGGGCTTTCTGCCGCCACGGCCCCAGTACATGAAGAGAGGATTTCACTATGCAAACCCAACCTAACGTCATTTTCATTCTCACCGATGACCAGGGCCCGTGGGCAGCCGGCTGTTGCGGCAACGATGAAGTGCGCACCCCCTACCTTGATAGGCTCGCTTCAGAAGGCACACGCTTCCCGAATTTCTTCTGCACGAGCCCGGTCTGCTCCCCTGCACGCGCCAGTCTCATGACAGGCCGCATTCCATCAGCACACGGCGTGCATGACTGGATTCGCGATGGCAACATGCCGCCGAATCCTGCGCGGTATTTAGACGGCCTCACCTGTTACACCGATGTCCTCGCCGACAATAACTACACTGTGGGGCTCAGCGGCAAGTGGCACCTCGGCGATAGTTTGACACCGCAGCACGGCTTCAGTCACTGGTTTGCCTTGCTAACCGGCGGCAGCAAATACAACGACGCGGACATGATTCGTGATGGACAGGTAGAGATGCAACCCGGCTACCTCACCGATGTTATCACCGATGACGCGCTGGATTTCATATCCGAGAACAAAGAAGGGCCCTTCTATCTGAGCGTCAACTACAACGCGCCGCATACGCCGTTTACCGGACATCCGCAGGACATCGTTGATTCCTACGACGACTGCGCGTTCAAGACGTGTCCACAGGAGGCGTTGCATCCGTGGGCGGTGCAGGGTGCCGCTGCCCACATGGGCAATCGCGAATCGCTGAAAGGCTATTTTGCGGCGATAACGGCACTCGATTTAAACGTCGGCAGAATATTAGAACGGCTCGCGCAGCTCGGCATCCGCGAGAACACGCTCATCGTTTTCAGCAGCGACAACGGCTACTCGTGCGGGCATCACGGCTTTTGGCACAAAGGCAATGGCACCTTCCCGCTGAATATGTATGAAAACTCGGTGAAAGTGCCGTTCATCGTCAGCCAGCCAGGGCGTATCCCCGAAGGACGCACCAGCGAGGCGATGGTAAGCCAATACGATTTCATGCCGACGCTGCTGGACTACCTCGGCCTCCCAACCCCAGATGACGATATGAGCCCTGGCAGCAGTTTCGTCCCCGCGCTTACCGGTGAAACAAACGACGCGAAAGACGAAATCGTCATCTTTGACGAATACGGCCCTGTCCGCATGATTCGGACGCGGGAGTGGAAATATGTTCACCGCTACCCTTACGGCCCACACGAACTTTACGATTTGGCGAAAGACCCGGGTGAACGTAAAAACCTCATCGATGAGAAGTCGCAGCAGGCACGCATCACCCACATGCGCCAAGAGATGGGCGCGTGGTTCAATCGGTATGTCCTTCCCGAATTAGACGGTGCTAGATGTTCTGTCACCGGCGGCGGGCAGGCAGAGAAGATTGAAGATGGACAATGCGGTGAAGGGGCTTTCCATCCAAGATACGCGCCGCCCCGGCGGAATGTATAGCCCAAATGCCGCGTAGGGCGAGGGCCTGTCCCTCGCCTAAAAATTGCCAACGACTTCGGCTTTGACGGCCGGAGTGTGCAGTAGGAGAGACCTCCTGGTCTCGATGCTGCCTAACCCGATCGGGTGCAGGCGCACCCGAACTACAGGACTCAGGTGCGCCTGAAGCTTTGTGCTCAGGCACTTGCAAATGACAATGGGCATCTTGATGTTTTCCCGGTAGGAGGGACATCCCTGTCCCGATACGCACCACATCAAGACCGGGAGGAAGAAATCGAGACCGGGAGGTCTCTCCTACCGCGAACATCGCTCGCAGCGAGACCAGGAGGTCTCTCCTACCGAGGAAACGGAATCGTTCAAGGTCTCACGAAACCATAATGACAAAAAACGCATTTGCCCCCGGCAACATTTCTTGTATCTTCAAAATTATTCCACACGCCGATGCAACCCGGATGCACTCCCTCGGCATGGGGTTTACCGTGAAAGAAGGTGTCACTGTCAACGTCTCCGCGCATCATGTGACAGAACTCTGCTTTAATGGCAAGGCAATCGATTTTCCGACAGTGCAAGCCGTTGTGGATAAACTCGCGGGGGCCACGGATGGACACGCGGACAGTAGAGCGAAGAACTGGCACGCGCGAGTCAAAGTCTCCATTCACTCACCGCTGCCGTTAGGGTGCGGCTTCGGGTTAAGCGGTGCAGCGGCACTCGCAACGGCGTATACGCTCAACGAACAACTCGGACTCGACAAAACTTCCGAGGAACTCGCGATGATAGCGCACGTGGCAGAAGTGGAGAATCGCACCGGGTTGGGGGATGTCTGCTCGCAGTATCACGGCGGTTTTCTCGTCAAATTGCAGGAAGGCGCGCCGCTCGTCGCCGAGAGATTGCCCATCTCCGAGCAGCCTATCTTTTATCGCTACTTCGGCCCAATTCAGACGAGCGAGGTGCTAGGCAATCCTGAACAGGTAACGCGCATCAATCAAGCTGCCGACGCGGCATTGGCTGTCCTGAGAACGCACACTCGCGCCGAAACAAGTCCCGAACTCCTCACCGCCTGTTTTGAGGTATCCAAGCAGTTCTCCGTGCAGAGCGGCCTGCTCAGCGATGCGCGCGTCATCAAGACTATCGCGCAGATTGAAGCCGCCGGCGGCATCGCATCGATGATTATGTTAGGCAACGGCGTTTTTAGCACGCACGCCTTTGACGGCGCAGTGGAGACGCAGTTATGTATCAATCCCGCACGGCTTATTTTTTGATGAGCCTATTCGTTCTCATCCAGGCATCCGCACTCGCCTTCGGGACTGTAGATGTCGAAAATGTCACGTTCGGATTCAACGACGGTTACAAAACAGGGACGTGGGCCCCAGTAGACATCACCGTCCGGAGCCAGAACGAACCTTTTATCGGCGAATTGGTAATTGAGGTGCGCAACTTTTTTTCCGACGCGCGCATCCAGCGGTATGCCACCCCGCTGAAACTCGGCGCAACCGAACGGCAATCAAGAAGGTTCTATGTCTACTGCCCAAAAATCGCTACAAAATTGGTAATTCTGGCTGTCCCTATCCCACGCGGGCAAGCCACTGCCTCCCGCGCGCTAACAGAAATATCACCGCCGACACCGATAGCTCTCAAGGACTATTTCGTGCTAGCGTTGGCACCGAGTGGTGATAAGTTAAAGCAATTTCTGGATAAAAGAGAGATTGGTGCTGACGCGCAGGCACACGTCAGGTATCTTCCAAATGCACGCGCGCTACCCACGCAGTGGATAGGATACGATGCTGTCGATATCCTCGTCATTCGGGAGGTTGCACTCACCGAAAGAAACGTCACTAAAGCACAACAGACTGCGTTATTAGATTGGGTGCAGCGCGGCGGCACACTCATCGTCTCCGGTGGCAGCAGTTTTCGCTATCTGCGAGGGAGTTTCATTGAACCGTTCCTCCCTGTCCAGTTAATCGGTGTGGAAACGGTTGAAACATTCCAAATCGGTAGGAGTGCCCTCCTCGCCGCGATGCCTCCGGGCAAACACGAACGCATCATCTTGAAACCGAAAGCCAACTGCCACGTCGTGCTTGGCACTGACGAAGACATCGCCATAGCGAAACGGCATTTTGGGGAAGGACAGATGCTCTGTCTCGCTTTTGACTATAATGTTTTGTTTGTAAAAGGAACAGGTGAAACCTTCTGGCGCGCGTTGCTTGAGACACACGGCAAATCGCCTCGGCACCTCGCCAACCGGTATGCACCGCACCGCCGCCACGAGGAGAAAATTGACGCGCAATTCCTGAAAAAAATGCCGACACAGGTGCCGCTCATTAAACTCCTCGCGATTGCGTTACCGGGGTATCTGTGCAGTTTCGGCGCGGTGCTCTTCATCTTTAAGAGGCGCGCGACGCGTCCCCGTATAGCGAGAGCCTCTCCCTCGCCATCCAATTATTGGATAGGCGGCGCGTTACTTGTCCTTGTCTCTTTCATCGCGCTCAGCATTGCGAGAACGGTTTTGCCTAACAGCGTCGCCGCAGACCGGATTGGCATTTTATCCATTTATCCCGAACGCCAGCGTGCGCATTTGCAGCGTTACGTCGCACTTCGCGCAACGGCGCGTGAAGAAACATCGTTTCGCATGCCGCAAGAATCCTTTATTCGTCCGTTAGAACCGATAGAACGCAATGCCGGGAACGCGTTAGGAACCGCAATGCAGGCACCCCATTTCCAAATGCGTTCGGCAGTCGTGGAACCGTGGCAGCCGAGAACATACGTAGAAGAGATATTTTTCTCGTGGGATAAAACGTGGCAGTTTGATGGTGAACAAGTTACCGTTGATAGAACGTTAAAAAAAGTGCCACCCGATGAAGGGCTCAACGGCACCCGAAAAACGTTCGCGCAAACCTTACAGCGCGAAGGCGTGCTACAATATCTTTTAGATTCAGAAAACGCTACGCAAATAGGGTGGACATCGCAACCGATAACTCGCTTGACAGATTTTCAGCAAGTTACTGACGAAACGTTAGTGATAATGTTTGCATCAAAACGGCCCACAGTCCCGTAGGGCGAAGGCTCGTCCCTCGCCAGCATCCCGGTAGGCGAGACCTCCTGGTCTCGATGCAACCTCCCGGTAGGCGAAACCTCGGGCACTCGATGCGTTTTGTTGCTGTGCCTATCGGGACAAGGATGTCCCGCCTACCTGACTCAATGGCTTCGAGTAGGAGAGACCTCCTGGTCTCGATGCGTTTTGTTGCTGCGCGTATCGGGACAAGGATGTCCCTCCTACCTGTCTCAATGTTTTCGGGAAGGAGAAACCTCGGGCACTCGATGCTCAAGGCAAACCGTTTCACAGTCCCGTAGGGCGAGGGCCCTCGCATGCCACACGCGCATGCGAGCGGGTTCCCCTCGCCAGTGTTCATCGCAGAGGAAAACAAATGGATGTGCTATCACTCGGAATTTTTGTCGTTGACGTGCTTGGCCGGCCGATAGACAGGTTTCCGGACAAGGGCAAACTCGCACTTTTTGACGAACTGGAAATCCACAGCGGCGGCTGTGCAAATAACACCGCCATCGCGCTGGCGCGGTTGGGCATCTCTGTCGGCGCGATGGGGAAAATTGGCAACGATGCATTCGGAAACCTCATCTTGCAAACGCTCACGGAAAACGGCGTGGACACCACCGGGATGGTGACAGTGGAAAACCCGCAGGGGACAGGCCCCCGTGCAACGTCGCGAGGGAACACGATCGCGGGGGACAGGCCCCCGCGCTACGGTATGACAGGGCACCGTGCAACGTCGCGCGGGAACCAGGGCACCGTTGGAACCTCCTTCACCTTCGTCGCCGTTGCTTCCGATGGCGAACGCAGTTTTTGCCATTACCTCGGCGCAAACGGCGAATTCACCGAGGCAGAACTCAATTGGGACATCATCAAAACCGCCAAGATTCTGCACATCGGCGGTGCCCTCGTCATGCCAAAATTTGACGGTGAACCGATGGCGAACGTCCTCCGAAAAGCGAAGGCACTCGGCATAACTACCTCACTTGATACAGCCTGGGACGCAACCGGAAAGTGGTTAGAAACTTTGGAACCGTGCCTCCCTTACGTTGACATTTTTCTTCCCAGTTTGGAGGAAGCGCAGCACTTGGTAACTTCCAAATCGCCGTCGTTGCAGGAAATCGCGCAATTTTTCAGAGATTACGGTATCCACACCGTCGCGATTAAAATGGGGACACAAGGCAGCTATGTCTGCAGGGGGCCGGTAAGCGGACGATATCCTGCTGAAGAAATTTTTGTGCCTGCCTATCCTGTCAACGTCGTTGATACGACAGGTGCCGGCGATGCCTACGTCGCAGGTTTTCTCGCCGGCACGGTGATGGGTTGGGATTTGAAGGCGACAGCGGAACTTGCATCGGCAACCGGTGCAGCCTGCGTTACCGCCATCGGAACGACAGCCGGCATTCAAAATCTGGAAGAGACGTTGAAAATCAAAAACGAATGGCGAGGGACAGGCCCTCGCCCTACGTAAGGTGGGAAGCAATTGTCCGAACAGAATGGCGAGGGACAGGCCCTCGCCCTACGTAAGGTGGGAAGCCGTTTAATATTGCGAGGGACAGGCCCTCGCCCTACGTAAGGTGGGAAGCAATTGTCCGAACAGAATGGCGAGGGACAGGCCCTCGCCCTACGTAAGGTGGGAAGCCGTTTAATATTGCGAGGGACAGGCCCTCGCCCTACGTAAAATTGGAAGCCGTTTAATGAATAAAGACGCAATTGTCCGAACAGAAAACCTATCCAAGTGGTACGGCGAGGTAATGGGTGTCAACGATGTGACGTTGACGATGCATCCGGGAATTACCGGTCTCCTCGGTCCGAACGGTGCCGGCAAAACAAGCCTTATGAAAGTGATGACAGGGCAACTCAAACCGAACCAGGGCACCGTCACCGTGCTAGAGCAACCCGTCTGGAATAACCCAACCCTCACGCGGCGCGTCGGCTACTGTCCTGATATAGAAGTGGCGTATCCGTTCATGAGCGGTTTTGAGTTCATCACCTTTTTCGCCACACTGAGTGGTTATGACAAAACGGAAGGGACTGAACGAAGTCTGCGCGCCCTTGAAACTGTGGATATGCTTGCTGCGAAGGACAGACCGGTTGGTTCATACAGCAAGGGGATGCGGCAGCGTATCAAGCTCGCGCAGGCACTCCTGCATGAACCCGAACTCCTCTTTTTGGACGAACCGCTGACTGGGTTGGATCCGATTGGCAGGCGGCATATCCTCAATCTCCTCGCCAAACTCGCGGAACAAGGCATCAGCATGGTAGTCTCAAGCCATATCCTTTACGAAATCGAGGCGATAACAGAGACTATCCTGCTTATCCATCAGGGCCGTATTTTGGCGGAGGGCACCATCTCCGACATCCGCGAACTCATCGACGAGCATCCGCACAAAGTCTATCTGAACGCCGCTGAACCGCGTCGTTTGGCGGCAGTCTGCCTCCCTTTTGAGGATATTCTGAGCGTCACCTTCGGCGGTACCGATGGCGATGTCATCCTTGAAACCGCGAAGCCGGATGCGTTTTATGCGCGTCTGCCGCAGTTGCTCATCGAAAACGACTTGGAGGTATCGCAACTCTATTCGCCTGATGATAATTTGTCGGCGGTGTTTCAGTATTTGGTGGGGTGATTCTTTGGTAGGAGAGACCTCTGGTCTCGATGTGCCCGTAGCGCGGGGGCCTGTCCCCCGCGAGCGCCAGCGTCAAGAAGGGTGTTTGTCCGTTAGGACTTACATGTCTATAGCACCACATGTCATTCCGTTTTCAAGGGCCTTTAGGTCCTTAATAGAAAACACGCGCCCCTGGCAAAATCTATTAAGGACCTAAAAGACCTTAGGATTCTTCGCGTCTGCGCGTGCTATAGACATTAAGGTCCTACGGACCTAAGAGACGTTTTTTTATCGTAGCGCGGGGGCCTGTCCCCCGCGAACGTTGGAGCGCGCGGACGCTGGCGAGGGACAGGCCCTCGCCCTACGATGAAAGGGGGCTTTCTGCCGCCTATTGCATCGAGACCAGGAGGTCTCTCCTACCAAGAGGACGCGGGAGTCGCCCGCTCCCCAAGGGGGAATAAATACCGAAACGGAGTTATGAAACACCCTCGAATAACTAAAGTCTTCCCAATTTCACCAACGCGCCAACGTTCGGTTCATCCTGCGTCAATGCAGCAAAACTTCCCTCAAGGATAGCGCGCCGCATGCCGCGCACCAAGCAGAGATAAAAGTGCAGATTGTGTAAGGTGCTCAGTTGTGAAGCGAGGATCTCGTTTTCAACGTGCAAGTGCCGGAGATACGCACGCGTGAAATGTTGACAGGTATAACAAGCACACTCGGCATCCAACGGACAGAAATCGCGCCGGTATTTCGCATTGCGGATGCGGACGATGCCCGCTGTCGTAAAGAGGGACCCGTTGCGCGCGTTGCGCGTCGGCATAACGCAATCAAACATGTCAATGCCACACTTCACGCCGTAAACCAGGTCTTCCGGGGTGCCGACTCCCATTAAATAACGCGGTTTCTCTCTCGGTAAGAGGGGCGCGGTATAGGCGAGCGTCTCATACATCAACGCCTTTTCTTCACCGACGCTCAAGCCGCCGATGGCATACCCCGGAAAATTGAGCGCGACGGTGCCTTCTACGCTGGCACGCCGCAGCTCCCGCTCCATTCCTCCCTGCACAATCCCGAATAGCAGTTGCTGCTGATTAGCGTCGGGCGAGGGCTTGTCTGTCGCCATGCCGAGATTGCCACCGGCGTTTCGATGCGCCTTTTGACTCCGTTCTGCCCACCGTAGCGTCATCTCCATGGAATTCTTGAGATACGCGTAGTCGTTCGGCAGCGCGGGGCATTCGTCAAACGCCATGATAATATCCGCACCGAGCGCGCTTTGGATTTCAATGGAACGTTCCGGGCTAATAAAATGTTCCGTGCCATCAATAGGTGAACGAAACGCAACGCCTTCCTCTGTAATCGTGCGGAGCGGACCGAGGCTAAACACCTGAAACCCGCCGCTATCCGTCAAAATCGGGTTTTGCCACCCCATAAATCCGTGCAAACCGCCGGCATCTCGGACAATCTCGTGCCCGGGACGGAGATAGAGGTGGTAAGTATTCGCCAGCAGTATCTCGGCGTGAATTTGCTCGGATAGCACTTTCGGCGTGCATGCCTTCACGGTGCCGCGCGTGCCGACAGGCATGAAAATCGGCGTATTCACAACGCCGTGCGCAGTGTGAAGCGTTCCAACGCGGGCGGCTGTCTTGTCGTCTTCATGAATGAGGGTGTAGGGGTTTTGTGTCATGAACCTACCAACGCTGCACCTGAAGCGTGTCAACTTCATCAAAATGCGAGTCCCGCGTCACAAGCACCAAGTCATGTTGGATGGCAATCGCCGCGATCCAAATATCGTTGTTGGGAATCGGGCGGCCCTTCCGCTGCATCTGGTCTCGGATAATTCCGTACCACCATGCGGTTTCCAAGTCGCACGGTAAAATGGTAGTTTGTTGCACGAGCCAATCTATTCTCCTGTGATTTTCCGCAACTTTGGCAGAATTCTGTGCGCCGAAGCGGAGCTCACCAATCACAGTTGCAGCTATGAACACGTCATCATTCAATATTTTCGCTTGAATCATCCCTTCATCGGAAAACATCGCAATAATGATGTTGGTGTCCAACAGGTAATTAATCTTTTGCAGCACGGACCGGCCCCCACTCTTCTTCGATCGCCCGCTTCATGTCCTCGAGGTCTTCCGGCGGAAACAGCCCGACGAACTTCAGCATTTCCCGGCCAGGAGTCCCCTTGGGGCGTTCGCCCAAAAGTTGCCGCGTATAATTCAGAACCTGTTTCTGCTGACCGGGTGTCAGCGTTTCTATCCGTTCCAAGAGTTCCTGTCTCACATCGTCCATTGTTAGTCCCTCCATCGTTAATATCAGGGTGCTTCATAAATCTGTGTAGGAGAGACCTCCTGGTCTCAATGCGTTTTGTTGCTGTGCGTATCGGGACAAGGATGTCCCTCCTACCTGTCACGATTTCTGCCGGTAGGAGAGACCTCCCAGTCTCGATGCAATAAAAACGACGTGCGGTACCGTAGGGCTTGGGCCCTCGCATGCCACACGCGCATGCGAGAGGGTTTCCCTCGCCAGCGTCCGCGCAATCCAACGCTCGCGGGGGACAGGCCCCCGCGCTACGAAAAAAAAAACGGTTCTTGAAACATCGCGGGGGACAGGCCCCCGCGCTACGCTGAAAAAACGGTTCTCAAACCATCGCGGGGGACAGGCAACCGCGCTACGCGAAAATCGAGACCAGAGGGCTCTCCTACGGTATTGCATCGAGACCAGAGGGCTCTCCTACTTAAGCGCGAAATACAGTCTATCATAAAACCTATGAAAAAACAAATCTTTTTAACTATTGATTTTCTCTCCTAAATTTGCTAAAATGCATCGTTAAGAACGTTTACAGCAGGAAATCAACCGATGGATTGTATCTTTTGTGCAATTGTCGCGGGGAAGATTCCCGCGGCGAAAGTCTATGAAGACGAACACGTTCTGGCGTTTATGGACATCGCGCCAGCAAACCCAGGACATACCCTCGTCATCCCGAAACAACATTACCGAAACATCTTTGATATGCCGCCCGAAGTCGGCGGAAAAATCATGGAGGTCGCGGTTCAACTCGCCGCAGCAATTCGGAAGGCACTGAACCCGGACGGGCTGAACCTCTTTCAGTCAAACGAACCCGCCGCGTTTCAGACTGTTTTCCATTTCCATCTCCACCTCATCCCGCGCTGGACGGCAGACCCGCTGCGGCTCCCATGGCAGCCCAGTGAAGGCGATTTGGAAGCAATCGGGAACATCGCGGCGAAAATTCAAGAGGCACAGGAGGCACTGTGAAACAATGAACATATTGATTACCTCGGCAGGGACTGAACTCGCGCGCCGCTTGGCAGCATCCCTTGCCGAATCAAACACGCTCCGGTTAACCGAATTGCACCCGGTTGAGACAGCCTTTCCACCGGGTTGTGAGTTTGTGGAAAGCGAACTCGGACACGATGAATCCACGAACGCATTAGTGCACGGCATGGATGCCATCGTCCACATCGCCGAAACCCCCGCGCAACTCTTGGCGAAAGCTGAACAGCCGGAGAACTACGCCATCGACTATCAGACGCGCCGAACCTATAACCTCCTCATGGCGGCGGCAGAAGAAGGCGTGAAGCATGTCATTTACGCCAGCACCCTCCGCCTTTTTGAACAACATGGAGAGGACTGGACCGTCACGGAAAGCTGGAGACCGCGGCCATCTGTCAATAGTTTTGTGCTTTCCAAACACCTCGGTGAATTCACCTGCAGAGAATTCGCGCGGGAACGGAAACTCAATGTCACTTGCCTCCGCCTCGGCAATCTCGTCACCGCAGCGGAAGCGTCCAACGGTTTTGATGCCATGTGGCTGGAGATGAACGACGCTGTCGCCGCTTTTCAAGGCGCGCTGGCATCGCCTTCGCGATGGGGCATCTTCCACATCCAGTCGGAGTTCCCCGGTGCCCGGTTCTCAATTGCCAAGGCGAAGGGGCATCTCAAGTTCAATCCGCAATTCGTGCCGGCATCATAAACGCACGGCGGTAGGCGAGACCTCCCGGTCTCGATTTCTTGCCACGCAATTCGTGCCGTCATAACAGACGCGCCCTTTCTCATAGGAGGCCAATCTCATAGGAGGAGAAAACGATGAAAGTTCTTATTTTAGGCGGCAACGGCTACCTCGGACCGCATGTTGTCAAGGCGTTAGAGCCTTATTACACTTTACGCGTCACGGACATCAACGAAATCGACACCCCGCACGAATCGATGCACATTGATGTCGGTTCATTAGACGATGTGATGCGCGCCGCGGAGGGAATGGACGCAATCCTAAACTGCTCCGTTCTCCGGCAAGACAGGCAGTTGGCGTTTGATGTCAGCACGCGCGGTTGCTATAACACGATGCGCGCCGCCGTCGCGCACGGTATCCGCCGCGTTATTAACACCGGCCCCCACTTCACGATTCAGGGGGATGACTATACCACCTACGATTACGAAATCAACCCGGATGTCCCGCCGCACACCAGCACCGGGCTCTACCCGTTGACGAAGGGGCTCGGACAGGAAATCTGCAAAGTCTTCACCGAACATTACGATATTTATGTGCTTTGCTACCTCTTCCTCAGCTTCCGTGAACATGACGACGCGGCGGAAGGCACCGATCTCAACCCGTTCTCTGTCAGCTGGCGCGATGCCGGGGAAGCGTTTCGGTTAGGGTTGGAGATTGATTTGGCGGAGTTACCCTCACGCTGCGAAATCTTCAATATCTTCGCCGACTTACCGCATCAGCAGTTCTCCAATCTCAAAACGAAGCGCGTCCTAGGGTTCACCCCTCAGGACAATTTTGAGCGGATGTGGCAGAAGCAAACATGAACCCATGAAGATTCAACTCTTAGCTCATCGCGGCGGCATGGGACGCGCACCCGAAAATACCCGCGCCGCCTTTAAACAAGCACTCGCTGATGGCGCGGATGCATACGAATGCGATGTCTGCCTCACGAAAGATAAGCAACCCGTCCTCATTCACGTCGATTTCAACCGAGATAACATCCAGAAAGCCACCGGATGCACAACACCGCTCAGCGCGCTGAACTGGAAAGAGGTGCAACAGCTGACAGCGGAGAACTCGGACGAACCTGTTGCACACCTCGACGACGCACTCCGAATCACACGCGAACATCAATTCCCGTGCTTCATTGAACCGAAATCCGATTCGGAAGAGCTGCTCACTATCGTCGTCGAACGTATCCGACGGTTTGAAGTGGTCGACCTGGTCGGCATCCTCACCTTCTACTTTCGGAAGCAACTGCTTATCAACGCCAAAAGGCTAGAACCGAAACTGCAGACGAGCGCGATTTTTATTAATCCAATGGCAGACTTCGTCAAGGCAGCAACGGCGATTGACGTAGATAACGCCGTCTTGGGATGGATGGGGGTTAATCACTTTAAACCTTTCACGGGTGCCGTTCGGCGAAAGGTGGCGCAACTCAAAGCCAACGGCATCACCGTTGAAGCAGGGTTCATCTTGACACCGGAGGATGTGAATTGGGCCCTTTCCGCACACATTGAGGGTTTGTGGGTGGACGATGTGCCTGCGATGAGACGCTGCATCGCGGAACAAACATCGCCCGCGTAACCGTAGGGCGAGGGCCTGTCCCTCGCCATGCCGCGGTCTACCGAACGATCGCGGGGGACAGGCCCACGCGCTACGATGAAAAAAACGTCCCCCTTACCGTAGGGCGAGGGCCTGTCCCTCGCCATGCTATCGCGCACAGGAACGATCGCGGGGGACAGGCCCACGCGCTACGATGAAAAAAACGTCCCCCTTACCGTAGGGCGAGGGCCTGTCCCTCGCCAGGCAACGATCGCGGGGGACAGGCCCCCGCGCTACGAAAAAAAACGTCCCCTTTACCGTAGGGCGAGGGCCTGTCCCTCGCCATGCCGCGGATTACCGAACGATCGCGGGGGACAGGCCCCCGCGCTACGGTGAAAACGGACATTAAAGAAAATTTGTAATTTCTGTAGATGGAGATCGCCAGATCTCCATCGGGTCAAGACTCAGCGATCTTAACCTACAATAAGGAAACACACTATGCCAAAAAAACCAATCGATCATTATCAATACCCCGATAAACGCGCCAACATCCCAACGCAGGAACTCAGCGGGTTAGCGGAAGAGGCAGAGACGCACCCCGAAACTACCCTCTACCCGCGCGATACCTCGTTGGATCCGCAGCTTGTCTGGAAAGGCAAAGAGGAACAGGATGCCAACGCTCTCGGCGTTCACGCCGTGCCGATTTACGCGCAAGAACACATCCAACCCGAAGCCATAATTCAGATGCTCCGAAAAAGGGCGAAAGAGGAAAACGGCCAGACCGAGTTGCTCTTTGAGGGATTCAGTGCCCTTGAACTTGAGGAACGCGTCGAGTTCTATCAGCACGAACAGAACTGGAATAATCGCTTCATTTTAGGCGATTCACTCCTCGTCATGAACTCCCTCGCCGAGAAAGAGGGACTCAAAAGCCGAGTGCAAACGATATACTTCGATCCGCCTTACGGCATCAAATTCGGGAGTAACTGGCAAGTCAGCACCCGAAAGCGCACCGTCGGCGATACGAAAACGAAAGACGTGACGCTCCAACCCGAACAGATTCGCGCGTTCCGAGATACGTGGGAACTCGGCATCCATTCCTATTTGGCGTATCTGCGCGACCGGCTCACCGTTGCGCGCGAACTCCTCACCGATAGCGGAAGCATCTTCGTCCAAATCAGCGACGAAAATGTCCACCGCGTCCGATGCGTGTTGGATGAAGTGTTCGGTGATGAGAATTTTGTCTCCACCATTACATGGACACGTGGCGGAATGACTTCCTCATCTGGGCTCGCCACAATCTCCGATTATCTATTGTGGTACGCAAAGGATAAGGAGCAGATGAAATATCGGCAACTCTATATGCAATGGGATGAGCGCGCGCCAGATCCGCTCCTGAATTCCTACACCCAAGTCGAATTGCCGGATGGAACACGCCGCGGAATGACAAGTGCCGAGAAGAAAAACCCCGCGCTCTTACCTGAAAACAGCCGGAGGTTTCAGATTATCTTGGCATCATCGCAGAGTCCCGGCGGTGCTACTGATAAATACGATTTTGAGGGAAGGACTTTTACTCCTTCACGAGGTAGAGGTTGGGCAACAAGTCATGAAGGATTTGATCGACTGGCGAAACAGAGTCGGCTTGTTGCGAGAGAAATTACGCTGAACTATATCCGTTACGCGGGCGATTTTCCAGGGAGAGAGATTACAAACCTCTGGACAGATACCGGACGTGGCGGGGCTGGAAAAACCTACGTCGTGGAAACGAACCCTAAAGTCATCCAACGGTGCATCCTGATGACAAGCGACCCGGGCGATCTCGTTCTCGATCCCACTTGCGGCAGCGGCACCACCGCTTACGTTGCAGAACAGTGGGGCAGACGGTGGATTACGATCGACACCTCCCGCGTTGCCCTCGCTTTGGCGCGCACGCGGCTCATGTCCGCTGTCTATCCCTACTATCAGTTGGAAGATGCCGCGGACATCAAGCAGGGGTTTGCTTACAAAACCGCGCCCTATATCAGTCTCTCGGATATGGCGAACAATCTTGAGATTGACGACATCCATGCCGAGTATGCACCGAAATTGGACGAGATTCGTAAATTACTAAACTCGCGTTTAGAGAAGGGGGGGGGGGTCGACTTGGGAAGAATGGGAAGTTCCTCAAGAACCCGATCCTTCGTGGGGTGCGGAAACGCGGCGGCTGCACGAACGGTGG
This sequence comes from Candidatus Poribacteria bacterium, assembly GCA_965242965.1. Taxonomy (GTDB): domain Bacteria; phylum Poribacteria; class WGA-4E; order WGA-4E; family WGA-3G; genus AGPOR5. Next base: position 3,638,247 of record OZ251518.1, on the reverse strand, counting down.
CTTTCTCTCAAGCGCGAGCGGCAAGCGGAGATGGATGCCTCCACGGCGCGTCGTGCCACCAGCGAGGTGCTTTATGACGGACCGCATATTGACAGAAGTCGGACGCGCGTAGCCGGTCCTTTTACGGTGGAGAGTTTATCGCCGCACCGCGTGCAAAAATCCGTAGGAGAGACCTCGGGCCACGAATCCCCAGTAGGAGAGACCTCCGGGCTCGATGCAGGCGATGGTCCCGTAGAAGAGACCTCGGGGCTCGACTCCTCCGTTCTTGACTCTTCCCAAAACTTCCACACGCACATCGTAGAGCATCTAAAAACCGCCGGTGTTCAGAACCGCGTCAAATCACAACGCCTGACGTTTGACTGGCTTGCGCCATTCCCCGGCGAGTATCTCCACGCGGAGGGTGCCTACACCGACGAGAACGGCGTGTCGCAGAGCGTGGCGATTAGCATCGGGCCGCGGTATGAGACAGTGGGGAGGCAGTGGATGGGTGGTGCTATCAAAGAGGCAGTGCGTCGCATTCCGAAGTTCGATCTCCTCATCGTCCTCGGTTTCACCTTTGAGGGATACACGGCGGATGAACGCACCCGCATCGGGAGCCTCCCGATTCTCCCGGTGAAGATGAGCCCGGAGTTGATGATAGACGAACTCAAGAACACCGGCGCGGGCAATCTTTTCATGAACTTCGGTGAACCCGACGTTGAAATCCATCGTCAACCTGACGACACGCTGGTTGTGAGGCTGCTCGGCGTAGATGTGTTCGATGCGCGGCAAGGGTTAGTCCGTTCAAATGACCCGGGCGAAATCGCCTGTTGGTTCATTGATACCGACTACGATGAAGAGGCATTCTTCGTGCGGCACGCCTATTTCACCGGCGCAGACGAGCCCTACAAGAAACTCAAACAAGCGTTGCAGGCAGAGATAGACGAGTCTGCGTGGGAGAGTCTCTATCGCACAGAAAGTCTGCCGTTTGCGTGTCCCGCGGCCGGCAAAATCGCCGTGAAGGTTATTAACCATTACGGTGATGAGGTGCTGAAAGTTTATGAAGTGTAATATCTCGCTGCCGTAGGAGAGACCTCGGGTTTCAATTTTCCCGTAGCGCGAACGATGGCGAGGGACAGGCCCCCGCCCTACGGTAAAAGAGGGATTTTCGCCGCCCGTAGCGCGGGGGCCTGTCCCCCGCGATCTCCATCGTCAAGAGGTGGCGTTTTAGATCCTACGGCCCTGAAGAGAACAAGAGACGGTTTTCCCTAGCCCGAACGATGGCGAGGGACAGGCCCCTCGCCCTACGATGAAAGGGGACTTTTCTCCGCACGTAGCGCGGGGGGCTGTCCCCCGCGATCTCCATCGTCAAGAGGTGGCGTTTTAGGTCCTACGGCCCTGAAGAGAACAAGAGACGGTTTTCCCTAGCCCGAACGATGGCGAGGGACAGGCCCTCGCCCTACGGTGAAGGGGCGGCTTTCTCCGACCGTAGCGCGGGGGCCTGTCCCCCGCGAGCGTTGGAGTGCACGTGCACGAACGATGGCGAGGGAAACCCGCTCGCATGCGCGTCTGGCATCCGAGGGCCCAAGCCCTACGATGAAAGGAGGTTTTCTGCCGCCCTATTGCATCGAGACCAGGAGGTCTCTCCTACCGGAAGAGATTGTGCCCACATCTGTAGTTCGGGAGCGCCCGCTCCCGAACGGGTCAGGATCTGGCGATCCTGACCTACAGGGGTGAGGAGGTCTAACATCCCGATCAACCCTGCAAGGAAGGATTTCTATAGCCCCCATCTACGGAATCAGAATCCGGCCCCCACTAGCAATCACCGTCGCGCCCGTCATATAACTCGATTCCTCGCTCAGCAAGAATGCGATGACATTCGCCATCTCTGCCGGCTCACCCAGCCTGCCAAGGGGTGTCGTTTCACGGAGGTGCTCGGCGAATGCCGGTGTAATTTCACCTAGCATATCCGTCGCGATGGCACCGGGTGCAACCGAATTGACGCGGATATTGTGCTGCGCGAGCGGACCGCAACACGACTTCGTCAGTGAGATTACCCCGGCTTTCGCCGCCGCATACGGCAGCTGATCTGGGCGTACTGCCAACGCGGCGATAGACGAGACATTGACGACGCGCCCAAACCGCCGCGCAATCATCCCCGGCTTCACTGCCCATAGCACGTTGAAAGGCCCCGTCAGGTTCACGGCGATAATTCTATCCCAGTGTTCGGGGGTGAGCTCCGAAAACGCTACGGAGCCGACATCGCCAGCGTTATTGACGAGCAACTCAATTGGGCCAAGTTTTTCCGTAACCTGCGTAACCATGCGGTTGACAGCGTCTCTGTCGGCGACATCTGCCTGCACTGATATAGTGTTTCTGCCGAGGGCTCGGATTTGTTCGCACACCGTTTCTGCCTTGTCGGCTGATTTCGCGTAATGCACGGCGACATTCGCGCCTTCGCTGGCGAGTTTCAGCGCGGTTGCTTCTCCAATGCCGCGGCTCGCGCCGGTTATCAATGCAATTCTTCCTTCAAATTTCATCAGATTTCACGGGCTGGAAAGCCCGTCCTCTATAGCACGTCCATTGAAACGTAGTGTGGGGGCCTGTCCCCCGCAAACTTCAAAACGCCACCCAAAACGTAGCGCGGGGGCCTGTCCCCCGCGATCGTGGCATGGCGAGGGACAGGCCCTCGCCCTACGGTATGCGGCACGTTTTTTCACCGTAGCGCGGGGGACAGGCCCCCGCGATCGTCGCGTGGCGAGGGACAGGCCCTCGCCCTACGGTAACGGGAAACGCCACCCAAAACGTAGCGCGGGGGCCTGTCCCCCGCGATCGTGGCATGGCGAGGGACAGGCCCTCGCCCTACGGGAGCGGGAACTGCTCCCATACTTCCGAAGGCACCGGTGTTGTCGCCGCGGCGACACACTGCTCCACCTCTGTCACATTCTTGGCACCCGTCAGATTCATAGCGATGCGCGGTTGCCGAAAACAGAATTGGATGGCGAGGTTCAGCAGATTCACCTCATTTTCAATCGTCCAACGCCACAGCCGATGCGCCTTTCTCCCCTCCGGCGGCCTGACTGAGATATCGGGCTCCTCGCCGGAAAGCAGTCCCATCGCGATGGGACTGCCGTTGATAACGCCGATGTCGTTTTCCACGGCAAGTGGCAGCAGCCACTCATCGGCAGTCTGGCTGAGCAGCGTGTAATCGAGATACGTCAAAATCACGTCGACTACTCCTGTCTCGATGGCGATTTGATGGAATTCGTGTTCCCGCACGCCGAGCCCGATGAACTTGACGATGCCTTCCTCGCGCATCCGTTGCAGTTCATCAAACGCGCCGCCTTTCGCCACGACAGGCTCCATATCCTCAGGATCATGCACGAGGCAGACATCAAGATAATCGGTGCCTAAGAGTCGCAGGCTATTTTCGACACTTCGGCGGGTGCCGGAGCCGCTGTAGTCGCCTCGCCATTCGGGGTGCGTCCCTGTTTTAGTGGCGAGAAAAATCTTCTCGCGCCATCCATCTGCCAGTGCGAGCCCGACGCGCCGTTCACTTTCACCGTAGAGCGGGGCAGTGTCAAGGTAGTTGATGCCGAGCTCTATCGCGCGGCGCACGGCAGCAACCGCTTCGTCATCGGTGACACCGCCTCTGCCGATGCCGGCACCGCCCATGCCGAGACACGTTACCTTCAAGTCTGTCCGTCCTAACCGCCGCATCGGCATGTCAGTTGTCTGTGTTGACATTTTTATCTCCTCACGCCTATCGGTATAAATGCCCGCGACGCGCCTCAGGATGAATTATGCTCACCCACTGCACGCCTTTCACGACATCATCGGGAACATGCGCATGCTCAATCCCCTTAGGTGTGACAACCAACTCTCCCGCACCCACGCGGTAAGACGCGCGCTGTCCATCTGCTGCGCGGAGCGTCACCGTTGTCGTCCCCTCGGTAAAATACCAATACTCATCGTAGTCGTGATAGTGGAGTTCAGTGGGGTTTTCCTTGGAAACGCTGAAAGCCCCCATCGTCGTCATATCGGGTGTATCCAAGCACTCGCCGAGTGCCTCGCCGACGCGTTCCCCCTGCGCGATGTTGATGACACAAGCGTTGATGTCCATTAGATAACTCCAATATCTTTCAGATGTTGCAACGAATCTGCGACGCGCGCCTTCACACCCGCTTCGTCAAGAGTCTCACCCTCAATGCCTTCCAATTCCATGGTGAAGGGCCCGTAGAAATCGGCATCGTTTAGCGTTTGGAACACCGCTTTGAAATCGACAACGCCTTCGCCGAGCGTTGGGAAATGCCACGTCCGATAGCCGCCGTTCGTATCCTTCAGATGCACCGCGCCGACATGCGGCAGCACCTTCTGAACCTCCGCTGTCGCTGTCACGTTGTGGTTGTAATAATAGACGTTCCCGGTATCAAAATTGACGCAGATGTTCGGGTGATTGACAGCCGTTATCGTCTCCAGCGCGATGTCACCGTTGTGCGCCAGATCTGGATGCGTTTCCAAACACACCTTAATACCCGATGGCGCGGCGTTCTCACCGATGGCGCGGAGGCGTTCATAGACAACACCCCGTTCGGTATCACCGGCATGGACGCTCACGAAGATAATCTTCACGTCCATCTTATCGGCGGTTTCTAGCGTCGCCTGAAAATCCGAGACAACCGTTTCGGATTGGACATCGCAGCGGCCGAGAAGACTCGTGGCAGTCAGCCCATGCGCGTCTAAGGCAGATTGGACGGCAACTACCGAATCCTCGGAAGGCACGCCGATTTCGACATTGGTGAGCCCGATTGCCGCCAAGTGCGGATAAGCCGCCTCGCGAAACTGTCTATAACTTCCTAAATTGCACGCAATGATGTTTTTCATATTTTTTCTCCTATGGAATTTTCCGCAGCACGGTGTTGCTCAGCAAAATCTCCAGTCCCAACAGCAGCACCGCCGGAATCAAGAAATAGGGCGCGAGCTCCTTGTAGTCAATCGATGTAACAACTTCAAACTTCGTCTTTTCAAACCTGTCAATTTCCGCGTAGACATTCGTCAACGACTGCATATCGGTAGCCCGAAAATAGCGGCCGCGTGTCATGTCCGCAATGTGTTTGAGGGTGTCCTCGTCCAGATACGTCAACACTTCGCGGTAGCGTTTGCCGAAGGTGGTATCTTCATAAGGAATCAACGCGCCGCCCGCCTTGCCCATGCCGATGGTGTAAACTTTGATGCCGAAAGCTGCCGCCATTTCCGCGGCGGCGTTCGGCTGAATTGTGCCGGCGTTATTTTCGCCATCGGTTAACAAAATGACAATCTTGCTCTTCGCTTCGGAGGCGCGCAGCCGCTGCGTGGCAGTCAGAATCGCATCGCCGATGGCAGTGCCGTCCGTTAACTGCCCGATTTTCACCTCGCGGAGGAGCTCCGTTAACACCGGATAATCCAGCGTGAGGGGACACAGCGTGAAACTCTCGCCGGAGAAAACCACCAGTCCAATCCGGTCATTTTTGCGGTTTTCAAGGAAATCGGTGATGACGGTTTTCGCTGCTTGGATTCTGTTCGCGCCTTGAAAGTCCTCGGCGCGCATACTCTCCGAGATATCAAGCACGAGCAAAATATCAATCCCCTCATAAAACTTCTGCTCGCGGCTTTGCGAGAGTTGCGGCTGCGCGAGCGCGCATATCAGGAGTGCGATGACGCACAATCGGAGAACCTTCAGTAGCGGGAGTGCTTTCACCGCCGCCGTTTTCGGCAGTTGCTGCATCGCGCCGATGTCCGAAAAGTTCATGCGAACCGGCACGATGGCACGCGTCCCGCGGCGAATCCACCACCAATAGCCGCCTAATAACGGCAACACGATGAGCAAAATGAAAAAAAGAGGCGTTTTGAAATGCATCTAATAATGCACCGCCGGTCGCGGTGTGTAAGCGTTTCGGACGAGCCGCGCTGATTGCTGCCCTGCACCGCTCAGCAAGCAGATGCCCACCGCAATGGAATTGACAACGAGAAACGTCACCCAGTCAATATAAGGCACCGAGGTCGCCATGAAATAGAGGATGTATCCGAAAATCACGGCGAGCGGTTTTAGACGGCCAGACAGCAGGGTGCCGCCAATCAACAGAAAAAAGGCTGTCTTGCCGTAAATCGCCATGCCGAACAACACCCCTAAAACCAGAAACATGCAGGGGATGCCGACAATGGAGAGCGTTAACAGGCCGAGCAGCACCGGAATAAATACCAGCATCAGGATGCCGCACAGCACTGTTCCGACAGGATGTTCGCTCATCCGCGTCACCATCCGTTGCAACTGCCGGGAGAAAATGAGTGCCAGTAACAGATAGGTAAGGCAGGAAATCCCAAACTTGGTGCCGGTTAACCATAAGTTCCCGCGTTTGCTAATCCCCCAGACAGTTTGCGGTTGCATCAGGATACGCGTGCCAGCCGGCACCATGCGCCAGCCGTTGTGGACGTAGATATGCCGCTCCATTCCCGTGCCGCCGCTCACCTGTCCGCCGATAACGCGCAGCGTCCCGTCTATCTGTGCTGTCGGCGTGAGTGCCACATCGCCGCCAAGCACCAGGACATTCCCGGTGACTGTCCCGTGTAGCGTCGCGTCTCCTGCGATGATGACAAGCGTCGTCACCACTTCGTCCGCTGTCAACTGATAATCGTTAACGATTTTTAGCACCCGCCGTTTTCCCTGCCACGGCGGCGGTGTCGCGGGTGACGCTGTTGCAGCCGACGGTTCTTCAACCTCCAGCGGCATGGCGGCAGGTTCATCTGGTGCTGCCATCTCCATCGCGGGTTCTTCCGGTTCTTCCGGTTTTTCTGTCTCTGTTGCCGGGCTGACTTCTGTCCCTGTCGGCGGCGTTTGCACTGCTGGTTCGGTTACGGCTTGCGCAATGAGCATCGCGCTTGCGGTGTTACCCCAGAGCATCAAAAATAAAAAAATAAGTCCTATTCGCTTCATAGCCTTTCCTGAAAAGTAGGGCAAATCTGCTCCTTTCCAAACGTTTCATGTCTTTCCTATTTATTATCAGGGTGTTTCATAAATTTATCCACCCTTGAGGGGAGGGCGCATCGGGCCCACCTCTGTAGTTCGGGATCGCCCGATCCCGAACGGGTCAAGATCAGGCGATCTTGACCTACAGGCCTGGCGCGTGAACGCTGGCGAGGGACAGGCCCTCGCCCTACGGTGAAGGGGCGGCGTTTTTTTCACCGTAGCGCGGGGCCCTCGGATGCCACACGCGCATCCGAGCGGGTTTCACCGCGACGTTGGGCGATTTATGAAACACCCTCATTCATTATAGACAAAATTCGATTTGCAGTCAACTTTTTTTCTTGACATATTTTCATAAATTTGTTATCATAATGTTATTGAATATTTCATGGCATGTTTCTATTTGTAAGTGCAAACAGGAGGTAAATCAATATGAACTTCAGCGTTAAAAGCGTAGTCCTCGTCTGCATCGGTATCCTTTTTGTAGGCGCAGGCTTTGACGTATCCGCCGCGATCGATCCGGATACCGTCGTCGGCCTCTGGCTGTTTGATGAAGGCAACGGCAAAGTCGCGAGCGATGCGTCCGGGAACGGACTCGATGGCGAGTTTGAAGGCAAGCCGAAATGGGTGCAAGGCAAATTCGGCGAAGGCCTTGAACTCGATGGCTCAGGTGCCTACGTTCAAATCCCAGAACATGATAGCCCAACGGATGCGATAACCGTCACTATCTGGGCAAAGAGCCTCACCGACACTTGGACTCAGCACGGCTTTCTCGTGGAGAAACGGGATGCCTATATTATCCATCCGAACCAGGGCACCAAAAACGTCTCCTGGCCGATTTGCAACGGCGGGTGCTGGAATAAACCGGGCGGCTGGCGCGATGGCGAAGTCGGCCCCGATGATATTACCGAGTGGCACATGTATACCACAACCTACGATAGCAAAACTGGGGAGTGGTTTATCTATATTGATGGGAAAGAGGAGAGCGCGATGGATCTCACCAAGAATCCCATTGATGCGGATGATGGCCCCGTTTTCATCGGTAGAGATACCTGCTGCGATGGACGATTTGGCGAAGTGATTATCGACGAAGTCGCCATCTTCGATGTCGCCTTGGCGGAAGAGGATATCCAGAAACTCATGAATGATGGACTCTACTTCGCCGTGTTGGCAGTCGATCCTGCCGACAAAACGACTACCACCTGGGCCGACGTGAAAGTCAAGTATTAATTTGAGGGTGTTTCATATCGCGATGCACCCCCGTAGGCGAGACCTCGGGGCTCAATGTTCCGGTAGGAGAGACCTCGGGGCTCGATGTCATTGCTCCCGGCTTGGCGAGGGACAGGCCCTCGTTTACCGTAGCGCGGGGGCCTGTCCCCCGCGATCGCCAGCGGCAAGAGATAGCGTTTTAAGTCCTACGGACCTAAGAGACGTTTTTTTATCGTAGCGCGGGGGCCTGTCCCCCGCGAGCGCACGATCTGCGCGAAAAACGCACGCCAGCCAAAGCCGTTTCCCGCTCGAGCGAGGCATGGCGAGGGACAGGCCCTCGCCCTACGGTGAGGGAACGGCGCATCGGCCCCCTCTGTAGTTTGTGATCGCCTGATCACAAACAGGTCAGGAGCAGGCGCTCCTGAACTACAGAGGTGACGCAGTCTGACAGCAAAACGCATGGCGAGGGACAGGCCCTCGCCCTACGGTGAGGGAACGGCGCATCGGACCCACCTCTGTAGTTTGTGATCGCCTGATCACAAACAGGTCAGGAGCAGGTGCTCCTGACCTACAGAGGTAACGCAGTCTGACAGCAAAACACATGGCGAGGGACAGGCCCTCGCCCTACGGTGAGGGGACGGCGCATCGAGCCCACCGCTGTAGTTTGTGATCGCCTGATCACAAACGGGTCAGGAGCAGGCGCTCCTGAACTACAGAGGTAACGCAGTCTGACAGCAAAACACACGGCGAGGGAAACCCGCTCGCATGCGCGGATGGCATCCGAGGGCCCTCGCCCGCAAACTGAGCGCGATAGAACGCGCCAAGGAGAAAGAACTCACATGGCACTCAACCTTGATGAACTCATCAAATCCGCCAAGAACGCCAAAGCACCACGCAAATCCGACGACGAGGAAAAACCGGTGCCTCTTGAACTAATCTTTGACCCTTCCATTGACTTGGATGAGGATGTCGAGGACGAAGAGGACGAGGACGAGGACGAAATCGAGTACCCCTACGATGACGACGAATACGAAGACGACGAAATCGTGGACGAATTCGAGGACGAAGACTACTTTGAGGACATAGAGGACGAGCCACCTCTCCCCGTTATCGAGCAGTTCCGTCCGTATGAAGAAAAGAACCTCGCCTACACCGCGGCGGTTGATGCTTACTTCGATGAGAAAAATTACGAATCGGCTATCGGGAAATTCCAAGATGCCATCGTCAATGAACGGGAACGCGGGGTACATGGGCCGAACGAAACTATCGCAAAATCGATGTATTGGCAGGCGGAATCCTACGTCAAGACCGAGGCGTTTGAGGATGCCTCAGCGGTTCTTGAATCGCTCATCGAACTCTTCGCACAAGCCGGGCGCGGGCATTACCTCGTGGTAGCCGCGCAACGCCGACTTGAAACGTTGAAAGCACGAGGCGCATCACACGCGAGAAACTTCTGATTTGATTAGGGGGACGCGGCGCGAACCGCAGGCGCAGTGACACGCGCCCGCGCCGCAGCCCGCCTGACACAGCCATAGGAACACCATTTGTGGAAAACCTGAAACATTTTTTGACACAGAAAGCGAATAATCTACGCATCCACTCGCTCGTCTCCACATCGGAGGCAGGCTCTGGGCACCCGACGACGTGCCTCTCCGCGGCGGACATCGTCTCCGCGCTCTTTTTTCATGCAATGCGCTATGAACCGAACGACGCAAAGCATCCGAACAACGATAGGTTCATCTTATCCAAAGGGCACGCCGCGCCGCTGCTTTACGCCGCCTATGCCGAAGCAGGCATCATCGAAACCGAAGCGTTGCTCACGCTGCGCCAAATTGACAGCATCCTTGAAGGACATCCAACACCGAGGTTTGACTGGACGGAAGTCGCAACAGGTTCACTCGGACAAGGATTGTCCCTCGGGCTCGGCATGGCACTCAATGGCAAATACCTTGACAAATCTGACTACCGCGTCTATGTCCTCCTCGGCGATGGTGAGATTGCGGAGGGGAGCGTCTGGGAAGCGGCGGCACTGGCATCGCATTACAGCCTCAACAATCTCATCGGGATTGTCGATGTCAACGCGCTCGGGCAAAGCCAGCGAACGATGTACGGATTCGATATTGAGACTTACTGCCATCGGTTTGAAGCGTTCGGGTGGAACGCCATCGGCATCGATGGGCACGATTTTGACGACATCTTGCCCGCGCTCGCCCAGGCAAAAGCTTCAACCGATAAACCGACGATGATTGTCGCCAAGACGTTCAAGGGCAAAGGCGTTTCAGCCCTTGAAAACGCTGACAACTGGCACGGGAAGGCTGTCCCCAAAGGCGAAGAATTGGACAAAGCGTTGGCGGAACTCGGGCCGCTCACAGACGACACACCCCAGATTGCATCGCCAACCGCTTTTGATGCCCCGGTCCGCGCGCTTGCCAAGCCTGCTGAGGCACCCGCCTATCAACCCGACGAAGAAGTCGCGACGCGCGGCGGCTACGGCACCGGACTCGCTAAACTCGGCGCGGCGAACCCTAACGTTGTCGCACTAGATGGCGATACCAAAAACTCCACCTACGCTGAACAGTTCATGGAACGCTATCCAAATCGGTATTTCGAGATGTTCATCGCCGAGCAGAATCTCGTCGGCGCGGGCATCGGATTGGCGAAGCGCGGGAAAATTCCGTTTGTCTCAACGTTCGCTGCATTCCTGTCACGAGCCTATGACCAGGTGCGGATGTCCGCTATCTCGCAGGCGAACATTAAATACGTCGGTTCACACTGCGGCATCTCCATCGGCGAAGATGGCCCCTCGCAGATGGGGTTAGAGGACATCGCCATGTTCCGCGCGATTCCGGGGGCTGTGGTGCTGTATCCCAGCGACGCTGTAGCCGCCGAACGCCTCGTCGCCGAAGCTGCCGCATACGAAGGCATCGTTTACATCCGCACCTCGCGCCCGCAAACGCCAATCGTCTATGCAAACGAGGAGCAGTTCCCCATCGGCGGCAGCAAGGTAGTCCGCAAAAATGAGAACGACAGCGTTACCGTCGTCGCCGCAGGCGTAACATTGCACGAAGCCTTGAAAGCGCATGACGCGCTACGCGAGGAAGGGATTCACATCCGCGTGATAGATGTTTATTCTCTCAAGCCGATTGACGCAGCCGCACTCCGCACGGCAGCAGCAGAGACGAACGGAACCCTCATCACTGCCGAAGACCATTATCCAGAAGGCGGACTCGGTGATGCAGTGCTAGATGCTGTCGCAACGGAAGGCATTCGCGTCCACAAACTCGCAGTCACTGGGATGCCACGTTCCGGTAAACCAGAGGAGCTCCTCGAACGGCATGGAATCAGTGCCAACGCAATTGTGCAGAAGGTGAAAGAAATTGTCTGACATCCCGCCGGGTGGCGAGAGACAGCCGCCCGGACAAACGAGAATCACCATGCAGATGCAACGCGCAATCGTTTGGATAGTCGTCCTCGGTGTCATCGTGCTGGTAGGCATCGGCATGATTGTCGCACTGCGTGCCCCGCGCGCCGTGCAGAAAACTTATCCCGCCGATAAAGGCACCAACTTCATTGACGTTTCCGCCTATCCGCAGCAAATGCAGGATGCCTACAAGGGGTTTGAACGTAAGTGCAGCCGGTGTCATACCCTGGCGCGCCCGATTAACTCGGACTTTGAGCCGGCGGAATGGCGGACCTATGTCTATAAAATGATGCGGAAACCGGGCTCTGGCTTAACCCCGAAAACTGCGGAACCCATCATCGAATTCCTCATTTACGACGAAGAACATCGGTAGGCGAAACCTCGGGCCTCAATTTTCCCGTAGCGCGGGGGCCTACGAGGAAAGGAAGGCGTTATTTTTAGCGTAGCGCGGGGGCCTGTCCCCCGCGTTGCCTATCGTCAAGTTATGTTTTTAGGTCCTTTAGGTCCTTAATGTCTATAGAAATACGTGCCGGCCTCTATCAAGGTCCTTTAGGTCCTTAATAAAAAAAACGCGCCGCATGGTAAAAACTATTAAGGACCTAAAGGACCTTAAGATTCTGCGCAGACAAGCATGCTATAGACATTAAGGTCCTACGGACCTAAGAACCGGTTTTTTCGTAGCGCGGGGGCCTGTCCCCCGCGATCGTTGGAGGCCGCGGACGATGGCGAGGGACAGGCCCTCGCCCTACGGGGCCGGATGCCGTTTTTTCCTACGCAGCGTCTTAGGTCCGTAGGATCTGAATGTCTATAGAAAAACGTGTCAGCCCAAGGCAAGGTCTGTAGGACCTTAATAAAAAACGCGCGGCATGTCGAAAACTATTAAGGACCTAAAGGACCTTAAGATTCTTCGCAGGCGAGCGTGCTATAGACATTAAGGTCCTACGGACCTAAGAGAACAAGAGACGGTTTTTCCGGAGCGTGAACGATGGCGAGGGACAGGCCCTCGCCCTACGGTGAAGTACCGTTTTTTCCCGTAGCGCGGGGGCCTCGGATGCCATACGCGCATCCGAGAGGGTTTCCCCCGCGAGCGTCATCGTCACGATGTGGCGTTTTAGGTCCTTTAGGTCCTTAATGTCTATAGAAAAACGTGTCGACCCAAGTCAAGGTCCTTTAGGTCCTTAATAAAAAACGCGCGCCGCATGGTAAAAACTATTAAGGACCTAAAGGACCTTAAGATTCTTCGCAGGCGTGCATGCTATAGACATTAAGGTCCTACGGACCTAAGAACCGGTTTTTCGTAGCGGGAACGATGGCGAGGGACAGGCCCTCGCCCTACGGTGAAGTGACGTTTTTTTACCGTAGCGCGGGGGCCTGTCCCCCGCGATCACGGCATGGCGAGGGAAACCCGCTCGCCTGCGCGGGTGGCATCCGAGGGCCCTCGCCCTACGATGAAAGGGACCTTCCGCCGCCGCGGCCCCGGGAGGCGCGCCGCCCGATTGCATCGAGACCAGGAGGTCTCGCCTACGGGACGACCGCGGGGGAAACCCGCTCGGATGCGCGTGTGGCATCCGAGGGCCCCCGCGCTACGGTAACCGGACGGTTTCTTGAGTTAGGAAACACCCGCATCTAATTCAGACATAATACCGAGCGTCTCCGCGATTGCAACTAAAATGCCCCGATAGTGTTGCACCTCCGCGCGGCTCAACGTCTCACCACGTCTATCCTTAAGCCACTTCTCGCATACCTGATACGCGCCCACCTCAAACTCCCACACGTCTATCGGGACATCTGTGAAATGCTGCGTCTGATTAATCCAAATGTTGCCATCTTCGTAACGGATTTTGGAGACGATTCCCTCACCTTCCCCCTCAAACCGATGGCGAGGCGGGATGTCACTTCTACCGAGGTGCCAGTTGATTAACGCTTGTCCCAAATCCGCCATCTTTCGGAAGTGCGCGAGATCCTTCGGCAAGGGGATGCGCGGAAAGTCGTATTTCAGGAAATCGTAATAGCGTTCGCGATAAGCGGGACTATGCAAAACGGCGTAGAGATAGCCAAGGATGTCCTCAGGTGTTATTTGCGCAGTTCCCAGTTTCTCGGAGAGTGCGTCAAGAAACTCCGGCTTGAGGTTGGGTAAACGTTCCGAAGTAAGTTCCAACGTTTCTGGCGTTGGATAGAGATAAAGCGGGAACACATGTGCCCCTTCGCTACTACGACTTGAGAGACCGCCATTCACGATAATCCGATCGGTGATGAAAACATGCTTCCATGCCGGGCTCGTCACGCCAAAACAGACGCAAAGGGCAAGGTTATCCATCAACAGATGCCTCATCGTCTTACGCGATGGCGTGTTGTGGAATCCCTGTGCCTTTCCTGTGTAGTAGGTAAACCGCGTATCAAACGGACGGTAGCGGACAGACACAATGTGGTTATCAATATCGGGGTGGTTCTGTAGATCAGCTTGGGCAGCCGCGATTTGCCAAGATGTGGTATCGCGGCGCAATTGATATTTAGCCCGTGCATCTTCCGCAGAGAGTAACACAAAATCGGTGACGGTATCGCGCACCGCCTCCGGCGTGCGATGAATCGTGAATTTATCCCGAGCCGTGATAATCCCGGCTGAATGCACGTGAAAAATATCGGTAACCTTCCATCCTTCCTCGTATGCTGCGCGTCGTTCCGTATCCTGCGGCACAAACAGATAGCCCGGTGAGGTTGGCTGAAGTTCTGTCCACTGCGTGCTTTGGACATCACTCTCCTCCAGCGTTTGGTATTTTTCTGCGCGACTCCCCCACAAATCCGCATAAAAGACTTTTGCCACATCGGCGTTATCGCGCGTCTTGACACACAGCAGAATCGCTACGCCCTGCTGGATGTTAAAGACATTCTCGTTCTTCTTTCCTTCCGGAATAGCCTCCTTGATGATGCTACTTCCGTGCAGATTGAAAAGATAGAGCGCGTTGAAACTGTTCATCAAACTCTGCCGCATGCCGCGAAAGTCGGTGCCGTTGAGAAACCCGTTGCTGACGACATAGCCCATCACACCTTCACCAGCTTGTTTGATTTTCCACTGCGCCCAGCGGATAAACTTCACGTAATCCGCCTGAAGCGCGCCCTTTGTCTTCAAACGCTCGCCATCAATTTTTTTGTAATTTTCAATAAGCCTTCCGATAAAGGTGAGCTCCCCCTCAACACGACTTGGGTTAGGTGATGCCTCCGTATAGGGCGGATTGCCGACGATGGCGAGGATGGGCGCGTCTCGCTTGACTGAAACCGCCGCGTTCGATTCATCGGAGATGAACCCCGCAAAGGCGTAACTCTCCTTCTCAACCGGTTCCTCCAGCGTATTCGTGAGATAAATGCGGAGCCGTTCATCTGCCTGCCAGCCTTGCGTTTGCAGGAAAAGACTCATCTTCAGATGCGCGATGGTATACGGAGCGACGAGCAGTTCAAACCCGAAAAGTCGCCGGACGAGTTCCGCGTTCACATACCGAGTCCATTCACCGGAACCGTATGTCTCAGTCACGTATTCACGAATGTGGGACAATACTGCCACGAGAAAGCCACCGGTGCCAGTGGCCGGGTCCAGAATGAGGGTATCGTCATCGGCGAGCCCATCTCGTTTTTTGAGTTGCGTCTTGAGAAGGGTATCCACGGAACGGACGATGTAGGAGATAACCTGCGGCGGCGTGTAATAGACACCGCGTTCCACGCGCCGCTGTGGTGCA
The DNA here is from genome assembly GCA_965242965.1 of Candidatus Poribacteria bacterium. GTDB lineage: Bacteria > Poribacteria > WGA-4E > WGA-4E > WGA-3G > AGPOR5. The sequence continues at coordinate 3,622,910 of OZ251518.1, read as the reverse complement.
TACGCTGCGAGAAAGGTTTCATAGAAATGAATAACCGGGTCTTCGCTATGCGTCTTCGTCGTAAACGCTGTGCGGAGCATTGCCGTAGAAACGTTTTGAAGCAGCACGGCGATTTCGTCCAAAACATAAGTGACGTTCTCCGCAAGGGTTGGGGATGCCACGAGGTGGAAGAGCTGCCGCAAAAACGGGTTGGAACGCGGCAGCGCGTTGGCGGCAGTCAACCGCGAGAAATGTGTGGCATTCGGAAGCGTGCATCGGGCGGCGAAGAGGCCATACGCCAGCGTCTGTGCATACATATCGGCGAAATCATCGGGGGACAGCGTTGTGAGGAGGGTTGCCTTGAACGCGTCGAACATCCGATAGACATCACTGCCTTCGTCTTTAAGGGTGGCAGCAATTTGGGTTTGGAGTTCGCGTGTGCGCCGCGCGAGGTGTTTCGCAAGCACCGCCGGTGTCTCAATGTGCATCGGCTGCGCGCCCAAAAACCGGTCGAGCAAAGTTGCGATGCTGTTCGCGCTTCTTACCTCTGCGGTTGCGCGCAAGGTGCCATCCGTATACAGCCGAAAATCAACGAAATTGGTGAGGAGGAAGTTATCAAGGTTTTTGATGAACCGCGCGTTTTGCGCTTGGGCGTGGCCTGTGAGGGCATCCAAATTTTTGTCGGGTGCTTCCGCTTCAATATATCCGAGAACCCCGCCATTCTGCACTTTCACAACGAAATCGGGCCTGCCTATTTCCATCTGACGAGGTTCGTGCGTGATATGGGCAGCGTAACCTAAGTGCGTCGCCGCTTGCTCCAAAAACGTCTTGAGATGCGTATGCAGCGAGAGTTCTGCGGTGGCATCAACTTCACCTTGAGTTTGCTGAATGTTTCGCCAATAGGTGTTGGCGATGTTTTCAAAATTCATGGAATTCCTTAAAACCGTCCCGTTACCGTAGCGCGGGGGCCTGTCCCCCGCGAGCGTCCGGTAGACCGCAGCATGGCGAGGGACAGGCCCACGCCCTACGAGACGCAGAGGCGTTTTTTTAACCGTAGCGCGAGGGCCTGTCCCCCGCGATCGCTGCCAGTAGGAGAGACCTCCCGGTCTCGATGCAATACCACAAGCAGCCTCCCCCCTTACGTGAGGGTGTTTCATAACTCCGTTTCGGTATTTATCCCCCCTTGGGGTAACGGGCGAATACCGATAGAAAAGCGAAGGGTGGGCCGCGCCTCGGGCCCACCTCTGTAGTTTGTGATCGCCTGATCACAAACAGGTCAGGATCAGGCGATCCTGACCTACAGAGCCTGGCGCAAGAGCTCCATTGTCAAGTTATGTTTTTAGGTCCTTTAGGTCCTTAATGTCTATAGAAATACGTGACGTGCCGTTTTCAAGGTCCTTTAGGTCCTTAATAAAAAAAACGCGCGGACATGGCAAAAACTATTAAGGACCTAAAGGACCTTAGCGTTCTTCGCAGCCTGACGTGCTATAGACATTAAGGTCCTACGGACCTAAAAATCGTTTTTTCCCGTAGCGCGGGGCCCTCGGATGCCACACGCGCATCCGAGAGGGTTCCCCTCGCGATCGCAGCATGGCGAGGGACAGGCCCTCGCCCTACGGTGAAGGGGCCCGTTTTTTACCGTAGCGCAGGGGCCTGTCCCCCGCGATCGCTGCCAGTAGGAGAGACCTCCCGGTCTCGATGCAATACCGTAAGCAGCCTCGCCCTACGAACCGCGGCGGCGTTTTTTTACCGTAGCGCGGGGGCCTGTCCCCCGCGAGCGCAGCATGGCGAGGGACAGGCCCTCGCCCTACGGTGAAGGGGCCGTGCTGCTGCCAAAAAACCGTCCCGTTACCGTAGCGCGGGGGCCTGTCCCCCGCGATCGTTTAGTAATCCGATGCATGGCGAGGGACAGGCCCTCGCCCTACGGTGAGGGATGGCGTTTTTTACCGTAGCGCGAGGGCCTGTCCCTCGCGATCTCCCAACAAACTAAAACAAAACTTACCCCATCTCCAACCGCTTCCTCTGTTCTTCCAACATTTTTTGCTGACGTTTGAGGCGTTCAGGCACCAAACGTTCGCGCGGTGCCGCCGGTCTGAAATCTAAACGCTTCTTCCGCAGCCCGTGCAACACACCTAATTCCACCGGCGAAAAATTTTCCGGATTCTCGCGGTTGAAATTCATCGGTTCTTTGAGATGCACCGGCGGATTCGTAATGAAGCGCGCGCGTCCCGATGGATTCTGCGACGCAGCGTGCAAGATAAACGGATGCAAGAGGACAACATCCCCCGCTCTCCCCGTAATTTCCACGAAATCCTCGCACTTATCAATTAAACCGCCAAAACCGCTTGGCAGCAATCCCTCCGGATGCTCATAGAGCCGCCGCGCGACATGCTGGACAGAATCGCACGCCACGAATGTTCCACCACTCTTCGGATAAATATCTGACCAGGCGATAATCGTCAGGAGCCCCTGTTCCGGGCTATCCAGAAAATGGCGGAAGAAATCGCCGTCCTTATGCCAGCCGCCGACTTCTGACGAAGGCGGCTGCCACGGCGAATCCGCGCCGAGCGCGAAGTTGATGATAAACCCATCACCCCACGACGGTTCCGAAGTGCCGATACGCTCTTCACCGCCGAGCAATTCACAAATAGCTCCCCACGCCCGCGGTGCAACCTCCCTAATCGGCACCCGATTCATGGAAGGCAGATGCATGCGCGGTTGGAGCAGCCCACTCGCCAGCGCGTCTTGCAAAGAACTGTCCGGTGAATAACCGAGCCGTTTATAGGCAAACGCCCGCCATTCCGATGCCAATTCCCGCGGGAAGCAGTCTCGCAGGATAATATGTCCTTTCTCAATGAAATGGTTAATCTCCGCTTCTGTCAATACTTTTTCCACCGTTTTCCTCCCGATTTTGCACCTATCTCAATCGCCGCCCGCTATCGCAAAGTTTCCAACAACGTTTCTGCCAATTTCGTTGCGAATTCATCATCGTTGATGTGCGCGTCCATTTCAATAACGGTGACGTTCCCACCGATGTTCGCCTTCAAGTTTTCACACCACGCCGCGCGCGCTTCGGGAGAATCGAAAGGTTGCCCCGTTTTGTCAATAGCGGATACGCCTTGCGTCGGAATGATAACCGTCGTGGTTCCCCGCGCTTCGCTCAGTTTGCGCGCCATGATTCTCCCTAATTCAGCCATCTCTTCCGCGGTCGTCCGCATCAACGTCACCGTTGGGTTGTGCTGATAGAACAGCCGGTTGCGGAATTTCTCTGGCACGGTATCCGGTGGCCCAAAATTCACCATATCCAGTGCGCCGGGGGCGATGACTTGCGGTAATCCTGCTTCTCCCGCGGCTTCCAGTCTATCCGCTCCTGCGCTGAGGATGCCGCCGACGAGTTCATCGGCGAGTTCTGTCGTCGTCACGTCTAGCACGCCCGCGAGGAAGCCTCCCCTCACCAGGTCTTCCATCGCCTGTCCGCCAGTGCCTGTTGCATGAAAAACGAGGACTTCATAGCCGGCGGCTTCGAGAATCTCGCGCGCTTTCGTAACGCACGGCGTTGTCACACCGAACATTGTCGCGGCGATGAGCGGTTTATCAGCCTCCATCGCGGCGGGAGCTTCGGCGTTCACCATCCCGACGATTGCCCCGGCGGCGTTCGCCAGAATCTGCCGTGACAAACGGTTGATGCCGGCGATGTCCACTACCGAATACATCATACAAATATCTTTGGATTGCACGTAAGGGCTCGTGTCGCCGGATGCCAGCGTTGATACCATGATTTTCGGAACGCCCACCGGCACCGCCTGCATCGCCGTTGTCCCGATAGTCGTTCCGGCGGAGCCGCCGAGTGAGATGATGCCATCAATTTCGCCCGCCGCCTGTTTTTCAGCAACGATTGCCGATGCACCCTGTGCCATCACAGCGACGCTATTCCCCCTGTCTCCCTCGTCGCGTAGTGCCTGCAGCGATGAACCTGCTCGCCGCGCGACTTCGTCTGCAGAGACATCCGGTGCTAACTGCGGTTCGCCGATAATCCCGGTATTGACAATGCACGTTGACACGCCGCTTGCTTCGATTTGCGCCTTGATAAACGCAAATTCAAGTCCTTTTGTATCCATTGTCCCGACAATGCACACCGTTTTCGCCATCGTGGTCCCTCCATAAATTCTCTGACATTATGCCATCTATTATAGTTGCGCTGGCAAATTGTGTCAAGAAATAAATGAGGGTGTTTCATAAATCGCTCAACGTCGCGGTGAAAAAAAAACGCCGCCCCGCAGCGATCGCGGGGGACAGGCCCCCGCGCTACGGAAAAAAACGCCCCCTCACCGTAGGGCTTGGGCCCTCGCATACCACACGCGCATGCGAGAGGGTTTCCCTCGCCATGCCGCGATCGCGGGAAAGGTTTTTCGTTATTCGCGAGTTTGATAACAGCCTGTCCCTCGCCATGCAACGATCGCGGGGGACAGGCCCCCGCGCTACGAAAAAAACAGGCCCCTTCCTGTCCCTCGCCAGACAGAGATCGCGGGGGACAGGCCCCCGCGCTACGGTGAAAAAAAACGCCGCCCTTTACGTAGGGCGAGGGCCTGTCCCTCGCCATGCAACGATCGCGGGGGACAGGCCCCCGCGCTACGAAAAAAAACGCCACCCCTTCAACGTATTCAAATTTTTGCGTTGATACAATTCAAGAGATATGATATAATTTTTTGAAACTGCCAGATCTTGTCCCCAATTCACCTCTACAGAAGCAAGACGATTTGGGACAAGAAAGATTAACGGAGGCACAGACGTGAAAAAAATCAATTTTAAAGGCGCAACTTGCAAGCCTAGGTTGCGAAGTCAAGCAGGGTTAACATCTATCCAAATCATCGTTGTCGTTGCCGTCATCGGCATTATTGCGGCGGTGCTGTTGGCACCTCGATTGCTCGGGCAAGCGGGACGCGCCCTCCAAGCACAAGCCGCCGAAGAAATCGAAATCCTCGGCATCGCACTCGATCGATACGCGAAAGATAACGGCGATTATCCCTCAACTGAACAAGGGCTTAAGGCACTCTGGGAGACACCGGAAGAAGCACCACTCCCTGTCAACTGGACCGGGCCCTACATTGACATCCCGATTACGGCAGACCCGTGGGGGAAACCCTACGTCTACATCCGTCCCGGTGTGCATGATGCTTACGGCTATGATCTGGTTTCCTTCGGCAGCGACGGGCTCGAAGGCGGTTCTGGCGAGGGAGAAGACGTAGTCAGTTGGATCCGCCGAGACGAATAATAAGGAGAAACCGATGAAAACAAGACTCTCCATTTTAACGCTTCTCTTCATCTGGGCATGCATTCCGATTGATGCCGCGGAACTCGGCTTAGTTAGCGCATGGCTGTTTGAAGAAAATGGCGGCAAGGTTGTCCGTGACATCGTCAGCGGCAACGATGGCGAAATCAAAGGGGGCCTGAAATGGGCGCGCGACGGTAAGTTCGGCGGCGCGCTCGAATTTCCGGGAGAAGGCGATAGTTACGTTCGCATCGAGCACGACGACGTTTTCAACGCCGACCCCTACACTTTCGTCGCATGGACGAAACTAGAATCAGCCTCATGGCAGTATATCGTCTGGCGAAACGGCGATGCTTGGCCGGAACCCGAAAACGTGCGGCATCTCGATATCTGGATTCACGATGCCGACTATCCCGTTTTTATGTGGCACGTCAAAGGCAAAGTCGGTAGGATTGATGGCCAGAAAACGGTTGCCGATGGCGAGTGGCATCACATCGCCAAAGTCTACGATGGCAAGAATGTGCAGATGTTCATCGACGGCGAACTGGACGGTGAGGCACCGAGCGGTGGCACGCTGGATACGAGTGAGAGCCCCATTTGGCTCGGCGCGCGCCCCGGCGATGTCGCCGCCACCGGCATCTTTGACGAAGTCGGCTTCTTCACAGAGGCACTCTCCGAGGCTGATGTGAACGATGTCATGGACAACGGGTTAGCAGGCTACGCCGCTGTTACAGCCAACGGAAAAGCGGCGACAACGTGGGCAACGTTGAAAACAAGAAATTAAAATGAACCGGACGAACACGGCATCTCGCAAGGCGCGGTTCCAAACCGCGCCTACCGGGAACGTGTCCGTCCGCACCAAAACCGGAGGAAAACGCATTATGCGAATGCACGTAGGTGGAGAATGGATTGACAAATCCAGCAAAATTGATGTCCTGAGCCCCTTTGACGGCGCGGTTGTTGATACCGTTCCGCGCGGCGATGCAGGCGATGTGGAGAAAGCACTTCAAACCGCCGAGCTCGGCGCGAAAATCATGGCAGGTTTAACCGGCTATGAACGGTATGAAATCCTGCGCAAAGTCGCCGATTTGATGGTGGAACGTTCCGCTGAACTCGCCGAAGTCATCACCCGCGAAGAAGGCAAGATTTTGGCAGAAGCGACAGTCGAGGCGACGCGCGCATCCGAGATTATCGCGCTCTCCGCCGAAGAAGCGAAACGGCTCACCGGCGAAACGATTCCGCTGGAAGGCGCGCCCGGGGTGAAAGGCAGACTCGGCTTCACCGTGCGAGTGCCGTGCGGCATCGTCGTCGGGATTAGCCCGTTTAACTTCCCGCTGCACCTCGTCTGTCATAAGGCGGGACCGGCTATCGCAGGCGGAAACGCGATTATTATCAAACCTGCCACCGATACGCCGCTCTCGGCATTGAAATTGGTAGAACTCTTTTTAGAGGCAGGCACACCGCCTGAAGCGATTCAGTGTTTAACAGGCCCCGGCAGCGAAATCGGCGATACACTCTGTGCAGATAGGCGCGTCCGGAAGATAACCTTCACCGGCAGCCGCGACATCGGCGAACGTATCTGTCACACCGCCGGCCTGAAGCGCGTCACGATGGAACTCGGGTCCAATTCACCGCTCATCGTGATGCCTGATGCAGACCCGGGGAAGGTCGCGCGTGCAGCAGCCGCCTCCGGCTATTCTAACGCCGGACAGGTGTGTATCTCAACGCAGCGCGTCATCGCACACGAGAAAATCTACGGCGATTTTTTGGACGCGTTCCAAGCCGAAGTCGCGCAAATCGGCATCGGAAACCCGTTAGAGGCAGGCACTCGCATGGGGCCGATGATTCGCGAAACCGATGCGACGCGCGTCGCCGAATGGATTCAGGAAGCAGTTTCCGACGGTGCCGAACTCCTCACTGGCGGCGAGAAGCAGGACCAGTTCGTCACCCCTGCCATCCTCGCCAACGTCAAACCGGAGATGAAAATCTCCTGTGACGAAGTCTTCGGGCCTGCCGTCGGCGTGACGCGCGTCAACGACATTGACGAGGCAATCGCCCTTGCGAACGATACGCATTACGGGTTGAGCGCGGCGATTTTCACGCAGAACGTCGATTGGGCGATGCGGTTCGTCCGCGAGGTAGAGTCTGGCAACCTGATGGTAAACTGGGGCACGCAGTGGCGCGCTGATCTGATGCCGTATGGCGGTATCAAAGAGAGCGGCATGGGCAAAGAGGGTCCCAAATACGCTATTGAGGAGATGACCGAGGTGAAGATGGCGATTTTCCATCTGGATGGGTAGGGAATCTCAGGGCGGATGTCATTCACATCCGCCCATTTTCTTTTTTCCTTGTAGGAGAGCCCTCTGTTCGGGAGCAGGTGCTCCCGAACTACAAAGGTGAAGTCGCGATAGTTCCCCGGTAGGAGAGACCTCCCGGTCTCGATTTTATCTAATATGAGGGTGTTTCATAGCTCCGTTTCGGTATTTATCCGGACTTGAAGGGAGGGCGAATACCGGCAGGCATTGGGGGCCCTCTGTAGTTCGGGATCGCCCGATCCCGAACGGGTCAAGATCAGGCGATCTTGACCTACAGGGGTGAGTCAGAGATCTACGGAGATTTTTGGAAAATATAGGAATTACCCCATGATCGAATACAAAGGGTATATAGGCACCGTCGATTTCGATTCGGAAATCGACCTCTTTCACGGAACAGTGATTAACATCAATGACGTAGTCACGTTCTATGGTGCTTCTACAGCCGAACTTCGCGAGGAGATGCAGAAGTCTATTGAGGTTTACCTTGACTTCTGCAAGGAGCAAGGGAAAGTGCCGGAAAAGCCATTCTCAGGTAAAATTGAGGTTCAAATGAATCCTGCGTTACACTGTCGGCTTGCTTGGCAAGCGCATCGGCATCAGTTAGACCTGAATACCTACGTTCAAGAGGTTTTAGAAAGGGCAGTTTCGGCAAGTTAGCATTGCGCGCTGCCCTGTCTCCTCTTCAACGTAGGGCGAGGGCCTGCCGTTTGTGATCAGGCGAGCACAAACTACAGAGGGTGCTGTCTCTCCTTCAACGTAGGGCGAGGGCCTGTCCCTCGCCATGCATCGGACAGGACAGAAAACGCCCGCGACATCGGGGGCGCGGACGGTTTTCGATGTGACAACGATCGCGGGGACAGGCCCCCGCGCTACGGGGACACCGGCGGCTTGCGTTGAAGACAGTGGAGAACCTCCCCTTCATCGTAGGGCGAGGGCCTGTCCCTCGCCATGCATCGGACAGGACAGAAACCGTCCGGAGCCCCGGGGCCGCGGACGGTTTTCGATGTGACAACGATCGCGGGGGACAGGCCCCCGCGCTACGGGGACACCGGCGGCTTGCGTTGAAGACAGTGGAGAACCTCCCCTTCATCGTAGGGCGAGGGCCTGTCCCTCGCCATGCTTCGGACATGACAGAAACCGTCCGGAGCCCCGGGGCCGCGGACGGTTTTCGATGTGACAACGATCGCGGGGGACAGGCCCCCGCGCTACGGGGACACCGGCGGCTTGCGTTGAAGACAGTGGAGAACCTCCCCTTCATCGTAGGGCGAGGGCCTGTCCCTCGCCATGCATCGGACAGGACAGAAACCGTCCGGAGCCCCGGGGCCGCGGACGGTTTTCGATGTGACAACGATCGCGGGGGACAGGCCCCCGCGCTACGGTGACAGCGGCGGCTTGCGTTTCAGACATTGATGTGACTGAGCGATCGCGGGGGACGGCCCCCCCGCGCGACGTTCCAGGCAGCGTTTCCGATCGCAAGCACGGAGGACAGGATGCATCTCTGACTAATCCTGAAAATCTTGGAAATCTTGAAAATCCTGCTTCAGACATCCGAGATCGCGGGGGACAGGCCCCCGCGCTACGTTCCATGCAGCGTTTCCGGGCGCAAGTGCGGGGGACAGGCCCCCGCGCTACGGTGACACCGGCAAATTACAAGCACCCGCGCTACGGTAACATCGGCAAATTACAAGCACCCGCGCGACGTTCCACGAAATCACCTATTCCTCCGCCTCAGCCTTTGAAGCAGCAATCACTTTCTGTGCAACATCATCCGGCGCGATTTCATAGTGCGAGAATTCCATCGTGAAACTGCCGCGCGCACTCGTCATCGATTTCAGATCGATCGAGTAACGGAGCATCTCCGCCAGCGGCACATGCGCTTGGATGACCTGCCGCTTGCCTATCTGCTCCACCCCCATCACCTGCCCACGCCTACCGTTCAGATCGCCGATGATGCTCCCCATGAACTGCTCCGGCACCGTAATCTGCACATTCATAATCGGTTCAAGTAACGCCGGATCTGCCTCTTCTGCCGCCGCCGCAAACGCAATCGAACCGGCGATCTGGAACGCCATATCCGACGAATCCACCGGGTGGTGCTTGCCATCGTAAAGGTCGATCTGGAGATCTACGACTGGATACCCGGCGACAAGTCCGCGCGACATCCTCTCACGGATGCCCTTCTCCACCGCGGGTATATAGTTACGCGGAATGGAGCCGCCGACAATGTTATTGACAAATTCAAAGCCTTCGCCGCGCTGAACCGGGGCGAGGTTAATCCAGACATCGCCGAATTGTCCCCTACCCCCAGACTGTCGTTTATGTCTGCCGTTGATGCTCCGGACGCTGCGGCGCACCGTCTCGCGATACGGCACTTTCGGCGGCGAGAGTTCGGTTTGCACGCCGAACTTCTCCGCCATCCGGCCGCGGTTGACGGTAATGTGCAATTCGCCGAGTCCAGAGATACGGAGTTGTTTCGTCTCTTCGTCGCGTTCGAGCCGGAAAACCGGGTCTTCTTCGGACATCCGCGTGAGCGCGCTGATCATCTTCTCATCTTCACCTTCGCGCGCTGGCCGGATGGCGTAAGAGATGACAGAGGGTGGGAATTCAATGCCCGGCAACTGAATCGGCGCGTCTCTATCGCAAAGCGTATCGCCGGTTTGTGTGACAGCGAGTTTCGTCAGCGCGCCGATATCGCCTGTCTGCACCTGCGCCGTGCCGATTGTGTCCTTCCCGTTCATAAACATCGTCTTGCCGAGGCGTTCTATCTGTCCGCGCGTCAAATTGCTGACTTGCGTATCGCCTTGCAGTGTGCCAGAATAAACGCGGAAGAAACTCAATTGTCCTGTAAACGGGTCCGCGATAGTTTTGAAAACCAAGGCGGACATCGGTGCGTCAGCCGTGGGTTCACGCGTTTCGGATGCCTCAACGCCTTCAACTGCGCCGACATCCACAGGCGATGGGAAGCAGTTTATCAGCGTATCCATCACCTGTTGCACGCCGATATTTTTCAAGGCGGAGCCGCACAGCACCGGGACAAATTGGTTCTCGAAAATCCCTGTTTTCAAGCCGGCCTGAATTTCTTCGTCGGAGAGCCCGCCTTCTTCAAAAAACTTTTCGATCAGCGCGTCATCGGTTTCTGCGACGACTTCGACGAGTGCTTCGCGTGCTTCTTCCGCCGGTGCCGCGAGTTCTTCGGGAATGTCCGTTTTCGTTGCGGGTTTGCTTCCATCAGGTTCCAGAAACGCGCCCATCTGCACGAAGTCAACGACACCGGAAAGCTGCGCCTCTTCGCCAATCGGCAATTGGATAGCAACGGCGCGTGTCTCCAAAGTCTCCTCAATGCTCGCGAGTGCATTCTCAAAACTGGCGTTCTCTTTATCGCTCTTATTGACAAAGATTAGCCGTGGCAGTTGATACTTATCGGCTACCTCCCAGACCTTTTCAGTTCCCCCTTCCACGCCGGTAGTCGCATCGACGACGACAATAACGGCATCCACGATGCGGAGGACGCTGTGCAAGTCTCCGTAAAAATCCTCTGCGCCGGGGGTATCAATCAGATTGAGTTTATGTCCCTCCCATTCGGCGATACACACCGAGCAGTTGAGCGTCGTTTTTCGTTCGATTTCGTCGGCGGCATAGTCCGCAACGGAATTTCCGTTATCCACAGCACCCATGCGTTCGATGGTTCCCCCGTTGAAGAGCATCGCTTCAACGAGGGATGTCTTCCCCGCGCCGGAATGCGCGATGATGCCAATGTTTCGGATCTGGTCCGTCCTGTATTGTTTCATGCGGGTTAAAAATTTCTCCTTTTGCTGTTAGACTAAATCTATTTTAGCAAAGTTTGACGAAAATGTCAAGATTTTTTGGTAAATGCCACCGATTTAAGGTATAATAGACGCATGCGAGGGCCTGTCCCTCGCCATGCGTTTGGCTGTCAGCCCGCATCCCCCCTGTAGATCAGGATCGCCTGATCCTGATCCGTTCGGGATCGGGCGATCCCGAACTACAGAGGTGGAACCGATGTCTTCCGGTAGGAGAGGCCCACCACTCAAGTTTGCGAGCACCTAACGTCTGGCAGCATCAAGACCGGGCGGAAAAAATCGAGACCGGGAGGACTCGCCTACCAAGAGGGCATCGAGACCGGGAGGACTCGCCTACGGGGAAGCCATCGAGATATGAAATCCCCTCGGTTAATTTGACAGACTCCCAACGCTAAAATGCCATCAGGTGCTTATATTTACAGGAGGAGAAAAAATGAGCCTTTTCTTTGCATTCGGTGCAGGCTTCGCGCTACTCGCCGTTGTTTTCGGTGCGTTCGGCGCGCACGCGCTGCGTAACACGCTGTCCCCCCAAATGCTGGAGACGTTTGAAGTCGCAGTCCGTTATCAGATGTATCATAGCCTCGCGCTCATCGCCGCCGCATGGGCAGCAACGCAATGGGATACCCCACTCACATCCGCATCAGGATGGTGCTTTATCGCTGGCATCCTGATTTTCTCAGGCAGTCTCTACGTGCTGAGTCTCACCGGTATCCGCTGGCTTGGGGCGATTACGCCCATCGGCGGTTTGGCATTCATGGCGGGATGGGCATGTCTGATGATAGCGGCACTACGGAATCGATAAATAGATGCAAACGCAGCAATTTAATCTTGACATCAATCGCGTTTTTTGATAGACTCACGTATCAATATCGCGCTGAAACAGCATTTTTTCACGGAGGAGGATTTGCGATGAAAACCAATACTTGCCTATGGATTTGCGGATGCCTCATCATCCTGATGGCGCACACCGCACAAGCAATTCGCTACGAATTCGACAGTGACAAGGAAATCGCCGATTGGGAACTGGGCCCGCAGGCTACTGCCAAGGTGAAAGATGGCGCGCTTGAGCTCACCGTCGGCGGCGGACAAAACTCCGGCATCTACTTCGGCGAAGACAACTGGACAGATTATCGCATGGAAGTCCGAGCCCGAAAATTGGTGGGCCCCTACTTCCATCTGTTTGTTCGGACGCAAGAACCCAACGTCGATTTCTATTTCATGGAAATCAGCTACAACTCGCATACTACCTCGCTGTTCATGTTTGAAGGCGGGAATGCGGTTGAAATTACGGGCGGACCGCGGCCGCAACGCCCGGACTCGAAAGATACCAAAGGCGGCGACGCTTACACGATTGTCTTTGAAACCGAAGGACAAACCCTCAGAACCTACATCGATGGGAAACTGATGGTGGAACAAGACGATAAAACTTACGCCGAAGGCCGCCCCGGGCTCGGCGGCAGGGATTCAACCGTGCTTTATGAATACGTTGAAATCAACGGACCCGGGATTCCGCCAACTGCCGTAGAACCAGCCGGAAAACTGGCTGTCACATGGAGTGCCTTGAAAAACCGATGAGATTCTGTCCGGGCGGATTCGTTCATACCCGCCCGGCATATCGTAAGGAGAGGGGATGTGTGGTTCACATCCCCCTTTTTAGAGGTGACGAAGATGATTAGAAAACTGAGCCTACTTTTCCTATTTGTCGTCCTATCCACAGGATTTGACTTCGCGTTGCACACAGACTCGCATCCGTGGGCACGCGAAGACGCGAAAGGCGCGCAAAAGGAAATCGACACGCTCATCAAAATCCTTGATGGACAAGCCCTTGAGGTGTTCGACCCGGGGGATATTGATGAACTAGCGAAATGGGTAGAGGAACATACCGAAGGCGGCGGAAACACGCTGATCCTCACCGGTATCACGCCGTCGACGATTTATCCGGCCGGGAACGCCAAACCCGACGGTTCGCTTCTGGAAGAATTCCTCGATGCCGGCAACACGATTTTCAACACCGGCGAGTATACTTTTTATACGTCTGAAGGCCCCGCCGAAACCAACGGGGCACAAGGCTTGCAGAACATCATTGATGTCCCGAACGCCTTCGTCTGGCACGGCAAAGGCGACAACTGGCAAGAAAATCCGGTGGAGATGACACCCACCGCTGAAGGCAAAAAGTATGTGCCGAGCCTCAAGAAGTATAACACCTCGTATCCGTTCCACCTCGACGATTATGCGAAGACCGCGTGGAAACTCGACATCGCGCTCGCCGAGAATAACGACGAAGACCCGAGGGTTGAACCCGGTGTCATCATCAACGAAGAAACCGGAGGCCGCCTCGGCATCTTTGTGCAGGCTTACGTCGGCGATATACCCCATCCCGGGGTTTCATGGGGTGCAATCATAGGCGAATTTATTGTGAACTATTATGTCCCTGAAGTGCTATCGGTCGAACCGACTGCGAAGTTAACCACAACGTGGGGACAGTTGAAAACCGCGCATCGGTGAGAATGCGCGCAAACTGCCCAGTAGGCGAGCCCTCCCGGTCTCGATGCAGGCATCGCGAGCAGGAGAACCCTCTTACTCGGTGGAGCTCAAACGAGCCCCTCTGTAGGGCAAGATCGCCTGATCTTGCCTATTCAGGGGAGAACACTCTTGCCCGGTGGAGCTCGGGCAAGCACAAAAACTGGGGATGACAGCCCCAAGAAAAATCAACTGAATCGGGTATAACATTACCGTTAGATCCGACATGTTTATAGGAGTTACTCATGACAAAAATTCTTTTTTTATTTACCGCTGCAGCGTTCCTGCTGTGCTTCACACATGCACACGCCGCAGATCCAGCGACAGACATCCTCCTCTATTTCCCATTTGACGAAGGAAAGGGGAACAAAGCGGAAGATACCGGACCGCACGGTTTCACCGGTGACATCAAAAACGCCGATTGGGTGGAAGGTGTCGTCGGCCAAGCACTCCATTTTGACAACGGCAGCGTCAACTTAGACCCGTTGGGGATTGACGAACCAAAGGAGATGACGATTGAATTCTGGTTTAAACCGGACGAGAAGATCGAAGGCGGCAACCGCATCGACCTGCTTTATCGTCTTACGGGAGGTGGACGGCCGCATATTACCTTCAACCGGGGTGGCGTGCTTTTCGGTTTCTACTTTGCGACGCAAGGCGCGGAGTTAGAGGCACTTACCGAGAAAATCGGGTTTGAACCCGAATGGCACTACTTCGTCGGCACGCAGGACAAGAGCAATGCGGTGATGTATATCAACGGCGAAGTGGATGGCGAGGCGAAGTCCGGTGGTGATGCGCGTATGGACTTCGGCGTGCAAGGCATGTCCATCGCCGCGAATCAAGGCAACGCCAACTTCTTCAACGGCGTGATAGACGAATTCAAAATCTGGAGCGTCGCGCTCACCGCAGAAGAAGTCAAGGCGAACATGGAGACGGCTCTCGCTGTCAAGGCCCAGGGGAAAGTGACGACGACATGGGGCCGGTTGAAGTCGCTGTAATATGCAGTAGGAGAGACATCCTGGGCGCGAGTGTCTTGAATTGCCGGTAGGAGAGACATCCCGGTCTCGATGCAGCATCGGCACGGGGTAGGAGAGACCTCCCGGTCTCGATGCGTTTGTTGAGTAGGAGAGACCTCCTGGTCTCGATGCAGCACTATCGGCACGGGGTAGGAGAGACCTCCCGGTCTCGATGCGTCAATATCGGGACAAGGATGTCCCTCCTACTGAGCAACACTATCGGGACAAGGATGTCCCTCCTACTGAGCAACACTATCGGGACAAGGATGTCCCTCCTACTGAGCAACACTATCGGGACAAGGATGTCCCTCCTACTGAATAGGCACCAGGAAATACCACCTACTTCTGTAGTTTGCGATCGCCTGATCGCAAACAGTTCACAGGAAATACCGCCTACCAAGTTTTGATGATAAGAGGGCGGCTCACTGAGCGGCCCTCTCCATCAACACACGTCACCGTGTGCCTGCCCGCGATAGGTGTGAGAAAAAACGTCGGTGCAGTTGATACCAACTCGCCATCAAGAAACCAGAACAACTCCTGTGTCCGATTAGAAATTGAGGCAGAAAACCGAATTTTCTGATATTCCAGGGGAACGCCTGGGCGGAGGGTATAGACGGTATCCTCTTCTGGCGATAGGATACTCGGTGCATCGCCGGGCCGCGGCGCGGTGCAGTCAGGATTATGCCGAGGAAAGACTGGCACCGCAAACCCGTTTTCTGCCAGCCACGTTGCTGCTTCGGCGGGCCATTCTGTCAGCACCCGTTTTTCATAATTCCCCCGTTCTTCCTGATTCGGCGTGATACACTGCGCACAAACACTATACCCTGTCGCCTTATCCACCCAAATCTGCGTGTGAAGCGAACAGGCAGTGACAGTGGAAATCCCTGGCAGATAGACATCGGTTTTTTGCGCGGGGCAGTGCGGTGAGACAGGCTGTCCACTCAGCGCGCACACCTGTCGTTCTCGGAGTCCCGTCATCGGTTTCGGAAACCATCGGCGCGTTTTTTCGGCAGTCAGTGCCGTGAAGAGTCGGAAGAGTATCGGCGCTGCGGCTTCAGCCCCACTGAGATTCGGTGTGCCTATTCCACGGAAATCGCCAAGCCACACCCCTATCGTCAGTTCCGGTGACGTTCCAATGCTCCATGCATCCCGATGCCCGTAAGATGTCCCGGTTTTCCATGCAATTTTGGGTAGGTTCACCGTTCTGTCAAAAGAAGCCTTCGGGAGCTCTGGACGTTCTAGTGTCGTTAGCATCTCCAGCACCACGTAACACGTTTCGGGCCGCAACAAACGCCAGGAAGACTCTTCCAGTCCCGTCGCGCGAGGGCCTGTCCCTCGCTGTCTCACCCGATACGGCGCGAATTCCCCCATGTTCGCCAGCCCGGCATAGAGCGTCGTCAACTCCAACAGATTCACCTCACATCCGCCGAGCACCATAGAGAGTCCATACCGCCTTGAATTCGATAACGTTGAGATGCCAGCCTGCTTGAGAAATCCCGCAAGCGGTTGCACCTGTGCGGCGAGATGCACCGCTGGTATATTAAGCGAACGCGCCAATGCTTCGCGCGCAGTAGCATAGCCGCTGTAAGTTCCATCGTAATTTACCGGCCGATAGCCACGGTAGGATACAGGCACATCAAAGAGGAGCGTTTCCGGTGTGATTACCCCCGTATCAATGGCTAGCGCGTAGACAAAAGGTTTCAGCGCGGAGCCAGGTGAGCGGGGTGCGAGCGCGCCGTTGACTTGTCCTAACGCCGCCTTGTCAAAAAAATCATGAGAACCGACAAATGCGAGGACCTCGAGGCTTTTCGTATCCATCACTACCACTGCACCTGTGGAAATATGCGGCTGCGCTTCAAGGGAATCCCGCAGTAGGCGCACTGCAGTATCTTGGGTGTGCCTGTCAATCGTCGTCCAGATTCTTCCTTGCGCGCCCCTGCTGTCCCGCGATTTCGTCAACCACCGCGCGAGATGCGGTGCTTTGAAAGGCATCGGATACCGCTGCGTCGGGATTGGTTCCTGCAGTGCTTCCTGCCACTGACTTTGCGAAATCTGTCGGCGTGCAAGGAGCAGTTTCAGCACCTTATCTCGCGCAGCTTGTGCCCGTGCGGGATATCTATCGGGACGTAACCGTTCCGGTGAATTGGGGATGCTAGCGAGGAGGGCGGCTTCGGCGAGGCTCAGTGCATGCTGCGGTTTGTTAAAATAGAGCCGCGCCGCAGCCGCTGAGCCGACGATGTTCCCGCCGTAGGGAAGCATGTTGAAGTAAAATGTTAAAATGTCGGATTTAGAATAGGCGAGTTCTAATTGTAGGGCGCGGAACATCTCAACGCATTTATTCGGCAGTGTGCGCGCTTTCGGCTCCATCAATCGCGCGAGCTGCATCGTCACGGTAGAACCGCCGCGCACCACCTCCCCGGCGCGCAGATTGTCATACGCCGCACCGGCCAGCGAAAACGGGTTGATACCGCAGTGATAATGAAACCATCTATCTTCCACCGCTAACGCCGCGGCTATCAGCAGCGGCGAAACGCGGGAGATATCGGGTTCCGGCATCCGCCACATCCCCGTCGGTGTCAAAAACGCGCGGAGCCACTCGCCGTTTCTGTCCAAAACAATAGGTGAGGGAGAAGGATGGAGTCGCTGTGTCGGCAGCGGGAAGCAGATATTCAAAAGCACGAACAGCAACACGGGTGCGCCGATACCTACCGCTACAACTACGCCAATGCGTCTTTTCCAATTCATGACACGCCTCAGATGCATTCAGATAGGTTTCGGTTCATCGCACGCCTTGTGAAGTCCCCAGAACTTCAATCCGTCGACTCCCGGCAACGGCAGACTTCGTCCCGTCATACATCGCTTCCGCTGCGACAGGCGGCAAGATAAATTCGCCTTGCGTGACAGCCCGGAGCGCGTAATAGAACTTCCGTTCGCGCTGCCGCGGGAAATTGCCGAAGAAAATGAGCCTATCGTCTCGGATGTCCACATAGTCCGGTTTGAAGGCATCCGCTTTTATCCAAGGGATATCGGCGCGTGACTCCAGCCGCGGATTCTCAATCTCAAACCCAGCCGGTATCATGTCCACGACAACGACGTTTTCAAGGGAGTCGGTGAGTGCCTTGACAGCAATTTCGGCGACAATGAGTTCCCCGTGCTGGAAGGTGTGCGTGAGTTCTTCGCCATCTTTATCAAAATAGCGGCGGCGCACCTGCAGTTCGCGTGCATATTCCTCAATAAACGAATCGCGCGGGATACCGAACGCGCTCCAATAGTAATAGCAGCTGCCGTTCCCTTCAAGGCTGAGTTGCACCTGCGCTCCATCCCAGGCGGACGCGGTGTAACGTTTCTCTGTCGCGTCAAAATGAGCGACATGTTCGCCGTTGAGCGTCAGCGTGCCGGTGTAGTCGCGCGCCTGCTGTTTCTGCATGATTTTGCCGAGCGCGAGGAAGGCGAAGGCGTTCTCCTGTGTCGTCCCCCACCTGTCTCCATTCGTCTCAGCAATCTCGGCGAGATTCTGAACGAGCGTCGGGATAGCAGGATGACGTTCGTTTACTTCTGCCAGCACATCCAGCATGATGGCTTGCTCCCGGACAGGGGAGTTGAGCGTCCCACCCGTTTCGCGTTTGGCTATCTGCGGCGACACGGAAACGGGGAGCATGGACAGTGCTGTCTCCAAGCCGCCGCTGAGCGCGAACGCACTGGCGAGTTGAAAATGGCTGTAATCGCTGAGCCTGCTTACACCGCGGTCTTTCAGATAGTGCATCGCGCCCTTTTCGGGATGCCCCGCGGCGGCGAGGACATAACAAGCGTAAGCGGCAAGGGAGAGTTCCGCCACCGTCGGTTCGGCATTCCGCACGGTGGCCAACTTCGCCTGCTCGCGTAAGCCGATGAGCATTTCCGTGTAAACCCTGTCTGCCACGGTGTAGCCCGCTTTCCGTGCCTCAACGAGGAAGTGCGCCGCATAGAGACTGCTCCACGGGTTCGCGTATGTGCCGCCGGGCCAGTAGGAAAACTGACGGTTCGGCATCAGCATCCCCTCCAATTTCGTGATGCCGGCTTGAACGAAAGCCTCTACGCTACCTGATTGGGAAATGAGCGACGGTTCCACCGTCTCCACCAATTCACTAAAATAGAGGAGCGGGAAGACACGACTCGTCGTTTGCTCCACGCACCCGTAAGGGTAACCGATGAGATACCGTAGGCTCTCCGCGAACTGCACTGCTGGAAACGGCGATAACGTCAGTGAGAACTCCGACGATTCTGCCAGCAGATTGGCAGGAAAAATGAAATCGACTGGGGTATCGGCATGCACCACACCTTGTCCAGTCTGCGTGACAGGCGGCGTTGCGGAACGGAGCGGCAGCGTAACTTTCTGCTGCGTCGTCTCGCCATTCCCTGCCGCGGACAGGTTGAAAAGGACACTACCTATCGCATCGTGCGCGCGTGCCTCAAACATGACGTGTTCCTCCGTGCCAGCCGCGACAGAAACCTGTTGTTCGCCGCTATCAAGGAGTTGCACCGCGCCGGATGCGGTGAGTTTCAGCGTGAACGTGCCATCGGTGCCAGTGCCATTGGCAAGCGTCACCGGGATGCGAATTTTGTCGCCGCCGGCGAGGAAGCGCGGGAACGTCGGTGTCAGCACAATCGGTTCGCGGACGCGGAGGGATGCCTCCGCTGCGCCATACGCCGCGCCAGCGTATGCGACGGCCATCAGCCGCAACGTCCCATTGAATTGCGGCAACGTGAACCGCGCCGTGCCACGTCCGCGTGCATCGGTTTTCATCGTCCCTGTCCAGAGTGATACCGGTTTGACGCGCATGACACTTGCTGTGCTGAGCCGCCGCACGCGCCCGCGTTCTTCCGCCGGACTATCGCCGCCGGTGCGCAGTTCCGGCAAAATCGCGCCATACACATCAAACGTGCGGGTTTCCAACCCCCGTTGGCGATAGAAATAGTCGTGCGGTTGCGGCGTTTGAAACCCGGTCAGCGCGAGAATCCCCTCATCCACTGCAGCGATGCACACATCAAACTGCCGCAGCGCGCCTTTCACTTGGAAAGGTATCTCCACCTCGCGATTCGGACGCGCTTCTTCCGGAACATCCAACGTGATGGAGAGCCGATTGTGTTCCGCATCCACCATCAAAGGGACAATCCCGTATTGGCGCGCTGGCCTGCCTTCTGCGGAACGGGCATCGCGAATTAACGTAGCGGAAAGGTAGACATTCGGAGCATAGCGGCGCGCTACCGGGATACCCACCGTCGCGGTGGAGGTTTCCATGGTTATCGTCCGATAACTCAGTAGTTTTTCACGTTCCACGGTGAGGAGTAGCGTGCCGGGAAACGGTGCCTGAATTCGCAACTTCGCCGTTTGCCCCGGGCGATACGTCGGTTTATCCAGAGTCATGCTCAGTCCGCCTTCCCGCCGGGTGCCGGCAATTTCCTCGCCATCAACCGAAAAGGCGAGTTCGGTTCGCGCGCCAGAGACATCGTCCGTAACGCTCACTCGGTAGTCGCCTGCACCGGGCGGTGTAAACGTCACACGGGTTATCTCCGCTGTTGAAGTTAACGCGCGCTGCTCTACTGCCGTCGTCTCTGCTTCAGAGACATAGCCGTATGCCCCGTCACCAGACTGCCGGAGGAGCGTGTTCCACAGCACCTTGTGGAGTGTCAGGGTTAAGGCGCGTCCGGCGGTGCTTCTGCCAGTCGCGTCTACCGCAATCACCTCCACATCTACCTGTTCTCTCGCCAGAGACGCGAGACGGAGTCCAGCGGTATGCGAATAGGGATGGATATCGATGCGATGCGACGCGGTGACAGCTCTCCCCCCAACTTCGCGCACGGTCGCAGTTAGAACACCTTGGAGTCGAACCGGCGGACGTTGCATCTCCGGCACCTGCCACGGATAGCGCGCCTTCCCTTCCTCGTCCGTTTTCGCTTCGCCTAACGCAATGCGCTGCACCCTAAAAACGTCCTGCTGCGCCTGGTCTAACGTTTGACCAAACGTAACCCCCTCCCAGTCGGCAAATGTCAAGGGCATCGCTGTGAGTTCGCATGTGGCTTCCACCTGTCTCTCGGCAGCAGGTGGCCCGAAAAGGTTGACAGCGGTAACCTCCACGTCTACTGCGTCGCCGAGGGTGTAAGTCGGTTTGTCGGTTGTCACCGTTACCTTCATCCGGTCTGGCATAAATTCTTCCACCTGAAAACGGGTGCGTCCCACCTCCTTTTCAGCGATGCGCAGTTTGGCGAGGTAGCCGCCTGTCTGCGCGTAGGCAGGGATGTCAATGCGCACTTCGCAACCGCCGCTCGTTGATGTCTGGATACGCGCTTCCCGCAGGATTCTGCCATCGGGTGCCAGCACCTCAACGCGCGCGGGGAGCGGCCGCGGCACCACGTGCTGCGCTCCCCGCACGATGCCGGCGAGTTCCACCGTCTCTCCGGGACGATACACACCGCGGCTCGTCCAGAGAAACGCTTCATATCCCGTCTCCAGATACGGCGGGCCGGCGACGTTGAAATCAGCAGTGGCGTTCTCATGCCTGTCCAACTGGACAAAACCCAGGTCATCGCCTTTCGCGACGGTAATCAAAAGCGGCACAAAACCTTCCGTCTGCTGCGCGACTTCGGTGAACTTGATAAAGCCGGCCCAGTTCGTCTTGCCGGTGAGCAGCGTCTGGTTATTATCGCTGATGAGTGTAACGCGGGCACCGGCAACCCCATCGTGAGTTTCAATGGATTTCACCCAGACATAGAGCGCGTCGCCGATGTGCTTGACGAGAATACCCAGGTCGGTAATCAGCACCCACTGATGCGCAATCACCCATCTGTCGTTCGCATCGCGCACGACGATTTTGAAAACCCCCGGCTCATCGCTAACCACCTCGCGGAGTGAGAGACGTGTCGTCACCTCCTCGTTCACGCGCGCGTCCACTGGCAGGACTGCCTGATGCACCGGCGTGCCAAGATAGCGGGAACTCCAGCGCCGCCACGACTCAATCTTAGCCAGATAGATGAGATTATTGGCGAAGACCTTCTCAATATCTACCTCTAATTGATTGACATTAATTGTCGCTACACCGAGGTTCAGCGTGCCTTCGCGCGCGACGAAACCGGCACCGCCACTCTGGCTGCCGAGTAAACGGATTGTCGGCGGCACATCAGGAATCGTGAGCCGCGTGGTGTAAGGCTTTTTCAACACCGAACCATCTTGCGCCGTCAACCCTTCCTGAACGGTTAGCGTGTAGGTAGTGCGCCGCTTGAAATCGCCGTGAATCTGAATCTCGCCGTAACGCGTGATGAGCTGCGTGTTCCCCGGATTCGGTGCAATTTGGAGATAGGGTTCAACCACATGCGCGGGGATATCCGTGCTGAACCGAAGCGCGAGATAGGGGGAACCACCGTATTCTTCCACGTCGCAATAAGTGATGCCGAGGGTGCCGCTGCCGCTCAAGACAACGGAGGTAACGCTGGCTGCCGCCAGCCCGAGTTTGCCGCCGGTGCATTTGAAGTCCTTCTGTATCCGTAAGGTAAGCACCCTGTCCTCGCGCCCGCGTTCAACTTCCTCTGTCTCCAGCGTCACCGTGCGTGCAGTAGATGTCTCCGTGAGGAGGGAATACGGAATCTCGGTATCGCCATTAAATTGGATAGAGAGATGCGCCTTGAGATCAGCGATGTTCACCGGATAGTTAAAGTCAATCGTTCCGACAGCCTTCGCCTTCTGTTTGTCGTCGGGATTGTATCGGAAGCGCAGCGTCGTGTCTGTCACCTCAAATCGCCGGGTTGCAAATTCAAACCGCTGTTGCCCTGTCAAGATAAAACTGTCTGACTGGCTGAGGCGTGATGAGAGTGCAACGGTATAGCGCGCCGACGGTGCTAACGGGCTCTCTAAAAAGAAACCGATTTTGTCGCGGGCCACCCAGCGGCCCTTCCCATCGACAGCCGGTGTCCAACGGATAGCCTGTTGCGGCACCTCTGTTCCGATGCCAGCGTTGTCAACAATCGGCTCCGAAAATGTCCACGAGAAATCTACCCACTGCGGGACATCGCCTTGCGGCGTGAAGGCTGTGACGCTGTAGCGCGTCTTCGCGCTGCTGTTTTCGCGCACGATATAAAAAACACCCGCGACGATGATGAGCACGAGCAATCCGATGACGCTGATTAAGACTTTTTTTGAGAGTTTGGCAACCATGTTTTTTTCGTAGTGGTGCAAGGCGTTCAACAAACTTTCCCTTGCAAGCACGCCTCCTGAGGTAACTGAGGGTGTTTCATAACTCGTTGTTGTCAAAAGGGTTTCGTGACACTCCGAACGATGCCGTTTCCCCAGTAGGAGAGACCTCCTGGTCTCGATTGTCCCGCAGCGCGGGGGCCTGTCCCGCGCGTTGTGCATCGTCAAGCATTGGCGTTTTAGGTCCTTTAGGACCTGAAGAGAACAAGAGACGTTTTTTTCGTTCACCCCTTTCTGTAGTTTGTGATCGCCTGATCACAAACAGGTCAAGATCAGGCGATCTTGACCTACAGAGGTGATGCAGTCTGCCAACGTTTCAGAAGAACTCAAACGTCAGAGGTTCATTGCGTTCAAAACCAAAAACGCGACATCACAATCAACTGATTCGTGCCTTGTAGTTGGCGTAACCTCCCTTTATCACGAATCGTCTCGTCTGCACCGCGGTCGGGATTCTCGATATTCTCCCAGAAAAAGAGGGAAATCGCGCCGTTTTCCATGAAATTATACTGCGCGTTCAGCGTGACGCGCCGCGCCGCATCACCTTTGACAGTCCGATCTGCGTCAAAGAGCCCGTAACGTCCGCCAACGGTAAGACGCGGGTGAATGCGGTATTTCGCGCCGACATAGTAACCTTTGGAATCCACGTCGTCCGGCGCGAACGATGCGACTTCGCCGGTGTTGCCGAAGTTGAATTCGCCTTCCACACTTAACCCGGCATAGGCGGCGGTGAGGAATACGCCGATGTGACGCTGCCAGTCCTCAGGTGTCCGTTCAACAATCCCCGAAACGCCTGCACGCACCGGACCGAGGGCACCGCCGAGGGTGGCAAGCGCGCCATTCGCAGCGGCATCTCCGCCGTTGAAGAAGGCGGCGTTATAGAAGACGTTGCTCACCGTGCCGCCGAACTCGACACCGACATCGCGTTTGTTAGAACCGATGCCGTAGCCTTCGCGCACGAGAATGTTGTGGTCCTTCTGCTTGATGCCGAACGGGAGACGGAACTGCCCTACTTTGACGTAGAGATGCTTCGGAATCGCATCTACCGTCGCGAACGCGTTGAGCGTCGTGCCAGCGTTATTAGAGAGCGTCAAGCGCACATGCTCCGATGCCTGCGCATTGAACGTCACCTCGGCTTGCATCAGCAAAAATCTGTCCACAGAAGAATGGCACGAATTACATGACGCGAGGGTGTTTTCCTCGTCGTCAACGTGCGTCGTTTTGATGAACGCTGTCTGCAAGTCCAGCGAAGTGGTGAGCTGTTTGACGATTTCCTGCGCCTCCTCCGCCACAGCCATCATATCAAAATCTTCGGGAAATTCAAAGTAGTTCTCCTCGAAAATTTCGCCGATACGGTTGCGCGGACCGCCGCCGCCCGGGTCGATGTGACAAAAAACGCATTCTTTATCCAATTCTGCGGCGAACTCCGGCCGCGCATCTGCACCGTTCGGAAACCACAGGCACATGCACAGCAAGAGCAGCATCGCATCTCGCATCCAATTGTGATATATCTTCAAAAATGTTCTCCTATAGACTTCGGGAGCCGGGAGCCCTCATACCGCATCGAGACCAGGAGGGCTCTCCTACCCGAAGAAATCGAGACCGGGAGGGCTCTCCTACCAAACGCCTTCAAGGGAGAGACTCATTCCAACTCTGTAAAGACGTAATCAATATCTTCAACGCGCGCGTGGCATCCCCAACAGATACCGTCGGCGGCGATGACGCTGAACTCGGCATCGGGCGCGTTGCGGGTGTATTCAATAAACTGCCAGTCGTTGTGCTCGGGGTCGATCTCGGCGATTTTCCGCATGATAGCGATGAGCCCGACGTAGTCCTTGCCAGGACGGAATGCCTCCTTCACAACGATACTACCGTCCGGATACGGAAACGCCTGTTTGCCGTTCGGTGCAATTGCATCGCGCGTTTGGTTGACATAGACATTTTTGATGCCGTTGT
Organism: Candidatus Poribacteria bacterium; assembly: GCA_965242965.1. Taxonomy (GTDB): domain Bacteria; phylum Poribacteria; class WGA-4E; order WGA-4E; family WGA-3G; genus AGPOR5. The sequence continues at coordinate 3,597,816 of OZ251518.1, read as the reverse complement.
GCGGATCCCCGCCTGCAACAGGGGGTATCGGTTCGGCGTTGAGTTTGAGCCAACGTTCATACCCGGCGACATCTTCAGGTAACCCCGGCAAGGCGATAGGCGCGGGTTCTTCAACTGTTATATCCATTTCATTGGCATCCTCGGCGTTCTCAACGATTTCATCTAAGCGGCCCTCTTCCACACACGCGATGAAAAAGGTGCCGAGACTGATGAGACAGGCAACGACGAACACCTTGACGAACACCTTCATTACTGTTTTCTGCATAGCAAACTCCTTCATTTTGTAGTATACCACGGGAAACGCAAACTTGTCAACACATTTTCGGTTGCTTTTCCGGCTTCCGTTACGTTATTATATCATATAGACACGAAATTGGCAAAAGGAGATGAATGAATGCTCAAAAACTTATTTAAACGTGGTGATAAATCAGACGGTGGCGAGTCGTCTCAGGTTGCATCGGAAAGCGGTGCGCAAGAAGGCGGCTGGTTTAATCGCCTCCGGTCCGGCCTAGCGAAAACCCGGGACCGGCTCCTCTCGGAACTATCAGGCCTTCTCCAAATCGGCAGGAAGATTGACGAAGAACTGATGGAGGAGATTGAGGAGCTCTTGATTCAAGCGGATGTAGGCGTGGAGACGACGCTGACGCTGATGGATAACGTCAGAGCTTCTGTCAAGGCGAAAGGGTTAAACGATGCCTCCGAATTGGAGTCCGTTCTCAGAGATGAGATTCTCAACCTGCTTGGCGATGACACGCCGCTCAACTGCGTTTCCACCGAGAATCCGTATACGATTCTAGTTCTGGGGGTGAACGGCGCGGGGAAGACGACGACTATCGGGAAACTGGCTAGCCGTTTTCAATCGGCGGGCAAGCGCGTCGTCGTTGCAGCGGGTGATACCTTCCGTGCTGCAGCGGAAGACCAGCTCGCCATCTGGTGTGAACGTGCGGGTGCCGCACTCATCCGCGGTGGTGAACAAGCGGACCCGGCCTCTGTCGTCTTTGACGCGGTGCATGCGGCAAAACATCGCGATGCCGATGTGCTGATTGTTGACACGGCAGGTAGGTTGCACACCAAAAAACCGCTGATGGATGAGCTCGCGAAAATCGGCCGCGTCATGGGCCGCGCGCACGAAGGCGCGCCGCACGAAGTGCTTCTCGTTATTGACGGCACCGTCGGACAGAACGCGCTTATGCAGGCGAAAGTGTTCAACGAGGCGGTGCCGATTACCGGTGTCGCCGTGACGAAATTGGATGGCACCGCTAAGGGCGGCATCGTCATCGCTGTCAAGTCAGAAATCGGCGCACCTGTCAAACTTATCGGCATCGGCGAGCGGCTTGACGATTTACGCGATTTCGCCGCCGCCGATTTTGTCTCTGCCCTCTTCGCGACGGAAGGGACAGAGACATAGTCCGATTTACAGCCAACCGGCTTCCTGCACGTAAGCACGCAGATGCTTTCGGAGATTGCGGTGCGCATGGAACAGATGCGCCTTCACCGTGCCGTCCGAGCGGCCGACGGTGGCGGCAATATCCTTGAGGGATAACCCGTCCCAGTGACGCAAGACGAAAACCTGCCGCTGCTTCGGCGGGAGGCGGCGGATTGCCTTCCGAAGTTGCGCGCGCAATTCCTTATTCTCAAGGGCCTTCGAAGGCGATTCGGAGCGTAAATCGGGGACATTCGCCATCGGAATCTCCTCGGAGTCCTCAGACTCATAGAGCATCACCTCCGAACGCGCCTTTTTCCTTAAGAAATCAATACAGAGGTTCACCGTAATGCGGTAGAGCCAGCTGTAAAATTGGCATTGGCATTTGAAATCGGCGAGCCCCTGATAGGCGCGGATAAACGCGTCTTGCGTCAAATCAAGGGCATCCTCATGGTTTGAGACGAATCGCTGCACGAGGCGATACGTCCGCTTCTGGTAACGGGTGAAAAGCGTGTCAAACACGGCGGTATCGCCGTTCTGAAACTGCGCGATCAGCTCAGCATCATCGTAACACTCTGGAGGGAGGCTTTCAGGGCTTTGGGACTGCATGTTTCCTCTATAACCTTCCGTTTTCTCGGCATGGTGCTTTTGACATGCACCGTTTTTCCCACCGTTTCTCCCGGCGTGGCACTGGCGGCCGCCGCGGGAGTCGTTGCGGGAACTGTCACTATACAAAAGAGATAAAACCAATTAAGCCGTGCGAAACCAACGGCTATAACGTTCGCTATCTTGAGCGAGTTGTTGGAGGAGGGTAACCTCCTCTTTTTTTTCTTCGGCACACGGCGCGGATTCAAGCAGCGAGAGCACTTCCTCGTAGACTTCCCTGTCTTCCTGCACAAGTGCGGTGAGGAGCGTCTCAAAATTCTCGCCGTGTCCCAGCATCGAAAACAGTTGGTTGGTATGGCGAATCTCTTCGGAGGCGGCCTGATTCAGGTATGCCGCGAGTTCATGTTCATCCCGCCGTTCGGCGAGATGCGCGAGGATGAACCGCATGCCGATGAGTTTGAGTTTCGCCTGCGCGAGCGCGTCCAATTCGGTTTCAAACCGTTCTTGGACATGTTCGGCATCGCGCGGATGTAACTGCGCATAACTGGGCCACACCGGCTGCGCCATTACCTGTTGCAGCCGCTCAAGGCTCTCAATGAGGTGCGTCTGCTCCTCTGCAGCGAGCTGCCCGAAGGTGCTCTGCCAAAAATGCGTCGCGTGTTCCAACCGTTCTCGGAAAAGTTCCATCGCCTGCGGCGTGAGTTTGATGCGGCTCCGCCGCCGGTCTTCTTCACATTTACGACGGACAACCCAGCCGTGCTGCTCCAACCGGCCCACGAGGCCGGAAGCAGTATTATGCGCGAGCCCTAAATGCTCACCCAATTCGCTGACAGACATGCCGGTGTCACGCCCATACCAATGTAGGTGTTGCAAAGCGTTGAACTGGACAATCGTCAGCCGACTGGGGACGATTTCCTGAATAAACCGCGATTTGACTGCCGCCTGCGCCTGACGCATCACACGTATCACAACATCAATTTCGTGGTTGAACTCCTTGTCTTTAGACATTCTTTCCTCGCAATAGGGGCATCAGCCCGAACTAAAACGTCTTATATCCGAAGTAAATCCGTCGTATACGATATAATTATACACGATTTTTCGCCGAATGTCAAATTAAAATGCCAGAAACCGACCTTTTTCTGAAAAATTCGGCCGGTTTGGCACAATATTCGTCTTTGTTCCTCTTTTTTAATCGCTACCCACCAAACGTTGCGCCTTCATTTTGCGTTTTCGCTTGGATTTTGCCTTCCGTTTTGGAGTTGGCGCGCGTTTTGGAGGCGGCTGCGGCGAAACTTCCGCGTTCTCCTCTTCCGCTACGACAGATTGTTGTTGCCGCGCCTCATATTCGGCGTAAGTGCCTTCAAACAGGGACGCGGTGCCGTTCTCAAAAATCAGCAGTTTCGTCGCGAGCGCGTTCAGCAGATACCTGTCGTGCGAGATGATGAAAAGCGTCGCCGGGTACTCCGCGAGCGCGGATTCCAGTGCCTCGCGCGCCGGAATGTCTAAGTGGTTCGTCGGTTCGTCAAGCAGCAAGACGTTCGCGTTCTCTAACAGCAACTTGGCGAGTAGCACGCGGCTCTGTTCACCCCCGCTTAAGTCACCTACCCGTTTGAACACCTCATCGCCGATAAAGAGGAACCGCGCTAAAAAACTGCGGAGTTCACCCCGTGTCCACCGTGGCCGGAGGGAGGCAATCTCGTCAATGATTTCATTTTCCGGATTGAGCCCCTCTAATTCTTGGGTGTAATACCCGAGCTTCAGCGTTGCACCTACCCAGAGTTCTCCCTCCGTCGGTGATTCGTCGCCTAAAATCATGCGGAACAGCGTCGTCTTCCCTGTGCCGTTCGCGCCGATGATGCCGATGACATCGCGTCGGAACACCTCACAAGTTAGCCCGGTGAACACCACTTTCTCGCCGAACTGTTTGCCGACGTTTTGGCATCGCAAAATATCGTTCCCGCCGCGGGTTTCCGGTGTAAAGTTGAGGTTGAACGTCGGCGCGTCCGGCTTCGGCTTCTCCACCCGCTCCAACCGCGCCAATTTCGTCCGCCTCCCGCGTGCCTCGCGGGTCCGCTGTCCAGCGATATTGAGGCGGATAAACTCCTCTTCGTGCGCGATGAACGCCTGCTGTTTCTTAAACGCGCGCTCGCCGACTAACCGTTCTACCTCCCGCGTCTCAACATACTTCGAGTAGTTGCCTCGATATACCTTGATGCGGCGCGCCTCTAATTCCCACACCTTGCGGATAACCTTGTCTAGAAAATACCTGTCGTGCGAAACGACCAGGACTGCACCTTCGTACTCGGTATTCAGGTAATTCTCAAGCCACTGAATCCCGTTGATATCAAGGTGATTCGTCGGTTCGTCGAAAAGCAAAAGGTCTGGCATTTCCAAGAGTAGTTTCGCTAACATCGCCCGGCTCTTCTGGCCGCCGCTGAGGACACGAAGCGGAAGATTGAAATCTAACTCGCTGAACCCCAACCCGCCGAGGACGCGGTTGATTTGCGATTCATAGTCATACCCGCCGAGGCGTTCGTGCTTTTCCTGCAGCCGCGCATACTGCGCCAGAAGCGATGCATCATCCCGGCTCTCCATCTCTTCTGCGAGTAGGAGCATCTCATCTTCCAGCGCGCGCCGCTCGTCAAATACCTTCAGCATTTCCTGCCGCAGCGTGCAGTCATGCTCAAACTCCGCCTCTTGACTCAGGTAACCGATGCGCAATCCTTTTGCCGAGGTAACGCGGCCTTTAAAATCGGGCAGCATTCCCCCTATAATTTTAACTAACGTTGTTTTTCCGGTTCCGTTACGGCCAATTAACCCAATTCTGTCTCCGGGCGCAATAGAAACGGAAATATCGTCTAAAATCAGGTCCGGATCGTATAATTTCGTGACGTGTTCTAAATGAATGAGTGACATAATTCTTCGGATTTGCTAAATGCGATGCGTGGCGAGGGACAGGCCCTCGCCCTACGGATACTGGGAAAAACAGAATGCGATGCACGGCGAGGGACAGGCCCTCGCCCTACGGGGCCGTGGAAAAAACGGAATGCCAAGCGGCACTGCGGGTTATCATCTCTTGATACGCATCCGCGAGGCGCGCATCCGGCCGGCGGATGTTGAATTGGCGGAACCGCCAGAACGCAATCGCCAGCGCGGCATAGCGAACGAAAGCGTCCAAACACTCGGACTCGCGAGGCGTTAAAGGACGCAGCGCAGCGTAGGCATCTAAAAAACTGCGCGCCGCTGCTGCATTCAACGCATGCTGTTCCGAATAACAGCACCCGATAATTGTCATCCCGACATCAATGAGCAAAGTATCGTGACATCCCTCCTCAAAGTCAAGGATCGCGCGCAGCTCCTCTCCATCAAAAAGGGTGTTATCTGCAAAAAGATCTCCGTGCAGCAGCCCTGTCGGTAACGGTTCGTTAAGTTGCGGTTCAATCGATTCCAATTCCGATTTCATCCAGTCAATAAACGGATGCGCAGCAAACGGCGTAGTCTGCACTTCCGCTAAAAACGGTCTGATTTGCGACATGCCCATCGGAAAGCGCGGGAGCCCTGCAATGGGTGGGATACGATGCAGTCTCGCCAACGCCTCACCGAGCTGCGATAGCACCTTCGGAGAGAGCTGCGGCGTGCCACCGGGCAAAAACGGATAAAGCATCACGCGGTATTCCGGTGACGCGATCACGTAGACAGCATCACCATTCTTTTGCAAAATCGGATACGCCGTCGGATAAGCGTGCTCTTTTAGCCGCGCGAGCAGCTCGATTTGCATCTGGAGCTCCGCCGCATTTTTCTCATCACAAATTTTCAGCAGAAACGTGCCTTCTGTCGTCGTCAACTTAAAGTTGCTGTTTCCGAATCCCCCGGGCATCTCTTCAAGCTGTCGCGCTTCGCCGATGGCGTAATGTGCGAGTATCTCCGCGAGTTCTACCGATGAAAGTTTCGTGTAATTCGCCATGCGTTTTTCGTGCCTCAATAACGTTTTGTAACGGAGGATTTCCATATCCACCCGAACCACTTAAAAATAGGTCTGCTCCCCGCTATAATGCCGCGCCGCCTTCGGACGCTCATCTATCTGCCACGGCAACTTCACCGGAATAAGCCCATCCGTAAAATAGGCATCCGTTACCTGCCAGAATTGCAAACGCGGGTATCGTTTGCCGTTATGCTCAATTGTCCCTTCTGCTTCGGCGAGGTTCCGCATCCCGCGCGTGACAGGGTGCAGCGTAATGAAAATCCCAAGGGCGGCGTTCGCGTCTTGCATCGCCGTGCGGAACGCGCGCACCTGATTCAGGTTCAAACTCCGCCCCGATTTCACTTCGGCGATAACCGGCAGCTGCATCGCCGCGCGGCTGTTTTCCCAAAGTAGCACCTTCCCCGTGCCATCAAACCCGCCATCGTTGCTGTTCGCCGTCGGAGAAAGTCCCAATCGCGTGACGGCCCAGTTTGCAAAATCGTGCGGATTCTGCTCGGCGAGGAGGATGGCATCCTGACACGTCGTGGGGTATCCCTCGATGTCGTAATCGACTTTGGGGGTAAGTCCGTGACGTTCGCGCAGCCGCCGCTCCATCGGTTCCAAAGCGAGCACCGTCAAATCGATGCCTACCCAGTGCCTGTCGAGTCCATGCGCGGCATCTAACGCCGTGCCACAGCCACAGAACGGATCGAAGATGATGTCGCCGGGGTTAGAGGAGGCTTTAATGATGCGTTCCAACAGCGCAAGCGGCTTTTGTGTCGGATATCCAAGACGCTCCTTTGACCAGGGCATAAGCGAGTGATACTGAAACACATCGTCAGGAATCTTACCGGATTCCGCCCGTTCCGAACCGTCTGCCCGTTTTTGCCCCTTATTCCACTTGTGCGGCGTGCGGACAGCATCAAGGTTGAATGTCCACGAACTCCCCTTTGTATAGAAAAGGAGGACATCGTGTTTTCGTGCCCAACGCCGTTTTGATGCACCACCGCCGCCATAATACCAGATGAATTCATTCTGGAATTGGTTGGCACCAAAGATAATGTCCATCATCACCTTCAGATAATGACTTGCGTGCGGGTCGCAGTGCAGATACACACTTCCATCCGGCGTTAGTAAACGCCAAATCTCCGCGAGGCGCGGTGCCATGAAGGCGAGATAGGCACGCATCGAATCCGCGTTTTTGCCCTTATACCCCCCCCTTCAAAATTTGGTCAAATCCTGTTAAACAATCCGACAAATTGTCCATGGTTTCAACGAGTTCAGGGTGCCGTCCATCGTAGTGAGCGTAGTGAAGGACAGCAGCTTGGTTTTCGCGGGCGGCATCGTCCCATCGCCAGATGTCGTCAAACGCTTTGCGTTGCGCTTTTGAGCCGGCGAGGAAGATGTTGTAGTTGCGGCCGCTGTTAAACGGCGGATCGAGATAGCAGGTGTGGTAGCGCGCGGTTTGCATCTCGCGCATGACGTTGAGGTTATCGCCAAAATAGAGGGCATTTCTCATTGTATTACCTCCTATTTTATCAATTGCTGATACGCGGGCATTTCCCGAATGTTATCAAATCCGGGTTCCGCTTTCGCTGCGGCGAGAGCGGCTTTATCTAACCGCGCTGCTTCGCGCAGCGATGCGATAGACATCGCCTTCTGTTTCTTCACCGAATAGGCGATGGCGAGGTTGTAATGCGCCTTCGCAAAGTCTGCATCTAACTGCGTCGCACGCTCCCATGCGGGGATAGCCCGGTCGAGTTCACCCTGATTTCCGTAGACAACGCCGAGGGTGAAATACGGCATTGCCCAGCGCGGTTCATTCTGAATCGCCAATTTGAGTTCAATAATCGCCTGTGCTAAGTCACCATCTTGTGCGGCTTCTGTGCCCCAGTTATAGTGCGCCTTGGCGACATCGCTCGGCTCTGGCGCGTCCGTGCTGTCCGAATAGGGGATGCTTTTCGGCCCGCACGCCGCGAGGCACAGCAGTAGGCTTATCGCGATAATTCCCTTCATGATGTTTCCTCCGTTGTCATTACTGAGGGACGTTCTTGCACGACCGGAATGACGTAACTCCGAATCGTCCGTCCCTCCACCGTTTCCGTTTCCACGCGCGGCACCGGCGTTTCGCGATGATCGAAGACGACATAGTAACCCGCCGGCACGCCTTCCAGTTTTAGATACGCGGACAACTGCGCCTTACCCGCGCGATAACTCTTTTCGCCCTGCCAAATCTTCGTCTCCACGATGTGTTTCTGGCCTTGATGGAATATCACCAGGTCTGCCCGGCCCCGCCCGGTTTGCACCTCCAGATGCATCGCACCCCGCACCTGGCGGACAAACTGGTCCAAGTAGGCCAACAGTAGATACTGTCCGACATATTCCCGCGGGGTATCCGGCACTTGCAGAATGCGGAACCCGGCGCGCGCAATGAAATCGCGGAAGTTATCCAGCAACCGCCCCATGGCAATAGTGCCATCCGCCGTGAGGTAATCGTGATACCCGTTGCCCGTGTCCTGTGGATAGTATTCTTGTTCCAACCCGTTAATCAGCGGTTCAAACGTTTGCAAGATGCGGTGAAGATAAATCGGGTTCGCAATCTCACATAAGCCGCCCTCCCCCTTTGCGATGACACCGTAGGTAGCCAATTCACTGAGGATGTCATTTTCCAGATTGAATCTCACGCCTTCATCGTAGGAGATGATTTGCATGAGCTGACGCTGAAAGCGCGGGTTTCTGCGGATATTGGTAGTGAGGTGATGGATGTTGACATTTTGTTCGTGCAGGATTTGCGCATGCCCCCCGGAAAAGTGTCCCAGGTGAATCGTTTCCGTTTTCGGAATGTCCATCTCCTCAGTGAGTAGCTGCGCCAGACGGTTGACAAGAAACGGCTGCCCACCTGTCTGCCGATGCAGCGTTTCAATGACAGCCGGCGCGAACGCCTGTCCGACTTCTGCCGTATATTCTCCGAGCAATTCCTGCACCTGCGCCAACGTGAAGTTCGGCAGATGGAACTCATCCTGCACATTGAACGGCGAGATAGTCCTATCATAGTTCAACTGCGTGATATTTTTCACGCCGACAATGGCGACGCTATGTGGACACCGAGGTTTGCCCGAAATATAGATGTGCCGGAGCGTGCGGAGGAAGCCTTTCACCGCGGGCGGCGGAATCGCATCAAACTCGTCAATGATGAGCACAACGCGCTGGTTGCCAAGGAGCCGCCCGAGGGCTTCAAAAAACGCCAGTAGTGAAAACCGGTCGGTTATCGCGGTATTCTCCAAAAACTGCGTTAAGGCGGCTGGACCCGGGTGTGGTTGCCGCTCGCGAAAAACGTTCGCAAGCTCTTGGCAAAGCCGCTGGTAGAAAACGCCGTAAAACTCCGATTCAGAACCGTGCCAATCTTCATAAATCTCAAAATTGAGTTGTATCGGAAGATAGGCACCTGCCTCCTCTGTCTCCAGCCGCTCTGCAGCCGTTTTGAAGAACGTCGTCTTCCCTGTCTGACGCGGCGCAAAAAGCACGATATACCGTCCCAACGCCACGCGCCTCATAAAATCCGCTGTCTCCTGCAGCCGCGCGACAACGTAGTTCTCCTCGGCATTCACGGGTCCTCGCGTCTCAAAATATCTCATGGTTCACTCCTCTCAACGGGCATCGTCCTCTCGCTGTCAACCGCGGTTGACGGACGTTTTTGCAGCACCGGAATGACGTAACTCCGAATCGTTCGTCCCTCCACCGTTTCCATCTCCACGCGCGGCACCGGCGTTTCACGATGATCGAAGACGACATAGTATCCCGCCGACACGCCTTCCAATTTTAGATACGCAGACAGTTGCGCCTTACCGGCGCGATAACTCTTTTCGCCCTGCCAAATCTTCGTCTCTACGATATGTTTCTGGCCTTGATGGAATATCACCAAATCTGCCCGGCCCCGCCCGGTTTGCACCTCCAGATGCATCGCACCGCGCACCTGCCGAACAAACTGGTCCAAGTAGGCGAACAGCAAATACTGTCCGACATATTCCCGCGGGGTATCCGGCACTTGTAAGATGCGGAACCCGGCGCGCGCAATGAAATCCCGAAAGTTATCCAGCAACCGCTCCATGGCAATAGCACCCTCCGCCGAGAGGTAATCGTGGTAACCGTTGCCCGTGTCCTGCGGATAGTAGTCCTGCTCCAGCCCGTTGATAAACGGTTGAAATGTCCGCAAAATCCGGTAAAGATAAATCGGGTTCGCAATCTCACACAAGCCTCTCTCCCCCTTTGCGATGACACCGTAGGTAGCCAATTCACTGAGGATGTCGTCATCAAGATTGAAGTCAACGCCTTCATCGTAGGAAATGATTTGCATCAGGCGATGCTGAAAGCGCGGGTTTCTGCGGACATTCGTCCGGAGATGCACAAGGTTGACGTTGTCTTCACCCAGAATGTGCTGATGCGCTTTCGCGAAGTGCACGGCGGTAATCGTTTCTGTCTGTGAGATGTCCATCTCCTCGGTGAGCAGCTGCGCCAAACGGTTGACAAGAAACGGCTGCCCACCTGTCTGCCGATGCAGGGATTCAACAACGGCAGGTGCAAATGCTTGTCCGACTTCCGCCGTATATTCTCCAAGCAGTTCCTGCACCTGCGCCAACGTGAAATTCGGCAAGTGGAACTCATCCTGAATATTGAACGGCGAGATAGTCCTATCGTAGTCCAACTGCGTGATGCTCTTCACGCCAACGATGCCGACGCTATAGGGACAGCGTTCCTTCCGCCCTAGCAGGTAGATATACCGGAGCGTCCGCAGAAAATTGCGCAATTCCTCCCGCGGGATAGCATCAAACTCGTCAATGAGGAGGACAACCCGTTGCTGGGCTAGCAGCAGTCCGAGTTGCCGAAAGAAACTTCCCAGTGAAAGCGAATTTGTTAGCGGCGCGTTCGCCAAAAAGTCTGCCAACTCTTCAGTAAGCGGAATGCGACGCTGACGAAAAACTGCCGCTATTTCCATACAAATATTTTCGCGGAGACTGCCATAGAACTCGGCACGGCCATAGCCTTCATAAATCTCAAAATTGAGTTGTATCGGGAGATATGCGCCTTCTCCGGCGGTTTCCAGCATCTCTAGCGCAGTCTTGAAGAACGTCGTCTTCCCTGTTTGGCGCGGCGCAAAGAGCACGACGTAGCGGCCCCGTTTCACTCGCTTGATGAAATCCGCAAGCTCAGCCGGCCGAGCAACAACGTAGTTATCTTCAGGGTTAACGGGCCCTCGCGTTTCAAACCATTTCATGGTTCACTCCTCTCAACGGGCATCGCACCGTCGCTGTCACTCGCTGTTGATGGACGTTTTTGCACGACCGGAATGACGTAACTCCGAATCGTCTGTCCCTCCACCGTTTCCGTTTCCACGCGCGGCACCGGCGTTTCACGATGATCGAACACCACATAGTATCCCGCCGGCACGCCTTCCAGTTTTAGATACGCAGACAGTTGCGCCTTGCCCGCGCGATAACTCTTTTCGCCCTGCCAAATCTTCGTCTCCACGATATGTTTCTGGCCGTGATGGAATATCACCAGGTCTGCCCGACCGCGCCCGGTTTGCACCTCCAAATGCATCGCACCCCGCACCTGGCGGACAAACTGATCTAGATAGGCGAACAGCAGATATTGTCCGACATATTCCCGCGGGGTATCCGGCACTTGCAAGATGCGGAACCCCGCGCGCGCAATGAAATCCCGAAAGTTATCCAGCAACCGCTCCATGGCTATCGCGCCATCCGCCGTGAGGTAATCGTGATACCCGTTGCCCGTGTCCTGCGGATAGTAGTCTTGCTCCAGCCCGTTAATCAACGGTTCAAACGTTTGCAAGATGCGGTAAAGATAAATCGGGTTCGCAATCTCACACAAGCCTCGCTCCCCCTTTGCGATGACACCGTAGGTAGCCAATTCACTGAGGATGTCATCGTCCGGATTGAATCTCACGCCTTCATCGTAGGAGATGATTTGCATGAGCTGACGCTGAAAGCGCGGGTTTCTGCGGATATTCGTCCGGAGATGCGCAATGTTGACGTTGTATTCACCCAGAATTTCCTGATGTGCCTGCGCGAAGTGCGCGGCGGTAATCGTCTCTGTCTTCGGAATGTCCATCTCCTCAGTGAGTAGCTGCGCCAGACGGTTGACAAGAAACGGCTGCCCACCTGTCTGCCGATGCAGCGTCTCAATGACAGCCGGCGCGAACGCCTGTCCCACCTCCGCGGTATATTCTCCGAGCAATTCCTGCACCTGCGCCAACGTGAAATTCGGCAAGTGGAACTCATCCTGAACATTGAACGGTGAGATAGTCCTATCGTAATTCAGCTGCGTGATGCTCTTTACGCCAACGATGCCGACACTGTAGGGACAGCGTTCCTTCCTCCCCAGGAGGTAGATGTGCCGGAGCGTATGCAGAAAATCGCTGAGGGCGGCTTGCGGGATGCCATCAAACTCATCAATAATGATGACAACCCGCAGCGGGGAGAGCGATTCCCCTAACTGAGTCAGGAACCTTCTCATAGAAAGTGCTGTCGTGAGTTTCGTGTTCTCCAAAAGGTGGACGAGGGCATCCGACGGCACTTTTCCTTGCCGACGAAAAACGCCCGTTATTTCTTCGCGAATATCTTCGTAGAGTGCCTCGTAAAAATCAAGACTGGCGAGGTTGTTATACGCCTCAAAATTGAGTTGTATCGGGAGATATGCGCCTGCTTCGGCGGTTTCCAACATCTCTAGCGCAGTCTTGAAGAACGTCGTCTTCCCCGTTTGACGCGGCGCGAAGAGCACGACGTAGCGGCCCCGTTTCACTCGCTTGATGAAATCCGCAAGCTCAGCCGGCCGAGCAACGACGTAGTTATCTTCAGGGTTCACGGGGCCTCGCGTTTCAAACCATTTCATAGCTCATTCCTCATTTTTCAGCGGCGTTCCGATTTCCTGTTAACTATTATATCAGAATTCAGAAGGCAATGTCAAGTTTTTTTGGACAGAAACCGGACGGTTCTCAGCCAACCAGCGACTCCAAAATCGGAAGCAACGCGCCCATCGTCGGCACAGAACGGAACGTGAACCCAAATGCCGAGAAATATGCCGATGCCTCCAACGCCGCCGCAAGCATCGGCTGCTTTGACAACTCGGTAGAGACTCCCAAAATCAGGTTTGTTGCGGCGGAATGTTCCGCAAGGGTGTTCAGCCGCGCGATGAGATGCCCCTGATGCCACGGATGAAATAACTCAATCGCCGCCTCCACACCACTTTGATGCACCAGCGCGTAATCCGGAAAACAGTAAAAATCGCCCATCAAAGGGAGAAAATGACTCCCCGGCGTAACGCGCCATGCATCCGTTTTATTGTGAAGCATCGTCTGAAAAAGTTGGATATCCTCCGGAATATAGGCGAGGAACTGCTGCGAAATCGGCTTGATACCGCAAGATTCATCTAAACGCAACTGATAAGTCGGCTGATGCCGAAGTCGGATCTCCGCCATCAACTCCCACTCCGGCTGATGCAGCACCGCAACAAAGAAATTCGCCAGATTCATGCCATACCGCTTCGTCTTGTAAAACAGATTCAGCGGCCCATCCACCGTAATCTGATAAAACGCCTTCTCCTCCCCGTAGGCGAGACCTCCTGGTCTCGATGCACCACCGGAAAACTCCCCTAGTCTCGATGCCTCATCGGAAAACCCCTCTGGCTTCGATACCCCCGGTCCCGATTCTTTCTGAATCGTCGACAACAACTGATGAAACCGCAAATACTTAAACAGCTGCCGCAACTCCGCCGTCATTGAATCCGCAAGCCGCAAGGTTAGCGTATTACAGTGCAGCAGCAACCCCTGCACCTGCGCGCAGTTATATCGATGCAGCAACCGTTCAGGCGAAAGCGTCTTGAACGCCACAACAGGTTGACAACTCGGCAAATCCGCGTAAAGCCTCGCGCGCAGCTCTTCCTGTCCGCTAGGCTCGCTGTCCAAGCGCGCGATTTCTTCCACGCGCCGCCGATACGCCGCATCATCTTCAAACGCCTCTCCCGAAAGCAACCGACTCGTCGCCGTAAACAACTTCTCCCGAAACGCGATGAGTTCTTCATTCGGCGCAGTGTCAAACTCCGTCCGATCCAACAGCAGCTTTTCAAGTCCGCGCTTGACTACTAGTATTCCCGATGCGGCATCAATAATCTCCTTGCTTTCCTCCAAGACAGCGTTTCTCGGCTTGCCCGGCGAATCCTCGAAAACCGCGATGAGTTGCTCGGCAATAGCCAACAACGCCGCATCGGTGGGCTCTATGAATTGCGGGACGATGTGCCCATTTTCAATGTGATACCGAACCAGGTCCTTCGTAAGCATGATGTCGCCGCCGCCGTTTATTCACAAAATGTTCACCCGTTTCCTTGGAGATGAGTTCGTAAAGCACCGCCTGCTTCCCCTCACGTTTCCGCAAGATACGTCCCAACCGCTGCACATGTTCGCGCACACTCCCACTCCCCGATACGATGATAGCCACGTTCGCCTCCGGCACATCCACCCCCTCATTGAGCACTTTCGACGTAACGAGGATAGAATACGTGCCGTTGCGGAAATTCTCCAAAAAGGCGTTCCGCTCCTTCAACTTCGTCTGATGCGTCAGCACCGGCAGAAAAAACCGCACGCCGAGTTGATACGCGGTATTATTATCCTGTGTGAAAATGAGCATCCGGTCGCCGCGGTGCCGCTGGATTAACTTCCACACCCACTCCTGCTTCTTCGTCGATGCGAAACTGAGCTGCTTCTGTGTTAGATACGCCTTGAACGCCTCGCGTCCCGCCACCGTTTGAGACGATTTCCAGAGGAACGTCTGCCATCCACGTCCCGCGCCCATATTAATGTTCGCCTTCTTGAGGAAATCGAGATAAGTGAGGCGCGCCGCCTCATAACGCACCCGCTCCGTGTCCTCCATCTCAACCGCAATCGTGACGACGCGATACGGCGATAACGTCTTGCCAGAGAGCTCCTGCACCTTCGCCTCATAACAACACTCGCCGACGAGGGAATACAACCGGGTCTCCCCGCCATCTGTCCGTTCAGGCGTTGCCGTTAAACCTAGCCGAAACGGCGCGATGCTACTGATAGCCGTATACTGATACTGCTGACCGGGGAGGTGATGGCACTCGTCAAAAATCGCCAGACCGAATCGATTGCCGTAATGGGGCGCGTGCATGACTGCCGACTGATACGTCGTCACGGTGAGCGATGCCAATTCGTGATAACCGCCGCCATAAAGCCCCACCTCGGTGCCGAAATACTCGCGAAGCACAGTATACCACTGATGCATCAGATCGATGGTGGGCACATGCACAAGCGTGGGACGTTGCGTATCGGCGATAAGCATCACGGCGATGAAGGTCTTGCCGGCCCCTGTAGGGAGACTAATCACGCCGCGCTTGCCGTTGGCGTGCCATGCGTCAACTGCCTCGGTCTGGTAAGGATAGGGAGGCAACGTCTTTTGGAGCACAAACGGTTCGACGGTAAACTGGCGTGCATTATCTTGATAGGGGATGTTATGCGCCAGCAGTTGCGAGATAATCTGTCGATAGCGATAGGCAGGTGCGCGATAGGTGAGCGTGCGCTCGTCCCAGCGGAGTTCTGCCAAGTGCGGCTGGAGTGCTTCTGGGATGTGTTGGAGGATGAGGGTGCCTTTATCAAAAGCGATTTGGAGTGGGGTTTCCATGGCGGTTCGGCAATCGGTGCCGCGCGGGGACTCTCCTTTCCGCTCGCGAATTGAGGGAAAGGAGAGTCCTGCGGCGTGTCCGTTTCGGCGGCTCAGCGAGAAGACTAGACTCATTTTTCAAGAGACTTTAGCAGCTCATCATAGAATTGTTCGCTCTTTTGACGTGCCACGTTATCCTCAATCTGTGCGTTGAACTCGTTAATCAGAGCACTGAGGGAAGGCGATTCCTCTTGAAGATTTTTAAACTCGGTCCGGGTCGCACTAACAAAGTTAGCACATGCCTCGGCATTTCGGGCCAATTCCTCGTGTCCCGCGTTGTCATCAATAAAAGTCGATGCAATTCTTTTTCCTTGAATTCTAGCTGCCAATTCGCCAACAGGGAATGCGCTATTTTCGTTAAGGCTTCCATTAGGTAGTAAGACATGCCCGAATCGATCGGGATATGACTCACGAATTAAACCGAGTAATTCTCGAATAGCTCTCCAGAGAGTCTCAACTTCTGCGGCCCGGTGAATTGCATCTACGTTGAACTCGTCCGGATCCTTATGAATATGGATAGGAAAACCTCCGTGCTCTATGTATTTTGACAGAGCGGTATCATATTCGGTTTTGAGGTGTTCAACTACCCCAAGGTCATCCAGAGTATAACCGGCTTCCATCTGATAAAGGACGCGGAGATTCCGGATTGGGAAATCTTTGGAGTCAACCTGTGCACTCGACCTCAGCCTAGAGGCATCTTCCGATTTGTGCTGGTTGGTGTGCAAATATCAAAATAGCCGAATCTCGCCGCCGCTCCGTTCAAACCTTAGCCTATAGTTTTCCATGTAGTTAGGCGTAAAAGTCTGATAGGGACGAGAACGTCTGACAGCTTCTTCGTCAAATTCTAGCATTAGATCTGGCGCGATACCGTTAAAAGCAGGTCTCAACTCATTCCGTATGTGCCAATGAAGACCAGCAGCTTCTGTCTTGCGCAATACGCGAATCAGTTCCTCAACACTTGGAGTGCTAGACTCACGTTGAAGAATTTCTGAAACAAAGTCATCCGCTGCCTGCTTTTCAATTTCGGACGGGTCGTCAAAGACCCAAATAACCGAGTTGAATTTTGATTCAATCTCGTTTATTTCCCTTTCCAGACTCTGGAGCCATTTTCGCACTTCGCTCCGCAGGTCATTCAGAATACCCTTAACAAAGAAGTTAATCAATCGCGTGTTCAACTCCTCTTGTTGTTGCAAGATTGCCCCCTTGAAACCTGGCAGATTGAACGTGTCTCGGCCAAACCTGGATTTTTGCTCGGCACTGTTCTCCGCTTCAGTGATAAATATTAGAATGTCGTCCCGCGAATCAAGGTTATCCGGGTATTTGGAATCCCTCAATTCGGCTTGCAGAAGTTCCTCAATTCGCGTGAGATAAACCTTCTTAGGAAACATCTGGGATGTGCCTTCAAAACTGCGGACCGCATCTTTAAGGATTCCAACAGCTTGTGTCAAGGAATCAAGTCTATTTCCATTAACGAGGTTGTAGCGTTCACCCCCATTGATAAAAGCCGTTAAGCATCTCTGAGCTTCAGGCAGATAGTTATCCGAGTTGATGCCATCAAGATTGTTCGTTAACGGCGTAAGCGGCTCAGTCAGCGTTTTATTGAGACTCCGCCTGATGCCTCTTAAAATGTCCTGAACCAACACGGCGGAATCGGATGAAGTTGCAGGCTGACTTTCTCTCCATTCCGAGCGACGGTGTTTAATGAATTCCGTCGCAGCCAACCTAACAATTTTCTCCTTAGGCAACCAGACTTTTTTCAAACCAGAACTAAACATGTACTGCACGAAAGAGCCTTTTTCTGTTTCGCCACCTACGTTCCTTAAAGCTTCAAACTGGAGATCTGAAGCGGCAGTCGCATTAACGAGATCAGCGTCAATGAGGGCATCCATTCCGAGAGTTCGAACAAACAAGTCCGCGGCTACCATCCGATCAAGTTCATCTTGAACGAATAAGCCATTTGGATCGACAAATCTTTCACCGGCCATATTGGTTGCTGAAAGAAAAGTAGCAATATCAAATGGGGAATTTTTGGTGCGGAAGTCAGTCCCACCAGGAAGAGTGATACGATACTCAGTTGCATCACGTTTATAGTAATCCAACTCAACGAGGCTAGCATAACAGTTCGCTAACAAGACTGCAGAGTCACCCCCTGACGCGAGTGCTTCGTCGTGCATCGTAAAAAGTCCGTAAACGTAGGTATTAATCGTTGAAGCTTCTTTTGCAATCTGCCGGAAATAGTAAGCAATATCAACGAGCATTCCGCTACATGTTCCACCGCATAGAGTACCGACGATAAAGACATTGCGGTTTTTTTCATCAACGGTAACTTCCGCTCCAAAATGACGTTCTAGGAAGGTACTCGCTTGTTGCTTATTGTCTGCTTCCCAAATAGCATCATAGGCTGTCCTGAAACGTTGATACACGAGGTTCCCTTGATTCCAATTTTCCCAGAGTGAGAGTCGGCCTACCATCCGGATGTTGCCAGCACCGCCAGGTCGGCGCACAGCATCAAGGTTCAATATATTTGCGTCCAACCATTCGGCGAGGTGCTTGTCATACACTGAACTCTTCGGATTTATCCTCTCATGAATGGATTCTGGATTGGGAATAGGTGTATGGATCACGTGATTAACTTCGTAAGGAGTCGGGCGAAGTTCGGACTCAACGGTTACGGGTACACCATCTTTATCATACTCAATGCGGATGCCATCATCGTCAATTGAGGATACTTTCCCATCCTTGCTACCATCCGTTTCAATTGAGATATATCTGAAAATGGGAAGCCCTGCTTGACCGTATTCTTGATGATTGAGATCTCGGAGATGATTGAGAATTTTTGTCCCTGTTGTCCCAAGGCCGACATACAGGGTCGGTCGAATTTTCATAGTCCCTCCCTTATTGACAAAATGTTTAGTTGAACCGGAACGAACCGATTGCGGATCTGGTTGAGCACGGTTATTTTCACCGTTAACGACTCGCTCCTCAAACTCAGAGCGCGTCATAAGGCTAACCTGATTCCGCCCCAAGTTCTCGTAAAAATCCCAAGCAGCAGGATATGTGCTATTGGCGAATATCCCGAAACGCGTATCCGTTGCGCTGAGGTAAGACCTTAACTGATCCAGTCCCTGCCCTTCCACCCCGACCCGCTTGCATTCAGCAATGGCGACGAGGTTATCCGCGTTATCCGCGCTATCTATAAGCACAACATCGGCTCTCCGGTTATCAGAGCCCATCTGAATCGGATATTCTGTCTCGATCGAGAACTTTTGGAACTTCGTCTCGGAGAAGTAGTTAACCACTTCCTCGACCACTATTCCTTCAGGTGTCATATCAGTTCCTGCGGCTTCCAGATTACGTGAAAAATAGTCTGTCTCACGAACAAACTCTTCAGGAGTTGCAGCACCGCATGCCACGGATTTCGTCTGCAAATTGACTGCCTCCGTCGTTGTGTGCGAGTTCATCCGTATCGGTAGTGTCCGAGTACCGCCTATCGACGCGGCCGCCACGAACACACGTAATTGATAACGTATCAGATAGCATATCATAAACGCGCGAAAAATAGCAAGAAAAAACTAATGCTGTTTTTCGTTGATATGTCATCTGCACTCATATTTTATCGAAAATCCACAACTTGCGTCAACCATCTTTGCGCGAGAGACACCTCGAAAACGGCGCGCCGAGTGTGGAGTGCGGCATCAACTGCCAAACTTTAGCGAATTATACCACATTTCCTGTTAAAATGTCCAGTAAAAAATGTGAAGGGATGCAATTTTCGCGAAATCTGTTATCCATTAAGAAATGTGGAACAGATTTGGGTTGCTGCCAACCCTTATCTTGTAGTAGGCACGTCCCAGTCCCGACTTTTCAGTCCGCGAAACCTATTCTCTGCGCGAATCAACAATCCGAAGAAGATGGCTTGCGAAAATTATAACTTCAGCCGCCTCTTCCGCTGTAGGGTCAACATCTCGGTGACTACCGGGATTCTTATATGCCCCAATCGCGCCAGCAAATAGATGCGCTCTCGCCTCCCGTTCTGCAGGCGGCTGCTTAAGGTCTGTCAAAGGGCCTTTGTCGCCAAACGCTTTACGCATTAAACTAACCCCTAACTCCGTGTCTGCATATCCGCATGCTTCGCGGACAGCAACCTCAACCTCTTTAAAGGCTTGAAGAACAGCAATATCATAGTCACCCCGTAAAAACAGCGACCATACCTTTTGAGCGATTGTAGGGTGAAGTTGACGTTTAGGCAACAGGTTTCCCTTGCGATAAACCTCTAAAGCCTCGGTGGTCTCAATGGCCTTGCCGCGTCTGGTAACGAAGTAGGACCTGGTGGAAGATCCGTTCGGTCTAGGCGCAACAAACCCTTCACGTTCCAACCACTGCCAAGCTTCCATGAGCGCAAAGAGAATGTCCTGTTCATGCTTAGCCGGGTATTTCTGGATAAGATCGAAGGATATAATCGCAAACGGCTCTATGTAATCGCTGCCATCTAAAGAGATTAAAAGCGGTCCGGCAAGTTCCTCCGGTTGAAGACTTAATAAATGACCTGCATCTGGTAGCAGTTCAAATAGTTTGGGGAATATCGTATCCACACTCACAAGTTTTCACCTCCTTTGAAGAAAAATGGAAACCAAGCAACCTACGGTGAGTCAACCGGTTTCCTCTTTGCCATTTATGGTATTTTATCACATTTTCTGTTAAAATGTCAACTTAAAAATGTGAGGGAATTCCATTTTCGCGAAAACAGGACCACGCGCAGTAGAAGTGCGCCCGCGAGCCGGCGATGGATTTAGCATGCACTCCCCAAGAGGACGTTTTAGGTCCTTTAGGACCTACATGTCTATAGCAGCACGTGTCGGCCCGTTTTCAAGGTCCTTTAGGTCCTTAATAACAAAACGCGCGGCCCTGGCAAAACCTATTAAGGACCTAAAGGACCTTAGGCTTCTTCGCGGGCGCGCGTGCTATAGACATTAAGGTCCTACGGACCTAAGAGACGTTTTTTTCGTAGTGCGGGGGCCTGTCCCCCGCGCGCGTTGGATTCCGCGGACGCTGGCGAGGGCCTGTCCCTCGTCCTACGATGAAGGGGGACCTTCTGCTGCCGCGGCCCCGGTAGGCGCGCCGCCCTATTGCATCAAGACTGGGAGGACTCTCCTACCGGGGAGCGTATCGCGCCAGGCTTATGCGTTTTCAATTCTCGCGCTAGAAGGCATCTCCTGCACCACCGGAATAACGTAACTCCGAAGCGTCACCCCATCCAACGTCTCTGTCTCCACGCGCGGCACAGGATGCCTGCGATGGTCGAAGACGACATAGTAGCCTTCCATCGCGGCTTCCAATTTGAGATAGGCGAACAGTTGCGCTTTACCAACTTGATAACTCTTTTCGCCTTGCCAGAGTTTAGTCTCCACGATATGTTTTTGTCCTTGATGGAAAATGACGAGATCTGCCCGGCCGCGCCCGGTCTGCACTTCTAGATGCATAGTGCCGCGCACCTGCCGAACAAACTGGTCCAGATAGGCAAACAAGAGGCACTGTCCAACGTATTCTCGTGGTGTTTCCGGCACTGCTAGGATGCGGAACCCCGCGCGCGCAATGAAATCTCGGAAATTATCCAGCAGCCCGACTATATGAATCTGTCCCGCCGGCGTGAGATAATCGCGATACCCGTTGCCTGTGTCTTGCGGGTAGTATTCTTCCTCAAGTCCGTTTATTAGCGGTTGGAACGTTTGTAGGATACGGTAGAGATAAATCGGGTTGGCAATCTCACACATACCGTCCTCGCCTCTCACGATGACACCGTAGGTGGCAAGTTCACTAAGGATGTCGTCATCTAGATTGAAGCCGATGCTTTCATCGTAGGAGGTAATTTGCATCAGGCGGCGTTGAAAGCGCGGATTCCTGCGGATATTGGTAGTCAGGTGTGTGATGTTGACGTTCCTTTCTTCAAGGAGTTGCCGATGTGCGGATGCGAAGTGCGTCATCGCAATTGGCTCCGAATTTGGAATATCCATTTCCTCCGTGAGCATTTGCGCAAGTCGATTGACAAGGAACGGTTGGCCACCTGTCTGCCGATGCAGTGTCTGAATAACCTCTGGCGCGAACGACTGCCAGACTTCTGACGTATATTGTCCAAAGAGCTCCGCCACCTGTGCAACCGTGAAGTTCGGCAAACCAAACTCATCTTGGACATTGAACGGCGAAATGGACCTGTCATAGTTCAATTGCGTAATGTTTTTGACCCCAACAATGCCCACGCTATAGGGACAGGAAGTAGCCGCCTTGGAGTGATAGATGTCACGGAGTGCATACAGAAAATCGCTCACGGCGGCGGATGGGATGCCATCAAACTCGTCAATGATGAGCACAACCCGATGCGGTGCTAGGAGGCCTCCGAGGTTCTCAAAGAAGTCTAGCAGCGAAAGATGATCATGCACCGAGCCGTTCCCCAAAAATTGACTTAGCGCATCAGACAGCGGCTGCCCGCGCTGGTGGAAAACGCCCTCAATTTCCTGACGAATCTTTCTGTAAACGCGGCCGTAGAATGCATCCGGCGCGACGTTTTTATACACCTGGAAATTCAGTTCGATCGGAAAATAGGTAGGTTCTTCCGCTGCGAGAGTTTGGAGAGCGGCGCGGAAAAAGGTCGTCTTGCCTGTCTGCCGCGGCGCGAAAATGACGATATAGCGGCCCTCTTTCACGCGCCAGATGAAATCCGCCAACTCTCCTTCTCGGCGAACAACGTAATTCTTTTCGGGATTCACAGGGCCTCGGGTTTCAAACGTTCGCATCATTTCCTCCTATTAAGTGGTCTTACTGGGACAGCGTCGCTAATGTATTGTATCACATCGCGAAAGATAATGTCAATATAACGTTTGACTTTCTTATGAAATCATGATAAAATATGCAGTGCAATGATACCGTAGCGCGGGGGCCTGTCCCCCACAAGCATCTCTCAATGATACCGTAGCGCGGGGGCCTGTCCCCCGCGAGCGTTAAATGAGGGTGTTTCATAACTCGTTGTTGTCAAAAATGGTTTCGTGAAACCTCAAACGCTTCCGTTTCCCCGGTAGGCGAGACCTCCTGGTCTCGATGCAATAGGGCAGCGCGCCTACCAGAGCCGCGGCGGCAGAAGGTCCCCCTTCATCGTAGGGCGAGGGCCTGTCCCTCGCCATCGTTCACGCTACGGAAAAAACGTCTCTTGTTCTCTTCAGGTCTGTAGGACCTGAATGTCTATAGCACGCACAGACGCGAAGAATGCTAAGGTCCTTTAGGTCCTTAATAGGCTTTGCCATGCGGCGCGTTTTTTATTAAGGACCTAAAGGACCTTGCCGTGGGACCGGCACGTGTTTCTATAGACATGTAGGTCCTAAAGGACCTAAAACGTCATCTCTTGTCGATGGAGATCGCGGGGGACAGGCCCCCGCGCTACGAAAAAAAAACGGTTCTTGAGCCATCGCGGGGGAAACCCGCTCGGATGCGCGTGTGGCATCCGAGGGCCCACGCGCTACGGGAACATCGAGACCGGGAGGTCTCTCCTACCCGAAGAAATCGAGACCGGGAGGTCTCTCCTACTGTTGTTAAACAGGAGCAACCCTCATGCCAAAATTAATCATCATGCCGCCCCAAAATGCAGAATCGCAGGACTGGGCACACCGCATTCAAACTGAATTGCCAACTTACGACATCGTCTTGCCGAGGACAGACGACGAAGTCCAGACCCACCTCCCCAATGCAGATGCTGTCTACGGCTGGGTATCACCGGAACAACTGCCGTTAGCCGAAAACCTGCGTTGGCTACAGAGTCCCGCCGCAGGGCCCTCTCCCGGTTTCTACTACCCGGCATTGATCGAACACCCTGTCGTTGTCTGTAACCCGCGCGGTATCTACAATGATCACATCGCGCAGCACATCATGATGTTCGTGCTGGCACTTTCGCGCGGCTTGCCCTACTATATGGACGCGCAGCGCGAACGAATTTGGGACAAAGATGCCCGAAAACACGGATACATCGATCTGGTGCAGGCGACAGCGTTGATTGTCGGTGTTGGAGGCATCGGACAGGAAACGGCGCGGCTTTGTAACGCATTCGGCATGAAGGTTATCGGCACCGACCCGAGGTGGGAATACGATGTCCCTTCGGTTGAGAAACATCCGCCGCAGGAGCTGAGTCAGCTCCTCCCGCGTGCCGATTTTGTCATCGCCACCACGCCGCACACGCCTGAAACGGAGGGGATGTGGAATAAAGAACGCTTCGCGTTAATGAAACGCACCGCCTATTTCATCAACATCGGGCGCGGCAAGACGATGATTCTCGCCGATCTGGTTGCGGCTCTCCAGCAGGGTAACATCGCCGGGTGCGGGTTAGACGTGTTTGAAATCGAGCCGTTGCCGGCGGAGAGTCCGCTGTGGCAGTTACCGAACGTGTTGCTCACGCCGCACATCGCCGTGAAAGATGCGGCGAACATCCCGGCGCGTCGGTTTGAGGTGTTTTTAGAGAACGCGCGTCGGTTCGCCGCAGGTGAGCCGTTGCAGAATGTCGTCAATAAGGCGGCGTGGTATTGATGCCCAAAACGCTAAGCTTCTTGCGCCACCATGCTCGCGAGGATACCGAGTATTTTCTCACACTGCTGGATAGGATAAATCTCCAGATCGATGTGCAGTTCCTTTTCTCTCAATTTCAGGAATTGCCAATCGATGCCGGTAGTCGTCGCGCCGTAAACGCAGGGGATGTCATTCCCTTTTTGCGCGTTAAAGCGTTGCGCGGCGAGCATCTCGGCGGCGCACTGCCCGCGGCCCAGCGTCAAGTCTGCTTTTTTCGCCTCAACCAGACTGACAATCGGTGCCTCTAACATTGACTGCACCGGCGACAGGCTGATTAAAAAATCGCATACGCCGACGAGACCGCTTTCGCTATCCACACTCAACTCAATGCCGGAAAAAAGACTGATGCGCCGGTTGAAGTGCTCCTGTAGTTCAAACAGTATCTCAGCGACTATCAATTCCGATTTCGCTTTCTCGGTGTTTATGGCACTTGCCAGCTGCACTCTTCTCGCCAAATCCGCCGTAAAATGCGCCCGCGGTGCCACCGGTTCTATTCCAGCGAAGAGCGCAGCGGATTCAACGATGTTTAACTGAAACGTTGTCACGACTGTATCTAACGTGAAACTACTATAAGCCATCGCATTCAACCTCCTGCATGCAAGAGTATACCCTCATTCCAAAAGCATTGTCAAGTTTTTGCTGGTGTCTAACGTAGGGCTCCCCATTGTCCGGTAGGAGAGACCTCCTGGTCTCGATGTTCCCGTAGCGCGGGGGCCTGTCCCCCGCGTTTTCTCAAGAACCGTCTTTTATCGTAGCGCGGGGGCCTGTCCCCCGCGATCTCTATCGTCAAACAGTGGCGTTTTAGGTCCTTTAGGTCCTTAATGTCTATAGAAACACGTGTCGCGCTGTTTTCAAGGTCCTTTAGGTCCTTAATAAAAAACACGCGCCGCATGGCAAAAGTTATTAAGGACCTAAAGGACCTTAGCGTTCTTTGCAGGCGCGCGTGCTATAGACATTAAGGTCCTACGGACCTGAAGAGAACAAGAGACGTTTTTTCCGGCGAGCGAACGATGGCGAGGGAAACCCGCTCGCATGCACATGTGGCATGGCGAGGGACAGGCCCTCGCCCTACGGTGAAGTGCCGTTTTTTCCCGTAGCGCGGGGGCCTGTCCCCCGCGATCGCTGCATGGCGAGGGACAGGCCCTCGCCCTACGTAAAGGAGAGGCGTTTTTTTACCGTAGCGCGGGGCCTGTCACCGCAACGTTGAGCGAGTTATAAAACACCCTCAATTAACTAGCATCATTTAATCTTTGACACAAAACCCACCTGCATGCTATAATAAAAATATCAAAACAATCACGGAGAAAACAATGAAATCGTTATACATACTTATCGCGTTCCTCCTCATCGTCTCGCCCGCGTTCGCCGAAGAGCACGCCGAGGAGACACCGCCGCCCGCGAAGAACTACGTCGAACTCACGCTGAGCGGCTCCTATCCCGATGTCAAATTCGCCAGCGTATTCGGCGGAAATGCATCAACCGAAACCCTCCACGGGCTCCTCAAAAAACTTGATGGGTTCCGAGGCGACGATGAACTCACTGGCATTATCTTCAAAATCAGAAATGTCAGCATCGGATGGGCGAAACTGCAGGAGATTCAAAATAAACTGCTCGAACTTCGCGATGCAGGGAAGGATACCGTTGCTTATCTAGAAAGTGGTGGCACTGCCGAATATGTCCTCGCCGCGGCGGCGAAGCGCGTCGTCTTGATGCCCACCGGAAGCCTCACTCTCACAGGGCTGCGCGCCGAAATCCTCTTCTTCAAAGGATTGCTGGAGAAGTTGGACATCCACGCCGATATGCTGGCGATGGGAAAATACAAATCCGGCATCGAACCTTACACGCGCGATGGCATGTCCGATGCCTTCCGCGAATCAATGACGACGCTCCTTGACGCACTTTACGGACAACTTTGCGTTCTAGTCGCGGCGGGACGCGACAGCATGGACTCGGAAACCGTCGCGATGCTGATAAATCAAGGGCCTTTCACTGCCGAAGAAGCGCGCGAGGCGAACCTCGTTGACGTATTGCACTATTATGACGAATTCCTCGCCGAACTCAAAACCCATGAAACCGTCCATGTCCACAAGCCAGACAGGGAACGGAAACGGCGCGCACCAGATATGAGCAGCTTCGCAGGCATCATGCAGCTGTTCTCCATGTTAAACACCGCGCAGCGCGCCCAACCGAAAACCGAAGAACCGAAAATCGCGCTCATCTACGCAAGCGGCCCGATTATGACAGGTGTCGATGACATCTTCGCCACTTCCGCCGCGATTACACCGAGAGAATTGCGGGAAGCGTTTGAAAAGGCGCGCGAGGATAAGTTGGTGCACGCCGTTGTGCTGCGCGTGGATAGTCCCGGCGGCTCCGCCCTCGCCTCCGACCTCATCTGGCGCGAGGTTGTCCGAACACAGAACGCAAAACCTGTCATCGTCTCCATGTCCGATATCGCCGCCTCTGGGGGTTACTATATCGCCATGGCCGCTGGCACCATCGTGGCGCAACCCGGTACGCTCACCGGCTCCATCGGCGTTCTGGGCGGCAAACTCAACATGAAAGGGCTCTATAACAAAGTCGGGTTGACAAAGGAGATCATCGCGCACGGCACAAACGCCACGCTTTACTCTGATTACGGCGGCTTTACCCCGACAGAACGCGAACGCGTCGAAAAGTTGATGAAAACCGTCTACCAAGACTTCGTTCGTAAAGCGGCAGAAGGACGAGACAAGTCTTACGCCGAAATCGATGCCATCGCGCAGGGGAGAGTCTGGACAGGTAAGCAGGCGAAAGAGCTCGGGCTCGTCGATGAACTCGGCGGATTGGAGAAGGCACTCGCTATCGCCAAAGAACAGGGTGGTTTCAACGTGGAATCTGAGCCGCAGCTCATCGTCCTGCCGAAACCGCGCACCTTCTTTGAACGGATGTTAGAGAACATGATAGAAGTGCCGGGGGCGAAAATGTCGCTGCCCGCGTATCTCCCATTCCCCGCGATGCAAGCGCAGTGGCACTATATTTCCGTGATGCTGAATCTGTTCAAAAACGAGCAGGTTATCACTATTTTACCTTATGATATTGTAATTCGGTGAATTTATGAAATCTAACAACTTCCACGCTGAAGTGACCGACGAACAAATCGCCTTTTTCCAAGCGAACGGCTACCTCAGCATCCCTCGCATCACGACAGATGAAGAGGTCGAATTCCTAAAGGGCATCTACGATGAACTTTTCACGGAACGCACCGGCGAGGCGGAGGGACGCTACTTCGATCTCGCCGGTCCGCGTGCACACAAGGGACGCGAAACGTTGCCGCAAGTGCTCGGACCGGAGGCGCAATTCCCAGTGCTCCGCGAGACGATTTACTTCCAAAACGCGCACCGACTCGCCGCCACGCTACTCAGCGTAGACTCGGAAAAGGTTAGCGGTGGTGGACACATGATCTTGAAGCCTGCGCATTACGGCAATGAAACCCCGTGGCATCAAGACGAAGCGTATTGGAATCCCGAAGTCTTGCCGCACAGCCTCAGCGTCTGGCTGCCGCTTGACACGGCGACGGTGGAGAGCGGGTGCCTCCAATTCATTCCGAAATCCCACAAAGGTGAGGTTCGGTGGCATCGGCATATTGACAATGACCCGCTCGTTCACGGCTTAGTCACGGACGATGTGGATACGTCCGAGGCAGTCGCATGCCCGATTCCCGCGGGTGGTGCGACGTTCCATCACTGCCGCACGTTACATTACGCCGCGCCGAATAGCACCGCGCGAGAACGGCGTGCATACATCCTCGTCTTCGGCGGTCCGCCGAAGAAATTGGAGACACCGGCGCACCGTCCATGGCAAAAAGAGGAGCAGGCGGCATTGGCCCGGTTATCTTCGTGAGGGAGGCATCGAGGCATCGAGACCAGGAGGTCTCTCCTACCGGAGACATCTTCTCTATCGTAGGGCGAGGGCCTGTCCCTCGCCATGCGTTTTGGTGTTCAGAACGCCTCACCCCTGTAGGTCAAGATCGTCTGAAGCTCTGGCATGTTTGCCAAGCGATCTTGACCCGTTCGGGATCGGGCGCTCCCGAACTACAGAGGTGGGCCCAATGCCTGCCTGTCCCTCGCCATTATTGGAACATAAATATGAACATCATCTGCACCGGCATCAGCTGCGCCGGCCGCAAGGAACTCATCGCCGATTTCGAGGCACTCTGTCACCAAAAAGAGATAGACATCGGCTTCTTTAACGTCGGCGATTTCATGCACAACGCCGCCGCTGCATCCGGCATCCGTTTCACGGAAAAGGTGCTGGATTCGGATCCGGCTGTCTTATCCCTTGCGCGTCGCGCTGCCTTTTATGAAATCGCCAAACGCGCCGACGACTACGAGCACGCCGTTATCGGTTTGCACGCCTGCTTCCGCTGGCGCGGCACACTGCTGGAAGGCATCTCGTTTAAGGAGATCGAGTGCTTCCCGCCAGACCTTTTTATTAACGTCGTTGACAACATCGCCGACATCTCCAACCGGATGGCGAACAACCCGCAGTGGAGCAACGTCGGGCACGATACGCTCAACGTCTGGATTGACGAGGAGGAATTCCTGACGAAGCAGCTCGCGAATCTCTATCAGAAATCCCACTACACCGTCGCGCGCCAGCATCCGCTTGATAACTTTTATGAACTGATTTTCTCTTCAAAACCGTCGCTGTATCTCAGCTATCCCATCACGATTTTGCGGGAGACACCGGCGGAAATTGAGGAGATTCGTGCACTCGGCGCAAAACTGCGAGAGGCATTTATTGTCTTTGATCCGCTTTCGATTAAGGACATGGCACTCGTCCGGGAAAGCCAATCTTCGACGATAGGGTTGGACCGCCGCATCCCGACAATCGACGAGAACGTCATTCAACAAATCAAAACCCGCACTATCTCCCGTGATTATCAGTTTCTCCATCAGAGTGATTTCGTGGTGGTTATCTATCCTACGGACAAGTTGTCGCCCGGCGTGCTGAGTGAGATGAACTATGCCTCTCGCTATAACAAGCCTGTCTACGCTGTTTACAGCGGCGAACGGAGCATTTTTTTTGAAAACCTCTGCGAACGCATCTTCGATAACTTCGCGGAATTAGTCGATTTTCTGAATGCAACTTATGAACGACGCATCCCACAAAGCCCAGATTCAAGCGGCACTTAGTCGGTTCACATCCGGTTCCCTCGCCGATAACGCGCGTCATCTCCTCGGCGTGTTAGGTTATGATAGCGACAGAACGCTTACCATTGAACCCAACACCGCCGAGGGATTCCTCGCGCGTTGGACGCTCAACCCTGAAAAGGCGTTACTGTCAGAATGGGATACCTGCGACTTTCTCTTCCAACTCACCGAAGACGAAATCGCGCAGCAGTCCCAAGGCACCATAACCTTCGCGGCACAGGACGGATTCAACCCAGACATCTACCGTGCCTATCTCTTCCTCGCTGTCAAACTGCGGGGGACTGTCTACACTCGCACCGCGCTCGCCAACATCACCCGCGAAATCAACAAAGTGTTCGCCATGCCCGCGATGCTCCTCTTTCAGCATGGACAGACGCTCACTTTCTCCCTCATCCATCGCCGTCCTAGCCAGCGTGAGGGAGAACGGGATGTCCTCGAAAAAGTCAGTCTCATCAAGGATATTGACATCGTCAACCCGCACCGCGCACACGTGGACATTCTGGCGGACTTATCCCTCGGCGAACTTCACCGAGCCCATCAGTTCACCAATTTCCTTGAATTGCATCAAGCGTGGCAGAAGACGCTGGATAGTGCCGCGCTCAACAAACGCTTCTTCCGGGAACTCGCCGATTGGTATTTCTGGGCTGTGGACAACGTCACCTTCCCCGCCGATGCCGGCGAAGACGTTGCCGGGCGCAATGCTACGTGCGTCATCCGGCTCATTACGCGGCTTATCTTCGTCTGGTTTCTCAAGGAGAAAGGGCTCGTCCCAGACGCGCTCTTTGATGAAAAGGAGATAAACAGACTGCTCATCTCCCCCGTAGGCGAGAACGCCGGGCTCGATTCCTCCTACTACAAAGCCATCCTCCAAAACCTCTTTTTCGCGACGCTCAATCAGGAGATGAACACCCCGGAACATCCAAACCGCCGCCAGTTCCGTGGCGATGGACAACAGCACTATAACATCACCTCGCTTTACCGATACAAACGCTATTTTCGGGAACCCGAAGAAGCACGCCGCCTCTTTGAGACAATTCCGTTCCTCAATGGCGGCCTGTTTGAGTGTTTGGATAAACCCGATGCTGAACAGCCGCAACGCATCTTACGGGTAGAAGGCTTTTCTGACAGGGACGACAACCCACTGCGCGTCCCCAACGAACTCTTCTTCGCCGAAGAACACACCGTAGATCTCAACGCCGTTTACGGCACGAGAAACCGACGCTATACCGTGCGCGGCATCATTCACATTCTCAACCGCTATAAGTTCACGATATCCGAGAATACGCCCATCGAGGAGGAAGTTGCGTTGGACCCCGAGTTGCTCGGGCGCGTCTTTGAAAACCTCCTCGCCGCCTCTAACCCCGAAACGGGGATAACCGCACGCAAGCAGACCGGCTCGTTTTACACGCCGCGCGACATCGTCAATTACATGGTAAATGAATCCCTCATCGCCTATCTGAAAAACGCCTTAAGAGTTAACATCTGTGACGCGAAGGGGGGGGGTAAAGTCCACCGATTTGGACGCAGCCCTGCGCCACCTCCTCGCCTATACCGATGAACCGCATCGGTTCACCGAAGCAGAAACCGAGTGCCTCATCACCGCCATTGACGCGCTCAAAATCCTCGATCCTGCCTGCGGCTCCGGTGCCTTCCCGATGGGCATCCTGCACAAACTCGTCTTCCTGCTTGGTAAACTTGACCCGGGCAATGCACAGTGGCGGCAACGCCAGATAGACAGGGTGCGCCGCACCATCGCCGCCGCCGAACAGATTGACGACAGCACGTTCCGCGAAAACACGCTCCACGAACTTGAAAGCGAGATAGAGAGCATCAACGACGCGTTTGAACGGAACGAACTGGACTACGGCAGGAAACTCTATCTGATAGAAAACTGCATCTACGGCGTGGACATCCAGCCGATTGCGACGCAGATTGCCAAGCTGCGCTTCTTCATCTCGCTTATCGTCGATCAGCGGCTAGACGAAACACAGGCGAATCGCGGTGTGCGGCCGTTGCCGAATTTGGAAACGAAGTTCGTTGCGGCGAACACGCTGCTCGGCATTGAAGGACAATTGTCTCTCCGCAGCCCCGACATCAGCGAGAAGGAGCGGGAGCTATCAGAGGTGCGTCGTCGTCATTTCACGGCTCGCACGCTTCGGACGAAGGCGCGGTATCGCCGGCAGGATAAACGTTTGCGCACGGAGATAAGCGCGTTGCTTGCTGACTTAGGCTTACCGAGTGGCACGGCGCAAGAGTTGGCAGCGTGGGACCCGTATAATCAGAACGCCTCTGCTGATTTCTTCAATGCGGAATGGATGTTTGGGATTTCGGCAGGATTTGATATTACGATTGGTAATCCGCCTTACGTGAGAGCGGATGCACCGGGGCAACAGGCGTTGCGTCAGGCAATTAAGGATAGCGCGCAGTATGAAACCCTCTTCGGAAAGTGGGATCTCTACATTCCATTTATTGAGCGCAGCTACAAACTGCTCAAGCCGGGAGGTTTCACGACATTCATCGTTTCGGATGCCTATTGTCACGCGAAGTATGCCCAGAAATCGCAGGAGTGGTTTCGGGAGAATAGTCGGATATGTCGCCTTGACTTCTTCCGCGATATCCGAATCTTCGATGCCGCCGTGCGGAATATCACCTATCTGTTTCAGAGAGTTGATGGGCGCGAGCATCAACCGGAACGCAGGCTGCACGGGCCCGAATTTGGGAACGTTACTCTATTGCCAACCGACGCACAACGGAACCTCACCTATCGTCTCTTTTTTCCGGAAGATACCGAGGTTCAGCAGTTTTCTGTTCCAACGGTGACGCTTGAAACCCTCTGCTATATCTCTGTTGGGATGGTAGTTCATGCGAACAAGCACGCGCGCGGCGCGTTTGGCGTGCGGGATTTGGTTTCAGATATCCAAGACGCAACTCACCCGAAACCGTTTGTGGAAGGCAAACATCTCGCGCGCTGGCTGCCCGCGACAAAGAAATGGCTGGAGTGGGGGACAGAACGCGCGCCTGCCTTATTCACGTCAACAACGTTTCCCGAATTATACGAAGTTGCGGAAAGATTAATTTCGGCGGACATGGCGGCTGGCGTTGAGAAATTGAAGGTATCCTACGATGCTCAGCATCTCCGTCATAATCAATCAGCCTGGTCCTTCGTGCTTTGGCACGATTTAGCAGGGGTTCGGAACCGCTCGATAAAACAGAAGGCTCGTTATCGTGATGAAAAGCCTCAGCGTCCGGAACTCCCGCGGCGCGAAGAATTGGAAAAAACGAGTCGTCGATTCTCGGTGAAGTTCCTGCTCGGCGTGATGAATTCAAACGTAGCGCGTGATTTCTTAATGGCAAATCGTCGGAGCAATATCCACCTCTATCCGGATGATTGGAAGAAACTGCCGATTCCAGATGTTTCGCCGGCGCGGCAGGCACCGGTTGTTGCGTTAGTTGATGCGATTCTGTCTGCGAAACGCGCGGATTTTGCGGCGGATGTA
This sequence comes from Candidatus Poribacteria bacterium, assembly GCA_965242965.1. Taxonomy (GTDB): domain Bacteria; phylum Poribacteria; class WGA-4E; order WGA-4E; family WGA-3G; genus AGPOR5. The sequence goes on along the minus strand of OZ251518.1, from coordinate 3,564,784 downwards.
TCTGCGCTTGAGGTTGTGCTGGAACGGGAGGTGGCTGCGCTTTATGGCATTAATGTCACAGTACCGTAGCGCGGGGGACTGTCCCCCGCGACTGTCCGGTAGACCGCAGCATGGCGAGGGACAGGCCCTCGCCCTACGGGAAAGGACGGCGTTTTTCGACTAAGAACCCCTCCCGTTACCGTAGCGCGGGGGCCTGTCCCCCGCGAGCGTTCGGTGGATCGAAGCATGGCGAGGGACAGGCCCTCGCCCTACGATGAAAGGAAGCGGCCTTGACAACCGTAGCGCGGGGGCCTGTCCCCCGCGAGCGTTGGATTACGCGGACGATAGCGAGGGACAAGGACAAATTGCATCGAGACCAGGAGAGCTCGGTTACGGGGACACCGCTCGCATCGAGACCGGGAGGGCTCTCCTACGGGGAAGCCATCGAGATATGAAATACCCTCAGACAAATCGCGAATTTCGCTTGACTTCTGTCCGCTAATCCGTTATTATATTCCCAGACGCAATCAACTTTGTAAAGGAGAAAAAGTGATGCTAGAGTTCATCGCAGTTCCTGTCGGCTTTGCTGACACGGCACTTGACACACTGCAAGAGGCAGAATTAGCCGAAACATACAACGCCCGCGGTATCGCTTATAGTGAAGAAGGCGAGCACGGTTTGGCAATCGGTGCTTTTATGCAGGCGATCGAATTGCGTCCGGATTACGTGAACGCCTACTACAATTTGGGGTTGGATTCCATCAAATGCGGCTCCCATGACATGGCTATCACAGTGTTGAGCAAGGCGATTGAATTAGAGTCAACGTTTGCCGAAGCCTACGTCAATCGCGGCATCGCTTACGAAAAAAACGGCGAGGTTGACGCAATCCTCAAACGCTATAACGTCCCAGTAGGCATGAACCCGGCCCCTAGCCGTTGCAGCGAAACTCCCTATCCGACAGCGATGGCCGTCGCCATTGAAGACTATAACACGGCGATAGCACTCGATCCCAAACTTGCCGAGGCGTATGTCAACCGCGGCATCGCTTTGTGTAAAAAAGAGGAGATTGACGTTGCTATTGCAGAATATAGCACTGCAATCATGCTCAAACCAGATTGCACCGAGGCGTATATCAATCGAGGCATTGTCTATGATAGAAAAGGTGAGCGCGAACGTGCCATCGCGGACTATAATCGCGCAATAGCCTTGGCACCGGATGAACCGATTGCTTACAACAATCGCGGTGTGGCTTACCTTCGCCAAGGGAAAACCGAACGCGCGATCCAGGACTACAACACGGCGATAACACTCAACCCGGCGTATGCTGAGGCGCATTACTACCGGGGCGAAGCGTGGCTACGGCTGCGCGAATGGGACAAGGCAAAAGCAGACCTGGGTGCCGCCAAGTTCAAGGTGCTGGATATCATCGCCGCGTTCCATGACACCTACAAAAGCGTTGGCCATTTTGAACGGAAAATTGGCATCAAATTGCCAGAGGACATCGCCGCCCTGCTGACTCGCAAGAAAGACCCGGGTGAATGTGAAAAAGAGACTCGTCAGATGTTAGCATTGAAATACTACAAAACCCATGAACTCAGCAGCGGACTTGCCGCACGGCTGGCATGCATGCCGTATAGCGAGTTTATGATTTTTATGGGAAAATACCGACTTTCTCCCTTTGGCGAAACACCAGGGGAACTGGCAGCGGATTTTGCGAATGGCCAAAAATGCGCGGATGCCCACACATCCGGTAATAATCAATAATAGCCCACTCGTCGCGCTATGGATGCTCAACCATCTGCCGCTGCTACGCGAACTCTATACAGAGGTGTGGATGCCTGAAGAAGTCAAAAATGAGTTTCTTAGGGTTGAGCCGACAGCCCGCGAGGATGCACTGAAAAATTCGCCGTGGCTCCGAACATTTCCGAAGACAGTTCAGCCATCCCTTTTGATGCCGGTAAAACTTGACCCGGGCGAGGCCGCAGTCATTGCCTTGGCAATAGAACACAACGCGCGCCTCGTCATTATTGATGAGCAACGAGCAAGACGGTATGCGCAACACATCGGATTATCGGTTAAAGGCACCGTCGGCGTTTTGCTGGAAGCAAAGGAAAACGGGTTAATTGATACCATCAAACCGCTTTTAACCCAGATGCAGACGAACGGAATCTATTTGGGAAAATCGGTTATTGATGAAGCATTACAGCAGGCCGGCGAAAAGGCTTAAATGAGGGTGTTTCATATTTCGACGCACACCCGTAGGAGAGACTTCCCGGTCTCAATAGATCCTCGGTAGGAGAGCCCTCTGGTCTCGATGTTCCCGTAGCGCGGGGGCCTGTCCCCCGCGCGTTGGATTGCGCGGACGATGGCGAGGGACAGGCCCACGTACTACGGTGAAAGGATGGCGTTTTTTATCGTAGCGCGGGGGCCCTCGGATGCCAGCCGCGCATCCGAGCGGGTTTCCCCCGCGAACTCCATCGTCATGATGTGTGTTTCCACCTCTGTAGTTTGTGATCGCCTGATCACAAACGGTTCGGGAGCGGGCGCTCCCGAACTACGGTCTTTTACAAGGAACAGGCACGGCGAGGGACAGGCCCTCGCCCTACGGTAACCCGGGGCGTTTTTTTACCGTAGCGCGGGGGCCTGTCCCCCGCGATCGTTGAGTGTGCAAACGATGGCGAGGGACAGAGGACAAACTGCATCGAGACCAGGAGGGCTCTCCTACCCGAAGAAATCGAGACCGGGAGAACTCGCCTACTGGGAAGCCATCGAAATATGAAACACCCTCAGTTAAAATTAAAAAAATGCTTGCATATTTTTGCGTTTTTGCTATAATATGATAGTAGAGACGCAACCACTTTTCATCAACTCTTTAACCCGCTCCAATAGAGCAAAACGGAGAACCTGTTATGCAAGCATTTGAATATGTCGCCGCGCAAACGGTGCCCGAAGCCGTAGCGGTGCTGAAAGAAAAAGGACAACAAGCCCGCGTCCTCGCTGGCGGCACAGACATTATCGTGCAAGTCAGGGAGGCAAAGCGCGACGTGGACTGGATGGTGGACATCAAAGCCATCCCCGAAGTGAATGTCCTCTCGCACGACTCGCAAAATGGACTGAGACTCGGTGCCGCGGTGCCGTGTCATCGGATTTACGGCACGGAGTCCATCTGCGAGAGTTTCCCCGGCCTAATTGACGCAACCAAAATTATCGGCGGCACCGCGATTCAGGGACGCGCTTGCGTTGGCGGTAACTTATGTAACGCTTCGCCTGCAGCGGATAGCATCCCGCCGCTCATCGTTCTTAACGCTACCTGCGTTATCGCCGGACCCGACGGTGAGAGAGAACTCCCAGCCGCGGCATTCTGCACGGGGCCCGGACAGACAGTCCTGGAAGAAGGCGAAATGCTGGTTGAAATCAAGATACCGCAGCCGCCGAGCAATTCCAGTTCCTATTACCTCCGGTTTATCCCGCGCAATGAGATGGATATCGCTGTCGTCGGCGCGGGCGCAGCCGTAACGCTTGACGCGGCGAAAGAGACGATTGTCTCTGCACGCATCGCATTGGCAGCCGTTGCCCCGACACCGCTCTTTGCAGAGGAAGCGAGCGCGTTACTTGCTGGGAAAAAGATTTCTGACGAAGCGATTGACGAAGCCGCCGCAGCGGCGCAAGCCATCGCGCGTCCTATCAGCGATATGCGCGGCACCGCCGAACAGCGAACGCACCTCGTCGGTGTGCTAACCCGGCGCGCCCTCAAGGGAGCCATTCAGCGAATCTTGGATGTCTAACCTATCAACCGAATCCGTGCTTTCCAAGCGCGCAAAAAAGGAGCCCACACTATGGCGAGAAAAACGCACGTTCAAACCCAGATTAATGGCGAACCCGTTGAATTCCTCTGCGAAGCCCGGCAGAGTCTCTTGGAAGTTCTCCGAGATGAACTTCATCTCACCGGTGCAAAAGAGGGATGCAATAATGGGAATTGTGGTGCCTGCAGTGTCATTTTAGACGGCACCCTGGTCAATTCATGCCTCGTCCTCGGCGTAGAGACTGAGGGCAAAGCTGTCGAAACTGTGGAAGGCCTCGCAGCAGCGGATAAGCTGCACCCTATTCAGGATGCCTTCCTCGAAAACGCCGCGCTCCAGTGCGGTATCTGCACACCCGGGTTTATCATGAGTGCCAAGGCACTGCTGGATACCAACCCGAACCCGACGGAGCACGAAGTTCGATACTGGTTAGCCGGCAATCTGTGCCGCTGCACCGGTTACGATAAAATCGTCCGTGCCGTGCTTGACGCGGCATCAGCGTAGCGCGGGGGCCTGTCTCCCGCGGTGCTTCAACCGCAAACGCGCGCGTGCTAAGCGCGCATCGGAGGAAATTCGCAATGCCCGAAAAGAAAGAATACAAAGTCATCGGAACCCGGCCCATCCGACACGACGGTGTTGATAAAGTCACCGGCCGTGCGCTCTATGGTGCCGATTTCCATACCGCCGGCCTCCTGCACGGCATCGTGCTCCGCAGTCCGCATGCACATGCACGCATCCTCTCTATTGACACGAGCCGCGCCGAGGCATACCCCGGTGTCAAAGCCGTTGTCACCGCCGAAGACTTGCCTACAGCGGCAGACAAAATCGCAGACTTGGGTGAAGGCGCAGTCAATCTCAAATACCTCTGCGACAACATCCTCGCTAGCGACAAGGCACTTTACAAGGGACACGCCATCGCCGCTGTCGCCGCGACGAATGCACACATCGCGGAAGAAGCGTGCGCGCTTATTGATGTGGCATACGAAGTGCTGCCGCCTGTCTTAGAGGTGCGTCAAGCGATGGAGCCGGATGCACCGCTCGTCCATGAAAACCTGAAGACGAGCTCGATGGGCGAAACCGCTGAAAAACCGAGCAACATCGCCAGTCACCTCCAGCACCAGAAAGGCGATATTGAGAAAGGGTTCGCAGAAGCGGATGTTGTCATTGAACGCGAGTTCGTCACCGGCACTGTCCATCAAGGTTACATCGAACCGCACAACGCCACCGCGCTCTATAACCCCGACGGACAACTCACCGTTTGGTGTAGCACGCAAGGCGCGTTCACCGTGCGCGAACAACTCGCCGAAATCCTCCAGTATCCCATCTCCAAGATTAAGGTGGTGCCGATGGAAATTGGCGGGGGATTTGGCGGCAAAATCAACGTCTATGTGGAGCCGGTCGCGGCACTACTCGCGAAGAAGACAGGCAGGCCTGTTAAGGTGTTGATGAACCGCGCTGACGTGTTTGAAGCCACCGGCCCGACACCCGCGTCTTTCATCAGCGTCAAAATGGGCGCGACGAAGGACGGCAAACTCACCGCGGCGCAGACACGCCTTGACTTTGAAGCAGGCGCGTACCCCGGTTCACCTGTCGGCGCGGGCGCGATGTGTATCTTCGCACCCTATAACATTGAGAATGTCTTGATTGACGGCTACGATGTCGTCGTCAATAAACCGAAAACCGCGCCTTACCGCGCGCCCGGCGCAACCAACGCCGCGTTCGGTTCAGAGACTGTCATTGATGAACTCGCGGAGAAACTGAACATCGATGCGTTGGAATTCCGCATCATGAACGGTGCAAAAGAGGGTGTCAAACGTGCAGACGGACCGGTTTTCCCGCGCATCGGCTTCATTGAAAGCGTTGAGGCGGCGAAACAGCATCCGCACTACACCTCGCCGAATGGCAAGAAGCACCACGGACGCGGCGTCGCATCCGGTTTCTGGTTCAACATCGGCTTGGCATCCAGCGTCACCATCAACGTCAATCCCGATGGCACGATTAACCTCGTTGAAGGTTCCACGGACATCGGCGGCACGCGCGCGTCCATCGCTATGCAGGCGGCGGAAGTGCTTGGCATCCCAGCGGAGGCTGTCAATCCCAGCGTTGTTGATACCAATTCTGTCGGTTACACTGCAGTGACAGGCGGTAGCCGCACGACGTTCGCGACCGGATACGCCGCTTATGAAGCCGCGCAAGATGTCAAGAAACAGATGATTGCGCGCGCGGCGAAACTCTGGGAGGTTGATGAGAAAGATGTGCAGTTCGCCGATGGCGAATTCTCCTGCATCAACGGCAAGGAAGAGCAGATTAGCTTCCGCGATTTGTCGGCGCGACTCGGTGAGACAGGCGGTCCCGTCGTCGGCAGTGCTGCCGTGAATCCCCCGGGTGCCGGCGGCGCGTTCGCAACCCACATCGTCGATCTTGAGGTAGACGAGGAAACTGGCAAGGTGCAGATCCTCCGCTACACCGCAACGCAGGATGCCGGCAAAGCCATCCATCCGAGTTACGTTGAGGGGCAAATTCAGGGCGGCGTTGTGCAGGGCATCGGCTGGGCATTGAATGAGGAATACATTTACAATGCCGAAGGCACGATGACGAACGCGAGCTTCCTTGACTATCGCATGCCGACATGCTTGGATCTTCCGATGATAGACGCTGTCATCGTTGAGGTGCCAAATCCGGGGCATCCGTATGGCGTGCGCGGTGTCGGCGAGGTGCCGATTGTGCCGCCGCCCGCGGCCATCGCCAACGCCATCTACGATGCCATCGGCATTCGGATGACAGAACTTCCGATGTCACCCGAACGGATGTTGAAAGCGATGGGCAAAATCTAGTTACTGTAAGGGCGGATGTCTCTATCCGCCCATTTACCCTACGGATGCATCGAGACCAGGAGGTCTCGCCTACAAGGGCGGATGTCTCTATCCGCCCATTTACCCTCGGGCGAGGGCTTGTCCCTCGCCATATCCACCCATTGCCAGGAACATCTTCAATGCCACACGTAGCCATTCCCTCCCTCATGCGCAAACTAACCGCTGGAGAAGAGCAGGTCACCGTCCCCGGCACCACCGTCCGAGAAGTCATTGACAATTTAGAGCACCGCTATCCCGGTGTCAAAGCGCGCTTATGCGAAGAGGGGCGTATCAAACCCGGTATCGCTGTCTATATTGATGGTATCCTCACCACCCGCGAGGGTATGCGCGAACGCCTCAATGCAGATGCAGAGATTCATTTCCTGCCTGCAATCAGTGGCGGCTAGGCACTGCATACCTTTTCGTCCGATGCGCGTTTTTTTCATGCAAACCGCGCGCATCGTCAAAAAAGTAGGAGAGCCATCGAGACCGGGAGGTCTCTCCTACCGGGGGGCATCGGACCCACCTCTGTAGTTCGGGAGCGCCCGCTCCCGAACGGGTCAAGATCAGGCGATCTTGACCTACGATGAAAAGACGCGCTCTTCAGGTCCGTAGGACCTGAATGTCTATAGCACGCGCAGGCACCCGCGTCCTCAAGGTCCTTTAGGTCCTTAATGCTTCTCATCGGTTACGTCTGCTGTATATTAAGGACCTAAAGGACCTTAGTGTTTTTTTGCGTCGGGGCTACTATAGACATGCAGGACCTAAAGGACCTGAAGAGACGTTTTTTACGGGTGCGCTCATCACCGCGACGTTGAACGATTTATGAAATACCCTCAATTAAAGGGAGTCTTTCAGGGAAGATGCCTACTTGATGAAAAGGCGCGCTCTTTAGGTCCGTAGGACCTGAATGTCTATAGCACGCGCAGGCACCCGCTTCTTCAAGGTCCTTTAGGTCCTTAATGCTTCTCATCGGTTACGTCTGCTATATATTAAGGACCTAAAGGACCTTAGTGTTTTTTTCGTCGGGGCTACTATAGACATGCAGGACCTAAAGGACCTGAAGAGACGTTTTTCGCGGATGCGCGATTTCCAAAAGTAGGGAGAGGGACAGGCCCTCGCCGGACTCGATCTTCTGAAAAACGCCCGGAATCTTTGCGATGCAGACGTTGTGAGCGAGAAATGAGCCCTGCGCGCGAGGAAAAAGAACCCCATATCCCAAAAATCCTGATTCCAATTTATTTTGCGTATTGTTCACCCGCGCGCGTTTTTGGTCCGTCGCGCGCGCAAAATGCGCGTTTTTTTGCACGCAAACCGCGCGCATCGTAAAAAAAAAGACCTTTTTTTTGAAAAAAAGTGAAAAAATCGTAAAAAAAAGGTCTTTTTATGCAAAATTCTGCATTTTTTTATCATTTTAACTTGACAAACGGATTTTTATTGGGTATAATTAAAGATAACCTTTCAACGAAAGGTGAAGTTGTTCTTTGAAAGTTAAATAGTGAACGTGACGTGCCTATTTTATAGCTTGTGAGTGCACCTCAATTAAGACGTGGGTATGATTTTCCACTTACCTGCGTTTGAGATGTGCTTCAATACTTTTGTGGAGAGTATGATACCGGCTCAGGACGAACGCTGGCGGCGTGGATGAGGCATGCAAGCCGAACGAGAAGTCGGGCTTCGGCTCGATGGAAAGTGGCGAAAGGGTGAGTAACGCGTGGGTAATTTACCTCTGAGATGGGGATAACAATCTGAAAAGGTTGCTAATACCAAATACGATTGCCGGGACTTCGGTACCGGTAATGAAAGGTGGCTTCGGCTGCCGCTCGGAGATGGGCCCGCGTCCTATTAGCTTGTTGGTGTGGTAATGGCGCACCAAGGCGACGATGGGTAGCTGGTCTGAGAGGATGGTCAGCCACATTGGGACTGAGACACTGCCCAAACTCCTACGGGAGGCTGCAGTCGAGAATATTTCGCAATGGGGGAAACCCTGACGATGCGACGCCGCGTGGGGGATGAAGGCTCTCGGGTCGTAAACCTCTGTGTTACGGGATGAATTGGCCGTTGAGGATAATCCAACGGTTTTGACGTTACCGTAGTAGAAAGCCCCAGCTAACTACGTGCCAGCAGCTGCGGTAATACGTAGGGGGCAAGCGTTGTCCGGAATCACTGGGCGTAAAGCGCGCGCAGGCGGCAAGGTCAGTCAGACGTGAAAGGGCTCGGCTCAACCGAGTCATTGCGTTTGATACTGCCTTACTTGAGTCTAGAAGAGGAAAGTGGAATGTACGGTGTAGCGGTGGAATGCTCAGATATCGTATAGAACACCTGTGGCGAAGGCGGCTTTCTGGTCTAAGACTGACGCTCATGCGCGAAAGTTTGGGGAGCAACCGGGATTAGATACCCCGCTAGTCCTTACTGTAAACGATGGGTACTAAGTGTAGGGGGTGTTGACTCCCTCTGTGCTGTAGCTAACGCATTAAGTACCCCGCCTGGGGAGTACGGCCGCAAGGTTAAAACTCAAGGTAATTGACGGGGGGCCGCACAAGCGGTGGAGCATGTCGCTTAATTCGACGCAACGCGAAGAACCTTATCCAGGGCTTGACATCCTGTGACACCCATAGAAATATGGCTTTCCTTCGGGACACAGTGACAGGTGCTGCATGGCTGTCGTCAGCTCGTGTCGTGAGATGTTGGGTTAAGTCCCGCAACGAGCGCAACCCCTGTCTTTAGTTGCCAACAGGTAATGCTGGGGACTCTAAAGAGACCGCTGGTGACGAGCCAGAGGAAGGTGGGGATGACGTCAAGTCCGCATGGCCCTTATGCCCTGGGCTGCACACGTGCTACAATGGCCGGTACAGAGGGACGCCAAACCGTGAGGTGGAGCCAACCCCTAAAAGCCGGCCCCAGTTCGGATTGCAGTCTGCAACTCGACTGCATGAAGTTGGAATCGCTAGTAATCGCGAATCAGCAGGTCGCGGTGAATACGTTCCCGGCCCTTGTACACACCGCCCGTCACGCCATGGAAGTTGGTAGCATTCGAAGCGGGTGACCTAACCCTCCGGGGAGGGAGCTCTCGAAAATGAAACCGATGACTGGGGCGAAGTCGTAACAAGGTAGCCGTAGGGGAACCTGCGGCTGGATCACCTCCTTTCTAAGGAGCATACAACAGATGCTTTCTCACACAAATCATCTGTTCACGCTCTGAACCTTAACGGGCACACTCACTGAAACTATTTAACTTTCAAGAACATTACTTCGGGCTTATAGCTCAGACGGTTAGAGCGCGCGCCTGATAAGCGCGAGGTCTCTGGTTCGACTCCAGATAAGCCCATCAACATCAAACTGACATCGCGCGGTTTTCAAGGAAGGTCCCTTTTCAAATCGTCGTTGTTTTCTGAACGGATACCTTCTTTCCTACTCGTTGTCCCCTCGTTTTTTCAAATTGCCCGATGGCCCGTCGCTCTTAAAAGGAGTGTTTTATGAAAGCCTTTATCGTTTTTCTCCTGGTTCTCATCGTTGCCTCAGAACGAAGCCGGTGTCAAAAGACTCAAACAGTTACGAAGGGATGCCGGTGGAGAGGTTATTGTGATTACAGACCCGGGCAAGTTACCTGCCCACATCCCTCGGCCGTTACAGAAAACACTCGCTAGGAGACATGCACAATGGCTGCTGATTTCGATTGCGTTTTCTTCAGCTACAGTCAAAAAACGGGGAATTGCCGGTAGGCGCGCCGGGTATCCATGCATCCCGGTAGGAGAGACCTCCTGGTCTCGATGCATCCGTAGCGCGGGGCCTGTCCCCCGCGAGGATTGGATTGCGCGGACGATGGCGAGGGACAGGCCCCCGCCCTACGGTGAGGGGATGGCGTTTTTTACCGGAGCGCGGGGGCCTGTCCCCCGCGTTGTTCCATCGTCACAAGGTGGCGTTTTAGGTCCGTTAGGACCTACATGTCTATAGAAAAACGTGTCGTACCGTTGTCAAGGTCCTTTAGGTCCTTAATAAGAAAACACGCGGCCCTGGCAAAAGCTATTAAGGACCTAAAGGCCCTTAGAGCATTTTGCGTATCGGCTGCTATAGACATTCAGGTCCTACGGACCTGAAGAGAACAAGAGACGGTTTTTCCGCAGCGCGAACGATGGCGAGGGACAGGCCCTCGTCATCGTTCTCGCGCCAGGCCCTGTAGGTCAGGATTGCCTGATCCTAACCTGTTTGTGATCAGGCGATCACAAACTACAGAGAGGGAAACACACATCATGACGATGGAACTCGCGGGGGAAACCAGCCCGGATGCGCGTCTGGCATCCGAGCCCCCCCGCGATACGAAAAAAAAACGCCTCCCCCCTTCATCGTAGGCCATGCAGCGATCGCGAAAACGCCACCCCCCGCACCGTAGGGCGAGGGCCTGTCCCTCGCCATGCTGCGATCGCGGGGGACAGGCCCCCGCGCTACGGACAAATTGAGACCGGGAGGTCTCTCCTACCAAAAAGACATCGAAATATGAAATTCCCTTATTTTATCTCTTGAATAAATGTTGAAATGCTGTTATAATAGTTTTCAAGCAGAAACGGAGGCATATCTATTTTCCAAACCCTAGGAGGAAGACTCAAATGAGAACACTTATTTCACTTTGCACGACGATACTTTGCCTATCCCTCGCGTGCAACATCGCAAATGCTAATATCGTTCCAGACCCGGTGCTTTACCTCGATGCCGCTGATAATCCAGGCCACAAAGACGCGTGGACAAACCTCGGCACGGCTGAAGGCGAATTACCCGCCGCGGACGAAGCACCCGAACTTGAGGAAGGGCCAATCAAAATCCCTGCACTCGGCATCGACTTGCCGAACGCGAAGTATTACACAACCAAGGATTCCCATCAAACCTTCGGCGGTCCGCCGGCAAAAAATCCGCCTCTCTTTTTTGAGGACTGGACGCTTGAGTTCCTTTGCCGACGCAACGGCGATTTCTTTGTGGAGGAACACCACTTCGCCGGGTTCCAAAACAGCCCGCGGGAAGGGAAACAGGGAATTCGGCTGTGGATAGTCAACGGGCAAAACTTGGACATCTCTGTCCATGCGCAAGGTGCGAAACAGGGCGTTCAACCGCTTAACCTCAAACTTGAGGAAGGCGTGTGGACCTGGCTTACGATTGTCGGCACTAACGACAAGTCGATTGTCGCATATCAAGATGGCGAAGAAGTCAGCAGCCAAGCCGGTTTTGAGTTTGACAAGGCGTTACCGATAAATGACATCTCCATCGGTGCGAATTCCTTCGACGAACGGCGGCGGACTTTCAACGGTTCATTCGCCATCGTCCGCGCTTATGATAAGGCACTCACCGAGGCAGAGGTGCTCCAAAACATCTCTGGCACTTTTGCTGTCGATGCGGTTGACAAACTCGCAACCACTTGGGCAAACGTCAAACGCGGGTATACCCCGTAAACAAACGCGGAGGGCGCGCGTGGAAAATCAGCATCGCGCAAATAGCGATATTACCACATGGATTCTCCCCGATGGCGCGATTGCACGATTGGGCAGAGGGTTGGTGCGGGCACTGGCATTCTCTCCAGACAGGAACACTCTCGCCGTCGGAAGTGGTATCGGGCTCTGGCTCTACGAGGTGTCCACGATGGAACCGTTCGCGTTATGGGATACCGAACGCGGGGTTTCTGCGGTGACATTTTCGCCGAACGGGCATTTGCTTGCTACCGGCAATGTGGACGGTGGCGTGAGCGTCTGGGATATGCCAAGCCAACAACGCATCGCCAAAATGGAACGAACCCGGAAACAGGCGAATAAGGTATCTCGGCTCGCCTTTTCAGCCGACGGACAACGCTTAGCGTGTTCCGGGGGCCGCTACGATACTGTTTACGTCTGGCACGCCGAAACCGGAGAACCGCTTGCGGAATTCCCCGTTGACGATACCCCTAAAAAGGGGCCTCTTCCGAGGATTCCCATCGCCTTTTCTCCGGACGGCGTTCTGCTCGCATGCGCGACAGCTGAAAACACCTTTTCTGTCTGGAATCTGACAGCGGGTGAACGCATCGCTTGTCTCACCGGACATACGGCATCGGTAACAACACTGCTCTTCTCGCCGTGCGGGACTTTCCTGACGACAGCGGACAGAGAGGGCACGCTGCGGAAGTGGGATGTCAACCGACTCGCGGAAACCGGAGAACCTTCAACCGTCTCCTCGACAAATGGCCGGAAGAGATTCGCTTATTCGTCAAAGGGAACTTTGCTCGCATCCGAGGTCAGCGGCACCACGCTCATTGTGTGGGATATGGAACGCAACAAAAAATTAGCGGCGTTGGAACATAAAGAGCTGCGCGAAATTTCGCATGCCACGCATTTTTCGCAAACCACAGAGTCGCACGTGGCCATCGCCGGTCCTCGCACAATTCAGGTGTGGAATATCGGCGAGGCCACGCCGCACGAAGCCCTTATTCGGAAGCATCCCTATGTCTGTGGCTGCGTCAAATTCTCCCCAGATGGAAAAAAGTTGGCTGCCGGCCATTGGATAGGAGACATAATCTTTTGGGATGTTGCGCGGCGAGAACCGCAAGTCGTTTTCGCAGAAGAACCGATGACAATCCGTTCAATCAGTTTTTCGCCGTGTGGAAACAAACTCGCCGCCAGTGCCTACGATGGCATAGTCAGGGTGTGGGACGTTGAGAAACCCGACGCGCCGATTGCGAAGTTAACGGGACATCAGGAAAAACCGATTTATGCTGTCGCGTTCTCTCCAACAGAGGAACGATTAGTGAGCGCAGATGGTGGCGGCGGCCTGATAGAGTGGGATTTACAAAACGGAACCGCGCTACAGACGCTGAACGGAAAATCGGATTGGATTTGGCACATCGCTTTTTCGCCTGATGGAAAGTCCCTCGCTGTCGCGTCTCCCTATACGAAAGCGTTCCTTTGGGATGTTGACGATTGGCGGCTCATCACGGAACTGTCCACTCACCGTCCCAAAGATTTAGAGAAATATAAAGGCGATGCGCGTCAAATTCAACGCGCACTTAAACGGATAGAATACAATGCTGTTCCAAAGACTGTTGTATTTTCGCCATGCGGGAACGTGATTGCCGGTGGAATTTTCCGGGAAATTTGGCTATGGGACGCGAAAAGGTATGAAACGCTCATGGTGATATGCCTGCCGCAAGGATGCCAAAGACCGGAGGCGTTGACATTTTCGCCATGTGGCAGGTATCTCGTATCGGGGGCAGCGTGGCAAGGCACGGATAAGATGTCCATCAGATTCTGGGAGGTTGCAACGGGTGAGAACATCGCCACTTTCTGGGGACATTCCACTGACATTCAGTCTCTTGCCTTTTCGCCGGATGGCGCGCTTTTGGCGAGCGGCAGTTTCGATGGCACCATTCTGCTGTGGGATACGAGCACTTTTTTTAAATAAATTTGACATTGCGTCATTTTTGTGGTATAATTAACCTCAACGATGACGAAATTGTCGTTTTAATTTGACATCGCGCACTTTTTGGGGCAGAATTAACAAGAATTCCGCAGAAAATGTCATTTTAATTTGACATTGCGTCATTTTTGTGGTATAATTAACCTCAACGATGACGAAATTGTCGTTTTAATTTGACATCGCGCACTTTTTGTGGCGTAATTCAGCAGAAATTCGCAGAAATCGTCATTTTAATTTGACATTGCATCTTTTTTGTGGTATAATTAACCTCAACGATGACGAAATTGTCATTTTAATTTGATTTTAATTTGACATTGCGCAGTTTTCGTGGTATACTATATACCATCGCGAGGGTTTGTGTCAGCAAATCCGTTTTTTTGAAAAATAAATTTGACAAATGCGTTTTTTTGTGGTATACTTAAAGAGTAATGCCACTTGGGGGTGTAGCTCAGTTGGGAGAGCATCTGGTTTGCAACCAGAAGGTCAGCGGTTCAACTCCGCTCATCTCCATCGTCTTGTAAGGGAGCGCCCGCTCCTGTGCAAGGCGGGGTTCTTTGACAATTGCATAGAGAGGGTAAATCGGTAGAATAATAATATCACCTTATCAAGCTACTAAGGGCTTACGGTGGATGCCTTGGTGCCAGGAGTCGATGAAGGGCGTGACAAGCTGCGATAAGCTTCGGGGAGTTGCTTAATAAACTGCGATCCGGAGATTCCCGAATCGGGCAACCGAGCAGGTTCATCCCTGCTACTTGTGTGAATGCACAAGGGATAACCAGGAGAAGTGAAACATCTCAGTACCCTGAGGAACAGAAAGAAAACCTCGATTCCCCCAGTAGCGGCGAGCGAAAAGGGAACAGCCTAAACCCGGTATATGTTAAAGCCTGTATGCGTTGTATGCCGGGGGTTGCGGGGTCTCGTGGGTGTGGATACAGCTGCACCGGAGAGGACCGTGCGCTTAGCCTAATGTCTCTGGAAAGAGCAACCGGAGCGGGTAAAAGTCCCGTGGGCGAAAAGCGTGGCGCCTTTCTGGCGAGTGTCCCCAAGTACTACGGGATAGACAAACCTGTAGGAATCCAGGAGGACCACCTCCTAAGGCTAAATACTCCCTGGCAACCGATAGTGAACGAAGTACTGTGAAGGAAGTGGTGAAAAGCTCCCCCATAAGGGAAGTGAAAAGTCCCTGAAACCGTATAGCCTACAAGCTGTGGTAGTGCTAAGTCACGTAAGTGACATGCATGACCGCGTGCCTTTTGCATAATGAGCCGGTGACTTACTCTGTGTAGCAAGATTAAGCATTTTTGATGCGCAGTCGTAGCGAAAGCGAGTCTGAATAGGGCGTATAGTTGCATGGAGTAGACCCGAAACCAGGTGATCTAGCCATGGGCAAGGTGAAGCACATGTAAAAGTGTGTGGAGGCCTGAACCCACCAATGCTGAAAAATTGGGGGATGACCCGTGGCTCGGAGTGAAAGGCTAATCAAACCTGGTGATAGCTGGTTCTCCCCGAAATAGCTTTAGGGCTAGCCTCATGTGTTCGGCAGTGGCGGTAGAGCTCTAATTGGACTCGCGGCCCCACCAGGTTAGCAACTCCAGTTAAACTGCAAATGCCATTGTCTTAAGCATGGGAGTCAGTCTGTAGGGGATAAGCTCTATAGACAAAAGGGAAACAGCCCAGACCATCAGCTAAGGTCCCTAAATACGCGCTAAGTGGTAAAGGATGTTTTGTTGCTGAGACAGCCAGGATGTTGGCGTAGAAGTGGCAACCATTTAAAGAGTGTGTAATAACTCACTGGTTGAGCGACTTTGCACCGAAGATTTCCGGGGCTAAGCGTGTTACCGAAGCTATGGATATCCCGCCCGCCGGTCCTAGATTGGCTGCGGGGTGTGGTAGGGGAGCGTTCTATAGTAGGATTGAAGGAGCATCGTGAGACGCTCTGGACGAATTAGAAGTGATTATGCCGGCATGAGTAGCGATAAAACAAGTTAGAAGCTTGTTCGCCGAAAGCCTAAGGATTCCTGGGCAAGGCAAAACCTCCCAGGGTTAGTCGGAACCTAAGCCGAGGCCGAAAGGCGTAGGCGATGGGAAGCAGGCGTAATATTCCTGCACCACTATGAGACGGATGAAACTAGGGGCGACGCAGACAACAGGAACTACCAGCGGATGGAAGTGCTGGGTTAAGCCCGACGGAGTGCACCAGGCAAATCCGGTGCGATGAGCTCCGAAAGGTGAACAGGATTCCGTAAGGATGCAAACTGTTCCAACTGTCTGCCAAGAAAAGAACCTCGAGTGGACAACTCATGGTGTCCGTACCGTAAACCGACACAGGTAGGCAAGGAGAGAATCCTAAGGCGCTCGAGAGAACTCTCGCTAAGGAACTCGGCAAAATGACCCCGTAACTTCGGGAGAAGGGGTGCTTTGAGTAGGGTTCCACCCGAAAGAAGCCGCAGTGAAATGGCCCATGCGACTGTTTACTAAAAACACAGGTCTCTGCTAAATCGTAAGATGATGTATAGGGACTGACGCCTGCCCGGTGCCAAAAAGTTAAGGCGAGGAGTCAAGGGGTAACCTGGCAGCTCCGAACTGAAGCTCTGGTAAACGGCGGCCGTAACTATAACGGTCCTAAGGTAGCGAAATTCCTCGTCGGGTAAGGTCCGACCTGCACGAATGGCGTAACGACATGGGCACTGTCTCAGCGAGAGACTCGGCGAAATTGTAATACCGGTGAAGATGCCGGTTACCCGTACCAAGACGGAAAGACCCCGTGAACCTTTACTATAACCTGATATTGGGTTTTAATGTTGCATGTGTAGGATAGGTGGGAGACTGCGAAGCTGGGGCGCTAGCTTCAGTGGAGTCGTCCTTGAAATACCACTCTTGTTGCATTGGAATTCTAACGCCGGTATGTGAATCCATGCCGCGGACAGTGTCAGGCGGGTAGTTTGACTGGGACGGTCGCCTCCTAAAATGTAACGGAGGCACCCTATGGTTCCCTCAGCGCGATTGGAAACCGCGCGCAGAGTGTAAAGGCACAAGGGAGCTTAACTGCGAGACGGACACGTCAAGCAGATGCGAAAGCAGGGCTTAGTGATCTTGCGGTGCTGTGTGGAAAGGCCGTAACTCAATGGATAAAAGGTACTCCGGGGATAACAGGCTAGTCGCACCCGAGCGCTCACAGCGACGGTGCGGTTCGGCACCTCGATGTCGGCTCGTCACATCCTGGGGCAGAAGCATGTCCCAAGGGTTTGGCTGTCCTCCGATTAAAGTGGCACGCGAGCTGGGTTTAGAACGTCGTAAGACAGTTCGGTCCCTATCTGGTACGGGCGTAGGATATTTGAGAGAACCTGCCCCTAGTATGAGAAGACCGGGGTGGACGTACCTCTAGTGAACCAGTTGTCACGCCAGTGGCACCGCTGGGTAGCTATGTGCGGAAAGGAGAAACGCTGAAAGCATCTAAGCGTGAAACCTGCCTCAAGATAAGATATCCCACCACGTTAAGTGGGTAAGGCTCCTTCGAGATAAGAAGGTTGATAGGCCAGATGTGTACACCGTGTGAGCGGTTCAGCTAACTGGTACTAATAAGCCGAGGGCTTGATAACTTCTTTATTATTTCTTCTACCGACACCCTCACCTAATCTATGCAATTGTCAAATTTTCTTGTCAATACAATATATGACAAAACACCTTTCCGGTGGCTATAGCGAAGGGGCACCACCCGTTCCCATCCCGAACACGGCCGTTAAGCCCTTCTGCGCTGATGATACTGCGGGGGCAACCCCGTGGGAAAGTAAGTCGCCGCCGGAAAACCTTTTTGGAAAAGGGGACAGGCACCGAGCCTGTCCCTTCATCTATCAGAACTAAAGGTGCTTAATGCGTTATTCCATTGTTCTCCACAAAGACCCGGGCAGTGACTATGGAGTGACAGTGCCTGATTTACCAGGGTGCTTCACTTCCGGGGAAACGGTCAAGGATGCGCAGACGCAAGCTGTCGAAGCCATTGAATGTTATCTTGAAGGCTTATTGCTTGACAGTGAGCCCATCCCTACTCCCAAAAACATCGCTTTCCATAAAAATAATCCCGATTACGCCGATGGTGTGTGGGAAACGGTGTCAGTAGATCTCGCCGCACTGACTGATGAAGTCGTCTATGGAAAGTCCCCGAGTTTTTCTAATGCAGCTGTCGGCTAATCCGCTTTAACCAAACCCGCAGCAGGCAGTGTCCTGTGCCAGAATGCGGAGACCCCGGCACTTACTTAAGGCTTAGCCCGTTGTGACACATCGGGCTTTAAACAAGTGCACTCAGGCTTCCGTTTAAGCCAATGGGTGGACTAAAAGGAAAAAGGTGATTAACTAATCTCGAACGTTTTAACCTACGAACTCTCCCATGTGGAGAAAGGAGTTTCTATGGCTTTCCTTCTGACTTTCAATCAAGTGGTCGCGAGGCTGCGGCAGGACGGTTTTGAATATCTTCGTACCCGAGGGAGTCATCACCACTATAAACATCCGGCGCGGGGGCGGGTTGTTGTCCCTCGACCGTCGCGAGGAAATAAAGAACTCGCGAGAGGAACCCTGCGCGAGATCTACCGCCAAGCCGGGTGGGATTGGAAGACAAGATTGAAAACTAAAAACAATTCGTGACATCGCTAGGTTCACTATGATGAATAGTGAATGTGGCAAACCTTTTTCAGGGTAGGCTTATGGCCTACCCTTTTTTATTCTGTGAGAAAAACCTTGACTTCAGACACCTCATGTGGTATGCTTAAGATGCCTGATGCAAATTCTATCATCGGGGTGGGGCGCGTAAGTGCTGCGATTTTTCTTCAACATTTCGGTTGACTTCTTTTGCGAAATCGGGTATCCTTATTGATGAAACCCCAGGGGCAACCCCGTGGGAAAGTTAATACACCGCCGGAAAACCTTTTGTGAGGCGGTAGTTCAAAACTCTGCCCTCGCGCAAGAGGCGAAAAGACAATGCGATGTCTCAATACATCTCAGCACCATAGGAGTCCTCATGAAATACGGTCTGATAAGTCTCTGTCTCTCCCTCTGTCTGGTCTTGCTTCTCCCACTGACAACGTATGCCAAACTTACCGGGGAAGTCATCTTTAGACATCCAGAGAAGGATTTCAACGAATTATGGATATCCGATGTGGGGGACACACGCAACGCACGCCGGATGTTTAAACATACCCGAGATATTTACGAACTGGCTGTCCAAAACCATGGGGATTATGTCGTTTTTGTTGCCGAACATGAGGGACACCTTCCTGATGTTGAGGCTTACCTGATTGATAGAAACCATCGTCATGCAGCAGCGCATAATCTCACACGTCGGCGCTTTGATGAGATTTTTAAGGTAGACATCTCACACATAGGTGATGTTGTTTTCACAAACACGCCGACAGGCATAGAGCCTGCACCGCTGTATGGTGTCTATTTGATTCCCCGTGACGAACTGAAAAACGATTTTCCTAAAGCCAAGCTGCTAATTAGACATGACGCGCTCCATGTCAGATGGGCACCGGATGGTGTCCATATTGCCTATGATGTCGTAGGGGGCGATATTTTTATCTACAATACCGTTATCCGAGGGCCTTCAAGAGGTGTTGCCCAACATGGATATTACCCTGTTTTCTCTCCAGAGGGTAACCGTCTTGCTTTTGTTCACAAATTTTTAGCCGACGCGACCGCCATTAACATTATTTCACTTGAGCCGATACGCCGTTTGAAGACAATAGCCCTTGGAGAGCACTCAGCCTTTATAGCCCTCAAATGGGCACCTGATGGACAAGCACTCGTTTATACCGTCTATGGGCCGGATAATTTATATCATAACTACGTGGCACCTCTTGATGGAGGCCCTCATGAAGAGATTTTAAATATAAAAGGTGATGGGGGTGTTCCGATGTTTGATTGGACGAAGAGCGCGTATGCGGTGGAACCTACAAACCGACTGACGACGCGCTGGGCACAACTCAAACAACGAAACTCAAAGTGAGCAGCCTCTCTGTCAGCCCTAACGTCCCTCTTCTGACACCCCCCGGTCTCGATGCAAGCAGTGTCACCGTAGGAGAGACCTCCCGGTCTCGATTGTCCCGTAGCGCGGGGGCCTGTCCCCCGCGATCTCCATCGGCATGATGTGTGTTTCCCCCGCTGTAGTTTGTGCGCGCCTGATCACAAACGGGTCAGGATTCGGCGAGCCCGAACTACAGGGCCTGGCGCGAGAACGATGGCGAGGGACAGGCCCTCGCCCTACGGTGAGGGGGCGTTTTTTTTCGTAGCGCGGGGGCCCTCGGATGCCATACGCGCATCCGAGCGGGTTTCCCCCGCGAGCGGTGGAGTGCGCGGATGCTGGCGAGGGACAGGTCTTCCCACCGCCCTACGATGAAGGGGGGATTTCTGCCGCCGCGGCCCCGGGAGGCGCGCTGTCCGATTGCATCGAGACCAGAGGTCTCTCCTACCGGGAAGAAATCGAGACCAGGAGGTCTCTCTTACCAAACGCATCGAAATATGAAACCCCCTCAGTTAAAGACATCCGACGCAACTTTGATGATTACCTGAAAGTATTGGTGGACTTCTTTTGCGAAATCGTGTATCCTTACTCAGGAGAATGCACATGTTACAGGACATACTTTCAAGCAAACTCGTTCGCGCCGGGCTCATCGGCTGCGTCCTTCTCATCGCCGGCAGCCTGCTCTATCGGTGGCATGGCGAACGCGACATCCGAAACGACGAAGTCAGAACCCAACGGTTCCTACAGCAACTAGAAAATCGCCAGACCACGAATGCACAACAGCCGCGGCAGATAACAGACAGAGACGCGGAAGAACAAGCCGCGAAATCCGTTGCAACGGACAATGGTGCGGCAACGGTGTTTGACATCACAGAGCGTCTTCCGAATGCAAAGGCGGCGCGCGGGGATACCGCAGCAGCCCCGGAATTGCCGGCTTCCGACAAAGAAACCGCCGAGGAAGAATCGGTAGCCCTATCTATATCGCCCTTCAGATTCGGGCCTTATCCAGAGATTCCAGAGGACTTCCCTGAACCGGACATATTCAAAAGTCTTGCTTCAATGGGAGACTCAGATATGCGTAAAGCTCTTGAGCTCCAAAAACGACTCATCGTTGAATTCTGGAAACAAGGAATATCACTTGAAAACGTAGGCGTTACAGGTGATGCCGACGGTAAAGTCTATCTGCTCTATCCTGATGTTGTTTATGTTAAATGGGACTACTGGACAGATGATGACGGGATAACTCATAGATATGCGGGAGTCACCCGCGGTCATCCCGACACAGCGCATATCTATGAGCCATATCTTGATGAAGGTGAAATTCCACCAGGGATAACCGTCCATGAATTGCCAGACGGTTACATTGATGCCTATGAATTCTTAGGCTTAACTCGTTGAACTTTGGTGAGGTAAACTGAGGGTGTTTCATAAATCGCCTTCTTGCAAACGAGCGGGTGTCTTGATGTTTCCCAGTAGGAGGGACATCCCTGTCCCGATACGCACCACATCGAGACCAGGAGGTCTCGCCTACCGAGAAGAAATCGAGACCAGGAGGTCTCGCCTATCGAGAAGAAATCGAGACCAGGAGGTCTCGCCTACCGGGGAAAACAAGTTATGAAACATCCTCAGGTAAACTCATGAAGAGTCTAAACTTTCTTCGCGCAATTATCACGTTCGCCGCGCTATTAATCTTACCAACAAAATGCGGTATTATTGACTCACAGGCAGATGTCGGCGGATGGCCGGAACTCAAGAGTCTGTCTGCGCCCCTTGACAGCGATGGAGATTGTCTGCCGGACGAATGGGAAGTCAGATACGGGCTTAATCCTCGTGACGCGTCCAATGCCTCAAAGGATAGAGACAGCGACGGATACACCGACATTGAGGAATACCTCAACGGGACAGATCCGACAGCGTTTGTGGACTATACCCAACCTGAGAACAACGTAAACACGCTTCAGCATGAGTGAGGGAAAAAGGAAAGCCACACATTATTGACTTAGGCGAATTCCCCATGGAAATGGAAAACTCCGCCACTCTCCCCTCAGCAAAATAGGAGTCCTCATGAAATACGGTCTGATAAGTCTCTGTCTGGCCTTGCTGTTGCCACTGACAACGGATGCCAAACTTACCGCGGAAGTTATCTTTGGACATCCAAAGAAATCCGAATTATGGATATCCGATGTGGGGGATACACGCAACGCACGCCGGATGTTTAAACATACCCAAGATATTTATGAGTTGGCTGTCCAAAGAGATGGGCCTTATATCCTCATCGCTGCCGACCCGGATAATGGGTTTTTTGCTGCCGACGCTTACCTGATTGATAGAAATCAGGTTCATGCAAAAGCACACAACCTAACGCAAAATCGCTTTGATTTCGTTTGGAACATCGACATCTCACACGCGGGTGATGTTGTTTTCACAAACACGCCGACAGGCATAGAGCCAGAACCGCCGTATGGCATCTATTTGATTCCCCGTGACGAATTAAAAAACGATTTCCCTAAAGCCGAGCTGCTATTTGCAAGAGAAGCATCCAATGTAACATGGGCACCGGATGGTGTCCATATTGCCTATGAAGTCTTGGGGGGCGGTATTTATATCTACAATGTCTTAACCAGAGGGGGTTCATCAGGAGTTAGTGCCCACGGCCGCTACCCTGCTTTCTCTCCGGAAGGTAACCGCCTCGCTTTTGTTCACACGTTTTTAGCCGACGCGACCGCGATTAACATTATTTCGCTTGAGCCGCGTCGCCGCTTGAAGACGATAGCCCTTGGAGAACATTCAGCCTTTATAGCCCTCAAATGGACACCTGATGGACAGGCACTCGTTTATACCGTCTACGGGCCGGATAATTTATATCATAACTACGTGGCACCTCTTGATGGAGGCCCTCATGAAGAAATTTTAAATATAAAAGGTGACGGGGGTGTTCCGATGTTTGACTGGACGAAGAGCGCGTATGCGGTGGAACCTACAAACCGACTGACGACGCGCTGGGCAACACTCAAACAACGAAACTCAAAGTGAGCCACTGCGCTGTCAGACCTAACGTCCCTCTTCTGAACACACGGAAGAAATCGAGACCAGGAGGTCTCTCCTACGGGGAGCAATCGAAACCGGGAGGGCTCTCCTACCGGGGAAACGGAATTGTTCAGGGTGTCGCGAAACCCTTTTGACAACAACGAGTTAGGAAACACCCTTGATTACCTGAAAGTATTGGTTGAATTTTTTTGCAACATCGGGCATCCTTACCCAGGAGAATGCACATGTTACGGGACATGCTCTCAAGCAAACTCGTTCGCGCCGGGCTCATCGGCTGCGTCCTTCTCATCGCCGGCAGCCTGCTCTATCGTTGGCATGGCGAACGCATTCCAAAGAAGATAGCCGACATCCCCGTTTCCCCTTACGGTTTCGGGCCCTATCCTGAATTGCCAGCAGGGTGGCCAGCCGATCAGATCTGGCCCTGCATTTCTGCAAACCATGAATTAATGACGCGCGTTGAGATAAAACTGGCTCATCAGGGAATAGATGTCATGGGTTCCATCATGGAAAACGGCTTGGTATACCCAACGATTTCAGATACCGTCTACGTCGAATGGGCAAAAACAGCGCGTAGACAATATATCCGCAATATGGCAGGAGACCCGGATGCTTGCGATCGGATTCGAGCTATTGAAGATGAAAAGGGAGTCCGTTTTACGGAGGCAGACATTCCATCGGATATAAAAGTGCTTTCTTTTTCAGAAGGCGGTATCGCTCCTTACGAGTTTTTAGATCTACCATGAGGTTACCCATGCTTAACCAACTGAAGAATCGACACATGTTGGCATTCGCTGTGCTTTGTCTCCTCCTTGGTGCAGTCCTTTTGTTTATCCACCGCCAGCGCAGCGCATCCACGCCGTTGCCACCTGAGCCAATGGCCAAAGCGATAGGTCTGCAGAAAACTAACCCCGCAGGGAGAATTCCGGTTGAGGGGCCGTCACAAGGGGCATTCAACAAGCAGGGAGTCCATGTAAACAGCCTCCCTGTGTCCCTGCCGCCTTCTCAACTAGCACCCTCTCAACTCCCACCATCACTGCCGGCCGCCTCTCAGTTACCAAGCGAAACAGAGCAGGCAAAAGCGTGGTTGCAGCAGGAGGAAGAGCGGGTTGAAAACCTCACCGCAGGAATGGATGCCTTCACCGCAGCGAAGTTTCTCTACGAGTTAAACCGCGGACGCGAAGGACGCTATACTCCGTATATTCGTGAATTGACAGTCCAAGCACTCGCAGAGAACCCAAATGACTTTGACACAATTCTCCTGTGGACCCGGCTCCAGCCTTACCAGAGTTATGCCCACAACCCAGAACGGGAGGCAGGCTATCGCAAACTGCTGGAAATGGAGCCCACTTCTCTCACAGCATTAGTTGGACTCGGAGAATCAATTTATTGGGTGCAACCCGAAGAAGCCGTTCAACATCTCGAAAAGGCAAAACTGAAGGACCCTGGTCTCGCAAATGCCTATTTAGCCTTTGCATACCAAAGACTTGGAGACTACGACAAAGCGTTAGACATTCTCAAAGAAAGGCCCGAGAATGACATCGTCGCACAAGCACATCTCCACGGCATTGAGTCGGGAGAACCCTACATTCCACCCATTCAGCGCACCGAATCTGCACAACAGCTAGAACATCTCAAAACGGCAGTTGCCGCCCACACCGCGCAGTTGAAAAGCGGCGAACTTGAATTCTCATTGACACTCAGTAGAAAACTCCCACAACGGCGGAATTTCTGGGACTCTCTTTTAAAATTGCTTCAGTCACCGAAGGTGGACACTGTGGAGAATGTCCCCTCGTATGAAGACAGAGGATACTGGTATATCACCCACCGGTTTGATGGTGAATATCAATTTTATGATGTGAAAGCCCGTAAAAAGGAGGAACTTAACGGCCGCCCTACCCTAACTTGGATAGAAGATGGAGTCAGTTCCGACATTTGGCAGGAGACACACCATCAATACCTGAGAAAAGGGCAAAGGCTGTTCATCCGTGATGGGACGGAATGGAAACAGTACCCATCGCCAAATATCCCCGGGTCATTTTTTGATAAGCGTTTCAATCCTCGCTGGTGGAGTTGGGCCCCTCACGGCACTACCTTTGAAAGATTCATCCACTCCTCCAAACCGGTGGAGGTAGAAACCGTTGAACTTGAGGGCACCCCTTACTATTATCTCAAGTTGTACCGCGAGGCGGAAAAAGACAACGCGGATACAGCCACGACGCACGAAATCTGGATGCATCCGCAGAAAGCCTATCACGCGACGCGCATGATGACGTGCAATCGAATAACTTCGCTTTTCCCCGTTGAGGGTAACATCTGGCCTCTAAGCCAGCCAAGTGTGCAACCTATAGAAGTGCTTCATATCTCTAGCCAAACGTATCAACTCGCAATATACGAACCGGGCATCTGGTTTCCGAAAACAGTTATTGCCGAAGCATTCGGTTACCACGATATGGATAGTATCTTTCCAGACACGCTGGCATCCGAGTATCCCGTGATGGTGAGCGAGGCATTCCTCCCTGAATCGTTCCGCGAAGAACATCTAACCTGGCCGCGGCGAAAGATAACTTTGCAAGTGCATCGCGCTGTGTTTAACATCCCTATTGCGAAAAAGGAGTTGGGGATTGGTGCAGGGCACAATAACCTAGAATAAATGAGGGTGTTTCATATTTCGATGTGTTCGGTAGGAGAGACCTCCCGGTCTCGATTGTCCCGTAGCGCGGGGGCCTGTCCCCCGCGATCTCCATCGGCATGATGTGTGTTTCCCCCGCTGTAGTTTGTGCGCGCCTGATCACAAACAGGTCAGGATCCGGCGAGCCCGAACTACAGGGCCTGGCGCAAGAACGATGGCGAGGGACAGGCCCTCGCCCTACGGTGAGGGGCGGCGTTTTTTATCGTAGCGCGGGGGACAGGCCCCCGCGCGCGTTGGAGTGCGCGGATGCTGGCGAGAGCCTGTCCCTCGCAAATCCTCAATCCAAACGGAAAACGGAACCGCTCTGACTAAAAACGCAAAACAACTTGACTCCAGACCTCCTCATGTGGTATCCTTAATTTACACCTATTAGCAAGGAGAAAGTCAGATGTCAGCATTAAAAGAACTCCGCGTCTCAAACGACGCGATGAATAACCCGGAAGAACTCCGTCTCCGCATCGCCGAGGAAGGATACCTCTTCTTCAAGAAGTTGCAAGACCCGGGTAAACTCTGGGCTCTCCGCGAGGAGATGCTTACAACCATCCAAGCCGGCGGCTGGCTCGTCGCTGGCACCGAACCGATAGATGGCATCGCCGATATCTCCACCCAATGCACCGAAGGCGACTCGGAATACGCGGAGGTTTACCACGAGGTGTATAAACTAGAGGCGTTCCACCGCTCGGGGCATTGGCCCGAGGTCATCGGGATGGTGGAGAAGATTATCGGCAAGCCGGTGCTGCCGCACCCACAGAAGATTGCGCGCCTCTGGTTTCCGAAGTATACGGCGCATACCACCCCTATCCATCAGGACTTCGTCCACTTCCAAGGCAATTTCGAGACGTATACCTGCTGGGCACCTGTCGGGGATTGCCCCATTGAGTTAGGCGGCTTGGCGGTGCTGCCGGGTTCGCACAAATCCAATAAGGTGCTGGAACACCACTTCTCGCTCGGGGCCGGTGGGCTGTGCGTCAATACCGACGATTTGGAAGGCGAATGGCACTCTACAAACTACGAAATCGGGGATACGCTGATTTTCCCTGCGCTGACTATCCACAAGGCACTGCCGAATTTAACGGAAGACCGGCTTCGCGTGTCTCTAGACAACCGTTATCAGGCAGTCGACGCGCCCATCGCGGAGCACATGCTTGAGCCGCACCTGAACATCTTCAACGCGCTCCAGTGGGAAGATGTCTACCGCGACTGGCACTCCGATGAACTGAAGTATTATTGGAAGGCTCACGAACTCACGGTGATTCCGAGAGACTTCAGTTACGGCAACAGAGGTTTCGAGGAAGCGTTGGAGTTAGCGAGGGGTGGCGATGCCCGTGCCGTGTTGCATTTAAACCGCATCATCAAGCGCGACGCGACTGCGGAACCGGCAGTGCGCGCAGCGGCGGCCTTGCAGGAAGCAGGAGAGACTGCTGCGGGTTAGTCGCATTCACTGCCTCGCTTTTTGGTTGATATCTTTTGTCAAATAAGGTATCATTTTTAAAAGGAGCAGGAATGAGCAAACCGAACAAAACCGAGTCCCTCAACGGGGAATCTACCGTTGAGGGACTTCTCCGAAAAATTGAGGCAAAATCGCGCGAGGACGATTACCTTTTTCGCGGTGAACCGGCGCATTATCAGGAACCGCCTTATCATGGGAAAGTTTCATCAAACCTCTACCGCGTCTTCCTCAGACGCGAAGGTTTTGACGTTGTGCAGGAGCAATTTGATATAGCGGAAGTCCAAACAGAAATGTTGGACACGGTGAAAGAGTTTTCCCGTAAACCGGTGGAGGAACTTGAACGCCTCTCCGAAATCCAACACTACGGTGGAAAAACCAACCTCATCGATTTTACGGAGGACTACCTCATCGCGCTCTTCTTTGCCTGCGACGGTTCGCCTGGTGAAAACGGTAGGGTTATCTTGCAGGAAAAGGCACTGTTAAATGCCTACATCGCAGAACCTTATGAACCGATAAATCGCGTTATCGCACAGAAAAGCGTATTTGTCGAACATCCCGACGGTTTTATTGAACCGAACAGGAACGACGTTATCAACATTCCAGCAGGCCTCAAAAAGCCGTTGCGGGAACACCTTGATAGGTATCACGGTATCACGCCGGCGACTATCTATAACGACATCCACGGATTTATTGGCCATCAACGCCGCACCCTAGAACTCTACACGGAGATTTATCTGGGCTTAGCCTATAAACGGAAAGGAGACTCAGAAAATGGTAACCCAAACGCAGCTTGAGCATTACAGACAATCTGTCAAGCACTTTACCAACGCGATTGAGATGAGTCACCCCTTTGTCGTGCCCTACATTCACCGCGGCGATGTCTACCTCAGCATGGGGGAGTTCGATCTGGCGATTGCGGACTTTACTTCCGCGTTAAGACGAACCCGGCGGCGTGCTCGCGTCCATTACAGCCGCGGCATCGCCTACAATGGAAAAGGTGAAGTTGACTTAGCGATTCAGGACTTCACCGCCGCAATCCGGTCTGATTCGGACTATGCCGAAGCATACGCGCAACGAGGAACTGCCTATGCCATCAAAGGCAAGTTCGGCCTCGCCATCAAGGACTGCGCTCAGGCGATACGCATCAATCCGGAGAACGCTAAGTTCTACCATAACCGCGGCGGTGTCTACATACTCGCAGGCGAGTTTGACAGAGCCGTTATGGATTTTACCACGGCAATAGAACTCAATCCCAAATACGCCGCTGCCTACGTCAAGCGCGGCGACGTTCACTACACTAATGGCGAAGTTGACTTGGCGATTGAAGACTACACGCAGGCAATAAGACTGAATCCCACTGATGCAAGAACCTATCTCAGTCTCGGTTTTGCTTTCATCGAAAAAGGCGAAACTGATTCGGCTATTACAAACTGCCAAAAAGCGATAGAACTTACCCCTGAGGAGGCGAGAGCCTATCTCAATCTCGGCGTTGCTTATCTTCTAAAAGACGAGATAGATAAGGCTATTGCAAACTATGACGCGGCAATAGAACGAGAGCCCAATGAATCTCAGGCCTATTTCATCCGTGGCAACGCTTACTTTAGCAAAGGCAAGATTACACGAGCCATTGCTGACTACACGAAAGCGATAAAATTGAAACCTGATGGGCAAGCCTATTACGCCCGTGCCCTAGCGTCGGCATACCTGCGCGAATGGGAAAAAGCCGAAGTAGATCTGGCTGCCGCCCGCGAACGAGGCGTTGAATTGCCGGAAGATATTGCTGCAATGCTGACAGGGGAGCGAGAAGAGGAAAGCCGCACACAACCTGCGGAGGAAAACCTGATTCAGCACGGAAAATTTAACCGCGAGATGCGCCAACTATCAACGGACTCGCTCCAGAACCAGAACGGCACCAATCTCCAGCAATTCGCGGCGTAATCGATAGCACAATGCCATCGCGAAAACCTAAACCCAGGACGGATGTCAACATCCGCCCGCACACAAAGGGAAATGAAAAACGATGAAGCAGATTTTGATAGGCTGCATCTCCTCCTTGATTGCTGTCGGCATTGCAGCGGCGCAGGAAGAGTGGATGCCCGACCCGAGCTTACGACAGGCCGTGCGCGACGAACTCGGGATGCCGAATGAGCTCTCATTGCAGCCAGTCGAAATGCTTCGGTTAACTCGACTGGAGGCTTCCGGTCGCCAGATAACAGACCTGACCGGGTTGGAGCACGCAACACATTTGACGTATCTCGGAATTGCACGCAATGCTATTCGAGATCTTACGCCTTTAGCGGAATTAATTCGCTTAGAAAGTATCGTGGGCTTTGAGAACGCAATTTCAGATCTCACGCCGTTATCAAACCTCACGAATTTGACATGGCTGGATCTGGGGGGATGTCAAATTTCAGATCTCACCCCGATTCAAAACTTAACACAACTGGAAGGGCTTCGCGTTCAGTGGAATTTGATCGAAGATATAATACCGTTAGCACGTCTGACACGACTGGAAGATTTGTGGTTGGCAGGCAATCAGATTTTTGATGTGACACCGCTTGTGAACCTAACAAATTTGAAGTCACTCCATCTGCAGGGCAACCCTATTCAAGATTATGAGCCGCTTCGTGCGCTGCCATTGTTGGAGTTTAAATACGATATGAGTTGCGAACTGCCGGGAACACAGCTCGCCGACCGGCTCATGGAACGAAACTTTCCTTCCATTTTTGCCGCATGGCATAACATCATCAATCTGCCTACCTTGTCACGGGACGAGCGATTGGCGTATCATGACCTGTATTTTTGTTGTCCCTTGTTTGGACTGTATTGGCAATCTACCGCCCAAGGGGTTCAACTTATGGGTGATTTGGCGGCGGCACAGGAACAACGCGATGCACTGTTTTCTCAAAATCCAAACATGCTGTTCCTTGTCGGAGTTGAGTTTAATTTGGCGGGGCCCAAGGAGTATCCAGAGGACTGGCCGCACTGGGTCAGAGATGAAGCTGGCAACCGTGTCAGGGATGTAGGATGGAGTAGCTTCCTCATTGACTTCACACATCCGGACGTGCAAGAGGGAATCGTTCAAAAGGCAATAGCCGTGGCAAGATGCGGACTCTACGACGGTATCTTCTTTGATTGGTGGAGTGAGGAGTGGAGCGCGTTACAGGGCCATCGCGACCTCGCCACGGAGGTGGATGCGATGGTAAGCATCCTCCAGCGCATTCGGGCCGAGGTTGGCGATGATTTTCTCATTATGGTGAACACCAATCGTAGTAAGATCCCGCGTTCTGCGCCTTATGTGAACGGGACGTTTATGGAAACGGGCCGAGATCACGACGAGGGTTACACCCACGGTGGCCTTTACGAACTTGAAAGCACGCTTCTCTGGGCCGAGGAAAATTTACGAGCCCCTCAAATAAACGGCTTGGAAGGGTGGGGAATTGAGACTGAACCGCTTGATACCCCGAAGAATCAGCGGTGGATGCGAGTTATCACAACCCTCAGTCTCACGCATTCCGATGGATATGTCGTCTATGTCACCGGAATCGGCTCGCAAGATCATGAACATCACTACGAGATTTGGGCTGGGCATGCGGCAGAGCACGTGAGTGGAAAAGCGCATGACCATCAGCACGAACACTACTGGTATGATTTCTGGGATGCAGAGCTCGGACAACCCATCGGCCCCAAAGCGCAACTTTATGGAAATCGCCCCGGGGTCTTCATCCGCGAATTCACCAACGGATGGGCTGTTTACAACCGCAGCCGTGCGCAGCAAACCATCCATCTACCACAGCAAGCGACAGGCGTTGAGAGCGGCTTGCGAAACACACGCCACACCCTCCCCGATTTGGATGGCGAAATCTATCTGAAACAGACAACCGACAAAAACGATGTCAACGGCGATGGCGTTATCAACATTCTGGACCTCGTTCACGTGGCGAATGGTTTCGGCAAAGCCGCTCCAGATGTCAACGGCGATGGTGTTGTGAATGTGCTGGATCTGGTGCAAGTCGCCAATGAGTTCAGGTAACTATGTTTATAGGAGGAAACCCCAACCATGCCCCCAAACCTTCTCATCATCATGTCCGATGAACACGCACCCATGTTCAGCAGCCCATACGGACACCCACTCGTTCAGACTCCGAATCTCGACAGACTCGCTGAAAACGGCATCACATTCACGAACGCCTATTGCAACTCGCCGCTTTGCATGCCGTCGCGGATGTCTTTCATGACTGGCAAATACATCCACCACATCGGCACGTGGGATAATGCAACACCGTTGGCATCCGATGAAATCACATGGGCGCATCTGCTGCGCAACGCAGGTTACGATGTCGTTCTCGCCGGGAAACAGCACTTCGGCGGCATGGAACAACTCCACGGATTCCGCGCACAACTCGCCCGCGATTTGCACGCCGAACGACAGCACGCGCTCACCGATTGGGAAAACGGCACGCCACCGGCAAAGCGTCCATGGCAAGGACTCGCACAAGCAGGCCCCGGCACGACTGAAGAAATCAAGGTGGATGATTTAGCAGAAACGGCGGCGTTGGAATATCTCCGCGATACGGCGCGGAAGGAGCAACCGTGGGCCCTCAACGTCTCCTTTATCGCACCGCACTTTCCGCTTGTCGTGCCGCAGCGATTTTGGAATCTCTATCCGCTTGACGAAATCGATATGCCTCACATCCCGAAGGGACACCTCGAAAACCAGCATCCTGTCTATCAACGGATGCGGCGCATGTTCGGATGTATCGATTTCCCCGAAGAACTGGTGCGCAGAGGGAGAGCCGGCTATTATGGCCTGATTACTTACCTTGACGAGAAAATCGGCAGGTTACTCACGGCTCTTGAGGAAACCGGACAGGCGGAGAATACCGTGGTTATTTACACCAGCGACCACGGTGAAATGAACGGCGAGCACGGGATGTGGCGGAAGTCTAATTTCTACGAGGCATCGGCGCGCGTGCCGTTGCAAATGAAGTTGCCGGGACATCTGCAGGCAGGGAAACGCATCGATGAAGTCGTCTCGCTTGTCGATTTGACGGCGACGTTGGTTGATTTAGCAAACGCGCAGCAGGGGAGACAGATGGATGGCGATAGTCTGATGCCTTTGATACAAGGCACTGCGCCTGAGTGGAACAATTTCGCCTTCTCGGAATACCTCGCGCACGGGGTGGCGCGCCCTATGGCGATGCTGCGGCAAGGGAGATACAAATTCAACTATAGCCTCGGCGATGCGCCGGAACTTTATGACATCAGCGAAGACCCGGGGGAATTTCATAACCTCGCTGATGAGCCCGCGTATCAAGCGATTCGCGAGGAACTGGAGGCACAACTCCTAGAAGACTGGAATCCTGTTGAGATTGAGAGACAGGTGCGCGAAAGTCAGAAGGCGCGCATTTTGATTGAGCAGGTGACTGCGGGGCAATGGAGGAAACCAGTAGGCGCGCTTTCAAAGCGCGCCTAGGGTGTTTCATAAATCGCGCAACGTCATCACCTCTGTAGTTCAGGAGCGCCCGATCCTGACCCGTTCGGGAGCGGGCGCTCCCGAACTACAGAGATGGGCCCGATTCCTTCCGGTAGGAGAAACCTCGAATCTCGATGCAACACCGGTAGGAGAGACCTCCCGGTCTCGATGTTCCCGTAGGGCGGGGGCCTGTCCCCCGCGAGTGTTGGGGTGCCCGAACGATTGCGAGGGACAGGCCCACGCCCTACGGTGAAGTGCCGTTTTTTCCCCGTAGCGCGGGGGCCTGTCCCCCGCAATCTCCATCGTCAAACGGTGGCGTTTTAGGTCTTTAGGTCCTTAATGTCTATAGAAACACGTGCAGGCACCTTTTCAAGGTCCTTTAGGTCCTTAATAAAAAACGCGTGGACCTGGCAAAATCTATTAAGGACCTAAAGGACCTTAGCGTTCTTGGCGGGCGCGCGTGCTATAGACATTAAGGTCCTACGGTGAAGTGCCGTTTTTTCCCGGTAGCGCGGGGGACAGGCCCCCGCGAGCGTTCAATGACATACCGTTTTTTACCGTAGCGCGGGGGCCTGTCCCTCGCGAGTGTCCGTGGCCGAGAACGATGGCGAGGGACAGGCCCTCGCCCTACGGTAACGCACGCCGTTTTTTTCATCGTAGCGCGGGGGCCTGTCCCCCGCGATCTCCATCGTCAAGTTATGTTTTTAGGTCCTACGGACCTGAAGAGAACAAGAGACGTTTTTTGCGTAGCGCGGACGATGGCGAGGGAAACCCGCTCGCATGCGCGTGTGGCATGCGAGGGCCCAAGCCCTACGATGACGTGCCGTTTTTTTCCGCAGCGCGGGGGCCTGTCCCCCGCGTAGGTTGTCCCTACTTCACAATACCCAGCTTCCGAGTCGTTGTGAATTCAGGCGTGATGAGTTGATAGAAATAGACACCGGAAGCCATCGGTTCGCCCAGTTCATTTCTGCCATCCCAATACGCGGCGCGTGATTTGTCAACGTAATAGCCAGCACTCTGGAATCCGAACTCCAGTCTACGGACAAGTTGCCCGTTCGCGGCGTAGATGTGAATGACGACATCAGTGTCATTCGCCAACTGATACGGCAGCCACGTTTCCGGGTTAAACGGATTCGGATAATTGGCAAACAAGCCTGTCTGCGTCGGTTTCAAATCAGGGGGTGTAAGGCGCAGTTCTGTGAACGCGCGCTGGATATCCATAGCAGTAACCCGATGTTGCAGCCTGTGAATTACGTCATCGCTTGCATCGCGCACCTCAATCGTCAGCGTATCACCAGCAGAAACAACCGCCTGCTGACTCATGTTTGCCCAGACTGCGTGACTTCCATCAACACTTTCGGAAACCACTTTGCCGCGGCTGTTATAGACAGTCAACGTCACACCAGTGATGCCTTCAAGTTGCGCGTGCAGAATAAATGCCCATGCCGAGGAATCGCGAGGGACAGGCACTCGCGCTACGTGCGCGTTAACCCGCTCGGCTGCGCGTGTGGCATTCAAGGGTGCAGCGAGAGCGTTTTCCCATCCATTCCCGGTGAAACTGACGCTTTTCGCTTCAGTGACGTTGACGATGTAGCCTTTCCCGCCATCAATGGCAAATCCATCGCCAGCAGAATTCGCGGTGAACCCGACAAACTTCCCAATTGCCGTATTATACGCAATGACAGCCGTCGCGCCGACTTTCTCCATGAAGGCACGCGCAGTATAAGGTTCGGCTGGCATCAGCGGTAAACTCACCATATTCAATCCCGCGCTGAGTTCAACGTCAAAGGTGCTAGGTGTCGGTGCTAACCCGCTCAAACTATCCGCACGGAAGGCTAGATTCTGAATGCGTTCATCGCTTTCGGGGCCGACATCGGCAACGGCGAACGGCGTTTCAGAGAAATGCGCGGCGAGATATTCCGCCAGCGCGTCCTGCTCCGTCCCCGGTCTGGCAAACGTCGCGTTTCCACCGGAAAGTTCCTCCGTTAACAGCGTCGGAAGTTCCACCCTGTCAGTATTCGGGAAATTCGGATACGGATAGCCATCGCCGCCATCGGCAAGGAAATTAAGCGTAACGATGCGGAAAGCCCGTTTGGGGCTGCCGATAAGTTTCCCTTCCTGTGCAACGACATCGGTGGGGTTTCCATCGGCATCGGTGATGACAAGCGATTGCACGCGCGAACCCGGGGGCTGCGCCAAATCGAAACTGAAAGCGAGCCCAGCAACCTGCGTAAACTGTCCGGCGGTTGCACCCGGCTCTGAGGCTGCCACAGCGTGCTCCACAACCGCCAGAAGTTGCGGTGCTGTCAGTGTGAGCAACGACAAATCGTCGTTGAAACGCAGCACGTTTTCGATGTCCATCTGCGAGATTTGTCCTGCTGCTTTGCCGACTAACGGGTTCGCAGGCGGTGGAAGCGTTTCGCCGTAAGCCCGCACGCCGATGGAACCGCGGATGCCGCCGCCATTTTTGAAGCATGCCACCACGCCCGGGTCGACGCGTCTTGCCGCTGCCAAGTCTGCAGCGGCGGTTAAACTACCCATGTTCGTCTCTTCTGTCCGAATAGAACGGCGACTGCCGTTCAGGTAGACGCTGGTTTGCCCAAAGAGATTGCCATCTTTCACCACGACGATGTTCCGGATTGCTTCGGTAATTTCAACGACGCGCGGTGCAGGTGCCGCGTTGCCGGTATCCACAACGCCTTGTTCGTCCGTAGCGAAGACACCACTCACCGCAGCATCAATGGACTCAGGCATTAAGATACCAACTCCATCAAACTCGACGACGAGCCGGCCGACGTATCGGTAAGCCCCATCGGTGGAGACAATGGCAATCGGTTCATTCGTCGCGGAATGGGTGAGGATGGGATAGGTTTTCTCGGCAATGTCGCCATCAAGCATCCGGTCGGTGGTATCCGCAAGGAGTGTATTTGAGCCGCCAGCGATGATAATGTCCACATCGCGCAGCATGGGTGCCATCGTCTCGTCAAGTTGAATCTGCTGCAGATGTCCGGTGAGGATAATTTTATTAATCCCCTCCGCTGTCAGCGCGTCAACAGCTTCTTGGACGATGGCCGCGAGTGCCGCAATATCCCCCGGGGCTGCCGGCGCAATCCCCACATCTCCCGGTGAAGCGAGCATGCGGAGCCGCGGTGTAGTCACACCGACAACCGCCACCTTTCCACCGGAAGCCGTCGTAATTACGACGCTTTTGGTGATGCTGTTCGGAATTGTGCTAGCCTCTTGCCCAGGACTCACGACGAGCCCGGCGAGGTTGCTATCGGTGCTAAAATCTAAGTTCGCGCTCAGGAACGGGAACGCCGTGCCGACGTAGCCGCGTCCATCGTCTTGAATTAAACTAGCAAGCCCTCCGGTGCCAGCATCAAATTCATGGTTGCCGAGCGCGGATGCCATAAAACCCATGGCGTTGAGCATTAGGATATCGGCGCGTCCAGAACCTTCGCGCCCCAAAACGTCACGGAGACTCGGGTCATTACCGGCGATGAAAAACGGGCCGGGGAGGTAACTGTCGCCTGCACCGATAATCACGGTATCGGCAACTTCTGCCTTGAGCGCGTTTAGCACGGATGAGAAGCGCGGGGCGTTTTCAAGTGCCTCCACGCCGCCTTCCATGTCTGCCGCGTGGAGCAGTTGGAGAGTGAAAGTCGCATCTGCCGCTCCCTCATCGTGTGAAAAAGCCGGGAGGAGAAAGCCGAACATGAAACTAAACATAGCAAGAAAAACGAGCGTTGGATTGTTAGGCATGAGAAAGACTCCTTAAGTAACGGACGGAGAGACAGCCGCCCTCGCAAAGTTGATTAGGAACATTATACAAGATTTACGCAAATTCTGATAGTCTCGGCAAAGGCAATCAGTTTTAATCTGAGGGAGTTTCATAAATCGCTCGATGCCCGCCGGGTAGGAGAGACTGCCGCGACGATTACCGTAGCGCGGGGGCCCTCGCATGCCACACGCGCATGCGAGCGGGTTTCCCCCGCGATCTTCCGGTAAACCGCAGCCTGGCGAGGGACAGGCCCTCGCCCTACGTGAAGAGTCGGCGTTTTTTCACCGTAGCGCGGGGGCCTGTCCCCCGCGATCGTTCGGGGTGCCGAGGCATGGCGAGGGACAGGCCCTCGCCCTACGGTAATCGAGACCGGGAGGTCTCTCCTACCGACACCTCCTTTTTTTATCCGCACGTTTTTGACTTTTCATGCTAAAATAGAACAAGATTTTCTGGATGACGAGGCACCAATATGTCAACCTCACAAACCCAACCGAACCTCGTTTATGTCTTCGCCGATCAGCTCCGGTATCAATCGTGCGGCTATGCCGGCGATGCAAAAGCGCGCACGCCGAATATGGATAGACTCTCCACAGAAGGCGTGAACTTCTGCAACGCTGTCTCCGGAAGCCCGATGTGCGCGCCCTACCGCGCCTCACTTTTCACGGGGAAATATGCCAGCAGTACCGGCATGGCGATTAACGAACTCCGGATGAACCCAAACCATGACTGCCTCGGGCACGTCTTGCATCGAAATGGCTACCAGACGCACTATATCGGCAAATGGCACTTGTGGGCAAATCAACTCGGAAATCACGATGACCCGAGGAATTCCTACATCCCGCCAGGCCCGCATCGGCTCGGTTTTGATGGAGACTGGGCGGCTTACAATTTCCATCACCGCTATTTTGACGCGTATTACCACAGAAACTCGCCTGAGAAGATTCCGCTCCCCGGCTATGAACCGGAGGGGCAAACCGATATGGCAATCGCGGCATTGCGAGAAGCATCGCATGAGAAGCCGTTCGCGCTCTTCCTCTCCATCGGCACACCGCATGACCCGTGGACACAAGACAACGTCCCTGCCGCCGATTATGAACTATTCCGAGATGTCAACTTCCCGCTGCCGCCCAACTACCGCGCCGAAAATGACCCACTCGGCGACACGTGGGCCCAGATGTTCCCCACAGAACGTCGCAAATTACCCGAATGGATGCGCGTCTATTACGCTATGACGACGAATTTGGATAGGCAACTCGGCAGGTTGCTGTGCGCAATCGATGAACTTGGACTGCGCGATAACACCCTCTTCGTTTTCACGTCCGACCACGGTGAGATGTTCGGTGCGCAGGGCCGCCGCGCGAAAAACATTTTTTATGAAGAAGCAGTGCGCATCCCATTCCTCATCCGATGGCCGGGGCATATTCCCGCAGGACATGTCTCGGATGCCTGCCTGAATACGCCTGACATCATGCCGACGCTCCTCTCACTCATGCATCTGCCGATTCCTGATGAGGTAGAAGGAACAGATTTAGGGCCCGCGGCGCAAGGAAACCGTGCCCAAACCGATGAACCGGATGCCGCGTTTATGCAAGGCATGGGCTGCACGGCGAAGTGGGAGGATGGGTATGAGTGGCGCGCATTGCGGACGAAGCAGCATACCTACGCCGTTCACCGCGCCGATGGCAGCGAGAAACTCTTTGATAACGTCGCAGATCCGTTCCAAATGCACAATCTCATTAGTGAACCTACATCGACATCTCTCCGAGATGCTCTCCGCGAGATGTTGAAAGCACGCATGGCGGCACTCAACGATACGTTTGAGACATGCACATGGTATCGGGATAATTGGACTGCAGATCGGACTATCTTGCGGACAGCTACTCAATCCTGAATCCGGTAGGAGAGACCTCCTGGTCTCGATGCACCACCGTAGGAGAAACCTCCCGGTCTCGATTTTTCGTATCGGGACAAGGATGTCCCTCCTACCCCGACGCGTAGGCGAGACCTCCCGGTCTCGACTCCCCCAGTAGGAGAGACCTCCTGGTCTCGATGCACACTCCTGAACTAGGCGGCGCGCACTCTAACTCTGTAGTTCGGGATTGCCTGATCCCGAACGAGTCAGGATCCAGCGGCGAGGGCCTGTCCCTCGCCCTACGTAAAGAGGAGGCATTTTTTTCACCGTAGCGCGGGGGACAGGCCCACGCGATCATTCGGTAACCCGAGACATGGCGAGGGACAGGCCCTCGCCCTACGATGATGAGGGCGTTTTGTGAAGAAGATAGCCCGTTACCGTAGCGCGGGGGCCTGTCCCCCGCGATCATTCAGTAGATCGGAGCATGGCGAGGGACAGGCCCACGCCCTACGTGAAGAGGAGGCATTTTTTTCACCGTAGCGCGGGGGCCTGTCCCCCGCGATCGCTCCGCGCGCGATACCCCGGCGAGGGACAGGCCCACGCCCTACGGTGAAGGGGGGCGTTTTGTGAAGAAGATAATCCGCCTACCGTAGCGCGGGGGACAGGCCCACGCGATCATTCGGTAGATCGAAGCATGGCGAGGGACAGGCCCTCGCCCTACGATGAGGGGACGTTTTGTGAAGAAGATGACCTGTTACCGTAGCGCGGGGCCTGTCCCCCGCGATCGCTCCGCGCGCGATACCCCGGCGAGGCACAGGCCCACGCCCTACGGTAATCGAGACCAGGAGGTCTCTCCTACCAGAAATCAAGATTGGGAAGGCGCACCTACTGGGAAGAACTGAATCGCTCTGGTGAAGAAAAAAGATTTGCCATTCCAACGATTTTATGGTATACTCAATTTCTACATGTGCGGAAACGTGCCCCAGCGGATAAATTTTCTATCAGAGCTCTCGCGGGATTTTTGGTGCTCGTTACGCTGATGCATCCTAAAGTTTTTTGGAAATTGTTGAACGAATTTGACAATTCTGACACTTTCTGATAAACTTACTATAAATTGGCCGTCTATTCACTAATAGGGCTGTTAATCATGAAAAGGCAGAGTCACGCATCGAGACCGGGAGGTCTCTCCTACCGGAAAACGAGAACGGGAGGGTTCTCCTACTAAAGAGCATCGAGACCGGGAGGTCTCTCCTACCGGAAAAGGAGATTATATTGAGCACTCCGAACATCCTATTTATCATGTCCGATGACCATGCGGCTCACGCGATGAGTTGCTACGGAAGTCGCATCAACCAAACCCCGCAACTGGATCGCATCGCCGATGGCGGCATGCTCCTCCGTAACTGCTTCTGTGTCAACTCTATCTGCACGCCGAGCCGCGCAAACATCTTGACAGGGAAACATAGCCACCTCAACGGGGTCAAAACGCTGGCAGACAAACTTGATGGCAGAAAACCGAACGTCGCGAAGATGCTACAGGCAGCCGGTTATCAAACGGCAATGGTAGGCAAATGGCACCTCGGACACGGCGGTAACGCAGATCCAACTGGATTCGACTATTGGAACGTTTTGCCCGGACAGGGACTCTATCACGATCCGGTGATGCTGGATTCAGACGGCGAGAAAAGGCATAAAGGTTACGCCACGGATATCATCACCGATTTCTCATTGGAATGGCTGCAGCATCGGGACAGGGAAAGCCCTTTTTTCCTGATGTGTCATCACAAGGCACCGCATCGTCCGTGGGATTCAGATGAGAAGCACGCGCATCTGTTTGAAAACGAGGATGTGCCGCTTCCTGACACCTTCTTTGACGATTACGCCAATCGCTCAAACGCCGCGAAGGAGGCGAAAATGCGGGTGGCACGCGATATGAACGCCCGCGACCTGAAATTTGACACACTCGGTCCGCCGCCGGATGGGTTGTCAGAGGAAGAACTGGCGAAGTGGCAATATCAACGTTATATGAAGGAATATCTCCGCTGCGTCGCCTCAATTGATGACAACGTCGGCAGGATGCTTGACTATCTCGATGCCGACGGTATCGCCGATGACACGATAGTCATCTACACGTCCGACCAGGGCTTTTTCTTGGGGGACCACGGGTGGTATGACAAACGGTTCATGTATGAAGAATCGTTGCGGATGCCCTTCATCGTCCGATACCCGCGCGAAATTCAGCCGGGGAGTTCTTGCGATGCAATGGCGTTGAACATTGACTTCGCCGAGACATGGCTCGATTACGCCGGGCTCCCAATTCCTGACGATATGCAGGGACGCAGCCTTCGTCCGTTACTTAACGGCGAGTCTCCGGACGACTGGCGAACCGCCATGTATTACC
This sequence comes from Candidatus Poribacteria bacterium, assembly GCA_965242965.1. Taxonomy (GTDB): domain Bacteria; phylum Poribacteria; class WGA-4E; order WGA-4E; family WGA-3G; genus AGPOR5. The sequence goes on along the minus strand of OZ251518.1, from coordinate 3,524,015 downwards.
GCTATTGGATGCACCTCTCGCACCACTATGTCGGCGCGCACTACGGCATCCGCACGCATCGGTATAAACTCATCTATTACTACGGCGAAGCACTCGGCACGACAGGCTCCGTTGATGAATCGAAACAGCCGGAATGGGAACTCTTCGATCTGGAGAAGGACCCGAGCGAAATGCGCAACGTCTACGCTGACCCGAGATATGCCGACATCGTCACCGAACTCACAGCAGAACTGTATCGGCTGAAGGCAGAGGCAAAGGATGAGGAATAAATGCCTGTGCCCGTAAGGCGAGGGCTCCCCGTAGGAGAGACCTCCTGGTCTCGATGTTCCCGTAGCGCGGGGGACAGGCCCCGCGTTGGCCAGCGTCAAGAGGGGACGTTTTAGGTCCTTTAGGACCTACATGTCTATAGATACACGTGTCGTTACGTTTTCAAGGTCCTTTAGGTCCTTAATAAAAAACGCGCCGCATGTCAAAAACTATTAAGGACCTAAAGGACCTTAGGATTCTTCGCGTTCGCGCATGCTATAGACATTAAGGTCCTACGGACCTAAGAGACGTTTTTTGTAGTGCGGGGGCCTGTCCCCCGCGAGCGTTGGATTGCGCCGACGATGGCGAGGGACAGGCCCTCGCCCTACGATGAAGGGGCTTTCTGCCGCCGCCCCGGTAGGCTCGCCGCTCTATTGCATCGAGACCGGGAGGTCTCTCCTACGGGGATTTATGAAACACCCTCACTTCCAGTATGACAAACCACCGCTCACGGAGGAACCGTAAAATGGCAACACAAAACCCGTTACAAAACATTGAACCCGGCATCAAAGTCACGGCGCAGATGTCGCCGGAGCCAACCCCGGAAGACTTGCAATTTGCTAAGCAGATGGATGTTGATTACGTGGTGCTGTGGACGAACGGCGCGAATGCAAATTACGACTATTTCATGAGCCGCCGCGAGATTTTCGAGAACGCCGGTCTGAAAATTTATGGATTCGGCAACAGCGATGTCCATAATCAGGACAGCATCGTGTTGAACCTAGCGAATCGCGATGCCAAACTTGAGCAGTATAAGCGGTATATTCGCGACTTGGGCAAAGCCGGGATTCCCTACACGACGTATGCGCACATGGGCAACGGCATTTGGAGCACTGCGCGCGAGACGACGCGTGGCGGTGCAAGCGCGCGGGCGTTCAATCTGGAAACCGCGCAAGAGGGACACTGGGGTGGTAATACCTACCCGATGCCGCTTTCGCACGGACGCGAATTCAGCGAGGCGGAGTTGTGGGATAACTACGCGCACTTCATCAAGGAAGCCGCGCCTGTCGCCGAGGAGGCAGGCGTGATGATAGGCATCCATCCCGATGATCCGCCGGCAGTGCATCTCGCCGGCATTCCGCGATGCATTTTCAGCAGTTTCGAGGGCTACAAACGCGCGCTTGAGATTGCGGATAGCCCGAACGTCGGGATGTGCTTCTGCGTCGGCTGCTGGCTCGAAGGCGGCGAATTGATGGGCAAAGATGTCATTGAATCTATCCGATACTTCGGCGAACGCGGCAAGATTTTCAAGGTGCATTTCCGCAACGTAGATCAGCCGCTCCCGCACTTCGTGGAGACGTTCGTCGACAACGGCTATCAGGATATGTATCAGGTTGCGAAGGTTCTTCGAGAGGTGAACTTCAACGGCGTGATGATTCCAGACCACATTCCGAGCATGGCTGGCGATTCTCGCGTTGGCACCGCGTATACCATCGCCTACATGAATGCGTTGGTGAAGCGCGCGAATGAGGAGGTTCAGTAACGGAACGAGATTGCGCCAGGCAGGATTGCGAAAGACAGGATTGCGAAAGACAGGCACTCGCGCGACAGAGGGACGGCGGTTTTCTAGCGAGAATGAAAATCGCTTGCACGAGATTACGGTTTGTGTTAAACTAATAACGTCCAAACTGGACGCGAATTCCTAAAACGCCCATTTGGGAAGCGCGATGACAAAGCGCGCCTACGAAGGAAGAACAGATGGCAACAATCGTGGAATACGTGCGAACCGGCAAACGTTACTGTTTGCTCGGCACCGGTTTTGGTGCCTATAAGTCGGCGGCACCGAACGCTTTTTTGGGCAATTTTCTCGCCAACGTAGACGCAGGCGAATACGCAATGGTTTGTATCTGTGACAACAATGGGCAGATTTTCTGGCTACCCTCAGCGGAAGTCACCGTTGTCAGCGTTGATGGGCAAAACGTGAGCGAACTGGGGATAGCCTAAAGGAATCAACCGAGCCTATTTTCACGAGGAACACGCGCGTTTGCAACGCCGCGCCTAACGAGTTTTTTCACACTTTCACGACTGGTAGCAATTAGCACCAGAAAACGAGGCATCGACAACCATCGACAACGTCAATAGTCGATGACAGAATCTCAATACCCTCTGGGTAGGAGAGACCTCCCGGTCTCGACTCCTGCCTTGGTAGGAGGGACCTCCCGGTCTCGACTCCTCCCAGTAGGAGAGCCCTCTAACGTAAGGAAACGTCAGACAACAAAAGACGTAGCCGAACGCATTGCGAACAACAAAAACCGCATTGCGAAAGACAAAAAATGGATTTACAACAGATTAATATCAAGGTGTTTACCACCGAAGACAGCCGTATCAACTACACCGACTTCATCAAGGTTTTCAACCGCTGGATGGACGAAGGTGAGCAAGATGACTATCTCAACTACGCCGATTATTCGCATGTCGACGCGGGACCGGGCGTGCTGCTGATTTCCAAGCGCGCTAACTACAGCATTGACAACGCGTGGCATCAGCCGGGCTTCCTCTACAACCGGAAGCACGCCGTCAAAGGCGACAACGCCGAAAAGATTCGCCAGGCACTTGCGGAAGTACTGTCCAAATGCGAACAGTTGGAAGCGTCCGCCGAATTGGAAGATGCCGTGCATTTCAGCGGCGCGAATCTCCTATTTATGGTGAACAACCGCAATCTCGCGCCGAATACGCAGGCGACAGCGGATACCCTCCAGGCAGTTCTCACTCCCGTGCTGCAGCAGATGTATGGCAACGATGCTTTTACGGTGAAACGGACTTCGGAGGACGCGCGCGAACGGTTCGCTCTTCGGATTTCCGCGAATTCCGATAAACCGCTTTCGGAGCTCCGCGCCAATTTAACCGGTTAACTGAGGGTGTTTCATAACACCGTTTCGGTATTTATTCCGCCCTTGGAGGGAGGGCGAATACCGGCAGGCATTGGGCCCACCTCTGTAGTTTGTGATCGCCTGATCACAAACGAGTCAGGATCAGGCGATCCTGACCTACAGAGGGGATGCGGTCTGACAGCCAAACGCATGGCGAGGGAAACCCGCTCGCATGCGCGTGTGGCATGCGAGGGCCCACGCCCTACGTGAAGGAGCGGCGTTTTTTTACCGCAGCACCGGTGACTGTCCTCGCGACGTTGGGCGAGTTATGAAACACCCTCAATTTAACCGATTGACTCATCCGATAGGAACAACAAAAAATGTTTAACTTCAGCAACGAACAGATTGAGCGGTATAGTCGGCATATCATCCTCAAAGAAGTAGGCGGGATGGGGCAGACGCGCCTGCTTGAATCAAAAGTGCTTCTCATCGGTGCAGGTGGACTCGGCTCACCGGTGGGTGTGTATCTGGCGGCGGCAGGTGTCGGCACGCTGGGTATCATTGATGACGATGTCGTAGATAGGAGCAATTTGCAACGGCAGATTTTGCACGGCACCAGCGATATCGGCATCCCGAAAACGCAGTCTGCCGCAGCTACTATTACCGAGATGAACCCTGATGTCAAGGTGATTCCGCATAACGAACGCATCACCTCTGAAAATGCCTTCCGCATTTTGGAGCAATACGAGTTGATTGTGGACGGCTGCGATAACTTGCCGACGCGATATCTCCTCAACGATGCCTCCGTGATGTTAGGTAAACCTATCGTGCACGGGAGCATCTTCCAATTTGAGGGACAGGTAACTGTCTTTTATCCGGGCAAAGGGCCGTGCTATCGGTGCCTTTATCCGGAACCCCCGCCGCCGGGGATGGTGCCGAGCTGCCAAGAGGCAGGGGTTTTCGGCGTGTTGCCCGGCATCATCGGCACGATTCAAGCCGTTGAAGCGATTAAGGTGCTGCTCAACATCGGTGAACCGCTCATCGGCAGTCTGCTGCTTTTCAACGCGCTGACGATGGATTTCAAGCGATTGAAACTCCGTCACGATGAGAATTGTCCGATGTGCGGCGCAAATCCGACGATTGACAAACTTATTGATTATGAAGAGTTTTGTCAGGTGCGGTGGTAGCACCTCACAACACCAAATCAAAAACCCGAGGTCTGAACATGACAACTCAATTGATACAATCCAACCCCTCAATCATGATGGGGAAGCCGGTTATCGCCGGCACGCGACTTACGGTTGAATTAATTTTGGAGAAGTTATCAGCCGGCGAAACGTTCGAGCAGCTGCTTGAGGCGCATCCGCGCTTAACTGAGGAAGGTATTCGGGCCGCCCTCGGTTTCGCAGCCCAACGAAAGGAGGCAAATTGCAATGGTTGAAGTAGTCTATCTCATCGCCGTCCTTATCCATATCATTATCGTTATCCTCATCGTCAGCAGCCTCTATGGGATGCGGGTGCATCTGAAGAGCATCGCGGAAGATCTTCGGAGAATTGCGCAAAGCTTGGACAAACTTCAGCAGCACCCGAGTGAAAAAAAGGATGCTGAAGAAAGGAGGGATCCTATCGTAGGAGAAACGACAGGTCCTACCGTCCAAAGAGAGGAGATCTCTCGCGAAGGATATGGGGTTACCCTAGAAAGTTTAGGCAAATCCCATCAAAAGGCGGACGTGATTGTCGTCGTTAGTGACATTACCGGATTATCCCTGAAGGAAGCAAAGGAAAAGGTTGAATCTGCCCCTGTCATTATCCAAGAGGGAATCAGTCGCGAAGCCGCTGCGGAAATAAAGGAACGCTTGGAAGTTCTAGGAGCTGTTGTCGAGATTCTCTAGCCTCCAATCCGCGTATCCTTGAAAACCTCCCCCGGCCCGGTAGGCTCGCTTGCAAAGCGCGCCTACCGGGGACTAAAATGAGGGTGTTTCATAAATCCGTTTCGGTATTTATCCCGATTGGGGGTGAATACCGAGCAAGCGATGTCCTTGTAGGAGAGACCTCCTGATCTCGATGCAAGCGATGTCCCCGTAGGAGAGACCTCCCGGTCTCGATTTTTCGTATCGGGAAAACATTGAGACACCCGCTGTCGTTTGCAATCGCCTAGCACAACCAATTCAGGAGCAGGCGCTCCTGAACTACAGGCGGCGCGCACCCAAGCCCTATAGTTCGGGTGCGCCTGCACCCGAACAGGTCAAGATAAGGCACGCCTGCACGAGAAAATAAGCCCACCGCGGCATCGAGACCGGGAGGTCTCTCCTACCGGGATGTATGGAGATCATGGCATCATCAAAAAGAGTGCCGCCGCACCCGAAAATGAAATCCAACGCGCGCTCCGCAACAAACGCAATTTTGAGCAAGACCCGGGCACTCACACACAGGAGAGCACCAATGAGTGAACAAAGCAGAATCACATCTGGGGTTGCGTCCATATCTCAGTTTTATTTAGGGCGACACCCCAAAATAGAAGGGCCGCTTAGTGAAGAGATTAAATTAAAGATTGCCGAACATATCTACAATTTACGCACCTCCACTGGGCTGACGCAATCGGAATTTGCCAAACTCCTCGGCGTTGAACCCGCTGCCATCGATGAACTTGAGGAGTGGGACTATGAAGGCGACACGCTAGCAATGCTCGCGCACATTGAAAAATCCCTCCGCAGACATGTCGAAGCGCACATCGTTCCCGCGCATCGTCTTTACCCAGACGTGCTACTCGCGACTACCATCACCGGGCTCAAATTGACACTCTTCCGGCACCATCCGGGCCGTAAGGGTATTGAGAGGACTAACGGAAATCTCAACATCACCGTAAAAACGCGTGATGACATCCAGCATCTCCGCAACGAACTGGCACCGTGGCAACATGCACTTCACCGGAACCGCCAGGAACTTCAGATTTTCGCGCTTGCAGGGATGACAGAATGGTGCCATCTTGACGATGACGTACGCGCAAATTTCAATGGAAATCCTTCGGAATTCATGAAAGCCGCGGAGACGCACAGCCACCTTATTGCGGCTTGCATGCACGACATTGAAACAGGGGGTAAACGCACGGCTCTCAAGCAATGGAGACAGGAGATAAACGCGCAGGAAGAGGCACGCTACCTCGCGGAACTTGAATTCGCGATGCTGCATAAGACGTTTGAGGAATTCCCAGATACAGAATGGCTGGTGCAGACGCTCATCGGATTTGTCAAATCGGCCTAGGTTCCCCAAAGCATCAATAGGCGCGCTTGCAAAGCGCGCCTACCGGGAACTAAAATCTATCGCAGCTTTCATCAGCTTCAACGCCGTGTGAAGCTGCGGGAGCTCCTCAAACCCGTAAGAGATACGCAACTGCCGCTTGCCAACCTCAACCATATCGCCTTCAGGATGGACGCAGTGCTCACCCGGAATGTAAATCACCTTTGGCTGCGGGGCACTTACCGTGCCATCTATCTCGGCATCCCCGGTAGTCCGCGTCAAAAACTTGAAACAGTCACTCCCCGCGCCTGTCTCAACACGTGAAAGTGTCAGATAGAAATAGAACCCCGCGCTCCCGCCGCTGCACGCCGCAATCTCATCGCCGAGCAGTGCTGCTATCCACGCTTTCACCTGTGTCGCCTTCTGTCGGTACGCGCCATTCACCTTCGTTATTTGCATTTCAATGCCGTTGTCAAGCAAGTAACTGGCGATTTCTTGGTTGATTAACGGCGCGCTAAACCCAATATCTGTAGTCCGCTGCACCATGCCGTTGAAAAAATCACCTTTCGGCCCGATAAGATAGCCGATACGCATCCCCGGCGCGAGAATCTTGGACAACGTGCCGATTTCATAGACGATGCCGAGGGTATCATCAAGCATCGGAGAAACTATCGGCTCCACAGACGAATCATGCACTAAATCGCGATACGCATTATCAAAAAAGAGCGGGATTTTCCTGCCGATTTCGTGAGACAACCGCGTAACAATCTCCACCAATTCCCGCATGCGGCGATTGGACATGATGGTGCTCGTCGGGTTGTTCACCGTTACGACATAGACAAAGCGAATCGCATCCTTCTCGCGTCCCAACCGCTTTAACTTCGCCTTCAGTAGTTCTGTCTGAAGTCCTTCGTCATCTTCAGGGATGGCGATAACGCGGAAGCCCTTTCTACCCAAGTCATTGCAGTAAATATAATACATCGGTTCGGCAGTGAGAACGATACCTGCCGGTAGCAGTTGCGTGATGCCTTCCAACAGACTCGTCGCGCCGTTCGCGCCGATGAGAATATCTCGCGTGCGGAAGGTTTGTTCTGTCATGCCGCCGATGCGGTTCTCAACGTAAAACCGGCGGAGGGACGCAATCAGGTTCGGCGAACCTTGCGCGCCGCCGTAATTGAGCGCGGCGCGATACTTTTCGGGACGCGCGAGCACTTCTCCACACGCATGCAGAATCTGTTCGCGCGGAATAGTGTTTTCGTTGACATAGCCCGCGCCGAGGTTGATGTCCCATCCATCCCGAAAATCAACAGCGAAATCTGTCATCAACCGATTTATCGGGGAAGGCGTGCTTGACGCTTTTCCGTATTCAGAAAGTGAAATCTCGCGAAGGACGTTCATGCCAGACATGCCCTCAGTGCCGATTCCAGCGTCCGATGCTGAAATGCATAGCCGCTCGCTTCTGTTTTCTCCGGCAGAATTTTTTGGCTCAGCACGACAAAATCCGCGAATTCGCCCATCATTAACTTCAAACCGAACTTCGGTACGGGGAACAACGTCGGCCGCCCTAACACTGCACCGAGTGTCTTCGTAAATTCTATGTTTCTCACCGGTGCGGGTGCCGTCGCGTTGAGCGCACCGCTTACCGAGGCGTTGTCCATCGCATGCAGCAAGATACCGACGACATCGTCAACGTGAATCCACGACATCCACTGATTACCACTGCCGAGTTTGCCGCCCACACCCATTTTAAACGGCGGAAGCACCTGCGCCAACAATCCACCGCCGTTACCAAGCACCAGGCCAATGCGCACCGTGACGACACGGATGCCGAGTTCTGTCGCTTTGAGTGCCTCCGCCTCCCACTCCTGGCAGACTTCGGCGAGGAAGTCGGTACCGGCAGCGGAAGTTTCTGTGAAATCTGCATCGCCGCTATCGCCGTAGTAACCGATTGCCGAGGCGCAAACCAGCACGGAAGGCTTCTTTTCAGCAGCGGCGAGCAAACCGACAAGCTGCTGTGTGGAGGTGATGCGGCTCTCTCGAATCCGCCGTTTTTTCTCGGCATTCCACCGGCCCGCGATAGTCTCACCCGCGAGATGCATCACTGCCTCTACGCCTGAGACGGACTCCGCCTCGGTATCCCAGCCGTGGACAACTTTCGCCGCGCTGAACTTCTCACGCGCGCGTGCCGGATTTCGAGAGAGGACTCCAAATGCATCGCCTCTCTCGACGAGCGCGTCACAGACGCGACTGCCGATAAAGCCGGTCGCGCCAGTAATCAATACGGTGGTTCCCATAGGACTCGCCTCCTCTCTAAAAAAACGTAGTCATCAACAACGTCAAACGGCTAGCACGTGTGCCAGTCCTTGACAAGCTATGCAAACTTACGTCATTGCGCCAGAGCACTATCCAAACGCATTGCGAACAACGAAAAAATAGCCTCTTCCAATTCGCGATAATCGTCAACGACAGCATCGCTGAGTGTGTCGTTTCGTTCACTGCGGTTGAAGCCACAGAAACGAATCGCCTTCATACCGGCATTCTTCGCGCCGACGATATCCGTGCGGAAAATGTCGCCGATATGCACGGCTTCCGCTGGCTCCACCCCGAGATGCGCTAAAGTGGCATGGAATTGCGCGACTTCGGGTTTGGTGTGCGCTGTCTCATCGGAAAACGTGAACGCTTGAAAGCAGTGCAAAAGCCCATCGCGTTCCATGAGCTTGCGGACGAACATGCCCGGTGTCAACGCGGAATCGGAGACAATCCCCAGCGGATACTTCGCGCTGAGCCGTTCCAGCACCGGCTTAACATGCGGTATCAGACGCGGCGGTGACGCTAAAAAGGACGCGCCCATCACCGAAACGAGTGCCGCAATTTCCTCGGCATCCAGCGTGAAATCAAGTGCCGATGCTAATTCCTGCATCCCCACTGCCACAGGCACACCTACATGCCGATGCCACCGAACGTGCGTCAACTCGTAAGCGGCGGACAAGGCAGACTGAACGCCTGGCACGTCACACGCATACCCGCGGCCGCGCAGGTAATCGTGGCATTTGTCTACGCGCACCGCCTGCCGTCTCATCCAATTTTCATGCGAATCCGCATAAAGTGTCTGCCAAAAGTCAAACGTAATTGCTTTGAGCATTGAATTTTTCCTATTTCTCTCCCAGAAACAAGGTTACCTTGCATTTAGTTTACCACGCCGCCGCCAGAAAATCAAGAAATAATACCCCATTTTGTGAAATTTGCAAAATAAACTTGAAAAATTGTTTAAAATAGGGTATAATATTAATGTATCAAAAAATTTGTCTAAAATGTCTATTAAGCCCAAAAACCTAGTCATCGACAACGTTGAATGAACAACGCTTGACAGGTTACGCAGACAGACATGATTGCACCAAAAAGGTTACGCCTAGACAAACTGCGTGCGTTGCTTCGCAAAAGCGCGCAACAGGTTGCGAACAACAAAAACTATCCGACCGGGCGGTTAATGCTCCTCTACTTCGTCGTCGGATTAGGCACGCTGATTTTCGCGTTCGCGTATTATACGCGGCAAATCTCGCAATTAGATGCCGATATTGACAAACAGGTGGACATTTTCGCGAATCTCGCCGCACTGTTGCCGAGCGTCGAAGATAGGACGCTACAGAAACAACTGATTGAGATTCTTCGGGAGGAATCACTCGCCGAAGACAGATCGAAGCCGTTTTCATTCATTATCATGGATGCCGACGGAAAACCGCTGATTGCACGAGGCGTTAACCCTGAATTTGACACGAAGGTCAACTTGACAGAAGGGGTTTCGTTAACAGAGAAGGAACAGGCTCTGCTTGCTGCCACGTTGGCACGGATGAAGCGAAAGCATCCGCCGCGTAAAATACCGCACTTTTTGGAAAATAGGACGGTTTACGGTTACATCTACTACGGTGATGTCTCGCCGAGCGCGGTGGCGCAATTGCCATTTGTGCTGACAGATACGACGCGCGCCCCGCAGAAATGGCAGATATGGGGTGATGTCATCACGGCTGAGACGGCTACGCCGGAGGAGCGGCGGCGCGCCGAACTTTTCATCCAAAATGCACCCGCGTCCGCTGTGCTACAGACAACGCCAACGCAGTATCAAGGCCTCCTCTATTATGAGACGAAACCGTATTACGCGTTGAAATGGACGCTGCCTATCGTGTTAGGCATTGTGCTCCCGGTGTTTGGCATCGTCTGTTTTCTTATCTACCGGCGGATAAAGTCTTATGAATACGCCGCTGTCTGGGGCGGCCTGGCGAAAGAGACAGCACATCAACTCGGCACCCCGGTCTCCTCGCTGTTAGCATGGGCGGAATTGCTACAGGAACGCAGCCGAGAAACGAACGACGCGGCACTCGCAGAACTCGCCACAACGATGCAGGGCGATCTGGAGCGATTGCAGAAGACTACTGCACGCTTCGGAATGATTGGCACACAACCGCCACGAACCGCGGTGCAACTAGAAGAAGTGTTCGCCGAAGTGCTTGCATATTTTGAGAAGCGGCTCCCGCACGTCGGGCAGCATCGCGTTGAAATTCACGTGTTACCGGGTGAAACGCCGGCGATTTTCGCCAACGTGCATCTGTTGCAGTGGGTGTTCGAGAATCTCATCCGCAACTCGTTAGATGCAATGGATAAACCGGCCGGGCGCATTGAGATGCAGCATCACTACGATAAACGGCGCGCAGCAGTTGTCGTCCGATACACCGATAACGGCAGAGGCATCCCGCGCCAGAACCAGCGAAAGGTTTTTGAACCGGGGATGAGCACGAAAGCGCACGGATGGGGACTCGGCTTGACAGTCGTACGGCGCATCATTCATGAATACCATCAAGGAAGCATTCGCCTCCTTGAAACGAGTCCGGCGGGGACAACGTTTGAAATCCGCCTGCCGGCCGCGCCCGGCTCAAAAGGGAGTCCAGAACGGCTTCTATAGCCACCTGTTATCCAAGAACGTCGGCATTGACGTTATTGACATTGTCAATGTCGGGTTACGCAGAGAAATGTCATTGCACGAATCTACTTTATCAAACGCATTGCGAAATACTAAAAAATCACACCACATCCTATGGATAGATGACGAGATAGAAGCACTGCGGCCGCACATCCTCTTTTTAGAAGAGCGGGGATACGCCGTAACGCCTGCCACAAACGGCGAAGACGGCATCGCGCTCCTGAAGCGCGGTGACACGCAGTATAGTGCTATCCTCCTTGACCAGGTGATGCCCGGCAAGGACGGTATCCAGACGTTGGAGGGGCTCCGCGCCATTCATCCACAGGTGCCGGTGATTTTCGTAACGCAATCTAGTGATGACACATTCGTGAATAACGCCCTGGGAAAACAGGTAACCGATTTCCTCGTCAAACCTATCGGGGTTGCCCAAATCGCGACAACCCTGAAACGGGTGCTTGAACAGCAGCAGATTATTGACGATAGCATCCCGGGCCGCTACACGGCAGATTTTAATGCCATCCGCGTCCTCAAGGAGTCAAACCCCAACTGGCAAGACTGGGTGGACATCTATGTCAAACTCTCGGAATGGGAACTTGTCTCCGACCGGCTGACAGAAGGCGGCTTAGAGGAAACGCATCTCGCACAAAAGAAAGAGTGCAACACGGAGTTCTCCGATTTTGTGGAAGCACGCTACCCGGAATGGGTGGCAGGAAGTTCGGACGCACCGCCGCTGTCCGTCAACGTGTTAGATGAACACGTCATCCCGTTGCTGCGCGCCGGAAAATCGGTATATTTTATCGTCGTCGACTCGTTTCGGTTAGACCACTGGATGGCCATCGAATCGCAGGTGTACCCGTATTTTTCAATCGACAGACACTATAGTTTCTCGATTTTACCGAGTGCCACAGTCTATTCACGAAACGCGCTCTTTAGCGGGTTATATCCCGAAGAATTGGCATCGCGCTACCCACAATACTGGCAGGAAAACGCCGAGGGGAGCACCAGTATGAACCGCTATGAACGCGAACTGCTCGATGCACACGTGAAAAGCCGGGGTATCAAGTTGAAGCCGGCACTTCAATACTTCAAAATTTTCGATGTCCGAGGCGGACAGGCATACAAAAAGCGTGTCGCCGCTGCCGCGCGCGTCAGCCTCTCTGCCCTCGTCGTTAACTTCGTTGATATCTTGACACACCAACGCTCACAGTCGGATGTCCTACAGCAGCTTGCACCGGATGAAGCCGCCTTCCGCGATGTGACGCGTTCCTGGTTTGAGCATTCCGTGCTTTTTGATATTTTGCGCATCGTTGCGGCGCAAGATGCCACCGTCGTTTTAACAAGCGACCACGGTTCCGTCTTTTGTAACCGAGCCACCCGCGCCCTTGGCAACCGTGAGACGACGACGAGTCTCCGGTTTAAAATCGGTTCCAACCTCGGATGTGACGCGAACCACGCCGTGCATCTCCGAAACCCGCAAGTCTACCGGCTACCAGCAGAAACGGCGAGTAAGAACTATATTTTCGCCAAAGACGACTACTATTTCGTCTACCCTAACGATTTTTACAAGTATAAACGGCAGTTCCAAGGAGGATTCCAACACGGCGGCATTTCCATGGGCGAATTGATAACCCCCGTTGTCACGCTGACACCCCGTTAAGCTAAACGGGCACGCGTAGAAACAAAACGAGTGGGGACGGGCCCCAAAGCGGAGGTTACCCCCTACGAAAGAACGCCGCAGAACCCTCCGACGAGCCGGAGCATCTTCTAGCCGCCAAGGCACTAGAGCATGTCTCCCTAGATTGACGGAGGAATCCGTCAAAACGCAAAGAAAGGAGAGTTAGAAAAACCCGCAAAGGTTCGGCACTCGCTGCCGAACGGCAAACAGACTTGGCATTGTTCGCGAGGCGTTCAATCGTCGCGCCGCGTAAACACGCTACCTACGTTTTCGATGCTAATCCTGACAACAAGAATTAGCACAAGAACTAAGCATGCAACAATGATGCAAGGTCTGGCACACGTGCCAGCCGTTGCGGAGTTACGCAGAGAAACGTTCATGCACGGAAACCCTAATCGAACGCCTCGCGAACAACAAAAAAGTTTTTCTAACAAGTCATAAATGGAAAAGGAGATACTTATTTCTGATGACGAGTACGAAACACGCTGTGCCGTTCTTGAACACGGCGTGTTGAACGAAATTTACATCGAACGGAAAGCCGATACCCAGACGCTGGGAAATCTCTACAAGGGACGCGTCGCGAACGTCTTACCGGGGATGCAAGTCGCTTTTGTCGACATCGGCTTGGACCGGCACGCCTTCCTTCATATCTCCGATTTGAAGTATGAAAGCGTGGACGTAACCTTGAACGGTAACGGTAACGGCAACCGGAACGGCAACGGCAATGGCAACCGGAACGGCAAGTCGGCCAAGAATACTGTTTTGGATTTGAAAGCGAAGCGGCCCAAGGCATCGCGCGGCGGACGGGGATTCCCTTTTTTGATAAGCGACCTCATCTCAAAAAAGCAGGAAATCCTCGTCCAAGTCGGCAAGGAGCCCATGGGAAACAAGGGGGCACGCGTCACCAGCAACATCACGCTGCCCGGACGTTACGTCGTCTACATGCCGAATTCTTCTAATATCGGCGTGTCACGCCGCATCGAATCCGCGAGTGAACGCGATAGACTCCGAAACATGGCGCAGACAGTCAAGGCAGACGTGGAAGGCGGGTTTATCATCCGCACCGCCGCCGAAGGACTCAACGAAGCCGAGTTCGCCGCCGAAATCCGATACCTGATTAACCAATGGAAGCAGACGCTGGCGCGCGCAAATCGGAAATCCGCACCCAGCCTCGTGAGCAAAGACCTCGGGTTTACGAACCGTATCGTCCGCGACATGTTCACGAAAGATGTCAAGCAGCTTCTCATTGACTCAAAAGCCGGGTATCAAGAAACGATGGATTACGTCTCATCCGTGATGCCCGATTTGCAGAAGCGGGTAACCCTCTACCAAGAGAAGACCGCGCTGTTTAACGCATTCGGCGTGGAGCGTGAACTCAGGAATGCACTCAGCGAGAAAATCTGGCTCAAGTGTGGCGGACACATTATTATCCAGCAGACCGAGGCGATGGTATCCATTGATGTCAACACCGGCAGGTTCGTTGGAAAATCCGACCCGGATAACACGATTCTGAGTGCCAACATGGAGGCAGTCGAGGAAGTCGTGCGGCAACTGCAGCTGCGCGATTTGGGCGGCATCATCGTCGTCGATTTCATTGATATGGAAGAGGCTTCTCACCGGAAGCGTGTCTTCAAAATGTTGCAAGACGCGTTGCGGAAGGACCGGGCGCGCACCAACATCCTCCACTTCTCGGATTTGGGGCTCGTGGAGATGACGCGGCAGCGCACGCGGCCCAGTCTCTCTACGCTCCTGATGGAGCCGTGCCCTTATTGCGATGGACACGGCACCGTGCTCTCCATTGAAACCGTCGGCATTCAGTTGTTCCGGGCAATAAAAGCGGCGCATCGGCAAACACAGAAGCCCGAATTGCGCGTTATCGCCAATGACGATGTCGTCTCGCACCTGAAGTCGGCAATGTCGGATAAATTGCGCGATTTGAAGCGTTCGCTGAAGTTGAACCTCGTCCTTGAACCCGACATCAACTTGCACCTCGAAGATTACCGCATCTTTGCAGGGAACGGCGAAGAGGTGTTTTTGGAATAATGTTGTTCGCAAGGCGTTCGATTTGAGTGGTGAATGCATGAACATCGTTCTACGTAAGCCGTCAAGGTCTGGCACTCGCTGCCAGCCGTTTGACGTTGTCAATGACTCGGTTTTCGATGCTAATCTTGATAACAAAAATTAGCACCAGAACTATAGCATGCAACAACGGCGCATGCGGGTCTACGCAGAGAGCTGTTCATGCACCAACCACCTAATCGAACGCTTTGCGCCAGGACGAAAAAAGGAGTTATAGTCAAAAATGTATGCAGTATTTGCAAGCGGAGGGAAACAACATCGCGCCGAGGTAGGCACCCTCATTGATGTTGAGAAATTGGATGCCGCCGTAGGCGACACCGTCACGTTTCCATCCGTTTTAGCCATTGTTAACCAAGAGGGCCAGTTGCAAGCCGGCACCCCTTATCTGGCGGATACCGCCGTCACGGGTGAGGTAGTTCAACAGGCACGCGCGAAAAAGACGATTGTGTTCAAGTCCAAACGGCGCAAAGGCTACAAGCGCAAACTCGGACATCGGCAATCGTTTACCCGCGTAAAAATTACCGCCATCGGCGCGGAAAACGGAAACCATTCTGCTGAGGAGGAAGAATCCCATGGCACATAAGAAAGGCGGGGGAAGCACCCGAAACGGACGCGATAGCATCGGCAAACGGCTCGGTGTGAAACGCTTCGCCGGCAACTATGTCACCGCCGGCAGCATTCTCGTCCGACAGCGTGGCACGCATCTGCACGCCGGCAGCAACGTCGGTGTGGGAAGAGATTACACGCTCTTCTCGAAGATTAACGGCTACGTCGCGTTCGAGCGAAAAGACAAATATCGCCGGAAGGTGAGTGTCTATACAGAACGTCCTGAATGTTAGGGAATCCGCTCCCATCCCGATGGGAGAATTCCCGAAGGACAACCCTGATAGAGCCTCGCCGCGGGCGGGGCTTTTTCTCTTTTCATGGATAGCGTGTAAGGAGAGTAGGCTTATGAAACGGCTAATCGGTATCATCCTCTTCGTGGGGCTGCTTGGATGCGGTGGGCAACTGCAGCACCTCGCCGTGGAGACACTGGAAAACGCACAGGTAACTTTAGCGGCGGCGGAAGCATCCGGCGCGCCCGAGACGCACACCGCGCAAGAACTCCTGACTGGGGCGACAGCCGCAATGGAATCGGGGGATACAGAGCGCGCCTATCGCTTGGCATTGCGCGCTTATCTCCACGCGCGCATCGCAACCGAGACAGCACACGCTCTCCAACTAGAAGCCGCCCTCCAAGAAGCGGAGGCGCAACTCGTCATCAGTCAACAGCGAGCCGCCGAAACGCGCCAAGCACTCACGGAACTCCAGAACAGGAAACCGTGACAAGTATCACAACAGAAATCAAGCATGCAACAATGATGCAAGGTCTGGCACACGTGCCAGCCGTTGCGGGTTTACGGAGAGAGACGTTCATGCACAGAAACCCTAATCGAACGCCTCGCGAACAACAAAAAAATCAAACGCATGGCGAAATACCAAAAATAGGCTTGCTCGTCCTGTTCATCCTGTTGTTCGGATGCGCGGGCCCGAAAATAGACAGCGTGCTGCTGGAGACATCGCTCCAAGGCGCGCAACAGGCGATTGAGAGTGCATCTGAACTTGAGGCAGAGAGGTTGCCGATAGAGGAGTTCGGGCGCGCTGTCAAACTGCTCGCGCTTGCTCAAGAGGCGCAGGAGAACGGTGACATCGCACAGAGCGCGGAGTTCGCCTATCAGGCGGAGTTAGTGGGGCGGATTGCGCACGCAAAGGCGCGGCAGCACCAGGCACGCGAACAGCGCGTGCTTGTCCGCGAACAAGCCGCGCAGGCACGCATCGCCGCGTTATCCGATGAACTCGCCATCGCACGTATCCAGCATGAACTCACAAAGGAATCGCTAGCAGAAGCAGAAGCAGTCCACCGACAGGACAAAAAACGTGAAGGCGCGTTGACAACAGATGTAGCGGAATTAACGGCATCGCTGCAGCGGACAGAGCTGCAAGTGACGTTATCAAGCGCAGCGTTACTCGTGAACATCGCCAAGGAACTCTATCCCGCGATTGAAGCGACAGCGGACTACGAACGCGCGCAGGCGACGTTGGCTCTCGCAGGTAGCCTCCTGGCTCGCGAGGACGATTTCACAGCGGCAGATAAAACGACAGGAGAAGCACAGCAGCAGGCGAACGCGCTCTATGAAACCGCTGTGCAAAATCGGAACAAGGAGCATGCCGAAGAAACAGAGGCACGCGTAGCGATAGCGAAGGCAGCGTTGATTATTGAACGGGCACAATACCTGAGTGCAAGGCAACACGCGCTTGAACCGTTTGAAGAAGCGGCAGCACACCTGAAAACAGCGCAGCAGCACCTCAACGCACGTCAGTATGCACAGGCACGGCGTGCAGCGGAAGCGTCTCAACAACGCGCTGACACTGCAGTAGGGATTGCGGAAGTTCTGGAATACCGGCAGCGTGCGCAGAAAGAATTGGCTACCCTCACAACGGAAGCACAGCGTGCCGTAGAGACTGCTGAACAGGAAATAGCAGCGCAGGCGAACACCGATGTGCCGCGGCTGGAAGCGCGGCTCTATCAACTTGCGCAGGATGCACTCGCCGCGGCGAAAACGGCGTTAGCCGAGAAGGACTATCCCGCCGCGATACAGGCAGCCGCAGATAGCACGGAAACTTTGCAGCGCGCCATCGCCAATACGCAGCAGCTCACCTCAGCGAAAAGGAACCTGATGCAAGCATTACAAAAACTCCCGAAGGTGACAGAGGTAGTGGAGGTGAACGAAGGCGTGCGGCTTCGTATCAGCGGTAACCTGTTTGCCGTTGGCAGCACGGCATTGAAACCGGCATTTTTCCCAACGTTCGCGCAAATCGCAAAGGTGCTCCGGCGGACAGCGTTTGCCGAATATCCCCTCCGGATTGAAGCACACACGGCGACGAGCGGTGGAGCCGGCGTGAACATGCACATCAGCGAGGGACGCGCAAAGGCGGTGCAAATGTTTCTCATTGAAGAAGGCGGACTCGAGAAGAAACGGCTAACAGCGATAGGCTTAGGGGAAACCGAACCCCTCGGAACCGCTGAAGAACTGAACCGCCGCATCGACATCACTATACGAACAACGCCATGAGTACCCCCTATCTTGTCCACCAGATCGCCCTGAACCTATTCGGCGACAGGTATATCGTCGTCAACGGCAACACCGTCCAATTCCATAACCACTGTTATTATGTCCGGTGCATTGACACACCGGGGCATCCGCATCGCGGCGACTGGTATGTTGAGGACGCAAACACCGGGCTGGCGATGTTGAGCGATGAGACGTTCGCGCCGCCGGGAGACTACGGCACTATCTTTGAACGGCAGACAGGCGACATCGTAGCACAAGAAAGCAACGTGCCATCCCTTTAAAACCCCGTGAGGGAGACAATGTTTACCGAGGACAACACTGAGGACGACATGAACACGCCCATACAAACTACGTGCGTTGCATCCGAAAAGCACGATACCTCTGCCGCTAAAAAACACGATACTCTCCTCATTCTGGACTTCGGTTCACAATATACGCAGTTGATTGCTCGTCGCATCCGCGAGCAACATGTCTACTGCGACATCCACCCGTATACGCTGCCGCTGGCTGGCATTAAAGCCATCGCGCCGAAAGGCATCATTTTAAGCGGCGGACCGGCGAGTGTCTATGCCCCCGACGCGCCGAAAGTTGAACCAGCCCTCTTCACGCTCGGCATCCCGGTGCTCGGCTTATGCTATGGGATGCAACTGATGGCGCACCTCATGGACGGCGGAAGGGTGCATCCGGCGACGGAACGGGAATATGGGCACGCGCAACTGCATCTCACCGCCGATGCATTATTCGCGGGTTTACCGTCAACGTTTGCGGCATGGATGAGTCACGGTGACAGGATTGACGCGCTCCCGACGGGGTTTAAGAGAATTGCGTACACTTTGAATTCACCGATTGCGGCGATGGTGCATCCAGAGAAGGGATTTTACGGACTTCAGTTTCACCCGGAAGTTGAACATACGCAGGATGCTGACAAGATTCTGGGCAATTTCGTGCGCGATATCTGTGGCTGTCAAGCGACGTGGACGATGGAGGCGTTTATCGCGAGGGTGACAGGGGAGTTGCGGGAGAAGGTGCGGGGAGAACGGGTCTTGTGTGCAGTCAGCGGCGGTGTCGATTCAATGGTGCTGGCGAGGCTGTTGCATCGGGCCATCGGGGATGCGCTGGTGCCGGTGTTTGTGGACACGGGGCTGCTGCGTCAAAACGAGGCGAAAGGGGTGCTGGCTACTTGCAAGGAACTGGGGATTCCGATTCATTTTGAGGATGCGACGGATGCGTTTTTAGGCGCGCTGGCGGGTGTGGTGCATCCGGAGGAGAAGAGGAAAGCGATTGGGGCGCGGTTTATTGAGACGTTTCGGGAGGTGGTCAGTCGTCTAGAAATGGATGCAGGCGGAACGCCGAACATCAATTTTCTGGCGCAAGGGACGCTCTATCCGGATGTGATTGAGAGCGTCTCTGTCAAGGGCCCCTCGGCGACGATTAAGACGCATCACAATGTCGGTGGCTTGCCAGAGGATATGCCGTTTGAACTGATTGAACCGTTCCGGGAACTGTTTAAAGATGAGGTGCGCGCGCTGGGTGCGGCTCTGAACGTCCCGCCGCATGTGCTGGGTAGACATCCGTTTCCCGGTCCCGGGCTGGCGGTGCGGATTCTGGGTGAGGTGACACGGGCGCGTCTTTCTGTTCTCCGCGCTGCCGATGCGATTTTCATTGATGAACTGCGAACCGCCGGTCTTTACGATGCGATATGGCAGGCATTGGCGGTGCTACTTCCTATCAAGAGCGTGGGCGTGATGGGGGACGAACGGACGTATGAGAACGTGGTTGCGCTCCGGGCTGTCACGAGTAGCGATGCGATGACAGCGGATTGGGCGCGGATTCCTGATGCGGTGCTGGCGCGGGTTTCGACGCGGCTTATCAATGAGGTGCAGGGTATCAACCGCGTGGTTTATGATATTAGTTCCAAACCTCCGAGCACGATTGAATGGGAGTAATTTTCGTACTGGCGCAAGGCGTTCGGTTAGGTGGGTTGGCGCATGAACGTCTCTCTACGTAGACCCGCATGCGCCGTTGTTGCATGCTAGTGGTCTGGTGCTAATTCTTGTCATCTCCGCGACGCACCGGAGCAGGATTCTCACGATTAGGAGCAGGATTTGCACGATTATCACGATTTCGCACGATTAGGGCTTGGTGCATCAAATACCCCGTGGCCTGCCAAAAGGGTGTCCGGCGCACCAGAAACCTAATCTTGGTAAATCTTGTATAATCTTGGAAATCCTGCTCCGTTTTTCTTCATTGATACACCTGCGCGGCGGCTTGCACGGCGGTACCGGGGGTAATAGCTTGTCCCGCAGCGCGCAGCCGTTTTTCTAGCGCGTTGAGCACGAGCATGACGTTCCGTTCGTTGGACGATTCGCCCATGAGGCCGATGCGCCACGCCTTCCCGGCAAAGATGCCTAATCCTCCACCGATTTCAATGCCATCTTCTTCTAAGAGCCCTTTCCGAATGGTGACATCGTCACAGCCATCAGGGATACGAAGTGTCGTCAGCATGGGTGCGCGATAGCCTTCTTCGGCTGCGGGTGCGAGTCCGATGGCTTTCGCGCCGGCGAGGAGTGCCTGCGCGTGCAGTTCGTGTCGGCGATAGCGCGCGGTTAATCCTTCTTCCATGACGACGCGGAGTGCTTCTCGGAGGGCATAGATGAGGGACATTGAGACGGTGTGATGATATGCGCGCTGGGGTGCATGGGGCGTTCCAAACCAGTATTGCTCAAGGAGCGTTATGTCGAGGTAGAAACTTTGAACGGGTGCTTTGCGCTGTCGAATGACGTTAAGGGCGCGTTCGCTGAAGGTGATGGGGGATAAGCCAGGGGGCCCGGCGAGGCATTTCTGGGTGCAGCTATAGGCGATATCAATGCGGCGGGCATCTACGTCGACAGGCTGTCCGCCGAGGGAGGTGACGCAGTCTGCGAGGAAGAGCGCGTCGTGTTGATGCGCGATGGCGATGACTTCGTCTAGGGGTTGGAGTATGCCTGTCGATGTCTCGCCGTGAACGAGGGCGACGAGTTTGGGGTGCGTTTTCGTCACGGCATCGGCGATGCGTTCGGCAGGGATATGCGTGCCCCATTCGGCTTCAACAGTTGTCACGTCACCGCCGCAGCGGGCGGCGATGTCGGCTATCCTGCCGCCGAAGTAGCCGTTGACTCCGACGACGACAGCGTCACCGGGTTCGATGACGTTGACGAGGGCGGCTTCCATGCCGGCGGTGCCGGTGCCGGAGATGGGGAACGTCAGCGGGTTGTTTGTGCCGAAGACTTGTCGGAGGAGTGCGACGGTGTCGTCCATGACGTGAACAAAGGCGGTGTCTAAATAGCCGAGCATGGGGGTTGTCATGGCTTTGAGGACGCGCGCGTTGGCTTCGCTGGGTCCGGGGCCGAGGAGGATGCGCGTGGGGACTGTTAATTCACGGGAGTTGGTAATAGGTTTCATATTTTTAGGAGCAGGATTTGAAGCAGGATTTGAAGCAGGATTTACAAGATTATCACGATTTCGCAAGAGATGAGCAGGCTTTACAAGATTTTCAAGATTGAGCCGGATTGGCAAGATTGAGCCGGATTTACAAGATTGAGCCGGATTTACAAGATTTGGCAAGATTAGCAAGATTATAGGTTCTGATGCACCGAAACGGTGTCCGGTGCCTCAGCGACCTAATCCTGTGAAATCCTGGAAATCGTGATAATCCTGCTCCTAATCCTAGTAAATCGTGATAATCGTGATAATCCTGCTCCGGATTTGCAAGATATTGAAATGCGAGTAGGCATGGGCGGATATGGATATATCCGCCCTGTTTTTTCGTTGTTCGCAAGGCGTTCGGTTAGGTGGGTTGGTGCATGAACATCGTTCTACGTAAGCCGTCATTGACGTTGTCAATCGTTACGCCGACAGAAGACGTGCGTGCGTCGCGCCGCGTAAGCACGCTACCTATGTTTTCGATGCGACTCTTGATAACAAGAATTAGCACCAGACCACAAGCAATCGACAACGTCGATTGCGGATCTACGTAGAGAGGCGTTCATGCGCCAACCCACCTAACCGAACGCTTTGCGCCAGGACAAAATTATCCGCCGCCGACATCCTGAATCTGGATGTTCTCGCTCTTCATGTAGTTCTGGATTCCCTGAATTTGGCGGATGGCGTAGTCGAGTGCCTGAGCCACCTTGGTGTCGACAGGCGGTGTCGTCTCGTATTTCGCCCAGAGCCGGTTGAAGTAATCCAGAGCGTTATTGTAATAGGCATCGTCCTTATCGGCGAGCACCATGTATGCTTCGCCTATCTGAACGAGTGCGAGATCCGCGTATTTCGTCATCGGATACGCGGCGATGATTTTGTCAAACTCGGCGATAACGGCTTCAATCGCGGTCTTCTTGTCGTCCGCGTTTTGCGTTACCTTCGCGGCGTCAAATTGCGCCGTGGCAGTATCATACTCGTAATAGGCGAGCGCGCTGGCGGTATCGGTGAGATAGCCGCGCGCTGTGACTTTGGAGTCGTTACTGATGCCGGGCGTATCAATGGCGCGTTGATAATGCTGGATTGCCATCTGGTAGAGCCGAATGCGCTCTGTCTGCTCCAAGTCAGCCTCGGAGCCGGCGTTATAGTATTTATTGCCGATATTGATGAGTGCATCGGCGGTATAGACGCTGTTCGGGTATTCCGCGGCGAGTGCTTCGTTGGCGGCGAACAGTCTGTCATACCAGCGTTGCTTGGCTTCTTCGTCGCCGGCTTTTTCGGCGGCTTCGGAGAGGAGCTGGCTACAGGTTGAGATGGCGTATAACGATTCGGCGGCGGATTTGTGTTCGCTGTTGACACCGCGGACCTTTTCGTATTCGCCGATGGCGCGCTCGAATTGCTGCGAAGCGTAGTAGGACTCGCCGACCTGGTATTGCCAGTAGGCGGCATCATTGGCATTCGGATAGCGTTTCGCTAGCGCGCGGAAGACATCGGCGGCATCGTCAAAGTAGCTGACGGCTTTTTCGGACATTTCTCCGTCCATGCCTACCTGCATCCGGCCGAGTTCAAAGTTGGCGGAGGCGAGGTAGTTGAGTGCCGTTTCGGTGTTTTTCCGCAAGTCTCCGGATGCGGGGAAGAGTCCCTTATCGACGTAATCCACAAACGTGGTGAGCGGCGCGAGGCAGCTTCTCAAATCCTGGTCCAGTTTGACTCCGATACCGACAGAGTAGTAAATCTGTCCGGCTTGGAAGAGTGAATTCTGGACGTAAGGAATGACGGTCTGACTCTTGACAGCGTCTTTGGCGGCTTCTTCAACGGGCATGGCGAGTGTGTTCACCTCAAAGAAGGCGGTGCCGGCGGCGCGGCTTGCATCGATGTAAGGTTGCAACTCAGTGCCTGCTTCGTTCGAGAAGAGGGAGCGCGCCTGGTCAGAATAGAGGAAGCCGAGGTTATATTGCGCGGCGCATTTTTCTGACATGGATGCTGTCGGATTGGCTTTCGTCCGTTCCAGTGATTCTTCTGCTTCGGCAATTGCTTCGTTGAGCCTGCCGAGTTCGACGTAGAGCGAGGAACGGCGGATGCCGGCATCGGATACCATGGAGGCGATGCTGGCGTTCTCGGAACCGCTATAGTCGCTAATGAGCGTCTGGAATGTCTCCAAGGCTTTCTCCGGCTGTCGGAGTTTGTCTTGATAGATAAGCCCCATCCGATAGTATGCCTGCGCTTGGACTAGGTTATCTTCTACCAACTGAATGGCGTTTTGGTAACCCATTAATGCTTCAGGATACGCCTTCAACTGCTCGTCTTGCGCGAACGCCATGGCGAAGTAGGAGCGGCCTTTCAAGTCGGCGTCCTCGGTATTCTCAATGATGTATTGATATTCCTGGACGGCGGCGGCGTGGTCCCCGAGGTTTCCGTTGAGTTCAGCGAGTCGGGAATGGGCTTGGAAGATGAGC
Source organism: Candidatus Poribacteria bacterium (assembly GCA_965242965.1). Lineage (GTDB taxonomy): Bacteria > Poribacteria > WGA-4E > WGA-4E > WGA-3G > AGPOR5. The sequence continues at coordinate 3,499,908 of OZ251518.1, read as the reverse complement.
GTCTTGCGATTTTCATCTTCTGTCTGTCCCTCTAATGCAGTCACCTGTTTGAAAGCGGCGGCCGCGCCAGCTTCGTCATCTAATCCAAATTTCGCCAAGCCTTCGGTGTAACTCGCACTGATGCGGTTGTCGGCATCATCGGTGAGAGTTGCGACTTTTTGGGCGGCAGTGACGGCGTTCTGGAGTGCCAGGTCCTTCGTGCCTTTGTCGCCGGCGGCTTGCGCGATTTGGTAGTGACAGACGGCGGCTTGATACTGCGCGTTCGGTGCGAGTTCGTTGCTCGGGAACATCTCAACGAAGAGGAGATACTCGGCGAGTGCTTCTTCGTAACGCTTCGCGCCGTAGTAGGTGTGCCCGAGTTTCAACTGCGAACGGCTGCGTGCATCTGCGGGTGCGCCGGTGTTGTTAACTATGCGCTTGAGGGAGGCTGCGAGGACATCGATATCGACATCTTCGCTGGTATTCTCAATCGCGGTGGCTTTCACTAATTCAATATGTCCCAGCGTCCGTAGCACCAGTTCTTCTTCGCTGCTGGCATACTTATCGTTTGCTTCGTCAGCGATTTGGAGGACGAGGGGCCACTTCTCGGTATCGCCGTGCTTTTGGGCGGCATCGCGATAGGCGAGAGCCAAGCCGTAATATGCTTCTACGGCGTTGGGGCTATCGGCATAATCGGCGATGACGCGTTGGAACGCGGCTTCGGATTGCGGGATAAGCGTGGCATCGTCGGCACTGGCGTGGTAGTAGCAGAGCCCGACGAGGTAGAGCGCGTCGTCGGCGTATTCACCGGACGGATTGCCGTCGACGACGGCCTGATATTGAACAGCGGCTTCGGCGAAGCGTTTCTCGGCGCGCAGTAAGTCGGCGAGTTTAATCTCTGCCAACGAACGGTTGTCAGCATCGGCGAGTTTGGCAAGGATGCTGTTGTAGTAGTCAATCGCGCCTTCTTTGTCGCCTTGTTTGACGTAGCTATTGGCGACGAGAAGTAGGGCGCGTTCGTAATACTCGCTGGTTTCGGGAATTGCGGCGTAGCGGTTGCGTGCCTGTTCCCAGTCACCGAGCATCTCGTGTGAGAGTGCTTCGTTCATGACGCATGCTTCGACTTGGGCGACGCGTTCGGAGAAGTCGTCGTAACGTTCTTCGGCGACACCGGGGAGGAATGCTTCGTCGTTGAACATGCCGATGGCATCTTGATAGGCGGCGACGGAGTTCTGGAGGTATTCGTTGTTGAACGTCGCGTCGGTGTCGCCTTCCTGATAGCCATCGGGTTTGGCGGCTTCGTAGTAGGAGCGGCCTTCAAAGAATTTGCCCATGAGCTTGACGAGGTGGAACTTGGGTAATGGACGGTAGTCCCACAGCTTTGCGTATTCTTGGGCGGCTTCGACATATTGTTTGAATTCCTGCCGTTTGATGTCGGCAAAGCGGAGTTGGACTTCGGCGGCGAGGATATCGAACTCGTTGTCGTTTCTGTTTTTGTCGATAAACTCGCGGGCGACTGTCTCTAACTCTTCTTTGCGCCCTAAGTCGTTTAGGGCCCAGATTGCGCCGTAAAGCGCGTGAGGTGCGACGGCATCTTGCGGGAAGTCGTCTATTGTCTTCTGATACCAGGTGAGCGCGAGCTCAAGCGTTGTCATTGCTTGTTCTCGGCTTTCTTCATCCTGAGCCGACTCCCGTTGCACGGTGCCCAGTTTGTAGTAAGCCTCGCCAATCTGATAGGAGCTGTAAGGAATGAAGTCGGTTTCCTCTTCGTGCTCGTTGATGACGCGCTCGTAGGCGACGGTTGCTTCGTTCCAGCGTTGCAGCCGGAAGTGACTATCGGCGATGCCGAGTTTTGCCTCGGCGATGAAGTCGCTCTCGGGGTATTCTTCTAACAGGGTGGTATAGGAGGTGATTGCGTTCTCGTAGTCACCCTGGTCATAGTAGGTTCGCCCGATGGCGGATTGAATTTCTGCTTGGAGCACCCGGTCCGCGGTGTTCTGGAGGGCGAGTTCGTAGTTGACGCGCGCGTTATCATAATCCTTCTGCCGGGCGTAAATGGCACCCTGGTCGAAGTAGGCGGCGGTGACGTACTGGCTCTCCGGGAACTGCGTGATGAAGTTGGTATAACGGCTAATCGCCTCGTCGTCTCGTCCGAGTTGGTTGAGACTGTAGGCGGCTTTATACATCGCTTCGGCTTGCAAGTCCGGGTAGTTTTTGAATTCTTCGGTGGCAATTTTGTCAAATTCCTGATAAGCCTGTTCGTAGTTTGACTCGTTCAGGAAGGATTGCGCGATGAGGTGCTGGGAATCGTCTTTGAAATCGGAGTTGGGGAATCCGTCCAACACGGATTTGAAGGCGTTCCGGGAGTCCTCGTAGTTTTGGAGCTTGTAGTTGAGCTGCCCGATGGCATACCACGCGTTCTCGACGAACAGGGAGTTCGGGAAGTTCTCGATGAGCTGCATGAACTTGGGTTCGGCGAGCTCGAACTGTTCGGTGCGATAGAGAATCTGTCCCCACAAGTAGGTTAAGCCTTCTTGGTGCTTGGGGATGGTGGCGGTTGGTGCGACTTTCTCAATGTAGGCTATCGCGGTGTCGTAGTGGTTGACATCGCCGGATTGTTCGGCGAGTTGCGAGTAGCTGACGGCAATCTTGAAGTTCGCGAGCGTGGGGAAGTCTTTGTCGATGACTTCTGTCTTGACGCCGCGCTTGGTGGATTCTTCAAGTGCTTCGTTGTATTTGGCAATCGCGCCTTCATAGTCCGCTTGTCCATAAAGGTCTTCGGCGGAATTGAAGAGTTGCTCCACTTTCTTGGAGCTGCCCATCATGAAGGGCGATAAGAGGGCGACGAGGAGTGCCAAGCCGCCGATAATGCCCAAAATTCTTGGGTTCATTTAGTTTCTCCTTTTCTAGATGGCCCGCAGAAGCGTTGCAACGCAGGCACTTTTCCTATAGGCATCACCGTTCGGAAATGAACGGTGACATTTACAACTTAATTGCATCGTAAACTTCACGAATAGTTCGTGTTTCTAACGGCACGTCCCTCAGTTTCCTTCCGAAACCTGTCGGTGTCCCGCGCCATTTAGGTTGATAAGGTTTCCATCCCTCGTCGGCTGTGCCGAAGAGCCCTTGCACTAACAAGAGGCCATAGGCAGTGTCTGTCAAGAGCATCCCGCGCGTGGGCAGTTTTTCGTCTTGGTGCAAAGCGTCCTGCTGCAAGAACGTTTCTCCCCGCGGTGCGGCTGGCTGCGTTCTTGTGCTGCCCGCGGCAACCGGGGCGGCGGACACCTGCCGATGCCGATGTCCAAGAGGCTTCGGTGTCACCGACGGTTCGTTGGGCGTTCCGGTGGATGTCTCGCGCGCGGTGTATGTCCCGACAGAGAGCGCGCGCTTTTCGCCAACGGGCATCTGCGGCAGCGCGTCTTTCTCGGCACTAGAGCCGCGCCCGGTATCTTGTTGTTCCACGCGTGCTACAGGGGGAAGCGGCGCGTCCTCATGAAGGAGGAGTGTCGCAATCCCTAACGCCGACATCGCTAGCAACAACACATAGACAGGCAGCACTCGCGAGGGAATGCCGGGGAAGCCAGACAGACTTTTGGCACTGGGCAAGCACCGGCGCGCGTATGTCTGCAGCTGCCAACCCAAGCGGGAGACAGCGGCGGCGATGTGGTGATGCAAACCGTTCCGCGGTGTCTGCTCCATCCGTTCATGGAGTCGAGCGGCAAACCGCGCGTGATAGGCTTCGGATGCCTTGGGCGTAACGTAGAAACTCCCGACGAGCTCGCTGGTTTTCTTTAACGCCTTCATCTCGTTTCGGCAGTGCTGACAGGCGCGGAGATGCGCCGCAACTGCAGTCTTCTGCCGTGCGGAAAGAGTGTCATCAAGGTAATCAGATAACTGGTGTTGGACGGTGTAACATTTTGTTATCAACATGTTACGTTCCCTTTTGATTTTAGAAACCAGTCGCGGGGGACAGGCCCCCGCGCTACGGTGAAGACAACGTGCTCGGTTATCGTAGGGCGAGGGCCTGTCCCTCGCCGAGCTCTGGGGCCCGCGAACGCTCGCGGGGGACAGGCCCCCGCGCTACGGTGAAGACAACGTGCTCGGTTATCGTAGGGCGAGGGCCTGTCCCTCGCCGAGCTCTGGGGCCCGCGAACGTTCGCGGGGGACAGGCCCCCGCGCTACGGTGACGAACAGCCAGTCGCGTTCACCGGTTGATTTGAGAAATCAGCCTCGCGGGGGACAGGCCCCCGCGTTACGGTAATGAATCGGTATTACTCGGGTTCTGTGCTGGCATCGATATACGGTTTAAGCAAAGTCCTGAGTTTTTTCCGGGCGTAGTGCAAGCGCGACCGGACTGTTCCTTCGGAGCAGTTGAGGATTGCGGCTATCTCGGCGTGCGTTAATCCTTCAAATTCATGGAGATGCACGACGGTCCGGTGTTTCAGCGATAGACTGTTGACAGCCTCGGTGACCCAGTGCCGCAACTCGGATTTCTCTGCTTGGAGATGCGGGTCGGACGCTTCTTCAGCTCTATACCGTGCGACAGCATCCATCGTGGCTTCCGCCGAGGCATCAAACGCGTATTCGCGCCGCCGGTCCCGCCGTTTGACGAAATTGAGTGCCTCGTTCACGGCGATGCGATACAACCACGTCTCAAAGGCGGCATTCTGCCGAAACGTGTGGATGGACCGGTAGGCTTTGATGAAGGTTTCTTGCATGACATCGTCGGCATCAGCGTGGTTTTGTGTAATCTGCATCGCAAGGCGATACACCGTATGCTGATACTTCTCCACAAGGACGGTAAACGCGGTCTCGTCCCCTTCACAGAGTTCGGCGATGAGCAATGCCTCAGTTCTTTCCACGGAACGTTATCTCCTTTGGTAACTGCGCGTTGCTACGCGCGCATCTACCTGTCTCTGATTATTTAGACAACCCTATTTCAAAAACCGTTCAAACTTTTTTCATAAATTATTAATTGTAGATTTTAACGTGAATCGTTTTTTTTGTCAAGAATAATTTGCATTAAAATGAGGGTGTTTCATAACTCGTTTTTTCCGGTAGGAGAGCCCTCCCGGTCTCGATGCAACCTTCTGGGCGAGCTCGCGGGGGAAACCCGCTCGGATGCGCGTATGGCATCCGAGGGCCGTCGCGCTACGATAAAAAAAACGCCGCCTTCACCGTAGCGCGAGGGCCTGTCCCTCGCCAGCGTTCTCGCGCAAGTGTAATCCAACGATCGCGGGGGACAGGCCCCCGCGCTACGATAAAAAAACGCCCCCTTCACCGTAGCGCGAGGGCCTGTCCCTCGCCATGCTGTGAGGGACGAACACTCGCGGGGGACAGGCCCCCGCGCTACGATAAGAAACGCCCGCCCTCACCGTAGGGCGAGGGCCTGTCCCTCGCCAGCGTTCTCGCGCAAGTGTAATCCAACGATCGCGGGGGACAGGCCCCCGCGCTACGGGGAAATCAAGACCGGGACGGCGCGACGACAGGGAATCGAGACTAGGAGGTCTCTCCTACGGGACTGAAGAGCATAAAAAAAGGCAGCGCATCTTAAAGATACGCTGCCCGCGTAAGCGAAATAGCCGCAAACTTACTCTTTACCTTTTGTGACAAAGGTGATGCTGACATCAAGGGCGTTGCCGGCAGCGTCAGAAACTTTACCTGCGATAACGTAGGTAGTCTCATTGCCGATTTCCTTACCCTTGACGAGTTCCAAGGTGCCTGTGGTGCCTTCGACTTTGCCAAGCCAGCCGACATCATCGCCGCCCTCTGTCTGCAGGGCGATGCTTCCGGTGACATCCTCGCTGAAGGTAACCTCAATCATGGCATCGGTGTTGATCTGCTCGGGATCGACATCCTTGTCGCCATCACTCACCGTGCCACCCGTGACCGTCGGCGCGGTGGTATCCGGTGCCGTAACGGTGTAGTTGAGCGTATGGCTCCCATCATCCCAGTTAATGGTCAGCGCGAGCGGACCAGGGGTGAAGGGCCCCGTGATGGTGGCCGTCTTGCCGGCTACGGTAACAGTTCCCGCGGTTACCGAAACGCCGGAGGGGGCATTGTCAAAGGTAACCGAGATTGTTCCGTTCGCAGCGACTTCGCCCCCAGGCGGTGTTGCACTCTGGAATGCCGCCGGTGCAGCTTCCGTCTCTTCTGCGTCGTCGTCGCCACCGCAGCCAATCACATAGACAGCGAGCAGTGCCGCCATCAATAAAGCCAAGGTTCTAAACATTTTTTTCATTTGAGTTAACTCCTTAAATTTAAGGTTAATCAGAATGCACCTATCCAGACAGCGCGTTTTGTCAGCGCGCTACGGGTATAGATGCCGCTAGAAAACTTTCGGTGTTGTCCCGCGGGCTCTCGCCGTTGGGAACGGTTGGTTTCGCTACCGCTGTTGTTTGCAATGCAACGGCGGCGATGGAAACCAATCATGATATCCTCATAAAGTCGAGTAACGTTGGGCTATTTCGTTTGTCGTCCACTGCGGTGTGCCAGCGGACGGACCGACACGTTGAGAACAAATCTCGCGAGGGCGGCTCGTCAGCGGGGGTTTTGCCCCCATACCATCTAGATTATCGCGCCTCGCCCGAAAGTGTCTATCCAAAGTTTAGCAAAGTTTGCAAACTTTTTCAAGAGAATTTTACGAAGAGAAATCTGCAAGTTCTGCCTGCATTTGGATTTAATGAAGCAATTCTACAAAAATTTGTTGTTTTTGTCAAGAAAAAACTTCATTTTTCCTATTTTCTAGGAAAACCTGCTATTTTCTTCGGAGTATACCACATTTCTTAAACGTTGTGAAATCAAAAAAGGGTACACGTCTTCCCTAATGCCGTCTATAGACATATATAGTATACCACATTTTCAAAAAAAAATCAAATTTTTTTGCGATTTTTTTTGTAATGTTTTATTTTACGAAAAAAACGCTGCGGACATCAGGTTATCCGGCATCAAAAAGCCCCATCTGTTGGCCGGATGCACCGATGGCACTTTGCTCTTCCAACTGTTCCGGATGCGTAACGTCTTCAACGACTTTGTCAAGTTCGTTAGGCAAAAAAGGGATGGCACCGGTGTTAATGAGTTCCCGCGTTCCTTCGCTGCGTTCGTCTTGCGTTTTCCACCGGCATGCGAAGAGGTGTCTTCCTTGCCGCCGCGCGTAGCGTGCGGTATGCATCGCGCCACCACTTTTTTGTGACTCTACGACGATTGTCGCCATTGAAAGCCCACTGATAATCCGATTCCGCAACACGAAGTTCCCGGGAGATGGCGATGTCGGAAACGGATGTTCGGTGAACAAGCATCCTGTCTCGTAGATTTTCGCGGCGAGGTCTTGATTTCGCAACGGGTAGACGGCACTAAAATCGGTTGCCAACACGCCGACTGTGCGTCCGCCTCCCGCCAAGGCACCGTTGTGCGCGGTTGCATCAATGCCGGTGGCGAGTCCACTGACAACGGTAACGCCGGCCTGCGCCAACTTCACGGCGAGCTCCAGCGTCACCTGAACCCCTTCCGGGCTCGGTTGCTGACTTCCCACAATAGAGACGCACCGTTCGTGGATTTGGGAGAGGGTGCCGATTCTGCACAGAATCGCCGGGGCATCCGGCACTGCTTTAAGCTGTGCTGGGTATGTCGCGTCTTCCGGGCAAAGCACCTCCACCTGCTGGCTGTTGAGCGCGTCTAGCCGCTCTTGTAATGCCGGAAAATTCTGCGCCACGGTGAGTATCCGCGATGCCAAGACCGGATTGAAAGAGGGTAAGCGCGCGATTTCGGGGAGCTCTGCATCAAAAATGTTCGCCACGTTCCCGAACCGCGTCATGAGCCGCCTAATCCGCACGCCGCCGAGCCCTTCTACGGATGCAAGGGCAAACCAGTATTCAAGATGGGTTCGCTGTTTTAGTTGTGCCATGAATTTTAACATTTAATGAGAAATTTTGCAAGATTTTTGTTTTTCTCGCGATACGGTGAAAAAAACGCCGCCCCTTCACGTAGGGCGAGGGCCTGTCCCTCGCCATGCGTTTGGCTCGCAGACCTCGTCACCCCTGTAGGTCAGGATCGCCTGATCCTGATCCGTTCGGGAGCGGGCGCTCCCGAACTACAGAGGTGGGCCCGATGCGCCCCCTCGCTTTTCTATCGGTATTCGCCCGTCCCCGCAAGGGGAAATAAATACCGAAACGGAGTTATGAAACACCCTCATATCAATCATCACCTTCATAAGGCTCCAGGGGAATTTCAATCTCTTGGACGCGCCACGCCGCATAGGACAGCGACTGACGAATATCCTCTGCCTCTAAATAAGGATACGCATCCAGAATCTCCTCCGTCGAATACCCGGAAGCGACTAGCCCGACAACCATCCCCACCGTAACGCGCATGCCACGGATGATTGGCTTGCCGCCCATCACATTCGGATTAAAAGTAATCCGGTCTAATTTTTCCATCGTTCCTGCACCTCGTCAAAAAGGCTTTGCCCTATAAACCACCAGGGAAGGGGAGCGCGCGGATCTTAGTCCGATCTTTGTGCACAGTTAACAATGCACCAGATTCTAATTCCGCCTCGTGTTGACGCAATATCGCCGCTAACCAGTCACCCAAATGATGAGGCATCATGTTCTCATCGCGAATTTGAATGACGCTGGGGCCTTGAACATAGGTAGTCGCAAGCAGCGTTCCAAAGTCAAGATCGCGCGTGAAGACAACATAGCCGTGTTCGCGTGCCCAGTCCATAATGGCACTATCCGATGCGAGCGGATCGCTTAGCGTTCGCCAATGAACCGCGTGCCACCCCTGCTGCTTAAAAACCTGAACCCACTTCGGGGAAAGGTTCATATCAATTATCACCTTCATAAGGCTCCAAGAGGACCTCACGTTCCTGAACGCGCCACGCCGCGTATAACAACGACTGACGAATATCCTCGGCTTCTAAATAAGGATACGCATCCAGAATCTCCTCCGTCGAATACCCGGAAGCGACTAGCCCGACAACCGTGCCAACCGTGACTCGCATGCCACGGATGATTGGTTTACCGCTCATCACATTTGGATTAAAAGTAATCCGGTCTAATTTTTCCATCGTTCCTGCACCTCGTCAAAAGCGTTTGAAGATAGGATACCATAACGTCTAAAGCGTTGTCAAACCAAAATCGAAAAAGCACAAAGGGATTAGCGATGTTACCGTAGGAGAGACCTCCTGGTCTCGATGCCTTCCCCGTAGGAGAGACCTCCCGGTCTCGATGTGCCCGTAGCGCGGGGGCCTGTCCCCCGCGATGGCTCAAAACCGTTTTTTTTATCGTAGCGCGGGGGCCTGTCCCCCGCGATCTCCATCGCCAAAATGCCGTCTTAGGTCCTTTAGGTCCTTAATGTCTATAGAAAAACGTGTCAGCCCCATGTCAAGGTCCTTTAGGTCCTTAATAAAAAACACGCGGCCCTGGCAAAACACATTAAGGACCTAAAGGACCTTAGAATTCTTCGGAGCCTCACGTGCTATAGACATTAAGGTCCTACAGACCTAAAAGACGTTATTTCCACCGTAGCGCGGGGGCCTGTCCCCCGCGAGTGCAGCATGGCGAGGGACAGGCCCCCGCCCTACGATGAGGGAATGCCGTTTTTTTTCACCGTAGCGCGGGGGCCTGTCCCCCGCGATCGTTGGAGTGCGCGGACGATGACGTACCGTTTTTTTCCGTAGCGCGGGGGACAGGCCCCCGCGATCGCAGCATGGCGAGGGAAACCCGCTCGCATGCGCGTGTGGCATGCGAGGGCCCAAGCCCTACGGTGAGGGGGGAGGCGTTTTTTCCCCGTAGCGCGGGGGCCTGTCCCCCGCGATCTCCATCGCCAAAATGCCGTCTTAGGTCCTTTAGGTCCTTAATGTCTATAGAAAAACGTGTCAGCCCCATGTCAAGGTCCTTTAGGTCCTTAATAAAAAACACGCGCCGCATGGCAAAACCTATTAAGGACCTAAAGGACCTTAAATCTCTTCACGTCGCCGGCTGCTATAGACATTAAGGTCCTACGGACTTAAGAGAACAAGAGACGTTTTTTTGCGTAGCACCGACGATGGCGAGGGACAGGCCCTCGCCCTACGGTGCGGGGAGGCGTTTTTTTCCGTAGGGCGGGGGCCTGTCCCCCGCGATCGCAGCATGGCGAGGGAAACCCGCTCGCATGCGCGTGTGGCATCCGAGGGCCCAAGCCCTACGATGAAGGCGGCTTTCACCCTTCAAAATAACTCCGGCAACCCCCCAACAATACCCACCGTCCGAACACTCACCTCTACCACCTGCCCAAGAAGCCGAACAATATATTCATCATCAGCAACGCGGTTCGGATCGGAGAGCAACTGACTCCGTTTGTGCGTCTTCACATGATACTGATTCACCACCCACTCCAACGCCGAATACGCACCCAACCGATACGCAAACGCCGACGACGGAATCCCGCCTATCGTGAGGAAATCGTTGTAGCGCAACGCCGTTTTATCCGCCGAGAATTTCATCTTCTTTGACACCCGATAATCGATCGGAAGCTCGCGGTTCTCAATAGGCTGCAACCCCGCATACTCCGGCGACGACTCATAATTGACATGGAGCTCCGCCAACTGCGCACCCGCCTTCGCAAACCCCCAGAAATCCGACGCGAACGGAATATGCGGTAAATCTAATTTGAGATTATCGGCATACGTCTCGCGATAGTCGGGATGATGCAACAAGCCGTAGGTGTAGTTGAAGATGTCCCACTTCGTGATGCTTTCGTCGCCGTAGTGCGCGCGGAACGCCGCCAATGCCCAATCGGTGATGTTCTCACGGCGTTCCGAACCATCCTCCGCGTAGGTGTAGAACGGAAAGCAATGCGTTTTTTCAAGAATATCAACCGATGGGAGCAAATCTGTCATGAGCGTTTGGAACGGCTTGCCGCTGCCAATCCCGCTGACGCAAATCACGCGATTCTCGTTCTCTGTCTCAGGCACCGGGAAAATGGAGGGCATCAGAGAGACTCGATGAGCTATCTGCCTGTCGAAATAGAGGTTCGATTTGGTAAAGGGCCGATAGAGATGATCGCGCACCTTTGCTGCTGAGAACGCAGCGAGGTTGCCTCTTTTCAATTCCGCTTTGAGCCTTTCATCCCACTTGATTTTGGTGTTGTCAGCACTCACAAAATTGTTGAGAGGTATCTCAAAATCAGTGCGCTGCTGCCATCGCGCAACTTCGGCGTTGTAGAACTCCATCATCCGAGACAGATTTGCCGTGAGAGCGGCCTCGTTGAAGTTGATCGCCCATTCATCGCGGCCCGTTTTCACGCCGTTGCTGTAAGTCTTAAACATCGTGCCGATGCCTGCGCCTTTCGCCGCCTTTACCGTCTTGCTGCCGATGGGGAGAAAGGTGTTGAATTCGTCGCGGAGCCCCTCGGTGAGCCAGATGTGACGTTCGTTGGGTTGAATGTCCTGCCACGTGAGATTGCCGACGTGTTCGCGTTCGTTCAACCAATCCATCTTGCGGCTGGCATCCCACTTGGCGGTTTCGCCGTGGTAGAGGATGCGGGCCGGTTTCTGCGAAGCGTCTCGCTTTTTCACCAAGATGGTGATACACACGCCGACCTGGATGCCGAAGACGTTGGAGGTGCCCGGGTCGCCCGCGCGGATATTTCCGCCTAAATCCAGCACATAGAGGGTGTCAAAATCTTGGGCGAGGTGCTTGCGCATGCCGTCAAACGCGATGCCGTCAATAAAGGAGCGGTTCGTGACGAAAGCAACGAGCCCCTCGATGCCGAGTTTATCGGTGCCCCAGCGATAGGATTTCACATACGGATCATAGAGCGCGCCTTTTCGTTGCGCCACAGAATCTTTGGCGTAAGTATCGCGCACGCGCGCATCCACGCCTTCATATTTGCGGTTCGGGTTATTGTCATTCTCGTTTTTCTGCCCGGCGTTATAGGGTGGATTTCCGATGACGACGAACATCGGTGTGGCTTTCTGCTCCTCCACGCGCAGGGTATTCGCCTGCGAGAAATAGGCAAACTGCCCGGTCTGGTTCGGTGCATCGCGCACATCAAACGTATCGAAAGTGTCCACGAGGCAGATCTTCTCAAACGGCAGGTAGGACTGCGTCGCTTGAAAATATTCGTGCTCAATGTTCATGCTGGCGATGTAGTAGGGCAGCAGGAGGACTTCATTGCAATGCAGTTCCTCGCGGTATTTCCGTTTCAAGGCTCGGCCATCGATCTCGCGCATCAGCCGGACGATGAAGTTTCCGGTGCCGACAAAGGCATCGATGAGATGCACGCCGCTATCGGATACCGTCTTGCCGAATTCTTCTTGGAGGACATAATTGACGCTCTTCACCATGAAATCGACGAGGGGTTGCGGCGTGTAGACGATGCCGTGCGTATCGGCCACAGCGACAGAAAACCCTTGAAAAAACTGCTCGTAAACGGTGTTCAGGAAGTGCTGTTTCTGGGAAAAATCTTTGCACAACAGCGATGCCTGCTCAATGGCGAGATAGAACGGATCGAGGCTTGCCAGGAACTCGTGCCGACTAAATGCCTGCGAGGTGAGCGCGTCAATGACGTTTTCAATCTCGCGGGCGATGATATTCCGCCGCGTGAAATCCGGATTGGCGAAAACGGTGCGGAAGGTGCGTTCTGTCAAAATATGTTGCGTCAGCATCTCCTCCACGGCGGCTTGCGAGAGGTTCGGGTTGATGGAGGCGCGGCAGTGCGCATAGAAATCGGCGAACGCATCGCGATACGCCGCGTTCGTCTCGCGCTCCGCGGCGATGCGCTGCGTCAGTTCCGCCCCGAGTGCCGGCACTTTCTCCTTGAATTCGGCGACAGCGGCATGCCAATTTTCAATCGCCGTGTGCGGATTCGCGAACAACTTTTCAAGCGCGTCGCATAATTGCCCCGGGTCCCCGAGGTCTGCGTCAAGCACTTTTTGCCCGTTTTGGTAAAGAATCCCGCGTTCTGGCGTTTGGAAGAAGATGTTATCGTCGGGATAGCCGACGGCGAATTTCTCTTGCACGGCTTTCGGCAAATCGTCGTCAACGTCTTTAAATTCGCAGGCGGCGAGGGGGAGCCCGTAGGCATCGAGGAGCATGCCATCGATGACAATCCGAGTGCCGGTTTCGGTGCGGACCGCGTATTGCGGCACGAGGGTGGCCTCTACTTGCTTCGCGCAGGCGTGGAGCAGTGCTTGGAACGGCGTGCTGACTGCGCCTTCGTGCTTGATATCGCGGGCGGCGTATGCCTTCAGCGTGGCGTAGTATTCGCGCACCGGTTTGTGGTGTGGTTTCAGGGTTAATTGTTTCATGTAGGATATGATAACATGAATGGGGATAATTGTCAAGGGAAAAATTGAGCAGGATATGAGCAGGATTTTCAAGATTTTCACGATTTAGCAAGATTAGGAGCAGGATTCTCACGATTCTCACGATTTGGAGCAGGATTTACAGGATTTCACAGGATTTCACAGGATTAGGTCTCTGGTGCATCGGCGCGGTTGTGGCAGGCCACGGGGTGTTTGATGCATCAGACTCTATAATCTTGCTAATCTTGATAAATCTTGTAAATCCTGCTCATATCCTGTGAAATCTTGAAAATCTTGAAAATCCTGCTCCTAATCGTGATAATCGTGATAATCCTGCTTCAGATGATTGGCATGGCGAGGGACAGGCCCTCGCCCTACGGTAAACGGCACGTTTTTTTCATCGTAGCGCGGGGGCCTGTCCCCCGCGAACGTTCGATCCGCGAAAAAATCTCTTCAGGGCCTTTAGGTCCTGCATGTCTATAGAAACCCGCCGACGAAAAAAACGCTAAGGGCCTTTAGGTCCTTAATAAGCAGCAGAAAACATTAAGGACCTAAAGGACCTTGAGGAATTGGCGAGCCACGTATGCTATAGACATTAAGGTCCTACGGACCTTGAGGAGAACCCATCCCTGGCCCGTAGCGCGGGGGCCTGTCCCCCGCGAACGTTCGATTGCGCGAGCGATGGCGAGGGACAGGCCCTCGCCCTACGGTGAAGTTATGAAACACCCTCTAAAATCAGACAATTGCTCCCTTAAACCTTCTCGCATTCACAAACGTCTAATAAACAAATGCCAGAAATCATTTCATCAAAAAGGAGCACACCATGCCAAAAGAGACAACCTCCCTCCCCGGCCGTGCGAAGCAGACCCGGAAGAAAAAAACGGCTGCAAAAACGCGCCAAGTCAACCCGGTCCGGGTCAAACTGGACTATGTTCAAGAGTGCTTAGCACAACTCCAGAGCGGATTGCCGGAGACAGAGTCGGCATACGTCGCCGCCGATTCGCTGACGCACGCTTACGTGAAGAGTTGCGTGCTGATGAGTCTGCAGCGCATCGTGGACATCAACAACGCCGTTATCGGTTTCTCTTTCCGCGATGAGACACCGCCGGCGCACAAGCATCACAGCTTCATCATCATGGAGAGACACGGTGCGATTGAGGCGGAGACGCAGGCGTTTTTCCAAGCCGCGATGAACTGTTATCAGACACTCGCCAATCCTTATGAGGAGCTGCCGCCGCCTGAGATGTATCGTCTCTCGCGCGGGTTGATGAAACACGGCGCGGCGTATATTGAACAAATCGAGACGTTTTTTGCAGGGAAGCGTGCAAAAAGCGCGAGGTAAGTTTTGTGAGGAAGTTGGCGAGGGCCAGGTTTCCCACGCCCTACGATGAGAAAAAAAGTCTATTACAACGTAGCGCGGGGGCCCTCGGATGCCATACGCGCATCCGAGAGGGTTTCACCCGCGAGCGCAGCATGGCGAGGGACAGGCCCTCGCCCTACGGTGAAAGGAGCGGCCTTGAAAACCGTAGCGCGGGGGCCTGTCCCCCGCGATCGCTGCATGGCGAGGGACAGGCCCTCGCCCTACGATAACCGAGGCGGATGAGTCTGGCGAGGGACAGGCCCTCGCCCTACGAGGGATGAACGAAAAACGGGCGAAGGATAGGTTTCCCCCGCCCGATGATCAAAAAAAGGTTTCTTACACCGTAGCGCGGGGGCCTGTCCCCCGCGAGCGCTCCGCGCGCGATACCCCGGCGAGGGACAGGACTCCCCCCCGCACTAGTTAAACTCAACGACACCGCCGGTGCCTTTCAACACCATATCCGGTTTCAGCAAAATCTTCTCCTCGTCCTCCGACCTGAATCCAGTCGGATGCAAGACGTAAGCGATGCGGAGAGAGAGAGTTTTCCCTAAATCCGCGAGCCGGTCTTCCGATGATTTAAAGATTTGCTGCTCGCTTTGCTGCGTCTGATAAGCATACCAATACTTGAGATAGGATTGGATATTCTTGTTAAACTCCAGCTCGCCGGATGCGGTATCCACGACTTTCACCCGTGTCTTGCCGAGTGCCGTCAAGCGGGTGCGGATGTAAGTTGACGTTCCAGAAATACCCCCTTGCCGGCCCTGTTTCATCAGGAGCTGGTTGTAATCCCGCTGTCCCAACTTCGGCTTCTCCACCTTGCCGATGATGAGCATATCGGCGTTCAACGCCTGGCCGAGTTTGGCTGCAAGTGCCGGGTCTGCGTAGACCTGGTCCAACGTCAGTCCGAGCTCAGTCAGTTTATCTCGCACTGGCTGGACTTTCTTTGAGATGTCGTAGATCCACTCTGCCTCTTTGAAGGTGAGCTTCAGCCGGTCCGCTAAGTTCACGCTGATTCGGCGGCCGAGTTGATTGACTTCCTCGGTTTCGGCGAAGAACGGTGCAAGCGCGATGCGCTTCGCTCCGCCAATATCCGGTGGTGTGTCAATATCGATTTCGCCCCCGCCGCCACATCCGATGTGTGCGACGAGGAGAAGCGGTAGTATGAAAAAACTCCAAAAACGCATAAGAAAAATGTGCCTCCTATTTTTTCGTAATTCTGAAAAGGGAGCCTGCTTTTGCGAACAACGCAGGCAGTTCAGTCTAGACGTGGCTTTTCGATAAGCCCGGTTGGTGCATGAACATTCCTTTTCGGTTTTGTGCGCTGTCCAGAATAGCATAGCACAAACGACACAAAAAGTCAAGTTTTTTAACCGGCGACGGCCAATGCTCGCACTTCGCCGAATTCATGAGCGAGTTTCGTCCAAGAATTGCCGGCATCGGTGCTTCGGTAAAGTTGCCCGCTCACACTGCAAGCGATGAGGAATTCGTTCACGTTCGGGTTGTGCGCGAACGTCCAGATGGTGCTGTTCGCCACGCCGCCGATATCGGCGCGTTCCCAACTTTCGCCATTATCGCGCGTCGAGAAGATACCGCCTTCATCACCCGGCGGGCCATTCCCCGCACCGATAAAGACGCGGCCTGCATCGCCGTTCAAGAAAAATGCCGCGCGGCAGTAGGGCCACGGATAGTGTTCCTTCACCTTAAGCGGTGTCCACTGCTGGCCCATATCTGTCGTGATGCACACATCGTTGTTCGTCGCGGCGACGATGGTTTTCGGGGTGCCGGGCACCACGCAGAGTCCATGAATATCCAGACTGCTGAGTCCTTCACTCCGTTCTGTCCACGTTTCGCCGCCATCGGTGCTGAGGCGCATGCCATCAATCTCAATCCCGGCGTAGAGCGTCTGGTTATCCGCCGCGTCAATGATGAACGTCGTGACGCGTGGAATGATAGGCACGCCTTCACATTCCTGCGCCAAGTCAGCGTTCAGTTTCCGCCACGATTCGCCACTGTCAGTGGACTTGAAAAAGGCGGATGGACAGGTGCCGGCGTAAAGCGTTTCCGGTGCGGTTGTATCAATGGCGAGTGCCCAGACTTCCAGTTCGTCCATTTCACTCGGCAGTGCCTTCCAAGCGTCGCCGCCGTTGTCAGAACGGAAAACGCCCTTATCTGTGCCGGCGTAAACGACATCGGCGTTGTTTGGATTGACAGCGATGGCGCGGACATCTGCTTCGGGAAAAATGCCGTTACTGGCGCGCTGCCACGTATCCCCGCTATCCGTGCTACGCCAGACGCTTTGTCCAATTGTTCCTGCATAAAGTTTCATTTGATTTTCTCCTCCGGTTGTTCGCGAGGCGTTCGATAAAGTTGGTTGGTGCACGAACGTCTCTCGCCGTTGACCCGCATGCGCCGTTGTTGCATGCTTATCTCTTGATGGATTTTTGTTAGGTATTATCCCCAAAAGGGGCTAAATACCTTGTTCGCAATACACTCATTACGAGAGCCTTTTACGAGAACCTTGCGCGAAGCCACTCAGTCTTCGTCTGTCACGCTCCCTTTTCCAACACGCCGTCCGTCCAAAAACAGTTCCCAGGTGAGCGCGTCGGGAGATATTTCTGGTTCAAGGTGAAACGTATACCGATACTTCTCTCCATCTTGGAGAGCCTTCATCGGCTGCGTCTCCCGATAGAGCCGCGCGCCCTGCATCAACGTCACCGTCGGCATCAGGCCGACAAGCCGCTCACTCGGCATCGCGACGATGTCCCAATACTGCGGGAGGACCGGGTTGGGTATCACAGCCGCGACAAACGTGATGTTCGCCCCGCGGGTCGCACTGTATTCATACATTGCCGTGCGCGGGGAGATGCGCCGAGTTTCAGAATGCAAACTCGGAATCATGACCGCTCTCCTCACCCCCTCCGATACCGCAATAGAACCCGTGCCTGCGCGCGCGCGCTGCATCACTGGCACCGCCGCAACCGTATAAGTGACATCGTCCACATATTCAATCACGTGCAAGCCCCAGTCGCCCCCCGGCGTTTCCCCCGAAAACCCCAGCGTCAGCGGTCCATCTCCTACCCATTCAAACACCAGATAGGCCGCCGCGAAATCCGGCAAGGTTTGCCCAAGCACTGCAATAGGGAAACCTTCGCCGCCCCCACTGTCAGATGCCCGGAGACGATGCACGCGAGTTGGAGATAACGCCAAGTTCACGTGCCGATACTCCGACACGTAGTTAGCCACCTTCCAGTCCGAGAACATCTCCGCCACCGTCACCGTATGTCCCAATTCTGCGAGCACCGCCGCGATGCCATCCATCGAGGTGCCACGATGCTTGACAATGCGCCGCAGCGTCTCCATCCCGCCATAGCGTTCGTGCAAGTAGAGCATCCAGAGGAAGGCGGCACCGTAATGCGGCATCGCCGTTCCTGGCGCGCCGGGCCAGTTGATGAGCGAGATAGAAGGGTTCTTTTCAAAAGCTGCGATGTGTTCCCGTGACAGATAGCCGCAAACGAACGCCGCATAGTCAGCGCATCCCTCATCTACCCAAATCGCCTCCCGGCTATCCTGCCGCCAATGGATTAAGTGTTGGAGTTCGTGCGCGATGACATTGTGTGCCGCCTCGCCGTTGATGTTGAGCGGGAACGTATCAATATAGAGCATATCCGCCACATTGCTACGTATCGCGAGGCCCCCGAAGCCCGGATTGCGAAGAACGCCGCGTCCCTGGTCTGCCGGATTAAAAAAGCCCGCCGTGTAGCTGCCGGTGCCCTCAGCCGTATCGCGAATATTGAGCAGCAGTAAGATGACACGTCCATTTGCATCCACATCCGGTGGCGCGCCGAAAAGTTCAGTGACAGTAGCATAAATGCCGCGCGGACCCGCCGGCGTTGTCTCCTCAAACGCCCGGAGGATAGCATCCACAGTCCGCCGTGTCACGCGGCGTTCCCATTCCGTCTCTTCAACATAGACATAACAGAACTGTCCCACACCCCGTAAGACAGCCGGAACGGTATACTGCTGCATGCTACGAAAATCAGGCGCGAAGAACGTGCGTTCCGTGCCGATAGGGAGCGCGGGTGCAGCCGGATGCACCGGGGCAGTCGGCGCGTGCTCTTCGATACCGATAGGCGCGTTTTGCAAGCCCGCTTTGAACACCGGCGTGCCGCAACGGAACGCCAGACTCGGCTGTATCAGCTGCATCAGTACCGTCATAATGAACAAAAAGGAGCAAGATTTACAAGATTTAAAAGATTTCACAGGATTAGATTTCCGATTAACCGAGAACGTCGTGGCATGCCACGGAGCAAGATTTACAAGATTTAACCTTCGGGGCATCCACCAAACTTTAGGGTGCTAATCTTGTCTTCTCTTGGAAATCCTGCTCAGCAACGTTTCTAACTTCTCTCTGACTTCCGTGCCGATATCCGAATCTTCGGGTGTCAACTGCACCGCGCGCTCCAGCGTTTGCACCGCTTTTTCCATCCACCCTTTCTCTCCATACGCCGCGCCCAAGTGCAACAGGATTTCCGGCGTATCCGGCAGTTGCTCCGATGCCTGCTCCAACAGTTCCAACGCCTCATCCAACTTCCCCTGTTTGAAATAGATGTAGCCGAGACTGTCCAGATACGCACCAGAAGTAGGCGCAAACTTCAGCGCGTGCTGGACGAGTGCAGCCGCCTCCTCTAAATGGACACCCTGTTCGGCATAGAGATAACCCAACGCATTTGCAGCATTAGCGTGATTCGGCTCAAGGACGATGGCTCTCCGGAGAAGGCGTTCTGCCTGCTGGAAGTTGCCGAGTGTTTGATGCGCGCTGCCGCTACTGAACAGCGCGCCGACATGATTCGCCTCAACGGACAGCAGCTCCTCAAAAACTTCCACCGCTTTTTGCGCGTGTTGGAATCGCAGGTAAACCAAGCCGAGGGTGTAACGCACCTCTGTCAGCCGTGCCTGGAGTTCTTTCCGTTCGCTCTGGTTTCGCGTCCGCTTCGTTCTTTCAACCGTTAACGCGAGTGCCTTCGTGAGGTGAAATTCTGCCTTCTCAAAATCATCTACCGCCTGATACGTTCTCCCGATGCCGTAGTGTGTATCAAGCAAGATGCCGTTCCACTCGCGGCGAACCGGTGCCTGCGCGCCAGCCCCACTCTCAACCCTCTCCAACACCGCTTGAAACGTAGTCAAAGCATTGGCATAGTCCTCCTCTCGCAGATAGAGCCCGCCTAAACGATTCCGGATAGCAACGTTCGTCGGCTGTATCGTCGCGACACGTTCATAAGAACCGATGGCAAGGCGCGTTTTTCCTTCCTGTTCATACAATTCCGCGAGTTGTTCATGGAATTGCGGCTGATACGGTTCAATCCGCGTCAGTGCCTTAAAAGACGTGATAGCAAGTGCCGTCTGGCCGAACTCACTCGCAATATAACCGAGGAACTGATGTCCGTCACCGTGGTCCGGGTCCAAGTGAACTACCCGTTTCAGGAGCGTGAACATTTCTGACTGCAGCAGCGAGGCATTCGGCGTTCGGGTGCCTGCGAATTCGCGGCGGAGCAACACTTGCGCGAGAACCCAAGTAGCCTGCACGTTTTTAGGATTCAGCGTAAGTGCCTGACGACAATCCGCCTCTGCGCCGCGGAGATCTTGCAGTTTGTTGAACCGGAGCAACGCGCGTTCCGTATAAAGCACACTTGACTGCATCCCATCGGTAATGAGCGCGTCATAGACAGCCTTGACAGCAGCGATGTTCTGTTCGCGCCGCGCATGGTAGACTGCCCACATAAAGTCTTTGTAGTTCGCTGCCCGTTTGATTTCGTCTCCATCACCGTAGCGCGGGGGCCTATCCCCCGCGTTCGCCTCCGTTGCGTCTCCAGCACCGTAGCGCGGGGGCCTGTCCCCCGCGTTCGTCTCCGTTGCGTCTCCAGCACCGTAGCGCGGGGGCCTGTCCCCCGCGTTCGTCTCCGCCACAAGGACCGGTGGTGCATGAACGTCCATTGACGTACCAGTGTTTTCGCACAAACTCGGCGCGCCGAGCGCACTGCCCACGGTTACGGTGATGAAAAGCAGCATCATGAGCACTGAGACGCAGCGATTTCTCCGCCGCATCGAGACGAGGCGGCCTCTTCTACTCTTCGGATTCCAGGAATATGTCACGGTTTTTTTCCTCCAATTCAATTGTTCCGATATCGACAACAGTTTCATCGGCGTGGAGTGTCATGACGCGGACACCTATCGTCGCTCTCCCGATAGGGCGAATGTCTGTCACCGCCATGCGAGTCACATAGCCGCTGGAACTAATCACAACTAATGCATCGGTATCCGAGACGCGCTTGGCAGCGACAACCGCACCGTTGCGTTCGGACTGTTTGATAGCAATCACGCCTTTGCCGCCGCGTCCTTGCGGCCGGTATTCAGAAAGATACGTCCGTTTGCCGTAGCCGTTTTGCGCGACGATGAGGAGCGTCTCTTCTCCTTCATCGGCAGAATCGGCGGCTGCCTCCACGAAGGGTGCGGTGACAGTCATCGAGACGACAGCGTCAGCGTCTCTCAGCCGGATGCCGCGCACGCCACGGGCGGTTCGGCCCGTGGCTCTCACCTGTTTTTCACTGAACCGGATGGCGATGCAGTTCTGCGTCACCAAAATAACATCAGCCTCTCCATCCGTGAGTTGCGCGCCGATGAGCCTGTCCCCCTCATCAAGATTAACAGCAATAATGCCGCTTGCAAGCGGGTTCCGAAACTGCGCTAAGTTCGTCTTTTTCACGATGCCGTTCGCCGTCGCCATCAAGACAAACCTGTCTTCGTTAAATTCACGGACAGGCACAAAAGCCGTAATGTTTTCGTCCTGCGCGAGGCGTAGCAGATTGACAACGGCTCTGCCTGCCGCCGTTCGGCTGCCCTCCGGAATCTCAAACACCTTGAGCCAATAACACTTCCCTTTATCCGTAAAAAAGAGGATATATTGGTGTGCCGATGCGATGAAGAGATGCTCCAAAAAATCGCCATCTTTCGTCGTGCCGCCCTTCACGCCGACACCGCCACGCCGTTGCTTCCGGTAAGTATCCACCGGCAACCGTTTCAGATAGCCGGCATGCGAGAGGGTGACAACCATCTCTTCATCTGCAATCAGATCTTCGATGTCAAACGCCTTAACTGCATCCGTAATTTCGGTGCGGCGTTCATCCCCGTAGGTATCCTTCAGTTCGCCCAGTTCCGTTCGGATGATGTCCGTGATTAACGCCTCGCTGCCCAGAATAGCGCGCAGTTCCGCAATCTCCTCCAACTTATCCGTGTGTTCGTCACGGATGCGCTGCCGTTCTAACCCCGTGAGTTGACGGAGCGTTAGCGTTAGGATTTCGCGCGCCTGTGCCTCACTCAAGGCGTAAGTCTCCTGCAGTTGCGCGAGTGCTTCATCGGGGGATGCGGCACTCTGGACGAGCTCAATAATCTCCTCGAGGTTTTGCAAGGCGGTGAGATATCCGTCTAAGATATGCGCCCGGCGTTCCGCGCGCGTCAAATCAAACTGCGTGCGCCGACGGATGACATCGCGTCGATGTGCCAAATAGTGTCGCAGTATCTCGTCCAGCGTCAACACTTTAGGAAGTCCGTCAACGAGACAGAGCAGGCTCGCGCTGAAGTTCGTCTGCATCTGCGTATGCTTATAGAGCTGGTTGAGAATCACCTGCGCAATTTCGCCGCGTTTTAATGGAATGACGATGCGGATGTCGCTATCGGATTCGTCGCGGATATCTGAAATGCCGGTAATAGTCTTGTTGACGACGAGGTGATACATGCGTTCGAGGAGCTGGTTTTTCTTCACCTGATACGGAATCTCGGTGATGACGATTTGCTCTCTGGGTGCTTTGCGGGCACCGGTTGTCACGCGCTCGATGATGGCTTTGGCGCGGATGGTGACGCTTCCTCTGCCGGTGGTATACATCGCTTTAATGCCGCTTCTGCCGACGATACTGCCAGCCGTTGGGAAATCGGGTCCGGCGATGTGTTGCATTAGGGTTTCGGCATCGGCATCGGGGTTATCCAGTTTGCACAACAGGGCATCGACAATTTCGCCGAGGTTGTGCGGCGGGATGCGCGTCAGGTAGCCGACTCCTATCCCAGTCGTGCCGTTGAGAAGCAGATTGGGCAGCAAGCCGGGGAGGACGGTAGGTTCCTCTAATGAATCTTTGTAGTTCGGCTGGAAGTCAACCACCTGCTTTTGGATGTCAGTCAGCATTTCGCCCGCGATTTTCGCAAGTCGGCATTCGGTGTAGCGCATGGCCCCGGGCGGATCATCGTCAATACTGCCGAAGTTTCCCTGTCCGTCAATGAGCGGGTAGCGGGTGCTGAAATCCTGCGCCATGCCGACAAGGGTGCCGTAAATCGGTCCGTCTCCATGCGGGTGGAAGTTTTTCATCACCTCGCCGACGACAGCTGCACACTTGTCATAGGGCCGCTCAGCCGTCAGATTGATTTGTCCCATCGCGTAGATAATGCGCCGGGTGCTGGGTTTGAGTCCGTCGCGGACATCGGGTATCGCGCGATTGGTGTTGACACTCATCGCGTAGGTGAGATACGATGTTTTGAGTTCGTTTTCGATGTTGCGTTCTTGTATATTTTCGTTGTTTTCAAGGTATTCGGTAAGCATTTTTCCTCCTTTTTGAGCAGGATTTTCACGATTTATCAAGATTAGCAAGATTCAGGTCTCTGATGCACCTAAACCGTGGGGATATTCAAGACGTTCTCGGTTAATCGGAAACCTAATCCTGTGAAATCCTGGAAATCGTGCAAATCCTGCTCAATCTTGTAAATCCTGCTCCTTGCAAAGCGTTCAATAGGCAGTGCTGGTGCAAGAACGTCTATCAAAAACCGAGTCATTGACAACGTCAATGACGGCTTACGTAGAGAGACGTTATCACACCAAGCACTCACGCCGAACGCCTTGCGAACGACTAAGAACCGTAAAGATCCAAGTCTACCTGCATTCCATACCGTTCAATGAAATGCCGACGCGGTTCCACCGTGTCACCCATCAGCAACGTGAACACCCGGTCTGCCTCAATGGCATCGTCTAATGTGACGCGCAAGAGAATGCGTTCCTCTCGGCGCATCGTCGTGTCGCGGAGCTGCTCGGCGTTCATCTCCGCAAGCCCTTTATAGCGCGTAATATCGAGCCCTCGGTGCGCGAGCTCAACGACGTGCTGCGTTAAGGCAGCAACATCGGGCGCGTGATACGTCTCGCCTTTCACCGGTTGAACGGTGAAGGCAGAATGTCCCGTAGACTGTAGCGCAGGGTATCTTGTTTCCTGTCCCCCGCGTTCGTCTCCATCACCGTAGGGTTGAAAATCTGTCGCCAGAACGTCCAGCGATTTGAGCGTTTCCAACGCCGTTCGGAGTTCGACGAGTTCGGGCGGCTCTTCTATTAATCCCCCTTTGGGGGTTATGGCTACCTGTTGGGCAGATGGCTGTCCCTCGGGCTCTTCATCTAACATGTCGAGAAGCTGCTCCATTTCGCCTTCGGGGTTGACTCCGAGAGTGACTTGGGTTTCCAAGTCCGCCTCCAAGTTCTCCTCCGCGTATTGCCCATCAACGGCGAGCGGTTGTTGTTCGGGCAGCGTGACAGGCTCGCCATCCGCGAGGCGTGTGAGGATGTCCATCGCGTCTGCCCCGCGGCGTGAAATATCGGTGAGGCGAAACTGGACGTTACGGACAGTCTCCGCGAGCGTCCGGTATTCGGCGGCGGTATAAGGCGTGCCGCGACGGGCGTTCGTAATCTGCACGTTGTCAAGGCCTAGGTCGAGGAGATAGGCGGCCATCTCCTCGTCGTCTTGGATATATTGTGCGCGTCGTCCTTTTCGCACCTGATAGAGGGGCGGCTGCGCGATGTAGAGATGTCCTTCTACAATGAGCTGCGGCATCTGCCGGAAAAAGAAGGTGAGGAGCAGGGTCCGGATATGCGCGCCGTCTACGTCGGCATCCGCCATGATAATGACTTTTGCGTAGCGGAGTTTTTCGAGGTTAAACTCTTCTGTCCCGATGCCGGTGCCTAAGGCGGTGACGATGTCAATCACCTGCGCGTTCTTGAGGATTTTATCGAGGCGCGCCTTGTCGACGTTAATCCCTTTTCCCTTGAGTGGCAGGACAGCCTGATAGCGTCTGTCTCTCCCCTGCTTGGCGGTGCCGCCGGCGGAATCGCCCTCAACGAGAAAGACTTCGGTTTTGGTGGCGTCGCGTTCGGAGCAGTCTGCGAGTTTGCCGGGCATGGAGGCGGAGTCAAGGACACTTTTTCGTCGGATGACTTCGCGTGCATTGCGTGCCGCTTCGCGCGCCTGCGCGGCTTGGATGCTTTTTTGCACGATGCGTTTGGAGACAGCCGGGCTCTCCTCAAGGACGGTTTTCAGGCGCGCGCCGACGATACTTTGGACGATGCCTTCGACTTCGGTGTTGCCGAGTTTGGATTTGGTCTGCCCCTCAAACTGCGGTTCTGGCACTTTGATGCTGATGACAGCCGTGAGTCCCTCGCGGATGTCTTCGCCGGTGAGGGAGACTTTCGCATTTTTGAGGAGCCCATTCTCTTTGGCATAGGTGTTAAAGGTTCGCGTCAGCGCGCTCTTAAAGCCGCTTTCGTGGAAACCTCCTTCCGGGGTTCGGATGTTATTCGCGTAAGAGAAGATGTTCTCGGCGTAGGTGGTATTGAACTGCAGCGCAATTTCTACGGTGACCCCTTCGCGCACTGCCTCGATATAAATCGGCTGCGCGTGCAACACCTCTTTATTTTGGTTATGATAACTGACAAAAGAAGCGATGCCGCCTTCGTATTGGAACACCTCGGGCTCATAAGCAGTTGCAGTTCCGGCGCGCTCGCGCTCATCATTAAATCGGATGCGCACGCCTCTGTTTAAGAAGGCGAGCTCACGGAGCCGGTCGCGGAGGAGTTCGTGTGAGAACACTAACGTGTCAAAAATCTCGTCATCGGGGAGGAACGTGGTGCGCGTCCCCGTTTTGTCGGTTGCGCCGCCGATTTCAACGGGTGTGATGGGGATACCGCGTTGATACTGCTGACGGTAGAGGTTTCCGTTTTGAGAGACTTCGACGCGCAGCTCTGTTGAGAGCGCGTTGACGCAGGAGGCACCTACGCCGTGTAAGCCGCCGGCTGTCTGGTAACCGACGTTTTCGCGGCCGTCAAACTTTCCGCCGGCGTGCAGCGTCGTCATGACGACTTCAAGGGCGGAGGCACCGCTGGCGTGTGTGCCGACGGGGATGCCGCGGCCGTCATCGGAGACGGTGACGCGGTTATCGGGATGGAGGGTGACGGAGACTTCTGTGCCGAATCCGGCACCGAGTTCGTCTATCGAGTTATCGACGAGTTCGGTGACGAGGTGATGGAGGCCTGCCGGTCCCGTGCTGCCGATATACATACTGGGCCGTTTGCGGACTGCCTCTAAGCCTTCTAGGATGTGGATATCGCTGGCGGTATAGGTATGTTCTTGCATTTTTGTTAGGTTACCTTTCTTAATCTGTATGGTATCTGTTTAGTATATTTTACCTTATCACTATCTGACAGGTAGTGGAAAAACGTGGAAAACTGCGCCCTGCTGCCCAGTTCTTCTGTCGGATGTCTCTATCCGCTGGTGTTAGCGTAGTGTTAGCGCGGCGATTCTTCTTCTTGACACTGCGTCACAAAGAGTCGCCGCAATGCATCCTTCAATGCTTCATCTGTGATGCCAGCGACAGAGAGTTCAACTTGCGTTAGCGTCTCGGCCGTTAATGCGCGTTTCGGCCGCGGCATTCTGTTTTGAGAATTCTGCTTCGTCAAGGTTGCGCCCTCTCTCAAAGCAGGCCCTGACACTTGTCCCGGGCGCAGTTCAAGCCGCAGCGTCTTGACGACGGTATGTCCGAGCTGGGCGTTCAGTTCCGCCAGAATCTTCATCTGGAGTAGTGATAACTCCGTCTGATAGGCGGGATGCTCTGTCCAGACGGTGAGGATACCGGCTGAAAGCGATGTCGGGCGCGCGTGGTTGGCGAGTGCTTCGCCGACAACGTCGCGCCAGAGTGAAAAGACTTTCTGTTCGTGTAACTTGTCCTCAAAGTGTCGTTGACGGACAATTGTGGTGAGCACCTCGTTAACGTTCTTTGTGTTTCCAGTGTTT
The DNA here is from genome assembly GCA_965242965.1 of Candidatus Poribacteria bacterium. GTDB lineage: Bacteria > Poribacteria > WGA-4E > WGA-4E > WGA-3G > AGPOR5. The sequence goes on along the minus strand of OZ251518.1, from coordinate 3,473,138 downwards.
TTTGTGTTTTTTGTTGTTCGCGACACGATAACCTCCAGTGACAAGAATTAGCACCAGACCACAAGCAATCAACAACGTTGATTGCGCATCTACGTAGAAAGACGTTCGTGCACCAACCCACGTTATCGAACGCCTTGCGAACAACAAAAAACCTGTCCGTTCTCGACGGTGAAAACGGCGGGCCGCTCAAGATAGTTCAAGAGGCTTGCTTGCTGCGTGGCGGTGATAAACGTCTGCGCGTTCACCTGTTGGAGGACATCTAACAGGAACACCGTCCGCTTCTCATCAAGTTCGGAGACGACATCGTCTAACAGGACGAGCGGTGGCGTGCCGGTCGTCTGGCGAATGAGTTCGACTTCTGCTAATTTGAGTGCGAGTGCGATGGTGCGTTGCTGTCCTTGCGAGCCGTAGGCGCGCGCGCGTTCTCGGATGAGAAACCCCTGGCGTTCTGTCTCTAATTCCATGAGGACATCGTCACGATGCGGGCCGACGGTAGTCGTGCCGCGGCGTAAGTCTGTCTCACGAGCCTGGTGTAATGTCTCGCGGAATGTGGTGCAAACTTGCGCGCTGTTTTTCATGGCGGTGCATCGCTTTTCTCGCGTCTCCGAATTCGCCGTATACGGGGAAACCGTGGTCCTAGCGGCTTCGTCGTCGTCACTGTCACTGTCAATGTCAACTGGCTTCGTCGCTGGCTGCCATGCGGGCTGATATGTCAAGATGAGCGTTTCGCGTCCGCCTGTGAGTGACATCTGTTTTTGTAAGGCGTAACGTTTCAGTTGTTGTAGCACCTCTAGGCGTTTGACAATAATCGCGGTGCCGCTTTCAACGAGCAGTTCGTCCCACACGCCGAGTTGCGCTGTCTCTCGGCGGCCGCCGCGACTACGGCTCTGGGTGCGAAACTGTTTGAGCAGTTCATTCCGCTGTTTGAGAACGCCGCGATAGGCTTGCAAATCGGACAGGTAGTTTTTGTCTACCTGCGAGATGAGCAGATCGAGGAATCGCCGGCGTTCCATCGGCGCGCCTTTCACCAGCGTGAGTGACTCCGGTGCGAAAAAGACGACGTTGAATTGTCCAAGCCACGCCGAGCGTTTTGTCTGTAGCACACCGTTCTTTTTGAGTTTGAACTGTCCGGCTGCCCATTTGGTGGCTTCGAGGCACAGGGACACCTCATCGGCGTTTTCGTTTTCATCGCCGTTAGGGTTTAGGAGTCCCTTGAGATAGAAGCCCTCGGCATGATACCGAATCAGTTCTGCGTCCGGCGACGCGCGATGCGATTCGGCGGTGCAGAGGAAATAGATGGCTTCCAACAGACTCGTTTTCCCTTGTGCGTTCCCGCCGAGAATCAGCGTCACCTGCCGCGGAAAACCGATGTCACACGCGGTATAGTTCCGAAAGTTGCGTAAGACGAGGTTTGTGAGTTTCAACTGTTTCTGAGCTCCAACCTGCAATTCCTGATCAATCGTCAATTCCTAAAATGATGAAGTTATGCACATGTCTATTATTAGTACTAATTACAATTAATATATAAATTGTACTTAGTAGTAGTAGTAGGGGATGTGCATAAGTGCATAACTCGCTTAAACCCCTGATACATTCGGCAAAATCGCTGTTGATAACCTGTGCATAACTTTTTGAGTTATCCACAGGTTATCAACATCCCCCTGATATAAACAAGTTATGCACAAGTTATGCACAAGTTATGCACAGGGAGTTAACAGAGTTATGCACAGGTTATGCACAGGTTATAGACATACACATTTTTGCCGATTTCTCACTTCCTCATGTAGTGGACAACGTCGATATGGACATTACGGAGAGAGACGTTCGTGTTTTCCATTATCGGAGTTGTCGGCGTAGTATGTCAACGATTTGTTTCAGTTCCTCCTCACTATCAAGTGCCTTCTCCATCTGTCGGCAAGCGTTCATGACGGTGGTGTGGTCCCGCCGTTGGAACACCTCGGCGATGCTGGTGAGTGACAGGGGTGTCAATTCGCGGCACAGATACATGGCGGTTCGCCGGGCGAGGGCGAGGGCTCTCGTCCGCTTGGGCGAGAGCAAATCTGTGAGTGTGACACCGAAGTGTTCGGCGACGACTTTTTGAACGCCTTCGGCGGTGATGGTTCGGGGCGCGGGTGTGAGTGAGGCGGGTGCGGTGGATGCCTCGCTCAACACGCTTCGCGCGAAGGCGAGGCTGATGTCCTCTTTCATAATCGTGGCTTGCGCGATGAGGCGGATGAGCGTGCCTTCGAGTTCGCGAATGTTAGTGGTGACTACCTCGGCGATGTAGCTCAGCACTTCATCGTCGATGTTGTCTAACCCCTGGTCTTGGCATTTCTGGAGGAGGATGGCGACGCGCATTTCGTATTGCGGTCTGTCAATCTCGGCTACCATCCCCCATCCAAAGCGGGACTGTAATCGTTCTTCGAGGGTTTCAAGGGTGTCCGGGGGCCGGTCGCTGCTCATGACAATCTGGTTAGAGTTCATGTGCAGTTCGTTGAAGGTGTTAAAGAACTCCTCTTGTGTGCCCTCTTTGCGTTGTAGGAATTGAATGTCGTCGATGAGGAGCATATCGACTTTGCGGTATTTGGTTCGGAATCCCTGCGCGGCGGTGCGGTTGACAATGGATTCGACGTATTCGTTCATGAACGTTTCGGAGGTGACGTAAAGCACCTTCTTCTCCGGTCGGCGGTGCGAGAAGCGGTTGCCGATGGCGTGAAGGAGGTGTGTTTTGCCGAGGCCGACACCGCCGTAGATGAAGAGCGGATTATAGTCGCCGCCGGGGTTTTCGGAGACGGCGAGGGCGGTGGCGTGGCAGACGCGGTTGCTGGAGCCGACAACAAACCGGTCGAAGACGTAGTTGGGGTTCAACCCGCTCTGGCCGTGTGGCGGTTGCGTTGAGTCCGCGGTAGCCTCCTGTGCAGGTGCATCCGGTGCATCCGCCGTTTCACCTGCCGGTGCAACGGTAAAAGCGAGGGTGCACGCGGGATTGCCGAAGTGCTCGGCTAACGCCCGATGGATATCGGCGCGAAACCGCTCCTCAATCCGGGCCTGGGCGAACGCGGACGGGACCGCGAGTGTCAACGCATCCGCTGTCAAGGAGAGAGGTGTCGCTTGCCGCAGATAGACATCGTGTTGAGCCGCTTCGTCTAACGCTGCGAATATTTCTGACCAGAGTTCATCAAGGGTTCGTTCCCGCATGAGCCTATATCCTACAATTGTGCCTGAGATTTAATTGAGGGTGTTTCATAAATCGCGCAACGTTGCGGTGAAACCCGCTCGGGTGCGCGTGTGGCATCCGAGGGCCCCGCGCGCCGGTGAAAAAAACGCTGCCCCTTCATCGTAGGGCGAGGGCCTGTCCCTCGCCATCGTCTGTGCACTCCAACGCGCGCGGGTGAAACCCGCTCGGATGCGCGTGTGGCATCCGAGGGGCCCCGCGCTACGGGCACATCGAGACCAGGAGGTCTCTCCTACCGGAAATTGAGCCCCGAGGTTTTTCCTACCGAACGCATCGAAATATGAAACACTCTCATTTAATTATATCATTTTTCTCAAAGAATAGCAAATAACATTTCGTAGACATTTTTTGTCCGCGAAATTGATGGACAATTTGCATGTCTCTATTATGCATAAAAACCGATATTTTGTCAAGAAGAAAAATCTTCTCGCGCCAAATTCATAAAAAAATTTGACAAATTAGGAAAAATAGGGTATAATTTCTTAATAGCATCTTATGAAATGAATTCTCACAACTAGAAAGGAATGTGACTTATGAAGCGAACTTATCAACCGCATCGGCGGAAACGGAAGAACAAGATGGGTTTCCGGAAGCGGATGTCCACACGGTTGGGCAGAAAAACTATCGCGCGCAGACGGGCGAAGGGCCGCAAAGTCATCAGTGCGTAGCGGAGGAAAACAGCATGCAGCAAACGCCGAACATTGTCTATTTACTGGCAGACCAGGTGCGGGCGTGTTCTCTCCCTGTCTACGGCGAGAAACAGATTGAGACACCGAACATTGACAGGCTGGCTCGGCAAGGCACCGTCTTTTCCAATGCGATTGCGACGGTGCCGGTCTGCACGCCTTACCGTTCGATGCTGCTGACGGGCCGGCATCCGCAAACGACGGGGCATCTGATTAATTTCGTGAAGACCCGGCACGATGAAATCGGCATTGGGGATGTGTTCCGCGGCAACGGCTATCGGACGGCGTGGATTGGCAAGTGGCATCTGCACACGGGTTCGTTTCCGGAAATCGGCGGTGGGGACTACGTGCCGGAAGGGCGCGACCGGCTCGGTTTTGAGCATTGGCGCGGCTATAATTTCCATACGGATTATTTCAATGGAAAGGTGAATCTTGACGGCTGGCGTAACGAACGCTGGGATGGCTATGAGACAGACGCGCTCAACCGTTATGCTTTTGAGTTTATGGACGGCGTGGACGAGGATACGCCGTTTTGCTTGTTTCTCTCGCCGCATCAGGCGCATTTCACGCCTTATGAGTTTGCGCCGCTGGCGTATTACGATAGACTTCCTGCGGCACTGCATCTGCCGGCGAACGTTCCGGATGCACTTCGGGAGGTGTCGGTGGGGCTCTATCGGCATTATCTGGCGATGATTTTGGCTGTCGATGACATGCTCGGCGAGTTGATGGCGTATCTGGAGCGGACCGGGCGCGTGGAGAATACGTTGCTTGTTTTTGGGGCAGACCACGGGACGCAGGGCGGCGCGCAGGGGCATCACTTCTGGGCGAAGAAGCAGCCTTACGAGGAGTCTATCAAGGTGCCGCTCATCATGCGGTTGCCCGGGGTGTTTGAGGGCGGCCGGACATGTGAAACGCTGACTTCTCCGGTAGATTTGTTTCCGTCGCTCTGTGGGCTCTGCGGTATTCAGCCGCCACGGACGGTGGAGGGTTTTGATGTGTCTGCATCGTGGCGCGGGGAAACGGGGGCAATGGAGCAGGAGGCTGTCTTGACGATGAATTTCGGGGCGACTTACGATTATCTTGTCGATGGCGACGAATGGCGCGGCGTGCGCACGAAGACGCACAGTTATGCGCGGTGGCTTGATGGAAAACGGGTGCTGTATGATATTGCGGCGGATCCGTTGCAATTGACGAATCTGATAGAGTGCCCTGAAACACAGCCATTGGCGGCTGAATTGGAAGGGGAGCTCGCGCGATTAATGGCGGCCCGAAACGACACTTTGCAACCGGCGACGCAGTATACGGATTGGTTTGATGCGCAACGTCGCGTTGTGCGTAATGCCTATGGTGCCCTTGGGGATCCGGAGGCGGAACCGGATTGGGGTTTGGTGGAAAACGACATCGGAGATACGGTTTAGATGCGGCTTTTGAGATCGCGTTTGGCTGTCAGACTGCATCCCCCCTGTAGTTCAGGATCGCCTGATCCTGAACCGTTCGAGATCGGGCGATCTCGAACTACAGAGGTGGGCCCAATGCCTTTTTTTATCGGTATTCGCCCATCCCCCAAGGGGATAGATACCGAAACGGAGTTATGAAACACCCTCGTTTAGATGAGATAAAGAATGCCAAGAACGTTTAATCTCCCTCATTTTTATCAGAGTCCGGTGATTTCGGTTGTGAAAGAGGCGCGTCGGCATCGCGATGCGCGTAAGCGCGATTTGTCGCCATCGGTGCTGGACTTCGGGCCGGTGCGGTTTAAGATTGCGCGTCATTTCGGGTTTTGTTACGGCGTGGAGAATGCGGTTGAGATAGCCTATCAGGCTCTTGAAGAGAATCCGGACAAACGGATTTTCTTGCTCTCGGAAATCATCCATAACCCGCGTGTGAACGAGAATTTGCGGCACCGCGGTGTGCAGTTCTTGTCGGATACGGAGGGCAAGCCGTTACTCCCGTTTGATGTGTTAACGCCGGCAGATGTTGTCATCGTTCCGGCGTTTGGGACGACGTTAGAAGTGGAGGCGGCACTGCAGGCGCGCGGCGTGAAACTTTCTGCCTACAATACGACTTGTCCGTTCGTGGAGAAGGTTTGGAAGCGGAGCCAAGAGATTGGCAGGCAGGACTACACGGTGGTTGTCCACGGTAAGCGGTATCATGAGGAGACGCGTGCGACGTTTTCGCATGCGCAGGCGGAGGCACCGGTTGTCGTGGTGCGGGATTTGGGGGAGGCGGAGAAGTTGGCTGGGGTGATTCGTGGCGAGGCGGACGCGCGCTTTTTCTTTGATAACTTCGTGGACAGGTATTCGCCGGGTTTCCATCCGGATGTGCATCTGAGGCGCATTGGGGTTGTGAACCAGACGACGATGCTTGCGACGGAGACACAGGCTATCGCTGATCTGCTGCGCGATGCGATTACAGCGCGCTACGGTGAGGAGAATCTCACGGCGCATTTTGCGGATACTAAGGATACGCTCTGCTATGCGACGAAGGAGAATCAGGATGCGACGCTCGCGCTGATTGCGGAAGGTGGGGATGTGGCTGTGGTTGTCGGCGGCTATAATTCTTCTAATACGAGTCATCTGGTGGAGCTCTGTGCGCAAAAATTGCCGACTTATTTTATCCGAGATGCGACGGAGTTGCTGAATCCGAGGCGCATCCGACATTTGGTGCTGGAGACAAAGCGGGTGGAGGTGACGGAGAATTGGTTGCCGGGTTTTGATAACGTCATAGACATCGTCCTCACTGCTGGTGCCTCCTGTCCGGATGTCTTATTAGACGAAGTGCTGCGGAAGATCGTGGGATGGTTTCCGAAGGTGCATCCGGTAGAGGTTGCGCTCGCGCCCTATTTGGCATCGGACACGTAGTTATGAGAAAATAGCGTCATGATTCTCAACATCTTCTGGAAAAACCCAGTGATACGCATCATCACAATCTGTAGTTTCGTTGCGGGGATGGCAAATTATCTTTGCACGGATCTTGTCACGGTGCCACGCGAGGAAAAGAGACACGCACAAGAAGTTGAAGTCATAAAGCGGACAAATAGGGCTGCCGTTGTCGCCGAATACGAACGCAGGCAAGCACTCAAGAATGCGAGGGTGGTTTTTGAGACAGAAACAGGGGATAAGATCGAAACTGAAACTGTTGAAGGAGCGGATGCCCTTGCGCTCTACGACGCGCCCGGGCCACCGAAAAACTATTGGGGCATCCTCTATGGCTGGACAGCTGAACAGATAAGAGATGCCGACGACATCCCCGAAGAGGTTAAGCATTGGCTCATTCGGAGAAAGAGACTCGATGAAAGGGAGACTGCCTATTACGAAAAATCCCGCGCCAATACCGTGGCCAGTCTCGCTGCCAGCGAGGACGAAACCGCGCTCATGCTCAAGACATGGGGACTACTGTCACCTGAACAACTGAAATTTGCGCGGCGAGAAGCCTTGAAAACCCATTCGGCGGAAGATGTCGATGACTTTTTTAATGCGCTCGACCGGTCCATCAACACGACGACACCTGAACTGGTTCATCGAAACTCCCGGAAACTCCTTAACCCCTACGAAGCCTATAAAATCGTCAAACGTGAATTGGCGATTGAAAAAGAGGTGATTCTGCGGGAACGAAAGGAGTTTAACGAACTCCCTGTTTTCAAAGCGAACGCACATCATCACCATGCACACCGTCACCATGACGAAAGTCCCTGCGGCTACGATCTGCGCGTGGTGGCGCATAGAGCGGAACAAATCAACGCCGCAGACGCGAATCGTGAAAGCATCCGAGCGCGCGACTATATGAGTGCTATATCAACCGACATGACTGTAGGTATGGTTGCGAATGGCATTTTGGGCGCGGGAATAGGTGCCGTCGTAGGTAGCGTCGCTCCAGGGATGGGGACTGCGGCCGGTGCTATCACCGGTTTTGCCATCGGCGTGATAAACGGCGGGGTAGGCGGCGGGGTAGGCGGCGCGAAACGTCACCGGGATGCACGAAGGGAGGCAGACGCGGCGGTGGCACGCGCGCAAAAGCGGCTTGACGCGGCCAGAGAGGAATTGAATCTTTGCATCCGCAGCGAAGCTACACCGCTCTTTTGTTGTTCGCGAGGCGTTCGATAACGTGGGACCGGAGGCATGCCCGGTCTCTTGGGGCCCCGCGCTACGATGAAAAAAACGCCGCCTCTTCAGGTAGGGCGAGGGCCTGTCCCTCGCCATGCAGTTCATATCTAAACAAGAAAAGGAGAAAAACAATGTCAAAAAATATCACAATCGGAATCCTACTCATCGCAATCATTATCAGCGGCACACTCTGGTACCGACAAGTGCAGCAACAAAAGGCGATGGAGCGGGAGATCGAGAAAATAGAGGCAGATACGGCTGCGCCGGGTGGGCACTGGCATGGTGACGAGTGGCGTGCTGAGCCGCACCCGGAACACACCGGACCTGCAACACCTCTTGTTGAGGTTGAGGACGTTGCGGCCGAGCCGCTCGGACCGGAACAGCCTGTCGCGAAGAAACGCGAACGGCCACCCGCGTGGATGCATGAAGACGGCGTGATCCCGCCAGAGGACGCGCCGAGACCCTTCAAGCACATCAGAAACCTGGAAGAAGAAATTGACGGAGACGCACTCTCCGATGAGGACTGGCTCCACTTACAAAACGAAATCTTCTTCCGCCTGTCAAAAGAAACGCGCGACAACTACATAAGAAGCATAGCCGAAGAGAAAAAGTTTGAAGAGTTCTTAAAAGGGTATTACGAGCAGTTTCCGGAAGCCCGTCGGCATCTAGACCCGTAGCACAGGCGGTCTTGATACTCAATGAACCGATTTATCCTGAAAAGGGACCGGCACGTTTTTCTATAGACATGTAGGTGCTAAAGGACCTAAAACATCCTCTTGACGATGGCGCTCGCGGGGGACAGGCCCCCGCGCTACGGGCACATCGAGACCAGGAGGTCTCTCCTACAGGTTGAATTGAGATGTGAAACACCCTCACATTAGCCAAACGTGCCTATCCCGCAAGTGCTTTCAGCAGTGCTTCTGTTTCTGATGGTTTCCCGACGCTGATGCGGATATGTTCTTGTAGTCCCGGCGTGTTGAAGTAACGGATGAGAATGCCTTGCTGCGCTAACTCTGCCTTGAGTTCGGCGGCTGGGCGGCCGCTAACGCGGCAGAGGAGAAAGTTCGCGTGACTGGGATACGGCTCCAAAAAGTCAATCTGTTCTAATGCGGTGCGGAGTTGTTCGCGTTCGTGGACAATTTTCTGCACATTCTGCATCAGGTATTCGGTGTCTTCAAGCGATGCGATGGCGGCGGCGGTGCCGGCGACGTTCACGTTGTAAGGCTGCTTGATTTTGAGGAGTTGGGTGCGAATCCACTGCGGGAAAATTCCGTAGCCGACGCGTAAGCCGGCCAAGCCTGCCCATTTGCTGAATGTCCGGAGCACGATGAGGTTCTCGTATTCTTGGACCCAGTGTGCGCGTGAAGGAACGCGAGGGACAGGCCCCCGCGCTACGGATGTCGAGGTAGTCTGCTGCGGGTTTTCGTGTTCTTGGACCCAGTGTGCGCGTGAAGGTTCGCGGGGGACAGGCCCCCGCGCTACGGGTGTCGGGGGAGTTTCCTGCGGGTTTTCGTGTTCTGTCCCTGATGTTGTGCGTGAAGGTTCGCGGGGGACAGGCCCCCGCGCTACGGGTGTCGGGGGAGTTTCCTGTCCTGCAAACTCGATGTATGCCTCGTCTAGGACGACGATGAGGGGCAATGCGAGGAGTTCGCGCAGCGCGTCATCTCCTAATAGCCCACCGTCCGGATTATTTGGGCTCGTCAAGAAAAGCAGCTTTGGCATTTTTGTAGAGGCACCCTCCCCGTTTTGAGAGTGCCTGACGGTGCTTATAAGACGCGCCACGTCCACCGAAAAATCTTCCCGGCGCGGCACGGTGACAACCCTCCCTCCGTTCAGTTCGGTATCAAATGGATACATCCCGAATGTCGGCGGACAGTTCAGCACTGCATCTCCGGGTGTGATGAACAGCCGTATCACCAAATCGATGAGTTCATCGGCACCGTGTCCGGCGACGATGTGGTCCGCGTCTATCCCTGTATATTGACTGAGTGCTTCCCGGAGCGTGGTGCTCTCGGGGTCTGGGTAGATATGGTAGTAGGCTTCATCGGCGAGTGCTCGGTAAATGCGCGGCGAGGGGCCATACGGATTCTCGTTGGCATCGAGTTTGATGATGTCTTCGGGCCGCCTGTTGAGTCGGCGGCTGAGGACATTGAATGGGACGATAGGCGTATAAGGTGCCATCGCCGCGATTTCTGGACGGATGAACGAGTTAATGGGTTTTTCTGGGGGTTTTTCTGGCATGCGTTTTGATATTCCTGTCGCGCGAGGACTTAAGGATAGTTAATCGTGGGTGTTTCATAACTCGCTCAACGTCGCGGGGGAAACCCGCTCGGATGCGCATGTGGCATCCGAGGGCCCCGCGCTACGGTGAAAAAAACGCCGCCTCTTCACGTAGGGCGAGGGCCTGTCCCTCGCCATCGTTCGTGCGCCAGGCCTGTAGGTCAAGATCGCCTGATCTTGACCCGTTCGGGAGCAGGTGCTCCCGAACTACAGTGGTGGGCCCGATGCGCCTCCCCTCAAGGAATAAATTTATGAAACCCTCAGTTAATCCCCCGCGCATTGGAGTTGAGACGAGGAGGTCTCTCCTACCTTGCGCGTTCATGATTATGGGTTCGTGGATGTCCTCACTTCGGCTAACCGGGGTGTCAATTCACCTAATGGCGGTTCGCCGTTGAGGACGCGCTCAAAGTCATCGACAATCATATCGGCGACGCGCAGGTTGGAATCGATTGTCCTGCCGGCGATGTGCGGCGTATGCACGACGTTATCGCGGTTTCGTAAGGCATCATCAAGTGGCAGGGGCTCTTTGTCGTAGACATCGAATGCGCCGGACAGTTCGTCTGCGACGATGCGTTCGCGTAGGGCATCCATGTCGACGGCGTGTGCGCGGGTGATGACGACGACGAGCGCGCCTTTCTGCAGCCGATAGATGCGTTCGCGGTTCAGCAGGTGGCGTGCGGAGGGTGTCGGCGGCACGGCGACGAAGATGATCTCGGCGTTGTCGACGAGTTCGTCCATGTCAGCACGCCGGATATCCCATTCTTGGAGCAGGGCATCGGAGACGAACGGATCATAGCCCATCACGTCCGCGCCGAAGACTCTGCACCATTGTGCGATTTTCCGGCCGATCTGGCCGAGGGCGATAACGCCGATGCGTTTTGTGCCGAGGTCACCGTTGACAAAACCCGGGTCATCGCAGAATTGGTGTGCGACGGGCAATTTCTGCGGGCCCCATATTGGGTTCTCCCAGTCCCAGAGCTGTTCTCCCTGGGCGAGGCGTTTGTGCCATTGCGCTGTCCGGCGCAGCGAGGAGAGCGCGAGTCCGAAGGCGCATTCGGCTACGGATTGCGCCCAGGCTCGGGTTGATTCAATCACGGGAATGCGGCGGGCTTGCAGTGCGGCAAACGGGATGCCGTGGCCGGTGTTATCTGTCATCGTGCCGAGCACTTTGAGGTTAGGTGCGGCGGCGATGCAGGCTTCTGTCAGTGAACCGCCGAAGTGCACGATGCCGATGGTGTCGTCTAACGGCACTTGTTCGTGGATGGGCGCGCTGCGGTAAGTGGTGTTCAGCACGGTGGTTACGCCGAGTGCTTCAAGGCGTTTCACTGCCTGTTCGTGTAAAAAGGGCCAGGACCGTTCCAGGTCTGGCGTTCGTGCAAAGAGAAATTGTGTTGTAGACATTTTTGTAGTTCCTATTGTTAGGCAGACTTGAGGTTGTCAAGTCTTGCATGTTTGGGTTCTTCCTGGACGGAGACGATCGCGGGGGACAGGCCCCCGCGCTACGGTGATGGAGACGAACATCGAGACCGGGAGGGCTCTCCTACCGGGGATTGTCGAGACCAGGAGGTCTCTCCTACCAAGAGGGCTCTCCTACCGTTAAAAAAGGAGATGCGGCGCGGTTGGGTATCGGCCACGGCGGCTGCCGTAAAGGGCGAATCCCCCTTTGTGTGCTGCATCGGATTTGACTTCGTATCGAATGGTGAATGTATCGGTGTTTTGGGCGCGAATTTGTTCGAGTTGCTTGCCTTCAATTGTGAGGCGCGTGAGATAGCCGTAGGTGCCGGGTTCCCCGTGGATATAAGAGAGCACGCCGCGCGCGTCCGCGGGACAATCGGGCAGGGTTATCGTCTGAATCTCCACGCCGTTGATGGAAACGGTGACATCTGTGGGATATTTTTCGGGTTCGGTTTGGCGTGCGCCGCCGTTGAAGGCGGATGCTTCAAAGATGAGTTTGAGCGATTTGGCATCGCTATCTGGCGCGGGAAGGACGATGTCGACGAACCCTGTGCCTTGGGCTGAAAACAGTTGTTCGGTTACGGTGGCTTCGGATGTCCATTCACATGCGATTATCTGGTTTCCTATGTCTTTGCCTATGGCTGGGCCGCTTTTTGGACTAGATTTCACTATCTCAAAATTGATGTAGTTCCGGGCAATGACGGCACCTGTTGCGTCTTCTACCCAAAGGTGCAGGGTGCTGACGGCGGGGTGGATGTCGGGTATCTCTAATTTGAGCCGGTGCACTTTCTCTACCTGATAGGGTGGAAAGGGTATAGGCACAGGGGTTCCGGAAACGATGCCGCGGGACAGGTGCCCGGTGGCATCTAGCGCGTCGAGTCGCCAGTTAAGCGTCGTCCCTTCGATGGTTTTGTGGGAGAAGTGACTGGCGTAAATGTCCATGGCGATGGTGTCGCCGGGGGCAACGGTGGTGCCGGGCGGATAATCGATGGCGATGAAATCCAGCGCGTTGATATCGCGGACATCGTAGCCGAATGCCTTGACACTCCTGTCGTAGTTCATGAAGCCGTTGTGTTCCCATTCGATGTCCTGCAGTTCGGTGTAGATGTAGCCGCAGATTTTGGGGTGAAGGCGGAGCTCGTTGGTGAGGTATTTGAAGCACCAAGAGACATCTTTATCGCCTGCGCCTGCGGAGATACCGCCGTATTCGCTGTTAATCAGCGGCGCGTCGGCTTGCACATTGTCACCGGCATAGTTGAAGGAGGAACCGGGATATGTCTGTTCGACGACGTTGGCGATGTGCTCTTTCGCGCGCGCGTAGTCGTTAATATAGAAGTGCCAGGAGTTGATGTCTGTCTCGACGTGATCATAGAGGCACGGGGAGTTATCTTCAACGAGGCGCGTGGTATCTAGGGATTTGGTGAGGTGATACATCTGGCGCACCCATTCTTGCCGTTCGGTGAGTTGGGCGAAGTCGCGTCCGCCGAGTCCCCACGTTTCGTTGAACACGCACCAGGAGATGATGGAGGGATGGTTGTAATCGCGGGCGAGGGTGCCTCGCAGCGTCTCCTCCAAATTTGCTTGTGCTGTCGGGGTATAGGTGCTGAAGTTTGGGATATCGCACATGAAGAGCATGCCGAGTTTATCTGCCCAGTAATAGAGGCGCGGTTCATCGATCTTGATGTGGAGGCGGAGGAAGTTGAACCCGAATTCTTTGGCGCGGGCGATATCTGTCTGTATCGCTTCGTCTGTCAGGAAGGTATAGACTCCTTCTGGGGTGAAGGATTGATTGAGCGCGCCGAGGAGGTAGACGGGCCGGTTGTTGAGGTAAATGTATTGGTAGGGCGCGTCTTTTTGGACATCTTTGCCTGTTGGGGGTGCTTTCTCGATGGAGACTTTGCGCATGCCGAAATAGGTCCTGACTCTGTCAAGCACTGTCTCATCGGAGACGAGTTCCAGGGTTACGTCGTAAAGGTTCGGCGTGTCAACATCCCAGAGCCGGAGGCGTTCTGGCGGGATGTGAACGGTGAACTGGGTTGTCGGGGCGGCGGCGAGTTCTCCGTGCATCAAAGCGTCAGGGCAATGCCAGCGCAGGGTGTGGTGCGCGGTTGCGCCGGCGATGTTCACGGCAAAGGTAGCGGTGCCGTTATCGATATCGGGGGTGATATGGCACTGCTGGAGATAGGTGGGGTTCCTGGGTTCAAGATAGACTGTCTGCCATATCCCGCTGGTGCGGGTATACCAGTTGGCTTGTTTGCCGACGGTTTGTTCGCCGTGGTCTTGGGCATCGTAGGCGCGCACGATGATGTCCGCTGTATTAGTGGATTCGCCGGGGGTAAGGGCATCGGTGATGTCGAATTCAAACGGGAGGTATCCGTTTTGGTGTTCGCCGAGGTAGTGTCCGTTTACCCAGACTTTGGCGTGCCAGTCGACTGCGCCGAAGTGGAGGATGACGCGTTGGGTTTTCCATGTCTCTGGCACGGAGACGGTTTTTCGGTACCAGCCGAGGGTATGTCGCGGTGCGTCGCGGTAATTGCCGTCGCGTTGGAGTCCACCGCAGGTGACTTCTTCGGGGTGGAGATAGGCGTTGGTGCTGAGATAGGTTGCGCTATCGGCGGTTTCGGCTTGTCCCCAGGCGGCGAGGCTTTCCCAGGGGTAGGGGACTTGTATCTGGAGCGGCGTATCGGGGAACGTTTCGGGTGCGAACCAGTGTGCGCGTTCGCCGGTGTCGCCCGGGTCGAAGGCGAAGTGCCAGGTGCCGTTGAGGTTTATCCAATCGATGCCTTCAGCGGTGCCGCGCTGAAAATCGGGGCGCGGGTATTCGGGACGCGGGATGTCTGTCATGGGTTGATGTCTCCTGTAGAGATTGTGGTTCTTGCGTTAATTTAGTGATGATTCGTTCTTTTCAACAATTTTGTAGTTAATTTATCATTAATCGTTTTTTTTGTCAAATACGTTAAAACGGTTTAATTTTAACGAGGGTGTTTCGTATATCAATGCCTTCCCGGTAGGAGAGACCTCCCGGTCTCGATGTTCCCGTAGCGCGGTGGCCCTCGGATGCCATACGCGCATGCGAGCGGGTTTCCCCCGCGAGCACCATCGTCAAGAGTGGCGTTTTAGGTCCTTTAGGTCCTTAATGTCTATAGCAGCACGTGTTGTTACGTCTTCAAGGTCCTTTAGGTCCTTAATAAAAACACGCGATGCATGTCAAAAACTATTAAGGACCTAAAGGACCTTAGTGTTCTTCGCGGGCGCGCGTGCTATAGACATTAAGGTCCTACGGACCTGAAGAAAACAAGAGACGTTTTTTTCGGCGCGGGGACGATGGCGAGGGACAGGCCCTCGCCCTACGATGAAGTACCGTTTTTTTTCGTAGCGCGGGGGCCTGTCCCCCGCGATCGTTGGATTGCGCGGACGATGGCGAGGGAAACCCTCTCGCATGCGCGGGTGGCATGCGAGGGCCCTCGCCCTACGATGAAGGGGGGGTTCTGCCGCCGCGGCCCCGGGAGGCGCGCCGTCCTATTGCATCGAGACCAGGAGGTCTCTCCTACGGGGATTTATGAAACACCCTCAACTTACTGCAACTCGCCGCGGACGGTGAGCGCGCTGGCAATGGAGAGGAAGTCGCGGCCCTCTTCTACTCTATCGTTGTTATAGCTGACACCGAGGTGCAGGTTGGCGGTAAAGTGCGTGCTGATTTTGTAACCGACACGGAGTGTTGTTTCATAGCGTTCTGAGCGTTCTTCTCGGTTCGCGCCAAATTCTTCACGGCGAATTGCCCAAGAGAAGGTGTTTGTGAGTTCCAAATCGTGCTTCAATGGAATTCTGCCGAAGAAGGGGATACGGATGCCGTTTTCGGTTCGGTAGCGGTAATCGACACTGATATTAGGTGTGACGATGAACGCGCTGCTCACGATGCCGCTGCGCTCCTGGTCGCGGAGGGTGGTGCGGATGCCTAGGGCAGTGCGCGTTTCTGCACCCCAAGTGTGGTGCCAACTGAGCGATGGCGTATGGGCGGCACTATCGCTGAGCGTGACAGCAAGATTGGCAGTATTCCGCATCGTGAAACTGTAGCGGAGTTGGAAACTGGTTTTCTCTTGCGCTTTCAACTTCAGGTCTGCCTCATAAGTTTCGGCATGCGAGGTGTAGGTGCTGCCGGCACTTTTGCGGAAACTATCGGATGTGCTGTAGTTGCCACCGAGGGATGCCCATGTCCACGGATCTACGGCACTCCGCACGGTATAGCGATTGCTCCGCCGGGAGTGAGTGCGTTCTTGTGCATCGTCAGGGAGTTGCCACATTTCAATTGCAGATATCCCGGATGCCAGCTGCCGATAGGATTCTGTCGCAGTGAAGTTGGCATTGGTGCTGACGGTGAAGGTTTTGAGGACGCGATGAAAAAGGGTTTCTTGTCTGCGCGCCGCTTGTGGAAGTGCTCCCTCGCCGTTTGAGTCCGGGAGTTCTCTGCTATTGGGTTTATCGCTGATGTCTCTGCTATCGGGTTTATCGCGTTCGATCCAATCACCGCGGTTTTCTTCTAATTCTTGGATTTGCGTTTCGTCAATGCCTTCCTCGCGCAAGCGTTCAGGAAATGTAGTGCCGGTGCCTCTCCTGCGTTGTCCACCCTGTCCATTCCTAGGCTCGGTTTGGGGTGTCTCTTCGGGTAAGAGCCAGCCGAACCACTTTTGGATGCGGAGGTTCATGCCGAGACTGACATTGCCGTTGAGAGATGCGTTTTTGTCTTCGCTAAACCAGTTTTCCCGAAAACTGAGGCGGCTTGTCACCGTCGGGCGCAATCCGAGCACATCGCGGTTGAGGCGCGGCGTAAGGGACAGCCGATGTTCGCGTTCGGCGATGGAGAAATCCTGTTCCGTTGCATCCTCCTCATCAGGCGTGGGCGTGCCCGTATTTTGTCCTAGGGGCGAGCGGTAAGTGCTTGTTTCACGTCTCTCTAGTGTGCGGCGAATGTCGTAACTCGGATTGAGACTGAAGGCGTTTGCCGGCGCGATGTTAAGCGTAACCGAACCGCTGTCTGTCTTCTCATCCCGATTTCTGCCGTAGCCGTAACTGTAGTAGGCCGCCGTTGTGCCACTCGTCTCCGTCGCCGTTTCCGGTTTGGCGAGGATATCTTCGTGCCGATATTGCACCTTCATCCCCAGTTTTTGCCCGAGGTTATATTGAAAGACACCGGTGTAGAGATGGCTGATTTGGGTGCCTTGCCGCTCGTTCCAAAAATCCTGATAGTTATAGGCGAATCCGAGGTTTGGATAAGGGTTTCGGTTAAATTGGACAGAGATATCGCGGTTGAGAGTCTCGCTCTTGCCACTCTGGAAACTGGTATAGCTGCCGCGGAGTGCTTCCGTTTCGGAGTCCTGCTGCCTGACAGAATAGCGGATGGGCAGCCATGAGAACATGTTGACATCTGCGTCAATGTTAAAGTCGTTATTAGTTGTGCTATAGCCGCGCGAGGAGAGGCGTTGCCGCCCGATTTCGCCGGCACCGCTCTCGAAATCTTTGTCTTGGCTGGCATAGCCGCCGCGGAGTTTGATGAGGTTGCCGAGGGAGACAGACATATTTCCGCGGCGCGCCCAACCGGAACGAACGAGCGGATCACCGAGGTGGATTTCGTTTACCCAAACCTCGCCGCTGATTTCGCGCCCGGTGTCGTTTCGGATGCCGAGCAGGATGCCGCCGATGTTTTTGATGGAGAGTTGTGTGCTAGTTCTGCCTCTCACGGTGAAGCCGTCGGGGTGCCCATCGGGTGCATCGGGTTCCGCCGGGGGAGTTGACACTTCGTTAACTAATGTCGTGCCCAGGAGCTCACTCCCCTGTCCTGCTCCGGCTGTAACATCAGGATACGCATTTCTGTGCCTATCACGAAGATCTATCTCAATGAGCTGCCATCCCTCAAAGTCAATAGGGACGGTGTATTCGTAGTAGTCGGTGAGGTTTTCAAAGACGTTGATGTCCTCCTCTTCCTGCTGCGGGTTAACAAAAGGGTCTGCGTTGTAAAACGCGCTGCGATAGCCTGTCCGCACGCTAGGCGCGAGTTGCAACACGAAGGTGGTATCGCTTTTGTCACCATACAGCCAGAGGCGAAGGGTGTCGTGTTTGCTAAAGTCTTGTCCCTCGCTTTGTGTTAAACCCTTGAGTTGCTTGGAGGTAATGCCGTAAGAACCGGGGAAGAGGTAATAGTCGAGGCTCAGCGTCTGTTCACGCTGCTGTTGCGTCTGAAAACCGAGGGAAGTGGCGGTGAACGGGTGCAGTTTCTTGAAGAGTTCGCCGTACTGTTCATGGCCTTCAATTTCAAGGTATGCGCGCTGATAATCGTCATAGCTGAAGTTGTCTTTCGTGCCGACGACGAACCTTTCAAGCGTATCTTCGACGATTGCCTGTCCGGCGAGTTCGCCTGCGGGTTGCGCCGCTTGCGCTTTAGTGACGATGCCTTGCTGCCATTTATTGCCGACTATCTCGATGGATGCCCACTGGAATGTGCCTTGCACGGTGCCGGGACGGTTTTTCATCAGCCAGAAGCGGAAGTGCTGGACGAACACGAGACTCGGTACGCGGGTGCCTTGCGGCACGAATCGCGAGAGCGGAATGCTGAGAAACGTCCAACCGTTGTTGTTTTGGCTTTTCACCCACTCGTTAGGAATTTCGTTAAGCGGGATGGAGATTTGGAAATAGGCATCAATGGCGTTCAACTCGCCGTCGCCGTTCAGGTCTTCGCTATCAAGCACCTGATTGTTTCTACCGAAGGCGATGCGTTCAAACGCGCCGTTGAACGTCCAACCGATGTCTTCACCGGTATCCAGTGCGCCGTTGCCACGGTATCGGAGTTCATCGGGAAGGTTCTCTAAATCCAGGTCCAACGCATCAACCTTGCCATCGGCGTTGATGTCCAAGAGTGTATCGGGCAAGTCTTCGCTATCGAGGCGTTCGTCTCTATCCGTATCTTCGCTGATGATACCGATGTCAAGGAAGAGAGTGACGTTGTCGTCGCCTTGGACGCGCATCCAGAGTTCGACGAACCCGCGTTCGGAGAAATCGACACCGGCATTAGAGATGCCGCTGGAGAAGCCGCCCCATTCTTCCACCAAGTCAGTGAAATCGTAGCCGACTTCCATGATAAGCCGTTCTTCGGTGGAGAGGGAGAGCGGTTGAATAGAGGAGGCGGGGACATCGCGATTGCGCATGTAGTTGCCGACAGCCTCGGATTCGTCTTTATCTTTCAGGGCAACGTTAAACAGCGCGCGGTTTTCATTCGTCGTTTCCAAAATAGTCGTGTCCGGCGTTGTCCCCTGTCCCGGAATGCTACACGGTTTCCAGTTGTATTTGAGCGTTGGGATAGTGGTGGCTTCCTTCGCGCCTTCCATGCTATCAATGAGCGCGACACCGACAGAGTTCGGGTTGTTATGCGAATAGGCTGCCTCGCCGCTGAAGTCAATGGAGAGCGGCACGTTCCGGACGTTAATGAACGGCAACGGGTTGAACAGCCAAGCGATGTTAAAGGCTCTGCCGAAGCTGGTGTTGATGTTGAACGCCTGCAGGCGATTTGGAACGTTGTTGACATCGGGTATCTCTGCGGGCCGCTGCCCGGTGTTCAGAATGTAACCCGTTGAGAGATTAAACCCTTTTTGAAAAACGGGTGTGAAATAGTTCATGCCGCCGCCGTAACTGCCGAGGTAGCTGCTTCGCGAGCGGCCGCCGAAGCCACCGTAACTGTAACCGCCGCCATAGCCGCCGAGCCCACCGCCGTATCCGCCACCGAAACCGCCCATGCCGCCGCCATAGCCGCCAAAACCGCCACCGTATGAACGCCGATTTCCGAAAGTCCCCGCGCCAGAAAAGAGATTCTGTCCGCCGGGGCTATCGCCACCGATACCGGGTTGTATCCCTTGGAATCCTCCGAGCCGATTGAATCTATCCTCAAGGTTCTGCTCTCTCTGGGATTTCGCTTTCGGTTTGTGCGTGTATTCCAGCCACGCACCGGCGACTGCCTGTTGCGATGCACCGCCGAACGGCGTTTTTTCAAATTCAACGACGATTTCGTCAAATTCGTCAAGTTCCGTGAAGAAGCGGATAGTGCCGACTTCGTAAACCATCATATAGTCTGCATCGCGCACGAGCTCCCTGCCGTTCAGACGCACCGTCTCGCTGTTGGGAATTACCCATAAGCCGACGTTGTAGGTTTCGGATTGGTAGGCGTAGTCGGCGATGAGCGTGTAAACCGCATCGGTAGTGCGGAGACTTTCAAGATAGATGGCGGGGTTGTTAATCGCGTCTCTGTATTTGTAGTAGGGATGCCCCGGGTCGCTGATTTCAAACGGCCTGAATTCGGGGAAACGGAGGATGCCTCTGTCGTAGTCGACGAACTGCGAATCCACATTGCCGTCCCCGTTCCTGTCCAATCCAAAGATTTCGATGTAAGGCACGCGCCCGGCATCCGTCTGAAACGTCTCGCTCTGTCCCTGTCTGATGATGGATAGCTGAAAATCGCGCGGGTTGATATTACGATTGCCGAGGCTATAGACGTGGCTCGCCTCGGTGCCGCGGAAGCCTTTTTCCTTGAGGACGACGTATGAGTCGGGATGCGCCGGGGAGTCTAGAACAGGCTCGCCTGAGCCCGTTACCTCTACTACAGGGACACCAGCGGTTACGGGTTCGTCGGGGAAAACGTTGCCGGGAGTGCCGACGGTGCCGCCGCCATTGCCGAGGTATTCGTAAGCGACGATGAGGGTGTAACTCGCCGAGATAGGACTGAGGAATTCTATCTCCCCAGTCTCGTAGTCGATATTGTAGTCTTGTCCCGGAAACTGCGGGTTGAAGTATCCGTTTGGAGTGCGCTTGCCGCCTTGGTTATTGCCGACAACGCCATCGTCAATGTAAATCTCCTCGCTACCGGCTTTGATAGGCAGATAGGCATCGTGGATGAGGCCATCGGGGCCTTGGTGAATCAGATAGAACCGATTTTTGACGTAGTTGGCATCGGCGATTTGGATACCGCGTGGGCCATAGCTGCCATACCCGCTCGCACGGCGAGATTGCCCCCGGAAAGTGCGCACCTCACGCACGCCTTTGCTGCGAGAACCGAACAGCGTCACGCGGGTGTTTTTCCACTCAAACACACCTTCGAGGCCGAACAGGTTGCGATTGATGTTTAAGAAGCGCGTGTTGGGCAGCGTCAGCGTGATGTCACCGAAAGCGACAGTTTTGATGATGCTCTCAGGTTTGCCTTCATACCAGATTTTGATTTTCTGTTCTTTTGCGCCGCCGAGGCCATAACCTCCGTATCCGCCATACCCGCCGCCGTATCCACCCCCGCCGAACGGTGAACTGGAGCCTGCACTGTAATCCACGGCGATGTGAGTCCGTTCGCCGACACGTCCGTGCAAACCGAACTGCTGTGACTGCCGCATGTTGAAGCCGGATGCGCGCGGGATACCGCTGCTGTATCCGCCGTATCCACCGCCGTAGCCACCGTATCCGCCACCGTAGGACCCGCCACCATAACGGCTCCCGTAGCCGCCGCCGTAGGTATCGCCAAAGCCGGTGCTACCGTAGCCAAAATCGTCGTAAGTGTAGGAGGAGGTTAAACCCAGGTCAAGGCCTGAGCCGTAACTACCGTATCCCCCACCGTAGCCGTAGCCGCCGTAACGGTTGAGATCTCCCTCACCGAAGTAGTGTGTCTTGTTAACCTCTACGGTGACAGACTGGAAACCGGTAATCTGGAGGTTAGAATCCATCGGAAGCGCGATGCCCTTTTCGTCACGTTTCTTCCTCGGCTTCCACGTGTCAAGGTTATCCAAATCGATGAGCGTCGGGGGATACTTCCATCGCCGGAGACTTTCGAGATAAGCGTCTAATGGCTCTTCCGGTTCTCCAGATTCTTCCTGCTCTTCAGCAGGTTCTTCGGCATGTTTGTCGGCGCGCGGTGTGAGTGGACTCTGCCAATCGGTTTGCCAAAGAAAAAAGGGGCTTTCGTCCTGATGAAAAGCCTCGCTCGTCATCTGCTGGACAGGTGGCGTTGCCTCCGTTTCTGGCTGAGGAGAAAGCCCTGCGTCGGGCGCGGATTTGGCGGTGGCATGAAAGGGTAGAAAAAATAGTAAGAGTAAAAGACCTGCTACTTTTAAAACCCGTTTAGGGATGCAATGTTTACGGAAGACCTCGGGGGCGTTCACAGAAAATGTTCGGTTCAAGGAAGAGTGCTCCGATCTTGATTTTTGCGTAATGTGATAAAGTGTAAATTCTAACGCAAAGCCGCCTATATAAGTTTACAGGCTTTTTTGTTTCGCGCAGGATATGAGCAGGATTGAGCAGGATTTTCAAGATTGAGCAGGATTTTCAAGATTATCACGATTAGGAGCAGGATTTCCAAGATTTTCAAGATTTACCACGATTATAGCGTCATCACCGTAGGGCGAGGGCCTGTCCCTCGCCATGCCGCGATCTGCACGAGAAACGGCCTTTGTCGGCGTGCGTTTTTCGCGCGAGTCGGACGCTCGCGGGGGACAGGCCCCCGCGCTACGGTAGATGAGGCGTGCGCATCGCGTCTGTAGGTCAAGAGCGCCTGCTCTTGACCCGTTCGGGAGCAGGGGATCCCGAACTACGGTCTCTTCAAGGTCCGTAGGACCTTAATGTCTATAGCACGCGCAAGCCGCTGCGTCCTCAAGGTCCTTTAGGACCTTAATGTTTTCCTGCGGCGTTGCGTATGCTGCATATTAAGGACCTAAAGGACCTTAGTGCTTTTTTCGATCAGCGGATACTATAGACATGCAGGACCTAAAGGACCTGAAGAGATGTTTTCACGTGAACGATCGCGGGGGACAGGCCCCCGCGCTACGGTATGCAAGGCCGTCTCCGTTCGGGAGCAGGTGCTCCCGAACTACAGTCTCCTCAAGGTCCGTAGGACCTTAATGTCTATAGCACGCGCCGATGCAATATCCCTCAAGGTCCTTTAGGACCTTAATGTTTTCTGCTGCATATTAAGGACCTAAAGGACCTTAGGGCTTTCTTTTGGATCGGGGATACTATAGACATGCAGGACCTAAAGGACCTGAAGAGGTGTTTTCTTATGCGAGTGATCGCGGGGGACAGGCCCCCGCGCTACGCGCCCAGAAGGGTTCTCTCAAGGTCCGTAGGACCTTAATGTCTATAGCACGCGCGGATGCAATACCCCTCAAGGTCCTTTAGGACCTTAGGGTTTTTTGAGGTCGGAGATACTATAGACATGCGGGACCTAAAGGACCTGAAGAGGTTTTTCACGTGAACGATCGCGGGGGACAGGCCCCCGCGCTACGATAAAAAAACGTGCCGATTACCGTAGGGCGAGGGCCTGTCCCTCGCCATGCCTCGATCGGGGAAACGGCTTTTGTCGGCGTTCGTTTTTCGCGTAGGTCGGACGATCGCGGGGGACAGGCCCCCGCGCTACGGTAGATGAGGAGGCCGCGATCTTAACCCGTTCGGGATCAGGCGATCTCGAACTACAATTTTTTTATTTGCAATTTTTAATTTGACAAAAACGTAAAAAAATGGTATAATTAAGACAGTGTTTAATTTTCAATCATTTTTTACGTCAATTTAGAGGAGAAAAAACTAATGAGAATCCTATTCTCTCTCATTTTCGCGGGCATTGCTGTCCGCCTGAAACCTACCGTCACCGCGTTATTGCAGCACCCGCTGCAAAGATGCCGCGCGCTTGCGCCCGCCGGTGACGCATCCAACCTGAAGACCCCCCCTCTCATCTACGCGCGTTAACTCCTGCGACTCTCAGCAGGAAGGCGCAGAAGGACAGGGGACACCCGCGGTCCGCCGCGCGCATCCATTCCGTTTTAATAAGCTGCCTGTTGCTCACATTCGGGCTGCTGACGGTGCTTGCACCGCCGGGAGAGAGCCACGACACATGGACGGAGGGCGATGTCCTGGATGATAACCTTGATAGCATCGTTGCTTCTTGGGAGGACGAGCCCTTGGAAGCCCATACCTTGGCTGGCACATCGTTTTCGCTGCCGGCCGATTCGGTCCACGGCCACTCGCATCCTGTTGGTATTGATGCCTTCTTTGGTGGGCAGTTGACATCTATCCATCCGCAGCATTTTGAGATTGAGTGGATACGGGTCTATAAAAATCCGAGAATCACGAAACTGGCGAAACTTCAAGAGGATGGGGAAGTCGTCGGTAGCTATGACCGGCGCGCCTGGTGGACCACGGATCGTAGCCAGGATGTCCTCGTGAATCATGTTATTCACCCGACCGATTTTCCAACGCGGCGCGCGCGGATTTTCCCGTCTTTATATGCCGACTATGAGAAACTCGTGAAGGGCGAAGTTACGCTGGATGAGGTGGATGACGACTACTTCTGGGTTAATATCAATCGCGATGGCGAACTGTTGCCAGATGACGATAAACCCGGCAACAGTGGGCTTGTCACCGCCACGGAAAATAATACGGTGGTCCCCGGGGATATCGTCGCCATTGCCATCAACGTCAAACTTCATTACTATGAAGCGGTAAAGGAATTCATAAATCCTAAGCCTGGTGATGATCCGGCGAGTCCTGCTCCTGCTAATCCGAATTTAGAGCATAAACAGCTTCCTCCACTCTTTGGTGACAACCCACTCGTTACCGCCGCAGCCAGGGGCAATACCGACAACGCGGGTCGACGTACCGCCAGGTGGACGGAGAATCTTTTGCCATTATGGTTCAATCGCGGTGTAGAGGCGAACCCGACAGGCACTGTCTGGGCGCGCAATAACAGTAGGGACATCGCCGGCGGGATGATAGCTGCAGCCGTGGGCATTCAGCCTGTCGGGATCCTGAATCCCAATTATCCACTGGAACGGATAACACAGAATGGGGCCACATACTACTTACATGTCGACTCTGCGGTTACCGCTGAGGAGTGGGGGCATCCCAATGCGGATGGTTACCATACCATCGTCTACCAATTTACGGTGACAGAGGCCCATGTTGACGGCTTGAATAGCTTGTTGCCGGACGGGTGGTTGGCCGGGGATGGGACTATCGTGGCCCCGTTCAATGTCGCATACAAGCCGAGTCTCAGTACTAATTACGAATTCGCTGATTTCAATGGCACGCCCGAAAACATCACGGTTGGCGGGAGGACATACGTATTTGCCGGTAGGGAGCACAAAGCTATTCGCACATACGCCGAGATCACCGCCCTGCGCGAGCGGAAAGATGTCAATCACCAGCAGGAGTTTGGATTCGCCGTGCCATTTGGTGCTAATAGCGATAACGGGGGTCGGCGATGGGGAGAGTTTATGGACGTGGCTGCGTTTATAGCGGGTGCACCATACGTTCCCTACCCAGATAATCCCGTCGAGGCCAAGAGGACGCAGTATCGTGACCACAGGGAGAAGTATGAGGCTGATGATAGGCCTACTCCTACTCCAGATCAACTTGGGCGATACAAAGACGGCGAGGAGGTTTACAACATCGAAAAGAGCGACCTTGACAGAAACGGCGACGGTCTCCTTGACTACCTCCCAGTCATTGATGACGCAGTGGAGGACTATGTCCGGCCCGACCCTTACCCCACCCTCCCGATGAAAATAGCGGAGGAACAGCAACAGGAGGCGACGCATAACACTAATCAGAGAAACGCCGATGGTCGCATACGGCACTATAATGTCTCAAGGGGTTTTTATCGGGAACATGCTGAGACGGAGTTCCCTCACCTCTTTCCGCCCACGTATGATACCGCCAAGGGCCGCATCTACTATCCGCGGGTTCTCGAGGGGTATGTCGCCGCGATGACAGAGATAGACGGGCCGTCGGGGACACAAACCGGCACGTTTAGGGTGACATTGCGGTTCCAGGAGGACTATGGTGACTTCCAAACCGCGCCGAGCCATGGTGAGGATGTCGTTGCGGCGTTGCAAACTGCGCTGGCGGCAAGTGTTGAGAACGGCACGGTAAGCGGGATAAGCCACCTCGGCGTGGTGGATAATTCAAGGCAGTATCAGGTAACCGTGGTGCCCGCGCTCGGCTTTAAAGGGGAGATGACGCTCCAATTGCCCGCCGGTACGGTGGTTGCGGTGAATAGCAACCTCGGCAATTTGGCTTCGGCGGCTGTCACGGTGCAGGTAGACACGGTGCAAGTAGATGCGGATGAGATTAAGGTTGTTGAACCCGAGGGTGGTGCATATCTTGCGGGGAGCGAGATCACCGTTGAGGTGCCGTTTGCGCAGGATGGATTGACTTATGAAGGCGAGAATCCGCCGTATGTGACGATCTACCTCGGCGCGCGCGAGGCCGCGAATGCGCGTCATGCCACATGGCAGCAAGGCGAGGAGCGTTCGGGTTCCACGATTGTGCCGTTTGTGTATGTGTTGCAAGCGACCGATCCGCCGGCTGCATCGATTAGCGTGGAGATTGCCAGTATCAACAGTTTGGCTGTTCCGCGTGAGACGACGTTGAAGGCTGCATCAGGCCTTGTGCGTGTTGGAACGGCAGATCCGGCGATGGCACCGGGTGAGGCTGCGCCTGTCCCGGATACACCCTCTCAGCCGACGAGAACGTTTGATGTGGCGGTGACCCCGGTGGTTTACATTCCGCAGGATGATGCTGTCTCAAAGGCGGTTGCATCAACTGTGCCGCGTTCGCCGGTCGTTTTCAACGAGCTCGGCAACGGTAGCGGGGATACCAACGATTGGCTAGAATTCCGCAATGTCAGCGGTTCAGATGTCTCCCTGAAAGACTGGGAACTCTCCGTTGTAGCTGATGGCAAAAAGGAAGATACCTCGCTCATCGTCTTCCCGGATGTGAGTGTGCCGGCAAACAGTTTGTTGCTGATAACAAACAGCGCGTCGGACAAAACACCTCTCGCCGGTGGTGCAAACAAAGGGTTATCGCATGCATCGTTGGTGGATGCAGGCCTCTCGCTGCCCGATGATGGCAAGTTCCTGTTGATTCTCCGGAATGCAAAGGAGAAATTGGGTTTGGATGAGGCGTTCATCGATGTCGCCGGTGGCGGCGGCAGCGATACCGATGCCTTTATCCGCGATGAAACCGGTGACTACGATACGCATGTCTGGCCCTTGCAGGTCTTGGAATCCCCCGGTGATGCCACTGAAGATGCGTTGAGTTCCGGCAAAGTCTGGCAGCGCGCGAAAGCGGATCTCATTGGGTATCATCGAGATGCCTGGGCAGAGGCCGCGTTTACCGGTATCGGTTATGACAGGCAGGTCTCCAAATCGGCTGCCACCGCAGGCACACCGGGCTATCCGAATGGTGCGGTGAAAACGGAGGCATCTACGCCGAAAGGCGCGGTGACTATCAGCGAAATCATGTTTGATTCCGAGGGTGGCACATTGCCTCAGTGGATAGAGTTGTATAACAAATCCAAGACGGAGGCATTGAATCTGAATCGCTGGCAGTTGGAGATCCAGAATCGGAATTCCCATGACCTGATTGGCCGCCCGATTGTGACGTTGACATTGCAAGAGAAAGTGATTCAACCGAATCAGACCCTCTTGATAGTGGCCGGTGATGCCCGCGCCTCATCGACAGATGTTTTCCCTGAAGACCGGGTTTACAACCTGCTGAAACTACACGAGAAGAATCTGCGCATCAAAACGCCGCGAGATACCTTCTTGAGTGGCGAGGGATTCTATCTGAAGTTGTCGGACAGAAACGGGACGAAGATAGACGAAGTCGGGAACATAGACGACAATCGTCGCACCGATGACGCGCCTGTCTGGGTGTGGCCCACGAATCGCAGGGATGGCGCGCGGAGTTCGGTCGTCCGCCGTTACGATAAAGGTGCGGTGGCGCGCGATGGGATGCTGAAGTCCAATTGGGCATTAGCAGCGCATTTCAATCAATTCAAAGTGGAATCGCTGCATTACGGCCATGCCGAGGACATCGGCACACCGGGGTATCGTCAAGGCGGTGCCTTGCCCGTGGAGTTATCCAGTTTCACCCTCACGCGCACCGATGCCGGTCCGGTTGTGGTTACATGGACAACCGAATCAGAAGTCGACAATGCCGGTTTCAACCTGCGTCGGAGCCTGAAACGCGAGAGTGGATTCACGTTGCTGAATCCTGTCCTCATCGCCGGTGCCGGCACCACAGGCGAGCGTCAAACGTATACGTTCACGGATACCTCTGCGAAGCCTGGTGTCGAGTATTATTACCAGATCGAGGAGGTTTCGTTAGGCGGCCGGCCGGAGGTGTTGCGGACACGTTACTTACCGGGTCCCGTCTCGCCAGCGAATCGTTCGTTGACAACGTTCGGCGAAGTCAAGCAGCGGGAGTAATTCTCGCGCTGTTGTTTCATATCTCGCGCGGGTGGTGCCTTTGGGTACCGCCCGCGCGTTTTTTTTGATGCACCGTAGCGCGGGGGCCTGTCCCCCGCGATCGCTCGACCTGCCGATATCTGTAGTTCGGGAGCGCCCGCTCCCGAACGGATCCAGAGCAGGTGCTCTTGTCCTACAGTTCTCTCCAAGGTCCTTTAGGACCTTAATGTCTATAGAATACATAGACAGCCAAGTCCTCAAGGTCCTTTAGGACCTTAATGTTTTTCGTATCTGCGTTGTGTGCTGCGTATTAAGGACCTAAAGGACCTTAGTGTTCTTTTCGTACGGCGGTGCTATAGACATGCAGGACCTAAAGGACCTGCAGAGATGTTTTCACGTGAGCGATCGCGGGGGACAGGCCCCCGCGCTACGGGATGCAAGGCCGTCTCCATTTACCGTAGGGCTTGGGCCCTCGCATGCCACACGCGCATGCGAGCGGGTTCCCCTCGCCATGCCAATCGTCTGAAGCAGGATTTACACGATTATCACGATTTACCACGATTATAGACGCTGATGCATCGAATACCCCATGGCAGGCAACAACCGCGCCGATGCACCAGAGCCCTAATCCTGTGAAATCTTGAAAATCTTGTAAATCCTGCTCCTAATCGTGATAATCTTGTAAATCCTGCTCATATCCTGCTCCTCTCTTGCTAATCCTGTTAAGGATAGGTGCATCGCAAAAAAAAGATTTGACTTCCGTGCAAAAATTGGGTATAATTAACATTTCTTATTTTATTATACCTTTTTGGAGACGCACAATGCATCTCATTACACTCAAAAATTGGACAGAAACGGAGATTCTGGATACCGTCGAAAACGGGATTCACATCAAAAACTATCCTGAAAAATATTGGCACGCTATCGGAGAAAAAAGCCTCGCGCTGCTGTTCCAAAAAACCTCAACGCGCACGCGGTGCGCCGGTGAAATCGGCATCACTCAACTCGGTGGACATGCACACTACCTTGACTGGCGCACAACTAACTTCGGGCTCGCCGACCTCGGTGACGAAATTCGCGTCCTATCGGCGTATGTTGATGGCATCCTCGCCCGGTTCTTAAAACATGCTGACATCGCCACGGCAGCCGAAGTTGCTGAGGTGCCTATCATTAACGGATGTTGCGACCGGTATCATCCGACGCAGGCACTCGGTGACCTGATGACAATTCAGGAGAACTTCGGCAGAGTGGAAGGCGTTAAGGTGTGCTTCATCGGCGTTCACAACAATGTCTGCAACTCGCTCATCGCCGCCGGGATGAAAGTCGGCATGGAAGTCACCGTCGTTGCTCCGGAAGTTAATCCTGCTGCTGAAGATAAAGCACTCTGGCAAGAAGCGGAAAGGCAGGGTGCCTACAAGGCTTTCCCCGTAGGAGAGAACGTGCAGGAAGCCATCGCCGAAAGCGATGTTGTCTATACCGACACGTGGATAGACATGGAATTCTTCACCGACCCGAGTTTCGCCGAAGAGCGGGAACGTCGCTTGGAAAAGATGATGCCCTATCAGTTGAATGCTGAACTGCTTGCTGGGCATGAGTGTCGGATTATGCATTGTCTGCCGGCGCATCGCGGTTATGAAATCGCTGGTGAGTTGCTTGACGATGAACGTTCAATCATCTTCCAGCAATCTGAAAACCGTCTTCATAGTATGAAGGCGGTGCTATTGAAATTGCTTTTGAGGGGGATGTAGGGCGTGGCATCGAGACCGGGAGGTCTCTCCTACGGTATTGCATCGAGACCGGGAGGTCTCTCCTACTCGCCTAACGCTCGCGGGGGACAGGCCCCCGCGCTACGGTAACCGAGAACGGTTCCTGGCCCCGTAGGGCGAGGGCCTGTCCCTCGCCGTGCACCGATCGCGGGGGAAACCCTCTCGCATGCGCGTGTGGCATGCGAGGGCCCCCGCGCTACGGTGATAAGAACGTGCCGTTTCCCGTAGGGCGAGGGCCTGTCCCTCGCCATGCCACGAGCATCTAGAAACTATGAAAACCAACTTGCACTCTCTGGAATGTAGCAAATGCGGCAAAACCCATCCGCACACCGTGCCACAGAATGTCTGTCACGCGTGCGGGAAACCGTTATTTGCGCGCTATTCTCTCGCGACTGCACCGAAACGCGAAGAACTTTCGTCTAGGGCCCCGACGCTGTGGCGTTATCGGGAGCTCCTCCCTGTCGGCGATGCGGCAAACATCGTCTCCCTCGGTGAAACGATGACACCGCTCATCCACGCCAAAAGACTGGGCGCAACAATTGGCGGCTTAAGAGAGGTGTGGATCAAAGACGAATCGCGCCTGCCGACAGGGAGTTTCAAGGCGCGTGGCTTGGCGATGGCGGTTTCCATGGCGAAGGCACTCGGTGTGACGCAGTTGGCAATCCCTTCAGCAGGCAACGCGGCGACGGCTCTCTCGCTTTACGCCGCCGCGGCAGGCATCACCGCGCACATATTCATGCCGAAGGATACACCCGCTTTTAACCTTGATACCTGCCGAATGGCGGGCGCGAACGTCACGCTCATCGATGGGTTAATTTCTGACGCGGGCAAAATTGTGGCGGAACGGAAAACCGCTGAAGGATGGTTTGACGTGTCAACGCTCAAAGAACCGTATCGTGTGGAAGGCAAAAAGACGATGGGATTTGAACTCGCCGAACAATTCGGGTGGGAGCTGCCAGATGTTATCATCTATCCCACCGGCGGCGGCACCGGCATCGTTGGGATGTGGAAAGGATTTGCGGAACTTGAGGCACTCGGCTGGATTGGCGAGAAACGCCCGCGGTTCATCTCCGTGCAAGCGGCTGGCTGCGCGCCGATTGTGAAAGCATGGGAAGAAGGGAAACCGGAAGCCGAACCGTGGCCCGATGCACACACCCTCGCGAGTGGATTGCGCGTGCCGCAGGCAATCGGCGACTTTCTCATATTGCAGGCCATTCGCGAAAGTGGTGGTACCGCAATCGCTGTCACGGACGATGCCATCTGCGAGGCGATGCACCTGCTCCCGGCAACCGAGGGACTCTTAACGTGCCCTGAAGGCGCGGCGACAGTCGCCGCGCTCAAACAGGCAGTCGCGAACGGAATAATTTCGCCTTCTGAACGCGTCGTGCTTTTTAACACGGGTGGGTATCAGGCGAACTGCTGAAACACGTGATAGGCGCGCTTTTAAAGCGCGCCTACCGGCGCTTTTCGGTTATTTATCTCGCTCAAGATAATCGTAGGTGGGTTGCCCACCTTCTTCGTCGGTAGCAGGTGCTGCCGGTTCGCCAACGCGATAACCGACGCGATATTGTTGCACCGAGATGATTGGGTAGGGCCCGTCGAATCCGATGATGGTGCCTTGCACCTCAACTTCTTTCTCATTATCGGCGGCATCAATGCGGAGCTGATCGAACTCAGCGTTGGCACTGAAAACGAACTTCTGGTCTTCGCTACCCGCAGTCATTGCGTGATGAATGTTAGAAGTATCGGGCCGCCACCGCCGCCATGAGGGGACGTTCCGTAAATAGCTCCGGGCGAAGCCGGGGTGTTCAAACATGTCACCACGGATTGTCGCCTCGGTTTTGAGGACGCGCGAGTGCCCGAGTCCATGACGGCCCCGGAAGCGCGAATCGCTGAGCTGCCGGATGATGTCATGCACGTCAAACGTGTGCGTCTCACTGTATTTGGAGACACCTTGCCGCGGCTTGATTTCCACGAGAGTCGTGAACAGCCGCTTTTTCCCGTTCTTGCCGATAGGGGTAGAGAACGTGATGTCTTCCGCGTCTGCCCACGGTGCTAACAGCCGCCGGAGCTGCCGTGCGTCCGAATTGCTGACGATATCGGCAATCTCTATTTTCAACGTCGCTACTTCAGCCATGCTCAGCGCGCTAATGCCGACGAGCAGAAGTAGCACGGCAAAGGTGAAGCAGTAAAAATGTGTCCGTTTCATGGGGACTTCCTCCCTTTGAACATACCAGGATGGACGAAAAACTCGCATCGCTTGTCAATTTTCGCGTCTTTCGCGTTGCTCCTGCAGTCTTTACCTTAATTATACACCATTCTCCGAAAAAAGTTGCAAAAAAATGTCAGAACCGATTTACAACAACCGTTCCCTCTTTTCGAGTTATTACGTTGAGAAGGTAGTGGCGGCCCAAACTGGTGCATCGCTCACGGCTGTCTATCAGGAGATTCAAGCACTTTACGCGCCTATCGCTGCCGCCGCCTCTCGGCTGAACGAGGCACAGACGGAGGAGTTGTTCATCCGTCCCGTGCTGCGCGTCCTAGGGCACGCCTTTGAAGTGCAACCGAGGCTCCGCACGGCGCAAGGCACGAAGCAGCCCGACTATGCTTTCTTCGCCGACACTGAAACGTTGAATCTCGCGCGCCCGCAGTTGAACACCGACGAATTTTTCACTACCGCCACCGCCATCGGTGATGCGAAAGCGTGGGGACGAAACCTCGACAGACGGTTAGACGGCCCCGGCGACGCATTCTCTAATAGCAACCCGAACTACCAGATCGATTTCTACATCCGAACATCGGGAGTGACGTGGGGGATGCTCACCAACGGAAAGCAGTGGCGGCTTTACCATCGGGACACCAGTTACAAGCTGGACAGTTTCTACGAAGTAGACCTGGGAAAAGTGCTAACTGATGACGACATCAACGCTTTTCGCTACTTCTACTACTTTTTCCGCAGCGAAGCGTTCGCTCAAGAGGTTTCGGCTGGTTCCGCAACCTTTTTAGCTAACGTCTTAACCGGCAGCGCGCACTATACCGTCGCCGTTTCCGATGACCTCGGGGACAGCATCTATTCGGCATTAGAGGCTCTGATGAACGGGTTTCTCACCTATCCCGATAACCGGTTAATGCCCAGCCCCCCCACTTCACTTTCGTTAAGTCAATCGAATATTGAGTTGGAGACTCTCCACGAAAATTGCCTAATCTTACTCTATCGGCTCTTGTTCATCTTGTATGCCGAGAGCCGCGGGTTGCTGCCGCTTGAAGACGCGGATTACCGCGATACCTATAGTTTGGACGCGCTTGCCGCCGAAATACACGGGACGCTAGATGCGGGCACCCCTATCCCCGCGTTGCGGAGTGACTATTGGGAACGCATCCGCAATCTATTCACTCTCATTGACAAGGGATGGGAGGAGCGGATTCCGCAATATAACGGTGGGCTGTTTAATCCCGCGCGCCACCGGTTTTTGGAGACGCATAGAATCGGGAACGCTGTGCTTGCGGAAGTCATCAATCTCCTCACGCGCACGGCGAAGAAGGAACGCATCGCCTACGAAGACCTGGCGATTCAGCACCTCGGCAACATTTACGAGGGACTGCTTGAATATAATGTCCGTGTGGAGGGTGAACCGCCGGTGGTTCGGTTAATCCGCGATAAAAAAGAACGCAAAGCCAGCGGCAGTTACTACACCTCCGATGCAATCGTGCGCGCGATGGTTGAAGACGCACTCGATCCGCTCTGCAGCCGCAAGACTTATGAGGAGATTCTCCGGTTGAAAGTGTTGGATCCGGCGATGGGTAGCGGGCACTTCCTCGTCGGTGCGATTGATTATCTCGCGCTTCAGTTGGCGACGCATCCCGATGCGCCGCTGATGTCTGCGCGCGTGGAAAGCGCGCCTGATGCGGGGATGGTAGACGATATGGATACCGAGATTGCGTATTGGCGGCGGCGTGTCGTAGAGAACTGCATCTACGGCGTAGATATCAATCCGATGGCGGTGGAGTTAGCGAAGGTGTCGCTTTGGCTTCATACCGTTGCGAAAGGCGAACCGCTGTCCTTCTTGGATCACCATATTCGGTGCGGAAATTCGTTGATTGGCGCGAATATCGCCGGGCTCGCCAATCTGCCGGTTTTGTCCAAACGCCGCCGCGCAACGGAAACGCCACAAACCGCGCTCACCATGGATTTCGGATGGACGGATACCGTCTCTGAAGCAGTTGGGCATTACCTCGTCATTGAGAGGATGGAGAGCCAGACCGCGGACGATATCCACGCGATGGAACAGGAATTGCAGCTTGCGCAGCAGCGGCTCAGCCATCATAAGGCAATCGCAGCTCTTTGGATGAGTGCCTATTTTGGGAACGCCGTTACGCCCGGCGATTACCGCGCGTTTACCATGGAAGAGACAGATGTCTCTCTTGACTCGCTAGTCTATCCGAAAGCGCGCGAGTTGACAGAATGCTATCGATTTTTCCACTGGGAGATTGAGTTTCCGGAAGTCTTCCGCGATGCATCGGGACAAGAATTGGCGAACCCCGGCTTTGATGTCATCATCGCCAATCCGCCTTACGGTGCGAAGTTTGATTCACACGAGAAAGCGTATTTCAAACGGGTTGCAAGAGAGACACGGAATTTGAACAGTGCGGCAATTTTCATTGACGCGGCGAAAAATCGCTTGCTGAAATCCGATGGCGTGCTTGCCTTCATCGTGCCGAAATCGCTGTTGTATGTCGAAAGTTGGCGAAGTTTAGCGTTCGCGTTGCTGGACAAGACGCGGGTTCTTGTCGACGTTGAGGCGGCGTTCAAAAACGTCAAGTTGGAGCAGGTGTTTTTCATCTACGACACGCACCACGCCGAGAACTCCTATACGGCGCGTAAATTTGTTGATGACGAGTGGACTCGGACTGTCGAGATTCCCGCGTCCCATGTCAACGCTTTCCAAGCGTGGATTTGCGATGTGTCACTTGAGGAAATTCGGCTTGCGGAGCGGATAAACCGCATTGGGACGTTTATGCGGGATATTTCTCATACCACCCGCGGATTATCGGTAGAAAGACTATTGAAGCCTTCGGGTGACATTGCGTTCATCGGTGGCAAGAACATAAACCGCTATGGGGTTGAGGGAGTGAAAGGCTTTCTCAATCATGAGGCACTTAACCTGACGAATAAGAAAGTGCAATCGCTACTTCAGCCCAAAATTATCTCTCAGAAAATCGTAACGCCGCGGAAGATTACTGCTACCGTTGACAAAACGGGTGACATATTGGGCGTGAATACCGTCGAAAACACCTTTATCACAGCTCCAAACTTTCATCCGAATTTTATTGTTGCCTGTTTCAACGCCACATTGGTGAATTGGTATGTCCACCGGTTCATCTATTGTTCCGCGAGGATGACGATGTTTTTTGACAACTACTATGTCGGCAAAATCCCGATTCCTGTTGTGAGTCTTGCGGAACAGCAGCCTATCATTGAATTGGTAGAGCAGATTATGGCGGCAAAGCGAGAAGACCCGGGTGCGGATACGTCTTCGCTGGAGCAGGAGATTGACGCGTTAGTTTACGCGCTTTACGGCGTGACAGAAGCGGAGATTGCGATTGTGGAGGGATGACGCGGGACGTGTGCCCGCGTCATGCATTCAGGGCTTGCGTTATGCGCCGTTGTTTCGATAGCCCCTCAAGGTCTGCATCACGTCGTCAAAGGTTGGCGCGCGAAGAGCGGTGTGATGTAACTGACTGAGGAGTTGCAAGTCGGTGAGTGCCTCAAATGTGGGTTTGAAGAGCGCCACCTCCTGTTCATGGAAGCGTGCGTCCAAGACAGCGATGAGGTTGTTGATGGCGGTTTCTCTTGCGCCTTCTTCCCAGCCTTTTTCGATGCCCTCTTGGAGTGCCTCAGTCAACGGCTGTTGCATGAGGCGTTGGAAAATAGATGAGTGTCTCATGTCTTCCTCCGAAATAATGGTGTAGAGTGTTTCCGAGTCGTAGGCGAGATTGCCAAATATCCCGGTAGCCATCAGCAAATTGTCGATATGCGGCGTATCAAGCGGCAGCTGCCGTGTCGTTGCGATGCACTGCTGCAGCCAGGCGTGACTGTCCACGCCGGCCGGTGGTTGCATCAGCGGCAGAAAGGGCATCAATCCGGGTGCGCGCGCTTCAAGAATCGGTCCGCCTTGGATGTCATACATCCGAATGACTTCGTATTCGGAGATGAATCGTTGTCCGGGCACGTCTATATTTTGAAAGAAGCCGCCCGGGTCTCTTCGTCCGACAGGTGGTTGAAAGTATATGACATAGGAACGAATGGGCAGTTCGTCGTTTTCATAGCCTCTTCCCCGGTATCCTGCGATGCGGCGTTCAATGGGGATGGGGTAACTTTCGTGCAGCTGATATTCGCGGTGGATGAGCGTCGTTTCGCCATTGAGGCGAATCTTTGTGAGCGTATCCATTCGCCGGATATCCATGGCTGGCAGTTCAATATCGACATGCTCAATGAATTGAAACTCGGCGGTGCCGAGGAGGAGGTTGAGCATATCGTTTGGGAATGTGCGTGCTGCATGCTTTGCGGCGATATCGTATCGGTTTGCTGGGAGGTTGTCCCAATCAAAAGGATTCTGAATGTGATTGTCCATACACATTAGGATACCATCCGTGCGCGGTTAATGTCAAGTTTTTTTGTGATAACCTTAAAGTGCTTCCGTTCTCCGCATCTGTCTATTGCGCTCTGATTCGTTTGGCACTCGTGCCAGAATGCAGAATTGGCCCCCGCGCGGTGTGAGATGTCCCGGGCGCGGACGCTACAGTTTGTAGCGTCCGCGCGTGCGGCGTTAGGTACCGTTGTTTCGATAGCCTCTCAAGGTCTGCATCACGTCGTCAAAGGTTGGCGCGCGAAGGGCTGTGCGCAACAGTTGTTCGAGGAGCTGCAAATCGGTGAGTGCCTCAAATGTGGGTTTGAAGAGATGCACCTCGCCGTTAAAGCGTGCCTCCAAGACTTCAAGGAGAGCCGCGGCGGCTCTTCTTTGCTCGCCGAGTTCAATGCCTTGTTCCCGGCCGAGTTCAATGCCCTCTTCGCGGCCTTGTTCTTTACCGAGTTCTATTCCTTCTTGGCGTGCCTCCGTGAGCGGTTGCTGCATGAGGCGTTGGAAAATGGATGAGTGTCTCATGTCTTCCTCCGAAATAATGGTGTAGAGTGTTTCCGAGTCGTAGGCGAGATTGCCAAATATCCCGGTAGCCATCAGTAAATTGTCGATATGCGGCGTGTCAAGCGGCAGCTGCCGTGTCGTTGCGATGCACTGCTGCAGCCAGGCGTGGCTGTCCACGCCGGCCGGTGGTTGCATCAGTGGCAGAAACGGCATCAATCCGGGTGCGCGCGCTTCAAGAATCGGTCCGCCTTGGATGTCATACATCCGAATGACTTCATATTCGGAGATGAATCGTTGTCCGGGGACATCTATGTTTTGAAAGAAGCCGCCCGGGTCTCTTCGTCCGACGGGTGGTTGAAAGTATATGACATAGGAACGAATCGGCAGTTCGTCGTTTTCATAGCCTCTTCCCCGGTAGCCGGCGATGCGGCGTTCGATGGGGATGGGATAACTTTCGTGCAGCTGATATTCTCGATGGATGAGCGTCGTTTCGCCATTGAGTCGAATCTTTGTGAGCGTATCCATGCGCCGGATGTCCATGGCTGGCAGTTCGATATCGACATGCTCAATGAATTGAAACTCGGCGGTGCCGAGGAGGAGGTTGAGCATATCGTTTGGGAATGCGCGTGCGGCATGCTTTGCGGCGATATCGTATCGGTTTGCTGGGAGGTTCTCCCAGTCAAAGGGAGTCTGAATGTGATTGTCCATACACGTTAGGATACCATCCGTGCGCGGTTGCTGTCAAGTTTTTTTGTGATAACCGCGCACGTCAATGCCTATTCACCTGCTAGCGGCTTCCGTTGCGGCTTTGAACACGGCATCAAGTGCACCGAAAAGTGCTGGCAAATTGTCCATGTTAAAGCCGGTGATATTGTGCGTAAACGTGTCGCCGACAAGGCACCCAAATTGCCACCGCTCGCCATCAGTGACGATGCCGTAGACAGGGAAATCTGTATCGTCATTGATTTTCTGTGCGGCGACGAGTTCTGCAAGACATTGCCCCCAACCAACGTCGAAATCGTTCTTCTTTGCTTCCACAAGCATTATCAAAGGTTTTCCGAAAACGGGCGTGCCCCATTGAGATTTAGTCGCAATGAGATAGTCTGGGGTGCCGTTCAAGGTTTCGTCGTAAGCAATGGATTTTTCTACCCAAAGCACATAGTCGTCAGCGTAACCTTTGTAACTCTCCCGTAAAACAGGGAAAATAAATGCCTGGCACCGGATTGCCTCGGATGCGAAAACATCGAAATACTGCTGGTTAAACGCGAGTTCCTGCAAGAACTGCTCCGATGGGGTTAAAAGTTCACCCTTGACGCAGTCGTTTCGCGTATAACGGATCTGAAATTGCTCTAGGACTTCAGAAACTGTCTTAAAATCGCTAAATTCCATGAATATCTACCTCCTCAATCTGGCACACGTGTCAGCCATAATGCCAGCTATAAATAGGATACCACATGTCTCTACAAAAATCAACAAAATGAAATTCCTTGAAAAAGGAACAGGAATATGTTAATATTAAAATAACAACGATTTTCTTAAAGGTGTTGCTTGCAACGAGCAGGACGATTTGGTTTTCCCCATAGGAGAACCCTCCCAGTTTCGATGCTTTTGTAGGCGAGCCCCCGTTCTTGATTCCGTTGCTGGGCTCGGTGCCGATGCATCGTTGAATTGTTCTGCGCGGCGAGCGCGCCGCTTGACACGTTTGAATCAAAAAGGAGAATACCGATTATGAAGGCGAAGATGTTTTGGATAGTAACGATGCTGTTCGGGCTCTGTGTTGCTGCGAGTTACGGACAATATAACGGCGAGTGTTGGGTTGTGAGCGGCGGCACCACAGTCTACAAATTGTATGCGAATGGCAACGCCGACCCGCAGGTGATTCCCAACTTACCGCAGGCGAGTGCCGCCGAGGTGAATCCCGCCGATGGCGTTGTGTGGATTGCTGTCTCTGCCGCGAATACCGTTTATAGGTATAACCCGAACACCGGCGAGTTTCTCGCGATTCCCGATATCAAACGCCCTAGCATGATAGCGATTAACCCTGCCGACGGTTCCGCGTGGGTTGCCGGCTACGATGCTGTCAAAAAGGTATCCGGCGATGGCACCCAGGTCCTCGCCACGATAGAGGCGCACGAACCCGCCGTAGCGGTGAACCCGCAGGACGGTTCCGCATGGATAACGAATGCCCGCGGGCCGATTGCACGTTACGATGCCGCGGGGAATAAAATCGTCGATGCCCCCTCAATGGGCGAACCGAAAGGCGTAACGGTGGATTACCAAGGGAACGCTTGGATCGCGGATAGCCAACACAGCGTCCTCATGCGCGTTTCACCCGATGGACAAAAGTTGGTGGAGATAACCGATATTCTGAATCCTACGTCACCCCGCATCAATGTGAGCGATGGGAGCTTGTGGGTAGTCTCACAACAATCGATGCTGATTAAGTTGTCCACGGATGGGACGAAAACGGCGGAATTTCCGGCGGGGATGGCAATCGTCGCGATTAGCGTCTCGCCAACCGATGGCGCGATTTGGGTGGCAGACCTGCTCGGGGCAACCTTCACCGGTGAAGTGAGTAAATACTCTCCAGCGGGACAGCAGTTGTTTGCGAATCCGATTCAGCAGCCGTCTTCCGTTTCGGTGGGATACTGGCAACCGTAATACCCAATGACTCTCTGTAGGGCAAGAGCACCAGAGCGCGCCGTTTCGCGAACGTCTAATTGTAAGAAGGAGGTAACTATCATGATGAGGCACAGCCTTTCTTGCGTTGCCATTTTTATTGCTGTCGTCGGGTGGCTTTCCGATGGCGCAGTCGCGCAACTCCCGGATTTTCGCGTCACTCCCGATAGCATCACCTTTTCTAATCCGACACCCGTTGAAGGGGAAGAGGTGATGATTTGGGTGCGCGTGGAAAACGTTGGGGATGCCACCCCGACGATGAACGAAGACCTGGGAGTTAACCTTTATGAAGGTGACCCGAGGCATTCGCAACCTCTCCAAATTGTATGCAGGGATGTCATTATTGAGTTGAAACCGGGACAATCTAGGCGCGTGAAAACGCGATGGCAGCCACCCCCCGGACAAACCGAGATTTATGCTATCGTCAATCCTCATGGCGATACGCATATTCAGGAGGCTGACGATAGCAATAACATTGCGCATACCACGATTGTCGCCGAGGCAGTGACATTTCCGCCTGCCACACCGGCGCAAATCGAAAACGCAATAGCCAGAGGTGTCGCGTGGATAGAAGCGCAGCAGGGCAAACATAGCCGCACCTGTCTGCAATGCGGCACTAAAAACCAAATGATTCTGTCTTGCATTACTTGCGCCGCGAGCCTGAAGGGGTTAGGAGAGAATGTTGTGCCGGGTGCCGCGTGGAATTTCGGCGAAGATAGAACGCAGGAGACTTCCTTAGCGTTGCAGGCACTCCTCGGTGCTGGACGGACACTCGATTCCCCGGCTGTCGAAAAAGGGCTCACGTTTCTGTTGGGACAGGATTGGAATGGGTTTTCTGTCTACCACTACGCCGTAGTCGTCCCGGTTTTATTGGCATCCCAGGATGCTGCCTACTGGGAGCGCGCGCAGTTTGCCGTGAACCAACTCGTCAAAAAGCAGCTGCCGGTAAAGGATAGCGCATTTACCGACCCGAGGGATGATGGCGGCTGGGGCTACGGCTACACCGCCGATGGCGCGCACATGAACATGGTGCTCTACGCGCTTTACGCCGCAAAACAGGCGGGCCTTGAGATTCCGCAGCAGACATGGGAACGCGCCGAAAAGTGGGTCCGCCGAAACCAAACCGAGACCGGCGGCTGGCTCTATAATCTCGTTGACGACGGCTCCCCGTGGGCGATAGGTGTCTATGGCAGCATGACAGCTACGGGGTTATGGGCCCTTCGCGCATGCGGTGTCTCTGTCGAAGACCGGCAGATTCAAAAGGGTGTCGCGTGGCTGAAAAAGCATTGGACATTGACGCGCAATCCCGGTTCTAATTCGTGGCTTTACTACTATCTTCTTTCGTTGCAGCGGTTCTGCGACATCCCGCCGATGCAGGAGACGCTTGCCGGGCACGCGTGGTATGATGAAATAGCTGGCATGATGGTAGCACGTCAGGAGCCAGATGGCAAATGGCAAGGCGCGGAGGGCGATTTTTTGGCGACATGCTTCGCTGTGATGTCCTTAAGCCGCGCGCTTGTCGGGCCAACGCAACCGAATATCGGTATCGTGCCGCGGAGCCTGCGGTTCTCGCCGCCGGCACCGCGCGTCGGCGAGGCGGTGCGGCTCAGCGCAACGCTCCGAAATACTGGAACGCCTTTTGATGGCATTCTTAACGTCGGCTTTTATGCCGATGATGTGGAAGTAGCAACCACAGAGGTGCTTTGGACTTCCACCCTCGGTGAGACATCGATATCCGCTGACTGGGTGCCTACGGTAGCGGGTGACGTAACTATCGCGGCACGAATAGAGACAGCGGCGGGAGTGGTAACGGAGGGGTTCCATATCCGGCCGCGTGTCTCTGAAACCCTCACCGTCTATCCGCAATCCACGTCTGCGACAGACGCGCAGTTGGCGAAGCCTCAGAAGATTGGTGAGAACCTTTATCAACTGGGCAATGTCACTGTGGATACCAACAATCGGGAGGTTCGTGTGCCGGGCGAGATTAACATTGTCGGTGCGGATGCCAATATCGAATTCTTCGCGTGCGGTAAGTTGGGCAAAACGCACGAGAGTGTGCTGATCCTTCACGCTGAGCCGTTCTATATGTTCACCGCACTCGGTATAAACGATTTTGAGTATGGCATGAATCTTGTTGAAGAAGGTGATACTCGACAGCCGGAGGGTTCCCGCGTTGAAATCTGGGTAGAATGGGAACGCGGTGATGAGGTTGTCTCGCACCGCGCGGAGCAGTTGTTATGGAACGCCTTCCAAGAGCGTCCGATGCAAGAAACACCGTGGGTTTTCACAGCGAGAATTATCAACAATCAGTTGACAGCGCAGCTGTTTCATAACATCATCGCTGTCTATCGGGATCCGGACGCGCTTTTCAATCATCCGCTTCCTACCGGTACCGATGATAACACCTACCGTGTCAACACGGATGTCATTCCACCACAAGGCACGAAGGTGACGGTGATTATCCGGCCGGTGAATGCTTAGCGCGTGGATTTTGACTTCGCCTTCCCGTAGGACGTGGGAAAACCTATCCTTCGTCTTGCGGTGTTGGGCGTTATTGAAAGGCGAAGTCGTTTTGGAAATGGCGCGGCATTGGGATTGCTCGCGCAGAATATGTGATACTTAAGTATAGCGTGCGAGCTGCTTAAACGTGTTACCACATAAGCGGTTTGCGCGTGCCGTTACAGGAAAATCTAAATGAAAAAAGATAGGTACCTGATAGAGAAACGAGTGCCTGTATTCAGTTTCATGCGGGGGACGTTTCTCGCGGATATTATTTTTTTCCTTGCGTTGGTAGCGAGTTATACCTGGATGGTAGGCGAATATGAGCTCGCGAAAGGCAGGGAAAATTCTGTTGAAACGATAATCGCCATCGTAGGCCATGTTGCCGAATTTATTTCGGTGGCTTTCGTTTTAACGCTGTTTTTTGAACTCGGAGGGTCTGTTCTTATGATACTGTGGAACCTCTACAAGAGGGAACAGGAAAAACAAATCAGGGAAATCGTGAAGGAAGTCACTGCGGAAGTCACTGCGGAAGTCGCTGCCGAGCGAGACCGGGTGTGGGCAGAGTGGAACACCCGGCGGATGACGGCAGAGGCAGGCGGTATCCCTTTTCATGAACCGCCGCCGACTTCGCCATAAGTTCCCCTGGAATAACGCTCGGTTGCCCGGTTACGCCGAAACGCGTCCTGGGGCTCCGATGAATTTCTGTGGAGTGGGAGCGCGTGCTCTCGCTCCACAGCACGATGAGGAAAACGATGCCAATTTTTGAATACGAGTGCTACGCATGCACAACGCAGTTTGAAATGCTGCGCCGTGCCAGTGATGCCGACACATCGCCTGAATGCCCGCGATGCGGCGCGCTAAACCCAAAGAAACGCTTCTCCGCTTTTGCAACCGCGGGGACCCAAAAGGAGGCTGCCACGGAAGGCTCAACCTGAGCCCTCCCTAGTGGCGGCAGTTTGCCGCAATGAGACAGAAAACGGAAAACAAACCCCCCAATATTTTGCGCGAAATCCAATCAAACAAGGTAAAGCCTGTCTACCTGCTCTGTGGCGAGGAGAGTTTCCTCATCGAGGGGACGCTCAAGCAGATGTTAGATACGCTGCTAACGCCTGACACGCGCGATTTCAACCTCTCCTTTCTTGATGGCACCGCTGTCACAACGCGGGAAATCCTGAGCCAGGTGTCCCTCTATCCTGTTATGTCGGACTGGCGGGTTGTCGTCGTGCGCGACTCGCCAGTTTTCAAGACGCAGCGGCGTGCAACGCCGACAACGCTCATTCGCGATGCCATCAAACTAGAAAACGAGGATGCCGGAAAGTGTATCACCACGGTGACGAAATGCCTAGGGGTAACACCGCAACAAATCGCCGAACGCCACGCTGATTTCACAAACGCTGTTGAGGCAGTAATTGAAGAGGTTGGTGATAAATTAACCGCAGACGAGCGCGCGTTCCTTGAGAGGCTGCCGCGAATTGCCGAGAAAGTGGATGTTTCTCCAGCGGATGCCGGTGCTGCCGACGATGCAGAATTGCTGTTTGAATGGCTGCAAAGCGAACTTCCGAAGACGAGCGTGTTAGTGTTAACGGTGCCAGGGGTTGTCAACGAACGGAACCGCATCGTCAAGAAGATTCAAGAGGTAGGACGCTATGTCTCCTTCCAACCGTTTTCTGGCGCGCCTGCAGGTGGCGGCGTTTCGCCCCGCGACCCGCTGTATAAAAAGGTTGTAGAGAAGTTTGAGGCATTTGATAAGCAGATAACCCCGCGCGCCTATCTGCAGCTCCGTTCCCGCACCGGCGGTGACATGCACACCATCGCCGAGTCCATCAACAAAATCGTCAATTTTGTCGGCGATAAACACCAGATTGACGAACAGGATGTGCGGAACATGGTGACGCAGAATACGTTTGACAACATTTTTCACCTCACCGATGCCATCGGGCGGCGTTCGGTGGCGCAGGCGTTAAAAAGCCTTCACGAAGTGCTGGCCAGCGGTGAGCCGCATATTAAGGTGAACACGCTGATTATCCGCCAACTCCGCCTGTCCCTGCAAGCGAAACTCATTGTCGAGAAAGCGAACCGGAGCCAGATAGGACGCAGGATGCAGTTTGATAGGTTTGTCAGCGACGTTTTTAAACCGCTCTCCCAAGAAATGGCGGATTTACTCCCGACAGCAGCCGATACGAACGTTCTGAAGCAGCGTCCCTACGCCGCCTACAAAATTTTTCAGACGCTCCACGCTTTCAAAGTTGAGGAACTCATGACCGCGCTGGAAAAAACCTTGGAAGTGGACACGCAATTGAAAACGAGTCAACTTGATGCAACCTGCATTCTGGAGCAATTGGTGTGTGAGTTGTGTGAAAGTCCGAAGAGCCGCAGGCATTTTTAGTTAGGCTCATTTTTTTCTATCCTTTTCGCGTCCAGAAGACTCTATCTCATAGGAAACAAAATAACCCGGTAGGCGCGCTGTTTAAACCGCGCTTACCCGGTTGAGTCTACGTAGTTCAGATAGAAAAAAGGAGGATTTGGCATGTCACAAATC
Organism: Candidatus Poribacteria bacterium; assembly: GCA_965242965.1. GTDB lineage: Bacteria > Poribacteria > WGA-4E > WGA-4E > WGA-3G > AGPOR5. The sequence continues at coordinate 3,428,489 of OZ251518.1, read as the reverse complement.
ATTTTCATTATTGCCATTATTTTTGGCAGTGTTACCGTGACGACGCTCGGATGCGTGTGGATGGGGACATCCTACTCTGCAAAGAAACGCGGCTTAACAAAAGGCGCGTCGCAACGCGAGATAGAGGCACTCCAGCAAAAACTCGCCCGCGTTCAGGAAGAAGTCGTGAACCTCAGGCAAGAGGTGAAACGCCTCATCAAAATCGCCAAAAGCGGCGGTGAGTAAAGGAGGGACATCGCATGGGACTGCTACTGCTCGTCATTTTCCTCGCGGTGATGCTCTTCTTCATCGTTAAAATGCTGGCCGCGGTCGTCGCTATCATCGCTATCATCTTCGGTGGGACAATGCTTATCGTGTTGGTGAGCGTCTGGTTGTGCACCTCGTATTTCCTCAGGAAATCGGGGTATGAGCCGGATAGTGCGCAACAGGCATATCGCCAGGTTGACTCCGATTTAGATGGGATGCTTGCGGATTTGCAGGAGCTCTGTTTTGAATTGGATGAGGCCGCGCCGCTGCTGCTGGATCTGGAATTCCTCAGATACGCCAGCGAGAATCGCGAAACTGCGAACCGTCCGTGATACCGTAGGGCGAGGGCCTGTCCCTCGCCACGCCGCTTGTCCTTGATACCGTAGGGCGGGGGCCTGTCCCTCGCCTCCTTTAGGCTCGCGGGGGGCAGGCCCACGCCCTACGTTCTAGAACCCCGCAACGCCTCCTGAATCCGCGCAACAACCTCCTCCCGCGCCACGCTCTGCTGCTCCCGAGTCGCAAGATTCCGAATCGCAACTGTCCCAGACTCCACTTCGTCAGAACCGAGGATGGCAACGTAAGGGATACCTCGGTTATCCGCATATTTTATCTGCGCGCTCATCCGGGCGGGCCGGAAATAAACCTCAGTGCGCACGCCGTTTTGACGCAAAAGCGTCGCTAACTTCAGCGATGCCGGCATCAACTCGTCGTCAAAAACGGATACCAACACGTCTGTCACCGTTTTGCCGATGGAAGGCGGAAACATGTCAAACGCCTCCATCACGTCAATAATCCGTTCAATGCCGAAGCTGGTGCCGGTGGCGGGATAGTTCTGCTTGCTGAAACTTCCGATGAGTTCATCGTATCTACCGCCGCCGGTGATGCTCCCGATTTTCGGTTCTTCGACGACGGTTTCATAAATCGGACCGGTGTAGTATTCCAACCCGCGCACCATCGCTACGTTCACCCGATAACACTCTTCGGGCACGCCGAGCATCGTGAGGTAGCCGATGAGTTCAGTCAACTCAACGATGCCTTCCCGCGCCGCCTCGGAATCGCCGAGTTGCTCACCCAGTTCACCGAGCACCGTCTCTGCATCTCCCTCAATTTGGAGCAGCGTCAGCAGCTTCACGATAACAGATTCCGGAATTTCGTTTTGACGCAATTCCTCCCGCACCCCGGCCAACCCGATCTTGTCCAATTTATCGATGGAACGATAGAGGCCGCCGAGTTGTTCCGCTGGCACGCCGGCGAATTGCCCGATGCCGGTGATGAGTTTCCGGTCGTTGATATTAATCTTGAACTGCTTGAAACCGAGGCGCGACAGCACGTGATAGATAAGGCTGACATTCTCCGCGTCTGCTAGCATGCTCTCACTCCCAACGGTATCGGCATCGCATTGATAGAATTGGCGATAGCGTCCCTTCTGTGGCCGTTCGGCGCGCCAAACCGGATCGATCTGGTATCGCTTGAACGGTTTCGGCAGTTGCGGATACATGGCGATGACGCGGCAGAGCGGTACGGACAGATCATAGCGAAGGGAGATGTTCTCCTTCCCACCGCTGTGTCCTGCCTGATAGATAAGTTTTTCGGCATCCGCTCCGTATTTGCCCATCAGCACTTCGGAGAGTTCCAACGCGGGCGTTTGTAGCGGTTCAAACCCGAATTCCTCGAAGACGGCCTGAACGGTATTGATGACGTAGTGCCGGCGGAGCATCTGTTCGGGTAAGATGTCTCGCATCCCGCGCGGCACACGCGGTTTGATAAAGGTTGCCATGGGGTGCCTCCTTATTACGAAAGTTCTGTAGTTCAAGCTCGCCTGATCTTGAACGTTCGGGAGCGGGTGCTCCCGAACTACAGAGATGGATAAGGCGATGATTATATGTGGCCAGTCAAGGTTTGACTCCGCCGCCGGCGCAGTCCTTTTTCTAGCGTCTGCTTGAATTCCTGAATCTTCGCGCCTTTCCACGGGTCGCGCAGCGACTTTGGATTCGCAATCAGGGTTGATTCAGATTCCCGCAGCAGCTCGATTACCTTGAGTTCATTCGCCATGAGCGTCCGCCGGGACGAGGTGGAATTATCAATAATAGCATCCGCCTCTTCCGGTGGCTTCCCTTCTGTCGCGCCGAAGGAAAGCATCAGCGTGATAGGTGACTGATAGCTGCCTCGCGTATTGAGCCGCTTCCACGGGGTCAGGATAGCCGGGGCGATCTGGTTCTCTGTCTTCTCAAGGATGTATTTCTCGGCGATGTTGAGATATTCGGTGGAGATGCGGATGCGGTTTGAAACCGCGCTGGCACCGGGCACGCTGGCATCGGCGAGATGCATCAAGTCTTCAAACGTGTTGATGTCATCGCGTTCTTGGCGCACCGCCAGCACGATGTCGATGCGTCCGTATTCCAGCGGCAAGATTTCTTCAACCGCCGCGTCTGCCTCCTCCGTCCAATCTTGTCCGGTGATGCCGATGTCATAGAAATCGTCCATTCCGACGTAGACAGGAATCTCCTGTGGGCGCGATATCTTGATTTGCAGCTCGCTGTCGTTGCGGAACGTCGCCCGATACAGTCTGTCTGTCTCGCTATAGCCGTTGACTTCGTAGCCGGCGCGTTGCAACATTTCAAGCGTTTCACCCTGCAGGCTGCCTTTGGGCAAAAGTAGGTTCAGTTTCTTTAGCGCGGGGGCCTGTCCCCCGCGCGCTTTCAATTGCGATTGCATAATCGGTTTTCCTTTTTCATCAGAAACATTTCGTTCCCGAACGCTGTCAGTAGGAGAGTCCTCCCGGTTTTGATGCGTTGTGTATCGGGACAGGGATGTCCCTCCTACCAAAATTCGTTGTATCGGGACAGGGATGTCCCTCCTACTGAAATTACCTATAAAGGGACTACAACTCCTCAACGGCGACAACATCTGCCTTACCGGTTTTCAACTCAATCTGTCGGAGCGGTTGTGCGGGAGTTAAGTTCAGCATGTAGGTGTAGTTCGCTTGCACGGCATAATCGTGCTGGGCCTGAGCGTCGCGCGCCATCAGGTCTACCTCTACAATTTTACCTGTGCGCCGCAATTTCTCGGCGAGACGTTGCGCTTCCCCCGTGAGTTCAGGCGATGTTGTCGCGATAAAGTAATCGCGCTTCGCAGAAATTGTGGCGTTTTCTGTTTGCGCAAACGCTGTCACCAGCGAATCAAATTGGAACGCAAACCCCGCGCCGGGAAGCGATGGCCCGCCGAACGATTCAATGAGCGTGTCATATCTGCCGCCGCCACAGAGGGGCAGTTGCGGCTCCTCGAGTTCAATTTGGAAGACATTGCCGGTGTAGAAATCGAACCCGCGCGTGAGCCCGAGGTCTATCTCAAAATCGGTGATGTCGTGATTGTGCAGTGCATCGCAGAGGGAGATGAGTCCCTGCTTCGCTTCACAAGCGATGTCTTTGAGATGCGTGTCCCATGCCGCCATCACCGCGTCCTTATCGCCGCGAATCTGTGAGACGGCGATGCACCGATGCGCGATGTCCTCCGGCACCTGAAGGTGGCGGTGCCACCGCGCCGTGTAGGTTTCTTCCACGTTGCTAGGCGATGCTTCCATCTGACTTTGTGAAATAACGTCCAAATCGAGGATGATTTCCCCGAGGTCCCGCGGATGGAGGCGAACCTGTTTTAAAATCTGCCGGTAGATACCGGGCGCGCCGATTTTCAGTTTCGTGTTGTGAATGTTCAGTTTTTCCAAGATGCGGACAGGGAGCGTGATGATTTCGGCATCCGCGAGAGCTGATGCCGCCCCGATGAGCTCAACGCCTGCCTGCCGGAATTCGCGATTTGCCGATGCCGTCTCTAGCCGGACGCACTGCCCAACGTAGTAGAGTTTATACGGATACGGCAGGTTTTGGAGTTCGCCGTTCGCGATGAGCCGGCACACGGGGGCTGTCAGTTCCGGACGCAGCGCGTAATCCACTCTGTCCGAACCGACGAACGTAAACATTTTTTGACGGATTTCCTCGCCGGATTGCGCCGATAGCAGCGCGAACGATTCAAACAACGGAGTCTGCACCTGTGCGTATCCGTATGCTTCAAACGTTTCACGAACGACGTTTTCAACGAAATTTCGTTGAACCATCTGGTCTGGTAAAAAATCGTTCGTGCCGGCGGGTTTGGTAAACTTTGCCATTTTTTTTCGTATGGCCTCCTTACTTAATTGGACTTTGGACTGATGCTTCCAGTAAGCGCGGTTTAAGGTGTTCTGCGTCTCTCTACCTTAAAAAAAATCTACCTTAAAAAAAATTCCCGGCAAACAGTGCACTTTGCTCTGGCGCGCAAATATCGCGCTGCACAGAGGAGAGCGGTGAGTTTACCGGGGGCATCGCAGTGTTATGCATCATCCGAATCCGCTCTGCTCAGGCATGGAACGGATGATGATGAGGGGTGAAAAATAGCGTTTGCATCATTTTTTCGCTTTGAAGCGTCAGCGGTTTATTATATTATACCCTATTTCAGCGCAAATGTCAAATTTTTTTGCGATTTTTTGGATGAGTGTGGTATACTATATGCATCTATAGGGGAAATTCCAACCCTGTTTCCAGCAGTTAAGAACGGCCCCTTTTTGGTAGGACGGGGGATGTCCTTCGCCGAGTCTCCCTCGCGGGGGACAGGCCCCCGCGCTACGTTTCGGAGGTGCGTATTAGACTGTCCTCGCGGGGGACAGGTGCCCGCGCGCCGTTTTGGCGAGCGGCATCGTCCGGTCGTCAGCTAAAAGGACTTGACATTCCTCGCGAGATATGTGATACTATGATGACATCGCCGGGTGGTCCTTCGGCCCGGACGGTGAACCGAAAGGAACTACAACCGGCATGAAAAATCAACAACTGAACGATAGGGCAGACGACAGGGTTCCGTTTTTGGGTGTGAAGCGTCGTTGGGTAGGCTATGCGTTGTTTCTCTTCGTTATCAGTCTGCTCGTCTACGCAGGTTTCTCTGCTGCAGATTATATCGGGACGGATGGTTGGCGAGGTTTCAAAACCGTTCGTGCTATTCTTCACGATACGTCGCAGTCTTTACCGATTCTGGGTGTTGCGCCTATCGTTATTCTGGTAATATGGGAGTTTCTGATGATTCTATATGAAATCGTGAAAGCGCAAATCGAGGAGCGTCAGCGTTCTCGGATTGCGGCGCATGAGGCGCGCGGTGAGGAACGTGGTATCAAACTCGGCGAGGAACGTGGTATCAAACTCGGCGAGGAACGGGGCAAGGAACGTGGTATCAAACTCGGCGAGGAACGAGGCAAGGAATTGGAGCGCGATGCCTGGCTGGACTGGCTGGAACGCCGGCAAGCGGCGGAAGCGGCGGGCGAACCGTTCACCGAGCCGAATCCCGCGGAGAAACATAACGGGACTTCGCCGCCGACTGCCTAGTTTCGCGCCGCACGTGTTTGCGATGGGGCGCGCCCGCATAAGTGCAGGGTGTTTGACAAGTCTGCCAGCGTTTCATAGGAAGGAAAGGTCCATTAGGACTTTAATGTCTATAGAACGTAAATACCGGAACCACATTATAGGCATGTGGGGCCTAGCGTTCCTAAAGCGTCTTTTTTCTTGCAACGAGACGCTGCTGGCGTTTAAATTCTTAATTTTCGTGTGCTCTCAAAGGATAGGAACTGCATTGAGACCGGGAGGTCTCTCCTACGGTATTGCATCGAGACCGGGAGGTCTCTCCTACTAGGGGGCATCGAGACCAGGAGGTCTTTCCTACTGGGGAGTCAAGACCGGGAGTTTATTCCTACTGAAGACGAATATTCTTGCCATTTTTCTGCAAAAACGGTATAATTCGTTCAAACGGAGGCTGTCAATGGGATTTCCAGTTTACGATTACCGCACGGATATCCGCAATGTGCTGGTGACACCACAGATTCGCTCGCGGTTCTTGAAAATGGAGCCGGGACAAAGCGCGCAGCTGCATAGCCATGACCTCGGGCACGAGATTTTCCTCATTTTGGAGGGACGCGTTGAATTTACAATTGACGGCGAGAGCGAGGAGCTCGGGCCAGGGCAGATGTGCATCGCTTTGGCAGACCAGCCGCACTCGGTGCGTGTGCTCGGCGATGAGCCGATAACGATGTATCTGTCTGTTACGCCGCATATCCATCCGACGCACACGCCGCGTGCGGAGTCGGGTGAACGGCTGCCGCACAATTTCGCGTCGGCGCGCGCCTACGATGTGGTGCCGGATATGCAGATATCGGTGCCCGAACTCGTCACGCGCCAGATACATGCGGCGCAATTGTTGGCAGAGTTGACTGAAACGTGCGCGGCGGTTCAGCAAGAAATGGGCGTGCAACTCACGGAGGCACTCGCATCAGGTGATACCGCTGCTGCCGAATCCGCCCGCAAAGCGATGTGGGAGGCACTTTACCCGGTTTACCGTGCCGTTTCCGAATTAGGCGATGTTTGGAACACGCTTGCACCCCGCGCGACGAGTTAATGTGATTTTTTGTTGCATTATCTTTAAATTTATGGTATAATTAAGGTTAGCATCAGAAAAAGTGTGCCTATTGCAAACGTCTGGGAAATTATCTGGCGCAAATGCGTTTTGTCTTGACAATTTTCTGGCATTAAGGTAAACTTGTATCTGATAAGAAATCGACGTTTGAGACATCCGCTGTCGTGCGCGTAACGGCAACACGCCGATAGTGAATAATGAACTGCTCCTGTCTTTCCGTGGAGTGCGTTTCTCAAACGTGAAATTCGCTCGCGCTGTCCGCGAGGGCGCGCGAACGCCAAAATGTTAAAATTAGAAGGAGTATCTAATGAAAATTCAGCTTTTCAATAGGAAAATCCTATTTTCCTTATTAGCTGTTGTGATGTGCTTGGGTTTCACAGCGATGAGTTACGGCCAAGCCGTCGTCTCTGTAGAGCCTGCTGAAGTAGCCTCCCCGGCCGTCGGGGAAGAACTGACGGTGAGTATTAACATCGCGGGTGGTGTTGGTGTCGCCGGTTATCAGGTGACTGTCAATTTCGATCCCACTGCGCTCAGTTATGTTTCTAGTGCAAATGGGGATTACCTGCCCGCGGGCGCAGTACCAGTTCAGAGCGATCCGACTGACAGCAGTATCCCACTTGCTGCAGTTGCTATAGGCGCAACCTCTGATGGCGATGGCACCCTCGCTACGGTGACGTTCATGGTTGTTGAGGCAAAAGCGTCTGCCATTACGTTGAGCGGTGTCCTCATTTCCGATGCTGCCGCCGCCGCGTTAGATTCCACAACGATGGACGGCGCGGTTACCGTTGCAGCCGCCGCGGATGAAGCACCTGCCGAGGGCGATGGTGCTGCTGATGACGACGCAGCCGCCGATGACGACGCAGCCGCTGATGATGACGCAGCCGCTGATGATGACGCAGCCGCTGATGATGACGCAGCCGCCGATGATGACGCAGCCGCTGATGATGACGCAGCCGCCGATGATGACGCAGCCGCTGATGACGACGCAGCCGCTGATGATGACGCAGCTGCCGATGACGACGCAGCCGCTGATGATGACGCAGCCGCTGATGATGACGCAGCCGCTGATGACGACGCAGCCGCTGATGACGACGCAGCCGCTGATGATGACGCAGCCGCTGATGATGACGCAGCTGCCGATGACGACGCAGCCGCCGATGACGACGCAGCCGCTGATGAGATGCCCACCAGCCAAATGTTTGAAGTTACCCTGACGAATCTCACCACCGGTGAAGCTGGAGCAGGGGGACAAGTTCTTTCACCTCCTATATTTGTTGCGCACGCCGCTGGCATTAATCTCGCCCCGATGGGTGAACCTGCTAGCGAGGCAATCGTTGCTCTCGCTGAGGGTGGTGATACGTCAGGGCTCGTTACGCTGGCAACAGCCGTGGAAGCATCCGTTGTCGTTGCAGATGGCGTTGTTCCGCCCGGCGGGAGTGCCACCGCTACGGTAACGGCTGACACAGCCAACTCCTCGCTCTCTGTTGGAGCGATGTTGGTATCCACGAATGATGGATTCATCGCGCTTACCGATTTTGCGCTCTTTGATGAAGAGGGCGCGCCCGTAACAATGAGCCTGGAGCTCAATGCTTACGATGCTGGCAGTGAAGAGAATACGGAGATGGCATCAGACATCCCCGGCCCGCTCGGTTTAGATGCCGCGGCAGACCCCGAGGGTAGCAACGCGCGTGTCCCAACTGAAGGTGGCGTTATCGCTGAACACGCGGGCATCCAAGGCGGCGCGGAGGTCGGCGAAGCATTTGCATGGACAGGACCGGTAGCCATGCTGACGATTACGCCTGTTTCGGCTCCAATGCCGGTGGAACCGACGGAACCAGTGGTACCGGCGGAACCGACAGAGCCAGTCGTCACAGAGCCCATGATGCCGGAAGAATCCGGTTTTGATGTTGCACTGGAACCGGGATTGAATATGATTTCTATCCCGTTGATGCCAGCAGAACCTTACACCGCGAAATCCCTCGCGGATATGCTGGGTTCAACGATTGTCATCAAACTGGATGCTACTACGCAGAACTTTGTCGGCTACACCGTCGCTGAAGGCGATGCTGGGTTTGCCATTGATGGCGGACGCGGGTATATCGTCAATACGCCGGCTGGTGGTGTTGTAACGTTCACGGGTAAAGCCTGGTCAAACCCGACAACGGAAGAACCGGCTGAGGAACCCGCCGAAGAGCCGACCGAGGCACCTGCTGAAGAACCGGCTGCTGAAGAACCTGTCGTTGCTGAGGAACCGGCAGCGGAAGAACCGGCTGAAGAGGAACCCGCCGCCGAGGAACCGGCAGTTGCCGAGGAACCGGCTGCTGAAGAGCCTGTCGTTGCTGAGGAACCGGCAGCGGAAGAACCGGCTGAAGAGCCTGTTGTTGCTGAGGAACCGGCAGCGGAAGAACCGGCTGAAGAGCCTGTCGTTGCCGAGACACCGGCTGAGACACCTGTGGAAGAGCCAGCTGCTGATGCACCGGCTGAAGAGCCTGTCGTTGCCGAGGAACCGGCAGCGGAAGAACCGGCTGAGGAAGCCGCTGCTGATGCACCGGCCGAGGAAGCCGAAGTTGAAGCACCCGCCGCCGAAGAGAACGGTGAGGAAGAGGCTGCTGAAGCACCCGCACCTGCGGAAGAGGCTGCTCCCGCAGCACCCGCACTCTCCACCTATAAGAGCGCGTGGGCGTTCATCGTCACAAGCGACTTGCAGGGAATGGAGCCGGGCGCATCCTATACCGTCGTCGCAGAGAACCTGCGCACTGGGACTGTCGCAAGCCAGCGCGTCAATAGTGATGCGAAGCGGAGTTCCGCTGTCTGGGCAGACATGAATCGGAAGAGCGTCGTGGAAGCCGGTGACAAAGTCGAAATCACGCTCCATGACGAGCGCGGCGCAATCGTCTCCGGGCCCTTCCAGCGCACGGTGACAACCGCGGATATCCGGAATGCCTTCCTCACGCTGCAACTGCGTGTCGGCGATGTGCAACCGAAGGACACCATCCTCGCACAGAACTTCCCGAATCCGTTCAACCCGGAAACGTGGATTCCCTATCAGTTGAACAAAGCAACTGAAGTCACAATCCACATTTACGATTCATCCGGCCGTTTAGTCCGGACGCTCAACCTGGGTTGGCAGCCGACTGGCTCTTACATGACTGCCTCTAGCGCAGCCTACTGGGATGGCAGAAACGAAGTCGGTGAGCGTGTCGCGAGCGGTATCTATTTCTATACCCTCCAGACACAGGATTTCACCGCTACGCGCAAGATGGTCATCCTGAAATAGATTCTCTCGGTGGGACAGGATTGCCGTTTTAACTGTCCCACCGATGCTTAAAAACGCCCCGCTGCAACGGTTCCGCAACCGGCCGGGGCGTTTTTTTAAGACTTTTTGTTGTTCGCGAGGCGTTTGTATACGTTTCTTGTGCGAATACAACACATATTTCCATTGCGGGCTTTTAAAACTGCAATGTTGATTGGAGACACTTGATGAAGTTAAAACATATCGTTCCTCTTTGCGCAATGCTTGTCCTCCTTCTTATGGGGGCAACCGGCAGCGCGTTCGCTTACTCTTTCGGCCCCCCAGACGAAAGAACGGGGGCTCCCAATGAAGCCACTTGTGCTATGGCGGGGTGTCACGCCAGTAACGAATTGAACCTTCCTGGCGGTTCGCTGATGTTGACAATTCCAGAAACCTATATGCCCAATGAGGTGTATACGATTATCGTAGATCTGGCGCGTGCAGGACAAAGCCGGTGGGGATTTGAAATCACTGCGCTGGATGCAAATGATGCCAAAGCCGGCACGTTTGAACTCGCCGATGAAGCAAATACGCTGCTAACAGAAACAAACGGTAAGCAATACGTTAAACACAATGCCCCTGGAACCGCAAAGGGAACAGCCGATGAGAACCAGTGGACTGTTCAATGGACTGCACCGGATGTCGACATCGGTCCCATCACCTTCTACGCCGCAGGAAACGCTGCTAATGACGATGGTGGAGCAACAGGCGATTATATCTATACCACCTCGGTTAAATCAACGCCGCCTATCCCCACCGTTGCAGGCGTTTCATTAGAAGCCGACAGCATGGCGCAGTCAACAATGGATGCAGTCGCAGGCGTAACGTATACCCTCACCGTCAAAAATACCGGCAATATGATGGATACGTTAACGCTTAAAGTTTCGCCTGAAGTCGGGGTTGAGGGTAGTGTCATCGGCGCGCTCAGCGAGAAATCTGTTGAACTTGATGCCGATGTGTCCGCTGATGTCATCTTAACAGTCACTGGCGATGCGCTGACAGCCCCGGGCGATTATGAAGTCACCGTGACAGTAACTTCGGGCACTGATGCTACGAAGACAGCGGAAGTCACAACGACAACAACGATAGAGATGCCGCCGCCAGAGTTCCCCGCTTGGGATGTCAATGAGGATGGCACTGTTAATATCCAAGATCTCGTCCTCGTCGCAAGCCAATTTGGCCAGATCGGTGAGGGGCTCACTGGCGACGTAAACGGCGATGGCACGGTGAATGTGTTGGATCTTGTCGCAGTCTCGGCACATTTCGGGGAAGCGACTGTTGCACCGGCTCAGTAATACGAAAGGCAAAAAACCGTCCATAGGAGCAAACATGGCAGCGAAATATCGCGTTGGAATTATCGGATGTGGCGGCATCGCCAATGCCCACGCGCGTGGGTACCAAGGCGTTGCACAAACCGAGATTGTCGCCCTGGCAGACCCGGTTCAAGCTGCACTTGACAAGTTTTCACAAAATTACGGTGTGCCGAGCGAGCACTGCTATCAAGACGCTCGCGCCCTGCTGGATAGCGAAACCCTTGATATTGTGAGCGTTGCGACGTGGCATAAACTTCACGCTCCGATGACAATCGCTGCCTGCGCGCGCAGCCCGAAGGCAGTCCTTTGTGAGAAACCGATGGGTGTCAGCCTCGGCGAATGCGATGAGATGTTAATCGCCGCGCGGCGGAGCAACGTCAAAGTCGTCATTGGGCATCAGCGTCGATTTAATTCGGCGTGGACAGACGCGCGCAATCTCATCGCCGCGGGTGCAATCGGCGAACCGCGCCAAATTGTCTGCCAGGGTGGACAGGGACTTTTGAACGACTGCTCACACCTTTTTGATATGATGCGGTATGTGCTCGGAGATCCGGCACCGCAGTGGGTTATGGGGAACGTAGAGCGCAAAACCGAACGGTATGAGCGCGATATCCAAATCGAAGACAGGAGTGCGGGAATTGTCGGTTTTGAAGGTGGATGCATCGGCATGCTCCTGCAGGAAATCGGAAGACCGAATTATCAGGGCGGCATTGTCTATGGCACCGATGGCATCGCCGACGTAACCGAGGCACGCGTTCGGCTCCTGAATAATAAAGCCACGGATTGGGAGGAACGTCCCTCCGATGGCACGAATCAGCACGTCGCGCAGGCGGCCGAATTAGTCAGTTGGATTGAAGGCGGCCCTGAGCATCGCGGGGAGGCAAAGCATGGCCGCGCCGCCGTTGAAATTATCATGGCCATCTACGAGTCCACGCGCATGCATGAAGTGGTGCAATTGCCGCTGCGGACGCACGCCAATCCGCTTGATTTGATGATCGAGAACGGTGATTTACCCATTGAACGCCCCGGGCGTTACGATATCCGCGCATTTTTGTTGCACGGCGAATCCATGCAACCCGAGTAATACCGCCGGTGTTTCATAAATTTATCCCTTGAGGGGAGGCGCATCGGGCCCACCACTGTAGTTCGGGATTGCCTGATCCCGAACAGGTCAAGATCAGGCGATCTTGACCTACAGGCCTGGCGCGCGAGCGATAGCGAGGGCCTGTCCCTCGCCGTGGCACGCTCGCGGGGAATTGTCCGCCGTTTTCCGTTTTGTAGGGCGATGGCCTGTCCCTCGCCATGTCCCTCAATAATTCTGATAATGAGGCAGAGAAAACCATGCAGATTACACAAGGCGTTAGCGTTGGCTTGGCTGCATTGCGGCGCAACAAACTGCGTTCCGTGCTCACAACGTTAGGGATAGTCATCGGCATCGCGACCGTTGTAGCCGTAGTGTCTCTCGGCGGTGGTGCCGAACACATTGTGTTGGCCGAAATGGAGAAAATGGGTGCCGCCCGCATGATTTACTGTTTTCGGCCCAGCCACATTAAAAGAGAAGACGGCGTGTATGTGCCGAATACTACTCCCGAAGAATTGGAATACGAGGACGGTGACTTTATCCTTGAAAATTGTCCGAATGTCGCCAACGTTTTAGTATCTTCGGGGCTGGACTTGTCTGTCAGGCATAAACAGACGGCTCAGTCTCTCCAAGTTGATGGGGTCACACCGTCTTACCAAGATGTGGAGAATTGGTATGTGGCACTCGGCCGGTTTCTGACCGAGGATGACATTGAGCGAAGCGATACCGTGTGTGTTATCGGTTCCAAAGTGCGCAAGGACCTGTTTCATGGTGCCGATCCGATTGGACAGGAATTGAAAGTCGGTGACGAACGGTTTACCGTTATCGGTGTGATGGAGGAGAAGGGGAGTGCGATGTGGCAGGGTGGCTGGGATAGCCGCGTCATCATTCCTTTTTCCACGATGCGGACAAGGTTTCTGAACCCGGGCTGGTCTGGTGTCGGTTCTATCCGTGTCCAAGCGGCGAGTTTTGCCAAGGTCGAGCAGGCGTTAATGGAGCTCAAAGTTGCTTTGCGTCAGCGTCACATCTCCGAAAAATACTTTGAATTTTTCACGCTGAAGGAAGCCATCAAGCAGCTCGGTAGCACGAGTCGCACGATTCAGGTGTTGCTCGGTGGTGTCGCCGCGCTTGCGCTGTTTGTGGGCGGCATCGGCATTATGAACATCATGCTTGTCTCGGTGACAGAGCGGACCCGGGAAATTGGCTTGCGGAAGGCGATTGGGGCAAAACGGCGCGACATTCTCATCCAGTTTCTGATTGAGGCGATTGTGCTCAGCCTTTGCGGGGGCATTATCGGTGTTTTTGTCGGTGTCGGCATTGTCTTCGCTACCGTCAACATCCTTACAACGTTTTTCATGAAAGGGATAACCTGGCCCGTTGTCGTCTCCTTGCAAGCGATGTTCATTGCGTTTAGCGTTTCAGCGTGCATTGGGATATTCTTTGGGCTGTATCCGGCAAATAAAGCCGCGAACCTGATGCCTACGGAGGCACTCCGCCACAATTAGGAGAGAAGGAGTTAAAACTTATGCCAAACCAAACTTCTACCGTGCGTGCCGCGGTTATCGGGCTGGGGTGGCCCGGGATGCAACATCTCAAAGGCTACATCGCCGATGCGCGCGCCGAAGTTGTCGCTGTCTGTGATTTGGACGAGGCGCACGCGCGACAAATAGCGGCGGAATACAAAATCCCCAACGTCTACACCAACCACTTGGAGATGCTAGAAAATCGGCATATTGATGCTGTCAGCGTCTGTCTGCCGAATTTTCTCCATGCGCCGATGACGATAGATGCCTTAAACGCCGGCAAACATGTGCTGTGTGAGAAACCACCGGCGTGCAGCGCGGCGGAAGCACAAGCGATGGCGGATGCCGCAGCGCAAAACGGCAAAACCTTAATGTACGCGCTTGTCCAGCGGTTTGATGGAAAGACGCAGCGGCTCAAGCAGCTCATCGATGCCGGTGAACTCGGCGATGTCTATTTCGGAAAGGCTGGCTACGTTCGTCGGCGTGGGATTCCTATCGGCAAAGAAGGGTGGTTTGTTGATAAGGCACGCGCGGGCGGTGGCGCGCTCATCGATATCGGTGTTCACGCGCTGGATTGCGTCTGGTGGTTGATGGGCTCGCCGAAACCGATTGAGATTATGGGCGCGGCGTATTCACACTTCGGGCGGCTTGTCCCCGATAACGTCAAATACGATGTAGACGATGCCACCTTCGCGCAAATCCATTTTCAAAACGGCGCGACTATCGTGCTGGAAACGACATGGGCATTGAACCTACCGGGCGACAATTACATCAAAGTGGCAGGCACGAAAGCGGGCGCGAGCCTCAGTCCGTTCACGCTTTACACCGAAGAAATTGGAAAAGAGGTGGATAAACCCTTGGATGCTCCCGCAATCAATAGTTTTGACGAAGAGGTGAAACACTTCGTTGAATGCCTCGTGGCGGGAAAAGTGCCTATCTCCTCTGCGGCGCAAGGTGTTATCCTGATGCAGATGCTTGATGGAATTTACGCATCGGCTGCGAAAGGGAGCTCCGTGCAAATCCAGACGTGATGGTGTTCTCCCAGTTCCCCAGTGTCTATCTGGCGTTTGCG
Organism: Candidatus Poribacteria bacterium; assembly: GCA_965242965.1. Classification (GTDB taxonomy): domain Bacteria; phylum Poribacteria; class WGA-4E; order WGA-4E; family WGA-3G; genus AGPOR5. Next base: position 3,413,482 of record OZ251518.1, on the reverse strand, counting down.
CGGACATCGTTTCAGATGCGGATGCAGTATCGGGTTGCGAACCTCGCCGGGTTAACGACAAATTTCTTCTTCCTCGTGGTGCAAATTTTCGTCTATACCGGTTTCTATGCCGCCTCGCGCGAACCGCAACCCCTCAGCCTGATGGAAATCCGCACCTACGTGGTGCTGTGCCAAGCGTTCCTCCTGCTGATGCCGTTGTGGGGCGGCCGCTCCGAAATTGCCGAAACGGTGAAAGATGGCAGCGTCGCGCTCCAACTTGTCAAACCTGTTGACTTTCAGGCTTATTGGTTCGCGGATGCGTTAGGCAAGGCGTTTTACTACCTCCTCATGCGGAGTCTTCCTACCTTTTGGCTGGGCAAACTTATCTTTGATGCAATGCTGCCGCAACAGCTTGACACCGGCATCGCGTTCGCTGTCTCCATGCTCCTCGCCATTTGCCTCAGCATCGCGATAACGGTGAGTGTCCGGAGTGTTGCATTCTGGACGCTGGATGCAACCGGCGTTAACTACATCGCGCACACCGTCATCACCTTCTTTTCCGGACTGCTCGTCCCCATCGCGCTGTGGCCTGAGTGGGCAGCGCGCATCGCGAGGTGGCTGCCGTTTGAGGGGCTCGTTGATATTCCGTTCAGCATTTATTTAGGCACCCTCACCGGCGTAGATATCTGGCTCGCCATCGGCAAACAGGTAGTGTGGACGCTCGTTTTTATCGGGATTGGGCGTATCCTCATCACCCGTGGGTTTTCCCGACTCGTCATCCAAGGCGGCTAATGCCACCTTCATCGGAAAAATGCACCACCTGTCACTCTACTTGCATTTTGTGAAATTGCGAATTCGCGCGCAGATGGAATACCGCCTCTCATTCCTCTTTGAACTGTTCGCGCAATCCTGCATCGCTGTCATTGACTTTTTCATGATTGCCATTCTGTTCGGCAGATTCAAACAGCTCGCCGGGTGGACGCTGTGGGAAGTCGGCTTGCTTTACGGCATGATTGGTATCTGCTTCGCTTTTGCCGAGATGTTCGCGCGCGGCTTCGATCTCTTTCAGGATAATGTTGTGCGCGGCGAATTTGATACGATGCTCATCCGGCCGCTGGATACCTTCTATCAGGTGTTCGCGCACCAATTTCTACTGCGTCGGTTGGGAAGACTCTTTCAGGCACTCGTTGTCCTACTGATTGCGAGTTCGCAATTGGCTGTTTCGTGGACGTTCGCTAAAGTTGCGTATCTGCTCGTCGCGCTGGTTGGCGGCACCTGCTTTTTTATCGCGCTCGCCGTCATTGGCGCGACAACCTGTTTCTGGACAGTCCACTCCATCGAACTGATAAACATTTTCACGCACGGCGGGCTGTTTATGGGAAGTTATCCGTTTTCGATTTACCGGCAATGGTTTCGGCATTTTTTCACGTTCGTCATCCCGCTTGCGTGTGTCAACTATTTTCCAGTGCTGTTCCTGCTTGATAAGTCCGCGTCGGTAGGTGTGCTTATCGCACCGTTTGTCGGATGCGTCTTCCTCGGTGTCGCGATGCTATTTTGGAGATGGGGCGTGTTGCAGTATCAGAGCACGGGGCATTAGCTGGAGAAAAACCGATGATTGAAGTCCGAAATCTGAGCAAAACGTTCAAAGTCTACCATCACCGCAAAGGGTTTTGGGGCACGTTTGCCAACCTCTTTTCGCGCAAACACCGCATAGTCCAAGCCGTAGACAACGTCTCCTTCACCGTGATGCGCGGCGAAATCGTCGGTTATCTGGGACCGAATGGCGCAGGAAAATCGACAACCATCAAGATGCTGACCGGCATCCTCGTCCCCTCGTCAGGCAGCGTTACCGTGAACGGTTATATCCCGCATCGTCAGCGAAAGGAGAATGCGGCGCGCATCGGCGTTGTCTTTGGACAGCGTTCGCATCTGTGGTTTGATTTGCCCGTGCAAGAATCGTTTGAATTACTCCGGCGTATCTATCGCATTCCGCAGGCGCAGTATCAGCGCAATGTAGCGATGTTTGATGGGCTGCTTGAACTCGGCGCGTTTTTTCAGACACCCGTACGTCAACTCAGCCTTGGACAACGGATGCGCGCCGACATCGGTGCCGCCCTCCTCCACAACCCCGATGTCTTGTTTCTTGATGAACCGACGATTGGATTGGATGTCGTCGCCAAAGCGCGTATCCGCCAGTTTATCCAACAGATTAACGCTGAACGGCAGGTGACGGTGGTGTTGACAACGCATGACCTGGGTGATGTAGAGAAACTCTGCAACCGCGTGATTCTCATTGATGACGCGCGCCTCCTCTTCGATGGTAAACTCGCCACACTTCGGGGGATGCTTTCAAAAGAGCGGCTGCTCAGGGTTGATTACGCCGAGGACTATCCGGACGTTCGCGTCCCTCACGTGCAGATTACGCATCGGGAAGGCACCCGTGTGCAGTATCGCTTCTCCCCAGAGGAAATTCGCACGGCGGAGCTCATCGGCACAATCCTCCAAAAATTCAGGATTGTTGACATCGCCGTTCAAGAACCGGAGATTGAGGAGTTAATCCAGACGGTTTATGAGGATAATGTTATCCTTCGTAAAACCTCCGAGATGCTTTAGTTTTCTCCGGACCACGAGGTGTTCTACTTCGCGGAGGAGACTGTGTATCGAGTTGAGTATATTCACTAGATCCTCGATGTTTAAGTGAGGGTGTTTTATAACTCCGTTTCGGTAGTTATCTCGCCTTGGAGGGCGGGCGACTACCGGCAGGCATCGGGCCCACCGCTGTAGTTCGGGAGCGCCCGCTCCCGAACGGGTCAAGATCAGGCGATCTTGACCTACAGGAGTGATGCGGTCTGACAGCAAAACGCATGGCGAGGGACAGGCCCTCGCCCTACGTGAAGGTGAGGCGTTTTTTCCACCGTAGCGCGGGGCCTGTCACCGCAACGTTGAGCGATTTATGAAAGACAGTGCGGGACAATGAGTTCAGCGTCCTGCGCGCGTCTAAAGGAAATTACTATGTCAAAATACCTAGTTACCAGCATAGTGCTCCTTATTGCTTTCTGCACAGGCATTTTCTTTTATGCCGAATGGGAGAAAAAACAGTTTGACGAAGCACTACCAAAACCACCCACGCCCGCGGTGCACGTCCCTGCTGAGCATGAGCAAAGCAACTCTGGACCTGACCGCGAAGAACCGGTTCCTCACCACGAAGAGACTCATGAACAAACGCACGTTCATGAACCTCTCTCCACGGTAGAAACCGATGAGGGTGAGTTCTCAGTGACTGAGAGGACAACCGAAACGGTGTCAAACGCAGAAACGACACCTTCAGACGAGGTAGCAACAGAGGCAGAAAAACCGAGGCGCAAGTATAGCCCGGAGGATTTCAACGATCCCTACAAACGCGTGGAGATGATGAGACCGGCACTCGTCGCGATGAACGGCGATATTCCAGAAGTTGAAGAGTTTCTGGATTTAGAACTGAGAATCGCGACTGCACCCGTTTACACGGCCGCAGACCGATTAAAGCACGCGGAACTTCAGGCGCAGCTTGTTCCACATCAAAGGAACGACGAGTTTCTGGAGTACGCCCGGTCACTCGTCCGAAAGTATGGCCCCGACGCACTTTATGGGCCGGAGGCCCCTGTTGCTCACCCATCACACTCGCATGATGAGTCCTCGCATTCACACTAGCGAGACCCCGCGCGAGTGACACTTGTTAACGGCGACAAGACAGACGAACGGAACCTTGATAGTTCCAATAAAGCGTCCTTCAAGGGAAGAACGGCGACGGTGGATACAGAAATACTACCGCTGACACGTGCTTGATTTTTTTCGGAACAGCGGGTCGGTGATAGAGTCCATCACCGGCAATAAGTTTGCATGTCTCGTTCTTCTCAATCTAGGTGACTTGCTGGCCACGGATGAGATGGAAAGGGCTCGGTGCCGCTGCGGGTGAGCGATGTCCCGGTAGGAGAGACCTCCCGGTCTCGATGCACACCCATAGGAGAGGCTGCCGCTGTCGTTTGCAAGCACCTGAGCACAAACAGTTCAGGAGCAGGTGCTCCTGAACTACAGGCGGCGCGCACGCTAACTCTGTAGTTCGGGTGCGCCTGCACCCGAACGAGTCAAAATCAGGCACGCCTGCCCGAGAGAATAAGCCCACCGCTTTAGTTTGCGAGTGGTTGAAAGTCTGGCAGCATCGAGACCAGGAGGGCTCTCCTACCGGGAGGAAATCGAGACCAGGAGGTCTCTCCTACTGGGAAGACATTGAGACTGGGAGGGCTCTCCTATCAGGAAGGCATTGATATCTGAAACACCCTCGATTAACCCCGCCTTGATTTTTTTCAGCACAGCGAGTATACTGTTTGACAATTCTCGTCAAAGGAGTAAACAGATGCCTGCAGATAAAGAACGGATGCCGATACGAGGAACGGCGGATAAACTCGTCTTCTGGGGTTTTGCGCTATCGATTTTTCTCTTCGGGTTTGTCCGTTACTACGTGAAGGGCCAGGACATCCTAGAATCCTTTTTGATGATGCTTATGTTGTGGTTGATGCTTATTTATCTCAACTACACGGAAACGGGCAGTGCCGGTACCGAATGGATGGCGCGCAAGTTCCCTCGGTATTGGAAGTTTCAACGTCGTTCGTCGCTGATTGTGGCGATTGTCCTGAGCGTGGGTTTCATTGTCGCGTATGTCGGCAAGCACTTTTTTGGTTAACGTTTTTGTCTTGACATTCCTGAATTGAATGTGTTAAACTATATTCAAACTTAACTTTCTGGCAATCAGAAGGAGAATCAAAATGAATAGGAATATCGTAATCTGTGCGCTTTGTCTGCTCTTGACTGCACTTTGCTACGTCACCGCTGCGGACGCGCAAGACTTCGTCACCGACGGCCTCGTCGCCATGTATACGCTCAATGAGGCTGATCTGGATGGCAAAACCGTCAAGGATGCCCTCGGCGAAAACGATGCCGAGATGATGGGCAAACTCAAGTTCGTCGAAGGCCCGATGGGAGATGCAATGGAGTTTGAAGGAGATGCCGAAAACTACGTTGAAATCCCCGCCCTCGGTCAGTTTGAGACGGTGTCTATTGAGTGCTGGGCCCTGGAGGCCCAGTTTGGCGGCATCCAAGGCATCGTCTCTACTTGGCAGTGGGCTGCCGGCAAAGTCCATTTCAAGTTTGAAGGCAACCAGATCCAAGTGCATAAAAACGACGGTGTCAAAATCCGCATGAACGCCGAGACAGATAACTGGTATCACATCATTTACACCAGCGATACGAAAGAGGATGAACTCAAACTCTACGTTGATGGTGAGTTGGTGGACGAAGGCACCGCTGGCGGCACGCCCGAAAACATGGACGAACGCCGCATCGGTAGCGAACACGATGGCAGATACCTGATCGGGATGATTGACAACGTCCGCATCTACGACAGGATCTTGGACGAAGCCGAGGTGAAGCAGAACTTTGAATCCGAAAGCGATTCTTTGCCTGTGGAACCTGCTGGCAAACTTTCAACTACTTGGGGCTACCTCAAGGGGTTGCGAAACTGATCTTCTGTATTGGCGCGAAGCGTGCCGATGGTAGGTTTCGTAAGAGGACTCCCTAACTTCCGCCAAGACGCAACGATTGGTAAGGGCGGATTTCTATATCCGCCCATTCCGCTTGGCATAGCGAGGGACAAGTCCTCACCCTGCGTAACATTGGATGCCTCATCTGATGGAGGTGACGTATGCACCGAATTCAAAAGGCGATTATTCCCATCGCAGGCTACGGCACACGTCTCTTTCCTGCCACCAAAGCCGTGCCGAAAGCCCTCTTTCCAATTATCGCGCGGGACGGCCTCGCGAAACCGATTATCCAACTCATTATTGAGGAGGCGTTAACGGCAGGGATAGAAGAGGTATGCCTCGTCGCGCAACCGCACCAAGTTGAACCGATTGCCGACTATTTTTCCGGCACCGTTCCCGCCGCCATTCGCGAGAAAGCGGCATTGGCGATGCAGGCGGATAGACTCGCGGAAATCGGCGAACGGTTGCACTTCGCGATTCAGGCTGAGCCGCAAGGATTCGGGCACGCCATTTACTGCGCCAAAGCATTCGCCGATGGCGAGCCAGTCATGATTCTGCTCGGAGACCATCTCTATCTAACGGAGACAGACGTTTCCTGCGCGAAACAACTGGTTGACATTTACGCGCAGGTAGGCACATCTGTCACTAGCCTTGACATTTGCGATGAAAGCGAACTTCATCTCAACGGCATTGTGCATGGATACAGTAGGGGAGCCCTTACTGCATCGAGACCCGAGGTCTCTCCTACGGGGAGTATTGTGCATGGATACGGTAGGGGAGCCCTCCCTGTCTCGAATTCCGATCAACTTTTCCGATTGACTCACATCGCCGAAAAACCGACGGTAGACGTTGCGCGGGAAACATTGCGCGTTGAAGGACTGCCACCGCAGCAATACCTCTGTAATTTCGGCATCGATCTACTCACGCCGCTCCTGTTTGACATTTTGGAGCATCACTACCGAAACACCATCGTGACGCACGGCGAAATCCAACTGCGCGATGCAATGGCGGAACTGATTCGGCGCGAAGGAATGGACGGTTATCGCGTTGCGGGACAGCGTTACGATACAGGCAATCCGCAGGAATTGTTGAGGACGGTGCTTGCTTTCGCTGCCCACGGGCCCTATCGCGCCGAGGTTGGACAAGTATAGTTATCTGAGGGTGTTTCATAATTCGCTCAACGTCGCGGGGAAACCCGCTAGGATGCGCGTGTGGCCTCCGAGGGCCCCCGCGCTGCGGTGAAAAAAACGCCGCCCCTTCACGTAGGGCTTGGGCCCTCGCATGCCACACGCGCATGCGAGAGGGTTTCCCTCGCCATGCCACACGCGCAATCCAATGATCGCGGGGGCCTGTCCCCCGCGCTGCGGTGAAAATTGAGACTCATCACCTGTAGTTCGGGATCGCCTGATCCTGACCCGTTCGGGAGCGGGCGCTCCCGAACTACAGAGATGGGCCCGATGCCTTTCGGTATTCACCCTCCCCCCCTAGGGGGGATAACTACCGAAACAGATTTATGAAACACCCTCAGCTATCTGCGCCGTTTCGTTTCAGCAGTGCGGCGTTACCCCATTGAGACCGGGAGGTCTCTCCTACGGCTGTGCGGGTAGGAGGGACATCCTTGTCCCGATACGGCTGTGTGGGTAGGAGGGATATCCTTGTCCCGATACGGTATTGCATCGAGACCAGGAGGTCTCTCCTACCGGAAGAAATCGAGACCAGGAGGTCTCTCCTACTGGGAAATTACCTCAATTCCGTGCTGTTTCAACAGAGTTGCCGTAACCCCATCGCCGGCTTTCAGCGTGCCGGAGAATGTCCCATCATAAATGTGTCCACAGCCACAGGATGGACTCCGCGCTTTCAAGATAACTCGCGTTGCGCCGTGCAATTGGGCAATACGCAAGGTTTGGTGCGCGCCTCGCAGGTATGCATCTGTCACGTCCTCCCCTGCCTCCGTCATGACTTTCGCTGTCCCGGCGAGCACATCCTCGCCATCGCCGCCGACAATTTCGGCAGGCGGCCGCGGTGTCGGCAAACCTCCCAATTCTTCCGGGCAAACGGCTATGAGCGTATCCGTTTCGTGCTGTTTTATGGCGGCAACGTCTCGGCTATGTCCACCATCATAACGGCACCGAACACCGAGCAGGCATGCACTTATCAGAGTCTTCATTTTTCTTTCCATCGGTTCACTCGCTTCAGGATGCAATCGGTTTTGCCTGACTTCAGCAGCAGATACGTTTCCTCAAGCCGAGAGAGTATCGCTTGGAGGAGTGTGGTGCGGCAAAGACCCGGGTCGGCGTTTAAGGCTATCCGCACCGAGGTCGCCGTAGCGCGCAATTCGGATGGGAACTCTTCTTTTGTGATATTTACGTTCACACCGAAGCCGAGCACAAAAAAGGGTTGACGTTGCCGGTCGGACGCTAATTCGGTGAGGACACCGGCGATTTTCTTTTTACCGATTCGGACATCGTTGGGCATTTTGATGCGCGCTGCTAGGTGCGTCGTCGCGTAAATCGCCTGCGCGATGCTGAGGGCACCGATGAGGTTCGGCAGTGCAATCTCATCGCGCAACAACCGATGCCTCAGGATAACGGATGCGAGGATGCACTTGCCGTGCGGTGCTGTCCAATGCCGTCCATATCTGCCTCTTCCAGCGGTTTGGTATTCCGCGAGGATGAGCGTTCCCTCTGGCGCGCCAGCCTTTCCGCGTTCTAGTGCAATATCGTTTGTTGATGCGACTTCGTTGTGGTGTTCAATTTGAAAGTGCATTTTTTGTTGTGGAACGATGGCGGGGGCCTGTCCCTCGCCCTACGATGGATTTGGCTCGTAGCGCGGGGGCCTGTCCCCCGCGAGCCTAAAGTTACCGTAGCGCGGGGGCCTGTCCCCCGCGAGCTGCCGATCTGCGCGTAGCGCGGGGGCCTGTCCTCCGCGAGCCTAAAGTTACCGTAGCGCGGGGGCCTGTCCCCCGCGAGCTGCCGATCTGCGCGTAGCGCGGGGGCCTGTCCCCCGCGAGCCTAAAGTTACCGTAGCGCGGGGGCCTGTCCCCCGCGAACATGGAATGCCGAAGAACAGGCCCCCACTAAGGAGGTGCATCGAGACCGGGAGGTCTCTCCTACGGGCCTCGGCATGTATCTACTCAATGCCGAGTTCACGGAGGTGCTCCTCTGCCTCTCGTTTCCACTGCTCGGGCGGATTGAGAGCGAGGAACCGTTTCCACTGCGTCCGCGCCTGTTCCGTTTTTTCACGGTATTCATACATGAGAGCGAGGTTGTAGTTCGCCGTCAAGTTCCCCGGTTCCAGTTGGATGACGCGTTCAAACTGCTCTGTCGCTGCGCCGAGCGTATCCATGCTGAAGAGCGTATTGCCGTAATTGAGCAGCGTCGTCACGTGCTTCTCATCTAACGCGAGTGCCTTCTCCAGCGTCTCTTTGGCGGCGTTGTAATCCAACGCGTGCGCGTAGTAGAGTTCGCCGAGGTTTTGATACGTCCCGATGGCGATGTCATCGGTTGCCCCTTGGATTAGTGCCGCTTCCTTTTCATACTGCGAGATTGCCTCTTTCCAATCCTGTTCCCATTCCGCAATTTTGCCGAGTTGCAGGTGCGCGCCCCGGTAGTTTGCGGAGAGAGACAGCACCTTTTCAAACGCCGTTTTCGCCAATCGGTGCCGGTCTAGTTCCAAATAGATAACTCCCACCGTGTAGTGTGCTTCAAGGTTTCTCGGCTGCAGTTCTGTTACCTGCTTGAAATCCTCCAGAATCTGGCTGTAACGGTAGAGCGTCTCGCCGATTTGCCGGTAACGCAATGTCAACATGCCGCGGTAGAAATAAGCATCTACATACGACTCATTCAGTGCCATCGTCGTTGAATACTCTGTCACCGCCAAAGCCGCCGGTTCATGATAGTCTTCATTGGCTTCGCTGACTTCGCTGAGGGTTTCGGCGTATCTATCAAGTAAGCGCGCGTACTGATAGTGCCACGCGAAGTTATCTGGCGCGTAGTGATTCGCTAATTTGTAGTGATGGAGAGCGCGTTCCCAAGCATAGGGTTCGCGGGGGACAGGCCCCCGCGCTACGTTACCTGTCTCTTCGACTTTCCGTTCTTGATTCTCCCCCCGTTTCTCGAAAATACCCGCGAGCAAATAGTGGAGTTCCGGATGGTTCGGCTCCAATTCCAACGCTGGTGGATAGACGCGGAGGAGGTTCTCTTCATCGTTGCGCTTGCGATAGATGGCACCGAGTCGGAAAAAGGGTTCGGCGTTAGTTTTGTCAAGGGCAATCGTGTTTTCATACTGCGCGATGGCATTGTCGATGTCGCCTTTCTGTTCAAACAGGATGCCGGCTTGGTAGTGCGCCGTGACGTTATCCGGCGTTATCCGTGTCGTTTCCAAAAAAGCGGCGAGTGCTGCATCGGGTTGATTGAGCGCGAGATAAGATTGCGCGGCGAGGAAATGTGCTTCGGCGTTATCTGGTTCCAGCGCGATGATGTTCTGCAATGCATCCACGGCTTGCCGATGCGTTCCCTGTTCGCGGTAAATATGAACCATTTTGAAAAGCACGTCGGGCCGCGCTGCGTCTAATGCGAGAGTGCGTTCATAAAAACGGAGCGCGTTCTTCGTGTCACTGAGTGCTTCGTAACTCTGTCCAAGCAGATAAGTGGCGGCGATATCTTCTGGGTAGAGGAGGAGGTGCGTATTGAGCGGTTCAATCGCGCTTTGGAAGTCTGCCGCGTCAAAAGCGTCTTGTCCTTGTTCAATGAACATATCCGCCAAGGCTGGATTCAGTTCGATGGCGCGTTGAAAATAGGTGCTTGCTGTTTCCGCATCTCCTTGCCGGTGGTGAAGTTCGCCGAGTTTGAGGTAAACGTCGTTGAAGTGCCCTACCGGCAATTCCATTTCCAGATAGCGAGGTTCCGTTGCGATAATTTCAAGCGTCTTCTCGTAGTATTCGATTGCGCCTTCAACGTCCGCCGCGTCTGCCGCCAACGTGCCAGCATAAAAAGCGGTGCGCGCGTCATCGGGTAGCACTGCCATCGCTTTGTCGAGGTGTGCCATCGCTTCTTCGGCAGACATCTCGCCTTCAAAATAGGGACGCAATGCGTTAAACAGTTCCGCCTCCAAACTCGGCATCAGCGCGAGTGCCTGTTGATAGTGGCGGACAGCCGTCGCCGTGTCGCCTTCTGTATAACGGAGTTCTGCAAGTGCAAACTGAATAGGCGCGTTGTCGGGTTCGATTTCTAGGGCGCGTTGATACAAGGTTATCGCGCCATCGGTATTCCCCCCGGTTCTGAAAATTACGGCGAGTTCCGCAACCGACGCTGCTGAATACGGCTCATACTTCGCGCCTTTGGCATACTCTTCCAGAGCCGCGTCAAACAAGCCTTCCGCCGCCAGCACCTGTCCTAATTTGAAATAGGCAGGCGCGAATTTCTTTTTCTGTTGGATAAGTCTCTCGAACGCCTCCCGCGCGCCGTTCAAATCGCCTTCGGCGAAGGCGACTAAACCGAGTCCATAGCGTGGGTATTCCCACTTCCGGTTTAACTGATACGCTGTTTCAAACGCCGTGCGTGCCTCGGCGGTATTCCCCTCTTTCAAATGAATCTCGCCGATGCGGTAGTAGACAGGATAGTAGTTTGGATTGAGTTGGATGCACGCCTCGAATTGCGCCAGTGCGTAAGCGTGCTCGTTTTGCCGCTGATAGACACCGCCGAGATTAAAGCGCGCCCAAAACAGATTCGGCTCGATTTCCAGCGCGCGTTGAAAAGCGGTGACGGCTGTCTCTAACGCTGTCTCGGTGCCTTGCAGCGCGTGCGCATAGCCGAGGCCGTAAAAGAGGGCCGCGTCTGTTTGACGATTCACTTTTTCGTCGCGATACAGCGTCTGCACTGCTGCCAGATGCCCCCGTTTTTCCCATTTCACGATGAAGTCGCGATGTTTTTCGGCGGGCTTTTTCTTCTCACGCAGCACCTTTGCGAAATCCTTTTGCATGTCTGCTTGCCATTTCTCGGCGGCGAGCCCGTGCATCGCGAGCGCGAACATGAGTAGCGATGCCACGAGCCAGTTCTGTGTCGTTTTCATGTTTTTGTTCTTCCTAGCGGTTGTTCAGTTTTTCGTATTTCCTAGCGGTTGTTCAACTGCTATTGTGCAGTGAACGTTGATTTATCAGGCCGTCTTGACGTTGTCAAGGCTTGCATTTCTGAGCTACACCTAGAGGCGCGTTGGGAAGAACCTTCGCGCCGACGTTCTCATTGGACGAAAAGGAACGCACGCGAGGAGATGAGGGCCCACACCAGGTCTTCGCTACCTTCACGCCGTTTTGGGCTCTCGGCAAGGTATGCTTCCGCTGTGGCAAGTTCCTCTTCTGTCGGGAAACGACTCAACGTGCGCAGATACAGCTCGGTAATCAGTTCCCGATTCTCACGGTGCGTTTTCAGCAAGCGCGTGAGGGCACCGCCCTTACTCCGCAACTTTTTCTGCACATACGGTGCGTTGATGAGATGGAGAGCCTGTGTCAGCGTCGGTTCTAATTTCGGTGCGAGATTGCCGAGGAACTCCCGCTGGGAACGGCCGAACAGCGATAAGAAGCGGGAACTGACAGGCAGGGGCAGTTGCACCGTGCGCGTGCCCATCGGGTATCGTCCATACTTTTCCTGTGTGCCAGTGACATCGTTAAGCACATCAAGCAAGGTTTGCGCGTTCATCGGGCGCGGTGTGAAGCGCGAGAAGAACCTGTCATCCAGTTCATTTGTCTCGTTCGGCACAGCGGAGAGTTGGTATGTGCGCGAATTGAGTATCTGCCGGATGACGTGCTTCGTATCAAACCCGCTTTCCACAAAATCGGCGGCGAGTGCTTCCAGCAATCCCTCCACACTCGGTGGCGTTGTGGCGCGCATGTCATCCACCGGTGCCACGATGCCGCGCCCGAAATAGTGGCTCCAGATGCGGTTGACGGTGGCTTTGGCGAAGTAAGGGTTCGTCCCCGAAGTCATCCATTCGGCGAGGTGGTGTAGCACATCGCCTTGATAATTTGCGGCGAGCGTTGTGCCGGCGAGGAATGTCGGCTGCGCGACTTCACCGCGGTTACCCTGCACGGATTGGTTAATGACGCGCCCGGTAGGATTGTAATAGACAACCTGTTCGTTGTAGAGTTCACCGGCGCGGGTGCCGACTTTCCCTGTGAATGCGGCGAAGTTCCAGTAATCGTCGGTTGTCCACCGGTCAAACGGATGTTTATGGCATCGCGCGCAGCTGAGCCGGATGCCGAGGAACACCTGTGCAGTCGTCTCGGCTCTACCGGCGGGTTGCCGTTCGATGCGATAGTAGTTCGTCGGGCCGTGCTGATAAGTGCTGCCGCGTGCGGTGATGAGTTCGCGCACGAATGCATCGTAAGGTTTGTTCTGCGCGACGGTGTCGCGCACCCATTCGTGAAAGAGCGTCGCGCCGCGTTCGCCGAACGCGCCGTTGCCCAAGTCGCGGGGATGGATGCGTAGCATATCGGCGAGCGCGAGCGTGCGCACATCTACCCACGCCGAAGTATTGAGAAGTTTGTCGATGCACCGGGCGCGTTTGTCCGGATGCGTCTCGGCAAGGAACGCGCGGACTTCTGCCGGTGTCGGTAACCTACCGATGGTATCCTGATAAACTCGGCGCAGAAACTCGGTATCCGTAGTGAGTGCCGAGGGTTGAACGTTCAATTTCTTCAGTTTCGCGAAGATGTGTTCGTCGATATAGTTCGCCGGCTCAGGGAAATCTGTGTCTGCGATGGCAGTCTCGCGCGGCAGCGTGACGAACGCCGCGGTTACCTCGCCGAGGTAGCGCGCGAGAATAGCGGTGCCGCCCCAGCGGAGACGTGTGACTTCGCCGGTTGCGCTGACTTCGGCGATGGCCGGGTCCTTCGATTCATAGACAACTTGCGCGGTGACATCTTCGACGGCCCCGTTTGTCCAGTGCGCGAGCACCTCCAGTTGTGCGGGCACGTCAGGCGATGTCAGCACGAGTTCGCTCGGTTGAATTTCTAATTTCGCGAGACGCGGTGCATCGGCGGGAAACGGAACACCGGCTTCAATCCAGCGCAGAATCGTTAACGCCTCATCGGAGCCCGGCTCAAACCGCACGCCGCCTTCATGCGGCACCTGTCCAGTCGGCTTAAGCAGGAAGAGGCTCTGTGCCGGTTCAAGCAGGTTGATACGTCTACCGCGGTTGTGATGGACAATCGGTTCGTAATCGGATTCGGGGTTGAGCGTGAGCAGCGAGAGGTTGAACCCGCCTTGCCCACCGAATTTGCCGTGACACATGCCAACGGAGCACCCCTGTTTATCCAAAATCGGGGCGACATCTTTGAGGAACTGCGGCGTTTCGCTTGTCATCATGTTCGCCTGCGCCGATGCGAGTGTCACGATGAAAAGCACGAGCGTTGCGACGAAAAATGTGTGCCTTCTCATGAGAATATCTCCTTGAAGACTTCAAAATATCTCCTGAAAAACTTCGCTCATAAATTCCACGAAACGGAACGTTATCCCGGCTTGAATGTCTTCCGGGATATCGACAAAATGGTTTTCGTTGCCGCGCGGGACGATAATCTTCTTGATGCCCGCCTGTTTGGCGGCGAGAATTTTCTCTTTCAGGCCACCGATAGGCAAGACTCTGCCGCGCAGGGTGAGTTCGCCTGTCATCGCGATATCCGGACTGATGCGTTTCCCCGTGGCGATGGAGGCGAGGGCGGTAGCCATCGTAATGCCTGCCGAGGGGCCGTCCTTTGGAATCGCGCCGGCGGGGACATGGATGTGGATGTCGGTATCCAACACGCCCGGGTTAAAGTGGAGTGCCTCCGCTTGCGATTTGACGTAACTGAGCGCGGTCTGCGCCGATTCCTGCATCACATTTCCGAGTTGTCCGGTGATGCGGAGTTGCGACGAGTGCGCGCGTTCTCTGTCACCATCGGCGCGGGAATGCGTGGCTACCTCCACGAACAGGATTTCGCCGCCTGCAGGGGTGACAGAGAGCCCGGTGGCGACACCGATTTCCGCCTTGCGGCCGGCGACTTCGGCGGTGAACTTCTCCGGCCCGAGGTAATCGGGGATGCTTTTCGCCGAAATCTTCGTTGTTCCGGCTGTCATGCCTTCAGCGACACGGCGTGCTTCTTTTCTGCAGAGGGTGCCGAGTTCGCGCTCCAAATTCCGCACGCCTGCCTCACGGGTATACCCACCGATGACGGTATCTATTGCCGCATCCTCAATGTGCAGCTGTTCCGCCGTCAGTCCGTTCGCCGTGAGTTGGCGCGGGATGAGATACTGCTTGGCAATCTGCTGTTTTTCGTTGGCGGTATAGCCGGCGAGTTCAAGCGTCTCCATCCGGTCGCGCAGCGCGATAGGAATCGTGTCCAGTTGATTCGCCGTGGTGATAAACATCACCTTGGAAAGATCGAACGGGACATCAAGGTAGTTGTCGGTGAAGGCGTGGTTCTGCTCCGGATCCAGCACTTCGAGCAGGGCGGCACCCGGGTCGCCGCGGAAATCGGAACCGAGTTTGTCAATCTCATCAAGCATAAAGATGGGATTGTTGGATTCGGCGTTGCGGAGGCCTTTCAGAATACGCCCCGGCATCGAACCGATGTAGGTGCGGCGGTGCCCGCGGATTTCTGCTTCATCGTGCATACCGCCGAGGGAAACGCGGACGAACTTCCTATCCATGGCGCGGGCGATGGAGCGGCCGAGGGACGTTTTGCCGACACCCGGCGGCCCGACAAAGCAGAAAATCGGGCTTTTCATTTCAGGCGTGAGAAAAGCCGCCGGCTTTTGCGAATCAACGTCCTCGCTTGTTTCGCTTTCGGTGTCACTGTCATCCTTTGCGCGCCGCGTGTGGAGCATCCGCACGGCGAGGTGTTCGACAATCCGCTCTTTTACCTTCTCTAAGCCGTAGTGGTCTTCGTCAAGAACGGTCTTTGCTGCACCCAGGTCTAAACTATCTTCGGTGCTTACCTCCCAAGGTAGGTTGAGAAGCCAATCGAGGTAATTCCGAGAGACGGTAGATTCCGGTGAGAAAGACTGCATCTTCGAGAGGCGTTTGAGCTCCTTCTCCGCAGTCTGTTTCGCCTTTTCGGGCATGGCAGTGGTGCGGAGTTGTTCGCGGAGTTCGTCGGTTTCCAGCCCGAGGTCTTCCGCTTCGCCGAGTTCTGTCTGAATGGCTTTGAGTTGTTCGCGGAGATAGTATTCGCGCTGGCCTTTGTTAATGACGGATTGCGCGCTGTGCTGGATTTTATTCTCCAATTCGTGCAAATCGAGTTCCCGCGCGAGGATGATGGCGAGGGAATTCAACCGCTTCGTGATGGACACCGCCTCCAAAATCCGCTGCTTATCGGCAGGTTTTAAGTCAAGCACAGCGGCGATATAGTCGGCGAGGCGGCCGGGCTGCTCTATCGTTTTGGTAAGCGCGCCGTATTCCTCTTGGTAGCGGCCGGACATGGCGACAATGCGCTGGAACATTTCCTCGTTGCTGCGCACGAGTGCCTCCAATTCCAAATTTGGGTAATACTCGGCATCTTGTTCTTCGGGTTCGCTGTTGACAATAGCGATGCGCGCGGTGATAAAGGGTTCGGTGGAGAGAATCTCCTCAATCGTGACGCGTTCGCGTCCGTGCGCGAGGAAGAGAATATCGCCGTCGTCTTTTTTAAAGCGAAGGATGTGGACGAGGCTCCCGATAGGACTCAGGTCTGCCTTGGTGATGTTTGGAATCTGCTCATAGGTGATGTCGGGGTTCGGCCGGAAGATGCAAAGCCCGCGTTCGCTCCGCGTCGTCGCCTCCACGGCGGCTGTCGCCATTTCGCCGGAAAGCGCGACGTGGTGCGGCGGGAACGGCGGAACAGGCGGCATATACGGAAAAACCACCAGATCATCCAGCGGAAGCACCGGGAACTCCCGGTTCTGTTTTTTTTCGGGTGCGCGCGGTTCGCGCTTATGTTCGTTTTGTGTGTCTTCTCTTTCTTCCATTTCCATATTTTCCTCCTGATGCAAAGCGTTCCAGTTGTGAACTAAGCGTCCCTTCCCAGGGCTGTCGTTGAGATTGACGTTATGTTGATGCCTACGTTCCTTAGGCTAAGTTTTCACAAATATGAAAACTCCATTCTAATTACGGCCAAAATTGATAAAGCGTCGTGTTCGCGATGATGCTACCGATGCTCCACAGGCTGCCGCAGAGGTAGTCACCGAGGGCGAGCCCGAGAAAGAGGGGCACCGTCCGTCGGTACGCCTTCAGTCCGCCTTGATGCAGCACGAGTGCCTTGGCTATCCACGCGACAAAAATGCAACTCCAAAGGTTATACATCCCCCAACTGTTCGCCATCGCGTAGCCGAGTGGATGCAGGGGCCACCACAAGAACCGGGTGCGTAACACCATCATCCCAACCGCAAAGGCGCAGCCGCCGCCCACGAACGCCAGCGCAGGGACATCCGTGCCTTGCGGATAGTTCAGCCAGTTTTCGAGTTGCCGATACACACCTCTCCCGAAGCCTAATGCCCACGGGCCGTAATAGCCTGTCTCGGCACCGTGCCGGTAGTAACTGTCTAACAGCAACCAGAAGACGACGACTGCACCGACAACGGTGGCGAAGAATACGGCGGCGACGGTGTGACGCGGATTGATTTGCCTTCGTTCGGCGATTTTGAATGCTTCCAACTGCTGCGGCATCGGATGCGCGCGGTAGGCCCGGTTAAAGAACATGTAAAGTGAGAAGACTGCTTTGGTTCCCACTGTCAACCGTTGTGTGCCAAACAGCGTAACGAGTGTCCCGTGCGGATCGATCTGGTGCAAATCGTGCACGAGGAACCCGAGTTCGGCGCGCAACCTTGCAATCATCGTCGCTAGTAGGAAGTATATCCCGAAAAATAGCGGAATCACCCAGAGCGACATGCCTGCCTGATACGAAAATACCGTCAAAAAGAGCATGCCGATGACGATGCCGAGGAGCGCGATGCGATAGGGCATCGGTTCGTGTTGCATGTCGGCACTGCTGTCACGAATGCAGGCGATGATGTATCTCAAGTGCGAGCGGCCTATCCACGCGGCACTGCCGAGGAGCGCGAGATATGCGCCGAGTGCTTGTGCATCGGCATACGGAAAGCCGGGTAAACTTCGCACGCCGATGATGCTGCCGCCCATGAGTTCAAACTTATAGAGCCAATAGAATACCCAGCAGGAAAACAGCAGGTCCAACGGAATGAGATAGCTGATGCCGATGGCGAACGGATAAAACGAGAGCCGCACGCCGCCCATCGCATTCCAAGGTCTGCCGGTAAAATATTGGTGTATGTTTTGCCGTTTGATGGGGAGATACGGCACCGCCGGGTAAATCGAGTTCAATAAATTCAGGATGCTGATGCCTGCGGCGATGCTGAAACCTATCCACATCAATTTGTTTTTAAAGAAACTTGTTTGTCCCTCTGTCATTGCGAGCGGCAGTTGGATGATGGGATACGTCAACCGTTCGCGCTCTGTCCACTGCAGCCGGAGAAGCGTGTTGATGCAGAGCATAACGCCCATCAACACGAGGATGAAGAGCGTCCACCACGCCGCGGGGCCTGCCCATGCGCGGAGGTGTGCCTTCTCGTAAAGGGTGGAATTCCCTTCGTAATAGCCGGACAAGACGCTGGCATCCTGCACTGTTAGCCACGTCGGCAGTTCTTTCCAGAAGAGTTGTGCCCACTCATTTTCCGGTGTCGCGAACCGAAACGGATGCCCCAGAATCGTGACGAGTATCTCCATCATATCGTGCGAGCAAAGCGAGGAGACGATGCACAAGATGACATAGAGCGTGAGCAACTCGGCACCTGATAGACGCAACTGCTTTGAGAATGCGCCGAGCATCGCGCTGAGCACCATCAGCCAAAAGAGGATGAAGATGACGTTGGACAGCGGATGGATGAGCGTCGGGTGTGTATAGCGGACTACCTCCAGTTGAATAATCCAAAAAACGTTGAGGGGTATGAGGATGAGTGCGGCGATAACCACCTTCGGCGTGAAGCCACGTTGTAGGGTGTTAGGGCCGAATCCATCCACGTTCTCCTTCAAGGGTTACCTCCGTGTCGAACTTCTTGCACCGCTGTTGATACGCTTGCAACGTCTCAACGGCGGCTGCACCGTGGAGGCGTTGCGGTTGATAGACTGCATCCGGTGTTTCTGTCGCAATCGGAATCAGTTCTATTGAGACTAGCGTGCTGTCCATGAACGTCGCCTTCGGGATAACGATGTGTGCATGTTGCTTGGCGTAAGCATCGTAAAGGAAATCGGCGAGGCTGTAGACAATCAGTTTCCCGCGATAAATTTCCATCCCACCGAAGGTATGCAATTGTTGACAAAGCACCATGTCTGCGCCTGCGTCAATTAGCATTTGCGCGAAGAGTTGTTGCCTACCGACAGCTGTTTCTCGTTTCTCCTCATCGGGTGCGGCGGTGCCCCAGTGCAGCCAGACGATGACGAGTGCAGCCTTGTCGCGTGCCTTCTTGACAGCGTTTACCATGTCGCTGTAAACGGCATACGCAACCGGGTCTTCGGTATATTGTGCGAATTCGCTGTGCCGGTAATAGCCGAGCAATGCTACCTGTTTTTCCGTGCCTTTCACGGTTACCCACGCCGGTTGCCGGGCCGCCGCTGCTGTTAGTCCGGCTCCGAGCGGTTTGACGTTGAACGCCTTGAGTTCGGCGAGGCTGTCGTGGAGTGCTTCCACCCCGAAGTCCATGCTGTGCGGCGTAGCGAGTGTGACGGCATCGAACCCTGCGTTGGCGAGGGCGCGGCCGAGTCCCGGTGCTGCCCGAAACGGATGCTTGATTCCGTAGCGCGGTTCGCCTCTCTCGGAGATGCTGGTGTTGAGCGAGGCGGTGGCGATGTCAGCGGACTGAATGAGCGGCGCGGTGCCCTCAAAAAAGACGCGCGCGCCTTCCGTTTCAATGAGGTATGTCAACCGCGTGCCAATAGTAATATCGCCGACAGCGAGGACGGTTATCTCTTCGGCAGCGACAGGTAACACGAAAATGAGCCATAGCATTGCGAGATACTGTAAGCGCGGCTGTCTATATCCGCCTCTTAAATCGCGCATGATGTGTCTCCGTTATTCTTCGGGCTCTTCTGGGAGCGCGAGGACTTCGTCCAGATCGATGTCATTCGGGTGTTCTTCCTTAAGTTGCGTGCCGAGGGTAATGAGCGCATCGGCGAGTGTGAGCCTGTCTACTTTGCCGATGTCTAGTGTCTCGGTTTCATCGGCGAGTTCGGCGCGAAGTGCCTCCTGGGTTCGCTGCGTCTGCTCGCGGACCCGTTGCGTTTCGGTGCGAAGCCTGTCCAGTTGCGTTTGGAACTCGCGGGCGAAGTCGTTGATGAGGGTGGACAACTTCTGTAAGTCGTCTTCGCCTTGGTGCGTCATGCCGTTGAGGCGCGCGTCGATACGTGCATCGATGAGCGACTCCAACCCCTGCGGCAGGTTCCGAATTTCTGCTTTCAGTGCCTCCAGTTCGGTTTGGAATTGTGTTTCCAGTTCGTCGATTTTTTCATCGACGCGCTGCTCGCTTTCTTCTACCTCGCGGCTGAGCGTCCGCAGCCGCTTGTTCACGCTGCGGATGTAGCTGCCGATGATGCTCTCGCGCAGGTAGGCATCGAGTTCGTTTTGCTGGGGTGCAGATGCGTTCTGCGATTCGGTAGTTTCCGGCGGCGTTATCGGTGTTTGCATAGTGCTGTTTTGCCTCGTGGCGCGGGAGATGCCCTCGCCCAATTTATGCTGGCGGCAGGCGCGGTTTGAAAGCGCGCCTACCGGTGACGTTGCTACGGATAATTATAGAGATTTTCCGGTTCCGTTTCGGTATCGGGGACTTCTGTCGCGTCGGTGCCGTTTTCCGCTGCGCGGGTTACGGTAAGATTCGCCTCAAATTCGCGCAGGATGCAACGGATAATCTCTTCGGTATACGCCTGCGCGTCGATTTTCTGTTGGTTTGCCTCCCATGCCATGCGCGCCGCGGCCTCAAAGTATTCGGCATGCTTGTAGGCATCAAGCAGTTCTTCGCCTCGCGAGAAGGTGCCGTGGCCTACCCAATAGAGGATATGACGCGGCGAATTCGGTGCATTCTCAAACAGCCGCAGGCTCTCGTAGGAGAGTTCTGGGATACCGGGGGCGCGCTCCTGCACGAACCCGATACCGCCGGATGCGTCGTAGATAATCGGCGTTTCCGGTTCATAGCCGCGCAGGAATTCGTAAAACCTGTCTGGGTGCCCATGCTCCGTGCGCGAGATAAGGTTCAAAAACTTCGGTTGCAAGTGGACGAGCGCGCGGAAGCCCTGTGTCTCCAACTGTTCAAAAATGAGGAGGTAGTGGAACATCTCACTCGTCGGCTTAGGCGCGGTACCGGTTTGCGTTAACGCGGCTTGTGCCGGCGTGCCGAAGCGCATCCGGTAGTGCGTCCCGTCCGGTTCTACCTCTATCAGCGTAACGTTAAGCGCGGGATGCTCACTGCCTATCATGTCTAGGCGCGCCCCGGATTTCGTGAGCAGCACATGTTTCCCTGCGAGTCCCTTCACGACAATCTTCGGGGGGAGTGCGTAACGTGGTGCTGCGTTGAACGGGAGGAGGCATGCCTCGTCTACCGGTTGAGATAAAATCGCGCCCATGTTGCCAGCCGATGCCCAGAGATAGTGATGTGCGTGCGCGTGCGCGCCTACCCAA
Organism: Candidatus Poribacteria bacterium; assembly: GCA_965242965.1. Classification (GTDB taxonomy): domain Bacteria; phylum Poribacteria; class WGA-4E; order WGA-4E; family WGA-3G; genus AGPOR5. The sequence continues at coordinate 3,392,239 of OZ251518.1, read as the reverse complement.
CCCATCTGCCCGATGAGGGTGCCGGCTTCGCTGTCAGGCGAAATCGGCCGAAGGGACGGATAATAGCCGCGTTCGCGCCACCGCGCCTCGCGATAACTCTGTGGTGAAGGTGCCGTCAAGGCGTTCGTCAAATAAGGATTTGCCAACGTGAACTGCACTTGCAATGGATTCCTTAGTGGTAAAATTTAATTCTATTATACCCTATCTGTTTGGTATTTGTCAAGTTTATTTGCAAATTTCGCCTAAATAGGGTAAAATTTCTTCTATAAAATGAGGGTGTTTCATAAATCGCCCAACGTCGCGGGGGAAACCCGCTAGGATGCGCGTGTGGCATCCGAGGCCTCCGCGCTACGATAAAAAATGCCTCACCTTCACGTAGGGCGAGGGCCTGTCCCTCGCTGTCCGTTTGGCTGTCAGACTTCATCACCCCTGTAGATCAAGATCGCCTGATCTTGATCTGTTGGGGAGCGGACGCTCCCGAACTACAGAGGTGGGCCCGATGCCTTCCGGTAGGAGAGGAATCGAGACCAGGAGGTCTCTCCTACCGGCGGGCCTATCACCGCGATGTTGAGCGATTTATGAGACACCCTCAAAATAGATAACGTTCCTCTCCTTTTTTTGGATAACCAAATGTCTCTGCTTTACAATCGCTTTGTTTGAAAAATGTTGTCTAATGTGGTATCATAAGGTTAATCAGAAATGGAAATCCACTGAAGATCGAACGGAAAAGGACACGCTTTATGTTAACAATTCCCGCGTTGAATAGCCTCCACTACGGCGACAATCTCCACATCTTGCGGCAATGGCCGGATGATTGGGTGGACATCGTCTACGGAGATCCGCCGTTCAATTCCAAGCAGCAATATAACCAACTTTACGCGCTGGAGGCAGAGATGGCGAACAAAGGCACGCGCGCCGCGTCGCTGAAGGCATTTGACGATACGTGGCATTGGACGCCCGATGCGCAGGCACGCGTTGATGAGCTCACCGGCATGGTTGCTTCGCCAATTCACAAAGCCATCGTCGGGTTGCACCAGATTCTCGGCGACTGCGGGATGATGGCTTATGTCAGTTACATGGCGATTCGCTTGATTGAGATAAAGCGCGTCCTTAAGCCGACCGGCAGTGTTTATCTGCACTGCGATGACACCGCGGGTCACTATCTCAAAATCGTTATGGATACGCTCTTTGGGGCGGCCAACTTCCGAAACGAAATCGTCTGGAAGCGGCGGTTAGACACGCACAACCTCGCTACCTCCCACATGGGTAGGAATCATGACATCATTTTCTATTACGTGATGTCCCCACAGGCGAAATATCGCATCCAATATACGCCGTATGATGCTGCCTATATTGCATCGCATTACAAGCATCAGGATGCAAAAGGGCTGTATCGGTTGCTGCCTTGCACCAACGAGGCTGGCGGGAACAAACCCTATACGTTTCAAGGCATCACGCGGGCTTGGCGGTTCACTGAAGCGAATATGCAGCGGATGCACAAGTCTAATATGCTGGTGCAACTGCGAGACGGCGGGCCCTTTTATTACAAGAAATATCTGAGCGAGGCGAAAGGGGTGCCGTTGCAGGATATCTGGACAGACATCGCGCCCGTGCGAGGGAAAGCGAGTCTCGGATACAACACGCAGAAACCGATCGAACTCCTTGAACGCATCATTCGCTCTTCCTCGGACGAAGGAGATATTGTGTTGGATCCGTTTTGTGGCTGCGGCACCACCGTCGTCGCCGCCGATACGCTCAATCGCAAGTGGATTGGCATTGATATTAATCCCTCTGCACTTGATGTCATCAAAACGCAGCGGTTTCCGGGCCGCCATATCCCAACCTATGGGGTACCCGCAGATTTGGCGAGTGCGATGCGGCTCGCCGGTGAGAACCGGCGGCACTTTGAGATATGGGCTGTGAACCTCATCCCGGGCCTTGCGCCGAACGAGCGCGGCGGTGCAGATGGCGGTATTGATGGCATCGGGAATACGCTGGAAACGCCCGATGGCGACTTTACCAAAATCGTCCTCGGTCAGGTGAAGAGTGGGAAGTTCTCGCTCAGCCAGTTGCGCGATTTCTTGCATGTCGTTCAGCGTGAAAACGCCGTGATGGGTGTCTATATCACTTTAGAGGAAGTTACCTCATCGGCGGCGCAGAATGAGGTGGCGAAACTCGGTAACGTGCAGATAGGGAACCACGTCTTCCCGCGCGTTCAGTTTTACTCGGTTGAGCGTTGGTTTCATGAACGGCTGCCGCGGCTGCCGGATATGATTAATCCGTATACGGGGAAACCGCTGCAGCGCGCGTTGCCGTTAAATTTTTAGTGAACGCCATTGAGAAAGTTCAACGGTGAGGGAGCGTTTTTTTTCGTAGCGCGGGGGCCTGTCCCCCGCGAGCGTTGGAGTGCGCGAGCGATGGCAAGGGGAACCCGCTCGGATGCGCGTGTGGCATCCGAGGGCCCTCGCCCTACGGTGTGGGTGTGGCGTTTTTTTTCGTAGCGCGGGGGCCTGTCCCCCGCGAGCGTTGGAGTGCGCGAGCGATGGCAAGGGGAACCCGCTCGGATGCGCGTGTGGCATCCGAGGGCCCCCTATTGCATCGAGACCAGGAGGGCTCTCCTACCGGTGACAACAACGAGTTATGAAACACCCTCATATAAAAAGGAGACACTATGAGCAGGATAGAAACAGATAGCATGGGAACACTCCACGTTCCATCGGATAAATATTGGGGTGCGCAGACGCAGCGCGCCCTGCAGAATTTTCGTATCGGTGACGAACGCATCCCGCGCCCGGCTTTGTGGGCACTCGGCACGATTAAACAGGCCGTCGCGCATGTCAACGCCGAACTCGGTTTGCTGGAACCGCGCCTCGCCGAGACTATCGGTGCCGCCGCGCAGGAGGTAATTGATGGCACGCTGGATGCGCACTTCCCCCTCCCCATCTGGCAGACAGGCAGTGGCACGCAGACGAACATGAACGTCAATGAAGTCATCGCGAACCGTGCCATTGAGATACTCGGTGGGGAGATAGGGAGCAAACACCCTGTCCACCCGAATGATCATGTCAATAAATCTCAGTCAACGAACGATGTGTTCCCGACAGCCATCCATCTGGCGATGATTCGGCAGCTCCATGAGCACCTCAAACCGCGGCTGTCCGAGCTCCGTGAAGCGTTCGCCGCAAAAGCCGATACCTTCGCCGAGATTGTCAAAATCGGTAGGACGCATCTGATGGACGCGACACCGCTCACACTTGGGCAAGAGTTCAGTGCTTGGACGCAGCAACTCACCGCAGCGGAAGCGCGCATTGAAGCAGCGGTGCCGGGCCTCTGCGAATTGCCGATTGGCGGCACGGCTGTCGGCACAGGATTAAACACGCATCCCGACTATACCGATAAGGTGGTGGCGCGACTGGCAGCGAAAACCGGGTATCCCCTCCGGCGTGCGCCGAATGCGTTTGAGGCACTGGCATGCAGGGATGCAGTCCTCTATGCGAGTGCGGCGTTGAAGACGCTGGCTACGGCACTGTTTAAGATTGCGAACGACATCCGCTGGTTGGGCTCGGGACCGCGGTGTGGACTCGGTGAATTGCAACTCCCGCCGAATGAACCGGGCAGTTCGATCATGCCGGGCAAAGTGAATCCGACGCAGTGCGAGGCGGTGACGATGGTGTGCGCGCAAGTGATGGGAAACGATACGACGCTGTCTTTTGCGAATGCAAGTGGCGCGTTGCAACTGAACGTCTTCATGCCGGTGATTGCCTATAACGCCTTGCAATCCATCCAACTTCTCGGCGACGCGTGTGATTCGTTCCGCAAAAACTGCGTGGAGGGCATCGTGCCGAACCGTGAAAAGATTGCGCAGCACCTCGCCGAATCGCTGATGTTGGTGACGGCATTGGCACCCCATATCGGCTACGATAGCGCGGCGAAAGTCGCGCAGTATGCGCATGAAAACGGCTGCACCCTCCGAGAAGCGGCTGTTGCGATGGAAGTGTTAACCGCTGCGGAATTTGATACGCATGTCGTGCCGGCAGAGATGACGAAGCCGAATTTGTAGTGCTGAGTTAATTGATAATTCGCGAGGGACAGGCCCTCGCGCTACGTTCCAAGAGGGGACTCAGGTTTCGTAGCGCGGGGGCCTGTCCCCCGCGTTTGTCTCGCCGGGCCCTATAATCGTGCGAAATCGTGTCAATCCGGAGCAGGATTTTCAGGATTTCCAGGATTTACCAAGATTAGGTTTCTGGTGTGCCGGACACCCTTTTGGCAGGCCACGGGGTATTTGATGCACCAAGCCCTATAATCGTGCGAAATCGTGATACTCTTGTAAATCCGGAGCAGGATTTTCAGGATTTCCAGGATTTCACAGGATATGAGCAGGATTTTCAGGGTCACGCCTGTCAAGACAATCAGGTTTTCCTGATTGTCCCTCTTCCAGGAGTTACCAAGATTAGTAGGTTTTTGGTGTGCCGGACACCCTTTTGGCAGGCCACGGGGTATTTGATGCACCAAGCCCTATAATCGTGCGAAATCGTGATAATCGTGCAAATCCTGCTCCTAATCGTGATAATCTTGTAAATCCTGCTCATCTCCTGCGAATTTTGCTCCAAGTGTTTAGCATGGCGAGGGACAGGCCCTCGCCCTACGTTCCAATAGAGGTCTACTGATGTGCATCGAGACCGGGAGGTCTCTCCTACCAGGCCCTCGCCCTGCTCGCCAAGAGGGGCCTATTGGAGGGCATCGAGACCGGGAGGTCTCTCCTACCAGGCCCTCGTGCTGCACGCCAAGAGGGGCTCCGTAGCGAAGACTGTTTTCACTACAACATCAATTGCAGCGCGGGTTGTAGCGGTTTGCCGGTATAGGGGTTGTTCATATCCGGCAATCGCAGCCGCTGTCCCTCAAAATGTTCTTGGAGGGACCAGGTTTGCACGCGCGGATACGTCTCCGTGCCGACGGTGACGGTGCCAAGTCTCAAGATTTCAGTCTGCGCGTTCCGTGATGTGACAGGGTTCAGCGTGATGAACACGCCCATCGCTGCCTTCTCCCGTTCCAGCACCCATAAGAAATCGCGGAGTTGGCTCAGATGGAATCTGCCGCCTTTTACCTGCGCCAGCACCAGTTTGGTGTCGCAGTCATCGGGTTGCAGGAGTGTGTGGCCTCTGCCATCGATGCCGCCATCGCCTGTTTGGGTATCGTTAGGCGCGAACCCTGGCGAGGCACAATTCAGTGCCCAGACTTCAAAATGGCGAGAATTTTCCTTGGCTAACTGCGCCGCTGCTGCGAAATCGGCAGGAATCCCGCTCGTCGGTATGGCTCTCCCCTGAAAGCGGTTTAACTTGATGACTTCCAACGCGTGCGGCGAAATATCAATGCCGAGCCACTTTCGGTTCAGGTTATCGGCAGCGGCAACTGTTGTCCCACACCCACAAAACGGGTCCAGCACAATATCGCCTTCATTAGAGGATGCCTGAATGATGCGTTCCAGAAGTTTCAACGGTTTCTGGGTAGGATACCCCAGATACTCTTGACTCCGCGTCGCTGTCTGAAAGGAGTGGATGTCGTCCCAGACATCGCCGTAAGGAATACCGCCTTCATCTTCGTAGTAGCGTTTATTCCCGCGTTGACGATACCGCCGTCCATCCGCATCTGTCTGCGTGAAACTTCGTGCCACATATTCATCGGAATAGGGTTCAAACTGCTTGTTGAACGTCGCCTGCTCCGATTTGACGTAATAGAGGATAGTATCGTGGTCCCGAATCCAATTCGCGGCTCGGCTTTTGAAACCGGAGCGCGATTTCATCTGCCACACAATCTCGCGGCGAAAGTTTTCCGGTCCGAAGATGCAATCCATGAGGAGCTTGAGTGGATGTGCCGCGGTTGCATCGCAGTGGAGATAGACACTGCCTGTGGGTTTAAGCAATCGATGCAGGACGGCAATGCGTTCTGCCATGTAGGTGAGATAGGCAAGCATGCCGCCTTCGCCGGGCCATTTTGCGAAAGCTTCGATGACTCGATGCGCGGGATGTGCGGGTGCATCGAGGAGATTTGCGACGCGCTCGGCGGCGGTGGCGTTCCATCGCCAAGAGTCATCAAAGGCTTGGAGTTGTGCGTCGCGCGTGCCGCGGTTATCGTCACCTGTATCGTAAAGTTGATGATATTTGGCGTTGCTGTTGAAAGGGGGATCGAAGTAGCCGAGGTCGATGGTTTCATCGGGCCACGGGTGCATGACATCAAGGCAATCGCCGTAGTGGAGACTGTTGAGTTCGGGAAGCGTTTTCATAACGAAATTCCTATAGGCGCGCTTACAAAACCAATTGCAGCGATGGCTGTAAAGGTTTGCCGGTATAGGGGTTGTTCATATCTGGCAGCCGCAGTCGCTGTCCCTCAAAATGCGCCTTGAGGGACCAGGTTTGCACGCGCGGATATGTTTCCGTGCCGACGGTGACAGTGCCAAGTCGCAGTAGTTCCGCCTGTGCGTTCCGTGATGTGACAGGGTTCAAGGTGATGAACACGCCCATCGCCGCTTTCTCCCGTTCCAGCACCCATAAGAAATCACGGAGTTGGCTCAGATGGAATCTGCCGCCTTTTACCTGCGCCAGCACCAGTTTGGTGTCGCAGTCATCGGGTTGCAGGAGTGTGTGGCCTCTGCCATCGATGCCGCCATCGCCGGTTTGGGTATCGTTAGGCGCGAACCCTTGTGATGCACAATTCAGTGCCCAGACTTCAAAGTGGCGGGAATTCGCCTTCGCGAGTTGCGCGGCGGCCGCAAAGTCTGCAGGGATACCGCTCGTGGGAATGGCGCGCCCAGGAAAGCGGTTCGTCAAAATCACCTCTAGCGCGTGCGGGGAGATATCAATGCCGAGCCATTTCCTGTTCAGGTTATCGGCGGCGGCAACTGTTGTGCCACACCCACAAAACGGATCCAGCACGATGTCGCCTTCAACGGTGGATGCCTTGATGATGCGTTCCAATAGCGCAAGCGGCTTTTGTGTCGGATAACCCAAGCGTTCATGCCTCGGCATGTGCCCACCTGCCGGAATATCTGTCCAATAATCCTCCACGAGTTTGCCGCGTTCGGCGTAAGCCGTCTCTAATGCTTCAACTTCTTCACGCGTCCGACTGCCTCTCGTAAGCGAAGTCTGTCCCGTTCCGGTGATTCGGCTGTAGGCAACCCGCGCGCCATCGGGATAAAACTTCGCCTCCGACGTTTTGCCGTAGAAGAAGATCGTATCGTGTTTGCGGGGAAACCAACGTTTCGTATTGCTTGGGCCTTTGTAGCACCACACAATCTCGTTCCGAAAGTTTTCCGGTCCGAAGATGCAATCCATGAGGAGTTTGAGTGGATGCGCGGCGGTTGCATCGCAGTGGAGATAGACGCTGCCTGTAGGTTTAAGCAATCGATGCAGGACAGCAATGCGTTCTGCCATGTAGGTGAGATAGGCGAGCATGCCGCCTTCGCCGGGCCATTTTGCGAAAGCTTCGATGACGCGATGCGCGGGATGTGCGGGTGCATCGAGGAGATTTGCGACACGCTCGGCGGCGGTGGCGTTCCATCGCCAGGAATCATCAAAGGCTTGGAGTTGTGCGTCGCGCGTGCCGCGGTTGTCGTCACCGGTATCGTAGAGTTGATGATATTTGGCGTTGCTGTTGAAAGGGGGATCGAAGTAGCCGAGGTCGATGGTTTCATCGGGCCATGGGTGCATGACTTCAAGGCAATCGCCGTAGTGGAGACTGTTGAGTTCGGGGAGTTTACGCATGGATCCTCCGGAGCATGGCGAGGGACAGGCCCTCGCCCTACGCGATTCAGGTAGTTGTGCGGCATGGCGAGGGACAGGCCCTCGCCCTACGCGATTCAGGTAGTTGTGCGGCATGGCGAGGGACAGGCCCTCGCCCTACGCGATTCAGGTAGTTGTGCGGCATGGCGAGGGACAGGCCCTCGCCCTACGACCTGGGAGCGTGGCGAGGGATAAGTTTTCCTCGCCTTATGGCACCGCAGACGATGACTCGGCGGATTCCGGTGCTTCCATCTCTTCGTCAGCGTCAACTTCCGTGATTTCCAAATGCTGGAAATCCGAAAGTCCACTTCCTGCAGGGATGAGGCGACCGAGGATGACGTTCTCCTTCAATCCGAAGAGTTTGTCTTTCTGCCCTTTGACAGCGGCATCTGTCAGCACCTTCGTCGTCTGCTGGAACGAGGCGGCAGAGATGAAGCTGTCGGTACTGAGCGATGCGCGGCTAATGCCTTGCAGAATCGGTTCGCCGGTAGCGGGTTTACCGTCTTCAGCAATAACCTTCGCGTTGACTTCATTGAATTTCTGTCGCGGCACCTCACTGTTATGGGGAAACTGCGTATCGCCGGGTGCTATCACCCGCACCTTCCTCGTCATCTGGCGGACGATGGCTTCGAGGTGCTTGTCGTTGATGGCGCGTGCACCGTAAACCTTTTGGATTTCCTCAACGAGGTATGTCCAGAGTGCTTCATCACCATCAATTGGCACATCTTCAATGAAGACGCGCCCGATGCTGAGGATATCGTGCGGGTTGAGGTAACCGTCCGTGAGCGGTTGTCCTGCCTTTACCCGGTCGCCTTCGGTGACGCGCCGTTTTTCGTCAGGAATGGCGTAGAGGCGGCTCTGGTGTTCCTCATCAACGATACGGTATGTCGGCACACCGGCTTTGGTGCCTGCTGCCTCAATGCGTCCCTCAATCTCGGCGATTTCCGCCGCGTCCTCACGTTTAGGACGGCGCGCCTCAAAGAGATCTGTCACACGCGGAATCCCGGCGACGATATCCATGTTCGCTGTCTTTTCATGGAGCTCGGCGAGAGTGTCTTCCACTTTGACGGGATCGCCCTCCTTGATGGAGAAGGAGTAACCTTCCGTGATAAGATGCGGCACCCGATGTCCATCCGCAGTCTCTATCTCAATATGCATCCGCAGTGCGGGTTCGTCGGTATCAAACCCGGGGTAGTGAGCACTCAAACCCTCGTATTCCGCTTTGCTCAATTTGGCTCCAACCTGAAGTGGACAATTTGGGTGATGCACGGCGGTAACGGTGTGCGGAGCTTCTTGCCTATGGCCTTTCATGAGCGCGTTGTATTCCCGCTCGGAGAGGACAAGGATATCACCTTCAAGGAAACGTGAATCAGGGTTCTGTTTTTCGGTAATTACCTTGTATGTCTCGCGTGCCGCCAGATATTCGCCCTCGGAGAGATTTTGACCAACCTCCAGCGGACACTCTGGGTTGGAGACTGCATTAACCCGCCAAAATTTCTTGAGACGCGGCTTCTCAAATGTCGCTACCGGAGAGGGTTCAACGTCGTGCCGATAGTGCGGCCCCTCTACGGTGAGGTCTGAAATGAGTTGGGTTTCCGCTTCCTGAGGGCTGCTCTCCACGAATTCACGTTCGTCTGCGGTAACCTCGTAGAAATGTTCAACATCGAACCCTCTGAAGTCTTTCTGGCACTGCTTGTAATCTTTATCTGTCAGGACCTCGCCGACTTTAAAGGGGAACTCTGGGTGATAGGTGTCCACAACGCGGTATCGGGAGGTAATCACCCTATCCTTGAGCGTCGGATCCGTTTTGCGAAGGACCTTGAACTCCGTTTCAGAGAGTTGCAGAACAGGTTGAGTCGTGAGGGCGTTCCGGTGTTCCAACTCCATCTGCGTCAGGAAGTCTCCGCGAGTATCACCATATTCCTCTTGGCCTCGTCGATACTCGACATCGGAGATTTCTTGTCCGACCTCATAAGGACATGCTGTATTGAACACTTCGGTGACGCGCCAGGTCCTGTCTGATTCTCGCGACGTTTCTGCTTCCGGCGACGCTTCTGCGGTGAAGGCTGGCTTAGCTTCGGTTACCCGATGGAGAAACTGCTCAGGCTCCGGAGACACTTGCGTGGCTGCTAAGGATCCCCCCCATGTTTCAAATGCTGTCTGCGTTATGAGCTGCCCTTGATTAGTGCTAGGATAGGTCTTGCGAGTCTTTTTATACGTGGCATCGGAAACTATCTTGCCAACTTCAAGTTGACACGCCGGATGAAGCACTTCAGTAATGCGCCAACTCTTCTTGGAACCCGCTAACGCTTTTGCGGTAAAGGCTCGCTTAGTTTCGGTTACCTCGTAGATGTTTTCCCTGGGGATCACGTAGAAGCGTTCAACATCAAACCCTGGGAATTTCCTGCGTTGTGCAGTTACCTCCTTGGGAGTGAAAAGGTCCCCGGCCTCCAGGGGGCAGTCGCGGTGATGAATCCCTGTCACGCAATAGGGCTTGATAGGTTTCGCTTTATCAGACGATTCCGCTTCTTCGTCCTCCCATATCACCAATTGCGCTGCAAAGACAGGAGATGTTTCTGTCTCAAAGCCAGGATGTTTACTCCCCAGCCGTTTCGCCTCCGCATCGCTCATCAAATAGCCCGGTGTGTGTGGAAAACCCGGATGATAGATGTGCGTTACACGGTGCCGCAGCCTCTCAACGTCAAACCCAGACCAGCGAGCGAGCATAGCGTTTTTATCTGCTTCTGTCAAATCTTGACCCGGTTTGAGCGGGCATTTGGGATGATGCACTGCCGTAACGTGGTGCAGCACCTCCGCCGCTTTTTCGGATTCAAACGGCCGATAGTCGCGACACACTTCCTCGTATTGGTAGCGTGTCAACGTTTCGCCTGCATGCCAGGGCGCGTTTGCATCAATAACATAGACAGGGTTCGGTGCCGCCTCAAAAGGCGTGAGCCACGGCTCAATCTCCTCCGCTGCCACGATATCCCCGACAGCATACGGGAAATCCCGATCTGTCCGCTCGGTGATGCGGTAGACGCGTTCAAAAGAGGTGTCTTTCGCTAGTGATGTTTCCGCAGAAGCCAGGTCTTCCGCCGTTTCAGCTGACGTGTCGCCTAGCATTTCTGTATCCTCAATATCTTCAAGGGGCTCCACAGGGATGCCCAAGCCGGGCAAAAAGTCTTGAGCCGACTTGAAAATCTCGCCGGTTTTGGGGATACGGTAGCACCATTCGCCGTCAAATCGGTTCCGAATTTCCGCTTCGCGCTGCTCAATTTCTTCTTCGGTGAGCACATCGTCGGGTTGAACGTTCACAGTAGATAGGCGGACGTGTGTTATCTCGCGCTTCTCGGTTGCAAAGCGCGGGAAGCCGTATGCACTTATGGCTTCCCGCCACTGCGCGGCGGAAAGTCTGTCGCCCTCTTTCACGGGACAGGCATCATCGTGAACAGCGGTGACGCGGTGCTGCCATGGAACTGTCTCAAAGCCTTTGTAACGCTGCGCGTTTTCGGAATACTGCTTTTCGTTGAGCAATTCGTCTTTCCGTAATTTGCAATCGGCGTGAATGACGCGCGTGACTTTGTAGGTAGGCGCGTCCAAATTCGCTCGGTTCCCGGTCTTTCGTTGCGTTTCATCTTCCGCATCCGCGCTGGCACTCGGGGGATTTCCTAGCGGGGCATTACCCGGCCCTGTGGATATCCAGAGAGTGCCCTCTTGGTGGACAGTGATGCCGGGATGGAAATCCCGGAACCTCACAGTGCCACTCGCTTTTGCTCGGATTTGACGCTGGCGTGCATCGGAGACTTCCTCCACTGCACCCCCAGTGTGGAATGTCCGCATCGTGAGCTGCGTGCCGGGTTCGCCAATGGATTGCGCGGCAATGATACCTACAGCTTCACCGACACTGACAAGCATGTTCGTCGTCAAATCGTGTCCGTAGCATTTGGCGCAGACACCGTCTTCGGTTGCGCAGGTGAGCACGGAACGGACGTTGACGCTTTTTATCTCACTCTTTTCAATCAGTGCCGCTGCTTCGGCTGAAATGAGTTCATCCGCTTTGACAAGCACTTCACCGGTATTGGGATGTAGGATATCCTCTGTCGCGGTGCGTCCGTTGATTTTAAAAGCGAGTTCGCCGCCTTCCGTGGCAAATTTTTTGATGCCGTTGACCGTGCCGCAATCCGCTTCGGTGACGCGCACGTCTTGCGCGACATCAACGAGTTTCCGCGTCAGGTAACCCGATGCCGCTGTCTTCATTGCCGTATCCACCAAGCCTTTTCGGGAACCGTAGGTGGAGTTGAAGTAGTCAATCACGTCTAACCCGTCGCGATAGGAGGTGGTAATCGGTGGTAGCAGAATTTCGCCGCTCTGCTTCGCCTTCAGCCCGATAACGGCACTGATTTGCATGAACGGATTTTTCCGCGCCCGCGCCCCACTATCCGCCATGATATGCACCGGACTGAACCCTTTGACATCTTCACCCCGTTCAACGAGTTGGGTTTCCAATTCCGGGAGTCTGGAAAACATGATGTTTTCCATCTCTCGCAGTGCTTGGTACCACAAGTGGATTTGCTGGTTCTCGAGTTCTTCCGTATCGGCATCTGCGGCGGCGGCGGCGCGGAGTTTGGCAATAGCTGCCTCTGTCTTCGCCAACAGTCCTTCCCGCTGCGAAGGTGTGATATAATCAATAATGCCGGGCGAAATGCCGCTCAACGTTGCATATTCAAACGCGAGTTTTTGAAGTTTCTCCAGCAGTGCTACAGTCCCCCGCGTGCCGAGTTCGGGAGTGTTGAAACAGGTTTCAACGATTGCCGAGAGCTGCCTCCCACCTGCTTCCCCATTGAAAAACGGAAGTCGCTGTCCAGAGTGCGCGTCCACCCACTTCAATTCGGCTGGCAGCACTTCGTTAAAAATCACTCGGCCGACGGTGGTGAGAATCGGTTCGCGCGGCGCGCCGTTTTCCGGAAAAAACAGTTGGACGCTGTCGTGCAGTTTGAGCTGCCCGGCACCGTGTGCGGCGATGACTTCCTCCATATGCGCATAGCGGCGGTGATACCACGGCTTCCTGCGAATCTCATCGAGTAACGTTGCATCGCCGTTTTGGGTGGTATAAACCTTGTGGAGCAGCTGCGCGTCTGCATCGTGCTCTGGCAGCGTCTTCGTCAGGTAACTCGGCCCAAGCACCATATCCAGTTCGGGAACGGCAATCGGGCCACCGTGCGATGGCTTCAAGATGTTATGGCTGCTGAGCATCAGCAGTTTCGCTTCTGCCTGTGCCTCAGCGGTTAACGGCACATGCACCGCCATCTGGTCTCCATCAAAATCGGCGTTAAACGCTTTACAGACAAGTGGCGGAATTCTGATAGATTTTCCTTCTACCAACACAGGCATGAACGCCTGAATACCGAGCCGGTGCAGTGTCGGTGGCCGGTTGAGCAACACCGGATGTTCTTCGATGACTTCTTCCAAGACTTCCCACACGGGGCTGTTAGAGTCAATATGTTCGACATAAGCCTTAGCGCGTTTGATAGTGCCGCTGTAGCCATGCGCTTGCAGCCGTTCAATGATAAACGGCTTGAACAACTCCACCGCCATCTGTTTTGGAATGCCGCACTGGTGTATCCCCAGTTCCGGGCCGACGACGATGACGCTGCGGCCGGAGTAGTCAACGCGTTTGCCGAGCAGGTTCTGACGGAACCGTCCGACTTTCCCTTTGAGAACGTGCGAGAGGGATTTGAGTTCGCGATTGCCGGGCCCTGTCACGCGTCTGCCGTGCCGGCCGTTATCAAAGAATGCGTCAACGGCTTCTTGCAGCATCCGTTTCTCGTTGCGCAAGATGACTTCGGGAGAGCGCATCTTGATGAGTTTAGCGAGGCGATTATTCCGATGGATGAGCCGCCGGTACAAATCGTTCAAATCGCTGGTGGCGAACCGGCCGCCATCTAAGGTGACGAGGGGACGCAAATCCGGCGGGATGACAGGCAGCACATCCAGAATCATCCATTCGGGCCGCTGTCCGGAACTGATAAAGTCTTCCATCAGTCGGAGTTGCTTGGTGAGTTTCACCTTTTTCTGATGGCTGCGCGTTTCCTCGAGTTCCTTGACAATTTTCGCGCACTCTGCTTCCAAGTCCAGGCTCGCGAGGCGTTTGGCAAGTATCTGGCCACCGGCACCTGCCTTAAATCGGCCGCGGTATTCGCGTTTGTAGCGGTCGAATTCTGCCTCGCTGATGAGTTGGTTCGGCTTCATGATGCCTTGTTCTTGAAGTTCCTCGTCGGCTTCAGTCACCATGAACGCATCAAAATAGAGGATGTTCTCAATCTGCCGTGCGGAGAGTTCGCAGAACGCGCCGATGCGCGATGGGACACCCTTGAAGAACCAGATATGCGAGACAGGGGATGCGAGTTGGATGTAGCCCATCCGTTCCCTGCGGACGTGCTGGCGCGTGACTTCCACGCCGCACCGGTCGCAGATAACACCTTTGTGCTTAATCCGTTTATATTTGCCGCAGTTACACTCCCAGTCTTTGGACGGCCCGAAAATTGCCTCACAGAAGAGGCCCTCGAGTTCGGGACGGAAGGAGCGGTAGTTAATCGTCTCGGCCTTCTTTACCTCGCCGCAGTTGCAGGTGTGCATTTCTGGGCAGATGAAGGGTTCGCCGTGGCCGACGGTGCTGCTTCTGCGTTTGCAGCAGGTGCGCTTCGCCAACTCTTTGATTTCCTCCGGCGAAGCGATTTTGAGGGAGATACTGTCAAATGGGGTTGCCATTGTGGATTTTTCTCCTATGGATTCGGATGTGTGCTTAACCCGCGGCACGGCGAGGGACAGGCCCTCGCCCTCACCCTATGTGCCGTGGCTAAGGATGCTATTCTTCTTCAGGCGGATTCAGGGAAACGCTGAGCCCGAGGCCCTGCAGTTCGCGCACGAGAACGTTGAAAGACTCGGGTGTGCCGGGGGATTCGGGGTTGAGCCCCTTCACTACCGACTCATAAATTTTGGCTCTGCCCATGAAATCATCGGATTTGAGCGTGAGCATCTCTTGTAAGGTGTGCGCGGCACCGTATGCCTCTAATGCCCACACCTCCATCTCGCCGAGCCGCTGTCCGCCGTGTTGCGCCTTGCCGCCCAACGGCTGCTGCGTCACAAGCGAGTAGGGGCCGGTAGAACGGGCGTGCATTTTGTCGGCGACGAGATGGTTCAGTTTGAGGAAGTAGACATGGCCCACGGTGACTTCCTGTCCGAACGCTTCCCCGGTTCTGCCATCGTAAAGGATGCTTTTTCCTGTCTCCTTGCTGCGTTCCGGCAAATCTGTCTTGGCGAGCATCTCGAAGATTTCGTCCTCTGTCGCGCCATCAAAGACAGGCGACTCAACATGGATGCCCAATGCATGGCACGCCCAGCCGAGGTGAATCTCAAGAATTTGCCCGACGTTCATGCGGGATGGCACGCCGAGGGGGTTCAGCACGATGTCCACAGGCGTTCCATCGGGGAGATACGGCATATCCTCTTTGGGCAGAATCTCTGCTACCACGCCTTTGTTGCCATAGCGGCCCGCCATCTTATCGCCGATGGAGATATGGCGCGTCGTTGCGACAAAGACTTTCACCAGTTTAAGCACGCCGGGTTTCAGTTCGTCACCGAGTTCCATCCGTTCGAGCGAACTTGATTTTTCTTCGGTATAGGCGGCGATGCGCTCATCGGCGATTTCTTGAACGCGCTGGATGTATGCCATGACGTTTGATTCAACGACGTAAATCTCGTTGAGCGCAACGCCGGGTGTGTGCAGGAGTTCGTGTGTCACGGTGTCGCCGCTCTCTGCCAGGACTGCCCCGATCTCGTCCAACTCGTCTGCGCGCCCGACGGTTGCTTCAGGGGTGGCCCCTCTAAAAATCGGCTGTGCCAATTCGCAGTCGATGAGAGCGTTCCGAATTTCTTCGTCTCGGCGGCGGCGGATAGCCTGGAGATGTTCGTGGAACTTCTCCTCTATCTCCTTCTTCTTAGCATCGTAACGGAGCTGGTCTGCGTCAGCGAAGCTTTGCAGCGAGTGTCGGCTTGGTTCTTGTTTTCGTGAGAAGACTTTGACATCAATCACGACACCTTCAATGCCCGGTTTGACATAGGCGGATGCGTCTCGGACTTCGCGCACCTTTTCACCGAAGATAGTGTGCAGGAGTTTCTCCTCCGGTCCGTATTCACTCTCGCCTTTGGGTGAAATTTTGCCGACGAGGATGCTCCCTGCGCTGACAAGGCTTCCGACGCGGATGATTCCTTCTTCGTCGAGTTGCGCGAGTCGCTGTTGACCAACATCCGGAATATCGCGCGTAATTTCCTCCGGTCCCATTTTCGTTTCCCGCGCCTCTACCTCAAATTCCTCAATATGAATCGAGCTGAAGGTGGCATCTTGGACGAGCCTGTCGCTGATGAGGATAGAGTCCTCATAGTTGTGTCCGCCCCACGGCATATAGGCGCAGAGAACGTTCCTGCCGAGTGCGAGTTCGCCTTCATCGGTAGAAGTCCCATCGGCGACGACATCACCGGCTGCCACTTTATCGCCGACAGAGACGATGGGCCGCTGATGGATGCACGTGCCGTTGTTGCTCCGTTTGAAGGTGTGGAGTTCGTACCGGTCGTACCCCATCTCACTCTTGTGTTGTTCACTGACATCTGCGTGAAGTGTTTCATCGGTATGGATGATGATATCTTCGGCGGAGACGCTTTCGACGGTGCCGCTCCGCTTCGCGATGCACAATGCCCCTGAGTCCTGTGCGACGCGTGCCTCCATGCCGGTGCCGACGAGCGGTGCTTCCGGCGTGATAAGCGGCACGGCTTGTCGCTGGTGGTTCGCGCCCATGAGCGCGCGGTTCGCGTCTTCATGCTCTAAAAAGGGCACGAGAGCCGCGGATACGCCGACAATCTGCGATGGCGAGATGCCGACGTAGTCTACCTCGGACAGGGGCAAGGACAGCACCTCTTCGCCTTTTCGGACAGGCAGCTGGATACCCGTGTCCAGCTTCGCGCCCGGTGTCATCTCGCGAGGGATGGTTTTGGCGGCGATGTGGGCTCTGTCTTCCTTATCGGCGGTGAGGTATTCAATTTGCGTTTCAACCATAGACTTGCCGGGCACCACTCTGCGGTACGGTGTCTCAATGAAACCGTAAGGATTGATACGCGCATAACACGCAAGTGAGACGAGGAGGCCGATAGAGGGGCCTTCAGGTGTTTCCAACGGACAGACACGTCCGTAGTGCGTGTGATGCACATCGCGAACGGCAGCGGTGGCTCTATCGCGCGATAAACCACCGGGGCCGATGGCGGAAATGCGCCGCTTGTGCGTCAATTCGTCCAGCGGGTTTACCTGCTGCATAAACTGCGAGAGTTGGTTTGAACCGAAGAACTCGCGCAGCGATACCATGAGCGGCTTCGGATTAATCAGCATTGGCGGCATACAGTTGCTCATATCGGCGGAGGAGATGCGTTCACGCGTGGCACGCCGCATCTGGAATAAGCCGATGCGGAACTGGTTCTCCAATAATTCGCCGATGCCGCGCACACGACGATTACTGAGATGATCCAAGTCGTCTGTTAACGCAGGATCATTTTGGACATCAATCAGATGCCGGAGTGTCGCCGCGATGTCCTCTGGACGCAACGTGCGCTGTTTCTCATCGGGCTGTTCACCGTATATGGAGAGGTGTCCCAGTTTTTGGTTCACTTTGTAGCGTCCAACAGTCCCCAAGTCATAACGGGGTGCGTCGAAGAAGTGCCATTCAAGTTGCCGGCGCGCTGCCTCAATACTAGCAGGTTCCCCCGGTCTGAGGACAGAGTGGATTTTGAGCAGGGCGACATCCTGAATTGGCGTTTCGCTCTGCCGTCCGCGAGCACGGATGTCCTCCTCGTAGTCCGCCTCTTTGTCGCGTTCGAGGGTATTCCGTAAAAAGCGGAGAGCTTTGGCGGATTCGGGTGTCAACACCGTGAGCGTCTCCACGCCGGCATCCCGCAGCCGTGTGACTTCTGCTTCGGTGAGGAGCGTATTCGCTGTCACCAACTGTTCGTCAGTCCTCGGGTCGGCGATAGGTTCAGCGCAGACACTACCAATGGTTTCGTTGATGTCTGTCGGTTCAATCTCGACTGCCTTGAAAGCGTCAGAATACCTGCCGAGCATTTCGGTGTATTCAGTAGACGAGAGGTGCTGGCCGACATTCAAGGGGCATCCGGTATTGAGAATATTCGTGATGCGTAGGAGTCGTTCGGTGGTGAACCCTTTCCACTTCCGACGTTCGCTGGCGCGCTGCCTGAGTGTCAGCATCTGTCCTTCTTCCAGCGGGCACCCTTTGTCTGTGACAGCCGTGACGCGATAGTGCGGTTCTACCTCAATACCGGGGTAATCCTTCCGTGCCTTCCGATAATCTGCATCGGAAACGATGTCGCCGATGGCGTAAGGGATGTCGTGCCGGTAATGCTTGGTGATACGCCAGACGCGTTCAAAGGTGATGTCTTTTCGCGTTTTGCGGGACTTCCATTCAGTTTCCGTGAGCCTCTGGCCGACAGCAACAGGGCATTCGGCATCGTCAGGAACGGAGACGACTTCGTAGAGTTTTTCAGCTTCCATGCCCGGGTAGTCGTCATCCAACTCTCGATGTTCCTTCGCGGTTAAAAGTTCACCGATTTGGCGTGGGCATTCGGGGAGTATCACTTTTGTGACGCGCCACCCCGAGAGCATCATGCGCGTCGGTTCAGCGAACAGTTTCAATATGTCTGCATCCGTCTGCCATCCGAGTGCGCGGATGAAGACGGTGGCAGGTATCTTTCGACGTTTGTTTAACCGGACGTAAAGCGTATCTTTAGAGTCCGATTCAAATTCTATCCATGCCCCGCGGTAAGGGATGATTTGCGCCGTGGGTGAGCGGTGTCCGCTCGGAAGTTTCTTCTCAAGGAAGATGACACCGGGTGAGCGGTGCAGCTGGTTCACGATGACGCGTTCGCTGCCGTTGATGATGAAGCTGGCGTTTTCTGTCATCAGCGGGACTTCGCCGAGAAAGACATCGGACTCGCGGATATCGACGACGTGCGGTTCTTCGTCCGCCGCGTTTTTCTCACAAACGACGAGGCGGAGACGCGCGGTGAGGGATACCTGG
The DNA here is from genome assembly GCA_965242965.1 of Candidatus Poribacteria bacterium. Taxonomy (GTDB): domain Bacteria; phylum Poribacteria; class WGA-4E; order WGA-4E; family WGA-3G; genus AGPOR5. The sequence continues at coordinate 3,373,329 of OZ251518.1, read as the reverse complement.
TAAGTGACACCGCGGGCGAGGCATTCGTCAAGCGTCCATTTCGGTTCGCCAAGCTGGTAGTGGACGAATTCGAGGCGCGAGACTTCGTTGAAGTCAGTGATAGGAAAGACTTCTCGGAAGACTGCCTCCAGGCCGCTGTCTTGGCGCGGGAACGTCTCACGCTGCAAAAAGGCATCGTAGGCACGCTGCTGCGTCTCAATCAAATTCGGTAAAGGGGTGCGAACGTCTGTTTTGGCGAAAGTTTTGCGTGTTTTCACGTAGATTCTTCTCCTGTCCGGTGCGCGAAGGCGGGCACAGACACCTGCCAGAAAAGGAGGCGTAGTGATTTTTAGTGTGTTTCTAAACGGGCCGAAAACAAACAACAATTTCTACGACAAAAAACTTGCCGGGTTCAGTCTCAATTTTATGCAAGCATCGCATAACGTAAAATTATACCTTAAAAAAGATAAAAAGTCAAATTAAATCTGCAAAAAAACGCCTTTTTTGCAGATTTTTTTACAAAATTCGCTTAAAAATAGAAAAATTTTGATTTTTAACGAAAAAAATGGTATCATTAACAGCAATTCGGTGCAAATTATCGCGGAGGAGACAGAAATGGGCACCATTCGGGAACCACTCCCTGTCAAACCTATTATCGGTGTGCTGACAGCATCGCCGCCGCTGCTGTCGTCTGTCTATCAGACGTTAACGTGCCGCCTCGGGCCGATTGACTGGCAGAGCGCGCTGTTGCCCTTCACCAGCACTACCTACTACACAGCAGAGATGGGGCCGAACCTGCAACGGCAGTTCATCAGTTTTGAGCGGCTGATGGATGCCGGGGCTTTGGCGGCGATGAAGGTGTTCACGAACGAAGTTGAAGAGACGTTTGCGCGCGCGGAGACACATCCTCGGCGCATCAATTTGGATGCCGGGTATGTTGACGCGGCGAAACTCGTCCTCGCTTCTACGAAGGACCACGCGCACCGCATTTATCTCGGCGAGGGTATCTATGCCGAAATTACACTCCGTTTCTATCGAAAAACGTTCCAACCGTGGGAGTGGACATATCCGGATTACCGCTCGCAAACCTATATTGAGCTCTTTAATCACATCCGTGCCATTTATCGGGAGCAGCTAAAAGAGGGTGTTTCATAAATCGCTCAACGTCGCGGTGACAGGCCCCCGCGATAGGGTCAAAAAAGGGAGGTGTCGGTAGGAGAGACCTCCCGGTCTCGATGCCCCACCGTATCGGGACAAGGATGTCCCTCCTACCGGGAAGCCATCGAGATATAAAACACCCTCAGTTAAAAGGTATTATATGAACACGCCACACCGCAACTTTTTCATTTTCGCGCTATCCCTCGTTTTCGCACTCTTATTCGCGCCTTCTCCTGTCGTCTCTCAAGACACAGAGATGCCTCGCGCCCGCGCCCGCGAACTTGGCATTCAGATAGGACACTTGCCGCCGGGAGAACACAACGCTATCACCGATGTGCCGGGCGTGAAGGTAGGACACGTCACCCTAAATGAAGGCGAATCCATCCGCACCGGTGTCACCGCTATCGTGCCGCGCGAGGATATTTGGGAGGCGAAGCTGTTTGGTGCGGCGCACGTCATCCACGGCAACGGTGAGGCAACCGGCATCGCGCGGATAAACCAAGCCGGTTGGATTGAATCGCCTATTTTGTTGACGAATACGTTGAGCGTCGGCCCTGTCCACGATGGGGTTGTCCGGTATATCGTGAAGCGGTATCCTGATAACAACATCGTCCTGCCAATCGTCGCCGAGTGTTACGATGGCGGTTTGAACGACATTGATGGACTCCATGTAACGGCGATGCACGCAATCCAAGCGATAGAAACGGCTACCGTCGGACCGGTTGCTGAGGGATGTGTCGGGGCTGGCACGGGGATGCGGTGCTACGGCTTCAAAGCCGGGATTGGGACTGCCTCGCGGGTCCTACCTGCTGAACGCGGCGGTTGGACAGTCGGTGTGCTTGTCAATGCTAACGGTGGACGACGGCACCAACTTCGGATTAACGGTGTCCCAGTGGGACAAGAAATCACCGATTTTCGCGCGAAGCGCGGCAGAGATGGCTCGTTCATCATCGTCATCGCGACAGACGCGCCCTTGACGCATCGCCAGTTGAAGCAGGTGGCGTTGCGCGCCACGCATGGACTTGCACGCACTGGCACGCCGAGCACGGATGGCAGCGGCGAGTTTGTCATCGCCTTTTCCACGGCAAATGTGATTCCTGATGACACGGAAGATGGCACGTTTCAGATGCGTATGGTGGAGAATTGGCGGCTCAGTCCGATTTTTGAAGCAACCATGGAAGCGACAGAGGAGGCTGTCGTCAATGCCATGACGATGGCGACGACAACCGTCGGCCGCAACGGCAATACGATATTCGCGATACCGTTAGCCCGGTTGCAACAAGTGATGGAGAAATATGGGCATTAAACGCGATGCCCCGGCATCAAAGATTTTGGCACGACATCGTAATGCGAGAACTCCAACGTAAACGTGCCGCGGCCCTGCGTCATTGAACGCAGCGACGTTGTATACTGGAACGTTTCTGCCAACGGAATGAGCGCGTTGATAGAGGAGATATGCTCGCGCGGGCTGCCGCTTTCATGAATTTGCGCGCGGCGCGCATTCAAATCGCCGATAACCTTTCCAACGTGCTCATCCGGCACGGTGACGTGTATCTGCATCATCGGTTCAAGGAGCAGCGGTTCCGCCTTTCTCACCGCGTTTTCAAAGGCGAGGACAGCGGCGGCTCCATACCCTGTCTCCGATGCATCTGTCGGGTGCGTGGAACCGCCGGTGAGCGTCACCTTGACATCCTGCAACGGGGCACCGATGAGCGCGCCTGTCCCCAGCGCGCGATGCAGCGCGTTCTGGATAGATGGAATGTAGGGACGCGGAATCTGTGTTTCGTCGGTGCTATCCGCAAACTGAAATCCTTCGCCGCGAGCGAGTGGTTCAACGGTGAGGGTGACATCGCCATAGATGCCCTCCTCGTCTGTCTTATGGATATGTGTGCCGCGCGCCGCCGCCGAAGTGCCGATGGTTTCACGATACGCCACTTGCAACTTGCTCACCCGTGCGTTCACGCCAAATTCGCGAATCATTCTATCTGTAAGCACCTCTAAGTGGAGTTCTCCCATCCCTGAAATGATGCGCTGTCCTGTTTCCTTATCCATACTGACGGTAAACGTCGGATCTTCGTCCATCAATTTTTGGAGAGTTGCCTCCAACGCGTCTGTATCGCTAGCGCGTTCCGGTTCAATCGCAATGGAGATGACAGGGGGTGGAAAATCGATGGGCGCGAGCAAGATAGGATGCCCCGGTGCCGTCAACGTATCCCCCGTTTTTGTCTGTTTCAGTCCGACCAGGGCGACGATGTCACCGGCATAGGCGGCATCGCATACCGCCTCTTTATTCGCGTGCATCTGAAGAATGCGATTCACCCGTTCCCGTTTTCCGGTGCCGACGTTCAAGACGACATCGCCGCGTTTGAGCGTGCCGGAATAGACGCGGCAATATACCAATTTATCGACGGTGGGATGACTGGCGACTTTAAAGGCGAGTGCCGAAAAAGGTTCTTCGTCGTTCGCAATGCGTTCGGCGTGCATCTCCGGTGAGGTGAAGGTTGGCTTATCGGGACTGTCATTGACGTTGTTGATGCCTACGTTTTGTGGACTATTTTTTTTCGATAGGTTATCAGGTATTATCCCTTGAATGGGAGGCACGTCGACAGGCGATGGCAGAAAATTGACGACTGCATCCAGCAAGGGTTGAACGCCGATGTTCTTCAAAGAGCTGCCGCACAGCACCGGCACTAACGTTCCCTTCAGCGTCGCTTCGCGGATGACAGGGAGCAATTCGGCAGGCGTTAATTCTTCGTCGGCTAAGTATTTTTCGAGGAGCGCGTCATCTTCAGCGGCGACGGTTTCAAAGAGGGTTTCCCTTGCCAGACTGACTTCGGCATGAAATTCAGCGGGGATGTCGGATTCACGATAGGTTTGCCCTAAATCTGACGCGTTCCAATAAAGTGCCCGCTGTGTGAGGAGTTCAATGATACCGGTAAATTCGTTGCCCTCACCGATAGGCAGCTGAAGCGGCAGCGGATTTGCATCGAGGCGTTCCTTCATCATCTCAATGGTGCGCGTAAAATTCGCGCCGACTCTGTCCATCTTATTGACGAAGGCAATGCGCGGTACCCCGTAGCGTTCCGCCTGATGCCAGACTGTCTCGGACTGCGGTTCCACGCCGCCGACAGCACAGAAGAGCGCGATGGCACCGTCTAGCACGCGCAGCGAACGTTCAACCTCCACCGTAAAATCGACGTGCCCGGGTGTATCAATGAGGTGAATGGCGCAGTCCTTCCAGAAGCAGGTTGTTGCGGCGGCGGTGATTGTCACGCCGCGCTCGCGTTCTTGCACCATCCAATCCATTTCGGCGGTGCCGTCATCAACCGCGCCGATTTTATGCTTTTTGCCGGTATAGAAGAGAATCCGTTCGGTTGTCGTCGTCTTACCTGCATCGATATGCGCCGCAATCCCAATATTTCGTATTTCGCGATGTGTTCGTTCAGCGTTTCTGTGCATGAACATCTCTCTCTGTATATCTGTGGTTGACGTTCTCCATGACTAGGTTCCTGGAGATAGTTATGTGAGGGTGTTTCATATCTCGATGGCTTCCCTGTAGGAGAGACCTCGGGTCTCGATGCGACACCGGAGGAAAGACCTGGCAAGAAAATGTCACAGTACCGTAGCGCGGGGGCCTGTCCCCCGCGATCGTTTGGTAATCCGCAGCATGGCGAGGGACAGGCCCTCGCCCTACGTGAAGGGGGGGGCATTTTTCGACTAAGACCCCCTCCTGTTACCGTAGCGCGGGGGCCTGTCCCCCGCATCGTTTGGTAGTCCGCAGCATGGCGAGGGACAGGCCCTCGCCCTACGGGGAAAGGGGATGTTCTTCGACTAAGACCCCCTCCTGTTACCGTAGCGCGGGGGCCTGTCCCCCGCGACGTTGAGCGAAATATGAAACACCCTCAACTATGTGTTCCATTGAAGAACTACACCGAGCAATCCGGGGTTCCATGCCATCAGCAGTTGATACGCCTTCGGTGCCTCCTCGCCGCGTATGCGATGCGTGATGAGCGGCGCAACGGTGAACCGTTTCTGTGCAATGAGTTTGAGCATTAATCTGCTGTCATCTTCCAGCGTCCAGAAATGCGATGAGGATTCGTGGCGAGGACGGATGGAATTATGCGCGCCGTAGAGGATAAGTCCCTTTTTATGCACATCCCGGTAGAAGTTAACCTTAGGTGTTTCACCGCGCGTGCTTGCGAGGATGACGACGCGCGCGCCCCATCCGGCTACGTCTAACGCAGTGCTGATTGCATCGGGATGTCCCGTCGCTTCGATGACAACCGCTGGGCCTTTCCCACCTGTCGCTTCTGCCAATTGTTCGGCGAAGTCGGCATTTTCGGGGTTGAGAGTGCAGTCTGCGCCGATGCTTTTGGCTACCTCAAGGCGGCTATCTGTCAAATCTGCCGCGATAGCTGGCACTGCCCCGCTCAGTCTGGCGAGTTGCAGCGCGAGCAAACCGATGAGCCCTTGTCCAAGCACCAACGTCGCTTCACCTAATTCGATGCATGCCTTCCGCACGCCTTGCAAAGCAATCGCGCCGAGGTTGAAAAAGACGGCTTCCTCAGCGAGCGCGGGAGAGGTGTGGGCATCAGGCGATTCCAACTTTAGCAACCGATGCGGTTCAGTGGAGAAGTGGCTGGTGTGTCCGCGTGTGGAGGCAACACGTTCGCCTACCTCCCATCCCGTGACAGCTTTCCCAATGGCGATAACTTTTCCGATATTGCTGTAGCCGGGACGCGACGGATAACTGCCTACCGCGTTGGGCAAGCCCAATAAAAAGGCGCGTTCTGTCCCAGGGCTGATGAGGCTGCATTCGGTTTCCACAAGCACCTCCTCATCGCCGATGGCCGGGATTTCAAAATCTTCAATCTCAACTTTGGCGCGTTCTGGCCAAACAACTCGTTTCCCACTCATATTTTCCTCGTTTCGCAAGGCGTTCGCTCCGTAGTTCCGATCTTGACGTTGTCGATATCTCGGTTTTTGTTACGGAAGATTTCCCGGTAGGAGAGACCTCCCGGTCTCGCCATGCAAGGGCTCGGGCCAAGGCTGTCCCTCCTACCGAAATGCCCCGTTTATCTTTCGATTTTCCTGTGAGCCCTACCTCTGAAATTACCGGTCTAACTTTTCTCCGACTCGGGCAAGGTTCAAGGTAACGTAACCGGCACCCTCTCCATTTGGGAATTTGACGTAGAGGAGGATGCGCTTTTCTTCACTCTCTGCCAATCGTCGGGCCAAGGCGGAATACGTCTCCAGATTGTCAATCGGTGTGTATTCCATCTCTTGGATGAGGGTTCCGGGGGTGATGCCCTTCTTCTCGGCATTGCTGTCCTTCTCAACGTGCGTGACGATGACACCGGTATCGTCCTGTGCATAGCCGTAGCGTTCAATAAACGCCGGTGTCAGTGCCTGCACGCGCAGCCCCGCAAAATCGGTTTGTGGCTCTCCGATGTCCGGAACGACTTCCCGCGAGTCCTCAAGTGTCTCTAGGACTGCCTCTGTCCGCTTGCCTAATTTGATGGTGAGCCGTTTTTCTTTTCCGGCTCGGAGGACTATTACGTCTACCGATTTTCCGACACCTGCTGCGCCGACAACGTGCTTCAGGTGCCCGAAATTCCGGATTTTCACGCCGTTAAATTCAACGATAACGTCGCCACGTCGGATGCCGCCTTTTTCCGCCGGACTGCCTTTGCCAACTTGCGTGACTTGGGCACCGTGTGGACTCTCCATGTTGAGTTTTTCTGCCAGATCGAAGTCAACCGGGCTCATGCTGATGCCGAGCCAGCCGCGCACTACCTTCCCGTTTTCGATGAGTTGCGGCATGATACTGCGTGCCATGTTGCTCGGAATGGCAAACCCAATGCCGATGTTCCCGGTAGTGAAACCGCCCGTAGCGATTAAGGTATTAATGCCGACCAGTTCCCCACGGATGTTAATCAGCGCGCCGCCGCTGTTGCCGCGATTAATCGGCGCATCGGTTTGGATAAATTGCGCGTAATCTCTCTGGGTAAACCCAGGTCTGTCTTTCGCGCTGACAATCCCGCGCGTGACAGTCTGCGAGAATTCCAAGGGTGTCCCAATGGCGATAACCCACTCGCCAACGTCAAGCGCATCGGAATCGCCGAAGGGAAGTGCGGGAAGCCCCTCCGCCTTGATTTTGAGAACGGCAAGATCACTGCCGCCGGCACCGCTGCCGGCCGGATCTCGTCCGATTAGCTCCGCCTTGTATTCCCGTTCATTTGAGAGGACAACGGTAATTTCGTTTGCGCCTTCAATGACATGATTATTCGTGAGAATGTAACCATCATCACTGACAATCACGCCGGAGCCGGTCCCGCGTTGAAACTGACGGCGTTCTTCATCGCGCGGCATCGGACTATCAAAAAAGAACCGGAAAAAGTTGTCATCCCTGTCTGGCGCGCGGAGGTTAATCGCTCGCGCAGTCTGGATTTTGACAACGGATGGGCGCGTCTTCGCAACGAGCGCGATAAATGCCCGATTCGCGCTCGCCAGAGCTTGGAAGTCTTCGGAATTCTGAAACGGTTCGTTCGTTTGCGCGATAGCCGTCGGCACCAGGAAGTGCTCACCGCCGTGGTTGATGAACGTGTCCGCGCTCCCCGTCTCGAACATCACCGAACCCCGGTTGATGACGAACCCCGCAACAGCGATAAACCCGACTAAAAGTAAAAGCATCCCTACGCGTTTTTGTAGGGTGGTTCTGGATTTGAACATGACATAGCCTCCATTATTTTGGTATTTACACTTTAAAAACACACCTATCTCCCCATAAAGTTCCAAAAAAATGCTGTATTTCACAATGCGTTAGGTTTGCTTCCCCGGTAGGAGAGACCTCCCGGTCTCGATGCAATACTGTTGTCAAAAAAAATTAGCGGGAGGACTGGCCCGATAGCCGAGCAACGTGTTCGCGGACGACATGCGGCGGGCACATCCGAATAAATAGCCACGCTCCCGGCACCAGAATAACCACCGCGCCGATGAGAAGATCATCGATGTGGCCGAAGACCGGGAGAAAATCGAAATCGAGTGGATTCACGAAATAGATAATCGCGAAAGTCACCGCGATGAGTTCCGCCAACACGAGGATAGCCTTCCGGTGGATAGGCACGCGTTCGTCGCTGAACAGCCGCCATGCCAGCCGGATAAAATTCGGGAAATGCAGTAAGATGCGGAACAAGCGGAAGCGTCCACGGCTGTTGCCGCCAAAGAAAAAACTGTTCATAATAGATTAGTTTACCAAAAATGTGTTTTCTCTGCAAGTCAAATTTTTTATCTATCCTTGGAATGTGGCCTGGGGAGTTGTCTTTTGTGCTCGCAGGATGGCGAGGGACAGGCAGTACCGTAGCGCGGGGGCCTGTCCCCCGTGATCTCTCTGTGCTCGCAGGATGGCGAGGGACAGGGAGTACCGTAGCGCGGGGGCCTGTCCCCTGTGATCTCTCTGTGCTTGCAGCATAGCGAGGGACAGGCCCTCGCCCTACGTGAGGGGGCGGTGGTTTGCAAAATAACCCGTTTTAATGAGGGTGTTTCATAACGCCGTTTCGGTATTTATCCCGCCTTGGTGGGCGGGCGAATACCCGCAGGCATTGGGCCCACCTCTGTAGTTCGGGATCGCCAGATCCCGAACGGGTCAGGATCAGGCGATCCTGACCTACAGGGGTGATGCGGTCTGACACCAAAACGCACGGCGAGGGAACCCCGCTCGCCTGCGCGTGTGGAAACCTGCGCGGGCCCTCGCCCTACGTGATGGCGGCGCGGTGGTTTGCAAAATAACCCGTTTACTATTTTTCTTGACATTTTTTGGATTTTTAGGTAAATTATTTGCAAAGCCTATATTTCACAAGGACAGAATTCATGACAACACAAATCGCAGCCCAACTCTATACCGTTCGGGACTTCACCAAAACCGAGGCTGGCATCGCCGAGTCGCTAAAAAAGGTGCGGCAGCTCGGCTATGAAGCGGTGCAATGCTCTGCACTCGGCCCGATTTCACCGGTGGCACTCAAGAATATCGTTGACGGTGAAGGCATCACCATTTGTGCCACGCACACCGACTATACGCGCATGCGCGATGAACCGCAAGCCGTCATTGACGAGCATCAATTATGGGGATGCAAACACGCCGCTATCGGCGGTATCCCCGGCGAATATCGCAACGCCGAGGGGTTTGCCACGTTTGCGAAAGAGGCATCCGAAGTCGCCGCGCGCCTCGCCGAAGGCGGCATCACCTTTTCCTATCACAACCACAGTTTTGAGTTAGAACGCTTTAACGGACGCACCGGATTAGCCATCCTCTACGAAGAAAGCGATGCGAACTATTTCCACAGCGAGCTTGATACCTACTGGATCCAGCACGGCGGCGGCGACCCGGGCGAGTGGATCCGGAGACTCAAAGGCCGCGCCGCTATCATCCATTTCAAGGACATGGCGATGCAGGGTTCTACCCAACGCTTTGCTGAAGTCGGCGAGGGCAATCTGAATTGGCCCGCGATTTTGGATGCGTGTGCCTATGCCGGCGTGGAATGGTATATCGTCGAGCAAGATTCTTGCTACGAACGCGACCCGTTTGAGAGTCTCGGTATCAGTTTGCGGAACATGCAGGCGATGGGGCTTTCGTAAAAGGTGAGGGAAATTTAATTGATTTCGGGGTGTTTCATAACTCGATGCTTTCGGGTAGGAGAGCCCTCCCGGTCTCGATTGCTGCCGCTCGGTAAGAGAAACCGTTCCGGTTACCGTAGCGCGGGGGCCTGTCCCCCGCGATCGTTTCATGCCCCGTCGCGCGGGGGCCTCGGATGCATCCGCGCATCCGCGCGGGTTTCCTCCGCGATCGCAGCATGGCGAGGGACAGGCCCTCGCCCTACGGTAAAACGAGCCGTTCCGGTTACCGTAGCGCGGGGGCCTGTCCCCCGCGATCGTCGGCGTGCCCTAGTGACCGTAGTTCGGGAGCGCCTGATCCCGAACGGATCAAACGCGAGGCCGCCTCATCTACCGTAGCGCGGGGGCCTGTCCCCCGCGATCGTTCGCGTGCCCCAGAGACTGTAGTTCGGGAGCGCCTGCTCCCGAACGGATCAAACGCGAGGCCGCCTCATCTACCGTAGCGCGGGGGCCTGTCCCCCGCGATCGTTTGATAGACCGCAGCATGGCGAGGGACAGGCCCTCGCCCTACGGTAAGAGAGAGCGTTCCGGATACCGTAGCGCGGGGGCCTGTCCCCCGCGATCGTTTCATGCCCCGTTTTTTAATCCCTTGCAATTTATTTTGACTTACGTTAAAATTCTCATAACCCAATCAAAACACGGAGGACAACAATGCTCAACATCAAACCGACACACAAACCCATAAAAAACTATTACGCTGAGCTCGGACGCTATGCGAAACTCGGCGCGCAACATGAAGGTGCCGTTCGCGTCGCCTTCCAAACGCTCTTGCAATACTACTGCGGCCTGCGCAACCTCACGCTGATATGCGAAAAGACGCGCACCACCCCCAACGGCAACCACATCCGCATTGATGGCGAAATCGTCACCGACTTCGGACTCATCTTCGGCCATTGGGAGGCGAAAGACCTCCTTGATGATCTACCCGCTGAAGCACAGCAGAAATTCGCCATCGGCTACCCCGCCAAAAACATCATCTTCCAAACCCCGCACCGCGCCATCCTCTACCAAAACGGCGCACTTGCCTTGGATGTGGACATCACCGAGCCGCGCGATCTCATCCAGTTGCTTGAAACCTTCTTCACCTACACAGAGGAGAATCTCGCCGAGTGGGATGATGCTGTCAATACCTTCCAAGATACCATCCCCGAACTCGGCGCGAAATTGGAGACGCTCATCCAAACCGAACGCCAGAATACCCCCGAATTCCGAGACGCGTTCGCGCATTTCCATCAGCAGTGCCAAGAGGCAATTAACCCGAATCTCCCCGCGGCCGAAGTCGAACGCATGCTCACGCAGCATCTCATGACAGAACACATCTTCCGCACTGTCTTTGATAACCTCGATTTCACGCGACGAAACGTCATCGCACGCGAGATTGAGAAAGTGATTGATGTGCTGACCCGGGAGGCACTCAACCGCTCACAATTTTTCAGCGAACTCAAACCCTTCTACGAAGCGGTGGAAAACACGGCGCGGACGCTGACAGATTATTCCCAGAAGCAAGATTTTCTCAACACGCTCTATCAACGCTTCTTCCAAGATTTTTCTGTCAAGGATGCCGATAGACATGGGGTCGTCTACACGCCGCAGCCCATCGTTGATTTCATGGTGAATAGCGTCCAACACCTCCTGAAAACCCACTTCGGCAAATCGCTGGCCGATACAGGAGTGCATATCATCGACCCCTTCGTCGGCACCGGCAACTTCATCGTGCGCTTGATGCAGGATATCCCCGGCATCGCGCTCGACAAGAAATATAAAGGCGAGTTGCATTGCAACGAGGTGATGCTTTTGCCTTACTACATCGCGACGATGAACATTGAGCACGCCTATTACGAGAAGATGGGGAGATACGAGCCGTTCAAGCACATCTGCTTCGTGGATACGTTTGATACTTTCGGGCTGATGGACGCGCCGAACCAGACCGGCGAATTCGCCTATTTCACACCGGAAAACACGATGCGCGTTCGAGAGCAGAAGGAGACACCGATGTTCGTTGTCATCGGGAATCCGCCCTACAACGCCGGACAGCAGAACGAGAACGATAACAATCAGAATCGGCAACACGAGGCAGTGGATAACCGCGTCCGCGCCACTTACGTCGCCGCCTCCACGGCGCGGCTCAAGAACAAACTCTACGATCCTTATGTGAAATCCCTCCGCTGGGCATCGGATAAAATCCGCAAAGAAGGCATCATCGCCCTCATCACCAACAATAGTTTTATCCACAGCGAGATGTTCGATGGCGTGCGGCAGTGTCTCGCTGAGGAATTTGACTGGCTTTACGTGCTAGACCTCGGGGGCAACATCCGCAAGGGACAACCGGGCAATTCCAACGTTTTCGGAATTACTGTCGGGGTGAGCATTAGTTTCCTCGTGAAAACGGGGCAGCCGCGCGAGGGGAGCGCGCGTATCCGCTATCACGAGGAAACCGCGGAGCTCTCCAAAGCCGACACGTTCCAATTTTTGGAAGAGACGGTTCACGTCGGCAATGTCAAGTGGCGCGAGATTCAGCCGAACGCGCGCCAGATGTGGCTCACCGAAGGGCTCCGTTCTGATTTTGAGACGTTTCTGCCGATGGGCACCCAGTCAGCGAAAGCGACGAAAGGCGACGTAGGAGGCACGATTTTCAAAACTTTCAGCCTCGGTGTTTCAACGAACCGCGATGCATGGGCATACCATTTCCATCAGGAAACATTGGCAGCGAACATGGCGCGGATGATTGAGTTCTACAACGCTGAGACATCTCGTTGGGAACGGCGCACCGACAGGCAGCTCGCTGTCAACGATTTTGTGAGTCAAGAACGCCGGAACATTAAGTGGACAGACCGGCTGAAAGCGGCACTGGAAAAGGGAACGCGGGTTGAGTTTTCGCCCGAAAAACGCCGCATTTCCCTGTATCGTCCATTCACCAAAATGCATCTCTATTTTGACAGGTTGATGAACCAAAGGGTTGCCGGGATGCCCGCCATCTTTCCCACGGTTGCATCAGAAAAGGAAAATCGCGTCATTTGCGTCAGCGGCACTGCCAGCAACAAACCGTTTCAGGCACTCATGACAGACAAGATTCCGTGCATTGATTTTCTCGAAAAAACGCAGTGCTTCCCCTTCTACACCTACGATGAGGATGGCACAAACCGTCGAGAAAACATCACCGACTGGGCATTGTCCCATTTCCGCGCGCATTACGCCGACGATACAATCTCCAAGTGGGACATTTTCCACTACAATTACGCGATTTTGCATCATCCCGAATACCGCGAGACATATCAGGTCAACCTCAAGCACGACTTGCCGCATCTCCCCTTCACCCTGGATTTCTGGGGATTTGTGAACATCGGGCGCGCTTTGGCAGACTTGCACGTCAATTATGAAACCCTTGACGTGATGCCTAACCTCATTGAGACCCCGCCTCTCAATTGGCGCGTCGAGAAGATGGAATTATCCAAAGATAAAACGCAACTCCGTTACAATGATTCTTTGACGGTAGTGGATATCCCGCCGGCGGTATTCGACTATCGTTTAGGCACTCGTTCGGCATTAGAGTGGCTTATTGATAGGTATCGCGTCAAACCCGATCCGAATGGGAGTGGTATTGTCTCCGATCCGAATGGTTCGGATGCGCAATATATTGTTCGGTTGGTGGGGCAAGTGATGCACGTTAGTGAAGAGACGGTGCGGTTGGTTGGGGAATTGCCGCCTCTCCTCGCGTAGACCGAAAAATGCTCCCCGTTACCGTAGGGCGAGGGCCTGTCCCTCGCCATGCCACGATCGCGGGGGACAGGCCCCCGCGCTACGGGAACAGGACGGTTTCTTCACATTCGCGGGGGACAGGCCCCCGCGCTACGGGAACAGGACGGTGTTTCATAACTCTGTAGTTCGGGAGCGCCCGCTCCCGAACGGGTCAGGATCAGGCGATCCTGACCTACAGAGGTGAGGCGGTCTGACTCTCCTACGGCGCGCCATCGGACGTTCGCGGAGGCATCGAGACCGGGAGGGCTCTCCTACCGGTTTTTCGGAGCGTGCTTGAATTGCCCTGTCACGGGCACCACCACACGAGTGGTGACAGGGAGTGTCAGGGTGCGTTCATTCGGGAAAGCCACCGTAAGTAACGCTGAAAAAATGCCTAGTTCTTTCAGCAGTCCCAACTGAATAGTGATGAGGAAGTTGCCCTCTGATGTCGGCGCGCGTTTCCATGTCAACGCGGGGTGGTGTGTCGGCATCAGGCGGATCTTGTCGGTATCCATCGGCACATTTACGGAGAGGGTTACCTGCTGTTTATGCGTTGTGTCGGGTAGGATATCTCCGAAATCGCATAAGTCCGTGCTCAGTTCAGCGAAAGGTTTCGGAACGGCATTGACGTTGTTTCCTTCACGCCGATTGTTCACCAAGATAGTGAGGATGGCGAGGAGAAACAGCGCGGGAACAATGATTTTCGTATTTCGCAAGGCGTTTGATAGGGATTTCTGGTGCAACGGTGTCTCTCTCCGTTTATCCGATATCGACGTTGTCGATCTCTACGTTTTTGTGCTGAATCTTTCTGGTAAGTGAATCTGTGTTGCGAGACAGAACAGAACGGTTTGCGCCAGCACAACAATCATTTGACGAAAGATGCAACGGTATATCCTTGTTCTTGGGAGAAAGCGATGAACAGACTCGCGGCAGCGAAAATGCCGTCAATGAAAACTACTTGCCACGTTGGTGCTTGCGAAAGCGACAGCCATTCAAACAGCACATTCTCGCATCCGCACGAGGAGAGCGGCAGCTGCCGCCACAGCACCGATGCGAGTGCCGTTGCAAAGCAGAGGAACAACAGCGATGCTACTACGCCAGCCCCTGATAGCCGATAGCCGATACACAACGCTAGCCCCAACGTTATCTCTGCCGATAGGAGCAGGTAACTCGCGGGGCGGAGCAGCACCGCTGGTAAAATATGATAGCTCTCAACCGCTGCAACGAAAGTGCCGAAGCCATCAAGTTTGGCGATGCCGGAGAAGAGGAGAATTATGCCGAGGGCGACTCGGAGGAGTGTCATCAAGACAGCAGCAACCTGTTTCATTTTTCAGTGTCCCTAGTCATTTCTGTGGGAATCCGGCTGTGCCACATCTGCCTTCTCCAGCGGATAGCCCGCGCTTTCCCATCCGAGAATGCCGCTCGGAAAAACTTGGACGTTTCGGTATCCCTCTTCCAACAGGAATTCCCGCAGGATATATGCAATCGGGCAGCTGATGCTCCCGCAGTAGGTAATCAGATACGCGTCCTTGTTCGTTGGCAATACGGACAACGTTTCCGTAACGCGGTTGACAGGGACATTCACTGCCCCGGGGATGTGTCCCAGTTTGAAGTATTTGGCGGCGCGGGCATCTACAAAAACGGCTTCGCCTCGCTGCCAGACCTGGTGCACCTCCGGCAATTCAAGCACTATGGACGGCGTGCCGCGTTGGCTGACAGCGTTGTCAGGAAGTATTCCCGCAAGATCTGTGCACCAGAGTGCCAGGGCACCGATACCTATGCAAAACGTGATGATGAGTGATTCGCTAAAGATTTTCATTATTTCCTCCGTTTCTTGAGTGTCCCCCAGGTTGTTGCTAATTTGGCGTTAGGTGACACGTCCAGCGCGGGGCCGGTAATCGTGAATGCATCTGCCCATGCAGTGCCCACGGCGTTTTCCGAGCCGACGATGACAAAACCGATAATCTCAATCGGGGAAAACCCCGGGTCATGGAAATCGGCGCGTAACTCACCATTGGCGTGCATCAAAAAGTGGCCTGCATGAAAACGGATTTCCATCTTTTTGAGTGCCCAAGTATTCCAAAAGGTGCCTGGGTGCCGCGGTATCCGCCGCCGAAATGGAAGAATACCCCCACCACCGTTAAAAATACGGGCTTCTATCACTTCGGTAAAAAAGAGATAGAAAAACGGCTTATCCGGCCGCACTTCTGGAAACAGTTTTCCCAAGGCGATACCGAAACTCGCCGCTTCACTCCCAAGGTCTTCAACGGTAATGACGAAGTCTTCATACCCTGGCCTTTTTACCCATCTATTGATGAGGCGGTTGTTGAAGGTGGTTTCAAAGTGTCCATAGGGGCCTGGAAGTGCCTTGAATTGGAGCAGTTCATATCGCGCCGTATCTTGCGTCTGAATCTCTGTCCTCAAAAATCCATCCTGCACATTCCATGTGGAATCTTCGCCCCAGAGTTCCCAGTCGTCTTTTTTGGGAGTCTGGAAAGTGTCGCGCCAGGTTCCTGCTTCCGCCAGCACAGCCCCCATCCCAATAACGAGAGAAACGAGTGCTGCCAGTCTCAAAACGTTGACGATAGGTTTCACGATTCAGCAGTCTCCTTTGAAAAGTTGGGGTTTATTTTCCTGTTTTGAGACTTCCCCAAGTCGTCGCCAATTTGGCTTTGGGCGAAACGGCAAGCGTCGGACCGGAAATGGTAAACGCATCCACCCACGCCGTGCCTTCCCATTCGTTCGCGACGTTAATGCCTTCCATGACGAAACCGAGCGTCTCGATTTTGTCAAAATTGGCATCTCGGAATTCGGCGCGGAATACGCCATCGGCATACACCTCAAAATGCCCGACGCGAAAATGCAATTCCAATTGCGTCAGTGCCTCCGTATCCCAGCGCGTTCGCGGTTCTCTGGAGACGCGCAGCCGAAACGGATGACTGCTCCCCTTGCCATTAAATCGCCTCGCTCGGATTTCATCCGTGAAAAAGACGTAGAAAAACGCGTCATCTTCGGGCGTATCAGGGAAACTTTTGCCGAGGGCGAACCCGAATCGCGTTCTGTCACCACCGAAGTCGTTAAGCGTCACGGTGAAATGCGTATAGGGCGCGGGGAGTGCCTGAAATCGATAGAGTTCGTAGTCCAACTCCCATTCGCGTTTGACTTCAGCGCGGAGGAACCCATCGGCGATTTTCCAGATGTTGGGATTCCCGACGATTTTCCACGCTTCAGGGTTTTCTACCTCAAAATCGTCGTGCCACACCTCGGCAAAAGTGGGTGAGATGGATAGGCAGATAATCGTATAAAGGGAGACAAGAATCATCTTTTTCATGGTAGTCTTCTTTCCTGGTGCGCTGTCCCTGTCTTGATGCCAGCGATGTCCCCGATAGGAGAGACCTCCTGGTCTCGATGCCTCAAATGTCCGTAGTTCGTAGCGCGGGGGCCTGTCCCCCGGTGCATCAAAAACCGCTGCTTATGACGTAGCGCGGGGGCCTGTCCCCCGCGATCTTAGTTGTCTGAAGCAGGATTTCCAAGATTTCCAAGATTTCCAAGATTAGGAACCTCTTGGCGAGGCAAATCATTAGCAGGATTCACAAGATTCACACGATTTACAGGATTATCTCCTGCGCAACGAGCATTCCTTTTGCAATGGAGACCTCTTCAGGTCTTTTAAGACCTGCATGTCTATAGCAACCCCGGTCTGCCAAACTTTTCAAGGTCCGTTAGGACCTTAATGTGCGGGAGACAAAACGTGAAAAATCATATTAAGGACCTAAAGGACCTTAGGATGCTGTTCATCCCGCTCATCTATAGACATTAAGGACTTAAAGGACCTTAGGCATAGCGAGGGCCTGTCCCTCGCCCTACGGTGAACGGGGCCGATTTCTTATTTGTTACCGTAGCGCGGGGGCCTGTCCCCCGCGATCTACCGACCTCGGCGAAAAACCCCCGCAGCCCAGAGACTAAGCGATCTGACTCGTTTGCGATCAGGCGAGCACAAACTACAGAGAGGGGAGTAGGAGCTAAAACGCCACCTCTTGACGATGGAGATCTCGGGGGAAACCCGCTCGGATGCGCGTATGGCATCCGAGGGCCCCGCGCTACGGAAAAATCGAGACCGGGAGGTCTCTCCTACCGGGGAAAATCAGTTAATTTTGATGCAATCATACCACCGCTTCGTCTTTTTTCCTCTGCGGCTGAGCACGCCGGGTTTGCGTTCCATCGGCGGCCCGAAGTCGCCATCTTTCTGTTTCAGGACATCCCAATCGGGTGGAAACCACGTTTTCAAGGTTTTGCAATGCACCTCAATGCTTTCGTCTTCCCATCCGCCGATTTTGTAATACATCGGGCAAATCCAGCGTTCCTGCCCGCGGGCATACCGTCGCCAGCCGGTGACAGTTGCCTGCGCGCGGATAATCCGGCCATCGCGCCAGTGTCTCTCCACGCCGCTCCACGGGTATCCCGTTGTGCCGCTCCCTGCGTTGATTTCACTCCATCCCAGGTCATCGCGGAGTGTGATATAAGCGTAGTTAGTGCCCCACGGTGTCCGGTCGGTGGCGAAATACCACCGCTGTGCGCGATGCCAATATAACGCGCCGCGGATGCGAGACGGTGCCACCTCTGCGCGTTCTATTATCTCGGGAATATCAAAAAACCCACGGTTGTTATAGGGGTTATGGACACCGGGACACAGCGTGAGGGAATTGACTTCGGGGCCGAACCATTGTCCATTTCGCCCTGGCGTTCGATAGTATGCACCTGCATCACGAGGTTCTGCCGTTTCACCCTGATTGAGGCGGGCGCGCGCGTGGGTATTCCACAACGCTATCCCAAGGATGACTGCAGGTAAGAGTGCTGCAAACAAGATGTCTTGGTATGTGTAAATTTTTCGCATGAGTCTTTCTCTTGTCCGTGTGTCGAGGCAGTTTTAGTTGAGGGGGTTTCATAAATTTATCCCTTGAGGGGAAGCGCATCGGGCCCACCTCTGTAGTTCGGGATCGCCCGATCCCGAACGGGTCAAGATTAGGCGATCTTGACCTACAGGCCTGGCGCGCGAGCGATGGCGAGGGAAACCCGCTCGCATGCGCGTGTGGCATGCGAGGGCCCACGCCCTACGTGAAGGAGCTGCGTTTTTTTACCGTAGCGCGAGACCTGTCACCGCGACGTTGGACGATTTATGAAATCCCCTCAGTTTCAGTTGCCGTGCTTGCCGAACCAACCGAAAATCTGATTGAGGAGCAAGATGACACTAAACCCGATAGCAGAGAGAATGGCGGCAATCTTCCACCGTTCTGTAGTCTCTGCCTTTTGCTGTGCTTTGGCTGTTTCTGCATCCGCCTTGCGTTCGGCGGTGTGGGCGATGTGCATCTCGAAAATGGCGTTGAGCCGCGTTTGTTCGATTTTCACTTCGGTTATCGCGACTTCAATAGGTTTGAGTGCTTCAGCGACTTCCGCTTTGACAGCTTTGCCAATCTCATCGGCAATGAGTTTGCGCAATTCTTCTGGGTTCATTTTCCTCTCCTCCGTTACTGACGCTTGAGGGAGCCCCATGTCATCGCTAATTTTCCTTTGGAAGACACGTCTAGTGCAGGACTAGAAAACGTAAATGCATCTGCCCATGCTTTTCCGATTTTGCCATCGTCTTGGACAAAACTGGCGAGGACAAGGCTGATGCTGTCAATCCTATCGAAGTTGGCATCTTTGAAATCAAGGCGCGCTTCACCATCGCCGAACAGTTGAAACCGCCCGGCATGAAACCGCACTTCCAGCTGTTCAAGTTCATCGGAGTTCCAACGGTTTCCATCGCCGACTAGCACTTTTCCGTTTCGGGAGACGCGCATGTCATTGGTAAAAAAGAGATAATACCCCGTATCTTCCGTTTCGTCGTTTCCAAAGTGTTTCGCGAGCGCGATGCCGAAGTGTGCATGTTCCGCGCCAGCATTGTGGAGGATGACGGTGAATTCCTCGTAAGGCGCGGAAATCGCGGCGAAGCGCAGATGCTCCACCAGCGTGCCGAACAATTTTTGGGGACGCGTCTCTGCCTTTAACACGCCGTTTTCAAACGTCCAAGCGGATTCGTTGCCTTCTTGTTGCCACGCACCCTCTTTTTCGCCAGGCGCGGTAAAGTCATCGTGCCAGGCCGCCGCGAAGGTGGCGGCTATGAAGATAGCGGCGATGCAGAAGCCGATAAACAGTCTCATGGTTCTTTTTGTCTCCGTATCGCGATATGAAGCATCGAGACCGGGAGGTCTCTCCTACCGGTGTTTGTCGAGACCAGGAGGTCTCTCCTACGGGTTAACAGGCGGTTTCTCCTACGGATTAACAGGAATGCCATCTTTTCTTCCGACATAAATGTGATAGATGTTCCCGCAGGCAGGAATATCAACCAGTTTCTGAATCAGCATCCGTTGATAACTGCCAGTTGTTTCGTCTCGCGCGGCGTTGACTGCCCGGATGCGCAGCTGATAATGCCCCTCCGTCACGTTTTCAAATTGAAATTGTCCCTGAGCATCGGTTTCGGTTTCAAACCGCTCCAGCGTCATGGACATATCGTAGGTATCCAGTTCCCACGGATACCATGAACGCGTGATGAGCGCGTTGCGCACCGGTTCACCCGTATCTGCCCAATAGACATATCCCTGCAGTCTCTTCGTCGGCGCATTGGCTGTGAGGAGAGCGGTTGTATCGGCGGCGGCATCCACCTCTACACTTGCAGCTGCGATGCCATCACCGACGACATATACGGCGTATTTTTCCGCAAAGAGTCCCTCTATCGTGAATGTCGTTTCGGTTACGGGAAACCGCTTGGTAAGGAGCGGTGTCAGTAACGCCATCGGATGCAGCGTCGGCTGAAGCGGGATGTCCGCCGGAAATATCTTAACCGCGTAGTGTCCATCACTGGCGACATTGGCTGGCAAAATCACACTTCCCGTAAGCGTCACCCCTTTTTCAAGCGTGACAAGAAGCGGTTTCTCGCCAATATCAACGTTTTCATAGCCGGTGGTAAAATAGCCTTTTTTGCCTATCTCCACGCTGAGCAGATTCGGTGCAGTTTCAAGCACTTCCATCTGAAACTTGCCGTTGGCATCGGTTTCGGTGACAGCGAGAAGGGCACCGTGTCCGTGCGGTGTTTCGCTGAGCCGCATCGCGTAAAGTTGTGCTTCTGGGAGCGGATGCCCTTGCGCATCGACAACCGTGCCGTGTAACGTCTCCAACTTCGGCAACTGCACCGTGAGCCGTTCTCTGTTTTGCGGATAAACCGACTCTATATACCCTATGATAACGTTATTTTCAGAAATTGTCAAGGTATATTCGATCTGGTAGAGTTCTGTGAAGACGAAGTTGCCTTGGGTATCGGTTTCCGTTGTGAGTTCGGGTTGCGCGGCGGCACGGAAGAATTCCGCTGATTTCGCGTGCATTTTTAAACGAACGACGCATCCCCGGCGCGGTTGCGAAGCACCGACAACGCTGCCCTGCAACGTCAGCACCTTTCTCATCGTCATTTCACCCAAGTCATACCGATTTTTGTCGGGAGACATCTCAAACCGCCACAGCCGCGCCTGATAGCGGGAATGGAGTGCCATGATGGAGAAGGCGTAATAGTTTTGGGCATCGTTCGGTGTGGTGAGAGAAAAAGTGCCGTCTGCAGCTGTCTCTGTCTCGCGCGCGAAGTCCCTATCGGGATAGACGCTATCGCGCTTCTCTGATGCGACGCGCACGAGGATCCCAGCGATGGGCTGCCGGTTTTCGGCATCAACGAACGTGCCGTGAAGCGACGCGACTGGCGGCTCCGGATAAAGGGTGAAAATGGGCGCGAAGATGGCGCATAGGCATAGGAGCGACAAAAGCGAACGCTGCATCGGCATATTTTGACTGAGGGTGTTTCATAACTCCGTTTCGGTAGTTATCTCGCCTTGGAGGGCGGGCGAATACCGGCAGGCATCGGGCCCACCTCTGTAGTTCGGGAGCGCCCGCTCCCGAACGGGTCAAGATCAGGCGATCTTGACCTACAGGAGTGATGCGCTCTGCCAGCCAAACGCATGGCGAGGGAAACCCGCTCGGATGCGCGTGTGGCATCCGAGGGCCCTCGCCCTACGTGAAGGTGAGGCGTTTTTTCCACTGTAGCGCGGGGCCTGTCCCCGCGACGTTGAGCGATTTATGAAACACCCTCATTTTGACTCTCCTTGAGACGGTTTATGGGGATTATAGCATGAAACGGTTTTTACACGAGCACGCAAAAACAGTCAAGCCCCGATGTCTATCGAGGCTTGACTGCTTCAGGAGAAAACCATGAGAGAATCTGCAAGTGTGGGATACCCCCGACGAGATTTGAACTCGTGTCGCCGCCGTGAAAGGGCGGTGTCCTTGGCCAGGCTAGACGACGGGGGCAAATGGTGAGCCGTACAGGGATCGAACCTGTGACCACCTGATTAAAAGTCAGATGCTCTACCTGCTGAGCTAACGGCTCATCTTTTGACAATACGTTTTAATTATACCACAAAATTTGGCAGATGTCAAATTAAAATGTAAAAAAAATTCATTTTTTCACATTTTTTTGATGTTAATCGCCGTAATCGCGCCCGGGAGTGCAGAAATCGAGACGCGGGAGGGCTCTCCTACCGGGGAAGTCGAGACAAGGATGTCTCTCCTACCAGGGGGAGTCGAGACAAGGATGTCTCTCCTACCGAAGGAAATCGACGTGCGATGCATCCAAAGTCACAATCTGCTCTCTGTCCGGGCCGACGGAGATAATCGGAATTGGGACGTTGAGATACGCCGCCGCGTAAGCGACATAGTCTTTTGTGCGCGATGGAATTTCTTCCGGCGAGCGTGCCTCAGTGAGCGGCTGCTGCCACCCGGGCAACGTCTCATAGACAGGTTCGCACTGTTCCAGTACCTGCAGGCTACTCGGAAAAGTCGTTATCTCCTTCCCTTGATAGCGATAGGCGACGCAGACCTGGAGTTCCTCAAGCGTGTCAAATACGTCCAATTTCGTCATTGCAATGGAAGTGAACCCATTAATGCGCGTTGCATAACGGAGTGCAACCAGATCCAGCCAGCCGCAGCGTCTGGGCCGCTGTGTTGTCGCCCCGTATTCCTTACCGATGTCCCGAATCTTTTCATCTAAATCCGGTTCCATTTCGGTTGGAAACGGCCCGCCGCCGACGCGCGTGACATACGCCTTTGAAACGCCCATCACCTCGTCAATCGCCTTCGGCCCAATGCCGAGTCCGGTGGAGACTGCGCCGGCTGTGCAGTTTGACGATGTGACGTAAGGATAGGTGCCGAAGTCAATGTCTAGCATCGTTCCCTGCGCGCCTTCAAGGAGAATGCGTTTTTCCGCCGCGAGCGCGTCGTGCATGAAGGCGACGGTATCTGTCACATAAGGCGCGAGGCGTTCGGCGTAACCACGGTAAGTTTCAAGCAGGCGGTGCGCATCCACGCCACCGATTTGGAGTGCCTCCGCTTTTGTGTCCAGATTATAGTCCAGTTTCTTCCGAAAATGGTCAAACTCCAGCAGATCAGCGACGCGGATGCCGGCGTGTCGGTTCATCTTATCGGCGTAAGTCGGCCCGATGCCGCGGGCGGTAGTGCCGATTTTCGTGCCGCTGCCCATCTGCTCCCAGTGTTCAACTGCCTTATGATAAGGCAAGATGAGATGCGCCCGGTCGCTGATTTTTAGGTTTTCGCTGCTGACAGCGATGCCTTGCGCCTGCAACCGGTCGATTTCGCCGAAAAGCGTCTCCAGATTCACGACAACGCCGTTGCCGATGACGTTGACGGTTTCGGACCGGAGGATACCGGAGGGAATGAGATGGAGGATAAAAGTTTTATCGCCGAGGACGATGGTATGGCCGGCGTTATCGCCGCCCTGATAGCGTGCGACAATGTCGGCGTTTTCCGCGAAGACATCGGTGAGTTTCCCCTTACTCTCATCGCCCCACTGCGCACCTAAAATGACAAGGTTTGACATACGCATCCTTTTTTCGGGCTGGCACTTGATGCCAACCGGTGGACACAACATCCGTATTCTGCCGGTAGGCGCGGTTTGCAATCGCGCCGCCGGTGTGAGAACGTCTCGTGTCCGTGCTGTCCTTCCTAACGTTTTGAGAACTGGTACCGGGCGCGCGCGCCTTTCTGCCCGTATTTCTTGCGTTCCACCATTCTCGGGTCGCGTGTCAAAAAGCCGCCCTGTTTCAATGCGGGTTTCAGGGATTCATCGGCTTTGACGAGGGCGCGGGCGAGGCCGTGTGAAATCGCACCGGCTTGCCCGGTGTTGCCGCCGCCTTTGACGTTGACGCGAATGGCATACTCGCCGACTTTTTCGACGTGCGTAATCGGCTGCTGAGCGACTATCGCGTGGTCAGCGCGGTCAAAATATTCCGAGATGGGCTTCTTGTTGACGAGCACGTCGCCGCCTGCACCGGGGATGACTCGGACGCGCGCGACTGCTGTCTTCCTCCGCCCGGTTCCCCAGTATTGTTCAATCGTTGCCATGCTGGTTCCTCACTTATCGTGCGCGTTTCCAAAACGTGCCGCCGGTGTAGCGCGATGCAAGCCCGGTAGGCGCGGTTTTCAAGCGCGCAAGGTTTTCCGTTAAAGCGGTAATGCTTCGGGTGCCTGTGCTTGATGCGGATGATTCGGGCCCGCGTAAACCTTCAGGCCCTTCAGCAGTTGCTGTCCGAGGCGATTCTTTGGCAGCATCCCTTTGACAGCGTTCATAAGAATGAATTCAGGTTTCACCGCCATCTGTTCCGCAAAGGTGCGGTATTTGTCGCCGCCGGGGTAACCGCTGTATCGGAAATAGGTTTTCTGCGCGGGTTTATCTCCTGTGACAACAACCTTCTCGGCGTTAATCACCGCGACGCGAAAGCCGAGATCAGCGTGCGGTGTAAACCGCGGGTGATGCTTCCCGCGCAGCACCTGTGCAATGCGCGATGCCAACCTGCCAAGCACCTGTCCCTCTGCATCCACCACATACCATTGGATCTCTTTATCCGCCTTTGGAAAATAGGTTTTCGTTTTCAGTACCATGTTGAACGTCCATTTTTGTGGCAGGGATACGTTCGCGAATTCCCATGCCAACAGAATTCTGTATAGTATTATACCACAAAAAATTGCGTTTGTCAAATTTTTTGTGATTTTTTTCAGCAGTGCGGTTTATTGGCGAGGAAACATTAGGACTGCCTCCCGTGTCTCTCGCTGAAATATTGAAGGCAACTGCCATCTTTTTGCAAAAAAAGACCGGATTCTCCCCAAAAATGCATTTTTATCCGAAAAATTAGGTCGAATTAATTTGACAAAGGGTTTTTATGTGGTATAATATGGTAAGAAATTGTGCAGATGGTATCTGATTGACCGGCTGCCATCTTGAAATTCATTGGCACCTAACCTCACATTAGAAGTTAGCTGAGGGTGTTTCATAACTCTGTAGTTCGGGAGCACCCGCTCCCGAACGGGTCAGAATCGCTTGGCAAATGTGCCAGAGCTTCAGACGATCCTGACCTACAGAGGTGAGGAGTCTGACTCTCCTACGGTTCGCCATCGGCCGTTCGCGGAGGAATCGAGGCCGGGAGGTCTCTCCTACCGGGACGCTCGCGGGGGACAGGCCCCCGCGCTACGGTAACCGGACGGTTTTTTCACTCGCGGGGGACAGGCCCCCGCGCTACGGTAACCGGACGGTTTCTTGGCAGCAGAACGGCCCCCTTCATCGTAGGGCGAGGGCCTGTCCCTCGCCATGCTGCGGTCTATCAAACCGCTCTTTTAGGTCCGTAGGACCTGAATGTCTATAGAAAAACGTGCAGCACCTATCAAGGTCCGTAGGACCTTAATAAGGTTTATAGCGTTGCATCAAGACCGGGAGGGCTCTCCTACCAAGAGGACGCGGTATTCGCCCGCCCCCAAGCGGGATAAATACCGAAACGGAGTTATGAAACACCCTCAGTTAACTAGTTCATCTATCGGTGATGCTGAGTGCTACTATTGAGTCGCTGTGGGGCAGAGTTTCTATCGGCGCAAAACTGAATAGTTTATCTGCCGCCTGTTTAACACCAGATGAATTTGTCCTCAGCGGTTTGAACGTAATCTAGCTACAACCAACCTATCTCATAAATACCCCGTAGTGCAAGAGCATCAGTCCTCGCACCACGGGGAACGTGAAATTCATCTATGAGATGGGTCCTATAAAGGAGAAACGATGCGATTTCTGATCGTTAGCCTTGTTTTCCTTCTGTTGATTAACGGATGCTTTTTCTCAAAACCGTCCGGTGAATCTGAAAAAAGTAGCCTGCAGACGCATGAGCGTGCTTCTACCGTTGCCGCGCCCCCCGGCCA
This sequence comes from Candidatus Poribacteria bacterium, assembly GCA_965242965.1. Lineage (GTDB taxonomy): Bacteria > Poribacteria > WGA-4E > WGA-4E > WGA-3G > AGPOR5. The sequence goes on along the minus strand of OZ251518.1, from coordinate 3,347,454 downwards.
ATCCAAGAACCACGCTTCTATTGGTGGCGAAAATCATCTCCATGCTGAGGAGGCTATCGGCGAGGCAGCGAAACTGCTGAAGGAGCATAATGAACTCCAGCCGACGGAAACGGAAGCGAAGGCATTGGCAGATTACCGCGAGTCTCTACGGCAGGATAAGGGAGAGGCAATGGAGAGTTTGAGGGTGTTTAAGAAACTCGTCTTGTCGAATCCGGATGCAGCCAAGGAAGCACTCTCAAAATTTGCCAAACTCACATACGGAGAACACGCTTTTGTTGAGGCGTGGTCCGCTCTCTATTTTCGTCTTGTTCGTGATGGGAAAGGGCCTCTATCAGACCATATTCGGCTCACTGAACTAGGGCTTCAGATGCTGATGGATAAAGAGCCTGAAAAACATGCCGAGCTCATCCGAAATGCCCGCAGGACCCTGAAGCAGTATGAAGTGATGGCCAAAATGTGTAAACTCCAGGGGGAAACGCCAGAAACGTTTGAAATGAAATTCACCCTTATCCTAGAATAGGGTTGACGTAAATTTCATCGTTCCTCGTGCCCTCGCTGTGAGGAAATTTCACATTTAATTCTGCTTACGTCCTGGCATGAAAGGAGAATAGTTATGAAAATGCAATATAACCTCCAAGTGATTGGTGGTGCGTTAATTTTGACTGTCATCATCTGTGCAGGATTTCTTATCTACGCGCAGTGGGATTTGAAACGCTTTGAGGACTCACTTGGCGAACCGCCTAAGTTAGAAACACCTCCCGAAACTGTAGCCGATCCGGCGGATGTGTTCCCCAGAGAGGTGATGACAGATGAACGCCCCGGCTATACAACGCCGCGGACAACGGTGTCCGTTGAGCGTTTTGAGAGCCAGGTGCTAGAGGTTGATGCCCCCGAGAGGGAAACGCCTGCTGTGCTGCTCACCGAAACAGAGTTACCTGCACTTGACTCTGACTCAGACGCGTTGTCGCTTTCTAAGGTGGAATTTCCTGAAGAATGGACAGACGCGCCTGTTGAAGGAATCGACTGGGTCCAGGCAAAAGCAGCCGGCCGAGATTACAACGATTTCCTACACACTCATCCCGAGTATGCTTACGCGCGACTTGCTGATGGCTTGCGAGAGATGTATGGGGATTTTCCCGGAGTTGATACGATTGTTGAAAATATCAAGCGTGCAAACGAGGAAACTCTGACGCTGGATGATGCAATTCAGATGGCGGAGGCATTTTCAAGAATCATGCCTGAGAACCAGAAGGTAAGTCGTGATGTGATTGCACTTCAACTTGAATTCCTGCGGGAGCTTAAGACATTGGAAGAATACGGCGAACAAGGCGGCATCCGCTTTGACGTTAAAGTCGGAGAGTAAGAGCCGAATCAAGCCGGCAATCGGACTGCTGAAAACCTTTTTCTATTCGCGAAGCCGCGGCGGCAGCTAGTGCTGACAGTTTCCTCGTCTGTCGTACTGGGTGTCGCGTGCTTTTTTGCCCTGCACGCAGTGTGGCAGAGTTTTTCGGGGATTGAGTGGGCCGTTACAACGGCGCATGAGGTGGAACACTTTTTCCTCGGCAAAGTTGTCTATGACCCGGGGTGGCTCTTTTACCTCTTCGCTCTGTCCCTAAAGAGCACCCCTTTTGTTTTGCCTCTCGCTGTTCTCGGTGTGCTTTTCTTGTGGAAACGGAGGCAGGCGACACCACAGGCGGCGCAGCAGTTAAGGATAGGGGTGTTTCATAACTTCGTTTCGGTATTTATCGCCCCTTTGAGAGCGGGCGAATACCGAGCCCTCTTGGTAGGCGAGCCCTCCCGGTCTCGATTTTTTCCTGTCGGCGCGCCGTCCCGGTCTCGATGCAAGTGATGTCTCTTCTACCGGAGGGCATTGGGCCCACTTTGTAGTTCGGGAGCGCCCGCTCCCGAACGGGTCAGGATCCGGCGATCCTGCCCTACAGGGGCTGGCGCGTGAACGATGGCGAGGGACAGGCCCTCGCCCTACGTGAAGGGGGTGGCGTTTTTTTTCGTAGCGCGTGGGCCTGTCCCCCGCGATTTCCATCGTCACGATGTATGTTCACCCGTTGTAGTTTGTGCTCGCCTGATTACAAACGGTTCGGGATCCGGCGATCCCGAACTACAGGGTCTGGCGCGAGAACGATGGCGAGGGCCTGTCCCTCGCCCTACGTGAAGGGGCGGCGTTTTTTTCATCGTAGCGCGTGGGCCTGTCCCCCGCGAGCGTTGGCTGACGCGAGCGATGGCGAGGGACAGGCCCTCGCCCTACGGTGCGGGGGTGGCGTTTTTTTCGTAGCGCGTGGGCCTGTCCCCCGCGAGCTCCATCGTCACGATGTGTGTTCCCCTCTGCAGTTTTGATCGCCTGATTACAAACGGTTCGGGATCGCTTGGCAAGTCTGCCAGAGCTTCAGGCGATCTTGCCCTACAGGGCCTGGCGCGAGAACGATGGCGAGGGACAGGCCCTCGCCCTACGGTGAAAAGGGCGTTTTTTTTCGTAGCGCGGGGGCCTGTCCCCCGCGAGCGTTGGATGACGCGAGTGCTGGCGCGGGAAACCTCGCCTGCGCGTGTGGCATGCGAGGGCCCAAGCCCTCCGTGAAGGGGCGGCGTTTTTTCATCGTAGCGCGGGGGCCTGTCACCGCGACGTTGAACTATTTATGAAACACCCTCATCTGTTACCTATTTTTTTTTCGATATCCCCCTTGCAAATCAAAAAGTTTTGTGGTATACTTTAAATAAGATATACCAACATCAATAAAATTAGATTAACATAAACTGCGGAAACGCATGATGAACTTTGCGTAACGCCTTTGGATTTTAAACGATGCGAATTATTTTTTACACCGGCAAAGGTGGTGTCGGGAAAACTACCATCGCCGCCGCAACCGGCATGAAACTCGCGCAGCTCGGCTACCGGACGATTGTCATCTCGCTGGATGTAGCGCATTCATTGCGAGATGCGTTTGATAGCGACGCAGCTGCCGAAACGCTCATCCAAACCGAAAAACAGATTCCGGTCGGCGAGAACCTCTGGATACAAGAGATTAACATTCAGGAAGCGATTGCCGAGTATTGGGACGAGGTTTACAACTACATCCGTTCGTTGCTCAATCGCTCTGGGTTAGAGACGCTTGTCGCCGAGGAGATTGCGGTATTTCCGGGGATGGAAGAAATCTGCGCGCTCCTCTATATCAACCAGTACGTGCGCGAGAAGACTTACGATGTCATCATCTTGGATTGCGCGCCCACCGGCGAATCGCTGCGGTTCGTCAGCATTCCGACGACGCTGGAGTGGTATATGAACCGCATCTTTAAGCTAGAGCGGAGTTTGGCGAAGGTCGCGGGCCCGGTAATTGAACGCGTCAGCAACGTGCCGCTCCCGCGCGATACCTACTTCCAAAATATCCAAGATCTTTTTGATAAATTGGAGGGTATTGATGGCGTGCTCACGGATCCGAAAATCACGACGGTGCGGTTGGTAACGAATCCGGAGAAGATTGTCATCAAGGAAACACAGCGCGCCTTCATGTATTTTTGCCTGTATGGGCTTTGCATCGATGCTGTTATTATCAACCGCATTTTCCCGGAAGGCGTGGATGCCGACTATTTTGAGCTCTGGAAGCAGACGCAGCGGCACTACATTCAGGAGGCATCCCACTATTTCTCGGATGTGCCGATATGGAAGGTGAACCTCTTCTCCGACGAAATCATCGGGAAAGCCGGGTTGCAGCAACTCGCCGATTCACTCTATGCGGACATCAATCCGGCGGAACGGTTTTCCGAACGGCGGCCCTATCAATTTCAGGAGCGGAACGGCATCTATCAGTTGACGATGCGGCTCCCGTTTCTAACGAAGAAGGATATCGAACTCACCAAGCACGGCGACGAATTAATCGTCACCATCGGCGGCTTTAAGCGGCATGTCGCTTTGCCGCGAAGCCTCGCCAATAGGCGGACGACCGGGGCGAAACTGAGCGGCGAACAACTCGTGATTACGTTTGAAACGGCTTAGCATCCGGTAGGCGCGGTTTGAAACCGGGAGTTCATTTGTGCGCATTGCAACAGACACCGCTGTCATTATTGTATCCGCTACGACATTAATGACGTTTATTATGGTAAACCAGTTCGGTTCAGTGTGGACGCTTTATCCAAACCTTGTGTTCACCATCGGCTGGTTTGGGTATTGGCTGAGACAGCGCGAGGAACTCACAAGGGGTATCCTCTTTGGTGCCGCCGCCATCGTTGTCTATTTACCGATAGACTGGCTGTTTTCGAGGAAGGCGCGTCTCATCTTTTACCTTGATGCCGAATTTGCGCGTTTAGGCGTGCCGGTCGCGCTGGTGTTCACATGGGTAATTTTTGCCGCCTTGATGGCTTACTGTTACGAACGGAGTCTCAGGCTCTGGCCCCGCCGTCTCTTCGCCGCTGCTGTCACGGGATGTCTAGCGGGGCTTGGGAGTTTTGTCATCTATGCGCTCGGGGACTCGCGGTTGTGGGTATGGAACGCGCTGCGCGTTGACAGTTTCCCGCAGGTTGCATCGGTACCGCTCTTCGTGCCGCTCGCGTTTCTGCTCACGTTCCTGTTGTGCCCGTATTACTTTCATCGGGAGCAACCCCCGGTCATCGCCGGGATACGGTGCGGCATCTTTATGGGTGCCTTGCAGTTTTTCACGTTTTTAATTTTTTATCTCTGACATGGCGAGGGACAGGCCCTCGCCCTACGGGCCAAATGAGCCTACCGGTCAGCCTGGTGCGTGAACGATGGCGAGGGACAGGCCCTCGCCCTACGAACCAGCAGGAGTTATAGGGACAGGCTCTCGCCCGGTAGGAGAGACCTCCCGGTCTCGATTCGTCTTGACAAGCAGAAGTTATAGGGACAGGCCCTCCGTGCGCGTTTGACATGGCGAGGGACAGGCCCTCGCCCTACGGGCCAGCAGGAGAAAAAATGATACGTTCAACAACCATTTTAGCTGTCCGCCGCGACGGCACCGTCGCCATCGGCGGCGATGGCCAGGTGACACTCGGTGACATGGCTATCAAGCATCGTGCCCGCAAGATCCGAAGAATTCACGATGACCAGGTGCTTATCGGATTCGCCGGTGCCGCCTCGGATGCCCTCACGCTCTACGAGATGTTGGAGAAGAACCTTGAACGATACCGCGGGAATCTGCAAAGAGCCGCCGTTGAACTTGCAAGGGAGTGGCGCACCGACCGGGTGCTCAGGCGCGTGGATGCAGTGCTCATCGCTGTTAATGCCGAAGGCGGCTATCTCATCTCCGGCAACGGCGATGTCATCAGTCCCGATGACGACATCCTCGCCATCGGCTCGGGGAGTGCCAGCGCATTAGCCGCCGCTCGTGCCCTGCACGCGCACTCCCAATTGTCCGCTAGCGAGATTGTCACCGAAGCACTGAAGATTACCGGTGAGATTTGCGTTTATACGAATTCTTGCATTGACGTTGAAACGCTGACTGCATAACCCCTAGGAGAACCCGCCCGGTCTTGACATGCCAGTCGGAAGGTTTCCGCGTCCCGATATCGGCAAGACCCCGAGACAGGCAAGACATTGGGTTTTACTGAGGGTGTTTCATAAATACCGAGAGGCATCGGGCCTATCTCTGTAGTTCGGGAGCGCCCGCTCCCGAACGGGTCAGGAGCAGGCGCTCCTGACCTACAGGGGGGATGCGGTCTGACAGCAAAACGCATGGCGAGGGAAACCCGCTCGGATGCGCGTGTGGCAGGCGAGGGTCCAAGCCCTACGTGAAGGGAAATCGTTTTTTTCATCGGAGCGCGGGGGCTGTCCCCCGCGATGTTGAGCGATTTATGAAACACCCTCATTTACCTTGTAGGAGAAACCGAAATTGACGAAAGAAAACAAAACCTTAGCCGATGCACTCACGCCACGGCAGATTGTTGAGGAGCTTGACACCTACATTATTGGGCAATTCGATGCCAAGCGCGCCGTTGCCATTGCGTTGCGCAACCGCGCGCGTCGGCAGATGCTCGCCGAAGATATTCAGGACGAAGTCGCCCCGAAGAATATCATCATGATTGGCTCGACAGGGGTAGGGAAAACCGAGATTGCGCGCCGACTCGCGCGCCTCGTTGACGCGCCCTTTATCAAGGTAGAGGCATCCAAGTATACCGAAATCGGTTACGTTGGCCGCGATGTTGAGTCGATGATTCGTGATTTGACGGAAATCGCCATCGCCCGCGTTAAGGCGGAGCAGACTGTGGCGGTTGAAGAGAAGGCGCGCGACTTCGTCGAAGAACGGCTGTTAGACGCGCTTATCCCGATGCCGCGCTCCCTGCGGCGGCAACAGCAAGAGGCAGACCAGCGGCTCCTCGATATTTTTGAGAATGATGAGGATGACGAGATTGCACTTGCCGAAGAGGACGAAGATGAAGAGGACACGCAGGTGACTCTTGACAGTCCCTCCGACGGTCCTAATGTTGGGGATGAGCTGCCAGACCCGGACAATCTTGATGCCCGGCGCGAACGCTACTATAAGACGCGCGAAATGTTCAAAAAATGGCTCCGCGATGGCAAACTGGAGGATAAACCGGTAGAGGTGAACGTCAAACCGCGCAGCGTCCCGTTCGTCGAAATCTTCTCCCCCGGCGGCATCGAGGAGATGGACATTAACTTCAAGGACATGTTCAGTAGCATCCTGCCGAATCAGACGAAGAAACGCCGACTGCCAGTCTCGGAAGCACGCCAGATCCTCCTGCAAGAGGAAGCAGAGAAACTGATTGACATGGACACTGTCATCAGCGAGGCGATCGAACGTGTGGAGAACGCCGGGATAGTCTTCTTGGACGAGATTGACAAAATCGCCGGGCGTGAATCGCGGCACGGCCCTGATGTCTCGCGCGAAGGCGTGCAACGCGACATCCTCCCGATTATTGAGGGCAGCACCGTCGCATCGAAATACGGGCCGATTCGCACGCATCATATCTTGTTCATCGCCGCAGGCGCGTTCCACGTCTCCAGTCCGTCAGACCTCATCCCCGAACTGCAAGGCAGATTTCCGATTCGTGTGGAACTCAAAAGCCTCACGCGAACCGATTTCAAATCCATCTTGACGGAACCGAAGAACGCCCTCGTCAAGCAGTATACCGCGTTGTTGGCGACAGAGGGTGTCGATGCCGTGATTACCGATGACGCTATTGACGAGATAGCCGCCCTCGCCTTCCAAGTCAACGAATCGGTTGAGGACATCGGCGCGCGCAGACTCCATACTATCATGGAGAAGTTGTTTGAAAACCTTTTCTTTGACGCGCCAGACCTCGGGAAAGACTCGGTGACAATCGATGCCGCTTATGTCACCGCCGAGCTCGCCGAAATCGTCAAAGACCAGGATTTGAGCAAGTATATCTTGTAATCTCAAAATCGCCTGAGCCCAAATGAGGGTGTTTCATAAATCCGTGTAGGAGAGACCTCCCGGTCTCGATGCAATAGGCCCCCCTTCATCGTAGTGCGAGGGCCTGTCCCTCGCCATCGTTCACGCACTCCAACGATCGCGGGGGAAACCCTCTCGGATGCGCGTATGGCATGCGAGGGCCCCCGCGCTACGATAAAAATAACGCCTTCCTTTCATCGTAGGGCGGGGGACAGGCCCTCGCCATCGTTCGCGCTACGGAAAGAACGTCTCTTAGGTCCGTAGGACCTTAATGTCTATAGCACTCGGCGACGCGAAGAGCTCTAAGGTCCTTTAGGTCCTTAATGTGTTTTGCTGCGGCGCGTGTTTTTTTATTAAGGACCTAAAGGACCTTGACGTGGGACCTGCACGTGTTTCTATAGACATGTAGGTGCTAAAGACCTAAAACGCCCCCCGCTTGACGATGGCCAACGCGGGGAAACCCGGTCGGATGCGCGTCTGGCATCCGAGGGCCCCCGCGCTACGGGCAATCGAGACCGGGAGGTCTCTCCTACAAGGATGTATGGAGACCGGGGGCAGCCTACCAAGTTGAGCGATTTATGAAACACTCTCAGCCCAAATAGGGCAAGAAAGGACAAGACGCATTGGTGTCATTTTTGGAATAAGAGGAGAAACAATGGACAAACAGCAGCTCTTAAACGATGAACAGATTCGCCACTTCATCGTCAACGGCTATGTGGACGTTACCGCTGACGTGCCGACAGGGCTTCACGAGACTATCTATCACAAAACCGATGCGCTCTTCGCGGGCGCATTGGATTTCCGGGGGGACCGGGCGCACAACCCCCTCAATAACATTTTGCCATTGGTGCCGGAACTTCAAGTCGTTTTGGAGTCACCGGCGGTGCGCGGCGCGCTCACCAGCATTTTAGGTGCCGGTTACGTGATGCACCCGCATCGGCACTGCCACCCCAATTTCGCGGGCAGTGAACCTAATCCGAACGAGGCAGGCATAGAAAGGTTGATGATGCCGCTCCACAAAGATGGACACGCTGGCGGCAAACGGCCCCGTCACCGCACACCGCGCTGGGCAATCCTTTTCTATTACCCGCAGCCGTGCCTTGCCGAACAAGGGCCGACGTGTATCATTCCGGGCACGCAGTATCTCCGCGGATTTATGCACGATGGGCAGCACCAACGGCACGAACAGCATGTCGAAGGGCACAGCGGCACACGCCGCTTGCCGGAAAATTATGTCAATCGGAACCTTGTGCCGATGTCGGGTGAACTCGGCACTGTCTGGATTATGCACTTTGATATGGTGCATTCGTTTCTCCAGAATTACGCCTCGCTAAACCGATACGGCATGAAATTCGTCTTTATGCGCACCGAGCAGCCGACTGCGCCTTCGTGGCACAGCGAAACGGATACCTGGGCACCGCCTGAAATCAATCACATCCCCTATGATGCCGAGATTCTGTGGACATACATGTGGAATTGGATGTATGGGAAAACAGATTTGTATGAAACGGGACAGGCTCGCGCTTCCACATCGCGCCTCCCTGTAGGAGAGCCCTCCCAGTCTCGACAAACACCAGTAGGCGAGACCTCCCGGTCTCGATTAACTCCAATAAACGCGCCCTCCCAGTCTCGACAAAGCACCCTAATTGCCTCGCTAAAAAGCAGTGACGCGGCGACTCGGATGGAGGCCGCCAATGAACTCGGTTTTCTGCGTGAAGATGCAGCGGCGGCAGTCCCGGCACTCATTGACGCGCTTGCCGATGCTTATGAACCTGTTCGACGCAACGCGCTCTATGCCCTCGGCGCGATAGGCGAACCGGCTGTCGCACCCCTTGCCGAGGCACTCGCTGCGGAACAAGAAGCGTTTGAAGCTGAGCCAATCCTCCATATCTGTGATGCTGCACATGGCCTCGCTGCCATCGGCGCACCGGCTGTTCCCGCGCTCAAAACCGCCTTAGTAGATGAACGTGAAAACGTGCGAGCCTCTGCCGCGTATGCGCTTGGCGAAATGGGACCGGATGCCGCAGGCGCAGTTGACACGCTCATTCGGTTGTTAACCGATGCATCCGACGAGGTGCGGCGGCATGCAATCTCGGCGTTAGGCATGATTCAGGTGCCAACCGAGAAAACGGTGCCGGCGTTGATAGGCGTGCTTGAAAATCGGGAAGACTTGGATTTAGGTTTCTTCGCGGCGCAGGCGTTGACACGCATTGGGCCGGCGGCCGCCGCGGCTATTCCCGTATTAGCTGCCGCTTTGCAAAGCGAGTCTGCCTATGTGCGCGGCTTCTCCGCTGAGGCACTCAGCCGAATTGGCACGGCAGAAGCGTTGCAGGCATTAGTGCCGTTCCTCAGGACTGCCCGCTGGTTTCCTTATGTCCAGAAAAACGTTACCGCTTTCAGCATTCCGTTGAAGGATGCCGATGCTGTGCCGAAGAATGCTGCTGCGCTCACCAAGACTCTCCAAGAATGGGCAGCACAAAAGGCGGTGCCGCTGCCGAAAACTGAGGAGATAACGCAGGCATCCGACACAGAATTTCTGTTAACCTTTACTGATGGTAGGCGCGCAACTGCACGTGTGGAAGGCGATATGCTGAATCTCTATCACAAACGGCGCGTGGAAGCGGGATTTAAGGCATATCGGTAGGCACGAGATAATTCCTTAGAGGAGCAGGATTTGCACGATTATCACGATTAGCAAGAGCGGAGCAGGAGACTGTAGTTCGGGAGCACCTGCTCCCGAACGGGTCTGGCGAGGAAAACCCTTTACCTGGCCCGTAGCGCGGGGGCCTGTCCCCCGCGAGCGTTCGACCCGCGCGAAAACCGCACGCAGACCAACGCCGGTTTCCCGATCGAGGCACGGCGAGGGACAGGCCCTCGCCCTAGGGTAAACGGCACCTCTTCAGGTCCTTTAGGTCCTGCATGTCTATAGTAACCCGTCGACGAAAAAAAACGCTAAGGTCCTTTAGGTCCTTAATAGACAGCACACGCAACGCCACCGAAAACCATTAAGGTCCTAAAGAACCTTGAGGACTTGGCGGACTGCGCGTGCTATAGACATTAAGGTCCTAAAGGACCTTGAGGAGAACCCTTTCCGGGCCCGTAGCGCGGGGGCCTGTCCCCCGCGATCGCTCGACCCGCGCGAAAAACGAACACAGACCAAGGCCGTTTCCCTCTCGATCGAGACACGGCGAGGGACAGGCCCTCGCCCTACGGTAAGCGGCACGTTTTTTCATCGTAGCGCGGGGGCCTGTCCCCCGCGAACGTTCGATCCGCGCGAAAACCGCGCGCCGACCCAGGTTATTTCTCGTTCCGATCGAGGCACGGCGAGGGACAGGCCCTCGCCCTACGGTAAAGGGAGACGGCCTTGACAACCGTAGCGCGGGGGCCCTCGCCCTACGAAGACTAGTTAGCCAACTCCGAGAAGCGACACGACATCCAAACCAAAAGGCTTCAGGAAAAGATTTATCGAATAGGCGAGCACGGTGACGACTAGCACGACTTTAATCCACTTTTCACCCTTCGCGACTGCCCAATGACTGCCAATCCACGCGCCGGTGGCATTGCCGATGGCTAAGGTTATCCCCAGAATCCACACAATCTGCCCCTTGCTGATAAAAATGCCAAGCGCGATGATGGTATAGGCGAAAATAATAAACACCTTGAGCGAGTTGGTAATCACCAGGTCATCGCCGTCAATAATCCGTAGGGCGGCGATAATCAGCAATCCCGTGCCAGCCTGAATGAACCCGCCGTAGATGCCGATAAAAAAGAGAACGATACCCGTGATGATTTTGTGGTGCGTGTCACCAGGGTTGATTTTATCGTGCAGCCACTCCGTAGGATTGAATAGCGTTAAAAAGAGCATGCTCACGAGGACAACGGCGAGAATGGGTTCAAAGACTCTATCCCCGGTCTGTGTCGCGAGGACGGCACCGATTGCCGCTCCTGCAACCGCTGGTACCGCGAGGATAATGGCATAACGGAAATTTGAAATCCCCTTGTTTCGGAACCCCAGAATCGCACTGAGGTTTTGAAAGAGGATTGCCACCCTATTCGTGCCGTTGGCGTAGGGTGTCACATCCTTATCTTCGGCTGCCTCATCAGCCGCCGGGAGCGCATCGGCGAGTCCCGGAAGATCCATCAGAAAGATCAGCATTGGGAGTGTCAACAGAGAACCGCCGCACGCGAGCGTGTTCAGGAATCCTGCTAACACGCCTGTCCCCAGGAGCAGGGCAAGGTATAAAATATGGCTTTGAATGAATTCAAGCAATTCAAACATTTGTGTTTTTTCCCTTTCGTGACCCGCGGCGTGCAGTTACACGCGAGCGCGTGCGGTTCGCACGCCTCTGTTTCATCTTCGCGAGTCCCATTAAGAAAACGGCGACAAGATTGCCGAACACAATTGCGCTTACAAGCCCTGTGAGCAACAAAAACCCGCCGATGCGAAGCAACCCATCCCCAAACGGACAGGCCCACCTCGTCGTGAAAATAGCGAACGCGGGAATGAGCATTCCAAGCACAAATCCCACACCCGCGGTGATACCGGCGATATGCTGATATTTCTTCAACGCCGGTAAATGGACTTCAAACATTTCGTATCCTTTCTACAGCCTTTTCGAGATAAATATATTTTCGATTTAGACACGGCGAGGGATAGGCCCTCGCCCTACGGGGACACGGGTATACGGATTAACCTGAGCGTGTTTTTCCCCGGTAGGAGAGACCTCCCGGTCTCGATGCAATAGGGCGGCGCGCCTACCGGGGCCGCGGCGGCAGAAAGCCCCCTTCATCGTAGGGCGAGGGCCCTCGCGCTACGGGAACATCGAGACTAATCGAAATATGAAACCCCCTAGATTAACCTAATAGCCGAGGTATTTATCCCTACCCTGCACCAGAGCCTCTATCTTCCTGTCAACTACCGAACGCTTGAGCATCCAAAAACCACAATCCGGATGCACCCAGCCGACCCGGGAGGAGCCAAGCACTCTTTCGGCTTTCTCAATACTTGCCGCCACCTCGTCCGGCGTTTCAACGGGGTTGCTCTTTACGTCAATCACGCCGATGCCCAGGACAATGTCCGACGAAACTGCTTTGAGTGCCTCCAGGTCTGCCTCTGGCCGATGTTGCAACTCTAAAACGAGATGATCGCACCGGAGCAGGTTCAAGAAATCTGTCAGCGCGCGCCAATTCCCTTTCTGGATAACCTGTCCGCCGTAGTTACCGAAGCAGAAATGGACTGCCTTCTCTCCCGGAAACGCATCCAGAACAATGTTAATCGCAGCAGCGGCGAGAGGACCGTCTTGTGGATTGCCCGGTATATTCGCCTCGTCAACTTGGAGGCAGGCACAGTCAAGTTCGCCGACTTGCGCCGCCAATACCTCTGCCAAAGCGGAAAGCAACGCTTCAAAATCGCCGTAATGCTTATCCAACAAGGTGCGCGCGAGCATATAGGGACTCGTCACGGTGAACTTGATGTCCTTGCCAGCGACACTCGTCATCCGTTGGCAGTCGGTGACGAGGTTGAGCGTTCCTTCGCCGAGGGGTGCGTGAACAACCCCGGCGGGTTTCGCGCGAAACGCCATCGTCTGCATCTGCCGAAATTCATGCCACTCCTGCCGCCCTACCTCTGCACTGATGCCTCCCAACGGACGGATAAAATAGTCTATCATCCCGTTAGTATCGGGGTGATTGACATCAAAACGGTAAAGTTCGCCGTCCGTGGGCATATCGATGCCGTGTTGGCGTTGAATGTCAACGACGACGCGCGTCGCATCGATGAGTGCCTGTTCAGTCGGCATCACCGAAAGCCAGTCCGGAATCGGATAAGAACCGACGGTTGTGGTTAAAATGTCAGGTTTTTTCTGTGTTGAATGTTGCATATCAAACGTTCTCATCACCGTAGCGCGGGGCCTGTCCCCCGCGATCGTGGCATGGCGAGGTAGGAGAGACCTCCCGGTCTCGATGGCTGCCTTCCGGCTGTCCCCGCGATCGCGGCATGGCGAGGGACAGGCCCTCGCCCTACGGTGAAAGGAAGCGGCCTGGCCTACCGTAGCGCGGGGGCCTGTCCCCCGCGATCGTTGTACGACTAAGGTGACGTTCTTATTACCGTAGCGCGGGGGCCCTCGGATGCCATACGCGCATCCGAGCGGGTTTCCCCCGCGATCTCTCGCGTGCCCCAGAGCCTGGCGAGGGACAGGCCCTCGCCCTACGATTAATCAGACGTTTTTTATTACCGTAGCGCGGGGGCCTGTCCCCCGCGATCGTTGCTAAGGCGACACGAGCTCAAAAACTTCCAATTCAAAAACCGTTTCAACGGTAACTTCGCCCCGGGTTTGCGCTTGCGTGAATTTGATGATACCGACATCGGGCGCAAGCCACTTCTTCACAACGGTGATGTCAAGCGGAAAGTCCTGATTGCCGATGTCAAACCCCCACCGAAATGACTCTTGGACCTGAAAAACATGCTCAAACGTTCCCGCCGGCACGCTGACGGTTTCCTCGGAAAGCACCTCAAACTCGTCAAGTCCGCCGCCAATTGGAAACAGTTCCGGTGTCAACTGCGCCTCAAAATTGACATGCCATTCCTCTCCCGGAATGAGTGGAAATTGATAGAGCGGCAGAAAGGGGACAAACATAATCGTGTCTGTCGTGCCCGAAGTCGTATTTTGCGCATGTTGCACAACCGCAACGACCTCGCCTTGCTCGTTAAGTTTATTGCCGAGGTATGTATAATTCACGACGTTCTCAAGCCCATCAGCCGAGCTAGATTTCTGTAGGACAAAACTGTCGACAGTCTTTCCACCTTCCAGTTGGATCTGGATGGTATCCACGATTTCAAACGTAATCTGCGTGCCTTGTTCATCGCGGTATCGCCAGAGGTTTCCAACGGCGAGGGGATAATAATTGCCGGGCCGAACGCGCCAGACGCGCAAATCCAAGGTGCTCGTCGTCGATTTCGCGCCATCGCTGACAGTGAGCTCGACCTGGTATTTGCGCTCAGTCTCCGGTGCCGCCCAAACCGCGCCCGTGTCGGTTTCAGTGAGTTTTCCCTCCGTTGCCGACCAGGTGAACGTCAAGGTATCGTTCTCGAGGTCTGCCACTTCTACCCGGATCGGCACGTTCGCGCCCGGTGGCACGATGTCCGAGTCTGTCTCAAAAACCAGAATCCGTGGGGCGAAGTTGCTGCTGCTGACATCATCGCCGCCGCAGCCTGCTATCATGAAGATGAGGAAAAGCGGTATCCAGAGCCCGAAACCTAGCGAGGGACAGGCCCTCGCCCTACGGTAAAAGGCACGCTCGGAGAAACCTTCTTTACGAAGCATCGGGTTTTCCTCGTAACACTTCACGCGAGCGCGCCGCGCCGTTACCGGTGACGTTGTAAGCGAACGTGTTCATCAGCCGGTCGCGCTGCGAATTGTTCGGCGCAGACCCGTGGATAATCAACGCGTTAAAAAACACGCCATCTCCCGGCTCCATCTCGACGGCGACAGCGTCTTCGCGTTCGTGGTAGTGGCCCGGCAAAAACACGCCGAACGTCTGTTGCTTCCGCTCATGCTCTTGTAGTCCCCACTTATGGCTGCCGGGGACAAACTGGATGCATCCGTTCGCCAGATTCGCATCGCTGATGGCGAGTTGGCAGTTAATCATGACAGGCTTGTTGTCATCATTTTTCCAATAGGCGTAATCCTGATGCCACGGGATAGCCGTGCCATCGCCGCCCGCCTTTGGCAGCAGCTTGCTGTGAAAAAGCGAAATATCGGGTCCCATCATCGCCTCTAAACAGTCAAGCATCAAGTTGGAACGGAGCAGCTTATTGAGCGTTGGGCTCACAAGCTCGCTGTGCATCAACTGTTTAATCCGCGGCGGATGGGCTTCCGTATCGTAGACTTCCCACGAAATGCCGATGCCGTCCGTCGGGTTTTCCGCCATGCGGTTATGAATATCCTCAATCTCCCCCTGAATCCGCGCAATGTCTTCGGCTGAGACAAGCCCTTTTTTCAGGAGGAAGCCGTTTTCCTCATAAAATTGCTGTTCTGTGGCTGTAATTCCCATGTTGTTGCTGGGCTCCTTTTTTTGATTATGGACAAGATATATTATATAGCAATTTTCCCGAAATGTCAAGTTATTTTTCTTAAACGAGATATGCCAGAAATTTGTTGACATGTAGAATCCATTAACCGTAGCGCGAGGGCCTGTCCCTCGCAAACGCTCCTTAAACCGCAGCATGGCGGGGGACAGGCCCCCGCCCTACGTTAGAATCATGAGCCTTCCCTGAATCGTAGCGCGAGGGCCTGTCCCTCGCAAACGTTCTCTGAATCGCAGCATGGTGGGGGACAGGCCCCCGCCCTACGTTAGAATCATTAGCCTTCCTTAAACCGTAGCGCGAGGGCCTGTCCCTCGCGAACGTCCCCTGAATCGCAGCATGGCGGGGGACAGGCCCCCGCCCTACGTTAGAATCATTAGCCTTCCTTTAACCGTAGCGCGAGGGCCTGTCCCTCGCGATCGTTCGATCCAGCATGGCGAGGGACAGGCCCCCGCCCTACGTTAGAATCAGGCTCGCTGAAAAAAGAAACAGCGATTGAAGCGCGTCCTTCAGACACGCCTCAACCGCCTGACTCATAGTTCGTATTAATCAACAGGTTCCGGTTCGCCGACTTCGGTTTTCGGCTTATACAACCGCGGATCGATCTGTCTGTCTCCCGGTGTGTCCCAGCCGAAAGGCGCAATCCTA
The DNA here is from genome assembly GCA_965242965.1 of Candidatus Poribacteria bacterium. Classification (GTDB taxonomy): domain Bacteria; phylum Poribacteria; class WGA-4E; order WGA-4E; family WGA-3G; genus AGPOR5. The sequence continues at coordinate 3,331,329 of OZ251518.1, read as the reverse complement.
TCTCTCACCTGATAGCGTCTAACATCGCGGATCACAATGACACCGTTTTCATATCTCGATACCGTGCCTTCCACCCAGATAATGTCATTTGCAAGGACATTGTAGGGCAGCCTATTCAGTTCGGCAGGGGTCAGTTCAATACAGACATTCTGCACTTTCTTCGTGCGGCTTTGCATCGGATCACCGATTTCAAAATAGATGCGATGCCGTTTTCCATCAAATTCGGCTTTCCAGATTCTACCGAATCCTTTGCAAACCTTGCCAGAGTATTCCCACTGCGCCGCAATGCGATTCGTTTCAAATGCCTCAAGGATTTGACGTGCATCAAATGCCTTTTCATAATCTCTGAAACTTTCGCCTGCTTTTCCAGGGACTGGGGTGGACACGCATCCGCTTTCCACCATCACAATCGTTATACTGAACAACACGATGCTCAGCGTTCGTCTCATACTTCACCTCCGATGTTATGGCGATGCACGGTGAAATATACTGGGCACCGCCCTATTCAACACGTTTAACGATATACGATTTTGCAAACGGTGTCAACTTAAATTGAAGGCGATCTTGCATCGTTTCGGTTTTTGCCGAGATCGGGGCATGGCGAGGGACAGGCCCTCGCCCTACGGTGAAATCATGCATTCATTCAAACAGTAGGGCGAGGGCCTGTCCCTCGCAATCTTAATAGTCTGAAGCAGGATTTCCAAGATTCCCAAGATTCCCAAGATTAGGAACCTCTTGGCGAGGAAAATCAACTTTCTACCGTAGCGCGGGGGCCTGTCCCCCGCGATCTGCGACCTAGATGAAAAACGCCTGCAATCCAGAGACCACGGATGTTTGCTGCTCAGACCGGTGCACGGCGAGGGACAGGCCCTCGCCCTACGTTAGAATCATTAACGTTCTCTAAACCGTAGCGCGAGGGCCTGTCCCTCGCGCTACGTTCGATCCAGCATGGCGGGGGACAGGCCCCCGCCCTACGGTGAAATCATTCAGAGCAGAAAAAGAAAGAGGCGATTGAAGCGCGCCCGAAGGACACACCTCAACCGCCTCACTCATGGGGTTACAGTCTTAAGGGGCAACAGCCCTCACACAACGGAAACCGAACACGCTACTCGTGAGCATAGGCTCATAGAATTCGCGATTGGCGACGCGCACACCGTGCGCTTTAGAGTTCCAAGACCCACTGCGCAATACGCGGACAGATTGAACAATTTCAAAGTTCTTTTGCTTTTGTATCGATGGGAGCTTATGTTCCCCAGAGAGCGGGTTCCGGTCAGGAGAAACAGCGTAGAAATCGAATTTCCATTCGTCAAGGCACCATTCCCACACGTTACCCGCCATGTCGTATAAGCCGTAGTCGTTCGCCGCATACTGCCCAACCGCTGTCGCTTCACCAACATGCGGGTAGTAATTGGCATTCCGGGGGGAAATCGTGTCACCCCACGGATACTTTTGACTCTCCAGCCCACCGCGGGCAGCGTATTCCCACTCTGCCTCCGTTGGAAGCCGTTTCTCTGCCCATGCCGAATATGCCATAGCTGCATACCAACTCACATACGTCACCGGATGATTGGCTTTCCCAGCGGGATAGTTATTGCCATCCCAATCGCTGAGGTAATCGCCATCATGGAAGTTCGCCGCCTGAATGTTCCCTTTTTGCCACTGCGGATTCGCATCGACAAACGCCTTATACTCGGCATTCGTCACCTCGTGTGTATCCATGTAGAACGCATCCACGGAAACGGTATGCACCGGCTTTTCATCGCCGTCTGCATCTGCATCAATGCTGCCCATCTGGAATTCTCCGGCGGGAATGAGCACCATGCCTTCGGGGACATCACTATCACCGTCGCCCATATCAACGGGCATTTTGCTGGGTTCCGTATCAGTCGGGGATTCTATCATCTCTGGGCCCATACCAACCGGCATTGTCTGCTCAGTAGGCTTTTCCGGGGCCATCATCCGCTTCTGAGGATCCCTGTGGCAGGAAACGAAAGCCACACAACAAATCAGCATAGCAATCAAGCCGACTTGAAATTTTTGCATTCTCAATGCTCCTCGTAAAAATAAAAGTTAACAGAAAGTTGCTAGGCAGGATATTTATCAAAAAGTTCTAATTTTTCAGGGTGCTTCCTCGTTTTGACAGAGTAAAGAGCCTCAGCGAAAGGCTCTTTACCCATCGGAGTATCTAAATGAAAAAGCGTAGGGACAAGTTTGAAACTTGCCCCTACAAATCAGCTTACTTCCTGACAAGCATCTTGCCTGTCGCCGAGAAATCGCCCGCTATGAGCGTGTAGAAATACACGCCGCTGGCGATGCGCTCGCCGAGTTCGTTCCGGCCATCCCAGTACGCGGCGCGGCTCTTAGTCTGGTAGACACCAGCGGCCTGATGCCCTAACGCCAAAGTGCGAACCAAGGTGCCGTTCACCGAATAGATGGACACCGTGACATCCGTGGCTTTTGCCAACTGATACGGTATCCACGTTTCCGGGTTAAACGGATTCGGGTAGTTCAGCAGCAGCTTCGTCTCTTCCGGAACCGTTGCCTGTAACAGGTGCTCCAGTTTCGCGATGCCGAGGTCGAAAATCGCGGAACCATCGTCCTCAACCTGTGCCAGGTCGATCCACGCCTGAATCGTTGCAGGTGCGAGGTCTGCCGATTGTCCAACGCTTACGGACAGCGGAGCCCCTCCTACCTGATCATTCGCGTCCCTAACCTTAATAGGGGTCACACTTTTGCCCCAGTTAGGGTGCCGGGCAACAAGGATAACATCCATTACATTGACGAATCCATCGTTGTTTACGTCAGCGCGTGGGTTAGTTGCGGCTTCACCGAGTTGCCCTGCCACCGTTACCAGATCCAGAACATCGACCATTCCATCCCGATTGACATCCTCCCGAGGATACCGGTGAGTTACCACAACGGGGTTACTGATGATATGGTAAGAGATCCGCTTATGAGGTTTCTGTGAGTCCTCACTGAAGATCAGGGCTGGGATACCAGCAGATCCGCCATCGCCTATATGCGCGGTGTTACTGAGTTGCACATTGGACAGTCCCAATGCGTCCTCAGCAAATTGCTTGACTTGAAACTCGATTGACAGCAATTCGCCAGAGCCGGTAACACCCGCCACGGGATCGGTGAGGACATTCTCTCCGGTAGCATCCACAGTCCTTCCAACGCGCGCTTGCCATATACCCATGATTTTGCCTGCACTCATAGTCCCGGACTGAAACGCGGCATTTACACCACCAGATGCCAGAAAATCACCTTCTCTGACAGCAACGGCTTCAAGCACCGCCGGATTGTAGGCAAGGTCCATCTGCCAGCCGGCTAAATCTTTCACATTTTTAATCTCGATCGAGTATGTGAAGGTATCGCCGACAGCGAGGGCCCCCTCAACCTTCGGAGTCGCAACAATGCGGGTTATTTCCGGCGGTGGCGGTGGCGGTGGTGGAGGCGGTGGCGGTGGCGGCGGTTCGGCCTTAACCCGAAAAGCATGAACGTAGAGAGAATCAAGTGCTTCTGCTTCGATTCCAACGCGTCCTGACTTATGGAAAGTCACCGTGGTTGTTACCCGCCCGTTATTGTCGGTGACTCCCCTCTCTGGACTGACTGAAGCAGCCTCAGGAACCGGCGGCGGTAGGAAGCGATTGTTCTGGTCCACAAAACCAAGAACCCGAAATTCGACAGGTTGGTTCGGCACCACTGCACCGCCGCGTCTGAGGGTAATGGTGAGCGTTGTCTTATCATCTATCTCATACTGCCTTTCTTCCACTACGACATCATCAGTTTCCGCTGTAAACTCAATCTTCGCTTGTTGCGCAGAGGTGTTCCCTGCAAGCATCAAGACGAACTCGATACACACGAGCGTCAATAGAATCGAAAATGCTTTCATTTTCATTCTATCCTCCTATCTGTTAAATTTTAGCGAAAAGTTCTTCAACCGAAAAACCTTTCACTTTTATAGTTTTGAGCACCTCATCAGCGACCCGAGGGTTTTTGATGAGATACCACCAATTCCAAACAGACCGGAGTCCGTTCGGAAATCTTTTTCAAACCCCGCTACCGTTGCAGCGGGCGCGAGACACGACTGAACCCACGCGGGTTTTCGTGTCTTCGGTGCCTCGTCGTGAGGCAAACAGCGGGCCGATGCCCGCATTCCGTAAGCAGGCGAATTGCCCGCCATCGGTTCGATTAAAATCTTCCAACATCAGCGAATAGGCAGGAAGGGGCCGCATCGGCGCAGCGTCAGAGAGACAACTGCCGACAAAAAATTCGGCGCAAGAATGCCTATGTTTATTGGAGGGAGTGAGGATACCGGAAGATACCTGCCGATGCTTCTTAATGGAACGAAGCAAAGCACAAGCAGGGAAACCGCAACTGGGGTGTCGCGTTTTGAGGGAAGAAATGAAGTGACTACCGTGCAACAGATCTAGCACCTTGGGGTGTTTCCCAACGTGGGAATCCAAGGTGCTCATGTTGCCATCTGCGCGCTGCGTGAAGAGAGTGGTCTCCGCGCAACTCGCGGCGATGAGAGAGTCAGTATCCCTTAACGGGTCATGAGATAAGGGGGGGTCTTCGCCGGATCTATGGACATTGCAACCGCAGGCACGTCAAGACGCAAGCCGGCCGTCCCCCACCGGGTGTGGAGGTGCCAAGTGCTTCGTCCTCGCGTATTTTCAGATGAGGTGTCAACGTAGTGCGTTTGATTCATCATTATCGTCGTTGCCCGTTTGCAGCGTTTCGCGCTTTGTAATAGCGTCCAGATAGATTCAGTGGGGCCGGTGGTAAAGGAACACTCCCGGCACCGAGTCTAGCGATTTCCGAAATGATAACCGATTTCACCATTTTTGTCAAGTCTATTATGAACCGAAAACTAAATGGTCCCGTGAAATGACTTCTACGATGGTAACCGATTTGCAGAATGTTGTCAAGGCTATTTTCTGAAACCCCGCGAAGTAGGCGAGGCTGAGAAAAACGGCATAGGCATCATTCAATATGTTAATTATACCACAATTGACAAACGATGTCAAATTAAAATGCAAAAATGTGTGGTTTTCTTAAATGATAACCAATTTTCACATTTTTGTCAAGCCATTTTCCAGATTTCGCGCAGCGGGCGCGTCTCCGGAAATGGCATAGGCATCACTCAATATGTTAATTATACACGATTTTCCAACATTTGTCAAATTAAAATCAAAGAAAAATGAGAAAATCCCCAAATTTTTTGAAATTTTAACACAACGTGCAGTAAATTGACGATGCTGCTATTAATTATACGCACATTATCAAATTTTGTCAACTTTTTTGTCAGAAAAAAAATAGTGCCGTTTCGGTTTTTCATCGGTATCGTTTTGGTTTTTGCCGAGATCGGGAGCCGCGAGTTGATTTCAACCCTACCGTAGCGCGGGGGCCTGTCCCCCGCGATCGTTCCATTGCAACGGAAACACCATAAAAAAAATTGTTGCCCTACATCCCGAAATTTGCTATAATGACAAAAAACGCAACACATCGGAGCATACCTCATGGATTACACACTCCAAAACTGCCAAAAATTGGTGGACGACTGGATTCACGACATCGGCATCCGCTACTTCTCGGAATTAACCAACACGGCGATTCTGATGGAGGAAGTCGGTGAACTCGCACGGCTCATGGCGCGCCACTACGGTGATCAGAGCTTCAAAGAAAACGAACGCAACCGAGACCTCGGGGAAGAAATGGCGGACATCCTTTTCGTGCTAATCTGCTTGGCCAACCAAACTGGCGTAGATCTTGAGGCGGCTTTCAAGAAGTCGATCGAGAAGAAGACGCAGCGTGACACCGAACGCCATCGAACTAACGTGAAATTGCAAGAACCGTAGGAGAGACGGTGATCGCGGGGGACAGGCCCCCGCGCTACGGTGGCGCGATGCTGTCCTGGTCCCAATATTGACAACGGAGACTCACAATGACTTTCCACAAAATCCACATCCCCTTTCTACTTTGCCTGCTCGTCGTGCTGGCGGGATGCGCGACAGGTCCCGCGCCGAAACCGATAGTCGATCCGCTAGTAGAACGGAATCGGCAGTGGCAAGAACACGTTGAGCGGGGCAACGAGGAACTCCGGCGCGGAAATCTGCGCGATGCACTCGTTGCTTACCAAGCCGCTGTCGCCACTCGGCCGGATGCAGGCGGCCCGCACATGAAAATCGCGGAGATTTATTTTCAACTTGAGGAATACGAAAACGCGCGCGATGCGTTTGCCGCATTTTTAACACTAGAGCCAAAGAACGTGAACGCGCTGAACTACGCCGGCTACATCGCTGAAAAATTGAACGACTATCAAGCCGCCGCCGAACACTACGAACAGGTGCTTACCGTCGCCAAGGATAACCTCTACGCGCTGAATCACCTCGGTCTGGCTTACAAACAACTGGGACGGCTTGGTGAGGCGATGAAGGTTCTGTTGGACGCGTTGGCAGTTGACCCGAGGTGTGAACGTCCCGAAAGCGAAAATTTGCACAATTACCTCGGATTAATCTATCTGGAACGGGGAGAAGTCGGTGAAGCAATTGCCGAACTGCGAGAATCGATTCGGTTGTTTCCAAAGGATGTTTGGGCGAGACAGCAACTGGCATCAATCTACGAAGACAGGGGACGTTACTACGAGGCACTACTCCAATATCAGGAGCTCTTGGAGGTTGCGCCGGACAATCTGCTTGCGGTGACGCGGATGCAGGCTTTGGCGACAAAAATCGCACCTACCGAAGTGGCAGTAGATGTGCCGCCTGTTAATCTGCTGCAAGTGGACGCAGACCTGCGTATCGCAAACGCTCCCGATGCAGACGATTATCCGGATGCAGACGCGCTGATTCTCTTCAACCACTTCAGCCACGATGTTTTGCCGACAGGACAATCTCGTTATACCACGCATCAAGTCGTCAAACTGCTAACTGAAAGAGGCATCGAAAAATACGACGATATTGCCATCCCTTTCCAACCGAGCGCGCAGAATATCACGGTGAACATTGCGCGCACTATCGCCGCCGATGGCACGGTGCATCAACCGCCAGCCGAGGCGTTCAACGACGTAACGCCGCCAGGTCTGCTATCCCAAAATCTCTATTCGGATACGATGTGGCGCGTTATCTCAATGGTAGGACTAACGCCGGGAGTTTGCATTGAATATCAGGTAACGCTTGAGGATAAACCCGAAAACGCTGTCGGCGGTGAGACGTGGATTACCGGCGGGTTCAATTTTCAGTCAACGGAGGTAACCTTGGAGACAAGTTACGCGCTTCGCATCCCCAGCGCGTGGCATCTTCAGTGGAAAACGGAGAACTTCAGTAGGAAAGCCCTCCCAGTCTCGATGCATCCCCGTAGGAGAGACCTCCCGGTCTCGATTTCTTCGGGTAGGCGAGACCTCCTGGTCTCGATGCAATACCCGGTCTCGATGCATCACAACGCAAACGATAGGAACGAACCCCCAGTCTCAATTCGCTATGACGAAAACGGTAACACTATCTACGTGTGGCACTACGGCGAAACGCCCGCACTCACAATTGAAGAGGGGATGCCTCACATCAATGACATTGCACCGCGGTTGCACTATTCCTCAATCCCCTCGTGGAACGATGTCTACCAATGGTATAAACAACTCGCCGCGGACAGATACACGCCGGATGCACAGATTGAGGCGTTAGTTCATCAACTCACAAAGGATTTGACGACAGAAGCGGATAAGATTCGCGCGATTTACCATTTCGTCGCCTCGCGCATCCGTTATGTCGGCATTGAACTGGGACAGAGCGCGTATCAGCCATCTCCCGCCGCAGAGGTGCTGCAAAAACAGTACGGCGATTGCAAGGACAAAACGACGTTGCTCATCGCGATGCTGGAACTTGTCGGCATCCGCGCCTATCCGGTGCTGATTAACCCATCGCCTTATGAACGGACAGATACAGAACTGCCATCGCTGAACCAGTTTAGCCACATGCTGGCGGCAATTCCTATTTCCGGTAGGAGAGACCTCCTGGTCTCGACTCCCTCTGCCCAGAAGAGCAACCTCCCGGGCACGACTCCCTTTGCCCGTAGGCGAGAACTCCCGGTCTCAATGTCCCACTATATCTGGCTTGATGCAACCTCGTCAACCTGCAGCTACGGCAATTTGCCCTACAGTGTCCAAGGACGAAAGGGGTTCCTGATAGGTGAAGAGCAAGGCGAGTTTGTGGACATCCCTATTTTCCCGGCAGAAACCAACCGACTCGTCAGCACAACAGAATTGTGGCTCAGCGAAGAAGGCTCCTTGCAAGGGAGGCTCCACATTGAGACGCGCGGGCAATACGCAATCAATGCACGCTGGACTTATCAGCAGGTGCCGCCAAGCCAACTGCAGACAACCCTAGCAACGGAACTCAGCCAGCAATTTCCGGGAATTGCGGTAGAATGGAGCAACATCTCTGATTTAGGAGCCCTTAACGTGCCTGTGGAAATGGAACTCGGTTTTCATGTCCGGAATTACGCTACATTGTTAGAAGACGAAAAAATGATGATGCCGATGCCAATCGATGAGTTCGCGGAATATGCAGAGATGGTCGCGGCACCGCAGCGTGTCTATTCCCTCGACCTGGGTTATCCAACGCAGCTTGAAAAAGCAATTCAGATTCATCTGCCGGAAGGCTGGACTGCCGTTCTCCCAGCCGACATCCATCACACGACAGATTTCGCAGAATTGACGCGGCAGTATAGACAAACTGAAGGGACGGTCACTTATCGGTTAACGTTTACCCTGAAAGAGCGCATCATCCGTGAAGCGGCGTATGTGGAGGCGAAGCGGTTTTTTACGCAACTCGCAAGTGAAGATGGGAGTCGGTTGTTGCTAAAGTTAACAGACCCTGGCCCGTAGGGAGAGGGCCTGTCTTTCGACATCATCTATTATCACTCGTAGGGCGAGGGCCTGTCCCTCGCCGGCTCCGGGGCCTCGGACGGTTTTTGGCGCGAACAACGATCGCGAGGGACAGGCCCTCGCGCTACGATTAACTTACGATTAACTGCGGACGGTTTTTGTCTCGGATAAGGTTCGCGAGGGACAGGCCCTCGCGCTACGGGGAACTACGGACGGTTTTTGCCCCATCTCTGTAGTTCGGGAGCGCCCGCTCCCGAACGGGTCAGGATCTGGCGATCCTGACCTACAGGAGGGATGCGGGCTGACACCAAAACGCATGGCGAGGGACAGGCCCTCGCCCTACGGGGAACTTTGGATGGCTTTTGGCGCGGACAAAGGTCGCGAGGGACAGGCCCTCGCGCTACGGAGCCGCGCACTAACTTTTGACATACTTCCATCCATCAACCAAAACGGGGAGGCCGCGGATTAGGCACATCGCAACAGCGACAGCGGAGATAATCACGCCTGCCAACTCTAAACCGACGACGAATTCAGGGTAGGCACCGAAATTTTTGAACGTCAATACGCCGCCGAGGTAGAGAAAAGCAAGCGTCTTGGCGATGCCATAGATACTGCGGCTTGCGCGTGAACTGGTGAGGGCACGTGTCCAAGGAGAGGACATCATCGTCTTCTCGCCGAAAGCGGTTTTGCCATCAGCGAAAGCGGCACTCCGCAAGCCGTCCGTGAAAAAGCCGCGCGCAATCACGATGGCAGGAATCCAAAACGGAATCAGCCCAACAACGGCGAAGTAAACCCAGAAGATACATTCGACAATCCGGTCGCCGACGATGTCAAATAGCGCGCCGAAATCCGATGCCTGATTCAGTTTTCTGGCGACATAACCGTCCACCGCATCGAGGAACAGAATCACGCCTATCATCGCGACGAGCAGAACGTCTAAATAGACATGCTGCCCGAAAAGCGAAATCACGACGAAGACCAGGGTGAGGCGGAAAAGCGTAATCAAATTCGCAACCATGGGGAAAGTCCTCCGAAAAATTGTCTATTTTTTACTGTTAGGAATATAATAACGTAAATTTTCACCAACATCAAGGTAAACAGGAGAAATTGCTAATGAACGAAAACCGAAAACCGAACATCGTCCTGATCCTCAACGACGACATGGGCTTCTCCGACCTGGGATGCTACGGCGGCGAAGTCCACACGCCAAATCTTGACAGGCTCGCCGCGGGCGGGGTGCGCTTCACGCAGTTTTACAATACCGCGCGCTGCTGTCCTTCCCGTGCCTCTATGCTCACTGGACTTCATCCGCATCAAACCGGTGTCGGCCACATGATGAGCGATGATGGTTTGGAGGGCTACCGCGGTGACCTGAACAACCGTTGCATTACCATCGCTGACGCTGTCCGCGCCGAAGGCTACGGCACCTATATGAGCGGCAAGTGGCATATCTCGCGGCATGCCGGACCCGACGGACCGAAACATAGTTGGCCCTGTCAGCGTGGGTTCGACCGGTATTACGGTATCATCACGGGTGCCGCCAATTTCTGGAAGCCGAACACTTTGACACGGGATAACACGCGCATCCAACACGATGAACTTCCCGAAGGGTATTTCCTCACTGATGCCATCAGCGATGAAGCCTCAACTTTCATTCGGCATCACACCGAAAAGTCTCCGGAGGATCCTTTCTTCACTTATGTCGCCTACACAGCACCGCACTGGCCCCTGCATGCGCACGAAGAAGACATCGCGCGATACAACGGCCGTTTTGCAGCAGGATGGGACGAACTCCGCGAAGAACGGCTATCACGAATGCGCGAGATGAACATCTTGGATGAGGCATGGCGGCTCACTGCCCGCGACCCGTCGCAACCGCCGTGGCGCGATGCACAGCATAAAGCGTGGAATCAACGCCGCATGGAAGTCTACGCCGCGCAAATCACGCGCATGGATGCAGGCATCGGGAGAATTATTAACACGCTTGAGGAGACAGGACAACTTGACAATACGCTCATCCTGTTTTTAGCCGATAATGGCGGTTGCGCGGAGGAACTCGGCGGTCCGACTGCCAGACGCGAGGGCGGTTCACTCATCAGCACGGAGACGACTTCCGATGGCAGACCTGTTTATCGCGGCAACGACCCGAGTATCATGCCGGGACCGGAAACTACCTATCAGAGTTATGGCGTGCCGTGGGCGAACCTGTCCAATACGCCGTTCCGCGAATACAAGCACTGGGTGCATGAAGGCGGCATCGCGACACCGCTCATCGCGCACTGGCCCGCGGCGATCCAATCCACCGGTGAACTCCGCCATCAACCGGGGCAACTGCCGGACATCATGGCGACATGCCTTGACGTTTCCGGTGCAAACTATCCCTCGGAACACAACGGAAACCCGATTTTGCCGTTAGAGGGCACTAGCTTAACCCCGATTTTTGACGGGAAAGACAACGGGAAAGAGGTGCTGTATTGGGAGCACGAAGGCAATTGCGCCGTGCGTCAAGACAAGTGGAAACTCGGCTGCAAATTCCCCGGTGAATGGGAACTCTATGACCTCGAGGCAGAGCGGACCGAGGTGAACAACCTCGCTGACAAGCATCCCCAGAAATTGAAAGAGCTCATCGGGCTGTATCAAGACTGGGCTGACAGGTGTTTTATCTACCCGTGGGACCGGCTCCAAGAACAGCGCAGACAGCGTCGCGCGTAAATTGAATTCCGGGAGCGCGTTTATCATGGCGTTCCATCCCCATAGCGCGAGGGCCTGTTCCTCGCGAACGTTCATCAAGGCGTTCCACCCCCGTAGCGCGAGGGCCTGTCCCTCGCGAACGTTCATTGATAAGTTAACCGAGCAAGGTGGGGGACAGGCCCCCACCCTACGTCTACGTTCACCGTAGCGCGAGGGCCTGTCCCTCGCGAACGTTCATCAAGGCGTTCCACCCCCGTAGCGCGAGGGCCTGTCCCTCGCGATCGTTTATTGCAAAGAGATTGCATCAAAAAATGAAGAACGCACTCTATTTCGGCGATAACCTCAACGTCATGCGCGAGATGCAAACCGCACGCTACCACACCTGTTATCTCGATCCGCCTTACAACAGCGGCCGCAACTACAACATCTTCTTCGCCGGCTCCAAAGCGCACCGCAAAGCGTTTGACGACATCTGGCGATGGGACGATGCCGCGCGCGAAAATCAAGCCGCTGTCCTTCACTACGATGGGCGGCACCCCGAACTCGTTGAAACTATGGCCAATTTGTCAGACTGTTTAACGGGTTTTGACCAAATTTTGAAGGGGGGGGTCGAAAGGGTATAAGGGAAAAAGCGAAGCCGAATCGATGCGCGCTTACCTCGCCTTCATGGCACCGCGCCTCGCCGAGATTTGGCGGTTGCTAACGCCGGATGGAAGTGTGTATCTGCACTGCGATCCGCATGCGAGCCACTATTTGAAGGTGTTAATGGATACGATTTTCGGGGCGGCGCACTTCCGAAACGAAATCATCTGGTCCTACCGTTCTGGCGGCGTGAGCAAAAATTGGTTTGCGCGCAAGCACGACGTGATTCTGTTCTATACGAAGTCAGCCAAGAATGTGCATACCTTCAATGTGCAGAAGGAACGTTCGTATTCAACGAATGCGCCGCCGGGTTTCAAAGGCATCGAGAAGTATCAGGATGAGCATGGCCGTTGGTATACGATGGCATCAATGCGCGATGTCTGGGACATTAATATCATCGGCAGAACGTCCAAGGAACGCCTCGGCTATCCGACGCAGAAACCGCTCGCGCTCTTGGAACGCATCATCAAAGCCTCCACGAACCCCGGCGACATCGTGTTCGATCCGTTTTGTGGTTGCGGCACAGCGTTAGATGCCGCCCACGGCCTCGGGCGGCACTGGGTAGGTATCGATTTAACCGTTCTCGCTTTGGAACCGATGGAGCGTCGGCTGCGCGAACGCCATGGGCTTCGTCCAAAGGCAGATTACACCATTGAGGGATATCCGGGGACATGGGAGGATGCCATCCTCCTCGCCGAGCAGAATCCACACGATTTCGCCAATTGGGCAGTGACTCGTCTGGGCCTCTCGCCCACTTCCAATACCAACGATGGCGGGTTTGACGGCAGTGGGAAAGTTGTCCTCTGGGAAAATCACCATCTCGCCGAGGCGACGCAGACGAAACTGCCTGTCATCGCCGAAGTAAAATCGGGGAGGAGTTTGAACCCGAATCAGGTGCGCGCCTTCCGCACGGCGATGCAGGATACCGATGCCGTCATCGGCATTTTCATCACCCTGCATCCCGTGACGCGCGGCATGCGTAACGTCGCCGAAGCGGCAGGCACCTTTGAGCATAACGGGAGGCATTACCCGCGCCTGCAGTTTTGGCAGATAACCGATGCCTATTTTCAGGACGGCACCATCTCGGTGACTTTGCCGTGGCAGGTCAGCGAACGTCCAAAGGCGGAACGGCACTACGGCGGCGAGCAGACCTATTTTCAGCGGGAGAGCGGATAGAGAGATCCGTCCGTGTTTTTAGGTCTGTAAGACCTTAATGTGAGGGTGTTTCATAAATCGCTCAACGTTGCGGTGACATGCCCCGCGCTACGGTGAAAAAAACGCCACCCCTTCACGTAGGGCGAGGGCCTGTCCCTCGCCATCGCTCGCGCGCCAGGCCTGTAGGTCAAGATCGCCTGATCTTGACCCGTTCGGGATCGGGCGATCCCGAACTACAGTGGTGGGCCCGATGCGCCTCCCCTCAAGGGATAAATTTATGAAACCCCCTCAATAACCCTAATCCTGAAAATCTTGAAAAATCTTGAAAATCCTGCTCCAGAAAATCTTGAAAATCCTGCTCCAGACAACGAAACAAAAAAAATTTGCAAAACGCACAAGAATATGATATAATATATCCATAACAATTAAATAAGCAAACGGTTCAGGTGCCGATGTAGAGTGAAACTTGCAAACTCTGCGAATCGGAGAATAGGGAAGCGCGGTGAAAATCCGCCACGGCCCCGCCACTGTGAACGATACCTCTCTCAATCGAGAGTTTCCACTTCAAAAACCACTGTCATTCGGATGGGAAGGTGAAATGGAAAAAGTCGGAAGTCAGGAGACCTGCCTGCACCGTGTTTCACATATCTGCTTTCGCGGGAGAGCAGTGGAACCGCAGCGCGCACGAGAGGCACTCCGATTTTTACGATTTTGGAAACCTACCGCCGCATGAACGCCGCCACGTCCCCTGTCTTCTCACGGAAAGCAAGGCTTTTTGTATCCTTACGGAGGTAATTCATGCCATTTCCAAAACGGCTGGCACACGCGCCGGCTCTAAAGTGGATAGCGCGGGCTATCCTCTCCATTCTTCTCGTGAGCACAGTTTTCGCGTCTGAGCCCGTGGGCAGAGGGGTTGTCCCTCGCCATGCCGATGGGCAAGTAGACGCGCAGCATTTCGCCGTAGTCGTCAATGCGCTCACGCATCCTGACTTGGGCATTACGACTTCACTCTCCCTCATCGATCTCGCGGAGCCGAACGAGAGACGCGCCGTTGAGAACGAAGTCATTCCTCTCGGCAATGTGCCGAGCGATATCCTCATTCGGGGGCATCTCGCTTACATCCCCAACGTCTTCAGCGATAACATCCTCATTATCAACTTGCAGCGGCGTGCGATTGTCGGAGAAATTCCCATCCGCGCAGGCGCGCAACCGCAAAACCTCGCTTTTGTCAATGAGAATAAGATGTATGTCACCTGCGACGCGGCGCACGAAGTCCATGTCGTTGACATCGCAAATCGCAATGTGACGAAGGTTATCACCGGCCCTTTCAACAAGCCTAGCGGTATCACGCTGCTAAACGGCAAGGCGTATGTGACGAACCCGGCGTGGGAGTGGGATGCAGAGGCGAGGCAAGTCCTCTACCACGACAGCAGTGTCACCGTGATTGATACCACGACAGACACGGTGCTGAAGTCTATACCGATGCCGACAAACGCTGGCGGGATTGTCAACGACAGCGAGTCAACGGTGATTGTCAAAACTACGGGAGACCGGAATCTCATCCCTGGCCACCTCGTGTTTATTGACACAACTACCGATGAGGTTCGCAAGACAGTATCGTTGAAGATGACACCCGGCAGTTTCGCCATCAATGCGGAAAAACGGCTGTTCATCCAAGGCGGGTGGCAAACCCCCGGTCTGCTCATCTACGATGTCGTCACGGAAAAATGGGTGCGTGACAAAGACGACGCGCTCGTCGATTTCGGCGGCGGCTCAGGGATGACGTTTGCGCCGGACGGTAGTCTCTACATTACCTATCCCGATTGGACCGGCGGTGGGCAAGACGAGGTGCGCGTCATGGGCATCGACGAGACGCTTCTCAAAACCTATCGCGTCGGACCCGGGGCGGATAACGTAGCCATTGCACAGATTGTCCCTAGAGCCGAAGATGTCAACGACGATGGGTTTGTGAACATCTCTGATTTAACCATCGTCAGCCGCTATTTCGGAGAAACAGGACTTGACATCCCCGGCGATGTCAACGCCGATGGCGTGGTAAACGTGCTGGATCTGGTGTTAGTTGCCAATAACTTCTGATACCCAAATTCTGGCAGGCGCGGTTTCAAACCGCGCCTACCCAGATTGATTGTAATGACAGAGACAACGCAATGAGAAAATCAATAGCCTGGCTTTTATTTTCGCTGTTGCTTCTCAGCTGCAGAACGAGGGAAACAAAAGAGGTGCAGCCAGCGTGGCAAGTCAGCTTCTTTTCCCTCGGTGCCAAGCTCGAATTTGAGCAAATAGAACGGAATCCGTCACCTTTTCGCCGCGTCTCCGCCTACAATGCGGCGGGCACGTTGGTTGCACAACTCAATTTTCCCGCGTCACCGCGCCCGGTAGAATCGCTCTATTTTGAATGGGACGCGGGTGAAACCTATCGATTTGAGGTGACATCGGATGCGGGGGAGGTGGACGTTCAAGAGGCGACTGCCCCGCGTTCTACGGCGCGCGGCAGTTTGGAAATCTCTGTCCCTTACGGCGCGGCTGCGCACGCGAACGCCACCTCACTCGTGCTGCGCGATAGCGAATTGACAGCCACCGTCCTCGTCAGAAATGGGACAACTGCGCCGCACGCCGATTTTCACCTTACCGTCTGCTTTCCGGCTGCGTTCACTATCGTGAAATTGCCATCGGGGTGGAAGACTCAAAATAACGGTAAGGAAACCTGTCTCTCAACCACCGGTGCCTTTACCGTTGCCGGCGAAGTTTGGTATGGTGAAGTTGTGTTGAAGATGCCGCGCAAAATTGATACCGGCACCGCAGTGATTTCCGGCAAGGTATGCTTTGAAGCACAAGATACGCTTTGGGAACACACCACCGAATTGCAACTGCAGGCAGCAACTGTGGAGAAGATAGCCGCCCGGCTCTCCATTGAAGATATCCGCATGCCAACAGATGAATCAGGTGTCGCAGATTCAAGACAGCGCGCCGATACCCTCTATCACGCGCGGCCTCTCTTCGGACGATGGGGACAGGCACCGGTTGATGTCTACACGCCGATAACTTTCCAAACCGTGCATCTCCAGAATCACGGGGATGCGATTCTCCATGTCGTCGTATCGTCTATTAACCGCGATGCGAAGAGTGGCGAAACGATTCGGTTTCTCGCGCCGCCCGATGCAATCAACGCCGGCACCGACAAGAGCGTCGCTTTCGCCAGTTTACCGCCCGGAACACTCACGGCTATTCCGTTGCCGATTTACTTCAATCCGCTTTCAGCGCGCCCTGGCGAATACAGCCGCGAGATTGAGGTGAAAGTTTGGGGGAGTAACGCCACGGTGCTGCGTGAACAACAACCGCTCCACATCGTTGTGCCGAACCGACAGGCATTGTTCGTCACAGCGTTGGCGGTGCTTGCTAGCAGTATCGGGTTAGTGGTGGTGCTTCGGTATCATCGCCAAATCTTCGCGCGGTTCACGACGAAACAACTGATTGTCATCGCGCTGTTCGGCGCGACTGTTTTTGTGTGCGTTATCATTCCCTCAACGCTGTTTTTGAACCTCATCCGGGCCCTTCTCGGGCCCGTTTCGGTGCTGTTGACAGGGTTGATGAATGAGACGCTTTACTACGCGCTGTTGACAGCGTTGCTCATTTATATCAACGGCGCGCCAGAAAAATCGGGAACACGTTCAGTCGGCGCAACCTCCCGGTCTCGACATATAACGAAAAAAACACACGGCGTGATTCTCCTTGCCTCTGCCGTGCGCCTGCTCCTCGGTGCAGTCACCTTCGGAATGTTTACACCGATGGAAATCGTGTATACCGGCACAAGCGTGCTGTTGCTGGAAACCGGGTATCGGCTCGTGCAACGGCGCGGTTTATTGGCATGGGCAGTGGCACTCGGCATCTGTGATGCCCTCGCTGTCTACGTCGATTTTCAATTGTCCATTGTCTTTTATCGGCTCTTCTACGCAGACTGGTATCTCGCCATCCGCATTCTGGTGGAAGGTTTTGTCTATACCTTCATCGGCGTGTTACTTGGCGGCCGATTGGGACGCGGCCTCTGGCGTGTTGCGGATTAGTGCCGCCCATCAGAGTTTAACAGAGGGTGTTTCATAACTCCGTTTCGGTATTTATCCCGCCTTGGAGGGCTGGCGAACACCAGAAGGCATCGGGCGCACCTCTGTAGTTTGTGATCGCCTGATCACAAACAGGTCAAGATCAGGCGATCTTGACCTACAGGGGGGATGCGCTCTGACAGCAAAACGCACGGCGAGGGAAACCCTCTCGCATGCGCGTGTGGCATGCGAGGGCCCAAGCCCTACGTGAAGGGACGGCGTTTTTTCACCGTAGCGCGGGGGACAGGCCCCCGCGAGCACCATCGTCACGATGTGTGTTTCCGCATCTGTAGTTTGTGATCGCCTGATCACAAACGGGTCAGGATCCGGCGATCCTGAACTACAGAGCCTGGTGCAAGAACGATGGCGAGGGGAACCCGCTCGCATGCGCGTGTGGCATGCGAGGGCCCCCGCCCTACGGTAACGCGCGCCGTTTTTTCGGACGCATCGTTTTAGGTCCTACGGACCTAAGAACCGTTTTTTCATCGAGACCAGGAGGTCTCTCCTACAAGGACATCGCTTGCATCAAGACTGGAGGGGCTCTCCGACACGGAGTTAGGAAACACCCTCATTATACTACAGGAAAACGCAAAATGAAGAAAACACATTTTTTACTACTTTTTTGTCTCCTCATCGTTTCCCCCATCTACGGATTCGCGGCAGACATGAATATCGTCTGGACGCGCACGGGAGCGGTGCTTGAAACGGAACACGACATTACAAGCGGACTCAAAGTCAAAGTGCTAGCCCAAACGGAAACACTGCCGGCCAAAGCCTTACAACTGAATCCCAAGCAGATTTTGGTGCAATGCGCATGGGAACCGAACCAGAACTATCGCGTGACGCTCACCTCTGATGCCGGCGCGAGCGTCGTAGAAACGCGGACACCGCTTAAACCGGTGCTGTATCCTATCCAAACCATTGCCTTAGATGGAATGTTATCGCTCATGGCAAACCTGCGCCGCCCGGCACAGCCGACGACGGTAGCGTTTTCGGCGGATGGAAAACATGTCGCAATTGCAACGGATGCGGGACATCTCGCAATTGTCGCGGCACTGACAGGCGAACTAGTTTGGAAAACGCGCATCTCAGAGGGATATGTCAAACACATCGCTTTTAGCACAGAATCGCCTGATTCCGTTCCCTCCCGACTCTATATCGGTGAACAAGCGGCTGATGGATTCATCTATGCCTATGCCATCAGCACGAGTCAAGAAAAGCCCCCTTCAACCGCAGCGCGGGAGCCTGGCCCCCGCGAAGAAAAGCGCGACTATCAACAGTTATGGAAATATCGCACCGCTGATGATATTGAGACTTCCACGCCGCAAGACGCGGGTAGTATTTACGCGTGGGTGCAATACCCGGGTCCGTCTCGCATGCTGACGCTATCAGATGGAGATGTGCTTGTCGCCAGCGTGCATTCGTGGACAAAAGACAATGTCCCCGTGAAAAAGTCGCAACTTTACCGATTTGATGGAGAGACAGGCACCGTGAAATGGAAATGGCCCTCCGATGGCGCGCTCCCGAAAGTTTTGCGATGGTTTGATGTCAGTGCCGATGGGAAAACGCTGGCACTCGTGGCAGATGCAAGTGGGAAAGGAAACGGCAGCCTTGTCGTTATTGATGTAGAAACTGGGACAGAACGTTGGCACGCCACCTTTGAACCGCTCAAACCGTATTTTGAGGGAGTCACTTTTTGGCGCGGTGTCAGCATCACCCCCGATGGCAGGTTTATTAATGTGACCACGGACGATGGGCGCGCCTTTATATTCGATGCAGAAGCGCGCATACAAAACGCGCCTACCGAGAAAGAGAACGAATCGGAACCCCTCTGGCATCAAAATTTAGCAACGCCACTTGAGGTAAGCGGCGTGCCGATTATCGCGACTTCCGGCACTATTGGCGCGACAGATGCCGCTGCACTCTTTGTCACCGGCACCACCTACATTCCCTATCATCTCCAAAAAGGCGCGCAACGTCCGCCGACAGCGCATCCGAACGGAATGACGTTGTTCGCTTATTCGTGGGAGGGTGAAAAAGTGTGGCAGTGGCAACTAGAAAACATGCCGCAAGGGTTACGCATTGACGCGGCCGGCCGCTACGCCGTCCTCGCTGTCTCCAAGCGGAGTCAAAACCCGAATGAAAGCCTACACGGCGTTTCTCTCTTCGATTTGGAGGCGGAGGGAGGCGGTTTGGCAAAATACCTATACACCTATCGCACGGAGGGGCAATTGCCTTACGATACACTCGCTATCAGCGCAGATGGCACTTTCATCGCCGTGGTAGAAGTGCCTCTCGTGCTGCCAGATGAGACGGTGCGTGGGAAAAATCGGGTGCATATTTTGTATTAGCAGCAACTAGATTTTTTCTTAATCAGGGTGTTTCATAAATCCGTGTAGGAGAGCCCTCCCGGTCTCGATGCAATAGGGCGGCGCGCCTAAAAAAAACGCCCTCCCCTCACCGTAGGGCGAGGGCCTGTCCCTCGCCATCGTCCGCGCACTCCAACGCTCGCGGGGGACAGGCCCCCGCGCTACGGTGAAAAAAAACGGTTCGTGTTACCGTAGGGGCGAGGGCCTGTCCCTCGCCATGCCTCGCGCTACGGAAAAACGTCTTTTGTTCTCTTCAGGTCCTAAAGGACCTAAAAACATAACTTGACGATGGCGATCGCGGGGGACAGGCCCCCGCGCTACGAAAAAAATAACGCCTGCCTTTCACCGTAGGGTGTGGGCCCTCGCATGCCACACGTGCATCCGAGCGGGTTTCCCTCGCCACCGCTCGCGCTGTTGAGCCATTTATGAAACACCCTCAATTTGATGGATGCCATAAGGAAGTTGACAGAACGTGATGCCCATCGGTGTCAAGTCTTTTTGACTGACGAACTTGTGTGCCGCATAGACGAACGCCTTTTTCCTTGCTGCTTTGCATCGCGCCGCAATCCGTGCGGCGCGCTTTCCATCCAGCGCGGCGGCATCACTCTCCAAAAATTCAAGGTTCGGTTCATAGATAAGATAAAAGCGAATCGCCTCAGTCTCCCCGAAAAAGAAGTCCTCTCGCAAGGTAACAACGTCAAGCGCGCTGCCTGTCGCGACGTAAGCAATGTAGTTTGCCAAAGTTTCGTAGGCAGGCAACGTTTCGCCGGAGAGCATGCCTTCCTCGTCAATCGGTTCGCCGAGTTCACAATAGGCGAAAGTGCCGCCGAAGCCGCGACGCAATGCTTCGTCCCTGGCGGTATCTACACCGTTGATGACGCGCCGTACGCGTTCGGCGGTGATGCTATCTGCATAATCTTCGCACTCAATGAGGATGAACTTGCGGTTACCGCCGTCTTCTCTATTGAGTGCGAGGACGGCGTGCGCCGTAGTGCCGCTGCCAGCGAAGGAGTCCAGGATGATGTCATCTTGCTCTGTGACAAGTCCAACCAGGTCTTTGAGCAACTGAACAGGTTTCGGATAGTCAAAGGCTCTACTGCCGAACACCTGCTTCAATTCAGCAGTCCCGTTTCCGCTGCTATATTCGGGTTTGTAAAGCAGCGACTTCGGCTTTTTCGTCGGCAATTCCCCTAATGCGGGCCTCTGCTTCTTCCGCAGCCGGATGCCAGTGAGTGTCCTCTCAACGATAATGTTGTAGGACTCGTTGATGACTTTCTGTTTGCTCCACCGCCAATGGACTTCTTTGCCATCGGTAATCGGTAGCACCTGTTCATAATTCTCGGTTTCGGGACATTTGACTACCGACACTTCATTCCGTTCGTTAACAAAGATCGGATAGAACAAATTAGGTCTTTCGCTCCTTGGGGCACTTGCCCCCGTGGCTTTCAGTTCTGCCCCTTTTTTGTAGTACCCATAATCATCTTGCATCCATGCCGCGAGTTCCTCCTCTTCCATGTCAAACTCGCCGATTTGAGCAAGCGCGCGATTTTTTGCCCAAGCGAGAGTGTATTCATGAGTCCCCGCGAATCCGAATTCGTTATTGTTTCCCTTGAGATTCATAACGGTAGGCAAGCAAGCGATAAAATGCACTTCACCGAAAATCTCATTCATAACTTGTCGTAAATGATGCACCTCATTGTCATCAATAGAGATGAAAATCACGCCATCGTCGGCGAGCAACTCGCGTAAGAGATGCAAGCGCGGCCACATCATGCACAGCCACTTGTCGTGGCGTTCTAAATCTTCAACATCAATCGGCGAGTTTTCCGCCAACCACCGTTGCATCAGGGGGCTGTTGACGTTGTCATTGTAAACCCAGCCTTCGTTACCGGTGTTATAGGGCGGATCGATGTAGACACACTTAATCTTCCCTGCATATTTCGGGAGGAGTGCCTTGAGTGCGTGCAGATTATCGCCGTGGATGATGAGGTTATCCTGCAATGAAGGCGACTTGACCCCCCCCTTCATAATGTGCATTTTGCAGGGATTTAGTGGCATCTACTTCCAGCGTGCGAAACGGCACGGTGAGGTGATGGGAGTAGATGAATTGTTTGCCTCTGAAATCGAGTGTGGGCATGCGAACTCCTTATGACAATGGTGGCATTGCGGTAATTTTAGCATTATCTCTTGGATTTGGCAAGGGAAATTTTCTGCTCCGTTTGCCCGGTAGGAGAGACCTCCCGGTCTCGATTTTACCGTAGGCTTTTCTCTGTCCGTAGCGCGGGGCCCCTCGGATGCCATACGCGCATCCGAGCGGGTTTCCCCCGCGAGCGTTGCGGTGCGCAGGCATGAACGATGGCGAGGGACAGGCCCTCGCCCTACGGTAAAGGAGGGGCTTTTCTCTGTCCGTAGCGCGGGGGCCTGTCCCCCGCGAACGTTGGATTGCGCGTGCACGCACGATGGCGAGGGACAGGCCCTCGCACTACGGTGAAGGGGGCGTTTTTTATCGTAGCGCGGGGGCCTGTCCCCCGCGTTGTCCATCGTCACGCTGTGTGTTTCCACCTCTGTAGTTTGTGATCGCCTGATCACAAACGGTTCGGGATCAGGCGATCCCGAACTACAGGGTCTGGCGCGCGAACGTTGGCGAGGGGAACCCGCTCGCATGCGCGTGTGGCATGCGAGGGCCCAATCCCTACGATGAAATCGAGACCAGGAGGTCTCTCCTACGGGGATGCATCGAGACCAGGAGGTCTCTCCTACGGGAATTTATGAAACGCCATCAACTAAATAGCCTTAGTAAAAAAATAAAATCTTGACATTTTGCCACAAAAATCGTAAAATATCTTCATAATAAATTCTATAGGAAGGATATTTTAACGATGAAACAAACTTTTTGTGTCATGTTAACGCTACTTCTGGCTATCGGCTGCGTCAATACCGTTCTCGCGCAAACGTTGATGAGCGACGAATTTGACGGCACCGGCCAGACACTCAAATCCTTTTGGCAAGTCAAGGACAGCGAGAAAAGTCCTTGGGAGCTGAAAGATGGACTGCTCGTCGCTGAAGCCGGGTTTGACCAGAATCTGTGGGGTGATGATACCACCACGCGCTTCTATCAAATCACCGACCAGGACGAGTTTGACATTGAAACGTCGATGGTTGTCGATTACGCAGACGCTTGCACCGTCGCTGGCATCGTCGTCTACTCCGCCACAACTAAGGATACCCAAGATCGCGATGGCGAATGGGTAACGCTGAAGTTGTGGGGACGCGGTGCGGCGCAAAACAACAACGCTGTGCTTCAATACCAACGCCGTCAAAACGATGCCGAACCTTATGTCGGAACGCAACCGGATTACAATCCGGAACAGGGTGTTATCCCCATCGAACTGCGCATCAAACGCGAAGGCAATGAATATGAATCGTGGTTCAAGCCGGATGCCCAAGGCGACTGGGTTTCTGTCAGCAAAGTTACCAACGAACTTCAAGAACCGCTTGAAGTCGGCATTTATGTCGGTATCTGCGAAGGCGAAGGCCCCGGCAAAATGACAGTCACGTTTGACTATTTCCGGGAGGCTTCCAGCCCCGCAACCCCCGTAGACCCGCGCGATAGGCTCGCTGTCACGTGGGGTGCATTGAAACGCCGCTAATTTGTGGCACATCCTCAGGCTGGCGGCAATTACGCCGCCAGTCATCTTGCTTTGAAAGCGCGCAAGGAGATACACTTATGAAACAAATCACTCTCTTAGTAATTGCCGGTATTGCGATGCTGTTCGGCACCATTGCCGCCGAAGCCGCTGATTCCCTCGGCGATCCGTTTGATGGCAACGCGTTAAAAAATCCGAATTGGAAATGGAAAACCTCCAGAGAGGCAGGCGTTGAACCGGAAGAATGGGATCTCGGCAAAACGAAAGCCGGCTGGCTGCACATCACCGGCGAACGCAACCGTAACCTCTGGCCCGACGATACAACGAACCGCCTCTATCAGGAACACGAAGGCGATTTTGACATTGAAACACACCTCTACATGGATTACGAAGATGCTTGTGTTGTAGCGGGTGTCGTCGCTTTTTCGCCGACTACGAAGGACCATCAGGGGCGCGATGGTGAGTGGGTAACAATCAAACTCTGGGGCCGCGCCGGCAACGATAACAACGCGGTTATCCAATATCAGAAGAGGCAATTTGATAACGGTGAAGGACTCGTCGGCGTGGTGCCCGGTTTCCTAGACCCGGCCGGTGAAATGGACCTTTACATGCGCCTCCGCCGAGAAGGCGATAACTTCACGGCGTGGTGGAAGCGGAAAGCGAATGACAACTGGACAGACATCGGCGAAACCGAACAAGAATTCGATGAACCGCTTGAAGTCGGCATTTATGTCGGCATCTGTGACAGCAAAGGCAAGCAGATTGCGCAATTCGAGTATTTTGAAGACCTGCTTGTTCCGTTTGATGTCTCGCCGCGTGCGAAACTGCCAGTCGCTTGGGGAGACCTGAAACGTCGGCACAGCGCGCCTTGAGGCGGTAAAGGCGAGGGAAATCTATCCCTCGCCAGGCTCTGGAGCACGGAGAGATCGCGGGGGACAGGCCCCCGCGCTACGATTAAAAAAAGCGTGCCGATTACTGTAGGGCGAGGGCCTGTCCCTCGCCATGCTTGGGGCACGGAGAGATCGCGGGGGACAGGCCCCCGCGCTACGATTAAAAAAAGCGTGCCGATTACCGTAGGGCGAGGGCCTGTCCCTCGCCATGCCGCAATCACCAACAAATTCTATGCAAAAACCATCTTCCCAAATTATACACGGAAACTGCCTAGAAAAATTGCCAGAACTCGAAGAGGAATCCATCCATCTTGTCGTAACCGATCCCCCCTATTTTCTTGATGGCCTTGATGCCGACTGGAAGAAAGGAAAAAAGGGTGCGAAACGCGCCACGGGGGTTATCGGCGGGTTGCCTGTCGGAATGAAATTCGATCCGAAACAAGGAATAGCCTTACAAGCCTTCATGACAGAAGTGAGCGGTTTGATGATAAGGGTGCTGAAGCCGGGCGCGTTTGCTGTCGTGTTCAGTCAACCGCGGTTGGTGCATCGGATGGCGATTGGACTTGAGGACGCGGGGTTTGAAATTCGCGACCTTTACGCGTGGCACTTCACTCGTCGCGCGCAATTCAAGGCATTCTCCATGGATCATTTCGTCACTCGCATGAAGGATAAGACCGAGGAGGAAAAGGAGGCGTTGAAGGCGAACCTTCAAGGGCGGAAAACCCCTCAGTTGCGCCCGCAATTCGAGGCGATGATTCTTGCACAGAAACCCCGAATCGGCACGTTTGTTGAGAATTGGCAAGTTCATGAAACGGGTTTGATTGACGCGAGTGCCTCTCTAGATGGCAGCGCGCCTAGCACCGTGATGACTGTCGAGAAACCTCAACGCAGTCATTTTAATGGACATCTGACGGTGAAACCTGTCGCGCTCGTAGAACATCTCATACTTCTGTTTTCGGTTCATGGCCAGATTGTCCTAGATCCTTTCCTCGGCAGTGGGACAACGGCGGTAGCTGCGATGCGCCAGGGACGTGCCTGTATCGGCATTGAAATTGATGGCGAGTCTGTTTGCATTGCAAACCGGCGCGTCGCGATGGATGAATAAGGTGAGGGTGTTTCATATTTCGATGTCTTCCCGGTAGGAGAGACCTCGGGGCTCGATTTTAGGGGATGGCGTTTTTTTCACCGTAGCGCGGGGGCCCTCGGATGCCATACGCGCATCCGAGCGGGTTTCCCCCGCGATCTCCATCGTCCCGATGTGTGTTTCCCTCTCTGTAGTTTGTGATCGCCTGATCACAAACGGTTCAGGAGCAGGTGCTCCTGAACTACAGGGCCCGGCGCGCGAGCGATGCAGAAATCGAGACCGGGAGGGCTCTCCTACCGGGGCATCGCTCGCATCGAGACCAGGAGGGCTCTCCTACCGGGGCATCGCTCGCATCGAGACCGGGAGGTCTCTCCTACCGGGGAAAACGAAATGTTCTTGCTAACTAACAGATTCGCGGTTACGTAAAATCCGCGTCTCTGCTACAATATCCCAAATTCACGAAAAGGAGACTTAATATGAATAACCTCAACGTTGGAATTGTTGGACTCGGCTGGGTGGCCGGGGCACACATTGACGCATTCAAGGCTGTCAACGGCGCGAACGTCACCGCTATCTGCTCGCGGCGCGAGCACGATGGGACTGAACTCGCGGCGACATACGGCACGCCGCTCAAGGCGTATACCGACTACGAAGAAATGCTCGCAGACCCGGGTATCCACATCGTCGATATTTGCACGCCGCACCCGTTTCACGCCGAGCAAGCCATCGCCGCGGCGGAGGCAGGGAAGCATCTCATCATCGAGAAGCCCATCTGCCTCACCTATGACGATGCCAAAGCGATTCGCGATGCAGTGAGACGCGCGGGCGTGCAAGCCTGCGTCTGCTTTGAATGTCGCTACAGCGCGCATTTCACGATGATCCGCTCCGTCATTGATAACGGACTGCTCGGCGAACTCCACTACGCCGAAGTTGACTATTACCACGGTATCGGGCCCTGGTACGGACAATACGAGTGGAACATCAAGAAGGATTTCGGCGGTAGCACGCTGCTCACGGCGGGGTGCCACGCTCTCGATGCACTGCTCTTCTTCATGGATGGCAATGTCGAGGAGGTCACGAGTTATCACACTCAATCCACCGGGCGTGATTTCCAACCTTACGAGTATAAGACTACCAGCGTCAGTCTGCTCAAGTTTGAAGGCGGCGGGAAAATCGGGAAGGTTACCTCCTGTGTGGATTGCCTGCAGCCTTATTACTTCCACATCCACCTCGTCGGAAGTGAAGGGAGCCTGCTGGATAATCGCATCTACTCGGCGAAACTGAAAGGAATGGACAAGAGCCGGTGGAGCACGCTGGAGACATCGCTCATTGACTCCGGTGACGTGAGCGATCATCCGTATGAACCGCAGTTCCAAGCGTTCATCGATAGTCTCAACCGAAACGAACCGATGCCGCTGACAGATTTTGACACCGCGTTTGAATCTCACCGCGTCGTCTTCGCGGCGGATGCCTCGGCAGAGGCGGGTGGGAAATCGGTGAAGTTGGCGGAGTTCGCATAAAAAAGCACGCCGCGCTTATAGGCTGCGGACTACCATCTCATCGCCGCTTCGCGATAGAGTTGGATTTGCTCCATATTGCGAGGCACGGCGACATGCACCGATTTGCGCTTCCGATTGACATCCTTCAGCACAATCGGCGCGCGGAGCATGTTCGTCATCGTGACAATGCCGGAGTGATAGAAAACCCACATCCGCTGTTCGGTGTAAGGGTTCAGGACATACTCCGAATTGTAGGCATCTGAAAAGAGGGCGTATTTCGGATAGGTGAGTTCAACGCTTCTGTCGTGTCCCTGCAAGAAGAGTTTCTCTGGCGGTGGTTTCGGCGAGTAGCCGCTCAGTTTACAGGTGCGCAACCGAATCGGTGCAGCCGATTTGTTCATCAAATGCAACGAGACAACGATGGCGAGGCGTTGCCGCCCTTTATCGCTGTCTTCGCGGTTGATAAACCACGTATCTTCGGCGATAACCGCTACAGTCAGCCCTGGAATCTGCCGTTTTTTGTGGTAGACGACTGCTAATGCAATTAGGCTGACAAGCGCGAGGAGCATTGACTGTCCAGTCGGCGTGGATAGGAATTGGAGAAGTTGCTTTAATGCTTGTTGTAACACACAGTTCCTTTCTTCTCGACGGATAGAGACATCTGAAACGGACAGAGAGACATCCATCCTTACAAATTGTAAGACGCGAGTTCGTTAACGAGTATCTCTTCGGAAATCACGCCGGGGCGACGGAGCTGCGGCGGCGAGACAGAAATATCGTAGACTGTGGATGGCACGGGCCCCGGTGTTTTGCCGCCGTCAACTATCATATCAATTTGCGATACCAACTCCTCGCCGAATTCTTGCACAGAAGTCGCGGGGGGTTCCCCAGAGAGATTCGCGCTCGTCATCGCCATCGGCTTGCCGAACAGCCGGAGGACTCGCAAGAGGAGCGGATGGTTCGGGATGCGCAGGCCGACAGTGCTGCCGCCGGCTGTTAATATCGGTAGCAGATTTTTCGCCTCCACGACGATAGTCAAGCCGCCGGGCCAAAACTTCTCGGTGAGATGAAAAAAGAACCCCGGTAAGTTTTGTGCGACTTGATGCACATTGTCCACTGTGCCGAGGACGAGCGGAATCGGTTTTCCTGCGGGCCGTCCCTTCAAGGTGTAGAGTTTCTGCACGGCATCGGCATTAAATGCATCGGCACCTAACCCGTATACGGTATCGGTAGGGACAGCGACAATGCCGCCGGCTGCGAGACAGTTTGCAGCAGTGTTAATGCGTTCATGAGAATCCACAGGGCATTCCCTCCTCTAAACGTCCACAATCGTCCCTTTTGCGGCAGCGTTGAGTGCGAGTCCATCGCGCAAGCCCTGCTGATATTTGACGTAAGCAATGCCCGCAATCATGGCACCGTTATCGGTGCAGAGGCTAATCGGCGGATAGTAGACATTCGCGCCGAGCTCCGCAGCAGCGGCTTTTAACGATGCCCGCAATTGGCTGTTCGCCGCGACACCGCCGGTTAATGTGACTGTTTTCGCGCCTGTCTCTTTCGCTGCGCGGAGCGTTTTGTAGACAAGCACGTCTACTACGGCGGCTTGGAAACTCGCGGCGATGTCTTCAATCGCGGCTGGAAGTTCTGCGGTAACGGAATCAGGCGAGCCTGTTTTATTAGAAGCCGAGGCCCGCTGACGTTGCGCTTTCTCAATGAAATAACGAACCGACGTTTTGATGCCGCTGAAACTGAATTGATAATCGCCGCTGTTGCGCATCGGCCGGGGGAAGTCTATTGCGGTAGGGTTCCCTTTTTGCGCGAGTTCATCGATAATTCTGCCGCCGGGGAAACCGAGTCCCAGGTATTTCGCTACTTTATCATAGACTTCTCCGGCTGCATCGTCTTGGGTGCTCCCCAAAACCTTGTATCTCCATCCTTCGTGCACCTCAACGAGTAGCGTATGTCCGCCAGAAACGGTGAGACAGATATGCGGAAACGTCAGCGCGTCATGCACCATGTAGTTGGCATAGATATGTCCCTCAATGTGATTAATGCCGAGCAGTGGGAGGTTGTGCGCGTAAGCGAGGCTTTTCGCCGCCGCCACGCCGATGAGGAGCGCGCCGATGAGCCCGGGACGATTTGTCACCGCCACTGCATCCACGTCGTGAAAGGTGACGTTCGCTTCCGTGAGTGCTTTATCAACGATGTAGTTAATCGCTTCGATGTGTTTGCGCGATGCGAGTTCGGGGACAACGCCGCCGTATTCCTGATGCGCTTTTACCTGCGAAGCGATGACGTTGGACAGCACATCGCGCCCATCGGCGACAACCGCAACCGCTGTCTCATCACACGAAGTGTCAATACCAAGGATTTTCATATTTTTCGTTGTGCCTAGCGGTAGTCCAACTTCATTGAGACAAAAACGCTAGACTCATCGGATTAGGCGCGCTTTGAAAGCGCGCCTACCGGGTTAGTCCTCTCTTTCTTCAGCGCGTTCGCGACGGAGCCCTATCCAGACGCAGACACACATCCCAAGGAGCACCAGCGCGAAGGGCAGCCCTGTAGAGAGAGAGGCGGCTTGCAAGGCTGTCAAACCACCGCCGACTAGCAGGACGATTGCGACAAGCCCTTCTGCCCACGCCCAGAATACCCGTTGCGCGGCAGGTGCATCTACCCTACCGCCGGAGGCGATAGTGTCAATGATGAGCGAGCCGGAATCTGATGAAGTGACAAAAAAGACGATTGTTAGCGTCATCCCCACACAGGAGAGCAGCATCGTCAATGGCAGCACGTCAAACATTTTGAAAAGCACGAGTTCCGGTTTGTACGCCTCAACAGTCTCGGTTACCCCTGTGTAGCCGCTCGTGAGGAATTCGTGGATGGAGGTGCCTCCGAAAACACTAAACCACAGCAAACAGAGGAGCGTCGGGAGGATAAGCACAAAAAACATGAACTCTCTCACGGTGCGCCCCTTTGAAACACGTGCGATGAACGAGCCAACGAAAGGGGCCCAGGCAATCCACCATGCCCAATAGAACGTTGTCCATCCATGCATGAACGCCTTATCCGGTCTTCCCACCCAATTGCTGAGCGGTAAAACTTGCACGGCATATTCCTTGAGTCCTGCGAACAGACTGCGGAAAATGTAACCTGTCGGGCCGAGAATCATCACGACACCTAGCAATACGAAGGCGAGGATGATGTTGAATTGACTCAGCCGCTTAATGCCGACATTAATGCCGGACAACACAGAAATCATCGCTATCGTAGTAATGAAGAGAATCAAGCCTACCATCGTCCAGATATTCTGTGGCACGCCAAAGAGATAATTGAGTCCGGCTGTCACTTGCTGCGCCCCGAAACCGAGCGATGTTGCGAGCCCGAAGAGCCCGGCAAAGATTGCGAACGTATCAATAATGTGCCCGGGCCAGCCCCAAATCCGCTCTCCGAAGATAGGATAGAACGCGGAACGGATAGTCAGAGGTAGCCCTTTATTATACGCGAAAAATGCGAGCGCGAGGCCGACAATAGCGTAGACGGCCCACCCGTGCAAGCCCCAGTGAAAAGTGGTTGTCGCTATCGCCAAGGCAGCTACCTTCTGCGTGTCAGCGGCATTCATGTCGGGCGTATTCTCCGCGGTATAGGCAGTATCTGTGTCATAGATTTTCTCTACGCCGAGCGGTGGACTCTGAAAGTAGGTAACCGGCTCAAGCACCCCGAAAAAGAGGAGCCCAATGCCGACACCCGCGGCGAAGAGCATCGCCAACCAGGTAAGGTAGGAGTATTCAGGCTTCGCATCTTTCCCACCGAGGCGCACCTTGCCGAGTGGGGAAAATGCCACCACCAGACAAAATAGCACGACAAGATTGACGCTGAGCATGAAAAACCAGTCAAGGTTCGTCGTGAGCCATGAACGCGTATGCTTAAAGAGCGTCGTGGCGTGTTCCTGAAAAATAAGCGAACCGAGAACAAAAACCACGATAGCGATACTGGAAATCACGAATACCGGTGTCAACAGAATGTTTAGGCCGAAGAGCTTCTGGTACTGTTCTTCGTCCGGCAAACGCGACTGTTTTTCGTCTTCGTGCATCTGCATAATTTTCTCCTTGATTTTTCTGTATCGCCGCGAAGGAGGCGCGGGGGGTTTCTTTTCGTCTCTTGCCCCCCCTCGCCCTAAGCGACTCAGCGACGGTCGCGTATTCATCCTTCGGACAATACAGAGAAATGCTAGAAATAATAGCCGAAGTTCAAATTAACACGCGTATTCCACGTGTCATTGCCATTGGCACCAAAGTCGCCAACGCTGTTGATGTTGCCGTAGTCATCGCCATCGTTACCGACAAAAAAGTTGCCGTTGGAAATCCCGACATCGCTATAGAGATAGAGATTCCCGAAGAGCGTCCAACTCGCGCCGATAACCACCAGATGGCTGGGATTGTAATCCGTTCCCGTTTTCAGGACAGTGCTGAATTCAGCATACGGCGTAACACTGTCAATCCACGAAATACTAGACGCATCAATGCCACCGTAGCGCAGCGAGATGCCGGGAATGAATCCTTTTGAGGCGATGGGCCACGCAAAATCAAACGCACCCATCGGAATCAAATCTCCGGTGCCCCAAGGCGTTTCATCCGTGATGTTATACGCGTAATAGGAGGCTTGCGAAAAGAGGGTGAAATCCGAGAACGTGTTTTTCATGTGCGCGGAGACAGCGTAGTGGTTCGCGCCATCGTCATCCACGTCGGTTCCTTTCAGCAACCCGTATTGCAGTGACGCGCCGATGTCCGCAACATCCCCCACGCTATAAATCGCGCGCAGGTTCATTTGATGTTGCTCATCAAACCCGTTTTCCCCGGCACCCCACGCCACAACACCTTTTGCATCGGCGTGTTCTTCCCATTTGACGATGTCATAACTGTAGCGCGAGCTCGCGACGCTATCGCCATCGGTTTGGAATTCGCTTTGCAAGTAGTAGGCAACGTCAAGTTGCAACTTGTCAAAAGTGCTATTCCATCTTACCCCGAGATCCATGTCATCGGCAAGTCCGACGTAATAGTGCTGGTCAAAATACCAACTCGAGGACACGCCGTAGGGCCCGGGTCCGAAAGGCACGCGCACAATCCCGGCTTTGAGCGTTCCAAAATCGCCGAGGTTATAGCCTAACCACGCCGTATGAATCATGCTGTAATTGTCGTACCACCGGTATTCCAACCGACTGATGATGTTGCGATAGTCCAGATCGGCGTTGAGTCGGAAAATCTCAAGATCGACATCACCGATGCGTTGGCCGCGGCGATGCGGACTTTCATCAGTGCCGTAAGTGCCGTAGACATAGCTTACCCGCATTGCCCCGCCGATTTTTACGGGACTTTTCTTCGGCGGCGCGGCTTCTTCCTCCCCTGTGTCTGCTACAGCGAATGAGACGATGAGTAGCAGGCAGGCGAGGACAACTTCGCCGATGGCGATGGCGTGCCGCGCGCGTTTGTAACCCTGGTTTCTGAAATTCAAAACTTTTCTCCTTCGCGACCCGAGGCCGCTGATAACAACTTTTTTTACGTATTCTGCAATAGGATAGACGCAGACTGAACCCCGGAGGCGCGGTTTGAAACCGCGCCTACCGCGGGAAATCGTCTATCTTGCAAACTTAACGATGCCCGATGCTTTTCGGTTGCAGGATACCTATCCTCGGCTTCCGCCTGTCATCATCGCCATCATTTGGATGAGCTGCTTGAAATCACCGAGGGTGAGGAGCAGCTTGGTATCAATTCCGCCGTCATGTGCTTTGGCGGCGAAGCCGATGCTGTAATTATCCGGGAGATTCTCCAACATGCCCGAAAACATTTGCAGTGCCGCGGCACTGCCCGGGTCGCTCTGTATCAAGAGTGGGCTCAAACTCTTCGCCGCGATGATGGGTGAAATCGCGTAAAAGACGTGATTATCCGTGCCCAACTTTCGCGCTAAGTGCTGATAACTCGGATGGGTTGCCAGCGTTGTGCCAGTGCCCGCCATGCCATCGAGAGCGTCTTTCAAGAGTTGCGGGCTACTCCCCATCACCAAAAAGAGATGTGCTTCGGTGAAAGCGTAATAGCAATTCCATACCGGAGGAAGGGGGAGTGGGACTTCTGCTTGCGCCCACACCTTCCCGAAATTAGGAAAGGTATAACTTTTAATTTCCACGCCGCTATGCATTTCAGACGGCCCGGGTGCCGCGCCTTCATACATGCCGAGCACACCGTCAGCGTTCGGCAACCCCGCCATCATGCCTTGCATTAACCGCATGGAAACTTGCAGCTGCTCCACAAATCCCTCGTCCATATACGCCCGCGCCTTCGCCGCGTCTTGAACGCCGTAAACGATAAGGGAGTCAGGAATCAGACTATCGCTGAAGTTGAGAGTAGATGCCATCTCTCCAGTAAGAGCATCGTAAAATCCCGTCATCCTTTCAATCACCGGTTCAAGCACCGCCTTTTGTTCGGGGGTATCTTGCGGGAAGAACATGAACCCGAACTTGCCTATCTCAAGCAGTGTCTTGGAGCTGACCTTTATCGCGCCACTCATCGTTGCACGTTCCGGTAACCCGTTGAGTAGGGACAATTCGCCCTGCATCCCACTGAGCATTTTTTGCATCGCGCTGCCGGGTTTGAAGGTGAGGGAAGGCGCGATTTGCACATCGGCACCTTCAACCGATAGCGTCACCCTGAGTGTCTTCGCTTTGTCAATCAAAGAAAGCGCGCCGCCCAATGTTTTCGCAACCATCGGAACCAGCCCGGCGGATTCGGAGGCACTTTCTAGGCTGTCAACCATCTCGTTCACTTCTTCTTCCAACTTCACGCTCAAGAGCGGCCCGATGGAGTCAAAGTCAAAGCGAACGGCGAGTTGATTCGTGCCTGCGACAACATCGGTGAGAAACCGGGTGTAATTGACATTCATCGCAACAGCCGGTGTATTCCCTTGAAAGGTATCAATCGCGCTTTCACATACCGTCGCCTGCTGTGAGAAGACAAGCACATCATCTAAAATGGCGAAACTACCGCCACCTCCAGCGGCGTTCCAATAGGTTACGCCGTTGTATTCCACGGGTGCAGAGCCTTCTGCCTCCATCTCAATTACCTGCATGATGGCTTCCGGTTCAGTCAAATGCACGGTGGCGGAGAGGAACATCGGTTCTAGACTCGTGAAAAAGATGGCGAAATCCTTGTTTAAATCAAGCCCAATCTCCTCTAATTCGTCAAGGCTCTCAAAACCTGCGCCGAACGTGTCGGCGAGAATGCTGGCGAGGAGCTCGGGCGGTTCTGCCATGGGCATCAACTCTTGCGCGAGCGC
Source organism: Candidatus Poribacteria bacterium (assembly GCA_965242965.1). GTDB lineage: Bacteria > Poribacteria > WGA-4E > WGA-4E > WGA-3G > AGPOR5. Next base: position 3,297,027 of record OZ251518.1, on the reverse strand, counting down.
GTTCAGCCGAGTATCTAATTCAGCCAGACTGGGGCAGTAAATGAGCCCAATCGTTTGTTCGGGAATCAGATGGAGCACACTGTCTTCCGGCACGGTAGGGAGAGACATTGCCGCTTCCTCTTCCGGATGATGGCGGTGTGCTTCGGGCGCGCTCTCTTCTTCTCTTTCAGCCGGTTCTCCTTCCTTTGCCTCCGGTGATTCAGGTTGCATCGCTGCTTCCGCTTCTGCGGACTCAGCCGGTGCTTCCACGGCGGCAGGCGGTGGTGTTTCCTTCGCACTGCATCCGAAGAATATCAACATCGCGATGAGCGCGAACGCGGTGAGCGATAAGGGTAAACATCTCCTAGTCATAGGTTTCTCCTTAAGTAAGGATTAATTTGGTATTATTGATTCTGCGTTGCAGCAATCTTTTCTTCAAGGGCATCAATCTCAGCGTTAGAGGTAAGCACGCCGATCTCTACCTCGTAGTGCCGGCGGCCGCCGGGTTCAATGAACTGTAACGTTCCCTCTTCGCGCGCCGCCGCCCTGCCATCGACAAGGCAGTTTGAGGGTTCCAACCCCATGACGTAAGTGCCTTCCCCGCACATTTTCCATTGGACGAAATTCGGGAACTGCGTTTTGTGGTAACGCACGGAGACACCGATGCCTTGTCCGTTGTTAAACGCACGGTTCACTAACGCCACGTGGCTATGGTTATGCACGTCCGCCGCCATCGTGTGATAGTATACCTGCTCCTGGAAATCAGCAGTTGGCGGCTCCCCGAAATTGTAATTGTTCAGGTTTTCGGCGGCATGTTCGTCCCGGGGGGTTACCTGCGATGATGGCGCGAGGAATTCGCTGCCCGGCGCGAGGATTGGGAACCCGACATTAATATGGAAGAGATACATGTGAGGTGAATCCTGATACCCCACGTTTTCGACGATGTCCTCAACATGCAACGTCCGCGAGCCCAACTCACTCCAAATGCGCCGTGTGCGGCAGAGGTTCTCGCCTAACGCCGCCGTTTCCGTAACCTTTCCCTGTGCCCAGAGCAAATAGCGATGTCCTTCCCAGCGGCTGTCAACCCAGACGTTTTTCGCGGGAATGTGCGAGACGCGCCCATGCAGCCCGAGTTCTTCATCGTCATCGTGCGAGGGGACACCGACTTGCCGCATGCCGCAGGTAGTCAACAAGCCTCCTGAGAAACTTCGCAACCAGCCGAGGCCGTGCGGTTCGTAATGCGCCGGGTGCACATCGCCCGTGCTGGAACGCCAGCAGAGCGGGATACCCTGATACTCGGCGTAAGCGATATCCAACCCGCGGCTCGGCAGGACGGTGAAACTCAAGCCGGAACCGGTGCGGAAATCGATGGCATCTACGCCTTTTTCGGAGCCGGATGCCAATTGGCTCACTTTGGCGTGCGCAATCTGCGAGATATCCCCGACATGACGCAGCAGTTGCATTCTATCATACGTTGCCCCATATAGGTTGATCAAGTTAGCGTTCTCCTTTTCAGAATCATGCATCAAATTTGGCAATTTCAATAGATTATAGCATAAACAGAAAGAAATTGGAAATTTGGAGCAGAATTTCCAAAATTATCCAACAAGAATACCAAATCTCACCAATCGTAGAGGCATTGAGTTTTCCAAACGATTCCGTTTCCCCGGTAGGAGAGACCTCCCGGTCTCGATTTCCCCGTAGCGCGGGGGCCTGTCCCCTGCGAACGTTGGAACGCGCCGACGATGGCGAGGGAAACCCGCTCGGATGCGCGTGTGGCATCCGAGGGCCCTCGCACTACGATGAAAGGAAAACGTCATTCTTATCGTAGCGCGGGGGCCTGTCCCCCGCGATCGTTGGAGTGCGCGGAGAGCTCGCGGGGGACAGGCCCCCGCGCTACGGTAACTTTAAGAGCACTGCGAACCGTAGGACGTTTTACGGATAAAACTTACAACGCCCACGGGAGTTCGCAGCGACGAATGCCACCGGGTGTTAGCCGATCGATCTTAAGCACGCCAAGCGAGCACGGATGGCGGTTTTGGCTTCCGCGCGGCGTTGACTTGCTATCGCCTTAGCCGAAGCTAAATTGATTGCGGCACCGATGACAAAATGCAGCCTCATCAAAGAAGTTGAGGCGAGTGCTTGATCGTAGTTGTCCTGGGCCTCCTCAACGGCGGCAGCAGCAACTATGAATGCGCTGACAGCAGCTACCACGGCATCGTCAGGGCATTGTTCATTCGTCGCGAACGCGGCAGTGGCAGTGAACGCCATTGCGCACAGCACGGTAAGGCTGAGTAGTCTCAGCATCTGTCTGTTTTTCATTTTGATTTCTCCTCTTTGCCTGCCTTCCTCAAGGCATGCAGGTTTCATTTCTTCTTTTTTTTTCGACGGATGAGAGCCGCACGGGAGGCGCGGGTGGTATTCGCATCCAGCAAGTTGATATAGGATACCACAAAAACGATGTGTCAAAATCAAATGCGAGACGCATCAAATCAATGTGATATTACTTACTTAAACACCTAGGTGAGGAAAAGGTTCCCAAAAAGAACATTTTTTTGTAATTCTCGGGAAGATGCGCGAATTCCAAAGGATTTTCCGGTCCCCGTAGGGCTTGGGCCCTCGCATGCCACACGTGCATGCGAGCGGGGTTCCCTCGCCATGCACCGATCACGGGACGCGTCTGGGTAGGAGGGACATCCTTGTCCCGATGTCTGTCCCTCGCCATGCCAACGTTCGCGGGGGACAGGCCCCCGCGCTACGGGAATAAGAACGGTGCCTTTCACCGTAGGGCTTGGGCCCTCGGATGCCATCCGCGCATCCGAGCGGGTTTCCCTCGCCATGCATCGATCGTGACAGCAAACGTCCATGGCCTCTGGGCTGCGGACGTTTCTCGTTTCGGCGGAGAGATCGCGGGGGACAGGCCCCCGCGCTACGGGACTAAGAACGTCCCCTTTCACCGTAGGGCGAGGGCCCTCGGATGCCACCCGCGCATCCGAGCGGGTTTCCCTCGCCATGCACCGATCGTGACAGCAAACGTCCATGGCCTCCGGGCTGCGGACGTTTCTCGTTTCGGCGGAGAGATCGCTGGGGACAGGCCCCCGCGCTACGGTAGCAGCAGCGTTTTTTTTTCGCGAAATAACGTTGACAAAAAATGCGACATTTGCTAAAATAAAATCAGTTTTAAACATTTTTCACGATTTTCCCAGAAAAACGTTGACAAAAAACCGAAAATCGTGGTAAAATAAAATGAATTGTCAACATTTCCACGATTTTTCGCAAAAAATGTTTGACATTTATTGCATTTTTGTGTATCATTAATGCAAACGTGGTGACGCGCGCGAAAAAAAACGCGCCACCGCGAGACCGAAACCGAACAGAGGAACGATACCGTGAACCAGCGAATTAATTCTTCCATTGCTAATGAGGTCGCCGTAGACCTGCTTGGGCACCGAGAGATGCACGCGCGCCGTGTATCTATGCCCGTTGTCGCGCCGTCACGACGCGTTCCCGTTCGGCTTGATGCCCAGAGGGGAGGCTCGACCCCCCCCGACACCCACAGGCGTTAAGCAAACTTTATTCACTTGACAGCGGCGATTTTCGTCGTCTTGTTGTCTTCGACCCTGCACGCATTCTTTGCGTGGCGGGTTATTTTCGTTGCATCGAGGCTCCATCCCCGGTGCATGTTTTCCTATCTGTTGTTATTTCCCCTGTTTGTTCCATTTTGCTGCTGCGCGTCGCTTTTGCGTCGCGGATGGCTGGTGCTGCACCTTTTTGGCAGTACGGACACTTGGGCTATCAATAGACGTAACGAGTTTCACTGTTACAGTGACAACGATGCTTTTAACCTACTTCCGCGTCATGCATCTCAGAAAAGGTGACGCGGAAATTGCACCCCATTACCGGTGCTGCAGGCACGGTAATGGGACAACGCAAGGAGTTTAAAAATGCTAATGCCAATGCCAATTCAGCGTCAAAGCACGCTGGCATTGACAGATGAAGATTGGGGTGCCTTGAACAGGGCTATCTCAACGTTAATGACCAATGGCACTTACGGAAATCTAGTCCAAATCCATGCGGCGATGATTCAGGAACCAGATGGGTTTCGACGTTCCCATCATCGTATGCATGGTTCAATGTCGGGGCCATTGGGCTATCGGAGATTCTTGCCGTGGCATCGCGCCTACCTCATCGTTTTTGAGAGAAGACTTCGCGAGATTGATGATTCGCTGGCGATTCCCTATTGGGATTGGAACGCTGATGGCGGCCACTTGGAAGGATTCCCAGATCCGGAGAACCGGCTGTTCCCGGAGAGATCGAGATGGCAGAGGAACCCCGGGCCCCGCCACGATGAACAACCTGAACCAGGGGAAATGCGCTGGTTCACTGACGAGGCGCAGATCGAAGCGATCCTATCTCAGAGGAGTTATTATCAATTTGCGCGAAGGCTTGAAAACGGCCCGCACAACCGTGGACACGTGTGGATTGGTGGTGACATGACGACGATGTCTTCGCCGCGAGACCCCGCGTTTTGGTTCCATCACGCGCAGGTGGACAGACTCTGGGCACAATGGCAGGAAGCACATCCGGGCCAAAGGGCGCATCTTGCATGCCAGGACGCACAGTTGGACCCCTGGCCTGAAGAGTTCACTGTCAAATCAGTTGACAATATCCGAGCCCTTGGCGATGACGCTTACGAATATGTCGACTAGGGTGAACCCACACCCGTATCATAAACCCGGTAGGCCCGATTTCAAAGCGCGCCTACCGATAGGGATGACGACATACATCTTAATACTAGCGTGCTGCCGCCGCACAGCAAACGGTGCCCGCATACTGGAAGATGTTTTTAATCCGATACCGCGACTGCCGCCGCAGAGAGGCACCGCGGAACACTCACGCGCAAAAGGAGGAAGAACGATGAATAACGAACATGAGCAAGGCAACCGAGTCCATGCTGTCAAGACGGTTTCGCTGTCGCGTTCCAAAACCGATAGCGGTGCTGACATGCTCTTAATTGGCGCAGAAGGCGAAGTGGCATCTGCGGGATGGACGAATCCGGAACTCGTTCCTTACACTTACGTGCAACCACCGCCCGACGGCATCTGGGAATTTTCCTTCTACGCCGAGCCCCCGGAAGGAACTTCCCGTCCCGTGGTAACCCCTATTGAGGCTACCTATGTCATGAAGGAGGTTCCCGGGGGACTCAAAGGCGTTCGCGTTTTCGCTGAAACGAACAGTGTTGAAACGCTTCTCATATAGGCTTGATGCAAAGTTGCACTGGGTTTACGAAATCCCTATGCATTGAGCATCGCATTTCTGGGGGGCGCTCGGGTTGCATTACCCGCTCGCCCTCGGGGATGTGATACGAAATTAACCCTTGTAGTTCGGGCTCGCCTGAGCCCGAACGAGTTAAGATTACCGAATCTTAACCTACAAATGACGAAAGGAAGGAAAACAATGAATAACAGAACAAACGCCCACGGAATTGCCAGAGTCCCGACTAGCAACCATCTCCGCCTTGGCAATTTCGGCATGTTGTTACCGCTGCAAAATCCGCCCATACCAACCTGGGCGGAAGAATTCGGCATTGAAGATCGAGCTGCCGCTGAGGAGATAGCGAACGGACTCGGCGGACGATGCGGGATTATGCGTGATGCCAATGACACTTCTGGTAACAGTGATGTTCCGGCCGCCTACACGTTCTTCGCGCAGTTCGTGGATCACGACATCACACTGGATGCAGAAAGCGAACTCACGAGTGAAGCGTTGCCCCGAGGGCGAGTTGAAGAACTGCCGAATCTCCGCTCCGCCTCGCTTGATCTGGATAGCATGTACGGTTTTGGACCGGATGTCTCTCCGCATCTCTACGACAGAAAACAACCGTGGCGACTGCGCGTCGGCAGCCAAGTTAACGACGTTGAGAATCCCAACGATGTGCCGCGCAGTGCAGATGGCACGGCACTTATCGGCGACCCGCGTAACGACGAGAACATCTTTCTCTCACAGATGCACTTGTTGTTTCTACGCTTTCATAATCGCCGAATCATCGACCTGCTCATTCAGCATGATAACGCGAATGAGCCTCCACCTCGCTTTGAGGACGTGCAACGGGATGTGCGCTACCACTATCAGGCTCTCGTGCTTTATGATTTTCTGCAGCGCGTCTGTGACGTGGACGTTTACAACTTCGCGCTGCAGAAGATCCAGGAAAACGCGAACAGACCTGAAGGAGAAAGAGACTATCCTTTCTTCCTCGGGCATCTGATTGACGCTGCCGGCCGCCTCCGCATGCCGGTTGAATTCTCCGCCGCCGCTTATCGGTTTGGACACACCTTGGTGCGCTCAAACTATCCTGCGAACTCGACCTACCCAGAGATCGGGATTTTTGATAAACGGTTCCGCACCCTCGGCTTCGGACGAGTGCCACCGGAACTCACCGTGGATTGGCGGTTCCTCTTAGATGTGAATCCGAATCAGGTTTACGTGCCCTCCAAAGCGATTGACCATCTGCTGGCGAATGAGTTAGTGGAACTTCCCGAACGTGTCGTGGGCCCGGAAGCAAGAAGGCAAGATCTCTCCTTGGCCTTCCGTAACCTCCTCCGAGGATATGTCCTGGGATTGCCAAGTGGGCAACGCGTTGCTGCAGCACTAGCAGATCGAGGATACCCGATTAATCACAATCAGAACCTCCTGCTCGGTGAGATTCTGGCGGGAGCATGCCTCGATGCTGAGACTCGCAACAAACTCGCAAATCGCACGCCGCTTTTTCTCTACCTGATGCGTGAGGCAGGTATCCGGGGCGGTGGCAATCGGCTAGGTCCTGTCGGCTCCGCTATTCTCATGGAAGTCTTCGGCGCGATGCTGCTCCACTGCGAGACATCGTTCTTGATGGACGAGAGCTGGGATGCAGATCCTTGTCTCGTTGACGAGAACATAGAGGTGGCCGATAACGAAGCCAATCCACCAAACCGAGAAAGAGTGACATTGGCGAGTTTGGTTCGGTATGTCAATCGTTGATGACTCACGCGGCTAATTCGCCGTGGAAATCGTCTGAATCAGGATTTACAAGATTATAGGATTTACAGGATTATGAGCACATCGCTTATCCAAAGCATGCCTGGTAGAAATCGCGACCAGGAGGTCGCGCCTACCGGGAAAGAGCGTCTCCCGCGACGAGAGAATTCCTAATCTTGGAAATCCTATAATCCTGTAAATCCTGATTCAGACAACGAGACATGTGCGGGCACACGAGCCCGCACACAACCTTCGGAGGCGCGGTTTCAAAGCGCGCCTACCGGCCCTCATTGAAAAAACCGCGCTTTTTAACGCGGTTTTTTCACAAATGAACGCGGCGGCGCGGATGCCGCTGCAAACTTGTTTTATTTCTACTGCCCGCTGTTGATGGCGGGCAAGGAGAATTATGGTGTTGAAACATTTAGGAACGTTCGCAAGTCTCGCAGTCTGTCTCTTCGCAATAGCGATGGGCAGCTGCAACCGAGAAGAACCACTGGTGGAAGCGATTCAGTTTCTCTCGGCGGACCCCGCAGATGGAAGCACGATTCAGAACAATGCAACGATTACGGTGACCTTTAATGGCACACCGGAAGGACTCCAAGTAACAGGTGGCACTGCAACACCAGGGGGCGAGACGGTGACTATTGCTGGGCCGTTTGCCCCGGGTCCTTTGGCATTGGGGTTGCAGTGGGAAGGAGAAGCCGTCACTTTGAATTATACCGTTGAAGAGCCAATACCCGAAGGCATGGTGCTGATTCCTGCTGGCTCATTTCAGATGGGCAGCGAGGACGAGGAGGCATACGATGCCGAAAAACCCGTGCATACCGTCCACTTGGATGCGTTCTACATGGACGTATACGAAGTCACCAACGCGCAATTTAAGGCGTTTGTCGATGCGAATCCAGACTGGCAAAAGGACAGGATTGAGGACAGGTTCCACGATGTCCGTTACCTCGAGCACTGGTCTCGCTGGACTGGCAATACCTATCCCACAGAGAAAGCAGACCATCCGGTGGTTAATGTGAGTTGGTATGCGGCGATGGCGTATGCGCAGTGGGCTGGCAAGCGTTTGCCGACGGAGGCGGAGTGGGAATATGCGGCGCGCGGCGGGCTCGCGGGAAAGAAGTATCCCTGGGGCGACGACGAGCCCACCCCCGCTGATGCGAACCGCTCGGCAAATGCCACCATCGGTACCACCCCCGTTGGGCAGTATCCTGCGAATGGGTATGGGTTGTATGATATGGCGGGGAACGTGTATGAATGGTGTCTTGACGCATACGATGAGGATTTCTACGCTGAGTCTGATAACAGTCGGAACCCCATCGCCGGTGGGATGACCATCCAATGGCTACGTGAAAACTTCACAACTATCCCGACCGACTCCAGGCGCGTGTTTCGCAGCAGCAGTTGGTGGAGTCCAGCAGATTCCTTGCGTGTCTCCTATCGCTCCGAGCAGCTGCCGGCGACCGCGTACTTCACCATCGGTTTTCGTTGCGTGCGGCCAGTTACACCTTAACTCTTAACCGTTCAACTACCCCGGCCGCGGCACGGCGCGGCCGGGTCCTTTTTTTATCCGCATGAAAAGACTTACCCGCATCCTCCTCATCGGCGCAATCCTCGCCCTCATCGCGTATAACCTCTTCCACTCAACGTGCCCACCTGCAGGTCAAATCATCGCGCACTGGAAAAAGGACAACGAAGAATACCAAGCCGGGAAAATTTCCTTTGATGAATTAATCTACAGGTCAGACAAGTTCATAGAATGCGGCAAAAAAAATCCGAGAACGATTAGAAAGCCCACCTTAACCACCCCTGCGTCCCCGTCCGACATCCCCGACATATCGATATTACCGTAGGGCGAGGGCCCTCGCATGCCACACGCGCATGCGAGCGGGTTTCCCTCACCGTGCCTAAGGTCCTTTAGGTCCTTAATGTCTATAGCTCCTTGCGACACGATGAACCTAAGGTCCTTTAGGTCCTTAATGTGCCTTGACTCGCTCGGCTGCCATTTCCATTAAAGTCCTAGCGGACCTTAGGAATGTAGTAGGTCCGTTTTTCTATAGTCATGCAGGACCTAAAGAACCTGAAGAGGCATCCATTAGAAAAAGCATGCTCGTTGCGCGGGAGATAATCCTGCAAATCCTATAAATCTTGTAAATCCTGCTTCAGACGACAAGAGGCTTCGCGGGGGACAGGCCCCCGCGCTACGGGACTCAGAACGTCCCCTTGCACCGTAGGGCGAGGGCCTGTCCCTCGCCATGCATCGATCGTGACAGCAAACGTCTATGGCCTCTGGGCTGCGGACGTTTCTCGTTTCGGTCGGCAGATCGCGGGGGACAGGCCCCCGCGCTACGTTTCCCGCGACGTTTTTCGTTTCGGCGGAGAGATCGCGGAGGACAGGCCCCCGCGCTACGAAAACAGGGGCGTTTCCGCTCGGGGTTTAAGGTCTGTCAGACCTTAATGTCTATAGCATCCTGCATCGCAGCGCACCCTAAGGTCTGTAGGACCTTAATGTGCCTTGACTCGCTTGGCTGCCATTTCCATTAAGGACCTAAAGGACCTTGAAAACAGTGGCATGTCTGTTTTTCTATAGACATGCAGGACCTAAAGGACCTGAAGAGGCATCCATTGCAAAAAGAATGCTCATTGCGCGGGAGATAATCCTGTAAATCTTGTAAATCTTGTGAATCCTGCTTCAGACAATTAAGATCGCGGGGGACAGGCCCCCGCGCTACGGGACTCAGAACGTCCCCTTTCCCCGTAGGGCTTGGGCCCTCGGATGCCACACGCGCATGCGAGCGGGTTCCCCTCGCCATGCATCGATCGCGGGGGACAGGCCCCCGCGCTACGGTAAGAAATAGACAATCGCCGCATGGCACGTAGGGCGAGGGCCTGTCCCTCGCCATGCAGCGATCGTGACAGCAAACGTCTATGGCCTCCGGGCTGCGGACGTTTCTCGTTTCGGAGGAGAGATCGCGGGGGACAGGCCCCCGCGCTACGGGATAAGAACGGCCCCTTCTCACCGTAGGGCGAGGGCCTGTCCCTCGCCATGCACCGATCGCGGGGGACAGGCCCCCGCGCTACGGGCCGTGGGGCTTTCTGCCGCCCTATTGCATCGAGACCGGGAGGGCTCTCCTACCGGGGTGCATCGTTCCGGGTAGGAGGGACATCCTTGTCCCGATACGCACACCAACAAAACGCATCGAAACGCGGGAGGGCTCCTACACAGATTTATGAAACAGCCTCAGTTTAACACGATTTTTGCTTGACTTTAAACCACTCTTATGGTAAACTTAATTTTTGAAAACAATTCTCGCAGAGAAAAATGGGAGATTCACTATGGATTTACCTGATATCCTGCCAGATGCTGTCCACGATTTAGGCGAACTCGGCTGCGGTGACCTGATTATCGCGTTGCTGAAGGCGATGCTGCCGCTTGAACCGGGACAGATAGCCCAGATCCGCGCGATGGACCCGGGCGCGCCCGTGGACATCGCGGCATGGTGCAACATGAAAGGCAACGAACTCCTCGCCGATTGCTGCGGGGAAGACAACGCCTATTTTTACATCAAGAAAGGAGAGAATTCCTAATGGCAAAGCTGATGCTCAGCATTACGCACGCGAAGGATAACACCGACAAAGCCACGGTTGGGTTTGTCGTCGCCAACGCTTCCGTCGCATCCGGCGTGGAGACGGTGGTGTTCCTCAGCACGGAAGGCGTGCATCTTTCACAGAACGGTTACGCCGATGACATCCACGAAGACGGCTTCGCGCCGTTGAAACAACTCATGGCGGATTTCGCCGAATTCGGCGGAATAATCTGGGTGTGCTCCCCGTGCTTCAAGAAGCGCGATTTAGATGAGGACAACCTCGTCGAAGCCGCCACAATCGTCGGCGGCGCGAAAGCCGTTGAGTTCCTGACTACGGGTGGTTCCTGTATCACCTATTGAACTCGACTCGGCGCGAGCTGGGCTCGCGACGTATCCCTCCTGTGGCAGAACACGTTCCGGCTATTCGCGCGGAAACTGCGCATAGGAGGGATTCTCAATTCTTTGTCAGATTCGGAATCAGGCGATGCCGAACTACAATGGTGAATTCCCCCAAGGAAACAAACGAAAAACAATGCGCCAAGAAGACTTACAAGCACCCGATACCCTCCAAACACCCCACATCTGCGAAGGCGGCAACCTTGACTGCGGTTCTGGACTTCTTCTCCTCATCCGAAAATCAATGGAAATGGTGCCAGATGGCGAAGTCCTAGAAATTCGCAGCACCGAGATTAGCGTCAAGGAGGACCTGCCTGCATGGTGTCGCATGACAGAAAACCCTTATCTGGGGTGGAGACCGGACACCGAACATAACAAATACTTTGTGCGCAGAGGCGAAGCCGAACAAGATGCCGAACTCGCTTATGAACAAGCGCGCGATTACCGATGGCAGACGCGCATCCACTGGGATGGCGGCATGCAGACGAAAGTCTTCTGTCGAAATCACTCTTGGGCGGTGGGACAACCAGCCAGTTTCGATGTCCGCGACGATGCGCCGAGTGCAGTGGAATATGTCCTCGGCGCGCTCGGTTCTTGCCTTGCGATGGGCTTCCAGATCCGTGCTTCGCAGCAGCAGATAGAAATCGACGAACTTGAAATCTCGCTCAGCGGCCAGATCGATAATATCTTCGTCTTCTTGGGGACAGAGAGTGATGGACATAGTGGTTTCAAAGAGATTCGTGGCACCCTCTACGTCTCTTCCGATGCTGATGATGAAGTATTAGCAACGCTTTGGGAGGAGACATTAGCCGCTTCGCCTGTGACGAATACGTTGACGCGTGGGGTTGAGGTTCAGGTGGAGTTGCGGGTGATTTAGGGGGAGTGAAAATCAATTTGACTTTCGCTTGGAAATAGGGTATAATTAACACTAACGATTCGATCGGTTGATGTGTCGGCGCGATGTTCGGCGCATTACAGGTCGTTATGGTGCGCGAAGAACGACGAACTTGGTAGACTTGTGCGAGGCGAACGATGAAAGATACGAAACAGCAACACCCATCACGAGAAAAAGCGGAACACATAGGTGATGAAGAACAGAGGCAAAAGGGAGTTCTAACGGCCTTTGTTATTCACTCCGACTATCTTGGCTGTGATCCCGCAACGCCATTCCTCAATCGGTTAGATTGGGCAACTCATGTGATGGACTTTTTGCTGGACCTGGTTTACCTTGGAAGTGATGAAGAGCGCGAGGGGGAACGGGATTTAATTCCTTGTGCTGATTGCCAATACCCATTTTTGGCTTTTTGTGTGAGGACAGATTGGGCGGATCCCCGCACAGGTTTCCTTGTTGAACGGAGTGCCAACAAGGAAACCCCAATTGTTTCAGATCTCCTTTTTACCAGGGGGCCAGATGGGCGTTGGCACGCTCCTGGTCAGCCAGCAAACCGTTTGGACACCCTTTTCACCCTGGTACCACCCGAGGTCGATGAACAAGATCAGGAACTGATCTCAATGTTCGTAGAGGACGCAGATGAGGCTGCTGCCAATGCCCCTTATCTTCCTCGCTATCGCTTCGACTCGTTCATCAAATTCTTGTTGAGATGGATTATAGAATCGTTGCGGGTGCGGTTACCGGTAGAGATGGTTAGCACGCCCCTTAACTATGGAAGCGACAGTATCTTTACTCAGTGGCTCACCGCGTTGCACTCTGCCGGTTGGACCCGTGAGGATTTTGACAAAATTCATCATGCGCTGATGGGATCTGTGGAGTTGACTCTGCCGGAGACGAAGAATCGCCTGTTGGAATTTTTCCAATCTTGTCACATCAGCACGTCTCCTCACTTAACGGCAAAGGAAAATAGGGATAACATCAACCAGAAACTTACCGAGATTGAAATTTGGATTGATGCCAATTTGTCGCGAGTCTCTGATTGTAAAACGAATTATGATTTTATGACTTTTGCAGTTGAGATTATGAATTGGTCCCTGTACTTGCTTAGAGTGGGTGTTGATCCGACTCCGTACGAGGAAATGGGCAACAAGGGATACACCAAACATAGAGCAATAATCGTTGGGCACATGGTTCGTATCAGGAAATTACTCGGAGGTGCTCAGAATCACATTTCTCGTCACGAACTTGAATTGGCTGCCCTCTTTTCCAGGCCCATATTTGAGACAGCCACGCGAATCGAGTACTTCATCAACTCAAAGGCAAAGCGGCAAACCTTTCGGAGTTTCATTTTAGCCTCTTATAGACCTTACAAAGAGACTCTTCAAGACCTGAAGGCTAAGGCCCAAAAACGGCCACTGATTCAGATTGAGAAACGAATGAAGCGGAAGATCGTAGCTCGGCTCACAAAAGATGGGATTTCCCAAACTGAGTTGATGAATAACACAACTTGGAATGTTGATGGAAAACACTTTCGGGACCTTATGAAGGAATTAGGGCAAGAGCCTATGTACTCGTATGGATTCGGAAGTCCAAGTGATTTCATCCACGGTCAGTGGTACGAGATTGATTTACATCACCTGAACCGAAGAGGGCGTTACTACACGCCGATTTTCGGTTTTACAGAGCCGGACCCGAGAATAGCATGTTCGTTGACTAGTATATGCCTCAGAACCCTATTGATTTATCTGGGTCTGAAGTGGAACAAATCAGATCCGGATGGTGCAGTCACCTCCGCAGTCGAGAAACTATACGAACTTAACGCATTCCTTGGCACTGCCCATGAACGTTCGATAGAGGAATAAGGTTCCTCATTCTGATTGATGGAAAAGGTGGGGCAAAAGGCTATGTCAAACAGCGAAAACACCATTATGAAAGTATAGACGCGCGCAAAAAGAGGCACCGCCTCTCCCCATCGTGAGAATAGGCGGTTTGCAACGGCTAGAGGACACTGCGTTCGCTAAGAGGGATTTTTGGCGCAACCCCCGCGAAGTAGTCCTTAACCTCGTATATCTGCAGGCATGGACACTCAAAATCCAACGTCGGATGCTTCCATAGCCCCGCACGGGATGCCTCTTTTTGCATTTCACGCGTCGGCGGTTTAGCAACGACAAAGACACCCAACTCGGCGTTCGCGTTGTCCATCGCCGTGCGGAAATCACGGACATGTCCAAGCGTATAATTGCCACCCTTGACTTGGGCAACCATCTTGCCATAGGATTTCCGCCCACCAATCTTACCGAGAGGAAAATTGCGAACGCCATCGATGCCGCCATCACCACCACGAGTCGCATTTCTCCGGAAATTCAGCACGTGAGTCACGCACCACTCCTCAAAGCCAAACGCATCCTCAGATGCGAGACGGATTGCAGACGGAAGGTCTTCGGGTATACCAATAATCCTCACCTCATCACAGATGTGCGGATAGAACTTCTCCACTTGTAATTTGACAGCACTAGTAGCAAGATAGGTGAGCTCAATGCCAATCCATCGCCGTCCGAGGTTCTCGGCTGCAATCACGGTGGTGCCACATCCGCAGAACGGATCAAGAACCAAGTCACCCTCGTTGCTGGAAGCTTTAAGTATGCGTTCATAGAGTGTAATCGGCTTCTGCGTCGGATACCCCGTGCGTTCGGTTATCAGACGCTGCACGGGAGTGCAGTCAGCCCACCAATTGGGCATAACCTTGCCTTTTGCAACCTCTTCTGCTGAATACGCTGGATTTGTTCCCCAGCCCTTACCATCCAATTTGCTTCCGCGCTTATATGGAGTCCTGACGTTGTCAACATTGAAAGTCCATGTCGAACCTTTCGTATAAAACAGAATGTTGTCGGTTTTTCTTGGAAACCATCGCCGGACATTTGCAGGCGTATCATAGCACCAAACTATCTCATTCCGGAAGTTTTTCACGCCAAAGACTGCATCCATAAGCAGTTTGAGGTAGTGGCCAGCAGATGCATCGCAGTGCAGATAGATGCTCCCGGTGGGCTTCAAGACGCGGTGCATTTCCACGAGGCGGATGCCCATCATCACCAGATACGCCATCATCGGCGTTTCTTTGAGGAACGTCCGCATTCCCAGGATCGTTTCTCCTACAAGTCCGCCGACTTCCGTAATCAATTCATCACAAGCAGTCTCCGCGGCAATCCCCCAACTCCACGTGTCAGAAAACGCCTTCACGAGGGTTTCGGGTTCTTTGCCTTGTTTGTCGCGGAACGGCACGAAGTAATCGCGCTTGGAATTAAACGGCGGATCGGTAGCGATGATGTCCACCGACTGGGAGGGTAGCCTCCTCATCCATTCAAGGTTGTCTCCCCTAAACAAGGTGCGGTTGATAGTGTTGGTATCCAGATTGAGATTTAACATTCAAGCCTCCTTATAGATTAGTTGAGGGTGTTTCCTAAATCGATGCACACCCGTAGGAGAGCCCTCCTGGTCTCGATGCAATAGGGCGGCGCGCCTACCGGGGCAGCGGCGGCAGAAAGCCCCCCTTCATCGTAGGGCGAGGGCCCTCGGATGCCACACGCGCATCCGAGCGGGTTTCCCTCGCCAGCGTCCGCGCAATCCAACGCTCGCAGAGGACAGGCCCCCGCACTACGATAAAAAACGTCTCTTAGGTCCGTAGGACCTTAATGTCTATAGCACGCGCGAACGCGAAGAGCCCTAAGGTCCTTTAGGTCCTTAATAGTTTTGCCAGGGCCGCGTGTTTTTTATGAAGGACCTAAAGGACCTAAAACGGGCTGACACGTGTATCTATAGACATGTAGGACCTAAAGGACCTAAAACGCCCTCTTGCCGATGGCGATCGCGGGGGACAGGCCCCCGCGCTACGGGAATATTGAGACCGGGAGGACGAGCCTACGGGGACGCATCAAGACCGGGAGGTCTCGCCTACCGGGAAGCCATCGATTTATGAAACACCCTCAGATTAATTTCTATTCGCTGGTGACTCTATGCCTCCCCCTTACGCTAGATTGTATCATCTATTTAGCAAAAGGTCAAGCCCAAAAGCGAGAAAACAATCAATATGCGTTTTTTAGTTGACATGGAGTCGTTTTTTGTGGTATACTTAAGAATGTATCCTCGTATTCAACGGTGGATTTTAGAATTCCAAACTCCATCGCCAGACATTGGGCGGAATGAAGAGGGAAAATGTGAACCTGATATTTGAATGGGATCACCGAAAAGCATCGGAAAATCTGAGAAGACACGAAGTTTCCTTTCAGGAAGCAATTACAGTTTTTTCCGATTCACTGTCTTTAACCACCTCGGATCTACTTCACTCAGAAGAGGAAGAAAGGTGGTTAATTGCCGGCTATTCTGACAAGCAAAGGCTTTTAGTCGTTGTTTACACCGAAAGAGACGATGCTATTCGCATCATTTCTGCCCGAAAAGCAACAGCCCACGAACGAAAAAACTACGAAGCAGGAGAAATTATGATGAAGGAAGCAACCCCCCAACACCAAGAATCGGACATGCGCGACGAATATGACTTCAGCAACGGCATCCGCGGCAAATATGCCGACAGGTTCGACGATTTTACTATCCTCGTGAAACTTGACAACGATGTCGCCAGAATGTTCCCCAACGCCAAAGCCGTTAACGAGGCTTTGCGGGCACTCGGGAAAATCATCGAACAGCATCAACCGAAAGCGGAATGAGCCGCTCGCGTTAACCACGAAGGGCCACCGACAATGAAGCAGGACTTGCACGAACCTGTCCTCCTCAACGCATCGCAGGTGTTTGAGGATGCATCCAGGCTGATGTCCGTTGACAGAGTTCACTGGTTCCTCGCTCTTTTCGATGAACTCGGCATTGAAGTCTGGCTTGACGGAGGATGGGGCATCGATGCCCTGCTCGGTAAATGCACGCGTAACCACGGAGATCTGGACATCATGATTTCGTGGACAGATTCAGCACTGCTGACTGAAGCACTATTAGCGCGCGGCTTCGTTCACATCTATACCGAAGACCGGAAATCCCGAAACTTCGTGATGGGGCATCGGGCGCATGGCCTAATCGACTTTCATGTCATCAAACGGACAGAAGAAGGCGGAGGTGTATACGGGCCCGGGGAGATCGACTGGGTTATCGAGGCATCGGAGTTGAACGCTGTCGGTTTTATCGGAGGGAGAAAAGTCCGGTGTCTATCGGTTAATTACCAGGTCCGCTCACACACCGGATACCCGTTGAAAGCGACAGACTTCGCGGATCTGCAGGCATTGCACGAGAGATACGGGGTTGAACTGCTCCCTGAACAGATTCAGGGCGGCGCACTAATGAAGATGGACAGGGTGACATTAACGTGAGGGTGTTTCATAACTCTGTTTCGGTATTTATTCCCTCTTGGGGGACAGGCGAATACCGATAGAAAAAGGCATTGGGCCCACCTCTGTAGTTCGAGATCGCCAGATCTCGAACGGGTAAGGATCTGGCGATCCTTACCTACAGGGGGGATCCTTCATCGTAGGGCGAGGGACAGGCCCTCGCCAGTGATCGCGTAATCCAACGTTCGCGGGGGACAGGCCCCCGCGCTACGGGAACATCGAGACCAGGAGGTCTCGCCTACCGGGAAGGCATCGAATTATGAAACACCCTCATTAACGTTCGCTATGGAAGTGAAGGAGGAGAAACAATGAATAATCTACCCGCATTCCCCGTCACCGTCGTCGGGAGTTTGCCACGCTCACGGCAGGTCGCGAGGGCATTGCGAAATAGGCAAAAAGGCCGCATCGCCGAAACCGAATTTAATAGCATCGCTGATGCAGCGGTGCTGGAAAGCCTGAAACTCCAAGAGGAAAACGGCGTGGACATCGTCAGCGACGGTGAGCAACGCCGCGATAACTTCTATTCTTTCATCACCGATTCCATTGAAGGCATCCGGCTGATGACGCTGGCGGAAATGCTCGATTACGTTGAGGATAAAGCCGCTTTTGAACAGCTCCTCAACGCACTGGATGTCCCCGCGTTTGCGCTGAAAAATCCGGTAGTCGATGGACTCGTGGTGCGCAACGAGCCGTTCGCGTTGAAAGATTTCTTGTTTCTCAAGAAACACACCAAAAAACCAATTAAGGTTACCTTACCCGGTCCTTATCTCCTAACCCGCTCGATGTGGGTAAAGCGGCTCTCCGCCCATATTTATCCCGACAAGGAATCCCTTGGGAGAGATGTCGTCGCGGTGCTGCGGGAAGAGGTGAAGGCACTGCAAGAGGCAGGCTGCCAATTCATTCAGTTTGATGAGCCGGTCTTGACAGAGGTTGCGTTCACGGGACCGCATGAGACGCACAGTTTTATGTGTGCCGCGCTTTCGGAAAAGAGCAGTCCGGAAGAGGAACTCGATTTCGCGGTGCAGTTAATCAATCGCGTCGTTGACGTATTGGATCAGAATAGCGAGAAAAAAGTGAAGACCGCGCTTCATGTCTGCCGCGGCAACTGGAGTCAGGAAGAAGAGGTGCTGCTGCGCGGTTCCTATGATGCACTCATCCCCTATTTTAGCCGCATGAACGTAACTCAGTTCGTGTTGGAATACGCGACAGAACGTGCAGGGAGCATCGATGTCCTCGGCGAATTGCCGGCAAATAAGGAGATTGGACTCGGCGTGGTAGATCCTCGCACGACGGAGGTAGAATCGGTTGACTTTGTGTTAGCCAAGGTCCGCGCGCTGCGCAAGCATCGGAAACCGGAGCAGATTTATTTGAATCCGGATTGCGGCTTCGGCACTTTCGCAGACCGCCCGGTGAACACGACAGAAATTGCGGCGCGGAAACTGCAGGTTATCCGTGAGGCGGCAGAGATATTGCGTGCAGAAGGGTGAGAAAGGAGTGGCCCCCGTAGGAGAGACCGCCCGGTCTCGATGTTCCCGTAGCGCGGGGGCCTGTCCCCCGCGAACGTTGGATTACGCGGACGATGGCGAGGGACAGGCCCTCGCCCTACGCCGGCCTGACAAAGCATCTCCCCGGTAGGAGAGACCGCCCGGTCTCGACTGTGGCACGGAGACCTGACAGAGCATCTCCCTTGTAGGAGAGACCTCCTGGTCTCGACTGTGGCACGGCGAGGGACAGGCCCTCGCCCTACGGGGGCCCGACGGTTCGTTACCGATTTAACCACCCCGGCAACGAAATGTCATTAGACATTCGCCACGCCGTGAGATAAAGTGCCGCGGTCCAGCGCACTGCCTCGCGCGCACGTTCATTCGTAAAATCGACGAGCGCAGGCGTTGGCTCCTGATAGTTTTTCAGATCTTCTTCCAAGTCATAGACGCTATCCACGAGGCGATGCCCGGCTTTAATCTGCTGAAAAATCGCGGGAAGCAACTCCTCAACCGGCAGAATCTCCTGGTCCTTCGCCAAATCGTCAGCCTTTAGTTTAAGCCGTCCAACTAGCGCGTCCACATTCTCATGGATGCCTGTGCCCGGGGATGAACCGTCGGGCTTCGCGCGTCCGTTGAAATGCACTGTCAGGTGCAGTGGTTGACACATATCCTGCGCGTAGTGCGCAACAAACCCGGCATAGACAAGGCATTTGCTCTGAATAATAGGATTGTCCGGCCATTTTCGATGCTCCTGGAAAGCAATGGCGAGACGTTCTGTCCACTCCGCCAACACATACGGCAGCGTCCCGACGCTGTGGTATGAGGTTCCAAGTTCATCACAGAGCCGAATATGCGCGCCGAGGTTATCAGCAAAAGGTCTGCCTTGCAGTAGCTCCACGTCGAAATAGTGTTGTGGGGACTCTGCAGCGCGAGCATTCGGCGTGCTCCGGTTTCTCGCCAGGTCCGGGTCATAAGCACCGTGCGCGATGGCGTTCTCAGCGAAAGCTGCGCGGAAAAATTCGGGTATCTCTTCCGGCAATGCTCTCACGGATGCCCGCGTGAGCGTCTCGTGTCCACCTCCCCACCATGCCCACGTTGGCGCAGTAAAGGTGAGTAGGAATAGGCAGAGAATATGGCGAGAGACAGGCACTCGCCTTACGGTGTGAGAGTGGCGAGAGATAACCTCTCGTCCTAGGTTATGATGGAAAAGTTTCATAAGTCTCCTTTGTCCTTATAGGTTAAGATATTCGGCGGCATTCGCTTCGTGCCACTGGAATTGGAGTTCCGCTGTCTCGTGCGGCTTAAACGATTCGGCAACGGTGTCCACCGCCGGTCCGACTATCTCGATTTTGTCCAGATCAGCGATGCCGTAGCCCATTTCGTTGGCGTAGTGGAACAGCCCGATTTCCAGCGGTTCAAACCCCATCGCTTTCGCCGTGACAGCGTCCGCCGCGAATACATCGGCACTCGCAACGGCGATGCCGAGGGGAACAGAATCGGTGCCGCCGGGGCCATTGCCTTGCAACCCAACCGTGCCATCGACGATAGCGATATCCGGCAGCAAGGGATGCGACAGCCGAAGCAGATTCATATTGAGCGTCTGTGCTTCAAGCGGTAGCACCCGGTCGGCGTGGCTATGATATCCGTGCATCTTAATCCGGTCTGCCTTGTGCAGCGTGCCCATAATCATGTTTTTCATCGCGAGCGTCACTACGCCAGCATCGTGCGTTTTGGCAATCGCGATAGAGATTGTGCAGGGGCAATCCAGCACCAACTTCGGCATTCGGACGGTATCGGTTTCACGGCCCGCAAGCAACACTTCTGCTTCTTCCCACTCAGTCTCCTGATGCAAATCGACGAGGCGGATAGGCACATCGTATTCCGCCTGCAGTGCCTCGTAGCCAAAAACTTGGAAGGCTTCGCCGGAGAACTTCTCATTGGCCCCCTCGGCGATGATGACCTCGGTTGGCGGGTTCGGTGTACTGAGCAAGAAGTCCAACGCGCCGCGCATCGCATCCACATGCGACGAGGCGAGTTGATTCGTGCTGGAGAGGAAGTTCGGTTTCAACAGCACCTGCTCACGGACTTTCGGCGTGAGTTCCTCTCGGATGCTGTCCATCGCTTCAAAAACGTTAGAACGTCGTCTGCCGGTTTTGGCAAGTCCGACTTTTGTGGTTTTCATCAGAGTTCCTCCTAATATCTCCGAAGCCGCTTGTCTGTAAGGCGGGGCCTGTTCCTCGCCATGCACGAACGCGGGGGTAGGAGAGACCGCCCGGTCTCGATGCAAGCGATGGCCTGTCCCTCGCCATGCACGAACGCGGGGGACAGGCCCCCGCGCTACGTGCTAAAGGGCTCTCGGCATGAAAAAATACCCAATCTCAAACTACAACGGTGAATCAGATATGACAGAGCGCAGAAACCCATCATGTTTCTCCAATAACGCAATGGCATCGGTTGCGCTGAGTCCTTTCACCAACATCACAATCGCCACTTTTGCTTTGCCATCTGCCTTCGCTAAAGTGGCTTCGGCATGGGCGGCATTAACACCGGTTACCTCCTGAACTATGCGGATGCTTCTGTCTATCAACTTGGAGTTAGAGGCGTGCACATCTACCATCAGGTTATCGTAGGTTTTGCCGATTTTCACCATCGCGATTGTCGTCAGCATGTTCAAAACAAGTTTAGTGGCGGTGCCAGCCTTCAACCGAGTCGAGCCGGTCAGAATTTCCGGTCCCACTATCGGCGTGATGAAGTGATTGACAAACGGCTTCCATTCGTCAGGCGGTGTGACACAGCAGAGGCATATCGTCGTTGCACCGATGGCGCGCGCTTCCTTTAAAGCCCCCTGGACATAAGGTGTCCGTCCACTACTCGCGATACCTATCAAGACATCGCGCGGCGTGAGTTGCCGTTCCCGGATGGCAGCTGCGCCGCGTTCGGGTTTATCCTCTTCGCCTTCGACAGCGCGGCGTAAGGCGACATCGCCGCCCGCAATAATTCCCTGCACCATCCCCGGGTCTGTGCTAAAAGTCGGTGGGCATTCTGAGGCATCTAGCACGCCGAGCCGGCCGCTAGTGCCTGCACCGATGTAAAAGAGTCGTCCGCCTTGCTGAAAAGCGGATACGACGATTTCAACGGCTTGTGCAATTGCTTCAGCTTCAGCCTCCACAGCGGCGACGGCTTTCCTGTCTTCCTCGTTAAAGATTCGCACGATTTCGCGCGTTGTCTTCAGGCCAAGGGCTGTTGAGTTTGGATTACGCTGTTCTGTCATCATGTTGTGCCAATAACACCGCGCCTACCGCAGGTTCGTGTTTCGGGAGCATCAGGGGTACTGTCAACCGCCCGCGGAGTTCTTCGACAAACAGCGGTTGATGCACCAGATTTCCGCCGCTGAGAACGATGCGTGGCGGTTCGGTGAATGCTAATCGCTCTAGGACTACCGATGCGGCGCGGGCAAGTTCATCCGCAGCGGTGGTGACAATCTGTCTCGCGCGCCTGTCTCCTCGTTCTGCTGCACGAAAGACAACTTCAGCGAGTTGCGCGATAACGTCACGGCTCGCCGCGTGCGTCCAACGGATAAGTTCACTCGGGGCATCCAAGCCAAGTTTTTCAAGAACCAGAGTTGTTAATGCTGTCGGCTCAGTTCTGCCATCTGCGGCGCGTGTGACGGCTTGGAGTCCTTTCAAGGCGATGTCGTAGCCGCTCCCTTCATCACCGAGGAGGTATCCCCATCCGCCAGCGCGTGCCTCTTTTCCTTGCGCGTTGATGCCGTAGACGATAGAACCGGTGCCGGAGATGATAATTATCCCCTCCGGTTTTCCGATGCCGCCGACGAGGGCAATGTGTGCATCGTGTGTGAGGATGCGATTTTTGCCCAGCCCTAACGCATCACAAATGCGTCCGATGACACCCCGGTCTTCGGCGCGTCCTAACCCCGCCATGCCCAAACAAAAGGCAGTATCGCTTGTCGGCGGCAAATCAGCCTGCTCAAAAAGGGTTGCGATGGTCTTCGCCAAAACCGCTTGCGTCTCTTCTTCGCCGACGACGTGATAATTTGAAGGCCCTGCTTCCGCGCGGGCGATACGTTCGCCGGTTGCCGCGGTTAGGATGCCGACGGTTTTCGTTCCGCCGCCATCAATTCCGATGATGTTCATGATTTATGCGTCAGGCTTTCCAATCCAAAAACAGGATAATCCCCTTCATCTTCAAGCGCGAGTGTTCGGTAGTTAAAACATTATACCCTTTCACAGGTTCTTTGTCAAACACAATGCTTGACAATTTATTGGCTTTCCGTTATCATATAGTTTATCATAACAGCGGAAACAAATGCAACCCAATTTGTGGAGGCACAGCGAAATGGCGACATTAAAAATCGGCTTTCAAAGGAAAGTCGCACTCAGGCAATCGTTCCGACTTGCACTCATAATCTTATGCGGCAGCATCGCGTTCCTCGGTTGCTCCGAAGATGCGGTGCAATTTGAGTGGAAACAACTATCAAGCGGTACAGAAGCGCATCTCTATGGGGTACACTTCGTCGATGCGAATCGCGGATGGGCAGTCGGCACGGATGGCGTTGTCTTATCCACCGAGGACGGTGGGACGAACTGGGCATCCACCTCCATTGCAAAAAGCGCGCTGACGCAGGTGCACTTCACAACGCCGAACAACGGCTGGCTTACCAGCATTGGGACGGTGCTTTATACCGGTAGCGGTGGCATTTCGTGGAATGCACAAGGTGCAAACACAAAGCATGGGCTTCTCGATTTGCATTTCGTCAGCACAACGGAGGGATGGGCAGTCGGTGGGAAAGGCACGATTCTCCATACGGAAACCGGCGGCATCCGATGGGAACATCAGCGGAGCCCCTCCGAAAAACACCTGTGGGGAGTTCATTTCGTTGACAACCAGCACGGGTGGATTGTCGGCGAAGAGGGAGAGGTGCTTTGGACGAAAAACCGCGGCAAGCAGTGGATTCCACAGCAAAGTGGTGTTGAGCAGCCGCTATTCGCTGTCCATTTCGCAACCCTAAAGCACGGATGGATTGTCGGAACGAATGGGTTGATTCTTCATACTACCGATGGTGGCCAGGCGTGGCATCGGCAAAAGAATCCCCTGAAACAGCACCTGCGCGATGTGGCGTTTCACAATGAGACGACGGGGTGGGCAGTCGGTGAGAAGGGACTTATCTTGCACACTACCGATGGCGGCACGACATGGAACCGTTACCCTTCGCCGACGCAACACAATTTGCAGGACATCTATCTCGCCAAAAATGCAGGGTGGCTCGTCGGCGCGAACGGGACTATCCTGCGGAGTTATTAACCTCAGGGTGTTTCATATTTCGATGTGTCCGGTAGGAGAGACCTCCTGGTCTCGATTGCTCACCGTAGGAGAGACCTCCCGGTCTCGATGCAACAACACTATAAACCTTATTAAGGTCCTACGGACCTTGATAGGGTGCGGCACGTTTTTCTATAGACATTCAGGTCCTACGGACCTAAAAGAGGTTTTTGATAGACCTGTGCACGGCGAGGGACAGGCCCTCGCCTTACGATGAAGGCGGCCGTGCTGCTGCCAAGAACACCTCACGTTACCGTAGCGCGGGGCCCCTCGGATGCCATACGCGCATCCGAGAGGGTTTCCCCCGCGAATGTCCGGTAGAGCGCAGCATGGCGAGGGATAGGCCCTCGCCCTACGTGAAGGGGTGGCGTTTTTTTTCACCGTAGCGCGGGGCCTATCACCGCGACGTTGAGCGATTTATGAAACACCCTCAGTTATTAACCTAAACTCAACGACGTTTCCGAGGACGATGCGGACGTTTGCCGCGCGTCTTTTCACCATCAGAACTAAAGCGATGCAGAGGCACGCGCTTTTTCACGCCTGCTGAACGCAGTGCCGTTCGCTTATTGCCACGCATCACAACCCCTTTTATACCCGTATTCATCTCAAGCCGACTCGTGATACCGTCGGCGGCAACCCACACGCGTGAGGAGTGCTGTTTTTTCTTCCGCTTCGCAACAGATTGCACGACATCAAAGACACGGAGCTGGCCTGCCTGCGCCAAATCGGCGCGGGTTTCTTCCGCTACAAAGTGCAACTCGGTTCTAATAGGCACAAACGACTTCACATCAAAAATGTGATAGTCGTGTTTCTCACCGACACCGAGTGGATATTGGCTGAGCAACTCGCTTATCCCGGTTGGCAAGCAAAGCGAAAAAAGAGTTGGCGGCACAGCGACTTCAGTGGCAGTGGTTTTGGCGGAACCGCCCCTCCCACGAGATGTCCTGTCCGATGTGGTGCGCTTGGCATGCGCAACCCCATCCACAACGTCCACTTCTATCTCCTCAAACAGGTTTTTCCGCGTCTCCGTTTTGACAGAGTGGCGCAAGGTTAAATCTAAACCGGTGTATTCAGTGTGGGTGACTTCGCGGTTCACGCCTGCTGCACTGACGTTCGCAGGCACCTGAAAGCGGACTACCCACTCGGTTTGGCTCCGAATGGCTGCCGCTCCGCGATAATCCACTTGCTCAACGACAGCGTAGATATAACCGGCGGGGATGCCCATTATCGTGAGGGTATACCAATGTTCCTGAGGGTAGTGTAGCATCGTTTTTTCCGTAGCCAAGATTTGATGAAGATGAAGAAAATCGAAGAAAATTAATGGCATCCGGGCGGATGTTTTTATATCCGCCCAGACGCGATGTCCCAGTAGGAGAGACCTCCCGGTCTCGAATCCGGACGGATGTTTTTATATCCGCCCGGACACAGAACTATTCAGTGGTGCGTGGAAGGGAGACAGAGTCAGGGACGACGATTTCCCCCGAAACAATCTGCGCCTTTAACCCTTCAACGGTGGTTAAAATCTCGTCAGAGAGCACGGGTTGGTTGTGTTCGTCAACGGTATAGTCAACGCCGCCATCGGCAAGCCCGAGGTATCGCACGCCCATCGTCACATTGCCTTCGGTGGCTTCACGGAGCACCTGAAACACCGAATCGCCAATCTGCTTTACCATGCTCGTCAAGACGAATCCGGGGATGAGATGGTTGCCGTTGGAGTCAACCCAAATCACATATTTTTCCGCACTTTTGGCGGCTTCAATCACGCCGAGCCCGGCACCGCCGGCGACAGCGTAAATGACATCAACACCGTTTGCGTATTGAGCTAACGCTAACTCTGTCGCCTTTTCCGGCTGCCTAAATCCGTCTGAATTCAGGCTGATGTATTCTATCGACAGCGCGGCTTCGGGATTGATTGCTTGGACACCTGCGACGTAGCCTGCCTCAAATCCGTGCAACAACGGCACATCCGCGCCGCCTATATAGCCGATTTTTCCTGACTCCGATTTTAACGCCGCAATAGCCCCGACGAGGAAAGAGCCTTCGTTTGCCTTATAGTTGATAGAGACGACATTCGGTTCCTCCAGCACAACGTCGACAATCGCGAACTTCATTTCAGGAAATTCCGGTGCCACGCGCGTGAGCGGCGCACCGGTTTGGTAGCCCGCCGTTAACACCATGTCCGAACTTTGCGCGGCTTCACGCAATTGCGCATCTAACAAAGAATCATCGCCGTCCATTCCGAGGACTTCGGTGAGTTGAATGCCGAGTTCCGCTTCGGCGCGCTTGGCACCGCTATGGATGCCAGCGCAGTAAGAATTGTCATCGAGGCAATCGCCCGGATAAACGACAGTCACGCGCAGCGGCGCGGTATCCGCTTCGGTTGGCAAATCAGAGAGGATAGTCTCCTGGATAGAGTCGCACCCACAGAAGGGCAAGAATGCCAACGCCAAAAAAAGATATGTCTTCAGAGCACAAAAAGTTTTCATATTTCTCCTTTCGCGACCGCGAGGCCGCGCTTACAATTTTTCAGATAGCACCCATCGCTGCCGATGCAAATCAGTCAACTTTGCCCGGCAGAGACGAGATGCCTTAACGTAATTTGGGACTACAAGGCTTTCCATACCTTGTCCAGCCATACGGCGGGCGTTCATACGAGCGGGTGAAGCCGCAGCATTACAGTCCCTTATAGATTCGGTTAATCCAGCCTTGCTGGATTGCGATTGAAGAGATGCCGAACCCAAAAATCGTCATCAAAATA
Organism: Candidatus Poribacteria bacterium; assembly: GCA_965242965.1. Taxonomy (GTDB): domain Bacteria; phylum Poribacteria; class WGA-4E; order WGA-4E; family WGA-3G; genus AGPOR5. The sequence continues at coordinate 3,270,190 of OZ251518.1, read as the reverse complement.
CAGGCTGCCGGCAAACTCGCATCTACCCACAGCCCGTTGTCCGCGCGAACCTGGTTGATGCCACTCGCCGTCTTATACGCGTGGAAGAGCGCGTAGATGCCGATGGTGAACATCGAGAAGAAGAACCACCTCTTTAAGGAAAACTCCTTTCTTCCCAACCACGCATTGAGCATCGCTATCTGCTTGCCCTGCCAATAGAGCATGTAAATACCGAAAGTAATAAACGTCAGAAAAATGCTACCGCCGATACCCCGCACCGCTTTGGACTCTGGATAAGGATAATCCTGCATTACAATCTCCTTTCATTTCATCCGCCCCGAGGAACATTGAATCTCCTGACTCGGAGACATTTCCTGGTCCCGATATGCGTCACCTATCGGGACTCTCGGTGGAAAAGAGCCTCAGACGGATTTAGGTTAAGTGAGGGTGTTTCATAAATCGCTCAACGTCGCGGGGGACAGGCCCCCGCGCTACGAGGTGGCCCGGTGCCTTCCGGTAGGAGGGACATCCTTGTCCCGATACGGTGGGCATCGAGACCGGGAGGGCTCTCCTACCAGGAAGCCATTGAGATATGAAACACCCTCAGGTTAAGTATTTCCGTAACCGGTGCCAGCGCAACTGCAGCAGCAACTGCCGCCGCCCGATCCGATGGACGAAAAGTCGCTTCCCATCCATCTCAAGAACCGGAATCAGATTTTTATACTTCGTAAACAACCCAAGATTCCGGGTGATGTCAATATCTTCAACCTCAAACCTCGGTGCCTTCGCCACGAGGCTTTCCAACACTGATTTCGCCTCATCACACAGCGGGCAATCCGGCTTCGTGTAGAATTGGAGTTGGATTGGTTCTGTCTTCATACTTTCAGTATCGCTAGGTTTCTGATCTGACTTCGTCTTTTATCTTAACACAAATCCGCAAATTAAGCAAACTTTTTTATAGACATATTTTTTTTGCAACTTTTTGCGAGTTATGGTGTATAATATCTTTGTAAGTTCAATTTTTCCTTCGCTTTGAGGTTTGTGGAGCAATGTTACGAAAACACCGGCAGTTTTTCATCGTCATCATGGGCATCGTCTACGTCTATACCGTCTGCCCGCTTCTCTGTGCAACTTTGGAACAGAAGTTGTGCCACAGCGAGCAGACAGAGGCGCAAGCCGCTTGCTGCCAAAAGACTGAAGCAGCAGCGGAATCTGAAACGCCACCCGAAAATGGCGAGTTGTGCTGCATCATCGAACTGAAACTGGTTTTTCCAGCAGATGATACCTTCAATAGGCACGAACTGCCTCTCAATCCGACAGGCATGCTCAGCGAGCGCGATACCGTGATTGCGCCGGTTGTGCCGCAGATTTCTCGCGCACTCCCATTGCCGCCTCATATCCTATATCCTGCCCCCCCGAGTTACTCCCTATCCCGCCGGGGGCCGCCGTTTACCCGTTGTTAAGTCGCGCTTTTTCCGCGCGCTTCTCTTTCTCTTTTTACGCACGGGTTCCTCGTGCTATGGAACTCGCGCGCAACTTTTAATAGATAGGACTTACGTAAATTCCCATTCCGTAGGGGCATACCTACCGGGTTTGTCATGCGTAAATCCTTATGAATTAAACGGGTTAAACAGAACGGAGGCAATAACAATGCAACCCAGAAAAACCAAGAACGCTATCGCCGTGTTGGCGATAGTCACCCTCGGCTTTCTCTCCCTCATCGGGATGAGTTTCGCCGAAGAACACGCGGGCCACGACGCGCACCGCGCACATCAGGCTGATACAGCCGCGGCCATCAATGTCATGCTGCACAGCGAACCGGAAATTGCTCAGGTTGGAACGTCCACGAAACTCACGTTCCACCTCACCGATGCAAACGGCGAACCTGTCACAGACCTGATGGTGCATCACGCGCGGGTGCTCCATGTCCTCATCGTCAGCGAGAATTTAGGTATCATCGGGCACGTTCACCCCGAAGATTTTGAAACTCGCGACTTGATGGACGAACTGGACGGACGCTATACCGTCTACTTCACGTTCCCTGCCGCCGGCCGCTACATCCTCGCCGTTGACGTGATGACAGCGGACGCAGAATTCGCCAAATATGTCTACGTCAATGTCACTGGCGAACTGAAAATGGCTGAAATGGCAAGCGATTTTCGGACAGAAAAGCAGGTTTTCGGTTATACCGATGAAGGCGGTGACCGGTACACAAAAGCGGTATCGTTAACCGACGGTAATTCCGATGCAGTGTATCACGTTAAAATGGATGCACCCGACCGGATTCAAGCGGGTGAGACGGTTCACATCGCCTACCATTTTTCGCGCGATGGGAAACCGCTCAAAGACCTGGTGCCGTTTTTGGATGCGCCGATGCACTTCGCAATTGTGAGCTCGCGCTTGGACGGTGTTATCCATACACACGGCATCGTGCCAGACCCGCACGCGGGCCATAAAATGATGCAGCATAACGAACATGCAGCACATCAGAAGCCCGCTTCCAGCGGCCACGAGCACCACGGGACGCTGCCCGATACATTCGGGCCCACCGTGAATCTGATGACAACGTTTCCGCAGTCCGGCATTTACCAAATCTTCGGACAACTCAAGCATGAAGATAGGATTATCTGGCTGAGTTTCATGGTTGAAGTGGAATAATTTTTGTCGTTCGCGCGGCGTAGTAAGGAACAAAAACGCCGCAGCGGACATTGCTATGTAGAATCTCTCCGGTAGGCGCGCTTTGCAAGCGCGCCTCCGGGGTGAATCACTCAAAAGGAAATTACAGATGTTTTCTCGAATTTATCGCGCCGCTAGCACGGGCACGCTTCTCGTGCTACTACTTCTCGGCATCGCGCTTTCCCCGCGCGCCACGGCGCATGAAACAGAATGGCCGGGGCAGAAACTCGCATCTATCTTCCCGAAGGCGAAGAAATTCGTTCAACGGAGTGCCGTGCTTACCCCGGCGAAGAGTGCCGCCGTTGAGAAGGAATTAGGCACTAAGCTTCGCGCCGAAGACCAGAAGCCGATTTTCTACATCCCAATGAACGAAAAAAAGAAACCGATGGGACTGGTGCTGTTCGTTGATGTGCAAGGACCGCGGGGCGTTATTGACGGCGCAGTCGGACTGGACATGAAAGGCAAAGTGGTGAAGGTTAAGGTTTACAACCACAATGAATCGGATGCTATCACAGCAGATAAGTTCCTGGAACAGTTTATCGGCATGGATATTGATAGCCCTTTCAGTATCGGCGAGGATGTGACAGCCGTTGAAGGACACGAGGCCGCATCGGAAGCAGTCGCCTTGCTCCCGAAAAAGACGCTGGCGATGAGTTACGCCCTCTTCCTCAAACGGAAACCGAAGCCGGTAAAAGAGTCCTCGGCTCCCGATGCATCGGGAAAGACTCCTGCTCCCGATACCGCACCACCGGAAATCGAAGACCTGGGTGAACTCATGATGTTGATGCTGGATGCCTATCTTGAGATTGCCGACTACTTTGACGCAGGCGAGGACAAGGCGAAAGCCGTCGCTGCCGCCGAGCAGTTGGTTACCTACGCGAAGCGTATCGCGGATTTTGAACCGCCAGCGAACACTGAACAGACAGAGGCATACGCCGCCTTGCAGGGGGAGTTTGTCGAGACGCTTACGCAGTTCGCTGATGCCCTAGAAAAAGAGGGCATTTCCGATGAGACGCGCGCGCAGTGGGAAACTATTGAGGAGCTCGTCAATCAGGCGCACCACCGGTTTAGTGGGAAGGAGATCGAACTGGAGGCATATTAAACCTCGCGTTTGATAGGGTGAGGGCTCGTCCCTTGCCCTACGATAAATGGATACCATTATGCGAAAAACAATCTTAATTTTATTCTTAACTTTCCTCTTCTGTGGCGGCATCGCCGAATATTCTGAAACCTCCGCTTTGCCGGCGTTCTACAAAATGTTCCGCGCCAAATATGGATGGGCCGGTGGGTGCAACGTCTGCCATTTCTCGAAAAAAGGCGGCGACGCACCGAACCCCTACGGCAAGGCGTTCCTACACAACGGGATGAATATGTCCACCTTCACTCGCATTGAAGAGGAGGACTCTGATAAAGACGGATTCAGCAATATCGTGGAAATTGTCGCTCGCGCCCAGCCAGGCGATGCCGCTAGCACACCCGAAACCGTGCAGCCGGCTGCCGCTGATGCCGAAGAATCTGACGATGACGATGAAGTGGCATTTGACGATGAAAATATATTTAGTTTTGACGAACCGGCCGCGGATAGCGAAGATACAGGCGGCGCGAGTCTCCTCAGCGATGCCTTCGGAAACCTTGTCTTCGGCGGCGCGTTGGATATCCGCCGCATCACGCGTGGACAAGATTTACTGCCAGACCGCGGTAACTGGCACACCGGCACAACGCTCATCCACGTCGCCGAATTCGTCATGACGACGAGTGTCGGCGAACATATCAGCGTATTAGGTGAGCAGTTACTGACGACTTCTCCGCTTGGAACGCAGGTTGCCGATGACCACGGGTTCGTTTACGCCATTCTGACAGGACTGCCGGTTTTACCGAAGGGCGCGTCGCTCAAAATAGGGCGATTTCGGCACACCTTCGGCATTGATACCAAATCGGATGCCGCCGCGAACCCTCTCTATAACCTCGTCCGCAAGAATATCGGTTTTATTTCCGACCGGGGAATGCAACTCAACGGCTATGTCGGTCCTGTCGCGTATGTGCTGTCCCTCGCGGACGGCCCCGATTCACTCCGCACCGTAACAGATGGAACTGTCGTATCCGGCATCCGCATCGGGCCGCACGGGAGTGGCGGTGGCGTTTTGAAACCGATTCGCAATAACAGCCCGCCTGTGTTTCTCCATCTCAATGGAAGCCTGTCGCTTTTAGGCAAGCGCATCTGGCTCGGCACGTCTTACTTTGATGGCAACAGCTATCCCTTCAATCCGGTTAACGGCGATGTAAATCCATCAACGCTCGTCTATAAACGCCGCGTCGGCGTGGCGACAAATTTCAAAATCTGGCGAGTGGACATTGCGGCGGAGTGGACGCGCGGCACCGATACGCTACTTTTAAAATACGCGCCAAATCCGAATGAAATAGGTGAACGCGATGCAACGGTGACAGGTTACTATCTGCACGCCGAAATTCCGTTGACAGAAACCCTAGATGTTCGGTTAAAATATGATCTATGGAATCCAAACACGGGAAAATATGGCACATTTTTGAACCGAACACCTGAAGATGAGGTGTGGACAACCCTCGGTGGCGCATTGACGTGGCATTTTGCGGAGGGCGCGCTGGCACGGCTCGTTTACCAAATCAACAACGTCGAAAAATCGACGCGCAGCGCGGCAATCATTCCACAGCTTTTGGTGGAATTTTAGCCATAAGGGAGACTTCATGAAACATTGGATTTTACTGTTCACAGTGAGCCTGTTCATCGGTGGAACGCTGGCGGCGACAGCACAAGTGCAGCCGCCCCGACGGCGACATCGTATGCTGGTGAACCCCGATGCGAAACAAGAGAAGACGTTCACGGTAGATATCGGCAAAAACCTTAAGGATATCGCCAAGCGTGCGATGCAATACGCCGAAAATCCGAAAGTGGACGTGGTGTTCGTCGTTGATGGCGGCTGGCGCATGAACAGCATCATCGCGGCACTAGAGAAGCACCTTGTGGCGATGCTCGGCGTGATAGAAGCAAAAACGATGGACTACCGCTTTGCCCTCGTCGAATTTCAAATGGTGCAGGGTGAACCGCAAGTCTCGCTGCATCAGTGGCAGTTAGACTACCTCGGCGTTGAGGATGCGCTGCGGCGAATGCGCGTTGAATCCGGTAATAACGTTAATTCCGGACACGGATTAGACGCGCTCATGAAAGGTTTGAACGAATTCGACTTCCGCGAGGATGTCGCCACGCAGTTCATCGTGGTGAGCAATTCACGGATGCGCACCTCGTGGCCCGAAGCGAAGGCGAAAAACAAGGTTGCCGCGCAGCTCATCGCCTTGTGCCAGCAAAATAACGTCCACCTCAATTTCATCGGCATCAGCGAAAAGGTGCAAGCGGAACTCACCGATGAAACGGGCGGTAAATGGTATCCTGTCGATGCAAACCAGCGGCCGATGACAGGACAACTCATTCGGAGCGGCGACACAATTGCCGACAAGGCACTGCTCCGCATCGACGGTTTGTTCAAGCGCATCGCCGAACATCTGGTGGAAAATCGTCCCGACAAAGTGGACGTTGTCTTCGTCTTTGATTACAGCCTCAGCATGGAACGGAAGGTAGACGCGGCGTGCGACGGTGTGGACAGGATGGTATCCGTGTTTAACGCCGCTGGCCTTGACTACCGGTTCGGGCTCATCCGATTTTGGGCCGGTATCGGCGGCGGTGAGAGCACCGTTGTTGTCACCAGACCGGGGTTGGAACCGGCGCAGGTAAAATCGCTCTTTCGCCTCCCGAAAACGGGAGATGAGCATCTGCTTGATGCCATCATGGAGGGTGTCCCGAAACTCCGCACACCTGCGGAACGCGAATTAATCCTAGTCATCGTCACCGATGAGACGACGAGCCGGCGGACAGACAAAGGGTATACCGCGGGAAAAGCGATTGCGGTGTGCCGTGGCGCGCGGGCGCGGGTTTACGTCATCGGCGGCGTTGGCTCCATGTCCAGCAAAACCCTCGGCGACAACTTCCAACGTCAAGTCGCGCAGTTGACCAAAGGTATACACTACATCATGCCGGGTGCCACTATCGCCGATCCGCGCAGGTAAATAGTAATTTGTATGAGGGTATTTCATAACTTGCTCAACGTCGCGGTGACATGCCCCCGCGCTACGATGAAAAACGTCCCGCTTACCGTAGGGCGAGGGCCTGTCCCTCGCCGTGCCTCGGTCTTGGTTGGCTTGCGGTTTTCGCGCGGATTGGAGATCGCGGGGGAAACCCGCTCGCATGCGCGTGTGGCATGCGAGGGCCCCGCGCTACGGTTGGCGAGGCCGCGCCCTTTACCGTAGGGCGAGGGCCTGTCCCTCGCCGTGCCATCGCGCACATGAACGCTCGCGGGGGACAGGCCCCCGCGCTACGGGCCAAGAAGGGGTTCTCCTCGCCATGCGGCCGTTCGGGAGCAGGCGCTCCCGAACTACAGTCTCTTGCTCCTAATCTTGTAAATCCTGAAATTCCTGCTTATCTCTTGCCAATCTTGTAAATCTTGCAAATCCTGCTCCTCTACGGAAGCGTTCGCCATCACTCCTCTTCGTCCTTCTTCGCGTGGATGGCGATGAGCACAAAACAGGTAGACTGCAAGTTCACTGTCGGTTCGCTGAGCTCTATCGGCGTATCGCTGACGTAACTGCCGTCTGCTTGCCGCGCCGATATTAAATAGTTGATAGCGACGCGCCGCGTATTGAGCGGGTCTGCCCCCGCGGCGAGTGCCATAATCGCCGCGGCGGTTACCCCCGGGTCGCTCGGCTGGCCCTTGTATCTACCGAAGCCGCCATCTTCGTTCTGCATCTGCTTCAGCCATGCAATTTGCGCGTCAATGTCATAGACTGGTGCCAAGCCTTGCAACACCCACGCCGTCACAAAAACGTCTGAACGGGGGCTCCGTTGGAGGGACCAGCCGCCATCGAAGTTAATACGTTGGGACAACCAGTGACAGCCTTTCGAGAGCCACGGTATGTCCTGGTCATCCGCATCGAACTCGCGCTCGAATTTGAAATTGAGCCTTTTAAATCCCGCGATGACAGCGGCGGTATAGAGGATATTACTGGGGGTTCTCTCTTTTGTTCCCCAGCTGCCAACGGGGTTTTGTGCTGCTCGCAGCCAGCGGAGTGCTTTGAAGCGGGCATCCGCATCCGTTTCGGCCGCAGCCAAGGCGATAACGGCGAAGATGGTGTGCGCCGTGTTATCATTCCAGCTGCCGTTGTCGTACTGCGCATGCCGCAGATACGCGACACCCCTTCGGATCACCTGCGAGCCGGTGCCCCACCCTGCGTCAATCAACGCCCAGATTGCAAGCCCCGTAATTTCCACATCGCTCTCGCCTTCCGGCACGAGCGGCCAACCGCCATCGCGGTTTTGATGCTGGACAATGAACGCCTTCGCGTCGTGGATTGTTTTGTAGAGCGGCGGTGCCTCGGCGAAGGCTTGTGTCACACAGAAGGCAGCCAACACCGCCGTGAGGACGCTTTTGTAATTTCTCATCGCTTCCACCTCCTCATGATTAGTTAACTTAGGGTGTTTCATAACTCCGTTTCCGTATTTATTCCCCCTTGGAAGGCATTGATATATGAAACACCTTCGTTAATTTTACCATTGATTGTTGTTGATGTCAAGGAAAAATTGTGAATTAATAGAGGATGTTTCATATTTCGATGCACACCCGTAGGAGAGACCTCGGGTCTCGATGCGTTCGGGGGTTCCTGTAGCGCGAGGGCCTGTCCCTCGCCGTGCCAAAATCGTCCCCTTTCACCGTAGCGCGAGGGCCTGTCCCCCGCCATGCATCGATTGTTCCTTCCACCGTAGCGCGAGGGCCTGTCCCTCGCGATCTCATTTGTCTGGAGCAGGATTTCCAAGATATGAACAGGATTTCCAAGATTTTCAAGATTAGCAGGATTGAGCAGGATTTCCAAGATTTCCAGGATTTCACAGGATTAGAACTCTGGTACGCCGGCGCAGTTGTGGCAGGCCACGGGGTGTTGGTGCATCAGAACCTCTAATCGTGAAAATCGTGATAAGAGGGACGATCAGGGAAACCTGATTGTCTTGACAGGCGTGACCGTGAGAATCCTGCTCCGGATTTGCAAGATTTCCAAGATTAGCAGGATTAGGGGTTTTTATCGCGCCGAAACGTCTCTTTAGGTCTGTAAGACCTTAATGTCTATAGCGCGCGGCGACGCGAAGAGGGCCAAGGTCTGTAGGACCTTAATATACTTTTTATTTCGTGGCTATCCGAACCACGCCGCCGAACCGTAGGGCGAGGGCCCTCGCATGCCACACGCGCATGCGAGCGGGTTCCCCTCGCCGTGCCAAAATTCTCCTTTCACCGTAGGGCGAGGGCCTGTCCCTCGCCGTGCCTAGATTGTCACAGAAACCGTTCGTAGTCTCTGGGCTGTGGACGTTTTTCGTTTCGGTCGGTAGATCGCGGGGGACAGGCCCCCGCGCTACGTTCCAAGCGACGTTTTTCGTTTGGATCGAACGTTCGCGGGGGACAGGCCCCCGCGCTACGGTGGCAGCAGCGTTTTTTTTCGCGAAATCACCTTGACAAAAAATGCGACATTTGCTAAAATAAACTCAGTTTTAAACATTTTTGACGAATTTCCGCGATAATTTGACCTTTTTCACGATTTTTCGCAGAAAAACGTTGACAAAAAACCGAAATTTATGTAGAATGTGGTTAATTGTGAACATTTCCACGATTTTTCGCAAAAAAAATGTTTGACATTTATTGCATTTTTGTGTATCATTAATGCAAACGTGGTGATGCGCGTGAAAAAAACGCGCCACCGCGAGACTGAAACCGAACAGAGGAACGATACCCGTGAACCAGCGAATTGTTTTTTCCATTGCTACCGAGGTCGCCGTAGACCTGCTTGGGCACCGAAAGATGCGCGCTTGCCGTGCGTCTATGCCCGTTGTCGCGCCATCACGAGTTCCCGTTCGGCTTAATGCCCAGAGGGGAGGCTCGCCCCCCCCCGACACCCACAGGCGTTAAGCAAATCTTATTCACTTGACAGCGGCGACTTTCGTCGTCATGTTATCTTCAATCCCGCACGCATTCTTTGCGTGGCGGGTTATTTTCGTTGCATTGGGATTTCTGTCTCAATGCATGTTTTTCCTATCCAAGGTATGGGCGGCTTTCGATATCCGCCTGTACTCCTAACCTACAGCGAGGAATTCACAAAAAATGAAACATGCGAACAAATTATGCCTGCGTTTCACAGTTCTGGCACTTCTTCTGTTGTGCATAATGGCTGTAGAAAATGCATTACCATCCGAGAGTAGACGCAACGCCGCGTTAAACTCTACGGTGTTGATAAAAACGAATCTCGGTTTCCGTAGCGGCTTCTTTATAGAAGACAACGTGATTGTTACCAACTATCACGTTCTCCACGGAGCCCACCGGATTGCGGCGCGGCATTTCGCAACCGGAACGGGGCTCAGCCTTGCTGAGAATGCCATTGCTATTAATCCGCAACGTGATTTAGCCGTTTTAAGGGTTACCGATATTAAGGTTACCGATATTGGGGGCACATTCCTTTCTCCAGTCGACAACGATTCCATTGAGCCGCAACAAAGGGTTTGGGTTTATGCTGCGGTCAACAGGAAGGGCGACAGTGAAGAAGGTTCTCTTGTGGAAGGCAAAATCCGCGGAACGGCAGGTTGTGACTCACAGGAATTCTTTGTGAAAGCCCCAGTTCGGCGTAGGAGCAGCGGTGGCCCCGTCCTAAACGAGTACGGTGAAGTCATAGGTGTCTCTTTGCGAGGCGTAGTTGATGTCCCTCTCATTCCGGAAATTCCATTGGGTTGGGTCACTCGTGCAAATCATCTCAATAGCTGGCGTGAGTGGGAAACAGTTGGACTTTCCCAGATTGGAGAAAGGCCAATAAATTCTTGTGTCTTAATCTCGCTAGCAAATGTGAAACTTGAAGAGGGGTACACCTGGGATGCAATCAACCTTTATAACAAAGTGATTGATGAGTCTGGGTATAGGGAGCTCAGTGCCTACTTCAATCGAGCAATGGCAAAGTATAGGATGAAGAAAATTGCCGAAGCAGTAGACGATTTACGAAACGGCATGGACACCTCAACGTTCCGGCGGGCATTCAAAGCGGTGAAAGTTGGAAAAGACGTGTTGTCAACTGTTCGGAGCATCCTTAGATCTATCCTGTGACAGACTGAATGTCTCCGAAATGTTCTGGATAGGCGAGGATTATGCAACTCAGGCAATCCTATGTTGTTTGCCGCGCGGCCTCAGGCCAACATCATCTGAGTCTAGAATCAGGGACTTATTGTCCGAATCAGGATTCACAAGATTATAGGCATGACAGGATTAGGAGCGCGCTTAGCCAAAACGCGTCTCGTAGAAATCGTGATGAGGAAATCGCTCCTACCGCGACAGAGGGTCTACGATGACAAGAGACTCCCTCATCTTGGAAATCCTATAATCCTGTAAATCCTGATTCAGACAGCCAAGACATGTGCGGGCACACGAGCTCGCACACAACCTCCGTAGGCGCAGTTGCAAACCGCGCATACCGGTGAGTTACCGTAGGGCGAGGGCCTGTCCCTCGCCGTGCATTGAAATCCAAATGAGGGCGGATGTTGATATCCACCCTCTTCAGTAGGAGGGACCTCCCGGTCCCGATACACAAAAGGAGAAATCGAAATGAAAAGATTAACGCTTTTAACTTTGACCCTGGTGTTAACTGCCTTGGCGCAGTTAACCGCGCCGCCCGTGCAAGCAGAGGTTTCTATTCCGGATGCCGAGTTAGCAGCGGCCATCCGCGCACGCCTTGAACTGCCGGCAGGTGCAGCACTCACGGTGGATGCGATGCGCAAGTTAACGAAGCTTAAGGCAACTTACACGGAGATAGCAGATCTCACCGGGCTGGAGCATGCAGTTAACTTGACGGACCTGGATCTCACCGGCACCGCCGTCTCGGATGTGTCGCCGCTGGCAAGTCTCACAAACTTGACGGAGTTGGGTCTCGCCGGCACCGCCGTCTCGGATGTGTCGCCGCTGGCAAGCCTCACAAACTTGGAGTACCTGGTTCTCATCTACGCCACCGTCTCGGATGTGTCGCCGCTGGCAAGTCTCACAAACTTGACGGAGTTGGGTCTCGCCGGCACCGCCGTCTCGGATGTGTCGCCGCTGGCAAGCCTCACAAACTTGGAGGGGCTGTGGCTCTACGACACCGCCGTTTCGGATATCGGGGTGCTGGAAAACCTCACAAACTTGGAGACGCTGGATCTCAGCGACACCGCCGTTTCGGATATCGGGGCACTGGAAAACCTCACAAACTTGGAGGGGCTGTGGCTCAGCAGAACCGATGTCTCGGATATCGGGGTGCTGGAAAACCTCACAAACTTGGTGGCGCTGGGTCTCGGCAACACCGCCGTTTCGGATATCGGGGTGCTGGAAAACCTCACAAACTTGGAGGGGCTGGGTCTCGGCGACACCGCCGTTTCGGATATCGGGGTGCTGGAAAACCTCACAAACTTGAAGGGGCTGACTCTCAGCGGCACCGCCGTTTCGGATATCGGGGTGCTGGAAAACCTCACAAACTTGGAGAGGCTGTATCTCGACGGCACCGCCGTCTCGGATATCTCGGCGCTGGCAGGACTCACAAACTTGGGGTGGCTGGGTCTCGGCGGCACCGCTGTCTCGGATATCTCGCCGCTGGCAAGTCTCACAAACTTGACGCGGCTGTGGCTCAACGACACCGATGTCTCGGATGTGTCGCCTTTGCTAGGGTTGAGTCTGCCCGGAATAATTTGGGACAGCATTGGGCTGCGCCTTAAGGGCTGCCCGCTCAGTTATGCCTCTCTCTACACGCATATTCCCGCGTTGCAGGCGAAGGGGATAGAGGTGGAATTTGACAACGTCGCGGATGTGAATGGGGATGGTGTTGTCAACATTCAGGATTTGGTGCTGATTGCCGGTCAGTTCGGGAAAACGGGTGAGCACGTCGCGGATGTGAACGGCGATGGTGTTGTTAACATTCAGGATTTGGTGCTAGTTGCAGGGGCCTTCGGTGGTGCCGGTGCACCTGCTGTTCAGGCGGGGGGACGCGAGGTGCTCGTGGCGGCAGATGTTGCGGGTTGGGTAGCACAGGCGCAGGCGTTGGCACTCACCACACCAGCGTATCAGCGCGGGCTTGTCGTGCTGGAGCAACTGCTTGCAAGTTTGAAGCCGGAAGCGACGGTACTGCTTGCCAACTATCCAAATCCGTTTAATCCGGAGACGTGGATCCCTTATGAATTGGCGGAAGCAGCGGAAATTCAAGTCTCCATCCATGCCTCGGATGGGAAGTTGGTTCGCACGCTGGAGTTAGGGCAGCGGCCTGCCGGCATTTACCAAACGAAGGGCCGTGCGGCGTATTGGGATGGCCGGAATGCGTTGAATGAGCCTGTTGCAAGTGGCGTGTATTTCTACACGCTCACGGCGGGTGATTTTTCAGCGACGCGGAAGATGGTGATACGAAAGTGAGCCATTTGGATATGGGCGGATTTTTGCATCCGTCCATCTTCCATCCTCTGAAAAAGGAGCATGAAATGTCTATAATTCAAGTTGATAAAGACGGCATCGCCAAAGTTGACTATGAGTCAACCGTTCAGGCAGATGAAGAAAGTCCTGATGCCACTAAGAAGCCTAGAAGGGCTTTAGTGAAATTAGCGATGGCTTCAGTATCCGTATTACCCGTCGGTGTGTCCCTAGTCAGTTCTCCCTTCAGATTTTTGGCAGGGAAAGGACAGTCTTTGGTTGGCAAGGGTTTACGGCAACTTACCAAACCTAAACCTACCGACACCGAGAACATTCTCGAAATTATTGAACAGGCAAAGGAATTAGGGGTTCAGGAGCTCACGGTTAGCCTTCCCAAATCCACTTTTGTTGGGCTTGGCTTCAGAGGGATATCAGGAGAGGTTCTTGATGTCCAGATGGGAGTCCAGAAGGAGAGCATGGTCGCTTTCACTGTGAAGTTTAAATGAGTTCTGAGTTGCGCGCTGTTTTGAGGACTTCGCGGGACTAACTACGCTCCATGCCTGTAGGGCGCGGGGCTGTCCCTCGCGATGCATTGAGCCGCCCCTAGGGTGTGCATTGAGACCGGGAGGTCTATCCTACGCTTGTCCCTCGCGATGCATCAAGCCACTCCGCTCGAACCGTAGGGCGCGGGTCTGTCCCTCGCTGTGCCTAGGGTGGCACAGAAACCGTCCGTGGCCTCCGGGCTGCGGACGGTTTTCGTTTTGTTTGAGGGATCGCGGGGGACAGGCCCCCGCGCTACGGTAACCGTGGCGTTTTGCCGCTGCACAGCAGGGCCTTGGAAACGCGGAGATTTTCATCCTGTAGATCTTGCTAATCTTGCAAATCCTGATTCAGACAAATGAACGTTCGCGGGGGACAGGCCCCCGCGCTACGTCACCTAAAACACCCCGCCTTCCCGCGTAGGGCGAGGGCCTGTCCCTCGCCATGCGCCGGTCTTAACAGCAAACGTCCGTGGTCTCTGGGCTGCGGACGTTTTTCGTTTTGGGAGAGATCGCGGGGGACAGGCCCCCGCGCTACGTTCCAAGCGGCGTTTTTCGTTTGGATCGAACACTCGCGGGGGAGAGGCCCCCGCGCTACGGTAACCGTGGCGTTTCCGCTCGGGACTTTAAGTCTGTAAGACCTTAATGTCTATAGCACCGTGCGACACGATGAACCTAAGGTCCTTTAGGTCCTTAATGTGCCTTGACTTGCTTAGCTCCCATTTCCATTAAGGTCCTAACGGACCTTGAAAACTACGGAAACCCTGTTTTTCTATAGACATGCAGGACCTAAAGGACCTGAAGAGGCATCCATTAAAAAAAGCATGCTCGTTGCGCAGGAGATAATCCTGTAAATCTTGGAAATCTTGGAAATCCTGCTTCAGACAATTAAGATCGCGGGGGCCTGTCCCCCGCGATACGAAGTCTGTTAACTCAGGCACTTGCATGCGGGGCAATTACCACTTTGTAAACGCCTTCTTGGCCAAGCATGTCAATGCCTGCTTCCAACTGATGCAACGGCAAGTGATGCGTGATGAGTTCCTGCAACGGCGCGCGCGTCCGCTGGAGGAAATCCAAGGCTGTTTGGAACTGAATTTGCGGATATGCCCATACGCCGCAGATATCCGCGTCTTTGTTGCAAATTTGGTGCGGCCGCACACGCGTATCACCAGAATCGGTATAGTGCCCGACTTCCACGATTTTCCCACCGCGCCGGATGACATCAAGTGCTTCCGAGAAAACCGCGGGGATGCCCGCGCACTCCATCGCAATATCCACACCGACCCCGTCCGTGAGTGCCTGAATCTGTTCCACACGCTCTTCAGGCGTAGTTTCGGCGACGCTGATTGCCACATCGGCTCCCATCTGCTTCGCCATCTCCAAGCGGCTATCCACGACATCTGTGGCGATGATAGTGCCGGCACCGCTATCCCGCAACACCGCGATGACGAGCAACCCGATCGGGCCGCAACCGAGCACCGCGACGCGGCTCCCGATGCCGAACCCATCGCCGATATGCGGGAGCCCCGGCGAAAAGGCGCGTTCAACCGCGCGCGTGGCAACCGCAACCGGCTCTGTCAACACCGAAATCTCCATCGGGACGCTGTCCGGTATCTTGTAGACCCAGGAGTTCCCGTGAATGTAGGTATACTCCGAGAATTCGCCAGTCAGATAGGGCGCGGTTTCGCAGTTGCTAAATCCATAAATCGTGCGTCCGGTGCAGAGCGTCGGGCGGCCGGGGACGCGGAGACAGTAGTAGCATTTGGCGCAGTTTTTAGAGCCCGGCACGACGGTAACCTTATCGCCATCTTTGACAGGACCGCCCATCACGTTCATCGTCTGGTTGGCATGTCTTCCTATCTCCGCCACGGTGCCAACGACTTCGTGCCCCGGTATCACGGGGAATTTCAGTGCCGTGTGGCCGAGATACATGTGCTTATCGCTGCCGCAAATGCCGACGTTATCAACATGCAGTAGAAAAGCATCGTCTGTCGGTGTCGGTTTCTCAAATTCGCGGATTTCTATTTGCCCCGGTTGGAGCATTACCGCCGCTTGGATTTGCATAGTTTAGTTTCCTCATCCCCGGTAGGAGGCCTTCCTGGTCTTGATTTCTTCCCGGTAGGAGAAACCTCCCGATCTTGATTTTCCCGTAGCACGGTTGTCTGTCCCCCGCGAGCTCCATCGGCAAGAGGGGCATTTTAGGTCCTTTAGGTCCTTAATGTCTATAGAAAAACGTGTTGTCCCGTTTTCAAGGTCCTTTAGGTCCTTAATAAAAACACGCGCGGCGTGTCAAAATCTATTAAGGACCTAAAGGACCTTAGGGTTCTTCGCGGGCACCCGTGCTATAGACATTAAGGTCCTACGGACCTAAGAGACGTTTTTTCAAAGAGGCTTTCTGCCGCCGCGGCCCCGGTAGGTGCGCCGCCCTATTGCATCGAGACCAGGAGGTCTCTCCTACGGCTCGCCGCATCCCCCGTAGGAGGGACATCCCTGTCCCGATACCGCATCCCTCGTAGGCGGGACATCCTTGTCCCGATACCGCACCTAATCTTCATCTGACCTGGTTGAACTCGGGTGCCCTCAAACTACAGAGGTTCATTCGCTATCAACCATCCATCACTTTGCCCAGAGTGGGAGTAGCACTTTCGTCAACTTCGCGAGGCTCTCCAAATTGTGCGCCGGGAGGAAATAATCTACGTAAGGCAACGCTGTCCGAATCCCGCGACAAATCGGCTGATACCCTTCACTGCCGAGCAACGGATTGAGCCATATCAACCGGTAAGCGTGCCGGTGAAGCATCTCCATTGCGCGGCGTAGCACCTCCGCGTCGCCCCTATCCCAGCCATCGCTAATGAGAATCACGACAGAACGATAGGCAGAGAACGACGGCGCGAACTGCCGATAAAACGTCAGCAGACTTTCGCCTATTTTCGTTCCGCCAGCCCAATCCGGCACGACGTTTGCCACTTCATTCAACCCCGCCGCTAACCCTTTGCGGCGGAGGAGCCCGGTGATATTCGTCAGATGCGTGCTGAAGACTGCCACCTCAACCTCTCGCAGTTCTTGTTGCATCCCGTAAATAAACTGGATGAGGAACTTGGCGTAGCAATCCATAGAACCACTGACATCACAGAGGAGGAGAATCTTGGTTTTCTTAATCTTCTGCCGTTTCCGAATGAGCTCCAGCGGTTCACCGCCGTGCGCGAGGTTTTTCCGCCAACTTTGTCGGAAATCAATGGTGCGTCCTTTGCCGCCCGTTACCTTTCGACGGCTCAGTTTTGTGGCGAGGAGTGCCGCCAATTTGGCGACAATCTCCTGCGCAGTCGCCATATCCGCCTCCGTGAATTCGCTGAAATCCTTCCGCGTCAGCACTTCCTCCGCGCTATAGGCGATGGCATCCTCGTCTGTCCCCTCTTCGTCCGAGTCTTCCTCAAAATCCAGCCACTGCTCAACGATGTTTTCTTTAGTTGCCTCATCGGCGAGCTCTTGCAAGGATAGCGGTTCAGTTTCGTCGCCTTCGGTATCAACGGCTTGGGATTCAGGACGCGGGTGTTGCCAGAACAAGTCGAAAGCCGTGTCAAACACCGCCCGGTCCGCCGCTGTCGCGATGAGGTTCGTGCGCGCCGTGTGATAGAACGCCTCACGCTCGCCGATGTCAATCAACTGCACGCTCCTGCACCAACTGAGTTGATTCGTGGTGCTGACGTTCACACCCATCTGCCGCAGCAGCCTGCAGAAGTCGGTGATCTGCTGGAGGAGGCCGCCCTGCTCTCGGTTTTCTGATTGTAGAAGAATGTGTTGATTACGCATCTGTTGGCTCCGCGTTTTTCAACGCACGCTAGAACTTAACTGAGGGTGTTTCATATTTCGATGCAATACCGTAGGAGAGACCTCCTGGTCTCGATGCACCACCGTAGGAGAGACCTCCTGGTCTCGATGTTCCCGTAGTGCGGGGGCCCTCGGATGCCACACGCGCATCCGAGCGGGTTTCCCCCGCGAGCGTTGGATTGCGCGGACGCTGGCGAGGGACAGGCCCTCGCCCTACGATGAGGGACAGGCGTTTTTTATCGTAGCGCGGGGGCCTGTCCCCCGCGAGCTCCATCGTCATGATGTGTGTTTCCACCTCTGTAGTTTGTGATCGCCTGATCACAAACGGGTCGGGATCAGGCGATCCCGAACTACAGGGCCTGGTGCGCGGACGCTGGCGAGGGACAGGCCCTCGCCCTACGATGAGGGACAGGCGTTTTTTATCGTAGCGCGCGGGAGCCTGGCACCGCGACGTTGAACGATTTATGAAACACCCTCACTTAACTGTCAAACATCGCGCAGACCCTGTTCGCGTTTTGCAACATTACGCGGATTAACGCGCGCCGCACGCCTGCAAACACGCCTGCATGTGCCCGCGCGATTCGGCGGCAATCGTGCAACACTGCGCAAGGCTATATTCCCGCGCACCGATAACCTCAAGGTTCAGCGGGCCAGTATAGCCGTTTTCATGCAACACGCGGATATACCCAACCAGATCGATGTCACCGCGCCCATTCGCCTGAAGCTCCGGAGCACCGGGACCGCGCTGCGTGCCTTTGCAATCACGGATATGCACATGTTTCACCCGCGAGATAACCGCGGCGATTGCCTCTACCGGATTTTCACCGGCGCGATGGATATGCGACGGATCCATGTCAACCCCAAACGCTGCCGATGAAATCGCTTCCATTGCACGCAGCGTCGTCGGCGTGTTATAGATGCTTGCACCGACATGCGCCTTGACGCACAGCGTCACGCCGTAATGTTCCGCCCGCGCCGAAAGACTGCCCAACGAATCGATAACCTCGTTCCATTTGCTCTCGTCATCTGACGCTCCCCCAGGTCCGCAGTTAATAATCGGAACCCCGATTTCAACCGCTGCTTGGAATGCGAGCTCCATCTTCTCCGGCTCGCGAGAGGGTTGCTCCATCGCCAACAACTCCAACTCATATTCCTTGGCGAGGCGTTTAATGTCGTCGGCGAGTTCCTGCCAGTTTGCGAGGACGAGATGCTGGCTCATCCCATCGATTGCCGAAAGTTCAATGCCATCGTAGCCAGCCATGGCGATGTGCTTGAACGCGGTATCCATGTCATAACCGCCGAACAGCACTGAATTTGCTCCGAGTTTCAAATGTGGTTTCTCCTTTCAATTGTCTGAACCAGGATTTTCAAGATTTTCAGGATTTTGGGGGTTTCTGAGAGCGACATGTTTCATTGTCACTCTGGCCGTTCCCCCTTTCGTCCCTGGCAATCTGGTATTGTGCGGAGATAGACATCCCGTGTTCGCCTGGGATTTGGCGACTACCCATGCAATGTCGGAAGCGGATGCGGCCGCACCAGAATGCCGCCTTGTTCATAAGATTCAATTGCCGCCCACGTATATTCCAACGCGGCGAGGGCATCTCTGCCAGAAGCGCGCAGCTTCTCCTTCGGCACGCCGTTGGTGATATCCTCTAAAAACGCGTGGATACGCAACGGAAAGGTCTGTCCGAAATCGCTAATGCCGGATTCAGTGACAACCGCTTCGCCGGAACTCTCCGGTGCGCCGGGGGATGGCCAGAACGTAATCTTCTCGATGCAGTTCTCAATACAGAACGTGCCGCGTGTGCCAGCCAATTCAACACTCCACCAGCCGCCGAGTCCGAACGTCGCGTCGCCCCGCTGACTCAACAGATAGCCGATGCACCCGTTCTCAAATCGGAGATGGATGCTGTTAATCGATACCATCAGATCGTTCTCGCGTCTGCGGAAGTGCGGACGTTCCATGAATGCCTGCACGTGCGTCACATCGCCGCAGAAATAGCGCATCACGCTGAACGGATGCGACAGGAACGCCTTCACGTGGAAATAAGGGAAGCCGTCCGAGCGCGGTGCCTTGGAGGGTTGATAGTTGAACTCCCCACCGGCGAACCCCATTTTGTGCAAACAGTAGACCTGCTCGCCGATCTGGCCGTTGTCAATATATTCCTTCGCCAGGTCGGCGGGCGGCGTGAAATAGTGATTCAGGTTGCAGCCGAGGTAGAGATCCAGCTCAGTAGCTTTCGCCACCATCTCGCGCGCTTGTCCGATGTCGTTGGAGATAGGTTTTTCCACCAGCACGTGCTTGCCGTTCTCCAGAGCCTCCATCGTCGGTTCATAGTGCCAGCTGCCGTTTTCATTGCCTCCGGTGCCGACATCGACAATGTCCAAATCGGGTTCGCCATCGATCATATCGGCGAGGCTATAGTATGCCTTCACGCCGAGGCGTTCGGCTGCGGTGTCTGCGCGTTCCTTCACAATGTCGCATACTGCGACGAGTTCGGCTAATTCATCTTGGGCGTGGCAGTTTGCGTGATTGTTGCCGATGCCGCTCATGCCCACAACGCCGACTTTCAATGCCATATTTTCATTCCTTCCCATTGGTGAAAAATAGAGTTATGGAGATTATTATGCCGGTTGTCGGCAATTTTGTCAAGAAATTTTAATTTCAAAAATGCTATGAGAGGTCAGGACGATTCAGTTATCCCGCTTCTGTCGTTTGAGAGTGCCTGCTCTCAAACAGGACAGGAGCAGTTCTGGGATTTTAATGCGCGGGGAGTGAATTTCGATTCTCTCCGCGCTTTTTGCTTTGCAGTTACTAAAGTCTCATAATCATGGAAATCTGGCGAATCTTGAAAATCCTGCTTTAATTTGACAAAAATAAAGTCAATATGATATAATATAACAAACCAGTTAGGAAATCGGAAGGCAGACCTGTGCCCAAAAACGTCATCATCATCGCCGGTCCAAACGGCTCTGGTAAAACGACATTTGCATCGGAATATCTCCGCGACGCTGATATGGAATACATCAGTGCTGACGCAATAGCGGCAACCCTGGTATCAAAGCCTGAGGACATGGACAAAGTCAAACTTCAGGCAGGGCGGCTATTTTTCGTGGAGATGCGCCGCCTCATCGAAGCTGAAAAGGATTTCGCTGTTGAAGTCACCCTCGCCGGAAAAGGGTTTGAGCGGCTCATCTCTCAATTGAAGCGTGCGGGATATACCGTGACAATCGTTTTCATCTTCCTCAAATCGCCTGAGATGAGCGTCGCTCGCGTGCGAAATCGGGTGGAGGCAGGTGGACATCATGTGCCAACGGAAGATGTCGTGCGCCGATTTTATCGGAGCAAACAGAACTTTTGGCACATCTACCGAGCTCTGGCGGAGCGGTGGAATCTATTCGCCAACTCTGGGCAATATCCTCAGGAAGTCGCCTTTGGGGAACGCAATCAGTTCACGGTTACCGAGCCAGAGGCCTTTGAACTCTTTATGCGAGATATTCGCAACGGAGGAATAACAATGCGTCAAGACGAATTAAGCCTGGAAACCTATAAACAGGCACACGAGTTCCAGCGAATCGGCAATCGGGCCGCCAAAAGGGCTCAGGAAGAAAACCGCAAGAAGGGGATTCCCAACGTCTATTCTTTCAATGGGCATATCTACTACGAACTGCCCAACGGGGAGCTGACGAAGGAAGACCCGTATGAGGAAAAGCAATGAGTATCAGCGTCGGAATGGTAGGGTTGGGGATGTTCGGACCGGCGTTTATCAGCGCATTTCAAGCGCACCCGGACGTGCATCGCCTCGCCTTGTGCGATTTACGCGAAGACCGGCTGTCGAAATGGGCGAACCAATTCCAAATCGCCGAAACGTATCGGAGTCTTGATGAGATTTGCCGTTCGGATTTGGACGCGCTCGTGATTATCACGCAGCACTGGATGCACGCACCGCAGGCAATCCAAGCGATGGAAGCCGGAAAACATGTCTATACCGCTGTTCCAGCAGCCGTTTCCCTAGACGAATGCGAGCAGTTAGTCCGCAGCGTCGAACGCACAGGGATGATTTACATGAACGGCGAGACGAGTTATTTCCGGCCGGAGGCGGTTTTTTGTCGGCAGAAAGCGGCGGAAGGCGAGTTCGGCGAGTTCGTTCACTGCCGCGCCGAATATTTTCACGACATGAGTCACGGACTCTATAACGTGGCGAAAAATCGGTGGGGTGCGCAATGGGGGATGGACAAAAGCGGCGCGATTCCGATGCATTATCCCACGCATTCCACCTGCTTTCCGATTTCTGTGATGAAGGCGCACGCCACCAACGTCTCCGCGCAGGGATATGTCTATCCGAATGACGATTGGTTTCGCGAGGATACCATCCACAAGAACCCGTTCTCCAACGAAGTCGGGTTGTTCACAATGAGCAACGGCGCGACGATGCAAATCTGTGAATTTCGGCGGATTGGGCATCCCGGCAGTGAGCGCGTCAGCGGTATCTACGGAACGGAAGCCAGTTTTGAGCAAAGTTTGGCGGGCCGCGTGTGGGCAGATAAGCACGGGCATCAATCGGTGGCACCGCCGAGACTGCACAGCGATTTACCGGAGGCACTTGCGGCAGACTTGGGTGGCCACGGCGGTTCGCATGCCTATCTCGTGCATGAATTCGTGGATG
The DNA here is from genome assembly GCA_965242965.1 of Candidatus Poribacteria bacterium. Taxonomy (GTDB): domain Bacteria; phylum Poribacteria; class WGA-4E; order WGA-4E; family WGA-3G; genus AGPOR5. Next base: position 3,247,975 of record OZ251518.1, on the reverse strand, counting down.
CAGTCAATCGGCAGCGTTTGCCGCGAGTGAATGTATGGGAGGCGGTTCGGTATTGCGCGCCGGGCATCGTCGCGCATCAATCAGCACTTCGCGATGGCGAATTGCTTTCCATTCCTGATTGGGGTGATGCACCCGGCAGTCACTAATTGCCAAGGGTTCGGTGCAGTTAATGCCGAGGGCAGTCACCGCGGGGCATCGAGACCGGAAGGGCTCTCCTACCGGGAAGCCATCAAGACAAGGAGGTCTCTCCTACTAGAGTTTCGGTGCAGTTAATGCCGAGGGCACTCACCTCAGAAGGCTCATAAAATTTCGCCCTTGATTTAAAAACGAATTGTGGGTATACTATATAACTTAAGATAGGCACAAACTGGATAAGAGCAACTTACGTCCTAATAAGGAGCATTTATGGCTATCGAACATGCGGGCCCATTTAACGCGGCGGCGATTCCGCCCGATGAGGCCCGCGCCATTGAAATTTACGAAATCCAACTCAACCGCGTGCAAGCCGGCCAAGTGGAAGAGACGCTCTTCACCGAATTCCGGCTCCGACACGGGGTTTACGGCCAGCGCGATGACGGTTCACAGATGATTCGCGTCAAAATCCCGTTTGGCGGGCTTACCGCGGCGCAACTTGAAATGCTCGCGGATGTGGCGGAAGAGTTCTCGGACAATATCATTCACATCACAACCCGCCAAGATGTGCAGTATCACTACGTCGACATCAACAACACGCCGGAGTTGATGCGCCGCCTCGCCAGCGTTGACATCACGACGAAGGAAGCGTGCGGCAATGTCGTCCGAAACGTCACCGCATGCCCCATCACCGGGGTTTGCCAAGACGAGACGTTTGACGTGACACCCTACTCCAAGGCGTTATCCGCATTTTTGTTGGGGCATCCGGACGCGCAGGATTTCGGACGGAAGTTCAAAATCGCGTTTTCGGGGTGTGAAGAACACGCCTGCGGTTTGGCGAACATGCACGACATCGGTGCAGTCGCCGCTGTGAAGGAGGTAGATGGAGAAGTCAAGCGCGGTTTTAAACTCTATGTCGGCGGTGGACTCGGCGCAGTGCCGCATCAGGCGAAAATCTTTGACGATTTTGTCTCCGAGAAAGAACTCCTCCCGATCTCACAGGCAATCTCCAAGGTTTTCACCCGCCTAGGCGAACGTCGGAATCGGAACAAGGCGCGCCTCAAGTTCGTCATCGCCAAATACGGTATTGAGGAATTCCGCCGGCTGGTGTTGGAGGAACGCGAGCAACTACGGCACGACTCGGCATGGACAGCGTATCTGGACGACTTAGACGCTTACAACGAAAGCCCGCTCAAAGCACCGACGCAACTCAACGGCACCTCGAAGCCGGATGGGTTTGAGGCGTGGTATCAGTCCAATGTCAAGTTTCAGAAACAGCCCGGCTACGCGTTTGTCACGATTACGTTGCCACTCGGTGACATCACGGCAGACCAGACGCGCGCTTTAGCAGACATCTCGCGGAAATATGTCAAGGACACTATCCGCGCTACGGTGGAGCAGAATATCGTCCTCCGCTGGGTAACGATGACAGACCTGCCTGCGCTCTACCGCGACCTGAAGGCAGTCGGCTTGGGCGACCCGGGTGCAGAATCGACGGTGGACATCACCGCCTGCCCTGGCACCGATTCTTGCAAACTCGGCGTTTCCTCTTCACGTGGATTGGCGGCGCACCTCCGCGACCATTTCACTGAAACCGGTGTGCCAGATGAAATCAAGGGCCTGCGGATCAAAATCAGCGGATGCCCGAATTCGTGCGGCCAGCACCACATCGCGAACATTGGTTTCTTCGGTTCTTCGCGACGGATGGGTGGGCACATCGCTCCCTATTATCAGGTGTTACTCGGCGGGCACATGATAGAGAACGCGAGTTCCTACGGGCTCGCCACGGGGAAAATCCACGGCAAGTATATCCCGGCGTTCATCGAAGAACTCACCGGGAAATACACTGCCGAACGCCACGAAGAGGAATCCTTCACCGATTACGTCGGGCGGCTTGGCAAGGCGAAGATCAAGTCTATCTTGTCCAAGTATGATAAGATTCCCTCTTACGAAGAGGCACCGGAGTTTTACGTGGACACCGGTGACACGAAGGAGTTCCAACTCAAGACAGGTGTCGGCGAGTGTGCGGGGCAGTTAGTCGCGCTCGTCTCTTTCAAGTTGGAAGAAGCAGACCGGCTCATCTACGAATCCGGCTTGAACTTGGAGAAGGGGAACTACCAAGATTCAGCGGAACTCGCTTTCAACGCGATGATTCGGGCGGCAGACGGCCTCTTGACGACGGTAGGGTTGCAGTATATTGACGATGCCACCACCGTCGCCGATTTCCGTGCTCGGTTCTTTGAGCCCGGCAACTTCTTCGCCGGATACGGCGCGCATCTCTTCAAAGCGACAGAAGAGGATGTTGCTACCTTCAACCACGAATTGGCGCACCGCCGCGTGGAAGAAGCCACCCTCTTTGTAGAAGAATCGCATAACGTCTACGGACGCATGCGCATCAAACAGGAGGAAGAGGAGCAGAGCCGCCGCAAGACGCGTCGCTCGCGCAAAGCGCGGAAGCCGAGGGTTGTCAAGGAGACGAAACCGGTCGAGGAAATCGTGGATAGCCTCGATTTGAAGGGAGTCGCCTGCCCGTTCAACTATGTCCAAGCGAAGATTCGTTTGGAGACGATGCAGCTCGGGCAACTCTTGGAGATTACGATTGACGATGGCGAACCCATCGAGAACGTGCCGAAGAGTCTCACCAACGATGGGCATGAGATTGTCGACACGAAGAAGGTCGGACAGCACTACCGCTTGACGATTCGGAAAGCGGAGTAGTTTCAGTTGCTGGCGTGCGGAAGCACGCCAGCAATCTTCGCACTAATAATGAGGTGTAACAACGCATGGATACAGAACAAGTTTTTGAAGTGCTTGACCGGGTGAAGACCTGGGATGCGGATATGCGAATCGATCTTGCTCGGCGCATTCTGGAAACCGTGGTCCCGCCGAGGCCGCTAATGCCGCCAATGACTATCCCACTAGAAGAGGTGTTTGGAATCCTTAAAACGGATGCCCCGCCGCCCTCCGACGAGGAATGCAAGCGAATTATCAAAGAGGAGCGCATGAAGCGATACGAATGATACACGCCCTATTGGATACGAACGTGGTTATGGACGCGTTGCTTGAGCGGCCGCCTTGGATTACCGATACCAAGCCTCTTTGGGAAGCGCATCGCGAGAAGCAATTCGTTGCTTATGTCACGGCGACGACGCTCACAGATATTTTTTACCTCAGTCACCGTCATGCGGGGCTTGCAAAAGCGTGGCAATCGGTTCACTACATTTTGAACCACCTGCCCATTATCCCAGTCGGGATTGAGGAACTCCAGACGGCAGCAACGCTTGAGGGTCCCGATTTTGAGGACAATCTGCAGATTGCCTGCGCAACGCGCATGCAACTTGATGTGATTGTTACCCGTGATGCCACAGGATTCGCGGCGAGCGACATTCCCGTTCTTACGCCGCCACAAATGCTGAGGAGATTAGCAGGGAACGGTTAAACTTACAGCACCAAGAAGAGAGACATTGACAGGTTCCCCACATCACCGGTAGGAGAGACCTCCTGGTCTCGATGCCTTCCTGGTGGGAGAGACCTCCTGGTCTCGATGCTGCCAGACTTCAATCTCGCAAACGAGAGCAATGAGCCCCGCCTATAGGACCGGCGCGCCTGCGCCTGAACGCTTTGTAATCCGGCGATTGCAAACGACAGCGGGTGTTTTGAGGTTTTCCCGGTAGGGGGGACATCCCTGTCCCAATACGAAACACATCGAGACCGGGAGGAAGAAATCGAGACCGGGAGGTCTCTCCTACGGGGACATCGCTTGCATCGAGACCAGGAGGTCTCTCCTACGGGGGAAAACAGAATCGTTCATTAAAATCCCATTTGGAAAGACATCCGATGACTCCCACCCAACGCGGGGTGATTCGTCCATGCATAGTCAACAGCGGCGGCAGCCCCGGTAAGGAAGCGTAGTTGCAAACCGACACCGGCTGTTACCTGCTGAATGTATTCAGTCCCGTTTCTGCCATCCGTCCCAACGCGCAACGCCAGCAGTTCAAAGAGTGTAAGTTCCGCACCGGCATGGAGTTCTAACCCGTGCTGCGTATTTGCATCACACGCCAGCGTCAGCGTGCTACCGAGGAATGGTAGCGGATGCGTCCCCGCGATGCCGAATTTGAAGTTAGGCAAAATCGTCTCGGTGTGCGGCGTTTCTCCTTCTGTCGCCGGCGGCGTGTTCCAATAGAGTTTCGTCGTAAAAATATCACACGCACGGATACCGAGGGTAATTTGTTTACGCATCGGGACAGGGATGTCCCTTTTTCTGGTATCCGAAAGCGTAATTAGGAAGCCGATATCCCCACCGCCACCGATAGCGTTCGTATTCCGATAACTATCAATATAGAGCAGTTTCAGCGCGCCGCCGAGCCGGAAGGTGAACGGATGCGGCGATGGCAGTTTCCATCCCCCCGCGAGGAGGAAGGCGTTGTCCGTGTTGCTAAATGTGCCGATAACCTTCGGCCGGTTCGTCGGGCCGACTGGTTTACTCGCCACCGAGAGCCCCGTGAGTGGAATATCGTCAACACCGACACGCAGCCAACTGATGCCGATGGCACTCTCCTCGCTTATTGGATGGCTGTAACCCACGAACGTATAAGCCGCCACGCCGCTCAGCGTTGAACGCATCAGGCTTAGCTCATAACGGGGCCGCTTGGCAGTTGTGCCAGAGCGATGCCCCATACCTGCCGGGTTCCAATACGTCGCCGTGGCATCGTGCGTTGTCGCTATTCCCGCGCCGCCCATGCCTAAAGCGCGCGCCCCCGCGCCGAGGTTCAAGAAATCGGCGGTGTAGTCGGCATCCACCGGTAACGCAAAGCAAAGGATGGCGGTTAGCACAAGTGCCAACCTGCTGACTGGTATGTCGTATCTCTTTTCCATCGTCCGTATAAATCCTCTTATCCTGCAAATCTTGAAAATCCTGCTCCTAATAGGCAGATGTGGCAGCACCAAACAACTGCCGACACCCCAGAGCCCTCATCTTACAAATCTTGAAAATCCTGAAAATCCTGCTCCTAAATCCTGAAAATCCTGCTCCTATTTGAGTTTCATCATCTTCAAAATTTCGGTAATGTCCTTTTCACCTTCGCGTTGGATGCGAATCTTCGCGAAATAGACACCGTTCGCCACTTCCATGCCATCGGCATCCCTGCCGTCCCAGTCCAGCATGAAAAATCCCGCTGTCGGCAGCGTCTCCAACGTTCGGATAAGCCTTCCGCTCAGCGTATAAATTTTGACTTCAAGTTCATCTGCCGGTGCCGTCAGTTCACAACAGAACGTCGTCTCGCGCGCGAACGGATTCGGGTAGTTCATGAAAGACACTAGCGATACCGTGCCGTATACTTGGAAATCGATGCGCGCATCCGCCGTGTTTCCATGCACATCGCTCGCTGTGAGCCGCATCGCATACGCGCCCGGCTGCAATTCCGGGGAGGCATACGTCAACACCACTTGGTTGGAGCCCGGCACGTGTGCAAGTTGATATGCCGCCGTGGCAATCGGTTCATAGGCACCCGTAGCATCGCCGAGTTCAAGCGTCACCGGGCGCGTCAGGAAATCCACGCCGCTTTCGTCTGTCAACGTCGCGCCAATCTGCGGTGTCGTCCCTGTCGCATCGCCTGTTACGAAGTGCTGCTGCGAGTTGATGGTGAGCTGGATGTCCGGCGGCACTGTGTCCGCGCTGTGCATTAATGTCACAGGCCCCGATATGCGCGTTGTCGCTCGAATTGTCGCTACGCTGCGAGTCTCAAAAAGGAACGTATCGCCTGCAGTAAAGGGACGTTTCCCCTCGGTTAATGTCAGGCTGAGTCCGTAGGGTGCATACCGAAACGGATTCCCACTTGTGCCGCGAAGCGGCGCGCCATCTTCTCCGCGCAACAGCCCATGCTTTTCACCCTCAATCTGAAACTCACTCTCCGAGACAAAAAAGAGCACCCACCTGTCTGCCGGCATCGCCGAGTTCGGTGCCAACTGAATAGCACTTACGGTGCCGCTTCCCTCGTTGCTATTTCGGAAGGAGGAGGCATACCACCGGAAGTTGGGTGAATTTGCATCGTTCGGTGTATCTTCAAGGCGCGTGAGACGGAATGTCAACGTATCGCCGAAGGCAAAGGGTTCTTCCGAGTCGGGTTCAATGTGCAGGAAGAGCCCATCTGTCCATTCCGGATAGGCCGGATTAAAGGAAGTGAGCGGACGTGAGGTTGCCACCGTCTCTGCCGGCAGCAGGCGCAGTGAACTAGTGCTTTCGTTCTCCGATGGCGCGCCTTCCAGCGGTGCTAATAGCAGGCGATAAGTGCGAGGCCCTGTGAAAAAAAGTATCCATTTGCCCAGGCGTGCACCCTGTTCTTGGATGCGGACATCGCGCACGCCGCCCTCGCCACGATTCTCCTCAGACACTTTTGTCACCTGCATGCGTTCAGTCAGCGTGCCGGATGCGTCCGTTAACGGCACCGATACGAGCCGCGTCCACTTGCCGAGTTGCAGGTGCCACAGATAGACACCCGTTTCCCGCGCCCGGGAGGTAACCGCTTCGGAGACTACAAGGGTGTCCGTTACTCCATCGGAAACCTCTGTTGCTTCTGCATCGCCGAATAATTCTCGCGTTAAGTTGCGTCGGAGTTCTGCCATATCTAGACTTAAGTCAATAGTCACAGGCATCGCAAATGGGTGAAGTTGTTCCGCTGTCTCGGTAGGAATCCTCACCATATCGTAGGCGAGGGTTTCCTTGCCCGGAAGGGGTATCCGTTCGCCCGTGAAGAGCCCGAGTTCCGATGTATCGTTCAGCGGCCGCATCGCCATTACCGTTGGTGTCGCTAGCGCGTTTGGCGGCGCGGTGAGCGCGCTGTGGCCATCAAGACTCCGAATCTGAGTGGATTGCGGCCCGATAAGCCCAATATCCACCTGCATCCGGCGGTGCCCGATGTTGTCTTCCTCGTCGTTCTCTTGCACAATCGCTGCGCTATCCACCACGACAAAGATGTCATGCGTGCCAAACGGGAGTTCGTGGGCCAGTGCAGCGGTTGCAATCGGGAGCGTATTCAGCACATCTGGTTCATAAACTTTTGCTGTTTGAGCCGCTCTCTCCATAGTGCCATCATCAGCGTTGTCGGTGATTACGTTTAAAGGATTGTGGCTTACCCAGGCAGTTGGCGCAATGCGCCCCATCCCCAGCGGCGTTGCATCCGCATCCAGCACATCGTCTTCGTCCTTATCCGGCGTGCCACGGAAGAACGCTACCGTCACAGGCACCGAAGGCGGAACGCCTTCGCACTGCACATCGGCGGCGAGAAACCATCCACGTCCCCCTGCATCCCCATCGTTGTAACCATACCGGACTACATCTTCACCCGCTGCCGTAACGACAGAGAGATTCGGATAGACATAAGGATAATAGCGTAAAATGTCTGTCCTGACGCTGGTGTCATCGGTATCTGTCACGGTAATTTCATAGCGGATAACTGAGCCGTCTGTTGGCGCGGGCAATGGATTCGGCAGTGTCCACCATCCGATTTCTTCTGCTCGCGGGACAAGGGAGACTACTTCCCACTGCCGCGTTTGCGGATTCCGCCATTCTACGGTGACAGCGGCGAGTTGTTCGTTATCATCGGATACCTGAACGGCAAGCGTCCACGTTTCTTGGCCTACTAATTCGGGGACAATGTCTAGAATTTTTGGCACATTGACGGTGAACCCATCGCCGCCAACGGCAAGTGTATCGGTGCTCTCTGCGTAGTATTCGACGTGCGCGTCGCCCGATGCGATGTTCCGGGGGACAGCGAGGTTCACGCTGGGGAAGGCACCGCCTGTGACTTGCAATGTCTGTGTGACAATCACATCACCGGTATAGTATTCCACGGGTCCGGCGACACCTTGCCCAATCGCCGTCTTGCCGGGGAAGAGTGCTTTGACGGTGAGTGGGCCGTCAAACGTGCTGTGTGGTGCCCAACGCTTTGTCTGGTGCGTGGCATCGTATTGCACGCTCTCAACATATCCGGGCGCGATGCGAAGCGTGTCACCGGGTGCGACTGTTTTCGTCTGGATTTGTGGACGAATCTCATAAGTAGGTGTGGCAATCTGTAAGGCCGGGTCTCCGAAGAGTGTATACTCCATCATCACATCAATTTGGCCTGTGCCTTCTGTTAGTAGCAGCTCCACTTTGGAATCGAAGCTGAGGGGCCCGAGTCGTCGCACGTTCCGTTTGAAAATCATGTCAAAGATGATGCGGTTGAGTGCGTCGTTTCCGCCTGCGTAGGTGAGTCGTGTTGCGCTGAGCATGCCGATGATGCCGCCGCGTTCTTTGCGCAGGAGTTTCTCGGCCATGCTGGGTTCGCCGGGTTCATCAAAATAGCCGTTATAGCAGCTGAGCACGAGCATAAAGGGTGTCTGCGATGTTTCGTCGAGTCTGTCAATGGCGGCGTTATCGAAAATGGCTTCATGTGCCCAGACGACGCGTCCGCCGTGTCCTGCATATTGCGCGATGATGGCACCTTCACTGAGTGCGTCAATAATGCGGTTTTTGGCGACGCGCTGCGGTAACAGATTGGGGTAGTCCGCGGGGCGTGCTTCTACTTCGTCAATGACATCTTCTAAGAACACTTCTACTGTCTCATAGCCGAGGAGCGTGTGGTTTTTGGCGATTTCGTTGAGGCTCTTTTTGAAGATAAAATCGCCGGAGTTGCTGACTTCGTCATCGGCGACGGAGATAATTCGTCTGCGCCAGGCACCGTTCGGGAGACGTTGTTCATAAGCGACGATTTTGTCAACAACTGCGTCTGCCTCTGCGGTGGTTTCAACGGTGAGCCGGCCGATATAGACATCGGTAAATTCGTCATAACCGGAGAGGGTGACATACCAGTGGTCTGACGCGGTGCGCCCGAATGCGTCGGTGTGGATGTAGTGTGTGGGGATATAGCCGGCGAGCTCGGGCGGTTCGGGATGTACTTCGGTATCGATACCGCGAAAGTCAAAGGTGCCGTCGCCGAAAAGGACGACGTAGGTGGGTGCGGGCGGCATCCAGTGGTGATAGGCATGTGTGAGGAAGGCTTTTATTGCTTTCGGATGCACACTGCCGTCGCCGAAGGTGTTGTAAATTGCGTCGGTGGTGACGACTTTTGTGCGGTAACTGCCGCCTTCGGGCTGCGCGCGCCAGTCTGCTAATCGTTGGGCAGGTTGCAGGAAGACGGGATGGGTAATGACAAGGTAATCGGCACCGTTGGCGGCGGACAGTAATTCACTGGGTTGCACTGTCTCTATCCGGGTTGGGAGACGTAACGCGTCTTCGGAGACGGCGATGAATTGGCTTTGGCGTGTATCTGGCACCTGAAAAGTGGCGGCATAAGCTTTTTTGTTGTTCGCAAGGCGTTCGGCGTAGGTGGTTGGTGCTTGAACATCTCTCTTCGTAGTGCCGAAATCGACGTTGTCGATTTCTACTTTTTCTTGATTGGCGAGATGGTGCCATCGTTTGCGTGCTTCACCACGAACAGGGGCGGCTTCTATCGCAAGGCCGCCTAGCTTGGCTACCAGCTGCATGCCATCGGTTTCAAAAATATGGACGTTCGGGTTGCGGAAGTCGTGGATTTTATACTGCAATTTCCTGCCGGTGCGCGGTTCCTTTTCATCGGTAACGCCTTTGGCGGAGAAGGTGAGTTCGTCGTAAACGGCACGGAAAAGACGGGTGTATTCGACGGTAAACCGGTTGACGTAGACGTGGTAAGGGTAGCGTCGGGTGTCTTCTTCAAACGTATCGTCGACGCGGGCGAGAGAGAGGATGTTGGATGCGCCTGCTGTTGCGTCTTTGAAGGTATCCCAGGCGCGGAGGGTGCGCTGGACGGTGAGGGTATCTTGTTGTGCCCATTTGGCGAAGTCAATCCGCACGCCGTTGATGGCGACGAGAATCTCGTGGTTGACAGGTGTGCCGCCTTGCAAATCGACGCTGATGAACGGCGCATCGAAACTCTTCGCCACGTCGTAGAGTGGAAATTCAAGGCGCATCTCGCCGGTATCGCTTCCGTTTTTGATGCCATCCCAATACCAGAAGTCTAACGCCTCAAACCATGCGTGTTTGTCGCCATCGGTGACTGCATGCGGTTTGAGAAATTCAAGGTTACTTGTGAGTTTGTCTTCTTCAAATGTTACTGTGGAACGGAAGGTTGGGACTTGCGTTGCTGTTGCATCGCCGGGACTCGCGTTGAGGAGCGGCACGCGCGCGGGGTGTCCTGGGGTATCCACGGTGAGCCAGTAGACATTCCAACGGGTATATGGGTTATCTGTCTTTTTGCCGAGGAAGAAGAATGCATCGGCTGCGTCAAAACGTCCGTCGCTTGCACCGTTGATGAAGAGGGGCACTTCGCGATTATTGTGCCACAACCGAAAAGTGCCCGGGTCTGCGCCGATGAGCTCAATGCCGAAATCGCGGGATAAACTTTCACCGGTGAGCTGATAGATGCCGTTCTGCTCAATGGAGAGTTTATAGCGAAGGGAAGTTTCTGGCGCGGGAGCGAAACCTGCGGGGGCTGCAGGGGCTTGCATACGCGGTGCACGGAACTGACGTGCGGCTTCGGCGTTCAGCAATTGCCGAGACAATGCATTTTCATAGACATCGGATTCTTCTGTCGTTCGCAATACGTTCGTTATTTCGTCGTTCGCAAGGCGTTCGGTTAGGTTGGTTGGTGCATGAACCTGCCTCGGCGTAACCCGCAATCGACGTTGTCGATTGCTAGTTTTCCGAGTAATGCTTGTGCTGACGTTTCCAGTCTTTGGTTGGAAACGGAGGTGCACTGTCAGCTGTGCATACGTCCGGAGTTGGCGTGCTTGTGGGAGATATTGCACTGGCGTGAGTTCTAGCACGACTACTCGCTGACTGCGAAGCATACCGTCTTGCACAATGCGGGCAAGCGGCGGCGCGGGATAGGGTTCACGTTGGTTCACGGTAGCGCGCCACGTTAGGGAACGTGAAACGACACCTTCTGTGCCGCTTTCATGCCCACTTTCATGCCACTGGCCGTGAATGGGCACTGGAGGGAGCCGCACGCCGGTAACGGTGCGGACAGGGGATGCGGCGATGTTATCTACTATAATGTCCATGTCAAGCGGCACACCGAGCATGACACGGGTGACAGGCACCTGCGGATAGCCGGGTTCTGCTGTGAAACCGCAATCGACATACCGCACGTGTTGATAGGTGTTTCCATCAAACGCAACTTCTTCTTGCGCGAGTTCGGGCAGCGTGAAGTTCACGGTAATGCCTTGGGCTGTCGTCACTTGCGTCATGTGCGCTTGCACGGACACTGCCATGCTTATGAACGAAAGCGTGAGGCAAAGACAGACAAAAGGGAAGACAAAAATGTTTTTCATATTTAATAAGTTGACTTTCCGCCAGAGATTCTTCAATCTTTCGTCCTGGCGCAAAGCGTTCGGATAGGTGGGCTGGTGCATGAACAGCCCTCGGCGTAATCCGCAATCGACGTTGTCGATTGCTAGTTTTCTGATGCGAGTTTTCACCCTAAAGTTTGGTGAGCGAACTTTAGGTATGTTCCCGGCAAGCGGGGATTATACCCTCAACAAAATTTTGCCGAAATTGCGATTCGCTTCCATATACGCGTGGGCATCACGTGCTTGTGCCAACGGGAACACGGTGTCAATTATAGGTTGAAGCGTGCCAGCCTTTAATTCTGGTAACCACCGTTGCACGAATCGACGCGTGATGCGGATTTTCTCCTCTAACGATTGCGAACGCATCACGGAACCGATGAGTTTGAGACGATTGCGCATCACCGTGCCTAAGTCGATTTCTGTCGTTGAACCGCCGATGAGTCCCACTTGCAGAAGTCTCCCCCATGTTTTGAGGATGGAGAGGTTGCGTGCGAGATAGGGCGCGCCGATGAAGTCTAGCACGACATCAACGCCTTCGCCGTTTGTCAACCGTTGGATTTCGGCGACGAAATCGGCGGTTTTGTAGTTAATGCCTGCCGTTGCACCCAGTTTTTCGCAGCCGGCAATCTTCGCCGATGTGCCAGCAGTCACGAAGACCCGGGCACCTGCACGATGTGCGATTTGCACGCCCGCGCTGCCGACACCACTGCCGCCGGCGTGAATCAGAATCGTCTCACCGGCAGATAACTTGCCGAGGGTGAAGATGTTCTCGTTGGCGGTGAAAAAGACTTCGGGGACAGCGGCGGCTTTTTCAAAACTCCAGTCATCGGGTATGGGCATCGCCATGCGATAATCGATGACGGCTTGCTCGGCATATCCGCCTCCGCCGACGAGTCCGAAAACTCGTTCGCCTTCGGCAAAGCCTTTCACAGCACTGCCGATGGCAGCCACGGTGCCGGCGATTTCTAAACCGAGTATTTCGGATTCACCGGGCGGTGGCGGATAGCCGCCGCGCCGTTGAATCATGTCCGCGCGGTTCAACGCGGTGACGTGGACATCAACGAGGAGTTGGGTTTCTGTTGGCTGCGGCGTTGGCGCGTCTCCGAGTTGGAGGACTTCGGGGCCGCCATCGCTTGTTCTAATGATTGCTTTCATATTTTCTGTTGCTCCTAGCGGTGGTTTCGCTGTTTCAGGCATGGCGAGGGGAACCCGCTCGCATGCGCGTGTGGCATGCGAGGGCCCTCGCCCTACGATGACGATAGCCAAGGATGGCGAGGGGAACCCGCTCGCATGCGCGTGTGGCATGCGAGGGCCCTCGCCCTACGTGATGATGGATGGTTTGATGAGCGCGCTAGATGCCAAACCAATACCGACATTTGATGAGAAAGATATTCTTTCCTGCATCGGTGAAAGTGCTACGGAGCCGGTGCAACGGGCGAAATTCCAGGTCTGCCGAGGATAACTGCTCCAACGCCGCCTCGCGCGACTGTGTCCAGACAAGAAACAGTGTGCTCCCCGGTTGGAATTCCCACCGCAGCACGGTGTTACCGCGCAAGGAACGCCGATGGAAATCACGGTTCTCATTCAATGCATACGGCTTGAATTCGTAAGACATCGGTTGGACTAACTCCTTGAAACTTTTATAGTCGCCGATGGTGATGAAGGGTTGCACATAGAACTGCAGGCTGAGCGTCGGCGTGAAACTGATGTTCGCTCGCGTGGTGAAGTCCAACGTGCGGCTCTCCAATTCACCATAGACGTAGTGTTTCGTCGTTTGTCCGGCAACGTTTTCTTCCACCAAATCTACCCATTGCGCATCGTCCATCGCATAACCGTATGACGGGCCGAGGTTCACCTCAATATTCGATGCGACGCGGATGCGCAGCCGGAGCCGCAAATCATAGTCGTATGTGCGTCGTCGTTCTGTGTCGTCGTCCCATCCGAAGACAGGATTTAAGCGGAGTTGCACCATTTTGCGGCTATCGGTGGAGAGGTTGGTGAATATCCACCAGCCGGGTGGATTTTTAATGAGCGTTCCGCCGCGTCGGACATCATCATCGTCGAATGACTCCAGATTTCGCCCTACCCAGATATCATAGTCCCAATAGTTTTTCAAGCGGCCGTCTGTCCAGATTTCCGAGTAGCTGCTGATGTTCACGCCGTCATAATTCCAAGTGCGCCAGCCGTAGAGTCCGAAGATGACGCGCCGAAAGATGCTAAAGGGTTTCTCTTTCCGCGCGGTGATGTCGTAATTCCACTCCAGCATATCTGCACGCCGCCGGAAACCCAGGTCATTTATCTCTAAGTCCGGCGAGAGGGCTCTAAAATCGGTATCAACCTGCAGCCATCCCCCGCGCTTGTCAAATTCAAGGTGTGCGAGGTATCCCGATTGGCGGGCATCGAATTCGCCGGCGTGACTTGCGGCGAGGATGCCGCTCATTTGGTAACGTTCCTTGGCGAATTTCAAATCCCAGTCCAATCCGCCGGTATAAGCGGAGTGAGAGGCTTGCCGATTGACAGCGGTTGTGATAATCCCAATGCGGGAATTGCCCGCCAGCACATCTTGCGTGATTCTGCCGACGAAGTAGTTCGTCAGGGGTTCAATCAGATGCTCGCGGGTGCTCCCCTCTTTCTCACCGCTGTGCCGAATCTGTGCGTATTCGGGGGCAGTGACTGCCTCCATGATGCCGAAGGAGGTTTTGCCTCGTGTTCTGCCGACAATCTTCGCCGCACCGAGGATAGTTGTCGCCTCGGGCCGACTCAACTCTTCAACACCGTCGGGGATGTCAAAATGCCCTGGCTGCCTTCCGATGCGCCGGGAGTAAAAGAAGGTGTAATCGTTAACGCCGAACATGGACGCGCCTTTGACAAAGAAGGGACGGCGTTCCTCAAAATACTCCTCATAAGCGGAGAGATTGAGCGTGGCCGGGTCTGCTTCAACCTGTCCAAAGTCAGGATTCACCGTGGCGTTCAGGGTGATGCCAGAAGTGATGCCATACTGGACATCGGTGCCGACGTTTCCCCAGAGGGCTGCCTCGCTATTCAGTGTTGTTCTCCCCATTGTGTAAGGCACTACTTCCAAATGGCGAGAAGGCCGGATAGCCTTGATACCCCGCAGCTCGCCCATTCGAGAGAGCCAGTCAGGTTCCGATTTCTTAACGAAACGCCAGTGCGCGTTCTCTTTTTTGCGGCTGATTTCGCGCGTGACATGCAGGCCCCAGACGTATTCGTCCTTCGGGGTGAAGCGTAACACGTGGAACGGAATTTTATATTCCGCCGCCCAGCCGTTGCTGTGAATTTTAGTTTTTACCTCCCACACGCCGTCCCAACTGTTGTCATACCAATTTCCATTGTAGGTGCCATCAGCCATAGAGCCGGTGGGATAAGCGATGAACCAGATGGCCTGTTGTCTATTATTGTGCGCATCGAGATAAATCTGAACTTTATCCGATTCAACGTAATTGTCCCGCCGGACGAGTTGCGAGACGATTTTATCGGGCTCGCTATCGTAGCACATGATAGCGAAATAGAGTGCCTCGTCATCGTAGGCGATTTGGAACGTTGTCCGTTCCGTTGTAGGTTTCCCTTCGTCCGGGTCGCGTTGGCGAAACCCTTCGTGCAACGGCGCAGTTTGCCAGATGGCATCGTCTAAAACGCCGTTCAGTTTTGGGGGCGCGCTTTCAATTCTGACAGCGGTAGCGATGCGGTGCCCGGGGACTGTCTCGGTTTCAGCAAACACGTTGCCTGGGAACTGTGCAGCGAGAAGCAGCAGCATTAGCATCCAAAGGAAACTTCGCGAGGGACAGGCCCTCGCGCTACGGTTACGCGGACAGTACACGCGCGGCGAGGGACAGGCCCTCGCCCTACGGTTACGGGAACAATACGCATCCAGCGAGGGACAGGCCCTCGCCCTACGGTTACGGGAACAATACGTGCACGGCGAGGGACAGGCCCTCGCCCTAAGTTCCGAGGGGACATTTTGAATTGCCCATGCAGTTTTCACGGGTGTTTTCCTCCTGTATCAACATGTCGGGTTTCCTAACGGAACCCTTGTGAGTTAATGGATGAAACCCCGTTTTTAATAAAAAATTCGGAATTTTTGGACGCTATTTTGACTAGGCATCCAGCATCGCGCCGCATTTCGGACAAGTATCTCCCCACGTTGAACGTCTCCCTTCGCCGCAGACATCGCAGGCACCGAGCGGATATTCGTCGGGCTTCGCACGGCTTCCCCCTTTTTTGTAGGTGATGATACGCCACACCGTCTCGCCATCTTCCTCGTAGCAGAGCCAGACTCCCTCTTTTCTACCATCGGCAGATGTGCTATCGTGTTTATGGTAAGGACCGCCCCATTTGCGGTTCCCATTTTCGTAATAGCACATATAATCGCCATCGTTTTTCCCATCGCGGAAAGTGGCTTCGCTGGCTTTGTTTCCGTTTTTATGATACTGGAGCCACAGCCCCTCTTTCCTACCGTCGATGTAGCGGCCTTCGCGCCGCTTAAATCCGTTGGCGTAATATGTCGTCCAATAGCCGTGCTTTTTGCCGTTGCGCATTTCGCCATCGGTGAGTGATTTTGCCATCGTTGTTCTTCCCCCAAGGTAGCGCGAGGGCCTGTCCCTCGCGAGTGTCCGATGAATCAAGCGCGCCCCGCGGCCTGTAGCGCGAGGGCCTGTCCCTCGCAAGTGTCCGATGAATCAAACGCGCCCCGCGGCCTGTAGCGCGAGGGCCTGTCCCTCGCGATCTCTATCGTATTATTGTTTCTCCTGGTGCTTCAATTCACGTCGTTTGTGAGTTTGAGCATGTCGCGAACGGCTTGACGCACCTCGTCGCAAATGCGCACCGCACGCTCAGCATCGGCTCTAGTCGGGAAATGACTGGGATAGCGAACATCCACGGCATATTTACCAAACGCCGAAAAATCGGCACGCCACGCCTCCCACGCTGGAAGCGATGGCACAATCAAATCCAACAACACGTTCAAATCGTGCGTGCGCGGTGTAGGGAGGTTCGCCTCTTGTAACCACGCTTTCAGGTATTTTTCGATACACTGCTGCGCGTTGAAACAGATTTTATTCTGAAAACCGTGTGTGGCTAACTGCGGAAGAAACAGTTGTATCGCAGCATAATCAATTTCAGCCAACTCTACCCATTCAAGTGTCAACGGGTTCATCGTCCCCTTCTCTTCCCAAATCGGCACTAAGGTATCCTCGGCGAGTTTTAGCGGTGGCAGTGCCGCCGTATCATAAAGCACATCGCCTTTTTCGAGAATCTCGCACAGAAACCAGTCGTTGTGCGAAACGCGATACGCAAACTCCTCCGGCGAACGCACGTGCAAATCGAGACGGAACCGCTCAGGAAGCCGTTTTTTCATCTCCCGCGCTTGCTGCCGGCCACCCAATTCCACGCCTGCCATCACGACGAACAGATCCACATCCGATTCTTCTGTCGGCGTGCCATACGCGTAAGAACCGAAGAGGATAACTTGCCGCGGCGCGAATTCGCGGATAATGTCATTACAAGTCGCCTGAATCTCTTTTGCGGAAACCATGTGCATGCCTCCTTTTCTGTGGATACAAAAAGTATAGCATAAAAACGGAATAGATGTCAAGGGAAACCAGTTCTCTCGATCTTGACCTGGGTCGCGAGGGACAGGCCCCCGCGCTACGATAAAAAACGCCCGCGTTACCGTAGGGCGAGGGCCTGTCCCTCGCCATCGTTCGGCGCGCCGGTGCCCCCCCTTCTGTAGTTCAGGATCGCCTGATCCTGACCTACAGGGGTGAAGCGGTCTGACAGCAAAACGCATGGCGCAGGGCCCTCGCGCTACGGACCCCAAAGCGTCTCCGGCAACCCCGCAATAATCTTCAACGTCTCCAAACTGACGGTAATCACCGAACCGATTAATTCCACGATATACAGCGGATTCTCCGCATCGTTCGCATCGTTGACAATTTGACTCCGATCAAACGTCTTGACGCGATACTGATTCACCAACCACTCCAACGCCGAATACTGCCCCAACCGATAGTCCAATGCCTCCGCCGGAATACCATCCAACGTGAGCGACGCATTGTATTTCAACTGCGTTTTGTCCTTGGATAACTGCATCCGTTCAACACGCAAATCAAGCGGCACGCCCGGTTCGCTGATGAAATTGAGCGGATATTGCGGCTGTCTCTCGTAGTTGACATGCAATTCCGCGAGTTTTGAACCAGCATCGGCAAATGCCCAGAAATCATCGGCATAGGGAATGTGCGGCAGATCACGCTTGAGATTGGCGGCGTAACGTTCGCGATACACCGGATGATGCAAAAGCCCGTAGGTATAGTGGAAAATGTCCCACTTCGTGATAGTGTCATCGTTGTAGTGCGCTCGGAAGTTTTGCAACGCCCAATCGGTGATGTTTTCTCGGCGGTTGGTGCCATCTTCGTCATAGACGTAGAAGGGGAAGCACTGGGAATCACCGGTAAGATGCACATCCGGGAGTACCGAAACCATCAGCGTGTGAAAGGGTCTGTTTGACGCGGGTGCCTTGACACAGATTACGCGATTCTCCTTTTCGGTTTCAGGAGTAGGAAAAATAATAGGTAACTGCCCGGGCCTGTCAGTAAGAACCCTATCAAAAAAGAGCCACGTTTTGGTGAAAGGACGATAGAGACACTGCCTACGTTTGGAGGCATCAAATTCTACCGTGCGCCCGCGACGAAGATGCCGTTTGAGGGTAGAACTCCACTTAATTTTCTTGTCATCGTCATCGACAAACCTGTCAACATCAACACTGGATTTGTCTTCCAGTGCGCGATACTTGATGACATGCTCATTATAGACATCGCTCATGCGCCGCATATTTTCGGCGAGAGTGTCTCGGTTGAAGTTGCAAGCCCATGCATCGCGGGTCGTTGAAACGCCGAGACTGAAGTTGTGAAACATCGCGCCGATGACTTCGCCTTTTGCGCGCTTCGCCGCTTGTGTGCCGATAGGCATGAACGTCTCGAATTCAGCATGAAGTCCGCCGGTGAGCCATGTATGCCGCGTATCAGGTTTGAGCGTTTGCCACGGGACATTGCCGACGTGCTCGGTTTGCGCGAGGAAGTCGAATTTCTGGTTTTTGTTCCACGCGTCATCGGTGCGGAAGTAGAAGATACGCGCAGAATTGTCCCCGTTACCGTAGGGCGAGGGCCTGTCCCTCGCCATGTCACGATCGCGGGGGACAGGCCCCCGCGCTACGGTAGAAAACGGCTCTTCTGCGTCACGATCGCGGGGGACAGGCCCCCGCGCTACGGTAGAAAACGGCCCCTTCGCCGCGCGTTTGACGAAAAAGTTGATACTCACGCCAACCTGAATACCGAACACACTTGCACCGGAGACGAGTTTGTCGGTGCGGGCATTCCCCCCTAAATCGCAGAGATAGATCTCGTCAAACTCTTCGGCGAGATGTTTCCGCATGCCATCAAACGAGATGCCGTGCAGGAAACTGTTGTTCGTAACCAAGGCGACGATGCCCTCTTCACCTATTCTCTCGGAAGCCCATAAGATTCCCTTCACATACGGATCGTAGAGCGAATTTTTGAGCGTGGCGGTGGAGGCTTTCGCATACGTTTCCCGAATTAAGGCATCCATCGTCGGATACGCGCGATTCTTGTTGTTATCGTTCTCATTGACTTGCCCCGCATTGTAAGGTGGATTGCCGATGACGATGAACATCGGTGCAGCCTTTTGCTTCTCCACGCGCGCCGTGTTTTCAGCGGTTAAGAGCGACAACTGCCGGTCTTCCGCTAATTCAAACGTATCCACAAGGGAGATGCCTTCAAACGGGAGATACCGCTGCGTCGCTTCATAAAACGCGTGTTCAATGTTGAGCGTTGCGATATAGTAGGGCAGCAACAACACTTCGTTGCACCAGAGTTCTGAACGGTATTTTGCCTCCAGATGGAACGGCGGTATCTCGCGCATCAGGCGCACGATGAAATTGCCGGTGCCGACGAACGGATCGATGATATGAACGCCAGCCTCGGACAAGGAACGATCGAATTCAGTTTGGAGAAGATGGGCTACGCTCTTCACCATGAAATCGACAATCGGCTGTGGTGTATAGACGATGCCGTGCGTATCGGCGACTTCGGCGGAGTCGCCCTGAAAAAACTGTTCGTAGACGGTATTCAGGAAGTGCTGTTTCTGCGAGAAATCGGCGAGGGTTGCCGCCTCACGTTCAATTTCCCGATAGAACGGCTTCAGGTTTTCGAGGAAGGCATCGCGGCTATAGGCATCTTCAATAAGCGCGTTGATAACCTTCTCTATCTCGCGTGCGATGACGTTCCGCTGTGCGAAGTCAGGATTGTCAAAGACGGTGCGGAAGGTGCGTTCTGTCAAGAGATGTTGGAGGAGCATCTCTTCGACAGCGGTTTCGGAGAGGTTGGGGTTAATCGCGGTTTGGCAGAGTTGGTGAAACTCGGCGAAGGCGGTGCGGAAGCGCGCGCTATCGCGGTGACGCGTCTGGATGAGTTCCTTCGCCTCGCGTCGCAGTGCTGGCACGGTATCACGAAATTTGGCAACAGCGGCGCGCCATTGGGCGGCATTTTCACGTTCGTAGGCGAAGAATGTCTCCAGCACGGTGACAAGCGTCTCGCGTTCGGTGATGTCCGCGTCCAGCACCTCGCGTCCATTTTGATAGAGAATGGCGCGTTCCGGGGTTTGGAAGAGGATGTTGTCCTGTGGGTAGCCGGCATCAAACTTGGTTTGGATTTCGGCGCGCAGGTTGCCTTTGATACCTTTTGCCTCCCAGGTGCCGCGGGGGAGGTTGTATTCATCAAGCAGTGCGCCATCGAGGCGGATGAGCGAATGCGTCGAGTCGAGACCGGAAGATGTCAAGACCGGGAGGTCTCTCCTACCGGTGTCCGGGTAGGAGGGACATCCTTGTCCCGATACCGAATTTTCAGGGACTCGCAGCGAATATTCACAGACGAGCGTCCAATTCAGCTGTCGCGCGCAGGTTTCCAAGAGTGCTTGAAAGGCGGCGCGGACAGCAGTTTCGTGGGTGACACCGCGCCGTCGATAGGTTTCAAGTGCGGCGTAGTAGACATTGATGGCCTTACGGTTTGGTTTGAGGTTGAGTGTCGGCATTATTCCTCCTGTGCATCGTTGGGGAGTTGGAGCACGGCGCGGATAGCGGTGCGGACTTCGTTGCAGATACGCACGGCGTGCTCAGCATCCGCTTCTGTCATGAAAGTCTCATAACGGGCATCTACGGCATGCGGTTTGAATTTCGCAAAGTCCGTTCGCCACGCGCGCCATTCGGGGTGCGCCGGCACAATCAGATGCAACAATACGTTGAGTTCGTGTGTTCGCGGCGGCCGGATATTTGCCTCCTGCAACCACGCCTTGAGGTATTTTTCGACACACTGCTGCGCGTGGAAACAAATCGGGTCGCGAAGCGGTCTGGGAGACTGCAGTGCCAACGTCAGCATCGCCCAATCATCCTCAGCCTTTTGTATTTTTTCCAATGTCAAAGGGTTCATCGTCCCCTTCTCTTCCCAAATCGGCACTAAGGTATCCTCGGCGAGTTTTAGCGGTGGCAGTGCCGCCGCTGTCTCGTAAAGCACGTCGCCTTTTTCGAGAATCTCGCACAGAAACCAGTCATTATGCGCTACGCGATAGGCGACGTCTTCCGAGCACCAGACATGTAAATCGAGGTGAAAGCGGCGCGGGATGCGTTCTTGTATCTCCGATGCTTGCTGCTGTGTCTCCATGACAACGAGCATGTCTACATCCGATTCTTCTGTCGGCGTGCCATACGCGTAAGAACCGAAAAGGATAACTTGCCGTGGCGCGAATTCGCGCACGATGTCATCGCAGGTAGTGTGAATCTCTTTTGTGGAAACCATGCGGGCGTGTCTCCTTTTGGGGCGGCTGCCGGTAGGCGCGAGCGAGTGCTGCTCGTGCCTACCGTGCGGTTTTCCGTTTATTGTCCGTTTTGGCTGGCAGTGGCATTGGGACTCGGTTCGTTGAACGCTTCGCCCTTCTCGGCGGCTCGGAGACGGCGGTAGTTCCAAGCATGCCAAGCATCCAGGTCTTGACGCAATTGCGCGGCTGCTTCGGCTATCCGGCGGCTTTCTTCGGTGGCGGCGCGTCGTTCTTCTTCGGCTACCTGCAGGGCTGCCACCGCAGCGCGGAGTTTCGCCTCCGTCTCCCGACGGTGCCGGTCGCGTTTGTTACGATACCAATCGTGCAACATCATCAGCACATCTCCTACTTTGAGGTGATACAAACCGGGGCCGGTAGGCGTGAGCGAATGCTCATGCCTACCGTGCGATTTTCCGTTCATTGTCCGTTTTGGCTGGCAGTGCTATTGGGACTCGGTTCGTTGAACGCTTCACCCTTCTCGGCGGCTTGGAGACGGCGGTGGTTCCAAGCATCCCAGGCATCCAAGTCTTGACGTAATTGCGCGACGGCTTCGGCTGTCCGGCGGCTCTCTTCGGTGGCGGCGCGGCGTTCTTCTTCCGCCATGCGGCGCGCTTCTGCCGCCGCGCGTTGTTCTTCTTCCGCCACGCGTCGCGCTTCTGCCTCCGCGAGCCGCGCTTCTTCGGCTTCGCGTCGCGCTTCTTCGGCCGTGAAGCGCGTCTCTTCCGCTACCTGCAGGGCTGCCACCGTATCGCGGAGTTTCGCCTCTGTCTCCCGACGGTGCCGGTCGCGTTTGTTACGATACCAATCGTGCAACATCATCAGCACATCTCCTATGTTTGCGCCAGCATAGATGGTAATCATCAAAAACCCGCTGGCAATGAGCATGTGTTGTCCCACAATCTGAACCCACTCAGCGAAGGACCCTTCATGCTCCAAGTGAAAGAAAATATACCAAATTCCATACCCCATCAAGACGAAGGCATAGATTTTGGAGGTGACGCGCCACCAACTTTGCTTGATGCCAAGAAAGTTGACGACTTTATCTTCCGGTTTGTCTTCTTCCGGTTCGTCTAGTTCTCGTTCGTTCTCGTCTTTCAAAAGGAACTCCTTATTGTATTAGTTTACCTGATTTCACAGGTAAAAGTCAATGAAAATTTTTCTTTGAGCGTGGCGAGGGACAGGCCCTCGCCCTACGTTATCTACGCAGTCGCAGCATGGCGAGGGACAGGCCCTCGCCCTACGGGCCGATGTGCAGGTAGGAGAGACCTCCTGGTCTCGATGAGACATCGCAGACAGCCCATCGCCCTACGGTATCCGCGCGGTCGCTGCATGGCGAGGGACAGGCCCTCGCCCTACGGTATCTGCGCAGCCGCTGCATGGCGAGGGACAGGCCCTCGCCCTACGGGCAACCGCGAAGTCTCTGACAAAGCCAAGGACAGCCCCTTGCCCTACGTGCCGCCGAGCACCGTGTCAAGATACGCCTCGATTTTCTCCAACGTCTTCGGGCCGATGCCGCGGAACCCCTTGAGTCGCCCTTCGTCAATTGCAGCCCGCAGCGAGACAAGACTCTCCACCCCAATCTCCTGATAGAGCCGCTTGATTGTCTTGGCACCGAGGCCGGGGATAGGCACGAGTTCGGCTACAGTGCGAGGCGTGTCGCCGATGCATTCTTCCAACTTCGCGCAGGTGCCTGTCGTTAAAAATTCGCCGATGAGCGTCTCCATCATTTCACCGGCTCCGGGGATTTCCTCTTGCAACCGGCCCTGCCGGAAAACCGCGTCGATGGATTCCGGGAAGCGAGAGATGTAGTGTGCCAACCACGTGTATCGCGTCGCGTGCTCTTCCGGGTAATCGGTGATGATGAGAAAGGTATGGAGCTCCAGAAGTCTGAGCGCAATCTCATCGTTGCGATGCCAGCGAGTGCGGCCTTTTTCGTCAGTGTAACTGCCTGTGTTGCTCATTGTTTCCTCCATTGTAGGATTTGAATCGTGGCATCCCAAAGCGCGACTGCCACAGACTCACCGTCCGGGGAGAAGGCGATGGATTGGATGCCGGTGGGATAAGTTTCGCGCCACATCGCATCATCGGTGCGAATATCCCACAGGACAAGATTGCCGCCCTCATCGCCAGAGGCAAGCGTGCCGGAAATCAGGGAGAAGGCGAGGGCGCGTGTCCAATACGCCTCAAAACCATCTCGGCTCAGCAGCTGCCTGCCAGTTTCTACCTCCCAAACACGAATCCCTGATTGCGCTTGGTGCTGCGAGTCAACAGCCAGCATCGTTCCATCGGGAGAGAATAACAGATTCCACACGCCCAGAATGGTGCCGGTGTTGATGCGACGCGCCGGGCCCTCTTGCGAGGAATACCACACCTCAATTACCGTTTGATGTCCCTCGTGATAAGTGCCTTCCGCTGCCGCGATAACGTTTCCATCGGCGGAGATAGCGAGGCCGTTCCGAACAGGGAAGGCAGTCTCCAACGTCTTCAGTTTCTGGACTGCAGCGGGCTGAATCTGCCACACTTCTACCGAAGTCTCGCCGTTCGTCAGCACGACGAGCGTTCCATCGGCGGAGATGTCGCCGCTCTCATATTCGCCGTGCGTCAGGCGCGTTTCTTCGCCACTCGCAACGGAGAGGAGAACGATGTCGTCATCTGCTTTTCTCACGAGAAGTTGATTGGTGTCGACAGCGTAGGCGAACCACCGCTTCGCGTCGATGTTCGTCACCTCGCGCTTTTGACGCGCGGCGATATCCCATTCAACGACGGTGCCGCCCATCCCTTTCGCTATGAGTTTAGTGCCGTCCTTGTTAAACGCCATAAATCGCGCGACATCGGGGAGGAGTCTGTCAAGCGTCGGCTCCTGCTTTTCACCGAGTTGACAGAGGTGAATCACAGCCTCAACAGACATGCACCACAAGAGAAGCGCGAGTGTAGCGAATCCTAACAGCCCCGGTAAGCGAGCTTTCAAAGCATGTCTCCCGGAAAAATTGTATAATCTCCGTAACATCTTGCTCATTTTAGTTGCCTCCTTCTGCGAGTTTGGCGAGAAAATTCGCGACAGATTTCTTCTTGGCTTGCCGCGCGGCATCCAGCGGCGTTTGCCCATTAGCATCGCGCGCGTTGACATCGCCGCCGTGTTCGATGAGCAGCTGCACTTGGTTTTTCCCGATACCCTTTTCCGCGATGATATGCATGGGCGTTCGTCCAGTATCATCGACAACGTTCGGTTCTGCGCCGTTTTCAAGCAGGCAGCGGATGCCGGCAGTTAACCCGCGTCGCGCCAGCCAGTGCAATGGTGCCCACATCCCGTGCCGATGCTGTTGCCGTGCGTTGATGTCCCATCCCTTGCTCAGGAACCCTTTGACAAGAGCATCAAACCGTCGCGGTCCTTGTCCAACGAGGGGATACCACTCCCGCAGTTTGATTTGATACCCGCAGTCCATGAGCATGTCAACGATTGTCGGCTGTTTAAACCGCAGCGCGATTTCAAGCAGCGGCGTATTCCGTCCGACTTCGTATGCGTAGACATGTCCACCGGGCACTTCGCCGACGCGTTTGCAGTGCTTGTAGGGCCAATTCAACGGCGCGACGGCGTAACCTTCGGAAAGTTCTGCTTTTATCCGCAGATTAAGCAATTCGGGGTTTTCTTGGATTGCCGCTTTCGCGCGTTCAACGTTGCCCATCGCGCAGTAAAGCACGATATCGCCTTCTGCCTCTCGTTCGAGGAGGTAGCGGCAGACATCCGTTCGGTTCCACATTGTCCATTGGGCGGCGGTGCCACCGTGGTCCCGGTCCCGCAGATTTTTGTCCGCGCCGTGCGCGAGGAGCAGTTCGGCAATCTGCGGTGTCGCGGCGAAATGGAGCGGGGACATTCCATCGCACCCTGGCGCGTTTACCACCTCAGGGTTCTCGCGAATGAGTGCCTCCAATTTCTCCGGCATGTCCAGACCAGCGGCGACGTGCGCATCAATTGTCGCGCCGCGGGCAATTAGGTGCGCTGCCAATTCTTTGTTATAGGCGAGCATGGAACCCGCGGCGTGCTGCAGTGCCGAGGTGCCGCCTGCCCACCACGCGCTCTTGACATCAATGTCCGCGCCGGCAGCGAGAAGGACATCAATGAGTTCGCGGTTTCCCCTTGAGGCCGCGAAGACAATCGCGGGCGCGTCAAAGTCAAGCCACGGTTCGTTAATATGCGCAGCGAGGACGGTGTCATTTTTCAAGAGGGTTTTGACGGTTTTCACGTCTTCGTTGCGGACTGCTTCAATAAATCCGTTCTTGTTCATTGCCATGATTTTTTCCTTCAATGGGTTTTGAAACTATTATATCATAAAGAAGTGTTAAGTATCAAAAAAATGCGCGCAAAGTTTTGAGCGTAACGTGAGGACAGGTTCTTGCGAAACCCTGGTTTTGAAGCAGCGTGGGGAAACGTTTTCTGGTGCGTTCGGTGCATGGCGAGGGATACCCTCTCGCATGCGCGTGTGGCATGCGAGGGCCCTCGCCCTACGGTGAAGGGAGGTAGTTCGGTGCAAGGCGAGGGACAGGATGCCTCTCGCCCTAGGCAACTACGCGAAGACGAGCATGGCGAGGGACAGGCCCTCGCCCTACGGTATTGGAAGATAGTTCGGTGCAAGGCGAGGGACAAGATGCCCCTCGCCCTAGGACACTATGCAAAGCCGATATACCGCGCGATGAAGAATACCGCGAAGTAATAGATGAATTCATGCACCTCTTTTCGGCGGTTAGTGATAAGCTTCAGGATAGCCGTTGAGATGAACCCCAACGCAATGCCATCGGTAATGCTGAAACTGAACGGCATCATCACCAAGCAGAGGAACGCCGGAATCGCTTCCGTGATGTCGTCCCATTTGATGTTGACGATGGGTTTAAGCATTAAACAGCCGACAATAATTAGCGTCGGACCGATTACAGGATAAAGCGTCCCACCG
This sequence comes from Candidatus Poribacteria bacterium, assembly GCA_965242965.1. GTDB lineage: Bacteria > Poribacteria > WGA-4E > WGA-4E > WGA-3G > AGPOR5. Next base: position 3,221,633 of record OZ251518.1, on the reverse strand, counting down.
CCTTCAACGACATAGCCCCCTCCAACAATTTTAATGAGTGGACTAAAGAAGAGTGCCACTAACATCAGCAACCCGGTGACAATAGTCGTCAGCCCGGTGCGTCCGCCTGTTGCGATGCCGGATGCGCTCTCAATATAACTCGTCACCGTGGAGGTGCCGAGGAGCGCGCCGCCCGTGGAACCGACTGCATCTGCCAACAGTGCGTTCCGTGCCTTGGGGAGTCTGCCGTATTGGAGCAATCCCGCCTGCTGACTCGTCGCGGTGAAAGTGCCGACGCTGTCAAACATGTCAACGGAAAAGAAGACAAAGATGACAGGGATGAGCTCCATTCTGCTGAAATCCGGGAATCGGAGTGCGAAGAATGTCGGCTCAATGGAGGGTGGCAGGGCGACGATGCCCTCAAATTTCACCAGTCCAAACGCCAAGTTAAGCACTGCGGATACCAAGATGCCGAGGAGAATCGCGCCCGGCACTTTGCGCGCCATGAGTAACAGCGTTACCAGAATCCCCACCAGCGAAAGGAGCACCGGCGTAGAGCCCAAACTGCCGAGGGTGACAAACGTTGCCGGGTGCGCCGTGACGATACCGCTCATCTGCAAACCGATGAAGGCGATGAACAACCCGATGCCGCCAGCCATCGCGTTTTGGAGTGCAGATGGCAGGGAGTTCATCAGCGTCTCTCGGACACCGACGAGGGAGAGCAGCACGAATAACGCGCCGGAGATAAACACGATGCCGAGTGCCTCTTGCCACGGTATGCCTACCCCAAGGCAGAGGTTGAAGACAAAATAGGCGTTAATGCCCATGCCCGGTGCCAGCGCGATAGGGTAGTTCGTCAGGAAACCCATCAGGAACATCGCCAGCGCGCTGGACACGCAGGTAGCAACCATGACAGAACCGCTATTCATGCCCGCCAGCGAAAGAAGGTTAGGGTTAACGAAGATGATATAGGACAACGTCATGAAGGTGGTACAGCCCGCTACCACCTCGCGTCTGACTGATGTCTCAAATTCTTTCAAGCGAAATAGTTTTTCTAGCATATTTCCTCCTACGCAATGCGTTGTTTTAACCAACGTGTCGCGTTAGTAAAAAAGCGCGTTATCGGATAAAATACAGTGCGATAAAGAGAACGGCGAACAGGTAAATGAGCCAATGCGCCTCTTTCGCGCGGCCGGTGACGAGTTTCATGAAGGCATACGCGATGAATCCGAAGGCGATGCCCTCTGTAACGCTGAAAGCCAACGGCATCATGACGAGCGTCAGGAACGCCGGAACCGCCTCTGTCAAATCGTCCCATTCAATGGTTGCGATACCTTTAATCATGAGACTGCCGACAATGATTAAAGCCGGGGCAATGGCAGGATTCAATCCTGCTTCGCCAACAGGGGCCCCAACAATGCTAACGAGCGGCTCGAAAAAGAGTGCCACTAACATCAGCAGCCCTGTAACAATAGTCGTCAGCCCGGTGCGTCCACCTGCGGCGATGCCGGCAGAACTCTCGATGTAACTCGTCACCGTGGAGGTGCCAAGGAGCGCGCCGCCGGCAGAACCGACTGCATCCGTGAGGAGTGCCTGCCGCGCCTTAGGCAGTTTGCCATCCGTGAGGAGCCCCGCCTGATGCCCGACAGCCGTGAAGGTGCCGATGCTATCAAACATGTCCACGAAAAAGAAGACGAAAATCATGGCGAAAAGCTCCGGGCTCGCGAAGAGGTTCGGAAATTGCAACTTGAACGCTGTCGGCGCGATGGAAGGCGGCAGTGCAACGATGCCCTCAAATTTGACAAGGCCGAATAGCAGACTAACAACGCCAGTGCTGAGCATGCCGATGAGAATCGCACCGGGCACATTGCGCGCCATCAGCATCATCGTCAGCACTACGCCGAATAGCGCGAGTAGCACCGGCGGCGACACAAATTTGCCGTGCGTTACGAACGTCGCCGGGTGCGCTGTGACGATGCCGCCCATCTTCAAACCGATGAAGGCGATGAACAACCCGATGCCGACTGCAATCGCCTGTTGAAGTGAGCGTGGAATTGCGTTCATCACTGCCTCCCGCACCCCGGCGACAGCAAGCAAGATGAATAAGACACCAGAGATAAACACGATGCCGAGTGCCTCTTGCCACGGCAACCCCAAGCCTTGGCAAAGCCCAAAGACAAAGACAGGGATAATGCCCATGCCGGGTGCCAATGCGATGGGGTAGTTCGCGAGGAACGCCATCAGAAACATTGAACCCGCGGCGGCAAGGCAGGTAGCCACCATCGCGGCTCCCCTATCCATGCCTGTCAGCGACATCAGGTTAGGGCAAACGAAAATGATATAGGACAACGTCATGAAGGTGGTGCAGCCCGCGATAATCTCACGCTTCGTCGTTGTGCCTAGTTCAGTGAGTTTAAAGAGTTTTTCTAGCATAGTTCCTCCTATTTATAGCGTCCAGCGCACTGTATTGAATCGGCGCGCTACTTGTGCCACTTTCGGTTTGACAACGTCAGGGCTCGCGCCGGTGAGTGCGGCGACGATGCAGTCTGCAATCTCTGGTGCGTCTGCCGGTGTCATCCCCCATCGGGTTACCTCTTGCACACCGAGGCGGAGTCCAGAGGTTCCCACTTCCGGCGGCAATTCGAGAGCACCGGCGATAATATGGCACGCCTCCAGTTGTGAGGCGAGTTCGCCGCCTGCGCCATATCTATCTATAATCGGTATTAACGTATGCGACGCTGTGAAACCGAGTTCGGCAGCAAGCATTGGCACGCCGCGGTTTGCCAATGCCTGTCCTAAAGCCTGCGCGTTCGCCACGATGGCATCCGCATGTGCTTCTCCGAATGCCAGCCATTCTAAAAACGTTCCGGCTAACGCGGGGAGCCGACTCAGATGGTGATTGCTCATCAGCAACGGATAGAGCGTCTCCGCAACCCGTTCCGCGATGGATTTATCGTTGGTTAATATCATGCCGCCTTGTGGGCCGGCGAGGGTTTTATGTGTGCTGGAAATAATCACATCCGCGCCTTCCTCAAAAGGCGATTGAAACCGCCCACCGGCGATGAGCCCCATGACATGTGCAGCGTCGTAGATGAGATATGCATCCCGATTAGCACGGCGCATCGCTTCCTTCAACTCCCGAACCGGCTGTGGAAACAGGAACACGCCTGTCCCAATATTCACCACTTTCGGACGGTGTTCCTCGATGAGCGCGACGGTTTCGGACAGCGCGATGTTTGAACGAGGCGCATCCCACGGAATCGGAATAGATTTGAGGTTCACCTTCAGTGAAGACGATGCCAATTTATAGGCATACCGGTGCCCATCGTCAACTTCCAGCACCGTATCCCCCGGTTCGCACAGCGCGAACGTCGCCGCAATCCCGGCGATATTGCCGGAAAGGGGCCGAAAATCGACGTAAGACGCGCCGAAGAGCTCTTTCGCTAACTCGTGCGTGAACGCCTCTATCTCGACGATGTGGCGATTGCCTTTGTAGTGCCGCTGCGAAAGCGCGATGCCGATATAGTTACCATACCGCCGCGCGAGCCGTTCGTCCAGCAGTGCTTCTACCATCGGCGATGGCGTATTCTCCGAAGCGATAAGGTTGAGGCAGGTTTGCCGATACTCGTGATGTGTATCAAGCAGTTGCTTCAGTTGTTGAAGTTTTCCGTTGTAGTTCATAAGCAAGATTTGAGCAAGATTTGAGCAAGAAATGAGCAGGATTTACAAGATTTACAAGATTGAGCAAGATTATAGGTTTTGATAGGTGGAATACCTCGTGGCATGCCAAAACGGTGTCCGGCGCACCCGAGACCTAATCCTGGTAAATCCTGGAAGAGGGACAATCAGGAAAACCTGAAGAGGGACAATCAGGAAAACCTGATCGTCTTGACAGGCGTGACCGTCTTGACAGGCGTGACCGTGATAATCCTGCTCCGGATTTCGCAGGATTTCGCAGGATTTCCAGGATTGCGTTGCTGCCGTTAAGGAACTATCGGCGCAACAAAACACTTGACATTTCAGATACATTCGTGTATCATACAGACATGTTCGCGAGGCGTTGTTCAACGCCTGTTTGGAAACCGAATCAGGCAGAGAAGGTGTTGAGCTCACTCGCATGCCCTGGCCAAGAGTTTCAAGTCTTGACAACGTCAAGACGGTCTGATAAATTGAAGCCAATACGCCAAGACAACCTCAAACAACCGCTAGGAACAACAAAGAAACTAGGAACAACAAAGAAATGAGAACTACCGATATTCGTATCCTCGATGTTGATTACGATTTTGAAGCGCACCACTACCGCACGCCGCTGAAGTTCGGTGGGGTACCGACAGAACATTGTATTCTCTTTAACGTCCGGCTGCAAGTGCAGACGCGCGACGGAAAAGAGGCAGAAGGCACCGGCTCCATGCCGCTCGGCAACGTCTGGGCATTTCCGCCGCGCTACGCGCCGTTTGAACAGAGTCTCGCGGCGATGAAACGACTCGCCGAATTGGCAGTGGCGACGACACGCGATTGCACTATCTGCGCGCATCCGCTCGAACTCTCCGAAGTGCTTGAACCGGAATTTCTGCGCATCGCCGATGAACTCTCTCATGAGATGCAACTCAATTCGCCGATGCCGAAACTTTGCACCGTCGTTACCACGAGCCCTATTGATGCCGCCATTCACGATGCCTTCGGCAAAGCGAACGGTATCAACAGCTACAACGGACTCGGCGAGGCGTTCGTCAGCGCAGATTTGTCACATTTCCTGAATGACAGGTTCACCGGCAAATATCTAGACAGGTATACGGCGCGGATGCCGAAGCCTACCATGCCGCTCTACCATCTCATCGGCGCGCTCGATGCCTTAACCGATGCCGATATGCAGGAACGGCTCAATGACGGCTTACCCGAAACACTCCCTGAATGGATTATAGCAGATGGCCTAACGCATCTCAAGATTAAATTGAACGGCGATAATCTGGACTGGGACGTAGCGCGTGTGTTGGCGATTGATAAAATCACCGCGGAGACACAAGCGAAACGCGGCGTTCACACGTGGCACTACTCCGCCGATTTCAATGAAACGTGTAAAGATGTCGCATACCTCCTTGAATTCCTTAATCGCATCCGCGAAACAGAAGAACAGGCATTTCACCGCCTCGCCTACATCGAACAACCCACCGCCCGGGATTTGAAGGCGCACCCTGAAAATCGGATGCATCAAGCCGCGGCGATAAAACCTGTCGTGATTGACGAATCGCTCACCGATTTCGAGACGTTTCTGTTGGCACGCGAACAAGGCTATTCCGGCGTTGCGCTTAAGGCGTGTAAAGGGCAATCGCAAGCCTTGCTGATGGGTGCCGCCGCAGCGGAATACGGCATGTTCCTCGCCGTGCAGGATTTAACGTGCCCGGGCGCGTCGTTCTTGCATTCCGCAGGACTGGCAGCTCGCATCCCAGGTGTCACCGCAATTGAGGGAAACGCACGCCAATTCTGTCCAAGTGCAAACGATGGCTGGCGCGACAGATTCCCATCGATTTTTAACATTACCGATGGCACCGTCGGCACGCACGTGCTTACTGCCCCAGGCCTGGGGCATTGACTGGTTCTGGTTCGGCGACGGTGATGTTGGTGACAACGTTCCGCTGTTCAGGGTGCCGAACCGGGAAATCTGCGATGACATCGTTAATCAGTTGCTTCACCGCGGCTTTCACCGAATCAAACGGAATGCACTCCAAAACGATGATGGCGCGATGTTTCGATGGCGCGAGGGTATACGTCAGGCCATATTGGATGCCGAGTTGGATTAACTCCGGCTCAACGCGAGTAGAAATCTGCCGCCGTTCCGATTCAGTGATGAAAAAACTATCCACGATGAAGTGCGTGTAAATCCATGCTTCTCTTTCTTCAACGATTTTCATGGGTTAATGATAGCATGAATAATAATTGTTGTCAAGAATCTTTTGAGCAGGATTTTGGGGTTCTGATGCACCAACACCGCGGGGGGCTGCCAAAACGGTGCCGGCGCGTCAGAACCCTAATCCTGAAAATCGTGATAATCGTGATAATCCTGCTCATGATTTGCAAGAGATGAGCAGGATTTACACGATTTTACAAGATTAGCACGATTACGTTTCACTTACAACGACAGTGTTCTTGCAAGACAGAAAGCGTTCCAACCGCCTATAGGTAGCGAGAGGTTTCCGTATCCTTAAACGGAGACTCTAATCGTGGAAATCTTGGAAATCGTGATAATCCTGCTCATGATTTACAAGATTTAACAAGATTAGCAAGATTTTGGGGTGCTGAGGCATCAAATACCCCGTGGCCTGCCAGAACGGTGCCGGCGCATCAGAACCCTAATCCTGGAAATCGTGATAATCGTGGAAATCCTGCTCATGATTTGCAAGAGTAGCAAGAGACGAGCAGGATTTACAAGAGAAGACAAGATGAGCAAGATATGAGCAGGATTCACAAGATTTAACAAGATTAGCAAGATTACGTTTCACTTACAGCGACAGTGTTCTTGCAAGTCCGAAAGCGTTCCGAACGCCTATAGGTTGCGAGAGGTTTCCGTATCTTTAAACGGAGACTCTAATCGTGATAAATCGTGATAAATCTTGGTAAATCCTGCTCATATCGTGGAAATCCTGCTCCTAATCCTGGAAATCGTGATAAATCGTGGAAATCCTGCTCCTAATCCTGCTTCGCTGGCCTGCAATACCTTCCACCTACTCGTCAACGTGTCAACGTGAGAGTCTGTCGGGTTGGGACTTCATCAAAGTGTTCAAGGGTTCCATCAGGCCAGCGGATTTGAAGACGTTCTACGCGCGAGGCATCGCCTAACCCGAAAGAGATACGCGTATCATTGCCCGCCAGATAACTTGCACCACAGATAACTTCACGAAGCAGCGTTAGGTTTGCCGTTGTTTCTAGTTGAACCTGCGCGCCGATGGCATCTATGTTTCCCTCGGGTCCGACTAACTTCACTGTCAGCCACGCGTTCTTATTCCCTATCTCGTTGCGGAGGATAACCGCCGGACGGTTAGATTGACAGAGGACAACATCCGTATCGCCATCGTTATCAATGTCGCCGAAGAGCATCCCGCGCACGACGTAGTGCGTCTTATTCAATCCTGCCGCTGCAGTAATCTCGGTGAAAGTGCCGCGCTGATTGCGGAACAACTGCACGGGTTGCGCGTAACTCATTTTCGCGTCAATATGCTTGACGTTGTCCCAGATATGCCCATTGCCGACGAGTAAATCGAGCCAGCCATCGTTATCAAAATCGATGAACCGAGTGCCGAAGCCGAGGGAATAGAAAGAAGCATCGGCGAGCCCGGTGTCAAACGTCACGTCCTCAAAATAGGCATCGCCATCGTTTTGCACGAGGCAGTTCGCCTCCAACGAGAAGTTCGTCACCCACAAGTCGATGTCACCGTCGTTATCGTAATCGCCGGCATCAATGCCCATGGAGCCGTTTGCGATGCCATCGCCGTTGTAGGCGACACCGCGCAGCACGCCTTCCTCCCGAAATGTGCCATCTCCCTGATTCATGAAAAGGGTATTCGGACTCATGTCGTTGGCGACGTAGATGTCCAGCCAACTATCGTCGTTGACATCGGTAAAGACGACTCCGAGCCCGCGCGTGGTGGGTTCGTAAACACCGGCAGATTTGGTAATATCCGTGAACGTGCCATCGCCATTATTACGATACAGGACATCGGCGATGCCGTGATATTCGTTCGGGCCGCAGTAAATACGAATCGTTTTTTTATGGTAGCAGGGGATATCTGTCTCCAGCGCGTATTCAATGTAGTTGCAAACGTATAAATCCAAGTCGCCATCTCTATCAATATCGGCGAAGGCGGCACTTGTGCTCAGCAGCGGACAACCGACGTTGGCTTGCGCTGTCACATCGGTGAACGTGCCATCGCCGTTGTTGCGATAAAGCACGTTCGCGCCCAAGTTCGTCACGTAAATATCGCGGTGGCCATCGCCATCGTAATCTGCGGCGACAGCACCGAGCCCATACCCGGTATCGCCGACGTTGGCGGTTTCCGTTACGTCGGTGAAAGTGCCGTTGTCGTTGCGATAGAGGCGGTTTGTTGGCGTAGCGGAAGATAGCGGACGGATATGGACATCTGTCCTGACATTTTCAAGGGAATTGCCTTGGCCGAGATAAAGATCTAAGTCCCCATCGTTATCGTAGTCAAAGAGTGCGCCGCCGCTCCCCACCGTCTCAACGAGGCGGCGTTCGGCGGAAAATCCGTTGACGTGCCGGAAATCAAGTCCCATCTCTTCGGTGACATCCCGAAAGAAAGGTTCGGCGGTACCGAGGCTTGGGCAAATAAGGATGAGCAGGATGAGCAGATAACGTTTCATCATTCATTCGTATTAGTTTCGTAGGGCGAGGGCCTGTCCCTCGCCATGCTGCGATCGCGGGGGACAGGCCCCCGCGCTACGGGAAAAACACCTTCATCGTAGGCGAGGGCCCTCGCAGGTTTCCACACGCGCAGGCGAGCGGGTTCCCCTCGCCAGCATCTGCGCACTCCAACGATCGCGGGGGAAACCCGCTCGGATGCGCGGATGGCATCCGAGGGCCCCCGCGCTACGGGAAAAACGGCACTTCATCGTAGGGCGAGGGCCTGTCCCTCGCCATCCCTTACTCCTAATCCTTTAATCCTATCCTAATCTTCGGACGTGGTCTGATGACTCGGAACCCAATGGTATGCGTTGAATCAAGCGGATAGAATTTGAATCGCAAAGCGGAACGAAGGAACGCACTGCCGACATCCCACGCACCGCCTCGGATGACGCGGGCACGCAGCACATCGCGGTAGCGGAGGTTCATCGGGTTCTCCGTCCGGAGTCCATCTTGATAAAATGTCGGGCTGTATTCATCAAGGCACCATTCCCAGACGTTTCCACCCAGGTCGGCGATGCCTTCAGGTGATGCGCCTTTGGCGAACGTCCCCACCGGCATTGGACGATTGTATCGGCGAGCGAAGTTGGCGTGATGACGCGCCTTTGGCGGTGCGTTTCCCCAGGGATAGGTTTGTCCTTCCGTGCCGCGTGCTGCGCGTTCCCACTGCGCTTCGGTGGGGAGGCTGCCGCCAATCCACTCCGCGAACGCCTGCGCGTCAAACCACGTCACCCCGACGACAGGTTGGTTATCGGCGTTGAACTTCTCGTCTGCCCAAGTATCCTCGCCGTTATGTCCGCGTGGGGTAGGGCGGCCGGTTGCTTCCACAAAGGCGCGATATTGCGCGTTCGTGATTTCATACCGCGATATCTGATAGGCGGCGAAGGAGACGCGCTGTTGCGGCACTTCCGCGTCAAAGGTGTGCCGTTCAAGCAAGGAACTCCGCAACTTCGCGTCTTCGTAGGCGGCTTCTGCCTCTTCCGAGGTCGAACCCATGAGGAATGTGCCTTCCGGGATATCCACCCATTCAATAGTAGCGAGGACATGTTGGGCGGCTTCGGTGAGTGCCGCGCCAACAGGGTAACTCCAGACGCTCAACATGAGGCAGATTGCAAAAGAGAAGGTTTTCATAACTATCCGATTTAGCAGTCCACATCCTTCCCTTCACTACCGTAGTGCTGCATGCGTTCCTGTGTCGTGATTTCCGGACAATCGGCAGGTTTATAGTGAAATTGGAGGGCGCGCCGACGCTGCGCCGACTGGTTCGCCGGGCTGCCGTGATGGAGCAACCCGTGCCAGAAGAGACATCCACCCGGTTGCAGCGGCACCATCGTATCGCGGGCGACAGGGACATGCGTGTCGCAAATCTGCCAATCGCGCCGTTTAAAGTGAATCATCGGGCCCTCGTTATGCGAGCCGGGGATGATGTGCATGCACCCGTTTTCAGGCGTGGCTTCGTCCAACGCAATCCATACACCGATAACTGTCGTTCCCAGCGGCAGATTGAAATAGGCACAATCTTGATGCCACGGCTTTTCAGAACCGAAAATCGGTGGCTTCACCAACGCCATATCCTGAAAAAGTGCGGGTGCCGCGTCCATCATGCGTTCAAGCACACCGAGTAACCCCGCGTGCTCCGCGATGGCGTTCAGACGCGGTTCGTAGTCAACAAAACGAAAAATCTTCCTGATGGCGTCGCGGCGTTCGCCGGGTGCCATTTCGTCTTTGCGTTTGACAAGCGACGGTTCAAATTGGATTGCCCGGAAATCGGGGTTTCCGCCATCCATGAGATGAACCATCCCCGCCACGGCATCCTGAATCTCCGTTGCACTAAAAGCATCGTTGATGACGAGGTATCCGTGCCGATGAAAGTATTCAATCTCCGCGTCGGTTACGGCTGGAAAGCCACCGGTGATGCCCGCCGCTACGGTGTCAAAATGATAGAGCTCCGCAGGATACGGAATTGCCGGTGCGCCGAGTTCGGCTGGTGATAAGTTGTTCATCATAGTCCTCCAGACCGGTAGGTGCGGTTTCAAAACGGGCCTACCGGTGTTTTTGCGTTTCATAACTCGTTGTTGTAAAAAGGGTTTCGTGATACCCCGAACGATTCCGTCTCCCCCGTAGGAGAGACCTCCTGGTCTCGATGCAATAGGGCGGCAGAAAGCCCTCCTTCACCGTAGGGCGAGGGCCTGTCCCTCGCCATGCACCGATCGCGGGGGACAGGCCCCCGCGCTACGGTGAAAAAAACGCCTCCCCACCCCTGTAAGTCAGGATCGCCTGATCCTGACCCGTTTGTGATCAGGCGATCACAAACTACAGAGAGGATCTAAAACGCCACCTCTTGACGATGGAGATCGCGGGGGACAGGCCCCCGCGCTACGGAAAAAACGCCCCCCCCTCACCGTAGGGCGAGGGCCTGTCCCTCGCCATGCCTCGCTCGCTAGGCCCTGTAGGTCAGGATCGCCTGATCCTGACCCGTTTGTGATCAGGCGATCACAAACTACAGAGAGGATCTAAAACGCCACCTCTTGACGATGGAGATCGCGGGGGACAGGCCCCCGCCCTACGAAAAAAAACGCCCCCCCCCTCACCGTAGCGCGAGGGCCTGTCCCTCGCCAGGCCACGATCGCGGGGGACAGGCCCCCGCGCTACGATAAAATCAAGATATGAAACACCTTCGCTTAAATCTCCCCGCGGCTTTCGCGGGCGAGCAGCGTTAAGAAATCATCCACGCGCGCAATCGCCGCCTGCGCCCGGTCGCGGGCTGAACCACTTTTCTCCTCCTCTGCCAACCACTGCCGCCGTTGCGGCAGCCACTCAGTTTGCAAATAGGTGAGCTGGTTCAGAAAATGCGGGTCTGCTGTTTCACCGACGAAATACTCGATTAAGCCGAGTAACCCGTATTTCCGATTTATCTCCATGTCCTCCAACTCCGCTACCATCTGCGAAAAGAGCTGCTGATTCCTATCTTGCCGAGCCTGTGCTACCTCGCGCGAGGCGGCAGTCAGCAGTTTATCCACAAATTCCTGCTTGGAATTAATCCAGCGCGGGAGATTGCGCACGTAGTCCTCCAAATCGAAGTTGCCGCGTTGGAGCGCGAAGTGCGCGTGGATATGGATGTTCCGGAAAAAGGCGGTATACCCGACGTTCGGATCCATGGTATCGGCATCGTATAAAATCTGATTCTCAATGTTCCGATACAGCAGATTGAAGTTTTCTGCCGTCAGATTCGCCGGTTTCAGATGCGCCAAGACGATGGCGGTGGCGGCTTCAACGAACGCCGGCTCAAAGTCATACTGCGCCAAAATGTGCTGCGTGATGACTGCCCCCGATTCGTGATGCACCTTCCCGTGCAGGTTGTGCTTATCGTAAAGTTCGGTGACGACGTTCTGTCCGCTCGGCGTGAGGGTTTCGTTGAGCCAAAAACCGCTCGGATCCAAAATTCTGCGTCCATTATCGTCAGTCAAGATGACACCGTCGTATCGCTTGGTGATGTCGTGTAGGGTGCCGGCGACTTCAAGCAGTTTCACGTCGCCGCCTTCGCGCTTGCCGAGTTCCATGCTCATCGCGCGCACGCGTAACGTGTGATTCCACGTATAGTGCCGCCACTGGAAGCCGACGCGATTGTGCTCCCAGAGCCCAAACGTTTCGGTGACGAGTGTTTCAAGTTCATTCAAAGTTTGCGCGTAATCCATAAATTTCCTCCGTTGTATGCCGGTAGGAGAGACCGCGTTTCGATGCATTCAGGTTCGCGAGGGACAGGCCCTCGCGCTACGGTGTAGGAGAGACCTCCTGGTCTCGATGCGTTCAAGATCGCGGGGGACAGGCCCCCGCGCTACGGTGGTAGCTCAGGTTCGCGGGGGACAGGCCCCCGCGCTACGGTCGCGATGTATTACTGTATTTGACATGAATAAGTGACAACCCGTGGGCAGGCACCGCAGGTCCCGCCGCTGCACGTTCCTTCGCTTCTACAATGCGACGAAATTGCATCGCCGCATCATCACACTGCTGATATTTCAAGACCGTCCCGACGATGGCGCGCACCATCCCCCGCAGAAACGCATCCGCCTCAATTTCAATATAGACATGTTCATCCGCCTTCCAACAACGCGCCTCATAAACCTCGCACACCGGATTTAACCTATCACTCCCCGTTTTCTGGAAAGAGGAGAAATCCCGTTTCCCCACCAGACTTTGACACAGCGCGTCAATTTGCGAAACGTCAATCGCCATCGGATAAAAATAACTTCTATGCCGCGCCAGCGCGGCGGGATAGGCGCGATGCAGAATCGTATATCGATACCGCCGACTAGTGGCACTAAACCGCGCGTGGAAATCGGCAGGCATCTCCGTTGCCTCACAGACGACAATATCCCGTGGCAGAAGGCTGTTGAGTCCCTTCTGGAAAGCGATAATCGGTATCTGCGCATCGGTGTAGAAATTCGCGACTTGTCCTTCGGCGTGGACACCGCTATCCGTCCTTCCCGCGCCGATAATCTGGATATGTGACTTTGTCAATTTCGTCAGTGCATTCTCAACCGCTCCCTGAATTGTCGGGAGGTTGGGTTGGATTTGCCAGCCGTGGTAGTTGGTGCCGTCATATTCCAGCACCAGTTTGATGTTTCGCATTCTTTTTTTGCTATAAAGGAAATGATAGTCAAGTTTATCACATTCTGTGTTTCGCGTCAAGTTGATTTTCATTTTTCTCACCGTAGCGCGGGGGCCTGTCCCCCGCGATCGTTGCATGGCGAGCATCGGGCCCAACTCTGTAGTTCGGGAGCACCCGCTCCCGAACGGGTCAGGATCAGGCGATCCTGACCTACAGGGGAGATGCAGTCTGACAGCCAAACGCACGGCGAGGGACAGGCCCTCGCCCTACGATAACCGGAAGATGCTTCTTTCTCACCGTAGCGCGGGGGCCTGTCCCCCGCGATCGCACCGAGTTATCTCAATCGCGATGAATAAGCGTGGGATGTTCTCTGTGCACGATACAAAGACAGACTTATCGGCTATTTCATCAATAAAGGTAACCCTGATGACGCTGAGTGACGCAACGTTATTTCCTTGACTTTTTTTCGCGACTGCAGTTAATATGTTACCACATCTCCATCACCTTAGGAAAATCTAATGCAAAAATGGTTGATACTTGGCATCATCCTCTGCTTGTGCACGACACCTGACGCACAAGGCTCAGACGCACACGCCACTTACGTGCAGCACGTTGAACACGGATTCGCACGCCTCTTTCAAGGAGATAACCAAGGCGCAATCGCGGCGTTTGAAGCCGCACTCGCGAGTGAATCGGAACACTACGAAATCCATCACTACCTCGGCATGGCTTACGCGCAAGAACAATTCTGGAAAAAGGCTGTCGAGGCATACCAGCGTTCGTTGGCGTTGATGCCGGATAACATTGAGGCACTCTATTCCCTCGGCGTTGCGCATTTTAGAATGGACGAATGGGCGCAGGCAGTGGCACCGTTGCAACAGGTTATCGCATTATCGCCGCAGCACGCGCGCGGGTATGAGGTGCTCGGCAAAGCACAAGTGAAACTTCGCAAATATGCAGAGGCAGTTAACACTTTAACGAAAGCTCTCGCGCTGAAACCGAACGCCGCCGGCACCTATCAGGAACTCGGCACGGCGTATCTCAATTTGAAGGCATATCCTGAAGCGATAGAAACCTTCAAGAAGGCACTGCAATTCGGGCCGGCGCGTTATGCGGAGCCGCACTATGGACTCGGCACGGCGTATCTCCGCCTCAGCACCACGGTAGGAGAGCCCTCCCGTTCTCAATACCGAGAGAAAAGCCGTGAGGAAATGCGCATCTATCAGCTGCTCCAAAAGGAGTATGCCGAATATGAACGCCTCTCTCGGCTGACGCGCACGGAACCGAAGAATCTCAATGGATGGGCTGGTTTGGCGAGTTTGCTTATCCATCAAAAGAACTATGCGGAAGCGGTGCGGGTGTTGCAGAAGTGCATTGAACTTGCACCGAACGAGGCGAATTTTTATCACGGGCTTAGCCAAGCGTTCATCAATCTTAACTACCCGCGCCCTGCGGCAGAAGCGGCGCAAAAGGCAATTCAACTGCTTGAACCGGCGAGCGAGTCCTCCCGAGGGCGCCTGGCGGTGCTTTACAATACCCTCGGCAGTGCTTACGCGATGCAGGGTGACGCGCAAAACGCTATCGGTGCCTATCGGAAGGCGATCGAACTCAACGGCGAGCAACCCTATTTTCATCTGAACCTCGCGAAGTTATACGAGAGTCTTGATAGACACGAACTCGCGCAGGAGCATTATCGCGCTTATGAACACTACAAAAAAATGGCTGAACAGCAAAAGTAAAAGGCTTTTCGGCATCCTGCTTGTTATAGTTTTTTTCTTCCCGATAGCGCGCGGGCCTATCCATCGCAACACCGGAACCACCGTAGCGCGGGGGCCTGTCCCCCGCGATGCCGCCGCTGACATAACGCCCTTACAACCTAAAGATACCGTAGCGCGGGGGCCTGTCCCCCGCGATGCCGCCGCTGACATAACGCGCTCCGACGCGGAAAACCTTATTTTAATTCCCGCCGGCACCTTCACGATGGGCAGCGAGAGACGCGCCGCTGACGAAAAACCGATGCATAAAGTCTATCTCGATGCCTACTACATCGGCAAATATGAGGTGACGAATGCCGAGTATTACGCATTTTGGGTATCCGATGCTTCTCGCCGACATACGCCGGAGAACTTCGCGCATCTGCCGCATATCGGTGAGTGGCCCGCCCGCGCCAAGCAGTTTCCGAATTATCCTGTCGTCGGTGTCTCATGGCACGATGCAAAGGCGTATGCGGCATGGAAAGGGATGCGGCTGCCGACAGAAGCGGAATGGGAGAAGGCGGCGCGCGGCTATACCGATAGAACCTGGCCCTGGGGGAATGCGATGGAGGCTTACGCTAATACAAGTGCCACCGATGACGGCTATGAAAACCGACTTGCCCCAGTCGGCAGTTTTCCGAAAGGGAAGAGTTATTACGGCGCGCTGGATATGGCGGGTAACGTTTGGGAGTGGACAGCGGATTGGTATAGCGATGTCTACTATTGGCGCAGCTTGCAACGGAATCCGCCGGGACCGGATGTCGGCAGTTGGCGTGTTATTCGAGGCGGTTCGTGGATAGACGCGCTGCCGCGGTGTAGCACAACGTTTCGGTTTTATCTCTATCCGCGCCTGAAGACTTCGTTTGTTGGGTTTCGGCTGGCGAAGACTGCGGAATAAGATGAAAAAAACGCCCCCTCACCGTAGGGCGAGGGCCCTCGCATGCCACACGCGCATGCGAGCGGGTTCCCCTCGCCATCCCTCGCGCACGCGCAATCCAACGCTCGCGGGGGACAGGCCCCCGCGCTACGGTGAAAAAAACGCCACCCCTCACCGTAGGGCTTGGGCCCTCGCATGCCACACGCGCATGCGAGCGGGTTTCCCTCGCCATGCGTTTTGCTGGCAGACCGCATCCCCCCTGTAGGGCAAGATCGCCTGATCTTGACCTGTTTGTGATCAGGCGATCACAAACTACAGAGGTGGGCCCGAGGCAACGAGTTATGAAACACCCTCATTTTCCTACTTTCATTTTTCTTGACATATTTTGTCTTCAGTGTAGAATATCTCGTCACATCCAAACACATATAAAAATCCTGACACACGAAAACAAATCGGAGGACGTTCCCAACAATATGCGAAAGCACCGTAAACTGCAGCTTTTCCTGCAGATAATTATTTTCATTCTACTCACATCAATAAGCGCGTTTTGCAAGCGCGCCGCCGCACAACACCCCATCTTCGCCGATGTTACCCAAGAAGCAGGCATCCACTTCAAACATAATAACGGCAAAACCGAACACAAGCACATCATCGAAACGATGGGTTCCGGCACCGTCTTTTTTGATTACGATAACGATGGCGACGCTGAACTCTATTTTGTCAACAGCGGCCCCATTCCAAACGATAAACAGCCCGCGCGTTTACAAAGCAAAGCCGCTAATGCCCTTTATCGCAACGATGGAAATGGACGCTTTACCGATGTCACTGAAATCTCTGGCACTGGCGACACGGGATACGGCATGGCCGCCGCCGCCGCGGATATCGATAACGATGGCGACGCTGATCTTTACGTCGCAAACTTCGGACAAGATACGCTCTACAGAAACAACGGCGATGGCACGTTCACCGACATCACCGAAGCCGCCGGTATTGATAACCACAGTTGGGGCATCGCGGCGGTTTATCTCGATTTCAATCTGGACGGACATCTGGACATTTTCGTCGTCAACTACCTCGTCTATGATTTGTCAATGCCGGTTGAAACTTACAAAGGCATCGTCGGTTATGGGCACCCGCGACGCTACAGAGGCACGGCGGATGTGCTTTACCGAAACAACGGCGACGGCACGTTCACTAACGTTGCAGCGACAGCAGGCGTAACGAATCCTGAAGAAGGACGCGGCATGGCCGCCATCGCCTGTGATTATGATAACGACGGCTTTCCCGATATTTATGTCTCCAACGATACCAATCGCAATTTCCTTTACCGCAATAACGGCGATGGCACGTTCACCGATGAAAGCCTCTTCATCGGCGGCGGATATGATGAAAACGGGGTCGCGGAAGGTTCAATGGGGGTTGACTGCGGCGACTATAACGGCGATGGCTGGCTCGATCTCCTCATAGCGAATTCGGAGAAGGCGACGCTCTATAAGAATGAAGAGGGCATCCTCTTTTCTGACGCTACCGTGGAAAGCGGTTTGCAACAGCCGACGCTGCCCTTTGTCGGGTTCAGTCCCCTCTTTTTGGATTACGATAACGATGGATACCTCGATATTTTTTGTGCGAATGGGCATCCGCAAGATGTCATCGAAATCCTGCAGGACCACGAGACGTATGCGCAACGCGACCAGGTCTTCCGGAACAACGGCGATGGCACCTATCAAGAGGTATCGGAAACTGCCGGTGCCTATTTTTCGGAGACATTCGTCGGGCGCGCAGCGGCATGCGCAGACTACGATAACGATGGCGATATGGACATTGTCGTCATGAATTCTAATCAACGTGCCGTTTTGCTCCGCAATGAGGGCGGCAATCGGCACAATTGGCTCGGCATTCAGTTGGTTGGGACGCGAAGTAATCGCGATGGCATCGGCGCGAAGGTGACAATAATAGCAGGCGATATGACGCAAGTCGCTGAAACGAAGAGTGGTTCAAGTTATGCATCGGGCAGTCAGGTGCGGTTGCTGTTTGGGGTGGGCGCGCATGAGCGAGTTGAGAGTATCGCTATTACCTGGCCGAGTGGCATTCGGCAGGAATTGGTGAGAATAGAAGTCAATCAAATCGTGACGATTTCAGAATCGGAGAATTGATAAACCCGTTCGGCACCGTTTGATGAAATCGGGTTATTTCCGAAACCGTTCCACTTACCGTAGCGCGAGGGCCTGTCCCTCGCGATCCTGATGCATCCGTTTATCCGTAGGGCGAGGGCCTGTCCCTCGCGATCACACGCCCCCTTCAATACCGTAGCGCGAGGGCCTGTCCCTCGCGATCGTAACCGTTCCGCTTACCGTAGCGCGAGGGCCTGTCCCTCGCGATCGTTGCACGGCGGGGGACAGGCCCCCGCCCTACGGGCCTAATATGCGATTTGGCACTGCTGACACGGCGGGGGACAGGCCCCCGCCCTACGAGCCAATACGCGATTTGGAACCGCGACAAAAAATAAAAAAGCCCGCATCCACATTCGGATACGGGCTTCGCGCTTTACCGCCGCTTGATATCTGCCCACCGTGTCGCCAGTTTGCCTTGCGGTTCAACCGGCGTGAGGACATCCAAGAAGAGGTTATCTTGCGTCGGTGCTATCTTGAGGTCTGCGTCCGTCGCTTCAAAACGGAGGTTGACGTAATCCGCGCCACCCGATTCGCCGCATTTGAAGTGCAAGAAGTTCTCACCCTTCTGGAGGCTAATCTCAGTGGGAGTTGTTACCTCGCGTGCGCCGCCTGTCCAAGCGGAGTTATCGTAAACCTGTGCGCCGTTAAGCCAGATCTGCGCGTAGTCGTCATGCGCCGGATGCATCACCGTTGTCCGCTCATCGGGTGAGATGACGACGATGAGCCCATGCCACGTGATGTCTCCACCATCGACGAGCCCGTGGCTGGTGGACATATTCAGCTGGTCTTCGGTATTCAGCGTCACGATCGACCAGGCGAGCGCGCCGCCGTTATCTGGAAGATTGACAATGACGTTCGCCGTTTCGCCGGCACCGTCGCGCGTTGAAACGGAGGCGTTGGAAATCGCGCCGCCGGTCCCTTCCGATAAATAATCCACCGCGGCGGAGTCGTTGAAGCCACCGGTGTTCGTCACCAGATCGAGTCCCCACCATTTTTCAATCCACGTATCGCCTGCGGGCTGCCAATTCTGCGCGAACGCCATCGGCGTGATGAGGGCGACACAGGCAATCATCAGAACGATTGCTAACTTGTTCATAGCTATGAAATCTCCTTATTCATTCGGTTGAATGCAGGCTGAGAGCGGTTTGAGCAAGAAGCGCGCTTCCCAAAAACTCTCGCCTAACAAAAAAAGTTAACGATAGATGTGATAGCAGTACTGCGTGCAAATCACGTAATCGCGCGTCAAAAAACGCACTTTTATATAGTATAGCATTTTTCAACGTTAAATGCAAGAAAAAAACGCATCGTATTTATCAGGACGGATGCAAATGCCAGAATCCTCCATCGGTATGCGCGGTTTGAAACCATGTTAACCATGCCTGGGGGGTGCGTTCTGCGTCTATCCTATCTATTTTTTGGCGTTTTTCGTTGGCATTTTATTAGTATCGCATGCAAAACAAAATTTGTCAAGAAATTAATTGAAGGGTTTCATATTTCGATGCGTTCGGTAGGAGAGACCTCCGGGGCTTGATGTTCCCGTAGCGCGGGGACCCTCGGATGCCATACGCGCATCCGAGCGGGTTTCCCCCGCGAGGGCTCAAGAACCGTTTTTTCATCGTAGCGCGGGGGCCTGTCCCCCGCGATCTCCATCGTCACGATGTGTGTTTCCCCATCTGTAGTTTGTGATCGCCTGATCACAAACGGGTCAGGATCAGGCGATCCTGACCTACAGAAGGGGCGCGCGGACGATGGCGAGGGACAGGCCCTCGCCCTACGGTGAAGTACCGTTTTTTTTCCGTAGCGCGGGGGCCTGTCCCCCGCGAGCGTTGGAGTGCGCGGACGATATCAAGACCGGGAGGGCTCTCCTACTGAATCGTCATTTTCTGCTTGCAACAGGGCTGCCGTTTATGATATACTTTTTGTATCCATTTCCTGCACACTTTTTTCGGGAGAAAGCCTTCATGAACCGTTCTATCATCAGACAGCGTTCCGTGCGCGCGCTCCTCATTTCAGGGATTGTCCATCTCTGCCTTGCCATTATCGGCTCCTTCTTGCTTTATACCCATTGGCAAACGCGGGTGGAAGACGCAATCGCGGTGGAGCTTTTCGAGGCGAAGGAGTTCCAACGCCCGCGGCGCACGCTCAAACAGCCTTTGCGCAAACGGATAATGGCGCGCACCGAATCCGCAAGCGAGGCACAACCGCGCCATCTCAAACTGACTGCGTCTGCCAGTCTCATTGATGAAACGCTGCGGCAATCCGAAGAAGCACTGCTACACAACGCAACGCAAACGGTAGATGAGACAGCAACGGTTCTGCCTGAAGTCACGACAGATGCGCAAAGGTTCGATGGCAGAGAAACCCTCCCTGAATCTGTGGCGAGCCCTTATCAAACGACAGCAGGGGCAGGCGTGGATAGTTTTCGGCAACGCGTCAAAGGTGAAGGCGGCAGCGGGTTTCATCGGTTGGAATCCACTGGCACTTCGGAAATCGGCACCGTCGGTGATGGCGCAGGCGAAGAGGGCAGCGGCGGCGATGGCGCAACGGACAGCACCAATCCGTTCGCCGAAGCCCTCAAAAACATCGCGAACCATATCATCGGCACGCGCGTCCGCGATAAGATTAACGTCGTCTTTGTTTTGGATACCAGCGCGAGCATGCGCGATAACATCCAAGAGGTTGCCGCGAACCTTTACAGCATGAGCGATGCGTTCGACTATGTCAATCTGGAATATCACCTCGGCATGGCGGAATTTAGCGTCCGGCGCGCGGGACAACAACTTGAGATTCGTTCCCTTTTGCCCGATGTCGGGATGCTTCGCCGCCGCATGCAGAAGACAACGATGAGCGGCGATGAACACGCGCTAGACGCGCTCATTGAGACTCTCGGCTACATCGATTTCCACGCCGATGCCGATAAGTATCTCGTCCTCGTCACGGATGAACCGGCATCGACGCGCGTGAAACAAGAGAATGCTTATGCGATGGTGCGCGCGAAGGTGCTGGACAGGTATCAACGGGAGGAGATTCACGTCAATGTCCTCGGACACCCTGAACCTTTTCAGCAGCAGTTAGCGGAAGAGACAGGTGGGCTCTGGCAGCGCATCCCCGGCGATATTGGGAAGGCTACCTCGCTTCCAACGACACGCGTCGCCAATGCAGGGTTCCTCAAGGTTTTTCGCGACATCGCCACGGACATTCGGCGGAACGGCGGCAGTTTGCTGTTTAGCATGGAGGCGCAGTTTGAAGTCTTCCTAGAAGATGGTGATATTCCGATGAAAAAGTTGCTGCGCGAATTCGGCAGGCAAGGCGTTTCGGTGGGAAAGGATACCCGGCTCTCTGAAAACGCGATTATCTGGGCGAAAGACGAAGGCAAACTCTGGATGATTAACGATGACGTGAATCGGCGCGTCTATACCGTCCGCAAAGAGGGAAATACATTGAACGTCTACGCCGGTATTTACCCGGAAAGTTTCAACATCTCCGCCAATCTCACGGCGATGCCGCAGCGGCGCGGCAGTAGATGGCTCATCAACGATGCACGCCATCATCGCATGTATACCATCCGCACCGACAAAAATCGACTCAATATTTACGCCGGTGCGGCACCGGGAGCCGCTGCAAACAAAAGGGCAAACAGCGGGTTTGAGCCTACCGTTGACATCGTCATCGTGCTGGATTACAGTCGGAGCATGGGCGGCAAATCGCAGGCGATTATGCTCGGACTCAGCACGCTCATGGGGAGATTGGATATTCTGCCGATAACGTATCGCATTGGGCTCATCCGATTCGCGGAAGCGAAGGATGCGATTAAGGTGATTAACGGCGCGGTTATCACACCGATGCCCCTCAACGAAGCGATGCTGGAGAGTCTCATGGAAGCACCGTTCGGCGGCGACGAACATCTCATTGATGCCATTGTCGAAGGCGTGCCGAAGGTGAAATTCAGTCCTTACGCCAGCCGCTTCCTGCTCATCTTAACCGATGAACCGACGACAGGCAGTTATCCCCCGGAACGCGCAATTGAAGTCTGTCAGTCCCTCGGCATCCGTGCGTATGTCATCGGGCACCCGCTGCCCAACGATTTTCAGACAACACTCGCAGGGAAGACAGGGGGACGTTTTTATCAGATGCCCAAACATCTTAAACGTGGGTATCCCAATCAATAAAAGCGCGCTTACCCCCTCAAATTCAGGAGAAAAATATGACAACACGTTCCACTAGCACGCAACAACATCGAGAAATGGCAACCGAACAGGGCCCCGTTGCTGTCGCAATCGTCACCGTCAGCGATACGCGCACGCCGGAAACGGACAAAAACGCGGCCTTTCTCCGCGAACAATTAGCGGCGGAAGGAAACAGCGTGGTTGCATACCAGATTATCAAAGATGAACCGGCACAGGTGGCGGCGGTGTTAGATGAGATGGCGGCCAGCGATGCGCGCGTCATCTTATTCAACGGTGGCACCGGCATCGCCCCGCGCGATACGACGTTTGACATCCTCAACCGCAAGTTAGAGAAGACGCTTCCCGGCTTCGGCGAACTTTTCCGAATGTTCAGTTATGAGCAGGTGGGTGCCGCTGCCATGCTTTCTCGCGCGACAGCCGGTGTCTATCGCGGCACCGTGGTTATTTCCACACCCGGTTCCACCGCCGCCGTGCAGTTGGCATGGGAAAAACTCATCGGACCGGAACTCCAACATTTGGCATGGGAGGTAGGGCGGTAAAATGAAGATGCTTACTGTTCAAGAAGCCCGCCAGCGGATGCTCGCCACTATTCCTGTTTTACCGACAGAAAAACGCGACATCTTTAACTGCCACGGCTATGTCCTCGCTGAAGCCCTCCATGCTAGCGAAGATATCCCGCCGTTTGACAATTCGGCGATGGACGGGTTTGCTGTCCGCTCCGCTGATGTGAAAGACGCGTCCGAAGCAGAACCGGCTGTCCTCTCTATTGTTGAGACGCTCGCCGCCGGTGCCGCGCCGACGAAACCTGTCGGCAGCGGGCAAGCGGCGCGCATCATGACAGGAGCGATGATGCCCCGGGGCGCGGATGCTGTCGTCATGCAAGAAGTAACAGCGATGGACAAGAACGCCGCTACTGATTCTGCCGTTGTCAATATCTTTGAAGGCGTAGACGAAAACGAAAACGTCCGTTTCGCCGGGGAGAGTGTGAAGAACGGTGCGCTGGTGATGGAGCTGGGCAAGCATCTCCGTCCCCCCGAAATCTCAATGCTTGCTTCCCTTAATTGCGCCGAAGTGACGGTGCATCGAAAACCCACCGTCGCGATTGTCTCAACCGGCGATGAACTCACGCCGCTCGGTGAACCGCTTGCACCCGGAAAGATCCGAGATAGCAACCGCTATGGCATCTATGCGCAGGTGAAAGAGGCGGGCGGCATCCCAATAGACATGGGCATCGCGCCCGATGACGTGACAGAAACAGAACAGATTTTCCGTGCCGCACTCTCGCAAGCGGACGCGCTCATCACCAGCGGCGGCGTTTCGGTAGGCGAATATGATGTGGTGAAGACTGTCTTGGAGAAATTGGGCGAGATGCACTTCTGGCGCGTCGCGATGAAACCGGGCAAACCGCAGGCATACGGCATCGCCGATGGCAAACCGATTTTTGGGTTGCCTGGCAATCCGGTCTCCTCGTTAGTCGTGTTTGAACTTTTCGTGCGGCCCGCACTGCTGAAAATGGCGGGACATTCGGCGTTGCTGCGTCCCACCTTCAAGGCGACGCTCGCCGAAAATGTCGTCAACAGAGACGGACGTGTGAATTACATGCGCGCCATCCTCTCCGAGGAAGATGGCAGATGGACTGCGAGGACGACGGGCCCGCAGGGTTCCGGCATCCTCCATTCGTTGGTGCTAGCGAACGGCTTGATTACGATTCCCACGGGCACAACGTTAACAGTTGGTGAGACGGTGATGGCGCAGTTTTTTTAGCGAGAGTGACAGCGGCGCGAGAGAACGGGGGCAGTGCCCCCGTTCTTCTCATCTCGCGCCGCACTGAGGTTGTTACGGATGCGGCGGTGGTTCGTGAAATGATTCGCCTTTGGCTTCCGCCTCGATGCGGCGGTTATTCCACGCAGCCCACTGCCGGTCACGTTCTGCAACGCCTTCGGCTTTACCTTCGGCTTTGCCCTCAGCTTTGCCCTCGGCGATGCCTTCGGCTTTACCCTCGGCTCTTCCTTCGGCTTTGCCCTCGGCGATGCCCTCAGTTTTTGCCTGTTCAAGCTGGACGGCAAAGTCGGCTTTGGCTTCACTCCAACGTCTGAATAGCATGATATCTACTGCCTCCTTGAAGATGCAGGATTTATCCGAGAAACGGGGGCAGTGCCCCCGTTCTTCTCCCCTCGCACCGGGGTTGTTACGGATGCGGCGGTGGTTCGTGAAAGGGTTCGCCCTTGGCTTCCGCCTCGATGCGGCGGTTATTCCACGCAGCCCACTGCCGGTCCCGTTCTGCAACGCCCTCGGCGATGCCCTCAGCTTTGCCCTCAGCTTTGCCTTCGGCTCTTCCTTCGGTTTTGCCCTCGGCGATGCCTTCGACTTTGCCCTTGGCGATGCCCTCGGCGATGCCCTCGGTTTTTGCCTGTTCAAGTTGGACGGCAAAGTCGGCTTTGGCTTCACTCCAACGTCTGAATAGCATGATATCTACTGCCTCCTTGAAGATGATAAGCCCTATCCCTATTTGCATACACAGCGGAAAATTTCTCAAAATGAGAAATAACGTCTCCAGCGGCGTATACCCGCCTTTGATGAGAACGTATCCGATGATAAGGAACGGATAAATCAACTCCATTATTCCGAAATGAACGATAGCGGTTTCTACGTCTCTGACGCTGAATAGCGACTTACGTTCTTCTTGCACGAAAATGCTCCTTTTTTTAGGTAACTCGCGAACCTTAACGGTGTTTTACCTAATGTCAATATTTTATCATGATGTCCGGGGAACTGTCAAGTTTTTTTGCTAGCGCGGTTTGTCACCACGCAGGTACTGGGGGGCGCGCTTGCCAAGCGCGCCCCCAGTAGTTCATTACGCCTGCGGCACTTCGACCGGCAAATCCAGCCGGTCTCCCCACTCTTTCCACGAACCGATGTAGTTGCTTACTCTCGGATAGCCCAAAAGCCGCAACGCCAAATAGGACTGGGAAGAGCGGTACCCACCCTGTCAGTAACACATTACCTGCTTGTCTGGGGTGATGCCGACATCCGCATACATCGCGCGAAGTTCATCCGCTGGTTTGAAGGCACCATTCTCGTCGAGGTTGTCAATCCACTCGATGTGGATGGAGCCGGGGATGGAGCCAGCGCGCGCTGCACGAGCAACTCTGCCGTAGTGCTCATCCGGCGTGCGCGTATCCAACGGCACGAAATCGTCCCGGTGCAACAGCAGCCGAATCAAGTCAACGTTCATGTGCGTATCGTGCTTCGCTTGGATGGGAAACAGCGGCACATCAGGCGGCGCCGCCCCGGACGTGCTGACAGGGCCCTCCGCAGCGAGCCATGCTTTAAACCCGCCATCCAGCAGCCGCGGCTCAGGATGCCCCATGTATTCACAGAACCAAAAACCGCGCGAGGCACGCGTCCCAGAAATGTCCTCATACCAGACGATGGGCTTACCCGGGTCAAGTCCACGCTGTTGGAACAGATACGCCATCATCCCCATAAAGGTATCAAACGTCTCCATGCGGGTATCTGTCAAACTCAACCCAAAAAGATCCAAGTGCAACGCCCCGGGTATATGCCCACGGATATATTCATACGTCGGCCGCGTATCAACGACACAGAACATGTCCTTGTCCAGTTCGTCTTTCAACGCCTCAGCGGTAATCACCAGCTGCGGGTTCTCGTAGCCTTTGTAAGTCACGTTTAGTTCCTCCTACTTTTTTTGATAACACTTTTCCTCTTCCACCTGCCGGTGCGATACCAGAGCCACATTGCGAGGCCCTGCACGACGTTCGAGAGCGCGATGCCGAGCCAAACCCCTTTCAAACCGATGAAGTGCGATAACACGATGACGAGCCCTAAACCGACACCGATTTGCGCCGCCAGCGTAATCACCATCGGTGAGAATGTGTCACCGGCACCGTTTAAGGCGCGCCCTAGCACCAACGAAAGAGCGATAAAGCCGAACGTCGGGGCTAAAAATTGCAGGTAAACCGCGCCTATCTCAACAACATCCGGTTCATCGGGCGCGAAAATCCTGATGAACATCTCCGGGAAAAAGAGGAAAAGCGCGCCGATCAGCGTCATCACTGTCGCGCCGACTAGGGTGGCAACCCGCGTCGATTTCTCGGCGCGCTCTAGTTGATTCGCGCCGAGATTCTGTCCTACCATCGGCGAGACGGCGTGCGAAATACCGAAACCGGGGTTCATCACTAGAATCCGAAGCCGCATGCAAATCGTATATGCCGCGACGACGTGCTTCCCAAACGGCCCGATTACCCACAGGAAACCGAGCCGCGAGAGGTGCCGCCAGAACCCTTGCATAGAACTATAAATGCCGAGCCGTAAAATGTCAAGCATTTCCACTAAATCGGCGCGGAATTCGACGTTACGCAACGAGAGCGGCGCGCGGCCGCTCCAGCACAAGTAGAGCAAGACAGTCGCGCCGATGCCTCTCCCGATAAGCGTCGAATATGCCGAACCAGCCACGCCTAACCTCGGAAATCCCCATATCCCGAAAATCAGCAACGGATCCAGCGCGATGTTAATCACCGTCGAGAAAATCAGCACTACCATCGGCGTAACGGCATCACCACCAGCACGGAAAATAGAACCGAGTGTCATTGACAGGAACATCGCGCTGATGCCGGCGAGGATGATATGCATATAGGTTGTGCCGAGACGTAACACACCCGGGTCTGTCATACGAACGGTAAGTAATCCTTGCTCCGCTAGCGGATAGCCGATGAGCGCGATGCCGATAGAAAAAAAGAGAGAGAGCAAAATCGCCTGCATGGCGACATGTTCTGCCTGAGCCTGGTTCTTTGCACCAAGATACTGCGCTACCATCACGCCACTTCCTGTGGAGATGCCGAGTGAGAGAACGCCCACAAGCCGCAGCAAATTGCCGCTCACGCCAACTGCGGCGATAGCTTCGGGGCCTAATCTCCCGACGAAAATCATATCCACGATGTTAAAGGCATCTTGCAGGATATTGCTCAGCGTTAACGGCACTGCGAGCCGTAAGAGGTGTTTTAGGAGATTGCCTTGTGTTAAATCGCCCCGCGCGTTTTTCATGGAATACCCTCGGGTTATTTCCGAAACCGGTTCCCTTTCTTCATAGGGCGAGGGTTCTGTGCCTCGCCATGCTTCGGCGTTGGGGAAACCCCGCGCTATGTGCTGTTGAGTTCGGGCAAACTTTCAACCAGCCGCACCGTCTCTAAGCTCACCGTGATGACGCGCCCTACCAATTCGACAATATATCGTGGTGCAGCTGCACGGTTCGCATCGTTCACTATCTCGCTACGTTTGTGTGTCTTAATGCGATACTGCTCTACCACCCATTCCAACGCCGAACGATTCCCAAGCCGATACGCAAACACCGCTTGCGGAATCTCAGCCAGCGTCAGGAACTCGTTGTAAATCAGCCGCGTCTTATCTTTGGAGAATTTCATCTTATCTACGCGCCAATTTACCGGTATCTCCTGCGTTTCAAGCCACTGCAACCCTTCGTATATCGGTGCTGCTTCGTAGTCAATGTGGAGCGATGCGAGTTGTTTCCCTTTCGTAACGAAACCCCAGAAATCCGGCGCGAACGGAATGTGGGGTAAATCGCGTTTGAGGTTCACCTGATACGTCTCGCGATAGTCGGGATGATGCAACACGGCATAAATGTAGTGGAAGATGTCCCACTTCGTGATGGTTTCATCGCCGTAATGCTCTCGGAACTGCGCGAGTGCCCAATCGGTAATGTTTTCGCGACGATTGGTGCCATCTTCGTCGTAGATATAGAACGGAAAGCACTGATTCGGATCGGTTGTAATGAGGCAATTGTTCGGGATAACATCTGTGACGAGGCACCAAAAGTCAGCACGCGCACCCAGGCTTGGAAAACAGATGACTCGGTTTTCTGTCTCTGTCTCAGGTGTCGGGAAAACGGATGGCAGCCTGGACACGACATCATTGAGGACTCTGTCAAAGAACAGCGGCATTTTCGTAAATGGACGGTAGAGTGAAGTCCGCACCTTGCTTTCAGCGAACTCGGCGATTCTGCCTCGCTTCAGATGCGTTTTTAATTCGCGACTCCACTTGATTTGGGTTTCGTCATAAGGCACAAAGTCGTCAACGTTTGCATCTTGTGCCGTTCGCCGTTCCCACTTAAACACCTGCAAGTTGTAGGCATCTATTGTCTTCCGGACGTTTATCATGAGTGCACCCGGGTCGAAATTGTAAACCCATGCATCTCGACTCGTGGTAACGCCTGTGCCATAAGTCCCAAAGATGACATGGGATGTTTTTCCCTGCCTTGCCGCCCTGCTACCGATAGGGAGGAAGGTTCCAAAATCGTCGCGAAGCCCATCCGTTAACCACGTATGGCGCGCGTTCGGGGTGAGTTCTCGCCACGTCACTTGTCCTGCATGCACCCGCTGGTTCAGGAAATCAAACGTCCGGTCGCGACTCCAGTCCGCAGTTTCGTCGTTATACAAAATGCGGGCGGGCCCAGTCCGACCGGTTTTTGTTTTCACGAGCAGATTGATGCTCACGCCAACGCGAATGCCAAACACGTTGGAATCGCCCGGATGGCCCTTGCGGATGTTCCCACCCAAGTCAAGAAACAAGAGGGTGTCAAACTCTTCAGCGAGATGTTTCCGCATGCCATCAAACGCGATACCCTCAAGGAAGCTGTTGTTGCTCACGAAGACGATGATTCCCTCTTCGCCAATCTTCTCGGTTCCCCACCGATAGGATTTCACATAAGGGTCTGCTAAAGCGTTCTTATTCGTTGCAACTGATGCCTGCGAGTAAGTTTCCCTGACGCGTCTATCCATCGCTGGGTACTTCCGATTTCGGTTGTTATCGCTATCGTTCATTTGCTTCGCGTTATAAGGGGGATTGCCGATAACCACAAACATATCTGCCGCGCGCTGGCGTTCAACACGCGCGGTGTTTTCTCGCGTGAAGAGACGTTTCTGCTGTTCTTCCAGCAGTTCAAACGTATCAACTAGGCAAATGCCTTCAAACGGCAGATACTCGCCTGTCCGTTGGAAATACTCGTGCTCAATGTTTAAGCACGCGATATAATATGGCAAAAGCATGAGTTCGTTGCAATGCAACTCCTCGCGATATTTTTGTTCCAACGCGCTCCCCTTGATGTCCTGCATCAGCCGCACGATGAAGTTCCCCGTGCCGACGAACGCATCGATGATGTGCACCCCGCTATCCGAAAGCGAGCGATTGAACTCGGTTTGGAGGAGATGTTCAACGCTGTTCACCATGAAGTCAACAATCGGCTGCGGTGTGTAGACAATGCCGTGGGTATCGGCGACTTCAACGGAGAACCCTTGGAAGAACTGCTCGTAGACGGTGTTGAGGAAGTGCTGTTTCTCGGAGAAGGCTTTACAGTGGCGCGCTGCGTCCTCAATTGCCTCATAAAACCCATCTAAACTTGCAAGGAATGCGTCTCGGCTAAATGCCTGTGAGGTGAGCGCGTCAATGACGTTCTCAATCTCGCGGGCGATGATATTCCTGCGCGTGAAATCCTGATTGGCGAAAACGGTGCGAAACGTCCGGATAGTCAGCAGGTGTTGGATGAGCATCTCCTCCACAGCAGCCTGGGAGAGATTCGGGTTGATGGCGTTCTTGCAGAGTTCGTAGAACCCGGTGAAGGCCGTGCTGAAGCGCGGGTTATTTTCGTGTGCGTGCTGAAGAATGGTTGCCAATTCGCGCCCGAGTGCTGGAACTATCTCCTTGAACTCGGCGACGGCGGCGTGCCACTTCTCCACGGCGGCAATGGGATTAGAGCAGAGGCGTTCAAGCACCACCTTTAGCCTGTGGGGTTCGGTGATGTCTTCATCAAGCACTTTCTGTCCGTTTTGGTAGAGGACGGCGCGCTGGGGTGTCCAGAAGAGGAGGTTAGTATCCGGGTAACCGACGGCAAACTTTCGTTGGATTTCCGCGTCCAAGTTATCGTCAACGTCTTTTGCCTCAACGAAAGCGAAGGGGAGTCCGTACGCGTCGAGGAGTGCGCCGTCAAGGACAATGCGTGTGCGGTTTGCAACCGCCGCGTCTACGGCAGGTTGCATGACATATTGCGAGACGAAGGTGGCATCCACTTGTTTGGCGCAGGTATTGAGGAGCGTCTGCAACGGGGTGCTAACTGCGCCTTCGTGGCTGATACCGTGCATTTCGTATTGCCGCAGCGTGGCGTAGTATTCACGGACAGGCTTGCTATTGGGATTGAGAGTTAATTGTCGCATGCCGTTTATCATAGCAGCATTCGCATTGCGATGTCAAGAAAAAACGCATTTTTGCAAAATTCGCATTGCAATAATTTTCGTTTTTTGGTATCCTATTAATCCGAGACGACTTTCTATTCTGTTTTGCAGATAATTAGTTACCAACAATTGATAAAAGGGGAGCATTATGAAACATCAGGAGGGCGACGGGGGAGGACTCACCTTCACACGTCACTTCACTACACCCGGCGTTCATCCCTACGAGGAGGTTGAATGGGAACATCGCAATTCTGCCATCTACAACGAAAAAGGCGACGCTATCTTTCAGATGGAGCAGGTGGAAGTGCCGAAACCGTGGAGCCAACTCGCAACGGATATCGCCGCGTCTAAATACTTTCGCAAGGCGGGGGTGCCAGAGACTGGCGCAGAAAAGAGCGTCCGCCAACTCGTGACGCGCGTAGCGCGGACGCTTAGGCGCGCCGGTGAAGACTTTGGCGGCTATTTCGCCACACCCGATGATGCCGAGACGTTTGAGATGGAGCTCACGCACATCTTAGTCACGCAGAGCGGCGCGTTTAACTCGCCGGTTTGGTTCAACTGCGGCTTGTGGCACGAATACGGCATTCAGGGCAGCGGCGGGAACTACTATTGGGACACCGCCACACAGCAAGTGGAGATTTCTCCAAACGCATATCAATATCCGCAAAATTCGGCTTGCTTTATCCAAAGCGTTGATGACTCCTTGGATTCCATGCTGGAGCTCCAAAAAGCGGAGGTGCGGCTTTTCAAATACGGCAGCGGGACCGGCTCGAATTTCAGCAAGGTGCGCGCAAAAGGCGAGCATCTCTCCAGCGGCGGCGAGAGCTCCGGCGTGCTATCCTTCTTGGAAGGGTTCGACCGGTGGGCAGGGAGCATCAAGTCCGGTGGCACCACAAGACGAGCCGCGAAAATGGTGCTCCTTGACATGGAGCATCCAGAGATTGTTGACTATATTGAGTGGAAATTGCGGGAGGAACAGAAGGCGAAGGCACTCATCGCCGCCGGGTACCCTGCAGATTTCAACGGCGAGGCATACGGCACCATCAGCGGGCAGAACAGCAACAACTCTGTCCGAATCCCGGATGTCTTCATGAATGCGTATCTCCAAGGCGATTCGTGGAAGACGACGTATCGCACGAGCGGTGAAGTCGCCGCCGAATATGACGCACGGCAGCTCATGGACAAAATCGCGCACGCCGCATG
The DNA here is from genome assembly GCA_965242965.1 of Candidatus Poribacteria bacterium. GTDB lineage: Bacteria > Poribacteria > WGA-4E > WGA-4E > WGA-3G > AGPOR5. Next base: position 3,190,179 of record OZ251518.1, on the reverse strand, counting down.
GGGATGCGCCGACCCGGGCGTGCAGTTTGACGATACCATTCAGAAATGGCACACTTGCAAGGAGACAGGACGGATTAACGCCAGCAACCCGTGCAGTGAATATCTGTTCCTTGACGATTCCGCTTGCAACCTCGCCAGTATCAACCTCGTCAAATTCTTGGTTGAAGAAGATGATACGTTTGACGTTGAGGGGTTCCGGGCAACCGTCCGGGTCTTTGCGACGGCGATGGAAATCATCGTTGAACTCTCTTCCTATCCTACGGAGAAAATCGCGCAGCGTTCACACGAATATCGGCCACTCGGGCTCGGATATGCGAATCTCGGCGCGTTCTTAATGCGCTTGGGCATCCCTTATGACAGTGCCGAAGCGCGCGCCTACGCCGGTGCTATCACCGCTATTCTGAGCGGCCGCGGCTACGCCACGAGCGCGGAAATCGCTAAGAGCATCGGGGCCTTCAACGGCTACGCCGAAAACGAGGCATCGATGTTAGACGTTATCGGCATGCACCGCGAGGCAGCGTATCAAATCGATGCAACTGTCTGTCCATCGGAACTTCTGGAAGCGGCGCAGACAGACTGGGATAGGTGCTTAGCGTTAGGCAAAAAATGGGGGTATCGAAACTCCCAAATCAGCGTTATCGCGCCGACTGGCACTATCGCGCTTCTGATGGACTGCGATACGACAGGGATTGAACCCGAATTCGCCCTCGTTAAGTTTAAGAAACTGGCGGGCGGCGGCTACATGAAAATTGTTAATCAGAGTGTCCGCAAGGCGTTGGAAAAATTGGGCTATTCGCTCCAGCAGTGCGAGGCGATTATCACGCATCTCGTCGGGACAGGCACGCTTGAAGGCACGCCTTACATCAACCCGGAATCGCTGCGGCGCAGGGGTTTCACCAACGATGACATTGCCCGTGTAGAAGAAATGCTGCCAAGTTCGTTCGATCTGAACCTCGCATTCGCGCCCGGTTTCCTCGGCGAAGAGTGCCTAGAGCGACTTGAAATTAGCGCGGAGGAAGCATCCGAACCGAACTTTAACATTCTCACTGCCATCGGCTACAATGCGAGTGAAATTGCGGCGGCGGAAGAGATAATCTGTGGCACGGGCACCGTTGAGGGCGCGCCGCATCTGTCGCAGACACACTATCCGGTTTTCGACTGCGCCGTTCAATCCGGCAAGCACGGCACTCGGTATATCGCTCAGATGGCACCGCTTCTGCTGATGGCGGCGGTGCAGCCGTTCATCTCCGGTGCGATTTCCAAGACGGTGAACATCCCGCACGATGCAACCGTGGATGACATTAAGATGTTGTATGTTGAGGCGTGGAAGCGTGGCGTGAAATGCCTCGCCGTCTATCGCGATGGCAGCAAGGGCAGTCAACCGCTCTCTACCCGCAGCCAGCAGGATGCCGCCGAGAGTGACACAGCGGAGGCACTGGAAAGTGAGATTGTCAATGTCCCGGCTGAACGTCCAATTCGGAAGCGGCTGCCGGACAAGCGAAATGCTATCGCGCACAAGTTCAGCATCGGTGGACACGAAGGTTACATCCACGTCGGCCTCTACGATGATGGACAACCGGGCGAAGTTTTCCTCCGCATGAACAAGGAAGGCTCGGTTATCTCCGGGCTGATGGACGCAGTGGCGATTTTGACTTCGGTGGCGTTGCAATACGGCGTGCCGCTGGAATCGCTTGTCAATAAGTTCAGCCACGTTCGGTTTGAACCGTCTGGATTCACGAACAATCCCGAACTCCCGATGGCGAAATCCATCATGGATTATGTCTACCGGTGGCTCGGCCAAGAATTCCTTCCCGAAGACGCGCAGGAAGTTGACGATGAAGCGGATTACGATGAACAGATGGTGCCGCCGGAACAACTGCATCCGTTCGGGCACGGCAGCAACGGCGACACGGAATCATGGGTAGCACGCGAGAAGGAGGTAGCGTTGCGACACGCCGATTCACCGCCGTGTCAGGAATGCGGCGCGCTGATGCTGCGCAGCGGTGTCTGCTACCGCTGCACCAATTGCGGTGCAACGAGTGGATGTTCGTAACACGGGTTGCGCTGAATCCACACTTTATGGTATCCTATTGAAAGACTTGAGTTGAGTAGATGCTCGCGTCCCAAATCCGTGGGCTGGTATGTGCGGTTTGTCATCGCACATACTGCATCGCCCCACGGTATATCATGGGATGAGGAAAGTCCGGACTCCGCAGGGCAGGATGCTGGTTAATCGCCAGGAGCGGCGACGCTATGGAAAGTGCAACAGAAAGTAGACTACATCGTTCACTATCGGGTATGCGTGGTTTTAAACCGCGCATACCGGGTGAACTTGAACGGTGTACAGGTGAAACGGTGCGGTAAAAGCGCACCAGTCCATAAGGTGACTTATGGAGCTCGGTAAACCCCATCTGGAGCAAGGTAAAATGAGGACATGCAAGGGTGTGCCCGCCTCGTCCTCAGGTAACCGCTAGAGGTGAATGGTAACATTCATCCGAGATGAATGAGCATCGTATACAGAATCCGGCTTACTCTCAACTCAAGTCTTTTTTTCGCCATATCCACCGCCGCCGGGCGTTTCAATCTGGACGATGTCGCCTTCGCGCGCCGAGATGCTCACCTTACCGGCTAACAGACGCTCCGCGCTTCCGCTGTGGACAGCGTTACGCCCCGGCTTTCCCGCCTTACCACCTTGCAAACCGTAAGGCCCGAAGGTGCGGCGTTCTGAGAGGATAGTCACTTCTGCGTCTGTCAGAAGCCGCAGCGAGCGCACCACGCCATCGCCACCCCGAAACTTCCCTGCACCGCCTGTCCCACGTCGGATAGAGTACTGTTCAACTTGCATCGGATATGTCGTCTCAATCGCCTCTATCGGAGTGTTCATCGTATTCGTCATGTGCGTGTGAATGGCATCGATGCCGTCTCTATCAGGGCGCGCGCCCATGCCGCCTGCGATGGTCTCGTAGTAAGTAAAATCGCGCCCGCGCACAGCATCGTAACCGCCTACCGTTAGATTGTTCATGGAGCCGCAACTCGCCGCAGGAATGCGTTCGGGGCACGCTTGTGCCAGCGCGCCGAGTAGCACATCAACGATACGCTGCGAAGTTTCAACGTTCCCACCGGCGACAGCGGCGGGGAATTTTGCGTTCACGACGCTACCCACCGGCGCGATGACTCGGAGGGGCTCCATGCACCCGGCGTTAGAAGGCACATCCACCTCCACGCCCGCGATGCATCGGAACGTATAGAAGACTGCGGAGAGGGTGATGGCGTAAATCGCATTGACGGAGCCGCGCACCTGTCCCGCCGTGCCACTAAAATCAATGACTGCCTCATCGTCTTTAATCTCAATGGCGACGTGGATTTCAACGGGGGCATCGGTAATGCCATCGTTATCTAAAAAATCGACGTTCGTGTAGCGGCCGTCCGGGATTTCTCGCAGGCAGGCGCGCACCATCCGGCTGGAATAGGCGCATAGTTCCTGCATGGATGCCTCCATTTCCGCGACACCGTATTTGTCCGCCATTTCCTGCAACCGGCGTTCGCCGATGCGATTTGCGGCGAGTTGTGCCTCCAAGTCGCCACGCCGTTCTGTCGGTGTGCGCACATTAGCAAGAATGAGTTCCCACAAATCGGTGTCTAATTCCCCGCCTCGGATGAGTTTGATGGGTGGGATGCGGATGCCTTCTTGGATGACGCTCGTTGCAAGTGGCATGGAGCCCGGTGTCATTCCGCCGACATCGGCGTGGTGCGCCCTATTCGCCACGAAAAATGTAGGTTTAACCGGTAAGGACAGATTTTTAGCGTTGTCCGTTCCGTTTTCTCCCACAAAAATCGGCGAGACAAGGGTAATGTCCGGGAGGTGCGTGCCGCCCCGATAAGGGTCATTTAGTGCAATCATGTCGCCCGGTGCCAGGTGAGTGTGTTCGATTGCGGCACTCACAGAAAGCGGCATGGAGCCGAGGTGCGCGGGGATGTGTGCGGCTTGCGCTACCATCTGTCCGGTGCCGTCAAAAACGGCGCAGGAGAAATCGAGCCGTTCTTTGATGTTCGGTGAGAATGCGGCGCACTGTAGCGTCACGCCCATCTCTTCCGCGACAGAGGTGAGCATGTTTTTGTAAAGTTCTAATGTGATGGCATTGAAGTTCATACGTTCGGTGAATCCTTGATGTATCGGGCGGCTACGAATAAACCACCGGTGGTGGCCAAGAGCATGCACGTTGGCCGGCCACCGATAGTGTTATTGCGTCCGCGCCTATTTGCCGAGGTGTTGCATGAACGCTTCGAGGCTCTCCGAACGCGCCGCGGCGAGGACCAGCTGCTGGAGACGTTGCGCATCGTCAATCTCTTCCAGTTTTGGTCTCAGAGCCTCCACTGCATCGGGGTGGAATTGCGTGCCGAGCAACGCCAAAATGCCGTCGATTCTCGCTTCAATTCTTCCCTCGGCCCTTCCCTCGTCGCGTGCCTCATCCATGTAAAGTTGGACAAAAGCCGATTCTAACATGATACCCTCCGGTAAGAAATGACGGATGCCTCGGGTTCGGTTTCGGCTATTTGCCGAGGTGCTGCATGAACGCTTCCAGGCTCTCCGAGCGCGCCGCGGCGAGATGCAACTGCTGGAGACGTTGCAAATCTTTGATTTCGGCGAGTTTCGGTTGCAGCGTCTGCACTGCCTCGGGGTGGAATTGCGTGCCAAGCAACGCCAAGATAGCGTCAGTCGTGGCATCAATTCTTCCCTCGTCGCGCGCCTCTTTCATGTAAAGTTGGACGAAAGCCGATTCTAACATGATACCCTCCGGTAAGAAATGACGGATACGGTGCGGGTCATGAGCCAACCCGCCTAAAACACCCGCCGCCTCAAATAACAGATGCTGCGTCGTCTCGTCCGTCCGAGATGTCGCTATCGCATCAAAACATTTCTCCAACCACCGGTCTGGTTGCATTCGCGCCGGCGGTTTCATCAACGGTGTGAACGGCAACAGCCCCGGTGCCTGCATCTCTAAGACAGCTTCGCCTTCAAAATCCGCCAGGCGAATCACCTTGTAGCGGAGTTTGAATTCATAGTCCGTGCCGCGCCCATATTCGTAGAGCCCAGTGTCATTGAGTCCCGCCCGCGGATGCAGATAGAGAACGTTGCAATAGACGTTCATTTCATGGGCGTGGGTGAGAAAGCCGTTGTAGCCGGCGAGTCTCATGCCAATGGGTTTGCCACTGGTGTGAGTCTGCACCTCGGTGTGGAAAATGGCAATTTCATCGGGGAACTGCACCCGCATGGTGCAGTCTGTCCGATGCGCTTTGAGCGTTGCCTGTTCCGATTCCAGGTTTTCAAGCACCTTGACATCAACCTCGCCGAGGACGAACCGTGCGAACTCGTCGGCGTGTTCAAATATGATATATTTCACAGTGTTGTCGTATTGTTGTGGCATAAAATAAGAATACCTCCTGTCGTGGCAATATGCCACTCCGCTTTTTCAGAAGTGACACCGCCATTTTATCATCTATATTTGCATTGTAACACATTATCACATAAAATGCAAGAAAAAATGATGTTTGGAGAAAAATCATGAAATCTGTCAATATCGCTTTAATCGGCGCGGGAGGGATGGCGAATAGCGTCCACTACCCGTCCCTCGCCGAATGTGACGATGTGAACCTCGTCGGTTTGTGCGATGTGGTGCCATCAAAACTGCACGCCACCGCGGAACGCTTTGAGATACCGCAAACCTTCACCGACTATCGGGAGATGCTAGAGAAAACGAGCCCGGACGCTGTCTATATTTTAATGCCGCCGCAACACCTGTTTCCGCTCGTTATCCATAGCCTCTCGCAAGGACACCATGTTTTTATTGAGAAACCGCCCGGCGTAACGCTCCATCAAACGCAGGAGATGGCGCGCGCTGCCGAAAAGCACGGCTGCAAAACGATGGTAGGGTTCAACCGCCGTTTTATCCCGCTTCTGCAACAAGTGAAGGCGAAAGTGGAGGCGCACGGACAGGTTATTCAGTGCATGGCCACCTTCCACAAAAACAGTCCCAGCGCGCTTTACTACGATGGCATCATCGACGTGCTGACGTGCGATGCCATCCATGCAGTGGACGCGCTCCGCTGGCTCGGCGGCGGTGAGGTGAAAGCTGTCGCGAGCGACATTAATCGCTTCGATTCGGAACGCGAGAACAGTTTCAACGCGATTGTCAAGTTCACGAGCGGCGCATCCGGGTATCTCTGCACCAATTGGGCAGTCGGCGGCCGCATCCACACTTTTGAGATGCACGCGCGCGGGATTTCCGCCTATATTAATCCCGATGCAGGAGGCCGCGCAACGCTTCACACCCGCGAAGGCATCACTGAAATAACACCGGAGGAAGCCGCCGGTTCTGCCGCGATGCACAAAGCATACGGTTTTTACGGCGAAAGCCGCCACTTTGTCGATTGCATTCGGCAGGATAGGCAGCCGCTCACCTGTTTCGCCGATGCAATCAAAACGATGGAACTGGTGCAAGCCATTTATCGCAATCAGATAGATAGCGCGTAAATTTTCGTGACCCGCCCCCGAACAATTCCGTTTCTCCGGTAGGAGGGACATCCTTGTCCCGATACGCACCACATTAGGACAAGGCAGCAGCAATCCAGACCGGGAGGTCTCGCCTACCGGGAAGCCATCGAGATATGAAACACCCTCACGTAAATTGGCACGATTCTTGCTATCAATTCACTATGGAGACGCAGCACATCCCAGTTTTACGCGACGAGGTGCTTGAATTCCTCAAACCGAAATCCGACGGCGTTTATGTCGATGCCACGGTGGGATTGGGGGGACATAGCCTCGCGATATTAGAGAACGCCGCGCCGAACGGGCGCGTCCTCGGCATTGATGCAGACGCGGCGGCACTCGTCATTGCGCAAGCGAAACTCAACGCCTTTCCTGAACGGCACTGCTTAATCCACGGTAACTTCGCCCAACTGGCGGCGTTGCTCGCGCATCACGCCGTTGATGCCGTAGATGGGATACTGCTCGATTTAGGCGTGTCCTCATTTCAATTGGATACGCCGGAGAGAGGGTTTAGTTTTCGCCACCCGGCACCGTTGGATATGCGGATGGACGTGCGTCAGTCACTCACGGCGATGCAAGTCGTTAACGAAAGCACCGCTGAAGAACTCACGGACATTTTTAGGCGGTATGGCGAGGAACGGTTCGCGCGGCGCATCGCGCATCGCATCGTGCAGGCAAGGCAGCAACGGAAGATAACCACAACGGCGCAGCTTGCGGAGATTGTGGCAACGGCAGTTCCATCACAGCGAGCCGTCCGTATCCACCCAGCGACGCGCGTGTTTCAGGCGTTGCGCATTTACGTCAACGCCGAATTGGAGAACCTCGCCACCGGATTGGATGCGGCGATATCGCTGCTGAAACCGGGCGGCCGCCTCTGTGTAATAACGTTCCATTCGCTTGAGGATAGGATTGTCAAGCAGTGCTTTCAGAGAGAAGCGCGCGCGTGTATCTGTCAGCCGAAAACGCCTGTCTGTATTTGTGAGCATCGTCCCTCGCTGCAGATTTTAACGAAAAAGCCGGTGCAACCCTCGGCGGATGAGGTGCGGCGCAATCCACGCGCGCGTAGTGCCAAATTACGCGCCGCGCGCAAAATAATGAAAAACCCTGTATCTTAAACGCGATTTCAACGTTTACACTTTAAAGGAGGAAGACACGGCATGCAGAATTCACACCACTTTTCAACGCGCAGCACGGGGGCAGAGGAACCTAAGCCGAAAAGGCAGTTTCCGTTCGTCTATGTCGTGCTGGGGCTCTGTTTCTGCATCTTTGCCGGCAGCGTCTGGTTCTCATCTTACGCAAAGAAAGTGGCACTGCAACGGAAGCCTGTCTACGAAACGCAGAAAACCCTCATCCAAGATGAAATCCATCAACTGGAATTGGAAGAGGCGACGTTAACCTCCATCGCACGTATCCGACGCATCGCAGACGAACTCGGCATGGTAGAACCGACGGAAGCGGCGCGAGTCCTCAAGGAAAAACATCATGCGAAATAGCCCGAAAAATAACACCCATTTATCTATTCGCCGCCTGGTTTTCGTGCTTATCGTGCTACAGTTAGGTTTCGCTGTGCTGCTCGGTAAATTGTATGTGTTGCAGGTTGTTGACGGCACCGCCGGTGGGGATGCCGATGACTACACAAAGCTCTCCCGCCGCGCAACGAATGTTAAACGCGGAAAAATTTTGGACAGGCACGGCACCATCCTCGGCTTGAGTCGGCACCGCCTCCATATCGCCGCCGACCCGAGATACATGCGAGCGAAACCGGCGGAGGTAGCGCAGGCACTCGCGCCTATCTTGGACGCTTCTGAATCCGAACTGCAAGCGAAACTCGCCCGCAAAAACAGGCGGTTTGTCTCCCTGAAAAGGGGTGTCGATTATGAAGCACTCGATGAGATTCGCGCGCTCCAGAAAAAATATCGCGGGTTAAAATACACCGTTGAGCAGAGCCGTTCCTATCCAAAGGGCTCGCTTGCCGCGCAGGTTATCGGGAATGTCAACACCGAAAATAGCGGCGAGGGGATTGAATACCAATATAACACGTATCTCACGCGAGCGGCGCATCGCGAACGCCGCGCGCGCATCGCACAAGGCACCGATGCGAACGAACCGGTGCGTCGCCTGCTCGGAAACGCCGCAGCCGATTACGGGCACAGCATCGTGCTGACGATTGACGAATACGTTCAATACGTCGCCGAGAATGAACTTGAGAAGGCGTGCGAGCAGTGGAACGCGCCGCGGGGCACCGTCATCGTCTTGGCATCGCAAACCGCGGAGATACTCGCACTCGCCAGTTATCCGACGTATGATTTGAACGCTTACGGCGATGCCAGCGAGGCGGCGAAACGGAACCTCGGCGTATGGCACGCGTATGAACCCGGCTCGGTTTTCAAAATTGTCGCCTCTTCCGCCGCACTGAACGAAGGCATCATGACGCGAGAAACACAGATTTTTTGCGAACACGGCAGGTTCCGTGTAAACCGCGCGAGGGTTGTCAAAGATGTCTCGCCGAAAGGCTGGCTGACGCTGGAGGAAGTCCTCCACAAATCTAGCAACATCGGCATGATTAAGATTGTGAAGGCACTCGGACATCAGCAATTCAGCACCTACATCGAAAAATATGGATTTGGTAGGAAAACCGGCATCGATCTTCCGTATGAACACAGCGGCAGTCTTTACACCGTGAAAAATTGGAATCCGAACGCCCTCGCCGCTGTGCCGTTTGGACAAGGCATCCTCGTTACACCGCTGCAGATGGTGAGCGCGCTGAACGTTATCGCGAACGGCGGCGAGCTGCTGCGTCCCTATATCACCCGTGAAATTCGGGATAACACCGGGAAGGTTATCAAGCAGGTATACCCAATTCCGGTGCGCCGTGTGCTGAAACCAGAAGTTGCGAGACAGATGACAGAACTCCTCGTCGGTGTGGTGGAAAGCGGCAGTGGCAGACGCGCGCAAGTGGAAGGCTATCGCGTCGCTGGCAAAACCGGCACGGCGCAAAAAGCGGAGAAAGGCGTAGGTTACGCAAGCGGCAAGGAGACGATGTCTTTCATGGGCTTCCTTCCCGCCGACAACCCGCAAGTCTCCATCATTGTCATGCTTGATGAACCGACAGGGGCGCGTTTCAGCGGCCAGATTGCCGGCCCGCTTTTCAAGGCAGTTGCCACGCAGACGATGCAATACTTCAAACAGACAGAATTTTTTGGAACGCCGCCTGCACACAAGGCATCCGCGCCTATTATCACAGAATAATCGGAGATGCCAGCATGCAACTCAGCACCCTGCTTCACGGACTAGAGATTCTTGCTTCACTCAACTCGCGCGCGCGTGAGATAACCGGTATCGTCAGTGACAGCCGGAACGTCGCACCGGGGAACGCTTTCGTCTGTTATGAGGGACTAGCCGTTGACGGACACGGGTTCATTCCCGCGGCGGTTGCGAGCGGCGCGAACGTTGTTATCGGCGAGAAACCTGCCGATGACGTAGAATTAGCCGAGGGTATCACATATCTGCAAGTGCCGAACGGCCGGCACGCGCTCTCGCTGTTATCGGCGAATTGGCACGGTAACCCGGCGGAACGTTTGAAACTCATCGGGATTACTGGGACGAATGGGAAGACTTCTACGACGCATCTCATCCACGCCGTCCTCACGGCGAGCGGGAAAAAGGCGGCTCTCCTCGGCACGGTGGGACACCATTACGGTGACGTGTTTGTGCCGACTGCGCTGACAACGCCTGATGCGTTTGAGTTGCACGCGCTTTTCAAGCAGTTTGTGGAGGCGGGTGTGGAATATGTTGTGATGGAAACTTCCTCGCAGGGGCTCGCGCAGCATCGGTTGGCGGGACTCACATTTGATACCGCTGTGTTTACGAATTTTACGCAAGACCATCTTGACTACCACGGCTCCATGGGCGCGTATCTCGCGGCGAAATTAATGCTCTTTGCGCAACTTTCCGAGGATGGAGTTGCGATACTGAACGGCGATGCGCCTGCCTCAGCACAGATTACGGAGGTTGTCGGGAAACGCCGAGTCTGGACTTACGCGCTTCAGAACGACGCGGATTTACGTTGCAAGGATGTTGAATTGTCGCTGAGCCGCGTGGCGTTCACGGCGGTTACGCCGCACGGCGAGATGCCTGCGCAGTTGCAGTTGCTCGGCGAATATAACCTCTACAACGCACTCGCCGCGATAGGCGTGGCGGTTCGCTACGGCTGTCCACTCACGGCAATTCAGGAAGGACTTTCCGCTACCGTTGTGCCGGGGAGGTTTGAACTGGTGGATAAGGGACAAGAGTTCGCCGTTATTGTCGATTACGCGCATACCCCCGATGGATTGGAAAATGTGTTGCGTGCGGCGCGGGACATTACCCACCGCTCGCTCATTTCTGTTTTCGGTTGCGGCGGTGACAGGGATGCTGGCAAACGTCCAAAAATGGGACAGATTTCAGCGGAACTCGCGGATTACAGCGTCATCACTTCCGATAATCCGCGCACGGAAGAACCCGCCGAAATTATCGCGCAGATTGTGTCAAATTTACCACATGATACCCACTATGTGTCTATTTTGCAGAGACGTGAGGCAATCCTGCATGCCATTGCAACGGCGAAACCGGGCGATGTCGTCGTCATCGCCGGCAAAGGACACGAGGATTATCAAGAAATTCACGGACAACGATTCCCGTTTGACGATAGGAAAGTGGCGGCTGAGGCGATAGCGCATGTTTGTAAAAATTAACAATCTTAACGTTGCATATCAAGCCGCGGGAGAAGGCGATGTTGTCGTCCTCCTGCACGGATGGGGCGGTGAAGCCGATAGTTTCAAGCCTGTCTTCGAGTGGCTCTCACAGTCACACCTGGTCTACGCGTTGGATCTTCCGGGATTCGGCGCGAGCGAAGCACCCCCGACTGCGTGGGGCACCGCTGATTACGCGCGGTGCGTCACGGCGTTTTTTGAGGCACTCGGTATCCGAAAAGCGCACCTCATCGGGCACTCGTTTGGCGGGAGAATTTCTATTATTCTCGGCGCGGAACACCCGGAAAAAGTCGCGAAGCTCATTCTTGTCGATAGTGCTGGCATTAAACCGCGCCGAACTGCAAAATACCATTTCCGCGTGAGCCTCGCGAAAGTGGGTAAACTGCTGCGTCGCTGTGGCACTTATGGCACGCGACTCGCCAATGCGCTGTCTCAACGCGTCGGTTCTAGCGATTATCAGAATGCCGGTGCGATGCGTGGAACGCTCATCAAGGTTGTCAACGAAGATCTTCGGCCGCTTCTCTCTCGCATTGCCGCACCGGCATTGCTCATCTGGGGTGCAGATGACAAAGATACGCCTGTCGCCTACGGGAAGATAATGGAGAAGGAGATACCGGATGCCGGGCTTGTCGTTCTTGAACAGGCGGGACACTTCTCTTACCTTGACAAGTTCCCGCAGTTCCGCAGCATCGTCGCCAGTTTTCTGAAAATTCAGCCTGTAGCGCGGGCTCGCCTGAGCTCGCCGTGTGAAGGAAGCGCGGTTGCAAACCGCGCCTATGGTGGAACGCAATGACTGTTTATCTCTTCTACGTTACCTTAGCTGTCTGTCTCGCGCGCGCAATTCTCCGGACGACACGGGGACTCCATATCCTGCAACTTGATGGCTATAAAACCACGCGATATGTGCGATGGATATGCCAGCATCTCAGCCACTGCTTTGAGATAAAAGAGGTGTTAATCGTCGCCGCTTTCTTGCTACTCACGATTCTCTATCCCGCCGCGTGGCTGTTTCCCGTGCTGTGCATTGCGTGGAGCGCGTTTCAAGTCGCCACGCTCATTTGGCGCAAGAAAGTTGAAGCGAAGAAACCGCTCGTCTATACTGCGCGTGCCAAACGGGTGTTCGGGCTCGCCGTTTTTCTCCTCGTCGGGCTCGCTGTCGGGCTAGCACTGCAAAGCGCGCCGACTACGTCGACTACTTGGAGCGTCGCCATATTCCTTTTCAGCGAGGTAACCGTCATCACGCTCACCGTGGCGAATCTGCTCATCTATCCATTAGAACGCGCTATCAACGGCGCGTATCTCCGCTCGGCGAAAAAGCGGATAAAAACGCTCATGCCTAAAGTCATCGGGATTACGGGCAGCTATGGCAAAACTAGCACTAAATACATTTTACATCAGATTCTCTCGCAAAAATTCAACACCCTGATGACTCCCGACAGTTACAACACGCCGATGGGTGTCACCAAAGTCATCCGTGGCGACTTAACGGCGGCGCACGAAGTCTTTATCGTTGAGATGGGCGCGTATCGGCGCGGCGATATCCGCGAATTGTGTGAACTCGCATCGCCGGAAATCGGTATCCTCACCGCTGTCGGGCCGCAACATTTGGAACGGTTTAAGAGCATCGAGACTATCGCCAAGACGAAATATGAGTTGATTGAATCGCTCCCCGCCGACGGACTCGCTGTCTTCAATTGCGATAACGACATCGTCGCGGGGCTCGCCGATAAAACCGATGACAAACAGGTTATCCGATACGCCGTGGATGCCGACAGCGATTTAACTGCGTCAAACATTCGGCATACGGATGCGGGGTTGGAATTTACTGTTCATTCCAACGCGCTACAGGCTACCGGTGAGATAGAGATACGAACGCAACTGCTCGGCAGGCATAACGTTTCTAACATCCTCGCGGCGACGAGCGTTGCATTGGCATGCGGCATGGAACTCGAAGAAATTCGCGATGCCGTTGCGAAGGTGGAACCGGTACCGCATCGCTTGCAACTCAGCGCGGGCGCGGGCGGTGTCACGATTATTGACGATAGTTTCAACGCTAATCCTGTCGGCGCGAAAGCCGCTCTTGAAGTCCTTGACGACTTCGGACGCGCACCAAACGGCGGAAAGAAGGTGCTGGTGACACCCGGCATGGTAGAACTCGGCGAACAGGAATATGAAGAGAACCGACGCTTCGGGGAACGTGCCGCGCAAGTCTGCGACAGGGTTATTCTCGTCGGACCGAATCGAACCGCGCCGATTCTCGATGGATTGAAAACCGCAAATTATCCAAAGGAACAGGTGCGTATCGCCGCTAACCTCGCTGAAGTTAAGGACTATTTGGGGAAACTTTTGAAACCAGGGGATGTCGTGCTTTTTGAGAATGATCTTCCGGATAACTACGATGAGTCTGCTGTGTCGCCTTGACAGTAAGAGGGACAATCGAGACCAGGAGGTCTCGCCTACGGGGAAGACATCTGGGCACGATACACCGGTAGGAGGGACATCCCTGTCCCGATACACCGGTAGGAGGGACATCCCTGTCCCGATGCATCGGTAGGAGGGACATCCTTGTCCCGATGCAATAGGCGGGACTGCATCGAGCCCCGAGGGATCGCCTACGGGAAGATACCGCGCCGGCGGGGGAAAAACAAAATCGCTCTGCAGGACAGGAGAAAACGCTTTGAGAACCGATAAGAAAAATGTTGCCCTCATCTTTGGCGGACGTTCGCCGGAACACGAAGTCTCCATCGTCACCGCACACCAAGTCTGCGTGGCTTTAGCGGAGCACCATAACGTCATCCCGATTTACGTGACGAAGGACGGCGTGTGGTTAACCGGTGAGAAACTTCGCGAATTGGACGCGTTCACGGCTGGAAACTTGCCGACAGCCGCCGATTTTGACATTGTCACCGTTGAATTCAGCGGCAGGGGCGCGTTTGTCATCGAACCGAAACGCACCAGTTGGTTTCGCTCACCGCAGAAAACGGTATTGCCGGTGGATGTCGTCTTTCCGGCGATACACGGCACCCACGGCGAAGACGGCACACTCCAAGGCGTGTTGGAACTCATGAACGTGCCGTATGTCGGTTCGGGAGTCATCGGTTCCGCTGTCGGTATGGATAAGATTATGATGAAGGCGATTCTCAACGAGAATCAGATTCCCATTGTCCCGTATCTGTGGTGGACGCAGCACCAGCCCGGCATGTTAGAAGAGGTAGAGGCGACGCTCGGTTACCCCGTTTTCGTGAAACCTGCGATGAGCGGTTCCAGCATCGGCGTGAGTCACGTGAAAAATGGCGAGGAGTTGTCCATTGCAGTGGAAGTCGCCTCGCAATACTGCCGTCGCATTTTGGTAGAACAAGCAGTGCAAACGCCTTGTGAAATCAACTGCGCCGTGATGGGCATGGGCGCGCGGGAGGTAACCGCTTCTGTCTGTGAGCAGCCGATGACAGACGCGGCGTTCCTCACGTTTGACGATAAATACATCCATGAAACCTCATCGGCGGAAGGACAGCACGCGCCCTCGGCGATGGCCGGCGCGGAACGGAAAATTCCTGCACCCATCTCGGAAGAATTGACGTTACATATTCAAGAACTCGCCACGCGGACGTTTCAGGTGTTAGATTGCGCAGGTGTCGCACGCATCGATTGCCTCATGGATGCCGATGAGAACGTCTATGTCAACGAAATCAATACCATCCCCGGTTCGTTCAGTTTCTATTTGTGGGAGCACGATGGCGTTGAATTTCCGCAGCTTGTCTCGCAACTCATTGAACTGGCGTTTGCTGTGCATGCGGAGAAAAACAGCCGCACCTATTCCTACAACACGAACCTGCTCAGCCAAGCCGGTGCCAGTTTCGCGAAGTTGAAGAAGGGCGACAAGTTGGGAGGCACCTCGTAGGAAAAATGTTTTACCATCTGTTTTACGAAAATCTGGTAGAAGCGTTTTCGCCGTTCAACATTTTTCGCTATATCAGTTTTCGGGCCATTTACGCGACAGCGACAGCACTCGTCATCTCACTCGTGTTGGGGCCGTTCATGATTCGTCGGCTGAAGCAACTCCGCATCGGCGAACATATCCTTGAGGACGGACCGCGGGCGAAATCTACCGAATGGGACGAAAAGGCAGGCACGCCGACAATGGGCGGCATCCTCATCATCGTCTCTGTCCTCGTAGCGGTGCTACTCTGGAGTCGGTGGGACCAGGCTTACCTCTACATGATGGTTCTGACGACGTTATGGTTCGGCGGACTCGGTTTCCTTGATGATTACAGTAAACTCGTCAAACAGCAATCATTAGGACTCCGAGGATGGCACAAGATTGGGTTGCAGACACTCGGCGCAGTGGCGATTGCAGTCTATCTTTATGGCTGGGGCCCAACGGTAGGTGACGATGTTACGACGCGCACCGCGCTGAGTCTGCCGTTTTTCAAAGCCGTGCGTCCGACGTTAGGGATTCTGTTTATTCCCTTCGCGACACTGGTGATTGTCGGCACGTCAAACGCCGTTAATCTAACGGATGGCATGGACGGCTTGGCAATCGGCTGCACGCTGTTTGTCGCCGGCACATTAGGCGTGCTTGGATACATGACAAGCCACGGACAGATTGCGGAATACCTGAACATTTTTCATCTCCCTGTGAGTGGTGAAGTTGCGACGATTTTTTGCGCGGCGTTAGTCGGCGCGGGTTTAGGGTTTCTGTGGTATAACTCGCATCCCGCGCAGGTATTCATGGGGGATACCGGTTCACTCACCCTCGGCGCGACGCTCGGCACCGTTGCATTGCTGATAAAACAGGAGTTCTTGTTGGTGATTGTCGGTGCCATTTTTGTAGCAGAAGCACTGTCGGTTATCATCCAAGTCTGGTCCTTCCGAACATTCGGGAAACGGGTGTTTAAGATGTCCCCTATTCATTACCACTTTCTGCTGTCGGGGTGGAAGGAGTCAAAAGTTGTCATCCGTTTCTGGATTGCCGGGCTAATTTTGGTGTTGATAGCGTTGAGCACGTTGAAGGTAAGGTGAGGGTGTTTCATATTTCAATGTGTTCGGTAGGAGAGACCCCTAGTCTCAATCTTCCCGTAGTGCGGGGGCCTGTCCCCCGCGATCGCCATTGTCAAGCAGTGGCGTTTTAGGTCCTTTAGGTCCTACATGTCTATAGAAAAACGTGTCGTCTTGTTTTCAGGATTCTTCGCAGGCGCGCGGGCTATAGACATTAAGGTCTTACAGACCTAAGAGACGTTTTTTTCGTAGTGCGGGGGCCTGTCCCCCGCAATGGTTGGATTGCGCGGACGATGGCGAGGGAAACCCGCTCGGATGCGCGTGTGGCATGCGAGGGCCCTCGCCCTACGGTGATCGAGAAATCGCGGGGGACAGGCCCCCGCGCTACGGGAACATCGAGACCGGGAGGTCTCGCCTACCGGGAAGGCAGTGATGTATGAAACACCTTCAAGTAAGGTAATTATTGAAACCCGTTGGAACGCCATCAACATTTCCGATGTGATGAGGAAATTTGGGACAGTTATGCAGAAGAACGCGCACTTTGCCGACGAAAACGAATGGCATGGAAAATGTGTCACAGTGTTCGGGTTGAACCGTAGCGGGCTCGCCGTAGCGGAATTGCTCGTTTCACTCGGCGCGCGGGTAGCGGTGACAGATACGCGCACCGCGACGGCATTAGCGACAGAAATCGCGCGCTATCGTCAGTTTGCACCGAACGGCACGCTCTATCTCGGTGGGCATCCAGCTGCGTGCATCGCCGATGCCGAATTGATTGTCGTCTCCCCCGGTGTGCCGTTGGATATCCCGATACTGCGCGAGGCGCGTGCAAAAAATATCCCAATTTGGGGAGAATTAGAGGTATCGGCGCGCGTCTGTCCCGCGCCTATCGTCGCGATTACGGGAACGAAAGGCAAATCGACGACGACGCTTTTGACAGCCGCGCTCCTTAAAGCCGGCGGCACGTTTAAGCATGTCTGTGTCGCGGGGAATATCGGTGTGCCGCTTGCTGCAGAAGTGCAGCACCTAACACCCCGCGATATTGTCGTTTTGGAGGCGAGCAGTTTTCAATTAGAGAGCACCGTGACGTTTCATCCGCATGTCAGCGTCGTGCTGAATATTAGCCCAGACCATCTTGATAGACACGGCTCCATGGCGGCTTATGACGCGGCGAAACAAAAGATATGCGCGAACCAGACTGGGGTGGATTGGCTAGTCTTAAATCGTTACGATTGCAGTGCGCGTTTCGCGTCCTGCACCTCGGCGCAGGTAATGTATTGGACAGACGAACCTTCCGAAAAATGGGCGGCTTCTGTCCCGATACCGGGTGTGCATAACGTGCAAAATGCCCTCGCCGCTATCACCGTGGCGAAGATTTTTGGCGTGACAGATAGCCAGATTCGGGAGGCGTTGAAAAATTTTGACCGCGGGCATCCTGCCTTCGCGCATGCGTTTGAACTCGTGAAGACGCACAACGGTGTCCAATTTATCAACGACTCCAAGGCGACGAACGTCGCGGCTGTTAAAGCTGCCCTTGAATCGGTAGAGTCTTGCACATCATCCACCGTAGCGCGCGGGACTGTGCATCGAGACCAGGAGGGCTCGCCTACCGGGGGGAATCGAGACCAGGAGGGCTCGCCTACCGGGAAGACTTGCACATCATCCGCCGGAGCGCGAGAGAAACCGGGCCATCGGACACGAAATGTATGGCTCATCGCCGGGGGTGTTGATAAAGGCAATGACTACACGCCGCTGACATCCCTGATTCGGCAGCGCGTGAAAGGGGCAATTCTGCTCGGAAAGCACACGCAACGCCTTGAAGAAAGTTTGAGCGGGTTGACAGATATATTTCACGCGGCATCGATGACAGAAGCGGTGCAGATAGGCTTCGCGAATGCTGCACCGGGCGATGTGGTGTTGCTCTCACCTGCCAATGCCAGTTTTGATATGTTCACCGACTATAAAGCGCGCGGCGACGCGTTCAAAGAGGCTGTTCATGAAATTCCTACTTAAACAGGACAAGAACCAGTCGACAAACCGGTTCACGTCTTTCACCTTCAATAAAACGGAACAACCAGCGGCTGCCGTTCTGAACCCTCCTGAGAAATTGGATAAAGGGCTCAGTGTGCTTACCTGTCTTCTCCTCGCGACGGGGATTTTGATGGTGTATAGCGCAAGTCACCTCCTCTCCTCACGCATCTATGAAGGGAACAGTTATCGGTATCTACAGATACACGTTATCGCTTGTGTCATCGGGTTAGTCGGCATGTATGTCGTCTCGCATATCCCCTACCGCTTTTACACGCGGCATGCGACGAAGATTCTCATCCTCGCGTTTATCGGTTTAGCGTTAGTGTTCGTGCCGCAGCTGAGCGCGAGTGTGCAGGGAGCGGAAGGCGGCAGGTTTAACCGATGGATACGCCTCGGCCCGTTACCGATAAACTTTCAACCCGTGGAATTCGCTAAGATTGCCCTCGTCATCCACGTCGCCACGTTTCTAAGTCGGCATCCGGAGAAAGTGAAAAGTTTTTTTAACGGCATCGTGCCGAACATGCTGGTTTTAGGCGGCGCGTTTGCCCTTGTCGCGGCGCAACCCGACTTCGGTTCGGCTCTCCTGCTCGCGGCGACGGTGTGCATTGTGCTATTCGTCGGCGGCATCCGCATTGTGCATACGTTGCTGCTCGCCGGCGCAGGTGTCGCCATGCTCGCGGTGCTGATTATCAAAGATCCTTATCGATTACAGCGGTTCCTCGATTACTTCGCACTGTGGAAATCGCCGGACGCAGCGAACTATCAGTTAGGGCATTCGCTTGACGCGCTTAGTTCTGGGGGCTTTCTCGGTGTGGGTATTGATAACAGCGCGCTGAAGATTGTGAGACTGCCTTACCCGCACACCGATTTCATCTTCTCCGTGCTAGGCGAGGAGTTCGGGTTTATCGGCACGGCGGCTATCACGTTACTTTTCATGCTGTTTGTCTGGCGTGGGTTGCACATCGCGCGCCACGCCGATGATAGGTTTGGCGGCCTCCTCGCCATCGGCATGACAACACTCATCGGCTTACAGGCGTTCATCAACATCGGCGTTGTCACCGGTATTTTGCCGACGAAAGGGATTACGCTGCCCTTCATCAGTTACGGCGGTTCCTCAATTGTGCTGAGTCTCGTCAGTGTCGGGATTTTGCTCAATATCTCCCGTGTGCATCGCGAACCGCCGGCAAACGTGAGGCAATCATGAAGAAAGTCATGAAGAACAAACGCATCGTCATGTCAGGCGGCGGCACCGGCGGACATATCTATCCCGCCATCGGTATCGCCCAAGCACTGAAACGCTTGGAACCGGATATTGACATTACCTTCATCGGCGGCGAGAACCGATTAGAGGCGACGCTCGTCCCGAAGCACGGTTTTCCTTTCCTGCCGATTACCGTGGCGGGGTTTCCGCGCAGACTCACCTTGCAATGGGCACCGGTGCTGTGGAAAGCGTTTCGGGGGGTGCTACAATCGCTGCGGCATATCAAAACACTGAACCCTGATTTCGTGATTGGCACGGGCGGCTATGTTTCGGGCCCCGTGCTTTTCGCCGGCGTGCTACGCCAGGTGCCAATTGCGGTGCAGGAACAAAACGCCTCTGTCGGCTTGACGAACGCGATTTTAGCGCGCTGGACGAAGGCAGCCTATCTCGCATTGGCACCAGCGGCGGCCAAGTTTCCGCAGGAGAGCGTGAAAGTAACCGGCAACCCGATTCGTCCCGCAATTACGGCTTATGAACGAACGGAGGCAACCTATCAAAAATACGATTTGTGTCCAGACCGGAAAACGGTATTTGTGATGGGCGGCAGTCAAGGCGCGCACGCCATCAACGAAGCACTCATGATGGCACTTCCGCAGTTAACGCCATTGCGCGAGCACATCCAAATCGTGCATCAGACCGGGGAAGCGGATGCCGAAGAAGTCAAGGCGGCTTATGCAGAAACAAGGCTCATCCACCGCGTGCAACCCTTCTTTGATACCGTCGAAGAGGTTTACAGTATCGCCGATGTGATGGTGTGTCGCGCCGGCGGGATGACGGTTTCGGAGGTGACAGCGTGCGGTATCCCGGCGATTTTCATCCCCTTACCGGCGCAAACCGGCAATAATCAGGTATTAAACGCGCACACCGTCGCCGATGCAGGCGCAGCCATCGTGTTAGAACAAGGCGCGTTTACGATTGACGAATTGGTGAAACATCTGACGCGGCTGACGACAGATGAGAAGGTGTATCAGCAGATGGTAACGGCGAGCCGCGCTATCGGTAAACCGCACGCAAGCGAGGACATTGCGAAGGCGATTCTTGCGCAAATTCCATAGATGCCATCTATAGGGAAAAGGGTTAAAAATATGTTCGGAAAAACGCAACACATCCATGTTATCGGTATCGGCGGTGCCGGGTTAAGCGGCATCACCGAAATCCTCCTTGACTTGGGATTTCACATCACCGGTTCCGATCTTCGGCATTCAGAGACGACAGAACAACTGCGCGCGCGGGGCGCGACCGTCCATTACGGACACGCCGCGGCGAACCTCAACGGCGCAGATGTCGTCGTCAAATCGCCCGCGATTCCTGCAGATAACCCGGAACTCATCGCCGCGAGGATACAGAAAATCCCTATTGTCCGGGGTGCGGAGATGCTCAACGAGATTACGCGGATGCGCTACAGCGTCGCAGTCAGCGGCACGCACGGCAAAACCACCACAACGGCGATGACAGCAGCGGTGCTGCGAGGCTTGGATCCGACGGTTGTCGTCGGTGGGAAACTCGTCAACGGCAGTCATGCGCGCAGCGGCGACGGCGAAGTCATGATAGTTGAGGCGGACGAGGCATACGGTTCAATAGAGATGTTTTATCCGACGGTTGCGGTAGTTACCTCGGTTGATGCAGACCATCTCGACTATTACAAGAGCGTTGACGAGATTGGCGAGACGTTCCTCAAATTCATCAACAAAGTGCCTTTCTACGGCACATCGGTGCTTTGCTTGGATAGCGAGAACGTTCAGAAGTTTATCCCGCGCGTGGAGAAGCGGTATGTTACCTATGGGCTTGAGACGCGGGCAGACTTAGTGGCAGAAGGCATTCGCGTGGAAGGACCGACTTCTCGTTATCGCGTCCGCGCCTCGCACGATACCGCCGGGCTACGAAACGAAACCTTAGGCGAAGTGCATCTCAAAATGCCGGGCCGTCATAACATCGCGAATTCGCTGGCGGCTATCGCCGTTGGGCTTGAATTGGACATCCCGTTTGAGCAGATTCGGGAGAGTCTTGAATCGTTCCAAGGGGTGCATCGCCGGTTCGAGGTGCTTGGTGAGGCAGATGACATCATCGTGGTGGACGATTACGCGCACAATCCGGCGAAGTTGAAAGCGGCGTTGAACGGCGCGCGCGAGGGTTACAAACGCCGCATCGTCGGTGTCTTCCAACCGCATCGCCATCAGCGGGTGCGCGATTTAGTGGACGAATTCTGCCGCTCTTTCTATCAGGCAGATGTGCTGATTGTCACCCCCATCTACGGTGCCGGCGAGGCGGAGATTCAGAACGTCACCGGTGAGAAACTGGCGGAAGCGATTCGCGCGCACGGCCATCGGCACGTCATTTACGTTCCCGAAATGGGGGACGTTACGGATTGCCTCATGGACATCACGCGTCCGGGTGATATTGTGATGACGTTGGGCGCGGGCGACATTAATAAAGTCGGACATGAGTTCTTAGCGCGCAAACAGATGCAGTGAGATTTAAGCGATGAAAACGATACAAACTCCCACACATTCACGCCGCGTTCCCGGCAGCACGCCATCATCAACACCGCAGCAGCTAGGCGCGCCGCGTCGGCATGCGAAGGTGTATCTCTGGCGGCGGCTCATCGTTTTCATCGCTGTGACTGTAACGTTAGCATTCGGCGGGAAAACACTTCTCAACTTTTTTCGGGTTGAACACGTCACAGTAGAAGTCTCTGGCAACGTTCACTACACGGAGCGTGTGATTTACGATGTTTTAGGCGCGAATCTTGACAATATCGTCACCGAATCCGAAGAACGGGCGGCGACGTATCTCAAGGAGAACCTGAGTTATATCAAGGACGCGCGGATATCAAAGCATTTGATGAAACGGGTGCTGACGATAGAGGTAACCGAGCGCGCGCCGTTCGCGCGTCTCCAATTCAGCGCATCGCACGATAATAGCGTGGAGACGCAATTTTTTCTGTTAGATAGAGAGGGGTATGTGTTAGAATCTATCGTGCCTGAGTCGTCCGCTGTGGCGGAGTCGTCCGCTGTTGATGCGGTGACGCTCCTCGCCGAAGGGGATGCGTTGCCGGTAGTCGGAACAGCCGTGCAAACGCCTGCGGTGGTGCTAGGGCTCGCCGTGTTAGAACAGGTGTTGCGCCGGGACACGCCGTTCGTGAGACAGGTGATGCGCATCGATGCGCGCGACGCACAGAGAATCCAACTGCAGCTTGGCGAGCACGGCGGCGTGCAGGCATGGATTGCCGAAGACGCGATAGCGAGAGGACTCCACTACACTGAACTCTTCTTGAAACAAGAATCGGGCTGGGCAAAAGGGAGACAGAGCACCCCGCTCTCCACCGGCAGTGGGGAATTGGTGGACGGCTCAAGGAGGATGCCTACCGAGCAAGAAACATGGACGTATTTAGACGCAAGGTTTGAGGATGCAATCTATTTGGGGAGTGAAAACAGGTAAATGGCTAAGGAAAGTATTATCGCCGGGCTAGACATCGGCTCAAGCAAAATTTCTGTCGTCGTCGGCAATACGTGGCAGGGACAGCGGGAAGGCGTGGAGATTATCGGCGTTGGCCATGCAACTTCGGAAGGCGTGCGCAGAGGGAGCGTCGTGGACATCGCGCAAACGGCGGAGGCCATCCGCAAAGCCATCTCCGATGCGGAACTGATGTCCGGTGTAACAATAGAATCTGCATGCGTCGGTATCTCGGGGGATCACATCGTCGGACAGACTTCGCACGGTGTCGTTGCTGTCGCCAGTGTGCCAGAGATTTCGCAGGAAGATGTGGAGCGCGCGATGACAGCGGCGCGCGCAGTCTCTATCCCTGCGGGACGTGATATTTTGCACGTCATCGAGCAGAATTTCGTCGTGGATACGCAGAATCGCATCAAGGAGCCCGTTGGCATGTCGGGCGCGCGCCTTGAGGCTTATGCTTACATCATCACCAGCGGCGTGACAGCGATGCAGAATCTGCTAAACAGCATCGAGAAAGCCGGATTAACACACGTGGAAACGCTTGTCGCCTCGCCTTTGGCATCAACAGAAGCGGTGTTATCGCAAGACGAACGCGAGGTAGGCATCGCGCTTGCCGACATCGGCGATGGCACGACAGAAATCATCATTTACAAAGAAGATGCCATCCAGCACACGGCTGTCCTGCCGATAGGCGGGCAACACGTCACTAACGATATCGCGCAGTATTTAAAAGTAACGCTCCCCGAAGCAGAGGAATTGAAACTCCACCGCGGCTGCGCGTGGACAGCACTCGTCGGCCCGGAGGATGCCGAACCGATTCCGACAGTAGTCGGCACGAACCGCCCACGCTTCATTGATAAAGTCGATCTGGCGCAAATCATTGAATATCGGATGGTAGAAATTTTCGATGCACTCGCCGACGAACTCGGCGATATGCAACACCCTGATATGCAACTCCCTGCCGGATTGGTGCTGACAGGCGGCACCGCGCTGATGGACGGCTTAACCGAACTCGCTGAACAGCTCATCCCGGTGCGTGTGCAGGTAGGTTACCCGAAAGAACTGAAGGGGCTCACCGATAGGGTGAATCATCCAATGTATGCCACCGGCATCGGATTAGTGCTTTACGGCAGCGCGCTCCGCCGCCAAGCACTGGAGTTATCTTCACGGCAACGTCCGAGCGGTGTCGGCGCGCTGATGCAACGCGTTAAAGAGTGGTTCGGCTATTAACCGCGCCGTCCTTGACATCTCTGTCGATTTGTGTTAAAATGCAATTATGCCTCCATGCGCGAGGCGAAGGAAGCTGTGTATGAAAAAAGAGGAGCAGCACAAAGATAGAGATTGGGTGCAGTTTTTAGGTGTCCGGCGGGCATGGGTAGGTATCGCGCTATTCATGTTTTGCATCCTCATCTCGGTTTATGGTGGCATGGCGATTAGTTATCACCTGTCCAAAGGCTGGACTGGCTATGAGACGGTGCGGGCAATTGTCGTTGACATCACGACGGCGATTCCGACAGCGGCGGCGATTCCCGTGCTGGTTCTATTTCTAGGAGTGGAGGTTCCGATGATTTTGTATGGTTTGGTTAAGGAACGGATTGAGGAGCGGCAGCAGAAGCGCGAGGCTATCGGCGAGGCACGTGGCAGGAAACTCGGCGAGGCTATCGGCGAAGCACGCGGCAAGGAACGTGAGAGCCGCGAGTGGCTTGAGTGGGATGCTCGTCGGAAGGCTGCGGAAGCCGCCGGCAAACGCTTCACCGAACCCAACCCCGTCGAGAAGCGCAACGGCGCGCTGGACGACAAATGATTTTGTATGGTTTGGTCAAGGAACAGATTGAGGAGCGGCAGCGAAAGCGCGAGGAACGCGGCAAGGAAATCGGCATAAAACTTGAGCGACGCAAGTGGGTGGAATGGGAGGCTCGTCGGAAGGCTGCGGAAGCCGCCGGCGAGGACTTCACCGAACCCAATCCCGCTGAGAAGCGCAACGGCGCACCGGACGACAAATGATTTTGTATGATTTGGTGATGGAACAGATTAAGGAGCGGAGGCGGAGGCGCGAAGCACGCCGCGATGGCCGCGGCGAGACTATCGGCGAGGCTATCAGCTGGAAACTCGCTACGGAACTCGGCGAGGCACGCGGCAGGGAACTCGGCGAGGCAATCGGGGAAGCAATCGACAGAGAACTTGCTAGGGAGCTCGGCGAAGCACGCAGCAGAGAACTCAGTAGGAAACTCGGCGGTGCCATCGGCTGGGAACTTGCGAATCGTGAATGGGTGGAATGGTATAATCGTCGGAAGGCTGCGGAAGCCGCCGGCGAGGACTTCACCGAACCCACTCCCGCCGAGAATCGCAACGCCGCGGCACAGAATGATGAGTAGTTCCAACTGCTCCTATTGACTTAATTTCATCGTGATGTTATTATAGGCGGGCCCTCGGATGCCATGCTGCCCCGTAGGAGAGACTCCTCCGCGTCCGTTTCGGGAGCAGGTGCTCCCGAACTACAGTGTCGCGATGCACCAGTAGGCGAGACCTCCTGGTCTCGATGCACGCCCGGTAGGCGAGACCTCCTGGTCTCGACTCCCCGCGGTAGGCGAGACCTCCTGGTCTCGATGAGCCAGTAGGAGAAACTACAGAAAAGAAAATCGGTATTATATAGGTAGGAGCCAACGGAAAAAAGTCAAAGCGTGCCTATTAAGGCACACAACAGGAGGAATGAGGTTGCACCGCAAGCGCAACCGAAACCAGACATGATTGAATTTGAACAAGAAGAATTTGGCGATCTGCGAGCGAAAATTAAGGTTATCGGTGTCGGCGGCGCAGGCGGAAACGCAGTCAAGCGCATGATTGAAGCCGGTTTGGCGGGCATCGAATTCTATGCTGTCAACACAGACCATCAGGCGTTGAAGACGTGCCACGGCGCGACGCAACTCCAGATCGGGATTAACACCACGAACGGCCTTGGTGCCGGCGCGAATCCGGATGTCGGACGCAGAGCGGCGGAAGAAGACCGGGAGCATCTTGAGGAAATCGTTGAGGATGCGAACATGGTGTTCGTCACCGCTGGGATGGGCGGCGGCACCGGCACCGGCGCGGCACCGCTTATTGCATCCCTCGCGCGCGAACGCGGCGCGCTCACCATCGGGGTTGTCACGCGTCCTTTTAATTTTGAGGGAATGCGACGCGCCGAACAAGCCGAAACCGGTCTTGAGGAGCTCCGCACATCTGCTGATTCTGTCATCGTCGTGCCGAACCAACGGTTGATGGACGCGATGGATAGAAAACTGCCGATTCAGGAGGCACTCCGCGTCGGAGACCAGATTTTGCTCCACGGCGTTCAGAGTATCTCGGATATCATTACGGAGTCGGGTGAGATTAACGTTGACTTCGCCGATGTGGAATCTATCATGCGGGATGCGGGCAGCGCGCTGATGGGCATGGGGCGTGCCACCGGGGATAACCGCGCGCAAATCGCCGCGCAGCAAGCCATCTCCTCGCCGCTCCTTGAAGAGACAGACATCACCGGGGCATACGGCATGATAGTCAACATCACGTCACCCCCCGATTTCATGATGCATGAATTGGATGAGGCGATGCAGGTAATCCAAGAAGCCGCTACCGATGCGCAGATTATCTTCGGGCTTGTCTACAGAGATGCCATGGAACTCGGCGATGAAGTGCTGGTCACCGTCATCGCAACCGGGTTTGATTCGGTGGATTTGCGCAGCGATGCGAGGGTATCCGCACCGGGTGGCAGGCAATACAGCGAACCGGAGGCATACGCAGACCCGCGTAGAACGCCGATGCCTGGTTCACATATTCCTGGCAACCGGCAGGGCAAAGCAGCCCAGACTCGGACGCGTCCGGGACGCGCGAGTGCCGGGCTTCCGGCACGCGGCGCGCCTGCACAGCCTGCAGCGGAACCGGCACCGACACGGGCTCGCAGAGCCGCACCGGCTGCTGAGGAAACTCCTGCTCCTCGCGCGGCGAACCGCAGAAACCGTGGCGAGACGGATTGGGATATCCCTGCCTTCTTGCGCGTGCAGAAAGGGAGCTCCGGGAAGACAGAGAAATAGCTGAGTTGTGGACGTAGGGCGGGGGCCTGTCCCCCGCCATGCCTCGGTCGAGGAAAACGGCTTTCATAACCCAACGATCGCGAGGGACAGGCCCTCGCGCTACGGAAACGACGGCGTTCTTTACGATCGCGAGGGACAAGAAACCTCCAATATACCGTAGGGCGGGGGCCTGTCCCCCGCCATGCATCGGTCGAGGAAAACGCTCTTCACAACACAACGATCGCGAGGGACAGGCCCTCGCCCTACGGGGCCGGGGGCGGTATTTACGATCGCGAGGGACAGGCCCTCGCGCTACGGCACATCAACTGGAGATAAAACGATGCAACACAAAACAACCATTCACGTCGCAAATCATGAAGACCTGGTCGCGGCAGAACTCGGCAATATCAAACCCGACGAGGTTCGGCAGGTTACCATTAAAGGCGCAATTGTCGACACTGGCGCGACGCGCCTCTCCTTGCCGCAATCGATAGTTGATAGCCTCGGCTTGACACCTACCGATACAACGCTCGTCCACACCACGAACGGCGTTGTCACGAGAACGCTTTATTCGCCTGTCCAATTTACGGTGCTTGACAGGAAAGGCATCATTGAGGTGAGCAGCGTCCCGGACAGCGTCCCCGCGCTCGTCGGGTACACGGTGATGGGACTGGTAGACTTGGATGTGAGTGTCACAGAGGGACTCATCCATAATCCCGCACACGGCGGCGAACGCACAGAATACCAACTCTGAAACACTATCAGCAGGAGCACGAAAATCAACCGCGCTCGCAATTCCGATTTATAGGAGATAAAACGATGCAACACAAAACCACCATTCACGTCGCAAACCTGAAAGACCTGGTTTTGGCTGAAGCCGGCAATATCAAACCCGACGAGGTTCGGCAGGTTACCATTAAAGGCGCGATTGTCGATACCGGGGCGACGCGCCTCTCCTTGCCGCAATCGATAGTTGACAGCCTCGGCTTGACACCTACCGATACAACACTCGTCCACACCACGAACGGCATTGTCACACGAACGCTTTATTCGCCTGTCCAATTTACGGTGCTGGGCAGAAAAGGCATCATTGAGATAAGCAGCGTCCCGGACAGCGTCCCCGCGCTCGTCGGACACATGGTGATGGAACTCGTAGACCTGGATGTGAGTGTCACAGAGGGACTCATCCATAATCCCGCACACGGCGGCGAACGCACAGAATACCAACTCTGAAACCCCGGTAGGAGAGCCCTCCTGGTCTCGATGCAACTAGGCGAAACCTCCCGGTCTCGATGCAACACTGGAGCAGAACCTTGAATTTACAAAAACATTACCAACACCTTTATCAGCAGGAACACGAAAACCAACCGCGCGGGCAATTCCGGAAACGCAACCGATTCGCGCTTGTCTATCCGAGCACCTACGAACTCGGCATGTCCAGCCTCGGCGTGCAGGTTATCTATGCCACGCTCAACGGGCGCGCCGATACCTCCTGCGAGCGCGCTTTCGTGCCAGAGACAAACTATCTGCGCAAACTCGTCGCGCAAAAAACGCCGCTCTTCTCTTTTGAGACGCAAACACCGCTCAATCAGTTTGACATCATCGGATTTTCTGTCTCCTTTGAATCCGATTACGTGAACATCCCGCGCACGCTGGAGTTCGCCAACATCCCACCCATCGCCGAGGAACGTTCTGACTGGGAGCCGCTCGTCATCGCCGGCGGCATTAACATCTCCTATAACCCCGAACCCATCGCCGATTTCGTTGATGTCTTCGTCGTCGGCGAGGCGGAGTTGATTATCCACGAATTGATGGCGCATTTTGACGCGTGGAAACAGAGCGGCGCACCGAAGAGCGAATTGCTGGAAACCCTCGCAACGGTGCCAGGGCTTTATGTACCGAGTTTCTATGACGTTACCTATCACGACGATGGCACGATTAACGCGGTCTCGCCCGCGCACGATGCCGATGCACCACTCCCCATCCAAGCCGCCGCGGTGCCGAAACTAGACGATGTTCCAACCTGCACGCAAATCCATACCCCGCACACCGAGTTTTCCAACGCGCATCTGATTGAAATTGTGCGCGGCTGTGGGCGACAGTGCCGTTTCTGCGTCGCCGATTACGCGCGCCGCTGGCCGAGACATCGCACCGTCGAGAACACGCTGGCACTGGCGGAACGCGCTCGCGGCATTACCGACAGAATCGGCTTAGTCGGTGCCTCCATTTCGGACCATCCCCAGATCGATCAGATTGCCAGTGGTTTAGTTGAACGCGGCTTTCGTATCTCCTGTGCTTCGCTCCGTGCGGAGACGGTGCGCGCGCCGCTGCTCGATGCCCTCGCCGATAGTGAGCAAGGCACGATTACTATTGCGCCTGAAGTTGCAACCGAGCATCTACAAAAGGTCGTGAACAAAGCCATCCCGCGCGAACGCCTTTACTATGTTTTTGAAGAGGCATTGAAGCGCGATATCCTCAACCTGCGCCTCTATTTCCTTATCGGCGTGCCGGGTGAGACACCGGCAGATGTGCATGCCATCGCCGACATGGCGAAAGAGATGCGTAGCATTCTCCTCCCCTATGCGAAGCAGACTGGGAGAATGGGACGCATCAGTTTCACCATCTCGCCGATGGTGCCGAAACCGCAAACCCCTTTCCAGTGGGTAGCGATGGAACCCCCGAAGACTATCGCGCGGAAACTTGATTTCTTGAAGCGCGAAATTAACCAACTCGGCAGTATCAAAGTTGGTTCTGCGAGTGCGCGAATGGCGCATCAAGAGGCGGTCTTCGCCCGTGGAGACCGGCGGCTTGGCAAGGTGATTTTATCCTTGGCGCGCGGTGCGTCGTGGAATCAAGCGTTCCGTCAGCACGGCTTAGCCCCCGATTTTTATGCCCTCCGTCAGCGTTCCCTCCATGAAATTAGCCCTTGGTCCCACCTCGATCTGAATGTCAAACCCCAATTCTTGCAATTAGAGTTCCACAAGCATGAGAAAGGCTTCATGACGAGTGAGTGTGATACGTCAGTTTGCCGGAAATGCGGTGCGTGTGAGGACTAAACGCGAGCAGGATTAGCGAGCAGGATTTGAAGCAGGATTTACAAGATTATACAAGATTAGCAAGATTTTCAAGATTCGGGCCGCTTGGCACCGATGCGAATCTTATCGTCTTCTCCTCCCGTAGGCGAGACCTCCTGGTCTCGATTCTTCCCTCCCGGAACGATCGCGGGGGACAGGCCCCCGCGCTACGATAAAAAAACGGCGTGCGTTATGAAAAAAAACGCCACGTCACCGTAGGGCGAGGGCCTGTCCCTCGCCAGCATCCGCGCGACGAACAAAAACGTCTCTTGCTCTCTTTAGGTCCTTTAGGTCCTGAATGTCTATAGCACGCCGCCTGCGAAGAACACTAAGGTCCTTTAGGTCCTTAATAGACTTTGACACGCCGCGTGTTTTTATTAAGGACCTAAAGGACCTTGAAAATGGAACGACAACGGGTTGCTATAGACATTAAGGTCCTAAAGGACCTAAGAGGGCATCTTGACGACGAACGATCGCGGGGGACAGGCCCCCGCGCTACGGGCCAATTGAGAACGAATGCATCGAGACCGGGAGGTCTCTCCTACCTTCAGTCAAGCGCAATCTACCAGCCTCACGCTGTATCTTGTGGAATTTGCCTTGACATTTTTCGTTTCCATCGTGTAAAATGTTAAGTAGAGTGTCGTCACATGGAGGGACAGGTATCCCTCGCCTCACAACAGACGACAGTCTAAGGAGCTAGTGACTTTGAATACACGAAATAAACCCGACACGCCACCCGCACGCGAGGAAGAAAAGATTGTTAATGTCCTCGGCATCAAACAGAGTTGGTGGCAAACTACTTCCATTATCCATGCGGTGCTGATGGTGCTGTATGGTGCGTGGTATATCGCTTTTCAGTTAGATAGGGAAGGCCGCGTCAGTGATATGATTCACAGTTTCGCGGTTCACATGCTCGCTGTTAGCGGGTTAACGATGCTGGCGATGATCGCCGGCATACACTTAGGAGTTTTAACCATGATGTTACATGAATGGTATCGAAATAAGTTATCGGCGCGCCGGCGGGCACTTGAAGAGAGCGTCCGCACCTCCGAAGCGGCGAGACTTGCCGCTGAAGAAGCAGCGCGCACAGCAGAAGAAGCAGTGCGCACCGCTGCTGAGACCATCGCGCAGCTACAAACCGAACGCGAGGCGCAGCAGGCGTGGAACGAACGCCGACTCCGCGCGCAAGAAGATGGCGAACGCTTCGACGAACCCATGCCCAACGGACACCCGATTGATATCGTGGCGCAGTTGGAGCAGGAACAAGCCGACTATCTCGCGTGGTTTGAACGTCGTATCGCTGCCGCACGCCAAGGCGAACCGTTTGACGAACCGCCGCCGAATAATGACACCGACGGTACGAACGGCCGCTAAACACCGCCGGGAAACAGCCTCCCTCATGCACCGGAATGCACGGGGGAGGCTGGCACCCCGACGACTGCCACAGAAGGAGTAACTTTGAATACTCAAAACAAACCCGACACGCCACCGGCAAACGATGCAGAGGAGAAGGACGTTGAGGAGAAAATCGTCAACTTCCTCGGCATCAAGCAGAGTTGGTGGCGCGTGACTTCGCCCATCTATTCGTTAGTGATGGATGCTTATATCGCTTGGTATTTTATCTTTGTCGTGAAATATGACAAACATCCCGCCGAGATTATCGGCAGTGCGGCTGTCCACCTGTTAGCGGTGAGCGGCGGCATGATGTTCCTCATGTTTTGCGCTATCCATACAGGAGCTATTTTTATGATGATTCATGACAAGTATCGCGAATGGCGCGATGGACTCATTCGCGAGGCACAAGAAGGACAGCGAGTCGCCGAAGAAGCGATACTCGTTTCAGAGGAAGCGAGACTTGCTGAGGAAGCGGCGAGACTTGCAGCGGAAGCAGAAACGCGCGCCGCCGCCGAGACTATCGCGCAGATTGCAGCGTGGAACGAACGCCGCATCGCCGCCGCGGAAAACGGCGAACGTTTCGATGAACCCATGCCTAATGGCAATCATCTCAACATCGTGGAAACCTTGCGCGATGAACGGGATGCATGGCTTAATTGGTATGAACGCCGAATCGCTGCCGCGGAAAATGGCGAACCTTTCGACGAACCGCCGCCTAATAACGGCACCGACGGAACGAACGGCAGCTAAACATCGCCGGGGAACAGCCTCCCTCATGCACCGGATGCACGGGGGGAGGCTGCAACCCCGACGACAGGGGCTGTTCCCCCATCACACTGCAGGGATCTACCTCGCTTATGTTTGAACAAACACTCAAGCGAATTCACGAGCAAGTCCACACTCTCGCATACATCATGACGCACCACGCTTTTGTGGAAATGGAGAACGATGGACTCACAATTTTTGACGTGGAACAAGCCCTTCTCACTGGAAAAATCACTGACCGGCAGAAGGACCGGCAGTCTGATGAATGGAAGTATGTTGTGGAGGGACAAACGCTCGGTGCTGAAATCGCCGTTGTCGTGACGAAGTTCACGTTCACAGGGGTATTAGTTATCATTACCGTTTATGTCAAATAAAGCAACAAGGAGCCAACCAATGATATGTGATATGTGCGGGAAAGAAGGCATCCGCCAACGTTATGTCTCACGCAGCTACGGCAAAGACGAGGCGCGCTTCGTCATTAAAGATGTGCCTGTGATGAGCTGCACCGAATGTGGGGAGAGTTATCTAACGGCGCGCACGCTGCATGCAATTGAACGTCTGAAACGCCTGCGCCTGAGCACGGAGAAGAAGCATCCCGTGTCAGTCGCGGTTTTCTCCGATTTTGTTGAGGAAAGCCGGCCAAAGAACGTGCCGAATGTCGCATCCGGCACGCCAACTGTAGATTAGTCTCGCTAGAATCGAGACAGGGAGGGCTCTCCTATGACGATGGCCAACGCGGGGGACAGGCCCCCGCGCTACGAAAAAAAAACGGCGCGCGTTA
Organism: Candidatus Poribacteria bacterium; assembly: GCA_965242965.1. GTDB lineage: Bacteria > Poribacteria > WGA-4E > WGA-4E > WGA-3G > AGPOR5. The sequence continues at coordinate 3,157,077 of OZ251518.1, read as the reverse complement.
CGAAAAAAAACGCCACGTCACCGTAGGGCGAGGGCCTGTCCCTCGCCATGCTGCGGGTTACCGAACGATCGCGGGGGACAGGCCCCCGCGCTACGGGAACATCGAGACCAGGGAAGACGCGCCTAAAGGGAAAAACGGAATCTCTCCGGGCGGCACACGGATGTCCCTTGACATTTTTCTGTCCCATCGTGTAAAATGTTAAGTAGAGTCGTAACATGGAGGGACAGGTATCCCTCGCCTTACAACAGACGACAGTCTAAGGAGTTAGTGACTTTGAATAAACAAAACAAACCCGACACGCCGCCGGCAAACGATGTAGAGGAGAAGGACGTTGAGGAGAAAATCGTCAACTTCCTCGGCATCAAGCAGAGTTGGTGGCGCGTGACTTCGCCCATCTATTCGTTGGTGATGGATGCTTATATCGCTTGGTATTTTATTTTTGTCGTGAAATATGACAAACATCCTGCCGAGATTATCGGCAGTGCGGCTGTCCACCTGTTAGCGGTGAGCGGCGGCATGATGTTCCTCATGTTCTGCGCCATCCATACAGGAGCTATTTTTATGATGATTCATGACAAGTATCGCGAATGGCGCGACGGACTCATTCGCGAGGCACAAGAAGGACAGCGAGTCGCTGAAGAAGCGAGACTCGCCGAATCTGAAGCGAGACGCGCTGCGGAAGAAGAGGTGCGCGTCGCCGCCGAGACTATCGCGCAGATCACCGCATGGAACGAACGCCGCATCGCCGCCGCCGAAAACGGCGAACGTTTCGATGAACCCATGCCTAATGGCAATCATCTCAACATCGTGGAAAACCTACGCGATGAACGGGATGCATGGCTTAATTGGTATGAACGCCGCATCGCTGCCGCCGAAAATGGCGAACCATTTGACGAACCGCCACCCAACAACGGCACCAACGGCCCCGATGCCTTGTAAGGTGAGACGTGTCCCGCGTCGCGCTGCAGTGTTGCATGCCGCCCGGCGCGGGACAGGGGCCCTCACGCCAGAGAAGAAGGAGTGACTTTGAACACACGAAATAAACCCGACACGCCACCAGCAAACGATGCAGAGGAGAAGGACGTTGAGGAGAAAATCGTCAACTTCCTCGGCATCAAGCAGAGCTGGTGGCGCGTGACTTCGCCCATCTATTCGTTAGTGATGGATGCTTATATCGCTTGGTATTTTATCTTTGTCGTAAAGTATGACAAACATCCCGCCGAGATTATCGGCAGTGCTGCTGTCCACCTCCTAGCCGTGAGCGGCGGCGTGATGTTCCTCATGTTTTGCGCTATCCATACAGGAGCTATTCTGATGATGATTCATGACAAGTATCGCGAATGGCGCGACGGACTCATTCGCGAGGCACAAGAAGGACAGCGAGTCGCTGAAGAAGCGAGACTCGTCGCAGAAGAGGCGATACGCGCTGCGGAAGAAGAAGCGCGCGTCGCTGCCGAGACCATCGCGCAGTTCCAAGCCGAACGCGAAGAACAGCAGGCGTGGAACGAACGCCGCATCGCTGCCGCGGAAAATGGCGAACGTTTCGATGAACCTATGCCTAATGGCAATCATCTCAACATCGTGGAAAACCTCCGCGATGAACGGGATGCATGGCTTAATTGGTATGAACGCCGTATCGCCGCCGCGGAAAATGGCGAACCGTTTGACGAACCGCCGCCGAATAATGGCACGGACGGTACGCAGGAGACCTAAGTCTCCCTTCACCGTAGGGCGAGGGACAGGCCCTCGCCTTCTCTTTAGGTCCGTAGGACCTTAATGTCTATAGCTCGCGCGCCTGCGAAGAATACTAAGGGTCTTTAGATCCTTAATAGGCTTTGACTCGCCGCCTGCTTTTTATTAAGGACCTAAAGGACCTTGAAAATGGAACGACAACGGGTTTCTATAGACATTAAGGTCCTAAAGGACCTAAGAGGGTATCTTGACGATGGACGATCGCGGGGGACAGGCCCCCGCGCTACGGTGAAAACGGGAGGTTGCATCGAGACCGGGAGGTCTCTCCTACCGGAAAAATCGAGACTAGGGCTATCCCGTGCCCAAACAACTAGATCAGAGGAATCTGAAATGAAGAAGGACCCGATTACCCACGAAATTATCGGATGTGCCATGGAAATCCACCGACAACTCGGCGCAGGATTTCAGGAGGTTATCTATCAACGATGCCTCGAAATCGAATTGGGGGTCAAAGGACTCCCATTCGGACGCGAAGTGGAACAGCCTATCTACTATAAAGGTAATAAAGTCGGCACTCGACGCGCCGATTTTATCGTCGACAATCGCATCGTTGTCGAACTGAAGGCAGTCCTCGCCCTAGAAAATGCGCACATCGTGCAGGCGAAAAATTATCTGCACGCCTATGATCTGGACCTCGGATTGCTTATCAATTTCGGGGGCGACAGTCTGGAGGTTAAACGCATCTTCAGGCCGCGGAGGTAGGAGCAGGAGCAGGATTTACAAGATTATACACGATTTGAAGCAGGATTTACAAGATTATACAAGATTTCGCAAGATTAGGTCTTTGAGGCACCGGCGCGGTTTTGGCACGCCACGGCGGTGTCGGTATATCAGAAACCTAAATCCTGTGAAATCCTGGAAATCGTGAAAATCCTGCTCCGGATTAACACAATTTGAAGCAGGATTTACAAGATTTCGCAAGATTAGCAAGATTGTAGGGTCTGATGCATCAAATATCCCGTGGCCTGCCAAAATGGTATCCGGTGCACCAGAAACCTAATCCTGAAAATCTTGTCTTCTCTTGAAAATCCTGCTCCGGATTAGCAAGATTATAGGGTCTGGTGCACCGAATACCCCGTGGTGTGCCAAAACGGTGCGGGTGCCTCAAAGACCTAATCCTGACAATCTTGGAAATCCGGAGCAGGATTATCACGATTATACAAGATTACCAAGATTATAGATTCTGGTGCACCAACACCGCGGGGACAGGCCAAAACCGCGCCGGCGCACCAAAGACCTAATCTTGCGAAATCGTGCGAAATCCTGGAAATCCTGCTCCGGATTTGCACGATTATCACGATTTACCACGATTTTGGGGGTCTGATGCACCGAATATCCCGTGGCCTGCCAAAATGGTATCCGGCGCATCAGAGACCTAATCGTGCGAAATCTTGTCTTCTCTTGAAAATCCTGCTTCAAATCCTGCTCAATCCTGCTCATATCTTGCGAAATCTTGGAAAATCGTGAAAATCCTGCTCCAAATCCTGCTTCAAATTATTTTTTTATCATTTTTTCTTGACAAAAAAACGCAAAATATGATAAATTAACCAACATGATGCAAATTTTCTAAAAAAAATTTGACATCCAACACTTTTTATGGTATAATTAACTCGTCAAGCGCAATCAGATTAACCAAAATCTACGAAAATTTAACTTTTTTCGAGAATAATAATTTTTTCTGATAAAATTCTTGACAAAAAAACGCAAATTGTGATAAATTAACCAACGATGCAAGTTTTTTTCACAAAAAATTTGACATCCAACACTTTTTGTGGTATAATTAACCATAACACGGTGGAAAAACGCGACTTTTGACGCAAAAATCCACCCAATCTCTAAAATTTGTGAAAAAAATGACGAAAAATCGGATTTTACAGAACTTTTTTTGTAACCGACTTTTCATATCTCACGTTTTAGAGTGTGTTGACAACTTAATATCATGGTGCGGAAACGCGCAACTTATCGCCGCTAACGAAAACAAAAGCGGAACTAACCCGTGTCAACGGCTACTCTATCACGTAGCAACCGGACACACGAACGCGCAATCCAAACCTAAATGACCTAACCCCGTTTAGATGGATGTATCCATTCCCGAAACGGAATCGGCGCAACCCAAACGTAGTGCGGGATCGCCTGAGCCCGAAACGGAACGAACGGCATCACATCTGTAGTTCGGGATCGCCTGATCCCGAAGATGTAAAGAGCAGGCGCTCTTTACCTACAGATCGAACGAAAATCAAAACGGAAGTTAGGATAAGTTAGATGACAACTAGAGCGATTGACGCTCTAGATGATGTTTACCCTAGAGAACATGAATTTCGATTCACGAAATCGGGAGCAGGCGCTCCCGAACTACAGAGAGGGAAACACCCCAAACGGGGAAATACCCGACCCGTAGAGCAAGAGGGGAATGACACCCCATCCGTAGAGCAAGAGCGCCTGCTCTTGCAATCGGGAGCAGGCGCTCCCGAACTACAGAGGGGAAATAAGACCCCGAACTACAGAGGGGAATGACACCCCATCCGTAGAGCAAGAGCGCCTGCTCTTGCATATCGGGAGCAGGCGCTCCCGAACTACAGAGGGGAAATAAGACCCCGAATCGGGAGCAGGTGCTCCCGAACTACAGAACGGGGAACACCCCAAACGGGGAAATACCCGACCCGTAGAGCAAGAGCACCTGCTCTTGCACAAAACGTGAAACGAATAATGCTCTCTAGCCAATTAGAAGAAAACGCAACACGGCGAAAGCCAAAAAACGCAAACTCTTCTAATTCCCTGAGGATCGTTGGGAGAAACCGAACTCAAAGCGTTAGGAGAACGGCGGATACCCAATGATAATGATTGATTCTAGTTTTTTATACTCTTTACGGAGGTAAATTTAAATGGAAAGGAAATTACTTTCCTTACCGAGTTTCTTCGTCTTACTGCTGATCGCAGGAATCGCATTCCTCGCGGTGCCAGTGGAGGACGTGCAGGCTACTGTGCCTACCGTTAGCTCGATAGAGCGGGTCACAATGACACCCACTGGAGCAGGTACCGGTACGGCGTTGACCACAGGCGGTGCCAAGAATCTGTTCATCATTAAGTTTAACACGGCTCTAAACGTGGCTAGTGCCACGGCGAGCGAGAAATTTGATGCCGCAGATCTTAAGGTTACCATTACTGATGGCAGTCCGGCCGCGACAACTGCAACCGGTGAGGTAGCGGCGGCAGGCATCACGTTAACTCCAATGCCGATTGCTGATGCAGGTCCTTCCACAACGAATACGTGGTTTACAGTGGGTGTGACAGTTCCTGCGAACGGAACAGGTACTATAACATTAGTTGTTAGAGGTACTACTGGTAGCACGCCCGCCGGTGCATTTGAGGATGCTGCTGGAGATGCTTGGAATACAGCGGCGGATCAGCCGGCATCTGGAACTTCTCATATAGTGCACTATAACACCTACAATCCGGTACCGGTAGTGACAATTACGGCCCCGGAAGAGGCAGGTAGTGCTCCTTTTGAGGTGACTTTCACAATTTACGATAATGCCGACTTTAAGACCGAACCAACGTTCATGAATGATGGTTCTGATCTTGTTGATATTGTTGGAGGAAGCGTTACGGATGTTGGCACGGTTACAGAGGTCGAAACATCTGCTGCATTGTCCACTGGATCTCCTCTCATGTCCAAGTATACGGTTGCCACACTCATTAAGGCTAGTGCTTCGTCGGTAGTTATAGGGGTAAAGGCAGGAGTCGTTACTGATGCTGGCGGTAAATCCAACGCTGCAATTTCGGCAACTAAAACCGACGATGAACTTGCAGACGGTGCGGTAGAGGTTATGGTTGATACCGTTTTGCCGGTGGCAGTCATTGAGGTTCCGGAAGGCAACCAGCCAGTTGGTGTAGGTTTTACGGCAAAATTCACCTTTACCGACCAGATGGGATCGGGGGATGATGCGACACACCCAACCCTTAATAGGGATGCCTTCGGCGATGACGAATTGGCCGAGGATGAAGTTACGGCTTCTAATGCGTCTATCACCGGCTTTAAAGCGAATCCTGAGGATTTCAAATCCTACATAGCGACCGTCACGCCGAATGCGGGTGCCGAAAAGGTGGTTATCACCGTGGCGGCGAATGCCGTGGAGGATGCTGCTGGTAACGGCAATGCAGTGACATCCAGTAGAGACATTCTGACTGGTTTCACGGCACCGGTTACACCAGATCCCTCCGAGCAAACAACAGGCATTGGGGGGGAACTTACCGGGGGTAAAAAAGGATTTACGTTTAAACTTCCCAAAATCACGCCGAGTGCTGATGATGGTTCGCGTTTTGTGGTGATTGCGAAGTCTGCAGATGCTGCCATGAACGGTGTCTCTGGAACTAACTACCCGGTTGTTGATATTCGCGACGACCTGTGGCAAGACATCAGAGACTTCTTGGCTTACGATGGTGGCACCATTGATTTAATCGGTCCGTCTGGAACAACAGCGGAAGACCTGGTTATCAGTGAGGTAATGTGGGGTAGCGATAACGGCTTGTCGGATCCGACAATGAGTCAGTGGATTGAACTCTACAATACCAAAACCACGCGTGGTACTGCCGACGGCATCATTGACACGGGTGATTTGGATTGGACAATTGAGTTCATCTCCGGTGCTACTTCTGCTGCTAATGTTAGCGATAGGTTTAGCAATCGGCAGTTAGGCCAGTCTCACTGGACTATCTCTGATACCTCAGGCGGCAAATACGGTCAGAGTGGCAGAACGAAGCTTAGTCCTGGTGTCGCGGGGACGCTGAGAGATCTCGTCTCAATGCGGCGTAAGATTGATTACAACAAAGTTGAGAAAATTGATCACAAAGGCGGCACAGGCCTAACCGATACGAACGGTGTGGACAACCGGAAGGAGCAGTTGAACGGTGTTCCCGACGGGACCTTAGATAGTAGTTGGGAAGCCTCCACCTCACGTAGGAACCTGAGCGGCACGCGCAAAGGGACACCGGGTGAGAAGCCTCTCGCGATTATTGGGAAGACCACAGTCAACCGCGGCGGTATCGTCTTCAACGAGATTGCCAACCGTAGTGGGGCTACGAATGACTGGATCGAACTTCACAACCGTGGCAGCTCCGATGTCACAATCAACAAGTATGAGTTGAGCAAAGTCGGCGATAATGGCAAGGATGAGAAGTTGTTCCAGTTCGCGAGTGATGAGGACGTTGTCATCCCTGGCAAAGGCTACCTGTTAGTCGTCAACACCGATCCGAGTTCAACGAACATCGCTGAGGGTGCAGACGTTAATGACCCGAATGGCGAAGACAAAGGCAACAGGGGTGGTTCGTCTGTCCGGTATTATCAGACAGATAAGTTGAATATACCTGACGACAAATTCATGCTGGTTCTCCGCACCGAGCCCAAACTCGGTTCGCATGAGAAGATTGCGGATATCGCGGGCAATCAGTTTGTGGCGAATACCGCGAGTGCCACGGAAGTGTGGCCGCTCAGATCGACGAGGAAACCGGTTCATGCCGACGCGCTCAACGATTTGAAGAAAGACGATGGCAAATCCTGGGTCCGTGATTTCGGCAAGGGACTCTTCCACCACGAGGAGTGGAAAACGACTGACGTGAAAGGACCTGGTTATAAGCGGAGCGCAGACACCCTCAATAGCGGCACACCGGGTTATCCGAACAACGCCGTTCAGGGCGAGGTGAAATCCGACGGTCTGACGAATGCGAATCCGGTGGTTATCAGCGAGATCATGTTCGGCTCAGGCAATGGCCGCGTGCCGCAGTGGATCGAGTTGTTTAACCCGTCCATGACGCAGACAGTGAATCTGGAGAACTGGACACTGGAAATCCAGAACACTAAATCTCCCGATGAGGATTTGCGCACGGCGACTAACGCCACGCTCAAACTGAAGAAGATTCAGGTTCACCCGAATCAGACGGTTCTGATTGTGTCGACGCATGGGAGTACGTCTAAAGGCGAGCACTTCCCAGCTTCCCGAGTTTACAACCTCTGGAATAATCACAAGACAGAGCTGGATATGTCAAGTCGGCGCGATGCCGTGCTGAGTTCCATAGGGTTCTACCTCAGCATTTCTGACCCGAAAGATAAGGTCGTTGATGAGGTGGGTAACACTGACGGTAACAAGCGCACCAACGACGATCCTGATTGGGTCTTGCCGGGTGGTAACCTTGAAGAAGGCGGACGTGCTTCCATGATTCGCCGTGAAGGTTCCTTCAGTGACGGCACGGTAGAGGATGCCTGGATTTCCGCAGCAATAGTTGATGGACTGCAGAAAGTTGATATCAACGATCTCTACTACGGCGATGAAGACGATCTCGGCACGCCGGGTTATCGTGCAGGCGGTCCGCTGCCTGTTCAGTTATCGAGTTTCTACTCGAAGCGTAACGATTCGGGTGCGGTTGTCATCACGTGGTCGACGGAGTCAGAGTTAGACAATGCAGGGTTTAACATTCTGCGGAGTCAGTCTCGGACGGGTGAGTTTGTGCGTATCAATGCGCAGTTAATTCCGGGTGCTGGTACTACGGGTGAGAAGACCGCGTATACGTGGACGGACACCAGTGCGAAGCCGAACGTCCTGTATTTCTATCAAATCGAAGATGTCTCCTTAGCGGGTGATCATCGCACTTTGCGGACCACGCGTTTACGCGGTTATATTGGTGCTGCGGGTAAAGCGACGACGACGTGGGGGGATTTGAAATCACGTGAGTAGGTCTCCCTCAGGGGGGTCTCATCTAACGCTTGAGGGTGGGCAATTTTTTAAATTGCCCGCCCTCTTCTTTTTTTTTATTATCGGGAGCGGGCGCTCCCGAACTACAGGGCCTACTCTTCTTTTTTTGTATCGGGAGCGGGTGCTCCCGAACTACAGGGCCTGGGGGTCGTATCGGGATTGGGCATTCCCATCGTCATCGTCCGTAGGTTCGGAGCGCCTGCTCCGAACACCGATGGGATGGGGCCCGTCATCTGTAGTTCAGGAGCACCTGCTCCTGAACCGTTCGGGAGCGGGCGCTCCCGAACTACTCTTCTTTTTTTTGTATCGGGAGCAGGCGCTCCCAAACTACAAACCTGGGGGGATCGGCACTACAGGGTCTGGGGGATTGGCCACCTCCTCCTCTGTAGGTTCGGAGCGCCTGCTCCGAACACGCGCGGGAACGGGCATCCATCGCCGAATCCGTTCGGGAGCAGGTGCTCCCGAACTACAAACCTGGGGGATTAGGCCCCTATCGTCTGTAGGTTCGGAGCGCCCGCTCCGAACACCAACGGGAGCAGGTGCTCCCGAACTACAAAATAATGGCCCCACCGGGTTCGGGACATCCCGAACGACAAAAAATATTGGAGGAACCTCCATGCAACGCGCTTCAAACCGAATCAAAAACGAACACCGTTCTGTCCCTGGCACCTACTATGCCCTAACCATCGTAACATGGGACCGAGCCCCAATTCTGGCGAACCCGCAGGCTGCGACGGTTATCCTCAATACATTTAACTGGCGTGAATCCAAAGGACATCTAAATTGGAAATGTCTCATGCTCATGCCAGATCACCTTCACGCCGTGATTCAATTAGGCAGCGAATTGCCTTTAGAGAAACTGATGCAGCGTCTCAAGAGTTTTACAGCGAAGAACATAAATGAACGTTTGGGTCGCCGTGGTCCTTTTTGGCAGCCGCGCTATTTTGCGCAAGGCATCCGTGATGATTCGGCATTAAATACGATTATCCGCTATTGCTATCAGAATCCGGTAAGAAAAGGTCTTGTTGCCTCGGCGAAGGAGTATCCGTATTGGTATTGCAAATTCGATATGGGATTTTGACATCGGTTCTCCAATTCGGTGCTGTCATTCAGGCGCGCCTTGCCAGGTCCTGTCATTCGGGGGTTCGCCTCTGTCTGTAGTTCGGGAGCGCCTGCTCCCGAAACGGATTCGGAGCAGGTGCTCCGAACCTACAGAGGGAGGCCTATCGCGGGCGCGCATTCCCCAGGCACTGTATTGCGGGCTTGCACCCCAGGGCACTGTAGTTCGGGAGCACCTGCTCCCGAACGGATCCGGAGCCACCGCGCTACGGCCCTAGAGTTCGGGACTGCGCACCCCAGGCCCTGTAGTTCGGGAGCGCCTGCTCCCGAACGGATTCGGAGCAGGCGCTCCTAAACTACAGAGGGAGGAGGTGCTCAAACAGATCCGGAGCAGGCGCTCCTAAACTACAGAGGGGGGGAGGTGCCCGAACAGATCCGGAGCAGGTGCTCCTAAACTACAGAGGGGAGGTGCTCAAAACGGATTCGGAGCAGGCGCTCCTAAACTACAGACAAGGCCTGCTCCCGAAACGGATTCGGAGCAGGTGCTCCTAAACTACAGACAGGGCCCCCGCTCCCGAACACAAACAACTAAACATCTCCGATTTTTCCCCTTGACATTTCATATCAAAACATGGTATCCTATCACCATGAAAAATGCACGCGATGCACGAGAAGACGCGAAAGAAAAAGATGACGAAGAATACGTCGCATTCCCCGGCGGCATACCGAAAAGATGGTTAAATCCCGCCGTGGCGATTTTCCTCTTCGTCTCACCTTTCTATACCGCTTGGGTTGTGATTATGAAGGTGCGGAGTGGGATAACAGCCGGCACGCCAGCAGTTGACATCGCCGGAGCCATCTGGACACATCTGTCGGAGTTCCTATTTGGATTCCCGGTCCTCATCCTGATTATCTGTAAAATTTTGGAGCGAATCATGTATTATTTAGATGTGAAAAAACTGAATGCCGAATACCGGCAGCGCCTCGACGAGCAAGAACAGAGCATTGCGGAAGCGATACGGCTCGCTGGGGCTGCAGAACAGCGCGCTGAGGCGACAGAACAGCGCGCTGGGGCGACAGAACAGCGCGCTGAGGCAGCAGAACAGCGCGCTGAGGCAGCGATACGCCGCGCCGAGGCAGCCGAACGCCGAGCTGAGGAAGCCGAACGCCGAGCTGACGACTACCAACAAAGCGCGGAAGCCTACCGGCACAGCGCCGACAGCTATCGGGAAAGTGCCGAGATATACCGCCAACGCCTTGAAGAAGCGGAAGCGGAAAAAGACCGGCGCGCATAACGCAAACGAAACAGCGCGGGCCATTCATCAGAATCGCCCGCGCGGTTTTCATTGCTTATGATGCCGTTCACGCCTTTTGGGCTACCATACTCGCAAGGATGCCGAGAATCCTATCGCACCGCTCGATATGATAAGCGTTCATGTCAATAGAGAGCCGCTGCCCCTCCAATTTCAGGAAGAGCCACGCCGTGCCCGAAGTCGTCGCGCCGTAGACGCACGGGATGTCATTCCCGGCGTTTGCGTTAAACCGTTGCGCGGCTACCATTTCGGCACTACACTGCCCGAGCCCCTCGGTAAGGTTATCCCGTTTGGCTTCAACAAGGACGATGACAGGTGCCTTCAAAGAAAATTGCCGTGGCGAGAGACTGACGACGAAATCACAGACTCCGTTCAATTCGTTTTCCGCATCAACGTTGAATTCAATCCCGGAGAAAAAGCTGATGCGTCGTTCAAAATGTTCCCGGAGTTCCACCAGCACATCGGCGACAATGAGTTCGGATTTCGCTTTTTCCGTGCTGATAGCGATGGCGAGGGCGGTTTTTCGTTCCAGTGCTGTTATCAGATGCGCGCTTGGTGTCACCGGTTCAATATCAGCAAAGAGTCCTTGAGCATCAATCTCTTCGAGTTCAAATGTTTCCTGCACTGTATCCAAGGTCCAACTGTTATATGCCATGATAAAATCACCTCATTCTTGGAGAGTCTTCCCAACTTCTTATGATACCCTATTCTGAATTGAGGTGTCAAGGAAAAACCGCGCGCTATCCATTTTTTTTCTTGACAAACGCTAGAAAAGATGATATCCTATTTATAGGTTCGTATTCAACCGCCTGTGGCCCGCCACAAGCAAAGTTTGAATACAGAATGGTAATCTTGGTAAATCTTGTATAATCGTGTAAATCCTGCTCATAAAACGGAGGTATTTAACAATGAGAGACCCGAGATGGGATCCCGCCGATTCTGTCAAATGCAAGCAGATCTGGGAGGCGTATCAAAAAGAACATGACCTCTCCGCGCGGCATGGACAGACAGCAGCCATTGATCCCAAAACCGGACGCATCTGGTTCGGCGAGTCCATTGAAGATGTTCTGACGCAACGCGAGGCAGAAGGGTTGAAGTCACCCATGTACTGGCAGCGCGTCGGGCATGAAACCTATTTTCTCAAGAAGGGCCGTTCGGTGATTCAGGGAAAGGTTTCGGAGGCCGGGGTGCCAACAATTCAGGTGTGAGTTCCTCGTCAAGCGTCGTTGGCCACCGTTGATCAAGGGAAAAACGCGCTATCCATTTTTCCTTGACAAATGCTAGCAAAGATGGTATCCTATTTATACGTTCGTATTCAACCGCCTGTGGCCCACCACAGGCAGAGTTTGAATACAGAACGATAATCACGATAATCTTGGTAAATCTTGTATAATCGTGATAATCCTGCTCATAAAACGGAGGTATTTAACAATGAAAGAACCGAGATGGGATCCCGCCGATTCTGCTAAATGCAAGCAGATCTGGGACGACTATCAGCAAGAACATGACCTATCAGAGCGGTATGGACAGACGGCCGGCATCGATCCCAAAACCGGACGCATCTGGTTCGGGGAGTCAATGAAAGATGTCGTCAAGCAACGCGCGGCTGAAGGCTTGAAGAATCCGATTTTCTTTGAACGCGTCGGGCATGAAACCTATTATATCAGAGGCAGAGGCGGCGTTCGGCGCAGATAGTGAGATTCTGCTCGGGACGCATCTGCTGCGCGACTATCGGCTTCAGGTTAATTTCGTAACGCGAACCGTTGAAAAGGAAAACCGCGCGCTATCCATTTTTTCTTGACAAACGGTAGAAAAGATGGTATCCTATTTATTAACTCAAATTGAAGGAGGGATTTCTCATGAGAGACCCGAGATGGGGTCCAGGGGATTCTGCTAAATGCAAGCAGATCTGGGCAGACTATCAGCAAGAACATGACCTATCAGAGCGGTATGGACAAACCGCCGGCATCGATCCCAAAACCGGACGCATTTGGTTCGGGGAGTCGATTGAAGATGTCGTCGACCAACGCGCGGCTGTAGGCTTGAAGAATCCGCTTTTCTTTGAACGCGTCGGGCATGAAACCTATTTTCTGAAAGGGGGCCGACGGTGATTCAGGGAGTCGTTTCACCACAGGGTGTGCCGACGATTCTCCTCCCAATTGCCAATCAAGAATGGCCGGCCACCATTGATACCGGATTCAACGGCGATTTGGAATTACCGGAAGCACTCCGCGCATCGGTGAACATTGTCGGTTACGCCGGTCTCACCAAGTTTGCGTTAGCCGGGGGCCAAACCATTGAAGAAGATGTCCATTTAGTGGAATTTCCTTTTGATGGCGAAGTCATTCGGGCGCGGGCGACATTCGCCCCAGATAGTCAAATTCTGCTTGGGACGAATTTATTGCGCGACTATCGGCTTCAGGTCAATTTCGTAACGCGCACCGTTGAATTAGAACGAGTTTCCACCGCGCCTTAGCGGGTTGGAAACGAACTGCACGGGCCATTCATCAGGATGGCCCGCGCGTTTTTTAATCGTGCCGTGATGCCTCTATCCGCCAGCGGCAACTCACCGCAAAATCCCCAACTTTTCCACATACCCATACCTCTCGCCGTTCGCAACTACCGAGATATAACAGACATACATCCCCGCCGAAACCGCCAACCCATACGATGTCCGCTGATTCCACCATGTCCGCCAGACACGCCTGTCAAGCCTGTCCGCCACACCTTCGATGCGCTTAATCAGATTGCCGTGTGCATCGTAAACCGCTACCTCCATTGCGTTCATCGCGATGTTCGCTTGCACGCGGAATTCCGTGAGCGCATCGTCGCGCGCAGGGTTCGGGAATACCACCACCTCCTCCCACGCGAACGGCTGTTCCAAAAAGACTTGCTGTGCCACCGATGTTGCCCCGAGGGGATACCGCGCTGTCACTCGCAATGCATTCTCCCCCGGTGCCAACGGCACCATCGCCGAATAGGTGCGCGTCTCTCTGTCTATTTCGGCTGTCACCCGACTCGGATGCACGATGATGTCGATAGGGAAATCCGCATCAAACGTGCCGCGCACTTCAACGGGAGTTACTCGCTGTTCGCGCGCGATTTCAACCGTAATCTTCGGCATCCACCGCGTCGGTTGGAACATATCCGTGAGCAGGCTATCCACCGTCACTAGCACCAGTTGCGCGACCTTCCGCACCAATTCAAAGTTCACCTTATCGGCGGTATCACGGGATGTCCGATAGAACGGATTGGCATCGTAGTTCTGCGAGTCGCGCCACGGTGTGGAGCTCTCAATAAGCGTAACCGCATTGTAACCCGCATCCCAGAACGGCTTATGCGAGGAAATATCGACAAATTCGTCTTGCGTTCGGCGGATTTTGAGCCCGATGTCAAACCACGTATTAGCAATCGTCAGCGCGCGGCTCATCCACGCCGAATCCTTGTTCGTGATCACCTCAACCAAATCGTTCTTCCAATTGAACCCAAGCATATCAAGGTTAAAAACTGCGGCGATGTTGGTGCTTGTGGTTAGTCCGCTTTCCAAGCGTGCTTCTCTCGCCGCTGCTTTCACATAATTCCGGCTCCCCAGAAACCCGAGTTCCTCGCCGCCCAACGCAATGAACCGGAGTTCGTGTTCGTATTCATATTGACTCAGCAGATACGCAATTTCCAACAGCGTTGCGATGCCTGTGCCGTTCTTATTTGCCCCCGGCGCGCCTGATGCGAGGGGATTCCAGCCTGCATCGCGGCTTGCCTGCGTATCATAATGCGCACAGATAACAAAAACCCGGTCTTGATTTGCATCAGTAGGAGAGACCTCCCGGGCTCGATTTTCACCCTCCCGGTCTCGATTTACGGACGGCAACACCGCCACCACATTCCGTATCCCTCCGACAACCTGCTCACTGACTTCCAACCGCGGCGCGCGCCGAAACTGGCTGATAAGATAACGCACCACATTATCAGTTGCCTCCCGATGGTGTGCGCTGCGTGTCCGATAAGCGAGCGGATAGGGAAACTGCCGCACGTTTTCCTGCAGCGTGAGGACATGCGCCTCCAGTGCCGCCGACTGCACGAGAGAGAGCAGTTCATCCCCCCGTTCCCCCCAACCGGTGCTGGCGGCTATAAACATGAAGACAAAAATTGCGTAACTAATTTTCCTTGGCATAAGTTTTATTTTTTCGTATCCTTTCCCATGCGTAACGTCAAACTCCCTCTTGCTCATCGTGATAATCTTGTAAATCCGGAGCAGGATTTTCAGGATTTCCAAGATTTTCAGGATGAGGGCTCTGACGCACTAGCACTGTTTTGGCAGGCCACGGGGTATTCGATGCATCAGAAACCAAAAATCGTGATAATCGTGATAATCGTGGAAATCCTGCTCATCTCTTGCAAATCTTGTAAATCCTGCTCCAACTCCGGCTTTCAGACAGTCATTCTAACCGATTTCAGAAGAGATTGCAATATTTGCTTGCAACGCGCGGAAATATATGTTATACTAAAATCATATTAATTCAAAAGGAGGCACACATGAAAATCGGCATTAGTTTACTCATCGGTCTACTCCTCATCAGCACTTCGGCATTCGGCGCATTGGATACCGAAGATTTGGAAAAAATCCGCGGCATTTTTAAGGAATCCGAAGATAGGTTGCATGCGGAACTCGTGGCTGTGGAAAAGCGGTTGCGCGCGGAGATTATGGCTGTGGAAACACGGCTGCGCGCGGAGATTGCACTCGTACGTACGGAGATTGTCGCCGTGGAAGAACAACTCCATTCAGAGAACACTGCATCCGAGACTCGGACGAATAAGCAGCTGGATCGGAACTTCACGATGCTTGTCGCCCTCTTCGGGTTTATCGCCGTGGTCATCGGCATCCCCCTGACACTGGTGATGTCACAGGCACGCAAAGAGCGCGACAGGGACAAACAGCATAACGCACAACAACAGCAGATTCAGGAGCAACAACAGCAACTCCACGAACAACAACAGGTGATTGCAGCACTGCAACAGCAGCTCGAAGGCATGAACCACGAACTAGATACGCTCAAACAGCACAGCATGTTCCGATAGAGCGTGCAACGCAAACTCACAGGGCACCGCAGCCTCACGCAGTGCCCTGCCAAAGGAGACACACATGAAAGTTGGCATTAGTTTACTCATCGGCTTATTCCTCATTAGCACTTCGGCATTCGGCGCACTCAGTGTGGATGATCTGGAGAAAATCCGTGAAATCGTCAAAGAATCTGAAGACCGGCTGCGCGCGGAAAATGCCGCATCCGAGGCTCGGACGAGTAAGCAGTTGGACCGGAACTTAACGCTGTTCGTTGCCCTTTTCGGGTTTATCGCCGTTATCATCGGTATCCCCCTGACACTGACGATGTTACAGGCACGCAAAGAGCGCGACAGGGACAAACAGCACAACGCACAACAGCAGCAACTCCAAGAGCAACAACGCGTGATCGAGACGCTGCAACAGCAGATTGAAGGCATGAACCGCGAACTAGATACGCTCAAACAGCACAGCATGTTCCGATAGAGCGTGCAACGCAAACTCATAGGGCACCGCAACCTCACGCAGTGCCCTACCAAAGGAGACACACATGAAACTTGGACTCAGTTTACTCATCGGTTTACTTCTCATCAGCACTTCGGCATTCGGCGCATTGGATGTCGAAGACTTCAACAAAATCCGTGAAATTGTCAGAGAATCTGAAAACCGGTTGCGTGCGGAACTCGTGGCTATTGAGAGACAGCAGGACCGGGATTTTGCGATGACCTTGGTACTGCTCGCGTTTGTCGCTGCTACCGTCGGTATTCCTCTCGCGCTCATCGTAAAGGAGTGGAAAAGGGAATCCACCGCACGCGAGGAGCTCATCGCGCAACAACAGCAAATTGACGCGCAGCAAAAACAAATTGCCGCGCAACAACAGCAGATTGATATGCTGATTCAGAAGTTAGAAGCCCGCGATTCCTAAACCCCAAAATTCGGAGGCACACCATGCCTGCAAATCTGCCACCGCCATATTACAAACTCAAACATGAGCACGAAGCGGCGAAAACCGACGCGGAACGTCTCGTTCTCCTTGAGGAAATGCTGCGCATCGTTCCCAAGCACAAAGGCTCAGAGAAGGTTGTCGCTGATCTACGTCGGCGCATCGCCCGAATCAAAAAAGGCGCGGCCGCAACCGGCGGTAAAAAAGGCGCGCGGAAGGGATATAGCGAACACATCCCCAAACAAGGTGCCGGACAAATCGTGTTGCTCGGGCCACCGAACAGCGGCAAATCGCAGATACTCGCTGCTTTCACGAAAGCGAAACCCGTCGTTTCCCCCACGCCTTACACGACAACCGCACCGCTCGTCGGGATGCTCCCTTACGAAAACATCCAATTCCAACTCATCGACACGCCGTCACTCATGCCAGATTTCGTCTCGTCGACGGTGATGACGCTCGTCCGAAACGCCGAGTTGGTGCTGACTGTTCTCAGCCTCGCCAGCGATGAACTGCTTGACGACTTGGAGATGGTGCTTGCCGTGCTAGACGAAGCAGGACAGCGCGAAGAAAAACCGCTCGTCGTTGCCAATCAGTTAGACGCAGTCGATGCCGATGCACGGTTGGAGATTCTCTCGGAGTTTTACGGACAATCGGTGCAGCTCTACCCGATTTCTGCCCAAACTGGCGAGGGCAAAGCGGAGTTGTTAAAAGCGTTATACGGCGCGCTAAACATCCTGCGAGTCTATCCGAAAGCACCCGGCAAACCGGTCGAACGCGATGCTCCGATTGTCCTCCCCATTGGCGCGACGGTGCTGGATGCCGCCACTGGGCTGCACAAAGATTTCGCCGAATTCCGACTCGCACGAATCTGGGGCGCGCACTGGCACGATGGGCAACCTGTTAGCCGCACCCAGGTCATTTACGATGGAGACGTAGTCGAATTTCATTTGTAGAAACACAAGATTCTGTGGAAATTCGCAGCTGTCCCAACCTGTTTGAGCGCGGGGCAGCGCAATTGAATTGTCCTGAAAAAAGTCAGAACCGTCTTGCATGAATCCTGCAGAATATGCTATAATATAATAAGGAGAGTTTTAGTGAAAGAACAGCGGATATCCCTCTTGAGCCTCAGGCAAGTTTGGGAGAAGCCGGGCATTTTCGTATTCTCGGCATTGGTTATCGCTTACAACATCCTCGTAGGATGGTATGAAATTGAGCAAGGGAAAGGTTTTACGGAAACGTGCATCGCCATCGTCGGACATATGACGAACTGCCTGCCGTATGCCTTCTTCTTGACGATGGTTGGTTTTGAAATAGGAGGCTGGCTAATGATTAAGTATCGAATGTTCATGGATGAACGCGCGCAACGCATTGCCAAGGCAAAAGCCGAAGGCATCGCCCAGGGCAAAGCCGAGGGGAAAGCCGAAGGAAAAGCCGAGGGAAAAACCGAAGGCATTGTCGAGCGCGACAGGGAGTGGACAGCGTGGAATGAACGGCGACTGGACGCAGCCGCGAAAGGACAACCCTTCGAGGAACCGCCGCCATCAAACACGCCACCGGCACCACCGCAATAGCACGCACCGGCTAGAGGCGCGGTTGCAAACCGCGCCCAATACCAAATTATTTGGTTTTGAAATAGGAGGCTGGCTGATGATTAAGTATCAAATGTTCATGGAGGAACGCGCACAGCGTATTGCCCAGGGGAAAGCCGAAGGGAGAGCCCAAGGCATCGCCCAGGGGAAAGCCGAAGGGAGAGCCCAAGGCATCGCCGAAGGGAAAGCCAAGGCATCGCCCAGGGCATCGCCGAGCGCGACCGGGAGTGGACAGCGTGGAATCAACGGCGACTGCAAGCAGCCGCGAAAGGACAACCCTTCAAGGAACCGCCGCCATCAAGCACGCCACCGGCACCACCGCAATAACTGGTACCGGCCATGGGCGCGGTTGCAAACCGCGACGAATACCAAAGTATTTTATCCCAAAGGAGAACTGCGCATGCCCTATAGCAACTTTACCTTTGACTCGGTGCGCGAGACGTTTCAATTGGAAACAGTTCAAACCCGCGGCACCTTTTCAGACACTGAGCCGGTGAAACCGAGCGCATATCTCACAGAAGGACTGAAGCGAAACGTCCCTTTCGCCGTCGCTATCGGCACAGAAAAGGCGAAATCCGAACTCCTTGTCGTCAATATACTCGTCGAACTCTGTGTGCATTTTGACTATCGCATCAGCCTCTTTTCTGGCATTGACTTTAACGTTGACGACGAAAAGGGACTCGCCGGGGTGTGCGGTTTCCTCGTCAGTCTGTCGGCAGACCAGGTTTCTCTCAAGGCACCTGTCATCATCCTCGTTGAGGCGAAACGGGATAATCTTACTGACGGCCTCGGACAGTGCATCGCGGAGATGGTGGCCGCCCAACGCTTCAATGCCGAAAAAGGCAACGACATTCCGTGCATTTACGGCGCAACCACGACTGGCATAGACTGGCTCTTCCTTAAACTCGTAGGACAGCAACTCCACGTAGATTTGGCTACCTACACAATTGAACGGTGCGACAAACTGCTCGGCATTCTTGCAAGCATGGTGTCACAAAAAGCGTAAATGTGAACGCGAAGTTATCGGAAAGGAAGTCCTGTCCAAGCGAGGATGCATCGTATCATGAAAAACCGAAAAACCTCCCATCACTATCTGCTATACTCGCTCCTTATCCACATCGCGCTGCTGCTGGGTATCTGGCAGTTAGTGCCGGAGCAGGAAATTCTGGTGCCGTTTGATGGCAAATTCGACGTTCCGTGGATTCGCCGCGTCACCCCACTTATCGTGAAACAGCCGGTGCCACCGCCCGATGTTAAACCTACGGAGGCAGAGGCAGTAAAGAAAACGCCCGTGGCCCCCAGACCGGCTCCCGGTTTGAACACTGAATGGCGCGGCGAGAAAATCGCTACCTCCCACCGCGCCCATGAAGATTCTATTGGCAGAGACGCGAACACCGCATCGGAACCCGCGCTTACTGAGGGAGCACCGCGCGCCACCCCAGTGAACGTGCAACCCAACCGCGTCGCGCCACCACCGAAACATACCACGGCCTACGTAGAACCGCGCGGCGAAACGACACCCATCGCATTAGGCGATGACGGCGTATCCCTTAACAACGTCTCTTCGCCGACGGTAGGCGCGCCGAACGTCTTTTATGCCGGCACACGCGGCGACGTTTTCCGCACCTCAGGAATGGGCAACTCTTGGGGGGGTAGTAGCGGCGGAGGAGGTGGAGGAAGTGCTACGAATTCTGCCAACGCAGGCGGTGTTTACTCGCTGATGAAAGCGATTGCGCATGAACTCGCAGCCGCCGCCACCGCCAAAAAAGTTGATGTCGTCCTCATCCTCGATGAAACGGCAAGCATGAGCGACAATATCCGCGGCATCCGCGGCTACGTTCAGTTCTTGTTTGACGCGATGGCACACGATGGCCACGATGCCACCTTCAGCCTCGTCACTTTCAGCGATAAGGTGCGGACAGATTTTCTCCGCCAGCCTACCGATGATTCGGGCATCTTCCGCAACTGGCTATTTCAGATAGGCGTTGAGGGAGGCGGTGATTTGGCAGAAGCCGGTTTAGACGCACTCATGACGGCTGTGCAATGCCCTGTCCGACAAGGCGCGCAACGCCTCTTCCTCCTCGCCAGCGATGCGGCGTTTCACGATGCAGATTATGACGGCCGCTCTCGCTACAGTTTAGACGAGGTGATTGAGACGCTCCAACACCAGCGAATCCGCGTGGATGTCATCGGGATTGACTATCTCCCTATCAAGCAGCTCGCCTTGGCAACAGGCGGCACGTGGCGCGCCATCCCCGGCAAAGGTTACCTTGAATACATCCCGACGATGACGCTGACGCAGAAGATGCTCTCGAAACTCGGCACACTCGGCGTTGACGAAGGCCTGAAAGGGGATAAAATTACGGTGTATGTCAACAATCCGCCGCGTCCGAAACGGTTGACGCTGACATGGAAGGTTCTCAACCCGCGAGGCGAGAGATGCCTCGGTCCCGTCACAGAACATCGAGACATTCCCGATGATGACACAACGGTGATAGAACTGAACCCTGCGCTTGACAGCACCGCCTTTCGGACGATGCCGGGGGTGTATACCGTCATCTATCGCCTTGAAAATGAACAGGGGCATCGGAGCATTTTGAGACGAACGTTCACTTTTTAAAACACGGAACTGCTATTATGAAAAAACGCATCTTTGAACAGTGCAACCGCCATTTCAATGACATTGTCGCCATCAGACGCGATATTCATCAGCACCCCGAATTGGGATTTGACGTGGAACGCACGGCGGGTATCGCAGCGGATGCCCTGCGCGCGCTTGATATACCCGTGAGAACCGGTATCGGCAGGACAGGTGTCGTCGGCGATTTGGAAGTGCCGGGCGCAACCAAACGGATTGCCCTCCGCGCAGATATGGACGCGCTGCCAATTCAGGAACACACTGAGAAACCTTACAAATCAAAGTTCGATGGCAAGGCGCATCTCTGTGGACACGACGCGCACACGGCGATGCTCATCGGCGCGGCGAGAATTCTCTCACACTTCAGAAACCAACTCCAAGCACACGTCAGATTCGTTTTCCAACCGAGCGAGGAGGTATTCCCCGGCGGCGCGACAGCGATGATGGCAGACGGTGTGCTGGAAGACGTGGACGAAATATACGGACTCCACGTTTTTCCGCTCTTTCCTGTCGGGCACTATGCTACTTGCACCGGCCCGATGCTGGCGCAATCGGATATCTTCGAGATAACACTCACCGGCAAAGGTGGGCATGCCGCGTTCCCGCATCTCACCGTGGATTCGGTGGTTATCGGCGCGCAGTTTGTCACGGCGGTGCAATCCATCGTCGCACGGAACGTGAATCCGCTGGATGCCGCAGTCGTCAGCGTGACGCAATTCCACGGCGGCGATGCTAAGAACGTCATCCCTGCCTCCGTGCAAATCGGGGGGACTGTGCGCACGCTGCAAAAGAGCGTGCAGACGCGCGTCAAAGCAGAACTAGAGAACCGCCTCGCTGGGTTGACAGCGGCACACAACGCCACATACACATTCGCCTATCAGGAAGGATGCCCTGTCACCTACAACCATGAACCGTGTGTAACCGCTGCACTGTCAGCTGCGCGCCAGTTAGTTGGAGCAGATAACATCGTTTTCCCGATGCCCCCGGTGCTCGGCGGCGAGGATTTCGGCTGCTATTCGCAGGAAATTCCAGCCTGTTTCATCATGGTAGGCGCGGGAAATGAACAGAAAGGCATCGTCAATATGTGCCATCATCCGCAGTTTGATATTGACGAAACCTGCATGGTTTACGGCATGGCACTGCTAGTCGGTTTGATTGTTTCCGCAGGATAATTTCGTGTCAGAACGCAACTTGCCCCCACAGCCGCAAAGCCGCACCTGCACCCTCATGTTTACCGACATGGAGGGTTCAACGCTGCTCTGGGAACACCACCCGGAGGCAGTCGTCTTGGATGTCCTCGCCGCACACAAAGCGATTTTGCAGACAGCCGCAGCCGAGTGGAACGGACAAGAACTCGGCAATGAAGGCGATGCCTTCTCTTTTCTCTTCGATACCGGCAGTGCCGCTGTCCAATGCGCCGTTGATGTGCAGGAAGCACTTGAAGTACATCCCTGGCCCGAAGCCGTCGGCAAGGTAAAGGTGCGTATCGGCATTCACACCGGCGAACTGATTTTCCTCGGAGATGGCAAACACCGTGAAATTCAGGGGATGCCCGCGAACCTTACCAAACGCATCACCGATGCCGGACACGGCGGACAGATACTGCTCTCCGCCGCAACGCACGAACTTGTCAAGGCACACTTTCCGAGAGGCAGCTTCCGCGATTTAGGCGAACACCGCCTCAAGAATCTATCGCATCCGGAACGCATCTTTCAGGTGTGTATCGCCGAGGCAGCCCAGTTTCCGCGCCTCAAAACAGTTGACACGCTACCGAATAACCTGCCAACTCCGCTGTCCAGTTTTATCGGCAGGGGAGCCGAAGTCGCCGAGATTGTGCGGTATTTTACTACGGAAGAGACGCGGCTCCTGACACTAACCGGTGCGGGCGGCATTGGCAAAACGCGGCTCGCTCTTCATAGCGCAGCGGAATTGCTCGAACATTACCGTAACGGCGTATGGTTTATTCCCCTCGCTGCTCTGGTATCACCGGACTTGATGCTTACGGAAATAGCCGCTGCCCTCGCCATCCCCCTCAAAACGTCACACGACGTGATGCAGCAGGTGGTTGCATATCTCGCCGAAAAGGAACTCCTACTCGTATTAGACAACTTTGAGCATCTGATGGAAGCCGCCATGCCAGTCAACACGCTCCTGCGCAGTTGTCCGAAGGTGCAATGCCTCGTCACTTCGCGGCATGTGTTGCAAATTTCTGGAGAACAAACGTTCAGGGTGCCGCCGTTATCGGTGCCTTCTGAGGACGCGGCATGTGAAGTGCTTCAGGAATCAGAGAGCGTGCAACTCTTCCTCGCGCGGGCGAAGGCGGTTTCACCACAGTTTAAGTTAACGGCAGAAAATGCAGATGCCATCGGTGCTATCTGCCGTGCGCTGGATGGGCTTTCCCTAGCGATTGAGCTCGCCGCGGCGCGCGTGCGCGGGATGACACCGCAAAACATCTTAAGTCGGCTTTCAACGCAACTGGCATTCCTTTCCACGCCGAATCAGGATGTGCCGGCGCGCCACCAGACGCTGAGGGCGGTGATGTCCTGGTCCTTCGGACTTTTATCGGCGGAGGAACAGCGGTTACTGGGGCAGTTATCTCACTTTTCCGGCGGATTTTCGTTAGAAGCAGCAGAAGCCATCTGTTCGCCTTCGGTAGACGAGGGTAACTCCGCTTCCTCTAACACACTGGACTTAATCTTCAGTTTACACGACAAATCGTTGCTCATCACGACAGGCACCCGGTATCGCCTCTCCGTCCCGTTGCAACTCTACCTGCGTGAGAAACAAGATGCCACCGATGCGTTCCGCGAGGCGCATGCGCGGTATTATCTCGCGCTTGCACAGGCATTAGACGAAAAACTGCAGGGCGCGGAACAGACAGCCGCGCTGTCGGAGATGGCACTAGAATTGGATAACTTCCGCGCCGCGATGGCATTCCTTACCGCTAGCGAGGCGTGGCACCTGTTCAGCGAATTCGCCGTGGCACTCACGCAGTTTTTCTATGTCCGTGGGCTGTGGGGTGAAGGCGTAACGTGGCTGCAACAAGCAAAAACCGCTTTGGCATCGCTTCCTGAACAATTGGAAGACACCTTAGCGCACGTCCTCGTCTCCCTCGCAAAATTCTATAACACCCAACAGCAGTGCGAAACGGCGAGGGCATTGTGCGAAGAGGGGTTACAACTATTCCGAACGTCTGGGCATCGTCACGGTATTGCCACAGCGTTGAACCTTCTCGGCATTATTGCGCGGTATCAGGGCACACCCGAAGAGGCAGACGCGCATTTCGAGGAGAGTCTTGCCATCGCGAAGGCACTCGGCGATAAATGGCTCATCGCTTACGCGTTAGATAACCTCGGACTCACGGCATACATCCACCGCCGATATGAGGCTGCGCAACAACTTTACACAGAAAGTCTTCAACTAGCGCGCGAATTGGGGGATAAACGCGGCATCGCCTATTCGCTCAACAATCTGGGAAAAACGGTGAATCAGCAAGGCGAACATGAGGCGGCGAAGCGTTACCATACCGAAAGCCTTGAAATCCGCCGCGAGCTCGCCGATAAGCGCGGCATCGCGACATCGCTCAACCACCTCGGATTGATTGCGTATCGCCAAGGCGAGTATGCGGAGTCTGTCAATTATCACACGGAGAGTTTGGCGATGCAGCGCGAATTGGGCGATAAACAGGGCATCTCCTATTCGTTGAGTCATTTAGGGTTGATTGCGTATCAGCAAGGCAACGATACCGATGCGGCGCGCTACTACACCGAAAGCCTGCAGGTGGCGCGGGAAGTCGCGCAATCTGCCGCCACGACGAACATCCCCTATCTGCTGGATAGTCTCGGCAAAATCGCGCTACGGCAGGGCAAAATTGACGACGCGCGGCACTATTACACCGAAAGCCTGCAGCTCCGACAAGAAAGTGGACACTCCCGCGAGATTGCTGATTCCCTCTATCAATTCGGGCGGCTGTCTCGGACAGAGGGGGATTTTGAGCGAAGTCTATTACTTTTTCTCACCGCCGAGCGTCTCTACACTGAAACCGATGCGGCGCGTAACTTAAACGCGCGCGCAGTGCAGCATGCCATTACGGAACTCCGCGAACAACTCGGTAATGAAGCAGTCGAAAAATGCAAATCGACTACGGAGACGCAGCCGCTTGCGGCGATAGTTGCGTTATGCCGCTAAAATAGCTTGACATCTATCTGTGAAAATGTTATACTTTAAAAATAGAACCCTAACACGCTTAAGGCGAGACGTAACATCGCAAGGAGAATGAAATGGATTTTAACCTTTTCGCTTTCACTTTAATTGATATTAGTATATTAGGCATCGGTATCTTTGCCTGGACGCGTCTCTGGCGGGCGCAAAAATCCCTTGAAAAACGATTTGACGCGATGCAAGAGGGCTACGACACCCTCCGAGCGGGACACGATACCCTCCGAGAGGAACAGGGCACCCTTCTGCAAAAATACAGTGCCTTGCTAGAGGCACACACCGCGATGCAGGAAGAGCACAACGCGCTACGGGAGGCACACAAGGCACTGCAACAGGAATTTAAAAACTTCCAAGCCTTCGCCGAACGTCGGCATCACGCGCTCCAGCAGGAACTTGCCGCCGCACAACAGGAGCTCGGTGCGACACAACAGGAGCTCACCGCCACACGAACGGCGCAAACCGAACTCGCAACGGCGAGAGAAGAACTTGCCGCCGCACAAGCCAAACTCGCAACGGCGCAAGCCGAACTCACCGCGGTGAAAGCAGAACTTGCCGCCGCGCAAGCCGAAATCGCAACGCTGAAAGAGGAACTGGCCGATACGCAAGCTAAGCTCGCTGGCGAGCAACAACGCAATCTCACACTTCAGCAGAAGTTCGCCGCCGCGCAACGGGAAGCGCAAGAACGCGAACTCAACGCGCAACAGGAAATCTCCACGCTCCACGTGCGATTGGATACTATCCAGAAGGACCACGGTGCTCTCAAAACCGTCTACGCTGAACTCAGCGGCCGGCACAAGGAACTCGGCGAGACTTTTGCGCTCGTCCTTGAAAAATTTATTGAGCGCGTCTAGGAGAACCCCATGAAAAAATCGTTCCCAATGTGGATGTGGCACAACGCAGCACTCGCGATAGCAACCATCGCTCTCTGTGCCGCGCCGGCATTCGCTTTAGATGCAATTGAAGCAGCACACGAACTCTTCCACGAACGCCGATACGTGGAAGCCGTGCAGGCATATCAGGCACTCCTTGAAACTGAACTGCAGCAACACCAACGCGACAACATCCGCCTGATGCTCGGACAGAGTTACGCAAAACTCGGCGACGATGCAGATGCACACCGCGTCTTTAAGGCGATTATCGACGAACATCCGAACGGCACCTACGCAACGCAAGCCGTGCACCGACTCGGCAATCTCTATCTGCAACGATACCAATTCCGGGAGGCGATTCTGCACTGCAAGCAAATACTCAAGCAGCACCCTAGCACCCCTGCCGCCGCTACCGCCGCATACCTCGTCGGGCAATATGAATACAACGCCGGACAACACGAAGATGCGATGGACAGCTATCGGTATTTCTTGGACACCTTCCCGCAGTCGCCTTACGCGTTCTCGGCGGTGAATAGCCTCATCCAACTCTACATTGAGAACAAACGTTACGCAGCGGCTGAGAAACTCATCGCCGAGCAACTGGAGAGGAATCCGGGGGATGTCACGTTGTTAGAAAAGTTGGCGGCACTTTATCAACAGCAAGGCGCGCAGCCGAAAGCATTAGAACTCTACCGCAACGCGTTGGAACAGAATCCGGGGAATACCAGCCTCCGCCGAAAACTCGGCACGCTCTACGTCGAACTCGGCAAAACTAAACAGGCAGTGGCAGAATGGAAAAAATTGGTAGCCAACGAAACAAACAGCGCAAACAGACAGCAGGAACTCGGCGCGCTCTATCTCTCGCATAAGATGTACCCGGAGGCGATTGCCGCCTATCGACAGGCAATTCGGTTCAACCCGAAAAAGGGATACCTCTACACGCAACTCGCCGCCGCTTACAAAATCCAAGCGCAACTTGAAAAGGCAGGGACGGTATACCTGCAGGCACTGCAAAATGTCGGCATGACGCATTATGAACGCGACGCGATTCTATCCGAGATGCAGGACATCTACGACAATCCCTCACAGAAACCGCTGATGACGAAACTCATTGCCCAAACGCAAAAGGAGTTGCAACGTCAACCGACAAACGCGCATATCACCCTCACGTTGGCGGAACTCCGCTTTTATGATGGACAACACCAAAAGGCATTGGAGACGTTCACGCAACTCCATGCACGGCATCCGGCTTACATTGACATCACGCTTGAGAAATATGCAAGCGTCTTAGAACGTAACGGAGCCCCAGCAGCGGTAAACTTCTATCAGACGCTGATGCACGTCACCACGGATAACGCGCGGCGCGGCGAAGCGCAGCGAAAACTCGCGCGGCTCTATCATAAAACGGAACGATGGCACGATGCCGTTGAACTTTTAACCGCTGAAACAAACAAAACGCTACCCGGGGCAAATGCCACCGAAACCCAACTGCTCCTCGCGCAAATGCAGCTGCACGGACTCCGCAAACCAGAAGAGGCTTATCTCACATTCCAAAGGCTGCTCTCCAGACGATTACCGGGCAGTCAACTGATAGAGGCGCAACTCGGCGTGGCAGAATGCCATCTCCTCTTGGAACGATATACCGAAGCGCAGGCGGTGCTCACACCCATCGTGGAAAGCGCAAACCGTTTCAAAGCCTCAGCGCAAAAACTCATCGGCGATGCCTATTTCTTCGCCGCCGACTTTGAGAAAGCGGAAGAAGCATACACGCATGCCATACGCGCTTCAACGTCAGACCGGCTCACGAACGACGCGCTCGAACGGGTTGTCCTGATTCAGAGTCACCCCGATTACTTCAAAATACCGCTCACTGACTATGCCACAGCGGAACGGCTTTACCGAAGCGGCAACACCAATGCCGCTGTCCAACAATGCGAACTAACGCTGACAACACACGCGCAAGCACTCATCGTTGACGATATCTGGCTCCTCCTCGGCGACATTTATCGTGAGGCAGGCAAAGCGACAGCGGCGATAACGGCGTATCAAAAAATTCTTGAGACAGAAACCGCGCTCGCAACGAAGGCTCTGATGCACATCGCCGAGATTTACCAGCAGCAAACCGATTTCGCGAACGCCATCGCTACCTATACGACGCTGATTACCGACTATCCAGAGGATGTTATCACCCTCTACGCGCGCCAGCAACTCAATAAACTGGCGAAGATGCAACAAAATTAAATTCATAGGAGAAATCATGTCCCAACGCGCTCATAACCTCTTCAACGCACGCCGAACCCTTGAACTTGAGAAAAATGGGCTCGCGTGCAACTATTACGCACTGCCTGCATTAACAGAAGCCGGCATCGGCTCCATCGCCACCTTGCCTGTCAGCCTCCGCATCCTCCTAGAGTCGTTGTTGCGGAATTACGACGGCCACCAAATCGCCGAGGAAGACATTGTCAACTTGGCAAATTGGGATGCCGAATCACCTAAATCAGCGGAGATTCCGTTCAAACCGGCGCGCGTCATCGCACAAGATTTCACCGGCGTGCCGCTTGTCGTTGACATCGCCGCCATGCGCTCCGCCGTCGCAACACTCGGCGGCGATGCCAGCAAGGTAGAACCCCTAGTGCCCGTTGATTTAGTCGTAGATCATTCCGTTCAAGTGGACGCTTACGGCACCGAAAACGCCTTTCAATTCAATACCCGCCGCGAATTTGAACGCAACAAAGAACGGTATGAATTCCTCAAATGGGGACAGCAGGCGTTTGGAAAATTCAACATCATCCCGCCTTCCATCGGCATCGTCCATCAGGTAAATCTCGAATACCTCGCGCAAGTCGTGATGACAGAAGAAGGCATCGCCTATCCCGATACCGTCGTCGGCACCGATTCGCATACCACGATGATTAACGGCCTCGGCATCGTCGGATGGGGTGTCGGCGGTATTGAGGCGGAAGCCGCCATGCTCGGACAACCTGTCTACATCCTCACTCCCGAAGTCCTCGGCGTGCATCTCAAAGGCGAACTTCAAGACGGCGTTACCGCGACGGACCTGGTTTTAACGGTAACGCAACGGCTTAGAAACGCTGAAGTTGTCGATAAGTTCGTCGAATTCTTCGGCGCAGGCGTAGAGGCTCTCTCTCTCCCAGACAGGGCGACGCTCTCTAATATGTGCCCCGAATACGGCGCAACCATCGGCTTCTTCCCACCCGATGCCGAGACAATCAACTACTTACGCCTGACTGGACGCGATGAAACACACGTCGCGTTAGTGGAGGCATACCTCAAAGCGCAGGGCATCTTCGGTATCCCCCGCATCGGCGAAGTCCGCTATTCGGATGTGCTGGAAATTGACTTAGCCGACATTGAACCGAGTATCGCCGGACCAAGGCGGCCCCAAGACAGGATTGCTTTGTCGGACGTGAAGCGAACGTTCGGCGAACTCCTCACCCGCCCAACTGCCGATGGCGGATTCGGCATTCCTGAAACCGACGATGCCAAAACCGACACTAACGACATCACGCACGGCTCCGTCGTCATCTCTGCGATTACGAGCTGCACCAACACCAGCAACCCATCCGTGATGATAGGCGCGGGACTCCTCGCCAAAAAAGCGGTGGAGAAAGGGCTGCGCGTCCCCGATTACGTCAAAACCAGCCTCGCCCCCGGTTCGCGCGTCGTGACAGAATATCTGCAGAACACCGGCTTGCTGCGTTATATGGAGAAACTCGGCTACAACATCGTCGGCTACGGATGCACCACCTGCATCGGGAACAGCGGGCCGCTCAACGAAGAAGTGCAAGCAGCTCTTGACGCAGAGAATCTTGTCACTGCCAGTGTGCTGAGTGGCAATCGGAACTTCGAGGCGCGCGTGCATCCGGAAATCAAAGCGAACTTCCTGATGTCACCACCGCTCGTCGTCGCCTACGGCATCGCAGGGAGGATTGACATTGACTTAGCCACCGAACCCCTCGGCCACAATGACAAAGGCGAGGCGGTTTACCTCCACGAGATCTGGCCGACGCGCCAAGAAATCGCCGATATGATTCGCAGTGCCGTTGACAGGAAGACGTTCCGCAAGATGTATGAGCAAATCGGCGCGCAAGCCCCAGAGTGGGACGCGCTCACCGGCGCGAGCGGTGTGCTCTACCCGTGGAACGAAAAAAGCACCTACGTCCAGCATCCGCCGTTTTTCGATGAATTTTCGCGTGAACCCGCGCCGATTTCAGATGTCGTTGACGCACGTATCCTCGGCATCTTCGGCGACTCTGTCACGACGGACCACATTTCACCCGCTGGTGCCATCGCCGCAGCGAGCCCCGCAGGCGAATACCTCCAAGAAAACGGCGTGGAGCCTCGCGATTTCAATACCTACGGCGCGCGACGCGGCAATGACAGGGTGATGAGCCGCGGCACGTTTGCCAACCGACGTGTCCGAAACCTCATGACTCCCGATGTGGAAGGCGGATTCACACGTCGCTATCCCGAAGGCGAGCAGACGACGATTTATGAAGCCGCAAACCACTACAGGGAAAACGGCGTGCCTACCGTCATCTTTGCCGGCAAGGATTACGGCATGGGCAGCTCCCGCGACTGGGCAGCAAAAGGACCGAAGTTGCTCGGTGTCAGAGCCGTTGTCGTTGAAAGTTATGAGCGTATTCATCGGAGCAATCTCATCGGCATGGGCATTCTGCCGTTGCAGTTCAAACCGGGAGAAAACGCGCAGACGCTCAACCTTGACGGCAGCGAACGCATCAGCATCACCGGCTTCGCCGCTGACTTGCAACCCGGGCAGATGGCGAAGTTGGACATCGTCCGCACCAACGGCGAGGCAGTCTCAACGGAAGTGCGAGTCCGCATCGACTCTCCAGTCGAAGTTGACTACTACAAACACGGAGGTATCTTGGATTACGTAATCCGACATTTCCTGAACACCTCCAGCACGTAGCGCGGGGGCCCTCGGATGCCATACGCGCATCCGAGCGGGTTTCCCCCGCGATTGAATCATAACGAATCCAAAAAAAAAACGAAAAAATCGCTTAAATCCCACACATTATTCTTTTTTTGAATTTAAACTTGACAAACGCATTAAAAATCGTTAAAATTATTAACGAACGCCCCGATTTCAAATCCCCATACTTTAGGTTGGGGATGTAGAAATCGCAACTGCCCTGCAATTGGCACATTCTGCGGGATATCAAAAAAAGACTTGCTTTCGCCTTCCAAATAGGGTATACTTACTGTTCAGAACCCTAACGATGGGGCTAGAAATGCCAGACTCAGAAGTGATGCCAGACTATCTCCATTTGCTGATGTCCGTGCCGCCAAACGTGGCGGTGACATCAGTGAGAGGTAAAATCAAGGGATTCACATCGAAGGTTATTCGTGATGAATTCCCTGCATTGAAAAAGCGATGACCCTGCTTGTGGACGTGATCGAAGTTCGTCGCTTCCACTGGTGGTGTGACACTCGATGTGCTGAAGCAATACGTCGAAAATCTGAAAGGTGTCTCACATGCTTCGCACTAAGCAACTCAAGTTGGAATCCAAACCCATCTATACCCAGATTGCACGCACGACCGCGGAAGTCTGGAATGCGTGTTTGGATTTGATGGATGTCTATCAATACCAGCGTGGCTATCCACATGCACACCGTGACTTTTACTTCGGCAAAGAGTGCCACGGTTGGATGAACACCCGCCTCAAAGGGAAGTATCCGCTGCACTCACAAAGTGTGCAGTATGTCAGCGGCCGCTATTTTCAGGCGTGGCGTTCCTATCGGACACTGAAGTTTCACGGATACACTGATGCACGCCCACCGCGTAAACGTAAAACGTATCTCACGCATCGGTGGCTGCGTAGTGCAATTCGTGTGAAGGACGAACGACTCGGTAAACGCCTTGTTCTCTCGATGGGAGCAGGTCGACCAGCACTGGAAATTCCGCTGCCAAAAGCCCTCGATGTTTCCGAATCGGAACACATCGCTGTAATCGATTTAGTCTACAACAAGGGTAGGTTCTGCCTGCACATTGTTTACAAAACTGATGACGAACGCCCTGATGCACCCGGTGATGAGATTTGTGGTGTGGACCTCGGCGAAATCCACCCGATG
This sequence comes from Candidatus Poribacteria bacterium, assembly GCA_965242965.1. Classification (GTDB taxonomy): domain Bacteria; phylum Poribacteria; class WGA-4E; order WGA-4E; family WGA-3G; genus AGPOR5. The sequence goes on along the minus strand of OZ251518.1, from coordinate 3,124,777 downwards.
GTAACCCACGACGGTGAAGAGACGCTGATTTTCAATGGACGCTATATCCGCTCGCTATATCGCTTGAGAAACAAGGTCTATTCGCAGTTCCAATCTCTGATTGCTTTGTGCAAACGGTTCTCGCCACGGTACCGCAAATTAGTTCAACGGAAATGGAAGTTCTTGCATCGCATTGACAGACAAATCCAGGATGCACTTCACAAGCACACATCGAAGTTCCGTGACATTTGCATCCGCCGTGGTATCGGTACCGTCGTCATCGGCGATTTGAAAGGTATCCGCCAACGCATGGATTACGGTGCGAAGGCAAATCAGAAGTTGCATCAGTGGCCGTTTGCGAAACTCGTGCAACTGATTACCTACAAATGCAAATCGGCGGGCATCGATGTTGTCTCCTGCAATGAGGCATACACATCGCAAACCTGTCCCGCCTGCGACGAACGCAGAAAACCTACGAATCGCAACTACCGATGCAAGTCTTGCGATTTTGAGTATCACCGTGACGGAGTCGGTGCGATAAACATCCGTAGAAAGTATCTGGGACAGCTGGCTGTCCCTGTAGCGGCGGCCATGATACCGCCCCGCGGCATCCGTTTGGAGACGCGGTTGTCCAGTTCTTGAACTGGAAACGTCCCCACGAGGGACGAAAAAAATCCCCAGCCTTCAGGCTGTGGGGAGTATCAAAGGTATAAGGCGAATTGGACCTTTCAATTCGCCGCAACCCGACAAAAAGGAGCAGACGCATGGCAACCACAATCCGCCAGAACGATGGCGTTACAGTATTGGAGCCCAACGGGAAGATCATGGGGACAGCGGTATCAGAGCTGCGCGAGGTGATTACAACGCAGATTGATGCTGCCGATGCCCCGCGGCTCCTGATCAATTTTGAGCATGTCTCAATGATGGACAGTTCCGGGCTCGGCACCCTGATGGGCGCGCATGTCGCCGCGAAGCGGCAAGGCGGGCGTATCGGCGTTATCAACGTCGGCAAAAACATCAAGAACTTGATCGTCCGAAGCCGGCTCGTCAGTATCTTTGAACATTATGACTCCGAAGCAGACGCGGTCTCGGCACTCGGGAACGAAAGTTAACCCGCGTTTTCGGAAGGCTCTTCTCACAAGTGGCCCCGAGCGCCGCTTTCAGGAGATTGGGCTCTCGCGAGCCTAATCTCCGCACACGCAAGCGCGCACGCCACACTCGGATACGGCTGAGCCCGACGCTACGGACAGGAGGCAAGCAGGGATGAGAATTAACGTGTTGGAGAGAGAAGGAGTTGTTATTCTTAAACTCAGCGGGAGAATCATCGCACCCGATGTCAACGAGATTACCGCCATCGTCGAGGAAACTCTCGCTACGCTCAGCGAACCGCCGAAATTGGTGTTTGACTTCAAGCAGGTCACCGGTATGGATAGCTCCGGGCTCGGTGCCATGATGAAAATCTACGCCGAGATACACCCCCGCGGCGGGAAAATCGCAGTGATTAACGTCAGCAAGCATGTCAAAAACCTCATTGTCATGGCGCGCTTAATCACCGTCTTTCAAAACTATGACAGCGAAGCCGAGGCAATCGCCGCCTTGTTAGCTCCGTCACAGTGACATTCACAGTGACGTTCGCAGAAGGACAATGCTATGATAAAAAACATACTTGTCGCCATTGGTGACACAGATTACGAGAAGAACGCCTTTGAGTACGCCGGACAACTCGCCGTGCTATTGGATACACATCTCTCGTGTGTCTTTTTTCAGGATAGCAGCCACGGCGGCAGCACCGATGTCGCGGAAACTGTCATGCGGCGCACCGAAGCCGAATGCGCTCTCTACGACTTCCTCGATTACCACATCGAGGCCGTCGCCGGCAACCCGCAGGAGACAATCTGCGAGAAAGCACACGCCGCTGACCTGGTTGTCATCGGACTCCCCGAAGACATTCGGACACGCGGGCTCAAGATGATTCAGAACCAGATCGACAATGTCATCTCGCATATCACGAAGCCCATCATCGTCGTCCACGAACAATGCACACTCCTCCGAAAAATACTCGCCGTCCATCACGGCGATATCTACTCGGACCACGTGTTAGCACTCGTCGCCGAAATCGGGGAATTGACGAAGGCGGGCATCCTCGGCCTCGCGCTTTCAAATACGCAAGCCGAGGCAACACAGATTAAGCAGCAGATGCAGGAATACCTCAACTACTACGATGTCGAAACGGAATACCGGACCGCGCGCGGGTTCACCGTGACGAATATCTTGGAAAACGCCGAAGAGAACGACTGTGATCTCATCGCGCTCAGCGCAAGCCACCACGGGAAACTCTACGAACTCGTCTTCCAAAGCACCACGCAAACCGTCGTCAAACTCGCAAAACGCTCAGTCCTAGTCACGCATTGAGTAGCTGTTTGTTACCGTAATCCGCTTGTTATCGTAATCCGCCTATTATCGTAGGGCGAGGGCCTGTCCCTCGCCACGCTCCGATCGTTATCGTAATCCGCCTATTACCGTAGGGCGAGGGCCTGTCCCTCGCCATCGCCGCTCGTTATCGTAATCCGCTTATTACCGTAGGGCGAGGGCCTGTCCCTCGCCATCTCCATCAAATCCAACGAGGGACAACCATGAAACCCTTGACTGAAACCAGCCATTTTCTGGACATGTCCACGGAGATGTTCGCGTATGTCCGCTTTGATGGCGATTTCGCGCCGCTCAATTCCGCATGGGAACAGACACTCGGATACACGCACGCTGAACTCCAGAGTCAGCCGTGGTTCACCCTCATTCACGCCGAAGACCGGGGCGAAACGCTCGCCGCCATCAAAAAACTCAAAACCGGCGAATGCACCACCGTCGCTTTTGAGAACCGCGTCCAATGTAAAGACGCATCTTACAGGCATATCAGTTGGCACGCAACGCTAACCGCGGCAGACGAACCCGTTTGCTACGTCGTCGCACGGGACGTTACGCGGCAACGGCAATTGGAAGCGAAGGTGAAGGAGAGTGAGCATCGCCTCAAGCAACTCGTGGCAGCGCATACGCAAGACAGTGAACTGCTGCATACACTCATGGAGAATACCCCAGACCACATCTATTTCAAAGATACCGAAAGTCAGTTCATTCGTATCAACCGTTCTTTAGCGGAACAATTCGGGCTCAAAAATCCAACGGATGCCATCCGCAAAACGGATTTCGACTACTTTACGCGCGAACACGCACAGCAGGCTTACCGCGACGAAAAGACTGTCATTGAAACAGGGAAACCAATCGTGGCAAAAGTCGAGAAGGAGACCTGGCCCGGCGGCGAGGACACTTGGGTATCAACGACGAAAGTGCCTATCCGCGATAGAAACGGGCGTATTCAAGGCACATGTGGTATCTCGCGGAACATCACCGAATACCATCGTGCAGTCCAAGCGTTGCAGGACTCCGAGGCGCGCTGGCGTTCGCTTGTCCAAAGCGCGCCGGATGTCATCTCTACCATCAACCTCGCCTATCAGATTGAGTTTCTTAATCGCGTCCCAAGTGGCCTTGAGTTGGCGATGGAGGAAATCGTCGGCAGAAGCGTCTTCGATTTCCTCACTGTGGAGCAGCACGCCGGGTTCAGGAAAGCATGCGCCAAAGTTATTGAAACCGGGAGGGTGATCACGTATGAAGTGCAGGGACGCTTCAGCGGGAATTGGTATGCCTCCTGCATCGGCCCGATTCAACGGAATGGCCACCTGGTCGGATTTGTGATGACTTCTACCGACATCACCGACAGAAAGCAGGCGGAACAGACGATGCAGCGCGCAAAGGAATCCGCCGAAAATGCCAGCCGCGCAAAAAGCGATTTCCTCGCAAACATGAGCCACGAACTCCGCACACCCTTGAATGCAATCATCGGCTTCGCCGAAATCCTCCGCGATGAACTCGTCGGAAGCATCAATGCCGAACAGAAGGAGTGTGTCAACGACATTCATACCAGTGGACAACATCTCCTTGACATGATTAACGATATCCTCGATCTTTCCAAAATCGAAGCCGGGAAAATGGTGATGCAACTGGAGTGCTTCTCTATCGTTGACGCGATGGAGGAAGTCAACGCCATCATCAACGCGCTCGCCGCAAAGAAGGAGTTGCAACTCACCTTGCAGGCGCAGCAGGACGCAACAATTGAGGCAGACCGCGTGAAATTTAAGCAGATCTTCTACAATCTGCTCTCAAACGCCGTGAAGTTTACACCCGCCGGCGGAAAAGTCGCCACGCATCTCAAAATCACCGACACGCACCTCTGCGCCGAAGTCATTGATACCGGGATAGGCATCGCCGAAGAAGACCAGCGTAAACTCTTCGCACCCTTTACGCAGATCGATACCTCAAAATCCCGGCGATACGGCGGCACCGGCCTCGGATTGGCATTAACGCGCCGCTTGGTAGATTTGCACGGCGGCGAGATCTACGTGAAGAGCAGTGAAGAAGGAAAAGGCAGTAATTTCACCGTGAAACTGCCCCGCCGGCAAACCCAGTAGGCGCGCTTGCAAATCTGTAGTTCGGGAGCGCCCGCTCCCGAACGGGTCAGGAGCAGGCGCTCCTGAACTACAGGGAGGGGATGCGGTCTGCCAGCCAAATGCATGGCGAGGGAAACCCGCTCACCTAACCGCAAAGGGAACCGTAGCCAATTGAGGAACACCTGTGGACACTGAAAACACGCTGCCAAAACCACCGCGCATCTTGGTAATCGAAGACCAGGAATTGAACCGCAAAGTCGTCCGAATTGTGCTACACGCGCAAGGCTACACCGTCGTGGAAGCTGAAGACGCAATAGAAGCACTCGCGAACCTGGAAGCCGTGCTACCAGACCTCATTCTCATGGATATCGCGCTGCCGGGACAGAGCGGCGAGGACTTAACGCGCCAAATTAAAGCGGAACGGAAGTGGGCAGAGATACCCATCATCGCTTGGACTGCCGCCGCCATGCCCGGCGATAAGGAGCGAATCCTCAAAGCCGGGTGCGACGATTATCTCAGCAAACCTGTCGATATTAAACTGCTCGTGGAACGGATTGAGGCGCACCTCAAAGGATAGGATAACTGCATCGAGACCGGGAGGACTCGCCTACAGCATCGAGACCAGGAGGACTCGCCTACAGATAGGAATAACTCATTATGAATGCCGAAACCGTTACAAAAATTCTCGTCGTTGACGATGAACCGAAGAACGTCAGAATCCTCCAGATCCAACTTCAAGCGCGAGGTTACACCGTTTGCACCGCTGTCGATGGCATTGACGCATTGGAAAAGGTAAAGGCTGAAAAACCAGACCTGGTTTTAATGGACATCAACATGCCAAAGATGGACGGGTTTGAGGTGGTGGCGCATCTCCGCGAGGACAAAGCGACAGAATTCATTCCGATAATCATGATAACCGCGCTTCGCGATACGCGCGAAAATCGGATTCGGGCCATCGAGGCAGGCGCAGACGATTTCATCGAGAAGCCTTTTGATAGTTTTGAGGTGCTGGCGCGCGTCCGTTCACTGCTCCGCATCAAACAATATCACGATACCCTAGCAGCCCACAATGCACGCTTGGAAGAAGAACTGCAAATGGCGCGCAGCATTCAGGAAATCCTGCTCCCCCAAAACGGCTTGCAGGAATTAGGCGGATGCCATATCGCTTCACGCTGTAGCCCAGAGATGGCCGTCGGCGGCGATTTTTTCGATGTCTGGGAGATTGAACCCAACCGCCTCGGCGTTTTCATCTCCGATGTCATGGGACACGGCGTATCTGCCGCCTTCGTCACAGTCTTTATTAAGACGGTGCTAGCCGAATTTCAGGAGCAAATTGGCGGGGATCCGGCCCGCATCTTGGAAATCCTCAACACGCGGTTTAATGACATGCTCAGCTCCCGCGTCTTTATGTTTGCAACGGCGTTTTGCGGTGTCATCGACTGCGAGAAAGGCGAACTCACCTGTGCCAATGCGGGGCATCCCTTCCCATTCCTCTATAACGGTGCTGAGGATACCAGTCAAGTCGTCGGCGATAAAAAAACCGGCAACGGTTTGGGCATCTGGCGTGATTCAACTTATGAGGCGCACTCTTATCCGTTCGCCCGGTCCAGTCAGTTATTTCTCTATACGGATGGGGCGTATGAGGTAAAGAATGCGCAGGGTGAAGAGTTCACGGCGGACCGGTTTCAGCAGTTGGTGAGTGCGGGTGCAGGCAAACCGGTAGCTGCCCTGCTCAACAGCGTTTCTGAGGCAGTCGATGCCTTCGCCGAATCTGTCCCGAAAGACGACGATTTGACGCTCATCGCTATTGAGGCCGCGGCGCGACCCAAAACTTGAACACATCCGCATTTCCGTAGGGCGAGGGCCCTCGGATGCCACACGCGCATCCGAGCAGGTTTCCCTCGCCATCGTTCGCGCGCGGAGAGACCGCGGAGGACAGGCCCCCGCGCTACGGGAAAAAAAACGCCGCCCCTTTACGTAGGGCGAGGGCCTGTCCCTCGCCATGCAACGATCGCGGGGGACAGGCCCCCGCGCTACGGTAACGGGACATCTTCTTCACAAAACAACCCCCTCACCGTAGGGCGAGGGCCTGTCCCTCGCCATGCTTCGCGCGCGGAAAGATCGCGGGGGACAGGCCCCCGCGCTACGGTAACAGGACATCTTCTTCACAGAACAACCCCCCTCTCACCGTAGGGCGAGGGCCTGTCTCTCGCCATGCCAAGATCGCGGGGGACAGGCCCCCGCGCTACGGTAACGGGACATCTTCTTCATAGAACAGCCCCCCTCTCACCGTAGGGCGAGGCCTGTCCCTCGCCATGCGTTCGCGCGCGGAGAGATCGCGGGGGACAGGCCCCCGCGCTACGGTAACGGGACATCTTCTTCACAGAACAGCCCCCCTCTCACCGTAGGGCGAGGGCCTGTCCCTCGCCATGCTTCGCGCGCGGAAAGATCGCGGGGGACAGGCCCCCGCGCTACGGTGAAGGGATGGCGTTTTTTTATCGTAGCGCGGGGCCCCGAAGAATCGAGACCAGGAGGTCTCCCCTACCGTTCACGATAAAAAATGACGCGGACCTCCGTCCCACCGGCGGCGTTACACCACATCTCGTGGACATCAGCAAGCGATTTCGCGATGAAAATGCCGTGCCCACTTTCACTACACGGCGAGCGATTCACCTCAATCTCTCGAAGCCGTTCCGGCGTTATCCATCCACCTGCCGCCGCATCCCCATGCCCCGTATCCCGCACCAAAATCTCAAGGGTATCCTTATCCACACGGATGCACAACGCAATTCTATCTGTGGCAGCCGAAGAACCGTGCTTAACGGCATTGGTGCAGATTTCGTCAACAGTGAGTTGGATATCCGCGCCGCGTTTTCGCGAGAACTCAAGACGTTCCGCTAACTTACCGACAAATGTCCGGACCGGATCTACGTAAAGAACGTCGCTCGGCATCTTGAGCTCAATATGTGCTTTCTCCATACGCAAGTGCTACTTTGTGACGTGTGTCACTGAACTAAAATGCCGCGAGGGCACTCTTTTCCGATTCGTAAATTTCAACGACGCTGGACGCGCCGATGAGGTTAAACGTGCGCGTCAAATTCTCGGCGAGCCCGCAAATCTTCAGGTCACCGCCTTCTTGACGGAGCCGTTTCGCCACCCCGACGAGCGCGCCCACCGCCGTGCTATTAATATGGTTGACTTCGCTCAGGTTCACGACAATTTTATCAATCTTTTGTGATAGGAGGGACTCCAGCATCTTCCGCAAAGCCGACGCGGCGTAACTACTCAAGTCCATCTTTATCTCAATAATTTTGATATCGGCGTTCTCCCGGAGCGTCATCAATTCGGTTGAAGACATAGAATTCACCTGCCATCGGTTAAAAATGATAGAAGACTTACGGAAAACGAACCTTGTAGGCGCACGGACAAACCGCGCAAACTCACACGGACGCTCAAAAAAAACGCGCCTACCGGGACGGAATTATCGCATGTCTAGAAATCCTATCTTAATTTTAACCTAACGCCAGAAAAAAGTCAAGCCTTTTTTAAATTTTTTCTTGCATTTCTTTGCAAATTTATGATATACTATTCCTAACCGATTTGCAAAGTGCAATAACGCGCTTTGACTATTAAGGAGGAACTGGCGGATTAACGCGGATTCGCGTTTTTCACTGGACCAGGTATCTTAATGAACAACGAACAGGCAACTACGAATGCCTCCACCGCTGAGGTGGAAGAACAGAATCACCCCGAAGCGGTGAGCGAAACAGAGACACCCGAAGTCGCGCCCGAAGCGGACATTGAGGTGCAGGCAGAAGCCGACAGCGAGACAGCGGAACCCACACCTGAACCCGAAGCGGACATCGAGGTGCAGGCAGAAGCCGACAGCGGGACAGCGGAACCCACACCTGAAACGGCGGAACCTACCGAAACGGCGGAAATCATCACGACAGAAGCCGAATCGGAACAAGAAGAAGGCAGCGAAGTGGACACCGATGCCGCGAGTGAAACTGCAGCAGAAACGGACGCGGAGACTGCAGCGGAACAAGAAGGCAGCGAAGCGGACACCGATGCCACGAGTGAGACCGCAGCAGAAACGGACGCGGAGACTGCAGCGGAAACGACAAGCGACACTGTGGAAATTACGGACGCAGACGCGGATGCAGTGCACTTGACTGACGAACCGGCAGCAGCGGATGTGGCGGCCGTGGAAGTCACGGAAACTGATGTCGACGCAGTCCCACTTACCGATGAACCGCCACCAGCGGATGCAGCGGCCGCAGTGGTTCTGGAAACAGACGCGGATGCAGTGCACTTGACAGAAGGCGAGGCACCTGCAGATGAAGCAGTGGAGGATGTGGCGGCCGCCGCCGCCGCACCGGAAGAACCCCCGGAACCTATGAGCCCGGAAGCACTTGAGGAAGCGTATGATAATTCTATCAAGGCGTTTACCGATGGCGAAATCGTCAAAGGCACCGTCGTCAACGTCAGCCGCGACGAAGTGCTTATCGATATCGGCTTCAAGTCGGAGGGTTATATCCCCGCAGAGGAATTCGGCGGTAGACGCAGCGATGTGCCACCCGTCAACGTCGGGGATGTCATTGATGTCTTCATCGTTCGGCGCGAAGACGCGGAGGGACAGATAGTCCTCTCCAAGAAAATCGCTGATCAGACGCTGATTTGGGATGAGATTTCTACCGCTCACGAGACAGGCGGACCGGTAGATGGCAGGATTACCGAACGGATTAAAGGTGGGCTGCGTGTCAGCGTGGGCTCCCTGCGCGGCTTTCTGCCCGCGTCTCAAGTGGAAATCCGGCCCATTCAAAACCTTGAACGGTATGTCGGACAGTCCTTCCCGATGAAGGTTATCAGCCTCAGCAAGCGGCGGCACAACATCGTCTTGTCGCGCCGTGCATGGCTTGAGGCAGAGATAGAACGGAAGAAGGCAGAGGTGCTGAACAGCCTGGAAGTCGGGCAGCTCATCCCCGGCGTGGTGAAGAATATCACCGCTTTCGGCGCGTTCGTCGACCTGGGCGGCGTAGACGGCTTACTCCACAAGACAGACATGTCGTGGCGGCGCATCCATCATCCCTCTGAAGTCGTCACACCGGGACAGGAAGTGGAAGTCGTTGTCCTCAGCATCGGCAAGGATAACGAGAAAATCTCGCTCGGGCTCAAGCAGAAGACAGAAGACCCTTGGGCGAACGTCGAAGAGAAGTATCCCATCGGCTCCACCGTCCGGGGCAAAGTCGTCAATATCGTCAACTACGGCGCGTTCCTGCAATTAGAGGAAGGCGTTGAGGGCCTCATTCACGTCTCCGAAATGGCGTGGACGCGGCGCAACGTTGCCCCCTCGCGCATTGTCAACAAGGGACAGGAAATTGAGGCACTCGTGCTGGAGATTTCCCGCGACGACAAGCGCATCTCCCTCGGACTCAAGCAGTTGCAGCAGAATCCCTGGGAAGTCTTGGCGGAGAAATACCCCGCCGGCACCAAAGTCACCGGGCGCATCCGGAACCTCACACCGTTCGGCGCGTTTGTCGAAATTGAGAGCGGCATCGATGGACTCATCCACACCTCCGATCTCTCTTGGACGAAGCGCGGCAGTGCTAAACCCTCACTGAAGGAAGGCAAGGAGATTGAGGTAGTCGTGCTGCACATCGATCCGGAGGAACGGCGCGTCTCCCTGGGCCTGAAGCAGACGCAACCAGATCCGTGGGCGGAAGTCCCCGAAAAGTATAAAGTCGGCACCATCGTCCGCGGCAAAATTGTCAACATCACCAGTTTCGGGGCTTTTACCAAACTGGAGGAAGGCATCGAAGGCTTGATTCACATCTCCGAACTCGCCAACCGGCGCATTGACAAACCCGACGATGTCGTCTCCCTCGGACAAGAGTTGGACCTGAAGGTTATCAATCTCTCACCGCAAGACAGGCGTATCGGCCTCAGTTTGAGAGCCGCACTCGCCGAACAGGAACGCGGGACAGATACCGAAGAGGAACAGGCTCGGCCACCGCGGCAGGAACGCCGCTCACGGCCAAGACGTGAACGCGACCGCGAACGTGAACGCGACCGCGACCGCGAACATGAACGTGAACCTCGCCGGCCCAGACAGCTAGCACCTGAGGAGACTGTCACATCCCTTGGTGCCTTGCTCAAAGAGGGTATGGGGAAATCGAACGCGGCTGAGAACGCGGAGAACACGGAGAATTAACCGCGCGGCAGTTCTCCCGCATGCAACCAGTGGGCGCGTGTTTTCAAAGCGCGCCCACCGGATTCGCTATATCCCCAAATAAATGAGGGTGTTTCATATATCTGTTATGGATGGGATGCCTCTTTAGGTCCTTTAGGTCCTTAATGTCTATAGAAAAACAGACATGCCACTGTTTTCAAGGTCCTTTAGGTCCTTAATCATGAAAACACGCGGCACAGCAAAATCCATTAAGGACCTAAAGGACCTTAGGGCTCTTCGCGGCCGCGCGTGCTATAGACATGCAGGACCTAAAGGACCTGAAGAGAAACGAGAGACGTTTTTCACCGTAGCGCGGGGGCCTGTCCCCCGCGAGCTCCATCACCAAGAGGAGCGTTTTAGGTCGTTAGCACCTGAAGAGAAAGGAGAGGCGTTTTTCACCGTAGCGCGGGGGCCTGTCCCCCGCGATCGCCATCGTCAAGATGCTGTCTTAGGTCCTTTAGGACCTTAATGTCTATAGAACACGTGTCAGCCCTTTTTCAAGGTCCTTTAGGTCCTTAATCCAGCGGCAGCGAGGTGAGCAGTGGCACATTAAGGTCCTACAGACCTTAGGGTGCGCTGCGATGCAGATGCTATAGACATTAAGGTCTTACAGACCTTAGGCATGGCGAGGGACAGACCCTCGCCCTACGATGAAGGGAGCTTTCTGCCGCCCTATTGCATCGAGACCAGGAGGTCTCTCCTACGGGGAAGACATCACAATATATGAAACACCCAAATAAATACGCAAACTAGGAGCATTGACTTGAGCAAACATTTCCTCTTTACGTCCGAATCTGTCACCGAAGGACATCCCGATAAAATCGCAGACCAGGTTTCCGACGCAGTGTTAGATACCATATTCGCCGAAGACCCGGGTGCCAGAGTCGCTTGCGAAACGATGGTAACCACCGGGCTCGCCATCATCACCGGTGAAATCACCACTACCGCGAATTACGATATCCAAAACATCGCACGCCAAGTTGTCCGCGACATCGGGTATACCGACATCGCCTACGGCTTCGATGCCGAACACAGCGCAATCCTCAGCCTCATTGACAAACAGTCGCCCGACATTGCGATAGGCGTAAACCCCGGCGGCGCAGGCGACCAGGGTATCATGTTCGGATACGCATGCACCGAAACCGCAGAACTGATGCCGCTCCCGATTATGCTCGCGCACCAACTGGCCCGACGCTTGGCACAAGTGCGCAAAGAGGGCACCCTCGATTTCATCCGTCCCGATGGAAAATCGCAGGTAACCGTGGAATACGTTGACAGCAAGCCGAAGGCTGTTACTACCGTAGTCGTCGCCGCGCAACACCATCCCGATGTTGCGGATGCCACATTGCGCGAGGCTATCATCGAGGAGGTTATCAAAAACATTATCCCCGAACATCTCCTCGCTCCCAACGTGCAATATCATATCAACCCCACCGGGCGTTTTGTTACGGGCGGCCCGCAAGGGGATGCCGGGTTAACAGGCCGAAAAATTATCGTGGATACTTACGGCGGCATGGGACGGCACGGCGGAGGAGCCCTTTCTGGGAAGGACCCGACGAAAGTCGACAGGAGTGCAACTTACGCCGCACGCCACGTCGCGAAGAACCTCGTCGCCGCGGGGCTCGCCGAACGGTGTGAGATTCAACTCTCTTACGCCATCGGCAGAAAAGAGCCTGTCTCCGTGATGGTGGATACGTTTGGCACCGGCGAGGACGAGGCACTCACCAAGTTGGTGAACACGCACTTCGATTTAACGCCGGGCGGTATTATTGAGCGTTTGAAACTACGGCAGCCTATCTATCGAAACACCGCGGCTTACGGCCATTTTGGGCGCGAGGAACCGGGGTTCACATGGGAAAAAACCGATTACGCCGAAAAACTCCAATAGGCGTGCAAAACTTGTAGGCGCGGTTTCAAATCGCGCACTACCGGAGAATTAATGAACTACGATATTAAAACCACAGAACTGGCATCGATGGGCAAACAGCGCATTGACTGGGCAAACCGATTCATGCCGGTTCTGGCATCCATCCGCGCGCGGTTTGAAACCGAACGTCCGCTTGATGGATTCACGATTGCGGCATGCCTGCATGTCACAACCGAAACGGCGAACCTGATGAAAACGCTGAAGGCAGGCGGTGCCGAGGTGGCACTCTGCGCCTCCAATCCGCTCAGCACACAGGACGATGTCGCCGCATCTCTCGTCGTCAATGAACACATCGCCGTTTTCGCCATTAACGGCGAAGATACGGAAACTTACTATCAGCACATCGATGCCACGCTCGATTTGCAGCCTACGATTACGATGGATGACGGCGCAGACCTGGTTTCGCGTCTCCATTCGGAAGAGACGAACCCCGCGCTCGTGGAGCAGGTAGTCGCTGGCACGGAAGAGACAACGACCGGCGTGATTCGCCTTAAGAGCATGGCGGCGGAAAATGTGCTGAAATATCCCATCATCGCCGTAAACGACGCGCAAACGAAGCATTTTTTTGATAACCGATACGGCACCGGGCAAAGCACACTCGATGGGATTATCCGCGCGACGAACCTCCTCCTCGCCGGGACAACCGTTGTCGTCGCCGGGTACGGCTGGTGCGGCAGAGGTGTCGCGAACCGCGCACGCGGCTTAGGCGCGAAGGTCATCGTCACCGAAGTCAACGCACTCAGGGCACTTGAGGCGGTGATGGACGGCTTTCATGTCATGCCGATGACAGAAGCCGTGAAACAGGCAGACCTGGTGATTACCTTGACTGGCGACATTCATGTCCTACGCAAGGAACATTTTGAGGTGATGAAGGACGGCGCGCTCATCGCTAATTCGGGACACTTTAACGTTGAGATTGACATTCCGGCGTTGGAAAAGTTGAGCGTCGAAAAAACTACGGCGCGCGAGTTTGTCGAGGCATACACCCTTGCCGATGGCAGAAAGTTGTTCCTCATCGGCGAGGGAAGACTGGTGAATTTAACCGCCGCTGAGGGGCATCCTGCAAGTGTGATGGATATGAGTTTCGCCACGCAAGCGTTATCGGTGGAGCATATCGCCAAAAACCGAGACTCCTTTGACAAAGGCGTTTACGATGTGCCTGCCGCTATTGACGAAACCGTGGCGCGCCTGAAATTAGAGGCGTTCGGTATCCACATCGACACCCTCACCCCAGAACAGGAGAAATACCTCAATTCGTGGGAGATCGGCACCTAAAACCCAAAGCAGCTACGGTTAACGTAACTACCGGGATGCATCGAGACCGGGAGGACTCGCCTACCGGAATACAAGACAGTTACGGTTACCGTAGGGCGAGGGCCTGTCCCTCGCCACGCATGGCAGCTACGGTTAATCTAACTACCGGGATGCATCGAGACCAGGAGGTCTCTCCTACCGGAATACAAGACAGTTACGGTTACCGTAGGGCGAGGGCCTGTCCCTCGCCACGCATGTTGCCAAGACCTATTCTCTACCCGCCTACATCATCGCGGAGGAAACTCATGAAAAAATCAGAAATCTGGGAAGGCATCCTCATCCTCATCTCAGCAGTGCTATTACTCCCAATCTGGATGGTAAACTCGCAGACGATGACACCCCCGGCCTGGATGGCAAATCCGACGCTGATGAAGGTGCTAGGATTCTTGCAATATCCGATTATTCTTGTGCTCAGCGTGATTTTTGTGCGCCGACTCCGCCGCGTCATCCGTGCCATGCGAGATAACAAGAACAAACCTAGGCCCTTCTAGCATCAGGGTGGATGTCGCTATCCGCCTATTATCTGAGAAAAAACTGGAATAAATTGAATGGGAATTATCGTCTTCGGCACCGCCACACTAGATACTGTGGAAACGCCTTGCAAGCGCGTTGAAGAGGTGCTGGGCGGCTCCGGTGTCTACGCCGCTGTCGCCGCAAGTTTTTTTCATAACCCCGTGGAACTCGTTGGTGTCGTCGGTAGCGATTTTCCGCCGATGTATGCGGCGCAGCTTGAGCAGTTCGGCATCGCGCTTGGCGCGTTAACACAGATTGAAAACAGCAAAACGTTCCGATGGGGCTGCAAATACGGCGAAGACTTCAACGGGCGCGAGACACTCTTTACGCATTTGAACGTCGTCGGCGAAGTGCAACCTGCGATGGATGCTACTTCCACGGACGCGTCTTATCTCTTTCTGGCGAACAACCCGCCGCAGTTACAACTTCATGCTATTACCCAGAGCGCGCGTCCGAAATTGGTGGTGTGCGATACCATGGATGTGTGGATTAACACGGCGCGTGAGGCGTTGGAGGCGACGTTAGCCCACGTGGATATCCTCATCCTGAATGAGAGCGAGGCGCGTCTGTTCACGGGTGATACGAATGTGGTGCGCGCCGCCCGCGCGATGCTGCGCTACGGCCCGAAGCGGGTGATTGTCAAGAAAGGCGAGCACGGCGCGATTAGCGTTACGGAGTCCTCCTTTTTTAGCGCGCCCGCGTATCCGCTCACACATATCATCGACGCGACGGGTGCCGGTGATAGTTTCGCAGGTGCGTTCATCGGGCACCTCGCCGCTGTCAACGATGTGTCAGAGGCAGCGGTTCGCCGTGCGATGATATACGGCACCGTCGCCGCGTCTTTCACTATTGAAGATTTCAGTATCAACCGTCAGACAAGCGTGCGGTTTTCCGATATTTCGGCGCGCTATGCAGAATTGCAAGAGGCGGTTCGGTTTTAAGACAGATTAAGTCAGACTATGAATCGCTTGCCCAAACGCCGCCGAAGCCGATTCCATCACCATCTCGGAGAGCGTCGGATGCGCATGGATAGTGTGCGCGATGTCTCTCGCCGCGGCACCCGCGCGAATGGCCACGGCAGCCTCATGGATAAGCATTGAAGCGTGCGCGCCCACGATATGCACGCCGAGGACATCACCGCTCTCCGCATCGGCGAGCGTTTTGACGAATCCATCGGTTTCGCGCATGCCCAATGCGATACCGTTGGCGGCATAGGGAAACCTTCCCACTTTGACCTGATACCCTTCGTCTGTCGCCTCTTTTTCTGTCATGCCGACATGCCCGATTTCGGGGAGTGTGAAAACGCACCAGGGGATAACTTGGTAATTCATTGCTGTGGTTTCGCCGATGCAGTTTTGCGCAGCCACTTCTCCCTCAGCCGATGCAACGTGCGCCAATAGATAGCGGCTCGCCACATCGCCGACAGCGTAAATGCCCGGAATGTTCGTCTGCATCCGCGAATCGACGCGAATTTTGCCGTTGTCTGTCCGAACGCCGACTTGTTCCAAACCGATGCCTTCTGTATTAAAACGCCGTCCAATGGAGATAAGCATCTTCTCCGCCGTGAGTTCTTCACCGGATTCCAACGTCGCGGTGACGTGCGTTTCCGACTTTGTCACCTGCGTCAATTTCGCGCGCGTGTGGATTTGAACTCCTTTTCGTTTCATAAAAAGTTGGATGTGGCGGATAACTTGCACGTCTTCTGTCGCCAAAATTGTCGGGAGAAGTTCCAGCACGGTAACACGACAGCCGAGTGCATTAAAAATCGAGGCGAACTCGCACCCCGAAACGCCGCCCCCGACGATGATGAGACTTTCAGGGAGTTCGGTGAGATTCAGGATACCTGTCGTCGTCAACACCTGCGTCTCGTCAATGTCAAACATCGGTGGTTCGGCAGGCTCAGAACCGGTGGCGATAATCACGTTTTTGGCATCTACCTGTTCGGTTGTGCCGTCCGATTTCAGCACAGCAATCCTATTTTTGTTGATAAGAGACGCTGTGCCGTTTAGGGTGTGAACGCCGTTCCCTTTCAGCAGCTGCGCAATGCCGCCTGTTAACCGCTGGACGACAGATGCCTTGTGCGCGAGGACTTGCGTGTAATCAATTCCTGTGTCCCGCGTCCGTATCCCGAATTCGGCGGCATCTTGGATATGCGTCGCAAGCGTGGCGACAGAAAAGAGCGTTTTCGTTGGAATGCAGCCGCGATGGAGGCACGTGCCGCCCCAGTCACCTTTTTCGATGAGACAGACAGTGCCGCCGAGTTGTGCGGCTTTTATGGCGGCGACGTAACCGCCCGGGCCGCCGCCGATAATTCCAACGTCGTAGGTAGCCATATTTGCACCTCCTTGATGATAATGTCAGCGTTATGACTAGTATTACGACTATTATATCGCATCGCGGTGAAGATGTCAAACGCGCGGGGTGTAAAAATAAAATTTGACAAAAAATGTATTTTCTGCTATACTATACTAAACAAACCGGATAAGGAGAAAAACCTGTGTTTGATGGATACCATCCCAACCGATTCGGCCCCGGACGCTCAGCCGTGATATGCGAACACGGCGCAGTTGCAACCAGTCAGCCGCTCGCCGCGCAAGGCGGATTACAGATACTGCGCGCCGGCGGTAACGCAATTGACGCAGCAGTAGCAACCGCCGCAATATTGAACGTCGTTGAACCGATGTCAACCGGCATTGGCGGGGATGCCTTCATGCTGGTTTACCAACCGAAAGACGGACGCATCCGCGGCTTGAATGCAAGCGGCAGGGCTCCTTACGCCGC
The DNA here is from genome assembly GCA_965242965.1 of Candidatus Poribacteria bacterium. GTDB lineage: Bacteria > Poribacteria > WGA-4E > WGA-4E > WGA-3G > AGPOR5. The sequence goes on along the minus strand of OZ251518.1, from coordinate 3,107,532 downwards.
CGAACTTGAATTCTTTACACAGCAGGGACTCACTCGCATCCCTGCCAACGGCAGTATGTATCCTGTCACGGTGCCCGGCACCATTGATGGATGGGCGACGCTGCTGGACGAATGCGGGACAATGTCTTTAGCAGAGGTGCTGCAACCTGCAATTGACTATGCCGAAAACGGATTTCCTGTCAGCCCACAGATTGGACTCTCGTGGCAGGGAAGCACAGGATTGTTATCGCGCTGTCCCGACTCGGCGCGCACCTATCTCAAGAATGGACGCGCACCGGCACCCGGTGAAATGTTTCGCATCCCGAACCTCGCGCGCACGTTTCGTCTCATCGCTGAAGGCGGTAGGGACGCTTTCTACCGCGGCGACATCGCCGAAAAAATCGTGAAGTTCTCCGACGAAAACGGCGGACTCTTCACGATGCAGGATTTTGAAGAACACGACTCGAATTGGGTGGAACCCATCTCTGTCAACTACCGCGGTTACGATGTCTACGAGATTCCGCCGAACGGACAAGGCATCGCCGCTCTCCTCGCGCTCAATATCTTGGAAGGGTTTGACATCGCCGCAATGGGACATAACACACCGGCGCATCTCCACCACGCCATCGAGGCGATGAAATTGGGCTTCGCGGATTTGTATGAATATGTGACAGACCCGGGGTTTGTCGATGTGCCGGTTGATGGACTCCTCTCCGATGCATACACGGTGCAGCAACGGGCGCGCATCTCTGCCGAACGCGCAAATTCGGCACCGAATGCGGGCGCGCCACCGGTAGGCACAGATACCGTCTACCTCTGCGCAGTGGATAGTGAACGGAACGTCGTCTCCTTCATTAATAGCCTCTTTGCCGGCTTCGGTTCCGGGTTGGTTGCCGGCGATACCGGCATCATGTTACAAAACCGAGGCGCGGGCTTCTCGCTGGATGCAACTCATGCCAACTGCATCGCGCCGCATAAACGGACGCTGCACACCATCATCCCCGGCATGATTGCGCAAAACGGCACCCCGTTAGTCACTTTCGGCGTAATGGGCGGGCAGATGCAAACGCAGGGACACTTACAATTGGTATGCAACCTCGTCGATTTTAACATGGATATCCAGACTGCACTGGAGGCACCTCGGTTTCGGGTGTTAGACGACTCACGCATCATGTTAGAAGAGGGCATCCCGATGAACGCGCAGGCAGAGTTGGCGCAAAAAGGACAACACATCGTGCCCGGGGGGACTTTCTTTGGCGGCGGACAAGCAATCTTCGTGCATCCGCAATTCAACACCCTCATCGCCGGTTCCGACCCGAGGCGAGATGGCTGCGCCGTCGGGTATTGAACAACCGAAATCCTGCTTGACTTGCGCGAAAAATTGTGGTATAATTTTATGAAGCAGCATCGCGAGAGACAATCTAGCCAAATTGCAATTGCACAGTCCCCCTCTCTGGCGATGCCGAGGCCTAAGGAAATTTTGTATATCCTACTCAGAAAGGATGGAATCAATTGACAGATGTATAGAGACTTAAACGAAAAAGATGCCTGTGGCGTGGGATTTGTCGCCAACCGCGCCGGACATCGGAACCACGATATTATTCAAATGGCGACGCAAGCGTTGACAAACTTGACGCACCGCGGTGCCGTCGCCGCCGATGCCAAGACAGGGGATGGCGCGGGAATCTTAACACAACTCCCAGAGAAACTCTTCCGCAAAGAACTAGCGAAACTCGGAGGATACCTCGATTCAATAGCAGACCTGGGTGTCGGCATGTTCTTCTTCCCAGGCGCAAATCGGGATGCCAGCGAATTCGCCCGCGCACGCATTGAAAAGATACTACAGAAATACGGCACACCCCGCCTCGGATGGCGCAAAGTCCCCGTGGACATCACCGCTATCGGCGAAAAAGCCTTGCGGACATGCCCCGATATCCAGCAAGTTTTCGTCGGAAGACAGGCGCATCTCTCCGATAACGCATTTGAGCAGCGGCTCTATCTCATCTGCAAGGAGATAGAACACAGCCTCGCCGCGTTAGAACCGGACGGGTTTCACATCGCCTCGTTCTCGCACCGCACGATTGTCTACAAAGGATTGCTCGTCGCACCGCAACTCGCGCGTTTCTACCCAGACCTGGGGGACTCAGACTTTGAGGCATCGCTTGCCGTTTTTCATCAACGCTATAGCACGAATACCTCCTCGACGTGGATGCTGGCGCAACCCTTCCGCATGCTCGCGCACAACGGTGAGATTAATACCTTGATGGGGAACTGCAACTGGATGCGCGCCCGGGAAGCAGACCTGGGTTCACCTCTCTGGAAGGAGCAGATTCGGAAACTCGTGCCTGTCATCAACCCGCATGGCAGCGACTCCATGTGCCTGGATAACGTGCTGGAACTCCTCCAACACGCCGACAGGGACATCCTCCATGCCATGATGTGCCTGATTCCTGAAGCTTACGAGCAGATTCCGGATATGCCCGATACGTTGAAGGCGTGTTATGAATACCTCTCCTGCGTGAGTGAACCGTGGGACGGCCCCGCCGCCGTCGCGTTCACGGACGGCATCGTCGTCGGCGCGAGTTTGGATAGGAACGGCTTGCGGCCCGCACGGTATAAGGTAACCGAAGACGGCACCGTCGTCATGGGCTCCGAGGTGGGTATTATTGAACTTGACGAGAGCCGCGTTGTGAAGAAGGGACGCTTGGGACCCGGGCAGATGATAGCCGTTGACACAGCCAAGGGGCAGCTGCTGACAGACGCGGCGATTAAGCAGCGCGTCGCCGAGCAGAAGCCTTATGCCGAATGGGTGCGGAAAGGCATCACGCCGCTGAAAAAACTGTTCCCCAGCGCAGCCGTGCCGCATCAAGTTACCGTCCCCGAACAACTCGCCAACTACCAGAAAGCGTTCGGCTACATGACAGAGGATGTGGAACGGTTTATCAAACCGATGATAGCCGAAAAGAAAGAGGCTGTCGGTTCGATGGGTGACGATACGCCGCCTGCTGTTATCTCGCGCAACCCGCGGATGCTCTACACCTATTTCAAGCAACGCTTTGCGCAGGTGACGAACCCGCCGATAGATTCGCTGCGGGAACGGTTAGTGATGTCGTTGACAACCTACCTCGGTAAACGCGGCAGTCTGCTCACCGAAACGCCTGAACACGCGCGCCTGATTCGGTTGGACTCCCCCGTGCTGGATAACTCGGCGTTAGCGGCACTGCGCGCACAAAAGATGCCAGAATTTCAGGCAGTCACGCTCCCCGTCCTCTTCCCGGTTGCATCCGGCACACCGGGGTTAGAAGCTGCCTTAGAGACGCTATGCGAACGCGCCTCGGCGGCAATTGAAGCCGGTAAGACGCTCCTCGTGCTGAGCGACAAGGGAGTCAGTGCCGAGCTCGCGCCGATGCCGATGCCACTTGCCATCGGCGCGGTGCATCACCATCTTATTCGCGAAGGCAAGCGGATGCAAGCGAGCCTCATCGCCGAAGCCGGCGACCCGAGGGAAGAACACCATTTTGCTGTCCTGCTCGGTTACGGTGCCAATGCCATCAATCCGTATCTCGTCTTTTCCACCATCGCGCAACTCGCCGAAAAGGAGGAACTCGATGGACTCACCGCTGAAACCGCGGTAGCAAACTATAAGGAAGCCATTGAGAAAGGCATCTTGAAGATTATGGCGAAGATGGGCATCTCCACGGTGTCAAGTTACCGCGGTGCCCAAATTTTCGAGGCAATCGGTATCAGTGCAGCGGTGATAGAACGGTGCTTTACCGGCACTACCTCGCGCTTGGGCGGCATCGGGTTTGAGCATATCGCCGATGAGACGCTCCATTTCCACACGAAGGCGTTTTCGGGTGCCGATGGCAACCTAGAAGAAGCCGGTTATTTCCGCTTCCGCAGAAACGGCGAGTTCCACGCCTATAACCCATCTGTTTTCAAGTCACTCCACAAGTTTGTCAAGGCAGGAAAAACGGAGGATTATGAGGAATACGTCAACGCCGTTGAGGGGGGAGAACCTTCCAGTTTACGCGAACTGCTGGACTTCCAACCCGGCACGCCTATCCCACTAGAAGAAGTGGAGCCCGCGGAGGATATCGTTCGCCGGTTTACGACAGGGAGCATGTCCTTCGGCGCGCTCAGCCGTGAAACACACGAAACGTTGGCCATCGCCATGAACCGCCTCGGCGCAAAGTCGGGCAGCGGTGAAGGCGGCGAAGACAGCGGACGCTACCAGCGAAGGCCAGACGGAGAGCTCGCCTCAAGTGCCTTGAAGCAGGTGGCATCGGGACGGTTCGGTGTAACACCGACTTACCTCGTCTCCGCGCAGGAATTAGAAATCAAAATGGCGCAAGGCTCAAAGCCTGGGGAAGGTGGACAGATTCCGGGGCATAAAGTGACAGCAGAGATTGCGGCGATTCGGCATTCGGTGCCGGGTGTCCCGCTGATTTCACCACCGCCGCACCACGACATTTATTCCATCGAAGATTTAGCGCAGCTCATCTACGATTTGAAGCAAGCGAACCCGCGCGCAAAGATTGCCGTTAAGTTGGTATCGGAATTCCTCGTCGGCACGATTGCGTCAGGCGTGGCGAAAGGTTACGCCGATGTGATTCAGATTAGCGGACACGAAGGCGGCACCGGTGCATCGCCACTCAGTTCCATCAAGAACGCTGGCACGCCGTGGGAACTCGGCCTCGCGGAAACGCAACGCTCCCTCGTCCAAAACGATTTGCGCGAACGTGTCGTGCTGCGGGTTGATGGCGGCATGCGTTCCGGACGCGACATCGTCATCGCCGCGATGTTAGGTGCCGAAGAATACGGGTTCGGCACAATGGCGATGGTAGCCACAGGCTGTGTGATGGCGCGGCAGTGCCATCTGAACACCTGTCCCGTCGGCATCGCAACGCAAGACCCGGGGCTGCGCGCCAAGTATAACGGCACACCGGAGATGGTTGTCAACTTCATGATGGGCATCGCCAACGAAGTGCGCGCCATCTTAGCGAACCTCGGCCACCGTTCCCTGAACGATGTCATCGGCCGCCCCGAATTGCTTGAACGCACCGATTTGTCGGACTATCCAAAAGCCGCCCTGCTGAACTTAGAGGAAATCCTCACGCCAGCGGATGCAACCGGCACCAAGCCGCGCTATCACACGCAGGAACGGAATAATCGTGAAGACCCGCCCCTCGATGACAAGATTTTGCAGGACGCTGCAGATGCCATTGCGCAGCAAACGCCGATTGAATTGTCTTATCCCATACGGAATACGCACCGCACGGTGGGCGCGAAGGTATCCGGGAACATCGCCATGCAATACGGCGACGCAGGGCTGCCTGACAGGACGATTTGCTGTCATTTCAAAGGCAGTGCCGGGCAAAGTTTCGGTGCCTTCTGCAGCAACGGGATGCACCTTCGGCTGACAGGCGAGGCAAACGACTATGTCGGGAAAGGGTTGGCAGGCGGTGAAATCGTCATCAGCCCTGATGAAAAGGCGCGGTTCCGTTCGCATGAAAATACCATCATCGGGAACACGGTGCTTTACGGCGCGACCGGCGGAACACTCTACGCCGCCGGGATAGCCGGCGAACGGTTCTGTGTCCGAAACAGCGGTGCCACCGCAGTCGTGGAAGGTGTGGGAGACCACGGATGCGAGTATATGACTGCGGGAACCGTCGTCATTCTCGGCAAAACGGGACGCAACTTCGGTGCCGGGATGACAGGCGGCACTGCCTACGTGCTAGACGAGGACGGACAGTTCCAGCAGCGATGTAACCCGGAATTGATTAAACTTGAAACTGTCACGGCGGAGGTAGATGTCGCGTGCTTGCGTGCGCTCGTCAGTCAACATGCTGAGTTGACAGGCAGTTGCCGCGCAGCGGAAATCCTCTCCGAGTGGGAGGCGTTCCTACCGCGCTTCCGCAAAGTCGTGACACCGCCGCCCCCGCCGCCTCCTGCGCCTGTCCGGCGTGAGAGAAGGAGAACGCGGCGGCAGCGGAAACGATAAACTTTCGTTATTTCTCCTAGGGCGAGGCACCAAGCCTCGCCCTATTGTCTTACGGAAAACGTTTCGTTGCGGCAGCGGGGCCCTGGTCAAAGAGGCTCAGAACTCACCGCTTTTGCCGCAATATTCTCAAGAAATCGCGCGCGGCATACACCTCCAAACGTTTCAGCACTTGCGGACCCGGGGGAAGGCGTGCGATGACCAGGGTGCTTTCATCACCATCATTCAACCAAAGCGCGGTGATATAACACGCAGGAATGTCGAGGATGCGTATCAACGGCTCGCCTTCAACATTCGCATCCACCCAACGAATGGCTTCGTCAATGCTGTTCGCATATTCGCTGACTAAGACTTGCCGCAGCTCTAAATCTGAGGTATCTCCGTTACGGACGATGAAACGCGCGACGAACGTCGGTTTGTCATTCCACCAAATTTGGCAATGCCACCGTTCGGTGTTCCGCGCGCGCGCCAAGAAATCAGATTCGCCTGACGCAATCGCATCGGCAGGCAAGAACCAGACCTGGTAGGTTTGATCGGGTTTGGGCACTTGCCGAGGCGGATCCCACCCGCCGCCGATTAATGGGAATAATCTATCGACCTGTTCGGCAATGACATTTAATGCCGTTTCAGGGATAGGATGCGTTTGAACCATTTCGTTTACCTCCGAATGCCAGTCCAAGTGTAGGCCCATTCGCCTCTGCCATAGGCTGTTTGTAACTCATCGTAAGTTAAGAATTGAAACCCATCATTCGGATCGTTCACATGCACAAATTCTTCGGTGCCCTCTGTGTGCCATCCGCTGATGAGCACCACGTGCCCTGTCCTTCGTCCTTCCCAAAGGAAGCCGATTTCAACAGGACGCCCGGCATCAATTTCGGCCTGCAATACGGAAAACGGAACTGCTTCCCCGATGAACGTGCTCCGAATATGCCACTGCAAATAGAGTCTCGAAACGTCATGCACAAAGCATTCTCTATTGCATTCGGCACTAGACGGATCCTTGCAACAGTGCGTCTACCTAAAAATCCAATTCGCAAAATCGCATTGCCGCACATCACGGATATCGTAATAGTGACAGACCATTTCAGCACAAGCAGCCCAACACCACCGTTCTTGCTCTTGGGGAATGTAGCAAACACCTATCGTTTGCACATTAGTTGGCATATAGTTTGTTGCTCCTTAAAGCGATAATACAGGTAGCCCAGGTAGCCGTTGTTGTGCTACCTGTTTGACATTAATTATGATACCACAAAGTTTTCACTCTTTGCAAGAAAAAAAGGCAGCCGCGGCTGCCTTTTTTCTTTTCTTTCCACCGAATGAGGAACTAGTCCTCCTCCGAAACCGCAAATGCGATTTCAAGCCCCTCCGGTTTACTGGAGCGCATCTTCGCGCGTTCCACCACGTCAATGACAACGCCGTGCTTCGCACGCTTATCCGCTTTGATGATCAGCGTGCTAATCTGGTTCTCATGCGACGCGATGAAAAGCTCCATGTCCGCCAGCGACAGCATCTCCTGGTCATCGATGGAGATACGCCCGTCGCTGCTGATAAAGAGGTTGAACTTCTTGCGGGTGAATTCATGCTGCGTTGCGGAATCCGGAAGCGTGACGGTGAACGGCGGGGAACCCGCATAACAGCCGATACCATGAAGAAAATCAACAGCAAAAAAACGCAGTCGATCATCGGGGCCATCGGAATGTCATCGTCGTCGCCCTTATTCCGTCTTCGGGACATGTTGAGAGCCATCTGAATTCTCCTTCTTTCTGGACATGGACAGCCCCAATTGCCCGTAGGCGCGCGTTGAAAGCACGCTTACCCGTCCCGGGTCTGTCCATTCTGGGTATGCTCATATCGCGAGAGCCTTACGTCAGTCTCTCGCGACAATCGCGAACCCGATTTTGTCAATACCGGCTTGCTTCGCAATATCCATCACCTGCACGATCTGCTCGTGAAGCACATCGCGTTCGGATTGGATAATGAGCATGCTGGTGGCTTCCTCCGGCGCGTTGATGAAGCGGTTAAACATTTCATCAATCTCTACGACTTCGTCGTTCAGGACCATGGTGCCCCTGCTTTGACCAGCATCGGGGTTCGCAATGCGCACCGTCAGCCCCTTCGGTTTATCCGGAGAGGGTTTCCCTGGCGGCGGCAGTTGCACCCGGAGGCCCGGTATCGGCGAGAATGTCGTCGATACCATGAAGAAAATCAGGAGCAGGAAGACGCAATCAATCATCGGTGCCATACTCAGCGTCGGTGCCTTGCGTTCCCGAATCTTCGTGGCAATCAGGTTCAATTTGCCTTCGGCAAGCTGTTGCATTTCAGAGTCCTCCTCTGTGTTCACCGGCAGGCGCGCATCGCCGCGCGCCCACCGATATCGCTAAGGCCACACTAAGCACTCGCGTCACCAACAATCAGCTGGTTGACAATCTCAGTGGAAACCTGGGAGATCTCTACCATGTGCCGATTTACCCAACTATCAAATAATTGGAAGAAAATCAGGCACGGAATAGCGACGGTCAGCCCAGCAGCGGTTGTCAGGAGTGCCTGTGAGATACCGCCTGCGAGTTGCTGCGGGTCACCGGTTCCTTCCAGTGCGATTGTGGTAAACGCACTAATCATACCTGTCACCGTCCCGAGCAGACCAAACAGCGGTGAGACGACTGCAACCGTGCCAAGCACAGGCAGGTTTCTTTCCAACTCCGGAATCTCAAGAAGGCTCGCTTCCTCAATCGCTTCCTGAATTTCCTCTTTGGTGACTTCGCGTTCCTCAATCTGAGCCTGGCTGTAGCGCAGGAGCCCCGCCTTGAGGACGTTCGCGAGCGGACCGCCGGCCTCTTCACAGGTAGAAACCGCTTCCATAATGTTCTCTTTCCGCAGGGAGTCGGTGATGCTCGCGATGAACTGCTCTGTCCCAATCCGCGAACGGCTCCGTGCGAACGTGAAAAGCCTCTCAATAATGAAGGTTAACGCCGTGATGGAGCAAAGTGCCAGCGGCCAGAAAACGAAACCGAATTTCTGGAAAAAACTGACGATATTGTCCTTCTTCGTCATCTTCAACGGGACAAAGTGGTCTCCACCGTTCACGACGGTAACGGGTTTACCTGTCCGGTCGCCATAGCCTTCTCTGTAGATACTAATCAGGTAACGACCTGCCGGAATGCCAGAGTGTTCATAAGAACCGCCCTGATCGGTTTGCGCCGTAAATTCGTCACCGGCTGAGTTGACGATGCGAACTTCCACACCCGGAATCGGATTTTGGGCTGTCGTGGTGTCAACAATATCGCCACGGACTGTGCCGCCGCTCGCCGCAACGTCTGCGTCTTGAGCGATGGCGATGCCGGCAAACATCCCGACACACGCCATTAACATTAACATCAAACTTAAACGGGTCATTCGTTATCATTCCTCCTTAGGGTAACTTGAGGGTGCCGGGCTATCGGCGCGGTTTCCAACGACGCGTCTTAAATCAGCCGCAACATTCCCTTCAAGTTTCTAAAGTTTTAACACCTGAGTCGTTCATAAGTTACGCACTTTTTTCAGGTATGCTTATCGGTTTCTCCCGCGCTGAAGCGCGGGAGACAAATGGGCTTTTGGGCACGAATGCATCGTGCCCAATTCGCCACAAACAAGTTTAGAACCCCATCATCGCTCGAACGAACGTCGTGTTACTCGTCGTGTTTTCGAGGAGGATGGTGGTCCGGCGGTAACCTGCAAGGATAACGATGTTAAAGCCGAGCCATTCCCCACGGTTGATGGCTTGGACTTCAAAGATACGCGTCCGCAGGTCTGGCCGGAAGAGGACCGGGGTGTCTTCATCAGCCGGGAAGTTCGTCAAGTAGTTCTTGAAGTTGTTATCCCGGTTGGTGAATTTCCGGTATTGGAAGCCGCCGAGGATGTTCATCCGCTGCGTGAACTGATAATCAAGCCGCACGCCGAGCACGTCTTCACGGCTCCGGCGGTTGAAACGCAAGTATTCAACGGGTTCGTCATCAGTCGGCACGAACAAGCGCGGGTTGAGCGCATCCGGAATCTCTTCGGCACCTCTATCAAATGCCCGATCCCAGATGTATTTCACCATCGGCGTGAGTGTCAAATCTTCACCGATTCTGTCGATGAACGGCAAATCGCCGAGCGGAATCTCATAGCGCGCCTTCAGAATCGTCTGCTGATTCCGAATATCCCGTTCGGGATAGCGGCGTGTCTTCCAGTTCTCCGAATCGTAGATGAGGCCCGGGTCTTCCGCATCCAAGGCGTTAATACCGTGGTCCGGATAGAACGGGTATTCCCGCTTCTCACCCGAAGCACGCACCTGTTCAACAGGCACCATGAAGTCAACGCGCTCGTCTGCCTCAAAGTTTTCCGTCTGCGCATCATACTCAACATCCAAGAAGATTGCGCTCTCCTCGTCCTGCTCATACTGATGCTGCAAGACGACGAGGAACTTCGCTTCGAGGGTTAAGTTCGGAATCGCCGTATAGAGGAACTGGAGCGTCGTCGTGTTGACACGCGCATTGTAGTAATCCAACTCATCAGAGATTTGGACCGGCTCCAATTCACCGACACGCAACGTGATGGTATAATCCGGAATGTCATCCCGAACGCGGACGAACCGGTTCTGGAAGAGCACGGTTCCAAAGTCCGGAATGTCACGCTGATAGGTGACATGCAGGTATCTGGAATCGTTCTGCCGACGACTTGAGACTTCGCTTTCGTTTAACCACCCGACTTTGAGAGAGAGGTTATCCAGCAGGTCATACTCTGCGACAAGATGATAGCCTGCCCTGTCAACGCCGTATTCATATTGCGGTTCAAAATCATCTTCAAGCGAGTCGATAGTGCCGTTATTGTTCAGATCGACCAGGTCGGTGAACACGGGCGGGTCTGCGTCAAAGATGAGGAAGTCCTCTTGGAAGTCCAGGACACCGTTCTGGTCCCTATCATCAGCACGCGGGAGGACACCATCGAAATCGATGTCGTCCGGCCAATCGTCGTCATCATCGTCATCTTCAATGAGCGCGTAGTTGACTTCGTCCCACGGGTCTGTCTCAGACTGCGATTCGGGTGTTCGTTCCAACGAGTAAGTCTGATCTCTGTCGGTATTAGACCCGAAGTTCAGATAGGTAGTGGTGTAGCCCGGGTCGATGTGGTACCAGACTCCTTCGAGATACAGTTTACCGAAGCGCGAGCGGAGTTGGACGAACCATGCGCTTTCTCTGCCGAGTTGGCCATCGCCGCTTTCATCGGTGCCGTCTCCGCCGAGGCGTGCTTCAAAGCGTTCGCCTTCGGTTTCGGCATAGGTAGGTATCCCGTTCCGGTCCAAAGTTAACCCGGTGGCGGGATCGATGGAGATACCGGTTTCTTCCTCATCGCCTTCATCACTGATGATAGTCGTCGTCGTGCGGCTGAACCCTACCTTGTCCTTGGGCAGCGTGGGATACTGTTTGTATTTCCCGTTAATAGAGTAGTGTGCCCGTAAGAAGACATTACCGATTGTTCCTTCCAGGTCAAGTCCGTAAAGGAGTGCGGCTCGTGCGGCACCGTAGCGATACCGGACTTTCCGCGGTCTGCCTTCGCCGTCCCAGTCACTGGGATTATCGTAGAGGCTTGCGCGATTGCTCGTGTAATCCGAGGATTGCCCGTAGTTGCCGGGTGCTTGGATGACATCGCGGTAGGGCATTTCAATGTGTCCGTCTTCGGTTTTAATCCATTCTTCGACGACGGGGTCTGCGCCTTCGGCGGCTCTATTCGCTGCACTGACACCGATGACAGCGATGTTGTAATCACCGGCTACCACCATGTCAAAGACAACGGATTTGACGGTGCGCGGTTCGATGTCGTGTTCTTCAAAAATGAGGTCATATTTCATTTTATTGAACCCGTCCACAATCTTCCATTCGCCATCAACAGAGTCGCGAATTTCGGATGGGAGTCCGCCGACATCAATAGGCGTAATATCGTTGACAAACACCTCAATTTTCTGCGTCTGCTCCGGCTGAATGGCGGGTTCCACGCCGTCAGCAATTTCTTCAGCCGTGAGTTCTTCTGTCGCCTGCGTGATTACCGTCACAGTCATGGATTTGAAAGCTGCGCCGACACCGCCTTGGATGTTCTGTCCATGTTTGTTTTCGTCATACCCAGAGAATTGGGTGACGACTCCGTGATTGTCTTCGGGCGAGTCATCGCGGAAGACGACGGAGATGGATTCCGGCGGTGTATTAGCAACGGTTCCCATGAGTGGGTTTTCCACGCGTTCGGGGTGTTCCTTGTGCAGATTGACGTAGGTAAACCCGACGCGGAAGATGTCACCGAGGAGTCCTTGCATGCGGAACCCGACGAGGCGTGCGTTTTCAATGTGCCGCACCCCTGCATCCTCATTCAACCCGTTTCGGCGGCCGAGTGTCGGTGCAAGGTTCGCCGCCGCGTCTGTCAATTTGACAGGGTTTGAGATACGCGAGTTAATCAGCGTAAAGAGGTGCCGTTCCTGCGCGAAGGAGATATCCCAGCGGAATCCGTCAAACTCTGTTTTGTAGAGAATGTAGCGGTTCGGGAACAACGTCGCGGGCTTGAAGCGCATGTCATCGCCGATAGCAAATTCGGTATAACGTCCGCGGAAACTGTCTTCCGTTAAGACAGTCCTGTCCAGCTGCGCTGAGAATCGTTCACTATCCAGCTGTCCGGTCCAACCGACAATCAATTCGCCGTTCTGGTTGAAACCTTTTTGCTCGCGATAGTTATAGACTTCGTTACCCTCAAGCAGCTCCTTACCGAACAGGTCATAGAAGAACTGCGGTTCTTCCTCCAATTGGAATCGTGCAGAGAATTTAGCACCACCCTCAATCGTAGGTAAGAGGGGTTCTTGCGGCCCGAGGCTCTGCGCGCCACAGCCGTAGAGCACAAACGCGCTCAGGATGCAAGTGACTACAAGCAAAACATCAAAAGATTGTCTTAACTCGTTCATTAGTTTGTTTTTCCTCCTTGGGAATAATTGAGTCAGATAGAGGCAGTCACCGGTGAGCCACCGAGCCGCCCCGGCTCCGACTCCGACAAAAACCTTAATTCGTTGCAGAAACTGCCTGAGCGTGTAAACGAAAAACCGCTGTTGTCCGTTTAAGTTGAACGTTCAGGTGCGTTCGTGGCATTGCACGGAATGCCGCGCCATTGCAGGGAATCAGCCTCGCGACAACGCATTAAGGGGCGTTTTGTGAGAAATGTGCATCAAAAGATTGATAAGATTTTCACAAAATGCTATTTAGTTTAAATATAACAGAAATCCGATTTTCTGTCAACATTATTTTTGCAGAAAAAAGGTATCCGCATTGTATGTGATATGATTTTGCCACATGATACCATAAAATGCAGTATTTTTTCAAGCGTATTCCGCGCGAGTGCAGCGCGATTCAGGACCACGTAGACGAAAATGACGTTCTCATCAAAAACAGAATGTCTCTGGCGCAAGCGCGCGGGTGTTGAATAAAAATCGGCGTGCGCGAATTGATGCCGTTTTCGCGCCAATGCTTATTGATGATATTATACAAAATCTGCATAAAAATGTCTATATTTTTATGCAGATTTCTCAGGTGTCAGGGCGGATTTTTAATTTCCACCCTGACACGTATCGGGCGCGCCGCCTGTGGAAAGCGGCGCAGCCTCGCGGCGGACAGGTTTTCCCCCTTGCGCGATGGGAGTGGAGTCAGGATTAGTCTACGTCCTCCTGATGAGGATACCGCTCCAAATGCGGTGGAATCGGCGCATATTTGTGCCCCTTCTTCCGATTCTCTATCTCTAGGGCAATTAAATACGCGCTGTATTCCTCGTAAGTCTCAAACTCCTCGCTGATTTCCCGCTTGATACGGTAGCACTCTTCAAGAACCGGATCCGTGTAAGTCTCCGGATCGAAATCAGGAACCGGATACTTTTGAATTATTTCTTTCATGACAAGTCCCTCCATTAAGGTTGTCGGTGTGCAGATAATGGCAGGCCGAAACCCCGCCGCTTCGCACACCCGGTTGATTCGCCGCAGTTGGTGGACATTACCGGATGTAAAGCGGCGCAGCATCGCAGCGGACAGGTTCCCCCGTTACGCTAGGGGAGTGGCATCAGGATTAGTCTACGTCCTCCTGATGAGGATACCGCTCCAGATGCGGTGGAATCGGCGCATAGTTGTAGCCCTTCTTCCGATTCTCTATCTCGAAGGCAACTAAATACGCGTGGCGTTCCTCGGCAGTCTTGAACTCCTCGCTGATTTCCCGCTTGATACGGTAGCACTCTTCAAGAACCGGATCCGTGTAAGTCTCCGGATCGAAGCCGGGGAGATAACACTTCCCAACGAATTTTTCTTTCATGACAAGTCCCTCCATTAAGGTTGTCGGTGTGCAGATAATGGCAGGCCGAAACCCCGCCGCTTCGCACACACGGTTGATTCGCCTGAGTTGGTGGACATTCACAAGATGCTTGTGGTTCCACGAAACAAGATAATCCACACCATGCACCGTGGCGATGGCAATATGCTCTGCGTCCGATGCCGCGCTTTCTGGCACGGCACCCGCGGCGAGCAGCTGCTGTGTGAGCGCAACCGCCTCGGGTGTCTCCAACAATACGGTAAATTGTGCGACTGCAGCAAGCCGTTTCTTGGCCTGCATCGCGTCACCTCTGCGGATTTCATCCAGAACCGTGTCAGAAACCACAAACACAAATTGATCCTGGAAGTCGTTCCAAAAGCGGCGGCTTTCCCTTTGCCACAAGGCGAGTTGTGGGTTTTTGCTGGGGTCCGCCACGAAGTAACTGATAACCGTCGGATCGAGATAGACCCGAGGGTTTTGTGCATAAGTTAACATTTAATTATTATACCCTCATTTCTGATAAATGTCAAGCAATATGAAATTTCAGCAGAACGATTTAGTTTTGGAAGAATTGTAAGGACAAAGGACAGATGTCTCTATCTGTCCTCAGTAGGTAAAAAATACTCAAGGCACAACGCGATGCTTACCCCCAATGTCAAGCCTGCAACCCCGGCGATGATGACGATGAGTTTGAGTTGCGGACTCACAGGAATCTTTCTTGGGACAGCTCTGTCAATGATTTCAATGCCGCCTAACTGATTGCGAGAAGTTGGCACGGTGGCTTCCGCGCTTAAAATTTCCGCTTCCAGTGCGCGCTTCGCAATCTCCGCCATCAGCGCGTTCGTTTTCTGAACCCGCGCCAGCAACTGCGTGAGGAGATATTGGTTTTCGGGGAACTGTGCTATCAACTGCTCCAATTCCGTATTCAGTTGCCGGAGTTGCTCTTTTAACTGTCGCTGCGCGTTTTCGTATCGTGAAAGTGCCAGTGTGAACTCCAATAACTGATTTTGGATATAACTATAGCGTGGAGAGGGGCCGGAGGTGACTGTCGTCGTCGTTGGCGCGGTGCGTTCGGCTTCTGCCGCCACTTCCTTAATTTGCGCGTCCAATCCCTTCAACTCCGAGACATCCTTGCCGACCTTTTCAGCATCCGCCACCCGTTGCGATTTGAGCGCGAAGAGTTTCTCCTGCTGAAAAAGCCAGACAGGGTTGTGTGTCGGCGTTTCGGAGAGTGGCACTTGTTCGGGAAGCTGGCGAAGTTTTTCCTCTAAATACGCGAGTTGCGTGCGCGTCGTCTCAAGGTTTTGTTCCGTCGCTGCTAATGCTGTTTTTAAACTGGCGCGCCGTTCAAGTAAATTGCTGAGCATCGGTGTCCAGATTTCGGGACTCCCATTTTCGCGGACGAACTGAAGGATGGCATTGAGAGATTTGTCTGTCTCGCGTTCAAGCTCCTTCTGTTTTTCGTTGAGGAAGCGTCGGCGTTCGGCGAGTTTCGTCTGCTCATCGACGCTGCGCAACACTTGCATATCTTCAACGAGTTGATTGACGAGGAGCGCGGCGTTTCGTTCGCCGCCTTCCGCTTCCGTCAATTCCAGCGTCAGCACGATGTAATCGGAATCGGGTTGCACCTGCGCTGTCAACACCCGTTTGAGTTTGCCGATAGTAGGCAGATAGACTACGCCTGCGATGTCCCGCGTGTCTTCCAGATTTGTCATTGCCGTGTGCAACATAGATTCTGTGGTGAAGCGGCTGCTGAGCGTCTCCATCGCGCGCCTATCCCCGCCGCCGGACAAGACGCTTTGAAACAGGTTGGTTGAGGAAAGCGACGGCGTGGGACTCGGTTGGACGAGTTGCATTAAGGTAGAGGCTGCATACGTCTTCGGCAAACGCAGGGTGACGACAAGGGCAGTGCCGAGGACAAGCAAAACACACAAGCAGATGGTGAAATCATGCTTTCGGAGAAGTTGGAAGTAGTCGCGGAGATGTTCTTCGCTTTGCGGCATGAGGGGATGATGGGGCAAAAAATTGCCTTCCTTTGATTCGATTTCGGGAGAAAATCATCGCGGGGGACAGGCCCCCGCGCTACGTTCTCAATCGGGTGCATCAGCACACGCGAGAAACGGGCCATCGCGGGGGACAGGCCCCCGCGCTACGGGCACAAGCGGGCTCAGCGGGGGACAGGCCCCCGCGCTACGGGCCTCAGGGGGTGGATATAGAAATCCACCCTAACGCTTGAGCCTTACAAATTATTGGCGATGCGAATTTCTTCGTCGTTGAAGGCTTCGTCATGCCACTCGGAGATACGCCATTCACCGTTGCGCTTTTCAAAGATGAAAAGGTTATCGCCCTCGGCGAACCAACCGGTATACCCACCTTCCAACGACTCGCCATCGGCGACGAACCCTTGGATGCGATAGTGATTCCGCACTTCAGCCCGGTCGCTTTCCTGGTTGAGTTCTATTTCCGGTGGGACAGAGAGCTCTATCTCAATATCCTGAAATTGCGAAAAGACACGGATGGCAGAGGCGCGCTCATCGCGGATGTCGTCAAACAGCAGGTCATCGGTTTTATCGCCATCGGTGCCTAAATCGGATACGTAAAGGAAGCCTTCTTCCCAGAAAGCCTTGATGTAAGTTTCAATGTCTTCCAATTCATACCCTTCGCGCCACTGTTTTAAGACAGCGTTGATCGCGAGGAGTTCTTCGGGGGGCACCTGATTGACCTTTTCAACGTCCCCGCACCCGGTTAAACTGATGAGCAGGCAAAACACGCCGAGTGCAAGTGCAACTCGCGAGATTGTGAAAGTCCTGAACATGGTGAACATGGTGAAATATCCTCTCTTTAAAAAGTTTTGACGATGCCCAAATAGAGGCGTGAAGGCGAGGCACCGACTTGAATTCCTAATTTTTTTTCGATTTCGTCTGCGTCATGCTGAATAGAACGGATTTGCGCCGTCGCGTTGTAAAAATTCGCGCTCACGTAAGAGTCAATGACGCTATATAACCAGAGTCCAACCCCGGCGTAGAGAAAAAACATGCGGAGTTTGTATCGCTGATTCGCATACTCGTAACTCGCCAAAACGCCTTCTTCATTGTCAGGTTCAAGGTTCGCGAGCGTTGCGTAAGCGTTATACCGATTCCGAAAGGAGCGTTCCGCTAGCAGCGCGCCGACGGCTGAACCCCCGATGCCGAGCACAATGAACCCGCTGCGAAAATAACGCCGGCTATAAATCTGTCCCCATCCCGGAAAAATGGCGGAACGCACCATCGCGCCGACCGGGGAGATGAGTTTCTCTTCTGCCGCGTCCTTTTTCTCCGCTTCGGCTTTGACAGCCGCGTTCTCTGGCGCGGCACTTGCTGTCTCATCAGCAAATCCGCACGGGAGACATATCAGTAAGAGCAAAATAGTGAGCAAAAACCGCATAGTTGGCTCTGAGTGTGTAATTGCCTAAATAGACGCGAGGCGTTTCGGTGATTTTGAACGCCTCGCGCCAATATCAATTAGCGACGACGTTTCGTCCGTTGCGTTGTCCGACTCCGCTGTTCGTCATCGTCACTACTACTACTATTACTAGAACGCGTGCGCGACGAACTTGACGATGTCGTCGGACGCGTCCGTGACGTTGAAGACGCAGAGCGACTCACACGCGACTTGGTGGTAGACGAAGAACGGCTTACACGCGAACGAGAGCGTTGCTCACTGTCTGTCGTAGAACGCCGATGCTTCGTCCGCAAATCACTCCGAGAACTCGTTGAACGGGAAGAGTAGGAGCGAGTCGGCGAAGAACTCGTCGAACGGCGATAAAGTGGCTGCGTTTCCCGCGTGCTCGTTGAACGGCGATACCGGTTCGCATCAAACGTCGTGGAATTCGTAGAATACCGCCGCTGTTTGCTGAGCGTTCTATCCGCGCGGTAACTCCGCTGCCTCACCTTGCTGCGCTGCAGTGTCTGCGCGGAGGTGATAGCGCGCCGTTTCTGCGAGATAATGGAGTCACGCGCGACTCGCCGTGTGGTAGCAGGTGCCTGCCGCCGGTGGTTTTCCAACGTGGTGCGGAGCTGTTTTCGCACCGTGCCGCTGTTAGAAGACAATCGGCTGCGCGTATACTGCCGCCGCGTCGTTTCGTGCTGCTTGCTCCACCGATTCAGCTGCGTGCGCCGCTGATACACCTTCGGAGTTCCCTTGTAGCCGTAATGCCCATAACCGTAATAGGGCGAATAGCAACGGTAATAGGCACTCGGATAATAGGCGCGATACCGCCCGAGATATCCCCCATAAGACGAACGAATGGAGAGATAATGATGTTCATAGATGGGATAACTCCATCGGTAATAGTAGTCAAAGTCCGTCGCGTAATGGATGGGCCCATCGTAAAAGTAGAGATAGGTGTACCGATGCCACGGCCGCCACCGATAGGTAGGCAGATAGCGTTGAATGACGCGCACTTTCGGCTGCCTGCGATAGGCAGAGACTTCGACGTATTCAACATCAAGCTGCTCGCCCCCTTCCGCTACGACATGGAGTTCCATCCAGCCATCCTTCACATGGCCTGCTGCGGGGATTTTGATGAGTTCGGAGCGGTTCTTCGCGCGCAGCACGAAGGTATCCCCGTAGCGTGTCTCGTCAGCGTTTTTGTCGTGGTAACCGCGCCGTGTCAGTTCGCGTTTGGTATTGCGAATCCAGACGCGGCCGGCAATCGACTCTTCGTAGTCTTCAATTTCGAGTTGACGCGGTTCACCCCGGTATCGCACCAAGATTTCAATGGACTGCGTCCCTTTCGGAATTTCAAAGAGGTAAACTGCGCTAGCGATAGCGAATTCGTAGTTATCCGCGTTTTGCGCGGAACTTTCCCAGGCGGTGAGCCGGACACCCTCGTCAAAGAGGGGGCTTGCGGTAATCGTGGCACTGCCGCGTTCTATCCATTCGTCAACCTCGTTCGCGACGCGATGCTCGCGACTCAGCCGGTCGGCGTAATAATCGTATTCTGCATCGGCTGGGGCTGACAGCCCGGTTGTCAGGAACAAACCGAGCAGTCCGGCTATCATGAGTGTGAAAACCCTGGTCTTCATGAGAATTCCTCCTACGTTAAGTTTCTACGTATTATGAGAAATATGATACAATTTTCCGAGATAAATGTCAAGATTAATCCGATTTGCGTTTCGGTATCAGTTTTATGCCTCTTTTTTGCGCGTGCTCACGGGCAAGTGGCGTAACTATCGCTGGCGTTATGTAGAACAACTCTTGCGTCTCTGGCGTGAGGGCTGCAATCACAGATGCGCTGATTACCGCTGTCTCCACGGTTGTCCGCGTCGCCATGCTTGCTTCATTAATAGCTTCGGCGAGGCGCGATGCCGTTACCCATTGAACGCCGAGTTCGGATAAAGCGTTGACATATTCTGTCTCAAGCAGTTTTCCGAACGATTTTGCATGCGTGTGTTGCAGGCGTGTCCCGAATGCGTCGGATGCGGCTATCACCCTTTTCTCGTGCTGCAGTGCCTCAAACACTAAATAGGTGCAAGGCGTATCCACTAACCGTAGCGCAAGTTTGGCGGCCATCGGATAAGCGAGCGCGGGGAGCACAATCAACGGATAGGCATCCACAATCTCGGCGATATCGCGCAGTGCATTCTCCTGCCAGATGTTTTCTTCGCCAAACGCCGCCTGAATCGGCGAGATGGGTAACGTTTTAGTGGCAAGTTCGGACAAAATTATTTGAATTTTCCATCCCTCTTGCCGGCACTGCTGGAGTTGCTGGAGCGGGATATCCAATCCTGTCTGCGTCGTCCCGAAGATAGCGAGCACCTGCCGGTTCTGTGCAGCCGTTTGCTCCAGTTCCTTCAGCACTTTTTCAGTGATTCTCCGCACCTGTTCGGTAAGTTCCTGATTCATTTTTTCGTCGGCGAGCGAAATTCATCGTGCGAGTTCAACAGCCTCGCCGCCTTTTAATCCCGCGGCGTTGGCATCATCGGTGTCAAGGTGCATCTGCAGCACATAAGATTCGTGAATTTTGGGTCTGACGTTTTCAAGCGTTAGCGCGCGTTCGCCGGGAAAATGCACTTTCAGTCGCGAGTTTTCGTCAACGCCGAATGCTGCTGCTTCCGCCGGTGTCATGTGAATGTGTCGCGTGGCGCAGATTGCGCCTTCGTCCAAATAGACAGTCCCTGCGGGCCCGACGAGAGTTATCGGTTCCGCGCCGGCAAGTGTCCCGGAATCCCGAATGGGTGGATTTAAACCGAGCCGAATCGCTTCCGTTTGCGCTATCTCAACTTGAGAGTAGTCGCGGACGGGGCCGAGGATGCGGACAGCCTCAATGGCTCGCATCCGCTTACCGACGATAGTGAGCGTCTCTGCCGCGGCGAATGCCCCCGGCTGATAGAGCGGTGCGTAGACAGTGAGTTGATGCCCCGCGCCGTAAAGGATTTCAAGGTGTTCCTGCGTCACGTGTGCGTGTCGCGCTGAGATTCCCACCGGAATCTTCTGTTGCTGGCTAGCGGCATCGCAGGCGCGGTTGCCGGCGTTGCAGGTGCGCAAGGCGCATCCGCTGCACGCCTGTTCGGTTTGCAGTCTGTTCATCACTCGCTGCGTAATGAGCGCAACAAGTCCCTGTTCTGGCATCCGTTATCTCCCTTTTCGTTTCGGTGCGCGCTTACGCTTTGCGTAAGATAGTTTCCACTTCCGCGTGCGGACGCGGGATGACGTGGACAGAGACGATTTCGCCGACGCGCGCTGCAGCTTCGGCACCGGCATCTGTCGCCGCTTTTACTGCGCCGACATCGCCGCGCACCATTACTGTCACGTAACCGCCGCCCACCTGTTCATAGCCGATGAGTTGGACGTTTGCAGCTTTTACCATCGCATCGGCGGCTTCAATGCTGCCGACTAAGCCTCTCGTCTCAATTAAACCCAATGCATCTCCTGTCATGAATGCTAATAACCTCCTGCCGCTGCTTAACGATACAGCGGCGGTTGTGCGAGGAGTCGTCGGTTCTTATTCCTCGTCTTCGCGATACTTTTGCAATTCTTGCAAAAGCCGTTCTTTTTCAGCCTCGGCCTGTTCGGCGCGCTGTCTGGCTTGTTCAGCGCGCTGTCTGGCTTGTTCAGCGCGCTGCCGTTCCTGTTCGGCGCGCTGCCTCGCTTGCTCAGCGAGCTGTTCGGCACGCTGCTGTTCCTGCTCAATGCGCAACTTATATTCTTCAATAAGCTGCTCGGCTCGTTCAGCACGCCGTCTATCCCGCGCGGCTTGCCGCTTCGCGTCTAAATAATACATGACACGCTCCAATCCTTTACAAAACAGCGGCGGTTGTGCGAGGAGTCGTCGGTTCTTACTCCTCGTCTTCGCGATACTTCTGCAATTCTTGCAAAAGCCGTTCTTTTTCAGCCTCGGCCTGTTCGGCGCGTTGCTGTTCCTGTTCGGCGCGCTGCCGTTCCTGTTCAGCATGCTGACGTTCCTGTTCGGCACGCTGCCGTTCCTGTTCGGCGAGCTGCCTCGCTTGTTCAGCGAGTTGTTCGGCACGCTGCCGCTCGTGCTCGGCGCGCTGCTGTTCTTGTTTATATTCCTCATTAAGCCGTTCGGCTCGTTCAGCACGCCTTCTATCCCGCGCGGCTTGCCGCTTCGCATCTAGATAATACATGACACGCTCCAATCCTTTGCAAATAACAACGGTGGCGACGACTAAGGTGAAACAGAAGTCAGCAAGATGCATCCAGATGTGTCTTGCTATCACCACCAGCGATGATTTTAACTTCGCGCCTTCCTGAAATTCGCCAATGATTGCCACTACCGCGTAGGTAACAAGTATCGTGAGAAAGAGATAAAACGCGGGGTTGAACCATCGCTTCGGGATACCGCCCGGAAAAGCGACGTACCTCTCGTCCTCCTCCTCTTTTTCGGGCTCTGGAAGAGGCGTTCTTTCCTCACCGTTATCGGGTTGATGTTCCGGCACCAATGTTCCTCCGAATGCACGTCGGTTTTCCAATGTGACATCACGAAAGTGAAATACCAACTAGACATTCAATAGTATATCATAAATGTCGCGATTTTTCAAGAAAAAATTGAAAAATCTGTTGAGTGGCGGTATTGGCATCGTTTCGTGCCTTGTCCATTTCATTCAATTGCTGACAGGCGAAGGCGCGCCAATAGTAAACAGCGATGAGCGCGTGCGCCTCGCCTTGCCACTGCTGAATCGCCTCGGTGAGCAACAGGACAGCCTGCGCAGCATCCGCCTGTGCCGAAGCTGGTTGTCCTAATTGTGCATAAATTTGCCCGCGCTGGACATACGCCACTGCAAACCGCGGTGCTAAGCTAACAGCCTTATCTATGTCAGCCAGTGCCAATTTCACCTTGCCGCCGCTGAGATAAGCGGTGCCGCGGGCATAATAAGCCATTGCACTGGGCTGCCGATGAAGGACGGCATCGTAGTCAGGAAAAGCCGCTGTCAGTTCGCCACGTTCCTGATAGGTTGTGGCCCGTTTCAGCATCACTGCTGCGTTCCACCTCTTCTTCAGCGAGGCGGTATAGTCAGCAATGGCACGCTGCGCATCGCCTATAGCACGGTAGGCATCGCCGCGGCTCGCGTAGGCATCGGCGTGATACCGGTTGAGGGCTAACGTCTGCGTGTAATCGGCGATGGCATCTTCATACTGTGCAGAACGATAAGAGGCGAGGCCCCGTTTCACATACGCCTCCGCATACCGCGCGTCAACCGCTATTGCCTGCGTGAACGCCGCTTTCGCCTGCGGTAGCTGCCATTCGCGCAGAAACTTCGTTCCCGCCTGCACGTGCGCGAGTGCCTCGCGATTTTCACTTTTCACCTTGTCCCAGGTTACAAACCGAGATGCCAGCACAACGGTGAGAATCAGCACCGGTGTCATGATATAAAGCAGTGGCCGCATCTAGCGCGCCTCCTCCTTCTGCTCGTGATGTCCCGCCGGATAGAGATGATGGATATTCACGCCTAATTTCAAGGCATGCACGGAGGGATATGTTTCCGCCAAATCAATTTCAATATAGGTTGGCACACCCGGCAAACCACCGTAGCCTGTCGAGAAAATAAGTTGATTCTCCCCGAATGTCGCCACGCCATCGCGCACGTTTTTCGGAGGAAAATAACGGATAGGCGTATGCCCGACAACGAGCAGCTGCGCGCGAAGCGTTTTCAAGAAATTGGCGGTATGCGCCACCGTATAGCCGCCGCTGAGCGTGATATTCGGACGATGCCAGAGCAGTTCATCTAAGGTTTTCGGCCCCGGCGCAACCAAATCAGCGAGGCCTGTGAGCCTACGCGCCGGACCTGCGTGTACCGCAACACATCCGTTTTTTCCAATGACGACGGTAGGAAGACTCATCAGAAACGCATAGTGCGCGTCTGTCATTCTCTCAATGAAATTGAATTGCTGATAATAGGTGCCCGATGGCCCATTATACAACGCGCGAACGAGTTGCTCCCGATTTTTCTCTGTCATGCCGTGCTGTTTCAGTTTGGCGTAGGTATCCGCAGCCGCGAATTCATGATTTCCGCGCAAGTAGATGAGCCGTTCGCCACGCTCGCCGAGGTGCTGCCGGATGTCCATCACGCGTTCAATGATAAGCGTGTCGCCGTAAGGCGGCTGCCTCGGTTCATCGGGTTTATAGTCAATCGCATCACCGAGGATGAGTCCGTACACATCTTCACCGGCTTCAATGCGCGCGAGCAGCTGCGTCTGTTCCAGCCATGCGTTGAAATCGTCCCAATGCGCGTGCAAATCGGAGACGATGTAGAGCGTTCCCCGTTCTGGCAAAACGAGGAGGTGCCCATCGCGCGTGAGTTGATTGGGATACTGTGAGAGGTGCTTCGGCTGTGCCGCCGCCACTGCAACGAAGCACGCCAGCCAAAATGACACGAGCATGAGAGAACCGTTCATGATGTTACTACGCCTCAAAAAAAGCATCTACGCCTTCTTCCTGTTCCGCGAGTTTTTTCAGATGCTTGCGCCTGCGCTGCCAACAGAAGAGATAGCTGAGCAGGGCCAATCCGCCAATCCCACCCCAAAAGAGATAGGTATTGGAAAAGAGTGCCATCCATTGATAACGTTCCGACAGCGATGCACGCCATTGCGCATCAAACGTGGCAACATCCCAGCCGACGGTATCTTCAAAAGCGGTATCGAAAGGGTGCCCCGCGTGGAGTTGTTCCACCAGGGCCCACAGCGTCTCGCTACCCTTGACTTCCACGAGCCAGTGGAGCGCGTCTTGACTTTGCGCATACGCTAAATCTGCATCCTTCTGTGCAGCGGGGAACTCGCGCGTCAGCGAGGACAGCGGCAAGATAGTGTTTGAAAAGATACGACTGAGCAACGTCTCGTGCCGACTCGGCACCCACTCTTTTGCGAGATAGATGGCGATGCCTTCCACGAACCATAACGGGATGCCGGCTGAAGCCTGCTGTGTATACTGCCAGAAGAGAACGTGCGCAATCTCGTGCCGCAGCACCTGTGCCAACTGAAGTTTCGCGTGCGCGAGATGCGTCGGATGTTGGATAAAAACGCGCCGCTGCCGCGGGAAGGCGCACCCCACCGCCCAATCTTGAATCGGCGCATGCACCGCCGCCTGAAAATCCGCTTGTGTATTGCAGATGCGGATGTCAATTTTCGCCTTGGGCATGCCACGCGTGAGGCGATGCATCTCCACGTAGAACTCTTCCGCGTCCTGAACTATCGGTGCCGGCGCGACGGTGCCCTCTCGGAAGTAGACGCGGAAATGCGGGCTCTCTGCCACATCCCAGACAGCCGATACGAGCGCGGGAAACAGCAGCCATAAACTGAAAACGGCTATTGTTGTCTGCATCGGCATACCTGTTGTCCCTCGCGAGTGACGAAATTACTCATATAGATGCGCGACGGCATCACCGTAGCCGTTGTAAAGTTGCGTCGGATGCCGTTCGCGTGTGCCTATCATCCACTCTGTCGCTTGGGACCAGCGTGGATGTGGTACTGTAGGGTTGACGTTCGACTCAAACCCATATTCCCGCGGCGATAGTGTATTCCAGAAGGTTCGCGGCTGTTTGTTCGTTAACGTCATCCGCACAATCGATTTGATACTCTTAAATCCATATTTCCACGGAACAATGAGCCGAATAGGCGCGCCGTGTTGTGGCGGTAAGATGTGCCCATAGATGCCGACGGTGAGCAGCGTTAACTCGTTCATCGCTTCTGCAACTGTCAACCCTTCAATATAGGGCCACGGCAAACGAGAGTTCCGTTGCTGCGGTGCTACATCGGCATTCCAAAAGGTGTGCATCTCCACATACTTGGCATCGGCAGTAGGTTGGACTTTCTCAAGCAAGGCTTTCATCGGAAACCCTACCCACGGTACCACCATTGCCCACGTTTCAACGCACCGGAAGCGATAGATGCGTTCTTCCAGCGGCATCTGCCTGAGCAAATCGTCGACATCTAACGTCATCGGTTTGTGAACGAGCCCGCCGATGTCAAGCTGCCACGGGCGCGTCTCAAAGTCTTCCATCAGCTTCCAAAGATTTTGCTTGCCGCTACTGAACTCATAAAAGTTGTTATAGGTAGCGGCAACGACTTCGTCTGTCATCTGCCGTTTCACAGTGAATTGCGGGTTGTGTTCCAGAGCGAGCGGCTTATCACGAAACGCCGCCAATTGTTCCTCAACGTTTTTCGGGCGCGCGAACGCCTCGGAACCTAACAGCGACAGGGATAACGCACCTGCCCCCACCGTGCCGAGCTCTTTAATGAAACGACGGCGGTTCATATAGTCTGATTCCGGGGTAACTTGGCTTTCAGGGATTTCCCACCCCTTGGGAATTTTGATATACGGCATTGGAAATTCCTCTTTATTATCAGGTTTCGGGCGAAGATACGAAGCACGAGTGCACGAACATCGCGCCAGCGATAAATAGGATACCACATCCCAAGACGTTTGTCAAGGACATTTTTTTTAGTTTTTCTCAGTTTTTCATTGACATGTTTCCGCGCCGCTGCTACCATGAATATATGATGAAATCCCAACACGCAACTCAACTCCCGACGCTCGGTTTCGTCGGACTCGGAAACATGGGTAGTCGCATGGCGCGGAACCTCCTCAACGCCGGCTACCCGCTCATCGGATACGATAGTGTCTCGGAAAAGCGCGACGCACTTGTCACTGCCGGCGCGCTCGCCGCAAATAACGCCGCTGATGTCGCCAAACGGAGTGACGTTGTGCTGACAAGCCTCCGCTCCTCTGATGTCTTTGTTGACATTGCAGAGAACGCATTTTTGCCACACGCTCGCAACGGACACATTTTCATTGACATGGGCACGACTGAAGCCTCCGCAACCCGCCGATTAGCGGCGGCGTTCGCCGAGAAAGGCGCGACGCTCATCGATGCACCCGTAAGCGGCGGCCCGCACGGTTCTGAAACCGGCACCCTCCGCATCTTTGTCGGCGGCGAAGCGGCGGCTGTCGAAAAGTGCCGGCAACTTTTGGAAATTCTCGGGGAGCCACACCATGTGGTTTACTGCGGGCCGAGTGGTGCCGGACAGATTGTCAAAGGTGTCAACCAAGTCGCAATGGGACTCGGCGCGGCTGCCTTCATGGAAGCGATGGCTTACGGCGTGCGCGCGGGCATTGAACCCACGGCTATCCGCCAAGCCATCGGCATGGGAGACGACTGGCGCGGGCAGTTTGACAGCATCGCCAAGCAAATTGTGGACGGCAAAGGCAACACCCTCGTCGTCAAATACCCGGAACTGCCCTATTTCCTCGCCGAGGCAGCGGCGGCGGGATTTGAGATGCCGCTCACGCAAGCGTTGTATGAATTCTGCCAAAAAGGAGACTACGAAATGCTTGACAACATGAACCGCGCCTCGCGCTCGTTTTGGCATGAATTGACTAAGCAGGATTGAAAACCTGCGTCATCTCTACCTGCAACGTATCCAATAACGTCCGCTTCAGTTCAATAAAGGCATCATCTGTGACGTTGCGGGGCCTCGGCAGTGGGACAGCCATCTCCATTTTGAGCGTCGCCGGGCGTGCTGTTAACACACAGATTTTGTCGGCGAGTAGCAGTGCTTCCTCAATATCGTGCGTTATCAGTAGGATAGTCTGTCCGCCAGCGCGCCATACATCGAGCAGGATGGCTTGCATGCCGGTGCGCGTCATCGCATCCAGCGCGCCGAACGGTTCGTCTAACAGCAGCGTCTCCTTCCGAAACAAAAGTGTCCGCACTAAGGCCACCCGCTGCCGCATGCCGCCTGAAAGTTGCATCGGATAACTTTGTTCAAACCCGCTTAATCCGAGTTGCGCGAGGCGTTGCATCGCTTCCGTTTTTGCGGCATCCCGCGGCTCCTTCTGAATTTCCGGTCCGACTAGCACGTTTTTCAGCACGGTGCGCCATTGCAAAAGCAGTTCCTTCTGTTGCATGTAAGCGAACCTGCCGGTGTTGCCGCGGACGCGCTCGCCGTTGAGGTAAACCGCGCCGCTGTCCGGTTCTAGCAAACCGGCGATGATATTAAACAGCGTGCTTTTACCACAACCGGAAGGCCCTAATAGCGCAACGAACTCGCCTGCCGCAACGGTGAAGGTTAACCCATTTAACACCGGCAGGCGCGTGCCGTTCTGGACGAAACTCTGCGTGAGGTTTTTTATCTCTAGTTTTCTCATAAGCGGGTAAGCAGGATTGAGCAGGATTGAGCAGGATTTACAAGATTATACAAGATTGAGCAAGATTTTACAGGGTTACGCCTGTCAAGACAATCAGGTTTCCCTGATTGTCCCTCTTCAGGTTTTCCTGATCGTCCCGCTTTACAAGATTGAGCAGGATTTCACAGGATTAGGTTTCTGGTGCGCCGGCGCGGTTTTGGCAGGCCACGGGGTGTTGGTGCATCAGCATCTATAATCTTGCTCATCGTGATAATCCTGCTCCTAATCGTGGTAAATCGTGGAAATCGTGATAATCCTGCTCCGGATTTACAAGATTGAGCAAGATGAGCAAGATTAGGTTTTTGATAACCTGGGCTGTCGTGGCATGCCAGAACTGTATCGGTACATCGGAGTGCTAATCGTGGTAAATCGTGGTAATCGTGATAATCCTGTTCAGATTTACAAGACTGAGCAGGATTTACAAGATTAAGCAGGATTTACAAGATTATACAAGATTATACAAGATTATCACAATTAGCAAGATTGAGCAGGATTATCGTGTCTTACAAACGCCGCGCGCCACGCTGACGGAAAAATCGGAGCAGCGGCTTGACATACGGTTCATCCGTGCGGATATCAATGTTATCTACCTGACTTTCCCGAAAAATGTGCCGACGTTCCGCCTCGGCGCGCTGCTTCAGTTCCGCATACAATTGCCGCGCCTGTGCCGAACGCGTGTCAACGACGACACTCTCTCCTGTCTCGGCATCTTGCAACGCTATCAATCCCACGTTGGGCAGTTCTGTCTCGCGCCTATCTTGGAGAGTCATCGCGATGAGCGAGTGCCGTTTGCCGATGAGCCGCAACTGCTTCTCATAGCCGGTGTCCTGAAAATCGGAGATGAGAAACACCACGCCGTGCGGTTTGAGAACCCGCGCCGTGAACGCCAACGCCTCGGCGATGTTCGTCGCTTTACCTGCAGTCCCGCGCTCGTGCCACTGGAGGATATCCCGAACAACGCGCAGGACATGTCTCTTCCCTTTCCGCGGCGCGACGTAGTGCTCAACCGAATCGGTAAAGCAGATAAGTCCCACTTTGTCATTGTTTTTAATGGCGGAAAAGGCGAGCAGCGCGGCGAGTTCGGCGGCAATCTCCGCCTTCGTCTCGGTGACACTCCCGAACATCGTTGAGGCACTCATATCGACAACTAGCATCATCACGAGCTCACGTTCTTCGACGTATTTTTTAATGTATGCCTGTCCCATGCGCGCCGTGACGTTCCAATCAATCGTCCGCACCTCGTCGCCAGCCTGATATTCGCGCACTTCGTCAAAGGTAATCCCTTGTCCTTTGAAGACGCTGTGGTATTCGCCTGCAAACACGGTGTTCACGAGCCGGTTTGTAAAAATGTCAATGCGCCGAATTTTTTTGAGAATCTCTTTTTCGTTCATGCGTTGTCTATGCCTACTGCAAAAAATGGTTTGATTAAGTTTCTGAAGGGTATTATACTCGAAAAACCATTTTTAAGTTGCATTTTTTCAGCAAGCGCGTGTATAATAGGGAAAACGCTATTGAGAAGAGACTTCCCTGTCTCGATGCAATAGCCCTCCAGGTCTCGACTCCCCTCGGTAGGAGAGCCCTCGGGGCTCGATGTTCCCGTAGCGCGGGGCCCCTCGGATGCCACACGCGCATCCGAGAGGGTTTCCCCCGCGATGGTTCAAGAACCGTTTTTTATCGTAGCGCGGGGGCCTGTCCCCCGCGAGCGTTCAAGAACCGTTTTATTCGTAGCGCGGGGGCCTGTCCCCCGCGAGCGTTGGAGTGCGCGGACGATGGCGAGGGACAGGCCTCGCCCTACGGTGAGGGGGAGCGTTTTTTATCGTAGCGCGGGGGACAGGCCCCCGCGAGCACCATCGTCACGATGTGTGTTTCCACCTCTGTAGTTTGTGATCGCCTGATCACAAACAGGTCAAGATCAGGCGATCTTGACCTACGGGGGTGATGTGGTCTGACACCAAAACGCATGGCGAGGGACAGGCCCTCGCCCTACGGTGAAGGGGTGGCGTTTTTTATCGTAGCGCGGGGCCTGTCACCGTAACGTTGAGCGAACTATAAAACACCCCCTATTAACTATCCCAAAGGAGACACAGTGCAAACAACAGTGCAAAACGCATATCACACCTTAAACGGAACCGCAATCGAAATCCATCGCGAAATTGACCGCGAAATTGAGATTGACAACATCAGCCACGTCGTCTTTGACTTTGACGGCACTATTTCCCTCATCCGAGACGGCTGGCAGAACGTCATGGTGCCGATGATGGTGGACTTCCTCCAAACCGAAACCGATACCACCGAAACGCGCGCGGCATTAGAGTCCCTCGTCGTCGAATTTGTGGATAGGCTGACAGGCAAGCAGACCATCTATCAGATGATGCAGTTAGGCGAAGAAATCACAAAACGCGGCGGCACACCGCAAGAACCGCTCGCCTATAAAGACGCATATAACCGTCGATTGCTCCCTGTCGTTGAGGAACGGATTGCCGGGCTCGCCGCCGGCACACTTTCCGCTGAACCTCTCCGTGTACCGATGTCACTTGAATTTTTGCGAAGCCTTCGCGAAATGGGCATCACCTGCTACCTCGCCAGCGGCACCGATGTCGAATTCGTCCGGAACGAAGCCGCACTCCTCGGCGTTGCCGACTTTTTCAACGGCGGCATCTTCGGCGCACTACGCGAATATCAGAAGTTCTCTAAAGCGATGGTTATCCAGAAAATTCTCACCGATTTCGGGCTTCAAGGCAGCGAACTCCTCATCGTCGGCGATGGATATGTGGAGATTGAGAACGCCAAATCTGTCGGCGCGATTGCCGTCGGTGTTGCATCTATTGAGGACAACGTTTACAACATGAACGCCGATAAACGGGAACGCCTTATCCGTGCCGGTGCCGACATCATCATCCCCGATTTTCGCGATGGCGCGCGGTTGTTGGAATATCTATTTTTTGATTGACATCAATTGAACAATATGCGATAATATCTGTCAAATGTTGTTCTGAACGCTAACTTTAACCAATAGGCTGGATGCAGATTGAACCCCGTAGGGGCGGTTTGCCCCCCTACCTAGCTGCGTCCTGTCTCTCAAGTAGGAGATTTGATTTCATGAAAACGCTTTTAACCTTTGTAACCCTCAGTTGCTTACTCACCGCTTCCATATCCCACGCGGAATTGGATATGAGCAACGTGACAGGCTTGTGGCTTTTTGACGAAGGCAGCGGCGATGTTGCCACGGATTCCTCCGATAGCGGGCTCGATGCTGCACTGATGGGCAGCCCGAAATGGGTGAGCGGCAAATTCGGCGGCGCGCTGGAACTTGACGGCGTAGGGGCTTATGTTGAAGTCCCCGCGCATGTGAACCCTACCGATGCAATCACCGTCTCTATCTGGGTGAAAAGCATGACAGAAACCTGGGCGCAGCACGGCTGGTTCGTTGAAAAGCGGAACGCCTACATCATCCACCCTAACGCCGATACGAAAAACGTCTCATGGCCCATTTGTAACGGCGGGTGTTGGAATAAACCCGGCGAGTGGCGCGACGGCGAAGTCGGACCGGACGACATCACCGAGTGGCACCTCTATACCGCCACGTTTGACAGCGCGACCGGCGAGTGGAATATCTACATCGACGGTGTCGCCGAAAGCACGATGACTCTCAACACCGATGCAATCGATGCCGACGACGGCCCACTCTACATCGGCAGGGATACGTGTTGCGATGGCCGCTTCGGCAACGCTATCATCGACGAAGTCGCCATTTTCAACGTTGCCTTAGGTGCCGACGACATCCAGACGTTGGTGGAAAACGGCTTGTCTGCATCGCTTTTGACACCTGTTGAACCGGCGGACAAACTGCCTACCACCTGGGCGAACGTCAAAGCGCAGTATTAATCTGAACGCATCTTCCTGGCCCGTAGCGCGGGGGCCTGTCCCCCGCCTTCTAGACGCGCACCTTCTCGGCTCGTAGGGCGGGGGCCTGTCCCCCGCCATTTCATAAAGGCGGATAACTATAACCGCCCATTTAAGGAGATACCCACCCATGTCCATAAAAATATCAACCCTTTCCATCATCTGCATCGCCGTGCTTTGCGTGAGCGCGCCGATGACACAAGCACAACTGCCGCTAGACGGAGTCGTCAGTTATTGGCCCTTTGACGACGGCACCATCACCGGCAACACCGTAGAAGACATTTTAGGCGATAACGATGGCGAACTCACCAAAAATCCGAAATCTGTCGCCGGTAAAGTTGGGATGGCATTGGAATTCGACGGCGAGAATTCTGTCCACATTCCCGGCACCGCTTCGCTAGAATTTGCGGGCGCGGAAGAGATGAGCGTTGTCGCTTGGGTAAACGCCGACAGCGATAGTCCTGTCCAAGGCGTTGTCGCCGGGTGTTGCGGCACCATCGTCGCGCAGCGCGATGTCAACGGCTGGGCATTGCGGTTTGATGGCAGAAATGCCGGACAAGAGATGGAATTTATCGTGCAACCCGGTTGGCAAGGCGATGGCGGTTTCGGTGCCGCCGCTTTTAACAAAGGCGAATGGCATCACCTCGTCGGTGTCGTCAATAATAAGGATATGTTGCTCTACGTTGATGGCGAATTAGAGACAGAGCAGAATTACAACGGCCCGATGGCTACCACCGGTTCGGAAACCGAGATTGGGCATGCCGGTGATGGCGGCTTTGTCGGTATCATTGACGAAGTGATGATTTACAACAAGGCACTCTCAGCCGATGAAGTCAAACAGATTTTTGAGGCGGAGGGACTCCCGGTTGAACCTCGCGGCAAACTTGCGACGCGATGGGGACAACTCAAAGCGGCGCGATAGGAGAACCTTATGAAACCCGTAAAAGTCGGCATTATCGGCTGCGGTGTCATCGGCAGCAGGCATCTGAGTATCGCCACAGAGGCACCGCATATAGAACTCGTCGCTGCGGCAGATTTGGTTGCAGCGAACCGCCAGCGCGCCGCCGAACGCTTCAATCCACCGAAACTCTACGCAAACGGCGAAGAATTGCTCAATGACGATGAAATTGAGGCAGTCGTCCTCGCCTTTCCGACGCAGCAACGCACGGAGATGGCATTGCGCGCGTTCAACAAAGGCAAGCATGTCCTGATAGAGAAACCGATTGCGATGAACGCCGCCGAGGTGCGTCAGCTCATCGCGGCTCGTGGGGAATTGACATCGGCGTGCTGTTCCTCTCGCAAGCGGTTCACCGAATCGGCGCGCATCGCAACGGATATTATCGCCCGCGGGAAGTTAGGCGAACTCCGCACCGTCTACTGTCGTGCTGTCCTCAGCGCGAAAGAGCAACCGGAGACACCGCGCCCGGCATGGCGGTTGATGAAGGCACTCAACGGCGGCGGCATCCTTGTCAACTGGGGATGCTACGACATCGACTACCTCCTCGGGCTTACAGGATGGCAGCTTCAACCGAAGACTGCGTTTGCACAGACATGGACGGTGCCGCCGGTGTTTGAGCCACACATTGCCCCCGGCTCCGATGCGGAGACGCACTACGCCGCGCTCATTCGGTGTGAAAACGGTGTCGTTATCAGCATGGAACGCGGCGAATACACGACTGCCGACTCGCATGACGATTGGCGCATCATCGGCACAGAAGGCTCCCTTGCCCTCAACATGGGGAGCCGGTATCCCGAACGAATTATCTACAACGAGACGAGAACCGAGGACGGCGTGGATACCGAACGCCTGCCGCTAAATATCATCGAGGAGTTCCGCAACCGCACGAGTGCTGAAACGAAGCACGAAACACCGTTAGCCGACTTCGCCGCCGCTATCCGTGAAAATCGGCAACCGATGACAAGTCTTGAGCAGGCACTCGTCGTCCAAAAAATCACCGATGCGATTTACGCATCCGCAGCAGCTGGGAACTCGGTGGAGATCGAAAAAAACTAAAGAGATGCCGCGCGCCTAAAAAATCGAGACCAGGAAGTCTCTCCTACGTAGAGATAAAAACAGGCTAAAGAGATGCCAGGACCCGTAGCGCGGGGGCCTGTCCCCCGCGAATGTCCGGTAGACCGAAGCACGGCGAGGGACAGGCCCTCGCCCTACGGAGAAGGGGGACTGTTTTTCGTCCAAGAAACCCTCCCGTTACCGTAGCGCGGGGGCCTGTCCCCCGCGATCTCTATCGTCAAGAGGTGGCGTTTTAGGTCCTTTAGGACCTACATGTCTATAGAAAAACGTGCCGGTCCCGTTTCCAAGGTCCTTTAGGTCCTTAATAAAAAACACGCGCCGCAGGGCAAAATCTATTAAGGACCTAAAGGACCTTAGCGTTCCTCGCAGCCTCACGTGCTATAGACATTCAGGTCCTACGGACCTAAGAGACGTTTTTTCTTCGTGCGGGGGCCCTCGGATGCCATACGCGCATCCGAGCGGGTTTCCCCCGCGATCGTTGGAGTGCGCGGACGATGGCGAGGGACAGGCCCTCGCCCTACGATGAAGAGGGGCTTTCTGCCGCCGCTGCCCCGGTAGGCGCGCCGTCCTATTGCATCGAGACCAGGAGGTCTCTCCTACGGGGAGTTATGAAACACCCTCGTTTTACTTGCCGCATTGATCACATGGGGAATTCAAAAAGTGTTATTCAAAATCAGAGAACGTGAGCGGTTAATAAACCGCAACACCGAATTGGAAATTGAGGCTGCAAAAGTGCCTCTATTGGAACAACGCATCGCCGAACTGGAAGTGCTTGTCACCGAACTGAGAAACCAGCGGGCACAGCAGCCTCCCGAGAAAAAACGTCAATAATCCAACGGCGCGTTTTCACGGCGGAGAAAGGGCTACGACTCCGGTGCGCGGTTGCCAATCGCGCACACCGGAGTATCCTATTACCCGGTAGGTGCGGTTTGAAACTGCACCTACTCAATACTTTACAAACGGAGGAATAAATATGAAATTTCGCAATCTGTTTATCAATTTCGTCGCGCTCAGCCTCATCGCTGTCTCTCTCAGCCACGCCGAAATTAACTTGGACGACTTCGCCGGCGTATGGCTCTTCGATGAAGGCAAAGGCAATATCGCGAAGGACCTCACCGACAACGGCAACGATGGCGAATTCGATGGCCCCAAATGGATCGACGGCAAGTTTGGCAAGGCGTTGGAGTTCGATGGCAGCCCCAAGTATGTCATCATTGAACACAATGATCTTTTCAATTTTGAGGACGACGACTTCACCGTCGGATGTTGGATGGACTCGCAGAATTTAGATGCCTACGTCGTCATCAAACGCAACGGCGGTGCGGGATTCTGGGCGATGAGCTCTAGCATTGACAGGGATTCCGGCGTTTTCATTTTTGAGGGCGGCGGGCAACACATCGACGATGGCAAAACCGAGATTGTCGAGCAAGGATGGCATCACACCGTCGCCGTGCGGCGGAAAGGCGTTATCTCCCTGTATGTCAATGGCAAAAAGGACACTGAGCGGAATGTCGGCGCGAACATGGACAACCCGGCACCACTCAAATTCGGCGGATGGGGCAGTGAGAACCTCATCGGCGGTTTAGACGAGGTTTTCATCTCCAAGAAAGGCGTTGCGCTTGAGGAAGAGGATATCCAATTCCTCGCCGAAGAGGGTTGGGAGACTGCGCTCGCTGTCTCGCCTTCAGGCAAATCAGCGACGACCTGGGGCGCGCTGAAAGGACGATAACGTTCCCTTTTTTTTCGTAGGGCGAGGGCCCTCGCATGCCACACGCGCATGCGAGCGGGTTCCCCTCGCCATGCTGTTCATAAGGTGTTTGCAACCGCGCCTCGGTTCGTCAGGGTGTTTCTCTCGCAGCTGACCGGTCTCGCCTCTGTAGCGCAAGATCGCCCAATCTTGACCTCATCTCCCGATTCTTCTTTAAACACTATACCCCATTTTTCCTTGCATTCTTAACGCATATATGATATAATTAATAATTGAAACATCTCGCCTCGCGGCCGCGCTGCGTCCACAGAAACACAAAATAGGAGAATCCTCATGAAATCCCAAGATGTCATCGAACAACAATACCACGAAGCAGTTGAGACTCTCGTCGAAAAGATCAAAGGGGACCCTTATATCCTCGCTGTCATCGTCGCGGGCAGTTTCTCCTACGCACAAGTCTGGGAAAAATCTGACCTGGATGTGGACATCATCGGCAGGGACGGCATCCGGCCGACGCTAGATTTCTTCGCGCTGGTGGAAAACGGTGTCAACATTCACGCCTCTTTAAGCCCGCGCAACGCCTTTAAGCAACGAATCGAAGGCGCGCAGCAAGGCTCTTTCATGCACTCCTACTTCTCGCACAGCACGCTCCTCTTCTCACGCGACGCATCGATCCGCGAATGGTATGACAAAAACGCCAATCGCCACGGCATCGGTGAGCGCGATAAGCAACTCCAACTGCTGAACGTCGTCGCTAGCACCCTGCCGAACCTCATTTATGCCGAGAAGCAGTTCTACGTCAATCGCGATGTCGTCACCTGCTTTCTCACGTTGTTGGACGTGGTGCAAGGATTAGCGCGCATCGAGGTGCTACTCAACGATGAAATTCCGGCGCGCGAGGTAATTCAGCCCGCGCTCCGTTACAACCCCGATTTCTTCACTCGTGTCTATACCGAACTCATCAACGGCGAGAAAAACGAGGCTGTCATTCAAGAAACGCTGGATGCAGTCAACGCTTACCTTGACGAACGGCGGTTCATCTTTCAGCCGATTTTGGATTACCTGCGAGAGCAGAACGCCCCGCGCTCCAACACCGAAATCAACGCGCATTTCAAGGCGGGTTTCGACGAAGGGACTCTGGAGTTGGTATGTCAATGGCTCGCATGGAAAGGCACCCTCCGGCAGATCGCGGTGCCGATGAAGTTGACTGTCAAGAGCCAAGTTTCTGTGGAGGAGCCGGCGTATTATTATGATGCCCAGCCCGTAGGAGAGACCTCCCGGTCTCGATACAGCAACGCCGATATCCATCGACGAATTCACGATGCAGTCGAGACACTTACCGAAACGCTTGCGCAAGACCGGTATGTCCTCGCCGCGATTCTCACCAGCGACCTCGCGGAAGACAACGTCTGGGAGAAGACAACCCCGCATCTCACCGTGATTCTGAGAGACGGAACGCGATTTCATCACGAAGAGCAACAATTAATTGAAGAAAGCGTGCCGATTCGGGTTAAACTCTATACACGTAATGAGTATCGGCAGCTGCTGGAAAAGACTTTGGAGGGAAGCAAACTCCACGCAATCCTCGCCGAAAGCGAAATCCTCTTCTCCAAAGAACCGGGGCTCGCTGAATGGCTAGTAGGAGAGACCTCCCGGTCTCGATTGCCTCTGGTAGGAGAGACCTCCCGGTCGCGATGCCTTACCGCCCGGCATCAAAAAAGCGAAATTGGCGAACGCGATAAACATACCCAACTGCTCAACGAAGCAGGCGGTGCCACTGCCACCTTAGCGAAAGCAGAGAAATGGTTTCACCTCAAGCGCGATTTTGATTATACTTTTGTCTACTTGACGTATGTCATCAGACAGCTCGCGCGCATCGAAACCTTCATGCACGGCGAAACGCCGAAACGGAAGGTTATCTACCAAGCCATCAAGCACAACCCATCCTTCTTCAACGCCGTTTTCACGGACATCATCGACAAACCGAAAGATGAGGCGATGCTTGGAAAGGTGCTTGCCCAAGTTGATACATACTTGGAGGACCGGGCGCAGACGCTCTTCAAACCCTTGCTAGATTTCCTAGAGGAAGCGGGTGAAGAACGCACGATAATCGACATCGCTGACCACTTCGGGCACCGCAACCTCTGGTTCGAGCTCCCGTGTGAGTGGCTGTCACAGAAAGGAATTATTGAGCAATTCTCCGCGCTTATCCGTTTAACGAAGGACAGCCAGGTCTCCGTTGAGCAGCCATCATATTATTACGATGCCGATAACCCGTTTCTTTAATTAGGTTGAGGGCTTGTCCCTCAACAAACCGAACCCTGCACCGGCCCCGTAGGTTGAGGGCCTGTCCCTCAACATGCCGCAACCTGCGCCGGCCCCGTAGGTTGAGGGCCTGTCCCTCAACACGCCGCAACCGGCACCGGCCCCGTAGGTCGAGGGCCTGTCCCTCAACACGCCGAACCCTGCACCGGCCCCGTAGGTTGAGGGCCTGTCCCTCAACATGCCGACATTGACAGTCGCTCTTTAGGTCCGTAGGACCTTAATGTCTATAGCAGCCCAACACGAAAACAACCCTAAGGTCCGTAGGACCTTAATGTGCCAGACTAAAAAAAATCCGTAGGCTGACAGTGAAAAATCGAGACCGGGAGGTCTCTCCTACAGCCAAGAAGGCGCCCGCTTCATGTCCGTAGGACTTAATTACCAGAGAAAAAGGAGCTCCCCCATGAGACAAACCGTCGCCGTCAAAGGCGCAAGAGAAAATAACCTACAAAACATAGAAGTCGAAATCCCCCGAGACCGGCTCGTTGTCGTCACCGGCATCAGCGGCTCCGGCAAATCATCGTTGGCATTTGATACCGTCTACGCCGAGGGACAACGCCGTTTCCTCGAATCAATGTCCACCTACGCCAAACGCTTCATCACGCAACTCAAGAAACCCGATGTCGATTTCGTCGATGGGCTTTCACCCGTTGTCTCCATTGAGCAGAAAACCGTCACGATGAACCCGCGCTCCACCGTCGGCACGATGACAGATCTGCAGGATTTCCTGCGGATGCTCTTCGCTACCATCGGCATCGCGCACTGCCCCTATTGTGAACGCGAGATTCCCATCCGTTCGCCGCATCAGATTTTGGAACGGCTGCTCGCGCTGCCAGAAGGCACGGAAGTAGAAATCCACGCCCCGGTCTTCAAAATCTACGGCGAGGATTACGACTACCTCTTTGACGACATCCGCACGAAG
This sequence comes from Candidatus Poribacteria bacterium, assembly GCA_965242965.1. Lineage (GTDB taxonomy): Bacteria > Poribacteria > WGA-4E > WGA-4E > WGA-3G > AGPOR5. Next base: position 3,068,639 of record OZ251518.1, on the reverse strand, counting down.
GGGTGCCGCCACGTCCGCATTAACGGCGAACCGCACGACATCAGCGAGGAAATCGAACTTGACGAAGACAAAGACTACGACATCCAAGTCATCGTTGACAAATTCTTTATCCAGAAGGATATCGACAAGCAGGTGCTTGCCTCGCTGGAACATACGATGCTAGTAGGCGAAGGGTTCATGAGTTTCCACGCTCGCGACCCGGAGCTCCCCGAAGTCCTCCCAGTAGGTTTAGAAAACTTCGGATGCCCCGAACACGGCGTGCTGATGGGCGAACTCGGACCGCATCACTTCACCTTCAACGAACCAACGGGGGCATGCGTCACCTGCTCCGGACTCGGCACTTACCTGCAGGTGCATCCGAATCTCCTCGTCCCCGATAAGTCGCGGAGTATCGCTGAAGGCGCGTTCGCACACCAATCCACAGGCTATGACCCGGACCGGTGGGACGGCAGGACGCTCTACAGCATGTCCCAACATTACGGATTCGACATGAACGCACCCTTCGGAGAGTTATCACCCGACGTTGTGGATATCCTCTTCCACGGCACGCGCGGCGAGGAATTCCCTGTCTGCCAGCCGCCCGATGCGAAGCCGATCGAGAAACGCCACCTCGGCAGAAAAATCCGTTTTGACGGCATCATCACCCGCATCGATAGGCACTACCGCCACTACCGCAAGCAAGGCGAAGCGCACTCTGGAATGGAGGAATACCTCCGGAAAGTCATGGTGGAACATACTTGTCCCGACTGCGGCGGCGCGAAACTCAAACGCCAGCGGCTCCTCGTCACCATCGTCGATTCCCGAACACCGGTAGGAGAGACCTCCTGGTCTCGATGCAATACCGCAGACGAAACCTCCCGGTCTCGATTAACTTCCGGCGATATCGGGACCAGAGGACCCGCCTACAACGAAGAACCAGTAGGAGAGACCTCCCGGGCTCGATTATCTTCCGGGGTAGGAGAGACCTCCCGGTCTCGATGCAATACCGCAAACGAAACCTCCCAACCCCGAAAAACTATCCACGAAGTCGGCGAACTGCACTTCGAGGAACTACGAGATTTTCTCTTATCAATTGACAAGCAAACAATTCCCGAAAAACACCGCGAAGCAGGCTCCCGCGTCATCAGAGAGCTCGTTGAACGGATTAACCTCCTCCTCGGCATCGGGCTTGACTACCTCAACCTGAATCGCCGCGCGGCGACGCTCTCCGGCGGTGAATCGCAACGGATCCGGCTCTCTACCCAGATAGGTTCTGGGTTGATGGGCATGCTCTATGTCCTCGATGAACCGAGCATCGGCTTGCATCCGAAGGACAACGCGAAGATGATCGAAACGCTGCGCAAGCTTCGCGACATCGGCAATACTGTCATCGTTGTTGAGCACGATGAAAGCACGATTCGTGCAGCAGACCACGTCATAGAACTCGGCCCGGGACCCGGTGTCCACGGCGGACACGTCGTCGTGCAAGGCCCGCTGGAGACGATTCTGGAATGCCCCGATTCCTTGACTGGACTCTATATGAGCGGCAGGCGCGAGATCTCGCTCCCCGAACAACGCCGCCACCTCAACGGCACCTTCCTGAGCGTCACCGGTGCGCGAGAAAACAACCTGAGAAACCTTAACGTTGACATTCCGCTCGGCGTGTTTATCTGTGTGACAGGCGCGTCCGGTTCCGGCAAAAGCACCCTCGTCAACGAGATTCTCTACAAGCGGCTCTATTCCATTTATCACGATAGCCGCACGCTTTACGGCGCGCACGACACGCTCGCCGGGCATGAACACGTCAGCGATGTTATCAACATCGATCAGTCGCCGATTGGGCGTTCCTCGCGTTCCAATCCTGCCACCTACATCGGTTTTTACGATAACGTCCGCAAACTCTTTGCCAATACGCCGATGGCGATGGCGCGCGGCTACGCCGCCGGACGCTTCAGTTTCAACGTCAAAGGCGGCCGTTGCGAGGAGTGCCACGGCGAAGGCACTATCACCACGAAACTCCACTTTATGCCCGATGTCGAGGTAGTTTGTCCGACGTGTAAAGGCGCGCGCTACAATCAGGATACGCTGGAGGTAACCTACAACGGCAAGAACATCGCCGAGATCCTTGATATGTCGATTGAAGACGGCGTTGAATTTTTTGAAGACCAGCGGCTGATCAAGCATAAACTGAGCGTGCTCAACGAGTTAGGGATGGGTTACCTTCAGATAGGGCATCCGGCCCCGCTCCTCTCCGGCGGCGAGGCGCAGCGCGTGAAACTCGCCAGTGAGCTCGGCAAGATCAAGCGAGGCAAACACAACCTCTATATCTTGGATGAACCGACGACCGGGCTTCACCTCGCCGATGTCCAGAAACTCCTTGACAGCCTCGGCAAACTGGTGGATAGAGGACACACCGTGCTGGTGATTGAGCATCACTTAGATGTCATCAAAACCGCCGATTACGTCATAGATCTTGGCCCGGAGGGCGGCCATAAAGGCGGCAGGGTGTTGGCACATGGGACACCGGAAGAAGTTGCGGCAGTGGCTGCTTCTTATACCGGGCAGTTTTTGAAGGATTACCTTTAACTGTCTAAAGCAGGATGTGGAGCAGGATGTGGAGCAGGATTTCCAAGATTCACAAGATTTCCAAGATTATAGTCCATGACTAAAAAACGCCCCACTCCTCACCGTAGCGCGGGGGCCTGTCCCCCGCGAACTACCCCTTGTAGGAGAGACCTCCCGGTCTCGATGCAAGAAAAACGCCCTCATTCCCGTAGGGCGAGGGCCTGTCCCTCGCCAGGCTCCGGTCTACCAAACGATCGCGGGGGACAGGCCCCCGCGCTACGCAGAAAAAACGTATCTCCTTTCTCTTCAGGTCCTTTAGGTCCTGCATGTCTATAGCACGCAGCGAACCGAAAAACCTAAGGTCCTTTAGGTCCTTAATGTCAATAGCCCTCCACCACTAGAAAGAATAAAAATAAATTTGACAAACACAACAAAATGTGGTATCATACATATTTTCATATCCCTCGCGCGACGTTACCATAAACAACACCCGCCGAGGACGCAGAAAAAAACATTTGACATTATCCACAAGTTTGTGGTATCTTTTTAACTGATAATATCAGGCGAGGGCCTGTCCCTCGCAAAACCACAAGAACCGCGTCGCATTACCGTAGGGCGAGGGCCTGTCCCTCGCCACCCCATCATTTCAGGAGGCACCTTTTGAACGATAACCTCTTCGCATCTCTAAACGATGTCCAGCGCGAAGCCATCCGACACACCGAAGGCCCGCTCCTCATCCTCGCCGGTGCAGGAAGCGGCAAAACGCGCGTCATTACGCACCGCATCGCCTACCTGCTCAGGCACCAGGGTGTCTCCCCGTTCCGCATTCTCGCCGTTACGTTTACCAACAAAGCGGCCAACGAGATGAAGGAACGGCTAGACAGACTCGTGGCAGAAGGCACCAGCAAAAACCTATGGGTAGCGACGTTCCACGCCACCTGCGCCCGCATCCTCCGCCGCGATATCGAGAAACTCGGCGAAATCGGCACGGGATTGGACCGGCACTTCACTATTTTTGACACCGGCGAGCAAGCCACCCTTGTTCGGGACATCCTCCGGCAACTCGGCTTCAGCGATAAACAACACAACCCGCGCGCAATTCTCAGCCATATCAGCCGCGCCAAAAACAATTTCCGAACCCCGGCGGATTTCGCCAAACGCGCCGATGGCTATTTTGAGCACGTCGTCGCCCAAGTCTACCCGATGTATCAAAACGCGCTGCGGCAAAACAACGCGCTGGACTTCGATGATCTTCTGCATTTCACCGTCGAACTCTTTAACACAAATGACGAAGTGTTGCAGTTCTATCAGGACAAGTTTGAATACATCCACGTTGACGAGTATCAGGATACCAACCAATGCCAATATGAACTCACGCGCCTACTTGCCGGCACTCGCCAGAATATCTGCGTCGTCGGCGACGATGACCAGGCGATATACGCTTTCCGCGGCGCGGACATCAAAAACATCCTCGATTTTGAGAAGGATTATCCGCACACGCACGTGCTACGGCTGGAGCAGAACTACCGCTCCACCCAAAATATCTTGGACGCGGCGTGGGGAGTTATCCACAACAACATCCGCCGCCGAGAGAAAAAGTTGTGGACGAAAAATGACATCGGCGAACAGGTCATCTGCTACGAGGCAATCGATGAAAACGACGAGGCGAGTTACGTCGGCACTAAAATTGAGGAATGGCACGCCGAAGGTGTAGACTATTCTGATTTCGCCATTTTCTATCGCACTAACGCGCAATCCCGCATTTTCGAGGAAGCACTCCGCACCGCCAACATCCCCTATCAGATTGTCGGCGGCGTGGGGTTCTACGACAGAATGGAAATCAAAGATCTGATTGCTTACCTCCGCGTGATGTGCAACCGCAACGACTCGATGAGTCTGCGGCGCATCATCAATGTGCCCACGCGCGGCATCGGCGCGACAACTCTCCAACGCCTCATCAATTTTGCCGGTGATGAAGGGATTTCTCTCTTTGCGGCAATTCAACGCGTCGGCGAGAACGCGTTAATCAACCGCGGCATCCAGACAAAGGTGCGCCGCTTCGCGCAAATCTTCGAGGAATTCGGCGGCCCCGATGAACTACCCTCGGAGGCACTCCACTACGTCTTGCTGAAGACTGGCTACCTCAAAACACTTGAGGAGCAGGGACGCGCTGGGAACATTGAGGCACAGAACCGCGTCGAAAACATTGAGGAGCTCATCAACGCCATCGCCGAATATGAGAGTTACGAATCTGAACCCAGTCTCGCCGATTACCTTGAGAACGTCGCCCTCGCCGCCGATATTGATACCATGGAGAGCGGGGGGACAGACAGGGTGCCGCTCATGACGCTCCACAGCGCGAAGGGGTTAGAATTCCCGTTCGTCTTCATCGTCGGGATGGAGGACGGCTTTTTGCCGCACCAACGTTCTCTCGACAGCGAGGCGGAGATGGAGGAGGAACGCCGTCTCTGTTACGTCGGCATCACGCGGGCGATGGAGCAGCTCTATCTCGTGCACGCGCGCCAGCGGCGGACTTACGGTGACACCGAGTATCGCAGCCACTCCCGCTTCATCGCCGAAATTCCGACGCACCTCATCAAGCACGTAGACAGGTATCGTTCTCCCTTCCGCGAAACCGAGTCAACATATATGGCTGACGACTTCACAGACTATAAAGTGAACCAGATTGTCCTTCACCCAGACTTCGGGCGTGGGAAAATCACCAAAGTCAGCGGAAGACGGGAGAAGGCGTTCGTTACGGTTCGGTTCACCCGCGGAGGATCTCGGCAATTCGCCGCATCTTCCGCGCCGTTGATACGCGTTTAATTCAAAGAAGATACTGCAAGCCGCCACGCAACCCGTAGCGCGAGGGCCTGTCCCTCGCGAACCTTACGAGAAGAGGCCGCGCAGCCCGTAGCGCGAGGGCCTGTCCCTCGCGAACCTGACACAAGGAGCACAATATGTCAACAACTATCACCACCGAAGGCGTGCAACACGTCGCGAACCTAGCACGCCTCGAATTTAGCGACGAAGAGACGCAGGCCTACACCGCGCAACTCGCCCGAATCTTGGACTACATCGGGAAGTTAGACGAATTGGAGACAGCGAACGTTCCGCCGACCTCGCACATCCGTCCGCTCCACAACGTTCTCAAGCCTGATGTCGTCAAAGCCTCGTATCCGCGCGAAGAAGTCCTCGCCAATGCCCCAGAAGCAGAAGCAGGCTACTTCAGCGTTCCGAGAGTCATTGACTGAATGTCACCGTAGCGCGGGGGACAGGCCCCCGCGAAGGCCGCAACAATAGGTAGAGAGCCTATCCGACGGCCAAAGATTGCAAGTCTTGACAACGTCAAGACGGCCTGCTAAGCGGAAGTCCTTCGCCAAGCCAACGTCAAACAACCGCTAGGAAATACAAAAATGTCACTCTACGAATTAACTGCCCACGCACTCCACGAGAAACTCAAAGCGCGCGACATCACCGCAGTGGAATTAACAGAATCTGTTTACGGCCGCATTGACGCAGTCGAACCGCACGTCAAAGGCTACCTGACGCTCACGAAAGCGCGCGCCTTGCAACAGGCGGCTGCAGCCGACGTAGGTTTCCAAAAAGGGGATGAGATGCCGCCCTTGGCCGGTATTCCCATCGCTATTAAAGACGTGCTCTGCACCAAAGGCGTGCGAACGACTTGCGCCTCCAAAATTCTTGAAAACTTCGTGCCGCCTTACGATGCCACGGTGATGACGAAACTTCACCAACAAGGCGTTGTCATGCTCGGCAAAACCAACATGGACGAGTTCGCGATGGGTTCCTCTACCGAAAACTCTGCTTATCAGGTGACGCGCAATCCGTGGGACTTGGCGACTATCCCCGGCGGTTCCAGCGGTGGTTCAGCCGCCGTTGTCGCCGCCGATGCCGCTATCTGCTCCCTCGGTTCGGATACCGGCGGCTCCATTCGGCAGCCCGCTGCGCTGTGCGGTGTCGTCGGTATGAAGCCGACTTATGGGCGCGTCTCCCGCTACGGACTCATCGCCTTCGCCTCGTCGTTGGACCAGGTGGGGCCCTTTTCCAAAGATGTCACCGATTGCGCGCTGCTGCTCAACGCTATCTGCGGCCGCGACGCGATGGACTCCACCTCTGTCGATGTGCCGGTGCCTGATTTCACGAAAAGCCTTATCAACGACGTGAAAGGACTTAGAATCGGCGTGCCGAAAGAGTATTTCGCGGAGGGATTAGAGGCGGAAGTAGCGGACGCAGTGCATGCCGCCATCGCAGTTTTGGAAAGCCTCGGTGCCAGCGTGGCGGAGATATCCCTCCCGCATACCGAATACGCCATCGCCACCTATTACATCATCGCCCCGGCGGAGGCGAGCGCGAATCTGGCGCGATACGACGGTGTGCGATACGGATACCGAACCGAAGAACCAAAAGAGCTGCTCACTCTCTACAAAAAAACGCGCAGCGAAGGGTTCGGCCAAGAGGTGAAACGCCGCATCATGCTCGGCACTTTCGCGCTCAGTGCCGGCTATCAAGATGCCTACTACAAAAAGGCGCAGAAAGTGCGAACGCTCATCAAATCCGATTTCGATGCCGCCTTTCAGCAGGTTGATGTCATCGCGACACCGACTTCGCCGACACCGGCGTTCAAAATCGGCGAACGCACTGCGGATCCGCTTCAGATGTATCTCTCCGATGTCATGACGACACCGGCGAGTCACGCCGGATTGCCCGGCATCTCTCTACCGTGCGGTTTCGTCAAAAGTGGGCTGCCTGTTGGTTTACAACTCCTCGCCGCACCGTTCGCGGAAGAGACGCTCCTCCGCGCAGCCTATACGTTTGAGCAAAACACGGGGCACCATCGGCAGAAACCAAACTTACGTGTTGAATCGTAGGGATAACTCGCGGGGGACAGGCCCCCGCGCTACGGAGAGAAGTAAGGAAACTTCATGAACACTCTCACGCCGCTCGGCGGACTCATCGGCGCGATACTCGGCGGCATCCTCTGGGCGAAATATATCCAGTGGACAGGAAACACCGCCGGGTTCATCGCCATCGCTATCGGCATCTTCACAGGCGTAGGAACACTCCTTGTCGCCGCGATTGCCTCTCGCGATGAAAATACCGAAATCGCGTGGCATCTCGTCAGCATCGCCGCTGCGCTCTTCGCCATCATCGGCATCTTTATCGGAAAATATCTCGATGTGCAGTGGAACGCTGTCGCGCAAATCACTGAGCAATTGATGCAGGAACAACAACTGTCGCGTGAGCAAGCCACGCCCATCGCGAAAACCGTTTTTAAAGGACACTCCGTTTGGGAATTGATGCGGGACAGGCTGGCACCCATCGATTTGGTTTATACCGCAGGTGCAGCCTTCGTCGCCTATCGCATCCCTATCATCAAATCCTTACGAAAAGTATTGAACGCCTCTTAACCTGTAGGACAAGGGAAACCTGTCCCTATCAACAACTTGCGAGGGACAGGCCCTCGCACTACGAAAAAAAAGGGAAACCTGGCTCTATCAACAACTTGCGAGGGACAGGCCCTCGCACTACGAAAAAAGCGGATGGCCATAGCCGCCCATCAATAGGAAGAAAAAATGAAAAAAACCACTTTTCACATCCTCGTATCACTCGTCCTCATAGCGGCGTTTCTGCCACTCAGCTGGAGTGCCGAAGAGCCAGCGGACGACGAACTGTTAGCAAACCTCGCGCTTTTCGCCGAGACTCTAGCGCATACACAGCAGGCGCATCTCGATCAGCCGGAAGCGAAGACGCTCATAGAGGGAGCGATTAAAGGGATGCTCCGCACGCTCGATCCCTATAGTCAACTCATGCCTGACTACGCGAAATTTCGCATGGAAAACCAAGGAAATTACGCCGGACTCGGCATGACTATCGGCATCCGTGACGATGTCCTTACCGTGATTACGCCGTTTAAAGGCTCCCCTGCATCACTCGCCGGCATGCAAAACGGCGATGTTATCAGCCACATTGAAGGCGAATCCACCGCCGTGATGTCCTTAGACGATGCTGTCAGTCAATTGCGCGGTGAACCCGGCACCTCCGTATCTATCACCGTCATTCGCGCCGAAGCAGGCAGCCCGATTGAACTCACCGTTACACGTGAAGTTATCCGCATCCCTAGCGTGGAAAAAAACGTCATCGGCGATAACATCGGCTATATTAAACTGAACCAATTTCTGGGGACAACCGCGAACGACGTAGATAACGCGCTCACTGAATTCAGCCAGAACAACGCGCGCGGCGTTATCCTTGACATGCGTTTAAACCCCGGCGGCTCCCTCAGTGCATCCGTGGACATCGCCAGCGATTTTCTCCAAGAGGGACAACTCGTCGTTTACAGCAAAGGCATTGACAAACGCGAGGACTTTGTCGCTAAAGGCCCCTCGCGAGATAACGCGTTCCCCCTCATCGTCCTCGTTAACGGAGGCAGCGCGAGTGCCTCCGAAATCGTCGCCGGGGCCATCAAGGACCACGGGCGTGGACTCGTCATGGGGGATAAAACGTTCGGAAAAGCCTCTGTCCAACGCATTTTTCAACTGACTAATTCCAAAGCCGCTGTCAAACTCACTGTCGCCCGCTACTTCACGCCGAACGGGACGAATATCGACAAAGTCGGCATCACGCCGGATGTCAAATCCGCGTGGTTCAGCCGTTCTGAACAACTAATGCAGCTGAAACTCCGCGACCACGGGCAACTTAACACGTTCATTGAGGAAAACGGTGACGACGTGCTTGCGCAACTCGCCGAGGCAGAACGCGCGCCGCGCGATGACAGACAGGCGGCGAAACTCTTGCGGCAATACCAACGCCTCACCGATGCACTCACCGAAGAGCAGATTGTCCTCAGCGACCTCGGTATTAAATACGCGATTGCCCGTATCACCGAGAACTCGCGCGACGAATTAGAGCATGACCCGCAAATTGTCGCCGCTCTAGAACAATTCAAGGTGATTGAATTCTTTCAGAAATCACGATAAAAAAAGGAACTCACGATGCAAACACTTCCCAACTACATCAACAACACGTGGCAAACTTCTGCAGCCGCCGAACTGCTTGATGTGACGAACCCCGCGACCGGCGAAGTGCTAACTCAAGTCCCTCTATCACCGGCTGAAGAGGTGCATCACGCCGTCGCGGCTGCTACTGCCGCGTTGGATAGCTGGCGCAGAACGCCGCCTGTCCAGCGTATCCAATACCTCTTCAAGTTGAAAAATCTGCTTGAGGAGAACTTGGACGACATTGCGCGCACTATTACGCTTGAATGCGGAAAGACACTTGACGAGGCGAAAGGCGAAATGCGGCGCGCCATCGAGAACGTTGAAGTCGCCTGCGGTATCCCTACGCTCATGCAAGGGACAAACCTTGAGGATATCGCCACCGGCATTGATGAATTCATGATTCGGCAACCGGTTGGAGTGTGCGCAGTCATCGCGCCCTTCAACTTTCCGGGGATGATAACCTTCTGGTTTCTCCCTTATGCCATCGCCTGCGGGAACACGATGCTCGTCAAACCCTCCGAAAAGGTGCCGCTCACGATGCAAAAGGTGTTTCGCCTGCTTGAGCAGACCGGGCTTCCCGAAGGCGTTGTCAACCTCGTCAACGGCGGCAGAGAGACTGTCGATGCCATCTTAACACATCCGGACATCCGCGCTGTCAGTTTTGTCGGCGCGACGGCGACAGCGAAGGCAATCTACGCCAAAGCCGCCGCCAACGGCAAACGCGTCCAATGCCAAGGCGGTGCCAAAAATCCGCTCATTGTCCTACCCGATGCCGAGCCGCAGTTCACTGCTACGGCCACTGCTGAGAGTGCTTTCGGCTGCGCGGGGCAACGCTGCCTCGCCGCCTCTCTCGCGCTCACCGTCGGCGATGCACGCAACTGGTTCACCGAGGCCATTGCCGATACGGCTACCTCCCGCGTCGTCGGAAACGGATTAGACGAAGGCGTGGAGATGGGGCCCGTCATCACGTCGGAAAGCCGCGTGCGCATTGAGGGACTCATCCAGAACGGGGCGGAAGAAGGCGCGCAGCTCCTCGTTGACGGCAGGCATCCGAGCATTCCCGGCGGCGAAAATGGCAATTTCATCAGACCCACGGTGCTCAACAATCTCCGTCCAGAAGGCACTCTCGCACAGACTGAAATTTTCGGTCCCGTGCTAGGGCTCATTCACGTTGAGACGATTGACGATGCCATCGCGCTTATCAATAGCGGCCGCTATGGTAACATGGCGTGCCTTTTCACCAACAGCGGCAACGCCGCCCGCAAGTTCCGCTATGAAGCGCAAATCGGCAACATCGGTATCAACATCGGAGTCGCCGCGCCTATGGCATTCTTCCCGTTCAGCGGTTGGAAAGACAGTTTCTTCGGCGACTTGCATGGACAGAGTTGGGATGCCGTTGACTTCTTCACGCAGAAAAAGGTTGTCGTTGAGCGGTGGGCGTAGCTGCATGGTTCTTGTGCCGGTTCTCTTTTTGTCAGGGGCGGAGTGCTGTATCCGCCCCGCCTTTCCTACCCAGAGCCATAAAATGGCGAGAACCAAAAAGGCACTGTTTTTGTCTTGACATACGTTCGCTGGTTAAAGTATACTAATTGAGCAGGCGGCCTCCATAGGGAACTCACAACAAAACGGCATGCGCCAAGACGCGTGCGAATCTATCTAAAAGTCAGAAAATTCATAGTGAAACGCTGCCATGAACAACTTCGCATCCGAGTTGAGAACGCTGAGATGCGGTATGTGGCTCTAGCCTGCAAAATATTTTCATGCAGTGCACCCGGCGCGCGTGCACTGGATGCTACAGCACGCGCCCTACTTCGGCGACAATGAAGTGTGCGCAATGCTCTTTGCACACGTTTTTGACTTTGACATCGTTTCTATGCGAGACAACTTCGGCGTGACACTCGGACAGGGACAGCACGGCGGCACCCTCGTGCATGGAAAATTCTATCCGCCGATACTATCGTCGGCACAGGAGGAACACTCATGAAAAGATTCACGTTTTACCTGCTCACGTTCATCGTCCTCACCACCGGGTGTTTTGACGGCGAGCGCGGCATGCTCACAGAACTGCTCGTCAATCCTGCCCCGGAGGATACCTTCTGGCCCGATGCACCGCTTAACGACAAGGTGAAAGCCGGTACCGGCAGCGACCTGGTCATCTCACCAGTACCACCGGAGATTCAGGACGCGCTGTGGGGTACCTGGGACGCAGACCTCGAGGCTTTGCAAGACTGGCTAGATAACGGTGACACCAGCGTCGGGCCGTCTTGGGCGGTATCGGTGCCTTGGGAATATCCCGCGACCCACTTCTGTCAGCAGTTGGATCGCCGGCAGTTTTACGATAAATACCTCGATGCGGGCGGGATGGCAGTTATCGCCCCTTCCGAACGCACTGGATCTGCCCCTGTCCGCGATGAATTTCTGTATGTGGCGGGCCAGATTCTTTTGACGATGACATCGAAACGACCCGAGCTGCGTCAGGCACTGTCGCCCGAAAACGGATTTCGGTATGTGCTGGTGGGTTCCCGAGTCCACGATGTAAATCTGCCAGACGAGTTGAGCAAAGTCGCGTTCTACGCCGGTTTTTACATGGGCGGTGCTTTCGGACGTTTGGCGGTAGGCGGCATTGGCTATCATCGCTATCTCGATCCGCCCGAAGAAGCACTGGGTAGTGGTGTGGTGGTGCACGAGATGGCGCACGCCATAGACGATGCGTTTGACGATAATCCGCACCTCTTTCCCGACTGGGGCACGCGCTTGAAAACGGCGTATACGCTCGCCTATCAGAAAGCACTCAAAGGCGAGGGATATTATAACGACATCAACCTCTATGCACTGACAAACGAATGGGAATACTGGGCTATGAGTGCAGGAGAGTGGTTTGATGATATTCACGGCGACAACCAGCATGATAGGTGGCACCGAAAGAAGATGATAGAGGGCGATCCGTTGCTCTACGCCCTGCTCGACGAAGTGTTCCCCGCAGTGACTTTGCCCACCTACATCTGGATAGAGGAATAGACATGAACTGCCGCGAACTGATTGACACACTGCAGGTGCAGCTCGGGGACCCGTACGGGGATTACCACTCCGCTGCCATCTGCTACGTCAAGTCAATCAGGCACTGCGCGATATCTCCTCGCGTTTGCGCTCGATCGACATCAAAGATTTCCTCGTCGCCGTCGAGGGCCAATTGATACCGGCAACATTGCCAGATTTGGTTACAGGAGGCAACCTAAAATGAACGTATTAAAGATGACAGCACTTGAACTCTACGAACGCGGGCTAGAGGCACTTTTCAATAAACTGGGTGCTGCTGAAACGACGCGGTTCCTCCGCCAGTGTAAACCGGGGACAGGCGATTACACCGCCGACCGGCACAATTGGCTGAAAGATGAACCTATTGATACCAGCGTTGAAAGGCTCAAGCAAACTCGTCTAGAATGGCAAGAGGAAGAACGCGCCAGAGCCCGCAGATTCACCGCAAGTCAAAGCGAAATGCGAGATATGACAGATATTGAGATTTATGAAATTGGGGCGCAGGTGCTGACTGAACAACTGGGGGTTGCTGGTTCTATCCGGTTTTACCTGCACCATTTTAAATACGGGAACCACGGCGATTCCGCCGAGACTCTCCCACATCCGCGAACACCAGAGAATCGTGTGAGTGGCACGTCTGGGCAGCAGGTTCCCGCGGCTTCACCGACTCTCCGGTTCCAGGAAGTCTTAGGGCCCGAACAACCACCCGCAAGCACGACAGAACCGTAAGGCTTGACAACGTCAAGACAGCCTAACAAGACAACGTCCACTGCCAAGCGGTTGCCAAATCACCGCTAGGAACAACAAAAATGAAAATCGCAAACGCCCCATGTTCTTGGGGAGTCCTTGAATTTGACTTAGCCGGCGAAGCACCCGGCTACGTGCAGGTGCTAGACGAAATGCGCGCCATCGGTTACAGCGGTACCGAACTCGGTGACTGGGGGTTTATGCCGACAGACGCGGCAGCCCTGTATAACGAACTCCAAGCGCGCGAATTATCACTGTTAGGTGCCTTCGTCGGGGTGTCCCTCGCCGAGCCACGTTTTCATGACAAAGGCGCGGCGGAGGCACTGCGGTACGCGCGGCTATTAGCAGCCGTTGAAGGTGATAACCCGTGGAGTCCCTTCATCGTGCTTTCAGATAATAACGGCACTTCTCCACGGCGAACCCGCAACGCCGGACGTATCCGTCCCGAACATGGATTAACCTCGGAAGAATGGGCGATTTTCGTTCACGGTGTCCAGTATATCGCAGATATGGTGCGAGAAGAGACGGGCCTGCGCACCGTTTTTCACCCACACTGCGCAGGCTATGTAGAGACACCTGCCGAAGTAGACAGGCTGATGCAAAACACAGAGCCAACGCTGGTTGGTTTGTGCTTTGATACCGGACACTATCGGTTCGGCGGTGGAGAACCGTTGGAACTTTACACTCGCTATGCGGAACGCATCTGGCATGTCCACTTCAAGGATTGCCATCCAGAGATTGCGGCGCGTTCTCGTGCAGAGAAGTGGGATTACTTCGCGTCTGTCGGCAACGGTGTATTCTGCGAGCTTGGGCAAGGTGATGTCGATTTTCCGGCTGTCATCGCCGCATTGCGCGCGCAAAATTACGACGGTTGGATTGTTGTGGAGCAGGATGTCTTGCCGGGGATGGGTAGTCCTCGTGAGAGTGCTGCGCGGAATTTGGCGTATTTGCATTCTATCCTATAACGCGCGGGCGTGATTGAAAAACATGTTTTGACAATTGTTGCGTTTTGTGCTATAATTATTATGGGTTTCTCCCTGAATTCGCATATTCTGTCAACAGGTGATTGCCATGAGCGCATTGCAAAAAGGAAACACATCGATATCCATTTCCGCCGTGGATCTGTTTTGCGGTGTGGGTGGCCTGACGTACGGGCTTCAGCAAGCGGGCATAAAAGTCCGAGCGGGCCTTGACGTTGATGCGACGTGCCGGTATGCCTTTGAGACAAACAATAAGGCAAGGTTTATCGAAAAAGATATTCGTGAAGTTAAGGGCCCCGAACTTTCTGCCCGCTATCCACCGGGCGATGTTAAACTGCTTGTCGGGTGTGCCCCGTGCCAGCCCTTTTCAGTGCATACGCGAAAATACAGGAAAGACACAGCCCGGCCTCGGGATACGAAGTGGGAACTACTCAATGACTTCGGGCGGTTAATCGAAGAAGTTAAGCCTGAAATTGTCGCCTTTGAGAATGTCACGCCTATTAGAAAGGAAGACATTTTTGCCGATTTCGTTGGTAAACTTGAAACTCTCAAGTATTCGGTTTATCAAAAGTTAGTCTACTGTCCCGACTATGGCGTTCCGCAGAAGCGTCGTCGTCTGGTGCTGCTTGCTTCCACTTTGTGCGACATCTCGCTTCTCCCGAAAACGCATTTGCGCGCCGCATCGGGCTGCGCAGCCGAGATCTCGTTCCTCCAAGCAGAAGATTATGAAACGTTGAAACCTTGTCCGACGGTCCGGGAAACCATAGATTATTTGCCCCCGATCGCGGCAGGGGAAGTGTCCGATGCCGACTTGCTCCATCGCGCGAGAAAGTTTGAGGCTAAGAATCAGGCACGAATTAAGCAGTCAAAACCGGGCGGCACATGGAAAGATTGGGATGCGCATCTCCGCGCGCCATGCCACCAAAGGAAATCGGGAGAAACTTACACGTCGGTTTATGGACGTATGGAATGGGATGCACCCGCCCCGACGATAACAACCCAGTTTCATAACTTCGGTAGTGGAAGATTCGGGCATCCCGAGCAAGACCGGGCACTCTCAATTCGAGAAGGCGCGCTGCTGCAAACATTCCCGAAACATTATGAATTTCTTGAGCCGGGTGCCCCGATGAGAATGACGCAATTAGGTATCCACATCGGGAATGCCGTGCCTGTCAGGCTTGCAACCGTTATCGGGGAAAGCATTCAAAAACATGTAGAGGATAACACCCATGGATAAACCCAAGTATGAGATGCGCATGAGTCTCAACGTCCTCAACCATCTCGGCCTCAACCTCTATAGCAATGTCCCCGCTGTGCTGTCGGAAGTCGTTGCGAATTCTTGGGATGCGGATGCAACATCGGTTGAGATTGTCATTGAGCAGGACAAAATCATCATCACCGACGATGGCCACGGCATGAGCGAAACCGATATTAACGAGAAATACCTCAACGTCGGTTATGAACGCCGCAAAAAGGAAGATGCCCAAACTCCCAAGTATAATCGGCCCGTGATGGGGCGCAAGGGCATCGGCAAACTCTCCCTCTTTTCCATCGCCGAGACTGTTGTAGTCCAGACAGTTTCCGATAAGGCCATAAGCGGCTTTGAGATGTCGGTAGAAGACATTAAATCCGCAATGAAACAAGAGGAGAGTACGTACCACCCGAAGCCTCTGGATAAATCTAAGATAACTCTTAAGGAAGAGGGAACACAGATTATCCTGACGGATTTAAAAAAGCGGGTTTCCCAGGCTCCCTCGGCTTTGCGGAAGCGGTTGGCGCGCCGGTTCAGTATCATCGGGACTGACAATTTCAACGTTGCAATTAATGGCGAGTCTGTTACCATTGCAGATCGAGACTACTTCCACAAACTCCAATATCTGTGGCACTATGGCGATGAAAGTGAGAAGTATAAGCAATCTTGCAGATTAGAGAAGCTTGAACACGCAGAAGAAAGGGAAGGAACCTTGACAGCGGACTCAGTGGACTACAACGTAACAGGTTGGATCGGCACCGTCGGAAAATCCGGAGACCTCAACGACAAAGATGCCGAAGATAACCTCAACAAGATCGTCGTCATGGTTCGCGGCAAACTCGCGCAGGAGGATATCCTAGAAGATTTTTCCGAAGGTGGGCTTTACACAAAATATCTCATCGGGGAAATCCATGCCGATTTCTTGGATCAGGATGATTCAGAGGACATCGCTACCACGAACCGGCAAGAGATTATCAAGGATGACCCGAGATACCGCGCCCTTCAAGATTGGGTGAGAGGCGAACTCAAACACATCCAGAGTCAATGGACAACACTGCGTACCGAGCAAGGCACCAAAGAAGCCAGCCAGATGCCTGCCATTGATGAATGGTTGGCAGGGCTGAACCGCGACGAAAGACGACAAGCAAAGTCGCTGTTTGGGAAGATTGGCCAACTCACCCTAGACGAAGAGGATAAAGTTGGGCTCTATCAACAGTGCGTTTTAGCGTTTGAGAATATCAAATACAAAGGGGAACTGGAGGCGTTAGAGCGGATAACGCCTGAAAATCTGGACGCGGTTACCCAGATTTTCGCCGAATTGGACGATATTGAGGCATCGCTGTATTATCGCATCGTTCAAGAACGGCTCCGGGTTATTGAGGCACTGCACCTACACGTGGCAGACAACGCGAAGGAAAAAGTTGTTCAAGAATATCTCTACGAGCACCTCTGGTTGCTCGATCCCTCGTGGGACCGCGCCACTGAAACGCCCTTGATGGAGCAAAGCGTCCAAAAAGAATTTGCGGAACTTGATGCCGGGCTCTCCGACGAAGAGAAACGGGGCCGCTTTGACATTAAGTATAAGATGACCTCGGGGAAGCACGTTATCATTGAACTCAAACGTGCAGATCAGGTATTGGATCAGTATGACCTGTTAAAACAGGTTGAAAAGTACGGGGAGGCACTCCGGAAACTGGTTCGCGCTAACGGAAAGAACGAACCGGTGGAGGTTGTCTGCATCGTAGGAAAACCTCTCTCGCAGTGGACAGATACCGAACGAGAGGAGAGATCTAAGAGAACTATGGCGGAACAGAATGTGCGCGTTGTCCTTTACAACGAACTCATCGAGGATGCCTATCGAAGTTATCAGGCGTTTCTGGACAAAAACCGGGAAGCAGGACGCGTCTATCGGCTCATCCGCGATATTGAAACCGATGCGCATCGCGCAAATTAGGAGAAAGACCGGATGAACCAAACCGCTAAAATCAATGTCGGCGTTATCGGCGCAGGACGCATCGGCACACTGCACATTGAACACATCGCGCAAAACATACCTGATGCCCAACTCGTCGCCATTTGCAGTTTAGACCGGGGGAGCGTCAACAGCCTAGCCGCGCAATTCAATGTGCCGAAGGTGACAGACGACTACACCACCCTGTTAGCCGATGCACAGATTGACGCGGTGCTTATCTGCTCCTCAACCGATACGCACGCCCAAATTAGCCAAGAAGCCGCCGAAGCAGGGAAACATATCTTTTGCGAGAAACCCATCTCCTTCGATCTCGCGCAGATTGACGAGACGCTGGCTACCGTGGAGAAGACAGGCGTGAAGTTTCAGGTAGGTTTTAATCGCCGGTTTGACGCGAGTTTCCGGCGGATACGCGAGGCTGTCGTCGGCGGCGAAATCGGTGAGCCGCACATCCTGCGCATTACTAGCCGCGACCCGAGCCCTCCGCCGATTGAATACGTCAAAGTCTCCGGCGGCATCTTTCTAGACATGACCATCCACGATTTTGACATGGCGCGCTATCTCATCGGCGATGAAGTAACCGAGGTTTACGCTACCGGCGGCGTGCGCGTTGACCCGAGCATTGGAGAAGCAGGCGACATTGACACCGCTGTCATCACCTTGAAATTCCGCAACGGTGCCATCGGCACGATTGACAATAGCCGAGAGGCGGTTTATGGCTATGACCAGCGTGTAGAAGTCTTCGGCTCAAAGGGAATGGCAACGGCGGCAAATCCGTTGACAGATACTGTCACCTTTAGTGGCAGTGAAGGCACGCGGGCTGCCTCGCCGCCCTATTTCTTCGTAGAACGCTATAAACCCGCATTTCTTGCCGAATTGCAAGCCTTTTTTACCTGCATCCGGGAAGATACGCCGCCATTAGTGACAGGTAAGGATGGACGTGTGCCTGTCGTCATGGGTTTCGCTGCGAGGCAATCGTTGCGCGAAAACCGACCGGTTGCGTTGGATGAAATTGAGTAGGTAGGCTAACGTAGGGATTGCAGGGTTCTGAAGAATCCCACCCCTTTTTAACGATTTATGATTCACCGCGCGGGTGCTGCGATTTTCATTGACGCGATAAAGTTAAAGTGCTAATCGCGTCTAGAGGGAACGACTTCATCAAGAACTTCGCGCGTGCTTAGGTCTCGCCACTACCCTGACAGTTGAAGCGCGTGAGGGATTTTTGTTCCGCTTCGGTTCCCTCACAATTGCGAATTTACCGGTTTTCGCAGCCGCGTTGCTTTTGGAATTCGCGTTCTTTTTGCTTGCCATTCAGATTCGTCTCCTTGTAAAAGTAGTTAGGTGGTATTTTCATTATATGATAACAAGTTTCCACCAAGATGTCAACCTATTTTTCACTGTGGGAGTGACAAGGTTCTGCTTCCACGAGATGAGGGCACGGTTCTTGCTGTGTCAGCAAGTCGGCGATGTCTGCCGGTAATTGAATACCGTGTTCCTGCTCAAAGTGGATAACACTTTCATAATCAGTCTGAAATGCATCAATGATATCCATATCCCTTTGCATTGCAGCGGTTAGGTCTGCTTTGGCCTCTTGCCAATTTTCCAGTTGCAACCGGACGATACCGCGGCTGTAATAGGCATTGGCATCATCTGCATCCAGGTCTACTACCTTCGTGTAGTCCTCAATGGCCAATTCCAATTCGCCAATATAGGAATAGGCAGTGGCTCGGTTATAGTAGGCATCGTGAAGATCGGCGTTCAGGGTTACCGCCCTATCATAGTCCTCAATAGCCAAATCAAAGTCCTCTTTCAAGAGGTAAGCAGTGGCGCGATTGTAATAGGCATCGTGAGCATTGGAGTTCCGGGTTATTGCCTCGCTGCAGTCCGCGATGGCTAACTCAAACTCGTCTTTGAAGAGGTAAGCGGCACCGCGGTTGTTATAGGCATCGGAAAAATCGGGGTTCCGGGCTAGTGCCGCGTCGTAATCTTTTATGGCGGATTCCATGTCTTCCACCGCGCGCTCCCGGTTTTCTGCGTCCCCATAAATTTCGGCTCTCAGCCCATAAGCAAGCCCACGGTTGTTGTAAGCGTGAGCATCATCAACCGTTAACTCAATTGCCTTAGTCAAGTGCGCGATAGCCAGGTCGAACTCTTCTTTACTTCTGTAAATCAGCCCTCGTCCGGTATACGCCCTTGCTTGAATGTGACTCTCCGGCTTTAACGAGAGAACCTCGTCGTAATAGCCGAGGGCATCGTCCCACTTGCTCTCTTGATGCGCCTCAACAGCGCGATCCAAGTAAGCCGCCGGGTCGGATTGAATCGACACTCTATTCTGGGCATTGAGGCGCGCGAAACCGTCAAAATCAGGAAACAGAGCTCCCTCACTAATCCCCGATAATTTCTCCAGAGACGCTAGGAGTTCGCGCTTGCTACTTTTGATGATGATGCATTCTGCCGCAACGTCAATTTGGGCACCCCCAAAGATGAACACCGATTGCTGCGCGATGATGCGGTTGTTCTGATGCTTGGGCTGCCACTGATAGAGTGGATACCTACCCTCGTCATCCTCCGCGAAAAAGGTGTCAATATCCTCGGATGCTAGCAGTTCGTGTGTCACGGACTTAAAGCAGACAGGCTCATCAACACGAACAGCGAACACCTTCCCGTTTGCCGCATCACCACTAGCACTCTGCCGGCAGGCAAACCAGAGCGCGATGAAGGCATTCCGTGTGAAGTCAATCAGGCATGTCGCCGCGCCGAAGTGCTGGAGCTCTGCCAGCAACTCCAAGTCGGAACGCTGCTGGCCATCCCGATGAGCGTGTCCCAAAAGACGCGCGCGTTCTAACAACTCCCTATTCACCTCGCGGAGCTCGTGTGGTTTTCGTTTATCACCCTCGGGTAAACGGCGATAGGCAGACGCTTCCAGTTTATATGACTGCTTAGATACACCGCGAAACAGATATTTCCCATCGGTGAACTGTTCTGCCCATGCCACAAACCCACGTAGCGTTTTGATTCTGCGTGATATTTTTCGCGCCATTCAGCCTACTCTCCACCGACTTCCCCAACCTCAATCTCAATTTCATCGCGGTTACGGATGCGCTCTACCAACCCATCGCGGATATCGACAATCCGATCTGAGACATCAAGCATCTTCAAATCGTGCGTTGCAGAAATGACAGTAACCCCCTGCTCGTTGTTCAACCGCTTAATCAAATCGATGATTTCACGCCCGGTGATAGTGTCCAAGTTTGCTGTCGGTTCATCGGCGAGGATGATACTCGGGTCATTCGCCAGGGCCCGCGCAATCGCGACGCGCTGACGCTGTCCACCGGAGAGCTCATCGGGAAGATGATAAATCCTGTCCCCTAACCCCACCATGTCCAGCAATTTCTCAGCCTTTTCGTTGCGCTGTTTCTCCGAAACGCCGGCGAAAATCATCGGCAGCGTTACATTCCCGTGCGCGCTCCGCACGTGCAACAGGTTGTAACTCTGAAAGATGTAGCCGACACGATGGCACCGAAACGCAGCAATCTGCCGTTGTGAGAGTTGCGACATGTTTTGTCCATCAATATAGACGCGTCCCTCCGTCGGCCGGTCCAACGCGCCGATCATGTTAAAGAGAGTAGATTTGCCGGAGCCGGAGGGCCCCATCAGCGAGATGTATTCCCCGCGGTGAATCTCAATGTTGATGCCGTCTAACGCGCGCAGGACGTTCGAGCCCATGCGATACTCTTTGACGACATCCTCCGTTTTCACAACGATATCAGCCATAGTCTTTTCCTTTAAGTCCCCAGTGGGGGTGCCTAAACCTCTGTCCGCATCGCTTCTGCAGGCGGGAGTTTCGCCGCACGCCACGCCGGAAATGACGAGCCGATGACGGCTAAAATCATGCCGAGGATGCACCCGAGCAAGATGACAACTATCACACCGAGCTGCATCGCGCCACTTTCCGGCTGCGCCGGCAACAACGGGAAATAGAAGAACAGATCCAACCCGTAGTCTTTCAGTCCCAAGAGAATCGCGCCGAGTGTGCCGATGAGCGCGCCGATGAGCGCGCCGGAAAACCCTTGGAACCCCGATTCAAGCAGGAATAATCGGACGACGAAGCCGTCTAACGCGCCGAGGCATTTCATCGTCCCAATCTCGCGGAACCGCTCTGTCACCGCCATCAGCATCGAGTTCGCAATCCCAACGACACAGACGATGAGCGACATGACGATGAGCCAGATGTCCTTTGTGGAAATGCCCTGTTGCGGTGTCTCTTCAAATGTGTTAATTGTCGATTGCCTGCCGCTCTCCTGTAGCGCGAGATTAATCTCGTTGTTCGTCCAAACGGAGACGAGAAAAGCGATACCGAGCGTAATGCCCGCTGTCGTGATAATCGAACGCCCAAAACGGATTTTCAAACTCTGAAAACTGATCCGCAGCGACTCAACGAAAGGAAGATCGATTTGTTCTTCGATAGGTGCTCTCTGATTCAAAGGTATGCCTCCTTCATTTTTCGTATTTCCTAGCGGTGGTTTGACGTGGTTTGACGTGCGCCTTGATTGCCTTGGCAGAACAGTCTCAACTTAGCCGGACGAAAAGACAATGTCTTTTCGTCCAAGTTTAAACGCCATGCGTATTCTATCAAATTTGCAATTTCATGTCAAGTTTGTGCCCTTGATTTTTCTCTTCGTTTCCGTTATACTGCGTTTATGTTCACGTCAAACGCCAAAACCGCTTTTGTGATTTGCATCTGGCTGCTCTGCGCGCCTGCACCGCTCGCCGCGCACGATGCCTTCTATCCGCACCATCGCGAGGATTTTGAGAGTCTGACGCGCCGCCGCGAATTGCAAGGCACTGTCCTGTTGATAACCGCAGGATTTCTCGGACTCCTCGCAGTCCTCGTCTATTTCGGCTTGCGCAAAAGCAGCACCGTTGACAATGACAATGCACCGGCGCAGACGCACCAAGCGCGTTTAACCGCGGCTGCAAACGCAGCAGCTAGTGCGGCGCAGCGCATTCTCAACGCCAACGGCCCACGCTCGGAGGCGATGGCGCGCGCGCTCGCTACATACGCGCAAGAGGCTGGCGGGACATGGAAACCCGGTGCCGACATCCTAGGAAACCCAATTCGATGCAAGATTGGAACTGATGTCGTCACCCTCAACATTAATGCCCAGTGCATTCGCTTAAAAGTGGAACATGAACAGGCGAGTGCCACCGTTACGTTGAAGGTTGAACGTTCAGAAGAGAAGTAGAAGAAAAGCACGCTGTTCAGGACAACGCAACTAACCGATTGATAAGTGAAGCACTATACCCCGCGCCGAAGCCGTTGTCAATGTTAACGACGGTAACGCCGGAAGCACAACTGTTGAGCATCCCTAACAGCGCGGCGAGCCCACCGAAACTGGCACCGTAACCGACGCTCGTCGGCACGGCGATGACAGGGCTCTCTACCAATCCGCCGACGACGCTCGGCAGCGCGCCTTCCATCCCTGCTACGACGATAATCACGCGGGCGGCAAGCAGTTTTTCATAGTTGCCCATCAACCGGTGAAGCCCAGCCACGCCGACATCGTAAAGCCGTTCCGGACGATTACCCATCATCTGCACCGTTTCTGCCGCTTCTTCAGCCACCGGCAAATCGGAAGTGCCAGCAGAAATCACTAAAATACCCGCAGCCCCTTCCTCATCGGATTGCGAGACGGTGATAGTCCGGCCAAGCGCGTTATAGCGCGCTTCCGGATAAATCTCCTGCACCGCCTCATACATGTCCGGCGTAGCACGAGTCGCAAGCAGCGGATGCCCCGCGGCGAGAATCCGTTCGCTAATCTGCTTCACATGCGCCTTCGTCTTGCCCTCACAGAAAATCACCTCGGGAAACCCAGTGCGGAGCTGACGGTGATGGTCGATCTTGGAGAAACCCAAGTCTTCAAACGGTAGCGTGCGGAGAGAACGCAGTGCAGCATCCACTGCAACCTCTCCGCGTTGAACCGATTCAAGTAGAGCCTTTAATTTTTCAACTTCCATTGCATACCCAATTGCCACACGCGGCGCGATGCCAGTAGGAGGAACATCCCTGTCCCGATACCACATGCATCGAGAACAGTTGACAGCAAGTGCCAAACTTCCCGGAGGGCCCTCCTACTGAAAGTCGAAACCTCATGCAAGCGCGCCACATCAGAAGTCGGCAATCCTTACGCTTCCTCGGATGCTTCTTCGTCGGCTTCCTGGGTGCCGCTGATACCGGGGAGGGAGCTCGCGATTTTGGTTCGGACTTCAGAGGAGACTCTGCGCCCGGTTTCCACCGCGTCCTTTACTTGTTCGCCGGCATCGTGAAGCCGTTCTTTCCCCTGCGTGACGAGGCCCTGGACGTTATCCCGGCCCTGTTCAACGAGGTTCTGAACGTTTTCCTTCGCGCTGTGGGATGCCTGCTGCGCCAATTCGACGGTTCGGTTCTTTGCTTCAACGGAGGTATCGCGGATTTTCTTCCGGGCCTCCTTGCCAGGGCTCGGTGCATAAAGCAGGCTGATAACCGCTCCGGCGAGAAAGCCGGTAAAAAACGCGAATATCATCGAGAGCCCGTTGTTCTGTCCATTGTTGCTCATTTTCTTTTCCTTTCCTTTAAGTTAGCGTTCATGTTTTTCAAAAACGTGTGGACAAACTTGTTCACGCGTTTGGTGGTTCGGTAGGCGTTCTTCGCTGTTCGGCGTTGAAGCCGGTTCGATGCCTTGCGGAGCCTTTTCCGGGCACGCTTGCCCGATGCCGGTGCAAGGAGCAGCATCAACGCGGAACCGATGAGCCCGCCTACAACAAAAATTGCGAAAACGCCCGCGGTAGACGAAGACTTTTGGTTATCCATCAGGTTCCTCCTCCACCGATGCGTCTTGCGAATGTGCGGCGCGGAAGTTATCCCACCCCGCTTTGATACCTTGCCACAAACTCACAATATCCGCCAATGAGAGTGCCAGTTGGTTGCGGAAAAACTCCGCCTGTTCCAGCGTCTCACCCGAAAACTGACTCGCTTTTTGCACCAGCGATTCTAGTTCCTGAAGACTCTGATTCAGCACGGCACTCATTTCTTGGATATTGTGCGCAGTCGGTTGAATTTCGGTTTCGCTAATGCCTTGCAAGGAAGCTGTCAACCCATTGAGATTTTGTAGCAGCGCGGGCAGCTCCTTGTTCACTTCTTTCACCGTCTTATCCACGTCACTCAGCAATTCGCCGAGTTCTTGATTGACGATATGCTCCGCGGAATTCAACGTGTTCCGGATGCTGTTGAGCGAGTTTCGGAGGCTGCCGAGCGTCGCGCACATGTAACCGGCGAGTGCTGTTAAAGCGAGTAGCAAAGTCCCTAGGCTGAATTTCCAAAAAAGTGAGGCAATCAGCACCCAGTCCATAACTTCTCCTATCCATACGTTCGTGCCTCACGGCACGGTATTCAGTAGCGCGTTTTGGAAGACGCGCCCACAACTTTTATGAGAGGTGTTCGGCAACAATGCGTTCTGCGGCATCAATCGCCGCCTGCACTTTACCCGGGTCTTTGCCGCCCCCTTGCGCTAATTCCGGTCTGCCGCCACCGCGCCCATCTGCAAGTCGGGTGATTTCACTCATGATTTTCCCCGCATGCAAACCGCGCTGCTTCACCAGATCAGCGGTTACACCGACGACAAACGCCACCTCGCCATTTGTCACTGAAGCAAGCGCAACGACACCCGAACTGAGCCGCGTTTTGAGTTCATCAACGAGCCGACGCAAGCCGTTCCTGTCTGTGTCTTCCACCCGCGAGGCGACAATCTGCACACCGTTGACAGATGTTGCATCTGCCACTAAGGCACCGATATTCGAGAGCGCGAGCTGCCCTTTCACCTGCTGGAACTGCTGTTCCAACTCCCGCTGTTCCTGCAGGAGTCGTTCAACACGCTCAGGCAAGGCAGCTTTAGGAGTCTTCAGCACATTCGCGATGCTAGCCAGCAGCGCGTCATCATCTTGGATAGCGGTTGCCGCTGCACCGCCTGTCAACGCCTCAACGCGGCGAACGCCCGCAGCGATACTGCTCTCGCTCATCAGTTTCACGAACCCGAGTTCCCCGGTGGCATCGACATGCGTGCCGCCGCATAACTCCACGCTATACTCCCCGGCTTGCACGACGCGGACGGTGTCGCCATATTTATCGCCGAAGAAAGCAAGCGCGCCGCGCGCCTTCGCCGCAGCTAAAGGCATCTCTGCGACAGAGAGCGTGTCATTCTCACGAATTTTCTCATTGACAAAACCCTCAATTTCACGCAGTTGTTCCGGGGAGACTGCTTCGTAGTGCGAAAAGTCAAACCGCAGTCTGCCTGCCTCAACGAGTGAACCGGCTTGCCCGACATGCGTGCCGAGCACCCTGCGCAACCCGCTGTGCAGAATATGCGTCGCCGTGTGACTCACCGCGACGGCTTTGCGGCGCGGGACATCAATCTGTGCACGCACGGTGGTGAACGGCGTAATCTCGCCTTCCAGCACCCGGCACTGATGCACAACCAGAGCTGCCGATGGTTTGATAGTATCCAACACTTCCAATTTCGCGTTCGGGCCCTCAATCGTTCCGACATCGCCTACCTGCCCGCCGGATTCGCCGTAGAAAGGCGTGCGGTTAAACAGCACGGAGACTTCGTCTCCTTCCTGCGCGCCGCCCACCGATTCGGTGCCGGCAATCAAGGCGACAATTTCCGCCTCGGCGTTGTCGTGTGCGTAGCCGACAAATTCGGTTTCGCCGTGTTCTTTGAGGACTTCGGCGTAAACAGCAATCTCCTCGTCTCTCGCACCGCCGCCTTTCGCGTGCCAAGCGGCGCGGCCGCGTTCTCGCTGTGCTTCCATGCTGCGCTCAAACCCAGGCGCATCAACGGCAAAACCGCGTTCGCGCGCAAGCATCTGTGTCAAATCTAACGGGAAGCCGAACGTGTCGTAGAGTTCAAAGGCGCGCTTGCCCTCAAGTTGCGTGCCGCCCTGCGCTGCGAGCGCATCAAAGGAACTCGCCAGCATCTCCAAGCCGCGCTCAAGCGTTTGATGGAAACGACTCTCTTCCGCTTGAATCGTGCGCTTGATAAACTCGCGCCGCGGTTGGACATCGGGGAACACATCGCCGAGCAGTTCAATCACTTTATCAACAAGGCGATAGATGAACGCCTCGTTCATCGCCAACTTTTTCCCGTAAAGCACGGCGCGCCGCAAAATCCGACGAATGACATAGCCGCGCCCTTCATTAGAAGGCATGACACCGTCGCCGATGGCGAACGTTAGACATCGGACGTGGTCCGCGATGACGCGGTGTGGTAGCCCACGTTCGTCATCAAAATAGGCGGCATCTGTCATATCCGAAATTGTGCCGAGGAGCGGCGTAAACAGATCGGTTTTGTAGTTGGAATCCACCCCTTGCAAAATAGAGGCAATCCGCTCAAAACCCATCCCGGTGTCAACGTGCATAGCCGGTAGCGGTGTCAGCGCGCCGCTTTCATCACGATTGTATTGGATGAAGACGAGATTCCAGAATTCGAGAAACCTGTCGCTGGTGTTCGGGCCCGCGCCCGGGTCGTCCGCTGTTTCCGGGTAAGCGTCTACACCCAGGTCGATGAAAAGTTCGCTGCACGGACCACAAGGCCCTGTCTCACCCATCTCCCAGAAGTTATCCTTGTCACAGCGGCGGATGCGTGCGAGCGGCAAGTCTGTCTCTTGAAGCCAGAATCTCTCCGCCTCGTCATCGTCCACATACACCGTTGCCCAGATGCGTTCCTTGGGAATGCGCCAGAGTTCAGTCACCAATTCCCATGCGAAGGCGATCGCCGCCTGCTTGTAATAATCGCCGAAGGACCAGTTTCCTAGCATCTCAAAGAAAGTGTGGTGGCTTGGCGAGTGCCCGACTTCCTCGAGGTCATTGTGTTTTCCGCTGACGCGCATGCATTTCTGCGTATCCACGGCGCGTGTATACTCGCGCTGCCCAATGCCGAGGAACACCTCCTTGAACTGGTTCATACCGGCATTAGTAAACAGCAGCGTCTCGTCACCCGCGGGAACGAGCGATGCACTCGGGACGACGGTATGCCCCTGCTTGCGGAAGTATGCTAAAAAACTGGCTCTGATCTCATCTGATGTCATGTTTTCCGTATGCCTCACTTTCGGCTGCGCTCGGTATTTCATACATTATATCTTATTTTCGCAGAATTGTCAAGCCAAAAACGGTTTTTCCCCCGAGCAATTCAATTCTCCCCAGTAGGAGAGCCCTCCGCGGTCTTGATGTTTCCGGTAGGAGAGACCTCCCGGTCTCGATAATTGGGGTATCGGGACAAGGATGTCCCGCCTACTGCACGCACTATCAGGTAGGAGAGACCTCCCGGTCTCGATTTCTTGTCAATGTCGGGACAAAGATGTCCCGCCTACTGCGCGGTATCGGGACAAGGATGTTCCTCCTACTGTAACGCTATCGGGACAAGGATGTCCTTCCTACTGTAGGACAGGGATGTCCCGCCTAACGGCGAAAATGACGTTCTCACCAAAAACTGAAACGTTCTGGACTTTTTGCAGCGAACGTTGAGGTTTCTCCCACGCACGAATAGTTTACCACGAAATGGCGTTGCATGTCAAGCGAATTTTTTGTGCCTATTCAAAAACCTGTTCAAGCACCTGTCGGATGGTTTCCGAGCCGAACCCGCGGCGCGCCAAAAATCCGTATAAACGCCGCTTCGCCGTTGGAACCGGCAGCCGTTGATAGTGTTTTGCCCGTTTGCGCGCCAGTTGCAGTGCAAGTTCCGCTTCCGCTTCGGTTTCAACCTCAGCCAAAACCATCTCGGCGGTTTCTGTGTCGATGCCTTTGTCGACAAGTTCACGTTTCAGCACAGTTTTCCCGCGCGGATTTGATTTTTGTCGGCGGCGCACCCAATTCTCGGCGAACTTCCGGTCGCGGATATGCCCGGAACGTATCAATTCCGCGATTGCAGTTTCAACGGCGTGCGCGTCAAACCCTTCCCTTTCCAATTGCTGCGCGACATCCCGTTTGCTGCGCGGACGAGGTGCCTCTTCTTGCTCGCGGAGGAGTGCTATCGCGCTGTTCTTGGCGCGCATCACTTCGTCCGCGGCGATTAACTTCTCAATAACCTGTGCCTCAATAGCTAAGCCGACGCGCAACCCAAACTTGACAATCAACTCGACATGAACAACGACAAACGGTTTACCGTCCAGAAAGAGCTCGCAATGCGCGGGCGGTTTCTGAAGCACCCGTATATCGGTGATTGTCTGTTTCATGGCATCGGCCCTCGTTATCGGTGCGTCGCGCCCACCGATGGCAGGCGCGAACCAGAACGGATTATGCCGAGCCGCTGCCTGCCCAGATAGCACCCCGCTGCAGAAGCGTTCCGAACATGTCATGCTGACACGCCGCGGCATCGTGCCCCAGTGCCAGATAGAAGACGCGCCCTTCGCCCCAATTCTTCGTCCAAGCAACCGGCACCGCGTCGCCTTTCCACAAAGCCGAGGCGAGGACATGGTTACGCCGGTCGTAATCGAGGATATACTGCTCATCCGTCACGACGAACTCGTCCAGTCCCTTCGTGATTTCATGCTCGGTATCCACAATGCTGACCTGGTAGTCACGGTAGCGCGGATGCGTCACGAAATAGCCGCCTACCATGGAACGATACTCCGGACACCCGCGGAACGAATCCGCCGCCGAATGCACGCCGACGTAGCCTTTGCCCGAAGCGATGTGGTTGAGCAAGCCGTTCTTCTGTGCATCCGAAATCTCGCCTATCGTGTAATAAAAAACGACGAGCTCATAAGGGTCCAAGTTCGGCGCAACCAGTGCGTCTAAGTCTTCCTCAACTCGGGTAATTTCAAATTCGTCTCGCTGTGAGAGCGAGTTCACGATAGCGTCACTGCACCCTTTCCAATCGTGAATCGCCCCGCCTGCGAAGACGAGGGTATTAATCTTTCCCATTCGCTAGTTTTCCTCCCTAATATGTAGTAGCACTATTTTAGCAGAATATGCATTTAAAATACAAGGGATTTTTTCTCCAACAGGACTATTTAGTTTTCGGTTTTGATGCGCACATCGAAAACTGAACGGTTCTACGGGAAAACACAAAAACCTTGCATTACGATTTGTTTTGTGGTATCATATCTTAAAAGCACTAAATCAAGAGGACTCGCAATGCTCATCCATCGGCTTATCGTCAAAAATTGGCGGAATTTTCAACATATTGATGTAGAATTGCAGACGCGGCAGTTTATCATCGGTCCGAACGCATCGGGCAAATCAAATCTGCTGGATATTTTTCGCTTCCTTCGCGACATTGCCAAACCGGGTGGTGGCTTTCAGAAAGCCGTCAGCATGCGAGGTGGTGTTGCGAAGTTACGGCATGTATCCGCGCCTCGCGATGCCGAAGTCGTAATTGAAATTCGCGTCGCCGCATCCCCCAGCGCGCCCGAAAAGTGGCGGTATCGTTTAGGATTCTGTGGCCATTCTGAACCCTCTATCACGCACGAGTGCCTCTGGAAAAAAGAGAAGTTACTCCGAGAACGTTCCGATGCATTGCACGCCACGCAGAGTTTTCTTGAAAATCCAGCGGCGTGCGACGAGTGTGGCGAGTTCGTCCGATTCCTCGGAAACGTTACCTACCTCCATCTGGTGCCGCAATTTTTACGGTTTCCAGGTCCGCTTCAGGACGAAGTTATCGAAGATGACCCTTTTGGCCAGCGGTTTCTAGAGAAAATCGCGAGTGTTCCTGAACCGACTCGCTGTGCCCGCCTTGAAAAGATTGAATCGGCTCTTCAGATAGCCGTGCCGCGATTTGAGAGGCTGGCCTTTATCCGTGATGAACAGACAGGACATCCGCATTTGCAGGCGCGTTATGCTGACTGGCCGCCGGAGGCGGCATGGCATCGCGAAGACCAGTTTTCAGATGGAACGCTGCGGCTCATCGCCTTGTTCTGGTCCCTCTTTGAGGCAGACTCGGTGATTTTATTGGAGGAACCGGAATTTTCTTTTACGCCGGGCATCGTCTCTCAATTCGCGACGCTGATTGCCGGGACGCGGCTATATCAACAGCAACAGGTTTTCGTCACCACCCATAGCACTTCTCTCCTCGCAGAACAGGGGATTGTCGGTACGGAGGTGCTGGTGTTAACACCGACAAAGGCTGAAACGAAAGCCGAGCTTGCCTCGGATATTACGCACGTGCAGCGACTTCTTCAGGCGGGTTTTACGGCAGGGGAAGTGTTGCTTTCTGGTGCCGGCCCTCAACATGCACACAGGCTGAGTTTATTAGGATGGGACTAACTAGCGTCATCCTTGTCACCGAGGATCTCTTAAGCGATGCCGTTTCGACGAAACTCCTGTCGCATTTTGGCATCGACATAGTCCAAAGCGTCATCTATGAAGGACAAACCTATCTGCAACGAAAGGCGCGAGGCTTTAACCAAGCCGCCCACGAGGCATGCGGTGTGTTTATGTTGACAGATTTGGATTCGCCCAATCTTTGCCCGCCGAGGCTCATTGCCTCTTGGCTGAATTCACCCCGAAACCCAAGATTCCTCCTGCGCGTCGCAGTCATGGAAGTTGAATCTTGGGTAATGGCAGACCGGCGTGCCTTCGCGGAATTTTTGTCTATCCCCAGACATCGAATTCCGTTCAACACCGATGAGATACCCAATCCGAAAGAATTCCTCGTCTCGCTCGCACGAAGAAGTCAAAATCGCCGATTGCGAGAAGCACTCGTTCCCAAACGGATTACGAAAACCCTAAAGACCGGGGGTGCATATAACAACCTGCTGAGAGAATTTGTTTTAACGCAGTGGGATATAGAACGAGCCGCTTCCAGATCACCGAGTCTCAGCCGCACAATAGCCCGACTCAGACAAGAAACTGAGGTTGCCTAAAAAGGAAAGAACATGCCAAAAAATATCGCTATCTTCCCTGCCAGCTTCGATCCCGTTACCAACGGACACGCAGACCTCATCAACAGAA
This sequence comes from Candidatus Poribacteria bacterium, assembly GCA_965242965.1. GTDB lineage: Bacteria > Poribacteria > WGA-4E > WGA-4E > WGA-3G > AGPOR5. The sequence continues at coordinate 3,037,108 of OZ251518.1, read as the reverse complement.
TCTGCAGCCTTAGCGTTTTCGACCGGCTCATCGTTGCCATCGGCATCAACCCGGCGAAGCCGGCACGCTTCACGCTGGAAGAACGCATTCAGATGTTAGAAGCCGTCATTCAACCCTACCCGCAAGCCGAACTCGACCGGTATACCGGGCTCACGGCGCATTACGCACAGACACGCGGGGCTTGCGCAATCATCCGCGGGTTACGCGAAGTCTCCGACTTTGAATGGGAATTCAAGATGGCGCGCATGAATCAGAACATCGCTCCGGATATTGATACCCTCTTTATGATGGCGAATACGCAATATGCGCATATCAGCTCCACTCTCGTGATGGAAGTCGTGGAGATGGGACAGGGAAAGGTCAGCGAAGAAAAACTGCTGGAGATGGTGCCGCCGATTGTGGTGGCGTTTATCAAACGGAAATTTGAAGGGCGGCTATAGTTTTGGAGAGTTTGGCCGCCCTTACAAATTGGCGAGGGACAGGCCCTCGCCCTACGTGAAGGGGAGGCGTTTTTTCATCGTAGCGCGGGGCCCCTCGGATGCCACACGCGCATCCGAGCGGGTTTCCCCGCGACGTTGAGCGATTTATGAAACACTCTCGATTAAAACCGATTGTCCAAACTGATGCTGACGTTAAACCCCGGCGCGTTAATACCGGAACCGTGCTCCCGATACCGCCGATTCAGCAGATTCTCAAGGACTAGCGTCACGCTATTGTAGTGGGTGAGTTTGAGCCCGCCGCGCAGGTTGAGTGTCCACCAACCGGGAGTGCCTGCATCAAGCGCGTTGCCATCCGAATCAAAGGTGACTTCCGCCGGATCCCGCGTTTTCCCTTGAATTCTCGGGTCGCGGATATCGCTCCGATTGAGCCGTCGCTGTGCCGCCGCACCGCGCACAAACACACCTGCCCAAAACCGCGTATGTAACGGTTCCCATTCCACGCCGAGGACACCGTTCAACGGCGGTTCACGCCGAATATGTGCCTCCCACGGCTTCGCCGCATCTGGCGTTACACCGTTGAGTAGCAACACCTTCCCGCGCATCCATGCCACATTCCCGTAGAGTGATAAGTCGGAAGGCAACGGCACTACGCCCGCAAGTTCAACGCCTTGGAGTTGCGCCTCATCAACGTTGTCGAAGACATACACGCCGACACCTTCTTCGCCGCCGTAAGTGGCTAACAAGTCGCGATAGAGTTGCGGTATGGTTTCACCCGCATACGCTTCTTCTACCGGCACCCGCGTGACGAGCCCGTTGATACGGCTGTGAAATAGCGTGAGCGCGCCGCGGAAATAAGCGTGCTTCGCCTTGAGTCCACCTTCAATTGTCCATGAGGTTTCTGCCTCCAAGTCCGGGCTCGGGGCGGTGACACCCGCATTCGTCACCTCCACCGCTGTCGTATCGTTCAACGAAGGCGCGCGAAATGCCGTGGCGAAACTGCTCACAAAGTTCAGCGACTCTGTCACTCCGACGACAATACCCGCACTCCCGGTCAGGCTGTTATCCGCATCGTCAAATTCGTCAAAACTCTCGTCGCGAAGCGAGAGATCAGCGTTCGTCTGATAAAACGTTGCGCGGCCGCCGAGGGTAAGCGCAACACGTTCGTGGATGTCAATCTCATCTTGCAGGAACAGACTCGCATCCCAGAACTGCGAACCGTTGATAAACCGTCCCAGATTTTCGTCAACTTTCTCCACGTTTGTGTTCAAATCTGTCCTCACCGTGCGGCTCTGCACCGTATCCAGATAGAATTCGCCGCCGCCTACGAGACGTTGCCGTGGAAGCGCGCTACTGACAGCCTGCGCGCTGAATCCTACCGTGTTAACGGTATCAAATCTTTGCCGGCGGGTTGTCGCTTGATGTTGCACCTCGTTGCGTCCCTCTTTTTGGCGATGGTAAGACGCAGTGAGCCGGAAGGTGTCAATGCCGCCGCCAACCGCATCCATCACGTAGTTGGCATAAACGAGATCTCGATTTTGCGGTTCAAAGTAAAATTCATCAAACTCGCGCGGTGCGATTTTATCATAGCGCGGCGTTTGCGGCTGCCGCCACATTTGGTATGCCACATTAATAGTGCTAGTATCCGTGAGTTGATACGCAATTTTGGCATCGGCATCGTAAGCGCGCCAGCCCAAGGGTGCCTCGGTGTCAATCAGCCATCGCTCTGGCGGCGTATCGGGCAAACCGTCAAAGAGTTTAACGCCTCTCGGACGTTCAGTGACGACTTCAAACTTGCGGTTTTTATAGTGAAGATCATAGCCGCTGCCAGCGTTCAAATCGCCATACAAGCGCGCGCCGCCACCGATAAGAAACCCGAAGCGTCCCTGCGTGCCGAGCACCTCTGCTCGCGCGAGGCGTTCTTGTGTCGCAGTGGTATAGCGCGCGAACAGCCGCGGCTGAATGTCCCAACTCTCACTGGCGGGATTGAGCGGCACCTCTTTGGAAAAGAGGCTGATAACGCCGCCTAGCGCACCACTCCCGTATAACACCGAACTAGAACCACGGAGCACCTCTGCCCGACTGAGCGTCTCCGGCGCAATCGTTGACAGATATTGATTCGGGCCAGACCGGAAGGTTGAATTGTTGAGACGCACCCAGTCTACCTGCATCAACGTCTGATACCCGGTCAGACTCCGTAACATCGGTGAACCTTGTCCCACGGTAGTCTGCTGCGCGATAACCCCGACGACATCGCGAAGCAGGTTCGGCGTAATATCGGCGTTGGCGCGCTCCAACTGTTTCACATTCACCACCGAAATAGACATAGGCGTGTGAAAAGGTTCTTTCTCGGCGCGGAGTGCTGTCACGGTGACTTCCTCCACCTCCACAACCCCATCTGTCTCTGCTAAGGAAAGCGGGGAAACCCAAATCACGAATAGACTCAGCAAGATTCCAAACCACTGTAATTTTTGCATTATCATTCTCCTCAAGACTTGCGCAAATGCATCATTCTCCACTAATAGGCGCGGCTTCAAACCGCGCATACCGAGGTTGTTGTTTTCCTTGCGTGCCGTAGCAGCGTCTGACAGGTATATAAGCAAATTGTATGCCAAATTTTTCTGGCGTGAAGTATTCGGAAACAAGCGATGTATGACACTCTTTCAACCCGCTTTTTGACTAAAACGTGCGATGGGCTGTTCATTTTTTGAACAAGTCAGAGAACCGTAGGCGTGCCATCCTGGTCTCGATGCAGTGCATTATCGGGACAAGGATGTCCAGCCTACCGAGGAAAGTATCAGGACAAGGATGTCCCGCCTACCGTAGGAGAGACCTCCCGGTCTCAATGCAGTGCATTATCGGGACAAGGATGTCCAGCCTACCGAGGAAAATAGGAAAGCCTCCCGGTCTCGACAAACACCCAGTAGGAGAGACCTCCTGGTCTCGATGCAGTGCATTATCGGGACAGGGATGTCCCGCCTACCGGGGAACGTATCAGGACAAGGATGTCCCGCCTACCGTAGGAGAGACCTCCTGGTCTCGATGCAGTGCATTATCGGGACAGGGATGTCCCGCCTACCGGGGTAAGTATCGGGACAAGGATGTCCAGCCTACCGGGGTAAGTATCAGGACAGATATGTCTCGCCTACAGGGAAAATTAAAATTAACTTGCGATAACAACGAGATTCTGATAAACTACGCGCAAGTTCTTTATTTTGGAGAAACTGATGCAACTTAACAACGGAAACGAGTCCCTGCAACTCGCAATTCGCAGGCAAGAAGCACGCACCGTAGGACGCAACGGATGGCGTGTTATTGAGGAAGAAGTGACGTGGAAAACTTCTGAAACCGCTATTGTCGTGGTGGATATGTGGGACCGGCACTGGTCTTGGGGGGCCACAGAACGGGTGAACGTGATGGCACCGCGGATGGACATCGTGCTTGGGCGCGCGCGAGAACGCGGGGTGCAGATTATCCACGCGCCTTCGGATACGATGGACTTTTATGAAGCGCACGCGGCGCGAAAGTGGGTGTTGGAGCTCCCGCACGCCGCACCGCCAGCGGAACGCGAACTCCCAGATCCGCCGCTGCCTGTCGATGCCTCCGATGGCGGTTCTGACACCGGCGAAACGGACACTTACAAGGCGTGGCATCGCCAACACCCCGCAATTGAGATATGCGACACAGATGCCATTAGCGACAACGGACAGGAGGTTTACAACCTGCTCCACCACAAAGGCATCCGGAACCTCATCTTCATGGGGGTTCATACGAATATGTGCGTCTTGGGACGTTCGTTCGCGATTAAGCAGATGGTGCGGTGGGGCTTCAACGCCGTGCTGGCCCGAGATCTCACCGATGCGATGTATAACCCGTTCAAGCCGCCTTATGTGAGCCACGAGGAAGGGACGCAGCTCATCATTGAATATATTGAGAAATTCTGGTGCCCGACTATTTTGAGCGGCGATTTAACGCCGCCGATAATTGTGGAATAGCCTAAAAATCAGTAGGCGCGCTTCTTTGAAAGCGCGCCTACCGATAAAGGAGCTTACTGCCGATTGCCCTTCAGCGCGCCCCACGTCGTCGCGAGTTTCGCCTTCGCATCAACCGCAGTGCTAACTGCAGGTAGAACCTCTAAGGCACTGAACATCGCGTTGAGATCGCCGGCACCGGTTTCCGCGTTGCCCGCGAAATCGAAATCCAGCGTGCCATCCGTAACTTCAATCCCCGCATAGGTTTTGATGTCTATCTCGTCTTGGCCGGGTGTCACGTAGAGTGCCTCCACAACCTCGCCTTCGATGACAATATCAAAGCCGCGATTGTTCGGGGACCAGTGCTCTCCGACGAGATAGGTAACGTCAAAAGTCCCATCGCCGGTTTTGAACTGATACTTCACGGTGTCGGGGAACTGCGCCCAACTGACAGCGTAGAAGAGTTCCACATCGTAACCGGCTTCTTCCGCTTGTGCTTGCGCATCCGCTGTCAAGTTTGCGACTTCGGCGGTGCGGGGTTCTTTCTCGATCCAGCCGCCCCACGCCTGGTCTTCCTGCTGCGCGCCGTGCCAGACGCGCCCCTGCGAATCGGTGAAGTCGTCCGCTGTGCCGCCTTTGACGCGGAAGGCATCTTGGGCTAGCACAACCGACACCGAAACGGCTGCAAAAACAATCATTAAGGTTAAAAGCGTAAACAATTTCATAAAATGTCTCCTTTTGGGACAAGGATGTCCCATTTATCACATCGGAATTTCAAGACAGGGAGGACGCGCCGACCGCGAGAGGCATCGAGACCCGGAAGTCTCGCCTACGGGAAGGCATCGAGACCCGGAGGTCTCGCCTACTGTCGTGCGTCTTTGAGCGCGCCCCACGTCGTCGTGAGTTTCTGCTGCGGTTCTACGGCGAGCGCGGGAATCACCTCTATCCCACTGAACATGGCGTTCAGGTCACCGGCACCCGTTTTCGGATTCCCGGCGAATTCAAGGCTCATCACCTTGTCCTTCACCACGATGCCTTCATAGCGTTTAATGTCTATCTCGTTATTGCCGGGGGTGACATACTCTTCCTCGACAATCTCATCTTCGATGATAATATCAAAACCGCGGTTGTTCGGGGACCAGTGTTCCCCGACGAGATACGTTACGTTAAAGGTGCCTTTCCCGGTATTCAAATCCATTTTGACGGTATCCGGGAATTGCGCCCAGCTGACAGCATAGAAGAGTTCTTCATCGTATCCTTCCTGCTTCGCGAGTTTCTCTGCCTCTTTGGTGAGTTGCACCACTTCGGCGGTGCGCGGCAGCTTCTCGATCCAGCCGCCCCACGCTTTCTTCTCGTTCTGTCCACCGTGCCAGATGCGGCCATCGGAATCTTTGAAATCTTCCAATTTACCACCCCACACCCGAATTTCTTCGGCAGGCACAGCATCGTGAACGATAACGCCCACTACAAAGGTAGCAAGCAAAATTAGGGATAATAGTATTCGTTGCATGCATTCCCTCCTTTTTTGATTAAGCATAACATATTCCGGTTCTCGTTTCAACTATTTTTTCGGCACTACTCCGCCTTTTCAACTATAGTGAGCCGCTGATTCACGCGCACATCCCTCACCGTTTGGACAATCCCACTCGGCCACTGGATGACAAGGCTGTCCACCTTCTCACGGTGCCCGAGCCCGAATTCCACCGCCGGGCTACTCTGTGATAGATAACTATCCCCCGCCACAACCTGCTGGATTTGGCGGAGGTTCCCCGACTGCAGCGTCACGAGCGCGCCAATGCCATCGCGGTTGCTTACCGTGCCGATAGTGCGGATATGCAACCAATTCTGCTGAAGCCTACCCGCGTTGCGGAGCAACATCGGTTTGCCACCGCTGTTGACAATCACCAAGTCCAGAGCACCATCGGCATCGTAGTCGCCAACGGCAACGCCGCGGCCAACGCCAGGGGACTCAAATTGATGCAGCCCCGCGGCTTCCGAGATATCGGTGAAAGTCCCATCGCCGTTGTTACGAAGCATAACATCGTGTTGCCCGTGCGACTCCCATGAGGCCGGATCGATGTGGCCACACGCGAAAAATAGGTCCAAGTCCCCATCGTTGTCGGCATCGAACAGCGCGGTGCCCCAACACGTTTTGCCGAGCCCCGACGCAAAGATGCCGCTCCGCGCGGAAACATCGGTGAATGTGCCATCGCCGTTATTTTGATACAGAACGTTGTTTTCGTCAAGCCAATTCGTCACAAAGAGATCCAAGTCTGCGTCATTATCGTAATCGCCCCACGCAATCCCCATCCCGCTGCGGATGTCGCCTGTCCGACTTCTGGCATCCGGTTTATTGGTATTCGTGAACATCACCTCGCCATCATTCCGATAGAGGATATTCTGATCTGTGTCGTTCGCGAGGTAAATGTCCAAATCGCCATCGGCATCGTAGTCTGCCGCTGCGACACCGAGGGTGAGATGAAACCCACCGGTGACCTTGGCGGCATCGGTGATATCGATGAACCCGCCATCGCCTTTGTTGAGATAAAGCACGTTCGCTTGCCCGAAAAAGTCGTAAGGAAAAAACACCTCTTCGCCTTGCGGGACTTTGGTATAGTCAATATAGTTGCCGACATAGAGCTCAAGGAAACCGTCGGCATCGTAATCGCCCCAGGCGATACCTGAACCGAACCCTGCATGCCCAATACCGCCTGCCCCCGCTGAATACTTCTTGAACTTGCCATCACCTTCGTTCCGATAAAAGACGTTCGCCTTGTAGTTGGTAACGTAGAGGTCAGCGTCGCCGTCGTTATCGTAATCGGCGAAGGCGCAGCCCATACCCCACCCGATATCGCCAACGCCGGCAGTCTCGGTGACATCGGTGAACGTGCCATCGCCGTTATTGCGATAGAGCGCGTTTTGCGGCAGTATCGTCCCCGGTTCGGGCCGCACGGCGGCACTATTGACAATGTAAAGATCCAAGTCGCCATCGTTATCAACATCTCGCCATGCAACCCCAGAGCCGACGAGTGCAGGGACGACGCGCAAGTCAATGCCACCTGCATGTTTAAAGTGGATACCTGCTTGTTCCGTAACGTCCACAAATTGGATGTCTGCCGCGGGCAAAGTGTTCACGAGACTTACCATTACGAATAGGGTTAAAGACAAGAGTCGATTTTTTTGGATTTCGCAATGCGTTATTTGGCTGCGTTTGTTCATTCAAGGTAACCTGAGCCGTAAGCCCTACGGTGAGCGAGCCGCCCTCTTCTGTAGGGCAAGAGTGCCTGCTCTTGACCCGTTCGGGAGCAGGCGCTCCCAAACTACGGTCTACGGTGAAAGGGGCCGTTTTTTTCCCGTAGCGCGGGGGCCTGTCCCCCGCGATCGTTGGGGTGTGCGAACGATGGCGAGGGACAGGCCCTCGCCCTACGGTAACCCGGGGCCTCCCCCTCTGTAGGTCAAGAGCGCCTGCTCTTGACCCGTAATATCATATTATTCCATATCCTGCTTTTCGAGCCAAGCGATGAATCTCTGCAATTCTTCAGAGAGGCTGTCAAACACCTCACTCGCCAACAGCGCGTTTTCCACCGTTCGTTCGTAATCCAACTCTTCGGCATAGATATAGACGAAGACGTGACGAAACCCTAAAAGTTCGCGGAGGGCTTCGCTGGTTTTTTGTGAAAGCACCGGAGGCCGTTTTCCCCGCTGTTCTGACATCTGCCGAAGGAGTGCCTGATGCCACGCCGGGTCGCGAGGAAGATTGCCATCAACTTCTCCCGCGATTTTCGTGAAGATGTTTTCCAAACCTTTATAGAAATCGTAGAGGTGGCGAGCAACAAACGCCTCTAGGCTTTCCCGATATTCCGGGGGTGCCGCTTCAATCTTCGGCAAGTCCTCCCGAATTCTCTCCACTTTCCCGGCGATTTTTGCATGTTCCTCGGAGATACGTTGGACCAGGGCGCGCGTGTTCACTTCGTCAATTTCCTCTTTTTTCTTGATACGGGGTTGTCCCGCGGTCTTCCCGATTTGAATCGGCACGGCTTGGCTCTCCACTCGCTCGCGGAAACGCCCTTTGCAGTTTTCAAAATCAACCAGATCGATCTTGAATTCTGAACTAAACCCGACAGTCTCGGATACCGCACGAAAATAGGCGCGGGATGGCAGCCCCCAAACGGCGATATCAATATCCGAACGCGGGGAAAACCACTCGCGCTCTGCAAGCGAACCGAACACTGCAACGCGCGTCGCACCGAAGTCCTCATAAAGCAGTGCCGCCACGCGATACGCTGTCTGCCACGCACGCTGCAATAACGCCTCGTCTATCTGCCGATTGCGAAAATGTGCGTCAAGACGCTCGCGATATGCCGCCAATTCCGCCGGCGATAATTCCTTTATTGTCCGATGGGTGTCTGTTAGTTGATGCATGGTAAAATCTCCTTGGAAAATAGGATACCATAAAGTGAGTTGCAATGCAAATTGGAGATATTTGAGACCTAAAAGAGCGGTTCGGGGGACCGCAGCATGGCGAGGGACAGGCCCTCGCCCTACGGTGAAGGAGACCGTTTTTTTACCGTCGACCCGTTCGGGAGCGGGTGCTCCCGAACTACGGTCTTTTCCAAGGTCTAGGCACGGCGAGGGAAACCCGCTCGCATGCGCGTGTGGCATGCGAGGGCCCAAGCCCTACGGTAACCCGGGGTATCCCCCTCTGTAGGTCAAGATCGCCTGCTCTTGACCCGTTCGGGAGCAGGCGCTCCCGAACTACGGTCGACGGTGAAAGGGGGGGGGGTTTTTTCACCGTAGCGCGGGGCCTGTCCCCGCAACGTTGAGCGAGTTATGAAACACCCTCAGATATTTACTCCCCCGGGGCGCGGCAGGCTAAAAAAGCGATGAACGTTTCTAGTTCCTCGGAGAACATGGCGAATAAATCGCCTACCCGTTTGGCGTTCTCCTCCGTTTTTTCGTAGGCTAGTTCTTCGCCGTAGATATTGTTATAGACGTGGCGGAACTCTAAAAGTTCCAGCAAACGCGCAAAAGTCCTTTCGGAAATCACGGATGGCCGTTCCGCTTTCGGGAGGGCCATCTGCTCCAGCAGCTGCTTATGCCACCGCTCGCCCTGAGGCATGTCAACATCGACATCAAGCGCGATACGCTTAAAAATGTTCTCTATGCCCTGGTAGCAATCTGCGAGATTTTTGGCAATCGCGATTTCGGTTTCCTCCCTGTATTCAGGCGGTGCTGTCACGATTTTCTGTAATCGTTCAGCGATTTTTTGGACTGTCTTGCCTATTTTTGCGTGTTCGTCGGAGATACGCTGTATCAATGGGTTCCTGTCCACGTGATAAATTTCCCCCTTCTCAATGCCGATGATTTGACTTTGGATTCGCTCGCGAAAACGTCCTTTGCAGTTTTCAAAATCAACCAAATCTATCTTGAATTCTGAACTAAACCCGACAGTCTCGGACACAGCCCGAAAATAGACGCGGGATGGAAGGCCCCAAACGGCGATGTCAATATCCGAACGCGGGGAAAACCACTCGCGCTCTGCGAGCGAACCGAATACTGCAACGCGCGTCGCACCGAAGTCGTCATAAAGCATCGCCGCCACACGATACGCCGTCTGCCACGCACGCGCCAGCAACGCTTCGTCTATCTGCCGATTGCGAAAGTGTGTGTCAAGACGCTCGCGATATGCCGCTAATTCCGCCGGCGATAACTCCTTTATTGTCCGATGCGTGTCTGTTGAATGCTGCATGGTAAAACTCTCCTTGGGGAATAGGATACCATAAAGTGAGTTGCAATGCAAATTGGAGATATTTGAGGGGGTTTCATAACTCAAGAAACTGTCCGGTTACCGTAGCGCGGGGGCCTGTCCCCCGCGAGCGTCCCGTAGGAGAAACCTCCCGCGTCTCGATGCAACACTCTAACCCTTATTAAGGGCCTACGGACCTTGCTAGGGTGCGGCACGTTTGTCTATAGACATTTAGGTCCGACGGACCTAAAAGAGCGGTTCGGTGGACCGCCGCATGGCGAGGGACAGGCCCTCGCCCTACGGTAAAGCGGGGCGTTTTTTTCTGTCGACCCGTTCGGGATCAGGCGATCCCGAACTACAGTGGTGGGCCCGACACCTTCTTGTAGAGATGTCTTCTCTGTAGACGTGACCCTGTAAATCCTGATTCAGACAATGGGGGGTTCCCATCCTAAGGCCAAAAATTATACATCGGCTGCTGCGTCACAACGCTGATGAGACTCCAAATGCCACCTACCGTGAAATCGCCGAGCATCAACCCTATCGCGAACCTGACTAAACGTTGCGAAGCCCGCGGTCCTGCGATTTTCAAGACTGCCCACTTGACAACCGAACTCACTAACATGCAACTCCAGAGATACCGCATCCCCCAATCGCTACAGACGACAAACCCGATCGGATGAAAGGGCCACCAGAAGAAACGCGCGCGCATGAACATCAAAACCGTCGAAAAGCACAAGCCGAAAAGGATGCCGCCGGTGGCATAGAAATTCGGTTCCGTCGGATAATAGAGCCAGCGTTGCAACCCGTTGAAGACGCGCGCGCCAAATCCTGTCGCCCAGCTGCTCGTGCCGCTCATATTTAACGCGCCGTAGGTATAAAATAGATACAGGATAACGCCGAATACCATGACGGAGGCGAACGCGGAAATACCGAGCAGCGCGAAGAACAATCGCCGCGGCGCGATAGCAGAACGTTCCAAGAGTTTGAAGCCCTCTAATTGATGCGGCATCGGGTTGCTGGTGTAACTTCGATTGAACCAGCGATAGAGCGTCAACGCAACGAGGTTATTCGTGCCTAACGCCCGCGTGCCGAAACTGTCGACGAGGATGTGGTGGTTCGGCATGTTCTCCATTGCATGCACGGGAAACCCTTGCTCGGCGCGCATCCGCGTCAGCACGAAGACGATGATGAAATAGATGGCGAAAAAGGGCGGAATCAACCAGAACGACATGCCGATACGCCTGGAGAAGAGGAAGAGTAGCGCGAGCCCACCGATGATACCCCACAGCGCAAATTGGTAAGATACCGGTTCATCTGCATCTTCGCCGGTGCGGTGGCGCGCAATGCGGAAAACACCTCGGAAATGCCGCAGGTTCAGCACGAACACGGAGATGAAAATCCCCACCGCGGCACCGAAGCACTGCCTGTCAATATACGGAAACCCCGGCAGACTGGATAGCCCGGCGGCACTGGCGATTACCAATTGCGCCTTATAGAAGAGGAAGAAGAACCAACTCGAAAACGCCAAATCCAACGGCATCAACAGCCCCAGCCCGATGACGAATGGATAATAGGACATGCTGATACCGCCGATGGCGTTCCACGGCTTTTCTGTGAAGAGATGCCCGAACCCCTGCCATCCGCCGATGCGTTTAATCGGCAGACTCGGAATTGTCGGATAGAGGAAACTGAGCCCGTTTAGCACGGCAATTGCGGCGGCAATCCCGAATCCGAGCCACGTGATGCGATGCGAGAATAGCGATTTTGTATTGTGGGTGACGTGAAAGGCGATTTGCGTAATCGGATAGGCGAGCCGCTCGCGTTCCACCCACTGCTTCCGCAAGATGACGTTAATGCACAGCATCACGAGGACGATAGTTGTCATGAACGCCGCCCACGCTAGCGTCGGCACGAACCAGGCACTGATAATTTCTAGTTTCGTGAGGCTTGACTCACCGGTGTAATACCCTGCAAGCACTTTCTGTTCATCGACGAGGAGCCATCTCGGCAGGTAGTCCCAAAAGAGTTGCTTCCATTCGTTTTCGGGGGTGGCGAACCAGAAGGCGTGCCCGATGGTTGTGACGAGCGTCGTCATTAGCGTAATAGATGGGAACGCGCACGCCGTGCTTAGCAGGATGTATATCGTGAGGAGCTCCGCATTGTCAAGTAGAACTAGGCGCGGCGTTCGCTTGACGACAAGGTTGAGCAGCGTCAATGCGAAGACGACGAAAACGACGTTGTAAAACGGAACGGCGTAGGTATTCAGCGCATATCCGACGAGCCCGACTTCGCCCGCGATTATCCAATAGAAATTGAACGGAATCAGCACGAGCGTGATGGCGATAGATTTCCACGTTACGCCTTTTGCGCTATGTAGGCGTTCATCATCCGGCATGCGGCGAGTTCCTCCGCGTGAAGCATGTCAAGATATATCTTCATCCTTCTCGTGCCGCGCGAGGGCATCCGCGAACCTGTCCAAGTCAGTGGACACGCGGGCAAAGAGTCGGTGAATCTGCTTTGCATGCGCCTCGGTGAGCTCGTAGACCAGTTCCTCGGGATAGATATTGCGAACCTTGTGGCGGAATTCTAAGAGCTCCTCAAGTAGCACCGCCGTTTCTTGGGAGACGACAGGCGGCCGTTGCGCGCGAGGTTCTGCCATTTGCGCTAGCAAGGCTTTATGCCACTCCTCGCCACTCGGCACATGTCTGTCTATCTCACGGGCAATCCGCTCGAAAATCCGCTCAATGTTATGGTAAACCTTCGCGAGATTCTCGGCGATTGAATGTTCTAAAAATTTCCTGTGCCGAGCGGCGACTACGTCAAGTTCACCCATTGCTTCCGTGATAGTTTCAAGAATCCGCTCAATTTTCCCGAGTTCGTCACCGATACGTTGGGTGAGTTTAGTTCGATGCATCTCGTAAATTTCTCCCGTTTCAACGAACATTGCACTGACTTCTTGCGCGCACCACTGGGGCGCGGCCATCTCCCGTTTCCGAATAAGCATCGCTTGTTTCAGAAGGCGTTCACGAAACGGACCGCGGGCAGCCGCGAAATCGACAAGATCGATCTTAAATTCTGGACTCATGCGATTTGTTTTTCGTTGCGCGTCAAAATATACATCCGCTGAAAGCCCCCAGACAGCGATGTCAATATCCGAAAATTCTGTGAACCATCCTTTCTCGGTAAGGGAACCGACGACGGCAACCTGCGTCGCTTCAAAATCTTCATAGAGCATTGACGCAACTTGATAAGCCGTATCCCACGCGCGTCGCAGCACTGCCGCATCTACGCGTTGCGTCTCCCATTGGCGTTCCAAATTCCGCCGACATTCAGCCAATTCTTTTGGCGACATCACATCCCGTGGCTCATAGGTTGCTGTTACTTTGTGCATGATGCACCTCTATGGTTTCCGAGTGGTTTCCGTTCGCGGGGGACAGGCCCCCGCGCTACAATAAAAAACGCCGCCCCTTCACGTAGGGCGAGGGCCTGTCCCTCGCCATCGTTCGCACGCCAGGCCCTGTAGGGCAGGATCGTCTGAAGCTCTGGCATATTTGCCAAGCGATCTTGACCCGTTTGTGATCAGGCGATCACAAACTACAGAGAGGGAAACACACATCGGGACGATGGAGATCGCGGGGGAAACCCGCTCGGATGCGCGTATGGCATCCGAGGGCCCACGCGCTACGATAAAAAAACGTCTCTTTGTCCTAAAGACCTAAAAAACATACCTTGACGATGGAGATCGCGGGGGACAGGCCCCCGCGCTACGATAAAAAACGGTTCTTGAACCATCGCGGGGGAAACCCTCTCGGATGCGCGTATGGCATCCGAGGGCCCACGCGCTATGGAACTTCTAACCTGAGTTGTGTTTCCTCCGCTTCACGAACCGCCCGCGGCACCTCACTTCGGGCGTAACTCGGAAGCTGCGGTTGCCGATTCTCCATTAAGTCGCTCACACTCCAGAATTGGAACTCCGGCCACGCAAGCCCATCAAGCGGATGCACAAATGTCCGCGCCTGAAGCAACTCCACGCGCGCTTTCGCCTCCGGACTCAACACATCTTCATAACCGTTGATGCGATGTCCATAGAGGCTGATAAAGATGCCCATCGCCGCTTCCTCTGCCTTCATCACACCGTAGAATTCGTCTATCTCGCGCCGGCCGATACGTTTGCTCGTCTTGACTTGGACGAGGATGAGCCCCTCTTTGTCCTGGCCATGTTCATCCACGCCGAGATAGAGTGTGCCCCAACCATCGATGCCGCCATCACGACTCAGACTTTGACTCGGTTGCAATAATAATCGGCCGCGCGCATCGCGAATCTGCCCCAGGATGAAGTGCTGGAAATCATAGCGCGCCTGATGCTTCTTCCGGCGATGCCCTTTGTTCTTCTCTTCAACCTGTTTCACCTCTGCCACTTCCAGATTGGCTAATTGAACAGCGGCGGCGTAAGAGGCCGGCGCGTTGTAAACAGTGAACCCGTGGCCAGGCCGTAGAGTGTCATCCGGAAATGCATCCTGCAACCGTTCCTTAACGACGTTAATCGCGCCGTAACTGATGTCCATGCCGAGCCAGCGGCGGTTGAGTTTCTGTGCGGCGTGCAACGTCGTGCCGCAGCCGCAAAACGGATCGAGAATGACATCCCCTTCATTGGAACAGGCGGTGATAATGCGCTCCAGCAGCGCAAGCGGCTTCTGTGTCGGATACCCCATGTTCTCGCGCGATTGCGTATTCAGGATATTTATCGTGAAGACATCGGTTGCCCGATTCCCCTTCGTTGCATCCACATAACGGACGACATCAAAATCTGTCCGGGCCAACTTCCCTTCGCGCTCTTTCTGCTTCACTACCTCGTCATCGTAAATATAGAGGTAGCGCAGCCCGTTCTGGTTCTTGGTATTGTAGCCTGTCCGAATGAGTTGCTGTTTTCGCGGAGAGATGTCCTCCTCAAAAATCGCGTTATAGGTGCTATCGCGAGACATCGCGTAGAAGAGGATAACGTCGTGCCCGCGCAGGAATTTATTCGCCTTCGCATTGGACACTTTTCCGTAGACCCAGGCGATCTCGTTCCGAAAATTCTCTTCGCCGAAAATCGCGTCCATCGCCACTTTCAAATAGTGACTTGCCGTTGCATCGCAGTGCAGATAGAGGCTCCCTGTCGGTTTCAACACTCGATGCAACTCAAGCAACCGTTCTGCCATATAGAAGCAGTAAGCCGTCATCGGCTTCTCTCCGAGGATGAGATACAACCCGCGCGCCATGTCCCTAATCTCGGCGCGCGGCGACGCAAGCAACCTTTCATAAGCGCGCTGCGAGGCTGCGTCCCAGTGCCACATATCATGGAACGCCATCGCCGGGGCCCGCTGCTGTTTCCCCTTCTCTCTGCTCCGAAAAGGCTGATTATAGTTCGCATCGGAGTTAAACGGCGGATCGAGGTAGCAGCCATCTACCGAATCGTCTGCGACGTATTCCCGCAGATTCTCCAAACAGTCACCGTAAAAGAGCGCGTTCTGTCCTTCTTGGAGGGAATCTCGGCTGGAATCCTGCATAGATTTGTTTCCTATAGACGTGTCCATGATGAGTCTTCCGTGATGGTGTTTCATAACTCGTTGTTGTCAAAAGGGTTTCGTGACACCCCGAACGATTCCGTTTCCCCGGCATGCATCGAGACCAGGAAGGCTCTCCTACGGTGTTGCATCGAGACTGGCAGACTTCAGCACCCCTGTAGGTCAGGATCGCCTGATCCTGACCTGTTTGTGATTAGGTGATCACAAACTACAGAAACGGCAACACACCTCTTGACGCTGGCCATCGCGGGGGCCTGTCCCCCGCGCTACGATAAAAAACGGTTCTTGAGTGCTCGCGGGGGCCTGTCCCCCGCGCTACGGGAACATCGAGACCAGGAGGTCTCTCCTACCGGATGCATCGAGACCCGAGGTCTCTCCTACCTGCACGTTGAGCGATTTATGAAACACCCTCAGTCCTCAGTGAAAGTTGCTTACGGTTGGACCGTCATCAAACTGTCACCGTCATCAAACTGTGATAGTGCCGGCATACAGATCTTCCAAAGCATCTTCGGGGAGCGGTTCGGGACTATTTTTGGCGAACGCGAGCGCGTCTTCCAAATCCTTCGCAAGTTCTGCTTCAATCTCCGAGAGTTGCGCTTCGGTAACGCCTTCCTCTTCGGTGAGAACGGCTGCGAGCCGCCGAATCGGGTCGCGTTTGCGTTCCTGTTCTTGCACTTCTTCCCTGTCACGATAGGATGTGCCCGGGTCGCCGATGTGGTGCCCTCGGAACCGATAGGTATCGCAATTGAGCAGCGTCGGGCCGTCGCCTTCGCGTGCGCGCGTGACTGCTTCCCGCGCTGCATCGTAAACCTTCAGCACATCGTTTCCATCGACGGTGACACCGGGCATATCGTAGGCAGGCGCGCGCACGGCGATATCCTCTACACGTTGATGTTCGCGCTGCGGCGTGCCCATCCCGAAGCGGTTGTTTTCACAGACAAACACTACGGGCAAGTCCCACACGGCGGCGAGATTGAGCGTTTCGTGGAAGACACCTTGGTTCGTCGCGCCATCGCCGAAGAAGGAGACGGCGACTTGCTGTGTGCCGCGGAGTTTGGCGGAGAGCCCAGCACCGGCGGCGAGGGGAATGCCTGCGCCGACAACGCCGTTGGCTCCTAAAATGCCTGTGGCTTTATCGGCGATGTGCATGGAGCCGCCTTTGCCTTTGCAGTAGCCTGTCGTGCGGGCGAACAACTCTGCCATCATCCGGTCGCGTTTGCCACCCTTCGCGATGAGATGCCCGTGGCCGCGGTGCGTGCTGGTAATGTAATCGGCATCTTCGAGGTGTGCGCAAACGCCGACGGCTGTGGCTTCTTCACCGATATAGAGGTGCAGGAAGCCGGGAAGTTGTCCACTCTGATACAGCGTTCCAGCGGCTTCTTCAAACTGACGGATTTCTACCATCTTGCGGTACATCCAAAGCATCCGGTCTTGGCTTGGTTTTGACATAATTCTTTCCTCACAAACGTATCCTTTGCCTATTTTGTTGCTATAGAAATGAGGGTGTTTCATAATTCGTTCAACGTCGCGGTGACAGGCCCCTGCTACGGCGAAAAAACGCCGCCCCTTCACGTAGGGCGAGGGCCTGTCCCTCGCCATGCCCCGGTCTGAACAGCAACCATCCGTGGTCTCTGGACTGCGGGCGTTTTCAGCAAAGGTTGAGAGATCGCGGGGGACAGGCCCCCGCGCTACGGTAACAACTAAGAAATCGGCCCCGTTCACCGGAGGGCGAGGGACAGGCCCTCGCCATGCCTCAGGTCTGTAAGACCTTAATGTCTATAGCATCCTGCACACAGAGCACCCTAAGGTCTGTAGGACCTTAATGTGCAGCGGCTCACCTCGCTGCCGCTTGATTAAGGTCCTAGCGGACCTTGAAAACAGTGACATGTCTGTTTTTCTATAGACATGTAGGACCTAAAGGACCTAAAGAGGCATCCCTAACGGAGTTATGAAACACCCTCATAGAAATATGATACCACAATCACGGCGAAATGTCAACCGATTTTATCTTTTCACGCACGAAAAGAAATCTCGCCAGAGAAATCTTAGCCGAGAAGGCACCAGGGGGAACCGGATAGGCACGGGTAAGTTTCCCGGTCTAAACCTGATTTACCGAACGCTTTACGCCAATACAAAAAATTTATTGCATTTTAACGGAAAATGTGGTAAAATATATACAGATTCTAAAATCGGCGGTAGGTTGTGGAAACGAACTGGCTCTGTGAGGGGGAAATTCAATGGAAACATCCGTATTAGTTCTCAATGCCAGTTATGAGGCGATTAACATTTGTAATATGCGGCGCGCCTTGAAGATGGTTTTCAAGGGGACGGCGCAGACGGAGGAGGCATCGGACGCGGTCATCCATTCTCCGAGCGCGGTGATGCATGTGCCACATGTCATTCGGCTGGTAAACTATGTCAATGTGCCGCGCAGCGTCGTCAAATTCTCGCGGAAGAACGTTCTCGTCCGCGACCGGCACCGGTGTCAATATTGTCGGCAGGAATTCCCGACGGCGTTGCTGACGTTGGATCACGTTGTGCCGCTCTCGCGCGGTGGGGCTACGACATGGGAGAACGTCGTTACGGCGTGCAAAAAGTGTAATAACAGAAAGGGCAACAGCCTCGTCTCGGAATCAAAGATGTGGTTGGAGCGGCAGCCGAAAACTCCGTCTATCCTTACCTATTTGCAGCTGAATCGTTCGGGCAGTTATCATGGACGCGGTTATCATCCGTCGTGGAAGAAATATCTGTATCTCAACCACGATTATTCGGGATGACTCAGGATCGCGAGGGACAGGCCCTCGCGCTACGGGGGCCGGAGGCGATTCGCTTGACCGAGGGATCGCGAGGGACAGGCCCTCGCGCTACGGTAAGATGAGAGCTACGGTGACAGGGACGATCGCGAGGGACAGGCCCTCGCGCTACGGGGGCCGGAGGCGATTCGCTTGACCGGACGATCGCGAGGGACAGGCCCTCGCGCTACGGGGGCCGGAGGCGATTCGCTTGACCGGACGATCGCGAGGGACAGGCCCTCGCGCTACGGGGGCATTGGTGGCATTGCGAACAACAAAAATACTGCATCCAGACAGGCTGAAAAAACGGTGGGAATTCCAGCGTGCCTATCAGAAGGGTAGGAAATACCTGAATCGCTATTTTGTGATATACGTTTGCGCGCGCTTGGAAAACGCGCCGGTATCCGGTGCGCGCTTGGGCATCACGGCGAGCAAAAAAGTGGGCAAAAGCGTCCAACGTAATCGCGTCAAACGGCTCATCCGTGAAGCGTTCCGGGCACTGCGGCCGCGGATACATCCGCATTACGATGTGGTGGTTGTCGGAAGAACGGCTGCCTGCACCCTGACGTGTCAGGAGGCGCAACGGGGATTGTCTAGTCTCTTTCGTAGGGCCGCTATTTTGAAATGAGAGGTGCGACGTTAATGATATTTCAACGCCGTCGAGACCGGGAGGGACCGCGAGAGACAGGCCCTCGCGCTACGGTGGAGGCGGTGGGGGAATCGAGACCGGGAGGGTTCGCGAGGGACAGGCCCTCGCGCTACGGTGGAGGAGAGGCGACGCTCATGATATTTCAACGCCAGCGAGACCGGGAGGGTTCGCGAGGGACAGGCCCTCGCGCTACGGTGGAGGAGGGGCGACGCTAATGATACTTCAACACGCCATTCGCTTTTATCGCAGGTTTATTTCGCCGCTGCTGCCGCCCACCTGCCGGTTCTATCCTACCTGTTCGCAGTATGCACTGGAGGCACTGGAACAGTATGGCACCCTCAAAGGCATCTGGCTAACGCTGAAACGACTTTCAAAATGCCACCCGTATCACCCCGGTGGCTTCGATCCGCTCAAGTAGAAGAGGAGCACTTTAACGCAATGGGAGCACGTTACATTCTTGCTATGGTTCTGATGATTGCAGTCATGCTCACGTGGAGCTTGCTGTTCGGCAACCGTTTTGCACCGCAACCTGAAGAACCGGCAACTACCGAACAAACCGAAAAATCTGACACACAGGAAGGCACACCGCCGATGGCCCCGATGGAAAGCGTGGAAACGCCACCGTTGAGTCCCGACGTTTTCACGCCGATTCAGGAGAGTCCTGATGACGCGAAGGTCCAGGTCAAGACAGGCAATTATCACGTCACTTTTAACGAAAAATTCGCGATTGCAAAGCAGTGGGAACTGACACACTTCGCCGACCGGTCTGGCACAACTGAGGCTCCGTTGAACCTGATACCGGCGGATGCACTCAACTGCCTCGCGCTGCGGTTCGGGAATGCACAACTGCAATTGGACTTACTCCGCGCTACATGGCAGGCGGATAAATCGGAAATCGACATCGCGAACGCCGCGGGCTCGGAAACGCTCACCTTCACGACGACAATCGGCGAGCAGTTGCATGTCGCAAAGCAGTTCACTTTTCATCCGGATACCTATACGGTAGAGCTGGATTTGACGTTCCGGAACGTCTCGGATGCACCGCTGCTCATGGGGAGTGCGGAACCGGGGAGCGGCTATCAACTCCGCTGGGGCGCGGGCATTAATGCGGATTTACTGCAACACGAAAAAAAGAGCGGGAAACGTGGCAGACACGGCAAGGAGGGAGCGAAGACTATCCTTGACGAAGGAAATCCGACGCGCGAACTTAAGGAGGACCGGGCATTATCTACAGTCCTCTGGGCGGCTCTGGATAGCCAATACTTCAGTGCTGTTATGATTCCAGACCCGGGGTTGGAAGCAACATACCTGTTGGATGCCTCTAAAGCGGCGGATAAGAACGACATCCAGACCGCGGCACCGACAGAGACAGCTGTGTTAGCTATCCCGCGGTTTCAACTCGCCTCTCAGCAAGAGACGACGCACGCTTTCCGGCTCTATGTCGGCCCGAAGGACGACGCGCTCCTGAAACAGGTAACGGCACCTAACGCACCGGACAAATCGGTGCGCCTATCTGAAATCATTGATTTCGGGTTTTTTGGGATTGTTGCCTGGGGGATGCTTTGGATTTTTGAAGGTTTGCACGCCGTCTTTCAAAATTACGGCATCGCGATTATCCTGCTGACCGCGCTGATGAAAGTCGCCTCCTATCCGCTGACGCGTAAGGCGCATGTCTCAATGAAGAGGATGCAGAGTCTGCAACCGCAGCTCGCTGAACTCAAGGAGAAATACCGGGATGACCCGCAGAAACTGAACAGGGCCACGATGCGGCTCTATAAAGAGGAAGGGGTGAACCCGTTAGGCGGCTGTATGCCGATGCTCCCGCAACTTCCAATATTCTGGGCACTCTTCTCGCTCTTGGGCAGTGCGGTTGAATTACGCGGCGCGCCGTTTATGCTCTGGATAGACGATTTGTCTGCACCCGATGTCTTATTTGAGCTCCCGTTTACGATACCGCTGATTTTCACGGAAATCGATGCTGTCCGGTTCCTGCCGCTGCTGAACGGGCTGACGACCTGGCTCCAACAGAAAGTAGGCGCGGGGATGACACCTGCACCGACCGGGGATAATATGCAGGCGAAATTGATGCAGTTCATGCCGCTCATCTTCGTCTTCCTCTTTTACAATTGGGCATCCGGATTTGTGTTATACTGGCTGTGCAATAATGTCTTTACGATGGCGCAGCAATATCTACAGACGCGGTATTCAGACGACGAGGTGCAACCGGCACCCGCATCAAACAGAAGAGCTAACGCTTCAAAACGGAAGCGGAATTAAAGGAGAACCTCGCTGTGCAAAATTATACGGGGCACAACTATATTGAAACCGAGGGCACGACTGTCGATGAGGCGATCGAACGTGCCCTCACCGAGTTGAATGTGACGCGCGACGAAGTCACGATTGACATCCTGAGCGAACCGACGAAGGGCATCCTGAAATTTGGCTCCAAGCCGGCGAGAGTCCGTCTTACACGCCGCGAAGATGTCGCCTCCGCTCCTGATGCTATTCTGAGGGGGCTGCTGAACCGGATGGGCATCGATGCGGATATTGAACCGGAAGAGATTGATGGGAACATGCACCTCAACATGCACACCGATGTGCCGGCTCTGCTCATCGGGAGACATGGACAGACGCTGGATGCCATTGAACGCTTGCTCAACTGCATCCTCAACAAAGCACCGGATGTCAAAAACCGCGTTTTTATTGACGCGGCGGGTTACCGTGTGCGCCGGGAACAGTCCCTCGTGGAGCTCGCGCATCAGGTGGCGGCGAAGGTACGGCATACCGGGCGCGAAGTCGTCCTCGCACCGATGTCCCCCCGCGACCGGCGCATCATTCATATTACCTTGAAAACCGACACCGTCGTGCATACTTACAGCCAAGGGGAAGGCGATACGCGCCGCGTTGTCGTTACAACAGAGGAACCTTAGTGAGGGTGTTTCATATTTCGATGCCTCTGGGTAGGAGAGACCTCCCGGTCTCGATGCATCCCCTAGGGCTTTTATCCATCCGTAGCGCGGGGGCCTGTCCCCCGCGAGCGTTGGGGTGCGCGTGCATGAACGATGGCGAGGGACAGGCCCTCGCCCTACGGGAACGCACGCCGTTTTTTCGGATGCATCGTTCTTAGGTCCTTTAGGACCTACATGTCTATAGAAAAACGTGCCGGTCCCATGTCAAGGTCCTTTAGGTCCTTAATAAAAAACGCGCAGCATGGCAAAGCATATTAAGGACCTAAAGGACCTTAGCGTTCTTCGGCGGCGCGCGTGCTATAGACATTCAGGACCTAAAGGACCTGAAGAGAACAAGAGACGTTTTTTCCGTAGCGCGAGCACTCGCGAGGGACAGGCCCTCGCGCTACGGTGAAAGGAAGACGTTTTTTTCATGGGTTATGGACTGCGTTATGGGATTTGACGATACTATTGCAGCCATCGCAACGCCGCGCGGTGAAGGCGGCATCGGCATCGTCCGAGTCAGCGGTGCGCGCGCCATTGAGATTGCCTGTCAGGTGTTTCGCTCCCCGCGCGGCGTTTCACTCGCCGAACTGCCAACGCATACGCTGACATACGGACACGTTGTCAGGCTTTTGCCTGCAGGGGATACGTCAGCTGACACGTCAGGGCGCGCCGGTAAAAAAACGGGTAAAAAAAGGGAGGCTCAACCGAGGGACTCTGAACAGTCTGAACAGATTGACGAAGTTCTGCTCGGCATCATGCGCGCCCCGAAAACTTACACCACCGAGGACATCGTCGAATTCAATTGCCACGGCGGGATTGTCTCTCTCACAGCCGTGCTGGAAGTCGTCGTGAAGGCGGGCGCACGCCTCGCTGAACCGGGAGAATTTACGAAACGTGCTTTCCTCAACGGCCGACTCGATCTGGCGCAAGCAGAGGCTGTCGCGGAACTCATCGGTTCAAAGACAGAACTCAGCAGGAAAATCGCGCTCAACGCGCTAGAAGGTAAACTCTCGGAAAACGTTAATCACCTCAGCGACACAATAGCAGGATTATTGGCAGAAATCGAAGCCTCGATTGACTTCCCGGAGGAAGAATTGGATTTCATGAAGGTGGAGGTGCAACATCAAACGGCGCGCGCCATTCAGGCAGACTTAACACGCCTGCTTTCCACTGCCGAAGAAGGACGACTTATCAAGGAGGGCATCACCGTCGCCATTCTCGGCAAACCGAACGTCGGCAAATCGAGTCTGCTCAATGCTCTTGTGCAGCGTGAGCGCGCGATTGTCACTGACATCCCCGGCACCACGCGCGATACGATTGAGGAGACAATTAATCTTGGCGGTATTCCGATGCACCTCATTGATACCGCCGGCATCCGAGAGACATCGGACATCATCGAACGGCAAGGCGTGCTCCGAAGCAAGGCGGTTATTGATAAAGCGGAATTCCTGTTACTGATGTTCGATGCTTCGCAAGCGTTAACGGAAGCAGATGTGGAACTCTTGGAAACGGCGAATTCGCATAAGGCACTTTTAATCTTAAATAAAACGGATTTGCCTATCGTCACGCCTCCCGATGCCTTGTGGGCCCATTGCTTGAACAAACGGGTTGTGCAGACTGCTATTCCGGAAGGCAAAGGGTTAGAGGCGTTGAAAACTGCTATGCGTGAGGAATTGCTCGGCGACGCATTTGTAACGGGCGACTCCCCGATTGTCACCAATGCGCGGCATCAAGACGCGCTGCGGCGTGCTAATGCGGCTCTGAACGATGCAATAGAGAGTTTGACGAACGCGATGCCGCCAGAGTTGGTTGCAGTCGATTTACACATTAGCCTCGATGCCCTCGGCGACATCGTCGGAAAAACGACAACGGAAGATATTTTGGATAGGATTTTCTCGCAGTTTTGCATCGGCAAATGATTTTTTCGGACTGTCGCCAAGCGTTCGGTTAGGGTTTCCGAGGGGTGGCTGGAAAATAAGAAAATTGGAACTTTTATCGGCGTAAGGTGTGTTTAAAGACGATACTCTATACCGTTTGATATGCAATTGGGTATCCGAGGAGTGTGTCCCGTGTTAGCAACAAAACAACAGTGGTGTCCGCGCTGCCAACGGTATGTATTGACTGAGCAGAAGCAGTCCCACGTTGGTAGACAGAAAACCCTGGTCAAGACAATCGTAACCTGTCTCAAGTGTCGGACAACGCTGTCAAGCAAAACTACCAGCGCGTCGGTGCTTGAGGAATCAATCGAGAATTAAGTGAGGGTGTTTCATATTTCGATGCAATACCGTAGGAGAGACCTCCTGGTCTCGATGTTCCCGTAGCGCGGGGGCCTGTCCCCCGCGTTGTCCATCGTCACGATGTGTGTTTCCTCTCTGTAGTTTGTGATCGCCTGATCACAAACAGGTCAGGATCAGGCGATCCTGACCTACAGATAGCGGTGCAGCGGGGCGATCGAACGATGGCGAGGGGAACCTGCTCGCATGCGCGTAGGGCATCCGAGGGCCCAAGCCTTACGGTGACGTGTCGTTTTTTACCGTAGCGCGGGGGCCTGTCCCCCGCGATCGCTGCATGGCGAGGGACAGGCCGATTCAAAAGAAATCCCTGGGCATTGAACGCCGCACCCGCGATCGCAGCATGGCGAGGGACAGGCCCTCGCCCTACGTGAAGGGACGGCGTTTTTTCACTGCATCGCGGGGCATGTCACCGCGACGTTGAGAGATTTATGAATCAACCGAGAATTAACTAACCCGAAAGACGAACGGGAAATGCGAACCTTAGGTTCGTTCTACCCCAAAAGGAGAAAAGAAATGTTTAACTCTGTTTTGTCTCGCCTCTCACTCGCGATAGTTTTGCTGATGGCAGTCGCAATTCCTGCGCACATCGCCGACGCGGAAATCGAGTGGGGGAAGTCAATTGAAGAAGGGATGAAAGCCGCGGCGAAAGCCGACAAACCGCTCATGCTGGACTTCTACACCGATACGTGAGGCGCGTGTGCTCGGCTGGATGCCGAAACGTTCACTGACGCAAACATCGCCGCCATCGCTGGAAAGTTCGTGCCTGTCAAAGTCAATCTGAGTGATAGGGACGATATGGAGGCTCAGGATGCCGCGAGACGGTGGGGGATTAGAAGCATCCCGACAATCACGTTCCTTAGCAAGGATGGCGGCTTCATCGGCGAAAGCATTGGATTCCTCCCGCCGGAACGATTCGCGCCGGTAATGGAAAATGCTTTGCAAGTCGAAGCGGCGTTCCAAGAACAATTGGCGAAACTGAAGGAGATGCCCGACGATGCTAAACTGAACGGCGAAGTCGCGCTTGCTTATCTGGAGAGGCAGCAGCTGGAAAAGGCGATTCCGTTCAGCGCGAAAACGCTTAAAGGTGACGTGGACAATACGACGGGACTCCTGCCCAAACTGCACACCGCTTTGGGCACCGCCTACGGCATGACACCGGCCGAAGACGAAAACGCGGAAGCGTATCGTGACAAGGCTGTCATGCATCTCTGCACCGTCATCGACTCCTACCGGGAAAGCGATGAGTATGAGCCGGCTCAGTTCTATCTCGGCATGGTGTATGCCATCCAAGAAAAGTATGACGCATCCATCGAGGTGCTTGAGAAACTGGTGCAGCACGCTACCGACGACAACATTCGGATGGCTGCGGAATCTCAGCTTGCACAAGTGCGGCATTTGAGCCAACACAGGCATTAGTCGGTGCGGTTTGCAACCGCGCCTACCGAGTTATCGGTTTGTGAGGGTGGATTTTCATTGCCGCCCTCACATTTCGTTATCATCATGTCCCAAACCGGCAACTTCCGCTGGGGACAGCAATCGATGCTGCCCCGGCGGCAGATTGCCCAGTCTTAATGCACCCACCTGAATTCGCTTTAAGCGGACAACGCGGTGCCCTATTGCTTTAAACATCAGGCGCACCTGCCGTTTCTTCCCTTCATGGAGAATCATCTTGAACTGCGAACCCATTCCATCAGTATCGGCGCGAACTCCTAAGCGCGACACCGTTGCCGGTGCAGTTTTCCCACTGGGAATCGTGATGCCTTCACGCAGCTGTCGGAGTGCCTTTTCACTCGGAACACCATCAACCCACACCAGATAGGTTTTCGGTATTTCGTGACTTGGATGCGTCAACCGATAGGCGAAATCGCCATCGTTTGTCAACAGCAGCAGCCCCTCTGTCTCTAAATCCAAACGGCCGACTGGATAGATATTTTCAGAGATGTCTTGGACTAAATCCATGACAGTCGGGCGGCCTCGCTCGTCTCGACGCGTCGTCAGATAGCCTGCTGGTTTATGGAGAATCACATAGAGGCGTTCGGCTGTGCAGGTGACGCGTTTTCCATCATATACAATGCAATCGGCGTTCGTGTCAATGGGATGTCCCGGCACGAAAACCGGCGCGCCGTTGACGGTGACGCGTCCTTCATGGATGGCTTTCTTCGCTGCCCGCCGCGAGGCGATGCCTGCTGTGGCGATATATTTTTCTAGCCGCATTGTTTTGTTATTCGTGAAAGGTGTTTCATATCTCAATGGCTTCCCGGTGGGAGAGACCTCGGGGCTCGATGTTCCCGTAGCGCGGGGGCCCTACGGTGAAAGGAGGCGGCCTTGCATACCGTAGCGCGGGGGCCTGTCCCCCGCGATCGCCGCATGGCGAGGGACAGGCCCTCGCCCTACGGTGAAATCGAGACCGGGAGGTCTCTCCTACCATCCGTCCTTACTGTTGCCCGAACTCGCCATGAAACTGTTGGATTTCCCAGCCTCTTTTGGTGGCGATGCGCTGCAACCGCCGGTCTGGATTCACGGCGACAGGATGCCCGAAGAGTGCCAATTTATGCACATCGGTGTGATGATTGCCGTAGGCGTAAGAACCTGCCAAGTCAAACCCGTGCGCCGCCGCCAACTGCAGTGCGAGTGTCCCTTTGTTTTCGGCGTAAGGATGCAACCCAACCCGATTGCCTGTCAACCTGCCGTCCACTACTTCCAATTTATGGGCTACCATCATGTCGGTTTGGAAATGCTCATGAAATGGTTTGACGAGAAGTTCCAAGGAACCGGACATCAGCACCATTGTCCTGCCTTGTTCGCGGTGGAAGCGCATTAATTCGGGTATGCGCGGCGAAATGCTAGCCCGAAGCGATTCCACAAAACAGCACCGCGCGAT
Organism: Candidatus Poribacteria bacterium; assembly: GCA_965242965.1. Lineage (GTDB taxonomy): Bacteria > Poribacteria > WGA-4E > WGA-4E > WGA-3G > AGPOR5. Next base: position 3,009,817 of record OZ251518.1, on the reverse strand, counting down.
GTCGCGGAGATGCGTTTCTTCTAATCCGCGGAGATATACCTTGTTGGACTTCGCTTCCGACAACTGACGCACCTTCAAGAAATTGGCTGTCCACGCCATCAGATTCGGAATCGGGATTTCGCCGCGCGCTAAGAGGGCTGTCAGGAAAACTTGCTCCGAAGAACGGCGGATGATGGTTCCATCCAGGTCGAACACCGCACACGTTTTTGTCATACTTTTTGTCCTAATGCGGCGCGATACGCCTTCACCGCCGCCGCCATCCCGATATAGAGTGCGTCCGCCATTAAATGGTGCCCGATGGATACCTCTAATAGCCCCGGCACCTTCTGCATCCGCGGCAGGTTGTCTAAATCCAGATCGTGCCCAGCGTTGACTCCCATGCCAAGGCTGGACGCTTTCTCCGCCGCCGTGACAAGCAGCCCCAACTCACGTTCAATATCGGCTGCCGTTTTCGCCATCGCGTAAGGAGCGGTGTAGAGTTCGATTCTGTCCGCGCCAATATCGCGCGTCATGGCAATCTGCTCGCAATCTGTGCCGCTAAACAGACTGACGCGGATGCCAGCATCCTGCAGCGAGGCGATGATAGGTTTCAGCATGTCGCCATCTTTGCGGATATCCCAAACGGTATGGCTCGTAATCTCGCCGGTGACGACAGGGACAAGGGTGCATTGCGTCGGCCGAGTGCGGAGCACCATGTCAACCAGGTCTGGCCTCGGGTCACCTTCAATGTTATATTCTATGTTTTTCGTTTTGCGCGAGGCGTTTTGATGCAAATGCGCAGCGATGTCGTTAACATCTGCCGGTGTAATGTGACGCTGGTCTTCACGAGGATGCACTGTGATGCCTTGCGCCCCGGCGGCGATACAGGTATCTACCGCTTTGATGAGATTTGGAATGGTGCCGCCACGCGAATTTCGCAATGTGGCGATTTTGTTGACGTTGACGCTTAATGCAATCATTTTTTTCTCCTGTTAGTCTGTTATACTAAATTCAAATTACGTAGGGCGAGGGACAGGCCCTCGCCATGCGTTTGGCGGGCAGACCGCCTTACTTCTGTAGGTCAGGATCGCCTGATCCTGACCCGTTCGGGAGCAGGCGCTCCCGAACTACGGTCTCGCTTCAACGTAGCGCGGGGCCTGTCCCCCACGATGCCTGTCGGCAAGAGGGCCTCTTAGGTCCTTTAGGACTTACATGTCTATAGAAAAACGTGTCGACTCCTTTTCAAGGTCCTTTAGGTCCTTAATAAAAAACACGCCGCATTTCAAAGGCTATTAAGGACCTAAAGGACCTTAGGGTTCTTCTTGGCAGGCGCGCGTGCTATAGACATTAAGGTCCTACGGACCTAAGAGACGTTTTTTCACCGTAGCGCGGGGGCCCTCGGATGCCATCCGCGCATCCGAGCGGGTTTCCCCCGCGATCGTGGCATGGCGAGGGACAGGCCCTCGCCCTACGGTTAGACGGGCCCCTCTGTAGGTCAAGAGCACCTACTCTTGATCCGTTCGGGAGCAGGTGCTCCCGAACTACGGTCTTTTATAGGATCCGGGCACGGCGAGGGACAGGCCCTCGCCCTACGATGAAGGGAAGCCGTTTTTTTACCGTAGCGCGGGGGCCTGTCCCCCGCGAGCGTTGGATTACGCGGACGATTATGAAACACCCTCACGTAACTGCGATTTAGGGAAAAACACCCGATTGCCGAAACGCCGCCGCAATTTTATCGATGGCGGTAATAAACGAAGCCGTGCGAAGATCTTCGGCAGGACAGCGTTGCTTGTGCGTTTCACGAATTTCATGATACGCGTTAATCATCGTATCCTCAAGTCCCGAATTCACCAGGTCATTTTCGTCGGCTCCGTGCCCGATCAGTTCAATCTCTTCCGCTGAGAACTGATACCCTGTCGCTTTTTCAACGGCATTGAGCATGCTTTTATGCTGATTTTCTTCAAATCGCCTGCCAAGTCTGCCAAACCGCACGTGCGATAGGTTACGCAGCCACTCAAAATAGGAGACGGTGACACCACCGGCGTTGAGGTAGGTATCCGGCAGAATCAGCATGTTTCGCTGTTTGAGGAGTGCGTCTGCGGCAGCGGTTGTTGGGCCGTTTGCCGCTTCGGCGAGGATGCGCGCCTTGAGACGCGGCGCGTTCTCCGCCGTAATCTGATTCTCCACCGCCGCCGGCACGAGGATATCGCACTCCAACTCCAACCCGTCCTGTGGATTATCAATGAGCGTGGCATCCGGATAATCGCGAATTGAGCCGTTCTCCTCATACCAAGCGGAAACCGCTTCGACATCAAGGCCCTTCGGGTGATAGAGTCCGCCATCTATCTCAAGGATACCTGTCACAACTGCGTCGCTTTCGCTGAGGAACTTGGCGGCATGGTATCCAACGTTGCCGAATCCCTGTATTACAACGGTTTTGCCGGGCAGTCCGGGTGACAGCCCGAGCGATTTCATATCTTCGGCAACCGTGCATGCCTCGCGCAGCCCGAAGAAAACGCCTCTGCCGGTGGCTTCCCGCCGCCCGCGAATCCCGTTCAGTTCAATCGGTTTCCCGGTCACGCAGGCAATAGCATCAAGTTTATCCGGGGCTATGCTCAGATAGGTATCCAGAATCCACGCCATTTCGGTTTCGCTGGTGCCGAAGTCGGGTGCCGGCACGTCTATGCCGGGGCCGATGTAGTTTTTCTGAATGAGTTCGTAGGTATAGCGGCGCGTGATGCGTTCCAATTCGCTTGAGGAATAGGCAGCCCGGTCTAACTGAATTCCGCCTTTCGCGCCGCCAAACGGGACATCGACAATCGCGCATTTGTAAGTCATCAACGCCGCCAATGCCATGATCTCGTCTTCATTCACGAGTGTGCTGTAGCGGATGCCGCCTTTCGTCGGCAGTTTATGATGGCTATGTTCGGCGCGCCAGCCGTGCAGCGTCTCAATCGTGCCATCGTCACGCTTAATCGGGAACGTCACATGACAGATGCTATTGCAAATCTTAATCTGCTCTAACATCCCCCGCGGGTGCGTTGTAAAACGCGCCGCGTGCTCAAAATGTTGGTTCACCTTTTGAAAAAAGGGAAGAACTTTTGTATCGCGCGAGGCGTTCGGTGAGGGTGGTTTTTGCAATGACATATTTCTGCGTCATCCGTCATTGACGTTGTCGACGTTGTCAACGACTCGGTTTTTGAGGTTGTCCTAACTCAGCACTTTCGTCTGTCGCCATGCGTTTGGCGCGCTGTGAAAGCGCGCCTACCGTGAGCGTGCTTCTTCAGCTACCGTTGCCGGATGAACTTCTGTAACCGCGCATCCGCCTGCACCTCGCCGACGTAGATGTCGCCGCGCGAATCGCACCAGATACCGTGCGGACAGGCGAGGAATTCGCCGGGGACGGTGCTCCCGCGCTCGCTACCCCATTGCGAGACTATCTCCCCATCCAGCGTCAGGATAGTCACGCGCTGATCTAACTCGGCGACGTATATGAACTCATCGGCATCAATATAGATAGTGTCGGGATGCAAGAAATCGCGCCATTCTTCAATGTAGTCGCCATCAAGCGTGAAAAATTGGATGCGATTGTTCTCCCGGTCCGCTACCATGAGTCGATTGCGAGGATCGACTTTGACGCAGTGAGGCAAGTCAAATTCGCCAGGGCCACTTCCCGGTTGTCCCCAAGACTTGATCAGTTCTCCATCAGGGGAGTATTTGTGAATGCGGGCATTGCCGTATCCATCGCAGATAAACATCTCGCCATCGGGGCCGAGAGCCAGATCGGTTGGCTGGTTAAAGGGTTCGCCTTCGGCACCCGGTTTGTCGGGTATGCCGAGTGTCATCAGCAGTTCTCCGTCCGTAGTAAACTTGCGCATGACATGGGTGTCGCGTTCAACGCAGTAGACGTGGTCTTCGGCATCAATGAAAATGCCGTGCGCGTCCTTGAGGATATCCTCACCCCAAGAGGCAAGGAAATTGCCGTCCCGGTCGAAAACTATCATCGGCCGTTCGCTGCGGCTGTAAACGTAAACCCTGTCTTGCGAATCCACGGCAACAGCGGGGATCCAGCCAAACTCCCATCCTTCCGGTAGCGTCCACCAATTTTCTTGCACCGTGTATTGATGTGTGCCTTGTCCAAAAATCATGAATCCTCTCCAGTCAAAACGATTTAGTAGGAATTTTAGCAGGTTTCCCGCAATTTCGCAAGCGCGATTTTTTTTGCGTTGTGAAACCTGTGAGTGTATCAGCATTTCCCACCCAGAGCGTCTTGACTCTTGACATTATCAAAATTTACGGTGCTGATTTTCCAATTGCGAGACCGAACGGCGATATGCCGCCTCTTCCTCAGACAGATCGGACGGCCGCTCCTGCACCACCGGAATCACATAACTCCGAATACGGGAACCATCCACCGTCTCTGTCTCCGTGCGCGGCTCTGGATTCTCGCGATGGTCGAACACGACATAGTAGCCTTCCGATGCCGCCTCTAACTGGAGATAAGCAGCCAGTTGCTTCTTGCCGCTCTGATACTCACGTTCACTCCCCCATATCTTGAATTCCACGACATACTTCCGCTCGCGGTGCAACACTACCAGATCCATCCGGCCCCGCCCTGTCGGCAGTTCCAGATACATGTTCCCGCGCGTCGTCCGCACGAATGCATCGAGATATGTCGCCAGCAGGTGTTGTCCAATTGATTCCCTGGGCAGGTCTGGTTCTTGGAGGATTCGGAATCCGATGCGCGCGATGAAGTCGCGAAAGTTATCCAGCAGCGGCTCCATGGCGAGGTGCCCATCATCGGTGAGGTAATCCGAGAATTGGATACCGCTGTCTTCGGGGAAGTAGTCTTCCTCCAGTCCGTTAATCGCCGGTTGGAACGCTTGTAAGACGCGGCGTTGATAAATCGGGTTGACAATCTGACACTTCCCCTCGGCATCTTCGGCGATAACACCGTAGGTAACGAGTTCGTTCATCACGTCACTGCCGGCGTTGAATGGCACCTTCTTCTCCGAAGTCGCAATTCTCATCAGAACGCGTTCAAACTGCGGATGCCGGCGGACATTGGTAGTCAGATGATGGAAGTTGACGTTTTGTTCCCGCAGGAGTGCGGCATGCGCCTTTGCAAAATGCGCGACAGTAATCGTCTCCGTTTTCGGGATATCCAGCTCAGCGGTAAGAATTTGCGCGAGGCGGTTGACGAGAAACGGCTGCCCCGCTGTCTGCCGATGCAGCATTTCAATCGTCTCCGGTGCGAACGCCTGTCCCACCTCGTCGGTATATTGCCCGAAGAGTTCCTGCACCTGTGCGAGTGTGAAATTAGGCAGCGCGAACTCATCCTGAATATTGAACGGCGAGATACTCCTATCATAATTCAGCTGCGTAATGCTTTTAACGCCGACGATGCCGACGCTGTAAGGACACCGCATGGATGTGTCGTCTTCGAGGTAGATATCGCGAAGCGTGTAAAGAAAATCGCTCAAGACAGTTTGCGGAATGCCGTCAAATTCGTCAATCACCAGCACCACCTGCCGCCCCTCAAGCGCGTCCGGCAGTCCATGAAAGAACCGTCTCAGCGAGAAGTGGTCTGTGAAGGTTGCGTTGTCCAAGAACTGCGTCAAAGTGTCCGGCGGCACACGTTCCCACCGCCGAAAAACCCGGCCGATTGACAAACGGATGTCCTTGTAAAGGTTCTCGTAAAAAACAGGCGGTGTGGCGTTGCTATAGATTTGGAAACTCAACGCAAGCGGAAAATAGTCCGAGTCTTCCGTTGCAAGCAGCTCTAAGGCGCGACGGAAGAACGTCGTCTTTCCCGTTTGACGCGGCGCGAAGATGACGACGTAACGTCCCTCTTTCACGCGGTTGATGAAATCGGCGAGTTCCTCCGTGCGTGCGACAACATAGTTGCGTTCGGGTTTCACGGGCCCGCGGGTTTCAAAGGTTTTGGTTTGGCGATGTTCCATAGTCAGTTCCTCCTGCGGAGCGGATGTCTCTATCCGCTCCGCCTCCTAACAATCGCGCTACTTACTCACTAGGAGCTCATTAAACAGCGCGCGCGTCGTTTCTGTCCACTGGCCGTAATCCTTCAGAAACGCTGCATCCGCCGGATTGTCGTCGGTATGCGGGTACCCAAGCCGCCGCGCCAACTGCTCCAATTCCGAACGATTCGTCGGTAATGCATCCAACGGCCGGTCATGCACAATCCGTAGGGCGTTCTCAACGCGCCGGAGATATTGATACGCTTCTGTCACGCGATCTCGCTGTTCGGCTGTTAGCACGCCGATATCGTGCAATCTGTCAGCCGCAAGGAGCGTGTTTTGCTCCCGAATGGCAGGCTCATCGGTTCCATGAACGAGTTGCAGCGTCTGCAAGGCGAATTCAATGTCCACGAGGCCGCCATAACCGGACTTCACATTGGGTGCGGGAGTCGTCGTTTGTCTGCGGCGCCTGCGGCGTGTCGTCGGTTTCCGGGTGGCTTGTGCCTCCTTCCGTTGTCGCGTGCGGACAATTTCGGCGATGCCTTCCTGCGTGAGCGGTTGTCCGTATGCGAACCCGTGTGCAATTTCCAAGAACCGCGCGCCCACACCCTCCGTGTCGCCAGCAACCGGTCTGGCGCGTGTCAATGCCTGCCGTTCCCAAATCAGCGCTGTGGTATCGTAGTAGTGCTGATACCCGGCCAAGGGCATTGCAATCGCGCCGCCTTTCCCGTGCGGCCGAAGCCGAAGATCGAGTTCATAGATACTCATCCCCTGGTCGCCCGCGAGCTGCTTTACCAGCTCCAATCCGAGTGCAGAGAAATAGTTCACGTTCGGCGTGCCTTTCGTCGTCTCGCCATCTTCCGAATAGACAAACAGGATGTCCAAATCGGAACTGAAGTTGAGCTCCCTGCCGCCAAACTTGCCGAGGCCGATAACCGCGAACGTCACTGGGTTTCCATCGGCATCCAGGGGGATACCGTGCTCCTCGCGAATCTGCGCTTCCACTTGCGGGTAAAGTGCCTGCGTGACCGCCTCAGCCAGGTCAGAAAGTTCTGTCGTTGTGGTCGGTAGCGAGGCATTGCCGAGGATATTCCGCAAGGCGATGCGCCAGATTTCGTCGTTCTTATACCGCCGTAAGAGGGGCAGCATCTTGTCGGATGGCGCGGTTTCCACAACCTTGAGTGCCTCCGCCTGTTTTTCCTCCAGCGTCTTGGCGCGTTCTACCAAATCAGGCACCGTGAGCAGGTCGAAGAGTTCCGGGCTCCCGACGAGCAGCTCGGCGAGGTAAAGACTTGTGCCGCAGACACCGGTGAGCGCCTCAAGCGTTGAGGGCTTCTCAAGGAACATCGTGTAGTAACTGCTCCGCGCGCCGACCTTATCCGCAAATGCGGAGAGGTACCGGAGTGCGACATCCGGATTCGGCGAGTCACGCAAGATGTTCAGGAGCGTTGGCGCGAGGGTAAAGAAGGAACGCCGCACCCCCGGCGAAAACTGGATACCATCGCCGCCGTTCGCGAGCCGTTTCAGCAACCGCTGCGCCTCCTTCACATTCTCAAAGCCGTAAGAACGGAGGAGTTCGTCAAGTTGCTGCGTCTCGTCTTCTGCAAGCAACACGCCGATATCCACCCCGGTCTCCTCATGTTGCAGCGCGGTTGCGGTTACCTCTTCAAAGATGGCTCGGACGCGTTCGGTATGCGCACGGTGCTGCCGCCGAAACGCCTCCAATTCATCACCATCTTTCGTGCTTCGATAGCCGCTGCGCCGAGCGAGTTCGCGTTCTTCTTCCTCTTTATCAGGAATGGAGTAACGCTGCTGGTCTGCTTCAATTTGGATGCGGTGTTCTACCGTGCGTAGAAACCGATACGCGCTTGCCATTGCTTCTACATCGTCCGGACTCAGCAACTCGCATTCTTCCAACGCCGCGAGCGTCTCCAACGTATTCTGCGAGCAGAGCGACTTGCGCTTGCCACCGTGAATCATCTGGAGGCACTGGCAGGTAAACTCAATATCCCGAATTGCACCGGGCCCGAGTTTGATGTGCTTCTGCAAATCCCCCTTTTCACTCACGATGCGTTCCTCGATGCGCGCCTTCGTCCCCCGAATGTCCGCCTTAATTTCGCTCAACGTCACGCCATCTAAATAGCGTTGATAGACAAACGGGTGGATCATCTGGATGAACTCGTGTCCGAGGGTGTCAACATCGCCTGCAACGGGGCGCGCCTTAATCAACGCTTGCCGTTCCCAAAGTTCGCCCCAGCCTTCGTAATAGCTCTCATAACTTTCCATCGAACGGGCAATCACGCCGGCACTGCTTTCGGGACGTAAGCGGATATCGACGCGGAAGACGTATCCCTCAGACTTTATCTCGCTCATCGCCTTGATGATAAACTCGCACAACCGCGCGTAATACTGATAATTCGGCGTGCCAGTGTCGGTGTAGCCGTCGTCTGAATAGACGAAGAGTAGATCGATGTCGGAACTAAAATTGAGTTCAGAACCGCCGAGTTTCCCCATGCCGATGACGACGAACTCGGCAGGCGCGTCGCCATCTTCGTTCAGCGGGGTGCCGAATTTCGGTTTCAATACGACATCACGGCCGAGCTCATAACAGTGCTGTAACGTCGAGTCTGCAAGCCCGCTCAACTCTAACGTGACAGTCTCAAGGTTCGCGATTTCAAGCAGGTCGCGTACGCCGATGCGGAGGCTCTCTAGCCGTTTATAGCGGCGCATCTCGTTGAGCTTGCCATCAAGTTCCGGCACTTCTTCAAGCAGTTCGCCGAGCTCATCGTAATAGAACTGCCGCGTTTTAGTGACTTCCATGATGCTCGGATTCAGGATGTCAAAGAAGAATTCGGGGTTGCGGATGAGGATATCCGACAGATACGAGGAGGCACCGAGACTCTGCAGCACGCGCCGCGTGAGCTCGGGGGTGTTGACTAACAGTTCATAGAGCCACTCTTGACTGAATGCTGCTTCTGCAAACCGAGAGAAGTGGTTCAAGGCTGCAATTGCACTGGGCGAATCGAGTGCCTGCACGAGCATCGGTGTGGCGAGTTGTGCGAAGGCGGCTTGCGTGCCGGCATCGTCACCGGCAAGCACTTTTAACCGCCGTTCAACCTCGTTCTGTTGCAGCCCTGCGTTTTCTGCGACTTCACGTGTAACTTGCGCGAGAAGAGCGTGTTGCTCTTCAGGCACATGTGTGAGCCAATTGGTTGTGGGATTCATGTTCTGTTCCTTTCCGCGTTGCGCGCGGTGTCTAACATCGGTTAGAATTAATTTATTGTATCATAATTTTCATAAACATTGCAAGTGAAATTAGGATTTGCTCCAGAACCATTCAATTCTCCGCTGCCCTGGGTAGGAGAGCCCTCCCTGTCTCGATTCGGGTGCCCACGCGGGACAGGCCCTCGCGCATAGAAAAAGCGATAGCGTCTTCAATAATTCCCCCGAAACGTCACACTCACGACATGATGCTGATAGTTGAGGAAATCCAGCAGCAAGTCTTCCTCATTTGTGCGGTTTTGTGTGAACTGATACTCGGCATTCAAGGTGAGATAGGAACGGAATTGCCAATTCGCTTGTGCCATCACGCCGAATTGCGTATCGCTGCGGTTCGGCGCGTTTTCTGGACTCAGCCCAGTTTCATCGCGAATCTGTCTATCTTCAAATCGCAACCACAGCCGAGAGAACCGCAGCCGAAACCATCGCGCGGTATCCACCCGATAAAACGCGCTTAGCGCGGCTTCGGCACTGGCGAAATTGAAGAAATTGACGTTGGAACGGTTCAGAAAGAGGTTGAATTCTTCCTGAAAAACGAGGCGTTCTGCTGCTACTTGTAGCACCTTCGCCGAACCGTAATGCCGCCAATCGCGCCGGCGTTCGTCATCTGCAAGTCCGGTAACGCCTAAAATGAGGTTGTTCAAGTTAGTTTGGTAACTTCCGTACTCCAGTCCGTATTCGGTTTTGACAAGCATCTGTCTTGGCAAACTGAATTGCAGTCGGGCGGTGCTTTTGTGCATGGTTGAACCGATGAGCAGAAAGTCTTCTCGGAGGGAACTTTCATCGTCAAAGCGGTGGATGCGCAGCTGATATTCCAGCACGCGTCCGAACCGAAGTCCGAATTGCCTTTCGGTGTTGTTGTAAACAGGCGATGTCCGCGCCAAGCGTTGAAACTGATGCGAGGCGACGATGGGTGGTAACCCTTCCGCCGGTAGGAAACTGAACTCTGTCAAGAAGGCATCGTTGAAAGCGTCAAATTCGTCCAGTTTTCCTTGGGCACCGGTATAGTTTTCGATTTGCGGCGCGTATTGCAGGTTGATTCGGAAACTGTTCGCTATGGGCAATTCGCCGCGTAAGTTAACACCGGCGCGCTGGATGAGCCCTTCCAACTGTGGACTCTCTTGTCCGGCGAGGCTGCTCGTGTAAGGATCGACGCTTAGCCCGAGTTCAATGTGATTGTTGAATGTGTTGGAGAAGTGATAATCAATTGTGAGTTCTGCTCGCTCCGCCTCGGCAGTTTCCTCCCTTTTTTCTAGGAGGTTTTGCCCGAATTCACTCTGGAATTGCGCCTCTGCCAAGAAGGGGGCACCTACAATGAGCATGCTTATGCAAAAAGCGATATGTAAGAAACGGCGTGCGGGTAACACGCTGTTCAGTTTGCGGCGTTTGTAGAACGATATGTTTTTCATCGGGTTCCTCTGAATAATTTCAACTTGCCTTCGGCGGCTATCAAGGTATAACACGCCTCAATCGCGGCCGCGACGACAGGTTCATCTGGGGTGCCCCACAACAGGAGATAATCAACGTTGTCGGCATACCCGCACAAATCAATTTCCTCGGGATGCCAATGGACGATTTGCACCCACTCCTTCTCTGGTATGGGTGTCTCAAAATCGGCGTTGAAGCGAATTGGGAAATAGTCAAACTGCACTTCGTAGTTGCCGAGGTTAATGCCCCCGTTGTCAAGACAGTAGTAGTTCGCGGCATTGACGAAGATGCCGACTTTGAGGGAACTGCCCCTCGGCTCAAAATGGAGCGGCAGGATAACGCTGTTTTTCTCTACCTTCCCAACAAAGGCGTTGAATTCCCGCAATTCGGCGTTGAGATTTTTGCAAAGCACCCCAATATAAAGCACGTTTACCAAGGCGAGAAGTGTCACGATGCCGGTAAAAACGCGTCGCCACCGCGGTTTATCACTTTCACGAAACCACGCGAATAGCGTCAGTGTGGCGAGAATGGCGAGTCTATCGTTTACCCAACCCCCCGGTCCAATGGAATTCGGCAAGATGAGATACAACCCGAAAAGCACACCGAATAGGATGAGGAAGGCACTGCGGGCATTCACAGGAGGGGTTTTCCTATTTTCCCAATTTTTCCAAAATGTCCACACGGCAAGAAAAATCAGAATGGCGACGACAGCGTAAGCAATCAGTCCCTGCGCTTCGTTAAAGGCGATTAGCACTTTCAATCCGAGGAGGTTATCCAACAATTCACCAACGCGGCTCAGTCCGAATTCCGGGGGCTCGCCTGCCAACAAATCTGATGTTGGAAGGTAGACAAGCAACAGCAGTGCTGCGGGTAAGACAGAGAGCCCTGTCCGGAGAACCGGGCGCAAGGCTTGCCTAAACCGAGAGGCGGGTTCTCCCTGTTCGGATACGCGGTAAAAATGAAGCACGGATAACAGCGCGATTGAGAACAAACTGAACGCATAGGAAATGAGGTGCGCAAAATAGGTGATGACGATGAGCAGGTTCAGCAACACTGCGCGTTTGACATTCAGCGCGTCCCGATGTCGATACCAATACCCCAGGGTAAGGAAGAAGAGCGGCACACTCACGGCGAAGTTATAGAACCCCATCAAAAGGAGGTAGTTGTAGATAAAGGTGAAACTGAGGATTACCAGCGAGTGCCGTCCCGACTGCACGGCATTGAGAAAATAGCGCATCGCCAGCGGGAAAAAGATAACGTAGAGGCTCAGAAACACCTTTTCTGCGATGAGCGGTGGGAAGACAAACATCAGCATCGCTAACGCGAAATGCGATAGCCAGTTCGGGAACGGATACCCATTAATCTCGTAATAGGCGCGGAATTCGTAGTCGGGATTGCGGTATTCGGTTAAAATCTGCGAGTTATAGACGTGGCTCACGCCGTCCTGGGTTGGGAAATAGGGGAAGAGCCAGATCGGTAGCAGATAGGCGATAATGAGCGCGCCTAGGAGCCATGTCGGTTTTGAGAAAATTGTCATCGTGAGTCCTCTCAAAGATACCTCACGCCGTTTGTTCTACCATGCTGGCGAGGATACCCAGAACTTTGTCGCACTGCGAAATTTGATAGGCGTTCATGTCAATGTGGAGTTGCTGCCCCTCCAATTTCAGGAAAAGCCAGAGTATCCCTGTCGTCGTGGCTCCATAAACGCGAGGAATGTCATTCCCTTTTTCCGCGTTGAAGCGTTGCGCCGCCACCATCTCCGCAACACACTGCCCAAGCCCCATCTCCAGATTATCGTCTTTCGCCTCTACAAGGACAATGACTGGAGCTTCCAAAGAGAATTGCCGTGGGGACAAACTGATCAAAAAATCGCATACGCCGTTCAAATCGTTTGCGGGCTCAACGGTAAAGTCAATCCCTGAAAAGAGACTGATACGCCGGTTGAAGTGTTCGCGGAGTTCAACGAGCACATCGGCGACAATCAGTTCGGATTTCGCCTTCTCTGTTCCGATAGCGACAGCTAACGGTGCTTTTTTCGCTAACGCCTTGGTAAGTTCTGCGCTCGGTTCAACTGGTTCAATGTCGGCAAAGATGCCTTGAAAATCAAGTTCTTCAAGGTGAAATGCTTCCCGCACCGTATCCAAAGTCCAATTGCTATACGCCATGATGAGTTCCTCCGTGTGAAGAGTTCGCGCAACGATGTCGGGCCCGGTCTTTGTTGGGATGACAGGCGCGCCGTCCGTTAGGATTGTGACACATCTCACGCCGTTTGTTCTACCATACTGACGAGAATGCCGAGGAGTTTGTCACACCTGTCAAGTGTGTAGACTCCCATATCCATGTAGAGTTTCTCTCCCTCCAATTTGAGGAATCGCCACGTCACGCCTGTCGTGGTGGCCCCATAAACGCAAGGAATCTCATTTCCGTTTTGGGCATTAAAGCGTTGCGCGGCTACCATTTCTGTGACACATTGCCCAAGCCCGGCTTCAAGGTTATCGTTTTTTGCTTCAACAAGGACGATGATAGGAGCCTCCAAAGAAAATTGCCGCGGCGACAGGCTGATTAAAAAATCGCAGACACCGGCCAAGCCGTTGTCCATATCTACGTTGAAGTCAATCCCCGAAAAGAGACTTATGCGCTGCTCAAAGTGCTCTCGAAGTTCAATCAGCACATTCACAATAATCAGTTCGGATTTCGCCTTCTCTGAACCGATAGTGGTAGCTAACGGCACATTCCGCTCCAACGTCATCACAAGAAGTTCACTCGGGTTCACAGGCTCACAGTCAGCGAAAAGTCCTGCGACATCAATTTCTTCAAGGTGAAATGCTTCTCGCACCGTATCCAAAGTCCAATTGCTATACGCCATGATGAGTTCCTCCGTGAGAAGAGTTTGCGCAACGATGTCGGGCCCGGTCTTTGTTGGGATGACAGGCGCGCCGTCCGTTAGGATTGTGACACATCTCACGCCGTTTGTTCTACCATGCTGGCGAGGATACCTAGAACTTTGTCGCACTGCGAGAGTTGGTAGGCGTTCATGTCAATGTGAAGTTGCTGCCCCTCCAATTTCAGGAAGAGCCAATTTAGGCCTGATGTGATACCGCCATAAACGCGAGGAATGTCATTCCCTTCTTCGGCGTTGAAGCGTTGCGCCGCCACCATCTCCGCAGCGCACTGTCCGAGCCCTTCTGTCAAATTATCTCTTTTCGCCTCTACAAGGACGATGACAGGTGCCTCCATAGAAAACTGAGCTGGCGACAGGCTTATCAAAAAATCGCAGACACCGGCCAAGCCGTTGTCCATATCTACGTTGAAGTCAATCCCCGAAAAGAGACTTATGCGCTGCTTGAAGTGTTCGCGGAGTTCAACGAGCACATCGGCGACAATTAGTTCGGATTTCGCCTTCTCCGTCCCGATAGCGAAGGCTAACGGTGTCTTTTTTGCCAGTGCTTTGGCGAGGTCTGCGCTCGGTGCCACCGGCTCGGTTTCAGCAAAGATGCCTCGCGCCTGAACTGTTGCAAGCTCAAACTCTTTCCGCACTGTTCCTAAGGTCCAATTCCTATACGTCATGATGAGATACCTCGCTGAGAAGAGTTCGTTTCGGTTATTGCATATTTTTTCATCCGCTGCTATAATGTTATATCATTTTAACGCGAAGTTTGCAAGAAAAAAGGAGAGATTCTCATGAAAAGACTGTTATTTTGGCTTATCATCGTCGCGATGCTCGCGATGGGGAGGCACAGCGATGCGATTCGCAATGACGCAGACCTGGTTCTCTACTACTCCTTTGACAAAGATGAAAAAGAGGTGGCAGACGACAGCGGGAACGGGTTCGATGCCGAAATCTCTGCAGCGGATTGGAGCAAAGACGGTAAGTTCGGCGGGGCGATGGAATTCGATGGCGCGAGCAGTGCTGTCAAAAGCCCACCGGAAATCCCCGGGCTCACCGATGGTGAATTAACGGCGATGACTGTGGAACATTGGGTAATGCTCAGCGCGATAACCGGCGATACACAGCAGATTTGGGAGTCGTTAAACGCCGCTGGTGCTTGGCCCGCAGAGACTTTCATCGAAGGTAGTGCCGATATGGTGTTTTACATATACGACACGAAAGGCACCGAACATCGGACACCGATTCCCGAATTGCCCACCAAAAAGTGGGTGCATATCGCCGGCACCTATGATGGCAAAGTCCAGAAGTCCTATTTCAACGGCAAAGTCGTGAGTGAGGATGCGTGGAGTGGAAAATTCGTTATCTTCCCTTCGCCGGCGGGTGCTATCGTCCTCGGCAAGGACAACGAAGCGGACATCCAGCATCTCAACGGCTTTATTGATGAGTTCGCCTTCTATACGCGCGCCTTGACAGAGGCTGAAATTAACGCCGACATGAACCGAGGCGTGCTGTTTGCCGTAGACCCGGGGGCGAAATTGAGCACGACCTGGGCAGGCATCAAGGCTGCATATTGATTGACAAAAAATGCGAATTTTGCTAATATGCTTGTTGAGTCTCGTGTTTGCTATCGATAACACTTCAGGACAACCGATACCGCCTGTTCCCCTCGCGTTCGCGTCGGATGTGAACGGCGATTGGGACATATACCTGACAGACTCAATGGGCGCGCCCCCTGTCAATCTCACGAATCATCCGGATGCGGATTACTATCCGAGTTGGGCACCTGATGGCACGCAGCTCGCCTTTTTCTCACGGCGCGATGCCAACCACGAACTCTACGTGATGCACGCCGATGGCACAAATCAGAGACGTGTGACGCATCACCCTGCAACCGATAAGGCACCCGCTTGGGCACCCGATGGCGAACACCTCGCCTTCACGTCCAATCGGAAGGGGCATTTTGACATCTACCTGCTGCATCTCAAAAGCGGCGAAGTCGTCAGCCTCACCGAAAACCCGTTCAAAGACGAGGTGCCAACCTGGTCCCCCGATGGAAACCGACTCGTTTTCCATTCAAAACGGGGACTCAATTGGGATATTTACGTGATAGATGTCAACAACCGAATGGAACAGCGGTTGACACATCAGCCGTTAATGGATGTCTATCCGGCGTGGGCACCCGACGGTGAACACATCGTGTATGCCTCCATGCGGGGTATTGACTTCGATCTTTGGACGATGGACACCGATGGGCGCGACAAGACACCCCTCACTGACACGCCGACAGACGAAGCCGTTCCTGCCTGGTCTGCCGAGGGGAACTACCTTGCGTTTCAGTTTGAAAAGGACGGCAGATGGGTTGTCCATCTCATGAAGGCGGATGGCAGCGAACGCCGGGAACTCATTGACAACGCTGCATGGGCGGCGCAACCGAAATGGAAACCTAACAATTCGGAGGCACTGCGAATCAACAGTGCAGGTGGAAACAGCAGTCAACAGCTTGGACCACCTCTCCAAATTCGGCAGTGGGGCAAGATTAGAGCCCCGCAATAGATAACACAAAGGAGATATTTTGATGCAGTATAGAACGTTCATATTTGGGATGCTCTTCATCACCGGTATCCTGCTCACTAGCGGGCTTAGCTACGGTTTTGATTGGGCAATTGAAGCGGAAATGGCGGATGCCGTCGAAGCACCGATGATAGTTGCTGACGATGCAGATGCCTCCGGCGGACAATATGTGTGGATGGAAGGCCCGCCTGCAACCGGCGGCGGTGGTGAAGGCTGGGTGGAATACAAACTCAACGTCCCGGCTGGCACTTACGCGCTTTGGGGAAAAGTCATCGCCGAAGATGGCAATAGCGATTCGTTCTGGGTAACGTGGCAACCCGCTGATCCGGACGAAAACGCGCAGGAAACCCAAAATACCGAGTTCCGCTGGGGTGTCGCACAAAGCGCAGAGTGGCAATGGGACAGGATTAATCACTGGTTAGACGGCGGAACGTTTGAACGGGAATGGGAACAACCCGGCGGCGAAACCACTCTCCGCATCGCTGTCCGCGAAGATGCAACGAAGTTAGATGTCATTTTCATCACGGATAACCTCTCCGAAGATGAAGCAGAAGTAGGACCGCGGGACCCGGGCCCCGAAGACTCCCTCACGCCGGTCGAACCGCAAGATAAACTCGCCACGACGTGGGGAAAACTGAAACAGGCACGGTAACTGCCGTATCTTCCCGTAGGCGTGCGTGTGTTCACACGCACGCCTATCGGCCTCTTTACAAATAGGAGACTCTTATGCAATACCGGATATTTTTTCTGCTACTCCTCCTGCCGATGTTCGTCGGTGTTGCAACCGGCTTCGGTGCCGATATCGAAATCGCTCTGGAAGCTGAACTGGCAGACGAGATTGCAGAACCGATGATTATTGACGAAGAAAAGACTGCGTCCGATGGAAAATTCATCTGGATGGAAGGCGCACCTGCCACCGGCGGCGGGGGAACCGGTTATGCAGAATTTATCGTCAACATTCCCGAGCCCGGCAAGTACGCACTTTGGGGACATGTTACCGCGTGGGATGGCAATAGCGATTCCTTTTGGGTAACATGGCAACCCGCCGACCCGGACGAAGACGCGCAACAGACGCAGAATACCGAGTTCCGCTGGGGTGTCGCACAAGGCGGCGCATGGCATTGGGACAGAATCAATCACTGGCTTGATGGCGGCACCTTCGAGCGGGAGTGGAAATTCGCGAAAGCCGGCGAAACCACCCTCCGCATTGCTGTCCGAGAAGATGCGACGATGCTAGACGCGCTGTTCGTCACGTCAAACGTCAAAGCGACAGCCGAGGATGCCGCAAACGTCCGCCTGCCTACCGACAAGGACCGGAAAATCCAGATTGAGGGCCTCGCCGTGGATGCAAAAGGCAAAGCGGCGACGACGTGGGGCTCTCTCAAAAAGGCGTATCGGTAATACCCACCGAAATCGTAGGGCGAGGGCCTGTCCCTCGCCACGCTGCGATGATGCCTCATTTCGTAGGGCGAGGGCCTGTCCCTCGCCACGTCTGCCTCCCATATCCATCCATTCCGAAATCGATAGAACCGGGTGCGATAAAATTCAATCCGCCACCGGTCAAACCCCCGTTCAAATTCAACGACGCGCACCGGCGTGCCGAGGCGGCGATGCAAATCTTCAGCCGCTTGTTTATCGCGCGTGACAAGCGTGTGCGTCAGATACGCGAGCCCACCGAGAATCCCGGCGAGGGTGAGTTTCCCTCTATTTTTCGCGGAAAGGAATGCTTCTGCCCGTGGCATTCCTCCCCAAAAGAGGAAGGCGATGAGGAAGAGACAAACCAGTTTTTTCGGATTTTTGTGTGGGTGAAGCAGACAAGATTTCATTGTTTAGCCTCTCTCGCAAATAGGCACCGTTTTTTCCAGCAACAAAAAAAGACTGAAATGTCGCAAAAATATGACTTTTTTGTGTTTAACCTTGACAAAAAAGGTGCTTTTCGTGTATTCTATCCTGAATACTACTTTTGTATTGCCTAGCGGTGGTTTCGCTGCAACTGTGCAGCAAAAGTTAAGCTTGGCGACAATACAAAAAAATTGGAGCGTGATTGGCATGAATTCCACGGAAGGAACTCGCCACACGGAAGCTGCCACGAACGGCACGACAGCATTGACGCTTGAGGACGTGAAACAGGAACTGTATAACCGGCATCACCCGAGTTTAACGTTCCTTGACATAGAGGCACACGCCAAGACTATTCATAGGATACGCACCCTCAAGCAGAAGCACGACGTTGTCATGCTCGGGCACAACTATATGGAGCCCCTCGTTTTTGGGTTATCCGAAAAAACCGAACAGGGCGATTCACTCGGGCTCAGCATGTATGCCGCAAAGACAGAGGCACAATACCTCATCTTTAACGGTGTGCCGTTCATGGCGGAAACTGCCAAGATTCTGAGCCCCGACAAAACCGTGCTAGTCGCGGACAAGACCGCGGGCTGTTCGCTTGCCGATAACTTCGGCGCAGACGATGTCAAGGCGTTGAAAGCACTTTACCCCGGCGCACCGGTGATGATTTACGTCAACAGCTATGCCGACGCGAAGGCAGAATCGGACATCTGCTGCACGTCTGCCAATGCGGCGCATATCGCCAAGTCGCTACCGGGGGATACCGTCATTTTTGTCCCGGATATCTTCTTCGCGCAAAATCTTGAGGAAGAACTCAAGGGTGAAAAGCAGGTAGTCTACCCCGGCAAGGATAACACGGCGCGCGGCGCAGTCTGCGAGGT
Source organism: Candidatus Poribacteria bacterium (assembly GCA_965242965.1). Taxonomy (GTDB): domain Bacteria; phylum Poribacteria; class WGA-4E; order WGA-4E; family WGA-3G; genus AGPOR5. Next base: position 2,990,966 of record OZ251518.1, on the reverse strand, counting down.
GCACGAACGGTTCACTCTGGCAGACCTGGTTGGAATCCGCGAGTCGTTTGAGATTCCGAAAAGGCATCCACATCGCAAATTGTATGCGCACTGGGAATGCCGCCCGGATGTCCTGCAGGAAGCCGATTTTTACGGCAGCACCAGTCAGATTATGAAGGACATCGCCGAACGCGTCGCGGGAGATGGACTTGAGCGTGCCTTCGTCGCATCGGAGTGTGAGCTCACCTCAAACCTCGCGCAGGAGTTCCCGGCTGTCCAATTCTGGACGGCTTGCTCTGTCCGATGCACGCACATGGCGAAAGTCAGTCTCGGCAAAATCGCCAACATCCTTGAGGCTATCGATGAGGGGGCAGACCTCGGGGAATTTGAAGTGACGCTGGATGCAGCTGTCATCGACAATGCCCGCGCGCCGATTGAGCGGATGCTGGAAATGAGTTAGTAGGCGCGATGCCTTGGATTGTAAGGGCGGATTCCTATATCCGCCCTTCGTCCTTCTTCAGAAAACCCAGTAGGAGAGACCTCCCGGTCTCGATGCCCTCTCGGTAGGAGAGCCCTCCCGGTCTCGATGCAAGGGCGGATTCCTATAGCCGCCCTTCGTCCTTCTCCAATACCTCATCTTATCGGACAAGATATCCCCAATCCAAGTTCTGCTAACGCGTTGACGTAACAGGAATAGATTGCCTCATCAAACAAGAAGAACTGAACGAGTTTTGGTGCGCCGTTCTGTTCAACAAATTCCTTGACGGCTTTCAGTGCAATGGGTGCCGCTTGCTCGGGTGGATATCCATGGTTGCCAGTGCTAATCGCTGGAAACGCGACCGTTTGGAGATCCTTCTCCACGGCAACCTGAAGGCTATTTCGATAGCAATCAGCGAGCAATTCGGCTTCACTTCTATTGCCACCTTTCCAAATGGGCCCTACCGCATGAATGACATGCTTTGCAGGCAAGTTGCCGCCGGGTGTAATAACAGCGTCCCCATCTGGAAGAATTCTGCCGGCATTGCGAATCTCCGCGAGTGCTTGTTCTATTGCTTCACCACCAACACGCCGAATTGCGCCATCTACACCGTCCCCCTCGCTAAGCTGAGAGTTTGCAGCGTTCACGATGGCATCAACCTTCGCTTCGGTTATGTCGCCGCGGATAAGTTCCATCCGTGGCAGCACCGATGATGGAACTGGCGAACGAAAACCGACCTCTTTCTCAAACTGGGAACGTTCAATCTCATCCGAGTCGTTGTCCCCTTGACGGTTTTTGAGAAATTCCCATTTATATGGGTCGGTATCAGCGGCAAGGATACCGAAGGGTGCACCTGTGGCGGTTAGGTAAGACTGCAACTGAGATCTTGCCTCTCCGCTGTCTGCGTATCCAATGTGTTTACACTCTGCAATGACATTGGGGGTAGAATTCCCTTCTCTACAAAGCACAACGTCGGCTCGGCGGTTGTTAGAACCCATCTGGATTCTATATTCCCGCGACGTAGAGAACCCTTCCAATCCGGCGGTTTTGAGATAGCGAAGGACTGTCCCCACTACGATGCCCTCATGTTCTAAAAGCGCATAATGACACATATCGCACAACTCATATTGCGGATGGCGAGGTTCACCACACTCGCGGCACTGTGGCGAAGGCTGTTCTTGAACAGTAACGGTACCATTCGCCTCATCTGCGCTTATGTTGGCAGGAGCGTAAATCTTGATTTGATAGACGCTTCTCTGGGCAAAAATACCAAATCGTCCATTGGCACGTACCCTACCGCCTTCCGTAGCAGAAAAGGACAGACTAGTTGCAACCCATTTAGGGAGTGCAAATTCAATAAGGTCATCAGGCGTTCCACCGTCATGGGAATTCAGGTTGAACCGTCGCGTCATCTAGCGGTTGTATATCCGTAACGACGAACCTATATCCGCTTTCCTTTGAATAAAGTTCAACCGACCCCTTCACAAGCCAACTTGTCCCATCCAGCCGTAAATCCGGGGATGATATCCAATCATGGTAGGAAGAAGCCCAAGGAAAAACGACACATTCAATTTTGGCACCATCCTCTTTCAGTGTAAAATAGCAATTACTACCTGGAGGACGTTTGACGTTTGAAATATCACCTTGCGTCCAAACATCGTTAAGCTCGGACTCAGATTCTATGATATCCCTTAGCGTCTGCGTAATCTCGCTAACATTTGGCATATATCTCTCCTTATCCAAGAGGGAGCATGCGCTCACAATCTTTGTTGGCGGATAGCAAATGTCTGATACCCGCTTGCTAAAATCTATGGGCAGATATAGAAATCCGCCCTTACAATTGCGGGATCTCGGTTAACTGAGGGGGTTTCATAATTCGTTCAACGTCGCGGTGACAGGCCCCGTGCTGCTGTGAAAAATGGGGACTTGCCGGTGGGCGGCCCCTTCCGAGCTCAATCCCTCTGGGTAGGAGAGACCTCCCTGTCTCGATGCTTCCCTATAGGAAAGACCTCACTGTCTCGATTTCCCCGTAGCGCGGGGGACAGGCCCACGCGAGCACCATCGTCAAGCGGTGGCGTTTTAGGTCCTTTAGGACCTACATGTCTATAGAAACACGTGCCGGTCCCACGGCAAGGTCCGTTAGGACCTTAATAAAAAACACGCGGCATCTCAAAGGCTATTAAGGACCTAAAGGCCCTTAGCGTTCTTCGCAGCCTCACGTGCTATAGACATTCAGGTCCTACGGACCTGAAGAGAACAAGAGACGTTTTTTTGCCGTAGCGCGGGGGCCTGTCCCCCGAGATCGTTGGAGTGCGCGGACGATGGCGAGGGACAGGCCCTCGCCCTACGATGAAGGGGACCTTCTGCCGCCGCTGTCCCGGTAGGCGCGCCGCCCTATTGCATCGAGACCGGGAGGTCTCTCCTACCGGGGAAACGGAATCGTTCGGGGTCTCATGAGACCATTTTGACAACAACGAGTTATAAAACACCCTCGGATGAACTAAAACCGCGTAATGACAGAAACCCGATGCGCATTGCCTACATAAGCATCAGGGACAAAGGCGTAATCAAATTGGAAGTCGATGTTCGCTAAGGCATCATCGCCGCTGCGCCGCACGCCGATGCCGAGTGCCAACCCGTTCGCCGGATTGTCGTTCAAGCCGATGCGGTAACCAAGCCGCGCCGCCACGACATCGTAAAACCACCGTTCCGCGCCGATGTGGAAACTCGGCGAGGCATCAATCAACGGGATATGCACATCCGCACCGAGTGCCCAGACTTCGCGCGGCAGAGCATCAAGACCTGGGTTATCTCCGACAGATTCCTTCCACGTCCGGTATGCCATGCCTGCACGGATGGCTATCGGGAGGTTCTCGCCGCCATCTAACACCCCCGCATTTTGCACCGCAACCCCGATTCCGAAATGGTTGTCAACGAGATGCAGGAGGATGCCGACATCCGCCGCGACACCGTAGGCATCTTGGATGTCAAGTTGCTGCGAGATTAACTTCGCTGTGCCGCCGACAGACATCGCCGAACCTAACGGGAACGCGAGGGATAGCCCAGTGGCGAAGCCGCCTACTGTCACGGTGCTATCCGGCTCTTTCGTCGGACCGATGCGCCGTTCAATTTCGGTGAAACTGCCGAGGAAACTGGCTCCCCAAGTGAACCGTTCGGTGCGCTGCGCGTAACCCACGGTCTGGTTATTAATGTCGGCAAACGAGAAGTGCTGCATCGCCGTGAGCTCTCTGTCGTGAACGGAGGTGAGCCCGGCGGGGTTCCAAAAGATGGTGTTAATATCGTTTGCGATGCCTGCAAACGCGCCGCCCATGCCTGCGGGGCGGCTTCCTCCCTCAATTTTCAGGAAGGCGGCACCGGCGGTGCCGGCATTGTCATGGATATTCACCGCCAGCGCGCTTGGGTTAAGAAGGCATAGTGCGCAAATTGATAGGGCTGCGATGAGTATTAGTTGAATTGTTCGTATGCACAAATTTTGCAAGGTTTTTCTCCTCAGGAGAGCGCGATTGGAAACCGCGCCTACCGGGTTCGTGGTGCGTTTGTTTCTATAAGTGAGTCCGGCGGGAGACACATCTGAAAATTCAGTCCTGTCACCTTACTTAAGACTTAAACCATGCTAGCAGGAGGGCGGCTACGGCGATAGCAGTCGTCACCCAATACTTCCAGCGGTCCCATAAGCCAGCCGCTTGCTCCTTGCGGGTTTCAAGGATAGTCTTGACGCGCTCAACAGCCAATTCCAGCCCGCGCACGCGCTCATCCAGGCCATCAATCCGGTTATCGTTTTTGTCAAACCGTGTGTTCATCTCATCGCGCAGCTTGACATGGCGTGTCTCGGAACGTTCGTCCAACCGAGCCAGTTCTGCGGCAATCCATTGCTGAAGTTCTTCATTGCTCATGAGTTACCTCGTATGCTATTTTCGCTTGACAACACCTACCGGGTTCGTGATGCGTTAATTTCTAATCAACAACAAGCACTTTCCCAACAACATTCGCACGGTTGCCAGTAGCATTGACTGCCTCTAAACGGAAAACGTAGATGCCGCGCGCAACCTGATTGCCCGCCTGATTTCTCAGATCCCATTTTAGGAGCTGGTCATTCCGAACCCCCGATACGACATCCGGATAGGTGCGCGAAAGCACCATATCGCCACTCCAGTCGTAGATGCTCAGCGTCAATTCCACCGTGTCGCCCATCGGCACGTTCACGTCAAACGAGAAGAACGCTACATCGCCTTTGGAGATGCGCAGCGGGTTCGGCCATCCGAACGTTGAACCGCGGAACGTCAGCGAGACAGACATCGTATACTTGCCGATGTCGTAAACATCGTAGTTGCCGGCGTTGTCAGTGACACGGACATCCAAGTCATACTCGCCAGAACGCGAGGGGAGGAAATCTAAGGACCAGCGGCTCCACGGTTCTTCTTCGGCGTTGCTATCGTCTACCGCTGGCACCGGTTCAATGGGTTGTCCATCAGGTCCCGTGCCGACAACTTCGACAAGCCAGACACCGGATGCTGGGACTGGTTGCTCCCGGTCTCCGATGCGTTGCGTGCCGCTCGGGTCTGTCGCCGTGCCTTCCAGCGGCAACGCCTCGTCTGTCAACTCCTTCTCGCCTCCATCGCTTGTGATAGTGGCAGTTGGCACTGTCGTTTCATAGAGGAATTCCGTCGTGATCGAATCCTGTGGCGCGAAGCCGAGGAATTCGGAGTCGTTGCCAACGCTCGTCACCGTTACCTGATAAAGCCCGCGCGTGTTCAAACCTGCCGATTTGAACACTAGCGTATCCACTCCGTTTTGCTGCGTCGTGCCGGTGAGTTGCGCGCCGTCAGGGGCCCTTACAACGATGCGCGATTGCGCGAGGTTGACACCCAAGCCGTTGTCAAACATATTTGCTTGGATGACGACACCGCCTGTCGTTGAAATCGCTGTCGGGTAGTCCAGCGCGTTTGCATCTACCAGCAGCGGCGCGTCGTTGATGAGCAACGTGCTGTCATCAATAACCGGCGGTGCGGTATCGTAGGTAAACACCTTTTCATAAGGTTCACTGCCGTTCCCCGCCCGGTCCTTCGGTGCGACGGTGATGCGATACTGCCCATCGTTTGAACCGTCGTCTGCGAGCGGCGATGCCAACCGGAAGCGGAGTGTATCCTGCGAGGCATCCTCCACCTTACCCGAAATCGTCTTCTCACTGTTCAAGGCGTTCGGTGAGATGCGTTCAAGCGAGAGCCAGTCATCGTCCAAGTTCTCCCAATCGATGCCGGATTGGTTATCGGTGAGTTTCACCCGAATCTCCGTGAGGGAGTTGTTAACTCCCGATTCGGCGACGACGAGTTGAATGTCCTCACTCTCCAATTCCGGTGCTTCCGTGTCGTAGGTGAACGTCAAGCGTTGGACATCACCACTTCGTCCGGAGGGACTAATCGGCGTAAACTCAATGGTATAGATGCCATCTTCCGAGCCATCTTGTGCGAGCGGGCGTGCTAGCGTATAGGTAAGCCGGGAAGCCTCTCGCTGTTGCTGCCCAGGAATGACGCTCGCGCCAGGGCCGAGCAACCGAAGTGTGGAGAGATGTTTTGCCTCTGTCGTGGCATCGGCCGATTCCAATGTCACTTCTATCTGTGAAATTCTCTCGTTAGTGAAGGCATCTTCCGCCGGTGCGGTGACTGGTTCTGTGGAGACGACGCTCGGTAACGTGCGCGAGAGTAGGAAACTGCGCTCAAACCGCAATTCATCGCCGTTGCCGGCTCTATCTCGCGCTTCAACACGGATGCGATAACGTCCATCTTCCACCAACGGATTAAGATCCAGCGTTAACTCCGATTCGCCATCGTTGCTGAGGGCACCCGTGATAGATGTCCCATCGGGTGCAACCAACGTGAACGTCGTTGCAGCGAAGTCTATCCCACTGCCGCCTGCGTCTTCCAAAGTCGCCTGCACTTGTGATACGTCATCGGTGAGAATGTCGCCATCGGCTGGCACAGTGCTGACGAGTTGCGGTGCCTGCGTGTCATAGACGATGCTGTGTTCTGCCGCATACTTATTCCCCGATTTGTCAACGAGGGTTACCTGCACCGTATATTCCCCATCTTCGCTGCCATCTTTCGCGAGCGGTTGCGGCAACGTGAGGAAAATCCGGTCTTCTTCGTTATGCGTCAGGTTCGCTGCCACCGCATTCCCCGCGGTATCAAGGAGCGTCATTACCTGCTCTTCTACCCAGAATTCGGCGGGCCCAACATCTGCAACGGTGACACTTATCTGGGAAAATTCGGACAGATAGGTGACAGGTTGACTCAAGTCTATCGGGGATGCAGCCGTTATCTCCGGCGGTTGGGTATCAAAAACAAACTGGCGATAGACTGCATTGCCTTGCCGGCCCGCTTTATCGCGCGGCGTTATCGTCACCGTATAACGGCCGTCAGCGGTGCCATCCAGCGGCAATGCCCCCGGAGCCCATGTCAAGGTGTCAACACCATCATCGGTTGTCGTGCCGGGGACAGGCGTGCCAGTGGCGTTTGCAACGGTGATGGTAGAACCGCCTTCACCGAGGGCAACGCCTGCACCACTCGGGTCTGCCAACGTGGCGACGATGCTCGCCGCCTCGCCGTTGACATACACGATGCCACCGGCTTTGCCATCAATCATAACCGAACTCACTCTCGGCAAGTCAACATCCAAGCGGAAGCGATAAGTCACCGCGCCGCGTGCAGTATTGCCGGCGATATCCTGTGGCGTAATGCTCAAGGTATAGATACCCAGTGCCTGTGGCGCAACGAACTGCGCGCTTAACGCCGCTTCACCCTCAGGCACGAGCGTCAGAGAGAGCGTCTCGTCGTCCGGGGATGTCAATGTCACCGTCGTATTGGCAAAGTCCACGCGGGTGGTTGCTTCTTCAAACGCAATGTCAAGTTGACTGAAACCGAGCTCCGTTATCACCGTCGGCTGTGTGGCGACGAGCGGTGTCGGCTCCGCCGTGTTTAACGTCACATCGGTGACTTGTGGGACCTGGGTGTCGTAAACGACAACGTAATCGGCTTTTGTCTCGTTGCCCGCTCTGTCCACTAGTGTGAGCATGACGGTATAATCGCCATCGGCACTGCCATCTATCGGCAACGGTTCCGTCAACGTGAGGAACACCTGGCCTGTCTCATTGCCTGTCTCATTGCCTGTTTCGTTATACTTCATCGCCGCGGGCACCTCGTTTCCATCAGCCGTGCGGAAGTGAACCCGCTGCGCCGCTAAGTCTAACGCCGCCGGACCGACATCTGCAACGGTGAACTGCACCTGCGGATTTTGCGCGAAACTGGCATTGAGGTAGGTGCGCGGTTGATTCAAGTTTATGGGTGTCGCTTCGTTCACCCGCGGCGGTTGGGTATCAAAAACAAACTGGCGGTAGACTGCATTGCCTTGCCGTCCCGCTTTATCGCGCGGCGTTATCGTCACCGTATAACGGCCATCCGCCGTGCCATCCAAGGGCAATACGCCGGGCACCCATGTCAAGGTGTCAACACCATCATCGGTTGTCGTGCCGGGGACAGGTATGCCAGTGGCATTTGCAACGGTGATGGTAGAACCGCCTTCACCGAGGGCGATGCCTGCACCACTCAGGTCAGCTAGCGTGGCGACGATGCCCGTGGCTGCGCCGTTGACATACACGGTGCCGCCGACTTTACCATCAATCACAACCGAACTCACACTCGGCACGTTGACATCAAGGCGGAACCGGTAAGTCACCGCGCCGCGCGCCACATTCCCGGCAATGTCCTGCGGGGTAATGCTGAGCGTATACACGCCGAGTGCCTGCGGCGCAACGAACGCCGCTGTCACCTGCGCCTTCCCTTGCGGAATCAGTGTCAACGGAATGGCTGCATCGTCCGGGCCCGTCAACGTTATCGTCGTGTTGGCAAAATCCACGCGGGTGGTTGTTTCTTCAAACGCAATGTCAAGCGCACTGAAACCGAGCTCCGTTATCACCGTCGGCTGCGTGGCGACGAGCGGTGTCGGTTCCGTTGTGTTTAACGTCACACCGGTGACTTGCGGCACCAATGTATCATAAGCCACGGCGTAATCCGCTTTTGTCTCGTTGCCCGCTCTATCCACCAACGACACGCTGACAACATAACTACCGTCCGCGCTGCCATCTCTCGCCAAGGGTTCCGTGAGCGTTAAGAACATCAGATCCGTCTGATTCCGAGTCACAACCGTGCTGAGCACCGTTCCATCGGCACCGAGGAGTTGCGCGGTTTGTTCCGCCATCTTCACGCCCGCGGGTCCAACATCTGCCACAGTGAATTGGAGTTGGGTATCGCTTGCAAAGCCTGCACGGACAAAGGTAACAGGTTGCGTCAATACCAGCGGCGATGCCTCTGTTATCTGTGGCGGTTGCGTATCATAAATAAACTGCCGCCGCGCCACTTCGCCTTGCCGCCCGGCTTTATCTATCGGGGTGACAGTGACGGTGTAGCGTCCATCGGCGGTGCCATCTGTCGGCTGTCCAATTGCCTGCCAGACGAGCTGGTTTGTTCCCTGAACGGTTGTAACGCCCGGTATCTCCGTGCCATCGGCATTGGTGATACTGATTCTTGAACCTTCGTTACCAAACGCCAAACCTGTCCCCGTCGGGTCTGCCAAGGTAGCGACGATACGCGTCGCTTCACCGTTGACATAAACGACAGTCCCGATTTTGCCACCGATTTCAACAGCACTCACTTTCGGCAGCGCGAGATCGAGCCGAAATGGGTAGACAAACGGGCGCGGACTGACATTGCCAGCGTAGTCTTGCGGTGTAACCGAAAGACTGTAGTTCCCCGACGCTGTTAACCGTGAAAAATTGAGCGTCAAACTGTTGTTGCCATCATGCGTCACATTAATCGCGATGTCCGCGTCATCTGGCCCTGTCAAAGATACAGCGGTATTGCCGATGTCAATGTCAAGCGGTGTCGGGGCATCCCCTGCGGTTTCCTCAAACGTCACCGTGATGCGCGAGAACCCCTTCTCTATGACAGGAATGCGTTCTGCCCCTATCCCCGTAGGCGGCGTTGTCAACGCAACAACGCTCGTAATCGCAGGCAACTCCGTGTCAACATCTAAACGGAACCGGTAGATAAACGGACGCGCACTGACGTTCCCGACATAGTCTTGCGGCGTAATGGAGAGGGTGTAATCTCCCGATGCAAGCAACTTTGAAAAGTTAAGGTTTACCGTGCTACTGCGAGTGCCCGTGCCTCGCGCTACGTTAACATTGAGGTTGATAGCGATGTCCGTTTCGCCTGGGCCCGTGAGCACCACAGCCGTGTTTCCGATGTCAATATCGTCTTCTTCAAACCCTACCGCGATGCGGGAGAACGCCTCTGTGATGACAGGAATGCGTTCTGCCCCCATGTCCATCGGCGTTTCTGTCAACGCTTGCACGGTGGTAATGCGCGGAAACTGGGTATCCACGTTGAACGTGAAATCCTCTGTCCACCGCTGCCCGTTAAAATCCACAAACGTGGCGGTGATGGTGTATTCTCCATCCGCTGAGCCATCGTCAGGAAGAACGGTTTCTGTGCGCCAGGTCAGACGGCGGTTTTCTTCATCAGCCGGTGCGGGAGCGATGTTCCTCGGAATAGAGGCACCATCGGGGGATTTAACGACGAGCGTCGAGGCATCGAAGTCTATGCCGACACCGATGTAGTCAACGAGCTCTACGGCGACGAGTCCCTCGGCATCCGAGGTTAGACTGTTTACCGTTGACGTTTCCGGACGGAGCAAGCGGATTTTGGGTGCCCTTTGACTCACCAGAAAGAACTCTCGGCGCGCCGCCGCGCCTTGGTTTCCAGCACGATCGACCGGCGTAACCTCTATGACGTAAAGCCCATCATCTGAACCATCTACGGCGAAGGGAGCGAGGACTGTCAGCGTCGCTGTCTCCGTGCCGTTGCTCGTGATGTTTACCGGCACCTCGGCATCATTGTGAATGAGCCGGAAAGTGCTCTGGACGAAGTCAATCCCACTCGTGCTTTCCTTGAGATTCACCTGCACCTGCGTGAGAGACGACACCGTCTCGTTTGCCGCAGGCACCGTGGAGACAAGCGTCGGAATCTGTGTATCGTAAATCAGTTGGAAATCTTCAGTCTCTGTGTTACCGAGTCTATCTGCAACCGTGACCTCCAGCGTGTATATCCCATCTTGGCTGCCATCTCTGCTGACAAGCGGCGTGTCTAACAAGAGCGCGACGCGGTTGTTATCCCGGTCTCGAATTATATTGGGTTTGGAAGGAGGGGTTCCGCCGACCGGATGAAAAGTGATAGTTGCTGCCCCCTTTTCCACATCTACCCCAGTGCCAGTATCGCCATCGTCAAACGTTGCAACGATTTGGTATAGGGGTGCCGAGTGGTAAAGCCTCTTCTGGATGCCGCTAAACGCCTCTCCGTCTTCACTTGCGCTTAAGGTGACGAGCTGCGGCGCACGATTATCATAAATGAAGGGAACCTGCGTCTCCGTCCGGTTCCCTGCCCTATCGACAGCATCGATAACTATCGTGTAGGTGCCATCTCGTTCGCCATCTGGTGAAACTAACGCCGTGAGGAACTCCAAGCGGATTTTGTCTTCTTCGGGAGAAAGCTGCCGTCCCAAAACCGGCAGCTCATCGGGCGCGTTTAAACGGATAGTTGAAGAACCGCGGCTGAAGCCGTCCTCAAGGTTATCCTCGAACGTTGCCTCAACGAATGTCACCTCCCCTTTTACGCCTCGGCTCGGCGGAATGTCCCCGTTGCTGGTGGCTACGCTGACTAACGTGGGAGCGACGGTATCGTAGGTAAACGTGGTTGTGCCTTCGGCGGCGTTGCCGGCTTTATCAACGATGGTATAGGCCAGAGTATAGGTGCCGTTTTCGCCGCGCGTGTCAAGCGGATTTCCCAAGGTCAAGGTGAGGGTTGTCCCTTGAAGTGTCGTCGCGCCGCTCAACACTGTGCCATCTTCGGCGGTGAGACTGATGGCTGTCTCATGCGCAGTGAAATCAATATCTGTCCCAGAGCCTTTGTCCGCTGTCACGGTGATGGCGGTAAGGGATCCGGCGATATAGCCGCCATCGACGAGAGTGACGTTTCCGTTTGCTTGCACGCGCGCAATGATGGGGGGCTCGCGATCGATGATGATTGGAGCAGTTGCTCCCACCAGATACTTGTCTGAATGTTCTGGCCCTAAGGGATGGCGAACATTATTCCCCCGTATCTCCACAGGCGTGTGGACAATGGTGAAACGAAGTTGCAACGTATAGGAACCGTCGGGTAATTCTCGCCCGCTGCCATCTTCCCCATCCCAACGGTAGATATAACTCCCGCTGCTAGTTCGGAGGTTAGAATTGGGAACTTGAAACTCGGCTCCGTTTTGGAGGAACACGAGCTCCGTTGTTTGGACATTTTCGGAGATGCTATAGGAAACGTTGATGGTATCTTGGACACCGTCGTTGTTGGGCGAAAATTGGTGTGCATCAACACTGATGGAGGACCGAACATCCCAGGCTTCTCCAAAAGCGTCATGCGGTTGAGTTTTTCCCTCATGTGCTTCTACAGGAACAGCAAGCATGATAAAGAGGGTTAGACAGATGACACCCTGAATTAGGGCTGTTAATAACACGTGGTAGTTTTTCACGGATGTATTAGTGTTGTTTTTTGGCACTGGTTTCTCCATGGCATTTTGTTCGTTAAAACATGGGGAACCGAGTTATCCCCTGGCACTGCGAGGGACAGGCCCTCGCGCTACGGTTATGACAATAGGTCTCTTGGTGCTCGCGGGGGAAACCCGCTCGGATGCGCGGATGGCATCCGAGGGCCCCCGCGCTACGGTTATGAGAACGGGTTTGAAAGATGGGACGAATTTCGCCCCCTGAATTCGCAGTTTAAATTATTAGACGCAGAACTGTTAAAAAGGTTGAAAAAAAGTATCCATAGCGCGTGTTTCGTTTTCGCCTCGGTCGAGAGATCGCGAGGATCCCCTCCAAACACCGTAGGGCGGGGGGCTGTCCCCCGCCATGCGTTTGGATACTGTCGACCCTCATCACCTCTGTAGGTCAGGATCGCCTGATCCTGACCTGTTCGGGAGCAGGTGCTCCCGAACTACAGAGGTGTTCGTTTAATCGGGAGATCGCGAGGGACAGGCCCTCGCGCTACGGTAAAACGGAACGCCTCCAAACACCGTAGGGCGGGGGCCTGTCCCCCGCCACGCCTCGGTCCATCAAAACCTCGCGAGGGACAGGCCCTCGCGCTACGATTTTACGCACCGCCAATCTCCCCATTCGCCACCATCGTCAATAACGCCGAATCGTTCGTAGTCAGCGGCAGATGAATCTTCGCGCGGCGGCGGCTTGACTCATAAGTCGCGAAAATAAGCTCTGTCGCTTGCAGTGCTTTGCGGCCGCTTAACTCCGGCTCACGTCCAGTCTTGATACAGTGGACAAGATCGAGGACAGAGAGCGTCGTCGCATCGCGTTCGGGGGTTAACCCGCTGATATCGGGCTGTTCCCACCCGGCACCTTCGCGGAGTATGCGGATAGGCGTGCCACCGCCGCCGACATCAATGATACCCTTCGTGCCGATGAGCCGATTCGCGAAGCCTGATAAGCCGGTGCCGCCAGTAGCCAGCAACCCCTCTACGCCGTTTTTCCAGCGGAGCCACGAGATGCCGCTCGTCTCTACCTGCGTCCCGAAAACGGTTTTTTCTTCGGCTACATCTATTTGACCGATAACCCAGTCAATAGGTTCGTCATTATTGTAAAAAAAGAACATATCGAACCAATGCGTTCCCCAGTCAAGCAAATTCGGGCAGGCTGCTTCGAGCCGCCGCAATTCGCCGATCGCGCCTTCATTTGCGAGGCGTTTCGCTTTGATAAACTGCGCACCGAACCGGCGTTGATGGCAGAACGTGATGACGACATCGTTATCAACGCACGCCTGATAGAGTGCTTTTGCATCGCCCCAGGTGGGTGCCATCGGTTTCTCGCAGTGGATTGCCTTGATGCCGCTGTTGGCTGCGGCGATAACCATGTCTTTATGAAGGGCAATCCATGTGCAGACGCTGACGAAATCGAGCGATTCGTTGGCTAGCATTTCCTGATAGTTTTCGTAAGTATTTGGCACGTTAAACTGCTCGGCGAAGGCGTTGCGTGCGGCTTCAACCGGGTCAGAACATGCGACGATGTCAACCTCTGGGGATGCCTCATATCCGCGAGCGTGTGAGCGTCCGCGTCCGCCGCATCCGATGATACCTGCTTTGTAGGTGGTTTCCATGCACATTCTCCTTTTCGCCATGGTTTCTGTGGGGCGAGGGCCTGTCCCTCGCCGTGTGCTTTGCTGGCAGACCTCATCAACCCTGTAGGTCAGGATCGCCTGATCCTGACCCGTTCGGGAGCGGGCGCTCCCGAACTACAGAGGTGTTCGCTTAATCGGACGATCGCGAGGGACAGGCCCTCGCACTACGGTTAATGAGGCGCAACTCCAAACATCGTAGGGCGGGGGCCTGTCCCCCGCCGTGTGCGTTTGTTGGCAGACCGCCTCACTCCTGTAGGTCAGGAGCACCTGCTCCTGACCCGTTCGGGAGCGGGTGCTCCCGAACTACAGAGGTGTTCGTTTGATCGGGAGAGCGCGAGGGACAGGCCCTCGCGCTACGGTTCATGAGGCGCAACTCCAAACATCGTAGGGCGGGGGCCTGTCCCTCGCCGTGTTTGTTTGGCTCGCAGCCCTCGTCACCCCTGTAGGTCAGGATCGCCTGATCCTGACCCGTTCGGGAGCAGGTGCTCCCGAACTACAGAGGTGTTCGTTGATCGGAGGATCGCGAGGGACAGGCCCTCGCGCTACGATAAGGAGGAACGGCTCCAGATACGGATTCAGGAACGTTTTTACTGTATCACAAATCCGGTTAAAATACAAGTCGCGTTTTGGACAGCAATATCCTCACGTGCCAAAATTGACGACCCGCAACGCGAAGTGCGTCCACGCCTCATCAAACCCCTTATTTTCGTAATACCTGCCGCCGTAAGAGGCAACGCGATACGCCTTCCCGGTCTCGGCACTTAAGGCATCGGCTATCTCAAACAACTCGCTTTCATGCCGAGGGTGTTCCGGCTCCGTGACACGACACTTCAGAAAGTTCGGTGCCTGCGAGTGGCGTTCATCATAGGCGAGATGCGCGTAGTCCTTCAAAATCGTCTGGAGTAGCGGCGGCGTTTCACTTCGGCGATGGATGAGCGTTGCGACGGCTTTCTGGGAGGCTTCTGCCAACGCCTTTGGCGGCAGTGCGGCGGATGTGCCGTTGCAGCGTTGTAAAGCGAATTCGCGCCATGCCGTTTCAGTTTTGTCTCCGTTCGGGTAAATTGCGCCGTAGGATTCTACGCGATAGGGTACCCCGGTCAGGTTGCTGAACTCGCGGCTTATATCAAAGAGAGGCTGTGCATCCTGCGGACCGGGCGATTCCAGCACACGACATCTTAAGAGATTGGGCGGTTCCGAGCCGCCTTCATCGTATTCAAAATCGTCATCAAATGCGAGGAATCGATGCAGCGCACTCGGCGTGTTGTTTCGCCGGATAATCTCTATAATCTCTGCTGCCGCTTCCCGCAAACTTTCCTCTAATTCGTTCCGAGAGATGCCGTCGAGTTCATCATCTTCAAGCGTCGCGATGAAGATGCCTTTGCCCAGATCCATGGGGAACCCGCTTTTTTGCTCAACGCCATCACGGGCATACCGGACGCGCCCGCCAAAAGTCGGTCCGTATCTCCGGATGTCAAGAAATTCCATCCGAAGGAACGCTATGGAATTCCTCTCGTTAACCTCTTTCAGATCAACGAAACGCATTTCAAATCGGCTCATCGTTAATTCTACCGTAGGGCGAGGGCCTGTCCCTCGCCGGGTTTGTTTGATCGGACGATCGCGAGGGACAGGCCCTCGCACTACGATAAGGACGAGCAACTCCAAACACCGTAGGGCGGGGGCCTGTCCCTCGCCGAGTTCGTTTGATCGGAGGATCGCGAGGGACAGGCCCTCGCACTACGATAAGGACGAGCGGCTCCCACGCACCGTAGGGCGGGGCCTGTCCCCCGCCATGCACCGGTAAGGAAGAGCACCTCCAAGCACCGGCCTGTCCCCCGCCGTGTTCGTTTGATCGCGAGATCGCGAGGGACAGGCCCTCGCACTACGATAAGGAGGAGCGGCTCCCACGCACCGTAGGGCGGGGCCTGTCCCCCGCCATGCACCGGTAAGGAAGAGCACCTCCAAACACCGTAGGGCGAGGGCCTGTCCCTCGCCATGCCCGCGCCTTTATAGAATGTGGGCATAAAGCCCTCCCTGAAAGATATTTTTTCGCTATTGACACCAATTTCTAATTCTGATATAATTTACCGCAAATTGAGTTAAAATGTCAAGGCAATTTTTTACCTGAACCCAGAACTAAAGGAGGAACAACAAAATGGCGAACGTCAAACATGACCTGGTTGAATACCCCATCCAGGCTAACGTGCGGCTTGAAGCATATTGGCGAGACGATGCTGGCGGCCGCGGGCCCGCGGCATCGCTATATGTGCATGACGACGAAATTATGCGCTTCGACTGCTTCGGCGGCGATAACGGACACTGCCACTTCAATCTGCGGCAGACGCGCGGCAGACGGTGGATGTATCCTGAAGGTTCGTTCCACGAACACATCCAGCAGAGCCTGTTCGATCTTCGCAATAACCTCGGCTTCTGTCTCCAGACGCATCAAGACGAACGGGTGCAGGCAGTCCAAGTTGACGCGGAACGCCTTGAACAGGCATCGCGCGCGATGGAAGCGCAACTGCTGGAATTTGCCGATAAGTTGACAACGGAAACGGCAGCGGTCTGATGTCACCGCGTTAGCGGGGGACAGGCTTTGTGATCAGGCGATCACAAACTACAGAACTTGGAAATCGTGGAAATCCTGCTCGGAAAAGGAAACGATCGCGGGGGACAGGCCCCCGCGCTACGGAGAAGCGAACGATCGCGGGGGACAGGCCCCCGCGCTACGGTTATATCGTGGAAATCCTGCTCGGGAAACGGTTATTATGATGAAGATTGTCACAGCGGCGGAAATGCGCCAGATCGACAGCGATACGATAGAACGCATCGGCATTCCCGGCATCGTCCTGATGGAAACCGCCGGGAGTGCCATCGTCCGTTCCATCCAACGCGACTATCCTGACTGCCGGCGCATCGGCATCTTTGTCGGCAAGGGGAATAACGGCGGCGATGGGCTCGTCATCGCGAGGCAGTTGGCGCATGCCGGTCGCGATGTGCATATCTTCCTCGTCTCTCCCGCGGAAAGTTTTACCGGCGACGCAGCAACGAACCTCCACATTGCCCGGAATTTAGGATTGCCGATGGAGGAAATCCTAACAGAGCTGGTAGGAACCATTTCCCGGACACAGACAACCGCGCTGCATACCGTAGCGCGAGGGCCTGTCCCTTGCCACGCGCAATGTGAACTGTTTGTCGATGCGATTTTCGGCACGGGACTCCGCCGCCCGGTTGTCGGGGAGATTGCGGCTGTGATTGAGGACATCAATCGCCTCTCCGTGCCTGTCATCGCCGTTGATTTACCTTCCGGACTGGATGCCGATACTGGGCAGCCGCTGGGCGCGTGTATCCGCGCAGACAAAACGGTAACAATCGGGCTGCCGAAGCGCGGGCTGTTGTTGCACCCCGGTGCCGAGTTCGCAGGACAACTAGAAGTTGCGGACATCGGTTTTCCCAAATCGGTTGTTGACGCGCAAAATATCGGTGTGAATTGGACAACAGCGCAGGATGCGGCATCTTGGCTGCCACCTCGGCCGCGGGCATCGCATAAAGGGAGTTATGGCCGCGTCCTCGTCGTCGCCGGTTCAACGGGGATGACAGGCGCGGCGGCTTTGGCAAGTGAGGCCGCCTTGCGCATCGGCGCGGGCATCGTCACGCTCGCAATTCCGAAAAGTTTGAACCCGATTTTAGAGGTGAAGTTGTCTGAAGTGATGACGTTGCCATTGCCCGAAACGGAGGCGGGTAGTTTGGCGGAGTCCGCCGCCGAATCCATCCTCGAATTTGCGGAAAAAACGAAATCGGTGATGGCTATCGGGCCGGGGTTATCACAACATCCGGGGACCGCGGCGTTGGTTCATCGCTTAGTCCATGCGAAATCGGGATTGGGTATAGTCATTGACGCAGATGGGTTGAACGCGCTAGCACAAACGAACGTAGCGCGGCCGCCCACTCTTGTCCCTCGCGCTCGCTCAAATGCTGACATCGTCCTTACACCGCATCCGGGCGAGATGGCGCGTCTAATAGGAACAACTATCCCAGAAATAGAGGCAGACCGGATTGGCACGGCACAGCAATTTGCACAGGAATGGGGTGTGACGCTTCTGCTTAAAGGCGCGCCTACCGTCACCGCGCACGCTGACGGCAGCACGTGGATAAATCCAACGGGTAACCCCGGCATGGCGACAGCTGGCATGGGAGATATCCTCACCGGCATCATCGCAGGTTTGATGGCGCAGGGGTTGTCAGGCGAAAGGGCGGCGGTGCTTGGCAGTTATCTTCACGGCTTGGCGGGTGACATCGCCGCTGAAGCCTCGGGCATGCACGGATTGATAGCCAGCGATGTGCTTAATGCAGTACCGCAGGCGATTAATATCCAACTCTCTGTAATTAAATGAGGGTGTTTCATAACTCGATGGATCCCGGTAGGAGAGACCTCCTGGTCTCGATGCAATAGGACGGCGCGCCTACCGGGGGCGCGGCGGCAGAAAGCCCCCTTAAAAAAACGTCTCTTAGGTCCGTAGGACCTTAATGTCTATAGCACGCGTGCCTGCGAAGAATCCTAAGGTCCTTTAAGTCCTTAATAGTTTTTGACACGCCGCGCGTTTTTTTTATTAAGGCTGCTATAGACATTAAGGTCTTACAGACCTTAGGCATGGCGAGGGACAGGCCCTCGCCCTACGGTGAAAGCGGCAAGCAAGCATGGCGAGGAACAAGCCCTCGCCAAGCGTTTTGGTGTCAGACCACATCACCCCTGTAGGTCAGGATCGCCTGATCCTGACCCGTTTGTGATCAGGCGATCACAAACTACAGAGAAGGGCCCGATGCCTGCCGGTATTCGCCCGCCCTCCAAGGCGGGATAAATACCGAAACGGAGTTATAAAACACCCTCAATTTAGGTTTCAGTTTGCACTTGGATATAAAACCCCTTTGGGTCAAATGTTTATAGGAGGAAATCATCAATGGAACTCGGATTAAGCGGAAAAGTCGCCGTGATTACCGGCGGCAGCGAAGGAATTGGCAAAGGTATCGCGACGCGCCTCGCCGCCGAAGGCGCGAACATCGCCATCTGTGCAAGACGCGAGGAAGTTTTAACGGATGCCGCAGCGGCAATCCAAGCGCAAACCAGCAGCGAAGTCCTCGCAATCCCTGCAGACGTAACCGCGCCTGAAACGCTACAGCATTTTATCGGACAAACCGCCTCGCATTTTGGCAAGATCGACATCCTAGTCAACAACGCCGGACGTTCAGCAGCAGGCGCGTTTGAAGCGACTAGCGACGCAGAATGGTACGCCGATCTGGATTTGAAGTTGATGGGCGCGGTGCGCTGCTCGCGCTTAGTCATCCCGCACATGAAAGCGAACGGTAGCGGCCGTATCATCAACATCACACATCCGGGCGGCAAACAGCCGGGAGCAGTTTCAGTCCCCACTTCTGTCAGTCGGGCGGCAGGCATCGCGTTAACGAAGGCACTCTCCAAAGAACTTTTACCGCACAAGATCTTGGTAAACACCGTGTGTCTCACCTCTATTAAGAGCGCGCAGGGAGAACGCGCGTGGAAGGCGGCGGGTTCACCGGGAACGCTAGCGGCGTATTGGAACGAGCGCGGCGCGGAACATCCACTCGGACGGCTAGGCGAACCAGAGGAAGTCGGCAATTTAGTCGCCTTTCTGGTTTCAGATTGCGCGGCGTTCATCACCGGCACCGCGATTAATATTGACGGTGGGCTCTCCGCAGTAGTATAAGAAGCGCGGACCTGGTAGGAGAGACCTCCCGGTCTCGATGCAATAGGAGAGACCTCCCAGACCCGCACCAGAACCGTAGCGCGGGGGCCTGTCCCCCGCGATCGTTGCACGGCGAGGGACAGGCCCTCGCCCTACGAACCGCGAGACACTCCCCTCACCGTAGCGCGGGGGATAGGCCCCCGCGAACGCTGATTGAGAAATACACAAAATGAACACCTACAAAATTTACCCCGTGGCGGCGGCAGATGCCTCCACCGCCTTCCAGATAGAATTAGATGCCCGCGCCATCGCCGCGGCGGAAGCGATAGAAACCAGCGGCGCGGACGGCGCGCAACGCGAGGCAATCGCGCAGCAACACCTCGGCGCAGATTATGAGAAAGGCTACCGAGGCACCGCGTGGGACCTGCACGGCATCTCAGCAGGTTTGACCCCGGCACGCTTGGCACGCATGTTGGAAGCACACGGCGAATTCTTTGACGCATGCGAGGAACGTGAAACGTTCGATCACAGCCTCATGGTAAATGTTGAGGAGGAATTAGCGGCGCAACTGGAAGAGATTCCGGAAGCCGTTTTGGATGCGATTGTTGAGGCATACAAGGCGGAACTTTTGGGAATGTAACGCGCTTTTGGAGAGATGTGATGATTGTCAGGAAAAACTTGACAAAAATCAGGAATTAATATAAAATGAGGGAGTTTCATAAATCGCTCAACGTCGCGGGGGACAGGCCCCGCGCTACGGTATCCAGAACGGCCTCGCTTACCGTAGGGCGAGGGCCTGTCCCTCGCCATGCTGCGATCTACCGGAAGATCGCGGGGGACAGGCCCCCGCGCTACGGAAAAACGGCGGTGTTCATTCGCAGCGGCGAAATCGCTTTTGAAAAAACGGCTCTTCAGGTCCTACAGACCTAAAGCCAGCAGAAATCCCTCATCAGTTGCGACGTTGAGCAAGTTATGAAACACGTTCACTGAATTGCATCGAGACCGGGAGGGCTCTCCCACCGGAAATCGAGACTTCACGAAAAAACTTGACAAAAATCCGACAATTAAGATAAAATAAAACTTGGTTTAGCGGGCTCTCCTACCGAGGCGAGTCAAGACCAAGAGGTCTCTCCTACCGAGGAAAACTGAATCGCTCTGAACTTCACGAAAAAAACTTGACAAAAATTCGCAATTAAGTTAAAATAAAATTTGGTTTAAATGTTGAGAAAAACCACATCCGCACACCTTACTGAATAGGGGAAAACACCGTGAATCTGCGACGACTCAATGCTATTGCCAAAAACGAATCCGGCGTGATGCCGCACCTCTCGTGCGCGTCAAGATCCTTCGTCGCGCCATCACGGATTTCCTACTCCCCGAAGACCCCCCCCTTACCCTACAAGTGTTAACCTTCAAAAACTCGGCAGCATCGATGCTGCATCGGCGTTATCTCTTCCCTCCCGCGCGCGTCGCGGGCTATTTCTGTTGCAGAAAGGCGGCAACTTCTGCCGCGCAGAGAGGTTACCCCTGAAATTGTCCAAACTCTATTTTTCTTCACTATCCTTTTTCGGTTCAACTGACTCTATTCAAGTAAACCGAACATTCGATGAGGATTTACGCAGAACGAACCCGATAGGCGCGATCGGTTTTCAATTGCGCCTACCGGCACGGAGGAATCCATCATGCTACGCACACTGATACGTCAAGAGTTGCTCGTGCATTTGATGAGTGCGCGGTTTTTCGCTGCCGTGGTGATTACCGTGCTGCTCGTCGTTGCCAATATGTTTGTGTTGCTCGGTGCGTATGAAGAGCGGCTCGCAAACTATAGCCAGCGCGAAGCGGTGATACGCGAGAAAATCGCCGAAGCACCCACCTACTCATCTTTAAGGCTGGCAGTAGTCCGGCCCCCGAACCCGCTGAGTCTCTTTAGCGCGGGGTTGGACACGCGGTATGGTAGCACCATTAGCATCTTCCATGAGCAGGTGCCGTCCCTTTTAAGCTCGGGCGCGCCGCTCAGCTCAAAGAACCCGTATCTAACCCTCTTTTCGCACATCGATCTGGTGTTTCTGTTCCAAGTCGTGTTGAGCCTGCTTGCGCTGCTTTTCGCTTATGATGCAATTGCCGGCGATGCGGAAGCCGGCACCTTGCGGCTGGTGCTCTCGCATCCTATCGGGCGCGGGGCCGTCTTATTTGCGAAATATCTGGCCGCCATGGTCTGCCTGCTGCTGCCACTGCTGATGAGTCTGCTGCTGGTGCTGATTCAGTGCACGCTTTCTCCCTCGCTGCAACTCGGTTCGGGCGAGTTTCTCCGTATCGGCGGCATCGTGGTGACGACAGTGGTTTATCTGTCGGGGTTCTACCTGCTCGGGTTACTCATTTCCACGACGACGCGCCGCGCTGCGACATCGCTCATCCTTTGCATGTTCGCATGGGTAGTTTTAGTCCTAGTCTATCCGAACTGGAGTCGGTTTGCTATCGAACCGATTGGCGACACGAGTGCCCGCCGCACCGCCGCCTATCAACAGATAAATCAAATTCGGGAAGAGAAAGAACGAGAGGAACGCCGGTTCCTCGCCAACAGCCCTCTGACAGGCAAGCCGCCGTGGTTTAATATTGACTTCAGCGAAAATCGGCGGATGTATGATGGACACGGAGCAGACCAGCTCATCAGCACATTGCGAAACACCGCTCACCCGCTTGTGCCGCATCTCCAACAGTATCATGAATTCATGTGCCAGGTGCAAATGCGTCTCGCTGAGAAGACAGGCTTAGTGAGACAGCAGATGGTGGCAGAAACCTATCTGCGCCAAGCGAAGTGGGATGAACGCCTCATGAAGCTGAGTCCTGCAAGTCTCTACACCTTTGCCACGGCGGCATGGGCCGGCACCGATGTGGACGGAATAGTGGATTATCTCCGTGCGGCGCGGCGATACCGGCGTTCCTTCATCACCTATCTTCAAGATAAAGAGGCGTTCGGCAGTCGACAATGGTTTGCCACGAATGACGGGCCAGTCACCTGGTCAGATCTGCCGCCTTTCCGCTTTCAGCAAGCCGCGGTGGGTGTCTATGCGCAGCGCGCCCTACCGGAACTGCTGGTGCTATTGTTAATCAATGTCGGCTTGTTCATGGGGACATTTCTCATCTTTGTCAAAATGGAGGTTTAGTGTTTCGGCGTTCGCAAAGTGTCCGATGGGAGCAAGACTGCATCGAGACCAGGAGGCAAGACTACATCGAGACCAGGAGGTCTCTCCTACTGGCATGCCTAGCATGGAAGAAACGTCAAACCACCGAAGGAAATACGAAAAAATGATTTGGCACATTATCACTCGCGAATTCTTTGACCATATCAACAGCCTGCGTTTCGCCTTAACCACGCTTATCTTGGTGGCACTCATGGTGACGAACGCCGTGGTGCATCTGGGGCGGTATCCGGGCCGGGTCCGGCAGTATTCCAAAAACGTCACCGCTGCGCGCAACGCAGTGAAGTCACGGACGCAGCTCTATCTCTTGCTGCAAAAGGGACCGGGCGATTTTCACAAACGGCCCTCACCTCTCGCCTTCATCGCTGATGGCGGTGAGGCATTGCTGCCGAGTCAGCTCGGGAGCGGCGGTTCTTGGACAAAGACAACGTCCCCGGGCAAATCGTTAAAAAGCGTTTGGTGGTTGGGATATCCCTATCTCAACTTGGGATCAATGAGCAGTTTGCGTCCGACAGCGACGAAGATAGATTGGGTGTTTATCATCACCTATCTGCTTTCGTTTCTCCCGATCCTGTTTACGTTTGACGCGCTTTCGGGTGAGCGCGAGCAGGGGACGCTGCGCCTATGTCTCGCGAACCCCATTTCCCGCCACGCGCTCTTGCTCGGCAAATTCATCGGGGCCCTCCTCGCCGTGTTGCTCCCGTTCTGTTTCGCCGTGTTGCTCAACTTAGCGATTCTCTCCACAGATACTTGGACGCATTTGGATACGGCCGCGTGGGGCAGATTGGGACTCATCGTGCTCATTGCATCGTGCTATGCCGGCATCTTCTGTGCCGTTGGGCTCATCGTCTCCGCCGCAACTCGCGAGAGCCGACTAACGCTCATTCTGCTGTTGTTAATCTGGGTTACCATAGTCGTGTTTATGCCGTCCACACTCGGGACGCTCGCAGCCAAATGGATGTCGCCTGTCCAAACACAACACCAATTCAATAAGGCAAAAGCGGCGGCACTGGCGCAGGCAATAGACGCACCCATCAAACAGATGCAGGAACGATTTGAAAAACAGTTGCTATCAAGGTATTCCCTCGGCAGCCTGCTTAAAATGACACCGGCAGAAGCGCAAGCCTTGGTGGAAACCGAGGCGGCAAAGGTTGACGATGCTGATTTACCGATGCTGGCGGAACTTGTGAGGAAAGATGTAGAGGTTCGCGAGCAGTTCAACCGCGAACATCTCGCCGCACAAAGTGCCCAAGTCTTGCGAGCGAGAGCTATCACCCGGTTTTCGCCCGCCGCCACCGTCCAATATGCCTTGGAGTCCATGGCGGGCACCGGATTTAACCGCCACTTGCACTTTCTTGACAGTGTGCAGATGCATATCCGCCAATTCCGAGGATTCATTGAGGAACGGGAGCGCGCCGATGCCGCCAGTCTTCACCTCATCGGCATTCCGCAAGGCATGTCCGAGAAGCCGGTACCGCCGCAGGCAATCCCGATTTTTGAGGATAAGGTGACATTCCGAGATACGTTGAACACGGCGGTGGGGGATATCCTGTTGCTCGTGTTATTACTAGGAGGGTTTCTATTAGGTGCCTTCCTCGTCTTTGTCCGTTCGGAGGTTTAAAACTAAGGAGGTTGGTTCGTCTCGTCACCGCAACTTGACGTTACCTACCACTACGTCTCATTGACAAGCACGCGCCTTAATAGCGCGCACCAAAAGGAGAAATACCATGTTTAACAAAACACGCCGTCATTACGGAGGGATTCGATTCGGGCTCGTAGTCCTTTTCACGTTCCTTTTCACCCTCGCGATGATAGTCACTTCTCATGCCAAAACGATAGAGGATGTCATCCCCGCGGATAGCTTCCTTTATCTCAAACTCCAAAACTTGGCTGCGTGCCGCGAGGCAATGGGAACCTCGGCGAATTGGAAGGCAGCCGCCGAGTTTATCACCGCAAGCCCTAGTTGGGCACCGATGAACCAAATGCTGCAAATGGTGCCGATGTTCACCGGCACAGACATTCCTGGAATCCTCAACACGTTTCTGGAAGACCAGGTTGCGCTGACGGTTTCCGCTGGGGCAGAAGGACTCCTCGTCGGGCTCGTCGTCCAGAACGCGGTTAAGGCAGCCGCCGCCGAACAGACGTTCACGACACTCACCCAAACGCTTTCCAGCATGGGGAACGAAGTCAACGTGGCGGAAGATACCTATCGGGACATCACGTATCACACGGCCTCGGTGGGTGGACAGCAGCTCACTTATGGTAACCTAGACGCAGACCTCTTCCTCGTCGGATTCACCCCGGCCAGTTTCAAGAAGGTGGTGGATGTTTACCGCGCCGAGCAGGCATCGATAGGCACAAACGCGGCGTATCGTTCGGTGGTGGAGATGGCAGGGCCAAACGAAGTGTTTGCCTTCGTCGATATGACAGGCGGAAGTCCCTATCTGCAACTCCTGCTACCGCAGGTAATTAGCCGAGAACTCGCAGGCTTCCGCACGTTGGGATACACCTTGAATCTGTTACGTCCCGGCGGCGGACATCGGCTGTATGGACACCTCAACACCGAGGGAAAAGAGACGCTGATCTCTCGGTTGCAGGAGACCACGGCGATGCAAACCACGCGGGGAATCGCCGGGACAGAGGAATTTTTCCTTGCATTCCCGACGCAGACAGCGGCCCTCTTCTGGCAAACCGTTCTGGGTAGTCAGACTCCCTCGGAAGTCCGCAACTTTCTGTTTCCGCCGACTGCCGAATTGCAAGCCGCTCTCGCCGGTGAACTCACCTGCACGATAGAGCTTGCCAACCTCGGGTCGCGCTCTACATTATACAAGGTTATCAAGGACACAACAGATGGCGTGCTAGACTCAGTCGGCATTGATTTTGAAGAGCTCAACGTCGGCTTCCTCTTCATTCCCGATGCACCGGAAAAATGGAAGGCGATGTTCCAAGGAATTGTGGAAAAATGTGCCGTTCACCCGCTCCGACAAGTGGACTATCGCGGCGTTACCTGCAACATCGTGGATATTCCTGGTTCCCTTCACTACGGCACTGTCGACGACATCTTTCTGTTAGCATTTTCGGAGAAACAGTTCCAGACGCTGGTGGACAGTTTGCTAGCGGCACCGGTATCGGGTGGTTTGCAGCAGCGGATCGCGGCGTTCACCGCAACGCCCGCAGCCTGTCTCCAATTTGACTTCGGGGCACTTATCCGGGCATCAGCACCGAACAACTCGTCGATGCCCGCGGAGGTAGTGGCATCCACGGGACAGATGGCCCCGCTCTTCGCCTCCCTGGTTGTCCAAGAGAAGACAACATCGCTGGACATCCGCCACGCACCGGAGGAAACGGGGAGTGAAGCGATGGCGAAACTGGCACCTTTCTTGTTTTTCACGTTTGCCACGGATAGGATGTCTGGCCAATAACACC
Source organism: Candidatus Poribacteria bacterium (assembly GCA_965242965.1). Classification (GTDB taxonomy): domain Bacteria; phylum Poribacteria; class WGA-4E; order WGA-4E; family WGA-3G; genus AGPOR5. Next base: position 2,964,862 of record OZ251518.1, on the reverse strand, counting down.
TAATGTGGTTGATGCGTCACATATACCCGTAGGGCGAGGACCTGTCCTTCGCCAGGCCATCGGGCACGCGGGAGATCGCGGGGGAAACCCGCTCGGATGCGCGGGTGGCATCCGAGGGCCCCCGCGCTACGGTATGCAAGGCCGTCTCCGTTTCACCGTAGGGCGAGGGCCTGTCCCTCGCCGTGCCTCGATCGGAACGGGAAACGGCCTTGGCCGGCGTGCGGTTTTCGCACAGGTCGAGCGATCGCGGGGGACAGGCCCCCGCGCTACGGTATGCAAGGCCGTCTCCGTTTCACCGTAGGGCGAGGGCCTGTCCCTCGCCGTGCTCTGGGGCACGCGAACGATCGCGGGGGACAGGCCCCCGCGCTACGGTAGTGAGGAGGCCGTGCTCTTGACCCGTTCGGAATTAGGCGAGCCCGAACTACAGTCTCTGGGGCACGCGTGCGATCGCGGGGGACAGGCCCCCGCGCTACGGACTCATCGTGCTAATCTTGTAAATCTTGAAAATCCTGCTCATTTTTTATTTTACATTAGGAGGTTGGTTTATGCAAATACTTTGGCTGATTATCCGCCGCGAAGTTATCTCCAATGTGCTGACATCGCGCTTCATCATCGGATTTCTGGTATGCCTGCTCGCTACCGGTGTCGCCGTGATGGTGCAAGTCGACGATTACGAAAAACGGTTGACGGCTTACCACACCGCCGCGCGGGCATCACAGAGGGAAGCACGGACGTGGGATATCTACTCTGAAATCAATCCGAAAGCACACCGAAAGCCGAACCCCCTCGGCATCTTTCACGTCGGGATGGAAACCTTCGGTGGCAATACCGTGAGTGTTGAACCCGCCACCCCGATTTGGAGCGGACCGCATGGCGGGTTCTTCGCCCCCATTCAGAAGATGGGCACGGACAATCCCTTCCTCTCGATTTTTCTGTCGGTGGATGTGACGTTCATCTTCAAAATCGTGCTCAGTGCGTTGGCGATTCTGTTCGCTTACAACGCGATTTCAGGAGAAAGAGAGGACGGCACCCTCAAACTGGTGTTATCAAACGCCGTGCCGAGGGACACGATAGTGCTCGGGAAATACTTGGGTGGGATGTGCTCGCTGCTGCCCATCGTTGGCGTGAGTCTCCTGTTCGCGCTCCTTTTTGCCTACGCCTCACCGGCGACAGCCTTTGATGGAAATGACCTGGGATACATCGCGCTCATCTTCGCTGTCTCATTGGTGTATGTCTCAACGTGGTATCTGCTCGGACTGCTGTTTTCTGTCTGGACGAAGACGGCGGCCACAACGCTCATCCTGTCCATGTTTGTCTGGGTGATTGTGACAACCGTCCATTCAAATGTTGCGACGTTCGCCGTGGAGCGACTTTTTCCCTCGCAGGCAACGGAGGAATCTTTCCGACCGGTTTTTCAAGAAGCCCATCAAGTCTGGGAAGACTTCAAAAAAGAACGGAACGCCTATGTGAAACAGAGAGGCCAGGAACAGGCGGCCGACTGGAAGAATCCGCAAGATGCAATTTCCTATCCATCCAAAGCACTTGCAAGCGAAACAAATCACGGTTCTGTTACAGCCCCGTGGTATTTTAAAGATACCTATCGCGTGAGCAATATTGAGCACGCCGACTTGTCCGTTTTTCAGGACATCCTAGGGTATCAGGAACCGCTGCGCATTCGCTATGCAGAGAAAGTCGAGGCAGTGCTGAATCAGCCGAGTCAAGCCGCCGCAAAGCACGCGCAATTGGCAGCGGACATCTCGCGGCTCTCCTTCGCCGATGTCTATAGTTTTGCTGTCGGCACGCTCGCTGGCACCGGCAGGGAGAGTTACACCGATTTTCTGTCCGCCACGCGTACCTATAGGCGGCAACTGGTTGCCTACCTCACCGATAGAGCGGCGTTTTCCTCGCGGGAGTGGTTTTCCAGCGACCGGGGCGAGGCGGTGCTCACCGATATGCCCGTTTTTCAGCACCGGCGGCCGTCGCTATCAGAAAGCTTCTCGCGCGCCGCGGGCGACATTCTGATTTTAGTCGCATGGAATATCATCCTGTTTCTGGCGGCGTATGTCTCGTTCCTCCGCTCTGACTTGAGTTGAGGGCATCGCGAACGGTAGGCGCGCTCACCGCAAGTCTGCGCCGTTAGAAACCGCGTCTACCAGGGTGGGTATCTGATCTCAAAGGAGTTCCAAATGATTTGGCACATTGCAACGAAAGAAATCTATCATAACCTCACGACGCTGAGATTCGCGTTAATGCTCCTCCTGCTGCCGCTCCTGATGCTAGCGAACGCGCTCATCTACGGCTTAGCCGGCGGCGGTTGGATGGCAGAAAACAACGCGCATCAGCAACGTGTATCCAGAACGAGCACCGGACTCAAAGCGTCAGCAGCGGAGAGTCTGGCGGCGTTAGCCATCAGCGGACCCAGGCTCCTTTCCAAGCGGCCCAGCCCGCTGACATTCTGCGCCGATGGTGCCGACGAAGTCATCCCGAAATTCGTCGTGATGTCAGGCAACATTCAAAGTAGCCGCAGCGGCTTTGGCGATTTGGAACCTTACGCATGGAATTCTCCGTGGACATTACAATATCCGCTGCCGAGTGAGAGTGGACAGGCGACACAACGCATCAAGCTAGACTGGGTGTTCATCGGGATTCTCATGAGTTTCTTCACTATCTTGTTCACGTTTGATGCCATCGCCGGCGAGCGCGCCCGCGGCACACTGAGCCTCATCATGTCAAATCCGGTCTCCCGCGGACAGGTGCTGTTCGCCAAATACCTCGGGGCGTTTCTCACGCTCATGGTGCCCCTCGCCATCGGTATCCTGATGAATTTGCTGGTGCTCCTGCTTACCAAAAGTATCCCGCTGGCAGGCGGCGAGTGGCTGCGCATCCTCGGCATGGTAGGGCTCATGGCACTGCTGGTTTCAAGTTTCATCTTCCTCGGGCTGTTTGTCTCCAGTCGTGTCTCCAACTCTATCACGAGTTTAGTCTGGCTTTTGTTAACCTGGGTCTGCCTTGCGTTCGCCTTTCCGAGTCTGCTCGGCACCTTTGTCGGCAACCTGAATCCTATTCCTTCGATTGACGAAGTTGCGTTACAGAAATCAGCACAATTGGCGCAAATCGAAGAAGAATTTCGGCACCCCCACTCGACACGGTTGCAAAAATCCCCATCTGCCGAAAACCCCGAGGCGACGCGCCGATGGGCCACTTACTTTCTCAAGCGCAGAGATACGGAAACGCAGCTGGCTGATGCCCAGATCGACCGGCAGTTACGACAGGTGCAACTCGCCCGAGACCTGACGCAGTTTTCGCCCCTGGCGTGCTTCCAACAGGCGATGGAAGCCCTCGCAAACACGGGGATTGGCAGTTATATGAATTTCGTCAAGCAGGCGCGTCGGTATCGGCAAACGTTTACCGATTTCGTCAAAACGGAGGATAGAAGCGACCCGGGCAGTCTGCACATCTATCCCGTGAAAGAGGGATTGTCCCAAAAACCGGTGAACCCGAATGCTGTGCCGCAATTTAAAGAGCGGCTCTCATACGAAAGCGTGCTGATGCCGGTGGGGTTGTTAATTCTATTTAATGCGTTGTTTTTCATCATCGCGCAGATTTCGTTTTTGAAGAGCGAGGTGAAGTGAGGGGGCATTGGGCCCACCTCTGTAGTTCGGGTGCGCCTGCACCCGAACAGGTCAGGATCTGGCGATCCTGACCTACAGGGGGAATGCAGTCTGACAGCAAAACGCGTGGCGAGGGAAACCCGCTCGCCTGCGCGTATGGCATGCGAGGGCCCAAGCCCTACGTGAAGGGGAGGCGTTTTTTTCATCGTAGCGCGAGGGCCTGTCCCTCGCAAACCTGAACTGAGCCAAAAAAGATGCAACCTTTTGGCATCACAGGTGTGTAAGGCTTAAGGCAGTTTTTTTCGCGAACGGAATAACTCTGTAGTTCATATCAATAGACACCCTTTTTTCTGAATTTTTGTCAGGAAATAAGGTATAATAACATAGAAACTGGGAGGGCTTTCCTACGGGAACATTGCTCGCATCGAGACCAGAAGGTCTCTCCTACCGGCAGGCATTGGGCCCACCTTTGTAGTTCGGGAGCACCCGCTCCCGAACAGTTCAGGATCAGGCGATCCTGACCTACAGGAGTGAGGCGGTCTGAAGCCAAACGCATGGCTAGGGACAGGCCCTCGCCCTACGTGAAGGGAGACGTTTTTTCATCGTATAGAACAAACTACTTACCAAAAGAACGCGTTTCAGGAAAACCTGCAACGCGAGGCTCAAACAAACCTGACCGTAAACGGAGGTTCTTCATGTTACAAACGCGTGACTTAACGAAAGTGTTCAACGAGACGGTGTTGGCGGTGAATGCCTTGAACCTCACCGTCAACGCGGGTGAAATCTACGTCGTGCTCGGCGCGAATGGCGCGGGGAAAAGCACGACGATATCAATGTTGCTCAACTTCATTGAACCAACAAGCGGCACGGCACTCATCGGTGATATTGAGATTCCGAAGTTTCCGCTGGCTGCGAAGCGGCATTTGGCCTACGTCTCGGAGAATGTGGAGCTCTATCGCAACTTTACGGCGCGGCAGAACTTGGCGTTTTTTGCGAAACTGGGCGGCAGGAAGAAGGTATCCAACGACGAACTGGATGCTACCCTTGGACGCGTCGGGTTACCAGAAGCGGCGTTCACGCGGCGGGTGAAGACGTTTTCTAAAGGGATGCGGCAGCGTCTCGGTATTGCGATTGCGATGATGAAGAATGCGCAAGCCGTGCTGTTGGATGAGCCGACATCGGGGTTGGATCCGAAGGGTGGTGCGGATTTCTTGAATTTGCTCCGTGACTTGCGGGAGGAAGGGAAAGCCATCTTCATGTCCACGCATGACATCTTCCGCGCCAAGGCGATAGCCGACAAAATCGGCATTCTGGTAGCCGGCACGCTGGAGCGCGAGTTGACGCGCGAGGAGATAGCCGAGGAGAATCTGGAGGCGTTGTATCTTCGGTACGTCGCCGGGTATGAACCGGCAGAGGAGGAGAGCGAGTGATGTTTTTGTTTGGCGCACTGCGTTCGGGGATGTTTCCCGTGCACTCACGTTTTCTCGCCGAAGCTGTCATCGTCTGCAGTTGCATCGTGTGCCTGCTGGCAGCGGTGTCACTGTCGCCGCTGTTTGCGCAGGAGGGGGACGCATCGGCGAAGACGAGAGATGAGCAGAGTCGTGAAATCGCCATTGAACGCGCCCGTTTGGAGATGGAACTCGCCGAGAACCTGATGAAAGAGAAGCAGATTGAACTCGAAAATCTGCAGGCGATGATGCGTGAAGAGAACAACATCGTCACCGTCTCGGAGGTGAATCGTGCCGAGGAAGAGCATAAACGCGCCATCGCCGAATATGAAAAGGCGAAACTGAATCTGCAACAGGTGGAGCTCGATTCGTTGAAGGATGCCTGGCACATCACCGTCGAAAGCACGCGGCTCTATGAATCGCGTGACGGCCGGGAACTGTTCTCGATTACGCTGCGCAACAGTTCGCTGCCTGTCACGCTCACCGAGAGTTCCAAAGTGCTCGGGCGCGAGGTTGTCGTGAGCGCGCAGGTGGATGACATCTTCGTCTCTATTAAAGAGGCAGAGGATTACGGCCGCAGCGGTGCCATCATCGCCGAACCTTACCAACGCCGCATCGAGACGTTGAAAGAAGGCGAGGCGGTGACGCTGGAGTTTGAACTTATCAAAGAAGATGTGCGCAGCGTCATCGTTGAATTGGATTATCTTGATATTGTCGACGAACGCAACATCCACTTGAAACAGGAAGACCCTTACATTTCTGTCGTTTCGGCGCGCCGCTACAAAGAGGGGGACAGGCGGCGATTAGAGGTCATCCTCACCTACGGTGCCGTGACAAGCATTGATGATACAGCGGCGGACACCGATGCCCAATCGACGGCGCAGGAAATCAACAACGTTTATGTCGCCATCAAGGATGACACCGAGGCTATCATCGGGTACCCCTACGAGCATCGCATTCCGACGCTCAAGGATGGACAGGAGAAGTTGCTGGACTTTGAACTCCGCCGGAATGTGGACAGCCTCACCGTCAATCTGCGCTACCTTGACAAGGATTATCCCTATAAAATCCACTTGGAGGAAGACACGCGCTACATCTCGATTTTAAGTGCGAAGAAGTTCCGGGTGGACAGCGGCACAGGGGGGCAAATGATGGTGACGCTGCAGTTGAAGAATACCTCCACGACAGAGGCGATGCCGATGAATGCAACCCCGGCGGAAATCGCCGCCGCCAATGAAATCCGTTCAATTTATGTATCGTTGTTAGATGTCACCGATGACACGAACATCGTCAAACCTTACGAAGCCAAAATTCCGGTGCTCGGCTATAATGAAACGGTGGACTTGACGTTCCAACTCCAAAAAGATGTGGAGAGCCTGAAGGTGTCGCTCAACTATCCGGAGTTAACCGAGCCCGATAGGCGGCTGATTTACCTGCAGAAGGAATCGGCGTTGGATGTCGTCAATGTCAGTTCGTTGCGGTTTTCACAAGAGGGCAATCTCGGCAGTAGCGTCACATACGATTTGACGTTGGACCGGTTGGCAGAGACAGAGAACACGTTTCAGTTGCGCGTCATTAACCTGCTAAATCGCCTCACGTTTGAATTTCAAGACCCCGAGACACAATCGCGGCAGTCGCAGGTGAAGTTTACACAAGAACAATCCAAGCGGCAGTTGCAACTGATTGTGTATCTGCCGGAAGAATTGGATGCCGCCTATCTCGATAACACGCTGGAATTTTACGTCGCGGTGCTTGATGAAGCGGAGGCGAACGCCCTCGGCGGCGGCAACAACCGGCTGGACTTAGCACCTGAACGGATAGCGGACATCCAAGGCGGCATCGAGCGGTTTGAACTAATTCCAAAAGGCGTGCCGGAGATTGAACTCTTCGTCCCGAACGCGTTCCAGACGATTCAGGTGGGAGAACCGGTGCAACTGACTGCGACGTTGAAAAACATTGGCACGCGGGACTTGGTGGATATCCGCATGGTGGTAGAAGTGAACACCGAGTGGAACTATACGGTGTCACCCGAAGTCATCCGTGCGCTGAAACGGAATGAAGAGAAGGAGATTCAGGTCGCGTTGAACCCGCCCGCGGACATCAGTGTCGGGGAATACGAGGCGAAACTGAACGCCGAAGTCACGGTGGATAATCGGAAGGAGGAGGCACGCGAACGCTCCATCACGGTGAAGGTGGAGTCACAGACGCAACTGTCCATCCAGACGCTGCTGTTCGTGGCGTTAATCCTCCTCGTCATCGGTATCGCTATTGTGACGATTCGGATTAGCCGCCGATGAAAACCGGCTGTTATCGTCGCGCGAAGGCTTGTCCCGCGCCAGACAGAGAGGAGACGCAACACAACCATGAACACACGACTGACAGCACTGACACTCTGCTTACTCTTACTCGCCGTCCGTGCTGTCCCCGCGCAACGCCACGTCATCCTCACGCCGGCACGCGCCATCGAACTCACCTTGAAAAACAACGCGGCCGTCAAAAAAGCCGAGAAAGTCGTGGCACGTGCCGAGGCACATCACCGCATCTCACGCGCCATCTATCTGCCACAGGTAGGTGTCACCGGCGAATATCAACGCCAAAAGGACGGCGCGAGCGACGAGTGGGACTACCTCTCCCGCGCCCAATTGAGCGTGCTGCTCGCACAATTCGGTGAAGTGCCAGAAGGGTTAGACACGGCGCAGGAAGCCGTCCGCAAATCGACGATTGCGTTGGAACGCGTTAAAAAAGACGTTATCTCCCAACTCCGCAACCTCTGGCACGATATGATTTTGACGCAGGAAGAGATTGCCCAACGCCGCGCGATTGAGGTGGAACTCGTCAAAAAACTCAAAGGCACGCAAATTAAGCACGAAAAAAAGCGCGTGCTGTTCCTGAGCCGCCTCAATACCGAACTCGAATTATCGGAGCAGCAACTCGCCTTGAACGAACTCCAGCGGCGCTTAGACGTGGACACGGCGGAACTCATCCGGCTCACCGGGTTGGACCCGCTCACAAACGTCACTCTCGCGCAACCCTTGCCGGCGGATGACATCACGCTGGAAGCCGCTGTCGAACTGGCATTGAAAAATAGCCTCACTCTGCGAGACCTGGCGGGGGACATCGCGCGTCAAGAACGCATCGTCGGCGAAACACTCTGGAACCGGTTCCCGGAAGTGTCAGCCGAGGCACGCTATCGCGACCTGCGCGTGTTATTGGAGCAGCACCCCGGCAAACGGACGTGGGATGCAACCGCACGCTACACGCCGGTGCTTTTGGACAGAGAACGCGATGTGCCGAGCATTTTTGAACGCACGCCCCGCGCCGAAGAGGGATGGGCACTGCAGTTCAATCTCAACCTGCCGCTCTTCGATGGGAAACAGACAGAGAACCTGCGCTCGGCAGAACTCGCCGAACTTGAGCGACTCCACTTGGATGCCGCCGAAAAGCGCGACCTCCTCCGCGTCGCAGTCCGCCGCGATTACCGTGCTGTCGCCAATGCGCAAGAACGAATTGAGATTGAGCAGCGGCGCGTGGAAATCTATGAGCAACGGCTCCGTGCAATTGAGCGCGTGCTGGATGAAGTCACGGTAGAATTGCCAAATTATCGCGGGTTGACATTTGACGATGCATTCCAAGCGCAGGCGCAGTTCACCGAGGCGCAACGCGTCTTCTATCAGGCACGCCGGGACCACGCGAAAGCCAAAGAGAAACTCCGGCAAACGATGGAGTGGATAGATTAAGGAGGGTGTTTCATAAATTGATGCCTTCCCGGTTGGCGCGCCCTCCCGGTCTCAATGTCTCTCCTACCGGAAGGCATCGGGCCCACCTCTGTAGTTCGGGAGCGCCCGCTCCCGAATGGGTCAGGATCAGGCGATCCTGACCTACTGAGGAGCGTCTGATTTTTATCGTAGCGCGGGGGCCTGTCCCCCGCGACGTTGAGCGATATATGAAACACCCTCAGATTAAGAGGAGAAAAACATGAGCATACCGCAAGTTCACCCCGCGGAAGTGGGCATCCAACCCCCACCAACAGAGGAATCAGATTTCGCGCAGGAACCCCTCTCCCTGCCAGCGATGACCTTGGAGGAATTCCTCGCGAGCGATTTAGAGGGATATGAATACGTCAAAGGAGAATTAATAGAGATGTCACCTACATCAGGCGAACACGGTGATATTAGCACCAATATTGATTGGCATTTGCAGGCGCATGTCCGTGAGAATCAATTGGGCCGCGTCTATCTACCTGACACGGGATTCCAGGTCGGCGAGCGCGTCCTGATCCCCGACATCGCGTTTATCTCAAACGCGCGGCTGCCGGAAGAACGGCGCAAGGCGTTTGAAATTCCACCAGACCTGGCGGTAGAGGTAGTCTCTCCATCAGACGTGCAGTTTCGGATTGTCCAAAAAGTGCTGAACTACTTGGATGCCGGCACGCAGCTCGTCTGGGTTGTCGAACCAGTGGCGCAAACGGTGACAATCTATCGTTCCGAAACCGACATCACGTTGCTCACGCGCGAAGACACGCTGACAGGGGAAGAGGTGGTGCCGGGATTTTCGTGTGAAGTCTGGAGACTTTTTGAATGAGGAGCAGGATTTACACGATTTACAAGATTTCCACGATGACGAGCAGGATTTACACGATTTCCAGGATTTCCAGGATTAAGTGCGGGTGTTTCATAACTCGCTCAACGTCGCGTGGATAGCCCCCGCGCTGCTGGTAGGAGAGACCTCCCGGTCTCGATGCCTTCCGGTAGGCGCGCCCTCCTGGTCTTGATGTGGTGCGTATCGGGCCCACCTCTGTAGTTTGCGATCGCCTGATCGCAAACAGGTCAGGATCAGGCGATCCTGACCTACAGGGGTGATGAGGTCTGACAGCAAAACGCATGGCGAGGGGAACCCGCTCGCATGCGCGTGTGGCATCCGAGGGCCCCCGCGCTACGGGAACATCGAGACCAGGAGGTCTCTCCTACCGGTTAATAATCAGCAACAGAACCGTCCCTCAAACGGCTATTGGGCCAGGTGAAACGCCTCCCGGATTCATTCCCTACTTCAATGACGCGCGCCTCGTCAACCTCAACGCCTAAGCCCGGGCCTTCCGGTAATGAAACGTATCCCTCTGCGTCCATCACCCACGTCTTGTGCGCAACGCCATCTGGCAACACGTTCTCATACCCTTCGTGGATAAGGAAGAACGGCACGGACGCGGCGAGTTGGAAACTGGCGGTGAGTCCGAGATAGGACATCGTGCAGTGCGGTGCTATCGGCACGTGATGCGCTTCGGCGAGGGCGGCTACCTTTTTCACCTGCGTGATGCCGCCGCCGTGCCCGCAATCGGGTTGCAAGATGTCAATCACCTGCGCCTCCAAAATTTCGCGCACCTCCCAAATCGTCCGGTCGCGTTCGCCAGTAGCGAGAGGCACAGGGACAGATTCGCGAACCTTGCGCATGACTTCAATGTTGCCGGGCACCCATGCTTCCTCTAAAAAAAGCAAATCGTCGGGTTTGAGGTAACTCGCGAATTGCTTGACAATCGGCGGCGGGAGGCAGCTGTGTGCGTCAAACATGACAGCACCGTCGGAACCGACTTTTTCTCTTGTCTCGCGAACGCGTTGCAGGAGTCCCTCAATCTCGTCAGGCGTGCCTGCGAACGGTTTGGAACCGCCGGGACCGGTTTTAATCGCCTTAGGGCTCGGATATTTCCAAATTTTGTCGCGGCAGGGCCCGCCGAGGAGGCGATACACTGGCACGCCCCAGAGTTTGCCGGCGATATCCCAGAGTGCCATATCAATGGCAGAAAGCGTATGCACCATGATACCGCCACCGCGGATGTTGCGATGCGCGCGGAACATGCGCTGCCAGAGATGTTCAATGCGCGTCGGGTTCTCGCCGATGATGAGTTCGGACAGCGAACGTGCCAGCGCGCAGGAGACGGTGGGCTCCATGTTGTTAATTTCACCCCAACCGGTGACATCCATGTTCGTCTCAATCTTGACATAAGACTTGACACCCATGGGAAACGCGGTGAGGTTTGTCACACGAATGTGGGACGCGGTATCTTGGTAGTGGGCTTCCATTTGCTATTTCCTCTATAGGCAATAAAAACTTCACAGCAATTTAAGCGAGGAGGTTTCATAATTCGTTCAACGTCGCGGGGACAGGCCCCGCGCTCCGGTGAAAAAACGCCTCCCCTTCACTTAGGGCGAGGGAAACCTGTCTCTCGCCATGCGTTTGGCTGTCAGACCGCCTCACCGCTGTAGGTCAGGATCGCCTGATCCTGACTCGTTTGTGATCAGGCGATCACAAACTACAGAGAGGTAAACACATCGTGACGATGGTGATCGCGGGGGAAACCCGCTCGGATGCGCGTATGGCATCCGAGGGGCCCCGCGCTACGATGAAAAAACGCCATCCCCCTCACCGTAGGGCGAGGGCCTGTCCCTCGCCATCGTTCGCGCTACGGAAAAACGTCTCTGGTTCTTTTAGTCCTTTAGGACCTAAAACGCCCACTCCTGACGATGGCCAACGCGGGGGACAGGCCCCCGCGCTACGGGAACATCGAGACCCGAGGTCTCTCCTACCGGGAAGACATCAAGACCGGGCGCGCCTACCGGGCAGACATTGAAATATGAAACACCCTCAATAATTTCTCGCTGAGCGGTTTCAATTCTTGTTCAGGACATCGCCACTATGCATAGTATAACACATTTTCCTTTTTTTTGTTGAAAAAAATGACGAAAGTTGCTAAAATACCCACAAGATGGACACAGGAGGCAGAACTTATGGAAACCAACCAGACATACCGAATCGGCATCATCGGATGCGGCGGGATGGGACGCTCCCACTCCAGAGCCTGGACAAAACAGCCGAACGCCACCGTCGTCGCCGCGGCAGATATTTACGAAGAATCGGCGAAGCGCGTCGCAGACGAATACGATGTCCCCGCGATTTACACCGACGTGAATGAAATGTTAGCGAAGGAAGACTTGGACATCGTCTCTATCACGACGTGGCAGGGACCGCGGGCAGAAGCCACGGTAGCCGCCGCAAACGCCGGCGTGAAAGGCATCATCGGCGAGAAACCGATGTCCGCCTCCCTCGGACAAGCCGACGAGATGCTTGCCGCTTGCGAGGCGAATAACGTGAAACTCGTCATCGGGCATCAGGGACGATACGCACCCGCGAACATCGAAGCGCGCCGACTCGTCGCAGCTGGCGCAATTGGAGAACCGACGACGGTGCACCATCGCGCCAAACCGCACGCCGGACTGCTGAACACCGGCACACACGCAATCGATGGCTGGCGGTTCCTCTTGTCCGATCCGGAGACATTATGGGTAATCGGCCAGACTGCGCGCACTACCGACCGGTGGGAACGCCGCACAATCTGCGAAGACCTCTGTATGGGCCTCGTCTGCTTTGAAGGCGGCGCACGCGGCATCTACGAAGGTGACCTGCCGGAACCGAACGTCTCTATGCCGAAAATCGCTGGCACCGAAGGCATGATTCGGACCGGACCGGACGGGACCCTCCTCCTCCAAAACGGTGACGCGCAGGGATGGCAGCAAATCACGCCGCCCTCGGAACCGAAAAATCAGTTCCAAGAACTCACCGAATGGATAGAGGGAAAAATCGACAACCATCGTGGCAGCGGCGTTCAGGCGCGCTACACGATTGAGATTATGATGGCGATTTACGAATCGCTGCGCATCAAAAACGTCGTCACGATGCCACTAGAGACGAAGGAATTGCCGCTGGAATTGATGGTGAACGACGGCACGCTGCCTGTCTTGGAAGAAGGCAGATACGATTTGCGCGCGCCGTTTGAAGGCCAAACGCGGAAACGGTAGCCTCGGAAGGTTACATGAGGGTGTTTCATAAATCGCTCAACGTGCCGCTGGCACCGTAGGGCGAGGGCCCTCGCATGCCACACGCGCATGGCGAGCGGGTTCCCCTCGCCATGCCTCTGGCGGGGCAGCGGCCGTGGCTGGCGTGCGGTTTTCGCGCAGATCGAACGATCGCGGGGGACAGGCCCCCGCGCTACGGGCCAAAAACTTCTCGCCACCGTAGTGCGAGGGCCTGTCCCTCGCATTCGTGTCACAACCAAAAACCACTTGGTAACAGAGAACGCCTCGTCTCAACAGGAGAACCTCATGAGTCAAGAATACCCGCCGCGCCGCTCATTTTTAGAAAAACTGACGGCATGCATCGGCGGCATCATCGGCTTCGCCGCCGGCATCCCGCTCATCGGCTTCGCAATTGCACCCGCCTTCAAAAAAGGCGAATCGAAATGGGTTGACTTGGGCCTGGTCGCTCGGCTGAAAAATAGCCAATTCAAGAAGGTAAACTATACCTTCACGGCGAAAGATGGATGGGTGAAGGCCACGAAAAAGCGTTCTGTCTATGTCACTGATATCGGCAATGGCGAGTGGAACGTTTTTTCGCGAACGTGTTCCCACCTCGGCTGCCTCGTCCGTTGGAATGAGCAGCGCGGCGAATTCCTCTGTCCCTGCCACGGCGCGATATTTGATAAAAACGGCACCGTCATCGCCGGGCCTCCCCCGCGTCCGTTGCAGAAATTTGATGTCAAAGTGGAAGCCGGCGTTTTATACGTGAAGGAGAATTAGCCGTAGGAGAGACCGCCCGGACTCGACACACACCCTATCGGGACAAGGATGTCCCTCCTACCTGTCGGGACAAGGATGTCCCTCCTACCTGTCGGGACAAGGATGTCCCTCCTACTGGTAGGAGAGACCTCCCGGTCTCGATGCACTGTCCCACAGTAGGAGAGACCTCCCGGTCTCGATGCAAGTGATGGCCCGGTAGGAGAGACCTCCTGGTCTCAATTGCTGCCTTCGGAAAACAAAACGATGAAACAGTTCCTCAAAGAACGCCTCCCCTTGACAGAAATCGGCAACCACTTGCGCAAACCGTTGCCGAAGCACATCAATCTGCTCTTTTCGCTCGGCAGCTTGGCGATGTTTCTCCTGTTGCTACAGGCGGCGACAGGCGCGTTTCTAGCACTCTACTACTCGCCATCCCCAGACCACGCGCATAACGCTGTCACCTATATCAGCGAAGAAGTGCCGTTCGGCGCGTTCGTGCGCGGCTTGCATCACTGGGGCGCGAGCGCGATGGTGATTGTCGTTTTCCTGCACCTGCTCCGCGTCGTGATTTATAGTTCCTACAAATCCCCGCGTGAATTGACGTGGATAGTCGGCGTGCTGCTCCTCCTCGTCGTGCTCGGCTTCGGCTTCACCGGCTATCTGCTGCCGTGGGATGAGAAAGCGTATTGGGCGACCGTCGTCGGCGTGGAAATCGCCAGCACCGCACCGGTATTAGGTGATTTCGTTGCGAAGGTGCTGCGCGGCGGTTCAGAAATCGGCGCGGTGACACTCTCGCGGTTTTACGCGATTCACACCATCTGGCTGCCGTGGATTGCGTTCGGGCTCGTCGGTGTGCATCTCCTCTTCGTCCGGTTCTACGGCTCATCAGGAGAACCGCGAAATACCCCAGAGGAGATGAAAACCGGCAAACCGTTCTATCCGCATCAGGTATTTGAAGACGTTCTCGGAATGCTGATTCTGTTTGTGGTTCTGGCATCGGTCGCGCTGTTTGTCCCCGTGCCGCTGGAAGATGTCGCCGACCCGACGAATGCAGACTATGACCCGAGGCCAGAATGGTATTTCCTCTTTCTGTTCCAACTGCTGAAGTATTTCCAAGGCCCGCTAGAAATCGTCGGCACGTTTGTGATTCCGACAGTCGGCATCCTGCTCTTGCTTTTTTTACCCTTCTTAGATAAAAGTGAACGCGAGGTGCTTTGGAAACGCCCGGTCGCGCTGACAGTCACGAGTCTCTCTGTTGTCGCGATTGTGGGGTTAACCATCCTCGGGGCGCGTTCCCCGAAATTGGAGACAACCGATACGCGCTTACAAAGCGCGCCTACGGATACCGGTGAAAGCGAACTCCCGAGTGCAACAGATGATGAGGATGATGAGAACGAAGAGCTCTTGATTGAGACAGATGTCGAAGACCTGAAGGCACTCATGGCTCTCATGATAGAAGACTATTACGAGGTCGTCGACTATTTTGACAGCGGCGAGGGGAAGGAGTCCGCGGTCTCGGCGGCAAAGCAGTTGGCGGCTTATGCGAAACTCATCTTGAACTTTGAACCCCCGAAAAACGCGGCGCAGACTGAGGAATACGCCTTCTTACAAAATAGGTTTATTGAGGACCTGACGCAATTCGCCGAGGCACTGGAACGCGAGGGGATTTCCGATGCGACGCGCGCACAGTGGGATGCCATCGTTGAACTCGTCAATCAGTCGCACCTTCGGTTTAGTGAGGAGGAGATTGATTTGGATGCGTATTAATTTGGGACCGGTAGGAGAGCCCTCCTGGTCTCGATAAGGCATTGGGCCCACCTCTGTAGTTCGGGATCGCCTGATCCCGAACGGGTCAGGATTGGTCGATCTTGACCTACAGAGGTGAGGCGGTCTGACTCTCCTACGGCGCGCCATCGGACGTTCGCGAGGAATCGAGACCAGGAGGTCTCTCCTACGGTTCGCCAAATAATGAAACGAAAACGCGCTTGGATACGTATTATAGGTTAGACTTTCCCATCCCGACACCGCGCGGGACAACAACGTTAATTTTTCAACTGAGGCGATAAAAATGAAACCTATAGCCATCCCGGATGCCCACTTAGAGCATGCTATCCGCGAAAGACTCCGCATAACTCCAAGCACGCCGCTCACACAGGAGACGATGCAACAAATCACCTACTTGGTTGCCCAAGGACAGGAGATAGTCGACCTAACAGGGCTGGAACACGCCACGAATATGACGGAGTTATACCTCTCGGAAAATCAGATTTGCGATATCGCACCCCTCGCCAAGTTAACACAACTCGCGGAGTTAGACCTCGGGCGAAATCACATCGGTGACATCACACCCCTCGCTAACCTGACGAACCTCGCGGCGTTAACGCTCCCGAAGAACCAGGTTTGCGACATCGCACCGCTCGCGAATCTGACGCAACTCTCGGCATTGGAGCTCAGGCGGAACCACATCCGCGATCTTTCCCCACTCGCGAATTTGACGCAACTTGAAGGGGTATATCTCACGGAAAATGAGATTGACGATATCGCGCCACTGGCGAACCTAACCAACCTTGAACGGTTAGAACTCGGTAGCAATCGGATTGGCGACATTTCTTCACTTGTGAATCTGACGCAACTCAAATGGTTGTATCTGGGGAAGAATCAGATTCGCGATATCTCGGCAATTGTCAACCTGACAGACCTCGCTGGACTGCATGTCGCGCAGAATAAAATTCGTGACATCACGTGCATCGCTAACCTGACAAACCTCCGATGGTTATGGATTGCCGGGAATCAGATTGCCGACATCACGTGCATCGCTAACCTGACTGAACTTGAAGCCTTGTGGCTCGCGAAAAATCAGGTCAGTGACATCACGCCTCTCGCTAATCTGGGAAAATTGAACAATGTGAGCATCAAAAATAACCCGATTGAAGACAGTAGTCCGATTCAGGGGTTGACAGACGCGAGGGTATATACGTAATCGGTGAAAGGCGCGGGGCACGGCGAAGGACAGGCACTGCTGCCAAGAAACCCTCACAGTACCGTAGCGCGGGGGCCTGTCCCCCGCGAGCGTGAAGAACCCCCCCCGTTACCGTAGCGCGGGGGCCTGTCCCCCGCGATCGTCCATCGTCACGAGGTGTGTTTCCCATTCTGTAGTTTGTGATCGCCTGATCACAAACGGGTCAGGATCAGGCGATCCTGACCTACAGTGCCTGGCGTGCGGACGCTGGCGAGGGACAGGCCCTCGCCCTACGTTCATCTCCGCGCTTACCTCGGCCTACCGGTCACCGACGGTTTTCATCTGCTGTGCCGCCCTGAATTGCGCTTCAAGATGCGAGATGCCCTCGGCGCGTGCCAGGAAATCGTCTAAATAGCGGCGCATCATCAGCGTATCACCATTTTTCTGATAGGTATGCGCAAGGCGATAGTAAGCCTCTACCTCTGTCTCGTCAAGGGAAAGCCCCTTCTCGTAAGCCCGGATGGCGCGCGCAAATTCGCCGCTCTCCTCATAGGCGAAACCGAGGTTAAAATAGACAGTGGCATCGGTTGCATCAAGCGCGACTGCCTGCTCATAAGACTGAATCGCCTCCGCATACATCTCGCGATTCAGATACGCATCGCCGAGATTGGAATGGGCATCGACAAAAGTAGCGTCCGCCTCAAGCGCACGGTGATACGCGTCCAATGCTTCTTCAAACCTGTCCGCGCTGTCATACGCGTAACCCAAATTGTTGAGGAAGGCGGCGTTCCACGGCGCAATTTCAAGCGCGGCTTGGAACATAGAGATGGCCTCTGAATAGAACCGTAGATCGAGATAGACGAGCCCCATGTTGTTATAGGCGTGCGGGTGCTGTTCATCCAGCGCGAGGGCAGATTGAAAGGCGTTCAGCGCGTTTTCGTATTCACCGAGTTGATGGTAAACCTGTCCTAACTGAATATGTCCCTCCGCATCGGTAGGGTTGAGCTGGCGGCCCATTCGGAGTTGAATGGCATCGCGTTGCAACTCTCGCCGCCGCTGTTGCGCGCTATCCTGCGCATTGCACGCCGCGAGGAGAAGTAAACATACGAACCACATCGAGACCGGGAGGGCTCTCCTACCTAGAACGCGAAGAGTTGTCTCGCGCAAATACGCGAACCACATTGAGACCAGGAGGTCTCTCCTACCTAGTCCTTTGAAGGCAAGAAAAATATGATTATTGATACACATACGCATTTCTACAATCCCTCCCGGCCAGAGGGTGTGCCGTGGCCGAATCCAAACGACGAAGTCCTTTATCGCACAGTGATGCCCGACGACTACAAAGCACTCGCCGTGCCAGAAGGCGTGACCGGCACCGTCGTCGTTGAAGCAAGCAAATGGGTTGAAGATAACCAGTGGATTCTCGATTTGGCGGCGGAAGAACCTTTCATCGTCGGGTTCGTCGGCCATCTTGAGCCTGACGATGCTAATTTTGCTCGCGATTTGGAACGGTTCTCGGCGAATCCGCTTTTTCGCGGCATACGCATCGGCAGCGGGCATCTCCGAGCCATCGGAGACAAAACAGTCCTGGGCAACCTTGAGAAACTGGCGGAGAAAAACCTCTCCCTCGATTTACTAATCGGACCGGAGTTGCTGTCAGCGATACCGGCTTTGGTTGAGCATACGCCGGCGATGCGGGTGGTGATTAACCACATCGCCGGCGTGCGGGTTGATGGCAATCCGCCAGATGCGGCGTGGGTAGATGCCATCAACGAAGTGGCGCGCTATCCGAATATCTACTGCAAAGTCTCCGGCTTAGCTGAGCATACAGGGCAAATTCCCGCGCCGTCAGACCCGGGCTATTACGCGCCGACAATCGACGTTTTGTGGGATGCATTCGGCGAAGACAGGCTCATCTACGGCAGTAACTGGCCCGTTTCTGAACGTTTCGCCTCTTATGCGACGGTGCAACAGATTGTGAACGCCTATTTCAGCGAAAAGGCGGCGCAGGCGGGGGAGTCCATCACGGCGAAGTTTTTCGCACAAAACGCGAAGACAGCGTATGGACTATCGGAATGAACTCCGTAGGCGCGGTTTGAAACCGCGCCTATCGCATAGGAATTCAGGCCACCCAACGCATAAATTCCCCTGCAGGTTGCCGTTTCGGATCCTTAATCTCGGCAGGGTAACCGGTATAGAAGAACCCGATGATGTATTCCTGCGCGGCATCAATACCGAGCAGCCGGTAAGTCTGCTCCTCCAGCGTGATTCTGCCGGTGCTCCACTGCATGCCGACACCCGCGTCCCAGGCGGCGAGTTGGACATTCTGCATGGCGCAGCAAGCGGCGGCGTAATCTTCGCGTTGCCGCTGTTCGTCCCCTTCCTGCAGGCACGAAACGACGATGATAGTTGGCTTAGACATGAACTTCTCGTAAGCCAATTCGCCTATCTTCGCGAGGTTCTCGGCATCGACGTGTTCTGGCGTGTCCTCGATTTTAATCTCGCGATAGCGTTCGGCGAGAATCTCCTTCGTCTCCGCGCCGATGACGGTAAACCGCCACGGTTCGGTGACGTGATGGTTCGGTGCCCAGATGCCGTAGCTGCAAACCTGCTCAATGACATCGTTCGGCACCGGTTCCGGTTTGAACTTAAAAATCGTGCGGCGTGAAAGAATCGCGTCTTTAACGTCCATGATAAAAAACCCTCCGTATTTTTGTATACTCAATGAAATTGCGTAAGTCTAAAAACCGACTAACTGCAAATATTTCCGCCAGAGCAAATCGCCCCAGAGCAGCACAATAACCGCGGCGGCGGCGAGAAACGGCCCATAAGGAATTGGGCTCTGCCGACTCTTGCGTCCAGCAAGCACCAGCAGACTCCCGATAACCGCGCCGCCTATCGCCGACAAAGCGAGCACCATCGCCAGTTCGGGCCACGCGCCGAGGAACAAGCCGTTGAGTGCCATCAACTTCACATCGCCGCCGCCCATCGCCGTTTTCCGTAAAATCGCGCCACCGATAACTGCAACCAGCCACAGCACGGTGCCGCCAGCGACAGCACCGATGAGGCGTGTCAGCAGATACCCAACATCGCCTCGTTGATATGCGATGAGCGAGACGATGAGCATCCCCAAAACCATCCCAGTGCCGATGATGCCGTTCGGGATAATGTAGTGCTGCGCGTCAATCATCGCAATCGGAATGAGCAGCGTGACGAAGATGAGCGCGTGCACAAAATCGAGCGTCAACCCAAAGTGCCAAAATAGACTGAGGTATAGCAACGCCGTTGTCAGTTCCACAGCGGGATACATCGCTGAAATTTTCGCGTGGCAGTGCCGGCACTTTCCTCGCAACAGCAGATAACTCACCAGTGGGATGTTATCCACCGCCTTTATCGGTTCGCGACAGGCTGTGCAGAAGGAGCGGCGCGGCGTATGAATGGACATCCCGGCGCGCGGCATGCGATAGATACACACATTCAGAAAACTGCCCATCGCCAAACCGAATATGAAAATCGTCAAAAAAAACATTTTTGCGTTCGCAATGCATCGTTCATTTTTGATGAGTATAACGTCAGCGCACCAACAAACCCTCATCAAAATCGTTCGCGCTACGGAAAAAACGTCTCTTGTTCTCTTCAGGTCCGTAGGACCTTAATGTCTATAGCATGCGCGCCCGCGAAGAATCCTAAGGTCCTTTAGGTCCTTAATAGTTTTTGCCAGGGCCGCGCGTTTTTTATTAAGGACCTAAAGGACCTTGACATGGGCCGACACGTGCTGCTATAGACATTAAGGACCTAAAGGACCTAAAACGCTGCCGCTTGACGATGGACAACGCGGGGGACAGGCCCCCGCGCTACGGTTGTCAAGGCCGCCCTCCTTCATCGTAGGGCGAGGGCCTGTCCCTCGCCGTGCCTCGCGTACCCCAGACCCACTCCCCTCTGTAGTTTGTGATCGCCTGATCACAAACGGGTCAAGATCAGGCGATCTTGACCTACAGGAGTGAGGCGGTCTGCCAGCCAAACGCATGGCGAGGGCCAACGCGAGGGACAGGCCCCCGCGCTACGGGAACATCGAGACCAGGAGGTCTCTCCTACCGGTAGCCCAGGAAACGTAGTCATTGACAACGTCAATGACGGATTACGTAGAAGAACGCCATTGCACCGACAACCCTTACCGAACGCCTTGCGAACAACAAAAAATTACCACCAATGTTTCTCGCCGAGGCGCGCGTCAACATGATAAACGCGGCTGATTTCCGCGATGCCGCCCAACTGATACTTAGATGGCACACGCGGATGCCCCCTCGCAATGCCGACTTTATAGGCACTTGGCTGCAGCACGTAGGTGCCACCCCACGGCGTTTTCGGCACCGATGCCAGATACGTGCCGCGCCAGCCTTCCACACCCGGGTCTGTGACGAGCTGCTCCA
Source organism: Candidatus Poribacteria bacterium (assembly GCA_965242965.1). Lineage (GTDB taxonomy): Bacteria > Poribacteria > WGA-4E > WGA-4E > WGA-3G > AGPOR5. The sequence continues at coordinate 2,943,814 of OZ251518.1, read as the reverse complement.
AGTTCTTCGGATACTGCTGTGTGTGCCGAAAGTATTTTTTGATAGCGATAGCGATGGTTTCCACATCTACATCGGCTTGGCTCACGTTGCGATATTCACGCCACGGCGGAAAGGCGAGCGCGAATATCACGATAGCCAGCGCAAGCAGGATAAGCAGCTGCACCCACGTCATCCCACTTTCTCGTCTGGGAGCAAAGCGTCCGATAATCTGCCGCATCAACAACCTCACTGTTCACTCACCGCCTTGATCGTTCGGGAGCGGGTGCTCCCGAACTACAGAGCATCAACAACCTCACTGTTCACTCCGCCTTGATCGTTCGGGAGCGGGTGCTCCTGAACTACAGAGCATCAACAACCTCACTATTCACTCACCTCGCCAACGTCAGGACGTTCAATGTTGTATTTCTTCATCTTCTTATACAAATTGCTGCGCTCCACCCCCAGAACTTCCGCCGTCTTTCGGATGTTCCAGTCGTGTTCATCCAGTGCCTGCTGAATGCACGCCGCTTCGGCGGCATCCACCATCGTGCTCAGCGGCGTATTCGGTTGATAAGGCTCGGCATAAACTGTCGCTGTCTCTTGAATGCTCTGGCGTTGCGGCGTGAGCGCGAGGACCTCTTCCACATCTGCCGGCAGCACGATGGCGCGGTTCACCATAATCATGAGACGTTCGACGATGTTTTTGAGCTCGCGGATGTTGCCGGGCCAGTCATACTCTTGTAGCACGGCGTAAACCGCTGGATCCAGCACCTTTGCAGCGGAGGTGCCCATGTTCAACTGGAGGCGCGCCGCGAAGTATTTCACCAGTAACGGGATGTCCTCACGCCGTTCTCGCAGCGGCGGCACCACAATCGGGATAACGTTGAGCCGATAGAAGAGATCCAACCGAAACAGCGCGTTCTCAATTTCTGTCGGCAAGTCCTTGTTTGTGGCGGCGAGGATGCGCACATCCACCTTCCGAATCTGATGGCCGCCGAGGCGTTCCACCTCACCGGACTCAAGGACGCGGAGGACTTTCGCCTGGGCGCGGAGACTCATATCGGCGATTTCGTCGAGAAAGAGCGTGCCTCCGTTCGCCAACTCAAACCGCCCCGGCCGCCTATCGTCCGCGCCGGTATACGCGCCGCGTTCGTGCCCGAAGAGTTCATTCTCCACAAGTTCATCGGGCATCGCGGCGCAATTCAGCGGAATGAACGGTTTCTTCGCGCGCGCGCTCTGCCCGTGGATAGCCTCGGCGACGAGCTGTTTACCGCTCCCGTTTTCGCCGGTAATCAGCACGGTAGGCTCGCTTGCGGCAACACGGCGAATCTGGGAACGGAGATTCACCATCGCCTGACTCTCCCCCACCATCTCGTCATCGGGGCCAATCTTCGATTTGAGCACCTCGTTTTCTTGTGAGAGGCGCGATATCTCCAGAAACGGTTCAACACTCGCAAGGATTTTATCAATGCTAATCGGCTTCGTGATATACCGCTTCGCGCCGAGCTCCATCGTCTTCACAGCCGTTTCAATATCGCGCTGCGCTGACATCATCACCACGTTGAGCTCGGGATGTTGCTGACGCAACTTGACGAGCGTCTGGACACCGTCCATGCCGTTTTCCATGCGGATATCCAGCAACACCAAATCGACATTCGTTTTGGCGCATTGAGCCAACGCCGTCTCACCACTCGCGGCGGTTAACGCGTTGTAACCGCGCAACTGCAATCCTTGCGACAGCATTCTCAGCGTATTTCGTTCGTCATCAACAATAAGGATAGTTTCCATTTTTTCGGTATATGAATATCTCTCGCCATCGCGCAGCATGCGCCGTTGTTGCATGCTGCGTTTCTGAGATAGGCTTGCAGGGTGCCACGTCAATGCTTACACATCGAACTACAAAAAATCAACCGCAAACCGAATTCGGACAGTCGTTCCGACGCGTTCATCGCTTTTTACGTCAATTTCGCCCCCGTGGTCTGCCACAATCCGTTGGCTAATCGCCATGCCGAGCCCGGTGCCCTCTGTCTTTGTCGTGTAGTAGGGCGTGAAAAGGTTTTCAAGCGTTTCGGGTGACATGCCGTAGCCGGTATCTTTGACGACGAGGGCAACTTTCCGCGGTGTTGCATCCGTTCCATCGGCAGTGACAGACGTTTGCACCCGCAGCGTACCACCCTCTGGCATCGCCTCTATCGCATTTTTGACAAGATTGCCTAACACCTGCGCGATTTGCTCCGCATCCAGCGAGAGTTTGGGTAGCGGCTGGAGCTCCGTCTCAATTTTCACCTTCGGATTCGCCAATTTTTCGTATTCCTTCAGGCGTTCAATAGGGTTTCCTGGGGCAACGGTGCCCCCCACAAAGATTTCCATATCGGGGAGCGGTTGCCCTTGAACCGGTCCCCCACCTTGCTTCAGCAACCCACTGCTCCCACCTTGGTAAAGTATCAACACGGAGGTAACAATTTCATTGAGATCGACCCAGTCTCTTTTAGGTTTAGGCATGCGTGCGAACTGCTGGAATTCATCAATGAGCCGCCCAATCCTGTCTACTTCCTCAATAATGGTATCGGTGCATTCCTGAAAGATGTTCTCGAAAATCTCCGGCGAGGCTTTCGCCTGCTGCAGGTTTTCAACAGAGAGCCGAATGGGGAACAGCGGGTTTTTGACTTCGTGCGCGACTTGCTGTGCGACATCGCGCCAAGTTGCGGCGCGTTCCGCCGCCATGCGTTCTTCCAAACTCTGTTTCAAGTCATGCGCCATCTGGTTCACACCCTCGGCGAGTTGTCCAAGCTCGCCAGTCGAAGACACCCCTACACGATGGTCTAAATTGCCAGCGGCGATTTCACTGACACCGGCCCGGAGTGTTGCAATCGGGCTGGTAATCCGACGGCTCATCACATAACTGATAAGATAAACGAGCCCGAGCCCGCCCGCGCCGCTCAGCAACAAGATGATAGTGAGTTGCTGCTGCCACTCACGATGGCGTTGATGCGAGTAGGCGACGACGATACCGACAGGCAAGGCATCGCTAAAAAGGGAACCGAGCGGCTCTATCCGAAACCCTGTCCAGTTGCGTTCGGTGTTTGCCGCCGCCAATTGCAAATCCACTTTGCGATGTGCGCCCGTGCGTTCGCGTTCTGGCGGCAGAGCAGCGGTGCGACGTGCCCATTCTTCGCGCAGGGCAAGCGCGTGGCGTGAGGCGTTGTTGAGCGGAATCCAGTGCGCTGTCGTTCGCAACGGTGCATCCCGCCGTAGCGGTTCTACCTCGCTGATAGGTGCATGGTTTTCCTGCACCAGAAAGATGGCGTGCTCATCGGAACGAATCTCCGTTTCGGTTTCCAGCCATTTTGACAAAATCCGCCTGCCTGTCAAAAATCCCCAGTCGCCTACCTGTGTGACTTCCACGACGAGTCGCGGTTCAATGCCGCCGTCCTGTTCAACTTTCCGCAGCCGAATATCTCCATTTCCGCCTTCCCATAGCGCGATACTTGTCCCACGCGTGCCGTCGGCACCGCTGTTCCGCATCACATTCGTTCCTATCCTCGGGTCTTCCATCCAAGTGCTGGCGAGCAGTGTGCCATACGCTGTGCCGTATTCCAAAACGTCAAGTTCCGTATCGCGGAGGGCGCGGATACCGTCGGATTGCCCTTTCAAGATGGCGCGATGGAGCGCGGGTGCCTCTGCCTTCGCGGTGACTTCGTTCCGCATTTTGGCAACCAACACCGTGTAGTTATTGGATACCTCGCTCTCCAGCTCCTCAACATAAGCCTCAATCTGTCTATCAAACGCGAGGCCGATGAGGAAATTGGTGATACCGAAAACGACTCCGAACATGAAGAAGAAGACGACACCGTAGGCGAAAAAGATTTTGTCTTGGAGCGATGTATTTCGCAATGCATTCCTGAGATATTTCTTCTTTTTCATGTTTTCGTCTCCAGACAGACGCAAATGCCCTGAGTTGTCCCCGGTAGGCGCGCTTTTCACGTAGGGCGAGGGACAGGCCCTCGCCATGTGTCTTGCTGTCAGACCGCATCCCTCCTGTAGTTCAGGATCGCCTGATCCTGACCCGTTCGGGATCGGGCGATCCCGAACTACAGAGGTGGGCCCAATGCCTTCTGGTATTCGCCCGCCCGCCAAGGCGGGATAAATACCGAAACGGCGTTATGAAACACCCTCAAATAATGTAAGACGTGCCGATGAAAATCGCGCCTCTGGTGCAAGCGTCCCGCGTAAGACTTACGTGTTAAACATTTCCATCGCAATTTCTCTTGTCCGCCGTTTGTAGTCTTCAACGGCATCTTGGCGATAGGTGCGCTCTCTTTCCAACGCAAATTCTGTGTCATCGAGATGCAAACCCTGCAACCGGCCCTTCACCGCGACAGTGTCCATGAGCGTGCGCATTAAGTGACAAACGTTACCGATATCCCGTTTCGGGAGGGTTAACGTTGCGTTCGGCACGCCGTTTTCGGTGAAACTCATCGCCGTGCCGCGATAAGACGCAGTCTGAATTTGCGACAGTGACATGCCCTCAAAATCCGCGAACTCCCCACCGATGCCGGTATCCTTTGGCACATTCACATCGTCACCCAGTTTTTCCCAATGGATAAAGAGGACAACCTTATCCCGCGGGCCGTTGAGAATGCCGTTGAGAATGGAGTGATTACTCGTCGGGCCTTTTGCAGGAATAACGTTCGCGCCACCGCCGCGCTCCTGAATCGATTCGGTATAGAGTTGGACGAACCACTCGCCGAGGCAGCTGTTGTCGGCATAATTGTAGAAGACAATAGTGCCGATGCATTCGCGTTCCTCAGCAAGCTGCAGCCATCGTGCGAGTTGATAGGCCACGGATGATTCGGCGCGAAAGTCTTCATCGGCGCGTTGCACGCCTTGCATCGCTGCACAGATGCGCGTCTCCGGTGTCTCATTTTTACCGGCTGTCATCGCCAGAAAGAAGAGCCCCACCGGCGAAAAAGCGGAGAATCGTCCACCGACACCCTCGGGCACCGGGAGCAACTCACCGTTGTAAAAGGGTGTCTTCTTATGTATTTGAAACAGCGCGCTTTCTGGGGTTAACCCTGTCGTTGCCACGACGTGATTTTGCCATGTGAGCCCGTGCCGTTGCAGTGTCTCCCGAATAATCATCAACGTTGCGATTGTCTCGCTCGTCCTGCCGGATTTGCTGATGACATTGAAGAGCGTTTTGTGGAGCAGGTTTCGGCTATTCAGCATCTCTAGGAGCTCGATGAGTCGCCTCGGGTCGAAGGTATCGCCCGTGAAATAGACTTCCGGCGCGCCGCCACGTTCCGCAACCGACATCCGATTGTGATACGGATGGTTGCACGTATCGTGAAAGACACGGGCCCCGAGGTCGGAACCACCGATGCCTATCGTCACAAGCGCGTCAAAGTCTTGCTGGGCGCGTTCGGCCACGGCGCGGCACTGCGCGATATGTTCGGTTTGCAGGTGACTGCGCGTCCATGCGCGGAGATTGCTCTCCAGCACGTCAAGCGGCGCATCGGTTTCCGCTGCAAAGAGAGGACGAATTGCTGCTAACCGCGCATCGCCATTACCCTGTTCTGCATCCCAGGAGGTGCTAATCTCCAAGGTGAGAGATGAGTGGCCCATAATTCTTAACTTCTCCCGTATTTGTCTGAGAGCCGGACGATGTCTTCCTCATCAAAATGCCCGAACGCAATTTCGAGGATGCGGTAATCGTGTGCTTCGCCGATGAGTTGGTGTTTCGCGCCTTGCGGAATGAAAACGGGTTCCATGGGTGCGGGACGTTGCACTTCGCCTTCAATGTTGACGCACGCGCCCGCATCAAGGGGTATCCACAGTTCACTCCGATGGTGATGATACTGATAACTCACCTGCTCGCCAGCACGGATTTCCAAAATCTTGACGGTGACAGGCTGGTTGAGGACATATTGGATAAAGCCGCCCCACGGTTTTTCGGTTTTTTGGTAGTCACGCAAGGCGTGCGCTAAGGTTTCTGGTTGTTGCATGGATGTTTGCGGTGTCGGTGACTATGCTCCTTTAAATAATGACTATAAATGAGGGTGTTTCATAACTCGCTCAACGTCACGGTGAAAAAACGCCCCCCCCTCACTGTAGGGCGAGGGCCTGTCCCTCGCCGTGCGTTTTGGTGTCAGACTGCATCCCTCCTGTAGGGCAGGATCGCCCGATCCTGACCCGTTTGTGATCAGGCGATCACAAACTACAGATGGGGTAACATACATCGTGACGATGGACAACGCGGGGGACAGGCCCCCGCCCTACGATAAAAATAACGCCTTCCTTTCATCGTAGGGCGAGGGCCCTCGGATGCCACACGCGCATCCGAGCGGGTTTCCCTCGCCAGCGTCCGTGCAATCCAACGCTCGCGGGGGACAGGCCCCCGCGCTACGAAAAAAGTCTCTTCAGGTCCGTAGGACCTTAATGTCTATAGCCCGCGCGCTCGCGAAGAATGCTAAGGTCCTTTAGGTCCTTAATAGATTTTGACATGCCGCGCGTTTTTTTATGAAGGCCCTAACGGACCTTGAAAACGGCACGACACGTGCTGCTATAGACATGTAGCCCTGTAGTTCGGGACACCTGAGCCCGAACAGGTCAAAATCAGGCACGCCTGCCCGAGAGAATAAGCCCACCACAGCATCGAGACCGGGAGGTCTCTCCTACCGGGAATCCGTCGAGATATGGAACACCCTCCTTTAAATAATGACTATAAATAATTTACCATATAACCACATTGCAAATCAAGAAAAAAGATGCCGCTGAAAAAACTTATTGACATCAAAACAGAAAATGTGCTATTATACGATTATGGAAAAATTCATTGCAACCCTCATCAAAAATAGCATCGCCGAAAATGTGTGTCCCGGTGCAGTCGTCTACGTCCTCACCGCCGATGCAGTGCATATTCACGAGGCGTTCGGATACCGCGCCGTTGTGCCGAAACGTCTCTCGATGCACCGCAACACACTCTTCGATCTTGCCTCTTTGACGAAGCCCATCGTCACCGCGACACTCTGCATGCAACTCGTGGAAAAAGGACAGGTTGCACTGGATACACCGGCAGTTACCTATCTGCCCGAATTCCGACATCCACGCATTACTCTTCGGCACCTGCTGACGCATACATCTGGATTACCCGACTGGAGCCCTGTCTATCTCGGCACAGATTCGCCAGAAAGAGCCGTCGATTATCTCAGCACACTCTCTCTCGTCTCGCCGCCGGGTGAGAAGGCACTTTACAGCTGCCTGGGTTACATTGTTCTCGGCGCGCTCATCTCCAAGGTAACAGGCGAACCGCTGGATGCCCTTGCGCACGCGCGTATCTTCTCGCCGTTGCACATGAAACGGACAGGCTTTAATCCTCCGCCTGCATGGCATGATAACTGCGCCGCCACCGAAAGCGGCAACAGTTTTGAACGCCGAAAAGTCAACTACGCGCGCCACGACTGGCGCGAAGGAGTCATTGTCGGGCAGGTGCATGATGAAAACGCGCATTTTCTCGGCGGCGTTTCTGGGAACGCGGGGCTCTTCTCTACCGCGGCAGAACTCGCGGCATTTTGCAGGATGCTCATGGCTGGCGGCACCGAGGTTCTGTCCCCCGAAAGTCTGGCTGCGATGCGCGCCCTTTACCCTGCAGAAGGCGAACCCCGCAGCATCGGCTGGCGCATCATGGCAGACGGCTCCATCTATCATACCGGCTTCACCGGCACCTCCCTCCGCGTCTGTCTCAAAAGCAACCGCGCCGCCATTTTATTAACAAATCGCGTCCATCCCGATGCCGACAGACAGGGCATCCTCCCCCTGCGGAAGGCATTTTATGAACTTATCTTTGGAGGCACACATGGTTGAACTCGGTATAACCCACTTAACGACAGACTGGCAACTGCTGCGATATATTGAACACAAATCCATCGGGTTGATTACCAACCACACCGGTGTGAACGAAAACCTCTTGCCCACCTACCAAGTCATCGCCGATATTCTGCCGTGTCGCCTATCCGCTATCTTCACCCCGGAGCACGGATTCGGGGGCGCGGCGCAAGACGGTGTCGCACAAAACGAGACATACACCCTTGACATTCGGAGATGCGTATCCGAGAAACCACCGCACGGAGTTGATACCATCTCTGTCCCCGTATACAGCCTCTACGGCGAAAATTTGCGGCCCACCCCCGAACAACTTGAAGGCATCGATGTCCTCATCTACGACATACAGGATGTCGGCGCGCGCTGCTATACCTATATCTCTACGTTGCTATATGCCATGGACGCAGCGTCCGAAGCAGAAATTACGTTCCTCGTCTGCGACCGGCCTAACCCCCTCGGTTGTCTCACCGTGGAAGGACAGGTATTAAACGAAGAATTCCGCTCCTTTGTCGGCGTGCATCCTATCCCCATGCGCTACGGGCTCACCATCGGCGAACTCGCGGCTGTCTTGTGGAACTCGCGCGGTTACCCTGCCACCTTCATGGTGAGAATTATCCCCATGCGCGGTTATACGCGCGAGATGACGTATGAAGACACCGGTTTGCCCTGGGTGCCGCCTTCTCCCAATATCCCGACGCTGGATACCGTCGCTGTCTATCCCGGCCTCTGCCTTTTTGAAGGCACGAACGTCAGCGAGGGCCGCGGCACGACGAAACCCTTTGAATACATCGGCGCGCCCTGGTGCGATGGCGAACAATGGGCCCGCGAACTCAACGCCCTCGCTATCCCCGGCGTGCGGTTTCGGCCCATCGTTTTCACACCCGCCCCCGTAACGAAAAGCACAAAGTATGCGAACGAGTTGTGTAAAGGCGTTGCCCTCCATGTCACCAACAAGCTCCTCTTCCGGCCGATAGAGACAGCCATTTTTATGTTAGCCAACTTAGTGCGTGCCTATCCGGACACCTTCGTCTTCCATCAGGAACATTTCGATAGACTCGCCGGTAACAGCAGTCTTCGCCTCGCCTTGTCTGCCCAGGAACCCATCGAAAAAATCCAGCGGGAGTGGCGTGTCGGTGTTCAGGCGTGGCATGATGACAGAAAAATCTATCAACGCTATTCGTAAAGGGAGATGGCCATAGCCGCCGATTCTCAAAAACCATGCAACCTTTTTATGAACTTCTGAAACGAGAGAAAAAACGTGTCATCGGCCTCATGTCCGGTACCTCTGCAGACGGTATTGATGCGGCTGTCGTTGAGATTGAAGGCCACGGCGTTGCGACGCGCGCTACGCTCATCGCCTTTGACACCGTCCCTTTTCCGCCGAGTGTGCAGGACAGTATCCTCGCGCTCTGTCATCCGGAGACAGGGCGCGTCGATAAGATATGTGAGATGCATTTCAGACTCGGCCATTTGTTTGCTGACGCTGTCAAGGCACTCTTGAAAAAGCACGGTATCCCGGCGAGGGACATCGCGCTCATCGGTTCACACGGACAGACGATTCACCATCTGCCCAACGCCGCCTATCCATCAACCTTACAAATCGGCGAACCCGCCGTGATTGCGCACCAGACCGGGGTTCCGACAATCGCCGATTTTCGCGTCGCAGATATGGCAGCCGGCGGACAAGGCGCGCCCCTCGTCGCCTATACCGATTACCTCCTCTACCGCGACACACACGAAACTCGCGGGCTCCTCAACATCGGCGGCATCGCCAATATCACCGTCCTTCCCGCCAATTGCACGCTTGAATTCATCGCCGCCTCCGATACCGGCCCCGGCAACATGATAATCGACACTGTCGTCTCCGAGATAACCGGCGGCACCGAACGATTTGACACAAGCGGCCAGCGTGCCGCGCAAGGCACCCCCTATCTCCCACTCGTTGAGGAGTGGTTAACGCACCCCTTCTTCTCGCAACCTCCACCGAAAACGACCGGACGTGAAATGTTCGGCGTTACCTTCGCGCAAACCTGTCTCGCGCAATGCCTCGCGCGCGGATTAGATGACGATGCTTGCATCGCCACAGTAACAGAATTGACGGTGCAGTCCATCGCGCAGTATGTCAAACAATTCGTCTCCGTAGGAGAGCCCTCCCAGACGCAACAAACACCGGTAGGAGAGACCTCCCGGTCTCGATGCAATACCGTAGGAGAAACCTCCCAGTCTCAATGTTCTTCAGTAGGAGAGACCTCCCGGTCTCGATGCAACACCGTAGGCGAGACCTCCCGGTCTCGATGCAAAATAGACAGACTCTACATCAGCGGCGGCGGCACCCAAAACCAAACCCTCATGCGCCGATTAGCCCAAATCTTCCCCGATAGCATCGTTCTCTCCGTAGAAAACAGCGATGCGAAAGAAGCGATAGCCTTTGCAATCCTCGCGAACGAAGCGTTACACGGACAGGCAGGCAACGTTCCAGCCGCCACTGGCGCGTCCATGCGAAAGGTTTTGGGGAAGTTTGTGTGTCCTTAGCAAAACAACAGGAGCAGAAGCAGGATTCACACGATTTTCAAGATTTCCAAGATTAGGAACCTCGTGGCGAGAAAAATCAGCTTTACTACCGTACTGCTTTTTTCTTTCCTAGTTAAATTTTTTTACCACCCAGAATCCATCCCGCCGGCGCGGAACGGAAAACGGCGTTGGTTGGCGTGCGTTTTTCGCGCAGATCGGGCGATCGCGGGGGAAACCCGCCCGCCTGCGCGTATGGCAGGCGAGGCCCCCGCGCTACGGTGTGCAAAGCCGTCTCCGTTTCACCGTAGGGCGAGGGCCTGTCCCTCGCCGTGCCTCGATCGGAACGAGAGACGGCCTTGGTCTGCGTGCGTTTTTCGCGCAGATCGAACGATCGCGGGGGACAGGCCCCCGCGCTACGGGCCCGGAAGGGGCTCGCCTCGCCATGCGCCCGTTCGGGAGCAGGTGCTCCTGAACGACAGTCTCCTCAAGGTCCGTAGGACCTTAATGTCTATAGCACATGCAGACAGCCAAGTCCTCAAGGTCCGTTAGGACCTTAATATTTTCCAGCGGTGTGTATTCTACTATTAAGGACCTAAAGGACCTTAGGGTTTTTTTTGAGGTCGGGGATACTATAGACATGCAGGACCTAAAGGACCTGAAGAGGCGTTTTTTCACGGGTGTGATCTCGGGGGACAGGCCCCCGCGCTACGGTGAAAACAACGTGCCGCGGCCCGTAAGGCTAGGGCCTGTCCCTCGCCATGCTCTCCCGATGTTTTACGGATGTCAAGACCAGGAGGTCTCGCCTACCGGGAAGGCATTGAGATATGAAACACCCTCAACTAACGGCCCAATTCCTGATACGAAAAAATCAATCGGTGGATGGCAGTAATATGCGACGTAAGCGTCAAGATGCCAAGCGTGCAGAGGAGAATCATGCCGCTGGCTTGGAGGGAGGGAAATTTGTGCCACAGCACGCCTTGCAAAAGCGTGCCGGCACCGAAGAGGATAATGCGTTCCGGACGTTGCATGAACCCCACCTTGCAAGTTATCTGGAGCCCTTCGGCTCTGGCTCTCACATAACTCACCAGAATTGAACCGAACCATGCGCCGAACGCGAGGGTTATCCCGAGCAGACTCTCTAATCCGTAGAAGTAAATCAGCGCGCCGAGGAAGAGGAAGCCTTCCGAATACCGGTCGATGACAGAATCAAGGAGCGCGCCTGATGGCCGGAGACGGCTCTGAGCCCGTGCAACTGCTCCATCAAGTGTATCAAAACTCCCCCCTAACAGAATGAGAATGCCCCCTGTCACAAGGTATCCCTTCGCGAAGAAGAAGGTTGCGATGAGGTTCACCACGAACCCGAAGAGCGTCACCATATTCGCCGTGATGCCGATGGCAACCATTTTGGTTGCGAGAATAGAGAGGACTGTCTCAAGCCGCGTTCTCAATTTTGCTTCAAACATATTTGTAGTTCGCAATGCGTTTTCGGCTGCAATTGGTTAGAAAACGTTGACGCACCAGGCCGTCTTCACGGTGGGCTAGCAATCTGTCTTGCCTATCTGAATGGACGTGCCCGTTGTCAAATCTTGCCGTTTATGAGGCATCTTTTCGCAAGCAAACGCAAAGTCTCGCTCCGATTTTCCACCAATTCTTTAGCTGGAATTGCCGATAAGCGACACAATAACGCCGAAATGTGTGCAGGAATGTCGTCTGCATCCTCGGCGATTTTTACGTGCCGCCGCACCGGTAAAGTTGCGTCTTCAGCTTCTAGGTTATGCGTAGGTTGCATCAGCACGGCTCCATCACCCCACGCGAGTTCTGTCACATCCACATCCCGCGCAAACGTGCCATCAAAAACCGTGACGATAGGGTGCGGCAATTTGAGGAGTTGCAGTTCAGTCTGCTGAATTGCGCGTGCGAGTCCCAAGGCGGCAGGCGGTTCGCGCGCGACTGACAGATTCCACAGCACCATCGGTTTTTTCAGCCGGTGCGCGAGGGTGGCGAGGCGATGGAAACGCCGCCACGCCGCGGGTTCTGCGAGGCTTTGCGTATCACCGTGCATCAGAATGACTTTTTCTGTCTGCAGCCAAGCGAGCCCGGCGAACTTGAAAGTGCCTTTGCTCCCCGCTCTATCGCCATAGAGTTCAATGGCTTTCGTTGCGAATTGACAGACGCTTGGGGTTTTCATGAATTTCGTCGGGTATCCTTCGGCCGGAGAGAGACATCCACCCTTACACATCGAACGAAACCTACAAAAAAGCAGGGAGGGTGCCTAAAACACCTTCCCTGCCTAAGTAGCGTTCGAGAGGGACATCCGATAACAGGGTTTCCGTTAGGCACGGCCTGTTAGGTGCCTGGAACACTTTCCACGCCTCATCGGGTAGGAACGAGTTCCCGGGCGTGACTTAGTCGCCGCTGCGGCCGCCAATCAGATTGATGGCGAGCCATCCGATGCCTGCGACGGCCGTCGTCAGGAATACCAAAGTCCGTTTGTTTGAGGACATTTCCTCATGCACGCCTTTCGCATCCTTGAGCATCATTTTCATCTCAGCGACACCCTTTTGGCTCATTTCGATCTGTTCCAAAGACATCGCTACGTTCCCTTGAAGCTCTTCAACGAGTTTGTGGATTGTGTTCGCGTGCGTTATGCGCTCTTCAAGCATTTCCCCTAACGCCTCGATGTGCTCATCAAGGTGCGCGAACTGCTTTTTGATAGCGGCCGTATTGGCTTCAAGTGCCTCTTCCATGTGAGAACCGAGTTCGTGTGCGGATTCGTGCACCGCTTCCATCAAATGCTCTTGCGATTTCAGGGTTTCTTCAAGTGCCTTGAGTTCGCCCTTGAGTTCCGCAACCTTCTCGTTAAACTCCTCGATTTCCGCCATCAGTTTCTCGCGCGTCGCTTCGGACTCTTCCAACTCCGCCTGAAGTTTTTCGAGTTCCTCTTGCTGCATCACGATATCTTCCTCTTCCGCCTGAACTATCTCCTTGACCATGGCTACCGGAATCCGGAGCTTTTCACCGGGATAGATGAGGTGTGGATTCGTGAAATCGTTGTATTTGCTCAGCTCGCGCCAGCGGAGCGGGTCCTTCAGATGCTCCTGGCACAGATGCCAGAGCGTGTCACCCTTCACAATGGTGACTAACATCGTATCTTCGTCGCCAGCGTGTGGTGTGATTTTGGCGGAGGCGGATAACACGTAAACGCCACTGAGTGCCGTGCAAATGTAGAGCACCAGTGCCAACTTCAGCGTGGCTCTTATCATTTTCATCAGGTTTCTCCTTTACGCTGAGACCGGGGAGTCGACAGGAGCAGGCTCCCATCGCACCTGCCGGTCAGTCTGTTTAGAAACTATAAGAGAGGGACGCAAAGTGCGTTGTTCCGACTCCGTTGATTTCGCTCGCCATACCGTCTTGGATGGCGTAGTCAATCTGTAAACCGCCGATGTTCACGCCGAATCCACCGAAGAGGTTCTGCACATCGCGCGTGGCTCTCACACCGCCGCGGAGGGCAAACTGCGTGGATTTGTAGGTGACAATCGTGTATTCAGCACCGAGGCGAACGCCGGTAGTGCTCTCGTCCACCGTCACCATCTCGTGTTCCAGATCGGCTGCGAAGGTGACAACGTTGCCCATGTAAATATCATAGGCTACGCCCACGTTGATAACCATCGGCACGGCATCATCGCCGAGGGAGGCACCGAGGTATTTCGCGACGATACCGTAGTGGAACGTCGGCATTTCTTCCTCACCCACGTCAATAGCGAGTGCGTGTCCCATCAAACCGACATCAACACCGCCGAAGCCGCTCTGGTTTTCAACGCTTTCTGCGCCGAAGTTATCCATCAGCATCCGGGCACTGAGCCCGATATTGAGGCTGCCGAGTCCGTGGCCGTAAGAGAGGGAATACGCGTTCGCGCTGTAGTTGAATTCACCGCCGTAACGCTCATTCGCATCGTATTGCGCGATACCGCTCACGCCGGCGTTTGTCACGGCGAGCCCAAGCGAGCCGCTGCCGAGGGACTTCGTCACGGCGAAAAAGTTATGCGTTCTATCCAAGGAAAGCCGCTGGGTAGAAAAATTGAGGCTATCTTGCCCAGCACCGAGGCCTGCCGGATTCCAGACGGTGGCTGTCGCATCATCGGCTATTGCCGTGAAAGCACCGCCCAGCCCGATCGAACGTGCACCGGCACCGAGTTTCAAGTGCGGCATCGCATTCACACCCGCGAAACTGACCGGTGACACGGCTAGGATAAGAAACAAAACGGGGATTAAACCGCAGAGCAATGTGCCCCATCTCGCAAGTTGCTTTGTTGTAGACATTATATCCTCCTGTAGGCGCGACCTCCCGGTCGCGAGCCTTTGTATAGGCGCGACCTTCCGGTCGCGAGTCCTTCAGCATCTACCACGGGGAATGAACGGGAGGGCCGCCCATTCCCCGATGCAGTAGACACCTATTGACTTAGCGCGTCAGGGCGAGTTTCAGAATAACGTATTCTGGCTCAAACCCATCTGCCACTATAATCTGGCAGAAGTAGATGCCCCGAGCTAAGTCTTCGCCACCGGTTGTTGTTCCATCCCAACCGATTGCATTTTTGCCGATATACTCGCCTGCATCCCAGACTTCGTTATCCACCAGCACCCGCACCGGACGGAGCGTCATGTCGTAAATGACAATGCTCACCGTGGATTGCCGGGTCAGCGTGAAGGAAATCCGCGTATTCTCCTTGAACGGATTCGGCGCGTTTATCGGCCGAGCGGCCAAGACGGGCCCTTCCTCGCTCTCAACGAAGAAACTGAACTCGTGGACTGCCATGTTCGCCTGCCGGGCATCGCCGTTCTTATCGGAGACGTTGCCCTCTTTGTGCGCCATGTCAGACACTTCCAGTTTAACCGTATGCAGTCCGAAGGAGAGTTCAGCCTGTGGCACGTAAACCACCTGCGATGCTGACTTCTGCTGCGATGTGAGGTTAATCAGCTGATCATCGAGAACGAATCTGAGGGAATCGACATCCACACCGGATTCGGCATCGGTGAAGGTGATTGAAATCGTCGGGCGGCGTTCTGTCAGCCGTGCATCCTGTTGTGGGGATGACATGGTGATGACAGGGGCTGCCGTGTCGAAATCAACGGTGAAAGTTCCCTTTGCCGTCGCGGAATTTCCGATGGTATCCGTTGCGCGAACTTCAATCGTATAAGTCCCCTCGTCAAGAGGGTTCTCCGGAATGAAGTCGATGCGGGTGATACCTTCAACATCGTCTTCGCCATCGTCTGCGTCGCTGCCTTCCACCTCGTCGCCGTCGCTATCCATCACGACGATAGACATTTCGTCAACGCCGGATTCATCGTTGGCACTCGCCGAGATTGTCGGGAGTCCCGCGCGGATAGTTCCAGACGGTGTAATAGATGTGATTGTCGGTGCGACGTTATCAACGACGAGGGTGAACGTCCATGAATGTTCAGTCGTTCCACCTTCGCTGATTGCAACCACTTTGAGTTTGTGCGTTCCTGGCGTGAAGCTGTCAGCGACGTTAATACGTCCATCAGCGATCTGCGCGGAAGGCACGGAGCGGAGCGGTTTGTCGTTAATACCGAATCTCACCGTGACCACGTCCGATTGCTCGTCTGTTACAACGGCGGAGATGGTTACCCAGCTATCACCCTTGACGAGCCCCGAGGGAGCCGCTTCGGAAATAACAGGGGGTGTCGTGTCTTTCGGCACTTTCACCATGAAAACGACGGATGTCTGCGCTGTCTTACCATTGCTGTCTGTAACTTCGACTGCAACGGTGTGCTCGCCATCGGCTAACGCGTCCGCCGGGGTATACGAGAATCTGTTCCCGTCTACCACTGGGGTTGCGTCTACACCGTCAACGGTAAATGTCGTCACTGTCAACTCGCCTGCGCCGGAAAATTCACCACTGATGAGCGGGTTTCCATGCTCAAACGTTTGTCCGGAGGCAGGTGACTGAATCGCGACCGTGGGGATTGTGCCACTGATAGCGAATTCCACAGATGCCTCACCGACGTTTCCGAGGATATCGGCGACTTCCACGACAATGCGATAGGCACCACCGGGCAGCTGCTCGTTGCGGGTGTAGACTAACTGGGCGGCATCTTTTTCAAGCATCGCCTGATCTACGTCTACCACCTCATCTTCGGCGTTGCCGGGACGGATGCGCATCAGTGCCAAGTTACCGGTAGCTCCGTCAACACCTGTCCCCGCGCCATCATCGTAGGTAGCGAGGACGGTCGGCAGACTGTCAATGGTATGTCCGGCTAACGGTGCCTCAAGCGTCACCATTGGCGCGGTGTTATCCACGTTAATCATCGCATCACTCGCCGAAAGCGGGAAGGAGACTGAACCGTTCCGTTGGGTGATGACACCCGAAGGTGTATAGAGCCCATCGGGCAGTCCGGATACATCTACCGTCAATGCGAAGGTATTCTCCGGTTCTTCCGCCGTTTCGATTGGCATCTCGCTGCCGTTGACAGTTCCTCCTGTCACATCTTCCAGACTTAAGGAACCGTTGGCAACCGTGAAACCTACCGTTACCGAAGTTGTGAGCGGAATTGGTTCTGCGGGCGGTTCTGCTACAGCTTCACCGTCAACTGCTGTCACTGCTAAGTCACTGATGTCCGCGAGTCGGAAGTTCAGAACGTTAACAGTGGTTGTCGGCGATTCATCTGTCTGCACGTTGCCGGCAGCATCAACCGCCAAGGCGTGGAAGCCATACTGCGCGTTTTCCAACGCACTGACTGCTACCGTGATTGCCATCTCGCCAGCCTCGCCATCAATGTCAGTGACGGTGCCATCGGCTGTGGTTTGCACCAACTTCACCGAGTCATAGGTATCGGCGGCGGCTGTCGGTTGAATGGTAAACGTGGCGACAGGTGCATCCAGCGAGTCGTCAACAATACCACCTACTGTGTAGGCACCCGCTTCGTCTGGGATAATCTCACCGGCGGTATCTTCAACGAGGAGAATAGCCGTCGGCCCCAGCGGTGCGACATCATCGACGTTGTCCACGGAGAATGTCGCGGTGACACCTGCAGGTGACATGATTTCCGTGCCGTTGACACTGAGGATGGCGCGCACCATATAGGTGTTATCATCTTTGGAGACATCGCGTGCCGCGGCACTGTCCGCGGTGATGGTATCTTCCAACTCGGTTGTGTCAATCGACGCTGTCCATTTCCGGGCAGTAGTCGAAATCGGCACCTCCTCTTTCCCGCTAGCGACAGTGCCAACCAGGTCTTCGATAATGTCGACGAGTTCCTGTCCTTCCACAGCAACGGAGTCGCTTACATCAGTCGTGCCGATGTCTTTCCACTCCGTGTCGCCGCTTTGCTTGGCTTGAAACCGCATCGCGGTGGTATCCGAAGTTGCGCGTTGTGACGTATATCCGTTGATGGTAAGCATGCCTTGCGGCGCGCCACTATCCGGATTCGTCTTTTCCGCAGCGTCAACCGTAATTGCCTTGATTTGCGGGGCTACCGTAATCGATGCCAATTCAATGGATACCGCGCCATTGCGCTGAGTGACAACAGCATTCGGAGTATACTTCCCATCAGGCAGTGTTGAAACATCTACCGTCAGTGAGAATGTATTTGCCGGTCCTTCCACCGTTTCGCTTGTTGCGGCATTGCCGTCGATAGTTACGCTCAGTTCTCCCGATGCCACGGTGCCGTTGGCAACCGTGAGACTTATCGTGAAGGAGTCGCGCGCAACCGGCGATTCTGGATTTTCGACGCTCATGCCATCAACAGCCGTCACGGCAACATCACTGACATCTGCCACCCGGAAGTTCGCTACGTTGGTAGTCGTTGTGGGCGATTCATCTGTCTGCACGTTGCCAGCAGCGTCTACCGCTAAGGCGTGGAAAGTATATGCAGCATTCTCCAATGCACCGACATCCACGGTGATTTTCAGCATACCGGCTTCACCATCAATTTCAGTGACGGTGCCATCGGCATCGGTTTGCACCAACTTCACCGAGGCATACGTATTGGGAGCGGCTGCAGGCTGAAGCGTAAACGTGGCGACAGGTGCATCCACTGATTCGTCAACGATGCCACCCAGTTTGTATTCACCACTGCCATCGGGTGCAATAACACCCGCACTATCCTCAACGAGGAGAATAGCCGTTGGCCCTAACGGTGCCACGTCATCAACATTGTCTAGCGAGAATGTCGCGGTGGCAGCGGAGGGATGGTCTGCGCCATCGGCGATAGCAATCGCGCGCACTGTATAGAGATTATCGTCTTTGGAGGCATCACGTGCCGCGGGACTCGCTGCTGTGATAGAGTCTTCCAAAGTCGTGGTATCAACGGCGGCACTCCATTCCTGGCCGGTGGCACTATCAACCGTTGCGATAGTTGCCCATGCCGCGTCTCCAGCCCGTTTTGCTTCAAACCGGACAGCGGTGACAGGAGAAGTTGTGCGTTCCGGCGTAGTTGCGTTCACAGTAAGCATGCCTTGCGGCGCGCCACTGTCCGGATTTGTTTCTGCAGGCGTGACAGTAATTGCCACGACTTCCGGCACAACCGGGCAGATACCTGCGTCTAACATCATCTGTGCCGAGACTGGCTCGGGGTCTGCCAGGCCAAGCGCGTTGGCTGCGACTGCACGCACCATCACACTGCTGCCTGCGCCGACGAGCGCGTCAAAGTCTGCGACGTTCCAACTTACTTCAATTGTGTCACCCGCGGCGACACCCGCCAGATCGACTTCGTTAATATTTTGCCATGCGCCACTTGCATCCATGTATTGCACCATCACGGATGCTGGATGCGCCGTGCGATTGCCGATAGCAACCGTAAGCATGATATTCTCTGTCGTATTGGCGTAAATGGTTAAGTCACCGATTGCACCACTTTCACCCGGGTCATCGGTATCGCCGTCCCCGTTACAATCGCCAATGACAGCGAGCGTCACCGCTGCGGTGTCATATTCGGGGCTGACAATCCTGATGTGCGTCGGCGCGGTGTGGGCACTGATATTAAAGAGTGTATCAATTCCCATGGCCCGAACGCCGTAATCGCCAAGCAGGAGAGGCATCTGCTCACCCTGAATCGCCATCGTTACCGTATTATTCGGTTCACCGTAGGTAATCGGAATCGAATTAATCAGATCGAGGGTAGCCCCCAAGATGTCAAGTAACGTCTGACTGTCCTCTTCAGAGAGCTGCGCGTCGCCTATCTTTGGCGCGACCTGCTTGAGAGTCGGATTGACATACTGTTTAAGGAACGGGTTGGCATACTGTTGAATCAGCCCGGGGCTGAGCAGTGCCAAGACTTGCTCAAAAGGCACGCCTTGGATAAACGAGAACTGCTTGGGAATAGCTCCCTGCCGGTCCAACTGTGCAAGGGTTTCATCCCAGATACGCGATGCAAGCATCGTGGCATCCACCGTGAGCGGTGCCCACGCGCTTTGCGGCATCCCGTCGGCATCCAGTTTAATCTCTTGATAGAAGAGATACCCTTCGCCCGGTGCTACGTCAGCCACCTTCGGGGTCCCCGTGATATTCAGTGTTGCGGTAGTGCCAGCTGCTGGCGCGGTGGCGACATAAACGCCTTCTTCGTTCATATACCCGGTGGCGTTTGCGCCTGGGGTAATATGAATGCCTGCATCTGGCGCGCTGGTATCAACGGTAAATTCGCCTTGCATCTGATCCAGCGGATTTCCATTCGCATCGAGAACAACGGCACCCAAGTAATAGTTGCCATCGGCAATGGAATCAATACTGGCTGCCCAGATGGATTCCGTTGCGGCATCAATACGCGGGAGAGTGAAGACTGAGGACAACATCGGGTCGAATGCGTTCTCAAACTGTGTTGTCAACGCGTTAGCGTTCCGGAAGAGGATGTTCTGAAGTTTCCTCTGGTGTTTTCCTAGCGCGTTCACGATGTCGTTGGCAGTCAGTTGCTGCCCACTGGTTGCTTTGCTAATTGGGCCAGCCATTGCACCAATCAGAGCGGCTTTGAAGTCTGACGTGAAAATCGCGTTGATGATACCGCGGTCTGCGAGTTGAAGGTTGCGCGGGTCTGGCATTGCCCATCCTTCAATCGTGTAGGACTTCGTTGCATGCAGCACTTCAGCCATACTCACGGTATTCCCGCCTAGCACATGCTGCACAATAGCGGCAATCTTCTCCCGATCCAGCACCTCAAGTGTCACCGGTTCGGCGAGCATTACTTCAAAGTAGTAGTAAGTGCTACCTGCCGTGATACCTATCTCCGTTTCCCAAACGACACCGCCATCTGCACCGGTTGCCGGTTGCATCTCAACGGCGATATAGTCGCCTGTCAACCCGGTTTGCGAGTAGCGAAGAACAACGTTGGAAAACAACTGCGAGTCCAAACCCGGCCATGCAGGCAGGTTCGTCGCGGCGAGCGTTTCTTCCAAACGGAAGGTATACGGGAACGTATCTGCTCCGAATGCTGCAGAAGTGATTTGCGTTCCTTCCACCGTCCGCCCATCAGTAAGGCTAAACTGAACCCCACCGACGTTCGCTGACGGCACACGCGCGTAAACGTTCAGGTTATCTCTCGTGACGTATTTGCGGTTAGGCTCATTTTGGTAAGCCAACTCCAAGAGCATCGGTGTGATGGCGTTTCCAAAATTCTCGTAATCGAGTTGTTGCCCAAGGTCTTGCCCATCAATCACATCGTCAAAGTATTTGATATGCTTGGAGGCGAGAACCTGCTTGATCTGCTTTTTCGGAATCATGCCCTGGGGAACCAGATTAAGGATTTCGTCAATCACCTTGTCTTGCGTGTATCCGAAAGCCGCCAAGGTCTCCAACGAGATTCCCATTGCTTCAAAGACTTCACTCACAAATTGTCTGCCAGAGAGTCTATTGTTATCAAGTCCGCCGAGACGGGATTTGCCAACAATCGATTCGTTTGCCGGTGTTATCGGCGCGAACGGATCTGCCTGTCCAACGGGCGGCACAATAGGTGGCGGATCCACTACAACGGGCGGCTCTACTGGTGGTTCCACCGGCTGTTCGCCAACAAGTAACCCTGCGAGTTCGTTAATTGCGGCGGGATTCTGCAGCAATGCTTGCACTTGCATATCGCTGAGCATTGTCTGGAGTTCCGCATCCGTTTTCAGCAAGTCGATGAAAGGCTGCTCAACCCCGACGGCCGCTAATATGTCTGGATTCGCGATAGCTGCACCGATGATAGCCGGATTCAGTTGCTCTTGAATATCCGGAGCTTGCAAAGCCGTTAAGACATCCGGGAGAACCGCTTGAATATCGGCCCGCATAAGCGTCGCGCTATGCGCGGCAAGCACTTGCTGAGCGAGCGAAGTCGGCATCTCTACGGGTGGTGCCACTTCCTCCTGCGGCATTTCTACGGGTGGTGCCACCTCCGGCGGGTCAACAGCCGGTTGTTCTCCGACGTTGAGCAACGCTGCGAGTTCGTCAATTGCGGCAGGATTCTGCAGCAACTCTTGAACTTGCATATCGCTGAGCATCGTCTTGAGTTGCGCATCCTCTTTCAGCAGCGTTACGAAGGCCGGGTCTATTCCAGGCACGAAGTCCGTTAGAATATCTGGATTCGCGACGACTAACCCGATAGTCTGCGGATTCAGGATTCCTTGAATATCCGGTGCCTTAAGCCCCTCCAAGACAGCCGGGAGTACCGCTTGAATATCGGCTCGCATGAGCGTCGCGCTATGCGCGGCAAGCACTTGCTGAGCGAGCGAAGTCGGCATCTCTACGGGTGGTGTCACTTCCGGCGGGTCAACGACTACCGGCGGCTCCTCTACTGGCGGCATCTCTACAGGTGGTGCCACTTCCGGCGGAGGCTCCACTACGTTCAGCGCGGCTGCAAGTTCGTCGATGGCTGCAGGCTGCGTAAGCAATTTCTGCACTTGCGCATCTTGGAGCATCGTCTTGAGTTCCGCATCCTCTTTCAGCAGCGTTACGAATTTCGGGTCTATGTCAGGCACGAATCGCGCAAGCAGATCCGGCTGGGTCACGACGAGCGTGATAGTATCCGGATTCAAGAGTGCTTGAATATTCGGTGCTTTAAGCCCCTCCAGGACATCCGGAAGGATTTCTTGAATGTCCTCCCGTTGCAACGTCTCGCTGTATTTTTCCAGTACCTGTTCGGCTAGCGAGGCATCCTGTCCGAAAACAGTGCCTGGCAGCGAACTGTGAAAAACACACAATGTAAAAATCAAAAAACAAACGAACGTTCGTTTTTTCATTAACTTATCCTCCTCATGAAGTCTGCGTAAACGCAAGACTCAGACTGAGTTTTCTTTGGATAGACATCGTTTGAGCGGGAAGCAAAAGACGCGCGGCGCGGCGGCATGTCTATCCAACTATTTTCGGTAGAGTTCAACAATGTCGGTTTCTGATGCAGTAGCTGCTTCAGAAACGTTCGGTGCTGCTCTCCATTTACACGTTCCTACCCCAAGAGGCACGGCATCCTAGGATAGGATTATTATACACGATTTTGCGCGCGAAAAGCAAGCAAAAAGTTCTGTTCGGGATGCAGCCGCCATCGCTTTCGGCATACTGCTCCCCGCGGCTTATTTCCGCGCCTTAAAAATTTAAGGTTTCCGCTCAGGCTCCCTATGCCGATACAAAACATCGCTGGTGTTTCAAATCGTCCCCGAAAACACCCCGTTTCGGCGGTTCCGCAAGCGTATTTTGTTGTCGGGTTGAAAATTCACCCATCGTGACAGGTGTGATTTTAACAAATGTGCCAAAAATAAGCAACTGTTTTAATCGGCCAATTGCACGGGCTTCGCGAACTTTCTCCCGGATTCAGCGGGACATCAACAATCAAAATCGTAACAGCACGACATTTCACGTATATATGATACCACATTTTTCACGAAATGTCAAGAAAAATTTCAAATTTGTCTCAAGGTTTTGTGCTTTGAGCCAATTTTGATTAAGCCTTATTGATAGTTTATCATAAATGCATTAATTTTGTCAATTAAAAAAATCTTTTTTTTCGCGATGGTATTTATGTGAGCGTGTTTCATAAATCCGTTTCGGCATTTATCTCCCCCGAATATCGAGCCCTCTTGGTAGGAGAGACCTCCCGGTCTCGATGCAATAGGGCGGCGCGCCCGGGGCCGCGGCGGCAGAAAGCCCCCTTCATCGTAGGGCGAGGGCCCTCGGATGCCATACGCGCATCCGAGAGGGTTTCCCTCGCCATCGTCCGTGCAATCCAACGTTCGCGGGGGACAGGCCCCCACGCTACGGGAAAAAACGGCACTTCACCCCTCGCCAGCGTCCGCGCGCTAGACCCTGTAGTTCAGGATCGCCTGATCCTGACCTGTTTGTGATCAGGCGATCACAAACTACAGATGGGGAAACACACATCGTGACGATGGCACTCGCGGGGGACAGGCCCCCGCGCTACGAAAAAAAGCGGCACTTCACCGTAGGGCGAGGGCCTGTCCCTCGCCATCGTTCTCGCGCCAGGCTCTGTAGTTCAGGATCGCCTGATCCTGACCTGTTTGTGATCAGGCGAGCACAAACTACAGATGGGGAACACACATCGTGACGATGGCGTTCGCGGGGGAAACCCGCTCGGATGCGCGTATGGAAACCTCCGAGGGGCCCCGCGCTACGGGAAGAAATCGAGACCAGGAGGTCTCTCCTACCGGGAACGCATCGATTTATGAACCCCCTCATTTATGGCCTCATTTTTTTTTGCGATAGCACTTATACCTTCATCGCGCCTACAGATGCTGCCGCGCCGCAACGGCATCCCGAAACTCATGGCACGATACCACGCACTTCTGCCATGCGTATCCACGATGCCTCCGGGGTTTCGGATGTTAATTGATACCGTAGGCGCGCTTCAATGGTATCTCCCGTGTGCGCTGCAAAAACAAAGGTTCGCCGCGCGTCGGCTGGCAGACGATTGGCTTGCGCTTCGGAAAAGGTGTGCCGCGATGTTTGCCGGACGTTCCCATCCGCTGTAAAAAGCGTGACATCAAGCACGATGACACGATAGATGTTGCCGGGAAGGAGATGCCCAGTTTTATTCTGCAGGGTGACAGTCGCGCTGTCCTCGCTAAAATTAAAGTGCAGTGTGGCGGCGCGTTTGAGTTGCGCGACGCTGCGGCTGCCTTGCCACGTATGCTTCCTTCCAGGAATACTCTCATAACTCGCTGTGCTTTGCAACCGTTTCACCGCGGGCATGTGGCAGGTGGCACACGTTTTGTTCTCCTCGGCAGACCTACTTTCGCGAAAACTCGTCACCAAGTCGTGCGCGGGGACGCTCGGTTGCCCGTGGCACGTAGCGCAGAGCGGCATCGGTTCGGTAAAGATGGCATTCGTGATATTCTCATGAAAATGCGTTTCGGCACTTGCCGCCGGTCCGTGCATCGCACCATCGGCATCGAGGTGACAGACAAGGCAGGAGACACCTGCATCACGGTGCCGAGCGCGCAAGATGGGCATTTTTCCGATACCGGTGACGAGGATGGGTTCGGGCGCGTGACACACATCACAGCGGGCTTCCCTATCGGTGACTTGGGCTGCCGCCGCCTGATAAATTGCGTCTGTCCACGCTTGCGCGTGCATCGATTTCTCCCACTCGCGCCAGATGGCAGGATGGCAACTTTTGCACTTTCCCGCCTGAAACGCTTGATAGGCATCGTCGTGCGGAGATGTTGTCTCTGCACGCGCATTGCCTCTATCTGCACGCTTTGACAGCGCGACGAGTGCCGCGAGGAAAATCACGAGGCATACAGATATAGTGAGTGTCCATCGCCGTTTCATAAGTTTTCCTCACCGAGTAGCGCGAGCGCGGCTTGCTCACCGCTGTGGATGCAATCCGGAATGCCGATGCCGTGGTAAGCGTTCCCGGCGAGGGCAAACCCCGGCAAACCTTTCGCGAGCGTTTCGATTTCGCTGATGCGTTCCTGATGCCCTACCAGATACTGCGCCATCGCTTGTGTATGTTGACTAACAAGAGAGAAAATAGGCTCTTTTTTGATGCCGAGTAGGTGTGTAATATCTCGCAGTGCCGCCGCAGTCAAGCTGCTCTCGGACGATTCTTGTTCTTTTCGGACAAACGCGCGCAACAATACGTGTGCCGCTGGCGCGCGGTTTTCAAATTTTACGCTACTAAAGGAACACCCGATGAGCGAAAGCCCCTCAGCCGCCGGCACGACGAACCCCATCCCGTTCAGCGGATGTGCTACCGCCTCACGGCGGAACGCGAAGTTGACGGTAGCGGAGGAGGCATAAGGAATCGCTTGGAGTTTTTTGGCAAGGGACGGGGAAACGTTTTCACATAAGGTGCCGGCTTGTGGTGCAGGCAGCGCAACGCAGAGGAGTTCCGCCTCAAGGATTTCCCCGTTTGCAAGCGATACCTGCCATCCCGTTCCATTTTTTCGCTGCTGAAGCGTTTCGGCGCGAGAGTTTAGATGGAGGTGTGCTTTAGGTGAATGCTCGCGAGGGACAGGCCCTCGCGCTACGGTGGGGTGTGCTTGCTGTGACTCGCGAGGGACAGGTTCTCGCGCTGCGATGAGGTGCGCTTGCTGTAACTTGTCAACGAGTGTCTGCATGCCGGATGCGAATGAGAGGAAGAGGCTGTACCGCGGTCCGCTGGTGCCGCTCGCCGTTTTTGCCTGCCGCTTTTGTGCTAGGAGTGCCTTGATGATACTGCCGTGTGCCCGTTCCATCTCCAGAAAGCGCGGAAACGTCGCCTTGAGACTCAAATGTTCTGCATCAGAGGTGTAGATACCACCTATCATAGGCTGCGCCATCCGTTCAAACGCCTCGGTGCCGAGTCTGCGCCGCACGAAATCGGCGACAGATTCATCTGCATCGCCGCCGCTGCGCGGCATCAGCGGCTCAAGTCCCATCCGGAGTTTGCCGCGCCAACTGAAAATAGGGCTTTTGAGAAAAGGGAGCAATGCGCCGGGTGCCATCATGTAAAAACCTTCCGGGACAGGGTGCAATTTTCCCTTTTGCACCACGAAGCTGCGGCGCATTGTCGAATTCGTGCCGATACATTCATCGGCGATGCCGAGTTCTTCGCACAACGCTTTTGCCCACGGTTTAGTGGTGATAAAGGCATCCGGTCCGTGCTCAATCACGAAACCGTCGCGATGGGTAGTGCGGATGACACCGCCAATCCTGTCGCTCGCTTCGAGCAGGGTGACATGGAGCGGGATACCCCTTTTCTCTGCCTCGCGCGTGAGACGATAGCTGGCGGCGAGGCCTGTAATGCCGCCGCCAATAACAAGGGCGCGTTTGGGGTTAGGAGCCATAACAATACGTAACAGTAGCAACGGACGAAGCAATTCGTCCGGACAGTCCGTGCTTCAGCCTTGCTGTCTAAACTTATCACAAGCAAGCGAGGCGAGCATATTGATGAACTTCGGATGGGTGCCGACGGTGCCTGCACGAATAAACTCAATGCCGCATTCGGCCGCCGTCGCTTTCGCTTCAATATCCAGATCATAGAGCACCTCAACGTGGTCGCAGAGGAAACCAATGGGTGAAGCGACGATGGTTTGGATGCCAGCATCTTTCTGCTCGCGAATCCAATCGTTAATATCGGGTTGCGTCCAGGGGACAGCGGTATTTTCGGCTTGGCTCTGGTATGCCAAAGCGAATTCGGTTTTGCCGAGTTTCGCCGCCACTTTCGCCGCTGTCTCCGCGAATTGTTGTGTGTAAGGCGAGTTCTTTGCCGCCGGTTGTGGGATGGCGTGCGCGGTGAAAACCGGGGTGGCATTCTCTAATTGCCCGTTGCACGCGCTTTGAATCAAATCGGCGACGGCACCGATGTAACCGTCGTTCGTCCACCACGGAGCTAAATAGTCAATCTCGGGGCGCGCCGTGTTCGGCAAGGCATCGATACCCTGCCGCACGGATTGGATATACCACTCCCAACTCACTTTAGATTGATGCGGTGCCATGATGATGCCCAGTATTTTTTGGTGCCCCTTTTGTGCCATCTCGGCGACAACGTCCTTTAAATAGGGGTTCCAGTGCCGAAATCCAACGTAAATGGGGAGAGAGACATTGTTGTCCGTGAGGGTGTTCTCCAAGGCGCGCCCCTGCTGGAATGTCAATTCGTTGAACGGTGAAAAGCC
The DNA here is from genome assembly GCA_965242965.1 of Candidatus Poribacteria bacterium. Lineage (GTDB taxonomy): Bacteria > Poribacteria > WGA-4E > WGA-4E > WGA-3G > AGPOR5. Next base: position 2,916,354 of record OZ251518.1, on the reverse strand, counting down.
GCCTAATTCGACATAGTGCCCGGATACCTCCTTCACCCTGGGCACTTGAGATTCGGCTGTGCCAGCGATTCCTTCGACAAAGCAGTATGCTTCACCGGGGCAGGTGTCATATTTTTCGCAGCATCCCGGAGTCGGTCCGCCGAATGCGACGAGTAGTATGCTATCGTATTTTTTTTTAGACATTTTCGTTTCCTAGCGTTTGATAACAGCGAGGGACAGGTTTCCCTCGCTCTACGTGTGCTAAACCATATTTGCTAATTGTGCCGGCATGAACCGTGCATCGGCGGCGATTGCTTTTGCGAAGGCGGCTTTCGCTGCTGCTTCGTCTCCGTTCGTGCGATACGCCATCCCGATGCAGAAATGTGCCTGCGCAAGTTGTGTCCCGTGAATGCCGAGGGACATCGCTTTGTGAATGGAAGCAAGCCCATCATCGGGTGCATCGCCGTTGCGGTAAGCGGACAGGATTTCGGACTGGCCTTGCAACAAGTACGCTGGCGCGTAATCCGCGTTCAATTCCAAGGCGGTATTAAGTGCCTGTTTTGCTTCGGCGAAGAAGTCGCCTTTCTCAAGCACACTTGACACGGTGCGGGATGCGCGTATCAGCACGCCGGCGTAGGCTGTCCACGCCGCTGGCAGCTGCGGATATTTTTCTGTTGCGTTTTTTAAAATAGCGATGGCTAAGCCGGGGTCATTCCCTTCTTCCACCTCTTCCGATGCCTCGCGATATGCGTTAAAGTCTGCTAATTCGCGTGTTTTCTCTTGAAGACTTTCGGCATCCGCCATCGGAATAGCGGAGGGTTTCAGGTGCTGCCAACCCGGTTCCGCATCATCAATGAGTCCGCGATAGACGCGCAAAATCGCGTAACGCGGTGTGCCCCAAACCTCGGCAATATCCCGAATCCAAGGTGGAAGATTCGCCTCAACCGCTGCTAATAACGCGTTTAACGGCATCCCTTTTTCAAAGTATTTTCGCACTTCGGTTAGGAAATAGGACTCGATCTGAATCAGGAGTTCCATCTCTGCGTCGTGTGCTAGAGGACCGTGGCCTGGCAGGACGTGTTGTGGCGCGTAAGTGCGGAGTTCCGTGATGGTATTGATCCAATCATGGTTTGCCATGAGCCCTTCGTTCATGACAGGTTGTCCGAAAATCGGAAAACTGCCTGTCATGACGGTATCCCCAGATACGATGCATTCTTCTGCCGGAATGCGGATGGCGGTTGCATCGTCCGTTTCCGCTTTGCCCAAGTGAACGAGATGTAGCGGTTGATTGCCTAAATCTAGTTCCATCTCCTGCGCGAACGTTTGCATAGGAAGCACAGGTGCGTCCCCTAGTTTAAAACCGCGCGAGGCAAGAAACGCCTCTTGACGTGGCGAACGAGATACCATAAAATCTTTTGTCATGTCACGAGCGACAATCGTCGCACCGGCTTCGTGGAAAACCGCATTGCCGTTGGTGTGGTCCCAGTGATAGTGCGTATTTATCGCATACAAGACCGGTTTCGCTGTCACCCGACGAACGGCTGTGAGCAATCGTCGCGCCATCACGGGATTCACCTGCGTGTCAACTATCGCAACACCCTTATCGCCGATAATCAGCGTGGAATTGACGACGTTGCGGAAGAGATAGACGCGTTCTGTTACTTTGACGAGTTCGCCGTATTGCCGTGGTGCGTAAGGGTTTTCCATCGGGCCGGCGCGTTTTGTTCTCATTTGGATTCCTCCGCCTGCTTCCAGCCGAACGTTTTCGCGGTTTGGACAAAATGTTTGACGTTTTCAAACGGCGTGTCTCTATGCAAGCCGTGGCTGAGGTTCAGAATGTGCCCCGTTTTTCCACCCTGTCTTAAGCAATCGTGGACAGCCGTGGTGATGTCAGCGAAGGTGCCATCGCGGAGGATGTCGTTGTCAACGTTCCCCTGAAAAGCGACAGGATTTTCTGCCGTTTCAACCCTCGCTTGTGCGAGGTTCACGCATTTCCCGACGCTCAGCACGTCGGCACCGCTTTGGTGCATCAAATCAAGTTCTGCGCACTCTTTTGCGAAGAGAATCGCGGGGACACTTCGGTTGAGTTCGGCGAAAATTTGCTGATGATACGGCAACGCGAACTCTTGATACATCGCCCGCGGCATCACATCGGCGATGGACTCAAATAACTGGACTATCTGAACGCCTTCGGCGATTTGGTAGTTCAGATAATTGATAGTCGCATCGGTTAAACGGGAGAGCAGTTGATGTGCCAGTTCCGGTGCCTCGGTGAGCATCTGAAACACCGCTTTTGCCGGCGGCGGAACGGAAGCTTCTACCGTAGTGCGGGGGCCTGTCTCCCGCGATTGTTTCTGAAACACCGATTTTGCCGGCGGCACTTCAGAACCCTGTTTCATCGGACTTGTGCCGGCGATGAGAAACGCGGCGAGTGTCATCGGCGCGCCTGCAAATCCGATGAGGGGTAGTTCCCCATCCAACGTCTCTCGCAGTGTCCTGATAACCTTCCCCGTGAAAGCGAGCTGTGTGGGCGCGTCATTGAGAGGTTGAAGTGCCTCTACTTGCTCACGGCTACGGATAGGTTCGCTAAGCACAGGCCCGGGCATGAACCGAAAATGCGCGCCCATCGGGCACAACGGCGTGAGGATATCTTTATAGACGATAATCGCGTCTACGCCGATGCGCTTCGGCAGCATCGAAATCTTGACTGCCCACTCCACGGCCGTCTCTGACATCGGCACGGGACAGGTGCGGAAGAGATGCTCCAGCGGCAGATTTATCTTCTCACGGATGCGGCGATACCTCGGGTCTGAGCGGCCTGCCTGTCGCATCATCCAGACGGGTGTTCTATCGACAGGTAAACGGCGCGCTGCGCGCAAAATCCGGTCTTTTCTTAACGCGGGTGTCGGTGTTATGAGTAATTGTCGTTCTTTCTCAATCATAGCGCGTTGTTAGTTGCCTTGAGTTTTCCCCATGTCGTTGCCAATTTCCCAATCGGTTCTACCGGTGCAACGCCGAGCACTTTTCCGACACCGTCGTCCATGAGGGTTTTCAGGTCCGCCTCGCTCAGGGTGTCGCTGAACATTGCCACGTCATCAACGATGCCTTTGAAGTAGCCGCCATCACAACCGTGCCCTGCCGGACAGAGCCCGCTTCCGATGAGAAGTCCTTTCTCTGGCGCGCCAACTTCGTTTGGGCCTTTTGACTTAAATTCGCCGTCAATGTAGAGTTCGTATTCCGTGCCGTTGTAAATGCCAGCAATAAAATACCACTCGTCAGGTTTGTTGAGCGGTGTTGTCGCGGCGGCGCACCCGGCTTGACAACTCTTGAATTCAAAGTTGCCTGCGTTCCAGAATTCAAACCACCAATTCGCGCCGCCACCGTCGCCCGGGTCACCGTTGGCGATAATGAGAGTGGCGGTGCCTTTCCCAGCCGGGTTATTGCCGCCCACAGCGGTGGGATGCATCCAGAACGTGACAGTGAATACCTCCGGATTAAACAACGGTGAGGGAGCGATTTCAACGTAGTCGTCTTTGCCGTCAAAGACAACGCCTTGTCCGAATTTGCCGGCATCCCATTTCGCGCCTTCTTTCAGTTCACCATCGTTTCCGTTGCCGGATAAGTCGGCGGCGGTTTTCCCTTTTCCTTCATCAAATAGCCAGATACCGACGACAGTACCCGGGTCGATTTTGGCATGACTGACTGCCGCGCAGGTGACGAGACACACAGCGAGTGCGATGCGTATGAGACGTTTCATTTGCGAGAGTCCTCCTTTTGGTGCCGTTCGATAAATTGGCGGAGTTTCACGAAACTCTTGACATTTTTCATGATGCGTCCACTTTCGCGTTCTTCCAGATAGAGAAAAAAGCCCATGAAATAGAGACTCGCCAAAAATAGCGCGAACCCGGTGAAACATCGCGCCATCGCCCAGTAATCTGACCGGAAGCTGAGGTAAGGGACGACAGCGGTTGTCTCACGCGTTGCCTCTTGCTGCCACTGAACAGAGACGAAGTCGCCTATCGCGGTTATCCCCAGCGACAAGAAGACGATTGATAGGACAAAAACGACGAAGAATGGAATGCCCATGGCATGTTCCTCTTATGGCTCTGATTCGTCAAAGAGCCGCGGTGGTGCCGATGAAATCATTGCAACCCGCTGCCTCGCGTATTCGCAGTAATCCGGATTAATGTCATAGCCGAGATAGTGTCTGCCGAGTCTTTTACAAGCGACTGCCGTTGAACCAGAACCTATAAACGGATCTAACACCAACGCGCCGACAGGCGTGAGAAGCCGTAAAAATGCCTCCACAATTTCTACCGGATAGATAGCGGGATGCTTGTTCCCTTTGACAGCGGCTACCGGCGTTTCAATCACATCGCGCTTGATTTTATTGCCGTGCATCCGAATAATCGTAAATCCTTTGTTCTTCATCTGCAGCGTGCGTCCACCGATTTGTCCACCGAACGGTTCCGCGTGAATCCCGCGAATCTTCATCCGGAAACTATGCGTTTTGCCGCACTGCACCTCTTGGATGACTTCGGTGAGGGCACGTCGGGCATCAGTCTTCTCCGCGTCCGACAAATCGGATTGCGCGATGAGCTCAAAATAGCGTTGTCCGACGTTCGTTCCTACCTTTTTGCGCGATGGTTTCGGAGACAATTCTTCCGGTAAAAATCCGTTGAGTTTGTAGAAATAGTCATCCGACGTGACGAAGTGGAAGAACGGCTCCGTACTACTGACGAGACGACGGCGAAACTGCCTCGGGGTCGGATTGCTTTTCACCCATGTGATTTCGTTTACCAGTTTCACCAATCCTGTCTCTGTCGCGGCGAGCGCGAACCGATAAGGGACAAGGAGCAGGTTGCTGTCCTGATACTTATCGCCGACGTTAAACACAAGACTGCCATCGTTTTTCAGCACGCGCACGCATTCGCGGAAGAGGCGCAGCAGCGTATCAAGATATGCATCAACGCTCTGCTCATTCCCCATCCCGCCGCCGCCATAATCGCGCTGCTGGAAATAGGGCGGTGAGGTGATGACTAATTGGACGCAGTTATCTGGCAATTGCTGGATGAGTTCCAGATTATCGCCGCAGAGAATCTGGTCTGCCGGTAAATTGTCTTTAATGTGAGACATGCATCCAATATCCTTCTTTGTTTCGCCGGGGATGTTCGGGCTCAGCGTGCGAGCCCGAATCTAGGCGGATTAGGCAGAGACTTTTACCAACCCTTTCGTGCAGCCATCTTCGCGATTGCGCACCTTCGTTATTCCCTCCACGAGCGATTCCAATGGAAACTCATGGCTGATGATTTTGTCCATGTTGACATCCCCACTGGAAATCAGTTGGACAGCCTCTTCCCACGTATCGGGCGCGAGCCACGAGAAGCGGAGAGTCTTGTCCATGAGGATGGTATCCAGAATAGGCACCTGCATCACATCGGTATCGCCGGGGAGCCCGAAAATGACGACAGTCGCGTGCCGTCCGGTAACTTCCAAGGCGGTATGAATAGCATCTAGCGAACTCGTTGCGGTAATAGCGCGGTCCGCCAATTCACCGTCGTTGAGTTCCTGAATTGTGGCACCTAAGTCGGCGACGTAGTGCGGCGAAGCGGTATCTTTGACGTTGACAACCACGTCCGCACCGAGTTCCTTACCGACATCCAGCCGGTAGTCGCGCGTCCCCACGAGCAAGACGTTTTTCAAGCCACGGCTCTTTAACACCTGCACCATCATCAACCCGATGGGCCCGGGTCCGAAAACAACAGCCGTCTGTCCTTCTTCAGCGTTGAGATTGTTCACGGCATATAACCCGCACGCGAGGGGCTCGGTGAGTGCACCCTGCTCATAGCTAACGTTGTCGGGGAGCCTCACAGTCCAGCGATAATCAGAGACAGCGTATTCCGCGAACCCGCCATCAACGCCGACTCCAAGCACGCGCTTTTCTGGACATAGGTTCGATAACCCTTTTTTGCTCCAGAACGAATTCGGGTTAGATTGGACAGGGTTGACGACGACTCTGTCGCCGACTTTAAACCCGCCATCGTTTGCGGCTTCGCTGCCGACTTTAACGACTTCGCCGGTGAACTCGTGTCCGAGAATAAGCGGTCCCTTCCCATCCGAGGTTTCAAGGGAGCTGTTACCGAAGTAGTAGGCGACATCCGAACCACAGATACCGACGGAACGCACTTCGACTAGCAGTTCGGTGTCGTTCGCTTGCGGCACAGGCCGCTCTTCCAGACTCATTTTTTCAGGTTCATAGAAAATTTGCGATTTCATTCGTGCCTCCAAGTTTAAAGTTGTGCTGAAATCTATTTTAGCATATTTGATTTTAATTTGCAAGAAATTTAAACGAGGGTGTTTCATATTTCGATGCGTTCGGTGCATTTTTTTCACCGTAGCGCGGGGGCCTGTCCCCCGCGATCGCTGGATTGCGCGTGCGAGAACGCTGGCGAGGGACAGGCCCTCGCCCTACGGTAAGACAGGGTGTTTTTTTTCACCGTAGCGCGGGGGCCTGTCCCCCGCGATCGCTGATGGCGAGGGACACCCTCTCTCCAGCGCGTGTGGAAACCTGCGAGGGCCCTCGCCCTACGATGAAGGGGGGGCTTTCTGCCGCCCAATTGCATCGAGACCGGGAGGTCTCTCCTACGGGCACATCGCTCGCATTGAGACCGGGAGGTCTCTCCTACGGGCACATCGCTCGTATCGAGACCGGGAGGGCGCGCCGACACGGATTTATTACGAAACCCCCTCACATTAAACACTTTTTGGCTGCTACTGCCTTGTTCATAAAACAAACCGCATTTCCAACAGCAACAGTCGGCTACAGAATTCGCCGATGAATACGGTAAGGATGGCGATGAAAAGGAAGCCTGTGGCGGCGCGCGTCGCGCCTACGGCATCTATCGCTACCGACTTATCGCGCAGGCAATCCCAAGTGATGAAATAGAGGAACAGCGTCCCGCCGAGCCCGATGAGAAGCCGCATGCTAAAAATGAGGTGATAATAGAGATTGAACGGGACAACGTCGGGGGATTTCCACCGCAAAAAGAGAGCGATGCCAAAGAGACTGGCTGTCCCAATAAGGGCGGCGAGCAAAACGCTATTGAACCGCTTGAGGTAGTGAATCGGCAAATCTGGAGTGACAAGATACCAGTGTCCGAACCACATGCCGCTGTTGACTGCACCGAGTAGCGCGGCGGCACACAGGAATTGCGCACTGAAGAGCAGGTAACCGGCAACGCCATTTTGCCCAATGAGAAACGCTTCGTTCGGAATCAGTTTGAGGTAGCGCATCGGACTCAGAAAGAGAACGATGCCACCGCAGAGTAGCGAAAAGAAAAAGAGGATACGAGTGAAGATGGGTGCTTTGAACCACCAACTCAACGTCCAGAGGAGGACGCTCAGGAAAAAGAGGAGGATGAAGAGCGACTCGATGTCCGGCGATGCCGTGAAAAAATGGCGGAAGTTCACGGCTTGATGGTGAATGGACAGCATCGCGCATCGGGCGAAGCCGATAACTAGCAGATAGATGCCGCCCATCAAACGATAAAAGTTCGCACCTACCAACCCTTGCGGAACAAGGAGGAGAAGCGCGACACCACCGACAGCAAGTTGACTGAAGACGAGGTAGAAAACCTCAACGATACTGAACATGGAGTGACTGCCTCATCGGATGGTTCGGATGGTATGGTATCGCATGGGGGAGAGGAGGGTGACATGCGCGCGGCATCGCGCGCATGCCTCGCGGACGCGGTTAGAGAATCTCCACGGCGGCACCCAGGTCTTCGAGCTGTGCCTTCGTCTTCTCTGCCTCTTCTTTGCCGACACCCTCTTGGATGACGACAGGCGCGGATTCGACCTTCTCCTTCGCTTCCTTCAGCCCCAGGCCGGTAATCGCGCGGACCTCTTTGATAACCGGAATCTTCTGCGCACCGAAGTCTTTAAGCTGGACATCAAATTCCGTTTGCTCTTCCTCGGTGGCGGCTTCTTCCTCGGCGGCAGCGGCCGGCATCATCCCCGGCATCGCCATCATCGGCGCGGCGGACGCGCTGACACCGAACTTCTCTTCTAACGCTTTGACCAGCTCTGACAGTTCTAATACTGTCATATTGCTGATGTCTTCAATTAGCTGTTCTATATTTGCAGCCATTGTGTAACTCCTTCTTGAAAAATTAGGCGTTTTCAGCCTCTCTCTTTTGCTCGGCAACCTGGGTTAACACCGAGGTCACTTGGCGTATCGTTCCACTGAGAACATTCACCATCCCCTTCACAGGCGAACCTTGGTTCAAGACCTGGGCGAGTCCGGTGAGCGGGGCACCTATGCATCCGATGGCTCGTGCAATCATCACGTCGCGGGACGGCATATCCTTGAGAGCCTCAACGCCGACTGCGTCGATGACTCGCGTGCCAAGGATACCACCCTTAATCGTGAGATTTTCGTGTTCTTCACAGAAAGCGAGAAGTGCCTTCGCCGATGCGGCCGGGTCACTGCTTGCCGCAAGTGCCGTGTTGCCTTTGAGATAAGGTGCTAACCCGTCAATGCCTCTCTCTTGCGCGACAACGTTGATTAACGTGTTTTTACAGACTTTATATTGGACATCGGCGGCGCGTAAACTGTTACGAAGTTCGTTCGTTTCTGCGACGCTTAGTCCTTGAAAGTCGGTGAGCAGAATCACATCCGCGCTTTCAAAGAGTTCGCGGATTTGTTCTGCTTGCTGAACGTTCGCCTGATTCGGCATGTGTCAGCTCCTTCGTATTCCGTATCGCGGCCCGAAGACCGCGGCGACAAGGGGGGATTTGCACCCCTCCCTCTATTCTTGCAAACAAAAAGCCTCCAGACGGGTGGAGGCTCAGCGCACGTGGAATGAAATCGGACCGGGCGTGCAGCCTGCGCAGCACGCTTCGGTTTCCATTCCTGTCAAGCCTCGGTAGGAAATTAAGCCAGCGGCACCTACTTTCTACGACTTTATTCTCTATTTTCGTGTCAAATCAAACATTTATGCCATCGGGATGCGCAGTTTCAAACCCCGCGTCCCGACGCGAACGATTATGATGCAAATTGCTGCGGATCGATGCGGACACCGACACCCATCGTCGCGGAGATTGCAACGCTCCGAATATACCGGCCTTTGACAGAGGACGGCCTTGCGCTGACGAGCGCACCCATCACGGTGTTGAGGTTATCCTTCAACCGCTCTTCTTCAAACGAGACTTTGCCGATGGGGACATGAACGATACCGGAGGAACGTTCCACCCGATATTCAATCTGCCCGGCTTTGATGCTCTGGAGTGTCTCGGCGACATCCATAGTGACGGTGCCAGCTTTTGCGTTGGGCATTAGCCCGCGCGGCCCGAGAATTCTACCGAGTTTCGGCATCACGCCGCGCATCAAATCCGGCGTGGCGATAGTCGCATCGAAATCAAGCCAGCCATCCACAATTTTATCCACTAATTCGTCTGTGCCGACGAAATCCGCGCCTGCTTCCTCTGCCTCGCGTGCCTTATCGCCTTGCGCGAAGACGACGACGCGCACCGATTTTCCGGTGCCGTGCGGCAGCGCGACGGTGCCGCGGATATTCTCTTCTGCCTTCCGCGCGTCTACGCCGAGGCGCGATGCCAAATCCACGGTTTCATCGAACTTCGCTGCACTCGTTTTTTTCACAAGCGAGACAGCTTCATCAACCGTGTAAAGTTGAAGCCTATCTACCTGCTCTTTCAGCCCACGGTAGCGTTTCCCTTTTTTCGCCATGTCTCTATTTCCCTTGCGGTGTGCCGCGTCTCTAGCCGATGTTCAACCCCATGCTGCGGGCGGTGCCTTCTACCATCCGCATCGCGGCTTCTAGATCCGTTGTGTTTAAATCGGGCAATTTCGTCTGCGCAATCTCGCGAATCTGGTCCGGCGTAACAGACGCAACCTTCGTCCGATTCGGTTCACTTGAACCTTTCGCGATTTTCGCCGCTGATTTCAGCAAAACCGCCGCTGGCGGCGATTTCACGACGAACGTAAATGACCGGTCGTTGTAACAGGTGATGAGGGTGGTTACCACCATCCCCGTTTGGTGCTGCGTTTGCGCGTTAAAGGATTTGATGAACTCCTGCAGATTAATCATATAGGGCGCAAGGCTGGGACCGACAGGGGGCTGCGGTGTTGCCTGCCCAGAGACTAATTGGAGCTTCACTTCTCCTGATACTTTTTTTGCCATGCGTTCCTTACTCCTTCACGAAAACGGTTTTGACCCGGGTTTCCCGCAGTGCAAACTATAGAGGGGAATTTGGGCTTACAACCTCTCCACTTCTAGGAAACCCAATTCAACAGGCGTTGAGCGTCCGAAGATGGTAATGCTGAGGCTTAACCGCTGGCGTTCCGTGTCAATGCCTTGAACCTCGGCGGGGAATCCACTGAAAGGTCCGTCAATCACCTTCACTTCGTCGCCTACCTCAAATTCGATAACCGGTGTCGGGGGCTGCTCCTCTTCTAACGTTGCCATGCTCAGCATCGCTTGAACGTCGTCCTCATCCAACGCGGTTGGACTTGCGTTGGGACCCAGGAAATTCATCACCCCGGTAGTCTCTTGAATGAGGGACCAGCTTTGCTGTCCGATCTGGGGTTCAACATAGGGCCCCAGTTCGTGCAGTGTGTTGATGAGAACGTATCCCGGATAAGAGGGCCGCGAGCTCACCTTGCGCTTGCTGTCTTTCACCTCAACGACTTCAGTGAGCGGCACTTTGACTTGGAGGATTTCGTTCTGGATGCCTTCCCGCGCTACCATGTTCTCCAAGCTGAGTTTCACCTTGTTTTCGTGTCCGGTGTAGACTTGGACAACATACCAGTATCCGTCCATATTCATTCCGTTATCATTCATTCCGATATCCCTCTCAACGGATGAAGAGTGCCCGGAGGAATGCCAACCCGAACCCGTTTCCGAACGGTGCCTCTAGGCTGAGGGCGAATTGGCTCACGAGCACAAAAACTAACGGCACACAAGCGACGGCGGTTGCAAGCGTCGCGTGGCTCTCCCAGTTTCGCGCAAGGGAAAAGATGCCTATCGGGAGCCCAACGAGCAAGAGGAGAAAAATTGGATTGTTCCATGCGGGGGCCCCGGCGTTGCCATCGACTAAAAAGATGAAGAGGCCCAACAGGGCACAGCCCACGATGACGGTGATGGTGCTGCCCTGAACCTCTCTTGAGTCAGGTTTAGACACCTTCTGCCATTCCAAATTAATTCCGTGAAGATAACTTTTGATGCGAGCAATCATAATACAAAAAGGCAGGCCAGGAGGGATTCGAACCCCCAACATTCGGTTTTGGAGACCGACGCTCTAGCCGTTGGAGCTACTGGCCTACACGCTGTTTCGTCTCGGTTTGGACGCGTTAACGCGTCTCTTTATGTTGTGTATGCTTGCGGCAGAACCGGCAGAATTTCTTCCGCTCATACCGCGCAGGATGCGTCCGGCGGTTGCGCGTCGTGACGTAATTCCGCTGCCGGCAATCATCACAAGCTAATGTTACAATATCACGTGGCATTATTGATACCCTATTCGGACAAGTTGCACGCCGACGCATGCGACGTGCCGATAAATGGAGCCGACGACCGGGATTGAACCGGTGACCTCGTCCTTACCAAGGACGCGCTCTACCTACTGAGCTACGTCGGCAAACAAGAAAAATGGCTATGAGCGGGAGACGGGATTTGAACCCGCGACACATGGCTTGGAAGGCCAATGCTCTACCAGCTGAGCTACTCCCGCGCAAATGCACTTGCTAGAAAACGATGGGGGCGGATGGATTTGAACCACCGTAGGCATTGCCAACAGATTTACAGTCTGCCCTTTTTGACCACTCAAGCACGCCCCCGTATTTAGTTATCAACCTTGACGCTTACGTTAGAAGAAGCTGACGAGAGGAATCGAACCTCCAACCTAGTGATTACAAATCACTTGCTCTACCATTGAGCCACGTCAGCGATGACGAGAATTCGCATCGTAAAACCGATGCTACGTAATTATACCCACTTTTTTCCCGTTTGTCAAGAAAAAATTGGATGCTAGCGCGGCGGCACGATTTCCGGCATGCGTCCGTGCCGCTAAAGCCCCTCTTCGGGTTCAACTTCTTCCGGTTCGTCTTCCTGGGCGAGGAGATTCTCTTCAAAGATTCCTTCGTTCCAGCCATCGTCGTCTGGAGATTCTATCGGTTCTTCAAACATGGACATGAGCCCCGTAGCCGGTGCTTTCGCGGTGCCTTTCTCATATTTGATTGTTCCATCAACCAATTCCTGGGTAGCGACGATAACGAGTTTCTGCCGGACACCGACAGAGCCGCCCGGTAATCCGCGCGCATTTAACTCGCGCGCGCGCTGTGCGATGACGTTCACCGCCTGATATTTATTATAGTCTTCGTTATCCTTCGCCAAGTCTTCGTGGTAAACAACTGCCATTGTGATTCCTCCTGCAGAAATAAATGCACGAATATCCAAACGCAATTATAATTATACCCAATTTTTCTCCGAATGTCAAATTAAAATGTCAAAAAAGTTGACAAATGCGCGAAAAAGTGGTAAAATTTACAATAAAATTGATAAATTGACCTTTTTGTGCGGGGAAAAACTGCGCGCGTCGCGCAATTTCGCCCGTTTTTCCTAAGGACAACCGTATGGACAAAACCATTCAACCTATTTTAGAAAAATCGCTAGCCGGTGAGCGTTTGGATTTTGACGATGGCGTGACGCTTTTCAAAAGCCACGAACTCCTCGCTTTGGGGCACGCCGCCGATATGGCGCGCCAACGCAAACATCCGGAAGGCTACGTCACTTACATCGTTGACAGGAACATCAACTACACGAATTGGTGTTACGTCGATTGCGATTTTTGCGCTTTTTACCGTCACCGCCGCGACCCGGATGCCTATGTCATGGAACGCGAGGAACTGGGACAGAAGATTCAAGAAACGCTGGACTTGGGCGGTGAGCTCATTCTCATGCAAGGTGGCTTGCATCCAAAACTCAAATTGGACTGGTATGAAGAGCTCCTCCGCTGGATTAAAGCGAACTATCGCATCCACATCCACGGCTTCTCGCCGCCTGAACTTGACTGGTTCGCCAAAATTAACCGCATGCCGCTCCGTGATGTGCTCATCCGCCTGCGCGATGCAGGCCTTGATTCTATCCCGGGCGGCGGTGCCGAAATTTTAACCGAGCACGCGCGCCACGAAATCAGCCCGAAAAAATGCACCGCCGACGAATGGCTAGAAGTCATGCGACAGGGCCATCTCGTCGGGCTCAAATCCAGTGCCACGATGATGTATGGACATGTGGAGACTTATGCCGAGCGCGTGGAGCACCTCGTCCGCCTGCGCGATTTACAAGACGAGACAGGCGGGTTCACGGCGTTTATCTGCTGGTCCCTCCAGCCGAACAACACCGAGCTGGCGCACATCCCACCTGCCGGCAGTTTTGAATACCTCAAAACCTTGGCGATTTCACGCCTGTTCCTTGATAACTTTGACAATTTCCAATCTTCCTGGGTAACGCAGGGCCCTAAAATTGGGCAACTCTCCCTCAAATTCGGTGCCAACGACATGGGCGGCACGATGATAGAGGAGAACGTTGTCAGCAAGGCCGGCACTGTTTACTGCATGCCGATTGAGGAGATCGAACGGACTATCGCCGAGTTAGGGTATACTGCGAAACGCCGCAATTTCTTTTACGAACACCTTAATTAAAGCTGAGGGTGTTTCATAAGTCGTTGTTGTCAAAATGGTTTCGTGCCACCCCGAGCGATTCGGAAGGCATCGGGCCCACCTCTGTAGTTCGGGAGCGCCTGATCCCGAACAGGTCAAGATCAGGCGATCTTGCCCTACAGAGGTGAGGAGCGTCTGATTTTCACCGTAGCGCGGGGGCCTGTCCCCCGCGATCGTTGGATTGCGCGAACGATGGCGAGGGGAACCCGCTCGCATGCGCGTGTGGCATGCGAGGGCCCTCGCCCTACGATGAAAGGGGGCTTTCTGCCGCCCTATTGCATCGAGACCAGGAGGTCTCTCCTACGGGGACATCGCTTGCGAGGCCTCGGCGTTTTAACGATAATCGGCATGTATCCACGGGTCGCTCTGCTTCTTCCGCGCGGCGAACCAGTTCAGATACGCCTCCCGCTTTTTCACCTGAATGAGTGCCTGACGATGCCGCGTCTGCTCATCGGTATCCGTTTTGAAGGTTTCCAAATCGGGTGCCTGCCGTTCGACGAGTTGGACGATGTAGACTGCACTATCGCCTTTGAGCGGACCGCGGATTTCATCTACCTTCATCAGGAACGCGGCGAACATCGCCTCCTCCGAATTCCCCATACCACCAATGTAGTCGCTGTTAGCAGCGCGCGCGAACAGACTGCTCTCTTGAACGGAGAGCCGTTCTGCCGTGAGGCCTTCGGGTGCCTGATACTTCTTCAGTAGGGCATCAATCGATGCGTCGGCTGTGTGTTGATTCACAAGGTTTTGCGCGTCTGCGAAGGCACGTTCTTTCGCCTTTTCTAGCCGCACGTCTTCGATGACCGTCGCCTTTATCTCGGCGAATGGCGGGATCGCCGCCGGTTTTTTCTCAAGCACGGTAGCGATAAAAAACGCTTCAACCTCACCGTTTGTTTTTTTGCCTTCAACCACTTTAATCACGCCGACTTCCATGTCAAAGAGTGCTTCGATGAGCCCGCGGTGACTCCATGTCGGACCGATTTCAGGAATCGCCGCGTCATCACTGCGGAAGAGTCCGGTTTCGTTCACCGAGAGTGCTTTCTCCTGATATGCGTCTAGTGTGAGCGCGGTATCATAATCGGTAATCTCTACCTCGTAGAGCAGGTCCGTCGCGACTCTCCGTGCTTCTTCGGTGCCCCGAATTTTCACCAGTTTTTGCTGGATGTCATACTGCACCTGGTCAAACGGTTTTGTCTCCGGCGGTTTCTTCTCCTCTAAGGTGATAATATGATACCCGAATTGCGTTTCGACAAGTTCGCTGACTTCGCCGGGGTTCAGCGTGTCAAAACAGGCTTCTTCAAAGGGTTTCACCATGTCGCCGCGCGCGAAATAGGCACCCGGCGGCAGGTTTGCATTGGAGCCTGTTAACGCGCCGCCTTGGCTAGCCGAGGGGCCTTCCGAATGCTTCTCGGCGAGTTCGGCAAATGTGGCACCCTTCGCCAATTCCTCGTTCACAGTCTTGAGCAGTTCCTCTGCTGCTGTCTTCACCTCGGCTTTCTGTTCGTCGGTGACATTGTCGGGGAATTTTTTCAAGATGTGCCGTGCTCTGACAGCTTCCACCGTTGTGAATTCCCCTGGGTTTTCATCGTAATAGGCTTGAACGTCCGATTCGGTGACGTAATCCGCCGGTGTCACTTTGATAAACTTGACGTTCACCTGTTCTTCTGCCTTATAGGTGTCACGGTTTGCCTCAAAGTGCTTTTCCGCTTCAGCGTCGTCCACCTCAATGACAGCGGTGTAATCGGCGTGCCGGAATTCAATGAACTTCAGTTTTGCCTTGTCCGCCTCAAGCCGAAAATCTTGTTCGACTTCGGTATCCGTTACCAATTCTAGGTTTTGGATAGTATCGCGCAGTGTCGTCGCGCTGAGTTGTAAGCGAACGTTTTGCGTGTAAAGTTCCTCCCATCCGTTTTGCAGGTAACGGTTGTAAAGACTCACCCTGTTTGTGTCACTACGGATGTAGCGTTCTACCTCGGCATCACTCACCGTTGCGCTGCTGAGGATAGTCTGCTGAATCCACTGTTCGATGACTGATTTTTGCGTTTCCTCGCGGTCTGGTTCACCGCCGAATCGTTGGTTTCGTGCGGAGCGCATTGCGTCTGCGACGGCGCGCTCAAAATCCCCGCGCGTGACTTCGGCATCGCCTAGGCGAAGGACGACTTCTGTCTCGGGGCCGCCGCTGCCGCCTTGTGAATTGTTGTAAAGCAGCACGGTGCCTACCAAGAAGACGATGGCGATTACCCACATAAAGAGTTGCGCGATAAATTTTTCACGTAAAAAGATAATCATTGCTGAAAGGTATCTCCTGATCGAGTGCTATAGAACTTCCATATTAATAGTATACACGAAACTTGGGCAAATGTCAAATTTTTTTATTTTGGGCAAAATGGAGCAGGATTTTCGAGATTTTGCAAGATTTTTCAAGATTCTAGTTTGTGATGCACCGATACCGCCGTGGTCTGCCAAAACGGTAGCAGGATTTTCGAGATTTCGCAAGAGATGAGCAGGATTTTCAAGATTTGACAAGATGAGCAAGATAGATTCTGATGCACCGCCACCGCCGTGGTCTGCCAAAATGGTGCTGGTGTCGTCAGAGCCCTAATCCTGATAAATCGTGATAATCGTGTAAATCCTGCTTCAAATCGTGATAATCGTGGTAATCCTGCTTCAAATCGTGATACTCTTGTAAATCCTGCTTCAACGCGAATCATTGGTGCATTGAATTTTCTTGTGCTGCGAAATTATTTCATAAAAACTTGACTATTTTCTAAAATCGGTGTATACTAATTGAAAAAAAGCACGCAAGGAATTTTCGCAATGCAAATGCAGGGCGTAACCGATTTCAATCTGAAATATACCCTTGAATCAGGGCAGTCGTTTCGATGGAACCGCGTCGAAGATGCCTACTACGGTGTCGTGGAGGGACGGATACTCAAGTTGAGCGCAACAGACGAGAGACAAGACAGCATCACCTTGTCGGTTGCAAGTTCTGCCCCGGAAGATGCGGCGCAGTTAACGGCATTCCTGCGCCACTATCTTGACATTGAACGCGATGTGCCTAGTATTCTTGCCGCCGTTGATACCGATGCCTACATCCATCGCGCCATTCAGCGGTTGTGGGGGATGCGCATCCTGAACCAAGAACTCTGGGAGACACTCGCGTCGTTCATCTTATCGCAGAACAACAACGTGCCGCGGATACGCGGCATTATCCACAGGCTTTCCGAACGCTTCGGAGAGAAACTGACGCTGGAGAGATACGTTGATTACAGTTTCCCTACCGCGTCCGCGCTCGCTGCGGCAGAGATTGACGAGCTCCTCGCTTGCGGGACCGGCTACCGTGCAGGTTACTTAAAAGGTGCCGCGCAAGCTGTCGTGAGCGGCGAACTCTCGCTCCCCGAAGTAAAACGGTTGCCCTATCCGGAAGCGAAGCGCGTCTTAATGCAACGTAAAGGCATCGGCGAGAAAGTCGCGGATTGTATCTGTCTCTTTTCGCTCGGGCACTTGGAAGCACTGCCGATTGATGTCTGGATAAAGCGGATTTTTGAGACGCTGTATCTCCGCGGGGAGGCGAAACCGCGCGAAATCCGTGAATTTGCGCAAACCTATTTCGGCGAGGGTGTCGGATACGCGCAGCAGTATCTTTTCCACTACGTGCATGAATGTCCGAATTGGGCAGATGATGAACATCTGTCGCTCATTTCTCAGCCGTTTTGATAGGAGAGGCTCGCGGGGGACAGGCCCCCGCGCTACGAAAAAAACGCTACTCCCTCACCGTAGGGCGAGGGCCCTCGCATGCCACACGCGCATGCGAGCGGGTTTCCCTCGCCATCGCTCGCGTCATCCAACGCTCGCGGGGGACAGGCCCCCGCGCTACGGGAACATCGAGACAGGGAGGTTTCTCCCACGGTATTGCATCGAATTATGAAACACCCTCAGATTAATAATTGGCTGTTCGCCGTTAGTGTCCCTTCCGAACATCATCGAGGGGCTCTACGAGTTGGGCGAGCTAGAGATAAGCGAAGAGGCACCCACCTTGACCCAGTCTGTAGTCCGTGCGCTATTCTTGGCGGACTATACGGCGTGGTAATGCGCTGCGTTAGGGTAAGTGTAGGGCGGGGGCCTGCTCCCCACCCTATGCTTGCTAATTAGCAAGCAACGGAGAATTGAAGGAGACATTAATGTTTTGGTTAATCCTAATCATAGGCATTGTTGTACTTGCCAATAACGATGCGCCATTCGTTGACTACGTGAACTTTATTGTCATCTCTTCTGGTGCATGCTTTGTCCTACACTTGATATGGAAGGCGATTGAGGATGATCGAATAAGGCGTTCCAACGAGGAGTGGCGAAAGCACGAATCCGAGCGACGTGCGGCGCGCGAAGTGCGTGAGCGTAATTATGACGCTTGGCTAGACGATTGCGAAGAATACAGCACAGACTTGGACCGCGTGCTTCGTTTAGATTACGAGCAGATTAAGTCTAATCGGCGAAGAGAGTTTATACGAGAATTTCCAAATTCTACTGACTATCTTGAGCGAAAAGCGGCTTCTGAGTGGCACGGATTTGCACATATAGAAGCGAATAGAGAAACCCACAAGCGATTTCGCAAAATTATGGGTGCATGCGATGCTTGTGGTGCTTCATACGCTAGCGCATGTTCTTGTGATTAACAACCATGATGCCCGTCGCTTGCGACGATAGCGGCGGGCATTACAACCTGCTAATTAGCAAGGGAGAATGGAGGTATTATGACTGAATCACCCGAAAAAAACGTTGTTGCCCTTTTGGAAGAACACGTTGAACTCGCCATTGCGACGGTTCAGAAATTGCGGGCGGAGAAATTGGAACTTGAGGCTGAAATCGCGCGGCTCACCAGCGATGTGCTGCAGCGCGACGCGCAGATTCAAGAATTGGAAACCCGCAACAGCAACCTGAACGAGGCTTACGAATTGGAGAAGTTAACCGCACAAGAGGAACGCGCCGGCATTCGCCAGCGGCTTGAGGAGTTGATGACAGTCCTCGCCGACACAAGTGAAGCCGGTGAGGATGATGCAGCGGCTTCCACTGATGAGGAAACGGAAGAGAGCATCGTCTTCACGCCGGGGCCCGCTGCACCCGTTGCATCGGTGGAAGATACCGCTGAATCGGTTAAAACGGACGATACCGAGGCATAAACTCGTGCGCGTCTTAGTCCTCTCCCATTCCTATATCATGAAGCCGTATCGGCGGAAATTCGCGCTCATCGCGGAGAAACCTGATGTCACGCTGCGCGTAATTACACCGGAGCGTTGGTATGAAAGTTTCCAGGAGATTGTCTTTGAACCGGCGGCTGACACGCGCTGTGAGGAATTTCCGTGCCCTATCCGATTCTCTGGTTATGGCAGCCGCTTTTACTACCGGCGCGGACTGAAGCGACACTTCCGCGACTTCCAACCGGATATTGTCCATCTGGAGGAAGAGGCGTGGAGTCTCAATGCCTTGCAGGCGGTTCGGTTGAAGCGGCAGCTCTGTCCAAACAGCCGCTTTATCTTCCGCACGTCGCTGAGCATCCCGACGAAGCAACGCTTCGGGGTTTTGCCTGTCTGGATAGAACGGCGCGTGTTTCGGGAAACCGAACTCGCCTTGCCGCTCAGTGAAAACGCCGGGGAGATTTTAATCCAGCGCGGTTACACGGGCAGACAGGTGCCGTTTCCGAACGGCGTTGACACGCGCCTCTTTCATCAAATTGATGTGCGGGAACTCCGAGAATCCCTCGGACTTGCTGACTGTTTTGTGGTGGGGTACGTCGGCAGGCTCCTGCACATGAAGGGGGTAGATACACTGATAGACGCGGTGGCGCGCTTGCAACGCGAGCCCTACAAACTTTTAATTGTCGGGCAAGGTGAAGATGAACAGATGCTCCGCCGAACAGCCGATACACTCGGCATCGCCGACAGAATTATCTGGATTGATGCCGTGCCACCGGAAGAGGTGCCGGCCTATATAAACTGTATGGACGCGCTCGTGTTACCATCTCGAACCACGCCGACATGGGTAGAATTTTTTGGCAGAGTGTTGATTGAAGCGATGGCGTGTGAAGTGCCTGTCATCGGTTCTGATTCGGGAGAAATTCCGCACGTCATTGCCGATGCAGGACTCGTCTTTCCGGAGACAGACGCAATCGCTTTAGCCGAGTGCATCCATCAGCTCGCGCACGATACTGCGCACCGAACGAAACTTATCCAGCGCGGGTTAACACGGGTGCAAAATTTTACGTGGGAGACAATTGCCGAACGGACGTATCAGGAATACCAACGGTTGCTTGATGGATAAAAATCATAACTGTAGTCATCGGCAACGCCGATGACGGGTTACGCAGACAAACTTGATTGTCCCCGAAATCTCTATCGAACGCCTCGCGAACAATAAAAAAAGTCATCGGCAACGCCGATGACGGGTTACGCAGACAAACGTAATTGTCCGCGAAATTTCTATCGAACGCCTCGCGAACAACAAAAAAGTCATTGACAACGTCAATGACGGGTTACGCAGACAAACGTGATTGTCCGCGAAATCTCCATCGAACGCCTCGCGAACAACAAAAAATCGCGAACAACAAAAAATGCCCCCGACTGGACTCGAACCAGCATGCCAATTAAGGCACAGGCCCTCAACCTGCTGTGTATACCAAATTCCACCACAGGGGCGTTATGATATTAATTATACCACATTTTCGCGGCAATGTCAAATTTTTTTGTCACTTTTTCACTTTTTTTACCACATTTCGCGAAATTGTAAGGGAAAATAAACGATTATCCATTTTTAGACAAATATGAACACCTCCACCCCGGAACTTGAACGATGCCTCACTGATGCACTGGACGGGGAAGTCCGATTTGACCGGTATTCCAAAGCACTCTACAGCACGGATGCCAGTCTCTACCAGATGCAGCCGATAGGTGTCGTCATTCCAAAGCATCAACAGGACGTTATCACAACGGTGCAAATCGCCGCTGAGCGCGATGTGCCGATTTTGCCGCGCGGCGGCGGCACCAGTCTCGCTGGACAGAGCGTCGGCGAGGCGATTGTGCTAGATATGTCCAAATACATGAACGCGCTCCTGGAAGTGAACGTTGAGGAGCAGTGGGCGCGTGTGCAACCCGGCATCGTGCTGGACGAGTTGAACCACCGTCTCAAACCGCATGGGCTGATGTATGCCCCCGATGTCGCCACTAGCAGTCGCGCGAACGTCGGCGGCACCATCGGGAATAACTCTGCTGGCTCGCATTCACTCATCTACGGTAAAACGCTCGATCATGTGATGTCGCTTAACCTAGTGCTTTCCAACGCTGATGAGATAACGGCATCCCCGATTTCGCTGGCGGAATTGGCGGCAAAACAGCAGGGCAATGCGTTAGAGGCGAACATTTATCGCGAACTCTGCCGCATTTGTAACGAAAACGCCGATGAGATTCGGAAGAGATACCCGCGCATCCTGCGCCGCGTCGCCGGCTATAACCTTGACGAGTTTGTCCCCGATGCCGGCTCCAAAGAGGTAACCCCTTATCGCCGTGATGGTTGCGATGCCGAACATCCCTTTAGTCTGACGAAGATTCTCGTCGGTTCGGAAGGCACGCTTGCTACTACCGTTGAGGCGACGGTGAATCTCGTCCCCGTGCCAAAAATGACGGTTCTCTGCGTCGTGCATTTTGAGACGCTCGTCGCCGCTATGGAGGCGATGCAACCCATCTTGGCGTGCAAACCGACAGCGGTGGAGCTCATCGACAAAACGATACTTGATATGACGCGCAGTTCGCTGGAATTTTCACGCGTTACCACCTTTATACAGGGAGAACCGGCGGCACTCCTCGCCGTGGAATTCTATGGTGACTCGGCGGCGGAACTGCACGCGCAGTTAGATAGCCTTGAGAAGACGTTGAAAAGCGCGGGATTCGGTTACGCATTCGTGCGGTGTTTCACGGCAGAAGAGAAAGCGCGCGTCTGGGAGACTCGGAAGGCTGGACTCGGTTTGCTGATGGGCATGAAGGGGGATGCAAAGCCGGTGGGCTTCGTGGAGGATGCCGCCGTGCCGATTGAAAACCTCCCCGAATATGTCCGCCGCTTTGACGAGATTGTCACCGCGCACGGGACGACGGCAGCCTATTACGCGCACGCCAGCGTCGGGCTGCTGCACAACCGGCCGATTGTGAACCTGAAGTCCGAGGCGGACATTCTGAAGATGCACAGCATCGCGCGCGAAGTGCGCGACCTGCTCATGGAACTTGATGGCGCGATGAGTGGCGAACACGGCGATGGGCTCGTCCGAAGCGAGTGGCTGGAGAGTATGTTCGGCGCGCAGATTTACCAAGCACTCCGCGAGGTGAAAAACGCCTTCGACCCGAGGGGTATCATGAACCCCGGCAAAATCATCGATGCGCCGCCGATGACAGAAAACCTCCGATTCGGGGCGAAATACAACACCATTGAAATTGATACCTACTACGATTTCTCCAGCCAAGATGGCTTCGGTAGAGCGATTGAGATGTGCAACGGAGTCGGCGCGTGCAGAAAGACGCTTACCGGCACGATGTGTCCCTCCTTCATCGGTACTCGCGAAGAAGAGCATTCCACGCGTGGCCGCGCGAACGCGCTCCGTTCCGTTATTTCGGGTGCCTTGCCGCACACTGAATTTACCAGCGAGCGGCTCAATGAAGTGCTAGATTTATGCCTCGGATGCAAGGCGTGCAAGGCGGAGTGTCCCTCTAACGTGGATATGGCGAAGATTAAGTATGAGGTGCTGGCGCATTACCACAAGGCGAATGGGCTGCCGTTGCATCGGCGGATGTTCGGGGAGATTGCCTCGCTGGCCCCATTCGGTTCGGCGTTCGCGCCTTTTTCTAGTTGGGCAGTGAACAACACGCTCGCAAAATGGCTCGCCGAGAAATTCCTCGGTGTAGACAGACGACGCGATATGCCGACGTTTGTCCGGCCCACTTTCACGCAGTGGTTCCGCAAAACATCAAAAGCGCGCTTACAAAGCGCGCCTACTAACCACCGCACTGTGGTGTTATTTGCCGATACGTTCATGAACTACAGCGAACCTGCCATCGGCAAGGCAGCCGTTGAGGTGTTGGAAGCGTTAGGGTTCACCGTCATCTTACCGGAGAAGCGGTGTTGCGGCCGCCCGCTCATTTCAGAAGGCATGCTGGATAGGGCCATTGAAAACGCGCGTTACAACATCGCCTCGCTCAGCCAATATGCCAACGAAGGTGTGCCGATTATCGCGTGTGAACCGAGTTGCACCTCCGCAATCACCGATGATTACGTGGAACTCATCAACACACCGGCTGCAAAACAGGTTGCGCAGGCCACCTGTTCGTTTGAAGAATTCATCGCGCAACTGCATGAAGACGGACAAGTGTCCCTCACGTTTGCCGAGGAAGCGCGCGACGTTTTGCTACACGGACACTGCCACCAACGCGCCCTTGTCGGTATCCAACCGACGGTGCAGATGCTCAGTTTACCGCCCGGACACGATGTCACGGTGATTGATTCCAGCTGCTGTGGCATGGCAGGCGGATTCGGTTATGAAAAGAGTCATTATGAACTCTCTATGAAAATTGGGGAACTGCGGCTTTTCCCAACCGTCCGTGAAAAATTGGCGGACGGTGTCACGCTCACTGCACCCGGTTTCTCCTGTCGGCATCAGTTAGAACACGGTACCGGTGTGCTGCCGAAGCACCCCATTGAAGTGTTACGCGAGGCGATACATTTGTCACAGTGACATCTGTCACAATCACATGAGCACCGAGAACGTAGTCATCGTCGGCGTTGATGGAGCGTTGGAGATATGATTGCACTGAAAACCCTCATCGCACGCATTGCGAACAAAAAACTTTATCAACCGCTGGAGGCGTTCAAAATCGTTGAACTGCCCGAAAAGAAGTTGCCCTTCTGGAAGATTGCAGGCCCCGGTGCCATCTTAGTCGGGTTATCCATTGGTGCGGGTGAAATCGTGATATGGCCCCGCATCGCCGCGCAGTATGGCGGCAGCATGATATGGGCGGCGGTGCTCGGTGTATTCCTCCAACTCTGGATTAACTTTGAGGTGGGACGCTGGACAATCGCCACCGGGGAGACTGTCTATACAGGATACAGCCGCATCTGGCGCGGCTTCGCACCGCTGTTCATCCTGTTGACTATCGTCGGCTGGATTGCACCGGGCTGGGCACGTGCATCGGGACTCGCGCTCAAGGCACTGATTCTCGGACCCGGGGGTTGGGGTTCCGATACGTTCTGGACAATCGTCACCTTCACGGCTGTCGCGCTCATCCTCTTCGGGCCGAAGATGGTGTATCAGTCTGTCGAACACACCGTAGAAGCACTTGTTGCCATCGTCACGATTGGCCTCGTTGTCGTTGCGATTGCTGTCGGTTCGCTGGAGACGTGGCGCGAGTTGGGCGCGGGCTTAGTCAATGTCGGTTACAAGCATCCCGATATGTCGGTGAAGCAACTCTTTATCGCGCTGGTATTCGCGGGCGCGGGCGGCACCGCCAATCTCTTCTATACGTTCTATTTGCGAGATAAAAACATCGGGATGGGCGCGCAGTTGCCGGTGCTTCAAAACCCACTGCGCGGCAGAACCGAAACGGTTCCGACTAGCGGGTTTCTGTTTGAGGATACGGCAGAGAACCGCCAGCGGTTCACAGCGTGGTGGACTTATGTCAAACGCGACCAGATGCTTTTCTTCTGGGCACTGAACACCTTCACAATTCTGCTTTTCATTTTCGGCGCGCTTGCCGTTTTGCGGCCAGAAGGAATTGTGCCGGAAGCAGGGCAGCTCATTTATGACGAGGCGAACATCTTAGGCAAAATCTGGGGGGAGCCCGGGAAGCGCATCTTCCTCCTCGTCGGCGTGGCGACGCTTTTCGGCACGCAACTCGCGCTCGTTGATGGCGTGGCACGTTCTATTTCGGATATAATCTACACCAACTTTCGTGGCGCGCAGAAACGCAACCTGAGTTGGTGGTATCTCATCATCGCTGGCATCTGGATTGTCGGCGGGTGCGCAATTACGTTCGTGATGGAGCAGCTGCATGTCAGCGAATTAGGATTTCTCTTTAACGCAGCCTACATGGGCGGTTTTGCGATGGCACTCTATGTGCCGCTCACGCTCTACATGAACCGCCGTTTTCTGCCTGACTTCGCGAAACCAAAGCGGTTTTCCACTATCATGATGCTCATCGCTTCATGCGTCTACATCGGCTTCGCTATTTCAAGCATTGTCTGGGAAGTGAAACAACTCATCGGAGGATAAAATGGATTTCAAAACGTCTTTTCAAAAAGAGGGCTATCTCATCGTCGAAAACCTGTTGTCACCAACGGAGATTGCGGACTGTCAAAACGAGATTCTTCGTCTGCACCAATTCGCCGCTGGACAAGAAGCTGCCGCCGAGAAAGCGGTAGCGGATGTCGCACGCCGGCACGTCCAACACGAACCTTTTGCCAAAGACGAAACGCAAGGCGATAAGTTGCCGGTGCTGCGGAAGGCGGAAAACACGCGCGAGTATTCCGAAGTGTTCCGGCATCTGGCACAGCATCCGAAACTCATCAGTGTCGTCCAGGACTTAATCGGCGAGGATTTGCTGCTGTTTAGAAGCACCTTGATGTTTAAACCGGCGTTCCACGGCTCTTCGCACGGGTTACATCAGGATTCTGCCTATTGGCCGATGGAGCCGCCGAACCTCGTCACGGTAAGCATCGCCCTCAACGATGCAACCCCCGAAAACGGCTGTTTTAAGGTGATTCCAAAAAGCCATCTGTGGGGCATGCAGACGTGGGGACACATCGCGCGCGAACAGGATGAGGCATTGACGGACCGGGGGGATGTCGCCGAACAGCAAATAGATGTCCCGCTCTCCGCAGGGAGCGCGCTATTTTTCCATAGCCTCATGGTGCACGGTTCCGGCCCGAATACTTCACCGAACTCGCGGAACACCGCGCTTTACGCCTATTTTTCGCCCCAGGTCCGGTATGTGCCGAAAGGTGGCAAACCGGCCGCACGCACGTTTCCTGTCGTCGCTGGGCTCGGTGGAAAAACGGCGTTGACGCTCACCGCTTCCGTGTGATTCTGAAACCGCCACGCGACGTTTTGCGTTATTATGCGGTAGGAGAGACCTCTGGTCTCGATTTTTCAACGTATCGGGACAGGGATGTCCCTCCTACCGGGAGAATGTGGTATCGGGACAAGGATGTCCCTCCTACCGGAAGGCATCGGGCCCACCTCTGTAGTTCGGGAGCACCCGCTCCCGAACGGTTCAGGATCGTTTGGCAGGGATGCCAGAACTTCAGACGATCCTGAGCTACCGGGGTGATGAGGTTTGACAGCAAAACGGATGGCGAGGGGAACCCTCTCGGATGTGCGTGTGGCATGCGAGGGCCCTCGCCCTACGGTGAAGGGGACGGTTTTTTTTACCGTAGCGCGGGGGCCTGTCCCCCGCGATCGCTGCCTGGCGAGGGGAACCCTCTCGCATGCGCGTGTGGCATGCGAGGGCCCTCGCCCTACGTGAAGGGGAAGCGTTTTTTCATCGTAGCGCGGGGGCAGCCCCGCGACGTTGAGCGATTTATGAAACGCCCTCAGTTTTATGCCGTAGGAGAGACCTCCTGGTCTCGATTTTTCAAAATATCGTCACAAGGAGTTGCGTTATGAAAAAGGATACAAAAACCCGAAATCCAGACCCAAAAAATAACCTCGCACAAACGGGCAATCCCGAAAACGCGAACGTTGAATTCGTTGATACTGAAGCACTCGTCGTCTATGACGAACATGAGGTAAACCAACAGAAGAAAGGGTTCTTCGGCGGCTTAAAACGGAAAGCGGCACCCTCCCGCGAGCAACTTGGAAGACTCCTGTTGGAGAACATTGCGGCGTTTCCCGAAAAGGAGGCGCAGCTCCTGCGCGCTGTCTTCTCTTTGACGACGCGGACAACACGCGAGGTAATGGTGCCGCTATCGGAGATAGTCGCGCTGACCGTGGCTTCCACCTCCGCCGAAGTCCGAGAACTCTATCACGAATTCAACTACCGCTACATCCCTATCTATAACGAACGGATTGACTGGCTCCTCGGCATCGTCAACACCGTGGAGGTGCTTGCAACCGGACAGCATTTTGAGGAACTCTCATCTTTCGTCAGGGA
Source organism: Candidatus Poribacteria bacterium (assembly GCA_965242965.1). Lineage (GTDB taxonomy): Bacteria > Poribacteria > WGA-4E > WGA-4E > WGA-3G > AGPOR5. The sequence continues at coordinate 2,889,462 of OZ251518.1, read as the reverse complement.
GGCGTATTATGTCCCTGAAGTAAAGCCTGCGATGGAGTTGTTAGAGGAGCTCCGGCAGGCAGAGATGCCGGTTGCAATCGTAATAAACGAGCACGGCAGTTGCGTCGGGTTCGTCGAATTAATCGATATTTTAGAGAAAATCGTTGGTGATATAGCCGGGAATCGGAAGCGCGATGCGCCGCGCGTTGAGAATCTCGGCAAGGGCGCGTGGCGGCTCGATGCACGTGCCGCCATCGCCGATGTCAACCTTGAATTAGGCATCCGCATCGCAACAAACCAGTGCGATACTATCGGCGGATTTATCCTCATGCTGCTCGGCAGATTGCCTCGCTCTGGCGAAAAAGTCAGCTATGAAGGCTTTGAATTCAATATCGAAGATGTCTTTGATTACGGGATTTCCAGCATCAAAGCCGTCAAACACGGCATCTCAACCCCGTGGAAGAAACGTCAATGACTGGGCTACGTTGCACGGATAACGTCCATCGAACGCCTCGCGAACAACAGAAAAATGAAATTACAACGCCCGCGCCGTCCTATCTTTAAGCGGACGCGCATCCGCAACCTCATCGTGTGGTATCTCATCTTGCTCGTCGGCATTATCATCCTCGTGTGGAAAATGCCGGTGATTGTGTCACGATTGTAAATACCGCTAGAAAAAGGCATTGGGCCACTCTCTGTAGTTCGAGATCGCCTGATCTCGAACGGGTCAGGATCAGGCGATCCTGACCTACAGGGGGAATGACGCATGGCGAGGGACAGGCCCTCGCCCTACGGTAAAACGGAGACGGCCTTGCATACCGTAGCGCGGGGGCCTGTCCCCCGCGATCGCCCGATCTGCGCGAAAATCGCACGCCAGCCCACGCCGTTTCCTCCGCGATCGTTGCATGGCGAGGGACAGGCCCTCGCCCTACGGTGAAGGGGAAGGTCAGAGATACCGTAGCGCGGGGGCCCTCGGATGCCACACGCGCATCCGAGCGGGTTTCCCCCGCGATCGTTGCATGGCGAGGGACAGGCCCTCGCCCTACGGTAAGCAGCACGTTTTTTTCCATCGTAGCGCGGGGGCCTGTCCCCCGCGATCGCTACATAGCGAGCGGAACCCGCATAATAAAAAAAGGAGAATCAAACCTGTGTTCTATAGACATCGCACTCCGCTAGAGTGCTTAATCGGAATAGTGTTCTGTCTGATGACACTGCCCACTGCCCTATTTGCGCAAGATGCACTCGTCATCATCTCACCGCACTCGGAGGGCATTCAGACAGAATTTGACAGAAATTTCACGGCTTGGTATCAAGAGCAGACCGGCAGGGAGGTCAAACTAGATTGGCGAGATCTCGGCGGCACCTCCTCTAACTACCGGTTCATTGACTCGGAGTTTAAACGCGTCCCCGAAGGCATTGACATCGACATGTTCTTCGGCGGCGGCACCGATAGTTACCTGCGCCTCGCCGCGCAAAACCTCTTGAGCCCCTATAAACTCCCGGAAGCGCAGCTAGAACAGATTCCGCAATCCTTCCACGGTATTCCCGTTTACGATGCCGAATACCGTTGGTATGGCGCGGCGTTATCAAGTTTCGGCATCATGTTCAACGAAGAGCTCCGCGCCTTGCTCGGGCTCCCTGCGGCGAAAACGTGGCAGGATTTAGGCGACACCGCACTCCTCAGGAACATCGGTGCCGCCGACCCGAGAGAGAGCGGCTCCGCGCACATGATGTATGAAATTATCCTCCAGACGCACGGTTGGGAAGACGGCTTCGCGCTCCTCACAAAAATCGGCGGAAACGTCCGAAGATTCTCTGCCGGGGCGAACGCCATTCCGAAAGACGTAGTCGCCGGTGATGTCATTTATGGCATGGCGATCGATTTTTACGCCTACGGACAGATTGTCGTTGTCGGCGCGGATAAGATCAAATACGTCATGCCGAGTGATGGAACGGTTGTCAATCCCGACTCCATCGCTATCCTCAAAGGCGCGCCGAATCTGGAAGTCGCGCGAAGGTTCATGGAATTCGTCCTCTCCGAACGCGGACAAAAACTCTGGATGCTGCCTGACAGTGACCCGGAAGGACCGGAGTGGGAAGGCGGTTTGAACCGTGCCAGCGTCCTCCCTGCACTCTACGATAAACTCGGTGACCGGTGCATCGTCACAAATCCGTTCACCCTCGGCTTCACGCCGTTTCAATACGACGCGGACAAAGGCGGGACTCGGTGGGATATCGTCAATGACCTCTTTGGCGTGCTGATTATCGACTCGCACAAAGAGTTGGTGGACGCGTGGAAGGCAATTGGGGAATGCCGAGACGTTGCGAAGCGCGAGGCAGCCATCGCGGCACTCACGCAGATACCGCTATCCGAAGAAGAGGCGATGCAGTTCGCTAGCACCGAATGGAAAGACCCGGGCTTCCGCAACCAGAAACTGAAAGAGTGGGGGCAATTCGCAAAGCGGAAATTTAGAGAAGCGCGCGACTTGGCGAAATAGGGCACCTCATGGAAAAAACGTTTGGTAATAACCCTCCGCGTAGCGCATCTACCCTCCCAGACCTGGTTTTTGAGAGAATGCAATTGGCAGATCTGCCCCAGGTCATGGCGATTGAAAAGGAGGCATTCACCACTCCGTGGAATGCCTCCTTTTTCCGAATAGCACTCCGCAAACCGAAGCCGAACGAACATCTTTACGTCGCGCGCCTCAGCGAGCAAATCGTGGGATACGTTGTGTTTCGGATAATCTGCGATGAGGGCCATCTTGACAATCTCGCTGTCGCCGCTGCCTATCGGCGGCGCGGAATTGCCAAATATATCCTTACTGCGACGTTGGAAATGATAGCGGCGAGCGGTGGCCGCCAGGTCTTCTTGGAAGTAGATGTTGCGAATGTGGCGGCGCATGCGCTCTATCGGCGATTCGGATTCCGCATCTGTCGTATCCGGAAGAATTACTACGGTTTTCGTCAAGATGCTTATGTCTTGCGGTTAGCTGATATCCGATTAGTCTCTGCGCTGTAGGGAGAATACTCGGGTACCGTAGGGCGAGGGCCCTCCGCGCTGCGGTTGTCAAGGCCGTCTCCCGTTTCACCGTAGGGCGAGGGCCTGTCCCTCGCCATGCCTCGGTCGTTCCCTCGTTCCCGTAGGGCGAGGGCCTGTCCCTCGCCATGCCGCGATCTGCACGAGAAACGGCCTTTGTCGGCGTGCGTTTTTCGCGTAGGTCGAACGATCGCGGGGGACAGGCCCCCGCGCTGCGGTGAAAAAAAACGCCCCGCTGCCCGTAGGGCGAGGGCCTGTCCCTCGCCATGCCATAGGGTACGCGTGCGCGCATCCCTTCTGTAGGTCAAGAGCGCCTGCTCTTGACCCGTTTCGGGAGCAGGCGCTCCCGAACTACAGTCTCCTCAAGGTCCGTAGGACCTTAATGTCTGTAGAATACGCAGACCTCCAAGTCCTCAAGGTCCTTTAGGACCTTAATGTTTTTCTGCTGCATTGCGTGTGCTGCAGATTAAGGACCTAAAGGACCTTAGCGTTTTTTGAGGTCGGGGATACTATAGACATGCAGGACCTAAAGGACCTGAAGAGGTTTTTTTCGCGGGTGTGATCGCGGGGGACAGGCCCCCGCGCTACGGTTAAAAAAAGCATGCCGTTTACCGTAGGGCGAGGGCCCTCGCATGCCACACGCGCATGCGAGAGGGTTTCCCTCGCCATGCCAATCGTCTGAAGCAGGATTTACACGGTCACGCCTGTCAAGACGGTCACGCCTGTCAAGACGATCAGGTTTTCCTGATTGTCCCTCTGCAGGTTTTCCTGATCGTCCCTCTTATCACGATTTACCACGATTATAGATGCTGATGCATCGAATACCCCGTGGCAGGCCACAACCGCGCCGACGCACCAGAGCCCTAATCCTGTGAAATCTTGAAAATCTTGAAAATCCTGCTCCTATCCTGCTCCAAATCCTGCTCCTCTCTCACTAATTTAGAACGCATGAAGCACCGTTAACGAAACCAGCGGACCGAATTCAAATGCATCGCTGTCGTCGTAGAGCGTCTCCTGTTGGAGCGGCAACATCATCGTCAGGGACAGCGTGGCATCATAAGGCATTGCAACAGAGGTGCCGAACGATGCCATGCTGAAATGGAGTCCCGTGTTAATATCCCGTTCACCTGCCCAATACGCGTAGGTTTGATAAAGCCCCAGATAACTGCCATGAACCGACAGCCAATCGGTGAATCGGTAGTGTAACCCCGCCGTATAGGTGAGTTCCCTTGAACCGCGATAGGTTTTGCTGTTTTCATAGAACGGCAACTTCCCGCGCAAGCTCACATTCGCGGCGAGATTTCCGTAGAGCGGCACGCGATAATAGAGAGCAGCGATGGGATTAAAGGTGCCGGTGCCGAATTGAATGTGCAGATGCTCAAGCCCCTGTTTTCCGAGTTGCCACGGGTCTTCCTCAGTTTTGCCGAGTGGCACCGTTGTGCCGATGCGCGCCGTGAGAAAATCATTCTCTTTCAGCAATCCTTGCGCGTTATACCCGAGCAGCACATCCGTGTCCCTGAGCCCGGTATAGGTTTCGGTTCGATGATGATTATTACCATTCCGCACGATTGCCGCCATTTCGGCAGGCGTAGAATCGGCGAGTTCCTCGATTGTCGCCTCCTGCGCTTTCACTTCGTAAGGGACGTTCGCTTCCAGCATCCAGTTGGAGTTAAAGTAGCATTTCAATCCAACATCAACGCGGAAAATGTTTAAGGTGACATGGTGCCGATGCAAAGGCACGATGATAACCTTACCCTCTGGGGAAATCCCCTCTGTTTCAAGGTGTCCGCCTTGCGCGTCGAACCATCGCATTATGCTGAAGGCGGCGTGAAATTTCTGTGTCTCCTCTGAAGTCAACCTGACTTCATCCCTCCCGCCTTGCGGGATGGCGGGATTGCTTCACGCGCCTCAGCTATCTTGCGATAAGCCTAAAGGAAGCACAATCAGTTGTATAGCCATAAAAAGGAGTGCTAATAATAGGATACGTGTGTTCATCATTTTTTCTCCGTTTCAAGGTTCAGCCAGGCCATATCCGCTGCCGAGAGTTCAAGCGACAATGCCCCTAACGAGGATGCCATCTCCTCCAAGTTCGCCGGGCCGACGATTGGAAAAATAGGGAATGGCAGTTGAACGGCATAAGCCAACGAGACCTGGATGGCAGAGTAGCCTCGTTCCTCTCCCAATTTTGTTGCGCGGGCGAGCCGCTCAAAGTTGTCATCGTTGTAATAGACTCGCACCATGTCGCGATTGTCGCGTTTTTCAGGCGTAAACGCGCCGCTGAAGAATCCTCTCGCCTGCGAAGACCAGGGCATCAGCGGGAATTGGCTTTCTTCGTGCCATGCGCGCGCCTTTTCGTCAACGCAGACGCAGCCGCCCCACATCGGCTCCATCGGCACGGCGAGGCTGATGTTGTTGCTACACGAGACAAACCCGCTTAACCCGTTTTCCGCTGCGTAATCGTTCGCGGCGAGGATGCGTTCCGGTTCCCAGTTCGATGCCGAAATTGCGCGAATGCGCCCGGCACCGATTTCGTGATTCAGGTAATCGATAACCGTGCTAACAGGGATGCTCGGGTCATCGCGATGGAGCATGTAGACATCGATGTAATCGGTGCGGAGGCGGATGAGACTTTCATCCAAATCGCTTTTGAGCTCCTCCGGTGAAAGGCGCGGGCGTGGCACGCGTCCATTTGGATGTCCGCCTTTATCAATGAGAAAGACGTTCTCGCGGTTCCCACGTTGCCGCATCCAGAGCCCGATTAACATTTCGCTGGTGCCGCCGCCGTAGCCGTGTGCGGTGTCAAGCGCGTTGCCGCCCGCCTCAAAGAATGCGTCCAGCAGTTCGGTGCTATGAGCGTATGCCACCGGTGATAGCATCATCGTTCCTAAAATCAGTTGGGATATGTCTTTGCTAACGCCGGGAATTTTTGTCGTTCGCAATGCGTTTCTCCTACGTATATTTGTTGTTGACGTTGTCAATAACTGAGGGTGTTTCCTAAATCGCTCAACGTTTCGGTGAAACCCGCTCGGATGCGCGTGTGGCATCCGAGGGCCCCCGCGCTGCGATGAAAAAAATGTCCCTTTCATCGTAGGGCGAGGGCCTGTCCCTCGCCATGCTGCGATCGCGGGGGAAACCCTCTCGGATGCGCGTATGGCATCCGAGGGCCCCCGCGCTACGGTTAAAAACGATCCCCTTCACCGTATATTATACCACAAAACGCGAATGAAAACACAAAAAATTGCAATTTTCACCGAAATATGATAGAATAATGGAGGAATTCTATATCAAATCCCCAGGTATGCTGACGCGTCAGCGTCATCACTGAACAACCGCTAGGAACAACAAAAATGTCCCATTTACGCTATTTACAAATTGCACAAGACGTTTTAAGACAGATTGAGGCGACGCAGCTGGATGCCATCGCGCAAGCCTCAGACATGTGCGCCGAAACCATTGGAAACGGCGGCCTCGTCTACCTCTTCGGCTCCGGGCACTCCCGCATGGCAGTCGAAGAAATCTTCCCACGCTACGGCAGTTATGCCGGTTTCTATCCTATCGTGGAACTCGCCGTTACTTACCATAACCAAGTCGTCGGTTGCAACGGACAGCGACAGGCACTCTTTTTGGAAAACATACCGGGCTACGCCGAGGTAATTTTGCGCAACTTCACCTTCGTGCCCGCCGATTGCATGATTGTCTTCTCCAACTCCGGCACGAATGTTCTGCCGATTGAAATGGCGATGGGTGCGAAAGCGCGGGAGCTTCCTGTCATCGCGGTGAGTTCCCTCGCGCACAGTCGCGCTTCTACTTCAAAGCACGCCGCCGGCAAACGGCTTTGCGATGTCGCCGACTTGACGATTGACAACTGCAACCCGCCGGGCGATGCGGTGGTGGATATCCCGAATTTGGCGCATCCGGTTGGCCCTACCTCTAGCATCGGCACGTTGGCGATTGCGAACGCGATAAAGTGCCGCGTCGCTGAATTGTTAACGGAACGTGGACAACCGCCCGTAGTGCTGACAGGTTCCTATTTCCTCGGTCCTGAGGAATCGGCGAAGCAGATTGAGCGTGCATACGACGACTACAGTGCGCGGGTAAAGCGAGTATAGGGTGGCTATAGAAATTTGCCCTGACAGCCCCTGATAGACGTTGTCTTCATCGGGTTATCCGTTCAAATTCGTCCAGATAGGCGCGAGCGATGTCGCGATTGCCCTTGATAATCAGCAGGTTCTCGCTATTGTTCTTTTCAGCATTCTTCGAGAAGTTGTAGGAACCGGTTATCACCGTCTCTTCGTCAATAACAATTACCTTGTGGTGCATCATGCCGCGCGTTCTATCTTGAATCACCGGCAGTCCTGCCTCCCGCATCGGTTCGTATTCGGAATACTGACTAATCTGTCTTTCCTCAAAGACACCGCGCACCGCGATACCTGCTTTAAACTGTCGCCGCATTGCATCGCCGAGGGTATCGTGCGTAAACGCAAACGCCATGAAATGGATAGACGTTTTGGCAGACTGAATTTCACTTAAAATCGGCGGAATCGTCTCGTTTTCGGGTGCGAAATAGGTGAAAATCTGCGTGCCATCGCCCAACGTCACCTGTGGATACTGCACACTCGGGTCTGAAGTTCGCCCGAACTGTCGGTAGTGAAACATTTCGCGAAACTCCTCCGTGAAGTTATAGGCGAGTTGCGACGAGTCCAGCCAAATGACATTATTGTTGTTCCGATATGCGCCGTTGAAAGTGGTATTATAGGAACCTGTCCAGACATAGCGTCCATCGACGACGATGAATTTGTGGTGCATCAGCCCATCGTGCTCATCATCATCAGCGACGGGGATGCCGACTTCTTGCAAGCGTCTGATCTGGTTTTCGACGCGATACTTAGTTTCGGTGACAACCCGCACCTGCACGCCGCGGCGGTGCGCGTCAATAAAGGCATCCGCTATCGGCTCAGAATTAAGTTGATGAAGTGCCGCGTCAATCCCTTCAGCAGCAGTCTCTAACTTGGCAACAAGCCGCTTGTCAAGGGAGTAAGGGTTGTTTTTATCGGGGGCACCGGGACGGATTTCGCTAAAGTAGACTGCCCAGGCTCCCCCGGTTGCCACCTGCTGTCTTGTGTTGTAATACCGAAAGAGGTAGCCGAGTCCAGCCGCCACGGCGATGAGCAGCAGGAACGATATGAATTTTTTCTTATTCGTGCGGCGTTCGTTTCGGGTTGTTGATTGCATAACGTTTCCTTTTTCCGCTTTACACACCCCACTTTTGTCGGGAAATCGCCAACGGTTCGATTTGCGCGTTTTGCTGTTTCCACGCGTAGTGTCCCCTCGGGTCTTCACCTATCCAGCGTTCATCGGCTGGTTCTTCCGCGAGTTGATAGCGGGTGTCCGCGGTGATGCGGATTTTGTTGGATGTATTGCGCAGCGACGCGTGCATCAGGAACATGCTGAAAATAATGGCATCGCCTGCCTCGAAAGTTGTCGTCGCCCAGTTGCCTCCAAATTTCTCAGCGATTTCGACCGGATTATCGCTGAAATGCCCTTCAATAAGATCTTTGTCAACGTCCGCTTTGCCATACGTTTCCCGAACGTTGTCAAATCGGTTCGAGCCGAGGCAGAAGACAACAGGGCCCATCTCTAACGACACGTCGCCGAAGGGAGTCCAACAGGAATAGAGTTTTTGTGTGCCTCTGCCCATGAAGACGATGTCGTAATGAATCGGCGATGCTGAGCCGGGGCCTGCCGTGCGGAGCCATTTGAAATCGAACGTCAGCGCGTCGCCGCCGAGGAACCGCTGGAAGAAGTTCATCACCGGCGCGCCCTCTACGACGGCTTTGAAGGCAGGCAGTTGCGTCAACGCCTTATTGCCCATGGAGCCGGTGGAGGTAGGTTCGGGGTAATCGGGGTTGAAAACGCCGTCCATTAGTGGTGTATTGGGCGCGAGCATCCCTTTCTCGGCGAGGTTCTCCAGAATCTGCCTCCGCGCGGCCAGAACCGCTTCCCGTTCATGTAGTCCGCGGATGAGCAGATATCCCTCTTCCGTTATCCGTTCGCGCAGTGCGTTGGGGTTGTCAAGGATGTCGTTGCTCTCGCGTAAATCGGTGATGACATCTGTTTCATGGTGTAGAAACGGAAGTTTCATATCAATTTCCTCTTGCAGTATCGGGACAAGGATGTCCCTCCAACCGCCATTCCCGTATCGGGACAAGTCTCCTTATCGTAGTGCGAGGGCCTGTCCCTCGCAATCGCCTACCGAGATTATCGCGTCGGGACAAGGATGTCCCTCCTACCGAATCGTGGTGCGAGGGCCTGTCCCTCGCAATTTCCTACCGAGATGAGCGCGTCGGGACAAGGATGTCCCTCCTACCGAAATTATTGAGGGGTTTCATATATCAATGCGTTCGGTAGGAGAGACTTCCCGGTCTCGATTTCTTCCCTGTAGGAGAGACCTCCTGGTCTCGATGTTCCCGTAGCACGGTTGTCTGTCCCCCGCGATATCCATCGTCAAGTTATGTTTTTAGGTCCTTTAGGACCTACATGTCTATAGCAATACGTGTCGTGCCGTTTTCAAGGTCCTTTAGGTCCTTAATGAGGATGTTTCATAAATCGTTCAACGTCGCGGGGACAGGTCCCCGCGCTACGGTGGAAAAACGCCGCCCCTTCACGTAGGGTGAGGGCCTGTCCCTCGCCATGCGTGTTGCTGCCAGAGTTCATCACCCCTGTAGGTCAAGATCGCCTGATCTTGACCTGTTCGGGATCAGGCGATCCCGAACTACAGAGGTGAGCCAGAGGGCTCGGCATTCGCCCGCCCCCAAGGGGGATAGATTTATGAAACACCCTCACCTTAATAAAACACGCGCGGCGTGTCAAAATCTATTAAGGACCTAAAGGACCTTAGGGTTCTTGGCGGTGTGCGTGCTATAGACATTAAGGGCCTACGGACCTAAGAACCGTTTTTTCAAGGGGCTTTCTGCCGCCGCGCCCTCGGTAGGCGCGCCGCCCTATTGCATCAAGACCGGGAGGGCTTTCCTACCTAATGCATCGAGACCAGGAGGTCTCTCCTACGGGTGTGCGTCGTTTCGGGTAGGAGGGACATCCTTGTCCCGATACGCACATCGAGACCAGGAGGTCTCTCCTAACGGCAATTCCCCATTTTTCACCGCGACGTTGAGCGATTTATGAAACACCCTTTATCGGAGGCTTGAACGCCTGCATGATGCAATACTGATAAATCGGGTTGACAATCTCACACTTCCCGTCAGCCCCTCGTGTGAGGACACCGTAGGTTTGAAGTTCCCGCATCAGTTCATCGTGGGGATTGAAGTCGATACCGTGCTCAGAGGTGGCAACTTTCATCAGGAGTCTCTCAAATCGCGAGTCTTTGCGGATATTGGTGGTGACATGGTGAAAGTTGACGTTCTCTTCCGCCAGAATCGCCTTGTGAGCCTTGGCAAAGTCCTCCAAGGTAATCGGCTCCGTTTTCGGAATGTCCATCTCCTCGGTGAGTATCTGCGCGAGGCGGTTGACGAGGAACGGCTGTCCTGCTGTCTGCCGATATAGCGTCTCAATGACTTCGGCGGCAAAAGTTTGTCCGACTTCCACCGTATACTGTCCAAGGAGTTCTGTCACTTGGGCAAGGGTGAAGTTCGGCAAGTGGAACTCATCTTGGATGTTGAACGGCGAGATACTCCTATCGTAGTTGAGTTGCGTCAGATTCTTTACCCCGACGATGCCCACGCTGAAGGGACAGCGAGACTCCTCGGCAATATGATACGTTTGGCGGAGCGAATACAGAAAATCGCTCACTATCGCAGAGGGGATGCCGTCAAATTCGTCAATGATAATGACAAACCGCCGAGGAGCGAGCAGAACTCCAAGCCGTTTAAAGAAATCTAACATAGCCAGATGGTCTGCCAGTTTTACCGCCTCTAAATAACGGCGTAACGGGTCCGGCAGAGCCTCTTGACGTTTTTGGAAAACTTTCTCGATTTCCTCCCGCATGTTTTGGCAGAGGTGGGCATAGAACGCAGCCGGCGCGACGTTTTTGTAAACCTGAAAATTGAGCTCAATTGGACAATAACTGGGCTCTTCAAGTGTCAACTTCTTTAGTGCCGTTCGGAAGAACGTTGTCTTGCCTGTCTGCCTCGGTGCGAAGATGACAACGTAACGGCCGTCTTTAAGGCGATAGATAAAATCGGCGAGCTCCCTTGTGCGCGGGACAACGTAGTGCCGCTCAGGTGTCACGGGGCCCCGCGTCCCAAACGTTCTCATTTTTTCCTCCTTGATTGATGCACATAGGATACCACGTTTCAGATTTTTGTGCAAGCGCGCGTGCGCATCACACGACTGCTGGCGGCAACTCCTGCAACCACGGCAGATTAAACCGATAATGTTGTCGGCTGCTGATAAGGTGAATAGTGCCGTCCTTGCCTTGGCACACGGCGAGGTAGCCGCCCAGTTCAGCACTGCTAAATCCCATCGTAAAGGGCCTGCCATCCATCGTTTCAAGTCCCCTGTCTGGCCCGTCGTCGCTGATGAGCCGGATGTGCGGCCAGGTTTCGCCATCGTCAAAAGATAGCGCGCCAAATAGCCCTTTCACCGGACGTTCATTTCCCGATGCATCGACAATCGGCATCGCCGCCGGGTTCCCCCGCTCTCCCGTAAAAGAGGCGAGGAAGACCGGGCCTTCCTTCAATCTGAGTAGCACGCACCGTTGTCCCCCAGAGAGCGGCGGGAAAGGGCTCGCGCTATAACGCCACGTCTTGCCGCCATCGGCAGAGACACTCTTCGGCATCCGGCCGCCAATCGTATCGCCGCGTCCGTAAGCCATTAATCGGCCATCTGACAATTCAACGACAGCGGCGTGGATGCCGGCTATCCATGCGCCGCACTTGCCTGCGGCAAATTCGGGGATAGGCTGTCCTGCGCCCGGGTCACGCCACGTTTCACCATCGTCCTCGCTGAGCCAGATGGCGGTGCCGCCGTTGCCCCCGCTGACAGCATCACATGCGAGCAGGATGGAGTTGTCTTGTCTGCGGAAAACGGACGTAATCGGCATCTGCCGCAACTGATGTTCCGGTGAGATGAGCCGCGGGCGCGTCCACGTCGCGCTGTTGTCGTCGGAATAGCGCATGACTAACGCTAGTGGCCCCCACGTCGCTGCTGCGGATAGCCCGTTGAAATGATAGATGCGCCCATTTTCATTGCACCAGAGTGCCGTGGCGTGATTGTTCCTGTCGAGGGCTCCCCAAAACGGTTCTGCTGGTTCCCATTCGTTTTGTCCGTGGCGCAACCGGCTCGCCGCCACTGTCAATTCGCGTCCCCGTTCTGTCACGCATGAATACCACGCTGTGAACATATCGCCGTTCGGGCACGCCACGATTGAAGGCACGTGATTGTGCGCTGAAAAAAGCGGGCCGTTTGAACCTGCAGGGATTTTCACATAAGTGAGCGGTTCGGCGAAGAAAGGGGTTTCTACCGGCGGCGCGGCTTCCACACGTGCCTCTTGATTGACATTCCGTCCCCATAACGCCACTTTCGGCACGCGGCGCGGTGGCGTGTCCGGCATCGCGCCACAGACGACGCGAAACCCGATATACCAATGCTTATCTTCTGGCACCGCGCCCATCCGATTCGCCGAACGGAGATAGCAAAGCAGCGTGGAATGACTGCCCCCGCGCGTGACACGATAGAGCCCATCCTCCCTGCCGACGGGATTTTCCTGCGGCTGCGCTTCATAAGCACCATACCAATCGTGGCACCATTCCTCTACATTGCCGTGCATATCGTAGAGGCCCCAGGGATTCGGTGGGGTTTGCCCGACGTGCAGCGGCACCACTTCTTCAACACCGCGGCTCCTATCGGCATCGGGATACCAACTCTCCCCGACGTTTTTATGGAAGGCATCGGGAAGCGTATCGCCGGTAGAAAAGTGCGTCGTTGTGCCGGCGCGACAGGCGTATTCCCATTCCGCCTCTGTCGGAAGCCGGTAAGGTTTCCCTTCGCGTTTGGAGAGCCATTCGCAGAAGCGGACAGCATCGTGCCAGTTGACAAACACGACAGCCTCGTCATCTTCTCGTGAAAAACCGATGTCAGGCGCAGTTTGCGAACCTATATTGGGAAGCCCGCGTAGGTGCCGGTGCCCCGGGTCAAACGCTTCATATTGCGCGTTCGTCACCTGAAAGATGCCCATGTAGAACGGCGTGCTGAGTGTCACCTGATGCACGGGATGTTCGTCCCAATCGCCATCGCGGAGGTGCGCCTTGCCATCGGTTAATTCATCGGGGAGTTGCGCGTTCTCGGAGCCCATGAGAAAACTGCCGGGCTCAATTCTCACGAACTGCATGCCTATTGAATTGGTGTAGGTTTTGTCCTGAATTGCGAGTGTTTGCACGGTTTGCCATTTCTCCTTTCTCATTTTCGTGTCTTCATGATACGATACCATCAAACGCGGAATTTGTCCAGAGGCATTTTATTTTAGGGTGTTTCATAACTCGCTCAACGTTGCGGTGACAGGCTCCCGCGCTGCGATAAAAAACGGTACTTCACCGTAGGGCGAGGGCCTGTCCCTCGCCATCGTTCATGCCCGCGCACCCCAACGCTCGCGGGGGACAGGCCCCCGCGCTACGGTAGATGAGGCGGCCGCGCGCTCATCCCTCCTGTAGTTCAGGAGCACCTGCTCCTGAACCGTTCGGGAGCAGGCGCTCCCGAACTACAGTCCTGGGCACGTGAACGCTCGCGGGGGACAGGCCCCCGCGCTACGGTATGCAAGGCCGTTTCCGTTTCCCCGTAGGGCGAGGGCCTGTCCCTCGCCGTGCGTCGGTTGGGGAAACGGCGTTGGTTTGCGTGTGTTTTTCGCGCGGGTCGAACGCTCGCGGGGGACAGGCCCCCGCGCTACGGTAGATGAGGCGGCCGCGCGCTTAACCCGTTCGGGAGCGGGCGCTCCCGAACTACAGAGGTGGGCCCGAGGGATTCCGGTAGGAAGGACATCCTTGTCCCGATACGAACCTCATCGAGACCAGGAGGGCTCTCCTACGGCAAGAACGGGACAGCGCACAATGAACGCCGCTATGGCAATATTCTTTCCACTAGGGACAAAAATTTTACGTTACGCAATTGCGAAACTCCCGTAACTACGCAGGTTTTGAAGTTGGCACGGAAATTGCAACACTATTCAGTAAAACCTAACAGCACATCTGCTGAGCCGGACTCAGCAGAATTGTTCTGTTGATAACTCTTGAGAGAGATAGGAGATTTGCAAAATGGAATTAACGTTTCAAAAAGAACCCCTTTTGCACTCGCTGCAGATAGTGCAGGGTGTTGCAAATGGGCACAGTCCTTCATCAATGCTTTCAAACGTCCTTATCAAGGCGGATGAAGGGAAAATTGAGTGCTCCGCCACGGACATGGAGGTAGGCATTCGCACTAAGGTGGATGGGACTATTCTGGAAGAAGGCGCGATTGCCGTCCCCGCTAAGAAACTGACGGACATCGTCAAGGTGCTGCCAGACTCGGAGCTCCGCCTCACCACACCGGCGAACAACCAAGTGAAGTTGACGTGTGAGAACAGCGTTGATACCTCAACGTTCATCCCAACGTTCATCATTGTGGGGCTACCGGCGACAGAGTTCCCACAGCTCCCCGTGTTTGAGGGAGAGCCTTTGGACATCCACCTCCAGACGCTGCGTGAGGTTATCCACAAAACCGCATTCGCAGCATCCACCGAGGAAGAAAAGCGGAAAATGCTGTGCGGGCTCTATTTTAACTTCCTTGGCGATAGGACGGAGGTAGTTGCAACTGATGGCCGGCAGCTCGCGCTGGTGCGCTGTGATGCGCTGACACCGCCGGAAGGGGTGACAGGGTTCATTGTGCCGCTCAAGGCGGTGCAAGCCATCCCCCAAATTTTCGCCGATGCGGACTCGGTGAACGTTTCGTTCTTCCAGAGCAGCGAACCGTTTAACCCGACGCGGTGTCTGAGCATCGCCGATGAGCGCACCACGCTGACAGCGCGCTTGATAGATGATGAATACCCGGACTACGAGAAGATTATCCCGAAACCCGGGGCGATGCAAGTCCGCACCGTATTCAAGCGCGAGACGATGCTGCAGGCGGTGCGCCGCATCTCCCTGTTATCGGAACTGAAAAAAGGCTGTGCCATCTGCTTGGAAATCAACGAGCCGGAAAAGAACATTCGGCTTTCGGCGAAGACCCCGGGGCTCGGCAGAGCACACGAAACCGTCTCTGTCGATTCTTGCACGAAAAACCTGCGGATTGGGTTTGATGCGCGGTTGTTGATGGAGGCACTCTCGCATCTGGATACCGAAAGTATCCAACTGAAGTGCTCTGGGGAATTAAATCCGGCAGTTGCGGAACCGGTAGGTGAATCGGGACAGACTTATCTCATCATGCCGATGAAATTGAAGGCGACACCTGTCACCGTGAAGATTATCGGTGTCGGAGGCGGCGGCGGAAAGGCTGTCAATCGCATGCGTGAAGCCGGGTTAACCGGACTTGAATTTTATGCGGTTGACACCGACAGCGGTGCCTTGGATGCCTACGACGATATCACACCAATCCAGATTGGGCAGAAAGCCACCAAAGGGGTTGGTGCCAGAGGCAATTCGGAAGTTGGACGAGAGGCAGCGGAGGAAGATAGCGTGGCATTGGAAACCCTCGTCTCGGATGCGGACATGGTTATCATCGTTGCTGGCATGGGCGGCGGCACCGGCACCGTTGCAGCACCGCGTATCGCATCGCTCGCTCGCAGATACGGCGTATTAACCGTTGCGATGGTAACCTTGCCTTTCCATGCTGAGGGAGAGCAGCGCGCGGCGCAAGCCGAAAACGGCGTGAAAGCACTCCGAACCGCTGCAGATTCCCTCATCGTTGTCGGCAACCAACACCTGATTGACGAAGGGGACGCGATTGCCGAAAGTTCTGGCACAAGTGTCAAACGGACTCAGGAGGTTTTCCGCGTTAGCGATGAACTCCTCATCCGAGGCGTTCAACTCATCACCGGGAACATCGTAAATGCCGAGCATGAGGTTAGCGTTGGCTTCGCCGATGTTGAATCTGTCTTACGGGTTCCAGGGCGGACGGCGATGGGCATCGGACAGGCGGTGGGAGAGGAGCGCGGGCGCATCGCGGCTGAATCCGCCGTTTCTTCGCCGCTTCTCGAAGGCGCGAATCTCGCCAAAGCCTCCGGTCTGCTGGTAGAAGTTGTCGCGCCACAGGATTTCATGATGGCGGAATTGGATAGCGCGATGCAGGTTATCCAGAATGCCGCATCGGATGCCCAAGTTATCTTCGGGCTTTCCTACAACGATGAATTGCAAACCGAAGAGTTGGTGCGCATCACTCTGGTTGCAACCGGTTTGGATTGAGACGAAACAGGCCAGATGCAAATGCCAGGAGTCTGCCGGCGGGTTCGTTCAACGTAATTTGAGGGTGTTTCATAAATCCGTTATGGATGCCTCTTTAGGTCTTTTAAGACCTAAATGTCTATAGAAAAACAGACATGCCACTGTTTTCAAGGTCCGCTAGGACCTTAATCAAGCGGCAGCCAAGGGAGTCAAGGCACATTAAGGACCTAAAGGACCTTAGGGTGCGCTGCGGTGCAGGATGCTATAGACATTAAGGTCTTACAGACCTTCGGCATGGCGAGGGAAACCCTCTCGCATGCGCGTGTGGCATGCGAGGGCCCTCGCCCTACGGTAAACGGTGACGATTTCTTATTTGTTACCGTAGCGCGGGGGCCTGTCCCCCGCGATCTCTCAACCGCTGTGGAAAACGTCCGCAGCCCAGAGACCCCGGATGTTTGCGGCTCAGCCCGGTGCATGGCGAGGGACAGGCCCTCGCCCTACGGTGAAAGCGGCAATCAAGCATGGCGAGGGACAGGCCCTCGCCCTACGTGAAGGGAAAGCGTTTTTTTACCGTAGCGCGGGGCCCTCGGATGCCACACGCGCATCCGAGCGGGTTTCACCGCAACATTGAGCGATTTATGAAACACCCTGACGTAATTTGATATAACAGTGCCGTTAGGCATGAAAGGACGATAACATGCAGCGCAAAACAGCCGAGAGGACAAGAGATTCATTAGATGGAGATTACAGTGCCATCATCGGCAGCAGCCCACAGATTCTTGAAGTCCTAAAAAAGATTGAGTTGCTAGCAAGACACGATGTCCCCGTGATGATTTACGGTGAAACAGGGACAGGCAAGGAGTTAGTAGCACGCGCCCTACATACCAACAGCCCCCGCGCAACGGGGCCGCTCGTCGTCGTCAACTGCACGACGCTTCAGGAGAGCCTCGTTGAGAGCGAACTGTTTGGGTATGAACAGGGTGCCTTTACCGATGCGAAGCAGCAGCGGATTGGGAAGTTTGAACGCGCCGACAAGGGGACACTGTTCCTTGATGAAATCGGCGATTTGCCCCTGTCACTCCAACCGAAGTTGCTGCGCGCGCTGGAGGAAGGCGAGGTGGAACGCCTCGGCGGCAAAGCACCGATTCCGGTGGATGTCCGAATTCTCGCCGCAACCAACCGCAACTTAGAACAAGCCGTTCACGAAGGCGAATTTCGGGAGGACCTCTATCATCGACTTGAGGGGTTTTCTATTTCGCTGCCGCCGCTGCGCGAACGGAAAGAGGATATCCGTGAGCTCGTGGAACACTTCTCACAAGAGCCGCCGCAACTCACGCGGTTTTCTATGCGGCTGCCACCACTAAGCGAACGGTTAAAGGCGCACGCGCCCCATCCGACTACCGATGAACCGGTAGGCAGATTCGCCGCACAAACGTTCCAGCTCCTTCAAGATTACGCCTGGCCCGGAAATATCCGAGAACTCAAAAAGAGCGTCACTTACGCACTCATCCTTTCGGAAGGGAACCTTATCTTACCGGAGCATTTACCGAAAAAACTTTATGCACCTGACCCGGGCCAGTCAATGCTTACATCGCAAAACCAACCTACCGTGGCCATCCCGGTGGGGTTAACCTTGAAGCAGGTAGAGAAGATATACATTTTAGAAACCCTCGCGCGGCTGGATGGCAATCAGGCGCAAACCGCCGCGGTTTTAGACGTGAGCCGTCCGACTTTGCGCAGCAAATTGAGAATGTTTCAGGAGGAAGATGCATGAGATTCATGATGCCCCTGCTCATCGGGCTTTCTCTATGCCACCTCACCGCCATTGCAGCTGTAGGAGAGGGTTCTAGTCCCGAACCGGTAGGTGGGCTCTCGCGTCCCGATAGAGAACAAACGGTTCAAAAACAACTTCCTGCACACAAAACCGCACAGCCACCGATGATAGATGGGATTCTTGACGATACCTGTTGGCAAGATGCACCGCGAGGCGTGGGTTTCACCGATGAACGCACCGAAAAACCAGCGAGAAATCAGTCCGTCTTCCGGCTCGTTTACACGGACAAAGCCATCTACGTCGGGCTCCATCTCTCTGACGAGATGCCTGATAAAATCGTGGCACGCCAGACGAAGGACCAGGCGCGCATCCGCGACGAAGACTGGGTGTCGTTCAGCATTGATGCGTTCCATACGCACCAATTCGGCGATAGGAACTTCTTCATGGCGAATCCCCTCGGCACGAAATATGCACACCTCGCCACCGGGCGCGCTGAGAAAAGCGAGTGGATCGGACTTTGGAACGTCGCCGCGCAAATCGTAGCAGATGGATGGGTTGTTGAAATGGAAATCCCCTGGCAGATGTTGGATTATCCGAATACAACGAAGCCTATTCGGATGGGGATTAACGTTGACAGGTTGCAACAGCGCACCGGCGAACGTTCGTGGTGGTGCAACCTAGGGCTACAGGAGTTCCGTGAAAACGATGGACATTGGATAGACGTGCTGCCGCCGCCGCGCAAACGGGAGGTGAAGTTCTTGCCGTATCTCATCGGCGGCATCAGCGAGACAGAAGAACGGACATACACGGCGCGTGCCGGCGGCAATCTTCGCTTTGAAGTAACACCGCAGCTCCGGCTCATCGGCACTGCCAACCCCGATTTTGAGAACCTTGAGCAGGCTGTGGAAGGGATAGACTTCTCCTACGGTGAACGCTACGTGTCAGACCGGCGGCCCTTCTTTTTGGAAGGGGGCAATGTCTATCGTCTCGGTAGTTATTTCCATTCGCGGCGGATAGTAGACATGGATGGCGGGCTGAACCTCTTCGGGAAAATCGGTAAAAACACATCCGTGGGGACATTAGGCACCTATCATCGAAATAACCAGAACGTGATTCTCCGCGCGTCCCAGTCGTTTTCGGCTACATCCACTATCAGCGCGGCGTTGCTGTCATACAACCAGCGAGAAGTGTCATCAAACAACGTTGGCTATTTCTCGGGGAACGTGCGCCAGGGGAAGTTTTCTCTACAAGGAAACTTTGCACAAAGTTGGGCAGGCGAATCCGATGGCAGTTCGGGATATGCCGCTTTCAGTTACAACGGCGGGGTGGGGTTTGCCTACCTTTCCGCCTTTTTTACCGCCGCGGATTTCGTCAATCATCTCGGCTATCATCCGTTTACCGGGTATCGCGGCGCAAGTCTCGGTGGATGGCTCCGTAACGAATGGCGCGAAGGATTTCTACGCAATGCACTTCTCTCTGTCCTGTCCGAAGCATCGAACACTGACGAAGGGGAGGTTTTCCGGCGGAGCGTTTCGGCATACGCGAGCCTTTTGACGCACAGCGATTACTCCCTTTCTGTCCATTGGAACGGTGGCCGATTTGAAGAATTCACCGATAGCGTTTTCACAATCGGTTTGGGCATCCGGACTTCAGACCGGTTTAACAATGTCAGTATCAATTATGCAGGTGGAGAGCAGGCTGGTGAACGGCTTCATCGCATCAGCGGAAATCTCAATCTCCGCGCTTACGGGTTCACGGCGGGCTTTACCACCCAAATCCAGTGGCATTTTGAGCAGCGGTATCAACAGATTTTAACACTGACGTATGACTTCAGCCCGGCGTTAAGCCTTGGCAGTCGGCTGATATGGCAAGCGGAAGGGGTGAACATCTATTTCGCACTCCGGCGTTCCGGTTATGCCGGCACCGACTTTTTCATCATCCTCGGAGATCCGAACGCTATTGAATTCAGACAAAGATTGTTAGTGAAGGTTATCCGGGCATTTAATTGAGGGTGTTTCATAAATCACTCAACGTTGCGGTGAAACCCCCTCGCCATGCTGCGATCGCGGGGGACAGGCCCCCGCGCTACGGTAAAAAACAGTCCCCTTCCCCGTAGGGCGAGGGCCCTCGGATGCCACCCGCGCATCCGAGCGGGTTTCCCTCACCATGCGTTTGGCTGTCAGACTGCATCACCCCTGTAGGGCAAGATCGTCTGAAGTTCTGGCATGTTTGCCAAGCGATCTTGACCGTTCGGGAGCGGGCGCTCCCGAACTACAGAGGTGGGCCCGATGCACGCCCTCGCTTTTCTATCGGTATTCGCTCGCCTCCCAAGGGGGATAAATTTATGAAACACCCTCAAGTAAGTTTTCTGCTGAGCCACGCGGCGCGGCGAAACGGTGCGCGATGCTGAGTTGGCACTAGGTCATTTTTACCCAGTTATGGGCAAAAAGGTATCAATAGTGTCATTTTGTCCCAGTGCGCAAATGGCAAGGCGCCCGTATCTAAGCGATATGTCGGTTTTGGCACGGAACTTGCTACAATAGTTTATAGAAAAGCGTGCCGGTCTGTCCCGTGTGACTGCTGCCTTCTCAAGGAAAGACAGCACACTCACAGGATATACAGCTCGGCAGGGGGGCATGCTCACCTCCACGCTTTGTTACCAAGTGCATGCCGGTAGGAGAGACCTCCTGGTCTCGATGCAAGTATGCTCACCTCAAAACACGCGAGACAGAAAGGAATCCGGCGTGCGAGAAGAAAATCAAGGCACCCTTAAGGTGTCAAAGGAGAGAAAAAATGAAAGGGACCGTTTTTAGTGCGATAATCGCGCTGCTAATAGTCAGTTTCTTAACGGAAAGTGCCGCTGCCCCCGAGTCGCACCGGCACGCACCCACTTACCGGATAAACAAGACGATTTGGACGGAGCCGCTCCAAACGTTTTGGGAACTGCTCCGCACCGAACCGGAAACGGCGCGCGCTGAACTCCAAAGCGTTGCAGGAACGCTGTTCGGTGGACATCCGCTCGCGGAAGAATGGGTGCCCCTCTATTTCCGCATCTCCCGTGAGGGGAGCGAACATCTTTCGGATGTCAAACGTGTATCTGAATTGGAAATCCGCATGCTGACAGCTATCAATGCGGCGAAATATGCGAAACAGATACAACGCCACCGAGAAGCACTTGAACGCCTTGACACTCTGGCGAAAGTCGGTGACACTGGAGAGTTACTCCTTGAAAAACACTCCCCCGGCGAACGGACAAAAATGCGAGATGCAGCGACTGCCTTGCGTATTGAGCAGATGAACGCCCATGCCGCTGCCTTTGAGGAATACCTCTTCACGGATATGAAATCCGCACGCACGGAGTTGGCTGCATTCGCGTCGCTCATGTTTGGCGAGCACCCGCTCAAAGAAGGGTGGATTGAACTGTTTTTCCGCCTGTCTCGTGAGAAGGAAGCCACTTTTCCAGAGCTCATCCAGTTGACGGAGTGGCACATACAGATGCTGAAAGACACGGCACCTGAAAGGGAGGCAGAGCAGATTGCAGGACTTACGTCCGGCTTGAAGCAGCTCAAGGCACTGAGCAAACTGCTGGAACGCCAAGGCAAACTGGCGCAGAAAACGCCGTTCAATATTTCTTTATCTGGGAAATAATACAGGGGCCGCCCCAATCTGAAAGGAGAACGACATGAAATTGCGACGACAGAATCTCGGTATTATCGGCGGCGCGCTCCTCCTAGCCGTCCTTATCTGTGCTGGCTTTTTTGTTTACGAACGATGGGAATTAAAGCGGTTTAACGCATCGCTGCCCGAAGTTCCCCCGGTAGACACCGCCGGCCCTTCCGAACGGACACGCCAGGAGCGCACCCAGACCGCCGCCTTATCGGTTTCCGAAACATCGCGGTGGACAGCCGAATCGGACAACACCGAAACCGATGCCGCCGGACTTGCAGAAATTGCCTCGGTTGCCGAAGAACCGCCATCGGCACCGCTTGATGAGCCCCCCTACCTGTTTATCGAAGAAACAGATGGGGATTTACTTGAACCCGAAGACTTCATGGAGAGCGAACCGGAGGTTCCCTACGACATGGCGAAGGTCCAAGCGGGATTTGATGATTACAATGCCTATCTGGAAACAGACCCGGGTTATGCCTATCAACGCTTAGACGAGGCATTTCGGGAGCAATATGGGGATTCGCCGGATGTCGATATTCTCGTTGAAACCTTTAGCCGTTTCAATGATGGCACCGCCACAATTGACGATGCTATTGACAACACAAGCGCGTTTTTGCGGCTCATGCACGGGCTTGTTGCCCCTGAAGGGGTGCAGATAGTCGCTGATCATCTGGCATATCTCCACGAAATCAAACAATTAGCCCTTGAAGAGGGGGCTACTATCCAACTCAATTACGGACGCGATATCAGATGAAGATTGTGCCATCGTATTTCACGGCCACCCGCGGTCTTGTGGATACGTGTGTCCATCTTCATCTAAATTTACGGACTGGAAACCCCATACGGGTCTGGGGAGGAAAGTCCGCCCTCTTTTGTCAGTGCAAACATGAGAAAAAAAGATTTGCATTCGGTTGAAAAATGTGGTATAATCTATACCAGTCTGCTAGGTTTGAGTGTGAATGCTGCGTTCGAGTGAACAACGCAGTCCACCGTCGCTGCTTGGTGCGACGTGAAATAATACGCAAGCCAATACCGACGAAACGGGACCTGATGCGAGGGAGATAATCGCTGTTCAAAAACACCTACCAGATACAAATAACACTCTTGACCCTGCTGAGGGGTCGCGTGGAGAGCGTTGGGTTGCCAACCTCTACGAAACGCAAAGCCGCCAGTCGCTGGAGAACGTGTCCTCTAAAAGGAATACAATCCCCAGTCTTTAGACTGGGGTATCTGAAAAATCGTGAGGAGTAGCGGGGTGCCTTTAACGCCGAAAAGCGCGCCCTGCCTTTTCACAAGGAGGTTTCTCATGCGATTTGGAATCATGAACCTGCTATGCCTGGTCCTTTGCACGCTCGGAACGTTTTCTTTTGGTGAGTTAGAAGACACCTCAGAAACTGTGCCCCCGCAACTCAGCCTCGTCAGCAATACGCTTTGGGGTGAGGAACTGACACGCTTTCAAGAACTCCTCGCTACGGATGCGAAAGCGGCACGCGCCGAACTTCAACAGGTTGCCAACACCTTGTTTGGCGGACATCGCCTCGCCGAAGAATGGGTGCCGCTCTACTTCCGCATTAGCCAGAACGGAACGGAGCATCCTTCGGATGTGAAACGGGTGTCTGAATTAGAAATCCGAATGCTAACGAAGATCAATGTCAAAAAGTATTCGGTCCAGATACATCGTCACCAAGAGGCATTCCAACGGTTCGCCGCTATGGAAAAAGCGTTGCATCACCACAGTCACGCGCCGAAAACCGACGTGGAAAAACCTGTCCCGGCGAGCAAGAGCGAGGTGCTTCGGTTGGCGCGCAAGCATGTAGCGGCTTTTGAAAAACTTCACGGCACAGATGCAGAGGTGCTTCGGTTAGGGCGCAAGCATGCAGCGGCTTTTGAAAAACTTCGCGACACGGATGCAGAAGCGGCACGGGCTGAACTGGTCGCGCTACTCGCCTTGCAATATGGTGAACATCCGCTCGTTGAAAAAATAGTTGACACCGTGCTCGCTCTCGCACCGAAGAAGAAAGCCACCTATCCCGAGGTGATTGAGTTGACAGAACTGCAACTTCAGGTAATGAAAGAGACGGATGCCCAAAAGTATGCTGAAATGATTCAAACAGCGGAACGTTCGCTTGAAAGGCTCAAAAACATCAGCAATTTGCTCCGGAAGCAAGGCTCTCTTGAAACGGAGACAATACGCTTCCACTTTAGCGTAGAAGCTTTCTTGCTGCCAGAGAAAGAGTAGCCTGTCTTGGCATCGCAAAACTGTCCAGATCTAATTGAGGGTGTTTCATAAATCGTTCAACGTCGCGGGGACAGGCCCCCGCGCTGCGGTGAAAAAAACGCCGCCCTTTATCGTAGGGCGAGGGCCTGTCCCTCGCCATGCGTTTGGCTAGCAGACCGCCTCACCCCTGTAGGTCAGGATCGCCTGATCCTGACCTGTTCGGGAGCGCCCGCTCCCGAACTACAGAGGTGGACCCGATGCCTTTCGGTATTCGCCCGTCCTCCAAGGGGGGATAACTACCGACACGGATTTATGAAACACCCTGACCTAAGTGGATTAGGACAGACGCAACCTCAACCCAGTAGGGAAGGAGAAACATTATGAACTCAGCAGACTTGAAACGGATTGCGGGAATTTCTATCCTGGTTATCCTTGTCTGTGCCGGCCTTTTCATCTACGTCGAGTGGGAAATAAAGCGGTTTGACGCATCGCTGCCCGAAGTTCCCTCAGTAGACACGGCACCGAATGCTGCCGCACTGTCGGAGAACACTCACCAGGAAGTCCCACAACCGCCAACCGCCTCGGTTTCCGAAAGCCCACTGCTGAAAGCAGCACCAGAGGGACAGGGCACCGATTCGGCGAGAAGCGCAGAAACCTTTTCAGTTGTTGAAGAACCGCCGTCGGAGTTTACTGGAAGCGCGCTCGACCTGTTTCTGGAAGAAACCGAAACGGTGCCGGTTGAATCGGAAGAAGAATTCACGCAAGGGCAGCCAGAAGTGCCTTACGACATGGCGAAAGTCGAAGCAGGATTTGCGGATTACAATGCTTATCTTGCTACCAATCCGGCGTATGCTTACCAACGCCTTGACGAAGCCTGGCGTGAACAATGGGGGGATTCTCCGGATGTGGATATCCTCGTTGAGACAGTCCGACGCGGCAATGCGGGAACGGCAACAATTGACGATGCCATTGCCAGCACAGAAGCCCTTTTGCGGCTCATGCCCGGGCTTGTAATTCCAGAAGGGATTCAAGTCGTGGCAGATCACCTTGAATATCTCAAGGAATCTAAGCAATTGGCTCTGGAAGAAGGGACTCTCGACCAATTCAATTGGACACCGCGGATTGGAGAGTGACATGCGATAACTGCTTGGCACACAGTGCGGGGGAATCGAGACCGGGAGGTCTCTCCTACCGGAGGTTTGTCCCCCGCGTGCGCCGCGGCATTGCGAGTGCCTGTTCCTCTCCGCCGATTTCGATCTGAATTTTCATATCCGTTTGCCCTACAGAAAGGAGGTAGTCAAGTCATGAAACCCCGTAACGTCATCGTCAGTGCGGTCATCCTTGCGCTCGCGATAATCGGGAGTATCTCCTTCTATGCGCAGTGGGAACTGAAGCGGTTCAACGCCTCACTCCCCACGCCACCCGTTGCGGTGCAGGAGAAGGAAAACTCCGACACTGAACCACAGCATCCAACAAACGGTGATATGCGTCTTGACGCACACACCGAGACAGTTGCTGTCACTAATGATGGTGAAGAAAGGTTACCCGAAATCACCGCGGCGGTGCCGGCGGAGAGGGACATCGGTGAAACCGAGGGCATCTCATGGCTGGAGACACCGCCTGAAGAGGCACCTGTCGAGGCGGTGCGCGTTTCACCCTTTGGTTTCGGTCCATATCCCGAAGTGCCATCCGATTTCCCGCCACTCCATGTGTCGTGGCACCGGCCCGAAGAAGTGATGGCGCGGTTTAATGAAGATATCCGCATCAAGTTTGAGTTGATGACCCGTGTTTTCATTAAACTCTGGAACCAGGGCCACACCGAGCTGGAGGGCGGCACTTTTGAAAACGGCTTGGTGCTGCCACTCTATCCGAACACCGTGTATCTCCGCTATGAAGAGAGGTGGGAAGAGATAGAAAATGGTGACGCTCATTCTGTTGATAGCGCGATACTTGTCGGCTCCGGCGTTTCCGAAGCCGAGACAGAACAAATGCTCAATGGTGAAACCCCACCAGGGATTCGCATTCTGGATTTTTCTGATGGGATTGACCCTTATACGTTTCTGGACTTACCGTAGCTAAGTGAGGGTGTTTCATAAATCTGTTTGTGCGCCGTCCCGGTCTCGCTGCGAGCGATGCCCCCGGTAGGAGAGACCTCCCGGTCTCGATGCACTCCCGCGCTCCGGTATGGGGAGGGTCTCTTGGTAGCAGAACGGCCCCCTTTATCGTAGGGCGAGGGCCTGTCCCTCGCCATGCTGCGGTCCATCAAACCGCTCTTTTAGGTCCGTAGGACCTTAATGTCTATAGAAACACGTGACTTACCCTATCAAGGTCCGTAGGACCTTAATGTTGCATCGAGACCAGGAGGTCTCTCCTACGGCGCGCCATCGCCCGTTCGCGGAGGAATCGAGACCAGGAGGTCTCTCCTACCGGTATTGTCTCTTGACACTAGCCGAAACTTTTTTCGTATTTTCCTTGACATTTTAAGAAATTCTGTTATCATATTCCCCAAATGTGGCCAACGCTCCCGAAAAAGAGCGCACTTGAGTCAAACCACACTAGCATAGCAGCTGCCTTAAAAAGAGAGGAAAAGCGGTGAAAAACGACACCGGGAAAAATGCCAGAGATACCTTGAAGGGCAATTATGCCGGCATCATTGGCAAGAGCCCACAGATGCTTGAAGTCCTCAAGCAAATCGATCTGTTCGCGGATGTCCCCATCTCCGTGCTGATTCAAGGTGAAACGGGCACCGGCAAGGAGCTCGTCGCAGAAGCCTTGCACACGAATAGCCGTCGCGCCGAAAAAAAGAAGATTACGGTCAATTGTGCTGCAATTCCGGCGACGCTCATGGAGGACGAAATGTTCGGGCATGAGAGGGGCGCGTATACGGACGCATACGAAGAGAAGCCCGGTAAGTTTGAATTGGCAGACAAGGGCACATTATTCCTAGATGAAATCGCGGAACTGTCCCTACTCCTTCAACCCAAATTGCTTCGAGCGTTAGAGAACGGCGAGATTGAACACCTCGGCGGCACAAAAAAGATTTACGTTGATGTCCGACTGGTGGCTGCCACCAACCGCAACCTTGAGGCCGAGGTGAGTGCTGGCACCTTTCGCCAAGATCTCTATTATCGGGTGGAGGGGTTTACTATCGATTTGCCGCCGCTCCGGGAACGGGTAGGGGACATCCCGTTGTTGGTAGACTACTTTCTGGCAGAAGAAAGCCAACGCTTGGGGCGAGATGTCGGCGGCATCGCTCCCGAAACTTTAGCACGCCTCGAAAATTACGCATGGCCGGGGAATGTCCGCGAGTTGAGAAAAGTCGTCGTTTGTGCAATCGTCTTCGCACAAGGAGACGTTATCTTACCGATGCACCTCCCCGTTAGAATTCGGAAACCGGAGCTCCAACCTGTCGGCACTTCGTCAGAAACTCAGTTCTCTCAAAAGCAATTTCAGCCAATTGCCCCGATTGGGTTCACGTTGGCGGAAGTAGAAAAGCGGTATATCCTAGAGACTTACGAGAGCCTGGGTAGGAATCAGGCGCGGACCGCGGCGGTTTTGGGCATTGCCCGCAAGACGTTGCGTAGGAAGCTTGCGATTTACGATGCGGAATAGACGCGCCTCGTCGAAAAACGCCTCCCCTCCGCGTAGGGCGAGGGCCTGTCCCTCGCCATGCAACGTTCGCGGGGGACAGGCCCCCGCATCTTCTTGACTGAAAAACGCTCCCTCACCGTAGGGCGAGGGCCTGTCCCTCGCCATGCTGCGATCTATCAAAAACCTCTTTTAGGTCCGTAGGACCTTAATGTCTATAGAAAAACGTGTTTCACCCTATCAAGGTCCGTAGGACCTTAATAACGTTTATAGTATTGCATCGAGACCAGGAGGTCTCTCCTACCGGGGAAACGGCATCGTTCGGAATCTCACGAAACCACAAAATAAACCCTTGACTTTTTTTAACATTTTTGCTATTTTAATCTTGTTGACATCCAAACAGCACTTTTATCGATGATTTGACGGAGGATTCAATATGAAACAACTAGCTATTTTATGCCTATGCGGGCTGCTGTTCATCGGCGTAGTGACGGTGTGCAACGCGCAAGAACTCGTGCTGCACCTGCCGCTTGATGAACTGAGCGGCGACGTTGCCGCCGACGTGTCCGAATTCGGCAACGACGCAACTTTCAAGGGCAAACCCGAGTTGATTGATGGCGTTTTCGGGAAAGCCGTGGCGTTTGATGGAAAAACCTCTGCGCAAATCCCAGACCACGGGAGCCTTGACATTGTCGAAGAACTCACCATTGAATTCTGGGTGTTTATCGAAGGCGGCGAAGCAATCCAGAGCGGCGTTGAAAAGGGGAACGCTTGGGTATCGGGTTTGTATAACCTCGCCGCGCTCTATAACGGCGGCACCATCTTGCAATTCTTCGATCTGCCAGATGCATGCAACGACGAAAACATCGGACCCAGTATTCAAGATGGCGAGTGGCATTTCCTCGCTGGCACATGGGACGGCGATACCATTCGGCTTTACATCGACGGTGAACTTGAAGCAGAGATGGACTGTAAAGGCAAGTTGAGCCCGAACGATGACGCGCTTTTCATCGGCGCACGCGGCGGAAGTGGACGCTTTCTCACCGGCGCGCTTGATGAAATCAAAATGTATAACTACGCTTTGACGAAGGAAGAGTTGCTAGCGGACATGGAGCAACCTTTCGCGCTGGCGGTTAATGCACGCGATAAGTTGGCAACTACTTGGGCACGCTTGAAATCCCGTTAGTTCAACTGCCTTGGTAGGTGTGCTTTTACCGAACGCATCGAGACCGGGAGGTCTCGCCTACCGGGGGAGTTGAGACCGGGAGGTTTCGCCTACCTTAGTCCACTTGCCTTGGTAGGCTTGCTTTTACCGAACGCATCGAGACCAGGAGGTCTCGCCTACCAAGACAGCATTCAATTGTAAGGAACTTTCATGAAAACAACTGCGTATTTTCTACTGTTTCTTGTTTTGCAAACGCTAGTCGGCTGCGCACTGCTCCCCGGCGGCACTCAACTGCCGGAAGAGCCGGAAGAGCAAGTAGCAGTCGTCACAACCGACAAAGGTCAATTCGTCATTGAGTTTTATCCCGATGCCGCACCCGTGGCAGTTGAGAACTTCACAAAACTCATCAGCCAGAAATTTTACGATGGATTGACGTTCCACCGTAAAGTCGACGAAACTGGGCTGAATATCATTCAAGGTGGGTGCCCGGAAGGCGATGGAACAGGCGGACCCGGTTGGAACATTGTTGACGAGTATACGAACCCGAACCAGCGTCCCCACCTGAGAGGCACCGTGGCGATGGCGCGGGCGAACATGCCGAATTCTGCCGGGAGTCAGTTCTACATCTGTCTGAAACCGCAACCTCACCTTGATGGAAATTACACCACATTCGGGAGTGTAATCCACGGCATGGATATCGTCGATCTATTGGAGATGGGCGATGTCATGACAACCATCCGATTGGAGGCGAAGTCAAAATATGTTCAAGCGACAGCAGTATCACCGATGCCATAGCCTCGTCCTGGCCGCGCTGCTCATTGTGGCGGGCTCGTTTTTGCCGCTCTTGATGAGTTGCACGCAGGAGGAGAAGAAGGCACCCGCGCCGCGCGCGAGACGGGCTAGCACCGGCACCGTGCAAACCACCGCGAAACCCGCGATCGACCCAACCAGTGTCATCGCTGTTATTGAGACAGCGAAGGGCAAGATAGAGTTTGAATTCCTCGCGGCGGCACCCGAAACCGCGCGGAATTTCATCAAAAACGCGAACCTCAACAACTACAAGGATGAGAAATTCCACCGCGTGGAACCGCTGCTCATCCAAGCCGGTTCGCGCTTTGTGAGGAACGAAACCATCCCCATAGAAAACGGCTCGCAGAAGATGTCGCGCGGCGTTGTCGCCATGGCGAAGGAGGTGGGGGCCAGCGTAGCCGATGCCTCCGAATTCTTCATCTGCCGCGATACAACGCTTATTGATAGCGATTATACCGTCTTCGGCACCGTCATCAGCGGGATGGAGGTAGTTGACAGCATCGTCATGGACGACGCGATTACGAATATCACGATTCGTGATAAGACAGAGTAACCGAAAGGCGCGGTTTCTGACCGCGCCTCCCAAAACGAAATGGAGAAACAGAATGGCATTAACAGTTATCCGCACAGCCCGCCCAAGCCCCATCTGGCAGGAGAGTTACGTTCGCGTCAAAAAGGGACAACGACTCGTTATTGACGCGGAAGGTGCCTGGTCTCCCGATTTACAAAATCGGATAGGCTGGTGTGGCGGCGACGGTGTTGCGAATACGCCCGGCAGTGCCGCCTATCTGCTCCCCGGCACAAACATCGGGGCCCTCATCGCGAAAATCGGAGATACCGTCTTCGCTGTCGGCTCGCGTTACGACAACCCCGCACCCGATGACGGTGTTATCTTCCTCGCCATGAACGAGACACCGCACAACAACAATCAAGCGGGAAGTTTGCTCGCGCAAATCATTCTCTTTGATGACGATGACGACTAGGGAGGAGCAGCGACATGGATACACCGCGAGATCAAGATATAAACGCACTTCCACCGATGAACTTTATCACGTTTGTCAATGACCTGGTGACCACGGCGCAACTCTACATGGAGGGTGTCCACAACCCAGAGACAGACGAAGTTGTCATCAGTCTCCCTTTAGTCAAACGTATCATTGATAGTCTTGAACTCCTTGAGGAGAAGACGAAGGGTAACCTCGTCGCGCCGGAGGCGAATTTCTTAGCAAATTCTCTCTATCAACTCCGCATGGGTTACGTCCGCCTTGTCAGTAGTGCGGAAGAAGCCGAGGCGGAAGAGGAAGAATAACTGTCCCCCGCTGTGCAAGGATCGCGAGGGACAGGCCCTCGCGCTACGGTTTCTGGGCCGTTTTTTCGCCGCTTTTTCACCGTAGGGCGGGGGCCTGTCTCCCGCCGTGCCTGGGCCTATTGAAAGCTCGCGAGGGACAGGCCCTCGCGCTACGGTTTCCGGAATGGGATAGATCGCGAGGGACAGGCCCTCGCGCTACGGGCCCTGGGCCGTTTTTTCACCGTAGGGCGGGGGCCTGTCCCCCGCCGTGCCTGGGCCTATTGAAAAATCGCGAGGGACAGGCCCTCGCGCTACGGTTTCCGGTATGGGCTGGTTCGCGGATGAACTACCAACGCAACATCATCATCGCTTTCACACTGCTAGTTGGATTGCTTGTTGTCGGAACAATCGGGTATGCCGTGCTGGAAAGAGATAATCCGGCAGGTTCATGGACGCTCCTTGACGCAGTCTGGATGACTGTGATTACCTTGACAACAGTTGGGTATAGTCAGTTAGATATGAGCGATGAAGGACGCATCTTCACCCTGTTTCTCCTCATCGGTGGGTTTGGCGTGTTTACCTACAGCGTCGGTATCGCCACCGCCTTTTTTATTGAGGGACAACTCCAAAACTTCTTCCGATTGAGAAAAATGGTGCGCACTGTCGATAAACTTTCAAATCACTATATCCTTTGCGGTCTCGGCGATACCGGTGTGCATGTCCTTGACGAACTGCTCAAAGCCGAAGAACCCTTTGTCAGCATTGACAGGGATGAAGAACGCCTTCTGCAACTCGCCGATACCCGTGATTTCCTCCACATCCACGGCGATGCAACCGATGACGAATTGCTGATGCGCGCCGGTATAGAACGCGCACGCGGGCTCGTCACCTGCCTCAGCCGTGACCAGGATAACCTCTTCGTCGTCATTTCGGCGAAGAAACTGAACCCGCAGCTCCGAATTGCGTCCAAAGCGGTTGAGAATAATTCGCCCGCGAAACTCATCACCGCTGGCGCAGACGAGGTTGTTCTCCCAGACCAGATCGGCGGCATGCGGCTTGCTTCGGGGATGCTTCATCCGCAGCTCGTCGATTTCTTGACAAACATCACGCAAAGCCAACAGGGGACGCGATTTACCGAATCTATTGTTCAGGAACATTCCGCGCTCGTCGGGTTGACGCTCTCCAATGCCCGCATTCGGCAGCAGAGCGGCCTCGTCGTCATTGCTATCCGGAGTCGAGAAGGGGTGTTCATCTATAACCCACCCTATAATCGGAAGTTAGATGTCGGCGATGCGCTGTTAGTCATTGCGAATAGGGAGCAGTTGCAGGCGTTGCATAAATTGACTGGGGATACGAGTCTTTCGTAGGAACAGAAAGGTTCCTCCACTGTAGTTTGTGATCGCCTGATCACAAACAGGTCAGGATCAGGCGATCCTGACCTACAGTGCCTGGTGCGCGGACGATGGCGAGGGCCTGTCCCTCGCCCTACGGTGCGGGGTGGCGTTTTTTTTCGTAGCGCGGGGGCCTGTCCCCCGCGATCTCCATCGTCACGAGATGTGTTTCCCCTTCTGTAGTTTGTGATCGCCTGATCACAAACAGGTCAGGATCAGGCGATCCTGACCTACAGTGCCTGGTGCGCGAGCGTTGGCGAGGGCCTGTCCCTCGCCCTACGGTGAGGGGGGCGTTTTTTTTATCGTAGCGCGGGGGCCTGTCCCCCGCGATCGTTCCGTAGACCGGAGCATGGCGAGGGACAGGCCCTCGCCCTACGAGGAAGGGGGGCATTCTGCAACCCGGTTCCAAAAGAGGAATTTGACACATGAAACACAGTTTATTCTTGTCCATTTTGACGCTGATGCTTATCCTGGCCACCGGTGTTTTCGCCCAGGATGTATCCCAATGGCAGTTACCCGAAGGGGCCATCGCGCGGCTAGGCAAAGGCAGAGCCAATGATATTCAGTTTTCACCGGATGGCACGCGGCTTGCGGTAGCGAGTGCCGTGGGGATTTGGCTGTATGATACCGAGACATATCAGGAAGTCGCTCTACTGACTCAAGAGAATCACTCCGGTGAACAGGTAGCTTGTGACAGCGTGGCCTTCAGTCCTGATGGTAGCACTCTGGCAGGCGCGAGTGAGAGCTCTATTCACTCTATTCAGTTGTGGGATGTCGCCACCGGCACACCACTGCAAAAATTCACGAGTCGTACGAATGCCGGCTATAACACTAACATTGTGTTCAGTCCGGATGGGGCTACCTTGGCAAGTTCACGTAGGAGTACTCTCCATTTATGGGATGTGGCCACCGGCGAAAACATAAAGACCTTCACGGGACATACGGCTAGTGTGGAGAGCATAGCCTTCAATCACGATGGCAGGCTTCTAGCAAGTGTGTGTTTGGACAATACACTCCGTTTGTGGGATGTGGCCACCGGTGAAAACACAAGAACGATTCACGGACAGACGAGCGATGTTGAGTGCTTTTCTTTCAGCCCGAATAGGGACATCCTTGCAATCGGTTGGGATAAAACTCTCCGTTTGTGGGATGTGACTACCGGCGAAAACATAAGGACCCTCACGGGACATACGGAAACTGTCGACGGCATTGCTTTCAGTCCGGATGGGGAAATCCTCGCGAGTGCAAGTTCGGATGAAACCATCCGCCTCTGGGACGCAGGCACCGGAAAACAGACGAAAATACTCAAGGGACCTACAAGTTGGGTTGAGAGCGTCATCTTCAGTCCCGATGGGGATACCTTGGCAATCGCGAGTGGGTATGGTGTCATCCGCCTCTGGGACGTTGCCAGCGGAAAAAATACAGACACGGTTCATGGACACACGGTCTCGGTGAAGAGCGTCGCTTTCAGTCCCGATGGGGACACCTTGGCAAGCTCGGCATGGGGTGGCACCATTTCTCTCTGGGATACTAATACTGGACGGAAGAAAAAATCGCTGAGAGGACATTCGCGCCAAGGGAACATCGTCTTCAGTTCCGATGGAAGTAGATTGGCGAGTGCGGGACACGACAGAACTATCCGTATCTGGGATGTCCCCACCGGCGAAAACACCTTGACGTTCAGGGGATATACGGACAGACCTGCGGACGAGTTCTATAGGACTAGCGTGGCCATCAGCCCGGATGGTGGCACCCTGGCAGGCGCGGGGGATAAAGAAATCCACCTCTGGGATCTGGAGACAGGAAAGAACACAAAGACGCTCGTGGGACACACAGACTTCGTTACGAGTTTGGATTTTAGTCCGGATGGCGGCATCTTGGCAAGTGCGAGTGAAGATAAAACTATTCGTTTCTGGAATCTGACGACCGGAAAAAGCGTAAAGACACTCACGGGCCACACAGGTGTCGTTACGAGTTTGGATTTTAGTCCGGATGGCGGCATCCTCGCGAGTGGTGGGCAGGAAGACTACTTCAAATCCAATAATCGAATGCCTGACAGAACCGTCCGGCTGTGGGATGTTGCCACCGGAAAAAACATACAGACGTTCACAGTCTATATTGGCGTGGAGAGCGTCGTCTTCAGTCCCGATGCCGGTTCCCTCGCAGTCGGATATCACGATAAGAGCGTTGTGTTGGATATAGCCACCGGTAGCCGTGCACAAGTATTCCGTGGCCATACATCCGGGGTCAATAGCGTCGCCTTTACGCCTGATGGGAGCACACTCGCTAGCGCGAGTGGCGATGGCACGGTGCTGCTGTCGAAGGTAATCCCTATACACGAAGGGCCCAAAGCGCGCCTTGGCAAAGGCACGATACATGATATCCAGTTTTCCGCAGATAACACGCGTCTCGCCGTAGCAAGTTCCGTGGGCATTTGGCTATATGATGCCGAGACATGTCAAGAAGTCGCGATGCTCACTGGCCATACGGCCGGTGTTCATAATGTCGTCTTCAGTCCGGATAGTAGCACCCTCGCCAGCGCAAGTTCGGATAGAACGATCCGCTTATGGGATGTGGACACCGGCACCCACATCAAGACGTTCGCTAGAATGTCCGGTTGGGAAAGGGACATCACCTTCAGCCCCGACGGTGGCACCTTGGCGATTGCCAGTCACGATGATGTCCAACTGTGGGATGTTGCCACAGGCGAAAACACCCTGACACTCAGCGCAGATGGAATATATCAGGTCTTGTGCGTCGCTTTCAATCACAATGGGAGCATCCTAGCAGCAAGTGCGGACCCTGTCATCCATCTCTGGGACGTTCCCACCGGCAAACACCTAAAGACACTTGCCCAGACTGGGCATACGTACCACCGTCGTGTTGCCTTCAGTCCCAATGGAGACACTCTGGCAAGCGCGAACTCAAACGAAATCTACTTGTGGGATGTCGCCACCGGAACGAAGGTAAAATCCTTCAAGAGACGTAAGGCTAGTATCCGTAGCATTGCCTTCAGTTCCGATGGAAGGACTTTGACAATCGCAGGTTCGGATAACGATAACAACATCGTCCGGCTGTGGGATGAGCGCACCGGAAAACGCGCTTTTTGGGAAACAATTATCGGCAGGTGGCCAAAAACGCTCAAGGGACACAGAAATAGTGTCAATAGCATTGCCTTCAGTTCCGACGGTAACACCATCGCCAGCGCAACTAGCGAAGAAATCCGCCTGTGGAATGCGCATACCGGCAAACACACAAAAACGATTGAGGGACATACGAGCAGGGTTGGTAGCGTTGCTTTCAGTCCCGATGGCCTCACCATCGCCAGCGCGGGGTCGAGTGGTAACATTTATCTCTGGAATGGACACGCATGGAGAAACACAAAGACGCTCACGGGACACACGGACGGTGTTAGGAACGTTGCTTTCAGTCCTGATGGCCGCACTCTGGCGAGTGCAAGTAAAGATAAAACCGTTCGACTGTGGGATGCAAGCATAGGGAAAAACTCGCTGTGGGAAAGTTTGTTCGGCAAACGCAACAAAGTGCTCAGCGGACATACGCACGGGGTTACGAGTGTCGCCTTCAACCCTAGTGGTGCCCTGTTAGCGAGTGCAAGTTCGGACAGCACTATCCGCTTGTGGAATGCACGCAACGGCAAAGATATAAAGGTGCTCACGGGACATACCGACGGTGTTAGGAACGTTGCTTTCAGTCCCGATGGCAGCACCTTGGCGAGTGGAGGTGTCGACAACACTATCCGACTTTGGGATGTGATTACCCGAGAAAACGTAAAAACGCTCAACATAAAGGTGCTCAATGAACACGCGCAAACTATCAGTTCTATTGCCTTCAGCCCCGACGGTAGCACCTTCGCAAGCGCGAGATTCTGGGATAACACCATCAGGCTGTGGGATACAGCGAGTGGGGTGCCCACAAAAACACTACACACGCCAGTGCCCGGGGATCTCGTTTTCAGTCCCGATGGCGGCACCCTCGCGAGCAGCAGTTGGCACGTCATTAGGTTGTGGGATGTTGCCTCCGGCACACCGCTGCAGCTCCTCACCGGCCATACCGACCCTATCTCAAGCCTCACCTTCACCCCGGATGGGCGCACACTCGCATCTGGCAGTTGGGATGGCACGGTGCTTCTGTGGGAAATAACGCCTTGAACCGCCTCATGGGACAAATTAAAAAAAGGGAAGTGTTGATAGGCACGCCGGGTCTTGATTTCTGCCGGTAGGAGAGACCTCCTGGTCTCGATGCAATACCGTCGGCGCGCCTCCCGGGGCCTGTCCCTCGCCATCGTCGGCGCACTCCAACGCTCGCGGGGGACAGGCCCCCGCGCTACGATGAAAAAAACGTCTCTTCGGTCCTAAAGGCCCTAAAACGATGCGTCCGAAAAAAACGGCGTGCGGTACCGTAGGGCGAGGGCCTGTCCCTCGCTATGCCTCGCGCGATCGAACGCTCGCGGGGGACAGGCCCCCGCGCTACGATAAAAAACGTATCTTAGGTCCTTTAGGACGTTAATGTCTATAGCACGTGAGGCTGCGAAGAACGCTAAGGTCCTTTAGGTCCTTAATATTCTTTGACGCGCAGCGCGTGTTTTTTTTATTAAGCACCTAAAGGACCTTGACATGGGACCGGCATGTGTTTCTATAGACATGTAGGTCCTAAAGGACCTAAGAACATAACTTGACGATGGCCAACGCGGGGGACAGGCCCCCGCGCTACGGTGGAAAAAACTCCGCCCCTTCCGTAGGGCGAGGGACAGGCCCTCGCCATGCGTTTTGCTATCAAACCTCATCACCCCTGTAGGTCAGGATCGCCTGATCCTGACCTGTTCGGGATCAGGCGATCCCGAACTACAGAGGTGGGCCCGATGCCTTTCGGTATTCGCCCTCCCCCAAGGGGGAATAACTACCGAAACGGATTTATGAAACCCCTCACTTAAGTACCACATTTTTGTTCGTTTGTCAAATTAAAATGCAAAAAAATAAAAAAACTTGACAAAAATGGGATTGGACGGTATAATAGATACACGTCTTCATCTAGTGAAAATTAACCCGTTTCAGGAGCATCGCAGTTTGCTCCAAAGGAAAAACAGGTATGCTTGCAAGAGTCCTCAGCAGCGCAATGCTAGGAATTGATGCCTATATCGTCAAAGTCGAGGTGGATGTCTCCGAGGGGCTCCCCGCGTTCAGCACCGTCGGTTTGCCCGATAGTGCCATCCGCGAGAGCAAAGACCGGGTTACCGCAGCGATTAAAAACGCCGGTTTCTATTTTCCACCCGGCCGCATCACTGCCAACCTCGCGCCTGCCGACATCCGAAAAGCCGGTTCCGCGTTTGACTTGCCGATTGCCATCGGCATCCTCGCCGCCACGAATCAAGTAGGTATTGAACGGCTTGAAAACGCTATGGTGCTCGGCGAAGTCGCACTTGATGGAAGCATTCGCAGCATACAGGGCGGCCTCCCCATGGCGCTCGCCGCAAAAGAGAACGGCATAGAAGACATCCTCATCCCCGCTGAAAACGCAAAAGAGGCGGCGATTGTTGAGGAAGTGAACGTCTATCCTGTCTCACATTTGGCGGAAGCCGCAGCCTTCCTCAGCGGAACGAAAGAGATAGCACCGGAACCCCACATGCTCAGTTCCGATGAACAGGAAAGAATACCGCAGACCGTGCTCGATCTTGCCGATGTAAAGGGACAAGAACATGTCAAGCGTGCCATTGAAGTCGCTGCCGCCGGGGGACATAACCTCATCATGCTCGGTCCGCCGGGTTCCGGCAAAACCATGATTGCGAAGCGCATCCCCTCGCTGCTGCCGAAATTGTCCATGGACGAATCCTTGGAGACGACGAAGATTCAGAGCATCGTCGGCATTTTGCCCAGTGATACGCCTTTAGTCGTGACACGTCCTTATCGTTCACCGCATCACACGATTTCGGATGCGGGGCTCATCGGCGGCGGACAGGTGCCTCGCCCCGGTGAAGTGAGCCTCGCGCATAACGGCGTGCTATTTTTAGACGAACTCCCTGAATTCCGCAGAAACGTGCTGGAAGTCATGCGGCAACCGTTGGAAGATGGACACGTCACTATCTCGCGAGCGGCTGCATCCCTCACGTATCCCGCGAATTTCATGCTCGTCGCCGCCATGAACCCCTGTCCGTGCGGCTTCTTCAGCGACCCGGGCCGAGACTGCAAATGCACGCAAAACCAAATCCAGAGCTATGTCTCGCGCATCTCCGGTCCGCTGTTGGATAGGATTGACATCCAAGTTGAAGTGCCTGCGGTAAAATATGCCGAACTCGCCGATGAGACGACCGGGGAGCCGTCGCGGAACGTCCAAGAACGCGTGGAGATGGCACGCCAAACGCAACACCAGCGGTTTGCAGA
The DNA here is from genome assembly GCA_965242965.1 of Candidatus Poribacteria bacterium. Classification (GTDB taxonomy): domain Bacteria; phylum Poribacteria; class WGA-4E; order WGA-4E; family WGA-3G; genus AGPOR5. The sequence continues at coordinate 2,850,787 of OZ251518.1, read as the reverse complement.
CAACCCGAAAATCCACGCCAACGCCGACATGGAATCCAAGCAGATTCGAGACTACTGCAAGGTTGACGCGCACGCACAGGATTTGCTCCGCGTCGCCATTAATCAGTTAGGGCTCAGTGCCCGCGCCTACGACAGAATCTTGAAAGTTTCGCGCACCATCGCCGATCTGGAGCAAAACCCCGATATTGAGGCAGTGCATGTCTCCGAAGCTATCCAATATCGGAGTTTGGATAGGCGTTTCTGGAGGAAGTGAGGCAGAACGCACACCGGTAGGAGAGACCTCCTGGTCTCGATGCCCCTCGGCTCGATGCCCCCCGGTCTCGATGCCCCTCGGCTCGATTTCCGGTAGGAGAGACCTCCCGGTCTCGATGCCCTCCGGCTCGATGCATCCTGGTAGGAGAGACCTCCTGGTCTCGATGCACACCTCGCGAATAACAGAAAAGAGGAAAAAATGCAACCGAACTTCATCATCTTTTTGACAGACGACCAGGGTTACGGCGATCTTTCCTGCATGGGCGCGCCTGATTTCAAAACGCCCTACTTGGACAGAATGGCCGCCGAGGGGGCGCGTTTCACCGACTGGTATTCCAACTCCCCGGTCTGCTCGCCTTCCCGCGCTGCGTTGCTCACCGGCCGGTATCCGTGTCATGCCGGTGTGCGTGCCATTTTGGCGGGGCATCGCACGGCGACAGGGTTACCACCTTCCGTGCCGACACTCGCGTCTGCGCTCAAACAACGCGGTTACTACACCGCCATGTCCGGGAAGTGGCACTTGGGGCTTGCAAAAGGTTCACGTCCGGAAGACCACGGGTTTGATGACTGGTTCGGATTCATGGCAGGGTGCATCGATTTCTTCTCGCATATTTTTTACTGGGGACTCGGACAGAAAGGCATCGATCAGACGCACGATCTCTGGGAAAACGGCGAGGAGATTTATCGGAACGGCGAATACTTCACGGAACTCATCACCGAATATGCCGTGCGCTACATTCGCAAGTCTGTAGAACTCGGCAAACCGTTTTTTCTCTATGTGCCTTACAACGCCCCGCATTATCCCATGCACGCGCCGCAAAAATACATCGACAGGTTTCCGAACCTACCTTGGGATAGGCAGATCATGGCGGCGATGCTCAGCGCGGTTGACGATAGCGTCGGTGAGATTTTCGCAGAACTGGAACGGCAAGGGCTCGCTGAGAACACCTTCTCCTATTTCCAGAGCGATAACGGGCCCTCACGCGAAACTCGCAATTGGCTTGATGGGACGCAAGATCCTTACTACGGCGGCACCGCCGGTAAACTGAAGGGACATAAGTTCAGCCTCTACGAAGGCGGCATCCGTTCGCCCGGCATCATGCACTGGCCTGAAAAGATTCCCGCTGGACAAGTTATCAGCGAAGTCGGCGCGGCGATGGACGTATTCCCGACGTTCCTGAACGCCGCAGGCGGAAATACGGCGGAATACGAACTTGATGGTTTGAATGTCCTCCCGATGGTTGCCTCCATGGACAACAAAGCCGCGGACAACAACGTCTCGCCAATGCCTGACAGGGAAATCTTCTGGGAGATGGGAAAACAGACGGCTGTTCGCAGCGGCAAATGGAAGTTGGTGCTGAATGGGCAGCTAGTTGAAGGCGCGCCACCCGAAGACGATGTCCATCTCGCCGACTTGGAAACCGACATGGGTGAGACAGAGAATCTGAAAGCGACGCATCCGGAGCTCACGGCGGCGTTAACGGAAGCGGCGCAAACGTGGCGCGAAGGCATTGAGACGCATTGGAAGACGAAGTGGGTAAATCCCAACGGCACAACGGGGTATGTCAAATCATCGTGATGGAGGTTCTGGACGATGTGCACGTATACCTTCTCACAACTTACGGAAGAGGTAATTCATAGCCTCATCACGCTGCACGAATCTGAAGGGGCCTTGGAAGAATGGCAAAAGATGCAGATACCTCTCACCGAGGACGAACATCGCCGGCTTGAGGATATCACAGCTACCTTGCGTTACCACCAACTCCTCGCGATGAACGAGGCCACGCTCTGGTCGCGTGCCATCTATCCGCTGTTAGTGCTGGCAGAACAAGGACATGTTAGAGCGTGGAGCGGCGTTTCGCTGAAAGCCGCTTACCCGAAATTTGCGTTGGAGGGAGAGGTAGATGGTGCCCTTGCTCCGAGTATCGGATGGAGAATTCGGCCGCCTTATCTGATTGTGCATGAAGCGAAGCGCGGGCTGAATGCCCCAGATCCGTTCTATCAACTCTACGGCGAGATGCTCGCCGCCGCACGGATCAACGCCGAACGAGATGCCGCCGCCGAACAGGAAATCTTCGGATGTTACACCGTCAATGAGACGTGGGTATTCGTCCGCGGCAGTGTCATTGATATGGAGAGCGACAAACCAACCTTCGCCGTTGAATTCGCGCCTGCCTACAGTTGCATCTCGGATGCGGAGCAGATTGTGCAACTGTTAAAGTTTATCGTCGCGAAGCAAATCGCGTGCTAGGAGGAAGTTGTGCTAGCCGATAACCAAGATGCTTACGGGCACATCCTTTCGGATTATTACGATGGCAAGGCAGACGCGCTGGTAATCGTTGAGCGAGAGGATGGTTTAATTGATGCGCATCATCCTGGTGCTTACTTCGCTGACTATTCCGACTGGCCAGAACATCAGCAGCGCGCGCTGGCCGCCACTACCGGCCGTGTATTGGATATCGGCAGTGGTGCGGGCCGGCATGCTCTCTATCTTCAGGAACGCGGTCACGAGGTGCTCGGCATTGACAATTCGCCGTTGGCTATCCACCTCTGCCGGCGGCGCGGCCTCCAGCAGGCAGCGGTGCTGCCGATTACCCGGGTCAGTAGTGCCCTCGGTTTGTTTGACACGCTTCTGCTGATGGGGAGCAATTTCGGACTCTGCGGCAACTTCAAACGGGCCCGATGGTTGTTAAAGCGATTTGGTTCATTGACACCGGCTACGGGGACAATTATCGCAGAAACACGGGATCCGTATCCCACAGTAGATGCGAGCCATCTCGCCTATCATCAGTGGAACCGGGAGCGGGGCCGAATGGGCGGCCAGATCCGCATCCGCGTGCGCTACCGGCAGTATGCGACACCGTGGTTTGACTATTTGTGCGTCTCCAAATCGGAGATGGCAGAGATTCTCCACGGCACCGGCTGGACAGTTGAACGCTATCTTGACAGTGGCTCGTCGGGTTACATCGCAATTTTGAAAAAATTGGGGTGAGGCTGCGCGAACCTCCCCTCGTAGTGTGGAATCACCTGAGCTCGCCATTTTTTCAGTTCGGGCGGGTTCAAAATCCAAGATTTTAGGGATAACGGAGGTTTTGAGTGATGTGCACGTATACCTTCTCACAACTCACAGAAAAGGTCATTCATCAACTCGTCACGCTTGACGAAGAAGACGGGACTTTGGAGGAGTGGCAGAATAGACAAATGTCTCTCACCGACGATGAACGCCGCCGGCTTGAGGAGATCAAATCTGTCTTGCGTCACCGCCACATCGTTGTAATGAACGAGGCCACGCTCTGGGCCCGCGCGATTTATCCGATATTGATGCTCGCGGAACAAGGACGTGTCCAAGCGTGGAGCGGCGTTTCACTGAAAGCCGCTTATTCCACGTTCGCTTTGGAAGGAGAGGTAGATGGGGCCCTTGCGCCTGCTACCGGTGGAAGAATTCGTCCGCCTTATCTCATTGTGCATGAGGCGAAGCGCGGGCTGAACGCCCCAGATCCGCTCTATCAACTCTACGGCGAGATGCTCGCCGCCGCGCGGATTAACGCCGAACGAGATGCCACTACCGAACAGGAAATCTTCGGATGCTACACAGTCAATGAGACATGGGCATTCGTCCGCGGCATCGTCGGCGATATGGAGAGCGACAAACCAACCTTCGCCGTTGAATTCGGGCCTGCCTACAGCTGCATCTGGGGGGCAGAGGAAATTGTGCAACTGCTGAAGTTTATCGTCGCGAAGCAAATCGCGTGCTAGGAGCAAACTGTGCTAACCGAGAACCAAGATGCCTACGGCCACCTCATCGCCGACTATTACGACGGTAAGACAGACGCACTGGAAATCGTTGAGCGCGAGGATGGATTCATCACGGCCAGTCCCGTGCATCCGCAAATCTATTTTGCAGAATATCCGGACTGGCCGGCGCACCAGCAGCGCGCGTTGGCATCTGCCACCGGCCGTGTATTGGATATCGGCAGTGGTGCAGGGCGGCATGCCCTCTATCTTCAGACACGCGGCCACGAGGTGCTAGGCATTGACAATTCACCTTTGGCTATCCACCTCTGCCGGCGGCGCGGCCTACAGCAGGCAGAGGTGCTGCCGATTACCCGGGTCAGTGCCGCCCTGGGCGTGTTTGACACGCTTCTCCTGATGGGGAGCAATTTCGGGCTCTGCGGCACCTTCAAACGGGCCCGATGGCTGTTGAAGCGATTCGGTTCATTGACACCGGCTACGGGGACAATCATCGCAGAAACACGAGATCCGTATGCGACAGCGGATGCGAGCCATCTCGCCTATCATCAGTGGAACCGAGAGCGGGGCCGGATGGGCGGCCAGATTCGCATCCGCGTGCGTTATCGGCAGTATGCGACACCGTGGTTTGACTATCTGTTCGTCTCCAAATCAGAGATGGCAGAGATTCTCCACGGCACCGGCTGGACAGTTGAACGCTATCTTGATGGCGACTCACCTGTCTACATCGTAATTCTAAAAAAATTGGGGTGAGGCTGCGCGAGCCTACTCTCGTAGCGCGGCATCGCTTGATGCCGCGCGGTTTGAGTCAGGGAATCTCAAACGGCAGACCTGGGTATTTTGACGCAGCTCCCCAGAAATGAGACAAGGAATGACACTTTTTAAATTCGCTTTTATTACCGACACACATCTCTATCTGAATGCCCCGAAAAACTTCGCCAGCGGGTTGCAAAGACAGAAAGAGAGTCCGGAACTCTATAAAAAATTGGTAGAACAACTGAACGCCTTCGATCCGGCGTTTGTGATTCACGGCGGCGACATCGTCTGCGGCGGCAAAAGTTTTGACATGAGCGCGGACGACTATGAATACGCGCTGCATCGCGCAAAACGGTTCGGCGAACAGTTCAATGCACCCTGCTACTACATCCCCGGTAACCACGACTTGGATCCCGAAACCGGATCGAAGGCCTCCTATTGCGCGCTGTTCGGTATCAACGACAGGACGTATCATAGTTTTGTCCATGAGCAGATTCGGTTTATCCTGCTGGACGCGCAGGAGGTGCCGGAAGACTTGACACACGGCTACATCGGCACGGAGCAACTCACATGGCTAGAATCCGAACTGAAATGTGCCTCGGACAAAGGTGAAGAGATTTTCATATTCTCGCACCAACTCCTATTGCCGAGTGTTGAGTTTCAGGGGCTCGGTTCAAGAATCGCCAATTCCGCCGAGGTGCTGGAAGTCATCGCACCGTTTGCACGCAACGTCTTGGCATGTTTCTGTGGCCATCTCCATCTCAACCGCATCTTCCGGGAACAAGGCCTTCTCTGCATCGTCAGTGCAGGGCCCATCTGTTACCCGATGACGTATCGGCAAATCCATGTCTCCTCCGATAAATTTGAGGGCCGCACCGAGCAAATTGAACTGCCGGACTCGTTCGCCGGCTCTGAAGCGGCGAACCCGGATAACAATATGTATCTCTCTGGCCGCCCGCGGGACCAGGAGTTTAGCGTTCTTCGTGGATAGAACGAATGCCGGCACGCACGGTTTGGCAAAATGGAACGTAGGGCGAGGGCCTGTCCCTCGCCGTGATGGATTTCAAATTCTCGTAGGGCGAGGGCCTGTCCCTCGCCGTGCCGGATTTCAAATTTCCGTGGGGCGAGGGCCTGTCCCTCGCCGTGCCGGATTTCAGATTCCCGTAGGGCGAGGGGGTTGTTTTAGCGAGAGATTGCAAGTCTTGACAACGTCAAGACGGCCTGACAAGACAAGGCCCCTCTACCCAGACGCACCCGAACAACCGCTAGGAACAACAAAAAATGATAGAAGTCCAATCCCTCTGTAAAAACTACGGGCTTTTTCAGGCACTCAAAGACATCTCCTTTCGTGTTGATAAGGGACAAGTCGTCGGATTCCTCGGCCCGAACGGCGCGGGGAAGACGACGACGATGCGCATCCTCACCTGCTTCATGCCAGCGAGCAGTGGGCACGTCACCATCGCAGGCTACGACGTTTTCAAGCAGTCACGCGAGGTGCGCAAACGCATCGGGTATTTGCCCGAGAACGTTCCCCTCTATCCCGAAATGACGGTATCCAAATATCTCACCTACATGGCGAAGATTCGCGGTGTCCCATCGCCGCAGCGAAAGAAGCAGTTGGATAGCACCGTGGAGGCGTGCGGATTAACAGAACGTCGGCATCAGATTATCGGGCAGCTCTCCCGTGGGTATCGGCAGCGCGTCGGCTTGGCGCAGGCACTCATCCACAATCCCGATGTCTTAATCCTCGATGAACCCACTTCTGGGTTGGACCCGAGGCAAATCGTCGAAATCCGCCAGTTGATTAAGTCACTCGGCACCGAACGGACAATCCTTTTCAGCACGCACATCCTCTCCGAGGCCAGTCTAACGTGCCAACGGCTCCTCATCATCAGCAGAGGACAAATCACCGGCGATGTGCCTTTATTCAATGGCCGCGCCGTTGCACGAGAAGGAGACGACACCACTAAAAAAATGGTTCGGCTTGAAATAGCCGGTGCCGCAGCCGATGAAATTTTGGCAACCTTGACAGATATTCCCGACGTAATTGCCGCTGAGCAAGTTGACGCGGAGACGTTCCATATTCAATCCGCTATTGAGACAGACATCCGTGCAGCCGTTGCCGAGACGATTGTCGGACGCAGGTGGCAGTTGCTAGAAATGCGCACCGTGGAGATGACGTTGGAAGAGGTGTTCCTCTCCTTAACAAAATAAAAAAACAGGCGTGGCAGGAGCAACAAGCAACTTTCAGCGAGCCAGTGCCCCTAATCCTGCAAATCTTGAAAATCTTGAAAATCCTGCTCCGTGTTGACTTTTAAACACACTTGTGGTATAAAATTAATGCACATACCATCGTAGGGCGAGGGCCTGTCCCTCGCCGTGCCAGATTTCAGATTCCCCGTAGGGTGAGGGCTGTCCCGCTGTGGTATAAAATCAACACATATTCCATCGTAGGGCGAGGGCCTGTCCCTCGCCGTGCCGGATTTCAGATAGGAACAACAAAAAATGAAACTCGTTACCTTCAAAACCCCCAATACAAATCCCCGCCTCGGCGCGTGGATTAATGGCGACACCATCGTGTCGCTTGAACCCGCTAGCATGCAGGAATGCTTCGCCCAAAATCGCATCGCCGACATCAGTAAACGCGCTCTTCAGGACGCGACGAACCAAATCCCCGTTGCCGAAGTTCAGTTACTTGCCCCCTTCCCGCAACCCGCAAGCCTGCGCGATTTCGGCGTATTCAAAACACACATGGATGCCGCCGCACGCATCACCGGCAAGGAAATCTCTCCCGAATGGTTCAAGCTGCCCAACTATTACCGCGGCAGCACCAGTCCCGCCTCCATCGCCGGACATGAGGCAGTCGTCACCTGGCCTAACTACACCGAAAAACTCGATTTTGAGTTGGAATGGGGTGTCTACATCGGCAAAATCGGAAAAAACATCCCCGTTGCCGATGCAGCCGACTACATCGCCGGCTACACCATCTATAACGACATCAGCGCGCGTGACATCCAATTCCGCCACATGACGCTTGCCCTCGGCCCCGCCAAAGGCAAAGATTTTGACAATAGCAACATCATGGGGCCGTGCCTCGTCACCCCTGATGACATCGGCAACCCGTACAATCTCCGCATGATTGCCAGAGTCAACGGCGAAGTCTGGGCAGATGGAAATACCTCCGATATGTATTACACTTTTGAGGAGATGATCTCCTTCGTTTCCCAGTCCGAGACACTCTATCCCGGCGATTTCCTCGGCTCCGGCACCGTCGGCAAAGGCTGCGGCTGGGAACTTGACAGGTGGATTCAACCCGGCGACGTGATCGAACTAGAAATCGAAAACATCGGCATCCTCAGAAACCGCATCGGCGAACCGGAAGTCAACCCCGCCGCATGGCAGGAAAAAACGTAAGATGCAATACACTCCGGTCGGCGCGGTTTCCAACCGCCCACGTCTCCAGGACAAAATCGCCATCATCACCGGCGCAGCATCCGGCATCGGAAAATCCACCGCCATCCTCTTCGCCCAACACGGCGCAAGCATCGTTGTCGCCGACATCGACAGGAATGGCGGCAACCAGACTGCCGAGGACATCCGCAACGCCGCCGGCGAAGCCATTTACATCCCAACCGATGTCACAATAGCACGCGATACCGAATGGCTCGTTCAGGAAACCGTCCGCACCTACGGCAAATTGGACATCCTGTTCAACAACGCCGGCATCGCCATGCGTCTGCCTGTCGCCGAACTGCCAGAAGCAGACTGGCACCGCTGCTTGGCAGTCAACCTGACCGGGGTGTATCTCTGCGCCAAAGCCGCAATTCCCGAAATGCAGAAAAACGGCGGCGGCTCTATCATCAACATGTCCTCTATCTATGGGATTGTCGGTGCGGATGTCCGCGCAGCGTATGTCGCCTCCAAAGGCGGAGTCACCAACCTCACCCGCGGGATGGCACTTGACTACGCCAAAGACAACATCCGCGTCAACTGCATCTGTCCCGGTTTCGTTGAAACGCCGTTAGTTGCCGGTGTCGTCAAAACGCCTGAGGAGTATCAAAAACTCGCCGATAAGCATCCGATGCGGCGACTCGGCAAACCAGAGGAAATTGCCTACGGCGCACTCTACCTCGCCTCCGACGAATCCGCCTTTGTAACAGGCATCGCCTTGCCCATTGATGGTGGATATACCGCGGGATAAAGTCCGCTCCAGAATCGAACGCCTTGCGTCAGTAAAAAAATATGAAAAACGCACTCTATTTCGGAGATAACCTCAACGTCATGCGCGAGATGAAAGCCGGCAGTTACCATATCTGCTATCTCGATCCGCCGTTTAACAGCGGCCGCAACTACAACATCTTCCTCGCCGGCTCCAAAGCGCAACGCAAGGCGTTTGATGACATCTGGCGATGGGACGACGCGGCGCGCGAAAACCAAGCCGCTGTCCTTCACTACGATGAACGGCATCCCGAACTCGTTGAAACCATGGACAATTTGTCAGACTGTTTAATAGGTTTTGACAATATTTTGAAGGGGGGGGGTTTAAGGGCAAAAACGCGGAATCGATGCGTGCCTACCTCGCCTTCATGGCACCCCGTTTGGCAGAGATTTGGCGGCTGCTGAGGCCGGAGGGAAGCATCTATTTGCACTGTGATGCGCACGCCAGTCACTATCTGAAATGCATGCTGGATGCGATTTTTGGCGCGCAGCATTTCCGCAACGAAATCGTGTGGGGATATCGGACCGGCGGTGTGAGCAAAAGGCACTGGCCCCGAAAACATGATACACTGCTATTCTATGTCAAATCGGAGGCTTATCAACACACGCCGTTGCAAGAGCGCGTTTACTACGATAAGCCGTTCTTCACGGCGAACCAAGATGAGCAGGGACGTTACTATGCCGATGTCTTTGTCCGCGATGTATGGGAGGACATCAAACCGCTGATTAATGTCTCCAAAGAGCGGCTCGGCTATCCGACGCAAAAGCCCCTCGCGTTGTTGGAACGGATTATCCGCGCGTCCTCCAAACCCGGTGACATCGTCTTCGATCCGTTTTGTGGATGTGGCACGGCGTTAGATGCCGCCCACGGGCTGAAACGCAACTGGGTAGGCATCGATCTGACTGTCCTCGCGTTGGAACCGATGGAGCGGCGGCTCCGCGAACGCCATCACCTCCAGCCGAACGTGGATTACCAAATTGCGGGGTATCCGACAACCTCTGAGGACGCGCTTCTCCTCGCCGAACAAAATCCGCACGATTTCGCCAATTGGGCAGTCACGAGATTGGGACTGACACCAACGCCGAATAGCAACGATGGCGGGTTTGATGGCACCGGGAAAGTCGTGCTTTGGGAAAAACCCGGGTCGGAAACGAAACTCCCCGTGATTGCGGAGGTGAAATCGGGGAGGAGTCTAAACCTAAATCAGGTGCGCGCCTTCCGGACAGCGATGCAGGATGCCAACGCCGCCATCGGGATTTTCATCACCTTGCATCCTGTGACGCGCGGCATGCGCAATCTCGCCGAAGCAGAGGGCGCAATTGAACATAACGGCAAGCGGTATCCACGACTGCAATTTTGGCAGATAACCGATGCCTATTTTGAGGGGAGAACCGTTCCTGTCAATTTACCGTGGCAGGTAAATGAGCGTCCGAAAGCGGAACCGCATTACGGCGGCGAACAGACGTATTTTTGAGCAGGATTTCCAAGATGTCCAAGATTTCCAGGATGAGGGATTTCGTTGACACCCAGGTCCCTTTTTCCTTCGTTAATATGAGGGTGTTTCATAAATCGCTCAACGTCGCGGTGACAGCCCCCGCGATAGGGAAAAAAAGGAATTGTCGATAGGTGAGCTGAGTCTCCATACATTCCCGTAGGAGAGACCTCCCGGTCTCAATGCCTACCGTATCGGGACAAGGATGTCCCTCCTACCGGGAAAACGGAATCGTTCGGGGGACCAGGTGTTTAACCCAGTTTGCTGGGCTAATACCTTCACGAAACCATTTTGACAACAACGATTTATGAAACACCCTCAAGCATCTTCTTCGTCATTGTAGGCAGTGTTATCCTCTACCGTGCCAACCAGCCTGCCCAAGGCTTTATCACCACCGCCTCGATCTTGTCTCGGTTTCTTCGCAAATGGGGAAGAAGGCAACTGAGGAGACCGATGTGAACCGAGATGGCGTTGTCAATATTCAAGACCTGGTTTGGGTGGCTGGCGCGTTTGGACAAGCGAACAAAGACGACTAAGGAAAACATGCGAAAACTTTCTTTCTACACCTTTCTCATTCTACTACTCAACAGCGCGTACCTGTTCAGTTTCGGCGAACCGACGCTCTTTTATATCGCTAACGTGCTGTTGCACATCGGGCTTGGGATACTGCTCATTATTCCGTTCGGCATCTATGTCTATCGGCATTTCATGCGCATCCCGGGGTTTGGGCAAATCGGCATCGTCGGTTTAATCTTGGGCATCCTGAGCGGTGGGTTTCTCATGATAGTCGGCGCGACGCGCCCTTATCGGTGGCTGCTGATTTTTCATATCGTCACCGTAACGGTAGGCGCGCTGCTGTTTGCCATCCATCTGATTTTTCGAGAGCCGGGTTCTCTCCTACCGGGAAGGCAGTCTTCTCCCGTCAAAAGGACAACAATCGCGCGTTTCAAACACGCAATGCTAGCCTTACTCAGCGTTTTTGTCCTCTTTCCGCTAGGCGCGAAAGTAGCGCAACACTATCTGCCCAACGAGGACTATCTCGTCAAAAACCCCGCGCTTCCGCCGACGAGCATGTATGAGGAAGGCGGCGGCACAACCGGGCACTTTTTCCCTGCATCCGTTGAAACCGCGACAGGCGATCTCATCCCCACCGATTTCTTCCTCACATCGGAGACTTGCGCTGCAAAAGGCTGCCACCCCGATATTTACGAGCAGTGGAACGAATCGGCGCATCACTTCTCGTCCTTCAATAATCAGTGGTATCGCAAATCGATTATCTATATGCAGGAAGTGAACGGCATTCAGCCCTCCAAATGGTGCGGCGGATGCCACGACCCGGGTATCTTACTCAACGGTGTCATGGATTTACCCATTCGGGAGAACCTCCATACGCCTGCAGCGCAAGCCGGGCTCGCCTGCACGGCATGCCACTCCATCGAAAAGGTCAAAGATACGATGGGCAACAGCGGGTATATCATCAAGTATCCGCCGCTCCACGACATCGCCGCCAGCGAAAATCCCATTGTGCGCAATCTGCATAACTACCTCATTCGCCTGGATCCGGAGCCGCACAAGAAAAGTTTCCTCAAGCCGTTTCATCGCGAAAACACGGCGGAATTCTGTTCGACTTGTCACAAGGCGCACCTCGATGAACCCGTGAACAATTTCCGATGGGTGCGCGGCTTTAACGATTACGATGGCTGGCAGAAGAGCGGTGTTTCTCATCAAGGCGCGCTGTCTTTCTACTATCCCGAAACGGCGAAGAAGTGCGTGGATTGCCACATGCCGTTGGTTGCGTCCACGGATGCGGCGAATATTGATGGAAAGGTGCATAGCCACCGTTTCCCGGCGGCGAACACCGCGCTCCCTTTCGTCAATCAGCACGAAGAACAGCTCAGAATCGTAACGGAATTTTTGCAAGATGATGTAGTCACCTTGGATTTGTTCGTTGATGGAATGCCGATTTCGCTTTCTCCTGTAGGCAGCACGAACAAAAATAACCCAGGAAACGTAGGCATTGACAACGTCAATGACGGATTACGTAGAAGAACGGCATTGTCCGGACAACCCTTACCGAACGCCTCGCGAACAACAAAAATCGCGCGCGGCGAAAACCCGCGCGTCGATGTCGTCGTTCGCACCCGAAATGTCGGGCACCCCTTCCCGGCTGGCACAATTGACGCTTTTGACATTTGGCTGGAGGTGAAAGCCACCGATGAAAACGGCAAGGTGATTTTCTGGAATGGACAGATCGCCGCGCCTGATGGAGACGGCCCTGTCGATGCAGGCGCGCATTTCTATCATAGTTATATGCTTGACGCGCACGGAAACCGCATTAACAAACGGAATGCATGGGCAATGCGGACAGTGCTTTATAGCCACACCATTCCGCCGGGTGCCGCCGATACTGTCCGTTATCGGCTAGAAATCCCACCCGACTGCGGCGATACGCTCACCCTCACCGCGAAGTTGAACTATCGCAAATTCAACTGGTGGCATACGCAGTGGGCTTATGCTGGCGTGCGCGATCCGGAGGATACCGATTTTCAGGTGGATAAAGGGTATGACGATGGCAGGTGGGTATGGACAGGCGATACCTCGGATGTCGCCGGCAAAATCAAGGCGATTCCGAATCTGCCGATTGTCGTCATGGCATCCGCCACAGCGACGCTCGCAGTAGGCGGCCCCTCTGTTCCCGATGTCCCGGTAGGAGAGACCTCGGGCTCCGACATCCCAGTAGGCGAGACCTCGGGTCTCGATTCTTCCGGTCTCGATTCTTCGGTTGAAAATGTCCGTGAAAGGTGGAACGACTACGGCATCGGTTTACTCCTCCAAGGCGATCTGAAAGCCGCGGAAACCGCCTTCCTGAAAGTCACCCAGATAGAACCGACATACCTTGATGGATGGGTGAACGTGGCGCGCTGCCGCATTAAGGAAGGCGACATGCGAGGTGCCGAAGCGATGCTTGACAAAGCGTTTGAAATTCAGCAGACGCTGCCACCAGAAAACCCGCACCGCGCGAAGGTTCACTACTTTTACGCGCTTGTCCAAGAAACTTACGGGAACTACGACACGGCGATTGAACATCTGCAACGCGCTGCCGCACAATTCCCACGCGATACCCGTGTTCGGAATCAATTAGGACGGATGCATTTCCTCAAACGCGACTATGAAACCGCCTTAGCGGCGTTTCAGAAAACGCTTGAAGTCGATGCGGAAGATTTGGATGCGCATTACAACATGATGCGGTGTTATCGCGCGTTGAAGAATCCGTCGATGGCGGCGAAGTCACAGAAATTGTACCTGCGGTTCAAGGCGGATGAATCTGTCGATGCGATTACCGGCACCCCGCGCCGCGCCGATGCCAACGCCAACCGCGAACGTCAACCGATTCACGAACACACGAATAGTTATTAGCCTTAACTGGGGGTGTTTCATATCTTGATGGAACCTCCCGGTAGGAGAGACCTCCTGGTCTCGATTCCCCCGTAGGAGAGACCTCCTGGTCTCGATGTCTCCCCTACCGGAAGGCATCGGGCCCACCTCTGTAGTTCGGGAGCGCCCGCTCCCGAACGGGTCAAGATCAGGCGATCTTGACCTACAGAGGTGACGCGGTCTGACAGCAAAACGGATGGCGAGGGACAGGCCCTCGCCCTACGGTGAAGGGGACTGTTTTTTTTCCGTAGCGCGGGGGCCTGTCCCCCGCGATCGTTGCATGGCGAGGGACAGGCCCTCGCCCTACGTGAAGGAGAGGCGTTTTTTTCACCGCAACGCGGTATCCCTCATATAACGTGCATCGAGACCGGGAGGTCTCTCCTACCGCGTCGGGCATCCGCGCTACATGTCGGGAATATGAATTTGCAACCAAACTACCCAACAATTGAACATCAAAACGCCGCTGAAGCCATCGTTGACTTCTTCGCGCCGCTCCCCGAAGTTGACACCATCTGCCTCACCTGTTCCTGTGCCCGCGGCAAGGCGAGCCGCGACAGCTGCCTTGATATGCTGGTGCTAGGGCAAACCGAAACGGCGAACCTTGAGAAGGCGTGGGAAGAATTCTACGCGACCGCGCCTGTCTTTCAAAAACTCGCCGCTGTCGGAAAATACGCGCATGTCGATTTAGAATTCAGCGATGGACACTTCGCACCAACGCCGCGTGGATGGACAGGCGGGCCCGATGAATTTGAACTCGTCATCGGGAATTACCTCGTTTACAGCGTTGTCCTGCATCAAAACGGCGACTATTTTGACGCGCTCCGAGAGAAGTGGCTGCCCTATTACGATGAACAACTGCGCCAACAACGACTCTCCATGGCACGCAACTACTGCCTCAACAACCTTGAGCACATTCCGCTTTACGTGCCGCGGGGGCTCCATTTTCAGTGCTTCACCCGATTCTACGATGCCTTCCGTGAATTTTTGCAGGCACTCTTCATTGCCCGGCGCACCTATCCTATCGCCTACGACAAATGGGTGCGAGAGCAGATTGTGGAGATTTTAGGTTTGCCGGAGCTCTATCAGCAGTTGCCGCGCCTGTTTGAGCTCCAGCATTTTGAAAGCCGTGAGATTTTGGGAAAGGCGGAGGAATTGAGAAGGCTGTTGGATGTGTATGCACCGGTGCCCGATTCACCACTGTAGTTCGGGAGCGCCCGCTCCCGAACGGGTCAGGATCAGGCGATCCTGCCCTACAGGGGTGATGCAGTCTGACACCAAAACGCATGGCGAGGGACAGGCCCTCGCCCTACGGTGAGGGGGTGGCGTTTTTCCCGTAGCGCGGGGGCCCTCGGATGCCATACGCGCATCCGAGCGGGTTTCCCCCGCGATCGCAGCATGGCGAGGGACAGGCCCTCGCCCTACGGTGAAGGAGCGGCGTTTTTTTACCGCATATAACGTGCATTGAGCCCCGAGGTCTCGCCTACTGGGGAGATGTCCCATACTTAAGGACCTTTTCTGCATCCGTCCACCGCAGATACAACTCCCATCCCCAACCGTTTTGCCCGATTTTGCACAAAACCTCGTTCCAACCCGCTTTCAATTGGCAGGGGACAGCGTCTTCATCGGGAACAGCGGGACGATTGACATCAAGTCGATGGATCTCCGTGCCATTTAACCACACCGCAACCTGGTCATCGCTGCCGAGGAGTAGCACCGTATCCATGTCCTTCGGCGCGTAGACGTAGCACAGCGCATACCCTACCGCAATCAGTTCGTTACCGAGGTGCTTGAGCAGATCCAGCACGCCGCTTGCCTCTGCTTCCGCCGCTTGCCAGTGAATCGTTTTGCCATCGATGCCTTGGTAGGTGCCTTTTGAGAGCGCGCCTACCTCGCTTTCCGGTGGAAGCGGTTCGGCGATGCTGTTGACAGCTGCCTTCGGAAACGGACCGAGGACGAGATAACGCTTTACGAAAGGAGAGGCATGACGGATATAATACGAATCAACCCCGATTTTATCTGTCGCCTTTCCAACGCTGTTTAACGTGAGGTGATTTGTGCCAGCGTTCAACACCGCCGTGCCGAACGTCACGAACGTGCCTGCAAGAGGCGCGCGATGATAGCAATCGTAAGGTTCGCCGATAACCGTGCCGTTGACTGTTAATGCAACGGTGCCATATTCCGGTCCTCGGGTTAAAATCGTGCTGATTTCATAAACGTTTTTGTGCGGTGCCTCAATTGAAAACGTTAAGGTATCTGTCGATGCAGACTTCAAAACGACATGCTGTCCATCAATGGCGATGCCTGCGTCTCTATAACTTTCTACCTGAAGGCTTTCGCCTCCTGTCACCGGCACCGTATCATTTGGCGGCAACTCCCAACCGGCCTCATACCAAAGTTGCGGCAATGCGTAGATGTCGCGCGCTTCGTTCGTTAAGACTAAGTCATAACCTTCAAAGCAGACCGCTTCACCGCTAAAATTGTGAGGCAACTCCCACGGGACGTCCTGAATAAATTGCGTGAAACTGGTTGCCGGGTTTCTGTGATATACCCAAAGCCTATCATAAGTGCAAACAGCGAGCCGCTTTCCATCTGCGGATAACCCCGCGCCTGTCACCCACTTTGCCCCTGCAAATTCGCCGACGCGTTCCAAAACCTGCTTTTTGTCCGCTTGCAGCTCTGGAAACCGGTAAAGCACGGCGCGCTCGCGTTCCTTTGAGACGATGTAAGGCATTCCATCGGCGATAAACAGTCCCTCCGCGTCCACGTTTTCTTCCGGATACCGATACGGATAACTCGCCGTGACTTCCACCTCGTTTTCGGTGAACGGATTCGGTTCTTGTACGACAACCACCTTCAGATCGATGCGCATTCGACTGTTATTCCCAATCTCGCCGATCCAGAGTTGGTTTTTATCGTCAATGCCGAGTGCTTCCCAGTCGATGTTCCCTGCGCCTTTCACGGCGACTTCCCCGATGAGTTCACCTGTGCGCTTTGTTGCGTAAAGTGTCGCGGGGTTGCCAGAGTCGTTGAGCGTCCAATAGACATCATCAAACTGCCGGCTTTTGACGATGCCGGAGCTCTCTCGGATAGGCGGATGCGTGTATCTTCCCACCGCTCTCCACGGCGGCGTGCCATTTTCAGCGGCAGCATAGTTTCCAATTGCGAAAATAAAAATCAGTAGTGCGTGTGCCAATTTCATGTTGTCTTCCTCCTCTGTTTGACAATTATTTTAGCATTTTGAGGAGGAGATGTCAAGAGAGGAACGATTCAATTTACGCGAGCGATGGCGCGGGGAACCCGCTCGGATGCGCGTGTGGCATCCGAGGGCCCTCGCGCTACGGTGAGGGGGGTGGCGTTTTTATCGTAGCGCGGGGGCCTGTCCCCCGCGATCTCCATCGTCATGATGTGTGTTTCCCTTCTGTAGTTTGTGATCGCCTGATCACAAACGGGTCAGGATCAGACGATCCTGACCTACAGAGGTGATGAGCTCTGGCAGCCAAACGCATGGCGAGGGACAGGCCCTCGCCCTACGTTGCGGGGATGGCGTTTTTTTCGCAGCGCGGGGGCCTGTCCCCCGCGATCTCCATCGTCATGATGTGTGTTTCCCCTCTGTAGTTTGTGCTCGCCTGCTCCTGATCCGTTCGGGATCGGGTGCTCCCGAACTACAGAGGTGGGCCCGATGCCTTTTGGTATTCGCCCGCCCCGCCAAGGGGGATAAATGTTATGAATACCCTCATCTTTCATTAACTCCTGATGGATTTTCCAAATCTTCTGGATGGAAAAGAGGAATCCCCATTTCTTTCATGCTTCTATAATGCTTAAGCCGCATATTGAAGCCGCTTCCTGGGAAAAGATGGTGTGAGGCTTCTAAGCCCGCTATCACTTCATCAACCGTCATCCGTTCCTTGAGTAGGACTTTTCGCATGTATTCAGCAGCGGTATGGACTTCTGGAATGTCACCAAACATTTCTATCCATGAATCACGGAGAAAATCGGCTTGTTGGTTTGGAGACATTTTTGAGAAGTGAAGTTGGCTAGCCGCTGCGGGTTCCGGGAAGGAATCTTTGGTGTCAGAGTCAGATGGTGTCTCATCTGCAGCCGGAAGTTCTTCAAAAGCGACTTCTGCTTCTTCCGACAGGACTAGACTGTCTGCATGCGGATGCGGATGCAGTGGCGCGTGCTCTACTTCCGCCGGTGCCGCCTCAACAACCGCCGATGCATCCGGCAGGGAGCCTGCTGCGTCAGCGGATTCGCCTGTTTCAGACGCTGTGGACATGTCTGCGGTATTAACAGGTTGCGTAACGGTGGGTGGCGGTTTCGGGAGGCTCTCCACAAAGCGTCTTTTCTCATGCTCAAGGAACAGCGTCCAGACCGTGGCCAAAACGATTAAAACGCCGAAAGTGACAATGACTGTTTTCATCCGAATTCTCCTTAACGAAACTTCCCAGTTTGTCAGTGGGTTCAAATACTCGTTTTTATCGAAGTCGCTCTACATGCTTGCGTTCAATGAGCTCGTCTCCGTTTTCTACCGCATGCTGGATCACTTGACGGATACGGTTTGCTGCGTCAAAATTACCGTCTTGTTCCCACCTTTGAATCAATTTCTCGGCAGTAGAAATAGGCATGTTACCCTCCGGCGTGAGGTCCGGGGCGACATGCTCAACGTGAAACATTGCCATCTTATACAGGGTCTGGGCATCCTCAAAACTAGGGTCCTGCGGGTTATTACTGAGTTCTTGTTCAACAGCACTGAGTTCTTTGAACAACTGTAATAACTGACGCATAGCTTCCGGATTTTCGGAACTGTGGACGGTTCCGCCTTCAGGCATTATTGCCTGCATTTGTTCGTGGATTTCCGCCTTTCGCTGTAAGAGCATTTGTCTCCATAATTCTTCAGCGGAAAGTTGCGGATTTGCACTGGGCTTTTCCGGATCACGGGTGTCCGAATCAACATCCCCGTGCTCATCTCTGCCGCTCACAACCTCTTCTGTCGCAAGAGACTCATCGGTGGTGTCTAGAGATTCATCGGTGGTTTGATGCATATCTGACACCATAGGGCTCTCGCTCGTTACAGAAGATTGGCTCTCGTTCGTTTCAACGCCTTGTGCCCCTTGATGAGTCGTGGGTTTCGCTTTACTTTTCCCTGTCCGTACTGGTTCTGCTACTGTCGCCTTATAGATTTTAATCGGGGCAACAGGCTTATTTGAATGCCAGTACGTGAAAGCAAAGATGCCGATGACAACGAGTCCCGTAATAATAAAGGGCCAGGCTTTCTTGAAAAAACGCATCTTTTCTTCCCCTTGTTCGTTTCAGGATTATTAGAAACAGCGCGCCGCACTCCCGTCTCAAGCGGTGTGCTGTTTACGCCGAAGTGGTTGCAATCGGCAGGCGATGAGATATATCCTCGCGCGTCGCTGCTTTCGCTACATTGATAATAACACATCCACTGCATTAAAATCAAGAAATAAACAACAATAGTGGTATCTACCTCCTTCGTTTAAGATCAAAATCGAAAACCGAAGCACTCTGCAGAAAAAAATACCTTGACATGTTAACGCAACCTACGTTAAAATATCCATAATACAAAAAATGAGCACAAAGGAGAATAAAAAATGGCTGAACGCATTTCAGAATTCATCAAGTGTGCCGAGGTTGCCGATATTCCCGAAGAGGATGTCATCGCCGTGAACGTGGCGGGACACTCCATCGCCTTGGCAAAAAGCAACGGCAAGATTTTCGCAGTTGACAACCGCTGCCCGCACATGGGGTATCCGCTCAATCGCGGGAGTGTGCAGGATGGCATCCTCATCTGCCATTGGCATCACGCCATGTTCGATCTGGCGAGTGGCTGCACCTTCCACCCGTTCGCCGATGACGTGCAAGCTTACCCCATCGATGTTCGGGAGGGGAGCGTCTACGTCAACGTCGGCGCGAACGGTGCCGATGCAGTGGCACGATGGAAGATTCGGCTGCGTGAAGGGTTGGAGCAGAGTATCAACCTCATCCTCGCGAAATCGGTTATCGCGCTCCGTTCGTTGAAGACTGCACCCGATGCCATCGTTGAAGTCGGCGCGCTTTACGGCGCACGCGGCAGACGCGCCGGCTGGGGCCCCGCCATGACGATTCTCACCTGCATGGCGAACGTCGCCGAAAAACTGACAGATGCCGATAAGGTGCTCGCACTCTATCAAGGGTTGCTCCACGTTTCAAGTGAAACCTCTTCATCGGCACCCCGCATTCCGTTGACGCGGCTTGAGACAGATACGCACTCTCTGGAACAACTGAAGACGTGGTTCCGTTATTTCATTGAGGTGCGGAACGCCGATGGCGCGGAACGCACGATTTTGACGGCGATTTCCCAAGGCGCAACACCGGCGCAGATTTGTGATATGATGGTAGCCGCCGCCACAGACCATTTCTATCGCGATGGCGGACATACGCTTGATTTTATCAATAAAGCGTTTGAACTGCTTGAACGCATCGGGTGGGAGAAGGCGGATGAGGTTATCCCAACGCTCGTCGGCATGCTGGCGAGTTCTTCCCGTGCAGAAGAACAGAACCGGTGGCGCAGTCCGATCGATTTCGTCCCCGTGCTACGCGGCATTTTTGACGAACTTGAAGCGGTTATTGAGAGCGGTAAGGGGAAGCAGTGGCACGGAAGCGAGGCACTCACCGAAACGTTGCTCGGCGAAGATCCGCTGGGAACGATTGATGCACTGAAATCCGCGTTTCAGGAAGGTGCGACGTTAACCGAGTTGACGCAAACGCTCGCATCTGCCGCCGCGCTCCGCATCGCACGATTCCATACCAAAAACGAATTCGGCGACTGGATTGCGGTGTTGCATACCTACACTTATGCGAACGCGTTGCATCAATGTGCCAAGCGTGCACCGTCAGTGGAGATTGCGCGCGGGATTTTCCACGGCGCAATGGCTATCTACTTTGACAGGTGGTTCAACATGCCTGCCGCAAGACTCCCGCAAAACCGTCGAGAAACCGATACGTTACCAACGGATGCCGATGAACTGCTTGATGGGTTCGTTGAGTTGTTGGATACGCAGGCGCAGGCAGACCGGGGTGGGATGTATATCTATCGCTATCTGTTGCTTGGGCATCCCCGTGAGGCATTGTTGGCGCGGCTCGGACATATTCTGTTGCGGGAGGATGCGGAATTCCACTCGTTCCAGATGTTGGAGGCGGCTTTCCAGCAGGCAGATGAGTTGGATGAAGCACGCGCGCGAATTGCGTTGGTTGCGGCGGCGCGCTATTTGGCGGCGCATGCACCGACAGCGCGGGCACGTCGTCAAACAGCGAATTTGGCACTCCGCCTCCACCGCGGCGATGATCTTTCCGCCGATGACCCGGACGAAGCGGTGGATTAAGTGTTTCATAACGCCGTTTCGGTATGTAACAAGCGCGGGGGACAGGCCCCCGCGCTACGATGAAGCGAGACCGTAGTTCGGGAGCGCCTGCTCCCGAACGGGTCAAGATCAGGCGATCTTGAACTACAGAGGGCCCCAACGATCGCGGGGGACAGGCCCCCGCGCTACGGTGGAAAAAACGCCGCGGGTTCCCGTAGGGCGAGGGCCTGTCCCTCGCCGTGCCTAGACCTTGTAAAAGAACGTAGGGCGAGGGCCTGTCCCTCGCCTTCTTACGAAAGAAAAACTTGTGTGCAAGCGATAGACAGGCTTGCATACCTTTCTACCGCTCGGGAGGGACATTCCGAAAATGAAAAATGTCTACGTTATCTATCTCTTATGCATCCACCTCGTCGTCACAAGCGCGATGCTCGCTTCGTGTGGGCGTGCCCAACCCACAGATGTGGAACTGTTATCCTCCATTGAAAACGCCTTCGTCAGCGTCGCCGCGCGGAGCACTCCCGCTATTGTCGGCGTGAGTGCGCACTTGGGGCTCGGACAAAGGTCAGAAGGTTCAGGGTTCATCTTTCGCAAAGATGGCTATATTCTCACCAACGCGCATGTATTGATGGACTCACGACGCATCACAATTCAGCGACGAGATGGAAACGAATTCGATGCTAAAGTTGTCGGGACGGACCTCAACACCGATCTCGCTGTGCTGAAAATTGACGCGAAAGAAGAGCTCCCGGTGCTCCCGCTCGCCGATTCCGATAAGGTGCGCGTGGGACAATTCGCCATCGCCATCGGCAACCCGTTTCAATTGGACTACACGGTGACTACCGGCATCGTCAGCGGCAAAGGACGCACAATTCTCGACGATGACACCGCAATCATCCGCTACGAAGATTTCATCCAGACAGACGCATGGATTAACACCGGCAACAGCGGCGGCCCGCTATTGAATATCCACGGTGAGGTCATCGGCATTAACTCGCTCATTCGGAGAGCGGCGGACTCGGCTGTCCCCAACTCACTCAGAGCCGGTGCAGGCTTCGCCATTCCGAGCAACCTCGTCCGGAAAATTGGGAATCAGTTAGTTGCCAACGGCAGGATCATCCGCGGCTTCCTCGGCATCGGCATGCTAAAAGTGGAGGAGGGAATTTACGTGCGTAGCGTTAGACGGAATACCCCAGCTGCCCGCGGCGGTTTGCGGCGCGGCGACATTATCATCAAATACAACGGAAAGAAGGTTCAAGAGCTCAGCGAATTTAAAATGTTGATAGCCGATTCACAAGTCGGAGAGGCATCGAAAATTACGCTCCTGCGCAACGGCGTGGAACGGCGGCTCACTGTTACCATCGCGGAAATGCCACCCCAATTCGCCGGGAGAACCGTTGAGAATAACTCTGTCGCATGGAATATGCTCGGACTCACGGTGAGAAAATTGGAAAAAAGGGATTTCGAGAGATACACCTACCTCACTGAACAGGATAACGGGGTTATCGTTACCGATGTGAAGTTGAATGGCCCGGGATTCAAAGCCAGAATTCCGAAAGGCACGCTGATTCTGACGCTCAACGGCAAGCAGATTTCCGACGCGCGCGCCTTTGACGCGTTTCTTTTGGAGAGACAGAATCAGTCATCACTCGTCCTCCAAATCAAGAGTAGTCACGGCGCAGAAACAATCACTGTCCCGCTCAGATGAACGAGAAATATGAAGAAACCGATTACCTTGAGAGACATTTTTAGCCCCGGCGGGCTTATCGCGCAGCACCTGGACGGGTATGAATTTCGCGAAGAGCAGTTGCAAATGGCGCACGAGATCTCCCGCGCTTTCACGGCATCTGAACATCTCATCGTTGAAGCCGGCACCGGCGTAGGCAAAAGTTTCGCGTATCTCATCCCGGCTGTCTCCCTCGCTCTCAAAGCAGAGGAGACTGTGGTGATTTCAACGAATACCATCAGCCTGCAGGAACAACTCATAACGAAGGATATCCCGTTCCTGCAGCGCATCCTCCCGCGCGATTTCAATGCCGTCCTTGCAAAGGGACGCAGCAACTATCTCTCCCGAAGACGGCTCAGCACGCTACTCATGGCGCAACGCGGGCTGTTTGATACAATGGAAGAAGTAGAACAAGTAGCCGAAATTGAGGAATGGGCGGAGCACACCCACGATGGCAGCCGCGCCGATTTGCCGTGGCAACCCTTCCCCCAAGTCTGGAACAAAGTCGCGTCCGACCGGGATAATTGCCTCGGCCGGCAGTGTCCCACCTACAATGCCTGCTTCTATTTCAACGCGCGTAGAGAGATGCGCGAGGCTGACCTGCTGATAGTCAACCACCACCTGCTTTTCAGCGATCTTGCCATTCGCAAGAACAACGATGGCGCAGGGATTTTGCCTGACTACGACTACCTCATCATTGACGAAGCGCACCATCTGGAGGCAACTGCCACCAAACACGCGAGTCTTGAATTCAGCAACACTCAAGTCAAATGGCTCTTGGATTCGCTCTATAACGAACGCAGCGAAGGGGGACTCGCAAAGCAGTTAAATTCAATGGAATTGGGCGTGCAGGTTGTTGAGGCGCGGAAGCAGGCGAACATCCTTTTCGGCGACATCATCGCAGCAATCGGTGAGGCGCGCGGCGATACGCTCACGAAGCGGATTGAGAAAAGCAATTTTATTACTAACGTGTTGGATGCCCCGCTTGCCGAAATCGAACGAACGCTGAATCGGCTCCACGGCGATGCACAAAACGACGACGATAAGCAAGAAATTACGGCGCATCACCGGCAATGCGAACGCCTCCGTGACGAATTGGACACCATCATCCGACAAACCGATGGGGACTATGTCTATTGGGCAGAGCTCACGCACCGAGGCAGATTTTCCCGCATTCTCCTCAATGCCACGCCGGCGAATGTCAATAAAATGCTTCAGGAGAACCTGTTCACGGCGAAAAGTAGCGTTGTGATGACAAGCGCGACACTTGCCACCAACCGAAATTTTGACTATTTCAAAAAACGGGTGGGGATAAGCGGCTCTCGGGAACTCCTTGTCGATTCGCCGTTTGACTTTAAGCAACAGGTGCAGATTCATCTGCCGCGTGCCATGCCGCATCCCAACAGCCCGGAGTTTACACCGGCGGCGATTCGGGAGATGAAACGCTACCTCAAGTTGACAGAAGGGAAAGCGTTCGTCCTCTTTACCAGTTACAAGATGATGGACGAGAGTTACGCCGAGGTCGCGCCTTACTTAGAACGCCTCGGTATTGACGCTTTTAAACAGGGCGGCGAACTCTCGCGCACGGCGATGCTACAAGCGTTCCGCGAAAATACGAATTCGGTGCTGTTCGGGACTTCCACTTTTTGGGAGGGGGTTGATGTGCGCGGCGCGGCGTTGAGTAACGTCATTATCACGCGACTGCCGTTTGAAGTGCCGACGCATCCGGTGATGGAGGCGCGCGTCAAACAGATTAAAGAGCGCGGCGGGAACGAGTTTTTTGAATTCAGCCTGCCAGAAGCAATCCTGCGGCTCAAACAGGGATTTGGTAGACTCATCCGGACACAAACGGACAAAGGGATTGTTGTTATCCTTGACCCGAGGCTTAAAACGGGAAGTTACGGCAAGCAGTTTTTAGCCTCCCTTCCCGCGTGCAACATTGTGAATGGATAGAAGAGGCATAGAAAAGGCAGGGGTAGGATGCGGTAGGCGCGGTGTCAAACCGCGCCTCCGGTCTATAGGTTAATAACGCTTCGGTGATGGCTGCGCGACCCGAATTCCTCTATCGTGCGTAAAGGGGAACTCAAACTCAACGGTTTGGTAACGCTGTGCGCCGCCCGGTGGCGGTGCCTTTTCAATCGGCAGCACGACGTTCAGTTCAAGTGCGTTTAGTTTCGTCTGCGCGAAGGGGACAAATCCCTCCTTACTTTCGCCGGGTGGAACGCCGGTGCGCCGTGTGCCGACCTGTTTTTCGACGATAGGCATCCGCTTCTCAATGAGAATCTGTCGCGCCTTGTCGAGTCCGTTTTTCACGTAGAGGCCCGTCGCGCGCGCCATGTACGTGAACCGTTCCTTCAGATCATCGTAGCTCAAGCCGTGGTAGATATTATCACCCTGGTCGATGATACGGCACTTTTTGACATCAAAGATGACGTTTTCGCTCCGATTGTTGGTAATCTTCACGTAAAACACATCCGTTTTGTCGCCTTGATGGAGCGCCTCGGTCTCGTAAAACGGGGAAAAAGCGTTGCCGCGGTTGTATTTCCTGTCCAAATCTGGGCGCCGCCAATAGGAGATGGATACGGTGATGCCATCCACCGTTTTAGTGAGAATGGGTTGCCTTGTCTGAATGTCAAACAGCTGCGGCTGATCTGAAATCAGGACGACATCTACCACCTTCCTGTCGTCATCGCTGCTGCCTCTTTCAATTACGGTTTGCGTTTCTGCCCACTCGCTGAGGAAATTCTCCCATTCGGTTTCGGCGTGCATGTATTCGTTGAACGCGAAGATATAGGTTAACGCATCCATGTTCGCGTCGCGCGCTTTCCCAATGCGGAATCCCGCTGTCTTCAACCCGTGTTTATCGAGGACCGGCTTCGCGACTGCCTCCGAGGGGACGGCCGGGACCACCACCTCTTCGTTCGGCTTCTCGATCTGTAACAGTTGCGCATCGGCGATATTCTGCACGGGTTGGATCGGTGATAGGCTGCTAAGGGATGTGCCACACCCCGCAACGCCGAATGCAAGCACCAACAGCGTGCCGACGTTGAGCCAGGTCAGTTTATTGAACAATTTCATTGATACTAGTGCCTCCTTGGTTATGTTTCGTGCGGACAACGTTTGCCCACCTCTTCATTCTAAAATACAGCATATCATAATCCAATTTTTTAATCAACAAAATTTTATTTCAGGGTGTTTCATAATTCTGTTTCGGTATTTATCCCGCCTTGGAAGGCGGGCGAATACCGGCAGGCATTGGGCCCACCTCTGTAGTTTGTGATCGCCTGATCACAAACAGTTCAGGATCAGGCGATCCTGAACTACAGGGAGGATGCAGTCTGACAGCAAGACGCATGGCGAGGGACAGGCCCTCGCCCTACGGTGAAGGGAGGCGGCCTCGACAACCGTAGCGCGGGGCCCCTCGGATGCCACACGCGCATCCGAGCGGGTTTCCCCCGCGACGTTGAACGATTTATGAAACACCCTCATTTTATTTCTTCACGCTCAACCTTCCAATTTCCTGCACGTTCACATCGGATTGCGTGGCAGAAAGACGGTAAATGTAGATACCGGGGGCAATCGGCGCGCCTGCGCTGTTCACACCATGCCACGCGAACGTCCCCGGCACAAAGACGTTCCGATGCACTTCGTCGTAGATTTTGTTTCCAGTCGACGTGAAAATTTCAAGCGTGACAGTCTCCGCGGTTTGTGAAGCCGCCAACTGATAATCAAACTTCATCGGTGCATCGCCGACGCGCATTGGATTGGGATACACCCGCGTCTCCGCGAACGTGAAACTTTCTGACACCACTTGCACCACCTGCAAACGGTAGCCATCCGCACCCCGAAAACCGTCATCAGATTCAACGACGAGGTAAAACGTGCCTGTCGTCTCCGGTTGATAGAGGAGTTGCAAGCCTGTCGGGACCTGGCGCACCGTGCCGAGCGGCGTTTCATCTGTTCCTGTGACAAAGAATAGGCGATACTCACGTTCAGGCGAAATCCCCATCAACATCACCTGAATCGTGACACCTCTGAACACCTCAAGTTGATAGACATCGCGCGTATCGTCTACATCAAGCAGGAAAGATTCGTAAAGCTCCTCATATCGGATTGGAAAAGCGGTTGCGAGTGTGTCATTCGGTTCTGATCTGTCGCCAAACCAGATTTGCAGGGGAATATCAAATCCTTCGGGGCCGATATTGGTAATGGAGATGCCTGTCACCGTGCCATCGTTGGCGTTGCTGTTGGGCAAAGTGCCGGATGTAAAGGCGGTTTGCCCATCGTCAGCGGAGTAAGCCGCGCCGTCGGTAATCGTGTCTATGTCAATAAAGTCCAACTCACCGCCGGCGAGCCCGATGTGCTGCGGGTCTGACGGATCTTCCAGCCAAATCTGTTGGGAGGCATCGTAACTGCCGAGGGGACGCACCTCTGTTTCATCAATATGCCAAATCAAGATGCCGGATTCCGGCAGATGGGTATCATACATCGCGCCGGAGGCTTTGTAGCGGTTTTCTATCAAGAAGAATTCCCGACTACTTCCTGTAGCGCGAGTGCCTGTCCCTCGCGAGCCATCAGTATTAGATGGAATGTCAATTTTGAAAACCTTATCGGTTTCTGGCCCGAGTTCAAAACTCGGAACAGTGAGGTGTCCATTCTGCGTAATCGTCACCGGTTCGATCCAACCGAGGCGGCCATTTTCTGGGCGCGCGTCAAAATCCCACTTGAGATAACCCATGATATGACTCGGTGCCAACCCATTCCCACTTGCGGTGCCGGCGGATTCGGGGCCCTGATAGGGCCCGTAAGCCCCCATCAGTCCCCACTTGTGGTCGCGGGCATCGGGCCAGTTGAACCCGTAAACATCGGGCGCGCCGAAGTCGTGGAAAAACTCGTGGAAATAGATGCCTAAATGCGGTTTCGCAAAATCGGGCTCTTCCCCGACGACAACGGCAGCGTCAATCAGCACACCATCAAGCACGAGGTTCACGTTCGGGGTGAGGTTAGACCAGAGGTCATCGGCTACACCAGAGGTTGCCTGGTCATTTCCAGCGTGAATAAGGAAGACGTGATCGACGATACCGTCCCCGTTCCGGTCATATTGCGAGAAATCGACGTTGGCATCCACTGCCTGACATGCCTCTCGGATGAGTTCCCGATAGCGTGTGAGGTTAAACTGCCCGGGCCCCGCGCCGTAATAGGACATCGGATGCTTGGCACGCACCCACTCGTTTCCTGCAGGCAGAACGCCGCCCGCCGGTCCCGGCTGGATATCCATTTGCCCGTAAGAATTTTCACGATAGTAGGTTTTCAGGGAAACGCCGGTAGGCGCAAATAGGTATTGATTGAATTCCGCGCCGCTCCTGCGTCCCGGCATGTCAACGAAATCGACTTTGAGTGCAAGCACATATTCGATGCCATCGGGTTGCAGGACGCTTTGCTCTCTCGCGAGGCAACATCCATCTAATGCCTCCAGAAATTGTGCCGTGCTTTGCGGCGATTTGGCAACGAATTCGCCTGTCCCCGGGTCTACGTTAAAAAAGCGATACGGGTTCGGCGGCGCGGCGATGCAAACCGAGGCAAATAACAGAAGGTAGAGCGTCGCTATCAGCGAGGATGTTTTCCTTAAAGCAGAAACGTAAGCAGAGACAACGTCTCTGCGGCCTGGCAAGACAACGTCGTTCTCGCCATTATTGCTGAACAACGCCTTGCGAACAACGAAATTAATCGAATTCGCCGCCGCACTTTCGGCATAAGATGTAAAATTGAATGTCATCGGATTGCGCATGCTGAATCATAAGTTCGACTGCCTGCTGCGGCAGTTCTGCACCACACTTGGGGCATTTGTAGAGGGAGCCTTCCGTTTCCGGAAATTCCCTGATGTCGCCCCACATATCTTGCAGCCAATATTTGAATTCCCACGGTAACTCTGTCTTCGCGGCGGTTGCGATGTCAACAGCGTGCCGAATGAGTTTTTGGCATTCGTGCAGTGCGATGGGTTCATAAGGGTGCTGCGCGAGCATCGTTGGCAGCGGTTGTCCTTCTGTCTCGGTCTGCGGATTGAAATCCCGCGAGCGCGTCAACAAAATCTGATCCAAGCGCGACCCGGCCTCTCTCCCCTTTGACCAGAGTTGATAGTATCCTGTCCGCTTCACCTCAAAAAAGCAGGGGCTGATGCCGTGCGCGTTGTCTACGCCGGAATCCCAAAGCCAGCGTCCCCATTTGGATGTATCGTCCGGTTCGGCATAAATTTTGATTGCCCCCGTTCCGCCTTCGCTGTTCCAGGGGTGCGGCGTTGCGTCATCCATGCCGATCCAGTAGGAATCTTTGCTGTATTCAAACAGGACACGCAGCCAGACATACCATTTCCCGGTTTTCGGGATATAAATTTCGTGGATAGCCCGCGCGCCGGGCAGACTGTCAATCGCTTGTCCACCGGATGCCTCGTCGTGCTGAACGATTCTCACGCCTTTATCGCTATGTATCGCCGTATCCGCCTCAATGACGAGGGTATGTTTCGGGAGGCGAACGTCTATTTCGCCATCGGGTTCATCCGTTTCGTCTGGATCTGGCGGTGCCATGAGGTTCTGGCTTTTCCCGATTTTTTGCGCGACGCGCTCAAACTGCTTTTCGGAGAGGTTCGCGTCAAAAAAGCAGTCGCGGATGCCCTTTTTCCAAAGATCGAGCAAGATAAACATCGCTTTCAGGTTGCCATCGGGCCGCTTCCGCGTGCCGACAACGATGAGCATGCCGGTGTCCCGCGAGCGACTGACAAGACATCGATGTATCGGGAATTCGGGAGTTTCACGCATCCTGCTTTTCAGGATGAGCGGCGAGTAGTATTGGCATCTTTCGTCGCAACCTGGAATCTTGGCGCGTTTGGTGCGGCAGCATTCTGGACAGATAAGCATCCCGTTGAGCGCGGGACAGATGCGTTTCCCGTTATCGGAGCGGCAGGTGCGGCACCGCTGGCGTTTCGGTCTTCTTCGCGATGAGGTGAGGCGTTTTGGATAGCGCATCGGTTTTGGGTATCTTATGCAGATTGTGCTTGCGTTTTGAGATGCAGTTTAACACATTTCGCTGTGTTTGTCAAAAATTCGCGGTTTTCCTGAATTGATAACCGATGAAAATTCAGAGAGGTTCCCTATGTAGTTGAGGGTGTTTCATAAATCCGTGCCAGAGAGCCCTTCCAGTCTCGATGCAAGCGATGTTCCTATAGGAAAGACCTCTGGTCTCGATGTCTCTTAGGTCCGTAGGACCTTAATGTCTATAGCACTTGGCAACCGAAGAGCTCTAAGGTCCTTTAGGTCCTTAATAGATTTCGACAGGTCCGCGCGTGTTTTATTAAGGACCTAAAGGCCCTTGAAAACGGGACGACACATGCTGCTATAGACATGTAGGTGCTAAAGCACCTAAAACGATGCGTCCGAAAAAACGGCGTGCGTTACCGTAGGGCGAGGGCCTGTCCCTCGCCAGCGTTTCGCGTACCCCAGACTCCCTCCCCTCTGTAGGTCAAGATCGCCTGATCTTGACCTGTTTGTGATCAGGCGATCACAAACTACAGAGGCGGAAACACACATCGTGACGATGGAGTTTGCGGGGGACAGGCCCCCGCGCTGCGAAAAAAACGCCCCCCCTCACCGTAGGGCGAGGGCCCTCGGATGCCACCCGCGCAGGCGAGAGGGTTTCCCTCGCCATCGTTCTCACTACGGAAAAAACGTCTCTTGTTCTCTTCAGGTCCGTAGGACCTGAATGTCTATAGCCGGCGCGTCTGCGAAGAATCCTAAGGACGGATACGTTTTTCTATAGACATGTAGGTCCTACGGACCTAAAACGCCACCGCTTGACGATGGACAATGTGGGGGACAGGCCCCCGCGCTACGGGCACATCGAGACCAGGAGGTCTCTCCTACCGGAAGAAATTGGGACTAGGAAGTCTCTCCTACCGAACGTATTGAAATATGAAACACTCTCACTTAAATTTATCCGCAAATCGCATATCTCCCGTTAATTGGACATTCCTGCATATTCCTAACAAGGATTATAGGATATAAAATCCCGTTTGTCAAGAAAAAACACATCTTCACATTAAGAACCTAACGGACCTAAAGGGCATTTTGCGGAGATCGGGAATATCCGAGATGCCAACGGAATGCCAGAGAATGTTGGTTGCACAGATTCCCTAATCCTGAAAATCCTTTAATCTTGTAAATCCTGCTTCAGACGAATGGACACCGCAAGAACCCCGCTACACTTCCATTCCCGCCTCCTGATACGTTTGCTCTATCAACGCTACCTCTTCCTCCGACAATCCGTATAGCCGATAGACTACAGCATCGATTTCCTTTTCCAGCGCGCGCACGTTGTCGCTGTCAGGCTCTGCCAAAATCTGTGCCACGAGACGAGCGAGTTCCGCCTTTTGCGCCGCTGTTCGATTCGCTATCGGGACATGCTTCATGTTCCCTTTCTTGCACCGCAAACTGCCGCCTGCCCATGCATCGTTTAGCGTAGTGAAGGTGTGCCGCGCGTACCAATCAAAGAGCCTACTGTTCAAAATCGCAAGCAAGGAGAAGTCATCCGAGGGGATGAAATAGATTGAGTCTAAACCATAAGTCCCGGTTGTGTCAAAGCACGACCGCATCAAAGTGCTAATCTCGCGATAGACAATTTTCGGCTGTTCAAATGCTGAGTGGTAGGTAGCCGAACCCAGCTCCCAATAAAACTTTCCTTTGGAATCGCGGGCGATAAGGCGCGCCCGATAACTCTGAAGATGGCGATGAATTGCCGGATAAGTCTCAGCACAAATTCGCTCTGCTTCCGACTCGTCACCGGCATTTGACCAGGGCCACGTCCAGTTTGTGCTGCTGGCTATCACTATCAGATATTCACTCGCGGGCTCTGTTTTCCATCTTTGGAGGTGCTTCCCGCGAAACATAGGTTTGATGAGTTCACCGCTTTTCGAGTCTTCAGCAAGGAGACGCGCGAGCGTGGCACTGTCTATAGCGAATGCATCGTTGCATCCTGTCACAATACCGACGTGAATCGGCGCGTTACCTAATTCTCCCAACGGCGTGCCAACGTTCTGCAATTTTTCTAGCAGCGCGAGTGTCTCAGGCTGTGCCAGCGTCCATCCCGCGTCAGATAAATGAGATACCTTCATCGGGAAAGATTGCGTTTGAAACTCTTCCTGCACGATAAATGTTTCTAACGCTTTTCTGAGAGTTGCCGCGTGGAAGGTGTGCGTTGGCGACGGCTTCTGATTTTCAAGCAGAACGATGCACGTATCCACGGCTGCATCAAAAACAGCGATACTCCCGAAATCCAAAAGTGCCTTCAGCGACATCTCCGTGGTAAGGAAATGACGCAGTTTTTTTCCGTAAGCAACTCGCAGAAACTTGTTGGTGGAAATATAGGTAGCAATTCCCCCTCGTCGGAGCAGTTCAGCAGCGCGTTTGTAGAAATGGACGCTGATGTCCGCGCCGCCAGTGTAGAAGTTGCCGAATTGGTTTTTCAAGGCAGCGCGCTCGCGGACAGAAAGGTTATGATTCCGAATGTAAGGCGGATTGCCGATGACAATGTCAAACCCATCCCGAATTCCAAACATCCGCTCCGGTGCAAACCAATCGGTTGTCGCATTCGCATCATAGCGGTCCCACGATGCGATTTTCTCAGCATCTTCAGCGGGCATGCCGACTTCACGTAATTCCGCGGCTAACCCCTGACGCAACTCCTCGTCTTTCGTCTTGCACTCATGTTTTTGTTGACGCGTGATGGCGTGAAAATGCCGTGCGCCGTTCAGAATTAGTTCGCTCTCAAGTTCCTGCGTTTTCGGACTTGTGAGTGTCGGCGCGCCTTTCAATCCGAGTAACGTATTCGCAGCAAGGAAGCGTGTCTCCAGATTAGGCAAAGGACGGATGCCGAAATTCTCCGCCTCGCTATCTGGTTCTTGCTCAATGGCGAGGGATATGAAAAAGCGGAGTTTCGCAATCTGGCATGCCACCGGCTGGATATCCACGCCGTAAATGCAATTCTGGATTAGATAAAGCTTCCTGCCGTAATTGTTATAGCGGTTCGCCGCCGAGAAGACGTTTTCAATACCCTTGTTCGCTTCCTCTCGGCTATGCAAATCGGGGATGGTTGCCGCCTGCCGCAGCTGCAACTCCTTCCAATGTGCATTCTGCGGATCCAGTTTCTGAAGGATTAGCACCAGTTTATTTAGGATGCCCATCGGAAATGCACCGGAACCGACGGCTGGATCGATGATTTTGAGCGCATCTATCGCCGCAATCATCGGTTCAAGCTCTGCCTCGTGAATGAGATGCGTGTTCGGTTCATCGGCGTTGCCTTGTGCCTCGTAAGCGAGCAAATCGTCGCGGAGCCGCTCTTCCAAAAACCGCCTGTCCCCATCAAAAGGCTCCACTTTCTGCAGAAAGTAGGCGATGAGTGCCTCATCTACCATGTAATCTACAATCTGGCGCGGCGTGTAGTAAGAGCCGGTGGCTTTCCTAGCCGTCGATTGCGTTTCCGGGTTATAGACACCGAGCAGGTTCTCGAACACCTGTCCGAGCAATTCCGGGTCAAGTGCTACTTCCTGTTCAATGGGGGTGTTTTCCTCAACCGTAAATTTATAGTGCGCGAAGAGCGGGAAAAGTCCTGCTTTTTTGTCAAAGAACAATTTCGCGGGAACGTGCAGTTTCCGCCGGGCGTTTATGTCATCGGTGAAGCAATCGGCGCGATTTCCACCGGCACGCGTTCCCTCAAACGTATCCAAGCAGTCAAACAGCCCACCGTTGACAAACGGCACCTGCTTGAGGTGTTCTAGAAACGCCTGGGGATTGTCGAGCAAGTCTTCGTAACGATACTTGCTGGCATCGCGATGCCCTTGGTAATTGCGCGGGCTAAAAGCGCGCTCGCTTATCGGCGTGTTGAGCGTCGCGAAGAAGAGGTTCTGCAGCACCGCCTGATAATAGTCCGAGGTTTCCGGTGAAAACCGATTCAGAGCGTTCGCCGCGGGTTCTTCGTCAAAGAGTTCCTCAGGCACCAACTTCTTCTCTTTCAAGAACCAGATGAAGAGCAGGCGCGTGATGAGACGGATCACCTGCAATTGCAGTGCATCGTCGGGAAAGCGGCATTCCGCAACTGTCCACTGATACCACGCATGCAACTCGCCATAGAATTTTCGGTTGAGTGCCTCGGTGTTCAGAACGCCTTCCCACGCTTCGTGCAGCGTGTCAAAACTGTGCACTTCTTCGGTTTGGATGAGGCTATCTAGCGAGAGTTCGGCGAGGATGTCCAGATGCGCGCGGTGCGGTGCGCGCAAGTTGATGTCCTTGATGAGCGTGACTTTCTCTAGAATCTGCCTTGACCCCCCCCTACAGCCGCAGGGGTTGTTCGCCTATCCCATCGCCTGTTGATAATCGCCAGCGTCAGTTTGTCGCTGTAGTGGAACATTACCATGATAGGTTGCACGATTTGGGTGTTGATAAATCGGGTGATGTCAGCGAGTTGTGTGCGCGTCCAGTTTTCACCGGCGAGTTTCACGGCGGCGAAGATGTAGGAGTGCATCAGGTCTTTCTCAAGTTGCGCTGGCTCAAACAGCAGCTCTTGCCGGTTGATTTCCGTATCGGTAATCTGAAAGAGGAGATGGAATGCCTCCCAGTCGTCCATACGGATTTTGTCGGTTGCGACGGCGCGGAGGCGGTTCCACCTGTCCGCGTCCAAGGCGG
This sequence comes from Candidatus Poribacteria bacterium, assembly GCA_965242965.1. GTDB lineage: Bacteria > Poribacteria > WGA-4E > WGA-4E > WGA-3G > AGPOR5. The sequence goes on along the minus strand of OZ251518.1, from coordinate 2,816,073 downwards.
GATACCCGGTTCTCTCGCTGTGGTAACCGAGGGTGTTGAGGAGACGCGTGGCTGCATCGCGCAGTGGCGCGTCTGCCAAGCATTGGAGTGTATCGGCGATGTTTTGTTTCAGTCTATCCATATCTCCCTCCGGTGGACAGATATAGCAAGCTGCCCTTATAGGTTGGCGTGGCGAGGGATAGGCCCTCGCCCTACGTGAAGGGGACGATTTCTTAGGTGTTACCGTAGCGCGGGGGCCTGTCCCCCGCGAACGCCATCGTCAAGAGGGGGCGTTTTAGGGCCTTTAGGACCTAAAAGCACGCGCGCCGTTTTTTTTCGTTCACCCCTCTCTGTAGTTTGTGATCGCCTGATCACAAACGGGTCAAGATCAGGCGATCTTGACCTACAGAGGTGATGCGGTCTGCGAGCCAAACGCATGGCGAGGGACAGGCCCTCGCCCTACGTGAAGGGGACGATTTCTTAGGTGTTCCCGTAGCGCGGGGGCCTGTCCCCCGCGAGCGTTGGATGACGCGAGCGATGGCGAGGGACAGGCCCTCGCCCTACGATGAAGGGGCGGCGTTTTTTCACCGTATCGCGGGGGGCTGTCCCCGCGACGTTGAGCGATTTATGAAACACCCTCGTTTAACTGGCATTCGGGCTATTCACCAGGTCTGCCAGATACTCAGCGATTTTGTCGGTAATCTGCTGTGCATCGACATCGGCGAAGTTGAACAACTCCTTCAGCATCGGAGAAATCACCCCGGTGTCAAGCAGCGCGTTCGCCAGTTTGCCCATGTTGTTCCGGTTGATGCCGCCTTGCCCATCGGTATTCCCCATGTCCAAGATTTTGATACTGTCGATCTTCTCAACGGGTTTAACCATCTGCTCGATAATCTCCGGTGCTTCCTCAATGAGCTCCAAGATTGCCTCCTGCACGAGGACGCGTTGTTCGGCGACGTTGCGCGCTTCGTATTCCGCCATCTCGCCTTGCGCTTTGGCCCGCGCTTCGGCAAGCACCGCATCGGCGAGACGTTCAATCGGCTGCGCCTGCGCCTCCGCACCGATGATGGCGACTTCACGCTGCCACTCCGCCTCTTTCACCTGCTCCGTTGCTGTGACGTTCACCTCGGCACCCATGCGTTCGGCTTCCGCAAGCAACTGCTCCTTCTCCGCGAGTGCCGTCACCTGCTGTTTCTGGGCGACTTCGATATTCCTATCTTCGTCGCTCAACGTCACGCGCAATTCCTGATTGATTCGGGACTGTTCCACGTTAAGCATTCTAGCAATCTCGGCGAGTTCAACTTGCCGAACCTGGTCGATCTGGGCGGTTTCGACAACGAGGTTCTTCTCAATCTCGCGCTGTTGCACTTGCTGTTCCTGTCCGAGGCGTTCGGTTTGGACAAGCAGGTCGCGTTCGATATCGCGTATGGAGACTCCCTCTTCCTGAGCGATGCGCGCCTTCTCTACGAAGAGTTGCTTCTCAATATCACGCGTCTCTACCTGTTGTTCCTGCGCAATCCGCGTTACCTCTACGGCGAGGATTTTGGCAATCTCGGCGAGTTCCACCTGTCGGAGCTGATCGATCTGGGCGGTTTCGACGACGAGATTCTTTTCAATCTCGCGCTGCTGCACCTGTTGCTCCTGACTTAACCGTTCGGTTTGGACAAGCAAGTCGCGTTCAATATCGCGTATGGAGACTCCCTCTTCCTGAGCGATGCGCGCCTTCTCTACGAAGAGCTGCTTCTCAATATCACGCGTCTCTACCTGTTGTTCCTGCGCAATCCGCGTTACCTCTACGGCGAGGATTTTGGCAATCTCGGCGAGTTCCACCTGTCGGAGCTGATCGATCTGGGCGGTTTCGACGACGAGGTTCTTCTCAATCTCGCGCTGCTGCACCTGTTGCTCCTGTCCGAGGCGTTCGGTTTGAACGAGCAAGTCGCGTTCAATATCGCGTAAGGAGACTCCCTCTTCTTGGGCGATGCGCGCCTTCTCTACGAAGAGCTGCTTCTCAATGTCGCGCGTTTCCACCTGCTGTTCTTGGACGATGCGGGTGACTTCCACGGCGAGGATTTTGGCAATCTCGGCGAGTTCGACTTGTCGGAGCTGATCGATCTGGGCGGTTTCGACGACGAGATTCTTTTCAATCTCGCGTTGTTGCACCTGTTGCTCCTGTCCGAGGCGTTCGGTTTGAACGAGCAAGTCGCGTTCAATATCGCGTAAGGATACCGCCTCTTCTTGGGCGATGCGCGCCTTCTCAACGGTGAGCTGCTTCTCAATGTCGCGAACGGCGAGTTGCTGCTCCTGCTCGATTTTCTGCATCTGCACGGCGAGATGCTGCTCAATCTCGGCGAGTTGGACGACTTTAGACTGCTCAATCTGCTGCGTCTCAACGATGAGGTTTTTCTCGATTTCGCGTTCGGCGACGATCTGTTCTTGTTGCACGCGTGCGACTTCCACGTCGCGGTTCATCTCAATCTCACGTTCTTGGACAGCCTGTTCCTGAGCGATGCGCGCTTTCTCAACCTCCTGTTTCATTTCGTATTCGCGCTCTTGGACACCCTGGTCCATCTCATATTGAAACTTGAGGGTTTCCGCCTGTCGTTCGGCGGCGACGAGAGCGATATTCCGCTGCTGGTCTGACTGGGCCCATTCCTGTTCTTGTTCCGCGTCCAATTGCTGAATGCGTGCATCCACCTCGATGCGAACAATCGCTACCTCTTTTTCCCAGACGATGCGTGCTTTTTCGCGTTCTTGATCGGCGGTGATTTCGGTAATTTCACGGATACCGACAGCATCGAATCGGTTCTCCGGGTCCAGCGTCTCAACCGGTGTCTGATCTACTCGGATAATCGAGACGGTTTCGAGTGTCAATCCGTTTTGTGTTTCCAAGTCTTCACCGCAGGCGGCTTGCACTTTATCGGCGAATTCTTGGCGTTTTTGGAGTAGGTTCTGGATTTCACTTTCGGCGGCGACGCTTCGGAGCGCGCCTTCAAGTTTGGGTTCGATGAGTTCGCGCACGGTTTCGGGAGTCATCGATTTATCGCCGAGTGCCTGCGCTGCGCGGAGGATAGCATTCTCTACCGGCTCCACCTTCAGGTAGAAGACTACCTCAACATCACCACGGTTGAAATCGTAGGTAATCAATGCCTCCGGTCCTTCTCGGATTACCTCAATTCTTATGGTATTGAGGGAGATTTCCTTGATTTCGTGAATGATGGTGTTTACCCAGAGGCCGCCGGTGATGCGGATTTTCTCGCGCGCGCCACCGGTCCTCACGAGGGCGATATCCGCTTTCGGTATCCGATAGCGGATGACGGTCACGGCGAAAGCGACGAGGATAGCGACGAGGACAGCAGCGATGGCACCAAAGATACGCATGACTTGTCCCTGTGCGAAGCTGTCAAGGTTTTGGTAAGTAAACCATCCGACGGCGAGGGCGACAGCAATTAAGAAAACGAAAACGGCTATAAAACGCATTTTTGGAGTGTTCCTCTCATGACGTTTGTTATTGGACGCTCGCGGGGGACAGGCCCCCGCGCTACGATGTTGAGTTTCAAGATTGTTGGCAGTTTGCGGGGGACAGGCCCCCGCGCTACGGTAACCGGACGGTTTCTTCACATTCGCGGGGGACAGGCCCCCGCGCTACGGTAACCGGTTTCAAGGTTAGCGGAACATGGACATGCTACTCTGTTGCGTCCGGTATCGTCCCTTGAGCGGCTGGCGCGGCGAAGCCTGCCACGCGAGGTTCGCTAAATAACAGAGGGTATTTTCAATAAGCGGTTTGGCTATCGCCGTGCGGAAGGCATCCCCCGTGTCCACGGCGAAAGCGACGTAGTAGCCTTCACCCCACTGCAGCTGCACGCTGATGGCATCGCCGTTGTCCTCTCGGACTGCCAATTTGCGGTAACTCGGGTCGTCTGTTACCCAATGATCATCGGTAATGAGCGTATCGACATTAATTTTATGCGGCCAAGTAAACAGCCCGGTTTTCCTCCCATCGTCTGTAATCCTGACGTTGCAATCGGAGGAGTTGACTACGGTGATGGGGTGCCGCTCTACAGGCAGCCAATCGCCGCGCCAACTGGGTTCGGTGGTATGCACGCCATCAGGTGGTGTGATATTGTTATCCATGGCGGATGCCCAGACGATGCCGCCTTTCCGGACAAAGTCTTGAATTGCCGCGTCGGCATCTTCCACAAAATATTCGCCATCGTGCCCGGTCGCGAACCAAGTAAACCAGATAATATCGTATTCTGCCAGCGTGACGCTGGAGAGTTTCACGGCGTTGTTGGCATCACCATGGTTGTCTGGATTGTCGTTGATATGCACGGTGGTAAATTGGAATTCTAGTCCCTCCACTGTCGTGAGCGATTCAAGCACGGCGGGCTCCTCAGTCTGGTTATCGCCGACGACAATGAGGACGCGGAAGGCACCGGACGGCACAATCTTCACGGAGGAAATGATGTCGGAAAAGGATTGTGAATGTGGCAGCGACCGGAGGTTCCGGATAGCGAGTTGGAATTCTTGTGTGCTGAGGTTGAGATTCAGCCGCCTCCCTTCAAAATTGACGTGTTCATAAAAGATGACGTGACACCCGCGAAAGGGGAAACTGGGTCCGCGCTGGATACGAATCGAAGTAATGGTGTCGTTCATGCCGATGTCAAACATGGAGCTGACATCGCGCATGATGACGCTCCGCTGCCCACTGAAATCGACATCGCGGAAGACTTCAATAATCACGGGGATTGCGCCATACTCCGGCGGTGTGGGATGCGCGGAGGGACTGAAACTTATCGCCGTGATGGCATCCCCGAAGTTGTACGGTATCTCGTGAATGTTGGGGTAGAACCCGGGGGCGAGGACGAGCCGCCGCCCACGATAGTTCTCGTGTTCGTGAAAAACGGCTTTGTAGTTCGGCGATGCGTTGAACCCAGGGCCTTTGTAAATCTTGATTGACGAAATGATGTCTTGCGCGCCAATTTCAGCGGTGTTGGGGATGGAGTCGGTGAGTGTGACTTTGCGTCCGTGAAAATTGACGTGTTCAAAGACTTCAACGACGAGCCGGGGCATGTTTGTCATGAGTTGTCTCTTTTTTTATGAGTTAATAATGTTCCTAGAACCTTGTGACGCTCGGGTCTTCGCAAAACCCGAGGGCATGCCTATTTTTTTTTGCGATTTTCGTTGTAGGAGAGACCTCCTGGTCTCGATTTCATCGTAGGGCGTGGGCCCTCGGATGCCACACGCGCATGCGAGCGGGTTTCCCTCGCCATCGTGCGTGCCCGCGGAATCCAACGATCGCGGGGGACAGGCCCCCGCGCTACGGGCGGCGAAAATCCCCCCCCTCACCGTAGGGCGAGGGCCTGTCCCTCGCCATCGTTCGCCCTACGGAAAAAACGGCGTGCGTTACCGTAGGGCGAGGGCCTGTCCCTCGCCATCGTTCGCGCGCCAGGCTCTGCTCTGTAGGGCAGGATCGCCGGATCCTGCCCTGTTTGTGATCAGGCGATCACAAACTACAGCGGGGAAACACACATCGTGACGATGGACAACGCGGGGGACAGGCCCCCGCGCTACGGGCGGCGAAAATCCCTATATCTGACATTATGATTATTATATAAAAATGTCAAAAAATTGTCAAGGAGTTTTTTTTCGGTGATTTATCAGTTGGTATGAGCTCTCTGATTTTGAGAATTTTTTGCTTGCTACTGCGAGAAAAATGTGGTAAAGTATGCATAGACAGCAGCCGGATGCAAGGTGGAGGATTTTTCGATGTCTTATAAGCGAGCATTCATGATTATTTTGATTATCGGGCTCAGTGCCGCCCTCGTCTACTTTCTGGTGACGGTAGAACAGACTGTGAGGGAACGGACAGCGGCATCGCGTCCCGTCGCGCTGCCCTATCATTGGATGGGCAATATCAGCCAAGCGGACATTGCTGAACCTTCGGGGATCACGTATCATCCGATGCGCCGGAGCCTATTTGTCGCCGACGATTCGGGGAGTATCTATGAGGTAAACCCAACCGATGGCGTGCTGGTGCAATCGAAACGGGTGAATGGACGGGATTTGGAGGGCATCACGGTGAACCCGGCGACAGGTATGCTCTATGTTGCTGTTGAAGATGAGGAGGCGATTCTGGAGTTTGACCCGGGCGTGTTGGAGGTTCGGCGAGAGTTCAAGATTGCGCGGGATTTTGAGGGGACGCAACTGCTGAAAAAGGGAGGCATGGGCATCGAGGCGATTGTTTTTGTGCCGGACGCATCGCATCCAGAGGGAGGCACGTTTTGGGTAGGGAATCAGTCGTTTAGTTTGAAACCGCTCGGTGAACCATCGGTTGTGTGTGAAGTGGTTGTGCCGCTGCGCTCTTCGCAGGCGCGAAGGGCAGCGGGGACTATCGTCGGTTTCCATCGGATGGACTTCATTGACATCTCTGGGCTGGCCTACGATGAGCGCGCAGATTGCTTGGTGTTGATTAGCGATACGACGAACCTTTTGGTGGAGCTTAAGCGTGATGGAACGGTGTTGAGCCGGTATCTCTTACCGGGCGATGAACAGGAGGGGGTTGTCTTGGATGGGCTCGGCTATCTGTATATCGCGCAGGAGAGTGGCGAACTTATCAAATTGTCAGACAAGCGGTTGCGTTAAGGGAAGGCATGGATAGATGGACAGATGGAGAAATCTGCCCATCTATCGGTGGAGCTGTCGGCGGATATTATAGTGAGGGTGTTTCATAACTCGCTCAACGTCGCGGGGACAGGCCCCGCGATACGGTGAAAAAACGGGGACCGGTAGGAGAGACCTCCTGGTCTCGATTTCTTCCGGTAGGAGAGACCTCTGGTCTCGATGCAATAGGGCGGCGCGCCTCCCGGGGCCGCGGCGGCAGAAATCACCCCCTTCATCGTAGTTCGCGGGGGACAGGCCCCCGCGCTACGGTGAAAAAAACGGCACTTGATTGTAGGGCGAGGGCCTGTCCCTCGCCATCGCTCGCGTCATCCAACGCTCGCGGGGGACAGGCCCCCGCGCTACGGGACAAGCGAGACCAGGAGGTCTCTCCTACGGTATTGCATCGAAATATAAAACACCCTCAGTTAATTTTCAGCATCGGAAAGACGGAGCACGGCAATCCCCGGCATCAAATTTAAAAGGGGAGTTGCAGAGGAGTATTGCTCCGCTGTCCAGCCGATGTCAGCGCGCCACAGGATTTGCACGTTCCCTTCTTCATAGAGCACGCCTGTCGCCAGTTTTTTACCGTTAGCGTCTTCTAATTGGAATTGTCTGCGGCGTTTTGTGTCCATGGGGGTTCCTCACAACGTGACAAAGTCGGCATCCACGCGGTGCGGGATGATACCTGCTTCGTGTCCTCGGATGAGCAGTTCGCGCACGCCTGCTTTTCCTTTTTCACCGTAATCGAGGGTGTAGTGGTTCACATACATGCCGACAAACCGGTCGGCGAGGGATGTCTCCATGTCGCGGGCGTAAAGCATTGCGTATTCAAGCCCGCGTTCCCGATGCTCTAGCGAATACTGGATGCTCTCTTTAAGCAACGCAGTGATTTTCTGAATATTCTCGGTGCCGAGGTTCCGGCGGATGACGTTCGCGCCGAGAGGGAGCGGCAAACCGGTTTCGTCGTCCCACCACTCTCCTAAGTCAACGATTTTGTGGAATCCCTCGCGTTCGTAGGTGAGCTGTCCTTCGTGAATGATGAGCCCGGCATCAACGTCGCCGCGCTGGACTGCCGCGAGAATCTCGTCAAAACGGCATGTTACCGCCTCAAAATTGGGTTGGTAGAGCCGCATCGTCAAATAGGCGGTTGTCATTTCACCGGGAATGGCGACGCGCTTGCCGGCGACGCTGGCCATCGGTTCTTTGGAGACGACGAGGGGGCCGTATCTATCGCCGATGCTCGCGCCGCAAGGCATGAAAATATAATCGTTGGCGACGTAGGCGTAAGCATGAACGGAAATCGCGGTGACTTCCAACTCAGCGACAAGTGCGCGCCGGTTTAATGTCTCAATGTCTTCAATGACGTGGACGATTTCAAACGGTTCAGTCGGAATCAGCCCTTTGGCCAGGGCATAAAACATGAATGCATCATCGGAATCGGGGCTGTGTCCAATCCGAATTTTCTCAAGTTGTGACATGAAAAGTTCCTTTCTGCTGGTTAATTGCAATTTTTACAACGACGCGGTATAAACGTCTAGACGGCCTGGTAAGTGAACGCTATCGGCGCGAGTAACCGGTGCCGTGCGCATTGCGGGATACAAAAGAATGCAAAGTTACCTTTATCTCATGGCGATGCCAAACCTCCTCACGGAATTAGTGGCGGCTGAATGCTTTGCCTTAACGGCATCCACCCCCGATTCACACGGCATCGCCATTTCAGAAATGTGTGTTGACGCGCGCCGGGGCGCGTATCTCAAGAGTTGCACCGAAGTGCTTTTTGAGGCGACAAGCGTAGCGGAACTTTGCGCGCAAATTCGTGCTGCCGATTTACACGCCGATGCGTTTCGGGTATCTATTGTGAAGAAGCCGCGGAACCTTCAGGTAAGCACCACGGAACTCGGCAGACAAATTGGCGGTGTCATCGGCGGTAAACCGAATCTGACGCAGCCAAAAGTTGTCTTCCCTACCGTTGTTACCGAAGAGCGGTTATGGTTCGGGCGGCTCCTCTCCGAATCCGATGGCGCGTGGCAGGCGCATAACCAACGTCCGCATGTGACTTCTAGTTCGTTACCAGCGCGGCTCGCGCGCGGCCTTGTCAATTTAGTTGCGGACACTCCCTCTACAACGGATGCCGAATTCACGTTACTCGAGCCGTGTTGCGGCACAGGCACGATAGTCATTTCCGCCGCGCATCTCGGCATCAAAACCTTCGGTTACGACATCAACCCGCGGATGGTAGGCGCGACGACTAAGAATCTGGCGCATTTTGGACTCAACGCAGCGGTGCATTTAGGCGATGCGCGAGAGATTCGTGGTAAATTCAGTGCCATTGCCACAGATTTGCCCTACGGCATTGCCCTTGTCAAAGATACCTTTCGGGATGCAGCGATTTTGGCGAACCTGCGGTACTGCGCCCCCAAAATCGGGTTGATTGATATTCGCGATATGCGTCAACCGCTGGCGGATGCCGGTTATCGGATTGAGAAGATTATTCCGGTGCCTAAGCAGAACCTCGTTCGACGCGTTTTTATTGCAACGCGGACTTCCGCCTGACAGGGTTTGCAATGCTTTGCAGTTGTGATTGCAAGGTATCGGGACAGGGATGTCCCTCCTACTGCACACGGTTTGCAATGCAAAGACGATGCATCGCCAGAGACGCGTGAGATGATGTCCCTCCTACTGCACACGGTTTGCAATGCTTTGCAGTTGTGATTGCAACGTTCCCACCGCGCTTCGCGGGATACGCAACGTGAGGAGCGGCTTTGGGGTATAGTCAATCTTGAGAACCTCGCCTCCTATGCGTTTGCATCGGTTCACGACAGTGCCGATGTGCGCATAAGACACCTTGAACTGCAACTCCTGATATGCGATACGCGTTTCAATAGTGGCGTTTTGGAGGCATTCCCGCGCGCACCGTCCGTAAGCCCGAATTAACCCGCCAACGCCGAGGTTGATACCACCGTAATATCGCGTAACGACACAGAGCGTATTAGACAATTGGTTCGCCTGAATCGCGGCAAGGATAGGTGGCCCCGCTGAATGCGTCGGTTCACCGGCATCGGTGGCATAGTCGCGCTTCTCCGCGCCACTGCCGATGCTGTAAGCGTAGCAGTAGTGCGATGCCTTGCGATACCGTTCCCGCACTTCGCCAAGAAACATTTTCACTGCTGCTGTGCTATCTACCGCTGTCGCCTCACCGAAGAATCGCGATTTTTTGACGCTATGTTTGGCGTTGGCAATGCCTGCCACCGTTCTATAATCGTCATTCATCATTAACAAAATTAAAAAACTTGCCCGATTGAGAACGTATAATTTGCTTCGCCTTGGGCAATATGGACGCGTTCGTCCTCCGCCGCGATGGGGGTGAATTGTGGCGTATAGGCGGCGTTCACTATTAGACTGCCAAATCTCACACCGAGCCCGAAACACACCCCTTCCGCTTTCCAGAGCCGCTCCTCTGTTTCAAAAGTCTCTGTGTCTAGGATGAGCACGGAAGCATAACGCTTCTCAGTGTCGCGCAGGTAGCCGATGCTGCAACCGATGCGTTCGCGATACCACACTTCAGCCCCGAGATTCGCTCGGATACCGTCGCGAAACGGGGGATGCGCATCAAGTCCAATGCGGAAAGCGACATCTGAAATCTGACGGCGATAGGCGATACCGGCGACGACATCGCGTTGCATTGCACGCGGGATAGTTGTATCGGAAAACGACAACCCGTTGCTCAAATTCCGCACCACAACCCCAACCTGAATGGCATCGCCGAGCTGCTGGATAATGCCGACGTTATAGGCATAGCCGTGCCCCAGGTGTTCATTGCCAGCGGCATCGGCGACTTTGGAGCGCAGCCACTTCGCATCAAACCCTATCCCAGTGCCGCCGAAGAGGTGGATACCGTAACTGAGTCCGAGCGCGATGTTGTTTTCTGGAAAGCTGTTGAGAGCCGTTCCTTCATGATTGACGCGGCGAAACGCACCCTCTTGCGCGAATGCGAAGCCCAAGCCGAGCGTGCCAGCCGCTCCCATCGGAAATGCCCAGTTCAACGTCTGAATGCCGCCGGCGCGCTGTTCATACTGCCTATCGTCGTTGTAGACGTTAGCCGATAGCGCATCTCGCCTTGAGATTGTCGCGATGGTGCGCGGAAAACGGCGCGCATGAATGGCAAACCGACTCCCCTCCGCAACGCTAATGCCTGCAGGATTACTGCCGAGGGCATTCGCGCCCCGGGTCACGCCGACGAAACTGCCGCCCATGCCGTGGTGCTCAGCACTGAGCAATTGTTTGAGAAACCGGTCTGCCGCCGCTGTGGTGTTTGCAGCCGAGGCAACCCCGCACCAAACGGATAGAAGGCAGATGAGGTAGCTGACCCAATGATGATATTTCAATGTGTTTTCCTCTTTTTTTGCATCGAGACCAGGCAGGCTCTCCTACTGCACGGGTTAGTTAAAGGAGGGTGTTTCATAACTCGCTCAACGTTGCGGTGACATGCCCCGTGCTGCGGTGAAAAAACGCCGCCCCTTCACGTAGGGCCCCCGCGCTACGGTAACCGGACGGTTTCTTGAGTTATGAAACACCCTCAGTTAAAGGAATAGTGCTTATGCGTAACAAAATGTCACGTGTGCGACTGCATACTTCCGCGTGTGAGACATCGTGACGAACGTGGTGCCGATGCCGAGTTCGTCTGCATACCGCTGAACTTCGCCGTGCAGGACGAGTTCCGGTTTTCCGGCGGTATCTGCCTGAATCTCTACATCTCGCCAGCGCATACCGGTGGTTAAGCCTGTGCCGAGTGCTTTCAGCGTCGCCTCTTTGGCGGCGAATCGGGCGGCGAGTCTCCAATATCGCGAGGGTGGTTTCCCACAATACGCGAGTTCATGTTCGGTGAAGACTCGTCTTTCAAACGTGTCGCCCCATCGGTGGGCGGCATCTCGGATGCGCGCTACCTCGACGATGTCAATCCCTGTCCCGTGAATTGTTTGGTGATGCATCGGCTTTCTTCATCTTCACTCGTTTCGTCAAAATCTTTTTCCATAAATTACCGATAGAGTGCATCTGTCATGCGCGCGGCGCGTGCGGTGGCTTTGACATCGTGAACGCGCACGATATCCGCGCCGTGCGCGATGGCCCAGCACACCGTCGCAACGGTGCCTTCAACACGCTCTTCTACGGGAAGAGCCAACACATTCCCAATGAAGGCTTTCCGTGAGGTGCCGATGAGCATCGGTTTGCCGAGGGCGCGGAATGCGTCAAGCCGTTTCAAGATTTCCAGATTATGCGCCGCGGTCTTCCCAAATCCGATGCCCGGGTCAACAATGATGCATTCTGGTGCAATGCCACTCGCTTCTGCCAATTGAACCCGTTTCTGCAGCCATTGCCGAATATCGCCGACGACATCTTCGTAATGCGGTGCCAGTTGCATGGTGCGCGGTGTCCCCTGGATGTGCATCAAGACTACACCGGCACCCATCTCGGCGATGACAGAGGCCATCTCCGCGTCACCGTGCAATGCCGTGATGTCATTAACCAGGTGCGCGCCTGCTTCAAGCGCGTGCCGCGCGACACACGCTTTGTAGGTATCAACTGAGAGTGGCACCTCAACGGCATCGGCAAGCGCGCGGATAACCGGCACAACCCGTTCCAACTCTTCCTCTGCAGGCACCGGCATCGCCCCCGGGCGCGAGGACTCGCCGCCGATATCGATGAGCGTTGCGCCTTCCTCTACCATCGCTTTGGCATGCGCGACGGCCCGGGCAGCGTCAAGGTAATGCCCACCGTCGGAGAAAGAATCCGGCGTGACGTTCAGAATGCCCATCACGTGAGTGTATTCTCCAAAAGTGAGCGTTTTTCCGCGGCAATTCATACATCTATCGGTTTGTCAGGGAGCTGCGGCCGCGGTCCCAGGATTTCGTCGATTTCCTCGGTGACGAGTGTTTCACGCTCTAACAGCGCGTCGGCGAGCAGCTTTAACCCGTCCAGATTGGTTTCCAAGATGGAGCGCGCCTTTTTATAGCATTCCATCACGATGTCGTATACCGCCTGGTCGATCTTGATGGCGGTTTCCTCGCTGTAATCCTGATGGACTGCGAGTTCTTTTCCGAGGAAGACTTGCTCGTCTCTTCTACCGAACGTAAGCGGGCCGAGGTGACTCATTCCCCACTGCGTAACCATCCGGCGTGCGAGGCGCGTTGCCTGCTCGAAATCGTTTTGCGCGCCAGTCGTCTGCTCGCCGAAAATTATCTCCTCAGCGACGCGGCCGCCGAGCGCGAAGATAATGTGCGCGAGGAGCCCCTTCTTGCTCATGTTATGCCGTTCTTCGAGCGGTAACTTCGCCGTAACGCCGAGTGCGCGCCCGCGTGGGACAATAGTGCACTTGTAGTTCGGATCGCTTTCTGGGACGAAGTGCAACATGAGTGCGTGTCCCGCTTCGTGATAAGCGGTGATGCGTCTTTCTTCCTCGCTAATGACAAGGCTTCGGCGTTCGGGCCCCATCAGCACCCGGTCCTTCGCTTCGTCAAAGCATGCCATGTCAATCTGTTCTTTGTCGTGTCGAGCGGCGAGCAGTGCGGCTTCATTGGTGACGTTCTCGAGGTCTGCCCCGGAGAAGCCCGGTGTGGCCTTCGCCAAAATTTCAAGATTGACATCATCGGAGACTTTGTAAGGTTCGCGTGTTTTTATCTTGAGGATAGCCTCCCTACCGCGGACATCCGGCAGATCTACGACAATTTGCCGGTCAAATCGGCCTGGGCGTAGCAGTGCCGGGTCAAGGACATCCGGGCGGTTCGTTGCGGCGATGAGTATGACACCTTCGGATGCGTCAAACCCCTGCATCTCCACGAGGAGTTGATTTAAGGTCTGCTCGCGTTCGTCGTGTCCGCCGCCGATGCCCGCGCCTCTGTGCCGTCCGACGGCATCTAATTCGTCAATGAAAATGATGCAAGGCGCGTTTTTCCTGCCGGTTTCAAAAAGGTCGCGCACGCGAGATGCGCCGACACCGACGAACATTTCGACGAAATCAGAGCCGCTGATGCTGTAGAACGGGACATCTGCTTCGCCCGCGACGGCTTTGGCCAGGACGGTTTTCCCGGTGCCGGGCGGTCCCATGAGCAGCACGCCTTTCGGGATTCTGCCGCCCAGTCTCTCAAACTTCTTGGGTGCCTTGAGGAATTGGATAACTTCCTCAAGGGCCTCTTTCGCCTCATCAACCCCGGCGACATCTTCAAACGTCACCTTTTCCTGTGTGTCTGAATGAAGCCGGGCGCGGCTTTTCCCGAAAGAGAGCGCGCGGTTCCCACTGCCTTGCATTTGCCGGGACAAGAAGATCATCAGCCCTAAGAAAATGAGCAGCGGCACCACGGTTGTCCCGAAGACGAACAACCACTGAGTGAAATTAGAGCCGGACTTCACGTCATACGGAATCTGATTTTCATCAAGTTTCTCTTGGAGACTATAGTCCTCGTTTTTGTCGCGGCTGACTTTGAAGTCACCCTTCCAGTCGTCAGTGATGCCGGTTAGGTTGGGTTCCTGCTGTTTTTCGTCGGAATCGTCTTTCGGTTCCTCGTCGGGCTCGGATTTCCGATCCTTTGCGGGTGTGCCCGCTTCGGCGATTTTTTGCTGCTCCCTCTCGCGTGCCTCGAGATCGCCCCTGATTTGAACGATGTATTCCGGGTGAAACGTGCCTTCAACCCATTCCTCATCCAGAAGCAGCCCCCCTAGGAAGTAGGTGGGACTCTCCTCAATATATTCGTGAAAAGTAGAGGTTTCCAGCGTGTAAACCTGTTCTTTGCTGTTGATGAGCTGGAAAATGGCGAGGCTAGCAACGCCTGCCAGAACCACCCACCAAAACACCATATTCTTTTTCGTTTTATTCACAACCAAATGCCTCTCTGTTAAAATCTGAACTCACGCAAAATTGCGATTCGTAAAACCTGCTTAAAAGTATAACAGATTTTTTGACAAATTGCAACCGAAATTCAAAAAATCTTTGAATTCCGCTGCAATTTTGCACGTCGGCTCCCCATAATTGCATTTTTATCTTGAAAAACGAACCGCTTTTAGGGTATAATATAGAAAAAGCGAAATCTTGGGCAAGGAGGAAATGATGCACACGAAAAAACAGCCAATTCTGGTAGCACTATTTCTGATGATAACGATGCCTTATGCGTTAGGGCATATCACCGGTGCAAAACTTCACAATTTCCAATACAACGCTGAACTCGTCCCCGTCGCGCCCATCGTGGACGGTTACCTCGATGACCCGGTTTGGGAGGACGCGGACCCAGGTAAACTGACACAAGAGGCGATAACCGGCGACCCGTGGCCCGAATCCGATGATTTCACCGGCACGTTCGCCGCGGTTTGGCGGAGCGGATTCCTCTACATCGCCATTGAAATAGCGGACGACAGCCTTGAGACGCATGAAGCCAAGCTTCTTCGTGAAGACCATCTCGTGCTCTACTTGGACCCGCATCATTCGGGATACAAGGACGAACTCTACCGTTATGAAATCCCGATTGGACGGGAGACGAACGCCCTGAAATCGCCCCTGACGCGCGTCGCGTGGGGAAACGATGGGAAGACGTGCGAGTTGAGTTTCCGGCTTGACGCGCTCGCCGAGAAGGGCAATACGCTCGGCTTTGGTATCGCCTATAACGACGTTGATGGCGGCCGCTTGCAAAACAAAATCGCGTGGGCACCCGAAGGTTACACGTCGGATAACAGCATGCTCCCAGACCTGGTTTTCACGGCGGAGATTCAACCGAATACACAACAAAAACTGATTCAGTGGGGCCGCATCAAGAGTCTTTATTAAAACGCCCTTGGCCCGTAGCGCGGGGGCCTGTCCCCCGCGAGTTTTCGGTGGCCCGCAGCATGGCGAGGGACAGGCCCTCGCCCTACGGTGAGGCGGGGGCGTTCTGTGAAGAAAATGTCCCGATACCGTAGCGCGGGGGCCTGTCCCCCGCGATCGTTTGATAGACCGGTGCATGGCGAGGGACAGGCCCTCGCCCTACGGTGAGGCGGCGTTTTTTTTCACCGTAGCGCGGGGGCCTGTCCCCCGCGATCGCCGGGGCAAGCCGAGTGCCTGTCCCTCGGACTAATAATTTTCTTACGCGGAGGACGCGTGTATTACTACATCGGCAAAACTCTAGAACTGATGGGCATCGCGTGTTTAGGCGCGGGGCTCTATCTCGGCTGTGCCAATCCTTTCGGTTACAGCGAGGCGAAAGCGATGGGCGTTGAGATGGGCTTCTTAACGCTAGGCATCTTAGTCTTTTTCATCGGTAGACTCATCGAGAAACGTTCGTGAAAGGCATCCGGGCGCGCCTACAATTGCGTTATCGCTATGCCTTGTTCGCCTGCCACCGAGTAGAGCAGCCACGTTTCATCGCCTTCACAATAAATGGCCGGGTCGCGAAGTTCATGCACGCGCTCCCGGTCCAACCCACCTGTTGATGGCTGAATCGGCAAATCGACTCCCTCAAAATCATGCTTCGGTGCTAGCACCTCAATCGGCGGCGATGGATGCCAGTTATTCCAATCGTCTGTCAGTTGCACGGTGCTTTTTCGGATGCGTTCGGGACTATCGCCGTAGAGCGAATAATAGACGGTGAGCGTATCGCCTACCAGATGATTCGCCGTGTGGCGCGGGAAACCGGTGTTGTCTTCCGCCGATTTGCGCGGGAAGAGCGGTGTATCTCGCTGCTCAAACGCCGCTGTCCATTCCGATGTTTTTGCCCGGCTCAGCCAGCCGTGGTGCGTCGCATACGGATGCCCGTGCCACCAAAAGACGCGAAAATAGGCACCGTTTCCTTTCTCCAGTGCCTCCGCTGCACTGTAATGCACGCCATCGGTAGAAGTTGCCCAGCTGCTTGCCTGTCCGCCGCCATAAGTTCCGTGGAAATACATGAAGAATCGGCGATTTTCTTCGTCAATGTGAACATCCGGTGACGCGACGTGGTCCCGCCCTTGGAATACGGTATTGTCCCGATGCAACGCGCCGGGGTTGTATACGGTATAGGGGCCCTCAATTGCATCGGCATAAGCCAAGCGGATGTATGCACCACGATGGTGCGCGAAGTAGAGATAGTATTTACCCAACGGGTTCTCCACCCAATCTGGCACGCGAACGAGTGAAGGACCGTTAATATTCGAGAAGCCGTGCTCCCGTTGGAGTCCCGGCGTATCGGGGTGAATGAGCAGAGTGCGTTTCATCATTTTTCTCCGTGCGTAACGCGCGCTTGAAACCGATACATCTCCTGCGTTTCTTTGGACAGGTTTTCCCACATCTCTGCCGAGACCTGGGGGTGGAAGATGTTCGGTGCATCAGGGAGGTGGTGAAACCTGCGAAAATAGACGAGCGCGAGCATGTGTCGGATAGTCTGCGTCCGATTCGGCATGGCGCGGTGCCAGCAGCGCATATCTCGCACCACAACCGAGCCAGCCGGCATCTCTAGTTGAAACGAGGGAAGTGTCGCCGCGCGTTCCTCAGTGCAGACATGATAGGGGGTGTTGCGCACTGCCGTATCATCAACGATGAGATGCGTGCCGGGCCATACCTCGGTCGCGCCGTTTTCCACCGTAAAATCGACAAGCGGGATGTTCACGACAATCGTCGAAACGGGCAGCGCGAACGGCAGTTCGGGGAAGAGTTGTCCTGAATCGCGATGGATGTGTTGCGTGCCGCAGCCGGGGATGGTAGTGTTGCATCCGTATGGCAGATAGGCGAAAATTTTCTCACCCATCGCCGCTTTCAGAATCGGCATGGCGAACGGGTTGTCGATAATGCGCGCGTCCATGAACGGCATTTTGAGCATCGGGTGCTCGCCGTTCTGTGATTTGCCTTCGTTGTCAAGCACGGTTTGCATCGCGACGTTCAGTTCAGCAATCCAGTCGTGAGGCAGAACGTTTTCAATGACAACCAACCCTGTTTCGCGTAAGAGCCGCGCCGCCGCTGCGAGGCTTTCCTGCGTCAGTTTTTCTTCGTCGCGCTCCTGCGCTGAAATTTCCAATATCGGGATGTTAACGGTTTTTCCAGTGGTTTCCATGATGCAATACCTCCTTTTGGAAAGTATAGCATGGAAGGGGAATAAATGTCAAGCCAGGAGCAGGATTTTCAAGATGTTCAAGATTTTCAGGATTAGGAATAATCTTGTGGATGTGATTTTTTTCTGTAGTGCGCGTGTCTGCCTCTGTGTTGCGCCGAAAACCCGCCTGTTACCGTAGCGCGGGGGCCTGTCCCCCGCGAGGGTGCGGTATTCTGTGTCGTGCCGAAAACCTTCCTTCACCGTAGCGCGGGGGCCTGTCCCCCGCGATCGTCCGACCTGCACGAAAAACGCCCGAGGCCCAGAGGTCGCGGACGTTTTTTGTGACGCTCGCAGCATGGCGAGGGACAGGCCCTTGCCCTACGGTTAACGGGGACGGTTTCCTACTTCCGTATACGAAAAACGTCCGATGCCCAGGGGCCGCGGACGTTTTTTGTGACGCTCGCAGCATGGCGAGGGACAGGCCCTCGCCCTACGTTGGGAGGGACGTTTCCCATTGCACAAAAATCGGTTGGAGACCCGGACCCCTAATCTTGTAAATCTTGTAAATCCTGCTCCTAATCCTGCTCCAGACAATTAAAAAAACGCTTGCTTTCTTATGCTAATCATGATAAAATAAAACAAATTTATCGGTAGGAGGGATATTTAGGTCTTGATACCGCATGCATCGAGACCGGGAGGTCTGTCCTACTGCACGAGGACCTGAAAGGTTATAGAAAAGGAGCAAGCCGAATGACACCTGAAATCGCCTTAGCGAAACGGGAGCAAATGCTTCACGACGGCTATTGCGTTATTGACGATATTTTAAGCGAGGAATTCTTGCAGGAACTCCGCGACGAATCCGAACGCCTCATCGCAGGACACGTGCAACCCGATGATGTAATTTATCAGGGACAGCACGTGAATGTCCGCGGCGAGGATAATCCGCACATCCAGAAATTGCTGGAATGGCAACCAGCGCGCAATGCACTGGAACAAATCGGGTTCGGGGATTTCACAACCGCAGGCGGGATTATCATCTTGACGAAAGACCCGGGCGCACCGGCACTCTACTGGCACCAAGACTGGATGCGTTGGAATGACCCGCTCAGTTGCGCCCCCTGGCCGCAGACCATCTTTTTGAACTACTATCTTACCGATACGACACCGGAGAACGGCTGTCTTAAGGTAATTCCTGGCACGCATCGCAAGCGCATCGCGCTACACGACATCTTGGTGCCGGCGCATGAACAGGGGGCACGGTTTATTGAAGAAAACCACCCCGTGATGTTCAGTGATCATCCAGATCAGGTCGATGTCTGTGTGAAGGCGGGTTCTCTCGTGCTGGCGGACGCGCGGATCTTGCACTCCGCTTACAAAAACTATACCGATGTGCGCCGAACCTTGATCCTCGCATGGCACAGCCGCCCGAATACCGTCCCGGACTATTGGAATGATGAGATTCCTGAGCCGGTCGCGAATCGGGATGCCGATGCAAATTATCCGATGTCGCGGATACCGGGTGACTATTTGCCGTGATGCTGAACGGAGGATAGGCGGAGTTAGAAATCCCAAGACCGTGGTTATCCGCTTCTGGAGTTTGCGATCGCCTGATCGCAAACAAGTCAAGATCGGGCGATCTTGACCTACAGAGGTGAGGCGGTCTGCCTCTCCTACGGCGCGTCATCGGACGTTCGCGGGGAATCGAGACCGGGAGGTCTCTCCTACGGGACGCTCGCGGGGGACAGGCCCCCGCGCTACGGTAACCGGACGGTTTCTTCACAGTAGAACGGCCCCTTTCATCGTATGGCGAGGGCCTGTCCCTCGCCATGCCTCGGTCTACCGAAAACTCGCGGGGGACAGGCCCCCGCGCTACGGTATCGGGACGGTGTTTCATAACTGTAACCGGACGGTTTCTTCACAGTAGAACGGCCCCTTTCATCGTATGGCGAGGGCCTGTCCCTCGCCATGCCTCGGTCTACCGAAAACTCGCGGGGCCTGTCCCCCGCGCTACGGTAACCGGACGGTGTTTCCTAACTCTGTAGTTAGGGAGCGCCCGCTCCCGAACGGGTCAAAATCGGGCGATCTTGACCTACAGACGCTATAGGACAATACGTAAAGGTCGTTCGCGATCTTAATGTCTATAGAGAAAAAGATGCATCCACATACAATTCATTATGAAGTCCTGAACTCTCACAATCCGAGCGGCGAAACGGGGCGGCACTGGGACATAGAGGTGCATGCCACGGCAGAAGAGTTGCAGGCGTTCGCCGAGAAGGGGTATCTGATTCGCGAGAGGCTCTTCCAAGGCGAGGCACTCCAAAAATTGCGCGACGCGCTGGAACGTTTGGAGACGCGCGAATGGGAGAAACGGGATAACGCCATCTCTAGCAAACGGGGATGGGGGTTCATTCCGCGCCACTTAATGGACAAAGATCCGGCGTTTCTAGAATTGTTGAAATTCCAGCCGACGTTGTCCATTGCGCGGGCGATGATGGGACCGCTGGTGCGCTTACGCGGGCTGAGCGCACGTATCACTTACCCCGGCGAGGATAGGCAGCAGCAGACTCCGTGGCATCAACACCTGCGGGTGATTTCTAATCCGCTGCCCCCGTGGTTCTCGCAGCCGCACTGCATTGACTGCCTTATCTACCTCGATGAACTGAACGCAGACACCGGTACGGTGGCAGTCGTCCCCGGTTCGCACAATTGGCTTGATAGAGTCGTGCCCGATACCTACGAACCGATCGAAGGTGAGGTGGAGGTCTCAGTCAAGGCAGGCGGCGCGGTTTTGATTCACGGTAACCTGTGGCATCGTGGGATGCCGACGTTGAAAGCCAAGCGTCGAATGTTAATTTTGAGTTATACGCCGACGTGGCTGCGTAAATCGCCGCACGGTGGCGAACAGCCGGCAGATGGTTTAACGCATGCCTTCCTCAAAGAGGCAGACCTGGAGGAACGGATGCTGTTGGGTTTCGGCGGGTATTCCTAAACCGGCCCGCACCGGTCCGCCTGGCCCGTAGCGCGAGGGCCTGTCCCTCGCGTGCCTGACGAAGTGGGGAATCGAGACGCGGGATGTCTCGCCTCCTCCGGTAGGCGGGACATCCTTGTCCCGATAAAAACACCAACAAACGCATCGCGACCGGGAGGTCTCTCCTACCTCGCAGGGACAGGCCCCCGTCCAACGTTTCCAAAGCGGTTCTCGTGTCATCACACGCGGGAAAAATGCCCTAATTGTTTTCTGAAGTTTCAGGATTCGTGAATGGCTATAGGAGGTTTTTGTGAAGTCTAATTTATGTTTAATAATGATGTTGTCCCTCTTCGCGATATGCGCGTTGGGGCACGCGCAGCACCCCGATGCCGTCGGCATTTGGTTCTTTGATGAGGGACAAGGCGATGAAGCGGCGGATAGTTCCGGACATGGACATACCGCGACAGTCGTCGGTGGGAAACTGGAATGGGATGAAGGCAAAATCGGAAAGGCAGTCGGTTTCAAGCCCGGCACCTATCTGGAGGTCGCACATACCGATAAATTGAACCTAGAAACCTTCACCGTCGCTGCGTGGGTTAAGTTCCTCAGCGATACGGGCGGCGGCGAACAGAACATCGCCTACAAACAAGTCGGCAATGACAGGGCTACCCGCAACTACACCGTCAAAATGTGGGGAGGCAAGGTTTACGGTATTTTTGCCAGCGGCGGAAATACGGATGCTGTTGAATTGGAGAGCGCGACCGATGTCGTTGACGAAAAGTGGCATCACGTTGCACTAACTTATGATAAAACTGCGTTGAAACTCTATATTAATGGCAAGGAAGAGGGCTCAGGCGATTTTACGAAGAACCCTGAAACCAACGACGCGCCGCTTCGCATCGGGAACGGTATTGATGGCTTTATTGATGAACTTCAGATTCTGGGCATCGCGCTTTCTGCCGACGAGATTCAAAGCGATATGAAAAACGGCATCCAGCTGCCTGTCAAACCTGCCGGCAAAGTCACGACAACGTGGGGACGGCTAAAAACGAGATGGATGCCTTAATCAGAAAAGCGACCCCTGACGACGCAGAGGCGGTTGTCTCCGTGATGAACGCCGTTATTCTGGAAGGACGATGGACTGCGCTAACGAATCCGTTTACGGCGGCAGAGGAGCACGCGTTCATCTCCGGTTTAGGGGCGCGGAGTGCTATGTTCGTCGCCGAAGTTGATGCGGAAATCGCCGGTGTCCAAGTCATTGAGCCCGATGGGTTAGCCGACTATACCGATTCGATGCGGCACGTTGGCACGGTGGGAACGTGGGTTCGCGCTGATTTTCGCGGGTATCAAATTGGGCAGCGTCTCGCGGAAGCCTCTTTTGCATTTGCGCGGGATAACGGTTACGTGAAGCTCGCCATTCAGGTTTTGGCACATAATGCGCGGGCTCTCCGGTTTTATGGCAAACTCGGCTTTGAGAAAGTCGGCATCGCCAAAAAACATGTCAAACTTGATGGGTGCTTCTATGATGCGGTGTATCTGGAAAAATTTCTATAAGATGCAAATCTCACCTCTGTAGTTCAGGATCGCCTGATTCTGACCCGTTCGGGAGCAGGCGCTCCCGAACTACAGAGTTATGAAACACCGTCCGGTTCCCGTAGCGCGGGGGACAGGCCCCCGCGAGCGTCCCGTAGGAGAGACCTCCCGGTCTCGATTCCCCCGCGAACGGCCGATCGCGCGCCGTAGGAGAGTCAGACCGCCTCACCCCTGTAGGTCAGGAGTGCCTGATCCTGACCCGTTCGGGAGCAGGCGCTCCCGAACTACAGAGATGGGCCCGATGCCTTCTGGAAGCATGGCGAGGGACAGGCCCTCGCCCTACGTGAGGCGCGGCAACTCCCCAACCAACCGCACCGTCTCTTCACTCACATGCATCACTTGCCCGACCAACCGAACGATATATTGCCCATCTTCACCATTCGGATCCGAGACAAGACCACTCCCATTCGGATCGGGTTTGACGCGATACCGATCGATGAGCCACTCTAACGCAGAACGCGTGCCTAAACGATACTCAACACTTCGGGAGGGATATCCACCACCGTCAAGGATTCATTATAGCGGAGTTCCGTCTTGTCTTTGGATAATTCCATCTTCTCCACGCGCCAATTGAGCGGCGGGGTTTCAATGAGGTTTGGCATCACGTCAAGGGTTTCATAATTGACATGCATGTCCGCCAAAGCGCGCCCGATGTTCACAAACCCCCAGAAATCCGGGGCGAAGGGGAGATGCGGCAAGTCGTGCTTGAGGTTGACTTGATACGTCTCGCGGTATTCTGGATGATGCAGGAGCGCGTAATTGTAGTGGAAAATGTCCCATTTGGTGATGGTTTCGTCGGCGTAATGCGTGCGGAAGTGGGATAATGCCCAGTCGGTGATGTTTTCTCGGCGGTTGGTGCCATCCTCGTCGTAGGTGTAGAAGGGGAAGCACTGCGTCGGAGAACCGAATCCACCTGCCATAATACTTGACGGAATGCAGTTGGCCATCAGACAAGTAAAAGGTCTTTCCTGTGTCAGATTGACACATAACACGCGATTTTCCTGTTCGGTTTCCGGTGTCGGGAAGATGGATGGCATTACATAGACGCACTCGTTCATCGTCCGATCGAAGTAGAGACACGATTTCGTAAACGGCCGGTAAAGTGACGTGCGGACTTTTTCCGGCGAAAACGCAGCGAGTTTGCCCTGCCTCAACTGGGACATGAGACTTCGGCTCCACTTCACCTTCGTTTTGTCGGTATCCACGAAATCCTTGACGTTGATGCCTCGGTTGTGCCGTCTCTCCCATCGGGCTACTTCACTATTGTAGTTGTCCATCATCCGCGTCATGTTTTCTGTCAACTTTTCCTGACTGAAATTGTAAACCCATGCATCGCGGCTCGTGGAAACACCGAGACTGAAAGTTTTAAAGAGTGTGCCTTCTACTGCGCCTTTCGCCGATTTTGCGGCTTTGCTGCCCATCGGGATGAACGTGTTAAAATCGGCTGCAAATCCGTCAGTGAGCCACATGTGGCGCGCGTTCGGTTGAATCTCGCGCCATTTCAGATTACCGACGTGTGCGTTCTCTGCCAAAAATTGGAAGGTGCGTTCTTTCGGGAGTGCCGCCGCCGCATCGCTATAGAGAATGCGCGCAGGCCCTTGCCGAGGGCCCTTTGTCTTCACCAAGAGATTAATGCTCACCCCGACGGTAATGCCGAACACATTGGCGTTGCCGGGTTGTCCCTTGCGCATGTTGCCACCGAGGTCCAGAATGTGGAGCACGTCAAATTCCTCGGCGAGACATTGCCGCAGTCCATCAAACATCCTGCCATCAATAAAACCGTTGTTCGTGACGAAAGCGATCATGCCTTCTGGCCCGATTTTATCCGATGCCCACCGGAGGGATTTCACATAAGGATCGTAGACCTTATTGTTCAGCTGCGCCGTGGAGGCGGCGACGTAAGTGGCGCGCACACGGTTGTCGACAGCCTCATGCGGTCTGTTCTTGTTGTTATCATTCTCGTTTGACTGACTCGCGTTATAGGGCGGATTGCCGATGACGACGAACATCGGTGTTTCCTTCTGCTCTCGAACGCGCATCGTATTCTCCGGCGTAAAATAGGCGAATTCCCCGGTCTGGTTTGGCGCGTCCATGAGCCCAAAGGTATCGAACGTGTCAACGAAACAGATGTGCTTGAAAGGTTCGTATCGCCCCATTTTTTCATAATAGGCGTGTTCGATGTTCATCGTGGCGATGTAGTAAGGCAAAAGCATCACCTCGTTGCAGTGGAGCTCACCTTTATATTTTTTGTCCAGCGCGATGCCGGGGATGTCCTGCATCAGCCGCACGATGAAATTGCCGGTGCCGACGAAGGGATCGATGATATGAACCCCTGCATCGGACAGCGATTTGCCGAAGTGGGTTTTCAGGAGATGTTGGACGCTATTCACCATGAAATCGACGATAGGTTGCGGGGTGTAGACAACGCCGTGTCTATCGGCATCCTTGACAGAAAAGTCTTGGAAGAAGCGTTGGTAAAGGGTGTTGAGGAAATCTTGCTTCTGCGAGAAATCGGTGAGGTTCGCCGCCGTTCGTTCAACCGCGGTGTAAAACGGATTGAGACTTTGGAGGAACTGATGCCTGTCAAACGCATGTTGGGTTAGCACGCGCACAACTTTCTCGATTTCGCGGGCGATGATATTGCGGTGAGTGAAATCGGGATTGTTGAAGACGGTGCGGAAGATGCGCTCAGTCATGAGATGTTGCGCGAGCATCCGTTCAACTTCCGCCTCGGCGAGGTTGGGGTTGATCGCGTCTCGGCACTGCTGATGGAAATTCGCGAACGCCTCGCGGAATTCGGGGGTATTCTGGCGTTCGGTTTGGATGAGTGCCTCCAATTTCGCGCCGAGTTGGGGGATGGTATCTTGGAATGTGTTGACAGCGGCATCCCATTCGGCGAGATTTTCCTCCGTGTAGGCGAAGAAGGTTTCAAGGAGTTGGATGAGATTGCGCGGCTCGGTGATGTCTACATCCAAGATAAGCGCGCCGTTTTGGTAGAGTATGGCGCGGTGCGGCGTTTGGAAGATGATGTTTTTGGCGGGGTAGCCGGTGGCAAATTTCTGTTGCGCTTCGGTGGGGAGGTTATCGAGGAGATCTTTCGCCTCCCAGTGGCCGAAGATGAGTCCGAAGTCGGTGACGATTTCGCCATCGATGCGGATGTGGTTGCCGTTGGGTGTGGTGCGGGTTTTTTCGCATATCAGCGTGAGATTGCGCAGTGTTGCGTAATGTTGCAACAGGTTTTGGAAGGCGACGCGGACGGCACCTTCATGTTGCGCGCCGAGTTTTGCATAGCGTCCAAGTTCAGCGTAGTAGTTTTTTATGGGTTTGTGTGTGGGTTTGATGTTGAGCATTGTTTTTCCTCCGTATTTTGATTGGGTTATGAGTATTTTAACGTAAATGAAGATAAATTGCAAGAAAAAACGCCGCCCCTTTACCGTAGGGCGAGGGCCTGTCCCTCGCCATGCAACGATCGCGGGGGACAGGCCCCCGCGCTACGGTATCCAGAACGGCCTCGCTTACCGTAGGGCGAGGGCCTGTCCCTCGCCATGCTGCGGTCTACCGGACGTTCGCGGGGGACAGGCCCCCGCGCTACGGTATCCAAAACGGCTCCCTTTACCGTAGGGCGAGGGCCTGTCCCTCGCCGTGCCCCGATCGCGAGGGAAACCCGCTCGGATGCGCGTATGGCATCCGAGGGCCCACGCGCTACGGGAAAACGGCGGTGTTCTTTAAAAAACTTGACATTTACACATAAATTGCGTAAAATGAACATCAGATTGAATCTTTTTCCCACTGAACACTCACACCCGTAGGACGAGGGAAACTTGTCCCTCAACGTGCAGGGACAAAACAGTGGGCATTTCTTAACACAAGCGGAGATAAAACTGAATGAAACTACTGAAAACTTTCCGTATATTCGCTTCTACACTCATTGGATGCGCGATGGTGCTTTGGATGCCGCCGCACGCAGAATCGCAAGTGGTGAACATCCCCGACGCGAACCTCCGCGCCGCTATTGCAGCACACCTCGACAAGGAGAAAGGCGAGCAAATCACACGCGAGGACATGGCGAGACTACACCGGCTTGATGCCGATGGCAGGAAGATTCGCGACTTGACTGGTTTGGAATTCGCTGTCAATCTGGAACGGCTGGAGCTACGCCGCAACGCAATATCCGACCTCGGGCCGCTGGCAGGGCTCTTCGCGCTGGATAATATCAAGCTGAACGACAACGAGATATCCGACATCACACCGCTCGCACAACTTGTCAACGTTGAGTGGCTCGGGCTCGAGTGGAACGCGATTACCGACTTAACACCCATCGCCAGCATCGGCAAGTTAGATGGAGTCGGCCTCAGCGGCAATCCAGTGTCCGATTTGACTCCGATTTCGGGAATGAACCACCTGCGCGAGTTATGGCTGGACGAATGCGCGATAGTGGATGTCTCGCCGCTCGCCGGGTTGAGTGGCTTGGTAGAACTGGGGCTTAGTGACAATACCATATCGGACATCACGCCGCTCGCTGAATTAACCGGATTGGGACATTTAGGTTTGCGGCGCAACGCGCTATCCGACATCACGCCACTCGCCAGTTTAACCGGATTGTGGCACCTAGGACTGGAAGGGAATTTGATAGCCGACATCACACCCCTCGCGAATTTAACCAACTTGGGAAGGCTTGAGCTCAGCAATAACGTGATATCGGACATCACACCCCTCGCGAATCTCAAAAATCTGATAGGCTTGTGGATAAGCGACAACGTGGGATTCGACTCGGCACCATTGGCGGGTTTGGAACGCTTGGAACGTTTTCGCTCGTGGGGCACGCCGATTTACAGCCTCACCGGTTTTGCCGACTTGCCACGGCTAAGAGAGTTAGATATCTGTGGTGCAAACATATCTGACCTCGGGCCCTTGGAAGGACTTACCGGATTAAGAGAACTTTATCTTGTTGACAACGACATCAGGGATATTTCGCCGTTGGCGAGTTTAACAGGATTGACGCACCTGAGTCTGAAGCACAACGAGGTATCGGATGTCACGCCGCTCGCAGCCTTACCCAATGTGCAATCTATCAACTTGGAGGACAACGCGATATCGGATTTTTCGCCGTTGTCTGCGTTTTCGCGGCGCGTCGCTATCATTCGGCACGACAACCCCGGTGCCACGCGCGCCACGCCGAAGCACATCGCAGGGCCGTGGCTGTGGATTATCGCTCCGACGGGGAGGATGTTAGCACCAGCTGCCGCTTCTTCCGACATCGATTTTCTCTCTCAAATGAGCGACGGCGCGGTAACCGAGCCGCAAATTGCAGATGAAGGAGCGATAGCGGGAGAGCCTGTAGGGGAGAAAGTCTGGACAGCCGGGAGACTGGCTGCCAGAGGCGGCAATAACATCAATGACGTAGTGAACGCCGCCGGGCTCGGAAGAGACAACGTCGATTTTCACGTGGCTTACGGTTCGTTAACCTTGGATGCACCGCGCACGCAGCAGACACGGCTGTTTGTGGGAAGCGATGGGGCAGTCAAGGTATGGCTCAACGGACGATTGGTTCACAACAATCCTGTAGATAGGATATCGGAAGGGTATCAGGAGGATGTCGCCGTTACGCTGCGTCAGGGGACAAACGTTTTATTGGTTGCGGTTTACGAGGACAGGGGTTGGTGGAGCGGCTTTTTTGGATTTGAAGGCGGCACGGATTGGACGGTGCTCCCACCGCAAAGCCGCCCTATTATTGTGCGCGACCCGCCACTTGTGGCAGATGTGAATTCAGATGGACAGGTGAGCATTCTCGATCTGATTCTCGTGGCACGCGAATTAGGCACCAAAAAACTCGTTAACCCGCGCACGGATATCAACGGCGATGGAAAAGTGAGTGAGTTGGACCTGGGGCTTGTCGCAGAAAGTATTGACGAATTAGCGGGAGCCGCCGCACCCTCGGCTATTACGCCAGCCGCGCTTGAGATATGGATTGCACAAGCGCAGGCAGTCCACGACGGGACAGCTGCGTTCTACAAAGGCATCGTTAACCTCCAACGGCTTCTCTCCCGGCTGCGTCCGGCACAGACAGCCTTGCTACCGAACTACCCGAATCCGTTTAATCCGGAGACGTGGATACCGTATCATCTTTCTGAACCGGCGCAGGTGACGGTGCGGCTCTATGCTGTTGATGGCACTTTAGTTCGGACGTTAACGTTAGGGCATCGAGCCCTCGGGCGGTATGAAGCGCGGCATCGTGCGGCGTACTGGGATGGGAGAAACGAACTCGGTGAACCGGTTGCGAGCGGCATCTATTTCTATACGCTCACCACGGGCGATTTCACGGCGACGCGGAAGATGCTGATAAGCAAATAATTGAGTGGGTTTCATATTTCGATGCGTTCGGTAGGGGAGTCCTCCTGGGGTAGGAAAGCCCGCCGGGTCTTGATGTCTTCCCGGTAAGAGAGACCTCGGGTCTCGATTTTCTCTAGGGCTTTCTCCGCCCGTAGCGCGGGGGCCTGTCCCCCGCGATCTCCATCGTCAAGAGGTGTGTTTCCCCTCTGTAGTTTGTGATCGCCTGATCACAAACAGGTCAGGATCAGGCGATCCTGACCTACAGAGCTTAATAAAACACGCGCGGCCCTGGCAAAAACTATTAAGGACCTAAAGGACCTTAGCATTCTTCGCGTCTGCGCGTGCTATAGACATTAAGGTCCTACGGACCTAAGAGCGAGACCAGGAGGTCTCTCCTACAGGGACATTGCTTGCATCGAGGCTGGAAGAGATCTCCGACACGGATTTACGAAACATCCTCAAATAATTATGAACACCAAGGTTGGGTTTTCTGCGGCGCAGCCCGAGCCCAACCGCTTTGAGATAAAAGGAACTTTTCAATGAAAAACTTCAAATATCTTACGTTAACTGTTTTAACCGTCAGCGTGCTAGCCGTTGTCTGCGTTAGTGCGAACGCGCAACAGCCGCTGGCACTTCATACGCGCGCCATCTTTGAGCAACACTGTATTGACTGCCACGGCGCAAATCGCGTCCATGCGGACGTGCTGACTGTGGACCCTCATGACATCTTGATGGCTTCTGGGACAGTCGTCCCCGGCGATGCGGATGCATCGGAGTTTTACAAGCGGCTCCTCAGCGACAACGCCGGCGGGACCAGAATGCCGTTAAACAAGCCGCCGCTCACCGATGTGGAACTCAGTATCGTGCGCCGCTGGATTGAAGTGGGGGCACCCAATTGGGTAGGCTCCCCCCCGCAACGCGACCTCATCACGCCGGATGCAATGCTCACCGCTATTGAACGGCATGTGAAGGAGCTCACGCCGTTTAACCGGCCCTTCGCGCGCTATTTCACAATGACGCATCTCTACAACGCCGGTGAAACCGACGAGATACTTGATGCCTATCGTCGCGCGCTTTCTAAACTGATTAACAGCCTCTCATGGGGAGCCGAGATTCTTAAGCCGGAGCCCATTGACGCAGCCGAAACGCTTTTCTACATTGATTTGCGCGCTTACGAATGGGATCTCACCGAGGCATGGACACAGATAGAGGATGTCTATCCCTACGCGTTTGATTACGCTAATCCAACGGTTTATGAAACGCTGCAGCAAGAGATGGACTGCGCGGTGCCGTTTGTGCAGGTGGACTGGTTCCTGGCGACTGCTTCCTTGCCGCCGCTTTATCACGACATCCTCGATTTGCCCGAGACAGCCCGCGAGTTGGAAACGCGCTTGGGGGTGAACGTGGCACGCAATCTCCAGGATGCTCCCGGTGTGCGCGTCTGGCGCGCCGGGTTCAATGAATCCCGCGTCTCGCAGAATAACCGCGTCGTGGAACGACACCGCTCGCAGTATGGCGCGTATTGGAAATCCTACGACTTTGCAGGGAATGTCGGCAATCAGAACGTCTTCACGCACCCACTTTCGTTCAATCATGATGGCGGCGAGATTATCTTCAATTTGCCGAACGGCTTACAGGCTTATTTCCTTGTCACGGCGGCAGGCACGCGGCTGGATGAAGCACCAGTGGACATTGTCTCGAACCCGGCGGCCCGAGATCCGGTGGTTCACAACGGGTTGTCCTGTATCGGGTGCCACACCGAAGGAATGAAGGCGTTTAAGGACGGCGTTCGGGCAGTGATTGAGCAACAGCAGCAACAAGTGAATCCGCCTTATGATATCGAACAAGCACTCAGGCTCTATGTTGAACAAGCAGTTATGGACGGACTTGTGGCGGAGGATATGCAACGGTTCCAAACGGCATTGGAAGCGGCTGGCGGTATCTTCGGCGGCATTGAGCCGGTAGAACGGTTCCATCAGCGGTTTGAAGAGCCGCTAGATGCGGCGCACGCTGCCGCCGCTGTCGGTTACGCAACGCCTATTTTCCAACGAGAGATTCGGGAGGGGAAATTGCAAACCCTCGGATTGGAATCACTCCTGTTGGAAACCGGGCGCGTGCAACGAGATACTTGGACATCGCAATTCAGCACCCTCGTTGCCGCACTGTTGTCCGAGGACCCTGTCGTCATTCCTGTTGACGATGGAACACCGACGGTTTCAGGGGTTCATATCCCAGACCTGCAGTTACGTGCAGTGATTCACAAGACTCTCGGCAAACCGCAAAATGTCCAACTCACGCAGGAGGATATGCTGCGATTAAGGGAATTGCACGCCGATTCCAAAGGCATTCGTGATTTGACAGGATTAGAATTCGCCACGAATCTGGGGCTGCTGGAGTTGCGTCACAATCTGATAACGGACATCTCGCCGCTCCGAAACCTCACGCGTCTGGGGAATATCAAGTTGCGAGATAATCTGATAACCGACGTGTCCCCGTTGGCAAAGTTAATCAACGTGGGGTGGTTAGGATTGGAGGAGAATCGGATAACCGACTTATCCCCACTCTCCGGCTTAGTGAAATTAGATGGGTTAGGGATTAATGGGAATCCCGTTTCCGACATTTCGCCGATTTCCGGGATGCTCAGCCTAAGCAGACTGGAAGCTTTCGACACGCGTATCTCAGACCTGAAACCTCTGGCGAAATTGCGAAAACTGAGATCGATTGTGATGCATGGAGGCCCCGTATCAGACCTCTCGCCGCTGGCTGGATTAAAGATCCTAGATTTTGTTCACATCGGTTCAGGCTCGGTATCAGACCTTTCCCCGTTGAGTGGCTTAACAAGTGTAAGAACCTTGAAACTTTATGGACACAAAATTGCTGATGTATCCCCGCTCGCCCGTCTCGTCAATCTAAGGGGTTTAGAGCTGCAAGCAAACGTAATAGTGGACGTGTCCCCACTCGCTGAATTACGCAACTTGGAATATTTGAACCTCCGTAACAACAAGATAGCCGACTTCTCTGCCTTGCAAGGGTTACGCGAGAAGACGAACGTGATTCTCACCGAAAACCCTGGATACCGATCAGGCGGCCCGAAAATCACGGGGCCGTGGTTATGGGTGCTCGTTCCCGGAACACGACTGGATAGCCGCACCGATTTTCTCGCACGAGCCAGTGGCGGTGACGTAACAGAACTGAGGGTGGCTACTACCGGTGCAATGGAAGGCAAAGCCGTCGGAGAGAGCAAATGGAGAGCCCACAGACTCTCCTCCACCGGTTGGGACAATATCAATGACATGACTGCATCCCTCGGATGGGGAAGACGTGAGGAAATCTACGACCATATCGTCTACGGTTCTATCCTCTTAGATACGCCGAAGGAACAGCAGACGACGATGTTCGTGGGAAGCGATGATGCTGTCAAAGTCTGGCTCAACGGTGAATTGGTTCACCAGGCACTCGTTCACCGTGGGGCTGGCGATTACCAAGATTTCTTCCCTG
Organism: Candidatus Poribacteria bacterium; assembly: GCA_965242965.1. GTDB lineage: Bacteria > Poribacteria > WGA-4E > WGA-4E > WGA-3G > AGPOR5. The sequence goes on along the minus strand of OZ251518.1, from coordinate 2,784,024 downwards.
TCACGTTGAAGCAAGGGAAAAACGCCTTGCTAGTCGCCGTTGACAACCGTGGGCATGGTGGGTTTAGCGGCTTCTTTGGGTTTGCCCCTGACGCGATATACACCCTGTTCCGTCCGAGTCTCAACTTCTCCTTTTCCACCGATGCAACGGAGTTTGAGGTGGGAGATACGTTCACGCTCTCGTTGAATACAGCAAACGTCACCGATTTGAAGGGGTGGCAAGCGGATTTGACGTTCAATCCCGCTGTGTTAGAAGCCACCCAGGTCAGCGAAGGCGATTTTCTGAAGCAGAACGATGGCGCGACCTTCTTTGACGAGGGCACCATCGAGAATCGCACCGGTAAGATTATCGGGTTAAAGTCTGTCCAACTCTCCAGAGACAAGGGGTTTCCACACGGCACCTTGCTCTCGGTGAATTTCACTGTCATCGGGAAAGGGAACAGCCGGGTGACGCTGGAGAACTTTCAGGCAGGGACGCGTTTTGGTGATACACTCCATGTGATGCCGCCGGAGTTGAACATCGTTGTCGGTTCGCAAGATGCCAACGGCGATGGCCTCGTGAACATTCTGGATTTGACGTTTATCGCCGCCCGTTTTGGGGAACGGGATGCAGGGAATCCTGCAGATCTCAACGGTGATGGCTTTGTCAACATCGCGGATCTGGTTTTGGTGGCTGGCGCGCTAGCGGGTGGCGCAGCAGGGGCACCGGCTGTGGAGGTGCAGCTGTCTCACGCGCCGACCGCGGCCATGGTGCAACAGTGGCTTGCGCAGGCGCAGGCGATGCAACCGAACGGCACCGATGCGAAATATCAGCGCGGTGTCCTCTTCCTCCACTACCTTTTGGCGGTGTTAACGCCGAAGGATACAGCACTTTTGCCGAATTATCCGAATCCGTTTAACCCGGAGACGTGGATACCGTATCAATTGTCCGTGCCTGCTGAAGTCAGCGTCTCTATCTATGCGGCCGATGGGCAGTTGGTTCGGAGGTTAGATTTCGGCTATCAGCCGGCGGGCATCTATCATATCCGCGGCCGTGCGGCGTATTGGGATGGCAGAAACGCTGCGGGAGAGGCTGTGGCAAGTGGGGTGTATTTCTACACGTTCACTGCAGGCAATTTCACAGCGACGCGGAAGATGTTGGTGGTGAAGTGAGGGGTTTCATATATCAATGTCTTCCCGGTAGGAGAGACCTCCTGGTCTCGATGTGTTTTGTTGGTGTTTCGTATCGGGACAAGGATGTCCCGCCTACCAGTCTTGATTCTTCGGGTAGGAGAGACCTCCTGGTCTTGATGTGTTTTGTTTGTAGGCGCGCTTTGAAAGCGCGCCTACCGTCTGCTATGCACTCGCTACCACTTCTTGAATCCCCGGCCATTCGCGCCAGATGTCAGTATAGCCATCGTAGCCGTTTTTCTCGCAGTCGACGTGACGGAGTCGGAAGATGGCCGCGTATCGGATGTCCGCCGCTGCATTCGGTGCCGCCGTGTGGACTATCTGATGGTGCGTCAACACGACATCGCCTGCCTTGCCAACTATCTGCTTGGGTCCTTCCGGAAGTTCAGTCCGCGGCATTCCGTTCGCTAACAGTTCATGTCCCTCCTTCTTGAAATAATCGGCGAAGAAGCTGTGCGATTTCGGCCACACGGTGAAGTTGCCGCTATACGGCTCAGGCACATCTGCTAGATAGACGACAGCGAGTGCAGTAAACCCGCGCCGATAAACCCCTTTCTCCATGCCGTTCGTGCCGCTGCCTAATCCATCAAGATGGCCGCGCGGTTCATTCGGATCGGTGTGCAATGGCCCCGGAAACCGCAGCGCAATCTGCGCCGAACCGGGGACGTTGACGTTCCCTTCGCCCATCAACGATTCTGCGATTTCACGGACAGGCGTTTTCGCGTAGAGAGCGACGAGCTGTGGCGCGTTCCGAATCTCGCTGCAATATGACTGCGCGCGGAAGCGTTCCAGATCTCCCTGGTCCATCCCGACAGCCCCGATAGAGTGGTTAATCGCTTGCCGGGCGGCATCCACCATTAACTTGGGCACAACGCCGGGGATGGTGATATAGCCGTTTTCATAAAAATCTAACTTCTGTTTGCGAGTAAGCATTGTTCTTTCCTCCGTTTTAAGTGTTAGGATTTATGTGAAGGTGTTTCATAAATCTATCCCCCTTGGGGGCGGGCGAATGCCGAAAGGCATCGGGCCCACTGCTGTAGTTCGGGATCGCCTGATCCCGAACAGGTCAGGATCAGGCGATCCTGACCTACAGGGGTGATGCGGTCTGGCAGCAAAACGCATAGCGAGGGACAGGCCCTCGCCCTACGCGGAAGGGGGCCGTTTTTCGACTCAGAAACCCTCCCGTTACTGTAGCGCGGGGGCCTGTCCCCCGCGACGTTGAGCGATTTATGAAACCCCCTCATTTTATTTAGACCTGCGTTTGACACAAAAGGTTTAAGGATTTCGCAAAGTGCTAATGCGTGAGCGAATAGACAACGGCGTTAATCCCCATTTTCAACGCCATATCCGAATATTTGCGCGGATAGGAGGGTTCCGCCGCATGTTCCCACGCGTCCCCGATGTCTGTGTTGAAGTTAATCATCATCATGAGCCGGTTCTTGTCGTCAAAAACACCGCGGCAACGAACGTTGTATCCATTGCTTTCGTGTGTTCTGCCTCTGCGGAGCGCGTTCGGCGAGGGAATCTGCATCAGTGCGTCAATGCGAAAGAAGCATCGGAAAAGCGGATGCGAGATGGGGATGTCTTCCGGTTCGCGCTTCGGGAAGATTTTCTTCAGTTGCTGGTAAAAAGTTTTCCACTCGTTTGTGCCGTGAAAATCGTCAATGAAGAGGAAGCCGCCGCGTAGGAGATATTCTCGTAGGTTGGCTGCATCCGCATCGCTCAACCGAAGACTTCCCACTTCCAACATATACGCGAACGGATAGAGGAACAGTGCCTCCGAACCTACCTCAAGAATCTTTTCGCGCGGGTTGGCATTGATGTGCGTCTGTTTTCGGAGTTGCCAGATAAAATTCCTGTCGGACGCGGGCCAATCCACCCGCCAACCACTGCGCCGCCAAAAACCGCCATCATATTTGAGACGGACAAAGGTGAAGTCATAGCTGTGGTTTTCCGCTGTGGGCCGCGGCGTTTCGGCATCATAAATTTCATCTGGGAACGAGGCAGAAATCCAAAAAAGTGAGAAAATCGCCAAAAGCATTAGGGTTTTCATGAGGGAACGTCTACGTTGCTTTGTGTTGCTTGCGCCGGTTGTGCGCTGTGGAGCCGGTCTACTGTTCTTTTCAGGCTTGGTGAGACAGCGGCGGCGCGTGCTAAATCCCAAGCGTCGCTGACAAAATCGCTCAGGCACCTGTTATATCCCGGCCCTATGTTTAAGCTGCGTCTGCCTCTTCCCGGAACGAGCTCTTTTCGTAATTTGGCGGAGGGACTCTTCCTGGCAAATGACACGAGAAATTCCTTGGGATGAAGGATTTCGTCTGTCCGAGAGGGAACCTGAGCGAGTGGTATTTCTAGGAATGCCGCGATAGCTATCCGGTCTGCCATCACCCAAGATTCTACTTCCATCACTGCAACGCGCAGGAAAAATCTAGGATGTAGTGGGCTTCTCACCCAAGATTGAATCAGGTTCGCAGGACAATCTTGGGGAGAATCTAAATCTGTTAACATAAAGAAATAGTTGGGGCCTGCGGCGGAACGGTTGAATTCCGGTGCTATTTTTTGGAGGTGCGATTTTCCTTTCAGGAGAGAACCTCTTGGCTGCCCCGATTTTCTCACGATTTCAAAACCCGAATTATTGAGAATTTTCGTCGCAACGGCTTCGCTCAACCTGTCCTCAACTGCCAGGATAACTCTGTTTAAACTCATTGTAATAAACTCAGTGGTTCGGCATATCCTGAAAACACGACTTCGCCCGCTGTAAGTCCTGCGTTCAGAAGGGCTTGCACGTCCTCAATATCGGCGGCTAATTTCGCCGCTGTCCCCGTTTCTGTTGGTGTGAGCATGAGCACCTCCGTGCTATCAATGCCGGGTTCTGCCAGCATCACATCGCTTTGGGTGCTAATCAAAACCTGTTGTTCTTTCCGCGCTTGCATTCCCCAGAACATCGGTGCGAATTGCGAGACAATTTCAGGATTCAACGAAAGTTCTGGTTCCTCTATCAAGAGCACCGTCTCGCTTTCAAGCAGTGCCCACAACAATCCGATGAGCCGCAGCGTGCCATCGGAAAACAGGTCTTCGCGCTGCCACCCCGCCTGTGGGGGCCAATGCGAATACCGGGCCTGCAAATGTGGATGCCCCGTGACAGCATCGCGTATAAATGCCAATTGCGCAAACTGTGGCACTGCCAGGGTGAGTCCCTCTTCAATCGTTTTCAGGCGTGCCCGGCGAGTTTCTTCGTCAGCAGTGGCGATTCTTTCAAGCAATCCGTTCAGCATCGTCCGTGAAGGGTGTCCATTCGCCGCGGTCTCCTGAAGCAAATGGGGAGGTTCGGAGAGTTTTGGTGCCCCCTGCAACTCGGTGATTGACTGTAAAAAAAGTGTGAGTTCGTCAAGATCGGCGTTGCAGTTATTCGGTTCCAAAGCACTTTGGTGGAGCCTCTCAGGCGTGTTTGCGTCTTCTGCAGTTGGGCGTGCGAGCAGCAGTTTATTCCCGTGCCACACCCGTTCATGCGTGAGCGTCGGAGGCACTTGACAGAAGCCGATGGCATATCGCCATGTCGCCGGTGCTGCTGCGTTGGGCGCGAGGTGAAGTTCAAGTGCGATGGCTGCATCGGGTTTAGCGGTGAAGCATCGGATTTGCGCGGTGCCGCCGCGCGCGGCGATGGCGTTCTGGAAGCCGCCTTCTTCTGCTGCAATCTCACGCAGGCATCGAAAAATGTCAAGCAGATTGGACTTGCCCGATGCAGGCGGCCCGACGATGAACTGCCGTTCACTTAACTGGACATCAATGTGTTGAAAATTCCGCCAATTTTGGGCGATGAGCCGTTTAATAATCATCAGAGATTTCCCTCCATCATGGTATGTTATTGAGCCCAGGTAACATGAAGGTGTTTCATAAATCGTTGAAAAACGTTAGGAGATGGAGTATCCTAGCATGAAGAACCAAAAACATTTTAGGAGACACCCTATGAAGTTTCCTGACATGAACAGTATATCACACTGCTTTTTTCTTTCCTAGTTAAATTTTTTTAGGATCCAGAATCCATCCCGCCGGCGCGGAACGGGAGACGGCTTTGGCTGGTGTGCATTTTTCGCGCGGGTCGGGCGATTGCGGTAGAAAAACTTGCCGCTGACCGTAGGGCGAGGGCCTGTCCCTCGCCGTGCCTCGGTCGGGAGGGAAATAGCGTTAGTCTGCGTGCGTTTTTCGCGCGGGTCGGACGATCGCTACTATGAAAAAACGTGCCGCGGCCCGTAGGGCGAGGGCCTGTCCCTCGCCGTGCCTCGATCGGAACAGGAAACGGCTTTGGCTGGCGGGTGGTTTTTCTCGCAGATCGTGCGATCGCGGGGGACAGGCCCCCGCGCTACGGGCCCGGAAGAGGTCCACCTCGCCATGTCCCGTTCGGGAGCAGGTGCTCCCGAACTACAGTCTCCTGCTCCTCTCTTGCTAATCGTGATAATCTTGTAAATCCTGCTCCTGCTTGGCCTGTCCCCCGCCGGTGCTTGGCGAGGGACAGGCCCTCGCCCTACGCGGCAAGGGGCCGTTTTTTATCGTCGCGCGGGGGCCTGTCCCCCGCGATCATGCTCATGCCCCGGATCTGTAGTTCGGGAGCACCCGCTCCCGAACGGATCAAGAGAAGGCACGCCTGCCCAAGAGAATAAGCCTACCGTTGTAGTTTGCAAGTCTGGCAGCATCGAGACCGGGAGGTCTCTCCTACAGCAAAGAAATCAAGACCAGGAGGTTTCTCCTACCGAACGCATCGAAATATGAAACACTCTCAGGTAACATGATAACATATTCAGTCAACGGATGTCACTGTGGAAAAACGATTTAATGCGTGAGCGAATAGACAACGGCGTTAATCCCCATTTTCAACGCCATATCCGAATACTCGCGCGGATAAAAATCTTCAGCGGCATGCTCCCAGGCATCGCCTAAGTCGCTGTTGAAGTGGATTATCATCATGAGCCGGTTTTTGTCATCAAATACACCGCGGCAGTAGGCAGGATACCCATCAATTCGTTCGTAGGTGCGGCCGCTGAAAAGCGAACGCAGACCAGGAATCTGCATCAATTTGTCAATTTTGAAGAAGCAGCGGAAGATAGGATGCGAAATCGGAATATCCACCGGTTCACGTTCCGGAAAGATCTTTTTCAGCTCCCGATAAAAGAGCCGCCATTCGCGTTCGCCGTGGAAATCGTCAATGAAAATGAACCCGCCTCGCAAAAGATACTCCCGCAGATTTGCCGCCTCTGCATCGCTCAACCGAAGACTTCCCACTTCCAACATATACGCGAACGGATAGAGGAACAGTGCCTCCGAACCTACCTCAAGAATCTTTTCGCGCGGATTGGCATCGATATGCGTCTGTTTTCGGAGTTGCCAGATGAAATTCCTGTCGGACGCGGGCCAATCCACCCGCCAACTACTCCGCCGAGTGAGTTGCCCTCCGTATTTGAGGCGGACGAAGGTGAAATCATACCGTTCGCTTTCGCCGTTGGGCAGCGCGGGAGCTCCGCATAGGAGTAGGAGCGCGACTCCGATGAAGGCGTGCCATATTTTTTCGCGTGTAAAGACTGTTAAAAATCGCATGTTCAAAAATCCTGATACCAGATGGAGGTGATGACAAACCCGGAGCCCATCGAAAGCCGCTTGTTCGCAGGCGAATTGGCGCGCAAAGGTGTAGCGAGGTTCAATCTGAAAACGGCATCCTCTTCGCCGAGTTGGAAACCGATACCGATATTCGCCTCCGGGTCAAAGCGAAAATTTTTATCGGTTTCATGCCACACCTGTCCCTCGTCAAGGAACAAAACCGCAAACATAGCGTTGAAAAAGTCGCGATTGAATAGGTTTGACAACCGATAGTGATATTCAAGGTTGAACAGAAAGCCGCCATCGCCTGCAAAGGCATAGAGGGAGTGCCGATACCAATTTGAAGTGGTTCTCCTTTCCGACTCGTTTGCAGGGGCGAACAGCGGATATCCTCGCAACCCACCCGTTCCGCTGACGACGAATTGGCGTTGGAGTGGCAGCGACGCGTTCGCGTAACCCAACAACAATCGGGTGCGGATGCGGTTGCTGCCAAGTGGGAAGGCATAGCGGAAATGCAATTGCGCTCGCGTGAAATCGAAATCGGAACCGAAGGCGGTGTTGCTATGCTCAACGAGGAGTGTATTGTGCCAACCGAGATTTTTGTTTCGCGTGTTAAAATCGTATTGGAACGCGAGGCTCCGCATGTCCCCGGCGGTTATCAATGGATTCCCTCTCGTTTCCCGCGCCGATGTCCAGTTGGCGACAGTCCAATCCGTGCTTTTTTGCAGACTATCGTGAGTTTCTGCCGCCATGCTGATTTTGAACGCGTGCGTCGGCATCACCGGTGTCCATCGGAAGGCGAGCGCAACGCCTTGCCGCAAATAGTAGTTCTGAAAATCGAGTCCCCCCAAAACACGATAAAATTGGGAAAGACCGCGGGTGTTATGCGGAAAAATTTCCGGGGCAATGACGGCGGTATCGCGATGGATTTGTGCGGTTAGCCCCAGATTCCAGACGTAAGGTTTTCCCCAATTCGCAGTTCCACCGACTCGGTAGTGGAGACGCGGGTTGCCAAACGCATAATCTACCTTCCCAAAAAGTTTTGATGTAGGATTGCCCTCCCGTTCTTCGATGCTCCACATCCACAGCGGTCCTACCTGTTTGCGTTTCCCAACTTCAAAGCCCGTGCCGATTCTCCATCCCGTAACGCGGTTAAACCCCGAACGGAACGGTGGATTCAGCCCGAGGTATGCATCAGTAGATAGCCGTTTTTCGTCAACGGTGATAGTCGCGATGCGCCTCGCGCCTTCCTTGTTAATATCCAATTTCACCTGATGAAAATAGGGCATCGCGCGAAACAGCGTATCCAATGCCTTTTCAATGTCCGGTGAGGCATTGTTAAGCGTCTTCCGAATGTGTGCTTCCTCGATTTTCTGATTCCCTCGGATGTGCAGTTCATGAATAGGCGCGCCTGCATCCCGAAACCGCGTTGCAGTAGGTGAGCTCTCCCTGCCTTGATTCCCACCTAAATGTGCATCCACCGATTCTTGCTCTCGGACTGTCCCGGATTCGGAAATCGTCAACGATTTCAGTCTGTATGCCGGTGCCACCACGGTAATGACAGCCGTGCGTTCAGTGCCTTCTCCTTCAACTCGGAGAGATATCGGCTTTGGATGCATGAGCGTGCGGATGACTGGCAGCACCTTTTCGATGTCTCCTGAACCCTCACTAAGCACCTTGCTCATCGTGGCGTGCTGCTCTGGTGTGCCAACATAACTAAGAACATAAATCGGCTTGCCTTGGTAGCTCCACGGCGAGGGGGCTCGCGTTTCTTTGCTGAGAGAAGGCTGCGCGGTTCTTTCAGTCAATGACGGTTCCTCTTCGCCGGTTTCTGCTTTCCTCGGCGCGGTTTTTTCTGGCTCCTGTTCTTTCGGGAGCTGCACAATCTGCACCTCAGTGAGTTGTCCTAGCGTCATCAGTTCAGGGATTTCAATACCGAGGAGTTGGAGGTTGCGTAACAGTTCGCGCACCTGTCCCGCCGGCATCTCGCCGACGATGTTAATCAGGTAAACGCCTCCATCACTTTCGACGATGACAAAAATGCCGAAGACGCTGTCGCCTTGCCGAAGCGTATAGAGATGTAGTTCCGAATCGGTTTTCGGAACGGCCTCCTTGAGCCGGTTCCAACCGAGCGCGGTTAGCACCTCGCGATAATACCGATGCATCTCCGGCAAATCCACGTTTCGGTTTCGGTAGTGGCGGAGGTGTAAAGCCTCCAACGTCTTGAACAATGGAATGCTTTTAAAACCCGGGTCTTCCGTGACGAGCGCGATGACGCGTTTATCCAAATCGAATTGGAATTCGGCGGCTGGCGCATTCGGGCAATCGAACGCGACGTAGCCGAGTGCTGATTGCGCGTGCGTCGGCTGACAGCTTAGCAACAGGAACGCGATGAAGGCAAGGCACCGATTCCGATAAAGGTTGTTAAAGGCTATAGCGGGCTTCATGCGAGATCTCCTTTCCATTCTGATGCGATGCGAGGGACAGGCCCTCGCGCTACGGTGAAAGAACGGTGTATGCGATGCGAGGGACAGGCCCTCGCGCTACGGTGAAAGAACGGGTGAAAATGGGTTACCGTTTTTCTTCCTTCTTAACCTCGCTGAGCCGCTGCTGCAACTTCTTCAACGCATCCGGAACGCGAGTCGCGCCGGGTGCATAGATAAGTTCCGGCGGCACAATCCTCCCAGCGGTAGTGAGCGAATGGTGATGGGAATTTTGTGTGCCGCTTGTGAATCGTTGGCTTTGGGAGTGCCGGGCTTCGCCATCTGGAAATCCGTTTGGTGGGAGATAGAACCATTGCAGCGCGATGATATGTCGCGGGCCTTGGAAATAGTGAATCTCAACAGGATGCATACCTGCTGTTAACTTCACGCTACCTCCTTCAAACCGCGGTGCGTGGATACCGTCGTTATCGACAACGAGTTGTCCATCAATGAACAACTTTGAGCCGTCATCCGAATAAAGCGCGAACGTCCATTCCCCCGGCGTGTCAACTGCCAGTTGCCCGCGAAAGCGGATAGCGAAATTCTCAACGATATTCTGCTGTTTTGGAGAGGGAAATCCCTCAGTATACTCTCTCGGCGGCACATTTAGATTTGCGGTTACAAACGTATAGATGGGTGTCAAAAGTTCAAAGTTAGGCATCACCGCAATGGGCCCGTTGCCGATATGTAGCACCCGTTCATCGTTGACATAAACAGAGAAGGCTGAACTACCCCCTTCAAGCACGTAGACATCGGCGGTTAATCCGTGTCCCGGCATCACGGTAGTGTCAAAAATGCCGAGCCCCGTACCGGTATTTTTAATGTCAATTAACCCCGGTTCGTCTGCCTGCGTGCGTTTGATAAAGCGTCCGCCGATGCCGTTTCCGCTGCCGCTGCCGCCGGTGCCACGCCCACCGGGGCCGCCGTATCCTGCACCCTGCGAACCTTCAATGACAACCGGACCCGCCGCTGTCTTCCCATCGCCAAAACTCGCATTTGGGAGAGCCGGCGCGTCTGTCTGCGGTATCTCGGCGTGCGTGACTATCTCCGGGGCAACATCCGCGTGCTGCGGTGCTTTGGGCGCGATGACTTGTGGCGCGTAAGTTGACGCAGCCGGCGCAGACAGCGATGCTTCTGCCTGTTTGGAAACTTGCGGAGTCACCGGCGGACGTTGCTGCAGCACGCGCTGCCGCCGCTGTTTCTCGGGTTCCGGCTTGAGTATCTCAACGGAAATGCTTCCCTTCGTTTCATGGAGATGGTTCACGAGGAACGGCGATACCGCTAGCATCAAGCCGATATGGATAGCCAGTGAGATGAGTAGGGAGCGGTTTATCTGTTTTCGCATTTTTGTTGTTCGCATGGCGTTCGATAGAGGTTTTCTCTGCAAAGGAGGTTTCTTTACGTAATCCGTCATCGCCGTTGGCGATGACTACGTTTTTTGGATAACTTTTTTTCCTAAAAACTGTAAAACCAGATTAGATTGAATTGCATCCCTTGTTTTGCTTCAAACGCTTTCGCAACGTTGCCGCGTAAAATAAAATTGTCTTCCCCGATTTGCAGGCCGATGCCGGCACTGCTTTTCAGTTCAGAGGCATCATTTTCACCGTGTGCATTCCATACCTGTCCGCTATCAAGAAACGGCACGACAAAAGTCGGGAAATCAGACTCAAATTGAAATGCAGGGGCAGATATATTAGGCACCCGATAGAAAAATTCAACGTTGGCGAGGATACCCCGGTCGCCGGCAAACTCATAGAGGGGATAACCGTTCAGCGTCCCAGGTCCGCCGATAGCGAATTGGCGTTGAATTGGCAAGGCGGCTGTAGCAAAACTGCCTATCGCCCGCGCCCGGATGTGGTGGCTGCCTAACGGATGTGCATACCGTAGGTGCAGCTGATACCGCGTAAAATCAAAATCTGAGCCGAGCGCGGGCTGACTAGACTCAACGAGGAACGTGTTGTGCCACCCGAGGTGATGCAGTTTGCTGTGCGCAATCGCATCTTGCAAAGCCTGCGTATTTTGCCTGTCTTCAAGGTGATGGTTTGTGCTGCGCGCGAGTTCATCCTCTTTCAACGCCCGCGTGTTGAAATCGTATTGCAAGACGATGCTCCGCATCCGCCCATCCGTTATCTCCGGATTTTCCCGCGCTTTCCGCGCTGACTGCCAATTGAGGAAATGCCAATCGGTGCTTTTTGGGAGGCTTTCGTGCGTCTCGGCGAAAAACGTCAGCGTGGCGGCATGCATCGGAACTTGTTGTCGTCCGCCTTCCCAGCGGAGCCCTATCTCAAACCCGTTTCGTAGGTAGTAGTCGTGCAGGTCTGCCCCACCGAAGAGGCTATACAAGAGCCCGAAGGGATTGCTAGCGTCCGCGCGTTGGGCGATAGCAATGTTTGGGGTAATGACATCCATTTTGCGAAACATTTTCGCCCTTAATCCGAGTCCGAATATCCTATGCCGGGTTATCGTTCCACCCGAAGCACTCACCTGTTTTCGTGAATATGACATCAGCGGCATGTCTAGGGTAATGTCATAGCTGAGTAGCCTATTCCCAAACCCATAACCCGCTATGCCATCAATTCTCGGTTTTTGCTTATCGTCTGAAATTGGGATACCCGGTATCCTGTAATTGAACATGGCACTGAGTTCCCAACCGGTGACACGGTTGAACCTGATACCGGGTCCGCCTATGCCACCATCCGGTTTGTAAGTGAAGGTTTTCGATGGCGATGCAGGTTGAGTTGGGTTGGCTGCCGTTGAAATACTCACTGAGTCGCGCGATGCTGTCGGAACCTCCTCGTTTGCGGCTTCTTGTCCTTTAAGCGATTTCAGCGCGGGTATCTCAATGCCGAGCAGATGGAGGTTACGCAGCACTGCCGCCATACGGTTTTCTGCCAGTGCGCCGACGATGTTGAGTAGCGATACCTCTGCGCCGTTTTTCACAATGGCGAAGATGCCCGGTAAATCCGATGCTGCCAGAACGTAGATGTGCATGTCCTCTGCTTCCGCGAAGGTGTGCCACCCATTCGCCTTCAACGTTTCCCCGTAATAACGGACGAATGCATCGAAAACGTCATCCTCGGCAGCGTAGGTGTGGAGAGACAGGTTCTCCACTGCTCTGAAGCGTTCATCAGTTGTGACGAGCGCGATGAGTTCCCGATTGAAGTTGAGTTGGAAGAGCGGCTCCGGCGCGTCCGGGTAATCAAACGCCACCGTGCCTGTCTCGGCACTGACGACTCCCTGCCCGATGCACAGCAGGAGCCAGAGGATAAGGGAAACATTTTTCATTGCAGAGCTCCGTAATCAACAAAGGTTTTGTTGTTATAGGACGATTCAGTCCGAGTAAGAAAATTGTCGCCTATTTTCCGTTTTTTGTCAAGTGAAAAATGTTCTTTTGAAAACACAGGCGGATATAGATAGAACTCCGCTTCGCCGAATATGAGCAGGATTTACAAGATTTTCAAGAGATGAGCAGGATTTACAAGATTTTCAAGATTAGCAGGATTAGCGTCTTCATCTTGGAAATCTTGTCAAGAGGGACAATCAGGAAAACCTGATCGTCTTGACAGGCGTGACCGTGATAATCCTGCTCTGATTTTCCAAGATTTTCAAGATGAGCAAGATTGAGCAGGATTTGCAAGATTTCCAAGATTTCACAGGATTTCACAGGATTAGGGATCTGGTACGCCGGCGCGGTTGTGGCAGGCCACGGGGTGTTGGTGCATCAGAACCTATAATCGTGAGAATCGTGATAAGAGGGACGATCAGGGAAACCTGAAGAGGGACGATCAGGGAAACCTGAAGAGGGACAATCAGGAAAACCTGATTGTCTTGACAGGTGTGACCGTGAGAATCCTGCTCCGGATTTGCAAGATTCGGGGGTTTTATCGCGATAAAACGTCTCTTTAGGTCTGTAAGACCTTAATGTCTATAGCATCCTGCAACGCACGGCACGCTAAGGTCTGTAGGACCTTAATGTGCGTTTTATCTCGTGGCTATCCGAACCACGCCGCTGAACCGTAGGGCGAGGGCCTGTCCCTCGCCATGCTTGATTGCCCCTATCACCGTAGGGCGAGGGCCTGTCCCTCGCCATGCCTCGGTCTGGAGCAGGATTTCCAAGATTTCCAAGATTTTCAAGATTAGGGGTTTTTATTGCGCCGAAAGTCTCTTTAGGTCTGTAAGACCTTAATGTCTATAGCAGCTGCAACGCACGGCACGCTAAGGTCTGTAGGACCTTAATATGCTTTTTCTTTCCTAGTTGTCCGAACCGTCCCCCCGAATCGTAGGGCGAGGGCCTGTCCCTCGCCGTGCCTCGGTCTTAACAGAAACCGTCCGGGGCCCTTGGGCTGCGGACGGTTTTCGTTTAGGTCGGTAGATCGCGGGGGACAGGCCCCCGCGCTACGTTCCAAGCGACGTTTTTCGTTTGGATCGAACGTTCGCGGGGGACAGGCCCCCGCGCTACGGTAGCAGCAGCGTTTTTTTCGCGAAATACCCTTGACAAAAAATGCGACATTTGCTAAAATAAACTCAGTTTTAAACATTTTTCACGATTTTTCGCGTGAATTTAACTGTTTTCACGATTTTTCGCAGAAAAACGTTGACAAAAAACCGAAATTCATGTAGAATATGGTTAATTGTGAACATTTCCACGATTTTTCGCAAAAAAATGTTTGACATTTATTGCATGTTCGTTTATCATTAATGCAAACGTGGTGATGTGCGCGAAAAAAAACGCGTCACCGCGAGACCAAAACCGAACAGAGGAACGATACCGTGAACCAGCGAATTGATTATGCCATTGCTAACGAGGTCGCCGTAGACCTGCTTGGGCGCCGCGAGATGCGCGCTTGCCGTGCGTCTATGCCCGTTTGTCGCGCCGTCACGCCGCGTTCCCGTTCGGCTTAATGCCCGGAGGGGAGGCTCGACCCCCCCCGACACCCACAGGCGTTAAGCAAAGTTTATTCACTTGACAGCGGCGACTTTCGTCGTCATTTTGTCATCGACCCCGCACGCATTCTTTGCGTGGCGGGTTATTTTCGTTGCATCGGGATTGGCCCGATGCATTTCCCTGCCACATTTTCTGTTGCTCCCGGTTCCATCGTTGCTTCTCACGTTTGTCCTCCCTCGTTTCAGTCGGATATTTCTGCGCGTCGCTGGTGTTGGGGCGGCGCATCTGCGCGCGGCGGACGCGCGCCCGCGGGAAAAGACGCTGATAGGGCCCACGAATGGAAAGGTATCAGTGGACAAGGCGGCAGCGACGCGATGTGGACAGGTGTTTTTTTCACTCAGGCATTACAGCCAAACCAACTTGTATTTTAGGAGAAGGAGAAGCGAATGAACACGCTGAACCGATCCGATCTGGACGCAGTCCAAGGCATCATCCGCGAAATAGAGGAGAACTCACTTGGTGGCGCGTACCTCTACCGCGGCGAACCCAAACGCCATTTGGAAGCCCCATACTGTGGGCGCGTATCTTCAAGTCTCTACCGCAAATACGCTGAGATTGCGCAGCAACTTTCGCTGAAACAATTTCAAATAGAGTATATCCAACTGGAATTACTGCACGATGCGAAGCCGCACCTCGGGATTATCGATAAGTCTACGCGTCAACTTAGTCCGCTTAAGCGTTTTGAAGTATCGATGACAACAGATAGGGATAAGGATTTTTCAATCCTAGCCCAACTCAAGCACTACGGCGGCGATACGAACCTGATAGATTTTACCGTTGATTACCGCATCGCACTCTTCTTTGCCTGTGACGGTTCTCCCAACGAACCAGGCAGAGTTATCTTGCTGAAAAGAACCAAGGAGGTGAACAAGATGGTTTGGATGCCAGAAGAGCCCCGCCATCGTGTTCAAGCCCAGAAGAGCGTTTTCATTCGGCCGCTTGAGGGCTTTATTGGCCCGGAGAATGAAAATGTATGCATCGTCTGTGTTCCCGCAGCCCTCAAAGGGACCATGCTTGCGTACCTGCGAAACTTCCACGGTATAGAGGCTCAAACTATCTACAACGATATTCACGGATTTATTACAAACCGGCGAATCCATCAGGATGCCTACCGTGCATATGGTGAGGGGCTTGTTTGGGAAAGCAGAGCGGGGGAAGGGGAAGGAGAACTTTATCCCGACGAAGGAACGCTTCTTCAGGCAAAACGGGAAGCTATTAAGTGTTATACCCGGGCGATAGAGCAGAAACCCGATTATCCGCCGCCCTATAATAATCGTAGTCGTGCCTACTGCAAAATCGGCATGTATACCGAAGCGATTGCGGACTGCGATGTGGCACTCAGGCTGCCGAATTCAAACGAAGCCGAGATTTATTACCACCGCGGCATGGCGCGAATCCACAAACACGAATGGACGGAAGCCATAGTTGACTTGATTGTTGCCAGGGTAAAGGGGGCAAATCTCGTTGGTGGATTCACTTACGAACGCTATGGGAGCATTGAAGCCTTTGAGAGAATCATTGAGGTTTCATTGCCGGAATCCATCAGCAACCTGCTAACGAAAAACCTTGACGAGGACATTGAGGTTTTGTTAGGAGGCATCAGGACGTTAGCGGAAGGCCGCGATGAAGATATTAAGGCTTCATTGCCGAAAACCATCAGCAACCTGCTAGCAATCTACGATGGGGACGAGGCTTCATTGCCGGAATCCATAAACCTCAACGAGGACATTAAGGTTTTGTTACGAATCCTCAGGACGTTAACGGAAGGCCGCGATGTGGACATTGAGGACATTGAGGCTTTATTGCTGCAATACATCAGGCTCCTGCTAACAAGTTACGGTGTGGACATTGATGCTCCATTGTTGGAATCCATCAGGAACCTGCTAACGGGCCGCGATGAAGACTGAGCGCGTGAACTTTGGAACGTTTCCACGTTTACGGGAGGCACTGCATCGCCGAAAGGCACCCGCAACCTCCCGCCGTAACCCCAGACACGTTGTCTGGTGACGATGCAATTAACTGTCTGAATCAGGATTCACAAGATTATAGGATTTACAAGATTAGGAGAGCATCGCTTAGCCAAGGCGGCCTCTCGTAGAAATCGCAATCAGGGAAATCGTTCCTAACGCGACAGAGGATTTACGATGACAAGCAATCCCTCATCTTGGAAATCCTATAATCTTGAAAATCCTGATTCAGACAACGGAACACCCGGGCAGGCACACGAGCCTGCCCACAATTTACATCGCGCGGGGGAACTTGTCCCCCGCGAACTTGCATAACAAGGAGAAATCTATCATGAAAAAATTAATGGTTTTAACTTTAACGCTAGTGTTAATAGCCGCGATGGCAGTGACGACCGCCACCGCACAACAATACGTCCACACCGATACCTTGACTGGACACACGAACAATGTCTATGCGATAGCCTTCAAGGATAACGGGACGCTCATCAGTGGGGCTGGCGACGACACCCTCCGCGCCTGGGATGTCACCACAGGCAGACAACGCTGGAAAAAAGATGTCGGGAATTCTGTCTTCGCAGTTGCGCTCCCCTCGCATGACCCCGACTTCATCGCCTATGGTGGGCATGGTAATCATGACATTCGGATGCGCTATAGCGACGATGGCGACTGGCGCGGCGACGTGGCGGGACATACAAACAGAGTCACTAGCCTCGCCTTCCAGCCGAACAGTTATCGGCTGGCGAGTGGGAGTTGGGACAATACCGTCCGCATCTGGGATGTGAGTAAAACCAACCCGCGGCATCTGCGCACACTGCGGGGGCATACGAACGGTGTCGTCTCGGTTGCGTGGAGTCCGGATGGTAGGACGCTGGCGAGTGCGAGTTTGGATGGCACGGTGCGGTTGTGGAATCCAAACAACGGTATCAACTTTGCCGTGCTGCGGGGGCATACGGCGAATGTCTACTGCGTGGCGTGGCATCCGGATGGCCGCATCCTCGCGAGCGGGAGTAACGACCACACCATCCGCCTCTGGGATCCAGATACGCACGGCACCCGGCGCGTGCTGCGGAAACATACCGGTGATGTTTATACGTTAGCGTTCCATCCGAACGGGCAGACGCTGGCGAGTGCGAGTAGTGACAGCACCATCCGCCTATGGCATCCAAACACCGGTGCCCTCAAAGCCACGCTCACGGGATACAGAGGCGGCAGCATCAGTAAGTCAATAGCGTTTTCGTCGAATGGGCAGATTCTCGCCGGTAGAGGGCCTGATGGAAGGCAAATCAGTTTGTGGCGGTTGCTCACGGTAGATGTGACAGGGAATGGTAAAGTCAACGTGAACGATCTGGTGGAGGTAGCAAGGAACTACGGGAAGACTGTCGGTGCCGGTGCAAACCGGAGGGCGGATGTTAATAACGATGGGAAGGTTGATGTTGATGATTTCATCGCTGTGGCAGAGGCGGTGGATGCGGCCGCGGGTGCACCTGTGTTGACACAGGAAAACATCAAGACCGGGAGTCTACAGGCAGCAGATGTGCAGCGGTGGCTCCGTGATGCAAAGGCAGCGAATGCAGATCCGGCGGGGATCGCCGCGCTGGAACGGCTCTTAGCGGCATTAATCCACGTTGAAGCACAGCCGAAAGAGACTGTCCTGCTTGCGAATTATCCAAATCCGTTTAATCCAGAGACATGGATACCGTATCAGTTGGCAAAGCCCGCTGAGGTGACAGTCTCTATCTATTCGGCAGACGGAAAACTCGTCCGCAGGTTAGACCTCGGTCAGCTACCCGCGGGCATCTATCAAAACCGTTCTCGCGCAGCCTATTGGAACGGCCGCAATGCACAGGGAGAACCCGTTGCAAGCGGGGTCTATTTCTACACATTGACCGCGGGAGAATTCAAAGCAACCCGCAAGATGGTGATTCGGAAATAGAGAACTGTCTCCGTTCATCGTAGGGCGAGGGCCTGTCCCTCGCCATGCGCCGGTCTTAACGGCAAACGTCCGTGGCCTCTTGGCTGCGGGCGTTTCTCGTTTCGGCGGAGAGATCGCGGGGGACAGGCCCCCGCGCTACGTTCCCAGCGACGTTTTTCGTTTGGATTGAACGTTCGCGGGGGACAGGCCCCCGCGCTACGAAAACAGTGGCGTTTCCGCTCGGGGTTTAAGGTCTGTAAGACCTTAATGTCTATAGCCTTCGCGATACGATGAACCTAAGGTCCTTTAGGTCCTTAATGTGCCTTGACTCGCTTGGCTGCCATTTCCATTAAGGTCCTAACGGACCTTGAAAACAGTGGCAGTTTGTTTTTCTATAGACATGCAGGTCCTACGGACCTGAAGAGGTGTCCATTGCAAAAAGAATGCTCGTTGCACGGGAGATAATCCTGCAAATCGTGTAAATCTTGTGAATCCTCCTTCAGACAACAAGAGGCTTCGCGGGGGACAGGCTCCCGCGCTACGTCACCTAAAAAACCCCTCCTCCCAGCGTAGGGCGAGGGCCTGTCCCTCGCCATGCATCGATCGTGACAGTAAACGTCCATGCCTCTGGGGCTGCGGACGTTTTCGTTTCGGCGGAGAGATCGCGGGGGACAGACCCCCGCGCTACGGTAACCGCGACGTTTTTCGTTTGGATCGAACACTCGCGGGGGACAGGCCCCCGCGCTACGGTAACCGTGGCGTTTCCACTCGGGACTTAAGGTCTGTAAGACCTTAATGTCTATAGCACCGTGCGACACGATGAACCTAAGGTCCTTTAGGTCCTTAATGTGCCTTGACTCGCTCGGCTGCCATTTCCATTAAGGTCCTAACGGACCTTGAAAACGGTGGCAGATCTGTTTTTTCTATAGACATGCAGGTCCTACGGACCTGAAGAGGTGTCCATTGCAAAAAGAATGCTCGTTGCGCGGGAGATAATTCTGCAAATCGTGTAAATCTTGTAAATCCTGCTTCAGACAACAAGAGGCTTCGCGGGGGACAGGCCCCCGCGCTACGGCACCTAAAACACCCCTCCTATCACCGTAGGGCGAGGGCCTGTCCCTCGCCATGCATCGATCGTGACAGTAAACGTCCATGCCTCTGGAGTTTCTGACGTTTTTCGTTTTGTTTGAGAGATCGCGGGGGACAGGCCCCCGCGCTACGGTAACCGTGGCGTTTTGCTGCTGCACAGCAACCGCTTGGAAACGCGGAAATCTTCATCTTGTAACAAATGTATCTTGCAAAATTCACGGAACTCTGTTATATTGAAGAACAGACTTTCTCATTCGGAGGCACAGATGAAACGGCATATCACGGATGCACAGTGGGAACACTTTTGGGAGAACGGCTACGTTCGCATTGGACAGGTGGCTAGCAATGCCGAACTCGCCGATTTACAACAGCGCATGGACGATATCATGCTCGGCAAAGCACCGCTGGATTATGAGAAAATCATGATGCAGTTGGACCGGGAACCGGGGAAGAATTCGCCGGGCCCGCAGTCTAGAGGCCATAAAGGCGCGACGCTGTTGTATCGGAAAATCCAGAATCTGGAACTCGATGCCTATTTTTTGGCGTATCTTCAGAAACCGGTTTTCCGCGAAGTCTGCGCGAAAATTTACGGTGACGATACACCTGTCGCTTGTTTCCGCGCAATGTTTATGAATAAACCGGCGCACGAAGGCACGTATCTCGTGTGGCACCAAGATAGATGGACGGACCTGGACAGAGATCCGCAGATTACCATCTATACCGCGTTGGATCCGGCGACGATTGCAAACGGCTGCGTGCATATTATTCCGAAGTCGCACAGCAGTCTGATTAACCCATCGCACGGTTCTGGGTTCTTGTCACAGGAACACATTGACGAAATCGTCGCGGAATCTACCCCGGAACCGCTGGAATTAGCGGCGGGTGAGGTGGTGTTGCTTCACAACTGGCTGCTTCACAGTTCCGGCACAAACCAAACCGAGATGCCGCGGCGCGCGTTCAGCGTCTGCTATATGGATGGTGAGACGGTGTCGCGCCACGGCTCTTCCTTTAACCGCGTATTTGGCGAGGGCGCGCTCACCCTCGCAGATTTGTAATTGCACAACGCCCGGTAGGCGAGACCTCGGGTCTCAATGCTTTTTCCGTAGGCGAGACCTCGGGTCTTGATTTCTCAGTAGGAGAGACCTCCCGGTCTCGATGCAATACCGTAGGCGAGACCTCCCGGTCTCGACAACAGTAGACGGGACCTCCCGGTCCCGATATAGGAGAAAACTATGTCTAAAATTCGACTTGCCATGATTGGCTGCGGAGGGAATTCCTCCGGCCATGCACGGCGCATGAACGCAAACCCCGATGTCCAGATCGTCGGCACCTGTGATGTGAATACCGACATCGCCAACGGCTACATTGACAGAAATCTGGCTGACTTGAGCCCGCGGCCCGGTGCCTACGACGACATCGCAACGCTGCTCGCGCAGACGAAACCGGACGCTGTCGTCATTTCCACGCCGCATACCTTGCACTTTGAGCAGGGAATGCAGGCACTTGAAGCAGGGTGCCACGTGCTGATGGAAAAACCTATGGTAACCTCTTCACAGGATGCCTACACCCTCGCCGAGAAGGTGAAGCAGACCGGGTTGGTGCTGACAATCGGCTACAATACTCCCTGCACGGCGAATTTCTATTACATCCGCGAGGCTATCCGCATCGGCGAACTTGGGAAATTGGAGCTGGTCATCGGTTACATTACGCAGGGCTGGAAGGGTGGTACGACGGGAACGTGGCGGCAGAACCCGAAACTCTCCGGCGGTGGACAGGCGTATGATAGCGGCGCGCACCTCCTCAATAGCCTTTGCTGGGCAGTGGAATCAAACGTCGCCGAGGTCTACGCTTTTACGGATAACCAGGGTCGGGAGGTGGACATTAACTCGTCCATTAACGTCAAGTTTGAAAACGGCGTGCTGGCGGCGATGGCTGTCAGCGGCAATTGTCCGAGCCCCGGCGGCACGCACATGGCGTTAGTCTTTGATAACGGCCGCATTGAAGTTGATGGCTGGGGTGGCGGTTGGATTCGCGTCTGGAAAGGCAACGAGGCGTTGGATCCGCCGCCGATTACCGACGAGATGAACGCCGGTAACCCGGATGACAACTTCATCGATGCCATTTTGGGCAGAGCCGAACCGCGCACTAGCCCGATGAACGGCATTATCCAATCGGAGCTGATGGATTTGATTTATGAATCCGCAGAGACGCAGGTGCCGGCGCGTCCGAAGCGTTAGGCGAAAGGTCAGGCCATCGTTAAACGCACGCCGCCTGCCGCACCGTAGCGCGAGGCAGGCCATCGTTAAACGCACACCGCCTGTCACACCGTAGCGCGAGGGCCTGTCCCTCGCGAGGCTGCCTTCACCGAGAGATCGCGGGGGACAGGCCCCCGCGCTACGCGGGGGATCGAGAAAACGCGGGGGACAGGCCCCCGCGCTACGATAACGCCTGCCGCCTGTCGCGCCGTAGCGCGAGGGCCTGTCCCTCGCGAGGCTGCCTTTCACCGAGAAAACGCGGGGGACAGGTCCCCGCACTACGGAAAACGGACACCACCTGCTGTACCGTAGCGCGAGGGCCTGTCCCTCGCGGAGCTGCCTTTCACCGAGAGATCGCGGGGGACAGGCCCCCGCGCTACGGGTGTGAAAGCACCATGATGTGATTACAACCGGAAGGCATATTGCCATCCGAACATGAGCTCCCATGTCGTCTTGAGTTGTGTCCCTGTGAAGTCTTGATACATCGGACGCTGAAACTCAATAGCCAACCGCTGTCCGGCTAACGCACCTGTTGGCACAAGCAGATTGCCGGAAATCGCCAGTGTGAGCTGCCGCCCGCCGCGCCAATCCGACCGGTGATTCGGACTCATCATCGGATTCAAGTCCGCATCGCTACCCGTGAACGTATCCCACTGGGCAAAGCGGAGTCTTGCACCGAGGCTGAGCCAATCGCTCAACCGCCGCGCGCCCCACACCGTGGCCGTGTAAGCGTTGCCGTATTGATAGTCTCGCGCGTTCGTGTTGAGTGGCAATCTGCCCCGCAACTGACTACCGTAGGACCAGGAGCCGAGATACCCTGCAAGCGTTACACCCGGACGCAGTTCAAACGAACCGCTCCCTAGTTGCATCGGATAGGGAAGAATCTGCTTGTTCTCCCCCATCTGTTCGATGGAACCGGTTGGTAGCGAAACACCCGCGTTGCCAATCAGCGTCAGGTTATGCCCTTTCCACAGCGAGAGTATCGCTTCCACTTTGGTGTCGCCGAGTCCCGCGCTGGACATTTCATGGGGCATCGCAGCATGGCCGTGCGCACCGCCTGTAGAGTGGTGCGCCCCCATCATGTCCATGCGTTTTTGGAGATAATTCGTCATCACCATGAGCGTCCCCCGGTCGTGCGGTGCGAACATCGCACCAAGCATGTGCATCCGCATGGACATCTGTGTTGGCACTGCCATAAAATGATGTAGCACGTCTGCCGCCTCAACCGATTCTGTGCCAGACTGAAGGCCTTCCATTTGCATTCCCATGAAGCGATAAGCAAGCATGATTTCGCGACTTTTATGCCCATGCTCCCCCATCACACCGATAGGCGCGTGGCTATCTGGGCGCGACTTGGGGGCATCCGCCGATACACTCGCGACGGTGCTGAATATCAAAAACATGCCAAAAAAGAGGGTGTTGAACTTCAATAGGTCCTCCTTATGTTTCGGTAAAGTGCATTTTTCTCCATATTTGATAGATATTATACCACATTTTCGCGGCACATGCAATTTTTCCACGATTTGCAAAAATCGCCAATTTCTGATAACATAAACCGCAAGGAAAACCGATTTAGGAGGAAACACGATGAACTCCAAGCAAAACCGAACCGATACACCAGTGCAGATGACACCGGAGCAGAAGTTTTTCTTCGATCTGCGCGGCTGGATTCTGTTGCCGGAAATCTTATCAGCATCGGAAATTGAAGAGACGAAGGCAGAAGTGTATGCCGGTGCCAGACAAAGTTACCAAGGCGCGCTGCAGAATCTGCTAGATCATCCCGCCATTGTCGGCATTCTGAACGAGATTTTGTCTGAAGAGCCGTTTGTCAGAGACGACTGTTACGGCTTCCGATGCGAAGGTTCGTTTACCACGGTGAGACCGCCGGGCTGGGACGTTTCTACGCGCGGGGATAATGGACTGCCGCACGTCGTCCGGCCGCCGCAACAAGCGAACGCAATGCGCTACCAGGTTGCGGGTGCGAAAATTTTCGCAGGATTGACGCGCGTCGTGTGGGAATTGGAGGAGGTGAAGGCAGGACAAGGCGGCACCACCTTCCTCAGCGGTTCCCACAAAGCACATTTCAATTACGGCGGCCCAGACCCGTACCGCCCCAACATCGGCGGCTCGCCGTGGGAGGCGAACATGCGCGAGGCAATGGACGAATATAGTTGTCCGCCGGGCTCCGTCGTCATTTTCACGGAGAGTCTCGTTCATGCAGCGAACGATTGGACGAATCCGGATAACCCGCGGTGCGCCGTTTTCAACTGCTATAACTCGATTTGGGCGCAGTGGCATCGGCTCAATCTGAGCCATGAGGTGATAGAAACAATGCCGCCGAAACGGCAGTC
This sequence comes from Candidatus Poribacteria bacterium, assembly GCA_965242965.1. Lineage (GTDB taxonomy): Bacteria > Poribacteria > WGA-4E > WGA-4E > WGA-3G > AGPOR5. The sequence continues at coordinate 2,760,264 of OZ251518.1, read as the reverse complement.
GTTGTTCCGAGGGACATGGGCTATTGGCGGCGGCCCGGGTGGTAATCGCGAGTATTCGCTGGATAATCGGACTACATGAACCGCTGCCCGGTCCCCGTAGCGCGGGGCCCTCGGATGCCACACGCGCATCCGAGCGGGTTTCCCCCGCGAGCGTTCGGTTAAGTGAGGGTGTTTCATAAATCGCTCAACGTCGCGATGACAGACCCCGCGCTCCGGTGAAAAAACGCCGCCCCTTCACGTAGGGCGAGGGCCTGTCCCTCGCCATGCGTTTGGCTGGTAAACCTCATCACCCCTGTAGGTCAGGATCGCCTGATCCTGACCCGTTTGTGATCAGGCGATCACAAACTACAGAGAGGGGAGAACGAAAAAAACGTCTCTGGTTATCTTCAGGTCCGTAGGACCTGAATGTCTATAGCACGCGCGCCCGCGAAGAACACTAAGGTCCTTTAGGTCCTTAATAGCTTTTGCCAGATCCGCGCGTGTTTTATTAAGGACCTAAAGGACCTTGAAAACGGGCCGACACGTGCTGCTATAGACATGTAGGTCCTAAAGGACCTAAAACGCCACCGCTTGACGAGGCACAACGCGGGGGACAGGCCCCCGCGCTACGGGAACATCGAGACCGGGAGGGCTCTCCTACGGGGAGCAATCGAGACCAGGAGGTCTCTCCTACCGGGAAGACATCAATATATGAAACACCCTCGGTTAAGTGTGACATGGCGAGGGACAGGCCCCCGCCCTACGGGAACGGAGACAAGACCTGCGCGCTCCGGGCAGGCACATACACCTGAATTGACTGCGCCTGCCCCTCCATCGAAATATCCTGCCACGGATAGTGTGTATCTGCCGCAACGTGCCCCTGTCCACCATACCCGATGTCATCAGTATTGAGGACAACGCGGTAATCAGCAGATTGTGGCACAGGGATACGCCAGTCCCGATAGGATATTGTCGGATGGAAATTGAAGACGAAGACGAGCCCGCCGCGCGCATACACGAGCTGCTTCGCCTCCTCGCGAATGAAGAGAAACTGAACGTCGGTATCCGTTAGCACACAGAACTGCGCATCGAGTTGTTGCATCGCCGCGTCGAAAGCGTTGAGATGTTGGTAACGGAGAGTGTCGCTATCACCGAGGGACCACTGCCGTCGCGCATAGTAATAGGAGTCGTTATTACCCGCGCGTGGAAAGTCTATCCACTCCGGATGCCCGAATTCGTTGCCCATAAAGTTGAGGTATCCCTCGCCGCCGAGGCTAAAGGTGAGGAGGCGGATGAGTTTATGCAACGCAATCCCGCGCGCGATGACTGGGCTCTCCGAAAAGATGCTCATGTTCTCGTAGAGTTCCGCGTCCATCAGTTGCATCGCAAGCGTCTTATCGCCGACAATACCCTGGTCGTGGCTTTCAACGTAAGCGATGTGTTTTTCGCCCGCGCGGCGGTTGAGTAGCATGCCATAAATCTCGCCGAGGTGCCATTCTTCGTCTGATTTCTCCTTGATGAGTTGAATCCAATAATCGGGGATGCCCATGGCGAGGCGATAGTCAAAACCGAGGCCGCCTTCTTCCGTCGGGCGCGCGAGGCCGGGCATCCCACTCACCTCCTCCGCGATAGAGATAGCGTTCGGGTTCACGGCGTGAATGAGCTCATTCGCCAACATGAGGTAGGCAACCGCATCCAACTCAACTTGCGCGTTGAAATAGTCATCGTAACCGGTGAATTTCTGCCCAAGCCCGTGGTCTTCGTAGAGCATGCTGGTGACACCGTCAATGCGAAATCCATCAAACCGATAGGTTTCAAGCCAATAGCGGATGTTGCTGAGCAGAAACCGCAGCACTTCATATTGACGATAATCAAAACAGCGCGAATCCCAAGCGGTGTGGACACCCTTCGCCCCGGCGTGAAAATAGTGATGCTCGGTGCCGTCAAAACGGTTTAATCCTTCGTCAAAATTCTTAACAGCGTGGCTATGCACCAAATCCATGATAACCAGCAACCCCATGCTGTGTGCAGTATCAATGAGGTGCTTCAGTTCCTCCGGTGTCCCGAATCGGCTTGACACCGCAAAGAAATTGCTGACATGATACCCGAAACTCGCGTAGTAAGGATGCTCCATGATTGCCATCAGTTGCACGGCGTTATAGCCGAGTGCCTGAATGCGAGGGAGGATATTGTGCGTAAATTCAGTGAAAGTGCCGATTTTTTCTGACTCTTGCGCCATACCGACATGCGCCTCATAAATCCGCAATCCTTCGCTGCGGTCCGTAGGTGCCCTTTTCAGACGCGCTGGCGACTCGTGATGCCACTGATACGGGTTCGGTGGTGCCCAATACTGCCCGACGAAGGCAGCGTCTCCTTCCTGCACGACGCGCTGGATATAGGCAGGAATCCTGTCCCGCGCGCCGAGTTCGGAGACGACATGCACCTTCACGCGGCTTCCGTGAGGGAGTCCATCTGGCAGGAAAATGTGCCACACTCCCCATTCGTCGCGCGTCATCGGGTGTGCGCCGCGGTCCCACCCGTTAAAATCGCCGATGAGGGAGAGCGCGTGCGCAGCAGGGGCCCATTCACGATACCAGATGCCGGTGCCGCTGCGGGTAAATCCGAAGTATCGGTGCCCTTGGCTTATCTGTCCGAGGAGGCCGCCATCTTGGCTGTCTGCCTTCTCAATTTCAGTCTTGCGCTGGAGATAGCGTGCGTATCTCTGGGACAGTTGTGTCGCATAAGGTTTTAACAACGGATCTAATTTGATAAGGGCATTCATTGTTTGACTCCACAGTTTCGGTGGGTGAGGGCCATGTTCGCTTGGGCGAGGCATCGCGGGGGACAGGCCCCCCGCGCTACGGTGACAGCGAGGCATCGCGGGGGAAACCCGCTCGGATGCGCGTGTGGCATCCGAGGGCCCCCGTGCTACGGTGAAAATGAAAATACGTCTTTCAAGTAACAGTGTGAGATCGCGGGGGACAGGCCCCCGCGCTACGGGGAAATAGCTACGGTGAAAATGAAATGATTAATATCTCGCGCCTAATCGTTATCTTGACAATAACCCTGTGCATGCCCGTTTCCGCCGAGTTCGAGATTCACTTATTTGATGGTGAAGTGGAACTGACTCCTCCCTACGAACTCATCTCTGGCAAGGCTTACCGCCTCACGGCAGTATCAACCGATGGACAACGCGTTCCTGTCCGCTGGTTTATCTCCAGAAATTTAGGCAAAGTTTCAGGCGAACCTCCCGTGTTCACGGCGGTGTTTGTCGGCGAGGGGACGCTTATAGCGAAGGGTGCCTCTATAGAGCAAGCCGCGCCGATTAAAATTGTCCCCGCCACTCAAACGATTGGTATTGAGGGAGGGACTTTCAGCAGTCCCACCGGGGTCAAGATAGAATTTCCACCGAATGCGTTTTTAACTCCACAACGGATAGCGGTAGAGATTATCGCGCCGCCAGGGCTGCCGTTGTCAGAATCCCAGCGGCTCGTCAGCGTTATTCGGCTGTCTCCTGACAAACTCGTTTTGAAACGTCCTGCACAATTACGATTTGCGCATAGCGAGGTGATACCCGCAATACCCCGCATCCATTTTTGGGAACGTTACCAGAAAAGATGGGTGCCGCTGAGCGGCCGAGTGAACGCGCTTCAAGGCACCGTGACTGCCACGATTAACCACTTAGGTGTTTATACCTTGATGGCACCGAAAATCGAGATGTTGCGTTCCAATCGTCTTACAATTGAGAATGTCACACTGTCGCCGCGCGTCTTTTTCGCGCCCGACATGCATCGCCTCACAATAATCTATCGCTTGAACGCGCCGGATGCAGTCCAAGCGTTCGTCACGATGGACATCTTTGATTTGCGAGACAGGCGGCTTCGGCGGCTTTTAGATCACGCGCCTTGTTCTATCGGCCCCAACGTCGCGCAGTGGGATGGTTTGACAGATGAGGATATCCTCGTGCGCAATGGGCGGTATATTTTGGTTATTCATGCGAAGGCGGCTGCGCAACATGCTGTTGCACGGAAATTGATTGTGGTTTTTAAATGAGGGTGTTTCATAACTCGTTGTTGTCAAAATGGTTTCGCGACACCCCGAGTGCTTCCGTTTCCCCAGTAGGAGAGACCTCCTGGTCTCGATGCAAGCGATGTCCCCGTAGGAGAGCCCTCCTGGTCTCGAATTTTTTCCGCCGGATCTCGATGTGGTTCCTATCGGGACAGGGATGTCCCTCCTACCGGGACATCAAGTGTAGGAGAGCCCTCCTGGTCTCGAATTCTTCCGCCGGATCTTGATGTGGTTTGTATCGGGACAGGGATGTCCCTCCTACCGGGAAAACATCAAGTGCAAGCACCTGAGCACAAACATGTCAGGCGCAGGCACTCCTGAACTATAGACAGCGCGCACTCTCGCCTTGTAGTTCGGGTGCGCCTGCACCCGAACGAGTCTATTGCATCGAGACCGGGAGGGCTCGCCTACGGGACGTTCGCGGGGGACAGGCCCCCGCGCTACGGTAACCGGACGGTTTCTTAGCCGCAGAACGGCTCCCTTTCACCGTAGGGCGAGGGCCTGTCCCTCGCCATGCGGCGGTCCACCGAACCGCTCTGTAGTTCGGGTGCGCCTGCACCCGAACGAGTCTATTGCATCGAGACCAGGAGGGCTCGCCTACGGGACGTTCGCGGGGGACAGGCCCCCGCGCTACGGTAACCGGACGGTTTCTTAGCCGCAGAACGGCTCCCTTTCACCGTAGGGCGAGGGCCTGTCCCTCGCCATGCTCCGGTCCACCGAACCGCTCTGTAGTTCGGGTGCGCCTGCACCCGAACGAGTCTATTGCATCGAGACCAGGAGGGCTCGCCTACCGTATTGCAGTGATTTTATCCCAATCCCACAAAAGAATTGTCCCGTCCTTACTGGCACTGGCGACGGTTTTGCCATTCTGCGAAAATGCCACGCCAGTTATGCCGCCCGTATGTCCTTGGATAGTGCGCAACTCGGTGCCTGTCTCCGTATCCCAGATTTGGAGGCTTTCAGCCATGCTACCACTGACAAGTCGGGTGCCATCCGGTGCCCACGCCAAAGCTGTGAATTGTATCGTAAACTCCGGTCCTGCTTTTCCCGGAAGGAGAAGTGGCATCTCCTCTGTGCGAAACGCCGATATCATGCCCGATATCATGATGGTGCCATCCCAACTACTACTCGCGAGGCGCGTGCTGTCCGGGGAGAATGCCAATCCCACCTTGGCGAATTCGCTAGAATCCTTCATCCACGGCTCATGCTCTTTGAGGGTTGCTATCAATCGGGCGGTGTCTACCTCCCACAGCCAGATGGTGCCAGCCAAACTTGCGCTTGCGAGCGTCGCGCCATTGGGCGAAAATGCGAGATTATTAACGAACACGTCAAATAAGGAATTCCACGCATCTTCAGTCTCTTCAGATTCTTCCACAGGTTGCGATGGTTCCGGCTCCTGACTTTCGCCAAATTCCGATGGTTGCAGGACTTCCGCCCTAACATGCAGCTGAGTTTCCAATGCAACGCCAATATCATGCTCCGTGAGCGTTGCCTTCAGTTGTCCCGTGGCTACCGCCCACAACCGGATCGTGCCATCCTTGCTAGCACTCGCAAGCAGTGCGCTATCAGCAGTGAATGCCAATGCTGTGACGATACCTGTATGCCCTCTTAAAGTGGACAAAAGTTCCCCAGTCCGCGCGTTCCACAGATGCAGGAGACCGGCTTCACTTCCGGTGGCGAACGTTGTGCCATCAGGTGATAAGGCGACGGCCCAAATGTCCTCTATCTCCTCAGCGTATGAGACAAGCGCAGTTACGCCAGGTGTCAAGTCTGCTTGAATCTGTCCTGTCTGGATATCCCGCCATTGGAAACCAACACTGAGAAAATTCTGGTTATTCGTTATCAGGGTATCTATCGCCGGATGCTCGGCGAGGGTTGACAGCCGTTGCCCTGTGTGGACATCCCACATTTCAACGGTGCTTTCTGTCGCGATGGCAAGCGTTTCGCCATTTGGCGAGAATGCCAAAGCGAGCGCATCCGTCCTCAGTAAGGAGGGAGCAGGCTCCGATGTGAAGGACAAGATGCGTTTGCCAGTGCTTACTTCGCGCAACCGAACCTCAGTCTTCGCATTGGCAATTGCAAACGTTTTGCCATCCGGCGAAAATACCAGCGCGTTCACTCTGCGTGTCGGGAGATTAATAGCAGTCAATTTGCGGCTACTGCGGATATCCCACAAATTCATGCCGTGCCGCCTTCCTACGTCGGCAAGCGTTCTGCCATCCGGCGAAAATACTATGCCGTCAACAAGGGCAAACATGGGCATAGCCGTTGGAATAACCTCCCCGGTTCTAACGTCCGTTAACCGAATCTCACCATCGGAAACCCCATCAATAATCGTGATGCCACGCGGCGCGCTGGCGAAGAGTAAACCGTCCGGGGAAAGTGCTTGAGCGTAGTAGCCCCGGTCTTTCTGGTGCCCCGGGTCATCCGTGGAAACAGTGAGGCTAAGTTCCTCATCTTTTCTCACCGGCAGAGCCCTGCGTTTCCGCGCCGGAATATCTGGCAGCAATTCCCCCGAGTGAACGTCCCACGCCTGAAACTGCGGTTCCCATTTACCCCCTAAACAGATAAGCGTTTTCCCATCCGTGGTGAAAGCCATCGTCTCTCCCAAACGAGAGGTGATATTGTTGGGGAACGTGTGCAATTCGCTGTATGTGGCGACATCCCACAATTGAATGATGCCCCAGCCTGCGCTTGCAAGGAGTTCACCGTTAGGAGAAAAGACTATTTTCTTGGTGTCGCCGATGCCGCGCAGCAGTGCAATCTCTTTACCGGTATGCGCATCATAGAGCCAGAGCCCTACGGTGCTCCCCACTGCCAACAGCGAGCCATCTGGAGAGAATCGGATAGCCGTTATCCGTCCTTTCCCAGAACGAGCCCTTGCACCGTCGGGTAAGCCCCAGGTTGTGTATTCTTGGGCGCAGCTTCCGCTAGGGAAAAACAAAACCGAAATCGCTATGAGTGCCAAGAAGTATCTCATCGCTTTTATCCTCCGGGTTAGCGTCATTCGTCTCACGGCCCTTTACAGGGATTTGTTGATAGAGATATTTTACCATCTCTTTCCGCGTTTGTCAAGCGCAAACGAAAAAATCCCCACATTAAAAACTTGACAAAATTCCGCGTAACATGTTAAACTAATAAAAAATCAGAAAAAGGACAGCAATATGGCATCACAAACCGATTTAAAATCAATGTTAGCCGCGCCCATCGCCTTGGCACCGAATACCTATCTGCATTTCTATAACGGTGGAAAACTTCGCGCCGAGTTCATGGGCGAACCAGAACCTAAAGACGACTATTATTCCGAAGAATGGATTTTCTCGACGAACCGGGCAATCACCCCCGGCAGAGAGAATCCGCCGGACAAAGGCTTAAGCCGCATCCAACTCCCCAGCGGCGAAGTCGTCTTACTGAAGGAGCTGTTGGACGCGTTCCCCGAAGAAACCCTCGGCAGCGCGCACGTCGCTAAATACGGCACCGACCTGGGAGTGCTGCTCAAGATTTTCGATGTCGGCGAAGGGGCGCATATCCCCATACACTGGCATCCGAACCCGGACTTCGCGCAAGAACACCTCAACTCGCCGTTCGGCAAAAATGAGGCATGGATACTCATCGGCACACGCCCCGGCGCAAAAGCGTGGATAGGATGGAAGGAAGCCGTTGACAAGGCAGACTTCCGCCGCTTAATGGAAGCACAGGACGTGCAAACGCTGCGCAGCCTCATGCACGTCGTTGAACCGAAGGTGGGCGAAGTATACTTCTTACGCACGCCGATTGTCCATTCACTCGGCACAGGACTCTGCGTGCTGGAACCGCAAGAACCCACCGATTGGAACATCCTCGCCGAATGGGAGGGTTTCCCATACGACAGAGAAGCCGGACACCTCGGACTCGGCTGGGATCTGGCTGTTGATGCCGCCGAATTTGACAAACTAGACTTGGACTACCTCAACAACTACATCCGGCGCACACCTGCACTCGTCAGGGAAGAAGGCGACAGCCGCGAAGACCGGATTGTGCCGGAGGAAGCATCGCAATACTTCGGTTGTTCCCGGCTGACAGTGGCTTCAACCCTCAGCATGCCCGCCGGAAAAGGGTTTTATTGCCTCGTCACATTAGGCGGCGAAGGTAAACTGCGCGGGGCTTTTGACGATGTCTCACTCCGCCGCGGTAAATCCGTTTTCATTCCGCGGTGCCTCCCAGGCTACGACATCGTCAGCACCAGTGACGAACCGATGGAGATTATCTGCTGTTATCCGCCGACAATCTCCTAATAGGAGTTTGCGGGGGACAGGCCCCCGCACTACGGTGAAAACGGATAAAATCGCGCGGGGGACAAGCCCCCGCACTACGGTGAAAACGCATTGAAGTTTGCGGGGGACAGGCCCCCGCACTACGGTGAAAACGGATAAAATCGCGCGGGGGACAAGCCCCCGCACTCTAGTTACGATTCTGCTAAAAAGGAAACGAAACATGGCAAAAAAATTGTCCATTGGCAGTTGGGCTTACACTTTTGGCCCCTATGAAGACAACCCCGTGCTGTTTGACACCGTCGTCAAACGCCTCAGCGAACTTGATTTTGATGGCGTGGAGATAGGCGCGTTCAAACCGCACATTGACATCAATGACTACCCGATGAAAAGTGACCGGGATGCTGTGAAAGCACTCATCGCCTCACACGGCTTGGAAGTCTCCGGGCTCGCCGCCGACTTCTGGTCTCACCCCGGGCCCGCCACGGACGAGGCGCAGGAGGATGACAGATACTTCAAGCTGTTCAAAGAAAACCTCCAACTCGCCTTAGACCTCGGTTCACCCACGATTCGCGTGGATACTGTCACCGATGCAGAGGCAGAAATTCCCGGCGTAGACAGGCAGACAGCCTGGGCGCGGATTGTCGATGTCTGGAAACGCTGCGCGCAAGTTGCGGAAGACCACGGTGTCCTCATGCTCTGGGAGTTTGAACCCGGCTTCATGTTCAACAAACCGAGCGAGATTATCGCAATGCCACAAGCAGTCGGGCATCCCAATTTCAAGGTGATGTTTGACACATGCCATGCGCAGATGTGCGCAGTCGTCGGCGCGCGGCAAGTAGGCGAACAGGAAACACTCGGCGATAACGGCGTGATAGATTTGGCGCGGCAACTCAAGGGGCAAATCGGACATTTCCACCTCATTGATTCCGATAACACGCTCCATCACGATGAGACGAGCACGCACGCGCCGTTCGGACAAGGCGTGCTTGACTTTGACGCGATTATCCCTGTCATCATGGAAGAAACCGGCTACGATGGCGACTGGTTCTCCATCGATCTCTGCTTCTGGCCAAATGCGTGGGAAGTGACGGAAGATGCGAAGAAGTTCCTTACGCCGTATTTGGAGCGGTATTAGATTGGAATTCGCGTAATTTAAAAGGGCAAGAAACTATGCTCAACCTGCGTTCAATAGATGCCCTACTTGAACTCGCCTTCGCGGAGGACATCGGCATCGGCGACATCACCACCGAGGCGACGGTCCCGGATTCTCAACAAGCGGTTGGGAGCATCGTTGCCAAAAGCGGTGGTGTTGTCGCAGGGCTGCCTGTGGCGGCGCGCGTGTTCAAGAGACTCGATGCGACACTCATTTTTCGTCCGCTGGTTAACGAGGGTGATGAAGTTGTCGCAGGCACCCGAATCGCCGAGGTGCAGGGCAGCGCGAAGTCAATTCTGATAGGCGAACGCACCGCGCTCAACTTCCTGCAGCGGCTTTCCGGTATCGCCACGCTCACGGCGCAATTTGTCAACGCCGTTTCGGACTACGATGTCAAAATCGTGGATACGCGGAAGACAGCGGCTGGTTGGCGCGCTGTGCAGAAATACGCCGTGCGCATCGGTGGGGGACATAATCACCGATTCGGGCTTTTCGATGGCGTGTTGATTAAGGATAACCATATCGTCGCCGCCGGTGGCATAGCGAACGCGGTGCAGAAGTCACGCGCGGTTGTCCCGCATACTGCAAAGATTGAGGTAGAGGTGGAGACAGCGGCGCAGGTGGACGAGGCACTGAAGGCAGGTGCCGATGTCTTAATGCTTGATAACATGTCCGTTGAACTCATGCGGCGCGCCGTTGAACAGATTGGCGGGAGAGCCCTCACGGAGGCATCCGGCGGCATCACGCTGGAACAGGTGCGGGCGGTTGCAGCAACGGGTGTCAATGTTATCTCTGTCGGCGCGTTGACGCATTCCGCTATGCCGTTGGATATGAGTCTGACCTTTGCTGAGGATGTAAACATTAATGCCTGAAGATTTGGGCCGTTCGCTGAGCCGCAAAAACCTTATCCGTGGAGTGCTTTTCTTCACGTTATGCACTCTCGGCGGGTTATGCCTCATTTTTTTGTGGAGCGGCGTTCAGGATATCGGGGAAGTGCTGCGCACAATGCGGGTGGAGACGCTGCTGTTAGCGTGCCTCTGTATGTTTGCGGATTGGCTCTGCGGCAGTCTCCGCTTCCACATTTTCGTCTCAAAGATGGCACCCAAAGTGAGATTTGCCGATAGTCTTCGTGCGAATTTAGCTACCCTCTGCGTTTCCGGTGTCACGCCATTCCAGACTGGCGGGATAGGGCATCTCTATATCTTCACGCGGACAAGCGTTCCGCTCTCTGCCGCGATGACGACAGGCATCATCTGCTTTCTCGGCACGCTGTCCATTCTCATGCTTTCCGCCGGGTATGTGCTTTGGCTGAATCCGCCGTTCCTGCCGAGAGGCATTACGCTGGTGAGTCGATATAGTTTGCTGGTATTTGCGCTGGTTTTCACAGGCTTTCTGCTGTTGCTCCTCAAGCCACAGATCATTCAGGCACCCCTCAAAGGGCTCGGGGCTTTTCTGGGGACTCGGTTTCCCTTCATCGGAACCCTCTTTGAGAGGATAACTGTTAGACTAGAGGCACTCATTACCGAGCATCAGGCGTTCACACGGATGTTCATCAGCCATCATAAAGGCACCTGTCTGCTCAGTCTGTTATTGACAATAGGCTTTTTCGCCTGCCGGTTCGTCGGCGGCTATGTCGTCGTCAAGGCACTCGGCGGCGGCGCGACGCTCTGGGAAATGTGCGCCGCGGGGATGATTCTCAACTTCGTCACGCTGTTTGCTCCCAGCCCGGGTGCAAGCGGCATCGCCGAAATCACGAGTGTTTTATTGATGAGAAACCTCATTCGCCCTGAATTGGTAGGGCTTTGGACACTGCTGACCCGGTTTTTCACCATTTATTGCGCTGTCGGCATCGGCGGGATTGTCCTCGGTTCACAACTGACAAAGGATTTGAAAGGAAACGAAACGTCATCGTCGTAGCGATGCCTCTTGCATCGCAAACGGAATCATTGTCCACGACGGTGATGGCATTACGAGCGCGAGGGACAGGCCCTCGCGCTACGGTAAAACCAAAAGAGGAATTAGGATTATGCTAACCATTGAACCCACCACAACGAAACTCGGTTGGATTGGCACCGGTGTCATGGGACGCTGGATGTGCCAGCATCTGATGGAACTCGGCTACGCGATGTCCGTTTACAACCGCACCAAAGCGAAGGCGGAGCCGCTCATCGAAGCCGGCGCGACGTGGGCAGATTCGCCGAGTGAAGTCGCCGCCGCATCCGATGTTGTCTTCACGATTGTCGGGTTTCCACCGGATGTGCGCGAGGTATACCTCGGCGATAACGGCATCTTAAAAGGCGCGAAACGCGGCAGCATCGTTGTCGATATGACGACGACAGAGCCTTCTCTCGCGCAAGAGATTTACGCGGCGGCGCAGGCACAGGGTGTCTTATCGGTGGATGCCCCCGTTTCGGGTGGTGATGTCGGCGCGCGGGAGGCACGCCTCTCCATCATGGTAGGCGGTGATGTCGATGCCGTGCGCGCGGTGATGCCGCTCTTCTCGGCGATGGGCAAAAACATTGTCCATCAAGGCGGCGCGGGCGCAGGACAGCACACCAAAATGTGCAACCAGATTACCATCTCCGGCACGATGATAGGTGTCTGTGAAGGGTTACTTTACGGCTACAAAGCCGGGTTGGATTTAGAGACGATGTTGTCGTCGATTAGTGGCGGCGCGGCAGCGTGCTGGTCCCTCGACAATTTAGCACCGCGTGTATTGAAACGTGACTTTGACCCGGGTTTCTTCGTGGAGCATTTCATCAAGGACATGAGCATCGCCTTAGACGAGGCGCGCAAGATGAATTTGAGTCTGCCGGGGTTAGCGTTAGTGCATCAGCTCTATACGGCGGTGCAGGCGCAGGGGCACGGCCGCCTCGGCACGCAAGCGTTGCTATTGGCATTAGAACAAATGTCTGGCGCGGAGGTGAAATAGGGCCACTCTATTTACCGGCTCAGTTTCCAACATCGGCATGATACCGTAGGGCGAGGGCCTGTCCCTCGCCAGAGGTGAAGTAGAGCCGCTCTATTTACCGTAGTGCGAGGGCCTGTCCCTCGCCATGCGTCCCTCAGCGCGATACCGTAGGGCGAGGGCCTGTCCCTCGCCCTAAATTGAATCATATTCGTTGACTTCATTTAGCAAGCCTTTTGAAATATGAAAGGCTCAGCACCTAATACCAAATTAACTTGGTTTGTCTTGGTCTTCCATAACCACTTCTTGACTGTAGTCGGGCTCGCCTGAGCCCGAACAGTCAAACTCGCTTCGCAATGTGCCAGAGCTTCAGACGAGCTCGTCCTAGAGCCGCGGTCTGATTCAACTTCATTTTAGATAACAAGGAGTTAGGGATATGCCCGAAATGATTCCCCCAGAAATTTCTGACGATGCCCCGATGTCAGAAAAAATCATTTTTGAGAATCTTAAGAGCGCGCCTCATGCCAGAAATTGGGTAGTGTTTCATTCACAATGCGTGAAAAATCCCAAAAGTCTTGCAAGACCGCGCGAGATTGATTTCGTTATCCTCAATGCAGATAACTGCTCCATCATCTGCGTTGAGGCAAAAGGCGGAGGCTATGAAATCGACGAAGGGAGATGGTATAGGCTGCCTCAGCGCGTTGAGGTTCAACCGCCGCCCCAACAGTCCCGCAGTGCGATGTTTGCGTTGAAGGATGAATTTGATTCCCACTTTGCCGCAAATTCATTGCTTTCGCTTGGGTGCGCCGTGGCATTCACGGACGGTCAATTCCCGAAGGGTGTGAGGCTACCTCAGGAAGCATTGATAATCGATAGATATGTTGCCCGGGACGCTAATAAACTGGGGAACATGTTAAAAGATTATGCCACCGAACTGCCCCCACAATCTGTGAGGACTCTACTTAGTACTAATCCTGAGAAATCAAGGGAAGCATTGGAATCCCTAGATCAACTGCGGACTACCTTGGAGGGCAGTGGAGAGGTGATCGAACCAGACAAGATAGACGCTTCCGAATTAACGACTTACCGCGCGTTGTTGCTGCGGCTGACAACCAATCAACTTAACAGTTTGAAATTAACCGAGCAGAATCACCGTTGTGTGATTGATGGTGCTGCCGGCACAGGCAAAACTGTCCTTGCGATGGAACTTGCCAAACAGCGTTGTGATGACGGTGAAATCGTCGCCCTACTGTGCAGCAACCGAAATCTGAGCGAGCGTTTTGATGCCTGGGCGGGAAATTTTTGGGGTGCGATTGTAGCAGGCACGCCCGCGACACTGCCACTTCGGGCTTTCAGCGAAGATTCAGTTTTCGCAGACCCAACGTTTGCGGAGAAGCACCAGCGGAGATTGGAAAATTCCCCAAATCTTGAAGGTTCGCTGAAGTCCGGTTATCTGGATGACCAGTGGGAACAGTTCGTAGAGGAGACGGTTGAGGATCTGAGCCAGAAGGGCATTTTCGACTATCTGATTGTCGACGAGGCACAGAATCTGTGCGATCCAGTGTTCCTTAAACTGATGGACGCGCTGCTGAAAGACGGATTGGCTGGGGGACGCTGGACAATGTTTGGCGATTTCACCCATCAAGATATCGTCTATCCGACTGAACTCGGTAGAAAGGGAACGGATGTGCTGGCGGACTTTGGACTCTATTGGGCCAACGACCGGCTGGAAACCAACTGCCGGAATACAGAGGAAATAGCGACTAAAATCGCGATGTTGGTTGATATTGAAGCTCCACCGAGATCTGGCGTGTACGGGCCCGACGTTCAAATCGAATACTTCAACTCCCCAGAAGATTTGGAAAATCTGCTGGATAATTTGCTATCCGATTGGCAAAATGCCAATTTCCACCCTGAGCAAATAATCCTGCTGTCCAGCGGTATCGGCAACGAGTTTGATACCGAGCGCGAGTACGCTGGTTGGAAACCTCGCAACATACGGGAAATTTCAGAGGCAGATTTTAAGTACGCGGAAGGGGTTGTGATCCCTGGCGATTCCTCGCTCAGGAATACACTCAGGTATAGTGATGTCTATGACTTCCAAGGGCTGGAAAGCGACGTGGTTATTCTAGTTCTTCCGATGGCCGAGGATACGGTTGTTTTGGAAGGTGGAATCACGCTTCCCCGCGAAAAACACCTGAACAGGCTCCTTTATACAGGCATGAGCCGTGCAAAGGCAATGCTCGTCGTCGTTGCTCATAAAAATTACCAACGCATTTTGGAGTTGCGCGAGGCGTTGTATGTATAGACTAAAATGAGGGTGTTTCATAAATCGCTCAACGTCGCGGTGAAAGCCCCCGCGATACGGTGAAAAAATGGAGAATTGCCGGTAGGGGCAGAAATCGAGATCGGGAGGGCTCTCCTATCAGGAAAGGCATTGATATATGAAACACCCTCCCTAAAATCCTCTAAAAAACCGTAGGCTGCTATTGAAACCTGCCCCGAATCCTAGGGCAGGTTCTTCCGCAGCAGGTATTGTGGTGCATAGTAGGCAGGCCAAAGGCGGCTCAGTCTGCTATGTCCGATTCGCGAGATTTTCAAGATGTTGCTCAATCTTAGCTGAGTCTTCGTATCCAAAACTCAAAGCTAACTTGAAACATCTCGCAGCCGAAACCCCATCGTTCTGGAATAGTGCGTGCACGCCCGCATAGTAGAAGGCTGCAGGATTTTTATCTCGATTGTCAATCAGATTGATCAAAAAATCAGCAAGGCTTTTACCCGGTGGAATGCCAATTACGCTGGCCAATAGGTTAATAGCCCCGTTAACCGCATCCTGGCCTTTAATGAACTTGTGCATTTTGTGGTTAACGAAGTCTGTCTGATAGTTAGGACAGAGTCTGACGGCGTTATCGTAGTCTTCAATGGCCCTCGCGCGTTTACCCATATCGCAATATAAATCGCCTCTGCTGAGGTAGAGGGGAGCGTGGTTAGGCTTGAGACTGATAGCCTTGTTGTAGTTCCTGAGGGCACTATCATAATCGCCCTTGGCTGCATAGGCATACCCCATGCCATCGTAAGTTGTGGCGAAGTTGGGATCGCAGTTGATAGCCTTGTTGAAGTCTACGATAGCTTTGTCAGATTCGCCTTTAAAAGCGTATGCCCATCCTCTTCTAGTATAGGCAGTCGCATAGTCGGGCTTGATGCTGAGAGCCTTGGTGCAGTCTTCAATAGCCAGCTCATAATCGCCTTTGCGCGAGTGGACATACGCCCGATTAATATAGGCAGTGGCATAGTTAGGCAGAAAAGCGATAGCCTTGCTATAATCGGCGATGGCTTTGTCGGATTCGCCTTTCGCAGCATAAGCGAATCCCCTATTGTTATAGATGGCGGCATCGTTAGGGGTGATCTGAAGTCCCCTATTGTAGTCTTTGATAGACCCGTCATAATAGCCTCTGTGTGAGTAGCTGTACCCTCTCCGATTATAGGTTGTGGCATCGTTGGGATCAATGCTAATGGCCTTGGTGAAGTCCTTGATAGCCTTATCGTGGTCCCCTTTAGCCGCGTAGGCAGATGCTCTGAGTTTGTAGGCTTCAGCATTCTCGGTGTCAATCCGGAGTGCCTCGTCAAAGTCCGCGATAGCTTTATCATAATCGCCAGCTTCGTAGTGGCCGAATCCTCTGATATAGTAGGCCTCGCCATTTTCAGGGTTGTCAAGGTTGACAGTTTTGTTGTGCACTCAGTAGTCTCCTTCTCTAGTAGAACATAGGTTGTGAACCTACATTGCACAAGATACCTATTTCCTCATTAACATTTGTTTGAGATCGGGCGATCTCAAACTACGTAAGGGGATAACTGATCTCTCTGAAATCATTGCCATTCAGACTCGTCAAGGATGCCATTTCCTCCGCGGTAATAGCATTCGTTTGTTCGCAGCCGCTGTTCGTCTCAATACCGATGTGAAGGGCTCCTATGCCTTATCGAGTGCTGTTTTGAGGACAGCAAGGAAAACCAGATCTGGGATATTGACGGTCCACGCCATCGCGATTAACCGCACGAAGAGCAACTCCGCACAGAGAGTTAAAATGTGATGGTTTGCTGAAATATGCTTTCTAAACCGAATCAGTCTCCTGATTGTTGGTGAGCGCGCTTTGTCCGCGCGCCAACCGTATTCGTTTTAACGCACGATAGTCGTGCTCGCGGCTTGCATCTACGGGAAGAAAATCATCTTGATGATATAGAGGAGGATACCCCCGCCAATCCCAAGCACTATCCGCTTCATCCACTCAACCTCGGTGCTTAACCTTTCAACAGTTAAGGCGAGTTTCAGGATGTCCTCGTGGAGTTGCTCAAATCGCGCATCAATTTTGTCAAAGCGCGCATCGATTTTGTCGAAGCGTTTCTCGTAGGGGGCTAAGCACTCCCTGATGATTTGTATCAAGTCCCCTGTCAACTCCTTGCGGAGCCGTTGGTAAATTTCTTCAATAGAAACAGATACCTGCGGGTCCGGATTCGGCGTGAACGGCTCAATTTCGGTGCGGACATAGGGGGTATGCGGTCCCTTGGGTTGCTCTAACCTCCTTTCATCCGACAACTCCTTAAAAGCAGGCATGACGATATCGTAACGGAACGTTTTGTATCCCACGCGGTTCTTCGCTTCTCGCTGCTCGCCCGACAATTGAAAGATATCAGCCAACGTAATGGCGGCTTCCCCAACCGTTATTCCCTCATGCGGAAATTCCAATTCAAGGATGGCTTTTTTGACTTCTTCGGGTGCCGGAAATTTTATTTCGTAGGCTTGCTCAGTGGAAGGGTCAAAAGCCCTTTTCATTACGGTTTTCATAGCCTCTCTCCTTGCCCGCGCATTGACTACCGTGGCGGTATCTCCAATTCCACCCCACCGAACGGTTTGAACATCTCATGGATTGCTGTTCCAAGCCCTTTCTGAGGAGCCTCGCTGTCTTGCAAAACTTCCTCCTCAAGGGAAGTGAGATAATCAACAGCGGTTTTGAGTTTCTCATCGGGAAGTTGTTCGACTAGCGTTACCGCCTGCTGTCGCAAGTTTTTGTTTTGCATGATGCATCTCTGTTCCCTGCTCTGGCATAAGGACGGATAGCGTTCTATCCGTCCTTATCGCTCAAAAGGAGGAGAAGAATGTCCCCCGTGCCGCTTACGATTCCAACCGCATCGGCATGATGAGGCACGTATGCCCCGGCTCATCCGCCGGCTTCGCAACAACCGGATTCAACTCGCCGGAGAATTCCAATTGGATATTTTCCGCGTCAATGTGCGCGAGTGCCTCCATCAGCAGCCGTGCATCGAACCCGATCCGCACACTCTTCGTGCAGGACTCAACACCGACGGTTTCGTGCGCCTCACCGAGTTCTGGTGTCTTCGCCGAGATTCGGATATTCGGCTCTTCTTCGTTAATCTCCAAGCAGACAGAGTAGTTTTTCGGGTTAGACAGCAAGGAAACGCGGCGCGTCGCCCTGAGCATCGCCTCTCGGTTTAAAACGGTGCGGCCTTCTGTCGCCTCCGGTTCGGGGATAATCTTCTCATACTTCGGGTATTCCCCTTCTACCAACCGCGTCGTCAACGTCGCGTGCTCATCGGAGAACAAGATCTGGTTCTCGAAAATGGAGACGTTCACGGAGTCGGAGCTCGCGAAGGTTTTGGCGATTTCGCGCACCGCCTTGAGCGGCACGATGAACCCTGTCACACCTTCCGGCGGTGTGAGCGGATCGAAGTGCGCCAGCGCGAGTTGCCGGCCATCCGTTGCGACTACTTCCGTCCTCTCTTCAAGAAGGTTGAAATAGAGCCCGTTGAGGAAATACCGGACTTCTTCGGTAGATGCCGCAAATTCGGTTTTTGCGAGAACGCCGCGCAGCGTTTCTCCATCAATGTTCAGTGCCTCACCGTCAACGGAGGGGAGCTGCGGGAATTCCTCATCGGGCAGGCCAATGATTTTGTAAACGCCGTTGCCGCACTCCAATTCCACCCGGTCATTCGCGGTAGTCGTCAGGCGGATATCCTTGGCTGGCAGCTCTTTGACAATGTCCGCCAATTTTTTGGCGGAAACGGTAATCGCGCCTTCTTCTTGGATATTGCCGTCCACCTTGACGCGGATGCCCACCTCGAGGTCTGTCGCGATACATTCAATGTTCCCCGCCTCGGCACGGATGAGGACGTTTGACAGAATCGGTAAGGTATTGCGCCCACTTGCAACGCCTTGTAGCACCTGCAGCGAGTGCAAGAGGGGTTCTTTTTGGAAAGTTAATTCCATTTTCAAAGTCTCCTATTAGGTTAAGTGATTATCAAAAAGGCTCAGTAATTATCAGACAAGACTTCCGCAAGTGCTATAATTCTTCACCGGTAGGCGCGGTTTCAAACCGCGCCTACCGAGTTCGTTTTGCGTCTGTCCTTCTAAATTATACCTTAAAAATCGGGTAGAAGTCAAGGAATTTCTGATGGCTAAGCCGCGACAATTTCTCTTGACATCGTTCCTTATTTTAGTATATCATATTGACAGGAAAATCAACAAGCAAATTTTCGCCTCGCATAATTTACCGTAAATCGCACAACCCTATCCGAAAGGACATGCCTATACAAACTGCGTGCGTTTCATCGCATAAGCACGCCCACCGATGCGAACAACAAAAAAACAGACAGGACACGCCATTGCGAAACGCGCGGTGTTCATCGGCGCAGTCCTCATCATTGCGAATAGTTACTGGATTGCCTACGTCGAAATGATTTGGCACACTGCACACCTGACCACGGTGGCGATGTCCGTCAACGTCATGTTCGGTATTTTGATGATTACGGTGCTGAACCTCGGCGTGCAGCGCATCTTTCCACGCGCTGCGATGCAACAGCGAGATTTGCTCGTTGTATACGCCATGCTCGCTGTCGGCAGCGCGTTTTCGGGACACGACTGCATCCCGCGCTTGATGGGGCTTATCCCTTACGCCTTCCGCTTCGCTACGCCGGAAAATGACTGGGAAGCACTACTGTTCCATCACCTCCCCGAATGGCTGGTGGTGAAAGAACCGAGAGTTGTCCACGATTTCTATGAAGGCGAGGTGAACTTTTTTACGGAAGGATACGTGCAATATTGGATTGTGCCGATTCTGTCCTGGTCTGCCGTGGTCTTCCTGTTGATGCTGATTTTCTTATGTCTCACTTCGCTTCTCCGCAAGCAGTGGATCGAGAACGAAAAACTGGCATACCCGATTATCCAAATTCCGCTGGAGATAACGACAGGCCGTAGTATTTTTAACAACCGTCTGCTGTGGATTGGATTCGGGATAGCCGCCGGCATCAATCTGCTCAACGGATTGCAGTTCTTTTTTCCCGTGCTGCCAGAAATTCCTGTCAGAAAGTATAATCTGAACATTTACTTCACGCAGAAGCCGTGGAGCGCGATGGGTAGCACACCGCTCCGTTTTCACCCATATCTCATCGGGTTTTCGTTCATTTTACCGCTGGATCTGGCGTTTTCCTGCACCTTCTTCTACTTCATGAAAAAGGGACAACTGCTCTTCGGGAGCATGGCGGGTATAGCGGCGTTGCCGGGCTATCCGTTTTTCGGCGAACAAGGAGCCGGTGCATTGCTTGCGCTTCTGGCTATCGCTTGCTGGCACGCGCGCAAGCATTTTGCATCCGTATTTTCGCAGGTATTCCGCCCGAATCGCGAAACCACGAAAACCGAAGCACTCTCGCATCGCAGTGCGGTGATAACGCTCGGTGTCTCGCTGCTTTTGCTGGCGATATTCTGTGTCCGTGGTGGGATGTCGGTGTGGGCATTCGCGATTTTCATTGCGATTTACCTGATGATTGTTGTCGGATTAACGCGCATGCGTGCAGAACTGGGCCCGCCGATACACGCCATCGGCTATTTGACACCGCAATATATGATGATTTCGCTGCTTGGCACGCGGCGACTGAAACCGGGCAACCTCACGATGCTCTCGCTGCTGAATTGGCTGAGCGGCGCGAGTTATGCCTCCTTCAGAACGCATCCTATGCCAGACCAGCTGGAGGCGTTCAAACTTGCTGAACGCACCGGCATTCGCAACCGCACGATGTTCATCGTGCTAATAATTGCGAGTCTCGTCGGGATTTTGTCTAGTCTGATCCTCTATCCGTATGCGATTTATCGAGAAGGAGTCGCCGCTGGTTCCGAACAAATTCACGCCGGTGGTGCGGATACCTACAACTTCCTCTCATCGTGGCTGGTGAGTCCGAAACCGACAGATTGGCTGGCGACCTCGGTTTTATGCCTCGCCTTTGCGGCGAATTTGGGTATCATGTTTCTCCGTTCGCGTTTCGTGTGGTGTCCGTTGCATCCGGCAGGGTATGTCATCGGTGTTGCGCCGGGGACGACAGACGTAATCTGGTTTCCGCTTTTCTTGGCGATGGTGGCGAAATGGGTTATCCTCCGGCACGGCGGTGTGAACGCGTATCGGCGTGCGGTGCCGTTTTTCATCGGATTGGTGCTTGGGGAAGCGTTGATGGGCTGTTTTTGGCCGCTGTTGAGTTTGGTGTTGCGTTCGGCGGTGTATAGTTGGATTTAAATTGCAGACGGTGAGAAGAACGGCCCGTTTTACCGTAGGGCGAGGGCCTGTCCCTCGCCATGCAACGATCGCGGGGGAAACCCGCTCGGAGCCTGAAACGATCGCGGGGGACAGGCCCCCGCGCTACGGTGAGAAGAACGGCCCGTTTTATCGTAGGGCGAGGGCCTGTCCCTCGCCATGCTGCGTTAATCGAGAGCTCGCGGGGGACAGGCCCCCGCGCTACGTTTACTTCGTTTTCTTCACCTCGCCAAACGTCGTCAGCATCCGATTTGCCGCAGAAACAGGACCCGGCAACAACCGCGTCACTAACGTTTCCCGTTTCCCATCAAACGCCACTTCCTCAATCTGATAGTAATACTCAACACCCGGCTTCGCAGACGTATCGGTAAACGTGTAGGTTTGACGTTCACCTGTCGTGCCGGCACCGGCGATGAGCGCAGGATTCAAGAGCGTGAAACCACTCGCGCGTTTCTCGCTGCGACGCAGGTTGAAGCCCGCGTTGTCTACCTCCGACTCGGTTGTCCATGTCAAGACGACAGCACCTGCCTCGGTGCGCGTCATCGAGAAACTTGATAACTCTACCGGTAATGCACCACCTTCGCGATGCCCCGGCGTGCCGATGTCATCAGCATGGCCGTAATGGAGAGACTCATCAAATGGCTTGATGCGCGATGCTAAAACCCAACTCGCACGCTTTCGTCCCGGCAGCGCAACACTCTTGTCATAACGCCGAATGATGGAACTCCGAGAACCTTCCTCAAAACTCAGCGGTAATGCCCAGGCCGGTGCATCGTCCGAACGCCGATCGCTGTCCCTGTTACCGACTTCGTCGACGAGATTCCCGTTCCTATCGGAGAGTTGCAGGTAGAACCCTTCGGTACTTAAGAAGGTATCGCGCGCGCTTTTGATGCGCAGATTCTTATCATGCAGTGCCAACAGATCATAAACCCTGTCCGCCGGCAGATACGAATCCGACGATGCACGCGCCGGTCCCGCCACGATGAGCAACGTTTGATTCGGTTGAATCACTTTTTCACCGAGTGTCAACGTGACAATCGGGCGGCCGACTAAATCCTCGGAATCGACATTCTGAATCTCCAACTCCCAACGGTTGAGATTGATAGCATCCGTTTTGGAATTGTTGTAGAGTTCGATCCACTGCGGCAGTGTGCGCCCGCCGGAATCCACCATGATTTCGCTGAAGGTGATACTGCCTTTCGGCGTGGCAGACCCTGGTTTCACTGCACCATTCGGATAGCCCGGTGTGCCGGAAGTGGCAGCGGACTCTGTCACCTTCCTGTCATAACCGATGCCCGTGAATGCCGATTCTGCCCAGGCATCTCGATGATACCCGACGATATCCGCCTTGGCGCGCTGCCAGACTTTGCCTGAACCGAGGGCATCTTCAGTGTCACCACCGGGTGCCTGCAGCACTTGCAAGGGCCAGACATGCGTATCATAGTCGCCTGTCTGCTCGCGGACGAATGCATCGGTATCACTGCCGCCGCCACCGGCGACATCCACGAACGCCTCGTTTAAACCGAGTTTCTTCTGCGCATTCCGGAGAATCAACAGGAATTTTCCATCGTCAGGTAGGGACAACTCCGATTTGACAAGATACAGGTGCGAAGAACCTTTTGTTTCGACCTCGGCAGTCTCTACATCATCCCCACCTGCAAGCGCATTGCCTTTCGCCGTCGGATCGCTGTTGGTAATCAGCAACAACCCGTTCGCCGGCACACTCACATCTTCTACAAAAGCAATCAGGGAGGTATCTTCCTTCTTGCCATCCTGCACGATGCTGAGCTCCCAGTCTTTTAAGGACACGGCAGATCCTGTCACATTGCGGAGTTCCAGCCAGTCATCAGCATCGCCGCTGCCATTGCCGAGTTCGTTGAAGACAATCGGATCCTCTGGGACATCTGTGGCGGCCGCCTTCGGTGCTGTCTCCTCAGGAATCAGCGTATACGGCACCACCGGTGTCTCCGAAACTACCGGTGCAACTTCACTGCCAGACGTATCTGTCAACGGCGACGGCTCTATCACCGGCACCGTTTTTGGCGCAGTGCCAGATGCCGCCGCAGGCTCCTCTGTCCCAGACTGCCGCTCAGCCGACGCACCGAGGGAACCAGAAAGCAAACTCGTCTCTTCAGGAACCATTATCTTGACGGAAGGGACACGCACTGCCTCTGCCACCGTGTCCGTTGCTGCCACCGTATACGCGAACGTTACTTTCGTCGAATTCGTGTCTTCTGAGGCACTCCAGACAGCATGCCGAGCATTTGCCGGCACTTCTTCGCCGAGATACAGCGTGAGATACGGCGGGTTGTCGCCTTCATAGCGGAGATTATCCTTGTCATACGTCACTTCCACTTCAATCTTATCCCCGGCGGTATGGACACCGGCGGGAGGCACGACAATCTCCGGCGTTTCCACCACGCGCAATGGATTGCTCACGGGCACTGTCAACGTATTTGAGGCATAACTGTCGTTGCCGGCGATATCTTGGGTAGCACCCGCCGGCAAACTGATGGACACGTTGCCCTGAAAACCCAGGGCCGGACGAATTGTCGCCTTGTAGACGAGGAACGACGCGGAGTTTTTTGCATGCCCTGGCTTATGGGCTGAACCCGCTAGCTGCCCCGATCTGTCGGTAGGCGGCCACTGATTGGTAGCACGATGGTCTAACCCGATATAGGTAGTTTCAACCGCCCAATCGGCTCGCTCCACATTCGCCCCCGTGATCTCCACATCATCGCCGGTAAAACTTATCCCCACTTCGTCGGCTAATGCCCCGCCGTCCCAATTGAAAAAGCGGAATTCCACATCAAAGGCATCTGTCTGTGATTCACTTTCCGTAATAGACGCTCGGAGATCTGCCTCCGTAAATGTGGGGACAGCAAGATAAGTCGGTTCCACACTCACAAACGTATTCCGTCTATCGTCGGTGTGTGTCTCCCCATTCTTTATCAAGCCGGGAATCCACACCGTCGGGGGAACAGTATCCACAAGGTATTCAGCGATACCGGTGGCATACTTTTTCCAGTGGGCACCTGGCGGGTCTAACCAGGGATGAGCCTCCTCCGCCCTGATGCCCTCTTGACCGGCAAAAAATGCCCGAATCGCCGATTCAACGTCCCGGGTAACGCTATTCACTTTATGCCCTGACATATCTTCGATGCTATTGCCATCCCTGATGTTACCCCAAGCATTCCAAGCCGCGATGCCACCGAAAGCCGTATCGCCTTGTTGCACTGTGTATCGGAAGGTAAGTGTCGTTGCCCCACTCCCGGATACGTAGTGCATCCGTCCGGTCCCCCCATCAAGCATGAGCTCTAGGATTGGAGCCCCTGTCACAATCACCTCTTCGCTAAAATGCAACTGAAATTCTATCGTGTCGCCGGCTTTGAAAAAGGCAGTCGGCAGGCTATTGGCTAGCGTCACCGGATGAGTCGGATCGTTGGGAAGAGCCCAGCCGTGGTCCTGCACTAACTCACAAGCAGTCGTGTAGACATCCCCGTATTTTCGTTGATGATCCAAACACTCTTGGCGGACTTTGTAATAGCGGGAGCGTCCTGACTGCCCGGCGGGCGGACTGTTTATCGTCAGGCGCGTCACCTGAGGAATCGTCGAAACGCTACCATCTATCCTGGGATAGTGGACAGTGGCACTGGCGGGAATTTCAACGAGCGGAGGCCCATCATATCTGATGAAGGGCCCGTCATTGGTCCTACCGCTGGTCCCTGGACGACGACTAATCCAATCACCGTTCACATCGCTGTCTCCTGACCTCACTTGGTAGAGGTAGACCGCGGTAAAATAGGTGTTTGGAGTTACATTCACCTTGGCTCCACCTGAAGTTTGTAGGAAACGGCTAGGGCCTCGAGTGTTCCGATAGGACTCTCCATTAAACATGTGTGGAGAATGTGGTCGCCCTAACGTATCGAAGGCTAGATTTATATGCGATACCATCCTGGTGCTCGTTCCAGCCTCTTGCAGCCTAAATGCGATGGCGATGATATCGCCCGCGTTCGCGGTGAAAGCATCTGCTCCCGCCGAGTGCGCGTTTGATTCATCGATTAAGATGCCCCCTTGAAGCGTTCCCTCCTCAAAATTATCAATGGCCGCGATTTGGCCATCAAAATTATTTGACGGTACCCACCCCTCAGCAAAATTATTTGGCGTGTTGTCGTTCTCGGGCGCAACCATGTCAGGATTCACGTAAATCCTGATGCTATCAATCAAGAGTTGTGCTTGCACGTCTGTCGGTGTTCCCATCATGGCAACTATCCCGGCAAACAGCAGTAGTAAACTTAAGGAAAAAAGCGATTTGCTTTTCATTCAAATTCCTCCAAGAGTTATGAAAATCAAATGAATAGGGGACTCCCGCCTCGGTAGGCGAAAGGCGCGCGTGTTTCGGAGAAAACAAGATAACCGTGGGCGGGTGCCCACGGTTATCCTGCCCCTTAATACCCCTAGTGGGGAGTGAAGTTTCCCCGGAACAACGCTGGTAACCGTTGCATCGGACGATGCAACGCAAAAATCCCCGTGGCAAGAGCGAGCTCGCGAAGGCGAGCGCGTGCCACGAGGCAAAAGAAGATATGCGCGTGCAAAGCACGCGGGTTTTGGGTTGGGATTCAGATGAGATATTCCCCCGAATCGCCTTCCCGCCGATAACGTCACGGGTTAACGGACATATAGGACGGGGGGGGTAAATCGAACTTATGTTTAGTGCGGTGTCATCAACTGGACGCGCAAATGGAGACACGGCGCGCAGCCGATGCGGCTGGCACGTCGGATGCAGACACTTCGGCATATCCGCGGAAATGCAAGCGATTTGAGATGTCATGTTTCGCGCTCCTTTTTCGTTGATGAGGGTTACTATCGCACCAAATTTGTGTAATGAATATATTATACCACATTTTCGCGCGTTTGTCAAATTAAAATGTGATTTTAATGTTTTTTAACGTTTTTGTCAAGGTTTTGGTTGCAAAAAAACGGTCCTTGTCACCGTAGCGCGAGGGCCTGTCCCTCGCGATCGCTCGATTACCGTAGTTTGTAGGTCAAGAGCCTGCTCTTGACCCGATTGCGATCAGGCGATCGCAAACTACAGAGGGAGCGCGCGGGGGCCTGTCCCGCGCGTGCAGCAAACCACGTCCCGATTCCCGTAGCGCGAGGGCCTGTCCCTCGCGAACTTTCATCGCATCCCGGGCACGGCGGGGGACAGGCCCCCGCCCTACGGTAATTGAGCATCGCTGTCTGTAGGTCAAGAGCGCCTGCTCTTGACCTGATCGCGATCAGGCGATCGCAAACTACAGAGGGGGAGCGCGAGGGCCTGTCCCTCGCGTGCAGCAAACCATGCCCCGATTACCGTAGCGCGAGGGCCTGTCCCTCGCGATCTCTCGATCTCCGTTAGTTGTCTGACTCAGGATTCACAAGATGCTCTCCCTTGCAGCGGCGAAATCTCTTTTGAAAAAAACGTCTCTTCAGGTCCTTTAGGTCCTGCATGTCTATAGCCACACGTGTCGGCCCGTTTTCAAGGTCCGTTAGGACCTTAATAGCATGCAAGTCACGTGGTGCGGCGCACATTAAGGTCCTACAGACCTTAAGAGGTTTCGCTGCGCGAGGAGCTATAGACATTAAGGTCCTACGGACCTAAAAGAGCGGTTTGATGAACCGCAGCATGGAGAGGGACAGGCCCTCGCCCTACGGTGAAAGGGGGCCGTTCTGCTGCCAAGAAACCGTCCCGTTCCCGTAGCGCGGGGCCTGTCCCCCGCGAACGTGAAGAAATCGTCCCGTTACCGTAGATCCCCAGACTATGACAGCAAATCAACGCTCGCGGGGCCTGTCCCCCGCGCTGCGGGAACATCGAGACCGGGAGGTCTCTCCTACAGGAAATCGAGCCCCGAGGTCTCTCCTACTGGGAAGACTTCAAGATATGAAACACCCTCAATTAAAATATGATTTTAAGGAAAGACCTACTCGGTTGGTCCGGTTTCGCCCAAGTGCACTTCGCAAGAGAGACTACCCTGCAAACGGAAAGGCACGCGTAAGCCGGTTTGCGTCAAATAGAGTGCCTCCGGGGTAACCGAATCGACTGTCCCGCGCAAGGTGACATAGGAACCAATCTGGCGGTTTTCGATGACACGCACTAACATATCTCGCAAATCTGTCAACCGTTCTTCGAGTGAGAAAACCAGTTTTTCCTCAACTGTTGTCCGTAGGTTTGGAAAGATGCCTTCGCCGATATCCTCTGCGAATTCCAGCAACAGGCTTTGCGTTGTCAGCGCATAATTGAATTCGGTGACAGCGATGGACATCGTCGTTGCATCGTATACCGGCGTTCCGAGGAGGTAGAGTTGTCCACGCGCGTCAAACGCGGGCATGTTAAAGGCGACACCAGCGACGAGTTGATTTCCGCTTCCGTAAAGGGACAAGGTTTCGACGTGTGTTTCAATACCTCTCAAGTCATGCGCCTTCTCCACATGCGGCTCCGCCAATCTTTCAATGGCAGTGTAAGCGACTTCAATAGGCGCGAGAATGTGGTAACCTGATTCAAGCGCGTCCACAAATTGTAAGTCTGGCAGCGGTTTCAGTGCCAGTGGCGCGTCTTCAAGTCGCGACGCGGCGATATCCCCGATGAGCACCTGAATATAGGTTCTTATCCCAAGGCTGATAAAGAGGGTTTCCTCGTTACCGGACAGATGTTGCGAGGCGATTTCTAACGGTTCCATGACAAGGACGATAGGCGGTTCTTCTCGGACTTTTGTCGGTTCTTGGAGGCGTTCCCATACGCTCGCGACGCGCGTCTTCACATCAACGCGGGCGATATGTTTCACAATCAGTTCCTCTAATTTCGGGGCAACGACATCTTCCACCAATCGCGTAAAGATGCTCCGAATGGAGATAGGGATACCCCAGAAGCGGAGTGTCGCCTCCTGAATCACAATCTCAAGTTCACTTTCCGGCCGGATGCTCCAATCTGAATCAAGTCTTAATGTCAGAGTTAGCGTCGCTGTTGCCTTGCCTGTGAAATCCTCGCGCTGCCGAATCACTTGCCCGAGCACTTTTTTAGATGCACGTGCCCAGCCCTTAAACTGAAACGGCATTTGCACCGAGATGGTGCTGTCTGGGGCGCTCGTCATCGTCATCGTGCCCGGCATGAGGTTGACGAAAGATTCAATAGTGATGCCCTTGACAATGTCTTCCCGCTGGATGGGTTTGCGGAGATAGTCGCTGAGGGCTGATGCGGCTTTCTGTCTGACTTCGGCGATGGGCAATTCCGCCTTCACTGCGATGGTTGAAGGGCTCGGCGGCGGTAATGGAATCGGTGTCACTTCCCGCGGCGGTGCAGGGGCCGCCACAGTCCGTTCCGAATCCCTTGGCACAAAGAGAAAGAACGCGACGAGAAGTAGCGCGATGCAGATAACGGCGATGAGAATGATTTTTGTTCGTTTTTCCATAGTGTTTCACCTGTTAACCGCCCGGGCAGGGCGGTGAATAAATTGAGGGGGTTTCATAAATAGTTCAACGTCGCAGGGACAGGCCCCCGCGATACGATAAAAAACGCTTCCCCTTCACGTAGGGCGAGGGCCTGTCCCTCGCCATGCGTTTTGGTGTCAGACCGTCTCACCCCTGTAGGTCAAGATCGCCTGATCTTGACCTGTTCGGGAGCGGGCGCTCCCGAACTACAGAGGTGGGCCCGATGCACGGCACCGCCTCGCTTTTCTATCGGTATTCGCCCTCCCCGAAGGAGGGATAACTACCGAAACGGAGTTATGAAACACCCTCGTCACTAGTGAACAAAAATGGGTGACGAGGCTGCTCGCTTGCGTGAGGATGCCCGCAAATACCGTCTGAAGGTTCCGGTTGTCAACCCCGAAGTCATCGGCAATCTGGCGGTAGTTGCTACTTTTGCGATACGCCGCGCTTGTGCAGCGGAGTCGTTGGAGTTCCAACATAAAATAGCAGTAATCGCGAAGGGCGGCCTCCCGGGAGGACAAAATCTCCAAGAAATAGGCGAGGGTATCCTTTTCTGCTAATGTCTGCTGGTAACGCTTGGACAAGACATGCTGGCGTTGCGTCACAGCACGCTTCCCTTCGGCTGTTCCTAATTTTTTGAGTCTTGAGAGGTTCAGCGAGTCAATGCAAAGCGCGCAAAGGCTTGTCACCAACGCGTCAAAATCTCGATGTTCGTCAGGTGCAGGCAGCGTCAAATCGGCGATGTAGTGCTCCGCATCGGGTTGTGGCGGCAGCAACAACTGCCAGCCAAGATATTCAGAGCACTTCGCCTGCAGCTGATAGTATGCATCTCGGAACCAGATTTGCGGATGCTGCGCGTCCCGGAAGGGGAAACTCTTTATGTAGAGTTGATAATATGCCTCGCTCACGCCGCCGTTTGGCGGGATGTTGTGCGCGCGCCAATGCAGTTGCTCTGCATACGGCAGCTCTGACAGATACCCCAACAGGACTTTCACTTTGTCGTCGTGATAACTGTCAATCGGAATGCTCCAATTGTGGATGGGACTCGCGACGCACATATCCCAAAGCAGGTATCCCTCGGCGGCTTGCCGGTATTTGTCTAACACCTTTTTGTTGAAATCAATGAAGAGTGGATGGTTAGACATGCCCAACGTCGGGAAAAATACATCGGCTAACGCGCAAGTCTCCGTTATCTCGTGCCCGTTGTCGTCAACGCCGATGATAAATTCAACCGGCGATTTTGGTGGTTTATCACGTAAGGGTGCCATTTTTTTTTAACAACCTCCTTCTCATGACTAAGATTTTGTCATCAAAATCATAACATATTTCCTCGCCATTGGCAACTTAGTCGTCGGCTATCAACCGCCGAATGGAAAAATGGCTGATGTCAAACTCCGTTTTGCCACTCTGCGTCAATGCTTGCAGAATGCGGCCGACAAGGGCACAGAACTTAAACCCGTGTCCAGAAAACCCAGCGGCTATCAGCACATCGGGACAGTCGGGATGCGCGTCAATGATGAAATCTTCGTCCGGGGTTTCGGTATAGAGGCACCCCTCGGCGTGAACCGCTTTGCCGAGTGCCGGGATGCGCTGCTGCACATAGGTATCTAGCCGCTGAATGTAATCAGCATCGGGGGTGCGGTTGCAGGCATCCGCAGAGATGGGCTGTCCCCCTCCGTGCCGTGCCACTTTTACGCCGTTTTTTCCGAAATAAGGGATGCCGTAGAAAAATTCGTTCTCCGCGGTTACCTCAACGAAGACAGGAAAAGGCGCGCGCGATTTCAAACCGTGTCTCCCGGTGTTTGGCTGAAAATCGGCAGCATCCGCCGGACGGTAATAGCATACTTGTTGCCGTGTCACAGTAAGCGGGAGATTCAATTCGGCGAGCAGCGAACTTGTCCACGCTCCTGCTGTCACGATGAGTTTTCTGGCGTGAAAGCGTCCTGCTTTCGTCTCAACCCGTGGCATGTCTGCCTGCCAGTCTATTCGGGTGACAGGGGTGTTCTCTCGGATAACTGCGCCGTGGCGTTCTGCCAACTGCAAAAGCGTTGAGACACAGGCGGCTGCATGGAGGAATCCGCTATCTTGCTGCCAGAGGATGTCCATCTCCTCCGGCACCTGAAATTGCGGGAAACGGCGCGCCAGTTGTGGCGCATCCCACACCTCGGCGGCAACCCCTGCTGCCGTCAAACTATCGCGCGTGGCCATGCTATAGTGATTACCTGCAACGCCGAGACTGATACTCCCTGTAGTGAAAAGCAAAGGAATGCCTGCCTCGGTTTCCACGGAGCGCCATTCGGCGTAGGCGGATTTCATCAACTCGGTGTAGAACGGCTTATCGTAGAATAGCCGAATGATGCGCGTCTCGCCGTGCGAGCTGCCGAAGGTGTGCCCGCGCTGGAACTGTTCCAAAACCAGCACCTTCGCGCCAGCTTTGGCGAGATGATAGGCTGTCGCGCTGCCCATCCCGCCTGCACCGATAACGATGGCATCGTAATTTTTTGTTGTTCGCGAGGCGTTCAATAACGTATCTGGTGCAATCACGTTTCTCTCCGTAAGCCGTCGTCGACGGGGTCAAGTCTTGATGCGAGTGATGTCTCCGTAGGAAAGACCTCCTGGTCTCGATTCCCCCGCGAACGTTTGATGGCGCGCCGTAGGAGAGTCAGACCGCCTCACCGCTGTAGGTCAGGATCGCCTGATCCTGACCCGTTCGGGAGCAGGCGCTCCCGAACTACAGAGTTATGAAACACCGTCCGGTTCCCGTAGCGCGGGGGCCTGTCCCCCGCGATCGTTCGATAGACCGAGGCATGGCGAGGGACAGGCCCTCGCCCTACGTAAAGGGGCGGCGTTTTTTTCACCGTAGCGCGGGGGCCTGTCCCCCGCGAGCCCTCACGGTTAGTCTACGTCCTCCTGATGAGGATACCGCTCCAAATGCGGCGGAATCGGCGCATAGTTGTGCCCCTTCTTCCGATTTTCTATTTCTTGTGCTACTAGATACGCGTGGCGTTCCTCGAATGTCTTGAACTGCGCGTTGAACTCCCGTTTCATTCGATAACATTCTTCAAGCACCGGATCGGTGTAAGTCGCCGGATCGAAACCGGGGAGATAACACTTCCCAACGAATTTTTCTTTCATGATATGTCCCTCCATTTCCAAATTTTCTGGTAATTATTATATCATAAGTTTCGGTGAATGTAGAGAAAATATCACGGTAATGTCGCGCGGGGGCCTGTCCCCCGCGAGCGTCCCGTAGGAGAGCCCTCCCGGTCTCGATGCAACATTCAGGTCCGACGGACCTTGCTAGGGTGCGGCACGTTTTTCTATAGACATTCAGGTCCGACGGACCTAAAAGAGGTGTTTGATGGACCGCAGCACGACGAGAGACAGGCCCTCGCCCTACGGTGAAAGGGGCCGTTCTGTGAAGAAAATGTCCCGTTCCCGTAGCGCGGGGGCCTGTCCCCCGCGATTGCCCCGTAGGAGAGCCCTCCCGGTCTCGATGCAATATTAAGGTCCGACGGACCTTGCTAGGGTGCGGCGCGTTTTTCTATAGACATTCAGGTCCTACGGACCTAAAAGAGTTTTTTTGATAGACCGGAGCATGGCGAGGGACAGGCCCTCGCCCTACGGTGAAAGGGGCCGTTTTGTGAAGAAAATGTCGCGGTTCCGGTAGCGCGGGGGCCTGTCCCCCGCGATGCCTCTAGGTGTCTGAATCAGGATTCACAAGATTCTAGGATTTGCAGGATTCTCTCCCGCGCGGCGGTGAAATCTCTTTTGAAAAAACGGCTCTTCAGGTCCGTTAGGTCCTGCATGTCTATAGAAAAACGTGCCTGCCACCCTTTTCAAGGTCCTTTAGGTCCTTAATAGCATACTAGCCGCGCGGTGCGGCGCACATTAAGGTCCTACAGACCTTAAGAGTCTTCGCCGCGCGAGGAGCTATAGACATTAAGGTCCTACGGACCTAAAAGAGCGGTTTGATAGACCTAGGCATGGCGAGGGAAACCCTCTCGCATGCGCGTGTGGCATGCGAGGGCCCTCGCCCTACGGTGAAAGCGGACGGTTGCTGCCTGCACCGCAGGGCAAGGGCCTGGCACCGCGACGGTGAGCGATTTATGAAATACCCGCATTTAAAACGGTTCTGGCACCGTGGTGAAATGGTGATGCCGGTCTTCGCCCCGGAGGAGGATGGGTTTCCAAGGCCGTTTCAACGAATTCTCTTCTGCCTGCCGCACGGTGGGTGGGATATAACGAACCGTCAGTCCGCATCGCCGCCGAGTGGAGTGATTCGGAAGACTGCCGTGAATGAGTGCCCCGTGGTGGATAGACATCTCACCGGCTTTCAGCACCAGGTCTGCTGCTGATGCCGCCGCGTCCTCTGTCACCGGCACTTCCTGATTGATGCTGAGCAGGTTCCCGGCGCGTTCAGACGTGCCGTGCGCTTGGATACCGTGCCGGTGACTGCCGGGAATCACCTGCATGCATCCGTTGCCGGTATCGCTGTCGTCAACCGCATACCATGCCGTGACGGCTTCTGGCGGCTCTAATCCCCAGTAGGTAACGTCTTGATGCCACGCCACGAACTTCTCGCGAGGCCCATACTTGCAGAAGAAGTGGGTGGCAAGCAACATTACATCAGGCCCGATGAGTGCCTCAATGACATCGACAATCTTCGGGTGCGTTGCGATGTCCCAGATAAATTGATGTTCAAAATGCCAATCCACGAGTCCGATTTCGCATTTCTCCGCGCCGACTTCCGCTTCGAGTGCGTTGTAAGCGGTTTGATAGCGCGCCGCTTCCGTGGCATCGGCGATGGGGATGCCGGTTAAAAATCCGTCTTGTTGGTATGTCTCTGCGAGAGAGCGTGTTTTGTCTTGCATCATGTCCTCCTATGGAATGCGCCACTGCCGAAACCACTGTGAATTTTCCGGCGGTGGTTCTCCGGAATTTTGCATCGTCTTAAAATCCTTGAGCGCGGGCTTCACCGTTTCTTCCCACAACTCTTCCACTTCGTTGAACGTCAGCGGTTGGGACTGCCTGTTCTGCGGATACGCATCCAAGAGTTCCTGCATCTTCTTTCCGAGCCATTCAACTTCATCGTTCACCATGCGCTCGCCTTCCTGCCGGTTGGATTGGTGCGCTGTCTTGCCCATGGCGAAGTGCGGGCCGGGGGCATCGGGTTCCGGCAACCGTGTCATATCAACACACGCCGGGTCCAAAGCACTCAACAACGAGGTTTCAACGCGTCCAGCGTGGTCTGCCCCTTCGTTCCCTTCAAAGCCGCGCGTGTTCGCTTCAAAGTCAGGCAGGCCATAGAGGCGCATCGCAAAAGCGGGTTGAATCAATTCCAGCAACGTTTTCAAATCTTCCCAATTCGGGCCGTAATGCCCGGTGAGGAAGATGGCGGCGTGGAAGCCGAGTGCGTCTGCAGCACGGACGTGATAACAGACGTTTTTGAAGTGCTGCCACGCCGGCATAGCGGTGAGCCAACTGCGCGCTTCACCGACGTGTTGATATGCCCAATTCGCATACATGCCGTGTTCGTGGATGTGCCAATAATCGGGCGGCGCGACGATGCCGCCGAACCGCTCCGCAGTGGCACAGGCAATCGCGTGCGCCTTGAGACTATCAAGTCCGACAGCGTTGTGCGGCCCGTGCGGTTCACAGAGGCCGTAAGTGAAATAGACACCGGGACACGCGGCGAACGCCGCTTCTAATTCATCGGGGAACATTCGTTCCCATTGAACTTTTTTTCTCATCAAAATGCTCCGCATTAGACAGACGCGGGGAAATCCCCTCAATAGGCACCGCGCCTACCGGACAGAAGATACGGTATTTGCTTCAGCCTACTTATTTGAGGGTGTTTCATATATCGTTCAACGTCGCGGGGACAAACCCCCGCGATACGGTGAAAAAAACGCATCCCTTTCACGTAGGGCGAGGGCCTGTCCCTCGCCATGCGTTTTGCTGTCAGACCGTATCTCCCCCCTGTAGGTCAGGATCGCCTGATCCTGACCCGTTCGGGAGCGGGCGCTCCCGAACTACAGAGGTGGGCCCGATGGCTTCTGATATTCGCCTGTCCCCAAGGGGGGATAACTACCGAAACGGAGTTATGAAACACCCTCACTTATTTTGGCTGAACGATATTCAACGTTTCACAAATCTTTTTGGCACCGGCGAGTCGGGGATGCAGTTCAAACGCCAATTGCAAAACCTCGCGTGCTTCGGGGTACCGTTCGATTTCAACATAAAATTCTGCGATTTTTTTGTAAATCCACGCCGTTTCGCGTTTCGGCAGGTGTAGTGCCTGGACTTTTCCCAATAAAACCCCTTTAGTCTCACATTCCTCGTAGGGTGAGGGTTTCCCGTCCCTCGCTGTGATTTTAGCAGTGCAATCTTTATAGTAGGCAAGATATAACATTTTCAGCCGTTCCTTCACTTCACGGGTGAAGTGCCGGAAGCAGGGACGTTGCGCTTCAGCGGCGAGCAAGGACTCATACAGCACGATGGCTTGTTGTCTGTAATTCGCGGCAACCTGCGCGCAGGTTTTCTGAAACGCAATTTTCTCGTAAGCTTCGGCGACGAGGAATTCGCAGTCGCGGCTCTCCTCATAACTCAACACCGCGTCAAGGGTTACACCTCCGCCTTTTTTCTCGCCATTTCTCTCAAATCGCTGCAGCAATTGTTCATAGAGTGCAATCCCTGTCTCGTAGCGATGCTGGAGCAGTGCTTGAAACAGCCTGTCTACCGTCTCTGCAGTGTGCGGGTGCTTGCGTGCCCCGTAGGCGTGGTTTGCAACGGTGCTTTCTGCTGCGCGGAGCGTCTTGTCATAAGCACGTTTCTGCTTTGCGTCTCGGAGGACGTTATAGGCGCGCCAGATGCGGCGAAACCTTCTCGCGGCGGCTGGTTCCGGATTTTTATCTGGATGGTAGCGTTTCGCGAGGTTACGGAACGCCTTTTTGATGTCCGCCGCCGTTGCGTCTCTATCAAGCTTTAAGCAGGCGTAGTAGTCGGGCGCGCTCACGACAGCACCTCCCGTAAAAACCGGCCTGTATGCGATGTCCAAATTTCGGCAATTTTCTCCGGTGTGCCAGTAGCGACAATCTCGCCGCCGTCTTTGCTTCCCTCCGGGCCTAAATCGATAACCCAATCTGCCGATTTAATCACGTCCAGATTGTGTTCGACAGCGATAATCGTATTGCCAGCATCGACGAGTTGGTTCAACACTTTCAGCAACTTCTGAACATCGTCAACGTGCAACCCGGTGGTGGGTTCGTCCATGAGGTAAAGGGTGGAACCGACGTGCCGGCGTGCCAGCTCCTTCGCGAGTTTGATACGCTGTGCCTCGCCGCCGGAGAGCGTCGTCGCAGGTTGTCCCAAGGAGAGATAGTCCAACCCTACCGCCGTAAGCACTTCCAACACGTGCCGGATGTTGTTACCAACGGTGTTCACATCGCTGAAGAGTTCAAGTGCCTCTGCCACCGTCAATTGCAACACCTCGGCGATGTTTTTGCCTTTGTATCGGACAGAAAGCGTGTCGGCATTGTAGCCGGTGCTACCGCACGCCTCACACGGCATCCAAACATCAGGCAGGAAATGCATCTCCACGCGGTTGAACCGATGGCCGCCACACTGCTCGCACTGTCCGTAGTTGAGGTTGAAACTGAACCGTGCCATGCCAAAGCCGAGATGTCGCGCAGCGGGTTGCTCGGCGAAGACAGCACGAATCTTCGTGAACAACTCTGTATATGTTGCCAGATTGGAGCGCGGTGTTTCGCCAATGGGTTTCTGATCTACGTTGATAAGCCGTTTCACGTCCGTGATGCCACGGATCTTCCGATAGATAGGCTGCCCTTGCTGCTGTTTCTCTTGCACCATCTGTCGATAGCGTTCGTAATCGAATTCGCCTTCTTCCTCCCCAGTCTGGACAGTACGGCGGCTTTCAAGGGCGGGCCGCAGGGTGCCATCAATAAGCGAACTCTTTCCACACCCTGAAACGCCTGTCACGGCGATAAGCGTGCCGAGCGGAAACCTGACATCAATGTCCTTCAGGTTGTTCGTCTGCACGCCGGTGAGCGTGAGCGATTTGCCGATGCCTTTCCGACGCTTTTTCGGCACCGGAATCTGCAGCGCATTGGAGAGATAGGCTTGCGTCAGCGAACGGTTTCCGTTCTCCCCCTTGCCTTGGAGCGAGGGCCGGGCATTCAAGACGTTTCCATTGGAAGTGAATACATCCGGTTCGCCTGTGGCGACAATTTCACCGCCATGTTCGCCTGCGCGCGGACCGAAGTCCACGAGATGGTCTGCCGCTAAAATCGTGTCTTTATCGTGCTCGACAACAAGCACGCTATTACCGATATCGCGCAACGCCTTCATCGCCGTGATGAGTTTCTCCTGGTCGCGGGGATGCAACCCGATGCTCGGTTCATCGAGGATATAGGTAACACCGGTGAGTCCGCTGCCGAGTTGACTGGCGAGTCGAATTCTGCGGATTTCACCGCCAGAGAGCGTCGGAGCCGGTCTGGCTAATTCTAGGTAGCCGAGTCCGATGTCTTCTAGGAACCGGAGGCGCGTCTGAAGGTGTCGGAGAACCTCCGCCTCAAATTCGGGTGACGTGTGGGCATGGAGAGACGGGTGCGTCGCCCTTGAAGTCGTGGGGCCCTTAACTTCCTCTGGAATTTTGACGTTTTCTGGGTTGGCGGCGAGTTCTGTCTCAATCGCGGCCACGCGCTCTCCAAAGAATTGGATAATCTCGGTAATGGACAGGTTCATCACTTCCGCGATGGTTTTCTCACAGAACCTGACATGGCTGGGGAACGGTTGGAGGCGGCTGCCGTCGCAGAGTGTGCAGACTTCCGGCGAGTATCCGCCGACAGTGCCTGTGCCTAATGGCAGTCTACCGATTCCATCGCAGAACCCGCACGCGCCGAGTTTGTTGTTAAAAGAGAAGTGGCGCGGCGTGAGTTGCGGGAAATTGTCCCCACAGGATGGGCATACCGCATGCTCACTGAAAAAATGCTGTTCTGGTAGGGCCCTATCGCGATGTTGTTCTTGGATAGCGACGAACCCTTCTCCTTGTGAAAGCGCGAGTTCCACTGCCTCCATAAAACGGCTCTCTTCCTCCGCTACCAGTTCCAGCCTGTCAATAACAAGCAACACCTCCTGCCGGATGCCTTTGTGGAGGAGGGGTGCCTCATCAAGCCGATGCATTTTGCCGTTGATTTGGACGCGCGCGAACCCTTCCTTCTGCAATCGCCGGAAAGCCTGCGGGAAGTCCTCATTACCTTTTAGTCCCGGCGTGGCATCCATATCCATGCCGACGTTCTGACCGGACATCCGATAATTGGTGAGCGGTGCCAGCACCTCAACGTATTTGCCGTGGTGTGCTGCAAAGACTATCTCGGCGATTTCTTGGGCAGTCTGTGGCAGCACCGGTTCAAGACAATCCGGACAGTGCGGCTGCCCCCATCGCGCATAAAGCGTCCGGAGTCCATCGTGGATTTCGGTAATCGTTGCGACGGTGGAGCGTGGCTGCTGCGTGGGACTCGTATGTGAAATGGCGATGGCAGGGGACAACCCATCAATCTTCGCCACTTTCGGTTTCTCCATTTGCCCGATGAATTGACGCGCGTAAGTATTGAGCGTCTCAATGTAACGACGTTGTCCCTCGGCGTAAAGCGTATCCAGTGCCAGCGAAGTTTTGCCTGAACCGCTCACCCCTGTCAGCACCGTCAGTTTGCCGTGCGGAATGTCAACGTCAATGTTTTTGAGGTTATTTTCTTCTGCACCGCGCACGGTGATTTTTTTGTCTTTCACAATGCGTTCTGCCGTGTTCTCTTGTGGCGTGCCGGCTATTTTTCCATTGCTGTCACTGACGTTGTCGATATGAAATTGGCCGCAGAGTGCCTGTCCTGTGTAAGATTCAGGTATTTCGGCGACTTCTTCCGGTGTGCCGACAGCGACGATGTTGCCCCCGTGCATGCCGCCTTCCGGCCCCAAGTCGATGAGATAATCGGCGGACTGAATCACTTCCAGATTGTGTTCCACGACGACGACGGTATTGCCGGCATCAACGAGGCGGTGCAAGATAGAAAGCAACTTATTGACATCGTCAACGTGCAACCCTGTCGTGGGTTCATCAAGGAGATAGAGCGTCTTCCCCGTGCTCCGTTTGGCGAGTTCGCGCGATAGTTTAATCCGTTGTGCTTCGCCACCGGAGAGCGTCGGTGCCGGCTGTCCCAGTTTGATGTAGTCAAGCCCGACATCGTGTAGCAGTTTCAACGGCCTGGCAATTTTCGGAATATCGGCGAAATGCGCGAGGGCGACATCAACATCCATCTCCAGCACATCGGCGATGTTTTTGTCTTTGTATTTCACGGTGAGCGTCTCGCTGTTGTAGCGGTGTCCCTCACATACCTCGCACGCCACCCAAACATCGGAAAGCAGGCCCATGTCCACCTTTTTCGCGCCGTTGCCGCTGCACGCTTCACACCTACCACCGGTGACGTTGAAACTAAACCGCCCGGGTTTGTAACCGCGCAATTTCGATGCCGGTAAATTGGCATAGAAGGCGCGAATGGCATCGAACACCTTCGTATAAGTAGCAGGGTTAGAACGCGGCGTGCGGCCGATGGGTGCCATGTCAATGTGGATAATTTTGTCGATTACCTCCGAGACAGGCACGGCTTTTTCTTTTTTGACGATGCCATCGCTTCCCGTAGCAAGGGGTTCTGTCGCTAGCCACGGCTTTTTTGTGAGAACCAACC
Source organism: Candidatus Poribacteria bacterium (assembly GCA_965242965.1). Classification (GTDB taxonomy): domain Bacteria; phylum Poribacteria; class WGA-4E; order WGA-4E; family WGA-3G; genus AGPOR5. Next base: position 2,721,088 of record OZ251518.1, on the reverse strand, counting down.
CTTGGATTTTCTCGTAGGCACCGGGGACCGTCTTCGCGCGCATCAAATCGCGGGCGAGCGCGTTATAGAGGATATCGTGGACGAGGGAACTCTTCCCAGAGCCGCTGACACCGGTGACGCAGCAGAGCGTGCCGAGAGGGATTTTCGGATGAATGTCTTTGAGGTTATTTTGGCGCGCGCCGCAAATTTGCACCCACTTCTCGTTACCGGGACGGCGCGATGCGGGCTGCACTATCTGCTTGTCACCGCGGAGGTATTGCGCCGTGAGTGAATCGCTTTCGTCACTAATTTGCTCGGGGGTGCCCATAGCGATGATAGCACCACCCTTGACACCTGCCCCCGGTCCAAAATCGACTATCCAGTCGGCGATGCGCATCGTGGCTTCATCGTGTTCCACAACGATGACGGTGTTGCCTTGATTACGGAGGTTAATGAGGGTTGATAGGAGTCCTGCGTGATCTCGGGGGTGCAGCCCGATGCTAGGTTCATCGAGAACATAGATAACATCGCGCAGGCCCGCGCCGACTTGGCTGGCGAGCCGTATCCGCTGCGATTCTCCCCCGGAGAGTGTCGGTGCAGAACGAGCCAGCGTGAGGTAGCCTAATCCGACATGCTGGAGGAATCCGAGCCGCCCGCGAATCTCCTTTAACAATTCAGTGGCGATGAATGCTTCGCGCGGTGGGAGTTCAAGCGCGTTGAAGAAGGCGGCAGCATCTTCAATGGACATCGCTAGCACCTCGGTGATAGGCGTGCCGTTAAGGGTGACAGCGTTGACAGCGGGGGTGAGGCGGCTGCCGTTGCATTCGCGGCACGGCATGTTGACAAAAAATTCGGGCAAATCTTCTTCGGGCAGTCCCTGATATACCTGTTCCTGCGCGGGGATGATGCCTTGAAACCGTCCGAGGTATCGGCGCGAGCGCGCATTGCCTCTGATAGGCGGCCGTGTAAAAGAGATGGTGGTATCGCCGGTGCCGTAGAGGATAGCGTGCTGGTGTTCAGGTGCGAGCGCCTTCCACGGCGCATCTACATCAAAGCCGAGGTGCTGAGCCAATGATTGGATAACAGCGTTCTGTTTGATATCCGGTTTCCCCCACAACGCAATCGCACCCTCTGGGATGGAAAGGGTTTCGTCTGTCACTATCAGTGCAGGAGAAATACCTTTTTGCGAGCCTAATCCTTTGCACGTCTGGCATTGTCCCTCCGGCGTGTTATAGGAAAAGTGGCGCGGTTCGGGAATTTCATAGCTGATCTCGCACTGCCCACAAACATACTCGGTGCTGAAAAGCCTGTCTTCGCCAGTTTCATCTGCAGTAGGCGAGCCCCCCCGGTCTCGATTTCTGCCGGTAGGAGAGACCTCCCGGTCTCGATGCAATTCAGTAGGCGCGCCTCCCTGGTTTTGATTTCTTCGGGTAGGAGAGACCTCCTGGTCTCGATGCAATACCGTAGGCGCGTCCTCCCGGTCTCGATGCAATTCCGCACCAACGATGTGAACAATCAGGCTATCGTTACCAAGTTTCAGACCTTGCTCCACAGCCTCAGCGACGCGTTCTTCAATCCCCGCCTTGACAATAATCCTATCAACGACGATGTCAATGTCGTGGCGTTGATTGGGATTGAGGGACATTTCGGGGCGGATTTCATGGATGTCGCCATCAATCCGGGCGCGCACGAAGCCAGCTTTCAGTGCATCAGCGAATGCGAGGCGATGTTCCCCGCGCCGCCTTCTCACGATAGGTGCTAAGATGAGGATGCGGGTGCGCGGCGGAAGGCTGAGGATGGCGTTCTGAATATCGCTCGCGCTTTGTGAACCGACAGGCTGTCCGCATTCGGGACAGTGAAATTGCCCCGCGCGGGCATACAAAACACGCAGATAATCGTATATTTCTGTGACAGTAGCAACGGTAGAACGCGGATTGTGTCCGGTTGAACCCTGGTCGATGGCAATGGAAGGCGACAGCCCGATAATCTCGTCAACCTCTGGTTTATGGAGCTGCCCCAAAAACTGCCGGGCATACGCCGATAGCGATTCAATATAGCGGCGTTGCCCTTCCGCGTATAGGGTATCCATAGCGAGCGACGATTTGCCGGAACCGCTTACGCCGGTGAAGACAATCAACTTCTCTTTTGGCAGTTGGATATTGATGTTTTTTAGGTTGTGTTCTCTTGCGCCGTGGATATCAATAGTGGCGTGTGTTTCCATTTTTTGTCTCTCGCAATGCGTTGTTTTTTGACGTGCTGTTGCGAGGGACAGGCCCTCGCGCTACGGAATTGCATCGAGACCGGGAGGTCTCGCCTACCGGAGGGAATTGAGACTAGGAGGTTTCTCCTACCTCGCGCTCTGGACTCAGTGGATTCCGCCGATATCTCTGAGTTGTCGTATGTCTTGCCGCCAGTCTGGTTTGACGGTGACGTAAAGTTCCAAAAAGACGCGGGCATCGAGAAATTTCTCGATATCGCGCCGTGCCTGTTCGCCGATGCGTTTGATGAGCGTTCCACCTTTGCCAATGAGAATCTGTTTTTGTGTCTGTCGTTCTGCGTAAACGATAGCGCGGATGTAAATCATCCCGGTGTCGCGCCGCTGGAATTCCTCAACGACGACGGCTGTGCTATACGGCACCTCGCGCTGGGTAAGGAACAGAATTTTCTCGCGCACGGTTTCGGCGATGAAAAATCGTTCCGGTAAGTCGCTCACCTGGTCTTCCGGAAAATAAAGGGGCCCTGGCGGTAAAGCCTCTCGGACATGCGCCATGAGTAGTGAAACGCCGTCCTTCGTGCGTGCGGAAATCGGTATCATCGCGGCGAACGGATACTGCTCACCGTAACTCTCCAGGATCGGGAGCAGCGTCTCTTTTGCAACCAGATCGATCTTGTTAAGTGCCAGAATCGTCGGCGCGTTCGTTCGGCGGAGGCGCGCGAGGAGCTGTTTTTCCCTGCCTTCGCCTGCACCCTTCCGCTGTTGTGAGACATCAATGACGAAAAGCACCACATCGGCACCGCCTAACGCCTTGTAAGCGGCTTTCACCATCTCCGTGTGCAACCGGGATTTGGAAACCTCCATCAGCCCCGGCGTGTCAACAAAGATGATTTGGTGCGCGTCGGTGGTGACGATGCCGCGGATCTGATGCCGGGTCGTCTGCGGCTTCGGCGTAACGATGGCTAATTTTTGCCCAAGCAAGGTATTGAGCAACGTCGATTTGCCGACGTTCGGCCTGCCGATGATGCTGACGTAACCCGATGCAAAGTTTTCTGGATGATTCAGAAGGCTCATAGTTGATGTTGTCTTTAAAAAGTTGCTAATTTTGCTATACTGCGCGTTGCATATATTATACGTTATTTTTCAAACATTGTCAAATCTTTTTTAATTCTTCGCGCGTCGGCATTGAGGGAGTCGCGCCGAGGGTGGTGACGGCCGCCGCACCCGCTACATTCGCAAACCTGACGGCTTCTCGCGGACTCTCACCAGAGGCCAGCGCAGTCGCCAGCGCGCCACAGAATGCGTCCCCCGCGCCCGTTGTATCGACTACGTCAACTGGGAGAGCGGGAATTACCTCGGATATTTCTGCTGTCAGCAACAATGCGCCGCTTTCACCGAGTGTTAACACGATGGCGGGGATTTCGGTATTCGCCAAATTGGCATCGCGAGGGACAGGCCCTCGCGCTACGGAACCGGGGGATGTTTGCGCCGAACGGTCGCGAGGGACAGGCCCTCGCGCTACGGCAGCAGGGGAGGTTGTCGCAGCGAGCGCGGCATCGCGAGGGACAGGCCCTCGCGCTACGGGACCGGGGGCGGTTGTCGCCGCGTCGGTAGTCATCAAGCGGCGCGCGGCGGATACGGCTTCTTCTGCATTCGTTACTGGCATGCCTGTCAGCAACGCCGCCTCGGATTCGTTGGGAACGATGATGTCAATGTGTGCGAGGAAACTGTCGGGTAGAGGTTGCGCCGGTGCCGGATTGAGCAGCACGGTAGTGCCGTTCGTCTTCGCAATCTCAGCGGCGCGTTCGGATGCGGCAATCGGGGTTTCCAATTGCAGGAGCAACACATCCGCCTCGGCGATGCAAGGGGCGGCTTCTTCAATATCTGCAGGTGTCAACGTCATATTTGCGCGCGGCACGACGATGATGCTATTTTCGCCGTTCGGTTCAACGACGATGGTTGCAACGCCGGTGCCTACTTCGGCGCGCTTTATCCTTCCATCGAGTTGCTCCGCAGCCATTGCCGAGAGGAGCATCTCCCCGAAAGAATCTGTGCCGACGCAGCCGATAAGCGTGACATCCGCGCCTAATCGCGCCGCGGCGGTGGCCTGATTAAACCCTTTTCCGCCGGTGAAGATATCAAACGCGTCGCCGATGAGCGTCTCGCCTTGCTGCGGATACCGAGGGGCGCGGCTCACCAGATCGATGTTCAAACTACCGACGACTGTGACTTTGGGTTTTGGACGAATCATGAATCACTACTGCTCCTTTGTTCTTCAGGACAGAGGCAGAATAGAGGTAAAAAAAATAAATCGTAATTTACTGAGGGTGTTTCATAACTCGTTGTTGTCAAAATGGTTTCGTGACACCCGAACGATTCCGTTTCCCCGGTAGGAGAGACCTCCTGGTCTCGATGCAACACCGGAGGAGAGACCCGTCAAGAAAATGTCATAGTACCGTAGCGCGGGGGCCTGTCCCCCGCGAGTTTCCGGTAGAGTGCGGCATGGCGAGGGACAGGCCCTCGCCCTACGCGGAAGGAAGGGGCCGTTTTTCGACGAAGAACCCTCCCGATACCGTAGCACGGGGCCCCTCGGATGCCGCACGCGCATCCGAGCGGGTTTCCCCCGCGACGTTGCGCGATTTATGAAACCCCCTCAATTTACTCTAGCACACCTCGGATTTTAATTGGAGAGAAAAAAGCGCGGAAGAGGAACACTCCCTCGTCCGCGCTTTTTGGTATCAGCAGGCTTCCGCACCACAGAACCGCCGAGCCCGTAGTCCGAAAACATTAGCCAACAACAGGATTCCGCAACACGCCGATGCCTTCAATCTCAATTTCGACGACATCACCGGCTTTCAACGCGCTGGTAGTGCCCGGTGTTCCGGTGAAGACTGCGTCGCCGGGCTCCAGCGTTATCGCTTGTGAAATGAAACTGATAATCGTCGTTACCGGGAAAATCAGGTCTGCGGTTGTCTGCGCTTGCACAACGGTGCCGTTGATGCGCGTCTCCAATTGCGCGTTCGTGTAGTCGATATCGGTTGCGATGAAGGGCCCCACGGGGCCGAACGTATCAGAGGCTTTGGCGCGCCACCACTGCAGGTCATCGCTCTGCCAAGTCCTCGCGCTGACATCGTTACCGCAGGTTACGCCTAAGATGTTGGCGGCGGCTTCTTCCGGCGTTGCCTTTCGCGTCTGCTTCTTCATGATAACGACGAGTTCGCCTTCGGCGTGCACGTCATCATCGCCGGCGGGTAAGACAATCTCACCGCCAGGGTTGTTGATACACGAAGGCGTTTTGATGAAGATTTCTGGGTTTTGCGGTTCGGGCTGCCCCCCTAAGTGGCTGCGGTAATTCAGGCCAACCGCGAGGACTTTCGTGGGAACTGTCGGCGCGAGCAGTTGGACATCGGCTAGCGCAACGGTATCGCCGGTTTCTTCATAATCCGAAAACGGGCATCCCGATAGCACGCGCAAGGCATCGCCTTCAACGAGCCCGTAACCGATAGTTTCGTTCAATGTGTATCGTGCAAATTTCATGTTTCCCTCGTTCGTAAAGCGTTTAATCATCTCTTTTGTGCAATGAGGTATTAACCCCCTTTGGAAGGGTATACCTGACGTATTCTGACTAGAGATGTCATCAGATTCATCAACGTTGTCAATGACTCCGTTTTCAATCGTTATCTTACCGCAGACAGGAAACGTTGTCAACAAAAAAGATTGGCGCGCGGCTATTCGGTTTTTGCTTGTGCCAATACTTCTGCCAGTCTATCGGCGAATCGGCGTTGGCTGTCGTCTTCCGGTGCATAGCCGATGACTTTGCGTGCATTAGCGATGCTCCAGAATTTATGCGAATTGTCGCTGATGCCGTAGAAGATCTGGAACGGAATCCCGTTTTCGTCCTCGATATTCTCTGTCTCAATACTCTTGACGAAGAGTTGGACCTGGTCCCGGACGCTCAGATATGCGCCGAGTCCGCGGTGCATAGCCTTTAAATCGTCAGCAGAGGCGTTCGCCATATCAGTTTCGCGAGGCCCGCCGATGCGCAACTGCACATTCTGGAGTTTCTTCCCATCGACGTGTCCGGTGGCGAAGACGAAGCCGAGGTGCTCATACGCCTCTTTTGCCCATCCGTAGAAGTTATCGGACAGCGGCCGCATCTCTGGCGTGACGACATCCCACTTATCTGCCCAGATGAGACGTTCATAATAGTCGGCGGCGTGATTGGAACTACAGACGACGACGCGGCGAACCTCGGTTTCCACGCAGGTCTGGTAGATATTATATGCCATCTGAATGTTGGCAAGTTCGTTCTCAAAACTGCCGCCTTTGAAGGCGCAATGCACGACAGCATCAACGCCGTTGAAATGGTGGCGGTAGCGTTCTCGGTTAGGGTTCGTCAGTTCGGCAATTTGAACGCCTTTGACTTCTTCGTCTTGTCGGTTCGTAGTTTTCACGTCGATGAGGACAAGTTCGTAGCGTTCACGAAATTCGGGGAGCATCCGTCCGGCGATATAGCCGGCGGCTCCTGTGATGAGGACTCTGCGTTTTGGCACGGTTTGGGTTCCTCCTACAAACAAAATGCGCTCATTGCAAAATGCATTTGCAAGCGGCTCGGGACTCCGGCCTCTGTTATTCGGAGAAGCGGGTGCTATCAAGACACACCTCTCTGCTCGGCGATTTTTCGGTTTATCTCCTGCATTAGCCTATCCATTAACGGGTGAAAATCCGGCATCTTCAATGCGATTTCGTGCAGTCCACGACGGCTATGCTTAGTGCCCCGAAACCGAAGGAGCAAGTCAAAAAGATGCTTTCCTCTCAGTTGAAGTTGATATGCTTCCCTGATTTGTTGATGAAGTTGTGGATTAGGTCGGCGCAATCCGCGGCTCTTGCGAAACTCATCGCTAATTTCTGTCTGATTCAGCGGAACAATTCGGTTACAATGGGTATCAACCTCAGCTGCTCTTCCTGCTAAAAATTCTTCGACCTCAAACGCGAACCATTCAACGATGGCCTCCAACACCTTTTGATGTTCAAGCCTTTCGACAGCATCCATTAAGCGTTCAAGTTCCGCGCCGGCGTAGAGGTCATTCTCAATGCTATAGCCTTTTGTCCAAATAATCCCCTTATAGCGTTGGGGGCTCTCTGAGAACAACCACATATCCTGGTCGGCGATAAAGGCGACAGGGACGTGAGCGAATTCGCTTCTGCGTTCATAAATCTCAAGAAGTTTCTGCCTTCCGCCAGAAATATGAAAATCTACGTCGAATATTCCAAGCCGCTCTACAAGCACCCCATAAATTCCCTCATCGTCCTTGCCTTCAACAACGAGATTTGGTTTTTGGGAACGGCGCAGCGCGAAGATTAGATCGTCTACCGTTAACGTAGCACTCAGATTCGGCATCAGATTTCTCCTCCCCGGTCATCCCCCAGGAGAAATTCCTTGTCCGGATACTTCATGGCGACGAAAGGTGAGTGCGTGGCCACAAAAAATTGATTGTTGGTTTGCTGCTGCAACAGCACAGGCAAGAGTAGTCTTTGCCAGTCTACATGCAGGCTTAGTTCCGGTTCATCAATGAAAATGGCGGCGTTGTCGCTAAATGCGTTGTAGCAGAGGAAGCTAAGCATCTGCTTCTCGCCGGCAGAGAGTTTGTCGGAGGAGATGGCTTCCTTGGTTTCAGCGGGCGTGATGCCATCTTTTCCTGCGCCGAGGGTAATTCCGGCTGTCATTTCCCCGCTGGCAACCCGTCCCGTAACACGAATTGCCTGATACTGTAAGAGTTGCCGAGTCAGATCCGATAACACCGAAAACGGCTTCCGGAGCAAATCTTTCTGCTCATCAACATGCTTAATAGCATTCACGACAGAAGTAACATCTTGAAGAATCTGAGTCTCAGATGCTTCTGACTGATCAGCAGAGGTTTGGATCTGCTTTGAAATATTGTCTAATACCCGCGACTGCAGTCCGATGATTTCCTCATGAATATCAACGTATTTCTGCGTTAGCAATTTCCACAAATCATTCGTTGAAATTGAGGCGATGAACTTGTGGTCGTTAACCGACATCTCCGTTGAAAATTGCGACATCGAAAGTTGAAGCCCTTCCGGGGCCGAAGTCCGCAACCTCACAGAGAGTTCATCAGCATCTCCGGAGATACTTGAGAAGCCGCCTTCAATCCGCCGAAAGGTTGGAAAGAAGAGGCTGCTCTTCGTCGTCTGCGCGAGGCGTTTTTTCAGCGCGTTTATCTTATCAACATCCGCACGGTGGATAGCCTTAGTTTCCGAATCCACGGATAACGGTTCCGAAAATTCTTTCTCTCCAGTGAATCGCCATTTGAGTTCAACCTTACTCTCACCGAACGTGTGCTGTCCGTCAAATCGCAAGGTGCCGTCCCACTTTTGTTCAACCCAAGCCATCTCCAAAGCGAATACGTCTGTCTCAATAGAAACAAACTGAAACGGAATTTCCGGAAAGATGCGTTCCAGATTCCCGCTAATGAGATACCAGATTAGTTTCAGCAGCGTCGTTTTCCCCGAGCCGTTCGGGCCGGTGAAAATGTTCAAATCGGGATGAAATTCCAAGTCGTGCGTGCCATCGGCTCGGTTGTTCAACCCCTTGACGACAAGTCGCTTTATCATGAAAATAGTTCTCCTCTACAGTGCGCTTTCGGTTTGAGAAAATTATAGCATATCTCAAACTGAATTTGCAAAAAAATTGGTGCCCGAAACACGCAATCACGCTTACGGAATCGCCAACTTCTCTTTACAATATCGCGCTAGCAACTTCATCTCCGCAAGAATCTGCCGTTCCGTGTCAATAATTTGCCGGAAGTGCGGCGGCACGGGTGGCTCATCCGACGGACTCAATCGATTCATTAATCTCGCAAAAAGACCGGGGTGTTGCGGCACTTCGGGGATGTCGTGGCGGACAACACCGGGGTGTGCTGGCACTACCCCCAAGTAGTCAATGGAGAGATAGTGAGCGCGTCCCTCCTGTGTCATAACCCCATCGTGAATACTGCCTGTCTCGCGCCGGCCATAACTCACCGTGTAGCCTCTCCCACTCGTCGAATTGAGGATAGTGTAGCCGCCTTCGTCAATCGTCTCATTCCAACACTTCTCGAACCCGTTTTGAGGCAGGCGTTCGCGGAGTTCTGCGGCGGAACGGACGACAAACTTGTTTTGCCGCGGCGTTCTGATAATCAGGAATTCCTCATCGTTCGTCTGCGCAGGCGGCAGTCCTGTGAACAAGTGGACGTTTTCAAGCATCCAGACTGCACCGTTCCGAACGCCTTTCGCCAAGTTCTGGTGCTTCTCAACAAAATCGCCGTTGAGCGGATGCAGACAGTATCGGTTCCCTGTCCCGTTAAAGATTTCTCGCAGTTTTCGGCGATGCTCTATCACAGAAAACCGCTTATTCGCGAGCGGCACCTCCAACCGAAGTTGATACCCTGTCGGTAAATCGGTAGTGAGGTTCAACTGCGATTCGCGGAGATGTGCCAAGATGTTCAGTGCTGTCTGGCTTTTCGATAACACGCGCCCAATCAGGTACTCGCGGCGGAGTGTCCGGATTTCCTGCGCCAAGCGTTCTAACGTCGGCGCATCTAGCCCCTCCAGCATAATCTTGTGTTCCCATCGCGTGCCGCGTTCGTGCGCGAGGATTTGGAACTGCTGTGTGTCCCCCGTCGTGCGGATATACCCTAAGGCTGTCCACGGATCGAACGTGGCGCGGTATCCGCCGCTCATCTCCGGGGGGGCAATTGCTAAGACGCAATCGCGCCGTTCATAGCGAGAGTAGAGCCCGAATTGAAACTCAAACGCTTCAAACGGGGCTAACGCCTCGCGCAAATCGCGGGCAAACTCGGCACCTCGCGAAAAGTCCTTGAAAATCCGTTCCGTGTCTTTCGGATGGTTGAGCGCATCAAGGAACTTCCCGAGCGGAATCCCGCTCTCCTCCTCGCCTTCGCCATCGCCTTTGCCGAAGATTTTCGTTTTCGTTTTGAAAGGCGGATTCCGTAGCGAGACATCGCGCTGCGCGACGAGTTGCAACGCCGCGTCGTTCGCCATATCGGTGAGCGTCGGGGCATCACCGAGAACCTCCGCCAGTTTGGTTTCGTCCAGCTTTTCTGTCAGATCGATGCCGCGCTTCAGCTCCGCGAAATGGATGATGTCGTCAACGCTATACAAAATGGGCGCGCTGGACGAAAGGTTATCGTAGTTAGAGCGGTGGAAGCGGATACGCGGCTTGATACGGAAGACAGGCGTGAGCCCATAGTCCTTGAGCAGCACATACAACGTGACCGTGTAGGAATCGGCGTGCACTTTCTGCGCCAAGATGCCATCACGTTCCGCGTTATCGTCAACGATTAACCGCTCTTGGACGAACTGGCTATCGTTGCCGAAAATCATCATCCGGTGCTCTTCTCTGTTATCATCTACTAACATTTTTTTGTTCCTAGCGGTAGTCTGGCCGCGTCTGGGCTGATGACGTTGCCTTAGCAGACAGCAGTGCCGAGGGCAATGCTTGCCTAGCGAGGAACAGCCCTTGCTCTAAGTCGTGCCGGGTAACGGCGTGGAAAAGGCCCTCACCCACCGGGGTAAATTCAATGCAAAACGGATAACAGCACGCGCATTCATTCTTGGCTCAAATCGCGCCTACCTAGGGCGAACATCGTGCAACTAGGGCGCGGCTGCAAACCGCTGGCGTGCCAAAGCGGCCGCGCCGAGAATCCCCGCATCGTCTCCCAGTTGCGCCTTGACAATCTGGACACCGTTTAAGGTATTCGGCAGTGCGTAAGCCGCCGCAACGTCCTTGATATCGTCCAAGAAACTATCATCAAGTGCCTCAACGACACCACCGCCCAACACTATCATCTCCGGATTCAAGAAATTGACGATGGAGGCGATGCCAACGCCGAGGTATTTCGTCGCCTTCTTGAAAACTTTCACGGTGAGTTTATCGTTTCGCCGGAGTGCCTTCGCTAAAGCACCGCTCCGAATTAACTTCAAATCGCCGCCGGTGAGTTCAGGAAGGACGCTCTTTTTCCCTTTTTTCACGATGGCTTTCTGCAACTGCCTCGTGATAGCCGTGCGGCTCGCTAGGGCTTCTAAGCAGCCGCGCGTGCCGCATCCGCACCGCGGCCCCCCGGCTTTGACGATGATGTGGCCAATCTCTCCCGCAGTTTTGCTGGCACCGTGGAAAAGTTTACCGTCCATAATAATGCCGCCGCCAATGCCGGTGCCGACGAAAATGCCGACGAGCGTTGACACCCCTTTGCCCACGCCGAACGCATGCTCGCCGAGTGTTCCGACGTTTACGTCGTTGTCAACGAACGTTGGAATGCCGACGCGGTTTTCAAGTTCGGTTTTGAGCGGCACATCTGTCCACCCCAAATTCGGCGCGAAGATGACAACGCCTGTACCCGGGTCAAGCGGACCGGGGGCACCAATCCCTACTGCCTGAATGGACGCAGTGTCCACGCGCGATTTGTCAACAGCCTTTTGGATACAGTGCGCAATCCTGTCAATGACGACAGACGCACCCTTGTCCGCCTTCGTGGGGATTTTGGCGGTGCCTAAAATTTTGCCTTCCGCATTCACAACGGCGGCGAGAATCTTCGTGCCGCCCATATCTACACCGATAACGTTACTATCCATCGCAAGTGCTCCTCCCATTTTTCCAAAAACGTTTCATAGTCCGCATCCCGGCTCTCGCGAGTCCGCGCGATGAGCGTCGCAATGCCCGGAAAATGCACATCGTGATAATTTGTCAACACATCAAGCACGACATCGCAATCGTGGATGCCGCCGAGTATCCTTTGCAAATCGACGACTTCCGACAGAAGTGCAGCGGTTGGCATAAAAACCTCCATGGAATACCGGAGCCGCCGGACAGCGATTCGCATTTCGTGGAGTTCTTCGCGGCGCGCCGCGTCTTCAATAAAACGCTCCCATTCGCGAATGTCTTCACACTTTTGGCGGATAATTTTCCGGATGTGCGCGTCGCGAAATTGCACATCAAACGCCTGTGTGTCAAAAAACGTCATAAACTTCGTCTCAAAATCGGATGCAGCCAGTTTCGCAAACAACGTCAGCATCGGTTGCCGCGCCGCGTCCCGTTTCTCTTTCAGGTGCGTAATCAACGCTTGCACATCTGGTTGTGCTCTTTCTGGCAACACCGTTTTTTCCGCGTGAAAACGTGCGATGAGGACATCCAAATCTCGCACCGCACCCATCGTGCGGGTTATCTTTCTTATCTTTTTGTAACGCTTTTTGAATCTTTTGTCCACCCTCTGCGGGAAAGCGGCGGCAACATCGTCTAATACCGTGCGCAATCGCCGCGAGGCGACGCGCATATCGTGGACAAATTCAATGTCGATGCCTTCTATCGCGCCCGTTTTGTGGGACTGCATCTCACGGAAATAACCGACGATAACGTGCCTCGCGCTAGGTTTTGACTTCTCCATGACGTATTTCTTTTTCTGTTCTGTTGTTCGTCTCGTGGGCTATGGACAAATATGGAAATCTGTCCTTACGCCGCGCTTGGCGCGGGACAGGCCCGCGCCCTACGATGACGTGGCGGTAACTTTACATCGGATACGACGCGGGACAGGCCCGCGCCCTACGGTGAAACAGCGGGAGTTCTCGCGCGCTGACGTAGGAGATGGTCTGCCAGAACCAACGCCGTCATCGCTTCTACTATCGCCGGTGCACGCACTAACACGCAAGCGTCATGCCTTCCACTCGCCGCTAATTCTACCGCGTTCCCGTGAATATCCACCGTCTCCTGCACCTTGCCGATAGTGGCTGTCGGTTTAAACGCCACCTGAAACACGATATTTTCACCGTTTGAAATCCCGCCTTGCGTGCCGCCAGAGTTGTTCGTGCGGGTGCGGATGCGGCCATCCGCATTGTAAAATGCATCGTTATGTTCCGAACCTGTCATCGTGGTGCCGCCGAATCCAGAACCGATTTGGAACCCCATCGTTGCAGGGAGGGACATCATCGCCTTCGCCAAATCAGCCTTGAGTTTATCAAAAATCGGTTCGCCGAGTCCGATAGGGACATTGCGCGCTACGCTTTCAATCACACCGCCGAGAGAATCCCTGTCCCGCCTTGCCGCGTCAATCCGTTCCGCCATCTTCGGGCTCACGTCAGGATTTGGGCATCGCACCGGACTTGCCTCTATCTGCTCCAGCGTTACTGTATCGGTGTCAACATCCGCTGTCAAGGTATGAATCTGCTTGACGTAAGCGAGGATTTCGGTTTGACACGCCTCGCGCAGGAGTTGTTTGGCAATCGCGCCACCGGCGACGCGGCCGATGGTTTCGCGCGCGCTGGCCCTGCCGCCGCCCTGCCAATTCCGAATGCCGTATTTCTGCTGATACGTAAAATCGGCGTGCGAGGGACGGTAGACATCCTTCAGGTGTTTGTAATCTGAAGGACGCGCGTTTTTGTTCCACACCAGCATCGAGATAGGTGTGCCGAGCGTTGTGCCTTCAAAAACGCCGGAGAGAATCTCAATCTCATCGCCTTCTTGGCGCGGTGTGGTGAGATGGCTCTGCCCGGGTTTCCGCCGATTCAATTCAAATTGTATTGCGGATATGTCAAGGGTGAGTTGCGGTGGGCATCCGTCAACAACAACGCCGACTGCCCCGCCGTGCGATTCTCCCCATGTCGTTATCCGAAAAAGGTGTCCAAATGTGTTCATTCTGCAGGCTTTCGTTTTTTTAGGTTGTTAAATTTTCGCATCCTATGGTATTATGTATTACTATAACAGATTTTGCAGTTAATGTGCAAGCAAAAACAGAACGATTTAGTTCTTCGATGGGCCCTGTAAGGACAGATTTCTATAGTTGTCCGCCGTTGAGGGGAACCGGAAACAGAAAACTAAATGGCACCGCAATCAAAAACGCAAAGGTAAACCAACAAAAACAATGGAACTTTTCAAACGCTACATCGCCTTACTGCTCATTTTCATCGCCATCGGACTGCTGTGGGATACCATAGTTGTCTATCCACTCAAAATTTTCGTCGTGTTTATGCACGAAGTCAGCCACGGGCTCGCAGCCGTAGTCACCGGTGGAGAGATTGTCGAAATTGAGATTAACCCGCAACAAGGTGGACACGCGCTCACCAGAGGCGGTTCTCGGTTCTGGACGCTCACCGCGGGCTATCTCGGCAGTCTGATGTGGGGCGGGATTATCCTGCTGGTGGCGGCGCGCACCCGATGGGATAAGGCTGTCAGCATCCTCATCGGCATCGGCATGATAGTCATCGGCATCGGGTTCGGAAAAGAATTGTTTACCATTCTTTTCTGCCTCGGTTTTGCTGTCGGGCTCATCGCGATGGGGATGTTTCTGCCGGAAGCCGCCAACGATTGGGTGCTGCGCACTATCGGCGTAACGAGTTGCCTCTACGCAATCCTTGACATCAAAAGCGATGTGCTAGATAGGGCACATCTCCGTTCTGACGCGCGCATGCTCTCGGAGATAACCTTCCTCTCGACAGAGATGTGGGGCATCCTGTGGATTATCGTCGCTGTCGCCATGACTTTCTGGTTCCTCTACCTCGCCGGTAAAACGCGCGATTAATTCCCTGTCGGGAATGATGGCATATTCACGTCGTTAACGAAGAGGAACAACGCGCCTATCCCTAACAGCAAAAGCGGCACGCAGATGAGCAGGATGAGAATGAAGAATCCCCATACCCACGAACCTTTGGATTTCGCAACCGTTGCTAAGCGTGAAAGCAACACGCCGCCGCCTATCATCACTAAAACTATCAAACCGAAAACAGTTATTAGCATATTTTTTTCCTTTATTCAAACTCTAACGTAGCGCGGGGGCCTGTCCCCCGCGAACGTAAAACAGGTGCCGGAGCCGTAGCGCGGGGGCCTGTCCCCCGCGAACGTGAAACAGGTGCCGGAGCCGTAGCGCGGGGGCCTGTCCCCCGCGAACGTGAAACCTGCGCCGAATCCGTAACGCGAATGCCTGTCCTCCGCGAGCGTGAACCCTGCGCCGTGTTCGTAGCGCGGGGGCCTGTCCCCCGCGGACGTGAAACGTGCGCCGTGTCCGTAGCGCGGGGGCCTGTCCCCCGCGAACGTTCGGTGACGAGGGACAGTCTTCCTGAAGCATCGAGACCGGGAGGGCTCTCCTACCGGCAGGCATCGAGACCAGGAGGTCTCTCCTACTGCAAGAGGGCTCTCCTACCCCACGAGAACGTTCGGCGGAGAGGGAGACGATTAGAGACGAAACGCAATTTGATAAGATATGTCCCCAACAGCAACGAGCCCCATCACCTTACGCGCAACCCTCATCGGTATTGTTCTCATCCCCTTTAACAGTTACTGGATTTTGCATCTCAGTTACATTTGGGACTCCAACCGTCCGACGAGTTTGGCGTTGCTGTTCAATGTGCTGTTCACTTTGCTCGTCCTCATCGGCATCAGCGCATTGCTGCGCCGCTTCCGGCCGCGGCTAGCGTTGACGCAAACCGAGCTGCTGACTATCTACGCGATGCTCTGCCAAGCCTCTGTCTTCGCCGGACGCGATATGCTCCAAGTGCTCATGCCACTCCTCGGCAACGGGTTTTGGTATGCCACACCTGAAAACGAATGGGCACAACTCTTCCATCAGCATCTTCCCGAATGGCTCGTCGTCGGGAAGCAGGAAGTATTGCGCGGTTTCTATGAGGGCGAATCCACACTCTACCTGCAAACCCACATCAACGCGTGGCTGCTGCCGACGCTCATCTGGGTGGCGTTCTGCCTTGTCATCGGCGTGACGATGCTGTGCCTCAACGTGCTTCTCCGCAGGCAGTGGCAGGAGCACGAACGCCTCACGTATCCTATCGCGCAGCTGCCTTATGAAATCACGCAAGGAAAAAGCGCGTTTTTCAACCGGCGAACGATGGCAGTCGGATTAGGCATCGCCGCTCTCCTCAACCTACTCTATAGTTTACACCAGATCGATCCGGTTTTTCCAACAATTCCGCTCTATCGCGGGTTTCGCCTCGCCGAGAAACCGTGGAGCGCGATGAATAACCCCGGCTTCCGCATCAGTTTCTTCCCGTTCGCTATCGGTGTCGGCTTCTTAATCCCACTCGACCTGGGTTTCTCCTGCTGGTTTTTCCATCTTTTCTGGCACTTTGAACGCATCGTCGGCGAGAGTTTCGGCTGGCGCAGTGCCATCGGGTTTCCGCGCGAGATGGCGCAAATCCGAGGCGTATGGATAGCACTATTCCTCTGGACGGTATGGATGGGACGCGCGCACATCCGCGCAATCTGGCGCGCCGTGTTCGGCACCGGCAAAACGCCGCACGATACAGGTGAAGCGATGCGCTATAAAACCGCCGCACTCGGTGCGCTGCTCGGACTCATCATCATTCTGGGATTCTGCGTTAAGGCGGGGATGTCCCTCTGGTTCGCGCTCCTCTTTTTCGTCCTCTATTTCGCGATGTCAGTGACAATTACGCGCATCCGTGCTGAACTCGGTCCGCCCGCGCACGACCTCTATAACGCTGGCCCAGACCTGCTGTTAACGGATGCATTCGGCACGCGCCGGATTGGGCCTCGCAATCTCTCTGTCATGTCGCTTTTCTTCTGGCTGAACCACCTCGCTTATCGCGCGCATCCGATGCCGCATCAACTGGAGGCACTGAAACTCGCGCACCAAACCCGTTTTAATCCGACGCACCTGTTGTGGGTATTAGCCATTGCGATTTTCGTCGGCGCACTATCGGCGGCGTGGGGGCATCTGCACCTCTCCTATCAGGTAGGGTTAGAGCAGGCACGTTCGTGGTATGCACGCGCCGCATTCAACCGCCTCGCCGGCTGGCTCTACAATCCGAGTGAGACTAGCGTCAGCGGATTGCTCTACACGGCTGGCGGGTTCGTCTTCGCCGTGAGTCTCCTCTTGTTGCGCTGGCGATTTATCCAATGGCCCCTGCATCCTGTCGGCTACGTTGTCTCTAGTTGGTGGACGTTTACCGGGCTGTGGTTTCCGCTGCTTATCAGTTGGATCATAAAGCGAATTTTGCTTTCGACAGGCGGCGTGCGGCTGTATCGGCGCGCAATACCCTTTTTCATCGGGCTCGTCATCGGCGATGTCATCGTGGCATCGGTGATTAGTATCTTGGGGCTCATCCTCGATTTCCGCGTCGTCTATTTGAGTTGGTAACACTCACGAACGGAAAGATCAAGAATCCATCACCATCACGGGGACGGAGATTCTTTCCTGCGCCATCTCGCTGTTCTGTGCGAGGGTATCTAGCGCGTCAAGCGTCTTCCCCGCATAATACCGATGCCCACATTCCCCACAGACTCCGACGGGCACATCCTTGATGATGACGAGGGTGCCTTCATACCAATGGTTGACGGTAACCTTACGTTGGCGAATGTCGCCGTTGCAAAATTCACAGACGTGTGCTTTCATGGTTCGTTACTCCTCTGCGTAAACGGTTATGATTCGTAATTCTTCCGAGTCTAAAATCCGACAAATCACGTTAACCTCTCTCCCATCGCGCGCAGGTCCCAAAATCCGATATCGAGTCCCTCTCGGGTCATAGGTAAACCGTTGGACCAGCCGCCCACGACGAATCGCATGTTTTACGTCAACCGTTGAGAATGCGTCATGACGCATTTCATCTATAGCATGTTCGGTTATCTGATAGCGATTCTTAACGATTTTCTGTCGAATCGATTGGAGAATCAGGCTTCTTCTCACGTTGTATCCCCCATTAAGGACCTAAAAACTCTCGGATGAATCAAATGCCCTAATCCTGAAAATCCTATCATCCTGATAATCCTGATTCAGACAGAAGGGACATTTTATCGATGCGGGGCATGGCGAGGGACAGGCCCTCGCCCTACGGTGAAAGAGGATGCCTGCGTCCCGTAGCGCGGGGGCCTGTCCCCCGCGAACGTTCAATGGTGAAAGAGAACGCATCGAGACCGGGAGGTCTCGCCTACCGGCGCGAGCGTTCAATAGAACGTTTCCGGCAACCGCTCAACAATCTCCAATGTCTTCAAACTCACCGTAATCACCGAACCGATTAACTTTACAATGGCCCGCGGATCCGACGCATCGTTCGGATTATTGGCAATTGTGCGGCGAGAATCCACCTGATACTGGTCGATCAGCCACTCCAACGCCGAACGCGTGCCTAACCGATATTCCAACGCCTTCGCCGGCACGCCTGCCAACGTGAGATACGCATTGTAAATCAACTCTGTCTGATCTTTCGACAACCGCATCCGCGTAACGCGCAAATCACGCGGGCTGTCCGCTTTTCGCCGAGGCTCCAACGGGTACTGCGGTTGCGCTTCGTAGTTGACGTGCAGTTCGGCGAGTTGCGCACCTGCATCGGCGAATGCCCAGAAATCCGCCGCATACGGAATGTGCGGCAAATCGCGCTTCAAATCGGCGGCGTAACGTTCGCGATACTTCGGATGGTGCAGGAGCCCATAGATATAGTGGAAGATGTCCCACTTGGTGAGGGTATCGTCGCCGTAATGCGCGCGGAATGCAGACAATGCCCAGTCGGTAATGTTTTCTCGACGGTTTGTGCCATCTTCGTCGTAGATGTAGAAAGGGAAGCATTGCGCAGGTGCACCAAACCCTCCTGTCATCGCGCGTGCCGGAATGCAGTCAACCATCAGGCACATAAAAGGTCTCTCTCGCGTCACATTGACACAGAGCACCCGATTTTCTTTTCCCCCCGAGGTTGGAAAAATCGTAGATGGAAACATCCGATCATTCAGGATTTTATCAGAGTATAAATGCATTTTCGTGAACGGACGGTAGAGAGCCGTTTGTATGCGGCTCTGAGCGAATTCGGCGAGCCGTTCGCGCTTCAACTTCGCCTTTAAGTCGCGGCTCCACTTAATCTTCTTTTCATCGTTATCGACAAAGTTGTCGACATTGACATCCTGTTTGTCCTCTAGTCCGCGCCACCTAATGACATGCTCGTTATAGACATCGCTCATGCTTTGCACGTTTTCCGAGAGCGCGTGCCGATTGAAGTTGTAAGTCCAGCCATCGCGCCCTGTACTGGCACCGGGGCTGTATTGATGGAAAATCGCGCCGGTTGCCTCGCCTTTCATCCGTTTTGTTGTCTTGCTGCCTATCGGGAGGAACGTCAAAAATTCGGTGTTGAGTCCTTCGGTGAGCCAAGTGTGCCGCGCATCGGGTTGAAGCGTTTGCCACGGGACATTACCGACGTGTTCGGTGTGCGCGAGGAATTCAAATTTTTGGTTTTTGTTCCACGCGTCATCGGTGCGGAAGTAGAAGATGCGTGCAGAATTTTCCTCGCCATCGCGGGGGACAGGCCCCCGCGCTACGGTAGAAGACGGGCCTTTGACGAAAAAGTTGATACTCACGCCGACTTGGACACCGAACACACTCGCATCGGAGACGAGTGTATCCGTGCGCGCATTTCCACCCAGGTCGAGGATATAGAGCCGGTCGAACTCTTCGGCGAGATGTTTCCGCATACCGTCAAACGACGTGCCGTCAAGAAAACTGTTATTCGTGACAAGGGCGACGATGCCCTCTTTGCCGATTCTATCGGATGCCCAGCGAAGTGATTTGACGTAAGGGTCATAGAGTGCCTTTCGCAGTGTGGATGTGGAGGCTTTGACGTAGGTTTCCTCTATGCGTGCATCCATGGCGGCGTATTTGCGATTTTTGTTGTTATCGTTCTCGCTCTTCTGCCCGACGTTATAGGGCGGATTGCCGATGACGACAAACATGGGAGATGCCTTCTGTCTCTCCACGCGTTCAGTGTTTTCTTGTGTTAAGAGCGACAACTGCCGATTTTCCGCCAGATCGAACGTATCCACGAGGGAGATGCCTTCAAACGGCACGTATTGCTGCGTGATGTCATAAAATTCGTGTTCGATGTTGAGGCTGGCGATATAGTAGGGCAATAATAGAACCTCGTTGCCCCAGAGTTCGGAACGATACTTTTCTTCTAGGCGGAATTCGTCAATCTCGCGTATCAGGCGAACGATGAAATTGCCGGTGCCGACGAACGCATCGATGATGTGCACACCCTTGTCCGAGAGGGAACGCCCGAATTCGGTTTGGAGCAGAAAGTCAACGCTCTTCACCATGAAATCGACGATGGGTTGCGGGGTGTAGACGATGCCGTGCGTATCGGCGACATCCGCGGACGCGCCCTGAAAAAACTGTTCGTAGACGGTGTTGAGGAAATGCTGTTTTTGTGAAAAGTCGACGAGTGTCGCCGCTTCCCGTTCAACGGCACGATAAAACCTGTCGAGGTTTCGGAGGAATTCGTTTCGGCTGAAGGCGCGGGATGCGAGGGCATTGATGACCTTTTCGATTTCCTTTGCGATGATATTCCGGCGTGTGAAGTCAGGATTGTCAAACACGGTGCGGAAGGTGCGTTCTGTCAGGAGATGCTGGATGAGCATTTCCTCCACGGCGGTGCGCGAGAGATTCGGGTTAATCGTGTTCTGGCAGAGTTGGTGGAAATCGGCGAAAGCGTTACGGAATACCTTGTTAGTCTGGTGTTGCGTCTGGATGAGTGCCTCAACTTCGCGTTTAAGTTCCGGCACGATGTCGCGGAATTCAGCGATGGCGGTTTCCCATTCGGCGGCGTGTTCGCGTTCGTAAGCGAAGAACGTCCTCAGCACCGAGACGAGCGTGTCCGCATCGGTGATGTCCGCGTCCAGCACTTCGCGGCCGTTTTGGTATAAGATGGCGCGTTCCGGCGTTTGGAAGAGGATGTTATCTTGCGGGTAGCCTGCGTCAAATTTGGTTTGGATTTCGGCGCGGAGATTTCCGTGAACGCCTTTTGCCTCCCAGGTGCCGCGCGGCAGGTTGTGCTTATCCAGCAGCGCGCCATCGAGCCGGATCGGATTTCTGCCGGGGATGCGGAGCGTATATTCACAGATAAGCGTCCAATTCATCTGCCTCGCGCAGGTTTCTAGGAGTGCTTGAAACGCGGCGCGCACCGCTGTCTCGTGCGTGATTCCGTGGTGTTGATACCGCTCCAATGCGGCGTAGTAGGTGGTTATGGCCCTATGTGTTGGTTTGAGGTTAAGTGTTGGCATAGTTGTGAGTCTAGCGCGCGCCCGTTGCGAAAGGAATCGTGCTTTCATGACGTTTCCTTTCGGCGTAACCGGGGGCGATTCGGCGGGTTAGCCATCGGCGGAATCGGAGGTGTCGGCTGCGGCGGCTTTCCCGTTTTCTAACTCGGTGTTGCGTTGACGGAGAGACGCGTTTTCAGTCTCAAGTGCTGCCTTTTCGCGCTCCCATTGAGAATAACGCTCGTGGAATGCTTTCAACTCCTTATTCTCTTCGCGGAGTTCTTCCAGCTCTTTAGTCTCCTCGCGGAGTTCTTCCAACTCCTTACTCTGCTTGCGGAGTTGTCTCAGTTCTTTGAGCGGGTCTTCTCCAGATGCTTGAAATAGCCACATCATTATTCTCCTGCTGAACCAGCGTTTCAGTTCCTTGAAAGCCCATTGAAGGACTTCCGTTGCAAGCACGCCTGCAGCAGAAATAACTTGCGCAGCACTGCTATGCACTTTTAGGAACTCGATGAGCGTTGCTTGCGGATTTACAGAATTCGCAATAGTGAGGTATGTCCCGAAGTAAACAAGCCCAAGAAAGGCTTGGACGATACCGCGGGGCACCCGACGGTCTTCATTCTGAGGATGCTTCTCTTTTTCCCTCATAAGTTGATACGAAAATTTAGACAATTTCCATGGGTTGAGATGACAAACAGCACAGTTCGCAGCATTTAAAATAGGACTGCTGCGATGCTGGAATATCATTTTAACATATTTTCACAATTGATGCAACAAAAAATCGCTCGTTGGCAAGTTGACACCTATAGAAATCTGTCATTTCCATCAAATATCCGAAAATAGAAAACTAAATCGTCTGGGTTTGTCATTTTTTCTTGCTTTTTAGTTGGAAATGTGGTATAATATATTAAATAGTTTGTAGGCTATGAAATTCGCTCCCATTTCGGTGGAGAGTTCGCGGGGGATGGTCTTCCGCGCTACGAAAAAAAGCGGCTGTTGCGAGATTGTTCTTGCAACAGTGGACAGCCGAGATGGTGAACGACTAAAAGGCACGCTTGAGCAAAGAGCCATACGTGCCGGTAGGTGCTGTTTCAAACCGCGCTTACGGGTTCGGCGGTTTGCGTAAGTGAGTCTTAAGGAGAATAAAAAATGAGAAGGATGTTAGTTCGGCACTCCAGCAAGGCGCAGGTGCTTGGCGCGCTCAGTCTCATGTTCCTGTGCACCCTGGCATTTGTCGTGGTAGATATCGCTACATCGTCCGGAGTGGATGTTGCTGTAGATGACGGCACATCTCTGGGGGGCAATACCAGCCTCAGCACCAGCACCCCGTCGGGGACGCTGACGGCGGCACCGGGGCCGAGTCCGTGCCAAACGGAGGAGGATGCCGTTGCCCCGGCGAGAGCGAACCTCATCAATGCCCAGACGGCACTCAGGCAGGCTCAGAACGATTTCTACGCAGTCCGCGACAGTTACGGGGAGGATACCTCGGAATATCTGAGTGCGGCTGCATCGTTACAAACAGCCAACCAGCAGCTGATGGCAGCCATTCAAGCACTTGCAACTGCTGTTGAGAACGTGCGCAGCTGCCACAGCAAAATATGATTGAACTGGTGCCTCACCGCGTTCGGATGCAGTTCTCGTCGTCAGTCGGACAATTTTTGTCAGGGTGCTGCATCCGATGCGCGCCCACCTTCTTCGTTAGGGCGGGTGACCATATCCACTTTTCTTGCTTTTTATGTGGAAATGTGGTATAATATATTAAATAGTTTGTAGGCTATGACATTCGCTCCCATTTCGGTGGAGAGTTCGCGGGAGATGGTCTTCCGTGCTATGGAAAAAAGCGGCTGTTGCGAGATTGTTCTTGCAACAGTGAACAGCCGAGATGGTGAACGACTAAAAGGCACGCTTAAGCAAAGAGCCATACGTGCCGGTAGGTGCTGTTTCAAATCGCGCCTACGGGTTCGGCGGTTTGCGTAAGTGAGTCTTAAAGGAGAATAAAAGATGAAAAGGATGTTAGTTCGGCACTCCAGCAAGGCACAGGTGCTTGGCGCGCTCAGCCTCATGTTCCTGTGCACCCTGGCGTTCGTCGTGGTAAATACTGTTACATCGTCCGGAGTGGATGTTGCTGTGGATGACGGCACATCTCTCGATAGCGGGACTAGCCTCAGCACCAGCACCCCGTCGGGAACGCTGACGGCGGCACCGGGGCCGAGCCCGAGCCAAACGGAGGAGGATGCCGTTACCACGGCAAGAACGAACCTCATCAATGTCCAGGCGGCACTCACTCAGGCTGGGAACGATACAAACAGCCAACCAGCAGCTGGTTGCAGCCCTTCAGGCACTTGCGGCTGCTGTGGAAGCCTCTAGGATTGAACCTGGTTCCTCACCGCGTTCGGATGCAGTTCTCGTCGTCAGTCGGACAATTTTTGTCAGGGTGCTGCATCCGATGCGCGCCCACCTTCTTCGTTAGGGCGGGTGACCATATCCACCCAACAAAGGTCTGTCAGGGCGGACAGCACTATCCGCCCCTGATTTTCTGAATTCCCCTGCAAGCCAGCATGGGAAAGGAAACCCTTATGAAACTACTAGTATCAGCCCTCATTGTATTGGGAATCGCGCTGGGCGTTTACCAGTTTTATCTCCGGCCGCTTCAGGAAAAAAACCGGACGGTGACGAAGAAAACATTTAGCGCGGTCCCCGCCAAATCGAATACCTCAACTGATAAAGCACGCTCCACCGATACCATCACCGATGATGGGGACATGGAGGCTGCGCCTGAAATGCTCACGGAAACGGAAGGACTGGACACGCAAGATGTTGAATACGAGGATGTTGACAGCGAGAACGCCTTCTCAGACGTAGACGTTTCAGTCACGCCTGAATACGATGCGCGGGCGGCAGCACAGGCAGCGTTGGAGCAAATACTTGAGGGTGTCCAAAACGAGTTGGATGAAAGCGAACGCGCACAAGAAGAAGCACACGAGATGCTTGACGAATCCGTATCGCTGCTCTTAGCACACTTGGACACGCTTTCCCGTGATGAACAACGGGCGTTCTGGGCAGAGGCACGGGAGCAGTTCTATCGCTTCTCTCCTTTTGCAGACTCGCCAGAACTTTTGGATGAAGGATGGCAGCGGTATTTATCGCGATTTGTGGAACGGGGATATATCCCACCGGAGTGATTTTTTAGGAGAACGCAGCAGCGACTTTGATAAGTGCGCCTAGCCACGCAGGCGCGGTTTCAAACCGTTATCCCTTAACGGAGCACGATGGCGTTGCACGCCGCCTCGCCTACCGGCTAGAAAACATTGAATTGCGTCCACCCTACGTTGTTATGTCCAGCGATGCGGCTATTTTGCATCCCGCCAATTATCGCCAATTCCCGCCTCCGTGCGCAGCGGCACCCGCAACGACGCGACATTCTCCATTTCCTCACAGACAATAGCGGCGTGTTCCGCAGCCAACGCCGCCGGCGTTTCAAGCACTAATTCATCGTGGATTTGCAGGAGCATCTTCAACGGTAGGCTGTCCCTGTCAATACGGTGTTGCACGCGCACCATAGCGATTTTCATCAAATCTGCCGCTGTGCCTTGCACGACGGTATTGATTGCCAGCCGCTCGCCTTGGCTCCGCCGATTCTGGGTGTGGGCGAAAATTTCAGGGAGAGCGCGCCGCCGGCCCGTCAACGTGGTAACATACCCCCGATGCAAGGCTTCTTGGACGCACTGGATAAGAAAGCGGTTTATCCCCGGAAACCGTGCTTTATAGTCACTGATAAGTTGCGCCGCCTCTTGGATACTCATACCTTTAATCCGCCGCGCGAGCCCCGTGGGGGACACGCCGTAAATGATACCGAAGTTGATGCTCTTCGCCTTATCGCGGAGTTCTCGCGTGACTGCCGCTAGCGGCACATCGAACACTTGCGAGGCTACCGAGGCGTGAATGTCCAAATCTTGCGCAAACGCTTCAAGCAGATGCTCATCTTGACTAAAGTGCGCGAGAATGCGGAGTTCAATCTGCGAATAATCGGCACAGATTAACTTATATCCCTCTGGTGCTTTGAACGCAAGACGGATCTGCCGTCCAATTTCGGTGCGGACAGGAATGTTCTGCAAATTCGGCCGGTCGGATTTCAACCGTCCTGTCGCCGTCATCAGTTGATAGAGATGCGTGTGAATCCGCTGCGTCTTCTCGTCTATCGCGTGCTGCAACTGCTCCATATAGGTGCTTTGGAGTTTGCGAAATTGCCGATATTCAACGATTAAGCGCGGCACACTGGTTTTCGGCGTGTTCACATCCTCGTTGAGGGAGAGTGCCTCTAACACGGTGACATCGGTAGAAACTTTGCCGGCTTTCGTCCGTTTCGTCGGTTTGAAACCGAGTTGCTCAAAGAGCACCGTCGCCAGTTGCGGTGGTGAATCAATGTTGAACGGCCGCCCGACGATGTCAAATATCTGTTCTTCACGTTCATCAACAAGGCGTTGAATCACGGCGGTTTGCTGTCTCAGTTCTTCCTTATCGCAGACGATACCGTGATACTCCATCTCGGCAAGGACAGGCGCGAGGGGCGATTCTATATCGCGCACCAATTCGGTAATGCCCATCTCCTCCAACTTTGGTGAGAGAAAATGATACAGCCGCAAAGTGATGTCGGCATCCTCGGCGGCGTAAAGCGTCGCCTTGTCCAACGGGACTTTATCAATGGAGGTGATGGCATCAGACGGCTCGGTTCTAGCGGCAACCGTGAAGAGTGACAACTCAGTCTCGGTTTCATCACTGTCGATGAGTTCGTCAAAGGCAATCATCTTGTGATTGAGATGCAGCAACGCGAGGGTGTCCAGATTGTGCGATGGCGTGCGCGCATCGATGAGGCGGCTTGCTAACAGCGTATCAAAAGCGACACCCCGGAGTTTCACACCGTGGCGGATGAGAATGCCGGCATCAAACTTCAGGTTGTGTCCGCACTTCGGCAATTTGGGGTTTTCCAGAATGGGTTTGAGATGCGCTAGGACTGTTTCAGCATCGAGATGCCGTTCGGGTTCGGGGGAGCGGAGGGGCACGTAAACGCCGTGGTTCGGTTGCCATGAGAAACTTAAGCCGCAGAGTGCTGCCGCTCTGTCCAAGTCGTCTGTCTCGGTATCCAAGCTGATAATCTCCTGTTCGGCGAGAGTTTCCACGAGTGCTTCCAGTTGCGCGAGCGTCAGAATTGCCGAGTATTCCCCTGTTTCGGCGGTGTCGTAGTCGCCTTTTTCCAAGATAGCATCGGTTTTTTCTTCAAGGGCGGCTACACGTTCCTTGCGCGTGGAAGTCTCCGGTGCGACAGATGTCGCTTGTCCGCCCGCGATGGCTTGCACGACGTTGTTGAACCTTTTGAGTTCCAGTTCTTGAAAGAGGGGCTGGATTTTCCGAAGATCGAACGGTTTAACGCGCGCCTGCTCCAGCGAAAAATTTAAGTCGGCATCGCGCTTCAGCGTCACTAATGTTCGCCAGAGCGGCAGTTGCTCGCGCGCCTTCTCTAAATTCTCGCGCCGCTTTCCTTTCACCTCGTCAATGTTGGCGAAAATGTTTTCAATGGAACCAAACTTGTGAATCAACGTCGCCGCGGTTTTCAAGCCGATGCCTTCAACCCCCGGCACGTTATCGGCACTATCGCCCATCAACGCCAGCACATCAATGACTTGGGCAGGTTCAATCTGTTTCGTCTGCCACAAGGTGGCGACATCCAGCGTCGTGTCAGTGTGAATGTCAAACATCGTGACGCGCCTGCTGAGGAGTTGCTCAAAGTCTTTGTCTTTGGAGACGATAACGACGTGGACGTGGCGCGCTGTCGGTTCGTCGAGGACAGCTTGTGTTACGGAGGCGACGATGTCGTCTGCCTCCAACGCAGTCTCGCCGAGCGTCAGGATACCGAATGCTGCCAGCACTTGCTCAATGCGCGGCATCTGCGTCACAAGTTCTGCCGGTGGCGGTGAGCGATGCGCTTTATATTCCGCGTAAAGTTCCTCGCGGAAGGTAGCCCCGGGCGTATCCATTGCGGCGACGATATACGTCGGCTGCACTTCGGTGAGGAGTTTGAGCAGCGTGCTGGTAAACCCGAAGATAGCGTTCGTGGGTTCACCCGTGATAGAACTCGTCAGGCGCGTTCTGATGGCATAATATGCCCGGAATATCTCGGCGTGCGTGTCAAGAATGTATAAGGTCTCTTTCGGTTGGGTGTGCATAGTGTTGACTCCTTACTTACTCTTCGGGATAGTGCCACTGCCGCAGTGAATCGGAGGCAGATAACCCTGCCTCCTGCCCGAGGGCAAACGCTGTCGCAATCAGATTCCGCTGTCCAGAGACGATATCGCCCGCAGCGAAAAGCCCCGGTATCGGCGCGCCGTGGCTGTCCAGCAGCTGCATATCCTCGTTCGTAACGATTAATCCCTCATCGTCAATTTGGTAGTCCCAGCCTTCTAGAAACTTGGTGTTGGGAATTAATCCCTCGTCCACGAGGAAGCCGTGGAAGTAAAGTTCGGTGCCGTCTACCATCTCAAATCCGAGCAGGTCTGTCTTCTCACCGATGTGCCGCTTAATTTTAGTTTCAACGATACGTATCTGCCGTTCTTCCACTTGTTTCAGCACGGGCGGTGACATGCCGTGAGGGCGGCCGTTCGTCAGAATCGTAATTTTGTCGGTAAAATCCTGCGCGCCGAGTGCCGCCTCGTAAATATAATCGCCCACGCCGAGGATGGCGAGGTGTTCGTTGACATGCAGATGGCCATCGCAACGGATGCAGACGTGCCAGCCTTTCCGATTGCCCGCGTAGCGGAAGACGGTTGCGTATTGCTTATACAACCGTTCTGCGTCTGCCTGAAATTCAATATCGGGCCACTTGTCGTCAAATCCAGAGGCGACGACAACGGTGCGCGCGCGGAAACGCTCAACCTGCAGCAGCGCGTTTTTCTTCAGCGACGCAGTGGATGCTTCCAATTCAAAGATGCCGCTGTCCTCCGTTTTTGCATCAGGTATCCGCGTGAGGTGGGTAACCATGCCATCGCGAATCTCGATGCCTGTCTTCCGCTTCTCCATGCCAAGCCTGAAGTCACCGACGGGACGGCTCTCCATCCACTTCATGAGTGCTTTGGCAAAGTGCGGCCCGATGATGCCGGGGAACACTGGCGCATCCTCAATTTCTACGGACTTGGACCAGTACGCGCGCCCGCGACTAAAACTGACTTTGCCGGCGTGTAGCACCAGCACATGTTTCATTTGATGGCTCGCGGAAACAGCGGCTTGCGTTCCTGCCGGGCCCGCGCCGATAACGGCGACATCGTAAACTGTTTTTGACATTGTCTCCCTCCCATGAGCAGGGATATGAGCAGGGATTTGAGCAGGATTTACACGATTTCACAGGATTTCACAGGATTAGATTTTTGATAGACCGGCGGGGTTCTGGCAGTCCACGGCGTGTTCGGTCTATCAGA
The DNA here is from genome assembly GCA_965242965.1 of Candidatus Poribacteria bacterium. Lineage (GTDB taxonomy): Bacteria > Poribacteria > WGA-4E > WGA-4E > WGA-3G > AGPOR5. The sequence continues at coordinate 2,692,377 of OZ251518.1, read as the reverse complement.
CCTCCAATCTTGCTAATCTTGATAAATCTTGTAAATCCTGCTCATGTCTGCTCTCTTGAAAATCCTGCTTCAGAATCCATACGCCTTCCACCGTTCGGTGACGCGCGCCATCATATCCGCATCCATGCGGATTTCTTGCGGCCATTCGCGGGCATACCCCTCTGCTGCCCATTTCGTCGTCGCATCAATCCCCATCTTGGAACCGGCACCCATCAGCGGCGCGGCGTGGTCCAACACATCAACGGGGCCTTCCACTATCGTGACATCGCGCTGCGGATCGACGTTGCTGCCGACATAGAATAGCACCTCCTCTACGTTTTGGACGTTCACGTCTTTGTCAACGACGATGATGATTTTGCTGAACATCAGTTGCCCGAGTCCCCACAGGCTGTGCATTATCTTCTTGGCGTGGAATGGATAGCGTTTGTCGATGGCGATGAAGGCGAAGTTGTGGAATACGCCGAACAACGGCAGGTTCATGTCAACGAGTTCGGGCAGTTGCGTTTTGATGAGCGGCATAAAAATGCGTTCGGTGGCTTTGCCCATATAGCAATCTTCCATCGGCGGTTTGCCCACAATAATTGTCTGATAGATGGGTTTTTTGCGATGCGTTATCGCCGTGATGCGAAAGACGGGATATTCATCGGCAAGCGAGTAAAAGCCGGTGTGGTCTCCGAAGGGCCCCTCGATGCAGGTTTCGTCAGGTTCAATATATCCCTCAATGACAATGTCTGCATCGGCAGGCACGAGCATATCAATGGTTTTCGCGGGCACCATCGGCACGTTCGCTTTACGGAGGAAGCCGGCGAACAGGAGTTCGTCGATACCCGATGGCAGCGGTGCGGTGCCGATATAGCCCATCACCGGATCACCGCCGATGGCGATGGCCACGGGCATTTGTTGTCCTGCCTGCTGATACTCGCGGTGCTGTGCCGCGCCGTCGTGGTGAATCTGCCAGTGCATCGCTAACGCATACGGATTCAGTTTCTGTAAGCGATAGGTGCCGACGTTGCGTTGCCCGGTGCGCAGGCTGTGCGTAAACACCTGCGGCAAGGTGATATAGCGGCCGGCATCAAGGGGCCAGCATTTGATGAGCGGCAACACATCTAACGATGCTTGTTCGCCCGTCAGGACAACGTCTTGGCACGCGCCGCGCTTGACAGTTTTCGGAGGAAAGTTCGTTAACTGTGAGAGGAGGCGAAGTATCTTTACCTTATCAAGGAGCGATTCTGGGGGACTGAGTTTAATCATGCTTTCAATTTCGGCAGCAATGTCGCCCAGGTCCTCGGCACCGAGTGCCATCGCCATCCGTTTCGCAGAACCGTAAGTGTTAATTAACAGCGGCATGCGGCTGCCTTCAACGTTTTCAAAGAGGAGCGCCGGACCGCCGGTTTTACTCACCCTGTCGGTGATTTCGGTGATTTCCAAGTCGGGGGAGACGTTTGTTTTGATACGTTTGAGTTCGCCAGCGCGGTCGAGTGCTTTGACAAACTCCCTGAGCGTTGCGTAGGTTTCCATTTGCGGTTTCCCTCACGTTTTATGAGCAGGATTTTCAGGATTATGAGCAGGATTTTCAGGATTTATCAAGAGAAGACAAGATGAGCTCTCCAATGCCCCGAGACCATCGGGAACTGCCTAAACCTTTCGATTCGTCAAAACCCTAATCCTGTGAAATCGTGATAATCTTGTAAATCCTGCTCATAATCATGGTAAATCCTGTAAATCCTGCTTCGTTTTCCTTCCGAAGGGCTCCCACATTGTGTGGCATTAACGCCACTTTCAGGGATATACCTTTATCGCTTCAAAATCTGTTTTAACCCTTCGCGGTAGTTCCGATTTTCAGGTTCAAGTTCAATGGCTTTTCGGATGGCAGTCTCTGCTTGGCGATACGCGCCTTTTCGGAAGGCAATGCGCGCAAGCGTGTTGTAATACCTTGCAACATTCGGATTTAACGCAATCGCTTTTTGCGCGTATGCAAGCGCAGCCGCCAACTTCACACCGCGCTTCGCGTAAAGTTGCGCGAGGGCGTGATACGCTTTTGGCAAGCCCGATGCGAGATACGCCGCTGCGGCTGCTTCCACCTGGCCTCGCGCCGCCTGCAGTTCCCCGATGAGGTGATACGTTTCAACGAGGAATGGCGGTTGGTTCGGTGCCGCCAAACAAAGGGTGACTGCCGTTTCCAGAGCATCCAACGCCGACTCGGTTTTCCCTTGATAGGCATCGCACAACCCTAAATTATGATACGCCTCGGCATCTCCCGGATTCAGCGTCAGGAGTGTCTGATATGCTGCACCTGCCTCGGCATATCGCTTTTGGTTCAGTAAAATGAGTCCGATTTTGCGATGCGCTTCTAAAAACTGCGGTTCCAACGCGACGGCCTGCCGATAATGCTTCAAAGCGAGTTCTGCGCGGTTTTGCTGAAAATACACGAATCCCAGTCCTGCGTGCGCTTTCGCAAAGTCCGGTTGGCATTCCAACGCTTTCTGTTGTGCGGCGAGTGCATCCGGAAATTTTTCTTGCAAGGCATAGGCGATGCCGAGCCCGTTATAAGCCGTTGCCAACTGCGGTGCTTGCGCTATTGCCTTCTGATATTCCCAGGCCGCTTTCTCAGCGTCACCGCTTTTGAGGTAAAGCCTGCCGATGTTGGTGAAAATCAGCGCGCGTTCGGTTACATCGTGCGTTCGTTGCAACGCACCGCGCAACTGATGGAGCGGATGCAGCAGCGACTTCTGTTCCTCAAAACGTGTCATGTGCTCGCGCGCAGCAGCGGTATCGCCGCGGCGGCGGTATGTCTGCGCGAGATGATAGAGTGCCTGAAGCAATTCGGCATCGTGCGCGTAAGCGTTTTGATAGGCAGCGATGGCCTCATGCCACCGCTGTTGCTGCGCATAAAGCCGCCCGAGTTGATAATGCGCCGCAGCCAATTTCGGCGCGAGGGCAATCGCGCGTAACTGGTGACGCAGTGCCTTGTCTCGTTCTCCACGTTTGCTGTAGACAGTGCCGAGGTGATGGTGAAGTCTCGCAGCGTCAGGTTGCAATTCTACGGCGATGTTATAGGCGGCAAGTGCTTCCTCGTATCGGTGCATGTTCACGTAAGCACTGCCGAGCGCGGCGTGAATGTGCCCCCAATCGGCGGCAATGGCGCGCGCCTTTTGATATGCCGGTATCGCTAACTCAAACTGCTCAAGCCCCGCATAAGCCAACCCTAAGCCGTAGAATGCCTCAGCCTCTAAAGGCATGGTGCTTTTTCTCTTTTCCGCTGTGCCGATGACATGCTGATATTCGGCTTTGGCTTGCGCATAAGCCTCGATGTGCAAGTAAACCTTTGCCAATTGCAGGCGGATGTCAGGTTGATTAGCATCCGCTGCAAGTTGGGCGCGGTATTCCTGAATCTTCGCTACCGGTTCGCTTTGGAAACCGGCTGCGGGGTGAATTCCGCAGAGAATACACCCCACGAACATAAGCATGATAACGAGCAGACAAAAGCGTTTCATCGGTTTCAGCGGGTTCGTTTGAGGCGGCCCCACGCCGTGGTAAGTTTATCCAGCGGTTCAACCGTTGTCCCACCGCCGACGATGGCATCGCCAGAGACGTTGAAATCGTCAAAACTCGCCGCTGTCTCCCATGCCCAAACACCAGCTTGGCCGGCGGTATAAGCCTCGGCGGTATCGTCGGTGAGTTCGCCCTGTTCTTCGCCGTTAATCCAGAGTTTCATAGCGGCCCCTTCGACGACTACCTCCATGTCGAACCATTCGCCGTTCGCTATGGTGACGTTCGTGCCGGCGAGTTCGCCGATTTTGTCGCGGGCATCCCACGCGCCCGTTTTGTGTCGCCAGAGTTCCGTCTTGTTATTCGGAACGTTGAGGTAGTAGACGTAGTATTCCATTTCGCTCTGCGCGCGGAAAACGATACCTGCCCAGTTGCCTTCATCCAGTTGCACTTTCGCTTCAACGGTGTAATCGTCCCAAGCGGCATCACCGATGAGGGAGTGCTCGGCTCGCCCGCCTTTAGCGAGTTTGTAGGTGCCGGCTTCGACGCTCCATGTGCCGTTGGCGGGTGTCCAGTCATCTGCGTCTGCGTCAAATGTCCACATCTGTTCGCCTGCGAAAGCAGGGGATGCGAAGAGTGCTAAAACGCAAAAACTTATCACGAGTAAAAAGAAATTTTTCATGAATTCTCCTTTGTTAGGTTGCAGTTTGCAACCGCGCTTTTTTCAGTCATAAAAATAGGATACCACAATCACAATTAAATGTCAACAAAAAAACGAAATCCTTCTGGAAAATTCATTTTTGTTTGACAACAGTTATCAAAATTTGCTATACTGTCAATAGCCGTTTCAATTTGTTAGGCATCGCGACTGCGACTACCTGTGAGGATGTCGTTGAAGGCTTTTCTTGTCCGGTGGCACTGCTTTTTGAATAGCAGCACCGTTTGGTTTCCCTGCCCATATCTTCAGGTTTGCGAAAATATGCACAATTTCAACACAATTCTTACCACGCTCCGCCGGCCGTTTCAACAGGAAACCCGAAAGGGTTGCCGTGACGATGTCGTTATCAACGGTTTGGGCGACTATGTGCGTCTCTGGATAAAAAAAGGCGATGACTTGCCTCTCACACCTGACGAAAAAGCGGTGTTGCGTCGTCTGGATACCCTTTTTGAGGACTACGCGCGCTTATCTCCTGATGAACGGCATGCCGCGATTCAGGCTGCAACGCGGGAGATTGACACGGCACTGTCACTAGCGAGTCGCGTTCAGGAGAGCACGCCGCCGGTATCCGCGAAGAAGCCGAATACCGCAACCGCGGAGAATTTGCCGCTGTTTCGGGCAGCGAGTAGGAAACCACACCAGAGCTCAGCGGAGAACAACCCCTCGTCCTATGCGCACGAGGAAAATCTCGGCGAGGTGAGGGAGAGTTCCTCTCCCTACGAGACAGAAAAACAGTCGGATTCCGTTCCGATTTCCGATGTCGCCGTTTCAACGGATGTCGATGAACTTTCGGTATTCAGGAATTCGCTGCAGTATCTGAAAGGCATCGGGCCTCGGCGCGCGAGACTGTTGCAAGAAGAATTGGAGATTCACTCAGTCCAAGACTTGCTTGAGCACTACCCACGCGATTACATTGACAGATCCAAAACAGTAGACATTTACAATGTCGGGCGCGCGATGGATGGTGAGCCGGAGACGATTCAGGGGAAGGTTGTCAACCACACTGCGAGTTCGCCGGCGGCGAAAGGGAAGACGCGCGTCGGGAAAGTCTCTATCTACGACGGCACCGGTGTCGCTGTCTTGGTGAATTTCGGGCGGCGCATCGGTTACATCAAATCCATTCTGCCGATTGAGACGGAAGTGGTCGTCAGTGGTAAGTTCTCGCGTCGTTACAACGAAATTCAAGCGACCGATTATGAGTTTGAGGTGTTTGAAGCTGATAACGAAACGCTGATTCACACGAAACGTATCGTGCCGAAATACGCGCTCACGGCGAAACTGACGGCGAAAATGGTGCGGACATGGATGCGCACCGCGCTTGATGCGTACGGCGACAAGATTCCCGAAATCTTACCGTGGGCCGTCCGAAAACGACAGGAACTCATCGATAGACAGACAGCTGTCCACGAGATTCATTTTCCGACTTCGGAGGCGCATCGGCTCGCGGCGCAGAAACGGCTGGCGTTTGACGAATTTTTCTTGCTGAGCCTCGGCATGGAATTGAAAAAGGACCAGAAGACTTCACAGCAAGGCATCCCGTTTCGGCTGGAGATGGAACATCGGGTTAATGCCCCTGGACATAACCCCGCGAGCGGGGATATGCCTTGTCCCTCGCTTCTCCGGCAATTCGTGGATGCACTGCCGTTTGAATTGACTAGGGCGCAACAACGTGTATTCAACGAGATTGCAACCGATATGCGTTCTCCGAAGGTGATGAACCGGCTTCTCCAAGGCGATGTCGGTTCGGGGAAGACAGTCGTGGCGGCGATGGCATTGCTCGGCGCGATTCAGAACGGGTATCAGGGCGCGCTGATGGTGCCGACAGAAATCCTCGCAGAACAACATTACAATACCCTGTCATCTTTGTTGACACCCCTCGGCCTCAATGTGGTGCTTCTCAAAAGCGATTTGCGTGCATCGGCGCGTGAGTCCGTACTCGCTGCTATCACCGATGGCACAGCACACCTCATCATCGGCACGCAGGCGTTGATACAGGAAGGGGTTGATTTTCATAAACTGGGGCTCGCCATTATTGACGAACAGCATCGGTTCGGCGTGATGCAGCGTGCAACGCTGCGTCATAAAGGCCAAACACCCGATGTCCTTGTCATGACAGCGACACCAATTCCGAGGACACTCTCCCTCACGATTTACGGTGACTTAAACGTTTCCGTGATTGACGAATTGCCACCCGGCAGACAGAAGATTGAGACGACATGGGTGAAAGAGAATGAACGTGAGCGGTTATACGCGAAATTGGAGAGGGAAGTCCGCAAGGGCAAGCAGGCATACATTGTCTATCCCCTCGTCGAGGAATCTGAGAAGCTGGAAGAGTTGAAAGCGGCGACAAGTATGGCGGAACACTTTCAAAACGATGTGTTTCCGCACCTGCGCGTCGGCTTGATACACGGGCAAATGAAGGCGGCGGAAAAACAAGAAACGATGGCACAGTTCAAAGAACGCCAGATCGATATCCTCGTCGCAACGACGGTGATAGAAGTCGGCATCGACGTGCCGAATGCGACGTTAATGGCGATTGAACACGCGGAACGATTCGGTTTGGCGCAGTTGCATCAATTGCGTGGCCGCGTCGGACGCGGGCGTGATGCATCAGCGTGTTATCTTGTCGCCACGCCGAGGACAAATGATGCTTACCGTCGTGTGCAAGTGATGGTGCGAACGAACAACGGCTTTGAAATTGCGGAGGAGGATTTGAACATCCGGGGTCCCGGGGAATTCTTTGGGACAAAGCAAGCCGGTATCCCGAACTTTAAGATAGCGAATATCCTCAAGGATGCCTCGCTGTTGGAAGCAGCGAAACAGGAAGCGGCGCGCGTGGTAAAGGCGGACGCGAAACTGCACGCGCCAGAGCATCAATTGCTGAGACATCTTTTGCAAACGGCGATGCGAAGTGTTATCGCCTTGGCATCGATTGGGTGAGGACGTTCGCGAGGGACAGGCCCTCGCGCTACGGTGAGCGGAACAGGCTCGTCTTCACCGTAGGGCGGGGGCCTGTCCCCCGCCGTGCCTGTGTTACGATGAACGTTCGCGAGGGACAGGCCCTCGCGCTGCGGTGAGCGGGAAAACGCGCCGGTAATCGAGAAAACGCGAGGGACAGGCCCTCGCGCTACGGTAAAATCAAGTTTTTTTCAGAAAAATCTTGGCAAAAAACGCGCAAATCTGTTAAAATCATATTTTAATTTGACAAACGCGCGAAAATGTGGTATAATATATTCATTAACACAAATTTGGTGCGATATTAACCCTCATTGACGAAAAGGAGCGCAAGACATGACATTCCAAATCGCTTGCATTTCCGCGGATACGCCGAAGTGTCTGCATCCGATGCGCCAGCCGCGCCGGCTGCGCGCCGTGTCTCCGTTTGCGCGTCCTGTTGATGACACCGCACCGAATATAATTCGATTTACCCCCCCCCGTCCTATATGTCCGTTAACCCGTGACGTTATCGGCAGGAAGGCGATTCGGGGGATATCTCATCTGAATCCCAACCCAAAATCCGCGTGCTTTGCACGCGCCTATTTTCTTTTGCCTCGTGGCACGCGCTCGCCTTCGCGAGCTCGCTATTGCCATGGGGCTTTTTACGTTGCATCCCCCGATGCAACAGTTACCAGCGTTGTTCCGGGGAAAATTCACTCTCCACTAGGGGTATTAAGGGGCAGGATAACCGTGGGTGCTCGCCCGCGGTTATCTTGTTTTCTCCGAAAACGCAACGCCTGTTGACTCACCACTCTGTTAGGTGAACTTAATTATCAATTTTGGGGTGGGTTTCCACCGCGAAAGGTGACGGCACCCCAAATTAACCAATCTCTTCTTTTTTAGGAGGAACATGAAATGCAAAGGAAATCTCTTTTTTCCTTATCCCCCGTTTTCATTTTATGGCTGCTTTGCAGCACCGTGGCCATGCTCGGAATCCCGGCGAACGCGCAGACACCACTTAGAGTTACCGCTGACGCGTTCCGCGTGACGAGTAAGCCACCCGCATCCCAAACTGCGGAGTCGCTCTATGCGTGGAGTTACCAGAATTGTTTTGTCCCCTGGCGCGACAGCGGAGCAACTTATCTAGACCTGGTGAGTTGCTATGCCCTCGAAAATCCCGTTGAATTGGCGTATCTGCTCGGTTCCAATGATTTTGAGGTGACGACCGGCTATCGGCGCGAACGGCAGACCTTGGGTCTCTATAAAGCCGGCGATATCATCACGATCGATATGGCATTTACCGAACCGGTGCGCGTGACAGATAGAAGCATCAAATTGGAGTTTGACTGGGATGGAGCTCTGTTTTACGCGCCGCTTGCCGACAACAAAGAAGGCACGGATGAAGATAAAACGCCGACAGTGCTCACCTTTGCGTATGAGGTGCAACCGGGCGACCGGAATTTTGGTGGTGGCACGTTAATCCGGTTTCCCTTTGATACAGATCGATCTGTGATTACAAGTGTTTCTTCTGGGGAGGATTTCACTTATGCTCACTCGGGTTATTTCCTGCATTACCGCGCCGGTTGGGAACAATCGGTGGATGCTGTGCGGCCGGCAGTGCTGATTGACAGGTGGGCGGAGGATACGGGCATCGCGACGGAGGCTTTTGACGTGGTGTTCAGTTTCCTGAATATCACCCCTTGGACCTATAATCGCGGCAAGGCGAACGAAGTGACGCAGACAGAAAATTTCCCAGACGAAGTGCCGGGGTTCTCAAGCGGTGACATCACTATCACGGATGCGGCGGGGAACTCGTTGCAAAGTTTGCTGGGCGAGGTGGAATTCATCGGATTAGTGCATGTCAAGTCTGGGGACTACCTCCGCTTCGCCATTCCCACCGCAGCGGCTTATCGTGTCACCGTCACGCCGGATGCGAGTTTCAATGGCGGTGAAGTGCAAATTCGTTTGCTTGAAGGTGCCACATCGGACATCGCGGGGAACCCCAACTTTGAATCGAATACCTTGACCGTCACGGTGGCGGACTTGCGGCCCCCTGTCGTCATTGAGCCACCCGCCTTCGTGCCGAACCCCCCCAATGAGATTTACAACGTTGGCGATGAAATTGAGGTGACGGTGACATTTGATGAAGAAGGTGTCCACTACGAAGGTGACAATCCGCCGTATGTCGTCCTCTATCTTGGGGAAAGGAGTGTGGCGAATGCGCGGCACGCGACGTGGCAACCGGGCAGTGAACGTTCCGGCTCCACGACGGTGACGTTTGCGTATCCTATCCAAGCGGGTGACGTTGCAACGTCCGTGCAACTTGACTCAAGTGGCGTGGCGGTGCCGCGGGGGACATCGGTGAGAGATGGTGATGGCAACGAGATAGCAGGGACGGCACCGCCGCCGGTCGCGCCGACAGAACAGGTGCAGGCATTACCGCGGCAGGAAGAGACAGAGGCTCCGTTTCCTGACGCAAAGGAGTCTTCTCCGCCGGCTGTGGATACACTTATCCAGGTCTACCCGATTTTCGAGGTGGAAGAACCGAAGGCTGCCGCCTCTGATGTGCCGCGCAGTCCCGTTGTCTTCAACGAACTCGGCAATGGCAGTGGCGATGCTGATGATTGGTTGGAACTCCGCAATGTCACGGGTTCGGCAGTTTCGTTAAAGGACTGGGAACTCAGCGTTGTGCAGGATGGCAAGAAGGAAGATACGTCGCTCATCGTCTTCCCCGATGCAAGTGTGCCGGCAAATGGGCTCTTGCTTATCGTGAACAGCGCGCCGGATAAGACACCTCTCGCCGCGGGCGATGACATAGCAACTTCTGATGTGGAGAAGAAAGGCTCACCGCACTTGTATCTTGTCAATTCGGGGCTTTCGTTACCGGACGATGGAAAATTCCTATTGATTCTCCGGAATGCCACGGAGAAACTCGGTCTGAACGAGGCGTTCGTGGATGTCGCCGGTGGCGGCGGCAGTGACACCGATGCATTTGTCCGTGAACAGACAGGCGATTATGATACACATGTCTGGCCCTTGCAAGTGTTGCAGGCACCCGGTGGTGACACCGAAGATGCACTCGGCTCAGGCAAAGTCTGGCAGCGCGCCAAGGCGGACATTGTGGGATACCACAAGGATGCCTGGGCAGAATCGGCATTCACCGGTATCGGTTATGATAGGAAGGTCTCGGAGTCTCCTGCCACTTCCGGCACACCGGGCTATCCGAATGGTGCCGTGAAAACGGAAGCCGCCACGCCGAAAGGGAGCGTCACGCTCAGCGAAATCATGTTTGATTCCGCCGGTGGCACACTGCCGCAATGGATCGAACTCTATAACAATTCCAAAACGGATGCCATTAATCTCAGCCGCTGGAAGTTGGAGATCCAGAATGTCGATTCCGAGGATTTAGTCGGCCGCCCGATTGTCACGTTGACGCTCGGCGAAAAAGTGATTCAACCGAATCAAACGTTGCTCATCGTGGCGGGTCCGGCGCGTGCGTCGTCAGATTCGTATCTGCCGGCGGATAGAGTTTACGATCTGTTGGCACTGCATGATAAGAATCTGCGCATCAAGCGTGCGCGGGATACGTTCTTAAGTACCGAGGGGTTCTACCTGCAACTCTCCGATAGGAACGGGAATCTTGTCGACGAAGTCGGTAACAGGGACAGCGATCGGCGTTCGGACGATGCGCCGGCCTGGGCATTACCGTTGAGTTTTGAGGAAGGTTCGCGGAGTTCTGTCATTCGGCGTTACGATAAAGGTGTTGCGCTGCCGGGACGAAAGCGTGCGAGTTGGGTTCTCGCGGCGCGCATCAAGCCGTTTGATGAGTCTCTCCACTACGGCCATGCTGATGACATCGGGACACCGGGGCATCGTGAAGGCGGTGCATTACCGGTAGAGTTATCCAGTTTCGCTATGACGCGCACCGAGGCAGGTGCTGTCGTCTTGACATGGACAACCGAATCGGAGGTAGACAACGCGGGCTTCAACTTGCGCCGCAGTGAAAAGCGCGCGAGTGGTTTCACGCTCTTGAATCCTGCGCTCATCGCCGGTGCCGGCACTACCGGTGAACGTCAAACTTACACGTTTACGGATACGTCTGCGAAGCCGGGGATTGAGTATTACTATCAGATCGAGGAAGTTGCATTTGATGGGAAACGGGAGACGTTAGTGACGCGGTTGTTGCCGGGTCCTGTTTCTGCGTCAAATCGGATGTTGACGACATTCGGTGAGGTGAAACGGCAAAAATAGCCGTTCTCAGTACCGTAGCGCGGGGGCCTGTCCCCCGCGATCGTCCATCGTCAAGTTATGTCTTTAGGTCCTTTAGGACCTACATGTCTATAGAAATACGTGGAGGCACGATGTCAAGGTCCTTTAGGACCTTAATAAAACACGCGCCGCACGTCAAAAACTATTAAGGACCTAAAGGCCCTTAGCGTTCTTGGCGGGTGCGCGTGCTATAGACATTAAGGTCCTACGGACCTAAGATACGTTTTTTCATCGTAGCGCGGGGGTCTGTCCCCCGCGCATTTTTTCTTCCTGGCCCGTAGCGCGGGGGCCTGTCCCCCGCGATCTCTCGATTCATGAAGGATGGCGAGGGACAGGCCCTCGCCCTACGGTAAAACGGGCCGTGCTGAGTCGCGCGGCCGTTTGCGATCAGGCGATCGCAAACTACAGATTACAGTAGCGCGTGGGCCCTCGGATGCCATCCGCGCATCCGAGCGGGTTTCCCCCGCGATCTTTGGCCCTACGGTGACAGACCGGTAAATCACGGCGTAACATCCCTCACACAACGGAAACCGAGGTCATCGTATGTGATCGCCGGCGCAGCCCTAGAGCGCACAGCGACACCCAGAGACTCCGCTGAATTGCGCCAACCGCCGCCCCGCAACACGCGCGGGCCATTAGCAGGGATACTTGGACCGTATTCGTCCATGCACCATTCCCAGACGTTGCCTGCCATGTCATGGAGCCCATAGCCGTTCGCTGCATAACGTCCAACCGCTGTTGTGCCGCCGACATTGTTATTGTAGTTGGCCTGTCGGTTGGTAATGGCATCGCCCCAGGGATAGTTCATGCCTGCAGCACCACCGCGTGCGGCATATTCCCATTCTGTCTCGGTAGGCAGCCGTTTGCCAGCCCATTCCGCATACGCCATGGCGGCATGCCAACTCACATACGTGACAGGATGATTCGCTGCCCCAGAGGGATAGTTATTGCCATTCCAATGCCTGAGGTAGTTGCCGTTGTGGAAACGCCTCGCAATCCGTTCTTTTTGCCAGTTTGGATTTGCGTCGACAAATGCCTTGAATTGCGCATTGGTGACCTCGTAGGTGTCCATGTAGAACGCGTCTACCTGAACGGTACGGGCCTGTTCATCGCTGCCCATTTGGAATTGTCCGGCAGGGATGAGCATCATGTCTCCGAATGGCGGTGGCGTGACTTTGGTAGGCGGCGTGACGGTGTCAGTATCCGTTGACTCGTCAACGCTGACAGGTGGCGTGACGGTGCCGGTATCCGTCGGTTCGTCGGTGCTGATAGGCGGCGTGACGGTGCCGGTATCCATCGGTTCGTCGGTGCTGACAGGTGGCGTGACGGTGCCAGTATCCGTCGGTTCATCGACGCTAATAGGCGGCGTGACGGTGCCGGTATCAGTTGGCTCGTCAACGCTGATAGGCGGCGTGACGGTGCCAGTATCCATTGGCTCGTCGATGCTGATAGGCGGCGTGACGGTGCTGATGTCAGTCTCACCCCTCGCACAACGAAAACCGATGTCACTGCTCGCGCCCGCTGGCACAGCACCGGTGCGAGCATCGACACGCAGATACGGTGCTGAAGCGAGCCAACCTCCACCCCGCAACACACGCAAGCCAATCGCCCGCGCATCTGCCCCGTATTCGTCCAGGCACCATTCCCAGACATTGCCTGCCATGTCATGGAGCCCATAGCCGTTCGCTGCATAACGTCCAACCGCTGTTGTGCCGCCGACATTATTCTGGTAGTTGGCCTGTCGATTGGAAATGTTATTGCCCCAGGGATAGTTCATGCTTGCAGCACCACCGCGTGCGGCATATTCCCATTCTGCCTCAGTAGGCAGCCGTTTGCCAGCCCATTCCGCATATGCCATGGCGGCATGCCAACTCACATACGTGACAGGATGATTCGCTGTCCCGGAGGGATAGTTATTGTCATTCCACGACTTGAGATAGTCACCGTTGTGGAAACGGTTCGCAATCTTGTCTTTTTGCCAGTTTGGATTTGCGTCGACAAAGGCCTTGAATTGCGCGTTAGTGACTTCGTATGCGTCCATGTAAAACTCGTTTACGCGGACGGTACGGGCCTGTTCATCGCTGCCCATTTGGAACTGTCCCGCGGGGATGCGCACCATGTCTCCGACTGGCGGCGGTGTGCCTTTAGTAGGTGGCGTGACGGTGCCAGTATCCGTCGACTCGTCAACGCTCGTAGGTGGCTTGACGGTGCCGGTATCCGTCGATTCGTCGGTGCTGACAGGTGGCGTGACGGTGCCGATGTCAGTCAACCCGCCGATGTCAGTCACAGCTGTCGCGCAACGAAAACCGAGGTCATCGTATGTGATCCTCGGTGTAGACTTGGAGCGCGCAGAGACACGCAAGGACCGCGCTGGATTGAGCCAACTGCCACCCCGCAACACGCGCTGACTATTAGCCGGGATACTTGCGAAGTTATCAGATAACTCTTGGAGCGTCTGCCCGCCAACGATAGGATTCTCGCGCGGCGATTCGGTGAAAATGTTACCGTATTCGTCCAGGCACCATTCCCAGACATTGCCTGCCATGTCGTGGAGTCCATAGCCGTTCGCTGCATAGCGTCCAACCGCTCTTGTGCCGCCGGCATTGCTATCGTAGTTGGCTTCGCGATTGGTAATGGTATCGCCCCAGGGGTATTTCATGTCCGCAACGCCGCCGCGTGCGGCATATTCCCATTCCGCCTCGGTAGGCAGCCGTTTGCCAGCCCATTCCGCATACGCCATGGCGGCATACCAACTCACATGCGTGACGGGATAATGCGCTGTCCCGGAGGGGTAGTTATTGCCATTCCACGATTTGAGGTAGTTGCCGTTGTGGAAACGGTTCGCAATCCGGTCTTTTTGCCAGTTTGGATTTGCGTCGACAAATGCCTTGAATTGCGCATTGGTGACTTCATAGGCATCCATATAGAACGCGTCTACCTGAACGGTATGGACGGGCTGTTCGTCGTTTTGTGCTTCCGCGTCGTCGCTGCCCATTTGGAACTGTCCCGCGGGGATGAGCACCATGCCTGCGATTCGCTGCGGTAGTGTGACCTTGGCAGGTGGCGAGACGGTGTCAGTTGACTCGCCGAGGTGTTGTGCCAGGAGCTCCAGGTCGCGGGCATTGACTTGCCCATCACCATTGACATCTGCGCGCGGATTTGCAGACGAAGGCGTATCAATACTTCGCGCTACAAGTGCCAGGTCGCTGACATCGACTTGCCCATCCTGGTTCACATCCCAGACGGGACCGCTGCTTTTGTCGGCCTGGCCGTTCTCGGTGCTCTCCGCTTGTCCGTAACTCATTGCTGTCATGCCGAGGCACAGGATAATGGTTAAAAAACAGAAAAGACTTGTTCGGCTTTTCATTCAAGATTCTCCTTTATTTTAAACTGTGGGGGCTGTCCCCCGTAAGCTGCCGACCTTCGCGTAGCGCGGGGGCCTGTCCCCCGCGATGGCCGGGGTGTCCGGTGCATAATGAAGACACCGGCTATTTCATGATGACCATCTTGCCGGTTGCCGAAAAATCGCCGGCGGTGAACGTATAGAAATAGACACCGCTTGCCACCGTCTCACCGAGCGCGTTTTTCCCATCCCAATACGCGGCGCGAGAACGGTGTTGATAGGCACCCGCTGCCTGATACCCTAATGCCAATTCCCGCACGAGTGCCCCTTGCATCGAATAGATGCGCAGCGTCACCTCGGCCGGCTCTGCGAGGTGGTAAGGAATCCATGTCTCTGGATTGAACGGGTTCGGATAGTTCGGCAACATGGTGGTTTCTTGCACCGTCTGCCTGGCATCTGAAAGTGCTGTACTCGTGGTGCTGCGAATCACCTGCAGTTCGGCAAGGCCGCCTGTTGTCACCGGTAGCAACACCTCGGACAACGTCAGCGGCGATGCGTGCTGTGACAGCACCTCAAACGTGATAGCGGCAAGTGAGCCTTCCCCTGTGTTGCCGCCTGACAGCGACACCGCCACCAACGTCACCTGATTTGCCTTGACTTGCGTTGGTGCCACGAACGCGTCTGTCAGATAATCGCCGTTGGTGCTTGTGACGTAGCGCAGTGCCGTCGGATCGAACGCCAGCGTGAACTGATAGGCATCGATGGGCTGCTCGCTGACGATGTCCACGTTGAAAACTATTTGTTCGCCGACAGCCGCGGGGGTTACCTGCGCGGACGTGATCTGCACGGTATCGCGCGGTGCTGCTGCGAGGCTGGTTGCCAAAACGCAGCAAACGCCGAGCAGTAATGTGAAGGTTAAAACCTTTTTGTTCATTGTATTGAATCTCCTTATGTTTCGTCTGTCTGAATCAGCGTTTGTCCCTCTTGATTCAGACAATTATTGCATTGCGTTACCAGACATTGCGTCTGGGGTTTACGGCGGGAGGTTGCCGGTGCAGTGCCTCCCGCAAACGTTTTTATGCGCCCGAGCCGCGAAAGCGGACAGAACCCAACACGAAGTTATTTTTCTTTCTGGTACTTGGCCAAAAGAGACTACTGATGCTATTTTAGCGAATGGCAGTTTTTTGTCAAGTTTTTTTGCAAGAAAATCGTGAAAAGTCTTAAATTCCTACGAAAAATCGCCAAAACGGTTGAAACTCATTTTATTTTAGCAAAATTCGCATTTTTTGTCAACGTTTTTTAGAGATATTTAGTTTTCGGTTTTGCTATCAACGGTGAAAATGGATAACGGTCTCCTTTCTTGTTTGAGATCAGGCGAGCTCAAACTACAGAGATGGCGCGGGAAACCCGCTCACATGCGCGTGTGGCATGCGAGGACCCGCGCCCTACGATGTGACATTTGATGGCCCCGGGCATGGCGAGGGACAGGCCCGCGCCCTACGTTTCGCGTGGCGATTTCCTCCTAGCATGGCGCGGGACAGGCCCGCGCCCTACGATATGACAGGTGTTTCCGCCTATCCATCGCGCGGGATTTGTCCTCCAGTGAAAAAGGCGATGACTTGGCGATAGAGTTGCGGCACAGTCACCGCGAAATCGCCGGAGATGTGATAACTCTCGCCGCCATCTTTGACGGTACGGATGAGAATCGTTTTCTTGGGACGATGGTAGTAGTGCGCATCGGTAGGTTTCCCCTCTTCCTGAAAATCAGGGAAATCAATCAGGTCGAAGTTAGCAGTGGTGAAGTGCCGAATCTCTTCGCCGCGCTGCGCCGCAATGTTGCGCGCCATAGAGAGACTTTTGAGATAGACTTCCGGGCCCATCACGGCGGAGCCTAGATTCAGGAAAACGCCGCCCTCTAATTGCGAGATGCTGTGCGCGAAACGGAGGAAATCCTCGCCGGTTGTCCAACCGATGGCGGCATAATCGGCGGCAGGGTGCTGGTCTGCAATGTCATACCCGATGCCTTTGTGAACGGTAAACGGCACGCCTAACCGATATGCCGCCGCAAACATGCTGAACTCGCGATGTGGAAAGGGGACAGGAGGCTGATATCCACCCCCTGTCTCAATTAACCTTCCCACCGCTTCCCCGAACCCGATTTTATCGCGGTATCCTTGAACGATGGCCTCGTTCAGATATCTGCCGGTTTCCTCCCAATGGCCGAACTTTCCGTCTTTTATGTAGTCTTCAACATCTTCCAGCGTTGCGCCGATGTGTGCGAGTTCAAAATCGTGGATGGCGCATGCGCCGTTTGTGGCGAGGTGCGTCAGCACGCCGCGCTCCATCAAATCAATGATAAAACGGGAGTTGCCGCGGCGCATGACATGCGCGCCCATCATCCAAATTACCGGTTTGTCGCGGCGGCGCGCCTGCACAATCTTTTCGGCAACGATGCGGAGATGTTCGCTTTCATAAGGCGGCGTTTCCGCATCTAGCGCGTAGACATCTGCCACTGTCATTTTGTGGCGGCGTTCAGCAAGTGGGAGAATAGTGAGGTGTTCGCGGTTAACCCTGGTCATGTTGGCAAGCATGGAGAATGGCGAGGGCCTATCGGGCCTATCCCTCGCCCTATGGTGATTAATCTGAAAATTTTGCCGAGACAAGTTTGGAGACACCGGCTTGCTCCATCGTCACGCCGTACATCACGTCGGCGATTTCCATGGTGCGCTTGTTATGGGTAATAATCACGAACTGCGTATTTTCGGCGTAGGCACGGATGAGATTCGTGAAACGGAGGACGTTTGCCTCGTCTAGCGCGGCATCCACCTCGTCCAGAACACAGAACGGACTCGGCTTGATTTTGAACACAGCAAACAGTAATCCCACAGCGACGAGAGAACGTTCGCCGCCGGAAAGTTGCGTGATGCTCTGCGGCCGTTTACCCGGCGGTCTTGCGATAATTTCAATGCCGGATTCAAGCACATCGGATTCGTCGGTTAACAACAACTCTGTCTCGCCGCCGCCGAAGAGTTGCACGAAAACTTCTTGGAAGTTCGCCTGCACCTGCTCAAACGTCTTCAGAAAAACCTCCCGCGAAGTTTGGTTAATCTTCTGAATCGCCTGATAGGTGGACTGGATAGACTTTTCGACATCGGCGCGCTGCGAGATGAGGAAATCGTAACGTTCCTGGTGTTCGGCGTGTGCCTCTATCGCCTTGAGATTCACCGCGCCCATCGCGCTTAACTCCGCCTTCAACGCTTCGATTTTGTCCATTAGATCGATTTCTGGTAGTTCGCCAGGCGTTTTGACAAGCCTTGAAGCAGCCAGCGTCTCAATGGAGAGCTGGTATTTATCAAGGATGCGCGTTGAGATGGATTTGATTTGCATCTCCAGTTGCGTCGTCGTCACTTCCAACTGATGCCGTTGGCGGTTGTGCTTATCAAACTGCCGCCGAGTCGCGCGCATCTGCTTCTGGAGGTTCGTTACCTCGTCAAGAAGCGTCTCCCGTTCCTCCGTGAGCGTGTCAAGTTCGGCTTCTGCTTCTGCCTTGTCGCCTTCGTATCGGAGGAATTCGCGTTGCGCGCCAGCGATTTGTTCCCCGAGGTCGTGCCTGGTTTGTTCATCGGTGTCAATAATCGCCTGTTGTTCGGTGATGTTTTGCGCCGTGCGGCGGCACGTCTCCTCAAGCGTTTCCAACTCCGATGTCAATCCGTGCAACTTTTGCCGCTGGCCAGCCAAAGAGATTTCCATTTCCTGACAGCCGTCTGCGACTTCGCCGTGCTTGCGGCTTTCACTCTCAATCTGCTCAGACATCCGCTGGATGCGCCGTTCGGTGGTGGCGCGCTTCTTCTCTAATTCGGCGATTTCTGTCGCGAGCGTCTGCTGTTCCTCGCGCGAGCTCTCCACCGCCTCGCGGAGTTCCCGGTTTTCCACCTCTACCTCAGTGAGTTGGCGTTCCAGCCTTTCGACGTGTCTGCCCGCCTGCTCGATATCCTTCGTAAGAGCCGTTTTCTCGACGCGCTTATCTTGCCATCGCGCGGTGAGTTGCTGCCGAGATTGTTGCAAAGTCGCCAACTTCGCCGCGAACGCCTTGCGCTTAGCATCCTTCTCGGTAGCAGTCTGCGTCAGTTCGCCGATTTTGCTTTCAAGCACCTCAAGCTCTCGCGAACGACTGAGCAACCCGCTCTTTTTCTGATTGGTATGTCCGCCGGTGATTGCCCCGGAGGTGTTAATCACTTCGCCATCTAAAGTGACGAGGCGCGCCGTTGGCCGGAATCGGCGCGTAAGCGCGACCGCGGTATCCAAATCCTCCATGACGAGAGTATTACCGAGCAGATGCAACACGGCTTTGTCATATTTTTCATCGTAATCTACCAGATCTTCGGCGACACCGATGACACCCGGTTCGTCAAGGAGCGCGTCGTCGGAAAACTGCCTGCCGCGCAACATATCAAGCGGCAGGAAAGTCACGCGGCCGGCGCGGTGCTTTTTGAGGAAGGCGATGCCGGTTTCCGCGTCTTCCGCTGTCTCCGTGACGACATTCTGGATGGCACTGCCGAGTGCCACCTCAATGGCGATTTCGTATTCTTTGCCCGTGCTGAGCAGTTCGGCGACAACGCCGCACACCCCGGCAAATTCCTTGGGGTAGTGGGTTTTCGCCTGCATGATGGCGCGCACCCCGGCGTAGTATCCCTCGTAAGCCGATTGCAACTCCTGCAAGGATTTGAGGCGTGAGACGTTCATGCCGAGCGCGTCCTGTAGCCCGCGCATGTCGGATTCTGCTTTGCGGAGTCCTTCCTGATTTTCGCCGATAGCGGTTTCTACGTCCTTTTTCTCCGCTTCAATCTGAAGGAGTTCCGCTTTCAGTTGGACTTCAGCGCGCTGCGCCTCGGTGGAGGCAGCTGTGGCGGCTTCGAGTTCCGCTTTCACCGTCTCCGAACTTTCCCGGATGCGGCTCAGGTTACTTTCCGTATTTTTGAGGCTGTGTTCAATGGATAACCGTTTGTTCTCGCGATGCGAGAGGCGCGTGGTGGTATCCCGCAAAGCGGTTTCCGCGTCACGCACCGTCGCCTTCGCTTTCCCGATGCGCGCCGCTAAGTCTGTCAAGAGTTGCTGACGCGCCGATAAACGGCTCTCCTCCAACTTGAGGGAGGCTTCCAGTTTGCTCCGCTCTTGCGTCCGCTCGCGCTGCTGCGTGGAGAGGCGTTCCTGCTGTGACTTTAAGGATTCAAGGGTTTGGAGGGCCCGCTGCCGCTGCTGTTGAATGTTCAACTGCCGTTCTTTGTGCAAGACTATCTGGCGTTCGATCTTCTCAATCTGGGCTGAAATCCCTTGCAGCGTTTCCTGCGCGGCATTTATCGCCGTATCTAATTCCAAACGGCGACCGGATGCACTTTCGATGCGTTCTTCCGCGCCTTGCAGCAGTGCATCTGCCTCGGCGACGTTATCCAGCACCGCGTTTAATTCGTCTTGGGTGTCGCGATACTCAGCAACCAGTTTTTCGTATTCGCGCTGGGAGAGGTTCAACTCTAATTGCTGTAACTCTTCCTGAAGTGCCTGATACCGCTCCGCTTGTTCCGCTTGTGCTTTCAGCGATTCGGTTTCGCGCTGCAGTTCTTGGATGACATCGTTGATGCGGACGAGGTTCTGCTCAGTCTCTTCCAGTTTCCGAATCGCGGTCTTCTTGCGATGCTTATACTTCGTGATGCCGGCGACTTCGTCAAACAAGAACCGCCGTTCTTCGGGACGGACGTTGAGAATCAGGTCGATCTTGCTCTGCTCCATCACAGAATACGCATCCACTCCGATGCCGGTATCCATGAAGAGTTCGCTGATATCGCGCAGCCGACACGGCGTGTGGTTGATAAAGTAGCCGCTCTCACCGGCGCGGGTGAGCTGCCGACGCACTTCCACCTCCGGTGAACCAAGTTTCAGATCTTCGGCGATGTTTGAAAAGGCGAGCGTCACGTTCGCTTTCTGCGCCGGGTTGAAATTGGCACCACCGTTGAAGAGGAGCTCGCGCATATTCGCAGACCGGAGTGAACGCGCACTCTGTTCACCTAGCACCCACCGAATTGCATCGGAGACGTTGCTCTTCCCGCAACCGTTCGGCCCGACGATGGCCGTGATACCAGGCTCCAAGATTAACTCAACCTCTTCGGCGAAACTCTTAAATCCGCTGATTTTGACGCTATTGAGATGCATTGTTGTTATTCCTAGCGGTTGTTCTTCTTCATCTGTATCAATGTCGTTGAATCATTAGGCGGCATTGAGGTTGTCAATGCTTACGTTTTTTCATTGCCTTATCTGTTTAAACGTAAGATAGTTAAGGTGGGTTTCAAATTTTTCGTATTGGTGAAAAACGTTCGGTTACGTAAGGTAGGATAGCCCTCCTGGTCTCGATGCGTTCGCGGGGGACAGGCCCCCGCGCTACGGTTCTTCCCGGTAGGATAGCCCTCCCGGTCTCGATGCCTTCCGGGTAGGAGAGACCTCCTGGTCTTGATGCCTTCCGGGTAGGAGAGACCTCCTGGTCTTGATGGTTTTTTATTTTCGGGACAAGGATGTCCCGCCTACGGAAGAGGGATATCGGGACAGGGATGTCCCGCCTACCATGTGGTTTTCGGGACAGGGATGTCCCGCCTACGGAAGAGGGATATCGGGACAGGGATGTCCCGCCTACTGTTCTAGATGGCCTCTTATTGGGATATCAGCCGATGGTGTGCGCGCCAATGTCAACACATCAATTTCGCCCGGGCCAGCGTTCCATAACTCCTTTACCGCTTCCCGGATAGTCTCACCGGTAGTGAAAACGTCGTCAATGAGCAGGAGACGTTTGCCAAAAACGGCTTTTGGTTTCCGCAGTTTAAACGCGTCGATGATATTCTCTTGGCGCGCTTCCCTGCCGGCAAGGCTACTCTGCGCCTTCGTATTTTTATCCCGCACGAAAATATCTGTGGCAATCGGCACGCCTTTCGCCTTCGCAATTCCTTCTGCGAGGAGGATTGACTGATTGAAACCGCGCTCGCGCATCCGCTTTTTATGAATCGGTATCGGTAAGATGAAGTCGTAATCCTCAATCCGGCAATCGTCAGGCAGGTGCGTCAGCATCAGTTGGATGAGCGGTTTGGCGAGCGCGGTTCGCTTCTCAAATTTAAAGAGGTGTATCGCCGGTTGGAGGGTTTCCGCATAGAAAGCGATTGTGCGGAGTTTGCCGTAACGGGGTGGTGCCTTGGCACATTCGTCACAAACTTCGCTAGAAGCCGCGCTGAGGAGCGGTGTCCCACACATCTCGCACCAAGGCGGTTCAACAAACTGCATCTGTGTCCAGCATGCACTACAGAAGTAAGGCACCGGCTCAAGCCCGAGCGGTGTATCGCAGGTTTGGGCTCGGCACTGCGCAGGATAAAGGAACATCAGGACTGTTTCAATAACCTGCCGTAGGAGGGCCCTCCCTGTCTCAATTCTTGGCAAACGTCTCATAAATTAACTCGTCCATTCACGGCTTGTGCCGCCGCGAGGCTGATGCGGATAGATTCCAGTGCCACCGCCGCGTCTGTCAAACAAGGCGGTTGCTGCGCGGCATTCTCAATTTCAGAGAGCCACAACTCCTGCAACGTCGACTGCGGTGAGCCCGAGACTGGCAGGGGTGTCACGCCCGCCGATGTTGCGCAAGTCCAGCCGTTGTTCTCATAACTGAGCGTGCCTTCCGAGAGGACATAACGTTCATTCTGGACAGCGGCGTTCATCGCGATGCCGCCTGCCCATGTCCATTGTCCGATGCCGCCTCGCTTGAATGCCACGGTGAGCGTGTTGACGAACCGTTGGTATTGCCCATTCTCCGTTAATCCATCATAACTGGCACTGCTCTCTACCCACGCCGCGCCGCCGAAGCAATCAACGATAGGATAAATATGGTAGATGAAGAAGTGCGCGGGCATCCCGGAAACCGGCAGATTGAAGAGGATTTCCGGTCTCGCGCCGCGCCCCGGCGTTAATCTCACAAAGGTGGTAAGGTCCAACTTACCGAGCTGGCCTATTTTTTCTTTGAGTGCCTGATGCTCATTGGAGACTGCCTCCGGGTGTGAAACGCGCAGCACGCGGTGCCGCGCCTTCGCCAGCCGGAGCATCTCCTCGCCTTCACCGACATCGCTGGCGAGAGGATACTCGACAAAGACATGCTTATCCGCTTGCAACGCCGCCAATGAAATCTCGCCGTGGCTATTGTTGTGCGTGCATATCACTACCGCGTCTATATCGTCCTGCGCCATCAGGTTTGCCCATTCGGGGACAAACGCCGTGTTGTGTTGCGATGCGAGTTGTCCCCCGGTCTGCTCGTTTCTGGAGGCGATTGCTGCCACTTCGACGGTGGGCATTGCTGAAAACCGCTCAAGGTGGTGCCGTGCCATGCCGCCTGAGCCGATAATCCCGATGTTAATCGCCATCTTACGCCCACCCCTGGCTCTCACCCCCGACGCGCGCGAGGCTGATTTTCTCATAATAGCCGCTTTTCCGATACGCCGTCAACGGGTGCGGTTCGCGGTCCATCTCAAGCCGCACCTGCTCCAGCAACGGATTCACATCAGTCTCATACGCGCGCTGGAGGATGCTCTCCGCTTCAATCAGTTCGGCGGCATCTTGCGCGGCGGCTAACGCCTCCCTATCTACCAGCAGTGCCTTCGCATACGCCTTTTGCAGGTTGCAAACCGATTGGATGCTCGCCGCAACCTTCGGCTTCAGGTTATGACTCTGATCGATCATGTAGGCGATGTCTGTCTCGGTGTCCGCATCCAACTCCGCCGCGACGAGTTCCGTGTAAATTAGGAAGAGCTCCTGCGGATTAATCGAACCCACCGTCAGATCATCGTCTGCATATTTCCGGCAGTTGAAATGGAAACCGCCGAGTTTCCCCTCGTCAATCAGGTAAGCGACGATAAACTCGATGTTAGTCCCTTGCGGATGATGCCCCAAGTCTACTAGCACCTGCGCCTTCGGACCGAGTTTCTTCGCCAGCAAATAGGCGGTGCCCCAGTCTGCCAAATCGGTATGGTAGAACGCCGGTTCAAAGAATTTATACTCAATTAGCATCCGCGTTGCATCCGGTAGCGCGTCGTAAACCTCGGCGAGTGCTTCTTCCATCCATGCCTTGCGCTTCCGGAAGTTCGCCTGCCCGGGGAAATTCGTCCCATCGGCGAACCAGAGACTCAGCAGATCTGACCCGGTTTTCTGCATGATGTCCACGCACTCAAGGATATGTTCGCTAGCGAGGCGGCGAATATCAGGCTGTGGGTTGCAGACGCTCCCCAGTTTATACCCCTGGTCTTGGAAAACGTTTGGGTTAATCGCGCCGATGCCGATGCCGACATCTGCGGCGTATTGTTTCAACGCGCCCCAATCGTCTGTCTTATCCCACGGAATGTGAAGCGCGACGGTAGGCGCGATGCCGGTGAAGCGGTGGACGGTAGCTGCGTCTTCTAGCCGTTCGGCGGCATTCCGCGCCGCGCCGGGCTGTTCAAACACTCCGAATCGGGTGCCGGAATTCCCGTAACCCCAGGACGGCGTTTCAATGTGTTGCTGTTTGAGATGCGATTTGACTGCGTCAATATCGATTCCTTGTCCGGCTAGCGTTTCGGCTAATAGGTGATAGGCTGGTGTGCTCATGCTGTATTCTCCTTCTTGCAGTTATGTTTACTGGTGATAATTATAGCGTATGTTTTGGTTTTTGGCAAGTCAAAATTTAATGGTATCGGATACCCTGTATCCCCGTAGCGCGGGGGCCTGTCCCCCGCTGACGTTGGGGAGATCGAACGATGGCGAGGGACAGGCCCTCGCCCTACGATAAGAGAAGCTGTTCCGGATACCGTAGCGCGGGGGCCTGTCCCCCGCGATCTCTCGGTGAAGGGCAGCTCCGCGAGGGACAGGCCCTCGCGCTACGATGCGGCAGGCGGCATGCGTTTAGCAATGGCCCGCCTTGCGCTACGATGCAGCGGCAGATGCACGTTGCAAACCCGGCAAAAAATAATCTTTCACCACAACCTCCCAACTCATCCGAGAAGCGATTGCGTGCCCTTCCTGAATCATATCCTCCACATCGCGAGGTTTACGCGGTAAGCGGCCGAGGAGTTTCGCCGCGATGTCACGACTATTCTCCGCTTCAATCTCGTTTCGTTCTGTCAGACCGAATTGGAGAATCGTCTCTATTGAATCCGGCGGGATGCCGAGGTGCGTATAGTCGGCGATGACGATGTTCGGGACATCGCGTTCGCCGGTCGCACGCTGGATAAACCCGCAACACCCACAGACATTGCTCACCACGCAGATAGCACCGAAACTGAGCGGCTCCACCTGCGCAATACCGAAGGGCTCATAAATTGACTGTCCGAATTCGGCATCGCTGCCCTTACGGATATCCATGAACTCCATCTCCTCCGGCATGCGGGCACCGCAACTCGCTTGACTCCACCCGAATTGGTTGACAAACACCACCTTAATCGCTTGAGAATGGAGATTGAACGCCGAGACACCGTTGTTAAGTTCGATTTCCGCGCCAACCAGGTCTGGATAGCCGACTTTATGATGCACGGGCCAGCCATATTCCCGCTCAATCTGATGAATCATCTCGTTGGGTCTGCCGGTGGCAATTTCGGTGGAGAGGATGAACAACACCGCCGTTTTGTCATTAGAAGCGAGCAGGGAATCGAGATGCGTCAGCACCTGCAGGTCCCGCCATAATCCCTTGCTTTTGACGAGCCGCGTCACGTGTGTGAAGACGTAATCGGGACGGTAATCCAGCAGCGTTTCCGCATAGGTTTGGAGTCGCGCTTTGGCGGCGAATTTCTCCACTAAATTCACCTCAAACGCCGGGATGCCGTTGTAGACAAGGTTAATCGGGTAGTCCTCGAACGGTTTCGCTAGGAATCGGAGTTCGTCCACAACCAAGTCTCCGACAGCGAAGATGGCATCGCACAAGTGTGCTTTGTCGATGAGCGCGTGCTTGAAATACCAAAACGGATCATCGAACACATCGCGGATAGACTTACCTTGCGGCATTGCGTGTTTCAGCACGTTATAGAATCGGACATCGTGTCCAGGGTGTCCCTCAACAATGGGGCGGACCGTGGCGACTTCGTGCGCGTAAAAAATGGTGCGCATTTTCGCCGCGCCTTCATCGCCTTTCCGCCGTTCAAGTAGCGTTTTAAGCGCGAAAGGCATGCCCATGAATTCGTGTGAGATAATGAAGATGTCGGAGGTTCCGTTGTCGGTGAGAAGCACGCGCAGCGCGTCGTAAGCCGGTTCGGCGAGCCGGACGTATTCCTCGAACTCCCATTCGCTTTCATAACGGCTGGATTCAATGTGAAACTGTTCGTAGAGTTCCCATTTGAAATGTGCCGTCGGTTGTTCATAACTATTTGAGACATCGACCAGAATCACATCGGTGAGCAGCGTGATATTCTGGTTTTCGTCGGCGAAGCGTCGTTGTCCGTGGACGATGGCGACACCGTAGGTTTGCTCAATACCGCTGAGCGCGCCAGCGTGTGGTGTCGCCGTGATGCCTTCTGCAGCGTGATAGAGAATAGTATCCAGGCTGCTCAAATCTGCGCCGGGGAAAAGCGGTCCGATGAGGAACGTGCGTTTGATGGCGTGTTGATAGGTATGGGTTGTGAGTAACCCCTCCAAAACTGCACCGATGCCGCCCATTTTCTGGATGGCTTCGTGCGTGACGTGGGCAACAATGCTCAATGTTTTACCTCGCTGTGGCAGTGAAAGTTTTGTTGCATATCATAACATAATTTCGGAAATTATGTGAGGATGTTTCATGAATTGATGTCTTCCCGGTAGGAGAGACCTGTCAAGAAAATGTCACAGTACCGTAGCGCGGGGGCCCTCGGATGCCATACGCGCATCCGAGCGGGTTTCCCCCGCGATCTCCATCGTCAGGATGTGTGTTTCCCTCCTCTGTAGTTTGTGATCGCCTGATCACAAACAGGTCAGGATCAGGCGATCCTGACCTACAGAGCCTGGCACGCGAGCGATGGCGAGTAAGAAATCGAGACCAGGAGGGCTCTCCTCCGGGGATGCATCAAGACCAGGAGGTCTCTCCTACCATAAAAAACGGAATCGTTCGGGGTGTCACGAACGCTGTGAAAAAACATGGACAGATAGAAAAATCTGCCATTACGGTGGGAAAAACGAAAGGATGCTGTTGTTTTGCAGGTTTTTTCACAGGTTTTGCAAATTTTTTTCAACCTTTTCTAAATTTTTTCGTTAAATAGACTAATTAAGGGCATCGTTTGCCAGAAACCCGTTCGTTTTCCGATGTCGTGGCCCCTCTCCCGGTAGGAGGGACCTCCCAGAAAACGGAATACCGATGAAAACTGGCATGCCCATACCGACGACAAAGAATGCTGTGGAGGTTTGATTATGGACCGGACGAGACGCGAGTTTCTCCGGAAAAGGCCATCCTACGGACGCGCGCACTTCGAGAAACAGGCCGACGAAGTGTTAACGACGACCGAGGAAATCCCCGAAAGTTTGGAGAAACGGGCGAAGGCACTACTTTCAGAAGGGGAGGAAATTAAGGTTTCCCTCTCAACCGACCTGCGGTTTGACGGAAACTACGGAAAAGATTGGTTAATTGCTACCGATAGACGACTCATCGCTTTTAACCAGAACGGGGCACCCGAGCACGAACTTCGCGAAGTCGAACTCAACGCCGTTGAGACTGTCGATGTCGTGGAAATGAACGGCAATAACATCCTCAAGGTTCGGACATCCGACAACGCCATGGAGGTGGCGCGCTACTCTCGCCGCGTCGCACCGAAATTTGACATGGCAACACCGGAGCTTGAGAAACTTGTGGTGACTGCGAATCCCGATGCCGATAACGGGAAAAAGCAGCCGAAACCCAAAGGACTCGGCAAGAACAAGGATAAGTGTGAAGCCTGCGGACAACCCATTCCGAGCTGGTCTGGGGTTTGTGTGAAATGTGTTGAGAAGCGGAAGTTGATTTACCGACTCATCAGATATGCGTTTCCGTACTTGCACGTCATGTTGCCAGCACTCGCATTGATGATGGTAATCCGATTCGTCTCACTTTATCCTGATATTCTCAGGCCGCAGATGATAGATAACGTCCTCACCCCGGTCGCTCAGGCTTTGGCAAACGGAGAGCCGATTGCGGAAACGAGTTGGGGACACCTAGAAGGTTTCGTGAATTGGCTAGGGGGTTGGTTTGCCGCGACTCCAACCTCAGGCGGCTGGGGACACCTCGTCTTCCTTGTCATTTTAATGGCGGGAGTCAACGTTTTCACAGCGGCGACAGGGGCGATCCGCGGCTATATGATGGCGTGGGTAGGACAAAACGTTACCCGACGGCTCCGCGACGAGACCTACGAGCATCTCAACGCGCTCTCGCTTGATTTCTATCAGCAACGCGATACCGGAAACCTGATGTCAAGGATTACGCAAGATGTGGGGAGACTACGGGATTTCATCACAAACGGGTTGCAAGACATCATCGGGGACTCGCTGACAATCATCTTCATCGCTGTGATCATGTTCTCTGAGAATTGGAAATTGGCGTTGTGGACACTGATTCCTATCCCGTGTCTCATCTTCTTTACCGTCTTCTTTGGGCACAAGATGAGCAAGGTTTTCAAGGTGTTATGGAAACGGTATGCTAACATTAGTTCGCTGCTGGCGAGCACGATTCCGGGTGTGCGCGTCGTGAAGGCATTCGCGCGGGAACGCCACGAAGTCAGCCGCTTTAGCGAGTATACCTACCAGGTCTTCCACGGGGAGATGAACGCGGCGAAGTTATGGACGCTTTACCGGCCTATCATGGGCTTCATCGTCTTCTCCGGCTCCATCATCATTTGGTTCGTTGGCGGACAACAGATATTCAACGCAGAACTCACGCTGGGCCAGTTGCTCATGTTCCAAGGTCTGATGTATCGGTTCTTCGGGCCCGTCCACACGCTGTGCAATATGAACGAACGGTTCGTGCGTGCTGCAACTTCCGCCGACCGGGTGTTTGAAATCCTTGACACACCGCCGAGTGTGGGAGATAAAAATGATGCCGTCGCGCTTGAAAAAGTGCAGGGCACCGTTGAGTTCAAAGATGTCTATTTCTCTTACGATACCGAGAAGAATGCGTTGAGAGGTGTCAGTTTCCGCGCGGAAGCCGGCGAGATGATTGGATTGGTTGGGCATAGTGGTGCAGGGAAAAGCACCGTCATCAATCTCATCACCCGATTTTACGATGCCAGCGATGGCACTATTGAGATTGATGGACACGGCATTCAGGATATTAAGGTGAAGGCACTGCGGCAACAAGTCGGCGTGGTGTTACAAGATCCGTTCCTCTTCCAAGGCACGATAGCGGAGAACATCGGCTACTCCAAGCCGGGTGCGTCGCGGCATGAGATTGTCGCCGCGGCGAAGGCTGCCAACGCGCACGATTTTATCATCAAGTTCCCTGATGGCTATGACACGATGGTAGGCGAGCGCGGGGCGCGCGTGTCTGGCGGCGAACGTCAGCGGATTTCCATCGCGCGAGCAATTTTGAAGAATCCGCGCATCCTCATCCTAGACGAGGCGACATCCTCGGTGGATACAGAGACAGAATCGAAGATTCAGGAGGCGTTAGAACGTCTCGTGCGTGGGCGCACCGTTTTCGCCATCGCGCACCGGCTGTCGACGCTCAAATATGCCGACCGGCTCGTCGTCCTGAAAGATGGCGAAGTTGACGAGATCGGCACGCATGAGGAACTGCTCGCCAAAGACGGCACCTATGCCGGTTTGTGCACCAAGCAGACGGAGTTGTCCAAAATCCGGGCATGGTAAGCCGGTAGGCGCGCGTCCTACGCGCGGAAAAGCGAAACGTCCCTACGAACGTAGCGCGGGGGCCCTCGGATGCCATACGCGCATCCGAGCGGGTTTCCCCCGCGATCGCCCGTTTGAAAAGCGAAACGTTCGTATGAACGTAGCGCGGGGGCCTGTCCCCCGCGATCGTCAGATCGATGCCTTGCGAGGGACAGGCCCTCGCACTACGGTATGGGTAAGCGTGCTCTCTTTGCGATCAGGCGATCGCAAACTACAGACTTGCGAGGGCCTGTCCCTCGCACTACGGTGGGAGAAACGGTTGGAGAATACCACGCAACGTCCCTACGAACGTAGCGCGGGGGCCTGTCCCCCGCGATCGCCAGATCTACAGTAGGGGGAAGCAGTTGGAGAATACCACGATGCAAGAAGCTATTCGCATTACCGAAGAATTACAATTCCTAGACGCAAGCCAGATTCACATTGAACGGAACGCGTTTGAAGAACTCGTTGTCACACTCCCCGATCACACGAGCCACACGAACATTCAACCGGTGCTTGCGTTTCCGCTCAGCGAATCCAGCAGATATATCTCGTTGTTGGATAGCGAAGAGAACGAAATCGGGGTGATTCAAGACCTCAAGCATCTCCCCAAAGATTCGCAGAAAATCTTAACTTCGGAGCTGCAACGGCGGTATTTCATGCCGAAGATTACCAAAATCCACTTCCTGGGAGGTGAATTCGGCGTGACGAGATGGGTTGTCGAAACCAACCGCGGCGAAGTCGAATTCGGCCTGAAGACCCGGTATGATGTCGTCACTTTGGATAGCGGGAAGGTGCTGATCAAGGATGCCGATGGCAATCGCTACGAGATAGAGAATTATCACCGCTTGGATGCGAAGAGTCTCGCGCTGCTTGAGACGCAAATATAAGGAGGCGGCATGCATAACGTCAGAATTGAACGGATTGAGTGGGGCCGCTTGACCGGGAAACGCCCGCGGAAAGCAGGCTGCAATTCCCGACTCGGCGAACATGGACTGCATGTCAGTCCTTCCATCGCACGGATAACGACGTTTGACGGTGTCAGCGGTTTCGGCCGCGCGCACTGCTCAAAGGAAGTTGCGGAATCCATCGTCGGGTTTCACCTCAACGACGCATTTGAGTTTCCTGAAAATTGGGAACAGGAAGGCGCAAGAGGGAAGGTGCCACAAGTGAAAGAGGCATTTCGGATGCTGGAGTATCCGCTCTGGGATCTGCTTGGGCAGCTGGAGCAGAAGCCTGTTTACGCCGTATTACAGAACCTCAAGGAACCCCTTGGAAAACACGGTTCATTCCGCGTTCCGTGTTACGACACGTCGTTATACATCGATGATCTTCATCTAGAAGACGATGATGAAGCGGCTGTCCTTATCGCTTCCGAGGCGTTGTCAGGTGCGGCGCGCGGGCATGCCGCCTTTAAGATTAAGGTGGGCCGAGGCGCGATGCACATGCCGCTGGAAAAAGGCACGCAACGCGACATCCGCGTCATCAAAGCAGTGCGAGAAGTGCTGGGACGGAGAGCGACGATTCTAATTGATGCTAACAACGGCTACAACCTCAACTTGACTAAGCGCGTGTTGAGCGAAACCGCCGATGCCGATGTCTATTGGGTCGAGGAGGCGTTCCACGAAGACGCGCGCTTGTATAGCAACCTGAAAGCGTGGTTGAACGCCGAAGGCTTGAAGACGAAGATTGCGGATGGCGAAGGCAGTGCATCTCCGCACCTGTTGCAGTGGGCGGAAGAGGGGCTCGTTGATGTCGTGCAGTATGACATTTTCCACCCCGGTTTCACGCGCTGGCTGGAATTGGGCCCGCAGCTTGATGCCTGGAACGTTGGCACTGCGCCGCACCATTACGGTGGGTATTACGGCAACTTCGCCACGGGGCACCTCGCTGCCAAAATCGATCTGTTCGAGTTCGTCGAGTGGGATCACGCCACCGTCCCCGGCATAGATGACTCGGCTTACGAGATAGTTGATGGCTATATCCAGATGCCGACACTTCCCGGCTTCGGTTTATCACTTGACGAAACGCCCTATCAGAAAGCCGTTGAAGAGAACGGATTTATGGTATGCGCACCGTAAAAAGCGTCCCGTTTTTCGTAGGACGAGTGCCTGTCCCTCAAAAAGCGTCCCGTTTTTCGTAAGGTGAGTGCCTGTCCCTCAAAAAGCGTCCCGTTTTTCGTAGGGCGAGGGCCTGTCCCTCGCCAAGCAGCAGTTAGAAGGCCCAATCTGTAGTTTGAGATCGCCTGATCTCAAATAGGATGGTATGCGCGCCGCGAAAAGCGTCCCATTTTTCGTAGGGCGAGGGCCTGTCCCTCGCCAAGCAGCAGTAGGAGAGACCTCCCGGTCTCGATGCACACCGTATGCTAGGAGCAGTAGGAGAGACCTCCCGGTCTCGATGCACACCTAAAAGGAGAACCAAAACCATGGCACATTTAATGCCTCAGGACAAAGCATTTTTCAAAGAGCACGGCTACCTCATCGTGCGCGGCGCGTTAACGCAGGATGCCATCGATGCCGCCCTTGACAGGGTCTGGGAGTCGTTGGAAGAAGACAGAAACGATCCGGTGTCTTGGATTCGCAAGGGTTACCGTACTGCGCCGGTCGGCGGCGAGGATGTCATCCGTGGCACCCTCTACGGCAACAACGTTTACGCGATGGCGGAGGAGCTCGTCGGTGAGGGCAAATTGAATACGGGTGGCGGCGCGGGACCGCATATCAATTTTCCAGATCCGGACAAAGAATGGCGCGAACCGATGGGACACCTCGACGGTTACCATACTCCGACGAACGGTGTGCCAAAGGGTGTCGTCGGTTCTTTCACCCTCGGCGCTACTCTCTATCTTGAAAAGGTAGAGAAACAGGGGGGCGGCTTCACGATTTGGCCCGGCAGTCATCGCGTTTGGGCGGAGTATTTCCGATACCATGACTTGGACAGTCTTCCGGGCGGCATTGCGCCGTTTGATTTAGGGCCGAGCCATGAGTTTACAGGCGAGGCGGGGGATGTCTGTTTCTGGCATCATCAGATGAGTCACACCGCCGGTCCAAATTGTGGACGGCGGGTTCGCATCGCGCTCATCGGGCGTTACCGCCGGAAAGATTTAGATGAGATTAAGTTTGAAACCCCGGACGATATGTGGAAGTATTGGGAGGGGATTTCGTAACGAAGGCATCTCAGGCGAGGGAAACCGGTTCCTCGCCTGAGACACCTCTTATTCCGTTGCAGGAGGACAGTCGGTTCCTGCTGCTTGAACTTTGCCGATTCCGCCGCCGTAGCGTTCCTCATGTCCATTTTCAGTTATCTGAGGGTGTTTCATAAATCCGTTATGGATGCCTCTTTAGGTCCTTTAGGACCTACATGTCTATAGCAGCCCGTGTCGGCCCGTTTTCAAGGTCCTTTAGGTCCTTAATAAAAAACACGCCGCATCTCAAAGTCTATTAAGGACCTAAAGGACCTTAGTGTTCTTGGCGATCGCGCGTGCTATAGACATTAAGGTCCTACGGACCTAAAAGACGTTTTTTCCGTAGCGCGAGCGATGGCGAGGGACAGGCCCTCGCCCTACGATGAAGGGGACTGTTTTTTTCCCGTAGCGCGGGGGCCTGTCATCCGCGATCGCAGCATGGCGAGGGAAACCCGCTCGCCTGCGCGTGTGGCATGCAAGGGCCCTCGCCATCGTTTTGCTAGCAGACCTTATCACCCCTGTAGGTCAGGATCGCCTGATCCTGACCCGTTCGGGAGCGGGTGCTCCCGAACTACAGAGATGGGCCCGATGCGCGCCCCCCTCGCTTTTCTATCGGTATTCGCCCTCCCCCAAGGGGAGATAAATACCGAAACGAATTTATGAAACACCCTCATTTTACGTTCATTTCGCGGGGCATGTGAAGTAGCGCGAGGGATACCCCCGTCCTACGTGCGGGCCCCTCTTACCGCCTGTAACCACGCGCGCGGGTTTTCTACATCCACGTGAAGATGCTGCCGCAGGCGTTTCGCCCGATTGAGAAACACATCGTCCGTGGTGAGAAGGACATCTGCACCGCCGCTTTCGGCACAAGCGATATGTAACGCATCAAACGATGGGAATCCGAGTTGTTGGAGATGAGCGGCGCGGGCGGTTTCCGACGCACCTACCTGAACCGTTTGATATGCTAAACTGAATTGGGATTGGATCTGGTTCCGTTGCGTTACATTCGGGTTCTTGCCAACTTCGAGCTCCACGGCTGTGCTGGAAATCCAATGGAATCGACCGAGGGAAAAACTATCAATGATTTCATCAAAGGCTTCAGTTTCCTCGCGCACCCGTTCCTGCGTCTGCGCGTCAAAGGGGCGACCTAAGCAGCAAGTGTCCAGATAGATGTTCTGGTGTTGAGATTGGTTTTGCACGAGTTCGCCTATTCCTTCCTGTCGCCGTAGCGTTCCTCTTGGACCTGCCGAATCTCGTCCAGTACCGTGTCCCAATCGAGTTTATCCAGCCATTTGTGCCGGTCGCGGGTGTAGTCGCCGGTGCCCGGTGTGCACAGCCGACTAAACCGAACCAATCCAGGAAGTCCCAACTTCTCAGAAATCCCCTCCAATCCGAACCGATGGAGTTCATCATCCGTCATCTCGCCGATGGGTTTCGGTGTGCAATTCGCCGGTGCTTCTGCGAGAGAGGGAGTTGCGGCGTGCCGCGGGCGACAGGGCTGCTTCCCGCGCTGAATTGTCTCCTTTTCCATCTGCGTTACCCATGGTTGACATGGTGCCGCCAATTCGCCACGCCCGGCTTTCGCATACGCCAAGAACCGCTGAAGTTCTCTGGGGCCGAGATGCTCTAACAGGACATCAAGTATCCGTTCATACCATTCAGCGTCTGTCATTTCCAATGTGTGCATTTTGCATTCCCTCAAGTCAACTGTTTTATCTGAATTTCGCGCGGCATGTTGGAGATATCCTCTGCGCGTTTTTCCTTTGTTGAGCGCTCGCGGGGGACAGCCCCCCGCGCTACGGTGGCCGGAGCGTTTCCTGATACTTGAACGTTCGCGGGGGACAGGCCCCCGCGCTACGGTGTGCGGGGCGTTTTCTTACGGTGTCCGTTGTGTTTTCTGTCGGGACAGGGATGTCCCTCCTACCCGCAGCAACAGGCCCGCGCGCTACAGGGCCCGGGGCGTTTCATGCGGCGGGCTTGCAAGGGCATTTTTCGTTTTTATTCCGTTGCAGAAGGATTCGGCATTTGCTGCTGCTTGAGCGTTGCCAATTCCTCACGGACAGCGGCCATTTCCTGCTGTTGTGCAGCCAAGAGCTGTTGTTGCATGTCCAATTTCTGCTGTTGTGCAGCAAGTTGCTCTTGCTGCTTCTCGATCAACGCTTGCTGTGCTGCAAGTTGCTCATCTTGTTCGCGCTCTTTTTTCCGCTCGCGGAGCAACGGCAGCCCAATGACAACCCCAATCAACGCTACCAACAGCCCGAAGTTGAGATTCAAACGGATGTTGACATCACCGAAGCGGTTATTCATCGCGCCGAATTGGGTGTTCACGGCTTGAAAGCCGGCCTCCATCCGCTTGTTCGTTTCGTCAATGCGGCTATCAAGCCGCCTGATTTCGGTGTTCACCTTCGCGATTTCTTGCGAGACGTATTCCTTCATCCGTGCCTCCGACTCCTTGATGGCTTGCTGCGTCCGCGTTTCGGATTCCTTGAACATGGTATTGAGTTTTTCGTAGTCATCGGCGGTCAGTGCGCCAAAGGCCGATGCACTCATGCACAACAGCCAAACGAGTATCCCTATGTAGAATTTCATGGGTGATTACCTCCTAAATTAATCTTTTGATCAGTGACAACGCGCGCTCCCGTAGGAGAGACCTCCTGGTCTCGACGGTTTCCTTGAGCGATCTCGGGGGACAGGCCCCCGCGCTACGGTGTGCGGGGTGTTTCCTGATACTTGAGCGCTCGCGGGGGACAGGCCCCCGCGCTACGGTGGCCAGAGCGTTTTCTTACGGTGTCCGTTGTGTTTTCTGTCGGGACAGGGATGTCCCTCCTACCCGAAGAGACAGGCCCCCGCGCTACGGTGTCCGGGGCATTTCCTACGGTGTGCGTTGTGTTTCCTGCCAAGGTCTCTGATTCTGTTTGAGTGTTGCCAATTCTTGGCGCATGACTTCAAGTTCCTGCTGTTGCTTCTCAAGTTGGCGTTGCTGTGCTTCGAGTTGCTGTTGCTGTGCTTCAAGTTGCTCATCTTGCTCGCGGTCTTTTTTCCTATCCCGCAACAAGGGGAGCCCGATGATAATGGCAATCAACACGCCAATCAGCCCGATGATGACGTTCAAACGGTTGTTGAAGTCGCTGGAGCGTTCCTTTGCGATTCGCGATTCGGTGTCTATCCGCGTGTTCGTTGCGTCAATGCGGATAGATAGCTTCCCGATTTCACCGTTCACCTTTGCGATTTCTCGGGAGATTTCTTGCGAGACGTATTCCTTCATCCGTGCCTCGGAGTCCTCGATGGCTTGCTGCGTCCGTGCCTCGGATTCTTTGAACATGGTATTGAGTTTTTCGTAGTCATCGACGCTCAGTGCGCCGAAGGCCGATGCGCTCACGAACAACAGCCCGACGAGCATCCCTATGTAGAATTTCATGGGTGAGTCCCTCCTTAACTAATCTTTCTTATAGTATACCTTTATGCAAGACAAAATGTCAACTGTTTTTTAAAGGATTAATGCATCCTGATATTCCGTAGGGCGAGGGCCTGTCCCTCGCTATGTCTCGCGCAATCCAATGATCGCGGGGGAAACCCGCTCGGATGCGCGTGTGGCATCCGAGGGCCCCCGCGCTACGGATCGAGGCCGCCTCCCCCTCACCGTAGGGCGAGGGCCTGTCCCTCGCCGTGCTTTTGTCTCGCCTGCGTGCGTTTTTCGTTTTTTGAGGGATCGCGGGGGACAGGCCCCCGCGCTACGGGGCCCGGGGTGTTTTCTGTCGGGACAGGGATGTCCCTCTTACCTGAAGAGACAGGCCCGCGCGCTACGGTGGCCGGGGTGTTTTCTGTCCCCCCGCGCTACGGGGCCAGAGGCGTTTCATGCACGCGCATGACCTCATTGCCACGCGCATCGATGACTTTGACGGCCACCTTCCCATGCAGACCGGCAGAAAATGGCAACGATACCGTCCCACTCAATTGCTCAAAACGTTCCGAATCAACGATACCTTTCAACGCACGCGCAATTTTTGACCAGGCTCGCTTATTCGGGAAAAATGCCTGCGAAATACAGAACGTCCTACCATCGTAATCCGTATCCACGAACCACGCCGCCACCTTGTCCGCATTCGCCGAAAAGACCTGGTTTTTCACAGGATCGTAGATGTCCACTCCCGCCATCGTGACGAGATGCCTGCCATCATCCGTATCTTCAAGTTTGGTGCGCGGTAAACCGAATACGGTGAACAACTGCGTGGAAGGAGTCTCCTTCAGCAAATCGCCCATCGCCACATCCGGATTAATGTGCGCGATATGAATGCGGAGCTCCGGGTCTGGATCTGCCTGGATAGCCGCCTGTGCCGCACCATCAAAACTGAAACCGGCGAACACCAACTCATCATAACCACGACGATAGGCGGCGCGCACGCACTGCTCTACCTGCACCGAGGTGACAGCACCATGCTGCGGACCGAAGACAACGGCGACGCTCCGAGCTGATTCAGCATGTGCCCATGTGCCTTCGGCATGCAGGACATCGCCTTCGCGCGTATTCAATGTGGCGAATTGCACCGTCTGATTATTCGGAAACCGCACGCCATCTTCGCGCAACAGACGTATCATCTTGTTCAGATACGCCTCCGCATTCGTCGTTTCCTCGTCAAACGTCTCCAATGCTTCTTCAGGTTCACCGCCGATGGGCGATTCAGTGCCTAACGACTCCTCGGCGGGTTGCACCGCCTCCACGGTGAACGGACCGCTGACGCGCAATTTCCTACGCTCAATCTTCGGCTGATCGACCAGATCTTCGCCTTCAGAGGAAGATTCAATGCACGCGTTCACTTCCTGTATCTTCGCCTGAAATGCTTCGCGATACGCCGTTAACGCAGCGCGCAATGCCTCCGGCCAGTCGGCATCCGTGTCAAAAGGCACCTCCCACTCTTGCCATGCGGTTTCGGGAAGAATCCATCGCCGCCGGTCTGCCTCCGTAATCGCTCTTTTCCCCTCGCGCTTCTCCTTCGCCGCCAATTTTGCAAGCAGTTCGGCACGAAGTTTGTCATCGTTTACTGCTGCAAGACTCCGATTGAGTTCCTCCAATTTCGCCTTCAGAATCGGCTCATGCTTGGCGAAAATCGGATCGAGTGCATCATTTTGCGCTATGCTTTTCAGCGTAATGTGCGGCACGACTTTGTTGACGAAGCCGCCGGCAATACCCGCTGACGGTGCTTTGAGTTGGTAATAGTCAAAGCTGCTCGTCAAGAGGCGTTGGCGCGCAAGGGCAATGGCGACGCGGCTGGTATCGATCGTAATCCAGCGTCTCCCCCACTGCTCGGCGACATAGGCGGTGGTGCCGCTGCCGCACGTCGGATCGAGGACAAGATCGCCCGGGTCGCTTGTCATGAGGATACAGCGTTCAATGATTCTTGTAGGAGTCTGGACGACATAAATGTTTCCAGCAGCACCTGAAATATCTCCCCAGATATTCGTTAACTCTGTGACTGGGAAATCCTTTGCATAACGTTTATATCTCAGGTTTTTTCCTACGAGTTCAACTCGACCCGCTTTTGAAAGGTTGTGTAGTCCACGCACATTTGTGGACCAATGGTATCCGCGCCTCGGAACCCATTCTTTCCCTTGGAACCAAAACCGCTGGTCTGTTTGAATTTCGCCAGCAGATTGCAAATCGCCAAAAGAAAAAGCATCGCCGTTTTCGTCTTCTCGGTTGTAGATGCCTAAATTTTTTCCTTGGAATAGCCGGTTAAATTTCACCGACTCTTTGGATTTCGCATACCAGAGCAGATGATCGGTGACATTTGCAATTTGTCTGGAAGGCGTTGAACCAGATTTTCTAACGGTGACAGAACTGACAAGATTCTCACTGCCAAATACCTCATCCAGTAGACACCGCACCCGATGCACGTTTTCATCGCCGATCTGCACGAAGATGCTGCCGCTATCGGTGAGCAGTTCTCTGGCAACCATCAGCCGGTCCCGTAGATAGGCGAGGTAGGAATGCACGCCGAGGTGCCAGGTATCACGGTATGCCTGAATCTGTTCGGGTTCGCGCGTCAAATCCGCGCTTCTGTCCGTGACGTTCCGCTGAAAGACGGTGGGTTGGAAGTTGGAGGCGAATTTGATGCCGTAGGGTGGATCGAAGTAAATCGTCTGCACCTTTCCCCCGAGGTCTTCGCGTCGCGCGAGGGAGCTCATGACGGTGAGACTATCGCCGAGGATGAGGCGGTTCGCCCACTCTACGTCGTGCTGATAAAACTGGACCGCCTCGTTGTATTCCTGCTGCGGGTCAGCGAAGAGGTTGCGTTGGACATTTTCGCGTGCGGCGATTTTCATGATAGCCTTCGCGCTGACGCGTTCGTGGATGTGCAACGCAACCGGGTCTACGGTGAACGATGGCGTTTCCTGTTTGCCGCTCCATTCCAGCCACGGTGCATCGTAGTGTTGCAGTGCCTTGACGATGGCGTTGACTTCCGTTTTGGAGAGTGCTCCGTGTTGCGCTTTTTGAAGCAGTTCGGGGAGCCGGTCTGCGTCGCCGTTTTCGTCAAAGCGGAGTGTCGGCGGCAGGTGCGGGTTATGGGCGTATTCGACTGTCGGCGATTCGTTGATTTTCCCGCGTGCGGCGATGCCGGCTGGCGGGTTATTCTTGCGCGTGGCGGTGTCGTGCCGATAGTCTTGGATGTCGGTTTCTTTCGGTTTAGGGGTTCGTTTTTTTCGTGCCATAGGTGTTTCTCCGTGTTGAGATTAATTGGGTTTGCGCGGTGGCGATCAGGCGATCGCCATCTACAGTGAGCGGGCCAATAGTAGGGCAAGATCGCCTGATCTTGCCGTTAGCGATTAGGCGATCGCCATCTACAGTGAGCGGGCCAGTAGTAGGGCAAGATCGCCTGATCTTGCCGTTGGCGATCAGGCGATCGCCACCTACTTTCGGTAGGCGAGACCTCCTGGTCTCGATTTTTCCTGAGTTGAGGGATTCTCCTCGTTCATAGATCGCGGGGGACAGGCCCCCGCGCTACGTGTCGGGGGATGTCTCCCTATGCCAGCATCGCGGGGGACAGGCCCCCGCGCTACGTGTCGGGGGATGCCGTTTGTGATCAGGCGATCACAAACTACAGAGCGGGACAGGCCCCCGCGCTACGGTGTCCGGGGCGTTTCCTGTCTTGAGCGGATCGCGGGGGAAACCCTCTCGGATGCGCGTGTGGCATCCGAGGGCCCCCGCGCTACGGGCCAGGGGCCGTTTTTTTAATCCGACTTTCGCTTGGTTTCACTCTCCATCGCAGGATAGATTTCAATATCGGAACGCGTTATCAACGCGCCGACGTAGAAGGTTAACCAATCCCCGCAAAGTTCCACCGACATGAATTCATCGTCATCGGTGGCGTATTCGTGGAGTTCCGCCGAGAATTCCTCTTGTCCCTGTTCAGTAGTTACGGTGAGGGTTGCAGGGACGCTCTCCTGTTTGCCGTATACTACTGCGATTTCCTCGTCTTCGTTATCGGGATGCGGATAGTGGAGCGTTATCTCGTCAGTTAGCTGTTCGCCGAGTTCCTCTTCGCCGTCGACAATCCAGCGCGAGATTTCGTATTCGTCCTTTCGTCCTGCGATGCCATCTACGCCTAGCACCACTTCTGTCTCCACATCTTGGAGGTGATACATATAGCGAAGGAGTCCCTCGCCGACATACTTCTTTCGGGTGACCAGTTTATAGGCGCGTGAGGTATCCCCGGTCTCCTCGTAAGTCGTAATGTCGGAGAGTTCTATCATGCTGTTGATGGGAATATCGACGAGTTCGTGCCGTTGTGGTTTTTTCTTGGGCGCGTCGTCGGTTTTCCGTTTGCCAAATAGCGATTTGCCGTTTTTTCTGCCAAAAAGTGCCATGTTTTTGTTTCCAAAAGTATTAGAATTGTTCCGTTTTTGTGACGTAGGGCGGGGGTCTGTCCCCCGCCATGCGTTTGGCTAGCAGACCGCCTCACCCCTGTAGGTCAGGATCGCCAGATCCTGACCCGTTCGGGAGCAGGCGCTCCCGAACTACAGAGGGGGAGATGCCTTCCGGTAGGAGAGACCTCCCGGTCTCGATGCCTTCTTCCTTTACCGTAGCGCGGGGGCCTGTCCCCCGCGATCGTCATCAGTAGGAGAGACCTCTCGGTCTCGATGCTTAAGGCATCGCGAGGGACAGGCCCTCGCGCTACGGTAAATGAGGGTGTCCTTCCCCTAGAAATAACCCTTATTATACATCACGATGGCGATGACACCGACGACGAGAATCCCGCCGAAGATGAGGACGAACCACGTTCCCCCCGAAGTCTTCTTTTCGAGGACCACTTTTTGCGGCGCGGGTGGCGCGCGAGAGGCAACAGCGGTAGTCGCCGTCGGTGTTTCAGCAGCCGCGAGGAGTTCTTCCTTCAGTGCCTCTTCATCTGGAAGTTGATCGACGGTGAAGACTTCGGCGTTTTCCCCGTAAAACTCATTGGGATTCTCTTGGACGTAACTCGCGACGTAGTCTTCGTCACGATTGGTGCCCGGGTCAACGTAATTCGGATTGGGTTCGATGCCTTGGCTTTCGTAGTATTCCTTATAGTATTCATACTCCGCCTGCTTTTTGGCATCCCAGTGCGACCTGTCATAGTCTCGGTGGTGATAGTGCCACATATAACTATGGCGGATCGCGTGGTTGTAGTGATCGTGGAAGTATATGCCGAACATGAGGTTGTTGAACGCCATGGAGGCACCTAGGCTATACATTGAATAGCCGGCCATGGGATAATACCCACCGAAGTTGTTGATGTTAATCGTTTGGCGCGCATCGCGGCGGGCGCGGGCAGTTTCGCGATTTGCACGTCTATTTTCGCGCTTTAATCGACGATTCTCCGATTTGAGCTGCCGCACCTGTTTGCGATTTTGCGACTTTACCTGCCGCTGTTGGCTGCGCGTCGAACTCCGCGTCGTCGCGTTGTTTCGATTCGTCCTAGCGTTGCGCGTTGACGTGCCTGTCGTTGTCCGCGCGCGGTTCGTCGCGGTCTGTTTCTGACGGGCAGTCGTGCTCGCACGCGTGCCAGTAGTACTACGTGTGGTGCGCGTGCTGGTAGAAGTGGAACTCCGCGGACGCGTGGTCCTGCTCCGGGTAGAGCTGCTGCTGCGGGTCCTACTTGTGGAACGCCTCGGCGCGCTGTAACTCCGACGACTTGAACTGCGGCTGAAACTACGTCCGCCGCCGCGCCGCCGACTTTCCACCTCTTCCGGGGCAAGGCTAAACAAAAAAATCACTATTGCCCCGAGAATTGAGAGTTGCTGAAATCTGCGTTTCATCTGTTTATTTCTCCCTTTTAGAAAAATTCCAAAAAAAAATTTGACAAATGCTGTCCGAATGTGGTATACTATATACGTCTACAATTTTTTGTGCCTGTAGCTCAGATGGATAGAGCGTCAGCCTCCGGAGCTGAAGGTCGGGCGTTCGAGTCGCC
Source organism: Candidatus Poribacteria bacterium (assembly GCA_965242965.1). Lineage (GTDB taxonomy): Bacteria > Poribacteria > WGA-4E > WGA-4E > WGA-3G > AGPOR5. Next base: position 2,650,135 of record OZ251518.1, on the reverse strand, counting down.
CCAGGCACGTCAGTCAGTAGGAGAGCCCTCCTGGTCTCGATGAACACATCGGGACAAGGATGTCCCTCCTACGGAAAAAGTGTCGCGACGCGCGATAACTCCGCGAAATTTGATGATTCTCTATTTATGATAACGTAAATTAGAGAATATGTCAAGAAAAAATGTATGTCAGGACAGATTTCTATATCGTCCGGAAAAATAAAGGACATTTCAAGATGGGACTTGATATCCAAGATGCACGACTCGTCCAATTGGTGGATGCTGATGCGGAGATGGAGCAGCTCGCAACCGGATGCCAGTTTACCGAGGGGCCGCTCTGGAACGCCTCCGGGAAGTTTCTGCTGTTTAGCGATATCCCCGCCAATACGATGCGGCAGTGGGACGCAACGTCAGGAATGAGCGTTTTTCGGAAACCTTCCGGAAAATCAAATGGGCTGACTTATGATAAACAGGGATGCCTCATCGCTTGCGAACATGCCAACCGGCGCGTGTCCCGAACGAATCCCGATGGTGAGGTTGTCACCATCGCGTCGCACTATGAAGGCAAAAGCTTGAACAGCCCGAATGATGTTGTCGTCAAATCGGATGGGAGTCTCTATTTCACGGATCCGCCTTACGGGCTCACCTCGGCGTATGGCGTTGAATCAGAGAAGGAACTCGGTTTTCAAGGCGTATACCGTCTGTCACCTGATGGCGAGACATTGACGCTCCTCGTTGACGATTTCGACCGGCCGAATGGGCTCTGTTTCTCACCGGACGAGTCTATTCTCTACATTAACGACACCGAACGGATGCACATCCGCGCCTTTGATGTCCAGGCAGATGGCACGATTGCGAATGGGCGCGTCTTCGGCATTGAAAAGGGTGAGAACGGGAAACCGGACGGCATGAAGGTAGATGTGCAAGGAAATGTTTATTTGACGGGACCTGGCGGAATCTGGGTCTTCGCGCCGGAGGGGACACACCTTGGGGTGATTTTCACGCCGGAACGCGCGGCGAATCTCGCTTGGGGCGGCGATGATTGGAAAACGCTGTTTATCACGGCTAGCACCTCACTGTATTGTATCCGGTGCAAGGTTGCCGGGGTATCCGTGCCATAGTAACCGTAGGTTGAGGGCCTGTCCCTCAACATGCGACGATTTTTTATTGCACCGTAGGTTGAGGGCCTGTCCCTCAACATGCCGAGATTCTCCATCGAATCGTAGGTTGAGGGCCTGTCCCTCAACACGCCGAGATTCCACATTGAAAACCGTAGGTTGAGGGCCTGTCCCTCAACATGCGACGATTTTTCATCGCACCGTAGGTTGAGGGCCTGTCCCTCAACAATGTTCCGAAGTAACTTGACGATCGCGGGGGACAGGCCCCCGCGCTACGGTAACGTGAGGGTGTTTCATAACTCTGTAGTTCGGGAGCACCTGCTCCCGAACGGGTCAAGATCAGGCGATCCTGCCCTATATTGCACATGAACGTTAACATCAAACGCGTTGATAAAACGCTGCCGCTGCCGAAATACGAAACCGCCGGCTCAGTCGGCTTTGATTTGCTCTGCCGCGAAACCGCCGAGATTGCGCCGCACCGCATCGTCCTCATTCCGGCGAACGTTATCGTTGAAACGCCGCCCGGTTACATGCTGATGGTATGTCTGCGGAGTAGCACACCGCGCAAACACGGCGTGCTGATGCCGCAAGGACTCGGCGTTGTCGATAACGATTACTGCGGCGAAAACGACGAACTCCACATTCAGGTTTACAATTTCACCGATAAACCGGTTACGATTGAGAGAGGCAGCCGCATCGCGCAAGCGGTGTTTGTCCGAGTTGACAAGACAGAATGGAACGAAGTCGAGGAGATGTCTGCACCGTCACGTGGCGGGTTCGGCAGCACGGATGAATAAAAAGGGTAGGCATGACATCTTATTTAGACGCGCTACATCAAATACTCACTACCGGGGTGGACCGGGCAGGTAGGAACGGCGGCACTCGCGCCCTCTTTGGCATGCAAATGCGCTATAATCTCCAAGAAGGGTTTCCCGCCGTAACGACGAAAAAACTCGCCTTCCGCTCCATGAAAGCTGAACTTTTGGGGTTTCTACGCGCCTATGACAACGTTGAAAAATTCCGGAAACTCGGCACGCGAATCTGGGACGCAAACGCCGAAACGTGGGACCGCGATGGACAACTCGGCAGAATTTACGGCATCCAATGGCGACAGTGGCGAACGGCGAATGGCGAACAAGATCAGCTCGCCGAAGTCATTGCGCAGCTGAAGGAAGAACCGCACAGCCGTCGACACATCGTCACCGCGTGGAACCCAGGCGAATTGGACCAGATGGCACTGCCGCCGTGCCACATCTTCTTTCAATTTTTCGTCGCCGAAGGGAAACTCTCCTTGCAGATGTATCTGCGCAGCTGTGATATGTTCCTTGGGGTGCCGTTCAACATCGCGTCTTATGCCTTGCTTTTGTCAATGGTAGCGCAAGTGACAAACCTTGAACCGCACGAGTTCATCCTGACGTTAGGCGACGCGCATATCTATCAAGAACATTTTGAGCAGGTGAAAACGCAGCTCCAGCGCGAACCTTATCCGCCGCCGAAACTTGTCCTCAACCCAAACGTCACCTGCATTGACGATTTCAAGATGCAGGACATTCGGTTAGATAATTACCGACACCATGATACTATCCGCGCACCGTTGATTGTCTAGGCGTATCATACCAAACAGATAGAGGAACCGCACATGGCGCAAGAACAACGCAACTTCAGCTTTGGCGAGCCGGGGCACAACGGAAACCACCATGGCGACGCAATGGATGAATTTCCGCTACCGGAAGAAGCCGCCTTCTTAATCCAACTCGCCTTTGAGGAATTGGAAGAGATCTTGATTGACTATCCGCATCACGGCACTTACTGTTTCGCCGCGATAACCCGCTTCGCGGATCAAGATCTTGAGCTCTCGACCATCGCGCGGCGCATCGGCATGTGGCTGTGGATGGAGGTGCTCGCTTTTCAGATAGAAGAGCCGCTCAGCCTCAGTGAACTCGCTGAGCACTTTAATATCACGCAGGAAGCTCTTGGAGACGCGCTGGACGAACTCGTCGGTGCCGAAGAGTTCAAGATGGAATGGAAGGAGAAAGACGAAGTGAAACTCGTGCCTGGCCTCCTCAGCGAAACCATCATCCACTTTGCAGAACAGGTGCTGGCAGGCATTGAAGATGCCGAACGCGAGTTGGAAGAAGAAAAAGCGGAAGGTTCGTAAATCAGAGACACGCCGCGTCACTGTAGTCACCGTAGAACGAGGACATGCCGTTTCGGGAGCGGGCGCTCCCGAACTACAGTAAGTCTCCGTAGAACGAGGACCTGGCCCTCAACGTGCCGCGCTTAGGAAAAACGATGCTCATCTCTCTCATCGCCGCGATGGACGAAAATCGCCTCATCGGTAACGGACCCGAGATTCCGTGGCAACTACCGGCAGACCGGCGGCACTTCCGGGACATGACGGTGGGCAAGCCTGTTGTCATGGGAAGGAAGACGTTTGAAACGCTGAAGCGGCCTCTCGGCAAACGGCTGAACATTATTTTGACGCGCAACGTGGAGTATGAGGTTCCCATCGGCTGTCTTGTGGCGCATTCGGTAGACGAGGTGTTGGCAATTGCCGCCGATGCAGAAGAACTTATGATTTGCGGCGGCTCGCCGATTTATCAAGCATTTTTGCCGCACGCGCATCGGCTCTATCTAACGCGAGTTCATGCAACGTTTGAGGGGAATGTCTACTTCCCTGCGTTCGATATGACGGAGTGGCACGAAGCGAAGCGCGTTGATTGCGAACCAGATGAGAAAAATCCGTATGCGTATAGTTTTCTCTTTTTGGAACGGGGCTCAGATTCGGTATAAGGCATCGGGTTCGGGAGGGCTCTCCTACCGTAGCGCGGGGGCCTGTCCCCCGCGATTCTGAATGCATCGAGACCGGGATGTCTCGCCTACCGGTGTTTGGGTAGGAGGGACATCCTTGTCCCGATACCGAACCCGGCGAGACCGGGAGGGCTCTCCTACCGTAGCGCGGGGGCCTGTCCCCCGCGATTCTGAACGCATCGAGACTGGGGGAAAGGAAAAGATAGGCGGCGATGGCATCCGCCTTTACAGAAGCATGAGCACGCTGACTATCACCAACGGTGACATCTATACCCCGAAACATGTCGGACGCGGCAGCGTCGTCATTCAGGGGGACATAATATCAGAAGTGATGACGAACGGCGCGCCGCAAAACGCATCTAACGTCATTGATGCAACCGGTTGCACTGTCATCCCGGGCCTCATTGACGGCCTCGTTCACGGTGGCGGTGGGTGCGATACGATGACAGGCGAGGTTGCAGACATTCAGCGCATCGTTCGCGCGCACGCGGCGGCAGGTGTCACTACGCTTGTCTTGGGTATCTCATCCGGGAGCATGGAGGTAATCAACGCTTCGCTCGAAGCAATAGCGCGCGTTGCTGATTATCCTGTTGAGGACGGTGCACGCATTTTAGGTTCTTATGTAGAAGGGAAATTCGGCAGTCTCGCGAAGAACGGCGCGCAGGATGCGCGGTTTATCACACCGCCGAACTTTGAAGAATTCCACTCTATGTGGGCGGCATCTGATGGAACGCTGAAAGTCATCTCGATTGCGCCGGAGCGGGACGAAGACTTTCGGTTTATCAAACACCTCGCCGAATTCAGGAAAGATGCCTATAACGACATTGTCATTGCGATGGGGCACACGGATGCCACGTATCCGGTGGCAATGGCGGCGATTGACGCGGGCATCACGCGCGCCACGCATACCTTTAACGGTATGAGCGGCATGCACCACCGCGAACTAGGTGCTGTTGAAGCGGTGCTAGCACATGAAGGCATCCATGCGGAGTTAATCGTCGATGAACGGCATGTATCCCCCTTTTGGGGCGACGCGCTCATCCGATGGAAGGGGATTGATGGAGTTGGGTTGATTACGGACTGCACCGAGCTCGCCGGTGTGCCTACCGCCGAATGGCAAGCGCAGGCTGTATATGTCCCGGAGTTGGGGGCGTATCGTTTGGCGGAGGCAAAATACGTGAAAGACGGTGCGATGTATCTTGATGTCGGGGAACCGACAGAACGGCTCGCTGGCGCGAACATTACGCTGATGGAAGGCCTCCGGAATGTCGTCAATTGGGGTTATTCGCTTGAGGACGCGCTGACGATGGCGACTTTAACACCCGCGCGGAATTTCGGCATCGCCGACCGGATAGGCACTATTGCGCGCGGCACAGCGGCGGATATTGTCATTCTTGACGAACATTTGAACGTCCGCGACGTTATTTTGCGCGGAAAATTGCAAAAAAAGTAAGAAAAATCGCAAAATTACCACTTTTTTTACAAAAAAAGTAAAAAAAATTTGACAAACGGTTTTTTTTGTGGTATAATTATAATTTTGGAAACCCTACCCGGGTCTTTTTTAGTCTTTTAGACAAGAAAAGGGGCAAACTATTCGGAAACATTCTAACGTTGACTCTCCATCTCACGTTAATTTGTTCAGAATTTGCAATCTGAGGTTGAGGTAGCGCGCCGCGCTGCCCGGCATACCCGATTTGCATTGCCCCGCGAGGGGCTTTTTTTGTGGAGAGCGGTTCGCTGAAGCGCGATTTTCGACAGCGCAGCGCATATATGTTCTGTGCAGAACATAAAGGATGGATAAAAATGCCGACAATTAACCAGTTAATCAAAAAACCGCGCAAGCGGTCCCGGAAGAAGACGAAATCCCCGGTGTTGCAGCAATGTCCGCAGCGTCGCGGCATCTGTTTGCAGGTGAAAACGATTACGCCAAACAAGCCGAATTCAGCATTGCGCAAGGTAGCCCGCGTGCGGTTTACCTCCGGCTATGAGGCAACCTGCTATATCCCCGGGATCGACCACAACTTGCAAGAGCACTCAGTCGTGTTGGTGCGTGGGGGTGCCGTGAAGGACCTCTCCAATGTCCGTTACCACATTGTTCGCGGGAAACTGGACACCGCCGGCGTAGAGAACCGGCGACAGGGCCGCTCGAAATACGGCGCGAGGAAGCCGGATTAACAGGAACCGGAGGAACAACCATGCCGAGACGTGGAAACGTCGCCAAGCGCGATGTCAACCCGGATGCTGTTCATAACAGCAAGGTAGTGTCAAAATTTATCAACAGCCTCATGCTGGATGGCAAAAAAAGCACTGCGCAACGCATCCTCTATGAGAGCTTTGAGATTATCGAATCGCGAATGAAGGAAGACGGCTTCGCGGTGTTTCGCCAAGCGATTAATAACGTCAAGCCGGTTTTGGAGATTCGTCCCCGGCGCGTCGGTAGCCAAACCTATCAGGTGCCGATTGACGTGAAAGCGGAACGCAAGACCCGGCTTGCCTTCAGTTGGCTCATCCAATCGGCGCGCGGACGCGGCGAAAAACGGATGGCCGAACGTCTCGCCGGTGAACTGATGGATGCCGCGCGAAACGAAGGCGGTGCAATCCGCCGAAAACAGGAGCAACATCGAATGGCAGAGGCGAACCGCGCCTTCGCACATTACCGATGGTAGGCGATGGTAGGCGTATCAAACGCCACCGAGAAGGATAAAAATGGCTGATAAGAAGGATAACCCCCAACAACGCCTTGCGCTGCCACACATGCGGAACATCGGCATCATGGCGCATATTGATGCCGGCAAGACGACGGTAACCGAACGGATTTTATACTACACCGGCCGCGTCTACCGCATCGGTGATGTTGACGATGGCACAACGACGATGGACTGGATGGTGCAGGAGCAGGAGCGCGGCATTACGATCACCGCCGCCGCCACTACCTGTCAATGGAAAAAGCACCACATCAACATCATTGACACACCGGGACACATCGATTTTACCGTCGAGGTAGAACGCTCACTGCGCGTCCTTGACGGAGCCGTCGCTGTCTTCTGTGCAGTCGGCGGCGTTGAACCGCAGTCCGAGACGGTCTGGCGGCAGGCGGATAAATACGAAATCCCGCGCATCGCGTTCGTCAATAAGATGGACAGAACCGGCGCAGACTTCTTCCGTACCGTAGAAATGATGGAAGAACGCCTCGGCGCAACGGCGGTTCCGGTGCAACTCCCTATCGGCTCTGCCGAAGGGTTTAGCGGCATCGTCGATCTCATCGCCATGAAGGCGCAGTTGTGGGATACCACAACCGGGGACGGCACTGTCATCCATGAAACAGACATCCCCACCGAGATAGAAGCGATGGCGAACGAGTATCGCGAACGGATGCTTGACGCTGCGGCAGAAGCGGATGACGCACTTTTAGAACGTTACCTTGACGGCATTGAATTGTCGCCGGAAGAAATCAAATCCGGTCTGAGAAAGGCTGTCCTGCACGGCAAAACCGTGCCAGTCTTGTGCGGAACCGCTTTGAAGAATAAAGGTGTCCAACCGTTGTTGGATGCCATTGTCTCCTATCTGCCGGCACCGACGGATGTGCCGCCGATTATGGGTGTCAACCCGCGGACAGAAGCGGAGGAGATTCGGCAGGCGAGCGACGAGGAGCCGTTCTGCGCGCTAGCGTTCAAAATCATGACGGACCCGCACGTTGGCAAACTCACCTACCTCCGTGTCTACTCCGGTGTGCTGAAAAAAGGCGATACCGTCTACAACAGCAAACGCGGCAAGCACGAACGCATCGGCCGCTTGATGCAGATGCACGCCAACAAACGCGAGGAGCATCAAGCTGTCTACGCAGGCGACATCGCCGCTGTCATCGGGTTAAAGAATATCGCGACAGGCGAGACGCTCTGCGATATGAAACGGCACATCACGCTAGAGACGATGGATTTCCCGCTGCCTGTCATGGCTATTGCCATTGAACCGCGCACGCAATCGGATATTGACAAACTCAACCTCGCGCTATCAAAACTCGCCGAGGAAGATCCGACGTTTAAAGTGCATCAGGATGCAGACACGGGACAGACGTTGCTCTCCGGCATGGGTGAGCTGCACCTTGAGATTATCGTAGACAGGCTAGTCCGCGAATTCAACGTCTCTGCTAACGTCGGTAGCCCGGAAGTGGCATATCGCGAGACGATTCTTGAACCTGTCAAATCGGTAGGACGCTTCGTGCGGCAATCCGGTGGCAGAGGGCAGTTTGGACATGTCGTGATTGAGGTTGAACCGCTTGAGAAAGGCGGCGGCTTTGAGTTCGCCGACGAAACGAAAGGCGGTGCCGTCCCTCAGGAATACGTTCCTGCGGTGCGGAAAGGCATTGAGAATGCCATGAATACCGGCGTGTTGGCAGGCTATCCGGTCGTTGACGTATCGGTAAGACTGGTAGACGGCTCACACCATCCGGTGGATTCCTCGGAAATGGCGTTCGGCATCGCCGGTTCTATGGCATTTAAAGATGCTATGAAGCGCGCTAACCCGACGCTCCTGGAACCGATTATGGACGTTGAAGTCATCGTCCCGGACGAATACCTTGGGAAAGTCATCGGTGATCTGAACTCCCGGCGTGCGCAAATCCGTGAAACGGTGCAGCGCGACTCTGGACGACAGGTTAAATCGCGTATCCAGCATATCCTCGTTGACGTACCGCTGTCAGAAATGTTCGGTTACGTCAAGACGCTGCGCTCCTTGACACAGGGGCGGGCGAACTACTCGATGGAATTCTCGCACTACAGCGAGGTATCCGCGAGTGTGATGGAAGACTTAATTGGTAAGTAGGCGCAAAACGGACATGAACCCGGCGTGCGAGGGAACCCCCCACGAACGCCGAGTTCAACTAGCAAAGGATAAAAAGAATGGCTAAGGAAACTTTTGAAAGGACTAAGCCACACGTCAATATTGGCACAATCGGCCACGTCGACCACGGTAAGACGACGCTCACGGCGGCGATTACTATGGTGCTTTCCAATCTCGCGAGCAAAGACTACGTCATGACGTATGACGAAATTGACAAGGCGCCCGAGGAGAAAGAGCGTGGCATTACGATTAACACGGCACACGTTGAATACGAAACCGAGAATCGGCACTACGCGCACGTAGACTGCCCCGGACACGCGGACTACATCAAAAACATGATTACCGGTGCCGCGCAAATGGACGGTGCAATCCTCGTCGTCTCTGCCGCAGACGGACCGATGCCGCAGACCCGAGAACACGTGCTCCTCGCACGCCAAGTCAACGTCCCATCCCTCGTTGTCTTCCTTAACAAGGCAGACATGGTGGATGACGACGAACTGCTGGAACTCGTCGACTTGGAAGTCCGCGAACTGCTCACGGAATACGAATTCCCCGGCGACGATGTCCCCATCATCGCAGGCTCCGCGCTTGAAGCAATGGAAGCCGCCGGTTCACCGGATAGCGACGCATGTAAGCCCATCCGAGAACTGATGGAAGCCGTGGACACATACATCCCGGAACCTGTCCGAGACACCGAAAAGCCGTTCCTGATGCCGATTGAAGATATCTTCACTATCAGTGGGCGCGGCACTGTTGTCACGGGACGCGTGGAACGCGGGATTATTAACACCGGCGATAGAGTTGAGATTGTCGGGCTTAAAGAGACTCAGGAGACTGTCGTCACAGGGGTGGAGATGTTCCGAAAACTCCTTGACCAGGGGCAAGCCGGTGACAACATCGGCGCGTTGATTCGTGGCATCGACCGCGAGGAAGTCGAACGCGGCCAGGTCCTCTCGATTCCAGGGACAGTCACACCGCATACGAAGTTTGAAGCCGAAGCCTATATCCTTACCAAGGAAGAAGGCGGACGCTGGAACCCCTTCTTTAGCGGATACCGCCCGCAGTTCTACTTCCGCACGACAGACGTGACCGGGAAAATGGATCTGCCGGAAGGCATTGAGATGATCATGCCCGGCGACAACGCGCAGATTACGGTAGAACTCTCCAAGCCCATCGCGATGGAGGAACAACTCCGATTCGCTATCCGTGAAGGCGGACATACCATCGGTGCCGGTGTTGTCTCCAAAATCCTTGAATAATGATGCTGTATAACCCCAAAGTGGAGCCGCAACTCCGCTTTGGGGTTGTCTCTAAAGGATACAAAGATGGACAACCAAAAAATTCGCATTCGGCTCAAAGCTTTTGACTACCGGCTGTTGGACCTGTCGTCAAAGCAGATAGCGGATACCGCCAAACGCACAGGAGCAGCTGTCTCCGGACCGATTCCGTTGCCGACGAAGAAGCATATCTATACTGTCCAGCGTTCGACCTTCAAAGATAAGAAGTCGCGTGAACAATTTGAGATGCGGATTCACAAGCGGTTGTTGGATATTCTCGAAACGACACCCAAGACCGTGGATGCTTTGATGCGCTTGGACTTGCCCGCCGGGGTGGATGTGAAAATCATCTTGCTATAAGTAGCCGCTGGAAGGCGCGGGTGCTCACAAATCGGTTTCTGTCGTTTAGACAAAATCGGGGGAGCACCACCTACAGCGACGAAAGAAGTCAGCACCTGAGGCGCGGAGGAGAAGGAAAATGGTGAACGGAATCATCGGACGAAAAATCGGGATGACCCAGGTTTTCGAGGAGTCTGGGAAAGTGGTGCCTGTTACCGTCATTGAAGCGGGCCCCTGTCCCATCGTCCAACTGAAAACGCAAGAGAGAGACGGGTATCAGGCTGTCCAGTTGGGGTTCGGAGAACGGAAAGCGAGCCGGACGAACAAGCCGCGGCAGGGACATTTCGCGAAGGCGCAAGTTGAACCGACGTGGGTGCTCCGCGAGTTCCGTGTCAAAAGCCTCGCCGACGTAACCGTAGGTAGCGTTATCGATGCCAGTCTCTTTTCAGAAGGCGAGCTCGTTGACGTGAGCGGCACCTCGAAGGGGCACGGCTTCACCGGTGTTGTCAAACGGTGGGGTTTCGCCGGTGGCAAAAAGAGCCACGGTGGCGAGCAGGACTTGCGTCGCCCCGGTTCTATCGGTGCGAGCGCGACACCGTCACGGGTTTTCAAAGGGAAACGGATGGCGGGCCGCCAAGGTGCCAAACGGCATACCGTCCAAAATTTACCGGTTATCCAAACGGATGCCGAACGGAATTTGCTTGTGGTGAAGGGAGCGGTTCCGGGCCCGATACAGGGGCTCCTGCTGATCTGGAAGGCTTCCAAAACGGCACCGGAGGCATAAGGAGAAGAAGTGATGTCAACGCTAGCGGTTCACGCTCGCACAGGCGCTGTCCTCCATGAAAAGGAGCTCTCGGATGCGTTCACGCACGCTGAGGTGAACGGGCCTGTTATCCACCAATGCGTTGTCGCGTATCTCGCGAATCAGCGGCGCGGCACGGCATCGACGAAAACGCGCAGCGAAGTGAAAGGCAGCGGCAGGAAATTATACCGCCAGAAGGGCACCGGCAGGGCCCGCGTTGGGCATGCGAAATCGCCGATTCGGGTGCATGGCGGTGTCGCCTTCGGTCCGAAACCGCGGAGTTATCGGCAGCGCACCCCGAAACAGGTGCGCCGTCTCGGACTCCATAGCGCGCTTGCAGACCGGTTCCAAAATGAGCAATGCATCCTCGTCGAAGATTTCACGCTGGAAAAGCCGCGCACGAAGGATATGCTCAGCCTGCTCAAAGCCGTAAATGCGGAAGGGAAGGTGCTTGTCGTGCTGAACGAACACAGCCCTAATATCCACCTCTCCGTGCGGAACATCCCGCAAGTCAACTGCTGCACGTGGGACATGCTGAACATTTACCAAGTGATGTGGCACGACACTTTGGTAATCACGGAGAAGGCGGCGGAGCAGCTTCAGGCGAAGTTTGTCGCCCCGGATGTGGAAAGAGGATAAAAGATGAACGACGTATATCAGGTGATTTTACACCCCCAGATTACGGAGAAAAGCACCATTTTCCGCGAACAGAACAAATACGCCTTCGTCGTCAATCGGAATGCGACGAAAGTCCAAATCCGCCGTGCCGCCGAGGAGCTGTTTGACCTCAAAGGGGATATCGTCAACGTTCATACGATGCAGGTGCGCGGAAAACCGAAAGGGAAGATGCACCGCTACAAACGGGGACGCAGGCCGCATTGGAAAAAGGCGATTATCACGCTGAGGGAAGGCGCGACGATCCAGGCGTTTGAATCGATATAGGTTCACGCCACATGTAGGAGAGACCTCCCGGTCTCGACTCCCCCGGTGTTTGAATCGATATAAGGTTCACGCCACATCGTAGCGTGTTGCGGGTGCTGCTCGCAACCTACGGTGACAAGATTAGGACTTGTTTGGTAGGCGCGTATGCGCGGTTGACAACCGCATCTACCGAACTGAGGAGGAATTGAGAGTGCCTAAGACATATTCACCGGTGACACCGAGCCGCCGATTTATGACAGGCTATACCTTTGAGGAGATTACGCGGAGCAAACCGGAAAAATCTCTCGTCAAAGGCAGCAAGAAAACCGCTGGACGCAACGCGAGTGGCCGCATGACGGTAAGACGGCGCGGCGGAGGACACAAACGACGGTATCGGGTTATCGATTTCAAGCGAGACAAATTTGGCGTGCCAGCCAAAGTCGCCGCGATTGAGTATGATCCGAACCGGTCTGCGCATATTGCGCTGCTCCACTATGTTGATGGCGAGAAGCGTTATATTATCGCCCCGGTCGGCATTCAGGTAGGCGACGTGTTGAATTCCGGTCCGGATGCGGAAATCCGGGTAGGAAATGCCTTGCCGCTTGAAAAGATTCCGCTGGGTTCATCGATCCATAACATTGAGATGCGCCCGGGTAAAGGTGGGCAGTTAGTCCGCAGTGCCGGTGCTGCTGCGCAGCTCGTCGATCGCGAAGGGAAATATGCCCGTATCCGCTTACCGTCGGGTGAGATTCGGCTGATTTTAGTGCAAGCGATGGCCACATTGGGTCAGGTTGGCAATGTCAGCAAGATTGTCATCGGTAAGGCGGGACGTTCGCGATGGTTGGGCAAACGTCCGAAGGTGAGAGGTGTCGCGATGAACCCGATCGACCATCCGCATGGTGGTGGTGAAGGGAAGAGCTCCGGCGGCCGGCATCCGGTTACGCCGTGGGGTGTTCCGACGAAAGGGTATAAGACGCGAAACCCGAAGAAAAAATCGAGCCGCTATATCGTTGGAAAGCGGAAGAAGTAGAGGAGGAATGCTATGCCGCGTTCTATCAAGAAGGGCCCCTACATCGATGGCAAGTTGGCGAAGAAAATCGCGGCTATGGAGCGGTCTGGCACGAAGCGTGTGATTCGCACCTGGTCGCGCCGTTCCACGGTAACGCCGGAGTTGATAGGGCATACACTTGCGATTTACAACGGGAAGAAGTTTTTTCCGGTGTATATCACGGAGAACATGGTAGGGCATAAACTCGGCGAGTTTGCGCCGACGCGGACCTTCCGTTCTCACGCGGGTGGTGCACGAAGGTAAGTAACATTCGCTGATGCTCAGTTTCCGTTCGGATGCTGAGTCTGTAGCAACAATCGCTTTTGTTAGGAGAATAACTGATGGAAGCCAGAGCCAGGATTCGGAATGCGGCGGTGGCACCGCGGAAAGCCCGCCTCGTTGCCGATCTTGTCCGCAATCAATACGTTGAGGATGCGTTAAGCCAATTGCGGTTTACGCACAAAGCCGCGTCGCCTGTGATTTACCAGCTGATTCAATCGGCTTCTGCGAATGCGCAGTATAAAGACCCGAGCGTGGATATATCCGATTTGTACGTCAAGGAGATTCGCGTTGATGAAGGGATGACGCGGAAATGGATACGGCCCCGGGCACGGGGGATGGCGAACCGGATTTTGAAACGGCACAGCCATATCACCGTCGTTGTGGATGAGGAGAGTGAGGATGATGGCGAGTAACAGGGTGCGCAGCCATCAAGAGCGGCTGAGCCTAGACTCCCCGGCCTCCACATCCGCAAACGGGACGCAGTCTGACAGGAGGTTTGCGTGGGACAAAAAACTCACCCGCGTGGATTACGCTTAGGAATCATTGAGACGTGGGATTCAAAGTGGTATAGCGAACGCGACTACGCGCGATGGCTCCATGAAGACTTTCAGATTCAGGAGTTCGTCAAAAAGGAATTGGCGCGCGCCGGCATTTCACGTGTCGAAGTCGAACGCGTCGCAGACCGCTGTAGCATCAACATCCATACAGCCCGCCCCGGCATTGTCATTGGCCGCCGTGGGGTTGAGGCTGAAAAACTACAGGCACTGCTGGAGAAACACATCGGGCGACAGATCCGGATTAACGTCTCGGAGATTAAACAGCCGGATTTGGATGCCCAACTCGTCTCCGAAGCAGTGGCGACACAATTGGAACGCCGCGCCCGGTTCAAACAGGTAATGCGCCGGAACATTCAGGTTTCGATGCAAGAAGGGGCCTTGGGCGTTAAAATTATGGTGAGTGGGCGATTGGATGGCAACGAAATCGCCCGGTCTGAATCAAGCATTGAGGGACGCGTGCCATTGCACACCCTCCGTGCGAATGTGGACTACGGCTTCGCCGAGGCGAACACCACTTACGGCAAACTCGGGGTCAAAACCTGGATTTTCAAAGGCGAGATTATCGGGGTGCCGGACAAGTTAAAAGGCGAAATTCCGACGCGTCGCGCAGGCAGACGTGAGGACACCGGTGCTCGCCGCCCACAGCGTCCCTCTCAGGAGTCGCGTTCCCGACAGCAAGGCGAACGTGGTGGACAGAGAGGCGGAGGCGGAGGTGGACGCAGACGTTCACGCCGCGGTCGGAGGTCTGGGCAAGGGCCAGGATCTGGACAAGGACAGGGCCAGGGCAGAGGCGGGCGTAGTTAAGCGTCCAGTTGTGAGCGATAAGGAGTGATTCAACATGTTAATGCCGAAACGCGTGATGCACAGAAATGTGCATCGCGGCAAGCGCCGTGGCAAACCCCTGCGGGGTTCAAGCATTAGCTTCGGCGAGTACGGCTTGCAAGCGATGGAAGCTGGCTGGATAACGAGTAACCAGATCGAGTCTGCACGGATTGCGATTACCCGTTATGTTCGGCGTGGTGGTAAAGTTTGGATTAAAATTTTCCCACACAAGCCGGTCAGCAAGAAACCTGCTGAAACGCGCATGGGCAGCGGTAAGAAGGGCCCACCGGAATATTGGGTTGCTGTCGTCAAACCGGGCAGAATCCTGTATGAGTTAAGCGGCGTTTCGCTTGAGGATGCAAAAGGGGCGATGGAACGTGCCGCCCACAAATTGCCAATCAAGACCAAATTCGTTGCACGCAACGCATAGACGCGGTTTGCGTCTCCTGAACGGGCCGCGTGGCTTGTTCGGTTTGGAGGGAGAGATGAAAGCGGCTGAACTACGAAACAAGACGACAGAGGAATTGCAGTCGGAACTGCAGTCTCTGAAGGAGAATCTGTTTAACCAGCGATTCCGCAGCATCTTAGGACAGCTTGAGGACACGACGCGCGTCGGTAAGATCCGGAAGGATATTGCGCGGGTGCAGACAGTTCTGCGTGCGCGTGCATCGGGCCTTGAAGGGCAGGGAGAATAGTGTTGAACGAGGAAAGGCGTAGACATCGCAAGATGCGCACGGGCCGTGTCACCAGCAATAAGATGGATAAGACGGTTGCAGTGGCTCTAGTCCGGCGTTATCAACACCCCCTTTACAAAAAGGTGGTCCGGAAGACGAAGAAGATTCTGGCTCACGATGAGCGGAATAGGTGTAACGTCGGTGATGTGGTGCAGGTTATTGAAACGCGCCCGCTGAGTCGGCAGAAACGGTGGCGGGTTCAGGCGGTAGTCAGTGCCGTGCAACCCGCAAACGACTAATTGCGAAGAAAGGGTTTTCGTTGTGTCACTTGTGAAGTGTCATGACGAAAAAATACGGAGATGGTTCAATCATACACTCGATTAACCTGCGCGGATAACACCGGTGCGCGGAAGCTGATGTGCATTAGCGTGCTCGGCGGCACGCGTCGGCGTTATGCCCGTGTCGGTGACGTTATCGTGGCGAGCATCAAGGAAGCAACACCGAATACGCAGGTGAAGGCGGGCGAAGTCGTCCGTGCTGTTGTGGTGCGCACCGCCAAAGAATATCGACGTGCAGACGGTTCCTATATCAAATTCGATCAGAACGCGGCGGTGCTCATCGACCCGCAGAATCAGCCGCGCGGCACTCGTATCTTCGGGCCCGTCGCGCGCGAGCTGAGAGAGAAAGCGTTCACCCGAATCGTCTCGCTCGCGCCCGAAGTGATTTAGGAGGACAATTGTGGCACAGAGAAAGCTG
This sequence comes from Candidatus Poribacteria bacterium, assembly GCA_965242965.1. Classification (GTDB taxonomy): domain Bacteria; phylum Poribacteria; class WGA-4E; order WGA-4E; family WGA-3G; genus AGPOR5. The sequence continues at coordinate 2,633,910 of OZ251518.1, read as the reverse complement.
CATATCAAGAAAGATGATATGGTGCTCGTCCTCAGCGGAAAAAATAGAGGCGAACGCGGCGTAGTTTTGGAAGTGTTTCCAGAGAAAAACCGGGCCATCGTTGAGGGCATCCACATGATTAAACGCCATCTCCGTCCCAGTCAAATGGGGCAAGGCGGCGTTGTGGAACGCGAAGGCACCATTCATGTTTCTAACCTCAAGAAGGTTGAAAACTAGGGCATCGCGGTGAACCCAGCGGTGGGCGCATCTCGGCGGAGATACGCCACTTCAACCCGACAGTCGAAACGTAGAGGCGAAACGTAGAGGATAAAGGCTGATGAGCCCATTTAAAGCATTTTATCAGACGGAAGTTGTCCCTGCATTGCAGAAGCACTTTGACTACCAAAACGTGATGCAGATTCCGAAATTGGACAAAATCGCGCTGAACATCGGTGTCGGCGAGGCAATTCAGAACCCGAAGGCATTGGAAGATGCCATCGAGGAATTGACGCTGATTGCCGGACAGCGCGCCATTATCACGCATGCCAAGAAGTCTGTCTCTGCCTTTAAAGTCAGAACAGGCATGGCAATCGGATGCAAAGTCACCTTAAGACAGCAGCGGATGTATGAGTTTTTCAACCGGTTGGTGAACGTCGTGCTGCCGCAGATTCGTGACTTCCGCGGTGTCTCGCCGGACGCTTTTGATGGCCGGGGGAACTACTCCCTAGGCCTCACGGAACAACTCATCTTTCCGGAAATTGACTATGACAGGGTGAGCGATATCCGCGGCTTGAATGTAACCGTCGTTACCACCGCCCGCACCGATGAAGAGGGGCGCGAGTTGCTGCGTTTGCTAGGCATGCCGTTCCGACGCTAACTGAAAAGGAGAATCCGAATTGGCAAGCAAATCTTGGATTGCCAGACAGCAGAGAACGCCGCGGTTTAGCACGCGCGCCTACAGCCGCTGCAAAAGTTGCGGCAGAGCCCGCGGTTACCTGCGGAAGTTTGAAATGTGTCGCATCTGTTTCCGCCTGAACGCCCGCGCCGGCAAAATCCCCGGTGTCCGAAAGGCGAGCTGGTAGAAACGCGCGACAGCGCAGCCGATGCCGATGTGGAAATACGCATCGGAAACTGCGTTTGTATCAACGAAAGAAGGAGAATCTTTCATGTCGATGACCGATCCGATTGCAGATATGTTAACTCGTATCCGCAATGCCAACATGGCTGGGCATGAACGCGTTGAAATCCCTGCCTCCAAAGTCAAGACGGAAATCGCACGTCTCTTGTCTGAAGAAGGGTTCGTCAACGATTACCGTTCAATTGATGACGGGAAACAGGGGATTTTAAGAATCTACTTGAAATACGGTAACACGAAGAAAGAGAAGGTTATCACGAACCTCAAGCGGATTAGCAAACCGGGCCGGCGTGTCTACGTCAAGTCCGATAACTTGCCGCGGGTTTACGGTGACCTCGGCGTGGCTATCCTATCAACGTCACAGGGGTTGAAAACATCGCCGCAGTGCCGAAGTGCCAAAATCGGCGGTGAAGTCCTCTGTTATGTCTGGTAGGACGAGTCGCGTGCCGAATGCCGCGCGCGAATGCGGCATCCGGCAACTGATTGAATGGGGAGAAAACGCATGTCACGCATTGGACAAAAACCGATTCCGATTCCGGATAAGGTGCAGGTGGTTTTGAACAAAAACGACGTGCACGTTGAAGGACCGAGGGGAAGTCTTGATTGGCATCTGCCGCTCGGAATCGATGTGACGCTTGACGAAAACGTCATAACCGTCCAAAGGACGAGTGATCAGAAACAACACAGGGCACTGCACGGATTGGCCCGAAGCCTCATCGCCAATATGGTGACAGGGGTTTCCGAGGGCTTTGAGAAGAAGCTCCGGGTGGTTGGCATGGGTTACCGTGCTGAAGTCAACCGGCAGAAAGTTTTGGTGCTTGATGTCGGGTATTCGCATTCCGTATCTTATGCACCCCCGCCGGGGATAACGCTCAGTGTTGAGGCGACGGAAACGGTAGATGGACAGACGCACACGCCGATTCTGGTGAGTGGCATTGATAAGCAGCTCGTCGGACAGGTGGCGGCTTCTATCCGCCAGATTAAGAAGCCTGAAATCTACAAACCGTGTAAGGGCATTCGCTACGATGGCGAACGCGTGCGGGATAAAGAAGGGAAGGCTGCGACGTAATATGGAATCAACGAAAAAGAAGCGCGTCAGTCATGCCAGGCGCCGGAGACGCATCCGCCGGAAGGTCAGCGGCAGCAGCCAACGTCCGAGGCTATCGGTGTTTCGGAGCCTGAAACATATCTATGCGCAGATTATTAACGACGAGCTTGGCGAGACGCTGGTCGCGGCATCCAGTTTATCACCGGAGTTGAAGGAGACACTCTCCACCGGTGGCGATGTGGCGGCGGCACAGCAGGTAGGCGCGCTCATCGCGGAGAAAGCCAAGCAGCGCGATATTGACGTAGTTGTCTTTGACCGGGGCGGCCATCTCTACCATGGACGTGTGAAGGCACTCGCCGAAGCCGCCAGAGCGGGGGGCCTCACGTTCTAGCCGCCCCGCAGGTGCGCAACGCGCATTGGCAAGGAGAATTTTTTGCTGAGAGATAAAATTAACCCTGATGAATTTGAATTTGAGGAGCGCGCCATCGCAATCAACCGCGTCATGCGGGTGGGCAAAGGGCGACGGACACCGAGTTTTAACACGCTTTCGGTCGTCGGAAATCGCGAGGGCATCGTCGGTATCGGGTTTGGCAGCGCGAGTGAGGTGGCAGGTGCTATCCAGAAAAGCCTCGCCGATGCCCGGAAGAACCTGATTCGGGTGCCGCTTGTCGGCGGCACTATCCCTCACGAAATCATCAGCGAATTCAAATCCGCCAAAGTTTTGCTGAAGCCGGCTAGCCCCGGCACCGGCATTATCGCCGGGCACGCTACGCGCGCTATCCTGGAATTTGCAGGTGTCCGAGACGCGCTGACGAAGTGCCTTTCCTCGCGGAACGTGAAAAACATCGCCGAAGCCACGATGCTGGGGTTGAAAAGCCTCAAAGATGTGAACGAAGTGGCACGGCTACGGGACAAGACTGTGGAGGAACTGCTGCACAGAAAGTAGCCTGTCTCTACGCGGCGATTTTTCGGCGGTTACGTGATGCCCCGTCCGCGCGGGGCGATTCACGCACAGATTCAGAAGCCCTTTAACCGTAATTTGTTCAGACACAGGCGTTTTGCGTCTATGGAGTGAATCCTGATGAAATTGAATGAACTCAAGCCCGCGCCCGGAGCGACGCGCGCCCGAAAACGAGTCGGCAGAGGCAATGCCTCCGGCTGGGGCGGCACCTGCGGCCGCGGGCATAAAGGACAAAAATCCCGTTCCGGTGGTTCTATCCCCGCATGGTTTGAAGGGGGACAGATGCCGCTCGTCCGGCGGCTCCCCAAGCGCGGGCCGCAAAGAACCGCTCACAAACGATTGGCATACGATGTCGTCAACGTTGAAACCCTCAATCGGTTTGAGGCGGAGGACGTTGTGAATCCTGCCACGCTGCGGCAGAAGGGCATCGTCAAACGGAAAAACGCGCTGATAAAGATACTGGGAGATGGTGTGCTCGAAAAACGGCTGAACGTCCAAGCCCATCGCTTCTCAAAAACGGCTATTGAGAAGATCGAGTCACAAGGCGGCACGGCTGAGGTGATTTAAGTGATTAAGGCATTTCAAAACGCTATCAAAATCCCAGAATTGCGGCAGCGCCTCATCTTTACAGCGTTGTTCTTGATTGTGTATCGCCTCGGGGCCCACATAACGCTCCCCGGCATCGATGACCAGGCGTTGGAGGCATTTTTCCGACAACTCATGGAACGCGGCGGCAACGTCATCGGCTTCATCGATCTGTTCTCCGGTGGTGCCTTCAGCCAGATGACGATTTTCGCACTCGGCATCCAGCCGTATATCAGTGCCTCAATCATCATGCAGCTCCTTGCTGTCATTGTGCCATCCTTGGAGAAACTCTCTAAGGAACCCGATGGCAGGAAGAAGATTACGCAATACACCCGCTACGGAACAGTCATCCTCAGTGTCATTCAGGGGATAACGATTAGCATCGTCTTGCGAAATCCGGGGCAAATCACTGGACAGGCAGAACAGGTGGTAAGGAACCCAGACCTCTGGTGGCACTGTTTGGTAGTCCTGACTTTGACAGCCGGCACAGCCTTTGTGATGTGGCTCGGCGAACAGATTACGGAGCGCGGCATCGGCAACGGCATTTCGCTGATTATCACCGTCGGTATCATCGCCGGATTGCCGGGCGGCATCACAACAGTCTTCAACAATCTGTTCTCAAATCCGAGTTTCGGGATTCCACAGCTCGTGCTTCTGACCGCGCTTGTCATCGTCGCAGTGATGGGCACCGTCTTTATCACGCTTTCTGTCCGAAAGATTCCCGTGCAATATGGACGGCAGATTCGCGGCAGAAGAGTGTTTGGTGGACAGACGACGCATCTCCCACTTCGTGTCAACGCAGCTGGCATGATTCCGATTATTTTCGCTGTGACGCTTATTCAATTCCCGACAACCGTCCTCAACTTTTTGCCGCGTGACTGGGGATGGGTTCTCGGCGCGAGCGCGCTGTTTAGTCCCGGCTCGCCGTTATATTTGATTGTTTACGCGGTGCTGATTGTCGGGTTCACCTATTTCTACACGGCGGTGCAAATCAACCCCGTTCAGATGGCGGAGGATTTGCAGAAATATGGGGGTTTTATCCCCGGCATTCGCCCCGGCAGGCAGACGGCGGATTACATCAACACGACGTTGACGCGCATCACGCTTCCGGGCGCGATATTTCTCGCGGCCATCGCCGTGATTCCGATTATCATCACGAGCCGTTTGGGTATCGGCAACATGGTGGAGGGTGCCTCCGTTTTGATTGTTGTCGGTGTGGTGTTGGATACGATGTCGCAGATCGAATCCTATCTGACGACGCGCCACTATGAAGGATTCCTCAAGGATCGGAAACTCCGAAGCCGGCGGCGATAAATCAGGACGATGCCCTTTTCGCGGGTAGGAAAACACTCCTAGTCTTGATACCGACGTAATGGAGAAGAGACATGAAAGTCAGACCTTCTGTTAAGAAAATGTGTAACCGGTGTAAGGTCATTAAGCGCAAAGGGGTTATCCGCGTGATTTGTCCGGCTAACCCGAAGCACAAACAGCGGCAGGGATAATCCCGCAGCACGAGGAGGAAAACCATGGCAAGGATTGCAGGAGTGGATCTGCCTCGGAACAAACGGGTGGATATCGCACTCACGGCGATTTACGGCATCGGCCGTTATACCGCATCGCAGATTGTCAACGATTTAGAGATCGATCCGGCGACGAAAGTGGATAGCCTCGCGGAGAACGAGGTGAACCAGATTCGGACGAAGATTACCCAAGAATACAAAGTCGAGGGTGACTTGCGCCGCGAGGTAGATCAGAACATTAAGCGGCTGATGGATGTGAACAGTTATCGTGGCTTGCGTCATCGCCGGCAGTTACCTGTTCGCGGGCAGCGCACCAATACGAATGCTCGGACGCGTAAGGGCAAGGCGCGCACGATTTCCGTCGGCAGGAAGGCGAAAGAGGCGGCACGCAAGGGCGGCTAATTTTGCGAGGCTGTGTGGTTCAAAGGGGGTGCGGATTTTGCCTACTCCCTTTGGATTACACGGCACATCTTATACCGAATGCCTCTCTGTAGTTTGGAATCGCATGATTCCAACCAGGTCAGCTCGTTTGGCGAACCTACAAGACAGGACGCTTGGTATTAAAGGAGAAACGGTTTTGCGTGGAAGAAGAAGAGAACGCAAGAACGTGCCTGAGGGTATCGCCCATATCCAGGCTACCTTCAACAACACGATTATCACGATTACGGACTTAAACGGCAACACCGTCGCTTGGGCAAATGCGGGGATGACGTTCACGGGTTCGCGGAAGTCTACGCCGTTTGCGGCGCAGCAGACTGCGGAGTCTTGTGCGCGCCGCGCGATGGACCACGGTATGAAGCGCGTCGAGGTGCGAGTCAAAGGGCCGGGTTCTGGCCGTGAGTCCTCTATCCGCGCGCTCGCGCAAGCGGGGTTGCAGATTACCGCGATGAAAGACGTAACGCCTATCCCGCACAACGGCTGTCGTCCACCGAAGCGGCGGCGCGTTTAACCTTCAGGATGGACGCAAATGCTATCATGCTTTCGTTTTGCGTCTGTCCTCACCTTGTTAATAGCGAGGAATCAATGAGTAGATATTTAGATTCAGTCTGTAAATTATGTCGGCGGGAGGGTGAGAAGCTCTTTTTGAAGGGGCCCCGTTGCAACGGGCCGAAATGCGCCTTTGAGCGTCGCAGTTACCCGCCGGGCGAGCACGGGCAAAAACCCCCGAGTCGCGTTCGGGGTGATTTTCGGCGGCAATTGCGGGCGAAGCAGAAAGCGAAGCGCACCTACGGCGTGTTCGAAAAGCAGTTCCGCAACTATTACTTCAAAGCCGCGCGTCAAACCGGTATCACGGGCGAGAATTTGATTAGCCTTCTGGAACGCCGCTTGGATAATGTTGTCTACCGGCTCGGGTTTGCAACCTCCCGCAACCAGGCACGTCAACTCGTGAAGCACAACCACTTCCTGGTCAACGGCAGGCGGGTGAATATCCCCTCCTATACGGTGCAGGTAGGCGATGTGATTACGCCGCGTGAGCGGAGCCGTCAGCTTGCCGTCATTCAGGAGGCGTTGGATTACGCGAAGCAGCGCGGCGCACCCGAATGGCTGGACATTGACACCGATAAGGCGGAAGGCCGCGTGCAGGGTGCCCCTGTCGTGGAGCAGATTGCAATGGCGCTTGAAACACAGCTCATCATTGAACTTTACTCCAGATAGTTCTTCTGTCTGGCCCCAAGGGGGTCCCGGCTAAAATGTGTCAGGCGGATGTCGTTAACGCGCCGCCCGACACATCTAAGGATGCACCGATGTCTCACAAGACGCATCAACCTCTTGGGTATAAGCCTCCCCGCGGGCCGCACAAACACCACACTTCTATAGGAGGAAATTAATGATAAGGTCCGAGCTATTGATACCGGAACGGCTGATAACGGACACAGCGTCCTTACGGCCGAATTATGCAAAGTATACGGCTGAACCTTTTGAGCGCGGCTATGGAACGACCCTCGGCAATTCGCTCCGCCGTGTCCTCCTTTCTTCAATTAAAGGAGCCGCCATAACGGCTGTCCAGATCGGCCAGGTGCAGCATGAATATTCAACTATTCCCGGTGTCAGGGAAGATGTCGTCCAGATTATCCTGAATCTCAAAGAGATTCGGTTCCGCATGGAGACAGATGATCCGATGATGCTGGTGCTTACTGCAGGGGGTTCCGGGCAGTTAACCGCCGCGGATATCCGGCCGAACGCTCTCGTTGAGATTATCAATCCGGACCAGCACATCGCCACGCTTGACAAATGCGACGGCTTGGATATGGAGATTCATGTCCGAACCGGGCGCGGCTACTCACTCGCTGAGGCACACAGACCTGCCAAACACGCCATCGGGATGATTCCCGTAGACGCGAAGTTCTCCCCGGTCGAAAAAGTCAATTTCTGGGTAGAGGAAGCACGCGTCGGCGATATGACGAACTTTGACAAACTCAACCTTGAAGTCTGGACAGACGCGAGCATCACGCCAAAGGATGCAGTAACGCGCGCCGCCGAAATCTTGACGAACCAGCTCAGCCGGTTCATGGACATTGACGAGTCCTATATAGAAAAACCACCGGAAATCGACGAACGGCGACAGCGGCAAGACAGATACCTCTCCAGACCGGTCTCGGAACTCGATCTTTCTGTCCGCGCCGCAAACTGCCTCAAAACCGCCGGAATCAAGACTATCCGGGAATTGGTATCCAAAGAGGAGAAGGATATGCTGGAATATAAGAATTTCGGCAAAACCTCCCTGAAGGAAATTACGGACCAGCTTGACAGCATGGGGCTCTATCTCGGCATGCCGCTTGACGATGAATTGGAGGCGGAGGAAGCTGAGTTGGATGAGGGAATACCGGAAATAACCGAGGTGGCGCAAACGGAAGAAGCCGAAGAAGCCGAAGAAGCCGAAGAAGAGGCACCGGATGAAGACGCGCCGCCGACTGACGATACGCACACGGAGGAAGAAGATGCGTCATAGAAAACAGGGACGGAAACTTGGACGGACGACCAGCCATCGCAAGGCACTCTTCCGGAACCAGGCGACCGCGCTTTTTGAGCATGAGCAAATCCGCACCACCTTACCGAAATGTAAGGAGTTGCGACGCGTCGCGGAAAAACTGATTACCCTTGCAAAACGAGGAGACCTGCATGCACGCCGCCAAGCGGCAAAAATGCTTTACGGCCGCGACTTGCACTACACGCCGCGCCGCGGGGAAAGTGGCGCGCTCGACAAACACGACGTTTTTCAGAAATTGTTTGACGAAATCGGGCCGCGGTATCAAGACAGGAACGGTGGATACACGCGAATTATCCGCGGTGAACTCCGCAAAGGCGATGGCGCGCAGATGGCTTATATCCAGTTGGTTTAAGCGAACCTGCCGCCAGTGTCCGTAGGGCGAGGGCCTGTCCCTCGCGCGTTCAACGCGCCCGCGGCCCGTAGCGCAAGGGCCTGTCCCTCGCGATCTCGCAACCGAACCGAAAACCGTCCCGCTACGAAAAACGTAGCGCGAGGGCCTGTCCCCACGTGCGTTCAATGCACCCGCGGCCCGTAGCGCGAGGGCCTGTCCCTCGCGGTCTCGCAAACCGAATCGAAAACCGTCCCGCTGCGAAAAACGTAGCGCGAGGGCCTGTCCCTCGCGATCTCGCAACCGAACCGAAAACCGTCCACGGCCAACGGGCCATGGACGGTTTTTTTTTCGGCTTGCGGCATGGCGCAGGACAGACCTTCGCCCGGCACTTAAAACCGATACGCCGCCGATACAAAAACCCGATGTGTGACGCGTTCGGTCGTTAACGCATTGTTGCTGCGCTGCCAATTGCCTAACATATACGCCAGATCTACCTTCAGCATATTCTCAAAAACCTTGCCGACACCCATCGTCAAGAAATCGCGTTCGTTCTCAACGTCAGTTTCCGTGAACGGGATTGTATCGCGAAAATAGCCGAGGCGGACGTGCGTATCAATTACCGGGATGCGATATTCTGCGCCGAGTCGCGCTTGAAGCGTGGTGGCGTAGAATTTCTCAAAATTGTTCTGCGAGATGTCATCCGCAGGCACCGGATCATAGCGGGTTTGCGTCCAGTCGGTGAGTTGGACATCGCCTGCCAAGATGAGGCGTTTGTCCAGCAGTTTGATGGCGATGCCTGTCCCGATTTCAAACGGCCGTTCAATATCAAACGCCTGGGTGCCGCTCGCCGCATCCGATATCTGCTCCCCATCGTCATAATAGGCGACGGTGCCTTGATACCAATATTCGTCAACGCTGAGTTCTATCGGCGAGACGAGGGTAACTCCGAGACTGATAGCATCTGTCACGTGCGCCAGCAACCCTATCCTACCGCCGATGCCTGAATATTCCCGGTCTGTCTCGTCATCATATCTAAAGCGCGCCAATTCGCTGTCGCTGTTGCCGATGTCGGTGGCGGTTGTGTCAAGTTCATTGAGGCTATGTCCTTGCCAGAAATCGACCGAGCCGCCGATGAGGATGCGCTTGGTAAGAGACATGCTTGCGCCAAAACTCCAAATCCCGATACCGCCGGTGTTAACGTTGGTTTCATCAACGGCGAGCCCGCTGAACTCTGTCTCGGTGCCCGGGTCGATGCCCTGAATGGCGGTTTGGGTATCAAAATTTTGCGCGCGATTGTATCCGAACGCAATGGCGAGTCCGCCTTCCCTGCGCGGAAACGGATAAACCATTCCGATGGCATTCGGCCGCACCTGTGAGCGGCTCGTGCCGGTTGTCTCCGCGCCAGCAAACGTAGTATCCGCGGTCGCGGTGTTATGCGAGAAGCTGCTGAAAAGCTCAAACTCGCGGATTTGGGCTAAGCCAGCGGGATTCCAATAGAGCGCGGTGTAATCGTCTGCGAGTCCGAGGGATGCGCCGCCCATGCCCATTTCCCGCGCGCCAATGCCGAACGTGTTGCCGATGGCCATCTCTTCCACCTGCGCCGCGCCGACAGTTGCAAAGAAACCGATGGCGAACAAGCAGAGTAAGAGGCGACAGCCTTTCCCCCTCTTGTTCCGTATCGCGAATGCCTGGCTCTCGCTATGCCCAGATTTGCCGTGGCGTTTGTCCGTGGTTCGTCTCATTTTTCTTCCCTCCAGTGTTCATCGTCATCAATTATGTGACTATTTTAACAGATTTTGCTCAGGATGTCAAAATTTCGTTATGCGAATCACCTTGACGTTTGAGTCCTTCCTAACCCGCTTCAAACAGACGCGTTTGCGACGCATACTCCTTAATCCTCTCATTGGCGAGCGCGATATACTTTTCCTCAACGTCATAACCGATATAGTGCCGCCCGGCTTTCAACGCGCTCAAGCAGGTTGTCCCACTGCCACAAAACGGATCCAAGACGACATCGCCTTCAAACGTATACAACTGAATCAGGCGGTGCGGCAACTCCTCCGGGAACGGCGCGGGATGCCCAATGCTTCTCGCCGAGACTGACGAGAACGTCCATACACTTTTCGTGCATTCCAAAAAATCCTCTTTGCAGATTGAGTTCGGTTTGCCGTTGTGTTTCCGCGATAACGAATCCTTGGAAAAGACGAGGATGTATTCGTGGACATCCCGCAGCACCGGATTCGCCGCTGACATCCAACTCCCCCATGCCGTTGATGAACCCGCGCTTGAACCTTTGTCCCAGATAATCTCCCCGCGCATGTAGTAGCCGATTTCCAGCATATCTTCAATGATATAACTGTGCAACGGAATGTAGGGTTTCCTTCCTAAATTCGCGATATTAATGCAGGCTCTGCCGCCTGTCACCAATGTCCGATACGTCTCGGCGAAGACTGCCCTGAGCAGCTCACGATACTCCACCAGCGATAAATCCTCGTCGTATTCCTTTTTCGCGTTGTAGGGCGGCGAGGTTACCATCAGATGGACGCTGCCATCGGGAATTTCGCTCATCTGCACGCTAGTTTTGCAATAGAGGCGGTTTAGCGTTTCGGCTGGGATCGGGTTTTCTATCCACTCGTCAACTTTAGGCAATCCCTGGTCTGCATAAAGTTGGCTATTGTAAAACGCGCTGGAATCGTGCCCGACTCTTTTCGGCATTCCGAACTCGCTAGTTTGGGTGCCGCGCTGTTTCGATTTTGGATTGGGGTTGTTCATGTGTTTTGTTTCGCATTGATGCGATACTGCGCTTGGAACGTAGGGCGGGGGCCTGTCCTCCGCCATGCTGCGGTTTGTTCATGAATTAACGCGTGCGAGGGACAGGCCCTCGCGCTACGGTGAGGTAAACGTTATCCAATTTGCATTGCTTTGAGCGTAGTGCGGGGGCCTGTCCTCCGCCATGCTCGGGGTCATCAAACGCGTGCGAGGGACAGGCCTTCGCCCTACGGTGAGGTGCACGTTATCTAGTTTGCATTACCTATCCACCAGCCAGAGCTCACCTTCGCTAACATTGGCGAGCTGCTTCAACATCACCGCCCCTGGGAAATTCGGTGCCATCCCGATGCCCATGGCGAAAATCCGGCCATTGCCCGCTGCGTGTCGCCCAACTACCCCCAGGTCTGGGCTCTCAAGCGTCGTCGGAATGCCGTCGCTAAAGAGGACAACAATTGTCGGCGCAGTCTCGGCTACCGCTGTCAACGCCGTTAACATGTCCTGATCGGTGCCTTTTGTCCGTAACTGCGTTTTGATGTCCGCCAGATATGCCGCCCCCGCGCTCACCGTCTCCTCTGTTACCGGGACAAAGCCGCCCTGATAAACGACGAGTTCCGCGCTAAACGCCATGATGTTAAAACTATCGTGTGCCTCAAGGAAAGTCAGCGAATCGCGCATGAGGTGGATGATCTTCCGCAGTTTCGCTTCGGGGAGATTCTGCATGCTGGTAGAGAGATCGATGCAGTAGACGATGCGTTGCGCGCCCTCCTGTGCTTCAATGAACTTCACCAACCTGCTTTTGGGGCGCGTCTCTGTCTTCGGTTTCTTGACAAAGGGACGTTCAATGCTCTTCTGCACACGCGGCGCGCCTTCAAATTCAACGGTAGTCGTCGCCGGTCCGACAGCATCGCCAACGTTGAGTTCTCCGAACGGCTGGAACGGTGCCGGTTCTGCCGCGGAGACTACGCCCCGGCGGCTAGGTGGCGCGTTGCTCGTGAGGATTTTCAGGCGCGGTTCACTCACCGTCCGCGTCGTCGGCTGTTGGACTTGCGGACGTTTCGGCGGCGTGATGCGTCGCACCTTCGGCTTCTCTTCCGAGATAAGCATCGCATTGATGCCGGTGACATCCTGCGTCGGTTTGGTGCTGAACCAGAAGAAAAACCCGATTACGCCGACGATGGTGTGCAATGCTATGGAGATGAGTAAGGATTTGCTGGATTTTGATTTCATTGTTTACGAATTTGCCTTTTATAGATTGATAGAATTTTATCATAATTTGGGGGAAATTTCAAGAGAAAAATGCGCAGTGCTGCATTTGTCTGAATCGCGGATTGACAAGATTATAGGATTGGCAGGATTATACAGTTTGTGTCGGCTGATGTTCTCAAGCATTTTCCTCACAAGTGGGAAACCCGCAAAACTCCGGTGCAACGTATAAAGCAGCGTAGAAAAATAGGTTTTCCCTGTGTTGCTCGGGCCGACAAAGACTGTCAACGGACGCAAGTCGACAGTGCCTTCCGCAATCGGACCGAAATTCCGCACGGCGATTTTGACGTTCGGATGTTTCGATGCCTCAATGGTGCTTATCTTTTTCATCTGGTATATTGTCCTTACTGCTAGGTTCGCTAGGGAAAGTTCCTGAAAGTAAGCGAACCGTAAAGCGAGGGACAGACCTTCGCCCTACGAATTAGTGAAAGATCGTGGCATGGCGAGGGACAGGCCCTCGCCCTACGGTGGCATGGCATGCTTGTGGTATGGCGAGGGACAGGCTTCCCTCGCCAACAGAACTCACAGGTTATTCCCCTAACGCATCGTCACGCGCTCAGGGCTTTCTAACTGCCGACGAAGGACGATACCCCACTGCCCTACCACCCACAGCGCACTCCCATCTTTCGCACGCGTGATGACGTAAAGGGCATTGTCTATATCGGTATGCTCCTGTTCCCACGTCTCACCGCCATCGGTTGAACGGAGGATGGTCCCCTTTTCGCCGACGACGTAGAGCTCGTCTTCGGATAATGCCAAAATGCCGTGGAGCGTTTTAGTCGTTCCGCTCGATTTCGCCTGCCACGTGAACCCGCCATCGGTGGTTTTCAAGACGATGCCGTGCAGTCCAACCGCCCACCCCTTCCGCTTGGCGATGAAGGAAACGGCGTTCAGATCATAGCCTGTCTGCGTTTCATGGAATCGCCAATACTCGCCACCGTTGATGGTGCGTTGGATAATGCCGCTATGTCCCACCGCCCAACCAAGCGGCGCGAACTTCATGTCAATATCTATCAAATCTTTGCCGGTAGTCGTGCGTTGCGGTGTCCACGTCGGGCCTCCATCTTTATTATGGATAATTTGCCCGTCGCTGCCTGCTGCCCATCCTTCGGAGAACTTGCCGAAGTCAATGGCGTTCATGGCGAAGCTGCGAGGCGGATCCCCCTCTATAAACGGCGGTCTTTCCGGGGTATCACCCGCTGTCCACGCCTGGCCGTCGGTGGTATAAAGCACCGTTCCATCGCGCTGCATTGCCCAACCCCATTTCGGTTCGAGACTGGTAAAGTGGACACCGATGAGGCGTTGGCGCGTCTGACTCCGCAGCGATTTCCAATTCTCGCCGCCATCTTGCGTTTCCAGAAGCACACCGCTGTCGCCTGCTATCCAACCGTGTTTTTCATCGTAGAAGAGGATGTCACGGAAGTTATCCACTTGTGTTTCGCCGAGTTGGCGTTCCCAGGTCTGGCCGCTATCTGCGGTGTGGTAGATCTTGCCCGCGCTGCCGACTGCCCACGCCTGCTCTGCGTTCAAGAAATAGACACTGGCAATGTCCTGTGCCCCGCGTCGCCGTCTTCTAGTAGGCGAGTCCTCCCGGTCTTGATTTCCTTCAGTAGGCGAGACTTCCCGGTCTTGATTCTTCTCAGCGTTATCAGGTGGAAGTTCACCCTCTGGCGCGAAGCGTCCGGGACGTTGTGTCTGAGACCGGAGTTGTCTCTGGATTGCATCGGTCGGTGCCTCGTCATATTGTAGGGTGGTGCCTTCTGATTTTTCGTCTTCAGCATCGCGAGGGACAGGCCCTCGTGCTACGGTATCGGCGGCGGTGTCTTCAGCATCGCGAGGGACAGGCCCTCGCGCTACGGTATCGGCGGCGGTGTCTTCAGCATCGCGAGGGACAGGCCCTCGCGCTACGGTATCGGGGATGGAGACAGGGATTGCCTTCCAACTTTCACCTTGATTATCAGTGATGAAGGCGGTGCCGCCCGCGCCGAAGGCCCACGCGTCTGTATGTGAACGGAACGTCACGCGTCGGAGCCCGCGCGCGCCCGATTTCGCCGTGCGCAATTTCCATGTCTCACCGCCATCAGTAGTCAACAGCGAATTGCCATCCCCCAAAACCACCCAGCCGTTCGTCGCATCCGCAAAATGGACAGCGACACCGACATGGTTAGTCTTCGCCTGAATCTTCCAATAATCGCCGCCATCGACGGTGTGAAGGATAAAGCCGCCATCTCTACGCTGTGGAGTGACAGCCCATCCCTCCTGACTGTTGATGAAGTGGAGATCCGCGATGGGTTGCATCGTCGTGCCGGTTTTCTGAAGTTTCCACGTCTTGCCGCCATCGGTGGTGTGCAAGGTTTGTCCGATGTCCGCGCCGAGCCATCCCTCTTGTGGGTTGAGGAATTGCACCGTGCTGATGCCGCGCAGGTTTTGCACCGTCTTTCGGATAACCTGCCACGTCTCACCGGCGTTCTCTGTGCGGAGCAAGATACCGGGCCCGAAAATCCAGCCGTGTTTCTCATCAAAGAATTCGACTTGGCGCAAATTTTCACTCACACCGCTGTGATGCGGCAGCCACGTTTTTCCCCCATCTGTAGTATGCGCGATGACACCGCTTGAACCTACTGCCCAACCGTTCTGTGCATTAACGAAATGCGTATCGGAGAAGTTAGTCTGCCACGTCGCTTGACGGATAATATCCCAATGATAAACGACCGGGGTGAGCGGTTCCTCTTCCGCCTCTGCCTCCGCCACTTCCTCTGCAACAGGCGGCAGTTTCGCCGGGAGTTCCGCTTCTTCTACCGAATACCGCATCGCAATGCCGCCCTTCCCTACCGCGACGACTCCCTGCGGAGAGAGTGCTAACCCGTAGAGATCGTTGTCCGTGCCACTCTCTTGCAATTCCCACTTCGCGCCGCCGTTTGTCGTGGTGAGCATCGCGCCGTTATCTCCGACAATCAAGCCGTGCTGCGTATCGGCGAAATAGAGTTTATTTAGATTTTCTTGCGTGCCGCTGCGCTGAAAATTCCACTTCGCGCCGCCGTTTTTAGTGAACAAAATCTCGCCGAATTGCCCGACAATCCAGCCGGTGTTTTCATCGGCAAAATAGACAGCGTAGAGCTCATTGTAGGTGCCGGTGGTTTGGGGACTCCAGGTCAGCCCGCCATCATGCGTAGTCAGACAGATGCCGGGCCACCCGATTGCCCAACCTCTCTTTTCGTTCAGGAAATAAACGCCTTTGAGCATGTGGAATTCGCCGGGGGATTGCTGCACCCACGTTTCGCCGCCATCTGCGGTGTGCAGGATTGTGCTGAGATCACCGACAATCCACCCTTTCTTCGGGCTAATAAAATGGACAGAACGGAGGGTATAGCCGCCGCCGCCAAATTGACGTTCCCAATTCGCGCCGCCATCGTTGGTATGCACGATGAGCCCGCGTTCGCCGACTGCCCAACCGTGTTTATCGGTGGCAAAATAGATGTTCCAGATACCGTCCCAGATGTCGGTGTCAAGTTCGTTCCACGTTTGGCCGCCATCATTGCTCATCGTCATTGTGCCGCGTCTGCCGACAGCAATAGCGCGATTCGCATCGGTAAACTGAACATTCTGCAAGTCATTTGCCGTCGTCCCACTGGTTATCGTCCAGGTCGCGCCTGCATCTTCCGTGTGCAGAATCGTGCCGTACCAACCGACTGCCCACGCCTCTTTGCGGGAAGTCCATTGCACCGCGGTCAGATTATTTTCGGTGCCGCTCTCCATTAGCTGCCAATTATCACCGCCATCTTCAGTGCGCGTGATAAACCCGACATCCGCGACGGCGATGCCGTAGTTGTCATCGGTGAAATGGATGCTGTTGACAGTATCGCGGACATGTCCATTGATGAGTGGGATGCGGCTGTCTTGGCGTTCCCAAGTTGCGCCGCCGGTAGTCGTGTGGAAAATCGAGCCGTCGCTGCCGGTAATCCAACCTTCATTGTCGCTAATGAAGAAGATTTTTTTGTTATCGTTAATCATCCGGTCGCGTTCGCCTTCAAAGCGGTTGCTCTGTTCACGCCATTCTTTGCCAGCGGTTTCAGTATGAAAAATCCTGTCATATTCGCCGACAATCCAACCCCGTGAATCGTTCACGAACCAAACGCCGTTAAGCGGGAACTCGCTGACATATTCGTAGCGGTGCCACGCTTTCCCGCCGTTTTCGGTATAAAGCACATCGGCATCTTCACCGACGATCCAACCCTCTTTAGAATTGGCGAAGAAAACATCTCGGAGCATAGCATACGTGCCGCTCCGCTGCAGCGTCCAGTATCTGCCGCCATCATCTGTCGTGGCGATGAGGCCCTCGTCACCGACAGCCCAGCCATACTGCGCGTTGGTAAAGTAGACGGCTTTGAAGTCGCCGGTGATGTCAGTTTCCTGTTGCTGCCACGTTTTTCCGCCGTCTTTCGTGTGGATGATAAGTCCTTCCAAGCCGACAATCCACCCCAGTTTCGCGTTGACGAAGTGGATGTCGGTAAAGTGCGTCTCCCAGTCTGCCTTTCGTGTTGCTTCTCTCCTGACGCACCCGTTAAACACGGTGAGTGCGCATATCAGAAGCGCGATAGCGATTGGCGTTGCATAGTTTTTAGGTTTCATTTTAGTCCCCTCTATTTATCAAATTGTTGCTGTCGGTGGCATTCGGCCGCTCTTGCCCGTTGTTTCGGATGCACGTGGAAACCGAAAAAAACGCTTACCTTCACGTAGGGCGAGGGCCTGTCCCTCGCCATGCGTTTTGGTGTCAGAACGCATCACCCCTGTAGGTCAGGATCGTCTGATTCTGAACTGTTCGGGAGCGGGTGCTCCCGAACTACAGAGTTGGGCCCGATGCCTTTCGGTATTCGCCTGTCCCCCAAGGGGATAAATACCGAAACGGATTTATGAAACACCCTCAGTTCATTGAAAAGTGTTGAGGGACAGGCCCTCAACCTACGGTTTCGTATGGGCTCATTTGCGGCGTGTTGAGGGACAGGCCCTCAACCTACGGTTTCGTTTTGTATGAGGCGTGTTGAGGGACAGGCCCTCAACCTACGGTGCTGATGTCGTTCATTGAAAAGTGTTGAGGGACAGGCCCTCAACCTACGGTTCTGGTGCCGTTAATGTGAAAGAAATGATTTTAAGATTTTCCTTCAGATAGAAATGTATACGGCAACAATTATCGGCGCGGCGATGCACGCGACTTGGATCTTGCCTATTGTCCGTTCACTCAGTTGCTGGATTACGTTGAGTTTTCCGATGAGCGCGAGTAACGGCGCAACTGCCAGCAAGATGAAACTGGTAGGCGGCACGCCTTCATAAAAACAGCCGTTCATCCAAAATGCCGCGAGCAGCGTTGCTAAAGGTGCCGCGGCGACAATGGGAAACTGCAGGTGCATCCGAGTTGGGTTCTCTGCCGCGCGTTCTGTCTCTTTACTCCACCAATACAGCATGAGGCGCGAGACGAACCAGATGGCACAGAAAATCGCAACGAGCACGCCGCAATGCTGCGCAACCCGCGTGCCACCCGAAAGTGCCAAGATGAACGTAGTCGCACCACAGATGCCGATGTATACCATTGGGATTGCACTTCCTCTCGGCAGGAGCGTCAAACTTAACTCCATCGCTCTCCATAAAATGAAAATCGCGATGCCCATGCCGGCGAGCCACGCGATCCCTTCTCCGATGCGCCATTCCTCCCGAAAAAGTTCGCCGAGGATGAGGCACGGTAGCGCGAAGGATACCACGATTTGTGTTGCCAAACGCACCCGTGTCTTTTCTTCCCAGACATGCCGCGCAATCAGCGAAATTGAGGTGATAAAAAACAGCCACTCTATCCTGTCATCCGGTCGGAGAGTAGGCAAACCTTCTAACCCTAAATTGCCCACCATGTAGCCTATGGAGAGTGAAAACGGTAGGATTTCCCAAGGCTCGCGCGGCAGAGTGACAGACCAGTACCCGATTAACGCAAAAACGCCACCGCCTATTGCTGCAGGCAAAATCACGCCGAAAAGCATCGGTTTAATAAACGTCATTTTTTATTAATGTTTTTCTTATTTCTATCCAAAATCCAGAGTGCTACGGAATGCCGCTGGCTCAATATCCGTTGTTACTACCAAAAAGTCCTGATAATGCAACCGCAATGCCCATCGCGACGATGACAGGCAGTGCGATGCATGCTATCTGAATCGGTGCGGATTTTCCCTTGCCTACCCACGCCATCGCGGGTGAAACGGCTAACAAAACCGCGCTCGCCGCCGGGACTTCCGCATAGAAATAGCCGTTTAACCACAACCCCACGAGTAAGTATGCGGCTCCTGAGATAAAAAAATCGGGAAAGGCGGCATCGGTGCGAAAAAATCTCGGTAAGAGAAGCATCGCTATCCAAATGGCGGCGAACATTGCGACTAAAACCCCGGCGTGTTGCGCCAGTCGCATGCTTCCCGATAGCGCAAGGATGAGCGCGCTCCCACCGGCTATGCCGAGGAACACAAACGGTTGCGCGGCACCTGTTGGTAAGAGATGTATGCCTTTATCAACCGATGTGAAGAAAAAGAAAATCGCTAAGGCGAGGCATGCCCACCAAATCAGTTCTTCAAGATTGCCCCACGCGTATTTAAACTTTGCGTTGAGGATGAGCCGCGGGATAACGACAGCAAGCGCGAGATGCACGAACAAGCGGACCCGGGTCGGCAGAAACAGAACGCCTTCAATGACGAACGCGGCGATGGCAAGGTAGAAAAGCCAATGAATTCCTTCCCGCGGTGAGAGCGGCAGGCTGCCTTCTATGCCAAGATACCCGATGATGTATCCACTCACTAAAGCGAATGCTGTGAGACGCGCTCGGGACTTTGTGCCTACAGATTGCGGCATTAAGAACGCCGCCGCGACATTGCTAATACAGATGATGGCAGGCAAAATCAGCCCGAAGAAGATAGCCTTGAGAGATAGCATGGCCCGCTGTCCTCCAACGCAAGAAAAGGTTGAAAACCCCCGGTAGGCGCGATGTGAGCCGCGCCCATCGGGTTTCATGCGTCAGTGTTATTTTTTCACTCCCTCAACACTCACGGTAATGCGAACGTCGTCACTGACGGCACCGATGCCGTAGTTCATGCCGAATTCGCTTCGCTTGATGGTGAAGATGGTTTCAAAACCGATGAGAGCCGTTCCCTGTCGGTTTTTGCCCTTTCCGGTCAGTTCCACTTCAACCGTCAAGGATTTCTTCACGCCGTGCAGCTCAAAGTCGCCCGTTACCTTCAGGGTATCCTCGTCTACCTTCTCGACTTTCGTGCTTTTGAAGGTAATCACGGGGAATTGCTTCGCATTGAAGAAATCGGGGCTTCTGAGGTGCTGGTCCCGTTTTTCGTTGGCGGTATCCACACTCTCAGCCTTGACTTCGAGTTCTATCGTGCTATTCGCCACGTCTGCCTCATCGACGGTGAGTGTTCCGGAAAATTCGTTGAATCTTCCGTAGTTGTTGCTCACACCCATGTGTTTGGCACGGAAGATAATCATTGAATGCTCGGCATCAACTTCATAAGTATCTGCTGCATCCGCCAGTTGTAAGATGCCTGCCATGCCGATGAGCATGAGTAGACACACCAATTTGATTTTCATGTTAGGTCTCCTTTTTAGCATGGTTAGGACAAAAGGAAATGATGGCATTTGCGTCTGTCCTAGTAATTAAAAACATGATACCCTATTTTCGCTGTGATGTCAAGAAAAAAAGTAACGAGGGTGTTTCATATCGCGATGGCTTCCCTGTAGGAGAGACCTCCTGGTCTCGATGCGTTCGGGGTTTCCGTAGTGCGCGTGCCTGTTCCTCGCCGAATATGAGCAGGATTTTCAAGATTTTCAAGATTAGCAAGATTAGAGGTTTTTATCGCGCCGAAAGTCTCTTTAGGTCTGTAAGACCTGAATGTCTATAGAGCAATGCGACGCGAAAGATGGCCAAGGTCTGTAGGACCTTAATATGCGTTTTATTTCGTGGCTATCCAAACCGTGCCCTCGACCCGTAGGGCGAGGGCCTGTCCCTCGCCATGCCTTGATTGCCCCTATCACCGTAGGGCGAGGGCCTGTCCCTCGCCGTGCCTCGGTCTTAACAGAAACCGTTCATGGCCTCTGGGCTGCAGACGGTTTTCGTTTCGTTCGGTAGATCGCGGGGGACAGGCCCCCGCGCTACGTTCCAAGCGACGTTTTTCGTTTGGAACGAACGTTCGCGGGGGACAGGCCCCCGCGCTACGGTAGCAGCAGCGTTTTTTTCGCGAAATAATCTTGACAAAGAATGCGGAATTTGCTAAAATACAATCAGTTTTAAACATTTTTGGCGATTTTTCGCGTGAATTTGACGGTTTTCACGATTTTTCGCAGAAAAACGTTGACAAAAAAACCGAAATTCCTATAGAATGTGGTTAATTGTCAACATTTCCACGATTTTTCGCAAAAAAAATGTTTGACATTTATTGCATTTTCGTGTATCATCAATGCAAACGTGGCGGAACGCGCGAAAAAAAACGCGCCACCGCGAAACTGAAACTGAACGAGGAACGATACCGTGAACCAGCGAATTGTTTTTTCCATTGCTAACGAGGTCACCGTAGACCTGCCCGGGCCCCGCGAGATGCCGCACATCCGGTGCGCGTCTGGCCCGTTTGTCGCGCCGTCACGACACGTTCCCGTTCGGCTTAATGCCCAAAGGGGAGGCTCGACCCCCCCCGACACCCACAGGCGTTAAGCAAAGTTTATTCGCTTGACAGCGGCGACTTTCGTCGTCTTGTTGTCTTCAATCCCGCACGCATTCTTTGCGTGGCGGGTTATTTTCGTTGCATCGAGGCTCCATCCCCGGTGCATGTTTTCCTATCTGTTGTTATTTCCCCTGTTTGTTCCATTTTGCTGCTGCGCGTCGCTTTTGCGTCGCGGATGGCTGGTGCTGCACCTTTTTGGCAGTACGGACACTTGGGCTATCAATAGACGTAACGAGTTTCACTGTTACAGTGACAACGATGCTTTTAACCTACTTCCGCGTCATGCATCTCAGAAAAGGTGACGCGGAAATTGCACCCCATTACCGGTGCTGCAGGCACGGTAATGGGACAACGCAAGGAGTTTAAAAATGCTAATGCCAATGCCAATTCAGCGTCAAAGCACGCTGGCATTGACAGATGAAGATTGGGGTGCCTTGAACAGGGCTATCTCAACGTTAATGACCAATGGCACTTACGGAAATCTAGTCCAAATCCATGCGGCGATGATTCAGGAACCAGATGGGTTTCGACGTTCCCATCATCGTATGCATGGTTCAATGTCGGGGCCATTGGGCTATCGGAGATTCTTGCCGTGGCATCGCGCCTACCTCATCGTTTTTGAGAGAAGACTTCGCGAGATTGATGATTCGCTGGCGATTCCCTATTGGGATTGGAACGCTGATGGCGGCCGGTTGGAAGGATTCCCAGATCCGGAGAACCGGCTGTTCCCGGAGAGATCGAGATGGCAGAGGAACCCCGGGCCCCGCCACGATGAACAACCTGAACAAGAGGAAATGCGCTGGTTCACTGACGAGGCGCAGATCGAAGCGATCCTATCTCAGAGGAGTTATTATCAATTTGCGCGAAGGCTTGAAAACGGCCCGCACAACCGTGGACACGTGTGGATTGGTGGTGACATGACGACGATGTCTTCGCCGCGAGATCCCGCGTTTTGGTTCCACCACGCGCAGGTGGACAGACTCTGGGCACAATGGCAGGAAGCACATCCGGGCCAAAGGGCGCACCTTGCATGCCAGGACGCACAGTTGGACCCCTGGCCTGAAGAGTTCACTGTCAAATCAGTTGACAATATCCGAGCCCTTGGCGATGACGCTTACGAATATGTCGACTAGGGTGAACCCACACCCGTATCATAAACCCGGTAGGCCCGATTTCAAAGCGCGCCTACCGATAGGGATGACGACATACATCTTAATACTAGCGTGCTGCCGCCGCACAGCAAACGGTGCCCGCATACTGGAAGATGTTTTTAATCCGATACCGCGACTGCCGCCGCAGAGAGGCACCGCGGAACACTCACGCGCAAAAGGAGGAAGAACGATGAATAACGAAAATGAGCAAGGCAACCGAGTCCATGCTGTCAAGACGGTTTCGCTGTCGCGTTCCAAAACCGATAGCGGTGCTGACATGCTCTTAATTGTCGCAGAAGGCGAAGTGGCATCTGCGGGATGGACGAATCCGGAACTCGTTCCTTACACTTACGTGCAACCACCGCCCGACGGCATCTGGGAATTTTCCTTCTACGCCGAGCCCCCGGAAGGAACTTCCCGTCCCGTGGTAACCCCTATTGAGGCTACCTATGTCATGAAGGAGGTTCCCGGGGGACTCAAAGGCGTTCGCGTTTTCGCTGAAACGAACAGTGTTGAAACGCTTCTCATATAGGCTTGATGCAAAGTTGCACTGGGTTTACGAAATCCCTATGCATTGAGCATCGCATTTCCGGGGGGCGCTCGGGTTGCATTACCCGCTCGCCCTCGGGGATGTGATACGAAATTAACCGTTGTAGTTCGGGCTCGCCTGAGCCCGAACGAGTTAAGATTACCGAATCTTAACCTACAAATGACGAAAGGAAGGAAAACAATGAATGAAGGAAGACCGATGCAAGAAGGACCGATGCAAGAAAGACCGATGCATGGCACAGCGAAGGCAATTGGCTGTGACCATCTCCGCCTTGGGAATTTTGGCAGATTGCTGAACATCCCAATGACATGGGCCGACGACTTTGAGAGTCCAGATCCGGATGCGGCTGAGCGCATCGCGAGAGCACTCGGCGGACCGGGCGGGATCATGCACGATGCCGAGGATGCTTCCGGCGACAGTGTTATTCCCGCCGCCTACACGTTTTTCGCGCAGTTCGTCGACCACGACATCACGCTTGAGGCCAGAAGCGGATTGGATAGGAAGCCGATGACTATACGCGAAATCGAAAGGTTACCGAATTTCCGTTCGGCATCCCTTGATCTGGATTCTGTGTATGGATTCGGCCCCAGCGTGTCATCGCTACTATATAAACCAGACGACTTCGGACGGTTCGTAGTTGGAAATGCTATTAACCGCCACGATGTACCACGCCACGCGAATGGCACCGCCCTGCTCGGCGATCCGCGCAACGACGAAAACATCTTCCTCTCACAGATGCACCTGTTGTTCTTACGCTTTCATAATCAACTCCTTGAGCCAGTTGTGGATGCTCGGAACGGCAGGGAGAGGTTTGCGGCAGCGCAAAGAAAGGCAAGGTTCCACTATCAGTGGGTCGTGCTTCACGACTTCCTGCGGCGCATCTGTGACGAAAGGGTTTACAGACTCGTCTTAAGAAAGATTTTGGCCAGGGACGCTGCGTTCTTCTTACTGCAGCCTGATGCATCTGGCCGAATTATCATGCCGGTTGAATTCTCTGTCGCGGCCTACCGCTTCGGGCATTCTATGGTGCGCTCTCAGTATCAGGTCAACGAGGCAAATCAGGATATAGAGATTTTTGACGAACGCTTCAACCTCCTCGGATTTGAACCAGTACCACCGGAATTCACCGTGGATTGGAGTTTTCTCTTGGAAGTAGCGGAAGATAGGGATCCCGAGAATTCCAGAGCGATTGATCATCTATTGGCTGATGAGTTGGTGAGGCTCCCTCCCCTTGTCGCGGGCGGAGACGCAAGGCCTCAAGATGTTTCCCTGGCCTTCCGGAACCTCCTCCGCGGCTATGTCCTGGGATTGCCAAGTGGGCAGCGGGTTGAAGCCGCACTGGTAGCACGAGGCTATCCTATCGAAATAGAGCAGGATCTCAGATTGGGGGAGATTCTGGCGGGAGCAAACCTTGATGTTGAGACTCGCGGGCGGCTTGAACAGCACACGCCGCTCTTTCTTTACCTGATGCGTGAGGCAGGTATCCGGGGCGGCGGCAATCGGCTAGGGCCTGTCGGCTCCGCTATCCTGATGGAAGTCTTTGGGGCAATGCTGGTGCACTGCGACACCTTCTTGGAAGAGGATGGATGGACACCAGATCCGGACATTGCTCGAAACGGCAACCTAACGTTGGCGGATATCGTCCAGTATGTTCAGGATCCACAGGGTGAACAAGCGTAGGAGGCTCTTTTCTGTGCCTTGCCAGGCATCGTCACGCCCTCCCCACCGTCGGGCGAGGGCAGGTCCCTCGCCGTGTCAATTGTCTGAATCAGGATTTGCAAGATTCTAGGATTTATAGGATTAGGAGCGCATTGCTTCTCCAAAGCGCGTCCAGTAAGAACCGCAACCAGGGGGTCGCGCCTACTGGGAAAGAGCGTCTCTCACGACAGGAGACTCCTCATCCTGGAAATCTTGTAAATCCTGATTCAGACAGACGAGACATGTGCAGGCACACGAGCCCGCACACAACCTCCGTAAGCGCGGTTTCAAAGCGCGCCTACCGGCCCTCATTGAAAAAAACCGCGCTTTTTAACGCGGTTTTTTTCACAAATGAACGCGGCGGTGCGGATGCCGCCGCAAGTCTGTTTTATTTCTACTGCCCGCTATTAATAGCGGGCAAGGAGAATTATGATGTTGAAACAGTTGAAATATGCATTTTTATGTCTGTTTTTCCTACTCGTCAGCGTCCACGCCGCCATCGGCAATGCAGACCTGAACGCAGACGGTAAGATCAACATTCAAGATCTGGTGATAATTGCGCAGCATCTGGGCACCGACAATGCAGAAGTAGACCAGAATGGGGACGGGGAAATAAATATCCTTGACCTGGTCATAGTTGCGGGGCTTTTCGGTGAAGCTCCCGCAAAACCCGAGCCACCCGAAGGCATGGTGCTTATCCCCGCCGGCTCATTTCAGATGGGCAGCGATGACGAAGAGGACGAAGAGGCACGGAATGACGAACAGCCGGTGCATACCGTCCACTTGGATGCGTTCTACATGGACATCTACGAAGTCACGAACGCGCAATTCAAGGCGTTTGTCGATGCGAATCCGCAGTGGCAAAAAGACCAGATTGATGCCCGGTTCCACTCGGGCTGGCAATTCACTGATGCCCGGTTCGACAACAAGCCCCTCCAATACCTCTCAAATTGGGATGACAATAACTATCCCACTGGGAAAGCCAACCACCCGGTGGAGTCTGTGAGTTGGTATGCTGCCATGGCGTATGCGGAATGGGCAGGCAAACGGCTGCCGACAGAGGCGGAGTGGGAATATGCCGCACGCGGTGGGCTTGCGGGGAAGAAGTATCCCTGGGGCGATACGATTACTCTCGCCGATGCGAACTACTCTGAGTTTGATGAGAACTGGGAGCGCACAGGTGGCATCGACGATGACACACCCGTTGGGCAGTATGCGGCGAACGGATATGGGTTGTATGACATGGCGGGGAACGTCAGCGAGTGGTGTCTTGATGAATACGATGCCGATTTCTATGCCGCGTCTGAGAACAGTCGGAATCCCATCGCCGGTGGGGAGACTGTCCAATGGCTGCGTGAAAACTTCAGAACTCTCGCGACCGGCAACCGGCATACCGAAAGCGAGCGCGTGGTTCGCAGCAGCTCGTGGAGCGAAGGAGCGCGGTTCATACGTGTCGCCTATCGCAACCTGAGCGCGCCTTCGAGCGCGTTCGTCCAAATCGGTTTTCGTTGCGTGAAGGATGTTACACCTTAACTCTTAACCGTTCAACTACCCCGGCCGCGGCACGGCGCGGCCGGGTCTTTTTTTTCTCATGAAAAGACTTATCCTTATCCTCTTCATCGGCGCAATCCTCGCGCTCATCGCATACAACCTCTTCCGCTCAACGGGCCCACCTGCAGGGCAAATCATCTCGCACTAGAAAAAGGACAACGAAGAATACCAAGCCGGGAACATTTCCCTTGACGAATTAATCTATCGTTCAGACCGCCTCATAGAATGCAGCGAAAAACTCCTTGAACGATTAGAAAACCAACCCTCCCCGCGCCAAGCATCCTGCATCTCATAGCACCTAAGGTTCTTTAGGTCCTTAATGTGCCTTGACTCGCTTGGCTGCCATTTCCATTAAGGTCCTAACGGACCTTGAAAACGGTGGCAGGTCTGTTTTTCTATAGACATGCAGGTCCTAAAGGACCTAAAGAGGCATCCATTGCAAAAAAAATGCTCGTTGCACGGGAGATAATCGTGTAAATCGTGTAAATCCTGCTTCAGACAGTTAACATCGCGGGGGACAGGCCCCCGCGCTACGGCACCTAAAACACCCCTCCTCCCACCGTAGGGCGAGGGCCTGTCCCTCGCCATGCATCGATCGTGACAGCAAACGTCCATGCCTCTTGGGCTGCGGACGTTTTTCGTTTTGTTTCAGGGATCGCGGAGGACAGGTCCCCGCGCTACGTTCCGAACGACGTTTTTCGTTTGGATCGAACGTTCGCGGGGGACAGGCCCCCGCGCTACGAAAACAGTGGCGTTTCCGCTCGGGGTTTAAGGTCCTAACAGACCTTGAAAACGGTGGCACGTTTTTCTATAGACATGCAGGACCTAACGGACCTGAAGAGGCATCCATTGGAAAGAGAATGCTCGTTGCGCGGGAGATAATCTTGTAAATCGTGTGAATCTTGTGAATCCTGATTCAGACAACAAGAGGCTCGCGGGAGACAGATAATTTCTCTCGTCTCTGTAGGGAAACCAGATCGTCTGAAACTCTGGCATGCTGGTTTCCAAGCGATTTTGATCTGTTCGGGATCAGGCGATCCCGAACTACGGTCACTGGCGCACGCGTGCGATCGCGGGGGACAGGCCCCCGCGCTACGATAAAAAACGGTTCTTGAGCCATCGCGGGGGAAACCCGCTCGGATGCGCGTGTGGCATCCGAGGGCCCCCGCGCTACGGGAACATCAAGACCAGAGGGCACGCCTACCGAACGCATCGAAATATGAAACACCCTCAATTAAACCAGCCAAAACACCAGCGCGCCAAATATCGGGAGCAGCGCGATTAAGAGTTTCGCCTCCAGCAGATAACGCTTATACCGAAGAATAGAGGCACTCCCCGCTATGACTCTATCTACGAAATCGATGCGTCGGAAGATGGAAGGATGTGTGTTGAAAAGTTCAAAGAACCGCCGAATTGATGCCGGGAGCGCGTTCAGCACAGCCAGTT
Source organism: Candidatus Poribacteria bacterium (assembly GCA_965242965.1). Taxonomy (GTDB): domain Bacteria; phylum Poribacteria; class WGA-4E; order WGA-4E; family WGA-3G; genus AGPOR5. Next base: position 2,606,184 of record OZ251518.1, on the reverse strand, counting down.
TCATCAACGCTTCTTTGAACGCCTCTGCCTTCCCGGTAAGTTCCACTGCATACAGATCTGCCTGATGTTCAAACCGTCTTGAGAGATACCGGAAGATAAAGACAAAATAGAGGATGAAAAATATCAACCAACATAAGGTGAGGAGCATCGGCACATCCGCTAGATACGGTGCTAGCGGTGCCTCCACGAACCGGTAAAAAAGCCCGGAACTCAACATATAGATGACAGAAAAGAGGAGATAGGTTGGAATGTGCCGATAGCGGATATGTCCGAGTTCGTGCGCGACAACCGTTTCGATTTCGTCATCGGTAAAATAATAGAGGAGCGCGTCTGTCAAAAAGATGCGGCGATTCCAAAGCGCGGTGCCGGCGACAGCGGCGTTTGCGATGGAGAGCGAGCCTGTTTGCCAGACGACTATCTCCTTGTATTTTACGCCGCTGAGTTGTGTCAATTTTTCCAACTTCTGTTTCAGTGCGCCTGCCGGTAGTGGTTGGGTGCGCCACAAAAATTGCACGAAGTAGGGCGCGAACAGATAGACAAACGCTAGTGCCGGCAACAGAAGCACACCGATTAAAATCCACTCATGTGTGACGAGGAAGTATTTCGTCCGATACGGCAGTTTTACAAGCACATCACGGGTGAAGAAATAGATAAACATCGGGACTATCGGGAAAAGCAGCAGTTTAACCTGAAGGCTGAGCAGTTCCTTGTAATGCACTTGTTCATGCCGATTCACCTGATAGAAAGCGAACCGAATTGAGATTAACCCCATGACAAGCGGAACGAGTGCTACCGCATACTGCAATGTCCGCGTTGGAAATACGGTGATGTATCGCTCAATGAGTCCCGGCAGATTCAGCAGATAGAGGTTTCCCAAATACGCCACTAAACTCAGGCATTCAAACGCAATCATGAATCGTTTGAGCGTGTGGAGTTTGGGGCGGTTTTCCTCTGCAGCCGCAGGGAGCACACGGCTGGCAAACACCGTGACGCAATACGCGAGAAAAGCGGGTGCCACCGTGAGCGCAAGCGTCCAGAGCAAACGCTGCGCGGTCCCGAGCGCGATGTCTGTCTCCGGCTGTTCAAAATTTAAAAGGAAGAGCATCCCGGCGAGTAAAATAATGCTTATCTGTCCCATGTTATCCTCGTCTTCAGTAGCGGCTATCTATCATTAATATATTTTACCGGATGCCCACTGAAAAATCAAGATAATTTTGTTTTGAAAAAAAGTTTGACATTTTTTACCAAAACGTGGTATAATATATAGAAAAATCGCCTATCATTGTCCGCCAGCTTGTAGGAAGAGCATTTATCCTTTGACGTGCCGCTTTTTCTGACGCACGATGACAGCGGATAACGCTCATCATTTGTTCCTACGCAGCGGGATGCGCATAGATAATTTTGCATAGAGAAACGTCAATTTTTCGTCCCGATTTGGAAACCGGGACAAAATAGGAGGAATCCATGAAAACGAGAACCACTTTCACGCTGATAACTCTCTTGAGTGTTGCCGCCCTGGCCATCACTGGCTGCGGCAAGTTAGACCAGGGAGAGTTTGAGATGTGGAAGAACGAGCATGTCTCACAGGTGGAGAAAACCAACGCCGATATGTCCAACAAGATTACGATGTTAGACACCAAAGTTGATGGGCAGAAGGCAGACCTGATGGAGGCTATCTCCGAAGCGAAGGATGAGTCAATAGCCGCCGCCCAGCAAGGCGATGCCGATACTATCGCCGCCGCCATGCAGAACGCGAAGGAGCTTGACGCGAAACTTCGCGCCGACCTGACAGAGACAGCCGAGATGCAGGCCGAAAAAGCCATGCAGGCCGCAAAAGATGGCGATGCCGAACTGCACAAGCAGCTCATGGCAGAAGCCAAAGCGAATAAGGCGCAGGCCGACGAAATCAAGATGCTCACCGCTCAGGTGATGGCGTTGGAGGAGCAGGTCGCGGAGGTGGAGATGGAAGTCGCCGCCAAGCCGACGGTGCTTACCACCATCCAATTCGCCAGTGGGCAGACAGGGCTTTCCAGCAAGGCAAAAGCGATGCTGGATGAGGTTGTCGAGCAGCTGATGTCCGAATCAGACGCGAAGATTATCGTTGAAGGGCATGCGGATGGCGCACCGGTGTTGCGCGGAACGTATCGCAGCAATTGGGATCTTTCCCAGGCGCGTGCAAGATCCGCTGCCAAATACCTGCAATCGAAAGGCATTGATGCCAGCCGCATCGAGGCCGTCGGTAAGGCGCACACCGATCCGGTTGCATCGCAGACTACGTCTGCTGGCAGGGCCGCGAATCGGCGTGTGGAAGTCATCTTGCTCCCGATGGGCGCGACGATGTAGCCATGCTTGTATGGCGAGGGAAACCTATCCCTCGCCATACCCCTCATCGCTTTTTTATCACCGTAGGGCGAGGGCCTGTCCCTCGCCATGCCTCGATCGGAACGGGGAATGGCCTTGGTCGGTGGACGATTTTCGCGCGGGTCGGGCGATCGCGGGGGACAGGCCCCCGCGCTACGATGAAAAAACGTGTTTACCGTAGGGCGAGGGCCTGTCCCTCGCCATGCCTCGATCGGAACGGGGAATGGCCTTGGTCGGTGGACGATTTTCGCGCGGGTCGGGCGATCGCGGGGGAAACCCTCTCGCCTGCGCGTATGGCAGGCGAGGGCCCCCGCGCTACGGTGAAAAAACGTGTTTACCGTAGCGCGAGGGCCTGTCCCTCGCCGTGCCTCGTCACTCCTTTTATCACCGTATCCTGTCAGGACGGATGTCTTTATCCGCCCGCGCCTTTCGTTTCATTCTCAGGAGAACGCACTCATGCGCCTTATGTTCGCCGGATGCTTGCTACTGCTATTCTTTTTCGGCTCGTTACTTGCTGAATCCACCGATACCGCTGCAGTCCGGCAGTCACCACTCTTACGGACGTTTTTCACGCAGCACGTCCGCTCTGCATCTGTGCAAGCCTCCCTCTTTTCCTATAAACCGGAACTTGGTGATTTAACCAATGTCCTGCGAAGCATTGGGGTATCCGAAGTTCCGGCGGTTTTGATGCCGATGGTATCTGTCGTTTTTGAGCACACGGCTGAATTAGATTCGCGGCTGGAAATCGGCTATTGGCAGCTGGAGCTTGACATTCCGCCGCCCACATCAGCGAAACTCACAACAACACTGGTGCCTATCTCGTATCAACTCATTTACCGTCCTGTGTTGCTATCAAAGTTTGTGCCGATTTATTTCGGTGGGGGTTTCGGCTTTTTAGGCGCGAGTTTCAGCGGCAGCGCGGTAACGCTTGTTGAGCAACAAGGCATCTCATTTGATGGCAGTTCTTCCGGATTAACCGGATACGTTGTCCTCGGTGCCGAACTGTTTCGGTGGGAAGATAATTTGGCACTCCATTTAGAATTAAAGCGTCTCCTCAAAACGGTAGAAACGACTGGGGAGCTCCCGCTGAATGTCGTATTAGATGGGACTGCTATTGGGCTTGGGGTTAGAATGTGGTTTTGAAAGCATCGAACATAATTCCTGAATTGCGAATTGCCGCTGCGTGAAATTTAGGATAGGGTGACATTTTCTAACAACAGTGCGCAACCAAAATCGGTTGGGCAAGGAACGAAAAATGACGCGCAAAATCAGCGACATTCAGCCGCATCCGAACGTCGAAATATCGGTGAGAAACTTCGGTCCGATTGCCGGAGGCACAGTTGATTTACGTCCACTAACGGTTTTCGCCGGTCCGAGCAACACCGGGAAGACCTATTTTTCGACGTTGGTCTATGCGTTGCACGGTGCGTTCAAAGGGTTCTCACGCCTAGGCCCTCTATCTTCTGCGGAGTTCACGGTATTTTTGAAGGCGATGTCTTTAAAATATAGTGAACTTTTGAGCAAACCGACGCTTTCGGAGAAAGAATCTACGGACGTTGCCGACGTGTGGCACAGTATTGAAAAATCGTTCAAATTATCAGAGCTGGACGCTGCAACACTCAGTTTACTGATGTCCGCTTTTTTTGGTCATGAGGCATTGCTGTCGCTGAAGCATGAGCTGCAAGCAGAGTTGGGAAATTGCTTTGATCTAAATCCCATTTCAGCCTTGAGGCGATTGAATGGAGAACAGCGTCATGAGATGACGGTTTCTCTGAAGGTTCGTGAAGAAAATCAAGAGCGGTGGCATATCAAGTTGATGGCCTCCGAATCAGATGTCACCTTGAACAGATCTGTCAACGAAGCTCTCATCCGGGACACGGTTATTTTCCCTGAAGGCTGGGCAGTCTCCGAAGACTCACATTTTCCGCCAGGCTCTCCCTTTTTTCAACTGAATTTTGAAGATGCCTGTAGTCTCGGTTGGGTGGGTGGAAACCGTTATTACCTGCCGGCTGCTCGTAGCGGCATCATGCAGAGCCACCGGATTTTAGCGAGTTCTATTATAGAGCGCGTCACGCGATTTGGGCTGGAACGATTTCCGGAAGTTCCGACGCTGTCAGGGGTGATAGCGCATTTTCTACAAAAAATCATCCTCCACGAAGAAGACAAAAGCATGAATCCGGAGATGCAGCACCTCGCAGAAACATTGGAGTCCGATGTCCTTTCTGGTGAGATACGCTTGAAGCCATCCGCGGGTGGGTATCCCGATTTCCGCTACCGCCCACATGGCACAAAAGAGGATATGCGTATAGGGCAGGCCGCGTCAATGGTATCTGAACTCGCTCCCTTAGTCCTGCTTCTCCGCGGCGGCATCAAACCGGGGGATACCCTCATTATTGAGGAACCAGAAGCACACCTGCATCCCGGTGCCCAAACCGAGATAGCGATTACCCTAGCGCGCTTAGTCCGTGCTGGCGCGAGAGTTATCGTGACAACGCACAGCGATTGGTTACTTGAACAGATAGGTAATCTCATCCTCGAAGGCGAGTTGGAGAAGCAGGCTGGAGAAACCAATGCGCCGCCGGTTTTTCTTCACAAAGAACAGGTTGGGTGCTGGCACTTCCAGAAAAATGGAAAAATCGAAGAGATTGCGTACGACCGGATGGCCGGCGTAGAACCACAGGAATACGCCGACATCGCCGAAAGCCTCTATAACCGTTCAGCGGAAATCCACAACCGACTTGAGGCGTTGCGGTTGAATACGGATACTACCCAAAGTGAAAGCGGAGACAGCTTAGGAAATTGATGGAAATCAGTGAAGTTCTTGAACACATTGAGAAGGCGATAGGTTCAGAAAACCTGAGCCGCCTACGGAGCCGAGCTGGATGCCGTGTGGATTTGACAGACGCTCCTTCTCCGCGAGTTGTGGTAGATGCAGATTTGGCGTTCCCCTCGCACGGAATCGAGGGACAGAAATGTGATTATATTCTCTTTTATGTTGATACGACGCAAAATCTTGTTGTCGTTCCTATAGAACTCAAGCGCGGCAGTATCAACATCTCCGCAGCGTTAGGCCAGTTGCAGGGCGGCGCGGACTTCGCATCGCGCTTCGTCCCTGCACGGCGGGAATTTCAAATTATCTGCCGCCCGCTGCTCTTCCACGGAGGCCGTGTTCATCACCTGAAACAGAAGCGGAAACGGAAAAACGAACGGAGCCGAAACACCGTCCGCTTCCGTGGCGGCAACTTTCACATTAAAACGGCGCGATGCGGCAGAACGCGGAATTTAGCAGATGGGTTGTCTGGGACAATTTAACCGTGAAACATGGCAAGCATATTCTCCCCCTCCTTCTCTGTATCGGGCTCGGCGTAATTATAGGACGCTACGCTGGCACACCCCTCCCCCTCCTCTGCATGCTCGCCGTGACAGGAGCCTTTGTCTTCATTGATATGGAGCTCGCTATCTATGTGCTGTTAATCGCGCTCCCCTTCTCATTTCGTTACATCCTGCCAGGCAGCTTTGAAATTCAGACACCGACGGAACCGCTGTTAGGCATGCTCGTCGCGGTTTATTGGGTAAGAAAAAGTGTCGCGTTCTCGCAAAAAAGGCGCGCTTCTCACGCGCACACCCGTGTAAAAGAGACGTTTCCATTCCTTGCACCGCTCTGCTGCTATATCGTTATCACGTTTTTATCTGCAGTCAATACGCCTAATCTCTTCGGCACTCTCAAAGGCGCGACGCGCGCCACTGCCTATACAATGTTCAGTCTGGTGGCGTATGAAGTGTTCAGGCCTCGGGCCATCGGCGTGTCGCGGGACAAGCCCACACGTAGCGCGGGGGCCTGTCCCCCGCGATCTCTCGATCACCCCATCGACGTGTCGAAGGACAGGCCCACAACCTACGGTGAAAGCAGCCTGTTCGTCGGCGTGAGACAGTTGAAGAGGCTTTTTGTCGCCACCTTCCCTACCGCTGCCATCGCTGTCATCTGGACGCTCTTCGTGCTCATCTACCACATTGACGAATGGCAGTGGACGAGCGCGTATCGGCATGCGCCGTTTACCAACTACTCCGTTTACGGCTCTTTCACCGCTATTTTTTTTCTCATCTGCCTGAGCCGACTGCTCTTTGATACTAATTCTTACGACAAGGTGCTGTGGATAGGATGGTTTGCCTGCTTCGGGCTTGGGCTCATGATGTGCTTTTCGCGCGGCGTTTGGCTTTCGGTTGTCATCGCAGTCGGGTTTATGTTGTTGCAAGTCGGCAATCGCGGCAAGACAGCAGCGCAGACAAGTGGCGTGACGCATAAAAAGATTCTCTTTATCGGGGCCGCCTGCCTGATTTTATTCGTGTGCCTTAACTTGCCCGGCGTTTACGGCATTGTCATTGAACGAATTTCGACTACCGTGGACATCAGTTATGCCTCCAACCGGGCGCGGCTCCTCCGATGGGCACAGGCGATGACAATGTTCCTTGAAAATCCTATATTAGGAAAAGGTTACGGTGCCTTCGCCATGCTTTACGAAGAAGATGTCGCGCTCGTCGGGACATACACGGCGCAGTTCCAACTCGGCGCGCACAGCGAATATCTGCAGGTGCTGGCGGAATTAGGCATTATCGGTTTCATCGCATGGCTATGGCTCAACCTCGCATTCCTCCGTTACGGCTTTCGCGCGCTCCAACGGATGAACAGCACGTCAGACAGTTTTTACCGCGCCATCGTCATCGGACTCATGGCATCCGAACTCTCGCTGATGGTGCATTTCATCGTCAACAACCTCTTAAACGGCGATGCCATCGGCATTCCGTTTTGGGGGATTTATGGGTTATTGCCGGCTGTCGTGCAGATGCACGCGCGGCAGCAGGAAATTTCTCTGGACAATAGCGCGAATTTGGTGTAAATTGTAGTCATGGCGGGAGGCGGGTTTTCCCCAGTAGGAGAGACCTCCTGGTCTCGATGCGGTAGGCGAGACCTCCTGGTCTCGATGTTGTCTTCTTGTGTTTTTTTGGAACAATAGACATGTTGTGGGACAGGCCCGCAACCTACGGTATTTCCACGCGCTGTGCATGTTGCGGGACAGGCCCGCAACCTACGATTTCTAGAACGCGCTGTGCATGTTGCGGGACAGACCCGCAACCTACGATTTCTAGAACGCGCTGTGCCTGTTGCGGGACAGGCCCGCAACCTACGGTATTTGCATGCGATGAGCATGTTGCGGGACAGGCCCGCAACCTACGGTATTTAAGGAGGAATTCATGAACGTTATCCACATCATTTCAGACACCTTTCGGCGAGATAACCTCGCTATTTACGGCGATAAGGGATACACGCCTTCCCTGAACGCCTTTGCCGAGAAATGCGTCGTTTTTGACAAAGCTTATGTCTGCAGTTACCCAACCGTGCCGATTCGCGGGGAGTTGGTGACAGGCCAGGTCGGCATTTGTCGGCGCGGCTGGGAGCCGCTCAAGCGCGATGTCCCGGTGATTGCGAACGCACTCACCAAAGCCGGTGTTGTCAGCATGATGATTGCCGATACGCCGCACCATCTCAACAACGGCTTCTTTTACAATCGCGGGTTCACGGGATGGAAATGGATTCGCGGGCAGGAAGGCGACTGTTTAGAGACGCAGGACTACGACTATGAGTCGCAGCAGTCGCTACGGTATCGCGAATATACGCGGACGCATCCGAACCGGTTGCCCTCCGGGCTCGGTAATCACCTCCGAAACATCGCGTTTCGGCAGAACGAGGGAGATACGTTCGTCGCGCAGACTGTGCAAACGGCGTGCGATTGGCTGGAACGGAACTACCACCACGAGAACTTCTACTTGATGGTGGATACCTTCGATCCGCACGAACCGTGGGACGCGCCCGAATGGTATCTCCACAGGTTTGATGCCAGCGATTACGAAGGACCGGAGCCTATCTATCCGCCTTACGGTGTGAACCCGATGGATGAGCGTTCAACGCAACGTCTCAATGCGCTCTATCGCGCCGAAGCATCGCTGGTGGATAATTGGATCGGGCAGCTGCTCCGCAAAATTGACTACATGGGGCTGATGGAAAACACCATGATTATTTTCATGGCAGACCACGGTTTCCTCTTAGGTGAGCATGGGCTTCTCGCCAAGAACCTGAGCATGTATGAAGAGGTTGTCCACATTCCGCTGCTGATTTACCATCCGGCGGCGGCACCTCGGCACACCGATGCACTGGCGAGTATCATTGACATTCCGGCGACGGTGCTGGATATTTTCGGTGCGGAACGCGGCGCGCAGGTTGAAGGAAATAGCCTGCTGCCTGTCATCGTCGGGGATACGGACGCGGGACGTGAGTATGCAATTACGCACGGCGCGTGGGTAGGCGGCTGGAGTCCCGATGGAGGCAGCCCACACGGAAACGTGACAGATGGCACCTGGTCCCTCTTGTTAGAGAACAGCGGCGCGCCGAAGCAGTTGTTCCATCTTCCTTCCGACCCGGGGCAGTTGCACAATCGGTTCGATTCGGATACATCGGAGGCGCGGCGGCTCTATCAAGCGTTCTTAGACTTTTTAGCCCAACACGGCGCGCCAGAGGCGATGGTGACGCAATTCCAGGGGCGTTGGCCTGTGTGATAAATTGAAGGGGGGGGCATATCTCAATGGCTTCCCGGTAGGAGAGCCCTCCTGGTCTTGATGGTTTTCCGGACCGTAGTGCGAGGGCCCTCGGATGCCACACGCGCATCCGAGCGGGTTTCCCTCGCAGCGTTTTGCTGTCAGAGCGCATCACCCTGTAGGTCAAGATCGCCCGATCTTGACCCGTTTGTGATCAGGCGATCACAAACTACAGAGAGGGGTGAACGAAAAAAAACGGCACGACACGTGTTACTATAGACATGTAGGGTCCTAAAGGACTTAAAACGCCACTGCTTGACGATGCACAACGCGGGGGACAGGCCCCCGCGCTACGGGCACATCGAGACCAGGAGGTCTCTCCTACCGAACGCATCAAGACCTGTATGGGCTGCCTACCGGCAATTCTCCGTTTTTTCACCGTATCGCGGGAGGCTGTCACTGCGACGTTGAGCGATTTATGAAACACCCTCGATAAATTGTCAGGGCGGATGTCTATATCCGCCCGTTTCAGCAAAAATAGCGGACGAGCCCAAGGGAGGTTGCGCTCAGTTTCCATTCCTTGCCACCGGGAGAGCGCATCTCAACTTCGCATTATTGGAGTCTCAAGGATGTCAAGGACCCTCAAGAATTGATGTCTGTGATCGACACCAACATGATTATCAATCCAATTAGCGGCTAGTTCTGCACCACCCTCGACGAATCTGTTAACGCCACCGCCGCGGATTGTCCAACCTTTATACTGGTTGAACTGCTGCAGAATCGCTGCGACAGCATAGTCTGGATAATGCTTAGTGGTAGTTTTCAACTCGTTGTGGATCGGGGCAAGACGCCTGTTGACTTCGGCGACGATATCGCATTGGATTGCCGTTCCATCTCGGACTAAGATGTCATGGATAACAAATCTGATGGCATCGCGTTCGTGCGTTTGGCGGATGACATCCATCTGAGCATCCGTGAGGTTAACTTTTGCTGTTGTCATTGTATAATTTCCTTAGAGAATGCCCACACCAAATGATTGTAGTGAGCGATTATTAAGTTGTATGAAACACCCTCCGTTAAATGGGGGTGTTTCATAACTCGTTCAACGTCGCGGGGGACAGGCCCCCGCGCTGCGGTGAAAAAACGCCGCCTCTTCACGTAGGGCGAGGGCCTGTCCCTCGCCTTGTGTTTTGCTGTCAGATCTCATCACCCCTGTAGTTCAGGATCGCCTGATCCTGACCCGTTCGGGAGCGGGTGCTCCCGAACTACAGCGGTGGGGCCGACGCGCCCCCTTGCTTTTCTATCGGTATTCGCCCTCCCCCAAGGGGGATAAATTTATGAACCCCCCCTCATTGATATCAAACTTTCTTCGTGCACGTTTAGAAATTAACCAAACAGTGCCCGCCGCATTTGCCGGACCGCTTGCCGAATCCGGTCTTCATTTTCTACGAGAGCGATGCGGACATATCCCTCCCCGTTGTGCCCAAAACCGGCCCCAGGAGAGACGCACACCTCCGCCTCGTTGAGCAACTTCATTGAGAACTCCATCGAACTCAGATGCCGCCACGGTTCCGGAATCGGGGCCCAGACGAACATCGATGCCCGCGGCGTTTTTACCTGCCAACCGATGCGGTTTAATCCTTCAACTAGCACATCGCGACGTTTCCGGTAGACTTCGGCGTTTTCCTGAACGACATCCGCTGGCGTGCGCAGTGCCATAATTGAGGCGACTTGGATAGGCGCGAAGATACCGTAATCGTAGTAGCCTTTGATGCGCGCGAGTGCCTCGATAATCTCGCGATTGCCGACGGCGAACCCACACCGCCATCCCGCCATGTTATAGGATTTGGAAAGCGAGAAGAATTCTACGCCGACATCCTTCGCGCCTTTCGCCTGCAGGAAACTCGGAGCCTCGTAGCCGTCAAAAACGATGTCGGCATACGCTAAGTCGTGGATGACTATCATGTCCTGCCGCTTGGCGAAGTCTACCACTTCTTCAAAAAACGCCAAGTCTGTGACTGCACCGGTGGGGTTGTGCGGGAAGCTCAAGATAAGCACTTTCGGGCGTGGCCAGATATCGCGCCTAATCTCTGCGAGGGTTGGGACGAAATGATTTTCTTCGGTTAAGGGGATGCTGACGACGCTTCCGCCGGCGAGGACGACGCTGTAGGTATGAATGGGGAACGTGGGGTTCGGCACCATCGCCAGATCGCCTTCGTCGATGAGCGCGAGCGCGAGATGCCCAAGGCCCTCTTTCGTTCCGATGACGGCGATGGCTTCTTCCTCCGCGTCGATGCTGACACCGAACCGGCGTTCATAATGCCAACTGACTTCGCGTCGGAGATTGAAGATGCCGCGCGAGGCAGAGTAGCGGTGGTGCCGGAGCTCCTGCGCGGCTTCGGTGAGTTTATCAATAATAGGCTGAGGCGTGGGTTGGTTTGGATTGCCCATCCCCAAGTCAATAATGTCAATACCCAGCTGTCGGCGTTCGTGCGTTAACTGCTTGAGTTTGCCGAACATATACGGCGGCAACCGGTTCAAGCGTTTTGAGAATATGTCCATTGCTTTCTGGCGGCCGAACGTATTCGCATTTCAAGGCCGCGTTGTCTTTTTAAATGCGCTTGCGGCGTTGTGGGCCTGCCGAGTCGGCTCCGGCAGGCGGTATCCACTGCCACAAGTCAAACAGAGTGTAACTGCCGAATCCAAAGCGATGCGGTGTCCTATTGACACATAGACAGGCCGCACGTTGGACCGGGTTCGGACGACGGCTCCGATTACCTCGTCCGCGTCATACAAATATTCATAAGCCCCGCGTTCCGTGTTGGGCTCTGCGTATCGGCCGCAGAGGCGGGACTTTGCACACCCAATCGTCGGTTTATCCAAAAGCAGCCCTAAGTGCGCTGCGATGCCGAACCGTCTTGGGTGCGCAATACCGTGTCCGTCAACCATCACGAGGGAAGGCTCCGTTTGCAATTGGGAAAACGCCGCTAGCAGCGGCGGGATTTCCCGGAACGAGAGCAACCCTGGTATGTAAGGAAAACGGACAGGACTCTCCACTACCACGCGTTCTGTCACCTGCAATTCGGGGTAGCTGAGGACGACTACGGCGGCGAGAGCCATGTCCTTCCGCAGCCCGATGTCCACACCGGCGACGGTATCAATCGTGTCATGCCGGTCCTCCCGAATCACCTTGTCGCGAAGTTCGTTTTGGATGTTCCGCGCTTCGGCAGGGGTGACATCCCAGGCGTGTAAGTCGTGATGGTTGATGGCGTAGGGCATTCCTGCGCTTCTCCGGTAGGCGCGATGTGGAATCGTGCCTACCTTAATATGATCCCCGAAACGGTGTCAATTGTCAAGTCTTTTTTCCTTGACGCTTTTGACTTCGACGGTTCTGGGTTTGGCAATCCGCTGGATGCCGGCGAAAAAGGCGTTCAGCATCAAGTAGCCGCCGCCGATACCCATGAGCGCGCCTAAGCCGCCGATAACAAATTCGATTCCGCTAAACATCATGTTGCCTCCTGAAAGAGTTTGCTGAGTTTGCTGTGGGGCGATAATGCATGCCGAGCCCCGATTTCCGCTTTGTGTGCCGAAGATTTGCATCTTCTGCCGTAAACTTAATAAAATAAACGATGAGTCTCCGTTCGGGTTTCAAATCAGTGGGGAGAACTATCCACGCGAACGTTTTCCTGATAAAACAATAGCAAAAATCGTGCCAACGTTAAAACGGCAAAATCACAGGAAACTGTGTAGGATAAGACACAAAAAGTTGGAAATCGCGGGGGGAAGTGTGTTAAAATAGAGACATGTATCGAAAAACGTAACTTTTTGTCGATTTTTTACGTCATAAATTAAGAAGGATGGACGCGGGCTCCGGGTGGCGCGCTTTCAAAACGCGCCACCCTCATCAGGAGTTACTGCACCGAATTGAGGAGAACAGACAGATGTTATATTTGGACACGCTTGAAAATCTTGCACAAGACAAAACACAGAACCGGTTCGCCATCAGCCATGAGGCGGTGGCAGGATTGCGGCATCTGCCGGAACTCACGCCCGCGGCGGAGTTGCTGCAAAAGTGGGAAGCGAAGCAAATCGTGTGGGACGAATTTCAGCGCGCTTTCAAGGCGCAGCTCCGCGCTGAATACCGAAAGGACGAACAGAGCCGACTGAAGGGCCTCGCCAAATACTGCCTCGCGAACGAGGTGACGCTCTATTCGCCGGAACCGGCCGGCGCGCAAACCTATCGGGCGATTCTGGCAGAGGTGATTAACAGCATTTGGGAACGGAATGGCGAACCGACGCGCGCCATTGACAGGGGGGCGGAACCGGTTGAAGAGAGCCCCCTCGCCGCGGAACACCGCACCCAGATGGAGGAAATCGCCGATAAATGCCAATTCTTTCAGGCGAAAACGGCGACGAACGGCCGCAAGTCGTGCCTGAGTTGCGAACATTTGGACGCGCGCATCTATACCTGCCCAAAAATCGGGAAGCCTGTCATTGACTACAAATGGAGTCCGCCTCCAACAGCGCAGCAACAACCGGCGGCACCAGGTGCGTAATCGGCTCGCCTTGTTCAAGCCGCTGACGAATCTCCGTTGACGAAATCTCGGCATACGCCACCGGCAACGCGAGGCTTGAAACGAAAGGTGCATACGGGCGCGTCGCCGGTTGAGACATGAACGCATCTATCGTCTCCGCGTCCGCTTCGGCACGATTCGCGGCGATGAAGCGACACGCAGCGAAGAGTTCCTGCAATTCGGCATCGAAGTCCGTGTAGTATTTCGCATCGAATATGCGGATGAGGGTGTCATATCCGACGATGAAATGGAATTCAGTTTCCGGCGGATATAGCGCGCTTAACGCCGTGATTTTGTCAATATATCTGCCGTGGCTTGAAGCACCGACTGAAATGTCCGGGCGGCTTTCCGCGTATCGTTTGAGGGTGACGAGCCGCGCAGCGAGCGGCAAACCGAATATGTCCTTATCCACGTTCGCTTTGGCGAGGAGCAGGAGCAGTTCGTCCAATTGAAATTGCTTGACTGCCTCCTCTACCACGGCGGTGTGCGCCACGGTAAGCGGATTAAACGAGCCCGAAAAGATACCGAGGCGTTTGCCTGCATCGCGGACCCCGTGGACGATTTCTATGCGCGGCTGTCCCGCCGGATCCAGCTCTTCAAAAAGTTGCGAGAATTGGCTGTAGTCGGGGAAGTTGAGGTATTTCATCTTATACATGCCGCTTAGCGGCTTCCCAGATTGCGTCAAGTCCTGCGAGATCATAGTCTGCGAAGGATTTCCCGCGGCGTTCGATTTCTGCTTCCATCCATTTGAAGCGTGCTGTGAATTTGCGGTTCGCTTGCCGCAACGCTTCTTCCGCTTGGACGTTCATAAATCGGCAGAGATTCACGACAGCGAACAGCAGATCGCCGAGTTCCATCTCGGTTGCGTCCGGTTCGTTCGCCTTGAGACTCGCCTTCACCTCGCCGATTTCTTCGTCAACTTTGGCGATGACATCGGCGAGTTCTGCCCAATCAAACCCGACACCGGTGGCGCGTCGCTGAAGTTTCTGCGCCCTTTGCAAACTAGGAAGCGCGTCTGGCACGCCGTCAAGCACGGAGTGTCTATCTTCGTAACCGCGCTCTTGCCGTTTGATCTCCTCCCAATTTTTGAAGACAGTCTCGGTATCGTCAGCCTCAACGTCGCCGAAGACGTGCGGGTGCCGGCGGATGAGTTTCTCGGTGATGGTTTGAATGACATCCCCGATGGTGAAATGCTGGCTCTCAGCCGCGATCTGTGCTTGGAGCATGACGTTGAGGAGCAGATCTCCGAGTTCCTCTTTCAGTTTCGCTGGCACTGCGGCATCGATGGCTTCCACAACCTCGTAGGTTTCCTCAATGAGAGTAGGTTTGAGCGTCTCGTGTGTTTGGGCGCGGTCCCAGGGACACCCGTTTTCGCTCCGCAGCGTGGCAATGACGTTGGCTAGTGCTTCAAAAAGTTCTTTCTGATTTTCTTGCATCGTTCCTCCATTTTTGCTTTTTCGTAAAAATCCGTTGAATCTATAGGGCAAGAGCACCTGCTCTTGCCAATGGAACCGTCTCGTCTTTTCGTAGGGCGAGGGCCTGTCCCTCGCTATGCTCGTCTTTTCCGTAGGGCGTGGGCCTGTCCCTCGCCATGCTACGGACCAGGGGGGCGACATTAACCGCTTCCGTTATCCCGAAGATTTTCCAATTGAATAATGAGCCTCCCCAGTTGCATCCGCAGCAACAGCACATAGATGTGCATGAGCAGCCCGACGTGTGCTTCCGTAGGCAAATCGCTAGCGTGAATTATAGCGAGGAACCGTTCGGCGCGTTCACGGACCTGCTCCGCTTGCGCGATGTCCATTTCGTTGGTTTGCGCCGTGCTCTCTTTGATGAACTGCCAAATCCTGTCCTGAATTTCCAGCGTATAATTTTTCGCCATGACGGTGCGTGCGCGCTTCGCGGAATCTACCCAGATGGAATTCGCCTTCCAATTCAGCATGAAAGCGATGCCGTTAACCATGACATCGCGCAGGCTGTCCTCACCGGAGATGAGCTCCTCAAGGTTGGTGAGCCCCTCTGCTTCGGCGGAGAACGTGCGGACGCGGGTGTAATCCTTCAGGTTTTTTAGCGTCAACTCGTTTTCGGTGATGAGGTTCCACAGGTCTGCACTGGTTGCGAGGAGCGTTTCTACTTGCGTGCGCAGCGCGAGTGGAAACTGCGAGCGGATGCAGGCGTAGTGGACACTATGGAGTCGGCTCCGAAATCGGTGTAGATTTTCAGCTGACTGCATCTCCGGTCCGCGTGCAATCTGCGGGAGAAGTTCATCCCGAATCTGATTTAAAAGGGTGTTGATGGTGCGTTCGGCGTTCATATCATTTATGATAACAGATTTTGGGGTGGATGTCAAGGGAAAAACGGGAAGAGATGAGCAGGATTTTCAAGATTGAGCAGGATTTCCAAGATTGAGCAGGATTTCCAAGATTTCACAAGATTAGCAAGATTATAGTGTCGTCACCGTAGGGCGAGGGCCTGTCCCTCGCCGTGCCTCGATCGGAAGGGAAACGGCCTGGGTCTGCGTGCGTTTTTCGCGCAGATCGGGCGATCGCGGGGGACAGGCCCCCGCGCTACGGTTTGCAAGGCTGTCTCCGTTTCACCGTAGGGCGAGGGCCTGTCCCTCGCCATGCCGCGATCGGAACGAAAAGCCTTGGTCGGTGCGTTTTTCGCGCAGATCGAACGATCGCGGGGGCCTGTCCCCCGCGCTACGGTTGGTGAGACGGCCTTGCCTTGACCCGTTCGGGATCAGGCGATCCCGAACTACAATTTTTTTATTTGCAATTTTTAATTTGACAAAAACGTGAAAAAATGGTATAATTAAGACAGTGTTTAATTTTCGATCAATTTTCATATCAATTTAGAGGAGAAAAAACTAATGAGAATCCTATTCTCTCTCATTTTCGCGGGCATTGCTGTCCGCCTGAAACCTACCGTCACCGCGTTATTGCAGCACCCGCTGCAAAGATTCCGCGCGCATGCGCCCGCCGGTGACGCGTTCCATCCAATTGACCCCCCCCCCTTCACAAACCGTTAAATCCTGCAGTTCTTAGCAGGAAGGCGCAGAAGGACGGGGGACACCCGCGGTCCGCCGCGCGCATCCATCCCGTTTTGATAGGCTGCCTACTGCTCACATTCGGTGTGCTGACGGTGCTTGCACCGCCGGGAGAGAGCCACGACACATACACGGCAGGCGATGTCGCTTCTGATGGCAGTGATAGCATCACTGCGGATTGGCAGGGCCAGCCCTTGCCAGTCCATACCTTGCATACGACAACGTTTAACCTGCCGGCGAATTCGACACACGGCGGCCCCAACCGCCATACTATGGGTATTGATGCCTTCTTTGGTGGCGGGTTGACAGCTTGCCCGCCGGATTATTTTGAGATTCAGTGGATACGGGTCTATAAAAATCCGAAGAAAACGCCGATGGCAGAGCTGCAGGTCGGTACCTATTTTCACAATAACAAAGGCACTGACACGAATTATGTTGTTACGCCGCCCGGTTTTGAAAGCAGGCGCGCGCGGCTGTTCCCATCCTTCTGGAAGGACTATCAGAAGCTCATTGATGGCGAAACTCAACTGGCAAGCGAGGCGGATACCTACTTCTGGGTTAATATCGATCCCGGTGGGGGTACCAGCGATCCGATGAGCGGCGGCCTACTAGAAGATCCGAACAAACCCGGCAACACGGGGCTTGTCACCGACTCGGAAAATACGTGGGTAGTCCCCGGGGATATCGTCGCCATTGCCATCAACGTCAAACTTCGGTACTATGAAACGGTAACGGAATTCATAAATCCTACGCCTGGTGATGATCCGGCGAGTAATGTTGCGCCGCCTCTAAAGCCTAAACAGCTTCCGCCACTCTTGGATGGCCACCCACTCAATCCCGTCTCCGGTCGCCGTACCGTCCCGTGGACGGTGAATGATTTGCCATTATGGTTCAAGTCCGGTCAAAAGGGGCCCGATTCAGGCACTATCTGGGCGCGCAATTTCTTCCGGGATGCCTCCGGCGGGACGATAATTGCAGCCGTGGGCATTAAGGATGTCGGGAGACTGAATCCCAATTATCCACTGGAACGGATGACACAGGATGGCCGCGTAAACCACTTCAATGCCGACTCTGCGGCTACCGCTACGGATTGGGGGCATGCCGGTGTGGATGGTTACCATACCATCGTCTACCAATTTACGGTGACAAAGGCCAATGCAGATGCATTGAATGGCTTGTTGCCGGGCGGGTGGTTGGCCAGGAAGGACAATACCGTGGCCCCGTTCAATGTCCCATACCGTCCGCTTGTCGGTACTAATTACGAATACGCTGAGTTAGCGTTCTTCACAGACTACCCCTACGGTTACACATACGATCAAATCCTAGGGCTACACTCTGGGGAGTTTGGATTCGGCGTGCCATTTGGTGCTAATACCGATCTCTTGGGGAAGCGATGGGCAGAGTTTATGGACGTGTCTGGGTTTATAGAGGGTGCAGGAGACAATGGTTACATCCCCTACCCAGAGAGCACCGCCCCCAAGAATACGGAGTATCGTAGCCACAGGTTGGCCTATAGTGCTTCGGAGGCTGCGCAGGCGGGTAACCCTATGTTACGTGGGGTATACAAACGCGGCGGGCAGAATTACCGAATCAAAAAGACAGACCTTGACAGAAACAGCGACGGTTTTCTTGACTACCTCCCAGTGATTGATAACGGGTTGGCGACCCTCGCCCTCGGTGGTCTACCCGAATCAGGTGGTCGCGTACGGCACTATACTGTCTCGGAGGGTTTTTATAAGCAGCCGGGGACAGAGTTTCCTCACTACTTTCCGCCCACGTATGATACTACCGCCAAGGGCACTATCGCCTATCCGGAGGTAGTGAAGGACTCTGTCGCCGCGATGACAGAGATAGTCGACGTGCCGTCGGGGACACAAACCGGGACGTTTACGTTGGCATTGCGGTTCCAGGAGGACTACACTGCAGCCGGGCATGTGAAAACCGCAGCGTCTCATGATTTGGCGAACGAAGAGCTGTTCACGGCACTTCAAACTGCGCTGTCTGCAGATGTTGGGGATAGCACGGTGACGGTGAACCGTCCCGAGGCGGTGGATGCGTGGTTGCGGTATCCGGTGACGGTGGTGCCCCCGCTCGGCTTTAAAGGGGAGATGACGTTCCAGGTGCCCGCCGATACGGTGCTTGCCGACTATTCTGACCCGCTCGGCAATTTGGCATCGAACACTGTCACGGTGCCGGTAGACACGGTGCAGGTAGTTGCGGATGAGATTAAGGTTGTTGAACCCGAAGGCGGTGCGTATCTTGCGGGTAGCGAGATCACCGTTGAGGTGCCGTTTGCGCAGGACGGATTGACTTATGAAGGCGAAGATCCGCCGTATGTGACAATCTATCTCGGCGCGCGAGAGGCCGCGAATGCCCGGCATGCCGTGTGGCAGAAAGGCGAGGAGCGTTCGGGTTCAACGATTGTGCCGTTTGCGTATGTTTTGCAAGCGACCGACCCGCCGGCAGCATCGGTGAGCGTGGATATCGCCAGTATCAACAGTTTGGCTGTTCCGCGTGAGACGACGTTGATGTCTTCGTCAGGACTTGAGCGTCGTGGTACCGCTGATCCGGCGATGGCTGCAGGTCAGCCTGCGCCTGTCCCGGATTCGTCCACTGAGCCGACGAGAACGTTTGATGTGGCGGTGACCCCGGTGGTTTACATTCCGCAGGATGACACTGTCTCAAAGGCGGTTGCATCGGCTGTGCCGCGTTCTCCCATCGTCTTCAACGAACTCGGCAATGGCAGTGATGCAACAAACGACTGGCTAGAATTCCGCAATGTCAGCGGTTCAGATGTCTCTCTGAAAGACTGGGAGTTATCTGTTGTCGCCGATGGCAAGAAAGAGGATACGTCCCTCATCGTTTTCCCAGATGTGAGTGTGCCGGCGAACGGTTTGTTGCTCATTACCAACATGCCTTCGGACAAAACACCACTCGCAGGCGGAGAAAATAAGGGGTTATCGCATGCCTCTTTAGTGGATGCAGGGCTCTCACTGCCCGATGATGGCAAATTCCTATTGATTCTCCGCAATGCAAAGGAGAAACTGGGTTTGGATGAGGCGTTCATCGATGTCGCCGGGGGCGGCGGCAGTGATACGGATGCATTTGTCCGTGACGAGACAGGCGATTATGATACGCATGTCTGGCCCCTGCAGGTGCTTGAGGCTCCCGGCGATGCCACCGAAGACGCGCTGAGTTCCGGCAAAGTCTGGCAGCGCGCGAAGGCGGATCTCATTGGGTATCATCGAGATGCCTGGGCGGAAGCTGCATTTACCGGTATCGGCTATGACAGGCAGGTCTCCAAGTCTGCCGCCACTGCCGGCACGCCGGGCTATCCGAATGGTGCTGTCAAAACGGAGGCATCTACGCCGAAAGGTGCGGTGACTATCAGCGAAATCATGTTTGATTCTGAGGGTGGCACCCTGCCGCAGTGGATCGAGTTGTATAACAAATCCAAAACCGAGGCGTTGAATCTGAATCGGTGGCAGTTGGAGATCCAGAATCGGAATTCGGGAGACTTGGTCGGCAGACCTATCGTCACGTTGACGCTGCAAGAGAAAGTGATTCAACCGAATCAGACCCTCTTGATTGTCGCAGGCGATGCCCGCGCTTCCTCGGCAGAGGTCTTCCCTGCAGATCGCGTCTACAATCTCCTCGAATTGCACGAGAAAAATCTGCGCATCAAAACCGCGCGCGATACCTTCTTGAGCGGCGAGGGATTCTATCTGAAGTTGTCCGACAGAAACGGCACGAAGATAGACGAGGTAGGCAACATCGATGACAATCGTCGCACCGATGACGCGCCGGTCTGGGTGTGGCCCACGAATCGTCGGGATGGCGCGCGCAGTTCGGTCGTCCGCCGTTACGATAAGGGCGCGGTGGCACGCGATGGGATGTTGAAGTCCAATTGGGCATTAGCGGCGCATTTCAACAAATTCAAAGTTGAATCGTTGCACTACGGCCATGCCGAGGACATCGGCACACCGGGGTATCGTCAAGGCGGTGCCTTGCCCGTGGAATTGTCAAGTTTCACCCTCACGCGTACCGATGCCGGTCCCGTTGTGGTCACATGGACAACCGAGTCTGAAGTCGACAATGCCGGTTTCAATCTGCGTCGCAGCCTGAAACGCGAGAGTGGTTTCACGCTTTTGAATCCTGTTCTCATCGCCGGTGCCGGCACGACAGGCGAACGTCAAACTTACACGTTCACGGATACCTCTGCGAAACCTGGGGTCGAGTATTATTACCAGATCGAGGAGGTTTCGTTAGGTGGTCGGCCGGAGGTGTTGCGGACGCGTTACTTACCGGGTCCCGTATCGCCGGCGAATCGTTCGTTGACGACGTTTGGCGAAGTCAAGCAGCGGGAGTAATGTCGCGTATTGTTTCATATCTTGCGCGGGCGGTGGCCTATTAAGTTGCCGCCCGCGCGTTTTTTCGTCCTGGCCCGTATCGCGGGGGCCTGTCCCCCGCGATCGCACGACCTGCCGACATCTGTAGTTCGGGAGCGCCTGCTCCCGAACGGATCCAGAGCAGGTGCTCTTGTCCTACAGAGATAAACCGCTGCAGAGCTTCTGAGGAGATGTTTTTCACGGGTATGATCGCGGGGGAAACCCGCTCGCCTGCGCGTGTGGCAGGCGAGGGCCCCCGCGCTACGGTTAAAAAAAGCGTGCCGTTTACCGTAGGGCGAGGGCCTGTCCCTCGCCATGCCTCGGTCGGGAAAACGGCTTTGACTGGCGTGCGGTTTTCGCGCAGGTCGAACGCTCGCGGGGGACAGGCCCCCGCGCTACGGGCCAGAAAAGGGTTCTCCTCTCCATGTCCCGTTCGGGAGCGGGCGCTCCCGAACTACAGTCACTGGAACACGTGAACGACCGCGGGGGACAGGCCCCCGCGCTACGGACTCATCTTGCCAATCTTGTAAATCTTGTAAATCCTGCTCCTCTCTTGCGAATCGTGATACTCTTGTAAATCCTGCTCTCAGATGCCGGAATTAAAAAAAGTTTTGACAATATCACGGATTTATGGTATAATTCTTTTTAAGATAATGGTGGTAAAAATCCAAACTTGTCTTGCACTGCAAGAATTAACCTATTTTTTTGAGGTATCCGAAATGTTTCAAAAACTTTGGAGGAAGGGTTTCCAGCTGTTAGCCGTTTGTTGTGCTATCCTGCTCGCCGCGGCACTCTGGACTCCCCCCGTTTTCGCGGAGGATGACGTGAAAAATTCAGAGGCATTAGCGGCAACGGAGCCATCGCCATCCCTGGAAGTTGGGATGATAGCTCCCGATTTTACGCTGGCAGATGAGACCGGGACGATGCGAACGCTCAGCGAGTTCTGGGGGAAAAAGAACGTCGTTCTCGCCTTTTACCCGAAAGATTTCACCGGGGGCTGAACAACCCAAGTTAACTCGCTCCGGGAAAATTTGAGCGAGATAGAAGCGACCGGCACTGTGGTTTTCGGCGTGAGTCTTGATACCATTGAAACGCATCAGCGGTTTCGGGAATCGCTGAAGTTAAACTTTCCCTTGCTGGCAGATCCGACGGCGAAAGTCAGCAGCGTCTATAGCGGTATCATGGCAGAGTTTAACGCGTCAAAGCGGGTTACCTTTATCATTGACAAAGCGGGTTACATCCGTTCCATCGATGATAAAGTCAATGTCAAAACGCACGGTGAAGATGTCACCGCGATATTGAAGACAATGTTACCGAAAGTTGAAGTGGGGCAACCGGCTCCCGATTTCATCGCAACCGATGGCGAGGGAAAAACGCACCAACTGAGCGCGTTCCAAGGGAAAAAGAACGTCGTACTGGCGTTTTATCCGCGCGATTTTGGACGTGGCTGAACGATGCAAGTTCGCTCGCTCCGTGATGAGTCGAGTCGTCTCGCCGCACACGATACACAGGTGTTCGGAATTACGCTGAATGATGCCGAATCGCATCAGAAATTTTCGGAAGAGAATCAACTCAACTTCCCACTTTTGTTAGATACGAACCGCAATCTCGCGCTCCTTTACGGCGCAACGGACGCACCAGATGGCCGCGTCAATCGGTTAACCGTAATTATTGACAAAACCGGGAAGATTGTGAAAATTGATACGGAAGTCAACCCCGGCACGCACGGTGCCGACTTAGTCGATTTCTTTGAACAAACGTTGGAAACGCCGAGTGATTGATGACGCATAGCATTCTATCAGGATTTCGCGACCGGATGGCATGGGGCATCTCCCTCGTCTTCAGTCCCTTTTTCGTGCTGATTGCGACAACCGTGGTGGTGGTGGAAAAATACGCCGTTACCTCGCGCGACACACTGCTGTGGCTAACCATATTAGGGATATTCGTTACCGTGCTACCGATGCTCTGGATCGGGATTCTGTTCCGGCTCTCAAAGGTGAGCGACTGGCACCTGCATAGCAAGGAAGAACGCCTCTCACCGCTCTGCTTCACACTCGCAAGCATGAGTGTCGGGACAGTTATCCTGTATTGGCTGGATGCCGAGCGTCATATCATTTGGGCAGGTGTCGCCTACATTGCGAATAGCATCGTCTTCTCCGCGATTACGCCGATGTGGAAGATTAGTTTCCACAGCAGCGTCGCAACAGGATGCATTACGGTGCTTGTCGTCCTCGTCGATTCGCAATGTGGGTGGCTCTTCCTACTCGTGCCGTTCATTGCGTGGGCACGGGTTTACCGGCAACGGCACACGCTGCTTCAGACGGTTGTCGGCGCGGTGCTGGCAGTGGGGAATACCGCACTCGTCTTCTACGTCAAGGAGCGGCTTTATTCTTAATTGAGGGTGTTTCATATCTCCGTTTCGGTATTTATCCGCCCTTGGGGGCTAGCGACTACCGATAGAAAAGCGAGGGGGCCGCGCATCGGGCCCACCTCTGTAGTTCGGGAGCACCCGCTCCCGAACGGGTCAGGATCAGGCGATCCTGAACTATAAAGATGATGCGGTTTGCACCAAAACGCTGGCGAGGGAAACCCTCTCGCATGCGCGTGTGGCATGCGAGGGCCCTCGCCCTACGTGAAGGGAAAGCGTTTTTTTTCACGGGAGCGGCTTCACCCATCTAAAGCAGAAAGCCGTTTATGCACCGTCCCCTTCGGGAAATTCACCGGCAAATCATCCCAGTCGCAGTATAAACAGAAATGCCCCTCTCTGCCGAGAGGTTTGACGCGCCCACCACACTCCGGACAAGCGGTAATACGTGCTTCAGACACCTCTTCAGCACCCGGAGGGAACATGAGCAGCTGCTCTATCGGCATCGCGCGCTCAGTCTGTCCGACGAGTTCCAGTCGGACGTTCTGGATAATTTCGCGCGCATCCAGACTGAACGCCGGCGGTGCCGCCCGCGTCAGATGCATGAAACTGCTGCGATAGAAGCGAATCGTGCCTTCCTCGCGCTCCTGATGGATAAAGAGCGCGTGTTTCTTCGGTTCTACCAAAAAGCCGATTGTGTCACCTAGCTGCTGTCTGGCGATGATGGTAAGTTCATAGCCGCCATATTGCAGGACGGTGTGCCTCGCATCAGGTTGCATCTGGCAGATTTCAAACAGTTCGCGCGCGCGCGCCGGAGACAGAATCAAACAGTAGTTGCGGGTAGAAAATTGCTGCAGCAAGCCGAACGGCAGAAATTGCACAGGATGCGCAACGGTGCGGAGGAAGCCAATGAATTCCTGATACGCGCTTTCAATGGCTTCTCGCAAGATCTGCTGCGCTGTCTGCGCACCGTTAATCTCGCGCGAATAGAGCGGGATCTGGACATCAACCTCAATGTGCGGCGGAACCGCGCCGCTTCCTGCGCTATTTGGCTCTCGGCGTTCATCAACTGAATATTTTCCACCTGACTATCTGCGAATTTCAGGACAAAAGGTAACATAGCATTTCACTCACCAGGGTTAGGACGCGCGCATTCTTTCCCGGTAGGTATGTCTACCCGGAGCATCTAGCGCGAATTCTCAAACAAAAAGACTCCTCAGACGTTCAATGTCACTATTTTACCACATGTCAAGAGGTTTCGTCAACAAAAACTTTTTGACTTGACATCGGCGACTTTTCATGTTATACTTCTGTTAAGTGAGAGTGTTTCATAAGTCCCCGTAGGAGAGACCTCCTGGTCTCGATGCAATAGGGCGGCGCGCCTCCCGGGGCCGCGGCAGAAAGCCTTCCTTCATCGTAGGGCGAGGGACAGGCCCTCGCCAGCGTTTTGCTACCAGATCTCCTCACCCCTGTAGGTCAGGATCGCCTGATCCTGACCTGTTTGTGATCAGGCGATCACAAACTACAGATGGGGAAACACACATCGGGACGATGGAGCTCGCGGGGGAAATCCGCTCGCATGCGCGTATGGCATCCGAGGGCCCCGCCCTACGATGAAAAAAACGCCACTCCCTCACCGTAGGGCGAGGGCCTGTCCCTCGCCATCGTTCATGCACGCGCACTCCAACGATCGCGGGGGACAGGCCCCCGCGCTACGGGAACATCGAGACCAGGAGGGCGCGCCTACGGTATTGCATCGAGGCCGGGAGGTCTCTCCTACCGGGAAGGCATCGAGATATGAAACACCCTCAGTTAAGTTCAATTGCAAAGGAGAAGTGAGTATGCTTTCTAACCCGATAATTACTAATCTGATAATCCCGGTTATCGCGTCGCTGATTGCGACTGGGATTGGAGTGCTCATCGTCTGGCTGTGGAGCCGCAAGAAGCACGATGACGAGTCGGCGAATCGCTTGACACGGATTGAGAACGCTCAGCGGAACATGGCTGAAAAACATGACAACTCATATCATAACCTATCCGATAAATTCGACACGCTATCCGAACAGGTAACTTTATGGCGGCAGGAGGCGGATTTATTTCGACGCGAACTGCTCGTGGAAGTTCGGGAAATTGTCGACAAAGCGATGGAAAAACAGGAGCGGAGGCTCAACGCAACAATCGCCGAAAGCGAGCGTATTTCGGAAGAGGCGGCAGCCGAAAATCAACGCGCTCTAGACGAATCACTAGAGAAACACGAGCGGATTGCACGCGAAGCCGCACGTGAAGTCGCGAAACAGGTTGCGAGCGAAATCGCCGCGCAGATGACAAAGGAGACTGAACGCATCGTCAGCGAGGCAACCGCTGAGAACCGGCGCAGTGTTGACGCGGCGATGTCGAAACACGAGCGCATCGCCCGCGAAGCCGCACGCGAAGTCGCAAAAGAGATTGCTTCTGAAATTGCCGTGCAGACCACGAATAAAGTTGAGCACGTCGTCCATGAAGCGATGAAGGAAAACGAACGCATCGCACGTGAAGTCGCTGTGCAAGCCGCGAGTGAGGTAGCCAAGCAAGTTGCGAGTGAAATCGCCGCGCAAGCGACGCGCGAAAGCGAGCGCATCGCCAGCGAAGCCGCACACGAAGCCGCACACGAAGTAGCAAAACGCGCAACTAAAGAAAGCAAACGCGTCGCAGCCCAGACTGCACGCGCGGAAAGTGAGCGCATCGCGAATGAAGCCGCAAGGAAGGCGGCAACCCAAACCGTCACGATGCTTGAGGAAAACGGCAGAATCTAGGATACTGCCGATGCTAATTTTTACGAGGGAAATTTTCGTTGCATTTTTTTGTGCATTTTTTTCTTAATTATGCTATACTATTTTAAAGCCGCGATTCCCAGTCGCGCTTGAAACCCATAATTCAGGAAGGAACATATTATGTCAGGACACTCAAAATGGTCTACAATTAAACATAAGAAAGCGGCGAACGATTCTCGGCGCGGAAAACTCTTCTCAAAATTGGTGAAGGAGATTACCGCGGCGGCGCGCATCGGCGGCGGCGATGTGAGCATGAATCCCCGCCTCCGCACCGCTATCGCAGCGGCGAAATCCAGCAACGTGCCGAACGACAATATTGAGAAGGCAATCCTCCGCGGCACCGGCGAGCTCGCCGGCGTTCAATATGAAGAAATCCTCTACGAAGGATACGGTCCCGGGGGTGTCGCGCTCATGATTGAGGTGTTGACAGACAACCGCAATCGCGCAGTCGCCGCAATCCGGCACGCCCTCGGCAAACATGAAGGACGGATGGGCGAACGCGGCAGCGTCGCATGGGGGTTTGACAAATGCGGGCTCATCGTCGTCAACCCGGATAGCATCGATGAGGACGAACTCTTCATGATTGCTGCGGACGCAGGCGCAGATGACATCGCACCCGCCGAAACAGGCACTGAAATCATCACACCTTTTGACAGGTTCGACAACGTCTTAACCGCCATTCAGGAGACAGACGCAGACATCCAACTCGCTGAAATCAGCATGATTCCGCAGAATACCGTGAAACTCGACGGTAAAGAAGCGGAACGGATGCTCCGGCTCATGGTGGCTCTCGATGAACTTGAAGACGTGCAAAAGGTCTACGCTAACTTTGACATCCCCGATGTCCTATTGGAGGCCGCCGCCTAACTGGCGCATCGCGACGCAAAACCGTTGATTATTCTTGGTATCGACCCGGGCATTGCGAATACGGGATACGGCGTAGTCGAATCGCAAGCGAACCGTGTCACCGCGCACGATTACGGAAACATCCGGACGAGCGCGCAGACCTCGTCTGAAACGCGTCTGAAACAGATTCACGATGAAGTCGCGCGCCTCATTACGGAATTCGCTGTTGATGCCGTCGTCCTTGAGGATATCTTCTTCAACAAAAATGTCAGCAGCGCGTTCGCAGTCGGTGAGGTGAAGGGGATCGTGAAACTGGCAGCGGCGAACGCCGAGTGTCACGTTGAAACGTATACGCCTTCCCAGATCAAACAAGCGATAACCGGCTTCGGACGAGCCCCGAAAACCCAGATGCAACGGCTGGTGCAGGAGAGGTTGCGCCTTAAGCAGGTGCCACGCCCAGACCACGCCGCTGACGCACTGGCTGTCGCGATTTGCCACGCGCGCTCCTATAAAGTGCTTGAACTGCGCGAGAGATACCGATGAAACATGCGAGGGCCTGTCCCTCGCCATGCAGCGATCGCGGGGGAAACCCTCTCGGATGCGCGTATGGCATCCGAGGGCCCCCGCGCTACGGGAAAAAACAGGCCCCTTCACCGTAAGGCGCGGGAAACTTGTCCCTCGCCATGCCAAAGGATAACCAAAACATGATCGCTTACGTCAAAGGGACTGTCGCCCACAAAGACACAAAACAGGTCGTCGTTGATGTCCAAGGCATCGGGTATGCCGTGGATATTCCACCGAAGACCGGGGGCGATTTACCGCCGGTGGGCGAACCGGTGACCTTTTACACGCACTATTACCAAAACCGCGAAAATGACATCACCCTTTACGGGTTCACTTCCCGAGACGCACTGAAAGTCTTTGAAATGGCACTGAAAGTGAAAGGTGTGGGGCCGACGCTGGCGCAAAACATCGTCGCTAAGTTGACACCGTCGCAATTCCAACGCGCCGTCCATCAAGGCGATACAACGACGCTGATGCGGGTGCCGCGGTTGGGCAAAGAGAACGCGCAGCTCATCATCATGAAACTCAAAAAGCAGATTGGGAAGGTGAAATTCGAGACTGAGGTAGAACTGAGTCGCGCCGGTGCGGTAGATACACAGGTAGTCAAAATCCTCGTCAATCTGGGCGCATCGGAATTGGATGCTGAACAAGCCGTCGAAAAGGCACAGAAGGTTATCGGTGAATCGGCACAGCGCGAAAATTTGGTGAAGCAGGCACTCAGCTATATCCGGAACTAATTCGTAGCAGGTAAGCAAGAATGGCGAACCACGACACACCCGCGACTTCTCGGATGCAAGAGTTAACCGTTGAAGACGAAGGCTTTGAATATAGCCTCCGGCCCGAAACGCTGAGCGAATTTATCGGGCAGGAGAAGGCAAAGGAGCAGCTCCGTATCCACATCGAAGCCGCTAAAAGGCGCGGCGATGCGCTGGAACATGTGCTCCTTGTCAGCCCACCGGGGCTCGGTAAGACAACGCTAGCGAAAATTATCTCCAATGAAATCGAGAGTAACTTTAAGCAGGCAATCGGGCCCGTCATGGAAAAACTTGACCTGGTTTCAACGCTGTCAAACCTGACAAAAGGCGACGTGCTGTTCATTGACGAGATCCACCGCATGAAGGGGTATGTCCAAGAATCGCTTTACCCGGCGATGGAAGACTACCAGCTTGATTTGGCGATTGGGCAAGGCCCTGCTTCGGATGTCGTGCAGATATCCATCGCGCATTTCACGCTTGTCGGTGCGACGACGCGCGAGGGCCTGCTCGCCGGCCCGTTTCGCGATAGGTTTGGTATCCGCATCCATCTCAACTATTATGAACCGGCGGACATCCAGCAGGCGATTCGCATCAACAGCGCGAAACTCAACATTGAGATAGCAGAAGAGGCGGAATACGCCTTGGCCCGCCGGGCGCGAGGCACAATGCGCATTGCCAATAAGTTGCTGGCGAACGTGAGAGATTACGCCGAAGTGAAGGGCGATGGCACGCTCACGTTGGAAGTTGCGGAGGAAGCACTCGAATTTTTCGGCATTGATGAACGCGGGTTAGACGCACAGGATTACGCCTACTTCCGAACGCTTATTGAGAAATTCAACGGGCGCGCGGGACTGAAGGCACTCGCTGTCGCACTCAGTGAAGACGAACGCACCGTCTCCGAAGTTTACGAACCTTACTATATCAAAGAGGGGTTGTTGATGCTGACACCGGGGGGGCGCGTCGCCACAGATGCCGCCTTTGAATACTTCGGCTACCCTATCGGCAAGCAGGCATCGCTTTTCTATTAAGATGAAACTCACAGATTTTGATTATCATTTGCCGGCAAACAGCATTGCGCAGTTCCCCTGTCAGCGGCGCGACGGTTCGCGGCTCATGGTGATTGACAGAGCCGCGCGCACGTTTCATCACACCCGGTTTTCACAGATTGGGGAATTCCTGCCGGCGCACGCGATGCTCGTGCTGAACGACACGAAGGTGATGCCGGCTCGGCTCATCGGAAAAAAACTGGGGACAGGGGGGAAAATTGAATTCCTGCTCGTCCGTGAAACACCCGCTGATGCGCCGTTGAAAACCGCGGCCGTAGGTGGGGTTTGTAACTCCGTTACTTGGGATGTGCTTGCGAAACCGCAACGCAACCTCAAGGTGGGCACCCAGGTTTCATTCGGCGATGGAGAACTCCTCGCCAAGGTGATTGAAGTCCAGACAGATGGACGCTGTCACGTCCGTTTCTACTACAAGGGTGATTTTGCAAACGTTTTGGCGCGAGTCGGACAGGTGCCGCTGCCGCCCTATATCAAACGCGCGCCGACTGCGGAAGATGTAACGCGTTATCAATGCGTTTACGCCGAAGCCGAGGGGGCAATTGCCGCGCCGACTGCCGGTTTACACTTCACGCAGGGATTGCTGGAGAAATTGCGAGCAAACGGGATAGAAACCGCCGCGCTGACGCTGCACGTCGGCATCGGGACTTTTCAACCAGTGAAGGTGGAAGATATTGCCACCCACGAGATGCACGCCGAGTCTATCCATCTCTCTGCAGCAGCGGCGGCGCAACTTCGCGATGCACGGGAAGCCGGGCAGAAAATCGTCGCTGTCGGCACAACGGTGGTGCGCGCGCTGGAAACGGCTGGAAGGACAGGCACCGTCACCCCTTATCACGGGGATAGTGAACTCTTTATCTATCCCGGTCATCAATTCAACGTGGTAGATGCGTTGATTACCAACTTCCATCTACCGAAATCGACTTTGCTGATGCTAGTGAGTGCTTTCGCCGATGTCGAACTGATTCGCGCTGCATATCAGGAGGCACTCCGAGAGAATTACCGGTTTTACAGCTATGGCGATGCCATGCTGATTCTTTAGAAAAAACGAACCCGGTAGGCGCGGTTTCAAACCACGCCTGCCAGAAATAATAGAAGGAGATATTCATGGAACAAATAGGAAGTTTGCTTGTGCCCTTTATCGCAATGGGGGCAATCATGTATTTCTTGCTTTGGCGGCCGGAGCAAGCCAAACGCAAAAAACACCAGAACATGCTGGAGAACCTGTCCAAAGGCGATGAAATCGTCACCAACGGCGGGTTGCACGGCAAAATCCTCGGCCTCAGCAACGATAAGAACATCATCGTTCTATCCGTGGGCGAAGTGAACAATCAGGAGGTGAAGGTGCAGATTCAGCGGAGTGCCGTCGCTTTTCTGAGAAAGGGCGGGGAGCTCATCGAGGGCGAGTAACGCTTTACGCCACACGCGTTATCCACAACGTATAGGCGCGCTCACGGCGGGTATGATTCATCATATCCGCCGCTTTCTCTTCTTCAAAACCGCTGCGCGGAAACTGCTTCACTGTAGTGTTTGCTTCGTGCGGATAACGGATAAGACAGATTGCTTCGCCAACGCCCCGGGCTGGCATCCTATTTTCGGTAATAGCGAGTTGCCAGTCTGTTGTGTCCGCCGCTTCACCCGCGCCTAAAATGACCGCGGCCGTTTCCGAATGTGACAGCGTTCTGCAAACGGCGAGTTCAATCCCCGCTTCACCTGCAAGCACCTCGTAAGTAGTGTGATGCGGAATGAACGCGACACACGCCTCGCCGTGAAAAACGTCTGGACGCTCCCCTAAAATGCCGTTCGCCTTGTTGCCGTTGTGCCCTACTAACAAGGTGCAGTCGCCGCCTAGTGCAATCAGCGCGACTTCGGTATCCTCCGAATGCGCGAAGTAGGTGGTGTTTGCTGGAAGGTTAAGGATTCCGAGGTGTAGGTTACCCATTTCGTCGGGCTTCACAATGTCAACGTAGCCTTCGGTGGGTGTGTAAATGTTAGCGTTCTGCATCGGGGATATCCAAGAACTCTCGCTAGTGAACTGAGGGTGTTTCATATATCTGTGTAGGAGAGCCCTCCCGGTCTCGATGTTCCCGTATCGCGGGGGCCCTCGCCCTACGATGAGGGGGGCTTTCTACCGCAGAACACTGGCGGAGGGCCTTTCTTGCACCACGGGAATCACAGAACACCGAATCGTCACGCCATCAAGTTGCTCGGTTTCCACGCGCGGCTCCGGCGTTTGCCGATAATCAAACACAACATAGTCGCCTACCGTCGCGCCTTCCGATTGAAGGTAGGCAGCGAGTTGCTTCTTGCCGGCTTGATACGATTTTTCGCCTTGCCAGACTTTGGTTTCGACAATATATTTCCGGCCGCCGTGGAAAATCACCAGGTCTGCCCGGCCGCGCCCGGTTTGCACTTCCAGATGCATCGCGCCCCCGATGTGTCGGACACCCTGGTCTAGATAGGCAAAGAGCAGATACTGTCCGACGTATTCTTTCGGTGTCTGTGGCACCAGCAGGATGCGATACCCGGCACGGGCGATGAACTCCCGGAAGTTCGCGAGCCAGCCCGCCATGTCAATCTCGCCGGTATCGGTGAGATATGCGTCCGGTCCGTCCCCGGTGTCTTGCGGATAGTATTCTTCCTCCAGGCCGTTTAGCGTCGGTTTGAAGGCTTGCAAGATGCAAGAGAGATAGATAGGGTTCGCGATGTCGCACCGGCCGCCGCGCCCGCTTTTAATGACACCGTAAGTGACGAGTTCATTGATGACATCATCATACAGGTTGAATTCAATGCTGTCATCTTTGGACAGAATTTGCATCAGACGGCGTTGAAAACGCGGGTTGCGGCGGACATTCGTGGCGAGATGTGTGAGATGGACGTTCCGTTCACTCAAGAGGTGCTGGTGTGCTTTGAGAAAGTGTTCCATCCCGATGGGCTCGTTCTTCGGAATGTCCGGTGCCTCGGTGAGCAGCTGCGCGAGCCGGTTGACAAGGAAGGGCTGTCCCGCTGTCTGCCGGTGCAGCGTCTTGATGACTTCGGGCGCGAAGGCTTGCCCCACTTCCGCCGTATACTGTCCAAAGAGTTCCTGCACCTGCGCCAAGGTGAAGTTGAGCAAGTGGAACTCATCTTGGATGTTGAACGGCGAGATGCTCCTGTCGTAGTTCAGCTGCGTGAGACTCTTGATACCGACGATGCTCACGCTATAGGGACACGGTGGCGTGAACTCCCTGGCCAGATAGATATCCCGCAGCGTATGCAGGAACCCCGGCAGTGCATCGCGCGGGATGCCATCAAACTCGTCAAGACTCAGCACTACCCGCTGTCCTGCCAGCAAGTGCCCCAATTCTTCAAAGAAGTGGTGCAGCGTGAACTGAGGGTTTCCGTTAAACGATTGATTCTCCAAAAACCGGGAGAGTGCCTCAGGGGGCGCGCTGCCGCGGGCATGGCACACATACTGAATTTGTTTGTGGACGCTTTGGTAGAAGTCGCGGTAAAACGCCGCCAGTGGCCAGTTTGCATACCTTTCAAAATTGAGTTGGATGGGGAAGTAAACCGGCTCTGCTGCCGAGAGCGTCCGCATGGCTGTGCGGAAAAACGTTGTTTTGCCTGTCTGACGCGGCGCGAACAGGACGATATACCTCCCCAGTTTGACGCGGCGGATGAAATCGGCGAGTGCCTCGGTGCGCGGGACAACATAGTTCAACTCGGGACGCACGGGCCCCCGGGTCTCAAAGGTTCTTGGGTGTTGGGGTTCCGTAGGAGAGACCTCCCGGTCTCGATGCAATAGTTGGGCTTCAAAGGTTCTTGGGTGTCGGTGTTCCACAGTCGATGACTCCGTTTTGTTGCAGGTGTGAGGGGGAGTGTATCACATCACGTGCGGAAAGTCAAGCCGCTTTTTTGTTGTTCACCCGGCGTTCAATGCTGAAAACCGCTGCCTGTCGCCGAAAGGCACCCGACATCATCGCGCGAAATGATGTAGCGCGTCTTTCAACGTCCACAATTGTTCAACGAAACTCGCAAGCGGCAATCCGACGACGTTGAAATAGCAGCCTTCAACGCGTTTCACGAACGCGGCGCCGCGTCCTTGAATCCCGTATGCACCCGCCTTATCCGATGCCTCGCCACTCGCGATATAGGCGGCAATTTCTGTGCTACGCACCTCGCGAAAGTAGACATTGGTTGTCTCTGTCCAAACGATTTCGCGCGAAACTGTGCGCTGTTGCAAACCGCGTCTACTAGAAGAATCGGCAACGATTAATGCCACCCCTGTGACTACCTCGTGGCGTGTGCTGCTGAGCCGCATCAGCATTTCTCTGGCGTGCTCGTCGTCTGTCGGTTTACCGAGAAGTTCACCCTCTAACGAAACGAGTGTATCGGCACCGATGATTATCGCATCGGCGTATTGGCGCGCGACAGCCTCTGCCTTGAGCAGTGCCAATTTTTGTGTGACTTCCGCCGCCGGGCTGCTGAGCAACGGTTCCTCAACATCACTCGGACATACCTCAAACGTCAATCCGATTTGCGATAGGAGTGCGGAGCGACGCGGCGATGCCGATGCCAAAACGAGGCGAGGGAGGTTGGCGAAGAGTTCGCTGTGGGCCATCTTATTTCAGGCAATACCACCGCGTGCGCTGCTGCTCGCGGATTTGCAACAAATTCGCTTGGATGAGCTCGCTGAGCGCGGTATCAATGTCTGCCTTGGAGAACCCAATTTCTTTGAGGCGCGCGTCTCGTCTTGGCGCACGAAACCACATCGGTTCGTTCAGGGAAGCATACGCGCCCCTGAATACCTCCAACGCGCTATAGAGACGTAAAGCCCGCGCAGGGAGCCCGACAAGCGGATTTTGGGTGTGATTGCGCATCTTTCTTACCTTTCTTTCTCGCGATAGAAATTCGGTGTTACCCATTAAAACGCTTTAAATTTGGAACGGTTACAAAAAAAGTGACATT
The DNA here is from genome assembly GCA_965242965.1 of Candidatus Poribacteria bacterium. Classification (GTDB taxonomy): domain Bacteria; phylum Poribacteria; class WGA-4E; order WGA-4E; family WGA-3G; genus AGPOR5. The sequence goes on along the minus strand of OZ251518.1, from coordinate 2,571,873 downwards.
TTCCCGAAAAAAAGGTCCGTCTGTCTAATATAACGTCTTGATTGGATAATAGGTTACAAAAAAAGTGACATTTTTCGTTTTTTGTGAATTTTCCGCGCCATTTGACAGATTTTCGCATTCGTGCTACACTTGTTGAGCTTGCACCGAACGAAAACCCGGTATGCGCTGTTTTAAACAGCACCTCAACGTTATCAAAAGTCGGACAGAGGATAGTCAATATTGCTTCCTACACACGATAATCGCCTATCATGGCGTTTCCTTCCCCTCGGCATCTGTTGCATTATTGCCATCTGCTTCATCGTCTCTTATGCCGAATTGGTGATTACCTATATCCAAATCGGTTTTTTGCAGTTACCGCCTGCCGTTATCGGGCTCTTCTTTTTTCTGGTGCTCGGGAATCGGTTGCTTCAAAAAGTAAGCCATCGGTTCGGTTTGTCGCCGCGCGAATTGATGTGCGTCTACTGCATGATGCTCGTCGCCTCAATGATTACGTCGCGCGGCGTGATGGAGAAACTGATACCGGCACTCATCGCAGTCAACTACTTTTCCACAGAGACGAACAGTTGGGATACGCTCTTCTTTCCGCACATCAAGCCGTGGCTCGTGCCGTTTTCACCGGAACAAAAAGGGCAAGCACCTGTCGCTGTCAGTTTCTATGAAGGCCTTGATGCCGGCGATGCAATCCCCTGGGGGCTCTGGATAAAACCGCTGTGCGCTTGGGGCGTGCTGGTATTCTTCCTCTTTACGGCGTTCTTCTGCCTCGCGACGATACTGCGGAAACAGTGGATAGAAAACGAGAAATTGACATTTCCGCTCGTCTCCCTACCTCTCGAATTCGTCTATGAAAGACGCGGCTTCTTTCGGAACCGTCTCATGTGGCTCGGGTTCGCAGTGCCCGCGCTCATCTTCACCTTAAACGGACTTCACGAAATCTGGCCGCAAGTGCCAAACGTATCCCTACGTTATCTACTCAACCAATATGTCACGGAAAAGCCGTTTAACGCCATTGGCTACACGCCGATTTTTCTCTCCTTCGCCGCAATCGGGTTCTTCTACCTCCTGCCGACGCAACTGTTGTTCAGCCTGTGGTTCTTTTTTCTCCTCACGCGGCTCCAAGATGTCGCCGCCGCGATGTTCGGTTTACGCGTGAGCGGCATGCCCCTCTATCCCACACGGCTTTATATCGGTTACCAAATCGCCGGGGCCTATGTTGTGCTGATAATCTCGTTTATCTATGTCGGTTTTCCGCACTTCCGCCGGGTGTTTCGCCATGCCTTTACTTTCCGTTCAGGCATCTTGCAGGATGCCGACGAAATACTGCCTTACCGCACCGCCGTTTGGGGGTTCATCGGCTCCCTACTCCTCGCGATAGGCTGGACTTCTCTCGCCGGGCTCAACCTCGGATTCGCGGCATTTGAGATGCTGGTTTACGTTTGCATCATCGCCGTGGTGATGGCGCGCAGCACCGCAGAAGGCGGTTTACTCATGACAGAAACCTCCTTCCGGCCCATCGATATCTATCAACTCATCGCCAGCAAAGCGGCGTTAGGCGCGCCAAGCCTCACGACACTCGCCTTCCTCGATGCAATTTTCACCCGAGATCAGCGCGGACTAATCCTCACCGGTTTTCTTGACAGTCTAAAAATTAGCGACGGCGTTGGACTTTCTTACCGTTCGCTGTTAGGCGTTCTAGCGATAGGCTGCGCGCTGGCGTTTTTCTGCGCGGCCGCCCTTCACTTATGGCTGCCTTATACGCACGGCGCAAACTACATGTATAGTTATACGTATCGTGGAAATCCGCTTTGGGCTTTTCAGGACAATGTAGCGGCGATGGAGGGATTGGCATCAGACTATCGTGCAACGGGCGGCATCTTCTTCGGCATCGGTGCCTTGGTAACGACAGGCTTAGTCGTGATGCGGATGTTATATTGGTGGTGGCCTCTGCATCCACTCGGCTATGCATTATCCGCTTCGTGGACGCTCATCGTCTTTTGGTTTCCTGTCTTCATTGCGTGGGGCATTAAAACGCCGCTCCTGCGTTATAGCGGGATTCGACAGTATCAGCGGTTTCGCCCGTTTTTCTTGGGGATGGTCTTCGGAGAATTTAGCATGGCGGTAATCTGGTGTCTCGTCAGTTGGGGAGCAAATGTGCCGGCACCCTTTTTCCCCTGGCCATAAGTGAGGGTGTTTCATAAATCGCTCAACGTCGCGGTGATAGGCCCCGCGCTCCGGTGAAAAAATGCCTCCCCTTCACGTAGGGCGAGGGCCTGTCCCTCGCCATGCGTTCTGGTGTCAGACTGCATCCCCCCTGTAGGTCAGGATCGCCTGATCCTGACCCGTTCGGGATCTGGCGATCCCGAACTACAGCGGTGGGCCCAATGCCTTCCGGTATTCGCCCGTCCCCCAAGGCGGATAACTACCGAAACGGAGTTATGAAACACCCTCGCCATAAGCAGCAATATCCCGTTGACAAATTTTCTATCCTATGCTAAACTCTCTCCTACGCGAATATTAGCACGGAGGACGCATGCTGATGGCTTACAGAGAACTTACGACGACGAAACCCTTTGTTGTCAACAAAAATCTCGGCAGTGCAGTTGACGTTGAACCGGAACAACTAACCCGCACTAACGCCGATGGATTGCCGGTGGTTATCCCTACACAGAAGCAAAAATACGACTTTGACAGGAACGGTTGGCTTCTGGTGCCGAGCGTCTTATCAGATGCGGAGGTGGCGGCGATGCGCGAATTTTGCGAACGCCTGCACGCCGAACCCAATAGCATCCCAGAACCCGAACGATGCACGCTCGGCGGACCGGTGCAAAAACTGGCAGACCATCCCGCAGTTGTGGGGCTTCTGAACGAATTTTTGGCTTACCCACCGGTTGCAAGCGAAGAGTGCTACGGGTTTCGACTTGAGGAAACAGCACTGATTTTCGGCACGGGCGAACAGCAAGTAACCCCGCAGGCAGGAAACGGGCTGTTCCGGTTGCCGGGCGATTCGCATCTCTACCGATGCGTGCCGGGACGCGGCTGGAGTGGGTTGACGCGCGCCCGCTGGGAACTCACCGAAGTTACAGCCGAAACCAATGACGTTCGGTTCATCGCCGGCAGTCATAAAGCCGCGTATCCTATGCCAGAGGCGATGCAGGATATGAATGCATCGTTGTGGGATACCTACGCCTGTCCCGCCGGTTCGCTCATCCTCTTCACCGAATCAATATCAATGACGATTGCGCGTGGACATGCTAACACCGATGCTGAGCGAGTCTGCATCGCTAATTTGTATAACACCGTTGCAAGCCGCTGGTCCAACTGGCTGCCGCATCCATCGCTTTTGGCGGCGATGCCGCCGAAACGGCAGACGCTTTTTCGCGAAACCTACGCCGGTGGAAACGTTATCAACGGCGATTTTGGACAGCGCACCTCCGCCTATCCCGCGGAAATTTAGCGCACTGCATGCCAAAATCCATAAATGCCGATAGACGCGGTTGCAAACAGCGTCTACCGAGCGTGCGTTTGCACGAGGAGATAACCTCTAATGGAAAAATTGCAAACTAACAGCCTTCACTTACCCGCGGAAGCATGCCAATTGCCAACGCACAACGCCGATGGACTCGCCGTGCCTGAGTTAACCCCGGCGCAGCGATATGCCTTTGATACGCACGGCTGGTTTCTCGTGCCCGAGGTCTTCACCGGTAGCGAATTGAAGGAGATGCGCGATTTCGCCGCGCGCCTACACCATGAACCGGAATCTATCCCCGAACACGAACGAAGCACTCTCGGCGGACCGCTTCAAACCCTGGTCGATCATCCGCTTGTCGTCTCGCTCCTCAACGAATTCACGGCGCACCCCGCCGTGACAAGCCGCGAATGCTACGGCTTTTCGCTTGAAAGCACGAATCTCTTTTATCGCACCCCCGGCATGGGAAACTTCGGGCCACACAACGGCAACGGACTGCTCCGCTTCCCCGGCGACGTGCACTACTACAACGCCTTCCCCGGCAAGGGACATAGCCCACATACCCGCGTCGTGTGGGAATTGACCGAGGTGAAAAAAGGACAAGGCGGCACCCTGCTCGTGACTGGCAGTCATAAGGCGGTTTACACGGCACCTACGGACATCCAAAACCCAGAGTCAGATATCTGGAGCACCTACGGATGCCCGGGCGGTTCACTGCTTTTCTTTACGGAGGCACTCACGCACAGCGCGACGACGTGGACGAATACTGAAAACGACAGGATAGCGATTTTCAATCTCTATAGCCCCGTGGACAGCGGTTTCGCGAAGGATTACAGGCCGCATCCTGAATTGTTGAAAACGATGCCGCCGCTGCGGCGGACGCTCTTCCGCGAACGGTATGTTGTCGGTAATGTCAACGGCGCATCGGCGTAGGCCCCTTGTAGGCACCTTATTACCGTAGGGCGGGGGCCTGTCCCCCGCCATGCCTTGCATGCCGCCTATTCGTAGGGCGGGGGCCTGTCCCCCGCCATGTGCATCGAGACCAGGAGGTCTCTCCTACCGGGCGCCGGGCCTTCCCCTGTCTGTAGTTTGCGATCGCCTGATCGCAAATAGGGCATCGAGACCAGGAGGTCTCTCCTACGGGGAGCAATCAAGACCGGGAGGTCTCTCCTACGCCTCACCATGCCGTCTATTCGTAGGGCGGGGGCCTGTCCCCCGCCATGTATCAGGAGAAAACATGCAAACCAAACAACCCAACATCCTCTGGATTTACGGCGAAGACCTATCGCCAGACCTCGGCTGTTACGGCACACCCGCCGTTCAAACACCGAACATCGACCGGCTCGCCGCCGAAGGCACTCGTTATACCAACGCTTTCGTCACCTCCCCGGTCTGCTCGCCGAGCCGCTCCGCGCTCATCACCGGGACATATCAGACGCATTTTGACGCGCATAACCATCGGAGCAATCGCGATAAACCGCTGCGCGCCGATATGAAACTTATTACCGATTGCTTCCGAGAAGCCGGGTATTTCACGTGCAAGAGCCCGGGACCGCCCTACAACCGCCCCGGGAAAACCGATTTCAACTTCCAACGCGAAAATCCGTTTGATGGCGTGGATTGGAGCGAACGCGCCGAAGGACAGCCGTTTTACGCGCAGATTAACATCCCCGACACACATCGCGTCTTTAAACCAGACCCGGGGCACCCCATCTCCCCGGATGACGTGGCATTGCCGCCTTACTACCCAGACCATCCGCTTACCCGTAAGGATTGGGCACTCTACCTTGAAAGCATCCAGATTCTGGACAGAAAGGTCGGACAGATCCTCCAACGGTTAGATGACGAAGGGCTCTCGGACAACACCCTCATTTTTTTCATGAGTGACCATGGGCGCGCGCACCCCCGTTGCAAGCAATTCCTTTACGATGGGGGCATCCGCATCCCGTTAATTATCCGATGGCCCGGACAGATTGAGGCTGGCTGCGTCAGCGAGACTCTCGTCAGTGGTGTCGATTTCGCGCCGACAACGTTAGCTTTGGCGGGAGTTGATATTCCTGATTTTATGCAGGGACAAATCTTCCTCGGCGCAAAGGCAAGTGACCGGGGTGCTATTTACGCAGCCCGCGACCGGTGCGATGGCACGGATGACAGGATTCGGTGCATCCGCACGCATCGCTACAAATACATCCGCAATTATCACCCCGAGCGTCCCTACATGCAATTCAACGGCTACAAAAAACAGCAGTATCCGGCGTGGACGTTGATGCAGATGTTAGCGGAAACGGGTGCGTTGTCTCCCGCGCAGCAGCAATTCGTGCAACCGACGCGGCCCGCCGAAGAACTTTATGACATTGAGGCTGACCCTTATGAAGTCAACAACCTCGCGGGTGATGAACGCTATGAGTCTGTGCAAAAGTCGCTCAGCCTGCAATTGGATGAGTGGAGGCAGGCAACTGGCGATATGGGAGAAACGCCAGAATCGGCGGACGTTACTACCTACTGGGACGAACACATGGATGCAAGTTTCAAGCAGGGGATGGAAAAACGCGGACTCTCCCCAGACATCAGCGATGCTGAGTATGTCGCTTGGTGGGAAAAGCAGCTTCTGTCTGAGATAATTTGAGGGTGTTTCATAAATCGCTCAACGTCGCGGTGACAGACCCCGCGCTACGGTGAAAAAAACGCTGCCCCTTCACGTAGGGCGAGGGCCTGTCCCTCGCCATGCGTTTGGCTAGCAGACCTTATCACCCCTGTAGGTCAAGATCGCCTGATCTTGACCCGTTCGGGAGCAGGCGCTCCCGAACTACAGAGGTGGACCCGATGCGCGTCCCCTCGCTTTTCTATCGGTATTCGCTCTCCCCCCAAGGGGGGATAAATACCGAAACGGAGTTATGAAACCGCCTCAATAGAACAGAAATAGGACAACGAAACCGTCCTATCGCTTGCCTTAAAAACTTGCGATTTTTCCGCATTTGTGGTATCCTCTCGGTTAGGAGGTATAGAAAACCTGTGGCAACGATTAACGACATCGCAAACGAATTCATCCGTGAAGAAATTGAAGAGTTCCTTGAACGTCCCGATGAAATCGCGCGGTTCACAGAGATGTTCGCGCAAGCGCGCCCGGCAATGCAGGATATCTCCGCCGCGCTAATCGACGGCGACCACGGTACCGTTGATGAGTTAACAGCGGCGGCACTTGAGAGCGGCACCGAGGCTCTGGAAATCATGGACGATGCGCTCATCGCGGGGATGGGCATCGTCGGCATTAAGTTCCGCGAGAATTTTATCTTCGTGCCGGAAGTCCTCGCGTGTGCACGTGCCATGAAAGCCGGCATGGCGCACATCGAACCGATCCTCTCCGATTCCGGTATCAAACCTATCGGCACCGTGGTGATGGGCACCGTCAAAGGTGACCTGCACGATATCGGCAAAAACTTGTGCATCATGATGCTGCGCGGCGCGGGGTTCGTCGTCCACGATTTAGGCGTGGATACCTCCGAAGACGACTTCATTGAGGCGGTGGAGGAATACGAGGCACCTATCTTGGGCATGTCGGCGTTGTTGACGACAACGATGCCCAACATGGGGAAAACCATCGATGCGTTTATTGACGAAGACCTGCGTGAAGACGTGAAGATTATGGTGGGCGGCGCGCCTGTTACACAAGAGTTCGCAGACGATATGGGCTCCGATGGCTACGGTAAAGACGCGCTCGCGTGCGTCGCACTCGCCAAGCAGTTTCTTGAGGAAGAAGATGAGGAATATTAATAAGTTGAGGGTGTTTCATAACTCGCTCAATGTCGCGGTGAAACCCGCTCGGATGCACGTGTGGCATCCGAGGGCCCCGCGCTACGGTGAAAAAAACGCCGCCCCTTCACGTAGGGCGAGGGCCTGTCCCTCGCCATGCTTGATTGCCGCTTTCACCGTAGGGCGAGGGCCCTCGCATGCCACACGCGCATGCGAGCGGGTTTCCCTCGCCATGCTGCGGTCTGAGCAGCAAACATCCGTGGTCTCTGGGCTGCGGGCGTTTTCCGCAGCGGTCGAGAGATCGCGGGGGACAGGCCCCCGCGCTACGGTAACACCTAAGAAATCTTCCCCGTTCACCGTAGGGCGAGGGCCTGTCCCTCGCCATGCGTTTGGCTGTCAGACCGCCTCATCCCTGTAGTTCAGGATCGCCTGATCCTGACCCGTTCGGGAGCAGGCGCTCCCGAACTACAGAGGTGCGCCCGATGCCTTCCGGTAGGAGGGACATCCTTGTCCCGATAGAAACAGCAACAATACGCATCGAGACCAGGAGGTCTCTCCTACCGGGAGCCATCGAGACCAGGAGGTCTCTCCTACGGGCATGCATCGAGAGAGGTAGGAGGGACATCCTTGTCCCGATAAAAACAGAAACAAAACACGTTGAGACCAGGAGGTCTCTCCTACGGGAAAAACATCAAGACCAGGAGGTCTCTCCTACAAGGATATCAAAAATAATGGGAAAAAAGAACAACAAAACCGAGTATGAAAAACGGCTAAATAAAATAACGCAGATTTTTGAAGAACTCGTCACCCACGCCGATGAACAAGCGACGTATCGGTGTCCCTACAAAAATCGTGAAGACTACTGCACGGCGAAGTTCGGCTGCCGCAACCAACGCAGAATCGCTGAAGGAACAGGATTACTGTGCGCCGGCGATGATAAACTGGACTATCGGAACGCATGGGAGATAGAACCAATAGAAACACCTGACACAAGTCACGGGAAGGGGAAAATCACCTGCGATGGGAAAACGCAACCCCTTACCGTCGGCAAAACGATTTTTGACTATGCCGACGATTTAGCAGTCCAAGTCCCGACTTCCTGCTTCCGCACCGGCCAGTGCCACGAATGCATCGTTGAAATAAAAACAGGCGCGCAGGCACTCACGCCTCGCAAGGCAGAAGAATCTTTCTTACGCGATGACTTCCGGCTCGCCTGCCAAGCAGTAGTTCAGGATGCAGACGCGGACATCACCTTTGCACCGTTGCGCCGCAGGCCGCGGATTTTGACAGATGCCGCGGACATTGGAACGCGCGGCGACTTGCAACCGATGGTAACTCACCGGGACGGCGTTGTCTATTACGATGACGCACCCCTTGAGCGGTTCCGCGGACATCTCTACGGACTCGCGCTTGACATTGGCACGACGACAGTCGTTGCAAACCTTGTCAATTTGGAGAACGGCGAGACGGTCTCTGTCAGTTCGTTTGAGAACCCGCAACGCTTCGGCGGCAGCGATATTATGAACCGCATCTCCTACGATGGGCAGTTTCGGGGGGAGTTACGGCGTTCGCTCATCGCCGCGCTCAACAGCGAAATCATGGCGATGTGCAGCCGCCATCAGTTCGTCCGGCAGGAGATTTATGAGATTGTTGTCGCTGGCAACACAACGATGCGCGACATTTTCTTCAAGAAAGATGTCCAAAGCATCGGGCAAAAGCCCTATAAATCGGTAATTGAGCATGAGTATCGCGACGGCGTGCGCGCGACGACTTCGCTTACCGAAAAAGCACGGCGTTTGGGCATTCGTGCTAATCCAAAGGCATTGGTTTACAGCCTGCCGCTCATCGCGAGTCACGTCGGTGCCGATGTCGCCGCTGATCTCGTCGCAATTGACATGAACTCGCAAGACGAAGTTGTGATGCTCGTCGATGTCGGCACGAACACGGAAGTTGTCGTCGGGAATTCAAGCAAGATGGTATGCGCGTCTTGTCCCGCCGGTCCGGCGTTTGAGGGAGGCGGCATCACATACGGCATGCCGGCTTACCCCGGCGCGATTGAATCCGTGAAGTGGCACGACGGCGCGTTGACTTATGAGACAATTGACGGAAATCCGCCACAAGGCTTGTGCGGTTCCGGGTTGATTTCGCTTCTTGCCGAGCTCCGTAGGCACGGACAGATGAGTCCGAAAGGCGTTTTTGCGGAACGGAAACAGCGTGAGTTAAACCTTTTACCCGCGCACGGCATCACCTTCTCACGTGAAGATGCGAGCAACTTGGCACAGGCGAAGGCGGCGAACTATTGTGGCCAATTCATCGTGCTCCGACACTACGGCTGCGCGCCTCAGGACATCGCGAAACTCTTTTTGGCAGGCGGATTCGCCAACTATGTCAATCTACGAGACGCGATTGACATCGGGTTTTTGGCTCCTGTCCCAGAGGAGCGGATTGTCAAAATCGGGAACGCGGCCATCAGCGGCGCAAAGGCGGTTTTGCTTTCACGTGAAAAACGTGATGCCGTTGAGACGTTCGTCAAGAACATTGAACATATTGAATTGGAGACGACACCGGACTTCTTTGAAATTTTCGTGGAAGGATGTCAATTCAAGCCGATGCTGGTGCCAAGCGATTCGGTTTTTTCATCGTAGCGCGGAGGCCCTCGGATGCCATACGCGCATCCGAGCGGGTTTCCCCCGCGAGCTCCATGTGTGTTTCCGTTTCTGTATTTTGTGATCGCCTGATCACAAACGGGTCAGGATTAGGCGATCCTGACCTACAGAAGGAGAGGGGATCTGGTGCATGAACGATGGCGAGGGACAGGCCCTCGCCCTACGGTAAGCGGGAGACGTTTTTTATCGTAGCGCGGGGGCCTGTCCCCCGCGATCTCCATCGTCGCGAGATGTGTTTCCGTTTCTGTATTTTGTGATCGCCTGATCACAAACGGGTCAGGATCAGGCGATCCTGACCTACAGAGCCTGGCGATCGAACGATGGCGAGGGACAGGCCCTCGCCCTACGGTGAGGGTGGCGTTTTTTTCTCCATAGCGCAGGGCCCGTCCCCGCGACATTGAACGATTTATGAAACCCCCTCACTTAATTTTCTATTACGCATCGCGCCGAGACAGAAGAGCAGCACGGATAACACACAACTCAGCGCAACGTGCCACACCCAAAGTTGCGCCGATTCTAAACGGAGGATAGACAACAGCGCGCAAAGGGGACTCATCGCTTCCAAAATAGGGAGTGCCCCAGTATGTGGAAAAAGAATCAGCGGGAGAAACGTGAGCAGCAGGACAACTCCATAACCGATACTTTTCGCACGAATAGGCGGATGCCAGCAAGCAAAACTGATGCCAATCAGCGCGAATAGAATGCAACTCACGAATAGCACCGCGCCGCATTTCAGCAATTGCGCTACGGCAAAACCACCGATATAACCGGAGAGTGCCAGCAAAGGGATTGTTAACCAGACGCGCCACAATTCCCATAAAACCACCGCGCCTAATTTGCCTGCCACAATTTGCCAAGGCCATAGCGGCGTTAGCCGAAGCAGCGCGCCATCTGCCGCTTCGCTGTGTAGTGCTTCAACGGCATGCCGCGGGACGAAAAATTGCGTCAGGAAAAGGGCGACGATGAAAAGGGTATAGGTCTGTTTTCCGACATCAACGGCGGCACCGGTGCGGCTTTGTGCGTAGAATTCAACCGTGGCGACAAACAGCAAGAGCGTGAGCGCACCTAATGTCAGGAAGTGGAGCCGTCGATATTTGCGGGAGAGGGTATAGGAACGGAGTTCTTTCAGGATGATGGCAAGCATAGTTTGATTCTGCCGTGTGAAGGCGTGCGTTTGTTTTCAAGTATAGCATTTTCACCGATGGATGTCAAACCTCTTGCGAGAACCACCGGAGACATTAAACGGAATCGCGCTGCACCAAAGGATAACCATGCAACACAAGATCGACCAGACACGCAACTATCTCCAAGAATCCGAATTTGAATCACTCTTCGCTGAGGAACTCGGATGGGACTATCATACGGAGGCACTCACCGTCCCGGTAGGTGACACCGACTACACCCTCACCGCTATCGCCGAAAAACGCGGCATGGTGGTATTCCTCTGTGCCGCAACCCAAAACGCGCCACTGCCGAACTACGCCACGCGTCGCGTTATTCAACAGCAGGTGGCCAAATCTGTCCACGAACACGTTATCATCTACACCGACGCGGCGAAAACTACCCAACTCTGGCAGTGGGTCAGACGCGAACCCGGCAAACCCGATGCTTGCCGAGAACACCGCTATCATCACGAACAAGCCGGTAACGCACTCCTCCAAAAACTTGAAACCATCGCCTTCAGCCTTGAAGAGGAAGATGCCCTGACGTTACCCGATGTAACCGGACGTGTCCGCGCCGCCTTTGACATAGCCCCTGTCACCAAACGTTTTTATGAACGCTTCAAAAAGGAACACGACGCTTTCATCACATTCCTGAAAGGCATCCCCGATGTGGAACTGCAACGCGGGTATGTCTCTGTCATGCTCAATCGCCTCATGTTTATCTACTTCATCCAGAAGAAGGGGTTTCTTAACGGCGATACCGACTATCTCCGCACGAACCTCAACCGAAGTCAAACGGAAGGCGCAGACAAGTTCTACAAAACCTTCCTCCGTCCCCTCTTCTTTGAGGGTTTCGCGAAACCGAAAACCGAACGTTCCGATGCGACAAACCGGATGCTCGGAAATGTGCCCTATCTCAACGGCGGCATCTTCCAGCTGCATCATATCGAGCAACAGCACGGCGAAGACATTGACATCCCCGATAAGGCGTTCGAGCAACTCTTCACGTTCTTTGAGCAGTATCAGTGGCATCTTGACGAACGGCCGCTGCACAACGACACCGAAATCAACCCCGATGTCCTCGGCTATATCTTCGAGAAATACATCAATCAGAAGCAGATGGGTGCCTATTACACGCAGGAGGACATCACCGAATATATCAGCCAGAACACGATTATCCCGTTTCTTTTCGATGCGGCGCGCAAGGGATGCCGCGTTGCTTTTGAAGGCGATGCCAGTGTCTGGCGGCTGCTCCGAATTGCCCCAGCCCGGTATATCTACGATGCTGTCAAAAAGGGCATCGAACACCCCTTACCCCCGAAGGTTGCTGTCGGCATCGACGATGTCTCCCAGCGCGCCGCATGGAATACCCTTGCGCCGGATCCGTATGCACTGCCCACAGAGATTTGGCGTGAAGTCATCGCGCGGCGGCAGCGTTACAAACGCGTGCATGCCAAATTGGAAACTGGCGAGATAACCGACATCAACGCGCTTATCACGGAGAATCTCAACATCCGTCAATTCGCGCAAGATGTGATTGAGACATGCGAAGGGCCAGACCTGCTCCGCGCGTTTTGGCATGCCATCACGCAGGTCACCGTCCTCGATCCGACGTGTGGTTCCGGCGCGTTCCTCTTCGCCGCCTTAAATATCTTAGAGCCCCTCTACGATGCGTGCCTTGAACGGATGCAAGCGTTCGTTGATGAGGCAGATGCTTCCAGTAGGAGAGACCTCCCGGTCTCGATGAAAACCGACATCCCGAACGGGTCAGGATCAGGCGATCCTGAACTACAGAGTAGGAGAGACCTCCCGGTCTCGAATTCGCCGTCCCACGCGCGCTACACCGACTTCCGCGACATCCTCGCACGCACCGCGCAACACCCGAGCCGCCGCTATTTCATCCTCAAATCCATCATTATCAACAACCTTTACGGCGTAGATATTATGGACGAAGCCGTCGAGATTTGCAAGCTGCGACTCTTCCTCAAAATGGTAGCACAACTCGATGACGTAAACCAGATCGAACCGCTGCCGGACATTGACTTCAACGTGCAGGCAGGCAACACCCTCGTCGGCTACGCTACCTACGAAGAGGTAGAAAACGCTGTCACCGGACAGTTCGATTTTGACGATACGATGGCGCGCATCCGCGAACGCGCCGAGGACGTTGACGCGCTCTTTTCCCTGTTTCGTCAGCAACAGACAGAACTGGGCGGCGATGTAACGCTGGACGACAAACAGGCGTTGCGAGAGAAACTGGCAGCGTTAGCCGATGAACTGAACGGCTACCTTGCGGGAGACTATGGGGTGGATCCGACGAAAGATAACGACTATCGGCAGTGGCTTTCATCGCATCAGCCGTTCCACTGGTTCATCGCGTTTTACGGTATCCTGAAAGCGGGTGGGTTTGACGTGATTATCGGCAATCCGCCGTATGTGGAATATAGCAAGGTGAGGAAGGATTACGCGATTCGCGGGTATGAAACAGAGAGTTGCGGCAATCTCTATGCGTTTGTGGTTGAGAGAAGTTTTCGGCTTCTACAACCGAACGGTTGGAAATCGATGATTATCCCGAACACGGCTTACAGCACCGATAGAATGGTCCCTCTCCAGAATCTATTCTATTCCTCTAGACAAGGATGGGTTCAAACATACGCGATTCGTCCGGCAAAACTCTTTGTCGGCGCAGAACAACGTTTGGCAATTTATATCGTTCAAAGGCGTTTGAAGCCTTCTGAGGTGGGCTATACGCCTTCCGAAGCAGAAGGTCATAGAGGGCCTACAGGCGGGGGGTCTTACGCCAATCCAATATACGCCTCTTTCTATCGTCGATGGAACGAAAAATTCCGCGCCTACCTCTTCGAAGTTGTGGAATATGCCGATGTTACGTGGTTTCAAAATTCGCTCCCCAAAATCCACTGTGAGGTGGCAAAAAACGTCTGGGAAAAAATTGATGAGATTCTCAGCTTAAGTCAACACCTCACCACGAGACGAGATGCCAGCCCAATATATTTCCATAGTGCGCCACGTTATTGGATTCGGGTAATGGACTTCGTTCCCTACTTTTGGAACGAACGAAAGGGTGAAAGCATCTCAACAAGCGTTAAATCTCTGCATTTAGCAACCGCGCTAGATGCGAAGGCAGTCGTGGCGACTTTGAACAGTTCGCTTTTTTATTGGTGGTTTGTTGTGCTTTCTGATTGCCGAAGTTTGACGCTACGTGAGATTCGGAATTTTCCAATCGGCCTTGCGCAAATGGACGCGTCTTTAAAACAACGTCTCTCTGCGCTTACCGATGAATTGATGGCAGATTTGAAGCGTCACGCGCGGCGCAAGGAGACGCAGTATAAAGCCACCGGGCGCGTCGTCTATGATGAATTTTATCCGCGTCATTCCAAACCGATTATCGACAAAATCGATCGCGTTCTCGCTGAACACTACGGTTTCACGGAGGAGGAATTAGACTTCATTATCAACTACGATATTAAGTATCGGATGGGGCTTGGTAATTGAGCGCATTCCACGCCATGTTTCGTAGCGCGAGGGCCTGTCCCTCGCGATCGTCATCGTTCCGATGTGTGTTTCCCTTCTGTAGTTTGTGATCGCCTGATCACAAACAGGTCAGGATCAGGCGATCCTGACCTACAGAGCCTGGCGCGCGAACGATGGCGGAGGACAGGCCCCCGCCCTACGTTTCCGGCCCGTGGCCCGTAGCGCGAGGGCCTGTCCCTCGCCATCCCTCTAGTTGTCTGAATCAGGATTTGCAAGATTATAGGATTTGCAAGATTATCTCCTTCGCAGCGGCAAAACCGCTTTTGAAAAAACGGCTCTTCAGGTCCTTTAGGTCCTGCATGTCTATAGAAACACGTGTCAGCCCACGGCAAGGTCCTTTAGGTCCTTAATAAAAAACACGCGCCGCATCGCAAAACACATTAAGGACCTAAAGGACCTTAGGGCTTTTTGGTCACCGAGTGCTATAGACATTAAGGTCCTACGGACCTAAAGAGAACAAAAGACGTTTTTCCATTGCGCGAGGCATGGCGAGGGACAGGCCCTCGCCCTACGGTGAGGGGGGCGTTTTTTCATCGTAGCGCGGGGCCTGTCCCCCGCGATCGTGGAAATGAAATCGGATTATTTCCCAAACCGGCCCGGGTGTCCGTAGCGCGAGGGCCTGTCCCTCGCGATCGTTCGGTTATCCCGGGCACGGCGAGGGACAGGCCCTCGCCCTACGATGAGGGTGGCGTTTCTCCGCCCGTAGCGCGGGGGCCTGTCCCCCGCGATCGTTGGAGTGCTCGTGCATGAACGATGGCGAGGGACAGGCCCTCGCCCTACGATGAGGGGTGGCGTTTTTTCGGACGGATTGTTCTTAGGTCCTTTAGGACCTACATGTCTATAGAAAAATGTGTCAGCCCCTATCAAGGTCCATTAGGACCTTAATAAAAAACACGCTGCGCGTCAAAATCTATTAAGGACCTAAAGGACCTTAGGGTTCTTCGCGGGCGCGCGTGCTATAGACATTAAGGTCCTACGGACCTAAAGAGAACAAAAGACGTTTTTCCATTGCGCGAGCGATGGCAAGGGACAGGCCCACGCCCTACGGTAACGCACGCCGTTTTTTCGGATGCATCGTTCTTAGGTCCTTTAGGACCTTAATGTCTATAGAAAAATGTGTCAGCCCGTTTTCAAGGTCTTTTAAGACCTTAATAAAAACACGCGCCGACCTGGCAAAACACATTAAGGACCTAAAGGACCTTAGAGCTCTTTAGTCGCCGCGTGCTATAGACATTAAGGTCCTACGGACCTAAGAAACTGTAGTTTGTGATCGCCCGATCACAAACAGGTCAAGATCTGGCGATCTTGACTTACAGAGCCTGGCGCGCGAACGATGGCGGGGGACAGGCCCCCGCCCTACGTTCTGGATCATATTAGGAGGTTTTCATGTCAAAACTCAACATCGCTTTAGTCGGAGCGGGGAGGCGCGGCAGTGGCGCGCACCTGCCGGTTATCGCAAAACTCAAAGATGTCTATAACCTCGTCGCGGTTTGTGATATAGACGAGGAGACAGCGACGCGCTATGCCAAGCAATACGGCGCGACACCTTACACCAACGTCCGCGCGCTCGTTGAACAGGAAGAACTTGATGTCGTTGATATTACCGTGCCCGGTGTGGCGCATCACGCGATTGCCTGCTTTATGGCGGATGCCGGCGTTCACATCCTCTGTGAAACGCCTATCGCTGTCACGTTGCCGACAACCGATCTGATGATAGCCCGCGCCAAAGCGAATAACGTCAAACTGGAAGTGGCGGAAAACTACTACCGTGCGCCGCGGGAACGGTTTTTGTCAAAGGTTATCGCATCGGATGTCATCGGCGATGTCGCGCGGATTTACCGCATTTTTTATGAAGGCGGCTATCACGGGATGAGCATGCTGCGGCTTCGCGCTGGCGGCGAACCGAAGTCTGCACTCGGCATCACGCAAACCAGCCCGGTGATTCCGATTATTGACAGGATGAAGCGGCACCATACCAGCGAGAATTGGAGCCTCGGTTTCATCGAATTTGATAACGGCGCGACCGCGCTGATGGTATACTCCAACGTCATCCATGCGCGTTCTTTGGGGCGCGGGCAAACGGGTATCTCGCAGATTGATGGCAGCAAAGGCACCATCGTCGGCGAGGATATCTATGTGACACCTGCTGAAGAACTGCAATCGGGTGCGAAAGGCATCGCGCATCGTCCTAAGCGCACCACGATTGACGTGGACGGAGTCAACGTCATTGAGACAATTGCGTTGGAACTCCCTGAACAGACGGTGACGTGGGAGAACCCGCTCAAGCACTATCCTCTCTCCGAAGGACAGATTGCGGTGGCGGATGAGTTGCTCAGCATTGCCAATGCCATCCTCAACGACACTGAGCCTGAATACGGCGCGCGGCTTGCACGGCAAGACCAGGAGATGAATATTGCCATGAGTGAATCGGGCAAACGGAGCCGAGAAACTCTCGCCTTTCCGCTAACCGAACTCACCGAGACAGAACAGGGTATCCACGACAACTATCTGCAGCAATACGGGCATCCGATCGAGGATATTGAGGCTGGCATTGACACATTTTTCCCGCGTCGTTAATTGAGAGTGTTTCATAAATCCCGGTAGGAGAGACCTCCTGGTCTCGATGCAATAGGACGGTAGAAAGTCTCTTTTCATCGTAGGGCGAGGGCCCTCGGATGCCACACGCGCATCCGAGCGGGTTTCCCTCGCCATTGCTCGCGCGCCAGGCTCTGTAGGGCAAGATCGCCTGATCTTGACCTGTTTGTGATCAGGCGATCACAAACTACAGATGAAAAAACGTCTTTTAGGTCCGTAGAACCTAAAACGCATCGTGACGATGGCGATCGCGGGGGACAGGCCCCCGCGCTACGAAAAAAATTGAAATATGAAACACCCTCCGTTAATTAAATCGCGCTGCGGGTGTGATTTTTTTATTGCAATATCAATGGCGATTATGATATAATAGTCGTTGAATTGCAAGTTTTCGCGCGGCGTGCCGCACGGAAGGAGTTTAAAATGGCAACAAAAATGCTTTATGGGGATATCCTGATGGACCATAACTGGTTACTTCAGGAAGGGGACTATGAACTACGTATTCTAACCCCGGAACAGTTCACCGATGCAATGAAAGCGGCTGAACAGTCGGGTGAGTTAGAGCAGGACGTGGATATTGCTGCGCGCGTGATGGCAATTACCGGGGAAGACTTTGATGTCCGGGGATTTACCCCGTTGAAATTAGGAGATGTCCTCCTCGTCGCGTGCCCCCAAAGTCCTGTTCAGGCACTGCAGAGAGCTCAAATGAATCCTCTGGAGTGGAAACGTCACGAGGGACGTGAGGGGGTATTGGCATCGGTGGGGAAGAACCACCTTTTCTTTTCGCTTACCTATCACGCGGCAACCGGCCATTAATTTGCAATAAAAACGATTTTATGATATACTTTCTACATTAGGCAATCTGCCACATCTCACCAAAGGAGGAATGGAAAATGGGAGGAATCGGCGGAATAGAAATTCTAGTTATCCTTGTCATCGCGCTCGTCATTTTCGGGCCGAAGAAGCTGCCGGAAATGGGACGCTCCCTCGGCAAGGCCATCCGCGAATTCAAAAGCGCGGGCAACGATATCAAAGACGAATTGAACCGGACAGTCAACGAAACCGAAACGGACAAACGCGATAAAACGCCCAAGTCCGAGGCGTAACCCAACTGCCGGGATGCGCCACCAACGGAGGAACATCGAACGCTTCGCGGCCATCTAGAATTATGCCAGAACTTACGGAAACCCATGACGATGTAGCAATGACTTTTTGGGAACATCTTGAGGAACTTCGCCGACGCATCATCGTGTCAGCCATCGCAATCGCCGTGTTCACGGTGCTGAGTTTGTCCTTTAGTCAACCGATTCAAAGGGTAATCACGTTTCCATTGGAAACTTCCATGAATGACCTGCTTGCTACGGCTATTGAGACGTTGGGCGGCACAGAAGGCACAACCCTAGGATTCTTCGCGCTCGCTTTACGCGCAGGAACCTCACACGTCAACGCCGAACTTTTCAAGGTAGGCCCGCTCGAAGGCATCATGGCATACCTGAAAATAGGCGTGGCTACCGGCATTGTCTTATCACTGCCGATAGTGCTTTATCAGATATGGGCATTTGTCTTCCCCGCCTTGAACCGAACCGAACGGCGGTTCGCGGTGCCGCTGTTCCTCATCATCGTCGCTTTCTTTGTTTTAGGCGCAGTGTTCGCCTATTTCATCGTAACGCCTGTTGTGTTGCACTTCTCAGCACAATTGTTGCCAGAGTTACCGAATCGGTGGGATCTGGAAAAATACGTAAACTTCGTCACGCGGCTCATTTTGGGATTCGGTATCGCTTTTGAGCTGCCCATCGTGATGGGCTTCCTCTCTCGCATCGGCGTTATCAACGCGCGTGGGTTTCGGGAGAAACAAAATTACGCCTTGCTGGGCATCTGTGTCATGTCCGCACTGCTCACCCCGGCGGACCCGGGCTCAATGATATTGATGGCGGTGCCGCTATTTGTGTTATATCAACTCGGCATTTTCTTCGCGTATCTCGTTGAATAGATGCCTTATTTGCCAGATGAAGGGGACTGTTTTTTACCGTAGCGCGCGGGAGCCTGTCACCGCGACATTGAAAGATTTGTGAAACACCCTCACTTAACTACAAAGGAGACTGAAACATCATGTCTAGCGCAGACGCTTCTTTGAGAAACCAGCTTGCTACCCTTTACCAGTTGCAAGAGCACGACCTCGGTTTGTTGTCAATCCGCAAACAGTTGCAAGCCCTCCCACGCCAGATTGAAAAGTTAGTCGCTAACGCCACGAAGTCTAGTCAGGCACTCGCGGCCACCGCTGCAGCTCTCGCCGAAGTCGAGAAAGCGCAACGTTCAAAGAACGCCGCCCTAGAAATGAACGCCGTGCAACGCCAGAAATACGAAACGGAACAGCGGATAGCGACATCGAACGAGGCTTACAGCGCGCTTGAACGCCAAATCGAATTCCTTAACCAGCAGGATGCCGACTTAGAAGACGAAATCCTGGTGCTCATGGAAGAAGCAGACCGGCTCAAGGTAGAATTGTCGGCAATGGAGGCGGAAGCCGCCGAAGAAAACGAACGAAACGCTCAGCAGAAATCCGTTCTCCAGCAGGAACAGCAGCGTCTGAAAACCGTGTGGGATCAGAAGCGAGAAGCACGAAAAGCGTTTCTTCCCCAAATCGACCCGGGGCTCCTCGCCCAGTATCATCGATGGATTGAGCGGCAGCGGCTCCCTTTCCTAGCCCTCGGCTTAAACGGGTTCTGCGGCAGTTGTCGCATCTCAATTCAACCGCAGACGCTCAAGGAAGCGCAGAAGTATCAGAAACTCGTTTACTGCTCTAGCTGTAGGCGAGCCCTTTACGTGCAGCCGCCCGCATCGGATACGCCGTCGTAGGCCGTGCTGTAGGAGGGAACACAAAATGCCCTTTTTTGTCATCGATGAACAACCCGAAAAGTCCATTTTTGATGGGAAAACCACCATTCGCACACTTCACGGCGAAAAGGTGATGATGTCCTTTGTCAACTTGCAACCGCACGGCGTGGTGGAGGAACATAGCCATCCCCACGAACAGATGGGCATGGTGTTGGAGGGAACGTTTGAACTGACGATTGACGGCGAAGCCCGGCGAATTAAGAAGGGAGACGCTTACCTCATACCCTCCAACGTGAAGCACAGCGCGCGGGCGTTTGACGAACCCGCCGTTGCATTGGATATCTTCAGTCCACCGCGCGAAGACTACATGTCATCATGAATATTTATCACCCCATTCAGGCATTGGAGGCGACTGGGGTAGTCCGCGCCGCGACGAGCCTACGACACGGCGGCGTGAGTCAAGCACCTTACGCATCCCTGAACCTCGCCGAACATGTAGAAGACTGCCCCAAAGCCGTTGCAACGAATAGGCAGATTTTCTTCGCGCAGACCGGGGTGAAGAAGCTGGTTTACTGCCATCAAATTCACGGCGTGCGAGTCGTTGAAGCCGAATCCGTGGCGGATACACGAGAAACGGCGGACGCTATTATTTCTGCTAAGCCGGGAAATGCCATCGGCGTGTTCACAGCGGATTGCGTGCCTGTCTTCATTTTAGATACTGCAACCCCGGCTATCGGGATTGCGCACGCCGGATGGCGTGGCACACTGGCGAACATCGCTGTCCACACACTCGCGCGCATGAAAACATCTTTCGGCACTAATAGGGAAGACTGCCTTATCCACTTAGGCATCTCCATCAAAAAATGTTGCTATACCGTCAGCGCAGAACTCATCGCGCAATTTGTGGAAAACTTCGGTTCTTCTGTGCATGACGAAACAAACTTGGACTTGCAGGCAGCGAACGTTATCCAATTGACTGCGATAGGTGTGCCGCCATCGGCGATTTCAGTCTCTCCGTTTTGCACGGCTTGTTGCACGGAAAACTTTTATTCGCACCGGGCAGAAGGCGGCCGGACAGGACGAATGCTCTCCTTTATCGAACTCACAAACGGAAATCGTGCATAAAAATTTGCATTTGCCCACAAAATGTGGTATCATTAAGAGTAGGGAGTTTGCGCGATTGAATTAATAGCGGAGAAAATTCGGACATGCGTTTGCTATTTGCACTGCTATCTATCGGTATCGGGAGTGTCGGCTTCGTCGTTATCCTTCGCGGCAGCCAGCATCCTACACAATATCAGGAAACATTAGCCGAAGCCGCCAGCGCAGTTCAAGTCACGCAGATTTACACGGAAGCAACGCACACAGTGACGGTAGGCATCGGTATCGTCTGTTTCGCCGTGTTAGTCGCCGTTGTCGGCATCCTATTGTGCAACAAAGCGAACAAAGGAGCCCCAGCCGTAGAAAAGAACCCGTTAGAGGAAAAAGGCAGTTGAATCAAATTGCAGAAAATCTCACCAACGTGAAGGAACGCATTGCCGATGCCGCGAAACGAAGCGGTCGTCCACGCGAGGCCATCTCGGTTGTCGCTGTCACGAAAGGACGTTCTGTCCCCGAAATTCAGGCAGTCCTTGATGCCGGTGTGCGTTTCATCGGCGAAAATCGGGTGCAAGAGGCGCAAGAGAAATACCGGCAGATTCGGCTTCCCAGCGGCTGCAGTTGGCATCTTATCGGCCACTTGCAGCGAAATAAGGTGAAATCGGTTCTGGATATGTTCTCGATGATTCATTCTGTCGACAGCGTGCGGCTCTTAACTGAAATTGCGCGCTGTGCAACGGCGCGAAGCAGAAACATTGATGTCTTAATTCAGGTGAACACAACCGGTGAGGCGCGCAAATACGGCATAGAACCCGATGCAGTGTTAGACTTCATGGAAACCGCTTTGGCATATCCACGGGTGCGCATCCTTGGGTTGATGACAATGGGGAAATTAACCGATACGCCAGAGGAGAATCGCCCGGCTTTCGTTTCACTCAAGGCACTCGCAGATAAGGTAACGGCGCAGCAATATCCGGGGATTGAGATGCGCTTTCTCTCCATGGGCATGACGAACGATTTTGAAATCGCGGTTGAAGAAGGCGCGAACATCGTGCGCATCGGTAGGGCAATTTTCGAGCCGCCGGCGTAGGGAGCGTTCTGGTAGGAGAGACCTCCCGGTCTTGACAGAATCACCGGCGTAGGAACGGTATCGGGACAAGGATGTCCCTCCTACCGAGACGGTATCGGGATTTCCCTATTCTGTAGTTTGCGCTCGCCTAATCGCAAACAGATGTCCCTCCTACTGAGGTTGTGTAAGATAGGAGCCAAACGTGACAGAAAACTTTCGACTCGGCGTGATAGGCGTTGGAAAAATGGGCGGCGTTATCGTCAAAAACATTGCAAACCGCGCTCTTCCCGCGAACCAGATTTGGATTACGGACATTGACAGGGCACTCGTCGCGCAACTGCGCGATGAAAAAGGGGTGAACGCCGCTGCAAATATCGCCGAACTTGCCCAGCATACCGATGCGGTATTGTGCGCCGTGCCGCCGGGTGTTGTGCCGCATGTCATGCCGCAGGTGGCAGAGGGGCTGTCGCCACAACACTGGCTCATGAGCATCGCCGCCGGGGTGTCCACTAAAACGCTGGAGTCCTATTTTACGAAGCCGCCGCCTATCGTGCGAGTGATGCCGAACATCGCCGCCGCTGCCGGTGCCGCTATCTCTGTGCTAACCAAAGGAAGTTGCGCCGAGGCGACACATATTGAGATAGCCACCGAACTTTTCAACGCCTGCGGGACGACGTTAGTGATGGATGAACACCATCTCAACGCCGTTACGGGGCTTAGCGGAAGCGGGCCTGCCTATGTCGCGCTTTTCGTTGAGGCGTTAGCAGATGCAGGTGTCTACGTCGGTTTACCGCGGCAGGCGGCACAAAAACTAGCAACGCATACCGTGTTAGGCACAGCGACGATGTTAGCCGAAACCGAGGAACACCCGGCACTGCTGAAAAACCGCGTCACGACACCGGGAGGGACGACAGCAGCGGGCCTCCACGCGCTTGAATCGGGCGGCGTGCGGGCAATGCTGACGGAAGCCATCCTCGCCGCAACCGAACGCGCGAAGGAGTTGGGGAGCGCGTAGGAGCAAACTTCCACTCGCGAAAGGTAGACTTTTTATGGACATTGTCGCCACAGTTGTCGCCACAGCCCTCAAGCAACTGCTTGAGATTTACATCATCGTCGTTTTTCTCAATGTCATTCTGTCATGGTTCGTTTTTGGCCCGCGCAGCAACTTTACCGTCAGGCGCATTTATTGGTTCACGAGCAGCTTCGTAGATCCGGTGCTGAACCCGATACGCCGCCTGATTGAACCGGTGACAGCGAATTTTGGCATTGATATTTCACCGTTTATCCTCATCATGTTGTTACATGTTATGGCGCGGATGCTTGGGGCATAGTCCCAACGTCTTTCCCGTTACAAAAGCGCAAGCGTCGCCCTCGGCACTCTTCTACGGGCACGCTCGCTGATGCTAGGGTTCTTATGAAAAAAAGAGGCAGACCGCCTAAGAAAAATACGCAACCCAATGGCCGCCAAAAGCGGCGCGCCGCTGTCGCTGGCCGCTCACGCGAAGAGACAATCCTCCGTCATTGGGCAAATGCGAAGGTTTACCCGGTAGTGCGCGGGAAGGTGCAGACTACCAAGGTGCCGCGCGCCGCACGCCGCAGTGCCGAAAATCCCGAAGACGAGGCACAGCATCCGATTACCTACGCCATTCGTGAGATGCCTACCCCTATCCACACGCTGACGCTCAGCACGCTGTGTCGGAAAATTCACCAAGATATCTTCCTCAAAACGGAGATGATGCAAGGCCACCAAGTGATTTACATCCCCGCTTGGGAGAAATATCCTGTCCGAATTGAGGACGATGTCGCGAAGAAGGCACCCGCTAAAACGCCTGTTTCCCCGGCGCGGCTGCGGAAGGACTGTCGCACGCTTTATCAGGAGCGGGTAGTAGCGCAAAGCGAGCGGTTACATCAACTCGGTAACTTTGCCGATTGGGATACCGGGCAAAAAAATCTCGATTTTCGTCAGGAGGCGAAGTTGATTCCGCTGCTCAGCCGTTTGCGGGAAGACCGGCATCTGCTGGACAGGGCGCAACTCAGCCCCTGGTGCCCTAAATGTATCGCGCCGCTTGACGAAACCGCGACAGAACAGGTAACCACCACCGTGCTTCCTGCGTATGTAAAATTCCCGTTCAGCATTGGCTTGGAACACTACGGGTTGGATGTCTCCTTCTGTGTCCAAGTAGCGCACCTGTGGGAGATAGCCGGTATCACGGAGCTCGGCATTACCAAAAACGCCACCTACTGCATCACGCAGTTTGAAGGGGAATATCTCTTATTTGCGAAACAGCAATTGGAACGTTTCCAATCGTCTCTCCCCGAAGGCGCGGCGGTACCGGAAATTATTGAGGAAGTCTCTTGTGACGCGCTCGCCAAAAGCGAGGTGTCGCATCCCCTCTATCCATCGAAAACGTTGAAAATTATCGCCATGCCAAAAGCGGTTTCCACATACGCCGCGTCGATGCTGAAAAAGAATGGATTTGCGGTAGAAACCCCCTATTCCGACACCGGTGTGATTCCGTTGAATCCCGCGCACGATGCGCGGAGTTACTACATCGCTCAGAAGTTAGGCAAAAGTTCAAGTGCGATTTTCGACGATGCCGGCAGGTTCACCGAAGAGGCAGGCACGCTGTGCGGCTTAAATCTTTATGCCGCGGAGAAACTCATCGCCCCCGAATTAGAACGGTTTGGATACCTCCTCCAGTCACCGGGTTGCGAGCACGAGATGCACGCGCACCACTGTCCTCGCTGTGAGACAGCGGCGGTTTTCCGGCCGTGTTCGCATTGGGTATTCGGCGTTGCTAAAAAACATCCGACAGCGCAAGAGCTCCGTGCGCAGATTTATTGGGATAATTACGGTGCAGCCGAACATGCCGAGATGAACGAAACTCGCAAAGCCGTAGCGAATTTCTCGGCACTGCCAGTCTCCGGGAAACGTCAATGGGGGATGCCGCTGCCGATTCTGTTCTGTGACGAATGCGATGAACCGCTGGCGGATAAAAATACGCTTCTCGCTATCCGCGATGCTGTCCGCCGCGGGGCAGATCTTTGGTTCCGTCTGAGCGTTGAAGAACTCTTACCCGCCGATACGTTCTGCCCGAAATGCGGTTCAAAGGAATTCCGGAAGGAAGCGATGCTTCTTGATAGCCACTTCGCGAACCTGCTGCAGGCAGTGAACAGTTCCGATTTCAAGAAACCGCCGGGCGGGCTTGTCAGCGTCGCCTTTGTGCCACAGACTGGATTTTCAACGTGGTTAGCGGAAACTAGCATTCTCTGCGCCTGCCTCAGCCGGAGCCGCCCGATTAAAGAGAGCCAACCGTTTAAGCAGTTCATGCTCCGGAACATCCCGGTGGAAGCAAAGCGCGCTAGAGATTTCACACTAGACGACGCGTTTTTTGACGACTACCCGGCAGATGTCGGACGGCTCGCCGCGATAATGCCTGACATAAATCGGACGCAAATGAAGACTGCCCTCGCGCAATGCCTCGCGGAATACCAGCAGCTGCAAAGCATCTTGGAAAAAATGGCGGTTGAACTGCAAGCCCTCGGCGGCTATGACTCTTCCGTTGTCAAAGGGAAAGCGATTTCCCCCTCGCGAGAGACAAAGGATAAGCATCGCCGCATTGACGCGCTCGCGCTCGCCGCGACCGAGGCGTGCATGCAAGCCGTGCAACAGGCTTACCCGGTGGGGAATTTCCACGAAATGTGGCGTATCCTCGTTGACTTCTGCAACGCCGACCTGGGGGTTTACGCGCGGTTGATAGCAAAACGGCCCAAGTCGACGATTAGCGCGGCGCGGCGCACCTTCTCCGCGATACTCACCGTCCTCCTGCAACGTCTCGCGCCGCTCACGCCTTTTTTAGCCGAGTATGGATACAATCTCTGTAGCGCGCCGGTGATAAGCACAGGTGGCAAAAGCCAGAAGAAAACAGCAACCGATGCCCCGAATAGCATTTTCCTGACACGCTGGCTACACCTGCCCCCGGCACAACCTGACGCAAAAACTGACTGGGAGTCGCTCAAGGATGAACTTATTTAAGAACCTCACGTGGAAAACTGTGCTCCCTTTCATCGGTGTGGCACTGCCGATGCTGGCATTGGATTGGGGGAGCAAATGGCTCATCCAACAGCACATCCCACGCGGATACGGCTACCCTGTCATTCCCGGTTTCTTCAACCTTCGGCACGATAGGAACAGCGGGGCGGCTTTCGGCGTGTTAGCCGGACATCGGACATTCCTCATCCTGGTCACGTTTGTCGCGCTCGCTTTCATTTTTGTCTATTTTCTCAAATTCCGTGACAGCCGGTGGATGCAAATCGCCTCTGGCTTTCTGCTCGGCGGCGCAATCGGAAACTTTATTGACAGGCTTTACCTGGGAGAAGTTGTCGATTTTCTCCAATTTGGAATTGAGAGCCGTGGGCTGTTTTGGCCGACATTTAACGTTGCCGATATGTCGGTGTGTATTGGCGCGGGGATGCTGATTGTTTACCTCTTCCGCAACCGACATCGGCACGAAGAGAATTTCTAGGCGAGGGAGTACCGCACATCTCCCTCATACCAAATATCAAAGCGCGAGGGCCTGTCCCTCGCGAGCCGAGGCAACCATGTTCAAATTAACGGTTCAGATATTAACGTTCAGCCTAACTCTTTCAATACTTCCGGCGGCGCAAGCGCAGCAGGCACCGCCGGAAGGACAACAGCAGCAAGCGCGCCCCGCGGAAACCTATCACGAAAGCGCGCTGCGTCGGTTTGAAATTATCACGCTGAGTTCCGTGCCATTTACCGCCGTTCAAAGTTATTTGGTGGTGCGCGGTGTCAAGATGTATCGCGAAAATCAGATTGCGCCGGAGTTGTCGCCGCGGGATTATCGGATAATCGGCATCGGCGCGGCATCCTTATCGTTGTTCATCGGGGTGTGGGATTGGTGGCGCACGCGCGATGTAGACATTTCTGCCCCACGCATTCCGGAGCCTGAACCGCCACCGCCACCTCCATCGCCACCGACTGAAGAAGGCGAGCCGGTAGAAGGCGAGCCGATAGAGGGCCCTGTCGCGCGTCTCCCTCATAATGTCCCGATTACCGTAGCGCGAGGGACACCCATCCCTTTCGTTCCTTCAGGAAATAGGCTCAATCGGTGGGCAAATGAACCGGCGGCGGGAGTTGCAGTGCCTATCCTGCTTATTCGGTTCTAATTTTGAGCCGGTAGAGTCCCGACGCAATCAAGAACGGGGGCTACACTGAACGAATCTGGAGTTTCTAAGTGCGTATCGTATTTATGGGCACAAGTGAATTTGCAGTGCCAGCACTGAAAACACTCATTGCCCACGAATCTGAACTCATTGGTATCGTCACGCAACCAGACCGGCGCAGTGGCCGCGGCAAACGGCTCACGCCGCCACCTGTCAAGGTAGTCGCAGAACAACACAACCTGCCGTTCTATCAACCGGAAAAGGTGCGGCAGCGCGGTTTTATCCGAACGCTGGAACGGCTCGCGCCGGATGTCATCGTCGTCGCCGCTTTCGGGCAGCTGCTACCGCAATCAATGTTAGACATCCCGCCGTGCGGCACGATTAACCTGCATCCGTCGCTCCTGCCGAAATACCGAGGGGCTGCCCCGGTGCAATGGGCACTTATTAATGGCGAGACAGAGACAGGCATCACGTTAATGTTGTTGGATGCAGGCGAGGATACCGGTGATATTATCTGTGCGGAACGAATTCCGATTCAAGATGCGGATACCGCTGTCACATTGATGGAGAAGTTAGCGTGCTTGGGCGCGAATCTGTTGTTGAAGGTGCTAAAAGAGATGCCGGCAGCTGCACCGCCGTCCGCAACGCCGCAGCGTCACGACGAAGCGACGCGCGCACCACGCCTCACAAAAGAGACAGGATGCATCGACTGGCATTGTTCTGCCACCGCTATTCACAATCTTGTGAGAGGTACCGAAGGCTGGCCGGGGGCGTATGCCTTTTTCAGAGAGAATCTGCGGCTCAAGATTCTCCGTTGTCTACCATGTTCTCTCCGTAGCGCGGGGGCCTGTCCCCCACAAACTCTTGACTCGCAGGCTTTGTCCCCTATTCCCGGAACGATTGAAATTACGGGCAGAGGGCAGCTCCGCGTCGCTACAGGTGAAGGAACACTTGAACTCTTGCAAGTTCAGCCTGCAACGAAGAAAGCGATGGCCGCGCGCGATTTTGTCAACGGTTACCAACTCAAAACCGGCGAGAGATTTTTGCCTCCGCCATAACGGAACCTCTACAAAAAAATAATGAAAGGCATCAACAACCCTTTATTTGCGATATTCAAAGTCTCACTCTACTGCTTGATTGTGCTCGGCATTGTCGGCTTGCTGACGGTGCTCATCGTGATTCCATGGTGGGTTCGCACAGAAGAGGTCCTTGTCCCGAACGTCACGGGAAAAACCTACTATGAGGCGGTGCGCGTGCTAGATGAAGCCGGGTTGCGCCCGGCAGAGACTATTCAGCAGGCAAGTAACAGTGCGCCGAAAGGGGAAATCGTCTCCCAAAATCCACCGGCGAACTTCCGGGTAAAATCCTATCAGCCGGTGGAAATTGCGGTGAGCATCGGTGCTGAGTTAGCCCCGGTCATTTCAGTTATCGGCAGACCTTTGAATGAGGCGCGCGCTGCCCTCACCGCCGCCGGGTTTCGCCCGAATCGGGTTGCCTACGTTCATTCGGCGGCGTATCTGCCGGACACCGTCATCGCGCAAACGCCGCTGGAAGGTGTTGGGCAGCAGCGCGGCAGCGATGTGAACCTCCTGGTCAGCCGTGGTGCGATGCCGCAGCGCATCCAGCTGCCAGATCTCCGCACGCAACCCCTACGTAAGGTGATGCCAAAACTAGAAGAAGCAGGGCTCCACGCCGACATCCAATATAGTCCGCACCCGAAGATTCCGGAAGGGAGGATTATTACGCAGAAACCCGCAGCCGGCGAGTTAGTTCAAAGCGGCGGCATCGTTCAATTGGAAGTCAGCGGCACGCGCGATAACACGAGAAACATCGGCAGGCTACTCCCCTTGAAGCATCAAGTGAGCGAAGAAGGAAATCTGTCGCGGCACATCCGTATCGTCGTCGTTGATGAACACGGCGAACGCACCGTGGTAGACAGGAAATATGCCCCCGGCACCGTCATTGACTTGGAGAAGCAAGGCGTGCGGGTTTTCGGTAGCACACGGGTGAGCATCTACGTAGATGAGAATAAACTGCGTGATGTCCGCTATCAGTAGTTTTTTGTTGTTCCTATCGGTTTTTATGGTGTTCTAAATATGAAAAACGCGCTCTATTTTGGCGATAACCTCAACGTCATGCGCGAGATGCAGACAGGCAGTTATCACATCTGTTATCTCGATCCGCCGTTTAACAGCGGCCGCAACTACAACATTTTCCTCGCCGGCTCAAAAGCGCAACGCAAGGCGTTTGACGACATCTGGCGGTGGGACGACGCGGCGCGCGAAAATCAGGCATCTGTCCTTCACTACGATGGGCGGCACCCTGAACTCGTTGAAACCATGGACAATTTGTCAGACTGTTTAACGGGTTTTGACCAAATTTTGAAGGGGGGGGTCGAGAGGACAAAGTGAAACTGAATCAATGCTTGCGTATCTCGCCTTCATGGCACCGCGCTTGGCAGAGATTTGGCGGCTGCTAACGCCAAATGGGAGTGTGTATCTGCACTGCGATCCGCACGCGAGTCACTATCTGAAATGCATGCTGGACGTTATCTTCGGTTCGGTGAACTTTCAGAACGAAATTATCTGGTATTACAAAAATGCCTCGCGCGGCAAACGGCGGCTCGCAAGGGCTCACGATGTCCTCCTCTGGTATAGCAAATCGCCGAAGGACTACACTTTCAACCGCGATGAAATCCTTGTGCCTTTTGAGAGCGGCATGACAGAGTGGCGATACGCCAAGGGAGGGCAATCCGGCAAAGCGATGCCGAAAGGCAAAACGCCTGACGACGTGCTTGTCATGCCATCGCTGAATGCCATGTCCAAAGAACGTCTCGGCTATCCGACGCAGAAGCCGCTCGCGCTCTTGGAATGGATTATCAAAACTTCCTCTAAACCGGGTGACATTGTCTTCGATCCGTTTTGTGGCTGTGGCACAGCGTTAGATGCCGCGCATGGATTGCAACGCCATTGGGTTGGCATTGATTTAACCGTGTTGGCTTTGGAACCGATGGAGCGTCGGCTGCGCGAACGCCATGGGCTTCGTCCAAAGGTGGATTATACCATTGAAGGGTATCCGGGGACATGGCAGGATGCCATCCTCCTCGCCGAGCAGAATCCGCACGATTTCGCCAATTGGGCAGTGACTCGCCTGGGGCTTTCGCCCACGTCCAATACCAACGATGGCGGGTTTGATGGCAGTGGGAAGGTGGTGCTTTGGGAGAATCATCACCTCGCCGAGGCGACGCAGACGCAATTGCCTGTCATCGCCGAGGTAAAATCGGGGAGGAGTTTGAACCCGAATCAGGTGCGCGCCTTCCGCACGGCGATGCAGGATACGGCGGCCGCCCTCGGTATTTTCATCACACTGCATCCGGTGACGCGCGGCATGCGGAACCTCGCCGAGGCCGCTGGCATGCTAGAGCATAACGGTAAGCACTATCCGCGCCTGCAATTCTGGCAAATAACGGATGTCTATTTTGCGGATGGCACGCTGCCTATCCACTTGCCGTGGCAGGTGGACGAACGTCCAAAGGCGGAACGGCATTACGGCGGCGAGCAGACTTATTTTTGAGCGGGATTTCCAAGATTGAGCAGGATTTTCAAGATTCCCAAGCTTTCCAGGATGAGGGATTTCGTTGATAACCATGTCTCTTTTTCCCTTCGTTAAGATGGATTTCTGAGCAGGATTTTCAAGATTCCCAAGATTTCCGGGATTCAGGCTAACGAAAATATGAAAAACGCACTCTATTTTGGTGATAACCTCAATGTCATGCGCGAGATGCAGACAGGCAGTTATCACATCTGTTATCTCGATCCGCCGTTCAACAGCGGCCGCAACTACAACATTTTCCTCGCCGCCTCCAAAGCGCAACGCAAGGCGTTTGACGACATCTGGCGATGGGACGATGCGGCGCGCCACAATCAGGCGGCCGTGCTCCATTACGATGGCAGACACCCGGAACTTGTCGAGACGATGGACAACTTAGCGGCGTGTTTAAGTGGTTTTGACAATATTTTGAAGGGGGGGGTCTAACCCAATCAGCGATGCAGAATCGATGCGCGCGTATCTCGCCTTCATGGCACCGCGCTTGGCGGAGATTTGGCGGTTGCTAACACCGAGCGGGAGTGTGTATCTGCACTGCGATCCGCACGCGAGTCACTATTTGAAAGTGATGATGGATACGATTTTCGGCGCGACGAATTGCCGAAACGAGATTATTTGGTGTTATAGAGGCGGGGGTGTGCCTAAGAACGCTTTCGCTCGTAAGCATGACATCATACTCTTCTACGCTAAAGGCAAGGGGAACGTGTTCAACAAGCAATATGTTCCTTATTCTGAGGCCAGCCGTAAGTTGGTATCAAGTCGAGGCGGAACGAGCATCGATGGCAAGGTGCGAGATTTGGAACGGGGAGCGACGATGCCAGACTGGTGGACAGATATTAATTCATTGCAGACCTGGTCCCCGGAGCGAATTTATCCGACACAGAAGCCGCTCGCGCTGTTGGAACGCATCATCAAAGCCTCCACGAACCCCGGCGACATTGTCTTCGATCCGTTTTGTGGCTGTGGCACAGCGTTAGATGCCGCCCACGGCCTCAAGCGGCACTGGGTTGGCATTGACTTGACGGTGCTTGCGTTAGAACCGATGGAGCGTCGGCTGCGCGAACGTCACGGGCTTCGTCCAAAGGTGGATTATACCATTGAGGGGTATCCGGGGACATGGCAGGATGCCATCCTCCTCGCCGAGCAGAATCCGCATGATTTCGCCAACTGGGCCGTCACCCGACTCGGGCTTTCGCCTACGTCCAATACCAACGATGGCGGGTTTGACGGCAGTGGGAAGGTGGTGCTTTGGGAGAATCATCACCTCGCCGAGGCGACGCAGACGCAACTGCCTGTCATCGCCGAGGTAAAATCCGGGAGGAGTTTGAACCCGAATCAGGTGCGCGCCTTCCGAACGGCGATGCAAGATAACGATGCCGCCCTCGGCATTTTCATCACGTTGCATCCGGTGACGCGCGGCATGCGAAATCTCGCCGAAGCGGCAGGCACGCTGGAGCATAACGGTAAGCACTACCCGCGCCTGCAGTTTTGGCAGATAACGGATGCCTATTTTGCGGATGGCACGCTGCCTATCACCTTGCCGTGGCAGGTAGACGAACGTCCAAAGGCGGAACGGCATTACGGCGGCGAACAGACTTATTTCTGAGCAGGATTTCCAAGATTGAGCAGGATTTCCAAGATTGAGCAAGATTAGCAAGATGCTAGGTTTCTGATGCACCGAGACCGCGGGGGGCTGCCAAAACGGTGTCCGGTGCCCCAGCGACCTAATCCTGTGAAATCTTGGAAGAGGGACAATCAGGAAAACCTGATTGTCTTGACAGGCGTGACCGTGATAATCCTGCTCGGATTTCCAAGATTGAGCGGGATTTCCAGCAAGAACAGGGATGTTGATGACGGCTTACTCTTGCACCTATTATGCATATTGAACGCATTGCGAAAATTGCACCTTCGATGCTGGCATCCGATTTCACCCGATTCGGTGAAGAGGTGACGCGGATAGTCGCGGCCGGGGCAAATCTGCTCCATTTTGATGTCATGGACGGCGAATTCGTTCCCTATTTCGCTATCAGTCCCATGACTATCGCCGCGCTCCGCAAGACGACAGATGTGCCTTTTGATGTCCATCTCATGGTAACGCGCCCACTTCGTTATATTGACGCGCTTGCAACAGCGGGTGCGGATATGATTACGTTCCATATCGAAAGTGCCGATGCACCGGAAACTGTCATCTCGGCAATTCAAGCGCACGGTATCAAGGCAGGCGTGGCTTTATCACCGGGGATATCGGTTGATGCGGTTTTCCCCTATCTCTCACGTATTGCGCTCGTGCTACCGATGAGCGTTGAGCCGGGACGCGGTGGACAAACGTTTCAACCGAGCGCGCTTGAAAAAATAGCGCGCTTGCGGCAAAGGATTGACAAACAAAACTTGGACGTTGAGATTTCTGCTGATGGCGGCGTAACAACCGAAATAGCACCACTCGCCGTGCAGCGCGGCGCGACGATCCTCGTCGCAGGCACGGCTATTTTCAGAAGTCCGCATCCGGAAAAGGTCATTAAGCAATTGCGGCAAGCGTGTTTTTGTTGTTCCTAGCGGATCGTTCAAGCCGCCCGTGAACATAACAGAGAAACGAATGCACACGTCTTACGTTCCGCCCACGCAGTTTGATGGAGGCATCGCGATGATAACAGGCGATGAGCATCACCATCTCCGAAATGTGCGCCGCATCCGAACGGGGGAAAACATCCGTCTGATTGATGGCAAAGGCACTGTCTATATCGCGAAGGTGCTTGATACAGCGATGGCGGATACTACGCAGGCAGAGATTCTGTCCGCTGAATTTCACACCCCGCGTTTGCCTTCGCTCACGCTTTTTCAGGGAGTGCCAAAGCACGATAAAATGGAACTCATTCTGCAAAAGACGACAGAACTCGGTGTGACACAGATAATCCCGATGCATTCGGAACGTTCGTTGCAGAAACCGAGTCAGCAACGGTGTGAACGGTGGCAGCGCGTCGTTGTCTCTGCAACGAAACAGTGCAAACGTGCTTGGCTGCCCGAATTGTCAGGTCCCCAACAGTTTGAGGCGTGCCTCGCGCAAGTCAAACGGTTTACGCGCAGTCTCATCTGCTGCGAATCTGTAACGGAACAACACATCAAAACGGTGTTGAGGCATGGCGAGGGAGCAAAGACAGAAAAATATCTCGCGCCACGTGAAAAGCGCGAAGGACAGGCACAGAACAGTTTGGACTCGCCTAAACCTGAAACCATCTCAATTTTCGTCGGACCGGAAGGCGGGTTTGTGGTGGAAG
This sequence comes from Candidatus Poribacteria bacterium, assembly GCA_965242965.1. Taxonomy (GTDB): domain Bacteria; phylum Poribacteria; class WGA-4E; order WGA-4E; family WGA-3G; genus AGPOR5. Next base: position 2,537,620 of record OZ251518.1, on the reverse strand, counting down.
AAGTGAACGCCGCTATTGAAAACGGATGCATTCCTGTAACACTCGGACAAAATATCTTGCGGACAGAAACCGCCGCGATTGCCGCTGTCGCCGCTGTCGCTTATGAATATTACTAATAGGCGGCACATCAAACCTCGAACAACCGCTAGGAACAACAAAGAAATGAAGACAGTTAAACTCATTACGATGGGATGCAAGGTGAACCAATACGATACGCAGTCGATGCAGGAGACGCTCCTCCACAACGGCTACACCGTCGTTGAGGACACCCCTCGCGCCGATCTCTATCTTATCAATACCTGCACTGTCACCAATGCGGCGGACCAGAAGGCACGCCAGGTAATTCGGCGTGCCCTCCGCGAGAATCCGGATGCTAAAGTGCTTGTCACAGGGTGTTACGCCGAAAGCGACCGGGGTGCGATTGAGCAAATCCCCGGCGTAACCTGCGTCTTCGGCAACCGCGAAAAAGCCGATTTTCAGACGTATCTAGACGCGTTAGACGCTGAAATGCCACGCCTGCCCACAACACCGAAAACGCTCCTCCCTCTTCAACCGGTGCAACACGATGCCGTTCGCGAACATGCGCGTTTCAGCAGCGGCGTGAGTAGTGCAGGGAAACGGACGCGCGCCCTCATCAAGGTGCAAGATGGATGCAGTGCCTTCTGCACCTACTGCATCATTCCTTATGTGCGGGGCCGCATGACGAGCCGGCCACTTGCTGACATCGTTGAGGAAGCGCGCCGCATCGCCGATAACGGCATTAAGGAAATCGTCATTACCGGTGTGCACCTCGGTGCTTACGGATTGGACACGGGTAGAGACAAAAATATCGCCGACATCTTGGAACAGATTCACGGAATCGAAGGCATCGCGCGCATCCGGTTCAGTTCAATTGAACCGATGTATTTTCCGGATATCCTCGCCGAACGGATGGCTGCGTTGCCGAAGTGCATGCCGCACTTCCATCTCCCGCTGCAATCTGGTTCCGATAACATCTTGCGGCGGATGCGTCGCCGTTATACCACCGCGCAGTTCGCACACCTCGTTGAGAAACTGCGCACACTCTTTACCGATGATGTCGGGATGACGACTGACATCATGGTAGGATTCCCCGGTGAGACCGAGGTAGATTTTGAAACCTCGCTCCGATTTGTGGAACAGATCGGCTTCAGTCAGTTGCATGTGTTTCGGTATTCGCCGCGCAAAGGCACACCGGCTGCCACCTACGAAGACGCGGTTTCTCCGCACGTTTCCGCGGCGCGCAGTCGCGCGATGATTCAGTTAGGCGAGCGGCTCGGCACGGCATTTCGGCGGCGGATGCTCGGAAAACACGCAGAACTGCTCGTGGAAGACAGCCGGGAAGGCAAAGCGCAAAATCATCTCACCGGTTTTACGGATAACTATCTGCGTGTCCTCGTGGATACGTCGGATTCATCGACAAAAACAGGGCCAAAAACAGGGCCAGAGACGTGGATTAACGACATTTTACGCGTCAAATTAACCGCGATGGAGGGGGAGTTTTTGTATGCGCAACGCGTGCAATAATCCCACTCAACGCATTTGGAGATAAATATGCCAAAACTCAGAACAGCAACACGTTACCGTAGCGCGAGTGCCTTTCCCTCGCAAATGGTTTTTTCCCTTTTAATCATTCTCGCTCTCCTTTCGGGATGCGAGAAAATAACCGATACCGTCATCGCACCGCCTGTTGATGCCCCCGAAGTGGAACAACTGTCGGTGATGACTTACAACGTCTACGTCGGCGCGAGTGCAGACCCGCTTTTGGCGACAACGAACCTGCTCCAGGTGCCGACAGAAGTCGCTAACATGTATAACGGCGTTATCGCTTCTGATTTTCCGTCTCGCGCCGCGTCGATTGCCAAGTCTATCAAGGCATCGCAACCGCATATCGTCGGCTTACAAGAGGTATCCTTGGTGAGGCGGCAGTCCCCGGGAGATCGAATTGCCGGCGGCGAAGTGCAGGCGGAAGAGGTCGTCCTTGATTTTCAGCAAATTTTGATGGACGCGCTACAAGCGGAAGGTTTGAGTTATCAGGTCGCCGCTAAAGTCGAAAACATTGATATTGAGATGCCGATGTTCACTGACAACGGGATTGACGACGCGCGACTGACTGACTCCGATGTGATTCTCACGCGCAGCGATGTCATCGTCTCACGCGTGGAAAGCGCGCACTTTATGAACGCGCTCTCTATTGAGACGCTCCTGCTGGAAGTGCCGAGAGGTTACGTCGCGATAGATGCGACGGTTGGCGGGGTTACCTATCGCGTTGTTAATACGCACCTAGAGGCGTTCGGTGAACCGATTCGGGTTGCGCAAGCGCAGGAGTTGATAACGCTGCTTCAGGATGAAACCTTGCCTATCATCTTACTAGGCGATTTTAACACGGCGGCACCCGATGGCACTGCCTACCAGATGCTGTTATCGGCGGGATACGTTGACGTATGGCAGATGGAGGCGGGTGTTACTGGGAATACCTGTTGTCAAGCCGCTGGGCTTGGGAATATGGAGAGTGGGTTGTCTTATCGCATCGATCAGGTTTTCGTGCGGAATTATAAGCTCGCCGGTCCCGTGGTAACGCACACGGTGGGAGATAAACAGGGAGAGATGCTTCCTTCGGGTATCTGGCCGTCAGACCATGCAGGGGTCGTAGCGCATCTGCCTGTTCCACCTGATATGCCATAATGCGCGCTGCTCACCGGAATGCGAGGGCTTATCCCTCGCAAAACCATAACGCATGCTCACCGTAGCGCGAGGGCCTGTCCCTCGCAAAATCATAACGCCCGCGATACCGTAGCGCGAGGGCCTGTCCCTCGCGATGCCTCTAGGTGTCTGAAGCAGGATTCACAAGATTCACAAGATTTTCAGGATTATCTCCCTTGTGATTGGTGATGCCGTTTTTGCAAAGGCCCACTTCTTCAGGTCCTTTAGGTCCTGCATGTCTATAGACAAACGTGCTTGTCATCGTTTTCAAGGTCCGCTAGATCCTTAATGAAATGAGACATACGGCACAACTGCAATTAAGGACCTAAAGGACCTTAGGTTCATCGTGTCGCGAGGAACTATAGACATTAAGGACCTAAAGGACCTTAGGCACGGCGAGGGACAGGCCCTCGCCCTACGATGAAACGGAGGCGGTCTTGACAACCGTAGCGCGGGGGCCTGTCCCCCGGTAGGAGAGACCTCCCGGTCTTGATGCAATTTGCTGCCTGCACCGTAGCGCGGGGGCCTGTCCCCCGCGATGCCTCTAGGTGTCTGAAGCAGGATTTGCAAGATTTACACGATTTTCAGGATTATCTCCCTTGTGATTGGTGAGGCTGTTTTTGCAAAGGCCCGCTTCTTCAGGGCCTACGGACCTAAAGCATCGTTTTCCTGCAGCTCTGCATCGGTTGGAGACTAGAGTTCCTAATCTTGTAAATCCTATAATCTTGTAAATCCTATAATCTTGTAAATCCTGCTTCAGACGATTGGCATGGCGAGGGACAGGCCCTCGCCCTACGATTTGAAGGAACGTTTTTAGGTGCCGTAGCGCGGGGGCCTGTCCCCCGCGATCTCTCAACCTAGGCGGAAAACGCCCGCAACCCAGAAACCACGGATGTTTGCTGCTAAGACCGACGCATGGCGAGGGCCTGTCCCTCGCCCTACGATTTGAAGGAACGTTTTTAGGTGCCGTAGCGCGGGGGCCTGTCCCCCGCGATCGTTGCATGGCGAGGGACAGGCCCTCGCCCTACGATGAAGGGGGCGTGCTCTGTAGTTTGTGATCGCCTGATCACAAACGGGTCAAGATCGGGCGATCTTGACCTATAGGGGTGGCGGCGTGCTGGCCTTCGCACGGGTTGACTTGCGCGAAACGATGGCGAGGGAAACCCGCTCGCCTGCGCGTGTGGAAACCTGCGAGGGCCCGCGCCCTACGATTTGAAGGGACGTTTTTAGTGCGCGTAGAGCGAGGGCCTGTCCCTCGCAAAACCTTGCAATAAAAACGGGTAGGCGCGCTTACAAAGCGCGTCTACCCTTATCGTTTTGCGTCTGTGCTATCCACAGAGCAACTGACAGCGTATCTGTCCCAGAAACACCCTGACTACTTAGATGTATCCTCAGACTTGTCTGTCGTGTCGTCGGTTTCATCCTCCGTCGTTGCAGGTTTATCCTTGGTCATGTTCCCCGCATCGGCAGGATCCTTTGTCTCATCGGTGGGTTCATCTGTCGCCCCGGGAGTATCCTTGGGCATGTCCCCTGCACCGGCAGTATCCTTCTCTTTAGCAGGATCCTTTGTCTCATCGGTGGGTTCATCTGTCGCCCCGGGAGTATCCTTGGGCATGTCCCCTGCATCAGCAGCGTCCTTCTCTTTAGCAGGATCTGCCTTCTCATCGGTGGGTTCATCTGTTGCCGGAGGCATATCCTCACCCGCGGTTTCATCTGTTACCGGAGGCATGTCCTCAGCACCCGCGGTTTCATCTGTCGTTGCGGGAGTATCCGTAGTCATGTCCCCTGCATCAGGCATCGCATCCGTTTCTGGCATTGCGACGTAGGGCTGGGTTTTCCCATCACGAATTTCCAGAACACCGCCAATTTCTTTGACAGGGTTGCGGTTTTCATCGTAACGAGAGATGAGCGTTGCACCGGCGTAGTCCGTGATTGCGGCGATTGCATCGCGCACGGCGACTGCATCTGTTGATGCCGCCTCTTTAATGCCCATGGCCAAGAGTTTCATCCCGTCATAGCCCGACGCTGCCACACTATCGGGTGCCATCCCATACATTTCAGTATAGGCCGCGATGAACGTCTGTGTGCTTGGCGGCGCGTTTGAGAGGTCGGAAAGTCCCGTTGTGAAGTAACTTCCGTCTAACGGCGTGTTATCTTCTAACGTGGTGAAAAATAGCTCGGGATCCGCCCATCCATCACCACCAATGATGGTTGCAGTAATCTCCATCTCCTTCGCTTGTTTAATCAACAAGGGCACCTCAGGTGCGAAACTAGAGAGGAGGAGGACATCCGGTGCTTCGGCTTTCACTTTCGCGAGTTGCGCGCTAAAGTCCGTATCGCCGGATTGATAAACATCGGCGACAGCAATCTCTCCACCGAGTGCCTTAAAACGCTCATTGAAAGCGTTGAGATGTCCCATGGAGTAGACATCGCCGTCTTGGTGAATCGTGGCGGCTGTTTTGGCTTCCAGTTCATTCACGGCGAATTCCGCAATGCCCTGGCCGTGTAAACTGTTAGGCGCGCCGACGACAAAGATAAACTCGCCTGCCTTTGTGACCCTCGCATCCGTTGCGGCAGCGAGTGTCGGAATCTCAATAATCGGCGCAATCTCCACCGCGTTCGTTGAGAAAATTGGACCGAGGATGGCCGCGACTTTCTCCATCTCAACTAACTCTGTGGCGACTTGGATAGTTGCTTCCGGCATAGGAAACGCATCCGGAGAAGTCTGGTTATCCCGGGGGACAAACTCCACCTGCATGCCGAGGATACCCCCTGCAGCGTTGAGCTCAGCCCGGGCGAGCTCCGCGCCTTTGGTGTAAGAGGTATAATACTTTGAAGGCTGAATCACGCCAACCTTCAACGTCGCCGCTGTGGTATCCGGTGGGGCTACCACTTCACTCATTCGTTCACACCCGGACAGCAACACTGCCGAGAGTGAAAACAGTGCGACAAAAATCGCCGTGACAATTGAAAATGCGCGTGTTTGAACTGCGCTATATTTCGTATTCATAAATATCTCCTTTAGGTTTGAGCGGGGAACGGCAGAAAAAACGGTTTCCTTGCAACGTTTCCCTACTCTTAAAAACTATCATTAATTATACTACATTTTGTGAAATATGTCAAATTATTTTCGACTGCCTTCAAAAAGAATGCCGTTTCCGGTCTCGATGCATGCCGGTAGAAGAGACCTCGGGGCTTGATTTCCGGTAGGAGAGACCTCCTAGTCTCGATGTGCCCGTAGCGCGGGGGCCTGTCCTCCGCGAGTTTTCGATAGACCGCAGCATGGCGAGGGACAGGCCCTCGCCCTACGGTGAAGTGCCGTTTTTTTTCGTAGCGCGGGGGCCTGTCCCCCGCGATCGTTGGATTCCACGTGCACGCACGCTGGCGAGGGGAACCCGCTCGGATGCGCGTGTGGCATGCGAGGGCCCAAGCCCTACGATGAAGGGGGACTTTCTGCCGCCGCGGCCCCGGTAGGCGCGCAGCCCTATTGCATCGAGACCGGGAGGTCTCTCCTACGGACGGTAGGCGCGCTTTCAAATGCATTCTGCGCGCTTGAAAAAATTGAATTTGACTTTTTTGGTGAAATTTGGTATGCTTTATGGATAAGTCTTAATCGTTTTCACTTCATGGAGATAACTGCGTGGGCGAACTTTTCATTTTTATTTTCACCCTTGACAATGACATCGGTAGCAGCATCGTCTGGACGATTTGCGGTTTCTTTGTAATTGGTATTATCAACTACCTTTTGCAAATTGCGTTGATAGGAAGGCAGTGGGGAAATCTGTGGCGCGTCCAAACCTATTTTACGCGCAACCACGGGTTCGGCGATATCTCCCAGTTGCTTGCCATACTCGACGAGACGAAGGTGTGGGATCAAAGCATTATTTACCAGCGCATCAAGGCCTTGCTCCAAATTAGAGACAGCGGCGGACAGGTTGACAACGATGCCCTCGCTGACATTCTCACCGGCAAGGAGAGCCGAAGAGCCAGTTTCGCGAACCACATCCTCGGTATCCTGATTATCCTCGGTTTGGTGGGGACATTATGGGGTTTAATTACCGCGCTCACCGAAGTGCGTCCCATTGTGACAGGCATCGAAGATTTTGAGGAACTCGCTGAAATTTCTAAGACACTGGAACTCACCGTCGGCGGGATGAGCACGGCGTTTGGCACCACGATAGCCGGGCTACTAACGTCCCTGGTTTTAGGTCTCGTCGGTTTGGTTTTCAATCGCGTGCAATCGTCTTTTCGCACCGCGCTTGAGGAATTCGTGTCAAAGGAAATATTACCGCGTTTCACGCAAACGCCGGAAGCCTCCATTGATTCCGCTGTTAAGCAACTCGCCGAATGCACCAAAATGTTGAAGTTCACTACAGATGAAAATGTCGCAGCGATGCAGAACGCTATTCAAGAATTCATGCGGACTTCATCGGGTGGGTATCTTGAGCAACAACAGATACTGGCATTCAAGTTTGACGAAACCGCGGAGAATCTCCTGAAAAGCCTAGCGGGAATCAACGAGTATCAGGTGGTGATTACATCTGCTATTGACTCGTTTAAGGACATGACAGCGCAGTCAAGGGCTGAAATTGGCGGCTATCAAGACGCGCTGAACCAAGCCCTAGAAGAGTCGGTGCCGCGGTTAGAAGACGAGAGCGCAGCGTTGCAAGCGGCGATTCAAGCGTATCAGGCATCGCAATCCGAGCTCATTGACAAACTCTCCACTGCCTTGCAAACCCAAGTTCAAACCGTATCAGAGCGGCAGCAGGATACGGTGCGTGCCTTGATGGAATTGGTAGCGGAGGAGAGGGAGGCATCACACGCCGCACTTCGTGAGTATCAGGCATCGCAATCCGAATACCTTAAGAAACTCTCCGATGACTTGCTCACCGAGATGCAGGACATCACAAGACAGCAGCAGAATGTCGTGCAGTTCCTCACGCAATTGACAGATAACCTGATGCAATTGGTAACGGAGGAACGGGAGGCATCGCACGCCGCACTTCGCGAGTATCAGGACTCACAATCTGAACTCCTTAACAATCTTTCTAATGCGTTGCTCGCCGAGATTCGCGGCATCACAGGACAGCAGCAGAATGTCGCCCAGGTCCTGACGCAATTAGCAGATGAGTTGAAAATCCGCCCGGCAATTGAGGCACAGAATCAGGCGTTTGAGCGGATTAAAGAACAACTTGACATAAACGGACAACAGTTTGGCGCATCCTTTCAGGCCAGCGAGGCGATTCAACGGGACATCCTACAGGCCATCCGGCGATTGGAAGGCGAGTTGCAGATTGGTGCGGCACTTGATGTGCAAAACCAGCTACTTCAACGAATTGCGGATGAGTTGCAGATTGGTGCGGCACTTGATACGCAGAACCAGTTGTTTAGACATCTCGCAAATGAGCTGCAGATTCGTCCAACTTTGGAGACGCAAAATCGGGTGTTGCAGGAAATTGAAAGCCATCTCGTTGAGTCAGGCGGCCTGACTCAGGAGCAGAATCAACTCCTCCGCAACTTAGTCCAGAATATGCAACAACTTCCCCAACAACCTGCGCCGGGGGCAGGAGGTCCGCAAACTCCTGACAATTTGCAACCGGCTGTAATGGATTTGTTGCGGGAAATTTCTCAAAAACTAGACGGCCTTCAGGACACTGCGCGTCAAACGCGGGAAATTTCTCAAAAACTAGACGGCCTTCAGAGCATCGCGCGTCAAACCTGGGTAGCCCGTTGGAATGCTGCAATCCACCGGTGGTTCCGGGGAGAAAAGTAGCGGGGGAGATTTCAATGGATTTACGCATGCGGCAGACTTCCGTTCTGAATATCTGGCCCGCTTTTACCGATGTCGCAATCGCGATGCTGCTTATCTTCCTGTTCTTCCTTTTCATTCAGTTCATTGCCAACAGCAAACTGATTCTGAAAATTCGGATGGAGAAAAAGCAGGAGACTATCCAAGCGGCGTTCGCGAAAGCGTTTGCAAGAGAGATAGCGAACGGCACCATTGCAATTGAAAGCGATGGAAACCTGCAACGGTTTAGTTTTAGCGACAGGATCCTCTTCCACACCGCGGAAGCAGAATTGCAACCCCTCGGACGGACGACGCTCACTGCTGTCGGGAGATTATTGCAGCGTTACAAAATCGACGAGAAAGGCAAGCGGTTATACCAGAGCGTGCAAATCAACGGACATACCGACAACATTCCGATTGAGACTGAGCAGTTTCCATCAAACTGGGAGCTCTCATCGGCACGCGCAATTGCCGTATTACGGCTTTTCGTTGATGAAATCGGCATCGACGCGCGCACGCTCAACGCGACAGGATACGGCGAACACCACCCGGTTGCCACCAATTGGACAAAGGTAGGCCGCGCGAAAAACCGCCGAATTGAGATTATCCTCGTTTATTCCGAGATGGAGAACGGAAAATGAACATCTGTCCCACTGCACGCCAAAACACCGCCTGCGATTTGCCCGCGGCGAATGACAGACACCCCTCAAATGTGGCGTATTGCCAGCAGTGTGCTACCGTTGCCTTCCGATGTCCTGATGGGCATTGGAACCGCGCGTTCGCTCGCTTTTGCACGCAGTGTGGGCAAAAACTTAAAAAACCGGCGGCCTGGGAGATGGCGTATGCGAATCCGCAGCGCACCGCGGTACTGCCGGGAGGCGAATCCTCCGATGTCCCACTCGCCGACAATTGTGGGTTCTTTTCGGGGGCTGTGGAGATGCCCAAGATAGAAACAGCGGAAGGCTTACCGGGGCTACTCGCCGTTGATGGACTCCTCATTGTGCCGAATCCTGACGCACAAAGTTTGGATGCCTATACCATTGCCAAGCACCCAGAACAACAGCACCTCTCGCGGCAATGGAGTATTCCGTTCGACGCGCCGCTGACGCACGGCTGCACGCCTATCTACCATGGACTCCATCTCTATTACGTCGTTGCAGGCGGCATTCACAAAACCTCCGTTTTAAATGGGAAATCGGAACCCGTTGAGATAAGAGGAGTGGATGCCGCCCAAATTCAACCGCTGCCTGAATGCGCTCCGCTAAAATGCAATGTCGCCGGCAAACCAACCATGATTGTCGGCACGCAACAAGGCGTATTGTTCTTAGAACTAGTTAGCCGCAACGGACACTACATCCCGCACGCTTTCTTCAACGTCGACAACGGTCCCACGTCTCCCACGCTTTGTGGCGAGCATGTCGTTTTCACCTGCAAACAGGGACGTATCTTCGCGATTAACATTGAGAAGGGAGCCTTTAACAGCGTCGTCAAGTCTTATCCCTCGCTATTCTTCTCCTCGCCTACATCACTCGGCAGTAGCGTCTATTTTGAAGCCTTGCATACCGAAAGCCGAAGGCGCAGTCTTGCCCGTTATGAACCGCGAACCAAACGACTGTCCCCCGTGGCAACTTTAGACGAAGTTTCAAATGTAGAACAACATCTGAACCTCTTTGTTCATCCGCCGCTCACCGATGGACAGCGGCTCTTCCTGTCCGACCGCGGGGGACAAACACTCTATATCTACCTGAGCGATAGTAATGGGGACGCTGTTTTCTCCGCAGGGAAGAGTTTACCTCAGAACAACCCGCAAGCCCGGTTTGTCCCACACCGCTCAATTGCCGTGAACAACCGAATTTATTCCGCGCATTCCGCTGGACTTACCATCCAGCGACTTGAACCCACTCACGCCGTGTTGCATCAATCACTGGCCATGGGGAAACCAGATAATCCTGCTCCCGTTGCCGCGCCTATTCAATATAGTAACAAACTCTTTATTCTGTGCAAAGCCCGGCTCGTTTGCCTGAATCTATTAGGAGACTGATATGACGAATGTATCACGCTACCCAATGCTCTTCGCCGTTCTGCTCGTTTTGATAATAATCTGTGCCGCGCCTGTCGCCGCCAAACACATCATCGTCATCTACGATGTGTCCGGCAGCATGTTCCGCCTCAAGACAGGCAAGGATACCTACACTACCTATATGGAATCCGATGACATTCGGCGCGTCAACGACTACGTGACAAACCTGCTTTTCACCAACGCCGCGCATCCGCTGCGCGACATTGACGACACCTACATCAAGGAAGGCGATGCTGCTTACGTCAGCAAACCGCTCTACCAAAACGGCGATGTCTTGACTTACGCCGAATATGCAAAGCAGCGGAACGAAAAAATCAGCCGAAAACCGGTGAACAAGGCGGAATTTCAGAAGCAGCTGCCCAATCCGACGCGGATGAAGGAATCTTTCTACGGCCTCGTCTCTTACCTCCTCCGCGCCGAAACCGAAGTCTACAACGAGTTATACCGCGAAGGAGACGACGAAACCTATTGGCTCTTCGTGACAGATGGTGACATTGATAACAGCGGCAAAAGCGATACCGGCATCGCCTCCATCCTGAAGCGGCTCGCCGAAATCGAGGAAGAATACTACTCGCCACTCGTCTTAGGGATTCTCGTCAATAACCACGTCAAAATCGAGGTTCGCAAGCTTCAGAAACGACGCGACATCGATACCATTTTCATCGCCAATCAGATGAAGCCCGATGAGCCCGCCACAAAGTTGTCCCTTTCAGAGGACAACGCGGGGCAATTTATCAGCGAAACCCTTGTCATTGACACTAAAAACTCCCAGAAGGCGAAATTTCAATTGGACAGCCTTACCGTGGAAGTTGTCGATAACAACCGCAAGCCCCTTCAAGTCGCGAACCAAGACAACGAAGTTGAGGCACTCCAACTCAACCCGGTCCCACTAGGTAGCAGTTCGCCGCCTTACGCGCTCCGGATACCGTTCCCCGCCAATCCTGAGCTCGCTACTCCCGGCAATCAGTTGAAACTTGAAGTCACCTATACCTACGACGGCGTGGACAAAGTCCATCCAGTGCCGCTCATGAACTACACAGCGGTGATTGATAGCGTCTATATCTCCCATCAGGAGAATCCGCGTCAACCAGCCAAACAGTTGGAACTAGTTTTCTCGGAGGACGCGTATTCCGTAAAACTCGTTGTTCAGAGTGAGAGCCCTAACAAAGGTGCTTTCCAAATCACCCAGGTCCGCTCACACGTCCAGTATAAAGACGGCCGTAAACTTTGCGCTGCGAGCGTGTCAAACACACCGGATAGTTTAGACACGCCGTTCAGCGTCAAGGTGCCGAAAGAGAACGACTTGGATTGGTATGGCAACAAGTTGGCATTGGATATTGAGTATACTTACGAGGGGACCCCGAGATTTGCGACAATCGGTGTGCCGTTTAAACTCCAAGGCGGGGGTGGCGGTTTTCCGATGTGGCTATTGGTTATTCCTCTCCTTATTCTGCTAATCGGCGCGCTGTTTTTCCTCCTGCGCCGAGGAAAAGCATGGATAACAGGGCCGCAGATTGAGCACCAGATTGGGTTAGCGCAAGTCACTGCAGCCGGAACGCCCCTCGGCGAGAAGCGATACTTTACACTGACGAAAGAGACAATTCTCGCGTTTGGACAAGACGACGACGCTGGCTTGCATTTTGATGTCGGAAGTGCCGCTTTCTTGTACTGCGACGAAAACGCGGAGATTCTGCTTTTTGAGGATGCCGATGCCAATGAAGGCAGGCACTTAGAGACTCAAGAGCGGCTAATTTTAACGCGCGGCGATGACGAGCAGGTTCATGTTGATTTTGAAATCGTGACAGAGGAGATTGGGAGAGGACAGGAGAAGGGTCCGGAATCTTTTCCTATTGATGTAGAACAGGGCAACGGTTCCAACCCGCTGGACAGGTAGCGTTTGCACAAATTCCCCGGCACATTTTTAATTTGCAAAAATGTGCAAAATATGTTATGATTAACAGCGAGGTTACCTGAACATTTCCCGAACCCAATCCAGCAAATTTTAATTTGCAAATTTGGGTGGGAATATGGTATACTTAAAATGAGTTAAATCTCAACGCAAGGAGCTCAGATGGAGATAATCGCTGACTTTTTCGTAGATCCGTTGATTTTGCCTGTTTACCTTTACGTTGCCGCATACGGTTTCGTGTGGTTCTTCGCGTTTGTATTTGCCCGGTTATTGATGAACAAAATCGGGATTGAACGAGCGACAACGCTCGCGTGGGGCATCGCGCTCGGGGCTCACATATTTGGAGGAGCGGTTCTGTCCATCTGGATTTGTCTCCGCGCCATCCCGCGGCTCGCCGAGTGGTGGTATGTCCCTATCTATCTGGCACTCTATGTGCTGATTTTGATTGTGGACGTTTGTCTGCTAGTGTCCCTATCAACCCAAGGGGCGACAGGAACCAGAGCCAACGTGTCCTCTGAAAAAATGCGGGTTGAGAATCCTAACCCTAAAAAGAGGTAGTGAACCCAGAGTGCATCCAGAAGGAGCGCATGATGATTAAACCAACGCTATTTGTCGGACTTGGAACAACCGGCACAAAAATTCTAAAGAGCCTCCGCCAACTCATGGCTGAGGAATATACGCGCGCCGGGCTGCCTATCTTCCGTTATATTGCTATTGAGACAGATGGCGATGAGAAAGGGGAAGACCCGAGTCTGATGTCAACGGAGAGACAAAAAGATTACGAGCAAATCACGGTTGTCAGCGCGACGATTGATGACACCGGCCCGATTCGTCTCCGCCTGACACCCGGTCATCCACTTCACAAACCGCAGCTGGCGGAGTGGCTCAATCCGCAGCTCTTGGACTTTGCCCAAAGTTTTCAAGCCGGTGCCAGCAATATTCGGATGGCAGGAAGGCTGTGTCTCTGGGAAAATTGGGAGCAGATGCAGAACACGTTCTTTCGGGCGCGAGATGCCATCATCGCACCGGCGACAACGCAGGAGACGGTTGATATTCTGAACCAGCACTACACGGCCCAAGGGCAAGTGCCCGATGGACGACTCGTAGACTCAGATGCCATTAATGTCTATGTCGTTGGCTCCCTCTGCGGCGGTTCTTGTAGCGGAATGCTCATTGACATCGCATACTTTTTCAGAAATCTTCTGAGTGGTAACGATGCCAACAGGATTTATGGCATTTTTACGATGTATGACAAAGAGCAAGCGACCGGACACCAAGATACTGCTGTTCGGGCCGCAAATTGCTACGCGAGCCTTTCCGAATTAAATTACTATAACCACTCCAATACGAGGTATAATGTTACCTTTCCAAGTGGGCACGGGGTAGGAAATCCTACCCAAAAACCTTTTGACTACGCGATGCTTGTCTCCCGTAGCGGCAAAAACCCTCTCCTTAAGTTTACACTCCCGGGCGGGGGATTTGATGAGGAGGGCTTGAACCTGATGGTTGCCCTGAATCTCTTCGCCGAGGCCGCTGGAGATACTGACGGCCAAAAAGAAGCCATCCGCACCGATTGGGAAAGTTACCCTGGTTACGGGAACTTAAAACCCGTGCAAGAAGGTGAGATTGCCATGATGGTGAGATGTCTCGCTAGTTTTGGCCTGACAGCGGTGTGGTATCCCAAATATCGTATCGCCAGCGCATCTGCATGTTTAATCAGCGAGAAATTATGCGAAAATTGGCGAGGCGCGCATGTCCCTAAGGCTACCAGCGTGGCGGACGCAGACCAGGAATGGAAGGCGATGTTAAGAGGGAACATGGATGTGTTAACCCATCCCGAAGGACAGTCGCCACTCAAGAGCCGCATTGAGTCACACCTGAGTCAAGCGCGACAAGAATTCGGTAAGGAAAACACAACATCTCGGCAATTGGAAACCCTGATGCAAGCGTTCCCACCCGGTGAAGGCGGTCCTTTCCATCACAAGTTTGCCCAGGGCGGCCAATATTTTGAGTTAATGGACATGCAGGTGGTTGAGTGTAAAAAGAAGTTCCGCGAGGCAATTGGGGCTGCTTTGAACAACCAGTTAGCCCGCATTGATTTCCAAGGCACGTACGGCCTCGGGGATGTCCGCGCGTTCTTTCAAGCACTAGACGGAAAAATCAAGGACACGATTGATTCCTGTCCAGACCGGTTGTCCACTTTAAACCTTGATGGGTTGGATTTCGAGCCGATGCATCGCGCGGAGAACAATCGGTGGACGAAACTCATCGGCCTGCAAGCCCAATCGGTCGAAGCGCATCGAAAAGCGTTAATTGACATCTACTGCCGGTTGATTTCCGGAGACAGGGAGAGTATTTACCTCAGTTTGCGGAATTACTTTTTGCGGCCGGTTTTGCAAGAGGTTCGGGAGATGCTCGGTTTTGGCGTGCAACCGAGGCATACCGACGGCCCCAATCCGCCACAAACGATTAAACAGCGGTTAGACCAGGTCGCGACGCATCTGGGGAACTGTATTCGGAAATTCAAGGCGGATTACGACTTTGCTGTCAACGCCCCTAAATCGGAGTGTGTGAAAATCGTCGCGAATAACCCGCAAAACCGGATTGATGTTGACGCTGACGCGCTACGCCACCAAATCGCCAGCATGGACACTCACAGTAGATTGCTCAATGGGAAAACGATGCGCGAGTTTTTAGAACGAAGCTCGGAAGACATCACGCGGCAAATGACAGAAACCTATCGCCAATTGGCGTTAGCGCAAATTCAGGTGGATGCTGTCGTTACAAAAGCGCAGGCCCTTTTAACCGAAAAAAGCAACGACATTGGGAATCTAGCCGGCCGCTCGAATCCGTATCAGACGTTCCGCTCTGTCTATCAACCCTTTGCGCTTGCAATACCCCCGCAGATAATCTTCGGGCACGATCCGACTGGGCACGCATTGCCGAATCTACAACACGAGTTAACCGGCCCGAATCTTGGCTTTCCGCGGCTCGGCCCATCTTCTGTTGACCACCTCCTCTTTTTTTACCAAGAGGAGGCCGGGTTTGCGCTGGATGACTTGGAAGCCTACGAAACGCTTAAGCAACATTTTGAGCAGAGCCAGACGGCTTACGGGCATCGAACTCATCAAAATCCAGATCTGTTTGACCTGGAGCTCCATCACAAAGGCGATATGCTCACGCGATGGTGTCGGGCTTTAGCGCGTTTGGTGCCTGAAATCTGCAGTCGTGTCAACAGCGAGGCGTTTTCGGATGTGTTTCGGCTGCATCACGGCAGATATGTGTTTGAGTATTATGTTGATGGGCTCGTTCAAACGCTTGGCTTGTCCGATGACCCGGGGGGAATTAAGCGGCTCTCGCGTAAAGAAAATGAGTCCTCTTACGATGAGTTCATCAAGGCGGTTCAGTCAAAATTCTCGCAGTTGGGACGTGAGACTGTCGATGGAGTCATTAATCAATTGCTCAAGGATGTTGCTAACCTTGACGCGCGCCGGAAACTGAGTGATTTTTACAAGGCGTTTTTGGACGAAGTCTATCCTGAAGGCAATGTGGAACCGCCCGATTCAGATGGTATAGTCTACGCACATTTCCACACGACTGGACAACAGCCGTACGCGGCACCTGCGGCCGCCGCTGAAAATCCCCCTGTTCCCCCAAACCCCATCGGCGGGAATACGGCAAATCCGAACACATCGGCTGAAGGCTATGAAGAACATTCCTCCGAAGAAGCTGAACATATCTCTGGTGCTTTCGCTGAAGCAGAAAGCGAAAATGTGCAGCGACATCCCACTGCCTCAAGCAGTAGCACCGCGGAGGACGAATCTGTTTGGGCTGAAGGCGAACCGGGAACGGAATCCGGTCAGACATCTGAACCGACTGAGGCAGTTGCCTCAGAACCGCCGCCTGAATCTGCGCCGGACAAGCAGGCGGCACCACCTAAGCCGTTCTCCGTTGCAGACGTAGATCTTAAGCGGCTCAAATAGGGGATTCGGGTATGGCAGGCACGGTGTGTTCAAACTGCAACGTCGGTTGGGAAATCTTCGCGCATGAGCGGCATTGTGGCTATTGCGGTTGTTCAACCTTCGATTTTTCAGTGCGATGGCAGGAGGAACCGCTGTTTTACAGCCCCATAAAGACTGACACGGCCACTCGCGAAGTGACGCTGCTTGTCGAAAACACCGGCAGCTGCCCGATGACTTTTCAACCAATTCAGACGAAGCATCAACTTGTGGATACCGCGTATGCGCAGCCGTTTAAAGTGAACGCCGGACAATCTGCCGCAATTGCCATACGCGTAGACGCGGGGAAGTTAACGCTGCAACCTGAAGACATCCGCGTCCGCGTTCAGGAAGGATTATCCAACCTTGAGGAGAAATCGATACCTCTTCGGGCATTGCCTGAGCCTGCTTTTAAACTCTTGCCGAATCCAAGCGTGGCGCGCTACCGTAAAGGCACGGAGACGATGGATATAGAACTCCGGGTTGAGGTGACGCGGAGTCAATTTGACATCAGCAACGTTGGTTACTCGCCGGGGAAAATTAAGAGCGTCCGCTTCATGAAAGGACGCTATAAAGAAGGAAACGCAGCGAAACGCGTTCGCCTTGTGGTTGATTGCAGGGAACTCCGCGATGGGGTTAATGAAGAACCCTTGAAGTTTTATCTCCACGGACTCGCCGAACCGATTGCTCAGACAGTTCGCATACACGCAGAGGTGGAGCCAGAACCGCCGAAGTTGTTCGTGCCGAAGGCGACGCTGGAAATAACCCAAGAACGAAAGAGAACCCAGACTTTAACCCTTCAGAACCAAGGCGAGTCTCTATTGAAAATCCAGGAGATTGACATTGAAGGACAGCCCGGCCTCGTCAGCCTTCCCGATGTCAAGTATCCGATAGAAATTGAAGGCGGCAGTCACGAAAATGTGGAGGTATTAATTTCTGGAGTCGGCATTGAGCCCGGTGCCTATCCCATCGGGTTCACTATCATCTCCAATTGTGAGACATCCCCGCGGTATCGGGATGAGCTGCTGAACGTCATGGTAGAGAAGTTGGAGGCGTATCCACATTACGTCGCTATTGACTTCGGCACCACGAATTCTTGCTGTGCCTACATTGATTTAGATACCTTCCAATCGAAACTCATTCCGTTGGGAGGTGAAGCAAGTTCTCCGGAGATTATCCCATCGGCAATTGTCTACCACAGCCGCCCGACAAACGAAACGTCATATTCAGTCGGAGCGGCTGCAGAAAATTATCGGACAAGTGAAATTGATGGTGCTTACTACATCACGTCCGTGAAACGTTGGTTAGGGTATCAATGGCATCGTCAATTTCCGCGCGAATTGGAGTTGCAACCGCGTGACGTGGCGGCCGATATCCTCAAACATATCATAACGGCAGCGGAAGCGCATCTGGATACGCTGACATCACAGTCAAAAATTACACGGTGTGTTGCCACCTACCCGACGATGTTCACGCTGCAGCAGCGAGAAGATCTTCGGCTCGCGTTTGAGAAGAACGGCATCACAGAGCTTATCCTCATTGATGAAGCTTCGGCGGCTTCCATCGGCACCATTTTTCAGCACCGTGAAAAACCACCGCGCGAGAATTCCAAACTGATGGTTTACGATTTCGGGGGCGGCACTATTGACATCGTTCTATCACAGGTGACGAACACCGGTAACGAAATTCAGATTGAACCGCTTGTCCGCGGCGGCAATCCGAAATACGGTGGAGACGATGTGACGCAGGCAATCGTTGACTTCATTCTCGCTGAATGCAGGAAACTGATTCGGTGTGTCAATCCTGACATCCGGTTTGACATCCCGTATCTGAAGCGGCGGAAAATCCTGCAGCCTTCTGGAGAACCAGCCGTTGATAGGGCCACCCGAGCAAACGCTTTCGTTTACGATGCCGCCGAAGAGATGAAAAAGGGGCTCAGCGAGAAGTCAGAAGTAACGTCCCGGTTTTTAGGTCACCTGCAGGTTAAGGTAGGAGATAACGTCAGGATGCTTGAAGACTTGCTGAGGCAGCATACACCTGCTGCCCCGCACATTGGAAATGCAGAAGACTCCCTTGAAACGTCCACACAACCTGAAATGAACGTGGAACTCTCACGCGAGCAATTGCAGACGCTTATACAACATGAACTGAATGAAACCTTCGATGCGATTGACGAGATGATTGCTGACTGTGGCAGTGCCCCGCCTGATATCGTCGTCCTCGCCGGGCAGTCATCTAAAATGCCGTTGGTGAAGGAGATGATGGGTGCCCACTTTCAGGAAAAATACCAGACCCGGGTTGACATTCACCTTGCCGAGCACCCCAAGGCGTGTGTCGCCATCGGTGCAGCACAGTTTAGCCTTTCCCAAACGATGCCAGGCCGAGGTAGAATCAGGCCCGTCAATGTGGAACGGACAAGAGCTCGGCTCGGTGTCGTAAAGTTGTCTTCTGGGGGAAAGCCTGTCTTTGACGAAATCATCTCGCAGGGAAAAGTGATACCCGACGAGAGTTTTGGGACAACAGATTTCCCGCTTCCTGCTGGGACAACTTTTGTTGATGTCCGAGAACACTTCGGCACGGCGAAGAACTTGGGAGAAACCGCGCAAGTCGCTAGTTACACACTAGAGTTGCCGGAGGATGTTCCCGACGCTGCGTTAAGAAAGGCACGTCTGAAAATGGCAGTCAAAACCAGCGGCGAAATTGAATTAATCGCGCTTGTTGATGGCCAGGAATATAAATCGACTGTTCAGCGAGCGGACCCTGCGTTTGTTGATGAAATTTAATCAGCAATTCACCGCTGTAAGTCGGAATTGGATAACTCATGCAGAAACGCGTATGCATCATCGATCTTTCCGCACCCGAAATTCAGGGTGGGATGATAAGCGACGATGGGTTTGAAGCCCGCGATGAACTGAATCTGCCGTGGGAGGTAGGTTTCCAGCAGACAGCTGATGGCACCTTATCGGCATGTTTCGGGGAGGCGTTTGACCGGCTTGACTCAAACCGCCCGACAGAAGTCCGGTTCACAGAATTGGATGTGCATCTCAAGGAGATTACAGACGCACCAACTTTGGAGTGCCTCTTCCACGCATTTTTGGAGGAAATTTTCCATCGGCAATTACTACCGCAAGAAGCGATGTCGGTATATGTTATCACGCCGTATCAGTGGAAATTTGTGCATCGGCAGCAACTTCGGAAAGCATTCAAGCGAATTGAGAAACCAGCGTTCAATGCCTCAAACGCGGTGCTTCGGAGTTGTCTCACGCAGAGTTTGTGTCTCGCTTTTTCTTATCGGACGGCGTGGCAGGAAAACCTCGCCGCTTCAGGCGAACTTCAGGCATTTCTCTTCAATTTTTCGCGGCACGATGTGACGCTCTATCATCTGATTTGTGAACAGGAGACGGCGTGCGAGAAAGTGGAGTTGCGCGATATCCAGCGATATCCCGACTTCTTCATGGATACTGAGAAACCTGTCTCGGATTTCCTTCAATCCTTGAAAAAGGTGGGGACAAAACATGCCGCTGTCGTCGGTTTTTCCGGCGCGTTTGCAACCTCTGCCGGCAGTGCCATCATGAAATCGTTGCAAGCGCGATGTAGTGCCACCTTCTTGGAACCACAGGCAGATGCTACGCTTCTGGGCGGCGCGGAATTGGTTCGGCAATTTGAGACGAATAGCCTTGAAAAGCCGCTCCACTTTACCTATCACTTCTGCTTCGGTGTGCGGTTACCCGGTGGACGTTGGGTTGAACTCATTCCGAAAGCGTGTGCTCCGCCGTGTCAACGGAAAAAAGCCTTTCGCGTCAGCGGAACCCGCGCGCCATTTGAGATACATCTTTTCTGCGGCTTGTCTTTGACAGATAGCAGCGATGTGCATCACCTCGCAACGCTTGAGATAGATATGGCGGCAAAGAAGAAAAATAGGGAGTTTGTCCTCTCGGTTGCCTTGGCTGATTCTGTCCACGGCACCTTTGCACTCCATTTGCCTGAAGAACGCGAACCGCAGAACGTAGCGTTTACCGTGCCGGTTTTGATGGCCTGACAGATAGACTGACACGCGCAATCAAGGCACAACATTTTTCAGGAGAATCAAAAATGACAACGCACCGTTTCAAATGCGCAACAATGCTAATCGTCTTAGTCCTGTTTGGGCTCGCCTCGTTCGGGTATGCGCAGGACAACGCCGAACAATCAACAATAGCGGGGTTCTGGGTATTCCTTGTCATCCTCGGTGTGCTAGTTATTCTCGCCGCGCTTGTCTTCCTCGGTTTCCGGATGCTTCGGCAGCAGAAGGAGTTGCGAGAACTGAAAGAAGGGTGGAACGCCACATCTCGCCAACTGAGACAAGATTTGACGCAAAGGGTAGAGCGTGTTGAAAAGGGTGGCAGGGACAACACCCGCGAATTTCAAGAAATGCAAGAGGCACAGGAGAATATCCGAAATACCCTTGCGCAAACCAATACGCGGCTCCACAATCTGGAGGTGGCTTCGCAGGATTCGGCATCGGACGCGGTGCCAGAAGATACCTACCAGCGAGAAGCAGAAACGGCTGTCCAAAAAGCGCGGGAACATGTCTCGGTATTGGCGCGCGCTTATCGCGAAGGACAACCGATTGAACTAGGCGAACTTGAAACGCCGACACCGAGTCAGACTGTGCTAGTGTTTTTAAATCTGCTCGCAAGCGACATCGGGAAGTGGAAAACGGAAGTCGTGCAATCGGGTGAAGCACACCCTGGACTTGTTGACGTTCTGACATACCGGGAGGCGGACATCACAGCGAAACTGAAAGCAATCCGTGGCGAGTCTCCACCTTCGCCACCGCCACTTTCAGTGGAAACTGCACCGAAAACAGAGCTTGAGTTGAGCGACATCCGGAATGCGTGCACTGTTTATGTGGCTCAGTTTGGAGGGATGCTCATCGGCTATGAACAGGGCCGCGAGGTAGACGTAGCCGAATATAATACCTTTTTTCCGCAGTTCATCACTGACAGGCTTTTCAACGGCGTGGCAAGATGCATGCCGTTTGAGGCACTCCCCGAACGCATGGATAAATTCCTACATCTCGTCGGGCATGAAGTTGTTCCGATTGAGGTAGGGCACACCAAAGCCGATTCGCGTGTGCATGAAATTCAAGCCTCACGGCAGACAGGGGATGAACCTGGCACCATTGTTGAGGTGGTTTCACCGGGACTGCAGGCGCGAGGAGGAGGCACTATCGTTCAAAAACCGGTGGTGATTCGCGGGGAGTGAGGGGATAAGGTTGGAAAATGCGGCAAGTGACACTAATTGAGCATATTTCTATCTCAGCCGGCTGGGAACATGAGCAGGCGATTCTGGTTTTCAGCAACCGCGGTCAAAGCGAAGAAAAAATTGAGATTTACTCACAAGAACACCAAGGGCGCGACAAGAAGCTTCGTGGGGATTTCTTGTTATCTCCTTCCAATTCAAAGACGGTACCATTGCCCGAGGGATTCGATAAGTGGGAAAAATTCGGTTTCGGATTCCAATCAAAAACAAGACGTTTCTGGGCTCCCATAGCAGATTTAAAGAAACTATTGGATGATGCCAAAGCACCTGAGGGTATTGAACAGCCGCAACTTGTAAACGAACAGCCAAGTCCCGAACCAGATACCCCCTTGGATTCTCAAAAAGCAGACATCGATGAAACCGAGGGATTAAAAGCAGAAGCAGAGGCAATCGTCCAGAAAACGCGGGAGAGTGTGTCGGCATTGGCACTTGCCTATCGCGAGGGACAGCCGATTGAATTAGGTGAGCTTGAAACGCCGACACCGAGTCAGACTGTGCTAGTGTTTTTAAATCTGCTGGCAAGCGACATCGGGAAATGGAAAACGGCGATTATGCGTTCCGGTGAGGCGCGCCTCAAACTTGTTGACGTTCTGACATACCGGGAAGAGGATATCATCGCGAAATTGAAAACAATCCGTGGGGAATCACCACCTTCGCCACCGCCACTTTCGGTGGAGATTGAGCGCATCACGGATGCCGAACTTGAGAATGTCCGGCGTGATTGTGCTCTTTATGAGGCGCGGTTTGAAGGGATGCTCATCGGTTATGAACTCGGCCGCGAGGTAGACATAGCGGAATACAACGCTTTTCTGCCTCAGTTCATCGCAGACAGGCTTTTCAACTGTCTGGCAAGATGCATCCCGTTTGAGCAGCTGTCTGAACGTTTGGATAAATTTCTGCGTTCTGTCGGCTACGAACTCGTTCCGATTGAGGTGGGGCACACCAAAGCCGATTCGCGTGTGCATGAAATTCAAAATTCACGGCAGACAGGGGATGAACCTGGCACCATTGTTGAAGTGGTTTTACCCGGCCTGCAACAGATAGCAGACGGCACCATCGTGCAAAAACCCGTAGTGATACGAGGAGAGTAATATGAGGCTTTTTCTTGCACTGCTTCTACTGAGCGGATGCTTTATCAGCGGGAACAGTTTTGGGGAGGATGCACTCCGGGAAGTCCTGATTGTGGAAGGCATCAACCAACAACGTCCGCCAAATAACCGTAGCACCATTGGAAAGCGGTACGTATGGAATTTCCAAGGGAAGTCTTATACCGTGCTGATGATAATTGACGTGGAACGGTATAATTCTTACGCCGGTAAAGAACGCTATGACATCCCCAAATTGGTGGCAGAAGGCACAGGAGTCATTGGCAATCTGACGCGCGAGTTTCAAAAAACCTTCCGAAAAAATCGTCCCTGGTCCCGGCAAGAACGGGTGGATTTTGTCTTGAGTTTCGTGCAATCCCTGCCGTATACGCTTGATGACGTGACTACGGGATATGACGAATTCCGGCGATACGCTATTGAAACGCTCATTGAAGGGGGAGGCGACTGCGAAGATACGACTATCCTCGCGGCGGCTATTCTCAGCGGCTTAGGCGAATCCACTGCGCTGCTCTTCACGCCCGGACACATCGCCCTCGGTGTCAGCGGAGATTTCAAAGGCACCGCTTTTGCCTATAATGGCACGAACTATTACTACTGCGAAACAACCGGCACCGGATGGACTGTCGGCACAGTCCCGGCGGCTTATGCACGCAAGGTTGATACCATTGTGCCGTTAACGCCTTTTAAAACCGGACCGGCTCTGGAACCACAGAAGGTAAAACGCCCAGAACCGGTGCAGCCCACTCCAGCACCGAAACCGACAACGCCGCCAGTAGAACCAAGCCCTGAAAAGTCAAAGCCGGTGCAGCCAACAGCATCAGATACAGACAACGTCGCGGGCCATGTCATTGCTATCATCTTCATTCTAGTTGGTATCGCGGTACCGATTGCCTATTTACTTTACCGTTATCTGTTGTCAAACCCAAATGGGGATGGAGATGATAACTGGCCGGACGAGGATGCCGATGATGGGCTGTTGCCGCCGAGAGATTCAACTTCAAGGAACCCACTAGACGAGTAACGTGGAGGCATTTTTAATGATTCACCACCTCAAAGCAATCCATCGTCAGTTATACCTGCCGCCAGCCTCAGATGCATCGGCACTTCCGTTCACGGTTACGCCAATCGATGAACCGTATCTTTACACTGAACCGGATATCTACGCGGATAGGTTTGAGCATCCAACGCCTACCGTAAAGGTTCGTGCATGGAATGTCGGTGGCGGAACGCTGCGGGTGGAGCGCGTGCGCATTCCTCGTGCTTGCAGCAGCTGGGTGAAAAGAACGCAAAAATCGAGGCCCACGAAGTTAAAGGT
Organism: Candidatus Poribacteria bacterium; assembly: GCA_965242965.1. Classification (GTDB taxonomy): domain Bacteria; phylum Poribacteria; class WGA-4E; order WGA-4E; family WGA-3G; genus AGPOR5. The sequence continues at coordinate 2,513,399 of OZ251518.1, read as the reverse complement.
GGCTTCGGAGCCGCTAGAAATTGAACTGAGGCTATTCCCAAAGGAGTTGCCGAACCCCGCAGCCGTGAGCATCGCCGAGTTGAACCTTGTCTCCGACGCGAAAAGTAAAGCATTCAGCAAAGTGTTGTTAGGAGTTCGCCTCCCTGAAGACTCGGGTGCAAAAGTGGCAGTGCCAGAGTTCATCAACTTTGGCGAGATCTCGGCATGGAAGGTATCGTTGGTTTCTACGCAAGCAAAACCAGTTGATTTTTTCCTGCTCGGGGACTTCGGACGCGTGTCGCCAACACGGCTTACAGTGACACAACAAGAGACATCGAAATATGACGCTGTTCTTGAAACACCGCAAGGCGCACGCCACTATGAGTTGAATTCGCGGCGGCCGGGTGCCGTGATGCCAAAAACGAGCCCCAAGGCATCGAAAGAGGCATCGAAATTAGAATTCCAACAGGTAGTCCAAATTGCGAACATCACGTCACACCCGTTTTCGGGACGCGTTCGCTCAGATGCTGAATGGCTCTCGGTTCAACGAACAATCGGTGTTGAACCGTATGCCACTGCCAGTCTCCTTGTTTCCGTGAACGTCGATAAACTCAAACCGGGACGTAATTTTGCGGAAATTGAGGTAGCAGATAAGAAAATGCCGGGTTGGGGATGGTATCAAATCGTCGGGGAAACCGAACTGACGGTTGAGCCCGCCAAGCCAGATACGCCAATTGTCTACGACTTCCCCGCAAAAGGGAAACCGCTGCCGGTTGAAGTGATCCCGGCACAGGAAACGCCTCCAACCGTGCTGATTTTTGAGGACAAAGGTTTCCGATTTCCAGCCGCGGCGGCCCGCGCCGGTTATCTCATCGGTGATTTTAATCGGTGGACACCCCAGACGCTTTTGCTTGAAAAAGGCGATGAGGGGTTCAGTATCACGCTGAGCGTTCCTCACGGTGTCTATCGTTTCCGTGCTGAAATTGACGGTGAAACGCGCCTTGACCCGGGCCGGTTACAGGAGATAGTCTGTTGTTCACACGGTGTCGCCTCCAAAATCCAAGTAGCGATGCCTAAACAGCGAGTTACCCTCCGCAATAAATCAAAACGGCCCCTTGAACTTCATTGCCGCTCTTTGGTTGAGTGGATGCGAGTTGAGCCAGCGGCTGTGACGCTTCCAAGTTCGGGCAAAACGGATGTGACGATAGTGTTTTCGCCTGGGGAGCTCCAGCCAGGGCTGAATTTAGGGTGGCTTGAGATAAGCACAGCGGAAGAAGCGGCGAGGACGTTTCGTGCCCCAATTTTCGTGATGGGGCTGACACAGGGGGCAGTCCCGCTTCTCCGGAAGACAGCGTTAGAATTTCCGCAAATTCAGCAAGGCAAAACCGAAGCCGTTCCGCTTTTGCTTGAGATTTCTGGGCAAGGGGAACTGAAGGGAACAATTCAGCCGAGCACCGTACTTCGGTTTGCGGAAGGCCATTTCCGCGTTCAGAATACAGCACCCTTTGAGCGCATTCGAACCGAACCTCTTGTGCAACTTTTGAGCGATAAGCCTTCAAACGCCTATCGCAGCAAATGCGATGCGTCGCTGATAACGAATTGCTATCTCGCAAACCGCCGTGTGCTACCTTTCGTCGCGAAATACGAGATAGTTCATCTCAAGCCAGAGCCGCCTGTTCTCTATTTTCCCCGGGTCTACTTGTTTGATAAACCGCAACATGCTGAGATAAGCGTGCGCCGCAGCGATGGCGAGCCCGTTGCATGCACCGCCGAAATTCCTGAAAAGTTAACACAACATCAACTATTGACAGTTGAGGAAAAAACGGAAGGCTGTCAGTTTATTCTGAACCCACAAGTCCCACTTTCCGCCGAAGAGAGTCGGGGTGTCTTACATCTGAAAGCCCGGCGTTCGGAAATAACGCTACCTCTGCCATTCGCAACCGATATCGTTGAGAGCCGCGCCGATATTCAACTTGATGGGAGACATTTGGTAATTACCAACGTGGGCGAAAGGGAATTGAGGGTTTTCGGGGTGCGATTTGAAAAGTCCCAATTTTCCTATACCCCGCATCTCCCCTCAGAGTTAACGCTTTCGGCAGGTGAATCCATCGCGATGCTGCTGAAAATCAGAGGACAGACGATGTTCTTCCGTTCAACTGTCAGGGATACCCTCAGTATTCTGCTCAATGATTCACAATTTCCTTATGGGTTTTATCGGAAGGAAATCGTGGCGGATGTGCAGGGACATTCTCTGAAATTCAGGGAATAGTCTGCGAAAAAAGATAATGCCGTCACAAGCGGTTCCGCGTCCTAAAAAAAAGGAGACGAAGATGAAAATCAGAGACATCCAAACAGTCCGAATTAACGTTCCCTCGCGCGAGGGCCAGCGCACTCCACCTCGGCGCGAGCCGTGGAACGTGCACGCCGAAGTGGCGAACCCGATGTCGCGCTACCCTAAATACAAACGGCACCGTTCCAGCTGGATGCCGAAGTGGGACACTGTCTACGTGAAAGTCACGGCGGAAGACGGGACCTGGGGCATCGGCGAAACTTCCTTCGGCACCCCGGTTGCGGCGATTATTGACGAACATTTCGCGCCGATGCTGATAGGCGAAAACTGCTTTGCTGTCGAAAAGATTTGGGACATGATGTTCCGCATGTCAAAACCCTACGGTTCTCAGGGCCTCACCAGTTGCGCGATGAGCGGCATTGATATCGCGCTGTGGGATCTGAACGGCAAGATTAAGAACCAGCCGGTTTACGAACTCCTCGGCGGCCCGGTGCGCGAGAAACTCTTCGCCTACGCCACCGGCAACGATACGGACTGGCAATTGGAGCTCGGGTTCAAAGCGGTGAAATTGGCGTGCCCTTACGGCCCCGCAGATGGCGCGTGGGGCCTGAAAGAGAACGAGAAACTCGTCGCGAAGACGCGGGAGACAGTAGGCGACGACGTTGAAATCATGTTGGATTGCTACATGGCGTTTGATGTGGATTACACCATCCGCTTGGCACAACGCCTCCGTCCCTATCGCCTCAAATGGATTGAGGAATTCCTCATGCCAGAGGATATTGACGGCCTCGTCAAGGTCAGAGAAGCAGTCGATTGGGTATCGTTGGCAAGCGGCGAGCATCACTACACCCGCTTCCCCTTTCTGCAGATTATTGAGAAGCGGTGCTTGGATATCCTCCAACCCGACACATTTTGGGTAGGCGGCATAACCGAGTGCGTCAAAATCTGTCATATAGCCGATGCGGCGGGGATTACCGTCATTTTTCACGGCGGTGGCTTACGGCAATCCGGACTGCATCTCTCTGCCGCCATGCCGAATACGCCGTGGGTTGAATACTACCTCGGCACCCCACCCGGCGTTCCACTGGAGGAAACCAAGCGGTTTGAGGGAGAATCTCTTCCAGAAGAGAGTTATATCGCGCCGAACGACGGCCCCGGGCTCGGATTGAAAATTGATGAAGCCTGGCTCACACCGAGGAATCCGCGCTAAAAACATGAAACATTACCTCCCTCTTTTTTTCCTGTTGTTGCTCGGAACGGTGCACGCGCAAACGCGCATCGAGTCGGTAATTGCAGTGGTAGAAGGGCACGCCATCACGCAAATCGAACTAGAAGACGAATTCCGCATCGCCGCGGTTACCGGGATATCCTATCCGCCTGAGCCGACTGTTTTTGACAGACGCGCTGTCTTGGATACGCTTATCGCGCGGAAATTCGCGCTTTTGGAAGCGGCACGCATCGGTGTCGTCACGTCTGATGCAAACGATATCGCGCGCCCCATTTCGGATAGCAATTACAGAGCGCAGGTTGCAGCACAGCTGCAGGCTATCGCGACAACATTTCCATCCGAGGCAGAATTCCACCGAGTCTTGCAAGAGAACGGATTGGAAATCGTCTCTGTGAAGGCGTGGGTGTATGCACGCCTTGTTGTCGATGCCCTCTTCCGCCGTAAATTTGTCCGCACTGTCAACACTGCCGAGATTGAGAAAATGGCTCTTGACTATTTTAAACAGCATCAGGATGAGTTTAAGGATGCCGATGGAAACCCAAGCGAATATGCAGAAGTAGAAGAGGAGCTCCTAGAACGGTGCCGCCAACAGAAGGCAAAAGCCGATTTTGACGCATGGCTCACTGAACGGAAAAATGAAGGCAATTGGCTCATTTTAGATGCCGAATTGGCACGGGCGAAATTGAAACCGCCCACGGACGACGACAACGATGACTAACCTGTTACCTCTCGCGCGCACCTGTTTCCTGATTTTGGCCTTGGGACTCTGCACCGCCGCGGCGGATTCCCCACAGCAGCTACTCGCCGATGCGCATCGTGCATTCCAAGCGGAGAAATGGGAGGACGCTCTCCAAATATATGACTCTCTCACCAAAAGCGCGCCGATGTTTATCCCAGCGCACCTCGGTGCAGGCGATGCCGCCGTGAAATTGCAGGATTATCCGCGTGCAATTGCCGCCTTTCAACGCGCCTTGCAGCTGCTCACTGAAAGGCCGCAAGCGGAACGCTTAACGCTCAAACCGAATTTGCAGGCGAAACTGGCCGCGGCTTATCATCGTTACAAAGCATTAGAGAAGGCTGACGAGTGGTTCCAAAAAGCAATCACAAGCGCGGGTGAAAACGCGCCGCCGGCATGGTATATCGCCTTGGGACAGATTGAAACCGAGCGCGGTCAACTGGAGAAGGCGCGCCGATACTATCTCGTCACGGTGCAGTTGTATCCGGACGCAACCGCCGCCTATAACAACCTTGGACACGTTCTCCTCACGTTGAACCGGCTTGACGAGGCGGATGCCGTTTTTCGGGAGGCACTGACGCAAGATAGCACGCTTGCAAGCGCGGCTTTCGGACGCGGCTCAGTCGCGGCAAAGCGCGGACAATTCGCTGTGGCGCGCGATTTTTACCAACGCGCTATCCAGCACACGCCACACGTTCCTGGGTTTCACAAGGCACTTGCGGGTGTCCTCTCTCAACTCGGTGACACGTCGGGTGCTGAAACTGCGCAGGCGCGATACCGGCGCACGCTTGCCGAAGGCTATCTCCACCAAGCGCATCGATTGCTTGAGAAACGGCAGGCGCAGCGCGCATTAGCACCGCTGCAGCAGGCAGTAGAGGCAGATGCCACTTTTATGCCTGCGATGAAAGATTACGCCTACGTCCAGATGCAACTCGGAAAGTTAGAGGAAGCCAAGCAGACGTATCATCGCGTTCTCGCAGCAGAATCTGCATCGCGACAGGCACTGCTGCACCTCGGCATGATAGCCGCTAAATCGGGAAACCGCGATACTGCGGCATCGCACTTCCTCGCGCTGATTCGTGAAGAGCCGCATTTCATGGATACCTACGTTCAACTCGCGCAGCTCCGCGAGGCATCAGGTGACTTAGAAGAGGCTGAAGATGCCTTGACGCTAGGCATCCAACAGGAACCGACATGGGCACCGGGGTATTGGCGGCGCGGGCAACTGCGTCGGAAGCGCGGTGATACCGTCGGTGCAGAAAGCGACTTTCGCCGAGCCATCCACCTCGCTCCGGACGCGCCTTTTCCAAAGGATGCCCTCGCTTTGCTCTTCGCAGAAGAAGGCAGAAACCTTGATGAGGCACTCAAACTTGCGAAAGCGGCCGTCGCGTTGGATGGACGGCCGGCACATCGGGCGACACTCGCGCTTGTCTATTATCGTCTCAACCGCATCGCCGATGCCCGGCGTGAGATTGAAGCTGCGGCTGCGCAAGCCCCTGAAAACCGAGATATCCTAAAAATCCGTTCAGAAATTTTATCAAAAACCTCCCGTAAGAAATAAGAAGCAGGATTTACAAGATTTACGAGATTAGTAGGATTAGGAGCTCTTGGCGAGGGAATGCTGCTTTATCACCGTAGCGCGGGGGCCTGTCCCCCGCGATGTTAATAGTCTGAAGCAGGATTTACAGGGTTTATAGGATTAGCAAGATGAGGGGTTCTTGTCAACGCGAATGTCCTATTGCCCGTAGCGCGGGGGCCTGTCCCCCGCGATCTCTCCGCCGAAACAAGAAACGTCCGAAGCCCAGAAGCCACGGACGTTTGCTATCACGACCTGCGCACGGCGAGGGACAGGCCCTCGCCCTACGTGTCAGGCGGCAATGTCTGCTTTCTTACCGTAGTGCGGGGGCCTGTCCCCCGCGAACGTTCGATTCAAACGAAAAACGTCGCTTGGAACGTAGCGCGGGGGCCTGTCCCCCGCGATCTCTCAGCCGAAACGAGAAACGTCCGCAGCCCAGAAGCCACGGACGTTTGCTGTCACGACCGGCGAACGGCGAGGGACAGGCCCTCGCCCTACGGTGAGGGTGGGTGGCTTGATCTATCGCGAGGCACAGGCGTAGGCGTAGGAGAGATCTCCCGGTCTCGATGCACATCCCAGGGGCGGCTCGATGCAGGGCGACGCAAAGGCTCTCGCCCTACGTTGAAACAGACGGTTCCTTTATAGAGGCAGCTTGAAGGCATGGAAACAGCGCAGAACTCACGCATATTTAACCTTGATACGTGTGATGTTCTGACGCTCGATCTCCAAGTCAACCCCTAGGTCTTCAAGAAGACTTAAGTCAATTTTGCCTGCAATTGACTTATCCACTTTGATTTCCATCTCCTTAACGCCTTGTTCCTTGCCCGCTTTGATAATCTCGCGGATGTTATCAATGTTGGAAGGGTTAGGCTGCTGAGGCTTTTGCAAGGCCTTCAACGCAGTAAACATCGGGAGAAGGATACCAATGGGTGTCAGACTCATTAAGCCGCTGCCAACCACTCCCCCTGCTACAGCCTTTAAGACTTCGCCATAATCAATCCGGACGGTGCCCTCCTCATCCGTTTGAATTTCGTCTGGCATGTGAAACTCCTTATCAAGTTAGATAGCGTAAGGGGCGGATATCGAAATCTGTCCCTTACGTCATCCGATTTACCGTAGTGCGAGGGCCTGTCCCTTGCACTCGGTGAAAACCGAAGAAGTTGAACTTCCTTACTTGCGCCTTAACACAAGCCGATTCTCGCCGCGTTCAACCACTTTATATTTCCGTAACTTATTCAGTGCACCCACACCGCCTGCCGCAATCGCAATAGATATAGCAGCAACGGTAGTAGGAAAACCTAGAATGCCAACAGCAGGGGCAGCCAGTGCCGCTCCTGATCCCCAGATGACAGGTGTAGCCAATGCCGCGCCTGGTACCAAGGCAAGTCCACCTGAAGCAATGATTGCTGCCACAGCCGCCGCGATAGCACCGATGGCTACCAGCCAAGCAACCTTGCCTGTAACCCGAATCCGAAACACTTTTTTCTTCAGATCGCCTTCAATGAGAATCTCGTCAGCCTTGTCCTTCAAGGCTTTTCCAAGTTCTTTCGGAGTCTTAACCGTAACCCTTTTGCCCATCAGATGTTTTCTGCCTCCCTATGTGATGTAGTGATACCAAATGACGTGGGATTGTCTCGCATCTATAACTCAAGACCGCCTGATCTTGAATTACAAGGAAGCGGTGGGCGGATACAGAGATCCGCCCTGAAACCCAGATGCCTATTTCCGAATGACCATCTTGCGGGTAGCTTTGAATTCTCCCGCGGTCAATGTATAGAAATAGACCCCGCTTGCAACAGGCTCTCCCTGTGCATTGCGGCCATCCCAATACGCCGCGCGAGAGCGGCTCTGATACACGCCGGCAGACCGCTGCCCTAATTCCAAAGCGCGGACTAATGTCCCATCTGCAGCGTGGATGGAAACCTGAACCTCCGCTGCTTCTGCCAATTCGTACGGTATCCACGTTTCCGGATTAAACGGATTCGGATAGTTGGCGAGCAGGACAGTCTCCTTCGGGACCGGGAGGTCCCGCCTACTGAGCGAGGTCAGCAGCCGTTCCAGCGCGGCGATTCCCGCCGGGTCTGCGTTTGCTGCCTTTGCATCACGGATCCACCGTTGCACATCTGCTGCCTGTAGACTCCCGGTCTTGATGTCTTCCTGTGCCAACGCAGGCGCACCCGCGGCCGCGTCCACCGCCTTTGCCACAGCAATGAAATCGTCAATGTCCACCTTCCCATCGTTATTAACATCCGCCCTCCGGTTTGCACCAGCCCCGACAGTTTTCCCATAGTTTTTGGCCACTTCCACGAGATCGTTCACGTTGATTTTACCATTCCCTGTCACATCCACCGTGAGCAACCGCCACAAACTGATGTCGTAGCTGCCGGGCCCTCTGCCCGCGAGAATCTGCCCATTCGGCGAAAACGCTAAGCCATTGTTCGTGAACCCGTAGTATCCCCTGAACGTGGCTTTGCGAACACCGGTGTTCGGATCCCAGAGGCGGATGATGCCTCCGATTGCCCCACGCGGCGTACTCCCACTCGCCAGCGTCTCCCCATTCGGATGGAACGCTAACGCAAACTCACGGGACCCCACGAAACGTGGCAGTCGCATCACGCGCAGCGTGCCGTGCGTATCGGGATTCCAGAGGCGGATAGTGGCATCCCGACTCCCACTCGCGAGGATGCGGCCATCCGGACTCCACGCCACGCAGTTGACCGCCTCCGTGTGCCCGCGCAGCACGGCGAAGTTGATGCCGTTGTTCGGATTCCACAACCGCACCGTGCCATCCTCACTCGCACTCGCCAGCGTCCTACCATCCGGACTCCACGCAACCGAGTGGACACTACCCGTATGCCCACGCAGCGTGCGCACATGCCGCAGATTGTCTCTGTCCTCCACATCCCAGATGCGGATGGTATTGTCACCACTCCCACTCGCCAGCAGATAACTGTTCGGTTTGAAGGCGAGGCTATAGACACTGTTTGTATGCCCCGCCACGTCGCCGCGCCAGTCGCCATCGTCGCTATAGCGCATCCGAATGTTATGATTACCAGGTCCACCATAGGCGATGAAGTGGGGGTTATGCGAGGGGAGCGCAACGGCGTAGACATAATCGCCGACATCCTGTTCCCAGCGTTGTGTGCCGGTGGTAACATCCCAGGCACGGAGAGTGTCGTCCCGACTCCCACTGATGAGTGTCCCGTTATCCTTGAAGGCTATCCCCTCGACAGATTTTGTGTGTCCTGTCAGGGTGTCGGTATGGACGTATTGTTGTGCGGTGGCGGGTGTTAGTGCCATCGCCGCTGTCAACACCAGCGTTAAGGTTAAAAGCGTCATTTTTTTCATGATAGATTTCTCCTTGTTGTTGTCGGGACCAGGAGGTCCCTCCTACTGAAGAGGGCGGATATGGACATCCACCCTCATTCGGATTTTGATGCAAGGCGAGGGACAGGCCCTCGCCCTACGGTAACTCACCGGTATGCGCGGTTTGCAACTGCGCCTACGGAGGTTGTGATGCGGGCTCGTGTGCCCGCCCATGTCTCGTCTGTCGGAATCACAAGTTATGCCCAACTGCTTGGCTGGATTGAGGCAGGAGAGTTTGCCGTTGACGTTCGGCAAATTCCCTACCGCAAATGTAAAACTTCCTCATAACTACCGCAACCGGTTTCGTAGTTTTTGCGAGACGTGCTTTGTGCCCTCTCTCACCCGATGAGGCCTATAATTGCGTCTCAATCGTTTTTCTGATTTATCAGGTGGTAAAGACCAGATCAGATAAATCAACAAAATCATTGAAAAGCCAAACGCACCATAACCGGGAATTTCATAACGGTAGTATGAAAACATGTCATGAAATTCATCTTCCATGTTCCTAGATTCATCTTTCTTGTTAGATGAATCTTCTTCAACCTTAAAATAGGTGGGCAACTTGTCCTCTAAATGTCTATATCCTGCATTTAAGAACAAGAAATAGTCCCTCAGATTGCTAACAAAGCCACCGGATACAAGAAGGAACACTACAGTGACGATCAACTTATTGCGGACAGTTAAGCCCTTCTTTGCCATAGACATCAACCAGCCGACCATGATGAGGTATGCAGTTGTGTAAAATTCCCAGTGGAATCTTAATCCTTCTTGCGCTTTCATAAGGATTGTCATCCACTCGACAAAGCTTACTGGATCATTTTCCACGTGAGTTTTTCCACCTCCTTTCTAGTAATACCGAATTACGTCGATTTGTCTCGCGTCTGTAGGTCAAACTCGCCGGAGTTTGACCTGTTCAGAATTAGGCGAGCTCGGCAACTACATAGGTGCATTGGAGATAACTTGTAGCCAATACCTCATTTCAAGATATGATTCAGCGTATCCATGGATTCGCATGAATTTGAGACTTTCAAGAACGAGTGGGTTATAGGGCCCTCACCAGTTTGGCAAGCCATTCCAAAATCGGTAGAACAATCTTGTCTATGATAGGGATCCCTTTATACTTCGCATAGAGCACCAGACAACCTAGCACGATGATGAGGCTATAGATCAGGAATTTTTTCAAAGGTTCAGGCTCCTTTCCGACAAGTGTGCAGATCTTTTGTCGATTTAACACCTTGCCGAATGCACATTGAGTTTGCATCGGAGATGCCTATTGAGTTCCTTACAATCCTCTAAAGCACCTAGATTTCAATGCGTAACACTCCATCAGAAGTTTTCCGCGGCATCAAGTTAAAAACATCTGCCAACATCCAGTTGTTCTCACGCTGCCCTTCAATACCTCGCCATTTTTCTTCCTTATCAGCATTTCTTCCCACAGGTGCTCGGCGAAAGCGCGCAGCTGCGCTGCCCCAACACAAGCAACGCGCGGGAATATCCAACCGATACAAGGGATGACAAACAGAGGAGGTAAAAACGGAAGCGAGTGCAACGGGAAATGTGGCAGGGAAAACATGCATCGGGCCAGTCCCGATGCAACGAAAATAACCCGCCACGCAAAGAATGCGTGCGGGGTAGAAGACGACATGACGACAAAAGTCGCCGCTGTCAAGCGAATAAACTTTGCTTAACGCCTGTGGGTGTCGGGGGGGGTCGAGCCTCCCCTCTGGGCATTAAGCCGAACGGGAACGCGTCGTGACAGCGCGACAACGGGCATAGACGCACGGCAGGCGCGCATCTCACGGTGCCCAAGCAGGTCTACGGTGACCTCATTAGCAATGGAAAAAACAATTCGCTGGTTCACGGTATCGTTCCTCTGTTCGGTTTCAGTCTCGCGGTGGCGCGTTTTTTCGCGCGTTTCACCACGTTTGCAATTATTATACACGAAAAATGCAATAAATGTCAAACATTTTTTTGCGAAAAATCGTGAAACCGGTCGAATTCACGCGAAAATTCGCCTAAAAACGTTAAAACTGGTTCTATTTTAGCAAATAGCGCATTTTTTGTCAACGTTTTTTGTAAAGAAAATTGTGAAAAAAGGTCAAATTGTCGCAAAAAATCTTTTTTTCTTGCAAATTAATCGCAAATGTGGTATAATTTTTGATGAAGTTGTGAAAACGTAGGTTGAGCTCGCTGAGCCCAACAAACAACCTTTTATTTCAAATAGATAAGGAGCATTGACAATGCAGAAATTTCAATTAGGCTTGATTGCTATGCTTATCTGTTGTGTCGCCTTCGTTTCCTGCGAACGGACACAGAAGATGATGGCACCGGCAGAGCCCACCGCAGATACGATGCCCGCCGACATGATGGACATGATGGACTCACGGGCTGAGTACGCGTCCTGGACGAGTGTCATGCTTGACGCACCTGGTGCTTTTGACGCTACGAGCCCTGCTGAAGAAACAGGTGGAGCGCACGGCATGGGTACCCGAACGGTTTATATCAACGAAGCCGGGGTCACCGCATTGAAAGACGCGACGATGGCAACCTTCCCTCCCGGGACAGCGATTGCCAAGGAAATCATGGATGATACCAACACCTTCGTTTTCCGTCTCGCGATGATGATGAAGACAGAAGACGAAATGTATGCCGCCCACAACGGATGGCAGTACGTCCAATATCAACGTGAGACCGCGGATGCCGAACTCATGCCGCAAGCCGGGGATATCCCGGGTGGAAGTAGTGCCGGATGCCACGGCTGTCACGCGCAAGCCACTACCGACAGCGTCTTTGTCAAACTCCCTGCCGAGATGATGATGGAGATGACTGAAGACGATGACAGCGACACGGATACCACTGGCGATACCGGTGACATGACTGATGGCATGACTGATGGCATGACTGATGGCATGACTGATGGCATGGAAACTGACATGACAGGCGATGCCGACATGACAGGCGATGCCAATGGCGACATGGGCGGCGATGCCGACATGACAGGCGATGCCAATGGAGCAACTGGCGATGGGGCCGATGGTACTGAAGGTGGTGACGGTGATACCGGCACAGCCGCCAACGGTGGAGACACTACGGAAAACGGTGGCACCACGGACAATGCAGGAGCCGCTGGAAACTAGTCTATCGCCATAACCAGAAGCACTGTGTAACTACAATCTGTTTAGTTGCACAGTGCTTTTGTCTTTCGTTGGCTAGGCGATGAGGGCACCACTCTGTGCCGGAAGTGAGATTCGCACGACATCTCCTGAAACTTCCACCGGATACCCATTGAGAAGATCTTGAGCAGTATCGGAAAGGTTTGGCACTGCCATATTCAGTGTGCGAGGAACGCGACTCGTATTAAGAACAACTAACACCTTACCTCGGTGATAAGCATAGGTGCCACTCCCGATATCAAGGTAAACTGCCTCCCTTTTGCCTGAAGAAAGCTCTGGAAACTGATTGCGCAGTTCGCCTAAACGGCGGAAATAAGCCAACAGCGTTTTATCCTGTTCATCTCCCCATGGAGTTGGCAAGCGTGCTTCCTCAAATCTACCGAGAGGATTTCGCTGTGAGAGCCCTACCTCCGTGCCATTGTAAAGGATAGGCGCGCAGGGAAGCGTGAAAAGCACTAAAGCCGCCAGCCTCACCTTCGCTTTGTTTTCTTTTGCCAAGTAGAGGATGCGCGTCATGTCGTGATTGTCCAAAAACGCCGGGAGCGCGAATCCCTCCGGGAAGTAGTTTTCATGCGCGGCGAGGAACGCCTCAAACTCCTGCAGTGTCCACGTTTCCAACGCGAACGTTTTTCGGAGTGCATCTGCCAACGGAAAATCGAGGCACCCATCGAAATGCGGCAGATACGATGCGATTACCTCCGAATGACTCACCACCTCTCCAAACAGAAACGCGTCAGGATTCACTGATTTGCACGCCATGCGAAATTCTGCCCAAAATGGACGCGGCGGGCCGGGTGCGTAATCCAGCCGATACCCATCAATACCGGCGCGTAGCCACCGCTGCGCGCACGCCAGCAAAGCATCGCGCGCCGGTTTGTGCTTCAGATTCAACTGCGGCATCCCCTTCACCCCGAAGAAACTGGCGTATTCATCAGGCCATCGCTGCCACGTATACCATTCCCGATACTCACTGTCTGCATCCCGCTGTGCATCTTGAAAGGTTGGATGTTGGTCAGCCCAGTGATTGGCAACGAAGTCCATAATAATGCGGATGCCGCGTCGATGTGCTTCGTCAATTAATTCGTGGAGCTCGGCGTTCGTGCCGAGCCGTGGTTCTACCGTATCGTAATCTGTCGCATCGTAACCGTGGTGCGAGGGACTCGCGAAGAGCGGTGAGAGCCAAACCGCGTTGCATCCAAGCGACTGGATGTAGTCCAACTTCTGAATCGCGCCGCGTAACGTGCCACCGAAAAATCCGGAGAGATTCGTCGGTTTCTTCCACGGCACCCCATCGCCGGGATAAAACCTGTCAAGGAAAATATGGTAGATAACGGCGTTGCGTGCCCATTCGGGTATCTCATAATCGTCAATGGCAATGGCAAATTCGGTTGCGGCGGATTTCGTGCGCGCTTGGTTGTCCGCAAAAATCCATGTATCCGAGCCCATAACGCGTCCGCCAATGCGATAGTTGAGAAGTGTGCCGCTGGGTTGCGGAGGAATTTTCCCGTGCCAATGCTGAACGTATCGCCATTCAAGCGAATTCCATTCCGTTTTATCCACGCCAAGGTCAAACGCAGTTTCGTTTATCCAACAGCGGACAACATCGTAAGGGAGCCCGCCAGAGGTTGTGACATGCACTGTAATCGGTTGATTCGGCACTGGACGCATCGGCGTTAAGCGGTGGAGGTGTTTGGTGCCTGTCAAATTGCTTCGGTATTCAGCGAGGCGTTTATCGGGATGGTTTTGAGTGCCAAACATCGTTTTCGTGTTCCTTTGATGAAAAAAGCCGTGTAGTAGTTACACGGCTTTTTCGTCAGTTCGTCAGTCGGTGCACGCTTGCAAAGCGCGCTTATGAAGGCTACTTATCGCCCCAGGCAGAGCCACGTGGAATCAGCAGCAACTGCCCAATGCTCAGTCTCTTCCGGTCGAAGACGTAATAGTCCTGATTTGCGGCAATCAGTCGTTCCCACTGTTCGGCATTATCAAAAATCTCAGGGCGCGCGGCGATGCGTTTGAGCGCAGGTTCACCGTTGCCGTCCTGAATATCTTCTTCCTGAACGTAATACTTGTAGACTGCCTCCGGGCTCGTCACACTGAAACTGAAACTATGCGCACTCGCGAGAGCATTGCCCGCCATGTCAGTGGCACCGGAGACGGTGACGGTATACATGCGGCCCGCGCGCATCGGCATGTCGGAGGTGAACGTTACAGAATCACCGATACCGCTCACGGTGCCAGGGAGCATCGCCTCCATCGGCTCGCTCATGGCATCCTCTGTTTTAGCCACAGCCACACTGATTGAGACACTATCGCTGCTAATCGGTTCGCTGAACGTCACCGAGAGGCTATTTCGCACATTCAGCGAATCTTCGTAGTCAGAGAAGACAGTGCCATCGCTCGGCTCTGTCATTGTCACCGTCGGTGGTGTTGCATCGGTGTAGGTGAACTGCTGCGGCACCGTCGCCTGCACTTCAGGTTTCCCTTTGTTTGTGACGACAACGGCGACAGATTGTCCTGCCATGCCGCCCGGTGCCACGGCACTGATTTCTGTCTGGCTCGGTACTGTCACGCTTTGCGCGGCCTTCCCGTCGAATGTGACGGTTACGCCGTTTTTCATATCAAATTTTTCGCCAGTAATCCGGACGGTTGTGCCGCCGTTCTCGGGGCCCTGCGTAGGGTTCATCCCAGTCGGCATGGGTTCCGGATTACAGCCGCCGCATCCGGCTATCCACGCGCAAAAAACCGCGAAGAGTGCCAGAACGACGATATTTTTGGGTTTTTTCATTGATGAGTCTCCTTATTGTCAAAAAACAGGAAGCATAATTCTTAACAACGTCAAAATGTCCCGGTCCGCCAAACGCATTGCGAACGACAACATTATTATACACAAAAATCGGTGCGATTGTCAAGTTTTTTCTTACCCGCGCCACTCCGTCCTTTTCAGCGGGTCGCGCACAGAGACTGCCAGTTCCGGTCCGAAGCCTTCTATGGACAACTTCACCGTATCGCCATCGCCGATGGCGGTGAGTGCTTCGTGATGCGTCCCTGTCGATACGATATCCCCTGGCTCCAGCGTCAGCACGTTGGTAACCTCCGCCAACAATTCGGGGAGAAACCGTGCCATGGAGTTAGTAGAGAAATCGTGTTGCAAGTTGTCGTTAATCCAGAGTTTCACGCCGAGTGCGTTTCCATCGGCAACTTCGTCAGCGGTGACGAGCGCGGGCCCCATCGGTGCGAACGTATGCCAACTCTTCCCTAAAAAGAAGCCGCCCGGCAAGCCGCGCGCCGACACGTCAATAAACTGCGTGTAACCGAACACGCAATCTAACGCATTTTCTTCAGAAAGATGCTTCGCCGTTTTGCCGATGACAATCGCGAGTTCCGGCTCAAAGTGAAACACGGTAACATCAGCCTTCGGCAACTGAACTGTCTCGTTCGTGGCGATAACGCCGGTGGGCGATTTGAGGAAGGCGTTGAAATCGCCGCGCGACGGACTATCGGGTTCAATGTAGTTGCCTGCCATACAGACGAGTTGTCCCGGACGCGGCAGCGGTGCTTTAAAACTGACGCTATCGACAGCGATTGCCTCGCCGTTTTCGGCTGCGTCCTCTATCGCCGGACGCAGGTTATCAAAATCCGTTATCACCGTTTTCATCAATTCTTGCGGGGTGCGATACGAGATGCCGCTGAGTGCATCGCCGATGTCAACGATGCCAGCATCCGTTACCACACCGAGTTGGTAGTCGTTAAAGAAAGCAAGTTTCATATAGTTTCTCCTCTGTTAGAGATAGCCACAAGCGGATGACTCCGTTCTGTCAAGGGCAACCGCACTTTTGTCCCACTAAAATGGGAGACATAGGTTGCGCTGACGCACTCAAGCGAGGTAACCGCGTTACGTCCGCCGAGTTCGGGTGCCGTTCCGTTGAGAATCGCGTCGCGCATGTTTTTGGCACTCCAGATAGTGTGCCGCATCGGCCACGCTTTTCCGGCGATAAGAGACGCTTCGGGTTCAAGTTCTACCCGTTCCCATGCGGGGGTATGCGCCGCAAAGGCGACATCCGAGGGGCAGTGCCACATTTCATCGATGCCGGTATCAGGGTGAGGCTTGATGATGAGTTGCCCCTCCGCACCGAGAAGATGCGGGCCCATCATCCAATTCTGTGTGCGAGGACGGCGGTAGAGTTCCATAATCCCGTAGTTTCCACGCGCGCCGCCGATATGCACCAGCATCGTATCCCCCGCGACGATACCGTTATCACGCCGGTCGGTTTTGCAAAGTTCACTGCTGTGCATAATGTCCGCCGCCGTGACATCGTGTCCTTGATAGGTGATGTGTGCCTGAATCCATGCGATGCCATCTAGGAAAAAGTCCATCTCGTCGAAATAGTGAACGCCCATCTCCATCAGTTCAAATCCTGCTTCGCGTCCCTTGCCTACCTCGCGGATAGAACGGAGTTCGCCGATGCGTCCTTCGTCAATCCACGCTTTAGCATGCCGGAACAGCGGCGTAAACCGAAACTGATGACTGACTGCCAAGTGGACTCCCGCGGTTTCACACGCCGCTAACATCCGGTCGGCGGTTTCTAAATCCACCGACAACGGCTTTTCGGATAAGACGTGGATGCCGGCGTTCGCCGCGGCGATTGCGATAGGTGCGTGCAACGGCGCGTGTGTGCAGACGCTCACGATATCCAACTCCTCGGTTGCGAACATCTCCTCGTAGTCAAGGTATCGGCTTGGGACATCGTATTCATCGGCGCGAGTGTTGAGTGCCTCGCGATTGATATCGCACAGCGCGGCGAGGCGGACATCTTCCAGATTTGCGTAAGCGGCGGCGTGGCTCCGGCTAATCCCACCACACCCGACGATGCCTGCACGTAGTGTCATGATTCTTCTCCCAGTTGGTTTGTCGCTGTTTCTATTGCCAACAACGCCTGCCATTGCGCCTCGTCTACGACGACTCCCTTTTCCAGACTTTCGTGACGCGTCCTGAGCATCCCTTCGCCTGGGTAGCGCACGCCTTCGTTTTTGTCTAAAGGCGTAGCGGTGTGGAAATCGGCGATGATGGCTTCCACCATTTCATCTAACGCCGCTTGTCCCATCAAGCGCGCGGCATTAATGGCAATGTAGACTTGGGAGACAGCGTATTCTGAACCTTGCTGCGCGATGGTATGCGTTGCCTGTCCACCCGAAATGCCGGCCGCCATTGCATCCAGCACCAACGCGAGCCCGGAACCTTTCCAATAGCCGATAGGCAGTGGCCTTCCGGAATCAAGAATCTCGCCCGGTTCCACTGTAAGGTTTCCACCACTATCGTATCCACCGGGTAGCGGCAGTTGCTTGCCTTGCAGCTTCAACACCTCCAACTTCCCGTTTGAATATTGGCTCATCGCCATATCCAGCAGAATGTGCCCTTTTGCGCGAGGAATAGCGATTGCCATGGGGTTATTCCCCACCTTTTTTTCCGTTGCGCCCCACGGCGGCATCAGTTTCGTGGTATTCGTCCAACAAATGCCGATGTAACCGGTATCGGCTGCCATTAACGCGTAAGCACCCCCGCGCATCCAGTGGTTCGTATTTGAGAGCCCAACGCAGCCGATACCGTTAGCTTCAGCGATTTCCATAGCGCGTTGCATGCAGAAATGCGCGTTGACGAGCCCGACTCCCATATTGCCGTTCCACCGTTCCAGCGCACCGAAACTCTCGGTTCTCACCGGCACGGCGCGAAAATTGATGGCTCTGTTACGGAGGCCCTCAACGAAGCCAGGAAATCTGTTCAGTCCGTGCGAATAAACGCCGTCGCGTTGGTTTTCGGCGAACAGCCGTGCGCACAATCGCGCACGCTCACCGGTAAATCCGACGCTGGCGAGGACGCGATAAAATTGTTCCCGCAACGTCTGGAAAGGCACACGTGTCATCTAATTATCCCCATCTGTAAGTTTGCATCTCTTATTATGCCGAATTTCACAGAAAAATGCAAGAAATTTCTTGCACTTGACATTCCGCCGATAAAATGATATGCTAAATGACGGTGTTTCATAACTCCGTTTCGGTAGGAGAGACCTCCCGGTCTCGCTGCAAGCGATGCCCTCTTGGTAGGAGAAACCTCCCGGTCTCGATTATCCCGTAGCGTGGGGCCCTCGGATGCCATACGCGCAGGCGAGCGGGTTTCCCCCGCGTTGGCCATCGTCAAGAGATGGCGTTTTAGGTCCTTTAGGACCTGAAGAGAACCAGAGACGTTTTTTCCGTAGCGCGAACGATGGCGACGGACAGGCCCTCGCCCTACGATGAAGGGTGGCTTTCTGCCGCCGCTGCCCTGGTAGGCTCGCCGACCTACCGCATCGAGACCAGGAGGTCTCTCCTACCCCGCGGGCATCGATTTATGACACACCCTCATGCTAAATGACAAAGGAGGATCTCCATGGAAACCAGCACGCTCTATATTGACGGATACACACACCAGCTGAGTTACGCGCCCGGCGAAGAGGTTGAATTCCGCGTTTCAACGAGTGCGGCGCACTATTCGCTTGAGATTGCGCGCCTCGGCGCGACGCGCGAAGTTGTCTTTAACCAATCCGAACTCCCCGGTGCGGCGCATCCTATCCCCGAAGATGCCTCATCGCACGGATGCGGCTGGCCGACATCTTTCACGCTTGCCGTGCCAGAAACGTGGCAGAGCGGCTATTATGAAGGCACACTCCGCGCGACAGATAGCGGCGGCACTTACGTTTATAGAAACCGCCGCACCGCCGAAAGCAAACTCTTTTTCATCGTGCGCCCGGCGAAGCCAGCGGCGGATACCCCTATTTTGCTCCAACTCTCTACCAATACCTATAACGCCTATAACAATTGGGGAGGCTTCAGTCTGTATGGGTATCACGGACGAAGCCAGTTGCAGGGCAATCGCGTCTCTTTTGACAGGCCTGCCGTCGGCATCTTCAAGCAGTGGGAATTGCCTTTTATTATTTGGGCAGAGCAGAACGGTTACGCGCTGGATTACGCCGCGAATTCTGATTTGGAATTCTGTCCAGAACTTTTGGAGAACTATCGGTTGGTGTTGAGCATCGGACACGATGAGTACTGGTCTTCCGCAATGCGAGATTCTCTTGAAACGTTCATTTCCAACGGCGGAAACGCAGCGTTTTTTAGCGGCAATTCAGTCTGTTGGCAGGTGCGTTCCGAAGATGCAGGTCGCGCGCTCGTCTGCTGGAAACAGAATTTTCACCAAGATCCGGTTTACAAAACCGGGGATTATAGCACACTGAGCACCTTGTGGAGTCACCATCTCGTTGGCAGACCGGAAAATGCGTTGACAGGGGTTGGGTTCTTGTATGGCGGCTATCATCGGAGCCATGGACAATTCATGGATGGCCCGGCGGAATACACGGTGCATCGTCCTGAACATTGGGTATTTGAAGGCACGAACCTTTCGCGGAACGACACCTTCGGCGGAAAAGACACGATTGTCGGTTATGAATGCGATGGCTGCGAGTTAATTTATGAGAATGGCCTCCCTGTCCCGACGCATCGCGACGGGACCCCGGCGGGGTTTACTGTCCTCGCGACTGCCCCGGTCCGCTGGCATCCCGATGATTGTGAGTGGTATGAGCGGTGGGAAAAGGGCCGCACGGGTGCGGCGACGATGGGTATCTATACAAAAGGCGGCACTGTCTTCACAGCGGCGACGACAGACTGGTCCCACGGTTTAGCAGGTGGTGATGTGGTTGTTGAAAGGATAACGCATAATGTGTTGCGGCGGTTGGCGGGTTAGATGAGGGGGTTTCATAATTTGCTCAACATCGCGGGGCCATTTGCGATCAGGCGATCGCAAACTACAGAGTCCCGTAGCGCGGGGGCCTGTCCCCCGCGATCGTCGGCGTGCCCTAGTAACCGTAGTTCGGGATCGCCTAATCCCGAACGGCGCATGGAGAGGAGAACCCCATCCGGGCCCGTAGCGCGGGGGCCTGTCCCCCGCGATCGTTGCATGGCGAGGGACAGGCCCTCGCCCTACGGTAAAGGGAGCCGTTTCCGGATACCGTAGCGCGGGGGCCCTCGGATGCCATACGCGCATCCGAGAGGGTTTCCCCCGCGATCGTTTCATGCCCCGTTTTTTCCCTTGCAATTTATCTTGATTTACGTTAAAATGCTCATAACCCCAAAACACGGAGGAAAAACAATGCTGAACATCAAACCGACACACAAACCCATAAAAAACTATTACGCTGAGCTTGAACGTTATGCGAAACTCGGCGCGCAACATGAAGGTGCCGTCCGCGTCGCCTTCCAAACGCTCCTGCAATACTACTGCGGACAACGCAACCTCACGCTGATATGCGAAAAGACGCGCACCACCCCCAACGGAAACCACATCCGCATCGATGGCGAAATCGTCACCGACTTCGGACTCATCTTCGGCCACTGGGAGGCGAAAGATCTCCTCGATGATCTACCCGCTGAAGCACAACAGAAATTTGCCACGGGCTATCCCGCCAAAAACATCATCTTCCAAACCCCGAACCGCGCAATCCTCTATCAAAACGGCGCGCTTATCTTGGATGTAGACATCACCGAGCCGCGCGATCTCATCCAACTCCTTGAAACCTTCTTCGCCTACACGGCGGAGAATCTCGCCGAGTGGGATGCCGCTGTCAATACCTTCCAAGATACCATTCCTCAGCTCGGCGCGAAACTTGAAGCACTCATCCAAACCGAACGCCAGAATACCCCCGAATTCCGAGACGCGTTCGCGAACTTCCATCAGCAGTGCCGAGACGCAATCAACCCGAATCTCGCCGAGGCAGAAGTCGAACGGATGCTCACGCAACACCTCATGACGGAACGTATCTTCGCCACGATTTTCAGCAACCGCGACTTCACCCGACGCAATATCATCGCCCGCGAGATTGAGAGCGTCATCGATGTCCTCACGCGATACGCCTTTGACAGAGACCAGTTCTTCAGAGAACTCAACCCTTTTTACGACGCGATTGAAAATACGGCGCGGACGCTCACCGATTATTCTCAGAAGCAAGATTTTCTCAACACGCTCTACCAACGCTTCTTCCAAGATTTCTCTGTCAAGGATGCCGATAGACACGGCGTTGTCTACACGCCGCAGCCCATCGTCGATTTCATGGTGAACAGCGTTCAGCATCTCCTGAAAACCCATTTCGGCAAATCGCTGGCCGATACAGGGGTTCATATCATCGACCCGTTTGTGGGCACCGGCAACTTCATCGTCCGCCTGATGCAAGACATCCCCGGCATCGCGCTGGACAAGAAGTATAAAGGCGAACTCCACTGCAACGAGGTAATGTTGTTGCCTTACTACATCGCCACGATGAACATTGAGCACGCCTATTATGAAAAAATGGGGCGATACGAACCCTTCAAGCACATCTGCTTCGTGGATACGTTTGATACTTTCGGGCTCATGGATGCGCCGAATCAGACCGGCGAATTCGCCTATTTTACGCCAGAGAATACGATGCGCGTTCGAGAGCAAAAGGAGACACCGATGTTCGTTGTCATCGGGAATCCGCCCTACAACGCCGGACAGCAGAACGAAAACGATAACAATCAGAACCGGCAACACGAGGCAGTGGATAACCGTGTGCGCGCCACCTACGTCGCCGCCTCCACCGCACAGTTGAACAACAAGCTCTACGATCCTTATGTCAAATCCCTCCGCTGGGCATCGGATAAAATCCGCGAAGCCGGCATCATTGCGGTGATAACGAATAATAGTTTCATTGACGCGAAGCAGTTTGATGGCTTGCGGCAATGCCTCGCCGAGGAATTTGACTGGCTTTACATGCTGGACCTCGGTGGCAACATTCGCAAGGGCCAACCCGGCACTGCGAATGTGTTCGGCATTACCGTTGGGGTGAGCATTAACTTCTTCGTGAAAACGGGGCAGCCGCGCGAGGGCAGCGCGCGTATCCGCTATAGCGATGAGGCGGCGGCACTCCCGAAAGAGCGCACGTTCCAATTTCTCACAGAAAACGCACACCTCGGCAATGTCAAGTGGCGCGAGATTCAGCCGAGCGCGCGTCAGATATGGCTCACCGAGGGACTTGCAACCGACTTTAACACGTTCCTCCCGATGGGCACCAAAGCGGCAAAGGCGGCGAAAGGCGAGACAGAAGGCACGATTTTTAAAACTTACAGCCTCGGTGTTTCCACGAGCCGCGATGCATGGGTGTATCATTTCAGGAAGGAACAGTTGGTAGAAAACATGCAGCGGATGATAGAGTTCTACAACGCCGAAACGTCTCGGTGGGAACGCCGCACCGACAGGCAGCTCTCTGTCAACGATTTTGTGAACGCTGACCGCGCCCAAATTAAGTGGACAGACCGGCTGAAAGCAGCATTGGAAAAAGGAACGCGGGTCGAGTTTTCGCCCGAAAAGATTCGCATGTCCCTGTATCGTCCATTCACAAAAATGCATCTCTATTTTGACAGGTTGATGATCCAAAGGGTTTACGGGATGCCCTCTATTTTTCCAACACCTCAAACCGAAGAGGAGAATCGCGTGATTTGTGTCCCTGGTCCTGGGGGCCGTGCGCCGTTTTGGTGTTGTATGACAAATGTCATCCCGAATACTGCATTGATTACGCTTGATGCAGACCAGTGCTTTCCCTTCTATATCTACGACGAGGATGGCACCAACCGCCGAGAAAACATCACCGATTGGGCATTGTCCCATTTCCGAACGCACTACGGCGACGAAACCATCACCAAATGGGACATTTTCCACTACAATTACGCGCTTTTGCATCATCCTGATTATCGCGAGACATATCAGGTCAACCTCAAGCACGACTTGCCGCATCTGCCTTTCGCGCCGGATTTCTGGGGATTCGTGAACATCGGGCGTGCTTTGGCAGACTTGCACGTCAACTATGAAACCCTTGACGTGATGCCTAACCTCATCGAAACCCCGCCGCTCAATTGGCGCGTCGAGAAGATGGAATTATCCAAAGACAAGACGCAACTCCGCTACAATGAATCTCTGACGGTAGTGGATATTCCGCCAGAGGTATTTGATTATCGTTTGGGCACTCGTTCGGCATTAGAATGGCTCATCGATCGCTATCGCGTCAAACCCGATCCAAATGGGAGTGGTCTTGTCTCCGATCCGAATGGTGAAGATGGGCAATATATCGTTCGGTTGGTCGGGCAAGTGATGCGTGTTAGTGAAGAGACGGTGCGGTTGGTTGGGGAGTTGCCTTCCCTTTCCGCGTAGGGAAAAACCGCCCCCCCCTCACCGTAGGGCGAGGGCCTGTCCCTCGCCATGCTCCGGTCTATCGAACGATCGCGGGGGACAGGCCCCCGCGCTACGGTAACCGGAGGGGTTCTTGGCCGAAAAACGGCCCCCTTTATCGTAGGGCGAGGGCCTGTCCCTCGCCGTGCTGCGATCTATCAAATCGCTCTTTTAGGTCCGTAGGACCTAAATGTCTATAGCTCCTCGCGCCGCGAAGGCTCTTAAGGTCTGTAGGACCTTAATGTGCAGCCGCAACGCCTGGCTCGCGTGTTATTAAGGACCTAAAGGACCTTGAAAACGGGCCGACACGTTTTTCTATAGACATGCAGGACCTAAAGGACCTGAAGAGACGTTTTTTTCAAAAGCGATTTCGCCGCCGCGCGGGAGATAATCCTGCAAATCCTAGAATCTTGTGAATCCTGATTCAGACACCTAGAGGCATCGCGGGGGACAGGCCCCCGCGCTACGGTAACCGGACATCTTCTTGACAGAACGGCCCCTATCACCGTAGGGCGATGGCCTGTCCCTCGCCATGCTGCGGGCTATCGAACGATCGCGGGGGACAGGCCCCCGCGCTACGGTAACGGGACATCTTCTTGACTGAAAAACGGCCCCCTCCCCGTAGGGCGAGGGCCTGTCCCTCGCCATGCTTCGGTCTATCAAACACCTCTTCTAGGTCCGTAGGACCTGAGCGATGGATGCACTTTTTTACATTGACACGCGTTGCAATTTCGTGTATAATAATTGTAAAAAAACAATGCGTAAGGAAGGACAAAAGCATGACTTCACCCGAACTGCATCCCTTCGCGCAAGAAATGCCGCCGCCGGCACCCATCACGATGACGTTAGAGGAATTTCTTGCCAGCGACTTAGAGGGATACGAATACGTCAAAGGAGAATTAGTCCCTATGTCCTCTCCATCGTGGGAGCATGCGAAGATAAGTAGCAACGTTTCTTGGTATTTGCAGCGGCATGTCCGTGAGAATCGGTTGGGAAGCGTCGTCTCGGAAGGCGGATTCCGGGTCGGCGAACGCGTCCTGAAACCCGATGTCGCGTTTCTCTCCACTGCCCAGCTGCCAGAGGAAGGCAGGCATCCTTCGCCCGCGCCACCAGAGTTGGCGGTTGAAGTGATTTCTCCAACGGATACTCTGTGGAAGGTTTTGGAAAAAGTCCAAGCATATATGGATGCCGGAACACAGATGGTATGGATTGTTGAATCTGTGATGCAGACGGTAACGGTTTACCGCCCAGTTCAGGCAGTCAAACATCTCTCTGGCAGCGACACGCTTACAGGCGAAGATGTCATTGAAGGCTTCTCCTGTGAGGTGGCGAAATTTTTTGAATAGTCGGCTTAAATGATAAGGAAGGACAAACTCATGACTTCACCTGAACTGCATCCCTTCGCGCAAGAAATGCCGCCGCCGGCACCTATCACGATGACGTTAGAGGAATTTCTTGCCAGCGACTTAGAGGGATACGAATACATCAAAGGAGAATTAATCCCTATGTCGCCTACGTCGTTAGAACACGGGGACATTGGAGCGAATATGTTTTGGCATCTGCTGTCGCACATCCGCGAGAATCAATTGGGACGCGTCTATACGTCAGATACCGGTTTCCAAGTCGGGGAACGCGTGTTGATGCCAGATGTCGCGTTTGTTTCGACAGCGCGCCTGCCTAAAAATAGAAAAAAAGCCTCCCCTGTGCCGCCAGACCTGGCGATTGAGGTAGTTTCGCCCACAGATACGCAATCGGGCGTTTCGGAGAAGGTGCAAGCCTACCTAGATGCCGGCACCTCAATGGTTTGGGTGCTCGACCCGGTGTTGAATACGGTGGCTGTATATCAACCCGGCACTTACAAACTCCTCATGGACGGAGATACCCTCACCGGTGAAGATGTCGTTGAAGGCTTTTCCTGTGAGGTGGCGAAATTTTTTGAATAAATGAATCATACAA
Source organism: Candidatus Poribacteria bacterium (assembly GCA_965242965.1). GTDB lineage: Bacteria > Poribacteria > WGA-4E > WGA-4E > WGA-3G > AGPOR5. Next base: position 2,487,829 of record OZ251518.1, on the reverse strand, counting down.
CTTCTCCTCAAAAAGAGAAAGTTGCTGTCGTCACCGGTGCCGCGAGCGGCATCGGCCGGGCGATGGCGGAACGATTCGCCGCCGAAGGCATGAAGGTTGTCCTCGCCGATGTGGAAGAGCAGCCATTAGCAGAAGTTACGGCTTCTCTTACCGCCGCTGGCGCAACAGTTATCGCTGTCAAAACCGATGTCTCCAACGCCGCTGATGTCAAAAACCTAGCAAAACAGACGTTGGAGACTTTCGGCGCGGTGCATATTTTGTGCAACAACGCTGGTGTCGTTTGCAGTCGCCCCGTGTGGGAGCATTCCCTCGCCGATTGGGAATGGGTGCTCGGCGTGAACCTGTGGGGTGTCATTCACGGCATCCGTGCGTTTGTGCCGCGCATGCTCGCGCAAGAGACTGAATGTCATATCGTTAACACCGCCTCGATTTTGGGATTAGTCGGCGGCGCGGGCGAAGGCATCTATAAGGTAAGCAAACACGGCGTAGTCGCGCTTTCCGAAACCCTCGCCGCTGAATTGGCGCAAAAAGGCGCGAAGATTCAGGTGCATGTGCTGTGTCCGGGCTGGGTGCGCACCGGCATTCTGGATTCAGAACGGAACCGGCCGCAGTCATCGGACGCGACGCAAATAGGCAGCTCCCGGAATGCCCGCGCCGAGATGGAGGCGGGGATATCGCCTGCAGAAGTAGCGGAACATGTCTATCGCGCCATCCAGAACGGCGATTTCTACATTTTCACACACCCTGAGATGAAAGCGCAGGTGCAAGCGAGAATGGAGCGCATCTTGTCCGCGTAATGTGCAAATTTTTCTATCCGTCCGTTTTTTGTATTAATCCGGCAAAATCCGATACCCCGTGCTAATCCCCGTAATCATTCCAAGGATTGCCCAGAGTCCGGCGCACGTCATCTCTCCGATGACTAAGCCGAGGAAGACAGGGCGCGCTTGCCGGTACGCCTTCAATCCACCGTATTTGACGATAGTAAACTTCAATCCCCACCCTAAAAAGATTGAAAACCACAACTTAAACGTTGCCCACGAGCTCAGCATCGTATAGCCGAGCGGGTGGAGGGGCCACCACACGAACGTTTGACGCATCCACATCAACCACAGCGTAACGCCGCTCCCTACAAAGATGAACCCGGTGTTCGTCCAATTCGTGCTTGTTTTCGGGCTGGTAAGGAGGCCTTCAAGTTGCCGCATGAACCAACTGCCGCCGGTATAGGGCGCACCGTGGGCATAACTGATTCTTATCGCCGAGTAATAGGAGACAGCGAGCCCGATTACCATCGCAACCGCCATGGCGATGAGCAGTTGTCGCCGTTTGAGGCGCGCATCGTCAGCCGCTTTCAGCCCGTTCATGATGTTCGGCATCATGAATTCACGAAGATCGAGTGTCAGGCAGACCGGGTGCATCATCAGCGAGGTTACCGTTGAAGGATGGATGCGTGAGGTGCCGAGTGTGGTAAGGAAAAAACTCTGCGGCGAAAACGAGGGATTGATAAACGGGATACCGCCGTTAATCACCTGCCATGTCAGCACGACATACATCGCCAGCAGGAACAGCACAAACCCGAACGCGAAGAAGAGCGACATGCCCATCAGATGGTTGAAAAAAGCGAGGACGCAGATACCACCGAGGAGGCCGATGATAGTGACGCTGTGGGGCAGTGCCTCATCTGATTTCCGAAATTGGAGCATGTTTTTTATGTGATGCCGCGTTTTCCACAGCGCGATGGCGACAAACGCCAGGCACGCGCCTGCTTCTTGTGCCGCGCTAAACGACTTGCCTGTCCACTGAACCCCCGGACCCGAACTGAGTTGGAAACCGAGTATCGCGCCGATGAGGCATTGCAGTTTGTAAAACACGAAGAAGAACCAGATGCTGAACGATACCTCCAAGGTGAGCAGATAACTGAATCCTACCATCGACCAGAAGATAACGATTTGGAACGGCCGGAGCGAGTTCCATGGTCTTTCCGTGAGATAGGGGTTCAGCCAAAAGTCGCGCGGCACATGCGGCATTGAAGGGAAGAACGTGTGGAGTCCATTCATGGTATGCAGGAATACCGGGAACGCGAATCCGAACCAGAGCGCGCTGTTCTTAAAAACCGGTCCGAGCCGTCCAGTGCCTTGCGCCGCCATTTCTACGGGGAGTTTCACGAGTGGAAAGGCGCAGCGTTCATATTCCACCCACTGCTTGCGCAGAAGCACTGAAAGGCAGATCATCACGAAATAGATAACGAGGACGTAGGCACTCCAAACGAGGATGGGGGTTATCCACGGGCCCCATGGCACGGATTCGCCTGCGAACAAGCCTTCATAAAAGGCACTTGCAGCCGTCGGGTCGCGCACGATACGCCACTGCGGGATATAGTGAGAAAAGAGTGCCTCCCAGTCATTTTCCGGTGTGGCGAGATATTGGTAAGCCACCATCGGGCTGAGAGCATAGCGCATCATCCCGGAAGACGGGATGCCTGCCGGGGCGAGCATGATGCACCAAATCGTGACAAGTTCGCCGGTGGAAAGCGCGGCAGATGGGCGGAACTGTTTTAACAGGACGTTGATGCCGAGCACGAAAACAGTCAGCACAAAGAAGGGCGCGACCGGAAAGTGTCCGCCTGCGAGGAAGATGTTGCGGATAACGTAATCGTTATAGGGCGCGAGCAGGCATTCGGTAGTAGCGCAGACGAGCCCGATAATCACGGCTCGCGCGGAAAGGCTGGAGTGGGTGCGTTGTTGCATCAAGGTAAGTTATCCTTTTCCTGTCCGAGAATTAACTCCCCCTGGTCTGCCGGTGAATAGAAATATGCTCCCGGTTTCCAATCGCCGATGTCTCCGATTAATCGGCGTTGGCGCGGCGTGCAACGTGCCAAAAGTTCCGGCGATGCCTTCTCGTAATCAAACGGCCGGAAGCAGTGGTGGCTATAGCAGTAGATAAGCGTCTTGCGCGGCTGCGCCGATTTATTTCCAACGACACCGTGCCATAACGCGTGTGGGAAGACTGCGGCATCACCGGCTTTGACGCGCAATTGCACCGCTTCGGGGATATAGGGGCCATCCGGAACGCCTTCCTCTGGAAATGGACGATTGTGACTCCCGGGCACAACGGTGAAATTTCCGCTGTCGGGATTATCCAAGTCTGTCAGGAAATAGTGAATCTTAACCTGAAGCGGCCAACTCGTCTCGCTAACCCGGATGCCGCGCATCGCTTGGCCGCCATCGGTGTGAAGATACCCTTTATCCTTCGGATTCGGCGGCCGCACGATGACTTCGGACATGCTCAGTTGGATGTAAGGCCCCAGCAACTCGAGCACTATCGGGAAGGTAACGCGATGAGCCATCAGCGAAACGAAGATATCGTTATCTTCCATAACGTTGCGTTTGTCAAAAACCGCATCGGCGTTGATATTCTCGCCGAGGCGGAATTCAGCGTCCATCGCATCTACCACCGCGGTCAGCCGTTGGACCTCCTCAACGGAGAGGACATTTTTCAAGACGAGGTATCCCTGCTCGTGCCACTGCTGTTTCTGCAATTGCGTTAGAATTTCCATTTTGACGTATCCTCCTCGTAAGGCACCTTCAAAAAAGAGAAAAATCTGATATTAAAAAAATACATGACATTTAAGTTAAAGTCAAGTAAAATAGTGAATAGTTACAGAACGGCTGAATGCCGTCCATTTTTGATTACGAATAGGGTAGGAGAGACATCCCGGTTTTGATGTCCCCCGTAGCGCGGGGGCCTGTCCCCCGCGATCGGTGCATAGTAGGAGAGACATCCCGGTTTCGATGCCCCCCGTAGCGCGGGGGCCTGTCCCCCGCGATCGGTGCATGGTAGGAGAGACATCCCTGTCTCGATGCCCATTTTTGATTACAGATAGGAGCGGCGTTCCAAAAAGGAGATTCATCATGCAAGCCAATTCACATCTTTTCACAGATACACAGATGCGCGATTTCATCGTCAACGGATATGTCACGGTGAAAGCAGCGTTACCGCGCAGTTTTCATGAGACTATCTATCGCAAAACGCAGGAACTGACTGCCAAAGAGGGGAATTTGGGCAATAACATCTTGCCGCGCGTCCCTGAATTGCAAGCGGTTTTCGAGGAGCCTGCTGTGCGCGGCGCGTTGACGAGCATCCTCGGCGAGAATTATGTCATGCATTCGCATCGGCATCCGCATCAGAACCGTCCACATAGCGATGGACAGGGGTTTCACAAGGATAGTTATTGGGGCTACAACAAAGTGCGGCACCACCGGCCCCGTTGGGCGATGGCGTTTTATTATCCGCAGGATGCGCCGCTTGAGCTCGGGCCCTCGTCAATCCTACCGGGGACGCAGTATTACAGCACCCGCATCACAGAAAACAGTGAGGGTGAATTGCCGATGAGTGGCGAGGCAGGCACGGTAACGCTCATCCACTTCGATTTGTGGCATCGGGCCATGGCGAACCGCACCGACAAAACGCGGTATATGATGAAGTTCCAATTCATCCGAATGGACGAACCTACAAGTCCTGAGTGGAACGTAGTGCATCCGAATTGGGATACGGGGAAACCTCCGGAGAACGGTGGGGCCGCGGCGGTGACGCACGAGGGAACGTGGCGGCACGTTTGGAATTGGATGACAGGCGAGAAAAATGGGCAATCTGCTGCAACTGCCAACGGAAACCTTGCATCTCACCTCGCATCATTGCGCGATGAGAATCCAGCAGTGCGTTCGCGCGCAGCGGACGAACTGGGATTGCTAGGCGAATCGGCTGCAGAGGCAGTGCCGATGCTCATCACCGCATTGCACGAGACTTATGAACCGGTGCGTTTAAACGCCGCTTACGCGTTAGGTGCCATCGGCGAACCTGCTGTGCCGAAACTGATAGAAACACTCGGTGCTGAAAACGAGCAGACGCGACGGATGGCGGCGTATGCATTGGGCGCGGTGGGCGAAGCCGCGGTGCCGGCGTTAAGCGAGGCATTGGACGAAGGAGAAGACGCGGCGCGCGTTGAGAGTGCCTATGCGCTCGCACAGATAGGAAGCCCGGCGCACACCGCAGTGCCCGCGCTGATGGCGCGTGCGGAAGACAGCGTCGTCGAGGTGCGTCGCTACAGTGTGGACGCGCTGGGAAGCATCGGGCCCGCGGCATCCAAGGCAGTGCCCGTGTTGAGTAACATGCTGGCATCTGATTCCGATGAGCAGGTGCGGTTTGACGCGGCGTTGGCGTTGGCACAGATTGGACCCGCTTCAAGCGACGCAATCCCTGTATTGGCAGATGCCTTGCGCGACGGGAATCGGTATGTCCGGGACAACTCTGTCCTCGCATTGAAACGCATCGGCACGCCGGCAGCGGAATCGGCACTGTTTGATTATCTCCTCATGTCTCGGTGGTGTCCGATGACGCATCGCGAAAGCACACATTAAGGTTAAGGTGAGGACAAGATGCGCAATTATGAACTGCTGATCAAAAACGGAACGCTCATCGATGCCGCGCAAGGCATCCACGCGCGCCGGGACATAGGGTTCGCGAATGGCCACGTCGCCGCGGTTGGCGATGACATCCCTGCCTCTGAAGCGCGTGAGGTGCTTGACGCAAACGGATGCTTCGTCACGCCGGGGCTCATCGATTTGCACGTGCATGTCTTTTACGGAGTCAGCCACTTTGGGATTGAACCAGACCCGAGTTGTTTGGCGCGTGGCGCGACGACAGTAGTCGATGCCGGTTCAGCAGGTGCGGATACCTTCCCCGGCTTCCGTAAATACGTCATTGATGTGAGCGGCACGCGGATCCTCGCGCAATTGAACATCTCCTCGCAAGGCATGCTGACGCAGGAGATTGGCGAATTAGAAAATCCAGATTACGCCGATGTCGGCAAGGCGTGCAGGATGATAGAAGCGCATCGCGATATTATCTTGGGTGTCAAGGTGCGTTTGACGCGGGAGAGTATTGTCGGCACGCGGGCAGGAATGTTACCCTTGCACCGGGCGCGTGAGGCTGCCGATGCCGCGGGGCTCCCTCTGATGGTTCATCCACAAGACGCGTGGTGTCAATCCATTGACGACATCTTAGCAGTGATGGGCAAGCGTGATATTTTAACGCACTGCTTCCACGATATGCCGTGTGGCATCTTGGATGAAAACGGCACAATCCGCGACTCCGTGCATGCCGCCCTTGAGCGCGGCGTTATTTTCGATGTTGGACACGGCGCGGGCTCTTTTAGTTGGGATGTCGTTGACAAGGCGATGGCGCAAGGTGTTGAACCAACGACTATCTCCTCCGATTTGCATGTCTACAACGTGGACGGCCCTGTCTACGATTTAGTGAACGTCGTCAACAAATTCCTGTATCTCGGCATGTCTCTTGACGATGCGTTGGCGAAAGTGACGAGTGTGCCTGCGGACACGATATTGATGCCGGGGCAAGTCGGCACGCTGGCAGTTGATGCGTGGGGAGATGCGGTAGTTTTTGAACTGCGCGAAGGCGCGTTTGAACTAGTGGATGCCCGCGGCCAGGTCCGCGTCAGCAAACAGAAACTGGAGCCTATCGTTGTTGTCAAAAGCGGCAGAGTCTATCGACAGCGGCGAGTAGGCGATTAAAATGGAAACAATGCAGCAGCCGCGAGGTTAAAACCTCGCGGCTGGCGCAGCTAATTATTTTTAAAGAACGAGACGAACAGAGAGACGATGGCGAGGCAGCCCGAGGCGATGATGCCCGCGATTTTCCATCGTTCATTCCTATCGCCTTTTCGCTCGCGCGTATCAGCGATATGGGCTTCAAGTTTCGTCGCCAACGTATCCAATTTGCCGCCCATTTTGGATTCCAATGCGCGTAGTTCGCCTTCCAATCTGGCTTGATGCACCTTCGTGTCAGCAGCGTCTTCGCGGACCTTCTTGAACTCGGTAGCGGATTCGGAGCGGACCTCCTTAATCTCCGCCGTGAGTTCGTCAAGTTTTTTGAGTATGAGTTCCTCGTTTGTCATGAGTTACCCTCCTTTCTAGTATTAGATAGAAATAGGATACCACACTTTTAAACGGATGTCAACCCTTTTTTCAAAAAAAGTTGCCTTAAGGATGCGGCTGTCCAGACTTCGGCTTATCCTTCGGCGCGTTAGAATCCTCGCCGAAACGGATATGTAATGCTGCACCGGGGGCATGCTCCTTTCCGAAAAGCACATGCTTGATACCCCAAAACGCCAACGAACTCACTATCATCACCGCGATTCCCCACAGCGACGTTTTCCAGAGCCAGTCGGTAAATGAAAAGAGACTCCCGATTTGTTTCGGAATTGCCTGCGCGCCGAGTGCCATCAGCGCGGTGCAGATAATCGCGTTGAGGGTAATCGTGCCTTCCGTTACCAACCGATGCGGACTAAATCCGACGAGGGCGCGCTCAAAGTTGAAAATCACAATCCACCACAAAAAGATAAAGTAGAGGAGCTGCCCTTTGCCGAGCCAACTTGTCGGGATGAAGGCGAGCGGCTCTCGGAAATGCGCACTCAATATCCAAACACAAGCAATGCCGAGCCCGATATAAAAAAGTTCAAACCAGCCTATCCAACCGCGTGAGTGCCGAAACCAACCCGCCACAGGCAAACCAAAAAACCGTTCCGGTAACGGCGCGACTTGCTCAACCCATGTCGCCGTTGCCTTGCGGTAATTCAGATACGTCAAGGCGATGAGGACGAAAAAGACAGCGCAGATTTCTGTCCACTGTGGCACACCCGGGGCCGCCGCGAGTTCCGGCGCGCGATTGCGCAGCAAGCAAAATGTCACTGCGATGCCGAGCCCGAAAAGCATGCCTTGCGTTTGCTCCATGACGCTGTGCCAATTCGTTTGGCGGCCTGTTCGGATACAGAGCAGTTTCAGCAGTTGTCCAAATGAAAACGCAATCCCACCCGCGAAACCTGTCATCAAGGTGGCGAAAGCAACGCCGCCGAGTTGATACTGCCAGCAATACGCCAATACGCCGATGACGAGCCCGACGCAACCTGCCCAATTATCCCCGCGCGGCGGTGTCATGCGTAAGCGGAAAACGGGGACGAGCAGCAGGAACGCCGCGAACCAGCCGATGCCCATGTAGAGAACAAGTGAGGTGGCCATATCAAAACCGCCCCGGAAAAGGGCAACGATAAGTGCGGCGACTATCGCACCGAGGGCTGCCACCCAATCGGTATCATACCAATAGAGTGGGCTTTCGTGCCGTTGCATCCGTTTTGGCGCGAAAACTAAGTCAATGACGACCGCCTGGGCAGACCAGGCGATAAAAACCGCGCACATCGGCACGAAGAAGAGTGCTAACTGCTCACTCGTGAGGAACGCGGGCAAAGCGGTCCCCGCACCGCCGAGGGTTGCCCATAAGAAACCGATGACGAAAAGGTTCGCAAACCCGTAAAGCACCGTCAGTGAGTGAGGCGAATGCGTATAGCCGACTACCTGCATGTAGGACATGCTGCCGCCGAAGGACCAGCCAATCGCGCCGAACATCGCAAAATAGTGGACATACCGCCACCAATCCTCACGGCCAGAGAGCAAGACAATTGCCATTGCGGCGAGAGCACCCGGCAGTGCCGCGCCGTATTCATGCCCAAAATTGCCACGGATGCCCCATCCCACACAGAGGGATAAACCGCACAAAATCACCATTTGCCAAGGAAAAGTTATCATCTCCATATCTACCGCCTCCGGAAGAGTGTCTATTTTTCTCTATTATGCAGAATTTCGGTTTCGTTGTCAATCAAAACCGGCTGCGTTCACATAGATAGGAGAGCCCTCCGTTCGGGCTCAGGCGAGCCCGAACTACAGAGGTGCGGCTGCGTTCACGTAGGTGGGAGAGCCCTCCCGGTCTCGATGCAAGCGATGTCCCCGTAGGAGAGACCTCCCGGTCTCGATGCGCCTCTGATTACAACCAGGTCAGGAGCATACACCCCTGTCCTACAGGCGGGGCGCACGCTAGCCCTATAGTTCGGGTGCGCCTGCACCCGAATAGGTCAAGAGAAGGCGCGCCTGCCCTCTCGGATAGGCTCACCGTGGTTACGGAAAAGGCTCAGCAAGACACATGGCCAATCTTTCAGGAGGGGATACACAAGGTTCTTGGAGTTACCCCGGAAAGGGTTGAGATTTCTATCGGCAGTCCCGACGATGAAATCCGCTGGATTCTTGCAGTTTTCGCCGAATAGGCGCGCAAGTTGGGGCGCGATGTCCGCCGTTTCGCCCTGGTCGATCGCCTGCCGCCAGCCGAGCATAACAACCCGTTTGTGCAAGGGGAGGCATACTGGCTTGATACAACCTGAAAAAAAGTTTGACAAAAATGCGAGATGATGTTAAACTTTATGCATCAACAGGAGATGCAGGTATCCGCGCGTGTCGCGCCGCTTATATTTCACGCGCGCGAGGTAACTTGACAAAAAACGTCGGTGCTGCTAAACTGACTAAAACAAGTTTGACAAAAATGTGAAATGATGTTAAACTTTAATCAGGCAAGTGGATGGAAGCGGAGAACCATTTCTCAAAACCGTGAGTTTGTCAATGAAGGGGCAAAATTCAGGAAACTAACAGGTGGACAAAACGCGATGATGAATCCTATCCTCGCATGGGCGTTACACATTTTACAGAACACTGAAGAAACATCGGCGAATGCATCGGTGCGCGACGCATTGAAACTCATCGGTATTGATTCCGAGCGGGTTCAAATAAAAGGGCAGCCATTAGAATCAATTTTCTCGATGATTGGTGAATACACAGCCATCGTTGAAAAAGAGATACGCTGGCAGCCGTTGGATGCTCACCAAATTGCTTATCCGACAGCACAAGCGGATTGCCAATCGGAAATTCCCGAGCCGCCGGGCGGCTGGGAGCGGTTCACCGCAAATGACACACTTGCGCTTGCATGCCTTGAAAAGAACGGAACGTTCCTGTCCATCTCACCTGATGTCCCCTACGTCTCTTTCTATGACGCGGTAAAATCTGCTGCGGCAATTCATGACTGTTTGGAACACGGACAGCCCGATGCACCGTTTCTACTTGTATCGGGGGATTTCTCCGGTATACAGGAGGCAATCTACACGATTTCGTCACGCGGTGCCCTCAAAACGCTCCGCGGCCGCTCGTTCCTCTTAGAACTGTTAACCGAACATATTGTTTATGAGGTGCAACAAGCCACCGGGGCTAGCCGATATAGTTGCATCTTTTCCGGTGGTGGCGGCTTCAGTCTTCTGGTGCCAAATACCCCGGAAAACCAACGCGCAATTCACGATTTTGCGCAGGAGCTCAACGCGTGGATAATGGCACAGTTCGGCTTTCAGTTGTTCCTCGCGATGGATTGCGAGTCTTTGTGTGCTAGCGACATTGCAAGCTCTCAATTTGCAGAAAAGTGGGACTGGATTGCCGAAAAATTGCGCAAACAGAAGTGGCGCAAATTCTGGGACGATGCTTCCTTTCAGGATCTCTTCCGTCCCCAAATGCCGAAGCAATTGGCAAACCAAGAGGCATGTCAAATCACACACCGGGATGATCTACCTGAGGAAGACATGACCGAGGTGCCTGAAGTTGGACGCGTCAGCAAACTCGCCTATCATCTGTTGAAATTAGGAGACCTGTTGACAGAGTTCACCTGCATCGTGCGAACCTCTTCAACATCGCGGGATTTCTCAGATGGCACCCTTCGATTTCCAACGCATCGCGGACAATACGCGGCATACCAAGTCACACAGCGTGCCGAAGTAAGCGACTACGACGCGCGGTGGCTCGTGAACAGCTGGAACCTTGAGGACTACGATGAAAAGACTTTCCCGTTCCTCTACGCCGATTACGTTCGTGCTGTCGCAGATTTACCAACCCCAGCGCAGGCCCACGAAAAGGAAGAGTATCAGAGAGACTATGGGCGGGAGATGGACCGGTCTGAAGGCTTCACCGCATCCTTCTCCGGATTGGCGAAAGCGGCGCAGGGTTCGGAACTTATCGGGTGTCTGCGGATGGATGTTGACGACTCGGGCAAACTTTTTCATGAGGCATCCCATCTGGGCATCGCCGCCCTCTCAAACCTGTCCCGCAGCATGAATCTTTTTTTCAAAGGATACCTCAACGAAATCTGCAGTATGAAGTTGGGGGATTTCGGGAAAGATGGGTTTCCTGTTGACATCACCGGAGCGAAATCAGAAAAAACGAACGGACGGAATGTCTCTATCGTCTATGCTGGCGGCGATGACCTTTTCATCGTCGGGGCGTGGGACGATGTCGCGGAACTGGCATTTGACATTAACACGTGTTTCCAGGCATTCTCTTGTGAGAATCCCGAGGTCCATCTCTCCGGTGGCGTGACGCTTCACAAACCAAAGTTCCCGCTTTATCAGATGGCGCGCACGGCAGAACAAGCGGAAAAGGCGGCGAAGGCAAATAAGCATCACGAAACGGAGGAGAATAAAAACAGCCTCGCGCTATTCTACAGCGAAATGCTGAAAAGACGGAACAGCTCGCTGAAAGAACGGATTGACAAAGCATATCAAGAGTATGCGTGGCAGCAACAAGCCCCCAATCGCATTGCAGTCGCTGCGCAGTGGGACGAATACCACGATGTCATTCAATTGACAAAGCAGTTGCACGCGGTGTACCAAGAACTACCGCACGGGTTCACTCGCAAACTCTTTGAAATGCTCAACATCTGGCAAGAAGATGGAGTGCTGTATCTGCCAATGATGTTTCATACTCAACGTCAGTTTGAACGGATACAGCCGCAAACGCCGGCGTTGGCGGACTTAAAAACGCTCCTTTTTCGACACGACCAGGTATCAAAGTTGCATATCGCCCTGCACTGGGTAGAATATCTAACCCGCCGCGTAGAAGGAGAGAATTAATGGGTATCTTTGAACAGGAAATTAAGCCACTGCTAGCAGATGGGACCTCTTTCGGAGAGGTAGCCCCGCAGCCGCTGGTGGGTGCCGCCGAAGAAATCGGGAAAGCACTTTCTGATAAAGGACTCAAAAACCATCAGCTGCGCAAGTTTTACGATGCTGTCAAGCAGATTGAGCGTCGGACGCTGGGGCAGGAGCCCGGCGATGCGTTGTCGCAAGAGCTCGTTGCACAGTTACTTTTTTTGAGGCCGCATCTTGCCAATGCCGAACGGAAGGAACGCTCTATCCGAGGGCTTCGCGAAGCATTGGACATCTGCTTGGCTCCAAACGTCATCCAGCACAAAGCGGATTTAACCCGATTCGTCAAGTTTTTCGAGGCTATCGTCGCCTACGCGGGGTAGTCTCACTAGGAGGAGGACTTCCTGATGAGTTTACAAAACGGAAATATGTCACGATTTCTCCACGGGCATATTGTGATTTCAGGCATCATTAAGTGCCGTTCCGGCATGTTAATCGGGGGTGCCGAAGACACACTGCAGATTGGCGGAATTGATAGGAACGTTATCCGGAACCCATTGACAGGGGAACCGTATATCCCCGGCAGTTCCCTGAAAGGGAAATTGAGGAGTATCACCGAGAAAATTGTCAGCACCGCAAATGACGGCCCACTACGCGCTAACCGTTCTGGCGGAGATGGGCAAAAGAAAGTCTGGCGGCACGAATGTGACGATTTCAACGCTGCGAATACATGTCAACTCTGTCGCATCTTCGGTTCGACAGGAAGGACAGCACGCCAGGACAATTATCCAGGCGCGCTTCTCGTAAGAGATGGCACGCTTTCCAATAGAGAAGCACTCTTACAAGACGGATTCATCATCACCGAAACGAAGATGGAGAACGCTATTGATAGGTTAACCTCCGCAGCGCATCCCCGAACCTTTGAGCGCGTGCCAGCGGGCGCGGAATTTGCGTTTGAGTTGGTTTACCGTGTAGAATCGTTCAACCATACCGGTGAACCAACGAACGGAAATATGCCTGTGGACGCAGAACGAGCCAAGATGGACATCACTAATCTCCTCAATGCGATGGATATTCTTGAAAAAGACGGGCTCGGCGGCAATATCTCCCGAGGCTATGGCCGCGTTGAATTCAAGGTTCAGGAGTTCCAAGGCTACAATACCGCGAACCACCCAAAGGGTGGGTTCAAGGGTGCAGATAGCAAATCGTTGAATTTCTGCAAAAGTCAACTCAAAGAGATTGATTTTTTGAAGGGGCATTAATAATGGGCGAGCTAAAAATCGTCAAACTCCATTTCAGGTCCACGCTCCATTTGGGGGCGGATGTTGCTGGAATCGGGCTTGAGGAGAGCCTGTGCCTCGCTCATTCCGACACCTTGTTCAGCTGCCTCATCAATAACTACGCCGAACTCCACAATGGAAATCCACGTGCTGTTGATAAGTTGCTGGTGCCCTTCCGTGAAGGCGAACCACCGTTTCGGATTTCGTCGGCATTTCCGTTTGAAATGCACTCGCAATTTGACGTTACCTATTATCTCCCTAAGCCCCGGATCGACCCGCCCCAGTTTTATGATGACGTGCACGGGCAGGAAACGAAAAAGGAATATGGTAAGGCTGTCCGAAGTGCTCAACTCGTGCAAATGGATATCTTCCACGCCTGGTTGAGCGGAGAAGAAGTTGATTTGGATAAGCTAGAGACTCAGGATATCGGGCGTATTTGCTATCGGGAGATTCGCCCGCAGCATGCCCGAGACCGGTTGACAGATGCCGCCTCAATCTACCACACCGGCTTAGTTCACTTCCATGGCGGCTCTGGGTTATATTTCATCGTTGAACTGAACGATACCACCCTTTTGGACTGGGATGCGTTTCAGGCAATCCTCTGCCAAGCCGGCAGGAATGGATTGGGCGGCCGCCGCAGCCACGGAAATGGTGTATTCAGAGTGAACTGCGATACGATTAGCGTCCTGGACCCAGAATGGCAGGAACTATTCGACTTGCATGAGCGGAACGGGTTCAACGGGTTTGTGAATCTGTCGCTTTACCTCCCTGACACTTTTGACGGCCTCAACCCGGTTGCATACCAGTTAGTGCCTCGGCGCGGATGGTGTTATTCCGCAACCACCCCGACGCAGTTGAAACGGAAAGCCGTCACGATGTTTGGCGAAGGGTCTGTGTTTCACAACGAGCCTCGCGGGCAGCTTGCCGAGGTAACACCCGATGAACCGCACGAATTAGCGCATCCACTTTATCGGTATGGAATCCCGCTTTCGCTGCCGATTCACATCTTGGAGGAGGAAGATGACATATCTTGAAACGGGCGTTTACCGCCTCTCAACGCTCTCGCCAATTCACATTCAAGCCGGTACCCCCGAGGTTTACGGCCAAGGCTTTATACGCCTAGAGCCGACAGACAATTTCTTACATATTGTTGATACGCCCAAACTCCAAGCCGAGATTTTTGCGTGGAAAGGGCTTAAGGCTGTTGAAATCTATACGAAAACATTTAGCAACCCGAACGCAAAGACTCGGATCGACCAGGTTCTCAAGCAAATCGGCTACGACTACAAATCCAACATAGCGAAGATTTCCAAAGGCATTGTCCGGCTGCCGGCGGGCAATAGGTTTATGCAATCCGGGCTCAACCAGCATTTTGTCCCTGGGAGCAGCATTAAGGGGGCAATCAAAACCGCTGTGTTTTACCATATCCTCACGCAGCGGATTGCGGCAGGAACCCTTGATTTGGACGCTTATGTCGCGAAGCAAATGGCGGCATATCAAAAGCGCGATACACGTGGAAAAAGGCACTTCAGTGAACGCTTCGCTCGTCAACTTCTGGGGGATGCATTCCAATCCGTCCATCCGCGAGGAGAGGCCCGAAATACGCAGCGGAAGCAAGAACCCAGAGGCCCCTTCACAGATATTTTCAAGTCCGTCAAAGTCAAAGATGCCATCGTCGAAGAGAGCTCACTTGATGCCACCCGATTTGCGGAAACCGTCACATCCCCGAGTTCGCGCGGGGCAACACTGCAAACCCCAGATGGACGTGAAATTCACCTTCCGCTTGACAAGATTGTGACAAACCTTAAAAAAGGGGAGTGGCTGGAGATGCATACATTTGAGGAGCGGGATGACGCGCAGGTTTTGGCAACCTATACGAAGGTTGATGAACCGCCGCTTTTCTCTAGAATAGGCTTTGAGGACGTTCTCTTCACGACGCTGTCCGGCAATCAGGTTGTTAAGAAAAACGTAGGGGACAAGACACGGTTTGAATGCTTTCGCGGCGAAACGGCTATCGAAATCTCCATTGACCGCGGTATCTTGGAGAGTTTCAACAGAGCAGGGGCGAAGCTGCCGTTTTCAGACCTCGGGTCTTTGATGGAACTCTGTCAGAATTTCGCACAAGCACAGTGGGAAGCCGAACGGCAGTTCCTCGCAACCTACGCAAGCAGCGGAAGCCTTACCCTTGACAGAGTCAAGGCACTTTACGCTGACGATGCGCAGAAGAAACGCGCAACACTCCGCGTCGGATGGGGAACCGGGATGCTCGGCACCACCGTCGCGCTCTTGCTGGATGAACAAACGCGAGTTGACTTGCGGAATGAAGTCGTTTCCAGAGGACTGCACAAGCGTCCGAAACCTGCACCGAAATCCCGCCGGTTCGTTTTAGAGGCAGGACAACCCGCCTATCCGTTGGGCTGGATCGAACTTTTTCACACACACGGAGGCTAGCATGGTAGACATTAATCAGAACGAGATTAAAAAGAAAATGCGCGACTATGAAAGGCGACGCTCATCCGGTGAAGCACCACAGCAACTTGAGGAAAAGTTGCTGTATCCTATCCTGCCATCCTATTGGGACGTTTTCCACGCTCGTAACGAAGAACGGCGAGGACAGGGACTGCTTCCCTCAGACTTTTGCTACGATGTCGGCATTTTTCTCGTGGGGTTCAGGAGCATCCCCATTGTTCTCAGCCTCGCGGAAATTCAGCCGCGCGTGCAGATTTACTTCCTCTATTCACGCGACACCCTCCCGATGCTCGGCGAGATAGCGGATAGAATCGCAGTCATGCTACCAGAATCCGATTTGAGGACTCGCGTCAAAAATGCAATTGGCGAGAAGCCGAAATTTCAATCGGATTTTGCAGTGGAATTAGCGGATTCGTCCGATCCGGTTGAAACCTTCAAACGGATTAAGGAAATTGTTGGTCGCGTGGATTTGGACAAACGCATCGCGCTAGACCTCACCGGCGGAAAGAAAACAATGATTAGCGGCGGGTTCACTGCATGCACAATTTTAGTCGGCGCAAACCTTACGTCCTCAGCGTGCGACATGTTTTACGTTGATGCCGAAACATACGATTCCCGTCGCCATGCCCCGGAGCCCGGGACCGAATTCTTGAGTCAACTTGAAAACCCTTTCGACATCTACAACTGGCAAACTCGCCATAAGGCTGAGGCTTTTTTTGACGAACACAATTATGAAGTGGCAGCGGAATTGTGGGGATATGTCAAGAAGAAGCTTGATGCCCATGCAAAGCGATACGGCTTAGACGCAGAGCTGGAAGCAGTTCAAGAGAGTCTTGAAATGGCAAACTGCTACCGCCTTTGGGATGCCTTTGACTACGAAGCATCGGGGGATTTCAAAGGGACATGGGGATACGACGAAAAGCATGTCTATCGCTCAATTGATGTCCTTGACATTTTGAGCAAGGTCTGCGATAAGCACACGCTTTTTGAGGATGACACGCGCGTTATCCACTATGCCGTAGATCGCTACCAGAATGCCATCAGGCGGAAACAGAGCGGCAAACTTGATGACGCCATTGTTCGCTTCACGCAGGTTGTTGAAATCCTCTGTAACTACAGAATTTATCAAATCGCGGAAGATGGACATTTACGCCACGGTTCAAGGGCATGCGAATCTATATGCCCTGACAAACCATGGCGGCTCTCGCCGCTAATTAAACTTTTGTTCGGAAGCACACTCTATCGAGAAAATAGCCAATTCTACGAGATTCCGGCCGCTGAGGAACAGTGGAAAGTGACTGACTTCGGCTACGAGTGTGTTAAAGACATAACCCGGAGTATCGTTCCTCGAAATGATTTCATACACTTTAACAGTGGTATGAATCAGGAAAAAACGAAGGAAGATGCCGAGAAACTGCAAATGTTAGCGCGGAAGTTCCTCGAGAACTTCTCACGCAGCTATTGCTCCGAAAACGGCTTACCTTTCGAGGTACTGCTGGAACTGCACGAACTCTGTTGGGATTAGCCATGCTCCACAACTTCCAATTTGCCCGATACCGCTTCACCTATACCGTGAAATCGGCAAACGCCGCATCGGGCTCAGCGGCCAGCGCGGTAAGTGTGAACTCAACACCATCGAGAGTCTCCCCGCGCGAGGCACCGAGCCCCCCGAAACTATTTATACCTCCCAAACCGAGAGGCTAATGGGAGCAGGCAGGCTTCTCCGCCTTGACGATGTGCTACGCGGCGCGCCGCACGTCACCGACACGCTTACACTCGATTTCCGAACACCGACGAGCCTCAAAGTGGAGGGACGCTGGATGCGCGACGTGACGTTTGAACTGCTCATCCGCAATCTCCTCCGACGCATCCGATTCTTGAGCTACTTCCATTGTGGCGAAGACCTGGGTGTGGATGCACATGCCTTGCTGAAGGCGGCGCGGGCAGTCACGCATACCTCGCACTTGCAATGGGTGCGGAAGGAACGCCGGTCTTTCCGGACAAAAAGTGTTGTCCCGATGGGTGGGTTCGTTGGGAAAGTTCGGTTTGCGGGAGAGTTGTCCCCGTTTCTGCCGCTGATTTTCTTGGGAGAATATCTCCACATCGGGCATCACACGGCATTTGGGTTCGGGCAGTATCGCATCTGCTAACAACAGCAAAGGATAGGTTCATTTCGGGGAGAGGAATTTTCCTTCACGCTGCTGAA
Source organism: Candidatus Poribacteria bacterium (assembly GCA_965242965.1). Classification (GTDB taxonomy): domain Bacteria; phylum Poribacteria; class WGA-4E; order WGA-4E; family WGA-3G; genus AGPOR5. Next base: position 2,470,020 of record OZ251518.1, on the reverse strand, counting down.
AAATTGAAAAAACTTGACATTTCCGTTCATTTATGGTATCATTAATAACGAAAGAGAGGACAAGGGTTCTTGCATTTTTGGGCAGAACCTGCGCCCGAAAAAACGCCCGATTTGAATCGCGTTTGGATCTGGGCTTTTGAGAACTACGCACAGAGGGGTTCAAAAGCATAGCGGTTTGGAAACGCCTTCCCGGTTGAAGGGAATAGAAACTCTCCGGGATAGTAATCAGACGCATGACTGGGTGTAAAGTTAGGAAACGCCTTCCCGGTTGAAGGGAATAGAAACATCATAAACACACTTCACATTGCGAAGGGTTCATGTGTTAGGAAACGCCTTCCCGGTTGAAGGGAATAGAAACTTTACTTTTTTGCCGATTGCAATGCCTCGACAATCCTGTCGTTTGGAAACGCCGTCCCGGTTGAAGGGAATAGAAACTTGAGTTGGATGACGGCCTTGTAGCGGGGACTCAGTCTCGTTTGGAAACGCCTTCCCGGTTGAAGGGAATAGAAACTAGACTGTGCCGAAGACGTTGGGATCCTTACGCATGGTGGTTCGGAAACGCCGTCCCGTTTGAAGGGAATAGAAACTCGTCCCAAGACGCACGCTTCAGCATCCAACGCTCGTTTGGAAACGCCGTCCCGTTTGAAGGGAATAGAAACACATCGTAGTCGCTGTAGTAGGCACTCGGTTCGAGCTCGGTTTGGAAACGCCGTCCCGTTTGAAGGGAATAGAAACATACTCGTCTTCGAGGGCATTCCAGATTGCGTTCGCAATATCGTTTGGAAACGCCGTCCCGTTTGAAGGGAATAGAAACCTTCGAAACCGATGTTGTCAGTGAGAAACTGCTGGATTGTTTGGAAACGCCGTCCCGTTTGAAGGGAATAGAAACTCAGACCCCAAAGTCAAGTGAAATATCATTTTTTTTACGAGTTTGGAAACGCCGTCCCGTTTGAAGGGAATAGAAACGCATCCAAGTAGCGGGAATAAACATAATCCGTACCTACCGTTTGGAAACGCCGTCCCGTTTGAAGGGAATAGAAACCAGTGTCCCCGAGTCCCTGTGGATCTCGTATACCCGCTGTCGTTCGGAAACGCCGTCCCGCTTGAAGGGAATAGAAACCCGAAAAGTTTTTCATGGAACACCTCTAACAAGTCTGTCAGTTTGGAAACGCCGTCCCGTTTGAAGGGAATAGAAACAGCTTGGATGTCCATCGTAATCGGTGCCGGGCGGTCGTTTGGAAACGCCTTCCCGTTTGAAGGGAATAGAAACCATTCGTCTGAGTGAATGTTCAACCACACCTCGCTGGGTTTGGAAACGCCGTCCCGTTTGAAGGGAATAGAAACGGATCCTGAGGACCCCAACCGAAGTATTGGGTCATGTACCGTTCGGAAACGCCTTCCCGCTTGAAGGGAATAGAAACGATTCAATATAGTCTCGGTGAGGTTTTAAGGCTTCGACTAGTTTGGAAACGCCTTTCCGCTTGAAGGGAATAGAAACTCGTGAATCATACGAATCTCATCACGCATACCCTGCCGAGTTCGGAAACGCCTTCCCGCTTGAAGGGAATAGAAACCCGCGTTGCTTCGGTTGCCCGAGCACCCAAGCTGCCTCGAGTTCAGAAACGCCTTCCCGCTTGAAGGGAATAGAAACCTCTTACTCACAACACGGCAGCAAAACGCAAACCGCAAAACCTGAAAAAAAAGGAGAAATTGACAATGAAATATGTAGTGAATCTGGAAGGCCACGACGGATTATTCAGTTGCAAAACTGAATTCAAATGCGGCGACGAATTCTTCGCCCGCGGCATCAGCAACTACGGCGATGACGACATCGACTACCTGAGCAACGAACTCGCAAAAGACATCTCCGGCGAGATTTACGCGCATTTTGAGGAGGTCATCCAAGAAGCCGAAACGAACGGCGAGGATAGCGAGAAGGCTTGGGAAGAACAGCACGACGAAAACAACGTCTATCGTTACCGGGACGGCGATGATGCCTGGGAAATCGCCATTCAACACGGCTGGGGCGTTGTGACGGATACCGTCGCCCTCACCACCGGCGAGGCAATCATGCCGCACTTGCGCGAAGAGTTGGAGGCATACATCGCCAGCACCGCCTAACCTACTCCCCCTACCGAACATCCCGGTAGGAGAGACCTCCTGGTCACGATTTTCCCGTAGCGCGGGGGCCTGTCCCCCGCGATCGTTGGATTGCACGAGCGATGGCGAGGGAAACCCGCGAGCTCCATCGTCCCGATGTGTGTTTCCTCTTCTGTAGTTTGTGATCGCCTGATCACAAACAGGTCAGGATCAGGCGATCCTGACCTACAGGGCCTGGCGCGCGGACGATGGCGAGGGACAGGCCCTCGCCCTACGGTGAAGGGAGGGGTTTCGTGCTTTCTGTCGTTTGTGCTCGCTTCGCGCCCCTACCACTGTAGTTTGTGATCGCCTGATCACAAACAGGTCAGGATCAGGCGATCCTGACCTACAGAGGTGAGGAAATCTGGCAGCAAAACGCTGGCGCAGGAAAGGCATCGAGACCAGGAGGGCTCTCCTACGGGGATAGAAACAGGATCAGAGTCACAAAACACAAAAGGAGAACTAAAAAATGATTAAACAGACCGAAGATACGGTAACGCGCGAAGTAACAAAACTTCTGAGTGGGATGACGCACGGCTGGACATTCGAGGGACAGCAGAAACCCTTCGTCGGCAATACGCTTACACCCGACATCATGGCGATGCGTCAAGGACGCGAGACAGTCGCAATTGAGGCGAAATCGCACGACGAAGACATCAAAGCCGGCGTTGAACAACTCCGCGCGAGATTCGGACTAGAGTTGGAGCCCGACTTCCAGCGTGTGTCCGAGACATTGGTGGCGGGGATGGTTATCAAATACCCCGAATCGGTGCAGAAGGTCTCGAGCACGGAGTTGGAGCATGCGCTGGAGCACACCAACGAAATTGAATACTGCGTGGTGACAGAGGACGACGAGGGGAACTTCCCCAAGTCGGGATACGCGAAGGGCTCCCTCCGAGACATCGCCAACGCCTTGCACATCGGTGCATCGCCGACGAAGAAAATCCGCGAAGTCGCGAAGGTTTATAGCAAGGGGATGGACGCTTATTCAAAGCGCATCGCACGTTCAATTGAAGAACGTCCCGCACTCGGCGATATGCTGGCGGAGATTATCGGCAAGGATGCCGACGTTGAGACATGCAAAACCGCTTGTGTCTTTGTCATCGATGCCTTCATATTCCAAGACGCAGTGGCGGGCAAGGAAGGTTTCAAAAAGGTGCGCAGATTAGCGCATTACGATGATGCCACCAAGCTGGTAAGATATGATGACATTATCCGCGATTGGCTGCGGATTTTGGAAGTGAACTATGTCCCGATTTTCAAGGACGCAGTGGCCATCGTGAAAATCCTGCGAGAATACGATGAGACAATGGCGCGCCGCGTGCTGAAGGGATTGCTGAATACCGCCATCGATATCAGTAACTTCCATCTCCAGCAGGTTCACGAGATTGGCGGCGAACTCTTTCAGGATTTGGTGGTGGACCGAGACAACGTGAAGGCGCACTATACGCGTCCCGAAAGCGCGACGTTGCTATCGTCTCTGGTGTGTCCCGACATCGATGTTGACAACCTCCCCAAAGTCGCAGACTACGCCTGCGGCACTGGCGCGCTGCTGAACGGTGTCTACAAGCGCATTCAACAGCTCTACGAGCGGAAGACTGGAAAGAGCAGTCAGGAAATTCACCGCGAAATGATAGAAAACAATCTCGCTGCATCCGACATCTATCCCCACGCGACGCACCTCACGTTCACGGCGATGGCCGCGACGCACCCTACTACGACGTTGGGCTCGACACGGGTTATCACCGCGCCCTACGGCAAGCGAGAGGGGGGCGGTTTCTTAACGGGTTCGTTAGAATTGTTGGATACCCAACAACTCAATTTGCTGACGCTCGGCACGATGGCGGATAAGATTATCGGCGATGCCGACATCGCAACCGTTGACTACAAGCGCGAATTCCCCGATGGCGAGATGGACATCATTATCATCAACCCGCCATTCTCCAAAAACGCCGACCCCAACACTAGTAAAGGGAAGGCGGCGTTTAAGGCGAAAAATCGCTCCAAAGAAGAGAGGAAACTCATGGAGGCAGAGCTTAAGAAAAAGTCAGGCCGCATCGCGAGTGGGAATAACGGATTGGGATCTTGGTTTGTGGATATGTGCGACCGGAAGTTGAAAACCGGTGGGACGATGGGATTTATCCTAATAGCTACGACGTTGATGGGAACAGCAACGAAGAAGCTCCGTCGGATGCTCGCCGAAGAATACCACGATGTGATCGTGGTGACGATAGCACAGAATAGCGGCTACGACAGCGCATTCTCCCACGATACAGGTATGCGAGAGTGCATGGTAGTTGCAACGAAGGGGGTTGGTGCCAATACAGGGAGGGCAACGTTTGTCTGTCTCACGGAGCGTCCCGATAGCCTCCTTGCCGCGCAAACATTGGCGAATCAGATTCGACAAAAAAGTGTGACGCGTCGGATGGAGGATTTGCCACATGGAGGTGATGAACTCCGTATCGGAGAACATCTAGCGGGACATGTGCTGGATGCGCCCATCAACGCAAATGAGTGGGCAGCTGCCAACATCCGTGCATTCTCCTTAATTCAGATGGGTTATCAGCTGAGCAAGGGCAGTCTGCATTTCCCCGGCCAGTTGGATTCACAACTCCTCCCGATTTGTCAAAACGAGGATATCGGCAAGATAGGCTTCAACGCCAGTTCTATTAAAGACGAATCACGTGGAGATGGTGCATTTCAAGTGCGCGAAGGCGCGCCTACATCAAGCGAGCTCTATCCTGCATTGTGGAAGGTTAATAGGACAACCCAACGTGCAATGTCTACTTCCATTAATGCCAATGCGCGGGTGCAGCCTGGTAAAGAGCAGAGGGCTCGTAAGATTCTGAGCCGTAACAGTCGCACGCATTATCACAGGTTGCTTAGTTTTAATGCGAATTCGCAGATAGCGAGTTTTACCGAAGTGCCTTCGATTGGTGCATCAACGTTAGTGAACGCGTGCTTACACAAACGCAAGTATGAGGCAGCATGGACTCTGTGGACAAATTCCACACTCGGTTTTATGTGTTATTGGATGCATGCACCGAAACAAACTCCAGGCCGAGGCAAATTAACGTGGGCGACAATCGCTACTGTTGTCACCCTCGACGTGCGCCAACTCACCGATGAGCAGCTTGCGAAGGCGGAGGAGATATTCGCCGAGTTGAAGGATGCGCGGATGCTTCCTTATCACCGGTCTGCGGATGATGCATGGCGGCATGTGCTGGATGCGCGCCTGCTGGCGGAAGTGCTCGGCATCACCGATGAGTCAACACATCGTGAGATGCAACGCCTGCGTGAGATGCTGTGCGCCGAGCCGACAATCGCGGGAACGAAGAAGGAAACCTGCGACCTCGAAGCCGAGCGCAAGAAGTATAATCTCGGCGGCAGTGCTGAAGCTGATGCAAAGGCACTAGCCACGCAGCAACTAAAATTAGAGATGGCTGGTATTTGGTTACCATCGTAACTGAAGTTCGGATCTGCCTTTCCCCGTAGGAGAGCCCTCCCAGTCTTGATGTTCCCGTAGCGCGGGCCCCCTCGGATGCCATCCGCGCATCCGAGCGGGTTTCCCCCGCGATCGTTGCATGGCGAGGGACAGGCCCTCGCCCTACGATGAAGGAGAGACAGCCTGGCAAACCGTAGCGCGGGGGCCTGTCCCCCGCGAGCGTTGGAGTGCACGAACAATGGCGAGGGACAGGCCCTCGCCCTACGATGAAGGGGGGATTTTCGCCGCCCGTAGCGCGGGGGCCTGTCCCCCGCGATCGTTGGGTTGCGCGGACAATGGCGAGGGACAGGCCCTCGCCCTACGATGAAAGGGAGATTTTCGCCGCCCGTAGCGCGGGGGCCTGTCCCCCGCGATCTCCATCGGTACGATATGTGTTTTCCCCTCTGTAGTTTGTGATCGCCTGATCACAAACGGGTCAGGATCTGGCGATCCTGAACTACAGAGCCTGTTCCTCGCCCTACGGTGAAGGGGGAGATTTTCGCCGCCCGTAGCGCGGGGGGCTGTCCCCCGCGATCGTTGGAGTGCGCGAGGCATGGCGAGGGACAGGCCCTCGCCCTACGGTGAAAGGGGGGCTCTCTGTCGTTTGTGCCCGCTTCGCGCCCCCCTCTGTAGTTTGTGATCGCCTGATCACAAACGGTTCAGGATCGGGCGATCCTGAACTACAGGGAGGGGAACGGATACGCCTGCACGGTGGAAGGGAACAAAAACAGAATCCTGCAAAATCTTGCAAATCCGGAGCAGGATTTACAGGATTTACACGATTTCCAGGATTAGGTTTTTGACGCACCGACGCTGTTGTAGCGTGCCCCGCGGTGTCGGTGCATCAAAAACTAGAATCTTGAAAATCTTGAAAAGGACAAGCGGTGCGAAGCTTGCGAAGCATCCGCTTTGTCCGTATCTTGAAAATCCCGCTCATATCTTGCGAAATCTTGGAAATCTTGGAAATCCTGCTTGAGTCTTGCATTGAGACTGGGAGGGCGCGCCAACGAATTTATGAAACACCCTGAATAAAATGCCAGACTTCAGGCTGGTGAGGTAATACCCGCTTTAGCATTTTAATTTGACAAACGTTGTTTTGTGTGGTATACTATCTGTTAGTCTGTTGGATGAGAATACCACCAACAGCATCCCATCGCTTTAGCGTTGGGAGTATGGCAAATAGATAAGTTTAACCTATCGCTTGATTTAATATCAAGGAAAAAAAGAGAGGAGGCATAATCATGTCACGAGTCTGTAATGTCTGCGGCAAGCGTCCGATGGCAGGTAACCAGATCAGTAAATCGCGGCGGCATACGAAGCGGCGATGGCTCCCAAATCTGCAACGGGTGCGCATCCAAACCGAAGAAGGCGCGAGACGCGTGCGAGTCTGCACTAAATGTTTGCGGAGTGGGAAAGTCACGAAGGTTATTTCACGAATGCCGGCACCTGCATGACGGTTTTTTTGTCGGGTGCCAGACGGTCCCGCGCGCTGGGGAAAGAAAGAGGGATGGCGAATACCGGAAGGCATTGGGCCCACATCTGTAGTTCGGGATCGCCCGATCCCGAACAGGTCAGGATCAGGCGATCCTGACCTACAGGGGTGATGCGGTCCGACACCAAAACGCATGGCGAGGGACAGGCCCTCGCCCTACGGTGAGGGGGGGCGTTTTTTCCCGTAGCGCGGGGGCCTGTCCCCCGCGATCATTGGAGTGCGCGGACGATGGCGAGGGACAGGCCCTCGCCCTACGGTGAAAGGAAGGCGTTATTTTTTTCGTAGCGCGGGGGCCTGTCCCCCGCGATCGTTGGATTGCGCGGACGATATCGAGACCAGGAGGTCTCCTCCTACCGGCAATAGCGCGGGGGCCTGTCCCCGCGACGTTGAGCGATTTTAGAACTTACGCGTCACACGCTGGACACCTTTCAAATGCCGAAGAGCCTGCATCACCTCGGCGAGTTGCGTAGTCCCTGTCACATCTAACGTCAGCAGATCTTGTGCGGCATCGTTAGCGCGCGTGACCTCGGAGGGTTGGAAGGTGCCGCATCGGATGTTCACTTTGCACTGCGCGATAACCGTGGTGATCTCGCCGAGCATCCCCGGCCGGTCACTGCACTCAACACTAATTTGCGCCGGATAGATGTCACGCCGATGGGTTCCGTTCTGCTTTTCGGGCCATTTTACGTTGAGGAGGCGTTCGGGTTCATCAAGAAGGCGGATGCACCCGTTCCGATGCACGGAGACACCGCGCCCGCGGGTGACATAACCGATAACCTCGTCACCGGGAATCGGGTTACAGCACTTCATTATTCGTATCATGCCGAGGTCGATGCCGTTTTCAAGTTCGAGGACAGGCATCGGGGCTTCTTTCAACGGTGTGGGGGTTTCAGGTTCCGGTGCGTCTGGTTCGAGGAGGGTGACGACATGCGCGGCGGATTCCTCGCGCTTGCCGATGCGGATAAAGAGTTCTGCGATATTCTTGAGACGCAGCTGTTTGGCGACATCCAGCAGTTTGGGGGAATTCAGATAATCGCGGGCGTTCAGGGTGGAGACGCGCAATTCGGAATAGAGGAATTTTTTGCCGAGTTCCAGCGCGTCCGCCCGGTCCTTCTCACGGAACCAGTTCTTGATTTTGCTGCGCGCGTTTGACGTTTTGACATAGCGCAGCCAACTGCGGCTCGGCTTACAATTCGGGTGCGTCCAGATCTCCACCCTGTCCCCGTTTTGCAACTCCTGTCGAATTGGCGAAATCGTGCCGTTAATCTCCGCACCGCAACAGGTATTCCCGATATCGGTGTGGATTTTATAGGCGAAATCGATGGCGGTTGAACCGGTTGGCAACGCGAACAGATCGCCTTTCGGGGAGAAAACGTAGACCTCGTCGTCAGAGAGCTCCAGTTTCATCGATTCAACGAACTGGTGCGCGCCTTCCTGCGGATCCTGTATATCCTCCAGCATCTGCTTATAGCTGGCGAAGATAGAATGCCCCTGTTTGCAGTTCGGCGCGCCCTCTTTGTAACTCCAATGCGCGGCGATGCCGTCCTCTGCAATTTTGTGCATCTCGTAACTGCGGATCTGGATTTCCACCGGCTTCCCGTTATCCACAATCGTCGTATGAAGCGACTTATACCCATTCTTCTTCGGCTGCCCGATCCAGTCTCGGAGCCGGTCTGGGAGGTAGTGCCATCGTTGGTGCAGCGCGCCGAGTGCCAGGTAGCAGGCTCTATCCGTTTTGACGAGGATGCGGAGCCCAACCAGATCGCAGATGTCCTTGAAGGGTGTCCCTTTCTGTTGCATTTTCTGGTAAATGCTATAGATATGCTTGGTCCTGCCGTGCACATCGGCGAAGATGTCCTGATTTTCCAATTCTTCGCGAATGCGCGCTACCATCATCTCGCAATAAGCCTCGCGTTCCACTAGTTTTTCGTCCAGCAGGTTGGCGATTTCGTGGTATTCGGTGGGGAAGAGATGTTTGAACGCCAGGTCCTCCAAGCGGCTCATAATGCGCCAGATGCCCAGCCGGTGTGCGATAGGCGCGTAAATCTCCAGCGTCTCTTTCGCAATCCGTTGACACTTCTGCCCTGGGAGGAACTTGAGCGTCTCCATGTTATGCACCCGGTCGGCGAGTTTGATCAGAATGACGCGCATATCCTCGGCGGTGGCTATCAGCAGTTTCCGATAGGTTTCGGCTTGCCGTTGCCGATGTCCGCCGCGGAATTTGTATTTCCCGATCTTGGTGACACCCTCAACGAGATTCGTGATATTCTGTCCGAAGCGCACGTCCATCTCTGCGCGCGTCACCCCGGTATCTTCAAGCACATCGTGCAGGAGCCCGGCGCAGATAGTGTGTGTATCCAACCGCAGCGCGGCAAGTTCCTCCGCTGTCTTCAGGCAGTGTGTAAAGTAGGGCTCACCGGATTTCCGAAGTTGTCCCTCGTGTGCTTTTTGCGCGAAGTGGTAGCACTGCTCCAGCAGTCCCACCTCCGCGTCCGGGTTATAGTCCTGAATTTGGCTGATTAACGCTTCGACACTCATGGGCTATCCGCTCCCAAATCGGTTTGATGTCTTCCTGCAATTGGAATGCGACGAACGCCGGGTTCGTCTCTCGAATCCACTGCCCCTTCAGATAGGTTTGCGAAGTCTCCAACCCGCGCCTCTCCGATGGCAGGAGATGGACGCGCGCTGCATCCGGCGCACCGTTCAGTTCAATGTGCCGCAATTCTTCAAAGATGGTAAGTCCATTCTGGACAGATGCTGGCACTCCCAGTGTGCCGTTTAGCAAGTCCACTACCGGATATCCATCTGTTCCGTTGTTCTGAATCCTGGCACGCAATTGTCCGTATAACTCCCGCAGGGCTGCCTCGGCAGGATACTTTTGCGTCAGCCACTCGTTCATCGACTGAACATCCGCATCGGCGTAGATGAGATGCAGTCCCGAAGTCTCCTCGGTGGCGAAAGCGGGTTGGCATCGCTGAAAGAATTCATCAGCAGTCGGCGACAAGTGGCAGAAGACAAAATGTTTGACGAAAGGAAACCGCTCTGGTTTAGAAAAAGTTGCACTGGAGGCGATGGCCCGAATGTCGCCGCGCGCCAATTTTTCCACCAACGCCGCTTCTTCCGCTTCGGGGGTAGTCTCGTCGTGCGGCGCGATACAGTCTGCCTTCTCCGGGATAAGCCGCGTGAGCAAGAGCTCCAGCATCTCCCGGTTTTGGACATAGATGATGGCACCGGCTTCGTCGCGCGCAAGCAATTTTAAGAGGTAATCCTGCTTATCTCTGCCGCGGCTATTGATAACCTTGACGATGGGTTCTGCCTCTCCGTCCGTGATGGATGGGAATATCGTGCGATTTCCACCGCGCGTGTTTCTCCCAATTTGCCAATCCTTAAGGATAAGTTGGATTCTGATGTTCCCCTGCCACTCGTTAATCTCCGGCGAAAACGCGATGCCAAACGGCGCGGTGAGCCCTTTCAACGTGACAATATGTTCGCCTCTCTGCCACGCAATCGCCTCGCGCTTCGCTGTGCCATCAGTAACATGCATCTTGAGATGCCGCCCGTTACTCATCAGGGTAGGGGTGCCGGCGAGTTTCACGTTGCGCGCGCCGAAACGAGGTGCCGGGTTTTTCTCCCCAAACGGTTCAAGTTGAGCCAAGGATGCTAACGTCTCTAACGTTAATTCAGAGAGACTGGTTTCAAAATCCATCGATAATTTCGGCTGGAGATGCTCATCTTTCAAATTGTCGCGAGCATAAGCGTCAAACGCCTCCCGAAATTCAGGGATTTTTTTCGTTTTCAAGGTTAACCCAGCCGCCTTTTCGTGCCCACCGTGTTTTATCAGCAAATGCGTGCAGGCGATTAAACTGTTGGCGAGGTTCATCCCATCAATACAGCGGCCAGACCCGGTAGCCTCTTCACCCTTAATCGCGAGGACAATCACCGGTCTGTGATAAGTTTCCATCAAGCGCGATGCAACGATGCCCACCACGCCTTGCGCCTTATCTCCCCAATTGCTCGCGACGACGATGCCTCTCGTGTCATCGTCCAACTCATTCACAATCATCTCTTCCGCCTTATCACGAATGCCCGCTTCCAATTCACGGCGCGCCTGATTTTTGCTGTTGAGTTCCGTGGCAATCCGTTTTGCCTCATCATCGGATTCGGTGGTGAGCAGTTGCACCACCTTCGTCGCGGTATCCAGTCTGCCGGCGGCATTAATCCGCGGTCCGAGCCCAAAAGAGAGGGAACGTCCTACAAGCGGTTTTCCTTCGGCCATACCGGCTGCGTTGCATAACGCGCGGATGCCGGGACGTTTCCGTTTGTTGAGTTCATCCAAACCGAGTCGGCTCAACACCCGGTTCTCTCCTGTCAGCGGCGCGATATCGACAACAGTGCCGAGTGCCACCAAATCAAGCAAGGATTCCAGAAACGCCGTATCGTCGGGTATCAATGCTTGCGCAACCTTAAACGCCAATCCAACCCCGGCGAGTTCGGGATAGGGATACTCGTTGCCCTCAACTTTCGGTGAAATAAGCGCGTGTGCGGCTGGGCGCGCGCCCGGCTCCGGTTGGTGATGGTCTGTGATAATCACATCCATGCCGAGTGCGTTCGCACGTTCCACCTCTCTAACCGACTTAATCCCGCAGTCTACGGTAATGAGCAAGTCGGTGCCTTTCTCGCGCACCTCTTCCACCGTCTTTTCGCTGAGCCCATAGCCGTCATCAAACCGATTCGGAATGTAGTATTCAACCGGCACATCGATATGCCGGAACGTGTTGAGCAGTAGCGCGGTTGCCGTGGTGCCGTCGGTGTCGTAATCGCCGTAGACGCAGATGTTTTCGCCGCGTTTCATCGCGAGGTTTATCCGTTCGACAGCCTTCGCCATATCCGCCATTTCAAAAGCATCGTGTAGATGCTCAAACTTCGGATAGAGATAGGTGCGTGCTGCGGCTGCCGTTGTCAGGCCGCGGTTAATTAAAAGTTGCGCGACGAGGAGCGATACGCCGAGTTCCGCCGCTAATGCGAAACTCTCATCGAGCTCTGGATTTTTGAATTGCCAAATTCTTGCCCGGGGTTGTTTCATAACTCTCCTATTGCCATTCAGAATTGCGGATTTTCAATATATTACCACAAAGAAATTGAATTTGTCAAATTCTTTTTCAGAAGTATGCAGTTTTCTTCGGTAAAGACGATTTTTAATTGAGGGTGTTTCATAACTCGTTGTTGTCAAACTGGTTTCGTGATACCTTGAACGATTCCGTTTCCCCGGTAGGAGAGACCTCCCGGTCTCGATGCAATAGGGCGGCAGAAAGCTCCCCTTCATCGTAGGGCGGTGGGAAAACCTGTCCCTCGTCATCGTCCGCGCAATCCAACGGTCGCGGGGGACAGGCCCCCGCGCTACGATAAAACCCCCCCTTCATCGTAGGGCGAGGGCCTGTCCCTCGCCATCGTTCTCGTGCCAGGTCCTGTAGGTCAGGATCGCCTGATCCTGACCCGTTTGTGATCAGGCGATCACAAACTACAGAGAGGGAAAACACACATCATGACGATGGAGCTCGCGGAGGCCTGTCCCCCGCGCTACGAAAAAAAACGCCCCCCACACCGTAGGGCGAGGGCCTGTCCCTCGCCATCGTCGGCGCACTCCAACGATCGCGGGGGAAACCCGCTCGGATGCGCGTATGGAAACCTCCGAGCCCCGCGCGCTACGAAAAAAAACGTGCCGCTGCCCGTAGGGCGAGGGGCCTGTCCCTCGCCGTGCCTCGGTTGGGGAAACGGCTTTGGCTGGCGTGCAGTTTTCGCGCAAGTCGGGCGATCGCGGGGGAAACCCGCTCGGATGCGCGGATGGCATCCGAGGGCCCCCGCGCTACGGGCCAGGAAGGGGTTCTGCCATGTCCCGTTCGGGATCAGGCGATCCCGAACTACAGTCACCCGCTCCTCTTTTGTAAATCCCGCTCCAGGCAACAAAAAATTTTCATCTTGACATCAAAACCACAAAATGCTAAAATATCATAAATGGCACAGCACGGATTTTTCATCACATTTGAAGGCGTGGAAGGCGCAGGCAAAACAACACAGGCTCAACGTTTAGCAGACGCACTTGACACCGACGTTATCGTCACGCGCGAACCCGGCGGTACCCCCATCTCCGAACGCATCCGCGAGATTTTTCTCACCGCAGATGGGATAACGGCGACGACTGAGTTGCTGCTCATCGCCGCGGCGCGCGCACAACATGTCGCCGAAGTTATTCGTCCCGCGCTTGAAGCAAATCGGACGGTAATCTGCGACCGGTTTATTGACGCAACCGTTGCGTATCAAGGGTATCGCGGCGGGATAGACATCGCATTCATCAACCGACTCAATCACGAGGCGACGTGTGGTATCATCCCAGATTTGACGTTTGTGTTGGATCTGCCGCCAGAAATCGGATTGCAACGGCAGCGGCAGCTGCACCGGAATCGGTTAGACAAGGAGGCGTTGGCATCGCATCGCAATGTGCGTGAGGGGTATCTTGCCATTGCGGCGGCGGAACCGCATCGCGTGAAATTGATTGATGCAACGCAATGTCCTGACATTGTCCACGCGGCACTCTTGGCCGAATATCGAAAGAGGGATCGCGGGGGACAGGCCCCCGCGCTACGATAAAAAAACGTCCTCTCCACCGTAGGGCGAGGGCCTGTCCCTCGCCATGCTAGGTTTATATGGAGGTTTCGCTGCGGCTCGGATTCGCGGGGGACAGGCCCCCGCGCTACGGTAAAAAAACGCCTCCCTTCCCGTAGGGCGAGGGCCTGTCCCTCGCCATGCTGCGGGCCACTGAACGCTCGCGGGGGACAGGCCCCCGCGCTACGGTGAATGAACGTTTTTTGCTGCCGTAGGGCGAGGGCCTGTCCCTCGCCATGCTGCGGTCCACCGAACGCTCGCGGGGGACAGGCCCCCGCGCTACGGTGAATGAACGTTTTCAGTTTGAGGCAGAAATCGAGACCGGGAGGTCTCTCCTACCTCACCGCAGAAGAACAAAAAAATGCAAGACATAATCGGACACGAACACATCATTGAACAACTCCAACGCACCGTCGCATCCGGACGAATCGCCGGCGCGTATCTCTTCGTCGGGCCATCGGGAGTCGGCAAGGAGACGGTGGCCACCTACTTCACGCGGCTCATCTTCTGCCAGCAAGAAGCACAGCCGCCGATAGTCTGCGGACAATGCCTCGCCTGCCGCAAAGTAACATCCGGCAATCATCCAGACCTGCGGTTCATCCGGCGCGAGGGCAGCCTCCTGAAAATCGGGCAAATCCGCGAAATGCAAAGCCAGATTATCTACGAACCGTTGGAGGCGAGCAGGAAAGTCTACATCTTAACAGAGGCGGAACGGATGAACGCCGAAGCAGAGAATTGCCTCCTCAAAACACTGGAGGAGCCCCCGGCATCCTCTGTCATCATTCTCCTCACCTCCAACATTGAGGCGTTGCTGCCAACGACGCGTTCCCGATGCCAAATCCTCCAATTCCACGCGATGCAACCCGAGGAATTGGCGGAGGTTTTAACCCATCGGTTTTCGGCGGACCCCGAGAAAGCGACAGCTATCGCAATCTCAACGGGTGGTGCCATCGGCAAAGCACTGACGCAACTGGAAAAAGGCGACGCGCTCTCGCAGGAGATACCGGAAATTTTGAAGGAGACCGAGGTGCTGGCAGCCTTTCGGTTCGCCGAGCAATTCAAGAACGAACCAGAACGGTTGGCTGAGTTAGTGACGTGGTATCGCGACCTGCTTTTCTTACACCAAGGCGCGCCTACGGAGTTGATTACGCACAACCATTCGCTAGAGGAGTTGCGCGCGTTAGTGCCGCGCTATTCCCGCTTGCGCCTCCAGCAGGCAATCCAAACCATTTTCCAGACGAAATCCCTCATTGACAACACCAACACAAACGCGACGTTGGCTTTGGAGGTGATGTGTCTGAAGTTATTGCAATGATGATGTTTCATAACTCGATGGCTTCCGGGTAGGAGAGACCTCCCGGTCTTGACGCATGCCGGTAGGAGAGACCTCCTGGTCTCGATGCAATAGGACGGCGCGCATACTGGGGGAACGGCAGAAAGCCCCCTTCATCGTAGGGCGTGGGCCCTCGCATGCCACACGCGCATGCGAGCGGGTTTCCCTCGCCATCGCTCGCGCTACGGAAAAAACGTCTCTTGTTCTCTTCAGGTCCTTTAGGTCCTGAATGTCTATAGCACGCGCAGACGCGAAGAACGCTAAGGTCCTTTAGGTCCTTAATATTTTGCCAGGGCCGCATGTTCTTTATTAAGGACCTAAAGGACCTTGAAAATGGAACAACACGTGCTGCTATAGACATGTAGGACCTAAAGGACCTAAAACGCCATCTCTTGACGATGGCCAACGCGGGGGAAACCCGCTCGGATGCGCGTATGGAAACCTCCGAGGGCCCCCGCGCTACGGGAAAATCAAGACCGGGAGGGCTCGCCTACGGGCAAGAAATCGAGACCGGGAGGTCTCTCCTACGGGAGAAACGGCATCGTTCGGGAGCTCACGAAACCATTGTGACAACAACGAGTTATGAAACACCCTCATGAAAATAAGAGAGGAAAACTATGAAAAAAGGAATTTGTATCGGTTCACTACCGGGCGACACAACCGAAGCCCGATTCAAACTCGCAAAAGCCGCCGGATTTGACGGCGTGGAAATCGGAACCCTCGAAAATGAGGCAGACCGGCTCCAGACGAAACACCTCGCGACGCAACACGGGATAGAGCTGTTCAGCGTCATGAACGCCAAACACTGGTCTCACCCGCTCTCCGATGATGACGAATCGGTGCGCGCCGCCTCGCGCGACGGAGTGCTTGAGTCCATGGAGACGGCGACAGCCATCGGCGCGGACACGGTGCTACTTGTTCCGGCTGTTGTCAACGAAGCCACGCCTTATGAATTGGCATACCACCGTTCGCATACAGAAATCCGCAAGTTGATTCCCCATGCCACCGCGAAGGGACTCACCATTGCGCTTGAAAACGTCTGGAATAAATTCCTGCTCAGTCCCTTTGAATTCGCCAGTTACATCGATGCCTTTGATAGCCCTGCTGTCACGGCGTATTTTGATGTGGGCAACATCGTCCTCTACGGCTTCCCGCAACACTGGATCCGTTCGCTTGGTTCTCGCATCGCCAAAGTGCATGTGAAAGGCTTCAACGCCGAGGAACGCCGGTTCACCTACCTGATCGAAGACTGCACCATCGATTGGAACGCTGTGATGACTGCACTCGCAGACATCGGCTACGACGACTACATCACCGCTGAACTTCCGGTTGATAAAGAAAACCCCGAAGGCACCGTCCATCAAATCAGCGAGGATATGGATAACATCATCGCCGGCACCGCGTAATCTCATGGAAATTATCATTCAACCGACGTATCCACACCTCGTCGCCATCGCCGCCGATATCGTGAAGCGCGCGCTCCTCAAAAAACCCGAACTCGTCATGGGACTCGCCACCGGTAGCACGCCCATCGGACTTTACGAGGAACTCGTCCGAATGCACACCGAAGAGGGACTCGATTTCTCTGCCGTGACAACCTTTAACCTCGACGAGTATGTCGGCATACCGAAGACGCATCCGGCCAGTTATCATACCTTCATGGAGGCGCATTTTTTCCGGCATGTCAACATCCCGGAGGAGAACCGCTATCTCCCGCAGAATACTGCGGAAGACCACGGGGCGTTTTGTGAACGTTATGAAGCCGCGATTGCGCGCGCCGGCGGCATCGATATCCAGATCCTCGGCATCGGCAGAGAGGGACATATTGGGTTCAACGAGCCCAGTTCCTCACTCGGTTCTCGCACTCGGATTAAGACGTTGACGCGAAGCACCTTAGCGGCGAACGCGCCACATTTCGGGGGGGATATCGATGCAGTGCCGACGCTGGCGATTACGATGGGTGTCGGCACTATCATGGAGGCGCGGGAGTGCCTGCTGTTAGCGAACGGCGCATCGAAAGCGGCAGCGATTGCGGCGGCAGTGGAGGGGCCGATTACGGCAGAGGTGCCAGCTTCCGTATTGCAGATGCATCCCCGCACCGTCGTCGTGCTAGACGAGGCGGCGGCATCGGAACTGAAGCGTGCGGATTATTATCGGCAGGTTTATGAAAATAAGTTGCGGCTTTTGGGGGAGTGAGGGGGCTTCACTTCGGTAACGTGCATAGGACCCGAAGAGATTCTATCTTACTCACCTCTCCAACCTCTCCTTTGTCTTAGCGCAACCGTAGTAACGCCTTCATTGCCGAAATATCGCGCCTTGCCAGGTAATCGTTCATTTTCCCGGATACCTGCTGAAGCCAGTCCATGAAGCAAACCTTTCGGCTAGGATGCTCCTGCCATTTGTCAGCGAAGTTCTCCAACGGATCCACCGGATTGCGTACGTAGGCGACTCCACCGTATCGCCACTCAATAGAGCTCGGCATCTTCCTTACAATATTCTGGAGGGATTCTTGCAGGTCTTTTTCGCCTTCGTAGGCGTGAGCCGCAAGCGTCGTAATGATGATAGAGATTGGTTTATCGTCTCGTCTGTAGCGGCGCTGCCTCACCATCTTGTCAAACCAGATGTCGCGGTGACGCTTCAGTATCTGAACTGTCCGCTGGAGGGGTGTTTTGACGCTGTGATCCGGGACATCCTCAACAGCCCGAGTATCAGTCAGGTCTCGGTTGAGTCCCCTGTTCATGAACCATGCTGCATACCCCTTCGGATTACTGCGAGGCCAATTCCGATCAATCCTATTGTAATTGCAATGATCTCTGTCAGTAATTGCAATTGCAAAACTTGACAAGCCAATTGCAATAGAGAAATTCGGGAACGATCCTGCGTTTGACAGGAGAGTCTGTTTGAACGATTCTCCATCTGGAATCGCTGGTAAGATGTCCATGTGGAATCGGGCATTGCCTGGATAATTCAGCGTCCAGCAACGCCTTCCATTCTTTGGCAGATCCAGATAGTGAGTGCGGGCATAGGCCGTGATTTCGTCCCCGACTAAGTTCTTGAGTCCTTCTTGGCTGATTCGGAATTTTTCAAGATTCAGTTCGCTCACGAGGTCGATATCGTACTCTTCGGCGTTGGAAACAGGGCGCGTAACTGTACCCAGCAGAAAAGAGCCTTGTGGATAGATTTCGGGACGGTAGTGAGCGACTCTAGACCCTCTCCGTTCTAGCCAGTTACCTATGGATTTATAGCGTTCTACCGCCAGTTGGTGGTGCTCATCAGATATGTCCAACGATTGGGATATGACCTGATCGAGAGACCTACTGAATTGGTTTGAGTAAGTAAACATATTTTTTCACCTTCGTTTATCTGTGGAAAGCCTCAAATGCTTCTACTGGATTGCTGATAAAAACCTTGCGGAGTTGAGGCAACGCTTTTCGGGCTTGGTCTACTCCGAGACCTTTGAGCGAGCAAATTTCCTTGGCTTTATCTAAACCAAACTTTCCGCTGGCCATGGATGGGTTAATCCTGATGACGTTATCATGTCCCGCAAGAAGTTGCGCTGTTCCGAGGGATCCGTGGGATTGTGCATGCATACACACGTCGCACAATTTTAGTGCCCAATATAAACGTCCTAGTGAGAATTTTCTGCCCCAATTCACGTTTAATGGTTCATGAGTGCAACCCAAACTCAAGATTTTTAAAGAATCCCTTGGCCAGTCAAGCAACGCAATTGCTTCAACTACGGATAGTCCCACGGGGTTATTCGCCCATACACCCCCATCAATTAGAGGGGTTCCTCCATCCGACCTATGTGCGCGAAAATAAGTTGGAGCGGCAGCGGTTGCGAGGGCCACATCAACAACCTTTTGCTTGAAATCTCTTTCCAATCGAGGATGATGGGCTGTCTTGTAGATGTAGACCTCGCCATTTTCAAGGTTCATTGATGGGATGACTAGGCGTTTTTTGCTATCGCCCAGTTTCTTTTCCCCAAAGCACTCCTTTAGTGCTTCCTCAAGAGGGTCGCTATTGTACTTTGACATGCCAAGCCCTCTCAACCACCGTCCAAGACGATTCCCACCAAAAATCCGAGGTCCGGATTCTTCATAAAACGTCAAAATCTCCTGCGCTGATAATCCAAGCCCAAGGCCCAGAGCTATGATGCCACCGGTCGAGGTACCGACGATTAAGTCAAAATAGTTTGCTACGTTGTCTTTGATTGAATCTTCAACAGTAGCAAGGAAGGAAGATGGGAATACCCCTTTAATTCCTCCTCCATCAATTGTCAGAATTCTTTTGATTTTCTCATCCATTTTGACTAACCTTCTCTAGTTATGGAAAAACATAGCGTTATAAAAACTACGCGAGTCTTGTCCAAATTCGGCTGGTTCCGGTTATCACGGTAGAAAGTCATCTCCGAAAAGGCGATGTAGAATGCGGCATGCTGAAACATAGGAAGATTCTTCTTGCGCCCGAGTTAAGGAAGTCACGAGTACCGCAAGTTTGCTTTCAAGGTTTGCCATCTGTTTGTTGCTCAATTTCTCAAACAGATCATTGTGTGGTGGAACAGGTAGTCTGACACTTATCCGATTCCCAAAATCAAACTGACTTAGGATTGACTCAGCAAGGTTCCTGAGTGCTGTTAAGTCATCATAATTGGTGCCAACAGCAGCCCGATAAACCAGTCCACGCTGAAACCAATTCATGGCGCACGCTGTCAGCGCAATCCCGGTGGGACGCGCGTTTCCTTCCGCAGTGAAATTCACGTCTTTCCACCGCTTCAGGAATCGGATAACTCGCCGAAACTGATTTCGATCTCCTTCGTTCGGAAATTTCTGCTGAAATGCTTCCAGTAGTCCATGCGGTTCTGAAATTTCCCAGACCTGGTTTTCGGGGGCAGATCCCAAAAAGCCTTTTGCTAGATAGGTCTGATTGTCCCAATTATAGGCCTTTCCGGAATAGACAGCAAAATCAACGTGGTAGATTTCCTCCCCTTTCCGATGATATTGGACCCTCACGCAAGGACGTTTGTACTCCACCGTTCTGTTCCCGGAGTTCAAGGCTTCGTAAACCCACTGCTTGACCTCAACGGGGGAATAGGTCGACGCTGATATATGAAAAGTCAAGCCGACATCAATATCATAATCCTCGCCGGAGAGCGGTTCAATCCCGGTATCCATCGCGTAACTGCCCTGATTGAAGTGCTCGTATCTCGGGATTTTGATGCCAGAGGCCAAGGCGTACCTCCGCAGCCCTTCTTGTAGATCCCGTAAAAGCAGATCCCTCTTATCCCTCAGAATGCTATTGTCGTTATAGCTTCTTCTGATGGTATCATGAAACTTGTTGAAGTAAGTCTGAACATTTGCCATGATTTTTATCCTTAACACACTTTGACTGTGGATGAAGTGTGCTCAGTGGATTATTCCCGGTAATCCCCTTGGAACACCTCGTTGACGTGCCAACTGATGAAATCTGCACCCGGATAGTAGGACTGCCGTTGCGGAAAGTTAATTGGTTTACCGTGGAACCGCATCAGCCATTCCTCAAAACCAACAGACCCGTGTGCATCATCTGATATCAGGACTTCCCATTGGGGCGACAAAGTGTAAGCCCCACGGTCAAATAACTTATGATGCAGGACGCAAAGAGCCAGTCCATTCACCTCTTCATTAGGACCGCCGAACGCTTGCCATTTGATATGAGCGGCCTCCAACGCGAGAGGAAGTATTCCTAATTTCACATCGAAACCGCAGACAGCACATCTGTATTCGTAGGCTCTCAGGACTTTTTCTCGGAAGTTGGATGTTCGCATCTTGGTTTCAAAAACCTTGATGGGCAGTTCAATGCCAGCGGCTTGCAAAATGTCACTATGCATTCCATCACAAAAATGCATGTCTAACAGCTTATGAATTATTTCAAAAGCTAGACTTGTGTCATTTTGGAGTTGTTCAGCAATGGCTTCGTGAAAACCACCAGCAACGTTAAGATTGAGGAGTTCGCTTTTTCTCACGTCCCCACTGGAGTTGGGGGACATCAGGGCTGCATCGGTTACTTCCCAGATGCTATCGTTGCGCAACCGCCAAAAAGGATACTGGGTTCCCTGTTTTGATTGTCGCCCGCCGAACTCCCGCAATAATTTTCCAACGTCCACGTCTGCTTCGGCAAATGGAGTCAGTCGGCCCTCACCTCGCAGCAATTTGCCGATGGCGTATATGATTAGCAAGGGTTTATGCGGTGCTCTCTCCGCACCCCTGTTCCATTGCCGGAGATTTGTGAATTTTTCGAGAAGTGTTTCCCGATCCATTAGGAACCTCTAAGTCTCACTTATGACAAATCAGACAAGGCTCATCGTCATCCTCATCATCATGGACATCGGTGAGGATATCGATGAGGCGGCGATTGGGACGCGCCGTTTTCTTAGCGGCAGTAGCCTTCTCCGCGCGTGCCTTAATCTGCTCTATCCGTTCAGGTTCCGAGAGTTCCTCTAAACTTTCACCCTGACTCCATGTGAACCGTTCGCCCGTATCCGGGTCGAATTTTTCATAACCCTTGGCGAGTTCAAAAAGGTCAGGATGCTTTTCCAATAGCCCCACCCATTCTGCTTTGCGTTGGAAAAAGCAGAAGTAGCACCCGGAGCGCGTCCGCCAATCGTAATAGGCGGGTAAACCGATCCCGTTTTCCTCCAAGATGCGGAAGACATCCTCTTTGGTGATGCCATCATCCTTGAAAGGATACTTGGGTTCGATGCTTCGGAGCGCGGTTGTTTTCGGCGGTTTATAGCCAACGCGATCTTCGTCGGCGCGAATCGCGATGTAGTGATACGCTTTGTCCTCGCCTACGTATTCCTCAAACGGCTTAATCTTGAGGTTATAGGTGCACCACCGAACTTGCGACGATGGCAGCAGGCCGCCGTAGAGCGTGAGCCAATGATCGAAGTCACGTTCTACATTGAGGCGCGCGATCGGTTTGCCGAGGAATGCCTCTAACCGATCCAGAAACTCGTAAGTCTCTGGCAGTTCCTTCCCGGTGTCGCAGAAAAAGTATTCCATCTGCGGCACGCGGTCTCGCATATAAACGGCGAGCGCTGAACTGTCTTTGCCTCCGGAGAGGCCGAGGAGATGGCGTATTTTTTCTTCCATGCTTTGCTCCTGTTGGCTACTATAAAATAGGCTTTACGGAGTTGCAGTGCCGAATCTGCAAATTGACTGCCTCCACCTTTGAACTACGTGTTTTAACGCGAATGAAAATTGTGCGTAATTTCTCAAAACCGCCGCGCGACTTCATTCGCTGCGATGAATCCGAGTGCTGCCTCAATGCTGCAGCCGTTCACGAACCAACGCAATTAACAACGTTTCGTATAGTATACCATAAAAATCCAAAATTTGCAAACAAAAAACGTTTGCTATAGATTTTATTGCTATTTTAATTATACTACATTTTCAGCAAAATGTCAAATTAAAATTTGTTGTGATGTCAGATTCCACGGTTTTTGCAACATTTCAGAAAGCATCGGAAACGGCGCATTGTGGGAAAACATCTCTTTAGGACTTACGGACCGGAAGAGGTTTCCTATCTGCGACAAGGAAACCCCTTGCCAGATTAACCACACGAACTCCCTTCCTACGATCTAGTCATGTCAATTTTCTAGTTGTTGCATCAATTTTTCTGATAATCGCGCGATGACAGCGAGGCAATGTTCGGTGTTTTCAGCGATCCCGAATTTCTCAAAAACCTCCTCAATCGCGTGCTCAAGTTTGGCAGCCTGTTCCTCGGTTGGTGATGGCAAAGCGACAACCCGTTCTTGCTCGCGTTGATTCGCTCTGGTGATGCCAATCCGAATGGACTCACCGGCCGACGGTTGTTCGACGTGGGAGCGATTTTCGTAAGACACCGCTTCAAAATGATGGAACTTCCGCGCCAATTCGGAGAGGTTCACCTCAAATTGAGCCTTGTCCGTGTCGTTCCACGAACTCGGCGGTTTGTTGGCGAGGAAGGTGGCGATCGCCTCAAGCCAGCCGGTGAAATCCAAACCGAGGTCGCAGGCGCGAATTAAGAATCCCTTGAGCCGCGTCTCAACCGTTACTGCCAACAGGGATTCAGCTCTGTCAGCCAACTCCCTGCGAAGTTCCTCGTTCGTCTGTTTTAAAGCAAACGCCGAGACGAGGAGTTGCTCAATGGAGTTCAGCAGGATATCGTAAGCCCCGCCTATTTCTGCCAATGCGTCTTGCAGCTTTTTGAAGAAGGTATCAATGGCGTTTGCATCGGATGTTGCGTCAATGCGAAAAGGAGGGCACCCCATGGCTTCGGGGAGCTGCTCAAAGATGAGCATGTCGGGTTCGCGTGCATCCAGTACGGTTTTGCGGAGATTTTTCGCTTCCTCACTCAACGTTTGCGTTAACAACGTATACTTTGGGAGTTCAGCAATGAAACGCATAAGGGGTGTCACTATCGTTAGCAGGTCTGGCGTGTCTGCCGCTGCTGGTTGTTTGAGCACTCCCCCCAATTGCGAAAGCACGTCTGTCCTGACTCCTGCCAACCGAAACCGCTTTAATTCAAATTTCTCCGGTGCCTTAATCAGGCGTTCAAAAACCGGCATTGAAACGTCGGCGACAAAGGAACCGTCTTCGTAGAGCGCGATTTCTGTTTTGTAGTGGAGCATCGCGGCGCATAACAGAATAGGTAGCGGCCCGCTTCGCACGCCTAGTGGTGGTGCGGACAAGCGTTCGTAGAGTTTCACGACAGGTTGTCGCGCGACTTCACATTCGCCAAGGAACGTTTCAATCGCTTTCCACGTGGGGCCCATTCTGTTTTTATCGGAAGGTTCAGGTGGGTGAAATCCCCACACTCCCGAAACTGGACGGTGAATACTTGTAGTTGACAACATGGAAACGTAAATCGTTATTTCTGGTGGATAGCGGGTGATGCCGAGTTTCTCCTCGCCTCCATTTTCAAGCATCGCCTGAATCAGTTTTCGTCTGGCGGTTGTCACTGAACCAGATATTTTATGCCGATTGATCAGTTCGTTCTGCAGGATAGGAGTTTCGTCGTAAACCTCATCGCAGATAGTTGACAGATAGGCGTTTCTCGCGCGTTGCGAGTCAATCTGCACCGGTCGTCCCTTGTGGTACCAGATGCAAGTCTTCTCGCTGTGCTCGCCAAAGATTGCCTCCAAGCGCGAAGCCACATCATGTTCCGCTACGGTTAACCGCGATAAGAGTTCATGTCTTGCGGTTGCATCGCCTTTCAACTTTGGGGTGTTTTCTGCGATCCAGCGCAGGTGGGCCAACTCAAGGACAGCATCCCGCAAAAAACCGATGGAGCGCGGAATGGCAACCAAGACCTCTTTTCGGTTTGCGGCTTCCGCCGCGGATGCCTTTTCGACGAGCTGCGCCACTTCAAGTTCATCTTCGGGCAATGCGTAGAGGACAAGGCCATCTGCATCATCGAGTGGTGCGCGCAAATCCGCCTCAAAGGTTTCAAGTTCTGAATACTGAACGTTGAAGTAGCGCGTGGTGCCAGTCTGAAATAGGTGCCGTTTGGCGATAAGCGGCCGCTGGGGAAGAAGTCTCTCCAGGTCTTTTGCCACTCGCAGATTCGGATTGACATGTTTTGACGCTTCGCGGAGTTTAGTCTCAATGTCAATGTCGCTCCCTTCCCAGAGAGCATACGCATCGTTGTAACGGCGGTAGGTGACAATAGACCGTTTTTCTAACGTCTCCAGCGCATCTGTAAATTCCTCGGCGAATTCTGCCGTGCCATCGTCTAACGCATAACGGAGCACCTGATCTGAGGCTTTCAGATTCCGGCTCACCTCTCCCACAGCATTGAGCAAACCGATAGTCTTAATCAGGCTGACTGTCATCGGAGACGGATCTGGCAGACGCTGAATTGCCGATTCAATTTCTGACCATTTCTTGCTATCGCGCGACTCATACAGCCGATTTCCTAGCGCGGTATTGATGTAGTCATACAGATTCGCCAATGAAAACAGCGGCAGCGCGCGTCCATCGTAAAATTGGTTCAAAAGAAAATCTTGGAGCCCGTGGGGTTCATTTGAACCGAGGAACGCGAATAAGGAACGTTCATTCTGTGCAAACCGCCGGAAAAGGGAACCGATTAGGAGTGCCACTGTCGGGTGAAGGGGGAGACACCTTTCCAGCAGTTGAATAAATTCGTGCTCGTCAAGTTGCCGCGGTTTGAGTTCCAAGTCAACCGCAATCGCGAAGTTGGTTTTTGGAACGAGTTCCGAACGGGTTGTTAATGCTTCGCCGATGAGCCGGAGGACCTGCTCGGTGGAATCCGCAAAGATGGCATCCTCAAACCGTCCTTGCACTTTTGCCCATTC
This sequence comes from Candidatus Poribacteria bacterium, assembly GCA_965242965.1. GTDB lineage: Bacteria > Poribacteria > WGA-4E > WGA-4E > WGA-3G > AGPOR5. The sequence continues at coordinate 2,444,573 of OZ251518.1, read as the reverse complement.
TTCGCGTTGGGATTTCGCGGCCCGCTGTGCATACTGTTCAAAAGCCTGATGGAGAATTGTCAATAGCAACAGCGGGGTTTTTCCGCTGCGCGAGGCAAATTCGGCGAGACTTTGGAGGACAAATGCGTCTCCGCGATCCGGGTGCTGCACCGCATATTCAATGAACTTCCCAAGTTCATCAATTACCAGCAATATCCCTGAACCTCCATCTGCACAGATTTGCCGTGTCGCCGTTTCAAAAAGGGCTGTAATCTCAGAAGCGCGCGGAAGAGAGCCTTTGTCTGCTGTTTGCAGCAGGTTTTTGACATCCTGAAGAAGCAAATCGGAGAACAGCGTTCGATTGAAAGAAGTAAGTCCCTGTTCCAAACCGCGCAGGAGAGCAAGCGTAATGGGGGCACGTTCTCCCGTTATGAGGATAGGACAGAAACCGGGAGACAACCGACCTTTTCCTTTTGCTTTAATGAATTGCTGGTATAATGCTGCGTCCGCTTGTTTGAGCAGTTGCGAAGCCTGTTGGGTTGTCGGTGCAGCAGAATCACCGAGCAACTTCGTAGTGAAAAGCGCGAACGCGGATTTCCCAGAACCATAGGGGCCAGTGAGAGACCACGCTTTTGATGTTGCGCGCTGCTCAAGCGCGTAAATGACGCGTGATAATGTATCGCGAACGGTGTTTGTTATGATGTAACCGTCTAGGGCATTTTCGGTATAGAAATCGCGTTCCAGATGAACCGAACGCTGAAAACGCCTGTTAACGCTAAAAATGTCGGACAAAGATATGTTGTTCATGATACTTCCAGTAAAATTGCCATTTTCAAAAGTGCTTGTCAAGTTATAGGAGCTGCGCGAAGACAGGCATCTAAAAGTTATCGCGTAAACGTCGGATCATCTCCGATTTGGATTCAACGGTTTCTAAACTTGCCTTGAGGTGGTCAAGCGCGTTTTGCTTTGCTGTGGTCCGATGGGAATGCTGAAGTTTTTCAACAAGTTGCCGGATGCGTTCTTCGCTTTTGCCGACATCTCTCGCTTCAGATTCCGTGCGCATTTTCAGCAGTTCAAAATCGCGACTTTTGATGCCCGCTTCCAGCGCATCCTCAACATACTTTGCACGTTCGGACAGAATACCCTCCACCAATTTGGGGATGGATTCTTTATACCACGTTAGTGCCCATTCGCAGTCCATCTGCTTCATTTTTTTCTGAGCAGCATGCCAGCAGAACGGCGAGTGGACAATCTCTAAAATGGCGTAGCGGAAAAATCGCCATTGGCGTTCGTTCAGTTCATTGACGCTCATCGCCAAGAGCCCGCGAAGCCCCGGAGAATTTGCATCAAAAACCGATGCCCGCGGCTCGCAGATGTAGCCAGCAAGCCCCTGATGAACCGTATCGTCCTTGGGGGAAAAGTAAGTGTTGAGCGCAGCGAGATATGCCTCTGTCACGAATTCGACAAGTTTCAGCCTGTCGTGATACAGCAAAGGGGAGGCATCCGGTCTCCCGCGTTTCAACTCTTCAACGACGGTGAAAATCGCCATGGCATAGCCCAACTGAAACGCTTGGGTTGACACGGTTAGGAAGAGTTTTCGTGCCTTGTTACTCAGAAATGCGCGGTCTTCCCGATGATCGTCACTATCAAATAGGGCGCGGTTTATTCCGAAGAATTTGCATGCGCGGCGGCGTTGGAATTCGCGTTCGTGCTCGCCGAGTGCCTGCTTAACAGACTTGCAGAAATCTATCTGATTCAGGAGGTGCGGTGGGACTGTTTGCCCCTCGCGCTCACATTCATAACTCAGCCGCCTGAAATGTGAGTCAAAGACGTTCCGCTCCTCGCTTCCCTCGAAAATCAGCGTATACGCTTTCTTCTGTTCGCTCTGAGCATCAGGATGAACATCTGAAAGCCGCAGTCTCAATTTTCGGAGTTCGGCATTATGAACCTGAAACGGACGAAATTGGTCGAAAAGTCGCACCAAAGCAGCGTCTGCCAAGTTCCCCAGTTTTTCGACGACTACGTCGACTTCGGCGGTTGGGAGTGTTTTCCCTGAATTGCGCGCGAGGATTCGGTAATCTTCCACACTCGTTCCCAGTAGGATTTCGGATGGACGATTGATGTTTTTGGTTTTACACCGTTCCGAAATGTCCTGAGGATTTTTTAACTTAAACCCTTCGTTAACACCGAAAGCGATCGCGCTGTGGCTCTTATGTATCGCAATGGCACTGCTATATTCAAGTCGCCGGGAGGCTACCTCTTTTTCTCCGGTTTCGGTGTCTGAATCGCCATAAGAAATTGAATAAATTCGGGCTAAGTCACCCTGTTCTTCGCCGCGGTTTTTCAGCGTTGAGAGGGTTCGGCGCATCAGGCGTGCGGCGATATCCTCGTCGTCTAGCAAGCACTCGCGCACCGCGCTCACACGTTTGGCACTTCGGTTGACGACTAGGAATACCTCCCGACAAACGGAGTTTAAATTGATACCTTGTTGTCGCGGCAGCGGATTCCCATCATGTAGCTCTGGGAAATAGATGATACACGTCGGCAATTCAATGCTTTTGACTTGTTCGGGTGTCACCTTGATGTGTTCGTAGTAAGCGGCGAAGGCGTTATCTCCCCAGTTCTGGTTCAACTGCCTGTGCAGAGCGAGCACAGCCATAGCGCGATGTTGGCCGTCAACAATAATGAACGCGGCGCGTTGCCGATTATAGTTGAGACGCGCGAGTGGGGTAAGTTCACCTCCCCATTCAATTCGCTCAAAATCAAACAGATTGCCGTAATGCTCAACCGATGCGCCTTGAGCCTCCCGAGCCGGATAAAACCCTTCAATTCCAGAGCCACCCTGCTTACGCGGGACGATTACGGCGAGAATCGGCGGAAAGAACTTTGCTCTATCTCCGGATTCACCGAGCAGATAGGGGATGAGGTCATGCGCTACGCGCGAATCGTCCAGTTCTCGTTGTAAAAGTTCATCGGAACTCAACTGTTCAAGATTGAAGACTTCGCGCCATGGCTTCATTTGGGATGCCAACTCGCATTCCCAAGTGCCATCGTTCCCCGGCCTGATTTTCGTGAGAAGGTATCTGGCCCGAAGGGTATTTGAGTTGTCACCAATTGTAAATTCCCCAAAAGATCCGAAAATGGGGTTTTTGGCGACACTGAACATGGTTGACATCGGCTTATCTCCTACCACAAATTGGATCGGCGAGAATCTGAAGAATTTGTTCTAAGTCTCGCAGTTTTTCCTGATCCTCAACAGGAAAAACACAGACTACCAGATCGCTCGGGGCTATTCCTTTGACTCTTGCGTTGAGCGGAAATGAATGGTTTAAATCAAACTGATTCAGAACCTCTTCGACCGCTGCATCGGGATTCTGTTCAAGATAATTGCTTACGGGTGCATCTGTTTCCCAGAGCTGCGTCAAGGAATCGTAGTGTTCCTTCACCCGCCGAGATAAGTCTCGGGAAATTCCGATATAGAGAGGTGTTGCAAAGTAAGGCACCATCGCCTGTTGAAGCAAGGATTTGATGAGTTCGCCGCCATCGGTAACTATCTTTGCCACAACCTGGTCTGCAGGGTGGAGTTCGGCACCGTGGAGAACCTCGGCTTCGGACTCCGCTGTCCAGATTACCCGATATCGCATAGCAATTTCGGTCTTCACGCGAAAGGGAGTCTTTATCAACTGTCCTAGGATGCCAGAGACGTTGTTTCCAGATGCTTGTGGGCGATAATACCACGCGTAAATACCGGAGTGTTTCGGGACCTCCACTATTTCGCTTCCTTGAAACTCAGCTATTTTCACGTAAACACCTTCACTTATGACAAATCAGATGCCTTCTGCGCGCGTGCCTTAATTTGCTCTATCCGTTTGGACTATGAGAGCTCCTCTAAACTTTCACCCTGACTCCATGTGAACGGAGTTCTCTAGTGACATTTTAATGATAACATGCTTGCATCAAAATGTCAAGAAGAATGTTACGATTCAGGCATCGCTACTCACGCGAGGCAATCCTGCCTGATTTTCCTTGCTGACGCGCATCAGAAACCGCAGTGCCTCGTTCACAGCCGCAGCGTCTGGAAATACCGCCGCAACATCGGGTTCTAGGTAGATGACGGGGTTCCCTGCGAAATACTTTCGCCCGGGTCCTACCTTCCTAACCTGCATGTTTTTCAAATCATACTCAGGCCGAAGTTCATCCTGCATTGATGTCACCGCCTTCTCGATACACTGCCGCTCTGTTTTTCTCCCATTCAAATTCCATTATGTGGATTGACACCGCACGCGTTAGAAACTACGCTAATTATACGAGGGTGTTTCATAACTCCGTTTCGGTAGTTATCCCGCCTTGGAGGGAGGGCGAATACCGGCAGGCATCGGGCCCACCTCTGTAGTTCGAGATCGCCCGATCTCGAACGGGTCAGGATCAGGCGATCCTGAACTACAGGCGTGAGGCGGTCTGACACCAAAACGCATGGCGAGGGACAGACCCTCGCCCTACGTGAAGGGGCGGCGTTTTTTTACCGTAGCGCGGGGCATATCACCGCGACGTTGAGCGATTTATGAAACCTCCTCAATTATGATAACATATTTCAAAAATGCTTGTCAAGTTAACTGAACGTGCTTCCCGCGAAGTGTGGCTATAAACCCTTCGCCTGCCCCTCCAGAAAATCCCGCGCCGTTTCATAAATGTCGTCTTGTTCCGAACGCGTCGGATGATGCGGGGTAAACTGCACCATATCACACGTGTGGAGAATTTCGCCGACATAGTCGATCTGGTTCGCCGGCAGCGCATCGGCGACATCGGCGAGAATCTGCGTCGTTGTCGCTTCATGCACCTTAATCTGGTATTTATCGCTGAGATACTGCAGGATCAGACACGCGATGCTGGCGTAGTATTCGCGAATTGTGGGCTCGGCGCGGTTGTAAAGGGCAAAATCCAACGCCTCCAATGCTCGCGCCTCGGGCGTATCTCCCCGCCGGGGTTGAGGTGCGCGCGCCGCAGGACGCGGCGTTTCCGGTTTTGGGTTGCTGCGCCGAATCCGGCCATAGACGACTATCGCAACGGTAACGAGGATAAGCGTCGGCAGCAGCACTCCCAAAATGGGGCCGAAGATATCCGCAAGTTGAAGCGGAAAGCCGGCTGAATCCGCAGCACCGCCACCGGCTTGCACGTGAAATCCGAAAACGGATGCCGGAATTATGGGATTTGTTCGCTTCGCGCTAATTGTTGCAGAGTCCATATTCTTTCGCCTTCCGTTGAATGGTGCGTCGGCTGATTTGGAGGATTTTCGCCGCCTTCGCTTTGTTGTTATCAACATACTCCAGCGTGGCGCGCAGCACTTCCTGATGAATCTCGTCCATTGACATGCCGATTTCTACGTTGAGACTCGGCGGGCCGACGGTGTCCGATGGTGCTGCCGTGCGCAGCGTCGGGACCGAAACGATGTTTGACATCATCACGCCAGCCGCCTTGAGGATACGTTCCGGCAGGTCAGCCTGTTCCAAGCGGGTATGCGTGGACATGACGACGAGTCCCTCGATGCAATTTTTCAGCTCGCGCACGTTGCCGGGCCACTCGTATTTCATCAAAGTTCGGATTGCCGCCGGTGAGAGGGTTATCCGCTGTTTCTTATTTTCGCGGCAAAATTCCTCAAGAAAATCTTTGACTAACAGTGGGATATCCTCTATCCGTTCATGTAGCGTCGGCAAATGGATAGGGATAACGTTGAGCCTGTCATAAAGGTCTGGGAGGAAATACCCCTCTTGACAAGCGAGTTCCAAGTCGCTATTCGTTGCACAAACGACGCGGACGTCAACTTTGATAGTCTTTGAGCCGCCGACGCGTTCAAATTCGCGTTCTTCGAGGACGCGCAGCAGGCGCGCCTGATTGGATATACTCAGTTTCGAGACTTCGTCAAGGAACAGCGTTCCGCCGTGCGCGAGTTCAAACCGTCCCTTCCGTTGGTTATACGCGCCGCTAAACGAGCCGCGTTCGTGTCCGAAGAGTTCCGATTCGGCGAGGTTTTCGTTGAGCGTCGCGCAGTTAAAGGCGATGAGGGAGCCGCGCCGCAGGCTGCGATGATGCACCGCCCGGGCGACGAGTTCCTTGCCGGTGCCGCGCGCACCGTATATCATCACCGTCGCCCTTGTCGGCGCGATCTGGGTAATCATCTCGCGCACGCGTGTCATTTGCGGCGATTGTCCTGTCATGCGGCGTAAGCCTTCCTTCTCGTCGATTTGCGATTGCAACTGCCGGTTTTCAAACGCCAGCTGCTGAATTTGAAGCGTGCGCTGTAGCAGTGCCTTCAGATGGACAGGGTTGACAGGCTTCGGGAGAAAATAGGTGCCTTCATGCGCGGTCATCGCCTTGATGCCGATGTCAGTCTCCAACACATTCGGCGCGGTAATGAAAATGATACCGACATCCGGATGCTGCTGCGCCGCGGCTTCCAAGAGTGCCGAGCCGTCAATCCGTTCTGCCTTCAGCGGGGCGATGAGGACATCTATCTTCTGATATTCGATCTGGTGAAACGCCTGATACATATTGTCTTTGACAATCAGGCGGAGGCCTTGTCCACTGAGCGTTTGGCAAATCCGGTCGCGCTGCCGCCGGTCTGCATCGACTATCAGCACGGTTTTTTGTGCGTTCATTTTTTTGATTGCCCTCGTTTCATGATGATAGATATATTATAGCGTATTCAGTTGGGATATGTCCAGTTTTTTCTGGGTGTTGAGTGAGGGGGTTTCATAAATCGATGGCTTCCCGGTAGGAGAGCCCTCCTGGTTTCGATTTTCACCGTAGCGCGGGGCCCCTCGGATGCGCGGATGGCATCCGAGGGGCCCCGCGCTACGGTATCCAGAACGGTCGCTTTTTCTGTCTGTAGTTTGCGATCGCCAGATCGCAAACGGCCACGCGATGGCCTCAGCACGCCCCCCTTTACCGTAGGGCGAGGGCCTGTCCCTCGCCATGCACCGATCGCGGGGGAAACCCGCTCGGATGCGCGGATGGCATCCGAGGGCCCACGCGCTACGGTAAAACGGCGGTGTTCATTCGCAGCGGCGAAAGCGATTTTGCAAAGACGGCTCTTCAGGTCCTTTAGGTCCTGCATGTCTATAGCAACACGTGTCGGCCCGTTTTCAAGGTCCGTTAGGACCTTAATAGGCTGCTAGCCACGCGGTGCGGATGCATATTAAGGTCCTACAGACCTTAAGAGTCTTCGCGTTGCGAGGAGCTATAGACATTTAGGTCCTACAGACCTAAAGGCAGCAGCCATCTCTCATCAGTTGCATAGCGAGGGACAGGCCCTCGCCCTACGGTGAAAGCGGCGGGTTGCTGCCTGCACCGTATCAAAACCGGGCGGTAGAAATCGAGACCAGGAGGTCTCTCCTACCGGTTAACTTGTGAAATTCATATCCTTTAAAAATGGAAATTTACAAAAAAACTTGCTTAAAATTGCGAATTGATGTAAACTTTCGGTATTATAGCAGTTTTGCGCGAACATCGCGCATAACTATCACACAAATTTTCTATACGCCTTGATAGGCATGCTCAAATAGGACAGGAGCAATTGCATTTGCCTTACCGCAATTTCAATGCGAAGAACTTGGAATGGCAGGTTAGGACAATCGCGGTTCATAAGGAAGGAAGGTAATTGATGGATAATAAACGAAATCCCTTGTATACTCTCGGCAGTGTTACCAGTATTTTGGGTGGGATCCTCGTGGTGCTCTCCGGTTGTTGGGTTCTCTTTAGCGGCACATCCGGTTTTCTCTCTGGTGAGGCGGGACAGCCGCCGGATAGCAGCCTCGGCGTGCTGCACGGCATCGGTGTGGTAACGCAGATTTTGCTGGTGCCGGCGGTGGTGGCGAGTTACGTGCTCCTCCGTTCCGAAGCGAAGACCCGGAGTCTTTTGGGCGCGCTGTTCGGGCTGCTCTGGATTGTCGTTGAGCTCACCGGGCACTGCGCGCTGACGGCACCCCTCCAAACCTTAGCGGACTTCATGGCGGACCCGGAAACCCAAGCCATCGGAAAGGCACTCGGCGGCCTCTGGGAAGAATGGGCTGAGGCACTCCTGATGACAGGCACCTTCCTCTGCGCTTTAACGGCATTCTGCTACGGGCTCGCGCTGCGCGAGTGGGGGAATATCATCGCCGCGTGTCTTTTCCTACTCTGTGCAATTGCCTTCCCTCTCGGCGTATGGCTCGGATTGGGTATTCAGCTGCACCTGATTTTCCGAGGCATCGCGTTCATTTTTCTCGGTGGCATCCTCTTGCGAGCAACGCAGGTAGACGATGAGGATTGGTTCAGTTCGATTAACTTATGAGCCGCGATTGGAATCGAGACCAGGAGGTCTCTCTTACATGGGATAATCGCGCCTGGGGGGCTCGCAAACTGCATCGGGACCTCCTCTCTCTGTAGTTTGCGCTCGCCCCATCGCAAACCGGAGCCATCGAGACCGGGAGGTCTCTCCTACTGGGGGCAATCGAGACCGGGCGGTCTCTCCTACTCTCTGTAGTTTGCGATCGCCTGATCGCAAACAGACCGGAGCCATCGTGACCAGAGGTCTCTCCTACCGGGTGCATCGAGACCGCGAGGTCTCGCCTACGGGGAACTAACATCTGTAGTTTGCGATCGCCTGATCGCAAACGGACCAAAAACATCAAGACCGGGCGGTCTCTCCTACTCTCTGTAGTTTGCGATCGCCTGATCGCAAACAGACCGGAGCCATCGTGACCAGAGGTCTCTCCTACTGGAAGGAAACTAATCGTCTTCGCTGAGGAGACGTTCTAACTCCGCCAAAATGTCAGCCTCATCGCTATCGCTATCGATTTCGGTGTCCTCGGTTTCGGGTTCCCGATTTTCGGGGTTTTCGCCCGCGCTGAGTGACTCAAGATCAGCGCGGTATTCCAGCAGGTTGCTGAGGTAGCGTTCGCGGGTGACGTTTTCGGCATCGGGGTGCTCCTCGCGCAGGCATTCGCCGCAGAATTCGCCCATTTTCTGGATACCCAGGTCAATGTGCCGCAACGCCTCCGCCGTGTTGTCCTGTTGCAGACTTAACTCGGCCTGGGCGATGCTATTCATCATCAGCATGTAGCCTTTATACTGATAGCTCTGCCAAGCGATTTCGGGTGGCGCGTAGGTGCGCGCCATCATCGTCGCGGCGATGTTGGTATCGGTGTCGCGCTTGACATCCTCCCACCGTTTAATGCCCGCGAACAGCAGATAGCGGTTATACCGGAAGAAGGACTCCTCGAAGAGGGTCTGCCATTCTTCGTCGGCTAGTTCAAACCCTTCATCGGTGCCGTGTTCTTCTTCGTGCGCCGCCAACTTCGCGCAAAAGTAGTCGTAGTAGGAATCTTCGCCGTGCGGACAGAGGCCATCGGGACGGCCCGTCGCGTAAACGCGCGAGACGGTGAAGGCGTTCGGTTGGACGATAACTACCTCCCGGCCATCTTCAATCTGCAAAAATCGGATCGGGTGTTCAACGTCAAGGTTTAGCACTTCCAGAATCCTGTCAAGTGCTTGGACCCAGCGGGTATTTCTTTCGAGACTTGTATCGTTTGCCATGTTCGTATTCCTCTCGGTATGATTCGCGGCCTCTGCCGGTAGGCGCGCGTTGTCCGCGCAACCTTTGAATCGTCAGTTAAATGAGGGTGTTTCATAAATCGCTCAACGTCGCGGGGACATGCCCCCGCGATACGATGAAAAAAACGCCTCCCCTTTACGTAGGGCGTGGGCCCTCGCATGCCACACGCGCCTGCGAGCGGGTTCCCCTCGCCATGCGTTTTGCTATCAGACTGCATCACTCCTGTAGGTCAGGATCGCCTGATCCTGACCCGTTCGGGAGCAGGCACTCCCGAACTACAGAGGTGAGCCCGATGCCTTACGGTAGGAGGGACATCCTTGTCCCGATACGGTGGGCATCGAGACCGGGAGGTCTCGCCTACCGGGAAGACATTGAGATATGAAACCCCCTCAGTTAAATCGTCAGTTAAATCGTCATAGCGGCTGCCTCTATCAACCGCTATGCCACAGCCGTTTTATGTATAATAATCCTGCAGCGGTGAGACGGAGATGTCGCCGCGTTGCAGGGCATCAATCGCGTTTACCGCCGCCGCTGCGCCGGGGACGGTGGAAAAAATCGGGATGTCGTGTTCTATCGCCATCTGCCGGATGAGCAGTTCGTTCGGCCGATGCAAATCCCCGGTCGGCGTGTTGATGATGAGCGCGACGGCGTGGTTCTTGATATAGTCGTGAATCGTCGGCCTGCCTTTGCCGATGCTGTAGACGAGCTCGGCGGCCATGCCGTTGCGGAGTAGCACCTTCGCCGTGCCGTGCGTCGCGATGAGCTCAAACCCCATGTCATATAACCTTTTGGCGATGAAAATAATCGCGCGCTTGTCCTTATTCCGCACGCTGATAAACACCTTGCCGGTGAGCGGTAGCGTATAGCCGCACGCCTTTTGTGCCTTCGCGAACGCGCGCGAGACATCGGTATCGATGCCCATCACTTCGCCGGTGGATTTCATCTCCGGTCCAAGGCGTGAGTTCGCACCAGGGAAGCGGTTGAAGGGGAAGACAGGTGCCTTCACGCTGAAATAAGTCGGTTCGATTTCTTGCGTGAAGCCGAGTGCGTCTAACGTTTTGCCCGCCATCACGCGCGCCGCCAGTTTCGCCAACGGCACGCCGATTGCCTTGCTCACGAACGGTATGGTGCGTGATGCACGAGGATTCACCTCTAAAACGTAAATCTCATCGTTCTTAATTGCATACTGCACGTTCATCAAGCCACACACGCGGAGTGCCTTCGCTAGGGAGTAGGTATACTCCTTGAGTTGCAGAATCTGCTCATCGACGAGAGTATGGGGTGGCAGCACGCAGTCACTATCGCCGGAATGGACACCCGCCTCCTCAATATGCTCCATCACGCCGCCGATGACAGTGCGGTTTCCATCGGCGATGGCATCGACATCCACCTCGATTGCGTCCTCCAAGAACTTATCAATTAGGACAGGATGTTCCGGTGAGGCTTGCACGGCGGAGTCCATATACGCCTGAAGCAGTTTTTCGTCATAAACAATCTGCATCGCGCGGCCGCCTAGCACATACGAAGGCCGAACGATGACAGGGTAGCCGAGGGCGGCGGCGATGGGCGCGGCTTCCTCACTTGATGTCGCTGTCCCGTTCGGCGGCTGTTTCAGCCCGATGGTATCTAGCACCTCTTTAAAAAGCTGCCTGTCTTCCGAACGCGCAATGTCTTCTGGGCTTGTCCCGATTATCGGCACCCCGGCGGTTTTCAGTGCCATCGCGAGGTTCAGCGGTGTCTGTCCGCCAAACTGAACGATGACACCGCGCGGTTTCTCCTTGTCGTAGATATTCAGCACATCTTCACACGTGAGGGGCTCAAAGTAGAGCCGGTCTGACGTATCGTAATCGGTGCTGACGGTTTCGGGGTTGCTGTTTACCATGATAGTCTCGTAGCCGTCCGCCTTGAGTGCCATCGCGGCGTGGACGCAGCAGTAGTCAAACTCAATGCCTTGTCCGATGCGGTTGGGGCCGCCACCGAGAATCATGATTTTCGGTGTGTCGGTAGGACGCACCTCGTCTTCGCTGGCGCAGGTTGAGTAGTAGTAAGGCGTTTCTGCCTCAAACTCGGCGGCGCAAGTATCCACAGTCTTGAAGGTGGCCTCCACGCCTAGCCGTTTGCGGATGTCACGGATTTCATTTTCTGCGCTGTCGTAGATGTCGGCGAGTTGCCGGTCGGAAAATCCAAACTTTTTGGCGCGCCGGAGAAGATTGACATCGTATTCATCGTATTCACTGTGGCGCGAGTGCTTGTCCCTCGCGTTCGTAACCTCTGCTGTGCCGGTTAATACCTGTTCAAAATCGACAATTTCCTTGAGATTGTAGAGGAAAAACGGATCGATCTGGGTGTAAGTGTGGATTTCTTCAAGACTCATCCCGCGTTTCAAGGCAGTTTTGATGTAAAAGAGGCGTTCAACGTTCGGCACGGTGAGTTTGCTGGAAAGTTCGGAGAGCGGGAGTTCCTCAAGCGCGTGGTTGTCAAACCCGTGCCAGCCGTTTTCTAACGAACGCAATCCTTTTTGTAGTGCCTCCTTGAAAGTGCCGCCGATGGACATCGCCTCGCCGACAGATTTCATCTGTGTTGTCAAGGTTTCGTCGGTGCCCTGGAATTTCTCGAATGCCCATCGCGGAATTTTGACGACGACGTAATCAATCGTAGGTTCAAAGCAGGCGGGTGTTTCGGCAGTAATGTCGTTTGGAATTTCGTCAAGTGTATAACCGACAGCGAGTTTCGCGGCGATTTTGGCAATAGGGAACCCGGTGGCTTTAGAGGCGAGCGCGGAGCTGCGCGAGACGCGCGGGTTCATCTCAATTACCACTTGTTCTCCCGTGCGCGGGTCCACAGCGAATTGGATATTCGAGCCGCCCGTGTCCACCCCGATTTCTCGGATAATTTTAATGGCGGCATCCCGCATCTGCTGATATTCCCTGTCCGTCAGCGTTTGGATGGGCGCGACGGTAATGCTATCCCCGGTGTGAACCCCCATCGCGTCAACGTTTTCAATGGAGCAGATGATGACGACGTTGTCTGCACCGTCTCGCATCACCTCCAATTCAAATTCCTTCCAACCGATGACAGATTCTTCGATGAGGAGTTCGTTGATTGGGCTGAGCGCGATGCCGGTGGTTACCATCTTCTGATATTCTTCGATGTTATAGGCGATGCCGCCGCCGGTGCCGCCGAGGGTGAAGGCGGGCCGGATAATCGCCGGAAAACCGATGTCCTCCACGAGTTCTAACGCCTCGGCAACGGTGTGCGCGATACCGCTTTGTGGCACGGCTAACCCGATTTTTTGCATCGCCGACTTGAAGAGTGCCCGGTCTTCCGCTTTCTGGATGGCGGGCAGTTTCGCGCCGATGAGCTCCACGCCGTATTTATCTAGCACCCCGGATTCAGCGAGTTCCACGGAGACGTTGAGGGCAGTCTGTCCGCCTAACGTCGGCAGCAACGCCTGCGGCCGCTCCTTCTCGATGACGAGCTCCACCGTATCGGCAGTGATAGGTTCGATGTAGGTGCGATCGGCGAAATCCGGGTCTGTCATGATTGTCGCAGGATTGCTGTTGACAAGCACGATCTGGTAGCCCTCTTCTTTCAGTGCTTTGCACGCCTGCGTGCCGGAGTAGTCAAACTCGCACGCCTGCCCGATGATAATCGCACCGGACCCGATAATTAAGATTTTTTGAATATCTGTCCGTTTTGGCATCTTTTGTTATGTTATCCTTGTTCCAAAGGTAAGCGAACCCCCGTTGTCCCGTAGGGCGGGGGCCTGTCCCCCGCCGTGTTGCGCCTATTAGCAACCGTTCGCGGCTTTATTTTTTCCTCACGAGGGCATCGCGAGGGACAGGCCCTCGCGCTACGCGCCAGAAAGATTCTTCTCCATCCGAAAGCGAACCCCTTGTCCCGTAGGGCGGGGGCCTGTCCCCCGCCGTGTTGTGCCTATTAGAAACTGTTCGCGGCCTTATTTTTCCCTCACTAGGGCATCGCGAGGGACAGGCCCTCGCGCTACGCGCCAGAAAGATTCTTCTCTATCCGTAAGCGAACCCCCTTGTCCCGTAGGGCGGGGGCCTGTCCCCCGCCGTGTTGCGCCTATTAGCAACCGTGCGCGGCCTTATTTTTTCCTCACGAGGCCCTCGCGAGGGACAGGCCCTCGCGCTACGAACCAGAAAGATTACTCTCTATCCGAAAGCGAACCCCTTGTCCCGTAGGGCGGGGGCCTGTCCCCCCGCCGTGTTGCGCCTACTAGCAACCGTTCGCGGCTTTATTTTTTCCTCACGAGGCCCTCGCGAGGGACAGGCCCTCGCGCTACGAACCAGAAAGATTACTCTCCATCCGAAAGCGAACCCCCTTTTTCCCGTAGGGCGGGGGCCTGTCCCCCGCCGTGTTGCGCCTATTAGCAACCGTGCGCGGCCTTATTTTTTCCTCACGAGGCCCTCGCGCTACGCGCCAGAAAGATTATTCTCCATCATCCGCGTAAACTTTGAAAACAGATAACTCGCATCGTGTGGACCGGGCGCGGCTTCGGGATGATACTGCACCGAAAACATCGGAACGTCCCGATGCTGTATGCCCTCAAGCGTGTCATCGTTTAGGTTAATATGCGTCACGTCAATGCTCCCCGGTAACGAATCAATGTCAACACAGAAACCGTGGTTCTGGGAGGTGATTTCCACCTGTTCTGTCTTGACGTGTTGGACAGGCTGATTCGCGCCGCGGTGCCCAAACTTCAGTTTATAGGTTTTCCCACCGAGGGCGAGGGACAGCAATTGATGTCCTAAGCAGATGCCGAAGAGCGGCTTTTTACCCATCAACCCTTGAATCGTCTGGGTGGCATAGTCTAACGGGCTCGGGTCGCCGGGGCCGTTAGAGAGGAACACACCGTCGGGTTCGGCTGCAAGAATCTCCGCTGCTGTCGTCGCCGCCGGGACAACCTGCACCTCGCATCCGTGTGCAGTGAGTTGCCGCAAGATATTATATTTAACGCCGAAATCCATCGCGACGACGCGATATTTTCCGCGCGAAGAGCACTCCTCATGCTGTAGTCCGAGGGCATCTCTTCCTCCGTGCTCAGGATGTCCATTCCATGCATACGGATTCGGACACGTGACGCGTTGCACCAAATCGTGTCCGACTAAACCGTGCCACGCTTGTGCCTTCGCGACGAGGCTTTCTGGGTTAACATCTTCCGTTGAAAGGCACGCGTTCATCACGCCGTGGATACGAAGCCGCCGCGTGAGCGCACGGGTATCAATCCCCTGAATGCCGATGATACCGTGCTTTTCCAAGTAGGCATCCAAACTCCATTGTGAACGCCAATTGCTCGGATACGCGCTGTATTCGCGCACGACAAAGCCTTCCACTTGTGGGCGGATAGATTCGATGTCTGTCTCGTTGCAGCCGTAATTGCCGATTAACGGATACGTCATCGTGACGAGCTGCCCTTTATACGAAGGGTCTGTGAGGACTTCCTGATACCCCGTCATGCTGGTATTGAAGACAA
The DNA here is from genome assembly GCA_965242965.1 of Candidatus Poribacteria bacterium. Lineage (GTDB taxonomy): Bacteria > Poribacteria > WGA-4E > WGA-4E > WGA-3G > AGPOR5. The sequence continues at coordinate 2,429,508 of OZ251518.1, read as the reverse complement.
CTTCGCCGACGGTTTCGCCTGTCGTGCCGAATTGCTGTCCTTCAAAAACGGTTCCGTCTGCTAATGCGAGAATTGCTTTCATAAAGTTTCCTTTGAGAGTTCGCGAGGGACAGGCCCTCGCGCTACGGGCCACGGACGATTTTATACCTCTGAGAGCTCGCGAGGGACAGGCCCTCGCGCTACGGGCCGCGGACGATTTTATACCTCTGAGAGCTCGCGAGGGACAGGCCCTCGCGCTATGAGCCGAGGACGATTTGATACCTCTGAGAGTTCGCGAGGGACAGGCCCTCGCGCTACGGGCCGCGGACGGTTTAATACCTCTGAGAGTTCGCGAGGGACAGGCCCTCGCGCTACGGGCCGCGATAGGCCCTCGCGCTACGGGCCGTGGCCGGTTTGATACCGCCGCGGATAACCATTGCGGGCCATCCCTTCAATTCCCATCCATCAAAAGGCGTGTTTCTGCTTTTTGACTGGGATTTTGCCACGTCCACTTTAGCCACTTTATCCAGAGCGATGAGAGTCATGTCCGCCACGGTGCCGATGGACAATGTACCACGTTTGATGCCGAGGATTTCCGCTGGGATGCAAGTAAGTTTCGCAATCGCCTCGGATAACGTGAGATGTCCTGCCTCCACGAGGTGCGTCAAAACGAGCGGCACGCACGTTTCCAAACCGATAATCCCGTTGGGTGCGTTTTGCATGCCGAGTGCCTTTTCTTCGGGCGCGTGCGGCGCGTGGTCCGTCGCAATCGAGTCGATAGTGCCATCGCGTAACCCTTCAAGGACTGCGTCAATATCCGCTTGCGCGCGCAGCGGCGGATGCATCTTGGCGTTCGTTCCCTGTTTTTCCACCGCTGCATCGGTGAGGAGCCAGTGGTGTGGGCACGCTTCCGCCGTAACGTGAACGCCGCGCTGTTTTCCTTGCCGCACGAGTTCAACCGCGCCTGCCGTGCTGACGTGCAGGATATGCACGTGTCCGCCTGTCATCTCCGCCAACAGGATGTCGCGCGCGACGATGATGTCCTCCGCTGCATTCGGGCTCCCTTTGAGATTCAGCCTTCGCGATGTCTCGCCGAGGTTCATCACGGCACCGGCGTTGAGGTTGTGCTCTTCGCAGTGAACCATGACAGGAAAATCGAGTTCCGCGCTGAGTGCCAACGCCTGGCGCATCAGTTCGGCGTTCATCACGGTAACGCCATCATCGCTGATGCCGACTGCACCGGCGGCGAGCATGCCGCGGATATCAGAGAGTCCCTCCCCCGCGAGGTTTTTGGTAATGCTCCCTATCGGGAAAACGTTCGTCTTCGCGTTCTTGTGCGCGATGTCTTTGATGTGCTGAATCCGTGCTGGCGAATCTGTCACCGGTGACGTATTCGCCATGCAGGCGACAGAGGTGAACCCGCCGGCATCCGCCGCCGCTGTGCCAGTCGCAATCGTCTCTTTATGTTCAAATCCCGGTTCTCGCAGGTGGACGTGCATGTCGATGAGCCCCGGCGCGACAATCATCCCGGTTGCGTCAATGCGTTGGACTTCTGCTGTCGGTGCTGTAATTTTGCCGCCGACTTGCGCGATTTTTCCATCAATAATGAGGATGTCGCCAATCTCGTTAACGTTGTTCGCGGGTTCGATGATGCGGCCGTTCTGAATAAGCATTTTTGTTGTTCCTAGCGGTTGTTCAGCTGCGTTTGGCTTATCGGGCAGAAAAGACACCGAAAAGACGTTGCCTTTTCTTGCCCATTTTCCGCTTTTCTATTCATAGATTATCGCGGCATCCACGCCGTGTTCTTCAACAAGTTGCACGCGGACGAACTCTTTCCGCGCAGTCGGCACGTTTTTGCCGATGTAGTCCGCTGAGATGGGGAGTTCGCGGTGGCCTCTATCGACGAGTGCGGCGAGTTGGATGGCGGCGGGCCTGCCGAAATCCATGAGGGCATCCATCGCGGCGCGAATTGTGCGGCCCGTGTAAAGCACCTCATCTACGAGAATAACCCGCTTGCCGGTAATGTCAAACGGGATTTCCGTGCTGTTCACCTGCATCTGCGTTTCATAGAGGTTGATATCGTCGCGGTAGAGGGTGACATCAATCGCGCCAACCTTGATATCAACGTTTTCAATGCGTTCAATGTTTTGCGCGATGCGGTGCGCGAGCGTATCGCCGCGGCTTTTCACACCGACAAGCACCAAATCAGCGATGTGCTGGTGGTTCCGCTCCAAAATTTCGTGTGCGATACGCATTAAGGCGCGCCGGATGTCTTCGGCGTTCATGACTTGTGCTTTTTCGTGCATCTGTTTATTCCTACAAAAAAAGAAGCCTTGCACATCAAAAAACGATGAGCAAGGCAGAATTCGGCGGTTTTCTGTTCAATAACGGCGGCGTGCAAGTGAAAGACGATGGGTTTGGATGCAATGGTGCGCGGCGCGCAGGAATGCGCGTGCGTTATCCGTTGGTGCGCGTGTAGCTGACAATGAAGTTGACAGTGAACGGGAGTTCCGACTCCCAGCGTGTAACTGAACATCCTTTTTCCACCTCGCCGGATGGGATTAAAAAGGTTTTGCGTGCATAATATCCTCATTGCTTTTAATTATACCATATTGCCGCGCGAATTGCAAATTTATTTTTTAATGCGCGCGACTCACGCATTTTGCGCCACCATGCTGGTGAGAATGCCGAGGATTTTGTCGCACTGCTGGATGTGGTAAATCTCCCTATCCAAGTGCAGCTGCCTTTCCGCTAATGTAAGGAATTGCCAATCCCTCCCTGTCGTAGATGCACCATAAACGCGGGCGATGTCATTTTCCATTTCCGAGTTAAAGCGTTGGGCGGCCACCATTTCGGCGATACACTGCCCGAGGCCCTCTCTCACGTTATCTTTTTTCGCTGCAACGAGGACAATAACAGGTGTCTGTAAGAGATATTGCACCGGTGACAAACTGACTAAGAAATCACACACCCCGTTCAACCCCTTTTCGTTATCAACGTTGAATTCAATGCCTGAAAACAGGCTGATGCCGAAATCAGTGTTCTCAAGGAGTTCAAACAGCACGCTGGCGACGATGAGTTCGGACTTCGCCTTTTCGGTGCCGATAGCGGCCGCGACCTTCGCCTTTTTCGCCAAATCGGTTATGAAATGGGGCCGCGGGACTATCGGCTCTATTGGAGAGAAAAGAGCGGCGGATTCAACGATTTCTAAATCAAACGCTTTCACTGCCGAATCTAACGTAAAGTTGCTATACGCCATCTGAAATCACCTCACTGTTCCAGGGGCATTTGAGTCACGCTTTTTGTTCCACCATGCAGGCGAGGATGCCGAGGATTGCGCCGCACTGCTTGATGTGGTAGATATCCCGATCAATTTGCAGGTGCCGTTCCTCTAATTTGAGGAATAGCCACTCGGTGCCGGTGGTGGAGACACCGTAAATGCGGGGGATGTCATTGCCTTTGTCGGTATTAAAGCGTTGAGCGGCAATCATCTCCGCCACACACTGCCCCAAGCCGAATGCCGGTGCATCCCGCTTTGCCTCTACGAGAATGATGACAGGTGCTTCTAAATCAAATTGATTTGGCGACAGACTCACGAGAAAGTCGCATACACCCGTGAGTTCATCATCGGCATTCACGTTGAAGTCAATCCCCGAAAAAAAACTTATCTGCCGGGTGCAGTGCGCGCGGAGCTCAAACAGCACTTCGGCGACAAGGAGTTCCGATTTTGCCTTCTCGGTGTTTATAGCGGCGGCGATTGACACTCTATCCGCGAACTCGGTGATAAAGTGCGCACGCGGTGTCACCGGCTCTATGTCGGCGAAGATGCCGATAGATTGAGTTTCTTCAAGTTGAAACCTCTTCCGCGCTATTTCTAGGGTGAAGTTGCTGGACTCCATCGGCTTATCTCCCGTTCATGCTTTTTGTTCCACCATACTGGCGAGGATGCCGAGGATTGCATCGCACCGCTGGATAGGGTAGGTATCCATATCTAGGTGCAGGCACTTCTCCTCTAATTTCAGGAACTGCCACTCCGTTCCCGTAGTCGATGCACCGTAAATGCGGGGGATGTCATTGCCTTTGTCGGCGTTAAAGCGTTGGGCGGCAATCATCTCCGCCACACACTGTCCTCGTCCTTGTTTCACGTCAACGTTCTTTGCTTCCACCAGCGCGATGATAGGTGCCTTTAAAAGCGATTGTCTAGGGGATAGACTCACTAAGAAATCGCAGACACCGGTGAGTTCGTTTTCTGCATCAACGTTGAAGTCAATCCCCGAAAAAAAGCTAATGCGAAACTCGAAATGTTCCCGCAGTTCAACGAGAATGTCGGCAACAATGAGTTCCGAACGCGCTTTCTCAGTGCCTATCGCGGTGGCCAGTGCAACCTTTTTGGCTAAGCCTGTTGATAGATAGAGGCTCGGTGCCACCGGTTCTATCCCAGAAAAGATACCCGCGCGTTCAACGACTTCTAACTGAAACGCTGCTTCCACCGAATCTAGGGTGAAGTTGCTGTATGCCATCTGTTCATCTCCGGTTCATGCCTTTTGTTCCACCATACTGGCGAGGATGCCGAGGATTTTGCCGCACTGCCCGATTACATACACGGTGCTATCAATATAGAGTGCTTGTCCCTCCAATTTGAGGAATTGCCACACTATTCCTGATGTGGCAGCACCATAAACGCAACGGATGTCATTGCCTCTCTCGGCATTAAAGCGTTGGGCGGCCACCATCTCCGCGACACACTGCCCGAATCCAACCGTCAGATCATCCTTCTTCGCCTCTACAAGAATGATGATGGGTGCCTCTAAATGAAATTGCACCGGAGACAGACTGACGAGGAAGTCGCACACGCCGGTTAATTCTGTCTTGTCGTCAACGTTGAAATCGATACCTGAAAAAAGACTGATACGCCGCTCAAAGTGCTCGCGAAGTTCAAGGAGAACATTAGCGACAATCATTTCCGATTTCGCCTTCTCAGTGTTGATGGCTTTCGCTACCGGCACATTGCGCGACAATGCCTTGGTAAGTTCTGCGCTTGGACTTACCGGTTCGATGTCAGAGGAGATGTCCGCCTCTTCAAACGCCTCTAAATGAAACGTTTTCCGCACTTTTTCTAACGTAAAATTGCTATACGGCATTGAGGAAATCCTCCTATATCTACAAAAAGGATGCGTATTGATTTTACCGCGTGCTCCTGCCACCCGTGCATCGTCAAGGGCTCCGCCACAGTTAAGTGAGGGGGTTTCATATCTTGATGCCTTCCCGGTAGGAGAGACCTCCTGGTCTCGATGCCTCAAACGTCCGTAGTTCGTAGCGCGGGGGCCCTCGGATGCCATCCGCGCATCCGAGCGGGTTTCCCCCGCAATCTTAATAGTCTGAATCAGGATTTACAGGATTTACACGATTTACAAGATTATCTCCCGCGCAACGAGCATGCTTTTTGCAATGGATGCCTCTTCAGGTCTTTTAAGACCTGCATGTCTATAGAAACCCCGGTCTGCCAAACTTTTCAAGGTCCGTTAGGACCTTAATGTGCGGGAGACAAGACGTGAAAAATCATATTAAGGACCTAAGGGACCTTAGGCACGGCGAGGGACAGGCCCTCGCCCTACGGTGAACGGGGACGATTTCTTATTTCTTACCGTAGCGCGGGGGCCTGTCCCCCGCGATCTGCCGATCTCCGCGAAAAACGCCTGCAGCTCATAGACCTCGGATGTTTGCTGCTCAGACCTGTGCATGGCGAGGGACAGGCCCTCGCCCTACGGTGAAAGGAGAATTTTGGCACGGCGAGGGACAGGCCCTCGCCCTACGGGAACCGCCGAACGCATCGAGACCGGTAGGAGGGACATCCTTGTCCCGATAGCACAGCAACAAAACGCATCGAGACCAGGAGGGCTCTCCTACCGGGACACCGCTCGCATCGAGACCAGGAGGGCTCTCCTACGGCTCTGTCCCATGGGATATTTGGATCGAATTGTGCCTTTGTTGTCATTTTCCACCATATTTTGACAGGATATGTATAAAAAGTATACATATCGCATTTTCGCCGCGCGCTTTGACTTTCCGTGCATCGTTTCAGCATGTCTATTGAAACGCTGACGACTTCTGGGGCAGAAGGCGTTTGCCTTTAAGGATACCACACAACATTGCCGGTGTCAAGGAAAACGCAAAACTTATTCTCCCTGCACAGCACTAATTTCATCCGCCGAGATTTTGTGCACGCTCTTCGGATTAAACGTCTGCGTTGTATCCGCACGCATCGCTACCTCAATCCTGCCGCCAGTCAGCACGAAAAACTGGATGAGGAAGCCGCCGCCCTGCATTGCTTCGACCTGATATTCTTCCTCATCAAGGGCCCCCAGCCACTCGGGCAGTGCCTCTTCAAAGCGCGCATCGGCGATGACGTTCTCGGGCAGCGCAATAATCAGCGTGCCGGGCGCGTCGCCGATGGCGTTCCCGATAATCTCGCGTTTCTCAACCATATCCGGAACGACTCGGCTGGCGTAAGTGAAATCGTCAGCATCGGCGCGCTGTAAGGGAACGATGCCCCACGTCAGGTGGTGGATAAACGGATTGCCATACCCTTGCCCAAGCATGTGTTGCCGCGCAGGTTCGTCAACGGGATGCACGACAGCGACGTAGTCAAACCACCCGGAAGCGCGCGCTGGATGACGTTCGGGCAATCGCGCCGAGACGTTGATGTAATCGTGTCCATCGACAGGCGAAGGGTAACACCGCGCATCCCAGCCGTTCACATAGCCTACCTGTTTCAAACCGCCAGCGACGAGATGCGGCGGGTCACAGAAAATCGCAGCGTGATCCATGGTGGCATACAGTCTTACACCTGCATTGGAAACTTTCAATGCCACGTCTGTCGCCTCTTCAAAGCGTTGCGCAGCGTTTTCAATTGTCAGATAGTCACCGAAATTTGTGGGTAATAGAAAACTTTTTTCCATGAGATACCTCCGTTGCCGTGAATAATTTTAACACACATCGCTTTGTGATGCAACCATTTTTCAGTTGAAAAAAGTGCGGGACGCTGCTAATATAGAGACGTTGAGTTTTCAGCGAAAAATCTTCCGAACAGCACGAGGTGAAATTGATGAGAAAAAATACCTTTCGAGAGTTATTGAACGCCGATAAACCTACCGTCGGCACGCACATCCACACGACGTGGCCCTCCATCGTGGAGGCAATCGGCCACACTGGGATGTATGACTACGTTGAATTCGTTGGGGAGTATGGCCCGTTTGACCTGCACGATTTGGACAATCTGTGCCGGGCGGCGGAACTGCATAACATCTCAACGATGATTAAAGTAGACCAGGAGCCGCGCGGCTTCCTCGCGCAACGCGCTATCGGTTCCGGCTTCCAGAGTGTGCTTTACGCCGATTGCCAAAACGTTGAGGATGTGAAGGAATGCGTTCGCATTACGCGCGCCGATACACCCGAAGATGGCGGCAGTTATGGTGTCGCAACCCGTCGATTCTCTTATATGGGATACGGGGGGAGCCCGGACTACATTCAGGCACTCCGCGATGTCGTCGTCGTCATCATGATTGAGAAGAAAGGCACCGTCGAAAATCTCGAAGAGGTGCTGGCGGTTGAAGGCGTTGACATGATTCAGTGGGGCGGCGCGGATTATTCGATGAGCGTCGGCATGGCGGGGCAGCGCGGCGCGCCCGAAATCCAAGCGGCGGAACGCAAAGTCTTTGAGACTTCGCTAAAGATGGGTGTGCCCCCACGCGCGGAGATTGGCAGTGCCGATGGGGCGAAACGATATTTAGATATGGGCGTGCGGCATTTCTGCATCGGCACCGATATCTCCATTCTCTATAGTTGGTGGCGCGAACACGGCGATGGGTTGCGGAAGGCACTTGAAGGACATTAAATCCAAGCCGGTAGGCGCGGTTTCAAACCGCGCCTACCGCTCCAACGCAACCGCGGGACATCGCGCCTAAAACATCGCCTGCATCCGTTCCGTAACCCATGCCACGGCGACATCGAGCATTGCTTGGCCCTTTTCGGCAGTCGCCAATTTGGCTTGGTGATGATACTCCCTGTCTGCTGCCGCTTGCCCGGCATTGGAGATGGTGAGTTTCGCGCCGTTGTAGTCTACGCCGTTCCAATCCACGTTTTCGGGGAAGGCGGCGAGGGCGAACGCTGTCTCGAACTCCGCCGCGTGCCCAGGGCAGACCCCGGATTCCATCTGTTCCTGCACCAATTCTTCGCTGTATGCCTCCCAATAAGAGTGATACGCGAGGTTAATGCCGAGTCTGGCGCGGAATCCGTCCAAACGTTCCTGCACGGGTGCCGTATTACCGGCGTGCCCGTTGACAATCAAGATGTTATGGATACCGTGTCGGCGGATGCTATCGGCGACATCGTAAAGCACTTCGCCGAAGACCTCGGGGCGCAACGTAAGCGTGCCCTTGTGGTCCATCCAGTGTTCCGATACGCCAATCGCCAGCGGTGTCGTGACGATAACCTGCGGAAACAACTTTTCCGCCGCTAATTTGGAAACGTAAACAGCACTTTGCGTATCGTGGTACATCGCGAGGTGTTCGTTGTGCTGCTCTGTGCTGCCGGTAGGGATAATCGCGCCTTTGAGGGTGCCGGCATCGATAGCCTCGCGGATATAACGGCGTTGGTTTTCCCACAATAGCACGGATTTGATTTGAGACATGGGTGTCCTCCCTTATCGGGGATGTAGATGGACGTAGAAATCCACCCTAATAATAGCGTGTAGGGCGACTCTAGAAATCGCCGCTACAAAATTCTGCCCAAAATTTTGTGAAGAGCCTCTATGCCTACCTCCATAGCGTCCTGGGCTGGCGGTAGATATTCTTGCAGGCTTTCCCAGTCGTATTCATTCTGCTGTGCGTCGCTGTTTTTAAACAAGATTTTCATGCCGTAATCTCGGATTTCGTTGAGCGTCCATTCGTAAATATAGAAACCGAAAATATCGGCGTGTAAGGCTGCATAGCGGTGTTTCAGATATGCCGCCAGAACTATCTCAAACTGTTCACCGGTGAAAGAAACCAGGTCCTTCTCAGGTGGCCCGAGGCATGCACCGTCCCAATCGATCAGGTGCATCCGGTCTTCGGTATCTAGAATGAGATTGCCCGGTGTCGCATCTCCGTGTGTGATGACAAACGGCGTTTGCAGTGCTTCCGCTGAATGTCCGAGGTTATCATATCTCTCCAAGGTTTGCAGAATAGCTGCGCGGTGCAGAGAGAGTGCTTCCAGCAGTTGGCGTTGATAGCGGTTTTGACACGGCGTGCCGTTCTCAGCGGCATTGAGAACGGCGAAAAGTTCGTGCCGAAGAGGCAATTGATATGTGGTTTTCGTGGCCATCACCGGCGCGATGGGTTCTGGACAGTTGTGGATTTTTGCGAGCAATTCGCCGCACTTCGCCAATGCTGCATCGGTGAAATCTTCTCCGATTTTCCACAAGTCCCATCGGCTTTTACCGGCAATGAACGGAAATAGAGAGACGCGAAAATCGTGCCATGCGATGCTGAGCGCGCCTGCTTGCGTTTTCAAAGGCGCGACAACTTCGGCTATGCCGCCCTGTTCTCGTAAGTGCGTAGCGATATGCAAAGATGCCTCCGGCACGGAAGAGGAGGCTTTGGCAAAATAGCGTTCCCCTGTTTCGGAGGTGGCGATATAGCCGTAACTATCTTCGCCTTCCGGTAGAAAAGTGAGGGTTTGCAGGTTGAGAGCGTATGCGGCGTTGAGCCGTTTTTTTAACTCGGTTTTGTCAAAAGTGTTGTCAACTTTCATAGACATCCAATCCTGAGGCGCGAAAGGCTATCGGAACTTCTCAAAATACTCGTCAATTTCGGACCGGAGTTCCATCCCGGCGAGTTCAAAAGCGACTAGCAAATCTGCGTAACTGCCTTCTCCACCGATAAAATTCCAGAGTTCTTCCGCTACCAAAATTTCGTTCGGCATGTCAAACAGTCCTCTCATCGTCCATCGACGATACGGTTCCGGTTCATAAGGATTGTAGGGAATGCCAATTAGCGTTTGGATAGCAGCCTCTGGAGCACGAGCCAGTTCTGCTGCTGTCCACTCTAGGAGGGTTCGTTTGTATGACTCAAACCCTTTCACGTTAGGTTTGACTGTTTTCAGATCGATTAAAAACAGTTCCCCCTCATGGTTTTCTAACCAGATGTCAACCCGAGTCAGTTTCACACGGTTTAAATCGCCTGCTTGACAAACCGCTCTAATTTCTTCTGTTTCGACGGTTCTATCGGGTTCTCGCGTTGCGCGCACCAATCCATCGATGATGGTTTGGATTTGCCGGTGAGCCTCCGTGCTGATTTCCCCGGCAGGTTTCACCTGTGTTTCCACGCGCCGAAATCGCTCACGTGCTAATTCAAGGGCGACTGGCTCATAGATGGAAACCCCGAATGTCGTATTCAAGGAATGGATGAAAGAGAATAATGCCATCCTATCTCTGCCGAGCAAGCGGTGGTGGAACGGCATATAGTTCGTTTCAGGCGTGTAGGTGCGGAATTTAGTCCGGATACACTCCACAAGCCGCTCTTTAATCATCGTCTGGCGTGGTGACGGCATCACTTCAATTCCTCTTCTCTTTGAGATGGAATATCGTTTCGGCATAAGCCGAACCGCGATTTTTCTCTGTCCGATTTAAGACGGGCCGCTTATACTGCGTCACGATACGCATTCCCGCCGCTTCCGCGATGGTAGGATACATGTTAAACTTATCGTTGGCCACGACAAAGACATCGTAGTCCGCCGCCAGAAATCGCTTGCAGTTTTTCAAGACTTCCGACACGCCGTGAATGTAGGATGCCCGTGCCTCACGCCCTTTGCCTCTGAAAAGCGGTCCGATTTCTAATGCGTCAAGCCGTTTAAACCCGAAGAGATCATAGGCGTAAGCGTGTTGTTCGTGATAGTTAATCAAGCCGACGTAAGGCGGACTCGTGAAAATGCCTTTGATACGCTGCGTTTGGACAAGTTCAGCAAGCTGTGGATGTGCCCGCCGGAGCATCGCGATGATGTTAATTGTCCGCGCATCACCGGTTAAGCAGTGCTGAAACGTCTCCGTTCTCAACCTACCGAACTCAACCCATCGCTGGATGCTATCTTTGCTATATCGCTCCCACCACCTCAAGATGGAGAATAGCGGTTTACAAATTTTGCCGTGTTTCCGGCAGTAGTAGGTTGTCGTTACGGGTTCGCGCAATGTTCCTAAATCGGCGTGTGTCGTGGCACGGCACGAGCGGATAGTCCGACTTAAGATAAGCATCAGGGCACTTCGCGTGCCGGGCTCTTCCACTTTGTTGATTAATCTGTGGACGAAATCGACCTCGGCCCGGACACCGGGAAGATACCACAATTTCATAAAACTCGCGGAATCAGTCGGCATCTGAATATCAACGTCATAATCCGCGACGAGTTGCCGATATGTCTTCAAGAATTCGGCTTCTTTCTCGGCACCGTAACGCTTCTGGTCGATCTGCCCGGTTCTAACTTTGCTTTTGAAAGAAGCGGGGAAATACTGGTTGTTGAAGTCTGCAAGGGCTTCTGCCAGTTTCTCTTCAAACGTAATGGCCCCGTTGCGCGAGTAGAATTGTCTGAGTTCCGCCGTAATTTCGCGGCTGGCATTCCAGAGTTGAACGAAATCGTAGGTGGCAACCTTCGCATTTCCGATGAAAGCGTTAAATGCCGAGACATCGACACCAATTGCGTGCATGCCGCGTTCGTTCGCTTCGATGAGCGTCGTCCCACTCCCACAAAACGGGTCCAGCACGATGTCGCCCGGTTGAAAATACGTCTCCCGCTTAAATTCGTCGGTGTGCGTATCCAAAAAATACTCTACCAGTTGCGGGATGAATTTCCCTTTGTAAGGATGCAGGCGGTGGACATGCTTCGTGGTTTCCGCTTCCTTTACCTCTTCAAAGGACAATGCCCAGTTCAGGTCCTCGCCCAGTTCCGCTTTCCAGTGTGCTTCTCGCCTTTTGAGGTAAGCGTTGTAGTAACCGACGAGGCTCTCCTTGGGAATCAACGTCACGCCGTTTTGCATCACAGATTCAATCCGTCCGTATTGGATGAGATAGGTGATGTTTGCAGGTGTGACGTTTTTCCGCAGGTGTTGCGATGCCCATTCGCTTGCCTGTTTCAGTGTGAAAAGCATTTTAGGTTCTTTTTGTGTTTGCGCCATTATGGCACGTCCTTTACCGGAACCGCCAGCTCTACTTTCCGAAGCGTCACTTGACTCGCGCTTTTTAACTGCAACGTTTCAGCGATACTCCCGTGGTTAATCGCAATCTTAAACCGGCCCGTGGACGTAGAAAAGCGGCCCAGATATTCGCCAACCGGGACATCACCGTAGTCTTCAACGAATTGGAATTGGATTGGCTGAGCGGTTGCAAACGTTGCCTCCAGCGTATCGCCGAGATGCCACCCGCGTTCGGTAAACGCCTCGCTGAGTATGTCGGTGACAGCGTTACCGTGGTCATCGATTTCAGTGATGGTGGCAGACAGCGTTAACATCTCCGCACTTTCCGGTATGCTAGTCTTCGCTCTGCATCCGAGGAGTAACGCCGGCATGATAAGCATGCAGACAAACGTCACGCCACATCCGCGCAGGCGGAATCGATAGTCAAAAGTCATACTGATTCTCCTTTTCTGTGTTATTTAGATTTAATTGAGAGTGTTTCCTAACTCGTTGTTGTCAAAATGGTTTCGCGATACCCCGAGCGATTCCATTTCCCCGGTAGGAGAGACCTCCCGGTCTCGATTTCTGCCCCGCACGACGATGAAAAAACGGTTCTTAGGTCCGTAGGACCTTAATGTCTATAGCACGCGTGCTCGCGAAGAACTCTAAGGTCCTTTAGGTCCTTAATAGGTTTTGCCATGCGGCGCGTGTTTTATTAAGGACCTAAAGGACCTTGAAAACAGGACGACACGTGCTGCTATAGACATGTAGGACCTAAAGGACCTAAAACACCACCGCTTGACGATGGACAACGCGGGGGACAGGCCCCCGCGCTACGGAAGATCGAGACCAGGAGGTCTCTCCTACCGGCAATAGCGCGGGGACCTGTCACCGCGACGCTGAGCGATTTACGAAACACCCTCATTTAAGTATACACGAAAATGCGAACGAATGTCAACATCAAAAAAAAATTTGACATCACCCGCAAAATGTGGTATAATACTTTGCAAGTTGACAGTCGCTCATCTCGGTTGGCGCGAAATAATAATGAAACACGATAGCATTCTAACTCATCTTCTCATATTTTTCGGCATCTGTGTTTATGTCACGGTGCTGAGTCTTACCGCACTGACGCATTCCCATGACGATGTCGATTCGGAAAGCGAGTGCTCGGAAAGCGAGTGTTCTGCGTGCTTTTACCAAGCGCATCGCGTTCATGTTGAAAGCTACGCCTTCGCGCCCGTTTCGCCTGCCATTTCTTACGCGAAACCGCCGTGTTCTGAGGCAGTCATCCTCACGTTAAAACTTCCATATCACACGCTCATTCGCGGGCCTCCCGTATCCTCCTAACGAACGTTCATTTCTGTTTTGCGCGGAAAACACCGTTTCTGCGCTCCCGCCGGCTTTTCGGCGCGTCCGTAATATGTCGCCCTAAATGGGCAGAACGGCACTAGACGTAACGTTGCCGTATACTTTCGCGCGCCTTCAACACTGCTGGCACAATTCTAAATGTTCGCGCTAAATGTTTGCGCGGATTAGACAAAATGACTCTTTTTGGAGGATACGATGTTTACGAAATTTTTGAGCCGCGACATTCCTGTCGCCTCTGTTGCACTGATGTTCGTCGCTTTCGCGGCCGCACTGTTTTTTGCCGGCTGCGGCGAAGACGATAACCCTATTATTGACACACCGGCAACCGAAGAAGACGCGCCTTATCACGCCGAAGCTGATGGCTTTTTCCTAGAAGTGGACGGCGTGGAAATCTACCGGCAGTTCCAAGGCACCGAGACAGGCGGTATCACCGTCGGTGTCGGTGAGGAAATTGACGTGCATGTCCAATTTCTCAATCCCGATGGCGTGGGGTTCATTCCCCAACCTGAAGAGGAAGGGGAACACGAAGAGGACGAACATGGCCATGCCCACGACGAAGTAGAAGAATTCGCCTTGGGGCTGACTGGCTACGACACCGCAATCGCCGAGGTTCATCTTCACGTTGAAGAACACGAGGAAGAAGAACACGAGGAAGACGAGCATGGGCACGCTGAAGAAGAGGAGGACGCGCATGAAGAGGATGAAGAAAAGTGGGTGTTTGAAGTCGTAGGCGTGAAAGCCGGGACGACGCACATCACACTGCAGCTTATTCACGGAGACCATCCGGACTTCACCGCCGCTCTCCCGATTCCGATAACGGTGCAATAGGGAGAACACATCATGCGAAATTATTTTTCGTTTTCTGGAGGCGTGCCTTGCCGGCGCGCCTCCGTATGCACTTGCGCTTGGCACCGTGGCTCTTGGCCTCGTAGTGCTTGGCCTCGTGCTTGGCCCCATTGGCGGCGATTTTTGCTCGGCTTGGGGATAGTGTGTCTGTTCTGCTACGTCAGGAATGCGCAAGGCATTGAGGTGAAAACGTGGACGCTTCGCGGACAGGTGCTTGACGAACGAAGCCGCGGGCCGCTCGCCGGGGTTACCGTTAGCGTCACACCCGGCAGGCGCGGTCCGCCGATGACGACACGCACCGACGCGGATGGCAGATTCCAACTTGACAAAGTGCCTGAAGAACAACAGACGCTTCAGTTCGCACTGCATGACTATCAGGCATTTGAGAAGGTAGTTGATGTCGGGGAGTCTACGCCTGAAATCCAGATTGCGTTGCAGCGAGTGCCTTTTCAACTTGAGAAGGTGCAGGTTTACGGTGCACGCCGCGATACCTCGCAATTTGAGAAAACAACGGATCTGGTATTGAGTGAGGTATCTCTCCCGAAACAACTGGGGATGACATTAGCGGATACGCTGGCGGACGAAGTCGGCGTTGCGCAACGGACGATGGGGCGCGCGGTCGCGCGTCCAGTCATCCGCGGGTTGGGCGGCGATAGACTGCTCATCCTTGAAAACGGTGCGCGCACCGGCGACAAATCGGCTTCTAGCGCAGACCACGCCGTTGCGTTCGATCCGACTTCTGCCGAGCGCGTTGAGGTTACGCGCGGCCCTGCCTCGCTCATCTATGGCTCAAGCACCCTCGGTGGGGTTGTCAACGTCAAACGCAACAGCATCCTTGACTTTGTGCCGCAACGCGCCGATACGCATCTCACCTTCCAAAGCGAATCTGTCAATTCTGGGAGGACTGCTAACGCGGGTTTCGTCGCACCGCTCGGCGATTTTGTCGGCGCGGTTGAATGGAATCGACGCATCGCCGATGATACACAGACACCCCTCGGCACATTAAAGAACACGTCCCTGTCCACGCTCAATTTTTTGACCGGGGCATCGTTTGTGAAGCCGTGGGGGAATGTCGGTATATCGGGGGGCAGTTACCAGTCTGATTACGGTATTCCTGGTTCGCCGGAGGGGCATCTCAGCGGGGTGAACATCGCGTTGGACAGGCAGCGGTATGAAGGACAACTGGAATACCGCTTTGATACCGCGCCTTCAGCAGGTAAGGGGAGTTCTTTTTATTCGCCCGCGTGGATAAAGAAGATAAAACTCCAGACTGCCTACACCCGTTATCAGCACCAAGAGTTGGAAGCAAACGGCACCCTCGGTGTGGAATTCGGCGTGCTTACCTATAACTTCTCGGCGATGGCTTATGTGATGGACAGTGCCATCGCGGGCGTGTGGGGAGAATATCGGGACCACGCCACCGGCGGGTTTTATTGGACACCGCACACCCGCGAGTTCGCGCTCGCCGGGTTCTATCTCAACCAACGAAACTTCGACCGGTTCACCTTGCAAGGTGCTATCCGTT
Organism: Candidatus Poribacteria bacterium; assembly: GCA_965242965.1. Taxonomy (GTDB): domain Bacteria; phylum Poribacteria; class WGA-4E; order WGA-4E; family WGA-3G; genus AGPOR5. Next base: position 2,413,591 of record OZ251518.1, on the reverse strand, counting down.
ATGACATCAGGCGCGCGGAGCCGTTTCACCCTGGCACAGTTATCCGCGCGGGACTTGTCAAACGGCGTGATTTTCAAGGCGTATCCGGCGCGGCTTCGGGGATTTACCACTGGAGTAATAGGCTCAGCACCGGTGCGACGTTAATGAAGACGTTTCGCGCGCCCGGCATAGAGGAGCTCTTCTCCGATGGCCCGCATCTCGCTGTCTATGCTTATGAAGTCGGCAATGCGGAACTTGACGCGGAGCACGGATACGGCAGCGAAGTGTTCGCACGGTATGCCGCCGACAGACTCAAGCTGGATCTCGCGCTTTTCCGTAACCAGATCCAAGGGTATCTCATTCCGACAAACACCGGCGAAAAAGAATGGGGGAGCGGCCCAGCTGGATGGCTGTGGATTTACCAATACATGGGGCATGATGTCATCATGGATGGCGTGGAAATGCGCCTTGATGCCGAAGTCTTACCGCGTCTGAATGTGCAGATGGATATGAGTTACGTCGACGGCACGATTGCTGCGAGTGGACAGCCGTTAGAGCGGATGCCTCCGCTCAACGGGAAACTCCGCATCAGCGGCGATTTGCTCGCGCGTGAAACGCTGGATGTTGACATTCATTTCACAACCCGATTTTCCGCGGGCCAAACGCGCCTCGGTGAATTTGAAGAACCGACAGACGGGTATCTCGTCTATGATGCAGGGGGGTATCTCAGCCTGTCGTGGTGGAAATTGCAACATTTGGTAGTCTTTGAAGTTGAGAACCTCTTGGACACCATCCATCACGCCCATCTCTCGCGCATTAAATCGGTGATGCCGGAGCCGGGCAGGAATGTTAAATTTCTGTATCAGGTGGATTTTTAGGAATCAGTCCTGATGCAGGCAATTTGCAAGAGATGTGACGGTAGGCGCGGTTTGTAACCGCGCCTATTCCGCGGTCTCGATGCACATCCCGGTAGGAGAGACCTCGGGGCTCGATGGCTTCGGGGTAGGAAAGACCTCCCGGTCTCGATTTTTCGTATCGGGACAAGGATGTCCCTCCTACCGGCATGCATCGGGCCCATTTCTGTAGTTCGGGAGCGCCCGCTCCTGAACGGGTCAAGATCAGGCGATCTTGAACTACAGGGGTGATGCGGTCTGCCAGCCAAACGCATGGCGAGGGAAACCCGCTCGCCTGCGCGTGTGGCAGGCGAGGGCCCAAGCCCTACGTGAAACTGCGCCTATTCTGTAATCTTGATGCACATCCCCGTAGGAGAGACCTCCTGGTCTCGATTTCTTCCGATAGGAGAGACTTAATCTTTCTCCGGACGGATCGGGGTCAAGTGCGGCGGGAGAGGGAGATATTTCACTCCTGCTTTCTCCCATTTCTCTTTTTGCGCTACCGCGTATTCATAGTAGTCCTCAACGTTCCGGAGTTCCGCGCTGAGTTCCCGCTTGATTCGGTAGCATTCTTCGAGGACCGGGTCCGTGTAAGTCTCCGGATCGAAGCCGGGCAAATAACACTTTCCACTCATTTCTTTCATGACAAGTTCCTCCATGACAAAATAATTGAGGGTGTTTCATATCTCGATGGCTTCCCGGTAGGAGAGACCTCCCGGTCTCGATTTCTTCGGGGAGGCGTGCCCTCCTGGTCTCAATGTGCTGCGTATCGGGACAAGGATGTCCCTCCTACCGGAAGGCATTGAGCCCATTTCTGTAGTTCGGGAGCGCCCGCTCCCGAACGGGTCAAGATCGCTTGGCAAATGTGCCAGAGCTTCAGACGATCTTGACCTACAGGGGCGTTGCGCCTGCACTAGAGGATAGGCGCATCGCTCTCGTTTGCGAGTGACTGAAGCATCGAGACCAGGAGGTCTCTCCTACCGACAATTCCCCATTTTTCATCGTAGCGCGGGGGCCTGTCCCCCGCGATGCTGAGCGATTTATGGACTCACAATAATTATACCATCATTTGCAGCAAATGTCAAGTCACTTTCTTTTGCAGGACTTCTGTAGACGAAAAATCCTTGACAAAATTCGCAGTTTTTTGTAAAATAAACTGCATGGATGCAAAAGAACTGACCAAAACCCTCATTAGTTACAATACAGTCAGCACGCGGAGCAACGTTGAAGTGATGGACTACCTCACTGAAACGCTTGAATCCATCGATTGCGAAGTGGAACGGGTGGAATACACCGACCCGGGCGGCGTGCCGAAGGTGAATCTGATTGGGCGCAAGGGACGAACGAACACAGACGAACGCGGGCTAGCACTGCTAGGGCATATTGACACGGTGCCTGCCATCGCCTGGTCAGAAAATCCGTTTGAGGCACGGGTTATTGATGGCAAGATGTATGGGCGCGGCAGCTGCGATATGAAAGGGAGCGTCGCCTGTATGATAGAAGTCGCGTCCCGATACACTGCATCAGAACTCGCCGCGCCGTTGTATGTCGTCATCACCGCCGATGAAGAAGTCGGCTACCTCGGCGCGACGGCTGTTGTCGAAAAATCGGAGATGTTCAAACGGCATGGGTTTCCACGCTACGGCATTGTCGGCGAACCGACAGAGTTGCACGCCGTGTATGGGCACAAAGGTGTCTGCCGGTTTACCGTCACGGCGCACGGATACGCCGCGCACAGTAGTACCGGCAAGGGTGTTAACGCCAACCTCAAGATGATTCCGTTCCTCGCCGAAATGCGTGAGATTCATGACGAGTTGACTACCGATACGCGGTATTTCAACGCCGAATTCTCGCCGCCGTTTACGGATTGGAATATCACGCTCAGCGATGGCGAGTGTGCGGCGAACATCACTGCGCCGCGCAGTGTGTGCAATATCAACTACCGGCCGATGCCGGGACACGATACGCAAGCGTGGATAGGCAAGGCGCGCGAGTCCGCAGAAAAACACGGATTAGATTTCGCTATGTTAATCGAAGGACCGCCGGTGCGCACCGAGCCCGATGCCGAGATTATCCAAGCCGCCCTTGAGATTACCGGTGAGACAGAACCGCGCACCGTCGCCTACGGCACGGATGCAACCGCCTTCGCGCAACACATGGAAATCGTCATCATCGGGCCGGGGAGCATTCTACAAGCGCACACCGTTGATGAGTGGATGGCGTTGGACCAGTTTGACAAAGGCGTTTCCATTTTCAGCCGATTTGTTGACAGGTTTTGCGTGTAATGCTATCGCTGGGACAGCTGCCGTTCATGCCGGCCGCCCATCAAAAAACACCGCGTCCGGTTTCACCCATTCCGCCTCGCCATCAGCCCAGACTTCGCGTTTCCAGATAGGCACAATCTGCTTGAGGCGATTCATGGCGTATTGGCATGCTTCAAACCCATCTTTTCGGTGCGGCGAGGCGATGGCGACGGCGACGCTCACCTCGCCGATTTCCAGTTTCCCGATGCGATGCACCATAGCGGTGCGGAGAGTATCGCCCCATTTTTGCGCGATTTCTTGCGCGATCTCCGCCATCTTCTTCTCCGCCATCGGTGGGTAAGCCTCGTATTCAAGCCGAGTCACCGGTCTGCCATCGGTGTTATTCCGCACCGTGCCGAGAAATACCACGACTGCGCCGGCATCCGGTCCCTCTACTGCTACGCGAACTTCGGTGCCGGTGATAACTTCGGTGGTTATCTTAAACATCGCTGCCCCCTGTGACTGGTGGAATCAGCGCGACTTCATCGCCATCGGCGAGTTCGGTATGTTCGGTGGCATATTCCCAGTTGACAGACATTTGCATCACCTCGTAAAACTCAGCGATTTCGGGCCATTCTTCCTCGAGCCGTTCCAAAATCGTTTTGACGGTAGCATCTTCGGGGAGGTGCATTTCCTCCTCGGCTCTGTCGAGCATCTCGTGGCAGACAGCGAAGTATTTGACTGTAACGTTCATTCGGGTTCTCCTTTGCATATCGCCGCGACCTCCCGGTCGCGACTCTTTTTCTATGAGGATACCACAAAATCGGTTTTAAAGCAACAGAATTTCCAAGATTGAGCAGGATTTCCAAGATTGAGCAGGATTTGCAGGATTTCCAAGATTAGCAAGATTATAGCGTCGTCACTGTAGGGCGAGGGCCTGTCCCTCGCCATGCCATCAGAACGGGAAAACGGCCTTGGCCGGCGTGCGTTTTTCGCGCGGGTCGAACGATCGCGGGGGACAGGCCCCCGCGCTACGGGCCAGGAAGGATTTGCCTATAGAACCTAAAAGACCTTAGTGTTTCTTATCTCGGGGTTACTATAGACATGCAGAATAGGAGAAACCCATGAAAAACTATCGAATTGCCATTTTGGGATGCAGAGGCCGCGGCACAGCGGCAGCTCGCGCCTACCACGCGCATCCCCGCACCAACATTGTCAGCCTCTGTGATGTGGTGCAAGAACGCCTTGATACGTTGGGCGACGAAGTCAACGTCACCGCGCTGTTCACCGATTTGGATAAGATGATTCGGGAGACTGCCCCCGACATCGTCGCGATTCCCACCGGGACGGAGTTCCATTACGATTTGTGCATGCGCGTGCTGGAACACGGAGTCCACATTGAGGTGGAAAAACCCATGTGCATTGATTTGGTGCAAGCGGATGCCGTTATCGCCAAAGCGGAGGCGAAAGACGTGCAGGTAGCCGTGCATCACCAAGGCAGAGTCGGCGCGTCGATGCAGGCGATTGCGCGCGCCTTTCAGGCTGGTAAAATCGGCGAACTCCGCTATATTTACGGCAGCGGCAAAGGCTATTACGGCGGGTATGGCTTGATGAACATCGGCACGCACACCCTCAATAACATGTTGCATTTCGGGCGGCAATGCCAAAGCGTTGTCGCGCACCTTACGACAGGCGGCAAGCCTATCGCGCCTGAAGACGTTGTGCCATCGCCGAGCGGCATGGGCACCATCGCCGGCGAATACATCACCGCGACGATGCAGTATACCGGCAATGTCACCGGCACCCTGCTCCAGCATCGCTTTGACAAGATGGACACCGGCGCGTATGCTATGGAACTTTATGGCAGTGAAGGGCGGCTGTTTTGGAAAAGCGGCGGCGCGTGGTGGTTGCCGCATCCACACTATATCCCCGATGGAACGCATGACCGGTGGGAAGCGTTGGAGCTTATCTATCCCGAACACTACGATGCCAAAAGCGGCGCGTCCGAAGCCGATTATTGGTTCGTGGAAGAATATGTCAACGCATTGGATGCCGGGCGCGAGCACGGGTGCAGCGGCAAGGAAGCACGTCATGTCATCGAGATAATGATGGGCATCTTTGAATCCGCTGCTTATGGCGAACGCGTTGCGCTGCCGCAGGCAGACCGGCGGCATCCTCTCCTCCGCTGGCGCGAGGAAGCTGGATTGGCACCGCCGGTGGAGATGCCACGCGGTTATTGGGAGTGGTTAGCGTTGGAATCCAAACGGCTTGCGCAATGAATAATCCCAAATCCGCCGATGGGTATCTGTCCGATAAATCAAGGAGATACCGCTCCGTATCAGGGTTAGGATTACAAACCGCGCCTCCGGGAGGGGCCTTCGGCATAAATCTGCTCAATGACAGCGTTTGTTTTCAACCCTTCTTCGCCTGAGCAGCGGATAGGCGCGCCTGTCTTGAGATGTGTGACAAAATCCGCCACTAGTCCGGTGTGCGTGTAGCGCAACGGCGGTTCATGCATCTCAAACACTTTACCCGCCTGCTCAAGCGTCACGTTACCGTTATTCAGTTGCGGACAACGGATGCATCCCTCCGTGCCGTAAATTTCGACAGCGTCTTCCGAGATGCCGATGTTCCAATTGATGTTCGCGACAGCGTGCGCGCCGCTCGCAAAACGGAGCGTAAACACGGCGGAGTCGTCAATATCAACGTCTAAGTAGACAGGTTCCGCATGTCCCCGCGCCGAGACGACATCGCCCATCAAATATTGAAGCAGCGAGATTCGGTGGCTGCCGATGTCCATGAGGACTCCGCCGCCGCTGATTGCGGGGTTCACGCGCCAATTAGCAAAATCGTGCCGACTGGGGTTGAAGAATCCGGTGCAGTTGACCCGAGCGAGGACAACTTCACCGATAGCCCCCTCTTTTATCAACGCCTTCATTTTCACGATGTTTGGATAGAAATTGCGATAATAGGCAATCATCAAAGTAACGCCCGCGTCCCAACACGCTTGCACCATGCGCTGGCATTCTTCAACGTTCATCGCCATTGGTTTTTCGCAAAGGATGTGCTTGCCGGCTTGCGCCGCGCGGAGAGTCTGTTCGCAGTGCAGGTGCGGCGGCGTAGCGATGTAAACAGCGTTTAGTTCGTCGTCAGCGAGTAGTGCGTCTACGTCGGCGTAAGCCCATTTCGCGCCGTGTCTGGCGGCGAACGCTTCGGCTTTCTTCCGGTCGCGCCGCATCACCGCGATGAGTTCAGAATCATGAACGGTATAAAGCGGCGGCCCGCCTTTATGCTCGGCGACATCGCCGCATCCGATTATTCCCCATCTGAGGTATGCCATGAAAGGGATTGCTCCTTTTTTGTTTTGATTTTGCGTTCTTTACGAAACTGAGCGTCACTTATCTGAAGGGGTTTCCTAAATCCGTTGGCACTCCCGCGCTGTCTCGATGCGAGCGATTTTCCCGTAGGAGAGACCTCCTGGTCTCGATGCGTTTTGTTGATGCGCCTATCGGGGCAAGGATGTCCCTCCTACCAGTCTCGATGCATCCGGTAGGCGAGCCCTCTGGTCTTGATGTTCCCGTAGCGCGGGGGCCTGTCCCCCGCGTTGGCCATCGTCAAGATGCCGTCTTAGGTCCTTTAGGACCTACATGTCTATAGCAACACGTGCCGCTCCCACGTCAAGGTCCTTTAGGTCCTTAATAAAACACACGCGGACATGGCAAAACCTATTAAGGACCTAAAGGACCTTAGCGTTCTTCGCAGCCTCACGTGACTATAGACATTCAGGTCCTAAAGGACCTGAAGAGACGTTTTTTCCGTAGCGCGAACGATGGGGAGGGACAGGCCCTCGCCCTACGATGAAGGAGGAGCTTTCTGCCTATTGCATCGAGACCGGGAGGGCGCGCCAACGGATTTATGAAACACCCTCACTTATCTGATATAGGCAACACTTTGGCTTGTTTCAGCGACCCTACCACTTTTGAGCGCCATAGGGACTGTGACGAAGGCGGTGGCAAAGTAGAAAAATGCGATGCAGGGCATAAATCAACCACGTGTTTCAAGGACATCAGCGAAGCCAATACCCGAAGATGAAAGAGGTTAGAGGCTACCTGCCTTGGACAACACAGTCGTTATGTTCCTGCGGATTCCACATTTCGTCGTTCTAATATCGGCAGGGGCTCCCCCACGGAAGCCGACCTTGGAACGCCGTCTGCTGAGTTCATCAACTTCTACTTTGTGAAGCCCACCACTGTAGACAAGAATCGGGATGCAGTTTTTAGCATTTGGTGGGGCAAATTCAGCAGCGTAGGTTGCCCCGGCTTTCAACTGTTCGGATTCCTTTGATACGTCAACCTTCTTCTCGGTTGTGCATTCTATTGGAACCGTGACGAAGTTTGCGTCAGAATCAAAGTAGAAGAGGACACAATCACACAGTTTCACTCTATCTCGTCCACTGGGGAATACTTTGTCCATATCCACGACAACTCTGTCTTGTTGGATGCCGGTTAAATCCACCCGACATCCATCTTTGTTGAACGCATTTCTCTGAATAAGGTTTTCTTCGCCTATCCGGCTCCGGATGTGCTGAAGAACCTCATTCGTGTTCGTCTGACGCATGTTCCGCTATTCCTCACCGGTGGCATTTCTGTATCGGCTACGGAGGTTCACCGTATGGTTGTAGAGTTCCTCGGCAATGACACCATATTCCAGAGGCTCTATGCCGCCAACGATGTCAAACGGAATTTCTTCCACCGTCCCGTGTTCTTGGAACAGCCATGCGCCAATATCTTCACGCTGCAACCACTCTCCGTGCTGGCTGTAAGGTTCACCCAGTTTCTCTAATTCTCCCTCAAGAATGAGATTGCCGAGTTGCTGGAGAAACCAATCGCTATGTGTCGTGACAATCACCCGCACCCCCGCTCGAACCAAACGCGCCAGGGTCAGGGCAATCGCGGTTTGTGCACCTGGATGCAAGTGAGACTCAGGCTCCTCAATAATGAGCAAATCCCCCGGACGCAGCACCGCCCGAACAAACAACGCTAACGGCGCAAGTGCAGAGACTTGCGATGACGAGTGACTTAACCGCAGCACGCGCGAGGTTTTCTGCGGACGGTAGAAAAATGCAGGAGAGCCTGCCGGCACCGACGGCTCCATTTCTATCTCCCCACGCAGCACCTCATCCCTTAGGAAGTCGGCAACGCCGCGCAGTTTGGCAGAACCCCCGTTATCTATCTCGTGGTTACCGATGAGTTGCTGCAGGAAATCGGTAGAAAACCCGTTTGTCTTGACAGCAGCGGCCCCTGTCTCATGCGCCTGCAGCAGCCCACGGCGGCCCGCTGGCAAGAAATAAGCACGGCTCCGTTCGTTAAGTGACGCAGCCTCTTTCAACTCTGACCGCGGCGGCAGATCGATAGAGTGCTCTACAGCGATACCGCGTTTGGTGGCGCGCAACTGAAAGACGCATCGAGTCTGATTATCCGCGCAGACCGCGAGTCTCACCTGCATTTCATCGCAGGCAGCCTTGTCAGTCACGCGGATTAACGCCGAGACAGCGTCAATGTCAAAACACCGTTTGAGTTCGGCTTCAAACGCCGCCGCATCCCCGAAGTTAGACTTTGCACCTGCGATGTCTCCATGTTTCATTGGCACCTGAAAGGTGCGATGCAGGGCATAAATCAGCGCGGCGAGGTAAGTCTTGCCGGTATTGCTCTCCCCGACAAACACCGTCAGTGGACGCAGCGCGATGTCCGCACTCCCTATCGGCCCAAAATTCTTCACCGCGAGGTGGATATTCGGGGGCGTTGTTTTTTTGGTGTTTTGCATGATAATCTCTCCGTTTTCGTCTCAATTCCACAATGGAACCTTGATTAGTTAGAAAGTCCACCCAATACGACATCCCTTATACGCGTGCGCTCTTCCAACACTTCCTGCGGGGTTTTCGGGATCGCGCCGAACAGAGCATCCGCTAAACTCCGCTCCTTACCGCATCGCGCTGTTCTAACCTTGAAAAACTGGTTTCGGAAAGTTCCGCTACGTTGATTGAGCCTTTTGTGCTGTTCAGGATGAATGACATTGCCACTGAACAATACCGGGAGGCAAATGGTTTCAAAATCGTTCGCCTCTGGAACTAAATGATTTGCGAGTTTTACACCACCAAGCAACTGCCTGGTTCCTCTTGATGCCCTAATGTTCCCACTTTTGAGTTCAATTGGGACGATGAAGAGGATGTTGTCAACAGTGAAGAAAAGGAGCCGGTCGCAGCGTCTACCCTCCATTTCGCGCAACTCAAACTCATGTTCCACGAGGATTATCACGCGCTCATCGGGTATGTCCGTCATATCCACGTCACATCCCTCACCGCTGCAGGAGTCTGTCAGGCTGTCTTTATCCACTCGTGTTCGGATTTCCGAAAGAACGTCATTCAATTTCACGTCGTTCTCCTGTCCTATTCACGAGCTTCTCTTGGAGGGTTACCGAACGATTGTAGAGTATTTCGGCAACGTCCCCGAAATCCCGCGGCTCTATCCCGTCAATCAGGTCAAACGGAATTTCCGTTACTGGTTTGTCACGGTGGAACCACCATGCACCAACATCTTCTTTCCAGAACCAGTCCGCCGATGCTGGCATACCGTTTGCCAGCCTATTTACTTCCCCTTCGCGAATGAGATTCGCAATTTGCTGGAGAAACCAACTACTGTGTGTCGTCACAACCACCCGCACCCCTGCTCGAACCAAACGCGCAAGGGTCAGGGCAATCGCGGTTTGTGCACCGGGATGCAAGTGGGATTCAGGCTCTTCAATAATGAGCAAATCGCCCGGACGAACGATACCGCGCAAAAACAGCACCAACGGCGCAAGTTCCGATACCATTGAGGACGATTGACTCATACGCAGTGGGCGCGCTGTATCCTTGGGACGGTAGAGGAATTCCGGATATCCCTCTGCCACTGCATGTTTAACCTCAATCTTCCCCCGTAACACTTCCATCTCTAGCAGGTTCGCGATGCTTGTCATTTCGTCCCAATCACCATTCCGGTCTTCGTAGCCGATAATCTCCTCAAGGAAATCCGCTATCATCCCCGAAAACGTCGGTATCTCGCGAAACCTGTCTACGCCGACACGAGTTGCGCTCTTCACAAGCGATCTCGCAATCACGCGGTGACTTTGCATGATGCCGCTCCGCGCGGCAGGCAAATAGTACGCATCCGCTTCCCACCTAGAAACAGGCAGAAGTCTCGCAAATTCTCCGAAATCTAGTATTTCTTGACCTGCTAATTCTTGCGCGGAGAGAAGGACCAGGTTTTTGCCAACACCTCCCGTTATCGCGGTACCATACTTACCGTTACGCATGTTACAGGTCCAACATGTCTGCTTGTCCTCACGAACTTCCAACGTAATCGCCATTTCATTGTGCGGGAAATCGCTCGTAGACCTGATTAGTTCCGCGACAGACTCCAGATCGAAGTATCGCTTAACCTGGTCTTCAAGACTTTCAGCATCTTCAATGCTACGTTGCAACACAGCACTTAACTGCCGTGGTAAATCTGATACCTTGAACGGCCTCCCAGGCGCGTTTAACTTTTCAAGGATATCTCGCATCTCTTCGTCTAACTCGGACTGCATTTCCGGATTGTGATGTCGCAAAGGATAGCGATAACGAAAGTCTAAGTCAGCAAAATTCAGATACGCCCGAGGGAACCGTGAAAATCCCTCAAAATGCTGATGCAGGGCATAAATCAGCGCGGCGAGGTAAGTCTTGCCGGTATTGCTCTCCCCGACAAACACCGTCAGCGGACGCAGATCGATGTCCGCATGCGTTATCGGCCCAAAATTCTGCACAGAAATTTGGACATCTGGGGGTTTCAGGCGAACCGTGCCGCCCGCGTCTTTGGCGTTTTGCATGATAATTTTCCCTATTCGTCAGGAGACTGCTTCTTATGTAACATGAGGATATTATACCACATATTTGCAACGGATTGCAAACAGAAAACGGTAAAGAGTTAGCGGGTTACAGATTTCGCACATCGGAAACCGACGTATGGATACGCGTATGTTGGCATATACCCGAGGCGGTCGGCGACACGCATCCCCCTGGCTGGACTACTCCATGAGCCCCCACGCAACACGCGGGAACCTTTCAGGTTGGCGAAATTCTCCACAACCTCGGTCAGCGTGCCGCCGGCGAGCGGATTTCGCCGATGCGAACTTTTATAGAATCCTCCCTGATAGGCATCAAGGCACCACTCCCTCACGTTACCCGTCATGTCGTATAAACCATAGTTGTTCGCAGGATAGTTTCCTACGCGGGTGGTCCCACCACTATTCGTTCCGTAGTTTGCTTTGCCGGAATCAATAGAGTTCCCCCAGGGGTATCTCTGTCCAACCTCTCCACCGCGCGCCGCTTTCTCCCATTCTGCTTCTGTCGGAAGCCGTTTGCCAGCCCATTGCGCGTAAGCCATCGCTGCATACCAACTCACATAGGTGACAGGATGCTCGCCTTTTCCGACGGGATAATCATTCAGATTCCAATCGCTGAGGTAACTGCCGTTATGATATGCGCGAGGAATGCGGTTCTTCCTCCATTGAGGATTGGCATCAACGAATTGCTTATATTGCGCGTTTGTCACTTCATATTTGTCAATATAAAATGCATCAACGTAGACGGTATGCACCGGCTTTTCGTCAAATTCACCATTCTTGCTTCCCATCTGAAACCGGCCCGCAGGAATCAGTGCCATGTTGGCATCAACGGAATTTGATGGCGGTGGAGTCCCGTTAGCCGGTCGCAGCTCGTCAAGTTCCTTCTGCAACGCAGCAATTCGATTCCTCAATGTCCGGTTTTGTTGTCGCTCCATGTCAAGTTCCTTCAGCAACGCCGCGTTCTGATTTTTCAACTTCTGGTTTTGGCCGCGAAGTTGTTCTTCCCTTTGCGCCGATTCCTGCAAGGCAGATTCCAGTCCGCGGATTTCGGTATCCTTCTCATCCAATTCCTGCTGCAACAACCCAACCTGGGAGTCTGCTTCATCCTTGGTGTTGAATTGGACGAAGAACGCGATGAGACAAGCAACGCAAATCACGCTTAATACCCCAATAACGGTTATCCAACGTCGGAACGCTCTGGCCAATTGCTGCTGTAAAGCCGTTTTTTCTTCCTGCAACGCGCTGTTTTGAGTCTGAAACTCAGCAGTTTCGGCATGCAACCCTTGGTTTTCGTTGCGAAGTCCGGCGACCTCGGTTTGCAATTTTTGGTTTCCGCTGCGAACTCTGGAAAGTTCAGCAGTCTCTGTCCCCAAATGTTGTCGCGCACCGTCCAGTTGCTTTCCTAAATCCGCCTTCTCCGTTTGCAACCCTTGGTTTTGGGTGCGAAGTTCAGCAATCTCGTTCTGCAACACCTGTTTTTCGCCGCGAATATCCGATGTTTCAGTTTGCCAGTCTTGCCGCGCGTCGTTCAGTTGCTTTCCCAAATCCATCTTCTGAGTTTGCAACGCCTGATTTTCGGCGTGGAGTGCGTCAATTTGAGTTTGCAACTCTTCGTTTTGGCGGCGAAGGGTGCGAATTTTATCAACGGTTACAAGGCGAGGTTGAATAGCGTCCAAAAGTCCGAGCGCAGGTTCATAGTCTGAATCAATTGCAAGTGCGTTTTCGGCTTCCTCTTTCGCCTCATCCAATTTCCCTATCATCATGTAAGTGAACCCCAGGGCGTGATAGGCCTCCTTAAAATCGGGTTTGAGGGAGATTGCCTTGCTGAACTCGTCAGCTGCCTCGTAGTATTGTCCCTTCTGCAGGTAAGTCGTTCCCTGTTCATAACATTTCTCATGCGGTGGTTCTGGCAAGACATCCTCTAACGGTGCCAGCCGTTCGATGGCTGTTTCTGCACAAAAATCCTTCAGCGTTGCAGCGAGTGTCTGCACCTCGGGCGACAACTTTCCAAGTTCGCTGAAAACGCCAGAGGTGTCGGGATTTTTAAAGTCATCGGCTGAAAAGAGGAGGCCGTCTCCAGTGCTATCCTTAAACTGATTCCAGAGCTCTGGTTTTTCCGCGAGACTTAGGAAGGAGAGATAGATGACGAGTTCCGAAAAATAGTCCACCTTTTCGCCGGTTTGTCCGCCGCCTGCGATTCTTCGCGGATGTTGATATTCCGGAAGGCCGACGATGCCGCTATCGGGAGAACCACGGAGCGCGGGGACGAAAACGCTGTCGTAGTCTATCAACTTGATGTCAACCTGAGTCCCGTTTCGGTTGAGCAGAATGTTGCCATCCTGCAGGTCACCGTGCGAGATGTCGTGAACATGGAGAGCTGCGACCATTTTTTGAAATTCGGTTGCAACGGTTCTGAACACGTCGGTTTCCTGCAGATTCTGCGTAATGAAAGCGCGCAGCGGGAGCCCGTTCGCCCATTCCATGCGAGTGATGGGATATTTGGTGCCCCTCACCCAAATGCCTTCGGGGACATATTCAAAGTCTACAAAGTAAGGCAAATTCTCCTGAGCTAGATGCGCCGATATTTTTTGATACCGAATTTCAGCATCAACAACATCTTTAATCCAACATCGCAGCGCGAAAGTTTTGGAAGCCTTCTCAATCGGGAAGACTATGGACCACCCGCCTTCGTAACTTGCCAAGAAGTTGTCTTTCGCCCGCCTAGGTTTTCCACCTTCAAGCTTCGTATCTTTCAGGCTGCGATCAGGATAATCGCGTACGGCCTGTGTGTAATCGGCACGGCTTGGCCAGGACATGAATCACTCCAATTTTTAATCATCTCTCTTGAGGAATCTCCAAAGAAGCATGAGAAACCAAACGAAAATGCCAAACGCGCCGGTGGCGAGAATCCCCCAAAAAAGTAATCGCGGCAACACTGGATCCGGTGGAACTTCTCGTTGAGATTTTTCAACCGAAATTAGCATAAGCGTTACGTCGTCATTAACGAGACGAATATCTTCAGCCTTGCGCGCTTCATCAACGAACGTGGAAAAGGCATCCTCCGTTTTTATCGCGTTGAGTTGGGCAAGTGCCTGGTCTAATCTCCCCGATTCCTTATGTTCCAGGATCCATTTTGCCAAAGCGTCTGTCGCTAAGATAAAAGTGTCCCCCGGCTTAACGCCGCCGCTGATAAATTCAGGGGTATAGTGGTTCTTGTCGGCAAAACTCGCAAGAGCCTCGGGGCGATTCGTAAAAAATTCGGAATTATCGATGAGATAACTTTTTAGTTCAGTGTCCGTATAGTGAAAAAGACAACTGTCACCGATAATCATCGCTTGCCACGCCGCTTTCAGTTTGTCGAATTCAAGTCCGATAAAAGTAGATGTGGCCGGGTCATTGGCGTTGAAGGAATTAGTGAGGTAAAATAGGTTCCGGGATTTTACCCTTTCTGATACCTTCTGATACCATTTGTGTTGAATAGGGTGTAACCATTCTGCCCAATTCGCTTTATCCAAAGACAGCGTTTCGGTTTCGCAGAAGTGTCTTACGAGGAGTTCTGCCCACCATTTCGGGAAGAATGACCGGGTCGCGCCATCAGCGATGGCGTAGCGCGCGGTGTTTTCATTAACCGCGGATGCATCTTGACAATCATCCAGGCTTTCCGCCTTTTTATGAGTCACGAAAGAGCGCGTCGTTAAAGTTATCATCACATCAAGCCGAAGGTTGAGGAAGAACGTGGACTTGCGGTAAATCCAGGGATCCAAATTGCAGAAGTTTAATCATTTGGGTTTCGTTGCCATTATAGAGAAAACACCGAGCATCTGCTTCCAATAGAATCCCCTCTTTTTCCGCCGACGCGTGTAAAGAGGACGGCAAAACGCTAGAAATTTCAAAAAGGAATCCTGCTAAGAAGTCACCCGCAAATTGTGCAGTGCTACTCGGCAAAAATGCACTGTTGCCACTGCTAGCTATATGCAGGTTGAAGACTAAGGCGTTCCCATCCGATGTCTGGAGATGCATCACTCGTTGCGCGGCATTCACTGTTAAATTGGCATGCGAGGCCGCGCCATCGGTAATGTTAATAACAATGGGCGGGAAACTGTTTGGCCACTTGACACACCACTGCTCAACGACATCGGCGGCGAACTCAAAAGCGGTATGCATCGGTGTGCCGTTATCCGCCCGTGGTTCCAGCCAAATTGGCATTTCGTAGTCAATTTCAATGACACCGCCCGCGCCATCCGGTATCAACTTTTTGCCCTTCCTGACTTCAATCAGTGCCGAAGTCATCTCTGAAATCATCCCTTCTACGAGACATTCAACGTCTCCACCATAACCAATCACGGATATATGGCACCGTTCTCTAATCACGTCTCCGCGGCGGCAGGCCAAGACCAGCTCCTCAATGACGCGATTAACGGCGATCGCTGCAATCTCCGCCTTAGTGCCCGTTTGCCAACCTTCACTCATCGACCACGACTGGTCGACTAAGATGACAATGCATCCGGGGTTAGATGTTCCGATAGGCACATTGCTATATGCCATGCTAATCCTCCCATTTTTGTTGATACGCCAATTATACCTAAATTTGCAATAAATTGCAACGAAAAAAATCAGTTAATCTCGATCTGCAGGCGGATATAGAAATCCATCATCACAGTTCGGATACAATCGACACGCAGAGACTGCACGCATCCCGAAGAGATTGGCTGATGTCAAAAATTCAAGAAATCCCCAACCCATCACGAACCGCTTGCCGAACCTCAGCAGCAATTCTTGCGGCATGACGCGCATCCGCAGCAGTGGCTGATTCCCTCGGATACAGGAAATCCACCGCATGTTTAACAAACGCTGAAAAATCCGCATCCCACGCACGCCACGCAGGACGCAACGGCACAATCAGATAAAGTAATTCTACCAGATCATGCGTTCGCGGAACAGGGAGGTTCGCCTCCTGCAACCACGCCTTCAGATACTTCTCAATACATTGCTGCGCGTTGAAACACACCGAATTATGCCTCGGCGTGGGTGCCTGCTGAAGCCAGTCGATATTGGCGTAATTCTCCTCCGCTTTTTCGACATACTCTAATGTCAACGGATTCATCACGTCGGCCGCCTTCTTATCGCGCAGCTCGCAAGCGGTTTCCAACGCGCCCTTGGAAAAACCACCCGAATCGTAAAGGACAGTCCCCTTCTCAAGGATTTCTCGGAGAAACCAGTCGTTGTGCGAGACGCGATAGGCTATCTCTGCCGGTGAACGGACGAGCAAATCCATAGGGAATCGACGCGGAATGCGCTGCCGAATCTCCACAGCCTTTCCGCGTCTCTCCGATTCCGGAATAGCCATCACGACGAGTAGATCGACATCCGAATCCTCCATCGGCGCGCCATACGCATAGGAGCCGAAGAGAATAATTTGTAGCGGCGCGAACTCGCGAACGATGTCATCACAAGCCGCTTGAATCTCTTTTGGCGAAACCATGGACGCTGCCTCCTTGAATGGCGCGCATCACGATGCAGACGCTGCTGCATACGCCTTCCGCTCCTTTTCGAGCAGATCTACTAGGTAGAGAGCCCCCCAGTCCGAAGGATCTCGCATCAGCGCGTCGGCGAGGGATTGCTCCGCCGCGTCAAACTGCTTGCGCTTCATGTAGACCATGGCGATAGCCGAGTATCCGCTAGCGAAGTCCGGTTTATTGCGCGTTAATTGCTGGAAATGGTGAAACGCCTTATCCAACTCTTCCAAGTAGAAATAGGCGTTCCCCAGGAATAGGTTCAGGTCAATCTTCGTCATCCCCAGTTCGCGCGACTTCAGCCACGCTTGGAGCGCGGCTTCATACTCGCACAGCCCGAAGTGAACGCGACCGATGAGATAGTAATAACTTTCGGGCTCCTTGCCCTGCGCCATCTCAGGGATGAGGACCTCGCGCGCCTCCTCGTATTTATCCATTTTGAGATAGACATCGGCGAGGTTAATACGCACCTCTGTTAAACTCGCATCCAAGGCGAGTGCCTGCCGCAAGTGGAAAACGGCTTCGTCCTTCCTGTCCAGCAGGATGTAGGTAGCACCGAGGTTGTTATGCGCCGCCGCGCAATCCGGGTCAAGTTCAAGGGCTTTCTGGAAATCCTTGACACCTTTGTCGTATTCACCGCGCTGGTTATGCAGGTACCCGCGATGTGTATACACATCCTTGTTCATTTTTCGTTTTCGACGTGCCATCTGCTGCCTCCTTTTTTTCGTTCAATACAGTATCGCATGAAAACACAAAGAATATCAACATGAATATCGCTGCGCACAGAAACCGTTTAGTTTTCTGTTTTTGATGTTACTCGCTGCAAGCGATGTTCCTGTAGGAGAGACCTCCTGGTCTCGATTTCTTCGGGTAGGCGAGACCTCCTGGTCTCAATTTTCCCGTAGCGCGGGGGCCTGTCCCCCGCGTTGGTCATCGTCAAGCGGGGGCGTTTTAGGTCCTTTAGGTCCTTAATGTCTATAGCAACACGTGTCGTTACGTTGTCAAGGTCCTTTAGGTCCTTAATAAAAAGCACGCGGCCCTGGCAAAACCTATTAAGGACCTAAAGGACCTTAGAGCCTTTTGCGTTTGGGCTGCTATAGACATTCAGGTCCTACGGACCTGAAGAGGACGATGGCGAGGGACAGGCCCTCGCCCTACGATGAAGGAGGCTTTCTGTCACCGCAGCCCCGGTAGGCGCGCCGCCCTATTGCATCGAGACCGGGAGGTCTCTCCTACACAGATTTATGAAACTCCTTCACACTAAATGTCCCCGGGTTCTAAAAAAAGCGTTGACAAACGCAACAATTCCGTGTATAGTTAACCCATCGCAAAAAAACAAGGAGTGACGAAAATTGAGCGACGTTCCAAAAACACACCCGCGCTACCTCTCGTTAACGCTGCGAGATACCATCGTAGAAGGCGTTGAGCGCGGCATTACCTCTATCCATGGACTCATCGCGCACGGACGCGGCGAGGCGTTTGACTATCTCATCGGTGAGAAGACGCAGCTGTTCGCCGTTGAGGCAATTCGTGCAGCGACAGCGATGCTCCTCTCGGCGGAACATCCCGTAATTTCTGTTAATGGGAACGTGGCAGCACTAGTGCCAGACGCACTGATCGCGTTCGGAAGATTGCTCAACGCGCCTTTAGAGGTAAACATTTTTCACACCGACGGTGAACGGGAGATGGCCATCCAACAGCATCTACTCAAGCACGGTGCCTCGGAGGTGCTGATGCCCACCACCGAAGCGCAACTTTCCTACATTGACTCCAACCGAAAGTTTGTGCATCCGGAAGGGATTTTCAAGGCGGATGTCGTTTTCGTGCCGCTTGAAGATGGCGACAGGTGTGAAGCACTACGGAAGATGCGAAAAGAGGTCGTCACCGTAGATCTGAACCCGATGTCGCGCACGGCAAAACAGGCGAGTGTGACGATTGTGGATAACGTCGTGCGGGCATTGCCGTTGTTGTGTAAAGAAATAGAAAATGCGATGCCGGTAGGCGCAGTTGCAAACCGCGCATCTTTGAACTATAGCAACGAAGAAGTGCTCCGGAAAGCACTGCAACACATCAGTAGGAGAGACCTCGGGGCCCGATAATACCGTATTAATCACTGTGGTTCGGAATCGCTCAACGTCGCGGTGGTAGGCTACCGCGCTACGGTAAAAAAACGCCTCCCTTCACGTAGGGCGGTGGGAAAACCTGTCCCTCGCCAAGCTTGATTGCCGCTTTCACCGTAGGGCGAGGGCCTGTCCCTCGCCATGCACCGGTCTGAGCAGCAAACATCCGTGGTCTCTGGGTTGCGGGCGTTTTCCGCAAAGGTTGAGAGATCGCGGGGGACAGGCCCCCGCGCTACGAGAACAATAAGGTCTGTAAGACCTTAATGTCTATAGCATCCTGCATCGCAGCGCACCTAAGGTCTGTAGGACCTTAATGTGCCTGCTTCCCTCGCTGCCGCTGGATTAAGGTCCTAGCGGACCTTGAAAACAGTGGCATGTCTGTTTTTCTATAGACATGCAGGTCCTAAAGGACCTAAAGAGGCATCCATAACGGAGTTATGAAACACCTTCGATTAATCATTGTAATTCGGGATCGCCTGATTCCGAACACTCAAACTCAGGCGAACTTGCCCTACAGAGACGAGAGGAAACACACGCCAACATGGCTAACAGAAACCGAAACAGCGTCAAACCGCATATTTTACTGATTGGGTTGGCACTCGTCGCCTTTAACAGTTATTGGTGCTTGATGGGGACAGAGGTGTGGCACTCAACGCAGTTGACGATCGCTTCGCTGTTTTTCAACGCCGTTTTTACGCTCCTTGTTCTCGTGTTGCTTAATCTGCTATTGACACGTTTTCTGCCGCGCATGTCCATGTCGCAAGCCGATTTGCAAACCATCTACGTGATGGTAGTCATGCTGACGACGATTAGCGGGCACACGATGATGGGCTATCTTATCCCCGTTCTCGCGCACGCCTTTCAGTTCGCCTCCCCCGAAAACGAATGGATTCCGCTCTTCGGACATCACATCCCGACATGGATTGCGGTGAAGGACCCTCGCATTTTAACAGGGTTCTATGAAGGCGATTCTACACTTTACCGTTCTGCGACGCTCAACGCGTGGATACCACCGGTCCTCGCCTGGTCTGGTTTTGTCATCGCGCTTTGGCTGACGCTGCTGTCTGTCACGGTTTTTCTCCGCAAGCAGTGGACAGAAAACGAACGGCTCAACTATCCCATCGTGCAATTGCCGTTAGCACTCACTAGCAATCCGAAACGCTTTTTCAGTTCGCCGTGGATGTGGTTAGGCTTCGCGCTGGCAGGCGGCGCGGAATTACTGAACGGCTTAAACTACCTATTTCCAGACATCCCCGCCTTGCCACTCAAAGGCAAAACCATCGGGCAATTCAGTTCAAAACCGTGGAGCGCGATGGGGCCTATCCGCATCTCCTTTTATCCGTTCAGCATCGGGTTAATGTTTTTTACGCCGCTCGATCTCTCCTTTTCCTGCTGGTTCTTCTGGCTCCTCAGCCGCGTCCAATTGATTTTAACCGACGCGCTCGGCGCGCGAAATATCTATCATCTTGAACAGCAGACCGGCGCATGGATGGCGTTCGGATGCATTCCGCTGTGGATTGGCAGACGGCATTACGGCAGAATCTTGCGAAAGATTTTCAATCTATCCGTAGCGCGAGGGCCTGTCCCTCGCGAGCCATCACTTCCCGACACCGTAGCGCGAGGGCCTGTCCCTCGCGATCACCCGGTCTCGGACGAAAACGAACCCATGCGCTACCGCACCGCAGCCCTTCTCTTCACCGGCGGCCTGCTGTGCCTCTTCTTTTTCTGTTATCAGATGGGGATGACATTTTGGGCGATTGGGCTGTTTTTCCTTTTCTACTTTCCGCTAGTTATCGGGATCACGCGGATTCGCGCCGAAATCGGTCCGCCGCTGCATCAACTCATCTTCGTTGACCCGGGTAGGACGATGGTATTAGCATTAGGCACGCGCAGGCTCGGCTCGGCGAATTTGACGGGGTTAACGTTCCTCTACCCGTTTGTCCGCTGTTTCCGCGCGCATCCGACACCGAGTGAACTTGAGGCGTTCCGGCTTGCTGAGCGAACGCGCATCGGATACCGGCAACTGCTCATCGGGATGATTTTGGCGATTGTCTTCGGCATCCTCATCACGTTTTGGGCGTATCTGCATGTGCTTTACGATATGGGCGCGGGAAGCAAGGCGCGCGGCTGGATAGTCTATATGGGATGGGAGACTTTCAACCGCCTTCAAACGTGGCTTGTCAGCCCGCGCGAGACGAGTGTGCCAGAACTCGGCGTTATCGGGAGCAGCTTCTTCTTTACTATATTCCTGATGGTGATGAAGATGCGGTTTCTGTGGTGGCCCTTGCACCCGGGTGGTTACGTGCTTGTCAGCGGCACGGGGATGGGCGGCTTGTGGTTCCCGATTTTCCTCAGTTGGCTGGCGAAAGCCATCGTGCTGAAAATCGGCGGCGTGAAACTCTATCGGCAGGCGGTGCCGTTTTTCCTCGGGCTGATCTTGGGAGATTATACGCTTGGATGTGTGTGGAGTCTTATTGGGTTGGTTTTGCAAATGCCGACTTATATTGTGTGGCATTAATTTTATGTCCATTCCCGTAGCGCGGGGGCTGTCCCCCGCGAACCTGCAGCCTGTCCATCCACGTAGCGCGGGGGCCTGTCCCCCGCGATCGTCCATCGGCAAGCGGTGGCGTTTCAGGTCCTACGGACCTGAAGAGAATGTTTCCAGTCCCCCAGTCTTGCATCGAGACCAGGAGGTCTCACCTACCGGAAGGCATCGGGCCCACTTCTGTAGTTTGTGATCGCCTGATCACAAACGGGTCAAGATCAGGCGATCTTGACCTACAGGGGTGAAGGGGTTATCGTAGTGCGGAGGCCCTCGGATGCCACACGCGCATCCGAGCGGGTTTCCTTGCGATCGTTGCATGGCGAGGGACAGGCCCTCGCCCTACGAAAAAACGGCGGTGTATCGGGAAGGCGCGCCTACCGGGCGCGCAACGCCTCCTGTCCCTTATACTGCAACTGATACAACCGATAATAAATCCCGCGCTGTTGCAAAAGTGCCGCATGCGTGCCTGTCTCGCGGATCTCACCTCGGTGCAGCACAATAATCTTATCCGCATTCTGGATAGTGGAGAGCCGATGCGCGATGACGACAGAAGTCCGATTCTCCATCAAACGATTCAGCGCATCTTCAATTAAAATCTCTGTCTCGGTGTCAACGCTAGAAGTGGCTTCGTCTAAGACGAGAATACTCGGGTCGGAGGCTAAGGCGCGCGCGAAGGCAACGAGTTGCTTCTGCCCAACCGATAACCCACCGCCATCTTCTTTGACTACGGTGCCGTATATCTCAGGCATTTTCTGAACAAACCGATCCAAATGCACATCTTTGGCGGCTTGCTTCACCTGCTCGGATGAGACTGCGGACTTGCCGAGACTGATATTCCGTTCAATGGAATCCGAAAAGAGGAAGATGTTCTGTTGCACGATGCTAATCGCTTCGCGCAGTTCTTCCAGAGCCATGTCCCGGATATCCACGCCATCAATCAGAATTTGTCCTTTGTTGATTTCATAGAAACGGCTGAGGATGTTGATAATTGAACTCTTTCCTGCACCGGTATGCCCAACGAGCGCGACTTTTTCGCCCGGCTTCACGGTGAAGGAGACATCGCGGAGGACGTAGTCGTCATCGTTATAGGCAAACCAGACGTTGCGGAACTCAATCTCGCCTTTCAAGACTTTGGGGCTCCCGCTCCTCGGCGCAGTAGAGGCGATAGTTGGCTGCGTATCTAGCAGTTGGAAGATGCGTTCGGAGGATGCCATTGCGTTTTGGAAAATGGTGTATTTCTCGCTCAGTTCCCGAATCGGCCAGAAGAGGCGTTCAGCATAGCCGATGAAGGCGACAAGCACGCCCAACGTCAACGCATCTTGCACGAGTTGTCCGCCGCCATACCAGATAATCACCGCTGTCGCGAGGGAGCCCATCACTTCGATTAGCGGATGGAAAATGGAGAAATAGAAGATGCTCCGTAGATTCGCGGCGAGGTATTTTCGGTTGCGTTCGTTGAAACGTAAATAGCTGCGCCGTTCCTGCGCGAACAACTTCATCGTCGTCATGCCGACGATGTTTTCCTGCAAGAAAGCATTGATGCGTGCCAACTGCTTGCGTTGTTCGCGAAACGCGCGGCGCGAGTAAATCTGGTAAACCAGCGTCGCGACGAAGATAATCGGGATGACGGTAAACGTCGCCAGTGCCAATTTCCAATTGTAGAGCAGCATCGCCACCATGATGCCAGCTATTTTGAGTAGGTTCGCGAAGCCTGTAATCACGCCGGAACTGAACAGTTCATTCAGCACTTGCACATCGCCCATCACGCGCGTCATGAGCCTGCCCACCGGGTTTCTGTCGAAAAACTGCACATCTAAGCGTTGGAGATGTGTAAAGAGGGTTCTCCGCAGGTCGCGCATGACATGTTGCCCGAGCAACTGCGTGCGATACTCCTCAAAATAACTAAACACGAACTCGCTCACCAACGCAAATACCACAAACATCGCGATGGTGCTTAACCCTTCAAGTTGGCCGGGGGTGATTTTCTCGTCAATCGCGAGTTGCATCAGAGCCGGCCTGGCGAGGGCCGCCAGCGTATTTCCGAGGATGAAAAAACCGATAAGCACTAATTGGAATTTATACGGCTTGAGATACGCGAGGAGCCGTTTCATTAGCACCCGGTCATAGACTTTTCCGAGTTCTTGTTCTTCATCGCTATATTCGTGCAGGTCACCTCCCATCCCAAACATGGGC
This sequence comes from Candidatus Poribacteria bacterium, assembly GCA_965242965.1. GTDB lineage: Bacteria > Poribacteria > WGA-4E > WGA-4E > WGA-3G > AGPOR5. The sequence continues at coordinate 2,390,185 of OZ251518.1, read as the reverse complement.
AGTTCCTCCTTTTTTGTTGTTCGCAAGGCGTTCGGCAGGCGCGATTACAAACCGCGCACGCGAGGAAAATTACAATTCCGCTAATTCTTCCTGCAAAAGCTGCTTCTCATAGATGCCGGCATAAACCCCGTTTTGCGCGAGCAACTGCTCGTGCGTGCCGGTTTCAACGATGCTTCCATCGTTGAGGACGATAATCCGGTCTGCGTTTTTCACTGTTGATATGCGATGCGAGATGAGGATAGTCGTCCGGTCTTTCATGATGTGCGCGAGTCGGGAGAGGATGGTGTCCTCCGTTTGCGTGTCGACATTCGCGAAGGCATCGTCAAGGATAAGTATTTTGGGCTTAATCAGAATGGCCCGGGCGAGGGCACTCCGTTGGCGTTGTCCGCCTGAAATCGTCGCGCCGCGTTCGCCTAAAAGCGTATCTAATCCTTCCGGGAACTCCTCAATTTGCGCGAGTAGATCGGCGGTTCGTGCCGCCTCCCGAATCTCCTCATCGTTGGCAGTCTCCACCCCGTAAGCGATGTTATTCCGCAAATAGTCTGAAAATAGAAAGGGTTCCTGCTCTACAACGCCGATGTTAGAACGGAGGACGTTCAGCGGGATATCCTGAATATCAACGCCATCAATAAACACCGTCCCGCGTTCTGCTTGGCGGATACGCGAAATCAGCGTCACCAACGTCGATTTCCCGGAACCCGTGCCGCCGACAATCGCGAGTGTTGAACCGCTCTTCACCTTGAGATTGATATTTTTCAGCACCGGTAGTCCATCGGGATACGCAAAATTCAGTTCCCGAAACTCAATTTCTCCGTCAATGCTTTTGATCTGCCACTTGACGTTTTCGCCATCGTAAATCTCAGGTTTTTCATTGAGGATTGCGTTCATTCTCCCCATAGATGCCGCGCCGCGTTCAAAAGTATTCACGATGAAACCGAGTGTTATCATCGGGCGCACGAGCATGAGGAGATAGGCGTTGAACGCCACAAACTCACCAATGGTGATTTTTTCTTCGATGACATGGAGGCCGCCCATCCAGAGTAGAACCACGGTGGCGATGCCGGGTAGAAACCGGAAGAGCGGAAAGAAGAAGGACATCAGCCGGATTTGCCGGTGATTCCGTCCGACAAATTCATCGTTGAGTTCCTGAAAATGCGCTACCTCGCTTTGCTCCAGCGTATATGCCTTCACGACGCGCACGCCGGAGAGGTTCTCCTGCACCTTCGTGTTTAGCACAGAAAACGCCTCTTGAATGCCTTCGTAGTGGACGTGCAGCCGCTTTCCGAGCTGGCGAATGAAAATCGCGAGGACGGGATAGGGCAGCAGCGCGACGAGCGTCAGACTTGCATCAATCCGCAACATGAGCAACAGTGCGAAACCGAAAAACACCGTCGCATCGGCGGTATACATCACCGCACTGCTGAGCACCATCCGGATGGCGTTCAAATCGCTAGTGGCGCGCGTCATCAAATCTCCAGTGCGCACGTTATCGTAATAAGCGGCGGAGAGTTTTTGCAGGTGGATAAAGAAATCCGCACGGAGGTGATATTCCATCTGCCGCGCGACGCTCTGAATAGTGCGCCGCTGCACGAACCGCAGGATGCCAGCAAACAGCGCGACACCGAAAACGAGCATCGCGAAAAAGACGAGCCGACCCGAAGATATCGTCCTGTCTTTATCACGCAATACCTGGTCCAGTTCATCAAAAACCATCTGGAGAATTTTCGGGCTGACGAGCATCAGCGCGTTCGTCAGCAACACCAGAATAAAACTGGCTAAGATGGCGTATCTATAACGAATGACGTATTTTTTTAAACCGAGTAGACTACGAATTGTGGGTTCCTTTCCGGCCGATTGCGCCGGGCGGCAAATGTTGCGATAACAGGCACTATTGGTTTGACGTGAATTTGCAAAAAAAGGTTTAATAAAATTGAGGGGGTTTCATAACTCGCTCAACGTCGCGGGGGACAGGCCTCGCGCTACGGTAAAAAAACGTCGCCCCTTCACGTAGGGCGAGGGCCTGTCCCTCGCCATGCCTAGACCTTGTAAAAGACCGTAGTTCGGGAGCGCCTGCTCCCGAACGGGTCGACAAAAAACGCCCCGATTTACTGTAGGGTGAGGGCTTGTCCCTCGCCATGTAACGATCGCGAGGGACAGGCCCTCGCGCTACGGTAAATCGGCATTTATTTTTTGAAACGCTCGCGGGGGACAGGCCCCCGCGCTACGGTAACCGGACGGTTTCTTGAGTTATGAAACACCCTCAATAAAATTATGCCAAGTTATAGCAGACGCGTCTCTTTTTTTCTTGACACGATTTCCTTTTCAATTTATTATAGTGTAAGCGAAAGAGAACGGACGCAAAACGAAACCCCGTAGGCGCGGTTTGAAACCGCACCTACCCGGAGCGAATTTCGGAGGAATACAAATTTGGCAGCAGATATTGGACTTATCGGATTGGCGGTGATGGGCGAAAACCTCGCGCTGAACATCGAAAGCCGCGGGTTTGAAGTCGCCGTCTTTAACCGCACCGTGTCACGCGTTGACGCTTTCATATCAGGCGCGGCGAAGGGGAAAAATATTGTCGGCGCGCACGCCATTCCAGCGCTCATCGAAGAATTGGAGACACCGCGGAAAATCATTTTGATGGTGAAGGCGGGGGAACCAGTCGATGCATTTATCGCGCAGTTAGTGCCGCACCTTTCCACCGGTGATCTGGTTATTGATGGCGGTAACTCTAATTTTATGGATACTATCCGTCGGCATGCGGCACTCGCCGAACGCGATATCCTCTTCATCGGCACGGGGATCTCCGGCGGCGAGGAGGGCGCGCTCAAGGGCCCAGCGATGATGCCCGGCGGCTCGCCGGAGGCTTACGCGCTCGTTGAACCCATTTTCACCCAGATTGCCGCGCAAGTGGACGGCACTCCCTGCTGTTCTTATATCGGCCCGAACGGCGCGGGACACTACGTCAAGATGGTGCATAACGGCATCGAATACGGCGACATGCAACTCATCTGCGAGGCTTATGCGCTGATGAAAAACACCCTCGGCATGGAAGCAGCGGAGATGCACGAAGTGTTCAGCGAATGGAACAGCGGCGAACTGAATTCTTACTTAATCGAAATCACGGCAGACATCTTTACGCAACTTGATGCCGGCGGTGCTGCCTTTGTCGATGTTGTTCTCGATCAGGCGGGACAGAAAGGCACAGGCAAATGGACGAGCATCTCCGCGCTTGACTTAGGCATCTCTGCCCCCACTATCGCCGAGGCGGTTTTCGCGCGATGCATCTCTGCCATCAAAAGCGAACGGGTGGAAGCATCACAGATTATCAAGGGCCCCAGCGGGCTCTACGAAGGCAGCCGCGACGAATTTCTCACGGCTATTCACGACGCGCTTTACGCCGCGAAGATCTGCTCCTACGCGCAAGGGTTCGCCTTAATGCGAGAAGCAAGCAAGGAATTTGACTGGAACCTCGAACTGGGGAGTATCAGTCTCGGCTGGCGCGGCGGGTGTATCATCCGCGCGAAATTCCTGCACCGCATCGCCGAGGCGTTTGAGAGGAACCCTGCCTTGCCGAATCTCTTGCTTGACGACTATTTTCGCGAGGTGATTGAGAAGGCGCAACCGCAGTGGCGGCATGTCGTCGCGACAGCGACGCAGCTCGGCGTGCCGATGCCGGCGTTCAGTTCCGCGCTCGCCTATTTCGATAGTTATCGTAGCGGGCGGCTTTCGGCGAACCTCATCCAAGCGATGCGCGATTACTTCGGCGCGCACACCTATCATAAACTTGATGCCGATGGAAACACTATCCTCGGCGAAAACGGCGAACCGACGGTGTTCCACACCGAATGGATGTTAGACGGCCGCCCGGAAGTCGTTATCGATTAATCAGGACAGGAGGGCTCTATGCCACACGAACCGCAACAAGCCTTATACGATTTTCAACCGCAACACGAGTTCTTCGTCGGCATTGACTCGGACGGTTGCGTTTTCAACAGCATGGAGGTGAAACACAACGACTGCTTCAGCGTCAATCTCGTCAAACACTTCGGGCTTGCCTCCATCTCGCGGCAGGTGCATCAAGTGTGGGATTTCGTCAACCTCTACTCTACGACGCGCGGCACGAATCGGTTTAAAGCCATCTTGCTCTCGTGCGATTTCCTCCGCCAAATGCCGCTTGTGCAGAAGATGGGGGTGAACGTGCCAGAACTTCCACATCTACGCAACTGGGTTGCAACCGAAACCAAACTCGGTAATCCAGCCTTACAAGAAGCGATTGACAACGCTACCGGCGCGAAACGCGAGGAACTCAGTCAGGTGATGGCGTGGAGCCTCGGTGTGAACGAAAGCGTCGCCGAGATTGTCTATAACCTCCCGCCATTTCCCGGTGTCCGAGAAACGTTGCAGCGGCTGCAGGGAAAGGCTGATGTCATCGTCGTCTCCGCTACGCCAGACGAAGCACTTAAACGCGAATGGGCTGAACACCAGATCGAACGGCACGTCGCGCTCATCGCCGGACAGGAGATGGGCACCAAAACCGAACATCTCACGATAACGACGAAGGACCGGTATCCGGAAAACCACGTCTTGATGCTCGGAGATTCGCCGGGCGATTTGAAAGCTGCCCGCGATGTAGGCGCGCTGTTTTTCCCTGTGAATCCCGGTGCCGAAGATGCATCCTGGGCCCGCTTCCTTGACGAAGCGATGGACAGGTTCTTTAACGAACAATACGCAGGTGTCTATGAAGCCGAATTGCTAGGCACATTTCAGGCGTTGCTCCCAGAAAACCCGCCGTGGCTCTAACACGAGAAACCGGTAGGAGAACCCGCCGGCTCGATATTTCACATCGGGACCAGGAGGTCCCTCCTACCCAGCGGGCTGTAAGGACAGATGTCTATATCTGTCCGCACTGAAACCGAAAGGAAAATTTATGAAAATTCTATTACAAGGACGTTTAGAAGGCGAACTCCTCCAACGTTTGGAGGCGATTACTGGCACCGAACATACCTTCGTTACGCCGAGCTCCCGCGAAGAACTCATCGCAGAAGGCACGGATGCCGAAGTATTCTACGGGTTCTGCAGCGAGGAGATTTTCCCGCACCTGCCGAATATCAAGTGGATCCAAGCCTCCAGCGCGGGGATGGACAGGCACATGTATCCTGCGCTCCGCGACAGCGATGTCATTTTGACGAACGCCGCCGGGCTTTACGGCTCGCATGTCGCAGACCAGGCGTTCGCGCTCCTCCTCGGTTTGGCGCGCGGCATCCACGACGCTGTCCGCAACCAAGATAAGCATCAGTGGGGCGGCGGCAAATCCCCGATGATTGAGATTGATGGATTCAAAATCGGCATTGTCGGGATGGGCGGCATCGGGATGCAGATGGCGAAGCGCGCGAAAGGGTTTGACATGCACGTCATCGCTGTCGATGCTTATCGCACCGAGAAGCCGGATAACGTCGATGAACTGATGCCGATCGATCAGCTCTCGAACCTGATGAGCCGCGTTGAGGTTGTCATGATTGCGTGTCCGCTGACTGAGGAGACGCGCGGGCTAATCAACGCGTCAAATCTCTCCGTGATGCAGTCGACAGCGTTTTTCATCAACGTCGCCCGCGGCCCGATTGTCAACGAACCCGATCTGATTGAAATTCTACAAGCGCGCAAAATCGCCGGCGCGGGGTTAGATGTCACCGAGGTCGAGCCGCTCTCGGCGGAGAGTCCGTTATGGGATTTAGACAACGTGATCATCACGCCGCATTCGGCAGGTGGTTCGCAGCACCGTCAGCATCGGGCGACTTCGTTCTTCTTGGATAACCTTGAGCGGTATTTGAAGGGTGAGCCGTTGGAGAACGTTGTGAATAAGCAGTTGGGGTTCTAAACAGGGATCGCCGCGCTTCGGTAGGAGAGACCTCCCGGTCTCGATGCAACGCCGGGGTTTTCGTAGGGCGCGGGCCCTCGCCTGCCACACGCGCAGGCGAGCGGGTTTCCCGCGCCATCGTTCGTGCTATGGAAAAAACGTCTCTTCAGGTCCGTCGGATCTAAAACACCACCTTTTGACGCTGGAGATCGCGAGGGACAGGCCCTCGCGCTACGGTGAAAAAAAACGGTTCGTGTTACCGTAGCGCGGGGGACAGGCCCTCGCGTTACGAAAAAAGTGGGTTTTCGCTCAAGTCTTTAGGATTGGAAGAATAGACGAGACCTTCAAGTCTCAATGTTATCAGTAGGAGAGACCTCCCGGTCTCAATATCAAACGGAGAAATCCACATGAAGAAATTAACGTTGTTCACCTTAACCCTGCTATTAAACGCCGCGATGGCACTGATACCCGCCACCGCCCAAGAAGACTCCGCCCGATGGGGATTGCCCGAAGGCGCAACCCTGCGCCTCGGCAAAGGCGGCATCGCAGATATTGCGTATTCTCCCGATGACACCCTGCTTGCGGTTGCGAGTTCCATCGGGATTTGGCTCTACGATACGGGTACCTATCAAGAAGTGGCACTGCTCACCGGGCATACGGGCAGTGTCTCTAGCGTCGTCTTCAGTCCGGATGGCCGCACCCTCGCATCGGGCAGTCGAGATGGAGAGATCCGCCTGTGGGATGCCACTACCGGAAAACTCCTCAACACCCTACAAGGGCATACGGACTATGTCTCTAGCGTCGTCTTCAGTCCGGATGGCCGCACCCTCGCATCGGGGAGTGAGGACACCATCATTCGTCTATGGAATGCAATCACCGGACACCCCCTCAATATCCTACAAAGGCATAGGGGCGGTGTCTCTAAGGTTGTCTTCAGTCCGGATGGCCGCACCCTCGCATCGGGTGGTGCCGGTGGAGAACTCCGCCTGTGGGATGCCACTACCGGCGAACTCCTCAACACCCTACAAGGACATTGGGGCAATGTTTATGGGGTTGTCTTCAGTCCGGATGGCCGGACCCTCGCATCGGGCGGTTCGGGCGGTGGAGATGGAATCCGCCTGTGGGATGCCACTACCGGCGAACTCCTCAACACCCTACAAGGACATACGGACTATGTCTCTAGCGTCGTCTTCAGCCCCGATGGCCGGACCCTCGCATCGGGCGGTTCGGGCGGTGGAGATGGAATCCGCCTGTGGGATGCCACTACCGGCGAACTCCTCAACACCCTACAAGGACATACGGACTATGTCTCTAGCGTCGTCTTCAGCCCCGATGGCCGGACCCTCGTATCAGATGGAGATGGAGAAATCCTCCTGTGGGATGCCATTACCGGAAAACTTCTCGAAAAAAACATCCTACAAGGGCATACGGCCACAGGCGACAGCGTCGTCTTCAGCCCGGATGGTCGCACCCTCGCATCGGGAAGTCACGTTGGAGAGATCCGTCTGTGGGATGCCACTACCGGAAAACTCCAAAATACCCTACAAGGACATACGGATTATGTCTTGAGCGTCGTCTTCAGTCCGGATGGCCGCATCCTCGCATCGGGAAGTCGGGACGAAACCGTCCGTGTGTGGGATGCCACTACCGGAAAACTCCAAAACACCCTACAAGGGCATACGGATAGAGTCATCAGCGTCGTCTTCAGTCCGGATGGCCGCACCCTCGCATCAGGAAGTAAGGACACCATCATTCGTCTGTGGAATGCAATCACCGGACACCCCCTCAATATCCTCCAAGGACATAGGGGCGATGTCTGGAGCGTTGCCTTCAGTCCGGATGGCCGCACCCTCGCATCGGGTGGTGAAGATAGAGAGATCCGCCTGTGGGATGCCACTACCGGAAAACTCCAAAATACCCTACAAAGGCTGGGCCGCGGTGTCTATAGGGTTGTCTTCAGTCCGGATGGCCGCACCCTCGCATCAGGTGGAGATGGAATCCGCCTGTGGGATGCCACTACCGGAAAACTCCAAAATACCCTACAAGGGCATGGGGGTAGCGTTGTCTTCAGCCCGGATGGCCGCACCCTCGCATGGAGTGAGGTCGAAACCGTTTTCTTGTGGGATGTAGCCACCGGACAACTTGAAGAAAACACACTCCAAGGAGATACGAGGTATGCCGGAAGCGGTGTCTTCAGTTCCGATGGCCGCACACTTGCGACGCTTTCCGGTAGCGTAGTGCTCCTGTGGAAACTTGCGCCGCCCGCATGGGAACCGCCACCTAACGCTGATGTAAGCGGCGATGGCATCGTCGCGCCGCCTGCACCGGAACCGCTACTTAACGTTGATGTAAGCGGCGATGGCATCGTCAACAACTTTGATTTGGCCCTCGTCGCCTTGAACTTCGGACACACCGGCACTGCACACCCCGCCGATGTCAACGGCGATGGTGCTGTCACCATCGCTGATCTCTTGATTGTTGCGGATGCAATTGACCTTGGAGCCGCCAACGAAGAAGCCGCCGAGGAAGGAGAGGCACCCGCCGCACCTGCCGCACAGCGGCTAACCGCCACCGAGGTGCAAGCCTGGCTCGTGCAGGCGCAACGACTCGACCTTACCAATCCCACTTATCAACGCGGCATCGCGAAGTTGGAACAGCTCCTCGCACGTTTGACACCGAAAAAAACAGCACTGCTTGCGAACTATCCGAATCCGTTTAACCCGGAAACGTGGATACCTTATCAATTAGCAAAACCTGCTGAGGTGGCGGTCTCCATTCATTCGGCAGATGGGAGGTTAGTCCGCACGTTGGCATTAGGCCAGAGGTCTGCGGGTATCTATCAGACAAAGGGACGCGCCGCGTATTGGGATGGCTGCAATGCGCGGGGAGAACTGGTTGCAAGCGGTGTCTATTTCTACACGCTGCTGGCGGGGGATTTCATCGCAACCAAGAAGATGGTAATTCGGAAGTAGGACCTCGGGATCAAGGCATTTTCCTGGTAGGAGAGACCTCCTGGTCTCGATGCAATGCTGGGGTTCTCGTAGGGCGCGGGCCTGTCCCGCGCTAGACCCAAATCGCTGCCTCTTACCGTAGGGCGCGGGCCCTCGCATGCCACACGCGCATGCGAGCGGGTTTCCCGCGCCATCGTTCCCGCACCCTAACGCTCGCGGGGGCAGCACGCCGCTGCTGTCCTTACGACGGTGAAAAAACCGGCACTATGCCGCCTCAATCCGAACCGCACAAAACTTCAACTCCGGCTGCTTTGATACCGGGTCCGCCGCCGAAGTCGTCACATAATTCGCGTTCGTCTCGGTGTGGAACAAATCACCCCAATGGAACGGCGTGAAGAGCAACCCACGCCGAATCGCCTCCGTGACACGGGCACGCGCATAGCAACGGCCGCGGCGGCTCACAAGATAAACCCACTCCCCATCTTGCACTTCATAAGTATCCGCATCGTCAGGATGGATTTCCACAAACGGTTCCGGATCTTTTTTTACGAGTTGTGGCACCTTGCCGGTGCGGGTGCGGGTATGCCACTGACTCGCGACCCGGCCTGTTGTCAAACCGAGGGGAAAATCTGCATCGGGTTCCTCTTGCGGTGGCCGATAGACAGGGGTTTGAAACTGCGCCTTGCCGGAAGGCGTGAGAAACCGCCGACGCGTGTATCTGCGCGCCGTGCCAGGGTGCCGTGGATGCGGACAGGGCCATTGCAAAGAGGTTTTTGCAAGCCGTTCGTTCGTCATCCCTACCTGATCGCACGGGGTGCCCGCTGTCAGCATGCGATATTCATCCCAGACTTCTTCCATAGAGTGGAAGTCAAAACTTCTCTTGAATCCCATCGCCTTGGCGACTTGCGCGAATATCCACCAATCCGGCTTCGCTTCTCCCGGCGGTGTGAGAAACCGGTCACTGCGAACAACGAGGCGTTCGCTATTCGTCATCGTGCCACGCTTTTCTCCCCACTGCGCCGCGGGAAGGAGGACATCGGCGTATTCTGCTGTTTCCGTGGGGTAATAGCAGTCCTGCACAATAACCAGGTCTGCGCGTCGGAGCCCGGCTTGCGAAACCTTCGTGTCGGGCATGCTGACAGCGGGATTCGTGCAGGCAATCCAGAGTGCGCGGACATCGCCTTTTGCCGCTGCCTCGAACATCGGCACGGCAGTTAACCCCGGCTTCGCATCAATGCTACCCGGTGGCAATCGCCACGCGCCTTCCATATAGGCACGGTGCATATCGTTCGTGACGACGCGATAACCGGGCAGTTGATGCGCCAGATACCCGACTTCACGTCCCCCCATCGCATTCGGTTGTCCCGTTAACGAAAACGGACCGGCTCCTTTGATACCGACTTCGCCTAATTGCAGATGGAGATTAATCAACGCGACGTTTTTGTCCACCCCGCTGGTGCTTTGGTTCGTGCCTTGGCAATAGAAACTGAGCAACCGACTCGGCTTGGAGAGGTATTCGACGATTTCGTCAATCCGCGCGGGATGCCAAGCCTCACCACCCCCGCAAGCCGCCAGCAATGCTTCCTCATCAAGGCTTTGTAAATGGCTCTCGTATGCGCTGAAGTTTTCAGTGCCGCGCCGAATAAAGCGTCTATTAACGCGGCCCATCGCGAGGAGCCGTTTGGCAATAAGTTGCAGGAATGCGACATCGCTGCCGGGCGCGAGCGGCACATGAATATCCGAGAAGTCTGCCGTTTTCGTTCGCCTCGGGTCGACGGTGATAATCCGCGTGTTGGATTCCACCGCGCGCCGCTTCCGAATCATTTGGAAAAGCACGGGATGATTCGCCGCCATATTCGCGCCGATAATCAGGAACACATCGGCGTGCTGGATATCCTCGTAGCACGTCGGCGGGCCATCCGAACCGAACGTCTGAATATAACCTACCACTGCCGAAGACATGCAGAGCCGGCTGTTTGTGTCAACGTTATTGGTGCGGAGGAACCCCTTGAACAATTTGTTGAAAACATAAGAGGCTTCGGTGTCCAGCTGTCCAGAACCGTAGAACGCGATCGAATCTTTGCCGTGCTCCAATTGAATATCCTGCAAGCGGTTTGCTGTGAACGCGAGGGCTTCATCCCACGTAACCTGGCGCGGGGGCACGCCGCGCCGGTCGCGAATCATCGGATAAGCGAGCCGGCCGTCGGGATGCTGAAACGCTTGTTTGAGGTGCGCGCCTTTCGGACAGAGCATGCCGTAATTCGGCGCGAGAGCCGCATCCGTTGCAATCTTGATAATTTGATTATCGCGCACCGTAGCACTGATAACGCAGCCAACACCACAATAGGGACACACGGCTTTTCCTGTTGAAGTTTTCACTGTTTTCTCCATACACTGCGTTTGGGTAGGCGCGCGTTGAAAGCGCGCCTACCCGCCGCGGTTTTGATTAGGCAACAGCGTTGCCAGTTTCTGCCTTCAGACGCTGTTTCTCAGCGAGTGCCGCATCAAACGCCTTTTTCTCTGCCGCTTGAACAGCCGGTGAAAACCGGACGAGTCCTGTCGCAACTGAAGCGACAGCAACCGCTGCACCGAGATAGAGCAGCCCTTGCTGCATCGTGATGCTCTCTGCCCGGAAAAGGAAGCCCGCGGCAACTGCACCTGCGTTGCCACCGGCACCGACGATGCCGGCGACAGCCCCCAACGCCTTTTTGTTAATGAACGGGACAATCCCGTAAGTCGCGCCTTCGGACATCTGCACGAAGAGACTGAAGACTATCATCACGCCGACAGCGAGGATAAGCACCGCCATTTGCGAAAACAGCATCAGCATGATACCCTCGCCGAGGAGGACGAAAAATAGAAACAACACTCTCCCCCTCAATCCCATTTTCTTCGCGAAGAAATCGGAAAAAACACCACCCATCGTTCGGGCGAAAATGTTCATCAAACCGAACAGCCCGGCGATGATTCCCGCTGTCTTTACATCTAATTGGAACTTGTCGTGATAGTAGAGCGCGGCGACGTTGTTAATCGTGAGTTCCACGCCAAAACAGGCGGCGTAAATGACAAAGAGTGCCCAGACGCGGTAATCCTTAATGGCTAGCATGAAGGATTCCATGCCTTTGCCTTCGGCGGGTTCCATTTCGCCGCGGGCGCGAAGTTCCTTATAGTTTCCATCGGGTGCATCTTGCGTGCAGAAGTAGTAAACGAACGCCATGAAAAATAGGGCAACGCCGGGGATAATCATGGCGAGCCGCCATCCGAGGAACTTATCCACGCCGAAACTGAGCACCGCCGTAAAGAGCAGCGGCATTACCATCTGGGTGACACCGCCGCCTAGGTTCCCCCATCCCGCCGTGGTTGCATTCGCGGCACCGACACAATTCGGTGCAAACATCACGGAGGTGTGATACTGCGTGATAACGAACGCCGCGCCGATGGCACCGATTGCCAAACGAAACAGCAGGAATGTCTCATAACTTTGCGCGAGCCCGATGCCCATCACCGGTATTGAACCGAGGATGAGGAGCCACGTATACGCCTTCCGCGAACCTACCCTGTCACACAGCGGGCCGATTAAGATTCGCACCACTACCGTGATGGCCACGGAGGCAATAATTGTGTTGCCGATTTGCGCCTTGGTTAACATCAAGTCTTCGCGGACGATTGCCATTAGCGGGGCAATGCCGAACCATCCGAAAAAGGCGAGGAAGAATGCGAACCACGTGGTATGAAAGGCGCGCATCTGGACGGTTTTCAAATTGAATAGGTTAATCTGAGTCGCTTTGTTTTTAATTTCCATTTATTTTTTCCTTTTTATTTTTTATGGCGGAAATCGGTTTTTTCCGAAACCGCCTTCATCTTCCGTAGGGCGAGGGCCCCCGCGCTACGGTGATCGAGAGATCGCGGGGGACAGGCCCCCGCGCTACGAGCCTTTGGAAAGCTGCCACGATCGCGGGGGACAGGCCCCCGCGCTACAGTATCCAGAACGGCTCGTTTTACCGTAGGGCGAGGGCCTGTCCCTCGCCATGCCACGATCGCGGGGGAAACCCGCTCGGATGCGCGTATGGCATCCGAGGGCCCCCGCGCTACGGTATCCAGAACGGCTCCTTTTACCGTAGGGCGAGGGCCTGTCCCTCGCCATGCAACGATCGCGGGCGACAGCCCCCCCGCTCCGGTGATCGAGCGATCGCGGGGGACAGGCCCCCGCGCTACGGGCCTTTGGAATCTCTCCTTCCGTAGGGCGAGGGCCTGTCCCTCGCCATGCTCCGGTCCACCGAAAACTCGCTACGAGTCTTTGGACTTTCTTCCTCCTTATCGACGTGATAAATACGGAATAAGTCCCTCCAGGACCTGTGGCAATTCATCGCAAGGCACGTTCTCTAATAACTTCGTGGCAGTCTTCGGATTCGGTCCCGTTTTCCCGCCGACAAACACATCCACGGCATCGGTGACGACACCGTTGATTTTGGTTTTCTTGCCGAGGAGCCCGATATCGGCGGCGGCGTGATTGCCACACCCGTTGGGGCACCCAGACCAGGCGATAGTGAGCGGTTTCGTATTTCCGAGTTTCGCTTCCAAATGCCGAATCGCCTCCATCGCCCGCTCCTTCGTCTCAATCAAAGAGAAGTGACAGTAGTCAATACCGGTGCAACTCACCATGCCGCGCATCACCTCCGAAGGCTCATAGCGGAGTTCTTGCAGAAGTGGTTCCGCCGTTAAATCCCCCAGTTTGAGGCTCGGCACGTTGGGGATAATCAGGTTCTGTTCCTGTGTTAGGCGGATATCGCCGTTGCCGTATGCGTCTGCGATGCGTGCGGTTTCAACGAGTTGCGCTGTCGTCATGCGTCCCACCGGCACGACAAGCCCGACATAGTTCAGGTCTGGCTGTTTTTGCGCGTAGATACCGCCGTGGTCCGTCTTCTTTTTCTTCCGCATATCTTTCCCGGCTTGCAGGAGCGGCTTCCCGTTACAATGTCGGCGTTCTACCTCTTCCCGAAATTTTTCCACACCCCAGTCTGCGATGAGAAAAGCGAGTCGCGATTTATTGCGGGAGGTTCGCGGCCCGTGGTCCCGGAAAACCAGCGTAATGTGTCCGCACAATTCTGCTGCTTCCTCTGGCGTAACGAACACGTCAAGTTCCTTTGCGACGGTATAGCCGCCGGAGCCCATCTTGCCGCCGACAGCGACGTTAAACCCCTTTGTCTCCACTCCATCAATGCTTTTTACGGCAGGCGTGAGTGAGATATCCTGCGAAGCGGCATGCGTGCAGTTATCCAAGCATCCGGTGATGCCGACGTTAAATTTGCGCGGGATATCGGTGTATGCCTTATTCCCGACAAACATGTCTGTGAACTGCTTCGCTACAGGCGAGGCATCGAACAACTCATTAGGGGTGAGGCCGGCGACGGGGCATCCCGTGACACCGCGAATGTTGTCAAACCCTGTCTGCATCGAGTTTAAGCCCACCTCTTCCAGTCGGTTCCAGATATGTTGCACATCCCCGATTGCGAACCCGCGCAGTTGAATCTGCTGCCGCGTAGTGAGATCTACGAATCCCGGCCCGTATTTCTCACTGATGTCGGCGATGACGCGGAATTGTTCGGCGTTGCTAAACCCGCAGGACATGCGGAGCCGCATCATAAACGCGCCCGGTGTTTGCTTCCGATAAAACACCCCGACATACTTGAGCCGGTCGCGTTCGTCCGGCGGGATTGATTCCCAGCCGTTCCGGATGTAGTTCGGGATGTCATCGATCACTTCGAGTCCGTTCTTCTCGCGTTTGAGTGCCTCTGCGGCGGTTATCTTGGGGGCTCGTGTCTTTTTGCGCCCGCCTGATTTTCCGCTGAGCCGCCGCTTTTTTGTTTCCAGTTCGTTCATTGCTGAAATCTCCTCTATTAGGCAGGACTTCCCTGTCAATCTTAAGCAAATTCCTAAGCAAATTAAAAAAAGATAGGCATCCATCGGTGAGCAGCGTGCTCAGCCCAATGGACACCTTTGTCCTTGCCCAAACCGGCTTTGGTTTGGATACCTTCGTTATCAATTTTTGTAGTGCGCCTATTCGTCGTTGAACACGCGCCTTCTACCGTTTACTCGTCAGTACCTCTGTTATAGACAGCACATCCTGAGCGACTTCTGCAAGCCGCTTTCTGCGATTCATCGCCATTTTGCGCAAAACCTGATACGCTTCCGCCTCGCTACAGCCACGTTGCTGTGCGACAACTTCTTTCGCGCGTTCAACGATTTTGCGTTCGGCGAGGCTCGCCTTCGTCTTCTCAAGTTCGCGTTGCAATGCTTGGCGTTCACGGAACCGTGCAACGGCTGCCTCAATAATAGTCCGTACCCGTGCCTCGGTGAGTTTTCCGACAACATACGCGGACACCCCCGCGCGCGTCGCCGACTGAATCGTCTCGGCGCACGCATCTTCGGAGAACATCACCGTCGGACACGGGTAGTTCTCGCTGAGGAACGCCATGCCTTTCAAGACAGCTTGCCCAGGGAAGTCAGCCCCAATCAGAAGAATATCTGGATGCCGCTGCGCTACCTGCTCGGGCAAAACTTCCTGCAGCTTTAGCGGCAACGGAGCAAGCACCTCGTAAGGAACGGCTTCCAATATCTGGCTCAACAGACGCGTCCGTTCCGGATTGTCATCAATGATTAAAATTCTCGGCACTGCGGCGACTTCCTTCATCGTTTTTTTGTATTGGCACAAAGCGTTTGATATGTAGGGTTGGCACAATGACATCGCTTGACGTAACCCCGCATGCGCCGTTATTGCATGCAGGGTTGCCGCAAGCTCTTTGCCAACCTATGCAAAAACATTATCCTCTATTGACTATAAGCAAGAACGATGCCAAAGCCGTTTCAAAATCACCCCGGTCGGATTTCGCCAAGCGGCACAGGGCACCGTTAAAAGGAAAAGCCCGCGGGCAAGCCGCGGGCATCGTCATTTTGCCTACTTTTTCAGCAAAAATTTCCTATTTTTTGTGCAAATCGGTAGGATTTGCAATTCGTTCGGCGTTCGCGCGCCGCACCGTATAGATAGACACGGTGGATTTCTTTCCATCACCTTTGACAGGACAGCCAGATTTTCGATAGACAAACCCATTCTCACAAACCATATCGAAAAATCTGATAGCATTCGTGCGATTCGGCTCAGAGAAAAGCGCAATACCCTCTGGCGCGAGGTGTTCTTGGAGTAACTTCACAATCGGTTGCCAATGGTGTTCTTCATATATGACATCGGAAGCGAGGATGTAAGGATATTGCCCACGGAGACAGGGAAAGTTCCAATCCATTTGGACGAAAGCGGCGCGTTCTGCAACGCCGTTTTGCAACGCGTTGTATCGGGCAAATCGGAGTGCTTCCTGTTCCGCGTCCGTGAAGACGACTTCCGCGCCATTTTGACAAGCGACAATGCCGGTGAGCCCAAAGCCACACCCGATTTCTAGGGCGCGCTGCCCGGTAAGCGTTTCGCCGGATTTCTCAATATAGCGCGCCAAACCGATGGAAGCCTCCCAGAGGTAAGTCCAATAGGGGAGATAGAGTCTGCCTTCGTTATCCTCTCGGCTGAGCCGTTCGAGGAACCAGTCAGGTTCTTCGATAATTGTGAGTGGGAGCTCCCTGTCGCCTAGCGAAATGCGAACGTTCGCGAGGGGGTAGTCTCGCAGTTGGCTTTTCATCAGATAAAAATCTTATAGGTGCGCAAACCGGACACCGGTCCGATAATCGCCCATATACTGCCGATGACATAATCCCCCAAAATCAGCCCTAAAAACAGGGGTGCAACGCGGCGATGCAACTTCAGTCCGCCGTGGCGCAGAATCATGAGTTTCAGGAACCAGGCGACGAAGAACGCGAACCAGAAATAGTCCATTGCAAAACTAATCGCTAGCGCGTAGCCGGCGGGATGAAACGGCCACCACAGGAAATGCATCCGCATATACATCATCAGGAACGTCAGCAAGCCGCCGATCCCCATGAACCCAACCCCTGTCCAGTTTGGTTCTGCGGGGTTGTGCAGCCAGCGTTGGAGTCGGCTGAACGATTCACGGCCTACCCAGCCTTTGAAGCCGCCTGCCTTCGCAATCGCGCCGTTCCGGAAGGTGACATCCAGATTCGCCCAGAACGTCGCGAGAATGCCGACAATAATGGCAATCAGCATCGCTACCCACAGCCGCCGATTGCCCATTCCTGTCGATTCGGCGATTTTAAATGCCTCAATTTGATTCGGCATCGGATGATTGCGATACCCCCTATTGAACCAGTAAAACAGCGACATGAGCGTGAGACTACTGGTGTCAAATTGCCGAGTGCCGCCAACGGTAGCCAGCATGTCGTGCGGATTGACGTAGTAGATTTCGTGCGGGGTCCCGAGCTCCGCGCGCACCCGCGTAATCGCGAAGGAAAGTAGGAAATAAATACCGAAGAAGAGCCCCGCCACCCATAACGCCATCCCGGCCATGGAGCAAAAAATGCCGAGTGCAATGAGGGAACCGACAATGCCGAGCAGTGCGGCGCGATATGGCATCGGTTCATCGGAATCGTCTAAAGAAGACCGGAAGCCGAACGCCTTTTTCATTACCTCTATCAAGTGGCGGCGCGTTACCCACACTGCCAGCACGAACAGCGCAATCCACGCGCCATACGCTTGTTCATTGAGCGATGGAAAATACCGCGTGCCGAGTGCCGCGCCGATGACAAATTCCGCCAACCGCACAACGAAAAAGAACCAGCACGAAAACGAAAGATCCAAGGGAAGAAAAAATGCTAACCCTACCGCAAATGGATAAACCGAAATGCGGGTGCCGCGAATCACGTTCCACGGCCTGTCGGTGAAGATGTTTTGGAAAACAGCGGTGCGTTTGATATACGGAATCTCCGGAAACTGCGGAAACAGATAGTGAATCCCGTTAACCACACCAATCACAAACGCGATGCTGAACCCTATCCACATCATCCGATTTTTTAGCAGCGTGATACCGCCATTTTCCGCCAGCCCGAGCGGGAGTTGGATAATCGGATACGCCAGTTTCTCTTGTTCTGTCCACCGCTTCCGCACAAGCGTATTGATGCATAGCATCATGAACATCATAATCAGGAAAAAGAGTCCCCAGAACGCGATCGGTTTCACCCATGTCAAAAAGTTATGCCGTGTATAGAAAGAAGCCTCGCCTTCATAAAACCCTTGCAAACTTTGCGCATCGCTGACGGTGAGCCAACTCGGAAGGTAACGGAAAAACAGCGTCTGCCATTCGTTCTCGTCCGTGGCAAACCGAAACGGGTGTGCGATGCTGCCGAACATATTTTGCATCGTATCGTGCCCGGCGAACGTGCACGAAATCGCTACCATGATGTAGATGCCCAACAATTCGCCTTGCTGGAGCATCGCCCGCGGCGCGAGGCGTTTCAGCACGCAGTTGAAGACAACACAGACGAACAGGATAAAAACCGGTTGGATAAAAAGCGGCAGGCACGAACCGTCAAGCGAGTAGTATTTCACCTCAACCAGTGTCATCCAATAGACATTGACAGGGATGAACAAAACGCCCAAGATGAGCGAGCGGCCCGTGATGCGTGCTGATGTGTCTGAAGAGTTTTTTATCAAGTTGCAAATACCTAATTAATCGAGGGTGTTTCATAAATGGTTGTAAAATGTCAGGAGATGGGGTATCCTAGCATGAAGAACAAATCCATTCTATGAGACACCCCATGAAGTCTCCTGACATGCATCAGTATATCACATTGCTTTTTTCTTTGCTAGCAGATTTTTTTGCCACCCAGAACTCACCTCGCCGGCGCGGCAGACAGCGGTGCTATACCGTGTCTCCCTGCTCGTCTTTGAGATTTGACGTGTTGCCGGTGACTGTCAACGAGGCAAGGCGTTGGACACGCAGTGCCCCTGTCTCGTGAAAAACGGGGTGCGGTGCATCCTTGCGGACAGCGGGTATCGCGATAAGGCGCGTGCGGCGGCCTGTGCGACGGATGGCGTGCTGTGAACCCCGCGAATTCCTGCTTCCGAAACTCATATCTGGTGAAGTTGACGTGTCGGAATTGGATATTGAGACTGAAAGGCTCAAACCGGAAAAGGGGTCAGCGAACTCCCCATCCGTTGATAGAGCAATTGCACTTCGCGCCGAAATGTCTTTTGCATAAAAATCGGATTTATGCTAAAATGTTAGTGTTTTAAGACTTAGCAACGGTGATTCTGAGTCTGCACAGGTTGTGCTTCCGCGTCTGTGTTTGATGGGCGGATTGCAGATTTTGCGCGTAGTTGATTAACCTCCTGACATGGAGTGTCATCATCGCTGATGTGCCGTGCTCATTTGCGTTGTTCTGAAAGGAGTCTATTACAATGATTCAAATTTCTGAACCGGTAACACTTGACAAACTGTTGCCGCTGATTCAAAAACTGTCTGAAGAGGAACGTAAGCGGCTGCGTGAATCCCTGATAGAACACGCAGAATCCGAACCCGAGTGTGCCCCCGTGCTGTCAGATAAAACCGTTCCGGATACGCTAACGGCCGAAGTCAAAAAGGCTTTTGAGGCTGTGCTCGCTGCTGTTAAAAATGAACCGGAAATGGAGCACGAGCTGCTGCGTCAGTCTCTTGACAATGCGTCGCGACTCGATGCCGCTATCCTTTTCTATCAAGAAGGTGCGGTGACGTTCGGAAGGGCCGCTGATCTTGCGGGCATCCACCGGTTTGAGTTAGACGAGGTTTTCGCGGAAAGGGGCCTCTGGAAAATCGTTGAAGTGCGTCCGGCAGAAGAATTGAAAGCAGGGGTTGAGCTCATTAAACGTCTGCGCAAATCCAATGCAAGAACGGAGGGACAGTAGCCTTGGTTTTTGTAGATACCGACGTGCTCTCGATCTTCGCCAAAATTCAGCGTTTGCCGTTGCTGTTTCAAGTTTTTAACCAGGAGTCGCTTAACATTTCAATTTCCGAACTCCCAACGAGATTTTCAGATGAATTCCTATGTTGATAGCAAGGTCTGCGAACTCCCTATCCGTTGATAGAGCAATTGCACTTCGCACCGAAATTCTTTTGCATAACAATCGGATTTATGCTAAAATGTTAGCGTCTTAAGATTTAACACAAATAATCAGAGGTAAACATCCATGTTTGATGGCAACGTATTTTTAGAGAAGGTTCACATCAAGAACTTCCTGAGTTTGCGTGATGTGGAACTTCCACTAAAGCCGTTGACGGTGCTGGTCGGTCCCAATGCGAGTGGGAAGTCGAATGTTTTGAATGCTTTGAGCCTTTTTAACATGATGATGCGTATTGAAGCACCTCCCCCAGTTGAATTAATCCAAAATTCTCTGTGGGCAGGGGATGCGAGCCGTATCACTTTCCGATTGCAGTCCGAAGTGGACAAAACGCCTGCTGAGTACCAATTGGTGCTTAACACGGAAACTGATAGTCCTTTTGCTACCGAGGAATTATTGGTTAACGGTGAAAAGGTTATATCAATTCAGAACGGCCAAGGTCATGTTTGGGATGAAAACGGCGAAAACCAAACAAGATACAAGTCCGATAAACTCGCTTTGAGGTCAGCCGGCGATTACGGCGACAAACCCGCTACAAATGTCTTGACAGAATTCATTAAGGGGTGGAATTTTTACGACTTTCAACCAAATCTCATGCGCGACGATGACGAGCTCATGAGCTCTCCGTTTCTTAGAGTCGGGAAAGCCTTGTCGGATAAATCCGACGAGTTGCGCGAATTTCCACAACTTAATATTCATGGTTCTACATTATCTATGTTACTCTCGTACTGGTATAAGAATGCACGAGAGCGGTTTTGCGACGTTAGTGATTCCCTCGCGGCGAGTACGAATATCAGCATAGATCTTTGTGAAATTGATGGAGAGAACCAACTCTGTCTTTGGGAAGGGCACGAAAGACCTATACCTTTGGCGAGCGCGTCTGATGGAACGCTGCGTCTCGTTGCGTATTATGTCTTGCTCAACCAACCGAAATTGCCGCCGCTCATCGCCATTGAGGAACCGGAGCGGAATCTGCACCCCGGCGCGCTGTTGGATATCGCGCAGGTGCTTGAGCAAATTGCCGAACGCACCCAGGTGATTATCACAACCCATAGTTCTCAGCTTCTAGATACCTTTAGGGATGAGAGTTTATCGGATTGGCTCGGTGTTTTGCTTCTACGTAACCAGCCGGGACGAGGCACAGAAGTTGTCAATCTCGAGGACATTCGTCACAAACGAGCCTCTTTGGATGGCTGGATTGTGGATTTCGGCATCGGCAGTGCCATTTTCCACAGTTCGCTTCTAAAAGAGTTGATGGGGAAATTAGCATGCCAAGCATAAGAATCTGGACTTTGGAATCAGACTATGATGCTAAAGTTGTTGAATGTTTGGCAAGTAAATTGGCGACACATTTGCATCTCGGGAATCTGTCTATCCAAACCTCTGGCAAAGGTGACATACCGAAGAGGGATACGCTGACGAGGGCAGTTCAGAATCATCTCAGAGAGGATGTCTGTGTTATCTTCGTCATTGATCGCGATGGCCCAATGTCCATACATCAACGACGGCAAGAACCAAATTCGCTTATCAATCAGGTTACCAGAATTGTCAACAATCGTCGTTTTGCTGGCAGAGTCTTCCTTGCGGAGGCCGTTCAGGAACTTGAAGCATGGTTGCTAATTGATTGTCTGGGGATTTTCTGTTATTTCGCCCGCAAACGCGCACAGTATCGGGAAAATTGTCGGAATACAGTCTCGGCAGACCGGACTTTGGCACGATGGATTGCAAGTCGTCAGAGTGGCAATACGGAGAAGATCGTTGAAACGGAAATAGGCGGCAGAGGTGCCAAGGAATATTTGGTGGAGTTTTCTGCGAAAATTCTACGGAGACTCAATCCAAACATGCCCCAGAGGAACCTTAGGCGGCAGCGGTATCGCGAAACGATGGCCCCCGACATAGCTGAATATGTAGTTATCGATCGGGAAACCTTACGCCGGAACAATTCTCTCCGCGAACTAGGAAAGTTGCTAACTCAATTTAAGTGAAGAGGTTACAACCGGTTCTAATCCAGCGGACTGGGTTTTAGCCAACCACGTAAGTCGTTCTTACATGGCGTATCCCGTATGTGGAAAGGCATCAATTGCAACGTTTCAAATTTCTGCAATTGAACCGTAGGGCAGAGGAGCAGGAGCGTTGGTTTTTGTGGATACCGACATAAACCCGTTTTTCGGCAAAAATCAAGGATAGCATCATGAAAATAACCGAAATCCAAACCGCACTCACCGAATTAAAACTTGAAGCATGGCTCTTATACGATTTCCGAGGAATGAACCCAATTGCGCAAAATGTCGCCGGGCTCACCGATGCACATATTACACGCCGATGGTTCTGTCTTATTCCCGCACAAGGCGAACCGAAGTGGCTCATTCATTCCATCGAAACATCGAATTTTGCCGATGTGCCGGGGAGCATCGCCCACTATACAGGATGGCAAGCTCTGAACGAGCAGATAGCGGTTCTGCTCGCCGATGTCCGAAACGTCGCGATGGAATACTCGCCGCACGCCGCAATTCCCTACATTTCGCGCGTGGATGCCGGCACGTTGGAGTGGATTCGTTCATTCGGCGTTGAGGTTCACACGTCTGCAGATTTGGCACAGCGCGTTGAGGCACGTCTGACTGAGGAACAAGCCGATGGACACCAAGCAGCGGCGCGATTAGTATTAACGGCGAAGGACGAGGCGTTCACGTGGATTGGGGAGCAGCTCCGCGATGAAAAAGAACTCACGGAATACGACGTTCAGCAGTTCATTCTCCAGCGATTTGAAGCGATGGATTTAACGTCAGACCATCCGCCGATTGTCGCCGTGAATGCGAACAGCCGCGACCCGCACTACGCACCCACCGCAACGCAAACACAGCCTATCAAAAAAGGCGATTTCATCTTAATCGATTTGTGGGCTAAGCAGAAGGCACCGGATGCAGTCTTCGCGGACACGACGTGGGTGGCCTATGCCGGCACGACGGTTCCCCAGCGGTTCGTTGAGATTTTTGAGATTGTCAAGGGCGCGCGGGACAGAGCGGTGGCGTTCATCCGTGAAAAATGGGAGGCAGACGAACCGATTTACGGCTACGCCGTTGATGATTGCACGCGCGCATATATAACGGAAAAAGGCTTCGGCGAGTTCTTCATTCACCGCACCGGGCACAACATCGGCACGGCTATCCACGGCAACGGCGTGAATTTGGATAATCTGGAGACGCGCGATGCGCGCGTGCTTATTCCCGGCATCTGCTTCTCCATTGAACCGGGCATCTACCTTACCGAGTTCGGCGTGCGGACAGAGATTGACGTTTTCTTAGCCGGTCCAGGGAGAGACGGCGTAAGAGTGACAACCGCTCCCGTTCAAAATCAGGTATTGCCGTTGCTGTGATTTGGTAGTTGCGCTTCCCCAGGTCTTTGAGGATGTGCGCGAGGTAAATCCGGGCGTTCAGCAGCCACTGCTCCGCATACGCGGCGGCGAGGATAGGGAGCGCGGTTGCCAAGCGCGGCGCGTCAAGCAGCCACTGCTCCGCATACGCGGCGTAGTCTGTCTCCACCAGGCCGACACTTCCGAGGGAATAGACGACGTAGCATTTGTCGTCGCGCACCTCCTGCCGCGGGTCAAGCGGCGTTTCTAGGGTGAGACGTTTCGTGCTGTCGATTTCAAACACCCAAAAGAAGTAATCCTCGTTATGTCCGAGGTATCCGATTTCGACATCAAGCCGATGTTCTGTTTCGGTAGAAAGCGGGATGACTTCCATGTCGCGTTTGACGAAAATGGGATAGATGGCCGCCAAAAATACCTGCTCAAAGCCGAGTGGACGGTGAGCCTTGTTGAGGATGTCTAGCAGAATCTGCTGTTCTTCAAGTTGTTGAAGTTCCAGGCAACTCTTTGCGAAGACTTCATCTCGCAAGGCGTGCATTTCGGCGGGCGCGCTTGCATCAAGCGGCTGGAGTTGGCGCGTCAATTTATGGATGCGCCGGCGTTTCGGCGAAACGCGCCAAAGCATCCAATGCCACAACGCCTGCCACGTCTCCTTTTGTAGCAATTGCCCCAGGAAGGCGCGCGTCGCGATAAAAATGCGTTCAAATAGGTTGTCAGCGGCAGGTTTGCGTTGTTGATTCATGATTTTCGTGGATAGTGAAAATTTTCTTGACTTTTGCCAAAAAATGTGGTATAATATACGTGTTAGCCTGCGAAACCGCCGGAGTGGTGAAATCGGTAGACGCACTGGACTCAAAATCCAGCGGGCCCTAGGCCCATGTCGGTTCGAGTCCGACCTCCGGCATCCAGACTGCGCACGCGCGTAGGGCGACTTTACATGACGAGGGACAGGCCCTCGCCCTACGACGTGCGCGGTTTTTTGCTACATCGCCACGATTTTGCGCATCCGTTGCGCCAAATCAATTTGTGCTTCTCTGTCGCCACCGACTTCGTGGATGACGTAACCGTCATAACCGATGGCACGGAACGCTTCCATGACAGCGGGCCAATCCGTATCCCCATCTAATAGATTAACGAACTGATGCGCGCCGCGGGAGAAATCCTTAAAATGCACCCGTTTGATGCGCGAACCGAGCTCCCGAATCCAGTGTTCCGGATAGCCGTATGCCATCATGTTCGCCGTGTCCAGATAAGTGCCCACCCAATCGCTACCGATTTCGTCCACAATCTCCCGCATTTCCTTTGGACTGAGCAGGAATTTGTTCCAGACGTTCTCAAGTCCGACAGCGACGTGATGCGCCTCGGCAGAAGGCGCGAGCTCCTTCAAAATCCCAACGAGGTTATCCCAAACTTGTTGATAAGTCCCCGCCACGGTGAGTTGCCCCGGGTGCAATAAGATGCCGCCGACACCGAGCGCACCTGCCACTTCAATGCCGCGGGCGAGGGAGCGTGCACCTTTCTCACGTTCGGTTGCATCAAGGCTGAGCAGATTGCCCCTGTCGGCATAGCCAGCCGTAATACTGCCGATGTCCACACCGGCGGCTTTGCATGTCTCGGCGATGCCGCGGAGTTCTGCGTCGCTCATGTTAATGTCGGTATCCTTACTCTCGTTGAAGGTGAGCTCAACGGCATCGTAGCCGGCATCCTGACAGAGGGACAACGTATCTGCCAACGACATATTTCCGAGGATAATCTGGGTAACGCCTATCTTCATTTTCTCTCCTTTTCGGTATAGAATTGAGCGGTTGTCAACGACTGGATGCAGAGGTGCCGAGTTTCAAGGCATTGTGGACACCTCAAGGCGACGTAATACGCGTCGTTGAAGACAGCATCGATAATCCACCGCGGTGTGACATCCTGCGTGTCGCCTAAAAACTGCTCCAGCACCTCATATTCGCGCTGACAATCGGGACAGACTTGCAAGTCGTGCCCGATGTCAATCTTGTCTATCCAACTCATAAGTTGACACCGAAGTCTATAAGCCTTGGTAGGCGCGCGTTGTAAGAGCGCACATTTCGCAAGTGGCGCGGTTTCAAACCGCACCTACGGGGCTGATTCTAGTAAGTCTCCGCTTCGTCTGCAGGAACTAGAAATGGCTTAAACGTTTTGAGATAGCGACTCGGCACGCGCGCGTTCACGCGGACAGCCTCCGCGCCATAGACGGTATCAAGCACCGTGCCGTGTTTATAGAGTAGATCCAAGGTTTTTCCCGCTGTATAGGGGATGCTGAGTTCTACCGTGGCACCGCGATTGACAAAACGTTGCGCCAATGCTTCTCTCAACGTTTCAAGGCCGTCCCCGCGTTGTGCAGAGATAGGTAGTGCTTCTGGATAGCGGCTCCGCAGGATGGGGTGTGCATCTTCCGTTTCAAGCCGGTCGCACTTGTTAAAAGCCATCAGCATCGGGATGTCGGTGGCATCCAATTCGGCGAGAACTTCGTTGACTGCGTCAATTTGTGCCTCCGCCTCCGGATGGCTGACATCAACGACGTGGAGCAACAGATCTGCCTCCGCTACCTCTTCTAACGTCGCCTTAAACGCGGCGACGAGTTGATGCGGCAGCTTCTTAATGAATCCGACGGTATCGCTCAGCAGTATCTGCTGATTGTGTGGCAGACTCAGTTTCCGCGTGGTAGAGTCCAACGTCGCGAACAACTGGTTTTCAGCGAGGACGCTTTCACCGGTGAGCGCGTTAAAGAGCGTTGATTTCCCTGCGTTCGTATAGCCGACGAGGGAGACATTAATTTTTTCCGCGCGGTTGCGTCGCTGAACATGCCGCCGCTTTTCCACCGTGTCTAATGCTTTTTTGACTTGCGAGATGTGTCGGCGAATCCAACGTCTGTCCATCTCAAGTTGCGTTTCACCCGGCCCACGGAGGTAACCGCCGCCGCCTCCAGCCCCGGTCGCGAGTCGCGAGAGGTGCGTCCACATCCGTGTCAAGCGTGGGAGCGCGTATTCCAGTTGCGCTAAGGCTACCTGCAAGCGTGCCGACTTAGTCGAGGCGCGTTGGGCGAAGACCTGGAGGATAAGCCCGGTTCTATCAACAGTAGCAACATCGAGTGCTTGTTCGATATTTCGCGTTTGCGCCGGTGACAATTCTTCGTCAAAGATAACCGCGTCCGCTTCGAGTTCTGCGGTGAGCGTCTTTAGTTCCTCGACTTTACCTTCGCCGATAAAATAGGTTGGATTTGGCACATTGCGCGGTTGAATCGTCTCACACACGGCTTTGATGCCTGCCGTTTCAGTGAGTTGTCGCAGTTCCTGCAAAGACTCCTCTGTTTCGTGCATCGAGGCATCTCGGAGTTTCACGCCGACGAGGATAGCACGTGAAGGCGGGTTGGGTGCTCGGGTATCGTAAAGTTGTTGCATGGCTTCTCCTTGTAAATGTCACAGAAATAGTGTATCATAAAAGTGTGATATTTTCAATTAAAATCCGGTGTGCGGGAAAAACTTCATTAATTTTGATTTTTTCTTGCATGAAGTTCCATTTTTTGTTATAATTAACTTATTGATGGCGAACAGAGAACCGGTGAAAGCCTCAATGGACTATTTTGATGGATAGAATACTCTGGCGAGGTGCCGATACTAGCGCGAAAAACATAGACTATGGCAACCCAAAAACCGAAGAACCCTGAATTACCTGCTGGGCGATATGACATTGTATCAAAGGAGGTGATTCAGAAAAATCCAGAGGACTGGCTCCGCTTTGCCCTCGGTATCCCGAATGCAAAGTTCATTAAGGTGATTGAAACCGAGCAACTTACCGTCAAATCCAATCGCGCCGACAGTTTCATCGAGGCGGAAGTGGACGGTGAGGAAATCATCGTGCATCTGGAAATTCAGACGCACGACAGCACGAAGATTCCGATGCCGTATCGCGTTGCTGGCTATGCGGGACGCGGGTTGGAAAGGTTTCAGAAGGAGGTATGTTCGCATGTCATTTACCTGCACGAGAAGGCAGGACTCAACGACCCGGGTGAATACAAGCAAACCCGGTTTGGGTATGAAATCCTCATCCGCTACAAGGTTATCCGCTTGTGCGAGTTAGAGGGGCAAGCGGTTTTGGATGCAAGCCTGAAAGGGGTAATTCCGTTTGCGCCGTTGATGAAGCCGCCTGCGGGAGTGGACGGTGAGGCTTGGCTCAGCCGATGTGTTGCAGCCGCCGAAGCTGTGCCCCAGGATGCATCCGAGAGTGCAGATTATCTGGGATGTATGGGTGTCTTGAGCGGCTTAAAATTCGATTGGGACACTATTCACCAATTTATATCGGAGGCAACGATGTACGAATCTTCTGTTGTGCAACACTTCTTACAACAAGGCATCGAGCAAGGCATTGAGCAGGGTGCGCGAGAGAGCATCATCGAAGGCATTCTTGAAACCCTAGATGTTCGGTTCGATGCCGGCATTGGGACAACCTTGCAGCCAACGCTTGAAGCGATTGAAGAATTGCAGCGTCTAAAAGAGTTGCGCCGTGAAGCGTTTCAGGCACAAAGTCTTGAGGCGTTCGCGCAGACGTTAGCGGCGAATGGCAACGGCACCGAGCCTTCAGAAAATCGGGATGCCGCAACATAATTCCGACTGCCGCCGGGGGCATAGTTTCATGCAGTTGGCGAGCATTTGTATTCGTTGGTGTTTTCCATCGGGTACCGAAGGACGCAAAGGCGAGCTCGCTGTCGCGGAGACAGCGGCGTTTGCTCAAGGAGTTTGAGAAGCCCTGATGAATTTTACAGCAAATAACGTTCACGCAAAGATAACCATTTCCTCAACAGCTGCAACTCGCGGTTGTGTCAGACAGATAAATGTCAACGGAAAGGACTTGCACTTGACGATTCCGGCTGGCATTAAAGATGGACAAACCTTGCGACTGAAGGGCCGCGGTTACTCCATCGGCGGAGGAGAGCCGGGTGATTTATACGTTAAAATATCTATTCAGCACCCTTCGACATCTCCGCAACAGGAGCGTGTAGAGTCTCAAAGTGAAGTGGAAAAGGCAGTCGCGCGTTATCTATCTGGTTTGTTTCCATCTCCGTTTTCTGTTAAGCGGCAATATCCGATTCGCATCGGGGCAAGCACCTCCAACGCCGACGTTGTGCTTTGTGACGGTGACGGAAACCTTGCCGCTGTCGCAGTGTGCAAACGAAATGGGTTCATAGGTAACGGGATTACGCAGTTGCAGTCCTACCTCGGCACAACTCATGCGCCATTCGGTATCTTTGCCAATAGCACGAAACCCGATTTGTGGACTTTTCACGAAAATCTGGGGCGCAACCAGTTCCAAGAGGTTCCTCGTGCTCGCTTTGATACGGCTGTTTTTGCGGAGCAAAAACGCCAATCGGCTCTTGAACAACTTCAACAAAGGATTAACTTGCTAAACCAGCAGAAATCCGAGTTGGAACGCGGTGCTGAGTGGAAGAAACAGCCCTCCGTGCTAGAACGGCTTAAACAGCAGACTGAGCAGTTAGAAGCCGCGAAATCCGAACTTGAAAAAGTTTTTGGCGTGAAGGCATCGGATGCCCTAAAGTGGCTCAAGAACCTGCTTGAGGACGACGTTATCCCGGACAAGGGAACTCGCGATGGCGATGCCTACAAAACGCTGACGATTAGTTCTGCATGCGCGAAACAGGGAGGGCGCGCAGTAATGTTCGTTGGCGGAAAGCAGTTGACTGTTAAAGTTCCTGCCGGCGCTAAAGATGGGCAAACCTTGCGGATTCGAGGACAAGGATACCCGACAGTTGGTGGTGGACAGGGAGATTTGTATCTGAAAATCTCTGTCTCGTAAACCGGTTAGCTGCACAAAATCTGCCCACTTTTTTCTATTCAGAGTTGGTGTCTGTTGGAGCGGGCCTCATCAACCAACTCAAAACACTATTTTCAATAGCATCAAAAGCGTAGTCATTGACAACGTCAGCATCAAAAACGTAGTCATTGACAACGTCAATGACGGATATACGGAGAAGGATGTCATCGTACAGACAACCGTTATCGAACGCCTTGCGAACAACAAAAAAGGAGAATTCATGATAGCATTATCACAACGAAGCCAAAACGTGACACCCTCGTCCACGTTGGCGATTACCGCGAAAATTAACGCCATGATAGCCGACGGCATCGATGTCGTCAAATTCGGCGCAGGCGAACCCGATTTTGACACACCTGACTATATTAAAGCCGCCGCTATCGACGCGCTTGACGCAGGACTAACCAAATACACGCCTGTCCCCGGCACACCCGAACTCCGAGAGGCTGTCACCGCGAAATACAAACGGGACAACGGCTTAGACTATGCCCCCTCGCAGGTAATCGTCTCTTGTGGCGCGAAGCATACCATCTATAACATCCTGCAAGCCATCTGCGACCCGGGCGACGAAGTCATCTTCGCCGCGCCGTATTGGGTGAGTTATCCCGAACAGGTTAAACTCGCCGGGGCTATCCCGCGCGTGATTGATACCACGCCCGCGCAGAACTTCTGCATGACACCGGAACAGATTGAAGCGGCAATCAGTCCCAAGACAAAAGCGGTGCTGATTAACAGCCCAAGCAATCCTACCGGCACCACTTACGATGTGGAGACGCTCAAGCAGATTGCCGAAATCGTCGTCAAAAACCAACTCTACCTCATCTCCGATGAGATTTACGAGGCGTTGCTTTACGATGGCGCAACGCACGTGAGCCCCGCATCCTTCAACGAGGAGACGAAGGCAATAACGTTCGTCGTCAACGGCGTGTCCAAAGCCTACTCGATGACAGGATGGCGCATCGGGTATACCGCCGGACCCGAGGATGCGATTCAGGCGATGTCACGCATACAATCGCACAGCACCTCTAATCCGACTTCTATCGCGCAGAAAGCCGCTGTCGCCGCATTGACGCAACCTCAAGATGCCGTGGAAGAGATGCGGCAGGCGTTTGAGGAACGCCGAAATGTCATCTGTCAACGTTTTGATGAGATTGACGGCGTGAGTTACGTCAAACCGCAGGGCGCGTTCTATATCTTCCCCGATTTTTCGGGGCACTATGGACGCACGCTTGACAGCAAAAAGATCGGAGGTTCGATGGACATCACCGATTATCTGCTCAATTCGGCTGGCGTTGGTGTTGTGCCGGGCGATGGATTCGGCGCGGACAATCACCTCCGCCTCTCTTTCGCTACGTCGTTGACGGAAATCCATCGAGGGTTGGACAGGATTAAAGCGGCGTTGCAGTAAGTAGCATAGCGAGGCCCAAGTCTTCGCTCTACGGGGACTCGCGGCACCTAGCATGGCGAGGGACAGGCCCTCGCCCTACGGTAACTCGCGGTTTCCCCGAACTCACTGGTAATTTACTGCACGTCAATAGGAGGCATTATCGTGGCACATCAGACAGCACCAAACCTTGTCTTCGTGATTACCGATGACCAGGGTTACGGCGACTTGGGATGCACCGGAAACCCCGTTATTCAGACACCGAATCTGGACGCGCTCGCTGAAAATAGCGTGAGGCTGCAGAATCTACACGTCGGCCCTACCTGTTCCCCAACGCGCGCCGGCATCATGACTGGGCATTACTGCAACTCCGCCGGCGTGTGGCATACCATCGGCGGCCGCTCGCTCCTCCGCAGCGATGAAGTCACGATGGCAGATATCTTCCGGCGCAATGGCTATAAAACCGGCATGTTCGGCAAATGGCACCTCGGCGATAATTATCCGTTCCGGCCACACGACAGAGGGTTTGAAGAAGCCCTCTACCACGGCGGCGGCGGTATCAGTCAAACGCCGGATTACTGGGGTAACGACTATTTTGACGATACCTACTTTAGAAACGGTTCGGAACAGCCTTATGACGGCTACTGCACCGATGTCTGGTTTCAGGAGGCGATGGCGTTTATTGAACGCAACCGAGAACGTCCATTTTTCTGTTATGTGCCGACGAACGCGCCTCATGGGCCGTTTCGCGTTCCCGATGCCTACAGCGAGGTGTATCGTCGGAAGGGACTGCCAGCGGAGCGAGCTAATTTCTACGGGATGATTTCCAATATAGATGACAATATGGCGCGGCTGCGGCACCATCTCCGAGTCTTGGGACTGCAGGAGAACACGATTCTCATCTTCATGACAGATAACGGCTCCGCCGCGGGGTGCGATATAGATAGGCAGGGGTTTGTGCAAGCTGGCTATAACGCTGGCATGCGCGGGAAAAAGGGCTCGCCTTATGAAGGTGGGCATCGCGTGCCGCTCTTCCTACATTGGCCCGCCGGCGGTTTCACGGAAGGACGAGATGTTGACGAACTCACCGCTAACATTGATATCTTGCCGACGCTCATCGAGCTATGTGAATTGGAAGTCTCTTCAAGCGCGGAGTTCCACGGCACCAGCATCGCGCCGCTTTTGCGGAACGAGAAAGAGGATTGGCAAGAACGCGTTATCGTCACCGATTCGCAGCGCGTTGAGAACCCGATTAAGTGGAAAGACAGCGCGACGATGTCGCAGCGGTGGCGGCTCGTCAACGGCACCGAACTTTACGATATCCAAGCCGACCCGGGGCAACAGCACGACATCGCCGAGGCGCATCCGGAGGTAGTCGCCGAGTTGCGCGAGGAGTATGAAGCGTGGTGGGACTTAGTCTCCGAACGGTTTGATGAAGAATGCCCGATTGTTGTCGGCACGCAGCATGAGCAGGTTGCCTGTTTAACAACGCACGATTGGCACGGCGAAGCGCACGCGTGGAGTCAGGGGATGATTCGCCGCGGCATGGAATGCAACGGCTATTGGGCTGTGGACATCTCGGAAGCCGGGACGTATCGGTTTGAGCTCTGCCGCTGGCCTCACGAGGAAGGTAGAGCGATAACGGAGGGAATCCCTAGTGAGCAGCTCGGGCTTTATCACGGCGGGCGCGCCTTAGATTTGAAGACTGCACACATCCGCATCGGCGAACAGGACGCGACGCAAGAAATCGCACCCGATGCAACAGGTGTGACGTTCACGTTTGACTTGCAAGCCGGCGAGACGCGCCTCCACACCGTGTTTTCCGATGAGGCAGGCGAATTAGCAATCGGCGCGTATTATGTGTATGTAACGCGCGTAGTTTGAGGTGCGGCGCGAATCCCGCCGCAATTTACCCGCAATTTACCGTAGTGCGAGGGCCTGCAAATGTAGGGCATCGAGACCGGGAGGTCTCTCCTACCATTTCTCTTGAACCGTAGGGCGAGGGCCTGTCCCTCGCTGTGCCGTGCATTTCTCTTGAACTGTAGAGCGAGGGTCTGTCCCTCGCCAGGCCCCTTTTAGACAGAGCCGACTTTACACTTGTACCGGGCATCCCTATTCGCCACAAACCTAAGGAATTTTACCCATGAAAATCTTAGGCATTCTTACAATCATAGCGTGTATTCTCTTGACAAGTTGTGCGCCACACACGGCGACGCAAGAGCAGCCATCACAGCGACGCGCGGTGGATGCGTGGAAGGGAAAGCACATTTCAGAGGTAATCCAGAAATGGGGACAGCCGCAACAGGTAATTGAGAACCGCACTAGCGGCCGGATTTACGTCTGGCAGCTGCTGCGGCCGGTGCAAAGAGACTTCAGCAAACGGAGATACTCGTTGGTGCCGGGTGAAGCGCAACTGCTGAGTGGGATGCAACGGACTATCAAATTCTATGTGGACGCTGATGGGCAGATCTACCAGTGGAGCGCGAGTCCTGATAGAGACGACGTGGGCCATTAAAGAGAGGCGGCATGAACGATGAGAAGGAACGCGAGGGACAGGCCCTCGCGCTACGTCAATGAAAGAGAGGAGATGAACGTGTCCAACTCTGCAAAAAGCGCGTTGGCTAACTCGCCTACGCGCTTGGCATTCTTCTCCGTTTCTTCATAATTGAGTTTCACGGAATAGATATGCGCGAAAACGTGGCGGAAGCCTAAAAGGTTCTCTAAAAGGCCAAAGGTTTTTTGAGAGACAAGAGGCGGACGCTCCTCGCGCGCTTCTGTCATCTGCTTCAGCAAAGCCTTATGCCATTCCGCTCCTTCAGGTATATCCCCATCAACATCGCGGGCGATTTCCCGGAAAATGTTCTCCATACCCATATAGATTTCGTAGAGGTATCTGGCAATCTCGATCTCCGCACCGTGCCTGTATCGCGCCGGTGCTTCTTCAATGTGTTGTAACGCTTCTCCGATTTGTGCTACGACGCGTGCTATTTCCGCGCGTTCCGCGGCGATACGCCGAATCAGTTTTCGGCTGTTCACTTCGTAAACGTCTTCGGCTTCGCGTTGAACGTCTGTCCTATAAATAGGCGTGCCGAACTCCGTCCCTTTTTCAATAGGAACGGCTTGACTTTGGACGCGCTCGCGAAACAGCCCTTCGCAGCCCTCGAAATCAACCAGATCTACTTTGAACCAACGGCTAATATGCTTAGCTTCTACGAGTGCCTTGAGGTATTTATCAGCGGGAATGCCCCAAACGGCGATATCAATATCCGACCAGGGTGAGAACCAATCCCGTTCCGCTAGCGAACCGAAAACTGCAACACGCGTCGCGCCGAATTCCTCATAAAGCATCGCCGCCACGCGGTGCGCTGTCTGCCACGCACGCTGCAACAATGCCTCATCCAC
The DNA here is from genome assembly GCA_965242965.1 of Candidatus Poribacteria bacterium. GTDB lineage: Bacteria > Poribacteria > WGA-4E > WGA-4E > WGA-3G > AGPOR5. Next base: position 2,356,315 of record OZ251518.1, on the reverse strand, counting down.
TTTTCGGTTGCGGAAGTGTTCGTTGAGACGTTCGCGATACGCCGCAAGTTCTTTGGGCGATAAATCTTTCGCAGTGTGATGAGTTTTTGTTGGTTGATGCATAGGAATCCCCTCTGTGGGTGAATGGATTGTTATCTCTTCCAGATGACTCTAAAAGTGAGGTTGATTCGCTCTCCTATTGGAAAATTGATATGAAATCCATCGGCGTGTCTCGGTATAGAAAACCGAGCGTATTAACTGAGGGTGTTTCCTAAATCGCTCAACGTCGGGGCGACAGCCCCCGCGCTACGGGAAAAAAACGGCACTTCACCGTAGGGCGAGGGCCTGTCCCTCGCCATCGCTCGCGCGCCAGGCCCTGTAAGTCAGGCTCGCCTGATCCTAACCTGTTTGTGATCAGGCGATCACAAACTACAATGGGGGAACACACATCGGGACGATAGAGCTCGCGGGGGACAGGCCCCCGCGCTACGGGAACATCGAGACCCGAGGTCTCTCCTACCGGGAAGAAATCGAAATATGAAACACCCGCAATTAATGCCAACACATTTCGCGCGTAGTTGCGAATTGAAATTCGCAACTACGAAAAATTCGCAGCATACTCCGCCGCAAACGCATCCGCAAACGCATGATTCAAACGAATCGCCTCGCCTAAATCCATCAATGCCTTCTCATAATCGCCTTTTTTGTAGTGGACGACACCGCGTTCGTAGTAGACATGCGCGTAGTCATACTCCAATCGGATCGCTTCATTGAAGTCCGCAATCGCTTTGTCATACTCGCCGAGATGCCGATAAGCGATGCCCCTTTGGCAGTAAATAACGGAATCTTCGGGACCCAGGCGGACCGCTTCGTCGAAATCGGCAAGTGCCTTGTCATACTCGCGTTTTTCGGTGTAGACATGCCCCCGGTTGAGGTAAGCGAGGAAGTAGTCGGGCCTGATGCGGATGGCTTCGTTGTAGTCCGCAATCGCCTTGTCATGCTCGCCCATGTGTCGGTAAGCAGAGCCGCGGTTCCGGTAGGCGAGCGCATATTCAGCATCGAGTTCAATCGCCTTTGAGTAATCCGCAATAGCCTGGTCAAGTTCTTCTTTGCGTCTGTAAGCGTAGCCCCGGTTGCAGTAAGCCATAGCGTATTCCGCATCGATGCGGATGGCTTCGTCGTAGTCCGCAATCGCCCTATCATACTCGCCTTTTTCGTCGTAGGCGAAACCCCGGTCGCAGTAAGCCGCGGCGTATCCCGGGTCGATTTTGAGTGCCTCGTTGTAATCTGCGATAGCCCTGTCATACTTTTCGGCGTTGCTATAAGCGTAACCCCGGTTGCGATAGGTTTTGGCATCCCCCGGTTCAAGTTTGATGGCTTTACTATAGTCAATGATAGCTTTGTCAAATTCTTGTAGGTATCGGTAGACATCCCCCCTCTCGCGATACGCCTCGGCGTTTCGGGGGTTTAACCGGATTCTTTTGTTCAATTCGTCAAGGTATCGGTTGTTCATACGCTAATCCGTTCCTTTACCGTAGGCACGGTTTGAAACCCTAGAGGGCATCGAGACCAGGAGGGCTCTCCTACCCATTCCCTTACCGTAGGCACGGTTAGAAACCCAAAAAGGCATCGAGACCAGGAGGTCTCGCCTACCCATTCCCTTACCGTAGGCACGGTTAGAAACCGCGCCTACCGTAGGCGTTTCTGTTGTTCCCGTAGGCGCGGTTTGAAACCGCGCTTATTGGGAGTTTCGCTGCTTCAATTTGCCCCACAACACCGGCAACTTATCCGACGGTTCCACGGCAAACGCCGTATGCCAGATGCCGTCGTTCATAATCGCCTGAATTTCGTCTTCGGAGAGGGCATCGTTGAAGAGTCCCACTTCGTCCATGATACAGGCGGAGAGGAACCCGGTGCCTTTATCGGTGGCGAGCCACGCCGTCTGGTCTTGTTCTTGGAGCTGGAACTTCGGCACGCCTTGCGCGATTTTCTCCTCACCGTTGACGTAGATACTCGCCGTTTTGCCATCGTAGGTGTTCGCGACGTGATACCACGTGCCAGCCTTCACGGTTACGCCGCTGCTGATGTCCCAAGAATTCGTCCAACTGCGGAGCAAGTTTCCACCGTTTTTATACGGGACATAGCGGTTGTCGCTCTGATCCCAGATGGAAAAGTAGTTTTGTTGCCCGCCGATCTCGGTAAACTGAATCCACAAGATGAGGCTCATCTTATCCGTTACCGCGCCTTCGCCGACAGGGATAGTGACGGTGCCGCCCTTCTTGATTTCTGCCGCGCCATCAACTTCGCCGTCCACCCATTCGCCTTTGGTAATCTGGCCGTCAAACCCGTTTTCGGATGCGTCTTCGGCGACATCGCCCTTGCCCTCGTCAAGTAGCCATATCCCGACAATTTTACCCGGGTCGATTTCGGCGGGACTCTGGTGAGCGATGCTGATACCGAGCGCGAGCGTGACGCAGAAAATTAGCCTTAACGTCATATTTTCACTCCTTCTGATACGTAAATTCTGTCGTTTCTTGTAGACGCGATTTGAAACCGCGACTCTTGCGAGGTGTTCCTGTCTCTTAAAATTATATGTGATCTTCGGCGAAATTGCAAGTTTAATCTTATTTTTTGCAATTTTAATTTGACAAATCGCAAAATTTTGGGTATACTATATACATCGTGTCATTTTGTTGGGGCTTCGCCCTATTGTGACGAGACATCTGCCGGGATGCTGGAATTTGGTAGACAGGCTAGATTCAGGTTCTAGTGTGCATTACGCGCGTAAGGGTTCGAGTCCCTTTCCCGGCATTTTTATTCAGGGAAACGTTCATGCAAAACGCACTCTATTTCGGAGATAACCTCAAGGTGATGCGAGAAATGGAGGGCGGCACTTACCACCTCTGCTATCTCGATCCTCCCTACAACAGCGGCCGCGACTATACCACGTCTCGGCAACAGAAAGCCTTTGAAGACACGTGGCGATGGAATGCCGCTGCGCGCGACAATCAAGCCGCTGTCCTCCACTACGATGGCAGACACCCCGAACTCGTTGAAACGATGGACAATCTATCGCACTGCCTAAACGGTTTCAACGCCTTCTTAACCGCGGCATCGATGCGCGCGTATCTCGCCTTCATGGCACCGCGCTTGGCGGAGATTTGGCGGCTGCTGACTCCCGATGGGAGCGTTTACCTGCACTGTGATGCACACGCCAGCCACTATCTGAAAGTGATGATGGATGTGATCTTTGGCGCGCCGAATTTCAGAAACGAGATTGTCTGGGGATACAAAACCGGTGGCACGCCGCAGCTGCCCAGTCAATTTGCGCGCAAGCACGACATTATCCTTTTTTACACAAAAAGCCCAAACAACCGTTTTCATCCACAGACGCAAAAGAGTTACGTTCCCACCTTACCGGAACCGCATACGGCGAGCGGGCAACGCCTCGGCGTGCAACGGGATAAACTTGAGAAATATCGGGATACACAGATGCGCGATTGGTGGGTGGATACCGGGTTGATGCCGGAAGATGACATCAAACCGCTCTTTAGAAATGATAAGGAGCGACTCGGCTACCCGACGCAGAAACCGGTAAAGTTGGTAGAACGCATCATTAAAGCCTCCTCCAATCCCGGCGACATTGTCTTCGATCCGTTCTGTGGCTGCGGCACGGCGTTAGATGCGGCACAAGCACTCAATCGGCACTGGGTGGGAATTGAGTTGTCCAAACTCGCTTTGGAGCCGTTGGAACGTCGGCTTTGGGAACGCTATCACCTCCGGGCAAACGTAGATTATCGCGTTGAAACTTGGGGGTAGATAGTTTGCGCTGATACCCACGCGCACTCCAACGCTCGCGGGGGAAACCCGCTCGGATGCGCGGATGGCATCCGAGGGCCCCCGCGCTACGAAAAAACGCCACCCTCACCGTAGGGCGAGGGCCTGTCCCTCGCCATGCGTTTGGCTAGCAGACCTCCTCATCCCTGTAGGTCAGGATCGCCTGATCCTGACCCGTTCGGGAGCGGGCGCTCCCGAACTACAGAGGTGGGCCCGATGCGCGCCCTCCTCTCTTTTCTATCGGTATTCGTCCGCCCCGCAAGGGGGGATAAATACTGAAACGGAGTTATGAAACACCCTCAGATTAATTTGGTATTATTCTTTTTCCAACGTTTCCGGCACCAGCCGCAAGAAAATCCCCACGGCGAGATAACCGAGCCCTCCTAATGCATATCCCGCATAGTTCAACCCGAGTAGATCTGCCACATTGCCGACAACGACAGGGCCCGCCGCGCCGCCGAAATCGCCGGTGAGCCGCCACAAACCGAGAAATTCTCCCTTCGTGACAAGCGGTGTTTTGGGGGTGCCGCTGCCAACACCCAAGTCTTCGCGGGGTGCTAAATCTGCGCCGAGCGTCATCATCGTGCCGGATGCGATGCCATTACCGATGCGCATGAAAATGGCTGCCGCCAGTAACCCCGCGAACGTTCGGGTAAGCGGCATGAGTGCCATCCCTGTGGCGAAGATAGCTATCCCCGGCACCGTGGCATAGCGTCTGCCGAACCTGTCCATCATAAATCCGGCGATGGGAAACATGGACATATCCACCGCCGAAGATATCATCACCGTCCAGCGCACTTCTTGCGTTGTGAGTCCTACCACTTCGTCGCCGTAGAGCGGAATAATGAGGTGCGCGCCCCGGCGAATCGTTTGCACGAAAACCTGGCCGAGCCCCGCCGTAGCGAGGATGCGCCGATGGACATGGAAAACATGAGACAACCGCTGGACGTAAGGCATTTTATTCCCAGTGGCGTGCGAGAGTGCAGGCGGCATATAGGGAATAAAGAAAAAACAGAGGACAAGGTTCAGCAGCACAATGCCTGCGTATACGAAGAACGGAATGCGGAGATTCGTGCCGAGGAAAAGCGCACCGAACTGCCCGGCGAAGGTGCCCATCCGGTTCACACCGCCGAACAGCGCAATCGCTCTGCCGCGCTTCGCAATCGGAATGACTTCTGTCATATAGGCGTGGCGGGCGAGCATCCAAAACGCGTTGCCGATACCGCCAAGCAGCTGCACGCCGATGAGTTGGACGAAATTCTGCGCGATACCCATCCCAACCGTTGACGCGCCTATCATGCTTAAGCCGAGCAACATGGACGCTTTGCGCCCAAGCCGTTCCACGAAAAAGCCTGCCGGGATATTTCCAATCACCCCCACCGCGAGGACAATCATTGTCAGCGTATAGGACAACTCAAACGATTTCACATAAATCGAGAGCGTCGGGGAAACAATGCCGCCGCCTGTCGCGAGGAGAAACGCGGGAATATAGATGGGCAAGATGAGTGAAGTTCGGCTAAATCTGTTGCCTTGAATTTTGAGTGCTCCTCAATGGCGAGGGACAGGTTTTCCCACCGCCCTACGGAATGTTGTTTAAAGCGAAGTTAACGCGTCGGCGTAACACTGATAAGTGGCATCGTCAAATAGAATAAATTGGATGCATGTCGGTGCTGAACCGCCGCTGGCGACAAATTTTTTCACGGTGCGCAGTGCGACAGCCGCCGCTTTCTCTGGCGGATATCCGTAAATACCGGTGCTAATGGACGGAAAGGCGATAGTCTGCACGCCGTTTTCCACAGCGAGTTGGAGACTCTCGCGATAACAACTGGCGAGCAAGTCGGGTTCGCCGGCTGTGCCGCCTTCCCACACGGGCCCGGCGGTGTGAATAACATACTTTGCCGGAAGGTTGCCACCGGGAGTGATTACGGCGGCACCGGTTTCCACGCCGCCTTGGCGTTCACGAATCCGGGCGCATGCGGTTTCTATTGCGTCTCCACCCGCACGCCGAATGGCTCCGTCCACACCGCCTCCGCCGATAAGTTGCCTGTTCGCGGCGTTCACGATGGCATCTACCTGCGCTTTGGTGATGTCGCCTTGGATGAGTTCAATGCGAATGTCTGATGTCAAATTCTGTTTGTGCATGGTTTGTTTCTCCGTGGCCAGGTTTTCCTTGCCTTACGATTATATTACCGTTTCCGCTGAAGGAAACCGACGCGATGCAGCTCCTGCAAAACGAACGTTTCTATCGGCATGCCGCAATTGAAACGCGCGTAGCCGATACCCCGTTTCGCACAGAAGCGTTGCAAGTCGTCACAAAAAGCCTTGTGTTCATGCCGATATTGCGCGAGTGTATCTTCATTCATCGTAATGGCTCGCGTTTCGCCTGTCTCGGCATCTTCTAATTGCCACTGGTTCCCGTGGGTTACCGTGCTAGTGTGACTCGGGTCTGTTTCTTCCGGGCTCATCAGTTGAATTGCCATTAGCGAAAACCCGCGTCCCGCCAATAACTTGAAGCCGGATGCGTAACCGTCCGCCGCAAAAAAATCGGAGAAGATGACAGCGATACCTGGCCACGGTTGATGTGTAGCGAGATGTCTGAGGCAGTCAGTGATTCGGGTTCCTTCGATTCCTGCTTGTGCTTCAATTGCTGAGAGTGCTTTCGTGATGCGTGAGAATTGCGATGTGCCCGATGTCGGCGGCAAAGCTGATACGAGACGTTCCGCGAACGTATAAACGGCGACGCTGTCGTTGTGTGCCACTGCGATATAGGCTAGCGCGGCGGCGAGCTGCTTGGCGCATGTCAACTTTGTCGGATTCCCAAACTGCATCGAGCGGCTGTTATCGATGAGCAACGAGACAGGCAGTTCTTCGTCTGCTTGGAAGAGTTTGATGAACGGCTTCTCCAAGCGCGCGTAAACGTTCCAGTCAACATACCGAAGATCATCGCCGAGTTCGTATGCACGATAATCTGCGAATTCGATGCCCGTTCCGCGGTTAAGGCTGCTGCGTTCGCCCTTCAATGTGCCTCGGAAGCGGCGTTGCGAGCGGATAGAGTAAGGGTGAAGTTGTTTCAAAAAATCCGGTTTGAGCATAAAAAATGCCACACTTGCGTTAAAATAGGGGATGCGTCGCTGTTTAAACGATGTTAACTGCGAAAAATTGTAGCAGATGAAAGAAAAAAAAGCAAGAATTTTGCAATTTAATTTGACAAACGCGTTAAAATGTGGTATAATTAACATAACTGCTTATTGAAACCCGCTTCTTCAGTTTGGTGATGTAGATAAGCACAAGACGTGAAATCATGTTATCACGGCGAGTTTCGGGGCGTAGCGCAGCCCGGCTAGCGCGTCTGCTTTGGGAGCAGAAGGTCGGAGGTTCAAATCCTCTCGCCCCGATTGATGCGCCTATAGCTCAATCGGATAGAGCAACGGATTTCTAATCCGTAGGTTGCAGGTTCGATTCCTGCTAGGCGTGTTTGAGCGGAAATTTTGTGGTGGATGTAGCTCAGGGGTAGAGCACTTGACTGTGGATCAAGTGGGCGTGGGTTCAAATCCCATCATCCACCTTTTTCGGCTTGTAGTGCGAGGTCGTCTCCTACCTCGCACTACGGGGGGATTGCAAAAGAGGAGTTGGGACGGCATGGGAAACCCGTCCCTCCCGGCGATACTGTCGGGGTTGAAGCGAGAAAAGGCGCGCCGTTAGCTCAATTGGCAGAGCATCTGACTCTTAATCAGGCGGTTGAAGGTTCGATTCCTTCACGGCGCAATTTTTCTGTAGAACTGTATGGCCCAAAGGGTGGCACGCACGTCGCCCATCTTGGGCGGGTGCTGGAATTGGTAGACAGGATAGACTTAGGATCTATTGGGGTTACGCCTCGTGAGGGTTCAAGTCCCTCCTCGCCCATACTGAAACCCGTAGGTTGCGTAGGTTGCGGGCGTGGCCCACAACATGCTAGGTGATAAATGACGTTCCCGCGTGCCGGCTGCATGCACGCGCGCGATGCAGTGACTCAGACGACGCTGACCCGGTTCATCCGAGCACATGCCAAAATAAGGAGATGGCCGCACGCTGCTTTGCGGCCATACAGAAACATTTGAAAGTTGAAGTTGAAAGGCTAGACAGCACGCAAGTCCGTTTGGATATTGAGGTCTCCGTTGAAGATGTAAATCAGGCCTTGGAGGAAACGTATCAGTCCCTCCGCGATCAGGTGGCGATTCCCGGCTTTCGGAAGGGGCGCGTCCCCGTCTCTATCCTAAAATCGCGATACCCCGAATACATCAACAGCGAAGTCGTCCGGCATCTTGTCGTTAGCGGGTATGAAGAGGCTATCTATGCGGAGCACTTGACACCCCTTGCGCAGCCTGTTTTCTCGCCACCGCTCAAGCAGCTCAGCGTCCGCGAGAATCAGCCGCTCACCTTCTCCGCCACTGTGGACATCCGCCCCAGTCTCAATTTGCCGCCTTACGATGAACTGACGACAGACAAAGCACCCGTTGATGTACCGCGCGAGGAAGTTGACGCGTATATCGCACAACTGCAATCCCAATCGGCAACGTATGAACCGCTGGAAGACGAACGGCCTGTCCAAGAGAAGGACTGCGTCCGCCTTGACTGGGAGTGTTTTATCAACGGTGAACACATTGAGGCTGAATCGCAGCAAGATGTTGACGTAGAACTCGGGGCAGGCATTTTTCACGAAAAATTGGAGGCGGAACTCCTCGGAATGGAACTCGGCGATACGAAAACCGTCGCGATTCCGTTTGAGGCGAATCACCGCTCGCCTGTCCTCGCCGGGAACACCGCGCACTACGAACTTACCTTGCACGCCATTACGCGAAAGTTGCTACCTGAACTCGATGACGAATTCGCGAAGGACCTGGGATATGAGAATTATTCCCAACTCTACGGCGTTATCTGGAATAACCTCGTTGAGGAGGAGCGGAGCCGGCAGGTAGACAGACAGCGCACAGAACTGCTGGAGCAACTCATTGAGAAAACCGACATCACCGTGCCGGAAACGATAGTGCAGCAGGCACTGCAGAACCTGCAACGGCAATTCGCCGCGGAGAATGCACAGAAAGCTGCAGCCGGTGAGATAGGCAGCACGGAAAACATCGGGCTCCCAACCCATTTGCGGCCAGATGTCATTAAACAGATTAAACAGGCGTGGATTTTCGCCGCGATTGCCGAACGCGAAGGCATTCACGTCACCGACGATGAACTTGAACTCGAACTGCGCCGCGCCGCCGAACATCAGAACCGAGACGCGCAAGTCTACGCGAACCTGCTCAAATCCAGCAACCGCTTGGAAGATTTCCGGAGCCAGTTGCAGCACGAGAAAATCTTTCAGTTCCTCATCCAACGGGCATCCACACGCCAGTCGCTTATCATAACTTGAACGGAAGAGACTGTCCTTGAACGTATCTTGTAAAGTTCTGGCACATGTGCCGGTTTCCGTTCGTGGACATCTTGTGAATCTTGTAAATTATGCTTCGGACTTCCCAGGAAATGTGAATGAACATATCCTGTAATCCTAGCAATCTTGAAAATCCTGGAAATCCTGCTTATGCTTGTCCCCTTTGTTGTTGAACAAACCAGCCGTGGTGAACGCACTTACGACATTTACTCTCGGCTCCTTGAAGACAGGATTATCATGATTGGTTCACCCATCGATGATAATGCCGTCGCGAATATCGTCACCGCGCAAATGCTTTTCCTGGAAGGGAAGGACCCGGATGCTGACATTATCCTCTATATCAACAGCCCCGGCGGTTCTGTCTCTGCCGGTTTGGCCATTTACGACACCATGCAGTATATCCGGGCAGACGTGCAGACGTGGTGTCTCGGCCGCGCTTACAGCATGGGGGCTATTCTCCTCGCGGCGGGCGCGCCGGGAAAACGCTACGCGCTGCCGCATTCTAAGGCACTCATTCATCAGCCGATGGTGAGCGGCATCGCCGGACAAGCTTCCGATATTAGCATCCACGCTACCGAAATTTTGCAAGAACGGGAGCGGCTTTACCAACTCTTAGCGAAACACACCGGGCAGCCGATGGAGAAAATCGCCACCGATGCCGATAGAGATTTTTACATGACAGCGGCAGAGGCACGCACATACGGCATCGTAGATAAGGTTGTTACGCATCGCGGCGAAACAACAGAGATACACCCAACTCAAAAAGGATAGAACTTGTTATGTCAATATACGGTGAAATGTCTTGTTCTTTCTGCAAACGGGATAGCACGCAAGTCCGCAGGCTTCTTCAAGGACCGCGGGCAAACATTTGCCTTCAGTGCATCGTGCGGCTCTCGGAATCAACCCACGAGCAGGCGACGTGCGCCTTCTGTAACCGCGATAGCACCCATGTCCCAGAGAACCAGCTCATGAGTGGGTTTGAGGCGAACATCTGTCTCGACTGCCTCGGACAGTGCATCGCGGTCTGCAACGATATCCTCGCGCAAGAACCGAGTAACGATGCCCCCGGTGCCGTAGACGTGTTCTCTCCCGCATCGAGAGCGGCCAACGGAAGAGAACGCGCGAACACGCGACAGCGGACGGCACGTAACCAACGTGAGAGAGCTGCGGAACGAAAAGAGCCCGAAGTGCCTAGCATACTCACGCAAGAACCGCCTACCCCTATCGAGATTAAGGCACGGCTTGATGAATACGTCATCGACCAGGAGCACGCGAAGAAGGCGTTATCTGTTGCCGTTTACACCCACTACAAACGCTTAAAACACGAATTGGCGAGCCAACAGGGTGGAACACCCGACACGCCGGATGTTGAGTTGGATAAGAGCAACATCTTGATGATGGGGCCCACCGGCACCGGCAAAACGTTGCTCGCGCAAACGCTTGCACGTGTCTTGGACGTTCCGTTCGCCATTACTGATGCGACTACCTTGACAGAAGCTGGTTACGTCGGCGAAGACGTGGAAAATATCCTCCTCAAGTTGCTACAAGCAGCGGATGGGGATATCGCGCGCGCCGAAACCGGCATTATCTACATTGACGAGATCGACAAAGTCACCCGCAAATCCGAGAATCCTTCGATTACCCGCGATGTTTCCGGGGAAGGCGTGCAGCAGGCACTCCTCAAGATTCTGGAAGGCACCATCGCGAGCGTGCCGCCGCGCGGCGGCCGTAAGCACCCGCAGCAAGAGGTGATTCAGGTGAATACCAAAAGGATTCTATTCATCTGTGCCGGCACTTTTATCGGGTTGGAAAACCTTATCAAGCAACGACTCGGTAAACAGCGCATCGGTTTTGGTTCCGAGATTCAACCTGGCGGTGGCACCGGTTCCGCTCATGAAAGAGCCGCACTCCTCAACCAAGCCACACCGAAGGACCTCATTCGGTACGGGTTAATCCCTGAACTCATCGGACGAATGCCGATTGTGACGACGTTGCATGAACTTGACGCGGCGGCGTTAATCCGCATCTTGACGGAGCCGAAAAACGCGTTGGTGAAACAATACGCGCAACTTTTAGCCTACGAAGGTGTGCAATTGACTGTCTCCGATGAAGCCTTATCCGCCATTGCGGAGAAAGTCATTGAGCGGGAGACTGGCGCGCGCGGGCTAAGAGCCGTTTTTGAAGACATCATGATGGATACGCTCTATCATATTCCCACACTTGATAGCGTGGAAGCGTGCCACGTCACGGAAGCGTCTGTGCACGATAACGAACCGCCTGCACTGATTTACAGCGAATCTGAAGCACGGAAGTCGGCTTAAGCGTCATGTGAGAACCTGTCCGCTAATACGAAAGGAACTTCTGTCCCATCGGTGCTCTAGTGTCCCTATAGCGGGCAGCCAGTCGCTTGGACAGGTCTCACACCGCCACCGTGCATCCAAACGAGAAGGAAAAGATAACATGTCAAGTTCAAGAGAACCTGAAATCATCCGCTTACCGATTCTCTATCTGCCGCCAGATTTTGATACCATTTTCCCGAGAACCAGATCGGTTTTGAACGTCGCGCGCAAAATGGGGGTTAACGCGACGCACGCCGCGCTCCGCGAACAGCGGCGAGTCATCCTCCTCCACCAAATCCACCCAATCGGAGAGGAGGAAGAAGTCACTTCTTCCGAGCATCTCCATGCTGTCGGCACCGTTGCAAATATCATTGAATTCTATGAACCGGGCGACGGCACTATCCGCATCGCTGTCGAGGCGGAACACCGCGCCATCGTCCTGCGCAGCGCGAATATGGACAGCTATTTGAAAGCGGAGGTGCAAGTTGTGCCGGAGGAACTCGGTTTGGGGAACGCCGCCGCACCGCTGATGCAGGAAGCCCGCAACCTTTTCAGCACCTTCGCCTCCCCCATCAATACCGGCGGACGACAGAAAGAACTCGCCGACATCAAACGCACCTTGGATAGACTGGACGAGCCTGGCCACCTCGCCGATACGCTTGCAGGGTTCATGCCGCTGTCCAACGCGGACAGGCGCATCATCATCGAAGAACTCAACCCGATTAGGCGGCTACAGTTCGTCGGAAGGCTCTTGAAGGAAGAATTGGAGCGCGGTGAACTGAAGGACGATATCCACAATCAGGTCCGCGAATCTGTCCAGAAGACGCATCGCGAATTCTACCTGCAAGAACAGATGAAGGTTATCCAGAAGGAACTCGGCCGCGATGACATCGCCGAAGTTGAGGAACTGCGCGAGCAGGTGAAGGCTCTCAACTTGCCGGAAGAAGCGGAGGAGAAGGCTCTCAAGGAACTGGACCGGCTGGCGCAGATACCGCCGATGTCCGCTGAATCCGGTGTCATCCGCACCTATGTGGACTGGATCCTCACGTTACCGTGGAACGAACGCACCGAAGATGGGGTGCAACTCCCTGAAGCAGAACGCATTCTTGACGAAGACCATTATGGGTTAGAGAAACCGAAGGAGAACGTCCTTGAATACCTCGCCGTTTTGCAGCTCGTCAAGCATTTGAAGGGACCGATTCTCTGTCTCGTCGGACCGCCGGGCGTTGGAAAGACATCGCTAGGCAAATCGATAGCGCGCGCCACCGGCAGGAAGTTCGTCCGCATGTCACTCGGTGGGGTGCGAGATGAAGCGGAAATCCGCGGGCATAGACGCACCTATATCGGTTCTATACCCGGGCGCATCATCCAAGGGCTCCGCGACGTGAAATCGAAGAACCCGCTGTTCCTGCTAGACGAGATTGATAAACTGAGCTCCGATTTTCGTGGGGACCCGGCCTCAGCACTGCTTGAAGTGTTGGATCCGGAACAGAACTCCACCTTCCGGGACCACTATCTTGATATCCCCTTCGATCTTTCCGATGTCATGTTCGTCACGACAGCGAACACGCGCATCACAATTCCCCCCGCGCTCCAAGATAGAATGGACATCATCGAATTGCCCGGTTACACCGATTTCGAGAAGCAGAACATCGCCACCTTCACGCCGAACGGGTTGATTCCGAAGCAGCTCAAGCTGCACGGGTTGTCAGAGGAGAACATTCAGTTCACGGAGGAGGCGATTTTTGAAATCGTTCACAAGTGGACGCGCGAGGCAGGTGTCCGTAATCTGGAACGTGCGATTACCAGTGTCTGTCGCAAAATTGCGCGGCAGATTGTGACAGATGACACGCCGGACATTCACGTCGAGGTCACGCCTTTGAACTTGAGCGACTACCTCGGCCCCGCGAAGTGGACGCGCACGAAGGCGGAAGAACACGATGAAATCGGCGTTGCAACCGGCATGGTGTGGACGCAAATCGGCGGCGACATCGTCGCCGTTGAGGCAACGACGATGCCGGGGGAAGGCAAACTGAACATGACGGGCCAATTGCAAGAAGTGATGCGCGAATCGGTGCAGACAGCGGTTGCCTATATCCGTTCCAATGCCGAATCCTTCGGGCTTCGTGAACATCGGTTCAATGAACAGGATATCCACATCCACATCCCCGAAGGTGCTGTGCCGAAAGATGGCCCCTCTGCGGGCATCACCGTCGCGACGGCAATCCTCTCCGCGCTGACCGGCAGGGCAGTTCGCAAGGATGTTGCTATGACGGGTGAGATAACCCTCCGCGGGCGCGTCTTGCCCATCGGCGGCCTCAAGGAGAAGGCACTCGCCGCCTATCGCAACGGCATCTTTGACATCATCATTCCCGAAGAAAACGAGAAGGATTTGGCGGACATCCCGACAGAAATTCGGGACGGACTCCGCTTCCACAAGGTAACTGATATGACGGAGGTGTTGTCCATCGCCTTCGCCGATGGGGAAGGGATGATGTCCGAGGCAGCAGAGGTGCCGGTGCCAACCGCCGATAGGCTTGTGTAGCAGGATTTCCAGGATTATGCAAGATTTCCAGGATTACAGTTTCTGTTCACCACGAAGGCTCCTTGCATCCGGAAGGCGTTCGTAACCCCCTGGTCTTCAAGGAAACTGTTATTGAACGTGAAACGCAATTCTGGGATCCATGGAAATCCCGCCCTGGTCTCCGAGAAAATTGTTATCGTAACATGAAACGTAATCTTGCTCAATCTTGAAAATCTTGGAAATCCTGCTCAATCTTGTAAAGAGGGACGATCAGGAAAACCTGAAGAGGGACAATCAGGAAAACCTGATCGTCTTGACAGGCGTGACCGTCTTGACAGGCGTGACCCTGCTCAATCTTGGAAATCCTGCTCAAAAATGCGATTAGACAAATTCCTACAAGTCAGCCGTCTTGTGAAAAGACGAACGGTAGCCAACACGCTCTGCAGCCGCCGCAAAGTTTACGTCAACGGACAACCGGCGAAAGCCGGGAAAGAGCTCGCCGTAGGTGATATTATCCGCTTACCGGCACCCGAATGCGCGCTACCCGAGCTCACTGCGCCGGAACATGACGCTGTTGAACCTGAATACGAGGTGCTGGAGATACCCGCGGGGAATGTTTCACGCGCCCGCGCGACGACGTTATACCGCACCGTGGCACCGCAAAATGAATAGTGCAAAATCACTCCCGAGCATCGGCATTACCATGGGCGATGCGGCTGGCATCGGGCCGGAGATAATCGTCAAGGCACTAGCAGACCCGAGTCTCTACGAAGTGTGTCAGCCTATTGTCATTGGCAGCGCGGCAATCATTGAAGATGCGCTTCGGTTTGCCCCAACAGAACGCGGACGAAAGGTTCGGACGATTGCTACGCCGTCGCAGGCATCGGTTCCCGCGCACAGAAACCTGATTGACGTGCTTGATGTTTCCTCGTTGTCACCATCGGAGATTGCTGCGGGAAGCATTGACGCGCGTGCCGGTGCAGCCGCTGTCATGGCAATTGAGACAGCAACGCAGCTCGCCTTGGAGGGACAACTTGCCGGCATCGCGACTGCGCCTATCTGCAAGGCATCCATCCAGCGCGCCGGTTCACCTTATCCCGGACACACCGAGATGCTCGCCGCCCTAACACGAGTGCCTACGTCTGTCATGATGCTCCAGTCTGAACGGTTGACGGTATCTTTTGTCACGAACCACATCCCGTTGGCGGAAGTCCCGAAGCACCTGTCTGTTGAAAGCGTTGTGGATGTCGTCTGCATCACACACGAGGCACTGATCCGATGGGGCATTCCGAGTCCGCGCCTTGTTGTAGCAGGGCTCAACCCGCACGCGGGCGAAGAAGGAATGTTCGGAAAAGAGGAGCAGGAAGTGATTATCCCTGCAATTGCGCGTCTCCAATTTAAGGTAGACGGTCCGCTGCCTGCCGATACGCTGTTTGTCAAGGCGTGTCGCGGGGAGTGGGACGCTGTCATCGCCATCTACCATGACCAGGGTAACATCCCGATAAAACTCCTCGCCTTTGGAGAGATTGTCAACATCACGTTAGGTTTGCCGATTGTGCGCACCAGCGTAGACCACGGGACGGCATTTGATATTGCCGGCAAAGGCGTTGCAAGCGAAATGAGCCTCATCGCGGCGATAAAATGCGCCGCACGTTTATCTGCACAAAAATAACTTGAACCATGCTCAGGCTCCGAGAAAACTCTCCTCAAACGTATCTTATCCTCTTGGAAATCTTGGTAATCCTGAAAATCCTGCTCGGATTTTCGGCGCACGCTGCCGCCCCCGCGCCGCTGAAAATTGTCGCGCTCTCAGCAGATACGTTAACGGCTCGCTTCACTCTGCCGCCGTTACAGATAAACGAAGCAGAGAGTGGGACTACCGTCCATTTTGCGGGTGCCGATTGGACGCTGGATGCCGGGAAACCGCGCCTGCCTGTCTTCACGCAGTTGCTTGGTATTCCTGTCGTCGGCACGCCTACCGTTACCGTTATTCGGGCGCACCCTGAGGTAAAGACGATTCAGACTGTTGTCTCCAACCCTATCAACGGAGCAGAAGGCGAAGATATTTCGCCGATGACAGGTTTTTATCCGCAACCGCTCGTCGAAGTCGTGCCGAGTGGGTTTGTCCGTGAGCAGCGCATCGCCGGTTTGCAAATCAATCCCGTGCAATTCAACCCGGCGACGCGGCAGCTGAAAGTCTTCTCTGTTATAGAATTCCGCATCCACTTTCCGGGCGCGCCTGTTGCGCCTACCGCACCGGTAAGCACCCTCGCCAATTCTCGGCACTACGAGGCGATGTTCCGGGGGATGCTGTTTAACTATACACAAGCGAGGCAGTGGCAAAAACCGAGACACCTCCTCAAAAACCGAGCCTTTGACAGCACCATTGACAGCGGCAATGACGGACTACAAGACCGGAACCGTACCTCAAACGCTTCGCGCCAACACGAAAGAGCTGCACCGGCTGCACCACAGGTGACAAACACGCATCGGTTTAAGATACCCGTTACTCAGACGGACCTGTATCGCATCACCTATAACAACCTGAGGATAGCGGGCATCACGCCAGAGACTATCAACCTTGACAGCATTCGGCTGGATAGCGGCGGACAGAAGCAGGGCATCTATCTCTTTGACGAAAACGAAAATGGGGTGCTGGATAGCGGTGAGAAGTTGATATTCTATGGGCGCGCGCTCATTGACAATAAATTTACCGATGAAAATATCTATTGGCTCAGCTTCTCCACCCTCGGAGAACTTGGCTCTGATGAAACGTCACGCGTGGCAGAACGCGATGTAACCCCGCGCACGCCGAACCTCGTCACGCCGCAGGCATTTTTCACGCGCATCCGTGTCGAAGAAGACGTGCATCACGATGTGTTGGCGGGCCCCGATATTAAGTCTGAACTGGCAGACCACTATTTCTGGGTGGCATTCCGCGCCGGCCATATTAACACGAGCCGGAAGGATATTCCCATCACGCTGCCAGGGGCAGCACCGCGGCTGGAGATTAATCGGAATGTCACGTTGCGCATCAAGTTCCAAGGTGCATCCCGCCGCGGTGTCGCTCTGCATAAAGCGCGACTCACCTTCAATGGACGACTTCTCGGGCGGGTTGCAGAGTGGAAACGCCAAGCCTCGCATATCGTCACCCGCGATTTTCAACAACTGTTTATTCACCCAGACCAGAATTTCTTGCGCATTGAGGCATTGGACGCGAATAGCACGGCAGATGGCGAATATCATTTCTATCTGGATTGGTATGAATTTGACTATTGGCACGATTTCAACGCAGAGAGGAACCGCCTTGAGTTCAATTCCAACACGGAACCACGTAGCCGCGGCACGGTGCAATACCGCGTGACGAATTTCTTTGAAGAGCAGATAGATGCGTATCAACTCGGCGATGGCGGTATCACGAGCAGACTTGTCGGCGGCGAGATTACCCGTAGAGGCGCGACGTATCATCTGCAGTTTGAAGATAACATTACGCAACATACGCGATATTTTGTTATCGGCAACAAGGCGTATCGGAGCATCAACGCGCTTGTGCCGACACCGCCGACACCGCTTCGGAATCCCGCTAACCAAGCCGATTACATTGTCATTACACATCCGACGTTTCGCGAGAGCATCCAACCCCTCGTTGAATTTCGGCGTTCGCAAGGCTTGACGACACAGGTAGTCGACATCGGCGACATCTACGATGATTTTAGCGATGGCTTGTTCAATCCCTTCGCAATCCAGCGGTTTCTCCGTTATGCCTATACCAGTTGGCAGCAGCCCGCGCCGACTTACGTCGTCCTTGTCGGCGATGCGCACTACGATTACAAGAACGCCACGGTGGAACGCTACCGCCGCGACCCGAGTTTTCGCGGCACCTACGAGTTATATCCGATTTTTGTGCCGACATACCATGGATGGGCACCCGAAAGCGGTGAAACTTCCATGGATCAGCGGTTTGTCAACATCAGCGGTGAGGACGCGCTGCCGGATATGCTCATCGGCAGATTATCCGTTCAAACTGCTGAAGAACTTGACGTGATGGTGCGGAAGATTATCAATTATGAGCAAAACCTGAAGACAGGACGCTGGCAAGGCACGTTAATCCAGGTCGCGGATGATAACTCAGACAACCCCTCTGATGGCATTTTTGAGGCATCCCGCAATGAACTCATTCGGGACATTATCCCAGTCGGCTATGATACGCGGGAGATTTACCTCCGAAAATTGAAGAGCCCCGTTTTGACAGGTTCACAGATTCGTCGCGCGCTAAACGAAGGCGCGCTCGCCATTGAATACGCCGGACACGGCGGCATCCAAACCTGGGCAGACGAGTCGATTTTCCGCATTGAGGATGTCGTTAACCTGCGCAACCGTTACCTCCCTTTTGTCATCACAACGACGTGTCTGAATGGGCAGTTTGATAAACCGCAGCAAGTAGGCAACTTCTGCCTCAGCGAACAGTTTCTGTTAGGCGAATATGGTGCCATCGCCGCGCTTTCTGCGACGCGGCTCACCTACGGTGCAGCAAACGCCGAATTTGACAAGGACCTTTTCACGTCCCTCTTTGCTGTCTCGCCGCCGAGAGTGGGGGCTATTGTTACGGATGCCAAAATCAAGTTTCTCACGCGTATCCGAAACCAGCAGTGGATTCCTGGCACAGAACAATATACACTCTTCGGAGACCCGGCAACACGTCTTGCTCGTCCTGATTTGGAAATTCAGGTTGATTTGGAACGGATTGCCGTGAACGATACGCAAGAACTCGTCGTCCAGCAAAATGAGGTAGGCACGTGGATTTCCCAACAGCCCGACGCTTCGGTAGGCGTGCCAATACCGTCTGAAGACAACCGCGCACTCCCCACATGGAAAAAAGCCGCGGATTTCAATACTGAGGCACTCGCTGCCACCGCCGCTTTCGCCAACAATTTTGACGATAACCCAGGCAATGACCTCCTTCGGCGCACCACCGGGCGTGTCTGGCAAGGCGAATACGGCACGATGCGCATCCAAGTTCCGAACAACGCGCTCCCCGGCGGCGGCGTTGTCCGCCTATTTGCCTTTAACGACACCCGTTCCGCTGTCGGCGGTGCCCGCTTCTGGGTAGAAATGCCTGTCGTGCAGGACGTTCACGAAGAAGTGGATATTCCGACGGATACGCTGAGTATCAGCGTCCTCATTGTTGATGACAACGGCGCAGCGGGCATCCGCAACATCAGTGTCCTCTGGGACGATACAGTCCGCTTTCAGGACGCGACGGTGCCGATGGTAAGGGTGCCTGTTGGCAGTCCGGCGGCACAAGGGCTCGCGCAACGGGGAGAGATTCCGCAAGGAGGACAGTGGTATCGGTTGCAAACGCCGATTCCGCTGCCGCCGAGCGGGCGGCAAATCCGGTACCGCATCCGTATCACCGATACCACCGGGCACCAAGTCGCCTATCCTTCAAAAACAGAACGGAGCATCGTCAAGGTGCCGGAAGGCCCTAACATTGCTATCGGCACTGATGAAACCGACAACGAACCCATCCGCTATCAATTTAGCGAGGCCAAGGATGGATATGAACTGGTAGCCGAGTTGATTAACAACGGCGGCCGGGTTATCCTCGCCGATATTAAGGTGGTGTTCGCCGAGGGAAACCCCGATGCCGATGGCGATAGTCAAATTGACGAAGATGCCGACATTTTGGGCATCACCACTATCAGGGTAGCCGATTGGGAGGAAGGCACGTATGCGTTGCAACGCGCCACGGCTGTCATTGACATCAAACCCCTCGGCACCGGCATTCATAAAATTTACGCTCTGGCAGACCCCGAGGAAGATGAGAGTGACGAGATTCTGGGCACCGTGCAGGAGGCGCGCGTCTTTGATAACAAAAAATATATTTCCTTCGTTGTCAACGATTTCAACTACAGAACGGCGGAAGAAATCACCGCCTTTAGCCTTGACAGGGTATTTGACATCCACTTCCCTCCCGGTGTGATTACGACGAAAAATGATGGCATCCCACTTTATGTCTCGTCGTCCGCACCGGAAGAGGTGACGCAACCCGATATCCAATTCGCGCCTATTCCGCGCGTCGCCGCCTTGCGCCGCGGACTTATTCGGCAGGGAAGTGCAGTAGCGCAACGCTATGCCGCCGCCTTTCGCACGGGACATACGACATTAGAGAAACCCGCCGAGCTCAAACTCCGCTTTGATGTGAGTGCCTTGGAAGACATCGTGCGAGAAAGCACAGAGCTCCGGCCGGAAACACCGCTGTTTGAGGCGGCTGTCGCTGAAATCGCGGCGCAACTCGCGATTTATTCGTGGCAGGCAGATACCTCCGCATGGCGACGTTTACCCTCACAAATTACCTTAAGAGAAACCTCGGGGCCCAATGCGCCAGTAGGAGAGAACTCGGAGCCCGATTCCCCTGCCGATTTTCTATTAGAAAACTACGTCACCCCTATCCAGACAGAAAACGCCAGCGAACAAGAACTCACGGCGGATAACATCACCATCAACCCAAACCTCACGCCAGCGGGAAGTTGGGTGGTGCTGTTTTTGGATGCCTCGCAGTATGAGGTGTTTTTGAAGAGGAAAGGCGAGGCACTCATCCAGAAATTGGATAAGGCGGGACAACTGGACATCCCCTTTCGAGAAGAGGTGTTCGGTTTAGAATTACTGATTCCAGGCAAAGAAAGCACGCCGCTGGGACCAAACTTCGCCTTTGAGTTTGCCGATGTGCTAGCGTTTGAGACTGACTATGACCCGCAGGGGGATGTCATTCTCGTCAATACGCGCAATGCGAACGTCGGGAACGGCAGTGCTAGCGTTAACACCCGCCTCGGTCAGAAGGCAGAATTTGAGGTAGGCGATTGGTTCATCTTCTTCACCGGTCCGGAGAATTATGAGATTCGGGACGCGGCGACGGATCCGGTGCATCTGCCGAACGGTGTTCAGGTGCGCGGAAAACTCGGTGAGAACCTCTTCTTGAGTCACCTCGGGCTTGAAATTCTGGTGAACAATAGCACCGAGCATTTTCAGTTTGGCGATAAAATTAAATTCAGCAGTGCCCGCGTCGGCACGATTACAGCGGAGGTGCGGGAGCTTACCCACTTCGCGCTGATGCGCAGCACCGATGCCACGCCGCCCTCTTTTCAGATCTGGGTGGACGGCATCCAGCCGCAAACCGGCAGTGTAATTCCGCCGCGGCCTACTATCTCCATGCTCATCGAAGACGCAAACGGCATCGATCTTGAGACGCTCACGCTTGCCAGACGAAAAGATGGCGCGGAGTTTGAACCTATCCCAGTAGGAAAGACCTCGGGTCCCGATACTCCAGTAGGCTCGGATCTCGATTCTCCGGTAGGAGGGACCTCGGGTCCCGATACCCCAGTAGGCTCCGGGCTCGATTCTCCAACGGGATACCACCGCCGCGCGGAGAGCGGCATCTATTCCGTGCCGATCGACTACAAACCGCTCTTATTCCCCGGTGAATGGACGTTTGAAATCCGCGCGCAGGACTTCAACGGCAATCCCCTCGGCGGCGAGGAGGACGGTATCACCTACCGCTTTTTCGTCACGGAAGAGCCGGACATCACATCACCTGACATTGAGATTCAGATTGTCGCCACGGACCCGGATTCCGATGAACCGCCGCTGCTTTTTACTGATGGTGCCGTGTTAACCGAGCAACCGCGCTTTGACATCAGCCTCACCGACGATGGTGCGATTGACGATACCACCTTCAGTCTCGCCTTAAGCGAAGTCTATGAACAACCCGCGCAGTTGGATGCCGATGCTTATGTGTTCCAATTTGATGCCGCCGCCCCGACAACAGCGAACGTCACCTTCGCGCTAGATTTGGTGAACGGCGACTATCACCTCCACATCACCGCCGCCGATACGAGTCAAAACACGGCGGAGTTGACGGTAGCCTTCACCTTAAATGAGGCGGTGTCACTCCGCGATGTCTTCAACGTCCCGAATCCGACACCTGATGGTAGAACCTCGTTCACCTATTACCTTGCGCAGCCGCCGGATACGGTGAGTATCAAAATTTACACCGTCGCGGGCAGGCTCATCCGCACCTTATTCGATGCGAGTGCCCGCCGCGGCACGAATGAAACCGAATGGGACGGCCGCGATGAAACGGGTGTCCGCTGTGCAAACGGCGTTTATCTCTATCGTGTCATCGCGCAGACAGAAGAGGGCCGAGTGGAGCAGGTCGGGAAATTGGCGATTTTGCGGTAGGAGCAAATCCTTGCTCTGTCCATTTTCGTAGGGCGTGGGCCTGTCCCTCGCCATGCCTTGTTCTGTTCATTCCCGTAGGGCGTGGGCCTGTCCCTCGCTATGCCGCTTACCATGCTTCCTCAATCCATTCATCACCGTGGTCTGGATTATAGATTAACCCCTTCTTGATGTGAAGATGGAGATCCAGTTTTTCCAGAATGATGTGTCCGACGAGAACAGGCGCGTTCGCGGGCAGATCTGTCACCCGAATGGATTCTGTCCGTTCCAAGATGGTGAATTCGACCTCGGCATAAACAGTGCGGGTGACGCTGCCATTAGCGGTAAGTGAGTTCACCCTTCCGACAGGACTCAGTCCGAGTAGTTCGATAATCGGTTTCGGTAAGCATAACCGAGAAGCTCCTGTATCAACCAGTGCGTCTGTGACGGTGACGCGCCGAACTTCTTCGGGATTAATAACACCTCTCTTTGCCAAAACCAGGTCTGCTAGATTGGCGAGTTTGATTTCAGTTGTGTGTCGCATTTTTTCTCCTCTTGTGTTAAGGCTGTATCGTAAGTGAATGCCTCTATATAGAATACCACAAAACAACTCGGATGTCAACCTAAAGTTAACCTTTTCTCGGAATTTTCGTTATCCATCGCGGTAGTTGCGCGTTGCGAGCGCGCCTATCGCCTATTTACCGTAGGGCGAGGGCTTGTCCCTCGCCGTGTATCGGGTTACCGAACGTTCGCGGGGGACAGGCCCCCGCGCTACGGTAACGGGAGGGTTTTTTAGTTCAAGAACATCCCCTTTCACCGTAGAGCGCGGGCCTGTCCCTCGCCATGCCACTTGTCTGAATCAGGATTTACAAGATTAGCAGGATTTTCAGGATTTCCAAGATGAGCAAGATTAGGAAGTTCATGGCGATGGCACTGCAGCCCTGCCGAACATAGCACAAGGGAGAAGAACGGCTCTTTAGAGTGGGACGGTATGTCATTTGAGTTGTCAAATCTCAAATGACAAAAACTTGACAAACCTACGCGGTTTCTGTTATCATCTTTCCATCACAATTCCAATAGGAGAAACATGATTGATGAAATATTTGTTGCTGACGCTAATTTTTGCCGTGGCCTGCTGCACTTATGCGGCCGCGGATTTGATGGATGGGCTCGTGCTTTACATGCCCCTTGACGAAGGCACGGGGACGAGTACCGAAGACTTCTCGGAAAACGGGTTCACCGGGGAGATCAACGGTAATGCGAAGTGGGTAGATGGCAAATTCGGGAATGCACTTGAATTCGCTGCTCCTGCGGATTTCGTCGCGGTTGAAGATGACGCGGCGTTTCACATCGAAGATGCCATCACGCAGGCGGCGTGGGTGAATCTCACGCGGTTACCGAGTGCGCACGCGATTATCTTCGGCACCCGCTCGGGCGGCGTTGGCAGACACATCGGCTTCGGCTTCGGCATGGACCCCGCCAACCGCCTGAAGGTTTGGACGAATGGTGCCGGCGGCGGGTTCGTGGATGTCATTGATAACGCAACTGCATTGGATACCGGCAAGTGGTATTATCTCGCCTATACGCATACCTCCGCCAACAACGGGTTGGTGAAGATTTACGTTGATGGAGAATTGACAGGCGCGGTGGAGACTAACAATCCTGTCGCGCCTGCGAGGACGACGAACCAGCTCCAGATCGGCACCTGGTCTGGGGAGGCATGGCTGGGTGTGGGTTGGATTGAGACATGGCCGGGTCTGGTTGATGAGGTGCGTCTCTGGAACCGTGCACTCTCTGCTGACGAAGTGAAAGAGAGCATGGATGTCGGTATGGCTGGGTTCTTGACAGCTAGTGAGCCCACTCCAATGGAGTTAACTTCAACCGAATTAGCGCAAGATCCGTCACTACCCGAAGGTGCTATCGCTCGTTTTGAAAACAAAGCGGGCCGTGCTGGCATTGATTTCAGCCCAACCGTTAGGAACCTGCTAGCCATTGGTGATTTCGGAAAAACGGATCTCTGGGATACGAGTTCAAGGACGCTGCAAAAAACTTTGGAAGGCCACGACGGTGCCGTAGGTGGAGTGTCCTTCAGCGAAGACGGTAGGACGCTGGCAACCATGAGTGGCGTAGAAGTTTATCTCTGGGATGTCGATTCTGGAGATCGGCTCCGCGACCTTTCGCTACCCAGGATATGGGGCGGTTTTGAAGCCTGTGATTTTGGGCCTGGTAACATACTCGCGAGTGCCCATGGAAACCAAATCTACCTCTCCGATATTACGTTTAGTGAACCGCCAGAGATTGTCAGGTTTCCAGACGATACCATCCATGCTTTCACCTTCGGGCATGATAGCACGAAAATCGCCGCGCATGGCAACGGGAATTTTGGACAAAGAGGCCTTCTTTACGATACGGTGTCAAAACAATTACACACTTTCCATGAAGGGGGATACAGCGTCTGGAGTGAGGCACTCGATCCCCACGGCAACCTCGTCGCTTATGGGCGTACGGATGGTACGGTTAACATTTGGGATATAGCCTCGCTTACCCAAGTGAAAACTTTCATGGCGCACACCTCCCTTGGCAGCCTTGCCTTCAGTCCCGATGGGACATTGCTGGCAAGTGGCAGTTATGGTGAAGTGCGGCTCTGGCATGTAGTCTCTGGAGAATTACTCAAAACGTTCACATGGCCTGAAGACGGCATTACGGAATATCTTGTCTTCAATAATGATGGCACGCAACTCGCGAGTTCCAGTTGGGATAATCAGGTGTTTGTGTGGGCTGTTTCCGATTCAACAGTCTTGATTTCAAGTGAGCCCACTCCAACGGAGTCAACTTCAACCGACACTGTCGTGCGTGTCATGCCTGCTGTCGTGCAGTCACCCGCCGTGGGGGAAGAACTCACAGTGACTCTCGGTATTGTTGATGGAGAGAACGTCGCGGGCTATCAGGCAAACCTGATTTTTGATACGACAGCACTCCGCTATGTTAGCGGTAATTATGGTGCATATCTACCAGCGGGTTCGTTCCATATCCCGCTAAGCGTGGATGGAAACCGTGTCACGCTGGCGGCCACTGCGCTTGCTGAATCCCGTAGTGGTAGTGGAGAACTTGCAAGTGTTACGTTTGAAGTCCTTGAGGTGAAAGCATCAATGCTGACGTTATCTCAGGTATCCCTTGTGGCACCGGATGGGGAAAAGTCCGCACCGCGCCTTGAAAATGCACAGATAACTCCAGTTGAACCGGACCAGATTCTGGGAGATGCAAATCGCGATGGCATCTTGAATATCCAGGATTTGGTGTTGATAGCCTCGCGTTTTGGGGAAACTGGCGAGAATGAGGCGGATATTAATGAGGATAACATTGTCGATATTGTCGACCTGGTCTTAGCTGCCAATGAGATAGGGAATGCGGCTGCCGCGCCTACATTACATCCAGAACAGCCAGCAACTTTGGAGGGACTCTCCGCCGCAGACGTGCAGCAGTGGCTGACGCAAGGAGTGAAAGCAGGCATCGCTGATCCAAACTATCAACAAGGCATCCTCTATCTCCAACACCTCATGGCAGCGTTGATGCCGAGAGCGACAGCACTGTTACCCAACTATCCGAATCCGTTTAACCCGGAGACCTGGATACCCTATCAGTTGGCAAAACCGGCGAAAACCATGGTCTCCATCCACGCAGCGGATGGAAAATTGGTGCGCACGCTGCATTTAGGGGAATTGCCCGCAGGTGTGTATCAGGACAAAGCCCGTGCGGCGTATTGGGATGGTAGGAACGAACAGAATGAGCCTGTGGCAAGCGGTGTCTATTTCTATACCCTTACCGCGGGTGATTTCGCTGCGACGAGGAAGATGCTGATTCGGAAGTAGGCATTCTTCGGTTGCTGTTGAACGAGACCTTGTGCCTCGCCCTATGGAAAATGTTAATGTTGTTTTTTGTGGAAAAAATTGTGTATAATAAATGTTAGCCAGATAGTTGAGGGGGAGGGTCGTATTTCGATGCACACCCGTAGGAGAGACCTCCTGGTCTCGATGTTCCCGTAGCGCGGGGCCTGTCCCCCGCGATCTCCATCGTCAAGCGGTGGCGTTTTAGGTCCGTAGGACCTACATGTCTATAGAAAAACGTGCCGGTCCCTTTTCAAGGTCCTTTAGGTCCTTAATAAAAAACACGCGCGGCCCTGGCAAAAACTATTAAGGTCCTACAGACCTTAGCGTTCATCGCGGGTGCGCGTGCTATAGACATTCAGGTCTTACAGACCTGAAGAGCACAAGAGACGTTTTTTCGCTGCGCGAGCGATGGCGAGGGACAGGCCCTCGCCTTACGGTAACGCACGCCGTTTTTTATCGTAGCGCGGGGGCCCTCGGATGCCATCCGCGCATCCGAGCGGGTTTCCCCCGCGATCTCCATCGTCACGATGTGTGTTTCCCCCGCTGTAGTTTGTGCTCGCCTGATCACAAACAGGTCAGGATCAGGCGAGCCTGACCTATAGGGCCTGGCGCGCGAACACTGGCGAGGGACAGGTTTTCCCACCGCCCTACGATGAAGGGGCTTTCTGCCGCCGCGGCCCCGGTAGGCGCGCTGCCATATTGCATCGAGACCGGGAGGTCTCTCCTACGGGAGCATCGCTCGTATTGAGAACGGGAGGGCTCTCCTACACAGATTTATGAAACCCCCTGAGATAGTTGGCTAACGCGCAATTTCTTTGGAGAGGTTCTCTCGTGAAAATCAGTTTTATCCAGTCAGGCGGATTTTTCGGCCTGCCCAAGGCGTGTGAACTTGACACCGATTCCGCCACGCTAGCAGAAACCTTGTCAGAAGTCACTCCAGAAGAAATTGAGCAGATGGTGAAAGCCAGTGGGATTTTCGCATCGGATACGCGTTTCTCGGAATCCAGCCGCGATCTCTATCGATATAACATTACGATTGCGGACGGAGACTCGGAAGTCTCTGTTGCCTATGATGATGCAACGCTCCCCGCCTCTGCTCACACGCTGGTGGATTATTTACGGAAACACGCACGTCCAAAGGCGTTGAATTGATGAGTCAATGCATGCATGATTGCGATTTCCGAGAGGGCTCGCAACACGGCGAGCCCCTCTTTTTTAACATCCACGGTTAGGACTCAACGAGCCTCGCGACAGGGAGCCTGCGAGCCCTGTAAAAGATCGTGCTCCTACTGCAACGGCGAATACACCGTCGGCTCCAAAATCTTAGCTCCCGCCACGTTCACCAGCGGGCCACCGACTTCTGTCAGCCGTTTCGCCGCCTGCCATTCCGGATCGGCGATGAAGGCATCCCACGCGCGTTGATAATGTCCTAAATCCTCAAACGCAAGGAGATAGACGAGTTCCGTTGTCGTCGCCTCGCCGATGGCGGTTTCCCAAAATCCGATCACTTTCATGCCGTGTTTTTCAAACAAAGGCATCGTGATGTTCGCAAACCGGTCGTTCAGGTTTTGCATTTTGCCGGGCACCACCTGATAGGTGCGCAATTCGTAAATCATCGGTTTTCCTCCACTATAAAATTCCGTATTTATCATAAACTTCCCGTAAGGTTGCGCCGCTGCGGAGGGCATCGCGCGTGCGGTTTTCACCGCTAACCTTCTCCAGCGCGGCACTGATAACCTCAGTCTCAACTGCTTGCGGAATCACAACCACGCCGTCAATATCACCGAAGACGATGTCGCCAGGGAAGACCGGCACGCCACCGCACTCGATTGGCGTATTATACGCAATCACCTCGCCGCGCCCGTTGGAATCAACAGGCGAGAGCCCTGTCATAAACACAGGAAACTGCATCGCCATAATCTGTCGCGCATCTCGGATGAACCCGTCAATAACGGCACCGCGCGCGCCGCGCGCCCGTGCCGCCGTTGAAAGTAGTTCACCCCAGATGCAATTGCGAACAGAGGCATCGGTGGCACAGACGAACACATCGTTTGGCTTGAGGCTATCCACCGCCGCAATCTCCATCTGATAGGGTTCATCCGGGATTTCGTAGACATCAACGCACTGCACCGTCAGCGCGCGCCCGGCGACAATCGCCGCCGGATACAACGGTCTGACGTTATGACGCAGCACCTGCTGGCGATATCCGGCTGCATCGAGGGCATCCGAAATCACAGCGGTGTAGAGCGACGTTTCCATCAGATCGAACAGTTCGGTGCTCCGCCCTTCAACCGCAGGACGAGAGCCTGTCCCTCGCTGTGCCTCATCGTTGCGGGGGTGTTGGGTGGTTTTCATGATGGCTTAGTAGTTTTGATACCCCACCTCTTCCAACCGCGCCGCTTTTTCTGCGACACCGTCGCGCAACTTCGCTTTATAGGCGAGGAGTTTCTCGTCAAGTTCGGGGAATTTGCGTGCTAATATCTGCACAGCGAACAAGCCCGCGTTCCGCGCGCCGCCGGAACCTATCGCCATTGTGCCGACAGGGATACCGGGCGGCATTTGCACGGTGGCATAGAGCGCGTCAACGCCGTTGAGCGGTCCGCCGTCAATCGGCACACCGATGACTGGAAGCGTTGTATGCGCGGCGATGACACCGGCGAGATGCGCCGCGCGGCCTGCGCCAGCGATGATTACCTGTCCGCCGTTAGCCTTAATCTTCTCTGTCCACGCGAGCGTCCGTTCCGGCGAACGATGCGCCGAGGAGACGGTTATCTCGAACGGGATCTCAAATTCTTCTAACACTTTTGCGGCTTCTGCCATTCTGTCCAGGTCGGAATCGCTTCCCATGACGATGCCAACGAGGGGAGTTTGATTTTGCATGTCTGTCGTTAATCCTCAGTTTTTAGGTTATCGGGCGGATAGATATCCGTCCTTACAATGTGGGTTTGGCGAGGGACAGGCCCTCGCGATTTTCCGTTTTCCCGTAGTGCGGGGGCCTGTCCCCTGCGATATTCCGTTTCATCGTAGCGCGGGGGCCTGTCCCCCGCGATCGCAGCATGGCGAGGGGAACCCGCTCGCATGCGCGTGTGGCATGCGAGGGCCCAAGCCCTACGGTAACGCGGGCGGCCTCTTTCATCGTAGCGCGGGGGCCTGTCCCCCGCGATCGTTGCATGGCGAAGGGAACCCGCTCGCATGCGCGTGTGGCATGCGAGGGCCCAAGCCCTACGGTAACGCGGGCGGCCTCTTTCATCGTAGTGCGGGGGCCTGTCCCCCGCGATCGTTCGGTAATCCCAGGCATGGCGAGGGACAGGCCCTCGCCCTACGGTTCTTCGGTGCCGGTAGTCGCGCTTGGAAAGCGCGACTACCAATGAGAATAAAGAATATGTGAATTCCGCGGAATAATCAGCGGCTTCGGGCCATCATGCGGAAATTGCGCCGCCCATTCTTTCGCATCGTAATCACGGGTGACGAAACAGGCGCGATGCGCCGGCACGGCATGCTTCAACCCAATGCGCGTCGCCATTTTGACGCAACCGTCGTAAAACGGAAATTCACCTTCCGTCGGATGGTTCGTCAGGAAACCGATATCCGGTTTATACGCCGCCACTGCCGCAATCAGTTTGTCGTGTTCCGCGAAGGTGTTAATCGGATCGCCGCTGAAGTAGAGCCTCGCGCCCTCGGTTGTGATGACGTATCCCAAGTGCGTCACATCGGGCGGCGCAATGCCGACATCGATATCGCCTGCAGGCGGCTTCGCATAAACGGCATGAACCGTGAGGTGGCTGCTTATCGTGATGGAGTGCCCCGCGTAGATTGTGGAAACCTTATCTGCATCGACATCGGTCTCTGTCAAAATCTGGTTAGCACTCTCTTCGGGGCCAATAAACCGCGTCGCCGAAGAGGTCTCCCAGATGCGCCGAATAGACTCGGAACAAGTGTGGTCCCCGTGCGCGTGCGTTAACACCACGTAGTCTGTCGGCAGGTCCGCTTCATCGAGCGGTGATGTCGTATGAATAAACCGGTCCGCGGGGCGTTCCCGTGGAAAATAAGGGTCGATCTGGATAATCTCGCCAGCTGAATTCTTCAAAGCGAAGCTGCTCTGTTCAAACCAGTGAACGGCGACAGCATCGTTTGGCACTTTCAAATCAACGAGTGGATGCATATTTTTCTGTTCTCCTTTTCGGTTTTCGATGTTATCGTAAGGACAGATGCCTATAATCCGCGCATCACGTTTGATGCCGAATTTACCTCGGTTGCTCGGGCTCGCATGAGGTGAAAACAGTAATAGGCATTAGAAATCCTGGTCCAACTTATACGTTGGCTCAATCCGCCACGGTAGTTGCACACTCCGATTGACAGACTCCGGATTGTTGAAGTATTCGTCGCCGACCGACCAGAATTGCAGGCGATAATACTGTTTGCCGTTGTGCTCGATCGTTCCCTCCGCCTCCTGCTGCTCTCGCATCCGGGGTGTAGGGTTGCCGCCATCAAGCGCGATGAATACACCGATAGCAGCATCAGCGTCTCGCATCGCCGTGCGAAAATCGCGGATAGCAGAAACCGAGTAGCCGTTTGACTTCACCTGAGCGACAACGTTCACCCTATCCTGCTCCATTTTCCGAGCATCCCATTTCAGAGTCGGGAGAATCCCATCAATACCTCTATCACCACTCGCAGGCGTAGGTTCAAGCCCTAATCGGGTTACCGCCCACCGCTCAAAGTCGTGAGGACGTTTGTGGTCCCGCGCTAATTTCTTAGCCTCTTGAAGGTTCGTGGGATAGCCGAAAATCTCGTAGTCGCGACCGGGGCGCAGCTGATGCTCTTTGAATAGCCGACGCTGAACCGGTTCAAGCGCGAAGATCGTAATGTCAATACCGAGCCATTGCCGATTGAGGGACTCCGCGGCATCCAACGTCGTGCCACAGCCGCAGAACGGATCGAGCACGATATCGCCTTCGTTTGACGATGCATGAAGCATTCGCTCATATAATTTTCGCGGCTTCTGCGTCGGAAATCCCAAACGCTCCTTTGATGCAGGCCCCATGCGGGACAATTCCCAAACGTCTCGCATTCGGGTTGTGTCTATAACCGTTGAGGTATCAATTCTGTTCTGCATCTGACCTGTTTCAGCATCAATTACCTTGTATTGCCGATACTTAGGAGTTGACTCTGCCTTCGGCTCCATCGGTTCGTTCCAAG
The DNA here is from genome assembly GCA_965242965.1 of Candidatus Poribacteria bacterium. Taxonomy (GTDB): domain Bacteria; phylum Poribacteria; class WGA-4E; order WGA-4E; family WGA-3G; genus AGPOR5. The sequence goes on along the minus strand of OZ251518.1, from coordinate 2,324,920 downwards.
TATAGTCAGAACTTTTTGTATAGAACAGAAGGCAATCGTGCATTCGTTGGTAACGCTTGGACTTACCGGACCAGCGGCGATAGGACCAGATGATTTCGTTCTGGAAGTTCTCCTGCTGGAAAACCGCGTCCATCATTACCTTCAGGTAATGGCTCATTGTCTGATCGCAGTGCAGATAAATGCTACCCGTGGGCTTGAGCAGCCGATGCATCTCAACTATTCGCGGGCCCATGAACGCCATGTAAGACCGGATTGCGCCTTGCCATCCGGTGGCGGCATTGTCAAGCACCAGATCGTAGCCCTGAAGGCACCGATCCAGATTCTGGTATGCCGCTGGATAACGCCCGTGACGCTCAGCCTCGTTTCGGACATAATCGCGTGCTTCAATGGCGGCATCGTTCCATGTCCAGATGTCCTTAAACGCCGTGACTTGCGCTTGTGAGCCCGGCAGGAAAATGTTATAATTTTGCGAACTGTTGAAGGGGGGGGGTCGGTACAAATAATATCAACCCTCTCCGAGTCGCGTTCTGACATCACCTGCAGGTTGTCACCGAAGTAAATCCTTTTCACTTGTCTGTTTTCTCCTTCTATTGTAGAAATAGACGCTGAGCACACCGGCAATTGTCCCTACCACATCCGCAACCCAATCGGCAACGGTGGCGAGTCTGCCGGGGACGAAGGTTTGATGCCATTCGTCACTCGCGCCGTATAGAATGGAGATGAGTGCTGCCGCGCTCCATCCCCACTTCGCAGGAAAGCCTCGCGGCGGTGCCTTTGCGAAGGCGAGTGCCAATAACGCACCGAGGATGGCGTATTCGACGAAGTGGTAGAGTTTATCAATCGTCAGCCATTCAAATTCGGGCATCGGGAACGGCGGCTGCTCCATTGACGAGATGCCGAAAATCAATCCCATGTAGAGGAGCGGCGGTGCCCAGTATTTAAGATGAGGGTGTTTCATAAATTGCTCAACGGCGCGGTGACAGGCCCCGCGCTACGGTGGAAAAAACGCTTCCCCTTCACGTAGGGCGAGGGCCTGTCCCTCGCCATGCGTTTGGCTGGCAGATCGCCTCAACCCTGTAGGTCAGGATCGCCTGATCCTGACCCGTTTGTGATCAGGCGATCACAAACTACAGATGAAAAAACGTCTCTTAGGTCCGTAGGACCTTAATGTCTATAGCACGCGCGTCCGCGACGAACCCTAAGGTCCTTTAGGTCCTTAATGGATTTTGCCGTGCCGCGTGTTTTCCTATTAAGGACCTAAAGGACCTTGAAAACGGGCCGACACGGGCTGCTATAGACATGTAGGTCCTAAAGGACCTAAAACGCCACCTCGTGATGATGGAGATCGCGGGGGACAGGCCCCCGCGCTACGGGAACATCGAAACCCGAGGTCTCTCCTACGGGGATGCATCGAGACCAGGAGGTCTCTCCTACCGGGAAGCCATCGAAATATGAAACCCCTCATTTAAGACAGTGCTTTGATGATGGCATCGACATCGTAAACGCATCCGCCCCAGGTGCCGCCGCCTACGGCTTGCAACGCCGCCCAGAGACGCGTATCATCGGGCAAAGCGGCATCCGACGCGAGGTCTGGACGCGGTTGACGTTCTGCTAACACCCGTTCACCGGCATCCGCGCCGAAGTGTTGTCCGTTGTGGCCTACCAGATCGATGCTGCCCTCAAGCCGTTGCGTATCAATCTGAATCTGCACGATGTCTCCCTCAATGACTTTGCCGATGGGGCCGCCGGCGAGTGCCTCCGGTCCAACATGTCCGATACACGCGCCCGTGGAGACACCGGAAAACCGCGCGTCTGTAATCAGCGCAATATGTTTGCCAAAAGAGAGATGCTTGAGGGCGGCGGTGAGTTGATAAACCTCTTCCATCCCTGTGCCAAGCGGGCCGCGGCAACACAACACGATAACATCGCCCGGTTGAATGATGGTTTCGTTGCGGTTTTTAAGTGCTTGGATAGCATCTACTTCGCGGACAAAGACGCGCGCGGGGCCCGTCATCCGATACACGCCATCGGCATCGACAACACTCGGGTCTATCGCCGTGCTTTTAATGACAGAACCTTCCGGCGCGAGGTTGCCGCGCGGGAACGTCACGGTACTAGTGAGTCCTTTCGTTGCAGCGGCATCGGGGTTCATAATCACGGTATCGGGTTCGACGCTGTCGTTTTCTTTCAAAATCGCGCGCACGCGGGCGCGGCGTTCGGATGATGCCCACCAATCCAAATTGCTGCCGAGGGGTTCGCCGGTAGCGGTGAGGACATCTTCATTGAGGCATCCGAGTTCGCGGAGATGGAGCATCACTTCCGGCACGCCGCCTGCGAGGAAGACTCGCACCGTCGGATGTCCGACCGGTCCGTTCGGTAGCACATCGACGAGACGCGGCACGGTGCGGTTGACTTCACTCCACTCCTCAACGGTGGGACGTTTGAGCCCGGCGGCGTGCGCGATGGCGGGAATGTGCAACAGCAGGTTCGTGGAACCGCCGAACGCGGCGTGCACTACCATGGCATTCCGAATCGCCTCCGATGTGACGATATCCCGCATCGCGAGCCCTTTTGCGGCGAGGTTGACAACGGCGCGTGCCGAACGGAGTCCCATGTCCGACCAGATGTTTTGTCCAGAGGGGGCTAAGGCAGTGTGCGGCAGGCTCATCCCCAGTGCCTCTCCGACAACCTGCGATGTCGCCGCGGTACCGAGGAATTGACAACCGCCGCCGGGTGTTGCACAGGCACGGCAGCCCATGTCCGCCGCGTCTTGCAAACTAATTTCTCCATGTGCGAAGCGCGCGCCGATAGTCTGAATTTTCCCTGCATCTTCGCCTGTTGTCGGCGGCAACGTCACGCCGCCGGGGACGAGAACACACGGTAATTCCCGCATGGATGCGAGTGCCATCATCATCGCGGGCATCCCTTTATCGCATGTAGCAACCCCGACTACCCCTTTTCGTGTCGGCAGGGAGCGGATGAGCCTGCGGAAAATCTGCGCCGCATCGTTGCGGTAGGCGAGGCTATCCATCATCCCGACAGTGCCTTGTGTTCTGCCATCACAAGGATCCGAGCAGTAGCCGGCGAACGGGATAGTGCGAAGTGCCTTGAGCTCGTGTGCCACCGCCTGCATGAGGAGGCCTACCTCCCAATGTCCGGTGTGATAACCGAGCGCGATGGGAGTGCCATCGGGTGCGCGGATACCACCTTGCGTGCTGAGGATGAGGAACTCCTCGCGGCGGAGCTCAGTCGGTGCCCAGCCCATGGCGGTGTTGTGGCTTAACCCAAAGATGTCGCCACTCGGCCGAGTAAGGAGCATCTCTTCGGTGAGGGGGAGGCTCCCTTCGGGCCCTGCGGCATGGGTTGCAACGTCATAGATGTCGGCGGAGCCGGTTTCAAGGATGTCGGTGTAGTGAATCGGTTTTGCCATAAGTGTTAAACCTTTATTCGAGGAGCTGCGCGATTTTCTTTCGCCCCGCTTCAACTTTGTCTCTATCTACCTTGATTTGCAATAGGTTCGCGACAAAGAGCGTCGTGTTCCAGTCAAGGAGTAAGACATCGTGCGGTGACGCGCCGTCGTTATTCCTGATAGTGACATCGGCACCGTGATTGAGCAGGACTTTGGCTGATTCGGCGCGGCCGAGGAACGCAACTGCGTGCAACGCAGTGCCGCCATCTCCTCCCTGTGCGTTGACATCGGCCCCGTTCTCGATGAGCAATTCAGCGATGTCGGCGTGCCCCATGAGGGCTGCCAAGGTGAGAAGAGGTGTCCCATTTTGGGGTTCTTTTGCATTCGCATCGGCACCGTTGGCTAACGCCCGTTTAATGGCGGCGAAGTTACCGGTGGCTACGGCTCCCCAGATATCCGCTGAAACACCATTTTTCTCGGTATCGGTAAGGGTATCGTCAACGCCGAGCAGTTTCGCCACTTCCATTCTGCCGGCTATCAAGGCGGCGAATTTTCCTTCTTCTCTGAGGTTGATGCCTAGCATGCCAGCGATAAACATCGTGGTTCCCGGGTCAGCCCTTAAGGCATCCGCGGGTGTTTCGCCATCTTCGTCGCGAGCGGTGGTGTCCGCGCCGTTGTCAATAAGCAATTTGGCTGCTTCAGCCTGACCCAGGAACGCGGCACCGTGCAGCGGCGTGTTGCCATCTTCACTTCTGGCATTGACATCGGCACCTTTTTCAATCAGCAGACGCATCGCTTCGGTTTGTCCGTGCAAGGCTGCCCATGCTAAAGGCGGTAATCCGAGTTCATCGTCTTGCGCGTTCACATCGATGCCCTCGGCGAGAGCGGCTTCAATCGCGGTGAGTTTCCCTGCCACCGCTGCTCCCCATAGCGTATCTTCAGGCATTTGTGCCTTGACATCAAATTTGAATTCGCCATCGTCGCCTAGGGTAAAAGGCAGGTCTGGACGTTTCCGCCACACCGGCATCCCGTTACTAATTTCTTTGAGAATATCGGCGCGCCGGGACTGGATAAATTGCCGTGTTTCTTCCAACGCGTCCTTGTAGGAGAAACTTTTGTCTTTTCGCCAGCGTCGCCCCCTCTCGTCTTCCTTGTCAGGGTACCGCTGTGCAATAATCAGATGTGGCGTGATGAGTGCCGAGACGCTGTCAAGCTCTGCCAACAACGCTTCTTCATTCCAATGGGTGTTGAGAATGTCCATCATCGTCTGAGCGTATCGTTGACGGCCGGATTCTAACTGATACAACTTGTGGGCAATGAGCCCTTGCGTTTTGACGGAGATGGGCGCGCGTTTGTCTTGCCGGAATTCCAGTTTGCTGTGTTTGACAAACAGCGAATCCGCGCCCCACGGCACAAAGTGAAACTTTTCGGTATCCGGATGCAGATAGATGAAAAAGTTGTTCGAGTTGCCGGCGTAGCCGTCCCAAAAACCGAGCAGGCTTTCGGTTGCCCAGAATCGATAGAACGCGTCTAAATCGACGATTTCGCCGATGGCTTCTTCAGTTATCTCCTTTGCCGAGAGAACGTCAATCAACTGCTTAATCTTCGTTCTGCCGGGTTTGTCATCGCCGCGTTTGTGCTCAAAACTATTTTCCCATCCCTCGTAAAAATCAACGACGGTGCCTTCGTAAAGCGGGCCGTCGGCATTCCCAAAGACGCGTTTGAGGAACGGCTTACGGATGCTTTCTACGTGCGAATAGATGCCGAGGTTCATGCCGTTGACGGTAACTTTCGCATAGGCGCACCGCGGTGCCGGCAAACCGATGGCGTTAAACAGCGCATAGCCCATGAATTGGCTGACAAAGGAGATGTCCTGCAGATTATTATTCAGCGTGAGGTGCGTCTGCCCATCAAATGCGGCATTTTTGTCAACACGGTTCAACCTGATTTTGAGGGAGGGGCGCGTCTCGCTGAGAGAACCGAGGAATCCTTTTTTGCGGATGCCGACGCGCGGAAATGTCACGCCATCAATCGTGACGCTCGCTTCGACGTAGGTATACGGACGCTCGGGAGGCTTTAATCGCCGACTTTCGTGCAATGCTGTGAAAAAGTTCCGGGACTGATATCGGATTTTGTCCCAATCTTCCTCCGCTACGGTGATTTGGATGTCCACAACCCGGTCCTTCGGGAAAATATCGGCGGCATTACTGTTGAAGCCGAGCCCCCAAAGGCAGAGGGTTGCGGTAATGATGCGGAGTGTCCATTTGATTCGCATTTTTTCTCCTATTTTTTGTTGGAATTTACGCAGAACGAGCACCGTTGGCGCGGTTCTGGCATTTGCGTGAATACTGAGCCACTGAGAATTTTAGACAGCGTAGTCTCATTTTGGTTCATGAACGTAGTTTATCATATTCGGTGATATTTCGCAAGTCAATTTTTTCCGGTTGATAAATGTGATACGTCATGCTATACTCGCGAGCAGAACCATTCAGTCCTCCGATGAATCTTATCAGGACAGATTTCTATATATGAGGGTGTTTCATAAATTGCTCAACGTCGCGGGGACAGGCACCCGCGATGCGGTGAAAAAAACGCCTCCCGTTCACGTAGGGCGAGGGCCTGTCCCTCGCCATCGTTCATGCACGCGCATTCCAATGATCGCGGGGGCCTGTCCCCCGCGCTACGATAAAAAAACGGTTCTTGAGCCCTCGCGGGGGAAACCCGCTCGGATGCGCGTGTGGCATCCGAGGGCCCCCGCGCTACGGGAACATCGAGACCGGGAGGTCTCTCCTACTGGGGAAAACGAGTTCTGAAGCACCGTCATATATATCCTACAGACAACAAGGAAAACCGATGTTCACAACACTCCTCCGCCGCGAACTGCTTGACAACCTGATGACGTTCCGCTTCGCCGCCGCACTGCTTGGCACGTTATTGTTAGTCGTCGCCAACACGGCGGTGCTTATCAAGGATTACGAACGGCGATTGGCGGATTACAACACCGCTGTCAAAACGCATCGGCAAGAACTGCGTGAAATAACAATATATGCAGAGGGAGAAATGGAACTTGACCGGCCGCCGAATCCGTTGAGCATCTTCAACGTCGGATTGGATAAACGGTTGGGCAACGAAATCTGGATTGCGCATAACATTGTGCCGACGCTGTGGGAAGCACGCATGAACGGCTCCGAGAATCCGTTCCTCAATCTTTTCTCCTCAATTGACTTGGTTTTTATTTTTGAGGTAGTCTTCAGCCTGATGGCACTCATGTTCGCCTATGACGCACTCGCAGGCGAACGCGAACGCGGCACCCTGCGCCTCGTGCTGACGAACCCGCTCAGCCGTGCGCACATTCTCCTCGCCAAATACGTTAGCGCGATGACGTGTCTGCTTATCCCGTTAGTCATCAGCCTCCTCTTCGCGCTGATTTTGCTGACGACATCCGCTTCTATTTCGTTGCGTTCCGACGATTTTCTGCGCATCGGTGGGATAATCCTCGCTTCAATTGCATATTTGTCGGTATTCTATCTCATCGGATTGCTTATCTCGGCGGTGACACATCGAACCAGCACGGCGTTAATGCTCGCCATGTTCGTCTGGGGGTTTCTCGTCCTCGTCTATCCGAACATAGTCCTCGCGACTATCAGGACATCGGATGTCCCGCAAGAACGTGCGGTTTCTGCGTTCAACCAGATTAAACAAGTTTGGGAGGAGTTTGACCGGGAGAGGAAACGCTTCCTAGCCGCGGATGCCTTTCCGGGGGAAGACTACCGGTTTAATATTGATGGGTATTGGGGGTATGCTTATGAAGATTACCCTGCAGATTTGAAGACGCTCATCTATCTTTATGCCAGAATGCTTGCCTTTAAAGAAATTGATGAAGAATACCAACCCGCTGTGCCGCACGTCCAACATTATCACCGGTTCCTCATGCCATTGACGATTCAGACGGCGGAACGGGCGTGGCTCATTCGGAAAGATGCGTTGGTAGACACGCTTGTTCAGCAGGCGAATTTTAAGCGGACTTTGCTGAAACTCTCGCCTGTCGGTTGTTATGATGCCGCAACGCAAGCCTGGGCTGGCACCGGGCTCCTCGGCATCCGCGACTTTTTTGACGCGGCGCGCCAATATCGGAAAACGGTGCTGAACTGGTATGACGATAAAGACGCGTTCGGCGCGCGGGAATGGTTCCTGTCCGACAAAGACAAGGCGGATTGGAGCACGCTGCCGCAGTTCTCTTTTGAACGGAGAGGTATTGAGATAAATGCCAAGCGCGCGTTGCCGGATGTGCTGCTCTTGCTGCTGACGAGCCTTGTCTTGTTTATGATGACATTCCTGATTTTTGTGCGAAGTGAAGTGTAATGAGGGTGTTTCATAACTCGCTCAACGTCGGTAGGAGAGCCCTCCCGGTCCCGATGCAATTATCGGGACAAGGATGTCCCGCCTACCCGAACGCCTATCGGGACAAGGATGTCCCTCCTACCCAGAGGATGCAGTAGGAGAGCCCTCCCGGTCTCAATGCAATACCTCTATCGGGACAAGGATGTCCCTCCTACCCGAACGCCTATCGGGACAAGGATGTCCCTCCTACCCGAACGCCTATCGGGACAAGGATGTCCCTCCTACCCAGAGGATGCAGTAGGAGAGCCCTCCTGGTCTCGATGCAATTATCGGGACAAGGATGTCCCGCCTACCAACGAAAAAACGAAAAAAATGATATGGCATATCGCGAAACGCGAACTTTACGCAAATCTCAATAGCCTCCGATTCGGTTTAACCACCATCCTGCTACTCGCGCTGATGCTCACCAACGCCGCGGTGCATCTCCACGAACATCCCAAGCGGATGCAGAAATATCACGATGCAGTTGCCAAATCGCGGAACGTGTTGAGAGAACGCGCAAACAACTTATACGAACTCGTCAAAAGAGGCCCCGGCAAACTTTACAAAAATCCCTCGTCGCTCCATTTCTGTGCAGATGGCGGCGACGCATTTTTACCGAACGTTGTCGACGGAGGGAGCGGCGATTGGAGTTGGGGAGATGGGCTGCATGCCATCTGGAGACTCAAATATCCATCTGTCACCCCTAATCTTGATAACATTGAGCCCGATGTGACAAAGGTGGATTGGGGGTTCATCGTTGGTTATGTGCTGAGTCTGATCGGACTGCTATTCACGTTTGATGCTATCGCCGGGGAACGCGAAAGCGGCACGCTGCGCCTGATGCTGGCAAATCCGATTCCGCGCCACGCCGTGTTATTCGGCAAGTTTATCGGCGCGTTCGTCAGTATCCTCATTCCGTTCACTATCGCCGTTTTGATGAACCTCTTGGTAATTTCCATGTCGCGCAGTGTCCATCTCGATGCCGATGCATGGGGCAGGTTAGGCATCATCTTTTGTATCGCGCTTCTCTATCTGTGCATTTTCTTGGCATTAGGGTTGTTGGTTTCCGCCCGCGTGCAGCGTAGTGCCGTGAGTCTCGTCATCCTCTTATTGACGTGGGTAACCTTTGTCGTGTTTATGCCGAGCACCCTTGCTTCTATTGCAAGCGGGTTTTCATCGCCGATGTCCGCCGATGAATATCGGAAACGCGCGGACGAGATTGGGAATAATCTGTGGAAGAAATACGCCACTTATGACAAGAATAAACCCGAAAAGCGGATACGCGAACTCTCCGAATACGTCATTGAAGAGGCACGGCTACATGAACGCTTGAACGAGGAACGCTTAACGCAGCAGCTTGCACAGATTCACGAGGCGCGAAGCATCACCCGCATCTCTCCTGCCGCAACGGTGCAGCGTTTGTTTGAAGTGTTCGCCGGCACCGGATTTGAGAGGCACCGCCAATTCTTGCAGAACGTTAAGCCGTATGCCCGACAGTTTCGGGAATTCGTCATTGACGAAGACCAGGGTGATGTGAAGAGTCGGCATGCCATCGGCGTGCGCGAAGGCATGTCTCAGAAAGCGTGCCTAATGGAAGCGATTCCGAAGTTTGAAGACGCATTCAGCCTCATTCGCGATTTTGACGCGGCGGTGATGGATTTGCTGTTGTTGGTGCTGTTTTTCATCGTGTTGATGTCGGGGGCATATCTCGCCTTCGTGCGCGCGGAGATTTGAGCAGGATTTGAGCAGGATTTTACAAGATAGGAGCAGGATTTACAAGATTGAGCAAGATTAGCAAGATGCTAGGTTTCTGATGCACCGAGACCGCGGGGGGCTGCCAAAACGGTGTCCGGTGCCCCAGCGACCTAATCCTGTGAAATCATGGAAATCGTGATAATCCTGCTCAATCCTACTCCGTTTTTGTCTTGACAAATTCAATAGAAAATGCTATACTTTTTTCCAAATAAGAAAAGGACCGGGCATCATGAAGTGTCAATCACACATCCGCGATAACAGACTCTTCGGCACCGTCGCGCAATTTTTGGAAGAGAAGATCGAAGATGGCTCCGCGCTCTCCATCGTCTCTGCCTATTTTACGATTTACGCCTTTGATAAACTTAAGGCATCGCTCACCGGTATCAAAGAGCTCCGTTTTCTGTTCGGCGAACCCAGTTTTATCGCCGGGATAGATTTGGAAATGCAGGAGAGTAAAGCGTTCCTGCTGACAGAAGCCGGGTTGGAACTTCACAACTACTTGCTGCAGAAAGATATCGCGAAAGCGTGCGCCGACTGGATTCAGGAGAAAGTGGAGATTCGTTCGGTGCGCCGCGCTAATTTTCTGCACGGCAAAATGTATTACATTGACAACGGTGCCGAAAACGACGCGCTCATCGGCAGCTCTAACTTCACGGTGCGCGGGCTCGGATTAAGCGAGAACGCCAGCAACATTGAACTCAACCTTGAGGTTGACAGCAAAGATGACTGCCGCGACCTGAAAATGTGGTTTGATCACCTCTGGGAGTCAGACCAGGTTGAAGATGTCAAAACCGAGGTGCTGCGGCACCTTGAAAATGCCTACACCGACAAGGCACCCGAGTTCATCTACTTCAAGACGCTCTACCATGTCTTTGAACGCTTTTTGTCGGAGAGGACGACAGGTGAGGATACCCCTGCGCAGACGCGGCTTCGCGATACCCAAATTTGGGAGAAACTCTATCCCTTCCAACGCGATGGGGTGCTGGCGTGTCTCCAGAAAATTCGGGACTATAACGGCTGTATCATCGCCGATAGCGTCGGGTTAGGCAAAACCTACGAGGCACTCGCCATTATCAAATATTTTGAGTTGCAGGAAGCCCGCGTGCTCGTGCTGTGTCCAAAAAAACTAGAGCAGAATTGGACGCTGTATCCGTGGCAATTCAACAATAGGCACAACCCGTTAAAAAATGATGGCTTCCATTACACCGTCCTCGCTCACACAGACTTGAGTCGTGAGAGGGGAATGTCGGGCCATATTGACTTGGCAGAGTTTGATTGGAATACCTACGATTTTGTCGTGATTGACGAATCGCATCACTTCCGAAACCGGCCCGCCGGTACCGACAAACGGAAGAGCCGGTATAATAAACTCATGGAGGACATCATCCAGAGCGGCGGCAAAACGCAGGTGTTGATGCTCTCGGCTACCCCGGTGAACAATAGCCTGCTAGAACTCCAGAATCAAATCTGTCTCATCACGGCGGACAAAGACGACGCTTTCAGTGCCATTGATATTCCGAGTCTGCGCGGCACGCTGCGAGATGCCCAAAGCCAATTTGAGGAGTGGGCATCCTCGCGCGGCGAAGATGAAACGCATGTTTATCGGACGCGGCGCACGGCTGAACCAGCAGGATTGCAGCCGGTAGACAAGCATGGAAGCGGTTTATTGCAAACCTTAGGCGCAGACTTCTTGAAACTGCTTGACACCCTCACTATTGCGCGCTCGCGGCGGCATATTGAGAGTTTCTACAGCGATTCAATGGCGCAAATCGGCGGGTTTCCTGAACGCGCAAAACCGCAATCGATTTATCCCGACATAGATTTGCACGGGAAGTTCCCTGCCTACGCTATCATTAGCAACCAGATTGATGGCTATAAACTCTCGCTTTTCAATCCATCGGGTTACATCCGCACCGAATGCCTGCGCCATTATACGGATGGACGCATCCGGCAGCGTGAATTCAACCTCATCGGCATGATGAAGGTGAACTTCCTCAAACGGTTGGAGAGTAGCGTTTACTCTTTCGTCCAGACATTGGCGCGCACGCTGGAAAAAATTGAAGGCATTGAAACTGACATCCTCGCGCGCTTGCATGGCGGGCAAATGGAAACCGGCGAAGATGTTATCGGCCCATCAGAACTTGGCGCAGAAGAGGTGGAGAATGACGAAGAGTTGGATGCCTTCATACAGACTGGCAGAAATCACGTCTATCGTTATGAGCACTTGGATTTGCGGGGGTGGCTACAAGATCTTCGTGAAGATAAGGCTGCCCTTTCCGGCGTGCATAAAGCCGCAGTTCAAATTACGGCGGACAGAGATGCAAAGTTAGCGGAGCTCAAGCGGCTCATCAAGGCGAAAGTGCGAGAACCTACGACGAACAGAGAGGGGAAGCGCAACAGTAAAGTGCTCGTCTTCACCGCTTTTGCCGATACTGCCAACTACCTCTACGATGCGCTCCACGCATGGGCTACCGAACAACTTAACATTCAGTGTGCCGTTGTCACCGGCAGCGGCAGCAAAGCCACGTTTGGGAGGAATGAGTTCAACGACATTCTGACGAATTTCTCGCCGATATCTAGGGAGCGCGCCGATACGCAGGAACCGGAAATTGAACTCCTCATCGCCACCGATTGTATCTCCGAGGGCCAAAATCTGCAGGATTGCGATTACCTCGTCAATTACGACATCCATTGGAATCCTGTCCGCATTATTCAACGTTTCGGCCGCATTGACAGAATCGGCAGCCTGAACGATAAGGTGCAACTCGTCAATTTCTGGCCGACAGCCGAATTGGACGACTACATTAACCTCAAATCGCGTGTTGAGGCGAGGATGGTGCTTGTCAATCTCGCCGGCACCGGCGACGATAACCTCATCGCGTCTCAAAACCCTGGCATCGCCGAAGGCGAACTTACCTATCGCGAAGCACAACTCAAGCGCATGCAAACCGAAATTCTTGACATGGAGGATGTTGAGGAGAACCTGAATCTCAATCAATTCACGTTGGACGACTTCCGGGCGCAACTCCTCAACTATTTCCGCGAACATGAGGCGCAACTCCGAGACGCACCACTCGGTTTATATGCCGTCACCGCACCGCAAACGCACGATGGAAGTCCCGTGGCTATTGAACCGGGGGTTATCTTCTGTCTGCGGCAGACTGATACGGCGAAGGAAAACGAGAAACTCAACCCGATTCATCCTTACTATCTCGTTCATGTCACTAAGGCAGGCGAGGTGTCTATCGGTTTCGCAAATCCAAAGCAGATTCTGGCGTTCTTCAGCGCGCTCTGCATCGGGAAAGAGGGCCCGAATCAAGAACTCTGTCACTGGTTTAACGAAACGACGCGCAACGGCGAGGACATGGAGCACTACGATGCGCTTATCCAAACATGTGTCAACGCCATCAGCGGCGAATACAACCGGCATGTCAATGACAAGCTTGAGCGTAGTGCCGATTTTCTGCTGCCGGCTGCCGAGACCCAAATTCAGGAAACAACGGCGTTTGAGCTCATCACGTGGCTCATCATTACCTAATATCAGCCCCAACTGTAGCGAAAGAGCACCCGCTTTTGTCAGGGCAAACCAAACGCGGGATCTTCGAGCAGGATTATCACGATTACCAGGATTTCCAGGATTAGGGCTTTGACGCACCGACGCGGTTGTGGCATGCCCCAGCGGTGTCGGTGCGTCAGAAACTATAATCTTGCTAAATCTTGCTAAATCTTGGAAATCCTGCTCATCATTTGCTTGCAGGTGAAAATTATGTCAGAAGCACTCAAAAAACAAATTAAACAGACGCTCCGCACCTTCGCCGAATTCCCGCTGCGCGCTGCCGGCACGCGCCTCCTCAACACCCTCGGCTACCACAGCCGAAGAATCGGCAACCCCGGCATCGATGCCGAACGCAAACGCCGACTGCTAGCAGCCACCGCGCAACGCCAAAGCACCGCCGATAAACTGCGCAGTGACGACTGGGACGCATTTCACCTCCTCTTCCAAGTCACCGACGAAGAGATGCACGCACAACAAGGGGTGTTCGCGAGTCACGCGATTGACGATGCGCTGATGCAGTCTTACCTCTTCGCCGCCCTGAAATTGTCCGGCGATGCCTACACGCGCACACAACTCGTCAACATCACGCGCTTTATTAACCAGCAGATGCCGCAACCCATCATGGTAATGTTCCACTACGGGCACTGCCTGACGTTGGCGATTATCAATCGCCGATGGGATAGGCGGGCAGCAACGCCTGCGGCTGTAGGGGGCACAAGGCAGATTCTGGAGAAAGTCACGCTCATTAAGGACATCAACTTGCGCGCACCGCACCGCGCGCATCTTGACATCCTCACAGAACTCTCCCTAGAAAACCTCGTCCAAACCCACAATGTTCACAATTTTGACACGCTGCACAAAGCGTGGGAAGGCGTTCTGAACACCGAGGCACTCAACCGCCAATTCTACGGCGAGTTGTATGAATGGTATCAGTGGGCCGTCGCCGAATGCCGCTTGCCCGACGATGCGCCGCAACTTCAGGTTATCCGCCTCATCACCCGCCTACTCTTTATCTGGTTCCTGAAAGAGAAGAAGTTGGTGCCGATAGCACTCTTTGAGAAAGATGCCGCAGCGACGCATCTCAAAGAGTTCTCTCTGGAGACATCCGACTATTATCAGGCGATACTGCAGAATCTCTTCTTCGCGACGCTCAATACACCGATAGACAAACGCGCCTTCAGCACCCGTAATCGCAGCGCGCATCGCAATCCTAACAAGTATCGCTATGCCGATTTGCTCCGCACTCCTGATGCATTTCTGGCATACCTCAAACAGGTGCCGTTCGTCAACGGCGGGCTGTTTGAATGCTTGGATACATTTGAGGGCACGCGCGCCGGCGGCTTTCGCATTGATTGCTTCACCGATGACGAAAACGCGCGATGGAGACTCCACGTTCCCGCGAAGTTATTCTTTGACGAAGACGCGGGCCTCTTCCCGCTCTTTTCGCACTATAAGTTCACCGTGGAGGAGAACACGCCGGTGGAACAGGAAGTTGCGTTAGACCCCGAGTTGCTCGGCAAGGTGTTTGAAAATCTCCTCGGTGCCTACAACCCTGAAACACAATCGACGGCGCGCAGAGCCACCGGTTCTTACTACACGCCGCGGGATATCGTTGATTACATGGTAGACGAGGCACTCGTCGCCGTGTTCAAACAAAAATGCGCGCCAACCGATGGCGATGCAAAGTTCTGGGATGAACGGCTCCGCTATCTGCTGGACTATGCGCAGGCGTTTGACGATGCCAGCGAATGGTTTGATGCCGATGAGACAGAGAACCTCGTGCGCGCCATCTCCGGGCTCAAACTCTTGGATCCTGCCGTCGGCTCGGGTGCGTTTCCGATGGGCTTGTTGCATAAACTCACCCTCGTGCTGCGGCGACTGGATGCCGATAACCGCCGATGGGAAAGTTTACAACGCGAACGCGCCCAACAGCGCGCCGCTGCCGCCTTTGATACAACCGATGACGACACCCGACGCGAAGAACTCCTTGAAATTGATGAGACATTCAAACGTTATCGCGATTCCGATTTCGGTCGGAAGTTATATCTCATCCATAACTGCATTTACGGTATAGACATCCAACCGGTGGCGTGCCAGATTGCGAAACTCCGCTTTTTCATCTCGCTGGCGATTGAGCAAGAACCAGATGCCGACGCGGCGAACTTCGGCATTCGTCCCTTGCCGAATTTGGAGACGCGCTTCCTCGCGGCGAATACGCTCATTGGCTTGTCAGGCAACTTGACGTTCACGAGCGATGCCACCCGAGACTTATTACGAAAACTGCGCGACAACCGAGAGCGGCATTTTCATGCAACGACACGCCGACAAAAACGCGCCTGCCAGAAACAAGACGAAGCCTTACGCGCTGCGTTAGCCGCTGAGTTAGAGACGATAGGCATGCCCGCCGCGGATACCGAGAAAATCGCCCACTGGCATCCCTACAATCAGAACGCCACCGTCGAGTGGTTTGAGGCCGAGGAAATGTTCGGCATCCAAGATGGGTTTGATGTTGTCATTGGCAATCCGCCGTATATCCGTCACGAGAAGATTCGCGCGCTCAAGCCCGCGTTAAAAACGCAGTTTGAGGACTTTTTCGCCAGCACGGCGGACATCAGCGTCTATTTCTATAAGCGCGGCGCGGAGCTCCTGCGGGATGGTGGTATCTTACCCTATATCTGCACGAACAAGTTTATGCGGAGTGGGTATGGGAAAAACCTCAGGCAATTCCTCTCCGCTGAGATGTCGCTTCAGACCTTCTTGGATTTCGGAAGTGTCTCGGTTTTTGATGCAGCGGTGGATACGTGCATCGTGCTCGTTGAAAAGGGTTCGGCTGCGCCCGGGCACCATTTTCGCGCTGCAACCCTCAGGCAAAACTCTGAGGATTTCGATGTCCGCGAAGAGTTTGAAACGCAGTTGTTCCTGATGCAAGCATCCCAATTAACAGCGGAAGGATGGGTATTGACATCGCCTGATGCAATTGCTTTGCTTGGAAAATTGCAAGGCACCGGCGTTCCTCTTGGCGAGATGCAGCTCTTTTTTGGCATAAAAACCGGCTTTAACGACGCTTTTATTATAGATGAGAACGTCTATCAGCAGCTGGCTTTTGAAGATTCTAACAGCAGCGAACTGATAAAACCCTTGCTGCGCGGGCGCGATATCCGCAGATGGCAAGCACATTGGGCAGATAAGTATTTGATAACGATAGCGAGCAGCGCGAATAGAGAATGGCCCTGGTCAGATGCAGAAGACGACGCAGAGGCAGAACGGATTTTTGCCAAAACCTACCCGGCCGTTCATCGTCATCTAAGTGGTTACAGAGAACGGCTTATTGCCCGCGCGGACAAAGGCAAATTTTATTGGGAACTCCGTTCGTGCGCCTACTATGACGCGCTCACAGTACCGAAAATTGTCTATCCGGATATCAGTTCGTCGATGCGCGCGTGCTACGATACCACAAACACGCTTTGCTTGCAGACGACTTATGTTTTACCAACGACAGACCTCTCGCTACTTGCGATTTTGAATAGCCGAGTCTTTGATTGGTATGCTCGGCATAAGTTTCAGAATCTCAACGATCCGTGGGCAGGTGGCGGCTTGCGATTCATTCGCCAGTATATGGCTCATGCGCCGATTGCGAATCGGACAGCGGCGCAGAAAACAGAGCTCTCTCGTCTCGTTGAGCAGATTTTGGCAGCTCCTGACAGCGATAACGTTCGCGCGTTGGAGCGGCAAATCGATGCCATCGTCTATCGGCTGTATGGGTTGTCGGCGGAGGAGATTGCGCTCATCGAGCAGACATATCGGGATGCGGGGATGGAGGTGTAGTGTGGGTTCGCTTGCCTTCTTCTGTCTGAATCAGGATTTCCATGATTATAGGATTATCAGGATTAGGGAGATTTGTGCAATCAACATCCTTTGGAATCCCGGTGTCGGTTTGGATATTCGCAATAGACGCAAAATGCCGTTAAGGTCTGTTAAGACCTTAATGTCTATAGCACGACGGACCGCATGGAAAAAACGGCACTTCACCGTAGGGCGAGGGCCTGTCCCTCGCCATCGCTCGCGCAATGCAACGCTCGCGGGGGACAGGCCCCCGCGCTACGGGAACATCGAGACCGGGAGGTCTCTCCTACCGGCAGAATCGAGACCGGGAGGTCTCTCCTACGGGTGTGCATCGATTTATGAAACACCCTCATTCTAACTCCTTCGCATGTCTGCTGTTCCTGATGCCGTGAGAGCGTCCCACCTCTGTAGGTCAAGATCGCCTGATCTTGACCTGGTTGCGCCCAAGCGATTGCAAACTACAGATGTGGGAAACCTGAATCGTCTTGGGGCGTTGCAAGAAAAACTTGACAAATGTATTTCTGCGTGGTATAATTTAACAGAGGGTGTTTCATAAATCAATGTCTTCCCGGTAGGAGAGCCCTCCCGGTCTCGATGCATCGCGCATGCGAGAGACCGTAGTTCGGGATCGCCTGATCCCGAACGGGTCGACGGTAAAAAACGCCCCGGGTTACCGTAGGGCGAGGGCCTGTCCCTCGCCATGCAGCGATCGCGGGGGACACGAACGGGTCAAGATCAGGCGATCTTGACCTACGGAGGTGGCCACGTTTTACCGTAGGGCGAGGGCCTGTCCCTCGCCATCGTTCGTGCAATCCAACGCTCGCGGGGGACAGGCCCCCGCGCTCCGGTTAAGAACGACACTCGTTCTCTTCAGGTCCTTTAGGTCCTGAATGTCTATAGCATGCGCGCCCGCGAAGAACGCTAAGGTCCTTTAGGTCCTTAATAGTTTTTAATATGCCGCGCGTGTTTTTATTAAGGACCTAAAGGACCTTGACATGGGCCGATACGTTTTTCTATAGACATGTAGGTCCTAAAGGACCTAAGATGCCCTCTTGACGACAGGCATCGCGGGGGACAGGCCCCCGCGCTACGGTGTCATCGGCATTTCTCTCACCGCTCGCGGGGGAAACCCTCTCGGATGCGCGTGTGGCATCCGAGGGCCCCGCCCTATGGAAAAAAAACGGCCCCTTGTTGAGCGATTTATGAAACCCCCTCAATTTAATGCAAGATGAAAACGGTTTCGGCGAAGAAGCCGCATTCAGATTCATCAGCCTGCGCATAAAGAGGAGGTAATAAAATGGATATGGTGTTGGTTCACTCTCCTATGAGAGACCAAAAACCCATTATGCCGTTGTGCATGATAAACGTGGATCGAATCCAGCAGGTCACGATAGTACCTGAAAATGCTGAGGGCTCTACAAGTTCGGAGCTGCCCCGCTCCCGGCAGTTCCGCTCGGATCGGTTCTGCGTAGAAGTTGGTATCAGCTCAGATTCGGACAATAGAAAATATGAGGTGGTTCCCTTCTACACGGGAAGGCTAGCAAACTGTCTAGAGGTTGCGTCCTATTATTACGCGAAGAACTGGGGACGGTTGAATCAGATTGCCGCACTCGGCCTGCTAGAATCGGTGTTTGACTCGGCCTCATCCTTGCGGTCAGGAAAATATGGCTATGAACGTCTTGAACTAATTGAGCACAAGGTGTTACATGCCCATAAAACCGTTTTCAGCACTTACACGGCTGATATTGATTTTACTGGGGTAGCCTCCGAAATTCAAAAGGGAATAAACACTCTAGAATGTAAGATCAAGGAGTGGGAATCCGTGGAAGAACCTGCATCGACAGAGTTTATTAACCCCCACCGTCACGTTATTCATCTTTTGAAGATAGCGTTGCGATTCTTGCAGTAACCTAATTCAATAGGTAGTCGGTGTAGTTCGGCTTCCTGGGTACCAAAGGTGGAGGCCTCGCCTCCGCCGCCTCCCAAACCCGCGGCACCTAAACTCTCTGATAAATGAAGGAATCTGTGCAGTCAACCGTAGCATGCGTTGTTCTTCCCTTCTCTAGTCACCGGAAAAGGCACCTACACATCAACGAGAACCCTCATCCTGAAAATCCTATCATCTTGGAAATCCGCGATTCAGGCAACTTGACAAATAAGCCCAAATGTGTTATACTTTTTGTTGAGTTAGACGTGGCATTTGCCGCCGAAGTGAATGTGTTAGCGAACAAAACGACAAGTGAGCATCAATGCGCAATGCACAGCCGCGAGAAATTCGGTTCTTCCAAACTTCAAACGGACATGAACCCTTCAACGAATGGTTCATGTCTATCTCAGATACAAAGACACAAAACCGAATCGAAGCCCGGCTTACACGCATCACGCTCGGCAATTTTGGTGATTATCGTTCGGTAGGTGACGGTGTCTCTGAGCTGCGCCTTCACTTTGGGGCAGGATATCGGATTTATTTCGGTGAGGTGAGTAACGCCGTTGTCCTTTTGCTCTGTGGTGGCGACAAATCGTCACAGCGGCGCGATATTCAACTCGCGAAAACCTATTGGCGGGAATCAGAAGAGAAACTAAGGAGAAAAATCATGAATTCTGACAAAGAACGGGAACGTCTATCCCAAGCAGAAACGTTGGCATATTTGCGGCGGCCCCTGCGATTGACGGACATGGTTACCGTGTATCAAATAGAGACCCAGGGCCCGAACAATCTCTATCGGGAACGCTTCATCTATGCCGCGCTGATTCCAGCAGCTCAGATTGAGGAGGCCCTTTCCGATTCAGAGTGGGACCTCGGGCTCGGTGATGGCATGCCCCTTTCGGGCGGTGGTGAATACCTCCGCTACGGCACAGAAAACGGGGTGGAGCCTTTGGTTATTTACAACGACCGGTATCATGCTAAGGAAGAATGGCTGGAAATTTGCGAGGAATTTCGCCACTTTCACGGGCTTTACCACGATAGAGAGACGGAGCGGTACCTCAAAATTGATGAGGATTTGGAAGAAGTCGTCGTAGCGACTGTGGAACCGAAGCACGTTCAAATACGGCTCCAGGAGATTCTTGAGTGGCTCGCCCTCAAGGATATGTACCTCTCCATTCAATTCCGCTGTTGGGAACGTTCGGAACGCTCCTCCGAAAAATTATGCCTCGATCCAGCAGAACTTAAGGATAGCGGCAGCACCTGGGATACTCTTCCTTCAGGCGACTTTATCTGTTGGCGGCACGATTACAACGACATTCGCGGCATGTGGAATTATCAAGTGGATAGTTGTCTGGAGGGAAAGCGTCTCATTGAACCGCCGCCCAAATCCGAGAGCGGTTGCGTTGAATTTTCCCCGCCAGCCAAGCGGCGTTACATCCAATTTATCTTCAACACTCACGGCGATGAATACACCTGCGACCCAGGGGAATTGGACGATTTGTCCGAGGAAAATCCGGATGCCCCCTTCTCCCTGACTCCTATCCACTTTTCCAAGCAAGTGTTGGACCGGTACTACCATGAACCTAACAAATACACTGTTAAGGATTCAAGCGTGGGGACTTCGTGGTGGAGCATGAAAATCGACAACCATGCCCAGGACAAAGTCTGCGTGATGTTCCGTGATCTGTGCTATCTGCCTTACACGGAGCAGCTCCATTGGCGGGTGCACAACGTTCTGCCGGAAGGTGGAGTGAGTGAAACCTTTTCTAGGCGGAATGTCCAGGGCGAATGGACAGGCTCAGATCAGCCAGATCTCTTGTTCAAGGAACATTATGAACTGTTGCAAAGGGCCTGCGACGAATGTCTGGGGTGGCAATTGTTGAAGCCCCTTGGATCGGGGGACGCGTACCGCCTCCAACGCATAAGGGTTCCTGCCGTTGACGAGGAATCCCATTTTAAAGATTTGGTGTCAGACCTCACAAGCGTATTAATTGACAAATCGCTCAACGAAAAACGCTTAAAGGATTTGATTCCGGTTGCCGAGCGAAAGAAGGGGGAAAGGAGCATCTGCCTCCTTGAATCGGCTTTCAAGTGCCGCGGTGTCGCCGGGAGCGAGAAGCATATTCGGTTTCTCCGTTCTCTTTGGGATTTGCGGACGACTCGTAGTAGTGCGCATCCTGAAATCCTAGAGGACCCAAGGTATGAAAAAGCCGCTACGCATTTCAACCTTGATAATCTGGATCGCAGCGCGGCGTTCGCCAAAATTCTTGAGCAGGCTGTGGCATTTCTTGAGTTCCTCACCGATGTTGTCCGTAGCGGCAAACTCGGCGATAAAAACGGTGACGGTTGTTAATCGCCAATTTCGGTGCAATGGGCGGAGAGAGACATCCGCCCTTACCACCCGAAACGGGACTTGTCCATCAACGAGAACCCGTTTGTGATCAGGCGAGCACAAACTACAGAAGGGAACGGAAAAGGGACTTGTGCATCAACAAGAAACCCTCATCCTGAAAATCCTATAATCTTGCTAATCTTCCTAATCTGGTAAATCCTGCTCCCAGACAAGCATGTTGAACCTCACAAAAATCCTCTTGATATTTCCCCGCAATTACGTTAAAATAATACAAACCCGATGGCAACACCGCGAAATCATGACTGACATCCTAACACACTCCATCGCCGAACTCACGCGCAGCGACATCTCGCCGACAGAACTGATTCAGGCGACGTTCGCGCAGATCGAACGGTGCGAACCGCAACTCAACGCATTTATCTCGCTGTGCTACGAGGAGAACCTGCAACGCGCGAAGGAAATAGAGGCAGAGATACACCGAGGCGAAAACCCCGGTCCGCTCAGCGGGATACCCATCGCCGTGAAGGATATCATCCACATCGCCGGGACAGAGACTACCTGCGGTGCGAAAAATTTCGGAGGCGCGATGTCTAACCGCGTAAGAGACGCAACCGTCATCGCACGCCTGAAAGCCGCCGGCGCGATTATCATCGGGAAGACGAACTTGCACGAACATGCGTTCGGCGTAACGACAGAGAATCCGCACTTCGGCGCGACGCGCAACCCGTGGAACACAGCGCACGTCTCTGGCGGCTCAAGCGGCGGTTCGGGTGCCGCTGTCGCCGCGAGACTCTGTGCAGGCGCGCTCGGCACGGATACCGGCGGTTCCGTGCGCATCCCCGCCTCGCTCTGTGGCATCGTCGGCTTGAAACCGACGTATGGAAGAATTAGTTTGCACGGCGTGGTAGAGCTCGCGCAGTCGCTGGATTGCATCGGGCCGATGTGCCGCACGGCGCGCGATGTTGCAATGCTGATGAATGTCCTCGTGGACGACGCGCCACCTGTCTCGGATTACACCGCCGACCTCGGGAAACCCATCGCTGGCATGAAGGTAGGCTTGCACAAAGCGCACTTTTTTGAGAATCTGGACGCGGAAGTGGCATCGGCGATTGAGACAGCGATACAGGTGCTTGAAGAGTTAGGCGTTGAATTCATTGAGGTATCCATGCCTTCGGTGCCGGAGGCACATCACGCTGCCCTCACGATTTTAATGGCGGAGGCAGCCCATTTCCATCGTGAACAACTCCTCGCGCGCCGAGAGGATTACGGTGCAGATGTCCGTGAACTCCTTGAGGCGGGACTTGAACTTTCGGCATTTGACTACGTCACCGCGGTCCGCGCGCGAGATGCAGCACGCCGTGAATTTGTGGAAGCGTTCCGGAAGGTTGAAGTGCTGTTAACGCCTGCTACGCCCATCCCCGCGCCGCTAATTCAGGGGAGCAACTCAAACGAAATTCGGCCCCGGTTAACACAGGAGACTCGGATTTTTAATCTGCTCGGTTTGCCTGCGATTTCTGTACCGTGCGGGTTCACTGAAGCAGGACTTCCAATCGGGATGCAGTTCGCAGGCATGTGGTGGGACGAAAAACGGTTGATTCACATTGCGGATGCCTATCAGCAGGCGATCGAATGGCATAAACGTTTTCCATGTTGTCCGTAGTGCGGCATTACGGCGTTGCGAGGGACAGGCCCTCGCGCTACGGAAACGGCCTGCACGATCGCGAGGGACAGGCCCTCGCGCTACGGGGGCCGGGACGGTTATTATCAACAGGGCATTGCGAGGGACAGGCCCTCGCGCTACGGGGGCCGAGACGGTTATTATCATTCAATAGAGGGGAGATAACGATGAGACTTGAAGGAAAAGTTGCTATTGTCGCTGGGGCGGCATGGGGCGGCATTGGCGCAGCCACCGCCTACCGGTTCGCACGCGAAGGCGCGAAGGTAGTCGTCAATACCCGCCGCCGAGAAGGAAAATTGGCTGAAACCGTTGCGAAGATTCAGAAAGCAGGCGGTGAAGCCGTCGCCGTGATGGGCGATGTCGCCGATGAGATGACGTGGCAGACGCTCGTCAAAACAGCGTTGGCTAACTACGGCAAAATTACGACGCTTGTCCATAACGCCGCGCACTCCTACACCAAAAAAGCGATTGAATTTACACTAGAGGAATGGAACGAGAGCCTCGGTGTGACGCTCGGCGGTCCTTGGCTCGGCGCGAAGCATTGTATCCCTGAAATGACTCGCAACGGCGGCGGCAGTCTCGTGTTTATCTCTACCGTCAACGCCACGATTACGAACCCCGGCTTCGGACTTTACGGCGCGGGGAAAGGTGGGTTGAATGCCTTGACGCGCAGCATCGCGCTTGATTACGGCAGAGAGGGAATTCGCGCGAACGCCATTGCACCCGGCCAGATTGTTGGAGAACGCGGCGAACTCTCCCTCGCCGAGGACACGCTGGAGGAACAAGCCTCGCGCGATTGCTATCCCATCGGACGGTACGGCAAGCCGGAGGACATCGCCAATGCCGCGCTCTTCTTGGCATCCGATGAGGCAGATTTCGTCACCGGCATCGTCTTGACAGCGGATGGCGGCTTGACGCTGCAATCACCGGAAGCACTCGTGCGTCCCTCATTCCGCCTCCGCTGGCGCGATGATATTCTCGTGCCGCAACCCAAAGCGGATACCTAATGCTCGTTTGGAGAGCGCGGTTTGTCACCGAGCCTACCGAAACCCTAGAAAGGAGGAGACACCATGTGCGGACGATTTACCCTCGCAAGCGAAACGGAAACGGTAGCACAAACTTTCTTTGACATTGAGATACCGATGCGACTCTCGCCGCGCTATAACATCTCGCCGACGCAAGATGTCGCTGTCATTACCAACACGCCCGCGAGAAATGATTCGGATACCGTCACGCCCGCGGGAAACGCTTCGGATACCGTAGCGCGAGGGCCTGTCCCTCGCGAGTCACTGCCCTCCCCACAAATCGAATTCTTCCACTGGGGACTCATCCCTTCTTGGGCGAAGGACCCGAAAATCGGAAACCGAATGATTAACGCGCGCTCAGAAACATTAGCCGAGAAACCCTCCTTCCGCGCTGCCTATAAACGGCGACGGTGCCTCATCGTCGCTGACGGATACTACGAATGGCAGAAGGTGCCGGGCGCCAGGCTGAAACAGCCTATCTACATTCGGCTCCAATCCGAGAAGCCGTTCGCGTTTGCCGGGTTATGGGAGGTATGGAAGACAGATGAGATGGAGGAGCCGGTGCGTTCCTGCACCATCATCACGTGCGCGCCGAACGCCTTGTTAAAGCAGGTTCACCACCGGATGCCGGTGATTTTACCGACAGATGCCTACGCGCAGTGGCTCGCATCCGAGGAACAGTCAGCGGAGGCGTTGCAGCCGCTCCTCGTTCCCTATCCGAGTGAGGAGATGGAGGCATACCCGGTGTCGCGGTTTGTCAATCGTCCGATGAACGATTCGCCTGAGTGCATCGCGCCTTATGTATAAATGAGGGTGTTTCATAACTCCGTTTCGGTATTTATCCTGCCTTGGAGGGCGAGCGAATACCAGAAGGCATTGGGCCCATCTCTGTAGTTCGGGATCGCCTGATCCCGAACGGGTCAAGATCAGGCGATCTTGACCTACAGGGGTGATGCAGTCTGCCAGCCAAACGCATGACGAGGGACAGGTTTTCCTACAGCCCTACGTGAAGGGGAAGCGTTTTTTTCACCGCAGCGCGGGGCCCTCGGATGCCACACGCGCATCCGAGCGGGTTCCCCCGCGACGTTGAGCGAGTTATGAAACACCCTCGTATAAATGAGATTGTTCTGATGCGGAACCGTTATTGCGTCCGACTCCCTTTGGAAAAATAAAAAATGTCAGTCAACTTCGCCATCTCACAAATACTCATCAGCAGCCTCCTCGGCATCGTTACGTTCGTCGGGGGAATTTTCCTGTATCGTCGGAAGGACAGGCACCGCCGCGGTGCCGCCAAACTGCAGGCATACCTGCTGTGGGGGCTCAGCGGTATCATCGCCATCAGCAACATCGTGCCGCTCGCCTATCTCTATACCGAACATCTCTGGTTTGAAAGCGTCGGATACGTTGATGTCTTCTGGAAACTTCATCAGACGCGCTGGGGCATCTTCGGCATATTTTTCCTCGTGGCACTCGGTTTTATGAACGCGAACGCCGCCATCGCCAATCGCCTCTGCCCGGAATCGCGCGAATTTCGGCGATGGACGCACACCCGCACCGTCTCTTTCCACTGGACCGTTTTTTGCCTTATCTTTTTCGCCGCGGTGGTATTGGCTGTGCCGATGTTACTCTTAGACGATGCCGCCATCCGTTACCTGTATCGCCCTATCGAGAAAATGCCTGATTCCGTAGCGCAAGTGCCTGTCCCTCTTGAACTTGCGGACGATGCAGCTGCCCCGGAAAGCGACACTATATTCGGCAACCCGGTAGGTTTCTATCTCTTCAACTTCCCCGTTCATCAGTGGGTAAGTCTCTGGGTAAAGGCACTGCTGTGGGTAACGTGTGCAGTTGTCGGGTTGCTTTACAATTTCTACTATCGGCGCGATGCGCGCACGATGACGCGCGTCAAGAAATATATCGTCATCCACGGCTCCATGCTATGGCTCATGTTGCTCGCAACAGGGATATGGCGCAGTTTCGTTAATCTATGGAACAAAGTCTACACAACTCCGTTTTCGGAGGGACTTACCACTGTTCATGGACTCTTCTACGTTGATGTCCAATTTGAAGGCGCGACTCGGCTTTATTGTGGCATCCTCCTCGGAGTCGGCGTTGCGGTGCTGCTGAATCTCTTTTGGCGGAAACGGATTTTGTGGTATGCCACCGCAGGGATGTGGCTTGTCGGTTACGGCGTGCTGATTCACGCCTATCCGCTCGCCGTGTATTGGTGGGATGTCCGAAACACGCCTGCCGCCAAAGAGGCACCTCACATCGCTCAGCACATTGAATACACGCGCAACGCGTTTGACCTGGACAGCATCGTCGAAAAGGATTATGAGAAAGGCGAGGCGACGCTGGAGATAATCAACCGCAACGAAGAAGTCAAGGCGAATATCCAACTTTGGGACAGGCGCGTCCTCTATAACGTCCTCCGCGATGCTCAGATTGAGGTGCATCACGACTTTCATCCGTATACCGATGTCGATAGGTATCGGATTGGTGATGGAAGCGCGATGCCAGAAACGCCTGGTTCCGTAGAGCAGGAGCCTGTCCCTCGCGATGTGCCGGAAACACCTGATTCCGTAGCGCGAGAGCCTGTCCCTCGCGAACTGCCAGAAACATCTGAATCCGTAGCGCGAGGGCCTGTCCCTCGCGATGTGTCAGCACAATACCGACAAGTCCTCATCGCCGCGCGAGAACCGAGCCCTGATACAAAGGAATGGTCCAAACTGAAACTAACCTTTACGCACGGCTACGGAGTTTGCGTCGCCCCGGTTAACGAATTTCTGGAAGGGACAGGGTTGCCCAATTTATGGGTGAAGGATGTGCCCATCAAAATCAAACGTGCTTATACAGCGCAGTTGAACGTCTCCCAACCGCGCATCTATTACGGCGAGATGACGCAGGACTATGTCATCGCGAACACTCGCGAGAGTGAGCATAACGTCACCCGGAAAGTCGATTTAGGAACGGGCGACTCACAACTCAACCAGCTGCTGGATTCCGAAGAATGGCACACGCCGCCTTATCTGGAGGGGACGTATCACTACGATGGCAGCGGCGGTGTCGCGTTAAGTGGGTGGTTTCGACGGTTCTGTTTCGCGCTGCGGTTTGACTTCTTCCGTATCCTGCGCCAACCTGCGATTACACCGGAGAGCCGGATTATGTTCTGGCGGAAGATCGGCACGCGTCAGGGGAATCGCGTTGTCACCGATCGGCTGTCGCATATCGCGCCGTTTCTTAACTATGATGCAGACCCTTATATTGTCATCAACGACGGTAACCTCTATTGGATTATCGATTTCTACGTCACCAGTCGGCATTACCCGAACGCGCAATTTTACAAAGACGATACCTCGCTGCTCCCCGATAGTGAGTTATATGCGGAACCGCGGTTTAAGAAATTCAATTACATCAGGAACGCGGGGGTGACGGTTGTCAACGCCTACACCGGCGAGGTGAATTTCTACGCGATTAAGGACGATGAGTGGATTACGGATGCCTATCGGCGCGCGTTCCCGAAGTTATTCAAAACGATAGACGAGATGCCGGCTGGGTTGCAGGCGCATCTCCGCTTCCCCGATTACCTCACCCGCATCCAAGCGAAAATGTATGGCGACTATCACGTCCGTGATGCGAAAACCTTTTATGACAAGGATAAGCAGTGGAAAATCCCGAAAGAGGCATATTATTCCGCTGTGCCAGACCAGGAGATGATGCCCTACTATGCGATGCTCAAGCTGCCGGGCGAGGAGAAGATGGAGTTTGTCAACGTCATTCCCTTTACGCCGCCGAGGAAAGTGAACTATATGAAGGCGTGGATGGTGGCGCGCTGCGATGCACCGCACTACGGAGAACGCATCGTCTATATTTTGTCTAACCAGGTGAGTGTTGAGGGACCTAAGCAGGTGGAAGACGATATTAATAAGCATCTTTCCCGCAGTTTCCTTGAATGGGAGAAGGCGAACGATGTCATCCGCGGCAATCTGCACGTTATCCCAATTGAGGAGGGTATCTTTTACGTTGAGCCGATTTACACCGTCCCGAAAAAAGATGCGCAGGCAGAGGAAGATAACGGCAACGACCCGGTGCAGAACCGGCCGAAGCTAGAAGCAGTAGTCGTCAAGGCAGCAAACAAAGCACTCGCGTGGGATACGTCGTTTGAAGGCGCAATCCAGCAGATGTTTTTAGGACAAGCGGCATCCCCATCTATTGCAACGCCGCCGACTCCGGAGGCGGAGCGTCCCTCAAAAGATGAGCGGCTTCGGATGCTGGTGCAGCAAATATTGGAAGAATTGGATAATCCTTAACCGCTATCAGGTGTTTGTAAGGTGGAGGCATCGCGGGGGAAACCCGCTCGGATGCGCGTATGGCATCCGAGGGCCCCCGCGCTCCGTATTTTGGATCGGCGGCATTGCGGGGGAAACCCTCTCGGATGCGCGTATGGCATCCGAGGGTCCCCGCGCTCCGTATTTGGGGGGCATTTTCAGTATCGTATGGCGAGGGCCTGTCCCTCGCCGTGGCCGCCCAATGCGTCGGGATATCGTAGGGCGAGGGCCTGTCCCTCGCCATGCAACGATCTTCGCGTCAGGATACCGTAGGGCGAGGGCCTGTCCCTCGCCGTGCAACGATCTTCGCGAAAACTGTCTGAATCAGGATTTACAAGAGACCTCAATAGGCTCAATTCCCAATCGTTTGCACTTCTGCTTAATATCCTCGGAGATTACTGGCGCGGCGAGGATGCTGCGGACTTGCTCACACGGTATCCCGTATTCAACGGCGGCAAGATGTTTATACTTCACGGCTTGCCAAATTCCGCTGGCAGGCTGGTCTGTTTCTACCTCTACGGTGACAGGAGTTCCTGCGGCATCCTCAAATAAGATGTCCACTCGATCGTTTGATGGAAACGTATACTCGACGGCAACCAATTCCAACCCTTCTCCAAAGAGAGAGGGATTATCCGCGAGGTAAGTTTTTAGTTCATAATGTTCTGGTCCCTCGCCTCCCCCGCCACTGCCTGGCCGATAGTGGGGAGGCGAGGGGACCTGGGGTACTACGCCAAAAATTCTGCTTTTCCTACCGGCACCGCCGTGTCTCTGGCCTCCCGGCGAACTTGGGTCCTCCGGGCTCGGTTCAGATTCATCCGGTGCAGGTTGCGGATATTCACTTTCGGGTTCTTTAAACGTTTCTGGCGGTTCCTCTGCAGCATCTTCAGGATCTGGATCCGAGGGAGATGCACAAAGATCTGTCTGAAGTCCGCGCTGTTTCCAGCGAGCAAGCACCTTGTCGCGGGATTTTGTGAGTAAATCCTCAACAAACCCCCGCAACTCTTGGACATCAAAATAATCCTGTAAGGCATCCCCGATAAGTTCGGCGTATTCGTCTTCGTCGGCCCCGAGGCCTAGCCAGAGCGTCTCGGCGTGCCCTGTCGTGTCCAAAAAACTCTGGCGCGGATTTTCTTGATCGGTAACAGGCGTGCCTTTCAACGTGTAAGTTACCATGAGTTCTTCAGTTAAGCAAACCGACACGCTGTTTAAAACTTCAGCAGACTTATCCTCCCCACATAGAAGTGGTGATTCAAAGAAAACCTGAATGTCCGCGAGCAAATTTCGCACCCTCTTCGACCAGTCGTCGTCTTTTTCTTCATCGCCGGAAGGGCGAAAAGCAACATTGGCTTGAGAACAAGGTTCTACGTTTAGATGCTCCGCAAGCGCACGTAAATCATCGGGAAACGTCCAAAATGGAACCTTGCCTTCAAAAAGCTCGGCGAAATAAGCGTGATTGTTCCAAACCAATTCATCGGCGGGGAAAAATCCCCATTCGTCTCCCTGCTTACCGAGCCAACATTTGCCATCGCGGGCCTGCTCCCATTCTTCGTCTTCTGTCCAATTTTCGCCTTCTTGTAAAGACTGCCAGAGTCGCCGGTAAAGCGTCTGAACCCGCTCGCGAACTTCCGCATCGTTAGCGTCTTCTTTGTCCGTGACTTCTTGGATGCGGCGGACATAGTCCAACGGAGCAGCTCGTTCCGAAACTCCCAGTGCGGTGAAAAACGGCTTTAGCATCTCCGGATAATGTTCTGATAGGTACCCCCGAGCGTTACCGAAGACTAAATCCTCCTTTTCCCAAAACACTTCATCCGCTCGCCACCAGCGTGGTTCTGGATTCGGAGCGAAGATGAGAGGTTTTTCTTGGAAGCTTTCGCGTGGACGTGCGCGCTGCCGTTGTTCAAGGAACCGATAGAGGGGTTCAATATCCTTAACGCATACTGTTGTGCCACTTAGGTTTTGAAGACAGTTGAGGACACTTTCGGTATTTGCGTTGAGATGGACCCCCAACTTCTCAGCCAGCCATCGTGCAGTTTCGTCGCTAAGATCGAATTCGGGGTGCAGGTAAGCGACGCTATCTCCTAGGAGTCGGCGGTTTTCAGGAGTTGGCGCAAAACACTCTGAGGGAAGACGAAGATTACCTTGTTCGTCCGGAAGCCAAGCTGCTTCCTTGAGTTGGCGATAGAATGGTGTAGGATACCTAGAGGTCTTTGATCGATCCCAGCGAAAGAACCAACGATAATTAACATGGAATAAGGTGTCCCGGCCGTGTGCTGAAACGGCTCCAACCAAAATTCTCCAGAGGACTTGAGAAAAACCTGTTTCGCCGTGATTGCTAATTTTATCCAACACTTCCAATAAACCATGGAAGTAAGATTCTTCAATAGTTTGCTTGGCTGGATACCTGGTATGTTCCCGGTCGAGACTAAAGTTCCGAAAGTTTGCGTCCGTGACAGGCCAGTTCTTAATAACCAGCGGCGTATCCTTAACACCAATTCCTTTCAAAAACCGGAGCCAAGTTTCCGCGTCGTTGTTCTCCAGATACCCACCGTCTACGAACCAAATGTCCTCGTTGCACGCGGAAAAGTAGGTTTCCAAATCCGCATCACCGGTGTAGGCTTCCGGCAGATAGGCATCGCAAGGCACGACAAAATCAGCGGTTTCTCGTTGCTCTCCGTGATAAGCCCACAGAATCGGCAGGTTCTGAATATCTACCTGCTCTGATTCCGAAATCTTATCCCAAACTTTAAAAAGGTAACGGACATGCATCCGGTTTTGCGCAGCGGAAGGTTTGTCGTCTCTATCGTATTTTGGACAAATCCATTCGCTAATCATCGCTTTTGGGGACAACGGCCGAACGCCTAGTTTCCTCAAGAAGGTTTTCATCTCGCCATGCTCATCACCGTCAATTTCAAGGAGTGCCGACTGCAGAATAGGCAGTTCGCTGATGAACGGTGCGACTTCTTCACGGGCCTCATCCGTATCGGGAGGGAAGAACGCCAACTCATCGCCGGCACAGACGTGCTGTCCATTTTCGAGACGAACCAGAGGCAGCTTTTTTATCCGTGCCGATTCAGACTTCTGCTGGTTCAAATAGGCATACAAGGCGCGCAGCCATTCAACAGGTTTCCCGGCAAACCAGTCAGGAGACTGCTCTTCAAGCCAACGTAAGACTTGACTGACGCTGATCTCTTTTACGCCTGCCTCACGCATTAGGTTAAAGCACCGACGGAACTCTTCTACATCGCGGATGTCAGGATGCAACCAGTTGCTGTTCGGGTGTATCCAATCGCATTCAACAAGATTTTGCAGGGATTCGGCGTGGGGATAGAACACGTTTTCGGCTTTGGCATACCCGCCGCCCTTAGTCGGGACAAAGGGACGCTCCTTCATCGCCTGCTGCACTGCTGTTGCGATAGGCGCAAACTCCAACGGCACATTGTCTTCTTCCAGAGGCAGCACGTTAAAAAATGCCGGGTCCAGCAAATCTCCCGCTTTCAACTGTTCCAATATGTCAGGAAGGAAATTGGCGGTTTCCTGCACTAACCAGTCATTCCATGGACTGTCCGTTGGAATATTGTCACGAGCGGGAGTTGTCTGGTACCGTGCCTGAATGATGAATCGGAGGTGCGTCTCTTTGTCGGTTGGAAGGTAGGCAAACAACTTACCCCTATCCATTGATGTAATTCGGGCATCAGTTAGCCCAAACGCTACTTCAATCGGCTGTTGTTTGTCTGATTCTCGCTCAATACGTCCTCGTTCCTCGTCATCTTCCGCTTGCAGCAGAACCTCATTAATCATCGCCTGAGGGGGTTTAACTGCTTTATGGAAGACGAGGAAAGTTTCCGGCAGTCGGCTTTCACCGTTTATTGACACGTTTAGTTCAACTTGCGACGCGTTTTGAACCGTCCCATGAGGGTGGGAATGACAAGAATAAGAGCCCGCGCGGCCGTTGCAATCGTCATACCATCGAACCGTTTTTAGATGGCGCAGGAAGAGTAGGGTTCGCTTTTGGAAATTGCCGAGTCGATCCCTCAGAAGAGCAAGATCTGCTCTATCTCTAAATGGCAAGCGAAAGACTGTTTTGCCTTCGTCTACCAGCGTTTGAATCCACGAATCCACCCCATCAATACCCTCGGGGTCTGTGAGGTCGCGGATACGAAAACGCTCTTCTCCAGAGTAGATTTCCGGAAGATCCGTGTAGTTATAGACTGCCTTGAAACCAATGCCGAAGTTACCGATTTGGGTCAGGTCCTTATTACTTGAACCTACTGAACAGATGCTGTGAACATCTTTTTCGGTGAAGGCGCGCCCATCATTCCAAACTAGCAAGGAATCTGTCTCCATGTGCATCTCCAAACACTGACTCTCGCTGTCGTCAGCATTCTGGATGAGTTCATAGACGAAATGCGCTTTGTCCCCGGCAAGCCGCGTGAAGACACTACGCAGATTGATTTTTGGATTGATGTTTTTATAGTCTGTCGGCATAATCTGTTCCTTGTGACGCTGGCAAAGTTGTGGTTAACACCAAGTAGTTTAGGTGAATTTGCCATCGTTTCCTCGTTAAAAATGGCTACCCCTGTCCAAACCCGCTCTATCTCACGGAAGCGGCTGAATTGGACGCGGTGATGCCTTTAATGAGGGTGTTTCATAACTTCGTTTCGGTATTTATCCCGCCTTGGAGGGCGGGCGAATACCAGCAAGCATCGGGCCTATCTCTGTAGTTCGGGAGCGCCCGCTCCCGAACGGGTCAGGATCAGGCGATCCTGACCTACAGGGGTGAGGCGGTCTGCTAGCCAAACGCATGGCGAGGGAAACCCGCTCGGATGCTCGTGTGGCATCCGAGGGCCCTCGCCCTACATGAAGGGGCGGCGTTTTTTTCACCGCAGCGCGGGGCCTGTTCCCGCGACGTTGAGCGATTTATGAAACACCCCGACCTCTAATAAGATGATACCACATTTTGATACAAAATGCAAATCTTTTTTCCATTTGACATATCCACCGGTTTATGATATAATAATTGCATGAGAACACAAAAAACTTTTGGAGGAAGTAATTCGCATGAAACAATCACAACTCTTAACCTTTTTACTGCTACTTACACTGCCACTGGGCTTCGTGCAGGCGGCATCTGAATGGACGATTACGAATAAACATCGCGTTATCCAAGAAGCATCGCTGCACGCAAACGATGTGCCTGTCGGCACAAAGGTGGCGGATATCACTGCCAAAACGCTGACAGGTGAGACGCTCCAAACGCAAGGAAACGTCGCGTTCGTGTTCCTCGCGACAGAATGTCCTGTCGCGCAACGCTACGCCGTGCGGTTAAATCGCTTGCACGCCGAATTTGGCGAGAAGCAGGTTCATTTTGTCGCCGTGTATCCGAACACCAACGAATCGGAAGCGGAGATAAAAACCTACATCGCAAAGGCGGGCTACGCATTCCCGATTGTGAAGGATGCAACCGGACAACTGGCTCGCCACCTCGGTGCGACGATGACACCGCAAGCCATCGTCGTTGATGCAGAAGGCACGCTGCGCTACCGAGGCCCGATTGATGACAACCGTTACGAGACGCGGGTGAAGCATCACTATCTGAAAGACGCTCTGGATGCTGTGGTGAACGGCGGCCCCGTGTCGGTTCGTGAAGTTCCATCGTTCGGTTGCACGCTCCATATCTCTGAGCGAGGGGTGCCGGTGGAGGTTACCTATAGCGAGCACATCGCGCCGATACTGCAACGTGAATGCCAGTCGTGCCATCGGCAAGGCGAAGTCGCGCCGTTTTCACTTGTAGATTATGGCGATGCACAGGCATGGGCGACAGAAATTGCCGCATACACGAAAGCAAGGTTGATGCCGCCGTGGAAACCTGCCGCCGGTTACGGACACTTCAAAAACGAACGCCGCCTCACCGATACCGAGATTGCGACGATTTCTCGATGGGTTGAAACAGGCGCGCCTGCAGGAGAACTAGACGCAGTCCCACCTGCCCCGAAATTTCCTGAAGGTTGGGCCCTCGGCGAACCAGATTGGATTGTCGAAATGCCGGTGGAATACGAGATAGGACCGGAAGGCGAGGACGAATATCGCCACTTTATCATACCGACGGATTTTGAACAGGATATGTATGTGCAAGCCGTTGACGTGCAACCGGGGAATCGGAAAACGGTGCATCACGTCATCGCTTACCTTGATGTGAACGGCGAGGCGCGCAAATTGGACGCGCAAGACGAGAAGCCGGGCTATGTGACAGAAGGCACAGGCCCCGGTTTTGACGATGCGGGAACGCTTGGCGGCTGGGCTCCGGGCGTAACCCCCTCGGTTCTGCCTGCGGGAGTTGGCTATCTATTGCCGAAAGGCGCGGACATCGTCATGCAGGTGCATTACTACCGCACGGGACACACTGAATTCGACCGGTCGCGTTTGGGAATCTACTTCTCGAAAACCCCGGAGACAGCGGAGTTGCACATCGTCTCGGCGATTAATTCGGAATTTGAGATACCGGCTGGCGCGAGTTGGCACGAAGTGTTGGCATCGCGGCGCATCAAGAGGGATGCCTATCTCCTCGCCACAATGCCGCACATGCATCTGCTCGGACGGGATATGCGGCTCATCGCCACAACGCCAGAGGGAAAACAGCACGATTTGATTTGGATTCAGGATTGGGATTTCAATTGGCAGGATATTTACCACTACCGCGAACCGCTCTTCTTGCCGGAAGGAACGCAGGTGGAGTTAGTGGCGCATTTTGACAATTCCGCGGAGAATCCTGTGAATCCGCACGAACCGCCTGTCCCTGTCGGCTGGGGCGAAAAGACGACAGATGAGATGTGCATCGGATTCCTCTATTATGTCAAGGCGAGTGAGTGGGCACCGTAGGAGAGATATATCGGGACAAGGATGTCCCTCCTCAGCATCGGGACAAGGATGTCCCTCCTACCCAAACGCATATCGGGACAAGGATGTCACTCCCCCAGTAGGAGAGACCTCCCGGTTTCGATTTGGAGAAACTCCCGGTCTCGATTTAGGGGAACTGCACATTACGATTCACGTTCAAGCGATGGCTTCTTTCCGAGGTAGTAAACCGCCGATGCCAGAATGTGCGCGTGCGGGTGCCAGAGGAGCATCCTGTCTAGCAGCAGCAGCGGAAATGTAATCCACCCGACAATGAGCGAGATGAGTTTCCCGAATACGAGGCTCCCGAAGGAATAGAGCATCCCGACATATTCACGGAAAATCCAGTGCAGGGAAGCCGTTGGCCCGGCGCACGCGCCGCTCTCCACTTCAGAGAACGCCGCGAAGAGTTCAACGATGCCCGGCAACGTCCACCGCTGATAATCGTGCGGCGAGGCGTGATACCCTTGAAGGAAAGGCACAGCGACGCAGACAACCCCTCCCGGCTTCAGCACGCGATACATCTCTGCGACGACGAGGTTTGGGGAACGAACGTGTTCAAGCACGGCTTCGGAGATAACGGCATCGAAAGTTTCGTCTTTGAAAGGCAAGAGGTGTCCATCGGCGATGACATCGACTTCGGTGCCTGCTTCGATTTCAAGGTTAATAATGTTGGGTGAGCGGCGGCGAATGCCGGAACCGAGGTCGAGGATAGTCGCGTCGTTTCCGCAGTAGTCAAGGACGCGGCGCACACTTTTGTTCCAGCGGGATGCAGGATAGGGACATCCGATGAAGGGAGCGAGCAGTCGGTTTTGTCTCATTCGGCGTTTGAGCCGCGCAATAAAATCAGGACGTTGGTGGAGCATCTTTTCAGCCAGTCTGCCTTTTCGTGCTCTGATTTCATCGGCTCAGAGCGGTTTTTGATTGTGTTATGCCTGACGCGGAACGAACCCGGTAGGCGCGGTTGAAAACAGTGCCGTCCGAAGTCCCGTTCGTTAACGGATGAGCGTTCTCTACATTATGGAAAAGTTTCGCGGGCGTTTCCGCGCGTTTTACACCTATACGTGGCGCATCAGTGCAAATGTGTGGCATCAATTCATTGAGGACAAGTGCCTTCAGCAAGCTTCATCGCTCGCCTTCAATACGCTCCTCTGCCTTGTGCCGTTGTCCGCGGTCGCGCTGTTCTTACTCAAAACCTTCGGTGTGGTTGAAAACGAAGAGTCCCCACTGATAGCCTCACTCGGCAATTTCCTACCGCGGTACGGTGCCGAGGAGATTGTCTCACGTCTCACGGAATTTACGAATAAAAACCTCGGTAGCCTCAGCGTCGGTGGGTTTCTATTTTTCCTGTTGGTTTCAACGATGCTGTTTATGTCGGTTGAACAGCACTTCAACGACATCTGGGGTGCGCGTCGGCGGCTGCCGCTCCTCCAAGCGTTCCAGAAATACGCTGTCTTTTACACGCTGCTGTCCCTCGGCCCGCTCTTAATCTGGCTCTTTTTTTCAACTGCCAACAGTTGGCTCTTCTCTCACGTATTCCCCTGGATGCTGTTTTACTGCATCTTTTTGCTGATGTATATCGCGCTGCCGAATACGTCCGTGAAATGGGGGCCGGCACTCATCGGGACGCTCATCGCGGGCACGCTGTTCCAAATTGCGCGCCTCCCGTTCGGACGCTATTTTGAACTCGTCTGGAAAAATTATAACGAAATCTACGGGGCATTGGCACTGCTTGTGATTCTCGCCATTTGGACATACGCCACCTGGGTTATCATCCTACTCGGTGCGGAAGTAACGAACGCCGTGCAGCACTCCGGTAGGAACGAGCACCCGAACGCGATGCCGGCTGATGAAAAAGTCAGTTATATCAACGTTGCCGGTGCGATTGCGCTGTTCCTCGTAGTAGCGGAACGCTTCCACCGTGGCAAGGGCGCATGCTCCACAGATGACATTGTCACCCTATCGGGTATCCCGGCAGAAGTGGTAGATAACTGTTTCAGACGCTTCAAAACCGCGGGGCTCATCTATGAAGTTGAAGGCGACACGACAGGCTATCTCCCCGCGCAGGTGCTCAGCGACATCACCCTCGCTCAGGTTGTTGACGTTGTTGAAGGCGGGCTTTCCGAACATTTCACATCAACACTGCCTGTTACCCCAGAGGGAACGCGGATATTACGGGAGCTCCAGCGCATTCAGGTGGAAACCTTGAAAAACGTCACGGTTGAATCGCTTTTGTGATAGAGGCGGTAGCAGTTATGTTTCAATACACATTGCTACGGTGTCGAATTCGGGAGACTTCAATCAACCGAGTTTGCTTGTCAAAGGAAAAGGGCAGGCAGCAAGGGTGCCTGCCCCGCCGGATAGCAGCGTTACATCAAAGTGAAGGTGTTTCATAAATCCGTTTCGGTATTTATTTATTCCCCTTGGAGAGCAGGCGACTCCCGCGCCCTCTTGGTAAGAGAGACCTCCCGGTCTTGATGCAAGTGATGTCCCCGTAAGAGAGACCTCCCGGTCTCGATGCGAGCAATGTCCCTGTAGGAGAGACACCCGCTGTCGTTTGCAAGCGTCCGAGCACAAACATGTCAGGCGCGGGCACGCCTTACCTCATCGAGACCAGGAGGTCTCTCCTACCGGCAATAACGCGGGGGCCTGTCACCGCGACGTTGAGCGATTTATGAAACACCCTCACATCAACGTAATCTCGTCTTGTTGAGCCTTCTCGACGAGTTCTCGGACGATTTGGAGCGTCAATCGGGCCAGTTTCTGCGAGAATTCTGCATCGGAGAGTGTGCGGTATCGCGTCGGTTGCGATGCTGTCAACCGTTCGTTCGCAATCGTCATCGCGCTTGCGACGATGTCAATCGGCACTTCAATGGCAACCGTCGGCGTGGGTGGCGGTTCGGTGGCCGGCGCGGACTCAGTTTTCACCTCGCCAGCCAAAAAGTTTTCGCGCCGAGAATCGATCTCCTCCAACACCTGCTTGGAGGCGACTTGGTGCGCGAACTTTTTTGAACCGGGAACCAGTTCCGGTGTCTCATGCGTGCAGTCCCCGTAACTGATGGTAACGTGCCAACTCGGCGAGTCCGCCGGCCCGTGCTGCGTCTCGGTATAAACAGGCTGACCGAGGCCGCGCTCTTGGCAATACTGGATGAGCTGCCCTTTGTAGTTCTCTACCGTCTCATCCGTAGGCAGAACTGTCGTCATGTGTGCCTCCTCGCGGCGCGTTAGCGGCCGTTGTTATAGCGCGGCCGGTATTCCATCGTGCGCGGTTTGACTTTCCGCTGCCGTTTCATCTCGATGCGCCGCCGTTTCTCGCTCGGCTTCTCATAAAAGCTGCGTTTTTTAATTTCTGTCACGATCCCCGCTTTCCCGCACATCTTCTTAAAACGTGCCAGGGCGCGGTCAAACGCTTCACCGGAGTCCACGTTAACTTCTACTTGAACCATTTTCAGATTCCTCCTTGTAGCGTGATATAAAACTAGTTACGTATATTATACCACATTTCAACCCG
The DNA here is from genome assembly GCA_965242965.1 of Candidatus Poribacteria bacterium. Classification (GTDB taxonomy): domain Bacteria; phylum Poribacteria; class WGA-4E; order WGA-4E; family WGA-3G; genus AGPOR5. The sequence goes on along the minus strand of OZ251518.1, from coordinate 2,286,264 downwards.
AATGTCAAATCTTTTTTTTCTGTCAAGACTACCTATTCGCGCCATTCGCACGCGTCTGAAAATTCTGGCATTTATAACCATGTCAAGATCGGGCTGGTGCCGATGCGCGTTTGACAATTCCACCGAAATGTGCTATATTCCGTGCCAGAGGAGGCACCACTATTTTTGAAGTGATTATCTTATGCTTCGGCGCATGGCTCACCGGTGTGAGCAAAGCAGGCTTCGGCGGCGGCATCGGGATGGTTGTCGTCCCGATGTTCACGCACTTCCGTTCGGCGCGCAGTGTCGTCGGACTGATGCTCCTGCTGCTCTTTTCGACAGACGTTTTCTCGCTGCGACACTATTGGAAGAAGTGGCACCGGCAGAGCATCTGGCGTTTAATACCGGGCTCTATCCTCGGCATCGCTGTCGCCAGCCTGATTTTAAAGGATATTTCCGACGTTCATCTGAAGAAGGCGATCGGCGGCATCGCCTGTCTGTTCGCGCTGTTAGAATTGGCGCGTCCTTATTGGCAACCGCGCATCGCAAAAGGGACATTGAGTTCGGTATACGGTTACAATCCCTTCAAAGCGTGGCAAGGATTTGCCGCTGGTGTGCTTACCGGCATCTTCACGACGCTCGCGCACATGGGAGGACTCGTTGTTGTCATGTATCTCCTCCCGCAACGCTTAGGCAATACGACTTTTGTCGCGACGACAACTGCCATCTACTTTTTGCTGAACTTCGTCAAAATCCCGTTTTATGCACAACTTGAACTCTTCTCTTTCGAGATTCTGGCTGAGGCGGTTGCTTTGCTTCCCTTTATCGGGCTCGGCGTGCTGACAGGGATTTCGCTCAATAACCGTGTGCCGGAGCGGCTCTTTTCCAGAATCGTCCTCGGATTCCTGCTTGCAACTGGTGTGCATTTGTTATTAGCCTAGTAGCGCGTTGGTAGGTGCTCCCTCCCGGTCTCGATGCATTTCGGTATGCATTGGTAGGAGAGACCTCCTGGTCTCGATGTTCCCGTAGCGCGGGGCCCTCGGATGCCATACGCGCATCCGAGCGGGTTTCCCCCGCGTGCTCCATCGTCAAGATGCCGTCTTAGGTCCTACGGACCTGAAGAGAACAAGAGACGTTTTTTTCGTTACTCTCTGTAGTTTGTGATCGCCTGATCACAAACGGGTCAGGATTGGGCGATCCTGACCTACAGGGGTGACGCTCAATGCCTAATAGCGCGTCGCCGTAACTCGCGGTCTTGACCATGGCGGGGGACAGGCCCCCGCCCTACGTTTTAACAAGAGTTGTTTGGATAACACAATTTTAACTTGCCAGATGCTCGAAAATCGTGTATACTTTTACACTAACAAAACAGACGCACTATACGAAAAAAACAGAGGAATTGAAACCAATGAACTTAAAATGGGGCGTGCTTGGCGCGGGAAGTGTTGCGCAACGCCGGGCAATGCCTGCTATCCAAAAGGCAGAAGGCGCAGAATTACACGCGCTCCTCTCCCGCGATGCCAATCGCGCAAGACAACTCGCTGCTGACTACGGCGCGACTGCCGCCTATACCAACGTTGACGCGCTCTTGGCTGACGACGCGCTGGACGCAATTTACGTCTCAACGCCTGTCTACTTGCATTGCGAACAGGTTATCGCCGCAGCAGAGCGCGGTTTACACGTGTTGTGCGATAAACCGATGGCTCTCACGCCGCAGGAATGCAGACAGATGCTCGCCGCCTGCGAAGCCAACGGCGTGCATTTGCAGGTGTGCTTCCTCTTTCGGTTCCACTCCTGCTTCCAGCAGATTCGTGCATGGGTAGACGAGGGACATTTCGGACAGATAGTCCACGCTAGAATGCCGTTTCTGAAGCAGTATCAGTTGGCAGATGATGAATGGCGCGCGCAACCGGAAAAAAGCGGCGGGGGATGCTTCATGGATCTTGGTGCGCACAGCGTCGATTTGCTTCGCTATCTCATCGGCGAGGTGGAGGCAGTCAGCGCGTTTTGCAATAGCGCAATCCACAACTACGCCGTTGAGGAGACAGGGGGTATCCTAATGCGTTTCACGAACGGTGCTCAGGCGTTCACTGACCTCAGTTTCTCTGTCGCGCAGTGCGACATCGTGCTAGAACTCTACGGGACAGAAGGCACCGTCTGGGTAGAGAACGACAATGGCTGGCAAATCCGCACCCACTTCGGCGGCGAACCTGCGCGCATCGCCTCGTCATACGAAGACCTTTATCAGCATCAGTTTGAGCATTTTGCGGCATGCGTGCATCGCGGCACCGCGCCGATTGCCAGCGGAGACGATGGGTTAAGGACGAACGAAATTTTAGCCGCGGCGTATCGCTCCGCCGAAACAGGACAGGTTGTGCAATGCGCCTCGTAATTGAGACTTGTCTTTTTTTGCGAATGCTGCTATAATAAATGCGGGTGTTTCATAAATCGCTCAACGTCGAGGTGATAGGCCCTGCGCTGCGGAAAAAACGCCGCCCTTTCACGTAGGGCGTGGGTCCTCGCATGCCATACGCGCATGCGAGCGGGTTTCCCTCGCCATGCGTTTGGCTGGCAGACCTCATCACTCCTGTAGGTCAAGATCGCCTGATCTTGATCTGTTCGGGATCAGGCGATCCCGAACTACAGAGGTGGGCCCAATGCCTTCGGGTATTCGCCCTCCCTCCAAGGCAGGATAAATATCGAAACGGAGTTATGAAATAGCCTGATAATAAATGGCAAACGGTTTTTGTAAGGAGAGCACTATGAAAGATTTTGCGTTTACCGGCGGCCGGCCAGACCCTTATACGTTCCCAACGGAAGGGCTCATCGCCGCGAGTGAGAAGGCACTCCGGAAACTCGGCGGTGACCTGGTGAACTATCCGGGTGAATCCGGCTATAGCGGGCTGCGCGAGCTCGCCTCAATGCGGTTTGAGCGGCGCGAAGGCATTCCCCTGCCTATTGATAACATCTCGATTACCTCCGGCTCTATGCAGGCACTTGAATTGGTGCTTGGCACGCTGATCCGCCCTGGGGACACGGTGCTAACCGAGGAATACACCTACAGCGGCACCCTTGGCATCATGCGGCATTTCAAGGCGAATATCGTCGGTGTGCCGATGGACTATATTGATGGCATGGACATGGACGCGCTGGAGGCGAAGTTGAAGGAGCTCAAGGCACAAGATATCCGGCCCTCGCTCATCTATACCACTTCAAACCACCAGAACCCAACGGGCGCGATTTTGTCGCTGGAACGCCGGCACCGCATGTTGGAGCTGGCGCAGGAATACGATACGCTCATCGTTGAAGACGATTGCTACGGCGACATTGACTTTACGTCTACGCCGACCCCGGCATCGCTCTTTAAGTTGGATACGTCAAATCGGGTGATTTTCATCGCCACGTTCTCCAAAATTTTAGGCGCGGGCGTGCGGCAAGGCTATTTCGTCGCTAGGCAACCCTATTACGGGCAAATCCACCAGAATCGGTGGGATGGCGGCACGAGCGCGCTGGCGAGTGCCATCGTCGCCGAATTTTTCATGGAGCACCTTGAGGCGCACCTCGTCAAGACGAACGCCGCTGTCGGCGCGAAATGCCGCGCTGTCGTTGAAACGCTTGACGAACACGTCAGCGAACTCTGCACGTGGACGCGGCCCCGCGGGGGACTTTTCCTCTGGATCGATCTGCCGCCAGAGACTGATTTGAATAAGTTGCAGGAACTTGCTGCGGCAAAAGGTGTGGGATACAGCAACGGCAGCGCGTTTCACTACGCGAGTGAACAGGTTAAAGCCATTCGCCTCGCGTATGCCTATTGCCACGTTGACGACATTCCGGAAGGAATTACCTACTTGTGCGAAGCCATCCGCGGCGCGCAGCCCATGAAAGGAGATGTGTAATGAAAAGTTTAACACCACCGAACCTGAAACTTGTCCTTCTCCTTTTGGCGTGCGTGGCATGTTTGGGAGTCGCGACGAACGGTTATGGACAGGCGGAGGTTTCGCTAGCGGCGACAGGCGGGAGTCCGCTGACTGTCGGCGAACACGTAGAGGTAAGCGTGAACATCGCCGGTGGGGAAGGCGTTGCAGGATATGCATTGCTCCTCGCCTTTGACGCGGATGTGTTGCGATATATCAGCGCAACCCCGGGAGATTACCTCCCAGAGGGTGGTATATGGATAGCACCTCAATTGCGCGCGGATGGGAGTTACGAAGTTACGCTCATCACAGGCGGCGAAACATCGACAGGTCCTTCCGTTCAATTCGGAGACGAGGAACTCACGATAGAACAGGTGCTCATCAACCTGCAGCAGCCCTCGCTGGAAGGGCCGGCGGTTTCAGGAGAAGAACCCTCGCCGGGAGAACTAGTAGTGCCAGGCGAAAATCCGCTGGGTATCTCCATTCTGGCTTCATCAGTCCCTGATGTCGCATCGGATGCCGATGGCACGCTTGTCACGTTCACATTTGAGGTGCTGAAGGCAAACGCGCCTACCTTTACCTTGCTTAATATACATCTCTCCGATGTTGAAGATGCAGCGTTGGCGGTTACTGTTGCAAGTTCTACGCTAATCCTTAACGCTTCGGATGCACCGGTTGATGTAAACGGCGATGGCAATGTCAATATCTTGGATTTGGTTTTCGTGGCAGGACATTTCGGAGCTCCTGTTACGGAAGCGAATCGGGCGGCGGATGTGAATCGGGACGGCGCGATTAACATTTTGGATTTGACGCACATCGCGCAACATTTTGGAAAATGAGGAATGCTGGGGAGGTGCAAACTTTTGCGCAATATCATTCTGATTTCATTAGACACGCTGCGTGCCGCTAGCATGAGTTGCTACGGACATAGCAATTTGACAACCCCGCATCTGGACGCGCTCGCAGAAAAATCGACGCTGTTTGAGAGCTGTATCAGCCCGCACATCCCGACGCATCCCGCGCATACGACGATGTTTACCGGGAAAGATGTGTTGACACACCAGATCATCACACAAGGCGGTAGTCTTGAGTTGGAGACGAACGTCAAAACCGTTGCGGAATTGCTGAACGAAGCAGGCTATTTCACCGTGGCGGCGGATAACCTCGGACGTTGGTTTCAACGCGGCTTTTCAGATGAGCATTACCGCGGGTATCAGTGGGAGACCCGTTATCGCGGCGCGCGCAAGGCGGAGGCAGTCAATCAGACAGCGATGCAACTGTTAGACATTGCGCAGGCACAAGACAAACCGTGGTTTGCGTTTCTGCACTATTGGGACCCGCACACGCCTTATTTGCCGCCGATGCCGTTTGAGCAGATGTTTTATAGCGGCGACGAGTGCGACCCGAGCAACCGCAGCATGGATGCCGTTTACGCATGCGAACCGTTCACCGACTATTTCCGGCAGTGGATGTATACGCCGGACCCTGGCGATGCGGACACCCTTTCCCCGAATTTGAACAAAGCGCGGTTGTGGACAGACAGACGGTATGTCAACGCGCAGTATGATGCCTCCATCGCGTATATGGATGCGTGCCTCGCGCAACTCTTCCGATATTTGCAAGATGCCGAGCTGCTGGAGGAAACGCTCCTTGTCATTACCGCCGACCATGGGGAAGAATTGGACGAACATGAACTTTGGTATGACCATCACGGACTCTATCAGACTAACTGTCACGTGCCGCTCATCGTCCACTGTCCTGATTTGATTGCTGGCGGCCAGCGGTTGGACGGCTTAGTCAGCCTGAAGGATATCGCGCCGACGCTATTGGATTACGCCGGGCAATCCACACTTGCAGAACGCGAAAAAATGGAAGGCGCAAGTTTGCGGGCTGTCATGGAGAGTGGTTCGCACGATGGCACAGCGGATGCTATTTACCTCACCGAGTGCGGCTGGATGAAGAAGCGCGGGTGGCAAACCAAGCAGTGGAAGTTGATTATTGAAACGGGCGGCACGCCGGCTGTCTATAATACGCCGGAAATAGAACTCTACGATTTAGAGGATGACCCGGACGAAGTCTACAATCTCGCAGAGGAAGCGGATAATGTGGTTGCGCGCTTGCGCGGCGATATGGATGCGTTCCTGCAACGCCGTCTCACCGAAACCGGCCTCCCCGATCCGACGCTTGAACAGGACATCACCATGCGGCGCATCGGCGACAAAACGAAGGCAGTGCCGCTGCCATCAGCCCATTGAGATACCGTAGAGATACCGTAGGGCGGGGACCTGTCTCACGTTCTTGATGCAACGGCGCAGATACCAAGCCCCTTGAAATACCGTAGGGCGGGGGCCTGTCCCCCGCCGATTAAAATAAAAAAATAAACTATGAAACACAGAATCGCAACTTTACTCTTTTTCATCGCGGTAACGTCCCTTTTCAGCGGATGCACCGCTTTGCAGGAGGCGCAACAGAAGCGAGAGGCACGCCTGATTGAAGAGCGGACTGCTGACACGCTCATGCTCGCGCCTTCGTCGGCAAACATTCAGATTGCACCGGACGCGCTCTTCGGGGAAAGTGACCACTATACCCTCACCTTCAACGAAGATTTACGCGTGCTGGAGGCGTTTGATACGCCGGCAGAACGGCACACCTTCGCGCTCAGCGCGCTCGGATACATGGAGAGCCTCTACGATGCGATGAACGACTACTTCGGCTTTCAACCGAAACATAAAATTCACGTGACTTTGTATGATGTCTATCGGGGGACCAGGAGCGCGGCGACTACCGGAACCAGTTATCGCCAAGGATATCAGGACGGTGCCTATCTGAAATTCGTCACCGAAATCACGATGAATTTCCCGATCGCTATGTATGAACAGCATGACGTGAGGGCGCATGAATTAACGCACGCGTTCACCAATATCTATTTCCTTCCAACGTGGTTTTCAGAGGGACTTGCCGGGCTCATTCAGGCGGAGTATGCGAAAGGTAACTCGCATACCAAACTCCATCTAGACAGGGATTTAAAACTCAACCTTGACGGTGTCAACGCGCTTGAGGACTGGAAGGGGCACACCGGTACGAGTCCGCTGACAGGCGGTCCGCTCACGCGCTGGCGGTATAACTACTCCTACTCCATCGTCTCAAAACTCCGTGAAGATTACGGCGACGATTTTTACATCCGGGTTTTCCGGATGATGGAAGCAGACCGGCTCCACCAAAGGCTCCCGGGCACGATGAATAACAGTTTTCTCGTCTACTACTTCAGCAAAGCCGCAGGCGTGGATTTGGTGCCGTTCTTTAAAGAATTGCAGTTTAACTTGCGAAAATTGGAGAAAAGCGACATCCTTCAGGCGATTGAAGAATTAAATCCGAGGAGGAACTGAGCGTGAAACTGAAACGAAACATGAGTCTCGTCCTGCTGCTTCTGTGCTACGGTTGCACACTTGGCCAGCAGTGGAGTGAAAACTACGCGCGCCTACCCGGTGCAACAGCGAATGACCCGGGTATCATTGATGGGCGGTTGGAGACTGTCGGGAAATCGCGACGCAAAAAGGGTTCAGGTGATTTTCGGACAGACCTCGGCGTGCCATCAGAGGCGACTGTCTTTTTACCGGTGGAAAAGTCACTCTATCGCATCGTGATCCACTCGCCGAATCTGGAGGAATTCACGCTGATGGCGTTGAACTCGCAGGGGGAATGGGATAAAATTCATGAGGCGCGGGGCAACACGCAAAAAATCCTTGATATCCGACTCAGGAAGGTTGTTAAGACAACAGGCGTGAAATTGGTGGTGCGGGGCACGACAGATGATGCCGCACTGAAACGCGATAACGTCAAAGGCGGCAAAAACCAACGCGGGCAGTATGTCACTTATGTCAGCGGTCCGATTACTGCACTCGCCAAAATCGCCGAGTTTGAGTTGTATGGCTATGCCACTGCGGAGTAGTCCAATTTGTGAGGGGAGGATGTCCAAAGACGAACGTGAGAACATAGGAGGTTCCATGAAACAAGTGCAGACTATCCGGAATCTGGAATTTGACGAATCCTATATTGCCCATATCCGTAGAAACGGCGAGGGATGGATTGGGTGGATCCCGGAAGTTCCCGAAGTCAAATGTCAGGAACGCACAAAAGCGGCACTGCTGAAATCGCTTGAGCATGAACTGCATGAAGCCTTAGAGGCTGATTGGGAAGCGTGGACACAGCAGTTTGAGGCAGATGTGAAAGCCGGAAAACTTGACGCTTTCGCTGAAAAAGTCCGTGAAAATCTACGGGCAGGCAGGTGCACCGATTTATAGACAGACGCATAAGGCGGATTCGCTCACGAACAAAATCACTTTGGCATCTGGCTCTGGATGTTTGAGATTGATTGGACTTAAACGAAGGGGTTTCATAAATCGCTCAACGTTGCGGGGACAGGCCCCGCGCTACGGTGAAAAAACGCCGCCCCTTCACGTAGGGCGAGGGCCTGTCCCTCGCCATCCGTTTGGCTGTCAGACCTCCTCACCCCTGTAGGTCAGGATCGCCTGATCCTGACCCGTTCGGGAGCGGGCGCTCCCGAACTACAGAGGTGGGCCCGATGCCCTCCGGTATTCGCCCATCCTCCAAGGCAGGATAAATACCGAAACGGAGTTATGAAACACCCTCACTTAAACCGATAAAGTGATAAAAATTAGCAACAAAAATCCAGTCATTGACAACCTCAATGACGGCTTTATTGAACCAACACCGCTATGCGAACGCCTCGCGAACAACAAAAACATGCAATCCAATCATCTTCAAAAACAGTTAGACCGGTACCTCGGCATCCCGCTGTGCTTTTTGCTCGGCGGCTTCCGCAGGCGTGCATCCCCTAGTCGGACTGCATCTCCCAACAAAATCCTAGTTATCCAACTCTCTGCCTTAGGCGATACCATTTTAGCGGTGCCAACGCTGCGCGCAATCCGGCACCGCTTCCCGAATGCCCACCTCACGATACTCGCCTCACCCATAAATCTGGACTATTTGGCGCACTGTCCCTACATTGACGCGCGCGTCGCCTTTCGCGGCGGCATTTCTTATGAACTCCTCGCTACCCTTCGCCGCGAACGTTACGATTGGGCAATCGATTTAGAGCATTGGCCGCGCCTGAGTGCGTTGCTTGCCTATGCCAGCGGCGCGCCGATGCGCATCGGATTCAGTGCTAATGGACAGCATCGACACTTCCTCTTCACCGAGGTAGTTCCGCACACGCCAGGGCGGCATGAAGTGCTGAATTTTTTAGACCTGGGTTATCGGCTGGAATGTCCACCGCAAGGCACACATCTGGAAGTTTGGGTGAGCGATGCGGAACGAAAGTGGATACAGGAGACCCTGGAACAGGCATTGATACAAGGAAATCTCGCCTACGGGAAAGACGTTGGGGAGGACAAACCTATCGTTGTGCTGCACCCGGAAGCAGGCAGACGCGGCGAACCTCGCCGACGCTGGCCACTAGAACGTTATGTCCAATTAGCGGATGCCCTCGTCGCGCGCTATGATGCACAGATTATCCTGACCGGCGCGCCGGACGAGGTAGAAGTCTCACAACAGATTGCGTCGGAGACGAAGCAGCGTCCGGTGATGTTGGCAGGAAAAACGCGTATCAATCAACTCGCCGCGCTCTTCTCGCACGCTAACCTCGTCATTAGTGGCAACTGCGGCCCGATGCATCTCGCCGCTGCGGCAGGCACGCCAGTCATCGCGTTGCATGGTCCCACCCATTCGGCGCAGTGGGGTCCGTGGGCAGTTAATGCGACAGTGCTTCATGCGCAGGGGTTCTCGTGTAGTCCGTGTCTCAATTTAGGGTTTGAGTATGGATGCAAGGCGTTGTCGGATGGCACCTCGCCGTGCATGCATACGATTGCGGTTTCGGCGGTGCTCCGCGCATGTGAGACACATCTTGCGCTGTGATCAGAACAATTTAGTTTTCACAATTTCGCAATAAATTTCAGTTGACATGCATCTGTCAAAAGTGTTATCATAATAGCTAGGAAGGTGACATTTATGGCTTTCAGCGATTTTAAAAATGTGTCTGAAGTCCTAGAAAAATTTCAGATTACGTATACGGAAAGTGACTTCCTCCACAGTGAAGGATCAAACCCATCGGCGCATTTCCTTGAGGATTTCGAGTGGACAAGGCAACACGTTGATGTTTTCGCGTCTGAGGGCGCGCGGTGTGAGGCAGCTATTTTTCCTATTTTGAAGGAAGTCTACAAGGCGTACGCGCATCGCTACGCGCTCTGGATAAAGAAATCCATCTTTTGCAATGAGACATTGAGCGGCACCCCGGATTACTTCGTCTCTACCCGGTCTGCGTTAGGCCGCCCTGTAGTTGGGAAGCCCTTAGTTATTCTGGTTGAGGCGAAGAAAAACGATTTTGAGATGGGCTGGGGCCAATGTCTTGCTGAATTGGTGGCAGCCCAGAAAATCAATGACGATGCGGCTTTGCCTGTGTATGGTATTGTCACCGATGGAATATGGTGGCAATTTGGGCGGCTTGTCGGCGATGCCTTTACGCAAAACCGGACCGGTTTTAGTGTAGATAATTTGCCGGGACTTTTCGGCGTGTTGAACACCGTGTTTGAATTGACAATGTCAGATGCCGGCGCGAGCGAATAAGGGCGATTTCGGCGTGGGTTGCCTGAATCAGGGCAGCAGAGGCCGTGCAGGTTTACGCGCCACTCGATCTGGCGAAAAAACAGGACCTGTTGGAACGTGAGGTAGAAATTCAAGACATTTTGCGTTCTGATTAAAAGGAGACAACATGTACACGATGGATGTCATCCTCCTCGTTATCAACGAGGCAGGAGAAGAGGGGTTATGCGGGAGAACGCTCCTGCAAAAGAAACTCTATTTCTCATCTGTCTTGGTGGGAGTCAATTTAGACTTCACCGCACATCGCTACGGTCCCTACAGTAGTGCAGTTGCGGGGCAGCTCGCGAGTTTAGTCGGGCACGGATTCGTTAGGGAAGAGACAGAGTCCTTCAAAACGGCTTCGCCCCACCGGAGTGTCTTCGGTGAAATTCGCCGACACACCTATTCCTTAACCGAGGAAGCCTACGAGGTGTGGAGCGACATTGAGAAGGAACAGGATTTTCCAAAATGGAAAGATGCCCTGGACCGTATCAACGCGCAGCCTATCTCCCACGATTTCAACCAACTCTTCATCGCCGCGAAGGTGCATTACATTGTCAATTGGAGAGAGAAAAGCACCGTTGAAGAGGTCCGCCAAGTCGCCAAAGAATATGGATGGTACGTGAGTGAGGAGGACATTGAAAGTGTGCTGTCCTTTCTCACGGAACTTGACTTGGTATCCGCCGCGGAGGCGTAGCCGCTCATTAACTTCTGTAGTTCGGGCTTGCCTGAGCCCGAACAAGCGGAGCTGCGAAAGATCACGCTTGAAAAGGAGAGCGGCCGGCACGCTAGAGAAGCCGCTCCTCCAAACGCCGCATTGCTATCTTCACATAGCACGGATTGCGCTCTATTCCCAGCCAGTCTCTTTCCTGCGTCTGCGCAACAACTGCTGTCGTCCCTGAACCTAAAAACGGATCCAGCACCAGATCGCCTGCCTCCGTTGAACAGAGAAGCAACTTCTCAATGAGCCCGGAAGGCTTTTGACTCGGATGCCCACACTTCTCTTTGGAGCTCCCTTTCAGACTCGGAACGCGCAGCAGATTTGTTGCATATTTACCCGCCAGCAGATGCTGATGCCGCGCGGCTTTGTCCTTGTAGCGATTGTCCTTGAGATATGCCGCAATCGTCTCCTCATCGTAAGGAATGCGGATGGCATCCTTGATAAATTTCACCTGCTCACTTTTGCGGAGCACCAGAATCATTTCGTATGCAGGCGTGAAACTATCGCGGCGTTCGTTGTATCCGACTGCTCGATCCCAGATAACCAGGTCATGGAACTGAAATTCGGTGCAGAGGCGCGACATGAGATGGATGAAGACATGCTCGCGCTTGCCGAGTTGCCCGAAGCAGAAAAAGAGTCCATCGTCTTTCAATAGCCGCATACACTCCCGCGCCCACTGCAGAGACCAGGCAAGATAAGCCTCTTCGGAGTGCCATTGTGTATCCCATGCTTCCTCGGTGAGGACGTTGTAGTAGGGCGGGTCAGCGATGATGGCTTGGAAGCTGTTATCGGGGAGTTTGGGCAATTCGTGGCATGCATCGCCGGTGATGATGCGGTTAGTTTTCATGGAAGGGCCTCAACCTTTTCAAAGATGCGTTTAAAATCCTCCCGATGGTTTTGGGAAGCAATCGCGAAGGCGACAATTGCATCGATAATCAGACTCACGTTTGCGGAAGTGATGCAATACGTCGCCTCCTCTTTCACGTCTGCTATTCGCCCGATGAAGGAATTCTCCGCGGAACGTGACGTGCAATGCGCAATAGGCAAACACACGTAAACCATAGCTTGGTTTCCAACAGCCCGTTGCTTTTTTGAGATGCTAATCTGGATGGCGTACTCGGGGGTTCGTTTTTCATAAAACGGCACCTCAAGAACGAACCGTGCGAACCCGTGTCTCGTCGCGAGCAGATCCCCCGGTGAGTGTCTTAAGAGGATTCTATCGGATTCTTCAATGCCGTTTGTGAGCGGCGCGCCAATTAATTCCTTTAACTCTTCAAAGTCTTGTTGCAAGAGAAGGCCGAGGTGCCTTGACTCGACGAGAAGTCGAGTGAGTTCAGCCCCGTAACGAGTTTCCTGTCCTTTTGTGAACTGCACTTCTTCTAAAGCAGAAGGTTCAGTCTCGTCGCTCGTTTCGTAAGCAATCTGCCATTCAATATAGTCATCGGGTTCAAGCGTTTGCTGCCGAGTTGCGAGTGGTTCTGCCTGCTGTTCCTCAATCGGCCGCTTAACGCGTGCTTTCCCTGTCGGAGTCGTCATCGGCAAAAAGATGGCAATCTGCTTTTCGGTTTCGTTGATCTGAAATTCCATATTCTGTCCTTCTCGTAATCCCTAGGGATAATCTTCCGAGTGGTACCGCACCGAACGTTCCACGATGCAGTGCGTTGTCCGCATGCGACGTTGTGCATACGGGAATCTCTGCCGCTTTGAGAGTTGACGCAAATGCAGCCCGTAAACTAACTGCACTATCCTCCAAGTCTCAGCGCGAGCTGTTTCTCCCGTTTCAACAAGGACTCCATTAGGGGCGGAATATCCATCCATTTAAGCTGCCCCGGTATTGTGCCTTGCCGGCTAGCAATCCAACCGAGAACTTGACTAACATGGAAGGCATTTTCTACCGGCGCGAAGTCGTAGGGGACTTCATTTGCCAGGACAACTTCATGTTCGGATGGCTTGATTGGCTTGATATTCGCTTCTTTTTCTTTATCAAGAGTTTCAACCCGAACGTCATGTCCTGTTTTGGCAATATGATAGGCTCTTACAGCTGAGCCCAATCCCCATTTTTTCTTCAGGTCATTGTCAATCCAACCGACAAGTTGTCCCCAACTTACCGATGCCTCGACCCACCTTTTGTATCGACTTTGTTCCGTTGTAAGTTGGTGAAGGTGCGACGTTAAGAATCCTCTGATTTCTGCAGAAAATTCCGCGATTCCTTCAGAATCAACCGTTTCCGATTGTTTTTTCTTTTTCAGGTGTTTTCTCCTGAAATTCACCTGCTTCCAATATCCGGATACCATCCCGTACGGTATTCGGATGCCAGAATCGTTATCAACCCAACTTAACTTAATATCTAGTGATGCGGTTGCATCTACCGAATTTAAACCATTCACCACGAGAACGATAGGAGAGTTTTCCCCTTCATTTAGGCGATAATTGGGTAAGGTAAAATTAACCCACATCCTTTCGCCATACTCGGTGAGCTTCAGTTTAGGATCGAGCGACTGGACATCTGGGACAATTTGCCCCAATGCTGCCGCTAATGCATCGAAAACGTCCCGATGTTGAACGAGGCGGTACCGCTTGGAAACGCTCTTAATTGGTATATGAACTCGATCGCGGATATAGACCGAGTCAGTGTTAAGAGGTTCCCGTATTATCAAATCTCGGTATCAATTTTCGCCACCGTCATCCATGGCAAAAACCCTTCGCTTGAATGTAGGGATCCGTTGACGGATTAGGTCAAACTTGCCTGATTCTAACCCGGTTCGGGCTCGGGCGAGCCCAAACTACAGAAATGAACTAGGCATCACCGCGAGAAGCCATAGACTCCCGCAAACTCCGCTTCAACTCCTTGGAAATCGGATACCCCTCAATCTTCTCCAAAATCGCCGCGTCTGTCATCCCCTTTTCCCGCAGGTTGTCAAGCACCCGTTTGAAGAGCTCCTCAAACCCAAACTTCGCTAACGCACTGCCGATAAACGTTGACGCGAGCAGAATAGCGACTCCGCCAAGCACGCCGCCCGGGCCGAGGGCTACTAAACCGGCGGTAACACCTGCCGCACCCGCTACGCCTGCCGCTGACGTTGCGACAAGCAAGACGAGCCCAGGGATACCCAATCCGGCGATGATCTCCGCGGCTTTGTCAACCGAAAGCACGTCTTTCTTCAAGGCGCGAATCCACTCGGGCCATTGGAATGTAGCGGTTTCCGGTTCCGCTTCTTTGGTGAGGTTCGGCGCGAGGAACGCGGCGAGTTGCCGACACGCGAAACTGATGTCGGCGAGAGTGGCATCTGCTGGTAGTTCGTCAAAGAGTCCCCCCGGCACCGCATTGAGAGTTTGCAACCGCGCCAGCGCGTTGTTGAATTGCGCAATGCATCGGGATTCGCCGCCTTCAAGAGCCGGCTCTTCTGTGAGTTCTGCTGTCTGTCCGAGCATGTGATAGAGTGCCCAGAGCTCCTTTTGATGTTCCATGATGAAGTGTCCTATTTTCTACGTAGAATGAACGCCGTAGGCGCGGTTGGAAACCACGCCTACGGGACAGCGAATGATGGCATTCGCTTTAATACATATCACCACCCGGAGGCATCGGCGGGGGAGCTTCCTTCTCAGGAATTTCCGCGATGAGCGTCTCCGTGGTGATCATCAACGCGGCGATGCTGGCGGCGTTCTGCAACGCAACCCGGACGACTTTCGTCGGATCGGGGATGCCTGCATCGAACATGTCGATGAACCGCTCGTCACGCGCGTCATAGCCGACGTTCCCGCCTTCATCCTTCACTTTCGCTATGATGACGGAATCTTCCTGCCCGGCGTTCTTCGCAATCTGGCGAAGCGGATCTTCTAGCGCACGGCTGACAATTGACACGCCGACTGCTTCCGTCGGATCGTCTAGTTCGAGATGCGCGAGTGCGTTTTGCGCACGGACGAGCGCGACACCACCGCCTACCACAATGCCTTCCTCAACGGCGGCACGGGTGGCGTGCATCGCATCCTCAACGCGCGCCTTCTTCTCTTTCATCTCCACTTCGGTTGCCGCGCCGACGTTAATCACGGCGACACCACCGGCGAGTTTCGCGAGGCGTTCCTGAAGTTTCTCCCTGTCATAGTCGGAAGTGGTGTCTTCAATCTGCCTGCGAATCTGCTCGATGCGGCCCTGAATCGCTTCGGTTGAACCTGCGCCTTCGACAACCGTGGTATTGTCCTTGTCAATGACGACGCGCGAGGCACTGCCGAGGTCGTTCAGAGTGATGTTCTCGAGTTTAATCCCGAGGTCTTCGGAGATAACGCGTCCGTCTGTCAAGACAGCGATATCCTCCAGCATCGCCTTCCGTCTGTCGCCGTAGCCGGGTGCTTTCACGGCGGCGACGCGGAGGGTGCCGCGGATCTTATTGACAACGACGGTTGCGAGTGCTTCGCCTTCTACATCCTCGGCGATAACCAGCAGCGGTTTGCCCTGCTGTGCCGTGCGTTCGAGGACAGGCACCAGGTCTTTCAGGCTGCTGATTTTCTTTTCGTGGATGAGAATGGCGGCATCCTCAAGGACAGCCTCCATCCGGTCGGCATCTGTCACAAAGTAGGGTGAGAGATAGCCGCGGTCGAACTGCATGCCTTCGACGACATCAAGCGTGGTGTCAAGGCTTTTCGCTTCCTCGACGGTAATCACGCCATCTTTGCCGACTTTGTCCATCGCGTCGGCGATGAGTTCGCCGATGTCGTTGTCGTTATTCGCAGAAATTGCGGCGACTTGGGCGATCTCGGATTTCTCGGAGACCTCTTTGCTCAGGTCTTGGATGGCATTGACGACGGTTGCAACGGCTTTCTCGATGCCGCGCTTGAGAGCCATCGGGTTATGCCCGGCGGCGACGTTCTTCAGCCCTTCGCGGAAGATGGACTGCGCGAGGATGGTAGCAGTGGTGGTGCCGTCCCCAGCGACATCGCTGGTTTTGGAGGCGACTTCTTTCACCATCTGCGCGCCCATGTTTTCGTAAGGGTCTTCGAGTTCGACCTCTTTCGCGACGGTTACGCCGTCTTTCGTAATCGTCGGCGCGCCGAATTTCTTATCGAGGACGACGTTCCGGCCTTTCGGTCCCAGCGTGACCTTCACGGCTTCCGCCAGCTGGTCTACGCCTTGTTTAATGGAACTTCGCGCTTCTTCGTTAAACGCGAGCTGTTTTGCTGCCATGTGTCTAACTACTCCTTTCGTAGCGTCTCGGATCCGATGAACTCGGTATCAGAGAATCAATTGGGCGATCTGCCTGCGCGCGGTTGCGCGCAATGAAGACCGCGGTGCTTAACTCACCTTGGCCAGGATGTCATCCTCGCGCAAGATCAGATACTCCGTCCCATCGTAAGTTACCTCGGTGCCGCCATATTTGGCGAAAAGCACCAGGTCACCGATGGTGACATCAACGGCTTGACGCTCACCGCTGTCTAGCAGCCGGCCGTTTCCAACGGCGACGACTTCGCCTTCCTGCGGTTTTTCCTTTGCGGTGTCCGGGATGATAATCCCCCCGCTGGTAGTCTGTTCATCTTCTTCAGACCGTTTGACGAGAATGCGATCGCCAAGAGGTACAAGTGCCATTGTTTTCGATTCCTCCTTATGTAGGATGTGCTGGCAAAGCACGTTGACAAAAATATCGGGTGCGTGGTTGTGGCACCCGCATAACACAATTAAGTATATAGCAAAATCCGTGCCAATTCGGGAAACCTGTGTAAACACGCAGTCTTCGCAAAAATGGTGACATTCTGGCAGGCGTAGAAGTGTGACAATTTGACGCATTGGCAGGCGAATGAGGGATATGTGTGCCAAAATGGCATGCCTATTTTGCTAGGCGATGTCTTCTGTAGACAGTTTTTTGAAACGTTAAAACAGTCTTTTGAACCGTAGGGCGAGGGCCTGTCCCTCGCCATTCATGATCGCGGGGGACAGGCCCCCGCGCTACGGGAAAAAACGTCACCCTTCATCGTAGGGCGAGGGCCTGTCCCTCGCCATGCAGCGATCGCGGGGGACAGGCCCCCGCGCTACGGGCCTAAGGGACGGGACTTTCCGCTGCGACAGCCAGATGCCCTCCCTCGGTTACGGATGTGCCTAACACGGGAGAGGTTTCCGCCTCTGTTTCAAACTGCCTTAGCGGCTCAATAGAAATCCGACATCCGAATGTGTTCAGCAGCGTCTGAAGCGTGCTGAGGCAGTGGTGCGCTTCGTCGCTGACTAACACATCCAAGAAAGTTTGCGGGGCTACACCGGTTTGCTTTGCAAGCGCGGCAATGCCTCCTTGTGCCTCAACGACGCTCTCAATTGCGGACATCACAGCAAGAGTATTGCCGAAGAGTTGGAAGTCTTCCATGACCGCGTGGAGAAAGCCGATCGCTTCCTCCCGGTCGGTAAGTTGTTCAACAAGGTATTCGTGCCAATCTCCGGTGTCGCTCAAATCTAGCGTGTCGTTCAAATCTAGTGTGTCACTCATCAGTGTCTCTCCTTGTATTCACGCCAATAAGTCTTGGCTCGCTCAATATCCCTGGACTGCGACGATTTGTCCCCGCCACACAGCAGCAGGATAATTGTGTTTCCGACTTCACGAAAATAGATGCGATAGCCTTCGCCGAAGTGCAAGCGCAGTTCCTGAACCCCTTCCCCAACCGCTCTGACATCCCCCAAGTTTCCAGATTTAACGGAATTCAGCCGGGAATTAATCCGCCTTCGGGTGGTTCTGTCGCGAATGGCTTTAAACCATTCGGTGAATGGCGCGCGTCCATCTCGTGTATAGAAGGTGCGCAGTTTTCGCGGTTGTGCATTACGCATTGATCATTTCTCGATAGTGCACGGACGGCCCTGGGTGACATCCCTCCTTACACTCATTTGATTCAGGCGGCTCTGAACGCCATTCTCTCCCATTCAATCTACGTTTTCGGAAGCGTGGGGAGTGTCAACTGCGGCCGCTCGCCGAAGTCGGGGAGTTGCGGCGGGTTTTCCTCCAACTGTTGGAGGATTTCCGCTATTGCGCGGTCCAACTGGGGCTCGCATTCGTCAAGATAGTCTTGCGGCCGGTAATCTACCTCAATATCCGGGTCCGTGCCATAATTCTCAACGCTCCAACCGACATCCTCAAACCAGAAGGAATATTCCGGTTGTGTTGTGCCGCCGCCGTCGACAAATCCTTGGTGCGGCGAAATGCCAATAACGCCACCCCAGGTCCGCTTCCCGATGAGCAAACCGAGTTCCATCAGTTTGAAGCAGTGTGAGAAGATGTCGCCATCGGAACCGGCGTTTTCGTTCGTGACTGCCACCATTGGCCCGAGGACGGATGCATCTGGGTAAGGATGCGGCGTGCCCCAGCGAGGCACATCATATCCGATGCGCCGGCGCGACAGCTTCTCCAAGATGAGTTGCGAGACGTGTCCGCCGCCGTTATATCGCACATCGACGATTAAGGCAGGATAACTTACCTCGGCGAGGAAGCCGCGATGGAATTCGGCATAACCGCGTCCTCCCATGTCGGGAATGTGGACGTATCCGACTTTTCCATCGGTTTTCTCGTGGACATAGTGCCGATTTCGGGATACCCAGTCGCGGTACCGAAGTTCGCGTTCGCTGCGGAGTGCCTTGAGGGTGAGGGTGCGTTTCTCGCCGCTTTCTGCGTTTTGGAAGGTGGCTTGCACCTCTTGTCCCGCGAGGTTGACGAGCAGTTCGCCGGGGGTGACTGTTTGGCTCACCGGCTGTCCGCCGATTGCCAGCAAGATGTCGTTCTCGCTGAGATTGATGCCGGGTGCGTTGAGCGGCGAAGTTTTGGCTGATTCCCATGCGTCGCCGTGCGGGATGCGCGCGATGCGGTATCCGTGCTGCTCGGCATCGTATGTGAAATCCGCGCCGAGGAAGCCTTGCGCGTAGTTCGGCGCGCTGCGGTAATCGCCGCCGGATTCATAGGCGTGTGAAGTGCCGAGTTCACCCTGCATCTCCCACATCAAGTCAGAAAATTCAGCGCGAGTCGCAACCCGTGCCAGCAGCGGCAAGTAGCGTTGATACACCTGCTCCCAATCCACGCCGGACATATCGGCTGTCCAGAAGTAATCGCGCTGGAGCCGCCACGCCTCGCGATACATCTGATGCCATTCGCTTGAAGGGACAACGGATGCCTTGACGCGGCTGAGTTCGATCCAACCGTTCTGTCGATTCGGTCTGCCGCGATTTTCAGGTTTCTGTTCATCTTCCGCCTTTTTGCCTGCCTTGAGCACGCGCAGTCTGCCACCGGCGCGATAAGCAAGCGTCTTACCATCGCGGGAGAGCTGGAACGAAGTGATACCAGAGGCAAGTTTCTCCTTCTTCTGCTCCTTGAAATCGTAGGCGTGGAGAGTGCCTTTCGGTGCCTCTTCTCTATCGGCGGCACCCGGCACAGGAAGCGTGTGGCGCATCGGGTAGGCGGTGAAAATCGCTTTGCCTTCAATGCCGGCAATCTGTCCGTATCTTCCCTGCGGATACGGAAACGCGACGACGCGCTGCGTGATACCATCCAATTCAATGCAAATCGGTTTGTCTTCGTCTTTCCTCGCCTCTGCCGAATCGCTATCAGTGCTGTCATCGTTATCAGTGCTGTCAGAGGCATCATCGCGCGGGACAGGCTCTCGCTCTCCGTTATTTGAGGTATTCTCGTCATCCTTCAGCTCTTCAAGCGGCCGGGGTTGCGGAATGAACGGGTTCGGGAGTTCTTTCTGCAACGTAACGAGCATGGGACGCATCGCGAGTGGGAACCCGAGGTCAAAGTGCAGCGCGTCGTAAACGGGGTTGAACTCGCGGGCGGAGAGGAAGTAAAGGTATTTTCCGGCCGGATCCCAGGCTGGCGCGCCATCCGTGAATTCCGGTTGCGTGACGAACCACGTCTCACCGGTTTCGATTTTGCAGAGTTTGATGGAGGCGGTAGTCTCTGTCGCAGGGAAACTGTAGGCGAGCCAATTGCCATCGGGTGCCCACGCCGCGCTGCGGATGCGGTTGTGGTGGCTCTTGTCCAGCACGCGCACCTCCTGCGTCTCTAAATCAACGAGCAGCAGTTCAAACCGGTGGTTAATGATGCTAATCCGGGCTTTCTTCGGAGAGACTGCGAGTTGTCGGACGTGCCCGATGTCGAGAGTGTCAAGCCGCACCGGTGCCTCGCTGCCATCGCACGTGTGGATTTCAAGGGCTTCTTCGCCCGCGGCATCGGAGAGCGTCACGATGCGTTTTCCATCGTTCAGCCATTGCGTGAAGCGATACCGCGCGCCGTCTCGTTGTCCGTGCTGGAGGACTGCGCCTTCCCAATTCGCCATCGTAAAGGGTTTGCCGCGGACCGTCAACGCCAGGGCGTGTCCGTCAGGCGTGAGTGTGTAGTCCTGCAGATACTTCGTCGTGCTGACGAACTTCCGTTGCCGTTGGATACGCGGGCTGTGGAATTCAACGCTGACCTGGAAATTTGCCTTGGTATCGGGTTCATACACCCACAAATCTGCGCCGGCGTGGTAGACAATGTTCGTGCCATCGGTGTGCGCCGCGCGGCAGTAGTAGTCCTCGTGGTGCGTATGGCGTTGCAAATCATCGCCGTCCGGGAGGCAGGAATAGATATTTCCGACTCCCTCGTGGTCCGAAATAAAATAGACGCGTTCGCCTATCCACATCGGCGTAGTGAAATTTCCCTCCGCCGGCGTGAGGAGTTGAAAGAAGCTGTTGCAATCCCTGTCAATCCAGAGCTGCCCGGCGGTGCCGCCGCGGTAGCGTTTCCATCGCGCCGGGTCGCGGGTTAATCTGCCGAGGATAACGCCGCCTTCTTCGCAGAAGGTGATGTGATTTGCTGGCCCGTAGGGGAGACGTTTCGGTTCGCCGCCCTCGGCAGGGACACTCCATATCCACGGGTCAAACGCCGAACCCGCGCTGCTGGAGTAGTAAACGCTGGCCTGCCCAGGAGTCCAGTCAACGATGTTGACGTTACTCCCTTGATAGGTGAGCCGTTTCGCTTCGCCACCGACAGCCGGCATGACGTAGACTTCCGTAGGGCCCTCTTCGCTGCCGGCGAAGGCGAGGTGTTTTCCATCTGGAGATAAGCGGGGTGAACCTACCGCGCTGAGGTTTGACGTGAGCCGACGTGCGATACCGCCGCTGACAGGGACAGTCCACAAATCGTCTTCACACACAAAAACAATGGTATTTTGCGCAATTGTTGGAGCTCTATAATATCCTGCTGACATTTCCACCTCACATAAATAGGACGGCCGCAGATGCATCATTTTCGTTGGTTCTGCGTTCGTCGTCGTGAATATTTTTTCAATTCAGGTTTTGCTGCATCGAGTCCCGAGGTCTTGCCTACCTAAGGCACCGTGGGTTCAATACCGAGCCATAACTTTATCGCGGGACTGCTTCCTACGCGACGCTGGCCAACGGCGGCGTTGATAACGATGGTGTAAGGCAACACTTGCGGATTGCCGATGAATGGATTGCGCCGCAATTCGTTGCTGCCGGTGGCGATGATGTTCGGCACGAGCGTTAGCGTCGTCTCTATCTGATGCTTTTGAAGGACAGTCGTGCGCCGCTGAAGCCGCACGCCGTTCGGCAAGCCAACAGCGGTAAGATTCAGATTCTGACGATTGCCAGATTGCCTCTCCACTTTGACGACGACGTCCACGGGACTACCGGGGGTTATCGTGATTTCCTCCGGTACCGTTGCGAGGCGCAACGGCTGAGCCTCTGTCACACTGACGACGACATTCTTCCGTTGCACCGTCAAGGGGTTATTCTGAATACGATATACCTCAACGGGTGTCGCGGCGCGCTGGAGGGTTTGTCCGGCTGCAGTCGTCACAGTGCCGATGACTTGAACGACACTATGCGCTAATTCAGCATCGGGAGCGGCGGTTAAGGTGAGGTAACCGACGTTAGTGCCGCCGCTGGAGAGAATCGCGCTCTCACTCGCGGTGATGCCAGCGGGTAAGTTCACAACAGAAAGTCGGATGGGTTCGGTAAACCCGACTCGGCGTTGCAAAGATACCTCTAAAAGCACGGTGCCGCCCCTGCCGATGTTCGGATTATCCGGGGTGACAGAGATGGCGAAATCGGGAGTCGTCGGACGAACGTTGAGGTGATAGAGGTATCCCGCGCCGCCTTTGCCTGCGATATCCTCAATGCGGACAGCGTAAATGCCCGGTTGCGTAAAACTGTAATCGATGATGGCGTTCCGTCTACCGCCTGCGCCTGCGTTATTTGCCAACACGTCCCCTGCGGCGTTGAGCAGCGTGAGGGAGGGACTGAGCGGCGAATTCAGTTGTTCCGCGGATAACTCAATGGAATAGCCACCGATATCGGCGAAAAATCCCCACGGGCCGTAGCCGTTGGTGATTTTGAAGAGGATTTTGTTCTTGCCTTTCTTCACCGGCAGTTGGATGACATCATCTGCGCGCCGCAGCGGACGATGCACATATTTGCTGAAAATGAGCCGGTCGTTCACCCAGATTTTGATTGTATCATCAGAACCGAGGGATAAAAGATAGTCCTGGTCCCGGTCAGATTCTAGGAAGGTGACAGCGTAGCCGGTGACATCGTCTTCAGGGACGTTGGAGAACAGGTTTTCGCCTCGCCGATTCGTGCGATACCACGCGATTTTCCGGCCATCTTTGCCGACGTATTCCTTGTCAAAATCTATCTCCACTTCCGGCGGATAGACGGTGTCAAATCCTGTCTCATTCGTGTTATCAAACGGATGAATTACCCACCACGGTCCGAGGCGCGCGCCTTCTGAAATGGTAAACCGATAATAGTCAACTTCGCCCGATTCTGATATGCGGCCGCTGAGTCCGCCGGGTGTGACAAATTCTTGTGCCTGTTCCAATTGCCGTGCGATGAGTTCGCCGAGTCGGCGTGCTTCCTGTGCAACAAAAGCGATAATCCGGTCGCGTTCTGTTGCTGTGATGTCGGCGTTCTCTTTCGCCGTCATGCGCGTGATAGTCTGCGTCCATTCGTCTGCGGATAGCGCGCGATTAGCAGGTGAGCGGAGTTCGTGGCACGCCGTGCATTTCGTCTCAAAAAGGATTTCGGATTCGCTGCCGCCGTTAGCCGCGCCCGTGTTCTCTGTCCCTGCCGCTACCCCAAACTCGCGCTTTTCTTCCACTGCCTCCGGGAGGTTATTCGCGATGAACGGGAAGATGCCGTAAGGCGTTCGGATATGCTTAAGTCCGAGTTGGCTGTCAAGTTCAACCTGCCACTTCGTTTCCGGCAGATTTTCGCCGCCGAGCGTCGCTTGGATAACCTCCTCTATTTTTCCGGCGGGAGGGAAAAGATAGGTATTGTAAGGAAGCGCGCCGCCTGTCAAACGATAGACTGCATCCGGATTGCCGCGATGGAGCAGGTCGCGGAGGCGGAGCAGATATGTTCCATCCGCCGGCAATGTGTAGTCAATAAGCGGATCGAGGCTATAGAACCCGTTGCTCCGCGCGAGTTCCGCGCCGGTTGCATCAAACAACGAAAGCGTCGGATTGAAAAATTGCTGGCTCACATTGTTAAGGCGATACGCCTTCACGCTGAAAACGCATCGTTCGCCTTCAACGCCTTCAAAAACGTAGTAATCTTCGTCGCCGCCGGGGTTAATTGCGCCGTTGATGATACACGGCAGTTGGATAGCGGTGGCGGTTTCGGGGAGGTTATTCGATTCTGTCTCAAGCGTTTCGGCGGCGTGACTGACTTCAAAGGGCCAGGCGGTGGAAGAGCCGTTTTTACCGACGATGCGCACCTCGCGCGGGCCGATGGGGGCATCGGGAGATATGGAGAGTTGTGCAGTCAACCCGCCGCTGGCTCTCGCCGCCGATTTGAGATAGTCGGCGATTTTGCGCGCGTCATCGGGACGAATCTCTGCCCCTTTTTCCGCAATCATCCGTTGCACGGTGGCTTCCCACTGCGCCGGTGTCATGGAGCGGTTATTGGGGGAACGGAGTTCGTGGCACTGCCCACAATTCGCCTCAAAGAGCGGTTGATGGGTGTTATCAATTTCGCCGCCGCCCGCGTGAAGTTCGCCGCTGATGCCGGGTTCTCCCTCAATGATAAGCGTATGCGCGCCCTCTAAATCTGCACCTTGCACCTTCATCTCGACTGTGGTGCCGACTTGTCCACCTGCAGGAAATAGAGAATTGAGGCGCGGCTGGTTTCCTTGCGCAAAAAGGAGGCCCGGGAAGATGACAGATATTAAAAAGACGATGCTCTTTCTCATCTTACTCTCCCTTAAACTCGTGGATTAATTGCGAGCTGCCGATACGCCAGATGCGCACTACGCCATCACGTCCGCCCGCGGCAATGAGTCGCCCGTTTGGACTGAGTTGCACGGCGTAAACGGCATCGGTAGGTTCGTCAAAGGTGCGGCGCCGGTTGCCGGAACGCAGATGCCAAATCATCACGGAAGTATCCGCGCTGCCCGAGGCGATAACCTCTTGGTTATTCCACACGCCACAGTCAACGCTGTAGACGGGGCCCTGGTGCCCGTTATATTCACGAACTAGCGCGCCGGTGTAAGCCTCATCGCCGACTGTCACACGCCATGAACGGACGGTGTTATCGGCGGAACCGGAGACGATAAGTCCATCGCCTGCCGCGTAAGCAAGGCTGTAGACTGCCTCGTCGTTGCCGTCAAAATTGACAAGGACGGTGTGGTTTTCAGGGTGCCACACCTTAATCGTTTTATCCTCACTGCCCGTTGCAAAGTAGGTGCCGGCAGGGTGATACAATGTGCAAAGCACGCGTCCGACGTGTTGGCTGAGCCATGTCGTATCTTGACTCTCTTCCCCTTCTTGCGCGATGTTGAGGACAGCACTGTATTCATCCATGCTCGCCGTTAACAATTTCGTTTCGTCTGGACTGATGGCGATGGACTCAATCGTATCGGCGTGAATTTCAAGCGTATTAAGCAGTGCCTCAGATGCGACATCCCAGATGCGTAACTCGCCGCTTCGCGCGGCTATCCCGCCGCCCGCGAACAACTTTTTTCCATCGCGTGAAAACGTCAGACACCGCACTGCACCGGCGTGCGGTTCATAAGTATGGATGCGCTGCTGCATCTCCAAGTCCCACACCTCAATCCACTGATATTTGCCGACTGCGAGAGTCTTCCCATCTGGACTAAATTGGAGTGTCCAGATAGGCGATTGCGCCGCATACGCGGGTGTGATGAGCAACAGCAGCGTTAAGACGAAGAAATAGGGTTTCATCTTGGATAGCGTATTGCAATTACGCCAAAACACCGCGAACCGGTCTGCCGCCGCGCGAAAGCACGATGCGGACACCGTCAGGCGATTCCAGACTTTGGTTGTAATCGATGCCGAGGCTGTGATAGATAGTCGCCGCGAGATCTTCCGGACGCACCGGTGTTTCGGCTGGTTCCATCCCGTTCGGATCGGACGCGCCGATGACTTGGCCGCCCTGCACGCCGCCGCCTGCTAACATTATGGAGAAGACGCGCGCGTGGTGGTCCCGGCCGCCGTTCCGGTTAATTACCGGTGTTCTGCCGAATTCGCCCATCGCGATGACAAGCGTGGTGTCTAGCAGGCCGCGGTTCGCCAAGTCATCGACAAGCGTAGCCACCGTCCGGTCAAACTGCGAGAGTTTACCGGGCAGCGTGGAGAAAATGCTATTGTGGTTATCCCAACCGCCGTTGCTCACGGTGACGAAGTTGACACCCGCTTCTACGAGTCGCCTCGCGAGCAGGCAGCTCTGTCCGAAAGAGTTACGCTGATAGGCATCGCGCATGCTCCCTGGTTCATTGTTGAGCTCAAACGCGGCGCGCGCGTCGGAAGAGCTCATCAGGTTGTAAGCGGCGGTGTAGAAATTATCCACTGCCTTCGCAGTAGGATTGCCTGTCTCATACTTTTTGAAGGCGGCATCGACGGCTTGCCGCAAGGAGCGTCGGCGTTCAACGCGTTCAAAGGATACCCCTTTCGGCGGCTGTAAATCGCGCACCTTGAAGTTCTTGCTCGCCGGATTTCCCCCCGGTGAGAAGGGTGCGAGGGACGCGCCGAGGAATCCGCCGCCGCCATACGCGACCGGCGCGGGGACAGCGATATAGGGAGGCAAGGCACTCCGCTGCTCCTTGAGTTTAGAGATAACGGCACCGTACCCCGGCACGGCGAAACCCGGTAGCGGTTGATAGCCTGTCATCATGTAGTGTGTGCCGCGTTCGTGCGCCGCCTCCGGCGATGTCATTGAACGGATAATGCACAACTTATCCATTTGTTGCGCGAGTTTCGGCATGTGCTCGCTGATCTGGATGCCGGCGACGTTCGTAGAAATCGGCTTGAAAAGCCCGCGGATTTCTTCGGGTGCTTCCGGCTTTAGGTCCCACATATCGAGATGACTCGGTCCGCCGCCTAGCCATAGGAGGATAACCGATTGCGCTCGTCCATCGTTCGCGGTGGTATTGCGAGGGACAGCCTCTCGCGCTTCCGTGCCTGGGTTCGCAGCAGCTTTCAGTCGGAACAAGTCGGTGAGGCTGAGCCCGAACAAGCCGAGCACGCCTGCCTTGATAAAATCTCTGCGATAAAATCCTTCGCAATCGGTATTTTGTATTGGCGCAAAGCGTTCGTGAGCGTTTGCTGGTGCAATGTCAGCTGTTTGCCGGCTCCGCTTGCGCCGTTGTTGCAAGCTGCGTTCCTTGGATAACATGATAAGTTCTCCCTGTCTGATTTGGGTTTCGGTAGAAATTGCGTCAGCCAAACCTATCGGGCATTGCGTGCGTTTGGGTTTCTGCTATTTGCCGAGGTGCTGCATGAACGCTTCAAGGCTTTCCGAACGCGCAGCTGCGAGGACTAGCTGCTGGAGACGTTGCGCATCGTCAATCTCTTCCAGTTTTGGTTTCAGAGCCTGCACTGCCTCGGGGTGGAATTGCGTGCTGAGCAACGCTAAGACAGCGTCAGTCAGGGCTTCAATTTCCCCTTCGTCGCGTGCTTCTTCCATGTAAAGTTGGACAAAAGCGGATTCTAACATGATACCCTCCGGTAAGAAATGACGGATGCCTCGGTTTCGGTTTCGGCTATTTGCCGAGGTGCTGCATGAACGCTTCGAGGCTCTCCGAACGCGCCGCGGCGAGATGCAACTGCTGGAGACGTTGCAAATCTTTGATTTCGGCGAGTTTCGGTTGCAGCGTCTGCACTGCATCGGGGTGGAATTCCGTGCCAAGCAACGCCAAGATAGCGTCAGTCATGGCATCAATTCTCCCCTCGTCCCGTCCTTCGTTCCTTCCCTCGGCCCTTCCCTCGTCGCGTGCCTCATCCATGTAAAGTTGGACAAAAGCCGATTCTAACATGATACCCTCCGGTAAGAAATGACGGATACGGTGCGGGTCATGTGCTAACCCGCCCAATACACCCGCCGCCTCAAATAACAGATGCTGCGTCGTCTCGTCTGTCCGAGATGTCGCAATCGCATCAAAACATTTCTCTAACCACCGGTCTGGTTGCATCCGCGCCGGCGGTTTCATCAACGGTGTAAACGGCAACAGCCCCGGTGCCTGCATCTCTAAGATGGCTTCCCCTTCAAAATCCGCCAGGCGAATCACCTTGTAGCGGAGTTTGAATTCATAGTCCGTGCCGCGCCCATATTCGTAGAGCCCGGTGTCGTTGCGTCCTGCCCTCGGATGCAAGTAGAGGACGTTGCAATAGACGTTCATTTCATGGGCGTGGGTGAGAAAGCCGTTGTAGCCGGCGAGTCTCATGCCAATGGGTTTGCCACTGGTGTGGGTTTGCACCTCGGTATGAAAGATAGCGATTTCATCGGGGAATTGCACCCGCATGGTGCAATCTGTCCGATGCGCTTTGAGCGTTGGTTGCTCCGACTCAAGGTTTGCAAGCACCTTAACGTTTAGGTCACCGAGGACGAACCGTGCGAACTCGTCGGCGTGTTCAAATATGATATATTTCACAGTGTTGTCGTATTGTTGTGGCATAAAAATGATACCTTCTTTGTAGGATGATGTCAAGCATTTTTTTTGCATTGACAACACTATTTTATCATATTGAAAACGCAATAAACCAGCCTTAAGCAAAAAAATCTGCTAAAGTGCCGGTGCTTTTCTATTTCCGCGATTTCCGAAGCCTCTTAAGCCATCGGCGCGCCGCCGACAAATCGGTATCAAACGGCTCTTTTATCTCAAAGCATTCCGTATGCCCGGCGTAAACGTGATGCCAATCGACAATGCACGGCATCCGATTTTCGTAGAGGTTATGCATCAAAAACGAGCGGACCTTGGCGCGCGTATCCTCTGGCGCATGCTCAATTGCCTGCTCTATCTGTTCATCCGTGACAATCCGTTGCATGAAGCCCTGTTCTTCTAGCGCGTAGTAGAGCCCACCCTCCGGATGAATGTTATGGTATTCCAAATCTTGGCTCTTAATCCACGGATCATCCCAGTCAAGTCCTTCCTCCGCGATGAACGTCTCAAGGAGCATTCTCTTTGCTGCCCAATCAACCCGGTCGGTGACGAGCTGCCAGTCCTTCTCCAAGTCATCCAGCACCTGCTCCCATTCGGTTAACACCCACGCCGTTTCCGGTTCTTGAGTGTCAGAGACATATTTCTGGACAAAATCGAGGTATTCGCGTTGCAAGTCGATGGCGCGGACGGTTTTGCCGGTCGCCAATTCCAGCGTCCAATCATAGGTGCTGTCCCGCGACACGTGCCGGATAGCGTAAACCGGATCGGCGAGGACGAGATCGGGGAGCGGGAGTTTCTCACCGTGCTGCCGATGGAATTCCTCAAGGGCGGCGAGGAGCAGCGCGGTGGTGCCTACCTTCAGCGCGGTTGCGAATTCCGACATATTGGAATCGCCGACGAGGAGATGGAGCCTGCGGTATTTCGTGAAATCGCTGAGCGGTTCATCGCGCGTGTTGATGATGGCGCGACTAAACTGAATCCACTCATAAATTTCGGTGACGATGTGGTCCGCGCGCTGCGAGATCTGGTAGTCGGGCAAAGCCTCGAAATCGCCATAAATGCCGGCGTATTCGCCCATTTCATCGTGCGCGCCGACTCTGCCGGCACCTGCATAAATCTGCCGGGTGACGAAGAACGCTAAGAGCGTCGGGATGACGATTTTATAGAACGGCACTCTTCGGCTGACCTGGAAATTTTCGTGACAGCCAAACGTCGCGCCCGTAAAGTGGTCGATGTTGTTTTTGAAGAAGGCGGTGCGTAACCCTGTTCCCTCTAATATCCTAACAATGACGCGCTCAATCGCCTTGTCGTAAGCGATGAGCTCAAACAGCGAACCGCACTCGGGCGTAGCGTATTCCAAGTGCCCCATATCAATGTAGAGGCGGCCGCCGTTGAAGAGGAATCCGCCGTTGCCGGGCGGTTCTCCCCAGTCGCGGTAGTGGATATCGCGGATGCCGAGTTCCAGCGCGTTGAAGACGTAGTCGCGCACGCGCGCCGCGATGCCTTCTGAGGAACCGCGCGTCCCTTCCTGCTGCATCATACAGCCAAATTCAGTTTCGATGCCAAAGATTCGGTTTTTCATGTTTTCGGATGTCGTTACGTTTTGTTGGGTCAAGAAACTCTCTCACATCGTAGGGCGGGGGCCTGTCCCCCGCCATGCTTGAATCGCCGAATGATCGCGAGGGACAGGCCCTCGCGCTACGGTTTCACGGGCGTTATTTACAACGATCGCGAGGGACAGGCCCTCGCGCTACGGTTTCACGGTTCGGTTTGCATCGCGAGGGACAGGCCCTCGCGCTACGGGACCGCGGGCGGTATTTACAACAATCGCGAGGGACAGGCCCTCGCGCTACGGGCATCGAGACCAGGAGGTCTCTCCTACGGCCGTGTTCGTTAATGCCACGCTTCCAATGCCGCCTCAATTTCTTCCGAACTGAGGAGGCGGAATTTGCTCGAGCCGCGCTGCAGCGTCTCTAAAACCCCTGCCTCAATTGTGCCATCTTCCAGCGCGTCGTCAACTATTGCGCGCATCTGCGACGCGTCAATGTCGGGTTCTTCTTCCGAATCTTCGCTGTCACGGAGGCTTAATTCCCTGCCGACTGCCCACGTTTCCAGTCCGAATTGCAACGCGGCGTTCAAATCCAGAGATGTCTGCGCGGGCGCGGTGGCAAGGTAGTTTTGCATCCGCTCCTCAATCACCTCCGTGCCGCCGATGACTGAAGCCACGGTGTCTGTCCGGACATTGCCATCGTAGTTAATCAAGGTCCAACGGTTCTGTTCAGGCGCGTTGCCGAGTTCGGCGAGCAACATTTTGATAATGAACGCCTCACCGACAATTGACTCAAACGCCTGTTTGAAGGTATGCGCCAAGACAAAGTTTGTCAAGCGATGGAGGTTGACATCCTCCGTGGCGTTTTGAAAACCTTGGACGCTGGCGGTATCTGTCACAAGCATCCGGAGACGTTCAATATCCGCCGGATGCCCGATAGCGGAGAGGGCAATCCTGTCATGCACCTCAAAGATTTTCCGCTGGCCCCTGCCGATAGTCAGCATCACCATGCCTTCGTTATAGCCGAGTCCGACAACAGGACTACCGAGTCGGAGCTGGTCTTCGATATAATCGCGCCTGTCTTGAATTGCTTCTATCCAGCGATAGGGTTCGTCTCGCATATTTTTCCTTTGCGATTCCATTCGGGAGCAGGTGCTCCCGAACTACGGTCTCGTTCGTCTCGCATATATTAATTCGGCTAGGCGGCGTTTCGTGCCTTGCGTTCCGCCTTTGCCTTTTCAAATTCTGCGGCTGCATCGGGTAACTCGATGCCGCGCATTTGTAATGCTAATTGTTGCGTTGCTAGTGCTTCAGCATCGTCGGCGTAGCCGTGCTTCTCACCCTCTTCTGCCAAGTCTACCTTGCTGTTTTTCGTTCCAGCGATGCTCGGTTCGTCGGACAGCATTGTTCGCAGCGTTTGCATGGCATGGGGGATCGCGCTATCGGTAATCCCAAGCACCTCTGTCAGGAGTCGCGCGTCTAGCACATGTCGCCATGCGTCCCAACGGCATTCGTTGTATGGCAGCATCCGTGCATGTTTCAAATCGGCGAATACGCGATCTGCTGCGTCAAGTTGTTCGTCAGACAGTTTCCGCACATCCAGAGTTGGGACATGCTCCAACGCCGTTAAATTTAACTTACCTCGCCCAGACTGCTGCTTGCCAGCAACCGCCCAGTGGCAAAGTAAACCCAGCGTCGAATTTGTCCACAGCGTCCACGCTGCATCATACCGCGGATCTGCCAACTTCAGATTGGTTATTGAACCGCAAGCTATCGACGGTGACTCGGTATAATGCGCTGCCACCGAATTCGCGTTAAAGCGCAGAAACATGTGATAATGGGTTCGGCTATTATGTTCTCGCAGAATTCGATGTGCCTTTTCCACGTTTCGTGGCTTGATGAGTGCCTTGTGGTCTGGCACAACTCTCATCGAACGCTGCAGCGTAAGTTTTTTTACTTGATAAAGGGTATCGTATCCCTCTCTCGCCCTTCCATCTGCGTTCTCACGGAGTTCAAAAGCACCTCGCCGCCCCGGTTGTTTGATATCAGGATCGCTTGCCCCGACTTTGCCCACCGCGCCCAACGGACAGATTGGGAGGGCTATTGCATCGGAAATGCCTTGCAAGCGCAGGGTGCCGTGACGCAAATGATAAACAATTTGCGCCAGTGACATTGCCTTAAGTCGGGTAACTTCCCACTCCTCATCATTAATGGGACAATCTAATGCATTGGCAATTTTGGTGCTGCCAATGTTAAAGATGTCTCCCCCAAGCGCGGTATCTTCCAATCGCCGAGTAAGCACCCGCTCCCCAATTTGCTCCGCCAATGCATTGGCAGTCAGCGAGTTGTCGGGACGTTCATTCAGAGATACGAACATCGCCCGCCCTGTGTTTTTACCAACGCCCTTGTCAGCGATTATCATGCATTCTGCCAAGCTCGTCGCGGCGGAGAACGCGCTGTCGTGTCCGCTATATTGCGATATCGTCACCACCTTCACGTTGTGGTACTGCGTCGCCCACATCTTGCGGATTTTCTTAAAGGCTGGAATATTGAAAATTGACACTGGCAGAATAAATGCCATCCGCCCGCTGGCGCGCAGTTTGCTATGTGCCAGTTCCACAAAATAGGAATACGGGACTTTGCCATGTCCATACGCTGCAGGCTTTTTGCCAAGTTCTTCAAGCATCAGTTCCTGCTCTTCCTTACTGCGGAATTCTGAACCGAATACCCGTTTCGGATTTTTCGCAGCGTTGTCCGCGCTGTTCGTCAGGTACGGCGGGTTCATAATAACGATGTCCATTTCGCCGTTGGGGAACTCGCGCTTGAGTTCCGCCGTTGCGATGTCGCTACCGCTCGCCTGTTTGCCCAAAACTTCCATGTTGGCGGCAAGTAGTTGGTTATCCAGCAGTTCCAAAGACCCGGTTTTAAAACCGTTTCTCGTCTTGCCAAAGGGTGCGGTGATAACCCGCGTTGCGCCGAGTGTCACTTCGGGATGCGCGCTCGCCATCGCCGAGAACGTCAGGTGTGTGCAGTGAGAGAAGATATCGCAACCCGCCAGATTGTTCTCCAACATGTAGCGGTGGATATCGACACTACTCTCGCCTTTCTGTTCCTCCCACAGGTGCTGGACGCGTTTGTAAACGCCGTTGAGCAAGGCACCGGTGCCGCAGGCATAGTCGGCAACTTTCGGCAGTGTCTCAAGCGTTGCATTTTCCTGTATGCCTGGACATGCGAGTGCCGATATTAACGTTGCGCTCTCTGGTAGCGTGTAGTTCGCCTTCACCTCTTTTCTGTCTACGAGCAGCGTCTGGAATACCTCGCCTGCCAGTTCGTGGATTTGTGGCAGATGCGACTTAATCAGTTCACAGGCGGAATTGCACAGGTTAGCTAACACTGTCTCGGCTTTTTCTTCATCGTAGCAGAGTGCGGCGTTGAGCATTCGCCGCGCGTCGTTGAAAATGGGATGGTAGTTGACTTTAAGGATGGCATCCCAATCCCGCGCCACTTCCGCCAAATCGATGCCGTTCGTCTTGTAGTAGGCAGGCGGCCGCACCGTTTCCATCTGCGGTTTCCCGGCGAGAGCGTTTTGAAAAACGAACGCGTCCATGATGATTAAGCATCCGACTCGTGCCATCTGCTCACCATGCTCACCGCATTCACCGCCCAAGATCTCGTTCAATCCAGCGGCGACAGCCTGACGTTCGTTGGCCACCTTGTGTAGTTCACTTGCTGCGTCCTTCACCGCGGTGCCCATTTGTCTTGCGGCATCTTGGATCCGCGCACTCGGCACTGCGCCGAACCGAATGGCGTTGGCGATGTCACTCAGCGTTCCTTTAGCGAAACCGTGTTGAGGAAATCGGTAATCCGTCCCTTTTGACAATCCCACCAGCACATACTCAATGTCATCGGCGGCCTTCACAGCCTCGATGAGCTCCCACCGTCTTAAAGGTTTGAAGGTTTCGGGATACCGAATCACCATCACCGTCGTTAACGCCGCGCTCTTGCCGCGGAAATCGGTAGTCAGCGTTTGTCCCTTGTATTTCGCGCAGACCTCCTTGAGATGTGCCTCCCCCCGATTTGCCGCACCCTGCCACTTGGCATCGATGGCGACGGTTTCATGTCCTAACCGCGTCACGACAATGTCGGGATGCTTCGCGCTTCTATCTAGGACATTTTCCTGTTCTTCAACTTCCCAGCCTGCGGCGCGTGGTAAGACTGCACCTAGCACCTCCACACTGAGGCTCGTGACGACATTCTCTTTCTTTTTCACGTCCTTAATCTCCAGTTGTTATGCTATTTTCAGGCAGGTGCGTTTTCGTCTTCCGTGCTTTATTGCGGGCCGCATTCTGCGTAACATTCCTCAAGATATTCATCGGACACGTTCCTGATTCCATCTTGTGTGACGGTTTTTACGGTTGGGAAGATCTTCGCCTTCGCGTTATAGCCGCTCGTGGCGGCATCATATTCGCTTGCCGTGTCAAGAAGCCGCAAAATGGTAATCGTCGCCTGCTGTTCGTCCATTTCTTCTAGGCGCGTTTCTCCCCATTGGTTGAGATAACGTAGCACACCACGAATCCAGATGGAGCCGGAGCCGGTGGTGGCGAAATCGACGTTCTCAAAGTGCGCACCGAGGGCATCGTAGAAGAAGATTTTGCCGCTGTTCTTTGCGGACGGTTCGCGATCCTCGGCGGATTCGGATTCGGATTGAGCGTTTACGTCGTAAATCGCAAAGATTGGAATGACACCGCCGATGCCCTGAAGTGCCATGGCGAGGTTGTCCCGAATCAGCCGCGACAGCATCCGCAGTTTGCCCTCTAGGCTCAATTCTTGGAGTTGGCTGCGGCGGAAGTATTGGAACGAATGCTCCAATATCCGCGCGATTTCATAAGCAATCGCGGGCGAACCGGAGATGGCAAGGACAGAATAGTTGTCAATCTGGAGGACTTTCTCCGCCTTGTCGTAGATGACAGCGGTGCCGGCGGTGGCACGCCGGTCACCGGCAATCATCACGCCGTCACGATAGCGCACGGCGATGACCGTGGTGCTGTGCGCGATTTCAATCTCGCTTGCTACGGCATCTGACGCGGAAACGTTGGCGGGAGACGTGCCCCCGGTCTTAATTCCCGCGTGATTTAAGAGGCTGAGAAAGTCGCCTTTGTGGTTGTTTTCGCCCGGTAGGAGAGTCCTCTCGGTCGCGATGTGATTCATAGGTGCTCCTCTTTATATTCTGGGTTCGCGAGGGACAGGCCCTCGCGCTACGGGCCGATACGGGCTGCGTCTTCGCGAGGGACAGGCCCTCGCGCTACGGGCCAGTGCAGGCTGCGCGTTCGCGAGGTAGGAGAGACCTCCCGGTCTCGATGGCTTCCTCGGTGCGTTTCTTCAGATTGTAGGTTCGCGAGGGACAGGCCCTCGCGCTACGTTCTGGTGCGGGCTGCACCTCACTCGCCGGTCCGCTGGCGGTAACGCCGCGACTGGTCCTTGTCGACCCGGCGCATGCGTTTGAGCAGTTCCTGCGTATCAGGCCGGTTGACGTTCTGGCGTTTGGGGCCGCCGTTGTCCCCATCGCCATCGCCGGGGCCGATCGGTTTGGTATCTCGCTGCTTGCGTTCAAGCTGCGTAATGATAGATTCCTTTTCCATTTCCATCAGATTCCTCCTGTAAACATGTTGCACCGAAAGGTGCTGAAAAGGACGGTTGTTACAATCCTAATTTTTCAATCAACGTTTCAACGTTCGGTGATTCGTCAAGCGTCTTGTTATAGCGGCTGGCGATTTCGGCATCGGCGAGCGCGGCTATGTCCACTGAGACAGGGCGGCTGTTGACCTGGAAGGTAATGCTATCCCACTGGATTGCCTTGATGCATTCGTTGAACCGATTGATGGCGTTGCCGCGGAAATAGGCACGCGTTCCTGCCGGCGGTGCATGGATGGCCGCGTCGATTTGTTCGTCAGTCACAACGCGCCGCATCGGCACCCCATAGAAGAGACTCTCCTCTTGATCGACGTTATGGTATTCCAGGTCGAGACTCTGCAGCCACGGGTCATCCCAGTCCAGTTGCTCTTCCTCGGCGAAGGTTTCCAAGAGCCATTTCTTTGCCACCCAATCGAGCCGGTCGGTGAGCAACATCGGGTCCTTCTCCAAGGTGTTTAGCGTATCCTCCCATTCAGTTAGCACCCAGTCAAACTCGAATTCTTCGTATTGGTGCGCAACGTCCGATTCGGCAAAATACTTGCTGGCAATGGCGAGATATTCACGCTGATGGTCGATCGCGGACATCGTCTTTCCCGTTGCCGTTGTGACGAGCCACCGATATCCCTGGTCGTGCGAGATAGTTTTGATGGTGTCAATCGGGTTCGCGAGAGCCAATTCCATTGGAATTTTGCGTGCCTCGATCAGCGCGATAACGAGCGCGGTTGTGCCGATTTTCAACGCTGTTGCGTATTCAGACATGTTTGCATCGCCGACGATTCCGTGCAGTCTGCGATATTTAGTGGCATCGGCGTGCGGCTCATCTCGCGTATTGAAGATGGGACGCTGGTGCATCGTGTCGATACTTGCTTCAACGTGAAAGAAATCAGAACGCTGCGCCAACTGAAAATGCCCCGGTGTCGCGAGCCCGGCTTCCGTTTCAATGCCGAGTTTCCCAGCACCGGCGAAAATCTGCCGCGTGACGAAGAACGGTAGAATGCACTCCTTGAGGTATTCAAACGGCACCTCACGTGCCATGAGATAGTTATCGTGGCAGCCGTAGCTATGCCCGTGGAAATCGGTATTATTTTTGTAAAGCAACACGCGCTTTCCGAGGTGCTCGCTGCGGGTTTCGGCGCATCGCTGCAGGATACGTTCGCCTGCTTTGTCGTGCGCCACCAGATCGAACAGACTGCAGCATTCCGGCGTGGAATACTCCGGATGCGCGTGGTCATTGTAAAGTCGCGCGCCGTTGCCGAGAATCCGGTCGCTCTTGATTTCCGCGAAGGAGAGATTGTGCAGCCGGTCGCGTTTCTCCGCCTCCTTCTCATCGGGATGATTGGAGAGCGTCTTCGCCCGGAAGCCGCGCTCATCACGAAACGGGTCTTCGCCGCCGTAGTCCCACATCGGCCGGAAGTCCTCACGCCGATAACTCTGGATCAGCGCGATGGATTCTTTGACCGCGTCGATGTGCTCCGCATTTTCAAGCGTGATGCCATATTCCGTTTCGATTCCAAAGATTCTTTGCATAGGTTTTGAGTTCCTCTGTGCGCCTCCTCATGTTGAATTATTGCGATGGCCAGGGTCCCGCGCGATGCAGCAATCGAGACCAGGAGGTCTCTCCTACCCGGTAGGCGGGACATCCTTGTCCCGATACTCTCCGCATCCCCGGTAGGCGGGACATCCCTGTCCCGATACATCAGCGGAAATCGAGACCAGGAGGTCTCTCCTACTGGGATGTCCCAAGCGCGTAGTTCGGGTGCGCCTGCACCCGAACGGGTCAAGATTAGGTCTCTCCTACTGGGAATTCCCGCGCCGTAGGAGGGACATCCCTGTCCCGATACATAGCGGCAAACCGTTAAATCACCCGACTTGCAGTCTTGCGGCGTTCGCGTTTCTCCGTTCGGATAGGCGTAACCTTCACCACATTCTCCGGTTCATAGTCGAGGAGTTTGAGCCAGTCCTCTGTCGCTTCTGTCGGTGGAAAGATTTCGCTTTCGCTGTATTCGGCACTGAGCGCGTCCAACAGGTCTGCGCGTGTGATGCCTGCCTCCCTCTCCGGCTCCCGAATTGCGCGTTTCAGTGCGGACTCCTTCGCGCGTTGCACGATGGATTCAATAATCGCGCCGCTGCAGAGATGCCCGCGGTAGAGAATATCGCGTCTCCCGCTGCGGAGTGCGACTTCCAAGAATCGGTTGTCCTCGTCTTCCCGGAACATCTCATGAACTACCTGTCCAATCAGGTCTGCGACGAGTTTTTCCGTGCCGTAGTCTGCCGCATCCTCTGCGACTTCGTCTTCCGTTTCGCGTTCTGGGATGAGCGGCAGTTCCGGCGTGAGATAAATGCGGAAGATATCCTTCGCCGCTATTGCGTTGGGACGCTTCACCTTGATTTTTCTATCAATGCGTCCGGGGCGCAGAATCGCCGGATCGATCAGATCTGGCCGGTTTGTTGCGAGGATGATGACCACGTCGTGCAGGGATTCAATTCCGTCCATCTCCGCGCAGAACATCGGTACCAGCGTGTTCGAGATGCTGTGTGAACGGAGTGCGCGGCGGGTGCCTAGAATCGATTCTGCTTCGTCAATGAAGACAAAAGCGAGTTTCCCTTCTTCCCGTTTTTCACGTGCCATTTGGAAGATTTCCCTGACTTTCCGTTCAGATTCGCCGAGCCACATGTTGAGAATCTCGGGTCCCTTAATGTGAAGGAAACACCCCTCGATCTCCTCGCCGGTTTCGCTGCGCAGTTGTTCGGTGAGGTTATGCGCGGTTGCCTTCCCGATGAGCGTCTTGCCGCATCCCGGCGGTCCGTGCAGTAGGAATCCCTTCGGCGCGCTGTATTGAAACCGCTTGAAGAGTTCCGGGTGGAGGATGGGCAGTTCAATGGTATCCTTGATAAGTTGGATGGTTTCGTCAAGTCCACCCACCTTCGACCACGGGATTTCCGGCACCTTTTCTAGCGCGTAATGGTCTGCTTCTTTGGCGGCTATCTGCTCGATTGCGACACGAAAATTCAGGTCGATGCGCACTTCATCTCCCGGCTTCAGTTTGGCATCGGCGAGTTCTGCGCCGAGTTCCAAGATAGCGGATTGCGCGTTCGGTTCGCCGCCGATGCGAATGCGGTTGTCGGGTAGCACGTCAGCGACTTTAACGATAGGGCCGGCATCGCTATACCCGAGTTCTCCGACGACGACAAATGCGTCGTTCAGCAACACGCTGTATCCCTTTCTGAGTTCAGCCGGGTTCAGTTCGGGTGCGAGGTTTGCGTAGTATTCGGAGCCGCCGACGATGACGCGTGCGACATCTTCCTTGGGCAGTCCGAGCAGTGTCCCGATGCGATTAGCGGGAGAGGTGAGTTGCTCGATCTGCTCCTCCATTTCGGCGTGTATGCGGAGAGCCTCACGCTGGATGGCTTGGACGCGTTCTTGGAATTCACCTTCATCGCTGAGGATAGAACGGCGGAGTTCTAGGAGCCATCTTCGTCGCCGGTCTTCGACAGGTGTTTCGGAGATGATGTGGTGAATCAGTTGCAATGAGTAGCCGGAGCTATTTGCGTATTCTTCGGCTTCTTCGAGTTCTTCCTCCAGTTCTTCGTCATCTTCAACGAACTGGACTTGCTCGGGGTGTTTCCCGGCGTATTTAGTATTTTTGGCGTACATGAACGTCTCCTCAGGCGGAAGGGGATGACTTTACGAAATACATTTTACCACACTTCCGAATAATTTGCAATTTTTTTGTGATGTTGGGATAAAAAGTTGCTAAAAACCCTGGTTTCGGCAGTGGCGATTTGCAGTAGTATAGCATGAAAGCGAAAATAGCTGCAAGGAAAATGGATTTTTGAGAAGAAAAATTTGACATTTGCGTTGGGTGTGTGTTATTATGGTAACGTAACATGTCAATAGTGAATGTGATGTCTAGAAAATCGGGAAAACTATGATGAAAAAAGTTAAAGGGTGTCAATTTTCGGCGAATCCAGATTTTTCCGAAATAAATTTGACATTAATTCACTTTTTGTGGTATAATTAATTCATTAGCAGAATGCATTTAGCGTTCGGTTTTCGGTTCCCCTCGCGCGGTTCAAACGGGGAACTCGCTATAGCCGCGCAACGTCCGGATGACTAAATAGTTCTGTTGTAGAAAATAGATAGCGACGGTTTCCGAATTTTTTTCTTGCAAAAATCGGGCACTTTTGCTAAAATGTTCTTTCAGTAAGTGGAGTCAACATCCGGATGAAAGTGGAAATTTTTCATCGCACATCACAGGAAGTAATCGAGCCTTATGACGTGCCAGACCTTTCCATCCTTGATTTTCAGGAGTGGCAGGATTTTAGTGAACCAGTCGTAATTCCTTTGAGTTGCCTTAAAAAGCACGTGGAGGAATTGGACTCAATAGATCCGGAGACTAGTGAACCCGTATCAGGTCCAAAGACCGTTGATTTCTATCTGCCAGATCCGTTAAAAGATCGGGTGATTTCTCAACTCACAAATCTCGAAACG
The DNA here is from genome assembly GCA_965242965.1 of Candidatus Poribacteria bacterium. GTDB lineage: Bacteria > Poribacteria > WGA-4E > WGA-4E > WGA-3G > AGPOR5. The sequence goes on along the minus strand of OZ251518.1, from coordinate 2,246,345 downwards.
GACACGGAAGAATCTCCAGATACGGAGAGTGTTTCCACCTCGGTGTTGAAGTCAAGCACCATTTTATCTGCTGTGGTAACGGAGATTTTGCAGAATCACTCCCCGCATTCTGACTACGAAGTGAGAATTTCTGATGGATAGGCGAGCTCTAAAATTAGATGAGTTCATTGCTGAATACCGATTCAGCGGCGAATGGGAAGTTTCCTATACAGATGGGACTCATTTATCGGAAGACGAATATGTGAAACTGGGTGACATCACGATTGATGCCTCCGAGGAAACGGCGCGAACCTATCCGATTGTTCCTTTCACTTTTCGTCCTGTGAGTGCTCAACAGATTGAGAACTGTTTTTCTGCATTGGCAGAAAAGGGGCAGCAAAAGCAATCCAAGAAGGCGAGGGTGGAGAAAGCCCTAAGCGTTATTCCTAATCAACTCGCCGATAGTCTAGTCCGAACTGGAATTCTCCGTCCAGAGTTTTGCCTGATGGAAGAACAGACTATGGAAGAACAGACTGTTGAGATGCAGTTTCAGGAAGTGATGAAGCGGCTATCAAGATTCGGCTACTTGACGCTTGTCGCTGATACTAGCGCCCTGCGCCGAGGGGCAGTATCTTTTCTTCACCAAACTCTGCGGGATGTTCAGATTTGGACAGTTGTCCCGGTTTTCGTGATGACTGAGGTGCAGCGACAGGCGGGTGCGTTGAAGGAAATCTGGTACGGTAAGAAACCTCAACTTAAGAATTGCAGTGTGCTTGGGAAACGCCCACAGATCACGGCCATTAGCCGCGAATTAAACCACATTCGCCAATGGCGGCCTGTAGAAATGCTAACCACGCTTCCGGAACACTTAGGGAGGTTCGCGCAAGTGGATCGGCTGATTATTGAAAGCGTGAAGAACCTCAAGCGAGACCGAGGGATTCACAGGGGTGTATATCTGCTCACCGGCGATAAGGATATGGCTTCGCTTGCAACCTTGGAAGACCAAGGCAGCCTTCATGTCGGTGTCCCAGTCCCATCCTTACCTAAGGAGATAAGTTCAGTCCGATACGACTCCCATAACGGCGGATTGGTGCTAACGCCTATACACTACCTACTGTGGGATTTGACGCAGGTCTTCAGCACAATTCACCTTAAGAACGAGGAACTTTCATACGAACTCAATTACTATTCAGAAGCGCAGGCGGGATTCTTTGCACACGATGTGCTAGAAATACGGAGGGAATAACAAGTGGATCCGATCTCGGTGAACAAGTTACTTTCCGTTGCCGATGGCATTGAGACACACCGTCGTTGTGAAAGCCAACTCTCTCTGGATACGTTCCACGAAATCATTGAGAGTCAAGGCCGAGTCAAGCACCTTGAGCGTCGGGTGCGGGATATCTTGCGCGTTTTTGTGGCAGCCAAGTGGATCACACCCAGTGCTGGAAATTCTCGTGTCTTAGGTCTTACCGAGAATTATCGTACGTTTATGGACGCATGGGACTCTGGAGCTCATTTGTTGCCGATGAATGAAGGTTTGAGGAATTATCCGCCTTACGCAAGTTTCCTTGATTGCCTGAAGGACAAGAAAGAGATTCAGATTCCGCAGCGTCAGTCTAAGACAGATAAAAGGAATTTGGGACGTTTCTTAAAGGAAGAATATGGCATTACCTTTGTTGCCTTTGACACCTTTTGGAGGTGGGCAGTAGCGGTGGGACACGCCTACCGTTCACCGTTTGGAGATGAACTCTATTGGGGTGGCGAGTGGGATGCAGCGCGTCCCTCATTAGAAGACTTCAAAGAAGTCTGCATTGAGGGTTATCATCAGGCAGATAAGACTTCGGGTTACGCGAACTTGGGGCGTTTGGCACATTGCGTGTGTCAAAAACTGCAGATCTCCTTTCAGGCTTTTGAGATGAAGTTCAACCAGTTTGTTGAAAATTGCCCGGGGGAAATCAGACTTGCGCCGGCGACGATTCGGCGTGTAGTTTCGGGACGTTTCCGAATCATCTCTATACGGCCGAGAAAAGAGATTCTGCGAGAACGCCTGGCTGCTGAACTCCTCGGTGGAAAGTCACATCAACCGGAGTGGATTGAGCACCGCTATCTGGTGGATGGGATGCGCGTCAACGGCAAACTGGTTAAATTGATTCGATGGGAGGTGGCAAAGTGACACTCAAAAAAGACTTTGAGGAACTATTTCAACGTAAATCCGTAGACAATCCCTATGAGGAGTATTTTCTCCTTGAAAATCCGTTTCCGGGCTACGGTGAAACAGGTTTTGATGTCTGTAGCGACCAAGGTGAGATAAAAGAAAAATTTGTCACTATTCTGCAGGATTTCTCCTCAACGGCAAAACGGCTGCGGATTAACGGGGAGAGTGGTGCAGGAAAGACAAATATCCTGCGCTACTTTGAACGCTTAACTGATGAAGCGAGACAGAGTAGATACATTGGAAGCCTTCACCCAATCTATATCTCTAACCCCGGCGAGAGTTACTTTGACATCCACGTACAAATTGTCGATAGGCTGTCTGAGTTATTCTTGGGAGATCTGCTGACGATTTTGCAAACGACACCGAGAAAGATTGGCGAACTCTCAGCGGAAATTAAACCCGCGTCCGAAATCTTAAAAGCGGTTAGAGCTCTCGTTGAGCAGAGTGAATTGTTCCCTATTTACAGTGAGCGGCGTGCGGAAACCTTCGTGCGTTGGCTGAAAGGGCAAAAACTCCTATCCGCGGATAAGAATCTATTAACTCACGATGGGACTCCCCCTTCTGACATTACGAGTCCGTCACTCGCAATGCGGTTCTTGAATGGGTTGCTTGGCGTGTTAAAAGAACTCGGTCTTTGCGACGGCATCGTCCTGCTGTTTGACGAATTTGAGGAGATTTTTGAAGGTCGCACTTATTCGCGCCAGGCCCGGTATGCGCAAGACCTGCGGCATTTTTTTGATGTGCTAAAGGAGCGCGTCTTCTTTGTCGTCGCGACGATTCCGGAACCGAAAGACCTTAGGCAATATCCGGCTATTGAGCGGCGCTTAGGCGAACCGATAGATCTTCAACCTATTGACTCCCTCAATCTCGCGATTGAGTACGTGTCAGACTACTTGAACAGTGGACGAAACAAGTATGAGGCGTATCTCAAGAAGCACGAAAAGCAAGGGAAGCCCGGGCGGTATCATGAGTTAGAATCTATGATAAAGGACATTGCCGCCGAGGAGTACCATTCGTTGAGACAAGAAGTTGAGGGGTCTCAACTTGGTGTGTTGCCTGGATATTTTTTGCCCAGAATGCGGGACCGGGTAAAAAAGATTGTCGAAGAAGGAGGACTTTAATGGATCCGGACGTGACACACTCACAGGTCTTTTCAAGGGAGCGTTTGGAAATCCCGAACCTTTTTGCGAGTTATCGGGTAGGCGATTATCCGCGCGCAGGCCTGCGTCTTCCGCCGTGGGAGATGACGGGTACCCAAGCCATCCTCGTGAACGCCTACGACTTTCTAGCAAATCACCGAACTCGGCAAGTTGCATCGGAAATCCGAAAAGGGCAAGCCAAACTTCACGAGCACATCAAGTTTGACGGACCGGTGATGCTTGACTCCGGCGGCTTTAACTTCCAGAAGCATGCAGACATTAGCATTGACGCGCTTGATGTTCTGAACCTTGGAATTGCCTGCGAGGTGGATGTATCTGTCGTGCTCGATCATCCTTTTCTCCCTAAATCCGCAGATGAAGAGATAAGCATCCGTTGGGGAAACACGCTAGCGAACACCCGTAGAATGTTTGATGAATTCACCTCTCGTAACGGGGAGTTACCCAGCGACTTTCAACTCATGCCGGTGCTTCATGGCCACGATGACGAAACTCTTAAGCGTTGCTGTGAGGAGATTGTCAAGATCTGGGGGGACGATCCTCCTATCGTTGGCATCGGAAGTTTGGCACCGCTCGCGCGCAACGGGAGTAAACGAAAGGTAATTAAGATCCTTTGCAAGGCACGGCAACTGTTCCCAGATGCACATATCCACTGTTTTTCACTCGGCTCTGCGCTGCTGATGCTCTTTGCTTTTTATTGCGGTGCCAACACGGTGGATTCACAGACATGGATCCTCAGCGCGGCATTCAAAAATGTGCAATTACCGGGTTTTCCTTGGACTCGGTTTTCCGCTCGCGAGAGAGCAAAAGACGAGAAAAAATATGAAGAAACCCGCCGTCACTTTGCAAGGCGTTTGCTGCAGTTAATAGATGAAGAGGGGTTTGCCATCAAAGACTGGGATAAGGGAGAAGATCGGGACATTCACAATGAAGCCGAAGCACTTTCCTACCTAGACTATCTCGAAGATCGAGATGGCGAAAACCATATCCATCGTCGGGCTTGTCATAACCTGTATGCCCTCAACTTTGAGGCGCGAAGCGCGCGCGAAGCGGAAAAGGCTGGTAAGCTTAAAACTTTCATTGAAAGCCGACTCAAAAGCACCGTTTATCAGGAAACTTTTAAGTATGCAATTGAGCAGGTTCAGACCTCAACGGCCAAGGGATAGGTGTCGCCTCAACGGTTGCTGCGGAATTAAACCTCCATGTCCCAATCCCTCAAGCTATTCTCCAAAGTTCGGAGGACGGAGATAGGGGGAATACCAAATGAATCTGGGTCGTTCGGGCTCGCAACCCTCCGATGTGAGTGACATCGGGAGCCCGAACAGTCAAAATCGGGAGATTTTGTCCTACAGAGCCGATACGAATCAACGGCATTTGGTATAAGTCCCATATCCCTCCAATTCCTCCGATAAATCTGACGGCCGCTCCTGCAACACCGGTATAACATAACTCCGAATCCGCAACCCGTCTATCGTCTCCGTCTCTACGCGGGGTTCTGGGTTTTCACGGCGATCGAACACCACATAGTAGCCCTCCGAAACCCCCTCCGATTTGAGATAGGCAGCCAGCTGCTGTTTGCCTCCCTCATACCGCTTCTCGCTGTTCCATACCTTGATTTCAACGACATATTTGCGGCCGTTGTGGAACACCACTAAATCCATCTGACAGCGGCCGGTTGGCAGTTCCAGATACATGTCACCCCGCACGAACTGCACAAACGCATCAAGATATGTGGCGAGCAGGTATTGCCCAACGGATTCCTTTGGAATGCCCGGCACCTGCAGAACCCGAAACCCGATGCGTGCGATGAAATCCCGGAAGTTGTCCAGCAGCGATGTCAGGTCAATCTGTCCATCGGCGGTGAGGTAATCCGAAAATTCTGCGCCGGTGTCTTCGGGGAAGTAATCGTCCTCCAATCCGTTGATGGCCGGTTGGAACGCCTGCAGGATGCGATGGTGATAAATCGGATTGACAATCTCACACTGCCCATCGGAGCCTTGCGTGATAACGCCATAGGTTGCAAGTTCACGCATGACTTCGTTGCGCGGGTTGAAAGTCACCGCTTTCTCCGACGTGGCGATTTCCATGAGGAGGTTTTGAAACCGCCGGTCTCGGCGAATATTGGTAGTCAGGTGTTCAATGTTGACGTTAATTTCCTCAAGGATGGCAGTGTGTGCCTTCGCAAAGTGCGCGAGGGTGATGGGCACGTCTTTCGGGATAGCCATCTCCTCGGTGAGTATCTGCGCGAGGCGGTTGACGAGGAACGGCTGTCCGCCTGTCTGCCGGTGCAGTGCCGCAATCATGTCAGCGGCGAACGGTTGTCCGACTTCTGCGGTATATTGCCCAAGGAGTTCTTCCACTTGCGCCAGTGTGAAGTTGTGCAAAGCGAACTCATCTTGGATATTAAACGGCGAGATAGTCCTATCGTAGTTGAGTTGCTTGATACTTTTCACGCCGACGATGCCGACGCTGTGGATACATCGCTCCCCTCGCGTGAGGTAAATGCGGCGGAGAGTGTGAAGAAAACCCTTCGCCGCGGCGGGAGGGATGCCGTCAAATTCGTCAATGATGAGGACAATCCGAGGAAATCGCGGTGGGGCTGCGATTCCTCCGTTTATTTCCCCAGATTCCGTGGTGCGAATACCTGTCCCTCGCAAGGGTGCGTCTGCTGCCTGCTGGCTGAGCAGACGTGTCAACTTCTCAAAAAACCTTCCCATTGAGAGATGGTTGGTTATTTGCGCCTGCGTTAAGAATTCGCTTAACGCCGCAGTGGGTTCTATGCCGCGCTTTTGGAACATGTCCTCAATTTCCATCAGAATATCTTGGTGGAAGTCGGCGTAAAATTCGGCAGGTTCCACGCCTTCATACACCTCAAAATTGAGTTGGATCGGGAAATAGTCCGATTCCTCGGCGACGAGTGCGTCAAGCGCGTTGTAGAAGAACGTCGTCTTCCCCGTTTGGCGCGGCGCGAAGAGGACGATGTAGCGTCCCTCTTTCACGCGGTTGATAAAATCGGCGAGTTCCTCCGCGCGCGAGACAACATAATGCTCGTTTGAGTTCACGGGGCCGCGCGTTCCAAACGTTTTTCGATGGCGGTTTTCCATAATGCGTTTTTCCTCATCGTTGATTTTCATATTTTCTATTTTATCATAAAATCTACGCCGAAGTCAAGGGGTTATTTTGATTGTCTTTGGGAAACCCGTGACAGAAGTTCTGCAATTGAACTTGACACATCTCCGGTGCCTATGGTAAAATATGACATGGCGAGGGATAGGTTTCCCGCGCCCTATGACACGGCGAGGGACAGGCCCTCGCCCTACGGGATTCAATGGGATTCAAGCGTGACATTATAGCAGGAGACAAACCTTATGACACTCACTTCTAGGTTGGAGCACGCCATCCAGCATTACGGAGACAAGCCCGCGCTGGCGTTCAAGCCGAAAGGGGGCACCTATCAGGACATTTCTTACACTGCCCTCGGCGAATCGGTTGCGGCGTTCCGGAACGGGCTCAACTCACTCGGCGTTGTGAAGGAAGACAGAGTGGCGATTCTATCGGAGAACAGACCGGAGTGGGCAATCGCTGACTTCGGCACCCTTGCCGCGGGGGCTATCACCGTGCCGATGTTTTCGACGTTGACAGCCCCGCAGGTCGGCTACATTCTGAAAGATTCTGGCGCGAAAATTGCTTGTGTTTCTACGAAAAAGCAGTTGGAGAAAGTTGCGGATGTTCCAACGCTGGAGCAGATTATTCTGTTTGATTCAACGGAAGAGGAACTCCCTCCCGGTGTTATTGCTTTTGATGCCCTCTGTAGCGCGGTTGATGGGGAAAAGCATCGGGACTTGGAGGGCGCGCTTACGGACGAAGAGGACATCGCCACGATTATTTATACCTCCGGCACGACAGGCGAACCGAAGGGGGTGATGCTGACGCACGCTAATTTCATCTCAAATGTCGAGGCGTGCAAATCGCTTGTTGATGTCGGAGCGGAAGATGTACTGTTGTCGTTCCTACCACTGTCGCATGTGTTTGAACGGCTCGGCGGGCATTATGTGCCGCTTTTCTCCGGCGCGAAGATTGCCTACGCCGAAAGCGTATTGACGGTGGCGGCGAATATGCAGGACATCGCGCCGACATTGATGCTCAGTGTGCCGCGTCTCTATGAAACGATGCACGAACGTATCCTGCGTGCGGTGCGCGCCGGTTCATCGCTGAAACAGAAGATTTTCCATTGGGGAGTCGGCGTTGGTTCGGCTTGCAGCGCGGCGATGCAGCAAGGTAAGAAACCCTCCGCACTTTTGCAACTGCAGGCAGGCATCGCCGACAAGCTGGTCTTCGCAAAATTGAAGGCGGCGACAGGCGGACGACTGCGATTTTTCATCTCCGGCGGCGCGGCGTTACCGCAATCCATCGCTGAATTCTTTCACGCCGCAGGCATTCTGATTTTGGAAGGATACGGACTCACCGAAACCTCGCCTGTCATTAGCATGAACCATCCCGCGAAGTGGCAATTCGGCACCGTCGGCACGCCTGTCCCCGGGGTGGAGGTGCGCATCGCCGAAGATGGTGAGATTTTGACGCGCGGCCCGCACGTGATGAAGGGTTATTTCAACAACCCCGATGCTACCGACGAGGTGATTGACGCAGACGGATGGTTTCACACCGGCGACATCGGCGTGATTGATGAAGATGGGTTCGTGAAGATTACCGATAGGAAGAAGAACATCATCGTGCTGTCAAACGGCAAGAATGTGGCACCGCAGCCGATAGAGAGTGAATTGATACGGAGCCCGTTTATCAGCCAGGTTTTGGTGCTGGGCAGCGAGCAGAAAAACCTCGCCGCGCTGCTCGTCCCGAATTTTGATGCACTTAAGGAGTGGGGCGGAGAGAATAGCGTTGTAACGGATAATCTTCAGAAGCGGGAGGTGCAGCAGCTCTTCCAAAGTGAACTTCGCGAGCGGTTGGCGGACTTTGCCGATTTTGAGCAGGTGCGCCGGTTTGCGCTGCTGGAGAAGGAATTCACGCAGGAAGACGATGAGGTGACACCGACGCTGAAACTGAAGCGGAACGTGATTATTGAACGCTACGCCGATGTGATTGAAGCGTTGTATTCCGGAGAATAGCAATGGACAGAATCAGTCTTCTCCGCCGAGGGCCGTAGCGCGAGGGCCTGTTTCGCGCGAACCCATCCTCCTCATCACCGTAGCGCGAGGGCCTGTCCCTCGCGAACGCATCCCCCTCATCACCGTAGCGCGAGGGCCTGTCCCTCGCGATGTCCCTTTTTACGGCGCAAGGACGGTGAGCCCATGCTTCACGATTTCAATCATCGCAGGGGTTTCACACATCGGTTCGCCATCGGCGTAGAGTAACATGGGGGGCTCCGTTTCAATCCGCAACGTGCGCGTCTGGCGTATCTCCACGGCTGGATGCGAGACATGCCCTCCCCAGAAGAGGGTGACGAGGAGTCGGAGTATCGTGATTTTGGAAACGGAACGAATGCTACAGACATCAAATAGTCCATCATCGTAACGCGCGTTCGGCACGATGCGGAAACCGCCGCCATATCGAGGCGTAATGCCTGTCGCGGCGAGGAGATGCTCTCCCTCAAGGGTGCCGAAGTCTCCCTCAAGTTTAATAATAGGGCATTTGTAGTCAGCAAGCGTGGCGAGGGCGGCGCACACATAAGCCGCGGTGCCTTTGAACGGCGTGCTTCGTTCCGCGCCGCGCCGGCTGACTTCGGCATCGTAACCGCAGGTGGCGATGGTGATGAAGTATCGCGTTTTCTGAGGCGGGATTTCGGTGTCTGTTTGAGTCCGGGAAGGCTCGTCTACTGGGAGAGGCGTGATTTTCCCCAGGTCGACCTGGGTTGGTTTGCCGGTGAATAAGTTCTGAACGGCTTCCTCGGTTTTTCGTGGCACGCCGATGGCGGCGGCGAAATCGTTGCCGCGTCCGCAGGGGAGAACGCCTAAGGTGACGGCAGCCTCGCGAGGGACAGGCCCTCGCGCTACGGTATCCTGATTCTCAACGGCAGCCTCGCGAGGGACAGGCCCTCGCGCTACGGTATCTCGTATCTTGTCTGCAGCTTCGCGAGGGACAGGCCCTCGCGCTACGGTATCCTGACTCTTGACGGCAGCCTCGCGAGGGACAGGCCCTCGCGCTACGGTATCCTGAGCCTCGCGAGGGACAGGCCCTCGCGCTACCGGAACCGACGTGTTTTCGGAATGCTGCGCGATACCGTTGACAACTTCGTGGAGGGTGCCGTCGCCGCCACAAGCGATTATTTTCCGAATGCCGGCGTTCACTGCATCTTGCGCGAAACGTTCGGCATCGCCGGGGCCGGCGGTTAATGCTAGCGTGCCGGTCTGACCGGATTTGGTGAGCGCGGCGTATGCTTGCTCCGCGATGGTTTTGGCGCGCCCTTTACCGGAGATAGGATTTGCGATTAAAATAAAGGTGTCCATACGTTTGAACAGCGGGAGGATAGTTAACGACATCCACCCGGACAATTTTTATTTCACGACAGCGATTTTTCCAACTTTTTTTAGGTTCTCAAATTCAAGCACGTAGATATAGATGCCGCTGGAGACATCTGCGCCGCCTTTGCTAGTCAACCACCATTGGCTACGGTTCTCGTTGTGCGCTCTGAAATCTTCGATGAGTTCCCCTGTCGGTGCGAAAATTTGGATGCGGGTGCCAATTGGGACTTTATCAAACGTAATCGCGCCTTTGTCGGAGATGTTGGGATAAACGGGGTTCGGATAGACGCGAGCCTGCGTGAAATCGGTTACCGCTGTTGTGCCAAGGCTTTGCGGCATCTGAAGCGGTTGCGTCGCGGTTCGCAGCGGATTATCGTCACTATCGGCGACGTTAGATACCGTAATTTCATAGTCCGCCTGTTGAAAATGCTGCGGTTCAAAAGCGAGGAGTGCTCTCGTGCCCATTCTATCGCGAATGGCAGACACGGGACGCGCGCCGCCAATCCGCTGCGGTTCGCGCAGGAGATATCGGCTTTCGTCGCCGATAGCGAATCCCATCTGCCGGTCGAACGTGAGGATTACCCAACGCCGTTCCGATATGGAGGTTTCGTGCGGGACAGGCATTCGTGATGAGGTGCCAGGAACGTGTAACTGCGCGCTGATGAGTTTCGGCGGCTGGCGCGGCGTGGCAGAAACAGCCGCTGTGCGTTCAGTCTCCTCCCCGTTTTCGTCTTTTGCCGTGATGGCATACCAGTGGGTTTTATCAGTCGTGACGCGCCTGTCCAAAAACCGCGGTGTTGTGAGTTCCTCGGCAATCGGTTTAAATTCGGTATCGTCAGGGGTTTTGCCTTTTTCTCCTATCGCGCGATAGACGGTGAAAGATGTCAAGACCGGGAGGTCTCGCCTACCGACAGCAGGTGTCGAGACCGGGAGTTCTCTCCTACCGACAGCGGGGGCTACCCATGTCACCTGAACCGCCTTCGCTGTCAGCGGTGTTGCGGAGAGTTCCCACGGGGTGAGGGTTTCAACCGCCTGCCTATTTTTCGCGAACGAGGATTCAAAACGGCGGAGTTCGTCATCAGCATTGATATAGATTTCGCCAAACCCGTTGTCGTCTAAATCGGCGATGAATAGGGTTGGTGTTTCATAGACTTCCCGATGCCACATCGGGACGAAAGTGGTGCCGTCCCATTTCATGACGTAGAGGTTTGGATGCGTGAGGATGACGAGCTCTTTATTGCCATCACCTGTTACATCGGCGATGCGGAGCCCGTTTCCGATTCGGCGATAGGGCACTATTGCTTGCTCCCAGAGCGGCGCGTAGCCGTTCGCTGCTTCAGGGAGAGCGGCTACGCGCGCCACGGTATTCAGCGCGTTTTGTCCGCGCGCGTGCGTAAAGACGAAAAATTTCCAGAGGGGTGCCGCCGAAGGCACACCTGCGAATTCTTGCGTGCCGCCGACTACGAACTCTGGGATGCCATCCCCCGTTAAGTCTCCCGCAGTTAACAACGTCACCTCTATCCCTCCTGATACCGTAGGTTGCGTGCCTGTCCCTCGCAAAGTTTCCCCAGTCATATCCAATTGCATTTGCGATTCTAGGCGAAATCTGTCGTTTGCGAAGGCGGAATAGACGAAGAGTTCACCTTCGCTATCGCCCGCGACGAGTTCCAGGTTTCCATCTGCATCAAAATCGGCGATTGCGAAGTGATGCCCGAACACGTTCGCGCCTTCTGTCTCGTTGACAAGTTGCGCGATTTCTTCATAGAGGTTATCTCCGCGATTCTCGTAGATGAGAATCCGGTCGTTTCGATTGTCTGCCCCAATAATCTCTTTCCTGCCATCTGCATCCAAATCGGCGATGCTGCCGCCGGTAAGAAAAGGCGATTCCCAGATAAGGTTTTCGGGGTATCCGTTGGGCGCGGTGCTCTCAAGCAGAAAAGTCCTATCGCTGTCGCTGACGAGGATTTCTAGCAGTCCATCGTTGTCGGTATCGTTGACTGTCCAAGGCGTGAACGCTTCATCTCCCGTGTGTAGCGCGATGTCCTGTCTTTCGCGTTCTTGATATTTTCCGGTTTGGTTCCGTTCATAAATCGCAATGCCTGTCTCCTGCATCGGTTTTCCGACGATTTCCAGCGCGCCATCGCCATCAAAATCGGCGGTGACGCTGGCGATGTGGAGAGGCGGCACGCCGATGGACAAATCGTCAAACCCGTTCGGCGAGATGGCACTGCCGACAACGTCAAGTGGCCAGTATTGCCCTTGATTGTTCTCGGTTACCGTCAAACCGATGGCATTTCGCGCTTCAACGTAAAATTGGTAAGTGCCGTTTGTCAGGCCGAGAGAGATGAAATGTTCCTTGCCGAGTTCGTTTTCCTCAACGGAAGCGAATGGCGCGAGTTGGTTTTTGCGCCGATAATAGAGGGTGTTGCGAGTGACATCATCGGTTGCCCACGTGAAAATGGTAATCGAGCGGTTTCCATAAAGCGTTTCTGTCGCCGTGAGGGATGTAACCTGCGGCGGTGTCCTGTCAACCGCGACGACAACCTGGTCTTGCGTTTTCGTGCCGTTTTTTGCGTTAACCTGCAGTCGCACGGTATAGATGCCTTCCGGCATTGCAGTGGTATCCCACACCGCCAATGTTTCCTCGATTTTTTGTTGAGAGGAGGGTTCTGTGAACGGCGTAAAGGTCTCCGGGACTGTGGATTGTGCATAAAGCAGTTGCCACGATTCAAACTGATAGCCGCCTGCGGTGCCGATGATATGCATCGCGTCGGAGCCGCCGCTATTCGTTTCGGGAGAGAGGATGCGCGCTTGCAACGCGCCGCTCGCTAACAGCGCGCGTTCGGCGTTCAGGGTGCCGGCACCGACAAATCTCGGGTCTGGGGTATCGCTCTCTTCTTGAAGGACAACATCGGCGGTATTAATCAGAATCTGCCGCACTTCTTCATGCGTGAGCGCGGGACGCTTGGAGCGCATCAACGCGGCGACACCCGCGACGTGCGGCGCAGCCATAGAGGTGCCAGTCAGCAGGCGATACTGGTTGTCAATTTGTGTGCTGAGGATGACGTTCCCCGGCGCGGCTATGTCCACGGAGGCACCGAAGTTTGATTGGTAAAACCGCTGTTGATGCTGTTCGGTTGATGCAACGGCGATGACTTGCCGATAGGCGGCGGGGAAAATGGCGGCCGCTTTCTGTGAATTTCCTGCGGCACCGACTAGCACGACACCGCGGGCGTGCGCGTAATCAATAGCATCTTGGATAACGAAGGATACCTGCTCGCTTCCCCAGCTCATATTAATCACGCTGGCACCGTTATCGGCGGCGTAAACGATAGCGGCGGCGGAGTCATCGTCTTGCATGCGCGAACTGCCGCCGAGGGAGAGCCCGGCGCGAATCGGCATGAGGGGGCAATGCCACGCCACACCGGCGATGCCGATGCCGTTATCCGCCATCGCACCGGCGATACCGGCGACATGTGTGCCGTGTCCGGACTCATCGATAGGTTCATTGTCGCCTTCAATGAAATCGCCTTCACCCTGCACATTCGGCGCGTCGGTGAAATCCCAGCCATGCACATCGTCAACGTAACCGTTGCCGTCGTCGTCAAGTCCGTTGTCCGGCACCTCGCCGGGGTTCACCCATGTCTTCGCCGCCAAATCGTCGTGCCGATAATCGATGCCAGAATCGATGATGGCGATGACGACGTTCGCGCTGCCTTTCTCAATTGCCCATGCCTGTGGCAGTCGTGTCAACGGGAGGTTCCACTGCTCTGCATACCTCGGGTCATTTGGATTCACCACTTCTCCTTCCCGCCGCCGCGTTTCTTGAAACGTTGGCCGGAGATAATTAAACGCGACTGCTTCAACGAGTGGACTTTCGGCGTAAACGGCTTTGATTGTCTCCAAATCTATGTCAGGCGCGAAGCGCAGCAGATAGGTGCGCCTGAGGTTCGGATTGAGTGCCGGGCGCGCCAGATAGGGAAACAGCGGCTGCAGCGATTCCACCTTGTGCTCGGCGTGCAGCACGGATATCGGCGCGTTGGCTTGCAACCTTGCAGCATCGGGAGTCAAGCGGATGAGCAGTTCGCCGGGAGTGAGTTGCGCTGCTTCCACGCCGAACGCGATAAAAAAGAGGGCGATGCTTCTGAGGATTTTCACATTCATATCTCTATATTTTTCGCTCTTCATCTGCCCGTTCCCACAGGCAATGCTTTTCAATTTTCAGGTGAACCTACCTGAATCAACACGTCAACTACTTTTCCCGTTTTGTCATCAATAATGGCGATGGCGAGATTTCCCTGGCTGTGGTTATAGAAACTTACCGTCCAAGCAAACCCTTGAAACCAGACGTATTCGTGAATGCCATTTTTATTTTCGAGAGCCTTTTGCACGCGCTGATCAGATCTGGCAGTCTGAAGCATTACGTCTGTTTTTGCGCCATTGGAAACAGTAGCCAGTGGGTTAATGGAGCGTTCCGCAACATTTTTGAGGCAAAGGGCTGTCAGTTTCGGGTTTTGCTTTGCGAGCGCGCGGAGTAGCATCGCATGCTGACGATAGGCATCTCGGACCTTTTCATAACGTTTCAACCCGAGAGCGAGGGGGATTTTTTCATACTGCGCCGCGCACATCTCCGCCGCGTCTGCCTCAAGTTGTAGGACTTTGACGTAATCCTTTTTCTGCGCCGCGCGCTCGCGTTGTTCCCTAAAAAAGGTCGGATAGATGCCGAAATCGTAGAATCTATCGGGATAGTGCGGTGCCCACGTCGCGATAAATTGAGAGATTTTTTCACGTTCTGCTTGTAAACGCGACAAACTATTGGCATCCCGTAGGGCGCGTGCCTGTCCCCGCCGCTCGGTAGCCATTACTCCCGATTTTTCCCATGCATTCTCCGCACGGTTCATGAGCGACTGACGTTGCGCCTGAATCTCCGCGCGTTCTTTCTTCGCACGCGCCGCCCATTTCTCGTGTCCACGGCGTGTGTAATAGGCATGCGCGATCTCGTTCATCGGGATAGAGATGCGAATCAGGCATTCCGCTGCGGCTTCGTGCCAGAGTGCGACTTTGTCCCACTCGCCGCGCTGTTCATACTGCTTGATGAAAATGGCGGCGTTCGCCGTGCCTTCGCGGATAGCGGAGGACGGTTGCGCGTAGATGAGTAAGAGGAAAATAAAGAAAAATGTGATGTTTTTCATGGCTTATGCGGAATTCATTTGACTAGAACAAGATGCACAACGAAAAACAGAATCGGTTCAGACACTCCCGTTGCTATTCCCCGTCGCGCTTCTGAACACGGCTTCAACCGCACCGAAGAGGCGCGGCAAACTATCCGACGTATAGCGCGTTCTATTGCGGGTAAAGACATCGCCGACGAGCCGGCCAAATTGCCACTGCTCTCCATCGCTGACAATGCCATACACCGGCTCACTTGCATCGCCATTGATTTTTTGCGCCGCGACCAGCTCTGCGAGACATTGCCCCCAACCGAGGACAAAATCGTTCCGCTTGGCTTCAACAAGCAGAATGAGCGGTGTCCCAACAACAGGAACACCAAACTCTGAGCGCGTAGAGACGAAGTAGTCCGGTGTGCCTGTCAACATCTCATCGTAAGTGATAGACTTGCCAATCCAGAGCGCGTAATCCTTAGCGTATGCCTTATAGCACTCCCATAAAACCGGGTAAATGAGCGCGTGACACCGCGCCGAGTCGGAGGCGAAAACATCAATGTGCTCTTGTGCAAACTCAAAGTCGTGCAGCAAATGTGCCGGCGGCGTTGACTCTTCGCTTTTGATGCTTTCGATGAAGTCACCCCACGTGAAGGTAATCTTGAAATTTTCTAGGGCTTCATCGACAGACTTGAAATCGCTAAATGCCATTTTGGGTTTCCTCCTCTCTATAGTTTATAGGATACCACAAATCCGCGATGGATGTCAACCCAGCGTTCGGTAGGCGAGACCTCCGGGTCTCGATGCCCCCAGTAGGCGAGACCTCCGGGTCTCGATGCCCCCAGTAGGCGAGACCTCCGGGTCTCGATGCGTTTTGTTGCTGTGCGTATCGGGACAAGGATGTCCCTCCTACTACGATAAAAACACCACCCCTTCACCGTAGGACGAGGGCCTGTCCCTCGCCAGCGTGCGTGCGCCAGGCTCTGTAGGTCAGGATCGCCAGATCCTGACCTGTTTGTGATCAGGCGATCACAAACTACAGAGGCGGAAACACACATCGTGACGATGAGATCGCGGGGGAAACCCTCTCGGATGCGCGTCTGGCATCCGAGGGCCCCCGCGCTACGATAAACACACCACCCCTCACCGTAGGGCGAGGGCCTGTCCCTCGCCATTGCTCGCGTATCCCAACGCGCGCGGGGGACAGGCCCCCGCGCTACGGGAACATCGAGACCGGGAGGTCTCTCCTACGGGAATGCATCGAGACCAGGAGGTCTCTCCTACGGGGAACATCGTTTTGGGTAGGAGGGACATCCTTGTCCCGATATGTTGAAAAATCAAAACCAGGAGGGCTCTCCTACCGAACGCGCAGAATCCGAACGGTAGCGGCGAAAGTTTCTTCCGGTGACAGCACAATGATACCAGCAGGAATGCCTTTCGCCTCCAAATTAATCGCGTCTGTCGGGCAGGTATACGGTTCAAAACAGATGGCATCCCTTCCCGGTGGTGTATAGACGACGAGTTCTCTGAAGATGGCATCCGATTCCATCACCAATTCATTCCCGATGATGCATCGGCTTACACCGTCTGTCAATTGCACGTCTGTGAAAACGTGGTCCAACTTTAATCCGACGAACGGCTTTCCATCCCGCAAATCCAAGGCTCCGGCGACAGGAAGTTGTTTTCCTGTGGGGACTAGCACATCGTCAAGTTCCCAGTATTTCGCGGCGGGCACGGTGATTTTCGCTTGCGATGGATTCGCGACGCGAAAATAGGGGTGGATGCCGAACCCCATCGGCATGTTCCCTTTGCCGGTGTTTTTGATAGAAACGCCCATCGTCAACACGGAATCTTTGAGGGTATACGTTATCTCAATGTGAAACGGAAACGGATACTGTCTGCCAATATCTGGCACATCGTGCGAATTGAGCGTGCAGACAAGCGTCGCGCCGTTTTCGTCTGCTGCGTGACGTTGGACATGATAGGGACGGTTGAGCAACAACCCGTGGATAGTCGTCGGTGCATCGGGCGGTTTGTCAAACTGATAGGTTTCGCCTTCAAACGTCCAGCTGCCATCGCGGATGCGGTTTGGAAACGGAAACAATATAGGGTTTCCGTAGGCGGTGGGACGTTCTTGCAACGTCGCCAGATCGGGCGGTTCATCTATTAAGACGCGCCCGGCAACTCGGAAGGCGTAGCAGTTATTTCCGAGCGCGGGGACGATTTCGGCGACGGTGGTTTCGTCCTGCTGTAAGGCGTAAACGTGAAACCCATCGACGATTTTGTCGCTGACTGAATACATTGTGTGCTCCATAGTTTCCTCTGTATTGGCGACAGGCGCGGGGTTACAAATCCCGCCTACCGGGGCGAGTGCAATAAGCGTTGCGAAGAGGAGGCGTAAACCTAACAGATGCTTCATTGGCTTCATTGCTTATCCCTGCCTGCCCACTGAATGCCGCGTTTGAGCACTTCGCGGAAGTTCGGATTGGAGAAGGTGACATCGTCGTGGCCGCTTTGGAGACAAAAAATACGGGAGTTGCCGTATTCTCGCGCCCAGCCGAGCACCTCCATGCTATTCGGATGCGTCACTGTCAGCAGGATATCGCTATCGTCGCCTGCCGAATCCATCGTGTAAGTCTCGTCGCCCATCTCCCAGTCCGTCATCCCCGCGGTGATGGGATGCGTTGTGTCAGCGACATGCACATCAAGCGTCTGCCGCGGATGGTATCCGAAACCTCTGTCGGCAATTCCGCACATATCGGAATAGACATCCCATTCCGGAAACGCGAGGATGGCGTGATGCAGAATGACGATGCCTTGCCCGCGTTCTGTCAAGCCGAGGATGGCATCCGCCTGTGCTTCTGTCGGGTAGGGACGATGAAAATTGTAAAAGACGACGGTGTCGTAGTCCTTCTGGCCCGGGTCATCGACAAAGACATCTAAATCTTCGCGAACGAATTGGACACCGTCCATGCTCTCAAAAACCGCGTCGAACTGTTTCTCTTGGAATCCGTGTTCGCCGGTGACAACTGCGATGTGCATGATGAGTTTCCTTTTTTCTTATGCTGTGCATGGCGAGGGACAGGCCCTCGCCCTACGTAACGCGGGGTACGTTTGGCATGGCGAGGGACAGGCCCTCGCCCTACGGATTGAAGAGGCATTATCCCTTCCGCGTAGCGCGGGGGCCTGTCCCCCGCGATCGTTCCATTAATCAATTTCTCTTTCCGTTTGGCATGGCGAGGGACAGGCCCTCGCCCTACGATGCGCGGAGACCGTTCTTCTACCGTAGCGCGGGGGCCTGTCCCCCGCGATCGTTTAATGAATCAATTTTTTTCCGTTTGGCATGGCGAGGGACAGGCCCTCGCCCTACGGATTGAAGAGGCATTATCCCTTCCGCGTAGCGCGGGGGCCTGTCCCCCGCGATCGTTTAATGAATCAAAATCGCCCTCTCTTCTTGGCATGGCGAGGGACAGGCCCTCGCCCTACGTCGCGCGGGATACCCCCCTTCACCGTAGCGCGGGGGCCTGTCCCCCGCGATCTTTCAATTAATCAATAATCGCCTGATACGTCAGCACCCGGAACTGCGCGTGGAACTGCGCATCGCCGAGGAGCTGCGTCATGAATACGGCGATGAGCTCTTCCACCGGATCGATCCAAAACGTTGTCCGTGCCAAACCGCCCCAACTAAAAGTGCCTTCCGAACCGAGGGCATGTGTCTCCGCCAGGTCTGTGACGACCGCGAACCCAAGCCCGAAACCGCACCCCTCTCTCTCCAACGGCTGCCAAGCATCGTCAACATGATTTATCCGCATGAGCTCCACCGTCTTTGAACCGAGGAGGCGTTCGCCGTCAAGTTCGCCGTTGTTGAGCAACATCTGGCAGAAGCGCAGGTAATCGGCGGCGGTTGACTGAAGTCCTCCACCACCTGATGGCGGGAAACTCAGCGGACCCGTTGAAACCGGTGCTTGCTCTACCACCTGAATGCCGCCGTTTTCAGTTTGTTCATAGAGTGTGGCATACCGGTCTGCGTTTTCTTCTGGCACAGAGAAGCCGGTGTCTACCATTCCCATCGGCTCGAAAATGCGCGTCTGCAAGAAGGTTTCAAACGGCATCCCGGACACGACTTCCACAAGGTATCCTAGCACATCGGTGGACATGCCGTAAGTCCATGCCGCACCGGGGTGGTGCAGCAGCGGAATGGCTCCCAGTCTCTGCGCCATTGATTCAAGCGTTGCATCGAAGAAATTCGCGTCTTGATACGCCAGATCAATCGGGCTACCACTATCACCGCCGTAGATGAGCCCGGCGGTATGCGTGAGCAGATGCTTTATCGTCATCTCGGGCTCAGCATCGACAATTTCCGTCTGATCTTCGCTGTAAACCTTCATGTCTTTGAAGGCGGGAATGAATTCGGATATCGGCGCGTTCAGTTGGAAATGCCCTTCTTCGTAAAGCATCATCACGGCGACGCTGGTAATCGGCTTCGTCATGGAATAGATGCGGAAGATGGTATCAAATTCCATCGGTTTCGCTGCGGCGATGTCGCGCATGCCGAGTTTCTCAAAATGGACGAGTTTTCCTTCGCGCGCTATCATGGTTAACGCGCCGGAGATGGTTCCTTCGTCGATGTGGCGTTGCATCACCGGGGCGATGCGTTTTAACCGCGCTGCTGACATTCCTACTTCTTCGGGAATGGCGCGCGGGAGTCCGTGGCATATTGTCATGGTGCCTCCTAATGTTTTGGTCTGTATGCGTTTATTTTATTTGATAGCGGATTTTAAGTCAAGGGAAGTTTCGCGGGGCAGTGCTTCTTCAATCCGTAGGGCGAGGGCCTGTCCCTCGCCGGGCGTTTGGCTGGCAGACCGCATCCCCTCTGTAGGGCAGGATCGCCTGATCCTGCCCCGTTCGGGATCGGGCGATCCCGAACTACAGAGGGGGCTGGGTCCATCGTAGCACCGCGGGGGACAGGCCCCCGCGCTACGGTAAGGGATAGTGCCGCTCCTCCGCGTAGGGCGAGGGCCTGTCCCTCGCCAGGCCTCGGTTACGGTAATGCCCCTTCAATCCATCAAAGCCTCATACGTCAACACCTTAAATTCATGCTGGAAAGGATGAGGATTATTCATCAGCTGCGTCATCAACACGCCGATGAGCTCCTTTTCCGGATCGATCCAGAAGGTAGTCGCCGCGGCACCACCCCAACTGAAACTCCCCACCGATACGGGACTCTTCTCCAGATTCACCTCCATGACGACAGAAAAGCCGAGCCCGAACCCGCCGCCTTTTCCCCATCGATGATGTGGCTGCCGCATCAGTTCCACCGTTTCTTTGCTTAAGATGCGCACCCCGTCCAACTCGCCGCCGTTAAGGAGCATTTGGGAAAAGCGCAGGTAATCCGCCGTGGTGGAGACAAGTCCGCTACCACCCGCTGGGAAGAAACTGAGTTCCTCGTTTGTGAGAGGGGATGCCTGCCCTAGTTTCATTCCCTCCTCTTTCGAGAACCGATACAACGCCGCAAACCTGTGCGTCTTTTCCGATGGCACGGAAAACCCGGTGTCTACCATGCCGAGGGGCTGAAAAATCCGCGTCTGTAAGAACTCCTCAAACGGCATTTCGGCGGCGACTTCAACGAGATAACCGAGCACATCGGTGGAGACCCCGTAAGTCCACTCTTCACCGGGTTCGTGAACGAGCGGGATTTGTGCCAAATTTTGCACCATCTCGGTTAAGTTTTTGCTAGACTTAAGAAGTGACGCTTGCCCGTAGAGTTTGTCAACGGGTTTGTTGCCCCAGCCGTAAGTGAACCCGGCGGTGTGCGTCAGGAGATGCTTGACGGTTATCGGTTTCTCGGCATCCCTGATTTCCGTCTGGTCTTCGTTGTATGCCTTCATGTTCTCAAATTCGGGGATGAATTCGGCAACCGGCGTATCCAATTGGAAGCGTCCTTCCTCGTAGAGCATCATCGCGGCGACACTGGTTATTGGTTTTGACATGGAGTAGATGCGGAAGATTGTATCCGGTTCTACGGGTTTGCTATTTTCGATATCGCGCAGGCCGACGGTTTCAAAATGCACGATTTTCCCGTGCCGCGCGATGGCAGTTAAGAAACCGGGCGCGTGGCCTTCATCGACGTATTCTTGCATGGCGGGTTTGATGCGTTGGAGGCGTTCGGTTGAAATGCCGAGTTCCTCCGGCACCGCCATCGGCAAGCCTTGTCCGAAGGCGAACGGGGTGATGCATAAAAGCAGTAGGCACGTGTAAGTTATTTTTTTCAATGGATTTCTCCTTATTGTTTATCAGTTCACGATCGCGAGGGACAGGCCCTCGCGCTACGGTAAAAAACGTCACCCCTTCACGTAGGGCGGGGGCCTGTCCCTCGCCATGCGTTTTGCTGGCAGACCGCCTCACCCCTGTAGGGCAGGATCGTCTGAAGTTCTGGCATATTTGCCAAACGATCCTGACCCGTTCGGGAGCAGGCGCTCCCGAACTACAAAGAACTAACGATCGCGAGGGACAGGCCCTCGCGCTACGGTGAAAAAAACGCCATCCCTTCACGTAGGGCGGTGGGAAAACCTGTCCCTCGCCATGCGTTTGGCCGTCAGACCTCCTCACCTCTGTAGGTCAGGATCGCCTGATCCTGACCCGTTCGGGAGCAGGCGCTCC
Source organism: Candidatus Poribacteria bacterium (assembly GCA_965242965.1). Taxonomy (GTDB): domain Bacteria; phylum Poribacteria; class WGA-4E; order WGA-4E; family WGA-3G; genus AGPOR5. Next base: position 2,224,696 of record OZ251518.1, on the reverse strand, counting down.
CGAACTACAAAAAACTAGCGATCGCGAGGGACAGGCCCTCGCGCTACGGTATTGAGCATGTCACGTTCGCGAGGGACAGGCCCTCGCGAGGCGGGAGTCAGCGTGTCATTTTCAGATATGCCCAGCGTGTGGCGAGTTTGCCGCCCGGTTCAACGCTGAGTATCTGCGCTAAGCCGACATCCATCGCTTCCTGAATTTCTTCTTCGGTGCGCGCGACGTTGGAAATGCGCGCTTCTTCGATGATACCCATCAGTCCGTTGGCGTTGTCAACATTCGGTACGCCGATGGTAATCGGATCGCCGCTCTGAAAAGTGGCGGCGTTAGGTGCCTCGGTTTCTAGGTTACCGTCGACGTAAACGCGCCCCATATCTCCATCGTAGGTGAAGGCGAGGTGGTGCCAATCGTCATCGGTGATGGTAGTCGTGCCATCGATGCTAAACGCGCACGCGCCGTTCGCGCCGATTTGCGCGTGCAAGACGTTGGTGTTGACGTTCACCCAGATGCCGTAATTTCGGTTCGTGCAACCGGCTTGCTGTTTGCAGATGATGCCTTGCCATTTGCCGGTAGCCTTCTTGACTTTCACCCAGGCTTCCACCGTGAGCGTCTCCAATTCCAGTTTTTTGGTAGACTCCACGATGAGGTAGCCGCCGGCATCACCGGGGAATTCTAACCCTGTGCCGAATTTCGCCTTTACCCATTTCGGGCTGCCGGCGAATTTGGCATCGTGTCCGTTGCCGGAAGCATCTTTCACGACTTTGCCGCCTCCTTCCTCAAATAGCCAGACAGCGACGGTGTTTTCATCAACTGCCGCTGATGCAGGCATACTCGCGAAAAGTAGGCAGAGCCAAATTATATTCAGCCAAATTATATTAAGAGGTCGCATGTTTAGTTCCTCCTTTTTGCTATCAAATGGCGGAAACTTTGCGAGGGAAACCCTCTGAAACTAGTGACTTTGAGATCCTCGCTCTACGGTGTTCGGCGAATTTGAGTCTATTGTATAAAAAAACGTATTTTAAGTCAAGCGTATTGTCGGGAAAGATGGATTTGTATCTCCGCCTGTCCTCCGTGCGCCCAATTGTCTGAATCAGGATTTGCAAGATTATAGGATTTACAAGATTATAGCATCTGAGGATGCGGTATCCACCGCGGGGGGGCAGGCCCCCGCGCTACGGTGAAAAAACGTGCCGCTTACCGTAGGGCGAGGGCCTGTCCCTCGCCATGCAACGGTCGGGAAAACGGCTTTGGCTGGCGTGCGTTTTTCGCGCGGGTCTGGCAATCGCGGGGGAAACCCGCTCGCCTGCGCGTGTGGCAGGCGAGGGCCCCCGCGCTACGGTATGCAAGGCCGTCTCCTTTCACCGTAGGGCGAGGGCCTGTCCCTCGCCGTGCCGTCGGGCCCGCGTGCGCGCATCCCCTCTGTAGGGCAAGAGCGCCTGCTCTTGACCCGTTCGGGAGCAGGTGCTCCCGAACTACGGTCTCTGGGGCACGCGAACGATCGCGGGGGACAGGCCCCCGCCCTACGGTGAAAAAAACGCCACGCATACCGTAGGGCGAGGGCCTGTCCCTCGCCATGCCTCGGTCGGGAAAACGCCCTTAGTCTGCGTGCGTTTTTCGCGCAGATCGAGCGATCGCGGGGGACAGGCCCCCGCGCTACGGTGAAAAAACGTGCCGTTTACCGTAGGGCGAGGGCCTGTCCCTCGCCGTGCCCTCGGGCACGCGTGCGCGCATCACCTCTGTAGGTCAAGAGTGCCTGCTCTTGACCCGTTCGGGAGCAGGTGCTCCCGAACTACAGTCTCTGGGGCACGCGGGCGATCGCGGGGGACAGACCCCCGCGCTACGGGCCCGGAAGGGGTTCTCCTCGCCATGCGCCGTTCGGGATCAGGCGCTCCCGAACTACGGTCTCCTACCGAAAGTTGCATCGAGACCGGGAGGTCTCTCCTACGGGTTTGGGTAGGAGGGACATCCTTGTCCCGATATGCGTTTGGGTAGGAGGGACATCCTTGTCCCGATACGCCATAGACAAAATTATAGGATTTATAGGATTTTTTCGCGAATATCCAAAAAATATCACTTTTTTTACAAAAAAATTTGACAAACGTTTGAAAATGTGGTATACTATATACAATGGACGCAGAATTGATACGCCTGCAGGCGCGATTTGAAGTTGCGCCTGCCGATGGAAAATGATGGCATTTGCGTCCTGATTGTTGATTTGGTGCGAGTTTTCAACGAAACGCAATGGAGAATCCTATGCAAGTGACGAAACGCTTTGCTATACATGGCGAAATCCAACTGCAGACAGCCCTGAACGCGCGGCCGCATGCCGCACGCACGTTCACGCGCTCCGTTGACACCGCACAGACCGAAAGACCCCCCCCCTTCATATACAGCCGTTAACCACTACGGCTCTCGACGGGAAGGCGAACCGGGGGGACACTTCCGCCCCATCCCCGGGGCAAAATATCCTATCTCTGAATGGCCATACGATGAAAACTTGCGCGCCGCTAAAGCGCGCCTACCCGTGTTTTGCACGCGCGCGGCTCACGCGCGACTCTCGCTTTGCCCCTCGGCTCCCCTCGCGCCCAGGAGGTCTTACCTCTTGGGGACAGCCCCGAGGGGCTTTTCGCGTTCCACCGCGCCCACACACGTTCATCGCTAGCCTTTCAGAACACACGCATCTTTCCAAGCACCACTCAGAAAGATGCCCTGATACCTTAAGAACAATGGGGAGAGCCGCCGCAAAAGTGGCAACTACCCCTATCAATTTAATTCTATTTTTAAGGAGGAATTTTCAATGCAGAAGAAATGGCTTTTTTTGCAAGCGAGATTTTTCATCTTCTTGATGCTCGCGGGGGTTGGCTTCGGGCTCGCTGTCCCGGAGGTAGCCGAGGCACAGGCACCCGAAATCAAAGGGATTGAGTTTTACCTAATTCCGGAGAGCGCGCTTAAGGCGAAGGCGACGGACAATACTGGACAACGCCAAACGGTTTCCGGTGTTTGGCCGCCAGCAGATTTTAAGCCCAGTAACTATGGCGGTTACGGAGGGCCGGGCACTAACTACTGGAAGGCGAGCCAAGGTGTCATTAACGGCTACGTTCCTCTTGATAGCACCGGCACCCCTGTCGGCGGTATTCCTATAACGTCGGCGACTCCTCCCCTTATAGCGGGGGATATCCTCGCGATTGCAATTCGTGTCGGACCTGTGAATACCTTTTGGTTTCGGACGCACCTGGATATATCTTGGGATGCTGGAGGTCCTGTTTCCGGTACGCAATACCACAACCACTACTTTAACGGTGATCATTTACAAGGCCGCACCGAGTTCACCGAGTATACCGTCATCTACAACTATAAGGTGAGAACCGGTGACTTGGACCTTGATGGCGGCTGGTTCAATACTACGCCGTTGACGGGAGGGCAGCTTAATCGCGCGGGCGGTACTGCAGTCAATTCAGACACGCTGACGTTTACAGGCACACTTGACTACCCCAGGATAGATGGTCGCCGGCCGACGCTGTCCCGGCCAACTTTCGATCCCCCGTTTAGCGGTTGGGACGAGCCTTATAGAATCAACGGAGCCCTGAACGATGCCTTCAACTTGCCGGAAGGATCGCGTTGGGTCCAGGACAGAAACAGCCCGTATACGATTACGAGCACGCCACAGGGGACAGATGAGGATAGCCGCTTTGCCGCGTTTTATGAGACCTGTTTCTACGAATGGCACAATGCGGGCCGGCCTGATTTAAGAACGTCTCAGGGTCAGCAGCAGCTGGAGCAACTGCTAGTAACTGCGGGATGTATCACTACTGAGGGCGGCCTCGCTTCCCCGGCGGGATTACAGCTGCGTCCACTAGGTATTTACGGCGTGGGCGAGACGATTCGGTTTCAGATAAAGTTTTCAAAAACTGTCTATGCCAATCCGGAAACGAAATTGAAGATTAAACTTCACTCCGGGAATGATGCTGCCGAATATGCAACGCTCGTCGGCACACCGCAACCGGTCTCTTTCGGTGTGGTGCCCGGGAGCAGTGGCACGCGGATGGCAGTGAGGAGTGATGCGGACAACAAGTTAACGTTTGAGTACGTGGTGAAGGAGGGAGATTGGGCTTACGGCACCGGTGGCATCGAGATTTTCCATCCCTTTGCAAGTTTGAACCGTCTCCAATCGGATGGCATGTTGGATACTCGGCAGTTTGTCCCTTCGATGATCCAGCAGTGGAATATAGTGTATGAAATCACCGACGCTGGTGGCAATGCCTTTGACGGGCATGCCGTTACGACCAAGTTCCGTAATCGCCAACCTCCTGAGAATTGGAGCGGCGGGTTTAGCCACATGATAGATACCATCCGGGCGAATGTGGAGATTGGACGTGCTGCCGGTGAAACCGGCACGGTAACGGGTCCCTTTGATGTGGATATGCACTTTTGGAATAATACCAGTGCCCGAGGGGTGCCGGAGCACATACCAGAAGAAAGCATTGATACCGATGCAATTGCCAAGGCTCTCGGCGATGGATGGAGCGTTGAAACGAAGTTGCTCGGCTTTAATTACAAAGGGATTGACGATGATGCTCTTCACCATACGTTCCAGAGTGAGGTCCACCGTGCCACGTTCACGCCGCCGCTCAATTTTAGGGGCGAGGTCACCGTTCAGCTGCCAGAGGGTGTCGCGCAAGATCTGGCGAGGAACGGCAACTTGGCATCGAATACGTTCACCGTTCCCGTGGTGACACCACCGACGGTGCAGGTAGCGCGTCGGGGAGGCGAAACAGGCTTGGTGATTGAGGATTTTGCGGTTGAATTTACTTTTGGCCGCGATGTCGTATCGCCGTTTGACACGGGGAAAATCAGCATCACGCAGGCGGATGGAACGGCGTTGAATTGGGATGTGGCTGTCTCTCAACCGACATCGCCGAGTGCTACCGTCAGTGCTGTTATCACGCCTGCCTTCAATTTTGATGGCAAGGTGCACATCACGCTTGAAGCAGGGGCAGTCAAGGAGGCAGCGGCAGTTGATGATACGGTAGCAGTCCCAGAATATCTCTCGAACGCCGCCGCCACGGAGGCATTAGTTGTGACAGTTGACACGGTGCCGCCGCGTGTCACTGAAACGCCAAAGATTGTCGAGTCGGAGGCAGAGGCTTACACCGCAGAAGATGAGTTGATTGTGGAGGTGTCGTTTGACGAGAAGGGTGTCACTTACGAAGGAGACAATCCGCCGTATGTCGTCATCTATTTAGGCGAGCGCGTTTTGGCGAATGCGCGGCACGCGACGTGGCAAAGAGGTTCGGAGCGCGGGGGTTCAACGATCGTGCCGTTTGCGTATCCTATCCAAGCGGGTGATTTTGCGACATCGGTGTCACTGGATACCAGCGGCATATTGATTCCGCAGGGGACACGGGTAGTCGATGGCGATGGCAACGAATTGTTAGGTCAGGCCACGCCGGCTATAGAGCCGGGAGCACCGGTGGACAGGCTGCCGCCAAAGACAACGCGAGAAGACACGCTGACGTTTCCAACAACGCGGCAGGAACCTCCGACGTTCGATCTCTCGGATACACCGGTGTTGTCGGTGATTTACCTGCCGGAAACGTCAGATCCGAAGTCGCCAGCCTCTGATGTGCCTCGCGAGCCCATCGTTTTCAACGAGCTCGGCAATGGCAGTGGGGATGCGAACGACTGGATAGAGCTCCGCAATGTCGACGTTTCGGATGTCTCTCTCAAAGACTGGGAGCTCTCTGTTGTCGCCGATGGCAAAAAAGAGGATACATCGCTCATTATGTTTCCCGATGTGAGTGTGCCGGCGAACGGGCTGTTGCTGATAACGAACAGTGAACCGGACAAAACACTACTCGCAGGCGGGGAAAATAAGGGGTTATCGCATGCCTCTTTAGTGGACGCAGGTCTCTCGCTGCCCGATGATGGGAAATTCCTCCTCATTCTCCGCAATGCGAAAGACAAACTCGGTTTGGACGAAGCGTTCGTGGATGTCGCCGGGGGCGGCGGCAGTGATACCGATGCGTTTGTCCGCGAGCAGGAAGGGCTGTATGATACGCATGTCTGGCCCTTGCAAGTGCTGGAGGCACCCAGTGGAGATACCGAGGATGCGCTCAGTTCCGGCAAGGTCTGGCAGCGCGCGAAAGCGGATATCGTCGGGTATCATAAAGATGCGTGGGCGGAAGCCGCCTTCACCGGTATCGGCTATGACAGGAAGGTGACGCAGTCTCCGGCGACATCTGGCACGCCGGGCTATCCGAATGGCGCGGTGAAAACGGAGGCATCTACGCCGAAGGGTGCAGTCACCATTAGCGAACTCATGTTGGATTCGGGTGGTGGCACGCTGCCGCAGTGGATAGAGCTCTACAACGCGTCTAAAACGGAGGCACTGAATCTGAATCGCTGGAGGTTGGAGATTCAGAATGAAAATTCCGAAGACCTCGTCGGCCGCCCGATTGTCACGTTGACATTGCAGGAGAAGGTGATTCAGCCGAATCAGACGCTGTTGATAGTGGCAGGGGCTGCGCGCGCTTCATCGGCGGGTGTTTTCCCTGCAGATAGGGTTTACAACCTGCTTGACTTGCACGAGAAGAATCTGCGCATTAAAACCGCGCGGGATACGTTCTTGAGCACCGATGCGTTCTATCTGAAACTCACCGATAGAAATGGGAATTTGGTAGACGAGGTCGGTAACACCGATGGCAATCGTCGTACCGATGATGCGCCGTCGTGGGCGGTGCCGGTGCGCGGTTTGGAAGATGCGCGGAGTTCGCTTGTCCGTCGCTATGTGAAAGGCGTGGCGGAGAAGGGGACAAGACGTTCCGGGTGGGCTTTTGCGGCGTATTTCCAGCAATTTAAAGTTGAATCGCTGCACTATGGCCATGCCGATGACATCGGGACACCAGGGTATCGTCAAGGCGGTGCCTTGCCGGTGGAATTATCAAGTTTCACCGTGACGCGTACCGATGCCGGTCCGGTTGTCGTCACATGGACAACCGAATCTGAGGTAGACAACGCTGGATTTAATCTGCGTCGCAGCTTGAAACGCGATAGTGGTTTCACGTTGCTGAATCCTGTCTTAATCGCCGGTGCCGGCACGACAGGCGAGCGTCAAACTTACACGTTCACCGATACATCTGCGAAGCCGGGAGTCGAGTATTACTACCAGATCGAAGAGGTCTCATTGGGTGGTAAGCGAGAGACCTTGGCGTTGCGTATGTTGCGCGGTCCTGTCTCTGCGGCAAATCGGATGTTGACGACGTTTGGTGAATTGAAGCAGCGGGAGTAATCCTCATCGCCTCTGTAGGTTGCGATCGCCCGATCGCAATGGGCAAGAGCAGGTGCTCTTGCCCTACAGAGGTGGTTTAGGTACCGTAGCGCGGGGGCCTGTCCCCCGCGTTTTTTTCGTCCTGGCCCGTAGCGCGGGGGCCTGTCCCCCGCGATCGTGCTCATGTCCCGGATCTGTAGTTCGGGAGCACCCGCTCCCGAACGGATCCAGAGCAGGTGCTCTTGTCCTACAGAGATAAACCGCTGCAGAGCTTCTGAAGAGGTGTTTTTCGCGCGGGTCGAACGATCGCGGGGGACAGGCCCCCGCGCTACGGTTTGCAATGCCGTTTCCGTTCACCGTAGGGCGAGGGCCTGTCCCTCGCTATGCCAATCGTCTGAAGCAGGATTTACACGATTATCACGATTTACCACGATTATAGATGCTGATGCATCGAACACCCCGTGGCAGTCCACAACCGCGCCAGCGCACCAGAGACCTAATCCTGTGAAATCCTGTAAATCTCGTAAATCCTGCTCCTAATCGTGCTAATCTTGTATAAATCCTGCTCATATCCTGCTCATCTCTGGCGAATCATGTCCCGAATTCGGCCGATGTCACCATCATCGCTTAAATCGGCGGTGGCAATCAACGTGAGTGCGCGTTGAAATCTGGCACGCGCATCTCCCCAAGCATGCAGAAGCATCTGACTGTCCACCGTTTCAGGACGCACTACCACTCGCAAAAGCCGATGCACCACCGACAAGTAAAGCAACAGATGATGTGCATCTACCCGCGCCGCGATGTCCGAAGGCGAACAGGTTTCTCGGTGCGTCGCAACCCACGTCGCGTAATGGTGAACCAGCTCTTTGTCTAGCAGTGAGACAAAATTCGCGCCTTCTGTGAAGGCACCGATACTATTGAAGAGTTGCACGAGCCGCCTCTCCTGCCAATCCCAACCGATGCTCCCGAAATCAATAAACGTCGGTTCCGCGCCGGCGAGGACAACGTTACGGGCATTGTAGTCCAGCGTGCCTAAGGTCGTTGGGGCATCCAATAAGCGGACAGAAAGCGCGTGCCACGCGTTTTGGACATTGTGGTCAGCGGAAGTTAGCAGATAACCGAGCGTCCTTTTCCCTTGTTCCAACAAGCGTTCCAAAGTCGCACGGCTATCAAAACCGAATACGTAAGGTTTGAGAAATTCGGCGTTTTCCACAAAACGTGTCTCCATCTGACACAATTCTTTTAGCACACGCCAGACAACCGCTGGGGCATGCGCATCCCGATGACGTTGCGCAATGGAATCCAACGTGTTCTCGCCGCACCATGCCAATAGCAACGCATGCAAGGGTTCGGATTTCCAAATCACCTTGGGAACGCGGCAGCCACTTCGGTGCAACGTGGATAACACGGTAGCCTCAATCTGGATAGGCGTATGTCCCGCTTCAACAGCCGGTGCGGTCACGTCATGCTGTTTTAGCAAGTAACTTTCCTTGCCGATGATGAGGCGGCAGACGTTCTCTCTCAGCCGAGTCCCGTGCTGGATTGCCTCAATCTGAATCGCGTTTGGGGATGTCTGGAAGTGCGCCGCGATGGGGTTGAGCAGCCGCTGCCATCTCTCCCGTTGAATAAATTCTTGCAATTTGCGTTTTTTCCTCCCTAAAGCCTTAATAGCAGACTGCATCACCCCTGTAGGTGAGGATCGCCAGATCCTGACCCGTTCGGGAGCGGGCGTTCCCGAACTACAGAGGTGGGCCCGATGCCTTCTGATATTCGCCTGCTCTCCAAGGCGGGATAAATGCCGAAATGGACTTATGAAACACTCTTAATAATTAGACGTGAAATCCAACCTTGAGGTTGATAACCATATTTTTTAAGATTTTTCTTGACAATGCAATGAAATTTATGATATAAAAATAGAATGGATGCTGAACAAGTTGAAACGCTGTCTATCGGCGGAGAATTTGCATTTGCGTCCATCATGAAAAGTTTACTTGCAATTGCAACATTTTTGTGGTAAAATATTAATGGCGCGAATAAAAGCGTCCAAAGTGTTGCAATTTGGCGCAACGCATTATTCAAACGACACACCTCCCGATTTGCACAGCGGGTTCTCTCGTATCCTTGAGAGTCTGTTGCAAATATGAAAGAGGTGGATGTGAAAACCCAGCAGGTGTTGCTTAAGACAATGCCTGCAAACCCCATAGGCGTGCCGCGATTGCGCGCTATGAGGAGGTTACTTTGGCAGTTACAATGAAAGAGCTCCTGGAATGCGGAGTTCACTTTGGGCACCAAACCCGCCGCTGGAACCCGAAAATGGCGGAATACATTTTCGCCGAACGGAACGGGATTTATATCATTGACTTGCAAAAGACGCTCGGCATGCTGGAAACGGCCGTAGCCTTCGTGCAAGACATCGCCTCGCGCGGCGGCGGCATGCTGTTCGTCGGAACGAAGCGGCAATCCCAAGAAGCAGTCAAGGCGCAAGCAGGCCGATGCGCGATGTATCACGTCAATCACCGCTGGTTAGGCGGCATGCTGACTAACTTCCAAACCATCAGGAAGAGCGTCAACCGGCTATCCCAACTCGATGCCGACGAAGCGAACGGACTGTTCGACCAGATGCCGAAAAAAGAGGTGATGCGGCTCCGACGCGAGAAGGGCAAGCTGAACAACAACCTCAGCGGCATCAGAGAGATGCGGCGGCTACCCGATGTCGTTTTCGTGACGGATACGCGGAAGGAACACACCGCTGTCGCCGAAGCGAATAAACTGGGTATCCCGATTATCGCCATCGTTGATACTAACTGCGATCCGGACCCGATTGATCTGCCGGTTCCAGGAAACGATGATGCTATCCGCTCCATCGGCCTCATCTGCCAAGTCATGGCGGATGCAGTGATTGAAGGGCGCGGGGACGCATTGGAAGGCGCGCAAGTCTCCGAACCTAGCACGCTTTTGGAAGAAGCATCGTCGGTAGATGTCGTTGCAGCGACTGAACGGCATGAAGAAGAGAGTGCCGCGATGCTGACAGAAGCCGATCGGTCCGCAGAACCGGAGGCAATCGGGGACGGCGAACAACGGCCCACCCGTCAGCCTCGTCAACCTCGCCAGCGTCGGAGAAACAGAGCCCCCAGAAGGCAGGGGTAAGGATGCCCGGAAGTTGCGCGCACAAATCCGCTTGGCTGTGCGCGCAATCGAATTGCGCGCACCCACAGCGCGTTCATTGGAGAAAATATGGAAATTACAGCAAAAATGGTGAGTGAGCTCCGTTCGCGCACTGGTGCCGGTATTATGGATTGCAAAAAGGCACTAGCAGAAACGGACGGCGACATGGATAAGGCAATTCAGAAGTTGCGGGAACAGGGATTGAAAGCCTCCGAAGTCAAAGGCGGTAGGGCTACCGAGGAAGGTTTAATCGTCTCTTATATCCACCCCGGCAACCGCGTCGGCACGTTAGTCGAATTGAATTGCGAGACCGATTTCGTCGCGCGGACGGAGCAGTTCCAAGGCTTAGCGAAGGAGATAGCGATGCAAGTCGCCGCCGCCAAGCCGAAGTATGTTAGCGCGGAAGAAGTCCCCGCCGAGGAATTGGAAGCCGAAAAGGCGATTCTGAAAACGCAGGCGGTGCAGGAGGGCAAACCCGAACACATCGCCGAGCGCATCGTTGAAGGGCGCATCGCTAAATACTACTCGGAAACCTGCCTGCTCCAGCAGCCCTACATTCGCGATACCGACAAGACTATCGAGGACCTGGTTAAAGACGCAATCGCCCAACTCGGCGAGAATATCGTCGTCAAACGCTTTGTCCTCTATGTCCTTGGACAGTAAACCCGTACCGCGCGTGGAAATGGCGGAATGGCGGACAGACACCGCTTACGCCTAAAGGAAAGAAATCGCTTGAGACTTTCCTCTAGAGGTGATACTAAATGAACCTGAGTCGCTGGTATGCATGCTAAACGCATCCGAACGTGTCAAGTGCCAGCGAACTCATCTCCACCTACAGCAACGAGAAGAGTCAGGTTCATTTAGGATACGCTTCCAGCGCGCGTCGATTCGTTGAGGTTCATTCAAATGCAACAAGTTTTGCAACAGACTGAGTCCCGGATGAAGAAAACCGTGGAGGCAACGGCGACAAAACTGTCGCATGTGCAAACCGGGCGGGCCACCTCCGCGCTCCTGGACCAGGTTACCGTGAATTATTACGGTAGCAAAAGCCCGCTTAACCAGGTAGGCACAGTGACGACACCCGAGCCGCGGCTCCTCGTCATTCAGCCATGGGACAAAACGCTCCTTAAAGAAATTGAGAAAGCGATAGCCCTTTCTGACTTAGGGCTCTCACCGAGCAATGATGGCAGCGTTATCCGCATCTTGGTTCCCGAACTCACCACTGAACGCCGGCGGGAGTTGACCAAGGTTGTGCGCAAATTGGCGGAGGAGGGCCGCGTCGCAATCCGCAACATCCGCCGCGACGCGAACGATGCCCTCAAAAAACTGGAAGGCACCGATACCGGGACAACTGGACGCAAAAGTCGGGGGCGAGGTGGCGATAGAAAGGGCGGACGCGCCGACGCAGACCCGGTCCAGCAGCTCACGGATACCTACATCAACGAGATTAACCAACTCACTGAAGCGAAGGAAGCGGAGCTGTTAGAAACTTAGCCATCGCAACCGACGCACGAACGCACGAAGCAGGAAAGGAAGCAGCCCCACACGCGGGGGTGAACGGCGGAAGAAAACTATGTTTTGGCGGCGAGCCCTGAGTATTGTTGTGCTGGTTCCGCTTGTCCTCCTGATTATTTATCACGGAGAATGGCTGTTCCTTATCCTCGTGTCTGCGGCTGCATCGGCGATGCAGGTGGAGTACTGCAGACTCGCGCGCCCAGTGAAGGCGGAACCGAAAGCGACACTAGGGGTGAATCCCGTGATGCCTGTGATGCTCACGGTGGCATTCTGTTTCCTGGCATTCTTCGCGCAACGCTTGGACACGCCGCTTATCCTGCTCGCTTTTTTGACAGGTATCCATATCTATGTTTTCGCCGAAAGCATCTTTAGCGGAAAAGTGGCTGGCGAATTGGGAACCGTCGCCTTAAAGTTGACAGGCATTCTCATCATCGGATGGGGAGTCGGCTACCATCTTATCCTGCTGCGCAACACCGACGAGATAGGCAGACAACTCATCTTCCTCTTAGCAGGAACAATTTGGGGTAGTGACACCGGTGCCTATCTCATCGGCAGAGCCATCGGTAAACATAGACTCGGCACGCCGATTAGCCCACGCAAAACGGTCGAAGGCACTATCGCCGGGCTCGTTTTGGGGACATTGGTGGGCCTGGCATTCGGCGCGACGCTCTTACGCGAAACACTCTCATTGGTGAACGCCGCATTCATTGGACTGATATTGAGCGCGCTGGGACAACTCGGAGATCTGAGCGCATCCCTCGTCAAGCGCACCGCCGGTGTCAAAGATTCTGGCGATGTCATCCCCGGACATGGCGGATTCCTTGACAGATGCGACAGTTTAATCTTTAGCACGCCTGTCCTCTATTATTACATGGAATTGACGCTCTTATGAAACACATCGCCATTCTGGGTAGCACCGGTTCCATCGGAAAGAACGCGCTCAGCGTCATTGAAACACATCCTGATGAATTCAGCGTCGTCGGGCTCGCCGCGAATCAAGACGTTGATACCCTTGAAGCACAGATTCGGACGCATCGCCCGAAAGTGGCAGCTTTAAACGAACCCGCGGCGGCAGCACAATTACGCGAACGACTCCGCGACATGAACACCACGGAGGTGCTCGCCGGCCCTGAAGGACTCCACGCCGTCGCGACGATGTCTGAAGCAGCACAGGTGTTAGAAGGCATCGGCGGCAGTGCCGGGTTGCTCCCTACATTGGCGGCGATTAACGCAGGCAAAGACATCGCCTTTGTGAACAAAGAGGTGATGGTGATGTGCGGACAACTCGTGATGGAGGCGGTGCGTGTCAACGGGGTTAACTTAATCCCTATTGATGGCGAAATGAGCGCGATTTTCCAATGCCTAGAGGGACAGCGCGAACGGCAGGCGGACATTCATCAACTCCTGATTACCGCATCCGGCGGGCCGTTTCGCGAAATGCCGAAGGAAGCACTGCGGAACGTCACCCCGCAACAAGCACTTCGGCATCCGAACTGGGATATGGGGGCAAAAATTACCATCGACTCCGCAACGATGATGAACAAAGGACTAGAAGTCATCGAGGCGAAGTGGCTGTTTGATGTGCCGTTGTCAAAAATTAACATTGTAGTGCATCGGGAGAGCATTGTCCATTCTATGGTGGAGTGGACAGACGGTTCCACGCTTGCGCAGTTAGGGGCAACGGATATGCGCATCATGATTCAGTTTGCATTAACCTATCCTCGGCGGCTTGCTACGCCGGTGCCGCGTTTAGATTTGCTTGCGGCGCGAACGCTTCACTTTGAACCGGTGGATGCAGGCAAGTTCCCGTGCATCGCGCTGGCGTATACCGCGGCGGAAGTCGGCGGCACCCTCCCTGTCGTCCTGAGTAGCGCAGATGAGGTGGTGGTAGACGCTTTCCTAGAAAACCGCATCCGGTTTACGGATATCCCCGCCATTCTGCGAAGCGTTATGGATAAACACGCCGTGATTCCGCATCCCAACCTTGACGACATTCTTGCCGTTGATGCATGGGCGAAATCGGCGGCACGCGAATGCATCAAAAAACAGAACAATACATAACGAGGTGAAACACCCATGGAACTTGTAGAACCAATCATGACAATTCTTCCAAAACTGAAAACGGTGCTGCTTGCGATTATCCCGCTCGGGTTTCTGATCTTTATCCACGAACTCGGACACTTTCTCGCCGCAAAGCGGGCTGGGATTAAGGTAAACATCTTCTCTATCGGGTTCGGCCCGAAATTGTTTGGGATTGAATACGGCGGAACGGAATATCGGCTCTCGGTGCTGCCCTTCGGCGGCTACGTCATGATGGAGGGTGAGAACCCGACTGAGCAGACAGGCGCGCGCGGCGAATTCGGCAGCGCGTCGCTCGGCAACCGTGCGTTTGTCGTCGCAGCAGGACCCGCTGTCAATCTGATATTTGGCGTGCTCGCATTCTGGCTGGTTTTCAGCTTCGGTTTGGACAACTCCTCTGCCACCTTCATTGAGCGGCTGATAGGCCAGCAAATCGGCACCGAAAAAGAGGCTGTTCAACTCGGCACAGTCGCGCCAGAAGGACCGGGGGGACGCGGCGGATTGAAATCCGGGGACATCATCAAAACTATCAACGGCACACCTATTGAAAATTGGACGGCGTTCCACACCCGCATTTTTACGAGCCCCGAACAGGAACTTGAAGTCACTGTGGAACGGAACGGCACCGAGAAGACTTACACTGTTGTCCCCGAAGGTGTCCGCGGCGCGCGCGGCGACAGCGGTGTCCTTCAGGTGAGTAGCATTAGCAAAGCCATGGTGACTGATGTAGCCGAGGGGAGTCTAGCTGCCCAAGTCGGCATCCAAGTCGGTGACCGGGTAGAAACAATCAATGGGCAAAAAATCTACAACGTGCCTCGGTTTGATTCGCAGATTTGGCACCCGGAGGCGAATTGGATTTCAAGGTATTATCAAGAACTCTACCACACCATTCAGCAGCACCCCGATGAACTCCACCTCGGCATTCGGCGCGGCGATACCGCGATGGTGGTAAAAATGCCGGTGCAGTGGGAACTCACCGCGGTAGTGCACCCCGAAGGCGACGGTGCCGGTGTTTACGCCGGTGACACGCTAGTCAGCCTCAACGGAAATACGGTGGAGAATGCGATGCTCTCAACGCAATTATGGGCGGCTGGCGAACGCGTTGCACTCGGTGTGATTCGCGATGGACAGAAGGAGACTGTGGAGCTCTTACCGCGCACAAGGGAGACAGACGAGGTAGCTGAAGCCACAGGCGTGCCGTATGGGTTCGGCTGGAGTGCAACGCTCAGCGGCATGACATTCGGGCCCCCGCCGCGAGACTTGCCGACGTATGATACGTTTACCGCACTCGGAAAGGGAGTTGAGGCATCGTGGCTAACGGTGGAGTCTATCGGACGGACGCTGCGGCAGCTCATCAGCCAAGAGGTTTCGCCGAAATTCCTCACGGGCCCCATCGGCATTGCGAATGTAACGAGCCGCATGTTTGAGATGGGCTTCGCCAGCGCGCTCTTTTTCATCGGATTCATCAGCATTAACCTCTGCATCGTGAATTTGTTACCGATTCCCATCGCAGATGGCGGACAACTCCTGTTTTTCGCTTTTGAGAAAATCCGAGGACGGCCCCTCAGTGTGAAAAAGCAGGCCATGGTTCAGCGCGTCAGCGTTGTTCTCATGATAGCGTTGTTTCTCTATATCACGTGGTTCGATGGACTCTCCTTAATCCATGAACTCCGGAATTAATGCGTTCAGAGACGAAACGCATCACTACGAAACGCATCACTATCGTAGGGCGAGGGCCTGTCCCTCGCCATGCCGCCATGTCCGTTTTTATCGTAGGGCGCGGGGTCAAGAGCAGGCGCTCTTGCCCTACAGAGTGGGGCGGTTTGGTTACCGTAGGGCGCGGGCCTGTCCCTCGCCATGCCGCCATGAACGTATTTTTCCGTTTTTATCGTAGGGCGCGGGGTCAAGAGCAGGCGCTCTTGCTCTACAGAGTGGGGCTGCAGCGTCCATTTTTATCGTAGGGTGAGGGCCTGTCCCTCGCCATGCATCGAGACCGGGAGGTCTCTCCTACGTCCGTTTTCATCGTAGGGCGTGGGCCTGTCCCTCGCCATGCCATCATGTCCGTTTTCATCGTAGGGCGGGGGCCTGTCCCTCGCCATGCCGCCATGAACAGAGACAACCTCAAAGAAGAATACCTACAACTTGTCGCCACTGTGAGGGAATACGTGCAAGAACAACTTGAACTCGGTATCACCGAACTACAAGAACCGCAGCAGGCATCTCCTTACGCTACGTTAGACTTGGGGCAGTTAGATGCCGATGCCCAAGGCTGCACCCGATGTGGACTTCACGCAACTCGAAATACCGTCGTTTTCGGCGTGGGGAACCCGAACGCTGATCTGATGTTTATCGGCGAGGCACCCGGTGCTGATGAAGACAGGCAGGGAGAACCTTTTGTCGGCAGAGCCGGCAAATTGCTGACAGACATCATCGTGAAAGGGATGGGGAAGACGCGCGACGATGTCTATATCGCGAACGTGCTGAAGTGCAGGCCGCCGGGTAACAGAAATCCAGCCTCCGATGAAGTGGATATGTGTCGCCCCTATTTGGAACGCCAAATTGAGCTCATTCAGCCGAAAGTGATTGTTGCCCTCGGCAGCTTCGCCGCGCAGTTGTTGCTGGATACCAAGATGGGTATCACGGCACTTCGGGGGGAGTTTCAGCCCTACGGTGTCGCGGGACAACGGGACAACGCGCCGGTGATAATGCCGACGTATCACCCCGCATATCTCCTCCGCAATCCAAGCGCGAAGCGCGAAGTGTGGGAGGATATCCAAAAGGTGATAAAACGTTTAGCCGAATAGCAGCGTTTTTCTCATCACGCTTTTGCAAAGGATACCCGGCATCATGCTGCGTAAAATTTACTTCGGGGATAACCTTGGAATTTTACGAGAATTGGAGACAGGGTGCGTTCAGCTCGTCTGCGCCGATCCGCCGTTCAACAGCGGCCGCAACTACACCGACTCGCAGTCACAGAAAACAGCGTTTGTGGACACGTGGACATGGGACGATGCAGCGCAAGACGCACGGCGTGAAATTGACAGCCGCGCACCGACTTCTCCAAGTTACGCCGCGCTCAACAACGCGCTCATCGGCTATGACTTTGTGTTACAGCAAGCGACGAACGGCGCGCCGAGTGCCATGCGTGCCTATCTCGCCTTCATGGGGCCACGTATCGTGGAGTGTCATCGTGTCCTGCATCCAGCAGGTAGCATGTATCTCCACTGTGACGCAACGGCGAGTCACTATCTAAAAGGGTTGATGGATGCCGTGTTCGGCGTGGCGAACTTCAGGAATCAGATTATTTGGGGATATGGTTCGCCGGGACGGCCAAAGCGGCATTTTCCTCGCAAACACGACATCCTCTTGTTTTATGCTAAAGGCGAGGACAACACTTTCAATCCAGAGGATATTCTCATCCCACACGCGCGAATCGATAAGCGCACGGTGCAAGAAGGATGGCGCAGAGGAAATCCGAAGGTTTTCGATGACGCAGTGGCGGCAGAATTGGTGAAAGGTAAAGTGCCTTTTGATTGGTGGACAGATGTTGCACCCGCCTATAAATCGACGAAGGAGTGGCTGGGATATCCGACACAAAAGCCGCGGACATTATACGAACGGATAATCCGAGTTTCATCGAACCCCGGTGACATCGTGCTCGATCCGTTTTGCGGCTGCGGCACGACACTTGACGCAGCGGAAACGCTAAGTCGGCAGTGGATAGGCATCGATGTGACGCTCCTCGCGTTAGAATTGGTGCAGAAGCGGCTCCGCGAGAGACATGGACTTGAACCGTCTGTCGATTACGAAAACGAGCAAAAAGGGAAGTGTCAATAGGCGCGCAGGTCTTGATACATCCCGGTAGGAGAGACCTCGGGGCTTGATGTTCCCGTAGCGCGGGGGCCTGTCCCCCGCGATTTCTCGATTACCGTAGCGCGGGGGCCCTCGGATGCCATACGCGCATCCGAGCGGGTTTCGCCCGCGATCTCCATCGTCCCGATGTGTGTTTCCCCTCTGTAGTTTGTGATCGCCTGATCACAAACAGGTCAGGATCAGGCGATCCTGACCTACAGGGCCTGGTGCGTGGACGCTGGCGAGGGGAACCCGCTCGGATGCGCGTGTGGCATCCGAGGGCCCAAACCCTACGATGAAGTGCCGTTTTTTATCGTAGCGCGGGGGCCTGCCCCCCGCCAGCGTTCACTAGGAAAACATAAAAGGATAATCGGCATCATGCTGCGTAAAATTTACTTCGGGGATAACCTTGAAATCTTGCGAGAATTGGAGACAGGATGCGTCCATCTCGTCTGCACCGATCCGCCTTTCAACAGCGGCCGCAACTACAACACGTTTTTGAAAGCATCGCAATCACAGCGGACAGCGTTCGTGGATACGTGGACATGGGACGATGCAGCGCAGGACGCACGTCATGAAATTGAGAAACTCGCCCGGACATCCGAAAGTTACGCCGCGCTCAACAACGCGCTCACCGGCTATGACTTCGTGCTCCAGAAGGCAACAAGTGGTGCGCCGAGTGCGATGCGCGCGTATCTCACTTTCATGGGGCCCCGCATCCTTGAACTCCACCGCGTGCTCCACCTGAAGGGAAGCATGTATTTGCACTGCGATCCGACGGCGAGCCATTACCTGAAAGGTTTGATGGATGCCATGTTCGGTGTCGGCAACTTCAGGAATGAGATTATTTGGCACTATTCGGCGGGCAACGCGCCGCGTCAGGACTTCAAACGTAAGCACGACATTATCCTGCGCTACGTCAAAGGGCCCTCCTTCGTGTTCAATCAGCCACGGATGCCGTATGCTGAAAAGACGAGACACATGTTCAAGTATCAAGACGAGGATGGCCGAGAATATCGCAGGAATCGGACCAGGGATAAGCATGGCGAATGGAAGCGTTTCTATTGGGATGAGGGAACCCCGATGGACGATGTCTTCACCTATCTGCGCGGGAGTGAGATGAATCAGATTGGGGCGACTGCCAAGGAGCGTCTCGGCTATCCGACGCAGAAGCCGCGTGCCCTCTATGAACGGATAATCCGAGCGTCATCAAACCCCGGCGACATTGTGCTTGATCCGTTTTGCGGCTGCGGCACGACACTTGACGCGGCAGAAACGCTAAATCGGCAGTGGATAGGCATTGATGTGACGCTCGTCGCGCTGGATCCGATGCAGGAACGGCTACGCGATAGGCATGGACTGGAGCCTTCCGTTGATAATGAGATTGCGGGCTATCCGACGAATATGCGGGAAGTGATGCTGCTCGTTCGCGACCGGGAAAAGTATCACGATTTTGCGAATTGGGCAGTGACGCGCATTGGGCTCGAACCGACAGCAAATGTTGGCGATGGTGGATTTGATAGCACCGGTGCCGTGAAAGTGCGGGTCCCTCGCACCCAGCGAGATCGGAATACGCGCATTATCGCCGAAGTCAAATCAGGTAAACCCAGTATATCTGCGCTGCGCGCATTCTGCCACGCTATCCGTGAACAGAAAGCCCAGGTCGGCATTTTTATCACCGTCGAGCCGATCACCCGCGGCATGAAGGCGATACAGGAAAGCATGGGGACATTCCAGCATAACGGCGTATCTTATCCGTGCCTCCAATTCTGGCAGATTGATGATGGATACTTTGCGGATCCGGAGTCTCTCAACAAAAGGATCCGGTTGCCGTGGCGCGTAGAATCGCGGCACAAATCGGAACGGCACTTTAAAGATGAGCAGACAGAGCTCACGCTGCGGCGTTAATGTTACCAAACTTGCATAATTTCCCGTAGGCGCGCTTTGTCATCGCGCCTATTGAACCTGATAGGAAAACGTCCACGAAAAAAATGCGCTACGCCAACATCGCCTTTCCACTCGCGATCGATCAGCTGTTCACATACGCCGTGCCGCCGCATCTGGATGCCGTTGTGCAACCGGGTGTCCGTGTGCTCGCGCCGTTTCGACGAAGCACGCAGGAAGGCGTTGTCGTTGAACGGATAGACGTGACGGCTCTGACTCCCAACAAAATCAAAAGTATATCTGACTGTCTCGATAAATATCCAACGTTCTCTGCTGAGTTGCTCGCGTTGACAAAGTGGATGGCGGACTATTACGTCTCTCCCTGGGGGAACGCGCTCTTTTGTGCGGTGCCTGCCGCCGTGCGAAGCGAGAAACGGCAGCGAGTGCAACTCAAATCAGGAGATAAACCGAGTGTCAGAGGCGTGCAAAAGGAGATTGTCGCGCTGTTGGAGGCAGAAGGGGAGCTCACACCGAATCAACTTGCGCGGCGCGTCGGTGTCAGTTACACGAATCTCCGTCCGAAAATCTCCGCGCTTCGTGAAAAAGGCGTTGTTGATGTTTACGTCACTCACAAACCGAAAGCCTCTGCGCAGACTGCGACGGTGGCATCCTTGGCGTTAACACCAAACGAGATTGCGGCGGAGATTGCGCGCCTCACAGCGGAAGCGCGCGGTGCCGATGGAAACCGCCGTCGTCCTGCCGCCGCGAAACACGCGGAAATCCTGCGCATCCTACTTAACGAAGACGCGCCGATAACCACGGCAGAGCTCGCCGAGCAGGCGGGCACGAGTCTCTCCCTGCTCCGCACGCTTGAGAGACGCGGCTTCATCAAGATTACGCAGGCGCGGGTGTTGCGCAACCCATTGAGCTGCCAACCGGTTGCGGCGACGAAACCTTATCAGCTCAATCCGGCACAAGCCGCGGCGTTTGCCGAGGTTCAGAACGCGCTGGCGCGATTGTCTTCGCACAGTGCTGGCGCGCCGATGGATATTGGACGGATTTTGCTCCTTCACGGCGTAACCGGGAGCGGCAAAACCGAAGTCTACATGCAGGCAATCGCGCAGATTTTGGAGGGCGGGAAGTCTGTCATCGTCTTAGTGCCAGAGATTTCACTGACACCGCAGACTGCCTCACGATTTATCGGCCGGTTTGGCGAGCGCGTCGCGGTGCTACACAGCCGTCTTAGCGACGGCGAACGTTATGACAGTTGGCATCGCATCCAAAAAGGAGAAGCCACCATCGTCATCGGCCCGCGGTCCGCCGTGTTCGCCCCGGTCAGAGAATTGGGGCTGATAATTATCGACGAAGAGCACTCGGACTCCTATAAATCGGACAAGGCCCCGCGTTACCACGCCCGGGAAGTTGCCCAGAAACGGAGTGAACTCGCCAACTGCGCGCTCCTACTCGGCAGCGCGACACCTTCGTTGGAAAGTTTCTACCGCGCTCGCAACGGCACGTATCAACTCCTCAGTCTTCCGACGCGGGTGTTGGATAGAGAGATGCCAGAGGTGCATATCGTTGATATGCGCGCCGAGTTGAAAGGTGGAAACCGCACCATCTTCTCCGCGCTTCTCCGAAACGCTATTGAACAACGCCTCGTGAAGCGGGAGCAAATTATCTTATTCCTGAACCGGCGCGGACATTCAACTTACGTTTTCTGCCGAACCTGCGGCTACGTTGAGCGGTGCAACAACTGTTCCATATCTTTGACGTTTCACTTTGAGACGAAGAAACTCGTCTGTCATCACTGCGGGCATCGGCGCGATACGCATCCGACATGTCCGCAGTGTAGTAGCCCGGCCATCCGCTATTTTGGTATGGGGACAGAGGCGATTGAGCAAGAGGTGCGCAAGGCGTTCCCTGCCGCGAACGTCAAAAGGTTTGATGCCGATTCCACGGCGCGGAAGAACGCGCATCAGCAGATATTAGCGGCGTTTCAGCAGCAGGAAATCGACATCCTCATCGGCACACAGATGGTGGCGAAAGGGTTGGATTTTCCGAACGTCACCCTCGTCGGGGTTATCGCGGCGGATACTGCCTTGAATCTCCCGGATTTCCGCGCGAGCGAACAGACGTTCAGCCTGCTGACGCAAGTCGCTGGACGTTCTGGGCGCGCCGAAATACCGGGTGAGGTTATCGTCCAAACCTATATGCCGGCGCATTACTGCATCACAGCGGCACAGAAGCACGACTATATCGGTTTCTATGAACAGGAGGTAGCGGCGCGCGGTGCGTTGCGCTACCCACCTTTTTCGCACATAGCGCGGCTTCTCCTCCGCGGCAAAGACGAAAAATCGGTGATTGACGCGGCGCACACCGTGGTAAATCAACTCCAGAACTCGCAAACTGATGGAGATTTGGTGGAAATTCTGGGGCCCGCCCCCGCACCGCTCTCCAAAATTGAAGGGAAATTTCGGTGGCACTTCTTACTCCGCAGTGAAACGGCTGAAGCCATCTCGCTACGCATTCAGCAACTCACTGCCGAACCGCCGCCGGCCATTAAATCCAACGCCGTTGAATTGGTGATAGACATCGCTCCAACGAGCGTTTTGTGAATTGGACATAAAACGTCCCTAACCGAAAGGGACATAAGTTTGAAAAAAAGGAATCATACATGGGCAATCGGATATTTGACAAACTTGCTGACACCGAACTGCTTGCGCGGCGTCCCATCCTGGTCTTCGCCGCGGACCCGCTTGCATCGGCAGGTATCAAGGGGCTTGGGCAGGTGCAGCATCCCAAGCCGCACTACCGCACGCACGCGGAGTTTTTGGAGCTCCAGCGCGAACTCGTCGCTGATGGGCAGTTGGACGGACTCCTCATGACACCCGCCGATGCTGAAACGCTGGCACTCGAAGAAAACCTATTTGAAAACGCGCACATCACGCCGATTGTCCGGATGAACTCGGAGACAGCCATCTGGAACCCGCGTTTCGGTGCCTATACTTCGCGGCCGTCGATGCCGTTCCAGACGGTATTCCCAGAGGATATGCACCGCTATTGCGAGGCACTCATCGCACCGGCGTTGGAATGCCGGGTCAGCTTGGGGCTGTATTCCATCACGCTCAACAACGAGCCTATCGCCGACGAGCGGATGTTGCAGGCGTATATCCAATTTGCGCACGTCGTCGGCGAGATTGAGGGGTTCGACCATCTGCTGGAAGTCTTCCTCCCGAACGTCAAATTACCGGGGATGGACGATGAGAAACGTGGGATGTATGTCGCCGATTCGATCGTCCGCACGATGAGTTATTTGCGCAAACATCAGCGTCCGCGTTTCATCAAAACCGCCTATACGACAGCAGAGGTGTGGCATGAGTTGTGCCAGTTTGATGAGACGCTGGTTATCGGTGCTTTAGGTGGTCCGCGGCAAAATGCGCGTAGCACGTTCTCCCTCGCGCAGAGTGTCGTCCAGAATGGTGGACGTGCCATTTTGTTCGGCCGCACCATCTTCGGTGAAGACGCGCCGATCGGCTTCGTGCGGTGTCTCCGTCGCGTTCTCGATGGCGAATACGACGCGCAGGCGGCGCACACCGAGTATCAAAAACTGATGCGCACGCATTTGTAGATAGGATTTTTATGCCTTGAAAAAGATGCCAAACCTTTCCAAGAAAAGTTAGTTGAAAGAGGCATTAAGGAGGCACAGAAGTGACTGAAAGCGCGAACTACATCAAAATCGTGGAATGGTCTGACGAAGATGACTGTTTCATCGGGTATTGCCCCGGCATCATCGGACCTTGCGCACATGGTGACGATGAGGTTGAAGTCTATCGCGAACTCTGCGAAATCGTTAACGAGTGGGTAGAGATTTTCCATAGCGACAATAAACCACTTCCACCGCCAACTATCGGAAGGAACGTTGAAAAATTTTTGTTAAATAATGGAGGGACATCATGAAAACCTACACGTTTGAGGTTGTCCTAGAGAAGGACAAATGGCCCGACGAACCCGACGAGAAAGCCGTCTGGCGTGCCTATATTCCCTCGCTGGAGCACCGCGGTGCAGCAAGTTGGGGATATACGCAGAAAGAAGCGTTAGAAAACCTTGAAGACGCTGTTAAACTGCTCTTTGAGTGTTTGTTGGAACATGGCGAAGAGATGCCGGCCGAACTCGGCGCGCAGATGCCGGTCCGCGATGTGCCGCTCATTGCCGTAACGGTCTAATATGAGGGTGTTTCATAAATCGCTCAATGTCGCGGTGACAGCCCCCGCGCTATTGCCGGTAGGAGAGACTACCTGGTCTCGATGCGATAGGGCGGCACGCCTCCCGGGGCTCGGCGGCAGAAATCCCCCTTCATCGTAGGGCGAGGGCCTGTCCCTCGCCATCGTCGGTGCTACGGAAAAACGTCTCTTCTTCTCTTCAGGTCCGTAGGACCTTAATGTCTATAGCAACCGAAACGCAAAAGGCTCTAAGGTCCTTTAGGTCCTTAATAGATTTTGACATGCCTCGCGTGTTTTTTATTAAGGACCTAAAAGTCCTTGAAAATGGGACGACACGTTTTTCTATAGACATGTAGGTCCTAAAGGACCTAAGAACGCATTGAGACGACAGAGATCTCGGGGGCCTGTCCCCCGCGCTGCGGGAACATCGAGACCAGGATGTCTCTCCTACCGGAATGCATCGAGCCCGGAAGGTCTCTCCTACGGGGAAGAACGTTGCGGAATTTCTAATGCCCGTTCATAGAGGACTTACGCAGGACGAACCGCGCCTGCCGAAGGAAAATGCTAATGAAAACCGATAAAACCCCGAAAACGACACCCGCCCTAAACGAGGAGCGGCTCCGACAACTCAAGCAACTTTTCCCCGAATGCCTCACCGAAGGCGAAGTGGACATGGAGAAACTTGCAAATATACTAGAGATTTGTGAAGGGGGGGGTAAACGCCAAGGATAGGTATCACTTCAATTGGGCAGGCAAGCGCGAATCCATCCGCCTGCTCAACGTCCCTACCGAGGCTACCCTTATTCCATGCCGAGAGGAGTCACTTCAGTTTGACAGCACTTCAAACCTTTTCATTGAAGGTGATAACCTGGAGGTGCTGAAACTCCTCTACAAACCCTATTTCGGACGCGTGAAGGCGATTTACATCGATCCGCCTTACAACACCGGCAACGACTTTGTCTATCCCGATAACTACGCGAAGCCGTTGGATGCCTGCCTGCAATTGTCAGGGCAGCTTGATGCCGCCGGCAATCTGCAGACGAGCAATCCAGAGCGTAGCGGCCGTTACCACTCGGCGTGGTTGTCGATGATGTATCCACGCCTTTTCCTTGCGCGGCAGTTACTCACGGATGATGGCCTCATCTTCGTCAGTATCGATGACCGCGAGGGGCATAACCTCCGCCTGCTGATGAACGAAATTTTCGGGGAAGAGAATTTCATGCAACAGTTGATTTGGCAACGAAATAGCGGCGGCGGGAATAACATGAAGCACCTCGCGACGAATCATGAGT
This sequence comes from Candidatus Poribacteria bacterium, assembly GCA_965242965.1. Lineage (GTDB taxonomy): Bacteria > Poribacteria > WGA-4E > WGA-4E > WGA-3G > AGPOR5. Next base: position 2,199,428 of record OZ251518.1, on the reverse strand, counting down.
ATATCCTCATGTATGCCAAAAGCCGAGATGAAGTAGGCAGGCTCAGGCGGCCGCTGACCGAAAAAGAGCAAGCGGCATATCAGGGGAAAGATGCGCATTATGAACAACTCGGTCCCTACAAAACTTTTCGGCTGGAAGCACCTCTCCGGCATCAGCGTGAAAGTCGTCGGTATGCGATTGCGTGTCCCGATGGCTCAAAGATTGTGAAATACTGGGCCTGGTCGGAGGCGCGTTTTCTGCATTGGAAAGCGGAGAATAAAATCGTTTTCAAGCAGAATGCCAACGGCGAATGGCAGGTAGAATACAAGCACTATCTGAATTCTTCCGCGAGAGTCATGCGAAGTCTGCTGACAGATATGGAGCAGACTAGCCACGGCACGGCGCAACTTCGTAAACTTTTCGAGAGAGACGATGTTTTCATTTTTGATTTTCCGAAACCGGTGGGTTTAATCAAACACCTCCTGCAGTTCAGCACTGACGCAGATTCCATCGTTTTGGATTTCTTCGCGGGCTCCTGCACGACAGCAGAGGCAGTGTTGGAGCTCAATCGGGAAGATTCCGGTGCGCGGCAATTTATCATGGTGCAACTGCCGGAACCTACCCCGGAAAAATCGGATGCGCGCAAGGCAGGATTTGAGACGATTGCCGAGATTGGCAAAGAACGGGTTCGCCGCGTGTGTTTGCGAGAAAACGCCGGCTGCCGCGTCTTCAAACTTGCCGAGTCCAACTATCGGACAGAAGACGATGTCCGCACCGAGGATGTGCAAACTTACATCGCGCAGTTGGAAAACGCCATTGATGCGCTTCGGGAAGGGTGGCGCGAAGAGGATGTCCTTTATGAAGTTGCGCTTAAAGAGGGATACCCGCTTGATAGCACAATTGCGCGCGTTGCAGGCCTTGCAACGAATACGGTTTTTCGCATTGTCGCGCCTGATAAGTCGCAGATGTTCCACGTCTGTTTGGATGCTGAACTTGTGCCGAGGGATATAGAACGTCTAGGGTTGTCAAAGGATTCTGTGTTTGTCTGCCGGGATGTTGCGTTAACGGATACGCTGGCGGCGAACCTTGCATTGCAATGCAGACTCAAAACGATTTGAGAGTGGGCATCGAGACTGGGAGGGCGCGCCTACTTCTGGTGTTATTTGGGTAGGAGGGACATCCTTGTCCCGATGGGGTGTGATTCATCGAGACCGGGAGGTCTCTCCTACCGGGATATTGCATCGAGACCGGGAGGTCTCTCCTACTGGGTATTGAGCCCGCCCGGGTCAAAATTAGATGAGGGTGTATCATAAATTTACGCCCCTTAGGGGAAGGACGAATACCGATAGAAAAGCGAGGGGGCGCGTATCGGGCCCACCTCTGTAGTTCGGGAGCGCCCGCTCCCGAACGGGTCAGGATCGCTTGGCAAATGTGCCAGAGCTTCAGACAATCCTGAACTACAAGGGTGATGAGGTCTGCCAACCAAACGCATGGCGAGGGAAACCCGCTCGGATGCGCGTGTGGCATCCGAGGGCCCTCGCCCTACGTTGGAATATGCGTTATGTAGGAGAGACCTCCCGGTCTCGATGTGTCCCCGTGGTCCTCGCCCTACGTTGGAATATGCGTTACACCGGAAAATTCGAGACTACACCCCCACCGCCTTCCGAACCTTACGCAAAATCGGCACCGCAATGTCCCGCGCTTTCTCAGCACCGTGCCGAAGCACCGTGTCCAACTCGTCCCGATTTTCCATCAATGCGTTATACGTATCGCGCTGTGCGGAAAAGGTCGCGTCTAACAACTCGAAGAGCTCCTGCTTCATGTCGCCGTAGCCGAGGCCGCCGTTCAGATAGAGCTGCCGTTTCGCTTCAACCGCATCCCCATCCGCAAAATGCCGATAGATAGCGAAGACGTTGCATCCCTCCGGATCCTTCGGTTCTTCCGGCCGCTTAGAATCCGTTACAATCCGTCGGACCTGCTTCCGAATCTGGGTTGATGGCGCGAACAGCGGAATGACGTTGTTGTAACTTTTGCTCATCTTCCTACCGTCAAGACCGGGGATAGTCATCACCTCTTTCCGGATGACGGCTTTCGGCACCGTCAAAACGTTCCCGTAGTTTTTATTGAAGGCGATGGCGACATCGCGCGTTACTTCAAGGTGTTGCCGCTGATCCAAGCCGACCGGGACGATATGCGTTCCGTATAGCAGGATATCCGCCGCCATCAAAACAGGATACGTGAACAAGCCCGCGTTGATGCCTTTGTCCGCCTCACGGCCGGCGGCGAGGTTATCGTCAACTATCGCTTTATAGGCGTGCGCGCGGTTGAGCAACCCCTTTGCCGTGAAACATGCCAACACCCACGCTAACTCAAACACCTCCGGTACATCCGATTGGCGATAGAGAATTGCCTCGTCCGGGTTAAGTCCCAATGCCAGCCAGGTCGCGGCGGCCTGGTTTGTCAAATCCTGCAACTCTTTCTTGCTTTTTACCGTGGTGAGTGCGTGGTAATCGGCGATGAAGTAGAGTGCGAGTCTCTCTTTACCCGGGTCTTCCGCGAGTTCCAGCGCGGGTTTCAGCATGCCGAGGTAGTTGCCGAGGTGCGGCTGCCCTGTCGGTTTGATGCCTGTTAAAACAATCTCTTTCAATTCGATTTTCTCCTATTTATTTGAGGGAGTTTCATAACTCCGTTTCGGCATTTATCCCGCCTTGGAGGGAGGGCGAATACCAGAAGACATCGGGCCCACCTTTGTAGTTCGGGATCGCCCGATCCCGAACGGATCAGGATCAGGCGATCCTGATCTACAGGGGTGAGGCGGTCTACCAGCCAAACGCGTGGCGAGGGACAGGCCCTCGCCCTACGTGAAAGGGAGGCGTTTTTTCACCGTAGCGCGGGGTCTGGCACCGCGACGTTGAGCGATTTATGAAACACCCTCCTATAACTTGTTGCTATTATTCGTTGGGCGCGCGTTTTTTCTTGATACTAACGGCATCCCCCCGTTTCAATCCCAAATGTTCTTCGGCACTGCCACAATTCACTGCAATCTCTAGCAACCCAAAGCTGCCAATAATCGCCAGCGGTTCGCCTGTATCAGACGCGGCATAGGCACGGTTCAGACGGTTAATACACACGTCGCCTGCCTGAATGGTATAGACAGAAGCGGTTCCCGTGAACGCCACAAAATCCGACTGTGAGATATTCGTTATCAGATTCCCGAAACTATCCACCTTGATAATCTCTCCGATCAGCGTATCTTCAGCGATGTGCATCGTCGGAATTGGCAGTTGAACGAGGTTGTGAACCGGGGTTCCGATATCGGCAAGCGGCACATCGAGGGAGAGATGCGCCGCAACCGGGGCGAAAATATCTCTGCCGTGGAAGGTATTGCTGACATGCGGTAAGAGATACGTCGGGTTTTCAATGGTTACCGCCGAGACATCAAGCCCCGAGTTCTCCCCTACCAGATAACTTAACACCCCATTGTCAGGACAAACGAAAAACGCGCTGTCGGTTTGGCAAACGATTGCCCGGCGATTGCTGCCGACACCCGGGTCAACGACGATGGTATGAATCGTGCCTTGCGGGAAGTAGCGGTGCGCCGAATGAATGAGGAACGCCGCTTCGTGGACATCTTGCGGCGGAATCGCATGCGTGATGTCGACTATCTGCGCATTCGGGTTAATGCCCAGAATTACGCCTTTCATGACACCGACGTAAGCGTCGCTAGTGCCGAAATCAGTTGTTAAGGTGATAATGCGAGGTGGCATTTTCGTGTTACAGATTCGCCTGCATCCAAGCGAAACTCTTCCGCTGGCCCGTGCCGTCGTTTTCGCGTCCCTCATACTCGCAGCACCAGACACCCTCATAACCAGCCGCTTTTAAGCAGCGGATTGCCTTCCCGAGTTCGATTTCCCCTTCACCGAGTGCCTCGCCGCGATAATCGCCTCGCGAACCGGTGCCATCCTTCAGGTGCGTGTGCAACGTCCACGGTGCGACGATTTCATAATACCTGCCTACCGTTTCCAGTTCGTGCCCTGCCCAGCGGTAGTTCATCGTGTCCATGTTCGCGCCGACGCGTTTGGAGGCGACGCGCTCAAAGAGTTCTACCTGCAAATCACCGTCGTTGGTAACCAGACCGTGGTTGTCGACAGCGAGGTAGACATCGTGCCGCTCTGCGAATTCAAGGCATCTTGTGAGACATCCCGCCATCGCTTCAACCCATCGGCTTTCCGGCACTGCTTCCTTCGGCGCGCCGCCTTCCGTCCGAAGCACCGAAGTGCCGAGGCGTTTCGCGAGGCCCGCGATGCGTTCCATCCGTTCCACCTGCGCGCGGATAGTCGCCTCTTCCAGCACGACGAAATCGTTCCCCGCCGCCAGTGCCGATACTTGCAAGCCGTAAGACTCCACCTGCTGCCGCACAAGTTCGGCGTTCTTCTCCGCATCTGCCGTTTCCGCCTGCCAGACATCGCTTATCTGCAGTTCAACGTAGCCGAACCCTGTCTCACTCGTAAATTTCAGGAAATCGTCAAGCGACTTGCTGGCGTAGTTGTAATGAATCAGTCCAAATTTTGGCATAATTTTATCTCGATTTCAAAAATTCTTGCATTTTTAAGATTACTATGCTATAATACCTTTATTGTGAGATATATGTCAAGAAATTTTTTCAGGATAGGCGCAAATGCATCGTTTTGCGTCTATCCTAATGAAATAAGGAAAATTAATGGAGAACTATAGTCGCTTTACAGACATCAGATTGCCGGCTATCTACGATAAAGTCAAGGCAGAGGAACGCCTCAGTTTTGACGACGGGGTTGCGCTTTACGAAAGCCCCGATATTACCGGTGTCGGCTTCATCGCTAATCACGTCCGCGAACGTTTCAGCGGCAACATCGCTTACTATAACATCAACCAGCACATTGACTACTCGAATGTGTGCATCCTGCACGCGCGCTGCCACTTCTGTGCATTCGCCCGAAAAAATATGCAAACCGAGGGCGCATGGGAGATGAGCGTTGACGAGTTTTTGGACAAGGCGATGTATTCAATAGAGCACGGATGCACCGAGGTTCATAGCGTCGGCGGACTGCACCCCAAACTGCCGTTTGACTACTACCTTGACATCATTCGTGGGCTTAAGGCACGGATGCCCCAGGTCCACCTCAAATTCTTCACGGCTGTTGAAATTCACCACTTCTCGCGCATCTTTAAGATGTCAATAGAGGAGGTATTAACGCAGTTGAAGGATGCAGGGTTAGACTCGCTACCCGGCGGCGGTGCCGAGGTGTTCGCCGAAGAGACGCGCGAGAAAATCTGTCCCGGCAAACTCAGCGCAGAGGGATGGTTAGAGGTGCATGACATTGCGCACCGACTCGGTATTCCTACCAACGCGACGATGCTCTACGGGCACCTTGAAAGTAACGAAGACCGCGTAGATCATCTCATTCGCTTGCGCGAACAGCAGGATAAATCCGGCGGATTTGTGACGTTCATTCCCCTGGCGTTTCATCCTGCTAACACGCGGATGGCATACCTCCCCTCAACTTCCGGGGTGACAGACCTGCGTAACATCGCCGTGGCGCGACTGATGCTAGATAACCTGCCGCACATCAAGGTATATTGGATTATGACAGGGTTGAAAACCGCCCAAGTCGCGCTTCGTTTTGGCGCAGACGATATTGATGGCACGGTGACAGAGGAGAAGATCACGCACATGGCTGGCGCAGATACGCCGGAGGCAGTCTCCGTGCAAGCACTCACGCGCCTCATTGAAGAAGCAGGATTTGTGCCTGTTGAACGTGACACGCTCTACAACGAAATCATCCGAGAGGGAGAACGGTGGCACAGAAAAGCGGCGTAGCCGAGAACCGATCGGGCGGTGGTGATGGCAAATCGCGATTAAGAGTCGGGGCGGTTTCGTTCTTGAACACGAAACCGCTTATCTATCCGCTCTTGAACGGGGAGATTCCGACGGATATCGCGCTCAGCGTTGAGGTGCCGAGCCGACTCGCCGTGCTGTTAAAGGCAGAGGAACTGGACATCGGCTTGATTCCGATTATTGAATACTTCCGTTCCTCCGATGCCGGGTGCCGCATTTTGCCTGACATTGCAATCGCTTCGCACGGGAGTGTCCTCAGCATCCAACTTTTCAGCCGCGTGCCGATTTCAGAGATTCGGCAAATCGCATTGGATACCAGTTCGCGTTCGTCCATCGCGCTCCTGAAAATTTTGCTGGCTGAGAAATACGGCATTCAGCCGACGTTCACACCGTGCGCGCCGTCCACTGACCCGGGCACGGCAGACTATCAAGCCGTGCTACTCATCGGCGATGCCGCCCTTCGACGATTGGACGCAACTGAATATAGCCTTGACCTTGGGACGGCGTGGCATGAACTCACCGGCTTGCCGTTTGTCTATGCGTGCTGGGTAGCGCGGGCCGGCGTGCAACTCGGCGATGCCCCCAATGTATTGCGCGAGGCGAAGACGCGCGGGATAACGCAAATCCCAAAAATCGCACGAATTGAATCCGACAAATTGGGTTTGTCCGAACCGCTCTGCCGCGATTACCTGCAAAAGCATATCCATTACGGGTTGGGAGAATCCGAAATCGCGGGCCTCCGGCGGTTTTATGAGCTCGCCGTGAAACATCGACTCGCAGAGCCCGGATGCAAGGTAGTTTTCGCATAACGAGATGCGAGAACCCTCTGGTGCCGTAGTGGGGGCCTGTCCGCCTCATCCGCGATACGAGAACCTTCTGATACCGTAGCGCGGGGGCCTGTCCCCCGCGAGTGCCGCCCTCTGATACCGTAGCGCGGGGCCTGTCCCCCGCGAACGTTGAAATAAGGAATCACCATGAAAAGCACCGAAAACACAATCCCCTCCGATTTTGTTAAACAATTCAAAGACTATCTTGAAAGTTGCGGGCTCCGTCTGACCAGCAAACGGCAGGACATTTTAGAGCAGGTCTACGCCTACAACGGGCATTTCCAAGCCGAAGACTTACTCGTTCAGATGCGGCGGAACGGCTACCTCGCCTCGCGGCCGACGATTTACCGGACGCTGCCGCTCCTCGTCAAAAGCGGGCTGCTGACAGAATTTATTGACGCGCAAAAGAATACCCGTTATGAGAGCATCCATTCGCTTCGTGAACATGCGCATCTGATCTGCCTCCGGTGCAACCAGATCGTCGAATTCAGGGAACCGAAAATCGACGCGCTCCAAAAAGCCGTGTGCGAAGAGCACGGGTTTAAATCTGTCCGCTTCCGGAATGAAATTATTGGGTATTGTGCTGAGTGTCAGGCGGAGTTGGAAGGGGCTGTCTGATGTCTGAATAGGGGATTTGCGGGATTTCATGCCCGGCGAGGGACAAAAGGAGGAGAAGTGTCTCCTATCACTCTCGAATCCTGCCCACAATTTTCTGGACATTTACCGGAAATAAAGGTATAATTCTTTCATGTTCACCTATGCACAAAACCCGCGAGTCTATCTTGACCCGACGGTTATCAGTTACTACGTGGCGGACCCGAGCCAGAATTCACAACTTGCCTTGTGGCAAGCGGAAAGCCGCCGCTTTTGGAGGAATTTTCAAAACCAATTTGCGTTTGTGGTTTCCGACACAGTGATTGGTGAAATCAGCAGAGGCGATCGGGCTCAAGCAAGGAAGCGGAACGCTGCCATTGTGCACTTCCCTTGCTTACCTTTCTCTGCGGAAGCTTTTGCCCTTGTGCAGCAGCTGCTCGCCGCCCGTGCCGTGCCAGCAAAATCAAGAGAAGACGCTGAACACATTGCTATCGCCACGGTGCAGGGTGTGGATTACCTTGTCTCGTGGAACCACAAGCATCTCGTCAATGAAAACCAACGCCGGCAAATCTACCGTGTGTGCGAAGCAGCCGGGTTTCAGCCTGTTACTATCTGCACACCGACAATCTTAATGGAGGGACTTGTCATGAAAGAAAAATTCGTTGGAAAGTGTTATCTCCCCGGCTTCGATCCGGAGACTTACACCGACCCGGTCCTCGAAGAATGCGCCCGAATGAGACAGGAGTTCAGTGCGCAGTTCAAGACGATTGAGGAACGCTATGCGTATTTAGTTGCGCAAGGCGAAAAACGGCGCAAACAGGGATACAAATATCTCCCTCTGCCACCGCACCTGACTGAGTATCGGCCCAAGGACGATTAACATCTCCTTTCACCGCAGGGCGAGGGTTTCCTGTCCCTCGCCCCGTATCAATATGGACTGTGCCAATACGAAATCCGCGCGGGTGTTCACGTTGAAAAATGACACGCCTTCCGCATCAAACGTTCGCCATATCGCCGGCGGCACCTCTCTGCAGCGGATACGCCGATAGAGTTGATGCACGCGCAACTCCGATGCCGACACCATTTGCTCAATCACCGGCAAACACCGTTTTGAGTAGACAGCGCACAGCGTCTGGTATTTTGTCTGGCGTTTTTTGCCCGATGCATCTTCGGCTTCGGTGTAAGGGACGACAGCATCGTCCTCCGTTGCCATCGCCGAAATGAGGTAGGTAAGCAGCGCAGGCTGTAAGAACGGGCTATCGCACGCGACGCAGAGCACAAGTTCGTGCGAGGCATACGTCAGACCGGCGTGGAGGCCCCCTAACGCCCCGGCATTCGGCAGAATATCATCGTGCATCGGGAGGTTCAGGTGCGCGTATTCTTGCGGACTCTTGGTGATGAGCAGCAGTTCGTCTGTCACTTCGCGAAGCGGACATATCACGTGTTCGATGAGTGTCTTATCGCCGAGCCGCAGCAACGCCTTATTTTTCCCCATCCGTCGGCTTTTCCCACCCGCGAGGATAATCCCTGTGACAGGTTTTCTGTCTTTCGCAATGCGTTTGATATGCATGGTTGTTGCAAGTGTGTATCTTTACGTAATCCGTCAGTGAGGTTGTCATTAACTGACGGTGTTTCATAAATCGATGCACACCCGTAGGAGAGACCTCCTGGTCTCGATGCGTTTTATACTGTGCGTATCGGGACAAGGATGTCCCTCCTACCCGAAGCGATGCTCCCGTAGGAGAGACCTCCCGGTCTCGATTTTCCCGTAGCGCGTGGGCCTGTCCCCCGCGTTGTCCATCGTCCCGATGTGTGTTTCCCTCTCTGTAGTTTGTGCTCGCCTGATCACAAACGGGTCAGGATCAGGCGAGCCTGACCTATAGGGCATGGCGAGCGAACGTTGGCGAGGGAAACCGGCTCGCCTGCGCGTGTGGAAACCTGCGCGGGCCCTCGCCCTACGATGAAGGGGGACCTTCTGCCGCCGCGGCTCCGGTAGGCGCGCCGCCTATTGCATCGAGACCAGGAGGTCTCTCCTACCGAACGCATCGAAATATGAAACACCCTCAATTAACTACGTTCTTTCGCCTAGGAACAACAAAATGAGTTCACCTACGCGTTGTAAACTGGCTACGTTGAGCAGTTCACCCCGGTCGTGTTTGGAATGGACTTTTAAGGCTACCTTGCCGACATCTCCCGACGTGAGCGTGACTGCCTCAAATCCACGGCTTGCAATCGGGATACTGTCAAATCCGACACCGATCGGAAAATAGCGTTCCCTAACGTTTATACCGAGTGCTTCACCCGATGTTTGAAGTGCCTCAGCGAGTTTTCGCGCCGTGCGAAGCGGCGGTATACCATAGCGCGTGATGACATCCACCGAATTGCCAACGCCAAGCCCATCAAGGTTGAGCACAAAGACTTGGTGCTTGTTATATTCTTCGGCGTGCCGTTGGATATAGCGCAACGCGCCGCACATACCGTATTCTTCCGCACCGGTGGCGAGAAAAATGCATCGCGCTTTTTGAGACATGCCAGCCCGGGCTAACTCCAAAAGAACGCCAATCCCGGAAGCATTATCAAAACCGCCGGGCGAACGGTTTTGCGTGAAATTGAATTGCAAAAGCAACAGACAGAAACCGCTCACGCCGGCGATACCCCACAAAACCGCGCTCGGCGGCCAGAATTGGAACAGCAACTGAACGAGTATGAAACCCGTTAGGCTGATGAGCCCGACGATTGCGATGCCGTAAGCGACTGCGCGCACAGCAATCGGAAGCACTTGCGATTTGGAGTCGTAATGCGCCACGAAAATGAGTGTCGGCGCACCCGTGGTTGGAGGCACGTCGTTCGTGGCGATGACATTCTCCGAACGACACTTTTTCCCGACATCATACAACTTTTCTAGCCACGGTTGCCACCGTGTGAAGCCCATCGCCACGGCGAGACTTCCTAGGCAAAGAATGCACATGCCGATAGGAAACCGTTCGCCGAGCCACGGCACCATGAACACAATCGGTGTGAAAATAGCACAAACGAGACGCGGCAGCACCTCCGCAGGGAATTTTGTGAAGTGGAAAGGCTCCCGCACGACATGCAGTCCCAGGTCCCTGAAATGCCGGACGATATACTCACGCGCCGCCGTTTCACCCGCGCTCCCAACGCCCCGCGGAAAGGCAATCTCCCTGACATGCTGATACGCCCGACGCGCGTCAAAATTAGTGCTCATAGTGCTGCACGAAAACGTCGTCCTAAACGCGTTCGCAGTTGGCCTGCGAGTTCGCGTTCTGTCCGCGCGATGTTATGCAACTCTGTTGCATCTGTTGACAAATCGTAGAGTTCTGTCACATCGTTGTAGTTTTCAATCAGTTTATGCGTGGCAGTGCGGATGCACCGGAAATTGCGGAGCGCGCTGACGGTTTCAGTGCGATGCGTTTCACTCTCGCCGCGCAACACCGATGTGATGGAGCGCGCATCGATATTTTCCAGCGCAGGAACGCCTGCCAATTCGCAAATCGTCGGGTTCACATCGATGAGTTCCACCAGCGCGTCTGAAGTCTGTCCGGCGGTTATACCAGGGCCCGCGATGAGCAGCGGCACCCGCAACGACGCTTCATACGCGACACTCTTCGTGTAAAGCCCGTGGTCCCCGAGCATCTCACCGTGGTCGCTGGAGTAGAGGATATAGGTATTTTCAAGCATGCCGCGTTGCTCCAGCGCAGCGAGCATTTCGCCGATTTGCGCGTCAATCAGTTCAGTTGCGGCGCAGTATTGCCGGCGCGTGACAGCAATTTCCTCCGGTGTGAGATTCACGACGCGCCGCTTTACCCATTCCGGCTTCCCGTGCATGTCGTCTGTAATATGCGGCGGCATGGCTGCGTTGCGATACTTATCAGCGTATTCCGTGGGCGGATCGAACGGATCATGCGGTCCGACGAAACTGACGAATAGGTGCCACGGGAAGTCCGCCGGAATCTGCTGAATAAATTCCGCCGCGCGCCTGCCGATGTAAGTATCCTCAAAATCCTCTGCCGGGAGGACAGAATCGTAGGAGCCCTCTTTAATCCAGCCGCCGGCACTCCGTTTCCGATAATCATCGTGGAACGCCTTCAGCAGCCCCTTTTCTTCTAGGTAATGGGTATAAGGACCGATTGGCGTTGGCGAGCTGCCGGCGTGCATCTTACCTTCACATTCTTCCGGGTGCGTGAAACCCCAACTGTATGCCCGAGGTCTGTCGCCGTAGCGGCCGTTATAGCCGTCGGGTTTCGCCAAATCCAGTTTGCCGACACAACCGACGCGGTATCCGTTATCTCGAAGTTGCTGATAGTAAGTTGGCACGTTAGTTGGGAGGAAGCAACCGTTATCCACCGCGCCGACGCGTGAGGGTTGCAACCCGGTAGCCAAAGCGATTCGTGCAGGCGCGCAGACTGGGGCGTTCGTGGTGCAATTCCGGAAATAGACACCCTGTTCTGCGATGCGTCGCAGGTTAGGAGTCTGGAGCGCGGCGGGAGCATCCTCTACCGATTCAAGATAATCGTATCGGTGCTGGTCCGCCGTGATAAAGAGGATGTTGGATTTATCGGTTTTTCTCATTTTGAGTCTCCCCACAAAGAATTGCTAATGAAATCGGAGCAGGATTTGCAAGATTTACAAGATTTACAAGATTTTGCAGGATGAGGGGGGCATCCCCTGCCCCCGCTGCTTGTGGCAGTTCTGATAGGTTGGGTGCGGTGTGAAATGTCCTCTTGAAAATCTTGCCTAATCTTGTAAATCCTGCTCAAGTCTTGACAAAATTCACGGAATACGCTATTATATCTTTATCTCAAAATAGGTTTCGATCGCCTGATCGAAACAAAATCTCAAAATAGGTTTTGATCGCCCGATCGAAACAAAAAGAAGGAGAACAACATGGCTGTTTTTTTACACACCCGGGTCCGCGTCAGCGCCCTGGACGATTCGATCGATTGGTATTGCAACCACTTAGGATTCAAAGTCCTCAGCCGGAGCGACAAGTCCCCGGCAGGGAACCAGATAGTGCATCTCGAACTTCCGGGGAATGCGCACACGCTGGAGTTGACTTACTCGCCCGATTTTGAACTCAATGTTCAGGAAGACCTGATGCATTTCGCCATCGGTGTCCCAGACATCGTTGCGTTTTGCGACGGGTTAGAGAAAGCCGGCTTGGAGATTTGGCCGGACGAATGGCGCGCGCAATTTACCTCCGGCGGCATGAAGATGGCATTCATCACAGACCCGGATGGATACGAGGTGGAAATCTTGGAGAGGAAAGATGCCTCCGAAGATCCGCTCAGCGTCCTTGACGATGCCTAAAAGGCGCGCGTTCGCGATGCAACTAGGCATAGGGCCAGAATTGATTCCATGCGGTTAGCCAATTTTTCGCGCGGCTTTCAACGGTGAGCGGACTGGTGATTTCGACCCCCGTTCTTCCTTTGAAATCGGCGAGTTTATCAACGCTTTCCAATTCAATTCGGATTGTCGTCGGCTTTTCAGGCACGTAAGGCAACGTTTGGATGCGTTCGGTGAGCGCGTTTTTGGTGGCTTCCTCAATCCGTTCGCGAGCGCGGCGAGGAGGGAGCTGCCGCGCGCTATACCGGCCTAGCCCCTTCTTCACAGCGACAGTTGGCAGTGACTCGCCGAGGAGCGACTTCGCTTCTCGGCAGACTGCCGCGTCGCCTGTGACGAGCGCAATCGGGACACCGTAATGCCCGTTGAGCGCGGCGTTTACACCCGTTTCACCGACAAGTTCATCGTTAAACCAGAGGTTTCGGTATTTGACGGTGGAAATCGTGTGGCACAGCACACCGTCGGGTGTCCCGTTGCGCGCGTGCATCCCGATGAGCAAGCAGGCATCGCAGCCTTCCTCCCACATCTCATCGTAGCGTCCCCATCCGTGGTGCGCTACCCACTCGCAATCCGGATGAATTTTATCGGGAATGAGCGAATTAAATGTCCAACCTTGCCCGGCACCGTGGCAATCCACAACAACAATTTCTGTCGCACCGGCGGCTTTAGCCCCGCGCACGGCGGCGTTTATTTCTTCCGTGTAGAGTCGCCTGCCTTCTTCAAACATCGCGGCCCCGCCGTTCACCTGTTCCCATACGACAATGCCGCTCACACCTTCCATATCGGACATAATCAGCACTCGCATTGCTATTCTCCTTTTAAATAAATGAGGGTGTTTCTTAACTCGTTGTTGTCAAAATGGTTTCGTGAGATTCCGAACGATGCCGTTTTCCCGGTAGGAGAGACCTCCTGGTCTCGATGCAATAGGGCGGCGCGCCTCCCGGGGCAGCGGCGGCAGAAGGTCCCCCTTCACCGTAGGGCGAGGGTCTGTCCCTCGCCATCTAGCACGCGAAAAGAACTCCCCCCTTCACCGTAGGGCGAGGGCCTGTCCCTCGCCATGCAGCGATCGCGGGGGACAGGCCCCCGCGCTACGGTTAAAAACGCCACCCCTTCAACGTAGACCGTAGTTCGGGATCGCCCGATCCCGAACGGGTCAAGATCTGGCGATCTTGACCTACAGAGGGGGCCGTCTCACCGTAGGGCGAGGGCCTGTCCCTCGCCATCGTCCGCGGCCCCGGACACTCGCGTGGGACAGGTCTGCTCTCTCCCTTGCGCTACGGTAAAAAACGCCTCCCTTTCACTTAAAAATAAAAGGCAGCCCCCTTACAATTTCGCCCGAAGCGAATCCATCAGCCCATCCGGCGGCTCAAACGGAAGCTCAATTACCTCGTTCGTGATGCCGCTGTAATAGATGCCCAATAGCAGGTTGAACTCCGCCAGCGACTGCTCAAGGTGCGTCGGATGCACCTTCGCTTCATCGTCAAGCCAGTCAAAGACAGCCTCAGTGAGGTTACCCTGCGCGACGACATCCTGTTCGCCATAGTTGAGCGGGCCGCCTTCATAGCCGCCCTCCGGCGTGGCGCGCTCCCAGCTGCTAAACCGCCAATGCACGAACCCTTTCGTCCCCACGACAAAAACCCGTTTGTGGAAGTAAACCACCGGATCTTCGGATGCAGTCGGCGCGATAGCGGTGCCGAACGCAACCGAGACGTGCAAGCCGTTTTCATACTGCACCCGTGCGGCGGCGTATTGCGGCGAAGGCTGCGCCGAATCTAACTGCTCGCGCCCAGAGACTTGTCCGAGCACTCGCACCGGACGAGAATTGTCAATATAAGACGAAACCAACTGCAAAACATGCGGGCCCTGGTCTACCGGGGTGCTGCGCGCGCTCGCATCAATGAACTTGATATCGCCTATCCTGCCTTCCGCTACGTCCCGTTTCAACTCCAAGTTTTGCGGGTGGAAGTTCAGTTGCGTATTGACAACAAACTTCGTTTTCGTTTCCTTGGAGAGCCCCGAAATCTGTTTCCAGTCCTCACTTTCGACAGCAATCGGCTTTTCGACGATAGCGGCAGGCACACCGTGGTCGGATGCCTGTTTCATCAGCGGATAACGGATGCGTTCGTTGCTACCACGTAGCACCGGTGCGGTGACGATATGAAGGACATCCGGTTTCTCCTTCTCTAGCATCTCGTCTAAATCCGTGTAGCGTGCGGAGATGCCGAAATCGTCCCCGAATTTGTTGAGTAGTTCGGTGTTCATATCGCAGATGGCGGCGAGTTTTCCGCCGTTAACGAAGCGATACGCGTCTGCATGCGCTCGGGCACGGCCGCCGCACCCTAACATCGCGCTTTTATACATGAAAATGTTCTCCTCTTTCGTAAATAGGCACGCGCTCATAATCCCGTTTGCTGCAAGGGAGAGTGGGATTACAACGTTTTCCTGAGTAAATCGATTAACCCATCGGGCGGTTCAAACGGCAGCTCAACGATTTCGTGAGTGATGCCGCTGTAGTAAATGCCCAGTAACAGATTGAATTCCGCCAACGATTGCTTGAGATGCGTCGGATGCACCTTCGTTTCATCGTCAAGCCAGTCAAAGACAGCCTCGGTGAGATTACCCTGCGCGACGACATCCTGTTCGCCATAGTTGAGCGGGCCGCCTTCATAACCGCCCTCCGGCGTGGCGCGTTCCCAACTGCTGAACCGCCAATGCACGAAACCTTTCGTCCCAACGACAAAAACCCGTTTGTGCGCGACGACGCTGTCGCTATCGGATGCCCGCGGCGCGATGTCCGCGCCAAAAGCGACAGAGACGTGCAAGCCGTTCGCATACTGCACCCGTGCGGCGGCGTGTTGCGGCGAAGGCTGCGCTGAATCTAGCGGGCCTGCCCCAGAGATTTGCCCGAGCACTCGCACCGGACGCGAATTGTCAATATAAGACGAAACCAACTGTAACACATGTGGTGCCTGATCTACGGGGGTACTACGCGCCCCTGCCTCAATGAATTTGATGTCGCCAATTCTCCCCGCCGCCACATCGCGCTTCAATTCCAAGTTTTGCGGATGGAAGTTGAGCTGCGTATTAACAACGAACTTCGTCTGCGTGCTTTCAGCGAGTCCTGCAATCTGTTTCCAGTCTTCGCTTTCCACGGCAATCGGCTTTTCCACGATAGCGGCAGGCACACCGTGGTCGGATGCCTGTTTCATCAGCGGATAACGAATGCGTTCGTTTGTCCCGCGGAGGACCGGTGCGGTGACGATGTGGAGGACATCCGGTTTCTCCTTCTCCAGCATCTCGTCTAGATCCGTGTAGCGTGCAGAGATGCCGAAATCGTCTCCGAATTTGTTGAGTAATTCGGTGTTCATATCGCAGATGGCGGCGAGTTTTCCGCCGTTAACGAAGCGATATGCATCTGCATGTGCTCGGGCACGGCCGCCGCACCCTAACATCGCGCTTTTATACATGAAAATGTTCTCCTATTCAGAAGCGTGTTCAGATTTTCTGTTAAATTAGCAGAAAAACGTGTTTTTGTCAATTGTTATTTTTTCAGCGCGAGTAGGGAATGGTTACCGTAGCGCGGGGGCCTGTCCCTCGCGATCGTTGCATGGCGAGGGACAGGCCCTCGCCCTACGGTAACCCGGGGCGTTTTTTTTACCGTATCGCGGGGGCCTGTCCCCCGCGATGCCTGTCGTCAAGAGGGCCTCTTAGGTCCTTTAGGTCCTTAATGTCTATAGAAAAATAGGCAACCCCCGGCAAGGTCCTTTAGGTCCTTAATAAAAAACACGCGGCATCTCAAAGTCTATTAAGGACCTAAAGGACCTTAGGGCTCTTTGCGTTGCGGCTGCTATAGACATTCAGGACCTAAAGGACCTGAAGAGAACGAGGGGCGTTTTTTTACTGTCGACCCGTTCGGGAGCAGGTGCTCCCGAACTACGGTCTTTTCCAAGATCTGGGCACGGCGAGGGACAGGCCCTCGCCCTACGGTAATCCGGGGCGTTTTTTTACCGTCGACCCGTTCGGGATCAGGCGCTCCCGAACTACGGTCTCTGGGCGCGGCGAGGGACGGGCCCCGCGATCGCGCGGTGTCAACTTGCCTCGCAATTCCAAAAAAAAAACAAAATTCCCTTGCTTTTTCTATAACATGCATGTTATATTAATGTTATGAACGAAACATTGCTCAGCGTCCAAAACCTCAGAACCTATTTTCGCACGCCGGAAGGAGTGGCACGTGCAGTAGACGGTGTTTCCTTTGAGCTCCGGCAGAACGAAATCTTCGCGCTTGTCGGTGAGTCCGGCTGCGGGAAGAGCGTCACCGCGCTCTCGCTTATCCAACTCGTGCCGCAGCCGACAGGGTTTATCGCCGGTGGCGCGATTTATTACAAAGGCCAAGACATCACGCGCCTCCCCGCCATCGAAAAGCGAAAGGTTCAGGGCAACGACATCGCAATGATCTTTCAAGAACCAATGACGAGTCTCAATCCCGTTTTCACAATCGGGAACCAGATCTCGGAAGCCATCCGCCTGCATCAGAACCTCCGCGGCACTGCCGCCCGAAACGCAGCGATTGAGATGTTAGAACGAGTGGGGATTCCGGAACCAGCGGCGCGTTACAATGAGTATCCTCACCAGATGTCCGGCGGCATGAAACAGCGCGTCATGATTGCGATGGCACTCTCTTGTCAGCCGAGCCTGCTCATCGCCGATGAACCGACTACCGCACTCGATGTGACTATCCAAGCACAGATTCTGGAGCTCATCCAACGCCTTCAACAGGAATTCCAGATGGCAGTGCTGTTGATTACGCACGACTTGGCAGTCGTGGCGAATATGGCGGACCGGGTTGCAGTAATGTATGCCGGAAAAATCGTTGAAATGGGCACATGGACGCAGCTCTATAACACACCGAAGCATCCCTATACCGTCAAGTTGCTAGAGTCTACACCGGCGCGGCATAAACGGGGTGCCGAATTGCAGACGATTACCGGGCGCGTCCCAAAAGCGACAGAATACGGTGACGATGGAGATGGTTGCCGGTTCGCCGATAGATGTCCGAAAGTCATGGAGGGGTGCGCGAGCATCGCGCCCGTGCTGTCCACAGACGAAACACAGCACAACGTCGCTTGTCACCTCTATAACCCCGCGCCGCCGTTTGATGCTCCGTTGGAAACGGACACACTTGCGAGTGCTGCCGAGAAGACGAAGGTTATTTTGGAGCGCGCGGATGAGACGCAGGAGTTTGCGCTGGAATTAAAGAACATCTGCGTCCACTATCCGATTTTGAAAGGGATTTTCAAGCGCGCCGCCGGTTATGTTTACGCCGTAGATAACGTTGAGCTCGCGATGCCGCGCGGCAAAACGCTGGCACTCGTTGGGGAGTCCGGCTCCGGCAAAACCTCCCTCGGCAAGGCGATTTTGCGGCTGGGAGTGCCTGTCACCGGCGACATCCGTTACGATGGCGTTGACATCACGACGGCGACGCGCGGGCAACTGCATCCCTATCGGCAGCGGATGCAGATTATTTTCCAAGATCCTTACTCTTCGCTCAATCCGAGGCTAACCGTCGGAGATATTATTCAGGAAGGGATGCGGACGCACAACATCGGTGCATCGGCGACAGAACGCCGCCAGCGCGTCGCCACTCTGATGCAACGGGTAGGGCTATCGCCGGACATGGTAACGCGCTATCCGCACGAATTCTCTGGCGGACAACGACAGCGCATTTGCATCGCGCGATGCCTCGCCGTCCATCCGGAATTCATCGTTTGCGACGAGGCGACGAGTGCGTTGGACGTATCGGTGCAAGCGCAAATCTTGAATCTGCTCAAAGACTTGCAAAATGAACTAGGACTCACCTACTTGTTCATCACGCACAACCTTGCCGTTGTGGAATACCTCGCCGATGAAGTAGCCGTGATGTATCTGGGGCGCATCGTAGAGCGCGGGACAACCGAGGAGATTTTTGATTCGCCGAAGCATCCCTATACGCGTGCTCTCCTCTCTGCTGTCCCAAAAATGGATACCGCGAGCAGTGTGGAAAAGATTCGGCTGGAAGGTGATGTCCCATCGCCGATTAACCGGCCGGCAGGATGTCATTTCCATCCACGATGTCCAGAGGTGATGCCGCATTGCAAGGATAAATATCCGGGGGTCACGCATCTCACACAGACGCATTCGTGTCATTGCTATCTGTTAGAATCCCAGTAGGCGAGTCCTCCTGGTCTCGATGCAATACCGTATCGGGACAGGGATGTCCCGCCTACGGTAGGCGAATTTCGGGACAGGGATGTCCCGCCTACCGGCGAGTGTCGGGACAGGGATGTCCCGCCTACAGTAGGAGAGACCTCCCGGTCTCGATGCAATACCGTATCGGGACAGGGATGTCCCGCCTACAGGGCCCGATACAAACAATTAGGAAACAACAAAAAATGCCAAAAATCAAAATACTCTCTGCTGATGTCGCAAATAAAATCGCTGCCGGTGAGGTAGTGGAACGCCCGGCATCAGTAGTCAAAGAACTCATCGAAAATGCCATTGATGCTGGCAGCACCAATGTCCGCGTTGAAATTCGCGCCGGTGGCAAACGGCTCATCCGCGTCTCCGATAACGGTAGCGGCATGGCACGTGAGGACGCGCTCCTCGCCTTGGAACGCCACGCTACCAGCAAAGTGAACCGCATCGAAGACCTCGAGGAAATCAACACCTTCGGCTTCCGCGGCGAAGCATTAGCGAGTATCGCTTCTGTTTCGCAGTTCGAGTTGCTTACCCGTGCAGCGGATGCAATGGAGGGAACAAAAGTTAACGTTGATGGCGGTGTATTCCGTTCTGTCCAAGAGAGCGGTTGCTCTCCCGGCACGCACATGTCAATCAACAATCTCTTTTACAATGTCCCCGCGCGCCTCAAGTTCCTCAAAACGGACACGACAGAGATGAACCATATCACGAATCAGGTGACATGGGCTGCGCTTGCCCACCCGAATATCCAATTCTCGCTGACACATAACGGCAGGACCATCTTGGATGTCCGCGCCTGCGATGCGTATCTGGAACGCACGCGGCTCATCTACGGCAAGGAATTCGCTGAGAACCTCACTGAATTTCAGGAGGAACTGCCCGATTTGCAAATGTATTGCCTCCTCGGAAAGCCAGACTTTACAAAGCCGAATCGGGACTATCAACTCTTCTTCCTGAATCAGCGGCCCATCCGCAGCCGCATTATCACTGCCGCTATCACCGAGGCACTCGGCGCAATGGTGGCGAAAGATAGGCAACCTGTCGCGCTACTCTTCCTGACGATGGAACCGAACACCGTCGATGTCAATGTCCACCCCGCTAAAATTGAGGTGCGGTTCCGGAACGAACGGATGGTTTACAGCGGCATTGTCCGAATCATTCGCAACGCTATCCAGAAAGCGAAGTATATTCCAAAAATCGAAACCCCTATTGAGACAGAGGATGCAGAAGGCACCGGTGTCCGTAGTGTCGCCGGCGCGCGTCCCGGAAGACGCATTCCGCCGCTCCAACATCCTACGCCTACGCCTACTAAACCGAGCGGCACCGAAACGCCGGATAACGAAGCACCGCCGCCTACGAGCGAAACCGCGCCGCCCACTGATGTAGAACCTGACGTGGAACCTGAACGGCCGCCCAAGGCACCGCCAACCTTCGTGCAACCGCCGCGACAGGAGATTCCCGATGGAGAGTTACTTTCCCTGCTCGATTTTGAAGCGGTTGAGTTGAAAACGAACCTCTTTAAAACCTATATTGTCGCCGAGGCGAAAGATAAGGTTTTCTTCATCGACCAGCATGTTGCCGCCGAGCGCGTGCTTTATGAGCGGTTCGTTAATCAACTGCAAAAAGATGGCATTCCCGTGCAGGGTTTATTGCTCCCGGTGACGTTAGAAAGCACACCGCAGCAGCTTGCAACCCTCAAAATGCACAGCGACATCTTCAAAAAACTCGGCTTCGATCTGGAGGAATTCGGCGGGAACACGATTCTCATCCGCGCGATTCCCGCGCCGCTGCCGACTCGGGCCGCCGCGCAAGCCGTCACCGATTTGCTTGATGCGCTCCCCGAAGCACCGCACAGCGAGGTGCAGTTACCGGAGGCACTAGATAAGGCACTGATAACCCTCGCCTGCAAATCCGCGGTAAAAGCCGGTGATACCTTAGATACCAAAGAGATGCTGAATCTCGTCCGCGAGTTATCGGAGGCGAAGTTGCCCTTCAATTGTCCACATTCCCGTCCTATCATTATTGAGATGGGCCGCGATGAATTGGAACGGCGGTTTCATCGATGAAGACATCGCCTCTTCATTTGCACGTCATGCATACCGTCCCGCGTCCCGTAGGGCGTGGGCCTGTCCCTCGCCATTGCACGTCATGCATACCGTCTCGCGTCCCGTAGGGCGTGGGCCTGTCCCTCGCCATGCCCGGACCTTGTAAAAGACCGTAGTTCGGGATCGCCTGATCCCGAACGGGTCGACGGTAAAAAAACGCCCCGTATTACCGTAGGGCGCGGGCCTGTCCCTCGCCATCGTTCGCACACCCCAACAATCGCGGGGGACAGGCCCCCGCGCTACGGTAACCGGAACGGCTCCTGTTTACCGTAGGGCGTGGGCCTGTCCCTCGCCATGCCTGCGATCGCGGGGGACAGGTCGGCTATCTCCCTTGCGCTACGGTGAAAAACGGTCCCCTTCATCGGATCGCCCGATCCTGACCCGTTCGGGAGCAGGCACTCCCGAACTACAGAGGCGGTCTCAATTCAAAAATTTTCTTGAATTTTAACACCTAAATACGGTAACATAATTATCACTACAAACCAAAGGAGGCAAAACATGAAATCAGAAGTCTGGATTCCCGAATACGACGCGCCCGAACTCTGGCATACCGAGATATCACGGCGCGGGTTTTTCAAGCGCGGCGTGAGCGGCATCCTCGGCCTCGTCGCCATGCAACACTTCGGTTTCACCGGTTCCGCGCAGATCGAAGAAGTTGTGCCGCGCGCAAAACACTGTATCGTCCTCTTTATGAGCGGCGGTGCCAGTCAATTAGATACCTTCGATCCGAAACCCGGCAGCAAAAACGGCGGCCCGTTCGCCGAAATACCGACGAGCGTGAAAGACATCCATGTCTCTCAGCATCTGCCTCTCGTCGCCGAGCAAGCACACCATCTCTCTATCATTCGCTCGATGGTATCCCGCGAGGGAAACCATGAACGCGCGCGTTACCTGCTCCACACCGGTTATGCACCCGACAGCACCGTAAACCATCCTCCCCTCAGTTCGCTAACCTCCTACTATTTGGAGAACAACGCCGCCAATCTACCAAATTGCGTTAACATCAATTCGCCCACGTATTCCAGCGGTTTCCTCGGCGCAACCCACGATGCCTTCCTCGTCAATAACCCCATAGAACCTGTCGAAGACCTCGGGTATCCCGCACAGATGGACAG
Organism: Candidatus Poribacteria bacterium; assembly: GCA_965242965.1. GTDB lineage: Bacteria > Poribacteria > WGA-4E > WGA-4E > WGA-3G > AGPOR5. The sequence continues at coordinate 2,177,338 of OZ251518.1, read as the reverse complement.
GCACCGGTTTCGTGAACGCCTCAAGATGCTCAATGCCATTGAGAAGGATTTTATCGCCAAACGGACAGGACGCAGCACCGAAGCGCATCAAGCCATTTACAAAAAAGCGGAGCAACTCATTAACTCTCCGAATATCCAAGCCTTCCACCTCTCCGAAGAGCCCATCGCGATTCGCGAGGCTTACGGCATGAACAAATTCGGACAAGGCTGTTTAATGGCTCGGCGGCTCATTGAGACAGGTGTCAGTTTCGTTGAAGTCAGCCTTGATGGCTGGGATACCCACGAAAATAACTTTCAGCGCACCGAAGAGCTCCTCAACGCCGTAGATCCAGCGTTTGCCATGCTCCTCAAAGACTTAGAAGCACGCGATTTGCTGGACCAGACTATCGTCTTATGGCTCGGCGAATTCGGGCGGACACCGCGGATTAACGGGAATGAAGGCCGGGACCATCATACAAACGGCTGGTCTGCCGTAATTGCAGGCGGTGGCATCCGTGGCGGACAGGTTATCGGCAGCACCGATGTCGATGGCACTAAGGTTCTCACAGCCCCGATAGGCGTGCCAGATCTGTTTGCATCCCTCTGTTTTGCCCTCGGCATCGACGCGCAAGAAGAGAACTACTCACGTTCCGGCCGCCCCATCCGCGTCGCCAACGATGGCAATGTCATTGAAGAACTCTTCACTATTTAACATTTAAATGAAGGGGTTTCATAAATCGTTCGCGGGGGCCTGTCCCCCGCGCTACGGTTAAAAAAACGCCTCTCTTCACGTAGGGCGAGGGCCTGTCCCTCGCCATGCCTCGGTCGGGAGGGAAACGGATTTTGTCGGCGTGCGTTTTTCGCGCGGATCGAACGATCGCGGGGGACAGGCCCCCGCGCTACGGTATGCAAGGCCGTCTCCGTTTCACCGTAGGGCGAGGGCCTGTCCCTCGCCGTGCCTCGATCGGGAGGGAAACGGCCTTTGTCGGCGTTCGTTTTTCGCGCGGATCGAACGATCGCGGGGGACAGGCCCCCGCGCTACGGGCCAGGAAAGGATTCTCCTCGCCATGCGCCGTTCGGGATCAGGCGATCCCGAACTACAGTCTCTGGGGGCACGCGGGCGATCGCGGGGGACAGGCCCCCGCGCTACGGACCCCTCTTGCTAATCTTGTCAATCCTGCAAATCCTGCTCCTCTCTTGCTAATCCTGCTAATCCTGCAAATCCTGTTCCCCTCTTGCTAAATACGTCTGCCAGCCCACAACACACCCCGGCGAATGACTGCCTGAAAACTCCGATTCTCAAGCACAGCCAGATCGTGCCCCAGCGCGAAGTAGAAGACTCTCCCCTCGCCATACAGGTGATGGAACGCCATGACATGCGTTTCATCCTTCGTCTCGTCATACGCATGCATAAGATGATGCGATGCACTCGCATCATGCTTCAGATAGTAGAGCTCATCGGTGACATCAAAGTCGGATAGCCCTTCTGTAATCGGATGCGCCGTGTCGCTCACGGTGACGGTGAAGTCCATGTAAGGACTATGTCCGTTGAAAAACCCATTGAGCATCCCGTGGTATCCCTCAGATTCTCGGAAGGATGCAGCCGCTGTGTGTAATCCGAAAAAGCCGCCGCCTGATTTGATAAAGCGCAGCAACCCTGTCTCTTGCGCCGCTGTCAGTTCCCCGACATCGGTGTAGAAAAGCGCGACGTGATACGCGCCGAGTCCATCTGCAAGCACATCGTAGTCTTGCGAAAAGGTGGCAGTAATATCGTCGGAGGCATTGAGCATCTTCGTTAGGAATTGCCCGTTGCCGGCATGTTCGTGGTAGATGCCTTCCGTTCCAACAAAAACGAGTAGATTAAGTGATTCCATGTTTTTGAACTCCATTGTCTCGGTTACCGTAGCGCGGGGGCCTGTCCCCCGCGATCACACCCGTGAAAAACATCTCTTCAGGTCCGTAGGACCTAAGAGCGACTGTAGTTCGGGATCGCCTGATCCCGAACGGGCAGGATCAGGCGATCCTGCCCTACAGAGGTGCTGAGCGCACGTGTGCCCGATAGCACGGCGAGGGACAGGCCCTCGCCCTACGGTGAAAGGAACCGTTCTCGGTTACCGTAGCGCGGGGGCCTGTCCCCCGCGATCGCCGCGGCTGTGGCGTGTGCTTGTCTAGTTAGGAAAAACAAGCACTTTGACAGAACCGTGCGCATCTCGGCCAGCAGCAACAGCGAACGCTTCACTAATATCATCAAGAGCAAACCGATGCGTTACCAACGGACTCGGATCGAGTTTCCCAGCGGCGAGTAAATCGATGGCGATTTGGAACTCTGTCTTCCCGCCGCGCCTGCCATAACAGAAGGACCAGATGACAGTAAGCTCTCTGCTCCGCGCGAACCGTTCCGAAAACGTAAGCGGTGTGCGATGCCCTCCTACCATACAGACTCTACCCCGTTTCGCGGCTACCTCGGTCGCCTGTTCAAGCGTATTTGCCGTGCCGCCGACTGCCTCAAAAACGACATCGGCACCCCTGCCATCGCTCCACTCCTGAATCGCCGCAACGGCATCCGTTTTATCGACGTTGATAGACACGGCACCTACCGCTTCGTGGGCGATTTGGAGGGGCTCATCCGGCTTCCCTAACATGGCGATAGAAGTAGCACCGGCAACATCTGCCACTTGCGCAATTGTCAGTCCGACTGGACCGCTGCCAATAATCGCAACCCGTTCCCCGGTGAAACCATCGCGCGGTTGACAGCGTGAACGGCGACGGCGTAAACCTCTGCCAGCGCACCGCCCTCAACTGAAACGCTAGCCGGCAACGCATACGCATTGGAGACAGGGGCAACCATGAATTCCGCAAACCCGCCACCGCCATGCCGCAGTTTGGCGCAGATGTTATAGTAACCGTTGAGGCATTCCGGGCAGAAGTTACACGGGACAATCGGTTCAATCGCAACTCGACTGCCTCGTTTGATATGCGAGGGAGAGTCGCTTGTGCCTTTGCCGGTATCGAGAATTTCGCCCATTAGTTCGTGCCCGCCGATGCGAGGGGCCAAGGGATTTTCCGGCGAATGGTGATATCCGTGCAGGTCACTGCCACAGATACCCGCCGCTTCCACTTGCACGAGCACCTCTCCTTCTTGAGGACTCGGGTCTGGGACGGTTTCTACCCTGATGTCTTTTCCGCCATAGAATTGTGCCGCTTTCACAAGGTTTTCCTCCGCGAATGTAATCGTATCGTTGCACTATACCTCAAGCGCGAAATTATTTCAAACAATTTTTCTTGACTTCCAAAACAGAATGCGTTAAAATTTAGTGAGCGTGTTTCATAAATCCGTTTCGGTATTTATCCCGCCTTGGAGGGCAGGCGCATACCGGCAGGCATCGGGCCCACCTCTGTAGTTCGGGAGCGCCCGCTCCCGAACGGGTCAGGATCAGGCGATCCTGAACTACAGGGGTGATGCGTTCTGACACCAAAACGATGGCGAGGGACAGGCCCTCGCCCTACGTGAAGGGGTGGCGTTTTTTCACCGTAGCGCGGGGGCCTGTCCCCCGAGATCGTTAGATTGCGCGGATGATGGCGAGGGGAACCCTCTCGCATGCGCGTGTGGCATCCGAGGGCCCTCGCCCTACGTGAAGGTGAGGCGTTTTTTTCACCGCATCGCGGGGCCTATCACCGCGACGTTGGACGATTTATGAAACACTCTCACATAAAATAGAACCGATAGGTGGCCCTTCAGGTCCCGATAGGAGATAAAATGAGAACAGTCAAACTTGGGTTAATTGGTGCGGGCGGCATCGCGCAGGCACACTGCGGAACGCTCGCGAACATTGATGGCGCAGAGATTATCGCCGCGGCAGATCTTGTCCCTGCAAACTTGGAACGCGCGAAAGAACGGTGGGGTATCAAACACACGTTTAGCGACTACAACGAAATGCTCAAAATGGACGAGATTGAGGCTGTCTACGTCTGCACGCCGACTGGTGTGCATGCCGCGCCCACCGTCGCTTCGCTGAACGCCGGCAAACATGTCTTCTGCGAAAAGCCGATGGAGGCGACGCTGGACGCGGCCGCCGCGATGTGGCGCGCTTCACAAGAAAACGATAAAATCTTGATGGTAGGACTCAAACTCCGCTATTCCGCGCAAGTCATCAAAGCGAAGGAAATCGTTGACGCTGGCACCCTCGGCGATATTTACTACGTTGAAACCGTGGCGGATAGACGGCGCGGCAATCCCGGCGGCAGCTTCATCCGCAAAGCGACAGCCGGGCTTGGCGCGTCAGCGGACATCGGCGTTTATGCGTTGGACACGGCACTTTACCTGATGGGGCATCCCAAGCCGGTCGCGGTGTCAGGCATTACCTCCAACTACCTCAGCTTGAACAACACATGGAATCCGGCGTTGCGCGAGACAGAAGTGGAGGATTTCGGCATCGGCTGGGTGGTGTTTGAAAACGGCGCGCGGATGGTATTCAAGACATGCTGGTGCATGAACATGGACTCCCTCGGCGGCACGATTTTCCTCGGTAAAAAGGCGGGACTCCGACTCGGCATCGGCGAAGTGCGTGGGCCGCAAGACGGCGTGCGCGTCTATGGCGATAAAGATGGCGAAATCCACGACGAGGAATTCACCGAATTTGAATCGGTTGACGTGTTCCGGGCGGAAGACGCAGCGTTTGTCGATGCCGTGCGCGAGGGCAAACCGTCGCCTATTGAACCTTACGGCGTGATGCTTACCAACGTTATCATTCAGGGAGTTATTGACTCCTCTGAAAACGGCGGCCGCGAGGTGGCAGTGACGGTGCCGCAGTTGTAGAGAATGCCATGCAATATGTCGTCATTTTTGAAAAAGGCGAGGAGAGTTACGGTGCTTACCTCCCAGACTTGCCCGGCTGCGTCGCTGTCGGCGAGAACTTGGACGAGGTGCGCACCTTGATTGTGGAAGCGATTCAACTCCACATTGAGGCACTACAGGCGGAAGGAACGGCTGTTCCGCCGCCAGCCTCAATTCCTGTGCTGATGGATATTGAACTCGGCGGCCCGCCACCGGTAAATGTGCACATCAGCGATGCTTCTTTCCGGTGAATCAAGTTCTTGAGGATGAGAGGTAGGCGCGCCCCGGTCTCGATGGCTCTAAGTAGGAGAGACCTCCTGGTCTCGATGCCCGCTGGCTAGGAGATACCTTAACCTGTTCGGGTGCAGGCGCACCCGAACTACAGGGCTCGGGTGCGCGCCGCCTGTAGTTCAGGAGCACCTGCTCCTGAATTGCAGACAGCGGGCGGCAGAAATCGAGACCGGGAGGTCTCTCCTACGGGGAGGTTGCATCGAGACCTGGAGGTCTCTCCTACCGGGAAAGCAGAATGTTACTATCCTTTTTGCCGGTTGGAGTCTCTATATTGAAAGACGAAATTTCAGCAGAAACCGGTCCGCGCCGACACTGAACCCGAGCGAACGCGCTAACTCCTTCGCCCGACGCAGCGCGAGCGCACGCATCCCTCTCGGAGGAAATTGCTCATGCCGACTATCAAAATTGCCGGAAAAAAGTTCACCTTGGGTTCCCGAATGGCACGCACCGTCGCGCTCTTCATTGATGGCGCGTTGTTATTTGCAGTCCAAATGATGTTGCTTATGTTAGCTGCATTGCTGCATTACGATATGTCCGACGACGCGGCATCTATCCTTTTTTCGGGTGCATCTTTTGCGTTGTGGACATTCGGCGCACTCTTTATGGACGGACTCAGAAACGGACAGGGTTTCGGCAAAAGGCTGCTGTCGCTGCGGGTAGTCCGACTCAAAGATGGCGAACCTTGCACCTTCAAAGATGCGTTCGTGCGCCGTTTTACCGGCCTAGTTCTCCAACCTCTCGATCTGATCTGGTCCTTCGGGCAAAAGCGGCAAAGACTCGGGGATAAGTTGGCGCGCACGGTTGTTGTGGAAGCGGAACCAGAACCGGAGGAAGTAGAAGTTCCCGAAACCGAAGAACCAGAAAGTGTGCTAGACGATGCCATTCTTGAAATGACGAATCAACTGACTGAAGCGCGACAGAAAGTGGATGCATCTATTGGCATAGAAAAGCAGTTGCGGGATGCTTATGAAGGCGCGCTCGCGCAAGCCGAACGGTGCGAAGAACGCGCCACTATCGCTATCCAAGCCGACCGCGAAGACCTGGCACGCGAAGACCTGAAACGGCGCAACGAATACCGACAACTCGCAAGCCGATATAAAGCGCAATGGACGGAGCAGCAACAAATCGTCGCGCAACTCACTGCACTATTAGAGACACTCCAGCAAAAAACGGCGGAGACTCAGCGAAAGCGAGATGTCGTCATCGCGCAGCACACAAACGTCAATGCGCACGAACATCTCCGGCAGATGCTGGAAGAAGTTCAGGATAACAGAGCGTTTGAACTGCTTGAAAAGATGGAGCAGGACGTATCCGATGCATCCACTTTGGCAAAGGCAGCGGCGGAAGCGGATGTTGATTTCACGGATGCCAAACGTGAACGGGAATTCGCCGGTTATGCCGAAGAAGCGTCCATTGAGAATGAACTGGCGGAATTAAAGGCGAAATTCCAAAAGTGATGAAGGATATCTCGTTCAAACTATGCAAAAGCAAACTTCACCTCCAAACATCGTTTTTATCATGGCGGACGATATGGGATACGGCGATGTCGGATGCTATAACTCCGACTCGAAAATTCCAACGCCGAATATGGACAAACTCGCGCGGGAGGGAATCCGCTTCACCGACGCGCATTCTCCCTCCGCTGTCTGCACGCCCACCCGATACGGTGTCCTCACCGGTAGATACTGCTGGCGAAGCCGCCTCAAACACGGCGTGCTTTACGGCTATGAACCGCCGCTCATTGAGCCGGAACGCGCAACGGTAGCAAGCCTGCTGAAAAGTGCTGGTTACAACACCGCATGCGTCGGCAAATGGCACCTAGGGCTCGGCTTTTCAACGGTGCCCGGTTACGATTACGATTTTAACTCGCCGCTACCGTGGGGGAACGCCAGCCGCGAACTAGAGGAACATATTGACTTCACCGCGCCGTTAACAGGCGGTCCCGTTGATTTAGGCTTTGACTATTTCTACGGCAACGCCGGATGCCCCACCTGCCAGCCTCCCTACGGCTTCATAGAGAATGACGCGTTTGTGGAAATCCCCAACGTCTATCACGAGGTCCCAGAGTTTACGAGTCGTCCCGGCATGATGGCACCGAGTTGGGAACATAAAAACGCCGACCCGAGTATCGCGCAAAAGGCAGTGGAATACATTGAAGGACAATCCGAGGCGGATGCACCCTTCTTCCTCTATCTCACTCCTTCCGCGCCGCATGAACCGTGCACAGAGGCAGTCGTGCCAGACTTCGCACGAGGACAAAGCAGTGCCGGGCCTCGCGGCGATCTGGTTTGGCTCGTTGATTGGATGGTGGGACAAGTAATGGCGGCGTTGGAACGCACCGGCAAAACCGATGACACGCTCATTTTCGTCACGAGTGATAACGGCGCGCTCCCCGGCGACAGAATCCGAGGCGATACGAGTCCCATGCCGTATCATCTCTACGAGCATAAGTCATGCGGAGACTGGCGCGGTTACAAGGCGCATATTTGGGAAGGCGGGCATCGCGAACCGTTGATTGCACGCTGGCCCGGTGTCATCACGCCGAACACGTCAACCGATGCGCTCACCTGCCTCACTGATTTGATGGCGACGTGCGCCGCTATCGTCGGCACAGAAGTTCCCGACAATGCCGGACAGGACAGCTGCAATATCTTGCCCGCGTTATTAGGCGAAGAAACGGCGCATCCGCTGCGGGAGTCTGTCGTGCATCATTCTAGCACCGGTGTTTTTTCCATTCGGCATCGCGAGTGGAAATTGATTTTAGGGACGCAAGGTTCAGGCGGCTGGCCTCCCCCGCGTGACGGCAGACCGGAGCCGGGAACGCCGGGACAGCTCTATCATCTCTACGATGACCCGGGTGAGACGTGCAATCTGTGGGATGTCCGTCCGGAAATTGTCCAACGGTTGACTGTGTTGTTGGAACAATATCAGGCGCAGGGGTATAGTTAGGGAACCTCTTTAACCCGTAGGGCGTGTGCCTGTCCCTCGCGAACCCAACTATCGCCGTCTTCACCGTAGCGCGAGGGCCTGTCCCTCGCGAACCCAACTAGCATCGCCTTATCCGTAGCGCGAGGGCCTGTCCCTCGCGTGCTCTCGGTCACCGTAGCGCGAGGGCCTGTCCCTCGCGACTCCAACTATCGCCGTCTTCACCGTAGCGCGAGGGCCTGTCCCTCGCGGCCCCAACTATCGCCGCCTTCACCGTAGCGCGAGGGCCTGTCCCTCGCGATCTCAAAAGGGAGGACATAAACCGTGAAAACCTACAGTTTTTCAGAGTTATCCGAAGAAACGTTCCGGGAGCTCGTAACACTTCACATCCAGCGAGGCATTTCTAGCGAATGGGAAAGCATGCAGAAACCCCACTTAACACCGGCAGAAACCTCCCAGATTGATTATCTCAAGTCCATCTTGCGTGAAAGGAACTTCGTCGTCATGAACGAAGGCACGCTTTGGGCGCGCGCCATTTATCCGTTGTTAGTCCTCGCAGAACACGCCGATATTCAAGCATGGACAAGCGTTCCGCTGAAAGCCACCTATCCGAGTTTTCAATTGGAAGGGACGGCAGATGGTGCCCTCGCGCCTGCTGCCGCGGGGAAACCCTGTCAACCTTATTTCATCGTTTATGAGGCAAAGCGCGGCGTAAATGCCCCAGACCCGCAGGTGCAACTCTATGGCCAAATGCTCGCCGCCGCATGGCTCAATTGGAAAGACATGACAGAACCACCCGCGGAACAAGAAATTTTCGGGTGCTATGCTGTCTCTGAAAGTTGGACTTTTGTGCGCGGTATCGTCGGCGGCATTGACACCGAGAAACCGACGTTCACCGCTGTATTTTCGCGCGTCTACAACGGGATTTTTGAGGCTGAAGCCATCGTGCAAATTCTGAAAACTATCGTCACGAAGCAGTTTCCGTAGGGCGTGTGCCTGTCCCTCGCGTGCTCTCAGTCACCGTAGCGCGAGGGCCTGTCCCTCGCGAACCCAACTATCGCCGTCTTCACCGTAGCGCGAGGGCCTGTCCCTCGCGATCTCAAAAGGGAGGACATAAACCATGAAAACCTACAGTTTTTCAGAATTATCCGAAGAAATACTCAGGGAACTTGTGGAACTCCATATCCAGATAGATACGTCTGACAACTGGGATGCCTTACAGGAAGAAGGCTTAACTGCCGCAGAAGTCGCCCAGATTGACTATCACAAGTCCATTTTGCGGAATCTCAACCTAGTAGTTTTGAATGAAAGCACGCTTTGGGCGCGTGCCATTTATCCGCTATTAGTCCTTGCAGAACACGCTTACATTCGCGCGTGGACAGGCGTTCCGTTGCGAGCCACCTATCCGAGCTTTCAATTGGAGGGGGTGGCAGATGGTGCACTCGCGCCTGCTGCCGCGGGGAAGCCTCGTCACCCTTATTTCATTGTCTACGAGGCAAAACGCGGGGTGAATGCACCAGACCCGCAGGTGCAACTTTACGGGCAAATGCTCGCTGCTTCGCGTCTTAATTGGGAAAATGGCGCGGAACCGTCGAATGGCGAGCAAGAGATTTTTGGGTGCTATGCTGTTTCTGGCAGTTGGAATTTCGTTCGCGGTATCGTGTTGGATATTGACACCGAGAAACCGACGTTCACAGCGGAATGTTCGCGCGAATACCACGGGATTTTTGAAGCCGAAGCCATCGTGCAGCTTTTGAAAACTATCGTCGCGAAGCAGTTGCAGATGGCGGATGGCCGGGTTGGCATGTCTCAATAATGCCGCAAACGCGAAAAATTTGACATCGGGTTTGAGAAGTGGTATGATTAAAAGTATGCCACCTCATAAAGTGTGTTCGGCAAACCTATCTACATCGGTAATGATTGGTTGTGAGGTGTGTCCGCATAAGTGATAAAGCGTTTCCAGGGATGCAGAAAAAACTTTGTCATGTTGCATCAGCTGTTTCGCTACGGTTATGGGTTGGAAAAGATGAGGAAGATTGCGCGAGTTTCGTTAGGCGCGTTTTACTCGCCTGAGCCATTTTGCGTAATCCCTATGTTAAATGCGTTGCGCGAGATGCCCGGGGTTGGAATTCTGCCGAGGCGATAGTTGGCACTCACCCCCACCGTTGTGCATGAAATATCGCATCGCATCAATTTAGTAAAGACTTACGTGCAGGTTTCGCTGGCGTGAGTTACGAGGCTTGAAGCCGGAGGTAGTCAACTTGCAGGCTAGATTCGGTACTGCAACTCCGTAGAGTTAGAGGCGTGGCATCTTGCCACGCCCCCGAATGCCCTAGTAATGTTATAGGTTGTGAAGGTGATGGTTATGCGGACACAATTAATTCAAAAGAAGGCTCAGATTGGTAGCCGAATCAGTTGCACGCTAACAACAGGCGATCAAGTCTCAGGAATCCTCACAGAAATCGGGCAAGATCATATCACCTTGGACGGAGCAAAAGGCGAAGCAACAATTTTGGTGGAGGCCATCATTGCTGTTCAGCGTCTGGATAATCTGGGTGATGAGTCTGGTTTTTCAGAACCTACTCCAAGTCAGAGCGGTGCTCTGTCCATCCTAGAAGTCCCTTTGCAATTAACTCATGAAACTTCAAGAGCACAAACCTTCTCTTTACCTGTTTATGCTCGGTATCGGACTCGCGCGAAAAGGGAAGAAAAAACGCCTGTCGAGAACCTCTCTATTCGGTTATATTCTGAAGACGAGTTTGAGGAAATTGAAAATCCGTATGCCGCTTATGCCGAAGGAGGGATTGTTGGAGATGCCCAGATGTTTTTTGGGCGTGAAGAACTTATCCAAAACATCGCGCATGCTATCCAAGAATCTCGCTCGGGGAGCAAGTGTGTCGTAGTATTCGGGCAAAAACGGTCTGGCAAATCCTCGGTTTTGCATCACTTAAAGGAGTCACTGCAGAAAGATAGGAACCTGCTTATCCTTGATTTGGGAAATCTCGGGTCTGTTCAGGACGAAAGTTCCCATGTCCCACTGCTACACCAAATTCTTAAGCGCATCATCACCGTGCTGGAATTCGCGATTGAAGACCGGGTTGATGAAGGTTTTAGTTCATTAAATCTTCTTATTCCCGACGATAGTGAATTCTATGGGCATCCGGCCCCCCTGCAATGCTTTCAAGATACCTTTGAGAGGTTGAAACGTCAAGTCGCTCGTCATGAGGAGTGGCGTGGTGTCCGGGCTGTGCTCCTCATAGATGAGTTCCAATATATCTACGAACGCATCGTTGCAGGCAAGATTCCCGGGTCGTTCATGCAAAACTGGAAGGCTCTGTTGCAGGCAAACTACTTCAGTGCCGTGTTGGTAGGACAGGATGTGATGCCAAAGTTTAAGGAACGCTTTCCTAACGAATTTGGCACAACACAAGATGAACGCGTTACCTACCTTACACTGGAAGATGCCCGGAGACTTGTCGACGAACCGATACGCATCGGCGGGCGGCAAGGCGCAAGTCGCTATCGAGAGCAAGCAATTGAACGGATTTTAGCACTCACCGCGGGCAGCCCGTTCTACATTCAAATCATTTGCAACCGGCTCGTTGAATACATGAATCGCAAGCGTGCAGCTTTGGTAACAGAGGCGGATGTGGAACATGTCAAAAATGAACTGATAAGTGGGGTAAATGCCCTCGGTTTAGATAAGTTTGATAACCTTATCAATTCGGGGGATACCTCAGCGGATGCAATATCAGATGAAGACGCGTTAAGAGTTCTGAAAGTTATCGCAGACAATAGCAAAGCGGGCCCTTGTCATCGTGATACCATTGTCTGCGAAACGCATTTGCCTGTTGATACAATTCTCAATGATCTCGTGAAACGCGATGTCGTTGAACGGCGCGAGCAATCTTATCAAATTAAGGTAGGGCTGTTCAAAGAGTGGCTTATCGTTAACGGATGAAGGGAGAACGAAATGCGTTACAATTTTGAAAACCCATTTGCGGATTACGGTAAAATGGTTCATGGAGAACGCTTCATCGGCCGGACAGCGTTGATAACGGATATTGAAAACCGGATTATCTGTCCCCATAATCCGGGTAACCTCGCCATTATTGGCGTGCATCGCATCGGCAAAAGCAGCCTCGCTTACAAAACAGTTATGGAGCAGAAAGAGACGCTCATCGCCAAGAAGATCTTGCCAATATGGATGGGACTTGCTTCCTACGATGAGTCGTCTGATTTCTTCCGTGCGCTCGTGGAGGAATCTGTCCAAGAATTGGAAGACTTAGATTGGCTCACACCAGAGATCCAGCGTGCAGCCGACCGCGCGCTGGAAGTCAACGCCACGTGGGACCGAATTAAACGTTTCTTTAAGAAAGTCCAAGACGCTGGATACGGCACTCTTTTCGTGCTTGACGAATTTGATGCCGCGCGAAATCTTTTTAAAGGAGAGACTGCCTTTCAGCGTTTACGCGAATTGGCTGATTATCCAGATTACCGGCTATCTCTCGTGCTCACCGCGCGTCGGAACATTGGAGATATTGAACGTCAAGCCGGTTCTTCTTCTCCATTTCATAACATTTTCCAGGTCCAACGGTTAGCCATGTTTAACGACGAGGACTTGGAAGCATACTTCGCGCAATTTTCGCCTGTGGGGATATCAACATCGGATGCATTCAGGGAACGTGTGTTGTTCTATTGCGGCGCACATCCCTATCTCCTTGAAATGTTAGGATGCGAAATCGTTGAGAGTTTGCGGCAGAATCAGGAAATTGATGTAGACAAAGCTGCAAAGACTATTAGCCAGTCTGTCTCTGAGCATTACGACGACATGGCTCGGTTAATGCAAGAGGAAGGCACCTTGAGCAAATTGCTCCAAATTCTTTTTGGACCGGCTGTTGATATCAAGCCACCTGATGTGACTGAACTCGCAAACTACGGCCTGATCAGAGCCAGCGAAAAAGGTATTTATGTTGCCTACGCCGAACACTTCCAAGATTACCTGAGACTCCTAGAACGGAAACCTGAATTCGATGCAGCGTTATGGCCGATTTGGAGAGATACTGAGAAAGCCCTTCGCAACGTAATCACAACTACTATGTCCAATGCCTATGGAGAAGGTTGGATTGAAGAATTGGGGAAAGGATGGCGCAACTTAGCGGACATTTTTGAGAGGTGCCGGAAAACACAGCAGAAAGAGGAAAAATCGTTTGGAGATAGAGCCTCGCAAAATTTGATTGATTTTACCTACCCTGCAGAGCTGTTTACGATTATCTGCGCGAAAGGATTGTGGGCAACACACTTTTCGTCAATCTTTGGGCGCGACACCAATTACTGGGAGCAACGGAAGCAGATGCTTGTGAGGTGCAGAAATCCTTTGGCGCATAACCGCGATATTCTCCAACCTCATGAGCGGAAAACCCTTGAGGCATACTGCGAGGAAATCTTGACTCTATTGGCAGACTACAGAGAATAGAAGGAACCTTATGAACCCAAAAACCGCCTTCATCTACCACCCCGAATACCTCAACCACGACACCGGCCCAAATCACCCTGAACGGCCAAGTCGACTACGGACTTGTCTCGCTGCACTGCAGAAGAACGACGTGTGGACACAACTCCACCACATCGAACCGACGCACGCTAGCATTGAACAACTCCGCTACGCGCACGCGCCGAACTATAGCGAACACATCCGGCGACACTGCGAACAGGAAGTTCCACTTACCTATGATACGCCTGTCGTTAAGGCATCGTTTGACATCGCGCGGCTTTCGGCAGGCGGCGTGCTACAGGCGGCAGCAGCAGTCGCAACAGGTTCGGCGAAAAATGCGTTCGCCCTCGTGCGGCCGCCAGGACATCACGCTACCACTAATCAGAGCATGGGGTTCTGTCTATTCAATAACATCGCCATCGCGGCACGCTACCTCCGAAAGGAACACAAGTTAGAGAGAGTGGCAATTGTCGATTGGGATGTCCATCACGGCAACGGCACGCAAGACATTTTTTACGAAGATGGCTCTGTCTTCTTTTTTTCTATCCACGAATCGCCGCTCTATCCCGGCACCGGCGCACGGAATGAACGCGGTTACGGAAAAGGGCAAGGCACAACGTTAAATGTGCCGATGCGCGGCGGCAGCGGTGACAGCGATTACATCGCCGTTTTTGAGAAGATACTCATCCCGGCGTTAAAGACGTTTGCGCCGGAGCTCATCCTCATCTCAGCAGGATTTGACGCGCATTACCTTGACAGACTCTCGACAACAGCCGTAACCCCATCAGGTTTTGCGACGCTAACCGAGCTAGTTCTTGAATTTGCTGATGGCCGTGTTGTCTCGGCGTTGGAGGGCGGCTATAGTTTGGAAGGCGTGTCTGAGTCTGTCGTGGCGCATGTGGAACGGTTGGTGAACGCCTAGTAAGGGGCACGAACTGAAGAAGCCTGACGCGGTTTCAAACCGCGCCTACACTTTCTTTCCAACGTGAATCGCGACGATGCCGAAGGTTTTCCGATGAAATTGCACATCCGTGAGGCCGCATTTTTCCATCACGTCTTTCAGCACCTCGCAATTCGGGAAGCGCAGCACTGAACGCGGGAGATACCCGTAAGCATCGTCTTTATTGCGCGAGATGAGATTGCCGATGAACGGCAAAATCTTCTTGAAATAGAAGTAGTAGAGCCGCCGAAATACCGGATTCACGGGTTGCGTAAATTCCAAAATAGCAATTCTTCCACCCGGCACGGCGACGCGCGTCATCTCACGGATACCCATCTCCAAATTTCGGATAACCGAGGCAGTAATGTCGGTTTGGGAACCTGAATCTTGTTGGAGGTTCTGGGCGAATTCCGCATTTGCGACGTTCCGAATGCCGAAGCCTACCGAGACGATGTCAAAGGTGTTGTCCCGAAACGGAAGTGTGAAGGTATCGGCGGCAATGAACGGCACGCGAATCCCACGGCGCGACACTTTCTGATTCCCCACGACTAACATCTCAAGGCAAAAGTCTGAACCGATGACAATGCCGCTTTCATTCACCGCGGTAGGCGCGTTCTGTCCAAGCGCAATCTCCGCCGCATACGCAAGCGCGAGCTCGCCTGTGCCTGTGCAAACATCCAGCACCTTACTCGTCGGCGTGACGTGGCTTGCCCGCACTGTCTCCCGCCGCCACATCGTGTCTCGCCGGAGGCTGAGGAGGGAATTGAGGAAATCGTAGTGACGCGCGATGACAGCAAAGAGGTTTTGGATTCGGTTTGCGTGCATGTTTCAATCCTTCCAACTACATCCGCAACTCTGCACCTAATTCCCGATGGAGCCGCGCCACCACCCGCTCATGAAGCCGATTCACCGCTTTATCTGTCAACGTTTCGGTTGCGGAGTGATACGCAATCGTATACGCAAGGCTCTTCTTGTCGGCCGGCACCGGTTCGCCGACGTAGACATCAAAGAGGCGCACCGATTCTACCCACTCACCGCCTGCCGCATAGATGAGTGCCACTGGTGCCTCAGCAGGAATCTCGGCATCTAGCACGATAGCCACATCACGTTGGATCTTCGGATAAATGGAAATCGGCTCAAACCGTTTGGAAAACGTCGCCGCTGCCGAGAGTGCCTCCATGTCAAATTCAAAGAGGTATGCTTTGTAGGGCAGTTCGTAGTTTTCTAGCACCTCCGGATGCGCTTCGCCGAAGATACCGACGCGTTCATCGGATAACAACACCGCGGCGTTGCAGCCGGGATGGAAGCACGGCTCATCGGTTCGCGCGAGTGAATAATCGGCGATGCCGCACACTTCCAGCAGCCCCTCCACAATGCCTTTGATGTCAAAGAAATCGGGCGCGCGATAGGCATCGCCGTAGACACCGCCGCCCATTTCACCGGCGAGGATGCCTGCCACGCGTTCCGGTTCGTCAATGCTACATGCGTTGGTAGACGCGTTTTGCAATCGCGCAGTCCCGCCTAGGAACACCGTGGAAACCTCAAACAGTGCGATGGTGTCAATCTGATGATTGTGGTTATGCCGCGCATTTTCAAGCAGACTCGGCAGCAGTGTCGTGCGGAGCACGGACATCTCCGGGCTTAGCGGATTGCGCAACTGCACTGCCTCGCGCCGCGCGTCGTTTTCAGGCAGGCGGATTTTGTCAAAGCAGCGCATGTCACAAAAACTATAGTTGACTGCCTCCATCATCCCTGATGCGAGTAGAAAACGTTTGACGCGCTGACAGACTTCTGTTTTGACATCTGGTTCCGGCACCGGAATATCCCCTTTTGGCAGCGTCGTCGGGATATTATCGTAGCCGTAGACGCGGGCGAGCTCCTCAACCAGATCTATCTCGCGGGTGACATCCGCGCGAAACGTCGGCGCGGTAACCTGATAACTGTCCGCATTTGCACGCGCGACATGAAAACCAAGCCGAGTCAGAATCTTTACCATCTCTGTCGCTTCCATCGCGGTGCCTAAGATGAAATTAACGCGCGCCGGACGGAGTTGAATCTGGCAAGACGGCGTTTCGCCCGGGTAGACATCAACGATGCCTTCACAGATAGTGCCGCCGGCGAGTTCGGCGATGAGGTGCGCCGCCCGTTCCAGCGCAGCGATGACTGCACCCGGGTCGGTGCCGCGCTCAAATCGGTAGGAGGCCTCCGTGTGGATGCCCAACGCCCTGGCGGTAGCACGGATGCTGGCGGGATTGAAATAGGCACTCTCCAGCAACACATCGCATGTCTCTTCCGTGATTTCCGAATCGTAGCCCCCCATAATGCCGGCGAGGGCTACCGGCTTCTCGGCATCGGCGATGACGAGCATGTCGGGAGTGAGTTCGCGTGCAATTGCGTCAAGCGTCCTTAGCTGTTCGCCTTCCGCCGCCCGGCGCACAACAATGCGGTTTTCGGCGAGTTTGTGGTAATCAAAGGCGTGAAGAGGTTGTCCATATTCCATCAAGACGAAATTCGTCACGTCAACGATGTTGTTGATAACGCCTACGCCGATGGATTTCAACCGACGCTGAAGCCATTCGGGAGAGGGCCCCACATGAATGCCTTGAATGACGCGCGCCGCGTAACGCGGACAGAGCGCGGGCGCATCAATTATAACAGAAGTTGGTATCCGCTCACCGTAGGAGAACCCGCCCGGGCTTGACTCTGCACTCGGCAGCTTCAACGGATTTCCGGTATCGGCGCGGATTTCGCGTGCCACGCCGATAAGACTGAGACAATCGGCGCGATTCGGCGTAATCTCTAACTGCATGACGACATCGTCCAACCCTAACGCCTCGGCGAGTGGGGTGCCAGCGGCGAGTTCTGCCGGTAATTCCATGAGTCCCGCGGCATCCTCCGAGAGCCCGAGTTCTTTTTCCGAGCAGAGCATGCCGTGCGATTCGGTCCCGCGCAGTTTAGCACGTTTGATTGTCAACCCGTTCGGCAATACCGTCCCGATAGTTGCAACCGGTGCCAGCAGCCCTTCCCGCACATTCGGCGCACCGCAGACAATTTGGAGTTCCCCCGCCGCGCCGACATCTACCTGACAGACGACGAGTTTATCGGCATTCGGATGCGGACGCACCGAGTTCACTTTGCCAACGACGATGCCTGCAAGTTCGGCACCGAGGTGCTTGAGCGAGTCAACTTCAATGCCGAGCATCGTCAGCCGTTCGGCGAGTTCGCTTGGGGACAGCGCGAAATCGATGTAGGTTTTTAGCCAATTGAGGGTTACGTTCATATTTTTCTTCCTTGATTTCCATGCACGCGGGGGACAGGCCCCCGCGCTACGTTATTGAGGGTGTTTCATAAATCGCTCAACGTCGCGGTAACAGGCCTCGCGCTGCGGTGAAAAAACGCCTCGCCTTCACGTAGGGCTTGGGCCCTCGCATGCCACACGCGCATGCGAGCGGGTTTCCCTCGCCATGCGTTTGGTTGGCAGACTGCATCACTCCTGTAGGTCAGGATCGCCTGATCCTGACCCGTTCGGGAGCAGGCGCTCCCGAACTACAGAGATGGGGTATCGCATCACCACGGCATACGCGGGGGACAGGCCCCCGCGCTACGTGCTAAAGGGGTATCGCAGTTCTTTCTGATTAAAACTGCCGCAAGAAACGCAAGTCATTTTCGTAAAATGTGCGGATATCAGGAATGCGGAACTGGAGATTCGCAATCCGTTCCACACCCATCCCGAAGGCAAACCCGGTAACTTGTTCCGCGTCATAGCCGACTGCACGGAATACTTCTGGATCTACTGCGCCTGCCCCCAAAATTTCAATCCACCCCGTGCCGCCACAACTGCGACACCCGTCGCCGCTGCAGACTGTGCACGAAATATCAACTTCGGCACTCGGTTCTGTGAATGGGAAGAAGTGGGGCCGAAAGCGCGTTTGCGTTTCCTTGCTAAACAGCTGCCGCACAAACGATGCGAGGATGCCTTTCAACTCGCTAAAGGTGACATGCGTATCCACGAGCAACCCCTCCACTTGATGGAACATTGGCGTGTGCGATACATCGTAATCGACGCGGTAAGCCTTCCCTGGCACAATGATACGCACCGGCGGTTGCTGCCGCTCCATCACACGAATCTGCACCGGCGACGTGTGCGTCCGCAAGAGATGCCCATCGGTGAGGTAGAAAGTATCGTGCAAATCGCGCGCGGGATGGTCTGACGGGGTATTCAGCGCATCGAAGTTGTAATAATCTGTCTCGACCTCGGGGCCCGTAACGCTCTGGAAACCCAGCTGTGTGAAAATCGACGTTATCTGCTCCAAAGTCTGCGTAACCGGGTGCGCTTTGCCGTAGGCAGGCTTCCGACCGGGGAGCGTGATGTCCACCGACTCGTCTGCGAGTTGTTGTGCCTGCTGTTGACGGTGCAATTCTTGCGTCGTCTGCTCAAACGCCTCCGTCAATTCGGCGCGAATCTGGTTCGCCAGTTTGCCGACAACGGGCCGTTCGGCTTTGGACAATTTGCCCATGCCTTTCATCACCGTTGTCAACTTGCCGTTGCGTCCGAAATACTGAATACGGAGCGATTCAAGGGCATCTAGCGTTTGAACCTGTTTGAGTTTGGCAAGCACTTCGTGCTGGATCTGGTTTAATTCTTCTTGCATCGTTAGCCTCTCGTCCGGTAGGCGCGCTTTCAAAGCGCGTCTACCCATAAAAAGAAATGCCTGTCACTTCATCCCACGCTAGGGACGAAAGTGACAGGCATCGACTTCCGCGGTACCACCCTGCTTGGCAAATTTCTTTGAGAGTCCTCATTACCTGAGGTAAGCGCGCTTACCCGTGTTGAAGATGAAATTTGCCCGCTTGATTTCTGTTCGGTAACGGTGAACGGCCGGCGCGAACCTACAGCCCTATCGCGACCGGCAGGTCGCGTCTACTAGAAGGGGTTCAGTTCGGCGGCTCTGGGATGAAATTCGGCGGCTGCTCTCAAAGCCGTGCTTCCAGCCGATGGCGCGGCATCTCTGATTGAGAGGGCTCAGCAGCTTACGTGTGTCCCTTCATAGCCTTTCATTCAAATTTTTTTTACCCCTTTGCGAGGGCAACTAACTGTCCAAATCCGGATTCATCGTGGACGGCGATGTCAGCGAGGACTTTCCGGTCGAGTTCAATTCCCGCGGTTTTGAGTCCGTGCATGAATCGGCTGTAGGAGAGTCCGTGTGCTCGTGCGGCGGCGTTGATACGCGCGATCCAGAGTCGTCGGAAGTCGCGCTTGCGTGCACGGCGGTGTGCATAGGCGTAGTTCCATCCCTTCTCCACCGCTTCGGTAGCGGTGCGCTTGAGGTTGTTTCTACCGCCGCGATAGCCTTTGGAATGCTTCAGCATCCGGTTGCGCCGTTTGCGTCGAACGCTCCCTGTTTTTACTCGTGGCATGTTCGGGTTCCTCTCGCGACCGGCTTGGCTGCCGGTTACTGCCCGGGCGCGCGGCGCGCCTGCGGGCTAACTTTCCTCGTTACTTATGAATGAGGGTGTTTCATATCTCGATTGCTCCCCGGTAGGAGAGACCTCCCGGTCTCAATGCCCACCGTATCGGGACAAGGATGTCCCTCCTACCGTAAGGCATTGTCCCCACCTCTGTAGTTCGGGATCGCCTGATCCCGAACGGGTCAAGATCAGGCGATCTTGACCTATAGGGAGGATGCGGTCTGCCAACCAAACGCATGGCGAGGGACAGGCCCTCGCCCTACGTGAAGGGGCGGCGTTTTTTCCGCAGCGCGGGGCCTATCACCGCGACGTTGGGCGATTTATGAAACACCCTCACTTATGAATAAGACGCTTCAAGCGTTTTTCGTTGCTTGAGTCGACGAGCGTGGCTTGTCGCAATCTACGCTTGCGCTTGGCGGACTTGTTGATGAACAAGTGTCCTGCATACGCGCGTTTGCGGCGGATTTTGCCCTTCGCCGTGAATTTAAAACGCTTCGCTGCGCCTTTATGGGTTTTGATTTTCGGCATGAGAAATCCTTTCGCTTTTCGGCTTGCTTTTCGGCCTGCTTCTCAGATGAGCGCGCAGCGTCCGGCACCGGCTGGCCGATTGCCGAACGCTTGGCACCAATACAGCAGACTAGGACGACTTCGGCGTGAGGAGCATCGACATGACGCGCGTCTCCATCCGTGGGTTTTGTTCCACCTCGGCGATTTCCGCGAGATCATCCCGAAGCCGCATGAGCATATTTCTCCCCAGGTCGGTATGAAGCATCTCGCGTCCCTTAAACCGGACAGTAGCGCGCACCTTCCAACCTTGCTTCAAGAAATCCTCAATGTGCCGTTTCTTGAATTGGTAGTCATGCTCGGCAGTATCCGGCCGGAACTGCATCTCTTTCAGCACCACTTTCGTCTGTTTCTTTCGTGCCTCCCGCGCGCGCTTGTTCCGTTCATACTGATACTTCCCGTAATCCATGATCTTGCAAACGGGCGGCTTTGCATTCGGTGAAACTTCTACCAAATCCAAACCGACTTCTTCAGCGCGCTGCATCGCATCGCGCGTCGGCATCACGCCAACCTGCTTGTTGTCCTGGTCGATCAGCAGAACCTCGCGTGCCCGAATCTGATAATTCGAGCGGCTCTGTCGCGCTCTCGTTCTCTGGTTGCGTCTACCTCTGTAGTGTATTTTTCACACCCCCAAGTTAAGGCTTGCACGCTTTGATTGATTAATTGACAAAGCGTGTAGACTTTAGTTCGGACACGTGCTATCACAGCGATTGTGCCCGAAATCGCAATTGTCTAATTATACCACATTTGTGACGAAAATGCAAATTAAAAAAATCCAATTGTCCACAACGTCCGTAAAACGATGAGTCCGCCGGCTAATCCGCCGAAGACGATGATGAACGCGATGCTGACGATGAGCGCGAGCCGGACGATGCGTTCACCGAGCTGCGGTTGTTCGCTTGCCCACGCGCGGGCGAGGACAAACGTTAACACGACGCTAATCAGGCTCAGCAAACACGCACCCAAAACGGCTAGCAGTATCCCAGAAAAATCTACCATCTGCATGGTTTCTGGCAGCGAGCCGTATTGTGAGTATTGTCGGATAACGCCGAGCAGCACGCCGCCCAAGATGACGATAAAACCGATGAACACGATGATGGCTTTTTTGAACGCTGTTCGCATTTTCATCGCAAAGCACACAAGATATATGTGTTAATTATAGCATATTTTTCGTTAAATTGCAAATTTTATTTTTATGTTAACCGAAAATAATTGAATTTTTGGATAAGAAAACCCAAAAAATCTTGATTTATTCAAAAAAAAGTGGTAAACTACTTTGCAATGAGAGATTTTGAACGCAAAGGAGTTTTTGATGAGTGTAACATACACTTCGGCGATTGCCGATTTTATTCAGAAATTAGAGACGGGCAACCCGCTACCGCCGCTGGTGCCGGAACAGGAATCGTGCGCGGATCTAACCAAATCCCTCCAAGCGGTATCCACGGACGCGCTTTTTGAGGAACAGCATGTGAAGGATAGCACGTTCGCCGATGCGATTAAAAGCGGCTTGCTCCTCTGGAACGATGCGTTAGACGAATCGCATGATATCTCGCAGGGGCTTGCGAATGCGACAGGCAGTTATTGGCACGGTATCATGCACCGCCGTGAACCGGACTACAGCAATGCGAAATACTGGTTCGGGCGCGTCGGCACGCACGCCATTTTCCCTGAAGTCCGCAACCGCGCTCTCGCTCTTTACAACGAGACAGCCGCGCCCTCAGCCGCGCTCGCCAGTATCGGGCAAACTATCGCCGACAACGCGGCGTGGGACGCATCTCAGTTTATTGACTGGTGTCAAGCCGCCGAAAGCGCGATAGATGCCGATGTCGCCGAATTCCTGCAACGCGTGCAGGTGGAAGAGATGCGGCTATTATTAGCGTATTCCTATCGGAATGCCGTTTGAACCTTCGGATTTTCAGTCGGAGAGCCCTCCTGTTTTCGGTAGGAGAGCCCTCCCGGTTTCGATGGAGTTGGTATAGGGACAGCGATGTCCCGCCTACAAAACAGTGCAAGGAGGTCTGACATGTTCTCCCAAAACAGAACGCGCATCCTCGTGTGTGCCAGCCTGATGCTGCTAGTCTTTTGTGTGAGTTTCGCCGATGCCGCATCGGTGAAGGCAGGTTACCAATATCAGGAAATCAAGGCGATTGCGAAAAAGCTCACGCACAACAGCGAGCCCGCGGCATTTGAGAACCTGGTAGAAAAATCGCGAGCGTTTATCAAGGCACACCCGAAATACAAACGGGTGGACGAGGTTTACTATCGCCTCGGCAACGCCTTAATACGTTTAGAACGGCCGGAGGAAGGCATCGCTGTCTTTGAGGAACTCGTTAAGGACTATCCGTCGGCGCGCTACACTGAGCGCAGTCTGCTGGAATTGGGTCTGGCTTACGACAAACTCGGCAAGCACGACAAGGCGGATGAGTCTTATGAGAAGTTGGTGAGCCATCCGAAGTATGGCTCACGCGCGCAAGCGAAGATTGCGGCGAAGATTCTTGCGTTGGACGAGAGCGAACGAAACGGCGAAGAGCCAAATCCTTTCGGCCCACCGGCGAGCGCGTTCGTTGGAAAGCCGGCAAAGGATTTTGAGGTAAAGAATCTGAAAGGCGAGAAGCTCTCGTTAGCCGATTATCGGGGGCAAGTCGTCCTGCTCGATTTTTGGGCGACGTGGTGCGGGCCCTGTCGCACCGAAATGCCGCACGTGAAAAAAACGTATGCGAAATACCGCGACAAGGATTTTGAGATTATCGGCATCAGTCTAGACAGGGGTAAGCCGCCGCTTGAGGCGTATATAGCGCAAGAGGAGATTGCCTGGCCGCAATATTTGGATGCCGATGGCAGAATCGCCAACATGTATAACGTCCGAGCGATTCCGACAACCTTCCTGATTGATGGCGAAGGCATTGTCCGCAAATCGAACCTCCGCGGTCACGCGCTTGAAACTGCCGTTGGCGAATTGGTAAAAGAAAACGCGGCGAAGCAGGCGGCGGAAAAAGAGGAAGCGGCTTCGCGATAACGTCCTCTTTTATAGGGCGTGCTGATATCTACTTTTGGAGAAACGATGGCACACGTCACCTTAAAGGATGTCACCAAAATTTACGATGGCGATGTCCTCGCCGTTGAACAAGCAGATTTTCAAATTCCTGATGAGTGCTTCACCGTGCTTGTCGGCCCGTCAGGCTGCGGCAAATCGACGATTTTGCGGATGATCGCCGGGCTGGAAGAGATAACCGCAGGCGACATTTATATTGATGGCGAGCGCATCAACGACATGCCGCCGAAGGATAGGGATATCGCCATGGTCTTCCAGAATTACGCGCTCTATCCGCACATGACGGTGTATAAAAACATGGCGTTCGGGTTGAAACTGCGCAAGTATCCGAAAGCGGAGATTGAACAGCGAGTGCGCGAGGCGGCGGATATCCTGAGCATCTCGCATCTGTTAGCACGGAAGCCGAAGCATCTCTCCGGCGGCGAACGGCAGCGCGTCGCTGTCGGCCGCGCGATAGTCCGACATCCAAAGGTGTTTCTATTCGATGAACCGCTGAGTAACCTCGATGCGAAACTGCGCGTGCAAATGCGGATGGAGATTAGCCGACTGCACGACAGACTCAACGCCACCATCGTTTATGTCACGCATGACCAGGTTGAAGCGATGACGATGGGGGACCAGATTGTTGTCCTCAACGAGGGGAAAATCCAGCAGATTGCCGACCCGGGCACGCTGTATCATAACCCGGCGAACCAGTTTGTGGGCGGCTTTATCGGCACACCGCCGATGAATTTCATTGAGACGCGCATGCACCGCGAAACGCTCCAATTTGAAGGGTTTGAAGTGCAGTTGACTCCCCGGCTTCGCGAAAAGTTGCAAGATTTTTCAGATGATTCGGTGACGCTCGGTATCCGGCCCGAGGACATCCAGGTCGGCGACGCATCGAAGAATGTTGTGACAACGCAGGTGGAGTTAGTGGAGCCGCTGGGTAACCATGTCCTCCTCTATCTCCGTGCGGGGGATAGCCATTTTATTGTGCAATCCGATGGTGTCACTGTGCCGAAGCACGATGCGCGGCTGAATGTCCATTTCAACATGGACAAAGCGCATCTGTTTCATCCGGAGACAGGAGAGTCGTTAACCGCTATTTAGCCGCTGCTATTAATCTGAGGGTGTTTCATAAATCCGTGTAGGAGAGACCTCCTGGTCTCGATGCGTTTTGCTGATGTGGTTATCGGGACAAGGATGTCCCTCCTACCGGCAGGCATCGGGGCCACCTCTGTAGTTCGGGAGCGCCCGCTCCCGAACGGGTCAGGATCAGGCGATCCTGACCTACAGGGGTAATAGGCCCTCGCCCTACGTGAAGGGGACGGCGTTTTTTTGCACCGTAGCGCGGGGGCCTGTCCCCCGCGATCTTCCGATTAACGCAGCGTGGCGAGGGACAGGCCCTCGCCCTATTTTTCAAGGAGGGTTTATGGTATCTTTTGACAGTGCCTCGAAACGCGTCATGCAGCAGCATCCACGCGACTTCGTGGCCTTCGCCTTCAACCTACGAGGCATTCGCCCCGATGAGTTCTCCGATGTAGAACTCATCACCCCGGAACTTCCCGCCGTGGATATGCGCCAAGCGGATGTGCTCATCAAAGTCAACCTGCGCGGGACAGATGTGTTGGTGCATTTTGAGATTCAGACGACAGATAGTTTCGATCCGCCGATGGCCCTGCGAATGGCGGGGTATATCATCCGGTTGATAGAAAAGTATCGGATGGATGTGTATTCGCATGTGATTTATCTTCGGCCGGATGCCGGTGTGCAGGATGTGGGTTTCTTTGCTCAGGAGATTGTCGGGCATCAGGTGTTGATAGAATACGAAGTTATCCGCTTGGCCGATTTGGAAGGGCAGGCGATTCTGGATGCGCAGCTGCCCGGTTTGTTGCCGTTCACGCCGTTGATGCGGCCGGCGGCGGATGTCTCTGCTGATGCGTGGCTTCAGCGATGCATTGAAACCGTTGATGGGCTGTCTGTGCCGCACAAGTTGGACTTGTTAGGGAGCTTGGCGACATTGGCCAGTGCGATTTACGACACTGCGACGATTTTAGAGATGATAAGGAGGATAACGATGGACGTAGCACCGATTGTTGAACACTTAGCGGGGCATGCCATCAGGGATACACGCCGCGAGGACATCCTGAGGTTGCTTGAATTGCGTTTGCAGCCGGATGTTGCGGGTGCGTTTAAGCCAGCGTTGGCCTTGATTGAAAACGCGCAACGACTGGAGGCGTTATTTGAGGCGGCGGCCCTGGCCGATTCCGTGGCCGACTTCCAAAAGGTTTTGGATGCCACCAGCGATGGCGCGGGGAACGGTGCGGCCGGGCAAAGTTAAGCCGCCGCACCCACACGCGTCTCGCTTACCGTAGCGCGGGGGCCTGTCCCCCGTGATCTTCCGCTTAGCGCGGCATGGCGAGGGACAGGCCCTCGCCCTACGATGATGACGGAACTACCGAGCGCGGGGGCCTGTCCCCCGCGCTCGTTGGAATACGCGGACAATGGCGAGGGACAGGCCCTCGCCCTACGTAAAGGGACGGCGTTTTTTTTACCGTAATTCCTGAATCTGCCGCCACGTTTCCGCGTCTATCGGAATTCCCATCCGTTCCCGTTTGCGCTGTTCTTGAAACCCACGTTCACCCGGCACCCGAATATCCGCGCACTTTTCCGATTTGAGATACGCAATAAACCGTTCTATTTCCGCACTGAAGCCGGGAAAACCGCGAAAACTGGCGATGTTGAGCACCATGACAAACAACCCATTGCCGACGCGTGCGGCTTCACTGCGGCTGCACCCTGCCCCTGTCAGCGCGCCCGCCAGAATGTCCACAATCACGCTAAGCCCGAAACCTTTGTAACCCCCGAACGGCACGAGAACCTCGCTGTCCGCATTCACGCGCCATTCAGGCGGCAGTGCCTCGCCTTGATGCTGTTTGAGACGCATCTTTCCAGAGGCGACAACGCTGGTAGCCATATCCAGCACAATCGGCTGTTTACCGCAAATCGGCACAGCGCAGGCGATGGGATTAGTAGAAAGTCTGCCTTCGGTGCCGCCGTGCGGTGCGACGCAGGTGCCGCCACCGTGGTCATTCGCCATCAACACTCCGATCATCCCGGCATCCGCAGCAAGACTGGCGTATCCGCCTAACCTACCTACCTCATTGCATCGCGAGACCGCGACGGTGCTGACATCCGTTTGCTTCGCTTTCTGAATTGCGATTTCAACGGCGCGCGTCGCAATGACAGGCCCGAATCCCCAATGCCCGTCTAGCACGGCGATTGAAGCGGATTCTTGCACAATTTCAATCGGTGCCCCCGGTTGAATGAGTCCGGCTTCCAATTCTCGCACATATTTCGGCAGATGGATAACACCGTGTGAATCGTGTCCGACGCGGTTTGCGTCCACCATGGATTGGGTAACGATCTCGGCTTCTGCCGCTGACACGTCCCATTTCCTGAAGACGTTCCGGCAAATTTGGGTAAGTTGTGCGGCGGTAAGGGTTGGCATTCTGTTTCTCCTGATGTGTTGCAGTTGATATTTTATGTGAGAGTGTTTCATAAAAGCATCGGGCCCACCTCTGTAGTTCGGGCTCGCCTAATCCCGAACGGGTCAAGATCCGGCGGCGAGGGACAGGCCCTCGCCCTACGTAAAGGGGCGGCGTATTTTTCACCGTAGCGCGGGGGCCTGTCCCCCGCGATCGTTCGGGGTGCCGAGACATGGCGAGGGACAGGCCCTCGCCCTACGGTGAGAGGGGGTGCCGTTCTGTAAAGAAGATGTCCCGTTACCGTAGCGCGGGGGCCTGTCCCCCGCGATCCTTACGCGCGCGAACGATGGCGAGGGACAGGCCCTCGCCTTACGGAAATCGAGACCAGGAGGTCTCTCCTACGGTATTGCATCGAGACCAGGAAGTCTCTCCTACCCTCATTTTATGTGAGGTGGGGTTAGTTGTCAAGTGGAAACAAAAAACCGCCGGCGCGGAATGTAAATTTCCTTTTCAAAACTTTAGGTTGGAAGAAAAATTGACATTCCTTTGAAATTCGGGTATACTATCATAAATGTTTAACAGGAAGCACCCATGAACACACCAAATCGCCCGAACATTCTTTGGATTTCGTTAGAAGATACAACCCCGCGCTTCGGTTGCTACGGTGACCCGGTCGCGCGGACACCGAATATCGACCGGCTTGCCGCAGGCGGATGCCGATTCCCGAACGCGTTCTCCACCGCCGGTGTCTGCGCGCCCAGCCGCTCGGCGATTATCACCGGTATGTACCAGACCTCCATCGGCACGCATCACATGCGGACAGCGCACACGAACCAGCATACGCCCGACATGCCGACACCGTATTCCGCTGTGCCGCCGCCTTATGTCAAGACGTTCACGGAATATCTCCGCGGCGCAGGCTATTATTGCACGAACAATAGCAAGACCGATTATCAGTTCACGCCGCCAAGCACAGCATGGGATGACTGTAGCAACACCGGGCATTGGCGGAATCGGGAAGAGGGACAGCCGTTCTTTTCGGTTTTCAACCCTACCGTCACGCACGAAAGTGGGATGTGGGAGCGCGAAAACGGCCGTCCGTTGACGACAAATCCTGACGACGTGCAATTGCCGCCTTATCTGCCGGATACACCGAAATCGCGTGAGGCATTGGCGCGCCACTACGATAACCTCGCCACCGCCGATGCGCGCGTCGGGGAACTCTTGGCTCAGTTGGAAGAAGATGACCTCGCCGAGAATACCATCGTCTTTCTCTGGAGTGACCACGGTGAGGGACTCCCGCGCGGCAAACGGTGGCCCTATGATGCCGGCATTCGGATTCCGCTGATTGTGCGCTGGCCCGGTGAATTGCCGCCGGACAGCGTCAGGGAACAATTGGTGAGTCTCATCGACCTGGGTCCGACGGTGTTATCGTTGTGTGGCGTGGAGGCACCGCAACATCTGCAGGGACAACCCTTCCTGGGTCTGCACGCGAGGGAACGGGAGTATATCTTCGCCACCCGCGACCGGTATGATGAGTCTTACGACATGGTGCGCGCCGTGCGCGATAAACGGTATAAATACATCAGGAATTATTACCCCGAAAAGCCGTATCTGCTCTGGATTCCGTATCGCAATCGGCATCCTATCATGCAGGAGATGTGGCGGCTCCATGCGGCGGGAGAATTAGAAGGCGATGCGGCGGTGATGTTCCAATATCCGCGCCCGGCTGAGGAGCTCTACGATGTTGCGAACGACCGGTATGAACTCAACAACTTGGCATCGGATGCGGCGCACGTTGATGTGCTGGAACGGATGCGCGGCGCGCTGGCGCAATGGCAATCCGATTTCGGCGACATGGGAGACATCCCTGAAGAACAGATGCTCGCGAGGTGGTACCCGAACGGCGAACAACCGAAAACCGCGGCACCGATTTTCATTCCAATCAGTGCGGCGAACCCTGGCACCGAAGTCTCCGAATCGGGTGGACAATGGGAGGCACCGTTGCTTCTGCAACTTCACTGTGCTACGCACGGTGCGTCTATCGCTTGGACGACAGATTCAGGGGACGATGCGCGTTGGCGGTTATACACAGAACCGCTGCGTATCCCGAAAGGGCAAACGGCGGTCCGCGCGAAGGCGGTTCGGATCGGTTATCAGGAGAGTGCTGAGCGCGCGATTACGGTTGATGTCGTATAAAAAACCACCGGCTGTCCGTAGGCGAGTTCTCCCGGTCTTGATGTTCATATCAGGAAAGGGAACGATTGCCGGACAGGCCCCCTGTAATTCCGAGGCATGGCGAGGGACAGGCCCTCGCCCTTCGGTGAAGGGGAAACGGCCTTGACACCCGTAGCGCGGGGGCCTGTCCCCCGCGATCGCTCGACCGAAACGGAAAACGCCCGCAGCCCAGAGCCCACGGATGTTTGCGGCTCAGCCCGGTGCCTGGCGAGGGACAGGCCCTCGCCCTTCGGTGAAGGGGAAACCGCCTTGATACCCGTAGCGCGGGGGCCTGTCCCCCGCGATCTCGCAACCGAAACGGAAAACGCCCGCAGCCCAGAGACTCCGGATGTTTGCGGCTCAGACCGGTGCCTGGCGAGGGACAGGCCCTCGCCCTACGGTGTGAGGGGTGGTGTTGGGGACGGTATGGGAGATGGTGTTGGGAATGGTGTTAGGGACGGTATTGGGGACGCGTTTTTATGCGTTTTTGGAATCCGAATCTTCCCTTGACATTCCACAAATTTTATGGTATCCTTAAATTACAGGTAGGCTGCACTAAGCACAGAAGAATTGTCATATCCCGAAGCATGCGAAATACAGAAAAAGGAGATGAAAGATGGCGCAACAAACGAGTCAAGACTATTTCGTTTATGTTGGCACTTATACACACAGCGACAGCGAGGGCATCTACGTCTATCGCCTTGATGGCGCGACAGGCGCGTTGGAGTATTCCAGCAAGGCGAGCGGCGTTGAACATCCCTCGTTCGTGGAGATTCACCCAAGCGGCAAGTATCTCTACGCTGTCAACGAACTCAACGAATACGAAGGCAAGCCGAGCGGTTCCGTCACGGCGTTTTACATCCATCAGGACACCGGGGAGATTAGTTTCCTCAATAAACGCGCGACCGGAGGCGGCGCGCCGTGTCACCTGAGCGTCGATGCAACCGGGAAATTCCTGCTTATCGCGAATTACGGTGGCGGCAGCGTTGTCGCTTTTCCGATAGAATCCGATGGCAGACTTGGTGAGGCATCCGATTTCGTTCAGCATCAAGGTTCCAGCATCAATCCGCAGCGGCAGATGGAGCCGCACGCGCACGCGATTATGATCGACCCGGGCAACCGTTACGCCTTTTCGCCAGACCTCGGGCTGGATAAAATCTTGATTTATCGCCTTGATGCCGAAAACGGCACGTTAACGCCGAATGCGCAACCGTGGGTGCGCGTGCATCCGGGCGCAGGACCGCGCCACTTCGATTTCCATCCGAACGGCAAATTCGCCTATGTAATCAACGAGTTAGACTCTACCTTCACGGCGTTTGCCTACGACGGTGAGGCTGGCACGCTGACCGAGTTTCAGACGCTCTCCACGCTGCCAGCGGATTTTGATGGGACGAGTCACTGCGCCGATGTGCATGTGCATCCCAACGGGAAATTCCTCTACGGCTCGAACCGTGGACACGATAGCATCGCCATCTGCGGAATCGACGAGGAGACCGGATTGCTCACCTCTATCGGTTATGAATCGACGCAGGGGAAAACGCCGCGCAATTTCGGTTTGAATCCGGAAGGCACGTTCCTCTTCGCCGCGAATCAACAAACGGATACGATTGTCACGTTTGCGATTGATACCGAAACCGGCGCGCTCAACGCGACGGGACACGTCACCGAAGTGCCGATGCCTGTCTGTGTAAAATTGCTGGCGTGTCGTTAAGTGGAAGAATGCTGTTCCTCCCGTAGGCCACGATCGCGGGGGACAGGCCCCCGCGCTACGAAAAAAAATGCCGTCACTCACCGTAGGGCGAGGGCCTGTCCCTCGCCATGCCACGATCGCGGGGGACAGGCCCCCGCGCTACGAAAAAAATGCCGTCCCTCACCGTAGGGCCACGATCGCAGGGGACAGGCCCCCCGCGCTACGAGGAAAAAAGCCGTCCCTATCGTAGGGCGAGGGCCTGTCCCTCGCCGTGCCACGATCGCGGGGGACAGGCCCCCGCGCTACGAAAAAGAATGCTGTTCCTCACCGTAGGGCAGGGGCTTGTCCCTCGCCATGCTATCATTACTCTACAGGCCGCGCAATATTAAGCGCGGAAATAAAAAAATGCAAATCTTATCAGAAATCAAATTCGACCGCGATGGACTCGTCGCGGCCATCATTCAGGACGAAACAAATAACCAAGTGTTGATGCTCGGATATATGAACGCTGAGGCAATCACCGCGACCTTCAACACGGGCCGCGTCTGCTTCTGGAGCCGCTCCCGCCAGAAACTCTGGATAAAGGGGGAGACTTCCGGGCATACGCAGCACGTCAAATCTATCGCTGTTGATTGCGATGGCGATGCCCTGCTTATCAAGGTTGAGCAGAAAGTCGCAGCGTGCCACGCCGGCTATCGCTCCTGCTTCTTTCGGGAAGTCTCCCCCGATGGCGAATCCACGCGTGTGGTAGGCGAGAAGGTTTTTGACGCAGAATCAGTGTATTAGGGCAGGATTAGTAGGCGCGCTTTCAAAGCGCGCCTCAAGGCAGATAGAGACATCCGCCCTTTCAATAATAAGCGATAGTTGCAGTAACGTAAGCATTGACAACGTCAATGCGACCTGGGGAAAAAACGTTAAAACCTCAGAAACTGTCAAACTACCGCTAGGAACAACAAAAACATGTATTATCCGACCTTGGAAGAATTTCGCGAGAAGGCGAAATTCGGAAACACGGTCCCGGTATATCGCCCCATTTTGGCTGATATGGAGACACCGGTGTCCGCTTTTTACAAATTAATGCCCGATAATTTCGCGTTCCTCTTGGAGAGCGTTGAGGGCGGCGAAACCCTCGCGCGCTACTCCTTTTTGGGAAGTCAGCCATCCCTGCTTTTCCATAGCAAAGGGCATCAGGTGACGCTTGATTATCTCGCAAAAGGCGAGAAGACCACGCTGACATGCGAGGACCCGTTGCAAGCATTGGAAGACGTGATGCATCGCTACCGCCCGGTGCAGGTAGACGGGTTACCGCAATTCCACGGCGGCGCGGTAGGCTATCTGAGTTACGACATGGTGCGCTTCGTCGAAGAACTCCCCGATGAGACAGAAGACGAACTCGCGCTGCCCGACTGTTTTTTCATGCTTGCCGAAACCTTGCTGGTGTTCGATCACGTGAACCATCAGATTAAGGTTGTGGCGAACGCGCGCATCGATGGCGATATAGATGCCGCCTACGCCACGGCGATCGAACGGATTGGCGCGATTGTTGAAAAACTCAAAGCCGCTCCCCTCGCAAACGAACCGAAGCCCATAGGACGAGGGCAGGGCTCTCACAACCGGCGCATTGAATCGAATTTTACGCAGCCGACTTATGAAGAAGCAGTACGGCGCGCCAAAGAATACATCGCCGCGGGCGACATCATCCAAGTTGTGCCTTCACAGCGATTTAGTTGTCCTGTCTCCGTTGATGGGTTTGATGTCTATCGGGCATTGCGCGTTGTCAACCCGTCGCCCTATATGTATTATTTGAAGTTTGGCGATTTTGATATTGTCGGCGCATCGCCGGAGATGATGGTGCGGGTGGAGGACGGACTTGTCCAGACGCGCCCGATTGCCGGCACTCTCCCGCGCGGCAAAACCGCCGAGGAAGACCGGGAATTAGAACAGAAACTCCTCGCGGACCCGAAGGAACGCGCCGAACATGTCATGCTCGTTGACCTGGGTAGAAATGACCTCGGGCGGGTGTGTAACTATCACACGGTGGAAGTCACGGATCTGATGATAGTTGAACGCTTCTCGCACGTGATGCACATTGTCTCGCATGTCATCGGCAAGCTGCGCGAAGACCTGTCGGCGTTTGATGTCATCCGTTCGTGCTTACCGGCGGGGACACTCTCTGGCGCGCCGAAAATCCGCGCCATGGAAATCATTGACGAATTAGAACCGACGCGGCGAGGACCCTACGGCGGCGCAGTCGGTTACTTCAGTTTTTCGGGCAGCGCGGACACGGCGATTACTATCCGAACGGCTGTCATCAAAGACGGCGTTGCTTATGTGCAGGCGGGCGGCGGTGTCGTCGCGGATTCCGTTCCCGAAAACGAGTATCATGAGACGCAGAACAAGGCGCGCGCGCTGCTCAGTGCCATCGCGATGGCTGAGAAAGGGCTGTTGCTGTAATCTGCCTGCCTTCCGGTAAATGCGCGGGGGCTCGGTAGGAGAGACCTCCTGGTCTCGATGCAATAGGGCGGCAGAAAGCCCCTTCATCGTAGGGCTTGGGCCCTCGGATGCCATCCGCGCATGCGAGCGGGTTTCCCTCGCTATGCCACGATCGCGGGGGACAGACTCCCGCGCTACGGTGAAAAAACGGCCCGTTTTACCGTAGGGCGAGGGCCTGTCCCTCGCCATGCCGGGGGATGGCAAGCCCCCCTCTGTAGTTCGGGAGCGCCTGCTCCCGAACGGTTCAGGATCAGGCGATCCTGACCTACAGGGGTGATGCAGTCTGCCACCAAAACGCATGGCGAGGGACAGGTTTCCCCACCGCCCTACGTGAAAAGGAAGGAGAAACGACAATGCAAACTAAAATGCAAACCAAAGCGCAAACCAATCAACACACCGCGGCGATATACCCCGCTTACCGCGAGGCACCGCCGCCGCCGCTCCCTTACGAGCTGGCATTTGACGACGATACGGAATACCCCGAATCGGATGGACAACCTATGGCTGAAACCGAACTGAATCGCGACCTGATGATTGACTCGATCCTGACGCTTAAAGCGCGCTTTCAAGACGTGCCGGATGTCTGCGTCTCCGGCGACATGCTCATGTATTACGTTATGAAAGACCCGAAGAAATCGGTGGCACCGGATATCTTTGTCACCTTCGGTGTCGAAAAGAAGCAGCGGCGCATCTATCGCATCTGGGAGGAAGGGAAGCCGCCAGATTTCGTGCTAGAGTTTTCGAGCCAGCGCACGTTCGCCAACGATTTGGGTCCGAAGAAAACGCTCTACGCGGAAGTGCTTGGTGTTCGGGAATACTTCCTTTTCGATTCGGAGGGTAAGTATTTACCGATGCCGTTGATGGGCTTTCGCCTCGTCGACACTGAATACGTTCCCATTCGCCCGGAGCCAGATGGCAAGGTTTACGCGGAGACGTTGGGGTTGTTCCTTGGTTCACGCGGCGATGGATTCGGCTACTATGACCCGGTTGCGGGGCGGTGGCTGGAAACACCGATGGACGAAGCGGAGGCACGCGCAGAGGCAGCGGCGACGGTAGCAGATCTCGCCGAGGCAGCGGCACGCCGAGCGGAGGAAGCAGCTGCACAGGCGCAGGAAATCGTCGCACAGGAAACTCTGGCACGTCAGCGCATCGAAGCCCGCGCGCAAGAAACCGCAGCCCGCGCACAAGAAGTGGAAGCAGTGGCGCGCGCCGAAGCCGAGGCACGACAGCGCGCAGAAGCAGCTGCCGAAGAAAAAAGGGTTGAGGCAGAACAAGCCGATGCACGCGCCTCCCAAGCCGAAGAGGAACTCGCGCAACTCCGAGAGGCTTATCGGGAGTTGCAGATTGAATTAAGTCGGCAGAAGTCATCGGATGCGTCGTAACGGCGGATGTCTTTCCGGCTGTTCGCGCCCGCGCTCCGATAAAAAAAACGCTTTATATTACCGTAGGGCGAGGGCCTGTCCCTCGCCATCGTTCGGGGCTGCGAGAGATCGCGGGGGACAGGCCCCCGCGCTACGGTAACCGGAACGGCCTGTTTTACCGTAGCGCGAGGGCCTGTCCCTCGCCATGCAACGATCGCGGGGGACAGGCCCCCACGCTACGGTAACCGAGACGCTCGCGAGGGACAGGCCCCCGCGCTACGGGGCCTAAAACGATCGCTACGGTGAAAACGGATAACCAAACAAATATGCAATTTCAACAACTCTGCAACAACTATCTGCGAGAACTACTAGAGACGCGCAACAATACCAACGCAACCGAGGAACTCTCCTTACATCGACACCTGAGCGCATTCCTGGAACAGAGCGCGGTTTGCCTCGGACATGCCATCACATTGACGCACGAACCGCGCCAACTTGACATCGGCAGACCGGATTTCATTGCCACCGATGGATTGCTCCCCATCGGCTACATTGAAGCGGAGAAATTCGGCACAGACTTGAATGCGCTCACCGGGCACGCGCGCGAACAGAATGCACGGTTCATCGAAAATCTGGATAATTTTATCCTTACGAATTTCGTTGAATTTCGTCTGTATACCGAGGGCGAATTGCGCGCAACGGCGCGCCTCTCCCCGGTAGGAGAGACCTCCCGGTCTCGATTTGCCGATTTCGGGACAGGGATGTCCCGCCTACCCGAAGAAATCGGGACAGGGATGTCCCGCCTACCCGAAGACATGCACGCGCTGGAAACCCTCCTCAACCGATTTTTCAACGCGGGCACGCTGAACATCACAACACCCGAAGTCCTCGCAATGCACCTCGCACGGCGCACACGCGAACTTCAAACCCAAATCGCAACCGCCATCGCCGACGAAGAAAGCACCATCTTTCGCATGTTCAAGGCGTTTCAGGAACAACTCCTCTCAACGCTGACACCCGCCGATTTCGCCGATATGTATGCGCAAACCCTCGCCTACGGCATGTTCGCGGCGCGATACACTCTCCCGAATGCAACTCACTTCTCGCGCAGCACCGCCGCCGAGGCACTGCCAAACTCAAATCCGTTCCTGATTGAGCTCTTCCAACAAGTCACCTCGCGACGGATGCAAAACAACAATGTCACGTGGATTTTGGACGAAATCGCCACGCTCCTGCGCAGCGTCTCCACCGACATGCTCCGCACCGCCTTTGACGCACGCACTCACGCCGAAGACCCGGTGATTCATTTCTACGAAACATTCCTCGCAGCGTATGACCCGGGGCGACGCGTTGACAGAGGGGTCTATTATACGCCGCAACCCGTTATCTCCTACATCGTTAGGTCCGTCGATGCACTCCTCAAAACGGCGTTGCGAAAACCCGACGGCCTCGCCGATATGGACACACTCATCCTCGATCCTGCCACCGGCACCGGTGGTTTCCTCATGGAAGTGCTGCACCACATCCATCAGCACGTCATTGATACAGACGGTTCTGCGGCGTGGGCACCGTATGTCAACACCTCCCTGGCTGAACGACTCTTCGGGTTTGAATTGCTCGTCGCGCCCTATACGATTGCGCATCTGAACCTGAGCCGCTTCCTGCAAGCGCACGGGTGGACAGGGACAGATACCGAACGCATTCACATCTACCTCACGAATACGCTGGAGGAACCGGTCGAACGCGAGGGACATATCTTCGCCGAATTCCTCACCGATGAGGCGAACGCGGCGGTTTCCGTGAAAAGAGATTTGCCGATTCTTGTCATCGTCGGGAATCCGCCGTATCCGCGCAGCTCCGCGAATCCAAGCCGCGATGCGCGCGGCAGACTGAATTTCATCGGGGGCCTCATTGAGGACTACAAAACCATCGATGGGCAGTCTCTCGGCGAACGAAACTATCAAGGGCTCCAAGGCGATTACGTCAAGTTCATCCGCTGGGGACAATGGCGCATTGACAAAAACGGCGAGGGAGCACTCGGTTATATTGTCAATAGCGGGTTTCTCGATGGCGTGATTTTTCGGGGGATGCGGCGCAGTTTGATGAAAAGTTTCAATGCCATTTATCACCTCAACCTGCACGGAAATAGCCGCGTCGGCGAGGACATCCCCGATGGAGAAAGCGACGAAAACGTCTTTGACATCCAGCAAGGCGTGTCCATTCTGCTCTGTGTCAAAGAACGTGACAATCCAGATCCCGCTAAAGTCTATTACGCCGATGTCTGGGGTGAACGCGCCGAGAAATATCGCAGGTTGTCAGAAATAGATGTTCAAAGCACCGAGTGGCAGGAACTTCAACCCAGGGCACCTTTCTATCTCTTCGTGCCGCAGCAAACCGAAGACAGTACGGAATATGAGAACGGCTGGCATGTCACCGACATCTTTCAAGAAAGTTCGCTTGGAATTGTAACTGCGCGGGATAAGTTGACTATCCACTTGACACGAGAAGCTGTTCGGCAAACGGTAACCGATTTCGTGTCGCTCCCCGCAGAGGCAGCGCGGGAGAAATATAATTTAGGCAGAGACCGGCGAGATTGGCAAATCCGTCTTGCGCAGGAGGATCTCCGCAACCATCCCGAAGCTGAACAACACATTGTTC
This sequence comes from Candidatus Poribacteria bacterium, assembly GCA_965242965.1. Classification (GTDB taxonomy): domain Bacteria; phylum Poribacteria; class WGA-4E; order WGA-4E; family WGA-3G; genus AGPOR5. Next base: position 2,139,901 of record OZ251518.1, on the reverse strand, counting down.
CGATTCGCTACCGTCCCTTTGATACGCGATTTACCTATTACACGGCGAGGGACCGCGGGTTTCATTGCAGACCTCGGCAGGCAATTAGTGCGCACCTGCGTTCTGGGGGAAACTTTGCGCTCTGTGTATGTCGGGGTAGCAAGGGGCCCAAATGGCAACACACTTTGGTAACCGATAACATCACTGACCAGGGATACGTTTCCAATAAGAGCGGTCCCGCGCACGTTTTCCCGCTCTACCTTTATACAAATATAGAGCAACTCGGGCTGCCCCCAGGACGTGCTCTCAATTTAACCCCTGCTTTTCTCAAAGCACTTTCAGAGACATTGGCGTTGCCGCAAATAAAGCCGTTTGGACTTCCGGAGGGGATTTCGCCAGAGGACATCCTCGCTTATATCTATGCCGTTTTGCATGGTCCTGCCTATCGCGAACGGTATGTTGAATTTTTGAAATACGACTTCCCGCGTATCCCCTTGCCGGAGGATAAGACGCAGTTCCAAAAACTCGCGGGGTTTGGACATACCTTAATCGACGCGCATCTCGGCAGGCGTGACATACCGGGTGCAACATCGCGATTTGAGGGTGAAGGCGATAGCGTTGTCGGGCGCGTGCAATACCGCGATGGACATGTCTGGATTAATCGGACGCAGTATTTCTCGGATGTGCCATCGGCGGTGTGGGAGTTTGAGATAGGTGCGTATCAACCCTGCGAAAAGTGGCTGCGCGATCGGAAGGGAGAGGCGTTGACGCATGCGGATATTCGTCAATATCGGCAGGTGCTTGCGGCGGTGGCGGAGACGTTGCGCGTCATGCAGGCGATTGACGAGTCGTAGCGCGAACCGCCGTTTATATTTGCGTAAAAGGAGAAAAAACCGTGGTCTTGATGATTGACAATTACGATTCATTTACCTATAACCTCGTGCAGTATTTCGGCGAGTTAGGCGCGGAGTTGCAGGTGCATCGGAGCCGAAAAGTGACGTTGGCTCAGTTGGATGCGTTGGCACCGGAGCGCGTCGTCATATCGCCGGGTCCTTGCACACCGACGGAAGCCGGCATTTCAAACGATGTCATCCGTCATTTTGCGGGCAAAGTTCCGATTTTAGGCGTTTGCTTGGGGCATCAGTGCATCGGCGAGGTCTTCGGCGGTGAAGTGGTCCGCGCGGATCGGTTGATGCACGGCAAAACCTCCCCTGTCGCGCACGATGGCGCGGAGTTATTTGAAGGTTTAGATAACCCGTTTGAGGCGACGCGGTATCATTCGCTCATCGTCAAGCGAGAGACGTTGCCGGAGTGCTTGCAAGTCACGGCATGGACGGATCAGGGTGAAATCATGGGTCTTCGGCACAAGACGTTGCCAGTTTGGGGGGTGCAATTCCATCCGGAGTCTATCCTGACGTTGGCGGGTAAGGAGTTGTTGGGGAATTTTCTGGTGATGTCTGGGTAGGAGAGCCCTCCTGGTCTTGATTTTTCTTGTCGTCGCGCCGTCCCGGTCTCGATGTTCCCGTAGCGCGGGGGCCCTCGGATGCCATCCGCGCATCCGAGCGGGTTTCCCCCGCGATGGTTGGAGAACCGTTATTTCATCGTAGCGCGGGGGCCTGTCCCCCGCGATGGTTTGATAACCGTTTTTTTTTTCGTAGCGCGGGGGCCTGTCCCCCGCGATCTCCATCGTTACGATGTATGTTTCCGTCTCTGTAGTTTGTGATCGCCTGATCACAAACGGGTCAAGAGCAGGTGTTCTTAACCTACGGAGGGGAGGGGGTCTGGCGATCGAACGCTGGCGAGGGACAGGCCCTCGCCCTACGATGAAAGGGCCGTTTTTCGCCCAAGAAACCCTCCCGTTACCGTAGCGCGGGGGACAGGCCCCCGCGATCTCCATCGTCAAGATGCTGTCTTAGGTCCTTTAGGACTTAATGTCTATAGCAGCACGTGTCTGCCCACGTCAAGGTCCATTAGGACCTTAATAAAAAACCACGCTGCATTTCAAAGTCTATTAAGGACCTAAAGGACCTTAGTGTTCTTCGCAGGCGCGCAGGCTATAGACATTAGGTCCTAAAGGACCTGAAGAGAACAAAAGACGTTTTTTCCGTAGCGCGATTGATGGCGAGGGACAGGCCCTCGCCCTACGGTGAAGGGGCGGGCTTTCTGCCGCCGCTGCCCCGGTAGGCGCGCCGCCCTATTGCATCGAGACCAGGAGGGCTCTCCTACCGGGAAGGCATTGAGTTATGACACACCCTCACTTTAGTTGATGAAGATACGTGACTGTGTGAACAGTTCAGAAAGCGCGAGTCCCGCGATTCTCCATCGCGGGACTTGAGAGTGAGGATGGCTACCGTTTTAAGTCTTCGTAGACCTTCCGGATATGTGCCGCCATCAACTGGGCTCGCGCGGCGAGGAACTCCTCATAAGGCAGGGTACCCGCACCGCTCGGAATGCAGTGTGCCTCCAGATGCTCCTGCGCATTCTCAAGCGTGCCCTTATCTTCCGCGTCTTCGATGAATCGGTGCAGTTTTCTGTTCCCGATGCGGCTGCTCACCTCTTTCGTGGTTATCGCGCTGTTGGCGATGGCGTTTATCTTGGGTTCAGGAACGCCCTCTTTTTTCAGCAGATTCCGCGGGTAGAGGTGGTGTCTTGATATCAGCCCTCTTGCGTGCAGTTCTGCGATGGAGACGGTGTTGTCAAAGAGGGCTTTCGTCTCCGCTAGGATTTGCACCGTCTCCCATGCCCTCGCGACCTTCAGTGTGTCGCCTTTGGCTTGTTTCTGCAACTTTTCGGGGAGTTGCTCTGTCCAGAAGTTTTCGGGCAAATCTGCCTCCAAGGTTTGGAGATAGCCTTCCAGGCTGCCGGCTTGTGCAAAACCTTGTAGGTATCTGATGAAAGCGACAGCACCACCAACGCGCATGCTCCCCAAGAGTTGCAAAAGATACCACTGCTGAAGCAGCCGCGCTATCTTTTCGTCGGTATATCTCTTTTGGCTGGACTCTCGCCGGCAGCGGAGGAACAACCAATATGCGTAATTGCTCTGGGTGCGGTTGATACCCGGCAATTGGCCGAGAATGTCGTTGAACTCGTTGAAATTCTCGCTGTTGACGATTTCGCGGAAAGCACTGTCCACGCGCGTCTGATTCTCGCCTTGAGCCGCAGCGTTTCCCGTGTCGCCCAGCAGCTGTCTGGCGATAGTCCCCAGGTCAAACTTTTTCCCATCTAGGACGATGTTGAAAAGCAAGTCGGCAACCTCTTTCGCTTCGGGTTGGTAGGCGACGACTCTGTCGTCTTCCAACTCAATCCATCGGATGGCTTGTGCGAATGGACTTCCCTCAAATTGGGGACTCTCTTCAAGGAGGTTGGGGATTTGCTTCCCGAACTGAATCCCTTGGCAGAAGAGGGTGATTCCTTCTGCCAGCAGTGGCTGGTATGCCGACAACCATGCCAGACATAAGTCGCCTTGACTGACTTGCTTACCCTCACTATTAGAGCGCTCAAAGCACAGGTGAACCTGGTCGAGAGTGGTCTCGTTAGAAATCTGATAGACGAAGATGGGCAAATCCTTCATCGTTTTGAGATGTTCCAGATTCGTTGCCACGAGTGCTTTTTCCTCATCTGTCAGCTGCCCTTGATTCCGCGTGTGGTATGCTGTGGTTTCGGCTTCGGGGTTTGCATAGAACGTCGCGAGGTTTGGAACGTGTTTGTCGTTAGGGCGGAATTTGCTATCCACCTTGTGGAACGTTCCCTCAATCGGGTGGAAGGCAACCTCGATGCGTTGCCTCCGCCCGGTGCGGTCATAGTATGACTTGCCGAGTAGCATCGCTTTCAGGGAGGTAATACGCTGTTGTCCATCAACGACAAGCTGCATATTCTTATTAGATTCTGTTCCTGTTTTCATCGGAATCCCTTCGCAATTCCACGTGTAGAGGGAGTTGATGGGGATACCGCGATAGACAGAGTCGATAAGCGTTATCATCTGGTTTCGAGTCCAGACAAAATCGCGTTGGAATGTTGGGAATTCAAAGTGTAGATTTTCCACAACCTCGTGGAGTTTCAGAACCTTGAGTTCAAACGGGTTGAGATCCATGTTGTCTCCTTCTCGGTTATGCCGTGGGCTGCCGCGCCCTCGGCGGAAGTTTACAGCTTTAAGGCTTCGTAGACTTTCTGGATACGCGCTGCCATCAACCGGGCTCGCTCGGCGAGGAACTCCTCGTAAGGCAGAGTGCCTGCACTGTTCGGAATGCAGTGTGCCTCCAGATGCTCCTGCGCATTCCAAAGCACGCCTCTTTCTTCCGCGTCTTCAATGAATCGGTGCAGTTTTCTGTTCCCGATGCTGCTGTTCACCTCTCTGGTGGTTATCGCGCGGTTGGCAATAGCGTTTATCTTGGGTTCAGGAACGCCCTCTTTTTTCAGCAGATCCTGCGGGTAGAGGTGGTGTCTTGATCTCAGGCGGTTTGACTGGAGTCTCTCGATTGGCACTGCGTCGTCAAAGAGGGCTTTCCTCCCTTCTAGAATTTGTACCATCTCCCAGGCTCTCTCGACTTTCGGGATGGTTGTCTTTGCGACTCCCGTCCTCAGTTCGTTAGGAAGTCCCTCTGTCCAGAAGTTTTCTGGCAAACCGACATCCAGTGTTCGGAGATAGCCTTCCAGGCCGCCGGCTTGCGCAAACCCGGGTAGGTATCTGCTGAAGGCGACAGGGCCGGTGGCGCTTATGCTGCTCAAGAGTTGCAAGAGATACCACCGTTGAAGCAGCCTCGCTATCTTTTCGCCGGTATATCCCTTTTGGCTGGACTCTCGTCGGCAGCGGAGGAATAACCAATATGCATACCCCTTATCGGTGGGGTTGATATCCGGAAATTGGCCGATAATTTGGTTGAATCGGTTGAAATTCTCCTGGTTGACGATTTCAAGGAATGCGCTGTCCACGCGCGCCTGATTCTTATTTTGAGATGAAGCGTTTCCTGTGTCGCTCAGCAGCTGTCTGGCGATAGTCCCCAAGTTGAACCTTTTCCCATCTTGGAGGATGTTGAAGAGCAAGCCGGCAACGTGTCCGGCTTCGGGCCGGTAGCAGAAGGACTGACCATTTACCGAACGAATCCATTGGGTTGCTTTTGCAAACTTGCTTTTGTCGAATTTGCGACTTGTGTTCGGTGTGTTATACCCCATTTGGGGTTGAATCCCTTGACTGAAAAAGGTGATTCCTTCTGCCAGCAGCGGTCGGTAGACTTCCAACCATGCCATGCACAAGTCCGCTTTACTGACTTTAGTGCCACCGGTGTTAGTGCGCTCAAAGCACAGGTAAACCTGCTCCAGAGTGGCCGTGCTGGAAATCTGGTAGACAGCGACAGGCAATGTTTTGATCGCCTGGAGACTTTTCAGATTTGCTGCCACGGTCTCTTTTTCTTCGGCAGTCAGTTTACGTTCATTGCGGTTCTCGTATTTTTTTGTTTCGGCCTCGGGGTTTGCATAAAACGTCGCGAGATTTGGAACGTGTTTGTCGTTGGGGCGGAATCTGTTATCCACCTTGCGGAACGTCCCCTCAATCGGGTGAAAGGCAACCTTGATGTTTTGCAGTCTCCCGTTGCGGTTGTAGTATGGCTCGCCGAGTAGCACCGCTTTCAAGGCGGTAAGACGCTGTTGTCCATCAATGACAAGCTGCGTATCCGCATCGGATTCGGTTCCGTCTTTTGTCCAGATACCTTCACAATTCCATATATAGAGGGAGTTGATAGGGATACCGCGATAGACAGAGTCAATAAGCGTTACCATCTGTTTTGGTGTCCAGACGACATCGCGTTGGAATGTTGGGATTTCAAAGTGTGGATTTTCCACAACCTCGTGGAGTTTCAGAACCTTTGGTTCAAACAGATTGAAGTGCATAGTGTCTCCTTCTCGGTTATGCCATGGGCTGCCGCGCCCTCGGCGAGTTCAGGGTAAAGATAGTTTGGGTAAAGACGGCGGATGTGACGTTCTCCCACTGTTATTTTAGAACGTTTCTGTTTCGGATTTGGTTTCATTTTTCTTGCGGAGACGAAAGGTTTCCACTACTGCAGGGCTCCAGACAGTGGACAGAACACAACTCGCCTCACCACGGCGATTGCCGCCAGTATCTCGGTGGTTCTCCACCCCTTTGAAGACTGCACTTTCGCTAAGGCAGAAGGTTCATCAGGGTCGCTAGTTTCATAAGCGATTTGCCATTCAATATAGTCATCGGGTTCAACCGTTTTCTGCCGAGTTGCGACGGGTTCGGGCTGCTGCCCCGAAATCGGACGTTTGACCCGGGCTTTCCCTGTCGGAGTCGTCATCGGCAAAAAGATGGCAATCTGCTTACGGGTTTCGTCAATTTGAAATTCCATTTATGTTTTCTCTGGAGGCGTTTGATGTGAAACGGACGAGTGCCTCAACTGCAACCACTTCCGAACCCTCTCCAATTTATCAGGCGCGATATGCGCGGCATTGGCATCAGTAGGAAAATCGCCACCTTCAACCTCTTGCTTATATCGGCAAATCGCTTCAAACGTCAGACTACCAGACTCTTGATACCGTTTGGCATGCTTGAAGGCAGGTCCCATCCCCAAAACATCGTTGATAACCAGCACCTGTCCGTCACAAAACCGCCCCGCGCCGATGCCGATGGTTGGGATAGAGACACTTTCGGTGATGAGTTGACTTACCTCTTCGGTGACCTTTTCTAGCACGATGCACTGCGCGCCAGCTTCGGTGAGCGCGACAGCGGTTTCAATGAGTTGCTTCGCCTTCGCGACTGTTTTTCCGTGCGTGGCGGCTTTCGTGCCATGGATTTGCGGATTGTGCCCGATGTGCGCGCATGACTCAATGCCGGCTTCGGTTAAGGCGGCGATAATCGGCACTTTTTCAACGCCTCCCTCCAACTTCACGCCATCTGCGCCGTGCGATACAAAAAGGTTCGCATTTGAGACTGCTTGTGCTGGCTGCCGCGCCGCGGCAAAAGGCAGATCGACGAGGAGATAGGCATCTGTCACGCCACGGCGCACCGCTTTCAGATGATGGAGCATATCCGCCATCGTCACCTCTGTCTCGCTTTGGTAGCCGAGGACGTTCGTGCCGACACTGTCGCCGACGAAGATGATGTCAATCCCGGCTTTCTCTTGCAGGCAAGCGGTAGGATAATCGTAGCAGGTCAGCACCGTAATCGGTTCACGCCGCTGTTTTTTCGTCTGTAGGTAACGGATGTCTTTTTTCACCGGATCTCTCCATTTTTTGAGAGGGAACCGCGTTGGCGCGCTGCCAAAGTGAGCCCCTAAACGTGCATCGCCGCGTCGTTAACCTGGGGGTTTGGATTCCCTAAGGGAGTCAATCAAAAGGACATTCACCAAGGTTTCAATGGATACGTCTTGGGCTTGCGCTTTTTGCCAGAGTTCTTCGGCGATTTCTGGTAAAATCGCAATCCGAATCGCGCGCTTGTGCGCTGTCTCAAAGCGGAACCACTGTCCATCATCCTCCATGAAATCGGCGGTGTCAAGGTTGTCCCAAAAAGTTGCTTCCTCCTCATACGTCGAGAACTCTGGGACTTGCAGGGTCTTCATCATTTTTTCCTCTTAAAGTTTCGCTCCAGTCTTGATGCAATCGATGTCCCTGTAGGAGAGACCTCCCGGTCTCGATTTCTTCCGGTCTCGATGCACACCTGATTACAACCAGGTCAGGATCAGGCGATCCTGACCTACAGATGGCACGCCCTCTAGCTCTGTAGTTCGGGTGCGCCTGCACCCGAACGGAAGTCCTATAGTTCGGGACCAGGTCAGGATCAGGCGATCCTGACCTACAGATGGCGCGCCCGCTAGTTCTGTAGTTCGGGTGCGCCTGCACCCGAATGGGATCCCTATGGTTCGGGTACCGGATCAAGATCAGGCGATCTTGAACTACAGGGAAGCGCGCACGCTAGTTCTGTAGTTCGGGTGCGCCTGCACCCGAACGGGTCAGGTTCAGACAACCTACGTCAAAACATTCGCGACGGTGTGCCCGATAGTCGCGAGGCTTTCCGCTACGACAATGCCAGCTGCTTCCAGGGATGCTATTTTCTCGGATGCAGTGCCTTTGCCGCCGGAGATAATCGCGCCTGCATGTCCCATCCGTTTGCCGGGCGGCGCGGTTTGTCCCGCAATAAAACCGACGACAGGCTTCGTCATGGAGTTCTTCACGAATTCCGCCGCTGTCTCTTCCGCCGCGCCGCCAATCTCGCCGATTAGCACAACGGCGTGTGTTTCGTCATCTGCTTCAAAAAGCCGAAGGACATCGACAAAGTTCGTGCCAATCACCGGGTCTCCGCCGATACCGACGCAGGTGGATTGCCCGATGCCGAGTTGCTTGAGTTGGAACGCCGCCTCGTAAGTCAACGTGCCGCTTCGGGAGACAATGCCGACGTTGCCCGGACTATAGGCGAACGCCGGCATCACGCCGATCTTGCACTCGTCTGGGGTAATAATGCCCGGACAGTTCGGGCCGATGAGACGCGGCGGTCCGTTCGGAATGATGGCGGGATTGACATCGCTCACCCTCTTCAGAAACGCTTTCGCGCGCACCATATCCAGAACCGGGATGTGTTCGGAGATACAGACGATCTGGTGGACACCAGCAGCGGCGGCTTCCATCACCGAATCGGCGGCGAATCGCGCAGGAACGAGAATCATGGAGGTATCCGCACCGGTTGCTTCAACGCCTTCCGCGACGGTATCAAAAACCGGGATGCCGTTGACATCGGTGCCGCCTCTGCCCGGCACTGCACCAGCGACAATCTGGGTGCCGTAAGCGGCGCACTGCTCGGTATGAAAACGTCCGGAACTGCCAGTAATCCCTTGGACGATGACTTTTGTGTGTTTGTTAACAAGTATGCTCATATTTTTCGATTGGATGAACCCGATATGCGCGCTTTCAAAGCGGGCATACCGGGAGTTTCAGATGTTGATCAATACGCCCGCGCGAAAACTGCCATCTCCTCTGCAACTGAACCACAGACGATGCAGCTCCCCGCGCCATCGGGTTGCTCAAGCGGGATGCATCGGACGGTAGCCTGCGTCTCCTCTTTTACCTTGTCTTCGCAAGTTTCGTTGCTGCACCACCGCGCGCGCGCGAATCCTTCCTCGACAACCTCCTGAAACGCTTCATAAGACAGAGGTTCAAAGGTGTTCGCATCGCGGAATTCTGTCGCCCGTTTCAGCATCTCGGCTTGAATCGTGTCAAGCATCTGCTTTACCTCGTCAGCAACGTTGGCAATCGAGACGAAGGTCTTGCCATCGCGGCCGGGGATATCGCGCCGCGCGAGGACGACCTGATTTTTCGCCAAGTCCCGGGGGCCAATCTCGATGCGCAGCGGCACGCCTTTGAGTTCCCACTCGTTGAATCGCCAGCCGACTGAGTAGTCGTGCCTATCGTCAACGTGATACCGAACGCCGTCTAACGTTTCACATATCTTGGCAACCGCATCCATGACTGCCTGCTTGTCGTCTTCCCGGTTCTTCGGCGTAATTGGGACGATGACGAGTTGCGTCGGTGCGAGGCGCGGGGGAAGCACTAACCCCTGGTCATCGCCGTGCGCCATGATTATCGCGCCTATCATGCGAGTGCTGACTCCCCAACTGGTCGTCCAGCAGTGCTGCTGTTTCTGGTTTGCATCCAGATATTGAATGTCAAACGCTTTCGCGAAGTTTTGCCCCAGGTCGTGCGAGGTGCCGGCTTGGAGCGCGCGTTTGTCACCCATCATCGCCTCAATGGTATAGGAAGTCAGCGCGCCGGGAAACTTTTCGCTGTCGCTTTTCCGACCGGGGATGACAGGAATCGCGGCTTCGTTCACCGCGAAGTCAGTGTAGATGTCAAGAATGCGGAGGGTTTCCTCTTCCGCTTCGGCGTGTGTGGCGTGCGCCGTATGGCCTTCCTGCCAGAAAAATTCCATCGTCCGGAGGAAAAGACGGGGACGCAACTCCCACCGCACCACGTTTGCCCACTGGTTGATAAGCACCGGCAGGTCGCGGTAGGACTGGATCCATTGGCTATACATATAGCCGATGATAGTCTCCGAGGTGGGACGAACGACAAGCGGTTCTTCTAACTTTTTGCCGCCGCCGTGCGTCACAACAGCAAGTTCGGGTTTGAAACCCTCCACATGCTCGGCCTCTTTTTCGATGAAGCTCATTGGAATGAAAAGGGGGAACGCGGCGTTTTGGTGTCCGGTCGCTTTAAACCGCGCATCCAATTGCGCTTTGACGTTCTCCCAGAGCGCGAAGCCGTAGGGACGCACTACCATGCATCCGCGCACGGGCGCGTAATCCGCCATCTCCGCTTGCCTGATGACTTGGGTATACCATTTGGCGTAGTCTTCACTACGAGGAATAATTTTGTCAAACATTTTTTTATTTTCACAAAGCGTTCGGTGTCAGAACGCATCACCTCTGTAGTTCAGGATCGCCTGATCCTGAACCGTTCGGGAGCGGGCGCTCCCGAACTACAGAGGGGGCCCGATGCGCGGCACCCTCCGCTCGCTTTTCGATCGGTATTCGCCTGTCCCCCAAGGGAAGATAAATACCGAAACGGAGTTATGAAACCCCCTCAATTATTTATCAGTTAACGCGGCGATACCGGGTAGCGGTTTACCTTCCAAAAACTCCAGAGATGCACCACCGCCGGTGGAGATATGCGTCATCTTATCGGCGACACCCGCCTGTTGGACCGCCGCGACGCAGTCACCGCCGCCGATGATGCTCATTGCGTTGGATGCGGCGATATGCTTGGCGATGGCAATCGTGCCCTGCGCGAACTGCTCAAATTCATAGACACCGAGCGGTCCGTTCCAGACTACCGTTTTGGCGGCGGCTATCGCTTCACCGAATGCGTCAACTGTCTGTGAACCGATATCCATGCCTTGCCATCCGTCGGGGATATGTCCGCTGTAAGCAATCCGCGATTCGGTTTCGGCGTGAAACGCGCGCCCGACGACGTTGTCTAGCGGTAGGATGACAGTATTAGCAAACCGGTCTTGTTCAATAAGCGATTTCGCGACGTCAAGTTTCTCCGTTTCGACGAGCGAATCGCCGACCGGCAGTCCCATCGCCGCGAAGAACGTATAGGCCATGCCGCCGCCAATCAGCAGGCTATCCACGTTTCCTAGCAAATTCTCAATCAGCGTAATTTTGTCCGATATCTTCGCGCCACCGAGGATAGCGACATAAGGCCGTTCCGGATTATCGAAGGTTGTGCTGAGATAATAAATCTCGCGCGCCATCAAGAGTCCGGCGGCACACGGGTTCAGATAATGCGTTACACCTTCTGTTGAGGCATGTGCGCGGTGCGCCGTTCCGAACGCATCGTTGACGTAAACGTCTGCATAGGCGGCAAGTTCGCGCGCAAACTCGGCATCGTTGGCTGTCTCTTCCGCATAGAAACGGATGTTCTCAAGGAGCAGGACATCGCCTGTTTGTAGTGATGCGACAGCATTTTTCACCGCTTCACCGATGCAATCGCCAACGTGCGCCACGCGCCGGCCGAGCCGTTTGCTGAGGGCATCGGCGATGGGGGCCGTGGAAAATTTCGGCGTTCTCCCCGCTGGCCTGCCCATGTGTGTCACGAGGATAACTTTCGCATCCCGATTGATGAGCTCCATGAGCGTCGGCAAAGCGGATGTGATACGCGTTTCATCGGTGATGCGGCCGTCTTGCATCGGCACATTGAAATCCACGCGCACCAGTACTCGCTTCCCTGAAACATCTAAATCGCTTAATCCCAGTTTATCCATGATGATGCCTGTCCCAATTCCCCAGTAGGAGAGACCTCCTGGTCTCGCTGCCCCTTCTCCGGTAGGAGAGACCTCCTGGTCTCGATGCAATCCCCATATCGGGACAAGGATGTCCCTCCTACCCAGAGGGTGCAGTAGGAGAGACCTCCTGGTCTCGATGCAATACCGTAGGTGAAACCTCCCGGTCTCGATGCAATCCCCATATCGGGACAAGGATGTCCCTCCTACCCAGAGGGTGCGGTAGGATAGACCTCCTGGTCTCGATGCCCCTTCTCATTTACATTGCATTCGCCGCCGCCACCGCCAATTGCGCCGCATCCGAAAGCCCATCTGCTGATTGAACGTTCAGCGCGGAATCGGCGATAATCTGTTTTCCGAGTTCCACGTTTGTGCCTTCCAGCCGCACCACCAACGGCACGTTGAGTGAAACCTGCTTGGCTGCTTCAACGATGCCGTTCGCAATCGTGTCGCATTTCATGATGCCGCCGAAAATGTTGACGAGCACCGCCTTGACGTTCTCATCGGCGAGGATGAGTCGGAAGGCGTGCGCGACCGCTTCGGTTGAAGCACCGCCGCCGACATCCAAAAAATTCGCCGGTTCCCCGCCGTGCTGTTTGATAATGTCCATCGTCGCCATTGCGAGCCCCGCGCCGTTCACCATGCATCCGATGTTGCCGTCAAGCCGGATGTAGCTGAGGCCGGATTCGCTTGCCTCCAATTCGCGTGCGTCTTCTTCGTGCGGGTCGCGCATCGCAGCGAGTTCGGGGTGCCGCCACAGCGCGTTGTCGTCAAGATTTACCTTGGCATCAACAGCAGCGATGTCCAGTCCATCGTCCGTTTTCACAATCGCCAGCGGGTTAATTTCCACTAACGAGCAATCGCCAGCGGTGAAGGCGTTGTAGAGTGACAAGATGAGTTCTGTCGTTTTCGGAATAAGCGAGCGATATGCTTCATCGGTGATGAATTGATACGCAAACTGCCGCGCTTGAAACGGCGTTATACCGAACGCTGGCTCGAGCTGGACTCGGATAATCTTTTCCGGTGTCTGCGCCGCGACTTCTTCAATGTTGATGCCCCCTTCGGCGCACCCGATTAAGGCGAGTTGCGAAGTCTCTCTATCAACGAGAATGGCGAGGTAGAACTCTTTTTCTAACTGCACCGCTTCGGTGACAAGCACCTTCCGGACGAGTTTCCCTTCCGGTCCCGTCTGTGGCGTGACGAGTTGCATGCCGAGGATATTTTCTGCTTGTTGTCGGACTTCGGCGGGTGTTTTAGCCAGTTTAATGCCGCCGCCCTTTCCGCGTCCCCCGGCATGAATCTGCGCTTTCACGACGAATTGCGCACAACTGAGTTCCCGTGCGACTGCTTCTGCTTCGGCAGGTGTCTCGGCGACACCGCCGGCTGGCATGCTGACACCGTAGGTTTCAAGGATTTCTTTTGCTTGGTATTCGTGGATATTCATAAAACGTATGCTCCTTATAGGATATTATACCACATTTCGGACAAAATTGCAAATTTTTATTGACGAGGCGATGCCTTGGCTGTTCTGCATCAGGATTTGCGGGATTCCTTATTGCAAAAACTTGACAATTCTGTTTGGATAGGGTATAATGTCACGTGAATGGCATTCACTATTTCGCAAGGCGCGCGTAGGAGAGACCTCCTGGTCTCGATGCATTCCGCCAATGGCGTTCACTATTGTGCAAGGCGCGCGGCGGTGCCGATGCAATAGAGAAAACAATTTCCAAATGGAAGGGCTGGTAAGTGGCAACAGAAATAACAGACCTCGCGGCGTTTATCGCATGGATAGAAGAATTGGAGCCTGGACAATATCTGTTTCGGGGTGTTCCCAATGAAACCTACGAGATAGTTCCTTCTGCCTATCTCCGCCTGCCACAAGCGAAAAGAAATCCGGCGACGCTGCTCAGAATCAACGAGGAGTATCTCCGGGATGCGCGCCTCCGCGGACACAACGTGAAAGAGGGACAGCAACTCGCCGATTTGGAGTTACTAGCGGAACTGCAGCATTTCGGCGCGGCCACCTGCTTGATAGATTTCACGCGTAGTGCCCAGGTTGCGCTTTGGTTCGCCTGCGAGAAAGGTGAAACAAACGGGAAAGTCTACGCAGTGCGCAGTGATAATCTGCTCCGCTTCAAAAAGATTACGCCGGAATTGCTAGACGATGACATCAATTGCTTTTTCATAGAGGATGAACGCGGGAGATATCCGCTGTATCAATGGCAGCCCAAACAGCAGAACAGCCGCATCCTCGCGCAGCAATCCGTCTTCCTTTTCGGGGGTGACAACATTGAAGCGGCGGCAGAATGCGTTATCCGAGGAAACAGCAAGAAATCCATCTTGACTTCTTTAGAGAAGGCAGCGGGTATCAGAGAAGCGATGCTGTTCCCAGACTTTGATGGTTTCGCGCGCTTGCGTGCCTATGATAAACCTGTTGAACCAGATCGACGTAGAGAGTTGGACCACGGGTTTGAGGGAAGCGAAGAAAGTCAACCCGATGAGGCAATTGCGGCTTACGATGGGGCAATTGATGCCTACAACGAAGGTGAACAAAAATGAAAGTTACTGATAAAGTCACATCGCTCAGTCCGAGTGATAAGGAGACGCTCACTAGAGCCTATGTCTATCGCGGGCTGGCTTATTACCAGAAAGGCGAGTATGTCCGAGCCATTGAGGACTTTAATAAGGCACTAGAACTCTTCCCGGATTTTCGCTGGGTCTATATTAATCGCGGGCTGGCTTACGAGGACAAGGGCGACCTTGACCTGGCCATCAGAGACTTTAGCAAGGCGATAACGCTCAAACCCGATTATATCAGCACCTATCAGGAGCGCGGCCGAGTTTACGGTAGCAAAGGCGAATACGATAGAGCCATTGCCGACTTTAACAAGGTGATGGAGCTGACAACGAGTGCCGCTACGCAGGCAAGTGCCTATTATGGGCGCGCGCAAGTTTACGTGAATAAAGGCAGCCTTGACCTGGCCATTCACGACTTGAGCCAGTCAATAAAACTTGATTCCCTTCCGCGGCATACCTACTATCACCGCGGTATCGTCTGGCTGCGCTTGCAGCAGTGGGAGAACGCACGCGCTGATTTCGCAACCGCAGGGAGGAAGAAGTTGGATATCGCCGCCAAGTTCCGGCGCGAGTTCGGCAGCGTGCCGGAATTTGAACGGGATTTTGGCGTGCGGTTGCCAGAAGACATCGCTAAGATGCTAACGGAGGAGTAGCGTCGCGAATTGCAAAAAACTTGACAATGCCGCGCATAAATGGTATCATATTATTTGAACCTTGGGTTCGTGACGAGCCGCTGCTGAGAATCGGCACTCGGACCTATCGAGGCGCGTGACTGCGCGCGCTGTATTGCGAAAGCGAAAACGATGACTAAGGAAATTTCACCAATGTCCACTAATCCTTCAAACTACGACGCGGGTATAGCGGCCTATGAACGCGGGCATTACGAAGTCGCTCTATACGATTTTGAGCAGCGCGCGATGAAAGGGGATGGGGATCGCCTCGCGGAGTTCTATCTTGGCTACATGTACAAACATGGCAAAGGGGTGGCTCAAGACCTTGAAAAGGCCGTGGAATGGTACACCAAAGCAGCCAAGAAGAAATATTTTCCCGCGATGAACGACTTTGCTGTTGCAGCGGTGGAAGAAGCTGTCCGCCTTGAGGAGGTGTCCACCCATCTTGCGGCGAGATCTGTAGGTGGGGGACAGGAAGTTTTACGCCTCAGAAATTTAACCGAACCTTCAATAAAGACTCTCAAGGAACTTATTGCGAGATTCCTTCAATCGTTAGCGGAATACGTTAACCCTACTACGCAATTCAACCTTGGCATCATGTGCATCTACGACTATGATGCCTTGCCTGAAAACCTCAAAAAGCCCGAAGAATGGTTTCAAAAGGCTGCGAACCAAGGCCATATCCCCGCGCAATACCACCTTGCCCGAATCTATAAAGGAGGTTTGGACGGAGTAGTAACTCCAGACTTAGAAAAGGCTGTGGAATGGTATACAAAGGCAGCTGAACAAGGCTATGCCCCGGCGCAAAGTGGACTCGCTACAATGTATCGGGAAGGCAAAGGAGTAGATCAGGACTTGCTAAAAGCTTTCGGATTGTATCACCAAGCAGCGGTGCAGGGCCATGCCGAATCACAATTCGTCCTTGGTGTCATGTACGCCCGCGGCGAGGTAGGAAATCCGGACCTCCAAGAAGGTGCCCAATGGTTCCAAAAGGCGGCTGAACAAGGCTATGCCACCGCGCAAAACAACCTCGCCTACATGTATCTTGAGGGCAAGGGCGTGCCACAGAACACCGAAAAGGCCTTAAGATTCGCGTTTGAAGCAGCACATCAAGGGACAGCAATTACGCAAAATCTTCTCGGCAATGCGTTTGCGGAAGGCTTATATGGCGTAGCAAAAGTTGACGCGGAGGCATATTATTGGTATAGCCTCGCTGCTCGTACCCTCGCGGATTTGAATCAGGCTGCTGACCCTAACTCGGCTACCGAGGTTCTTACACGGCGTGAAGAAGTTGGAAAGCGGTTAACGGAAGAGCAGCGGAATGAGATTCAGCAACAGGTTGCTGACTGGCAACCTAAGGTTCTCGTGTCATCTGGCACCGGATTTTACATCAACGAAACGCTCATTCTGACCAACGAGCATGTTGTGAAATCATACGACGAAGTGCGAATTCCCTATCGACGTGTGACGGTGATCGCGAGGGATACGGACGTTGACTTTGCACTGCTTGTTGACTCAGTTCAGAATACGAATCCTGCAAGATTCAGAAGTTCCTCCGTTGAATTAGGAGAGGAGATAGCTGTTTTTGGATATCCGCTGAGTCACGTGTTGTCCTACGAAGGTAATGGCACATTAGGCACTGTGAGCGGACTTGCCTCTACGATGGCTGCTTCCTTACCCTATAACCGCTTTCAGCATACTGCGCATACTCAGGGTGGTAACAGTGGTGGGCCAGTGTTGGATGCTGCCGGAAATGTGGTCGGGGTCGTTGTAAGTGCGCTCGATCCTTTTTTGGTAATAGGAGAACATGGCATCGAAATAGCAGATCGTCAAAACGTTAATTTCGCCATTAAGTTCAACGTCATTGAAAATTTCCTCAAGGAAAATCAGGTTACTGATTACGAGGATCCCATTCCTGTGCCGGGTAGAGCTATCGATTGGGGCGCAGTATTCAAGAAAGCGAAGATGTTCACCGTGCCAGTCCTGTGCTTTAAAAATAAAGGAAAGGATCCCCTGCCGTTGGAGGAAATTGGCGTTGATGGATTGAAACGGTAAGTGATAGGTTTGTCCGCCAGATCGCAAGCGGGCCTGAATTGTTCTTCGCACGGCTGCATGCTTGGGGGGCTGGTCCTCATAACGCAGCAAAAACTCTGAAAAAATTTGACTTCAGATGCATTTTGTGGTATAATTAAGCATGCACCGAAAATCGAAGCACATCTAGCCGGGCGTAGTATACGCCGACGTTTTTATACGTGCGCAAATTGGGGTAACTTTTCAGAAACTCGGTTCCATAAACCGTTAGGAATTGAAGAGTTTCTGAACCCGATCCCATGAAAGGAGTTACATTATGACATCCAAAAAGCCCGACGGAAATCTATGGCTTGGACGCGAATTTGAAGAGAGCGAAGGACCTATCAGCGAACTTCGGCTGAAAATTCCGACTTTCACGAGTTCGCCTTTTCGCATCGGAGCGGGTGTGAACAAATACCTAGACCTCATCGCGCGCGAGCCCTTGGGCGAGGTTGGTGTCGGGGATGAAGTTAATCCCGAGAATAGCCTGCGCATACCCGTTGCTGCTGTTAGAAATGACAATTATAAACTTGTTCAACATCACGAAGTTATTGACAATGTGTTGAACGCGTTAAGGGTAGTCAGCGAATCTAGGCGAACAAACGCGGTTCCTGAGGAGAGCACACTCATGCTGTTAGGAGGCCTCTTTGGAAGTCGTGAAGAAGATGCTACCGATCTGGAGTCTCTTCTCGCAAGGTTGCGCCTCTCCAAGTACGGTGCGCGTATGTGGATTAGTTTTCTGGTGCCCGATTATAGGTTTGATCCGGGATATGGACACCCTTTCACGCTCAGGGTGGCTTGCTCCAATTCGGTAGATCGGAGCATCGCTGTGAAGATTCACCTATTTTTGTCTCGTAAAGATTCTGAATTCGACACTTTTGTTGCCGGGCTCAGTAAGCACCACGACCAGTCGCTCAAAGATAGGGAAATCGAAGAATTCTTAAATAAGGAATTGAGCCAACTGTCAACGAAAGAGTGGTTCAATACCGCTGTCTCCGGGGACAAATTTGAAAACTGGATTCATACCACCGTCAGGGAAAAATGGGGTGCTGAAACAGTCACAAGAGCGCGTCGACTTATTGACAAACTTGAACACCAAGCTGCGGCACAACAGAAAAGCATTGACGAGTTGGAATCTCGCATCCCTAACGAACCGGGTGAGAAAAACGCCTTCCTGATCCGTCAGGTGCTAAGTTTGCTCGCCTACGAAAGAAAGACATTAGAGATGCAAGAAGCACGGCGGGGGCAGATTTCCAAAATGTTGGATGAGCTGCTAGAGGACGAATAACCGTCCACGCGGAAATCAATACGGGCAGTAGAGAAATCCGTTCTTACCCTCGTCGGGCGCGCATGCTTTCTGAAAAGGGAATTCGTTTAACAGGCCTTAACGTCGCTTGAAATCGGCCTGCACCAACCGTCAAACCGATACCCTCAGGCATTGCGGCGTTTGCATACTAGCGGTATCATAACAGAGGACAATATAATGTCAAAAACAATGAAAGAGGCGCAGGAGGCCATTGGCAAAAATCAACCGGCCTTATACGTGAAATCTCTTGTTTCGGCTGTAAATGCAGCAAGTGATTTCGACCTTGTTTTAGTCAAGAGCGACCCGCCTTGGTTTGAGGTGTCGGTGGAATATCCACCTTACCACGGCCCGGAGAAATTCCAACGTCGCATTTCTGCACACGAAGCATGGGCAATTGCAGAGAACATCCATTACAACATAAAGGATGTGTTCGGGTACGACTACGATGCTGGAGAAATTCATGTGTATCGTCTTCCTGAAGACGCTTATCCTCGCCCGGCCGAGATGCTCGACGATTCTCGTTATCGGGAACCGATCAGGAAGGGCGGGGAGTCCAGTGCTATCGTCATGCACAAAAAACTCTATATCAAGATAGGTTTCGTTGAGAAACGATCTTGGTAGAGAGCGAGGGGAGCCAGGATTTAAAAGGGTTTGCATTCAGGGTGTTTGGAAAGGATCCGCGCTTTTCCGAACACCCGCACAACCCTCAATGTTCTCCAGCAACCCCCCAATACTCTCCCCCAACACCGGATGCACAACCTCCGATGCAATCTCCGCAAAAGGGACCAGCACAAATTGACGACGATGCATCTCCGGATGTGGGACGATAAGCCCATCCTCGCGCAGACAGACATCGCCGTAGATTAGCAAATCCAAGTCGATTTCGCGAGGACCCCAGCGGACGCGGTGTTGTCTGCCTATCTGCCTCTCGATTGCTTTCAAGATGTGCAACAGACTGCGCGGGGAGAGACTTGTTTGAATTTCGGCGACTCCGTTGAGAAATTGCCCCTGCTCTTCATAGCCGACCGGGGCGGTTTCGTAGAGGGAGGAGACCTTTTGTAAAATGATACCCTCCACTGCGGCGAGACGGTGGAGGGCATTGCGGATATAGACATGTCTGTCACCGATGTTGCTGCCGAAGCCGATATACGCGAGTTCTTTGTATTGGCGCGAAGCATCCGATAAGTATTCCTGTGCAATCACGTCTTTCTCCGCTGAACCGCATGGTTTCGCCTCGTGCAAAAGCGCGAGCATCGCCATGCGTAAAACAGATTCTCTCCCACCGTAGTGCGAGGGCCTGTCCCTCGCTCTCTACCGGATAGGGACGACAGCCATCGAGACCAGGAGGTCTCTCCTACTGCTTCTCTCCCACCGTAGTGCGAGGGCCTGTCCCTCGCTTTCTACCGGATAGGGACGACAGCCCCGTTTTTACAATTTGCGAATGGCAATGGAGGTATTGTGTCCGCCGAAGCCGAACGCGTTGGAAAGCACTACGTTTATCTTTCCCTCGCGACTCTCATTCGGGACATAGTCCAGGTCGCACGCTTCATCTGGCACCTCGTAGTTGATGGTTGGCGGCAGGAAGCCGCGCGCCATGCCACCTAAGCAGGCGATGAGCTCTACCGCTCCCGCCGCGCCAAGCAAATGCCCCACCATCGATTTCGTTGAACTGATGGGAATCTCGTAAGCGCGCGCGCCGAAAAGCGTTTTGATGGCGTTCGTCTCCGCGATGTCGCCGATAGGGGTAGAAGTCCCGTGCGCGTTGATATAGTCAACCGCATCTACCGAGAGCTGCGCATCTCGCAGTGCGAATTCCATCGCCTTCGCCGCACCTTCGCCGTTTTCCGGCGGACTCACCATGTCGTGAGCATCCGAGGTCATCCCGAAGCCCACGACTTCGGCATAGATATGCGCACCACGCTTTTTGGCATGCGTCAGCGATTCAAGAATAAGGATGCCCGCGCCATCGCCCATGACGAATCCATCCCTGTCCTTGTTGAACGGGCGCGAGGCGCGTTCCGGTTCATGGTTACGCGCGGACATCGCGCGCATCGAACAGAAGCCCGCGAACGACAAAGGCGTAATCGCTGACTCCGTGCCACCGGTGAACATCACATCGGCATGTCCCTGCTGAATAAGGCGAAACGATTCACCTATTGAATGGTTCGCTGTCGCGCAGGCAGTAACCGAGGCGGAGTTTGGTCCCTTAAGGTTAAAGTGGATAGAGATTTGCCCCGCCGCCATGTTGATAATCATATACGGCACGAGGAAAGGACTGACGCGCTTAGGGCCTCTCTCGACGAGGATTTTGGCGTTTTCCTCTAGCACGCCGATGCCGCCGACACCAGAACCGATTTGGACACCTGCACGGTAAGCATCGAGAGTGTCAAGTTCCAAACCGGCATCTTCGCGCGCCATTATAGCGGCGACGAGTGCATACTGAATAAAAAGCGGGAACCGAGATGCCGCCTTCCTGTCCAGATACGCTGCCGCTTGGAAATTCTTCACCTCGCCCGCTATCTGGGTGCGATAATCGGTGGCATCAAAATAGGTTAAAGGGCCGATTCCGTTTTTACCGCAGGCAAGCGCATCCCAATATTCATTTTTCGTGTTGCCGATTGCGTTGACAACGCCGATTCCTGTAATAACTACACGCTCCACGAGCCGGATCCTTTGGAAAGCTGCGCTTTGGCAGGCGAGTGCGGGAGCCGGTGCTCCCACACGACATTAGGTTCATGTGGGGTTCAGCGTTAAGCGGACGCGGCACGCATCCGGCGGCCCGGACAAAAAGGTTTGCGTCCATCTTAACATCAAACGACTTCCCCACAGAGGGTTCCAACATGCGGCGATGCCCCTTCGGGGCACTACACATGTTCCTCAAGATAAGTGAGTGCGTCTTGAACAGTCTGGATTTTCTCGGCTTCGCTGTCGGGAATTTCAAGATCGAATTCCTCTTCCAGTGCCATCACCAGCTCCACGGTGTCAAGCGAGTCTGCCCCGAGGTCAGCCATAAAGGAAGCATCTGGGGTGACATTAGCCTTATCAGCACCGAGTTGTTCCGCGATAATTTCAATAAGGCGTTCCTGATTTGCTGCCATAATCGGTTATGAATCTCCTCTCTTATTTATGAATACTGTCGGGACCGGGCGGTCCCGCGTTGTTTTCCGGTAGGCACGCTTCCAACGCACGCCCACGGATTATTCTTCAATCACATCACCATGCCGCCGTCCACATGGAGGGTTTGGCCGGTGATATAACGTGCGGCATCAGATGCCAAAAAATGGACAGCATCTGCCACATCTTCGGGGCTACCAAAACGCCGCAACGGAATCAAATCCCGCAGTTGCTCCTGATTCTGTTTCGGCATTTGCGCCGTCATGTCGGTAGTAATAAAGCCGGGGGCGATAGCGTTAACGGTAATCCCGCGCACCCCTACTTCTCGGGCGATAGTCTTTGTGAACCCGATGATACCCGCCTTCGCGGCGGCGTAACTCGCCTGTCCGGGATTGCCCATGACACCAATAACGGACGAAATGTTGATAATCCGGCCGCTTCTCTGGCGAAGCATCGGACGCATCACCGCACGCGTGCAATACATCGTGCCGGTGAGGTTCGTCTGCAGGACTGCATCCCAATCCTCATCTTGCATGCGCATGAGCAGCGTATCGCGGGTGATACCGGCGTTGTTTACGAGAATATCGATTTGCGAAAACCTGTCCAGCACCGTTTTGATAAGTGCCTCTACATCTCCCTTTTTGGAGATGTCCGCGGCGGTAGAGATAGCCGTGTATCCCTCGCTATTCAAGGTGTCGGCGGTGGCGGCGACGGCTTCGGCGGAACGTGAGCAGAGGGCAACGTTCGCACCGGCTTCACACAATTTGCTTGCGATGGCGGCACCGATACCGCGCGAGGCACCTGTCACAATTGCGGTTTTTCCTGTCAACATTTTTGTTTATTCCTGAATCTTTTGCAGTGCATCCGCGAGGCTTTTCACATCTTCAACGTTCACTGCAACACTTCCGTGCAGCGTGCGATTCACCAAACCGCACAAGACTTTCCCCGGGCCAGCCTCCACAAAATGTGAGATGCCCGAGGTTGCAAGCGTCTGCAGCGATTTCTCCCACTGCACCGGTGCCGTTATCTGCTGATACAGAAGCCGCTGGATTTCCCCGGCATCCGCTGCGAATTCGCCTGTCACGTTCATCGCGACATCTCGTTTCGGCGGATGCAGCTTTACACCTTTAAGCACGGTCCCGAACTGCTGTTGCGCGGGTTCCATCAGCGGCGAATGAAACGCGCCGCTCACCGGCAGCGGACGACACCGTCTCGCGCCAATCTCGGCACCGGCGAGTGCCATAACACGATTCACTGCCTCAACCTCGCCTGAAATTACCAATTGCCCGGGGCAGTTGTAGTTGGCGATGTTGACGATACCTTCAGTTTCCTGACACAACTGCTGCAGGCGTTCCGCTGCCATACCGAGGATAGCGGCCATGGTGCCTTGCTGCTTTTCGCCAGCGGCGGCCATCGCTTGTGCCCGCGCGCGCACTAACGTCAGGGCATCGGAAAAGTCAAGTGTGCCAGCGGCGACTAAGGCGGCATACTCGCCTAAACTATGTCCTGCGACTGCCTTGGGCACAACGTCAAGGTGATTCAGGACGCGCAACGCGGCGACGCTGCATGTCAACATCGCAAGTTGCGTATTTTCTGTCTGCTTTAACGCTTCCGCTGGGCCTTGGAAGCAGAGGGTGCTGAGTTTTCGCGTCCGGGAGGTTGCGCTTACTGCAGCATCTGCAGCATCTGCTTCATTGAAAACGGCGCGGGCAATCGGGTATTCTCGCGCGAGTTCCGCGCCCATGCCTACTTGTTGTGAACCTTGCCCTGGAAAAATAAAGGCGATTTGCGTCATGTTTTCTTTACAACTGCAGGAGTGTGCTGCCCCATGTCACACCTGCCCCAAAGGTTACGAGCAGGACCAGATCGCCCGGTTTCGCGCATCCCTCGCGAATTGCTTCGTCCAATGCGATGATAACCGTCGCCGCGGAGGTGTTGCCGTATTTGTCAACGTTGACATACACCTTCTCGCGCGGCACGCCGAGTCTGTCACCAACTGCTTCAATGATACGCAGGTTCGCTTGATGCGGTATCAGCAAGTCGATATCCTCCACGCTGACGTTCGCTTTCCGCAGCACGCGTTGCGCCGCTTCCGGCATGAGCCGCACCCCGAGTTTGAAGACTTCCCTGCCGTTCATCTGGATCTTGTCCAACTTCCGCTCGATGCCTTCAGGTGTCAACGGCATCCGTGAACCACCCGCCGGGATGCCGAGTAGGTTAATATCGGCATAATCCCCATCGGAACCGATGTAAGAGGCGAGGATGCCCTTCGGTTCTTCGGTAGCTTGAACAACCGCCGCGCCCGCGCCATCGCCGAAAAGCACGCACGTGCTTCTATCCTTCCAATTGATGATGTTATTGAAAACTTCACCGCCGACGACAAGAATAGTATCATAACGTCCCGATTTAATCAAGCCGTCCGCCAAGTCAAGTCCATAGAGGAACCCAGCGCAGGCGGCGGACACATCCATGGCCGAAGCGTTTTTCGCCCCGATGCCTTTTTGGACGTAGCACGCGGTTGAAGGGAAAAAGGAGTCGGGTGTTACGGTAGCAACGAGGATCATCTCAATGTCAACCGGATCGATTTGCGCGTGCTCGATTGCACGGCGCGCGGCGCGGATACTGAGGTCAGAAGTGGCGGTATCGTCATCAGCGATGCGTCGCTCCACGATGCCCGTGCGCTGACGAATCCACTCGTCACTGGTATCCACCATCTTCTCGAGGTCTGCATTAGTGATGACCTTTTCAGGAAGGTAGGCACCCGTGCCAGTAATTGTTGCGTATCGCGTTCTTTGTGTGGCCATGAATTCGTAGTTTCCAGGCCGGCGAGTTGGGCGAAGTGTGCATTGCGCGTCGCCTAACTCCGAACCGGGGTTAGTCATCTTCAGCGGATTTTAGCACGGGTATCCCGTTGTAATAGCCACACTCGGGACACACACGATGGGAAATCATCATTTCTCCACAGTATGAACAAACGATGACAGTTTTCTCGGAAAGCGCGTGGTGGCTTCTCCGCATTTTTTTCTTGGAACGTGACGTTCTCCGTTTGGGGTGCGCCATGAGAGTTCCTCCTGACAGTTAGCAGCACAGACTTGACATAAATTCTGTCCTGCCGGTTAATCTTTATTGGATGCCGCGTCGGTATCCGGTAGCATCTGTGCGAGGACAGAAAACGGGTTCCGCGCCGCCGCGGCCGGCAGTTCTTCTGCCATCTCGCAGTCACAAGTTCTTTCGTTCAGGTCTGCCCCACACTGAGCACATAGCCCTTGGCAGTCGCTGTCACACAGGGGCCAAATCGGGACTTCAAGCAAGAGTGCCTGCCGCACCTCTTCAGACAAATCCAGCGTGTCGCCGTCGTAGTAACGTTCATCACTGAAGGCGGCATCTTTCGGTTCTTCGCCGAGGCAGAATAGCACGCCGAGTTCGGTAGCCGCCGCAACCTCGAACGGATTGAGGCATCGCCGGCATTGCACTGAAATCGCCGAGGATACGTCTGCTGTCACGTAGAAGTTGGCGTGCTCTTGCCGATGCAGCTGAACTGCGCATGCAATAGGACGACTAAATTGCGCGTCGTCAAAGGCAAGTTCGAGTGCTTCGCACGGCACGAGTGCTTTGTAAACTTTGACATCCTCGTGTTGCAGCTCCTTAACGTCAAATACTAACGTGTCTCTCATTTGCCTTGCGTCTCCGATTGCTCAAAACGCGACTTCTTCTTCAATCCTGATGAGGTGCGCGTTGCCTTCAACGTCCTCAAGCGTGTAAATCTGCGCCAGCGCGGCTTTCATATTTTTTTCCCGCGCCGTGTGCGTCAACATCACGAGGGACACGGTATCAATGCCGTGCGGTTCCTTCTGGATGACAGAAGCGATGCTGATGTCGCAATTCCCCAAGATAGTGCCGATTTTTGCTAAGACACCCGGCCGGTCTGCCACGACAAAACGGAGGTAGTATCGCGTCTCAATGTCGTCAATCGGACAGACAGAGACTTCCGGCTGTGCATCGGCAACCCACGCTTGAGAAAGCGGCGAGCTGACACCCTGTTGCACCGATTTCGCCGCGTCAATAATATCGGCGACAACCGCGCTGGCAGTCGGCATCTCGCCGGCACCTTGTCCGTAGAAGAGCGTCGGGCCGACTGCATCGCCGATGACACAAACTGCATTGAACGCGCCGCCGACGTTCGCCAAGAGACTCCGTTCTGGCAGGAGCGTCGGATGCACGCGCGCCTCGACGCGATTCCCATCGATTAACTTCGCAATGGCGATAAGTTTGATGACGTAGCCAAGCTCACGCGCATACTGAATCTCTTTCTGCGTAATGCCCGTGATGCCCTCAACGTGGAGATGCTCCAACGAGATATTGCTCCGATAGGCGAGCGCGATGAGCAGAATCAGTTTCTGCGCCGCATCAATTCCCTCAACGTCAAGCGTCGGATCTGCCTCGGCGTAGCCTTTGTCTTGCGCCGCCTTCAGCACATCGGCGAAGTCTACCGCGCGCTCGTGCATTTCGCTCAGTATGTAGTTACACGTGCCGTTGACGATACCGTAAAGCGAACGGATCTGGTTGCCGGCGAAGCTTTCTTGCAGCGTTTTGATAATCGGAATGCCCCCCGCTGTGCTCGCTTCAAAATTGAGGCTCACCTGATTTTGCGCAGCGAGTTGAAACAGTTCTTCACCGTGTTCCGCTAAGAGTGCCTTATTCGCCGTGACGACATGCTTCCCGTTTTGCAGCGCGCGGCTGATGAGCGCGCGCGACTCGGAAACACCGCCGATAAGCTCCACGACGATGGCGATATCCGGATTATCCACTACCTCACTCGGGTCTGTCGTTAAACAGTCCGCGGGCAGCGTCACCCCTGGCCGCGAGGCGGGGAGCGTCCGTTTCACGATTTTTTTCAGGCATAATTGCGTACCGCTATTTTTCGCGATGAGCGCATTCTGGTTCACGAGGATTTTGGAGACACCCGTGCCGACAGTGCCCCACCCTAAAATGCCTACATTAATCATACAAGGTTTATCCACAACCGCTCCTATACGGACGCAAAACCTACACGTGCCCGTAGGCATGCGTTCTGCGCCAGTCTTAAGACATCATGCTGCACCGGAATTTCTGAGACATGCAAACGTTAGAAATCGGGGCGACTGGATTCGAACCAGCGACCTCTTGAACCCCATTCAAGCGCGCTTCCGGGCTGCGCCACGCCCCGTTTACAAATCGGTTTATCTTTAATTATACCACAAAATTAACCGAATGTCAAATTAAAAATCAAATTAAAATTGAAGGTGTTTCATAAATCACGCAACGGCGCGGTGACAGGCCTCCGCGATACGGTGAAAAAAACGCCTCCCTTTACCGTAGGGCGGTGGGAAAACCTGTTCCTCGCCATGCATCTTGCTGGCAGACCGCGTCACCCCTGTAGTTCGAGCTCGCCTGCTCCTGACCCGTTCGGGAGCGGGCGCTCCCGAACTACAGCGGTGGGCCCGGTGCCTTCCGGTAGGCGGGACATCCTTGTCCCGATATGAACCACATCGAGACCGGGAGGTCTCTCCTACCGGGAACATCGCTTGCATCGAGACCGGGAGGGCGCGCCGCCTTCCGGTAGGAGGGACATCCTTGTCCCGATACGAACGAAACATCGAGACCAGGAGGGCGCGCCTACGGGGACATCGCTCGCATCGAGACCGGGAGGTCTCGCCTACATGGAAGAATAGATTTCTATAGTTGTCCATTCGCTTTGCATCGCGGTGGATAGATGACAATTGAAGACTGAAAATCGAAAACGAAAGCGGTGCTGAGAAAAATTTGACAGATATTGTAAATTGTGGTATAATTAAAGCAGCATTCTGCACGATGAGAAAAAAGACGACGAAAAAGACGAAACTCATGGAACAACTCCACTTTAACTATCGGGATATTTTCCGAACTATCCGCTACGGATTCAGCGGACGAAAAATCGCTGTCCATTTCGCCGGGATTGTCCTCGCTTATGGGCTCTACGAAACTTTAGTATATATCAGTCTGTTTATTCAGGGAGGACAGGATGCGGTGCAAGCGTTCTGGCGCGCACACGCCCTCAACCCTGTCACGCCTTTCCTTGACGAAGGACTGACGAACCCGACGCGGGTGGCAATGTGGATAGGCGTGGTGTGCTTCGCGGGCATCTTCTTTCTCGCAAGCACGATTGCTTCTAAAATTACGATTGAGCAGCTCCGAGGCGACTACTTCTTTTCGGTGGGGGATGCCGCGAAGTTTGTCACTGCACGTTGGAAAACCGTTTTCGGCGCGTTCATCGGACTCATCTTCATTTTCTGCTTTCTGGCGTTGATACCGCTCAGCATCGCCGCACTCGCAAAAATCCCGGTAGTCGGCAAACCGATTCTCACGCTTGCGGCGGTGTTGATGCCGTTCGGCTTTTTCCTCGGCTTGCTGATGGCGTTCATCTGCATCGTTTTCATCGCGAGTTTGCTCTTTGTGCCTGCTGTCGTCGCCACGACAGGCGCAGACGCGTTTGAGACAATTTACCAGCAGTTTGCAATTGTCTGGCATCAACTGTGGCGGATGGTGCTGTATGAACTGCTTTTGTTCCTGCTCAAACTCATCTTCGTGCCGATATGGGGATTTTTCTGCTGCTGCGGCGTTGCAATCGTCCTATTACCGATTGGGTATCTGCACTCAACGGAGATGGCATCCGTGCCTGCTACAGCGGATGATTGGCTCGGGGGGATTCTCTTCTTCCCGACAACACTACCGAGCGGCGGAGATGATTTCTGGATTACGGCGACAACTGTCTGCTTTACCCTCGGGGTGATAGGCATTGTCTGCCTGATTCTCGCGTTCTTGTTCTCCATCGCTTCCGCGGGAAACACACTGATTTACACCCTTTTGCGGAAGAGAATTGATGAACAGAATATGTTAGCACCGCCCAGAGACAGATAAAGGACAGATAAAGGACAGACAGGTTACCTAACAAAAATCGGAGGGAACATGTTTCAAAAATACCTAACCAAGGTTTTCGGCAGCAAGGAGGACAGGGATGTCAAACGCTTCCGCGCCCTTGTTGAGGCGATAAACCAGCGCGAGCCGGAAATTAAGAAACTGACAGATGCGCAACTCCAAGCCAAAACACCCGAATTTCGTCAACAGTTGGATGCCGGCGCATCGCTTGACGAACTGTTACCGGATGCCTACGCTGTCGTTCGCGAAGCGGCGATGCGGACGTTGAAACAGCGGCACTACGATGTGCAACTCATGGGCGGCATCGCGCTCCACCGGGGCCAAATCGCCGAAATGCGCACCGGCGAAGGAAAAACTCTCACCTCCACACTGCCTGTTTACCTGAACGCGTTGAACGGGAGAGGTGTGCATCTCGCCACCGTGAACGACTATCTTGCCCGACGTGATGCCGAGTGGATGGGGAAAATTTACAACTTCCTCGGGCTCACTGTCGGACTCACCCTGAGCCAAATGCCGCACGAACAGAAAATGCTCGGCTACAAGGCGGACATCACCTACGGCGTTCACAGCGAATTCGGGTTTGATTATCTCTGGGATAACAAGGCCACCTCCTTTGACACGAAGGTGCAGCGCGGGCATGTCTATTGCATCCTTGACGAAGTGGATAGCATCCTCATTGACGAGGCGCGCACGCCGCTCATCATCTCCGAACCCTCCGGAGAACCACCGGAACTCTACAAGCAAATTAACACCGTTGTTGCCGTGCTAGTCAAAGATACCCATTTCCAGATCGACCAGCAGGGAAAGACGCGCGGCAGTGCGACGCTTACGGACGAAGGCGTTGAAGAGGTGCAACGCCGCCTCGGATTGGACAACCTCTATGAGCATACCAACCTTGCGCTCGTCCATCACGTCAATCAATCCCTCACCGCGCATCAGCTCTACAAACGCGACGTGGACTACCTCGTCGAGCACGGCGAAGTTCTCCTCGTTGATGAATTCACCGGCAGGAAGCAGATCGGCAGGCGGCTCAGCGAGGGGCTCCATCAAGCGATTGAAGCGAAGGAGCGCGTGCGCGTCGTGCAGGAAAGCCAAACCGGCGCGAAAATTACCTATCAGAATTATTTCCGCCTGTATGACAAATTGGCGGGAATGACAGGCACTGCGGCGACAGAGGCGAATGAATTCGCGCATATCTATAAACTTGAAGTCGCCGTCATTCCCACCAACGAACCGATGATCCGGGAAGATAACGCAGACCAGATTTACAAAACCGAGTCGGCGAAATACGACGCTGTGTTGCAAGATATTATTGAACAGCACGAGAAGGGGCGTCCTATCCTCGTCGGCACAATTTCGATTGAGAACTCCGAAAAATTGAGCAAAATGCTCCGCACGAAACGCCGTGACATTAAACATCAGGTGCTGAATGCGAAGGAGCACGCGCGTGAAGCGGATATCATCGCGCAGGCGGGGGTGCCCGGTGCCGTTACTATCGCAACGAATATGGCAGGACGCGGGGTGGATATCCTCCTTGGCGGTAACCCTGAGGGCCTCGCCATGGAGATGTTGCGGAAGCAGAAGGTGAAGGTTGACACATTGCCGCCGGAGGCAGAAAAATTCCAAGCTGCGCTCGCGGAAGCAGAAGCGATTTGTGAGGCAAACCGGGAAAAGGTGCTTACCGCGGGCGGACTGCATATCATCGGCACGGAGCGGCATGAGTCGCGCCGCATTGATAACCAGCTGCGCGGACGCTCTGGCAGACAGGGGGACCCGG
The DNA here is from genome assembly GCA_965242965.1 of Candidatus Poribacteria bacterium. Lineage (GTDB taxonomy): Bacteria > Poribacteria > WGA-4E > WGA-4E > WGA-3G > AGPOR5. The sequence continues at coordinate 2,109,671 of OZ251518.1, read as the reverse complement.
GTTCATCGCGCTTCTATCTCTCGCTTGAAGACGAGTTGATGCGGAAGTTCGGCTCCGAACGGTTGCAGGGATTGATGACGCGCGTCGGCATGGACGAAGATGTCCCACTTGAACACCCCTGGGTGACTAAATCCATTGAGAAGGCGCAGACGCGCGTGGAGCAGATGCACTTTGAAATTCGCAAAAATCTGCTCAAGTTTGACGATGTCATGGACTCACAGCGCGATACAATTTACACCTTGCGCGATACCATCCTCAGCGGCGATGACCTGAAATCAACTATCTGGGGGATGATAGAACGAGTTGTCGCCAACAGCATTGACGAAAACCTGCCGGAAAAAGGCGGCCCGACGCTTGAAACCCCGGATAGATTTGAGCAGTGGTTAACCACCACCTTCCCTGTTCAGGTTACGTGGAAAACCCCGTTGGCACAGACAGATTTGGACGATATCCAAGCGCAGGCATTGGATGCACTGCGCGCTGTTTATGAAGCACGCGAGGTGGAAATGGGCCCTGAAACGATGCGGCTCTTGGAACGCCTGCTCCTCTTGGATCGAATCGATAATCACTGGAAGGACCATCTCTACAACATTGACTACATTGAAGAAGGCATCCGTTTTGGCGCGGGCTATGGTGGGAAGGACCCGATTGTCGTCTTCAAAAACGAGGCACTCGGTGTGTTTGAGAGTATGTATCAGCACATTGAGGAAGAAGTGAGCGAATTCATCTTCAAGTCGCGTGTCAACACGGAGGCACCGCGGCGCGCGCCCGCGAGACGTTCTGGCAGGCCCGGCGGCAGGCCGCGTCGGCCGATGCGCAAACAAAACTCGGCGGCTGACCCGGGTGCTGCCGAGTTCGCATCGCAACAGGCGATGGGGACGACACCGAAAATCGGCAGGAACGCGCCGTGTCCGTGTGGTAGCGGCAAAAAATATAAGCGGTGTTGCGGCCGCTAATTCTTTCATCGCCTTAAAAACCGAGGTATCAACCACGGTGATGATGACGATGATGACGATGGTGACGATGATGGCGATGATGACGATGATGGCTGACGTAGGAGAACCTTATGCAAAAAAACAACGCGAACGACGAACATTTGAATGCACAAAACTCGCGCGGACTCTCACAAACCTTGCTTGAGATTTTGGCGTGCCCCGCGTGCAAAGGCGAGATAGTGCACGAACCATCCGAAGAAAAGTTAGTGTGTCAAGGGGAGTGCCAGCGTCGCTATCCCATCCGCAATGGCATTCCGGTGATGCTTATCAATGAGGCGGAATTACCGGCTTAATCCGAGCGCGTAATGAATCTGCTGATGCAATGAAAATCTTATTTTTAAGTCTGCGATGTCCGTATCCGCCGCATCGGGGAGACTGCATCCGCTCATACCATTTCATTAAGCACCTCGCGCAGCGGCACTCGGTGACGCTTGTCTACTTCGCCGCGTCAGAGGCAGACATCGCATCGGCGAAGCATCTGCAGACTTACTGTGAGCAGGTGGCGTATGTGCCGTTCCAACGTTCCTTCGCCTTGCTCAATACGGCTGTCCACTGCCTTTCGCGGCATCCGCTGCAGGTGCATTATTGGTATTCGCGGCACATGCAGCGGACGATTAACGAACTCCTCGCGGCAGAACGGTTTGAGCTCATCCACGCGCAGTTGTTTCGGATGGGACAATACGTAACAGAGGCGCGAGTGCCGACGAAAGTGTTAGATTTATGCGATTCATTGGCACTGAATCTCAACCGACGTGCAGATTTTGATTGCACACCAAAACGATTTTTGGTAAAATTAGAGGAAAAACGAGTGCGCCGATATGAAGTCGACATCATGAAGGCGTTTGATTGCGGTACCGTCGTCGCTGATTTTGACAGGGATTACCTGCTGCAGCAGGACAGCAGCCTGAATTTATCCGTTGTCCCGATGGGGGTGGATTTGGCGTATTTTTCGCGAGAACCTGCTTGCGAGCGCGCACCTGCGAACTTGCTGTTTACTGGGACGATGAACTATTTCCCGAACGTAGACGCGGTGCTTTACTTCTGCAGGGAGATTTTTCCGCGCATCCGGGAACAGCATCCAAACGCGACTTTTACTATCGTTGGGAGAGAACCGACGGAGCAAGTGCAGCGACTCGCTGCACAGACGGGAGTCGTGGTTACCGGCTCCGTGCCAGATGTCCGTCCGTATTTTGAGAAGGCATCGGTTTTTGTATCGCCGATGCGGGCCGGTTCTGGCATCCAAACCAAAAATTTAGAAGCAATGGCGATGGGAGTGCCTGTCGTGACGAGTGCTGTCGGCGCAATGGGACTGGCGGCAGATATTGGCACCGAGTTACTCGTGGCGGATACGCCTGCCCCCTTCGCAGCGCAGGTGATGCAACTCGTGGATAACCGCGAGCGGCGCGAGACGCTCGCGCAAGCCGGCAGAAAACGGGTGGAGACTACCTATAGTTGGCATGCCATCGGCGAACGTCTAGAAAACGTCTATGCTGGCGCGACATCGCTGTAATACTAAGTTGAGGGTGTTTCATATTTCGATGCGTTCGGTAGGCGAGACCTCGGGGCTCGATGTTCCCGTAGCGCGGGGGCCCTCGGATGCCATACGCGCATCCGAGAGGGTTTCCCCCGCGATCTCCATCGTTAAGAGGTGGCGTTTTAGGTCCTACGGACTGAAGAGAACAAGAGACGTTTTTTCCGTAGCGCGAGGCGTGGCGAGGGACAGGCCCTCGCCCTACGATGAAGAGGGGGTTCTGCCGTCGCTGCCCCGGTAGGCGCGCCGCCCTATTGCATCGAGACCAGGAGGTCTCTCCTACAGGGGACATCACTATTGAGACCTGTCCGCATTATAGAGATGAATTCGGTGTAATTAACGAAGAACATGCCCGATAACAGTGCCGTTGGAAAACCCCGGCCTGTTTATGGCAAGCAAATTGGAGGCCCAAAATACAGAAGTCAAAACTAAAATGGAGCTCATCCATCGTTCTTGATGTGCTCCTCGTGAATCTAGCGTTTCTATTGGCCTATTATACGTGTCGGCAATTGGGCGCCAATCTGTTAGCCCAACCCGCGCCACCGTTGCAACTCCTCGCGCGCTTCCCTGCAGACGTGACGTACGTCACCCTCGCAGCTGTTGTGACGATAGTCCGCGTCAGCCTGCTGCTCGGCTTTAACCTCTACAAACCGATGTGGCGGTATGCCGCTGTGCAGGAGTTTCGTGCGTTAGCCGGCGCAATTAGCATTGCAACTGCCTTGCTTATCGCATTCGCCTTGCTGCTGAACTTCGCATGGATGCCTTTTCTTATTGATGGGCTCTATAACTTCGCGATGCTCGGTTTTGCCAAGTTCTCCTTTCAAATTGTAGAGAGTGGCAAACCGCGGGACAAGCGCAAACCGCGCAAGGAGAGTGCGCGAAAACCGCACACCAAAGTTCTCATCGTTGGAGCCGGGGCGACAGGCATCAGTGTGCTTCGCGCGCTACGCGAACACCCGGCGAAGGGATACCTCCCCGTAGGTTTCATTGACGATAATGCCCGGAAGGTTGGCAAAAGCATCGCCGGATTGGAAGTGCTTGGGACGACGCGTGACTTAACCTACATTGCCCGGAAGCGCGAGATACAGGAAGTCGTCATCGCTATTCCGTCCGCGCCCGGTGGAAAAATTCGGGACATCATCCGCCAGTGCGAATACCGCGGCTGTCAGTTTCGCATCGTGCCGAATATTCACGCCATTCTTGAGGGACGCGCCAGTATCAACCACATCCGAGAAGTGCGGTTTGAAGATTTGCTGAACCGTTCTACCTCGCAGATGGACATCGCTGAGGTATCGAAATACCTCTCTGGCAAACGTGTGATGGTAACCGGCGCGGGCGGTTCGATAGGCTCCGAACTCTGTCGCCAAGTAGCCAAACTGGAGCCCGAGCTCCTCATGCTCTTTGGACGTGGCGAGAATAGCCTCTACCATACAGATATAGAGCTCCGTGAATCTGAACCGGCACTCAACCGTGCTGTTATTATCGGGGACATTCGCGACAACTCAAAGGTTTCGCAGATTATCCAAAAATACCGGCCCCATATTATCTTCCATGCCGCCGCGCACAAGCATGTTAAGTTCATGGAGAATCACCCTGATGAGGCGGTGAAGAATAACATCCTCGGCACGCAGAACCTGATTGACGCGGCGATAAAACACCACGTTGAGGCGTTCATCCTCGTCTCATCCGATAAAGCCGTGAACCCGACGAGCGTCTACGGTGCCTCCAAACGTGTCACCGAAAAACTGATTCAGTGTAAGGCGCGACTGAACGGCACGCGGTTCATTGCAGTGCGGTTCGGCAACGTCATCGGCAGCCGGGCGAGTGTGCTACCGAATTTCAAACGGCAGATTGCGAAAGGCGGGCCCGTTACTGTCACGCATCGGGAGGCGACGCGCTACTTCATGACGATTCCGGAAGCGGTCCAACTGCTCATACAAGCCGGTGCCATGGGCAACGGCGGCGAAATCCTGATGTTAGACATGGGCGAACCGATTAAAATCCTCGATCTTGCGCAAGACCTGATTCGCCTATCCGGACTTGAAGTAGACAGGGACATCAAAATCGCTTTCACCGGGTTAGAACCGGGCGAAAAATTGTATGAAGAATTGCTCACACCCCAGGAAGGGGTGACGGCGACGAAGCATCAACGCATCTTCGTCGCGCAACTGGAAAAAATTGAGGAACACCAACTGCTCACCGGCATCGACGAACTCTCGCAACTCGCCGATGCGTTGGATACGGAGGGGATTGTCGACAAGTTCCAAGCACTCGTTCCGACTTACGAACCAAACCGCGCGTTCCAGAAGGAAGACGATGGAAGCAGCGCGTCTGAAATTATTCAGTTCCCCACGGAAAAGCGCGCCGACGCTGAGGAAGAGAGCAGGGAAATGAGAGCGTCTCTATAGACAGACATTAAGCCTCTCACGATTCTACCTTTTCTTAACTTTCGGATAATAGGCATGCCAGACGTTCAGAACGGAATCCATCTTCTAATAGGCAAACCCTCCCTGTCGCGAGGCCAAATCCGGCAAAAACGTGCGTTTGATATCCTTTTCGGGACAATCGGGTTCGTGCTGCTGTCACCATTCTTTCTACTTGGGTGTGTGCTGGCGAAAATGCAATCCGCCGGGCCCGTGTTTTACAAAGCGAAACGGGTCGGAAAGGACGAGGTGCTTTTTGAGATGTATAAGTTCAGAACGATGGTGGTGAACGCCGACAAAATCGGATGCAGTCTGACTACCTATCGGGATACGCGCATCACGCGCATCGGCAGGTTGTTAAGATGGACGAAGTTGGACGAACTGCCGAACTTAATCAACGTCATCAGAGGAGAGATGAGCCTAGTCGGACCGCGTCCGGAGGCACCTATCTACGTTCAACACTACACGGCAGCGCAAAAACAGGTGCTTCAGGTGAAGCCGGGGATGACAGGGCCCTCGCAGCTTGCCAATCGGCATGAGGAAGAGAAACTCAAGGCGCGCGCAAATCCGGAGCACTACTACATCACGGAATTGATGCCGCAGAAACTCGCCTTGGATCTTCGCTATGTCGCAACACATAGCCTCACCGCTGATCTGGGGTGGCTGTTAAAAACGTTTTGGACAGTCCTTTTCGGCCGGTAGCAGCAATTGTAAGGGTGGATTTCCGTGCGCGGTTCTCCCAGAATCAGCCCGGACTGCGTTCATCTGATAGGAAAAACAAAAATGACAAAGAAACAACGAACTTTTATCATCTTAGGCGTTATCATCGGGCTATTTTTCTTCGTGATAATTTTCCGTTCCATGATAGGCGGCGCGCCGATTGGCGAGAAGGTGGCGGTGCTAGACATTGACGGCATTATCTCGCGTTCGGATGCGACGATTAAACTCATCCATGCCTACCGCGATGACCCGAGTATCAAGGCACTTGTCCTCCGAATTGATTCCCCCGGCGGCAGCGTTGCTCCCGTGCAAGAGATTTACGCCGAATTGGAGAAGTTAGACAAGCCGATTGTCGCCTCAATGGGCGGCACGGCGGCATCGGGCGGTTACTACCTCGCCTGCGCGGCGAATACCATCGTCGCGAACCCTGGCACACTCACCGGCAGTATCGGCGTGATTATGCAGTTTATACGGATGAAGGGGTTATACGACAAAGTCGGATTGGAACACGAAGTGATTAAGAGCGGCACGTTTAAGGACACTGGCTCCTCTTTTCGCGAGATGACGGAAGAAGAACGTGCAGTGTTGCAAGGCACGGTGGACGATGTCTACAATCAGTTTGTTGACACTATCTTCACTGCACGAAGCATGCATTTAACGCGCGATGAAGTCGTCACCATCGCCGATGGACGCATTTTCACCGGGAAGCAAGCACTAGATTTGAAACTCTTGGACAGACTCGGCAACCTTCCCGATGCCATTGAAGTCGCCGCAGAACTCGCCGGCATTGAGGGAACGCCCAGGATTGTGCGCAAAGAGAAAAAAGCATCGTTGCTGGAGCAGCTCTTAGGTCTCGAACAGATGCCGAATTTAGATGAGATGCTGAGTTTGCCCGGTATCACTTTCCGTTATGAAATGGACCTGGGACGCTGATGCTAAATCCACCGTCACAACCGTAGCGGGAACGATGTGTTTCCCCCTCTGTAGTTTGTGATCGCCTGATCACAAACAGGTCAGGATCAGGCGATCCTGACCTACAGGGGTGAAGGGGTCTGGCAGCAAAACGATGGCGAGGGACAGGCCCTCGCCCTACGTGAAGGGCGGCGTTTTGTTCACCGTAGCGCGGGGGCCCTCGGATGCCATCCGCGCATCCGAGCGGGTTTCCCCCGTGAGCGTTGGATTGCGCGGACGAAATCAAGACCAGGAGGTCTCTCCTACACGGGACATCGTTTGCATCGAGACCGGGAGGTCTCTCCTACTGGGGGAAATCGAGACTGGGAGGTCTCTCCTACGGGGGAAACGGAATCGTTTCTGCAGAGGGCCTCTCAGAGATATGTCTGCTGCCCGCCATAATGCCGCGCCGCCTTCGGACGCTCATCTACCTGCCACGGCAACTTCACCGGAATAAGCCCATCCGAAAAATAGGCATCCGTTACCTGCCAGAATTGCAAACGCGGGTATCTTTTCCCATTATGCTCAATTGTCCCTTCTGCTTCGGCGAGATTGCGCATCCCGCGCGTGACAGGGTGCAGCGTAATGAAAATACCCATGGCGGCGTTCGCGTCCTGCATCGCCGTGCGAAAGGCGCGCACCTGATTCAGGTTCAGACTCCTCCCCGATTTCACCTCGGCGATAACCGGCAGCTGCATCGCCGCGCGGCTGTTTTCCCAAAGGAGCACCTTCCCTGTGCCATCAAACCCGCCATCGTTGCTGTTCGCTGTCGGAGAAAGTCCCAATCGCGTGACGGCCCAGTTTGCAAAATCGTGCGGATTCTGCTCGGCGAGGAGAATGGCATCCTGACACGTCGTCGGGTATCCCTCAATGTCAGAATCGACTTTGGGGGCAAGTCCGTGACGTTCGCGCAGCCGCCGTTCCATCGGTTCCAAAGCGAGGACAGTGAGATCGATGCCCACCCAGTGCCTGCCAAGTCCATGCGCGGCATCTAACGCCGTGCCGCAGCCACAAAACGGATCGAAGATGATGTCGCCGGGGTTAGAAGAGGCTTTAATGATGCGTTCCAAGAGCGCGAGCGGCTTTTGCGTCGGATAGCCTAGGCGCTCGTGCTTGGAGATTTGTCCGCCAGCCGGAATATCTGTCCAATAATCCTCAATGACTTTGCCTTTCCCGAAAGATGCGCTTACCTCTGCATCATCTCTGCCATCGGAATACCCGGCGGTGACTCCGCTTTCGCCCTCAGCATATTTCCTGCGCGCCACGAAGGTATCGCTGTAAGGCACGCGGACCTCGTCGCAATTGAAGGTGCTTGCTTTTCCCTTCGCGTAAAAAAGCAGGATATCGTGTTTCCGCGGAAACCAACGCTTCGTATTACTCGGTCCCGTATAACACCAGATAATTTCGTTCCGAAAATTCGCCGCGCCGAAAATCGTATCCATTATTACCTTCAGATAGTGACTTGCATGCGGGTCGCAGTGCAGATACACACTCCCATCCGGTGCTAGTAAACGCCAAATCTCTGCGAGGCGCGGTGCCATGAAGGCGAGGTAGGCACGCATCGAGTCCGCGTTTTTGCCCTTATACCCCCCCCCTTCAAAATTTTGTCAAAACCCGTTAAACAGTCTGACAAATTGCCCATAGTTTTGACGAGTTCAGGGTGCCGTCCATCGTAGTGAAGGACAGATGCCTGATTTTCGCGCGCCGCGTCGTCCCATCGCCAGATGTCATCAAACGCCTTGCGTTGCGCTTTTGAACCGGCGAGGAAGATGTTATAGTTGCGGCCGCTGTTGTAAGGCGGATCGAGGTAACAGGTGTGATAGCGCGCGGTTTGCATCTCGCGCATCACCTTGAGGTTATCACCGAAGTAAAGTGCATTTCTCATAGTTACGTAACCTCCGGCGGCGGAACCTGCTCCAACAGCCTGTCAATAATATCCAGACTCGTGATTCCGTCCGCTTCGGCGTTGAAGTTCGTCAAGATTCGGTGTCGGAAGACAGGCTTTGCCACCGCTTTGATGTCTTCGTAAGCGACATGATAGCGGCCGTGCATAATGGCTCGCGCCTTGGCACCGAGCACAAGATACTGCGAGGCCCGCGGGCCCGCGCCCCAATTCACCCAATCGTTAATAAAATCGGGGGCATTCGGCTGCGTTGGCCGCGTGTTTAGGCTTAATTCCACGGCGTAATCCACCATCGCTTCGGCAATAGGCACCTTCCGGACGAGTTGTTGCAACTGCAAGACTTCCTCACCCGTAATTACCGGTTTGACGTTTGCCTCGTAAGCGGAGGTGGTTGTCATCACAATCTCTTTTTCCTCTGCCTTGTCGGGGTAGTCAATGTAGATGTTGAACATAAACCGGTCGAGTTGCGCTTCGGGTAGGGGGTAGGTGCCTTCCTGTTCGATCGGGTTTTGCGTGGCTAGCACGAAGAACGGCAATTCTAACGCGTAGGTATTGCCGCCCGCCGTGACTTTATATTCTTGCATCGCTTGTAGCAGGGCGGCTTGCGTTTTCGGCGGCGTGCGGTTAATCTCATCGGCGAGGACGATGTTGGCGAAAACGGGGCCCTTGATAAAGCGGAAGGCGCGTTTGCCCGTATCCACCTCTTCCTCAATAATATCGGTGCCGATGATGTCCGAAGGCATCAGATCAGGCGTGAACTGAATACGGTTGAACGGCAAATCGAGGATGTCCGCAAAGGTGCTGATAAGCAGTGTCTTGGCGAGTCCCGGCACCCCGACGAGCAGGCAGTGCCCCTGTGAAAAGAGCGCGATGAGGAGCTGATCGATTACTTCATCCTGCCCGACGATGCGCTTTTTGAGTTCGGTTAAGATTTTTTCTCGCGCCGTTTTCAGGAAATCGGCGGCTTCAAGTGCAGTCTGCGTTTGTGTTGTTGACATATCGTTTTTCAAAGTTCTCGTCATTAGTTGTAGGAGCGAGTCATATCCGAGTAAAAATGGTTTCGTGACACCCCGAGCGATTCCGTTTCCCCCGGTAGGAGAGACCTCCTGGTCTCGATGCAATAGGGCGGCGCGCCCCCGGGGCCGCGGCGGCAGAAAGCCCCCTTCATTGTAGGGCTTGGGCCCTCGCAGGTTTCCACACGCGCATGCGAGCGGGTTCCCCTCGCCATCGTTCGTACACGCGCAATCCAACGCTCGCGGGGGACAGGCCCCCGCACTACGATGAAAAAACGTCTCTTAGGTCCGTAGGACCTTAATGTCTATAGCACGCCACCTGCGAAGAACCCTAAGGTCCTTTAGGTCCTTAATAGATTTTGCCATGTCCGCGCGTGTTTTTTATTAAGGACCTAAAGGACCTTGAAAATGGGACGACACGTGTATCTATAGACATGTAGGACCTAAAGGACCTAAAACGCCCCTCTTGACGATGGAGCTCGCGGCGGACAGGCCCCCGCGCTACGGGAACATCGAGACCAGGAGGTCTCTCCTACCGGAAATCGAGCCCCGAGGTCTCTCCTACCGAACGCATCGAAATATGAAACACCGTCGATTATTTACGCATGGCGGAAGACAGCCCACCGCTATATAGGGTAATAAATCTTTTTGAGGAGTGAGTTATTCGGCGTTCCACATCTGGATGCCATCAGCATCAAAGTTAAAGTCAATAATTCGGCTCCCTACCTCTTCCAATTTTTGCCGGACGCTATGTTCGCGCGTAGGTTGGCAGTAGAAGAGGAGACATCCCCCGCCGCCTGCCCCGCAGGCTTTCCCGCCAATCGCGCCGTGTGCCTGCGCAATCTTAAAGAGTTTATCTATCTGTTCGTTCGTGACAGAGGCGTGCAGTTTTTTCTGATTATGCCAGTTTTCTGTCAGGAGTTCGCCGAAGTCTGTCAAACGGCCGCGAAGCAGCGCGGTTTTCGTCGCTTCCGCGATGGATTTCAGGTTCTCCAAAGCCTTCCGAAGACTCGGTTCACCGCTTTTGTAGGCGTGTGTGACGTTTTGATGGATATTGCCAGAGAGCCGCGATTGCCCGGTATAGCAAAGCACGAGGTTTTTTTCCAATTCATAACGGATGTGCGGCGGGATTCTTAAGGCGGACGTTTTCACCGCTTCTCCCTGAAACTCCATGAAGTTGATACCGCCGAGGGCACTGGCATAATGGTCTTGTTTACCACCAAGTATACCGAGTTCATGCCGTTCGATGGTGCTGGCGAGTTCGGCATACTGATACGGGAGGTAGGTGACATCCTTCAGCGCGCCAAGCACACCGATGAGCGCGACACCCATCGCCGCGGATGTGCCGAGCCCACTGCCCGGCGGCGCGGTGGACTGCGTAATCAGATCGAAGCCGCCGATTTGGATAGACATCTGCCGCACCGCCGCTTTCACAAGATCGATGTTGCCATCGTATTCCAATTGACGCACATCTTCCGCTTCGATGAACGTATCAAAATCGGCAGAATAGATGCGAATGCTTTTATCGAGAATACGCTGGAGTTCAACGGAATCGGGGTGCTGCGCTTGGCTGTCACAGACGAGCGTTGCGTAAGCGTATCGGTTAATGGCACCGTTGACGACGAGCCCTTTCGATGCCTCCGTAAAGAGGGCTACGTCGCTCCAGCCGCCCGCGAAATCGATGCGGACAGGTGCTCTGGTTCGGATTAACATGCCGCTGCTCCTAACAAAGGACAAATACCAAATTCATTTCTCTCGTTCGGGCTCGCCTGATGCCGAACGGGTGGGGATTTAGCAGAGTGCCTCGCAATTTTCCAAGACAAAAAAGCCGCGGGGGTTCCTTGATAAAAACGCAAAGCACCCCCGCGGCTCTAAGGGCCTAACGTCGTCGTTTGCAAGCAGTAGCTGCTTGCAAACGACGGAAGCCACGTCGCCTCAAGTTAGGCGACTGCATCCCGGAGCTTCTTGCCGGCTTTAAAAGCCGGGACATTCTTCTCAGGAATGTCCATCTCTTCACCGGTGGCCAGGTTGCGGCCTTTGCGTGCAGCCCGTGTCCGGACTTCAAACGTGCCGAACCCGATCAGCGCGACGGAATCGCCGTTACTCAAAGCGCCTTGAATTGTCGCAACGACTGCGTCAACAGCGGCGTTCGCCTGTTTCTTGCCGAGCCCTGTTTGCTCAGCAACATTGCTGACGATGTCGCCTTTCATTAATTTAGCCATGTTAGAATCCTCTTTTAAAAATAGATTAACTTAAACTTACAATACCTCTATTATACGATAAACATATAGGGAATGTCAAGTTTAGAGTGCGCTTAAATCATCAAGCACATTAATATAATACCTTATTTTTCACAATTTGTCAACAATTTTTGTAAAAAAACGTCATTAAAAAGGCAAAATTCAACTTTTCGCGCGTTTTTTTTGAAATTTCGGCATTTCAGACGGAGATTCACAAAATATTTGCCACAAAAAAATGTTTGCATAACGCGCGGATTTGTGGTATAATGCATAATAGGTGTGCTTTTGAGGCGCGAATCGCGCGTTCAAAGCGGCCAAACATAAAAAATCTATTTGTAGACTCAACTCCGAGGAGGAGGAAAATATCAGAAATGTGTGAGAGTTATCGTGTAGCGGTTGTCGGCGCGACAGGTGCTGTCGGCAATACGTTGTTGGAACTGTTAGCAGAACGGGACTTTCCCATCGCTTCACTCAAACTGCTGGCATCACACCGGTCGGCGGGTGAAATCATCACCTTTCAAGACGAACATATCATCGTTGAGGAATTAACGCACGATTCGTTCGGCGACATTGACGTGGTTTTTTCGTCAGCGGGCGCGTCGGTGAGCCGCGAGTTCATCCCGACCGCGGTGGAAAATGGGGCGTTAGTCATTGACAATACGAGCGCGTTCCGGATGGATGCGGATACCCCGCTTGTCGTGCCGGAAGTGAACATGCACGCCGTCCAGAAACATAATCGGCTCATCGCGAACCCTAATTGCTCCACCATCCAAATGATGGTGGCACTCAAGCCGATTTACGATGCTGTCGGCATCAAGAGGATTGTCGTCTCTACCTATCAGAGCGTCTCCGGCAAAAGTGGGCGCGCTGTCACGGAACTTGTCCAGCAGACTACCTCGGCGTTGCAAGGTAAGCCGATTGACTTGGAGTTGTTCCCACATCAGATGGCGTTCAATGTCGCGTTTGATTGGCCCTTCGCCGATAGCGGCGATAACGAAGAAGAAGTGAAAATGATCAGCGAGACTCGGAAGATTCTTGAAGATGAATCTATCGGTGTCTCGGCGACGACGGTTCGTGTCCCTGTCTTCTATGCGCACTCCGAATCGATTAACGTGGAGACGCGCGAAAAACTCACGCCGGCACAGGCACGGGAGTGCCTCGCCGATGCACCCGGTGTGAAGTTAATCGATGACCCGGGCAACCGGAAATACCCGCTCGCCGTGGATGCCGCTGGGAAAGATGACGTGTATGTCGGCCGCATCCGCGAGGATGCTTCCGTTGAAAATGGGCTGAATCTGTGGGTAGTCGCCGATAATCTGCGCAAGGGTGCGGCGTTAAACGCAATTCAGATTGCAGAGAAGTTGTTGGGCTAAAAGGATTTCGCTGTCCGGTCACTTCGCTGAAGAAAAAATGGAACTCAACAAGGATACCATCCCGCGTTATCTTCAAGAACGCCACACCGAGATAGCCTACTTTGCCGCTGATGCCGAGCTCGTCGCAGCGGAAATCGGCGATGGCAATCTGAATTTCGTCCATCGGGTGTTTGATGCGGCGAACCCGAAGTGCTCGCTTATTGTCAAGCAGGCACCACCCTACATTAAGATTTTAGGGCCGGCGTATCCGTTGACGACGCAACGCTTGACTTATGAATTTCGCGCCTTGGAGAGTTACCATCGGTTGGCTGCGGGTGCGGCTCCCGCGCCTCACTATTTCGACGCGGAAAACGCTGTTATCGTCATGGAGGACCTGGGCGGTTACCATTTATTGCGAGATGCACTCATCGCGGGGAATGTCAGTCAGGCGGTTCCCATGCAAATCGGCAGGTTTCTGGGGCGCGTGCATCGCGAGCCTTGCGCCGAAGAGCGTGAACGTTTTGATAACGCGGCGATGCGGGAGATAACGGCGGATTACGTCTTTACCTTGCCTTTCACGGCGCACGAAACGAACTTCTACACGGCAGAATTGACGGATAAGGTTGCGCGGTTGAAAGCAGATGAAGAGTTCTTGCAAAAGGCACGTCAGCTCAAGGACATCTTCCTTACTGAACAACAGGGTTTGACTCACGGAGACCTGCATACGGGAAGCGTCATGGCGCGCGGCGATTCGGCCAAGGTTATCGATGCGGAGTTTGCGTTTTACGGGCCCGTCGGTTTTGATATCGGGTTGTTCTGGGCGAATTACGGCTTGTCCTATTTTTCGCATATCGGCAATGCCGCCGTGCAATCGGCTCTCAAAACGGCACTTGTTCGGACATGGGAGAGTTATGCGGCGGCGTTTCAAACCGGTGGAAAGACAGGGACGTTAAAGCACATCTTCCACACCGCGGTTGGCTTTGCTGGCATGGAGGTATTGCGGCGGATTATCGGCGCGGCGCATGTCAAAGACATTGAGGGTATTGCGGATGCGCGCCGAAAGTTGCGTGCAGAAACCGCCGCGCTGGCGTTCGGGGTTACCCTTGTCAAAGATTATGAGCGGATTGCAAGCGTAACTGAGTTGTGTGCAAGGTTATAGACGTGATTTGCCCGCGTGCTACCTGCACGTAGGTTGAGGGCCTGTCCCTCAACACGCTCCCTCTAACAAAGTGCTGCCTGCGCGTAGGTTGAGGGTTTGTAAAATCGAGACCTGGAGGTCTCTCCTACCGGGAAAAATGCTGCCTGCGCGTAGGTTGAGGGCCTGTCCCTCAACATGCTCCCTCTAACAAAGTGCTGCTTGCGCGTAGGTTGAGGGCCTGTCCCTCAACATGCTCCCTCTGACAAAATGCTTCTTGCGCGTAGGTTGAGGGCCTGTCCCTCAACACGCGACTTCTAACAAAATTATGAGAGACTACTACAAAATACTCGGCGTGGGCAGAAACGCCACGCCGGACGAAATCAAAAAGGCGTATCGCAAACTCGCGGTGCGGTATCATCCCGACAAGAATCCGGGTGACAAAGCCGCTGAGGAGAAATTCAAGGAGGCATCAAACGCGTATTCAGTCTTGTCCGATCCGGAGAAGCGGCGCGTCTACGATACGCGCGGCCACGCCGGTGTCCACGGGATGGGCTTCGAGGGATACGCCAACATGGACGATATCTTCGCGAACCTGAACCTGAACGATATTTTCGGGCGCAGTGGGTTTAGTGGGTTTGGTGGGTTCAGCGATGCATTCGGGGATGTGTTCGGTCCGCAGCATCGTGAGGCTGCACCGCCACGCAACCGAGATGTCCGCATCAGTCTCACGATTACCTTCGCGGACTCGGTGCTCGGCGCAGAGAAAAATGTCCGCCGCCTCGGCGCGAATATCGCCCTGAAAATTCCCCCTGGTATTAAGGACGGACAAACCTTGCGGGTTCGCGGCCACGGACAGCCGAATGGCAGAGGGGGAGCCGGCGATTTGCTCGTGCAGGTAGCCGTCCAACCACATCCAACGCTGACGCGCGATGGACTCGACCTGGTGACAGACGTAACGATTCCGATGACGACAGCGGCGTTAGGCGGCACGGTGCGCGTCCAAAACGTAACGGGTGAGGTGAATATCAAGATTTCTGCCGGAACGCAGCCCGAGCAGCTGTTACGATTGGGTGGGCAAGGGATTACGGATGCCTCCGGCCGGAAAGGCGATTTACGCGTGCGCTTGGTGGTGGAAGTCCCCAAATCGCTGACGCGGCGACAACGGAATCTGTTGAAAGATTTTGAGAGGACGCTTAAGTAGACGCTATTTCGCAATAATTTGAATTTTTTCTTGACATACGGGTTAATTTTGTGGTATAATTGATACAAACGGAACAAAATTGCCGAAAAATCATGAAAAATCAGAAAAATTCCACGCAAAGCCCGGTAATTACCGTCAACCGGAAAGCGCGACACGACTACCATCTGCAGGACCGGTACGAAGCCGGCATCGTCTTGCAAGGGACTGAAGTGAAGGCGATTCGCGCAGGACAGATGAATCTAACGGATAGTTACGCGCAGATTAGCGGCGGCGAACTATTTCTGACAGACGCGCACATCGGGCTGTATGAGCAAGGTAACACTGCCAATCATGAGCCGAAGCGGAATCGGAAACTCCTGTTGCATCGCCGGGAAATCAACAAACTGGAACGTTCTATCCGTTCAAAGGGGATGACTATCGTTCCTACCCGCGCCTATTTTAGCAATGGCAAGGTGAAACTAGAGTTGGCAGTCGCTGTCGGCAAACGGCTTTACGATAAACGCGCGCAGCTGGAACGCGAGGAAGTCGAGCGCGAAATGCGCACCTATCACTAACGCCAGACTAAGGCGATTTTGGGGTGACGAAGTTTTGATACGAGACCGGGAGGTCTCTCCTACAGGGGAGTGCCTATACCCAGGCGATTTTGGGGGTGACAAGGTTTCGACGGAGGTAGATGAGATATAGGTTGCATGCCGAGGATCCGCAGGCCTCGTTAAATTGGCGGAACAACTATAATTGCTGATGAAGAATTAGCACTGGCTGCTTAATGCGGCCACGCTTGGCTGACCTGCCGCCTGTCAGGGAGGCTAAAGCGTCGCAATACAGGCTAGCCGTTCGCATTTTCTCAAGGAGCGAACCGCGAATCTTGACTTGAGATAGCCGCGCACGATGCCCGCACAGGAGCATCGGCGTGGTGAACCTTGATCCTGTGACAAGCATGTAGTAGCCTCTATTGAAATGCCTTCGGACGCGGGTTCGATTCCCGCCACCTCCATTCAAGAAGGACCCGGGAGGCGCGCGTTGAAAGCGCGCCTCCCGGCAAAAAAATATTCGGAGGGAAATGGGAGTCCCTCTCTGTAGGGCAGTCTCGCCAGATCTTCGCCCCGGTTGAGCTCAAGGGCTCTCAAACTACAGAATTCTCTGTAGGAGCATGGCAATGGGAGTGCTGGAGAATTTACCACCCCGGATCCAACAGTTAATCCGGACCGAGTTGATGCCGGACGAACGCTTCTGTTTCTTCACGCTGGGCCGCTCAACCCTCTTAAGTCCTGATTTTGTCGTTGTCACCTCGCATCGCGTGCTGGTATTAGATGAACGGCAGATAGGCAGCCTGAGCGTCTCATACGCCAATATCCGGTGTAATGTGCTTTTCACGGAGATAGAAGACGTGCGCCTCGTTTGCGGGCTCAGGCATCGGATTTTCAGGCAGGCCCGCCTTGAAATTCAGGTGACGCGAAACGTGCATTGGCTGGAGAACCTCACGCTCCGTCAGGCAAAACGCGTTCAAGCACACATCAGCGCACGCATTAAACGTTAGAGGAGGCGCGCGGCGCAGCCGCACGACTCGTGTTATGCTCGCATATCTCAATTACCTCCTTGTTGATTACAATGTTTGGTTCACTGCACCGCTCGCACTCGTTTTCATCTTCGCAATCTTCCGGCTCGTCATGGGCGGCATGGATTTCGGAGACGCGGATGTCGACGCAGATGCAGACGTGGACGTAGATGCAGACGTAGACGCAGATATGGACGCGGACGCAGATACCGACGCGGACGCAGATACGGAAGGACAGAACGGTTCTTTCGTTGACGTGTTAGGATTCTTGAACGTCGGCAGAGTCCCCATCATGGTAGTGCTGATGTCGCTATTCGCAACATGGGGCATGACGGGACTCATCGCCAACGCGCTTTTCAACGTCGCAGCGAACCCGAACTGGGTTTGGGCATCGTGCGCCGTCGCGTTTCTCTGTAGTCTCGTCGGCACCCGCTATCTCACGTTTGGCATTTCCAAGTTATTTCCTGAAAGCGAACGCGCCATCACCGATGTCCAACTGCTCGGCATGCGAGGACGCGTGATTAGCGGACAAATCACAACGACTTTCGGGACGGTGCGCGTGCAAGTGCCGGAAGGACCGGCATTAACTGTCAATTGTCGTGTCAAAAAAGACCAGGGCAACCCTGTCAAGGGAGATACCGTTATCCTCGTCAACTATGACGATGAAAAACGAATCTTTGATGTGAAAAAAGCCGAAGCAGAGTTGCAACAAGTGCCGTAGGGGCTGTTTCAAACCGCGCCTACGAGCACGCGATGCACTGCTGATACATTCGCTTTTTTAATTTCCCAGTGGAGGAATTCTCATGCCGAACCCCAGTCTATTTATCACCATTGTAGGTAGCATTGTTGCACTATTCGTGATTTTCGTGCTTATCTACAAATCGTTTTATCGAAAGGCACCTCCCGATTCCGCGCTCGTGGTTTCCGGAGGCCGCAAGAAGCGCGTTGTCTTCGGCGGCAGCCTGATTAATCCGATTACGAATACCACGCAACTCATGTCGTTAAACACGATGCAGCTCCCAGTAGAACGCACAGGGCAAGCGGCATTGATTACGCGCGATAGTCTCCGGGTCGATCTGGAGGCGCAGTTCTATGTCAAGATTGAACCCATTGAACAGGATGTCCTTAAAGCCGTAGCCAGCCTTGGTGACAAAACCTTGACACCGGGTGCTGTGAACACGCTGCTGGAAGGAAAACTCGTAGGTGTCCTGCGAAGCGTCGCCGCAACGATGGACTTGCAGGAACTGCACGAGAAACGCCAAGAATTTTCTGACCAGGTTCAAGAGGCTTGTCGCGATGATCTTGAGCAAAACGGGTTCAAGCTTGAAAGCGTCGCCGTGACGAATCTGGACCAGACACCGCTTGACGCGCTTGATGAGAACAATCGGTTTGACGTTGTCGCCATCCAGACTATCAAGCAGGAGGTGGAGGACCGGCAGACGCAGACCGCGCGCATTGAGCACGAAAACCAGGTCAAACGCGAGGAAGACCGGCTCAAAGCGGAACTTGAGATCAAGCAGCGCGAAGAGGAAACCGAAACGCAGACGCTGGAGGTAGAACGGCGGCTTGAGTTCGCGCAGGAAGAGCAGCGCAAGGCAATCGCTACGAACAAGGCGGAGCAGGCGCGCGAGGTTGAATCGCATCAGCTTGAGCAGCAGCAAGCCATCGAGGAAGCGCGGCTGCGACAAGAGGAAGCAGTGAAATCCGCCACCATCACCCAAAAGCAGAAGTTGGAGATGGCGCGGATTGAGCAGGAACGCCAAGTGCAAGAAAGCGAGATTTCACAAAAGCAAGTTGTTGAAGTGGCTCGCGTTCAGCAAGAACAGCGCGTCCAAGAAGCGGAAATTGCGCGGAACCTCTCCATCGAACAGGCGAAGATTGAGCAGGAACGCGACGTGGAAGAGGCGAGCATCGCCAGCCGAATTGTGCTGATTGAGAAGGAGCGCGAGGAGAAAGAGGCAGAGGCAGAGAATGCCATCCAGGTCTCGATTAAAGAGCGCGCACGCGAGTCCGCACTGATTGAACTCTTGCAAGTTTCTGCCGCGAAGGCACAGGCAGAAGCAAAGGTTGCAACGGCAGAAGCCGTTGAGGAAGCCGAACGTCAAAGCCAGATTGCGCTGATTCGCGCCGAGCAAGAGGCTGACGAAGAGCGCATCGCCAAAGAACGCGCTGCCGATGCCGAGGCTTATGCTGTCGTTGAAGCCGCGAAGGCGACGTTGTCGGCAGCCGAAGTCAAAGCGGAGGCACAGAAGATTCTCGCCGAAGCCTTGCTCATTGAGGCGAAGGCGAAAGCCGATGGCGAAGAGGCATCGATTGCCGCCAAGAACAAGGCGGAACCGCAGGTGCTGGTGAGCGATGCCGTGTTGGCACTCGTTGAATCGCTCCCTGAAGTCACGAGTGAGTTGATGAAACCGGCGGAACGCATCGAGAGCATCCGAGTGCTGGACCTTGGCGGCAGCAACGGCAATGGCACTTCCGGCAGCTCCAACCGTATCCTCAGCTCCATTGTGAACGCGGGCGCGGCACTGCCGTTGCTTAAGGAGATTGTGGACTTTAGCGGTTTGGATACCGGGAAAATCGCCGAGGTCGTTCAGAATTACGCTTCCGGACTCGGTGCCAAAGCAGATTCCGCATCCGATTCTGCTTCCGCTGGCGATTCGTAGGGCGCGGTTTAGTCCTCGTTTCCGCTTCCGCTGGCGGCCCGTAGGGCGATGGCCTGTCCCTCGCCATTGTTCTCGCGCCAGGCTCTGTAGTTCGGGATCGCCTGATCCCGACCGTTTGTGATCAGGCGATCACAAACTACAGAGGGGGTACTGCACATCATGACGATGGAGCACGCGGGGGACAGGCCCCCGCGCTACGGGCCAGGAAAGCGGTTGCCTTTAGGTCCGTAGGACCTTAATGTCTATAGCCCGCGCAGCCCGCCAAGTCCTCAAGGTCCGTAGGACCTTAATGTTTTCTGCTGCGATGTGTCCGCTGCCTATTAAGGACCTAAAGGACCTTAAGGCTCTTCTCTGTCGGCGGGATACTATAGACATGCAGGACCTAAAGGACCTGAAGAGATGTTTTCGCGCGGGTGCTCGCGGGGGAAACCCGCTCGCCTGCGCGGCTCCCTCGCTCCGGGCCAGGAAAGGGTTTGCCTTTAGGTCCGTAGGACCTTAATGTCTATAGCCCGTGCAGCCCGCCAAGTCCTCAAGGTCCGTAGGACCTTAATGTTTTCTGCTGCGATGTGTCCGCTGCCTATTAAGGACCTAAAGGACCTTAGGGCTCTTCTCTGTCGGCGGGATACTATAGACATGCAGGACCTAAAGGACCTGAAGAGATGTTTTCGCGCGGGCGATTGCGGGGGCCTGTCTCCCGCGCTACGGTGAAAAAACGTGCCGCTTACTGTAGGGCGCGGGCCTGTCCCGCGCCATGTCTGGATCATCGTCGCGCGCTCTGCGGGCGATTGCGGGGGCCTGTCTCCCGCGCTACGGTGAAAAAACGTGCCGCTTACTGTAGGGCGCGGGCCTGTCCCGCGCCATGTCTGGATTATCGTCGCGCTATGCTTTTAGGGCGCGACAGGATTTATCATAAGGAACTCACAAATGGATAAAAATCAACAGCCCAAGGTTGAAGTGAACATCCACTATCTCACCCTCGATCAGAGGACAGGTGCCCCGATAGTCGTGATGAAGGAGAAAGAGGGAGCATCCAAACGCATCTTGCTGATTTGGATCGGCGAATCGGAGGCGGGTGCCATCCAAATGCAGTTGGAGAATTTGACACTTCCCCGGCCGATGACGCATGATCTCCTCAAAACGATGATAGAAAAACTTGAGGGGGAGGTAACGGGTGTCTGTGTTCACAGGGCGGAAACGCAGACTTTTTACGCGCAGGTGTATCTGCGAACGAACGGCGATGTGCACCATATCGATGCCCGTCCTAGCGATGCGATTGCCCTCGCGCTCCGATGCGACGCGCCTATCTACGTCGCCGAAAAGGTCATCGAAGACCACGGATTCCCCGAAAATGAACTGGAACGCGCGCGAAAACGCGACCCGAAGGATCTCTTGCAGAACCTGGATGACGACACGCTGAAGCAGTATACGGTATAGTGCCAGCGTCCATCCTGAGTTCGCCGCACGCATCGGCATTTTTTATGAAACATTTACTCACCTCACACTGCTTTGTGCTAGAGGCCAATTGCACGACTGCCTTGGCTGGAAACGGCCTTGCGTCTCAAATAGACGCGACGTTTCTCGATCCGCCGTTCAATCAGGACAAGGCATACAACGCGTGGGATGATAACATGCCGATGGCGGAATATTGGGCGTGGATGCGCGATGTGTGCGCGAAGATTTACGCGCTCACTTCTGACGGCGGCGCGCTCTATTTCATGCAACGTGAGAAGAATAGCGAATTCGTGCTGCGCTGTTTGCGGGAAGCCGGGTGGACGTTCCAGAACCTCCTCATCTGGAAGAAGAAGACCTCGGCGGTGCCGGGGATGAAGCGGTTTGGGAAACACTACCAGGTCATCGCGTTCGGGACGAAGGGGAAAACGCCGCGTGTCTTCCATCGGCTGCGCATCGATCCGCCGTTGCCCGCTGGCTACAAACATGCCCGGCAAAACGGCGTGTTCGTCACCGACGTGTGGGACGATATCCGTGAGTTGACATCGGGCTATTTTGCTGGCGATGAGGCGTTGCGCGATGCCGAGGGCAATCGCCTGCACAAGCAGCAGGCACCGATTCAACTCCTGCTGCGGATCCTCCTCTCATCGACAAACCCGGGCGATGTCGTCCTCGATCCGTTTGCTGGTTCGGGGACAACGCTGGTTGTCGCCGAACAACTGGGGCGAAAATCGATCGGTGTTGAGTTGGATGCGTTCAACGTGGAGCTCATCCGGAATCGGATTATGGAACAGCGAAAAGCCGATGATATTTCGCGCTTTTTTAACGACTACATCTGCACTCCAGACTTGGCAAAGATTTGGGGGACAACGGAATCGCGTCCGAGTTCAACTGTTTCCAAACAGATAGCACTTTTTGAGGGAAAGCAATAGATGGCTCACTCAATTTACCACTTTTTCGCCCACCTCTGTTTAAACACAGAAGAACTCTTATCTGCGAATCCGCTTGATACCTTTCCCTTTGATGAGAGGATGTTATCTTGCGTCAACAGAGGGCGTTTTCCCGATCTGGCCATCAAACTCAATCCCAGTAATAGTCTCTTTAGCGGTGGAGAGTTGATTGAACTCAAGGATAGCAAATCCTATTCGGTGGCTTCCTTTAATTCAACGATTCCGACCGGCGAAAAGGATATCCGGAAGTTAATTGAGGGAACTGAAAACATCATTCGCACACAGATGCAAGACGCAGGTAACGAGATTCTTTCCCTGCCAATTCGTCAGGTTTTCTATCTGATTCGTGGAAAAAGAGAGCCGGACGTAAAAGTCGCTTTGACACATGGGAAATTTTTTGAGACAGTTCCTGTTTCAACACTGATT
This sequence comes from Candidatus Poribacteria bacterium, assembly GCA_965242965.1. Lineage (GTDB taxonomy): Bacteria > Poribacteria > WGA-4E > WGA-4E > WGA-3G > AGPOR5. Next base: position 2,087,161 of record OZ251518.1, on the reverse strand, counting down.
TCGGAGTCGTTTGGTCAAGCCTTAGAGGAACGGCTAAATGAACTCGGCGAGTCTTTGTCGCCTTCTTTAAAACAGAAGTTGTTGGCTCTATTCAGTGAACAGCAAACTTTCAGTAGAACGAGGAACATTGAAGATGCATCTGTACGGCTACGTTTCCGTATTATGACCGAGGTGAAAGCGGGCGCGAATATTTTGAACCCGAATCAGTATCCTCAAATCGGTAATAACACGTTGAACTTTGCTGTCCCATGTCACAGCAGTGGAGCTCTAGATCAAGAGAAAAATAAGATGGAGATTGCTTTTGAGGAAATGGAATGCTCAAATCTATTTTCACAACTGGAAATTTTCAACCTTCAACACCATTTTAACGGAAATTTTCTTGTTTTCCAAACTCATCTGCCAACGGGTTTAGTGCAGAACGGTTCCTAACCGTCCAAAGAGTCTCATCTTGATGAAGGGACATCATTCATGGCGACGATGCAATTGGCACTTGATTTTCACAACCCTCACACCTACTCAGTCCACATCCCAACCCACGAAGGCGAGTTTTGGACAGCGAAGCAGCGCGCCGGGCATTCACTCCATGAAATCTCTTATCGCGCCTGTTTCAAACCGCAGTTACCCGCATATTTTATTCAGAAATTCTGCAAACCCGATGCTGTCGTCTATGATGCGTTTATGGGGCGCGGGACAACGCTGATAGAGGCGCAGTTGCACGGGCATCGCGTCATCGGCAACGATGTGAACCCGCTGTCCAAAGTCCTCACACAACCGCGCTTGAATCCGCCGACGTTGACAGAAGTTGAAGCGCGGTTGCAGGAAGTTAACCTGTCTACCGATGCCGAACTCGATCCGGAACTCCTCGTCTTTTTCCATGAAAAGACGTTGCAGGAGATTTACGGGTGGCGCACCTATTTCCAACGGTTTCCGCAACTTGACGCTGTCGATGCATGGTTACAGATGGTGGCGTGTAGTCGGCTGACGGGACATTCCAAAGGGTTTTTCTCTGTCTATACGTTGCCGCCGAATCTCGCGACTTCGGTTGCGGCGCAGCGAAAGATTAATGCGAAACGGCAGCAGCAGCCTGAGTATCGGGATACGAAGGCGTTAATCCTCCGCAAATCCAAGCAGTTATTGCGGCATAGTCTGCCATCCCATTTTTGGCGGGATGAAGTTCCCGTGTTGCTCACTGAAAATGCTGATAACACACCGCAAATCGCCGATGCATCAGTAGATCTGGTTGTCACATCGCCGCCGTTTTTGGATACGGTTGACTATGCGCAGGACAATTGGTTGCGGATGTGGTTTTGCGGCATAGAAGTTGACGCGCGCAAACTGTGGCAATTTACGTCGCTAGAGGCGTGGGGTGCTCGGATGCGGGACGTGTTTGTTGAGTTGCGGCGCGTCTTGCGGCGCGGGGGCCGAATTGCGTTTGAGGTAGGCGAAATCCGAAACGGCTCTCTCCCGTTGGAGCATGAGGTGCTTAGGGCGGCGATGGATGCTGGCTTGGTGCCGGAGATGCTGCTGATTAACTCGCAGCACTTCACGAAGACAGCAAATTGCTGGGGTGTTTCCAATAACAAGAAGGGCACTAACAGCAATCGGATTGTTGTTTTGAAAAATGAGCAGTGAGGGAACAGGCGGACCTATCTTACCTGAGAGTGTTTCATATTGCGCTCAACGTCGCGGTGAAACCCGCTCGGATGCGCGTGTGGCATCCGAGGGCCCCGCGCTGCGGTGAAAAAAACGCTTCCCCTTCACGTAGGGCGAGGGCCTGTCCCTCGCCATGCGTTTTGGTGTCAGACCGCATCACCTCTGTAGTTCAGGATCGCCTGATCCTGAACCGTTTGTGATCAGGCGATCACAAACTACAGAAGCGGAAACACACATCGGAACGATGGCGATCGCGGGGGCCTGTCCCCCGCGCTACGAAAAAAACGTATCTTAGGTCCGTAGGACCTTAATGTCTATAGTACGTGAGGCTACGAAGAATTCTAAGGTCCTTTAGGTCCTTAATAGGTTTTGCCAGGTCCGCGCGGGTTTTATTAAGGTCCTAATGGACCTTGAAAACGGTGGTAGATCTGTTTTTCTATAGACATGTAGGTCCTAAAAGACCTAAAACGATGCGTCCGAAAAAACGGCGTGCGTTACCGTAGAGCGAGGGACAGGCCCTCGCCATCGTGCGTGCACGCGCACCCCAACGCTCGCGGGGGAAACCCGCTCGGATGCGCGTGTGGCATCCGAGGCCCCCCGCGCTACGGATGGAGAAAAGCCCTACGGGATAATCGAGACCAGGAGGTCTCTCTTACGGGGAAACCGCTTGCATCAAGACCGGAAGGTCTCTCCTACCGGAAATCCATCAAGATATGAACATCCTCCCCTACATCGCTAGCGCAGCAGTGCTATTCGATCTCATAGACCACCGTGATGTTCACGGTGACGGTGAGCTCACCGGCCTGCACCGGTGTTGCCGTGGCACTCGCGTCCTCCGCAACAGCCGCTAATGCCCTATCAAAAGCAATAGGCGGCGCGGCGGTGTTGGTTTGCTCGGAAATGGCGACAGGTTTTCCGAGAGTAACACCACTCTCTTTTGCCAAAGTCTGCGCCTTCGCCTCAGCATCTTTGACAGCAAGGATACGCGCCTGCGTCGCTAACGCCGTGTTGTCCTCAATCATAAATTGAATGGAATTGATAAGCACGACATTGCCGCCCGCTGCCGCTGCATCGTCGATGACCTGGCTGAGCGTCTCCAAATCCCGCACTTTCGCGCTGACATCGTTGCTCACCCGATACCCACGCAGAATCTGCACCGGATCCCGGTCGTAATCGTAGTCGTATTCGGGACGGATGCTGAATGCCTGCGTCTGAACGTCGGTTTCAGCAATACCGTTTGCTGTCAATGACTCCAACACGGTTGTCATCGCGCTAGCGGCTTCCTCACGCGCCTCGGCGACACTCTTCCGCTCAACGCTTACCCCTAAACGGAGCATCGCAAGATCTGGCTCACCGGTGACAGAACCGCTACCACTAACGTGGATAGTGCTGCTATCCGGGGCAGGGAGCAATCCGACAGTAATCGGTGAATCACAACCTGTGAACGTTGCCGCCAGCAATACGCCTAGGGCTAACAGCGAAAATTTGAATGTTTGCATTGAATTTCTCCTTCTGGGGGCCTGCTGCGTAAGTAGGGCGAACGTTAAAACCGTTCCGATTTCAGGTCGCCCCATTGCGTCGCCAATTTCTGGTGCGCGTCCACGGCGAAAGGTTCGTCGCGCGTCAGGTCATCTTCCGGTTCGCCTTCAAAGAAGCGGAAGTTATCAATCCAGAAATCGGTATCCGATTGGGCAATCGACAAACCTACCCACATATCGCGCTCCACATCCGCTGTGGCGTTGAAAGTGATGTGATACTCTTCCCACTCGGGTCCTAGTAAGTTGATGTCGCCGCCTTGGTAGAACGTCCACGGATCATGTTGCATTTGGACACTGATGCTCACCAAGCGCGGTTTTTCTGAGCGCGCCCAGAAAATAATCGTGTATTCCTCGCCTGCCTCCATTGAGACATCCAACTGCTTAATCTTGGCGTGCCAGGCAGTGCCGGTGGCTTTGTGCCCGACGACTTTGAGGGAATGTTTTCCGTGTTGCGGGTTCGTCTTGTCAATCTCTACGGTATACAAACCGCCGCGGTCACAGCACGCGCCGTCCTCTAAATCCCAACCTCCATCCATGTCCTCCTCGAAGCTGTGGTTTTCAAGGAGCAGTTCGCCTTTCTTCCACTTGCCCCATTCCTGAGGCGTTCCCGCGAACGCGCTGAATCCAATCAGGATAGCGAGTAGGAAGACGCTGATCGCAATAGTTCTATTCACGTTAATTTCCTCCTGTTTGGATGAGAAATTCCACATTGGAACGCTTCCCATCCATCGGTTTTTCATTATGATGTTAAAGTGCAGATGTTACAATTGTATCACACCAACCTAAATATGTCAAACGGAAATTTTTCTTGACAAGCTACGCATGAACGTGTTATAATTTAAAAAGAAGGAATGTTCAAATGCGGAGGAAATAGCCCTATGAATAAGGTGCTGGTCAGCGATTTGCTGTCACAGCGAGGTTTAGACGTTTTACGAGAGGACGGCGATTTTGCGGTGGATGTCGCGCTGAATCTCACCGATGAGGAACTTCTTGCGTGCATCGGGGATTACCACGCGCTACTCATCCGAAGTGCGACAAAGGTGACAGCTGAGATTATTGCGGCTGCACCGCGCCTCAAAGTCATCGGCCGCGCCGGGGTCGGCGTGGATAATATTGATGTGGAAGCGGCGACGCAAAACGGGATTCTCGTCGTTAACACGCCGACGGGGAATACCATCGCCGCGGCGGAGCATACTATCGCGATGCTGCTCGCGTTGGCACGCAACCTCGTGCCTGCCGGCATTTCCCTGAAAAATAGGACGTGGAAGCGCGACCGGTTCATCGGCGTTGAGTTATACGGCAAAGTTTTCGGTACCGTCGGGCTCGGTAGGATTGGCAGAGAAGTCGCGCGCCGTGCGCAAGCGTTTGGCATGCAGATAATCGCGCACGATCCTTATGTTTCAGCCAGTGCGGCGGAGGAAATCGGCATCCAAATCGTTGAACGAGAGCGGCTTTTTCAGGAGGCGGACTATATTTCGGTGCATACGCATCTCAACGCCGAAACGTATCATAGCATCGGTGAGGCAGAATTTGCGATGATGAAGCCGACGTGCCGTCTGATTAACTGCGCCCGCGGCGGTATCATTGACGAAGATGCCCTCTATCGCGCCTTAAAAACGAAACAACTCGCTGGTGCCGCACTAGATGTTTTTGAAAACGAACCGGCAACAGATACACCGCTGTTGCATTTAGATAACGTGCTGGCTCTCCCGCACCTCGGCGCATCAACAACAGAGGCGCAAGAGCACGTCGCTGTGGAAGTCGCACAGCAGGTGATGAACGCGCTCCGCGGGCTCCCTGTCGCCAACGCCGTGAACCAACCGAAAATCGACCCGAGGACGCTTGATATTTTGGGACCCTATCTGGAACTCGCCGAAAGAATCGGGAGTTTCCAAACGCAGATTGTTGAAGGGCAAATCTCGGCGGCGAAAATTCACTATAGCGGGGCACTCTTTCAGAAAGAGGACGTAACCCCGATAACCGTCGCCTTGCAAAAAGGGATGCTCTCACCGGTGTTGACGAACGTGAACTACGTAAACGCGCCGTTTCTAATGAAGCAACGCGGGATTCCTGTCACGGAGACTAAGAGCGATTCGGGTGCTAACTTCGCCAACTCCATCGCGATTACGATGACCACGGACAGGGGGGATTCGGTAATCGAAGGCACTGCTTTCGGCCGCAAGGACATTCGCATCGTGCGCATCGATCAACTTCATATCAACGCGCGGCCGGAAGGGTATATCCTGCTCATTTACAACCGCGATCAGCCGGGGATGATTGGTGTCATCGGCACGATTCTGGGAGACCAGGGTATTAACATCGCCGATATGACCGTGGGGCGTTCGCGCCTCGGAGAAATCGCCGTGATGCTCATTAACGTCGATAGCCCGGTGCCGAGGGATGTTTTGCAAACGCTAACCGCGGCGAAGCAGATCGATCTGGTGAAGCAGGTCGCGCTGTCAGAGTGAGAGCTCGTAGTCGCGCTTTGGCGGCGCGCACGTCGGGCAGCGCGGTTTCAAATCGCGGCTACCGGCAGTTATATGAGGGTGTTTCATAAATCGCTCAACGTCGCGGTGACAGGGGCCCGCGATAGGGAAAAAATGCCGCCCTTCACGTAGGGCGAGGGCCTGTCCCTCGCCATGCGTTTGGCTGTCAGAGTGCCTTACCCCTGTAGGTCAAGATCGCCTGATCTTGACCTGTTCGGGATCGGGCGATCCCGAACTACAGAGGTGGGCCCGATGGATTCTGGTATTCGTCCTTCCCCAAAGGGGATAACTACCGAAACGGAGTTATGAAACATCCTCAGTTATTCATGGAATCATAGGACAAACATTTTGGATACAAAAACGAAATGTCTATTTATCAATGACGAAATTCCGAAGGCACGGCTGTTTTCCGGGGAGAAGCGGGATGTCCATCCCGATTGTAACACTTCGTGGCGCATCTCACCGGAACCGTTCTGGGTTTCTGCCGAAGAGGTTCGGTGGTTTGAGGAGCTCGGCGGACACCTGTTGAATTTTTATCGGGCGTGCAACCTGCTTTACTCCCAGAGCGCGCGCGGCATCCAACCTACGTGGGTAGCCGAGTATCTGGATATCGGCAAACCTCAGCAGGTTATCCAATACGGACGAATGAACCGGTTTAAGAGTCAACTACCGGGTGTGCTTCGTCCCGATATCCTTCCCACTGCTGAAGGAATGGCAATCACGGAGTTGGACTCCATTCCGGGCTTCATCGGCGTGACAGGCTGTCTGTCACGGCTGTATGCGCAGCTCGGCTATTCCGTTATCGGCGGTAGTGACGGCATGGCGCAGGGGTATGCCGACATGATTCGGGCCCTCGCGAAAAAAGAGAAGCCTCGTCTCGCCATCGTCGTTTCGGACGAATCGGCAGATTATTGGGCAGAGATGAAGTGGCTTGAAACCGCGCTCTGTGAGGCAGGCGTGTCGACGTGCACCGTCAAACCGAACGAGATAATTTTCACCGAAGAAAGCATCTATGTCAATGAAGCTAGGATTGACGTGCTATACCGCTTCTACGAGTTGTTCGATTTGCCGAACATTCCGAAGGCGGAGTTGATGCTCTATGGCGCGAAGAAACGCACCATCGTCATGACTCCACCGCCGAAGGCATACCTTGAGGAGAAGTTGTGCCTCGCGCTGTTCCATCATCCCGCGCTACAGCCGTTTTGGAAACGGCAACTCGGCAAGAAAACCTATCCGTTCCTGCAAAAGGTGATACCACAGACGTGGATTTTGGACGCGCGGCCATTACCACCGCACGCCGTTATCCCCGGTCTGGATATTGATGGACTCCCTGTGACAGACTGGCGGCAGCTCAGTAGCATCACTCAGAAGCAACGCGAATTGGTTATCAAGCCATCGGGATTTTCTGAACTCGCATGGGGAAGCCGCGGCGTGGCTATCGGACATGATCTGCCTACTGAAGAGTGGGAAGCCGCTGTCGAAAACGGGTTAGCCAATTTTGAGAGAACCCCGCATGTCCTACAGAAGTTTCACACGGCGAAGCGGGTGCGAATGCAGTATTACGATTTTGACGCGGGCGATGTCCAAGAGATGGCGTGCCGCCCGTTGCTGCGGCCCTATTATTTCGTCACCGGGAATACTGTGAAACTCGGCGGCATGCAGGCGGCTGTTTGTCCCGCCGATAAGAAAATTTTGCACGGTATGGTAGATTCTATCATCGTGCCGTGCGCGCTTTCTGTATAAACCCTAAGGTAACAGGTAACAAAGACCGCGGGCATTGGCTTGTAGGCGAGCCCTCCTTGTCTCGATTTCTGCCTTGCCTTGCCATCACTTAAAAAATTGATAGGATTTTCATGATGCAACTCACTGATACACAACTTGCCCACTTCCGAGAAGAGGGATACTTGAAGATTGAGGGATTCTTTAATCCCGTTGAGGCGAAGGCACTCCGCTTGGAATTGGAGCGGATATACGACACCGAACTTGAACAGGGAACCGGCATTAATTGCGCTGTCCAAGAGGATGGCACTCAGCGCGACAACGAGGGCTCGCGCCAGAACCTGCAGGTTATCCCGCTGAATAACCGCAGCGACTTGCACAAGGCACTCCCGTTTCATCCGAAGGTTATTTCGGTTGTGCAGCAGCTCATCGGCGATGAGTTCATGTTGGAGCTCGATCAGGCGTTTTGGAAGCCGCCGAAGATCGGTGTCGGCACCAGTTGGCATCAAGACAACGCCTATTTCAAAATCGCGGACCCGTTGCGCGGCACGGCGATGTGGATTGCCATCCATGATGCGAATGTTGAGAACGGGTGCATGCACGTCATCCCCGGCAGTCATCGCGAGAGTTATGAACACTACCGCGACCCGCTGAGCGACCATCATATTCGGTGCGATGCGCCAGAAGAGCGCGCTGTCCCTATTGAGTTGAAGGCGGGTGGCGTGTTGTTCTTCTGTTATGGCGTGGCTCACTGCACCAGATCGAACCTTTCGGATAAGGAGCGCGCGGGGGTTGCCCTCCATTTCCTTCACAATGACTTCGGCGGGAAAGCACTGTGGGAGAAGCATAACACGACGAAACCGATGCTCCGCGGCCCGCTTGCAACCGGCGGCGAAGCCGAATTCGGCGCGAAATTTGAGGGCCGATGGGAAGAACTGATGAACGCCGTGCTTGCTTCGGGCTAGCCAAGAGATGAGCAGGATTTACAAGATTTACAAGATTTCACAGGATTAGAGGCAGGAGACTGTAGTTCGGGCTTGCCTGCTCCCGAACGGGCGCATGGAGAGGAGGACCCCTTCCTGGCCCGTAGCGCGGGGGCCTGTCCCCCGCGATCGCCCGTGTGCCCTAGAGACGAGCAGGATTTACACGATTATCACGATTTCACAGGATTAGGGGCAGAAGACCGTAGTTCGGGAGCGCCTGCTCCCGAGCGGCGCATGGCGAGTAGGCCCCCGTCCGGGCCCGTAGCGCGGGGGCCTGTCCCCCGCGATCGTTCGACCTGCGCGAAAAACGCACGCCGGCCAAGGCCATTTCCTTCCCAATCGATGCACGGCGAGGGACAGGCCCTCGCCCTACGGTAAACGGCACGTTTTTTTACCGTAGCGCGGGGGCCTGTCCCCCGCGATCGTTCGATCCGCGCGAAAAACGCACGCCGGCCAAGGCCATTTCCCTCCCGATCGATGCATGGCGAGGGACAGGCCCTCGCCCTACGGTAAACGGCACGTTTTTTTTACTGTAGCGCGATGCCTTATCCCCGCGACGTTGAAGCGAACGATGCATCCGTAGAACAAAAAACAATTTGACCTTTTCTGCGCATCTGTGTTAAAATAGCACCACAATTTGTAGCACGAGACTTTCGCTTTGGAGGAGAGACATGAAACGGTTATTTATCTGCTCAGTGCTGGCCGCCGTGATGTTACTCACGGTGGGAAACGCTGCCACCGCGGCACTTGACGATGACATCGTTATCTACATGACGTTTGACGATGCCGGCGGCAAGACGATTGCCGACAATTCCGGCAACGGACTTGACGCGGACATCATCGCCAACACCAAGATTGTCGATGGGAAATACGGCAAGGCGATTAATATTACCGCCGAAGGCGCGGACTGCGTTAACATCCCCGCTGCCGAAGAACTGAAAATCAGCGGTGAAATTACGATGGCCGCTTGGATTTATCAGGAAGCGTGGAATACCAACGCGCAGTGGTTTGACAAAAACTGCCATAACGGCGGCGAGCATTCCTCTTACGGCATTGGCGTTTTCGGCGACGGCGCGAATTTTAATATGTTCTTGGGCACCGGCAACAGCCGGCCTACCTTGAACGCTCCGCACAATCTTGACGAAAAAAAGTGGCATCACGTCGTCGGCACTTATGACGGCAGTGACATGAAAATCTACGTTGACGGCGAATTGGCGCAGGAAAAGGCTGAGAAATTCGATTTCAAAGGCACGAATGACCAGGATTTGCGCATCGGATGCTCCAAAGACCGGCCGCAGTATACCTTTGAAAACGGTTCGATTGACGAAGCCGCCATCTGGCGACGCGCCCTCAGCGAAGACGAAATCAACGAAATTATGAACGGTGATATCCTCGCCGTTTCGGCGCAAGATAAAGCCTCTACGACGTGGGGTAGCATTAAGCGTAGGGCAAGCGAGTTGCGCTGATTCTGTCAAAATCCGGTAGGCGCGCTTTCCCAGCGCGCCATCACTTCTTGGATACAAACATGGTAAAAATTGGCATTATCGGCATCGGATTTATGGGCATGATCCACTACTACGGCATCCAGCGTGTTCCGGATGCCGTAGTCGTCGCGATTTGCACACGCGATGCCAAAAAACTGAACGGCGATTGGACAGGCATTCAAGGCAATTTCGGACCGCGGGGCGGCATCGAAGAGCTCTCGCATATCCGAAAATATAGCGAGATTGACGCGCTCCTCGCCGATGAAGAAATCGATTTGGTGGATATCTGCCTGCCGACGCAGTTGCACAAATCTGTCAGCATGGCATCCCTCAACGCGGGCAAACATACCCTCGTCGAAAAACCCATCTCCATTGCCATTGACGATGCGAATGAGATAGTTGCACTGGCGGAAAAGAAAAATAAACATTTTATGGTGGCGCATGTCCTCCCTTTCTTCGCCGAGTATGCCTACGCCAAGCGCATCGTTGAGAGTGGCGAATATGGCGCGCTCGTCGGCGCGCATTTTAAGCGCATCATCTCCAAACCGAGCTGGTCGCGGGAACTCGCCGATGTTGAGAAAAGCGGCGGACCCGGCATCGATCTACACATCCACGACACGCATTTCATCCAACTGCTTTGTGGCGTGCCGGATGCTGTTTTCTCGCAAGGCAAACTGGCGGGCGGCAATTTCGTTGACTACGTAACGACGCAGTATATCTACAACGACAAAGAACTTGCCGTGAGTTGTTCGTCCGGCGCGGTATCGCAACCCGGCAGAGCCTTCTCGCACGGATTTGAGATTTACCTTGAGAAAGCGACGTTGCTGTATGACTTCGCAACGCTTGGCAGCGAGCCGGTGACGGCAGTGCCGTTGACGCTCTTGGACGAATCAGGCGAGGTGCATCCGGTGGATTTAGGAGATGCCGATCCGATCGATGCCTTCGCCGCCGAGCTCCGCTATGCCGTTGAGGCAATTGATAGGGAAGAAGAACCCACCGCGCTCTCCGGCATAGGTGCGAGAGATGCACTCCTGCTCTGCTATAAAGAGGCAGAATCCATCAAAACCGGCGAAATCGTCGCGATGCGTTAGTCCCAAATAGTTTCCACCGAATCGTAGGGCGAGGGCCTGTCCCTCGCCATGCCTCGGCTGCGCGCCGGCATATTCTCCATCGCCGTTTTCCTCATGAACACCTTCTATTCCGTCACCAACATCGGCACACTCTACGTCCCCACTGCCATCCGCGACGCAGTCTTCGCGCGCGGGCGCGTGAAATTGTTCGCGCATCAGGACTTAGTGCACCTCGGTCGGATTTCCACGCATATTGAGCGAGGCGGTGTCGCTGTAGTCCAAGGGGCTTGGGAACAAATTATGGTGGTGATGGACTACATTCGCCGCCACAAAAATGCTGTGACACCGGCGCACGCCTATAAATCAGCTTCGCGCGCGAAAGGCAATCGCCACTCGCGGCCGGGAAGAGCTATTTCCCGCGCGCGTTTAGAAGAGGCTTACGCGCGTCTCTTATGCTGGGCAGATGCAGAAGGCACATTGCAGACAGATCCATCTCCCGATTTGCCCTATCTCTTGGAGCTTATCGGCGAACCTCCCGGCGCGAACGAAGGGCATCCATTTCTCGTCCCTGTCGCGTCCGTCCAACGCATCCAGAGCGCGCTTGAGACGACGTATCCAGTCAACGCACTCGATGCATCCCTCGTCGCCTCCGAAAACGTCCTCCCGCCGCGCTCACAAGAGACAGTTGAATGCTTTCAAGAAGCGTTGCAGGCATTCGCCCGTAGGAGAGACCTCCCGGTCTCGATTTTTGCCGCCGACATCGGCTGCGGCTGCGGTGTTTTAACACTGCTCGCGCGGCAAGAATTAGGTGCCGATGTTACCCTCCACGCATCCGATCTCCTCTCCGAAGCGGTAGCAACGACAAGATTAAATATCCAACGGATTTATCCTGAAGACACGCACATCCACGTCATGCCTCCCGGCGATCTATTTGAAGAATTTCCATCGCATCAGTCATTCGATCTGATTCTCTTCAATGCACCGTGGGTAGTCATGCGAGCTCGGAACCGATCTGAACTCGCCATCCACGATGAGAAGCAGCGGACGTTAGAAAGGTTTTTTGCGCAGGCTCCGAATTTCCTGAAACCGGAAGGCACGATTTTATTAGGGTATGCGGATGCCTCCGGTCCGAAGGCGATTGAGAACATGGAGCGGATAATTGCATCGGCAGGGTTTCGGGTGTGCGATGTTTTTAAAAGGCGAGTTGCAACGCACCGGTCCAAGCGGAAGTGGGAGCAGATACGGGTTTATGTTTTGGGGCGTGATTGTCTGGGCGCGCGTCCTTCTTTTGCCTGATATGAAATTCAGTTGAGTCGTCTTATTTTCGGGGATAGAGCGTTGATTTGCAAAAAGAGAAGGAAACCTCTTCAGGTCCGTAGGACCTAAAGGCTCATACGGAAACCCACTTTTTTCGTAGTGCGGGGGCCTGTCCCCCGCGAGTGTTCGATTCAACCGAAAAACGTCGCTTAGAACGTAGCGCGGGGGCCTGTCCCCCGCGATGCTAATTGGCTAAAGCAGGATGAACCTAAGTAGTTCGGGATCGCCTGATCCCGAACAGGTCAAGATCGGGCGATCTTGACCTACAGATATGAAGCAGGATTTGCAGGAGAAGGAGGGTTCATCGCGGGACATGCTGTGCCTCTAAGGAAACCTCTTCAGGTCCGTAGGACCTGCATGTCTATAGTAAGGGATAGCGAGAAACCCGATATCTGGCGAGGGACAAGTTTCCCTCGCCAGACGATAATCCAACTTAATCCTGCGCGATAGTCACAGCCGTGCCATCTCCCAACCGATGCTGCGAATTCACAATCACTTGCGTTTTTAAGACGAGACGCGACGTAATCTCAATCTCGCCGCCGTAAACAGCACCGACGGTAACCTGCCGCCGCCGCACAACGTTTCCCTCAACGACGAAAATCTCTCCCGCACCCTCTTGAATCCGCAAAACAGCGCGACGCGGCAACAATAGGACATTTTTCCGCTCGCCGGTTTTGACGGAAACGGTGATAGACGCGCCCGGTTTCAGTCCCTCCGCTTGCACAGAAGCATGGACAATCACCGTGTCGTCTTCTCGGCGAACGATTGGACTGATAAAGTCAACCGTGCCCACAATGTTTCGGATGCCGGCGGTGGAGATTAGCACCATATCCCCGTTTTTAACGCCGCCGACATCTGCGGCTGGCATATTCCAGCCTGCTTTGATAGTATCTAGTGATACCACCGTAAACACCGGCACCGCGCCCGGCACCGCCGCCGGTCTGGCGTAGTCACCCATGTCCAAGTGTCGCGTGGCGATTACGCCGTCAATGGGCGAAGTAATGGCGGCGTTGTTTACCTGTTCTTGTGCGAGTTTCAGTTGCGCTTCCGCCTCACGGACAGCAGTTCTTGCGATGGCAATTTCGTGCTCCCACGATTTCGCTTCCACCAATTTTTGTGCCGTGCTGAGGTGAGCTTCCGCTTGCATCACTTTGGATTCAGCGGCGGCGATTTCGCGTTCCCAACCGCGGCTTTCTACAACTTTCCGCGCCATATCCAATTCTGCCTTCGCCTTTTCGACAGCAAGTTGTGCCGTGCCATCCGCAAACTGATTGAGCGTCGCGAGTGCTTCTTGATGCCGACTTTGCGCGAGTTTGAACCGCGTCTCTGATGCCTCGAAATCGCTGTCGCTGATGTGCTGTTTTTCGTGCAGTGCCTGAGTGCGTTCAAAGTCTAATGCCGTTCTCTCAAGTTCCGCCTTTGCGCGTTCCAACGTCTGTTGCGCGTTGACTTCCGAACGTGTAAGCGTTGCTACGGCGGATTTATAGACAGATTCTGCTTGGATGAGTTGGTTACGAATGCGCATTTCGGCGAGCAACTTCGTCTCTTCCAATTTCGCCTGTGTGGCGAGGAGCGATTCTTGCGCGATGGCGAGTTGTGATGCCACGCGGGCTTGCGCGTTCGCCTCTGTCGTAGTGAGTCGTGATTGCGCTGCACTCAACGCCGCTTCCGCCTTTATCACAGCGATGCCTGCTTCTTGAGATGTGCTCCGCGCGATGCCCTCACCTTTCGCCACTTTTTGTCCTGCATCGGCTTGGCGTTCAACGATTTTACCGGCAATGTTGGCGAACACCTTAATTTCTGCCTGCGGTTGTAGATGTCCGGTGTAATGTTTTTCCGTGACGATTGTGCCTCGCCGCGGCGTTGTGATGTTCACCGTCACCGGTTGTGCAACGGCTTCGCAGATGAGACAGCACACGATGGCGATGAAGTTTGTTATGAAATACGGTTTTGACATTGGTTTCTCCTATGGATAGCAGCGCGCCGTTGGAAAGCGCGCCTACCGTTTCAAGTTATTTTTTTTGCACTATAGAAATTCGCGTAACTTCTTAACGACTCAGGTGTTCATAAAAAGTAACGTCAGGATAACTTTGGTTCTGGCACTTGCTGAAAACTGTTGCCAGAGGACACAAAGGAGGAATCTGAAATGCAACATCTGAGGAAACGCAAACTGCCGACGCTGAGCATGGCACCGATGATCGATTGTGTGTTTCTGCTCCTGATTTTCTTTATGGTATCAACGACCTTCGCGCCGATTCCGGGGTTGCGGGTCCAACTCCCGCCGCCGATTTCCTTTCCGCCGCCGGTTCAGGCAGCTATTGTCGTCCGGATTGCCAGTCCTGCGCCCGGCGAGACTGAGGGCACTATCCTTATGAGCGGTGCTGGCCCTGAGGCGATTGTCCGGACAGGGGAGATGTTTAACCGTCTCCTCAACGCGCCGGCGGCATCCAAAAGTCGTCTGACTATTATGGCTGAGCGCGATGTGTTCCACGAGCAGATTGTGCGGGTGATGGATATTGCCAAGCGAGCGGGCATCGATAATATCGGGTTCGCTATTGCTAGATAATCCGCGTGCATCAATGTCTCCCGTTACCGTAGGGCGAGGGCCTGTCCCTCGCCATGCCTCAATGTTTCCTTTTACCGTAGGGCGAGGGCCTGTCCCTCGCCATTTTCCGGGCTCGCTGAAAACCGAAATTTTGTCTCCCATCACCCCTGCAACCCAAGCTCCCCACTCAACTCCAACAACCGCCGATTTATCTTCGTTTTATCAATCCGATTGCCCTCTACGAATTCTTGATACTGCGGCAGCAAGGCATCCGGCAGCATCGCACGCGAATTTGCCTCACGCATCGCTAATAAGCCCATAAATTGCTGCATCTCCGGCGAATGATCTGGCGCGAAATCGTCGACTGCCTCACGCAGGTCTGGTTCGGTTAACTGCTCGCGGTTGTTGCGCTGAGCAAGGTTCCGCGCTCGCTGCATTATCAACCACAAATCGCGGGCAGTAATCCCATCTGTCCGTGCATCGCCGACGATTGACTGATAATCGATGCTCTCCTGCGTGCGAGGTTCGCAAAAAATCTTCAGGATTGCTGCCCTCTCAAAAGGGGTCGGTGGTAGTAAGATGAGCTTGTGGTCAAAAATTCCAACGCGCCGGAAGATAGATGGCATCAAATCGGGACGATTCGTCGCGCCTACCCATATCACCTTGCCGCGCAGCGACGTATCGCTAATCGCGTTCACAAGACTCACCGGCAAGTCGCGCTCCCAATGCTCGGGTTGCATGCTGGTATGCGGCGATGCTTGCTCAATTTCGTCAATAAAGACGACAACGGGCGCGATGCCACGGATAAAACTGAGCGCGGCACTCAGATTCCGCTCATAACTCCCCTCGTTGCCGTTGCCGTTGACGCTGATAGCGACTTCGCCGACTTGACTCGCATAACGGAGCTGGACAAACGCTGTCTCCGCTTTCCCCGCGAGCAGTTTCGCTATGAACACCTTCCCTGTCCCTGCGGGGCCGAGGAGCAACATGCCTCGCGGAATGCGCCGCCAGTCTCCTTGTTTCAAGCCATCGGCAATGTCTTGGATAGCGCGGTTGACATGACTCGGGCCTTGCATCCGTGCAACTTCGCGCGGTTCACCTACCTCCAGAACGCCACGACTGAAAGTCTTGATGCTCTCCTGCCGATAGTTGAGGAGCAGTTCACCTCTCGCTTCTTGTTGCGTGGTGGCGGCTTGGCGCGCAATATCGTGGATGCCGAACAGATTTAGGCCCGCTGTCTCACGCGCCAATTCTTCTCGCGCGCGGGCATTGCCGAGGCTCTCGCGCATCGGCGCATCGTTCGGAGAAATGGTGTGCAGATGCCCTATAAACTGCAAACGCTGCGCATAGTCCGGAAACGGCATCTCCACGACTGGAATTTCGGGGTTCACGGTGAGACTGGGGTGGATATCAAACGTGTTCTGCGTGACCAGCAGGATAATGTGCTTGCGGCGGCGGATGTCCATGTCCGATGCCCAATGGTGGAGGAGGTTGAGAAAGCGTTGCAAATCATCGTTCGCACCGCTGGCGAAAGAGGGATGATTCGGCGCGAGCTGCTCCAGAAAATTAATGATCAGCCCGACTTTAGCCCGCTGCTGCCGCAGGAGATGGCTCAGCCTGTTTTGCAACTCCTCCGATGGATGCGGCTCCATCGCAGCAACCGGGTCTTCGTGAAGTTTGCCGATAGCGAGATTGGCGTTTATTCTTCTCCGCTCATCCGGCAGTGGAACTTCATCCGGTGCATCCGATGGGACAATTTCCAGCGTCCTCTGCGTTCTGCGCCACTGGTGAACGTTCGGAAAAATAATTCCCTGCACGGAATTATAGCCGACAACCAGCTCGCACCCCAAGAGGTTGAGTTGCTCCATGAGATAGGGCATCGCGGGCAAGTAGCCGTAAGCGTCGTCGTAGTGCAGGTCCTGCACGTTGAAGTGGAGTAAAAATTGGTGCGCGGAGCCGGCGCGGTAGTGTGTGGCGATTTGTTCCCAAAACATGTTTTTTGATGGAAGGGTTGTGGGCGGATATGGACATCCGCCCTAACGAAAGCAATGCTACTGCTTGAGACTGCCCCATGTCGTCGCTAATTTACCGCGTGCCTCGACATCGGTGAGCAATCCTTGTAAATCAGCGATGTCCGCTGCAGACAACGCGCGGTTCCAGAGACGCACCTCGTCGATGATGCCAGCAAAGACATAGTTCTCGCGTTCGCAATCTTGTCCGATACGCCACGGATCATCGTTGGCACTGAGTGTGCCCGGCACCTCACCGTCAACTACCGCCTCGCCGTTGATGTAAATCGTGGCGGTTTCACCGTCGTTAGTAAAGGCGATATTCACCCACTCGCCGGTTGCAGGCAGATCTGTGGTAATGTCGGCGCGGCCGCCTTCAGTTTCAAAGCGGAGTTTGAAGACACCGCTTTCGCTAAACAAGCCGTATTGCGTTCTGCCGGCGCACCCGCCGTGGACAGATTTGCCGACGATTTGCCGCGTGCCGTCCCAATGTTCGGCGTTAATCCACGCCATGAACGTGCATTCGTTAACGTTCAGGAGCGGTGTGCTCTCCACGGTGACGAACACATCGCTTCCTTCACCGCCGAATTGCAGTGCTTTGCCGAACTTTCCATCAACCCATTCGGGATTGGAAACTTCGCCATCATGTCCGTTGCCGCTGGAATCGGCGGCGAGTGTGCCGCTGCCTTCATCATAGGTATGATGCAGGACGAGCCCTGCCGTGAAATCGGCGAGAGCGAACGGCGTGAGTATCATCAGTTGTGCAATGAAAAGATAGACGAAAGGTTTTTTCATCATGTTTTTCTCCTTTTTGTATAAAATATGAAAATAGTATAACGGATTTCCAAGGTGAATGTCAAGAAAAATTGTAAAACTTTCACCGTGTCTCGGGCCGTAGCGCGAGGGCCTGTCCCTCGCGATCGTTGTTTGTGAAGAGCGTTTTCCTCGACCGAGGCCTGGCGGGGGACAGGCCCCCGCCCTACGGTATGAGAGAGGTTTCCGCCCCCACCGTAGCGCGAGGGCCTGTCCCTCGCGATCGTAGGTCATGAAGAGCGTTTTCGATTATCCGAGGCACGGCGGGGGACAGGCCCCCGCCCTACGGTGTGTGAAAGGTTTCTTGTCCCCTGTCCCGTAGCGCGAGGGCCTGTCCCTCGCGATCGTTCGGCGACCCGAGCCCGGCGGGGGACAGGCCCCCGCCCTACGGTGTGTGAGAGGTTTCTTGGCCTCGCGATCGTTCCACGACACAAATTTGCTTTATATCTCCAATTCTGCTATCATACCCGCATGAAAACACAACAGCATTTCACCCCCACTACCCTTGGCATTATGGGCGGCTCCGCCTCTGGGAAAACAACCTTTGCAGCCTTGCTGGCCGAACAATTAGCGGATTGCACCCCCGTTATCCTCAATCAAGATGCCTATTTTCGGGATTGGGCAGAATATTCGCCGGAAGAACGGGAGAAGGTGATTACCGCGAATCACCCGGATGTCGTGCTTTGGGACGCGCTCATTGAGGACATCGCGAAACTCCGCAGGCGCGAAGCAGTTGCGGTGCCTATCCCCGGCACGCGGGCTGCGCGTCGCGGCGATGCGCCTTCATACCTCCAACCGAGCGATGTCGTCATTGTGGAGGGACACCTCATCTTTTGGAGCGCGGCGTTGCGCGAGTTGATGGATATCAAGGTGTTCCTTGACGTAGACGCACACGAACGAGTCCTGCGTCGGATGCTCCGCGACGTGGTGGAACGCGGCGGTGACCTGGAGTGGGCGATTAATTGGTATCGGCGAGATGTGCTGCCTAACTTCCCTCTCTATACCGAACCGTGTAAAAAATATGCCGATCTGGTTATCCCGTTTCATGATGAAAATCCGGTTGCGTTGCAGATGCTCGCTGCTGGCATCCGCGCCCGAATCGAAGAAGGACGCGCATCGACGCGCGTGTGACGCACGCCTCATTTTCACGTCTGCCTTTTTGACATCCTTTCTATTCCAAAGTGGCACGTTCATGCCAATTCGGCGTTTAAAAGTTGGCACGCTACTTGCAAACACTCTTGCAGCGTGCCAAATTTTTGGCACGGAAGTTGCTAGTAACGTGATAGAAACAACGAAAAGTTGGCATTTGCAACGAGAATGCCGACATCAAACACAAAGGAGAAAGAAAATGACTTACGTAACCTTGCGCAGACCGGCAAGAAACCTGTTCCAGTTTCACAACGAGATGGGACAGATGTTCAACGACTTGTTCGCTTCGCCGAACGAGCCTACCGATGAAACGGAAAACCGGTGGAACCCCTCCGTGGACATCGCCGAGACAGACAACGGCTTTGAAGTCCGCGCCGAGCTCCCCGGAGTCAAACAGGAAGATGTCAACGTCTCTGTCCGGGACAACGTCCTCACCCTCCGGGGCGAGAAACGGCAGGAAGAGACAGACGAAGGGAAGGACTACCGCCGGGTGGAACGCCACTACGGCAGCTTCCAGCGGGCGTTCACGCTCCCGCCGAACGTTGATGCCGATGCCATCACCGCGGCCTACCGCGATGGTGTCTTGACGCTCATCGTCCCGAAGGCGGAAGAAGCGAAGCCCAAGGAAATCCCGATCGAGGTGAACGCCTAAACCTCGCGAACAGAAAAAGGCGAGGGCCGCTGTGCTCTCGCCTTTTTCTCGTGCAGTATCGGGACAGGGATGTTCCTCCTACCGCGAAGGCATCAGCCCGGTAGGAGAGACCTCCTGGTCTCGATGTGGGATGCTCCTCACGCCTGTAGTTCAGGAGCGCCTGCTCCTGAACCGTTCGGGAGCGGGCGCTCCCGAACTACGGAGGGGTGCCAGTAGGAGAGCCCTCCCGGTCTCGATGCCTCCCCCGTAGGAGAGACCTCCTGGTCTCGATGTGGGATGCTCCTCACGCCTGTAGTTCAGGAGCGCCTGCTCCTGAACCGTTCGGGAGCAGGCGCTCCCGAACTACAGAGGGGTGCCAGTAGGAGAGCCCTCCTGGTCTCGATTTTTCGTATCGGGACAAGGATGTCCCTCCTACCTGCAATCGGGACAAGGATGTCCCTCCTACCGCAATCGGGACAGGGATGTCCCTCCTACCGGTTGCGTATCGGGACAGGGATGTCCCTCCTACCTGCAATCGGGACAGGGATGTCCCTCCTACCGGAAGAGACCGGCAATCAGGCCGAATCTTTGTCCTTCAAGACACCGATATAGAGCAGCGCGGCCAGCACAGCCCCAATCGCCGGCCCGACAAAATAGAGCCAAATATCCGCATAATTCCCGCTGACGATGGCAGGCCCCAACGTCCGTGCAGGATTAAGAGACGCGCGTGTCAGCGGTCCGCCCATGAGGATGCACAGCACCAGCGTCAGCCCAATCGCGAGCCCTGCGAAATTCCCCGCCTTGCCGCTCACCGCCGTATTGAAAATCGTGTTGACGAGGAAGAAAGTGAGCACAATCTCCACGATGAGCCCTTGCGTTGATGTCACACCTTCCGTTAAAATAGTTACCCCAAGGTCACCGGCTTCTGGTAGCACCGCATTAAGCACTACTGCTCCCAAAATTCCGCCAAGAAACTGCACAACCCAATACCCGACGGCGGCGGCGATTCGGATTTCTCCCGCGATGAGGAGTCCTAGCGTCACGGCCGGGTTAATGTGCGTGCCAGAAATATGCCCGTACGCATAAGCGAACGTGACGATGACGAGTCCGTGGGCGAGTGCGATGCCCACTAAATTTGCTTGAGCTATCGCCAGCGCGCCCGCGCCGATAAAGATGAGCGCGAACGTGCCGATAAATTCAGCGACGAGATTCTTTGTATTCATGAAAACCCCCTTAGGTCGAAAAGTATCTATGCCGATAAAGCACCGTGAGGTGCTTGAAAGGTGATATGGTATCCTATTTATAGCAAATTATGGGTTTTTAGTCAACCTGCAATTTTGTCGGGACAGATTTCCGTAGTTGTCTGTTTTCTTCTCTCGATTCGCTATTGAAAAATAGACCCTTGACAAAAATTCCAAAAATGTTGTATAATTAAAAGAGGTTGTTTCATATCTCGTTGTTGTAAAAATGATAACGCTTCCATTTCCCCGGTAGGAGAGACCTCCTGGTCTCGATGTGTTTCATATCGGGACAGGGATGTCCCTCCTACCGGAAGGCATTGGGCCCACCTCTGTAGGTCAGGATCGCCAGATCCTGATCCGTTCGGGAGCGGGTGCTCCCGAACTACAGAGGAGGAAACACACATCATGACAATGGCGATCGCGGGGGACAGGCCCCCGCGCTACGAAAAAAAACGGTTCTTGAGCCATCGCGGGGGACAGACCCCCGCGCTACGGTAAAAAAATGCCCCCTCACCGTAGGGCGAGGGCCTGTCCCTCGCCGTGCCCTGGTGCACGAGAGAGATCGCGGGGGACAGACCCCCGCCCTACGATAAAAAAAACGGTTCTTGAGCCATCGCGGGGGACAGACCCCCGCGCTACGGGCAAATCGAGACCAGGAGGTCTCTCCTACAGGGAAGGCATCGAGACCAGGAGGTCTCTCCTACGGGGAGGAATGATGACATTTGCATCAGACCTGATACATTTGACAATTTAACCGATTTTGTGGTATCGTAATTAACAAATTTTCCAATGGAGACTCGCGTGAGCAACGACAAACGCATCATCGAAATCGCTTTCCCTGTTGAAGAAGTCAGCGAACAGGGACGCAAAGACAAAAATAGGCAGCAGATAACCGGACTCCACATCTGGTGGGCAAGCCGACCTCTCGGACCCTCGCGTGCCACGGCTTATGCCGCACTCATAACCCCCCCCCCCTTCACTTCACAAACAAGTAGGGTTTCTGACAATCCGCTAGAACCGACGCACAAGCAAGTTTTCATCGCTGAACTCGCCAAGTGGGAAAACGCGCTCAAACCACTCTGGATTGAGCAAGCCCGCCGCGACATCTTGGAATCCCACGATGGGAAACCACCCAAGGTGCTCGACCCGTTCGGTGGACGCGGCGCGATTCCGTTGGAAGCACTCCGCCTCGGTTGCGAAACCCACTCCTGCGATCTCAATCCTGTCTCCGTGCTTATTCAGAAATGCACGCTTGAATACCCGCAAAAATACGGCCAACGCCTCCACGACGATTTCCAAAAATGGGCAACCCGGGTCATCGAACAAGCGGAACCAGAATTGGCACCGTTCTATCTAAAGGAAGCCGACGGTGCTAACGTTTTCGCCTACATCTGGGCGCGCACGTTACCGTGCCAGAATCTGGGATGCTCGGCTACTATTCCCCTGATGGGCCAATTTTGGCTCGCAGGGAATAAAGACATCGCGCTCTATCCCTACGATGCAGATGGCGCGCTTGCCTTCCGCATCGTAGGGCCCGGATATGAACCCACCCCGGACGACTTCAAACCCGCCGCCGGATCGGTCACGAAAGCCGTTGTTACCTGTCCTCTCTGTAAAAACACTATCCCGGCGAAAGACACGCGCCGCCTGTTTCAGGAAGGGATGGCAGGCGAAAAAATGGTTGCTGTCGTCACTCACCGTCCAAACGTGACAGGCAAACGGTATCGCCTGGCCACGGATGAGGATGAGGCAGTTTTCAGAGAGGCACAAAGCCGTCTCCTTGAAAAACAGGCGTTGCTCAAGGAAAAATGGGGATTCGCCCCAGTGCCAGATGAGCCAACGCCAAAAATAAAAGGTCCCGGCGCAGAAAGAGCTATTGCCATTCACAATTACAATTTCAATACGTATGGTGAGCTCTTCAATGCGCGCCAGCAACTCGCGTTGATTACCTTTACTGATAAGATCAGGGATGCACACTCGGCGATGCTTACCCAAGAGGACTGCGCCGCGGACTATGCGCGTGCTGTCACAACCTACTTGGGATTGTGGCTGGACCGGATAGCCGACAAAGGTTCAAGTCTCTGCCCGTGGGGTAATAGCAATGAGTCTGTTGTCAAACTCTTTGGGATGCAAACCATGCCCATGGTTTGGGATTACGGGGAAGCGAATCCGTTTCACGTGGCAGCGAATCGCGTGAAAACCGTTTCAAAACCGATGGAGCATCTGTCGCAAATGGATGTCCCCCCGGCTACCGTGCAACAAGCCTCAGCGACAGCTCTTCCCTATCCCGATAACACTTTCGACGCGGTGTTAACGGATCCGCCCTATTACGATAACGTTCCCTACGCTTACCTCTCCGATCTCTTCTACGTCTGGCTCAAGCGAAGCGTGGGATACCTCTATCCAGAACTGTTTGAGAAATCTCTCACGCCGAAAGATGAGGAAATCGTCGCGTATGGGCACCGAAAAGGCGGATGGGAGGCAGGAAAACGCTTTTTTGAAACAGGACTGACGAAAGCGTTCTCGGAGATGCATCGGGTGCTGAAACCGAACGGGATTGCTGTCATTGTCTATGCCCACAAGTCAACCGAGGGATGGGAGGCAATGATAAACGCCTTGCTTGACTCGGGTCTTGTAGTTACCGCCGCGTGGCCGATTGATACGGAGAAGAAGGTGCGTTGGCGGAGTTACAATTCTGCAGCCCTCGCCTCTTCCATCTACATGGTTGCCCGGAAAACGGAGCGCGAAGAGTGGGGGACTTATCGGGAAGTTCTCCAAGAACTAGAGGTTCACCTCAAAGAGAAGTTGTTCACCTTGTGGGAGTGGGGTTTTTCCGGGGCAGACTTGTTCATAGCGGCTATCGGCGGCGGCATTGAGGTGTTTGGCAAATACCGAGAGGTGCTTGATCACGATGACGAGCCTATTCGTGCCGGGCAGATGATTGAGGATATCCGGGCGATATTGGAACGTTTTGATGGCGAACAGGCGGGTGCAGCCGGGAGTCACCTGACGCGGTTCTACCTCCGGTGGCGGCGCGAAAACGGCGAGAAGCCTGTCCCCTTCAATGACGCGAACAAACTCGCGCAATCCCTTGGGCTTGAACTCGCGGTGGAGTGGGGTGCCGGGAGTTTCATCCGCAGGGAGAAAACGTTTATCCGCGTCCTCGGCCCGCAAGACAGGGATGTCTCCACTTTATCCAATAGCGAGGAGTTGATTGATGTGTTGCATCACGCTTTGCTTCTGTGGAGTTCTGGTGAACGTGATGCGATGATTCAGCGGCTCGCGCGCGGGCGAATCGGTTTGAATGAACTCATCTGGAACGTTGCGAAAGAAATTAGTGATGCTTTACCGACGGATAGCCGGGAGCGTTTGTGGCTGGAGGGTTGGTGCGCGGGCCGGGGTGCTATTCAGCGGGAGGTCGCGGAAATCGTGGAGGGGATTAACGAGGGGGTTTCATAAATGGTTCAACGTCGCGGTGCCAGGCTCCCGCGCGCCGTTGAAAAAACGGGGAATTGCCGGTAGGAGAGACCTCCCGGTCTCGATGCAATAGGGCGGCAGAAAGCCCCTCGTCACCGTAGGGCGAGGGCCTGTCCCTCGCCGTGCTTTCGGGTACGCGTGTGATCGCGGGGGACAGGCCCCCGCGCTACGGTTTGCAAGGCTGTTTCCTCGTTACCGTAGGGCGAGGGCCTGTCCCTCGCCATCGTCGGCGCAATCCAACGCGCGCTACGATAAAAAACGCCTCTTAGGTCCGTAGGACCTTAATGTCTATAGCACGCGGAGCCCGCCAAGTCCTCAAGGTCCGTAGGACCTTAATCTTTTCTGCTGCGATGTGTCCGGTGCCTATTAAGGACCTAAAGGACCTTAGGGCTCTTCTCTGTCGGCGGGATACTATAGACATGCAGGACCTAAAGGACCTGAAGAGATGTTTTTCGCGGGTGCGCTCGCGGGGGACAGGCCCCCGCGCTACGGGAAAAAAACGCCACTCCCTTCATCCGAGATCGCGGGGGACAGGCCCCCGCGCTACGGTGAAAAAAACGCCTGTCCCTCATCGTAGGGCGAGGGCCTGTCCCTCGCCATCGTCGGCGCAATCTAACGCTCGCGGAGGACAGGCCCCCGCGCTACGAAAAAAAACGTCACCCCCTTCATCGGTGCTCGCGGGGGACAGGCCCCCGCGCTACGGTAAAAAACGGTCCCTGTCATCGTAGGGCGAGGGCCTGTCCCTCGCCATCGTCGGCGCAATCTAACGCTCGCGGGGGACAGGCCCCCGCGCTACGGGAAAAATCGAGACCAGGAGGTCTCTCCTACCGGGAAATCGAGACCGGGAGGTCTCTCCTACGGTATTGCAGGAACGCTAGCATATGAAAATCTATAAGGAGAACACGCCCATGGCAGGATTTGAGACAATCGCCATGCCGCACAACGATATTTTACGCGGCAATTTCACTTTGGATACCTACGCCGCAAACCTCGGCGACGTGGCAAAAGACGAAGGACCCGTTGAATACCGACACGCCAAGCGGTTTTTCCAGAAAACTTACATGACCGGGGGGTTGAAGCAGCTGCTCCATGGGGTAGAACGCCGAGTGAAAGGCCGCGGCGGCGATGCTGTCATTCAGTTGCAAACCCCGTTCGGTGGTGGGAAAACCCACACGCTCATCACGCTGTTCCACAAAGCGAACGAGTGGAAAGCGAAGCCGGTAGTCCTCGTCGGCACCGGCATGGAAGCCGAGCAGACGCTCTGGGGCGCATTGGAAACGCAGTTAATCGGCGAGATGCAACACTTTCACGGGCATCGGGCACCGGGGAGTGAGAAGATTGCCGAACGCCTCACCGGCGTTGGAAAACCTGTCGTGATTTTAATGGACGAGGTGCTGAATTATCTCGCGGCAGCCGAGGCGGTTGACATTGGCAGAAGCACGTTGGCAAAACAGGCACTGCGGTTTGTTCATAACTTGATGGAGGCGGTGCGTTCCTGCAACAACGTCGCCTTGATAGCGACGCGGCAATCGGGTGCGAACGAGGATTACGGCGCGACAGCCTTGTCGAATGAGTTTAAAAAGCTGCTGGATAGAATGGCGCGCGTTGGAACGCCGGTGGACGACTCCGAAATTGCCAACATCATTCGTAGCCGATTGTTCTCCGAAGTTGACCTCGGTGTCGCGAAGCGGATTGCCCGCGACTTCGCGAATTATGCCGACAGCGAATCCATACTGCCGCCCGGCCAGCAAAAATCCGAATATCGCGA
The DNA here is from genome assembly GCA_965242965.1 of Candidatus Poribacteria bacterium. Classification (GTDB taxonomy): domain Bacteria; phylum Poribacteria; class WGA-4E; order WGA-4E; family WGA-3G; genus AGPOR5. The sequence continues at coordinate 2,061,278 of OZ251518.1, read as the reverse complement.
ACGGTTTATCGCAAGTTATCCGTTTCAACCCGAGGTCATCGATGTGTTGTATCATCGGTGGGGGAGTTTCCCGAATTTTCAGCGGACGCGCGGCGTGCTGCGGCTCCTCTCGCGAGTCGTGCATCGGTGCCGCGGCAAACATCTGCCCTACATCTCCCTCGCCGATTTTGACTTGCGCGATGCCGACATCCGCGGGGAGCTCTTAAGGCACGCTGGCAACGTGTTTAGCAGCATCATCTCAAACGACATTACCGCGGCGGATGCAGGCGCGAAGGTGGCGGATGAAGCACTGGGTGATACGTTAAGGCATTTGCGACTGGGCACGCGGGCGGCGACAGCAGTCTTTCTCTACTCTTTCACGGGTGGACAGAAGCGCGGCGCGAGTTTGGAACAGGTGAAGCGGAGTGCGGCGCGTCTTCCCGATACTGCCTCTGTCATCGATTCGGCGATGGCGCAGTTGGGAGCGCATCTCTCTTATCTGCGCACCGAAAATGGGAAGGCTTATTTTGACACGCAACCCAACTTAACGCGGATTTTGCAGATTCGGATGGAAAATCTGGACGATGCCGAAGTCGCATCGCGTGCCGAGGCACAGATTAAACGGAGTTTCTCCACTAAACCCGGTGCCAAGATGAAGACGTTCATTTCTCCGCGAAATGGAATGGACATCGCGGATACCCCAGACCTGAAACTCATTGTGCTGTCGCAACGGGACGATGCGTTCTGCAGAAACCTGCTGGAGATGCGCGGCGAAACCCCGCGCACCTATCGCAACACGCTCTTTTTCCTCGTGCCTTTTGCCGGAAGCGCGGGGAAGCTGCAGACTGAAGTGAAGCGCGTCCTCGCTTATGAGGCAATTAGGGACGATAACTCCCTGAATTTATCCGATGAGCAACAAAAGGAGGTAAAGACGCAATTGCGGCAAGCTGCGAGCGCGCTCACCGATGCGGTGTGCCAAGATTATCGCACCCTCTTAATTCCGACACGAGACGGCTTTCGTGAGGAAGACCTCGGGCTCCCCGCGATTGGGATGAACACACGGCTGGATGAGAAAGTTTACGAGATGCTCTGTATGAAGGGGGAAATCTTGACCAGCATCGGGCCGAAGAACATCGCCCACCGTTATCTGAAGGATAACGATACGGTATCAACGGCGCAGCTCCATTCCTCCAGTCTCCGCACACCGGGTGAGCAGCGCGTGCTTCGCGAGGCGTGGATAACGGGTATCCGCCAAGGCGTGGCGCAGGGGCAATTTGGCATCGGTGAGAGAGTGGGAGGTGAGTTCCTCACGCGCGCTTTCATGCAAGAAGCTGCAGAAGTCACGCTTGGCGATAACGAGGTAATTATTCAACCTTCGCTTTGCACAGGGCAGCTCGTTGAACCAGATGTAAGGCCTGTGCCGGAACCCGCGCCAGTGCCAAAGCCGACTCCAACGCCAGTTCCAAGTCCACCTATCGGCATCCGTTTTACGTTGCCTCAGGGAAAGATGAGCAATGTCGCGCAGTCTCTCAACGCGTTAGGAACGAGTGTGCAGTTAGAGTTGCGGGCCTCATCCGGTCAAATCTCGCAGGAGGCTTACGAAGAGTTGTTGGAGAGTCTGCGCGCGTTGGGGATTGTGGTTGAGGAGGTGTAGCCCCGTAGGAGAGCCTTCCCGGTCTCGCTGCAAGCGTTTTCCCCGTAGGAGAGACCTCCTGGTCTCGATGTGTTTCATATCGGGACAGGGATGTCCCTCCTACCGGAGCGCATTGGGCCCACCTCTGTAGGTCAGGATCGCCTGATCCTGACCTGTTTGTGATCAGGCGATCACAAACTACAGTGGGAGAAATACACATCGTGACGATGGAGATCGCGGGGGACAGGCCCCCGCGCTACGCTAAAAAAAACGGTTCTTGAGCCCTCGCGGGGGACAGGCCCCCGCGCTGCGGTGAAAAAAACGCCGTCCTGTCACCGTAGGGCGAGGGCCTGTCCCTCGCCGTGCCCTGGTGCACGAGAGAGCTCGCGGGGGACAGGCCCCCGCGCTACGCTAAAAAAAACGGTTCTTGAGCCCTCGCGGGGGACAGGCCCCCGCGCTGCGGTGAAAAAAACGGTTCTTGAGCCTCGCGGGGGCCTGTCCCCCGCGCTACGGGAACATCGAGACCCGAGGGCTCTCCTACCGGGAAGGCATCGAGAAACGAATTGACAAATTCCCAAATACCTGCTAAATTAAGCAAAAAAACTAGGGAGGGATTTCTTATGACTGAAACAGTCAGAACCGATGTCAAAGGCATTGATCGGTTTATCTTTCAAAAGGGGGCAGACCCGGAACAACTGCATCTCCACATCTCTGAGGTGGACCCTGGCACGCGGGCGCATCCGCCGCATCAGCACGACGGACAGGAGATTTTCTACGTCTTCTCTGGAGAAGGCGAAGTGCTTTTCGGCGAACAGACGCACCGGCTCACCGATAATCAGGCTATTCACGTCGATTGCCGCGTCTTGCACGGGATTCGGAATGTGGGCGAAACGCCGCTCCGTTACGCCGTAATTATTGCACGATGATGACACTCTGTCGGCATAAAGGACGGATTGCTAGATCCGTCCTTTTGTTTACTCAGATGCCTCTTCTTGCTTCGTTTGTCTCCACAATAACCACAGTCCCTGAATGCCCCCGGCGATAAGGATAATCCCGATACCGGCCACGCCGCGCCGAATCCAGAGCGGTTGTAGGAAGAACGATGGATTGAGATGCGATAGGTTAAACTGTAGGAGCCGCGACATGGCGATGCCGATATAAAACGCGCCATAAGCGATGAAACCGACATCGCTCGCGATTTCCTGCTTCGCCGGCGTTACCGGCATTTTGAATAGATTAATCAGGTAGTCACCCGTGAAAATCATCGTCACGCCGATGACAAGGAACAGGGACAGCAGCTCCGGACGATGTCCAGAACGCTGAAGCGTCATCGATAAAACGATGCTGAGCCCGCCTAAACCGAGGCTGGTGACACCTTGGATGATTTGGTAACTTCTTTTTTCTGCTATCATATTTTTATTCTGGCGCAAAGCGTTTGATAAACGTTCTCGTTTCACGTAGGGCGAGGGCCTGTCCCTCGCCGTGCAGCGATCGCGGGGGAAACCCGCTCAGATGCGCGTGTGGCATCCGAGGGCCCCGCGCTACGGTGAAAAAACGCCGTCCCTTCACGTAGGGCGAGGGCCTGTCCCTCGCCATGCCTCGATCGGAAGGGAAATGGCCTTGGTCGATGGACGATTTTCGCGCAGGTCGAACGATCGCGGGGGACAGGCCCCCGCGCTACGATAAAAAAACGCCGCCCCTTATGCTGCGATCGCGGGGGACAGGCCCCCGCGCTACGGTAAAAAACGGTCTCCTTCACATAGGGCGAGGGCCTGTCCCTCGCCGTGCTGCGGTCTACCGGAAACTCGCGGGGGACAGGCCCCCACGCTGCGGTGAAAAAAACGCCGTCCCTTCACGTAGGGCTGTGGGAAAACCTGTCCCTCGCCATGCTGCGATCGCGGGGGACAGGCCCCCGCGCTACGGTTAAAAACGCCGTCCCCTTCCCCGTAGGGCGTGGGCCCTCGCATGCCACACGCGCTGGCGAGCGGGTTCCCCTCGCCAGCGTTCGCGCGCCAGGCCCTGTAGTTCAGGAGCGCCTGCTCCTGAACCGTTCGGGAGCAGGTGCTCCCGAACTACAGAGGTGGGCCCGATGCCTCCCGAACTACAGAGTTGGGCCCGATCTCAATCATGCAAATCGGATGCGCGGATCGACGAGGGTATAACTAATGTCTGTCATCAGCAGACCGGCAATATACAGCACCGACCCGAGATACACCATGCTTCGGACGATGGCGAAGTCTTGCGCATAAATCGCCTCAATTGTGAAACTGCCCAACCCCGGAATCGCGAAAAATGCCTCCATCACCAAACTACCCGTGAAGAGGAGCGGTATCGCGATGACGACGTTCGTCAGAATCGGAATCATGGCGTTTTTGAGGGCATGCTTGAAGAGGACAATTCCCTCGCTCAGCCCTTTGGCACGCGCCGTGCGGACATAGTCGCGGTTCACTTCCTCAAGAAAAATCGTCCGGTAAAAACGGATGCCTCCGCCGATGCCGCTGATAATACCGATAACCACCGGCAGAATCACGAACTTGAGGAGTTCCACCCCCGAATCGTATCCCGAAATCGGGAAGAGACGGAATACCTTGCCGAACAACCACTGCCCACCGATAATATAGAAAAGTTGCGAAACGGACATGATAATCACAGCGAGGATTGTCCCCCAAAAATCGACGTAGGTGCCGCGATAGTAGGCGACTATCATTGAGGTAGTGATATTGACGAGCAGTCCGAGCAGGAACGTCGGCACGGCAATAGTCAAACTCGCCCACATGCGTTCCCCGATTTGCGAGGTGATGTCAATGTTGTTCGTATCCGATACGCCGAAGTCAAAGACGAACAGTTTCGCTGACTTTTGGAAGAAGACTGTCTGCGTGACTATTGCAGTCCCAGTCGCCTCGATATTGAAAAACAGCGGCAGATGGTATCCGTTTTTGCGTTTCCAATTGTCCACATCTTCTTGCGTGATATTTTTCTCGCCGAGGATGGAACGCGCCATGCTATCGGGCGAATTGACGACGAAGAACAGCACGAAGACGATGATGTTCACACCGATGAGGATGGGAATGGCGTAAAGGATTCGCCGTATAATGTAGGCAAGCATCGGTTAATGTGTCCCGCGTTCTCGTTTCCACACGGTGATTACCGCTGGAATAGTGCCGAGGAGGAGCACGCCGAAAAATGCCCACAGCGGCCAGGTCAGCGGCTGATTCCACGCCGCTCGGTTTTGTGCGCGCAACGATGCATCCACGCGGAGATATTTGAGCGTATTTCCACCTAACGGACTCGGTTTGCTGTTTTTCACCCACTGATGCGAAAGCCCAAAAGAGACGGGATGATAGGTAAACACCCACGGCGCATCCTGTTGCAGCACCCGTTTCATCTGTCGGATGATTTCCAGCCGTTCCGGCGAATTCTCCATGTTTTTCATCTGTTCAAACAGCCGATTGTATTGGGGGTTATCATAGTTCGCCGTGTTTTCGCCGCCGAATGTCGCTCTCCCGTTCGGCCCGTAGAGGAGGAACATGAAGTTCTCTGCATCGGGGTAGTCCGCGCGCCATCCCCACGAAATGACTTGGAAGTTCGCGTTCTGCACCTTGTCGCGAAATCGGTTGTAATCGGTGGTGCGGTTTTCCATCGTGATGCCGATTTTCTCGAACTGGCGGCGCATCCACGCCAAGCGCGGTGTCGCACCGGCAGATGTCCACGCGTTATCAAAATGGACGACGAGCGGATTGCCGTCTTTGTCCAGGCCATCGGGATAACCGGCTTCCGCGAGGAGTTGACGCGCCGCCTCCAACGATTTCCGCACGGGCAATCCAGTCTGGGCATCCCAATTGTAGACATACGGGTTAATGCCGATTTCTCCCTCTTCGTAACCGAAGATGCCGGGTGGGATGGGGCTCTGCGAAATCACGCCGCGCCCATTCAAAAAGATTTCAATGTATTCTTCGTAATTCAACGCAATTGAGATGGCTTGACGCAGTTTCTGTTTATCCGCCGTATAACCGCCGACGACATCGTCCTGCATGTTGAAGCCGAGGTAAATCGTCGTCGGGCTAACACTCGTGCGCAAAACGATGTTCTTCGCTTGCAGCAAGTCGCTCGCCCTCGGGTCACCGGTATCGTCAAAGGCGATGGCACTATCAAACGTATCCGATGAGATGCCGGCACTATCGTAATATCCCTGCAGGAATTTGTTCCAGCGCGGGATATACTCCTTCTCTAATTTGTAGACAACCTTTGGCATAAACGGGACGATGTGCCAGGCATCGTCCAGCAAGCCCGCTTCCCTGTCGCCGGGCGCGCCGCTGGAGGGATACCGTTCCACCCGAAAATTCTCGTTTTTCACGAGGATAATCTCTTTGTATGGCACAAGCGTCTCAATGCGATAAGGGCCCGTGCCGACAGGAAACCTGTCAAGGGTGATGTTCCGTTCCTTCAGCGCAGGCTGGTTATAGAAATTGACTGCCTCTTTCGGCATCGGCGAGAAGAACGGCATCGCCAGCCAATAGACGAACTGCGGATACTTGGTTTTGAGGATAACCCGATAGGTATACCTGTCGACGATTTCCACACCGGGGAACGGCGTGTCGCTAACGTTTTGCTTCAACGCATCGGAATACGCCTCCATGCCGAGGATATAGTCCTCTAACGTGCTGAAGATGGGACAGGAGACGCTCGGGTCTGCCATGCGCAAGAGTTGGTAGACATAATCCGCCGCGATGAGTTCGCGCGTGCCTGTCCTCGGGAAATCTTTGATCTCGGTGAAACCCTTCACGTCCGCTTTCGTGACGTTGTGATAGAGCCGTTCGCCGTTTTCATCCTTCGCGAAACAGGGGTGCGGCTGATACATTATCCCCGGTCGGATGCGAATTTCATAAACGGCGCGTGCAACCGAATCAGCCGGGGCATCGGTTGGCAAGGCGCGTCCATCGGCATCAAAATAGCGCGGTATCGGCACCGATTCTGCCGTTAACGGCATGAGTTCATAAGGCCGTTTCAGGTAGTGGTATTGCAGCGGCGGTTCGTAAATCTGCTGAATAAACCGATATTCGTCCGAGCTGTAGGATACGGCCGGGTCGAAGTGTTTCGGCTCTTCGCTGAACGTGCTGTAATAGATTTCCTGTGCCTGTTCGGCTTTCGGGTATGGGTTGTTCGGCACCCCGCATCCGATGATAAAAGCGATGCAGGACAGGAGACTGATGTGTTTAAAAATGTTCATGACATGAACAGTATATCACATTGCTTTTTTCTTTGCTAGTTAAATTTTTTTAGAATCCAGAATCCATCCTGCCGGCGCGGGAGACCGCGGTGTTATACCGTAGGGCGAGGGCCTGTCCCTCGCCATGCCTCGGTCGGGAAAATGGCGTTGGTTGGCGTTCGTTTTTCGCGCGGATCGGGCGATCGCGGGGGAAAAACGTGCCGATGACTGTAGGGCGAGGGCCTGTCCCTCGCCATGCCTCGGTCGGGAGGGAAACGGTTTGTCTGCGTGCGTTTTTCGTGCGGGTCGGGCGATCGCGGGGGACAGGCCCCCGCGCTACGGGCCAGGAAGGGTTCTCCTCAAGGTCCGTAGGACCTTAATGTCTATAGCACGCCGATGCAATACCCCTCAAGGTCCGTAGGACCTTAATGTTTTCTGCTGCATATTAAGGACCTAAAGGACCTTAGCTTTTTTTTGGATCGGGGATACTATAGACATGCAGGACCTAAAGGACCTGAAGAGATGTTTTTCACGTGAACAATCGCGGGGGACAGGCCCCCGCGCTACGGTAGATGAGGCCGTCTCCGTTTCACCGTAGGGCGAGGGCCTGTCCCTCGCCGTGCCGCGATTGAGAGGGAAATGGCCTTGGTCTGCGTGCAGTTTTCGCGCGGGTCGGGCACTCGCGGGGGACAGGCCCCCGCGCTACGGGCCAGGAAGGATTTTAGTCCTAACGGACCTGAAGAGATGTTTTTCGCGGGTGCGCTCGCGGGGGACAGGCCCCCGCGCTACGGGCCAGGAAGGATTTTAGTCCTAACGGACCTGAAGAGATGTTTTTCGCGGGTGCGCTCGCGGGGGACAGGCCCCCGCGCTACGGGCCCGGAAGGGATTCTCTTCGCTATGCATCCGTTCGGGATCAGGCGATCCCGAACTACGGTCTCTGGGGCACGCGTGCGATCGCGGGGGACAGGCCCCCGCGCTACGGACTCATCTTGCTCATCTTGTAAATCCTGCAAATCCTGCTCATCTCTTGCTAATCGTGCTAATCTTGTAAATCCTGCTCAAAAATCAACAGTGCATCCGCAATCGCGCGGCCCTGTTGCTTGGGTAAAGGCCGCATCCGGCGGTTGCCGCGGGCAGTCTTCCTGGGTTTCTCTCGTGAGTTAACACTCACTACCTTATCCCGGATGATGAGCATAGAGGAGTTGCCTCCATCAAGATTGAGCGCGTCTGTCGCCCCCCATTCGGCAAACAATTCAGCGAGGCGAGGTAACGTCACGCCGCGTCTAACCCCGGCATCCGCGGCGGTTATGGTTACAAAAAGCAGGGTGCCATCCGCCTTTTTCCCGATCGCGGTGCGCGGGTGCCAGAAACTATGGAACGCTTTGTCAAACCCTTCGGCTTGATACGCTTTCGTTGTAGGCACTGCGCCGTCTCGCAGTAACAGCGGGCCGCCGCCGATAATGTGTTCGCAACTGGCCCACAGCGCGCTGTCGCCGACGCGTTCAGGAATGACTGTCTCGCGAATCCGCACGGCATCTCCAACAGACAGATTCGCTAAAAGTGCCGCCTGCTTCTTCCCGCTCGCGGAGAGGACGTAGCCATCGGCGGGGATACGCAGGCTACCGGTTTTATCGTAAATGCCAATAACCTCGCCATTTTTCACGACTACCTCAACGCCATCGGACATTGTCAACGTCACGCTGTGGAAGTGCGAACGATAAAGCACCAATTCGTCTCTGCCACGGCTTCGGTTGATGCCGTCAATTGGCAATATCTCGCCGTTCGGGAGAATGAGTGTTATTTTGAGAACAATCCGGTCGATGAATGTCTCAATTTTGCCGTTGACGGTTCTGAATCCGATGACGGCTCTACCTTGTTCGGGTTCGCTGTGCCATTCGCCATCAATCTTCAGCGCGCCGACTGATTCGCCGCGGAAGGTGCCTACCATCTCAAAGTAGCCGCCGTTTATCGCCGCGAGTGCCTTGTGCCGCCGCGCCAATGAACGTAAGGTTTCGGTGCCGATGCCAGCATCTAAAGCGCGATAAGGACGGAGCTTCGCAGCACTTGGAGACACTTCAAGAATGTTGGTAAGCACGCCTTTATGTTGCCGCTGCCGATGCACGATGCCGGGCGCGATGCGCTGCGTTACCTCACCCCGGGAGAAGTCCAGATAGGAGGTAACGTATCGCTTGATTTGATTGAAACGCGCTGCGCGTCCCGTCCAGATACCGAGGGCGAAGGTGAGCAGGAAGGCTACCGTCAGCCAAAAGCGTGGGTATCGTCTGATTAGACAGAAGCCTCGTCGCGTCAAGTAGACAATGTCAAACATAGCGTGCCTGTCCCGTCGTATTAGATTGGCGAGAGGCAAAGCACGAGGGACAGGCCCTCGCACTACGAAATTAGAAGATGAGACGATTGCGAGGGACAGGCCCTCGCACTACGAAACTACGAGATGCTGGCGAGGGACAGGCCAATGCGTCCCAGTAGGAGAGACCTCCCGGTCTCGAGAAACTATGAAACGATGGGCGAGGGATAGGTTTCCCCGCGATGCGGGCTAAGGGACATTTCCAAACGCTTCCATCCGTTTTTCCCACGCATCGCATGTGGCGTGCGTCCTTTGCACGGACGCGCCGATATAATTTGTCGGTGCGCGGAGTGCCTCGCGCTGCGAATCTGTCAGTTTGTCAAGGAATGGCCGGAACGTCTCATCTTCCCACAAAAGCGCGGAGAGGCTCTTCCCGGTCTCGTGCACCTGCGCAATCAACGCACGGGTATGCTCATAGGCATCAGGAAATCCATAATATGCCATCAACAGATAGATAGGTTCCGCAATCGTATCCTCCGCGCTGAGTGCCAGGTTTCGGCGCATATTCTCCGCTTTGACATCCATCTCCTCTACCGCGCGCCGCAGCCGATAGATAGCGTAATCAAACGCCGTGAACAATTCTGTCACAAAACGGCTTGAGGCAGAATTCGTCAGGTCGCGTTGGTGCTCAAGGATGCTATCCATGAAGACAGTCTGCATCCGTGGCACAAACGCTTTCCAGAGGCTTTTAACGTTCTCATACGCCTCCGGGTTTACCTTGTGCGGCATCGTCGATGAACCGACAAGTTGCGGGTTATACTTCCTCCCCACCTCCGCGATTTCGGTGCGGTAGAGGTGCCGCATATCATCGGCGAAGTTGGCAAGCACGGTGTAAGCCGCCGTAACTTGATACGCTAAATCCGAGATGAACTCCGGCTCCACACACTGCGTTGAAGTGTGCGTATCGGACGGCTTCAGCCCGAGGAGCGCGAGGAAATGTACCTCGATTTGTTCCGGGTGTTCGTGAATCAGGGCAAGTCCGTTAAACGCGCCGACTGCACCTGAAAATTGTCCGCGCAGATTTTGAGCCGCCTCAGAAATCTTCTCAATACGCGTGCCGATGCGGCTGACGTAGAGTGCCATCGCATAGCCGAAGGTAGTTGGTTCCGCGTGTTGCCCGTGCGTCCTGCCGATCTGCACCGTCTCCGCGTGTTCCCGCGCCAGCACTATGAGTTGCTTCTCAAACGCCACCAAGTCGGGAATGATAACGTTTTCGGTGAGCTCTTTGAACCGCAAAGCGGTGGCGGTATCAAGTATGTCCGCAGATGTCGCGAACAAGTGGACGTAAGGACGCGCTTCGAGACTGATGTTTCGCCGGATAACATTGACGAGAGAACGGATGTTGTGCCGGATACGGCGTTGTTCCTCGTAGACTTCCTCCGCCGTGACAAGTGCAACTGCTTGCTCCACTTCATCGGCGATTTTTGCGGTGCAGACACCGTAGTCTGCGAGGGTGCGCACCAGTGCCGCCTCCACTTTCGCCTGATAGGTGACATAGCCTGCCTCGGAGACGTAGGGCAGGAGACGTTTCATAAATGCCGCGTCGCCGCCGTAGTATCGGAAATCTAGCGGGCTAACGGCTTCGTAAAGTTCCATAGTCGGGGGTTTCTCCGTTTTCGGTTTTAATAGCGGCTTTGAAGACTGCATCAAGTGCCCCAAAAAGCACCGGAAAATTGGCAAGCCAGAAAGGCGTTATGTTTCGCGTAAAAGCATCGCCAATAAGCCGCCCGAATTCCCACAATTTTCCATCGGTGACAATGCCATACACGGGACAAGCCGCATCATCATTAATCTTCTGCGCGGCGACTAATTCGGCGAGACATTGTCCCCAGCCGAGTTCAAAATCGTTCTTCTTCGCCTCAACCATGAGGATGAGTGGGCTCCCCACGACGGTTTTGCCCAATTCCGATTTCGTAGAGACGAAGTAATCTGGTGTCCCTGTTAAAATATCATCGTAAATGACCGGGCGTTTTACCCAGAGTACACAAGTATCGGCGTAAGCCTTGTAGATTTCGCGTAAGACCGGAAAAATAATCGCCTCTGTCCGAATCGCCTCGGACGTGAAAACGTCAAAGTGCTCCTGCGTAAACGCGAGCTCTTTCAGAAAATGCTCCGATGGCGTTGAAGGTTCACCCCGGACGAAGTCATCTTCCGAGTAGGTGATTCTGAATTCTTTCTGCACTTCAGAGACTGTTTTGAAATCGCTAAATGCCACCGGTTCCTTCCTCCTTTTTTTCGCTACAGATATTATACCACATTTTGGGGAAAAATGAATAAAAAAAGATTTGACATCCATCGCAAAATATGGTATCATAATTAGTAAATACGATTTTTCGTTGCTATTCAGACTTACACGAAGCGCGCCTACCTGCTTGCGTAAGTCGTGTCTAAAAAAACGAGAGGGATTTCGCATGTTTGAAGAGGTATCCCCACAATTTACGTTTGCAGAAAAAGAAAAAGCGACCTTGGTGTTCTGGCGAGAGAACGATATCTTCCAGAAAAGCATGACTGCGCATCAGGCAGACCCGCCGTTTGTCTTCCTCGAAGGACCGCCGTTCGCTAACGCGCCGCCCGGCGTGCACCACGTTCTTGGGCGTATCCTGAAAGATACCGTCTGCCGCTATAAGACGATGACAGGACACTACGTCCACCGAAAAGCGGGATGGGACACGCACGGCCTGCCGGTTGAATACCAGGTCGAAAAGCAGCTCAATATCACAAATAAGGCTGAACTTGAGGCTTACGGCGTTGAGAACTTCATCGAAAAATGCAAGGAGAACGTCTTCCAATACGAACAGGAATGGCGGCTGATGACAGAACGCATCGGGTTCTGGGTGAACCTAGACGATGCCTACATCACGCTGTCAAACGATTACATTGAGAGCGTGTGGTGGGTGCTGCGGCAAGCATGGGATAAGGAACTCCTGTATCAGGGACACAAGGTGCAACCTTACTGCTGCCGATGCGGGACAACCCTTGCTACACACGAGGTTTCGCTCAGTTACAAGACTGTGGCAGACCCTTCTGTTTACGTGAAATTCCCAGTCAAAAATCAGGAGAACACCTACCTGCTCGTCTGGACGACGACTCCGTGGACGCTGCCCTCTAATCTGGCTATCGCCGTGGGCGAAGATTACGATTACGTCGGCGTTGCGCATGAAGGACAGCATCTCATCCTCGCAAAAGAACTCTTGTCTAAAGTGTTTGGCGATGAACAACCGGACATGACGACACACTACAAAGGATACGAACTCCTCGATTGGGAGTATGAACCGCTGTTTGACTTCACATCGAGCGATGCGCCTTCTACCGCAGCGCGGGGGACAGGCCCTCGCACGCACTACGTCGTCGCCGGTGACTTCGTTACGCTTGAAGACGGGACAGGGTTAGTGCATATCGCTCCCGCATTCGGGCAAGACGATTACGAAATCGGGCAAAAACACGGCTTGCCGCTGGTGCAGTTGGTGGCACCGGATGGAACGTTTGTGCCGGAAGTAGAACCGTGGGCAGGCACATTCGTGAAAGATGCCGACGCAGGTATCACCGAAAACCTCGCACAGCGCGGGCTGTTGTTGAAGGCGAGCGAATATAAGCACGAATACCCGTTCTGTTGGCGGTGCGATACGCCGTTGCTCTATTACGCGCGCGAATCGTGGTTCATCCGCACCACCGCTATCCGCGAACAGATGCTCCGGCACAATCAGCAGATTAACTGGTACCCGGAACATATCAAAGAGGGACGGTTCGGCAATTGGCTGGAAAACAACGTCGATTGGGGATTAAGCCGTGAACGTTATTGGGGAACGCCGCTGCCTGTCTGGACATGCGATGCGTGTGGCAATCAGCACTGCATCGGTAGTATCGCCGAACTGAAAGAGCGAGGCACGAACGTTCCGGACGATATTGAACTCCACCGGCCTTATGTCGATGATGTCGTTCTCACTTGCGATAAGTGCGGCGGCAGGATGCATCGCGTGCCGGATGTCATCGATTGCTGGTTTGATTCAGGCTGCGCGCACACGGCGCAATGGCACTACCCATTCGAGAATCAGGAGATGCTGGCACAAGCGTATCCGCCTGATTTTATCTCCGAAGCCATCGATCAGACGCGCGGCTGGTTCTACAGCCTCTTGGCGACAGGCACGCTCCTTTACGACAAGCCTGCCTACAAAAACTGCCTCTGCCATGAACTCATCATGGCAGCCGATGGGCAAAAGATGAGCAAGAGCCGCGGTAACACCGTAGATCCGTGGACGATTCTGGACAAACAGGGCGCGGACGCGATGCGGTGGTATATGTTCACCGCCTGTCCGCCGTGGACACAGCGCGCCTTTAAAGTTGACAGAATTGACGAAGCACTGAAGAAATTCATGGGCACCCTCCATAACGTCTACAGTTTCTTCGTCATGTATGCCAATATCGAGGGAAGCGGTGTATTGGAAGAGGCTCCGAGCCCTGCCGAACGTTCTGTCATGGATAGATGGCTCTTGGCGCGATTGCAAACCGTCACTAGCACAGTTCGGGAAGAGATGGAGAATTATCATCTTACCAATGCGCCCCGCGCAATCGAGGCGTTCATCGATGACCTGAGTAACTGGTATGTCCGCCGTTCACGCGACCGGTTTTGGGGTGCGGCATTGGGGCCGGATAAGCGCGCCGCCTACGCCACGCTCTATGAGGTATTAGTCACGGTTGCGAAATTGGCAGCGCCGTTTATCCCGTTTTTGGCGGAGGAGCTCTACCGCAACCTCGTCGGTTCGCTTAATGCCGATGCACCGGTAAGCGTTCATTTGGTATCCTACCCTGTCGCGGATGCGACGTTGGAAAACGCGCAACTGGAAGAAGACATGGCGTTCGTGCGCGAGGTTATCAGCATGGGGCATGCGGCGCGAAATCGTTCGGGTATCAAGACGCGGCAGCCGCTTTCGGAACTGACAATCGGTGGGTTATCCGCGGCACAGCAGGCAACCGTCACCCGCTTGGTGGCGTTAGTTCACGCCGAACTCAACGTCAAATCTGTCACTTTTACGGAGGATATGAACGCCTTCGCGCAGGTGACGCTCAAACCGAATTTCAAGGTGCTGGGACCGAAATACGGCAAGGATGTTCAAGCTATCGCGAAGGCACTCGCCACGGCAGATGCTGCAAAACTGAAGACAGCATTGGAATCCACAGGCAGCATACAAGTGGAAATGCAAGACTTGACAACGGCCGCTGCCCAGTCGCAGATGAACGACACCTCGCGAACAACAAAAACGTTCACGCTCACGCGCGAGGAAATCGACGTGCAAACGCAGCATCGGGAAGGCTTCGTCGTGGAAGCGGATGCACAGAAGTTTGTCGCGTTGGCGACGGCGTTGACGCACGAATTGGTGCTGGAAGGTTTGGCGCGCGAACTCGTCAATAAAATCCAGAACCTGCGGAAGGCGGCTGATTTTAACGTCGCCGACCGGATTCAGTTGAGTCTCACTGCTACGCCGCTAGTGGACGAAGCGTTCGCGGCGCATCGGGACTATGTGCTCAGTGAGACGCTCACCACCGAAGTCGTTGAGGTGCCGGGCGAAAATGCGTTCACCCGCGTCGAAAACCTCAACGGCGAAAAAGCGACGCTGAGTGTGTTGCGTTTGTAAGGGTGGATTTCTATAGTTTCCACCCTTACCATTGACTATTGATAGGGGAGAATCGGTTGACATCTCAAAACCTGCTGCAGCAATTGCCTGCCATCGAAAAACTGCTGAACACTTCGGAGATGCTTGAACTGCAGGCCATCTATGCGCGTCCGCTTGTCATAGAGGCCCTTCGCGCTGTCATCGCTGATATCCGCAGCAGTATCTTGCAAGACGTGACAACGTCAGGTCAGCGTGATGCGTCAAACGCCACAACTTCGGTAGAAAAACTGCCAGACGCAGCGGCATACGCGCGTCTGACGCGTCAACGCATTGAGGCTAAAATGGTGCCGCGCCTGCATCCTGTCGTCAACGCCACCGGCACGATTACGCACACCAACTTGGGGAGGGCACTGCTTAGCACCGCCGCGTGCGAGGCGATTCAGCAAGCAGCACAAAACTATGTCAACCTTGAATACGACGTGGCCACCGGCAAACGCGGGCACCGGGATAGGATAACCGAACCACTCTTGCAACAACTTACCGGGGCGGAAGCATCTACCATCGTCAATAACAACGCAGCGGCGGTTTTATTGGCACTCCAGACGCTGGCGCGCGGAAAAGAGGTGATTGTCTCGCGCGGGGAACTCATTGAAATCGGCGGCGCGTTCCGCATCCCCGATGTCATGGAAGCAAGCGGCGCGATACTCAGAGAGGTGGGCACGACAAACCGAACCCATTTGCGCGATTACGCAGCGGCAATCACGGAGAACACTGGGCTGCTGCTCAAGGTGCATCCGAGTAACTACAAAATCCTCGGGTTCACCGCGACACCAGCGATGGAAGAATTGACACAACTGGGCGCGCAGCACGGCATCCCGACAATGGAAGACCTGGGTAGCGGCGCGCTCGTTGACATGACGCAATATGGATTGCCGCGTGAACCTCTCGTCGCTGAAAGCCTCGCAAGCGGGGTGGATATCGTCACCTTTAGTGGGGATAAACTCCTCGGCGGGCCGCAAGCGGGGCTCATTGTCGGCAAAGCAGAATGGATTGAAAAGATGCGCAAAAATCCCATGATGCGCGCCATGAGGGTAGATAAACTCACCCTCGCCGCTTTATCGGCGACGTTGCAACTTTATCTCACGGCTCCATACGCTGGAACAGATACATTGGCAGCCCAACTCCCCATGCTCAACCGATACACGCGCCCGATGGAGGCACTCCACACCGTCGCCCTGGAATTGGCAAATCAACTTGAAAGCATCTTTGGCGACAAAGTTCGGATTCGGGTTGCGGAGACGCACGGGCAAATCGGGAGTGGCGCGTTACCCATTGAGACGTTGCGGAGTGTCGCGCTTGTGCTGGAAGCATCCGACGTTTCTGCCGAAGGGCTCGCCGCGCATTTCCGGAACGCAAAAGTACCGGTTATCGGGAGAATCAAGGACGCGCAATTGTGGTTGGATCTACGCGCGATTTACGGACGAGAACAGGCGTGGATAGTTGAAACGGCGCAACAAGTTGCATTGAAGTTATGAAAATTGCACTCTGCATCCTCTGCGTTTTTCTCTGCGGATGTATGCGAGACTCGGACATGCTGTCCACAGAGATTGTCTCTCCAATTGATGGCGCGACAATGGTGCTCATCCCCGCCGGCACATTTCTGATGGGCTCCGATACAGGCGATAGCGATGAACAACCTATCCATACCGTCTCGCTTGACGCGTTTTACATGGATGCTTATGAGGTGACGAACGCGCGCTATCGGGCATTTGTCGAAGCGACAGGGTATCCGGAACCGCCGCTCTGGCACAATCCGAGGTTTAATGCACCGGATTTTCCCGTTGTGCGAGTGACGTGGCGTGATGCTGTCGCTTATGCAAAGTGGGCAAAGAAACGGTTGCCAACGGAGGCGGAGTGGGAATACGCCGCCCGCGGCAATCTCGCTGGCAAACGTTACCCAACAGGCGATACAATCACACAGAACAATGCCAATTTTGGAGGCATTGATGGCAAAGACAAGTGGACGTGGACATCGCCTGTTGGAAGTTTCCCGCCGAACGGCTATAACCTCTACGACATGGCTGGCAATGTCTGGGAGTGGTGCTTTGACGAATATAACGGCGATTTCTACGCGGTGAGTCCCGAACATAATCCCTATTTCGGCAGAGCGTCAGCACCCGATAACGAAAATTTCCGCATTCTGCGCGGCGGCGGATGGGGTGGCAGGGCCGAAGACTTGCGCCTCGCCGATAGGTGGTATCATCTCACATCGGGAAGCACCATCGGTTTCCGCTGCGCGAAAACTGTGCGATAAAAAAGACTTGACAAAACGAAACAAGGTGAGGTATAATACTATGCGAATTCCCTATGATAGTGCCGCCAAACATCTGCTGCTGGAACTCGGTGAACCGCTCCTGAAGTATTTCCTCGGCACTCCTGACATCACGGTGCTCCGCCGGTTGGATACCGAGCAGCAGCGGCTGTGGACACGACGTGGCGATAGCACCGTACGGATGCTTATCAACGGCGAAGAAGCCATCGCGCATACCGAGGTGCAATTGCATGATAGCCGTGAGGAGATGCAGTTCCGCATGGCGGGCTATTGCGGGTATCTCGTTGCCACGCACAAACTGCCGGTGTATGGCACTGTCATCTATTTGCATTCCCGTGCGGGACGGCGGGACCCGGGTGGGTATACGTGCCAGTTCGGTGATGCGCATCACTTTTCCGTGCGGTATAAAGTGCTGCGCCTCAATGACATTGACGGCGTATCAGTGTTAGAGGCGCAGGAGCCGGCGTTGCTGCCTTTCACACCGTTAATGCAGCCGCCGGCGGGAATGGATGCCGATGCCTGGTTACAGACATGTATTCGTGCGACGGCGACTGCACCGGTGCCGGATGCATTGCAGGCAGATTTAATGGCATTGCTCGGTATATTTGGCAGTGCCGAGTATAGTCAAGAAAAGATACATCGTTTTATTCGGAGGGATCTCGTGGAATATTCAACTTATCTTCAGAGTCTCTTTGCGGAGCGGGAAGCCGCGCTGATGGCAGAGATGCAGCAGCGCGCCGCCGACGCGGACAGAAACCTCGCCGAGGCGAATCGGCGCGCCACACACGCACAAGAACAAGCCGCACAAGCTCAGGAACAAGCCGCACACGCACAAGAACAAGCCCAAGAGCAAGCCGCGCATGCACAGGAACAAGCCGCACACGCAGAGGAACAAGGGCAACGGTATGGGATTATTGAAGGCCTTATCGCTATCCTTGCATTGCGGTTTGACGCAACAGTTGTCCAGGCATTACGGCCCACCTTTGAAAACGTCCAAGAGGTGGAACGCCTCAAGCAACTCCTCCTGGCAGCTAGACAGGTACCGAACCTTGAGGCCTTCTTGCAGCAACTCGCCGAATAGGAAGCCGCGCGGCATCGGACGAATCGGCTACGCAACTCCAACGCGCAGCCGCGAATCTACTGTGGCACTCGTTTTATCCGGAGGGATCTCGTGAAATATTCAACTTATCTTCATAGCCTTTTTGCGGAGCGGGAAGCCGCGCTCATGGAGGAGATGCGGCAGCGCGCCGCCGCCGCAGACAGGGACATCGCTGAGGCGAATCGGCGCGCCGCACACGCAGAGGAACAAGCCGCACACGCACAGAAACAAGCCGAAGCCGCACATGCACAAGAACAAGCCGCACATGCACAAGAACAATGGCAACGGTATGGGATGATTGAAGCCCTCATCGCTATCCTTGAGTCGCGGTTTGACGCGACAGCCGTCCAGGCATTACGGCCCACCTTTGAAAACATCCAAGAGGTGGAACGCCTCAAGCAGTTGCTCCCCGCCGCGGACCAGGCACCGAACCTTGAGGCCTTCTTGCAGCAACTCGCCGAATAGCAAGCCGCGCGGCATCGGACGAATCGGCTGAGCAAAACCGCGCCTACTAGGCGCGTTAGGTAATTCTTAATATTGAATGCCTAGGAACGTAAGACGTGACAACGTCACGTCAGCCTGTTGCGGCAACGTAATTTGCCACGCAGAAAATGAACAACGCATCGCGAAGAAGAAAAATATGGCAGTTGCAGTCGAATTGACTCACGTTACCAAAGCCTTTGATACCACGCTCGCGGTAAACGACGTGAGCCTCAGAATTGAACCGGGCGAATTCTTTTTCCTCCTCGGGCCCTCCGGGTGCGGTAAATCTACCTTCTTGCGCATCGTCGCCGGGTTCTACCAACCCGATGTCGGGACATTAAGGTTTGACGACAAAGTGATGAACGCTATTCCGCCGCACCAGCGCAACACAGGAATGGTGTTCCAAAACTACGCGCTCTGGCCACACATGTCCGTCGCGGAAAACATTGAATATGGGCTCACGCTGCGCAAACTGGAGAAGGTGGAACGCCAACGGAAAATCGCCGAAGTGTTGGAAATGGTGCAAATGACAGATTATGGCAACAGAACCGTCAACACGCTCTCCGGTGGACAACAACAGCGCATCGCGCTCGCCCGCGCGCTCGTCATCGAGCCCAGCGTGCTGCTTCTTGACGAACCAATCAGCAATCTTGATGCCGCTCTCCGACAGCACATGCGCGACGAAGTCAAGCAGATTCATAGCCGCACGAATATCACAACCTTCTATGTCACGCATGACCAGGTGGATGCCCTCTCTATGGCAGACAGGATGGCAATTATGAATGACGGCGCGCTTGTCCAAGTCGGCACACCGCGGGAGGTGTATCAATTCCCTAAGAATACCTTCGTCGCTAGTTTTATCGGGGAGACTAACTTTATTTCAGGACGCGTTCAAAGCATGGCAAACGGTAGTGCCACAATTGAGACACCTGTCGGTTTGCTTCAGTCTGATACCGTCTATCACGAATTGACACCGGGCGCGCAGGTGCAATGTTCCATTCGACCGGAGGCAATCCATCTCGGAAACCTTCACGAGGAAAACCGCATCACGGCGAAGGTAGCGGCTGTCAACTATCTTGGTAGAATGGAGGAATACCACCTCCTCGCCTCCGACATTCCGCTGAAAGCCGCTCACTATGAACCGGGCACCGAAGCAAAGAAGCCGGGCGATACCGTTCAACTCGCAATCGCCGCAGAGGCAGTCATTCCCCTGCTAGATTGAAACTGCCAGCTATCGTAAGACGAGGGAAACCTGTCACTCGCCGGACAGAAAAGGATAACAAAAATATGCAATTTACACCCCGCCAACAAGAAGCACTCAACATTGAACAGCACATCTGCGTCACAGCGGGTGCCGGCTCCGGGAAAACGAGGGTATTGGTAGGACGCTATCTCGAAATTCTGCACAAAACGGACGCAAAACCGAACGAGATTGTTGCTATTACCTTTACCGAGAAAGCCGCTGCCGAAATGAAGGAGCGCATCACTAGCGAGTTAAACAAGGGGCAAAATACCGAAGGGATTCAAGAGCAGATGTCAGTAGCCCCTATCTCAACGATTCACGCTTTCTGCTCGCGCATTCTGCGGGAATTTCCGTTTCAAGCGGGTGTCCCGGCGAACTTCGGCATCCTCCAAGGCATCGATCAGAAACTTCTCCTCCAGAAAACCGTCCAGGACGAGTTGAAGGAAATCGCGACGAACGCGGCGGACGCAGAGCGAAACGTGCTCACTTGCTTGCTCCGACGCTACGGAAGCAGGAAGCAATTGGAGGAATTCCTCTCGAAAATGATAGAGCAGCGCGAGGTAGTTGAACGCCTGAAACGGGAAGTCTATGGCGGGCACAGCAACGCGGAAATCCGCGGCGAGCTCTGGGGAGTAGAGGACAAACCAGATACAGAGGAATGGCTCCGTTGTCTGAACGCTGTGCTGAAAGTCGCGAGAGGCAAAAACGCACCGGAGGTTCGAGAATTAACCGAACAATTGGAACAGGAAAATCAAGAGACCGGAAAGAGGGGTTCGGTTATACTAGATATCCTGAGCCAGATCGCCTCTCTCATTAGAACGAAGAGTGGAACCGTCGCGAAAAGAGATTTTCTCGGAGTCAAGACAATTGACATTGAGAGTGAGATTGAATTTTTGATGTCAGCCTCGGAAACTCTTAAAGAGCTGCTGAGCGACGACAACAGTTTCCTCATTGACACTACTCGCGATGTGCTCCATCTCTACACGCGGATAGAGCGGGCATATCGGCACGCCAAACTCGCGCAAGGCCAGTTGGACTACCCAGACCTGCAGCTCAAACTCCGTGATTTGCTCAAAAACAACGCGGAAATTCGAGAGCGACTGCAGGCACGCTACCGATACTTCATGGTAGACGAGTATCAGGACATCAACCCGGTGCAGGAAGAGCTCGTGACGCTCTTGACAGACAACCTCAACGCCGCAAATCTGTTCATCGTCGGCGATGCGAAACAGGGTATTTACGGGTTCCGCGATGCCGACATTCGGGTTTTCAACCAAACCCGCAAGAAGATAGAAGTGATGCAAGGCGCATCCATCGGCATGGAGGAAAATTTCCGTTCGCTTCGCGATGTCATCGGATTTGTCAATGTTTTTTTTGAAAATCTGATGGGTGATGGCAACGAAAACGAATTTGAGGTTGCATATCAGCAACTCGTCCAAGGCCGTCCTGCGCCGGCAGAAGTGAGTGCTAATACGCCAGAAGCCCAAGGCAAAATCGAGATTATTCTCGGGCAAAAGGGCGACGATGCCGTCAATGAGAATGAACTCATCGCCAAGCGCGTCAAAAGCCTGATTGCGGAAGGATTTCAGGTTTGGGATAAAGACAGCGACAAGCTGCGTCGGATTCAATACGGCGACATCGCCATCCTCATCCGCAGCCGCACCCATCTGCCGGATATCGAAAGCGCGCTGCTTGAGGCGAAAGTCCCTTACCTCACCACCGGCGGCATCGGCTTCTATCAGCGTCAGGAAATTTATGATATGTGGAATTACCTCCACGTTCTTGATGCAACTGCCGAAGGCGATGTCTCACTCGCAGCCGTTTTGCGCGCGCCTTTCTTCGGTATATCTGATGCCGAGCTCTATGAGATTTCACTGCAAAAGGGTGACAATTTCTGGGAGAAAGCGGAAGCGCGCTTACAAAGCGCGCCTACAGAGAATCCACGACTTCAAATAGCGATGGACTGTCTGAAAAGACAGCGGGAACTCGCAAAACGCATCCCTGTAAACGAACTTCTTCTCACTATCGTTAACGATACTGGGATGATTGGCACGCTGGCAACCGGGCGGCAGGGAACTCAGCGATGGGCGAATTACCAAAAATTGTTGGACCTGGCACGCAACTTCGAGGGGGATGCCGACACGCCAACGTTGACGAGTTTCATTGAGTTCCTGCGGATTTTGATTGACGAGGAACCGCGCGAAGGGCAAGCACCGGTTCAACTTGGCGGCAAGGCTGTCAACATTATGACTATCCACGCAGCGAAAGGCCTGGAATTCCCAGTCGTCATTCTGCCGGGGCTGCATCGCGCCCCTCGAGGCGACAAAGAACCTTTTATTGATGAAGAACTCGGCATCGGCTTTAGTCCGCGTAGCCCGGCTAAAGATTACGCGAAAACGGAGCCGAGTATCGTCACCGTGATGAAGGAACGCGCGAAAGTGAAGACAGAAGCTGAGAAGAAACGGCTTTTCTATGTCGGCGCGACGCGTGCCCGCGACCGGCTCATCTTAGCGGGCTCGCAAGAGGCAAATGGCAAACGAAGCAATATGCTGGAGTGGCTCTACACGCACCTCGGTGTGCCTGATGAAGGTTCGCAGTGCCTGCCTGTTGAATTGGAAACTTATTCAGAGGGCATAACAAGCCGTAACGCTTTTCATCTCTCAATTGAGATTTTTCGGTGCTTGGATGACATCAAGGTTGAGGATGCCAAAGCCGAAGAAGCTGTCTCTGCGGATATGCCTGAACCGCCGCTGAGCGCGCTAAATCCGCAGACTATCGGGAATTCCTATGCCGTTACTGAGCTCGCAAATTATGCGCGGTGTCCAATGCGGTATCGGCTAGAGAACGTCCTCCGAATTCCGAATCCCAAGCATGATGCTTCTTCCGAGGAAGACAGTTACGATGAAGCAGAGGCACAGGCGTGGGATGGAACCGAGATGGGACGCGCCGTTCACGCTGTCCTCTCGGGCATTGAACGACAGACTGACGTGGAAAAGGTTGCGTCACTGATTCGCAGCGAAGTTCGCAGGTATCGCGGCGTTTCCGAGGCAGCCGTTCGTGAGCATGTCAACAACTTTCTCAATTCTGAATTGGGACAAACCGCGCTTGCATCCGCTGAGACAAACCGCTGCGAACAGCAAATCCACGCCGAGCTCGGCGAACAACATCTCCTTGTCGGAAGGTTGGACAGGCTATTCAAGGACGCAGCGGGACAGTGGCAGCTCATCGATTACAAAACCGGCGAGACTTCAGATGTGGCGGTATATCACCCGCAAATGGAACTTTACGCGTGGCTGGTGCATCAGCGTTATCCAGAGCAGCCCGAAGTTACCGTTAACCTCTTCTTTACCGCTGAGAATCGGTGCGAGACGCTGCGTTTCAGCCGCGCTGAGTTGCAGGAGATTGCACCGCGGGGGCAGGAGACAATCGCTAATCTGCAGCGAGGCAGTTACGAAAAAAATCTCTCGCACTGCCAGTTCTGTCCGTATGCCGATGCCGATAAGCGTTGTTTGGTATCTCCCGAAGATGACATTAAATGACATTGTGTAACGTCCGCTAGGCGCAATTTGGAAGCGCGTCTACCAGAACCGCAATAGAGGTAACGAGAAATGAAAATACTACTGACTTTCGGAAGCATCATCGCCATCCTGCTCGTTTTAAACCCACTCGGTTTCGCAGGCACATGGCGCGACGATTTTGAAGACAACGACACCCGCGAATGGAAAATTTTTAATCTGGACAGGCAGGTTGAAAAGTGGTGGATTAACAAAGGCGAAGCTGTCGGTGAAATCTTCCTACCCGGCTTCATGAGTCTCTGGACAACCGGCGAACTCTCGTGGCGATACTATTCCCTCTCCTGCCGCGCAAAGTTAGTTGAGGAAAAGGACGAACCGCCGAGCATCGGGCTGACACTCCACGATAGAGGTGAAGAGGATACCCGCTACCTATTCTTTATTGACTATGTTTTCGGCACCGTCCGAATCATCAAGGCAGAACCAAACGACTGGTTTCCCGTGGTATTTCCGTTCGCTGCCGAGATTGACACGTGGTATGAACTCACTGCCACCGTTTATGAAGATGGCACTCTTGAATTCAAGGTTGACGACGAGGTATTCACTGCTATTGACGATGAACCATTGAAAGGTGGACAAGCAGGACTCGTTGTTTCAGATGCACAAGCGCGGTTTGACAATGTGGAGATAACTGGGGCGAATATCCGCAGTGGCGGCCCCGGAAAACCGCGTCCTGTTGCACCTCGCGGCAAACTCGCGACTACCTGGGGAAACCTGAAATGGCAAGACAGACAATAGGTATCGGTATCATCGGCATGGGCTGGATGGGGATGACGCATGCCCGCGCCTATCGCCAGATTGCGGATAGGTTTCACGAAAGCGGACTTCAACCGAGACTTGTCATCTGTGCTGACGACGTTGGGCAACGCGCCACCGAAGCGAAAACGCGCTTCGGCTTTGAACACGCCACTACTGACTTCCAAAAGGTGCTACGCGAAAAAAGCGTTGATGTCGTCGATATCGCCGCGCCGAACAATAAGCATCTTGAGATAGTGGAAGCAGCAACAGCGGCAGGAAAACACGTTTTCTGTGAAAAGCCTGTCGGACGGAATCCCGCGGAGACAAAAGCGATTTATGCCGCCGCGCAACGCGCCGGGGTGCTCACCTGCGTCGGCTATAACTACCGATGGGCACCTGTCGTGCAGCACGCGCAGCGGCTCATTTCGGAGGGAAAGTTAGGCAAACTCACGCACTATCGCGGACGGTTTTTCGCCGGGTATGCGAGTCATCCACGCGCCGTGCTTTCATGGCGGTTTCAGGAAGAAATCGCGGGGCTCGGTGCCTTGGGAGATTTGCTTTCACACGTCATCGACATGGCGCGCTTTATTGCGGGTGACATCGCCAGTGTGGTAGCGCAAAAGGAGACGTTCATTCCCGAACGTCCGGTAGCGGCAGCAGGTTCCGGCACACATTTTACACACGGAAATTCTGATAGCCCGGTAAACCCTGTTACGAACGAGGACTACGTCGGCGCGCTAGTGCGATTTGAAAACGGCGCACGCGGCACGTTAGAGGCGTGCAGAATCATCGCCGGTCCGAAATGTGAAATGGCGTTTGAAGTGCACGGCACAAACGGCGCGCTCCGATGGAACTTTGAACAGATGAACGAGCTGGAGGTATGCCTGCCGACTGAAGACAGGTTCTCTGATGGCTATACGCGCGTGTTGAGCGGACCGGCGCATCCTTTCCACAGTCATTTTAACCCCGGACCCGGTGTCGGTTTAGGTTACGATGATTTGAAGATAATTGAGGCATATCAGTTTCTGAGTGCTATCCGCGACGGAAAGCAAGGCGTGCCAGGCTTTCGCGAAGCCGCCGCTGTCGCCGATGTGCAAGCCGCTATCCAAACCTCGTGGGAGTGTGAGCAGTGGATTCCTATTCAAAGATGAGCGGGACAACCGACTGACCGCCTCACGCACAACCCAGGAATGCAAGCATTGACAACGTCAATGCGGCCTGCTCAGTCAATATCATCAGCACAGAAAAAGTCAAACAACGCCTAGCGAACAACAAAAATATCATCAGCACAGCAAAAGCCAAACAACGCCTCGCGAACAACAAAAAATGACAAACCGTAAACTTAAAGAACAATTGATGATTTTCCCCGCGGCGGCTGCGCCGGAAAATCCCGAAAACACGCCTATTCCCGAAGAAATGACGCGCGTCTCTTTTCGGGAACTTGTTCCCGAAATTCGCGATACCGGCTACCTGACGCACGCCATTTTTGCTTATCCCGCGAAATTCATCCCGCAAGTGGTGAGATACGCAATTGATACTTTCACACAAACCGGCGACTGGATTGTCGATCCGTTCGCAGGTTCCGGCACCGTCGGAGTTGAGGCATATCTCTGCAAACGCAACGCTGTGCTCCTCGATCTGAATCCGCTTTTGAACCATCTCATGCCGATGAAGGTTTACCGAGGGAAAGAAGCATTGCGCGAGGAGAGGTTGTGTCAAAAACTAGACGACATGGCGCAAAGCACCAAGTGTTTTCTCCCTGCCTGGTCCAACGTCACCTATTGGTATCCAGAGGCGATGCTGGAAGTTCTCTCGCGCTATTGGGGGTTCATCAAATCTGCAAATGATTGCATCTATGCGCGGATTATCGAATCGGGGTTGCTGAAAGCGAGCAAACACTTCTCTTATGCCGAGCACCGCACGCCGAAATTGGCGCGCTCAAAAAGCAAATTGAAGTCCATTGAGGCACTCCTTCAAGAAGACTGGCAAGCGCAGTTAAGGACGATGGTGAGCAGTCATGCCTTGAAAACGCTTAGGTGCCTCAACGAGTTTATGACTATCACGCGCCAGCACGACAGCCATAGCCATGTGGCGTTCCACGGCGGCGTTGACTCGTCGTATCACCACATTCAGCGGGAGTGTGATGCGTTGATTACCTCGCCGCCGTATCTGCAAGCGCAGGAATACATCCGTTCAACGAAGATGGAGTTGTTCTGGCTCGGCTACGGCGAGGAAAAGATTCGCGAGTTGTCGCGTCTGGAGATTCCCTATCGGAAGGCGGACAGGGTGATTGACACACCGACGCTGGAGAAAATACGGACAGCGTTGACGCGCCCAGATCTACGGCAGCGTTTAGATTCCTATTTTTGCCACACCCTCAACGCACTTGAAAACGCGATGAATTGCTTGAAACCGGGCGCGCCTGCATGCATTTTCGTCGGCAATCCGAAGATTGATGGCATAGCCGTCGAAATCTGGCGGATAGCGATGGAGTATTTCTGTGAACGCGGTTGGACGTTTGAGCATGTCTATGAGGACAGAATTCAGACGCGGAAACTCTTCGGCGCGCGAAAAAATAAGAACCCTGACGGAATGAAATCCGAATATCTATTGGTTTTGCGAAAATGAAAACGTTAGCAACCCTACTCTGCTATATTTGCTGCGGCTACCTCACAGTCTCAGCGCAATCTCTACCGCAATCTCTACCGCAATGGACAGACATCACGCGCGCGGCAGGCATCAATTTCGTGCATAACACCGGTGCCTTCGGCGAGAAATATCTCCCCGAAACGATGGGCTCAGGCTGCGCTTTTCTGGACTATGACTCGGACGGCTGGCAGGATATTCTCATTGTCAACGGCAAAGATTGGCCAGGGCACCCAACCGGAAAACGGCAGACGATGGCACTCTACAGGAACAACCGCGATGGCACCTTCACCGATGTCACCGAAGTTGTCGGGCTCGCAGTGCCGCTCTATGGTATGGGAGTCGCCGTCGCAGATTACGATAACGACAAAGACTCGGATATTTACATCAGCTGCCTTGAAACCGACCGGATTTTTCAAAATCAAGGCGATGGGACGTTCCTTGACGTGACAGAAACCGCGGGCATCCATAACCCCGGCTTCGGAACGAGCTGCGCGTGGTTTGACTATAACAGAGACGGTTACCTCGATCTTTACGTCGCGAACTATGTGGAGTGGAGCATCGAAACTGATATTTTCTGCACGCTGGATGGCACGAACAAATCCTATTGCACTCCCGAATCCTACACCGGGCAAGCGAGCAAACTCTTTAGAAACCGAGGCGATGGCACTTTTCTCGATGTCTCCCGCATCGCACGGATTGAGGATAACACCAGCAAATCCCTCGGCGTGTGTATCTTTGATTACAACGGCGACGGTTGGCCAGACATCTTTGAAGCGAACGACACGCAGCCCAATAAACTCTATCAAAACAACGGCGATGGCACGTTTATCGAGACAGCGATGCTCGCCGGCATTGCCTATAACGAAAACGGCATCGCCACCGGTGCTATGGGCATTGACGCGGCGGACTACGACAGAAGCGGTCGGGAGAGCCTCGTCATCGGGAACTTTTCTAATGAGATGCTGAACCTCTATCACAACGAAGGCGACTTTTTTATTGACGATGCCCCCATCGCGCACATCGGGAATGCATCGCTGTTGACACTCACCTTCGCATGCTTCTTTTTTGACTTCGATCTGGATGGAAGCCTAGACATTTTCACCGCCAACGGACATGTGGAGACGGACATCAACGCCATCCAGAGTGAAGTGACGTACGCGCAGCCGCCGCACCTATTTCATCATCAGGCGAACGGCAAATTCACGGATATCCTCAGGGATGTTGACGCTGCTCTGGGGAAACCGCTTGTCGGCAGAGGGGCCGCCTACGGTGACATTGATAACGATGGCGACTGGGATTTACTTGTGACTACCTCCAACGGGCCCGCGTATCTCTTTCGTAACGATGGAGGTAACCGCAACGCGTGGATTAAGATTTCGCTCATCGGGCAAACTAGCAACAGCGATGGCATCGGTGCGCAAATTCGCGTCACCTCCGCGCTAGGCACACAGACGCATACCGTCAAGAGCGGTTCAAGTTACTGCTCCCAGAGTGAACTCACCGCCATCTTCGGACTGGGCAATAGCACGCCGGTAGAAGATACCTCCCGGGCTCAAATTGATAAAATCGTGGTTCGCTGGCCAAGCGGTGCCGTGAATACGCTTGAAAACGTCAAACCGAATCGGCATATCCGTATTGAGGAAATTCGTCATTCGCGAGGCGTTCGGTAAAGGGTTACTGGGGAGAGCAACTCTTTCTGCGGAAGCCATCATCAACGTTATTGACGTTGCAGATGACGACATTCCCTAACTAATTTTTACAAATCAAAAATGACCTGGGCAAACCACCCGCCGTCCGGATTCTGCACAACCTGCAATTGATGATAGGTGACGCTTTTAATCTCCGTATAGACTTCGTGCTTATCAAAATTCGCCGGTTCACCGTAGACCTCCGCCGAGACAGCCGTCTCGCTGCAGTGAGCGATGTGTGCGCGCTTAAAGAAGATAGCTTCTGTCTCGTGTCGGAAGTTGAGTTCATCAAGCCATGCGACGAAGAGCTCCTCAACCGAATCCGCTGTGACGTGGAGCTGCACCGATGCCGTTTCGTCAATCGTGTCCACGACAGCTATTGTCTCAAAGAGTCCTTGCGCGGCGTTGGTGAAGAGTGCCGTCAAATCTTCGCCGAAGACTTTTAAGCCCATATCGGCGGTGTGTTCAAGGTATTCGTAAGGTTTCATGTTTTCGTCTGTTAGCGGGAAGAGGCAATGAAGCACGGGGTTTCATCGCCTCGTCCTATTATTGTGCTTAGGGCTCAGCCGTTGGAGTCCCTGGGCGGTGTTTTTGAATCCGATTGCGGGGATGTCCTGCTGGCTTCCAGCACCTTGAGGGCTTCCAGCGCGGCAGCTTTCACAATGTGATCGCTGTTCTTTTCCCACTCTTGCTGCTGAAGTTCGCGTTCGCGCTCCCACTCTTGCTGCCGAAGTTCGCGCTCGCGGTCCCATTTTTGCTGCAGCAATTCGCGCTCACTTTCCCACTTTTGCTGCAGCAACTCACGCTCACTTTCCCACTTTTGCTGCAGCGACTCGCGGTCGCGTTCAAGTTCTTCTTGCATCCGCGCAAGGTATTCTTCAAACGCTTGTTTATCACGTTCGC
Organism: Candidatus Poribacteria bacterium; assembly: GCA_965242965.1. Classification (GTDB taxonomy): domain Bacteria; phylum Poribacteria; class WGA-4E; order WGA-4E; family WGA-3G; genus AGPOR5. The sequence continues at coordinate 2,031,779 of OZ251518.1, read as the reverse complement.
GCTCCTGCTCAAAATCTCGGATGGACAAAGAGACAAATTTGGCAAGGTTATCAAATTTGATTCCCAAGTTTTCGATGAGGTTGTCAGCTCTTTCAGACAAACTCTCGACCAGGATTTCAAGCCGGTGAATCCGGTTTGTCGACTCATCATCCCGTTTTTTACGGCTCCACAGCCAAGCGGCGAGGACACCGATGCCGGTTGCGACTAACGATGTCCCGACACCTATCAACATTTCAAATAGACTCTGCATAACAGATGCCTCCTTTTTGTTTTTCTATTATGATACCACAAAGTTAACCGCGATGTCAAGGAAAATCTCTGTTTTTTGACAATTCAGTCCGTTTCAGGTATACTTAATATCAGGGTGTTTCATATTTCGATGCGTGCGGTAGGAGAGACCTCCGGGTCTTGATTTCTTCCCGTAGGGCGGGAGTCTGTCCCCCGCGAGCGTTGGATGCCGCATGCACGCACGCAGGCGAGGGCCTGTCCCTCGCCCTACGATGAAGGGGGTGGCGTTTTTTCCCGTAGCGCGGGGGCCTGTCCCCCGCGAGCGTTGGAGTGCGCGGACGATATTGAGATCGGGAAGGCTCTCCTACACAGATTTATGAAACACCCTCTTAATATCAGGCCTATTTAGTTTATTGTCCGCCTTGACAATTTCCACTAGGCTGTGTTAAACTTAACATGATGCAGATAAAGCACCGAATTCGGACAGAAATCCAAGGCGAAAAATCCTATCAAGCCGGCAAAGAGCAGCTCGCGAAATATCTCAAACTAGAGGGTGTCACGCGGGGATACTATGTCGTCTTCGATTATCGCCAAACCCCAGAACCGCAGGTAAAAACGGAACAGATTGCTGAAATGACGATTCGGAGTTACGTCATTCCTGTGGTTCAAGAACGGCCATCGGCAGTCGCCTTATGATGAGAAAGTTTTCTCTCTCCCTCATACTCATTTTTCTTGTGGTGTCCGCTGTTGACTTCACACAGGGTTGGCATGCCTACGGTGCTGCCCCGTGGCAGTGCGGCACTCCGTTGCTGGTTGACAGGGCGCGGCGGGCTGCCCATCGCCATCACCTACACGAAGAAATCGAGAACGGGAGGGCTCTCCTGCTGGATGAACATGCCCCCGCAGCCCCTGTCCAACTCGGACAGATAGACAGGTTTTTTATCCACATTCCAGAGATGGAGGTGAAGGCTACCTGCGTCGCCATAAGCGCACACCTCTACGTCTACGTTGAAAACTCGGTGCGGCATCTACTCACGGATGCGGAAGCGGTATCCATTGCGGCGGAGTTTGACGCGCGCATCTATCCTGAAGTCCGCAAGTGGATGGGCACTGAATTCCGCCCGGGGCTCGATAGAGACAACCGCATTACGCTGTTGATGCACGATGTCGGCATGAACGCCTCTGGACGTGATTATGGCGGCTACTTCGCACCGGCAGATCAGCTCCCAACGGCACACAATAGCAATCGGCGCGAAATGCTGTTCATGGACATCTATCAGTTCCGTGAACGCGCCCGACACACCTTTTACAGCAGTCTCGCGCACGAATTCGGACATCTCATTAACTGGTTTCAGAACGGCGGCACCACCGATCAGCGATGGCTAGAGGAAGGCATCGCCTGCTTCGCTGAATGGGCAGTCTACGGTAATGTCCACACGATTTATGTCGACGGTTATCTCGCCGCCCCGGAAGTTTCTCTCACTTATGCCAACACCCCGAATATCTATTACGGCGGCGCGTTCATGCTGCTGCTCTATCTCTATGAACAGTATGGCGGCGCGCCCCTCATCCGCCAAATTGTGGAAGAGGATGCCCTTGGACAACAGGCAATTGAGAACGCATTACAAGAACGGGGAGGCTCTCCTACTGAAGAACGTTTTGCAGATGCCTTTCTGAACTGGGGACTCGCCAATTGGCTGAACAATACCACTCGCGCCAAACAGCTTGGTTATCAAAACCTGCGTAATCGGAAGGTTACGGCTACCGTCCGGCGTGTCCGCACTTACCCGACTGCTGCTAACACTATCCCAATTGAAACGTGGGGTGCGCACTACATCTTGTTTCAAAATCTGCCATCAACGCTTGAAATCGCGCTCAATGGAGACGAAGTTGGAAACCTCCATGCCTCGGCACTCTATTTGCCTTCCGCTGCACCGACGCGGTTACAAAGCGCGTCCACTATAATTGAATTCGATGCACAAAATAACGGAAAGATTCGGTTTGACGACTTACAACAAAATGGCCAGATTGTTCTGATAGTAACGGCAGACGCGCCACAAACGCTCCGATATGTCGCGGTAGGAGGGAACTCCGGTCCCGAATTGCCCTTAGTCGGCGAACCGAGGCAACCGACTCAATCACGAAGCGAACCGCACGCGATAACCCATTCTCTCGGCAACCGAACGCAACCAAGCGCGAAGAAATCGAATGTCTCCTATATCCTTGAGCCGATGACGCAACTCCACCTCGCCAGCGACTATCATGATGTCGCAATCCACCTCACCGAGACTGGCGAACCTTATCTTTGCGCAGCCAGCGATTGGGGATTAGAAATCTTCGCGCTTACGGATTCGGGTAAACCTGCCCGCGTCGGTGAAATCGCAACGCCGGGAAAGGCACAAGGAGTCACCGTGGATGCCGATACGGCGTATGTCGCCGATGGGGAGGGAGGCGTGCATCTCATCGCTATCAATTCGCCGCCTGCACCGAGAATTATCAAAACGCTTGGCGGCTTCACCAACGCGAGCAAAGTTCACATCGCCGATGGAAAAGTCTATGTCCTAGATAATGAACGCGGCCTGCTCGTTTTTAACCAACCCGATACGCAGAATGCTGCAACGCCGAGGCCGCGGCGATTCTTTAAAACCGCGGGCATTCCACTCCATATCTCCATCGCGGACGATACCGTCTATCTCAGCGATAGCAGGCAGGGACTTCATATCCTCAAACCGAGTCCCCTCGGCAATTTTGTGACAGAAGGCATTGTCCCTCTCCTCGCGCACGATTTTGCGGTAACAGATACAGGCACCGTCTACGTCGCCGGTGGCAATTTCCGCGTTGTCAATATCCAGGCTCAAGCCGAAAATCCCCCTGCACCTGTCCCTCGCGTTCTCCAACCGGAAATCATTGCCAGTTTAGATACCCCCGGGCTCGCAACCGGCATTCAGTTGCATAACGACACCGTTTATCTCACAGACCGGCAGGCGGGATTACACTTCATCAATGTCCGCAAACCTCAGCAACCGCAATGGCTTTCTTCGCAGCCAACGTTCGGAAACGCAAACGATGTCGCGTTGTGGGGCAATTTCGCTTACGTCGCCGATGGAAAAGGGGGCATCCAAACCATCGATGTCAGCACGCCGCACGCGCCGCAATGGACGCACCGCTACGCATCTGATGGCACAGCGTACGGACTTGATACAAGCGAACAGCCAAATGGAGAACGCGCTGTCTACATCGCAAACGGCGCAGGCGGATTGAAGACTATTGAATTGACAACTCCTCACGACGGCACCGTGACACAGACATTGCCCCTCCCGGCATCCGCCACCACAGTCCGCGTAGCGCGCTTGAAAAACGCGCCTAGCGGCTTCGTCGCAACCGAAACAGGGATGTCCGTTGTCAATTTGGCAGGCAACACGCTTGTAACGCATATCCCGACAGCGAACCCTGTTACGGACATCGCTATCCATGAAGACTACGCCTACCTCTGCGCAGAATCCCTCATCGTCGTTGAACTTGACAAGTTCGTCACTATCGCCGAACGTGATATGCGCGGCAGTGCCTATCGGATTGCGGTTGACGGTTCACACGCCTACATTGCCGCCCTAGAAGGTGGCATGCACATTTTTGACATTACGGAAGCCGCTATGCCTCGCCGCGTCTCCAGTTACGCCACGCAAGGCAACGCGACTGAAATTGCACCAGCATCGGAACGCGCGTATCTGTTGGACAGCCGCGTCGGCGTTGTCGTGTTAGACATTAGTGAACCGGACAAACCGAGACAGATAGGACTCTACGCAAACGGCGCGCTTCCTATTGATGCCGAAGTGCATGAAAACTATCTCTATTTATTAGATAGCGAGAGCCTTCAGATTATTGACAAGCACGCGCTGACCTCCATCTCACGTTTTGATGGACTCCGCTATCCCTTTGAACTCAAACTTGAAACAACGGGCTCAGGCGCGCCCGTTCTATACGTCGCTGACCTGTATCAATTGCGCGTTTTTCAGGTGCATCCGCACCGTTTTAAACTCGCCGTAGAAGATGCATCGCAGTTTTCTGTAGAACAGGAACAGGCATTTCTGTCGTCCAGCGGTGTGTTTCACCTCGGGCAGAACTATCCAAACCCGTTCAATCCGGAGACATGGATTCCGTATCAACTCGCCGCCGCGGCACCTGTCACGCTGTCCATTTACGATGCGACAGGTAGGCGCGTCCATGTCAAGGCAGTTGGACATCAGCGTGCCGGCGCGCATACAGCGTATTGGGATGGCAGGAATGCTAGCGGTGAACCTGTGGCAAGTGGCATTTATTTCTATACTATTGAGGCGGGGCATTTCCGTGCGACGCGGAAAATGTTTATCCAACGGTGAATTTGGCGGGAGAAAGTCCGGATTCTCCCCCAAAAATGCATTTTTATCCGAAAATTTAAGTCGAATTCATTTGACAAACGGTTTTTTGTGTGGTTTAATTATGAGACTAGATTAATTGAGGGTGTTTCATATTTCGATGCGTTCGGTAGGTGCGTCCTCCTGGGGTAGGAGAGACCTCCTGGTCTTGATGCAATGCCGTAGGAGAGACCTCCCGGTCTCGATGTTCCCGTAGCGCGGGGGACAGGCCCCCGCGTTGTCCATCATTACGATGTGCGTCTAGGTCCTTTAGGACCTACATGTCTATAGAAAAACGTGCAGGTCCCACGTCAAGGTCCTTTAGGTCCTTAATGGGAAAACATGTTGTGCGTTAAAGAATATTAAGGACCTAAAGGACCTTAGTGCCTTTTGCGTTTCGGCTGCTATAGACATTAAGGTCCTACGGACCTAAGAGACGTTTTTTTCGTAGCGCGAGGCATGGCGAGGGACAGGCCCTCGCCCTACGGTAACATAAACCGTTTTTTCCACCGTAGCGCGGGGGCCTGTCCCCCGCGATCGTTAGAGTGCGCGTGCATGAACGCTGGCGAGGGACAGGCCCTCGCCCTACGGTGAGCTCCCCCTCTGTAGTTTGTGATCGCCTGATCACAAACGGGTCAGGATCTGGCGATCCTGCCCTACAGAGGGAGGAGGTCTGGCGCGCGCGGACGCTGGCGAGGGAAACCCGCTCGCCTGCGCGTGTGGCATGCGAGGGCCCAAGCCCTACGAGGAAGGGTGGCGTTTTTTTTCGTGAACGCCTACCGAATTGCATCGAGACCAGGAGGTCTCTCCTACCGGAAAATGTCAAGACCGGGAGGGCTCTCCTACCGGCAATTCTCCATTTTTTCACCGTTTATGAGGGAGTTTCAGAGCATCAACACAGGCGAAAAATCAAATGGCTATGTCAGTTTTGTAACCTAAATCTACAAAAAACGTTTTTCTATTTAATCAGGACAGAGACTTTTTGTCTTTTGTAATGCGTTGTTTCGCGGCGACTAGGCTGTGCAGGCGGTGAGGAAGTTGTCCTCACTTGCATACCACCGCTAGGAACAACCCAAAATGTTTATAGGAGAACATAACATGGCCACAAACAGCATAACCGGTCGTTTTCGAGACATCGAGGTATCCTTCAGTACCAATGGGCAGCGAATCCTGATGAATCTGGAAAACCTGGCAGAACATGAGCGGCGCGTGCGCGTCATGTATCAACGGCTGCCTATCAGCGGACGCGCCAATTGGACCGATTTTAACCTCGCCGATGAGAAGCAATCCGCCGTTATGCCTACAGACGTAATGCAGGCGTACCGCCTGACCTTTTTCGTCGATAACTACGAACCTATCTCGACGCACATCGAGAAGATCGTCGAAGAATTGGAACGTCTCAAAAGCGAAATGCCGGAACCGGCAGAAACGCTTGCTGCAGACCAGGCAGCCGGGGAAGAGGAAGAATCACACCTCGCCGAGGTGCCGCAGGATGAGGATGCATCGCCTGAAATCACTGCCGAAGAGGAAGAAGCGCGACCGGTATCGGCAGCCGAAACGCTTGTCGAGAATGAACCGGCAGCCGAAGACGCACCGGAGAGTGAACCGGCAGCACAACCTGTCAAGGCGGTTTTGCCGCCCGCACCGCAAAGCCTGCCGCCCGCTGCTGACGATGCACTGCCCACAAAGCCTGCCATCATGAATCGGTTGGACGCACTGCCGGAAACGAATTTTGGGTTCCAGATTACCATTCCGTCTCTGCCGCCGAGTGCCGTCGCGGCACGGAAGAAGGCGCGCGCAGCCATCAACATCGGCGGAACAGCATCGGCTACACCGGTGCAAAAGGGTGGTGTTTTCGGAAACCTCGCCCACGCGCTAAGACTCCCCACCGGTGCCCGGCGGAACAAGGCACACTATCGGGAAGAAGGGGAGCGCGTTCAGAACGAACTCCACGACAGGATTGCGAAACTGGAGAAGGATTATGAAGATGGCTGCGGGCTCGTGCTGGAAAATTGGGATGCCGAGACGCTCAGCCAAGAAGAAACCGCGGTGTTTCTCCTCAACCTGATGGTGAACGAAATCGCCGCTTGGCGGGAGGAAGCGAAGCAGGAAGCACTCGTTGAAACGCTCGCCGATATCGAAGCGACGCTCAAGCAGACGCTCAAGCAGACGCGCGGCGCATCTGTCCCTTCACCCACAGTCTTCGCCGCCGGTCCTATCGCCGATAATGAGCGCGACTTAGAGAAAATCCGCAACGAATGCAACGGATACATCCAGAATTTCACGAAGAAACTCGCGAACCTCGAGAAAAAGCACGCCGCAAAGGTGGAGATGCTCCCTTTCAAGAAGTTCCTCGTTGAATTCGTGCGGGATGTCCTGTTCCTGAACGTTGCGAAAAGCACGCATCCAGAACCGATGCCGAAGCGACTCAACTGGTTCCTCGAACTCATGGATTACGAAGTGATGCCGATTGAGACTGGGGTGACGAAGGTGTCAAGCCGGCACCACAAACTCAAAGGCGCGCGCGCCAGCGAGTTTGAAACCGGCACCATCATTGAAGTCATCACGCCGGGGTTGCAATCCAAGGATGGACAACGCGTCGTCCAAGCAGCCGTCGTGATTCAGAGCCAATAGGATTTTTGTCTCTCGCCATGTGGTGTTCAACGCTGCTTTTGATAAGCACGTTCTCTTACCAGGCCGGCTTGACGTTGGCAAAACTGGCATCTTGTTGCGCTCAGGCGAGCGCAACCTACAGATGGAAGCCGGCTTGACGTTGGCAAAACTGGCATCCCTCAAATGCCGACAATGCAACGTCTTGTCTGCCTGATAAGGACACACGCTACCCTACCGCTAGGAACAACAAAAATGAAGATTCGGGAACAACTCATTTCGGCAATCGCGCGGCTGCCGCAGGTGGATATCGGGCATTTTCCAACACCGCTTGAGGAATGCCCGCGCCTCGCCGAAGCACTCGGCGGCCCGCGCATTTTCATGAAGCGGGAAGATTGCTCCGGTTTGGCGTTTGGCGGCAACAAAGTCCGTCAACTTACCTTCACGATTGGCGACGGTGTCCACCAAGGCGCGGATACGATTGTGCACGGTGCTGCCTCACAATCAAACCACTGCCGCCAAACCGCCGCGGCTTGCGGAAAACTGGGACTCAACTGCTACCTGCGACTCGCCCGCGACCACAAGAGTATCCCACAAGGAAATTTATTGTTGGACCGGCTCGCAGGCGCGGATGTGGAAGTCGTTGATGTCCCCTTCGGCCCTGAATTAGATGCACTGAAATTTGCGCTCGCCGATGAATTGCGGTTGCAAGGGTTGAAGCCTTACGTCGTTGCATCGCCGCGCTCCACGGCTCTCGCCGCGGTCGCGTTCGCGTGGTGCATCGCCGAAATTCAGGAACAGCAGGAACGCCTGGGCATTGACGCGGACAGGATTTACACCTCATCTGTCGGCGGTACGCAAGCCGGGTTGGTGCTTGGCACCCAGGCACTCGGCATGAAACTGAAGCCGTTCGGTTGCGCGCCGATTCAATGGGAAGGTAAACTTGAACGGATGAGCAGTGCCGCCAACACCGCGGCGGAACTGCTAGGACTTGACACGCGAATCTCCCACGCCGATATCCAGAATACGGACGACTACATCGGCGATGCATACGGGTATCTCACGCCAGAGTGCATTGCGGCACTCAAGTTGGTTGCCAACACCGAGGGTATCTTCCTCGATCCGGTTTACACTGCGAAGGCGATGGCGTGCCTGATTGAGCATATCCGAGAGGGACGCATCGGTGCTGATGAAACGGTTATCTTCCTGCACACGGGCGGCACGCCTGCAATCTTTGCGTATCATGAAGAATTGCTTGCGGGATAGAAACACCTCGCGTTTCGCACGGCGAGGGAAGATTTTTCCCTCGTCCTGTCTCCTTTCCCTTCATCTCCTTTCACAACCTCACCTGGTCTCGATGTTCCCGTAGCGCGGGGGCCTGTCCCCCGCGATCGTTGGAGTGCGCGGACGATGGCGAGGGACAGGTTTTCCCACCGCCCTACGGTGAACGGGGACGCTTTCTGAGTTGTTCCCGTAGCGCGGGGGCCTGTCCCCCGCGATCTCTCCACCGCTGCGGAAACCTCCCGCAGCCCAGAGACCACGGATGTTTGCTGCTCAGACCGGTGCATGGCGAGGGACAGGCCCTCGCCCTACGGTGAAAGGGGCAATCAAGCATGGCGAGGGACAGGCCCTCGCCCTACGGTGAAAGGGGCAATCAAGCATGGCGAGGGACAGGCCCTCGCCCTACGATGAAGGGGGGGTTTCTGCCGCCCTATTGCATCGAGACCGGGAGGTCTCGCCGACAGGGATTTATGAAACACCCTCAATCTAATTTGGTATTGCACAAATTTCGCGACTGTGTTATGATAGGCACAGAGTTCACGTAGAACACCGTCGACAGGCGCATCGTGATTCTGACATATCATCAATGGCGCGCCTTTTAACGATAAATCAAGACAGATAGACAGACGCGGAGACACTATGGAACGTTTAGATATCCTGCATCCATCGATTAACGAATACCTACTTGACACTATCCCCGAACGCGACGCGGTGCTAACGGAAATGGAGGCATACGCACGGGAACGTCGATTCCCAATCGTAGGGCCGCTCGTCGGACGCGTGTTGCATCAATTGGTGCTACTGACGAACCCGAAGCGTATTTTCGAGATGGGCTCTGGGTTCGGCTATTCCGCGTATTGGATGGCGAAGGCGTTGCGTGAACCAGACGCTTCAATTATCTGCACCGACGGTTCACAGGAGAACGCTGAGCAGGCAGCGGCGTATCTCGCGCGCGGCGGCATAGCGGAACGCATTGATTACCGCGTCGGCAACGCGCTTGACATCATTGACGAAACCGAAGGGGAATTTGACATCATCTACAACGACATCGACAAAGACGGGTATTCCGAAGCCTTCCGCAAGGCGATTCCCCGGCTTAAGAGCGGCGGATTGTTTATCACGGACAACATGCTGTGGATGGGGCGCGTCGTTCAGAACGTTCCCGAAGTTGCGCCGGAAGACGAGCAGTGGCTGCACGAAGCCACGCGCGGTGTCAAAGAATTAACGCGGCTACTTTACAGTTCGCCCGATGTGTTCACGACGATTATTCCGCTTCGCGATGGCATTTCTGTCGCGGTGAAACGCTGAGCCATAAGACAACGGCGAAGCGCACGTCTACCGATAAAGGCGCGTTCCTATGCTATTTCGTTTTTCACTCTACGGCTTCCTGAAAAATCAACGCTACTACGATGCGTTCCTGATTTTAGCATTTCGGGAGAAAGGGCTCTCTTTCTTTCAGATAGGCATCCTCATCGGGTTTCGGGAAATCTGCACCAATCTTTTTGAGATTCCCTCTGGTGCGGTGGCAGATCTTTACGGCCGCCGCCGCGCGATGATATTTTCGTTCGTCGCCTATATCGCATCCTTCGCGACATTCGCGATGAGCGAGGCACTCTTCCTGCTTTTCGGCGGGATGTTCTTCTTCGGTTTAGGGGACGCGTTCCGAAGCGGCACACACAAGGCGATGATATTCGACTGGCTGCGGCAACAGGGAAGAGCGGACGAAAAGACGAAAATATACGGCTATACTCGCTCCTGGTCACAGATGGGTTCGGCGGTTTCTGTCCTCATCGCTGGTGCCCTCGTTTTCTATCGCGGCAACTTCACCGACATCTTCTGGTTTTCAATCGTTCCTTACGCGTTCAACATCGTCAACTTCTTCGGTTACCCGGCAGCGTTAGATGGCGACAGGAAAAGCGAGTTCTCCCTCAAAACAGTCACCGCGTTACTCGGTAAGGCATTGAAACTATCAGTTCAATTTCCACCTTTGCGCCGATTGGTTTTTGAAGGGATGGGATTCGAGGGGATGTTCAAAGCGAGCAAGGACTATCTCCAACCGATTCTCAAACAGACTGCTATCGCGATGCCGCTGCTCTTAATGCTTGATGAATCGAAGCGGGCGGCGTTGTTAGTGGCTGGCGTTTATTTCGCGCTTTATTTCCTCTCCTCCTTCGCCTCCCGGAATTCGCACAAAGTCACGGAATGGCGAGGCAGCGATGAAGGCGCAGCGCGAGTGCTGTGGTGGGTAAACCTCGGGCTCTACGCGCTCTTAATTCCAGCATTGTGGTTTAACACGTATCCCGCCATCATTGCACTTTTCGTTGGCTTGGCTATCCTCCAGAATTTCTGGCGGCCCGGATTGATAAGCCGTTTTAACGCGCAGTCCACACCGGAGATGAGCGCGACGGTGCTTTCTATTGAGGCACAGGCAAAATCGCTTGCGACGATTGTCCTCGCGCCCTCTCTCGGTTGGCTGGTTGATGTGGTTGGAGGATTCTGGCCGGTGGGAGTTATCGGGACATTGATTGCGCTCGCGATTCTTCTGGTATACCGAAATAGCGATGTGCCCGTTCAGGCTCCGTAGGCACGCTTTGGTAGCGCGCCGCGTTTTCTCACGGTTGTCTCACGCCTGTTGTTGCACCATACTCGCGAGAATACCCAGTATCCTGTCGCATCGCTCAATCGTATAGGCACTCATGTCAATGGAGAGCTGCTGTCCTTCCAATTTCAGGAAAAGCCAATCCATCCCTGACGTAGTGGCCCCATAGACACACGGGATGTCATTCCCGTGTTCGGCATTAAAGCGTTGCGCCGCCACCATCTCCGCAACGCACTGCCCCAACCCACTTGTCAGCGCGTCATTTTTTGCCTCCACAAGAACGATGATGGGGGCTTCCAACTCAAACTGTTCTGGGGACAGACTCACTAAAAAATCGCAGATGCCGGTGAGTTTGGCAGCGGCATCCACGGTAAAATCAATCCCCGAAAAAAGACTGATGCGCTGTTCAAAGTGCTCACGGAGCTCAAACAATACCTCGGAGACAATCAACTCGGACTTCGCTTTCTCGGTGGCAATCGCGATAGCCAATGGTGCCTTTTTTGCCAGAGCCCTGGTGAGGGTTTCACTCGGTTCCACCGGCTCTGTTTCAGAAAAAAGTCCGATAGACTGAACTGTTTGTAAGTTAAACGCTTGCCGCACCATCGCTAAGGTAAAGTTACTGTATGCCATGATGAAAAACCGCCTATGTAGTGTGCATCACGCCTTCTGCGCCACCATGCTGGCGAGGATACCGAGGAGTTTATCGCATCGCTCAATCGTGTGGACATCCATATCCATGTGAAGTGTCTGTCCCTCTAATTTAAGGAACTGCCACATCACGCCTGTCGTCGTGACACCGTATACGCGCGGAATGGCGTTCCCTTTTTCCGCGTTAAAGCGTTGCGCCGCCACCATCTCCGCAACGCATTGTCCAAACCCGCTCTCAATTTTATCGTTCTTCGCCTCAACGAGAACGATGACAGGTGCCTCTACAAACGCTTGCCAAGGGGATAAACTTATCAAAAAATCGCATACGCCGCCGAGTTCTGCTTTGTCATCAACGTTGAAGTCAATTCCCGAAAAGAGACTGATACGCCGCTCTAACTGCTCGCGGAGCTCAACAAGCACCGGGGCGACAATCAGTTCGGACTTCGCTTTTTCGGTGGCGAGTCTCACCGCTAACGGCAGATTGCGCTCCAGCACTGCAGTGAGAAGGGCACTCGGCTCTATCGGTTCAATTGCAGAAAACAGCCCTTGAACATCCACCTTTTCAAGGTGAAACGCCTGTAGCACTGATTCCAAGGTAAAACTGCTATACGGCATGTTGAAAACCCTCCGCTACCGTCATTCTTGTGGCTTCTCACGCCTTCTGCGCCACCATGCTGGCGAGGATACCGAGAATTCTGTGACACTCCGCGATTTGGTAGACGCTCATATCCACGTGGAGTTGCTTTCCCTCTAATTTGAGAAACTGCCACATCACGCCTGTCGTCGAGGCACCGTACACGCAAGGGATGTCGTTCCCCTTCTCCGCGTTAAAGCGTTGCGCCGCCACCATCTCCGCAACACACTGCCCCAAACCGTTTATCAAGTTGTCGTTTTTTGCCTCAACGAGCGTGATGACAGGGGCCTCTACGAAACGCTGCCAAGGCGATAAACTGATTAAAAAGTCGCATACCCCTGTCAAGTCGCTGTCGCTATCCACATTGAAGTCAACACCCGAAAAAAGACTGATACGCCGTTCTAACTGCTCACGGAGTTCAACAAGCACCTGGGCGACAATCATCTCAGACTTTGCCTTCTCAGTGTCAATTGAAGCGGCTAACGGCACGTTCCGCGCCAACGTTGTCGTCAAAAGAGCACTCGGCTCTATCGGTTCAATTGCAGAAAACAGCCCTTGAACATTCACCTTTTCAAGCGGAAACGCCTGTAGCACTGATTCCAGGGTAAAACTGCTATACGGCATGATGAATGCCTCCTATGTCAATAGTTGAGAGATGGCGGGGGACAGTCCCCCGCTTCTAGAGTTGGGAGCGCGCTTATTCCGTCGGCGTTACCTCCTCCTCTGCCTCGGTAGGCGGTGCGGCCTCTTCCTTAAGCGTCTCAGCTTTCTGAATCAGTCTATCTACGTTCGATTTGAAGAGCCTGAAAACGGTATCCCCATCAGCGCGCTTGACGTAAAGTTTACCCTCTTCCTCTTTGCCGATGAGTAACGTCGCCGTAGTCCCATCGTTCAATGTCGCCGATATGGAAGAGTGCGGCGATGCTAACTCGTATTCGGCGAGCTCTTTCGGCTCAGCGAAATCGTCGGTATCCAACTGGCTGAAGGTCGCCAGCAGGCTATCCACTTCTGCTTGTTTGACAGCAGATGCTTCCGGTTGGAGCATCTGCCACGTGCCTTCCGCATCTAGCCGAAGTTCCACCGTTTCCTCCGGCGACGTGATGTTAACCTGCGTGACGATGCCCTCGTTGAAATCGAAAATCGTCCTGTCCTTCCACGTTCGCTCCCCTTTGTCAAATACCGATTTGAGATACCCTTGCGCGACGTAGACATCGTTCGTATCGGCAGCGCGCACGTAACTGCTCAGAAAGCCGGGTGTCGTTTTTCCCACGAACAGGTGTGCTAACAGCGTGTCGTTCGCGTCCATCAGTTTCACCTCAACGCCGGTGGTGCTATCCACCTCAAACTCCACCTGCTTTTCGGGGTTTGAGGAGACGCGCTGCGTATTCTTAAATTCGCTCACCTTTGTCAGCAATTCCTCAACGCCTTCGGCATCGGCAGGGTAACTGTCCAGCGAGGTGACTACCCACTTCCCATCTTGTTTTGCAAGCGTTGTCGTCTCACCGGCAGTGATGATTTCTACTCCCGTTACCTGTTCCTTATCAAAATTCGGGAACAGCGGCATTGCTGTCTGAACCTTTTTTTCATACTCGCTTTGTCCAAACGGATTCTCAAAGAGCAGGACGACGAGGGCCAAGACAACAAAAACGCCGCCTAAAATCAGAAGTTGTTTTGTCTTCATCGGTTTATCTTTCGGATGTTGTCGTTCGCAATGCGTTGTTCAACTGCGGAACGCTTTGCGCCATACAGAAAACCTACACAGCACCGTAGGTTTCTACCATCCGTTTTGCCCTCCTTTTCAAGAAATACCGCAGCAACCCAAAGATAACCACCAGCAGCGGGATGCCGACGATAGATAGGTATTTGAAGAAGTTTTTCTCTAGTTCAGTTGTCTCGCGGAGCGGCCGCTCGGTGATAGCGTGCGAACGGATGCCGATGAGCGCATCGCCGAGCGTCAGCCAGTCAACAGTGTTTAAGAAAAAGTTGATACCGTCCGGACGCATCTGTGATAGAAATTGCGCCGTGCCAACGACAACGAGTTGCGTCTGTTCACTCATCGGCTTCGTGACGCGTTCATCGGGATTCGTCGGTTCAACTGATTCCGCTCCTTCAACCGCCGCAACCGGCGGAATTTCTTTATCGGCGTAGAAACTGGGAACCGTTCCTTCCACCGCCACGGCAACGGCATACGGCTGCATATCACCCGGTGGCAGCTGCGCATTAGGCATGAGGTTGTAATACCCTTGCATGCTCTGCCCAAATTCGCTCGTTTTCGCCAATGTTGTCGCCGTAGTTCCTTCCTTCGCGACTACGTCTACGGAACTCGTCCATGGCAACGTCAACGCTTCTAACTGATTCGTGACAGTGTGTTCCGTAGAGAAATTCTGGTTCACAATTTTGACAAAATAGGGATACGGCTGAATAACCGTCATGAACCCCTGTTGGAATCGCGCTGAATCGTGAAACCGCCTGTCAGCGAGCAGGTTATTGCCCAGTGTGATACCGTAATGCGCTAGCATGTCGTTTAAGCCGGTGCTGAGCGGTGTCGCCTGTAACGTGTTAGGTTGGAACTGAACGGCATCGACAAGAAAGATTATCCGGCCGCCGCGCATGATAAACTGGTCCAACTCATATTTTTCACGTTCCGCCAACGCCCGCCGCGGTCCGGCGACAACCAGCGTTGCGACGGCTTCGTCAACAGGTTTGCCATCTTGCAGTGCTACGGTGGTGATGTTGTATTGTCCCTTGGCATTTTTATCCAAAAGGGTGCGCAATTCCTGCGCATTTTGCGCGTTGATGTCAAGTTCGCCGTGTCCTGTCAAAAATCCTACCGTCTTCGCCTCTTTCGTCGTCACTTTCAGGAGAGTGGACGTGAGTTCGTATTCCAAATTTGCTGTGGATTGCACAACCGGTAAGACTTCCTCCTTGCCGCCGTATCCGATGCCGATGCCCATATAGACGTTCGCGATTTCCGCTTTGTCCTCTTTGACGACATTAATCTGGAGTTCAGGAATCCCTTTAAACCGAAGTTCCTGCTTTTTCGCGTCGTCAAAATCGGCGGGGTTCACGAAGTCGATTTGGAGTTTTTTAGAGAAGGCGTTATATTCCTCCAACACATCTCTGACGTTCCGACGAATCTGCGCTACCTCGGCAGGCTCCGTCGAAAAGTAAGCGGTGACGGTGACGATGTCGTCTAGCGTGTTCAGCACATTTTTGGTAGCATCCGAGATGGTATAGCGTTTGTCTTCGGTGAGATCAGCGCGGATAAAACGGCGCGTTGATAGAAAGTTAATCAACGCGAGAATGCTGAAAAGAATCACCACAAACGCCACAGCGTTGCCACCGTGTGTCAATCGTTTGTTTGCCAAGAAAAATTACCTCCTTTTTTTCGTATTGGCGCAAAGCCTCTAGGGGTGTCCCTTCTTGCCGGAACCGGCACCGCCGTTGGCGATGCACACGTTCTCGCCAAACCCGAGCTATCGGCTGCGCCTGTATCCGCGTCTATCTCCATTTTCTACTCTCAACGGATATTGAACTGAGTGTGAGAAAGAACCCGATAACCGAGAGATAGTAGAGAATATCGCGGGAGTCCAGCACGCCGCGCAGAATACTACTGTAATGCGCGCCGAGTCCCAGATAACTGAAAATCGGGAAGAGCCAATTCGGCGCGTTGAAAAGCACGATGTCTTCGCCGATGATTAGCATCCCGAAACAGGCGGTAATCCCTAAAATAAAGGCGATAATCTGGTTCTCTGTCAGCGTTGAAGCGAAGAGTCCTATCGCGAGGTAGGCACCGCCCATCAGCAACAACCCGATGTAACCGCTGAGAATCGTGCCGCCATCCGGATTACCGAGAATGCTGACTGACAGCGGAAGGACGAGTGAGAGTAGCACCGTGACAGCCAGCAGCGCGTAACTCGCCAGATACTTGCCGATGACGACTTCGTAGTCCCGAATCGGCAGCGTCATCAGGATTTCAACCGTCCCCAGTTTCTTTTCTTCCGCCCAGAGTTTCATCGTGACAGCGGGGACGAAAAACAGGAAGAGCCACGGCATTAACCCGAAAAACCCGCGCATCTCGGCTTGGTTAATCAGGAAGAAGCCGCGGTAAAATAGCCACGAAGAAATGCCCAAGAAAAAGGTGATAAAAATGTAGGCGATAGGCGAATTGAAGTAGCTTCTAAATTCCTTTTTAAGGATAGCTGTGATGTTCGTCATAATCTATAGTAAATACCCAATCCGTAGCGCGAGGGCCTGTCCCTCGCAACCGCTCACGGCGCGTCAAACCGCTGCTAAAGCGCGCTATTCGCGCACCGTCAAATTCAGGAATACATCCTCCAAGTCAACCGATTCTTGGTGGAGCTCTGTCAAACTCCACCGGTTATCCACGACGACGTGAAACAGTGCCTCCGCGGCATCGCTTCCTTGCGCCGCCGTAACGCGGTAGCCGACTACGCCATCGTCCGTGTCAACTACGCCATCGTCCGGGTCAGCGTCAATGGGTGCCCATTGCGAGACGAATTCCAGCGCGTCCAATTTTGCCTCAATTTCTGCTTGTGGGCCGCGGATGGAAATATGCACAATCTCCTCGCCTCTCGCTTGTCCCGCGAGTTCTGCCGGTGTCCCGTTCGCCACAATCTTCCCATCGTTGATGATGAGGATGCGGGTACAGGTAGCCGAAACCTCCGGCAAAATATGCGTGCTGAAAAGCACCAACTTCTCTTGCCCGATGTCCTTAATCAGATTGCGGATTTCAATGATTTGGCTCGGGTCCAGTCCGGACGTAGGCTCATCCAAGATCATGATAGGCGGATCATGGATAAGGCTTTGCGCTAATCCGACGCGTTGACGGTAACCTTTCGAGAGCTCGCCGATGTCCTTTTGGATAACGTCCTCAAGCCCGCAAAGCTCAACGACAGCACGGATGCGCTCTTTGCGTTGACTTTTAGGAAGACTTCGCACCTGCGTCATGAAGTTCAGGTATTCGATGACTCCCATGTCCGTATAAAGCGGCGCGCTCTCCGGCAAGTATCCGATGGACTTGCGGACATCTACCGATTCCTCAAATACGTCGTAACCGGCGACGGTAGCACTGCCTGCATCCGCGGCGAGGTAACAGGTGAGGATGCGCATTGTCGTCGTCTTCCCCGCACCGTTGGGGCCGAGAAATCCGAGCACCTCGCCTGCGCGGGCATCAAACGAGACGTTGTTGACAGCGATAGTCGGCCCGTAAGATTTTGTGAGTTGTCTGACTTCAATCATAAAACGTTTTCTAACCATTTGTGAAAAGATACGTTAAAATGATACCACAAAAATATGGAAATGTCAAGAAAAAAATTGAGGAGGTGGCATTTTGTGGATAGGAATAGAATAGGAAGGGAAAACTGAACGATTAGGAAATGGGCGGTACAGGACTTGAACCTGTGACCTCTTGCATGTCAAGCAAACGCTCTAGCCACCTGAGCTAACCGCCCGTGAGGAGTGAAGGTGGCGGTCGGAATCGAACCGACGCATAAGAGTTTTGCAGACTCTGGCCTTACCACTTGGCTACGCCACCATATTTTTGGGTAGGAGAGACCTCCTGGTCTCGATACACCTCTCCCGGTCTCAATTTCTCGGTAGGAGAGACCTCCCGGTCTCAATGCAGTAAAGAGTAGGCACTCTTTACCTACAAAAATCAAACCAGTAGGAGAGACCTCCTGGTCTCGATGCAGTAAAGAGCAGGCGCTCTTTACCTACAGAAATCAAGCCGGTCTCGATGCAATCTGAACACACCCGATAGGCAAAAGCGGGAGACGAGATTTGAACTCGCGACCTCCACCTTGGCAAGGTGGAGCTCTACCACTGAGCTACTCCCGCATAAATTTATGAAACATGCGCGCAAACCCGTGCATATTTCCAAATGCTTATATAGTATACCACATTTTCGCGCGAATGTCAAATTAAAATAACAAAATTCGACCTTTTTGTCAAGAATTTTTGCAAAAATATGCAATTAGGTGCGATAATCGGCGTTAATGCGGATGTAATCGTAGGAATAATCGCACGTCCACATCGTTATTTCTGCGTCACCGGCGCGCAAATCGATGGTAATCCGCACCGGATCTTGCGAGAACAGCTCCGTTGCCTTTTCCTCGTCAAACCCGGCATCCATGCCATCTTTGACGAGTTGATAGTCGCCGAGCCATACATCCACCTGATAGGGATGGAATTCCGCATCCGACTTGCCGATGGCCATCATGATGCGTCCCCAGTTGGCATCGTTGGCGAAGACTGCGGTTTTGACGAGAGGCGATTCTGCGACAGCGCGCGCCGCTTTCTCCGCATCCGCGCGATTCTTCGCGTTCGTGACGACAACTTCCACTAGTTTCGTCGCGCCTTCGCCATCGCGCGCGAGCATCTTCGTCAATTCAGTGCAGACGAACGCTAGTCCTGCACAAAATGCCTCGTAATTTTCGCTGTCAGTTTCAGCGATTTCAGGGTTGCCTGCCTTCCCTGTCGCGAGAAGCAACACCGTGTCATTCGTGCTCCGGTCGGTATCTATCGTGAGCAGATTATAGGTGTCGTCAACGACCCGAGTGAGCGCGGCTTGGAGCGTTTCGCCCGTGATGCACGCATCTGTCGTCAGGAACGAGAGCATTGTCGCCATGTTCGGCGCAATCATGCCTGAGCCTTTCGCAATCCCGCCGATTCTCACCGGTGCGCCGGCAATTTCTACCTCAACCGCGCCCGATTTGGGGTGCGTATCTGTCGTCATAATCGCCTCGGCGGCATCACTTCCTCCTTCGGTGCTAAGTGCATCGACAGCGAGTTGAATGCCGTTCGCGATTGTGTCCATCGGTAACTGCTGTCCTATCACGCCGGTTGAGGAGACGAGGACGCGTTCTGCCGATAGCCCGAGGTGTTCGGCTGTTAATGCTGCCATCTGTTGCGCGTTCGTCATACCGCGCTCGCCGGTGCAAGCATTAGCATTCCCGCTGTTGACAATTATCGCTTGCGCTGTTGCATCGGCGAGGTGCTGGCGGCACAACTGCACAGGTGCGGCGGTGACGCTATTCTTCGTGAAGACACCGGCTGCAACGGCAGGCGTATCCGTTACGATGATGGCTACATCTTTCTTGCCTGATTTTTTGAGTCCTGCATGCACGCCTGCGGCGCGCACCCCGGTAGCCGCCGTGATACCGCCATCTATCTTTTTCATCAAAACGCTCCTAAAAGTTTAATGTGGAATAAATTATACATTATTTGCACGAAATTGTCAAATAGAAATAAATAACTGAGGGTGTTTCATAATTCGCTCAACGTCGCGGGGACAGGCCCCGCGCTACGATAAAACGGCCCGGGTTACCGTAGGGCGAGGGCCTGTCCCTCGCCATGCCCAGACCTTGGAAAAGACCGTAGTTCGGGAGCGCCTGCTCCCGAACGGATCGACGGTAAAAAAAACGGCCCGGGTTACCGTAGGGCGAGGGCCTGTCTCTCGCCAAACAACGATCGCGGGGGACAGGCCCCCGCGCTACGGTGAAAAAAACGTGCCGCATACCGTAGGGCGAGGGCCTGTCCCTCGCCATGCTGCGGTCCACCGAACCGCTCTGTAGTTCGGGTGCGCCTGCACCCGAACGAGTCTATTGCATCGAGACCGGGAGGTCTCTCCTACGGGATGCTCGCGGGGGACAGGCCCCCGCGCTACGGTAACCGGACGGTTTCTTGAGTTATGAAACACCCTCAAATAAGTAACGCTCGCGAGGGACAGGCCCTCGCGCTACGGAAACAGGGAGGGCGTTTTTTTTCGTAGCCGACGTTCGCGAGGGACAGGCCCTCGCGCTACGGTGAAAGGGATGGCATTTTTTATCGTAGGGAGGAGGGAAGTTGTTCGCTAAAATATCTCTTGACATGCAATTGGATTCTGCATATAATCGTCACATAACACGAATTCTGTCTTTCACGGGAGTGACGAAATATGGCGAAAATACGGATGGCACAATACGGAACGAAACATGGACACGCCGGTGGGAAATTGCGGGCGATGCTCATAAATCCCGATGTGGAAGTCGTCGGCGTTTTTGAACCCGATGCAGAACAGCGCGCGAAACTGCAAGCGGACTCAGGCACCTTCGCCGATGTCCACTGGTTCGCAAGCGCAGCCGAAATGCTGAACGATGAGAGCATCGTCGCAATCGCTTCAGAAGGAAGCAACGCCGAAAGCCTGGACCAGACGGAAGAGATTGTCAACGCCGGCAAGCACGTCTGGTATGATAAACCGGCTGGCGAAAACTGGGGGCAGTGGCAGCGCGTCATCGGCACCGCTGACGACAAATCGCTGTTGGTGCAGATGGGGTATATGCTGCGCTATCACTCTGCCTTCAAGCAGGTTGCGGAGTGGGTGCACTCTGGCTTCCTCGGCGATGTGTTCTCGGTGCGCGCACACATGTCCACCAATGTCTCGCACGAGGCACGCGCGCGCATCAGTCAACACATCGGTGGTATCTTCTTTGACTTGGGCGGCCACGTTCTAGACCAGGTGCTTTGGCTCCTCGGCAGGCCGGAGAAAGTCACGGCGTTCCTCCGAAACGATGGCGGCTCCGTTGAACCTTTCAAAGACAACACGCTCACCGTGTATGAATTTGAAAAGGCGATGGCGTTCATTTCTATCTCCGCTTTGGAACCGCGCCCGATGGCACGCCGCTTCGAGGTCTACGGCACCGAAGGCAGTGCCATCATCCTTGAACCTTTTGAGCCGGGGCTCAAGATTCGGCTGTGTCTGGAGGAAGCGAAGGACGGCTATGCGAAAGGCGAACAGATTGTCGAAATCGCGGGTGAGGGCCGCCAACGTCTCTATGAATTGGAATTAGACGCGTTCTTGGCGACTATCGCCGGGGCGCAGTTACGCGACCGACCCGTTTCGCACGAGTTGCTGGTGCAGGAAACTCTTCTGCGAGCAACGGGAGTTATCTCGGAATAAGACCTGCCGTTCTCCACCTTCTGTAGGTTTGCGATCGCCCGCGCGCAAACAGGTCAAGATCGGGCGATCTTAACCTACAGAAATTTCCAGACGCAACAGGTAGGAAAGCCCTCCTAGTCTTGACAGGTAGGAGAGACCTCCAGGTCTCGATGCAATAAACTCCCTGTCCCGATAGGGCAGTGGCATCAAACTAAAAAAACTAATCAAACAGATAGAAGAAGAGAGGACAGCCATGAAATTTTTTAGAAAAGGCGAAGAAAAAAAGCCGCAGCCGAAACCAGAGACAGCGGCGAATCCGCATCCCGAACTGAAGGTTATCAGCGGCGCGCAGATTTCTGGCAGGAAACCCCAGCAGCCACAACAGCAGCCGCAGCAACCGCAACAGCAGCCGCAGCAACAGAACATCGCGTTGCCGAACGTGCGGTTCAAGATTGCCGTGGCGAGTGGAAAGGGCGGCGTTGGGAAATCAACCGTCGCGACGAACCTCGCTATCTCGCTAGCGAATGCGGGTGCCGCCGTCGGCTTAATGGACGCGGATGCTTACGGTCCCAGCATCCCGACGATGATGGGCATCCAAGAACGGCCGCAGACGAGTCCGCAACGCAAACTTGTCCCTCTCGTCCGGCACGACATTAAACTGATGTCGATCGGGTTCATGGTGCCGGAAGAGCAGGCGATGATCTGGCGCGGTCCGATGTTGCACAGTGCTATCCGTCAGTTCCTCAGCGATGTGGATTGGGGTGAATTGGATTACCTCATCATCGATTTGCCGCCGGGGACAGGTGATGTCGCGCTTTCGTTAACGCAGGCGATGCCGCTCACCGGCGCAATCATCGTCACGACACCACAGGATGTTGCCCTTGCGGATGTGCGGCGTGGCGTGGCAATGTTTGAACGCCTCGGTGTGCCTATCTTGGGCATCATCGAAAATATGAGTTATTTCCTCTGTCCGCACTGCAACGAAAAAACGGAGATTTTCCGGGCAGACGGCGGGAAAACGATGAGCGAACGGTTCGGCGTTTCGCTGTTGGGACAAATTCCGCTGGATGCAGAAGTCTGCACAGCCGGCGATTTGGGAGTGCCTATCGTCGCGGCGCATCCTGATTCGCCGCAATCCGCTGCGTTCGGCACCGTCGCGACAAAATTGGAAGAGGTGTTGGAGGCAAGCGGCGAGGAAGATGAATTGAGGATTCTGTAAATGAGGTGGTGTTTCATAAATCGCTCAACGTCGCGGGGGACAGGCCCCCGCGCTACGATAAAAAACGCCTCTCTTTCACGTAGGGCGAGGGCCTGTCCCTCGCCATCGTTTCGCGTACCCCAACGATCGCGGGGGACAGGCCCCCGCGCTACGGTGAAAAAACGCCGCCCTTCACGTAGGGCGAGGGCCTGTCCCTCGCCTCAAGAGGTGACATATGTTCCGCGAGATCTTCTCAAATAAAGTTGTCCTCGCTGGAATCCTCTTCTGCTTCCTAATGGTTTCAGGCAGCCTTCTCTATAGTTGGCATGTCAACCGCGGCATTCAGGAAGAAGATGACAGGAGCCAGCGGTTGGTTCAGCAATACTTGGCAAAAAATGCGGACACCCAAATCATGCAGCAAACCGAGCCCTCAGACATCAGCACCTTGGAACAACCGGATGCACTCGCCATTGACGTTGACGACATCCACGAAACGGTGTCTGCGGAAACGGAGGTAGAACAATTAGCGGAAACGGACTTCGTTGATGTAGACGAAGAACCGTTGATGGAGGAAGCTCATGAGACTGCAATCGATCACGCGTCTTCCGGGATTTCCCCTTACGGTTTTGGTCCGTATCCGAAAGTTCCGCCTGATTTTCCGGAACAAGATATTTGGGATGACATCAGCACGCGCTCAATGTCACCAGACCATGAGTTGATAGCAAGAGTCCAGATCAAGTTATGGACTCAAGGGATTCATACCCTTGGTGCTGTATTTAATGGTAAGTATCGGCTCATTTATCCGATTATTGACAATGTGGTTTACATCAAGTGGGCGGATTCTGTCGGGGCAGATGGCAAGCCGCATGTCCAGCGTTGGCTTACGTCTCCAGATGTTGAAGATAGATATTTTGACGAAATCCTGACAGGTATCCTCCCGCCACATTTAACCGTTTATGAATTTCCAGATGGGGGGATTGACCCTTATGAATTTCTGGAACTCCCAAAATAAGGCGAGGGTGTTTCATAACTCTGTTTCGGTATTTATCCTGTCTTGGAGGGATGGCGAATACCGGAAGGCATCGGGCCCACCGCTGTAGTTCGGGAGCACCCGCTCCCGAACGGGTCAGGAGCAGGTGCTCCTGACCTACAGAGGTGATGCGGTCTGCCAGCCAAACGCAAGGCGAGGGAAACCCGCTCGCCTGCGCGTGTGGCAGGCGAGGGCCCTCGCCCTACGCACCGTGACGCGTTTTTCTTCCCTATTCATCCGACTCATCAGGATAATCGATCGACCAGGTGCCGCGCCCCTCTCCGGAAGGTAACTCCCGCCAAAGTGCCAAGAAATGCTCGGGCGCGTTGTGCTCCACCAGATGCGTCATGAACATCTCGTGCAATTCCGCAACGAGCGATACGTTGTCAGCGGCAATGTTATTCTCGGCTAGCGCATCAACGGGGAGATCGAACAACTCCGGTGTGCCATCCGCACCAACCGGTGCGTAACCCCAACGCTCCGTGACGAGAAACGGCGTTGTCGCACGACTCGGTACCGTGCCATCCCGCGCACCGATATGACAGCCTGTCACGGCATACTCCCGATGCTCTCCCTCGCCGCTGCGCAGTGCATCCGCAAACGAACGTCCCTCAAACGGTTTACGAGGTTCCACCGTCACATCCGCTAACGCGCAGAGTGTCGGGAAGATATCCATCGGCTGCGCGATGAAGTTCCGGCGTTGCCCGCGCGGCACATCGCCGCCCGCGATGAGGAACATCTCGTGGTTAATTTCCGGATACGTCGGCCAATAGCGCGTGTCGCCCGGGTCGATGTTAGATTTACCGGTGCGTTCATGCTCGCCGATGGACATACCGTGGTCGGACATGACGATGACAAGGGTATCGTCCCATAACTCTAGATCGGTTACCTTTTCCAAAATGCGTCCGATGTGCCTGTCTACGAGCTCTGCTTCACCCGCGTAGTGCGCCCATAAATTGTGCAACTCCGCCTCCGTGTAAAGCGAAGCTCTGCCGTAATTTGGATGCAGCATCGGCGCGCCGGTGTAACCCGGGTCATACCGTTTGACGATGTATTCCGGCGGATCCCACGGCTCATGCGGATCGAAGAAATCCACCCAAAGGAAGAACGGCCCCGACTTGTAGTTCTCCTCTAACCACCGCACCGTCGTTTCTGATGTCCTGCCCGAGAACGTCTCCGCCTCATACTGATAATAGCGGTTTGTCCACCGATGCGTATTCGGCAAGGTATTGCCTCTGAAGGAGGGCTGCGGACGCGTCTTCTCGTCCGGCATGACGATTTGAATCGCATCATTGAGGTGCAGCAGCGGTTTATCGCCTTCTTGTCCGCGATGCTGGAAGGCAGCATCAAATCCGTGCTGGAACCGCGTGTTAAACAGATGCGGGCAATCACAGATAAGCTGCGTCGCGTAACCCTGCGCACCGAGGAGTTGCGCGATATGATTCGGCCCGCTTACATCAATGGGTTGCCACGGATAGTGGGGCCACCCAACTGTGCCTGTTGCCACATCGGTGCGATGCGGCACAGTGGGGAAGCTGCTCATATAGAATTTGTCGATGGTAGTGGCGCGTTCCGCCTCAAACCGATCGAGGTGCGGCGTGCGGATGGGGCGTGCTGCGCGTTCTCCGAGATTGTCATAACGGAACGTGTCCGTGATAAGTAAAACGATATTTTTCATAATCCGATGCTTCTCCCCTATTACAATCAAACTTCCTGACGTGTCGTCTTCAACAAAAACGTCGTAATCAATAGCAACGGCACGATAACCGCCGCTGCAACAACAATAGACACCTGCGCGCCGATGAGGCAGGGAAAAAAGAGAATTGAACCCACCATTGAACCCTTCAGCGCGAAATACCCGTTCTTTTCACTCGGTTGCAGATAGAGCGGGATGCGCGTGGCAACCGTGGCGACGATACCTAAAACTACCCAAACAGCATAAGATTTCTGATTCAACGGCTCAAGCCAATACGGCAAGAGCGCGACAGCGAACGCGAGCATCGTCGCGAGCGCGGAGAGCCATAACGCCGGGCGGATGCCTATCTGGAGGGGTGTCGTCGTGATGCCGAGTGCTTCGTCACGCGCAAGATCTTTGAACGTGGTAGTGATGTGCGTGCCGAAATCGTAAAGCGTCGTCGCGGCGAAGGCATACCATACGAGCCGCGGCACCTCGCCGCTGACGACTAGCGCGCCGAAAACGTTCAGCAACCCGATGCCTATCGGCAGTGTCAGGCTGCCCAATATACCGCGCGCCTTGAAAATCGCATTGTAGAGATGCGAAATGGCAACTAAACTGATTACCAGCAGTCCTGCTTTGACGTTGAGCCAGAAGCCGGCGATGACGCATAACCCGTAGATAACACTCGCCGGGACGAGTGCTTGCCGCGGCGTTAGGCGACGCGACGGCAGCGGGCGTTCCGGGTTTGTCAGGCTATCTGTCTCGTGGTGGAAGTAGTCATTCTTTATCATCCCGGCGAAGTAGCCACACAGCGCGATGAACAGTGCCGCCGCGACGCGCCATGTCAGTTTCCCCTCGCTTGCGATGAGCGCGCCGGGGAGCGTTGCGACTATCGGAATCGCGAAGAGCGGATAACGGATGAGTTCAAGATATGCCTTCAGGCGGCTCATAATAGACACCTTAACTGAGGGTATTTCATAAATCCCCGAAGGAGAGACCTCCCGGTCTCAATGCAAGCCCACCTCTGTAGGTAAGAATCGCCTGATCCTGACCTGTTTGTGATCAGGCGAGCACAAACTACAGCGGGGGAAACACATCGTGACGATGGAACTCGCGGGGGACAGGCCCCCGCGCTACGATAAAAACGGCACTTCACCGTAGGGCGAGGGCCTGTCCCTCGCCATCGTTTTGCTGCCAGACCGCATCACCCCTGTAAGTCAGGATCGCCTGATCCTGAACTGTTTGTGATCAGGTGATCACAAACTACAGCGGGGGAAACACACATCGGAACGATGGAACTCGCGGGGGACAGGCCCCCGCGCTACGATAAATAACGCCTTCCTTTCCTCGTAGGGCGAGGGACAGGCCCCCGCCATCGTGCGTGCACGCGCACTCCAACGATCGCGGGGGACAGGCCCCCGCGCTACGATAAAAATAACGCCTTCCTTTCCTCGTAGGGCGGGGGCCTGTCCCCCGCCCTACGGGAACATCGAGACTAGAGGGCTCTCCTACCGAACGCATCGAAATATGAAACACCCTCACCTTAAATCGGTAGACGCGATTTTCAACGGCGCGCTAAAAATTATCCCGTTGCACTCCCGCTTCGGGGACAGGCGTAGTCCTCGGGTCTAACGTCTCATCAACGCTGTAAATCTGTTCGCTTTGTGTGCTGATTGAGAGTTCCGTAATGCCGGGTCCCGCCTGTTTATTCCCACTGATGTAATTATCGCGGAGTCTGCCGCCATCGTAAACTGCCCATCCGACGTTCATCGTGATGTTGTTAGAGACAATCTCCGGTGAGGCGGTGGAATAACAGACGATGGCGTGCTGATAATTCGCGCGGATTTCGTTGTAAACGATGCGCGGCCGCGAATCGTCCTCACAGATAATGCCGTATTCGTTCGCGGCGAAGGCGTTATGCTCCACCTCCGGCGCGGCAGCACCACGGAATTGGAGTCCCGTGCCGTTGCGGTTGAACTCGTTATTCGTGATAGTCGGATTCGCATTTTCGCAAAGCACGCCGATATTGTTCATGCTGAAAAGGCATCGCTCAATCTGCACGGCATCGGTGCTAATCGTGATACCCGCCGTTGCGTGTTGAATGCGGCAATAGGTGAGCCTGCTATTCGGGCTTTGTGACTCAATGCGAATGCCTCGCCAATCTCCTGCTTTTGGCGGTGCGGCGGTTGTCATGGTTGTTGATTGTGTAATTGTCTGCGTTCGCGGTAAGCCGTATCCGCTGGCAAAAGGCGAAGTCGCTGGCGTTTTGGTTTCCCCTTGCTCCGTCGGTTGCGCGCCGAGTGAACCGAAGACTATCATCAAATCTGGCGAGCCTTCGGCGTAAAGTTCCCCCCGCACGAGGATTTGACTCGGTGTCTCCATCGGCTCAAACCCGACGATGGCACCGGAACGGATGGTTAGCGTGATGCCTTCCGGGACGATAACGGTGCCGGTAACATAGATGCGTCCATCCCACACTTCGTTTTCGGTAAGTTCGCCAGATTTTTCGACAATCTCTAAACTGCCGCCGACAGAATCGAGGTTTAACGCGCCGCCTTGGCACCCAAAATGACAGCAGGATAAGACGAGGATAAAAATGAGTTTTAGCGTTACGATTTTCATAACCCTATTTTAGCAGTGCTAGCGGATTTTTGTCAAGTGGAGAAATTTTTCATATCTGGCGCGCCGCCTGTCCAATTCAGAAAACAGTTGAAAAAAAATTGACATTTGCAGTAAAATTTGCTATAATTATGGTTATGAAAACCTACAAAGAACTCCCGGATGATGCAGGTTCCAACATTATTGGACAAGTTGCCGGCCAGTTCAATCGGCTGCAAAAACGGCTTGCCGATGTCAAACACACCGTCGCGATTCTGAGCGGGAAAGGCGGTGTCGGCAAGAGTGCGATTACCTCGAACCTTGCTGTTGCACTTGCGCTACAAGGCGAAACTGTCGGTGTCGTTGACGCTGACATCAACGGGCCGTCAATCGCGAAAATGATGGGGGTGCGAAATGCCGCGCTTGAATATTCGCCTGCGGGTGTCACGCCGGCAGTCAACGCCCTCGGCATCAAGGTTATCTCGATGGACTTACTCCTCGCCGAGGATGAGGCACCCGTTCTGTGGAATGCGCCCACCCAGAAAGATGCCTACACTTGGCGTGCCACGATGGAAGTCGGCGCGCTCCGAGAGTTCATCGGTGATACCGACTGGGGAGAATTAGACTATCTCCTGCTCGATCTGCCGCCAGGCACAGACAGGATTCCAAACGTTGTTGAACTGATCCCAAACCTCGGCGGCGTTATCGTCGTGACGATTCCGTCCGAGGTGTCGCAATTCATCGTCAAAAAATCGTTGGCGATGGCGCGACAGATTCTGAACGTTCCGGTTATCGGCGTTGTCGAGAACATGGCGTTTCATATCTGCCAGCATTGTGGCGAAAAGGAACCCCTCTTTTCCACGGAGGAGTCGGGCATTGAAGGGACACTCGGTAGTATTCCCTTCGACCCGAGACTTGCCTATTGTGGTGACAAGGGGGTGCCTTATTTGCGTGAATACCCGAACACTCCCGCAAGCGTAGCACTCACAGCAGTTGCTGCGCAAATTCAACATTTCTTTAAGGAGATTCAACGATGAAATTCTTATGCCGAGAATGCGATACAGCGATGAAATTCAAAGACGTGATGCGTCCTGAGCAAGGTTCCGTCACCGCCGTGTTTGAATGTCCGGATTGCTTCATGGAATTCGCTATGTTCCTCAACCCGTGGGAAACCCAAATGCTGAAATCCTTGGACTTGCAGTTAGGCGGCAGTGCCGAGGCGGCGCAACCGATGCAGATGGTGCGTTCGCAGCTCGGAACCGCCAAACGCGAGCCGATGCCCGCCACGCCTGCTGCCCAAGATGCAAACGCGTCGGGCACCGCTGAGGGTGGCAAGTGTCCGTTTACGTCTGTCATCGCAGGCGCGTTTGAGGAAGAAGAGCCGACGAAGGCGGAACCCGCCGGTCCTACCTGGTCAGCGGAGGCATTATCTCGCTTGGAGCGGATTCCGAGTTTTGTCCGTCCGATGGCAAAGATGGGTATTGAAACGTTCGCGAAAGACAACGGCTATGCCGAGATAACTGCGGAAGTGATGGATGCTGCGCGTGGGAGTTTCCCCTCGCAGTTTTAAGGAGTCACGCATGACACGCGTTTATACTCACGAAATCCAAACTCTGGAGGATGGCGAGCTCTATACTGCCAATATTTGGGAGAATGGTAGCGAGTGGAGTGGGCTGATCCAAGAATTCCCTGAGGTGAAGTGCCGCGAAAAAACGAAAGAAGCCTTAGTGCAAACGCTGGAAGTCAGGCTTTTGGAGGCATTGGCAGCGCATGCGGATGCTTGGGATAAACAACTTGAGGTAGACGTGGATGCCGGGAAATTTGATGCTATCGCCGAGCGCGTCATTGCCGATTTTGATGCGGGCAAATGCGAGGATGTGGCTTCGTTTCTCGCTCAGTATTCATCATCAGATGTCTTGGAGTCTGTGGGTCAATTTTCCAAGCCTGCCTTGACAGGATTTAAAATCGCAAACGCCGGAAGAGCCCCAAGGCTTTCTGATTTTCGCGCTTATACGCACGAAGTGTTATGAAGAAACATAGCCTGCACGACGATTTTTGGGAATGTTATGACAGACTTCCACGAAACGTTCAAAAACGTGCTATCAGGAAAGTCGAATTCCTGTCTGAAAATCCACGGCACCCATCTCTGCATCTGAAAAAAGTCAAGACACTGTAGGTTGCACGAATCAGCAGTGCCTATCGGATGTTGGCTTTTGAACGAAAGGGAACTCTCGTCTGGTTTTGGATTGGAAAACACGACGAGTACATGAGACGTATCCGATAGGGGGTTAATTGAGGGTATTTCATAACTCCGTTATGGATGCCTCTTTAGGTGCTTTAGCACCTACATGTCTATGGAAAAACAGATTTGCCACTGTTTTCAAGGTCCGCTAGGCCCTTAATCAAGCCGCAGCGAGGTGAGCCGCTGCACATTAAGGTCCTACAGACCTTAGGGTGCGCTGCGATGCAGGATGCTATAGACATTAAGGTCTTACAGACCTTAGGCATGGCGAGGGACAGGCCCTCGCCCTACGGTGAACGGGGCAATCAAGCATGGGGAGGGACAGGTTTTCCCACCGCCCTACGTGAAGGGCGGCGTTTTTTTCACCGTAGAAGGGGCCTGTCACCGCGACGTTGAACGAATTATGAAACACCCTCAGTTAAATGCTTCTTTAAGCCTTAGAAGGAGACATGTTTGGGATGTCGTTGAGCGTTTTTTTCGCAAATGATGGCCTATTTGGAAATTCTGCGAATTTGATTGAAATTTGTTCGCAAGATATGTTATCATCACACAGAAAACCTGCATCGTGGAGGAAAGAAAGGGTGTGCAAACCACTGAAAGGCTTCATTGCCTATTCGCATAGAAACACTGAAGCAAAGGACGAATTGAGAAGGCGGCTTGCTGTGATGGGGAAGCAAAACGAACTCATAACTTGGCACGATGGTGATCTCACCGCGGGGGACAAAGCGAGTCAGGAAAACATTCTCAAACACCTTGCCGATTCAGACTTGCTCATCTACCTTGTCTCTGCTGATAGCCTTGCATCTAAGAACTGCAATAAGGAATTAGCCGAAGCACTAGGGTTGGAAATGAGAGTCATTCCCATCATCCTTGAGAGTTGTGATTGGCTCAATCATCAACTCCAGAATTTTGAGGCTCTTCCTGACAAAGGCGTGCCGATTAACGAATGGCATCCTGAGAGCAAAGGTTGGCAGAACGTGGTGGATGGGCTCCGAAAGGCCGTTAACGAAACGCGGGCTCGTGCCTCTAACGCAGCGGAAAAGGAAACGCTACTTGAGTGGGTGTTCCAGCACGGGAACTTTCTTCTCGGGATGCTTAGGGAAATAGAAATGGCGATAGAAGCCTATTCGCATGCAATTGATCTGAACCCAGAACATGCCGATGCGTATAATAACCGCGGGGTTGCTTACCTCTACAAAGGTAAGTTTGACCTTGCTATCGCGGATTTCAACATCGCGGTAAAACTGGCACCTGATTTTGAAATTCCCTATGTCAATCGCGGTGATGCCTATAGCGGAAAAGGCAACGTTGATAGGGCTATTGAAAACTTTAACACAGCACTTGCCCTCAATCCCAGTTGTGCCGAGGGATATAACAATCGCGGCATCGCTTACTGCAACATAGGTGAGTTTGACAAGGCTCTCAACGATTTCAACACCGCGATAGAACTCAACCCCGATGATTTTATCGCCTATAATAATCGCGGCAACGTTTATAGGCGCAAGAGCGAAATTAACAACGCTATCGGTGATTTTAACACCGCGCTTACGCTTAAACCCGATTACGCCGATGCCTATCACAATCGCGGCGATGTCTATGGCAATGAAGGCAGCTTTGATAGGGCTCTCAAAGACCTTAACATGGCGATAGAACTCGATTCTCGTTTCGCCGAAGCCTATAACAGCCGCGGGAGCGTTTATCACAAAACCGGCGAATCAGAAAAGGCGATCGCAGACTTTAACACGGCAATAGAACTCAAGCCAGATTATGCTAAGGCCTACTACAATCGCGGCAACCTTTATGGTAAAACAGGCGACGCTGACAAAGCCATCGCAGACTTGAGCAAGGCGATAAAACTCAATGCCGATTTCGCGGATGCCTATTACGACAGGGGCGTTGCTTACGGCAAAAACCGCGCGTTCGATCGGGCGATAGCCGATTATACGAAAGCGATTGAACTGAGTTCCGATAACACCAACAAGGCTTATTGCAATCGCGGTGCCGCTTACTTCTGCACGGGGGAATTCGACCTGGCTCTTGAAGACTATACTACGGCACTAGGGATAAATCCGCACGATACCCTGGTTTATTTCAACAGGGCTCTCGTTTGGCTGTGCCTGCAAAATTGGAACAAAGCCAAAGCGGACTTGGTTGCCGCCGAAAGAAGAGGATTGGATGTCTCTGAGTTGTTTCACACCCTCTACAAGAGCGTTGCAGACTTTGAGCGGATAATCGATGCTCAGCTGCCGGCAGACATCAAGGCGATGCTGGCACCGCAGTGAGAAATCGGTTGATGCGCCCACCCCGCGCGATGAAACTCGCTTTGAGGTAAACGATGCCATCTATCTACGAACTTATTCCAGACCACGAACTCTTGCTAAACCTTGAACCGGAGGAATTAGCAGGAGTCATTTTGGAATATCTGAAATCCCTCCCAGGGGGAAGTCCCGAACTCAATCGCTATAACTTCAGTATGCCGCATACGGTAGCAGACTATCCCCAGGAGCATCAGAAGAGCATTAGTCGTGATCTCATGGAAGGGTGGATGTGGCTTGAAAAAGAAGGTTTAATCGCCCCTAGCCCTGGTAGTCAAGGAGAGTGGATTTTCATTACGAGACGGGGACTCCGCATAGAAAATGCTAGAGACCTGGATGCCTATCGTCTCGCAAATCTATTACCAAAATCCCTACTGCATCCAGCGTTGGCCACAGAGGTATGGTATGCCTTCTCACGGGGTAATTACGGCACGGCTGTCCTCCTAGCGTTCAAAGAGGTGGAAGTCGCCGTTCGGGATGCAGGTGGTTATTCTGATACAGATTACGGCGTTCACTTGATGCGACAAGCCTTCCACGCTCAGGACGGACCGCTGACAGACGCGAACCAACCACAGGCGGAAAAGGATGCCACGCACCAACTGTTCGCCGGCGCAATCGGCCTTTACAAAAACCCGCATAGCCATCGGAATGTCTCCGTTGCAGCCGATGAAGCTGCAGAACTCATCATCTTCGCAAGTCACTTGCTTCGGATTATTGACTCTCGCGCACCGCTGTCAACTACACCCTAGCGGAGACGCTCGCGTAATCTTGGAGGCTAAAAATGCCGCAACACATTTATGAACTCACTTTTATGGAAAGGTATCAAGGGGCCATTCCGCAACCGAGTGGCGGTGCCCTCACGGCTACTGTGCCGCTGGAGAGCGAACCTTGCGAATTTGTGCTCCTCCGTCCAACAAAACGGAGCCAGTATTTTGTTCGGGTGCAAGAAGCACACGCGACCTCATCCGAAATTTCTCTCAAACTTCTGCCGGAATCACCCGAAGAGTGCGGATTTCTGCATTCCTTAAAAACAGGCACTGATGGAGATTTCGCTTTTGCGCACCGCAACTACGCCGCGTGGGTTGCGCCTCAAGCAGTTTCCGAAACCTCTTCTGGTTGGGAGGTTAGTCTGAAAAGGAGCAAGGCGCAGGGCTTGCATCATGAGAAGAGATTCGGGGAATTAACCGGTGACCAGCTCGCCGAACTCCGAGCACGGCGGATTCTTCTGGACGAGAAACTCGGGGCCGCCAGCCCATGGCTATTTGAATACCGGGTGCGGAACGGCATCTCACTTGAACACGAGAATGGCCTAGCAATTCATGAATCACCGTTCCCTCAACTCTATCAAGCGTTTCGCGAAACGCCAGTCCTATTCCAGAAGTTTGCCCGCTTGGTAGCCGTGCTTTACCTGAAGTTGTCCTATACCGTCGAAGAAATCCTCCAACTTGATTTGGAACTGCGGGAAGAGGATATACCGGTTAACTTAAATGGCGGATATCCACACCCTCGATACCAAACCTTTCGTAAGGGCCCCGCGTTAAAGGTGCGGTTTAAAGGACGAAGACATCAGTACTTTTCGATTCGCCCCGCGACTATCCTTGAATTTGAAGGGATTTGCCCACTCGTTACAGGGAAGGCTGAACTGGGCAAAACGCAAGGTTGACTTCTGCACCCCGAAAAGGTTATCATTAACCCGACAAAATCGTGAATCTCTTTAACAAGGCTTAAATCGAAAATGCGCACAATCGTAGAACTCTGCATCCGATGCATACACCTCATCGCAGCGATAGTCTGGTTCGGCGGCGTAGTTTTCTCTACCTTCATCGCTATGCCGATTGTGCGGCGACACTTGCCGAACGACGCGCTACTGGCAATCCATAATCGCCTCCGACGCTGGATACGTCTCATGATTCATGTCCTCCTCACAACAGGCGCGATGGTGTTCTTTATCGTCGCATGGAATAATGATATGGCATTCAAAGTGGATTATATGCTAAACTTTGTTGTGAAACTCGCGGCGTTCGGAGGCATGGCACTATTTTGGGGACTTCACAGTGCACTATACCGGCGGCACCTTGAAGAAGAAAACGGACAGCGCGCTCCGAGCGCAACTGTCAATCTCTTCGGCGGTTTGACGCTCATCGCAGGCTTAATTGTTTTCGGCATCGCTTTACGATTTAAAGGATAAAATGGAAAATCAAACCAAAGTTCAGGCGGTTTCGTGGAATATCACGCGGTTATGTAACCTGAAATGCATGCACTGCTACCTACCCGCGGGGTTCGTGGATACGGACGAGTTCCCGCAAGGCTATCACCGCGAGGCGGAGCTCAGCCAAGCGCAATGTTTCCGCATTATTGACGAGATAGCCGAGATTAACCCGAACATCCTGCTCATCCTCACCGGCGGCGAACCGCTGTTGCGTCCCGATATTTTGGAGATTTCTAAATACGCCGCCGATACCGGGTTCCTCGTCGTGATGGGCACGAACGGTGTGCTACTGAACGACGAAGTCGTTGAACAGATGCAACGGCACGGCGTTACCGGCGCAGGGCTCAGCATTGATTCTATTCAACCCACTAACCACGATAGGTTTCGCGGGATGGAAGGCGCGTGGAAGGCGACGATGAACGGGGTTGAAGCACTCAAACGCGCAAAACTTGACTTCCTCGTCCAAACCTCGGTGACGCAGTGGAATTACGATGAAATCCCGCGGATTGTCGAGTTCGCTTATCAACTCGGCGCGAAGGTGCTGAACCTCTACTTTCTCGTGCGGACGGGAAGAGGGAAGACAGTGATGGATTTGTCTGCAGCGCAATATGAGAAAATGCTGGAGACAATGTTCCAACTGCAGGCGGACTACAGTGGGAAGATGCTCATCGCCGCGAAGTGCGCGCCGCACTATAAACGCGTCATTTATGAACAGCAGTCGGACTCCGCCTTCCTGCAAGGCTATCCGAGCGGCACATGCCCGTGTGGTATCTATTACTGCCGAATCTCGCCGGAAGGAGAGTTGACACCGTGTCCCTATCTGCCGGTAAGCGTCGGTAACCTGAAATCGGAAAGTTTCGTTAAACTTTGGAATGAAGCGGAGACGTTTCAGGAATTGCGGGACCGCACCCTGCTTGAGGGGAAATGCGGCGCGTGTGAATTCCGAGAAGTTTGCGGCGGATGCCGAGCGCGTGCCTACGCCGACACCGGTAATTACCTCGCCGCCGATGCATCGTGCGAATATCAACCGGGGCAGCAACGGCCGCCTGTCCAATTTGCAAACGCTACGGCGTTCGCGAGTGAGCCGGCTTACGATTTGCAATGGAATGCGGCGGCACAGAAGCGGTTAAAGCGCGTGCCTTCCTTCGCAAGAGGGATGGTTATCAAAAGCGTCGAAAAATATGCCCGCGAACATGGACATCGGGAAATTACGCCGGAACTCATGAAGGCGGTTAAAAAGCGGTTTGATAAGACAGGCATGCCGTCATTCGCGCCGCGGCGTTAAGTAGCATGGTGCGGTAGGAGAGACCTCCCGGTCTCGATTTTGGAACGTATCTTGCCCTATTTGGCCCGTAGTGCGGGGGCCTGTCCCCCGCGATCGTTGCATAGCGAGGCAGGAGAGACCTCCTGGTCTCGATTTTTGAACGTAGGGCGGGGGCCTGTCCCCCGCAAGCACGGCGAGGGACAGGCCCTCGCCCTACGGAAAGGTGGGCCTGTTTTGGAAAGGCGGGCCTGTTTGTAACGTAGTGCGGGGGCCTGTCCCCCGCGATCGTTGCATGGCGAGGGACAGGCCCTCGCCCTACGGAAAGGTGCGGTTTTGGAAATAAAAAGCCTCATTTGAGGCACACGGAGGAAATATGAGCGAAAACATTCACTTACAAGAACGGCTGACAGACGTTGAGGAACGCCTCACCAACGTGGAGAGCCTCCTCGTCAGCATCAATCAGAAATTAGATTGGAACGCGCGTTTATCAAGCGACGCGCAGGACAATCACAACAGCGAGGGCTCTTCCACCGACAACGGCACAGGGAGTCAAGCCCAGGGAAACGCGCCTCCTGCAAACAGCGCGGCGGGTAGGAGAGACCTCCCGGTCTCGATGCTCGCAAATGAGACGGACGCTTCTGCTGCAGATAGCGCGGCGGCATTAAAGCAGTGGGTAACCGACTACGTCTCCATGCGTTTGCAACAATTGGTGCCGGAAACGTGCGAACATCCGGATGAAATGCCGATGCACGATGGTCCTTTTCTTGACAACACGAACGTGCCTTGCACGGAGGAAGTTGTGCATCGCGTGAAGCGCATCCCGATTCCGTTCGTGCGCGAGATGGTTGTCCAGCGTGTCGCCGAGAATGCCCGCGCCGCGCAGATCGAACGTGTCGATATCGAATTCTTCGAGAAAGCCGCCACGTTCTGACAATGCAAAGCCACGGAGGAGTTCCCTCTGCCTCATTTTGACTGGAAGGACTTCTTGAAGGCACCGCTCTAGCGCGACAAAGGAGTTCCATCATGGAATGGGTATTTAACACGTTCTCGGAATACTTGGAGAACGACTTCAAAAAGCGATTAGGCAAGCCAAACCCGACAGTCGATGACCTGTGGGGCGCGTTTAAAGTGCTGTTCCCTGCGACATCGGCGCGCCTCCTCGTTCAGGAACCGGTCGGCAATACGGTGCGCTTTAAACCCCTCGCTTTTTACCACGCGGACGAAATGGGACCGCTGATTGAAACCCCCTTGGACTACCTCAAGCAGCATTTCGGCGGCGGGAAGTTCAAAATCAACTTCTATCACGGCATGCAGTTCATCGCCACCATTAATTTCAAGCCGGAAGGCCCTGAAATCTGGCGAGACTTACCGGAATTGGAGGAAGACGAACCCTCATGAGTCAGAAACAAAAAGCGGGGTTACGCATCCCGCCTATCGGTGAAACGGTATTTGAGGAATGCCCCTCTTGCGGCAGTGTGAACGTCCAGAATCTCGCCGAAGATTCATGGTTCTGCCACGATTGCGATTGGGATAATCTCACGGTGCTCCCCACGACGGCGACGAGTGGGCTACTCGCATCGCTACGCTACGGCGACATTCATTCACGGCGCATCGCCGCGCAAGCCTTGATTAACATCGGCGATGACGAACGCGACCTGGCCACGCAAATGGATATCGAGGCACTGCTGGACGCGCTAGACGATGAGGACGCGGATGTCCGTTATTTCGTCGCCGTCGCCCTCGGCAAAATTGAAGTGAATGGTTCCGAAGGATTTGACAAACTGAGATACCTCTCGCAATACGACGTATCCACCTTGGTGCGCGAAGGCGCGAAGGACGCTGTCGCGCGAATTGAATCGCGGCACAAGTAATTTTGAGGAAAATCGCATGGAAAAAATCCGACTCGGTTATATTGGGTGTGGATTCATGGCACAGAAGGTGCATATCCCGAACTTTGCTAGCATCGCCGACTGCGAGTTAATCGCACTCGCCGAAGTGCGTTCCGAACTCGGCGCGACAGTGCAAAAGCGGTTCGGCATCCCCCAACTTTACGAAGACCACGGGGCACTCGCGCAGGACGCGGAGATTGAGGCGGTCGCTGTCTCGGCGGACTTCGCGCTCCAAGGCGAAATCGCGAAGGACCTGCTTCTCGCGGGCAAGCACGTTTTCATGGAGAAACCGATGGCTGTCTCCATCGCGCAAGCGGAAGCCATCGTCGAGGCATCGCGCACCTCCGGCAAAAAGTTGATGGTAGGTTACATGAAGCGTTACGATGCCGGCAACGAGATTGTCAAAGCGAAGGTGATGGAATTCCGCGAATCAGGTGAACTCGGCAGGTTGACATACGCCCGAAATCACGGGTTTGGCGGCGACTGGGTTTGCAATTTAGACTCGCAGATGGACGGCACGGATGAACCGAAGCCGAGCGCGCCTGTCATCACACCGGAATGGCTGCCGGAGCAATATCGCGGTTCCTATCTGGGATACCTCCAGCAATATACGCACAACATTAATCTCATGCGCTGGTTTCTCGATGCAGGCGATGATGTCAGCGTTACCGCCGTAGATCTGGATGCAAACGGGTATTCCGGTGTTGTCATTTTTAATATGGGCGGCGTTCGGGTAACTCTGGAGACAGGACATGTTTCGCATTATCGGTGGGATGAGCATAGCCAGATTTATTTTGAAAACGGCTGGATTCACACGTGGGCACCACCGTTGTTGCTGAAGAATACGCCTGCCGAAGTGGAGATTTATCTTGCTGGTGAGGAGCAGGAGATTTCGCGTCCTATTCCGCGTCCTGCGTGGACATGGGCATATCGTCGGGAGGCGGAATACTTCATTGCGAATGTCCGAAGTCCGGCACCGTTCCGTTCTTCTGCCGAAGATACGTTGACAGATGTTCGTTTGTTTGAGGATATTTATCGTATTTTTGTGGGGGAATAGAGTTGCGTTTGTTAATCCGTGGCATGGCGAGGGACAGGCCCTCGCCCTACGGTGAGGGGGGGGCAGTTCTGCTGCCGAGAAACCGTCCCGATACCGTAGCGCGGGGGCCTGTCCCCCGCGATCGTTGGGTTGCGCGAGGCACGGCCGATAGAAAAGGGAGGGCAGGGGCGCATCGGGCCCACCTCTGTAGTTCGGGAGCGCCCGCTCCCGAACGGTTCAGGAGCAGGCACTCCTGACCTACAGAGGTGAGGAGGTCTCCCCTTCACGCATGGCGAGGGACAGGCCCTCGCCCTACGGGGAAAGGGAGGCTGCCTTGCAAACCGTAGCGCGGGGGCCTGTCCCCCGCGATCGCTCGATGAGGGACAGGCCCCCGCCCTACGATGAGAACAAGGATGAACCGATGTTAACAACGCTAATCCGCCGCGAAATCCTTGATAACCTCATGACATTCCGATTCGCCGCGGCACTCTTCATCATGCTGCTCCTCGTCGTCGCGAATACGGCGGTGCTGAGCAAGGATTACGAACGGCGATTAACCGACTACAACACCGCTGTTAAAACACATCAGCAACTATTGTGGAAAAAAAAGAGTTATATGGCAGGGCTCGCTGAAGTCCTCCTTCTCGACAGACCGCCGAACCCGTTGAGCATTTTCAATGTCGGTTTGGATAAACGGCTGGGAAACAAGATATGGTTTTCTTACGATTTGGTGCCAACCCTCTGGGACGCTGGCACACACGGACAAGATAATCCACTCTTCCACATTTTTAGTTCTATTGACATTGTTTTTATCTTCGAGGTGGTGCTTAGTCTGATGGCACTCATTTTCGCCTACGATGCCATCGCAGGGGAACATGAACGTGGGACGTTACGCCTCGTCTTGACAAATTCCATTCGGCGCGGAAACATCCTGCTCGCGAAATACATCAGCGCGATGCTCTGCCTGCTGGTGCCGGTGGTGATGAGTCTGCTCCTCATGCTGATTTTGTTGACGAGTTCCACTGCCGTTTCGTTGAACGCCGATGATTTTCTCCGCATCGGCGGCATCGTGCTTTCATCCATCGCGTATCTGTCCGTGTTTTACCTCATCGGGATGCTGATTTCAACAGTGACGCAACGCACTAGCACGGCTTTAATAGTCGCCATGTTCGCGTGGGGCTTCTTGGTGCTGGTGTATCCAAACGTCACCCTGGTCTTGACAGAGCCGTCGCGAGAACCAGAGGTTCGTAGGGATGCCGCTTTTCATCAGATAGAGCAATTGTGGGAGGAATTTGATAGAGAACGTCTCAAGTTCCTCCGCAATGATCTTGTCCCTGGAGAGGAACCGGATTTAGGGATATACGGCAGAGGTTCTGTCATCTCGGATTTCAATGCTTCGCGGGACACCTTAAGGTATTCCTACTACCTCAGTATCCAGTTTGACAAAGTTGGACCGAGGGGTGAAACGCGGGTGCCGGATGCACAAAATTATTTCCGTTTTCTCGTGCCGCTGATGATAAAAACAGCGGAGAAGACGTGGCACGTGCGCGAGGCTGCACTCAAGGATATTTATGTCTCGCAGGCGGCGACGGACAGGATGTGGTTGAACCTTTCGCCTATCGGCATGTATGATGCCGCGACGCAAGCGTGGGCTGGCACGGATTTGGAGAGCATCCAAGACTTTTTTGGCGCGGTTCGGCAGTGGAGAAAGGCACTGGTTGCTTATCTCTACGATACGGAGATTTACGCGTCGCGAGAGTGGTTTCTTTCGGATAAGGGAGAAGCGGATTGGAGCACGTTGCCGCCGTTTTCTTATCAACGAAGCGGTATTGCGGTGAATGCACAGCGTGCGTTGCCGCATCTTTTCCTCTTGGTTCTCACCAATTTCGTTTTGTTCATGGTGATATTTCTGGTCTTCGTGCGGCGTGAGGTGTAATTGTGGGCGCGCCGTCCCGATTTTGATTTTCCCCGGTAGGAGAGACCTCCTGGTCTCGATTTTTGGAACGTATCTTGCCCTATTTGGCCCGTAGCGCGGGGGCCTGTCCCCCGCGATCTCCATCATTACGATGTGTGTCTAGGTCCTACGGACCTGAAGAGACGTTTTTTCTTGCATGAACGATGGCGAGGGACAGGCCCTCGCCCTACGGTAAAGGGTGGCGTTTTTTCTATGCATCGTCTTAGGTCCTTTAGGACCTAAATGTCTATAGAAAAACGTGTTGTTACGTTGTCAAGGTCCTTTAGGTCCTTAATAAAACACGCGCGGCGCATCAAAACACATTAAGGACCTAAAGGACCTTAAATCTCTTCGCGTCGCCGCGTGCTATAGACATTCAGGTCCTACGGACCTGAAGAGACGTTTTTTCTTGCATGAATGATGGCGAGGGACAGGCCCTCGCCCTACGGTAAAGGGTGGCGTTTTTTCTATGCATCGTCTTAGGTCCTTTAGGACCTAAATGTCTATAGAAAAACGTGTTGTTACGTTGTCAAGGTCCTTTAGGTCCTTAATAAAAAACACGCGGACCCGGCAAAAGCTATTAAGGACCTAAAGGACCTTAAATCTCTTCAGGGCAGCGCGTGCTATAGACATTCAGGTCCTACGGACCTGAAGAGACGTTTTTTCTTGCATGAACGATGGCGAGGGACAGGCCCTCGCCCTACGGTGACAGGGGGCTTTCTGCCGCCGCGGCCCCGGTAGGCGCGCCGACCCGGAAGGCATCGAGACCGGGAGGTCTCTCCTACGGGGAAGGCATCGACTTATGAAATACCCGCATTGAGGTAACACAAAAAAAATGATTTGGCACATCGCAAAACGCGAACTTTACGAAAACCTCAATAGCCTCCGATTCGGGTTGACAACCCTGCTACTCCTCGCATTGATGCTCACCAATGCCATCGTCTATCTCCGCGAGCATCCCAAGCAGATTCAGCAGTATCACGACGCTGTCACCAACGCACGGAACACGTTAACGGCGCGGGCGGACAACCTCTACGTCCTCGCACGAAAAGGACCGGGGGACTTTCATAAAAAGCCGTCGTCTCTCCAATTCTGTGCAGAAGGCGGCGAGGCTTTTCTACCCGATGTTGTCCGCGCAATAAACTGGTGGTCAAACGACACGCTGAAAAGTTTTTGGCGGCTGAACTACCCCTCTCTCCAACCGAACTTGGGTAATATCCGCCCGGAGGTTACCAAAGTGGATTGGGGATTTATCATCGGCTATGTGTTGAGTCTGATCGCACTGCTGTTCACGTTTGATGCCATCGCCGGGGAACGCGAAAGTGGGACATTGCGCTTGATACTCGCAAATGCCATCCCGCGCCACATCGTGCTACTCGGCAAGTTCTTCGGTGCCTTAATCAGCGTCCTCATCCCCTTTGCGGTTGCCGGATTGATGAACTTGTTAGTGATTTCCACGGACAGCAGTGTCCAACTCAACGCAGGAGAGTGGGAACGTTTAGGCATTATCTGCCTCATCACGATGCTCTATATCTGCCTTTTTCTCGCATTAGGGTTGCTGGTTTCCGCGCGCGTGCAGCGCAGCGCGGTGAGCCTCGTGATTCTGCTCTTGACGTGGGTAACCTTCGTCGTGTTTATGCCGAACACGCTTGCCGCTATTGCGGGTGGGTTTTCATCGCCGATGTCTAGCGCGGAATTTCGGGAACGCCGAAGCCAACTGGACGAGGCACTTGAAGATCGGTTTAAGAATCAATACGGCCGCGGGTTCAAATACGAAAAACACACGGAGTTGTCCCCCGAAATGCAGGCGCAGGGAGAATACGTGATGAAAGATGCCCTGCAACAGGAACGCTTGAATCAGGAACGCCTTGCCGAGCAAATCGCGCAGGTGCAAGGCGCGCGGAACATCACCCGCATCTCACCGGTAGCGATTGTCCAACATCTCATGGAGACGTTCGCCGGGACCGGGTTTGAGAGACACCTGCACTTCTTGGAAAACGTCCGAGCCCACGCCCGTCAATTCCGAGAATTCGTTATTGAGGAAGACCGGGGTGACAGGGAGAGTTTGCATGTCATCGGCGTTCCAACCGGCATGTCTCAGAAAAAGGTAGAACCTGGGGCGATTCCGCGCTTTGAGGATACGCTCAGTCTCCGTCGCGATTTCAACACGGCGGCGATGGATTTGCTGTTATTGGTGCTGTTTTTTATGGTGTTGATGTTGGGTGCGTATCTTGCCTTCGTGCGCGTGGAGGTTTGAGGAGAGGGATAGGTCCGCGCGCGCCAGGTCTCGATGCGCCGGTAGGAGAGACCTCCCGGTCTCGATTTTCACCGTAGCGCGGATGCTCATCACGATGCCCTCTTTAGGTCCTTTAGGACCTGAATGTCTATAGAAAAACGTATCGTTACGTTGTCAAGGTCCGTAGGACCTTAATAAAAACACGCGGCATGTCAAAACACATTAAGGACCTAAAGGACCTTAAAGCCTTTTGCATATCGGCTGCTATAGACATTAAGGACCTAAAGGACCTTAAAGACGGTTTTTGATAGCGCGAACGATGGCGAGGGACAGGCCCTCGCCCTACGATGAAGGGAGACGGCCTCGACAACCGTAGCGCGGGGGCCTGTCCCCCGCGATCGTTCCTTGCAAGAACCGTTTTTTTCCCCCCCGTAGCGCGGGGCCCTCGGATGCCACACGCGCATCCGAGCGGGTTTCCCCCGCGAGCTCCATCATCACGATGCCCTCTTTAGGTCCTTTAGGACCTGAATGTCTATAGAAACCCGTGTCGTCTCGTTGTCAAGGTCCTTTAGGACCTTAATATGGAAAACACGGGGTGCGTCAAAATTTATTAAGGACCTAAAGGACCTTAAATCTCTTCACGGCGACGAGTGCTATAGACATTAAGGTCCTAAAGGACCTAAGACACGTTTTTTCTAGGAGGGACATCCTTGTCCCGATACGAAAAATCGAGACCGGGAGTGCTCCTACCCATCCTTTCTGTAGTTTGCGATCGCCTGATCGCAAATATCGGTTTCGCCTACCCGAAGAAATCGAGACCGGGAG
Source organism: Candidatus Poribacteria bacterium (assembly GCA_965242965.1). Classification (GTDB taxonomy): domain Bacteria; phylum Poribacteria; class WGA-4E; order WGA-4E; family WGA-3G; genus AGPOR5. Next base: position 1,987,976 of record OZ251518.1, on the reverse strand, counting down.
GTCTCTCCTACGGGAACGGGAATGGGGGCAACCCCGACACAATCGCCTGCGTTTCTAAACTTACCGTAATTACCGAACCGATGAGATCTACAATTCCCTGCGGGGACTCCGCATCGTTCGGGGAGTTGGTGATTTGACTCCGATCGTCTGTTTTGACCCGGTACTGATCCAGCACCCACTCTAATGCCGAACGTTTACCCAACCGATACTCAAAAACCTCCGGCGGAATGCCCTCTAACGTCAGGGATTCATTGTAGATGAGCGATGTCCGGTCTTTGGATAACTTCATCCGTTCCACGCGCAAATCGAGCGCGCGTTCCTTCGTGATAGATGTCAATTCATATTGCGGTTGTGATTCATAATTGACATGCAGTTCTGCGAGTTGCGCGCCGGCATTCGCAAATGCCCAGAAGTCTTCAACATAAGGGATATGCGGCAAGTCGCGCTTGAGATCGGCGGCGTAACGTTCGCGATACGCAGGATGATGCAGAAGCCCATAAGTATAATGGAAAATCTCCCATTTGGTGATGGTATCGTCGCCGTAATGCGCGCGGAAGTTTTGCAACGCCCAATCGGTGATGTTTTCTCGGCGATTCGTGCCGTCTTCGTCGTAGGCGTAGAAGGGAAAAGCCTGCAGCGGCTCTATGTAAAGCGCACTGTTCGGGATGAATTTGGATGCTAGCACCGCGAAATCTTGCCTATTGGATTGACTCACGCAAATCACCCGATTTTCCGCTTCTGTCTCTCTCGTGGGAAAGATAAAAGGAAACCGATACACCCTGTCATTGAAGTGCCGGTCGAAGTAGAGATGCGTTTTGGTGAAGGGCCGGTAAAGCGAGTGCCGAATTTTGCTCTCATCGTATTCAGCGACGCGCCCGCGCCTCAACTTTGCCCTCAAATCCATTGTCCATTTGATTTTTGTATCCGCATAGGTGACAAAATCATCGACCGTGAGCCTGGATTTGTCTTCGGTGCCGTTCCATTCGCGCAACTGCGAATTGTAGAAATCATGCATCACTTGCATGTTTTCAGCGAGAATGTTTCGGTTAAAGTTGCAAGTCCACGCATCGCGAGTGGTGTTCACGCCGTTGCTATAGAGTTGGAAAATGACATCTTCAACGTTGCCTTTGGCGCGTCTGGCGGTTTTGGTGCCCATCGGGATGAACGTCAAAAATTCGGTGTTGAGTCCTTCGGTGAGCCAGGTGTGGCGCGTGTCGGGTTGCAGGGTTTGCCATGGGACGTTGCCGATGTGTTCGGTTTGCGCGAGGAAGTCGAATTTTTGGTTTTTGTTCCAGGTGTCGTCGGTTCGGTAATAGAAGATGTGGGCGTTATCGTCGATGGAACGATCGCGGGGGACAGGCCCCCGCGCTACGGTATGCGAGGCCGCCTCCGTTTCATGCCCCCGCGCTACGGTGGAAGACGGCCCTTTGACGAAGAAATTGATACTCACGCCGACTTGGATGCCGAAGACGCTGGCATCGGAGACGAGGGTGTCTTTTCGGGCATTGCCGCCAAGGTCTACGATATAGAGCCGGTCGAAATCTTGGGCGAGATGTTTGCGCATGCCGTCAAATGCCTTCGCATCGAGGAAGCTGTTGTTCGTGACAAGCGCGACGATACCCTCCCCGCCGATGCGTTCCGATGCCCATTTGAGTGCCTTCACGTAGAGATCATAGAGCGATTTTTTGTTCGTCGCTAACGAGTCCTTCGCGTATGTCTCTTGGATGAGTTTATCCAACGCCGCATACTTTCGGTTTTGATTCTGATCATGCTCATTCGCCTGCCCGACGTTATACGGTGGATTGCCGATGACGACGAACATCGGCGATGCCTTCTGTTTTTCGACGCGCGCCGTGTTCTCCTGCGTTAAAAGGGATAACTGCCGGTCCTCCGCTAATTCAAACGTATCCACGAGGGAGATGCCTTCAAAGGGGAGATATTCACCGGTGGATTCGTAAAATTCGTGTTCGATGTTGAGGCTAGCGATGTAGTAAGGCAAGAGGAGCACTTCGTTGCACCACAATTCTGAACGGTATTTGGCGTTGAGTTTGAGTGGTTCTATCTCGCGCATCAGGCGGACGATGAAGTTCCCTGTGCCGACAAACGCATCGATGATGTGAACGCCTTCATCGGAGAGGGAACGGTCGAACTCGGTTTTGAGGAGATGCTGGACGCTCTTCACCATGAAATCGACGATGGGTTGCGGCGTATAAACGATACCGTGCGTATCGGCAACATCGGCGGAATCCCCTTGAAAAAACTGTTCGTAGACGGTATTCAGGAAGTGCTGTTTTTGTGAGAAATCGACGAGGGTGGCTGCTTCACGTTCGATTTCCCGATAGAACGGCTTCAGGTTTTCGAGGAATGCATCGCGGCTATACGCATTCTCAATGAGCGCGTTGATAACCTTCTCTATTTCGCGAGCGATGATGTTGCGCTGTGCGAAGTCAGGATTATCAAAGACGGTGCGAAACGTGCGTTCTGTTAAGAGGTGCTGGAGCAGCATCTCTTCCACGGCGGTTTCGGCGAGTGCGGGGTGAATAGCGTTTTGGCAGAGTTGATGGAAATCGGCGAAAGCGTTGCGGAAGCGCGCACTCTCGCGGTGGCGCGTCTGAATGAGTGCCTTGGCTTCCCGTTTCAGTTCGGGGACGAGGGCCCTGAAGGCGGTGACAGCGGCTTCCCACTCGGCGGCGTGTGCGCGCTCATAGCCGAAGAATGCCTTGAGGACAGCGACGAGGGGAGCCGGTTCGGTGATGTCCGCGTCCATTACTTCTCTGCCGTTTTGATACAAAATCGCGCGTTCCGGCGTTTGGAAGAGGATGTTGTCCTGTGGATATCCCGCGTCGAATTTCTTCTCAATTTCGGCGCGGAGGTTTCCGTGAACGCCTTTTGCTTCCCAAGTGCCGCGCGGGAGACTGTATGCGTCAAGTAGGGCACCGTCAAGACGAATCGTGTTGTTGTGCCCCGTAGCGCGGGGGCCTGTCCCCCGCGAATGCATCGAGACCGGGAGGTCTCTCCTACCGGTGTCTGGGTAGGAGGGACATCCTTGTCCCGATACCGAACCTGTCGAGACCGGGAGGTCTCTCCTACCGATGTTTAACGTATATTCACAAACCAGCGTCCAATGCCGTTGTCGCGCGCATGCCTCCAAAAGTGCCTGAAAAGCGGCGCGCACGGCGGTTTCGTGGGAGACACCGAGTTGTTGATACCGCTCAAGGGCGGCGTAATAGGCAGTTATCGCCTTATGCGTTGGTTTGAGGTTGAGCGTTGGCATAGTTTTTAATATAGCATATTTTGGCATTGCATTGCAAGCAAAATTTAGAGACCGGGGGTTCTCCATAAAATGTGTGTCCCGTTAATGTCAACGGCAAGCGTATAGTTTTCCTGCAGATATTTCGCGATGATCGGGTGACGTTCTTCAACCGGAATGCCATCAACGGCATCAAACCAACCGCCGGTTTTGAAGAGCACGAGTCGCGTTTTATCACGTGTCAGTGCATCGACAACCTCGCGCTGCATCGCGGGCGTTGAGGCGTAAGATACCTGATGAAATCGGGTGACACTCGGTCTGTTCGCGAAGAAGTAATACGCGCCTTGACTCGTAAAGTCAAAGATTTTTTCGTTCGGCGCGGTATGTTCGTGGATATAAGCGACGACTTTTTGAATCTGCGCTGCCTGTTCATCGGGGATGTCAACGCGTCCGGCGCGCGCTAATTCCTCCGATGCAACGCGCTGATTGAACGGGTTTTGACGTAATCGGTGCCATTTCTCTTGAAAACCGGCGAGAGGTTGATGGACTTCGTTGACATACCAAGCGAAGATGAGTATGGGGATGAGGATCCAAGTGGTTTTTAGAATAGCCTGGGCACGGCGGCGGCCTTGCATACCGTAGCGCGGGGGCCTGTCCCCCGCGAGCGTTGCATGGCGAGAGAGCCATCTTCTACCGTAGCGCGGGGGCCTGTCCCCCGCGAGCGTTGCATGGCGAGAGAGCTGTCTTCTACCGTAGCGCGGGGGCCTGTCCCCCGCGATCGCTGCATGGCGAGGGACAGGCCCTCGCCCTACGGTATCGGGGGCATTCTCGGCATGGCGAGGGACAGGCCCTCGCCCTACGGTATCCGGGGTGTTTTTGGCGCGGCGAGGGATAGGGGCATCCTCGGCATGGCGAGGGACAGGCCCTCGCCCTACGGTGTCGGGGCCGTTTTTGGTGCGGCGAGGGATATTTGTAAATAGCGAACGTATCATGTCGAGAAACCCGCGTTCAAGCGGCAACAGACAGAGCAGCCATAAAAAGGTCGAACCGTAATGCAAATGTCCGCCATCAGCCCTGCCGAGGGCAGTGCGGAAAAAGGCTATCCCGCCGAGCAACAAGATGAGCAGTTTCGTCGCGCCTTCTGAAGTCCACAATTGACTGCAGAGGCACCGGTATGTCAAATGTCCCGCCACAACGCCGAAAACGCAGATTGGCAGATACCACCGAAACCCTTCACTTAAGATAAACGCTTGCCAACCTTCCTTAGTGAGAACCGCGAGTGTATCCGATAGTGAGGGAAACGCTAAACCCCACGTCGCAATTTGGTAACGGCATTGGATATAGGTGTTCCAGAACATGTCGTCTAATGCGCCGTGCCAGAGAAAATAGAGGCTTACCGGTAGGAATCCGAGCAGAATCCCGCAAGTGTAAGTCGTCAACGGCATTGGACGAATGGGCATCGGCATTCCGCTTTGGAGGCTAAAGAGTAGGAGGAATAAACCGATGCCGCCGAGGGAATAGAGCCCTATCTCAGTGCTATACCAGAATGCCAAACTCGTGCAAACCCCGGCGAGGCTGAGTTTCCATCCGAATGTGATGGCGTAGCGCGTCCAATGCAAGAGGCGCGTCCAGATCGGAAGTTCACGCCGAGAAAAGAACTCTTGCATCGTAGGAGAGCCCTCCCGTTCTCGATTTCTACCGTGTTCTCCTCGATAGAAGTGTGTTAGAAAATTCGCTACTATCGCGAAGCTGAGCAAGCCGAGGCTGTGCCTTGCGGAAACGGAGAATTCGGTGCCGGCGGCGATGAGGACGCAGATAGAGGCGGTGAGCCATCGCATGCGGAAGACTTGCAAACCGAGTAGGTAGAGCGCGACATAGCCGAGTGGGGCTAAGACGCGCTCCATTGAACGCACGCCCATCAGCGTCGGTTCAAAAATCCAACTGCCAACGCCTGCGAGGTAAGCGTTTTGGAAAAGCCCATGCTGGACGTAAATATCGCGGAACGGGATGCCGCCGCGTAACATTTCGTTCAGCGGTGCGAGACGTTCGCCTTCATGAAACAGATCGAGTTTGCCATGAATATCTCCTGAATACATCAGCAGATAAATGAAAATCGGGATGAGGACAGATGCAACGCAGCGGTGGATGATGGGTAATAGTCGGGATTTGGTGTTCTCTCCGGCAATGCTGACGCTGTGATGTAGGCGAGTCCTCCTGGTCTCGATGGCTTCCTCGCTGTCCCTCGCGTTCTGTAAAGATGGCAGAAAGCGATTATAGAGCAGCCCTGCTTTGATGAGGAGGGAAAAACCGAGTGGGAGAAGAAATCCTGTTAATCCTGCCTCGTCGATTTGAGGCAGTTGTAGCCAATAGAGGCATAACGGAATCGATGCCAAGGCGTTCGCCTTCAGCACATGGTGGAACGGCTGTGCCGTCAGTTTGGCTGCCCAGCGTGAATAGACTTGCCAGCCGAGCCAATAGAGACATATCACCGCGGGTATCCCGATAAGTGTCAGCAGGTAGTAGAAGAATTCTTGTTGTTTCGGATATTGGTGAACGCTCATCCAACCGATGACACCAGAGGTATCGTGCCACGTGAATGTGAGGTGGTTTCGGAGGAGGACTCCGAGCCCTATCGCAAGGGAAGCGGCGGAGAAGGTGATGAGTCCGACGTAAGGGAGGAGAGCAGGGGAGCGGACAACGCTTAGGTTTGGTAAAAGATGCGATAAATGGGATTGTAAGCGTTGCATGGGTTTCGTTGTCCTTTCGGGTCTTGATGCAGTAGGAGAGACCTCCTGGTCTCGATGCAATAGGGCGGCGCGCCTCACGGGGCCACGGTGGCAGAAAGCCTTCCTTCACCGTAGGGCTTGGGCCCTCGCATGCTATACGCGCATGCGAGCGGGTTTCCCTCGCCATCGCTCGCGCTATGGAAAAAACGTCTCTGGTTCTCTTCAGGTCTGTAAGACCTGAATGTCTATAGCACGCGCGAACGCGAAGAACGCTAAGGTCCTTTAGGTCCTTAATAGATTTTGCCATGCGGCGCGTTTTCATGATTAAGGACCTAAAGGACCTTGACAACGGTACGGCACGTTTTTCTATAGACATTAAGGTCCTAACGGACCTAAAACGCCTTCCCTTCATCGTAGGGCGAGGGCCTGTCCCTCGCCATGCCTTGCGTAACCCAACGCTCGCGGGGGACAGGCCCCCGCGCTACGGAAAAAAACGGCACTTCATCGTAGGGCTTGGGCCCTCGGATGCCATCCGCGCATGCGAGCGGGCTCCCCTCGCCATCGCCCGCGCTCTGGAAAAAACGTCTCTTGTTCTCTTCAGGTCTGTAAGACCTGAATGTCTATAGCACGCGCGAACGCGAAGAACGCTAAGGTCCTTTAGGTCCTTAATAGATTTTGCCATGCGGCGCGTTTTTTATTCAGGACCTAAAGGACCTTGACAACGGTACGGCACGTTTTTCTATAGACATTAAGGTCCTAACGGACCTAAGACGATTCGTGACGATAGAGATCGCGGGGGACAGGCCCCCGCGCTACGGTGAAAAAAAAACGGTTCTTGAACGCTCGCGGGGGCCTGTCCCACGCGCTACGGGAACATCGAGACCCGGAGGGCTCTCCTACGGGTGTCTGGGTAGGAGGGACATCCTTGTCCCGATAGGCACATCGAGACCCGGAGGTCTCTCCTACGGGGAACATCGAGACCGGGAGGTCTCTCCTACTGAACAGCGGCGGCTTCATCCTACGGTGACTATTGCACGACATCGCCTTCCACGAGTTCGACCTGGACGTTGATGTTTTTCAGGTGATTCACGGCGCGTTCAATTTCGTCCGGCGGCCCCAGCAATTCTAGCATCACCCACCCGGCTTCCTCTGTGACGTTCGCTCGGCGGATGTTGGTGACTACCTTATACTGATGTCCGATGGTGTAGATGATAGGCTCAGTCACTTTTTCGGTTGGAAATGTTAGGCGAACCCTTAAAGATGTCATCGTGATGCTCCTTTTCGCGACCGGGGGACGCGCCGTTGGAAACCGCGCCTCCCAGTGAATGAAATGCGTGCCTATGGCGATTTTTGAACCGGCACTTCAATGAAATCAGCGGCAGTTTCGTCCCATGAGAAGGCTTTCACATCGCGGATATCGCTGCCGTAAACGGAGAGGACCACATAGGTAGCACCCGGATAGGCAGGCATGTCCCATTCCTTAATAAACGCGTCAGCCTTATCTTTCTCCGAGAAATATGCCTTGTGGTTCGGGTGCGAATGATAGAACGCTTTAATCGGACGCTGTCGCGTTTCCGCCTCTTTGTGAACGGCCCCGAGGTCTTCGGGATGCATAATATATGCGGTGCGTGCATCGCGCGGATAGTTGCCCGGGTCTTCTTCATGCAGTGCATTCTGGATATTTCGGCACTGTCTGACGAATTCTTGTCTGTCTTCGTCGGCGTGCAGAATAACGCCGCAACATTCTTCGGGAAAATCGGCGCGCGCGTGGGCATATATCTGGTTGAGGGTTTCGGGTTGTAAAGTGAACATGTTTGACAGGCGTGCGGCGGACAGAGTTGACGACTTGCACTTGCGCGCAAGATGCAACAGCCAACGTCCATCCACCGCGTAGCGGTATCTATCCACCGGCAATGGCGGGAATAATCGAAATTTCCGCGCCATCGGCGACAGGCGTAGCCGGTCCTTCAAGGAAGCGGATGTCCTCATCGTCGAGATAGACGTTCACGAATCTGCGGATATTTCCTGCTTCATCGCAGAGACGTTCCTTCATCCCTGGATAGTTTGCTTCAAGGTTCTCAATGATGCCTGCAATGTCGGCACCTTCGGCGGCAACTTCTGCCAAGTTTTGCGTTAACCGCCGCAGCGGCGTTGGAATACGGACTGTTATAGCCATAATAGTTAATTCTCTCCTTAAATGGAATAGTGTAAACCACACTCTTTGGGATTCTCTTCGGAAGAAGCGGCGTTCTGCCAACGCCAGCGTCCTGCACGTTTCGGTTCACCCGGGCGAATCGGCGTGGTGCATGTCATGCATCCCAGCGATTCATAAACGTGCCCATGCACATCCGGCGTGAGCAACGGATTCACGGGGATGTCGTTGTCACGGATAAACTGCCACACCTCCTCAGCCGTCCATGTGATGAGGGGACTCACTTTCAGGATAGGGTGCGCCATAGAGGTGAGGATTTCCGCTTTTGGGAGCTGCCCTCTCGATTCCGCCTGGTCCCGGCGGAGCCCCGTAATCCAGACATCCAGCGTTTTTAGAAGTCGCTGCATCGGCCGGACCTTCCGAACGTTACAGCAGTACTCCTGCTTCGCCTTGCTGTCGAAAAACAGGTATTCCCCGTGTTGCGAAACCATCTGCTGGACTTCCGTTGCATCGGGTTGAATCCGTTCGATTTGGATGCCGTATCGTTCTTCAACCTGCTCCAGAAAGGCGTAGGTTTCAGGGAAGAGACGTTGCGTATCCAACGTGCAAACCCGGAACGGTAAGTGGTTTTCTGCGGCCAAGTGAATCAACACCATGCCCGACAGCTGCCCACTTGTGACAATCGCCGCGCGCTCCTTGAACCGCTTAAAAAGCGAGAAGAGGATCTGCTGTGCTTCCTCGGTGAAGAGAATCTCTTGGCGAAGTGCTTCATCTATGGTAGAAGCAGTGCTGATTGTTTGCATAATTGTATTAACCACCTACGTTGAAGGCGATGCCAGCATGGCGAGGGACAGGCCCTCGCCCTACGGGGAAACTGCGTTGAAGACGATGCCAGCATGGCGAGGGACAGGCCCTCGCCCTACGGTGAACGATGCGCTCCCTACGGCAGGGCCTCCATAATATCCGATTCAACCTCAAAATAACGACTCAGACTGAAGTAGCGTTCACCCGTGTCTGGCAGAATAGTGACGACGGTTTTATCGGGCCCGCAGCGTTTCGCGATTTTCAGCGCGGCATAGGCATTCGCGCCGGACGACATGCCGACGAGCAAGCCTTCGCGGCGGGACAGCGTCTTCATCATTTCGTAAGCTACCTCTTCTGGCACTGTGATAACATCGTCAATGATATCTACGTTTAAAACTTGCGGAATCATCCCCGCGCCGAGGCCATCAATTCGCGTTGGCCCCGGGCTGCCACCGGATAGCACCGCTGAAACCCGCGGCTCTACGGCGACGATTTTGACATCTGGACAGTGCGCCTTTAGCACTTCCCCGACACCTGTCAGCGTGCCGCCTGTCCCCACGCCAGCGACGAAAAAATCGATGTCTGTCCCGATATCCTTGAGAATCTCGACAGCCGTAGTGCAGCGGTGAATCTCTGGATTCGCGGGATTCGTGAACTGGTTCGGCATATAGTGCCTTGGATGCTGGCGGACAATTTCTTCCGCCTTCCAGATAGCACTGGCCATTCCGCCATGTTCCGGTGTTAGGACGATTTTGGCACCGAATGCGGAGAGCAGCGCGTATTTCTCGCTGCTGACGTTCTCCGGCATCGTCAAAATCACCGGATAGCCGCGCGCGATGCCGACAAGGGAGAGCCCCAACCCGGTGTTACCAGCTGTCGGTTCGACGATAGTATCGCCTTTACGCAGAATGCCGCGTTCTTCAGCATCAATTATCATCGCGTAACTAATCCTGTCCTTGATACTGCCGCCGGGGTTGTATGCCTCCAACTTTGCATAGAGGGTGGCAGATTCCGTGCCAGTCAAGGCATTCAGGCGAATTGTAGGTGTATTCCCGATGAGCTGCGTCAGGTTTTTGGCTTTCATTTCGTTGTAGCGCGCGGCACTTCTCCCTATTGAATACGTTAATTATACCTTATATTTATTAAAAAGTCAAATTTTGTTATGAATCTCTTGAAAAAAACTTGACAAATGAAACTCAACTGTGGTATCCTAATTATATGCACTGCTTTTGGCAATGTGCATCGAAAAAAAATGTTCCAAAACAAGGAGGATTAGAAATGGATCTGGTTTGGTTCAATGTGACAATTTTTGACATAGGCGTGTTTAGTTTTAGTTTCCTGGGATTGTTCCTGTTGTATCGGCGATGCAACGCCCTTCAGAAGGCGAACGAGGAACTCCAAAAGGGGAACGAAGAACTCCGCGAGAAAAACGCAGAACTCCACCAGCGACTCGATGTTTTGCAAGCGGAAAACGCAGAACTCCGCCTGCAGCTCAATGCCGTGCAAGCGGAGAACGCAGAACTTCGCCTGCAGCTCAATGCCGTGCAAGCGGAATGCGAACAACTCCGCCTGCAACTTGATGCCGTGCAAGCGGAAAACGGAGAACTCCGCCTGCAACAACGGGAATTCCAGAGTGCCGCTGACCGTCGATTCAATGCCGTGCAAGCGGAAAACGAAGAACTTCGCCAGCAACAGCGGGAATTTCAAAGTGCCGCTGACCGGCGATTCAATGCCGTGCAAGCGGAAAATGGAGAACTCCGCCTGCAACTCGAGGCCGTGCAAGTGGACAACGGCGAACTCCACAAGCAACTCGATGTCGTGCAAGCAGAAAACGAAGAACTCCGCCAAAGCGTGGCGAATCTTCACGAGGAAAACCGGCAACTCCGCAAGGAAAACGACGGAATCCACAAGGAACTGCTTGCAAAAGGCGAAGCAATCACAAAATTGCGGGGGAAAGTCGAGAACGTATCGGGACGTTATGTGGAGATAAAAGCCCTCACCGAAAGGCTCTTCCCGATGCTGAACAAGATTCTCGACTTGCTTTCAAAGCAGCAGTAGGGAAGTGAGGGTGTGTCATATCTCGATGCATCCCCGTAGGAGAGACCTCCCGGTCTCGATGCAATAGGGCAGCGCGCCTACCGGGGCCGCGGCGAAAAAGCCCCCCCTTCATCGTAGGGCGGTAGGAAAACTTGTCCCTCGCTATCGTCAGCGCACTCCAACGCTCGCGGGGGAAACCCTCTCGGATGCGCGTATGGCATCCGAGGGCCCCCGCACGACGAAAAAAACGGTTCTTAGGTCCGTAGGACCTTAATGTCTATAGCCCGCGCGCCTGCGGAGAATCCTAAGGTCCTTTAGGTCCTTAATAGTTTTTGCCAGGGCCGCGCGTGTTTTTTATTAAGGACCTAAAGGCCCTTGAAAATGGGACGACACGTTTTTCTATAGACATTAAGGACCTAAAGGACCTAAAACGCCACCGCTTGCCGATGGGCAACGCGGGGGACAGGCCCCCGCGCTACGGGCACATCGAGACCGGGAGGTCTCTCCTACCGGGGACATCGCTTACATCGAGAACGGGACAGCGCACCGACAGGAAGAAATCGAGACCGGGAGGTCTCTCCTACCGGGAGGTTCCATCGATTTATGAAACACCCTCAACAAAAAGGGAAAATAAGACAAGTTTCCCACACCCTCCGACCCCGCGGCCATTTTGTCCTTAAGTGAAAAATTCCTCATTATGAGGCCGGACATCCACCTCAAAAGTCCACGCACTCCGCTCCTGCTGCGCCAAAGCCCAATACGTCTCCGCAATCGCATCCGGCGCGAGCAGCGGCTCATTCGGTTTCAGTTGATACCGTTCCCGAATCCCTGGGGTATCAATCACCCCATCAATAATCACGTGCGCGACGTGGATACCGTGTGGGCCTACCTCGCGAGCGAGTGCCGATGCCAAGCCGCGCGTCGCAAACTTCGCACTGCTGAACGCTAACGCGCCCGCGCGCCCGCGCACCGAAGAAGTCGCACCCGTAAATAGAATGCAACCCCCGCCTTTCTCAAGCATGCCCGGCACCACTTGTTTGGAACACAGGAACCCACCGAGTGTGCAAACCCGCCACGAACCTTCAAACGCCTCCGGCGTGAGGTTCGCGAAAGTGCCCCATGCCGCGTTACCCGCATGATTAATCAGAATATCAGGCGCACCGAATTCCTCACGAATCCGAGCAAAACTTCGCGCCACCTGCGCACCATCCGTAATGTCTGTCGGGATAGGTAAGGCTGTCCCACCTGTCTCCGCCAATTTTCTTTCCAAATGGTGAATGTAGGCGGCCGAGCGCGCAAGCAACGCGACGCGACAGCCTTCGTCGGCAAACTTACGCGCGAGGGCCGCGCCTAATCCGGGGCCCACGCCGGAAATAACTGCTATTTTGGACATATTGACTCCTTTATTCATTTTATTTTATGCGTTTGTAGATTGAACCGTTCAAAATCATCGGGACAAGGATGTCCCGCCTACTGAAGACGTATCGGGACAAGGATGTCCCGCCTATCCGGACATCCGTAGGAGAGACCTCCCGGTCTCGATGCAAGTGATGTCCCCGTAGGAGAGACCTCCCGGTCTCGATTCGGGACAAGGATGTCCCTCCTACCGAAGACGTATCGGGACAAGAATGTCCCGCCTACTCATGTCTGAGTGCATCAATAGGATGAAGCTTCGCCGCTTTCCATGCCGGATACGCGCCAAAGAAAACGCCAACGAGCGCACTCACCACAAAGGAGAGGATGCCATACACCGGCGAGATAACGGTGCGCCAACCCCAAAGCGACGGCACCATATCCGCACCGATTATCCCCACGCCGACACCGACAATGCCACCGACTAATGCCAATGTCGTCGATTCAACGAGGAATTGGAAGAGGATATCTGTCCGCTGCGCGCCCACTGCTTTCCGCAAACCAATCTCCTTCGTCCGCTCCGTGACAGAAACCAACATGATGTTCATAATCCCAATCCCACCGACAATTAGCGAGACGACAGCGATACCTAAAATCATGTTGGTAAACGTCTGACTCGATTCCTCCAACGTTTCCATGAACTCCGCTTGGTTCCTGACGTGAAAATCGAGTTCCTTATTCGCGGCGATTTTGTGCTGCTTGCGGAGTAACTCGGTTACCTCCGTTTCGGCTGTCTGAAGGAGATTTTCATCGTTCGCTTGGATGCTGATGCTGGAGAGATACTCTGAACCGAAAACCCGCTTCATCGCCGTTGAATACGGGATGAAAACCTGGTCATCGGGGTTACGCCAGCCGCTGGCCCCCTTCTCTTTCATCACGCCGAGAACGTGAAACCCGATATTCCGAATCTTGAGCTTCTTGCCGACCGGGGATGCCGAACCAAACAGGTCATCGGCGACGGTTTTGCCTAGCACACAAACACGCTGACGATAGCGAATATCGTGTTCTGTGAAAAAACTGCCGTTCTCTACCGTAAAATTCGCTGTCACCAAATATTCCGGTGACGTTCCGACGATAGTAGTGTTCGTGTTCTTATTCAGGTATTTCACCTGTGCGCGATTGCTCAGCTCCGGCGTAACATAGCCGAAACTTTTGCCTCGCGCCTGTAACGTGGCGATGTCTTCCACGGTGAGACTTTTCCGCGAGTCGGCTGAACTGCGTCCCCGAAATCGGCTTTGCCCGGGTCGGACAGCGAGGATGTTCGCGCCCAATGTCGAAATGCGTTCGGTGATGTCCGCCTTCGCGCCTTCCCCGATTGAGGTGGTGGTGATAATCGCGCCGACACCGATGATAACGCCTAGCATCGTCAAAATAGAGCGGAGTTTATTTGCCAATAAGCTACGGAGCGCGTTGGCAAAACTTTCCAAAATACTCATCGTTTTCCTCCTTGCTGTTCGCGTTTATCTGCCTCTCGGGCCGCCACCGCCGCCCATCCGGCGCACCGTGGCAGCCGGGTTCTGCATCCTGCGCCGCCACTCTTCACTTCTGCCACCACCGCGTTGAAAACCGCCGATGGCGACGACATCTCCCTCGGTGAGCCCAGAGAGAATCTCAGTTTTATCAAAACTGCTCACGCCAGCGACAACAGGCTGCGGACGGCCAGGCTGTCCATCTGCCCCAATGATTCGCACCATTTTCCGCCCGCGCATATCAAGCAGTGCCTCATTCGGCAACGTCAGAATGCCTGTCTTGTTAACTGCAGAGATTTGGACAGAGGCGTTCATGCCCGGCTTGAGAAACGGCATCTTCTCGGCATCAGGTTGCGTTTGTTCCGCTGGAACGCGAGATACCGCAGGCGGTTCTTCAAAAAAGCCGCCGAAGAGACTACCCCAGTCCTCTGTTTCCGCTGCTTCCGCTGCTTCTTCTGTTTCCTCTGTTTTTGCCGCTTCTTCTGTTTTCTCGATAGTTGGTGCATCTGTCTGCACCGGTGTTTCTGCGCGCGCTGGAGGCCAGCCGGTGCCACCTTGGCCCTGCTGGCGCATCGCACGGAAACGTTCGCGTTGTTCCGCTGTCAGATTGCCCATGTCACGGCCAGCGCGGCCCCTTTGCCTGTCCGCTTGCCCACGCGATGCGCCGCGCGCATCAACGTTTTTCAATTCAGAGGTAACCTCAAACGTAGTGATATTCTGAATCACTTGTCCCTGTGGTGCGATTTTCAGGACTTCGCCTTCAAACGGCATGTCCGGATACGCCTCTACCGTAATCGTCACCGGCTGTCCGATTTGCACCTTGCCGATGTCCGTTTCGTCAACTTCAGTGACGACGTAGACAGTATCCAGGTCCGCCATCGTCACGATTGTTTGTCCTTCAGAAGAGGCGAGTGAAGAAAGACGTGAGGTGATAACCTGTCCTTCTTCAACTTTTTTCTCGAGAACGGTGCCGGAGATGGGTGCTTTGATGACGGTATCCTCGTATTCGATTTTCCGAAGATCGAGTTGGCCTTGGCTGCGTTTGAGAGAGGCGCGCGCTGTCTCCAAGTCGCGTTCCTTCCGATCGATCTGCTTCTGGTTTGTGACAGCGAGTTTGAGCGCGTCTTGTGCTTGTGCGATGCGATTTTTCTGCAACGGAATGTCCATATCCCGTGATTCTTCGGCTGCCACGCGTTCATTAGCGACTTCCAGCGCGAATTCCGCCTTTTTAATATCGGCGCGCGCCAATTCCAATTCCGCCGCACTCGCCGGCTGCTCCACTAACTTGAGTTGCTCCACCGAGGATTTATAGCGTGCATCGGCGGCACGCAGCTGCGCGCGTGAGGCATCTAACGCCGCTTGTGAAATCAGCTGTTTCTCAAAAAGCCGCTGATTCCGTTCATGCTCCGCTTTCGCCAGATCGAAGTTCGCCAGGTCTTGCTCAACGGTAGCTTGCGCGCGTCCCTTCGTTTCCTCTCGGACTTCTTCCGAAGTGAGCAATTTGTATCGGATGTTCGCCATTTTCAGGCTGTTTTCGGCATCCATGATGCCGCGTTTGTTGGCTATCTTCTCTAACCGAATCTGTTCGGTGAGTTGTTCCAGCCGTTTTTCGGCTTCGGCGAGTGCTTCGCGTGCCTGCCGAATTTGGATTTCCGACTGCTCGCGCTGGAGTTGGATATCAATCTCTGCCTGTTGCAAGCGTGCTTGGGAGGCACGTAGATCTGCCTCCGCCTGCTCAAGGCTAATCTGCACGTAAGTCGTTTCAATCACCGCGATGATGTCGTCCTGCTCAACGTAATCGCCGGCATCCACTTTCAGTTCCAAAATCTTCCCACTGGCTTTGGAGCTGACTTCAACGATATTCAGCGGTTTGATGGTGCCGGTTGCGTCAATAGTCACGGCGATGTTACCCCGTTCCACCGTCGCCGTTTGGATTGCCGGTGCATCGGCATTGTTGCTTCCGTTTCCTTCCTTCGTTGCAAAGACGATGCGGCCGACAGCGACTGCAGCCCCCACGACAACGACTGCCGCGACGATAATTGTGATAACTTTCCATTTTCCCATCGCAATTCCCTCCTTTTCTGGTCTCCTGCAAACAATGGCATCATTTTTCTCCAAGCGAGCGGTGTCCCCGTCGGCGGGACCTCCCGGTCTCGATTGCTCCCCGGTAGGAGAGACCTCCCGGTCTCGATGTGCAGATTTCGGGACAAGGATGTCCCGCCTACTGAAGACGTATCGGGACAAGGATGTCCCGCCTACCCGAAGAGGTATCGGGACAAGGATGTCCCGCCTACCGGAAGACGTATCGGGTTCTCCCACCTCTGTAGTTCGGGAGCGCCCGCTCCCGAGCGGGTCAGGAGCAGGTGCTCTTGCCCTACAGAATCAGCGTGGCGATCGAACGATGGCGAGGGAAACCCGCTCGGATGCGCGTGTGGCATCCGAGGGCCCTCGCCCTATGTGAAGGGGCGGCGTTTTTTTCCCGTAGCACTGGGAGCCTGTCACCGCAACGTTGAGAGATTTATGAAATACCTTTGATTGTTTAGACAAATGCAGTGGAGAAAAGTTCACTCTTTCTTTATTGCAAGGGCTTTATTGCAGGGGCATCTTCACTGCACTATCGCGGCGTTCATGCATATTCTTCTCCATCGCCTCCGGGTAACGTTCTGGCAGATGCGAGACGGTGTTCAGTCTCTGGAGTGCCTCTCCCGTTAGCCGCCACCCCGCTGTGCCCAAGTTATCGCGAAGATGCTCGGCGTGTCGTGCGCCGACAATCACGGAAGTTATTGCGCGCTGTTCAAGCACCCACCGTAGCGCGACTTGCGCCGGACTATATTGCGACGCTTCGGAAACGTCGTAGAGCGTCTGCAGCGTTTCATCGGCGTTCTCGGCAAAATAGCGTTGCGGATATGCCCAGCCTTCTTCGGAGCGCGTGCCGCCCTGGATGCGTTCCCCTGCCCGGTATTTGCCCGATAAGAACCCGCCTGCCAACGGACTCCAGACGACGATGCCGAGCCCTTTGTATTCGCAAAGCGGCACCAATTCCTGCTCAATATCCCGCACGACGAGGCTATATTGCGGTTGATAGCAGGCGAACCGTGTCAAGTTAAGCGCATCGCTGAGCCACAACGCTTCCGATAACCGCCACGCTTGGTAGTTGCTACACGCCGTATAGCGAACCTTCCCTTGCCTTACCAGATCATCGAGCGCGCGCAACATCTCCTCTAACGGCGTTTGCGTGTCCACGTGATGGATATAGTAGATATCCACGTAATCCATCTGCAGCCGTTTGAGGCTATCGTCAATCGCCTGCATGATATGGACGCGAGACATCCCCGAATCGTTCGGCCCGGGTCCCATCGGGTTGAAAAACTTGGTAGCGACGACAGCATCGCGCCGTCTCCCTTTAAGTGCCTTGCCGAGCAGAATTTCGGATGCGCCGTCGGCATACGAATTCGCCGTGTCAAAAAAGTTTACGCCAGCATCCCAGGCAAGGTGTATCATCCGGTTGGTTTCCGCCTCATCTGCGCCGTGCCCGAACGTCATCGTGCCGAGGCAGATTTCAGAAACCTTGAGCCCACTGCTGCCGAGTCGTCTATATTCCATAGTTTTTTCCTTCAATTGCTGTCGGCATGTCTACTGAACGAGAACTCTCTCGCCTTCCGAACGGAGCCCCGCTTCGTAAACCTTCATCACTTCCAAGGCGAATTCAAGGGAGCCCTGTTCCGCGGTTCTCCCCTCCAAAATGCAGTCACAGAAATAGTGCATTTCTTGGTAGAATCCTTGGATGAAAAGCCCCTTGTTTTCCAGCGTGCCGAGGCTGTGTTGCGGTTCCCAGACGATGGCACCGCTGTCAAACCCTTCCGGCACGAAAGTGGTGCCGCCGTGGTAATCAAGGCGCATGCCGCGTTGTAGCAATACCTTTGTGCCGTTGACGATTTCGGCGTGGCAGTTGTTCCCGAAAAATTGGTAATGTTCCGCGGGCTGTCCGTGTCGCGCACCGTCTGCCAAGTGGAAATTGCCGAGCGCGCCGCTGGCGAATTCTAAAATGCACGCGCCACCCCCGCGCTGGCCTAAATGCACGGTGACGGCAGAAACCTTCCCACCGACTGCCAATAACAGCGACAATGGATGACAGCCGTTTTGGAGCCAGTTGGTATGTTCACCTTCGCGTAGGACGCGCCTGCCATCTTTGGGAATTGTCATCGGATAAACCCCCAAAATCGTTCGCAACGGACCGTATTTTGCCGAGCCAAAGATTTCAATAATCTTCCGCGTCGCAGGCATAAACGCCTTTTTGAAGCCGACAACCACCACCTTGTCACGCCGATGGCGAATCATCTCCTCTATTTCGTTGGCGAACATACCCGGCGGCTTTTCTAGCCAGACATGCACGCCTGCATCCAATGCCTCGCAGGTTAACTCCGGGTGCAGGCGCGGCGGCACACAGAGGAAAACCGCGTCTAATTCCTCGTTCCGGAACATCTCTGTCATATTCGTGTAACACGCCTTCACGCCGTATTGTTCTGCTGTGATGCGCGCGCGGGCGATATCAACATCGCAAAGTGCCTGCAGCCGAATCGGCAGGAATGTCAGCGTCGGCAAAATGTTCCGATAACCGTGTGAACCTACGCCGACAACGGCGACGTTTAATCGGTTTTCAAATTCTCTTTGGTAAGTCATAAGTCTCTGTCAAGCGTTAATGATGTTCGCTTTGCGATCAGGCGATCGCAAACTACAGATGGGGCCAACCCGATGCAATCCCGTAGGAGAGACCTCCTGGTCTCGATGCAATGCGGCGAAAATCCTCCCTTCATCGTAGGGCGAGGGCCTGTCCCTCGCCATGCCTCGCGCTGCGGAAAAACGTCTCTAAGGTCCGTAGGACCTTAATGTCTATAGCACTCGGAGACGTGAAGAGCTTTAAGGTCCTTTAGGTCCTTAATGTGTTTTGATGTGCAGCGTGGTTTCCTATTAAGGACCTAAAGGACCTTGACATGAGCTAGCACGTTTTTCTATAGACATGTAGGTCCTAAAGGACCTAAGACGATGCGTTGGAAAAAACGCCTTCCCTTCCTCGTAGGGCGAGGGCTTGTCCCTCGCCATGCTCCGGGTTACCCAACGATCGCGGGGGACAGGCCCCCCCGCTACGGGAACATCGAGACCAGGAGGTCTCTCCTACTGGGAATTCCCCGTTTTTCCACTTAACCGGGGAGCGCGTTTTCAAGAAAGGCATCCAGATCCGCCTTCATTTTCGCCAACTCGTCCATATCAATATACATCATGTGACCCGCTTTGTAGTAAGCCATCGTGATGTTGTCCTGCAAGGACTTGTCAAGCCCAAGATGCGTAAACGTGTATTCCGTCGCTAGATACGGGGTGGCTAAATCGTAATAACCACTGGCGACGAAAACTTTCAACGCCGGATTCATCGTCATCGCCTTGCGCAAAGTGTCGGCGACGTTGACATACTGGTTCTGATGCTCCTCATAGTTCCACGGATGCACGCGGCGACTGAGGATTTCATACGGCAGATCGCTCTCGAATTCCAATTCGCCACGCACGTAATTGTTGAGCATAGCCGTATACGCGCCCTGAATAATTGCCGAACTCGGGTCATATTCAAAAGACTCGCCGGCTGAATCCCTGTCAATGCCGGTGTATCGGCAATCAAACCTGCCAACGGTGCGCCCTTCGTCTCGGAGCAGCTCCTTGCAGAATCGCGAAATCTCAATCCGCAGGTCCGTCCAGTCAAGGTAATCACGGGACAGCCCTGTATATGCCGCCAGCCGTTTAATCATATCGGCGCGCGTGCCGGGCGGAATCTCCGAGCCCTCCATCAAGGCGAGCGTGTATTCGCGCATCGCGAACGCTTTCACCTCGTCCAAGGTAGCGTCAAAATGCTCCGCAACTTGAAACGGATCTAACGGGGTTTCCTGGCTGGCCTCTGACTTTCCGTGATGAAGTGCCGCCGCCGCGTAAGTCGGCAAAAAGAGGATATAGGGCAAATCGTTGCCGGGAGAGAACCGAATCGTCTGGAAATTCAGCACCACCGAAACAAGCATGATACCGTTGAGATAAGTGCCGTTTTGCTCCTGCAAATAGCCGGAAAGTCCCGCCGCCCGCGTTGTCCCGTAACTTTCTCCGATGAGGAACTTCGGGGAACCCCAGCGTTTGTAACGTCCTAAATAGAGGAGGATGAAATCGCCGACGGATTCAATATCCTTCTTGAACCCGTGGAATTGCTTCGCTTCTTCGCCTGGCACTGCCCGGCTGAACCCGGTGCTGACCGGGTCGATGAAAACCAGGTCCGTCTTGTCCAAGACGGAGAAGTCGTTATTGATGAGTTGGTAAGGCGGCTGAGGCGGATTTCCCTCTTCATCAGGATTGATGCGCCGGGGCCCCAGCAATCCGAGATGCAACCAGACAGAGGAGGATCCGGGTCCGCCGTTGAATGCGAAGGTTATCGGGCGACTCCCTGAATCCGCGACATCATCGCGGGTATAGGCGACGAAGAAAACGGATGCCTTCGCCTTTTCGCCTTCTTTCTCGCTTTCCTCTTTCAGGACGAGCGTGCCGGTAGTTGCGGTATAACGAATCTCTTCGTCATTAATCGTGACGCTGTGGTGCGTGACAGAGAGTTTATCTTCGGGAGGCGGCAATGACTTATTATCGTCAGATGCTGCATCTTCTGTCGCTTTTTTCTCTTCTTGATTCATATTAAAATCCTCAGGATAGACGTGAATGCGCGAATTGCCAACGGATCGTAGGGCGAGGGCCTGTCCCTCGCCATCGTTCGTGCACCAGGCTCGTAGGTCAGGATCGCCTGATCCTGACCTGTTTGTGATCAGGCGATCACAAACTACAGAGAGGAAACACACATCTTGACGATGGAGATCGCGGGGGACAGGCCCCCGCGCTACGATAAAAAAAAACGGTGCTTGAACCAACGCGGGGGACAGGCCCCCGCGCTACGGGGAAAAAACGCGTGCCTTGACGATCGCGGGGGACAGGCCCCCCGCGCTACGGGAAAAATAACGCCTTCCTTTAAACTCGCGCCTATCCTAACTCCTTTTTTCAGATGATGTGACACCATTATAGCATAATTCAGACAAAAATTGAAAAAAATTTGACATTTGCAGTAAAATTTGCTATAATTATAGTAATAACCTTCATCCGAACCTAAAATTGGAAAGGAAGCGGCAACCATGTTTGAGAGTTTAAGCGATAGATTGCAAAGCACCTTCAAAAAACTGCGCGGGCACGGGACATTGACAGAAAGCAATATCTCCGATTCGTTGCGCGAGGTGCGGCGCGCGTTTCTGGAGGCAGATGTCAACTATAAAGTCACGCGCGCGTTTATAGAGCGGATTCGGACGCGGGCCCTCGGCCAAGAAGTCCTGGGCAGCCTCACGCCGGAGCTCCAAATCGCCCGGATTATCGGCGAAGAACTCACGCAACTGATGGGTGCCGAAGGGGAGAGAATTCGCATCGCACCGAGCGGTCCGACAGTAGTCATGCTCGTCGGGTTGCAAGGTGCTGGCAAAACGACAGTCGCCGCGAAACTGGCACTCAGATTCCGGAAAGAGGGCCGTAACCCGCTCCTCGTCGCAGCCGATGTCTACCGGCCCGCCGCGATTCGGCAATTGCAAATTCTCGGCGAACAGACGGAAACCCCGGTCTTCGCCATGGGCACCGATGTCTCACCGGTGAAAATTGCGCAAGACGCAGTCAGCGAGGCATTTGCGCGCGGACAGAACTGTGTCATTGTGGATACCGCCGGCCGTTTGCACATCAATGCGGAATTGATGGGCGAACTGCGAGGTATCAAGGACGCGGTGAAACCGACAGAAATCCTGCTCGTCGTTGACGCGATGACAGGACAAGATGCCGTGAACGTCGCCGAAAACTTCAATAACGAACTGGATATTGATGGCGTAATTCTCACGAAAATGGACGGCGATGCCCGCGGGGGTGCCGCGCTTTCTATCCGGCATATCACCGAGAAGCCGATTAAGTTCATCAGTATCGGTGAAAAAATCGAAGCGGCGGCGTTAGAGGAATTTCATCCCGAACGGATGTCCTCGCGCATCCTCGGACAAGGCGACTTCCAAACCTTGGTAGAGAAGGCAGAACAGGTTTTCTCCGATGACCAGGCGCGAGCCATAGAACGCAAACTCACCGAGAATAAGGGGTTGGATTTCAACGATTTTCTCACGCAACTGGAGCAAATCGGAAATATGGGGCCCTTGGAGCAATTGGTAGATTTGATTCCGTTTAAGAATCAACTCCCGATGAAGGACCTGAAACCGGACGAAAGCCATCTGAACTACGCGAAAGCCGCCATCCAATCGATGACGCTGGAAGAACGACAGAATCCGGCGTTGTTGGATAGGAGCCGCAAACTCCGCATTGCAAAAGGCAGCGGCACCACCGTCAATCAGGTAAACACTTTAGTGAATCAGCTGCGGATGATGAACCGCATGTTTAACCAGCAGCAAGCGATGGCGATGCCGCAGGTAGGACAGAAACTCGGCGCGCTTCCTCGCGCAAAACGGAAATCGAAAAGACCGCGGCGCCGCAAACGCCGCAAGTAAAAGGAGATATTTTGGCAGTTAGAATCAGATTACAACGGCACGGTAGGAAGAAACGCCCGTTTTATCGGATCGTCGCCGCGGATGCACGCGCGCAGCGGGATGGCGCGTTTCTGGAACGCCTCGGCCATTACAACCCCCTCACGGAACCCGCGGAAATTCATATTGACGAAGAGAAGGCACTGAAGTGGTTACGCCTCGGCGCGCAACCCACTGATACGGCGAAAAACCTCCTCTCCAAGCGCGGGATTTTGAGGAAATTTACTTACGAGAAACTTGGGAAACCGCTGCCGGATGCAGAGATTTCCGAAGAACCTGTCGAAGAAGCGGAAGCACCGAAGCCTCCTTCCGAAGCTGGAACGCTGCTTACGGAATCGGCACCTGAATCGGGAGAGTAGTTGTTCGCGCCGGGGACAGAGAAACGCCTTCCCTTCATCGTAGGGCTTGGGCCCTCGGATGCCATACGCGCATGCGAGCGGGTTTCCCTCGCCATGCCACGATCGCGGGGGACAGGCCCCCGCGCTACGGGCAGCGCAAAACTCCCCTTTACCGTAGGGCGAGGGCCTGTCCCTCGCCATGCCGCGATCTCGGGGGAAACGGCCTGGGTTGGCATGCGGTTTTCGCGCAGATCGGACGCTCGCGGGGGACAGGCCCCCGCGCTACGGTTAGAGAAAAGCCGTCCCTTTACCGTAGGGCTTGGGCCCTCGGATGCCATACGCGCATGCGAGCGGGTTTCCCTCGCCATGCTGCGATCGCGAGGGAAACGGCCTGGGTCGGCGTGCGGTTTTCGCGCAGATCGGGCGATCGCGGGGGACAGGCCCCCGCGCTACGGTTGGGACCGGGATATTGCATCGAGACCGGGAGGTCTCTCCTACGGGAAAACCGGGGACAGCAGGGAATGTGGAGAACACCCGTTTCATAACTAGGATACCAAAATGTTCAAAGATTTGATCGAATACATCGCAAAGTCGCTCGTCGATTATCCAGACCGGGTGGTGGTTCACGAAGTAACTAGCGAAACCCTCGTTATTGTCGAATTGACGGTAGCGGAAGAAGATTTGGGGAAGATTATCGGTAAATATGGTAGGACGCTGAAAGCCATCCGAAATGTGCTTTATACCGCCGGGATAAACGCCAATCGAAAGGTCATCCTTGAACTCATTGAACCCGCTGAACCCCCGGAGAAGGCACCCGCGAAATAGGGCGGCGCAGTTCATGAAAATCGATGTCCTCGCCTTGTTCCCAGAGATACTCGCGCCGGCATTGCAGACAGGCATTCTTCGGCGCGCGCAAGAGGCGGATAAACTTGCTGTCAACGTGCATCAACTGCGCGATTGGGCAACCGACAAGCATCAATCGGTTGACGATTATCCCTATGGCGGCGGTGCCGGGATGATTCTGAAACCGGCACCCATTTTTTCTGCACTCGCTGAGTTAAACCCGGCGGAAACGGCGCACGTTATCTATCTGACACCGCAAGGCACGCCGTTTACGCAGTCGCTCGCCGAGGCGCTCTCTTTGGAGACGCACCTCATTCTTTTATGCGGCCGTTACAAAGGCGTTGATGAACGCGTGCGCGATAAACTGGTAACAACCGAGGTTTCCATCGGCGATTACGTTTTGAGCGGTGGAGAAATCGCCGCGCTTGTCCTGATTGATGCCATTGGCCGCGTGCTTCCCGGTGCCCTTGGCGATTATGAATCCGCCCAAGTCGATTCGTTCAGCAACGAACTACTCGATCATCCGCACTACACGCGTCCCGCTGAATTTGAAGGGATGCAGGTGCCGGAGGTGCTGTTAAGCGGGCATCATGAGAATGTTGAGAAGTGGCGGTACGCGGCGGCACTTAAGCGCACGGCGGAACGCCGCCCGGAGTTGCTGAAGCAACTTGAACTCACGGCGGAAGATGTTGCTATTCTCGAAGCAGCAGGAATAACAGCACATAACAAAGAATCAATAGATTTTAGAGGAGAAACCCACAATGAATTTGATAGAGTCCGTTGAAAGCCAATATCTGAAAAGCGATATACCTGAATTCGGTCCCGGTGATGTTGTCAAGGTGAACACCCGCATCCGTGAAGGACAAAAAGAACGGCTTCAGGCGTATGAAGGCACGGTTATCCGTCGTGCCCATAGTGGCGCGCGTGCAACGTTTACGGTGCGGCGTGTCGCGTTTGGCACGGGAAGTGAGAGAACTTTCCCACTCCATTCACCTAATATCGACAGCATTCAAGTCGTCCGATACGGTGCCGTTCGGCGTGCGAAGTTGTATTACTTGCGCGAACGCACCGGCAGAGCCGCGCGTGTCAAAGAGAGAAGAAGATAGGCTGATGGAGAACCGTTACGCCTATACTAAAAGTGAAAGCGGTGCCGCGCGTCGGCTTTCCACTTCATGCCGAGACGCTTTTGAGCGCGCATGCCGCCAAGACGGCCACCGACACATCGCCGGCGTTGACGAGGCGGGCCGAGGGGCTTTGGCTGGGCCCGTCATCGCCGCCGCTGTTATTTTACCGCCCGATTGCCAGATTACCGGTTTGAGGGATTCCAAGCAGTTAACGCCGAGTCAACGTTCGCATTTGTCCAATGAAATCCATCGTGAGGCTATCGCAATAGGTGTCGGCCGAGCTGATCCGCCGACAATTGCGCGGATTAATATTTTACAAGCAACGCTCCTCGCGATGCGGGATGCCGTTACAAACCTCTCGCCATGTCCAGATTACCTGCTGGTAGATGGGTTGGATCTTCCGGAAACCGCCATTATCGGCAAGGCAATTCCAAAAGGTGACACCTTGAGTGTTTCTATCGCGGCGGCTTCCATCATCGCCAAAACGACGCGCGACGCGCTGATGATTGAATTCGGCGAAACCTATCCGAACTATGGGTTTCCGAAGCACAAGGGGTATCCGACCCCTCAGCATCGTGCTGCGATTGCGGAGTTTGGCGCGTCTGACATCCATCGGCATACTTTTAAGTTGCTGGCGGATCGGTAGGAGGGACCGGGAGGTTTTGATGCAATAGGGCGGCAGAATGTTCCCCTTCATCGTAGGGCTTGGGCCCTCGGATGCCCCACGCGCATCCGAGCGGGTTTCCCTCGCCAGCGTTCCGCGCACTCCAACGCTCGCGGGGGACAGGCCCCCGCGCTACGGGTGTCAAGGCCGCCTCCCTTCATCGTAGGGCTTGGGCCCTCGGATGCCCCACGCGCATCCGAGCGGGTTTCCCTCGCCAGCGTCCGCGCACTCCAACGCTCGCGGGGGACAGGCCCCCGCGCTACGGGTGTCAAGGCCGCCTCCCTTCATCGTAGGGCTTGGGCCCTCGGATGCCATACGCGCATGCGAGCGGGTTTCCCTCGCCATGCCTCGCGCTCCGTGAAAATCAAGGAAATCAGATGGTAAATTATTTTTCGCTGCTGATGGCAATCATCCTCGTTTCGCCGGCAATTGCCGATGAAGCGGCAGACCTGGGTTTCATCCGCAAAGTAAACTCGATGCTTGCTGAAAACCGAACGCCTCAACCGAAAGAGACACCTCGCTTGGACCCGCGCGAAATCTCGGAGTTGAAGTTAGCCGCCACCGGACTCATTCGGCTCTATCAGAAATTCATCTCCAGTCAAGACAAACCGGCGTGCAATTTCCACCCCACCTGTTCGCGCTTTGGGATGGCATGCATCCAAGAATACGGCGTGATAAGAGGCATTCTACTCACGGCGGATAGGCTCCTCCGATGCAACGGTTCGCAAGCGGCGCATTATCATAAAGATGCCGTGACAGGCAAATATGTGGATATGGTTTCAGATTATGCGACTTTTTAAGTTTGCGTTGCTGATTTTCGTCATGTTCGCGAGTGTGGCATCGGCGCGGGTGGACTATTACAGCCCCGAAAATGTCCTGCAATTTGCCGATTTTCTGTTTGAGGAAGGCGATTATCTGCGGGCGGCGAGTGAATATCAGCGGTATCTCTATTACGCGCGTTTGGAAAACATGTCTGCTGAAGAAAGCCAAACCCCAGAAAGCCAAACCACGGAGCAGAATGCGCGAGAGGCTAT
Organism: Candidatus Poribacteria bacterium; assembly: GCA_965242965.1. Classification (GTDB taxonomy): domain Bacteria; phylum Poribacteria; class WGA-4E; order WGA-4E; family WGA-3G; genus AGPOR5. The sequence goes on along the minus strand of OZ251518.1, from coordinate 1,961,495 downwards.
CCACTATAAAATTGCCCTCTGCTATCGTTTGGGTGGGGAACCGATGCTGGCAATTGATACCTTTGAGACACTTTTGCAAAAGCATCCGCAAAGCCCGTTCGCGAGTCGTGCTTATTATCAACTCGGTGTCTCCTATTTTTTGATGGAGCAGTTTTCGGACGCAGTGCAGTTTTTGCAAAAGACGTTACCGCGCATCACGGACGCGAGGCTACACACCGAAGCCAAACAACTCATCGGCCTCGCCTATCTGATGCAAAAGCAGTGGCGCGAGGCTGATGAGGTTTTCATGGCACTGCAGGCATCGGCGGTGGCAAGTGTCACGGACAAAGCGGCAATGTATCGCCAGTACGCGGTGCAAGGCGCGAATCTCCCCAACCGAAACCCTTTTCTCGCCGGATTCCTATCGACGGTGTTGCCGGGAGCTGGAAGGTTTTACACTGGCCGCACCGGTGATGCCATCGCCAGTCTTATCATCGTCGGATTCACTGGCTGGCAGGCTTACGACGGCTTCAACCGCGATGGCATCACATCGGTGAAAGGGTGGACTTTTGGCACTATCGGTGGGGCTTTCTATCTGGGTAATATCTATGGTTCTGTCATTTCTGCGCGCGTTTACAATCGCACGGTAGAAAACGAATTCCTATCGACGTTGTCAATTGAATTGCCGTTTTGATTTCAGATCGCCCCACGTCGTCGTCAATTTATCCTTTGGATTGACAGCCAGCACGCCTTTGATGCGTTTGTCCATCAAGGTTTGGATTTCCTGTTGCGTGCGTGCGATGTTGGAAATCCGCACCTCGTCCATGCGGCCATCTAAAAACGGGCCCGCCCCGCGGCCGAGCCACAGGACATCGTTGTTCGGGACAAGGTCTCCGCCAATTTTGCCCTCGCCATCTAGAACCGCGTTGACGTAAATCTTTCCGACCCCCGACTTGGCATCGTAGGTGCCGGCAATATGCACCCATTCTTTCAGCGGTAGTTCTGTTTTGCCTGCAACAACAGCGGCACCCCAGGCATTAGCGGTTGTCGTCATGCGGATCAGCACCTTTTTGTCACTTCGCGGACCGACTTTATAGGCGAGCTCTTTTGTAGCACCTGTCCCGCCTGCAGTAGACCAGGCGTTGAGATAAATCCACATCTCCACGGTGAGCCCTTCAACCAAATCGAGGCTGTCGCTATCCGGTACCTCAACGAAGTCCCTGGGAGCATTCCCGCCGAAGACGAGGCCACCACCCGGATTGCCTTCTCCCCACTTCGGTCCCATGAGGGTGCAGTCGTTTCCGTTTCCTGAAAGATCTTTGACAACTTTCCCGTTGCCTGTCTCAAAGGCGTAGAGGGCGACGGTGTGTTCATCTTGTGCATGGCTGAGCAGGCATGCACCAATTATCAACATCAGGCAGATAACCAACCCATAAATGATATGTCGCATTATAATTTTCTCCTTTTGGATATCGTCAGAAATAATTTCCTCGTCTCAATGATGTCCCCGTAGGCGAGACCTCCTGGTCTCGATGCAATAGGGCGGCGAAAATCCCCCCTCACCGTAGGGCGAGGGCCTGTCCCTCGCCATGTCGCGGGGGACAGGGCCCGCGCTGCGATGAAAAAATGCTGTCCCTTCACGTAGGGCGAGGGCCTGTCCCTCGCCATCGCTCGCGCACTCCAACGATCGCGGGGGACAGGCCCCCGCGCTACGGTGGAAAAACGCCGTCCCTTCACGTAGGGCTTGGGCCCTCGCATGCCACACGCGCATGCGAGCGGGTTTCCCTCGCCAGCGTTCGATCGCCACGCTGATCTTGACCCGTTTGCGATCAGGCGATCGCAAACTACAGAGGTGGGCCCGATGCGTGCCCGGTAGGAGAGACCTCCCGGTCTCAACAGGTTCGGTATCGGGACAAGGATGTCCCGCCTACCCAACGCATATCGGGACAAGGATGTCCCGCCTACTCTAGGACAGATGCCTCCAATGGAAACTTCTCCGTAATTAGCATCAACGGCAGCCCATCGGCGACTATCCGATAGGCACGGCTGAGGAACGCCTCGGTTTCCAGATGTTTAATGGCAGCCGGCAAACGAATCTCCCGTTCAACACCCCACCATAACAACTCACGCCGGGTCTCCAGCCGACTCCTTAACAAAAGTCTGCCCAACCCTTGTCTCCCAGAGGTTACCCCATCCCAAAGACGTTTTGGCAGGCGGTCTGGGAGAATCTCGGATACCGCGTAGGCATGGATACGCTGCGGTTGTCCGTCCATAGGCGGCGTTTGCAACAGCACTTCCCGATAGACAATTTTCTCACCACATGGCAGTTCCAGCCAAATATGGCCGTCGGGTAACGTTTGTTCTTCTTGATGCAGCAGCGTAATTTCTACCGGTGACAGCGTGTAGTTTTCGATAAAGCGCGTGACGGTGCCATCAGTGGCAAGCAGGGCGCGATGGAACGGTGTCAATCGCGTAAGTTCAACGTCGGTGAACTCTTCGGGCCTGGACTTTTGGTAATGAAAAAGGCTTTGGAGGCGTTTGCTGACTAAAGCCTCTCTCTCCAAAAACGGCGGTTTTTTCATTTATTCTCCTTTGTCTATTTTCAGAGTGTTTCAGTAGGAGAGACCTCCTGGTCTCGATGCAATACCTGCATCCGCTTGTAGGTCAGGATCGCCTGATCCTGACCCGTTTGCGATCAGGCGATCGCAAACTACAGAATGGGGAGGGCCCGGTAGGAGAGCCCTCCCGGTCTCGATGCAATACCGTATCGGGACAAGGATGTCCCTCCTACCCCGAGGCGTATCGGGACAAGGATGTCCCTCCTACCCGCAAACCTATCGGGACAAGGATGTCCCGCCTACCAAGACGCATATCGGGATTTTCAAAAAAAATTGACATCACAATAGAATTATGATACCATTAATTTCGCGTGGAATGCAAACGAATGCATCTTTAGCAACCGAATCGTTTTTTTACCAATACACATTGAGGAAATATAGTGCCAAAAATGCTTTTCAAGCGAATCGCCTTCTCCCTGTTTCTAACCCTCTTCGGTTTCATCTTCACCGCCGCCGCTGACGAGATGCCTCTGTTCTTAGGCGATCACTTCTTCGCCTTGGGCAATTACGATGCCGCCATCACCGAGTATAAACGGTTCCTCTTCTTCCATCCCGATGACACGCGCGCGGGGAAGGCATACCGCAACATCGGGCTCGCCTATCGCGAACAAGGGATGTGGGAAGAGGCAGTCGCCGCGATGCGCACGGCTATCCAACGCACTCCCGATAAGACAACGAAAATTGAACTGCAACTGGCACTCGCCGTGACGCACATCGCCGGGAAAAACTATGACATGGGATTATTGGCGTTGCTTAAAGTCACGATGCAAAACCCTTCGGAGGCGCAGTATCGGCGCGCGCTGTTTTTGCAAGGCGTTGCGTATCTCTACCAATTCCGATGGGAAGAAGCGCGCGCTGCCCTGAAAAATTATGCGGGGTTAAAAACCTTGCCTACTCACTTAGGTTTGACAGAACTTGACGCGCACTTTGATGCGGCACTCAATGCACCGCGGAAATCGATGAGACTTGCGAAAATCTTGTCGGTAATCTTACCCGGTGCGGGACAAGTCTATGTCGGCAATTGGCGCGATGGACTCAACGCTTTCGTGCTAAACGGCGCGCTAGGTTTTGCCACCGTTGACGCGGCACTTGATGGACATTACATGGATGCGGTTTTGTGGGCAACCGCGCTGTTTCTGCGTTATTATCAAGGTAATTATTATCGTGCGGAAAGGGCGGCTGTGGCATTCAACGCGCGTGTCTCTCGTCGCGCCGCTGAGGATATTCTTTTGTATTTGCGTAAAGCGTTTGATGGCAGGCCCCGGTAGGAGAGACCTCGGGTTGCGATGCAATAGGAAAACCTGTCCCTCGTCATTGTCCGCGCACTCCAACGATCGCGGGGGCCAGGCCCCCGCGCTACGGGTGTCGAGGCCGCCTCTCCTTCACCGTAGGGCGAGGGCCTGTCCCTCGCCATCGTTCGATCTCCGAAAAAAACGTCTCTTGTTCTCTTCAGGTCCTAAAGGACCTAAAACGCCATCTCTTGACGATGGAGATCGCGGGGGACAGGCCCCCGCGCTACGATAAAAATAACGGTTCTCCAACGCTCGCGGGGGAAACCCGCTCGGATGCGCGTGTGGCATCCGAGGGCCCCCGCGCTACGGGAAAATTGAGACCGCCCGGTCTCGATGCTTGATTTAGGACATCGCCTCCCGTTTTTGCATAAAATAGACAAACGCAACTATCGCCAGCGCGATGACGAATGCCCAGATATTGTAGACATACGCGAGGAACGCCGCCAAGGCAAGCAAGATCCACTCATACCACCGCGTTTTGCGCACGAAATAGCCCATCGTCACCATCGAAAAAACGAGCGTCCCCACGACAGCCGTCGCCACGGATAACACATTTTGGGTCAGCGTGCCCTCAAGCAAGATGTGCGTGTAGGCGAACAGCAACGGCATCACGTATAGGAGTTTAGCGAATTTGAAGCAGGTCCAACCGGTTTGCCACGGGTCTGCCCGAGCAATAGCGGCACCGGCATAGGCACCGAGCGCAACCGGCGGTGTGATGTTAGAATCTTGGCTCAGCCAGAAGATAATGAGGTGCGCGGCGATAACGGACACGCCGAGTTCTGGGTTCGTCAAAATCGGCACGGCGAGTTCAGAGGTGATGAGGTAGGCGGCGGTGACGGGGATGCCCATTCCTAAAACTAGCGACGCGGCGGCGAGCAGCAATACGGCGATAAAGCGGCTATCGCCGGCGACAGATAACACCAAATCCGGAAAAATCCTACCTAAACCTGTCAAATCGATAACGGCGACGATGATGCCGATAGTGCCGACGGCTCCGCCGATTGCAAGCGAATTTTTCGCACCGGTAACCATCGCTTCCCAGATGCGCTTCGGTGTCAACCGCGTCTCTGGGCGAAAATAACTCACGCCTATCGTAACGAGGATTGCGTAGAACGCCGAGTTGTAGGCGGTATGCTTGGCGATCAACATTCCGATGAGGGTGAGCAGGGGCAGCAGGTAATACCAATTTGTTTTCAGGAGAACGGAGAGTTTGGGTATCTCTGCGGCGGGAATGCTTTGTAATCCCTCTTTCTTCGCTTCAAAATGCACCATCATCCAGACAGAGAGAAAATAGAGGATTGCCGGGACAATGGAAATGAGCGCGATTTGGCTGTAGGGCAATCCTGTCCGTTCCGCCATTAAAAACGCGCCCGCGCCCATCACAGGCGGTAAGAATTGCCCACCGACGGAGGCTGATGCTTCCACTGCGCCCGCGACGTGTGGCCGGAATCCGGTCCGCTTCATTAGCGGAATCGTAAACGTGCCGGTAGTCACCGTGTTTGCGATGGCACTGCCGGCGACGGAGCCGAAGAAGCCGGAGGTGACGACAGAAACCTTCGCTGCGCCGCCGATAGAGCGTCCGGCGAGTGACATCGGCAGGTTGATAAAAAACTGTCCTACGCCGGATTTCTCCAAAAACGCCCCGAAAAAAATGAAGAGGATGACGTAAGTTGCCATCACGTTCGCCATGATGCCGAAGATGCCGGCTTGGCTGAAGAAGCAGTATTCAATAATCCGCCACGGTGTAAACCCTTTGTGTGCAATTGCTTCTGGCATGGCGCGTCCGAAAAGCGCGTATAAAATACCGACAGCGGCGATAACAGGCAGTCCCCATCCTACGGTGCGGCGGCTCACCTCAACGCTAGCCATCAGCGCAAGTGCCCCCATCGCGATATCCGTGCGCGTATACGCACCCGCCCGATTGGCAAGGTTCGGGTATTCGACTATCCAATAGCCTATGGAGAGGACGCTCATCCCAACCAGCAACATATCAAAGAGGGATGGCCGCGATGCAGGCGAGCGCGAGCGGCATTTGTAGAAGATGCCGATGAGCGCGTAGGTGGCAATCAGGTAAAAACCAAGGTGATATTGTTCCGCCGCTGTCCCAAAGCCCGCGCTATAGATATAGAAAAAGACCAGGGATGCCGCGCCTATTTCAAAAATCCATTTGGATACGCCTTGTATTTCAGCGCGTTGCATGTCAAGTTTCGTTTCCCGCTGTTCCATTTTTTCTCCGCGTTGGGGGTTTCTGTTCTATTATACACGGAATGGGAAAAAAAGCAATTTTCGCTTGCAAATTCTGTTTTGATGTGGTATCCTAACTAAAGTGTCGGTGTTAAGTGTCTGCTGTCGTGTTGCGAGTGGGCATCGCCGGCTAAATCGTCGTCGCGCCGTTTTGAATAGGACTGGTTTTCCGATGCAGATTACATCTCTACAAAAACTCAACAATTTTGCACAAAGACACCCAAACAGCAAGCCGGCACTTCACCGCTGGCGTGATTTGGTGCGGCAAAAAAATTTCCGGTCACTTAACGAGGTGCGTGCGATGTTTCCGCACGCCGATTTGGTGAAAAGAGAAAGATTCGTTTATCCTAAAGAACAGAACCGCGGTGTTAAGGAAGAAGTCAGCTACACTGTCTTCAACATCGGCGGTAACAAAACCCGCTTGATTGCCAGGATACACTATGCCAGTCAGCGGGTGGAGATCGATTATGTGTTAACGCACGCCGAGTATACCGCGTGGTTAAAGAGGAGGTAAAACCCAATGTTAACGCCTACACAAGCGATGCCCACTGGCTTACCCGTGCCGGTGCTCCCTGTGTCCATCCGCATGAGCCTGCCGGAGCCGCTCATCCCGCGACAAGCACCGCAGACACCGCTTGAAAGCGAGGACTTACCGGAAGAGAAACACGCAGATGAAGAGATAGCACCTGCGGAAAGTTACGTCGCGTGGCTCGTCGGCATCCAAGAGTTATTAACCGAACTCGCCAATCGCACCGATGATCTGCGCCGTTCCACAGCCACAGCGGACGAATACAAGCAACTCTCTGGCATGTTAGAGGAGTTAATGTGGGCGGCTGGTGACAATTTCGACAGTCCCTTAGCGGACATAGAGGTATGTGTCGCCGACTTCATGCGGATTTATGAGGCAGCAACGTTTCCAACTCTGGAAGAGTTGTTCCCCGAACTCCTAGAACTGGAACATGAGGAAGACCCCGAGATAGAAGCAGCCATCGCACGGTTGGATGAAAAAAATAAGGACATCCATGTCCCCACGGAAGAAGAAATTGCCATCGATGCCTTTTTCTCACTCGGCACCCTCCTCACGGACATCGGAAAAGCCGAGAACGCCATCGCCGCTTACGATGTCGCCATCCGCCTGAAACCCGATTACGCCGCGGCGCACTGCAACCGAGGCAGCCTCTACTATGCCCTCGGCGACTACACCGCCGCGCTTCATGATTATGACGCGGCTATCCGCCTGAAACCTGAACGTAGTGAAGGCTATTTCAATCGCGCCGTGACGCACTTTCACCTGCAGCACTATACCGCCGCTGTCCGAGATTACGATGCAGCCCTCGCACGGAATCCGGATGATGTTGATGCTTACCTCGGCCGCGCGCATGCCAACTTCGCGATGCAACGGTATAAAGCCGCGCTGCAGGATTACGAGGAGACGCTGCAACGCTCGCCGGATGATGTGGAAGTGCAACGGTATCGGGATATCGCGCAGGCAGAAAACCGCGCGTAGGGCGAGACCGCGGGGGACAGGCCCCCGCGCTACGGTAGGAGAAACGCCCTTTCACCGTAGGGCGAGGACAGGCCCTCGCCATGCTGCGGTCTATCGAAAACTCGCGGGGGACAGGCCCCCGCGCTACGGTGACTTCGCTGCACGTAGGGCGCGGGCTTGTCCCTCGCCATGCCTCGGTAATCCGATCGCACCGTTTTGAATAGAATTGGTTTTCCAATGCAGATTCATTTTGAAGAAAAACTCAACGACTTTGCACAAAGACATCCAAACAGCAAGCCGGGACTTCACCGCTGGCGTGATTTGGTGCGGCAAAGAGATTTCCAGTCGCTTAACGAGGTGCGGGAGGTGTTTCCGCACGCCGATCTGGTGAAAAGAGAAGATTTCGTTTATTCTTCACAACAGAAACGCCACCTTAAGGAAGAAGTCAACTACACTGGCTTCAACATTGGCGGTAACAAAACCCGCCTGATTGCCAAGATAAACTATGACAGACAGCAGGTGGCGATCGTGTGTTAACGCACGCCGAGTATAACGCGTGGTTAAAGAGGAGGTAAAACCCAATGTTAACGCCTACACAAACGATGCCCACTGGCTTACCCGTGCCGGCACTCGCTGTCTCGCTTCGCATGAGTCTGCCAGAGCCGTTCATCCCGCGGCAAGCACCGCTTGAACGCGAGGGCTTACCGGAAGAGAAGCATGCCGCTGAAGAGGAAGCACCCTCGGAAAGTTACGTCGCGTGGCTCGTCGGCATCCAAGAGTTATTAACCGAACTCGCCAATCGCACCGATAATCTGCGCCGTCCCACCGCCACCGCGGACGAATACAAACAACTCTCTGTCATGGCAGAGGAGTTAATGTGGGCTGATGGTGGCAATCTCGACAGTCCCTTAGCAGACGTAGATGCATGCGTCGGAGACTTCGTGAGGATTTATGGGAAAGCCCATTTTCCAACTATGGAAGAGTTGTTTCCAGAACTCCTGGAATTGGAACATGAGGAGGACCCCGAGATAGAAGCAGCCATCGCACGGTTGGATGAAAAAAATAAGGATATCCATGTCCCCACCGAAGAAGAAAATGCCATCGATGCTTTTTTCTCCCTCGGCACCCTCCTCGCGGAAATCGGCAAATCGGAAAACGCCATCGCCGCTTACGATGTCGCCATCCGCCTCAAACCTGATTATGCCGCGGCGCACTGCAACCGGGGCAGCCTCTACTATGCCCTCGGCGACTACACCGCCGCGCTGCGCGACTATGACGCGGCTATCCGTCTGAAACCCGAACGTAGTGAAGGCTATTTCAATCGCGCCGTGACACACTTTCACCTGCAGCACTACACCGCCGCTGTCCGCGATTACGATGCAGCCCTCGCGCGAAACTCGGAAGATGTCGATGCATACCTCGGCCGTGCGCATGCAAACTTCGCGATGCAACGGTATGAAGCCGCGCTGCAGGATTACAAGGAAACGCTGCGACGCATGCCGGATGATGTGGAAGTGCGACGCTATCGTGATATCGCGCGGGCACAAAACGGCGCGTAGGCCGCGGGCGAGAGCGCGGGGGACAGGCCCCCGCGCTACGGTAACCGGACATTTTCTTTCCAACAGAACGGCCCCCTCACCGTAGGGCTTGGGCCCTCGCATGCCACACGCGCCTGCGAGCGGGTTTCCCTCGCTATGCTGCGGTCTACCGAAAACTCGCGGAGGACAGGCCCCCGCGCTACGGTAATCTGAACGACCCCCGCGAAAAATACGGAGAAAAACGATGATAGCACAAAAACTGTTATCGCAAGCATTGCGGAAGACAAAAATCGCCATTTTTCTCTGGCTCGTTTTGGGGACCGCAGTTGCGCAATCACCAGAAGATTTCTACGCGCGCGGAAAGGAAGCTGCACGTCGCGGAGAATACGCACAAGCCCTTCACCATCTTCAGCAGGCTACAGCGCAAGACGCTGACTTCGCTAAAGCGCATGCCGCACTCGGCACGGTTCACTTACAACTCGGCGAGTTTGATGCGGCAGAGGCGGCACTCAAACGCGCACTGGCAATAGAAAGCCAGCACTTGCAAGCGGCGGCGAATCTCGCGCACCTCTATACAAAAACCGAACGGGTCGCGGCGGCAATCGACATCTATCAGCGGCTCACCCGACAGCATCCCGATGCCCTGCAGCTGCGGCTTGGGCTCGCGTCTGCGTATCAGCAGGCAGCCCGATTTCCGGAGGCACTCGCGGCGTATCACGAGTGTCTCCGCCGTTCACCGAAGTTAGCGGCGGCACTGACGAACCTCGCTTCCTGTTACGAGGCTGTCAATCAACCGGCGAAAGCAATTCGCTATTATCAAGAGGCGTTAGCCGAACAACCGGAACTCCCGATGGCGAACGGCAATTTAGGTGCCATCTATCTGGAACAGGGTGAACTTGACAAGGCGCGTCCGCTGTTGGAGGCGGCACTCCATCTCAATCCCAATTTCACTGCCGCCCGCTATCGCCTCGGTTTGGTCTTCACGAAGCAACGCGAATTTCAGCGCGCCGCCGAGGAATACCGCACCGTCATCAAGCAGCAGGCGGAGCATGTCGGTGCCTACTACAATCTCGCTCAGGCACTCTTCCGATTGAAGCAGATAGAGGCGGGAAAACGCGCGATGGAAACCTATCATCGCCTCAATGCCATCGCCCAAGAGATTGACACGCGTGAGCGCGCAACCCTCAGTGAACCGAGCAACCCGCAAAAGCAGTATCAACTGGGGATAACCTACGAAAAATATGGGAAATTTGATAAGGCAATTGCGGCGTATCAGCAAGCATGCCGACTTTCGACGCGCGATGGGAGAGATTACCGCGCCGCCGCGTTCTACAAACTCGGAAAGTTGTTCTTCCGCAAACGCAATTTTCAGAAGGCGGCGGATGCCTATCTGGAGGCAATCGCCTTGGCACCAGCGCAGGCGGCACCGCACGCCGGTTTAGGTGCAGTCTACTATGCGCAAGCCCGGTTAAATGAGGCATTCGCGGCATATCAGCGCGCACTCACACACGATGCGTCCTTAGCGACAGCGCAGGCGGGTATCGCCGCTATCCACCATCGCCGAGGCGAAGTTGACAAAGCCATCGCGGCATATCGGGCGGCGTTAACGCTGGATGCAAAGGCGCATTACGCGCTCAACGGATTGGCGCGGCTCTATATCCAGCAGCGGCTCCAACTCCAAGATGCCATCGCCTTTGCGCAAGAAGCGTTTCGTTTGGCACCGGCACCGCAATATTTACAGACGTTGGCATTGGCGTATTCTCACACCGGTGAACATCAAAAGGCACTGAAGGCAATCCGCGCGGCGATTCAGATGTCACCGCAAAATGAGGCTTTCCGCCAAACTTTGGCTGATATTGAGGCGGAGATGAAGTGAAACCAGCAGAAAAATTAACGTGCTTGCTGCGCGCTAGGAAAAAAACGCCTTCCCCTCACCGTAGGGCGAGGGCCCTCGCATGCCACACGCGCATGCGAGGGGCCCTCGCCATCGCTCGCGCAAGCCAACAATCGCGGGGGACAGGCCCCCGCGCTACGGTATCCGAAACGGCATCCCTTCACCGTAGGGCGAGGGCCTGTCCCTCGCCATCGTCCGCGTACCCCAACGATCGCGGGGGACAGGCCCCCGCGCTACGATGAAAAAACGCCTGTCCCTTGCTAGTGCTCGCGCAAGCCAACAATCGCGGAGGACAGGCCCCCGCGCTACGGGAACATCGAGACCAGGAGGTCTCGCCTACGTGTTTGGGTAGGAGGGACATCCTTGTCCCGATACGGTATTGCATCGAGACCAGGAGGTCTCTCCTACCGGGAACACAAAAAAGACTTGCATTTTCACTTAAAATATCGTATAATCTATTTTGTTGAAAAAAATAAACACCGGAGGCATCATCATGGACAATCAAGAATTCCAGCAGCACGTCCTCAAATGGATGGAACGCATGGAAGAACGACAGCACGCGTATGAAGAACGCGTCGACAAACGGCTCGGTTCGCTTGAGCAAGACGTGAGTTGGATCCGAGGCAAACTAGAGGGGCGCGCCGAATGGACAGCGACGTTACGCGCCAACATCGCCATCGGCATCAGCATCATCGTCGGCATCGGCAGTTTGTTAATAAACCTCTGGAGACGATAAACACTCCAGATACGGAGGCATCATCATGGACAATCAAGAATTCCAACAGCACGTCCTCAAATGGATGGAACGCATGGAAGAACGACAGCACGCGTATGAAGAACGCGTTGACAAACGACTCGGTTCGCTTGAGCAAGACGTAAGTTGGATCCGAGGCAAACTCGAGGGGCGCGCCGAATGGACAGCGACGTTACGCGCCAACATCGCCATCGGCATCAGCATCATCGTCGGCATCGGAAGCCTGCTAATAAACCTTTGGAGACGATAAACGCTCATGCAACGCCTCTTCGTAACCCAACTCCTCCTGTTGTTGACACTCTCTGTCGCCTCCAATGCCGAACTGCAATTCACTGACGTGACGCACGAAGCCGGCATCCACTGGACGCACATAGATGGACGCAGCGGACAAAAATACTTCATGGAAACGCTCGGCTCCGGCGCGGCGTTTTTTGACTACGATTCAGACGGTGCCCCGGATTTGTATCTCGTCAATGGCGCGCCGCTCCCCGGTTACGATGCAACCGTCAAGCAAAACACAGACACAACGATAACAACGATAACGGCGGATTTTTATAGCCGCCCAACAAATTCCCTCTTCCGCAACAACGGCGACGGCACTTTTAGCGATGTCACCGAGGATGCCGGGGTAGGCGATACAGGTTACGGACACGGCTGCGCTGTCGGCGACTACGATAACGATGGACACCCCGATATTTACGTCACAAATTACGGCGCAAATCGGCTCTATCGCAATAATGGCAACGGGACGTTCACCGATGTCACCGAAAAAGCAGGCGTTGCTGAGCCGAGATGGAGCACCGGCTGCGCCTTCGCCGATTATGATAACGATGGACATCTCGATCTTTACGTCGTCAACTACATCGTCTTTCGCCTCGATGATAACCCGTGGTGCGGGTTGAAAGAGAAAGGCATCCGTGCCTACTGCGAGCCCGATAACTTCCCTGCGCAATCCGATACGCTTTTCCGCAACAACGGCGATGGCACATTCACAGACGTGACGAAATCGGCAGGCATTTACAACGCTACCGGCAAGGGGCTCGGCGTTGTTTGGGGAGACTATAATAACGATGGCGCGCCCGATATTTACATCGCTAATGATTCAACCGAAAACCTCTTTTATCGTAATAACGGCGATGGCACGTTTGAGGAAGTCGGGTTTATGCTCGGCGTGGCACTCAGTGAAAACGGTGCCGCGGAAAACGGGATGGGCACCACCTTCGGCGATTATGACAATGACGGATGGTTGGATCTCACCGTAACCAACTATGCCGAGCAGACCAATACGCTCTATCACAACGACAGCGATGGGTTTTTCACGGATGCAACGGCTACCACGAAAACTGCGCAGATCACCTATCCCTATCTCGGCTGGGCAACGGCGTTTATTGATTACGATAACGACGGCTATCGCGACATTTTTGTCGCCAATGGACATCTGCACGAAAATCTGGCGGAACTCGGACAAGAAGGGACATACGGACAACGCAACCTGCTCTTTCAAAACAGGCGCGATGGCACGTTCGCCGAAGTCGCTGAAACGCTTGGAGAAGCGATGCAAATCGCCGATGTCAGCCGCGGTGCCACCTTCGCCGATTATGATTTAGACGGTGACATTGACATCTGCGTCACCAATGCTAACACGCCGCCGCGCCTGTTGCGAAACGATGGCGGCAACCGAAATAACTGGTTGCAAATCCGTTTGCCTGCGAGTGCAATCGGCACCCGTGTCAGCGTAACGACAGGAAATCTCACTCAAACGCGAGAAGTCCGCAGTGGCGATGGTTATCTCTCACAGCGTGAACTTAAGCTCCATTTCGGGCTTGGGATGCGTGCGGTTGTGGATAGTGTTGAGGTGCGTTATCAAACCGGCGCGCGCCAGCATTTCCAAGATGTGCCGACAAATCAGGTAATTGTGGTTGAAAAGTCGCGGTAGGAGAGACCTCCTGGTCTCGATTCTGTAGTTTGCGATCGCCTGATCGCAAAAGGACATCCGTTCCTGGCCCGTAGCGCGAGGGCCTGTCCCTCGCGATCGTTGAATCACGCGAGGAATGCCGTTTTTTCCCGTAGCGCGGGGGCCTGTCCCCCGCGATCATTTGGGCGATCGCGGCATGGCGAGGGACAGGCCCTCGCCCTACGATGAAGGGAACGTTTTTTGCCTCGCGATCGCGGCATGGCGAGGGACAGGCCCTCGCCCTACGGTGAAGGGGCCGTTTTTTCATCATCGCGATCGCAGCATGGCGAGGGACAGGCCCTCGCCCTACGATGACAGAGGACGTTTCTTCAAAAAACAAAAAACATGAACCACATCATCGAACAACACTATTGGAAAACCGCAACCTTCCTAATAATCCTCATCCTAGCAGGAAGCGGACTCTGGGGACTACGACGATACCACCCAACACTCTTCCTCGGCAAACCAGACTTCGTCGCCACGCCAGAAACAGAACAGCATCCAGCACAGGAAAACGCGCCTGCCGAACAGCAGCGCGCGAAATCGTCATCTTGGCTCCTCAACATCAACACCGCCTCCGCCGAAGAACTTGAAACACTCCCAAACATCGGACCGCGGATGGCAGAAAGAATCATCGACTATCGCGAAAAACACGGCGATTTTTCCTCTGTCGATGCCCTCCAAAACGTCAGAGGCATCGGCAAGAAAACGTTAGAGAAATTGCGGCCCTTCATTCGCGCTGACGTGGACATGGACGCTGACGAGGAATGATCGCACCGTTTTCCGTGAAAATCCGATGCACCGGCACATCCCACGATTGCGGAAAAGTCTCCGAAACCACCTGCGCCTGATACGCGAGCCCCACCCGAACAGCATCCGGACACTGCGCGAGAAACCTGTCGTAGAACCCCATGCCGTAGCCGAGCCGATAGCCGTCAGAATCAAACGCGATACCGGGGACAAAGATGAGCCGCAACTCCGACGGTGATACCATCGGGCAAGTCGCCTTCGGTTCCAACATCCCGTAAGGGTGACGCACTAGGGATGCCTCCACATCGCAGAGCTGCCGCGGGATGAGTCGCCTGTCTCGCATATTGACGACCGGGGCGCAAACCTGTCTTCCCGCACGAAGCAGTTGCTCCAACAAACCGAGAGTTTCAACTTCACTGCGCATGCTCAGATATAGCATCACCGGTTCGGGACAGCCTTCGCTTTGCATCCAGTCAACGCAATGAGCGATAATCCGCTGGCTCAGCGTTGCGCGCAGCGTTGACGGAATTTGGTCGCGGCGATGAAGCGTTTCCGCACGAAGGGAGTCCCGTTTCTGTGCGGTTGTCACTTCTGATACCGCACTTTCCCGCAGATTTCGACGGTATCCACGATTGCCATGATGACCGCGTCGACCGGTTTATTGCTGGTCGCGCGTGTTTGTCGTGCGGAGCTGCCGGTCGCCACGAGGACAATTTCGCCGATGCCTGCGCCCATTGCGTCTACGGCGACGGTATATTTTCGTTCCAATTCGCCATCTAAATTTACGTCTTGGACAATCATCAGTTTGCTGCCGACGAGTTTTTCGTCTTTCTGCGTCGCGACGACTGTGCCTGTAATTTTTCCAAGTATCATTAAAATTTCCTTTCCTTTTATGATCGCGGGGACAAAAAACGCCCGCGTTCACGAATAAACGCCCGCGTTCACGAATAAAAAATGCCCCCCCTTACCGTAGGGCGAGGGCCTGTCCCTCGCCATCGTTCATGCCCCAGACCCCTCCCCTCTTCTCTGTAGGTCAGGATCGCCTGATCCTGACCCGTTTGTGATCAGGCGATCACAAACTACAGAACCTCGCTATCTAATGTATTTTTCATACGTTCATTTTCGGCGCGTAAGGCATCAATTTCGGATTGCTTTTCCGCTAACTCCTCTTGCTGTGCGCCGAGTTTTTCGTCGCCTTCCTTCCGTTTATCCCACTGATTTTTGAGGAACGCGAGGAGCACCGTCAAGAGCCCCGTTACCAAGATGCCTAGCAAGAATTGCACGAAGGAGAGCTGCCGAGTGAGACCGCGGATTTCTGCCGAGGTCTTCTCTTCCGATGCCGTGACTCTGGAGTCAACGTATTCCTTGAGTTCGGTTTTGGTCTCGCGGAGTTCCGTTCTGGTCTCGCGGAGTCCGGTTTTCAACGCTGCGATGTCGTTTTTTATGACAGCGATGTCAGTTTTCACCGTGACGAGTTCCTCATTCATTTTTTCCACTTTGGCTGTCAGTTGTGCGAACCCGGTGAGCAGGGTTTGCGCTTCGGCCCGGGTCAGTTGCGCCATTGCGGGGGATGCAATCAGCATCCCGATGAGTAACCCTAAAATCCATTTCATTTTGAATGTCCTCCTGTGTTTTGGCATCGTCAAAAGTGACGATGTTTTGGTTATGATTTATTTTAACAGAAGTGTAGGTTTTTTGTCAAGGGGTTTTTTGGTGATGAAAAAAAACGAAAATTGACACACCACCCCCTTTCATGATAAAATATCTATATCACGCAAAATAAATCCCATCAAACATCGGAGGAAATCTTGGACAAAAACCACGCAGACATAATCATCATCGGGGCAGGCATTATTGGCTGTGCTATCGCTTACGATCTCGCAAAACGGGACGCAAATACCCTCGTCATCGACAAAGCAACACGCGTCGGCACGGAGGCATCCTGGGCAGGCGCGGGCATTCTCACATCGCACGCCTCAACGCATGAACCATTCCCGACGCTGTGCCGCGCCAGTCTCGCGCTCTATCCTGCACTCGCCGATGAACTCAAAACGGCGACGCAGATAGACATTGAGTTCATCCAATCTGGCACACTCTCGGTTATCTTCAATCCCGATGAAGCCGCTGGGCTCATTGGATTAGCCGAACGACGCGTGAAACGCGGATTCTCTGCCGAAGTTCTGACTGCCGAGGAAGCATTGCACTTGGAACCGGCACTCTCCCCCGCGATAAGAGGCGCGGTGCTATTTCCTGAAGATGCACAGGTGCGCAATCCTAAACTCGTCACGGCGTTCGCGAAAGGCGCGGCGCAACTCGGAACGCAGTTCAAACTCGGCAACCCTATCACCGGCTTCATCCGAGAGAATGGGCGCATCGTCGCTACCGTCGTCAACGGCGAACGCCTCTATGCCGATACGTTCGTGATCGCCGCCGGATGTTGGGCAGGGACTCTGGCTGCGATGCTCGGCTGTCCGATATCTATCGCGCCGGCGAAGGGACAGATTGTCCTCGTGGAGGCGATGCCGCCGCTGTTTCATCGCACGATTGATGGACTCGGCGTTTACCTCGTCCCGCGCGCAGACGGAAAACTCCTCATCGGTGCCACGGTCGAGATGGCAGGTTATGATAAAAGCCCAACGGTCGACGGCGTTAAGCAGATGATTGATGCTGGTATTGGGATCGCGCCGTCGCTTGCGCAAAGCACCTTCGTGCAAACGTGGACAGGCTTGCGTCCCTACGCGAAAAACGGACCGGTTCTCGGTTATCTGCCGGGACATGAGAATGTCGTGTTGGCATCGGGGCATTTCAAAAACGGTATCCTTCTCGCGCCGATTACGGGGAAACTTATCGCGGAATTATTGATGGATGGGGAGACATCGTTGTCGTTGGATCCGTTTCGTCCGCAAATATTGCAATCTGAAATCGGCGCGGATTAATCAGTAGGAGAGACCTCCTGGTCTGGATTTTATCGCGATGTCTCCGCGGCGATCGCCGCATGGCGAGGGACAGGCCCTCGCCCTACGGTGAAGGGAGGCTGCCTTGGTAACCGTAGCGCGGGGGCCTGTCCCCCGCGATCGTTGTTGGTAGGAGAGCCCTCCCGGTCTCGATTTTTATCGCGATGTCTCCGCGGCGATCGCCGCATGGCGAGGGACAGGCCCTCGCCCTACGGTGAAGGGCAGCATTTTTTTTCATTTTAAATGAATTTTTTCAAAATAGGTGGGTTAAAGTTAAAGGGTTTATCATATTTAACGAAACCGAAGCGCGCGAAACATAACATAAAACTCGCGCGCGATAGGACGAACTGACTAAAAAGGAGGCTAAAAATGCGTCAGTATATGAAGTTTATCACGGAGGCACTCCCGCCGAAGGCAGCAGTGCCAGAATGCCGCGCCGCGTCGGACGACGCACGGGCGCGCCTTATTGGGAACGGAAGTCGCTTAGGGCAACGCGATACATCGCAAACCCTGCTGAAACAAGGGAAAACGCACCGACCCGGGAGCGAACGAGCAGGCACCTACTACAACGAAAGAAAGGAGGTTAGTTGGCCCGCCTTCGCTTGAACGCTCCTTCCCGAGGAGACAAGCATGCAGCAAACTGACGAACAGTTGATGCTCTCTGCCAAAGAAGGCGACAGAGACGCATTTGAAATTTTGACCGGACGGCACTATTCACATACCTTAAATTTTATCAACCGGTTTGTCAATGACCGGGGGCTAGCGGAAGATCTCTGTCAAGAAACGTTTATTCGGCTCTGGCGCAGTGTGCCGACTTATCGGCCCCTCGCGAAATTCCGGACGTTTCTCTATCACATCGCCAAGAATGTCTGCCTGAAGCAGTTGGCGAAAGAACAGCGGACACCGCACATTGAATCGTTGGATGCAACCTTCGATGAAGACGATGAGGCTGACACTCGCCCCATCGCAACAGCCATTGCGGATACGCGCTACTCCCCGGAGACAATCGTCATCGCCCGGGAAACGCGCGTGACGATTCGCGATGCAATCAACAAACTGTCAAAAGAGCAGCAGGTGGTGTTTCAACTGACGGAGATGGAGGGATTGTCTTATCAGGAAGTCGCCGATATTGTGCGATGCCCTATCGGCACCGTGGCATCGCGCAAAAACGCTGCTATCCGCCAGCTCCGCAAGATGTTGGCACCTTACCGCGCAAACGAAGTCTAGTTCGCGTGAGGCCTGCCGCAGGGCTAATCGAGACCGGGAGGTCTCTCCTACCGGCGGGCATCGGGCCCATCTCTGTAGTTCGGGAGCGCCTGCTCCCGAACGGTTCAAGAGCAGGCGCTCTTGAACTACAGATAACGGCGCAGCGTGGCGATCGAACAATGGCGAGGGACAGGCCCTCGCCCTACGTGAAATGGATAGACGGGAGCCTAACGAGAACACGAACCGTTTTTTTTCACCGTAGCGCGGGGGCCTGTCCCCCGCGATCGTTGGGGTACGCGAACGGTGGCGAAGGACAGACCCCCACCTACGTGAACCGGATAGACGGGGAGCCTATATCCGTATTGGCACCTCGGCGCATCTCCGCCGAGGTGCCTTTTTTTGTTGATTATTTTCTTCAAACCTGATATAGTATTTGGAAAACCATTTCGTTGCATCGGTCTCGATTTTTCCCTTACTAATCGGGACAAGGATGTCCCTCCTACCGGGATGCATCGGGCCCCCTCTGTAGTTTGTGATCGCCTGATCACAAACGGGTCAAGAGCAGGCGCTCTTGAACTACAGAGGGGAGGAGCGGGTCTGGTGCATGAACGATGGCGAGGGACACCCGCTCGGATGCGCGTATGGCATCCGAGGGCCCTCGCCCTACGGTAACGAGAGACGTTTTTTTCCCGTAGCGCGGGGGCCTGTCCCCCGCGATCGTTGGATGAGGGGAAGCGGCCTCAACACCCGTAGCGCGGGGGCCTGTCCCCCGCGAGCGTTAGAATGCGCGAGGCATATCACAAACCGTTTTTTTTCACCGTAGCGCGGGGGCCTGTCCCCCGCGATCGTTGGATGAGGGGAAGCAGCCTCGACACCCGTAGCGCGGGGGCCTGTCCCCCGCGAGCGTTAGAATGCGCGAGGCATGGCGAGGGACAGGCCCTCGCCCTACGTGAAAGGGCGGCGTTTTTTCATTCCTACGGGAAGGCATCGGGCCCATCTCTGTAGTTTGTGCTCGCCTGCTCCCGAAACGGGTCAAGAGCAGGCGCTCTTGAACTACAGAGGGGAGGGGTCTGGTGCCTGAACGCTGGCGAGGGACAGGCCCTCGCCCTACGGTAACACGAGCCGTTTTTTTTCCCGTAGCGCGGGGGCCTGTCCCCCGCGATCGTTGGATGAAGGGGAGGCGGCCTCGACACCCGTAGCGCGGGGGCCTGTCCCCCGCGATCGTTGAATTGCGCGAGGCATGTCACGAACCGTTTTTTCATCAACCAAAACAGGAGAAAACACCATGAACAAAATCCGAATCGCATTCATCGGCTGCGGCGGAATGTCAACGCAACTACAACAATGCATCCCGCTAGTGCCAGAACTTGAATTCGTCGCCACCTGCGACATCGTAGAAGAGAAGGCACTGGCAAACGCCCGAAAATTCGGCGCGCTCCGCCACTACACCGACTACGACACGATGCTCAAAAATGAAGTCCTTGACGCTATCGCCGTCATCGGCCGCCCGGAGGATAAACTGCACCGCGACATCGGCATCGAGTGCATGCAACGCGGTTATCATATTTACACCGAGAAACCGCCGGCGACTACCCCAGAAGGCGCGAAAATGCTGGTCGATGCATCCAAAAAGACGGGCAAAACGGGGATGGTAGGCACGATGTGGCGGCACGCACCCGCGCATCAGATTGCCAAACGGCTGATGACAGAAGCGGAATTCGGAACGCCGTGCCACTATCACACCCGATACCTCGCGCCGAGCCCAAGACTGAGCGAGGCAGGCTCACCCTTCGCATGGCCCTTCATGCTTGACCAGGGTATCCACCCCACTGACTGCATGCGGTTCTTTATGGGACAGGTCAGCGAAGTGTTCGCAATGGGAGAGATTGACGCAGCCACCCGCACCGTCTCACTCTCTGTCAATCTGCGCTACGCGAACGGCGGCATCGGCACGATGACACTGGGCACCGGTCCGGTTCTAGAAACCATGGTTTTCGTGAAAGGCACGGGTAATCAGGCGATTCAGGTGTTAGAGACTCGCAAACTGCGCCGTTATCGCACGCCGACCTGGCTCGGCACCGGCGGCGGATATGCCGATACGCCTACTGAAGAATGGGCTCTCAACACTGCCTTTCATAGCATCGGCAGGCCCGGGTATCTGGAAGAGATGCAACATTGGGCGAAATCGTTGCAAGAAGGCACACAACCGCACGCGAGTCTTGAAGATGCGTATCAGAACATGCGCGTTTTGAAGGCAATTAGCGATAGCGTTGAGACAGGAGAGGTCATTCAGTTATGATATGGGCACCTCGCGTCAACCCCATCAAAATCCGCAAACTTTACCGCTCCGCCCGGCTAGGCATCTACGATGACGATGCGCTGCAGACCGTGGGGTGGGAGCTCTACGCGCGCTGTGCAGACATTGCGACAGTCGCCGATGTATTCCCGGAAGGCCGCGTGCCTTGTCCGCGGTGCGGCACGAAAGTGAAACGGAAAATCGACGCGCTTTTTCGCAAAAGCCTCGGAAACCAGCACGATAACTGGTTTCACTGTCCGTACTGCGCCAAGCGGCTTCTCTGGCAAGATTGCCGGGATGCGTTGCGCCGAACGCCGCGGTGTTTTGATTGCGGTAGGAAGACGCGCTCGAAAGGCGCGCCTGATGGGAAAAGGCACAGGCACGTATACTGCACCTGCGGGAAAACCTGGACATGGGAATCATACCGGCGTTCACTCAGCCAGCGCGTCCGATTGCCGTGTCCGCATTGCCATCGCGTTATCCGAAGACCGGATGCTGCTGTTCAGCGTAATAGAGCGGCAAATGAGGCGCGTTTAGAACGCGCGTCTCCGGAGAAAAAACCCGAACTCCGCTGTCCAAAGTGCAACGAAATTGCGCTTCACACGCCGGGATATATTGAATGCACGGTTTGCGACTACAAACGCCGCTGGCGCGAATACCGTAAAAACCTCAAAAAACGCGATGAGATATTGCAGTGCAAGGGGTGTGGTTATACCTTCAGATGGCAGGAGTGGCGGAAAAGCACGCGGACTTTGCGGACAGGCAATCCTCAACCGGCGCGCGAATTCGCTGATAAGTGGCCTAAATGTCGCTCTCCGCAGGCGCGTATGATGCAGATCGATTCTCTTTTGCAGGCGTTGCATGGCCGTGGTGCGTTGGCTCCGCTTTTCCTTGATGGCAATGAGGTGAGTATCCGTGAGATGCTTGATGATTTGGCCTCGCAATTGTAGGGGAGCCCTCCTGGTCACGATGCAATCCCCCTCATCGTAGGGCGAGGGCCTGTCCCTCGCGATCGTTCGATCGCCGGAAACACGTCTCTTCAGGTCCGTAGGACCTGAATGTCTATAGCAGCCGGCGATCGGAGGAGCTTTAAGGTCCTTTAGGTCCTTAATGTGTTTTGACGCGCAGCATGTTTTCCTATTAAGGTCCTACGGACCTTGCCATGGGACCGGCACGTTTTTCTATAGACATTAAGGACCTAAAGGACCTAAGAACGCATCGTAATGACGACGATCGCGGGGGACAGGCCCCCGCGCTACGGGGAAAATAACGCCTTCCTTTCATCGTAGGGCTTGGGCCCTCGGATGCCATACGCGCATCCGAGCGGGTTCCCCTCGCCATCGTCGCGCCGAAAAAAACATCTCTTTAGGTCCGTAGGACCTTAATGTCTATAGTACGCGCGCCCGCGAAGAGCTTTAAGGTCCTTTAGGTCCTTAATATGCTTTGATGCGCCGCGTGTTTTTTATTAAGGACCTAAAGGACCTTGAAAATGGAACGACACGTATTTCTATAGACATTAAGGACCTAAAGGACCTAAAAACATAACTTGACGATGGACAGCGCGGGGGACAGGCCCCCGCGCTACGGTAGGAGAAAATCCCCCTTTCACCGTAGCGCGAGGGCCTGTCCCTCGCGATCTCTATCGTCAAAGAAAATCGAGACCAGGAGGTCTCTCCTACCCGCACACAATTCACAACCGAAACGCATACAACCGCGCACGATTTAGCACAAAACGAAGCCGAAACGGCCGCCGAGCATCCGCCAACGTCCGAGATTTCCATCGGACACGATGCCGAATCTCATCGCCTGTCAACGGCACACACTCCGCCTTTGAAAACCCCTGTTGCACTTGCCCATCAGGTGTCAGCACTTCAACACAGACTTGCCCGGCGCGTGCATCTGCATTCACCTGCAACGCATTGCCCGGCAAACGCAACGGAAGCGTTTCCACCACACCGCCATTTTCATCGGCATCAAGAGAGACGAAGCCATCTAATCGCCACGTGGCGCGCCCGATGGATTTGCACCGTTCCTTCATCGGCGCGCCATGCGTATGCTTCGCGCCGGTATAATACCAATGAATGGCATCCTCGGTGATGAGCGGTTCGGTGGAAGTGCCCATAATCATCCCCATGTCAAATTCCCCCGCTGCGCCGCGCGAAATAATCGGCGTTCTGTCGTCATCGGCGTAATCCCACTTCACTCCATCTCGGCTGCAAACCAGTTGCGCGTCAATGGGGCCATCGATCGGAATTTCATGTTCAGGTGCCCCCGGTCCCGTCACATATAACACGCCGGCGATGCCGATGTAGTTATCGTGATAACGAAACCCTGACAGGTTATGGATTTCGGCGCGCGCCGCGCCGTATCTCTCCACCCCGATTTCATCGTCTCTTTCTGTCGCACCGAACATGGGAGTGAGGGATGCCCATTCGCCTTCAAGCCGCGGGCTTTCAGTGTAGGCAATCATCCGCCGCGCGTCCTTGTCTGTCCCTCGGATGAGGGCATAAGCACGGAAAAGAGAGGCTTTTTCGTCGTAGACGACATTGAAGCATCCCTCGTTGTCCCGCTGTGCAACAGGGTCAAGAGATTCTGCATCGTCCCACCGGATACCATCGGGTGAGGTGATGAGGAAGATATTGCGATACCGCCTGCAAAACCCGATTGCCTTATACCGTTTCTGGCGGTTCGGCTCAGCCTCATCTCGAAAAACGGCAGCCCCGTGCAGGTCCCAGACAATGTTGTTATTTGAATCGCCGTTGAATTCAAAAATGCCGAGGTTCGGTTTCGTCCATGTCACGCCATCGTCACTTTCGGCGTAGCAGGTGAGATCACCGCGGTCATTTTCAACGAACTTCCTGCCGTAGGCATCGTGCGTTTGCCCGTTGAAAGTTGAGGGATTCCGATTTGGACGCGGGACATAAAGTCCCGGAATCTGGTTCGCCTGAAATCGCCAATGCGGTCCCATGCGACACATATACCACATCCGATACTTCCCGAATGCCTCATCGAACATGACCGTTCCGTAGAGATGCACGCGCTTGGACTGGTCTGGCCCACCGTGTTCCCAGAGGTTTCCGGGGGTAGGGTCGAGGACAGGCGCGTTCGTTTTTATGCCGGGATGCAGCGTGCGCGTGACACCGTGCTTTTCGGCGATAATCGCATCGTCAATGAAAAGTTCTGTGAAAAGTTCTGTATGTTCAGCGTTTGATTTCACTATGTTTTCCTCTTGTTTTTTGGTAGGAGAGCCCTCCCGGTCTCGGTATCTTCCGCGCGATCCAACGATCGCGGGGGACAGGCCCCCGCGCTACGGGAAAACGTCCCCCTTCACCGTAGGGCGAGGGCCTGTCCCTCGCCATCGTTCGATCGCCCCAACAATCGCGGGGGACAGGCCCCCGCGCTACGATAAAAAATAACGTCCGCGCTACGATAAAAAACGTCTCCCTCACCGTAGGGCGAGGGCCTGTCCCTCGCCATGCCTCGCGGACTCCAACGATCGCGGGGGAGAGGCCCCCGCGCTACGGGAAAATCGAGCCGAAACGCATCAAAACATGACCTCCCCCAAATTAAACGCATAATATACCAAAAAACGGGTTTTGTGCAAGAAAAAACACGCGCGCCGTTTTTTTGTTTGACAAAATTTTCAAAAATTGTCATAATAAAAACACCTATTATCACCTAAACGTTTGAGGGGAAAACCACATTTCCCTCAAAAACCTAACATCCTCCGCACCGAGAGGAAAGGAGGCAATTCAAGTGATTCGTTTTCTTATTTTCATGCTCAGTTTCGCGATGTTGCCCATTGTGCAGGTGGATGCACAGCGCGACGAAGCCACCGTCGCGGCACACTGGACATTCAACGATGGCAGTGCCAAAGACAGCTCCAAAAAGGGGCTCGACGGCAATTTCGCCGGGAAGCCGAAAGCGGTTGACGGCATTGCCGGGAAAGCGTTGAAATTCAACGGCAGAGACGATGGCATCAAGTTACCCGACTCCGCCGATATCAACACCGCCGGTCCTTATACCAACCGGACGGTCGCGGCGTTGTTCAACTGCGATGATGTCGGCGTGAAGGACCGGAAGCAGGTAATTTTTGAAGAAGGCGGTCAGACGCGCGGGCTCGTCATCTATGTGCAGGGCGGGAAGGTTTACGTCGGCGGCTGGAATCGTGCCGAATATAATTGGAACGGTGCCTGGCCCGCCGCGGATGTCAAATCAAAACGGTGGTATCACGTCGGGCTCGTCATCCGCGATGCCGAGGCGAAAGTAGAAAGCAAGAAGTTTGAGATGTGGCTGGATGGCAAGCGCATCGCGCAAGAGAAAGGTGGGCAACTCCATGCCCACGGCGATGACATCGGCATCGGGCATCTCAACCAGAACACCGTCTACCACGATGGCGGTGGCGGTGGCAGTGATTTAGACTGGTTTGGCGGTTTGATTGACGAGGTGCTTGTCTACGGTTCCGCTTTTGACGAGGCGGATTTCGCGGAACTTGCGCAACCTCTCAGCGTTGAACCGCACGGAAAATCCGCAACGACGTGGGCCAACTTAAAGGCTCAGCGGACAGAACATCGGTAGGCGAGACCTCGGGTCTTGACATCTTCGGGTAGGCGAGACCTCCTGGTCTCGATTCCGGCAGGCATCGGGCCCATTTCTGTAGTTCGGGAGCAGGCGCTCCTGACCTACAGAGGTGAGGAGACGTTTTTTCCCCGTAGCGCGAGGGCCTGTCCCTCGCGATCGCTGGCTGTATCGGGACACCGTAGCCCCGTTCTGTAGTTCGGGAGCGCCCGCTCCTGAACGGGTCAGGAGCAGGTGCTTCTGAACTACAGGCGTGAGGTCTCGATGCAATAACCAAAGGAGATTATATCAAATGACAAAATTAAGTTTCTTTTCACTCTTAACCATCTTGCTCATCCTCGCCGCTGTGACAACCTTCGCAGCGAAAGATGACGCAACCGTCGCCGCAATCTGGAATTTCGACAACGGTGATGGCGAAGACTCATCCGGAAAAGGCGTAAACGGCGAACTCGTCGGTGACCCGGAGGTTGTCGACGGTATCGTCGGAAAGGCACTGCTTTTTGACGGCGAGGACGATGGCGTGAAACTGCCCGATTCCGTCGACATCAACACCGGCGGTCCTTACACCGACAGGACAATCGTCGCATATTTCAACTGCGCCGATGTCGGCATCACCGAACAGAAGCAGACGATTTTTGAGGAAGGCGGCCGCACCCGCGGGCTCGTCATTAATGTCTTCGATGGGCAAGTCTACGTCGGCGGCTGGAACCGCGCCGAATATAACTGGGACGGCGCGTGGCCCTCTGCGGCTGTTGAATCAAATCGGTGGTATCACGTCGGCTTAGTCATCCGCGGTGCCGGCGAGGCTGTCGAGGCAGACAAATTCGAGATGTGGCTTGATGGTGAAATGATTGCCAGCGAGGAAGGTGGGCAACTTTTCGCGCACGGTGATGACATCGGCATCGGATACGTCAATGCTAACGCTGTTTTCCACGATGAAGATGGCGAAGGCACGAATCTCCACTACTTCAGCGGAATGATTGATGAAGTGGAAGTCTACGGTTCCGCTTTTGATGCGTCAGATTTCGCCGAATACGCCTCTGTCGTCACGAGTGTTGAGGCGCAAGGCAAATTCACCACAACGTGGGCGAATTTAAAGGCGCAGCGGCATTAGGTTGCACGCAACCCCGTAGCGCCAGGGCCTGTCCCGCGCGATCGTTGCATGGCGGGGAAACCCACTTGCGATCGTTGCATGGCGGGGGACAGGCCCCCG
Organism: Candidatus Poribacteria bacterium; assembly: GCA_965242965.1. GTDB lineage: Bacteria > Poribacteria > WGA-4E > WGA-4E > WGA-3G > AGPOR5. Next base: position 1,934,739 of record OZ251518.1, on the reverse strand, counting down.
CCCTACGAGGAAAAAACGATTCTTAGGTCCGTAGGACCTTAATGTCTATAGCACGCGTGCCTGCAAAGAAGAACGCTAAGGTCCTTTAGGTCCTTAATAGATTTTGCCAGGGCCGCGCGTGTTTTTATTAAGGACCTAAAGGACCTTGAAAAGGGTACGACACGTATTTCTATAGACATATAGGACCTAAAGGACCTAAAACGCCACTCTTGACGATGGCGATCGCGGGGGACAGGCCCCCGCGCTACGATGAAGGGTGACGTTTTTTCGTGCGCCCCCTCTCTGTAGTTTGTGATCGCCTGATCACAAACGGGTCAGGATCGGGCGATCTTGACCTACAGAAGGAGACACGTTATTTCCACCGTAGCGCGAGGGCCTGTCCCTCGCGATCGCAACATGACACATCGTGGAGAAACAAACATGCTTGGCGCAATCATCGGAGACACTGTCGGCTCAATTTACGAAGGACAGCAAGCCCGCATCAAAACCAAAAATTTCCCTTTCTTCTGCAAGACATGCCGTTATACAGACGACTCTGTCTGCACGGCAGCGGTGGCAGATATTCTGCTCCACAATCGTCCTCCTTCGGAGACGATGCAGAAGTGGTGCAGAACACACCCGCGGCGAGGGTATAGCGGCATTTTTACGAAGTGGATTTATTTGGACGTGCCCGAGCCCTATAACCTTTTCTACAACGGCGCGGCGATGCGCGTCTCACCGGCAGCATTCCTGAACCGCGAAGAGCTATCGGCTGCCCTCGCCGCTTCGGATAAAGTAACAGAAATCACGCACAATCATCCGGAAGGCATGAAAGGCGCGCGGGCGACGACACACGCCATCTGGCTCGCATTCCGAGGCGAAAATCCAGACGTTATCCGCACCGTCATCGCCGCCGAATACGGCTACGATTTGAGTCAGACGGTAGACGAGATTCGCCAAAGTTATGAATTTGATATGACATGTCAAGGCACGGTGCCCCCGGCAATCACGTGCGCGCTGGAATCGACTAGTTTTGAAGACGCTGTGCGGAACGCCGTTTCTCTCGGTGGAGATTCGGATACGCTTGCCGCCATCGCCGGTCCCATCGCTGAAGCGCGCCACGGTATCCCTGATGCAATCAGAGAAGAAGCGGAGAGCTGCTATCTTACCGATGCCCTCGGCGCGCCGCAGGACATCCTCATCATAATGCGCGAGATGTATCAGGCCGCCCATGTCCCGTAGGAGAGACCTCCCGGTCTCGATTTCTTCGATGTATCGGGACAAGGATGTCCCTCCTACCCCGTAGCGCGAGGGCCTGTCCCTCGCGATCGTCCGGTCCATCGGCCCCGTAGCGCGAGGGCCTGTCCCTCGCGATCGCAGCACGGCGGGGGACAGGCCCCCGCCCTACGTAAAGGGGTGGCGTTTTTTTCCGTAGCGCGAGGGCCTGTCCCTCGCGATCGTAATCACACCGGAACACCGTAGCGCGAGGGCCTGTCCCTCGCGATCGTTCGGTCTAAAGGGCCGTCTGCCGCGATGTGGCATGGCGGGGGAAACCCTCTCGCATGCGCGTGTGGCATGCGAGGGCCCCCGCCCTACGGTATAAACGGCCTGTCTCTCACTATGCACATCCCCCACATCCTCATCCTCATCCTAATACCACTATCCGCATTCGCCGCGGAACCGCGCATCCACTTCACCGATGTCACCGAAACCGCAGGCATCCATTTCACGCACGATAACGGCGCGACAGGCGAATATCACCTCCCCGAAACCCTCGGCGCAGGCGGCGCATTCCTCGATTACGATAACGATGGCAATCTCGATCTCTACCTAATAAACAGCGCAACCCCCAGCGTCCTCTACCGAAATAACGGCGATGGAACTTTCACCGATGTCACTGCGATAGCCGGTGTCGGCAATGAAGGTAGTTATGGCCACGGTGCCGCCTGCGGCGATTACGATAACGATGGCGATACCGATATTTATGTGACGAACTTCGGCGCAAATCGGCTCTATCGGAATAACGGCGACGGCACGTTTACGCAGGCGCGCTTGGAAAACGCACCCACTGACGCGCAGTGGAGCAGCAGCGCAACCTTCTTTGATTACGATAACGATGGCCACCTCGATCTCTATGTCGTGAATTATCTCAACTACGCGTTAGATACGCCTTATCCTCCCTGTTTTGAGAACCTCGCCTCGGAGCGCGAAAAAGTCCGAGGTTACTGCCACCCCAAAAATTTTGAAGGCGCGCCAGACCGGCTCTACCGAAACAACGGCGATGGGACATTTACCGATGTCACCGACTCGGCAAATATCCGCGACCCGGGCGGCATGTTTCGCGGCAAAGGGTTAGGCGTTGTCGCCGCCGATTTCGATGCCGATGGACACCAAGACCTTTACGTAGCCAACGATGACACGCCGAACTATCTTTTCTATAACAAAGGCGATGGCACGTTCGCCGAGATTGCCATCCTCACGGGCTGTGCCTATAGTGCCGATGGCATCGCGCAAGCCGGCATGGGGGTGGACGCTGGCGATTACAACGGCGACGGATACCTTGACATTTTCGTGACCAATTTCTCTTACGAGACCAACACCCTCTATCGAAATAACGGCGATGCCACCTTCACCGATGTCAGTTATCAAGCAAAGATAGGCGAGGAAAGTTATCTCTATCTGGGGTTCGGCACCGGCTTTTTCGATGCCGATAACGATGGGCGGCTTGATATTTTCGTGGCGAATGGACATATCTTTCCTAACATCGCGCGGATGACAGATGTGCTGGCTTATGCGCAACCCGATCAGGTTTTCCGAAACAGCGGCGATGGCACGTTTGCCCTTGTCGAAGCGTTTTCCCCGGCACCACCTCCTAGTGTCAGTCGCGGCACCCTTTTCGGCGATTATGATAACGATGGCGATACGGACATCGTCGTCACGCAGTTAAACGGGGATGTAAAGTTGTTGCGGAATGAAACCCGGCACAATTGGCTGCGGCTCACCTTAGTCGGCACTGTCAGCAATCGCGATGGCATCGGTGCGCGCGTCACATTAACGCTCGGCGACGCATTATTGGTTCGCGAAGTGCATCGAAACGCCAGTTATCTCTCTAGCAATGACCCGAGGCTTCTCTTCGGCATCGGCGAGAAAACTATCGTGGATAGCGTTGAAATTCGCTGGCCGAGCGGCCGCTTGCAGATATTAGAGAACCTCGCTGTGAATCAAGAGTTTATCGTGACGGAGCCCTTTTCTTCTGCCAAAATGGCACGCTAAGAATTGGCACAGTTATTGCAAGTGTTTTAATTACGAGCGATCTTCCGGTAGGAGAGACCTCCTGGTCTCGATGCAATTGGGTAGGAGAGACCTCCCGGTCTCGATTTCTGCCGCCCGGTTTCAATGCGGTGTGTATCGGGACAAGGATGTCCCTCCTACCGGGATGCATCGGGACAAGGATGTCCCTCCTACCAGGGGCATCGGCCCCCTCTGTAGTTCGGGAGCACCTGCTCCCGAACGGGTCAGGATCAGGCGATCCTGAACTACAGAGGGGAGGCGGTCTGGTGCATGAACGATGGCGAGGGACAGGCCCTCGCCCTACGGTAACCTGGGCGTTTTTTGTTCGTGAACGCGGGGGCGTTTTTTCCCCGTAGCGCGGGGGCCTGTCCCCCGCGATCTCTATCATCACGAGGTGCGTCTAGGTCCTTTAGGACCTAAATGTCTATAGAAACCCGTGTCGTTACGTTATCAAGGTCCGTAGGACCTTAATACGAAACCACGCGCAGCACGTCAAAACACATTAAGGACCTAAAGGACCTTTGCGCGTGTGGCATGCGAAGGCCCTCGCCCTACGGGGAAGGGATGCGTTTTTCGTGAACGCGGAGACGTTTTATTTCCCCGTAGTGCGGTTGCCTGTCCCCCGCGAGCTCTATCGTCACAAGGTGCGCCTAGGTCCTTTAGGACCTAAATGTCTATAGAAAAACGGGCCGGCACGTTGTCAAGGTCCGTAGGACCTTAATAAAACCACGCGCAGCACGTCAAAACACATTAAGACCTAAAGGACCTTAAAGCTCTTCACGTCGCCGAGAGCTATAGACATTAAGGTCCTAAAGGACCTTAGAGACGTTTTTTGATATGGGAACGATGGCGAGGGACAGGCCCTCGCCCTACGGTGAAAAGGAGGGTTCTCCGCCCATAACAATCTAACAACAGGAGACACATCATGCAACCCGATAGACTAACAATCAAGGCACAAGAAGCCCTACAAACAGCGCAAAGTTTATCCAGCGAAGCGCAAAGCCCAGAACTCAGCGTTGAACACCTCATGTTGGCACTCATCACGCAAACCGATGGGATTGTCACACCCATTTTTCAGAAACTGGGTGCAGAGACAGCCGGCATCAAAACCGCGCTTGAGGAAGCCGTTCAGAAAGCACCGAAAGTGCAACGCACCGGTTCAGAACTGTATATCTCCGCCGCGCTCCAAGCCGTTTTGGACAATGCGATGAAGGAGGCGACGACGCTCAAGGACGAATACGTCAGCACCGAGCATCTCCTCATCGCTTGCGCAGAAACGAAACAGAGTGACACCAGCAAAATCCTGCGGGATGCCGGTATCACGAAGGATAAAATCCTCAAGGCACTCGTTGACATCCGCGGCAATCAGCGCGTCACGGATCAGAACCCGGAGGACAAATACCAGGCACTGACTCGGTTTGGCAGGGCCCTCACAGAGGAGGCACTCGCCGGCAAACTTGACCCGGTTATCGGGCGCGACGATGAAATCCGCCGCGTGATGCAGGTGCTGTCCCGCAGACGCAAAAATAACCCCGTGCTTATCGGCGAACCGGGTGTCGGCAAAACGGCGATTGTAGAGGGACTCGCGCAACGCATCGCAGATGGCGACGTGCCGGAGACGCTGCGCGAGAAACGGCTCATCGCGCTGGATTTAGGCGCGCTCATCGCAGGCAGTAAATATCGCGGTGAATTTGAAGACAGGCTCAAGGCAGTCCTCGCTGATATTGAACAGGCAGAGGGACAAGTCATTCTCTTTATTGACGAACTCCACACTATCGTCGGCGCAGGTGCGGCGGAGGGAGCCGTGGACGCGTCGAATATGCTGAAGCCGGCACTCGCCCGCGGCGAATTGCGATGCATCGGCGCGACAACGCTTGACGAATACCGCAAGCACATTGAGAAAGATGCCGCCCTCGAACGCCGATTCCAACCCGTTCAGGTGCTGGAACCCTCCGTTGAGGATACCATCGCGATTCTGCGCGGACTGAAGGAACGTTATGAAACGCACCACGGCGTGCAGATTCAGGACAATGCGATTGTCGCCGCCGCAACGCTTTCAAAACGCTACCTCTCCGAACGCTTTCTGCCGGACAAAGCCGTAGATCTGGTGGACGAAGCCGCCTCTCGGCTCCGCATTGAGATTGATAGCGTGCCAGAGGAGATTGACGAAGTCGAACGCCGCATCATCCAACTTCAGATTGAGCAGCAGGCGTTGATGAAGGAGGAGGATGCCGCAGCGAAGCAACGCCTTGAAAAACTCAACGCCGAACTCGCCGAACTAAAAGAGCGCGCAAACGCACTCAAAGCCAACTGGCAGAACGAAAAGGCGAACTTGGGGCAAATCCGCGAACTGATGGAGCAGATTGAGGCACTCCGCATCGAATCCGAACAAGCGAAACGGAGCGGCGACCTGGGTAAAGCCTCCGAACTCGAATACGGCAGAATCCCGGCTCTTGAAAAGCAGTTGCAAACCTTACGCGAGGAAGCAGCAGGAGAAACCCCGGTAGGAGAGACCTCGGGCTCGCGAGGCGTAGGCAATCGGGACAAGGATGTCCCTCCTACGGTAGGAGAGACCTCCCGGTCTCGATGCAATACGCGCCTCCTCAAAGAACACGTCAGCGCGGAGGACATCGCTGAAATCGTCGCGAAATGGACAGGCATTCCCGTTTCCCGTCTCATGGAAGGCGAGACCCAGAAACTCCTCCACATGGAGGAACGACTGCGCGAACAAGTCATCGGGCAAGACGAGGCAGTCTCGGCCGTATCCAACGCAATTCGGCGAGCGCGCGTCGGACTCGGCGACCCGGGCAAACCGCTCGGCTCCTTCCTCTTCATGGGACCGACCGGCGTAGGGAAAACGCACCTCGCCAAATCCCTCGCCGAATTCCTGTTTGACGATGCCAACGCCACGGTGCGCATCGACATGAGCGAATACATGGAGAAGCACACCGTCTCAAGGCTCATCGGCGCACCACCGGGATATGTCGGTTACGATGAAGGCGGACAACTTACCGAGGCTGTCAGGCGGCAACCCTATTGCGTTATCTTGCTTGACGAAGTGGAGAAAGCGCATCCGGAGGTATTCAACGTCCTCCTCCAAATGCTGGACGATGGCAGGATGACTGATGGACAGGGACGCACCGTCGATTTCAAGAACGCGGTCGTCATCATGTCCTCGAACATCGGCAGTCAGTGGATTACCGATGCGCGGTTGATGGCGGAGGAACTCCGTAGGAAGGTAATGGATGCCTTGCGCGCCCATTTCCCGCCGGAATTCCTGAACCGCATTGATGATCTTGTGATTTTCGAGCGGCTCGGCAGGGACGAGCTGAAACGTATCGTAACGCTGGAGCTCGCGCACCTCAGCACCCGATTTGCGGAGAAGGAGATGACGCTCACGCTATCCGATGCGGCAACGGCGGAACTTGTAGAACGCGGCTTTGACGCGGTTTACGGTGCGCGTCCGCTTCGGCGAGTGCTTCAGCGCGATATCCTCAATCCGTTGGCGATTCAGATGTTGGAACGTGCTTTCGTCAATGGTGATGCCATCGCCGCCGATTTTGTTGATGGAGCGTTTGTTTTCGGGAAGGAGGAGCCCATCGAGGGCCCGTAGGAGAGACCTCCCGGTCTCGATTTTCACCGTAGCGCGGGGGCCTGTCCCCCGCGATCGCACGCACCCCTCAAAACCGTAGCGCGAGGGCCTGTCCCTCGCGAGCCCTCGTTCCAACCGTAGCGCGAGGGCCTGTCCCTCGCGATCGTTTGATAGACCCAGGCATGGCGAGGGCCTGTCCCTCGCGATCGTCAAATCGCGCGAACGATTCGCCCCCATCTGTAGTTCGGGAGCACCTGCTCCCGAAGGGGTCAAGAGCAGGTGCTCTTGCCCTACAGAAGGAGACACGTCGTTTTCCCCGTAGCGCGAGGGCCTGTCCCTCGCGATCGCCGCATGGCAGGGGACAGGCTCCCGCCCTACGGTATAAACGGGCGATTTCCGCGATCGCCGCATGGCAGGGGACAGGCCCTCGCCCTACGGTATAAACGGGCGATTTCCGCGATCGTTGCATGGCGGGGGACAGGCCCCCGCCCTACGGTATAGGACCTACTTCATCAACCGTTCCGCAATCTGTTCAACCACACCTTCCGCGCGTTCGCGAATCTGATCTCGTGTCAGACTCTGAATCGGATGCGCCACGGTTAACGGTTCCAAATCGTCGTGACCGAGGGCACGCGCCTGCACCTTACCGGCGGCGAAAAACACCTCCGTGCAAACAGCGACACTCGGCACGCCGCGCTCCTCTAAGACACTCCCATCGTGCATACTGCACGATATGCAGGAGCCTCAGTCGGCGAGCCCTTCAATGACGAAATCGGCGCGTTCGGCGAGCTCAGCAAGCAACTCCGGCGGCGCGGGCCGCGAGAACGTCGGTTTTTTGACATGAATGACATCACCCAGGTCAAACCGGTCGCGCATTAATTCCTCAATGCGTTCAAGGAAAATATCGCTGCCGTTTTTGGTAATGTCCAGCAGCCCCATCACTTTTCCATCAAGACTATCGAGCCGCGGCGCGAGAAATTTCGCCGAGACATCGCCTTGAGAAGTCGGGTCGAGTAAAGTAACGTTTGTCATAACAGACCTCCGGATCTGTGTTCTGTGTCAGCAGCAGAAATCGAGACCGGGAGGTCTCTTCTACCGCTAACGTAATGTCCTTGTAGGCGCGTTTTGTCACCACGCCTACCGGGATGCTTCCAGCTGCAGCCGTTGCGATTGCGCCATCGCATCCTCCGCTTCTGGAATCAGCCCCTTTCGTTGGTAACAGATAGATAAACTCGTATACGCGAGCGGGTCCTTCGGGTTGAGTTCGATCGCCTTCTGGACGGCTTCGATTGCCTCATCGTAGTTGCCAAGCCGTTCGTGCGCGTGTCCCAATCCGATATACCCTTCGGTATCATCGGGGTAAGTTTCGATCAGTTTTTTGAAAGCGTCGACGGCCGCCGTCAGTGCGTTTTCAGCAAAATGGGTGAGGGCGGTGTCGTAAAGTTCCTCTCGTGTCGGCATATTTTGCATCCTATTGAAGTTTGTAGAGAATAGTATCACAAACGCGCAAAAATGTCAAGAATATTTTTTTATTATCCGTTTTCGTTTGATGTCCCGGTAGGAGAGACCTCCCGGTCTCGATGCAATACCGTAGCGCGGGGGCCCTCGGATGCCATCCGCGTATCCGAGCGGGTTTCCCCCGCGATGGTTCGATAACCGTTTTTTTTATCGTGGCGCGGGGGCCTGTCCCCCGCGATCGTTGGATTGCGCGGACGATTCGCCCCACGTCTGTAGTTTGGGAGCGCCTGCTCCCGATCGGGTCAGGATCAGGCGATCCTGCCCTACAGAGAAGAGGGAGTCTGGTGCATGAACGATGGCGAGGGACAGGCCCTCGCCCTACGGTAACGCACGCCGTTTTTTATCGTAGCGCGGGGCCTGTCCCCCGCGATCGTTGGCTTGCGCGAGGCATAGCGAGGGACAGGCCCTCGCCCTACGATGAGGGTGGCGTTTTTTCCCGTAGCGCGAGGGCCCTCGGATGCCACACGCGCATCCGAGCGGGTTTCCCCCGCGAGCGATGGCGAAAAACTCCAAGATTTCTGACGTTAACGAAAAACCTCCATCATATCCCCAGAAAAAACTTGCATAAAAAAACGAAATCGGGTATCATAGAGAAAATATTGCGGAAGACACCGAAAACACTGGGGGCATCCAGATGGAGCCGAAGCTGACTATTGTGATTCCGATTTACAACGAAGCCGAAAGCCTAGAAGAAATTCTGCGCCAAATCGCCGCCGTTGAAATCTGCATGGAAAAAGAACTGATTCTCGTTGATGATTGTTCTACCGATGGCACGCGCGACATCTTAACGCGCATCGAGGCCGCCGCCGATCCGTCGACGAAAATCTTTTATCACGACGTGAATCAAGGCAAAGGCGCGACGCTCCGCACCGGGTTCCAACATATCACAGGCGATATTACCCTCATCCAAGACGCTGACCTGGAATATGACCCGAGTGATTACCCCAAATTGTTGCAGCCTATCTTAGCGGACGAGGCGGATGTCGTCTACGGCTCACGTTTCATGGCGGGAAGACAAGAAGGTTTGCTTCGGAGTTATCTCGCCAACCGATTCCTGACCTTCCTTTCTAATGTCGTCAACGGCACGAACCTTACGGACATGGAGACCTGCTATAAGGTGATGAAAACGCCGATGTTGCAGGAGATTGCGGCAACTCTCCAGTCAGATCGGTTCGGTTTTGAGCCTGAAATCACGGCGAAACTCGCCAAGCGGAAGTGCAGAATCGTCGATGTCCCGATTACCTATCGCGGCAGGGATTACCACGAGGGGAAAACTGTCAATTGGAAGGATGGCATCGCCGCGATTTTTCACATCCTCCGTTTTCGGTTTTTTTGAATTTCTTGGCCCGTAGCGCGGGGGCCTGTCCCCCGCGATCTGAGGAACACGCCACCTAGGCCCGTGGCGCGGGGGCCTGTCCCCCGCGATCGTTTCGTGTATCCCAGGCATGGCGAGGGACAGGCCCTCGCCCTACGATGAGGGGGCGTTTTTTTTCCCACGATCGTTCGGTGGACCGGAGCATGGCGAGGGACAGGCCCTCGCCCTACGATGAAGGGGCGTTTTCTACCGTAGCGCGGGGGCCTGTCCCCCGTGATCGCACCCGCGAAAAAATCTCTTCAGGTCCTTTAGGTCCTGCATGTCTATAGTATCCGCCGGACGTGAAAAACACTAAGGTCCTTTAGGTCCTTAATAGGCAGCACACGCAACGCATCCGGAAAACATTAAGGTCCTAAAGGACCTTGAGGACTTGACGGGCTGCGGGTACTATAGACATTAAGGTCTTACAGACCTTGAGGAAACTGTAGTTCGGGAGTGCCTGCTCCCGAACGGGTCAAGAGCAGGTGCTCTTGTCCTACAGAGGGGATGCGCGCACGCGTGGCCGATGGCCCGGCGAGGGACAGGCCCTCGCCCTACGATGAAGGGGGGGGCGTTTTTTTTCAACGCCGCGATCGTTCGTGTATCCCAGGCACGGCGAGGGAAACCCGCTCGCATGCGCGTGTGGCATCCGAGGGCCCTCGCCCTACGATAAAGGGGCGTTTTTTTTACCGTGGCGCGGGGGCCTGTCCCCCGCGATCTCGCCCTACGGAGAGGAACTGAAAAACACCATGAGCAATTTGCAAGCACTACTAGCAGAAGTTGACTCCATTCTAATCACAAAAGATAAGGTAGTCCCCGTAGAAGAGCCCCCCAATAACGCGCCCGCGCCAGACGAACTCCTCGCCTCGCTCAACACACACTTCGGCTATACCCAATTCCGCGCTGGGCAACGCGAGATTATAGAAGCGATTTTGGCACGCAAAAATGTGTTCGCTGTCTTCCCAACGGGACACGGTAAATCGTTATGTTATCAACTGCCGGCACTGATGCTTACAGGCATCACCGTGGTCATTTCGCCGCTCATCTCATTGATGAAGGACCAGGTTGACGCATTGAAGGCGCACGGAATCACCGCAGTCTCTGCCATCAACAGCACGCAGACGCTTGATGAATACCGCACTGAGTTGACACGGATTCAGCGAGGCGAAGTCAAACTCCTCTATATTTCCCCTGAACGCCTGCGGAGCCGACGTTTTCTCGATATGCTGAACACCTGCGTTATCTCCTTATTTGTGATTGACGAGGCGCACTGTATTTCGCAATGGGGACGCGATTTTCGGCCCGCTTACTTGTCAATCTGCGATGCGCTAGACGCTCTCCAACCGCATGTCATCGCGCTCTTCACCGCGACGGCACCACCGGAGATTCGAGAAGACGTGACGAATCTGCTCCATATCCCGACTCCCAAAGTGATGACGCAAGGAATTGAACGTCCGAATCTGAAACTGAGCGTGCAAGAAAGCGGCGATGAAGATGAAAAGTATCAGCGGCTCACCGAATTCGTCTATGAACATGCCGCGGGCAACAACGGCATTATCTACGCCGGCACCCGCAGCAACACCGAGGACATCGCCGATTACCTGAAAACGCGCGGGTTTCGTGCCGCGCATTATCACGCCGGGCTTGAACCGCACCAGCGCACGCGCGTCCAAGAAGCGTTTTTTGACGACAGCAGCAACGGACTGGACATCGTCGTCGCGACGAACGCCTTCGGCATGGGCATTGACAAGGCGGATATCCGATACATCGTGCATTGGACGATGACAGGCACGCTGGAAGAATATTGCCAAGAAGTCGGGAGAGCCGGCAGGGACGGCGAAGACTCGCAGTGCGTCTTGCTCTATTGTCCTGAAGACAGAGGACTGCACGAATGGTTTATCAAGGAAAACGCACCGGATAAACCCTCTCTGCTGAAACTCCTCAAAGTGATTGAGACTTTTGAGTCCGCGGGAGATTACCGAACCATCGCCAGCGATGAATTGGAGTGGATGAGCGGGTTGAAAAGTGGGAAAATCCAAGTCTGCCTCAGTTATCTCGAAAAACTCGGCTTTCTGAAGCGGTGGTATAATGTGCCATCGCAGCTCTCGGTGCGTTTCGGCCGCTCTGTGCACTCTACGCAAAGCGCGCCGTTGTCAGATACGATGCGGCAGCTACTCAGCCAATTCCAACGGAGGACAAAGCCAAAGATTTTGGATTTATGCAACGCGACAGCGTTGGATCCGAAGGCTGTGATGGAGCACCTCGCCGAGTTGCAGAGCGATGGCTATATTCAGTATCGGGGACAAGAAGATCTGATGCTGCTTGAGTTAATCCATGACAGCGAACTCTTTGACACGTTGACTGAGGAGCAAATCGAAGTAGGGGATTATGTCCGCCGCAAACGCCAGCAGATTGATAAGGTGGTATTTTACGCGCTGGCGACGACGTGCCGGACGCGCGTCATCCGTGAATATTTTGGTGAAGAAGTCGAAGAAGATTATCGATGCAAGACGTGTGATTTGTGTGCTACACATAAGAAAAACGGTCCCCCTTCCCCGTAGGGCGAGGGCCTGTCCCTCGCCGTGCGACGATCGCGGGGGACAGGCCCCCGCGCTACGGTGAAAAAAAACGGCCCGCATACCGTAGGGCGAGGGCCTGTCCCTCGCCATGCTGCGGTCCACCGAACGTTTCTCTCCTACCGGAGCGTTATTGCGCGAAGGACCTCAACATAGACATCCCGAATCGGAACGCTGTTTTCTTCTGCAACGCGCCTGCAATCTTCGTATTCCGGCACCGTTTTTATCGGCGTGCCGTTGAAATACCCGCGCTTCGCTTGGATTGGACCCCACCGCGTCTCAATCTGAATAAAATCCCGACGCAACTTAACCCGAGCCGCCGAGGATACCCTTACGCCAAACGTGGTAGTCTCCGTGAGAAGCAGTTCAATGAGCCTGTCTCGGCAATCAGCATCTGACAGCACGGTGATTTTTGTCGCCGCCCGACTCTTCTTCATGAAGACAGGGGTGAGAAAGACATCTAGTGCTCCCTGCGCGAAGAGTTTCTCCATGACGTAACCCGTAATCTCCGGTGACATATCGTCTACGTTGGTTTCGATGATGTCAACGGTGTCTGTCTCATCGCGATGCCAAAGTGGACTTACTGATAGGTGTGTTACCCCTTTTTTTTTTCTCCGAGACAAACGCGGAGGAGGTTAGGACGTTCCGCCAGATCTCGGGTGCCGGCACCGTATCCCACCTTTTCCAGTGTTATCTGCGGCATCACGCCGAATTCTTCGGCAAGCGTTGTAATGAGTGCCGCGCCCGTCGGCGTGACGAGTTCCTTCGGGATATCTGTCTGGTGAATCGGAACGCCTTGGAGGAGTTGCATGGTGCCGGGGACCGGGACAGGCATCATGCCGTGCGCGCATCGGACGAAGCCGCGGCCGAGAGAGAGCGGGGAGGCATAGACTGCCTCAACGCCGAGTTGCGACAACCCGATGACAGCACCGACGATGTCCACAATGGCATCAATCCCGCTCACTTCGTGGAGATGCACCTTCGCCTTTTCGGTATTATGCACCTTCGCCTCCGCTTCGGCGAGCCGGTCGAAGATGCGTTTGGCGGTATCACAAATCGCCGACTCCAAACTGCTGGCATCTAACAGTTTGAAGATATCGGCGAGGTGTCTGCCGTGCGCGTGGCCGTGCGCATGAGGTGCCTCGTCATTTTTCACCGTGTCATTTTTCACAGTGACAACGGCGCGGGTGCCGGTGATGCCGTGTTTCATCGCCTTTTCAAAGTGCAGACTGAATTCGGCATCGAGGTTGAGTTTCGCCAATTCTGTCTTCAGCGTCTCCGGTGACACACCGGCATCGACGAGGGCACCGAGCGTCATATCGCCGCTGATACCTGAAAAGCAGTCAAAATACGCGATTTTCATGAATTTGAACCATCGAGACCGGGAGGTCTCTCCTACCGAGAAGAAATCGAGACCGGGAGGTCTCTCCTACATGCCAGCTTCACTGTAGGCGCGGTCGAAAACCGCGCCTACGGTGAATGCCAGACGTAATCCTACGCATCCAGCAGCAACTCCCTCAACAACGCCTTGGAGTCGTGCGACTGCAGTTTCCCGAGTGCTTCACCCTCTATCTGCCGGACACGTTCACGGCTGAGATGGAGCTTGCCGCTGATGTCGGAGAGGGTATATTCAGTGCCATCGATTATCCCAAAGCGCAACGCAATGACGTGCGTTTCCCGCGGATTCAGAGCCCTGTTGAGGACCTCGGTGATAGCCTCGATTTTGGAGGAACTCCCCAAGTAGTTCTCCGGCGTAATCTGAGAAGAATCTGGAATCATCTCAAAGAACGCGCTGTCCGGCGAACCTTCGTCAATCGGTGCGTCCAGACTCAAGGGTCCTGTTGTGGCTTGGAATATCTCCATCACCTTCTGTTCGGAGAGCCCCACCTCTTTCGCTATCTCCGCGGTAGTCGGTTCGCGGCCGAGTTCCGCCGTGAGCGTCGTCTGCGCGAGTTTAATAGCACGGTGAGCCTCGCCGATGTAGCACGGCACCCGAATCAGTTGCCCCTGCTGGTCCAACGCCCGTTTGATGGCTTGCATAATCCACCAAGTTGCGTAGGTGCTGAAGCGGTAACTGAGCGTGTGGTCAAATTTATCGACGGCTTTCATGAGTCCCAGGCTCCCTTCCTGCATCAAATCCAAGAAAGTGAGCGAGGTTTTGCTGAAGCGGTGCTGCTTGGCGATGCTGGCGACGAGCCGGAGGTTCGCCTCCACAATCTCTTGCTTCGTGGTATGCGTTACCTCATCGGCGGCTTCCAGTCGATGCCAGAGCCATTCAATATACTTGAATTCGGCACGCATCTCTTTGAGAATGAACGGGAGCGTGCGCGGCTTCCATGCCGATGCTTGTTCCGGCAAAATGCCAGCGGGCAGCTTCTCCAGCAGCCGCGTCGCCTCATATTGCAGGAGTTGAAACTCCTCAAAAGCGAGTTCTTCTTCGATTGCGCTGAACGGCGTTGCGCGGAGAAGTTTTTGCATGCGTCGCGCGACATCGGGGTGCCCCTCGGTGTCCTTTTTCAGGCCCGCCTGCCGTTTGGCCAAGGCGGTGATGCTCCGGCGGATGGAGCGGCACGCGTAGGCGCGGAATTCCTCGCCGCGTCGCATCCCGCACTCTCCAATAGCGCGCCGAAGGCCGAATTGTGCTGCACGCCACAATTCAGTAGGTGTCAGTTGTGTGCGCGCCGCCGCGAGTGAAGTCGCCTCCACATACTTTTTCAGGAGGTGCGCGTTGGCTGCAAAGATACGCTTCTCTGCCGCCGCGAGGCATTGCGCTTTTTCGTCCAGGCGTTCCAGCAAGTCGCCGATGTTGTGGACATGCGCGCGCACCTGGTCTACTACAGTTCCGTGTTCTGATTGCGCCGGTTCAAATTCGTAATCACCGCTAGCGGCGCGGTTCCGGGGAAATTCAAGCGATGCAAGCATCCAGGTGGGGAAGCGATTTAACAGCCCCATGAATGTCTGCAACCCCTCCCGATATTTTTGGAAGAGGGCGCGCTCCTCGGCCGGCTCAAGCAGGGGAGTCCTCGCGATTCTTTGCAGATACGCGAAGTTCTCATCCTTGGATGTGCTCGGATACTCGACGTGCTTCTCCTCCGGCTGGAAAAGCTCTTCCGCTTCTGGGTAGAACGCGTAATAGTCTCTCATTTCTGCACCTCACGGCATGTTTGTTTCGGCAGGCACGCCACCGAAAAATAAGTTAACTTTTCTCGGTTTATGTGGTATACTTTATTGTAGGACTTACCTCACTAGTCTGCCGGCATGGCGAGGGACAGGCCCTCGCCCTACGAGAGTCGGCGTGCTTTTAAGCCGTGCCTGCCGGCATGGCGAGGGACAGGCCCTCGCCCTACGAGAGTCGGCGTGCTTTTAGCACTCGCCCGCGTAAGTCCGATTTTGAAAAAATTGGAGGCAACTCATGCATCAATTAACGCAAAGTGACATTATCAAAGGGGCCCTCGCTGGTGCATCCTTTGCCGGCGAAAATCTGGCGAACATCGATTTGGCAGAACAATCGCTGGCCGGGCTGGACCTGGGTGCCGCGAATCTGAGTGGCGCGAACCTGCGAGAAACCGATCTCTCGGACGCAAATCTAAACGATGCGAATCTCACCGGTGCAGTCCTCACCGGCACCAAACTTCACCGCACCTACCTCGTCGGTTCCAATTTAACGGACGCGACGTTCGAGGATGCGGATTTACGGGGCGCGTTCCTCAGCGGGAGTCTACTCAACGGCACGAATTTCCGACGTGCCAATCTACGCAAGGCAACCATCGGCTGCCCGCACTGCGTGGTCCCGGGGCCCTTCGGCACATTAACCACCTTTGAAAACGCGAATCTCGAAGAGGCGATTTTCGGCGAAATTAAACTGAAAGGCGTTATCCTCCTCGGCGCGAATTTCAAAGGTGCCTATCTCTACGAGGTCGATCTTTCCGAAGCCGTCTATCGTGAGGCAGACTTGGCTGGTGCCATCACCAAACAAGGACGGAATTAAGCGCAAGCAGTGGCGTTGCCCTAACCTGTTGCGGGTTGGGGCTTTTCCTTTTTCTAATGCCTGTCCTCTTGTTACCTATATATGACGTTAACGGAGGGGTATAGGTTTACTTAAGATGGATTTTTTTTTGGAATGGAAAAAAACGGCGTGCGGTATCGTAGGGTTTGGGCCCTCGCATGCCACACGCGCATGCGAGCGGGTTTCCCTCGCGATCGTTCGCGCGCTCCAACGCTCGCGGGGGACAGGCCCCCGCGCTACGGTAGGAGAAAAGCCCTCCCTTTCACCGTAGGGCGAGGGCCTGTCCCTCGCCATCGCTGCGGCCGAAAAAACGGCGTGCGGTATCGTAGGGCGAGGGCCTGTCCCTCGCCATCGCTCGCTCGCCAGGCTCTGTAGTTCGGGAGCGCCTGCTCCCGAACCGTTTGTGATCAGGCGATCACAAACTACAGAGAGGGGAAACACACATCGGAACGATGGAGATCGCGGGGGACAGGCCCCCGCGCTACGAAAAAAAACGGTTCTTGAGAAAACGCGGGGGACAGGCCCCCGCGCTACGAAAAAAAACGGCACGTCACCGTAGGGCGAGGGCCTGTCCCTCGCCATCGTTTCAAACCCCAAACTGCATCTCGCACAACTTCTGATACAATCCACCCGCCGCCAAAAGCGTCTCATGCGTTCCCGTTTCCACAATCTCGCCATCGCGGAGGACGAGGATTTTGTCGGCGCGCACCACGGTGGAGAGCCGATGCGCAATGATAAAACTGGTTCTCCCCGCCATCAGATTCGTCAGTGATTTCTGAATAAGTGCTTCCGAATGCGTATCCAACGAGGAAGTCGCTTCGTCTAACACGAGGATGGGTGCATCTTTGAGCAGCGCGCGGGCGATAGAAAGCCGTTGCTGTTCACCACCGGAAAGGCGCATGCCTGCTTCGCCAATTGGCGTATCGTAGCCGCGAGGCATTTTGCTAATAAAGTCGTGCGCGTTCGCCTGTCGTGCCGCCGAAATAATCGCTTCCCGCGACGCACCGGGGTAACCGTAGCCGATATTCTCTAAAATAGTGCCGTCAAAGAGGAAGGTATCTTGTGGGACAAGCGCGATGTTTCGGCGCAGGGATGCCAGCGTGACTTCGCCGATGCGCGTGCCATCAATCGCAATCGTGCCGGTGCCTACTTCATAAAAACGCAACAGGAGATTAAGCAGCGTCGTTTTCCCGCTGCCGCTCGGCCCGACAAGCGCGATGACTTCGCCTTGCTTCGCCTCAAAAGTGATGTCCTTCAGGGTAGGTTCTTGATGATAGGCAAAAGAGACGTTGTGAAAGGCGACATCCCCGCGCACGTTTTGCAATTCGGACGCGTTTTCCTCGCGCGCTTCCGTGCGGAGTTCTAACACATAAAAAATCCGTTCTGCGGATGCGAGACACTGTTGCAACGCCGTGTTCACACCGCCGATTGTCTTCATCGGCTTAAACATCAGCCCTACCATCGTGATATAGCCGATGAACTCGCCGGTTGATAGCGAACCTGAAATAACCTGCCAGCACCCGAGGCCAAAGACGCTAGCGATGCCGACGGCACTCAGCCACTCAAGCGTCGGTGGTAAGCACGCCGCCCAACGCGCGCGCCGCATCGCCGCGCAGTACTGACTCCAGTTCATCGCGCGAAAGCGTGCCATCTCCGCAGATTCAGCCGTGAAACTTTTGATAATCTTGATGCCGAAAAGCGTCTCTTTCAACTGAGAGTAAATGTCCGCGCTGCGTTGCTGAATCTCGGTGCTGTTTTTGCGAATCCGTGTCCCTATCTGCATGATAAGATACGCGAGCAGCGGGAGAAGCAGCAGGACAAAAACTGTCATCCGGTAACTACTGATGAGCAGCCAGCACATAAAAACGGTGACGACGGTGATAGCACGGATGATATTTGCCATGGAGGCGACAGCGTTCTGCCACACCCGCACATCATCGGTGACGCGCGTCATCAAATCGCCGCTGCGTTCATCGCGGAGTGTCGCTAAGGGGGCAGAAACGAGCCGCTGATAGAGCGCGTTCCGCAGCTGAAAGGATACCTGATGTGCCACGCGCGCCATCAGATAGTCATTACCGTAAGCAAAAACGCCTTTGAGCGCGACAAGGACGAGGAAGGCACCTAATAACCAAAATATGGCACGGAGTGCCGCGTCCATGTCTGGCAGCGCAATTTCAAATCCCTCAAAACTGAAAATCCCATCAATCTGAAAATAGCGAATAGTGACTGGTTCTTCATAAGTGCTACCGCTGACTGCCACCAGTGCGTCAATGGTATCAACGAAGAAGATTTGAAGGGCACCGAGTTCGCAGAGCGCGATGATTAAGGCGCATGCCATTGCGAGAATAATGGAGACGAGATAGGGCGCGTGATACCGGGCAAATCGTTTGTAGAGTTGGAAGGATTGCTTGTTCAAGGATACGTTCACTACCCTCATAATGCTTCAATGCGGTAATCGCCAAATTGGAGCGTGCAGGCATCCTTCGCTACTTCCGGCTTGCAACGGATGCTGAGTTCGCGCTTTTGGAAGTCAAGTGCCTCAACGATACCGATGGAGAGAATGTTTCCCGATGTCCCAATAAGTCCCACCAACCGCTTTGCAAAAGCAGAACGAACCTCGGTTGTCACACGCTCCAAACTCAGATAGTTTTTGACAGAGGCTATCGCTGTCTTAGAGAGATGCCTAGATGCGATGAGGCACAAAGTCCGTTTTCCCCATTCGGCGTGATGGACTTCGGTGCCGGTTAAGCGCGTCAAAATCTCCAATTCTTTTTCGTTCGCGATGCGCCCGATGAAAAAAGGCGTGCGTCCGCCGCGAATCTGCTCAAACGGCACTTGTTGCACGGTGCTATCGGCGAAATAGGCGTTCAACCGCGATTTTCTGTGCCGGGCGCGCGCCTTCTTGCTCTTCGAGCGGACGCGCTGATGCGGCAAGAGGTGATGAACAGTAATCCACGCCTGCGGCCTGTAGCCGGCGGTTATCCGTTCCAATTCCGTTGAACGCCCGATGCAGACAAGATGGTTCGGCCGGAGAAGTTCGATTTTGTGCTGTTTCAGGACGATGGCGGCGTTCTCATGAACATACCCTGTCGTGTCCACGACGATGAAATCACATTCGGCATTGCGCGCTGCGTCTACCATCAGCCGTGTGCCGGTGACTACCTCCAACAGGTTGCGCCGCGGGGAGGTGGCACCGACGAAATAGAGCGCGTCAGCATCGCCATCAATTTCAATAGGCGTTTCTGTCTTCGGCGCGAAACACTTAAACCCGATAGTCGTCGCCGGTCCAATTTGAGATTGCCCGATATCCGCGTCAACAAAACCTACCTTCAATCCTTCGGCGACAGCAAAATCGGCTAAAAAGCGGCAGAAGGACGATTTACCGGTATCGGCTGAACCGATGACTAGCACGAGTTGCCGCGAAGCGACAATCCGCCGTGCGAGTTTTTCCCATTCGTGGTTGGTTTCATAAGTTGTATTCATCGCGCGATTCTCCGTAGAAGAGACTCAAACTGAGGGCGTTTCATATATTGGTGTCTTCCCCGTAGGAGGGACATCCTGGTCTCTCCTACAGGGGGATGCATCGAGACCGGGAGGTCTCTCCTACCAGCAATTCTCCATAGTTACGGCGGATTAGTGTCGCGGCGGTGGAGACTTATCCCGCCAGATGCTTCAAGAATGTCTGCAGGTTGGGTGCCTGCACGGCTATGGGGACTAACCGCGCCAGCCGTCCCGGGTCTTCAATAGTTTCCAAGAACGGCTGTAACGTATGCGCGGCCTCGGGTTCAAAGCGGATTTCGAGGAGTTTGAGCAGCACGTTGAGCGTCCCGATCCTTTCACCTTCCTTGAGGCCCTGTTGGAATCCTTCTCGGAATCCTTCTCGGAATCCTTTTTCATAGCTTTCCTTCATCAGGTAGTGATAATAGGTTAATTCTTGCATGAATGCCCTCGGCATAATGGCGTTGGAACTCCAACAGAGTGTGGGCGTGGTGAGGGGCTGTCCCTCGCCCGATTCTACAGTAACGGCGGATTAGTGTCGCGGCGGTGGAGACTTATCCCGCCAGATGCTTCACGAACGTCTGCAGGTTGGGTGCATCCGCTGCAGTGAGAGCTAACCGCGCCAGCCGGCCGGAGTCTTCAATAGTTTCCAAGAACGGCTGTAACGTGTGCGCGGCTTCGGGTTCAAAGCGGTTTTCAAGGAGTCTGAGCAGCAAGTTGAGCGTCGCCATCCTTTCACCTTCTTCGCGTCCTTCTTCGCGTCCTTCTTCGCGTCCTTCTTCGCGTCCTTCTTCGCGGCCTTCCTCGCGGCCTTCCTCGCGGCCTTCCTCGCGGCCTTGTTGGATGCCTTGTTCAAGGCTTTCCTGTCGGATTTCCTTCGTCAGGTAGTGATAATAGGTTGATTCTTGCATGAGGGCCCTCGGCATAATAGCGTTAAGAGTCTCCGGGGAGTGGAGAACGTTCCCCAGAAACCCCATTGTCACGAGCACATTCCCTTTCGTGGGTGCTTCAAGTTGGAGTTCTTGTGTCGTCTGCACACAGCGACGCATCCACTCAACGGAGTCCATCCCTACTGGCGGCTTCATCAACGGTGCAAACGGCATTAACCCCGCCTGGGGGGTTTGCATCAGTGCCTCTCCCTCCAATTCGCTCAGGCGGATGACTTTGTATTCAAACAGGAAACGGTATCCCGGTATGTTTTGTTGATAACCGCCCGGGTCTTTCAATCCTGCAGTTGGGCGCATGTAAATGACATGCGAGTATATCGGCAGGCCGTGGACTTCAAAACACCGTCCAAAGTAGCCGACGTTGCGCTGAACTATCGGCACCGGTGAACTATCGTCCAATTGGTACTCGCAATGGATTAGCGAGGGTTCGCCACCAATCCGCACTTTTATCAGCGTATCCATGTAACGCACCTCCACCGTCGGAAAATCGATCTGGAGGTGTTCCAGGAATTCAATGTCGTCTCTGCCCATAAGGAAGCGGAGCACCTGGTCTGGGAAATTGCGCGCAGGTTGTTTAACCGCCAGGTCAAACCGGTTGTGCGGCGATGTCCAATCAATCGTTGGTAAAATAAGGTTTTGAGTTTCCATAGATATATTATATATGAAATTCGCCACGGATGTCAACTTTTTTAATTTTTCTTTCATTTTTTAGCGCGTTACGCTATCATAAAGGCACATTTCATTAAGAAAATAAAAGGGGAAAGTTGGCAGGAATGAGTTGATGGATGCGAAGACGCTCGCGGGGGACAGGCCCCCGCGCTACGGTGATAAGGCCGTCTCCCTTTCACCGTAGGGCGAGGGCCTGTCCCTCGCCATCGTCCGCACGAGAAAAAACGTCTCTTCAGGTCCTAAAGGACCTAGACGCACCTCGTGATGAAACGATCGCGGGGGACAGGCCCCCGCGCTACGAAAAAAACGGCCCGTCTTACCGTAGGGCGAGGGCCTGTCCCTCGCCATTGTCGGTGTACTCCAACGCTCGCGGGGGACAGGCCCCCGCGCTACGGTGAGTCCGGGCCAAATATTGATGGATGCGAAGGATATCCTCAAATACGAATTTGGCTGCCCGGTAAGCACACCTACCGCGGCTCTCCTATTTATCAGCCTGCGTCGTGAGCGTTATCGCCTGGCCCTTTTCAGATGATTCAAGGCCTGCGAGGAGAATTTCGGTGACGTGCCGCGCCGTATAAACGTTGGAGAGCGGCGGTTGTGTGCCTTCGCGGATGCATTCGGCGAAATGTGTGTGCATCCCACTCGGCGCGGTGTCCGAACAATCAATCGACTTGACATCAACGGGTGCGTGTTCACGCGTGTAGGAGGTAGGTGTCCACTGACTGAGCGTCGCGCCGTCTTTGCCGGGCATCGTGAATTTGCCGGCGGTGCCGTGGACGCTCGCCTCGCCGGTGCGGGCCGGATCGCACCAACTTGTCTCGGCGGTGACAATCCCGCCGGATGCCATTTCTAACACGAGGGTAGCAACATCCTCCAATGCTGTCGGTTTATCAAAGGTTGAGACAAACCCGGTGACGCGTTTAAACGTGCCAAGCATCGCGACGAGCCCGGATACGGCGTAAACCCCCATGTCAAAGAGTGCGCCGACGCTCGCCTGCTTCGCGTCAAAGAACCACAAATCGTCCCCTGTCTCCCCGAAGATATCGCGAATTTCGGCGTAGTAAATCTCTGGCCCGCCGTGGCTACTCCGCATCCTCGCGCCGGATACTCTGCCGATTGCGTTTTCGGCGATGAGCTGCCGGATTTTGTAAATCGCGGCGTTGAAATGCGGGAGACACATCACCGTTTTCCCACTCGCCTCTGCTGCGGCGACAAACTGATTCGCCTCCGCCATCTCACCACAGAGCGGTTTTTGCATCAAGACGTGTTTGCCTGCCGCCAATGCTTTGACACCCCACGAGACGTGCAACGGGTGCGGCGTGCCAACGAGAATTGCATCCAGCGAGTCATCCGCGATGATGGCATCGTAATCCTGCGTCCAGCGCGGAATATCGAAGTGTTCACACTGATGTTTGAGGCGGTGCTCGCGCCGACCGCCGATAACAGATACCTCGAAATCGGTGCCTTGCACCAAGTCGGGCAAGTGCATCCTGCAGACGATGCCGCCTGCGCCGATAATACCAAGTTTTAGTTTTTTCATTTTTTTCGTTTTTTCCCCGAAGGAGTTAGATTGCGATATGAAACAACTCCGCGACAAAGAACTCAAACACTTCCTGAAACAAGCGCGCTATCCATCGGTTGCGTTCACTTTTATCCTTCAAGACGTGGAGGACCCGGTGAACGTCGGCGCGTGCTTCCGGATTGCCGATGCGTGCGGCGTTAAAGAAATCGTGTTAACCGGCATCAGCGCGACACCGCCGCATCCGACAATCGCCGGTGTTGGCCGCGGCGCGCACCGCCGAGTCAAGTGGCACACCACTAAACATGCCGCTGACGCAATTGAAACCTACAAGAGACAAGGCTATGCCGGGTACGCGCTAGAGGTGACATCGGAGGCGGTGCCGTATCACACCGTCACGTATCCTGAAAAGGTCTGCTTAATCGTCGGCAATGAATACCGTGGCGTTTCTCGGCGGACGCTTGAGGCGTGCGATGCTGCAATTTACCTGCCGATGTATGGCAAGGGACGTTCGTTGAATGTGCATGTTGCGCTTGCCGTGGCAACTTATCACATTTTACACCAATCCTAAAGCGCGCCCTTTAAGAAATCGGTTTCAGGATAACGTTGCGATATGCCACGGGCCCGTGGTCCCCTTGCAACATCAGCGGACCCGAGGATGCCTCTTCAGGGAACATTGCGCCGCGCGTGCAACCCGCCACCTCAACGTTCTCATGAATCACCTCACCGTTCCACACCACCTTGACAAACGTGGCATTGACAGTCTTATTACCCGATGCATCGAATCGCGGCGCGCGAAAGGTAATATCATAACGCTGCCACTCACCGGGCGGTTTGCTCGCATTAACGCGAGGCGGCACGCCATCTACCGGTTTCTCGTCAAGCCAGCGGCAATAGACCCCGCCGCAACTACCGTAGCGGAGTTCTGTCTCACCCCAGCTGTCCAAAATTTGGATTTCATATCTCCCCATGAGATAAACGCCGGAATTGGAACCTTGCGGCACCATGAATTCCACACGCAGTTCGCAATCGCCGTGTTCGGTTTCGGTGTAGATGTCGGCGGTGCGGCCGGTGGTGCCGTTGTAAAAGATGCCTTCACCACTGGTAGGCACTAACAACTTTGCATCGTTCGGATGGAGCGCGATGTCGCCAGCCGCTGCCCATGCGTGTTCAGGTGCCCCGCCTCTGGCGAGCCAACCGTCCATGTTTTTGCCGTTAAAGAGATTTTGAGCCATATCTAATTCCTCCTGATTCGTTCAAGTTCTGCTAAAGCCGCCGCGAGTTTTGCTTCGGCATTTTCGGCGCGTACCTCGGCAATGTCAGCGCGTGACTCGGCACTGTTAGCGCGCACAAGGGCAGTCTCGGCGCGATTCACTGCATCCACTGCCCGCGCCTCCGCTGCTAACGTGCGCTCACTCGGCGGCTGCAGCCATCGCTGCTGCCGCGCATCGTAAAAACGCAACCCCTCTGGACGCTCTCCCAGCTCCAACCCTAAAACCGCGGATTTTAGCCGGCCGTCCACGAGCTCCATCTCTTCATACGCACCGCCAACGAGCCGATACCCTATCAGCGGTTTCTCGACTACACCGTAAGGGACATAGAGATAATACTCTTTCACGCCGAGCAAGGTCGCGTAGATGTCCTTCTTTTTGTTCCTGTCTTGCCGATACGTGCCGAGACTCCCAATCTCTAGCACAAAATCCGGCGTGCGGCCTTCGCGCTCCACGACATAAATCCGCCGCTGTTTTTTGGAGACACCGTAAATCACGAAAACATCCGGCGCGACTACCCTCGTCTCTGCACCATCGGGGTAATAGACGAAAAGATTGCCGGAGACATAGACATTCGGCGCGGCGGCGAAATACTCTTTCAACGTCTCAATGGAATCGTTCATTAAATCGCGATGTAAATCTGTTTCAGCCATAGGTTTCCCATCCGATTCGGGATAGTCAAGTGTGGGTGCAGATTGAATGTCTTGCTGCATCATGCTCTCATCTCCTGAACTTCGGTTTCAGAAAAGTCTTCTCTGTTTATTGCAATTAGTTTACAACATTTTCGGGAAAATGTCAAACGTTCAATGTCCCCGGTAGGAGAGACCTCCCGGTCTCGATTTCTTCGGGTAGGAGAGACCTCCCGGTCTCGATGCACACCGTATCGGGACAAGGATGTCCCTCCTACCGGGAAAACATCAAATCGAAAACGAAATCGTTCTGAAAACAATTCCTTTTCTCCTTGACAGAATTTGCAAAATCGTATATCCTATCCATAAAAATCCACAATACATTTCACGAGGAGACAATGAAATACCCAAAACAGGGACTCTTATTTTTCTGCATATCGCTGCTGATGGGCATGCTGACGCTCTTGCTGCTCGCAAACCTTCGGGCAAACGAAGCGACAGATACCACCGAAACGCACACGCCGTTCGCGGAAGGCTGCAACAAGTGCCACGGAAACGAACCGGCGTATCAGGAATGGGCACAAGCGGGACATGCCAAGGCACTCGTCAACCTACACGCCGGTCCTTACCCGGTCGTCCGTTCTTGTCTGAGTTGCCACTCGTCAGGTTACGAGGTTTTCGTGGATAGGGTGTATCCGGGGCATACGTATAACCTAGAGACCGCGGTGAACGCAGTCGCCTGCTCTTCTTGCCATTCGCATACCAGCAAAGAAGAACATCTCTTGGTAAAGCCTGCGAAAAAGTTGTGCGTTACGTGCCATAAGATGGACTGCGGCTGCGCCGGTGCCGGCACGGTGCATCAATCGCAATCGGAGATGTTCCTCGGGCGCGAGGGAGCAGGCGTGAAACGGATGCCATCGCCGCACGTGCGCGCAATGAAAAAACGGTGCGTCCACTGCCACATGGCGAAAGAAGAACCGATGACAGTCGCGCAGCACGGAGGACATACGTTCATCGCCGACATGTCGGTGTGTAGCACCTCTGGCTGTCATGATTCTGTTGATAACGATATGTCGGTGAAACTCCCGATATACCGCGCTGAAATTGAGGCGAAGATGCAGGCAGTCAAAGCGATGTTAGAGAACGCCACGGACAAAACTTCGCAGGCGTATCAGGATGCCAAACTCAACTACGACATGGTAAAAGGCGATAGTGGGTATGGGCTCCACAACATGCCGTATGCGAACGCGTTGTTGGATTATAGTCTGTCCCTCAAATCGGAATTAGAGTAAGGAGAAAACCGCCACGTCACCGTAGCGCGAGGGCTGGTTGCGATCAGGCGATCGCAACCTACAGAAGCTCGCAATGCCCCGGTCGAGACGAAAACCGCCACGTCACCGTAGCGCGAGGGCCTGTCCCTCGCGAGGCCCCGGTCAAGACGCACACCGCCGTTTCACCGTAGCGCGAGGGCCTGTCCCTCGCCATCGTTGGATTGCGTGAGGCATGGCGAGGGCCTGTCCCTCGCCCTACGATGCGCGGGTGGCGTTTTTTAATCGTAGCGCGAGGGCCTGTCCCTCGCGAGCGTTGGCTTGCGCGCGGCATGGCGAGGGAAACCCGCTCGCATGCGCGTGTGGCATCCGAGGGCCCAAGCCCTACGATGCGGGGATGGCGTTTTTTTCACCGTAGCGCGAGGGCCTGTCCCTCGCGATCTCCATCGTCACGATGTGTGTTTCCGACTCTGTAGTTCGGGAGCGCCCGCTCCCGAACGGGTCAGGATCAGGCGATCCTGAACTACAGGGCCTGGCGCGCAATGCCCCGATCAATCTGCATCAAGCACCGCCTTCAACGGCACATCCTTATCTTGCGGCAGATAATAACTCAGCGGATCACTGACAACACCGATGAGCTGCTTCTGAATCGGATTGCACTTCTCCACCAGGGTATCCGGCATCGTGATATAATCCATCGGCTTCACCCAGCGGTAGGCGTATCCCATGAAGATAGTCTTCCGGGGTATCCCAGACCAGTTATGTCCGATGCCGTGCCATGTGCGTTGCTCAAAGAGAAACGCATCACCGGCGTTGATATTCATCGAAATCGCGCCGCGAGCCCAGCCGGTCCCCGGGTCTGTCGCCGGTCTGCCGGAGAGGCGGTTACTGCCCGGCACGATGACCGTGGCACCCGAGGCCGGGTCTGACTGATCGCTGATAGCGTAGGCGATTTTCAGCATAATCCGCGGGTGCGGTTCCTGCATCTCTCGATACGATGTGCCACCGTCGCGATGCAAACCGATGCGGTTCTTCACCTTCGGCGGCGGTTCCTCACCGGAAGGAAGCACGATGAGATGCGAGGTGATCATCTGAACGTTCCAATTCAGCACGCCGTAAGCCAGCGGTACTGTTTTCTCCCAGTCCAGCAGTTGCAGAAACGCCTCGTGATGCGTGATGCAGTTGCGGAGGTTCAGTTTCCCGCCGGATTCAAGTCGGCCGGCGGCTTCTTCTTTTTCGTAAACCTCGTCAACGGCATCATTGATTTCCGCCACGACATCCGGCGGCAAAGCGTTTTTAATCAGGAGATAGCCGTTGTTTTCAACGAACTCTTTATGTGCAGGTGTAAAAACTGCCGATGTTGTATCCATGGTTTTGTCCTCTCTATCTGTCTTAATCGTAGTGCGAGGGCCTGTCCCTCGCTGTGCATCGAGACCAGGAGGTCTCTCCTACACCGTAGCGCGAGGGCCTGTCCCTCGCGAACCTACGGGGGTGCATCGAGACCAGGAGGTCTCTCCTACACCGTAGCGCGAGGGCCTGTCCCTCGCGAATTCCAGATAATCGTAGTGCGAGGGCCTGTCCCTCGCTGTGCATCGAGACCAGGAGGTCTCTCCTACACCGTAGCGCGAGGGCCTGTCCCTCGCGATCTCTCATGTTCGGTATTTATCCCGCCTTGGCAGGCAGGCATCGGGCCCACTGTAGTTCGGGAGCACCTGCTCCCGAACGGGTCAGGATCAGGCGATCCTGAACTACAGAGGTGAGAAGGTCTCGCGATTTCTCATAATTATACCCTGCTTCGCGGAAAATCGCAAGAAAAATTTGACAGACGCGCGTTTTTGTGGTAAATTTAACGTAAAATTTAGGAACGTTCGCGGGGAAAACAAAACCGCCCGCGCAATCCGTAGGGCTTGGGCCCTCGGATGCCACACGCGCATCCGAGCGGGTTTCCCTCGCCGTGCCGGGGAATGGCAAGCCCACTCTGTAGTTCGGGATCGCCTGCTCCCGAACGGGTCAGGATCAGGCGATCCTGAACTACAGAGGTGATGCAGTCTGGCAGCAAAACGCACGGCGGGACAGGCCCCCGCGCTACGGTGAAAGGAACGATCGCGGGGGACAGGCCCCCGCGCTACGGTAACCGAAACGCTCGCGGGGAAACAGCCCCCGCGCTACGGGAAAAACGGACAATAAAACAAATATGCAATTTCAACACCTCTGCAACACCTATCTACGAGAACTCTTAGAGACGCGCGCGAATACCACCGCAACCGATGAACTCTCTTTCCATCGGCACCTGAGCGCATTCCTGGAACAGAGCGCGGCCTGCCTAGGACATGCCATCACATTGACGCACGAACCGCGCCAACTTGACATCGGCAGACCGGATTTCATCGCCACGGAGGAAGGACAACTCCCCATCGGCTACATCGAAGCGGAGAAATTCGGCACAGACTTGAATGCACTCACCGGGCACGCGCGCGAACAGAATGCGCGGTTCATCGAAAATCTGGATAATTTTGTCCTCACCAATTTCGTTGAATTTCGTCTCTATACCGAAGGCGAATTGCGCGCAACGGCGAGTTTATCTGAAGACATCGGGACAGGGATGTCCCTCCTACCCGAAGAGGTGCACGCGCTGGAAACCCTCCTCAACCGATTTTTCAACGCAGGCGCGCTGAACATCACAACCCCCGAAGTCCTCGCAATGCACTTCGCACGGCGCACACGCGAACTTCAAACCCAAATCGCAACCGCCATCGCCGACGAAGAAACCCCCCTCTTCCGCATGTTTGAAACGTTTCGCGAACATCTCCTCGCCACGCTCACTCCCGCCGATTTCGCCGATATGTATGCGCAAACCCTCGCCTACGGTATGTTCGCGGCGCGATACACACTCCCGAATGCAACTAACTTCTCGCGCAGCACCGCCGCCGCTACACTCCCGCGTTCAAACCCGTTCCTGCGCCGACTTTTCCACCAAGTCGCATCGCCAGAACTCGATGACAGCATCGGATGGGTTTTAGACGAAATTGCCACGCTCCTGCGCAGCGTCTCCACCGAAATGCTCCGCACCGCCTTCGACGCACGCACTCACGCCGAAGACCCGGTGATTCATTTCTACGAAACATTTCTCGCTGCGTATGACCCGGGGCGACGCGTTGACAGAGGGGTCTACTACACGCCGCAACCCGTTATCTCCTATATCGTTAGGTCCGTCGATGCACTCCTCAAAACGGCGTTGCGAAAACCCGACGGCCTCGCCGATAACGAGACGCTCATCCTCGATCCTGCAACCGGCACCGGCGGGTTTCTCATGGAAGTCCTCAACCACATCCGCCAACACGTCATTGAAACCGATGGCACTGCGGCGTGGGCACCGTATGTCAACACCTCCCTGGCTGAGCGACTCTTCGGGTTTGAGCTGCTCGTCGCGCCCTATACGATTGCGCATCTGAACCTGAGCCGCTTCCTACAAGCGCATGGACAGAGGACGGATACCGAACGCATTCACATTTACCTCACGAATACGCTGGAGGAACCGATCGAACGCGAGGGACATATCTTCGCCGAATTCCTCACCGATGAGGCGAACGCGGCGGTTTCTGTCAAACGCGATGTGCCGCTGCTTGTCATCGTCGGCAATCCCCCCTACACCTATAATTCTGCCAATCCGAGTCGCGATAGCACCGGCAAATTCACCTTTATTGGTTCGCTCATTGAGGACTATAAATCCGTGGATGGAAAACCGATGAGGGAAAGAAGTGCCACGGTGCTTCAGAGCGACTATGTCAAGTTTATCCGGTGGGCACAGTGGCGCGTTCACAAAAATGGCGAAGGTGCTATCGGTTACGTTGTGAACAACAGTTTCCTTGATGGGCTTGTCCTACGCGGCATGCGGTATAGCTTGATCAACAGTTTCAACGCCATTTACCTTCTCAATCTGCACGGCAACAGCAGAAGGACAGAGCCTGTGCCTGATGGCCAAAGCAACGAAAACGTCTTTGACATCCAGCAAGGCGTATCTATCTTGCTGTGCGTGAAAGAGCGGGACAATCCGGCACCTGCGAAAGTCTATTACGCCGATATGTGGGGGAGCCGGGAGGAAAAGTATCGTGCGCTGTCGGCATCGGATGTCCTGAACACCGATTGGGAGGAACTCCATCCTTCTTCGCCGTTTTATCTCTTCGTGCCGCAAAACACCGAACACAAAGCGGAATATGAGAACGGCTGGAGCGTCACCGACATCTTTCAAGAACGCTCGGTTGGGTTCATAACCGCGCGGGATAAGTTAACCATGCATCGCACCGAGGAAGCCGTTCGTCATACGGTAACCGACTTTGCATCCCTTTCAGAGGACGAAGCACGCGGCAGATATAACTTGGGCAAGGATGGACGCGATTGGCGGGTGAATTGGGC
Organism: Candidatus Poribacteria bacterium; assembly: GCA_965242965.1. Lineage (GTDB taxonomy): Bacteria > Poribacteria > WGA-4E > WGA-4E > WGA-3G > AGPOR5. The sequence goes on along the minus strand of OZ251518.1, from coordinate 1,904,209 downwards.
ACAAGCAGACCTCCGCGCGCATTGCGAAGCCAACGAAGGATATTCTGTCACTCATTATTCCCCGAAAGACGAGTATGTCGTCCAGGCAAACTATCGCGCGTTTGATCCCCGTTTCACTTACTACACGGGGCAGTCGCGCGGGTTTTATAGCACGCCTGCCCGCAGAATTATGCACCATCTGCTCGCCGGGGAGAACCTCGCGCTTTGCACGTGTCGTATTGTCACAATTCCTACCTGGCAACATGCTTTGGTAACCGACAAGATTGCGGATCAGTGTTATCTTTCAAATAAACCGAGTGAATCCAGCTATATCTTCCCGCTCTATCTTTATCCACATCCGGAAGAGTTGGAATTGTCAAGAGAACGGGTGCTCAATTTAACGCCTGCTTTTCTTAAAGCACTTGCGGAGAGATTGGCCTTGCCGCAAACCGAGTCATTCGGCATCCCCCAGGGCATCTCCCCGGAGGACATCCTCGCTTGGATCTACGCTGTTTTGCACAGTCCTGCTTACCGAGAACGGTATGCCGAATTTTTGAAATACGACTTTCCGCGTATCCCGCTGCCGACAGATCTGGCGCAGTTCCAAAAACTCGCGAGGTTTGGACATACGTTAATGGACGTGCATCTCGGCAGGCGTGACATGCCGGGTGCGACATCGAGATTTGAGGGTGAAGGCGATAGCGTCGTCGGGCGCGTGCAATACCGCGATGGACATGTCTGGATAAATCGGACGCAGTATTTCTCGGATGTGCCATCGGCGGTTTGGGAGTTTGAGATAGGCGCGTATCAACCTTGCGAAAAGTGGCTGCGAGATCGGCGGGGAGAGGCGTTGACGCATGCGGATATTCGTCAATATCGGCAGGTGCTTGCGGCGTTAGCGGAGACGTTGAAGGTGACCGGGGAGATCGACAATTGAGAAACACTTCATCACAACAAAATTTTGGTGCGACTTGGCGCGCCATCCTCATCGGCACCGCTCTCGTTATCCCGAACGTCTATTGGATTCTGGATTCGGCGGGACAAGGGTTCCCGACGACCGTTTCGCTCTATTTCAACGTTATTTTCTGCGTTTTTGTTTTAACAGGTGCGAATCTGTTTTTGACGTGGTTATCGCCAAAAGGCGGGCGCGCCTATGGATTACGGCAGGGAGAATTGCTGACTATCTACGTCATGTTAGCCATCGCCTCTTCCCTAGCGGGACATGACGTTCTGCGCGTCTTGATTCCGATGATTCCGTATGCGTTCTGGTACGCGACACCCGAAAACGATTGGGCAGATTTGTTCCATCGGTATATTCCGGATTGGATGGCGGTGAAGGAGCGCGCCTTTCTGACAGAGTATTACCGCGGCGAGACAAGTTTTTATCAATGGGAAGTGATAGAAGGATGGCTGACGACAACGGCGGCGTGGGGTGGTTTTCTGTGCGCGATGGTGTTCCTGATGGTGTGCATCAATAGTCTCGTCCGCAAGCAGTGGACAGAGCATGAAAAGTTGAGTTATCCGATTATCCAACTGCCGCTGGAATTGACTAGCCAGAGCCGGTCAAATCTGTTGACAAACAAGATGATGTGGTTGGGGTTCGGGATAGCCGGTGCGATTGACATTCTGAACGGCTTGCATCATCTCTATCCTACCGTTCCGAGTTTAGGGGGGAGACTTTACGATCTTCGTCCCTTCTTCACGCAGAAACCGTGGAGTGCGATAGGTTGGACACCCATCGCCGTGTTTCCGTTCGCTGTCGGCATCGCATTTTTTATTCCGCTGGATTTATCGTTTTCGTGCTGGTTTTTCTATCTGTTTTGGAAGGCGGAGCGCGTTTTCGGGGATGCGTTAGGCGTGCGCGGCATGCCGAATTTTCCGTTCACCGATGAGCAGTCGTTCGGTGCGTATCTTGGCTTGTTCGTCATCGCGATTATTGCGACGCGCAAACATCTCGCGCAGGTGGGCCGGAAAATCTTTAGGAACGTCCAGCACGTTGACGATTCAGATGAGCCGATGTCCTATCGCGTCACCGTGCTTGGGCTTCTCGCGAGTCTGCTTTTTATCGTCATTTTCTGTAAAATGGCGGGGATGTCGGTGTGGGTGATTCTGGTATTTTTCGGCATTTACTATGCGATTTCGACGGCGGTGACGCGGATGCGTGCGGAGCTCGGTTCGCCTGTCCACGATTTGCATTTCATCGGACCTGATGAGATGATGCCTCGCATTTTCGGCACGCGTATCCTCGGTCCGCAGAATTTGACGATGTTTGCCTACCTCTTCTTTTTTAACCGCGCCTACCGTGGGCATCCGATGCCGCATATCTTGGAAGGGTTTAAACTCGCGGAACGGACAAGCATCTCCAATCGGCGTTTGATGATAGCGATGTGCATCGCGATAGTCATCGGCACGTTCGCCTCGTTTTGGGCGTTCTACCATATCTCCTACATCGAAGGCGCGCGAGATTGGTTTGCGGGGCGGCCGTTTAATCGGCTGCAGAGTTGGCTTGTCTCGCCGAAGGCACCGGATGTGCCGGCGATTATTGCGATGTGCATCGGGTTCGCGATTACCTGTTTGCTGATGACGATGCGGATGCAGTTGTTTTGGTGGCCGTTCCATCCGGCGGGTTTTGCGATTTCCAGCAGCTGGTCGATGAATGTCTTTTGGTTTTCGATTTTAGTGAGTTCGGCATTGAAGTGGCTTATCCTCCGTCATGGCGGCGTGAGCCTGCATCGGAAACTTATCCCGCTGTTTCTGGGTTTGATTTTGGGAGAGTTCATCGTTGGTAGCGTCTGGAGTCTGATTGGGATTACGGTAGATTTGCCGATGTATCGGTTTTTGTTTTAGTTCGGGCCCGCTCTAACCGCAAACCGCTTTGTTACCGTAGCGCGAGGGCCTGTCCCTCGCGAGGCACCGATCGAAACGAAAACCGCCCCTTCGTCCGTAGCGCGAGGGCCTGTCCCTCGCGAGCGTTCAAGTGTCTGAAGCAGGATTTCCAGGATTATCACGATTTTCAGGATAAGAGTCGGCTGCAGCGTCGCGCGCGGCATGGCGGGGGACAGGCCCCCGCCCTACGGTAACAAAACTGCCCCTTCACCGTAGCGCGAGGGCCTGTCCCTCGCGAGGCGTTGAGCTCCTTCTCTGTAGGTCAGGATCGCCTGATCCTGACCTGTGCGATCAGGCGATCGCAAACTACAGAAGGGAATACCGAAAACCGCCGCGGCACCGTAGCGCGAGGGCCTGTCCCTCGCGAGCGTCCAAGTCTGAAGCAGGATTTACACGATTATCACGATTTTCAGGATAAGCGTCTGCTGCAGCGTCGTGCGCGGCATGGCGGGGGCCTGTCCCCCGCCCTACGGTAACAAAACCGCCGCTGCCACCGTAGTGCGAGGGCCTGTCCCTCGCGAGGCGTTGAGCTCCTCTGTAGTTCAGGATCGCCTGATCCTGACCTGTTTGCGATCAGGCGATCACAAACTACAGAAGGGAATAACGCAAACCGCCGTTTCACCGTCGCGCGAGGGCCTGTCCCTCGCGAGGCGTTGGAGTGCTCGCGGCATGGCGGGGGACAGGCCCCCGCCCTACGGTAACAAAACTGCCGCTGCCACTTAACAAATGCCGCTCACCCATAGCCAACCTAACCCAGCTCTAAAAACTCGTCACGTCAGCAATCGCCTGGTAGGTAATATCCAAAAGGACATCTAGTTCCGAAAGCGAAATCTGCAACGGCGGCATCAAAACAATCGTATTGACGAGCGGCCGAAGTATCACCCCACGCGCGAGAACCGCCTCGCAAACGCGGATACCTATCTTGTCTTCTAGCGGATAAGGCTCATGGGTATCCGCGTTTTTTATGAGTTCAACACCGGCAGCTAACCCGCAAACCCGCACCTCTCCAACGTGCGCCAGTTGATAGAATTCTTGCAGCCGCCTTTGAAAGTGGCTGATAGTTGTTTGGAGGCGAGTGAGGAGCTCTTCGCGCTCAAAGATAGCGATGTTTTCCAAGGCGACAGCGCACGCCAGCGGATTCCCCGTGAAGGTATGGCCATGAAAAAAGGTTTTGAGTTCGCCGTATTCGCCGAGGAAGGCGTTATAGATTTCATCGGTGGTTAACGTCGCCGCGAGGGGGAGGTAGCCGGCTGCTAACCCCTTCGCTGTGCAGAGCAGAGATGGACTAACATCTTCGTGTTCGCAAGCCCACATTTTGCCGGTGCGCCCAAACCCCGTCATCACCTCATCAACGATGAGCAGCGTCTCATGTTGCCGCGCCAGCGTCGCGATGCCTTTCAGCAAGCCTTCCGGCGCGACGCGCATACCACCCGCGCCTTGGATAAGCGGCTCCACGATGATGCCTGCAATTTCTGTGGCATGTTCGGTGAGGACGCGTTCTATCTCATTGAGACAGCGTGTTTTTGTAGGACGCGGTTCCCAAGCACGCTTACAGGGAGGCACTGTCTCCAACCGCGCACTTTCTGGCGCAGGCACACGAATGCCCTCAAAAAGAAGCGAACTGAAAGTCTCATGAAAACTCTCAATACCGCCGACACTCATCGCGCCTATTGTATCTCCGTGATATGCCTTATCTAGGTGGACAAACTTCTTACGTTGCGGTTGTCCCTTGTGCTGCCAATATTGATACGCCATCTTCAGCGCGACTTCAACGGCGGTGGAACCGTTGTCGGAGTAGAAGACTTTGTTGAGCTCCGGCGGCGTGAGTTCCACCAACTTTTTCGCGAGTCGAATCGCGGGGATATTGCTATATCCGAGCAGCGTGCTGTGCGCGATGTTGTCTACCTGCGCCTTGATAGCGGCATTAAGTGCCGGATGATTGTGTCCGTGGACATTCGTCCACATTGAGGCGGTGCCGTCTAGGTAACGGTTACCGTCAATGTCAATCAGGTAGCACCCCTCCCCGCGCGCGATGATGACAGGTGTATCCTGTTGCCAATCACTCATCTGCGTGAAGGGGTGCCAGAGATAGCGTTTATCCCAGGCAATAAGCGTCTCTTTATCGGGCATATTGTTGAAATACCATTTCTGCCGAGGGCACCGTATTGTTTGCGCGCCAAGCTCTGTAGGTCAGGATCGCCTAATCCTGACCTGTTTGTGATCAGGCGATCACAAACTACAGAGGGGAGAACGAAAAAACGTCTTTTGTTCTCTTAGGTCCTAAAGGACCTAAAACGCCACCGCTTGACGATGGGGCTCGCGGGGGACAGACCCCCGCGCTACGGACGGAGAAAAACCCTACGAAAAAATCGAGACCCGAGGTCTCTCCTGCCAAGAGGGCTCGGTATTCGCCCGTCCTCCAAGGAGGGGATAACTACCGAAACGGAGTTATGAAACATCCTCAACTAACCTTTCAACTTCGCATAGTGAACCGTCGGTTCAAGCCCAAGGGATTCACATTTTCCGGTTTTGGAAAGGATAATCGTCAGCACCTTATCCCGATACGTTGCATGGAAATCTTCAGGTTGCCCCGGGATAGGCAGAGTATTCGTGAAGCCGTTCGGAAACGAACTCGTGCGGCCGACGACAGACGCAAACCTCGGGTCATCCAGCTGCGTCTGAACGGTGAGAACGCTCTCTGCCGTAGGTTCGTCATTAGGAAAATAGGGCGCGCTGAGATGAATTTCATAGGCATAGTCCGGCATTCTGTCGGGGAGTTCATGCTCTTTTTTGGCGACAGAATTCGGCACCCACCGCGGAAATTCAATTTCGACCTGGTAGTAATCTGCTGCTTCAGTAATGCGGTTTACCATGCCGTAACGTCTATAGCGTTCGCGGACATCATCGGCGTAGATTTCGCCGGCGGTTAACACTGCACCGGGTAGCGTTGTGCGAGGCACGTTCGGCTCAACGACTAGCGCGGGACGCAAAAGTGCCAATAGCGGTGTCGCGAAGAGGGAAGCTATCCAACCGTAGAACGCCGCACCATAACGCGGTTGTTCCTCATCGGCATCGGAAATCAGTTCGTCCTTAAACCGATACATTCCCTCGCCGATGGCTGCGATTATCCCCAGGAATATCATCAGATTGCCTTCACTACTGAAAAGACTGATGCCGCGCCACTGCACACCGATAAGGAACAGCACAAGCGGATAGAGCATCAGGTTGACGAGACTATTAATGCCGGTTGAAATGGCGGCACTGAAAGTGCGCGTGTTGCCTGCCATCTCTTCAAGCCGACGCTTAAACGACGCGGAGAAAGCACCGAGGATAGGCTGCCCGAGCATCGCCAACAATCCAAACGGCGGACGCAGCGAAGATGCGGGTGCCTCCGGCAGTAGCACGAATTCTTCGGGAATCCCTTGTTCTTTCTGTTTCTTCGTTGTCCCAGAATCGCCTGACGCGGCCGCCACTGTTTCGGGTTTAACGAACGTCTCAAAAAATTTAGCGTTTATGGCGATAAAGGGTTCCCACTCGCTGGGGACTTCATCTCGCATTTTTATCGCATCGACAGGGCACGCCGGTTCGCACGCCGCGCAGTCGATGCATTCATCCGGATTGATATAGAGTTGGTTTTCCCCTTCGGTGGTGTGGATGCAATCCACCGGACATACGTCAACGCAGGCGGTGTCCATCACGTCAACGCACGGTTCGCAAATTATGTAAGCCATTTTTTTCGCCTCCTTCTCCTTTTAAGTATACCACAAATTATTGCATTTTGCAACAAAAAACCGAGACCGGGGGTTTTCCTATAACAGAAAAATTGAGACCGGGAGGTCTCGCCTACCCGAAGAAATCGAGACCGGGAGGTCTCGCCTACGGGCGCGCCTTGCCTCGCGTGTAAGACTTGACAACGTCAAGTCGACCTGGTAAAATGGGTTTTTTATCTCAGTACCGTTTGCCGAACGCCTCGCGAATAACAAAAATGATTAAAACAGAACCTGAAGATTTCATCGTTGAAGAACTACCGCTTTATGAACCGTCCGGGACCGGCACGCATACCTTTTTTGCAGTGAGGAAACGAGAACTGGGCACGCTAGAAGCCATTCACCGCATCGCGCGCGAGTTGCATGTCAACGCGCGAGACATCGGTTACGCCGGGCTAAAAGATAAGAGGGCAGTGACAACCCAAGTTTTGTCCGTAGAAGGCATCACGCCTGAAATGCTCTTGGCGTTAGAACTGCCTGCCATCGAAATTTTGTGGGCGAAGCCGCATCCGCACAAATTACGGGTGGGGCATCTCCTCGGGAATCGGTTTGAAATCACGGCGCGCGAAGTATCACCGGACACGCTGAGAACTACGCAAATCATGATGGAACGTCTGGCAAAAGAAGGCGTTCCTAATCGGTTCGGACCTCAGCGATTTGGGCATCACAACGACTCGCACCTTATCGGCAAAGCATTGGTGCAAGGCGCATGGGAGACAGCGGCGCACTTCCTCGTCACTGCCGAGAGCGATATCGCAAAGCGTGTGCAACGCGAAATGGAACGCAACTCGGCAGAGAAAGCGGTGGCATCGATTCCGCATCGGCTGCGTAAACTCTTTTTATCGGCGTATCAAGCGCATCTGTTCAACCGCGTCTTGGAACAACGTTCGCCCAAATTGGGACACCTCATTGATGGCGACATCGCGATAAAGCATAGCAACGGCGCGCCTTTCCTCGTTGAAAATGCCGAAGTTGAACAACCGCGCTCGGACGCGTTGGAGATTAGTCCTTCGGGGCCAATCTTCGGATATAAGATGCAAAAACCGAGAGGTGCAGCGCAGGCGTTGGAAGCGGCGGTGCTTGCAACCGAAGGTGTTACACTGGAATCATTCCGTAAAGTCGCCGGCATTCGGATGCCGGGAACACGCCGCCCACTTCGGATGCCGGTAACAGTCCATCAGGGGACGGCGGTTGATACGGGGATACGTTTGGCGTTTACATTGCCTCCCGGCGGTTACGCGACAGTCGTGTTGGAGGAGCTCAAATTAGCCTAATCCTAAACTAACAGCAAATACGGTTCTTGGATATAACCCCCTATAGTCTGCAGGAACTGCGCCGCAGGCGCGCCGTCTACGACACGATGGTCAAATGTCAAACTCAGCGTCAGCATGCTCCGAACAACGATTTCATCGTTTTGGACGACCGGCTTCTTGAGAATTCTGCCTACGCCGAGGATAGCGCACTCCGGCGGATTGATAATCGGCGTGAAAGCATCAACCCCGAAGTTGCCGAGGTTCGTGAGGGTAAAAGTGCCGCCCTGCAGTTCACTGGGAGTTAGCTGATTGTTACGCGCCTTCTCGGCGAACGTTTTCACCTGCGCCGAGATAGCGGATAACCCCTGCCTATCGGCCTCGCGAATCACCGGCACGACGAGCCCATCTGCTAGGGCAACCGCTACGCCGATGTTGATTTCCGTTAAGAGATGAATTCCCTCGTCAGTGAGCGTCGCGTTGAGCCTTGGGTGCGCGCGCAAGGCATTCGCTACGACTTTGACGAGCATGTCTGTGTAGGTAAGCGTAACGTCGCGCGCCGCTAATTTTTCGTTGAGACGACTGCGCAATTGCACGAATTCTGTCGCGTCAACTTCAGTGTGAAGCGTAACGTTCGCGTTTGTCTGGACGCTCATCGTCATCCGTTCTGCGATGATGCCGCGGATGCCGCTCATCGGAATGACTTCGGCCGTCTCCGGTGCAGTATATGCAGGCGCGGGCTGGCGTTCATGCCTGCGTTCCAACACATCGTCCCGGACGATTCTGCCATCCGGTCCTGAACCTACAACCGCTGTCAAGTCAATACCGTGCTCCTTCGCCAATCGCCGCGCTAGCGGGGATGCTTTGAGACGAGACGGTTTGCTTGCAACATCGGGAATAAGGTTTTCGCCTACCACCGGCTCCCGCAGTTCAATATACCGCTGGACATCGCTTTCCAAGATGCGGCCGCCGGGACCGGAAGCTGTTACCTCTTCAAGTTTAATTGCAAGTTTTTCGGCAAGTTGGCGCGCCGCTGGGGAAGCCTTGATGTCCGATGTCGCGCGCTGCGGCGCGATTTGTTCCGTTTCACTGGTTGATTGCGCTTCCACCTCAACGCGCGCCACCTCCTCACCCGGCGCGGCGATGATGGCGAGCAACTCGTTAACAGGCACATCGCTCCCCTCTCTCGCGAGCAGTTGCGCGATAACGCCATCGGCAGGGGATTCCTGTTCGTGGACGACTTTGTCTGTCTCAATTTCCAGCAAAGGTTGTCCTTCCGCAACGGTATCGCCTTCGTTCACGAGCCATTTCCCAATTTTCCCTTTCGTCATCGTCTGATCCATCTGAAGCATTCTGAGTTCTACTGCCATAGGTTTTCTCCTTTAGGCGCAACAATAGGAATTAGATTAGGGTGTTTCCTAAATCTCTCAACGTAGCGGGACCTGTCCCCGCGCTACGGTGAAAAAACACGCCGCCCCTTCATCGTAGGGCTTGGGCCCTCGGATGCCATACGCGCATGCGAGCGGGTTTCCCTCGCCATCGTCGTCGCACTCCAACGCTCGCTGAGGACAGGTCCCCGCGCTACGGGAAAAAAACGGCGTGCGTTCTAAACAAAAATTTCTATGCCTTTTCGATGAGTTGTATCAGCATCTCAACATTTTCATCTTTTTCAAGGATGAGAGCCAATTTGTGGTATTGTTCGCCTTTGAAGAACGCTTGGACAAACGGACTGAAGGCGAGCATCAGTTGACTGCCCAGAAAATTAAGCGGCTTCCCTGTCTCCAAGAAGAGAATGGCAGGCGCGGTGAGTTGCCGCCGCACAATCCAATGTGCCAACTTTTCAAGCAAGGCGCGCTGCTCGGCTTCGGGGATGTCTTCAAGGACGCGCGGCAGTTCTGGGGGTATGTTGTGCATGGTTTTCCCAGAATGTGGGCGGATAGAGCCATCCGCCCTGACAAACAGATATCTGGTTAAAGTGACAAGTCACCCAAATAGTCCGCGATGTGCTTCGGTTGCCCGTCAAGCGTTGTCTCCATTGCGGCGATGACGAGGACGAAACTTTTGATATTATCCTCAATCCGCGTATCAGAAGGTTCGCCGCCATCCAGCCAATTGAGGAATTCGTGGAACAGATGCTGATGCGCGTAATAAGGAATCGCCGGTGCCTCGTAGACTTCGGTTTCGCCGCCGACGCGATGGAGAGTCATCTGGTTTCCGCCCGCGATTTCAACGGCACCTTCCTCAAACTCTGCGCGATAATACTCCTGATTCCAGCAGTTGACGATGCCAGCGGCGGAACTGTTTCCCTCGTAGGAGGTGTGGACACCGTTGTCCATCCGCATAACGTAGAAACCGCTGGAGTAGTGCTGAAAACTTGACCAGGGTGGATTCCAGCCGAACCCGATGAGCGTCTCGCAGTCGCCACCGGAGAGAAAGCGTAGCATGTCAAGGTGATGCACAGAGCCCTCAAAGAGCAGCCCGAAATCCATGTCATGCCGCCACGCTTTGCCCCAGGAGAGATAGCGGCGGTAATCGCAGGCGTAGCGTCCGACGATATGCTGGAGTCGTCCCAATCTGCCTTCGTCTCGGATGCGAACGAGTTCCTGCTTGTTATCGGCGTATCGGTAATTTTGGATAATCGCGCACGGCAACCCCGTTTTCTGCGCGGTGCGCACCATCGCTTTGGCGGCATCCAGCGTATCGGCGATGGGTTTCTCGCAGATTACCGGCATGCCGTTTTCCATGGCGGCGATTGCAGCCGGGCTGTGGAATTGTGGTGGTGTAGCAACCCCACAGAAGTCCGCCTTCACCGTGGCGCACGCCTCGTTGAAATCGGTGAAGAGTTGCGATTGACTCAACCCTAACGCTTCGCCTTGTGCCGCTAACACGTCGGTATTGACATCTGCCACGCCGACAATTTGCACCTCGTCGCTGAAATTGCGAGTCCAATTGTTTATCCAGCCGCCGGCCATGCCGCTACCGCCAATCATCAAACATGTTTTTTTAGCCATAGTTTCTCCTGTCAAGTTACGCACACATTCCTGCGTGTAAGGACGGCTGTCTCGCGCCGCCCGTGTCCATTATTTATCCGACAGACGCGCTTTTTGCATCTGGCGTGCGCGTGAGACATAGTCATCCTTGCCGATTCGGACGCGTTCTAGTTCAGCCGCCGTTACCTCGCGCACAACCTTCGCCGGCACGCCCATCGCGAGGGCATCCGGTGGAATTTCCTGTCCTTCGCGCACCAGTGCGCCCGCGGCGACAATGGCGCGCTCGCCAATCACCGAACCGCTCAGTAGAATCGCGCCCATGCCAATAAGTGCATCATTGCTGATGATGCAGCTGTGGAGAATCGCACCGTGCCCGATGGTAACGTCATCGCCGATGAGACAGGGCATCTCTTTGTCCATGTGGATAACGGCACCGTCCTGAACGTTGGTGCGGCATCCAATGCGAATAGGCTCTAAATCGCCGCGGAGCACGCAGTTAAACCAGACGCTTGATTCTTCGCCAATCGTCACATCGCCGATGAGCATCGCACCCGGCGCGACGAAAACAGAGTCATGCACCTTTGGCGTTATCCCTTCATATTCAATCAACATAGTTTTGCGTTATCCTGTCCTCTATTCGCCCGTTCAATTTAACCAGAACTGATAGAAGATTCATGAAACCTTTGCGTTTTTCCTGTGCGTCTTTCCTGTTACGCTTGTGCCGCCAACAACTTCCGGAGATTCCGCACGCCTAATCTATAAGCGATGCCAAATCCGCCGAGACACAGCACCATTATCCCGACAAACCACGCCACACCCGCGAGATGCCATGCTAGCATCGGTGCAATGACAAGCACCATATCAATAAGAATGGCGAATATGTAGGTGAAGAATCGCAACAGCGGGTTTCGTGCGTTTGGCAATTCCGCCATCCACGGTAATGTGCCGACTGCGGTGTTCACCGCCGTTACCGTGGTGAGCGTCAAAATGGGTATCAGTAGCAGCGATGCCCACGCGTCGCGCGGGGTTTGGAGCAGCATCATAGCGATGAACAGACAGACTTCAGCGTAAATCAGCGCGAAGAGGAGGGCTGTCAGGAATTTGCTCGTCCATGCCAATTCGGGGGTGACAGGCGCGGTTTTCAGCAGCCACCACGTTTTCGCCTCCTCGCGAAACCCGTTGCAACTCAAGCCAAAGGTAATCAGCGTGCTGTAAAGCATAATCTGAATGCCGAAGACAGCGGCATCCTTCGTATCCCCGGTGTTGCCTTGCGCGAGTAAGATGCCGAGGTGCATCACCAAAAACAGCGTGAGCATGGCAATCCCGACAAAGCGGCCCCTGTGCTTGATGAAGACGATGAAGTCCTTTCCCATCAGCGCGCGTATTTTTCCGCGCATCATAGGAAATCGCAATGTGGCAGTGGCATTCGTTCGTCCCCAGGTGCGGGTTCTTTTCGGTGCGCTTTGCCGGAGATTCTCCCATCCCCGTGTGTAAATTTGCGTCGCGATAAGCGTTGCAATGCCCGCGGAACCGAGGCTGCCGCCGAGCAGCAGCGTTCCCCATTTGATGCCCGCGCCTGTCACCCAGCTGAACATTAACTGGCCCATCCATTGATACGGATACCATGCGGCAGGTTCCGCGTCCGCATTTCCAGCGGATACCCACTCCAGCAGGAATCGTTTCACTGACATCGCCTCAAATTGGAAGAAGAATGTCAACGAGATGAGGAAGCCGAGTGCCACGCCTATCACTGCGCCGAGTATTTTGAGTGCAGAGAGGAGCCCTCCCGTTGAAAAAAAACGCGCGACTATCATCATGCCAATGGTGACATGACTCGCGATGAGGACGAGAAAGCATGCGCATGCTGGCATAAACGCAACGTAATAGTGCCACGGCAGCTGAAACATCAGCCCAAATGCTATCCACGGTGGCCCCAAAAAGCAGAACAGGCTCAAAAATCGGCTCGTGGTGAGGTGGACAAACTTGAACCCGAAAATCGCTCCCGGTGTTATCGGCATGGCGCGGAGTAGCACGCTATCGGGTGCCTCATACAGAAATTTCAGCGAGTTCTCCATCAAGTCTCGCGCAACGATGATGATGCCGAAAATCATGAACCCGTTGATTGCGCGGAACACAACAGCAGGCGATGCCCCAGACAACCGCAGGTGCGCGAAGAGAGACGTGCCTAATAGGGACAGCGCGCCGATGAGAATGAGATACCCTACCCATTTTAAGAGGAGTTTCTGTCGTGCGTCACGCCCGCGTTTCAGGTTGTTGAGCCATCCTTGCCAACCCGCGCGGAGCAGGAGTGTCATCGGTGTCATGTTTCTTCCGTTAACGCGAGGAAAATCGGTAGGATAGCCCTCCCGCTCTCGACATCTTGTCATGTTTCTTCTGTTAACGCGAGGAAAATATCCTCAAGCGTTGCCGTAGGATTCGCTATTGGGTGTTCACGCCGACTATCCTTCTGCGCTTGCAACTCGCTTAACGTGCCGCTGGCGATAAGTTGTCCTTTGTTGATAATCCCCACCCTGTCACAGAGCCGCTCAGCGATTTCAAGGATGTGCGTTGTCAAGAAGACAGTGCATCCTTGTTCACACCGTTCTCGCAGAATCTCCCTGACGGTGCGCGCGCTCCTCGGGTCAAGTCCACTCGTCGGTTCATCTAAAAACAGGATGCGCGGGTGATGCACCAACACCGAGATGAGCAAAATCTTCTTCTGCATGCCGTAGGAATAGCTCTTAATCAGTTCATCGGCGGCATCGGCGAGTTCCAACTGCACGAGCAACGCCTCCATCTCATTATCGGATTGCTGCGGCGGCACCTCATACAAATCGGCGACGAGACGGACGAACTGCCTGCCAGTCAACGTCTCATAGATTTGCGGCGTATCGGGCATCAATCCAAGGATGGCTTTCGCTTGGAGACTCTGCGTCTGGATGTCGTAACCGTCGAGGGTTGCGGTGCCGGATGTCGGCTGGAGCAAGCCTGTCAGTATGTTAATCGTCGTCGTTTTGCCCGCACCGTTCGGACCGAGGAACCCGAAAATTTCGCCCGCCGCCACCTGCAGCGTCAGACTATCTACCGCGCACAACTTCCCGAAGTATTTTGTGAGATGCGTTGTCTGAATCATTTCCTCAAAACGTCGTCTTTGAGTTGCGCGAGCGCGGCATCTACATTTTGCTTGCCGCCTTCGGAAGAATGCTTCGGTGCTGCATCGGCGTTCTGAAGGGAGTCGGCTTGCGCCTCTGTCTCCTTCACCTGCTGTTCTGCCTCCTTAAAAACGGCTTCTTCCGGATTTCTGTTGAAAATTTGGTAGAAATCCACGCGCGTCGCCGCTTGTTTTTGACGCGTTTGCAAGAAGTCGGCGCGTTCCACGGCGTTCTGGAATTGCCGATAGTATTCCTGCAGGGTGGCTTTGAGGTTCACGACTACCCCTTTCTGCGTTTCAAGCTGCTCTTGGAGGCGCGCGAGGTACGCAAGACTTTTCTGCTGTTGCTGTAACGCCTCGCGTGCGAGTGCGGTTTGTCCCTTTTTCAGGGCGGCATCTGCCTTTTCTCCCCAGGCCTGCGCAGCCGTGACAGCCTCTTGGTAAGCGCGCTTCAACCGTTCCTCTTCTGCCATCGCCGCGGCAACGAGTTCTTTCCCCGCCGCGAGCCGTGCTTTCATATCGTCGATGGTTTTCACAATCCCAGATTTCGCCATTTGCGCTTTGATGTCCAAAAACGTATGGACTTCCTCGCGGAATTGGGACGCTATTTCCTTTAGATTTTTCATTTTCAATGCCTCCTTCCGTTTAGGATACCACACTCACAAAATGTATGCAAATCCAAAACGGTTTCGTTCTCTCTGGTTGAGGTAGTCCGAATTCATCAAGACCGGGAGGGCTCTCCTACCGGGGATTCTAGCGCGGATTTAAACCGCGCCTTACCCGCGGGGAATGAGTGTCTAAACGAATCTATTATATCCGCTTTCTTCCTCCGCTAAATCTGAGGGCCGCTCTTGTACCACCCGGATAACATAACTCCGAATGCGCGAGCCGTCTATCATTTCGGTTTCTGTCCGCGGTTCCGGTGCCGCCCGATGATCGAACACGACGTAGTATCCCTCCACGGCCCCCTCTAATTTCAGGTAGGCGGCGAGTTGCTGCTTCCCGGCTTCATATAACCCGGCACCACCCCACAACTTCAGTTCAACGATATACTTTCGCTCCTTGTGGAGGATGACGAGATCTGTCCTGCCGCGGCCTGTTGGCACTTCAAGATACATGTTCGCGCCCACGATGTGCACAAAACCGCCCAGATACGTTGCCAGAAGGTGCTGTCCCACAGATTCTCTGGGAATTTCTGGGACTTGCAGGATGCGAAACCCGATGCGCGCAATAAAATCGCGGAAGTTATCCAATAGCGATACCATATCCAGATGCCCCTCCGGCGTGAGGTAATCTAGAAAACCGGCATGCGTGTCTTCGGGGAGGTAGTCCCGCTCCAAGCCATTAAACAGTGGCTGGAACGCTTCCATAATGCACGCCTGATAAATCGGGTTGACAATCACACATTGTCCATCGGCACCTTCTGCGATGACACCGGATGTTACGAGTTCTTTCATCTCTTCATCGCGTTTATTGAAACGGATGCCTTTCTCAGAAGAGGCAATTTGCATCAAGATGCTTTCAAATCGTGGATTTCTCCGGATATTAGCAGTCAGATGAGCAAAATTGGTGTTGTCTTCCTTTAGCAGTGCCGTGTGCGCTGCCGCGAAGTGCGAGTGGGTAATCGTTTCTGTCTTCGGAACGCGTATCTCCTCCGTGAGTATCTGCGCGAGACGGTTGACGAGGAACGGCTGCCCCGCTGTCTGACGATGCAGCGTCTCAATCACCTCCGGCGCGAAAGCTTGTCCGACTTCATCGGTATACTGTCCAAAGAGTTCCTGCACCTGCGGCGGTGTGAAATTCCGCAAATGGAACTCGTCTTGGATGTTGAACGGCGAGATAGTCCTGTCATAGTTGAGCTGCGTGATGCCCTTGATGCCGACGATGCCGACGCTGTAAGGGCACGGTGTCGCGAAATCCTTGGTGAGGTAAATGTCACGAAGGGTATGCAGGAACCCTGGAAGCGCGTCGCGGGGGATTCCATCAAACTCGTCAATGACAAGCACCACTCGCTGTCCGTCCAGCAAACGCCCCAATTCTTTGAAGAATTTGAACAGCGTGAACTGATTGCCGTTAGGAGGTTGGCTCTCCAAAAAACGGGTTAACGCTTCAGGTAGCGCGCTGCCGCGGGTGTGGAAAACGTATTCGATTTGCTCGTGGACTCTTTCGTAGAAGTCGCGGTAAAACTCCTGCAGCGGCCAGCCTTCATACCGTTCAAAATTGAGTTGGACCGGGAAATAAACCGGCTCTGCTGCCGATAGCGTCCGCATCGCCGTGCGGAAGAACGTCGTCTTCCCTGTCTGACGTGGCGCAAAGAGGACGATGTAACGTCCCAGTTTGACGCGGTTGATAAAATCGGCGAGCTCTTCACCGCGCTGAACGACGTAGTTCCGTTCAGGCATCACCGGCCCGCGCGTTTCAAAAGTTCGTGTTTGTCGTTTTTCCATAGGGTGTTGCTCCGTGTTGTTTTTTTATTATATCACATTCCTCTCGGTAAAGTCAAATTTTTTCTTGACTCTATTTTCCTTTTCATGCTAAAATTTAAAGAGTAGGGTAGAAAACTCTGAAACAGCGCGCGTCTATGGAAAGATGGAAAGTCCGTTATGCCAATTCTGAACCTCAACCGCAAACTTAAAAGTGCAAAACGCTTGCCCGAAATTATTAGCGTCTTCGCACGGCACGGCTTTGGACACATCATCTCGCAAATCTTTGGCCGGGGACGCACAACCCGCTTCGGATTCGGAAGAGGGCTCGCGCGGAGAGTGCAGGAAGGCACCGCCAAACGGAAGTGGTGGCGACTCCGCAGAACGCGCAACCAAGGCGATGAAAGCGTCCCGGTACCGCTCATTTCTGTCCCAGAACGCCTGCGGCTCGCATTTGAAGAGTTAGGACCGACCTTTATTAAATTAGGACAGGTGCTGAGCACGCGGGTGGACATCCTCTCCGAAATCGTCGGACAGGAAGAGGCGTTGGCGTGGATTACCGAGTTCCAAAAATTACAGCGGCATGCACAACCCTTCGATTTTGACGAAGTCCGAGCGACGATAGAACAAGAATTCAAGAAGCCGCTTGAGGAGGTATTCGCAACCTTCGCACAGCAGCCGTTCGCGGCGGCATCAATCGCGCAGGTGCATGCCGCAACATTGGCGGATAACGAGCCGGTCGTTGTGAAAGTGCAACGCCCGCGCGTCGCAGCGATAATTCAGACAGACCTGAGTCTCTTGATGGAGTTAGCAGAACGGCTTGAAAACCACAGCCCGGAAAGCCATCTCTTCAAACCGACAGAGCTCGTTCGCGAATTTTCGCGTTCCATTCAGAAGGAGATTGATTTTACGCTGGAAGCGGCGAATACGGATGCCTTTTATCACCGGTTCGCAGATTCCGCACAGGTGAAGATTCCTAAAGTCCATTGGGAATTCACGAATCGACGCGTCTTGACAGTCGAACGGATTGACGGGATTCCCATCGACGCGGTCGCGCAGTTAGACGAAAAGGGGTTTGACCGGGGGCAACTCGCCGAGACGCTTGTCGAGTTGTTTTATGCGCAAGTCCTCGGCGATGGCTATTTTCACGCGGACCCGCACCCGGGGAACGTCTTCGTTTTAGAAGATAGCAGAATCGGACTCGTCGATTTTGGAATGGTAGGCAGGATTAGCGATGACATGCTGCAACACATCTGCACGTGGCTTGGCGCAGTTCTCACCCGCGATGTGGATACCATCGTCCGAAGTTACATTCGGATGGGCATCCTTGGTGATGAAACCGACATCGCTGCGCTCAAACTAGAGATGCACGATTTTTTGGAACGTTACTTCACCATGCCGCCGGATAGACACCGCATCGGCGAGGTAATTCACGAGGTATTTAACGCATCGCTGCGGCATCAGATCCATGTGCCGCCGGCGTTTCTCATGCTTAGCAAGACGGTTGCAACCGTGGAATCGGCTGTCATGAAACTGGACCCGGGTTTCAATATCTTGGAATTCAGTCAGCCGTTTCTCGCGCAGTTCCTCGCGCAAGAGCGACATGCAGCCCGGTGGGCCCGGCGGTTCGCCGATTCAGGAGAAGATTTCACCGAATTGGCCCGAGATCTGCCGCTGCAACTGCGCCGCATCTTGCAAAAGTTACAGCGCGGTTCCCTCAAGTTTGAATTGGAACATCTCAGCCTTGAAGCAGCCCTGAAGGCGTTTGACCGGGGCATCAACCGGGTCGCGTTCAGTCTCATTATCGCCTCTCTCATCATCGGTTCGTCGTTTATCCTACAAAACGCTGCACTCTGGGAATGGAAGTTTTTCCTCGGCATTATGGGCTACGCTACCGCTACGTTCTTCGGATTCGGGTTAGTTATTTCTATCATCCGTTCAGGACGGTTCTAAAGTAGATGTCACCAAGCGTTCGGTTCAAGGCGGCCCCACCTGCGTTTCCGCTAACGCACTGGGCACCGGCACCTTGGCTAAGTTTGAAAACTATGCAAGTTTTGACAACGTCAAACCATGGCTAGGACATACGAAAAAGAGGCACGATTATGGGAGTTTTACTTGGATTGGATGTCGGCGATGCACGCATCGGCGTGGCGCGCAGCGACGAACTCGGCATCGCCGCGCATCCGTTATGCACCCTGACACGCAAAAATCGACAGGTAGATCTGGTGGCAATTTCTGACCTGGTTTCTATCCACAAAGTTGAACGCGTCATCATCGGGTTACCTATCTCGCTTGACGGCACTATCGGAACGCAGGCGCGGAGCGTGCAAAAGTTCGCCCAACGCCTAGGCAAGGTTATCAAGGTGCCTATTGAATTTTGGGACGAACGGTTCACTACTGTTGAAGCGGAAGATGTTCTGCGTGAACTGAACAAAAATTCCAAAGAGCAGAAGGATATCATCGACCAGGTTGCCGCGACGATTATCCTCAGCGAGTATCTGGAGCGTCAGCGCAAAGAGGGGAACAAAGGTTAAATGCGAAAAACCGCGCGCCGACTTTCCCTCTATACACTCGGGTGCATCGGCATCGCGCTGCTTGTCGGTGGCTCCCTGCTAGGATATTACCTCTCATCACCTGGGGGAAGTGGGGACGAAGTCGTTCTCTTCAATGTGCAGACAGGAACTAGTTCGCGGACAATCGCGAAGCAGCTAGTCGCCGAGCGGTTAATTCGGAGTGAGCTCGCCTTTCGGATTGCCCTCCGATACCGAGGTGCCGACACGCAGTTAAAAGCTGGCAGTTATCAACTGCGGCGGAATATGTCCTTAATGCAAATCTTAGATGAACTGCAAAAAGGATATGTCACTTTGGAGAGTTGGACAGTACCAGAGGGACTCACCACAATTGCTATCGCAGAACTTTGGGAAACCGCTGGCTTTGGCACGGCAGCGGAATTCCTCGCGGCAACTACGTCACCGGAGTTTTTGGAAAAACAGGAAACCGCTGAAGGCTATCTTTTTCCGAATACCTACAAGTTCGCGAAAGGCACCGGTGCAGATACGGTTGTCGAGATGATGCTGGCAGAATTCAACCGGCAGTGGGACGAAGCGGCAGGCGGGTTGGACGAGGTTGAGGTAGGAAACAAGAAATTCACAAGGCACGAAATTATCATCTTGGCATCCATCATTGAGAAAGAGGCTGGCACTGCTTCAGAGCGGCCGAGAATTGCGAGTGTTTTCCATAACCGACTCAAGCACAACTGGCTGTTGAACGCAGACCCGACGGTGGCTTACGCGCTCGGTAACCCTGAACGCCTGCTCACCAGGGCAGATTGGAAAGTGGATTCGCCTTACAATACGTATCAGCATAAGGGGTTGCCACCGGGAGCGATATGTAATCCCGGTCTCGCTTCAATTCGGGCGGCACTGCAACCAGAAAAGACAGACTACTTCTTTTTCATGGCGATAGGCGAAGGAAAGCATCACTTCTCGAAAACAATCCGTGAACATAATCGGATCGTTCAAAAGATGCAGCGAAAAAATAGGCGAGACCGGGGAGGCCGATAAGGCATCGAGGCCACCGTAGCGCGGGGGCCTGTCCCCCGCGAACGTCAATGTCTCTCCTACAGAGAAGCATCGGCCCACCGTAGCGCGGGGGCCTGTCCCCCGCGAACGTCAATGTCACTGCATCGCGCCAGGGATGTCTCTCTTACCAGAGGCATTTCATTAAAACCGAATGAGGCAGTTGACAGTTGTCACGTTTTCATGTTATACTGCAAGGAGGCGGACTTCATGATTCCCTTCAAAGCGATTCAAGCCACGTGTGATGACATCGTGCGCGAATTTTCGCCGCTCCAAGTTATCCTCTTCGGCTCCTACGCGTATGGCACGCCGACAAAGGACTCGGATGTCGATCTGTTAGTAGTGATGTCGGTTCTGAGCTCGGAGACGCGCCGGCAAGAACGCGACATTAAAAAGCGGATTCCCGAACGGTTCCGCCTTGATTTGCACGTTCGTTCCCCGGACGATATTGCCTATCGTATCTCGCGCAACGACTGGTTTCTGCGCGACATCTTTGAAAAAGGCGACGTGCTTTATGCCACCGAAGGAGCAGGGCACCTAGTTTTCGCCGAAAAATTCTCGGTGCCGATGATATGGAATGAGACAGGTTTCGTGAACCCGTTGACATTGGAATTGGTGCAGAAGGCTGAGGACGATTATACCGCTGTAAAATGGCTTCAGCAATCACCTACGCCTGTCTCTGATCCGATTTGTTTCCACGCGCAGCAGTGCATTGAAAAATATCTCAAGGCGTGGCTGCAGGAAGCGAATCTTCGTTCGCCGCGGACGCACGATTTGAAAGAATTGCTGGCTCTGATTGTGCCATCAATTCCGGCGTGGCAGGCGTGGGAAAAGGATGTCGCGACATTTGACAAATATGCCGTAGATGGCCGCTATCCCGGCTACTTCGCGAACAAGGATGATGTTGAGGAAGCGGTGCGCATCTGCACAGAGATTCGCCGCACCGTCCGCGCGGCGTTGGAATTGCCGATTAAAGAAATCTAATAAATGGGTGGCGCGCTGTGGAAGCGTGCCCACCGGTTAAGAAAGGTTGCATAGCAAATGCCAAAGGCTGATTCACAGCAGACACTTCAGAATGAAATCACATTTTCGGGTGAGGGGTTGATGCTTGGCTCGCCCGTTACATTGAGCGTGAGCCCCGCACCGGCAGACCACGGTATCGTCTTCCGGCGCGTGGACATCGCAGGGGCCCCTGAAATCAAGGTGTGTCCAGAAAACTGGGCAGACATCCTCCCGCGCTGCACCAGTTTGCGCAGTGGGGAAACAACAGTCAGTAGCGTTGAGCACATTCTCTCCGCATTGGGATGCCTCGGTGTAGACAATGCGGTGGTGGAACTTGATGCCGTTGAGCCGCCCGCGCTTGACGGGAGTGCGTTGCCATACGCCGAGGAAATCCAGCGCGTCGGTGTGGTAGCGCAAGAAAATGCTGAACGCCGCGCCATAGAACTTTCGGATGCGTTCGCCTTTTCAGAAGGAGAACGGCAGCTCGTGTTGCACCCGGCGGATGCGTTGCAGGTGACGTTCGTTTACGCGCATCCGCAAACCGCACCGCAAATCGTCACGTTGCAAATCACACCGGAGGCTTATCTCCGTGACATCGCGCCGGCACGGAGTTTCTGTTTTGAGAGTGAGATAGCTGCACTGCAGTCCCTCGGCATAGGGAAAGGTGCGAGTTATGAGAATGTCGTCGTTATTGGCACCGATGGCGCGCCGAGCACGCCGCTGCGCTTTCCAGACGAGTTTGTGCGCCATAAAATCCTCGATCTCGTTGGAGATCTTTGCCTGGCGGGGTGTCTACCGCACATTTTTAAGAAGACGCACGTCATCGCGATGCGCACTGGGCACACGTTCCACGCGAAATTTGTGCAGACGCTCGCCGAGAAGGGGCTCCTCAAGACAGCGCAACAGCCAGTCGATGTGAAGGAGATTTACCGCATTCTACCGCACCGGCACCCGATGTGTCTCGTGGACAGAGTGCTTGAGTATGAGAACGGCAAATACGCCATCGGCATCAAAAACGTGACGTATAACGAGCGGGTGTTTGAAGGACATTTCCCCGCGCAACCTGTCATGCCGGGGGTGTTGCAAGTCGAGGCATTGGCACAATTGGCGGCGTGGCTGGTGCTGCAGGAAATCGGCAAGGAGGGGCAGCTCGGGTACTTCCGCACTATCAGTAAGGCGACGTTTCGGAGAGCGGTTGTACCGGGGGACCAGCTCCGCTTGGAGATCGAAGTTGTCCAGCGTCGTAGCACGCTGGCGCGCATCAAAGGACAGGCGTATGTTGACGATGCACTCGCGACGGAGGCGGAATTGTCAATCGCCCTCGCGCCCAATTAATAGGAAATACAAAAATGACAAACATTCACCCAACCGCGATAATCTCTCCGAAGGCGACTTTGGAGGAAGGTGTCCGCATCGGCCCCTACAGCCTTGTCGGCGACTATGCGCATATCGGGCGCGGCACTGAGATTGGCCCGCATGTTCAAATTGACAAGTGGACTACCATCGGTGAGGACTGTCGCATCTTTTTTGGCGCAACCATTGGAAATCCCTCCAAAGATTTGAAATATAAGGGGGAACGGAGTTATGTTAAAATCGGCGACAGGAATATCCTCCGCGAGTATGTCTCCATTTCCAGATCTACTTTTGAAGAGGGGGTGACGCTCATCGGCGATAACAATCTACTCATGAATTGGGTGAACCTCGCTCACGATACCGTTGTCGGCAGCCGCACTATCATGGCGAACTTTGTCTCGCTGGCTGGGCACGTAGAAATTGAGGACGACGTTCGGCTCGGCGCGCATGCGGCGTTGCATCAATATGTCCGCGTCGGCAAGATGGCGATGGCGGGCGGCTTCTCAAAAATCGTGCAAGATATCCCGCCTTTCGCACTTTCCGCGGGACAACCGGCGCGCGTGCGGAGTTTAAACCGCATCGGCATTCATACCTCACAAATCAATCCGTTGTCTCAACTTCCCCCCGAAACCCTCGCCTTGTTGAAGAAAGCCTTTCGTATTCTGTTTCGTTCCAGTATCCCATTGCAGCACGCTGTCACCAAAGTGCGGGCGGAGATAGCGGCGAACCCTGAGGTAGAATACCTGCTGCGGTTTATTGAGAACTCCAAGCGCGGCATTGGGTTTAGCCATCCGAATCGGCCGCTCGTCGGTTAAAGACATCGGTTAAAGACATCTGCATTCAGTTTTCCCAACAACTGAAATCTGAATATCCTTGGATTAAGCGGAGTGATTTTGGAAGACAACGTCAAACCACCACTAAAAAATAAAAAAAAGTTGGGTATCATCGCCGGCGCGGGCGAATTGCCTGTGCTACTCGCACACGCCGCCATCGCCCAAGACAGACAACCGGTTATCATCCAAATTGCCGAAGCGGATGCAGGACGATTTGCAGGACTCCCCGCCGAAATCCACACGCTCGGCGTTGGACAGATTCAGAAAATCATCCGCACACTGCGCAATGCCGATGTCCACGAAATCGTCATCATCGGCAAAGTGGAAAAGAACATTTTGCTCCGTCCCTTCCAGGTTGATGCCACCACGCTGAAGATTTTAGCACAGGCACGCTTTAGCAATGCTGTCATTGACGCGTATGACAGAAAAATCGTTGCCGCAATCCTCGCGCATTTTGAAGCATCCGGCATTGCTGTCCTTCCACAAGATAAATTCCTCAGGCATCTCCTAGCGCAACCGGGAGTGTTAACGGCGCGCAAACCGACATCGCGCCAGGCAGAGGATGCCCACTTCGGCATCACCGTAGCAAGACATATGGCGAACATGGATATCGGCCAAACTGTCGTCGTTAAAAATCAGATGGTGCTTGCGGTTGAAGCGATTGAGGGAACAGATAAGGCGATTCGGAGAGGGGGAACTTTGGGGGGAAAAGGCGTTGTCGTCGCCAAAGCCGCCGCCGAACATCACGATTTCCGAGTTGATGTCCCGACGGTGGGCATGCAGACGTTACAGACGCTGCATGACGTGAAGGCGCGAGTGTTAGCAGTTGAAGCACGGCGCACCTTTGTCATGGATGCAGACGCGCTCATTGAACAAGCGAATCGGTGGAAAATCGCGATTATTGCGATAGAGTAGACAAAAGCGCGCGGTGATACCGCGCGCTTCTGTGCGCGAATTACGCTACGCGCCGTTAATCGCAGTGGTTATCTGCTCAGTCGTCGGGAATTGCCCCGTTTTCAGTTTGGAATAGAGCAACGTTCCGTTCAACGAAACCTCGAAGGCTCCACCACTGCCTGGAACCAGGTCTACCGTCTTCACTTCCGCGCCGTACGTCTGCTTCAGGGCATCAGCCAAACTGGCTGCCCGCGGCTCGTAGTTTCAGGCGGAGCAGTATTCAATTCTCACTTCCATTGGATTTATCCTCCTCTTTTGAGTGTTGACTACTTTAATTTTACCACAAACGTTTGGAAATTGCAAGTTTTTTATTTTTTTAGAGGCATTTAGTTTATTGAGGGTGTTTCATATCTTGATGTTTGCCCGGTAGGAGAGCCCCCGGGACTTGATTCTTCCCGTAGCGCGGGGGCCTGTCCCCCGCGATCTCCATCATCACGATGCGTCTTAGGTCCTTTAGGACCTACATGTCTATAGAAAAACGTGTCGTTACGTTGTCAAGGTCCTTTAGGTCCTTAATACGAAAACGCGCCGCAGCAAAACATATTAAGGACCTAAAGGACCTTAAATCTCTTCACGTCAACGAGTACTATAGACATTAAGGTCCTACGGACCTAAGAGACGTTTTTTTCGTAGTGCAGGGGGGCTTTCTGCCGCCGCGGCCCCGGTAGGCGCACCGCCCTATTGCATCGAGACCGGGAGGTCTCTCCTACTGGGGAGGGCGGCTGTCTATAGATTGGCATAGAATTTGCTATCAATACTTAAAACGGCTCGCAAGCGCGAGCATCGCCGATTTGTAGTCATCGACAACGTCAAACGACTGGCAGCTAGTGTCAGCCCTTGACGAACTACGCAGACAGAGGCTCTCGCACCAATAACCCTAAGCGAATGCCTCGCGAACAACAAAAATCTGTAAACGTGTAGGTGTTTAAATTATGAACAGCGTCATCCAATTTCTGAACAAATCGCTCCTGCTGTCTATCTGCCTTCACCTGATAGGCGTTACCATCGCAGCGGTGTCTATCGTTGGGACGACAGAGGTGGGCCACGAAGATGCCTTTGTTGCAGAGTTTATCACGCTGCCCAAGACGATGCCTCGTAGGCATATTGATAAGGAACCGCGGACAGACTTGAAGCAGCGTCTCCAGGTGCCGCACATCCAGAGAATGGAGCCTGTCATCCAGGTGCCGAGGTTGCGCGTAGATACGGCACCGGTTTTCACTGGCATCGCGACAGAACCACTCGCCGGTTACGGCTCTTTCGTTTCGTATCCCAGTGGCAGAAGCGAAAATTATCCGGCGGCACCTACGATTACACCGGTCAGTTCGCCGCCGGCACGCTTCACGCCGAAACGGACAGCGCGTCCCACCTTCACGACATCAGCCATCGCCGCGAGTCCGGAAGTCGCCGAATTTCCGTTGGACCCGGCGCGTCTGCTGGCACCGATACAAAACGCGCAGTTCTCCCACAAAGTTGAACCGAGATACCCTGAAGCCGCCCGTGCTGTGCATATACAGGGGACAGTGCTCCTTGAAGCGACAATCGGCGTAGATGGAAAAGCGCGAGACATTCAGGTGCTAGAAGTTGTTGGAGTGAACGGATTGGGATGTGTAGCGGCGGCGGTGCAGGCTCTCAAAGCATCGCAATTCGTGCCGGCGACGCAAGCCGAATTTGCCATCAGCCAGCGCATCCGCATCCCGTATCGTTTCAGTCTTAAGGGAGAGAAATAGTGCAGATTCAACTCAAAGGCAAGGTTGCTGTAATTACCGGCGGAGCGACAGGCATCGGCGCGGCGACGGCGATTGCTTATGCCGCCGCTGGCGCGAATGTCGTCTTCGGCGATATTAACGAAGAGGATGCCCAAAAGACGCTCAAGACGATTCTTGACAACGGAGGCATCGCCACATTCCAACGCACCGAGGTTACCGTGGAATCGGAGGTAGCGGCACTCATCGGCACGGCTGAACGCGAATTTGGCGGCGTTGACGTATTGGTAACCGCGGCGGGTATCCTGCGCGGTGCAAGTCTCCGCATTGACGATTTTAAAGCCGCGACTTTTGACTCGGTAATTGATGTCAACCTCAAAGGCACGTTTTATGCCGTGAAACACGCTGTCCCTGCTATGGAGAAGCGGAGAGGCGGCGTTATTCTCTGTATCGCTTCCGGTGCGGGTGTTCGGGGAGGCAGTTCCTCGGTTGCGTATGCGTCTAGCAAAGGCGGAGTCAACGGACTAGTGATGACGGTAGAAAACCAAGTCGCTCCCCTGAATATTCGCATGCATACGATTTGTCCGGGTGGACTTGCGACACCGCTGAAGTTAGGGCAAATCGCTGAATCTGCTCGGCGCGCTGGACAAGATGCCGATGTGGCGGTAGCGAACGCGCGCAATTCGCTTGGAGAACCGGCGGGAGTGGCGCGTATTTTGACGTTCCTCGCTTCAGATGAAGCATCTTATGTGCGCGGGCAGATTTTTACGCGGTAATTCGTCCTTTGTCTGAATCAGGATTCACAAGATTCACAAGATTTTCAGGATTATTAGTTTCTGAAGACTGCGTTTTCCAAGTGGCACGGCGAGGGACAGGCCCTCGCCCTACGGTTTGAAGACGTTTTAGTGCGCGTAGCGCGGGGGCCTGTCCCCCGCGAACCTTGAGGAGACTGTAGTTCGGGAGCACCTGCTCCCGAGCGCGTAGTGCGGGGGCCTGTCCCCCGCAAACCCTCAAACGAAACGAAAAACGTCCGTAACCTAGCGGCCGCGGACGTTTTCTGTCACGAACGATGCATGGCGAGGGACAGGCCCTCGCCCTCCGGTATGGAAGGTGCTATTTCCGCTGCTTAACTGCCCCCAACGTCGTCAACTGCCGATTCACAGCAGATACGGGACCGCGCAACCGCCGCGTCGCCAATGTTTCTCGCTCCCCATCAAACGAGATTTCCTCAATCTGATAGTAATACGCAACACCGGGCTTCGCCGACGTATCGGTGAACGTGTAAGTTTGAAGTTCGCCTGTAGTGCCAGCACCTGCAATCAACGCAGGATTCAGCAGAGTGAAATCGCTGTTGCGTTTTTCACTACGACGCAGATTGAACCCGGCGTTGTCTACCTCGGACTCGGTTATCCAAGTGACGACAACAGCACCGTTGTCGTTGCGAGTGACTGTGAAACTTGACAAATCCACCGGCAACACACTGTGCCGATACCCCGGTGTACCGATGTCAACTCTGTGACCGTAATAAAGTGTGTCTTCAACAATCTTATTGATATTCGCAGCCAATGCCCAACTTGAACGCGTCGTTCCATCCAGCGCAACGCCATTGTCATAACGGCGGATGAGTGAACTGCGAGTCTTCCACCACGGACTCCATGGAAAGTCCCAGGCAGGGATGTCATTGGTGCGCCAATTTCCATCCGTGTTCCCCACTTCGTCAACAAGTCGCCCGTTTCGATCGGATAACTTCAGGTGGAAGCCTACCGCACTCAAGAACGTATCGCTCGGTGTGTTGATGCGCAGGTTCTGCTGATGCAGAGCCAGCAAGTTATAGACGCGGCGCGCCGGGAACATCCCGGCTGACGCGGCGCGGGTATTGCCCGCAACAATCAGCAGCGTCTGATTCGGCTGTATCACCTTTTCCTGCAGTGTCAGCGCGACGTTGAGTCTGCCGACCAAGTCCGCAGAATTGACGTTCTGAATCTCCAACGTCCAGCCACTCAGGTTGCGTGCCTCGGTTCTGGACGGGTTATAGAGTTCTATCCACTGGGGCAGCGTGCCACCTCCCGAATCAAACATGATTTCGCTAATGATGACAGCACCTCTCGGATATCCTAGCGGGCCGGCGGTTGCCCCTGGTCTGGGAGCCTTCACCAAAGCGGCGAGTTCGTCGATTGCCGTTGGCTCCAGTAGCAACGCCTGAACTTGCGCGTCACTGAGCATTGTCTGGAGTTGCACATTCGTTTTTAGCAGGTTGATGAAACGTTGCTCAACTCCAATCAATGCTAAAAGATCTGGGCTCGCGATAGCAGCACGGATGATAGTCGGATTCAATTGTGCTTGAATCTCCGGTGCTTTAATACCAGTTAAAACCTCCGGGAGAACAGCTTGGATATCGGCTCGCAGGAGCGTTGCGCTATATTTTTCAAACACCTGCTGAGCGAGCGAAGACTGCCGAACCACCGGGGGTTCAACGACTCTCAGCAAAGTTGCGAGCTCGTCGATTGCGGCGGTATTCTGCAGCAAAGCTTGCACTTGCGCATCGCCAAGCATCGCTCGGAGTTCGGCATCCGTTTTCAGCAGGTTGATGAAACGCTGCTCAACTCCTACAAGTGCTAATAAATCAGGATTCGCAACAGCAGCAGTGATGAGGACCGGATTTAAGAGTTCCTGAATGTTTGGAGCCTTAATCCCCTCCAAGACATCCGGGAGAACCGCTTGAATGTCCTCGCGCTGCAATATGTCGCTGTATTTTCCCAGCACCCGTTGGGCAAGTGACGCATTTTGTCCAAAGACAGTGCCCGGCAGCGAGTTGTGAAACACACACACTATAAAAATCAAAAAACAGACGAATATTCGTTTTTTCATTAACTTATCCTCCTCATTGACAGTGAGATTCCCCACCGTCGTCAAACGGAATATGTTTTTCTCGAAAAATCCCAACTGAGTTTATTTTAGCAAAAAACGCGAGAAATGTCAAACATTTTCGCGTCGCTGCGTGCTATAGGCATTAAGGACTTACATATCCAAAGAGACGTTTTATCGCAATAAAACCGCCTAATCCTGTTCATCTTGAAAATCTTGGAAATCCTGCTCCAGACTGCACGGCATGGCGAGGGACAGGCCCTCGCCCTACGTTTCGCGGGCGCGATTTGGGTTGAACGGACATCGTCCTTAACCTATGGATATTTTTTGTTACAAGGAAGTGTGGCGAGGGACAGGCCCTCGCCCTACGGTTCGTGGGGCGTGGTTTGGGTTGAACGGAAATTTCCTTTTTTCGTAGTGCGGGGGAAGGAAGTGTGGCGAGGGACAGGCCCTCGCCCTACGGTTCGTGGGCGCGGTTCGGCTTGAAAGGAAATTTCCTTTTTTCGTAGTGCGGGGGCCTGTCCCCCGCAAGTGCCCGATCAAAAGGAGGGATTTGGACAAGACGAGAGACAAACCCTCGCCCTACAGGGGAAGAGATGGGAGTCAAGTTTTTATTTCGGATTGAACATGTAATCAAAACTCAACCACAAACTTCTGGAATAGCGATAGAAGAGCACGGGGAAAAGCGCAGAGAAAAGGCCCCATCCGCCTAAATTGATTGCGAACGGAATCGCAGTGAACACCTCAAGCAGGAAGAAACCCGGAAAGGCAATGCACACCGTCGCGCCGTAGTTCAGATACATCGCGCCGACAAAATAGCCGGGCTCGCGTTCAATTTTCATGCCGCATTCGGGACAATGCGCGAACATCGAAAACCGTCTTTGGAACAGCGGACCGCGTTCGCATTTGGGACATTTGAGGCGGAAGCCGCAGCGGAAGGCGCGCGCGAGGTTTTTGAGTTTCATGGTAAAGTATGGGGACGACTCAATAGGTGTTATTATCCCAAAAAACCTTGAAAGTCCGGAGCAAAATCTTGAAATCGTTCCATAGGGACAAGTTTTCGATATACTCCAAGTCTACAGAAATTCCCTCGCGGATTGAACCGCGTCGGCGAGGGCTCAGCTGCCAGAGTCCTGTCATACCAGGCCGAACGAGGTGCCGCTGGTTTTCCCAAGGTTCATAATGCTCCGCCAAGAACGGCATTTCCGGCCGCGGCCCGACGAGGCTCATCTCTCCCTTCAGCACATTGAAAAGTTGCGGCAATTCGTCTAAACTTGTTTTGCGCAGCCATTTGCCTACTAGCGTGATGCGGACATCTTCCGTTGAATCCGGTTTCTCCGAATAGGACGGCGTGTCGGTGTGGAGGCTCCGGAACTTGTAAATGAGGAAGAGTTCGTTGTTTGCCCCTACCCGTTTGTGCGAGAAAAAAACGGGACCGCGTGAGGTGAGCTTGATAAGCATCGCGATGAGCACCATCAGCGGCGAGAACACCAACACGAGGAAGAACGCTGCGATGGCATCAAAAAGATGTTTGCCGTGTTTTGCGTAGAAGGAGGAAAGTCGTTCCACTTGGGTTCCTGTTGATACTAACATGTCAGCCTGATACCAAATTGCGTCGGGACAGGGATGTCCCTCCTACCGATGAGCCTAATACCAAATTGCGTCGGGACAAGGATGTCCCTCCTACCGAACATGACATCGGGACATGTCTGTAGTGCGAGGGCCTGTCCCCTCTGTAGGGCAGGATCGCCTGATCCTGCCTGCATCGGGACTGTCCGTAGGGCGAGGGCCTGTCCCTCGCAAGGATGTCCCACCTACCGACGTTACATCGGGACAGGGATGTCCCTCCTACTGTTTCTTTACTGCTTCAAAAACGTCAAGATACTGTTGTGCGATGCGGTCCCAGTTAAAATGGGTGCGTATCCGCTCGGGTGCCCGATTTCGGAATGCCTCAACCTCGTCAGGGTGGCTCTCTAAATGTTCGATTTTCGCTTGCAAGTCAGGGACGTTTTTCTCGAACAGCACGCCATACCGTCCGCTGTCTAACACTTCATCGTTAAACGGCGTGTTCAGCGCGAGGATGCAGTTAGAGAACCCCAACGCCTTCAAAATAGAAGGGTTGATGCCGCCGAACTGATGCCCGTGGACATAAGCGAAGCAGTGATGGTGGAGTTCCTTGATATGCGCCGAGTTGTCAATGTGCCCGAGGAACTTCACGTTGTCGTTGGCGATGCGTTTCAGTTTATCCAAAAATTCGTTTTCGAGTTTATTGCCCCGATAATCCGCGCCGCCGGCGATGGCGAACTGCTTTTGACTGTTAGATGCAACGAACGCCTCTAAAATCAGATCGGCGTTGTTATCCGGCACAAGCCGACTCGCGATGAGGTAGTAGTCGCGCGATTTAAGCCCATACTCTTCAAGGATTTCCGGATGTTCCGACGGTTCAATGTTCGCGCCGTAGGCGATGTAGGTGGTTTCCGCGCCGAGCTCCTCCAAATAGAGCCGCCGCATCTCATCGGCATCGGTGATGACGACAGGAAACGCCGCTGTCGCCATTTTTGCCGCCCACTTAAAGTAAAGCGCGCCTAACCCCTTCCATTTCGGACGGAGCCACTCCATGCCGTCGACGTTAATGACAGCCGGTTTCCTCGCAATCCGAAAGAACCATCCAAAGGGCCCGTTCCCGGCGTTCCACGTCAGGATCACATCCGAGGGTGCCCCCAATGCGTGCAACGTCGCTAAAAAGCTGTGGCTGAGGGTGCTGAACATCTTATGCTCAATGCTCGGCAGATAGACGAGTTTGATGCCCTTCCACTCCTGCGGCCGTGCTTTAAAGAGTGCTTTTCTGCAGTAGACCGTAACCTCGTGCCCTGCCGCTACCCAGCGCGGCGCGAGTTCACTCATGATGGTTTCCAGTCCACTATAGGTGGCGGGGAGCCCGCGAATGCCTAAGACGCGAATTCTCATATTTTTCGTTTTTTCGTATGCCCCTAACAAGGTGCAATCAAAACTTCACCGTAGGGCGAGGGCCTGTCCCTCGCCATGCTTGATTGCCGCTTTCACCGTAGGGCGAGGGCCTGTCCCTCACTTCACCGTAGGGCGAGGGCCTGTCCCTCGCCATGCTAGTCGAATCAGAGCTTCACCGTAGGGCGAGGGCCTGTCCCTCGCCATGCTAGTTCAATCTTCGGTACTATATATTATACACACTTTTAGCGCAAAAGTCAAATTTCATTTTCCCCGGTAGGCGGGACATCCTTGTCCCGATAATTGCATCGAGACCGGGAGGGCTCTCCTATTTCATTTTTCTTGGTAGGCGGGACATCCTTG
Source organism: Candidatus Poribacteria bacterium (assembly GCA_965242965.1). Taxonomy (GTDB): domain Bacteria; phylum Poribacteria; class WGA-4E; order WGA-4E; family WGA-3G; genus AGPOR5. Next base: position 1,872,148 of record OZ251518.1, on the reverse strand, counting down.
TCCCGATAATTGCATCGAGACCGGGAGGGCTCTCCTATTTCTCGGTAGGCGGGACATCCTTGTCCCGATAATTGCATCGAGACCGGGAGGGCTCTCCTACTGCGGTTTTTCGCTTTTTTAGACGAATAAGGCACGCTAAAACTTCATTTAAAATGCCCGCGTTTTACCAGAAAGGTTCAAACCGATACAGCACACTCGCTTGGATTTCGTTGCCGCTTTCATGGACATCTCGGCGATTGCCGACGTTGCGCCGCCAGATGCGCGCCCACTCCGCATAGAGGGAATAGTGCCCAATTGAAACCCAGTTAACCCCCACTTTCAACCGATGCTCACTCTCGGTGATGCCCGATAGTGGTGTCCACACGTCATCGGCAGGGGCATCGGCGGGATGCCGTTTATTGATATCGCCTGAACCGTGCCGTTCCAAATCATACGTGAAAACGGACTCCAGTTTATCTGTCCACCGGCGGCGCAATTGCACCCATAGGTTATCCGCATCCGTGCCGATGTGATGCCCAATAGCAGACGTGAAATGTTTGTAAACGTTTACAGGATTTTCGTGCGTATAGGCATATTGGTTGATAAAGGCGTATTCGGCGTGAAAATCTGTGTCGGCAATGCCAAACGCATCCGTGAGGTAGATGCCACCGAGGATGCCAAACTTGGTATCCCAATGCTTGAAACTAGCAAACGGATCTCCATCGTCAAGCATCAGTTCGCCGTATATCTCGAAATTATCCACGACTCTGAGCCGCATGTCCACACTCGCGAGGACATTATCGCCGCTGCCGGGGGCACGACTATCCGCACGCGAAATTGTCTGCTCGTTAATCAGATAGATGTTGACAGGATTCAAATATCCCGGCTCAAAGCGGTTTCCGTAGACGACAACTTCCGAAATCCCGAAGCCGAACCTGTCCCAAAAATACCCCTCCGCTCTGTGCCCAGAGATATATTTTTCGTTGATGTCCGCCGCCATATCTTCCAGCACACCGGTAAATCCTGTGAACGTGACGTTTTTGTAAGTCGCTTGCAACTTGAGCATGTCCCACGCGATGGGGTTTTCGGAGATGAGCAGGTTGCCGTGATACCCCGGCCCCCACCGGAGATTATCTTGTCCAAATTGCATCTCAAACCATGGGAGACTGAATTTGAGGTAGCTGTTCGTAGCCGCCCGATTTTTCAGTTGTCCTTCCCGTTCCCCCTCCAATTGCCGATATTTTGACTCGTCGGGGTAGATGTCGTTAAAAAAGTCGCCGTATAGCCAGCGGTATGCCATATCCGTAGTGAAGGCGAATTCCTCGCCGACTTGCCCATAGAGGTGCGGCAACGGCGTGGTGACGAACATCGTTCCTTCCACCGGCGGTTCTCCTGACACGTTATCTACCAACCGGGTGATGACGCGCTGTTTCGCCCGTAAATCAAACGAAAACTTGTAGGAGAGACTTCCTTGACTCGGTTCTTCCTTTCCTTGCTGCGATTCATCATCCGCCTCGAACGTCAAAATGTGCATTTTTCGGTGGGAAGGCACTCCGGTGCCGGCATCCGAGTAAAACGCTAACAGGGACTGCAACCGCTTTGAGTCGTTGGGGCTCAGCGTGACTTCGCCATTTTCTTGCTTCCGGGCAACTTCGGTGAGAAGCGATGCTACCTGTTTCCGCGTGAGAGGTAACGAGCCGCGCGGAATGCCGGGCAACACTCTCTTATTTAATAAACGATGAATAAAGCGATAGGTTTCACGATTAAAATCGGAAAGATTCGGATTCAGCGGAACGTTAAGCAGCGAGGCGGCATCCACAATTGGTGAAGCCGCGATACACGCTGCAGTTCCAACGATTAACAAAATCCGTAACATCATCTTTCGGAGCACTCTCTTCCTCCTTATTTTAGTGAGGGTGTTTCATATCTCATTTTCCCCGGTAGGAGGGACATCCTTGTCCCGATACGAAACAACATCGAGACCAGGAGGTCTCTCCTACGGGGTATTGCATCGAGACCGGGAGGTCTCTCCTACCAAGAGTGCCTCGAGACCCGGCGCGCCTATCGAACAATTCCCTTTTTTTAGCCTATCGCGGTGGCCTGTCACCGCGACGTTGAGCGATTTATGAAACACCCTGATTTTATTAAGGCGCGTTGCCTTAGCGCGGCCCGCGTCTATTGCTAGTTTCACCGAGATGCGAGGCTGCAATGCGCAGATCAGCGTCATCAACAATGCCATCTTGATTCACGTCGGCCTGGGGATATTCAAGCGTTTCCACCCCTGCGAACTCTTGCGCGATAAGGAGCTCCTGAAGGTTTGATACCCGTGAACGCGGCGGAAACCCCGGCTTTCAGACTTGTTGAGATGAAATCGCGCCGAGTGAGTAGGCGTTGCGATGAATTTGAGTTTGTTGGCATGTAGATGTTTCCTCAGCGGCTGCTCTGAAACTACTGTTTACCGAAATGGTTCGCGACGCGCACCAGATCTCGGATATCAACAACGCCGTCTTGATTTACATCCTCGGGAACGGATGCGCCGCCGGCTTTTCCAAGTTCGTTGGATACCTGCACCAAGTCGCGAATATCGACAGCACCGTCGTTGTTCACATCCGCGGGTTGCGTCTGTGGGACAGGGACATCTTCCTCTGTCCCTGGCACAGCCCTTTGCCAACCGGCTCGGAGTCTTTCACTGAGATGCGCGATGAGTTCGGCGTTTTGAGGGAGATTCGCGATGTTCCGCGTTTCGTGCGGATCTTTGTAATAATCGTAGAGTTCCTTACCTCTGCGTCCGTTACTTCCCCATTCGGTGTATCGGTATTGGGCTGTTCGGATGGAACGGCCGCCACGGACGACTTTGCTAAAGGCGGCTGATTTCCATATCTGGGTTGGTTCTTCAAGCAGCGGCATCATGCTCGTGCCTTCAAGTGTTTGCGGAATAGGCAGATGACACGCGTCGCACAGCGTAGGATAGATGTCAACGAGTTCAACGAGGCCGTCGGTTTTAGTGCCGGGATGGGATTGGGCCGGCATGCTAATAATCAACGGCGAACGGACTCCTACCTCAAAAAGCGTGTTCTTCCTCCAAGTTCCATGTTCTCCCAGATGAAAACCGTGGTCTCCACAGAAAACAACAACCGTCTTTTCTGTCAAGCCCAGCGTGTCAAGTTGATCTAGAACGCGGCCGATTTGGGCATCCATATAAGTTGTGGATGCAGCGTAGGCCCGAATTAATGCTAGCGTTTGCTCATCAGAAAACGGGCCATCTCCGGCGGGAATATCCCTGTACAGACTGAATAGTCCCAAACTGTTATGGGCTATCTCCGGCGAGTTTTCGGGGTAACTTGAAGTAGCGGGGAGGCGGAAACTCCGGTGTGCATCTTCCAAGTTGTAGAATTCGTAATATTTCCTTGGAGCCCAGAAAGGTAAATGCGGTTTGTCAAAGCCAACTGCCAAGAAAAACTGCTGTTCCTTCAGTGCCCGCAAAGTTTCGACAGTTTTATTTGCAGTTTTGCCATCCTCCAATTCATCATCGGCAACGTCAAGGGCTTTCCAAGACGGCCCCCCCTTGAACGGTTGATTGATGTGTTCGATTTTCCCGATGGATTGGGTATGATACCCGTGTGCTGCGAAATAATCAGGGAGTGCTACTGCTTCGGGTACCGTCTGTCTAAAATTCGCGGCGTTTGAGTTCACACGCGTTGTCTCCGGTCGCAATCCCGTAAGTATAGAAGCCCGAGAGGGATTACAGAGTGGGTACTGACAATAGGCGCGATTGAACAGCGTACCGCGTGCGGCAAGCCTATCTATGTTAGGTGTGTAAATTTCGGGATAACCATAGCAGCCAAGCATCGGGCGCAAATCATCGGCGATGATGAACAACACATTATATTCTCCGGCTGCTCTAGCGCGCAGGCGCGGCAACAGCCCTGTCGTGAAAGCGGCTGCACCGACTTTCAGGCTCGTTGCGAGAAAATCGCGCCGAGTCAATGAGCGTTGCCGGGGGTTGGTATCTTTGAACATTTAGATGTTTTCCTTGCGAGTTGACGCGTTCGTTTTCGGAGAAGGAAAAAACCTGTTCCGAAAGTGCCCTCATGTTACGTAGGGCAAGGGCCCTCGCATGCCACACGCGCATGCGAGCGGGTTTCCCTCGCCATGCGAAGACTTTAACCGGCTACCGTTTACCGAAATGGTTCGCGACACGCACCAGATCTCGGATATCAACAACGCCATCTTGATTAACATCCTCGGGAACGGATGCGCCGCCGGCTTCTCCAAGTTTGTTGGATACCTGCACTAAGTCGCGGATATTGACAACGCCATCGTTGTTCACATCCCCTTGCAGCTCCTGTGACACAGAGACATATCCCTCCACCCCTGGCATAGCCTGTTGCCATCCCGCTTTGAGTTGTTCGCTGAGTTGTGCGACAAGTGCTGCGTTTTCTTGGCGTAGTGCAATGTTTTCTGTTTCGTCTGGCTCGTTCAGGTAGTCGTAAAGTTCTTTGCCGCTGCTGCCATCGTCGCCCCATTCGGTGTATCGGTACCGAGCGGTGCGTACGGAGTATCCGTTTATCGTTCCCCTTTTCAGTTGGCTAAAAACGGCTGGTTTCCAGGGCTGTGTCGGTTGTTCAAACAGGGGCACCAGACTGCTCCCCTCTAATTCAGCGGGAGCCGGGAGTTGACATATATCACACAACGTGGGGAAGATGTCAACGAGTTCCACGAGCGCGTCGCTAGAGGCTGCGCGCGGGATTTGTTCGGGCGTGCTGACAATCAGCGGTGAGCGAAGCGACACCTCAAAAAGGGTATTCTTTCTCCAACAGCCGTGTTCACCGAGGTGGAACCCGTGGTCTCCCCAGAAAACGATGGCGGTGTTTTGCGCGAGTCCAAGCGTATCCAACTGAGTTAGAATGCGGCCTACCAATGCGTCTACATAACTAATGTTTGCCGCATAAGCGCGAGTCAATTCCAGTGTCAATCCATCGGGGAGCGGTGGGTTGTGTGGAATGTCCTGATACGCCTTCAACCATTTCGGATTGGATGCGAGAGTTGGAGCATTGAGAGGCAGGGTTGAATCCACCGGCAATCTGAAGTCTTGAAGCGTATAGTGCTCAAAGTATTTGCTCGGGGCGTAGAAGGGCAAATGCGGTTTGTTGAACCCAACGGCGAGGAAAAACTGCTGCTCTTTTATTTCGTTGAGGACTTGTATCGCCGCGTTTGCAATTTTGCCATCTTCCAATTCATCGTCCGTGACATCAAGTGCCTGCCAAGAAGGAGATGTGGATTTATCAATGGCTTTCCACCGCTGCCGCCAGATCGGCGCGCTCCAGGAGAGTTCATCCTTCCATGCAGCGGCACCGTGCGCGATTTTACCGACGGAGCGTGTATGATAACCGTGCGCCTTGAAATGCTGTGGAAGCGTCACAACTTCTGGTAGCACCTCACGGAAATCGGTGGGATTATCGTAGACTCCAACGGTGTCCGGACGCAGCCCTGTCAGCACGGAAGCCCGCGATGGGTTACACACCGGGAATTGGCAATAGGCGCGGTTAAAGAGCGTCCCGCGTTCCGCGAGTGCGTCAATATTCGGGGTGTGCATCTCTGGGTGTCCATAACAGCCGAGCAGCGGCCGCAAATCGTCTACAGAGATAAACAAAACGTTAGAGGATGCGGCTCTCGCATGCAGGCGGGGTAACAGCCCTGTCGTGAAGACAGCGGCACCGGCTTTCAGACTGGTTTTGAGGAAGTCGCGCCGAGTGGACGGAAGTGAGAACGCCTGTTGTTGCAACTCTGTTTTCATCAATTGTCTCCTCTATTTTACAATTACCAACTGACGCGTTGCTTTAACACCGCCGGCGTGTAGGGAATAAAAATAGACACCGCTTGAGATAGGTTCACCGGTAGCATTGCGCCCATCCCAGTACGCTGCCCGCTCGCGACTCCGATAAACGCCTGCCGTTTGAAAACCGAGGGATAATCGTCGCACAGTCTCACCGCGTTGGGTATAGATATAGATAGAGACTTCGGCACCTTCCGCCAAATCGTAAGGTATCCATGTCTCCGGATTGCACGGGTTGGGGTAGTTCGGCAAAAGAGATGTCACGGTAGGCACTGTGGTGTATAGCAGATGCTCCAAGGTAGCGATGCCCTTTCGGAGAAGTGTAGAGCCATCATCAACGGTACGTGCCTCGGCGAGCCATTCTGTGACGCTGTCGACATGTTGCGGCAGGAGTTTCGTTGCCTGCGGCGGGGAGGCGGAATTCCCGGTCTCACCGAAATGCGATGCAACGATGAGCAGGTCAAAGATGTCAACAGTGCCATCTTGATTTGCGTCTACTTTGGGATACGCAAGTGTTTCTTCCCCAAAACTGTTGGCGACGAGGATAAGATCTCGGATATCAACGACACCATCATTGTTTACATCCCACGGAAGGGTTTGTGTCCCCGGGACTTGTTCCTGATTATCAGGGAGGGCACCTTTCCAGCCAGCACGGAGTTGTTCGCTGAGGCGTGCGACAAGGTTCGTGTTTTCAGGATGATGCGCGATGTTGACAGTTTCCCCCGGGTCTGCTTGATAATCGTATAGTTCTTTACCAAGCGCGGCATTGATGCCCCACTCAGTGTACCGGTACTGCTCGGTGCGCATGGAGCGTTTTCCATTTGCTTTCCCGATTCGGCTAAAAGCGGCAGTTTTCCATGGGCGTGTGGGTGACTCAATTACCGGCATCATACTTATTCCTTCAAGTTCTGATGGAATAGGCAGTTGGCAAGCGTCGCACAAAGTTGGGTAGATGTCAACGAGTTCAACGAGAGCATTGGTTTTGGTGCCAGGCTGCGCGTGTCCAGGGATGCTCAGTATCAATGGTGAATGGAGCGCGACCTCAAAGACGGTTCTCTTACCCCATGTACCGTGCTCCCCAAGATGAAAACCGTGGTCACCGCAGAAAGCGATGACTGTCTTTTCAGTGAGCCCGAGCGTGTCCAGTTGAGCGAGGACCCGTCCGACTTGCGCGTCCACGTAACTTGTTGAGGCAGCATAAGCCCGAATTAATTCTAACGTTTTCTCTTCAGAAAGCGGCGTATTTCCGGCGGGAATATCTGAATACACCCGTATTTCATGCCCAGCAGGGGGAGCTACATACGGGGCATCTTTAAAGGTTTCTATATCATACAATTCGTAATATCGGGTTGGAGCATTGAAGGGCATATGCGGTTTGTAAAAACCTACCGCAAGAAAAAAGGTCGAATCCTGAATCTCCTCCAAGACTTCTACGGCTCGCTTTGCAGTTTCTCCATCGCTGAGTTCATCATCAGCAACGTCAAGAGTTTGCCAAGAAGGGGTGCCTTCATAAGGTCTCCATCTTGGCCACCAAATTGGGGTGCTCCAGGAGGCTTCATCCTTTAAAGCGCGAAGCCCGTGGTCGATTTTACCGACGGAACGTGTGTGGTATCCGTGGGATTTGAAATGCTGGGGTAGGGTGACAGCACTCGGCACAGTCTGCCGAAAATCCGCAAAATTATCAAGCACGCGGGTTGTCTCGGGCCGCAGCCCGGTAAGGATAGAGGCTCGCGAGGGATTACACACCGGAAATTGACAATAGGCGCGGTTAAATAGCGTACCGCGCTGGGCTAATGCATCAATGTTCGGCGTGTGCATTTCTGGGTGCCCATAGCATCCGAGCAAGGGACGCAGGTCATCGGCGAAGATGAACAACACGTTGTATTGGCTGGCTGCCTCTCCCTTAAGGCGGGGTAACAGCCCTGTCGTAAAGGCAGCTGCTCCCACCTTGAGCCCTGTTGAGAGGAAGTCACGGCGCGTCACTGGACGTGAGAACTTCTTCTGTTTGTAGGTGTGTGCTACCGGGCGCGATTCGTTTTTCATTTTTTATTTACGAACATGTTGCCCTTAACGGGTTTTATACGAAGTTACCGTGATTCGTGTTGTTTGCTGAGTGGTGCGCCTGTTTCAAAGCAGCGCACCAGATTCAGACTAAGTTATCCTGATTCCTATCGCTAGCGGGAGCTCGCTCTGGCTTCATTTTGAGTGGTGTGCTCAAAGAGCCTCCTACAAGCGGGCACAGGAGATTACTTTCGGATGAGCATTTTACGGGTAGCCGTGAAGTTATCGGCGGTGAGGGTATAGAAGTAAACGCCGCTGGCAACAGGTTCCCCCGCCTCATTTCTGCCATTCCAATACACTGCGCGGCTGTGGTTCTCATAGAGGCCGGCAGGCTTATTGCCCACAGCCAAGGTCCGCACTACTGTCCCGTTTGCCGCGTAGATGGTGAGCGTGACATCCGCGGATTGTGCCAATTGATACGGTATCCATGTCTCCGGATTGCACGGATTGGGGTAGTTTGGCAGCAGTACCGTTTGTTTGGGTGTCAAAGCTGCGAGAAGTTGTTCCAGCACAGCAATGCCCCGCTGGTACGCGGGGTTTGTCGCCTCTAGTTGTTGGGCTTGGCTGAGCCACTGCTGAACATCTGCTTTTGTAAGACTAACCTTCCAATCGCGATAAGTTCCGGAAGGCGCGCCTGCCGCAGTTCCTAAAGCACCCGCAACCAGGACGAGATCCTGAATGTTGACTCTCCCATCCCCATTCACATCCGCGGCAGTAGTTCCTGTCTGGCCCAAGCGCGAGGCGACTAGCGTCAGATCCAAGATGTCCACTATGCTATCGCCGTTGACATCCTCCGCCTCGGTAGGCGGAAACGTTTGGCTGCTGTCATCGTATTCTACCAGATTAGGTATCAATCCGGCAATCGGGGAGAAATCCGATATCCGGTTCTCGTGAAGCTTGAGCACTGACAGATTTATCAAGGTGCTAAGTGGTGACACATCCGATATCCGGTTCTCGTGAAGATCTAACTCTGACAGGTTTGTCAAAACACTCAGTGGTGTCAGATCTGATACCTTGTTGCCATCAAGATCCAATTCTGTCAGGTTTATCAAGGAACTGAGAGGGGATAGATTCGATATCTGGTTGCCATCAAGATCTAGGTATGTCAGGTTTGTCATATCTTCGAGCGGTGACAAATCTGATATCCGGTTGTCGTCAAGATCTAGCCATGTCAGGTTCGTCAAATCTTTGAGCGGTGACACGTCTAATATCTGGTTGTCGTCAAGGTCTAGCCTCCTCAGATTTGTCATATCTTTGAGTGCTGACACATCCGATATCTGGTTGTCGTCAAGATCCAGCACTGCCGCCAATTTTGTCATATCTTTGAGTGCTGACACATCCGATATCTGGTTGTCGGAAATATCCAAGTATCTCAGATCTGTCAAAGTGTCGAGCGGTGACACATCCGATATCTGATTGCTATCAATATCCAGGTATCTCAGATTTGTCAAATTTTTGAGTGGGGAGACATCCGATATCCCGTTGAGTTGAAGATCTAACATTATCAATTTTGTCATATCTTTGAGTGCTGACACATCCGAGATTTCGTTTTCTCTGAGAGAGAGGTGTGTCAAGTTTGTCAGTTCTTCAAGCGGTGACACATCCGATATCTGATTGCCGTGAAGATCCAGTTCTATCAGATTTGTCAAAGTGCTGAGTGGGGATACGTCCGACATCCCATTGCCTCTGAGAGAGAGGTGTGTCAAGTTTGTCAGTTCTTCAAGCGGTGACACATCCGATATCTGATTGCGGCCAAGAGCGAGATGTGTCAGGTTCGTTAAATCCTTGAGCGCGGATACATCCGATATCCGATTGAGGCCAAGCTGCAGCTCTATCAGATTGGTAGCGAACTCAAGGCCTGTTAAATCTTGAATGCCTGATTCAAAAGCATCATTGGTAGATTGGCATATCCACCGTTCTCGCGCCCATAGTCCCGTTTCCGACAACTTCAAAAAGCGGCATCCGGCTTGAAGGGATGTTAAACTCGCCATCTCCGCCTGGGTGATGTCGCTCCCAGCCTCTTTACCCAATGCCATCTCAAGAGTCTTGCGGAGGGCCGGGTCTGGAATATGGACAGTCTGTGCGGTTGCTATCCGGTGTGGTGCGAAAAATAGGACGCATGCGGTGAGAATCAGGGTGACGACATGGATAAGTCTCCAGTTCTGCCTTGAGAGCCCAAGTCCGCGTTGATTCGGTATCTGTGAGAATTTCATGAGATTTATACACCTTTAGTTTGAAATTGCTAAACTTTGGACAATTTGCATCAAGTTTCTTGCCGCTTTATCAAGCAGCAGTGGAAATATTCTGCGACTTGGTTTCCTTGGTAGTTGGCAAAGAAACCAACTTGGAGCATAAGGATGCCCTAAAAAAGCGGCTATCATCACGAAGAAATTCTATGGAGTTGCAGTACCGAGTCTCGATGGTTTCCGACACTGCAAGTTGACTACCTCCATTTTTGAGTCGTTGAACGGTGACTCGCGAGAAAACGGCATCCTTTCTTATGCGGGGATGGAACCGTGTGCAGATCGGCTGCAATTGTTCACCCCGCCGCGCGTTTGCGTAAATTGTCCAAACTTTAATCGTTGCAGTTAATTATACCACGAAAAATGCACGGTGTCAAATTAAAGTGACAATTTCTGCGGAATTCAGACTTAACGATACCACAAAAACGGCGCGCTGTGAAATTAACCCATAGGCATTCAGTTGGCCCATATCTGTCGTTTGCGCTCGCCTGTCGCAAACAGGGCAAGTTCAACCGAATCTCCACGGACAGGAGGCGGACACGTTGTCAATTTTCTGTGGTGACATCAAAACCGAACCGAAATGCCTCTGGTTGATTTCGTCGTCGTTGCGGTTAATCGTTTAATTAGACATGTTTTGTGCCCCGGGGGTCATTTGAACCACTTGGAAAGTGCCTGTCCCATTCGGCCAGCGTCCGAAGGAAGTGTCTTTCTCCTGTTCGCCAAAAGTGATTGCATCTAGGACCTGATTGCTGCGCGCATCAGTATCCACGAGCATGACGGTTTCGCCACCGCGGGCCAGTTTGAAGTTGGCATGCAACCCTGTGGGCGCATTTTCATCTTCATCTAACCACACAATCAAGTACCCATTTGGTGGAATCTCAGTATTTTCGGGAAATTCCCATTTCCTGAGATCGTCCTCTTTGTCCGTGAGGTACATCCCCGTGAGCAGCACTGCCTCATCGGTGAGGTTGTGCAACTCAAGCCAGTCGTCATATTCCCCTTGCGGGTCGGCGAAACTATCGGAGTTGGAGGCCATTAGTTCGTTAATAACGACAAGAGTCTCTTGCACACCGGGATCCATCGCATCCTCATCCGGTAAAACTGGTTGCGACATCTGCTGGACGCGGTCGCAGGATACAAAGGCAAGACCGCCGATTAAAATAGCCAATAGGGTTATCTGAATTTTTAGCATCGTTCATCTCCTATCATTTTCTGATTGTCAATCGGAGAAATCGTCAAACATCGCGTTTTTTCTCCGAACGTTTTTTAATATTATACCATATTTTGCATCGGATGTCAAATTTTTTAGCATTTTTGGAATTATCGCTAAAGACTCTTCGGTTCAGTGGAAATATCTTCTGATATGGAGACATACTTTCGATAATCTCCCTAAAATATGAGAGAGCCCGGTGTCGATTGTTGATGATTATATCCTAAACGTGTCATCGTTTCATGAAAAATCGGCGCGAGTTGCGGATGCGCCTCAAACGGTTCGCGCGGCGGCACCGGACGTAACGTCTCACGCGCATAATGGAGAAACCGCGCATCCACAGGCAGTTCACAGAAGTCACACAGCCTCGCAAGCGTTGCGTCTGGGTTCAATGTCAACTCCTCAAACCGAACCTGATGGACAGCATCCGGTTCGGTTTCTATTAACCGAAGCCCCTCTCGCATCGTGACTATCCATTCTACCATAGCTCTGTCTAAATGTCGATCGAAATGTTGAATCTCCGCGATTCCTCCGTGGAAAAGCGGTTCTGGCTCAACGAGTTGCTTGACTAAGAGATGCCACTTCCGGTCCTCCACCCCCCACCAGTCGTGTGTTTCGCCGTTGACGCGAACGCCCAACCGTTCTGACCAGGTTGCAATAGAGTGACACGTATCCCAGCCGTTCCGCACCAGAAAGATAAACCGGGCATCGGGGAAAAGGGCGCGCACAAAATCGACTCGGAAGATGAGTTCCGGATACTTGTCAACGACGCGATGCGAGAACGTGCTTGCTAAGTAAGCACCGAACAACCGATGCGCGCGGTGCTTCATTGCATCCGTGGCATCTTCCGCCGTGAGGCGATACTTCGCCTCGGCACTGCTATAGTTGCCGATGATATCTTCGTTCGGATGGATGAGGTGCCACATTGCCTTCGGTTCGTTCAGATACCCGACATGCCGGTGCATTGAGAGCACAATGCCTAAAATCGTTGAGCCGCTCCGGCCGGTTCCCAAGATGAAGATGGGTTTTTCTACGGCGCGCTTCCACTTTTCACAAAGTTGCGCACCTACCGGCGTTTCTGATACCGTTTTCAACAACGAAAAGACAAGCGGGTTTATCCAGCGGCCCTTTGTCGTCACGGGACGGCCCTCGAAGAGCGCGTAGCTCATCAGACGCGTCAGCATCTTCGTCGGGCGCGTTTTGATGTAAAGCCGGTCCAATTGTGCTATCATTTTTCGTATTGGCGCAAAGCGAACGGTAAAGGTTTCTGAGACAATACCGTCATCTTACTAGTTCCGCTTGCGCCGTTGGCGCAAGCTTGCATTAGTAAAAAAAGATTTCTTTCAGATTCGTCTTTTGAGGGTTTCACGGATGTTCTTCATCCTGTCCAGATTACAGAGGAACGCCATCGTTAATTTCATAGGAAACGAAAGCACATCGATTGCTAATCTTACCGGGTTCGGCCGGCGTGAGACGATGGAATAGTTGTGCTTTTTCATTAACGGTGCGTTCAGTGTTTCGCAGAGGTAAATTTCTGCCGAACTTAGCGCAGGCTCGCCTGAACCCGAGCCCTTCTTCCAACTGTTCGCGCGCGTTGGGTTGATGCCGAGTTGCGTCGGTTTATCCGCACCCGAAGATGAACCGACTTGAGGCACCTGAAGCAAGGTGTCGGCATAGTCGATGTCCGCGAAATCACACACCTGCCGAACCGTTGCTTGGGGTTGCGCGAGGAGTTCCTCGAAATAAATAGACATCACCTTGTCACTGTCGGCAAACCTATCGGCGGCGGAGACAGCAGTGTGCCAGATGCGGCTCATCGTTATCGGGTGATAGTTAATCCAATCGCGGAACGTCTCTCTGAGCGGCATATCGGTGCCGCCCAAAAATCTGCGCTTCCACTTCCGTTTTTGCGATAAGAGGACATCGCGAGGGTCGCGAATCATATTGATAACTTTCGCCTGCGGATAAAACCGCAAGATGTCCTCAATGTAAAACACGTTGCGAGGTGTCTGATCGCACGGAATTGATTTCCCATTCTGCGCCGCTTCATGGCAGAGAAATGCTGAGAAAAGTGCAGCAGGTGTTGCCGGGGATTCAGATAATGCATCCAAAAACGCCCGCGCCTCTTCTCGAAACCGCTGCGGGTTTCCGTGCGTCCGATATCCCTCGCGCTGAATGCAGAGTAGTCGCGCGGCGAGTTCTACTGCTGCCGGCTCACTCAATGATTCAGAACTATCCTTTTTTCGGGACAGGGATGTCCCTCCTACCGCTTCAGAGCTATCTTCTTTTCGGGACAAGGATGTCCCTCCTACGGGTTCAGAGTTATCCTTTTTTCGGGACAGGGATGTCCCTCCTACCGATTGCGATGCCCGTGGCGGAGAATATAACTGCCCAAAGAAGTGCAGCTCTCCGAATGTGTAAACGTCTGGGTGGTTGCCCAAGATACGTCCCATCATCGTTGTGCCGCTTCGGCTGTTGCCGACAACGAAGAGTATTTTGTTCTCCTTCACCTTTGCACCTTAATTACGCCGAAACTATTTTTTGGAATGAGGAGTTTGTCAGCCTGCCCGCGCCATTCCTGAATGCGCACCTCAATCCCGCCTGAACCTTCCATCTCCGCATTCCCGCCGTTTGAGGCCGCCAGATTCTCATTGGCAACATAGCGATACGTTACCTCTCCTTTGAATCGTTTCCTGTCAATCACGAGTTGCGGCACCTGCACTTCTCCTGTCCGATTGCTGATGAGAATAAACAAGCGTTCGGCATCGCCGACAGCTTGCGCCTGCATTCCATCCATCTGTTTGCCCTTGTATGTCAGTTGTCCCGCAAGGGTTGGCAAATTGTGCAGTGTCAACTTAAAGTGCTTATCTGCTTGCGCGAACGCCTCGCCGATGAGTTGAAAAGTGGGATAGACAGCGCGCTTTATCGCCTTTCCATCAAAATTATCGGGCGCGGCGGGAGGTTCGCCTCCGTATTTCCAAAACGTGCCAGGGGTCGGCGGGGTTATCGGTGAAAACACAGGGAAACCTTTGCCCGGTCCCGCGATGACATGGAAGTTAGCCTGTGTCACCTCTGGCATGCTCAACATTTTCAGAAAGAAATCGCCGACATACATCGCGTGGAGTTGCGTGTTTGCGACGCGGTTGCCGGGGTTCGCGATGTTCCATTCGGTTATCCACATTTCTTTGCGAGACCGGGAGGTCTCTCCTACTTGAGACCGGGAGGGCTCTCCTACGGGATTGAACAACTCTTGGTAATAGTCAAGTGCCTCGTCAACGGCGAAGTGAATCCAACCGAAGAGATAACCGCGCATCGTCTCAATGGGTTCATCGCGCACTGCTTTGTAGGCGTAAACGTGAACGGTGAAGGCATCGTAAAAGGAGGTATCCGCCGCCAAGCCTTCATCCCACTTGCGTTGATAGGTTTTGATGAGCCATCCCTCTTTGTGAAAGGCGACCGGGGTGGCGCACACCGAAACCTTTATATTGGGGTTCACCGCTTTCATCGCAGCAGCATGTTCCTTCGCACGCGCGATATAGGTTTCTACCGTCGGATATTTGTTAACGTAGTGCGGCAGATAATACTCGTTGCCGAGCTCCCAGTGCGCGATTTCATATCCCTTGGTCTTCGCGTATTGCACCCACTCGGCACTCTCCTCCGGGCTTCCTGTCCAGAGATTGACGACGACGATGGGGGTAATGCTTAACTCGCGGCACAGTTGCATAAAATCGTCAAAGGCGATTTTTCCGTTTCGCCGCCTCTGAAGTTTGACGTAATTTCCCTTATTTCGTTTATTAAGTTTTGTATTGAGCGTTGTCGCCATTTCGCTTTCGACGAATCCAGCGGTTTTCCAATGATAGAAATTGCCGACGGTGCCGCCGGGAAAGCGCAATGTTTTCGGGCGCAGTGCCTGAGTCAGCGAGACAAAACCCGGGTCAAGGTAGCCATAATCCCCGCTCATCATGTTGGTGTTGAAGCCGTAGAGTTCTTGGCGAAGGGGTTGTGTTTGGCGCGTGTCGATTTCTAGACGGAGCGCATCGGGGCTCGGGGCTTGCTTGTGGCATCCGATGAGGCACAGAAGGAGCAGCCCGCCGAAAAAGATAACCTCAATATTTGTAGGACGAGGGTCTGTCTCTCGCTGTGCTAATAGGTAATTATTGACAATCTTCGCAATGTTATGAGTTAAAGTGCGCATAAAGTGAGCCTCCGCCTATTTCCGGATTCGCATTTTCCGCGTCGCCGTGAAATCGCTAGTTGTCAGCAGGTGTTTCATAACTCAAGAAACCGTCCGGTTACCGTAGCGCGGGGGCCTGTCCCCCGCGAGGCTGCGACAGACCCAGGCATGGCGAGGGACAGGCCCTCGCCCTACGGGGAAAGGGCCCGTTCGGTTGTCAAGAAACCGTCCGGTTACCGTAGCGCGGGGCCTGTTCCCCGCGAGCGTCCCGTAGGAGAGACCTCCTGGTCTCGATGCAACCCTATAACCCTTATTAAGGTCCTACGGACCTTGCTAGGGTGTGGCACGTTTTTCTATAGACATTTAGGTCCTACGGACTAGAAGCGCAGTTTGATGGACCAAACGTTTCTAATGTTGGAACGCCTCTCATCCTGTAAGAAACCGGCCCGACACCGTAGCGCGGGGGCCTGTCCCCCGCGAGGCTGCGATAGACCCAGGCCTGGCGAGGGACAGGCCCACGCCCTACGATAAAGGGGGGCTTTCTGTCGCCGCTGCCCCGGGCTATTGCATCGAGCCCCGAGGGCTCTCCTACAGGGAAACCATCGAGATATGAAAAACCCTCCATTAATTATACCACAAAAGTGCATCGGTTGTCAATTCTTTATCCGCAACATGCATGAGATCGCGAGGGACAGGCCCTCGCGCTACGGGTTGAATCGGCGTTCGCGAGGGACAGGCCCTCGCACTACGGGTTACCGCGATTCACAACCGAATCCGCAACCCTCGATAAGTTTCGCACGCCGAATCGCTGGCGAACATGAGCCCCGCACACAACCAGAAATAGAACCCATATCCCCGGAATTCAAGCGTCCGATTAAAGAAAAGCAGGAACACTGTGACGACGACGAGGCACAGCATCACCATGGCGATATCCTTCGTGTATCCGTGCACGTTGCGCCTATAGAGCCGCAACGCCGCCGTGAAGAGACGGTAAAAGATTAACGCAAACAGCACGAGCCCCAACACCCCATAGAAACACAAAATCGCCACCCAGTAGACATCTTTGAAGCCGTTTTTACTCAGCACTTTCAGGAGGAACGAACGTTGGCTCATGTTGAGTCTTTCAATCGTCATATTCTGGTCTGCGCCGTATCCTAAAATCGGTTTATTGACGAGAACGGTGGGCACATTCCCAATCAGCGCGCCGAGCCGCTGTTTCTGTGCGACGCGCACATAGTCACCGGAAAAGACACCCGTGATATTGCCTGCCATACCCACTCTCGCTTTGCGCGGGTTGACGTATTCCAAGTTGAATGGATTCACGATTGCCAGCAGAATGCTGAAACTTATCACGACAGTGAGAGAGAGACGGAGCGTCTTTTTCCAGCCGTATTGGAAGTAATACCATGCCACGCACGCGAGAATCGCCGAAAAGGTGGCAGCGCGGGAATAGGAGCGCGCGATAAAGAAAAATAGCACGCCTACACCGAGCAGGTTCAGGTATTCCAACCGCCTGACGCGCGAGAGATAGACGATGAGCACGATAATCATGAACACGCCGTAAATTACGGTATCCCCTAAAGTGCCGTAAATACTGCCAATTTCCCTGCCGAGTTCTAATAAGCGGTATTCTTTGGTAAACCCACCGACTTCAAGCGTTGATTCGCGAGGGAGAAAGAAGTCAAACGCCGCGGAGCCGCCTATCCACTGAACTATCCCTGCCGTGAGTTGGAAGATGCCGACACCCAGGATTATCCGCAAAAGCGTCGCAATCCGTCTCTCGGACAACGGTGAATTCGCGATGACATAGAAGAGCACGATATAGCGCGCGAACGGGCGAATGTTATAGAGGCTTCCTATCAACGGCGAACGGTTAATCAGCATCGACAGCACCACAACGCTATAGAAACCGATGATGGGCAGGTCCAACGGCGTTTTGACGAACGGGATGCCGCGATAGAGTTTATGGATAACCATGCGTCCGAACGCCGCGTAGATGAGCATCTCGCCGAAGAACCTGAGATAGGAGTAAACCGCATCGCTGACCGGCAGGAATTTCAGCATGAACTCTTCAAAAGCGACGTATCCCGTGAGAAAATAGATGATGCCCATATCAATACCTATAGGAGAGCCTTACCGATTCTGATATCCCCCAGTAGGAGAGCCCTCCTGGTCTCGCTTCCACTTAACTGAGGGTGTTTCATAACTCCATTTCGGTATTTATCCTCCCTTGGGGGACAGGCGAATACCGATAGAAAAAGGCATTGGGCCCACCTCTGTAGTTCGAGATCGCCCGATCTCGAACGGGTCAGGATCAGGCGATCCTGACCTACAGGGGGGATGCGGCCTAACAGCAAAACGATGGCGAGGGACAGGCCCTCGCCCTACGTGAAGGGGCGGCGTTTTTTCCCCGTAGCGCGGGGCCTGTCCCCGCGACGTGGAGCGATTTATGAAACACCCTCGCTGAACTAAGCATTACCAGAGTTCCCGTTCCAACAATGCCTTGAGTTGTTGATTAAACGGCTCAAAATATGCCGCCAATTCCGCCTGCGTTTGCGACGAGATCGGCGGCGGTGTGAAGGATTTTTCGTTCCAATTCATCACCGCTTTTCGCAGTTTATAGGCGGTGGCATCCGGCACCAATTTGCGAATTGCGCGGCGCAACAGGTTGTGCGATGCCATAAATTGCGTGAATAGGAAGCCGAACTTCTCGGAACGCGGCATCGTGGTGCCCGTATTATGCCGTTGCCCGATGACAGGCGTGAAATCGGCGTTGACTCCGATGTTGCGAAAGAGCCCTTGGCATACCGATTGCGCGTCGTCCTTTAACGCCTCGGTTAAGAGGATGTGAACCCGTTCGTGTCCAAACTGTTCTAGCACATTTTTGACGTGCGGGTAGTAAGTGCTGTTGTGGCGATAGGCGCACTGCCGCCATTTAAACCAGCCTTCTTGGGCTATCCGTGCTTCCTCAGCGGCGAGTGCTGCCTCAAAGGTTTCAAGCGTTTCCCAACCTCTGCGTCGCGCCCACCAATATGCCGAATACGCCCGCGCCACCGGCTCCCGTAACAGAATGACGAGGTGGATGTCCGGATTATGCTCATAAATCCGTTGCATGATTTCCGGCGAGTGCATCACCATCACGTTTTTCGCTATGAGTCGGCATGGCGAGGAACAGGCACTCGCGCTACGTTTGTGAGGGAGTTGCTCTGGTAACAACGTTCTAGCGAAGTATTTATCAAATGCCCATTCATAGCCTCGCGTATATTCCCTGTCTTGGAGGAAGAACGTCATCTCCGGCTGTGCATGCGTGGCGATGTCGGGATGCTGCGCTAAATACCGGAGCAGCGAAGACGTGCCGGCTTTCTGCACACCGACAATCATGAGTTGAATTTTTTCGTATTTCCTAGCGGTTGTTTGAGGTTGTCTCACAAAAGGACTCCCCTGCCCAGGTCGTTTTGACGTTGTCAAAACTTACGTTTTCGGTGGAACCGCTGAAGAAGGAGGTTCTTGCACGACAGGAATGACGTAACTCCGAATCGTCACACCGTCCACCGTTTCTGTATCGATTCGTGGCTGCGGCTTCGGACGGTGGTCGAAGACGACGTAGTATCCTTCCTCGGCCTTCTCCAGCTTGAGGTAGGCTGCCAATTGCTGCATACCGTTCCGATAAGATTTCTCTCCCTGCCAAATCTTCGTTTCCACGATGTATTTTCGCTGTCCGTGGTTGATTAGAAGATCGATTCGTCCACGGCCCGTTTGCACTTCAAGGTTCATCGTTCCATGTACCCGAAGCACAAAGTTATCAAGATAGGCGAGCAGCAGGTGTTGTCCGATGTATTCTCTCGGTTTTTGCGGCACTTGGAGGATGCGAAAGCCGGCGCGCGCAATAAAATCGCGGAAGTTGCTCAAGAGCCGCAGCATGTCAATTTGTCCAGCGGCGGTAAGGTAATCCTGAACGCCGTTGCCGGTGTCTTGAGGGTAATACTCTGCCTCTAACCCGTTAATCGTCGGCTTGAATGTCTGCAAGATGCAGTGAAGATAAATCGGATTGCTAATCTCGCACATCTGATCTTCACCTTCCTTGATAACGCCGTAAGTGGCGAGTTCACTGATGATTTCATCATGCAGGTTGAACTCAATACCTTCATCCTGAGACGCTATACGCATTAAGAGTTGTTCAAATCGCGGGTTACGGCGGACATTCGTGGTGAGATGCTGAATGTTGACATTCCGTTCGCCAAGGATTCGCTTGTGTGCAGTGAAAAAGTGTTCCATGGCAATGGACTTGTCTTGCGGTATGTCCATCTCCTCGGTGAGAAGCAGTGCCAATCGGTTCACGAGAACAGGCTGCCCGGAAGTCTGGCTGTGGAGCCGCTCAATAACTTCCGGTGTGAAGGCTTGGCCGACTTCTGCCGTATACTGTCCAAGCAGCTCCTGCACTTGGGCGAAGGTGAAGTTCGGCAAGTGGAACTCGTCTTGGATATTAAACGGGGAGACAGTCCTGTCGTAATCCAGCTGCGTGAGATTCTTCACGCCGACAATCCCGACGCTATGGATGCATCGGCGTTTTTCATCGGCCTCGTGATAAATGCGCCGGAGCGTGTGAAGAAACCCGCGCACAGCCGCCCGCGGAATGTTATCAAATTCATCAATGATAAGGACAACCCGCGGATAGTCAAGCAGCTGCGCGAATTCCTCAAAGAACTTCCGCAGTGAGATATTATTGGTTACCTTTCGGCCCTGCCGGGCTAAAAGTGGGCTTAAAGCCGCGGGAGGTGTTTCACCCCCTTTCTGGAAGACGCGCTCAATTTGCGTGAGAACGTCTTCGTGAACGGATTCGTAGAATTCCGCAGGCGCAATGTCGACATACTCCTCAAAATTCAGTTCAATAGGGAAATAGTCGGGGACATCAGCGGCGAGCACCTGCAAGGCACTGCGAAAGAAAGTCGTCTTTCCTGTCTGCCGCGGCGCGAAAATCACGAGATAGCGGCCCTCTGTGACGCGGCGGAGGAAATCGGCGAGCTCAGCCGTGCGCGGCACAACGTAGTGCTTCTCTGGGGTTACCGGGCCTCGGGTGCCAAACGTTTTCATATTTTCTTTTATTTTTAATGCGTTCAATAAGGATTCTTGTGCAATCACGGCTTTCTCCGTATCTCTGTCAATGCATCCGTTTTCGATGGACTTACGGATGTAAGTGAGGGTGTTTCATAAATTGCTTAACGTCGCGGTGACATGCCCCGCACTGCGGTGAAAAAAACGCCGCCCCTTCACGTAGGGAGGTGGGAAAACCTGTCCCTCGCCTGCGTTTGGCTGGCAGCCCGCATCACGCCTGTAGGTCAAGATCGCCTGATCTTGACCCGTTCGGGATCGGGCGATCCCGAACTACAGAGTTATGAAACACCCTCATGTAAGTCCTGTTTCCTACCGACAAAACTGATGCCACGGTGCCGGTTGTCCTATCAGTGCGGCGAGTGCCTGCACATCCTCTCGGTAATAGTCAACTAAACGTTGGCGCGTCTCTTCTGAAACGTCCACCTGCTCCGCCGCATGCGTGTTTAAACGGAGATAGAGCGGCTCAATGGCTTTTCGCACCGCTCGCAACGGATTGTGAATTATCGGTTTGTTATGTGTCCACTGCCGAAGTTGAAACCGAAAGTTCCGATATTTCCGATGCAACTCCGAATTTTTCATCGTTTCCGTGCGGTTTGTCACCTGAAAGGTGTAATCCTCGTAAAAATCGGCATCAATGCTGGCGAATTCGCAGAGGTTTGCCAGAACAGTTCGCGGATTTTCAGCGATGTCTTCGTAGAAGAGGATGTGGATGCGCGCCACACCGAATCTCTCAAAATAGGGCTTCAAATAGACAGTATAGCATCCCTGCTGAAGTGTTTGCAAATATTGTTCTGTCGTAGCCGGCGGAGGTGTGTTCCTAGTGTTGACAGATTGCGGGGGACAGGCCCCCGCGCTATCGTAGGGCGAGGGCCTGTCCCTCGCCGTGCCCCGGTCGCGAATTTCCTTAAACAACATCTCTACGTATCCATCAAAACTAAGCGTTTGCGGCAACGTGCCGTTCTGTTTGGCGAACCGATACCACGAAATCAGACGCGAGACCGGTTCGCGGAGACTGAAGACGAGTTTGGCGTGCGGCAGAAATTCCGCGATTCGCTCACGCGCGTTCGGGCAATAGAGATAGTCCGGTGTTGACTCAAGCCGGATGCGCGAATCTCCATCGTTCTCCTCCGGAAAAAGCAGATTGTATTCCTCTACGTTTCCGCTGTATCGGTATTTTGACGGGAGCGGATACGTTTTGTCGAGGAAAAACCGAGTCTCCTTGTAAGTCGCAGCGCAAATCGCCGGATGCGCGGCGAGGTAAGCGAACAGCGATGTCGTCGCCGCTTTTGTGGTGCCGCCGACAATGAGATATTTGTAGTTCCGAGCAGTTGTTTGACGCTGGCCTGGCAAAGTGATTCTCCCGGCAAGGGACAGGCCCTCGCGCTAGTTTGTGGCATGTTTACATTGCATCGAGACCGGGAGGTCTCTCCTACGGGCACCGCCCTCGCGCTCCGTTTGTGGCATATTTACTTTCGTAGTGCGAGGGCCTGTCCCTCGCAAACTTTAGTCCTCGCGCTCCGTTTGTGATATGTTCACATCCAAGAAATACCCGTTTTTCGGAGCAGATACGTGAGGTTCGCGACAGCGAGGAGCGCGCTGATGGAAACCGCTAGCGCGATGCCGAGCACCCACCACGATGTCACCACGCAGACGTATGCCACGCCGATGTTCAGGACTGCCATCGTTACCATATTGCTAAAGACAAACCGATACGCTTTCTGGGCATAGAGGCCGGCATTCAACACAGGAATCAAGCAAGAGAATATCAGTCCTGCACTGAGCCAAAACAGCAAATCGGCTATCAGTTGCGTCGCTGCCGGGCCTACGGAATTTTGTCCGTATAGGATACCGATAATCTGTTCATGCGCAAGCAGCATGACGCAGGTGACAGGAAACCCGATGAGGACAGCGGTTCGCGCTTTTCGGTGGAGCGCGCGGCCTAATGCCAATGCGTCGTTTTTAGCATCGTGCGTTGCCATGTCGGGTAGCCCTGTCGTTGCAAGACTGATACCGATGAGCGTCTGTAACGCCGAGAAAATGCGGAACGCGCTGTTGTAGAGCGTAATCAGACCCGCTCCGAATTGCCCGATTAGATAGACTTCAACGAAGAGCCGCGTTGACAGTTGCCGGACAGCAAAGCCGAGTGTCGGCAGCGTCAATGCGTTTCTCAATGCCTGCAGTGTTTCGCTAGTTGGCAGCGTTGGTGCATAGCGATGTCTTGTTTGACGCACCTCAATGCACAGCCACACGAAGTATCCGCTAGCTCCGACGGCGTATGCCGCCGCTATCCACCGTGCAAGGCTAGCCGTCTCCCAGAGTAGGAAGAAGCACGTTACTGCGAATGCGGGCGGCAGCGCATTTCGGAGTGCTACCGTATTGAACCGGCGGCGGCTATTCAGAAACGCACCCATCGCGGTGCTCCCGCATCCGACGAGAACGAAAGGTGCACACAAGCGCAGTAACGTCACCATTTCGGCACGCGCGGCGAGGGAATACCGTGGTAGCAATCCGTTTGCAATCCAAGGGGCACCGGCTGCAATCAGCATCGCCAGTATGCCACCGAAGCAGATGGATACGGTGAAGATACCGTTCGTGAAACGCCGATACGCAGCCGAGTTCATCGCCGTTTCTTGTGTGACGAAAAGCGGAACGAGGCTAAATTTCGCGCCTTCTCGGACAACGGTATCGATGAGCAGCACGCTTTTTAAAGTGGCAACCAAGATATCCGCGTTTTCGCTCACACCAAACCGCGTCGGAATCAGTTTGAAATGGACGAAAAGGCTGAATCCCATGCCGCCCAAGGTAATTAGCATTACCCAAGGAGTAGACGAATGCCGCAGTTTAAGCAGGATTTTCAAGATTCTAGAATTACCGGTTCGGTTGAGTGAAAGTTTCCGTGAACTCCGCAACGCGGATTTCTTGGATTACCACCCCTCGGGCAAATTCTTACGAATTTCGATATCGGAGTATCCGGTTGCTGGACGCGCGCCGATGGATTTCGCCCAAGCCGCCATCCGATTTAGACCCTCTGCCAGAGATACCGTGGAATGTATCCCGAAGACTTTCTGGAATTTTTCGTGGGAGCAATAGGCGTGTTTTACCTCTTCCCGCGCCTGAACACGGATAACCGGCACCTCTTTTCCCATCGCCTGCATGACGAGTTCTGCTAATTCGTTAACGGTGGCAGGGGTGTCAGAACCGACGTTGAACGTCTCACACGATGCCTCCGGTATCTCCACGGCGCGAGCGATATGCGGCGCGACATCGGCAATGTGCGTATAGGCGCGCGTCTGTTCACCATCGCCGAAAATACGCAACGGTTCACCCTTCATGATGTTATTCATGAAAATGCCGATGACGTTCCGGTACTTGTCGCTGATGTTCTGTCCCTCGCCATAGACATTATGCGGACGAAAGATGGTGTAATCCATGCCAAAAATGTGTTTGGATATAGCGAGTTCCTGCTCCACGGCGTATTTGGCGATGCCGTAAGAATCTTCCGGCATCGGTATCAGCTCCTCGTGCATCGGCAGTTGATTCGTGCCATACACGGCGATGGACGAACTGAACACGAAGTGTTTGACGTTATAGTTCACGGCGGCGTTTATTAGATTCACGCTGCCGATGAGGTTATTCTGATAGTTAAACCGCTTGATGAAGTGGCTCAACCCCTCGGCGGCGTAGGCCGCGAGGTGGTATATGTAGTCAAACTGATGCTGCTCGCACAGCCGGTTCACCAACGGTGCATCGAGAATGCTGCCATCAACGAACGTCGCGGCACTGTTAGTATTTTCGCGAAAGCCGCCGCTCAGGTCATCGAGAACAACGACGCGTTGGTTTTCATCGCGAAGGAGTTCATTGACGACATGGGCTCCGAGGAAGCCCGCGCCGCCCGTTACTAGTGAAGTTTTTGTTGTTCCAAGTGTCTGTTTGTCTTTAGCTGCCAAAATGTTTCTCCTTTTCATGTGTGAAGTTCGCGGGGGACAGGCCCCGCGCTACGGTTTGAGATGCGTTTACTTGATGTGCGAAGGTTCGCGGGGGACAGGCCCCCGCGCTACGGTAACGGGAGGGTTTCTTGTCTCTGTCCCCGTAGGGCGGGGGCCTGTCCCTCGCCATGTCTCGGATTACCAAACGCTCGCAGGGGACAGGCCCCCGCGCTACGGATTGAGAAGCGTCTACTTTTTCGGGTTTGTCGCTTGGGACCAGGAGGGCACGCCTACAAGAAATTTTGATAGACATTCATAATGTTTTCATAATGAATGTCCGCGTTAAATTGAGTTTCCATTTTGTGGCGGCCGATACGTCCCATCTCTGCCGCCTCCGCTTTGTGTTCATACATCCAAAGCAGTTTCTCGCGTAATGCTTCTGTCCCACCGGAGGGAACGAGAAAGCCATCTACGCCATCGGCGATGAGTTCTGGAATTCCGCCGATATCCGCACCGATGACAGGTTTGCCATACGCGTAGGATTCTAAAACGGACATCGGGCAGTTTTCATACCATTCCGAGGGCAACAGCGTGCAGATGCTTCCCGCAATCAGTTCGCGAAGTTCATCGCCTTGTTTGAACCCGACAAGTCGGATATGTTCGCAGTTAGCCTGTTCCACCTGTCGCCGGACTTCGGGCAGTGCTTCGCCATCACCGACGATGATGAGCGGCACCTGTTTCAGCGGAGCCGCCGCCTCTATCAAGGTGAAAATCCCCTTACTCTGATGCACCCTGCCGAAATAGAGCAGATACTCTCCCTCGGCGAAATTTGGCGTGAAATCCGACACATCAACGAAGTTATGAACCGTCGAAATCTTCGTTTCGGGGATACCGTGTTCAACCATCTTTTTCCTTAAGAAATGCGAGACAGAGATAAAATGGTCGAATTTGTCAACCGCGCCGAGGCTGCGCGAGACGTAAGATTCGGTGACGCTCAAGGCAGTGCGGGCAAGCGAACCTCGGTTGCACCGCTTCGGGAGCGCGCGCCAAAAATGTTTCCCCGCACACGCCT
This sequence comes from Candidatus Poribacteria bacterium, assembly GCA_965242965.1. Taxonomy (GTDB): domain Bacteria; phylum Poribacteria; class WGA-4E; order WGA-4E; family WGA-3G; genus AGPOR5. The sequence goes on along the minus strand of OZ251518.1, from coordinate 1,846,535 downwards.
CGCAAATCTGATCGTTTGACAGATGACTGTAGACAGGACAGGTCAGTTTATACTCGTGCAACGTTTGAATCAGCGGAATGCCTGCTTGTTTCAGCACCCCCAAGATGGAGGCAGTCAACTTGCCGTAGTAAATGTGGAAATGCGCGATGTCTACAGTTTTTGGCGCGGAGTCATCTATGTCCCGTAATAACCGGCGCATTGATTGGACAGCATCGCGTGAGTATAGAAACCGCCCTAAGTCAAGCGCGCTGGGATGCTCAAAATCGGCACCGCGTGGAAAATAGCGTTCCCATTCTGTCGGTTCGTTTTTCGGGCTCGCCGCGGTGAACGGAATCACGCGGTGTCCCTGTTTTTGCAACACCTCGCCCATCGTGAAAAAATACCGGTCAGAACCGCCGCGGATGTAGTGGTTTTGTGAGATGTTCAGAATAGTGAGCATTTTTGTTGTTCCTAGCGGATGTTCAAGGGATCCCCGGCAAATTTCATATCTCAATGCATCCTTGTAGGAGAGACCTCCCGGTCTCGATGCAGTAGGGCGGCAGCCCCCTCTTCATCGTAGGGCGAGGGCCTGTCCCTCGCCATCGCTCGCGCAATCTAACACTCGCGGGGGCCTGTCCCCCGCGCTACGATAAAAAACGCCTTTCCTCACCGTAGGGCGAGGGACAGGCCCTCGCCATCGTTCACGCCACGCTACGGAAAAAACGTCTCTTGTTCTCTTCAGGTCCGTAGGACCTTAATGTCTATAGCTCGCACGCCAGCGAAGAACCCTAAGGTCCTTTAGGTCCTTAATAGTTTTTGCCGGGTCCGCGCGTGTTTTTATTAAGGACCTAAAGGACCTTGACAACGGGACGACACGGGTTTCTATAGACATTAAGGTCCTAAAGGACCTAAAACGCATCGTGTCGATGGCGATCGCGGGGGACAGGCCCCCGCGCTACGATAAAAAAAACGGTTCTTGAGCCATCGCGGGGGACAGGCCCCCGCGCTACGGGAACATCAAGCATCACCGATTGGGGCCGGCATCTGGAATCGGTGCATCGGCAATCGGTTCGTAGGTGACGGTGCCTACCTGTTTATGCAGCAATTCCGGATCAGCGGCATCGACTATCGCGGTGTCTATGGACTCGGCATCCAGTGTGCCCCACCAATTGTCAGGCGCATACAGGTCGAACTTTACCCATAACTTGAGGGCGCGGATGTTGCCTCCCAGGTTATTATATTGGATAATTGACTGCACATTTTCGCAGTGAATGCCTATCTCGTTGCGGGTGATGCTGTTTCGCTCAATTTTCGGGCGCGTTTGCCGCCCAATAGTGCGGATGCCGATGTTGTTATCCACGAATGCGTTATGCTGGATAACCGCGTTGCTGCCATCTAAAGCGATGGCGACATCGTTCAGGCGGAACGTGCAATCTGCGATTGTCGGCGAGGTCGTCTTGATATCCACGGCGACGGTTGCGTATTCAATCTGCGCACCTCTGACGAAACTGTCAAGTCCATGCGTGTGATCGAAGAGGATTCCCTGCCAATCGCCGCGCTGCGGACCTGGGATATCCGAAGTGAATTTCACCGGTGTGGCTGCCCCAGCTCGTTCTGCATCGACTCCGACTTTCAGGATGCCTCTCACCTTCACCAGCGCGTCGCGTCCGAATCTCACGGTAGTCTCTGGCGGGATGCGCAAGGTGATGTCCGGCGGAATCTCCAATTCGCCATGCACGGTGTAGGTTTTCTCCGCATCCCATGTCTCATCCGCTGCCAGTATGTAGTCGCGCAGGACGATGCTGTCTGTCTCTTCCGGCGTGATGGTGACGGGAGTTGGTTCATCACACCCGCCGACAGCGAGGATAAAAATGATGATGCCTAACGTGTAACTGAAGGCACGCGAGGGACAGGTTTCCTTCGCGCCGCGCGCATAGATGTGAGTTTGCATGATATAAGGTTTGTTGCAATCCGCTTCCATTTTCATCAGAAAAAATTCCAATTAATAGTTTAACTTCTTTTCGCGATTTTGTCAAGTTTTTTCGGAATTGTCCTAGTATTGAAAAATCACATGTTGCGTTAACTGTGGCAATGTGGTATCATGACATCAAACCATAAATTTTCAAGGAAACGTAAAAATGAACACATTTGATTATCCAGGCCCTAATCCTGAACTCCTTGAGGCGCAGGCAAGGGTTTGCACAGGCCCGCATCAGACGCGCCCGTTAGGAAACCCAGATGGGCCGCAACCTGCATCCGTATTGAAAATTATCCTCAAATCGCTGTCGGGCGAACTGCCGCGAGAGGAGACTGCCTCGGCGGCACAGATGGGCGCGTTTTTTTCTGCCATGACGCTCCGCAACTATTTCCCTGAAGCGACGCAGTGGAGTCCGCAGGAACGTGAGGCGTTCAGGCACCACCAGTCTGCGCTTGAAGAGAAGTTGCCTGCGGAGATTCGCTACCTGATGACCCCTGGGCGCGGATACGTCCCTGCCAATGCAACGGAGGCAATTGTCGTCGCCGCGCTAGAGAAGATTTTACGTGCGAAACATCTGGATTACGCCGAGACGCGGCGGATGTGCACCGCGCTCCTCAGCGATGCTGTCAAACCGGCACTCAAAGCCGCTGCGCTTATCGGGCAGCGGATGAACCGCGAGACCTACGAGGAGGTGCGCGGCTACCTTGATGCCTTTTTCGCACCGGAAGATGTGCGGCCTATCGCTGTCAATTCACTCACCCATTTCGGGCAACCTTACGATGGCGCGACGCGCTACTTTCGCCCAACGCTCTTCGTGGCAGCTGTCCGCGCCGCACTCGGTGAGCCTTCGGTGCTGCATAGTGTCGATGCGATGCCACCGAAAAACGGCGTTACCGAAGAGGCGATTTTGAACGCGCTCGGCGCGAATACGACGCTATCCCTTGAACAAACAGCGGAACGCATCGCCGACAAAATGGTCGGGTTCGGGTATATTAGTCAGCGCGAGTATTCGCCGGGTGCCTACGCTTTGCGGGAACTGCGGGTGCATATTAAGAAACGTCCACCGTGGGCGGCTACGGAAAAAGCACAGCAGTTTTTCTCCGCTGCAGGAGAAGACACGCGAAGGACAGGCACTCGCGCTACGGCAAACTACATGGTGCTAGGCTATTATCATATCGGTTATGAGAAACCGCTCCTGCAATTGGCGTGGGAACGCGGGTTTGACGGCGCAGTTGCTGTTAAGGGTGAGGAAGGCACGAGTCATTACGCGCTCCGCCTCGGAAAACCGTCTACCGTTGATAGAATGGCGATTAATTATTCGCAAGGTTTCCGATGCCTTAACGGACACCGCGAAGATTTTGCCGTGGATATTAATCCTTCTGACTACGGGTTTGACTATGCCCGGAGCCCGCGTCCCGAAAGCGTCAGTGCGCAGGCGTTCGCCGATGCTGGCATCGCCGCGCTATCCGGACAGAAAGGGCATCTCTATGACAGAATTGTCCTAAACGCGGCGATGGTAGATTATCTGTTGGGGATTTGCCCGGAACCGCACCGTGCTGTCAAACGTGCTCAAACTGTGATTGATAATGGCAGCGCGTTGAAACATCTCAGGGCTTATGTTGATGCCAGCTGGGCGTGATGTTTTCTGTTTGCATCGGGACTGGGAGGTTTGTCCTATTGCATCGAGACCGGGAGGTCGCGCCTACCGGGGAGGGCATCGGGTCCCGTTTGTGATCGGGCGATCACAAACTACAGCATGGGAAACACACATCATGACGATGGAGATCGCGGGGGACAGGCCCCCGCGCTACGATGAAAAAAAACGCTTCCCCTTCACCGTAGGGCGAGGGCCTGTCCCTCGCCATCGTCGGCGCAATCCAACGATCGCGGGGGACAGGCCCCCGCGCTACGGGAACATCGAGACCAGGAGGTCGCGCCTACCGGGGAGGGAGTGGGAGAGACCGATTAACCTAAATATACCCAGTTGAACCATCGGGCCGAATTGGACATGTCCGCTGCCAATGGATATACTCGTTGTCTGTAATCGCCGATTCGTTTATCTCTACGCCGAGCCCCGGCCGCTCGCGCAGTTCCAAATATCCATCTTTCGGCAGATAGGGTTCATCTACCCACGCGTTCCATTCCGTTTCTGTCGGCAGAAGGTATTCGAGGATTTTGAAGTTCGGCGTTGCTGCGGCAAAATGGACGTTGACGGCTGTCGCCAGTGGTCCCATGGGGTTGTGCGGCGCGACGCTGACATAGTGTGCCTCGGCGATTGCGGCGATTTTGCGCATCTCTAGCAATCCGCCACACACGCAAACATCGGGTTGGATAATGTCTGCACCCTGCGCTGCAATCAGAGAGAGAAATTCAAAGCGGGTGTAGAGCGATTCGCCGGTGGCGAGCGGCACCTGCATCTGTTCCCTCAGCCGTTTCCATGCCGGTATATGTTCGGGACGGAGCGGCTCCTCGTAAAAATAGGGGTCATACGGTGCAAGCGCGTTGGCAAGCTGCAACGCACGGATCGGCTCGAAGATTTTCGCATGCGGATCGAACGCGAACTCCCAATCATCAGGCGTGCAGTCTCGGAGTTCCTCAAAATAGTTCGCCGCTGCTGCGCAAACGCGCCCCCATCTGTCTGCATCCGGATTGAGTTGATAAGGGCTCGTCTTAAAGGCGGTGAATCCCCATTCTTCGTTCAGTTTGCGCGCCTGGTCTGCTGCTTCAATGCCGTCTCTGCCGCCGATGCTCCGGTAGACGCGCACCCTGTCGCGGGCATGGCCACCGAGGAGCATGTAGACTGGCAATCCCGCCGCCTTCCCGCTGATATCCCACAGCGCGTGATCTACGGCGGAAATAACGGCGAGCCCGGCACCACCCGGTGGAAAACGGAACTGCTGATGCAGTTTCAGCATGATATACTCGATGCGCCTCGGGTCATCGCCTTGAATCATTTCAAAGATGTAGTCGGCGATGGGCGCGACGGAAAGATCGGGACCTGTGGAATATGCCTCGCCCCAGCCATAAAGTCCCTCATCAGTTTCAACCTTGATAAGCCCCCGCGGACGATTCCCGAAGCGCGCCATAAAGGTTTTGATAGCGGTAATTTTCATTTTTTTGTTATTCCCAATGCGTAAAGGTTATCCTGAGTTGCTTGGCGAGGGACAGGCCCTCGCCCTACGGTGAGGGGCGTTTTTATCGTAGCGCGGGGGACAGGCCCCCGCGATCTCTCATCTCTTCAGGTCCGTTAGGACCTGCATGTCTATAGCACCCTCGACCGAAAAAAAACACTAAGGTCCTTTAGGTCCTTAATAGACAACAGACACAACGCCGGAAAACATTAAGGTCCTACGGACCTTGAGAGGTACCGCATCGGCGTGCTATAGACATTAAGGTCCTACGGACCTAAGAGAGACTGTAGTTCGGGATCGCCTGATCCCGAACGGGGCATGGCGAGGAGAACCCTTCCTGGCCCGTAGCGCGGGGGCCTGTCCCCCGTGATCGCCCGACCTGCAGCGAAAACCGCCAGCCAGCCAAGGCCGTTTCCTCAACCGAGGCACGGCGAGGGACAGGCCCTCGCCCTACGGTAATCGGCACGTTTTTTCATCGTAGCGCGGGGGACAGGCCCCCGCGATCGCCCCCGTGAAAACATCTCTTTAGGTCCTTTAGGTCCTGCATGTCTATAGTAATCCCGACCGAAAAAACTAAGGTCCTTTAGGTCCTTAATCTGCAGCAGCCGCATCGCAGCAGGAAAACATTAAGGTCCTACGGACCTTGAGGGGTATTGCATCCGCGCGTGCTATAGACATTAAGGTCTTACGGACCTTGAGGCGACTGTAGTTCGGGAGTGCCTGCTCCCGAACGGCGCATAGCGAGGAGAACCCTTTCCGGGCCCGTAGCGCGGGGGCCTGTCCCCCGCGAGTGCTCGACCCGGGCAAAAACCGCACGCCGATCAACGCCGTTTCCGTTCCGATCGAGGCATGGCGAGGGACAGGCCCTCGCCCTACGGTGAAACGGAGACGGCCTCACCTACCGTAGCGCGGGGGCCTGTCCCCCGCGATCGCCCGCGTGCCCCAGGGCATGCGAGGGCCCTCCCTACGATGACTACCACGGATGCGTCCGAAACGGCGAGGCTGGTAACCCTGCCTTGTTTATCAGATTCGGTTCTGCCGTTTGATGCCAGCCGAATCGAACAGCGACAGGCTGAGCCACCGCGTCACACCAAACGACGACGGTGTCTCCCTCAATCGTCGCATCGGCTGTGACGAAGTTTTTATCCTCGCCGGCAATCTCAAACCATGTGAGAGGTTCGGCATCGCGCGCCATCAAGCCGCCGCCGATAAAATCAAAACTGATGCGGACGGTGTTCCTATCGACTTCCATTGATTTGTAAAGCGGGCCGGAATAGGTAACGTCTTCTCTGCCGTAAGTCTTGGCAAGTGCCCACAGCGCGAGTCGTCTGCCGACTTCCTGCTTATTACGCGGGTGGATGTCTCGCAAATTACCGATATCGGTTGTTACCGCCATGCCGGTATTCGGCACCGATAACGTCGCCGTTTGTGCCTCCCAGATTTCTGGCAGGAAGTAGGGACTGGCACCTCCGCCGTAGGTGAACGGAGCGAGTTGGACGAAATAGAAAGGAAAGTCGCCTTGTTTCCAAACCGCGCGCCACCCGTTGATGAGTGCCTTCATTTTTTCGTGGTAGAGCATTCTGTCTCTCAAGTTGGATTCGCCTTGATACCAGATCGCGCCGCGCATCGCAAAGGGGACGAGCGGATGCACCATCCCGTTGTAAAGCCCTGTCGGCCGGGCGTAATGCGTTAACGGATGTCGATTGTCCGGCATCGGCGTGATGGCTTCGCCTGTCTCCAAAGCCTTGCGCGCTTCCGCTATCCAGGCTTCAATCTGCGCCATTTTCTCTGGAAGTTCAGCCCGATATCTCGCGTGAGTATCTTGGAGTTCCTTGGAAATAGATTCCAGCGCAGGCACCGAATTGAAACCTACCGGGGGTGTCCACGGCTCGATGCGCGTGCCACCCCACGATGTGTTGATTAACCCGATAGGCACATCGAGGTTTTTGTAAAGTTTCCGTCCAAAAGTATAGGCGACAGCGGAGAAGTTTTTGATAGTTTCCGGTGTGGTAGGATGCCATTCTGCCTCAACATCAGGCATCAACAAGCCGGAGGCTTTGTGTGGCACATTGAACAGCCGAATCATTGGATAATCCGCCGCTGCGATTTCTGCCTCGCTATCCTTGGAAGCACGCACCGGCCATTCCATGTTTGATTGCCCAGAACATATCCACACTTCGCCGAACATCACGTTCGTCAATTCAAACGTATTGCTGGCGGCGATGTGCAGGGTATAGGGCCCACCGGCTGACATGGCTGGCAGTTTTGCCTGCCAATTCCCTTTCGCGTCTGCTGTCGTCTTCGCGGTGTGGCCAGTGTCTTTCAGCGTGACTGCAACTTCTTCACCTGCGGCTGCCCATCCCCAGATTGGGACAGGCATGTCGCGTTGCAGCACCATGTTATCGCCGAAAATGTTCGGCAATGTCACCTCTGCGCGCGCGAAGGGTTGTGTGCAAAACAGCGCGTAACTTATGAGCAGTATCGTCAATCGTTTCATGTTGCAACTCCTATCGGTTCCTGTTTGTGATGGGGTAGAGTATCGCAGAAGTTCCGTAAAAATGCAACTGTTCTCGTTTTTTCCGGTAGGAGAGACCTCCCGGTCTCGATGCAATAGGGGCCCCTTCATCGTAGTGCGGGGGCCTGTCCCCCGCGATCGCTCGACCTGCGCGAAAACCACCCGCCATCCAAGGCCGTTTCCCGTGCTGACCGAGGCACGGCGAGGGACAGGCCCTCGCCCTACGGTGACGTGCCGTTTTTTCACCGTAGCGCGGGGGCCTGTCCCCCGCGAGTGCTCGATCTGCGCGAAAACCACCCGCCATCCAAGGCCGTTTCCCGTGCTGACCGAGGCACGGCGAGGGAAACCCGCTCGCCTGCGCGTGTGGCATCCGAGGGCCCAAGCCCTACGGTGAAAGAAGGCGGCATGGCAAACCGTAGCGCGGGGGCCTGTCCCCCGCGAGCGCACCCATGAAAACATCTCTTCAGGTCCTTTAGGTCCTGCATGTCTATAGTCACCCGCCGACCGAAAAAAACGCTAAGGTCCTTTAGGTCCTTAATAGGCAGCAGATGCACCGCCGCAGAAAACATTAAGGTCCTAAAGGACCTTGAGGACTTGGCGGTCTGCGCGAACTATAGACATTAAGGTCTTACAGACCTTGAGGAGACTGTAGTTCGGGATCGCCTGATCCCGAACGGGGCATAGCGAGGAGAACCCTTTCCGGGCCCGTAGCGCGGGGGCCTGTCCCCCGCGAGCGCCCGACCCGCGCGAAAACCACCCGCCGCCCAAGGCCGTTTCTCGTTCTGATCGAGGCACGGCGAGGGACAGGCCCTCGCCCTACGATGAAGGGGCCCTATTGCATCGAGACCAGGAGGTCTCGCCTACGGGGCATCGCTTCTGGTAGGAGGGACATCCTTGTCCCGATAACAACATCGAGACCAGGAGATCTCTCCTACCGGTTGAATTGGATCTCAGCGACTACCACAACAGATTTTGCAACGGTTTTCCCGTATACGGATCTGTCAACTGCGGCAACTGCAACCTGCCACGCTGCCCATCAAAATGCTCCGACATTGAATAGCATTGCACGCGCGGAAACGTCTCCGTGCCGATAACAACTGTGCCTTTGTTGGCTATCTCTGCCGCCGCGCTAGGAGATGTCACCGGAAACAGCGTCAGGTAAATCCCCAGGGCGGCCTTTTCGCGTTCTATCACGTGCAGAAAATCACGGAGATGACTCAGCGAAAACTTGCCGCTCTTCACTTGCGCAAGCACCAACGGTTTGAATCCAGCCGCCGGTTTCTCGACGGTGTTACCGACACCGTCAATCCCACCGTCGGCACCGCCGCGCTCGTTCGGCGCGAGGCCCGGCACACAGCCGATAGCCCATATCTCAAAATGACGACGATTCTCCTGCGCTAGCCGTTCCGCACTCGCAAAATCCGCAGGGATACCTGTTATCGGAATGTCGCGTCCCGGAAACCGATGCGTTTTGATAATATCCAGCGCGATCGGGTTGATGTCCACGCCAACCCACTGCCGCTTCAGGGTATCCGCGGCGACGACTGTCGTGCCGCAGCCACAAAACGGATCCAGCACAATGTCGCCTTCTCTCGACGAAGCCGCAATGATGCGTTCCAGCAACGCGACCGGCTTCTGTGTCGGATATCCCAGCCGCTCCTTCGCGACAGAATTCAGGGAAGGAATATCTGTCCACCAATCGTTGCACGTCATTCCCTCTTCGGGATAGTAGACTCGCGTTTGCCCAGCGTCAACGCGAACGCGGCATCTGCGTCCTTGTTCGTCAACATGCCGATAATGACTTTCCAGATATTCGTCGCTAATCGGTATCCGGTAATCTCCCCAATACGCCGCGTCGGTTTTGGTATAGAGGAAGACAGTATCGTGCTTCTTGACGAAAAACCGTTTTGAACGGCCGCTGTTAGAATAGCACCACCGAATCGCATTCCGAAACTGCTTGGGCCCGAAGATGTCATCCAACAAAATCTGGAGATGCGCTCCCGCGGTGTTATCACAATGGAGATAGAGACTCCCCGTGGGTTTGAGGAGGCGGTGGATTTCAACAAGGCGTTCCGCCATATAACTCAGATACGCCATCATGCCGCTGTCTCCGAGGAGGATATGAAGCGCGGTGATGGCTTTATAGGCGGGATGTGCCGGGGCATTTGTAATGCGTTGCACGCGTTCAACTGCGGGTGCGCCCCATGTCCATGTATCCTCAAACGCTTTGAGGGAGGCGGAGCGGGGATTTCCGCTCTTGGTATCGGTTTCAACACGATAGAGTTGGTTATAGTTCGCCTTGCTGTTAAACGGCGGATCGGCGTAAGCGATGTCCACCCATCCGTCGCGCCATGTGCGCATGATGTGGAGGTTATCGCCGTAGTGGAGGCTATTCAATTCAGGCATGATTCGCATTGTTAATTCTCCTTTTCCCCGGTAGGAGAGACCTCCTGATCTCGATGTTCCCGTAGCGCGGGGGACAAGCCCCCGCGTTGGCCATCGGCAAGATGCTGTCTTAGGTCCTTTAGGACCTACATGTCTATAGAAAAACGTGTTAAGCCCATGTCAAGGTCCTTTAGGTCCTTAATAAAAACACGCGCAGACCTGGCAAAACACATTAAGGACCTAAAGGACCTTAGGATTCTTCGCTGGTGAGCGTGCTATAGACATTAAGGTCCTACGGACCTAAGAACCGTTTTTTCCCGTAGCGCGGGGGCCTGTCCCCCGCGAGCGTTGGCTTGCGCGGACGATGGCGAGGGACAGGCCCTCGCCCTACGAGAAAGGGGCCCTATTGCATCGAGACCGGGAGGTCTCTCCTACGGGGAGGTTGCTTCAAGACCAGGAAGGCTCTCCTACTGCTTAGTATCTATTCATCGTTGAATCAATCTCAAGTGCCCATCTGTCAATACCGCCTTCAAGGTTTTTGACGTTGTCAAATCCGTTCTGGAGCAAAAAAGCGGTGGCATACAGGCTGCGCGTGCCGTGGTGGCAATAGACAACGGTTTCTTGCGTCGGCGCGAGGCTATCCACGTTGTGCGGCAGTTCGTTGAGCGGGATGAGACGCGCCCCCTCAAGATGCACGATGTCATACTCGTGCGGCTCGCGCACGTCAAGCAACAGCACGGATTTGTTTTCGTCAAGCTGCTGCTTAAGGGCGCGGGGGGAAATTTCGGGTAACTGTGGTGTTTGCATTTGTCGGATTTTCCTTAGGCAGGACAGGGGACAGGCCCCCGCGCTACGATGAGTTTGATGATGCCTGAGGGGCGCAGTCGGGACACGGACAAATCTCGCGCAGCACGTCAAACGGATAAATGCCGGAAGCGTGTCCATCGTTCCAACTGAATTGAAGCGCATAGCGGCCGACGAGTTGGATATCCAACGGCTGAATATCGGCTCTCACCTCAATTAGCGTTACATCGCCATCACCTTGCGGCGAAAAGAGGGAATGGATATCTTGTCCCCTATGCCTGATGATAGCGCATTCGGCGCACGGGCACATCTGCCGCAGGTAAGGATACGGATACCAACTGACGTGCGCGTCCTTCCATACAATCTGGAAGGCAGTGTCATGCTTCTTGAGGGTTTTGGGCTGTTTGCTGGGCATTGCTAACATTGCATCGGTAGAAAAACTGGGCACTAGGCACGCGGCATGCAACAACAAGGATGCAAACTTACGTTGAACGCCTCTCACAATCTTGCGAGAGGCGCAACCGGGCAGTGCTAGGACGAAAGCGTCGTTGCACAGAAGACGTACGCACAGAAGACGTATCCGAACGCCTTGCGCCACTACGAAAACCTAAAAGATGCCGAGTTCGTCCTTCGCGTCCTCGCTCATCATTTCCATGCTCCAACGCGGTGTCCAGACGACACTCACGTTCACCTCGTCAACGCCGTCCATTTGTTGCGCGACGTGCTGCGCGCCGTTGACAATTTGGCCGCCGGCAGGACAGGCAGGACTCGTCAAGGTCATCGTGATATCGACAGTCGTATCGTTGATGTCAACGCCGTAGATAAGTCCCATGTCAACGATGTTGATGCCGATTTCCGGGTCGATAATTTGCTTGATTGACTCTAATACGGATTCTTCGGATACCATGTTATTTCCTCCAACTGGCATGACAACGGACAAGTCCCTGTCATACGGTTACGTTGGGGTGTTAATCCACGCTGACGAGGATATCGTCACCCTCAACTTTGACAGCGTAACATTCTACTGCTTCAACGGCGGGCATGCAGCGAGGTTCGCCGGTCGTGACGCAAAACCGCGCCCCGTGGCGTGGACATTCAATTTCGTCGCCGCTGAACCAGCCTTCGCCGAGCGGTCCGCCGTCATGCGTGCAAACGTCTTCCATCGCATAGAATTCGCCCTCAACGTTGAAGAGTAGCACGGGGACGAAATCTACCTCGGCCGGTTTTTTGGTGCCCGGCGGCACCTCACTCACTTTCGCTACTTTGTAAAATTCTGGCATAGTTTTCCTAAAAACGTAGTCATTGACATTGACAATGTTGACAACGTCAAACGGCTGGCAGTCACTGCCAGGCTTGGCGGGTTACACAGACAAACGTTATCGCGCGAATTATCCTAATTGAAGGCTTTGCGCCACTACGCGACATCCTCTTCTCCCGGCCAGGCTGTGATGCCGTATGCACCGGCTTTCAGAACTTTGAGGGGCAACAAGGCACATTTTAACCGCACGGGCCCTAGCGGAATACCGATCATATCCAAGATATCGTCGCGCGAGAGCTGCTTTACCTCGGCGAGGGGCTTCCCCGCAATCTCTTCTGTTAACATGGAGGCGGCGGCGAGGCTGATGGTGCAACCGTGTCCACTGAACCGCACCTCTTTGATGATGTCGTTTTCAATAAGCAGATCGATCCGAATCCTGTCCCCACACAACGGATTATCCTCTTCGTGGGAGATATCGGGGTTTGGAAGCGTGCCGTAGTTGCTCGGATTTTCGTAGTGATCGAGTAGTTCTTCCTGATAAATGTTCATCCGTTGCGTCTCCGGGACATCAGTTCCTGTGTTTTGCGGAGCCCTTTGTAGAGCCGCTCAACGTCTTCAAGCGTGTTGTAAAGGTAGAAACTGGCGCGCGTCGTGGCGATGACATCCAGTTTCTCCATCAGCGGCTGCGCGCAGTGATGTCCCGCGCGGAGCGCAACACCGTGCATATCCAAAATCCCAGCGATATCGTGCGGATGAACGTCCCCTAAGTTAAAGGAGAGCACCCCAACTTTTTGATGCGGTTCGGGGCCGTAGAAAACAAGGCCGTCAATCTCCTGTAGACGTTGGTGCGCGTATTTCAGGAGTTCTTGTGTGTGAACGTGGATTGCCTCCAATCCCGCCTGCGTGATGTAATCCACTGCATGCCCAAGGCCAATCGCTTCGGCGATGCTAGGCGTGCCTGCCTCAAACTTCGCGGGGACATCGGCGTAAGTGGACACATCGCGCGTCACCTGGCGAATCATGGAACCACCACCGAGGAACGGCGGCATCTCTTCCAGCAACGGCAATTTTCCATATAATACGCCGATGCCGGTAGGCCCGCACATTTTATGTCCAGAGAAGGCGAGGAAGTCGCAGTCCAACTGCTGGACATCTACCCGAAAATGTGGCACCGATTGCGCCGCGTCCACGACTACCTTCGCGCCGACAGCGTGCGCCGCGTCGATAATTGACTGCAACGGGTTCACCGTGCCGAGGACATTGGAGACGTGCGTCACCGCGACGAGCTTCGTCTTTTCATTTAAGCGTTCGCAGAACGACGCAAAGTTGAGCAACCCCTCATCCGTTATCTCCACGAATCGGAGCGTCGCACCGGTGCGCTGCGCCAGCATCTGCCACGGGACGAGGTTGCTGTGGTGCTCCATCTCGGTGAGGACGATTTCATCCCCTTCCTCGATGTTCGCGCTGCCCCAACTGTATGCGACGAGATTAATCGCCTCCGTAGTGTTCCGCGTGAAGACGATTTGACGTGCGCGCGGCGCGTTGATTAACTTCGCCACCTTCTCACGGGCACGTTCATATTGCGCCGTCGCCTCCTCGGAGATACGATAAACGCCGCGATGGATATTGGAACGATACGTATCGTAATAGGCATCCATCGCCGCGACGACCGGCTGCGGTGTTTGCGCCGACGCGGCACTATCTAAAAACGCCAACGGCGGCTCTGTCGCGAAGATTGGAAAATCTTCGCGGATGGCTTCCACGTCAAGCGGACGAAAATTGGCGGTGTGCATTTTTTATTCCTTAAGCGAATCCGGTAGACGCGCTTTGATGAAAAGTAGGAGGGACATCCCTGTCCCGATACAACACGCATCGAGAACCGTAGGAGGGACATCCCTGTCCCGATACAATACACATCGAGACCAGGAGGTCTCTCCTACGGGATGCATCGAGAGTAGGAGGGACATCCCTGTCCCGAAAACAACTGCCGTAGGAGGGACATCCCTGTCCCGATACGATGCGCATCGAGAACCGTAGGAGGGACATCCCTGTCCCGATACAATACGCATCGAGACCAGAAAGTGCATCGGGACCAGGAGGTCCCTCCTACCGGAAGATGCATCGAGACCAGGAGGTCTCTCCTACTAGGAAGCGCGCGTTACCGGCCATCGCGCTATCGTCCCGCAAAACCGATGTTGACAGCGGCAGCAGCGGGACCGTGGTCCTCGCAAGCCTGGTCGGTGGGAACATCTGTCGCTGTATCGCTGACGGCGACAATCCCCGAATCCACGAGGTATGCTTCCACTTCGTCACCGCTCACATCGGCGAGCATGACATCGTCAATTTGAACACACGGCTGATACGGCTGCCGGGTCTTCTGGACCATCTCACGGTAGTTGTCCGCGTCGTTGATAATGTCCCTATCATCATAGTCCAGTCCGTATTTGGCGAAGATGGCGCGGACCCCATTGCTCCAGCCGCAGACCGGTTTCATATAGGCGATAATTGTCGGTTGGCTCATTGGAAAACCTCCAGTATTGCAACACCCAAACCTTCCGGCTGGGTATCCTACGGGACGAGGCAATCTCGTTCCGAAATGTTAGTTATAGGAATTCCGTTAGGAAAACCCACCTGTTTATAGTTTCCTCGTAATTGACTCGCTCAATTCTTCTCGCACCGATTCCAGCGGAATTCGTTCAAGCACCGGTTCAAAGAACCCCTCAACGATTAGCCGTTCCGCTTGTGCGTAAGACATGCCGCGGCTCATCAGGTAGAAAATCTGTTCCGGATCGATTTTTCCGGCAGTTGCGCCGTGTGTGCAACGCACCTCGTGTGCCTGAATTTCTAACCCCGGCAACGTATCCGCATGCGCGCGTTCGCTGAGAACGAGATTGTCGTTCTTCTGATACGCATCCGTGTAATTCGCCTCTGGATAGACGTAAATGTTGCCGCCCCAAGCACTTTGCGCCCGGTCTTTCAGAACGGTTCGGTAGAGCAGATCGCTGGATGTATGCGGTGAGGCATGCTCTTGCGCCGTGCTGACATCCAAATGTTGCCTGCCGTCCGTGAAAGAGAGCCCGAGCATCTTCACGTCACAGCCGGGTCCGTCCAGCACAGAAACCTGGTTCAGTTTGTTTAAACGTCCGCCGAATGTCGCCGTGACCCAGCAAAGCTGCGCATCGCGTTCAACGATGGCGCGGTGCGAGGCGAAATTCCAGACGTGATGATTCCACCGTTGCACCTGCACGTAGGTTACAGAGGCGTTCTGACCGGCGAAAATTTCTACCGCGCCGCTGTGCATCCCACTCGCTGTTGCATCGAGAGAAAGGTTCTCCTCCAAGATGACTACCTGACTGCTGGCTTCAGCGATGATGAGCGCGTGGGATAAATCTGCCCGGTTCGCTTCCGACAGTGCGATGCTCACACGCAGCGGAATTTCAACGTGCACGCCTTTCGGCACGTGCAGCACGTATCCGCCGTGCCAAAACGCGCCGTGGAGTGCGTCAAATTTGTTGTGCTGCGCGATATTGCCGCTTTTTAACTCCGTTTCAAGCGTGACAGCCTTGTTCATGAAGTAAGCGCGGAGCAGTTCCTCGCGTTCCTTCAACGCCGTGCCGATGTCTGCGAAGTAGACACCTTTTTCGGCCAAGGCTGCCGATAATGTATGCTGTTGCGTTTGTCCATCTACTTGCGCGAGTAGAGCGGCGATTTCGTCATCCTCATGCACGCTGTCGGAGCGCGCGCTTACCGATGGGACACTCGGATGATAGTTATCAACGGCGAACCCGCGGAGGGAACGCCGGGTGCGTCGCCAATAATCTTGCGTGCGCATATCCACCGTGCGCCGCCACACATCATCTTCGGCGGTGTGCGGCATGAGCAGCGACTCGTAGCGCGCATACGCCTCCAATCTTTTATCGCGCATCCAGCGCGGTTCATCTGCCGCTAATTTCTGGACAAACGCTTTTGAAAATTCTCCTGTTTGCATGACACCTTCCTAGCCCACGGAGCCTTCCATCTGAAGTTGGATGAGGCGGTTCATCTCAACGGCGTATTCCATCGGGAGCTCTTTGACAAGCGGCTCAATGAAGCCGTTGACAATCATCGTCGATGCTTCTTCCTCTGAAAGCCCGCGGCTCATGAGGTAGAAGAGCTGCTCCTCACCGATTTTGCTGACGCGCGCCTCGTGCTCGATGTTCGTGTCGTTCTCGCCGATTTCGATGACAGGATACGTATCGGAACGCGAGTCTTTGTCGAGGAGGAGCGCGTCACACACGACGTGCGATTTGCATCCCTTCGCGCCTTTCGCAACGTCTACCCACCCGCGATAACTGGAACGTCCGCCATCTTTGCTGATGGACTTTGACGTAATCTGCGAGGTGGTATGCGGTGCGCAATGGTAGACCTTGGCACCAGCGTCTTGGTGTTGCCCTTGAGTGGCGAAGGCAATCGAGAGAATCTCGCCGCGCGCACCCGGCTCCATCATATAGACGCTCGGATACTTCATCGTCAGTTTACTGCCGAGATTGCCATCCACCCACTCCATCTGCGCGTCTTCATAGGCGAGCGCGCGTTTCGTGACGAGATTATAGACGTTGTTCGCCCAATTCTGGATGGTGGTATAGCGCACCCGCGAGCCCTTCATGCAGACAATCTCAACGACCGCGCTGTGCAAGGATTCGCTGCTATATGTCGGCGCGGTGCAACCTTCAACGTAATGCACCTGCGAACCTTCATCGGCGATAATGAGGGTGCGTTCAAACTGCCCCATGTTCTCGCTGTTGATGCGGAAGTATGCCTGCAACGGGTATTCGACTTTCACACCCGGCGGCACATAGACGAAACTCCCGCCGCTCCACGCCGCACTATTCAACGCAGCGAATTGGTTATCCGCCGAGGGGATGATGGTGCCGAAATACTTCTTCACCAAATCCGGATGCTCCTTGACAGCGGTATCGGTATCGAGGAAAATCACCCCGATCTTCTCCAATTCCTCGACCATGCTGTGGTAGACGACTTCGGAATCGTATTGCGCGCCGACACCGGCGAGGAACTTTCGTTCCGCCTGCGGAATACCGAGCCGGTCGAACGTCCGCTTGATGTCCTCCGGCACGTCGTCCCAGCTTCTCTCACTCCGGTCGGAAGCTTTGACGTAGTAGTAGATGTCGTCAAAGTCGAGCTGGGAAAGATCTCCTCCCCACTTCGTCATCGGCTTCTGCTTGAAAATTTGATAAGCGTTGAGCCGATACTGGCGCATCCAATCGGGTTCTTCCTTGATGTCGCACATCTGATTGATGACTTCCTCGTCCAAGCCTTTCCGCGCTTTGAACGTAGGCTTGATATCGTCGTGGAAGCCGTATTGATACTCGGTGTTGATACCGAGCTGATCAACGGTGTTCGGCTGTGATGTTGCCATTTTTTCTTCTCCTTATTTCCAGAATATCGGCGAGGGACAGGCCCTCGCCCTACGATTGAAGGAACGTCTATAGGTACCGTAGCGCGGGGGCCTGTCCCCCGCGATCTATGGTTGAAGGAACATTTATAGATACCGTAGCGCGGGGGCCTGTCCCCCGCGATCGTTCCCACACCCATTCACTCCGCCTCGGCGATGCCGTGTTTCTCGCGGACCGGGTCATAGCCTTCTGCCTCTAACGCCTGCGTGAGCTCCCATCCGCCGGATTCAACTATTCTGCCGTCAAGCAGGATATGCACGAACTGCGGGCGAATGTAGTCCAGCAGCCGTGGGTAGTGGGTGATAATCAACACGCCTAACTCAGGTCCGATTAGCCGGTTGACACTCTCGCCGACAATTCTGACCGCGTCGATATCCAACCCGGAGTCTGTTTCGTCAAGAATCGCAATCTTCGGTTCTAACATCGCCAGTTGCAAGATCTCGGCGCGTTTTTTCTCGCCGCCGGAGAAGCCGTCGTTGAGGTAGCGCGTGGCGAAGGAATCGTCAACACCGAGCTGCTTCATTTTTTCACGCAGTTCTCGGCGGAATTCCCGCATCGGGATGAGCTCCGCACTCTCAGAACCGTTTGTGCTTTCGGAACGGACAGCACTCACGGCGAGCCGCAGGAAATTCGCCAGACTGACCCCCGGAATCGCTGTCGGGTATTGGAACGCGAGGAAGAGTCCGAGTTTCGCGCGTTCGTTCGGTTCTAATTCCAACACATTGACACCGTTAAAAATCACTTCACCGGCATCAATATCGTAAAGTGGGTGCCCCATCAGCCCGTTGGCGAGGGTGCTTTTGCCTGAACCGTTCGGGCCCATCAAGGCGTGGATCTCGCCTTGGTTGACGTTGAGGTTCAGCCCTTTGATAATCGGTTTCCCTTGGACATTGATGTGTAAATCTTTAATCACCAGGGCATTGCTCATGCTTTGTGTTGTTCTCCTATTTTTTTTCGTATGTCCACGTTCTTATTTAACGTGAGGGTGTTTCATAACTCCGTTGGCGCGCCCTCCCGCTCTCAATGCAAGCGATGTTCCCGTAGGAGAGACCTCCCGGTCTCGATGCAATAGGGCAGCTGCGGCAGAAAGCCCCTCTTCATCGTAGGGCGAGGGCCTGTCCCTCGCCATCGCTCGTGCACGCGCACTCCAAAGCTCGCGGGGGACAGGCCCCCGCGCTACGATAAAAAACGCCACCCCCTCACCGTAGGGCGAGGGCCTGTCCCTCGCCATCGTTCGCGCGCGAGGCCCTGTAAGTCAAGATCGCCTGATCTTGACCCGTTTGTGATCAGGCGATCACAAACTACAGCAGGGGAAACACACATCATGACGTTGGAGCTCGCGGGGGACAGGCCCCCGCGCTACGGGAACATCGAGACCCCGAGGTCTCTCCTACCGGGAAACCATCGAGATATGAAACACCCTCCATTAACCGCCGATTCGGGACATGTTTCGTTCCGGTTTGATGAAATCGGCGGCGTTAATTTTATGTCCCGCCTCTTTTTGTTTCACAGCCTCGTGAATCAGCTGCGCAATCGTCTCGTCCGATGCCCCATCACGTAATGGCGTAAGCAGATCTGTCTCGGTGAGCGAAAATAGGCATGTACGGAACTTACCATCGGCGGTGAGGCGCACGCGGTTGCAATTTTCGCAGAACGGTTCGCTGACCGAGGGGATAACGCCGACTTCGGTGCCGTTGTCTGTGAAGCGATAGCGTGTTGCCGTGTCACTTTTGGCATCGCTGCGCGCATCGCCGTTTAGCACGACTGGCTCCAGCGGGTAGATGGCGTTGATTTTGTCAATAATCTCTTTTCCCGGGATGAACATATTCCTACCCCAGATGTCATCGGCATCGAGGGGCATGAATTCGATGAACCGGAGTTGGTAACCGTTATCGCGCGCGAAGGTGGCCAAATCGACGATTTCGTCGTCAGTGAACCCGCGCATGGCGACAGCGTTAACTTTAATCGGGTTGAACCCGCACTGATGCGCGGCTTTGAGTCCGGCGATGACACGCGACAGGACCTTCCGGCGCGTCATCTGCTCAAATTTTTCTTCGTTGAGCGTATCCAGGCTCACATTAATGCGGCGAAGCCCCGCATCGTAGAGTGCCTGCGCCTGCTTAATGAGCCCGATGCCGTTGGTTGTCAAACTGATGTCTTTCAACCCGTCGATTTCTGTTAGCTGCGCGATGAATTCTGGCACGCCATCTCGGACGAGCGGTTCGCCGCCGGTGATACGGACTTTGTTCACCCCGAGCCCGACGAAAAGGCGGGTGAGATGCAGGAGCTCGTCAAACGTCATCAGTGCCGCGTCTGGCAGGAATGCCATGTCTTCAGGCATGCAATAGATGCACCGGAAGTTGCAGACATCGGTGACGGAGATTCTGAGATTTGTATGGATGCGTCCGAAACGGTCGCGCAGCTGCTCGTTCATTTTTCTTGGTATGACCTCGTCTACAGGGAGTATTCTGTCCTTAAATAGGCATCTTTGCATTAGTTTATTATATAGTATACCACATTTTTATGCAAATTGCAAGTTTTTTATAGTAAAAACTTTAAAAAAGATCTTTTTCGCTGGAATTCTGAAGCAGGATTTACAAGATTATCACGATTAGCAAGAGATGAGCAGGATTTTCAAGATTATCAAGATTTTCAGGATTAGGAGGGTATCGCGCCGCAAGTCTCTTTAGGTCCGTAGGACCTTAATGTCTATAGCGCGCCGCCTTCACCGTAGGGCGAGGGCCTGTCCCTCGCCATGCCTAGGTCTTAACAGAAACCGTCCGGGGCCTTTGGGGTACGGACGGTTTTCGTTTAGGTCGATAGATCGCGGGGGACAGGCCCCCGCGCTACGGTAGCAGCAGCGTTTTTTTTCCGAAATAACCTTGACAAAAAACACAAAATTTGCTAAAATAAACTCAGTTTTAAACATTTTTCACGATTTTTCGCAGAAAAATGTTGACAAAAAACCGAAATTCCTATAGAATGTGGTTAATTGTGAACATTTCCACGATTTTTCGCAAAAAAAAATGTTTGACATTTATTGCATTTTTCGTGTATAATAATTGCAAACGTGGTGATGCGCGCGAAAAAACGCGCCACCACGAAATCAAAACCGAACAGAGGAACAATACCGTGAACCAGCGAATTGATTATTCCATTGCGAAAAAGGTCACCGTAGACCTGCCCGGGCACCGAGAGATGCACGCTTGCCGTGCGTCTATGCCCGTTGTCGCGCCGTCACGCCGCGTTCCCGTTCGGCTTAATGCCCAGAGGGGAGGCTCGACCCCCCCCTACACCCACAGGCGTTAAGCAAAGTTTATTCGCTTGACAGCGGCGACTTTCGTCGTCACTTTGTCATTGACCCCGCACGCATTCTTTGCGTGGCGGGTTATTTTCGTTGCATTGGGACTGGCCCGATGCATTTCCCTGCCACATTTCCGGTTACACCGGTTTCCGTTGTTATTTCCCCAGTTTGCTCTAAGGACATTGCGCGCGGCTTTTTGCCGCACAAGATACCGGCGCAGTGCTTTTTGGGAGGAATGCGGCAAACCGAATGCACTCGGAGCACTTGTGGCAAGTCAAACGGTTTTCATTTCCCTTAGGGAGGGATTACCATGCGTATCTCAATGAGACTTGGCGTGATGTTGATGATACTACTGGGGTTAGCCGGGCTGGTTCCTACACCTCTTTCGGTAGTATCCGCGCACACCGATGAGGTTGAACTCCAACGCCGCGTTGATGAAATCAGACGCGAGTTGGAGGAGAAATCGGAAAAGCGATTTGAGGAACTAAAATCAGACGTGGAGTGGCGGGATAAGTCTGTTGATAGATGGTTGATGGTAATCGGGCTTATCTTTACTGTCTTCGCGCTTGCTGTTCCTGTTCTCGCCGCCCTTGGATTTAAGGAATTTCAGAAACTTAAATCCCAAGCGGAAAAATCCACAGCGGATATTGACAGAGCCGCAAAGGCTGCCCAAGAAGCTGCCCAGCGAGCTGCCCAAGAAACAGCGGATATCGAGGAAGATGCGGAAACGGCAGAGGAAGCCGCAAAGGCTGCACAAGAAGCCGCCCAGCGAGCTGTCCGGGAAGCCGAGGAAGCAAAGAAAACTAAGGGGAACATCCATCAAATAGGATCGGATCCCTTTTTGTCACGGAGTGCACCCGAGCCGGAGGCAAATCGCAGCCCTTTTAATGAAGAGAATGCCGCAGAGGCCGCGAAGCAATGTGATGAAGCTGTGACTGCTATCACGGAATGCAATCAGATCCTCGCGGCAAACCCCGATAATGCCGAAGTCTACTATAAACGCGGCTCTGCGAAGATTGTGCTGGGCCAGTATCAGTGGGCTATTGAGGACTTCAATCAAGCGATCGCACGAGATTCAACCAACGCTGCAGCCTACAATAGTCGTGGGTTTGCGCTGAATATGCTGCATCAATATGAGCCCGCGATGGCTGATTTTGATGAGGCTCTCCGGTTGAGGCCGGCTTACGCGAGGGCCTATATTAACCGTGGGATGACGAAGGTAGATCGCGATCTTGCTGAAGAAGCGAAGGCAGATTGGGAGACAGCCTTGAAATTGGCAGCGGAACAAGACCGGGTTGCCCTGAAACGCCTCATTGAAGAATTACTGAAAACAATTCAGCCATTGCTTTCAGCAGAAGTCGGGGGCAGCGACCGGTAGGTTTTGGGAACGTTCCATACTTGCGGGAGGCACTACATCGCAGAAAGGCAACCGCAACCTCCCGCCGCAACCCCAGACACGTTGTCTGGAAACGCATTGCAATTAGCTGTCTGAATCAGGATTTGCAAGATTCTAGGATTCACAGGATTAGGAGCGCATCGCTTAGCCAAGGCAGACCCTCGTAGAAATTGCGATCTGGAGATCATTCCTAACGCGCCAGAGGGATTTGCGATGACAAACAACCCTCATCCTGGAAATCCTTGAATCTTGAAAATCCTGATTCAGACAACGGAATACCCGGGCAGGCACACGAGCCTGCCCACAACCAACGTAACGCGGGGGAAACCTGTCCCCCGCGAACGTTTACGAATAGGAGAAACCGAAATGAAAACATTAACGCTTTTAACCTTAACGCTAGCGTTAATAGCCGCGATGGCAGTGACGACCGCCACCGCACAACAATACGTCCACACCGACACCCTGACTGGACACACGAGTTCTGTCACTGGGATAGCCTTCAAGGGTAACGGGACGCTTATCAGTGGGAGTATTGACAACACCCTCCGCGCCTGGGATGTCACCACCGGCACACAACGCTGGGAGCAGGATGTCGGCGATAATGTCTGGGCCGTTGCGCTCCCTTCGCATGACCCCCACTTCATCGCCTATGGTGGGCCTGGGAATACTGACATTCGGATGCGCTATAGCGAGGATGGCGACTGGCGCGGCAAAGTGGTGGGGCATACAGAGAGAGTCGGGAGACTCGCCTTCAAGCCGAACAGTTATCTGCTGGCGAGTGCGAGTGCTGACAATACCATCCGCATCTGGGATGTGGGTGACAGAAACAACCTGCGGCATGTGCGCACGCTGCGGGGGCATACGTCTTGGGTCTCCTCGGTTGCGTGGAGTCCGGATGGTAGGACGCTGGCGAGTGGGAGTCATGATGGTACAGTGCGGTTGTGGAATCCGAACAACGGCATCAACTTCGCCGTGCTGCGGGGGCATACGGAGGCAGCCGTCCGCGTGGCGTGGAGTCCGGATGGTCGCATCCTGGCGAGTGGGAGTTACGACGACACCGCCCGTCTCTGGGATCCGGATACGCACGTCACCCTGCGCGTGCTGCGGGGACATACAGGCAATGTTGTTTCGTTAGTGTTCCACCCGAACGGGCAGACCCTGGCGAGTGGGACTGGGAGCGGCACCACCCGCCTTTGGAATCCGAGCACCGGTGCCCTCAAAGCCGCGCTCACGGGAAACCGCCCCGTAGCATTTTCGCCGAATGGGCAGATTCTCGCCAGTAATCCCGGTAGAGGTAGTTGAACCATCCTTTTGCATCGGTTGCTCACGGTGGATGTGACAGGGAATGGTAAAGTCAACGTCAATGACCTCGTAGAGGTGGCAAGGAACTACGGCAAAACTGTCGGTGCCGGTGCAAACCGCAAGGCGGATGTCAACGGCGATGGGAAGGTTGATGTTGATGACATCCTCGCCGTGATAGAAGCGGTGGATGCGGCGGCCGCGCCTGCAATCGAGACCGGGAGGTCTCTCCTACAAGGCGAAGTCATTGAGACCGGGGATCTACAGGCAGCGGATGTGCAGCGGTGGATTCGCGATGCGAAGGAAGCAAACGCAGACCCGGCCAGCATCGCCGCGCTGGAACGGCTGCTGACTGCACTCAATAGGAGAGACCTCCCGGTCCCGAAAGAGACTGTCCTGCTTGCGAATTATCCAAACCCGTTTAACCCGGAGACATGGATACCGTATCAGTTGGCAGAAGCAGCCGAAGTCCAGGTCTCCATCTATTCGGCAGACGGAAAACTCGTCCGCGAGCTGAAACTCGGTCAGGTCCCGGCGGGCATCTATCAAAACCGTTCTCGCGCCGCCTATTGGAACGGCCGCAATGCACAAGGAGAACCCGTTGCAAGCGGCGTGTATTTCTATACGTTGACCGCGGGTGATTTCTCCGCAACGCGCAAGATGGTGATTCGGAAGTAGGAAACCGTCTCCGTTCACCGTAGGGCGAGGGCCTGTCCCTCGCCATGCCTCAAGCCCTCCTTCTATACCGTAGGGCGAGGGCCTGTCCCTCGCCATGCGTCGGTCGTGACAGCAAACGTCCGTGGCCTCTAAGATGCGGACGTTTCTCGTTTCGGTCGCAGATCGCGGGGGACAGGCCCCCGCGCTACGGTAACCGTGGCGTTTCCGCTCGGGGCTTTAGGTCTGTAAGACCTTAATGTCTATAGCATCCTGCATCGCAGAGCACCCTAAGGTCCTTTAGGTCCTTAATGTGCCTTGACTCGCTTGGCTGCCATTCCATTAAGGTCCTAACGGACCTTGAAAACGGTGGCATGTCCGTTTTTCTATAGACATGCAGGTCCTAAAGGACCTGAAGAGGCATCTATTGCGAAAAGAATGCTCGTTGCGCGAGAGATAATCTTGCTAATCCTATAAATCTTGTAACTCCTGCTCCAGACAGTTAACATCGCGGGGGACAGATAATTTGTCTCGTCTCTGTAGGGTAAGATCGCCCGATCTTGACCTGTTCGGGATCAGGCGATCCCGAACTACTTAGGTTAATCCGGCTTCAAACAAATGAGAGATCGCGGGGGACAGGCCCCCGCGCTACGGTAAAGAGGAAATTCGCGTTGACAAGAGCCCCTAATCTTGCTAATCCTATAAATCTTGTAAATCCTGCTTCAGACAACTGAACGCTCGCGGGGGACAGGCCCCCGCGCTACGGGCAATAGGAAATTCGCGTTGACAAGAGCCCCTAATCTTGCTAATCCTATAAATCTTGTAAATCCTGCTTCAGACAACTGAACGCTCGCGGGGGACAGGCCCCCGCGCTACGGTAATTAAGTCCTGTCCGCCGCGACAATTGCCTCCACAAGACGCTCTATCGTTGCCTCGCGCGCGACGATGTCAACATGCACGCCGTGCGTTACCGTTGTCGCCTGCGTTGCGGGGCCGATGACAGCAACGCGAACGTTCGCTAATGCCTCCGCCGGAAACATCTCCAAAAAATTCGTCACCGTAGAGGAACTGGTGAACGTCACGATGTCAATGGTGCCGTTTAAGAGTTGTTTCGCTATGGCATCGCGGTTTGCGTTCGCCACTGTAAGCGTTTCATAGAGTGGGATGTCGTCAACTTGGGCGGCTTTCGCTCGCAAGCTGTCGGGCAGTTCGGCGGAAGCAACTTTGGCGCGTGGCAGGAGAATTTTTTCATCGGCGACATCGTTTAACTCGGCGGCGATAGCACTGCCTCGCGACTGCGTTGGAACAAAATCGGGATGGATGCCGATGCGGTTTAATGCCGCAACCGTTTTCTTGCCGACAGCGCAAATTTTGCTTGTCCCGAAAGCGCGCGCGTCCTTGCCATTTTCTCGGAGACGTTCATAGAAAATCTCAACGGCATTGACACTCGTGAAAATCACCCATCCGTATTGAGACAGCGCGCCGATGGCGGCGGCAAGGCGCGGATTTTCTCGCATCGGCTGAATCGTTATCGTGGGATATTGGATAACCTCGGCACCGTTCGCTTCCAGCAGTGCAGCGAATTCACTCGCCTGCGCGCGGGCGCGCGTGACAAGCACCCGTTTACCGAAAAGCGGTTTGGTATCAAACCAGCACAAATGTTGGCGCAATTGGTTTACCTCGCCGACGACGATAACGGCGGGACTGTTGAGTTGCGCATCCACCACTTTTTGGACGATGTCGGCAAGGGTGCCTTGGATGACGCGCTGCTGCGGTGTCGTGCCGACGCGGATAAGACTCACAGGCGTTTTCGGATTTCTGCCGTGCGTTGTTAACCTGTCCACAATTTGCGCGAGGTGCGCAACACCCATGTAAACGACGAGCGTATCCACGGCGGTGGCGAGGTGCTCCCAGTTGATGTTTGAATTGGGGCGCAGCGCGGCGGAATGCCCAGTGACGAACGCAACCGACGAGGCGTAGTCGCGATGCGTGACAGGGATACCCGCGTATGCTGTCGCGGCGATAGCGGCGGTAATGCCGGGCACCACCTCAAACGGAATGTCGGCTTCGGTGAGTGCGAGTGCTTCCTCGCCGCCGCGCCCGAAAACATAAGGATCTCCGCCTTTCAAACGGACGACGGTTTTCCCTGCCTTCGCGTGCTGGACTAGCTGTTGATTCAGTTCAGTTTGGCGTGTCGTCCGGACACGCGGGTCTGGTGCCTGAATTTTCTCGGTATGAGGCGGACAATAGTCGAGTAGCGCATCGTTCAGGAGTAAATCATAGATGACGACATCGGCGCGCTGCAGGCATTCAACCGCTTTGAGGGTGATGAGTTTTCTATCGCCGGGCCCCGCGCCGACAATGTAGACGATTCCGTGGTTGTTCATAATCGGATGAAGTTTCAGCATTCAATCGGGCTTTCTTCGTCGGGCGTGGGCTTGTAGGCCACGATCGCGGGGGACAGGCCCACGCGCTACGTGCCGACAGGCCCACGCGCTACGTGCCAAGGGAATTTGATATGAGAAGTTCTGCTGCCCCACTGCGAAGAAGTTTTTCCGCAACAACCTCCCCTAAGCCTTGCGCGTTGTCCGGCGCGCCTTTTACTCTCTCCACGATGCGCGACGTGCCTTCGGGATGACAGACAGCTGCGATGAGGTAGAGTTCATCGTTGCGATGCATCGCGTTCGCGCCGATAGGCACGTGACATCCGCCACCGAGACGCTCCAAAACGGTTCTCTCGGCGGTGACTTCCGCTGCTGCGCGTGCATCGTTAAGCGGCACGATGAGTTTGGCAACGGTGTTATCATCTGCGCGCGCTTCAATGGCAAGCGCGCCTTGTCCGACAGCCGGCACCATGGTTTCGGTATCAAAAAACTGGAGCGCGTTATCGGGCAGATAGGGCAATCTGTCCTTTTTGGGCTCAGGCGAGCCCGGACTATAATCATAAAGGCGTTTAATCCCAGCGGCGGCGAGGATGATTCCATCTAAATCGGTTTCGTGCAGTTTGCGTAAGCGCGTATCAATATTACCGCGCACATCAACAACGCGCAAGTCTGGCCGCGCGAGGAGGAGTTGCGCCTTCCGCCGGGGGCTCGTCGTGCCGATTGTGGCATTCTTTGGCAGTTGCGTCAATGTCATCCCTGAGCACGTAATCAGCACATCGCGTGCATCTTCCCGCGCCGGAATTGCGGTGATGTGGAGCCCATCGGGAAGTGCCGTAGGCAAATCTTTGAGGCTATGCACAGCCAGATCGATTTCACCTGTTAGCAGCGCGGCTTCGATCTCCTTGGTAAACACGCCTTTTCCGAGTCCAAGCAGTGAACGGTTCTGGACAGCATCGCCGGTGGTTTTGATGATTTTGAGGGATACCGTCACCTCTGGAAAGTGCCCGTTCACCTGTTTTTGGACAAAGCGTGCCTGCCAGAGTGCGAGTTGGCTGCCTCGCGTGCCGATGGTAAGTGATGGATTCATTTTTCCTCTACATTTGCATCTAACGCGAACAGGGCCTGCAAGGCATGGACGTATTGCCCGTGGTCTGACTCGTCATCGTTCACGGCTTGCCGTAAATTCTTGACGGGGTGATGGAGAAGTTTTTTGACAATCGCCTGCGTCATGGAGGCGACGGCGGCTTGCTGTTTGTCTGACAGGTTTGCCTTGTCAAAACAGGCGGTGCGCTCTGCCTCAACGATTTGTTGGAACTGTTGGTGCAGTGCCTTAATCGTCGGGCTCACTTCAAAGATTTGCAATTGGGCATGGAACTGTTTCGCTTCTTCGGCGACAATCTGTTCTGCGCGTGTGGCTTCGTGTCGCCGCTCCTTGAGGTTGGAAGCGACAACTGCCTCGAGGTCATCGATATTATAGAGGAACACGCCGTCGATGTGATTGACATCAGCATCGATGTCGCGCGGCACCGCGATGTCAATGAGGAACATGTAGCGGTGCTTCCGTTTCCGCATGACATCGGCGAGGGGACGCGGGGTGATGAGATACTGCGGTGCATCGGTGGAACTGATGACAATGTCGGCATCGATAAGAAAGCCGAGGTTGCTCTGGTAAGCGATGGGTGTCCCCCTGAATTTTTCGGCGATTCTGACAGCGCGTTCGTAGGTTCGGTTCGCCACGATAACGTTAGAAACGCCGTTGGCGACGAGGTGCTTCGCCGTTAATTCGCTCATTTCGCCCGCGCCGATAATCGCGACGGTTTTTCCCTCTAAAGTGTTAAAAATTTTCTTGGCGAGTTCAACGGCGGCGTAGCTGATAGATACAGCACCGGTAGCGATAGTCGTCTCAGTGCGGATGCGTTTACCGACGCTGAACGCTTTAGTAAAAAGACGATTGAGGATAGTGCCCGCACCACCAGCGGCGCGAGAATCTTCATAAGCAGATTTCACCTGCCCCAAGATTTGCGCCTCCCCGATTACCATAGAATCAAGACTGGCGGTAACCCGGAAGAGGTGTTGGATTGCCTCAAGTCCGTCGTGGCTATAACTGAACTTCTTGAGAGCCTCCATGCCGACACGATGGTAGCGCGCGAGGAATTCAAGCAGATGGATAACAGATGCCTCAGCATTGCTTCGCGCGTTTGGCACTGCGTAAATTTCTACCCGGTTGCAGGTGGAGAGGATGACGGCCTCCTGCACCTGCTGCGATTCACATAGATGTTGCAGCGAGTGGACGAGTTGTTCCTCGGAAAATGCCAATTTTTCCCGGAACGCAATCGGCGCGACGTGATGGCTCGTTCCGACAGAAACCAGCTGGTTCGTATGTTGCATGCGGGATTCACACTGGATATCGCATGTGGGCACGGATTCAGCGTCAAGATATGTGTTGTGCTGCGGCCCGGGGTATGTTTCCATGAAGTTTTCCATTGCTCTTTTGCCTCTGCCTTTAATTATACACTATTTCGGGAGGCATGTCAAGAAAATTCTGAATCGTCCTGCAGATTTTCACCGCCACGCGTGGATGCTGTCTAAAAACAGGTTCACACCGGCATAGGTGCATAGCAGCGCGACGAAGCCGATGATGGCAGAATAGGCGGCTTTGCGGCCTCGCCATCCCCAGAGTTGACGGATGGTGATTTGCGCGACATAGATAAACCACGTGAGCAGGGTGAAGATAATCTTCGCGTCAAGCCATTTCCACGGGAGTTCTTGGATATATTGCGTCCATAAACTGCCGACGAGGATGCCCATGGAGAGCAGAATGACACCGATGAAGGTGCATCGATAGCCGAATTCATCAGAATTTCCAAGTGCCGGGAGCCAGTTAGAGAAGAGCGTATCTGTCTTCGCGCGGATTTTCTTTTCGGCGATGAGGTACATGAGTCCAAACCCGAAGGCGGCGATGAAGGCGGCATACGCCAGAAAAATCAGCGACGTGTGTGCAACGAGCCAATAGGTTTGCAACTGTTCCGGCAATGTTGAGGTATTTCTGGCGAAACTATAGGAGATGAGTATCGCGAGGAACGCGACTGGCACGACAAAACTGCCGAGGGCGCGAAGACGCGTCAAGCGAACGATGATAAGGTAGATGAGCGTGATGGCCCAGGCGACGAAGGCAGTTGAGTCTGTCCAGTGCGTCATCGGGAAGTGCCCCTGCTGGAACCACCAGAGCGCGATGAAAAGCGTCAGGCAGGCGAAGCCGATGGTAGTTCCCCAAAAGGCGAGGTGCTCAATCGTCGGCCGAAGGGTTGATGCCTCAGAACGATTGCCTATGGCGAAAGCGATTGCCTGAAAAATGCTTGCCGCTAAGTATATCAGAAGCGTGACGAGAAATAGAAAGTTCATAAATCCACGTTTGCCGAGGCGCGCTTTTCAACCGCGCCTACCGAATGGTGAGTAAGGTTGATACGAGATGCTTGGCGCGTTCCACTTCACCGCGCCGAATCCAATTGAAGAGGCACTCGGCGGAACACGTCGCATCGGTGAGTCTTAAACAGCACGGTTGTGCCTCAGTTTGATAGTTAATCAGTGTCTCAAAAAAATCCGCGCGTGCTTTTGAAGTCTGAAACGCTTTCAGGACATCGGGACGAATCGTTCCGAGAAATTCAATAAACGCGCCGTAGCCGTTATTTTCAAACTGTGTTGCGAGTGCTTGCTGCAGGCTCGCCGCGTCACCGGTGTCCTCGCCTTTGCGAGAAGAGATGCCGATAATCAGGTTGTTATCGGTGATGAGCCGCGGGGTTTGGAATGTGCCGGCATCCGATTGTGCGATGGACTCCGTGAGGGGATGCGGCGGATTCCCGAACTCGGCGATGACGAGAAACGCATCCGCAATGTTTTTCGGATTCTCCACAACGTCCGCACCGCATTGGCGTAACAGCGAGATACGACTTTTGATTTCAGGCGTTTTCTCGCGATACAAGACAGCGCACCGGCGATTTTCCACGAGCAGATAAACCGGATAGGGAAGCCGTTGGTTCTGAATGCGCTCAGGTTTTCCGTTCTGATACCCAAGCGTGTAGAGCGAGTTTGCCCCGAGTTTCGCCTCAAGGAACTCGCGAATGCGGCGGCTCGTCGCAGGGCTCTTGCCGCTGGTGGAGATGCTGAGCGTGAGCTCGCCATCTGTCACGATGGATGCAGCGGCGAACGTGCATTGCGGGATAACGTCAACGACGTTGACTAAGCGAATCCGATTTGCTTCGTGCGCCTCCGTGAAAATGGCGGTGTTCATCGCCGACTCATCGGTGGCAGCACAGACGAGAAAGTAGCCGGATGCATCACCGGTTGCGAATCGCCGGTTGTGCAAGACTATTTGCCCTGTGTGCGCGAGGAACTTGAGCAGTTCGGTTGCCTCGGGGCTAATCACCGTAACTTCGCCGCCGCTGAGGAGCAGCGAAACGACTTTGCGTTCGGCGACAGTGCCGCCTCCGACAACGAGGCATTTTCGGTCCTGGAGGTTGAGGAACGCGGGATAGAACATCGGCTAGTTGTCACTCCGTTCGCGAAGGAAGGTTCGCTTCATATTGCTTAACCTTAGTCCGCTCTTTCTCCAATTCGACGAGGAGCCTAGCATTTTCAACAGCGAGGCGTCCGGCTCTCTCTTGGACTATCCGGTATTCCTCGGACATGAGGGATACACCGGCTTTCGTTTCTTCGTGCATGACTCTGAGTTTGCCGAGCTCGGCGTTCGTTTCATCGTGCTCCACCCGCATCCCGACAATCTCTGCACGCATTTCCTCAAATTCGGCGTTGATGTAACTCGGTGATTTGCCGGCCCTTGACAGCACCCCGATGACGGCAAAGGCGATGAGATAGACGACTGACGCAATCCACGGATATCTCGCGAAATCCAAGATGATACCCAAGACGACGATAATTGTCACGATAAGGAACATCATGAATGTTTCCTCCTATTTTTCCTATAAAACCGATAGGCATGTCGCCACAAGCGGAGGGCTACTTCAGCCTGCCGGACAGAATCAACCCTTTGATTTCTTTGTATCTGCCCATCATCTGGTTAAAACCGTTCCGTAGGGCCTGGTTGTCGCGTTTGACTTCGTCCAGTTCCCTGCGAAGTGCCTCGTTTTCCTGCCGCAGGTTTTCGTATTTTTCCTGCAGCGCGTTATAGCGGCGATCGGCGGTGCTCTGGAATTCGCGGAATTGTTGCTTCAGTTCGGCGTTCTCGACTAGAACTTCCTGTAGCTGTTGCTTCAATTCCTCGTTCTGTTGCTTCAGTTCGGCGTTCTCGGCTAGAACTTCCTCCACCTGTTGCTGGAGTTTCTCGTTTGCCTTTTTAAGTGCCCTATACATCCACACAAGCCCGATAAGGCTAATGCTAAGCACGCCAACATCGACTATGGTTAAACTGAACCAAGTTAAACCCATCTTAAAACCTCCGTTGTTTTCGTATCACGAATCTCGCGAGACGACGTAATTCGCGAGTTGTTCTAATGCAGTGCGCGCAGCGGACTGTGGTAATACCGCTAGCGCGGATTTGGCGCGGTCCGCGTAGGTTTGCGCAACTGTCAAACAGTGCGGTTCAACCTCATACTGCTGAAACAGGGATTGCACGAAGGCTATCGCTTCAGCCTCATCGGTATGCGGGTTGAGCACCTGTTCCAGTTTCGCCTTCTCGGCATCGTTGCAGCGGGAGCGGGCCGCGATGATAGGAAAGGTGAGTTTGCCTTCGCGCAGGTCACCGAATGCGTTTTTGCCCAGTTTCTCCGGAGCCTCTACGAAATCGAGCAGGTCATCGATGATTTGGAAGGCTGTCCCGATTTGTTGTCCGTATGTCGTGAGTGCTGCAATCTGCTGTTCATCTGTTGTGCCGAGATGCGCGCCGAGGGTGCAAGATGCCGCAATCAACTTCCCAGTTTTGAAACTGATAATTTTGAGATACTCTTCCTCGGTAATGTCAAAATCGCCGCTTTTATAGGCGTGTATGACTTCGCCTTCGCACATCGCCTGCGTGGTATCGGCAAGAATCTCCATGGCCGGATCATCGGCGCGACGGGATACCAGCATTGAGAGCACACGCGCGTGCAGGTAATCGCCGACAAGCACCGCAACCTTGTTGCCCCATTTCGTCTGTAGCGTTTCGCGGCCGCGCCGGATGCTCGCCTCGTCAAGGACATCGTCATGCACGAGGGAGGCGACGTGAATGAGTTCCACGACAGCGGCGAGGGTGTGCGCATCGGGGCCTTCGTAGCCGCACGTTTTCGCCGAAAGCACGACGAGGATGGGGCGAAGCCGTTTGCCGCCGCCTTCAACGACGTGCTGGACTGCCATGTCGACAAAACTATACTCGCTTGCCGTTTGTTCGGTGAGTTTCGCCTCAACGGCACCAAGGTCATCGGCTATGAATTGGACAATCTGATCAAAATGTGGCATTTTAAAAATGAGTTGTCTTAGGACTAACGCAGCACGAACCCTGTCGGCGCGGTTTTCAACCATGCAGCATCATGCATGCGCCCACAACTGTGAGAAGTTAAACCGCGCCTACCAGATTTGCTCTGTCTTTTAGAGTTTCGCCAATACCTGTGTTGCGGCGTTCACGGTGGTGGCAATATCCTCTTCCGAGTGGACTAAGGAGACGAATCCCGCCTCAAATTGCGATGGCGCGACATAGACTCCGCGTTCCAGCAATCCCCAGAAGTAGTGACGGTAACGTTCAGTATCTGCTGTGCGCGCGCCATCGGCATCCGTAACCGTTTCTGGCGTAAAATAGAGCATCAGCATGGAGCCGACTCGGCTGTGCCACGCGTCAATCCCCTGGCTTTTGGTTGCCTCGGCGAGTCCATCTGCAAGCGCGGCGGCACTGTTTTCAAGTTGTTCGTAAACCCCCGGCTCGGCGAGGCATTTCAGCGTCGCGATGCCCGCGGTGACAGCCAACGGGTTTCCGGAGAGCGTGCCTGCCTGATAGACATCGCCTTCCGGCGCGACGCAGCGCATAATCTCGCGCTTCCCACCGTAAGCACCGACAGGCAAACCGCCGCCGATGATTTTGCCGAGGCAGGACATGTCAGGCGTAACGTTATAGTAGGTTTGCGCGCCGCCATACGCCACCCGAAACCCAGTGATTACCTCGTCAAAGATGAGGACGATACCGTGCGCCGCCGTGATGTCACGGAGTTCTTGGAGATACCCATCACGCGGCGGAATAATGCCCATGTTGCCCATAATCGGCTCAAGAATAAGGCACGCAATTTCATCGCGGTTTGCATCAATAGTCTCTCGCACTGCATCGGCATTGTTGAACGGCACGGTGAGCGTATTGCGGGCGAAATCTTCCGGGACACCGCCGCTATCGGACAGCCCAAACGTCGCAACCCCGGAGCCAGCTTTCGCAAGCAGATAGTCGACGTGCCCGTGGTAACACCCGTCAATTTTGACGATTTTGTTCCGGCCGGTATAGCCTCGCGCCACACGAATCGCGCTCATTGTTGCCTCCGTGCCGGAATTAACGAGGCGCACCTGTTCAATAGAAGGCACGGCGTTGACAATCGCCTCAGCGAGTTCAGTCTCCAGCGTTGTCGGCGCGCCGAAACTGGTGCCGTTGCGAGCGGCCTGGGTAATCTGCGTGACAACACTCGGATGCGCATGCCCTAAAATGAGCGGACCCCAGGAGGCAAGGTAGTCGATATATGCGTTCCCATCAATGTCATAAACTTTCGAGCCTTCGCCGCGTTCCATAAAACGCGGGGTGCCTTCCACTTTGCTGAAATTGCGGACAGGGCTGTTGACACCGCCGGGTATAAATTGTTGTGATTTTCGCCATGCGGCTACGGATTTGCTGTATTCCAATTGTTTGTATGTCCTCCTTTAAACGGATGATAACCAGGTGACGACAGATTTTGCGAAATAGGTTAAAATCATATCGGCCCCGGCGCGTTTGATGCTGGTTAACGCCTCCAATGCGACGCGCTGTTCGTCAACCCAGCCGTTTTGCGCCGCTGCCTTAATCATCGCATACTCGCCACTGACGTTATACGCGGCTACCGGCACCTGAAACGTTGTCTTCACGCGGTAGATGACATCAAGATAGGCGAGCGCGGGTTTCACCATCAAAATATCCGCGCCTTCCTCAATGTCTAACGCCACTTCCTTGAGTGCCTCTTCAGCGTTCGCGGCATCCATCTGATAAGAGCGTCTGTCGCCAAATTGGGGTGCGGATTCGGCGGCTTCGCGAAACGGCCCGTAAAAAGCGGACGCGTATTTCGCAGAATACGCCATAATCGGGATATGTTCGTATCCCTCCATGTCCAACGCCTCGCGAATCGCGCCGACGCGGCCGTCCATCATATCCGACGGTGCGATGACATCGGCACCGGCATGCGCATGTGAGAGACTCTCCTTGACGAGCAGTTCCACCGTCCGGTCATTTTGAACGTCTCCTTCTGCAACAATGCCGCAATGCCCGTGTTCGGTATATTCGCAGAGACAGACATCCGTGATGACGAGCAGGCCTGGCACAGCATCTTTGATTGCGCGAACAGCCTGTTGGATAATACCGTCATCGGCGTATGCCTCGGAACCGAATGCGTCCTTCTCCGCCGGAATGCCGAACAAGATGGTGCCGGGGATGCCGAGAGATGCCAACTCTTTCGCCGCGGTGACGAGAGTGTCTACCGAGTAGTGGTAGCATCCCGGCATTGATGAAATTTCGGTTGCAACGTTCCTGCCATGCACGACGAACATTGGATAAATTAGGTCATCGATGGATAATTTCGTCTCGCGAACGAGCCGTCGCAGGTTTTCATTTGCACGGAGCCGCCGCGGGCGGTAAACTGAAAACGTGTTCATTATTCAGGACTCGAAGTCTCTCCTGCCTCAGGCGGTTTGATTTCATACTGCGTTAATTCCAGGCTTCTCTCAGTGACAGGTGCCTGAATTTCTACCGGTCCTATCATTGTTAACACAACTGCCTGAGATTCCTGCGCGAACTTCA
Organism: Candidatus Poribacteria bacterium; assembly: GCA_965242965.1. Taxonomy (GTDB): domain Bacteria; phylum Poribacteria; class WGA-4E; order WGA-4E; family WGA-3G; genus AGPOR5. The sequence goes on along the minus strand of OZ251518.1, from coordinate 1,810,991 downwards.
CAATGCCAACGTTCGGTGCCAACCAAATCGTGGTGAAGGATTCCCCGGGGACTGGCGGCGGACCGCCTTCCATCGGTTCCGAGGCAGTGACAGTCGTTTTGGTGCGGTATTCGATTTTCAGACAGTCCTCAAACGTGCCTGCGTCCGTTTCCACAGTTTCGGTTTCGGTGACGTTCCCTGTTTCAACAATAGTAAAATAAAGTTTGAGATCTGGTGTCTCCTCACGAAACACAGAAGGATCTCCCTCTACGTCAACCCCCAAGGTAATTTCGACATTTATCTGCATTGCCTCCCATTCTTCGTCAAAGGTGGCGGGTGTCGGGAGCAGATAGAAGTAGTCTGGTGCCTCAACGCTGACATCATAACGCAGCGAGATGTGAACGCCGGGCAGGTCGCTTTGTTGCGCCATCTCTTGTTCGCCCATCGCGCGGAGTGTTTCCAATTCTTCGGTTATCCGTGCCGTGAATGCGTTTTTGACGTATTCGCCGGCCAAGGCGGCAACCCACTCGTCACCGACGAGGTAGTAATAGGGTGCAGCATGATAAAGATAATCTGCCCAATCTTCTAAGGCAGGTTCATAGTTGAAGGCGCGATAGGTTTCACCATCAACCTCTTCGGGTTCCACGGCGTAGCGGGTGAGTTCGTCCCCGTTTTCGTCTTCGTAAACCCAGTAGTTTCCGAGTGTATCGGGAAAATAGTAGTTCGCCCACTCATTTCCCATCAGCGTCGCGCTGCAGGTGAAAATGAGCAAGACACTTAGCAGCAGGCAAATCAATTTGTGCATGAGGGGTTCCTCCTATTGGTTGCTGCTGTCACTTCCAGATTCGGCAGATTTCACCTCAAACCGCGTTAACTCCAAGGTCTTCTCCAAATGTAAAGCCTCGGATTCTAGGGAGAATTTGACGATACCGACGTTGGGTGCTAACCAGAGCGTCGTCAAGGTTTCGCCGTATGCGTTTGAAAACAGCGATTCTGCGTCTTCCATCGGGGGTGACGTTTCCATCGTTGCATCCGCGCGGTATTCAATTTTCAGGCAATCCTCAAAGGTGCCGGCTTCTGTCTCCACGGTTTCAGTGTCCACGACGTTCCCTGTTTCCACAACGGTGAGATACATCATGATGTTCTGGTTGAAGGCTGGAAATCCCGCCATATCGCTCTGGATGCCGATATTGAGGTCCATTTTGATGTCAGCCCGCATGGCTTCCCACTCCTCGTTGAAGGTTGCGGGAGTCGGCAGAAAGTAGAAGTAGTCCTGCGCTTCCACCTCTAGTTCGTATGTTACGTTTATGTCAACGTTCACCCCGGGCGGGAGTTGGCTATTCATCTGCTGCCGCATTACGGCGATAACCTCGTCCCACTGTTGCGCTGTGGTGGCTTTTATTGCGTTTTCGACATCTTCACCGACGAAAAACGCCACCCATTCGTCACCGACGCTGTAAAAATAGGGATGCACGTAATACTGGTAATCCTTCCAGTCTTCAAGTCGCGGGGCGTAGCTGAAGGCACGATACGTTTCGCCATCAATGTCCTCCGGCTCCACAGCATAGCGCGTGAGTTCGTTGCCATCCTGGTCTTCGTAGTGCCAGTAGCTTTCCAGCGCGTCGGGGAAATAGTAGTTTGCCCACTCATTGCCCATCAGCGTCGCGCTGAAACTGAAGACAAATAGGAGCGTGAACATGAAGCGAAACGGTTTTAACATGGAAGATTCCTCCGATTTTCGTTGTTTTTCTGCGAGTACAATTCAATTATACAGAATTTTCTTGCGAATGTCAAGGAAAATCACTAGCGGCAGATTATCGGCTTTCATACGTCAACGGAAAGGGAACAGGCGCGCCGTTGTTTGCCCATGAACGTGCCATCGCTACGTCAATTTCCCTGTCCTTTCGTCCATTGTATGCCCCATATTCCGGTTCCGTATCGTTTTGGACAGCATTGACGAGACTCATCAATTCCGATGCGACGGTGATTTCGCCATCGCTGAGCGGATAATGCTGCAACGGATTCTCCCAAACGACTTCGGGCTCCGTGTCCGCGACGAGCGCGGCGAGCGTCTCATAACCGCCAACGTTATTGGTTCGGCGGGTGATGGTTACGACGCGCTGTTCGTCAGCCGTTTCGTTGAGGATGACTGCTTCGTTTCGGAAGCACATCCCGCGTTCGGCGTAAAACTTGGAACCGTTGAACCCACGCAACGGCGAACCGTAAGAAAGGCTACTGAAGTTGAAAATCCCCACTGCGCCGTCTTCAAACTCAATGATAGCGTGTTGCCAATCTTCGGTATTGCGCGGCGGTTGCCCTTTCCGCCAGACGTGATCCTGCACCTCGTAATTTTTCCGAAAGCCGTAGACGCGAATCGGTTCATTCTCAAAACCGACGTAACTCCGAATAAGCCCGATGCCGTGGTAGCCGTGCCCGCGGAAATCGTTATAGGCAGTGTTGACTTTGCCAAAGACACCGGCGAGAATCATCTCCCGTTTTATCCGTTCTGTCGGAACGCGATAATAGTTTTCGTTCACCTCAAGTTTGGTGCCGTTCGCTTGCGCGGATGCTATCATCTTGTCTGCCCAACCCAGGTCTGTGTCAATCGGGGTTTCTGTGCAATAACTCACCCCACGTTCGGAGCAGAGGAGCCCCGGAATGTGGTTGTTGCTCGGTGTAATCACGATGGCACAGATATCCGGCTTCACTTCATCCAGCATCCGTTCGGTGTCGGTGTAAGCCGGGACGTTGTATTTCGCGCCTTGTTCGGTGACGCTGTCCTCGCGTGCATCGCAGACAGCGACGAGTTCAAGGGCTTCCGTCAATTTCGCGATGATGGGAAGATAAGTGCCGGCACCGCGTCTGCCTGTGCCGATGTGCGCGATTTTGAGTTTATCCATGAGGTTCTCCTTGCGTTGTTTGAAACTGGGTTTACCTCTCGTAGTGCGGGGGCCTGTCCCCCGCAATCTCCTGAGCCGTTGCCGTTACATTGCGCGGTTTGAAACTACCCGGTTATCCTATTCCACCCAGAATATGTGACTCCGTTCAAAAAGTCCATCAAGGTAGATTTCCACGAACCACTCGCCGGTATCCGATGGCGTGTCAATGTAGAACCACGTAATTTTCTCGCCGGTTGTTGAAGTAAACGTCTGTGATTCCTCCCAGAACGGCGGATCCTCCAAGTCATCGGCGGGTGAGAACCATGACACTTCAACCGTGTGTTGTTCCTCGATATTGTTCCATAAAATCCACAAAAAGATTTGTTCGTTGACATCGGCGTTGAACGTGTCGGTGATGCCGTCCGGGCGTTCTTCAAAGACGCTGATGGCCATGACAGAGTCCACAATAATCGGTTCGCCTCTTCCGACATCGGTGAGGCCGCTGCCGCCGGAAGAGCTCTCTCCACAGCCGTTCAAGCCGAGTGCAATCATCACGAAAAGTAAAATTGTGGCGGGCACTAAACGCATGCGTATTCCTCCTGAAAAGGTGATGAATTGTCTATTTAGTCTATCATAACCAATCTTTTTTGTCAAGAAAATAATTGAGGGTGTTTCATAATTCGTTTTCCCGTGTAGGCGAGACCTCCTGGTCTCGATGCAATAGGACGGCGCGCCTATCGGGGCCACGGCGGCAGAAGGGCCCCCCTTCATCGTAGGGCTTGGGCCCTCGGATGCCACACGCGCATCCGAGCGGGTTTCCCTCGCCATCGTTCGTGCGCCAGGCCCTGTAGGGCAGGATCGCCGGATCCTGAGTCGTTGTGATCAGGCGATCACAAACTACAGAGAGGGGAGAACGAAAAAACGTCTCTTGTTCTCTTAGGTCCGCAGGACCTTAATGTCTATAGCACGCGCGCTGCGAAAAACCCTAAGGTCCTTTAGGTCCTTAATAGTTTTTGCCAGGGCCACGCGTGTTTTTATTAAGGTCCTAACGGACCTTGAAAATGGCACGACACGTGTATCTATAGACATGTAGGTCCTAACGGACCTAAAACGTCACCGCTTGACGATGGACATCGCGGGGGACAGGCAACCGCGCTACGATGAAAAAACGGTTCTTGAGCCATCGCGGGGGACAGGCCCCCGCCCTACGATGTAGGTGAGATTTCAATCGAGACCAGGAGGTCTCTCCTACTGGTTGGAAATCGTGATAATCTGGTGAATCCTGCTCCTGACACGCACTTTTTCTCCTTGACACCTTTCGCTTTTTATGCTAAATTCTTCACAAAAGAGGTGAATATCATGGAATTTGATGTGATTATTGAAGGAGGAAGCATCGTTGATGGCACAGGACAGCGAGAACCGTTCGTTGCGGATATCGGCATTCAAGGCGACACCATTGCCGCTATCGGCGCGCTTGGGGATGCAGAAACGGCGCATCGGATTGCTGCGAAGGATAGCGTCGTTTGTCCGGGATTCATCGATGTGCATGTCCACTCCGAGATTGCGCTGCTTGGCGGCCGCGACCAGCTCGCCGCTGTCAGTCAAGGCGTGACGACGCACTTGGCCGCCCCGGATGGCTTCGGCTGGGCCCCTCTGTCCCCACAGCTCGCTGGCGAATTGTGGCACTATACGCAATTTGCATACGGCGATGCAAAATTGGCTCTGGATTGGCAAACGCCGGATGCGTATCTGGACATTTTCCACGGCCGCATTCCAGCGAATCTTTATCCACAGGTGCCGCATTGTGCCGTGCGCCTCGGCGCGATGGGATGGGATGCACGCCCGGCTACCGATGACGAATTGAAGGCGATGGAACGCACTACGCGCGAGTGGTTAGAAGCGGGGGCATGCTGTCTCTGTTTGGGACTTGACTATCAACCTTCTGCTAATGCCGATTTGCGCGAATTGGTGTTTCTCTCGAAAATCGCTGCGGCTTATGATGCCATTTATGCGGCGCATATCCGCTACCGTATCCTCGGTAGAAGACGCGCGTGGGAGGAGACTATTGCCATCGCGCAGCATGCCGAAATTCCTGTCCATATTTCGCACGAACGGGTGGATGCAGAGGCATCTGAAGTGCTTGAGCGGATTGACAAAGAGGATATCGATCTGACGTTTGAATCTTACCTCTATCCCGCGGGCATGACGCATCTCGCGATGATGCTGCCGATGGAATTTCAGACAGGAGCCCCGGCGGATATGTTGGCAAACTTGGAGAAGCCGGATGTCCGCCAGAAGTCGATTGCGTATCTGCAGGAAGAACTAGGTGAAGGCAATCAGATTGTGGGTTACACTCGTTCCGGACGCTTTATCGGAATGACACTCGCCGAGGCGGCGAAAAGTGAAGGCAAGTCCTATGCCGAATTCGGGTTCGATCTGATTCGTGAAGAGGCTGAAATCGAAACCTTTGTGATGCCGTGGGCGACATCACCGGAAGAAAACGAACGGATTTTAAACCAAACGGCGGCGCATCCGCGCATGATGATTGCCAGCGATGGCGTTTACAATATTCCGCATCCGCACCCGCGTAGTTACGGCTGTTTTGTGCAGTATCTCGGCAAGTTTGTGCGCGAACGAAAACTCGTCTCTCTGAAGGAAGCTGTCTATAAAATGAGCGGGTTCCCGGCGGAACGCTTTCGTCTCGCCGACAGAGGTAGAATTGCCAATGGGCTCGCCGCGGACATTGTTATTTTCGATGCGGATACTGTGGCAGCCCTGTCTACCTGGGCTGCTCCGGTTCAACTCCCTGTCGGTGTGGAGTGGGTGTTCGTTAATGGCACTCCTGTTATTGCAGAGGGAAATGCGACGGGGCAGCTCCCGGGGCGCGTGCTGCGGATGAAAAGGTAAAAGGCTGTGACAGAATACGATTTGACAATTATCGGCGGTGGCAGCGCGGGATTGGTGCTTGCTGTCGCCGGTGCGAAGTTAGGAAAAAAAACCGCGTTGATAGAAAAGCACCGCATCGGCGGCGATTGCCTTTGGACAGGGTGTGTGCCTTCCAAAGCACTTCTCAAAGTCGCGAAGGTTGCAAATGAAATTCAGCATGCGGAAAAATACGGGTTCTTCCTTGGAGGCGAAGTTTTCAACCGCGCGCCCGATTTCCCGAAAGCGATGGCGTATGTGCGCAGCACGCAACAGAAAATTGAGGAGGAACACGACAACCCTGAGCGGTTTCGGGAGATGGGAGTTGATGTCATCTTCGGCAGTGGGCATTTTACGTCGCCGCAGACGTTCGTTGTGAATGGCGCGGGAGACCAGGGAGGGACAGTCGAAAGCGGACAAACGCGAACCCTCACCAGCAAAAAGTTTGTCATCAGCACCGGTTCGCGTCCCGCTGTGCCGTCGATTCCTGGAATAGAAACCTGCGATTACCTTGATAGTGAGACGCTCTGGGAATTGGAAGAATTGCCCAAGCGACTGCTCGTCGTTGGCGCGGGACCGCTCGGAGTTGAATTAGGACAGGCGTTTCGTCGACTCGGCGCGGCAGTGACTCTTGCGCAACGAAGCGACCGGATTTTGACGAAGGAGGATGCCGATGTCTCCACATGTCTGCTAGACTGCCTCCGCGAAGAGGGAATCACTATTCGCCTGAATACACAGATTACGCGCATCAATGGGCATCACGTAACGTTCCGCAACGGCGCAAACAGCATCGAAGAACAATTCGACAAAATCTTGATTGCCTCTGGGCGCGCGCCGAATGTGGAAGGTTTAGGACTTGAGGAAATCGGCGTGAATGTCAGCAAACGCGGCATTGAGGTTAACAACAAACTGCAGACGAACGTGAAAAATATCTATGCCGCTGGCGATGTCATCGGGCATTATCTCTTCACACACGTCGCCGATTTTCAAGCGCAACTCATCTTGCGAAATATCTTCTTCCCACTCTCCAAAACGATCGACTATGCTGTCGTGCCATGGACGACGTTCTGTGAGCCCGAAGTCGCGCGTTGCGGTTTGACAGAAGCGGAGGCGCGTGAGAAACATGGCGATGTTGATGTCTTCACGCTGCCGCAGGCAGATGTGGATAGGGCAATCGCTGAAGGCGAGACGCGCGGTTTCACCAAAGTCATCGCGAGCCGATGGCGCGGAAAAATATTGGGCGTTCACCTCGTCAGCGCGAATGCCGGCGAAATTATCCATGAATACGTCCTGGCAATGCAACAGGGAATTTCACTCCGGAAGTTAAGCGAGATGATTCACGTCTATCCGACGTTTTCGAGCAGTGTATGGCGCATTGCGAGGAAATGGTTCTCGGAAGGCACTCTGGTCAGAACTGTCAGGAAATTCATTTCGTAAAAAAAGAGCCGGAAACCACGTCTCCCCAATCATATCATCTTCAAGGTTGTGTGGTGCCGGCTCACCCAAGGAGGCTTAATCAAACGTATAAGCAAATTCTATGCCAACCGCAAATCGTTGATTTACGGCGATTTTCGGGAGAGATTGTCTATTTTTTGAACACCTCCTGATGAAAAAAGTGACATTTTGATGCAAATAGGAGCAAACTGATGAAAAATCTTATCCACGAATGCTATGCCTCTTACACCGCGCTCAGGACTGAAATGGGACGGTGGCTCAAACAGAGCATGCTGTTGGATCCGCCCGGGCCGAACGATGGCGGCGAAGACGAGGCAAACTACGCGCTCGCGTGGTTTCCGCACTATCTCATTACTGGCGACGCAACCGTCCTGCAACACTTTGATGCCCTCAAAACCGCGCTGGCAGGATGGGTAGAACGCGATTGCCACCACGGATACGAACCGAAGGCGGAGGCGCATCACGGACCTGAACCCTTTCTCCTCTTCTTGCCGCGTTATATCGGATTAGTGCCTGAAGACACGGAGGCAGTTAAGTTGTTAACGGATGCCGCCGAGCACATCGGAAATTGGGTGCAGGAAATTCCGCCGTGGTATGATTACAAACGCGATACTTTCATCGGCTACAACATCGGCACCCGTTTTGTGGAAAACGAGGAAAAGGACGCGTATGAATTGGCGGAGCACTTCCGATTTATCCACATCGCTCTCGCCGCATATCGCGTCACGGGTGAGAACCGCTATCTGGAGTGGGCGTTACGCTACGGTGAGAAGCGGGCTGAACGCATTATGGCCGCGCCAGAACCGATGCCGCTCCTCTGGGATTTGGACGGAAATGGGCTCAGCGAGACGGATGTCAATGCCAAGAATTTACATCGGCTTGTCGCAAGCACGCACCATATCCCGAATGACCCGAGTGCCGGCATTGAAGTCCTCCTCGCCTCCGGTGCCATCTATACGTTCGGCGATCTTCATCGCTTATCCGGTGACAGCATTTTCCAAACGGCAGCGAAACGCATCGTCCAACCGCTGGCGGCTTCCCTCCACGACGCTTACAACGATCCGGCTGCCGCCGCGCTCAGCTATTATCGCTGGACGTTTAACGATACCACTTTCGATGCCGACATCCGCGCGGAAGTGGCGAAATTTCCACATTCTCCACCGGAATTGCTCGCGCTCGTGTTTCCGCAGGAGATTCGCCGTCGCGAACCCGGCGTTGGAAAACGCGCCGATATGGCATACTGGGGAGAATGGACAGATGACGGTTCTGTCAAACCGATTCAGGAACCTTCCACTGCGACGTTGACGCTTGCCTATCAGGTGACAGGTGACGTATCCTTTGCTGCGCGGGCGTTGCAAAGTGCAGCGACGCGTCTGAAGATTGCCCGGCGTGTGTTGCGCGGTGGAAGGGAGCACGCCGATATGGGCGGCGCGGTTTGTTCTGTCGCCGCCGGACATGGACGCAACTGGGGACAAGGATCGGTCACGGCTTGCTACGGACCGCTTTTACTCGGCACGCGTGAGATTCAGAGTGAGGTTGTGCCGATGCTGAATGTCAAACCGCAGGGCGGCGAATCGCGTTTGCCTGCAGAACTCCTTTCTCTGGTCCGGCCTATCATTGGCGCAGAGCCCGGCGCGGAAGTGGTTTTCTACAACGGCGGCGATTCGCCGATTACGTTTTCTTGGCAATTGCAGGATGCGATGTGGAGTCATTTGACGTTGGATGCAGGTGAGTCGCGTGTGTTGCGGGTTTAATATGGAATTCATCTTCGGCATCGATGATTTTCCGTTATCGTAGGGCGAGGGCCTGTCCCTCGCCATGCATCGATCGTTCCTTCCACCGTAGGGCGAGGGAAACCTGTCTCTCGCCATGCCAAAATCGTCCCCTTCACCGTAACGCGAGGGCCTGTCTCTCGCCGTGCCAAAATCGTCCCCTTCACCGTAGCGCGAGGGCCTGTCCCTCGCGATCTCATTTGTCTGGAGCAGGATTAGCAAGATATGAGCAGGATTTCCAAGATTTCCAGGATTTCACAGGATTAGAGCTCTGGTACGCCGGCGCGGTTGTGGTAGGCCACGGGGTGTTGGTACATCAGAACCTATAATCGTGATAATCGTGATAATCGTGGTAATCCTGCTCCGGATTAGCAAGATTAGGGGGTTTTATCGCGATAAAACGTCTCTTTAGGTCTGTAAGACCTTAATGTCTATAGAGTGGTGCGCCGCGAAGATGGCCAAGGTCTGTAGGACCTTAATATGCTTTTTCTTTTTCGGCTATCCAAACCGCGCAGCCGCACCGTAGGGCGAGGTCCCTCGGATGCCACACGCGCATCCGAGCGGGTTTCCCTCGCCGTGCCTCGTTCGTCACAGAAACCGTCCGTAGTCTCTGGACTGCGGACGGTTTTCGTTTAGGTCGGTAGATCGCGGGGGACAGGCCCCCGCGCTACGTTCAGGCGGCGACGCTTGTTTGGAATCAGGCGAGCCCGAACTACAAATCAGGCCCCGCACTACGGTGAAAAGAAGTTTTGCATCGACAAGGATACCTAATCCTGCAAATCCTGTTAATCCTGCAAATCCTGCTTCAGACAAAGGAGGGCTCGCGGGGGACAGGCCCCCGCGCTACGTTCAGGCGGCGACGCTTGTTCGGAATCAGGCGAGCCCAAACTACAGATCAGGCCCCCGCGCGACGATGAAGGGATAGTTTTTGACTTCCAAAAATTAATTTCCAACATGCCGCGCGATAAGCACTAAATCTAAAATATTCACAACGCCATCGCCGTTGACATCTGCCTCTGGCGCGGTTTGTCCGAGGCGCGATGCCACAAACGTTAGGTCCAAAATGTTAATAATGCCATCGCCGGTTACGTCATAAATCAGATTGGAATAGATGAGCTCAAACACAATATCCTGATCGGTTTCAAGTTTCACGGGACCGATGTCCGGTGCCAGCCATTGGTAAAGAGTAGAGCGGCTCGTTATTAACGCGGAACGCGTTTTACTTCGCATCCGAATTTTGAAGCAGTGTTTGAACGTCCCCGCCGGGGTTACCACATCTTCTAATGCGATAACTTCAGCGGTTGTGGTGATCTTCACGGGGCCGAGGAGGGTGACATCTGTGGTTGCCTCAAGTTCCCACGAAGTGCCGAGTTTCATCGGCGTGGGGAAAAAGGTGGCAGGCGGCGAAAATTCAACGTTTGCTACGCCGAACACTGAACCGAGCTCTGATACGATTTTGTGCAGTTTGAGTCCATCTTCGGCAACCTCTACGAAAGCGCGGTTTGTTGAGACAACGTCTGTCCCTAGCGTTTCTGTCGTCATTTTGAGGAGACGAACTGGTTCGCCAGTTGCTTCAACGGTATAGGTGCTTCGTTCCGCGCCATCTTGACTCTCTAAAACCCACACGTTGCCGATATCCATGGGATAATAATTTGATGCTGCCATCGCAAGGCTACTCGTGAGCAAGCCCCAGAGTAGTGACAGAAGGGTGGTGTTTGCGCGCATCTGATTTCCTTTGCATTTTTCTTTTGCACTGTGTGGACGGATATAGAAATCCGCCTTGCAGCCGCATTAGCATAAAAAACGCTCCAAATCAACGGCGTGCCGGTGAATCGGAGCGTTTTATTGTGATGGTGCCTACTTGAGAATCACCATTCGGCGAGTGGCGGCGAAGTCTCGCGTTTGGAGCGTATAGAAATACGGGCCGCTCGCGACGCGTTCACCGACACTGTTTCTGCCATCCCAATACGCCGCACTAGACTGCGTCATATAGGAGCCGGTCGGCTTCCATCCCAAGTCCAATGTCCGAACCAAACGGCCGGAAATGTCGTAAATCTGGAGCGTGACTTCAGTGGATTTGCTCAACTGATAGGGGATCCAGGTTTCCGGGTTGAACGGATTCGGGAAGTTTTGCGCGAGGAGAGTATCCTTCGGCTGCACATCGCCGACTCGCAGTTGCAGTGTGAGGTAGGCGTTGCGGATATCCGTGGTAGTCACTGTGCGCTGGAAGGGCCCAGAGACGATGACACCACGCGCATCATAGAGCGCGACTTCCAATTTATCACCGGCTTCCACGACACTCTTGCGATTCATATCTGCCCAAGCGGCGGAGATGCGCTGCGCATCACCACTGACCTGTTTTGTCGTGACAATGCCAGTGCGCAGGTTTTCGGCGACGACAACGTAAGACGCGCCGGCTTCAATTCCCTGCAAATCGCTGGTGACGACGAACGCCCACGTGCCGTTGTAGGTGCGGAGAGCCGGGGCAGCGGGTGCCTCGTCTTCACCTTCACCTTCTGCGGGTGCCTCTGGTGTTTCAGCAACAACGGGTGCATCGCCTTCGCCTGCAGCAGGTGCCTCTGGTGTTTCCTCTTCGGCAGGCATGTCATCCTCCGCAGGTGTTTCAGGCATTTCAGCAACGACAGGTGCATCGCCTTCACCTTCAGCAGGCATTTCACCTTCTGCGGGTGCCTCTGGCGTTTCAGCAACGACAGGTGCATCGCCTTCGTCTTCAGCGGGTTCATCGTCAGTGGATTCCTCGGTGACAACTGGTTCTTCAGTTGCAGGTTCCTCTGGAACAACTGGTTCCTCAACGTCGGGCTCTTCCGCAGGCGGATTCGCCCACGCTTGTCCTGTGAACGTCACCATGCCACCAGCCGGCGTATTGACGATATAGCCGCGGTCGCCGCTGATACCAAAGCCTGCATCACCTTCCGCAACAGAGTAGGCGACGAATTCCTTAGTCATTGCATCCAATTGAATGACAACCGTTGCACCTAACATATCGGCGAGCGATTTTGCCGTGTAAGGTTCGGCTGGCATCAGCGGAACGGAAATCAGGTTCAAGCCCGGTTCCAGCGCGAGAGCGAAACTGTGGCCTGCTGGCATCACCGGTTCATCGACAGCAGGTTCGTCTGCTACAGGCATTTCTGGCTCTGCCGGTGCATCGGGAAGGACGGTGTAATCCATCAATTCGTAGACAACACCCTGGTCATTTTCGTATTTGACAGGCCCGACATCGGGTGCCAACCACTGGTAAGAGGTCGAACGTGTGGTGACGAGCCGCGTGACAACCCTTCGTTTCAACTGAATCTTGACACAGTTATCAAAGGTGCCCGCTGACGTTGTGATTGTCTCAAGAGCGACAACTTCGGCACTGGTGGTGCTAGTGGTTGCGCCGACTAGTTTCAGTTCTGTTTCTGCAACAATTTCCCACGCGTCGCCTAAAACTAGCGGCAGTGGGAAGAAAGATGCCGGCGGATCGAACTGCGCTTTAGCGATGCCGAACGTGCCTTCATCCGTAGCACTTTGGTGCAGTTTTATCCCTTCAGCATCGACGGTGACATAGTAGTTATCAATGTCCACCGCTTCGGTGCCGACGACTGCCGTTGCGATTTTGAGGAGGACGACCCCGGCATCAACTTCAATGTCGGGTTCTTCGAGCGAGTAGGTGCGTTCCTCTGTGCCATCGGTGCTGGTTAATGTCCACACATTGCCAATAGCCGCTGGATAATAGTTCTGCGCCGCCGCTGTCAAAGTGAAGCTGCACACCAGGCCTAGGACCAGGATAGGCAGTAGCCAACGCATGCATGTCGTATTTTTCATCAGTTAAATCTCCTTTTTTGGAATAGAACGGACGCAAATGCCAGAAACCCTACCGGTAGGTGCGGTTTGCAACCGCGCTTACAGGGCTTGTTCTGCTTCCGTTCCATGAAATTGATGTCGGGCTCGGTATCAAACCTCTCCCGACGTTAGCGTCCCAACTGGGACGAATATGTCCCGCAATTACGGGTAAACTGAACGTTCTCGCCTCCGGCGAGATGTCCTCTTGCTGTCTCACGTAGCGGTATCCAAACCACATCCCGGTGAGAATCAGCAGAATGGCGATGATGATAACGGCTAACGCCAATTTCCATGTTACCATGGTGTCCTTTTTATTTTACACTATTGCGTGTGGATAGGCAAGGTTAATTCCCAAAATTCCCGGCGATGAGCGTCAGATCCAGAATGTTAACCACTCCGTCGCCGTTCAGGTCTGCAGCCGCATCTGTCTGCCCGAAGCGCGAGGCTACGAACACCAGATCCAAGACGTTGACAGTGCCATCACCGTTTACGTCATAAGGCAGTCCTATTTTGAAACTGACAAGGTTATAGTCAATCCCATCGCTGTTGAGATATTTGACGGGCCCGACATCGGGTGCCAGCCATTGATACGAGGTCGAATCCAGATTCAGGAACGTGGATGTGACGCGCTGCTGCAATTTAACCTTGGCGCAGTTTTCAAAGGTGCCTGCCGGCGTTTCTACCGTCTCAATTGCAACGACTTCTACGTCGGTGGCGTTTTCCAAGTCGATCTCTCTGCCTAGGACAGCTAGTTTGAGTTCCGCTGAGATTTCCCACGTATCGCCTACCTCTAACCGTAATCGGAAGAAAGTGGCGGCCGGCTCCAAAACAGCCGTTATGATGCCGAGGGTGCCCTCGTCCAAAATGGTTTTGTGCAACCCGATTTCTTCGTCGCCGACACTCACAAAATACCTGTCGATGTCGGGAGTGTCGAGGTCTGGGCCCACTGTCTCGATTTTAAGGATGGTAAGTTCTTTGCCATCAACGGTTTCGGGTCCCTCGAGGGTGTAAGTGCGCCGGTCTTCGCCGGTGTCACTCTCTAAAATCCATGTATTGCCGATAGTGGCAGGATAATAGTTTTGCGCTGCGACGGGACCCGCCAGCGTGAACACCAGCGCGAGTATCAGCCAGCGCGAAAATTCGGGATGTTTCATAATCCGCAATCTCCTTTTTAGTAGGTGTTTGACTTTTTACAAAATTCGTGTCATAATAGTTAATATGTTACCAAATTCAGCGTAATTTTTCAAGAAAAAAAATTGAAAGGCAGGACGATTTCATTTTCTGCAGTAGGAGAGACCTCCTGGCCTCGATTTTCAATCCATCGGGACGCAGTAGGAGAGACTTCCCGGTCTCAATTTTCAATCTATCGGGACAAGGATGTCCCTCCTACCGAAGAAGGTATCGGGACAGGGATGTCCCTCCTACCGGGATAGGGATATCGGGACAAGGATATTCCTCTTACCGGTTTCAGTTTATCGGGACAAGGATGTCCCTCCTACCGGTAGGAGAGACCTCCCGGTCTCGATGATGTAAGGCGTGATGTCCCTCCTACCGGTAGAATACCGTTGCCATTGAGAACTGAACCGTTCTGATTGAAAGGAGAAACAGATATGCGATTGGAAGGACAGGTAGCTATCGTAACAGGCGGCGGGGGAGGCATTGGAAAAGCGACATGCCTCACGTTCGCACGGGAAGGCGCGGATATTGTCATCCCCGAAGTGAATATCGCTAACGCCGAAGCGGCCGCCGCCGAGATTCAGGCACTCGGCAGGAAGTGCAAAGTCATTGAAACGGATGTCTCCAACGGCGAATCAGTGCGAGCGATGGTGCGCCAGACGCTTGAGGCATTTGGGCGCATCGATATCCTTGTCAACAACGCCGGTATTTTCAGTTATACGCGCATCGATGCTTGCACCGAAGAAGAATGGGACCGGATGATGGCTGTCAACCTCAAAGGCCCTTTCCTCTGCGCGCAAGCGGTGATGGAGACGATGAAAACACAGCGGGCTGGCAGGATTATCAATCTCGGTTCGTTAGCGGGACAGGTGGGCGGCATCGTTGCGTCTGCTCCTTATTCCGCTTCAAAAGCGGGAGTGATGTGTTTAACGAAATCGTTGGCGCGGGTGCTCGGCGAATACGGGATTACGGTGAACTCCATCGCGCCGGGTGTCGCCGCGACGGAGATGGCGAAAAACCATCCGGATATGACGGACCAGATTCCGCTTGGCCGCGTTGCCGATGCCTCGGAAATTGCGAGTGCCATTCTCTTTCTTGCTTCGGAAGAGGGACGTTATCTTACCGGGGCAACGCTTGATGTCAACGGTGGCATACGAATGGCGTAATGCGAAGTGACGAAAATGTTCCGCAGGGACCAACGTAGAAAGGAGTCTAATCATGGAATACAAAACACTCGGGCGCGCAGGCGTGAAGGTATCGCCGCTGTGCCTCGGCACGATGATGTTCGGCGGGCCGACGAATGAGAAGGATTCTATCCGCATCATCCACCGCGCGCTAGACGCAGGCATTAACTTCATGGACACCGCCAACGTCTATAACGACGGTGAGTCGGAACGCGTCATCGGAAAGGCGGTTCGTTCAAACCGGGAGAAGTGGGTTATCGCCACGAAAGTCCACGGTTCGATGGGAGACGATGTGAATCAAAGCGGCTCGCATCGGGTGCATATCATGTCGGCGGTGGAGGCAAGCCTCAAGCGTCTCGGCACGGATTATATTGACGTGTATTACCTGCATCGTTGGGATGCATCGACGCGCATTGCGGAATCGCTGCGGGCATTGGACGATTGCGTTCGGCTGGGGAAAGTTCGCTATATCGCCTGCTCTAATTTTGAGGCGTGGCGCGTCTGCGAAGCGTTGTGGACAAGCGAGAAACTCGGTTTGGAGGAATTTGTGTGCGTTCAACCCCTCTATAACATCGTCAACCGCGATGCTGAGGTGGAGTTGCTGCCGTTTTGTGAAAAATATGGCGTAGGGGTTGTGCCTTATAGTCCGTTAGCGCGCGGCGTGCTGTCGGGGAAGTATCTTATCGGACAAGAACCGCCGAAGGGTTCTCGGGCTGCGCGAAAAGATAGGCGCATTTTGCAAACCGAACTCCGCGAGGAGAGTTACGAAGTTGCGCGGCAACTGAAGCCGTTGGCTGACGCGCACGACAAAACGCTCACGCAATTTGCATTGGCATGGGTGCTGGCGAATCCGCTTATCACTTCGGCGATTATTGGGCCGCGGACGATGGAGCAGTTGGAGGATAACCTCGGCTGTCTGGATTGCACGCTGAGTGCAGCGGATGAGGCTGCAATCGATGCGTTGGTGCCGCCCGGTGAGCATACGGGGAAAGGTTACAACGATCCGGCGTATCCGGTGCTTGGGCGCGTGACGCGCGGTTAGCAGGCGCGCTTTCATGAGAATAGGCGCGGTTTGAAACCGCGCCTCCCCCGGTTGTTTTGCGGCGGTGCTAATCCGCTGCATCGTCGGATGACTGCGAACGTGCATTCGATCCGTTTAATTCGCTGCGCAGTTGCGTGACTTCGGTTTCCAACGCGTTCACTCGTTCTTGGAGTTGCGCATTGACAGCTTCTGCTTCCTCACGCGCACGTTGGAGTTGTGCTACGACAGCTTCCGCTTCCTCACGGGCACGTTGGAGTTCCTCATTGACAGCGGCCGCGAATGCCTCCGCCTTTTCGCGACGGCGTTTTTCTCGTAAATACATAATACCCTCCCACGCCAAACACGGCGCAGCAATCCCGAACGTTAAACCGACACCATAGTGGTAGAGGAAACTCCCAATTTGCCCAAGCACTTCCAAGACGATGGATAACCATATCACCGCCGGGAAAATCCGGGCAGCAATCACGCACGGAATAGCGATGAGCATCACCACACAAAACGTATAGCCAAAGGCGGCGCGCGCACGGCGTTGCCACGCCTCCGGAATCTCACCTAGGAAATTGGGGGACTTGCCACTGCGGTGTTCAGCGTTTTCTTCTTTAGGTTCTTGTTCTTCTTTCAAATGGATAGATTCCTTCGATCGAACTGAGACAGTCTATAACCATTATTATACCCTATCTCATGACAAATGTCACGTGCAATTTTGTCTCTCAAGTGCAGTGGGCGCGGTTTCAAACCGCGCCCACCCCGGTTGGTTTTGCGGCGGTGCTAATCCGCTGCATCGTCGGATGACTGCGAACGTGCATTCGATCCGTTTAATTCGCTGCGCAGTTGCGTGACTTCGGTTTCCAACACGTTAATCCGTTCTTGGAGTTGCGCTACGACAGCTTCCGCTTCCTCACGGGCACGTTGGAGCTCCTCATTGACAGCGGCCGCGAATGCCTCCGCCTTTTCACGGCGGCGCTTTTCTCGTAAATACATGATACCCTCCCACGCCAAACACGGCGCAGCAATACCGAACGTTAAACCCACACCATAGTGGTAGAGGAGACTCCCAATCTGCCCAAACACCCTCAAGACGATGGATAACCACGTCACCGCCGGGAAAATCTCGGCAGCGATCACACACGGAATAGCGATGAGCATCACCACACAAAACGTATAGCCAAAGGCGGCTCGCGCACGGCGTTGCCATGCCTCGGGAATCTCACCCAGAAAATTGGAGACCCTGTCACCGTGTTGTTCGGCGTTCACTTCTTGATTTTCTTGTTCTTCTTTCAACTGAAATTCCTTCAATTTCAATAAAACTGAAATAACGTATAAACATTATACCCTATCTCACGCGAAATGTCAAGTCGGACAATAGGGCAGACCAGGGGCATTTGGTTTTTTACCATCAGGGAAAACTATGAACAGACTCCTCTCTGTAGGGAAGGCTCGCCAGAGCCTGGGGGTATCTGGACGGTTTGCCCGCACATTCTGAAGGTAACGCGGTTTCAAACCGCGCCTATCGGGGGTTTTCACGCTAAGCGACGCAAGAAGGCAGATAGAAAAATAACAATTAACCCTAGAATCACGGTGAGGTTCAGCCACGGCGCAGGCTTTTTCTGAAATATCCCAAACACGGGATAGGGGAACGTCAGCATAATTGCAAGCGTGTAGATGAGAAAGACGATGAAGAGTTTGATGCCGATAACGAGGATATAGAGCGAAAAATAGGGCATCTCTGCAGCCGCAACGCCGCGTGCTGCGAGGAAAAAGGTGATGAAGTTGTAGAGTCCTGAAATGAGGACGGTGAGCAGCGCGCACCAGACGATGCCGCTGAAACGGCGCAGTGCTGAAGTGATGAATGTTGTCGGATCTGGCAAGCGGTTCGCAATTGGTATTAAGATGACGCGAAAGAAGAAAAACCCGCCTATCATCAGGACGACAGAACCAACGTGTAACCATTGTATCAACGATTTTAGGAGGGGCATCTTTTGTGTTGAGGTGAAAATGGCGAGGGACAGGCCCTCGCCCTACGGTGAAAAAAATACGCAGCGGACATGGCGAGGGACAGGTTTCCCTCGCCCTACGGTGAAAAGAATCGTAGAAGAAGGCACGGCGAGGGACAGGCCCTCGCCCTACGATTTGGCCTAGTGTGAAGGTGGCGAGGGACAGGCCCTCGCCCTACGGTGAAAAAACACAGTGCCGCGGATAGGTTTCTAGACAACCGGTTTTCCGCCGACTGGTGTGAAACAGGCGCGCGATTGCTTGCAAGCATCCGGCGCAACAAACCTGTCATCCGGGCCGACCACCTGCATCGTGCAATTGCACCAATAGTGCGATTCCGGATTCGTTTCCACTAAATTCTGTAAGTTGCCCCCAGGAATGTAAATCGCCTTCGTCCGGAGATACTGGCATATCGGGCGACTGAAAAGGGGCAAAGGTTTGGCTTGAGTCATGGCTGCCTCCTATGCGTCCGCCGCCATCATTGCGGCACGACTGATGAGATTCTGGGTTAACACTACCTTATATTCGTTGTCGTTCAACGGTTGCGCGTCCTTGACTGCGTCTGCCCCCGCCTGCTTGCTGACGGCTTCGGTAATCTGCTTGCCGGTGAGCGCGGCTTCCGCCTCTTTGGAACGCCACGGCGCAGGCGCAACACCGCCAAGAACGATGCTGGCAGTTTTGCAGGTGCTACCTGACATCTCAAACACGCCCGCGACACTCGCTAATGCGAAATCCGGCGCGCCTTTCTCGCGCGCTTTCAGATATAGGCTCTTCGTGTGCGATTTCGGCTGCGGCACCTGCACCTCAACGACGAGCTCGTTAGGCTCAAGCACGTTCTCGCGGAACGGATTCGTTGCAGGTAACGTGAAAAATTCCTCAACCGCCATCGTCTTCTCGCCTTCGGGGCCGACAATGTTCATCGTCGCGCCCAAGGCGATTAACGCCGGTGCGATGTCAGAGGGATGCACGATATAAACCGGGTCTCCGCCGAGAATGGCGTGGTATTTGTTCAACCCTTCAACGGCATAGCAGAGTTCGCCGCCCTTCTTGAGGCAGTTAACGGTTTCGTCGCGGTAATACCAGCAGCGCGGGCGTTGACAGAGGTTGCCGCCGAGGGTGCCGACGTTCCGAATCTGCGGTGTGGCGACGGATGCCGCCGCCTGCGCCAGCACGGTGTAGTGATGCTGAATCGTCGGGTGCGCCGCGATATCGGCGACGGTGGCCAACGCACCGATTTTCAGGCCGGTAGCATCGGCTGAAATAGTGTCCATCCCCGGCAACGTCTTCAGGTTCACCAGCGTCTTAGGGGTTTCAACATACTCCTTGAGCTCGCCGAGCAGGTCTGTGCCGCCAGCGATTAGCATCACCTCCCCCCAACCGCTGGCGTTCAGCAGAGAGGTGACCTGCTCAAGGCTCGTCGCGTTGACGTAACTAAATTTTTCCATTGCGTCTCTCCTTTATGCCTTCTGCTCAGCAAGCGCGGCGAGCACCTTGTCCGGTGTCAACGGCAGTGAGCGGATGCGCACGCCGATGGCGTTGTAAACCGCGTTGGCGATGGCACCGAGCGTAGGAATACACGGCGGTTCGCCGATACCTGTCACCTTCCGGTGCGTATCGAAAACAATCGATTTAATCTCCGGTATCTCAAAAGTGCCGGGAACTTTGTAGTCCTCAAGGTTCGCGTTCATCATCCTACCGGTTTGCGCGTCCATGAAGCGTTCTTCGAGCAGCGTCTGCCCGAGCCCCATAATCACGCCGCCGTTAATCTGACTCTCTGTCGTCAGCCTGTTGATGGCCAAACCGCAATCTTGCACGGCGACAATTTTAATAACCTTGACGGCTCCCGTTTCCGTATCCACTTCCACTTCCGCGAATTGCGTGCCTGCGACACCACCTTGGCGGAGTTCTTCGTCCCACTGGCCGCCTTCGCTAATACTCTCCATGCCAAGTTGTCCAGTCGCTTGTGCCCAGGTGAGCGTCTTCGTCCGGTCGGAGACGACGTAGATGGTGCCAGTGCCGACGCGCAGTTCTTCTGCGGGTGCTTCTAGCAGCGGTGCGATGCGTTCAAACAGTTTCTGCTTCGCCGCTGCTGCGGCAGTCTTGATAACCGGTGCTACCGATGCAGTCGTCTGACTTCCGCCGCTACCGCCGGAGGGTAACCCCGGTCTGCTGTCGCCAACCTTGACAATAATATCAGTCGGTGCCAGTCCGAACTCTTCTGCGACAATAATCGCGATAGCCGTTCGGATGCCGGTGCCGATATCCTGTGTGCCGGTGACTGCCTCCACGGTGCCATCGGCATTGATGGTAACGCGCGCTTCCGTGCCGCGTCCACCGCCGCCGCCCCAGCGTCCACTGCCGAGTCCCATGCCGCGTTTCTTGCTGTCGGTACCAGAGCCCGGCACGCTATTCCGGCGATGCCAGCCAATCTCTTGTGCACCGAGCGTGTATTGCGCTTGGCGGATTTCACTCGTGTCGTTGATACGTCGGAACTCCAACGGATTCATCCCCAATTTCTCGGCGAGTTCATCCATCAAGCAGTCCATAGCGAACGCGCCTTGCGGATGCCCTGGCGCGCGCATCGCGCGTTGATTGCCGGCGTTGACAGCGACGTTCACCTTTTCCGTGCGGAAATTCGGGACGTGATACACGTAGGGTGCTTGAAACCCCGCGCCGCTAGAGATGCCGCCGGTTCCGTAACCGCGCATATCGTAGGCGATGAGTCGTCCATCGCTTGTCGCACCGGCGCGCACGTGCTGTGTCATTGAGGGCCGATTGCCCGCAACGAGATGCTCATCTTTCCGCGTCAGCATCAGTTTTACCGCTTTCCCGGTGATACGTGAGAGTTCCGCCGCGGCGTGTCCTTCCAACCCCGGTCCGAATTTGCTGCCGAAGCCGCCGCCCATGTGCTCGGTGATGACGTGGACTTGGTTGGCGGGCAGCTCAAAGTGCTGTGCGAAATCGTTACGCGTGCCGAAAACCGCTTGCGTTGATGCCCACACCGTCAGGTGCTGTTCGTCTTCCCATTCGGTGACATGTCCATGCGTCTCTAAGCAGACATGCGTTTGGACAGGCGCGTGGTAGGTAGCTTCCACCACAACGGCGGCTTCCTTGAAACCTGCCTCAAGTTCACCTTCCTCGCGGATATTCGGGTTGCTCTGATTACCGTTCCAATCGTCGCGGATTTGCGGCGCGCCTGCCTCCATCGCGTCCGCTTCCGTGACGACGAAGGGCAATTCCTCCACGTCTACTTCGATGAGACGGAGCGCGTCCTTCGCGATGTCGTCGGTTTCCGCTGCAACAGCGGCGATTTCCTGTCCCTGATAGCGAAGTTTCTTCCCGACTTCAATCAACGGAATTACCGCTTGGACACCGGGCAGTGCCGCGGCGGCACTCACATCGATGCCGTTGACGGTAGCATGCGGGACCTCGGAACGCAAGATGCGTCCATAAAGCATCCCCGGCCGATTGATGTCAAAGGTATACTTCGCTTTGCCTGTAACTTTATCCTTACCGGACAAACGAGGTATCCGCTTGCCGATGAGGCGAGATTCACTTGCTTCTCCCCATGATGCCATCGTTAACCTCCTTCCCTAAGCGGGTAAGATGCGTTACATCTTTCGGGCAGCCGTTTCCACCGCGTCGAAGATGAACGGATAAGTCCCGCAGCGACAGGTGTTGCCTGACAACCCTACCTTAATCTCTTCCAGCGTCGGTTTCTTATTTTCGCTCAGCAGCGATGCCGCTGATACGATAAAGCCGGGCGTGCAGAAACCGCACATCATCGCGTCGTGTTGGATGAACGCCTCTTGCACGGGATGCAGGGTATCGCCATCGGCGAGCCCCTCGACAGTCGTTATTTGCTTCCCTTGCGCGTCAATCGCTAGCATCATGCAGGCGTAAACCGGTTTGTTGTCCACCATCACCGTGCAACCGCCGCATTCGCCCCGGTCACAGATAAGTTTCGCCCCGGTCAGATCGACGCGGTTGCCACGGGTGTCGCTACTGTCGCGCAACACTGTCAACAATGTGGTGCGTGATTCAACTTCTACCTCATACATCTTCGCGTTGATGTCAAGTTGAATCGTCGCGCTGGTAATCGCTTCACCGGCTTGCGCTTCCGCCGCTGTCTCTGCGCCGATGAGAACCGTCGGGGCGACAGCCGCGGCGACGGTGCCGGTGCCTACCCCTTTCAAGAAATTCCGCCGCGAGATAGTGGTTTTCTCTGGTTTCTCGGACGCGTGCTGCTTTTTATCGTCCATGATTGTCCTCCTTTTTTCGGATAGTTTATCATGTTTAAATTTTTTTGTCCAGCAAAAATTTGCCAGCATCGGGGTTTCGTTCGCGGGGTAACCAATTGAGAGGGTTTTATATCTTAATGTCTTCCCCGTAGGAGAGACCTCCCGGTCTCGATTTCTTCCGGTAGGAGAGACCTCCTGGTCTCGATGCAACATTCAGGTCCTACGGACCTTGCTAGGGTGCAGCACGTTTTGCTATAGACATTAAGGTCTTACGGACCTAAAAGAGCGGTTTGTTAGACCGCAGCATGGCGAGGGACAGGCCCTCGCCCTACGGTGAAAGGGGCCGTTTTGTGAAGAAGATGTCCGGTTACCGTAGCGCGGGGGCCTGTCCCCCGCGATCGTCCTGTAGGAGAGACCTCCTGGTCTCGATTCCCCCGCGAACGTCCGATGGCGAACCGTAGGAGAGTCAGACCTCCTCACCTCTGTAGTTCAGGAGCGCCAGATCCTGACCCGTTCGGGATCTGGCGCTCCCGAACTACAGAGTTATGAAACACCGTCCCGTTCCCGTAGCGCGGGGGACAGGCCCCCGCGAGCATTCGGTAGCCCGCAGCATGGCGAGGGACAGGCCCTCGCCCTACGATGAAGGGGGCCGTTTTGTGAAGAAAATGTTCCGATACCGTAGCGCGGGGGCCTGTCCCCCGCGAGCATGAAGAAACCGTCCGGTTCCCGTAGCGCGGGGGCCTGTCCCTCGCGATGCCTCTAGCTGTCTGAATCAGGATTCACAAGATTATAGGATCCGCAGGATTCTCTCCCGCGCGGCGGTGAAACCTCTTTTGAAAAAAATGGCTCTTCAGGTCCTTTAGGTCCTGCATGTCTATAGCAACACGTGTCGGCCCGTTTTCAAGGTCCTTTAGGTCCTTAATAGGATGCGAGCCACGAGGTGCGGCTGCACATTAAGGTCCTACAGACCTTAAGAGTCTTCGCGGGGCGAGGAACTATAGACATTAAGGTCCTACGGACCTAGAAGAGCGGTTTGATAGACCGCAGCATGGCGAGGGACAGGCCCTCGCCCTACGTAAAGGGACGGCGTTTTTTCTACGTGGCGCGAGGGCCTGTCCCTCGCGGGCAGCAAACCATCCCCCGATTACCGTAGCGCGAGGGCCTGTCCCTCGCGATCGCTCACTTAAGAATACCACAAAATAATTTAGATGTCAATTTTTTGTGGAAATTATTTTTGGAATAGGGTATCCTAATTAATGGACGCGCGGAAACGGAAATCCACGTTTTTGGAAACCGATGCCGCGTTTCTCGGACAGAAACTAGAAACCTGTCCGGACAAATGGACACAATGTGGTATTATTCAGTAGCACTTGCGCTGCTGTGATGACACCTAAAAATCGATTCTGTCTACTGAAATAGGAGAATTTTCATGTCAGCCAATACGTTTGAAATCACGGATGACACCTTTGAAGGCATGGTGCTTACGTCAGACACGCCTATCGTTGTTGACTTTTGGGCGGAATGGTGCGGCCCGTGCAAAATGATTGCACCGGTTTTGGAGGAGCTCGCAGCCGAAAACGCGGACACCTTCAAAGTCGGCAAACTCAACGTTGATGAAAACCGCCAGTCGGCGATGCAATACGGCGTGCGGAGCATCCCGACGCTCCTCGTCTTCAAAGACGGGAAGGTGGCGGGGCAGATTGTCGGCGCGATGCAGAAAGAGCCGCTGAAAGAGAAAATCTTAGACGCGCTCTAATCCCTTCAGGACTTACGCGGATTCGGGTTCCGCGAACCGTTTCCGCGTAAGTCCTTGCGGCCATTTTAGACGGGGAGCCATCGAGACCGGGAGTTCTCGCCTACGTCATGTCCATAAACACCGTGTTCTGGCAATTTATCTACAACACCCTCGCTATTCCGGCAATGTTCGTCGGTTTTCATGCCGCGGGGTATTGCAACCCGAAAATTCGGGAAGGTATCAGCGGACGGAGAGGTGTCTTTGAGCAATTGGAGACGCAACTCCGTTCCGCGCGGAACCTCACGCACACCGCATGGTTTCACTTCACCTCTGTCGGTGAGTTTGAACAGGCGAAACCGCTCATTGAGGCGATTTACGCCGAGACGCGAATTGTTTTAACGTTCTTCTCACCCTCTGTCGCGCCGAATGTGAGCAGATACCCGCACGCCGATGCCGCCGTTTATCTCCCTTTTGACACCGCTGCAAATGCGGAACGCCTGATTCGGCTCATTACACCCTCTGTCATCGTGTTTTCTAAATTCGATATTTGGCCCAATCTGGTGTGGAAGGCATCCGAATGCAGCGTTCCTATTGTCGTCGTGGCAGGGACATTGCACGCCAAATCGAAGCGGTTAACTCCGTTCGCGAAGCCGTTTTTTAGAAGTGTGCATCGGCATATTACGCTACATTGCGCTATTTCTGATGAAGACGCGGCACGGTTTGAGCGGTTGTGCGCGATCGGAAAACACGCTCCTCCGAAAAACCAGATTGTCGTCACTGGGGATACCCGTTACGAACAGGTGTGCCTGCGTGCTATGGCGGTAAAACCCGATGCTGAATTTTTCCCCGGACAAGCCTCGCTGAGGAGCCCGATTCTCATCGCCGGTAGCACTTATTCAGAGGAAGAAGCGGTGTTATTGGAGGCGTATCCGCTGCTGCGGGAACAAGCGCGCTCGGCAAGCGCGCCTGTCCCACACCTGATTCTGGTCCCGCATGAACCGACACTGGAACGGATAGCAGAAATTCGCGCCAAATTGGATGAGCGGGAACTGACGCACGTCTGTTTTTCGGAACTTGAAACTGGGACGAATTTGTCACAAGTCAATACAATTGTAATCGATGCAGTGGGGCATCTCGCCAAACTTTACCGGTTAGCAGATATTGCGTTCGTCGGCGGCAGTTTTCACGGCAGCGTGCATAACGTGATGGAGCCCGCGGCGATGGCGAAGCCTGTTTTGTTCGGGCCGACTATTCATAACGCGGCGGAAGCGTTTCTGCTGCTAGAAAGGGGTGCCGCGAAAATGGTGCAGAACGCGGCGCAGTTGGCAGATGCCATTGCCGAATGGCTGTCTGATGAAGAGTCGCGAACGGCGGCGGGAGAACGTGGGAAGCAGGTGATAGCGGAGAATTTGGGGGCAGTGGCGCGCACGCTGGTGCATTTGCGGAAGTATGTGTGAGGATAGCGCAGTTGGGTTATTTCGGGGTGTTTCATAAATCTGTGTAGGAGAGACTTCCGGGGGCAGCGGGAGAAAGCCCCCTTCATCGTAGGGCGAGGGACAGGCCCTCGCCATCGTCCGCGCACCAGGCCCTGTAGGTCAGGATCGCCTGATCCTGACCCGTTTGTGATCAGGCGATCACAAACTACAGAGAGGGGAGTCCGTAGGACCTAAAACGCTCCCTCTTGACGATGGAGATCGCGGGGGACAGGCCCCCACGCTACGATGAAAAAACGGTTCTTGAGCCATCGCGGGGGAAACCCGCTCGGATGCGCGTGGGGCATCCGAGCCCCCCGCGCTACGGAAAAAAACGCCACCCCTTCATCGTAGGGCGAGGGCCTGTCCCTCGCCATCGTCCGCGCACTCCAACGATCGCGGGGGCCTGTCCCCCGCGCTACGATGAAAAAACGGTTCTTGAGCCATCGCGGGAGAAACCCGCTCGGATGCGCGTATGGCATCCGAGGGCCCCCGCGCTACGAAAAAAACGCCATCCCTCACCGTAGGGCGAGGGCCTGTCCCTCGCCATCGTCCGCGCGCCAGGCCCTGTAGTTCAGGATCGCCTGATCCTGACCCGTTTGTGATCAGGCGATCACAAACTACAGAGAGGGGAGTACGGGAACATCGAGACCGGGAGGTCTCTCCTACGGGTGTGCATTGAGACCCGAGGTCTCTCCTACCGGGAAGAAATCGAGATATGAAACCCCCTCGGTTATTTCGGTTTGTTTGCGAATGGCAACTTTTTTCAAAAAAATCTATTGACAAAATTGTGACAGGAATGGTAAGATAAAACATAAACCTAAAACTGAGGAACTCCATGAAGATTACTAAATTGGAAACGTTCCTGGTGCAGCCGCGCTGGCTCTTTCTCAAAATCCACACGGACGAAGGGTTAGTCGGGCTCGGGGAACCGATTTTGGAGGGGCGCGCCAAAACGTGCGCGCAGGCAGTCGATGAACTCGCGCCTTACCTCATCGGCGAAGACCCGAGGCGCGTCGTCCACCACTGGCAGGCGATGTATCGACACGCCTTCTACCGCGGCGGCCCCATTCTGACAAGCGCGCTCAGCGGCGTTGAGCAAGCACTCTGGGATCTGGCTGGAAAGTCGCTCGGCGTGCCTGTCTACCAACTTTTCGGTGGCCCGACTCGCGACAAAATCCGACTTTACAAAGGTGGTGGAGATCCGGCCGGCATTCAGGAATGGATTGACAAAGGGTTTACCGCCTTTAAAACCGGTGTCGCAGGCGGGCGGCCTGCGCGTATCATTGAGAACAAAGCGTTCGTTGACAAAGCCGTGAATCATTTCGCCGCACTGCGCGAAGCCGCCGGCCCCGAGGTCGATCTTGCTATTGACTTTCACGGCGCGATTAGCCCGCAAACGGCGAAGTTGCTCATTAAAGCGTTGGAACCGTATCAACCGATGTTCGTGGAGGAGCCGATTCAGTGCCAAAACGTGGATGTGCTGGCGGAGATTGCGCGCGGCACGCATTTGCCTATCGCTACCGGCGAACGCGTGTTCACAAAGTGGGGATTCCGTGAAATCCTTGAGAAGCAAGCAGCGAGCATCCTGCAGCCAGATCTGTGTCACGCCGGTGGTATCAACGAAGTCCGCATCATCGCTGGCATGGCGGAGGCATATTACGGCGGCATTGCCCCGCACAACCCCCTCGGGCCCATCTCGCTGGCGGCGTGCATCCAACTTGATGCCTCTATCCCGAATTTCTTGATGCAGGAGCACACCACGTTAGGCGAGGGGTATTTAAAGAATCCGTTTGTCTTCAAAGATGGGTTTGTGGAATTACCGACGGGACCCGGTTTGGGCATCGAGCTTGATGAAGACGCGCTTGAGGACAAAATCTACCACGATTGGCGGAATCCAGAGACATTCCATCCCGACGATGGGGCTGTCGTTGATTGGTAGGAGAGTTTTCGCATGAAATTTATTATGTTTACCAAACACCTACAAGGTTTGGATGTCCCGGATATCATCAAGGCACTCCACTCCGTAGGTGTCCAAGGGGCAGATCTTTGTGTGCGCCCCGGCTATCCAGTTACCCCGGAAAACGCGACGACAGCACTGCCTGCAGCGGCAAAACAGTTCGCTGCTGAAGGACTGTCTATTCCGCTGATTACGACACCCGGCGATTTTCTCGAACCTACCGACGCGGAGACGATTCGTGTCTATGCCGCCGCAGGCGAAGCCGGTGTCGAAAATATCAAACTTGGATATTGGCACTGGCACGCGGAGAATGACGGCTATTGGAGCCAAGTCGATTTTATCCGCAGCCAATTGGACGGTTTCGCGAAACTTTCGGAGAAATACGGGCCGCGCACCTGCATTCATAATCACTCCGGAACCTCCATGGGGCTCAACTCTTGCGCCGTGATGAACCTCGTCAAAGGGTTTGACGCGCAACACGTCGGCGTTTTTGCGGACACAGGGCACCTCTCCATCGTCGGAGAACCGATTAACATGGCACTTGATATTGTCAAATCGCACCTCGCCGTGATGGCATTCAAAGACTTGGCGCGTTCGCCGGGGATGCGGGGCGGCGCGGTTGTCCGCATGGGCAAAGGCTTCGTTGATTGGGAAACCGCCGTGAATACGCTGACAGCGATGAACTTTTCCGGCCCCATCAGTTTCCATAGCGAATACAGCGGTGAACCGGTGGAGAGTGTCATTGATCTGGCGCGCATCGATGTCCGCTTCATTCGCGCATTGATGGAAAAATAGATGAACACAACGCAGAACTCCCCCGGTAGGCGCGGTTTCAAACCGTCCCTACCGGTAATAGGAATAAAATGGCACAATTTCAGTTAGGATTTAATACCAGCACCATTCGTCCTGCGAGTTTAATGGATAAAATCCGCATCGCAGGCGAAGTTGGCTACTCGGCGATTGAGCTCTGGAACGATGATCTCACCGCTCACGAGGAACAGGGCGGCTCCCTCGCCGATGTCAAAAGCGCGTTGGAGGACCAGGGGCTTTCTGTCCCTACAGTCATCGCTTTGCACGGGTGGCTCAATACAACCGGAGCCGAACATCAGCAGGCCATCGAAGAAGCAAAACGGCGCATGGCGCAAGCCGCCGCTATCGGTGCGACTTACATCATCGCCAGTCCCCCGCGCGAGGTGGCAGAACTGCAGTTAGGCGGCGAAAACTATCGCGAACTGCTGGAAATTGGACGTGAATTTGGCGTAAAACCAGCAATGGAATTCCTCGGATTCGTTGACGGTGTCAACAAAGTCAAGCACGCGTGGGAGGTGATGCGCGTGGCAAACCATCCCGATAGCACCATTGTGCTGGATCCGTTTCATCTCTATCGCGGCGGTGGGGAGATTGACGATATGCGTGGGATTCCCGCCGATAAAATCGCTGTGTTCCATTTCAATGACGCGCCCGCGCACCCCGCGCGCGAAGAGCAAACCGATGCTGACAGAGTCTATCCCGGCGATGGCATTTTGGACCTCGGGCAAATGCTTGCCATCTTAGAAGACGCAGGGTATCACGGCGTTATCTCACTGGAGTTGTTCAACCCGGCGTACTGGGCGGAAGACCCGAGGGAAGTGGCGCGCATCGGTTTGGAAAAAATGAAGGCGGTAATAGCAGGCTAAAAAAAGGCTTGCTTTCTAACCGAAGTGTGCTATAATAGCAGAAAACAGAGGAATGAAAACTACATGGCATACCTTGAAGGACTTTTATCATCGCTGACGCGTGTGAAAAATGCGCGCTCTGGACGCGCTTCCTCGTGGGATACCACGGGACGCAATAACGATGCATGGGACATCGCGCCCGGTGAAACGCGCGTGCTCGCCGATATCCAAGGCCCCGGCAGTATCAACCACATTTGGATGACGCAGCCGAACGGCTATCGGGACGTGCTGATTCAGATGTTCTGGGACGATGAGGAGCATCCGAGTGTGTTGTGCCCGTTGGGTGACTTCTTCGGGCTCGGCAACGAAATCGTCAACTCTTATGACTCTATTCCGTTCTCCGCGTCGACAGGACAGAACAACGCGTTTAACGTTGGTTGCGCGCTTAATTGCTATCTGCAAATGCCGTTTAACCGCGCTGCCCGCATCGAACTTGTCAACGAAGGCGATACGCCGCACCGCCAATACTTCTACGTTGACTACGAGCAGTATCCTGCGCCGCACGGCGACGATGTCGCGTATTTCCATGCGCAGTTCCTGCGCGAAAATCCGTGCGATGGATGGGGGCACGAAATCCGCGTCAACTCGTCAGAGTCGAATATCGTCAACGCTGAACGCCTCGCGTGGGAGAATAACTACCTCATCTTGTCCGCCGAAGGCAGGGGGCATTACATCGGCTGCAATCTCTCTGTTACCAACTTCCAAGACACGTGGTGGGGCGAAGGCGACGATATGATTTGGATTGATGGCTACAAGTGGCCTCCCGATTTGCACGGCACAGGTGCTGAAGATTACCTGAATCAGGCGTGGGGCATGCAAAAGAATGCGTTCGCGCACAACGGTTCGTCTATCCACGAAGACGATACCGATGGATACCAGACATCCTACGTTTATCATCTCGAAAATCCTGTCCGTTTTGCGGAGGAAATTCGGGTGACAATTGAGCACGGCCACGGTAACCACCTCAGCAATGAGATGTCATCTGTCGCTTATTGGTATCAGGTTGAGCCGCACCGTCCGTTTGGCATTGTGCCTGCTGCGCAACGGCAGCCGGTTCGGAAGGATGCATCGGGCGCGTGGCAGATGCAGGACGCGGCACCTGTCCCCGAATTGAACGCAGAGATGCAGGCGATGAAACAGGCATGGCGTGAAAATGCCCTCTATCGATGGGCTCCCCGAAGAGGCTTTTATCGCAGTCGATGAAATAGAATGGAGTGAAAAGGAATAAATGGTGACTGTTTTTGAACGGCTCCCGGCTACGGATGCAGACGAAACTGCCGAGACGCAGCCAGAACCCGCGCCGCCCGACGCTGAGAATACCCAGGGCGCGGATGCTGCTGTCCGCGAAGAGGAGTCGCAACCTGAAACTGACGATGCGGCAAGCGAAACCGATGCCACCCCAGAAGCGGAGACAGATGTCTCTTCGGATAAGATTGAAGAAGCATCCTCTCTCCAAGAACCGCCAGCCCTCGGTGTGCGCGAAGTGCTGTATGACTTCGTCGCCATGTTTGAAGAAGGCGAGGTATTCGGGACAGAACATGCATCCGCTAGCAGTTCGGATACTGTCGGCGGTGTAACGAAGCCTGCGCTTTTCGCGCACCCAACGCCGATGGACGCAGCGCGGATTGCCTACACACTCTCGCTTCCGGACGTTGCGGATGACGAAAAACTCTTTCTGCATTTCTGCATCGGTTTGCGGGACGGTGTCGTGTTTAACGACACCGCGCGGCAACCCGGCGGCGTGCAATTCTGCATTGAAATTGATGCGATAGGCGCGCCCTCCCGCTCCCGACAGGCTTATCGACAGGAGGTATCTGACTTTGAGGCGGTTGCAACCGAATGCCGCTGGGATGAACACGCCGTAGAACTTACCGGATACGCCGGGCAAGAGATACGCGTCTCTTTCCTGACGCGTTGTAACGTAGAAGGCAATAGCAACTACGCTTGGGCACTCTGGGGAAAACCGCGGTTGCTTAAACTCACACAATGTTCCTTTCGGAAGGCGAAAGGGGACGCGGAACCTGAAGTCTTCGGATGCACTGCCCTCGCGCAATTCGCTGATGAAAGCCAGCGGCTGTTTGAATTTGATACCGACGTTTCAACCCGTGTTTCTCAGGTTATAGCGGCATTCCGCGCGCAGTGCGAGACTGAAACGTCATCATTGCAAACATTGACGCTATACGCCGCGCAACCGAAACTTGAAATTGTGAGCATCGCTCCCACTGCCGCTGTCGTCACCACCGGTGAGGATTTTGAGATACAATGCACCGTCCAGAATGTGGGTGACGCGCCACTCGGCAAGGCGGATAACGCGCGTGTCACTCTTAGCGGTGTAAGATTGTGGCGCGGCCGCCCTACGCAAAACATAAAAAACGTTGCACCGGGGGAGAAAGTCGCCGTTTCGTGGCTTGTGCGCCGTTCCTCGCACTCGCCTAAGGCATCTGCCGTGCTGCGATGCCAAACGGCTACAGGCGATACGCGCTACACGGCTTCCGGCAGTGTGGACATGCGGCCCCCGCTCCCGAAACTTGCCGCGAAAGCGGTAAAAGAGCTGCACACTTACTCGCAAGATGGACACCTCGTCATGGGAAATAAGCACCTCCGCATCGTTTTTGTTCGGGGTGCTAGCGGGTTTGAATACTACGCGCTGTTTGCGGTGAAGACCGGCACATACCATCAGGTTGCCGTTTGTCCCGCGCTGTCCGAGGTTACCTACAGGGATAGCAAAACCGAGACGCAGCACACGTTCCGCATCACCCCATCCGAATACCAGCTCGCCGGGAATAACAGCGGCGAGTCCATCGTCTATGTGATGGGCGAACACACCGATGCCGATGGGGTGACGTGGCAGTATCGGAGTGAGTGGGTGCTCGGCGAAAACGCCACCCGCATTCGGAACGAGACGCGCTTGGAGGCAGAGCAAGACAGAGAGCTCCTCGCTTTCCACGGGCCGATGCTTTACGCCTCGCGCCAAGGACGCAATCGCGAGAAGAAGACGGGTGCTCTGTTCCCTGGACTGGAATTTTTAGATGGAGCTGAGCGTTCCTCAAACCCGCGCGATGCCGCGCCGCCACACGACAACCGCCTCGTGCCGCACCCGTATAAGATTACCGTGCCGGTGATGGCGGTGGAAGTCCAGAAGTGCGTCGTCGGCATAATTTGGCACCCGTTGGAGACATGGGATGGCGACAATCATAATCTCTCTGCCATCTTTGCGTCTCCAAATTGGCTCCATCATCAGCGAAACACGTTGATGGGCGTGTTCTTGCCGACGGTGCCTGAATGGGTAACGGAAAACCAGACGCTTGCGACGAACGCCTATCGCCTCAAATCGGGACAAGCCGTCTCCATCAAAACCGAACTCATCGCAGCGGGGAACGCCACGGTTTTGGATGCAGTAACGCATTGGTGCGATGCCTACGGGACACCTGAACCGCTCGAACCGCCGCGAGGTGACGTAGAAGAGTTGCTGCTTTCGCGGCACGGCTTTATGCACACTACGTGGGATACCGAGACGCAAAAATCGCGGCACTGCATCGATTGGCAAGCACACAACGAACCCGGCATCGGCACGCTGCTCTGGTATGATTACCTCGCAACCGAAGATGCCGATGTGAAGGAACGCGTTCAGCACATTCTCAAAAGCACACGCGATGAGTCCGGGGAAGGCAGTCTCGCTGCACGCGGCACCTGCCATATCTTGCGATGGGAATTTCCGTTCTACGTCGGTTACCTTGCGGCGGCGTTAGACTTCATGAAGACTGAGACATTGCGGCTCATCAGCGAACAAGAACCTGATGGCAGTTGGCGGTGGCAGCCGACAAGCGATAAAACCGCGAAACTCGGTAACGCCGGCGATGCAGTGCTCGGCACGTGCGCCAATGCCGCGCTGACGCTCCTCAAACACGCCAGAATCACCGGTGATATGACTTCGCGAGAGGCGGGACTGGAGGCACTCGGATTCATGAACCGGTTCACTGTGCCGCGCGGCGCGCAATTGTGGGAATGCCCGATGTATCAACCAGACCTGCTTGCTGCCGCCTATGCACTCGGCGCGTATGTTGAGGCGTATGAAATCACGGGCGAAAAGGCGTATCTCAAGCGCGCCGAATATTGGGCGAAGGCAGGGATGCCGTTCCTCTATCATTGGCATCTCCCAGACCGGCCGAGTATGCATTTTGCTTCCATTCCTGTCTTCGGGACGACGTTCTATACGCACCCGTGGTTCGGCGTGCCGGTGCAGTGGAACGGCTTGGTGTTCGCCTATTATCTGCAGCATTTGGCGCGGGTGAAAAACGCGACTGCAGACAGTGTTCAGGACAGTGCTCAGTGGGAAAAGATTGCGGAAGGCATCACCGTCAGTGCGATGTATCAACAGTGGACGGAGAGTGAGCGCAAAGGCACGTATCCCGATGGACTTTATGAGTTCTGCACCGAAGGCCGCGGACCGCATCTCAACCCAGAGGATATTATGGCGAACGTCTACGCGCTTCGCGGGTTGGACCCGGGTGTGAAAACCGTTATCACCGGCAAAATCCATATCAGTTCCGGTGCTAAAGTGGAAGGGGTTAAACTCGCCAAGGGTGGCAAACTGACGTGGAATCTCAGTTACGCCGAAAACGAAACCAGTTGGACGCTTATCGCAGGTTACGGCCGTCCGCCGCAAGGCATTCGCGTCCGAAGCCTTGACATTGAAACCGAGCTCCCTGCCGTGAAATCGCTGGAAAAAGAATCCGGTGACACCGGCTCCGGGTGGCTCTATCTCGCTGATAAGGATACACTCCTCATCAAACATCTGCATCCCACTGCGGATGTGCAATTTGAGTTTTTCATCTGAACCGTCACGACATCGTAGCGCGGGGGCCTGTCCCCCGCGAGTATCAATCGTCTCAAACACCGTAGCGCGGGGGCCTGTCCCCCGCGATGTCAATCGTCTCAAACACCGTAGCGCGGGGGCCTGTCCCCGCGATGTCAATCGTCTCAAACACCGTAGCGCGGGGGCCCTCGGATGCCATACGCGCATCCGAGCGGGTTTCCCCCGCGACTGTCAATCGTAATCAAATACCGTAGCGCGGGGGCCTGTCAGAAATCGAGACCGGGAGGTCTCGCCTACGGGGACAGTAATCAACATAGGAGAAAACGAAATGGCTAAGAAAATTGTATCAACTACGTTCTGTCTCGTCATCGTCTCGCTCGTTGCGGTGACGCTTTTGGGGACGCATGCGCATGCCCAAAATGCCGCCGTGCCGGAAGAGGGACCGATGATTAACTTCAAAGTCCTCGCGGGACTCATCATTGAGGGAGTCGTCTTCAGCGTCGTCGGCTTGATCGTGCTGATGATAGGCTACAAAGTTTTCGATTGGGCTACACCTTACGATTTGAACCGCCAAATCGCCGAGGAAAACAACACCGCTGCGGGTGTCGCCGTGGCCGGGGTCTTAATTGCACTCGGCATCATCGTCGCTGCAGCAATGGGCGGCTAATCGGAGTCCTAGGGAGGCATCGAGACCGGGAGGTCTCTCCTACGGTGGTGCATCGAGACCGGGAGGTCTCGCCTACCGTAGCGCGGGGGCCTGTCCCCCGCGAGTGCTGCTGTCCTCGCAGCGCGGGGGCCTGTCCTAGGCATGCATCGAGACTGGGAGGTCTCTCCTACCGTAGCGCGGGGGCCTGTCCCCCGCGAATTTGAGGCTTTTTAAATCATCTCATCTTACAAATCCTGATTCAGACAAGGACGAAACAACATGGCACAAACAACTTACTTGGCACATCAAACTGTCAAGGACGCGCAAATTCAGGAATGGGTGGAGACTTTCCATCGGCAAGGCTTCCTCTTCCTGCAGGACGTTTTGCCACCCGATTGGTGCGCGCAACTTCGCCAAGATCTGGAATGGGCCCTTGAAAACAATCCTAACGGCTTAAACAGCGGCAACCCCGGTGGACGCATGCACCTGAGCCATCGGATGTTTGAGCACAGCGAGGCGAATCGCCGACTGTTTGACATGGAGCCCATCGTCACCTTTGCGGAAGCACTCGTCGCCGAAAATTGCCACGTTATCCATAACAATTCGTTCCAGACTTACCCCGGCGGCGGGATTACGACGTGGCACCAAGACGATGCCCCACATTACATCGTGACTGATGGGAAACCGCCGACGAACGTGCGCCTGCCTGTCCTGCTGTTCACGGCGAATTATTACCTCACCGATGTCACCGAAGTTGAACACGGAGGGACAGAGGTGATTCCGGGCTCACATCTCGTCGGCGCGTCGCCGCCGAAAGCGTTGGAAGAATCGGAATGGGCCGACAAGATCCGGTATAACCTCGGCAAAGCGGGTAGCGTGGTGATGTTCAACAACCAGGTCTGGCATCGCGGCGGTCCGAATCAGAGTCAGCGGACGCGCTATATCACGCAGGTTACGTATGCGCGCCGTCTCGTGGGGCACAAGTATTATCCGTTTATGAACTATTCGATGCCGATGTCTGTTTACAAGGATGCGAATCCCCGGTTGCGTCGGTTGCTAGGGTTTCTTAATCACGGTGCTTACGGTTAAATGAGGCCGCAGTCGTAGGGCGAGGGCCTGTCCCTCGCCATGCAACGCTCGCGGGGGACAGGCCCCCGCGCTACGGATGTCAAGGCCGCCTCCCTTCATCGTAGGGCGAGGGCCTGTCCCTCGCCATGCAACGATCGCGGGGGAAACCCGCTCGGATGCGCGGATGGCATCCGAGGGCCCCCGCGCTACGGGAAAAAACGATTCCCTTCATCGTAGGGCGAGGGCCTGTCCCTCGCCATGCAACGATCGCGGGGGACAGGCCCCCGCGCTACGATAAAAAACGACCCCTTCATCGTAGGGCGAGGGCCTGTCCCTCGCCATGCCAAGAGGGCCCTCCTACCGGTGCAAAGGACGAAAGAATATGAAAGCAGTTGTCTTCTCAGAACAAGGCGGCCCCGAGGTGTTGCGCTGGACAGATGTCCCCAAACCGCCGCTAGACGCAACCGATGTCCTCGTGAAGGTAGAGGCATGCGCCGTGAATTATCTGGATATCCATGCACGCCGTAACCGTCCCGAAATCGCTGAGAAACTTCGCCGTGGCGATACGCCGCATATTCTCGGCTCGGATATCGCAGGTGTCGTCGTTGAGCATCAAGACCGGGAGGGCTCGCCTACCGGAAGAAATCGAGACCGGGAGGTCTCGCCTACCGGGATATTGCATCGAGACCAGGAGGTCTCGCCTACTGTAGGCGAACGGGTTGTCCTCGCGCCTTGCATTCCGTGCGAAGTTTGTAGCGATTGCCATCGCGGTGCCGAAAATTTATGCGCGACGCAACAACTCATCGGTTTCCAGACAAACGGCGGATACGCGGAATATGTCAAAGCACCGGCGCAAAACGCGATTCCGATACCCGATTCGTTGTCGTTTGTCAACGCCGCTGCGATGCCCATCGCCTACTTAACGGCGTGGCACATGCTGATGACGCGCGCGCAGCTTCGTCCCGGCGAAGACATCTTAATCCTCGGTGCCGGTGGCAGCGTCGGTAGCGCGGGATTGCAGATTGCGAAACTGGCCGGCGCGCGGATTTTCGCCACGGCAAGCACCACGGAAAAATGCGCGCGCGCACGCGAACTCGGCGCAGATGTCGTGATCCATTACACAGAGAGAGATTTCTCGGAAGCGGTGCTAGAAGAGACAGATGGCCGCGGCGTTGACGTGGTTTTAGAACATGTCGGTGCGGCGACCTGGGGACAGAGCATCGCCAGTCTCGCCAAAAACGGACGGCTTGTCTCCTGCGGTGTGACGACAGGCAACATCGGCGAGATTGACATCCGAAAGATGTATCAGAAAGAATTGACGTTGATGGGTTCCGCGCTCGGCACTCGCGCAGAACTCCGCAAACTCATCCATCTCGCCGGAAAGGGAAAGTTGGAACCGATTATTGACAGTGTTCTGCCGTTGCGGCGTGCCAGCGAAGCGCATACGTTGTTGGAAAACCGCCAAAATTTCGGCAAAGTGTGCCTCGTGCCGGAATTGTAGCAAGGAAAATGATGCATTTGCGGCCTTCCTGATTGATTAAATGAGGGTGTTTCATATTTCGATGTGTTCAGTAGGAGAGACCTCGGGGCTCGATTTCCGGTAGGAGAGACCTCCTGGTCTCGATGTTCCCGTAGCGCGGGACAGGCCCCCGCGAGCGTTAGATTGCGCGGACGATGGCGAGGGACAGGCCCTCGCCCTGCGGTGACAGGGTGGCGTTTTTTTTCACCGTAGCGCGGGGGCCTGTCCCCCGCGATCTCCATCGTCACGATGTGTGTTTCCACCTCTGTAGTTTGTGATCGCCTGATCACAAACAGGTCAGGATCAGGCGATCCTGACCTACAGAGGTGAGGAGGTCTGACAGCCAAACGCACGGCGAGGGACAGGCCCTCGCCCTACGATGAAGGGGAGACCTTCTGCCGCCGCGGCCCCGGTAGGCGCACCGTCCTATTGCATCAAGACTAGGAAGTCTCTCCTACGGGAATTTATGAAACATTCTCGATTAAATGCAAATTTAATGTTGACAAAAAGTTGCAATTTTGCTATAATACGTTTAAATGCACCGAAAACGCCGAAATAAAAACCCGAAATACAAACATTGTGCCACCAGAAATAGGGGAAACGCGGCGGTTTTGCGTCGCCTGAAAAAGATGGCACCTGTCGTGCTGAAAGGAGAACCTTATGAAACGCAGCTATAACGTGCAGATACTGCTTCTGCTATTCTGCCTCGGCCTTTGCTTCGTTGCCACGCCGTTTGAACGTGTCAATGCACAGCAAATTGTTGAAGAGGCAGAGACAGCCGTAGGGATGAAAACCGCGGCTATTCAAATCCGAGACGATTTGTCCATCGGCAACCTCCGGAAGGACATCGCGCGGCTATCCAGCCTAGAGAGTCGCGTCACCGGCTACCCGCAAGCCGCGAGCGGCAGCAAATACATCTTCGACCGGTTCGTTGAAATCGGTTTGCAAAACGTAGAGAGTCGTGAGTTCACCGTCACTGTCCCAGTCGACCACGGGACTTTCCCGAACGCCCGGGGGGGTAGTGTCATTGAGGTGCTTTCCGCTGAGGGGACCGTGCTGCACACCTTTAAACTGACACCGTTTTGGCCCAACCTCGTGCGCACCTCGCTGCTGGCAGATGGCATTAAACACACCGTTCTCCCCGGCGAAACGCTTCAGGAAATCGCTGATAGCTACCAGGTCTCCGCCGATATTATCCGCGCGCATGAAAAGAACAAATTCATCGCAACCCCTGTTGTTGAAGGCAGCACCGTCTTTATTCCGACAGGTGGGTTGTCCGGTCCGCTCCTTTACGGCGACGATGCGGAGCTCGCCGACTTCAACGGCACGAACATCGGCGGCTATTGGTATGAACTGCAGGATGGCGATACCCTCACCTCCCTTGCCCGGCGCAACCGCATCACCGAAGCAAGCATCACCGACGATGTGCTCAACGGACACCTCCAAAAGGCATCTGATGGGATTGACAATGACGAAGATGGCACCGTGGACGAATACGGCGAGATTCCGCTCTTATCCGAAATCCGCGGATGGGCAACCGACGGTATTGACAATGATGCCGATGGCGCAACCGATGAAATCCCCGGCGATGAAACAGATGGCATTGATAACAATAGGGACGGCGAAATTGACGAATCCGGCGAATTTGTCGCCGCGAGTGAAGCACACATCTTCATTCCGAAAGGCGCGATAGTCCTGCTCGATTTCAATTCTAGCACCCGCTACATCAACGCCGCGATGCTCGGCGGCACTGCCGTTATCTTCGTTGAACCGGAAACCACGATTCGTGGCGAGGCGGAGAATAAATTCGGCACCGTCCCCGCAAACATCCCACGCTTCTGGATATCCAAGGCGGACGGCGCGGCGTTAAGGGAAATGTTAGAGACAGATACCGGTATCGATGTGAACGTTCGTATGAGAGGAAAGATGACGTGGGAGCGCGGCATCGGACAGAATATCCGCGGCTTTTTGGAAGGCGGTGATCCGACGCTCCGCGACGAACTCGTCGTGTTGACTGCTTATTACGATTCAATGTCTGTCGTGCCGGCACTGGCTCCCGGGGCAGATCCAACGTGCGGTATCGCTGTGTTGATGGAACTCGCACGCCTCTTCAGTCAACCGGAATACCGTCCGGGCCGCTCTGTCCTTTTTGTTGCTGTGGATGCACATTTCCAGGGGCTCGCCGGCATGCGCGCCTTTATGGAAGGTATCGGACAGGACATCGTCGGTTCAGACACCGATTCCCCCGGCACGCCGACGATGCACGGACTCCGCCGCGGGCTCTCTACCGATATTATTGAATTCGAGGAACTCGGCAGGCGATTGCTGCTTTCTATTGACAGAAGCGTGCTTGTTGATTTGCCCGGCGACTTCTTTTTCGGTATCCACGCTATCAAATCTGACCTGGATTCCCTCGCGATAACCCTAGACGGCCTCGCAGAAACGCGCTCGCAAATCGAAGACTTGAATACGAAACAGCGCGATTTCTCTGAACGCCAGAAAAAACAGGCGGACCGGAATAGAAAACGCGAGAAGCAAGGGTTCACCGATGAGGAGAAAAGTCTGCTGTTGGCCAACCTCGCGCGTTCCAAGAAGGAGGCTTTACAGACGACGCACTTCCTCCGCGACATCGTCCAACGCTTAGCACAAGTGCGCACGGTGGCGTTAGATACGAGCCGCGTCGCGCAACGAGAACTCATTGAAACGTTGGCACTGCCGATAGCACGCTTGGATACTTGGGCAGTTGATAAACTCATCAGCAGCGTTGAAAACGCCACGCAATCCCGATACAGCGCGCACCCGAATGACGCTTATCTTCTCCCTGAAGAACGGGAAGATGGATGGGATATCCCTGTGCCGGCTGACTTGCCGCCAGAATTGACGGCAGAAATTGAGATGCTGAACCAGACGCTTGCCGACTGGGAGATGAGCGACAAGCGGAAATTCGCACTGATGTGGACACCGGAAAAAATTCTGGACCGGCATCTCGATCTTCACGCACTCAACCGCGTCAAAGATGCACGGAAAGTCCTCGGCGACGCAAACGCATCGCGCGGAACAGCCATTCAGCGGGAAAAGGAACTCCTGCAAAAGGTCTTGTCCCAAATCAGGGACAGCGAGCAGGTTGAAAACGAAATCAAGACGAGCATCCGAAAACTTAAGGATATCGGCATGGCGCAAATCGCCACCAGCGTGGTTTACGATGGGCAGTATCTATCGGCAGCAGGACTTGAACGGCTGAGCACCATTGATGCGCAACTCAAACAGCGGTTAACCGAATCCGATGACACGAGCGATTCTGCCATCCTCATCGCTGATTTGCTCAAGGATAAGCAGAGTATCTTCGAAATCGCGCTGCGGAACGCGCGCTTGGAACGAACCCGCATCCAACACCTGCTGGCGACGCACGCCACGTTGGACAGGGGGTATCTGGACGAGGAACAACTCATCCTCAAAAATTACCTTTCCGCCGATGAGATGGCAGAGGGCCTTCGGATGCGTTCCATCGTTGCCGCGCACATGACAGAGGAAAAACTCTTGGCAATCGTCAAACGGCGTGCAGCGTCGGATATCGTCGCGCTTGATAACCTCATCGAGCGGCTCCCTACCTTAAACACCGATCTTGATGAGGAGACGAAGGTGCTACTGCGCGATAACCTATTGACTCTCCGGAACGCACGTTTCCGCAACATCCAAAGCCGTGTTGAAAAGATGATACGGATTGACGCGGACGAGTATAGCCGAAAACTTGCGCAAATTGATTCGGCGATTGCGCTGCAGGACCTTTTTAACCGCTACTATACCTCCCTCTATGTCAGCATCGACTTGTCTTCACAGTCCAATCAATTCGGCGTATTTAATAAAGGCTGGTTCTATGATCAGCAGCCGGAGTTTGTGTTACGCCGCGAATTTGCCAGCATCGGTAATAAACTTGCTTCTTACGCCGAGGATGCCGATTTCGGCGTGCGTGTGCGGAAGTTGTGGCAGTGGAGCGATGACCAGATCCGTCAGGCAGTCATGGCGCGGCAGTGGGGTGTCGCAAGCGGCATCTCCGATAAAGCCGCGCTGGAAGGCAAAACGCTGGAGACGCTGCTCAGCTCTCATTACGGCAAACTGACAGGGCTCAGCGGCGTAAGTCGGCTGATGAAAATGCAGTTTGAGCAGTGGCGAAACCGCGGTGAACCCTCTGAGGATATGCTGAAGGATATGGACTACGTCCGGAAGGAAGTTGAACGGTTCATCCGAAACGATGTCCGCACGGCGAAGAAAAACCGCAAGAATAATATCCGCACCCGCGAGCAGCTGGACGCGATGTTGCGGCTCCGTCACGAAGACCCGGATACTTTCACCGAGGAGGAGATTGATGACATCAAAACCCTTATCGGCATCGCGGGGCTCGGCGGCGCGTCGAACTTCGTCAACGCCATTTCTGCTAGCGGCGGGAAAACGTGGAAAACCTACATTCCGGGCAAGATTGCGTTTGACAGTGAAGTCGCCACGCTTGTCGGAAAAACCGGCATCGCGTTCGCCACGATTGAGGACGCGCGCGTCTTAACTGATACCCCGTTGGATACCATTGATAGAGTGGATTTGCGTGAGGGCGGCAACCTTCACCAACAGGCACAGACGCTGGCATCGCTTCTCCTCCAAGCGCTGCGAGATGAGGAGATGCCCACGGCGGCCCGCGTCGGCAATTTTTATTGCAACCTCTTCGGCGATGTCGTTGAGTTTGACGCGCGCGAATCGGCACTGCCGAATAAGCCTGTCCCCTATCCTATTTTGACGCTGCGCCGCAAGAATAAGACGATGATGGGGGTGCGCGGCGATCTGTTTGTCATGGGAGATAACAAAGGCAACTTTGAAATGGCGGGGCTCGCCATGGAAGGCAGAGCCACGCGCAGACTCGGCGGTGTGCAAGAGGTGGAGGCATACATTTTGGATGCGGATTCTGGCGACATCGTCTACGCGCCCGATTTAGGGAATTACGGCGCGAAGTTGCTTCCGAATAAGATACCTATCAATACGCGCCGACGCGGCTGTCGCGTTGTCACCTTCCCGTGTGTATCAACAACTATCTATGATCTGGTAGATCAGCGGTATCTGCGAACTTTGCGCGAATTGGAGGTTTACGATGCGCTCACGGATAGTCCGCCTGAAAAGTTCGGGATGTCTAAACCGTGGCAACAGGAAGGCGTTTCCGCCGCTGAACCTATCGCGCTCGTTTACAGCGAACCGGAAACCCGCATCAAAGTGGGAATGGCATACGGGCAAATCGGGAAGCGATTGCTCCTCATCAAAGCGACAAAGAGCGGCATGAAAAACCCGACGCTTTACACGGGTGAGGGGTTCGTCGTTCGGGAGAACGGGCAAATCCGCCTCACGCCTTACGTCGTTGTCCGTGATATGTGGTGGCTTGATGAAAACCGTTCCCGTCTCTATAAACGGTTCGGTATCTCCAGCGACAGACTGGATAAACTGCACCAATTTGCCAACGAATATCTGGATAGAGCCGAAACCGAACTCCTGCAAAACGATTATCAGCAGGCTTTGAAATTGGCGCGTGCGGCGTGGGGGTATGAATCGCGCGCCTATCCGGATGTCAAGCAGACAGGAAATGATGTCGTCAACGGTGTGATGTTCTACCTCGCGCTGCTGATGCCGTTCGCCTACTTCATGGAACGGCTCATCTTCGGTTTTCCGAACATCCACAAGCAGATCCTCGGTGCGTTCGGTATCTTCCTGCTTGTCTTCTTCTTCTTAAGTCAGGTGCATCCCGCGTTCCAAATCACGACGACACCCGTGATTATCCTGATTGCGTTCGTTGTGCTCGCGCTCACGGTAATCGTCATCAGCATTATCGTGCGGAAGTTCGAGGAGCAATTGGAGAAAATCCGACAAGAGGGCAGCAATGTCTACAAGGCAGATGTCGGCAGGCTGAGTGCTAGCGCGGCGGCGTTTAGCCTCGGCATTTCCAACATGCGGAAACGGAAAGGACGCACTATCCTCACCTGTTGCACGCTTGTCATTCTGACGTTCACCGTCATCTCGTTTACATCGGTGCGGACGTTCATGCATCCGAACCGCACCAGCCTTCCGCAAGTCACGCCGCGCTACACGGGGCTCCTCATCCGGGACCAGTACTGGCGGCCCTTGGAAGAACCTGTGCTTACTTCTGTGCTAAACGATATGCAGAAAACGCAGATTACGTTGGACGCGCTGGAACGGTTGCTTCAACGCAAAAGCGAACTGTTGGCGAAACAGGGGCAGCAGCCGATTGATACAGCGGCAGCCCTCGCTTCATTGGAGCAGGACGGCTTTGTTGAGAAGGTTGACGAAGAACCCGTTCTCACCGTGCAGAACGTTGTCGCACCGCGGGCGTGGTATCAGTCGTCTGGGACAGGCGATCAGTCCTTTGTCCAATTGACACGCACCCAAAATCCGTCAGACCCGGTGCCGCCGACGCATCCCCTCACCGGTGAGGCGTTAACCTTCGCCGCGAACATGCTCGTCGGTATGAATGAACAGGAACCCGGTGTCAGCGGCATTGACAGATACCTCCAATACGGCAAGTGGTTTGAGCCGGGCGATTCGGATGCCTGGCCGACAGAATGGCCCTATGCCATCGTGCTGCCGAAAGGGATGGCGGAACTGCTCAAAATCACTGAAAGTGATATGGGCAAAGCCACC
Source organism: Candidatus Poribacteria bacterium (assembly GCA_965242965.1). Lineage (GTDB taxonomy): Bacteria > Poribacteria > WGA-4E > WGA-4E > WGA-3G > AGPOR5. The sequence continues at coordinate 1,766,888 of OZ251518.1, read as the reverse complement.
GTCTCGGTTTACGGTGCAGACTTCACCGTCGTCGGGGTGCTAGGCATCGGCTTCAAGGACCTCACCGATAACGATGGTGAGGAACTCACCCCGGTTGATTACCAACTCATGCAACAGCAACGGAGCCGCGGGGCAACCGGTGACGAAACACTGGAAGGCGAACTGCAGAAATATCTGCATCTCACCCCGGACAGCGTCGCTATTCTGCCTTACGAGGTAGTCATGAATCAAGGCGGCACTCTCCGAAGCGTGGCTGTGAATATGGAGCCGCGAGCCGATGATCCGCAGTTACTCGGTGCGATTGACAAGTTGGACCTGATTATGGCACCGCTGATGAACCGGATCGCGTTGGACTTCTTTGTCGGGCGCGACAAGGATACCTATCTCTACAGCAGTATCGGGATGACGAGTTTCAGTGGGATGGGCAATCTGTTTGTGCCGATTCTCATCGCCGCGCTGATTGTGTTAAACACGATGCTCGGTGCCGTTTACGAGCGCGTGCGCGAGATAAGCATTTACAGTTCTGTCGGGCTTGCGCCGGTGCATATCGCGTTCCTGTTCCTTGCGGAGGCGTGCGTCTACGCCATCGTCGGCGCAGTGCTAGGGTATCTGATGGGACAGGCTATTGCGACGACCTTGGTGAACTTCGGTTGGCTCGCGGGGTTGACGTTGAACTACTCGTCAATGTCCACCGTCGTCGCCACGATTGTCGTCATGGTAGTCGTGTTGCTCAGCACGCTGTATCCCGCGCTGAAGGCATCACGGATGGCGGTGCCGGATATCGAACGGAAGTGGAAACTGCCAGAACCGGAAGGCGACGTGTGGCATTTCAACCTGCCGTTCACCGTGCTGGAGGAGGAAGCACTCGGCTTGAACGTCTTCATGCGCGACTATTTTGAGGCGCACGCAGACGAATCGGCGAGCGATTTCTACACAGACCAGGTGGCATTCAGCGAAGCAGACGAGGAGTCTTACCAGATCGGCATGATGGTATGGCTGGCACCTTACGACTTAGGCGTGAGCCAGTCCATCAAGTTTGTCACTTCGCCAGTCGGCGGCGAGGAGGAGGACCTCTACAAAATCACGTTAGAGGTGCATCGCGAAAGTGGCGAGATTGCGTCGTGGAAGCGTGTGAACCGACGGTTCCTCAATCTGCTGCGGAAGCAGCTCCTTATCTGGCGGACATTCAGCGTTGATATCCGTGCCGAGTTCCACGAACGCGGCAGAACCGAAAATGCTGTCCCGGACGAAGAGGAAGCAGGCGAGGCACCGCGGTTAGAACCGGCGGTAACGTCAGCGGGTTAGTCGGCCGCATGTCGTTTATCCTATCGCTCAGGCTCGGCGGAAGAGGCATTGGGCCCACCTTTGTAGTTCGGGAGTGCAGCGATAGGATTCTCACGCGGCAATGCGATGAGTATCGGACCCACCTTTGTAGTTCGAGATCGCCCGATCTCGAACAGATCAGGATCAGGCGATCCTGATCTACAGGGGTGATGCGGTCTGCCAGCCAAACGCATGGCGAGTCCCGAAACCGATGCATCGAGACCAGGAGGTCTCGCCTACGGGGTGCTTTCGCCGATGGGGCGGCGCGCACTGAAAAAGAGGAATTAGCATGGAAAAAATAGCGAGTCTTATCATTATTCTCGGCACAGCTTTATGGCTGTTCAGCATTTTCGCGCTTGAGGGCCGTTGGCAATGGCAGATGTTGTCCGCGCTCGTGCTGACAGTCGGCATCTTCTGTGCCCATTTTTGGGAAGAGTTTCAAGATTCTGGAGACGAAGAACACGATTCCGGAGACGGGGGTACGTCGGGGGAGTAAGGCGCGGTCCCCCGGTTCGCAAAGCGTCTGATAATTTGTTCCAACGCCTTGCGACATAAAAAATAGGAGAAACATAATTTGGCGAGAGAAAGAGTATCACAAGCAGATGAATGGCAAGCTTGGGCGAAACGATACGACATCGAAGGCGGCATCCGCACCTTTGAGTCCGGTCTCACCGTCAAAGTCTTCATCGGCGCGCTCTTTGTAGGGCTGCTGATGATGCCCGGCTCCATCTATCTCAGTTATGTATCCGGCCAATCCGGCGCGGAAGCGGCACCGTGGGTAGCAGTGATTCTGTTTACTGAACTCGCGCGGCGTTCCTTTACGACAGCCCGGCGGCAGGAGCTCTATATGCTCCTCGGCCTCACGGGTGCTGCTGTCGGAAGCGGGATGCAATACCGCAACTTCATCTGGTATGCCTACTTCGTGAATACGCCGCAGGCGGCTTCTTATGAAATCGCCGATAAGATTCCGGCATGGATTGTGCCAGCCGGCGATTCTGCCGCGGTGCTGACGCGGACCCTCTTGCACCCTGACTGGTTCCTGCCGATTGCAATCTACCTCGCTGGCAAACTACTCGGCACGCTGCGGTTTGTGAGTGGCCAGTATATCTTGTTCCGGCTCACGGCAGACCTGGAACGGCTTCCGTATCCGATGGCACCGATTAGCGCGCAAGGCGCGACGGCACTCGCGGAAACTACCGGTAAGGAGGAGACCTGGCGGTGGCGCGTCTTTTCCATCGGCTCCATGGCGGGCCTGATATGGGGTTTCCTCTATATCGGCGTTCCGGCTCTTTCCGGCGTGATGATGAGCCAGCCGATTGAGATTCTGAAGATTCCGTGGATAGATTTCACGCAGAGTATCGAAGGGTTCGCGCCGACCGGCGTGTTCGCGCTCCGCACGGACTTCGGACAGATGCTGATCGGGTTCGTCATGCCGTTCCCGATTATGATGTCGGAGTTCATCGCGGCGATGGTATCGCAATTTATCTTAAAACCGCAGATTCTTTACCCGGCTGAAATCTTGTATCAATGGAATCCGGGACTTGACGTGCGGGCAACTAATTTGTTCAACAGCCTTGACTTTGAGATGAGTTTCGGGATGGGCAAATCGTTCAGCTTCGCAGTTGTGGGGATGGCGGCCTCTATTCCGATGCTGTTTAAGATGCAGAAAGCGCGCAAAAAGGCTGGCGAACGCGGTTCATTCGCAACGCCGCCGAATCGCGGTGATTTCCCGATCTGGCTCATGGGCGCGATGTGGCTCATCGGCATGGGAGGCTTCGTCTGGCTTATCCACTGGATGGTGCCGAACTTCCCACTCAGTTTCCTGCTCGGGTATGCGTTCCTGTATACACCGATTAATTCGTATATCACGGCACGAACGTTCGGTGTGCTGGGCCGCGACCTTTTTGAAATCCCGTATCTGCATGAGATTACCTTTATTTTGAGCCGATATGAAGAGGTGGACATTTGGTTCGCGCCGCTTCCCGACGAAGACTACGGTAGAGGCACGCAAGGCTGGCGTGTGCTGGAACTTACCGGCACGACATTCACGTCAAACCTCGCCGGCACGTTGCTGATTATGCCGATTTTGCTCGTTAGCGGCATTGTCGTGATGCATTTTATCTGGAAGATCGCGCCAATTCCGAGCGCGCAATATCCGTTTGCCCAGATGATGTGGCCCATCAACGCCACGAACGAATGTCTGTGGAAAACGTCGCTTAGGGATGGGAATAGCGAAATGCTTCAGGCAATTCGCGGCGATTATGTCTCCGCCGGCTTTACCTCAATGCTCGCGCTTTATGGGTTGCTCTGGGTGTTCAAACTCCCCTCGATGTGGTTTTACGGCATCGCAGGTGGTGCCCTGGCTGACCCGGGTAGCATGGTAGCGCGTCTGCTCGGTGCGGTTATCGGCCGGTTCTACATGATCAAACGGTTCGGTATGCGTCGGTGGTATATGTTCAACCCGGTGCTGGCGGCGGGATTCGCCTGCGGTGTCGGCTTAATCGGCATGGGCACGGTGGCAATCGCGCTCGTCTCCAAAGCCGTGATTGTCAAACCGTTTTAGCAGGCGGATATAGAAATTCCGTAGGCGCGGTTTGAAACCGCGCCTACGGAATAAATCTGGATAAATGAGGGTGTTTCATAAATCGCTCAACGTCGCGGTGACAGGCCCCCGCGCTGCGGTGAAAAAAACGCCGCCCCTTCACGTAGGGCGAGGGACAGGCCCTCGCCATGCGTTTGGCTGTCGGACTGCATCCCCCCTGTAGTTCAGGATCGCCTGATCCTGACCCGTTCGGGATCAGGCGATCCCGAACTACAGAGGTGGGCCCGATGCCTTTCGGTAGTCGCCCTGCCCCAAGGGGGGATAACTATTGAAACGGATTTATGAAACATCCTCAGATAAATCTAGCTAATGCCTGCAAGAAGAGACGAGGCAAGCGAAAACAACCGCTAGGAACAACAGAAAAATGGACGACTGGACTGTTTTCGGATGGGCAGGCACGCAACTAGAAATTCCAAAAGAGTGGGAACTGAGCGGGCTCAGTGGCGATGAGAAGACCGGATATCTCCGCCTTGACGATGCGGAAATGCCACGCCTTGAGCTCAAATGGGCGCACACGCGGAAGAAAAAACCTGACTTGCACGCAACGCTTGACGAATACTTCAAGCTCATCCGCAAGAGTTACAAAAAGGGTAAGGAACTCTCCTTCCGCCGGAATGTCACCCTTATCAAGGAACCCGAATTCTTTAAAGGGCGCACCGTCATCGGGTTCAGTTGGAAGGGGAGCATCCGCGCCAATGGACTCATTTTACACGCCGGCAAACGGATTACCATCGTCCAAGTCATGGGACGGTTGAAAGAGAATTGGCGGCCGACTGTGCTGCGCATCTTCCGTTCTATTTCCACGCAGCACAATGCGCCGAATACGTTGTGGAGTGCTTACGGCCTCGCGCTCGCTGTCCCAAGCGAATACAAATTGGAACGGCAGAAACTGCTGAGCGGCTATTTGTTGTTCGCCTTTGTTGTGAAACGTTCAAGGCTGCGGCATGTCATCCCGGCGGCGAAAGGTGTGCCTATCCTTGCCGAGCAACAGCGGCTCAGCGTTGAACGCTACGGACCGGCTGAGGTAATGCTCGGCGATTTTAAGGCAGAACCGAACCCGTTAGAGGCGTGGTTTCGCGCGAAATATGCCAAAGCGATTCGCGGCTACGGATTTGAGGTAACCTCTCACCCCGATGCCGATGATGAACAACTCACGCTCATCGGGCAACAGACGCGGCTCTACGACAGCGTGCCGTTCTCGCCGGTGCTGGCACTTGACAAGGTGTCAAAACGCGCAACGCTGGTGTTTCACTTGTGGCGGTGCCATCATTCTAACCGCATCTACGTCATCCAATCTGTGGGCGGCGTGGATGCCGAGGGCACGGTGAAGCAGGTGGCAGCGAGTATTCAATGCCATTAACATCGTTTGCCACAAAGTGCGCACCTAAGGAACGAAAAAATGCTAAATAGACTGCTATATGCTCTCAAACTGAAGAAACGGCCTGACATGGCGCGGGGGCGCATCATGAAGGCGTTCCCCGTTCGGAATCAACTCATCACGTGGGAGGTGGACGACAAAGGTGAAGCATCCCTTGTCGTGCCACAAAAGGACAAGTTGTGGGTGCGGCTCGCAAGCAAACTTTTCATGCTCCCGAATAAACGCGTCATCGTGCTGGATGCGATGGGCACCTTTGTCTGGCAGATGTGCGATGGCAAGCATACGATCGCGCAGATCATCAAGGGTATCCAAAAGCAACACCAGCTGACCCGGAAGGAAGCCGAGACCTCGCTTTTTACGTTCATGCAGCAACTCGGCAAGCGGAATTTCATCGGGTTCGCAATCCCGACGGACACCAACGCGAACGCGCCCGTAACGCAAGAATTGGAACCCCAGAAACGTTTCGGATTTTTACCCAAACGTCGGTAATCTCTCTGCTTAGATGAAGCGGAACAACCGCTAGGAATACAAAAAAATGAACATGCAAGGCAATGGCGATATGCAACCGAACCTCGCTGAAACACCGGAACGCCTCCAGCGCATCCTGCCGAAGGAGAATACCGTGCGCGTCCGGAACCTGATCAAGCGTTATGAGATGGGCACGACTACCGTCGATGCCCTGCGCGGGGTAAATTTCCAGATCCAGCGCGGCGAATACATCTCGATTATGGGCCCCTCCGGCTCCGGGAAGTCAACGCTTTTCAACATGATTGGCGGTTTAGACAAACCCACCGAAGGCAGAGTCTATATCGACGAAGTGGACATCGCGCAGTTGGATGCGTATGAACTCGCGTGGCTTCGCTGCCGCAAAATCGGCTATATCTTTCAATCCTTCAACCTGATTCCTGTCATGACGGCGTTGGAGAACGTCTCTCTCCCGATGATTTTCGCCGGGACGAGTGCCGACGATAGCCGAGAGCACGGGGTGGAACTCCTCTCCCTTGTTGGCCTCGGAGACCGGGTTCAACACAAGCCGTTAGAACTCTCCGGTGGACAACAGCAGCGCGTCGCTATTGCGCGCTCGCTGGCAAATGACCCGGCCATTGTCCTCGCTGATGAACCGACGGGGAATTTGGATACCAAAACCGGGCTGGAGATTATCGCGCTCTTGCGTCGTCTCAACGCTGAGAACGGCGTGACGATCATCACTGCAACGCATGATCACAAGATGTTGGATGTCTCCGACCGGATTTTTCACATGGCAGATGGCAAGGTGGATAAAATAGAGTCTCGTGACGAGATCGACCTGCACGTTGGCAAATTGGACGGCGAAGAGGTCGGTTAGACCCGTTGATGGCGAAGGACAGGCCCTCGCCCTACGGTGAGAGGGCAGCGTTTTTTATCGTAGCGCGGGGGCCTGTCCCCCGCGAGCGTTGGAGTGCGCGAGCACTGGCGAGGGAAACCCTCTCGCATGCGCGTGTGGCATGCGAGGGCCCTCGCCCTACGGTGAGGGGGCGGCGTTTTTTATCGTAGCGCGGGGGCCTGTCCCCCGCGATCTCCATCGTCACGATGTGTGTTTCCCTCCTCTGTAGTTTGTGATCGCCCGATCACAAACAGGTCAGGATCAGGCGATCCTGACCTACAGAGCCTGGCGCGCGCGGACGCTCGCGAGGGGAACCCGCTCGGACGCGCGTGTGGCATGCGAGGGCCCTCGCCCTACGGTGAGGGGGCGGCGTTTTTTCATCGTAGCGCGGGGGAGCCTGGCACCGCGACGTTGAGCGATTTATGAAACACACAAGAGACTTATGAACGTTTACGACGAACTCGGCATTCGCACCATCATCAACGGCAACGCGACGCTGACGCGCCTCGGCGGTTCCATCATGCCCGTGGAGGTTGTCACGGCGATGATAGAGGCATCGAAGCACTTTGTCGACATCATCGCGCTCCAAAAACGGGTAGGCGAAGAACTCGCGAGGTTGACGCATAACGAAGCGGCGTATGTCTCATGTGGTGCCGCGGCGGCATTGACGCTCAGCACGGCGGCGTGCATCACTGGACTTGATGCCGCCAAACGCGAACAACTGCCGTTGGGTTCAGGCGAGTCTAACCTAGCAACGATGAAAAGCGAAGTCATCGTTCATAGATACGGGCGCGTCGGATACGATTTCGCCGTGCGGCAGGTAGGTGTGACGTTCGTGGAGCTCGGCGACGAAAACGGCACCTCTCCCGATGAGTTGGAAGCAGCGATTACCGACAAAACCGCCGCGCTCTTCTACTTCGCGAATCCGAGTCGAGAGCATCTCTGGGTGCCTTACGCTGAAGGCATTGCAATTGCCAAACGGCACGGTGTCCCTGTCATTGTGGATGCCGCCGCGCAACTGCCCCCGAAAGAAAATCTGTGGCGGTTCACAGAGATGGGCGCAGACCTGGTGATGTTCAGCGGCGGAAAAGGATTGTGCGGACCCCAGAGTAGCGGGTTAATTGTCGGGACGCAACAGCTTATCGATGCCATCGCCTTCAACGGCCCCCCGCATCCGTTCATCGGCAGAGGGATGAAGGTAGGTAAGGAGGAGATGGTAGGCTTGCTCGCCGCCGTAAAATGGTATCTGAAACACGCCGACGCGTTCCAGCAAGTTTACGAGAAGCAGGTTGTCTACTTCGCGCAAGAATTTGCGGATGTTCCGGGAGTTGAGGTGCAGCGCAGTTTTCCCTCCGAAGCGGGACAGCCGATGCCGCGCACGGAAATCCGTTTTGACGAAAATCGGTTGGGCATCACACGGGATGCAGTTCTTCACAAACTTGCGGCGGGAGAACCTGCGATTGACATCGCCGGCGCAGGCAGCAACGGCGTGCTGATTAATGGACAGACGCTGATGCCGGGCGAAGTGCAAATCATCGCTCGCAGATTAAAGGAAATCTTAAAAATATGAGACTAAACAACGGCATTCAACTCACATGGCTCGGGCATTCTACGTTCAAAATCGAAGCGCATGGACAAACCCTCCTCATCGATCCGTGGGTAATGAGCAACCCGGTATGTCCCGATGCCCTCAAAACCTTTGACAAACTCGATTTGATGCTGATAACGCACGGCCACGCGGACCACGTTAGCGACGCAGTCGCATTGGCGAAAACGCATTCGCCAACGGTTGTCTCCATTGTTGAAATTGCGGGATGGCTCAGCGGGAAAGGCGTTGAAAACACTATCGGTATAAATAAGGGCGGCACCGTTACCGTCGGCGGCGTGAAAGCCACCATGGTCACGGCGAATCACAGCAGTAGTTTCACGGAGGAAGATGGCACGACAGTTTATCTCGGTGAGCCGGCTGGCTACGTGCTGGAATTCGCGAATGGGTATAAAATTTACCACGCCGGGGATACGAACGTCTTTGGTGACATGCGCATCATCGGTGAACTATACCAACCAAATCTTGCGTTGTTGCCCATCGGAGACCACTTCACGATGGGGCCGCGGGAAGCGGCTTACGCGACGCGATTGCTCAACGTCCCCGCAGTCGTGCCGATTCACTACGGGACGTTCCCGTTGTTGACAGGCACCCCGGAAGAACTGCGCGAGTTAACGGCGGACCAGGGTGTGGAAATCGTCGCGTTGGAAGTTGGGGAGACGTTAGATTAGAGCAACCGCCGCACCTGCGCGCCAATATCCGCACTACGCATCAACGACTCACCTACCAACATCGCCTGGACATCCGCTGCGCGCAGACTCACAACGTCTTCACGCGTATGAATCCCACTTTCACTGACAACCACCTTGTCTTCCGGAATCGATTCGCGTAAACGGAACGTCGTCTCAATATCGGTGTGGAAGGTGCGCAGATCTCGGTTGTTGATACCGATGATCTGCGCGTTTATGTCTAAAGCCACCGTTAATTCTTCCTGCGTATGCACCTCCACGAGGCATGCTAGGGACAACGTTTCCGCGATATCCATAAACTCACGCAGCTGACTCGGTGTCAACGCCGCCACGATGAGGAGGATGGCATCCGCCCCCGCTGCGCGCGCCTGATAGATGTGATACGCATCCAGTGTGAAATCTTTCCGGAGGAGAGGGATGTCAACGGCTTGACGAATCGCGGACAGATATCCGAGTTCTCCCGCGAAAAAATGGCTGTCGGTTAGCACGGAGATGGCGGCTGCGCCGTTTGCGGCGTAGGTTTCGGCAATTTCGACTGGGTTGAAATCTTCGCGGATGGTCCCTTTGCTCGGCGATTTTTTCTTCACTTCCGCGATGAGGTTCACCGCGCCGGGGGCTGAAATGGCTGCACGGAAATTCCGCGGTGGCAGCAGGGCTGTGATAGCGTCTTTTAATGCGGCTAGCGGCACCTGTGCCTGTTCAGTTTTCAGTTCCGTCAATTTATGTTGGATAATTGTGTTTAGTATCAAGGTTTATTCCTAATAGATGCGTGGCGAGGGAAACCCTCTCGCATGCGCGTGTGGCATGCGAGGGCCCAAGCCCTACGGTAAGAGGGGTCGTTCTGGATACCGTAGCGCGGGGGCCTGTCCCCCGCGATCGTTGCATGGCGAGGGACAGGCCCTCGCCCTACGATGTCGTGACGGATTGCATGGCGAGGGACAGGCCCCCGCCCTACGTTTGATTAGATCTTGCCTTCAATCCTTCCAATTTCTCCAATGCCTTTCCAGTGTCAATAGAGTTTCGTGCAAGTTCCAACCCCGCTTCAAGATCCTCTGCTTTCCCGCCTGCGACAATCGCCGCCGCTGCATTCAGCACCACAATATCGCGTCGCGCGCCCGTTTCGCCGTTCAGGATATTTTGGGTTATCTCGGCATTCACCTCCGGCGCGCCGCCGACAAGCGATGCCGCGTCTGCCCGCGGAATGCCTAACTCGGTGGGCTCAAGGGTATAGGTTTTCACAGTGCCGTTTGCAAGTTCCGATACCTGCGTCGTTGTCGTCGTCGTGATTTCGTCAAGTCCATCGTTACCATGCACGACGAAGGCGTTGCGGCAGCCAAGATTGTTAAGCACGTTCGCGTGTGTTTCGGTGAGTTCTGGCGCGTAAACGCCGAGGACTTGTGCCTGCGCGCCCGCCGGATTGGTGAGTGGTCCGAGTGCATTGAAAATCGTGCGGATACCGATTTCTCGCCGCGGTCCGATGGCATATTTCATCGCGCCTTGCAGCATCGGTGCGAAGAGGAAGCCGATGCCAACTTCATCGATGCATCGTCCGACATGTTCTGGCCCGATTTCAATGTTCACGCCGAGTGCTGCGAGGACGTTCGCGCTGCCGCTCTGGCGCGTCACGCCTCGGTTGCCGTGCTTAGCTACCGGCACGCCTGTCCCCGCGACAACAAAGGCGGCCGTGGTTGAGATGTTGAACGAGTTCAGTCCGGAGCCCCCGGTGCTGCAGGTATCTACGACGAGTGAATGTTTTGTCGGGACAGGTGTGGCTTTGGCGCGCATGACGCGTGCTGCCCCGGTAATTTCGGCGATAGTTTCGCCTTTTAACCGAAGCGCGGTTAGCAGGCAGGCGATTTGTGCGTCTGTCGCCTTACCTTCCATGATGGTGTTCATGGTGCTGACCATCTCCTCTTCGGTGAGTGAATTTCCTGCGATGACTTTTTGGATTGCTTCCTGTATCATGTGATTTTCCTCCAAGCGCGTAAAGATGTCAAGGAGTATATGATACCACATTTAAACGCGTTTGTCAAATTGATTTTTGTTGTTCCGTTCTGTAGTTTCCGCTCGCCTGAGCGTAGGTGAACAGGCGGTTTTGTTACCGTAGGGCGGGGGCCTGTCCCCCGCCATGCCGCGCACGACGATGCAGCAGATCTCTTATCCTGAAAATCTTGATACTCTTGGAAATCCTGCTTCAGACCTGAACGATCGCGAGGGACAGGCCCTCGCGCTACGGTGGAGGCGGCGGTTTTCGTCTCGACCGGAGGATCGCGAGGGACAGGCCCTCGCGCTACGATAACAACCCCCCTTCACCGTAGGGCGAGGGCCTGTCCCTCGCCATGCTGCGTTAATCGGACGCTCGCGGGGGACAGGCCCCCGCGCTACGGTACTGAGCACGGCTATTTTTGCCGTTTCACCTCACCGAACGTAGTCAGCATCCGATTTGACGCAGACACGGAACCGCGCAACAGACGCATCGCTAACGTCGCCGGCTTACCATCAGACGCAACTTCCTCAATCTGATAGTAATACTCAATCCCCGGCTTCGCAGACGTATCCGTAAACGTATACGTCTGACGTTCCCCAGTCGTGCCGGCACCGGCGATTAAGGCAGGATTCAAAAGCGTGAAACCGCTATCGCGTTTCAAACTCCGGCGCAGGTTGAAGCCCGCGTTGTCGACCTCGGACTCGGTTGTCCATGTCAAGATGACAGCACCGGCTTCATTGCGCGCCATCGAGAAACTCGATAACTCCACCGGTAACGCGCCACCCTCACGATAACCCGGCGTGCCGATGTCATCCGCATCCCCCCAGTAGAGCGCATCGCTGCTAGAAGCGACTTTCTTGACACGCGCCGCCAAGACCCAACTCGACCTCTTTCTCCCCGGTCCCGCCGCCGAGGTGCCCTCGGTGTAACGCCGAATGAGAGAACTCCGCGAACCTTCCTCGCTACTCAACGGTAATGCCCACGCCGGTGCATCATCCGAATGCCTGTCGCTGTCCCTATTCCCGACTTCGTCAACGAGATGCCCATTTCTATCGGTGAGTTTCAGGTAGAACCCCTCGATACTCAAGAAGGTATCCTGCGCACGCTTGATACGCAGATTCTTCTCGTGTAATGCAAGCAGGTCGTAAACTCTATCCGCCGGTAGATACGAATCCGACGAGGCACGCGCCGGACCTGCCACGATGAGCAACGTCTGATTCGGCTGAATTATTTTTTCCTTCAGCGTCAACGTCACAACCGGTCTGCCGATTAAATCTTCGGAATCGACATTCTGGATTTCTAGTTTCCAGCGGTTGAGGTTCAGTGCTTCCGTTTTCGAGGCATTATACAGCTCAATCCACTGCGGCAGTTTACCACCGGCTGAATCCACCATGAGTTCACTGAAGGTGACACTGCCTTTCGGCGTGGCAGCCACCGGTTTCATGGCATCGTTGGGATAGCCGGGTGTGCCGGCTGTCGCCGGTGAGGTTTCTGTCACCCTATCATAGCCGACCCCGGTGTAGGCGGCCTGCATCCACGCATCTTTGTGGTAGCCGACGCTATCCGCCTTCGCGCGCTGCCATACCTTGCCTGCTGCGAGAGCCGATGCGGTGTCCTCACGGGGATGCGCTGTCGCTTGCAGCGGCCAGATGTCTGTCTGGAACGCGTCGCCTTTGTCGGCAATAAAGGCATCCGTATCGGGTCCGCCACCGCCAGCGACATCAATCACATTCTCGCCTTTGCCGAGTTTCCCCTTCGCATTGCGGAGAATCAAGAGGAACTGTCCATCATCGGGCAGTGTGAACTCAGGCGCGACGAAATAGTGATGCACTGCACCTGTCTTGCCGGGGTTCGTGATGTCAATCGCCCCTGCGAGCCGCGTTTTCTCCGGGGGCCGCCGCGTGATGAGCAAGAGTCCGTTCGGCGGAATGCTGAACGCCGCATCCGATGGAAATCTCACTAAGGGTTTGTCCACTTTCTTTCCATCGGCGACGATGCTGATGCCCCAGTTTTTCAGCGGCACCGCCTCCGCCGTGACATTCCGGAGTTCCAGCCAATCGTTAGCACCCGAAGCACCGTTGCCGAGTTCGTTGAAAATCAACGGCGTGCGGGGAATCTGCGTCGGTTTCACGGGCTCCACTGTCTCTGGCGGCAGAAATACCACAGGCGCACCAAGCACAGGCACCTCCTGCGTCAACGGCGCAACCGGCTCCTGCGGTTGGCCCTGCGCGGGCTGCGTCGTTTCCCCCGGAAACGCCACGATGCCGCTAGGACCTCTGTCAGGCAGGGCATCGGTACCAGCAGGTTCGCCTGTCACTATCGCCCTCACGCCATTCGTGATGGGTGCTGTTTCCGGCACGACGAGACGCGGCTCCCAATGGACCACGTTCGCAACGTCATCCGCCTGCACTTCATAGGCAAACGTGACGACGGTGGAATTCGCATCGCGCGCCGACTGCCAATAGGCGCGCCGCTGATTCGCCGCCGTGCGCTCACCTAAATAGAGCACGATATACGGCCGATTCGCGACATCCACATTCGCAGGGATATTCACATTGTCATCGTCAAACGTCAGTTCAAGGGAGAGTTCGCTACCGACGATATACCCCGTCGCCGGCGGTGCCACCACTGCGACATCGGTTATCACCGGCGGTGTATTGTAAATCACCACCAACGGCGAGGCGGCACCGCCATAAGTATCGCCGGTGGGCGTGGCAACACTTCCGTTTTTTACTTGGAACGTATAAGTGCCTTCCGCGCTAACAGTGACAGGCACCGTATAACGCGCATCCGCCGATTCAGCACGCGTCAATTCACCGAACGTCGCTGTCCCCGCGCCACCATTGACGCTAACATTGATGTCTGAGACGCTAAACGCCGCGTCTCCCGCGGCGGCAAGCGGCTTCGAGAAATCGAACGTCACTGTCCAACTCGGTTCACTTGTCAAACGCCTGTCACCTGTCAACGCAACCGAACTCTCAAGCACCAACCCGACGGACATATCGTCAACAGCGGTAACGGTAATCGTGAGACGCTGCGTCGCTGTCAGCGCGCGCCCGCCTGTCCCACTCGTCGCCGTGACGAAGACAATATAGGTGTTATTACCCGCCGCATCTGCCGGCGCAGGTGACGTATGCGCAACATCTATCGGATTTTCAAAATCTGGCGATACACGAAACCGCAAGACACCGCTGCGCGCATCCAACGTGAAGGCACCGCTATCTGTCCCGCTCAGCGTATACCCCGTAATCTCATCGGCCGGGTCTTCGTCAGTAGCAACGACAGTGACAACAGGCGTGCGCGCCGGGGTATTTTCTGCCACAGTGACAGCAGTATCACCGCTGAACGCCGGCGGATTGTTATCCTGTGGCACCGCCGTGACGGCATCCGACCAGGGCCCCGATCCCTCCGAATTCGTCGCGCGCACCTGAATCTCATAAACCGCATGCTGTGTCAACCCGGTGAGCACCGTGGCAGTGCCGGTGCCATCAAAACCCGCATCCGTGAACGCGCCACTGCGCCCTTGCCGATACCGCACATCGTAACCCGTAATCGCCAACCCCGTGTCCGCCGGTGCTGTCCACTGAATGCTCACCGAAGTCAGCGTCATCTCCGTCAGGCCCGGGGCAGCCAGCTTCGGAGGGATCTCCACATTCGTCACAGTCACAACGAGCGTTTTCTGCGTCGTGAGTCGACGGCCGGGAGCACCACTCTGCGCTTGAACCACCACGACATACTCATTATTTCCCGCCGCATTCGCGGGTGCGGTGCTCAAAACGTCTTGCGCATTTTCAAAATCCGGTGCCGTTGTGAACGTCAACTCACCTGTCGTCTCATTAATCGAAAACTGCGCGCTATCCGCACCGCTAATCGCATAACTCACCGTATCGGTAACCACCGTATCCGCATCCGTCGCCGAGGCGGTTGTCACCGCGGTGCTATTTTCCGCAACATCGAATTCCGTCGTGGTATCGTCGAAAACCGGTGCAACGTTCGCCGCCGTGGTCCTACTGCCAGAATTAGACCAGAGTCCGGTGCCCTCTGCATTCGTCGCGCGCACCTGCACCTGATACGCTGTCCCCGGCGTTAAACTTGACAACGTCGTGGAAGTGCCAGTGCCAGTGAAACCTGCATCTTGCCACATGCCGGCAGGCGGACCCGTCGTCCGATACTGCACATCGTAATCCGTAATCGCCGGCTTGCCGGTGTTCGTCGGCGCACTCCACGTCACGCTCAACTGCGTCGGCGTGGCATCCGCCGCTGTCACCGTCGGTGCAGCAGGTTTCAAGGGCGGCTCGTTCACATCCGTAACGGTGACGGTGAGCGTCTTACTCTCCGACAGCGCACGAGCACCTGTCCCACTCGATGCCGTGACTATCACGATATACTCATTATTTCCCGCCGCATTTGACGGATTGGCACTCACGACATCTTGCGCATCTTCAAAATCCGGTGCCGATGTGAATGTCACCGCGCCGCTAGACGCATTGATGGAGAACTTCGCGCTATCCGCGCCACCACTAATCGCATAACTCACCACATCGGTAACCACCGTATCCGCATCCGTCGCCGAGGCGGTTGTCACCGTGGTGCTATTCTCCGCAACATTGAATGCCGTTGTGGCAACGTCAAAAGCCGGTGGAGCATTCGCCGCCGTGGTCGCATCGCCAGAATTAGACCAGGCCCCTGTCCCCTCTGCATTCGTCGCGCGCACCTGCACCTGATACGCTGTATTCGGCGTTAACCCGGTTATCGTTGCTGTTCTGGTGGTACCGGTGTGTGCATGACTCGTGAACCCCCCAGAAGTCCCCGCGCGATACTGCACATCGTAATCCGATATTGCCGGCTTGCCGGTGTTCGTCGGCGCACTCCACGTCACGCTCAACTCTGTCGGCGTAGCTGGTGCCGCTGTCACCATCGGTGCATCAGGTTTTGAGGGCGGCTCGTTCACATCCGTAACGGTGACAGTGAGCGTCTTGTTCACCGACAGCGCACGGGCATTTGCCCCACTCGATGCCGTGACTGTCACCACATACACGTTATTCCCCGCCGCATTTGACGGATTGGCACTCACGACATCTTGCGCATCTTCAAAATCCGGTGCCGAAGTGAATGTCACCGCGCCGCTAGACGCATTGATGGAGAACTTCGCGCTATCCGCGCCACCACTAATCGCATAACTCACCACATCGGTAACCACCGTATCCGCATCCGTCGCCGAGGCGGTTGTCACCGTGGTGCTATTTTCCGCAACATTGAATGCCGTTGTGGCAACGTCAAAAGCCGGTGGAGCATTCGCCGCCGTGGTCGCATCGCGAGAATTAGACCAGAGTCCGGTGCCCTCGTCATTCTTCGCACGCACCTGCACCTGATACGCTGTCCCTGCCGTTAACCCTGTCAACGTCGTGGAAGTGCCAGTGCCATTGAAACCTGCATCTTGCCACATGCCGGCAGGCGGACCCGTTGTGCGATACTGCACATCGTAATCCGTAATCGCCGGACCCGTGTTCGCAGGTGCACTCCAAGTCACGCTTAATTGCGTCGGCGTTGCATTCGCCGCTGTCACCATCGGTGCAGTCGGCGCAGACGGTGCCTCAGTTGTCACATCCGTGACGGTGATAGTGAACGTCTGCGTGGCAGTTTGCGCCGGCAGCGTATAAGGCGTATTGTCAGTGTCACTGGTCTGGTAGGTGGTAGAGCTGGGGTTAGTGCTGGAGGCAGTGACGACAACGATATATACGTTGTTCCCCGCCGCATTGACAGGCGTGGCACTCACCGCGTCTGTCGGATTTTCAAAGTCCGGCACGGCGACAAATCGCAATCTGTCGTTACCGGTCCCCGCAATCGTAAACCGCGCGCCATCTGCGCCACCGCCGGTCGCCGTAATGGCATAAGTCACCGTATGATCCGTATTGCCATCGGTGGCTGCCAAGGTAGCGATGTCCGTAGTCGTAGTTGTTCCTTCCGCTATGGAAACCGCTTGGGTGGCAGCAGAAAACGTCGGTGGCAGGTCGTAATAGAAAGTTAAGCGACCTGTGCTGCCTGTAAAGGTGACAGTATCACCACTGCCATCGGCTGCTGCAATTGTTGGAGGGGAAGTGAGGTTCCCGAGAATCTGAGAGATACCTCCGCCTGTTGGAGTAACCGTCGTTTTCCAGACTTTTGTATCGGTGGCATCTTCCTGCAGCGTGGTGAAGGTTCCTGTGCCTCCAGTAACAGTAAAGTGGCCGCTCACAAGCCCAGTGACTCTCTCTGAAAAGGCTATTTCAAGCGTAAAGGGACCGGTGACCTGACGCGCGGGGAGGACGAGAGTGGTGCTGGAACGGTATCCAAACGCATCGCCAACATTGGCTCCGGATGCCGATAACGTAAAGGTGATGTCGTTGACGGCGTGTGCGGTTGACGGTGCTAGCCAGGGAAGCATGCCGATGCACAGCAGGAGCAGACAGCCTAACAACTGCTTCGGAGTTGCTAAAGGGTATACTTCACGTATGTCATGAAGGGGGGGGGTCTTTTGTGATATTTTGCGGTAACATTCATTATTTCTCCTTTATCTATATTTTGGCTATTGGGTAGGTAGTCTTTCCTACCGTAGCGGCGTTGATAGATATAATATCATAAACACGTAAAAATGTCAAATTTTTTCGCTTTTTTTTAATTTTCGGTATCGTAGCGCGAGGGAATGGGCGATTTTCGTCTTGACCGGCGCTCGCGAGGGACAGGCCCTCGCGCTACGGTGGAAAAAACGTTCCTGTTATCGTAGGGCGGGGGCCTGTCCCCCGCCATGCTGCGATCTAAGGAAAACGTGCTCGGCACCCCAACGATCGCGAGGGACAGGCCCTCGCGCTACGGTGAAGTGGCGGTTTTCGTCTCGACCGGCGCTCGCGAGGGACAGGCCCTCGCGCTACGGTGGGAGCGGCGGTTTTCGTTGTTCCCATCTGTAGTTTGCGATCGCCTGATCGCAAACAGGTCAGGATCAGGCGATCCTGACCTACAGAGGAGGAGCCCCTGCGCCTGTCCCCCGCCATGCTGCGATCTACAATGCCGCCGACTCTTATCCTGAAAATCTTGAAAAATCTTGAAAATCCTGCTTCAGACACTTGAACGCTCGCGAGGGAAACCCGCTCGGATGCACGTATGGCATCCGAGGGCCCTCGCGCTACGGTAACGGGCAGTTTTCGTCTTGACCGATGCCTCGCGAGCTCTGTAGGTCAGGATCGCCTGATCCTGACCCGTTTGTGATCAGGCGATCACAAACTACAGAATATCAAACATCCGCAATTAATTTACAAAGCGCGCCTACTATGGCGTGCTGTCTTCACAGGAAAACAATAGTAGCCAAGGAACGCAATGTCTCGCAATCCGCGGAAAAGCAGCCGGCGCACCCCGAAACGGCTGGCAGCCCAAGTCTCAATATAGCGCGCAGCATCAGGAGAAGACAGGCGCGTGAAACGGCGCGGTTTCGTGATAAACAGAAGCGGTCCCCACTCAAACACAAACAGCCCACATCGGAACTGCACTTGCAGCGTCTTCGGCAGTTGCATGACGAACGCGTCCATCGCTTCCAGCGGTTCATCTAACGGCGTATCGCGTGCAACGCCTACCATCTCGGCGCACACGGATTTCAGGATGCGGCGTTCAGTTCGGCTAAAAAAGTAGGTTTTCATGCGTTACGACACCGGTAGGAGAGACCTCCTGGTCTCGATGCACTGGACAAATCAACGATCGCAGGGGACAGGCCCCTGCGCTACGGTGAGGGAGTGTTACCTGTCGGGACAGGGATGTCCCTCCGACTGAATCGGGACAGGGATGTCCCTCCGACCGAAGAAACCCAGTAGGAGAGACCTCCCGGTCTCGATTAACTCCCGTAGGAGAGACCTCCTGGTCTCGATTCCCCCCATCAGGCCCCTGTGCTACGGTGAAGGGGCGTTCCTGGGCAAATCAACGATCGCAGGGGACAGGCCCCTGCGCTACGGTGACAGAGTGTTACCTATCGGGACAGGGATGTCCCGCCTACGGGAGAGACTAGGTTTGGCAGAATTCGCGCGCTTCCTGTGCCGCCGCCGCTTCGCCGTGTTGAATCTCCAATACCTTCACGATATTCTCCGGCATTTGTGCGAATACTTCATCCCAATCCAAATCCCCCGTGCCCGGCGGGTGATACGCCTCAAGCCCCTGCAAGTCGTGCAGATTCACACCGATGAGGTGTTCGGCGTATGCCTCCAACCACGTATGCGCGCGGCACAAACCGAGGCATTCCTGCAGCGCGGCGTGCGCCACATCGTGCCAATAGCGCATCGGACTGCCGTAGAATTCCTCAAAAAACAGTCCGACTTCGTCAAAATTCGGAATCTGATAATAGCGCGGACGATTTTCAACGGCAATGTGGAGGTGCATCCGCAAGGCGCGTTCATTCAATTCGTCGAGGCTTCGGAGGACAGCGTCCCGATGTTTAGACTGCTTGCGCTTGCGCCATTCTGTCGCCTCGGTTACCTTCTCGCTGAACGCCTCAAACTCGCGTTCGCCGTAATCGTAGAGGTTTTGCAGCAGATAAGTTCTATCGTAAGTATCCACTTCGCCGAGGTCTAGCACGACTATCGGCACTTCCAATTCGACAGCGAGTTCCATCGTTCGCACAGTCCGCCGGATAGCTTCGTTTCGTTTATCGGCGTTAAGGCTGGCAAGGTGAACCCCGCGTCCCGTATCGCGATGCCCCGGATCTGCCTCCTTAACCGTAGCGCGAGGGCCTGTCCCTCGCGATCTGTTCCGCACCGACACCGACTCCCCCACCGTAGCGCGAGGGCCTGTCCCTCGCGATCTCTCGGTCACCGTAGCGCGATGCCCTATCCCTCGCGATCCCCCGCTTCCCGTAGCGCGAGGGCCTGTCCCTCGCGATCTCCCAATTACCGTATCGCGAATCGAACAAGGCGGATTTTCGCGGAGCAGCGGCTTGAGCTGCTCAACCTGTTCATGCGTCAGGTGCTGGCTGAGTGCAATCGTCTCAAAACCGAGTGCCTTCAGTTCGTCAAACAGGGCCGCACCATCGGGTTGTGTTGAAGCGTTCCAGCGTGTTGAAATAGCTAGCATGTTTTTATTGGGCTGTGACGATGACTTTTCGCCCCTCAATTTTCAATTGTCCCTGCGCGTACCACTTAATTACCTGCGGATAGAGTTGATGCTCTTCAACTTGGATGCGC
This sequence comes from Candidatus Poribacteria bacterium, assembly GCA_965242965.1. Lineage (GTDB taxonomy): Bacteria > Poribacteria > WGA-4E > WGA-4E > WGA-3G > AGPOR5. Next base: position 1,746,743 of record OZ251518.1, on the reverse strand, counting down.
GCGTGCAGGCTCTCCTCATCGTCTGTATCCAACACGGGCACCGCCCTCTGTGCGATAATCGGACCGGAGTCAACACCCTCATCAACGAAATGCACAGTAACTCCCGCGACCTTCACGCCGTATGCCAACGTATCGGCGACAGGGTGCGCGCCCGGAAAAGCAGGCAGCAGCGTCGGATGCACGTTGAGGATACGATTCCGATATTTGCGGACAAAAGGCGGTTGAAAGATTTTCATGAAACCCGCGAGGACTATTAATTCTGCGCCTGCCTGCTCGATTTCACGTGAAATTGCCGCGTCAAAATCGACGCGGTTCTTAAAATCTTGGGTTTTGACAACGCGCGTCGGGATGCCTGCATTTTTGGCGCGGGTGAGCGCGTAGGCACTCTGCCGTTCGCTGATGACGACAGCGATGTCGATGCCGCTGTCCGGTTCTTGATGGAGTTGCTCTATCAGGGTTTGCAGGTTAGTCCCGCTCCCTGAGACGAGGACGGCTATCTTCAATTTCTGTTCCTTTATAGATTGAGGGTGTTTCATATATCAATACCTTCCCGATAGGAGAGACCTCCCGGTCTCGATGCGTCCCCTTACTCCGTAGCGCGATGGCCCAATCGCCTTCCCGATACCGTAGCGCGAGGGCCTGTCCCTCGCGAGTTCTCGGGAGACCACAGCATGGCGGGGGACAGGCCCCCGCCCTACGGTAACGCACGCCGTTTTTTACCGTCGCGCGAGGGCCTGTCCCTCGCGAGCGTCCGAGGGCCCAAGCACCTTCCCGATACCGTCGCGCGAGGGCCTGTCCCTCGCGAGCGTCCGAGGGCCCAAGCACCTTCCCGATTTCGTAGTGCGAGGGCCTGTCCCTCGCGAGGTTTCGGTAGACCGCAGCATGGCGGGGGCCTGTCCCTCGCCCTACGATGAAGGGGCGACGTTTTTTCACCGTAGCGCGAGGGCCTGTCCCTCGCGATCGGCCGAGGGCCCAATCGCCTTCCCGATACCGTAGCGCGAGGGCCTGTCCCTCGCGAGGTTTCGGGAGACCGCAGCATGGCGGGGGGAACCCGCTCGGATGCGCGTGTGGCATCCGAGGGCCCCCGCCCTACGTGAAGGGGCGGCGTTTTTTTCACCGTAGCGCGGGGGCCTGTCCCCCGCGATCGTCCGAGGGCCCAATCGCCTTCCCTATACCGTAGCGCGGGGGACAGGCCCTCGCCATGCGTTTGGCTGGCAGACCGCATCCCCCTGTAGGTCAAGATCGCCTGATCTTGACCCGTTCGGGATCAGGCGATCCCGAACTACGGTCTTTTCTGTTTGAAACCGCGCCTATCGGATATATGAAAATCCTCTACCAATACGCATTATTCTTCGTATGCGCTTCCGGCATCGGCACCCACACGCCGCCCGTTTTCGCGGCTACCTGCTGTTGGAAATCGTCAAAAGTGCCGATAACGCTGACGCGCGCATGTCTTTGCTGCAAGAGTTGCATCGTCGCTGCCGCCGAGTATTTGCCCTTGGCAGGTTCATCGGTAACCAAGATGAGATGCAACTGCGCGTCCGGCCGGTGCTTCAGCCTGCGCAATCCTTCTGCTACTGCATCGAGTAACATCTCATTCTCTTGGCACGGCAATTCGGCGATCTTCCGCACCTGCTCCAGCGTTTGCGGTGGATTGAAAACGTTCACCATATTCACCGAGGCGCGCGTCCGGAATCGCACCACGCCGAGTTGGTAGTCAATCAGCGCGTTATCCCACTCTCGAACGAGGTGCTCAAGCTGCCCCAAAAAGTGTGGCAGCTTGTCCTCCATGCTCTTGCTACCGTCAATAAAAAGGATAACGTCAAGTGGTGTTTGCCCACCAAGTTCGGCGGCGTGCTTTGTCAACGCACCGCTGATTTTCCCAACGTTTGCCCATTGCGCGTTGCGCAGCGTCTGCGTTTTGGAACGAATGAATCCGGGCGCGGCCGGCTTGGGCACGCCCTTCGGCTTCGGCTTCGGCGCGTCTTGCGGAATGAGGTGCCACTTGCCACCTGTCTCCGCCGCCAACTGCTGATGTTCGTCGTCGCGGAGGCCAAGCACATTCACAGCGATGCCGAACTCACGGCAGTATGCGATGGCATCGTCTACCGTCCATTTTTCTAAACTCGTGAACGTTTCGTCGGTGACGAGAATAAAATGCCTTTTGGAGGTGGCCCGAAATCGGAGTTCCTTCGCCGTTTGCACAACGGCATCCAGCGCGTTTTCATCTTGTTGCGGGATTATCCCGCGGATGGTGCGTTTGTAGTCTGCCAGACTCCTCGTCAACTGAGACACTTTGATGATGTTTCGCTCCCTGTCTTGGTTCATCCAGAATTGCGTCAAACCGAGCGCGTAATCAACGTTGGCGGCGTTGTAAACATCTATCATCGTGATGAGATGTTCCGCAACAGCCTTGATATTATCGCCCATGCTACCGCTTGCATCGATGACAAAAACGACATCAACCGGTCTGCCGCCGCTCGCCTCCACGATTTCTTGCGCGAGCCCTTTCATCACCTCCCGAAATTGCGTCTGATTGACAACCGGCGGATCCTTCGGTTTATCTGGGGAGTCGAAGAATTCTCCATCGCCTGTCGTCGCTGTGACGTTCAGCATCGTGGAGCCACCTTTCGGCACGCGCAACACGCCGCTCCGTTTTGTCCCGTAACTGCTGCTCCCTGTTACGCCAGTTGGTTCAGTCGTCGGCAGTTCGCGCGCAACGCTTCGTAAGGCACGAGAAGCAGTGCTGACATCCGGTGTTACCTCCGGTGAGACAAGCACTTGATTCAGAAGCGGCTGCGTCGTATCGACAGGACGTGTTGGAACAAGATTCGGTTGAAATCCGACAGCCGGCGCAATGGATTCTACTTTCGCGGCAGAGACTGGCACTGTGTCTCGTAGCGGCTCGCGAAAAGTGGGCACGTGTTTTTTCAGCGGTGCTTTCGGTTGAAGTGGTTTGTTCATTGGTATCAACTCGGCTGCAATGCTTCCTTCTACCGGCGACAGCGGCTCATTTTGCACCGCGATGTAGAACGCTGTTACCAAAAGGAATAAATGAAGGAGTAGTGAGCTGAACAAGGCGCGACGCGTTGCAGATTTCATTGTTTTTTTTCAACACATTCGCGAGGGACAGGCCCTCGCGATCCGAAGAAGAAGGCCGTTGTTTACCGTAGCGCGGGGGCCTGTCCCCCGCGAGGAAGAAGGCCGTTGTTTACCGTAGCGCGGGGGCCTGTCCCCCGCGATCGTTGGATAATCCGAAACATGGTTCGGTAGACCGCAGCATGGCGAGGGACAGGCCCTCGCCCTACGGTGAGGGGTGGCGTTTTTATCGTAGCGCGGGGGCCTGTCCCCCGCGATCGCTGCATGGCGAGGGGAACCCGCTCGCATGCGCGTGTGGCATGCGAGGGCCCAAGTCCTACGGTGAAGGGTGACGTTTTTTCACCGCCTTACGGAGACAAGGGCCGTTCTTCAGCCAACGAACGTTTCGGTTGTTCATCCCGAATTACCTCAAAAGAGATGAGTTTTTCTGTGGTATCCAATTCCGCTTGTTCGGGCCCGGCAAACCTATCGCCGGACGGCGCGTAAAGCGTGACACCTACCATCGTGAAAATGGTAAAGCAGAGCGCGAATGCACCCGCCAGCCCAGGCGGACTGTGCGCCGGGATGTTCTTTCTCACCCCTCCGAGTAAAGCCTCAACGCGCCGCGTGAGACGCTTCCCGATGGCAAACAATGGCGAACGCTGCTCCTGTTGATGTTGCTGCATTTCCGATGCACGCGCCATTACCCTCACCACGAAATCATCGGATGATGGGAGAGCCTCCTCTGCACGGAGGAACTTATCGGTTTGCTCCAACCGCCGCACGTGAAACGCACAATTCGGACACCGTTTCAGGTGCTGCCGGACGAGTAGCCGTTTCCACGCCGGCAGCTCCTTGTCAATGTAGGCTGAAAAGTGCGTGTGAAGTTCGGCGCAGTGCTTCGTCGGCGGGAGTTCCCATCCCCGCTCGTCCAGCGGAACCCCGCTCTCGCCGGGAAGCAGTTCATAATATGGCGGCTTTCTCTTATTTTTCATCAACGTCTTCTCCCAATCCTGCCTTGATGAGCAGCTTTTTCATGCGCTGTCGCGCGCGGTGAATTAACGCTTTCACTGCGCCATCGGAGATACCCAGTATTTCTGCCACCTCTTCATAGCGCAATTCTTGGTAAGTGACGAGCGTTAACGCCAAACGTTGATTCTCCGGCAATTCGGCGAGTGCTTTTCTGACCAGGTGTCGCCGTTCCTCTTTCTCCGCCAGCACGTCTGGCTGATAGCGCGTATCCTGCATCATGCTTGTCTCGTGGATATCCGCGCCCTCTTCCACCAAATCTTCAAAGAAGTAGGTATTCCGCCGCGCCCGATTCCGTATCTCGTTCCGGGACAAGTTGGTAGCGATGGTATACATCCAACTTTTGAAGGAAGCCGTCGGCTGATAGCGGCTCGCGTTTTGGAAGATGCGGAGGAACGTCTCCTGCGCCAGGTCTTCCGCACGGTGGTAGTCGTTAATGAGCCGATGAATATAGTTAATCAGTTGTGCTTGATGCCGCCGCACCAGCAATTCAAACGCGCTCATATCCCCCTTCCCGCTTTGCATGATCAAATCTTCGTCTGAAACAAACATTTTTGTATCTCGCCGGATGGACGCAATGCAAACTCTTCCCGCAGTCGATTTTGCATCTATCCTATTTGAGTTTGAGCCGCAAGGCAGTTTTATACGCGGCCACCGCCTCGCGACGCTTGCCTTGGAACGTGTAAACGGCACCGAGCTCCGAATGCAACTCGGCATGATTCGGAATAAAATGGATAGCGCGCTGATACACCTCAACCGCTTCATCGTAGCGTTTCAGCAAGCGATAGGTAGCAGCGAGATTGAGATGCGCCGCCGCTTCCTTCGGTTCACACGCAATCGCCTTTTTATACGCCTCAAGTGCCTGCTCATAATCACCGAGCATAAAACGCGCCAAGCCGATATGGAAATGCGCCTCTGCGGATTCGCCGTTGTGTTGCAACACTGTCTCAAATGCCGCAATCGCCTGCGGATATTGCCGCGCTTTTAACGCCGTTGCACCTTGCTCTAAGTGCTTCGCGACAGTTTGGTAAGTGTGAATGTCAACGCGCCCGCGCTGAACGTGGGTTGCCTGTCCCTGGCTCTCGGAAGCCGCTGACGTATCGCTTGGCGTTAAGGCGCGGTTCTCATCTGGCTTATCCATATCACTGCCCATCTATATCACTGCCCCTCTATATCACACGCGACTCGGCATCCGATGATGAATTCGGCATACCCGTTGCTAAAAAAATCGTAACTCGTGCAGGTACTGTAGTCATGATTGTAATACCACGCGCCGCCGCACGCGACCTGGAAATTGCCCGCATCGTCATAAGACGTGCCGGTCCACTCCCAAACATTGCCCACCATATCGTAACAACCGAAAGGGCTCGCGCCGCCGCGAAAAGTGCCGACTGGGGTAGTGCCATCTGCACCGAGTTCAGCGGTATTGCATCGCGGTGTGTCAATGTTATATCCCCACGGGAAAAGCCTATCGTCGGCACCGCGTGCGGCGTATTGCCATTCGGGAAACGTTGGTAATCTGCCGCCGATGTAGTCCGCATACGCTTCGGCATCTTCGCAGGTAACCCAGACGACAGGGTGGTCTCCCCGATTTTGAGGGTAGTTTCCATCTATCCAATCCTGTGGTGGTTCGCGTCCGGTGTCCACCACAAACCGTTGATATTGCGCGTTCGTGACAGGATAGACGCTCATCTCATAAGCGTCAACTTCCAACGGCGCGCAGTCCTCGCCGATAAGCGCAGTGCCTGCGGGTATACAAACGGTTGCATCCAGCACCTGCAGTGCGGCATCGCGAACCTGTTTATCCGAATGCGCCAGCGCGTATCCCAACGGCGAGACGAGTTCGCCAACCGGTGGTATCAAGGTTTGCGGTATCTGCTCCCAGCCAAGTTCGGTAGTTAACAGCAACCGTGCCGCATCGCGGAGTGCATCGTTGAAGTGCCAGTGCCAATAGTTTCGGAGGAGTTTCTGGAATGCCCCTGGCTCATCGCTGTCAATCAGCGCGATGCGTGTTTCCTTCAGCCGCGTGATATTGTGGATATGCTGGTTTGGAGTGCTGTTCATGCTACGCCACGTGCTAAGGTGCCAGCGGAATTCTCAAGAGCTGCCTAATTTTTTGCAAAACCTCTTTCAACGTATCAGGCGGCATCTGACAGACAAACGCTGCATCTCGCTCTTTCCAAGCGACGCATCGCACCTGATCGGCGAGGACAACGCCCCTCACTGCTAAACCGCGAGGAATAGGCACCTCAAACGGATAGCCTTTCCCTCGCGACGTAATTGGACAGATGACCGCTAAATCCATATCTCGGTTATATTCGCTTCGCGAGACTACAACAGCGGGACGATGGCCGGCTTGTTCCGAGCCTCTGTGTGGTTCCAAGTCGACCCACACTACATCGCCGCGCCACGGGAAGTAATCGGTTGTTCTTACCATACCTCTTTGCCCACCGGCGGCCCGAAGTCAACCACTTCGTGCCGATTATCTTCTGTGACTTGCGCCAAGAGGTCTTCCAGCGTATAGCCCGGGTCCTCAAACTCAAAGTCATACGCCTCTTCCGGATACTCGCGCACCGGCTGCGTCGCGCAACCCTTAGCACCCGCGTTTGACTCGGGTGTTTCCGACTTAGGTAACTGCGCCAAAAGGTCTGCCAGCGTGTAATCCGGCTTCCTGACACGGATGCGCGGTTCCTCCGTCCGAGTCCGTTTGGCAGGAGAGGGTGCTTTAACCTGCTCCGAATCCGGGGACTGCTCCAATTCCTCTGCACTAAAGCAATATGCCTCTTCCGGATACTCGCGCACCGGCTGCGTCGCGCTATCTGCGAGAACCGCAGTTTCAACAGAATTTTTCTTTTTAGTAGTCATTAATTGAGATACCTCATTTCTCCTGGGCGTGTTTGGGCTTAATTGAGAGTGTTTCATAATTCGTTCAACGTCGCGGGGACAGGCCCCGCGCTACGGTGAAAAAACGCCTTCCCTTCACGTAGGGCTTGGGCCCTCGCATGCCACACGCGCATCCGAGAGGGTTTCCCTCGTCATGCTTGATTGCCGCTTGCACCGTAGGGCGAGGGCCTGTCCCTCGCCATGCGTCTTACTGTCAGATCGCATCCTCCCCTGTAGGTCAGGATCGCCTGATCTGACCTGTTTGTGATCAGGCGATCACAAACTACAGAGGGGAAGCACACATCGTGACGATGGACAACGCGGGGGAAACCCGCTCGGATGCGCGTATGGCATCCGAGGGCCCCCGCGCTACGATAAAAAAAACGGTTCTTGAGCCATCGCGGGGGACAGGCCACCGCGAGCGTTGGGGTGCACGTGCATGAACGATGGCGAGGGACAGGCCCTCGCCCTACGATGAAAGGGATACCGCTTGCATCGAGACCGGGAGAGCTCTCCGACACGGAGTTATGAAACACCCTCGATTAATTCTCCACAGACACTATTATAGCATAGTGAACCTTCAAATATCAACTTTTTTGCTTCTGTTTTCCAAGAAGACTCCAATTCTTGGATGAACTGTAAGGGCGAATTGCCACCTCCACCCCTACAATACGCCCAAAATTGCTGGAATTTCGTCCAACGAAGCGATTTCATAATCCGCACGGATATCGGTGTTGTTCGGCATTCCTTCGCGATTCAGCCAGATAGCATACGCGCCCGCTGCCCGTGCACCTGCCACATCACTTTCTAGTGAATCTCCGACGTGTAATAACGCCGTTAATGGATATCCTGCCTTCCGGGCAGTAATTTCAAAGATACGCCGGTCGGGCTTCTCAACGCCTACATCTTGGGCAAAGACGACGAATTCAAAACGTCGTTCAAGTCCGCAGCGTTCCGGATAAGTGTTTCCGTTCGACAGTATGCCTAGCGCGACATGCGGTGCCAAAGCATCAAGTGTTGGCAAAACATCCGGATACAAGATAATATCCTCAAAACGGTGCTTCAGATATATCGCGTTGAGATGCGCGGCGAGTGCTTTGTCCGGGTGCCCGACATGTTCAAGCGTCCGCTCAAATGCGAGTCGTCTGATGTGCTCCAGGTTCCAGATTTCACCCTTCACTTCGTCGGCGACGCGTTCACGAATGCCTATCATCGCTTCAACGGTTAAAGCGCGGGCATGTTGTGTCTGGACATGTCGGCGGAGTTCTATCAATGTCTGTTTTAGGGAATGCCGCATGACTTTCTGGAAGTCCCACAACGTCATGTCAGCGTCAAAAGAGACAGCTGAAATTTTCACGGTGCTTCTCCACTTACGTCGTCGGCACGCCGATTGAAGCATGGATTTGGACAAACTTCCACGCCGTATCAACCCTTTCCAAAACACCTGTCATCCGCATGACAAACTCTTCCATCGGGTTTCCTTGCCACCGAAGCCGCCAGATTTGTCGCGCATAAAACCACGCCACCTCGGCCCGTGCCTGCACATCTAGGCTGAGAAAGGTGATGCTGAAATCCTCGGTGCTGGCGACGTGGTTTTCGTAATACGCCGCGATCTCCGCGCCGCCCGTGAGAATCTCATCGGCATCCGTGCCGATTTTCACGTAGTGCGAAACGGGATGCATCAGCGCGATGAGGGTTTCAGCATCTCTCGCGACGAGCGCGCCAAAATAGGCTGTCACCGCATCATGCGCCGTGGTCTGCTGCATCGTGAATTCCGGTGAGCGCGTTCCACAAAGCACCGCTCATCTGCTCGCACGCCTGCACCACGGATGCCTGAGCGTCCGCCGGTAACGCGCCGATCTGGTCCAGCAGTTTCTCCGCTTCGTGCTCGTTATGCGAATGCGTCTCAAAATACGGCTCCACCTTTTCGGGAAGCCGATAGAACTCCTTCAACCCGGCAAGTTTGGACTGCGCAGTGGCAGGTTGCTGCGCTTCAAACGCGTAGAGCGCACCCAATGCCGTAGCCGGCTCAGCGAAGAGTGCGTCCGCTGTCTGCAGCAACGCTTTCACCTGCGGAATCTGTGCCTCGGAGACAGCGGTGTCCAGGCCATCGGCGAAGTCAGCCCACATATCGATGTGTTCTGTCTCCTCCTCGGCGGTTTCGGCATCGTTGAGTGTTTCCCATCCCTTCGGCAGGGTGGCGATGAAAGCACCGTATTCACGCGCGTAGTGCTGCAGCGATGCGACTGGCAATTCGCCGGCACTCCACGCTTCATAGAACGGGTGGTTCAGTAAATTGTAATCTGCGATTTTGGCATCAAGTTGTTGCTTGATATTCATCAAAGTGTTTACTCCATTGTTTTTCTCTGGTATCATCGGTAGGAACAAACTTCCTGCCGATATGAAACTATGCAGGATAGTTTAACACAAAAAACCAATTGATGTCAAGAAAACGTGAAAACCGGCCGGAATATCTCTGCTCCCGCGTTTTTTTTCGGCAATTAAACCCCAAAATATGCTATAATAATTGAAGGGGTTTCATATTTCGATTTCTTCCCGGTAGGAGAGACCTCTGGTCTCGATGTTCCCGTAGCGCGGGGGCCTGTCCCCCGCGAGCTCTATCGTCACGATGTGTGTTTCCGCTTCTGTAGTTTGTGATCGCCTGATCACAAACAGGTCAGGATCGCTTGGAAACCAAGATGCCAGAGCTTCAGACGATCCTGCCCTACAGAGCCTGGCGCGCGAGCGATGACGAGGGACAGGCCCTCGCCCTACGATGAAAGGAAGGCGTTTTTTTCGGATGCATCGTCTTAGGTCCTTTAGGACCTACATGTCTATAGAAAAAGGTATCCGCCCATGTCAAGGTCCGTAGGACCTTAATAGGAAAACATGCGGCGCGTCAAAGGATATTAAGGACCTAAAGGACCTTAAATCTCTTCGCAGGCCCTACGTGCTATAGACATTCAGGTCCTACGGACCTGAAGAGACGTTTTTTTCACCGTAGCGCGGGGGCCTGTCCCCCGCGATCGTTGGAGTGCGCGGACGCTGGCGAGGGACAGGCCCTCGCCCTACGGTAAAGGGAGGCGTTTTTCTTCGCGCGCCACCTATTCTGTAGTTCGGGATCGCCTGATCCCGAACGAGTCAGGATCAGGCGATCCTGACCTACAGGGGTGAGGAAGTCTGCCAGCCAAACGCATGGCGTGGGAAACCCGCTCGGATGCGCGTGTGGCATCCGAGGGCCCTCGCCCTACGTGAAAGGGCCGCGTTTTTTCACCGGAGCGCGGGGCCTGTCCCCGCGACGTTGAGCGAGTTATGAAACACCGTCATAATAATTCATTATCGATCACTTTCAGAAAGGAAAAAGCATGCCTATGCAAGAAAAACCAGCCCCATACCATGGACTGGAAGACCGGCTTATCCTGCGAGATCATCTCGCCGCAGACCGGACAATCCTCGCAAACGAACGGACGTTTCTGGCTTACATCCGAACCGCGCTGACGCTGTTCGTCGCGGGATTATCCTTCGTGCATCTCAAAATTTTCAGTTCGCCTGTCGTTGAAACTATCGGCGTGATTTTCATTTTACTCGGCATCGCCACATTTTTCGTCGGCCTTGTCAGATATAAACGGATGCAGGCACTCATCCGCGAGATTAAAAAGAAAGAACTAGGAGAAGGAAATACCTCATGACAATCCGAGAAGTCGTCGTCACTGGGCAAAATCAGGTGGAACTCCAAACCGCCGAACTTGATGTCCCCGCACTTTCTGCCAACGAAGTGCTCATTGACACTGAATACACCTTCATCAGCAGCGGCACCGAACTCGCCAACTACACCGGGCGAGAGCCGAAAGTTTTCGAGAAAGGTGCGTGGTGCGCCTATCCGTGGCGTTCCGGCTACGCCAACGTCGGCATCGTGCGCGAAGTCGGCGCGAACGTAACGCGAACCCAACCCGGCGCGCGCGTCTTCACATACGGACGACACGCATCGACTATCCGTTACTCTCAAGACAGGCTCATCGCGCCCATCACGCAGGCGGTAGAACCTGACGTTGTCGCCGCATCGCGCATGGCAGGCGTTGCGATGACTGCCATCATCGTCGCCGAAATCCCGACGAACGCCACCGTCATTGTGTTTGGAATGGGGCTTGTCGGTAACCTCGCCGCGCAGATGTTCCAGATACACGGATGCCGCGTTATCGGCGTAGATCCGGTCGCGGAGCGGCGCGAGCTCGCGGAACGGTGCGGCATTGAACACACCGTCGGAGGCACCGCAGACGAAGCGCAGGCACAACTGCAGGAACTCACCAACGGCGAACTCGGCAACATTACCATCGATGCTGTCGGGCATAGCGGCGTTGTGATGCAAGCACTCCGCGCCACCGCCAGTCACGGGCAACTTATTATCCTCGGTTCACCGCGCGTCGCTGTCCACGGTAACCTCACCGAGCTGCTCTCCGACACTCACTTGCGATGGATTACCATCCGCGGTGCGTTGGAGTGGTGCGTGCCGATGTATCCCGATATCGGTAACCGCACTTCACAATGGAGCAAGCAGCAGACTATTTTCGACTGGATGGCGCGCGGGCAGTTGCACGTCGAACCGCTCATCTCGCACCGCCTCAAACCCGAACAAATCAAGCACGCCTATGACGGCCTCCTCAACGAACCGAACGTTTACACCGGGGTCGTTTTGGATTGGAATCTTTAGTCGTTCGCAAGTTGTTCAAATTGTTCTAGGAGCGATATTTTCATGAACTGCATCCACTCACAACTTCCAGCGGGACTGCAATCCCGCCTCAGCCAGAACCAAGTCACCGCGCTCGCCTTTTCACTTGATGGCACCAAAATCGCCGCCGGTGGCGAGGGACGCATCTGGATTTACCGTTTGGACACCGGCGCGCAATTCGCCATGCTCCCTGGGCATACCGCGCGCATCCGTGCCCTTGCCTTCGCCCCTGATAACCGAAGGCTGGTTAGCGGCTGTGACGATAACACACTATGGCTTTGGGACACCGAGACAGCCCGCGAAATCGCGCTTCTCGCAGGACATTCCGCGATGCTTGCGGCCAGCGCAGCCGCCCCCGATGGAATGCCTATCCCCGCCTGGGACGAAGTTTTGCCGACGTTTACGGAATCCCCCGGGCGCGTCCGCTCCTTGGCGTTCGCCGCAGAAAGCATACTTGCCAGCGGCAGCACCGATGGCAGAATTCGGTTATGGAATCTGGATACCGGGTATCGTCTTCACACTCTCGCCGCACATGATGGGCTCGTCTTAGCCTTGGCATTTTCCGCTGATGGCAAACGCCTCGCCAGCAGCAGCTCCGATACCACCGTTCGGCTGTGGGACATGGAAAGTTATGAGCTCTTTGCCACACTCCTCTCGCACGCTGATTCGGTGCATGCGGTGGCATTCTCACAAGACTGCACACACCTCGCCTCCGGCGGGAAAGACAGGCAGCTCCGGCTATGGGGCCTGCCCAGCTTATCCGAAACGCGAGGCACTGATGCCGTGCACGAACGTGCTAACATCGCGGTGTCCAAACTCCCGGCACAGGAAAGTGCTATCCGCGCCTTAGCCTTCACCGAAGCCGGGGAGTTCATGAGCGCAAACCACGATGGGACGCTCTATTTTTGGAAACCGTAAGTTGTTTCTGGGACATCATTACCAGCTTCCCGCTGACAATCTACGGAGACTGATAATTCATGCGTCCCACTCCCAAAAACGACACCCTTCAGCAGCGTCACATCCGAATAATCGCGTCCCCACGCCACCGTGATATGCTGCTCACCTAGCACCTGATTATTCGTCGGATCGAAATCTAACCACTCGCCGCAACTTCCCAAAGCGTTGCCGGAAGGGATACTTTGTAAATTGTCTTTTGTAGGCGCGCGTTCCAAGCGCGCCACATCCGGCACATACACCGAAAACCACGCATGCGATGCATCAGCACCCACCAGCCGCTCCTGTCCCGGCGGCGGCATCGTCTCAATGTATCCACTCACATAACGCGCCGCCAACCCCATCGCGCGGAGACATCCAATCCCTAAATGCGCAAAATCTTGGCAGACACCGCGGCGATGCGCTAACGCCTCCTCCAACGGAGTCGCAACCGTCGTCTCCCCCGGCTCGTAGGTAAAATCGGTATAGAGTCGCTCTGTCAGTTCGCGCACCGCCTCTCGCAATGGTCTGCCCGGTGCAAACGATGGCGTTGCATACTCGCGAAGTTCTGTCAATCGCGTCGGAATCATCGGCGAATCCAACACATACTGCCGCGCCTCTAAAATCTCCGGATGCATCGATGTTTGAAGCTGCTCCCGCGCCGTCTCCCATGCCACGCTTTCAGAGCCCTCGCGCGCTGTCGTGCTTTGACGCTTCACCTCCACCTGACTTGTCACCGTGACGGTAAGTGTCTGATGCGGCCGTTGAATCGCAAAATAACTGACGGTATTCCCGAAGAAATCCTCGCGCTCGCGATAATTCGTCGGCTGCGGCTCAACGACAAACCGACTGCGGTGAACCTGCTGCAAATGCCCCCACGCCGCCAAAACCCCACTCGGCGAGTAATGTTTATACGGATACCTCGCAAAACTCCGCGGTGTCAACCGCGCCTCGTTATAGGACAAATTCGCCGTATCGCTGTAGATATAGTGCGTCTTATGTGTAATCTGATAGTTCATGAATTCACCGCTACGAACTGCTGCGGCCCTTGCACATGACTGAAATAGTTCAGCGTCAACGCCTCCGAAAGTTCGTGCAACAGCTGCGCCAACCGCGCCAGCAACTTTTCCAATCCCTGCCGCATCTGCCCCGAACGTTCTGCAAGCTGCATCGTATTCGAGAGTTGCAGCTGCGTCAACGCCTCCAAAATCAACTGCTCCTCCTTGCTGAGCCGATACCCCAATTTCTCGCGCGGCAACGAACGAATCTGCTCCTGAAGCCGTTTTAACTGATAGACTAGGGCGCGCGGGTTGCTCTCGTCAAGCAGCAGCAACTCCAGCACCGTCGGGAAGTGTAACTCGGCGCGATACCGCCCGCGATACGTAATCAGACTCTCCGCCGCCGCCAACATTGACTCCAGCAGTCGATTTTCGAGCCAGTCGTCATAATACGCACCGACAAGGCTAGAACGGCATAGCCGAATCAGAAGCAGCGCGCGTTCAATCCGCCGCCCCATATCTAGACTCAGCCATCCTATCGTCTGCGTCATGCTCTCCGCGTTCAAGCCTGTCAGCGCAGCCAGAAAAATCATCAACCTATCCAATTCTGTCTGGATCTCCTGCAGCGTCTGCGCATCCAACGCCGTTTTCGATGCCTCTTCTCCCGTTCTCAATGTCTCCTCACCCGATTCCGACTCCCCCATCCGTCCTTCCGTAAGATTTTTCTCAAGCGTTGTGCATAAATTTTCAATGTTATTCATGACACGCCAGGTATCGGTAGACCAGCGGTCGCGCACTGCGTAAGCCGCTGTTACCATTGACTTGAGCGTTGACACGAGGCTACTGTCATTTTGGGTATCCAGCGTGAGAGAAAACAGTTCATCGGATAACGCAACGTTGCGTTTCTCCATGGCAGCGGCTGTCCCATAAAACCCCGTAATCGAACGAAACAGGCTGCGGAGATACGTCAATTCAGCGAGCTCTCGCGCATCCTCAGCTAACGGACTTGACTGCAATGTCTCCAAAATAATCCGTAGCAACCGTGCCTGTCCCTCGGCGCGCTCGGCATAACGGCCCACCCAAAACAGATTCTCCGCCGCGCGACTTGACAACCCGCGCGAATTCCCGACGTTATCATAAGCCAACGGACGCAACCCGTTCTTCGGCTGCCGCCATAAACTGACATGCTGTGTAGGCTCATCGGCGAGAATCCATGTATCCTTACTCACTCCCCCGGCGCGACTTGAAACGATCAGCGCGCCCTTCTTCGCCGCACTCCGCGTTAATCCCCCCGGCATCACGACATATCCTTCTCGCTGTGCGAACAAGAAACTGCGCAGTGTTGCATGCCGCGGCTCCAACTTGCCGTCAATCAACGAAGGCGTTGTCGAGAAATGCACCTGCTCCTGTCCGACGTAAAGATGCGGTTCGGCGTGGATTTGCGAGCGCAGCGTCGCCAACTCCGCCGAACTCAATGCCGCGCCAAACAAGGGATAAGCATTCATCGGCTTCCGGTGAATTGTCTTGATAACGAGGTGTTCAAGGTTATCCAGCACATAAGCGCGCTCCGCTCGCTGCCCGCACCACCACGTCGCCACCGATGGCAACAGCAGTGAGCAATCGGCGGTAATGCCAAACCACTTCGCGATGTTTGGCAAAAACGGCATGAGCCCCGGGTTCTCCAAAACGCTAGTCCCCGGCGCGTTGACGACAACAACATTCCCGAGCCGAATCGCCTCCATCAACCCCGCAACGCCGAGCCGAGAGTCCTGCCGCAACTCCAGCGCATCGCAGAATACATCGTCTACTCGCCTGAAAATAATATCCACGGGCTGCAACCCATCCAGCGATTTCAACCAGACGCGCCCGTCCCACACCGTCAAATCGTTGCCCTGCACCAGCGTATAGCCGAGATAACTTGCCAGATACGCATGCTCAAAATAGGTTTCGTTCAGCGGACCGGGGGTTAGCATCACGACATGCGGATTCGCCTTCCCGTGCGGCGCAATCTCCGCCAGTTCGTTCTGCATCGCACGGAAGAAGAACGAAAGCCGATGCACGCCGATATCCCCGAACAGATTCGGCATCACCCGCGCCAGTGCGGTGCGGTTCTCCAACGCATATCCCGCGCCGGAGGGGGCTTGCGCCCGGTCGCTCAGTACCCACATCTGGCCATCTGACCCTCGTGCCAAATCCGCTGCATACAGTAGGAGTGCCTTCCCTGATGTGGTGCCGGCCGCCAAACCGCTCGCGATGCCATCACATTCCCGCAAAAATCCCGCGTGCGCATACACAACCTCCGGTGGCAGCACTCCCTCTTTAATCAGCCGACGTTCGCCGTAAACATCTGTCAGCACGAGGTTCAGCAACTCGGCGCGCTGCGTCAACCCTGCCGCAATCTTCTCCCATTCCGCCGATGAGAATATCAACGGAATCGGATCCAGTTCCCACGGCCGATGTCCCTGTTCCTCTCCATGCACGACATAGGTGACACCGTTCTCGCGCAACAGCCGTCGCAGTTGTTGATGCCGCGCCTCCATTTCCTCAAGCCCGAGGGTTTCTAGGGCCGCAATAAATGCCTGCCAATGCGCATGGACTTGCCCATTGCTCGCGACCAGCTCGTCATCTGAGGCATCCCCGCTGCGCGATTTGGTTAACCGATAATTTTCGTCAATGACGGTGTAGTGTGTGTTGTTTGAACGTTGCATATTCTGTTACCGTTCTTCCACTTTTCGTTAATTTATCAAATTTCATAAATCGCCCAACATCGCGGGGGAAACCCGCTCGGATGCGCGTGTGGCATCCGAGGGGCCCCGCGCTACGATGAAAAAAACGCTGCCCCTTCACGTAGGGCGAGGGCCTGTCCCTCGCCACCGTAGGAGATCCCTCGCAGGATCAGGCGATCCTGCCCTACAGAGACAGAGGGCCTGTCCCTCGCC
Organism: Candidatus Poribacteria bacterium; assembly: GCA_965242965.1. Classification (GTDB taxonomy): domain Bacteria; phylum Poribacteria; class WGA-4E; order WGA-4E; family WGA-3G; genus AGPOR5. The sequence goes on along the minus strand of OZ251518.1, from coordinate 1,730,157 downwards.
AATCTCATCGTAGGCCGAAGACCTGGCTCTGGCCCATCCTCCTGTTTTCCATTCCATTCTCATCCACCGGCCGCAACGCGAAAAACGTCTTATGCACATCCTCTCCTACCAGATTCAACTTCGTCTGAAATGCATCCAAAAACTCATGCAAACCAGTTGAAAGCACCTGCTTCACCTGCGCATAAGCGAACTCCGAACGCAGCTGTCCCAATCGCTGCTCCGCCGAATTCGAGAATGTCTCCAACGGCGTGCCCGAGATGGCATGGAGGGATTCCTCTGCCTTTGACAGGCAATAAAGCACCGAACGCGGAAACTCCCGGTCCAGCAACAAAAACGCCACGACTTGTTTTGGCGCGATTAGCCCATGCGTCCGTCGATACATCTCAAAAGCACTTGCCGAATGCAACAGCGCGCCCCACTGAATATCGTCAAACGGGGTATCCACATGCCAGACAGATGGCAGGAGAATAAAGTATTTCACATCGACGATGCGTGAAGTCTTGTCGGCACGTTCAATCAACCGTCCCAACCGACAGAAATGCCATCCCTCGCTGTGAGACATGCTGTTATCGGTTAGCCCCATAAACAGTTGCGAGGCACGTTTGATTTCGCCGAAAAATTCGTGCGGTTCAGTCCTTGCCCACTCTTCCGTCGTCTCGGTTACTGTCAAATAGGCGACGTTGAGCTGCTCCCACATTTCCGATGAGATATTTTCTCGGATAGAGCGGGCGTTCTCTCGCGCCGCCCGCAAACACGAGATGATCGAATTCGGGTTCTTCCTGTCAAACGTCAGGAACCGAATCACTGTCTCTTGGGATGCGTCGCCGTATCGCTCAGCGAACACGTCGTCGTCGCCTGTCGTTGCGACGAGCGGTCTCCACTGCGTCTGCATCCCCACCGGCAAATCCAGCATCAGATGCAGATTGACATCAACAAATCTTGCGACGTTTTCTGCACGTTCAATATAACGGCTCATCCAATAAATTGATTCTGCCACGCGACTCAACATAGTGCTATTCCCTGTGTTTCCCTTCACGTTCACCGTAGGGCGAGGGCCTGTCCCTCGCCATGCTCATCGAGACCGGGAGGTCTCTCCTACCCTGTCCCTCGCCATCGTTCGCGGCCCACGACACTCGCGGGGGACAGGCCCCCGCGCTACGATAAAAAACGCCATCCCCTCGCCATGGTTCGCGCAATCCAACGATCTCGGGGGACAGGCCCCCGCGCTACGATAAAAAAACGCCATCCCCTCGCCGTGCTCCTGCTTAACTACGACATATTCGACAACACCCACGTATCCTTACTCCCGCCACCCTGCGATGAATTCACCACCAACGAATCTTTCTTCAGCGCGACGCGCGTCAATCCACCTGGCAGGACATAAATCTCCTCTCCATACAGGATAAAGGGACGCAAATCGACGTGCCGTCCCTCAAAACGCCAATGCGCGTTGTCATCAATTAGCACCGGCACTCGTGAAAGGGCAAGCGTCGGCTGCGCGATATAGTTGCGCGGATTCGCCTGAATGCGCCGCGCGAATTCTTCCTGCTCAGCCTTTGTTGAATGCGGTCCAATTAGCATACCGTGGCCGCCCGACTCGTTCGCCGCTTTCACAACGAGTTCGTCTAGATGCTCCAATACATACTTCCGGTCCGAGTCTTCCCAGCACATATAAGTCGGCACGTTCGGGACAATAATCTCTTCGTCAAGGTAGTATTTGATAATCTGCGGCACGAACGCGCAGATTACTTTATCATCGGCGACGCAGGTGCCGGGCGCGTTCACTAAAGCGAGGCGGCCCGCTTGATAAGCCTCCATCAACCCCGGTACACCGAGCATCGAGTCCGGGCGGAACATCTTCGGATCCAAGAAATCGTCGTTAATTCGGCGATAGAGCACATCAATGCGTTCAAACCCCTTCGTTGTCCGCATGTGCACGAACCCCTCCTGCACCACCAGATCTCGGCCTTCAACGAGCTCCACCCCCATCTGCTGCGCGAGAAATGAATGCTCAAAATAGGCGGAATTGTAGACACCGGGTGTCAACACTGCAACTTTCGGGGCATTCACCTTGTCGTTCGCAAGGTATTGGAGCATGTTCAGCAGCCGACTCGGATAATCTTCCACGGGTTCAATCTGCGACATCCCGAACAGCTGCGGGAACGTGCGCTTCATGAGATTTCGATTCTCCAACACGTAGGAGACACCAGATGGACAGCCGAGATTATCTTCTAACACATAATACTGTCCATCGCTGTCCCGCACCAGGTCTGTCCCGGTGATATGGCACCAAATGCCGCGAGGCGGTTCCAAACCGATGCACGGTTCAAGGTAGCGATTAGACGACAGCACTACCTCCGCTGGCACTACGCCGTCCTTCAGAATCTTCTGTTCATGGTAGACATCATCAATGAAGAGATTGAGTGCACGGATGCGCTGCTTCAGCCCGCGTTCCATCCACTCCCACTCGTTTGCATCGATGATGCGCGGGATGAGATCGAAGGGAAAAATCTTTTCAACGCCTTGCTCATCTGCGTAGACATTGAAGGTAATCCCCAGTTGCAGCAGCGCTCGCTCTGCGGCAATCTGTCGACGCAGCAGCTCGCCATCGGGCATTTGTTCGATGCGCTCCATCAACATCTGCGCAGCGGGCAGCGGGCTGCCATCTGGTGCAAACATCTCATCGTAAAATCCATCGGTGGTGTATCCATCAAACATTGACATTGCGGTATACTCTCGCTATCTTCTGTCTGCTCCCGAAATATCCACTTCACCGTAGGGCGAGGGCCTGTCCCACGCCATTAACCGAGCCTCAGAGTGGATGTCTCTATCCGTCCGGTTTTCATTAATTTACCACAACTTTCGCCAAAATGTCAAATTCAGTTCGGCCCAGTAGGAGAGACCTCCTGGTCTCGATGCAATTCAGTAGGAGAGACATCCCGGTCTCGAGGCGCACCGTATCGGGACAAGGATGTCCCGCCTACCCCGACAGCCGTAGGAGAGACATCCCGGTCTCGATGCCCAGAGGAAATAGAAATTTACGAAACCCCCACCCTATCCGGCGGATTCGGCTGCGAATCAAACCCATAAATCCGACGCATCGTCGGCGTGGCCCGCGCAACTACCTCCGGCTCCAAATAATGCACGAAATCAAACATCGGCTTGATAAATGAACGGCAACAGAAACAGATTAACGCAATCCGCTCGCGCTCAGTCTTATTCGCGCCGGCAGAATGCCAAATGGCACCGTTAAACAGAAACACTGAACCCTTCGGCGCAGTCACACGCACTTCATCCGGATGATGCGTGGTGCCTTGCGGTGGCTTCACGCCTTGCCGATGTATCCCCGGCACATACCGCGTTCCACCGTTCACCGGCGTGAAATCGTCTAGCAGCCAGAGGCTATTCGCCACGACTGGAAAACTGGGCAGCGGCTCCGGCATCGTGCCTAGCACGCTATCTACATGGTAACCGCCATCCGGCGCGCCGGGCTCAATGATATTGGAGGTAAGCGTGCTTAGCGTATAATCCTCACCGAGCAGGTATTCAAAAAACGGCATTACCTTCGGATGCGCAACGAGCCGCTCGTAAATCTCACCTTTATTCACCAACCATCGCACGTGTTGTCCGTGGTTATCGGTATGCCGACGTGCGGTGCCTTCGCGCCGTTCTGCCGCGGCGAGTCGCAGCAAATCGGCGCGATACATCTCGATCTCCTCAGCAGAAAGCACATCGGGTATCACGATGCACCCCTGCTCATCCAATTCTGTTTTCTGGGCTTCGGTGATATGCATTTTATTTCCCTCCTATAAGGATGCATCGAGACCAGGAGGTCTCGCCTACAGGGAACGCATCGAGACCTGTTTGCGATCAGGCGATCGCAAACTACAGAGAGGGCAAGTCGGATGCATCGAGACCAGGAGGTCTCTCCTACTGGGCCATCGTGCGCCGGAGGGCTCTCCTACCGGGCTTCCCTCCTACGCGGCAAAATCTTTCAAACATTCCTCATACGCGCCGAACCGTTCACCCTCGTGCTCTTCCGGGTCGACCAGCTTCAACCACAGCGCGCTATCTTTCTTCGCGCCGCTCAACTGCCGACGACTGCCGAGATGCGCCGGGTCCGGACCGCTCCAGACTACCTCACCGTCCTGCAAATAAATGAAATTCCCGCGATACCGGTCGATCAGCGGTTTCTGGTTTTCCAGATAAACCAACCCCTGCTCACACGTCGTCCGCCGCCAATTCGCAACCGTCTCCGGGCTATCTGTCTCCACCGAATCAAACTCTGCCAGCGGCGCGGTAACCTCGCTCGTCCAATCAATTTCGTTAAGGTTTACCGTCCCATATCCGCGCTGTGCGGCGATGAGGATATGATTCCTGTCCCGCTTGAAAGGCGGTGTCGGCCAATCTGAGCCCGGGTCATGTCCCATCAGATGCATTCCGACGGTATCGGTTGCAATGGGATGGTCTCCTGCGATGAGTGCGTTACAGATTCTCCCTTCGCCGCCCCATTCGCGTCCCCACTGTCCGGTGAGTGCGTCAATGATATTGAGGCACGGCTTCGTTATCAACGCCAGATCTGGCAGGACATAAGACAGCCGGATCAGGTGGTGATAATAACTCCGCGTCCTGCCTTCTGGCAGCAACATCGGCGGCAACCCGAACAGATTCTTGGTGCATAACGTGATGCCCATGAACGCATGATTTTTCATTTTCGCCACAGAGACGACAGCATCGGCATCGTCAAAACAGGCACTCAGCGTGTAACGATCGAACATGGAACCGCCATCGGGGACATCGTAAACCTTGAACGGCGGCAGGTTAGAATCGACAAACTCCACCCCGAATTCCTTGAGGTGATGCTGATAGTTGAAACCGGGGGGCATCCGATGCCCGTGCGTATACGGATTCGTATCGGTGGCGACAATTTGCGCGCGCGTATGCTCCCTCAGCAGCCGAAACACTGCGCGGCACACCGCGTCATCTACTAATTCTCGTCGTCTGCCTTCGTAATAGATAATCCGCTCGTGCGGCTTCATCATATTCAGTTTGATGACAATCTTGTTGGCGGTTTCAATGGGTTTCCAGGCGCGTGTCAACGGATCGGTAACTCGGCGCAGCGTCTGATAAATTTCTTCTTCTGTCGCCCGATAATCACAATGCGCTGCCCGCACCTTAAACTGCTTTTCTGCCATGTGACTCTCCTGACAATTCTGAATTATTAATAATATAGCATCGTTCACGAAAATTGTCAAGAAATGAGCAGGATTTGCAAGATTAGGGGGGTTTTATCGCGATAAAACGTCTCTTTAGGTCTGGAAGACCTTAATGTCTATAGCACCTTGCAATGCGAAGACTCTTAAGCAGACCCGGGAGTAGGATGCGGCCCCTATCTGTAGGGCAAGAGCACCTGCTCTTGCCCGTTCGGGAGCAGGTGCTCCCGAACTACAGATGGAGTGGGAGAACGATCGCGGGGGACAGGCCCCCGCGCTACGGTGAAAAACGGGCCACTTACCGTAGGGCGAGGGCCTGTCCCTCGCCAAGCAACGATCGCGGGGGAAACCCACTCGGATGCGCGTGTGGCATCCGAGGGCCCCCGCGCTACGGGGAAAAACGTGCCGATGACCGTTGCCTGTTCGGGAGGCACTCCCGAACTACAGATAGGGGGGGAGAACGATCGCGGGGGACAGGCCCCCGCGCTACGGTGAAAAACGGGCCACTTACCGTAGGGCGAGGGCCTGTCCCTCGCCATGCTGCGATCGCGGGGGAAACCCGCTCGGATGCGCGTGTGGCATCCGAGGGCCCCCGCGATACGGGCAAAAAACGTGCCGATGACCGTTGCCTGTTCGGGAGGCACTCCCGAACTACAGATAGGGGGGGGAGAACGATCGCGGGAGACAGGCCCCCGCGCTACGGTGAAAAAACGGGCCACTTACCGTAGGGCGAGGGCCTGTCCCTCGCCACGCAACGATCGCGGGAGACAGGCCCCCGCGCTACGGAACCTTTAGGTTCACGAGGAACAGGTCCTTCGCGGGAGACAGCCCCCCGCGATACGGAACCTTTAGACTCACGAGGGACAGGCCCCTGCCCTACGGTGAAAAGGTGACACGGTTTGAGCAATCCTGCAGCCCCCAGTTGCGGATGAACGTGGCGTTAAGTTTTCTGCCACTTAATACGCAACGTCACTCCATCTGCGGTATTAGAAAATATGAGATACGTTCCATCCCATGTGTAAGGGCTAGGTTCTTCGTCCAGCCATAAATCTGTTCCATTGGCAATCCAAGTGGTGCCGGATTCGTCAATCCGATCAGACTCGGGGAACAAAAGAGTTAGAGACCAGGGGCCACCTTTACTACCGAGGGTAAGTTGGCCAAAGAGGTCTGGAGGACGGACAACAACAGAAGTTCCGCCTCCTTCAACACTCACCTCAGTAGCCGTATACCTTCCGGTGAGTTCCTCCACTGCTTCATCTTCATCGTCTCCGCCGCAACCGACGAAGGCAATGGCGAATAACGCAACCAGCATTAACGCGAAAACGCGAAAACTATTTTTCATCAAAAATCTCCTTTCTCGCACTCTGGCGAGCAGTTAAAGAAAATAGGCGCAAAGGCGCGGTTTGAAACCGCGCAGACAAGAAATCGCGCCTGTCTTGTGCAACAGAAATAGCCCGCAACGAGACAGAGCTCGCGCGGGATTGAAGGCAAAACGACGATGAATATCGAACGTTACCTTGTGAAACTATACTTAACCTACGTGATAAGGGGGGGTAAATCGTCCTAACCGATTGTCAAAACAACCGATCGCCTGTGAGGGCGCGAAGGCGCAACGCGATGCACTACGGAGAGGTATCGCCTTTTCGATGTTACGATGGATACGTGCGTTTTGCATAGTTGCCGCCTTTTGAGAGATTTCGGATTGCCGTGTCACCCATTTTTCAATCAATAAGAATTATACCACAAAAATCCTAGTTTGTCAAATTTTTTTGTGAATTTTTTAACAGAAAATCCCGCGCGTCCCGAAAATCCCCTCGCACCGTAGCGCGAGGGCCTGTCCCTCGCGATCGTCCGACCACAGCAAAAATCTCCCACACATCGTAGCGCGAGGGCCTGTCCCTCGCAATCGTCCAATCGCCTAGAGCAAGAAACGAGCAGGATTTTCACGATTTTGAGCAGGATTTTCACGATTTCCAGGATTTCACAGGATTAGGTTTCTGGTGCGCCGGCGTGGTTTTGGCAGGCCACGGGGGGTTGGTGAATCAGAATCTATAATCTTGATAATCGTGATAATCGTGATAATCCTGCTCCTAATCCTGGTAAATCGTGATAATCTTGTGAATCCTGCTCCGGATTTGCAAGATTAGGAGGTTTATCGCGATAAAACGTCTCTTTAGGTCCGTAGGACCTTAATGTCTATAGCACCTTGCAATGCGAAGACTCTTAAGCAGACACGGGAGTAGGAGGCGGCCCCTATCTGTAGGGCAAGAGCGCCTGCTCTTGCCCGGTCGGGAGCGGGTGCTCCCGAACTACAGATGGAGTGGGAGAACGATCGCGGGGGAAACCCGCTCGGATGCGCGTATGGCATCCGAGGGCCCCCGCGCTACAGTGAAAAAACGTGCTGCTTACCGTAGCGCGAGGGCCTGTCCCTCGCGACTGCCCGAGCACAAAAAATCACCCGCGCCCTACGGTTCACTACCGGCTTTTTGCTCCCGCAGCAATCGCCGCATCACCTTATTCGATGCAGTGCGCGGCAATGCATCAACGACAACAATCTCATCAATCCGAAACAACGGATTCAGCCGCTGACGCAATGCAGTCTGCAACGCTGCGTGACTTTCCGGGATGGAAATCGCATCGAGAGGCACAACATAAATTACCAATCGACTCGGTCCTCCATCCCTCGGCGATACTGCCACCGCCGCTGTCTCCCGAATTCCATCAACGCCGTTCAGGACTTCCTCAATTTCCGCGGAACTCACCTTAATCCCGCTCAGATTCATCGTATCGTCAACGCGCCCATGAATGCGATAATACCCGTTCGCCAGCCGTTCTAGCGCATCCCCGTGCCGACGCAAATTCGGCTGCGGCGTTCCCGAAAAGTAAACAGCGTCATGTTCGGCGTTCACCAAACTCCCCGACAATCCCAGCGATGGCGGGACGATAAAAACCTCGCCGTTATCGGCAAAATTCCCCTCTTCATCGCAAAGCACAAAATCCAAACCGAGCGCGGGTGTGGTAAACGTTGATGGCGCAGCTGGTTGCACGCGCGTCCCTGTCACATACGCGCCTCCGATTTCTGTACCACCGCAGTATTCAATCACGGGCCGATACCCTGCGAGCGACATCAAAAACAGCATCTCCATTGGATTAGAACACTCCCCGGTCGAACTAAAAACCCGAATCGCGCTCCAGTCTAGTCCCTTCATGCACTCACTATTTTTCCATGCGCGCACGAGCGTCGGCACCACACCGAGCAGATTTACCTTGGCATCCTGCACGAAAATGCCGAAATCGCGCCCGGTTGGCACGCCGTCATACAGCGCAATAGTGCCCCGATTGATAAGACTCGCGTAGATAAGCCACGGTCCCATCATCCAGCCAAGGTTTGTCGGCCAGGCGAGGACATCGTTGGGATGAATATCGTGATGGAGGAAAGCATCGGCAGCGCATTTAATCGGCGTGGTATGCGTCCACGGAATTGCCTTCGGCTCCCCTGTCGTGCCAGAGGAAAAGAGGATATTCGTATGCGTTTCGGGATGACACGGCACGGCTGTAAACGTCTCGCAGTCGCTTAGAAAATCCTCCCACGTCACATCGTCCCTATCCGCTAATCCCGCTTTTGGTGCAGACAACACAACCGCCTTCGGTGCTTCCGCGGCAACAATCTTCTCATATAACGGCAGCCGTTTCCCATCCCGATAAATAGCGTCCTGCGTAAAAACCGCCTTCGCGTTGCCGATGCGAAGCCGCGTCGCAATTTCGGCTGGCGCGAAACTATCGGCGATGGATACTACCGCGCACCCCGCCTTCACGATGCCCAAATAAATTGCGACCGATTCTGCGTGCATCGGCATATCAACCGCCACCGCATCCCCCGGTTCAATGCCGAGTGCCACGAGTCCATTCGCAACGCGGTTCGTTAGAGATTCTAACTCGCGATAGGTAATTTTTTTCAGCGTTGCATCCGTTTCGCTCCGCGCGATAATCGCGACGGCATCGTCAGGCGCGCTGAAACAACTCTCAACGATGTTATAGCAGCGCTTTGTGATATTCAGGTTTCTACCCGCAATCTCCACCTTTAGGGAAGGAACATGAACCCCCAATGTTTCGATCATCGTCTCCCAAAACGCGGCACGGTTGCTCACACTCCATGCATGAAATTCGCGATAGGTTTCTATCTCCAACTTCTCCATTAACTGCGTAATGTTGGCATGCGCAATATCCGTTTCATAAGGAAACCAAGCCGGTGGCGGGCCTTGCGTTTCGGCATGCCACGCTGCATACACCGTCTCATAAAGCAGTTGATGGATGGCGAACGGATGTCTTGGTGACAAGATATTGCGTGAAAGTTCGCGCCAACACGCCGCTGCATCTTTCTCTGCCAAAAGCGCGTTCACTGCCTTCGCTTCCTCTTCTCCGAATCCATAAGCGATGAGTTGTTTAAATGTGAGCATGTTTTTTAATTCCGCTGGACAGATATATCTTTGGCCCGTAGCGCGGGGGCCTGTCCCCCGCGAGTGTCCGCGGCCGCGAACGATGGCGAGGGACAGGCCCTCGCCCTACGATAACGCGCGCCGTGGCCCGTAGCGCGGGGGCCTGTCCCCCGCGAACCTGGCATGACGAGGGACAGGCCCTCGCCCTACGATAAATGGAGACGGCCTCACCAACCGTAGCGCGGGGGCCTGTCCCCCGCGATCGCTCGACCCGCGCAAAAAAACGCACGCCAACCAACGCCATCTCCCTCCCGATCGAGGCACGGCGAGGGACAGGCCCTCGCCCTACGATAAGGAGGCCCGGAACATCGCCATCATCCCATCTGGCGGATCGAACGGCAAATCGACTACGGTATTCGTCAACCCGCTATAATAAATCCCCAACAGCAGATTGAATTCCGCCAGGGACTGCGGCAAGTGCGTCGGATGCACCCGACTCTCATCGTCCAGCCATTCAAACACTGCATCGGTGAGGCCGCCCTGCGCGATGACATCCTGCGCGCCGTAACTCAGGTCTCCGCCTTCATACCCGCCTTCGGGGGTGTTGCGTTCCCAACTCTCGAACCGCCAGTGGACAAACCCGTGTTGTCCAAATACGCAGACCCGCTTATGCCGATTATTCCCGGTATCCGGCAACACGCGCGGTGCCATTTCCGGCCCGAAAGCGACGGAGGCTTGCACGCCGTTCGCGTAAGTCACCAACGCTGTCGCATTTGCCGGCGATGGCTGCGCGCCATCCAACTGCCCGGCACCCGAAATCTGTCCATGCACTCTCACCGGACGCGAGTTGTCAATGTAAGACGACACCAATTGCAACACGTGCGGTGCCTGATCGACAGGCGGATTCCGCGCGCTCGCCTCAATAAACTTAATCGCGCCGATCTTCCCTTCCGCTACATCGCGTTTCAACGCAAGGTTCTGCGGATGGAAATTGAGTTGCGTATTCACGACGAACTTCGTTTTTGTCTGCTGCGAGAGCTCAGAAATCTGCCGCCAATCCTCACTCTCCACCGCAATCGGTTTTTCGACAATCGCCGCCGGCACCCCGTGCTCGGATGCCTGATGCATCAGCGGGTATCGGATGCGTTCGTTCGACCCGCGCAGCACCGGCGCAGTCACGATATGCAACAGGTCTGGTTTCTCCTTTGTGAGCATCTCGTCAAGATCGGTGTATCGGGCATCTATCCCGAACTCATCACCGAAGCCGTTGAGCAGCTCTTCATTCATATCACAAATCGCTGCCAATTTTCCGCCTTTGACGTGTTCATAGGCGCGGGCGTGTCCTCTTGCACGTCCTCTGCACCCCAAAATCGCGCTTTTATACATTCGGTTTCTCCGTATCCACATTCCTAATTTGTGTCGATGATACCATAGAAGCGATTTTAAAGCAAGAATGCAATGCGTTTTAGTTGGAACGCGGGGGACAGGCCCCCGCCCTACGATGAAAAAACGCCATCCCTTCACCGTAGGGCGAGGGCCTGTCCCTCGCCGTGCCTCGGTCTTGGCAGCAAACGACCGTGGTCTCTGGGCTGCGGGCGTTTTTCATTTCGGCGGGGAGATCGCGGGGGACAGGCCCCCGCGCTACGTTCCAAGCGACGTTTTTCGTGTGGATCGAACACTCGCGGGGGACAGCCCCCCGCGCTACGGGAAAAAAACGGCACGTCTTACCGTAGGGCGAGGGCCTGTCCCTCGCCATGCCTAGGTCTTAGCAGCAAACGTCCGTGGCCTCCGGACTGCGGGCGTTTTTCGTTTCGTCGGTGAGATCGCGGGGGACAGGCCCCCGCGCTACGTTCCACGCGGCGTTCTCGCCTCGGTTGAGGATAGGTTTGTTTCGTCCCTGTAGGTCAAGATCGCCTGATCTTGACCTGTTCGGGATCAGGCGATCCCGAACTACAAATGAAGGATCGCGGGGGACAGGCCCCCGCGCTACGGGAAAAACGGCGTTAACGAAAAAACCTTGACATCACACCTCAAACTTTGCTATACTTTAATCACTATGCAAAACGCATTGGACCAATTTTACACAAAAAAAGAAATCGCCGCCGCTTGTTGGAAGCATTTCACTGAAATCTTCGCAGTGGATAACCTATTTTTTCTTGAACCTTCCGCTGGCACCGGCGCGTTTTACAACCTCTTGCCGCCACAACGCAGATTAGGCATGGACATTGAACCCAAATGCGAAGGGGTCATCGCACAAGATTTTTTTAAAGTGACCGGTTTCCCAATGCCGTTGTCAGTAAGCGCGACCGATGTAGCACCAACAGAAACTGCCATCATCGGCAACCCGCCGTTTGGCAAACGCGGGAAATTGGCGATAGCGTTCTTCAATCACGCCGCCTATTTGGCGGATACCGTCGCCTTCATCGTGCCAGTCATTTTCAGGAAGTGGACGGTGCATAAGCAACTTGACTCCAGCATGCGGTTCATCAGCAAATTGGCACTGCCGAGGGAAGCGTTTCAACTCGGCAATGACAAACCTTACGCCGTGAACACAGAATTCCAAATCTGGACCCGGGGCGAAGCGAACGCGTATCCCGACATGCGGCTCCATCAACCGTTGCCTATCGCGCACCCGGATTTCCAGATGTGGCAGTATAACAACACGCCTGCCGCGCTGAAGGTCTTCCGAAACGCCTTTGATTTCGCCGTGCCGTGCCAAGGATGGCAAGATTACTCCCGCAAGGAGACCGACGAAAAGCAGTGCGAACGGAATAAGCAATGGCTATTGCTGAAGGCGAAAAATCCTCATGTCTTAGCGCGGCTCATGCGCATCGATTATGAACGCTTAGCACAGGAGTGCGCCACCGCCGTCCCCGGCTTCCGCAAAGGCGACTTAGTGCAGGCGTATACAAAACAAGAAACGCCGCCTCGGAACCCGTAGCGCGAGGGCCTGTCCCTCGCGATGCCCCGGAACCCGCAGCGCGAGGGCCTGTCCCTCGCAAGGAAAAACCCATGCGACATTACCTTATCATTCTCTTATCACTCTGCGCGATTATCCCATTCTCCGGATGCCAATCCCAGGCACTCCGCGCCCTCATCGAACCGCAAGAATGGACAAACTACGCCATCACGGAAGGCGTAACCTGCACCGACCCGGGCATGATAGACGGCGATCTGAAAACCAGAGGGTATGCCGATGGAAGGTGGATTCACATCACGCTGCCGACTCGGAAGCCTATCCACCGTATCGTTATCCGCGGCACGAACATTCGGGATGCAATGGTGTATCAAAAACTCCAAGGCAATGGACGGTGGCAGGCGATCCAGCAAGTCAAAAATAACCGCGGGCAGGCAATTGAGATGCGGATGAGTGTCGTCACGGAGGCACTTCGCGTCTATATCAGCGGCACTGCTGACGATAAGCATAGGGCACGAAAATTCTCCGAACGTCTCAACGCGATGGTGCCGCAAATCCAACTCGGTAGAGCCTACGCCCACGAAATTGAGGTTTACGGGTTCGTTTCAAAGGAAGCGCAACCCTGATACCCATCACCGGTAGGCGCGGTTTCAAATCGCGAAGCCTTACGCGCCCTCACAACACGCGCCTACCCAACAAAAAACGGGAAAATCAACACACATGAAACGCTTGATTTTTGAAGACATCTACACCTGGTCTGCCTTCAGTGAAGAACGGCAGATTGACTTTAACGGACATCTGTGGTTGCAGGAGAAAGGAAACATCCTCATCGATCCGGTTCCAATGAGCAGTCCCGACGAAGCGCAGCTCGCTGAACTCGGCGGCGCGAAGTGGATTGTCCTAACTAACCGGGACCACGAACGCGAAGCCGCCGCCTTTCAGGAACTCACCGGTGCCGAGATAATCGTGCATGAAGCGGATGCCGATGCGCTCAACGTCACACCCGCGCGAACGATTTGCGATGGCGAAGAGATTGTGCAGGGGCTACACGCCGTGCATCTGCAGCACGGAAAGAGCCCCGGCGAAATCGCCCTCTATTTTCCCGGTAAGCGGGCCGTCCTCTTCGGCGATTTGGTTGTCGGCGAACCGATGGGCGCGCTGACGCTATTGGCAGATGAAAAGTTGGAGAACGCGCCGAAAGCCGCGCTGGAACTCCGCAAAATCCTGGCACTCCACTTCAACGCCGTTCTTGTCGGAGATGGCCACTCCATCTTCAGAGATGGGCGGCAACGCCTCATTGACTGCCTGCAAGCGCGACGCGACATCTATATCAACCGCATCCACATTGATGAAATAGCATGGGCGCAGAAAAACGCACCGTCGCCTTATGATTTTGAGGATAAAGACATCGATGCGCTTATCGGCAGCAAAAATCTGGGGTATCGGATAATTCGTCTACAGCCGGGCAAGATGAGTTTCCCGATGCATTTCCACAACTTCGGCGAGGAAATGTGTTATGTGATGGAGGGCACGTGCACCCTCAAAACGCCGCGCGGTGATGTCAGCGTGCGACAGGGAGACTTCATCGCGTTTCCACCGGGGGCAATCGGCGCGCACAAATTCATCAACGAAACCGATGCGCCTGTGACGTTGTTCATCCTCGGCACAACTATTCCCTATGATGTGAGTGAATACCCCGACTCTAACAAGGTGCTGCCTTATGTCGTCGGGAAAATCTATCGGAAAGATGAGAGTCTCAGTTATTGGGATGGGGAGGTTTAATCGCGTTCTGTCGGGCGCGTGGACAAATTCGTCTTCGGTGGAACATCCCACGAAATGTGCCCACAACGTGGACATCGCATCTCAAATTCAACGAGGTTTCGGACGGTGCCTGTCTTCACCGGTTTCCGCCGCGTTTGACATTGCATGCACCGCGCCGCGCGGAATTCATCAACATCGCTCCTGCCGAAGTGCGCGCCTATCTTAAACGCAACCACCAACAGCGCGACGATGAAGAGGCAAACCACCACAAAAATGAAGAAGGGAAAAAAGGATACCATACTCACCTCCCCGTAGGAGAGACCTCCCGGTCTCGATGGCTGCCGCCGGGTCTCAATTTTCCCGTAGCGCGGGGGCCTGTCCCCCGCGATGGCTCAAGAACCGTTTTTTTTATCGTAGCGCGGGGGCCTGTCCCCCGCGATCGTTGGAATGCGCGTGCAAGCACGATGGCGAGGGACAGGCCCTCGCCCTACGATGAAAGGGGCTTTTCTCCGCCCGTAGCGCGGGGGCCTGTCCCCCGCGATCTCCATCGTCCCGATGTGTGTTGCCCATCTGTAGTTTTTGATCGCCTGATCACAAACAGGTCAGGATCAGGCGATCCTGACCTACAGAGACTGGCGCACGAACGATGGCGAGGGACAGGCCCTCGCCCTACGATGAAAGGGGCTTTTCTCCGCCCGTAGCGCGGGGGCCCTCGGATGCCATCCGCGCATGCGAGCGGGTTTCCCCCGCGAGCTCCATCGTCACGATGCGTGTTTCCCCCTCTGTAGTTTTTGATCGCCTGATCACAAACAGGTCAGGATCAGGCGATCCTGACCTACAGAGACTGGCGCGCGAACGATGGCGAGGGACAGGCCCTCGCCCTACGATGAAATCGAGACCAGGAGGTCTCTCCTACGGTATTGCATCATTTCGGGTAGGAGGGACATCCTTGTCCCGATACGCACTTAGAACTTAAGCGAAATCAGCGGAGCCCTCACGGCGGCCTCCCGATAGGTATCTTCTGTGACAACATCCGCAAAGAACGGCGCGAAAAACGCATCGGCATTCTCCAAAAATTCAGACAGGTCTACTCCCATATAGACACCGCGCGTGCCGGAAGACTCATACACAACCTGCCGCAACTTCTCGCGGCCAGCAGTGGAGAGCGTCCGCAAAGGACGCAACATCCGTGAATGATACTTGATATGCGCCGCCGAAATCTGAATCAACCCTTGCAGGAAAAGCCGATACGTATCCTCCGCTTGATGCCACAGCCCCTCCCACGCCTCGTGCGCCTCCCACCAATACGCAAAGTTATAGAGATCCACGCCGTAGAGATACTCCTCGTTTTCCCGCCACTTCTCCGGTGGAAGCAGGGCATCGGAAGAACCGTGAACCGAGGTCTCCTCAACTGGTTCATAACTATGTCCAAGCGGATCCCGAATAGGATGCGGCGTTACACCCGGAATATGCCGATACGGCGGAAAAGGTCTCTGTGGGCAATATCGCGGCCACTGTGCATCAAAAGGTTGCGGTTGTTGAATCATGGCTGTTTTCCTCTTTGTTAACTGAGGGTGTTTCATAACTCTGTTTCGGTATTTATCCAGCCTTGGAGGGAGGGCGAATACCGGATGGCATTGGGCCCACCTCTGTAGTTCGGGATCGCCTGATCCCGAACGGGTCAGGATCAGGCGATCCTGACCTACAAGGGTTATGCAGTTTGCTAGCCAACCGCATGGCGAGGGAAACCCGCTCGGATGCGCGTGTGGCATCCGAGGGCCCTCGCCCTACGTGAAGGGGCAGCGTTTTTTTCGTCGTAGCGCGGGGGCCTGTCCCCCGCGACGTTAGGCGATTTATGAAACACCCTGTGTTAACTGTTCGGGCCCGGTAGGAGAGACCTCCTGGTCTCAATTTTCTATCTCTCCCGATCTCAATGGCCTATCCACATCGGGACAAGGATGTCCCATCTACCGGCCCACGCCGACATAATGAAATCCTGCATCGCGCGCCTCTTGCGGCGAATACACATTGCGGCCATCAATCAAAATCGGAGTCCGCATCTGCTTCGCCAGCCTGCGCAACTCCAGCCGGTGGTAAGCATCCCATTCGGTGACCAGCACCAGCGCATCTGCCCCAGAGGCGAGACGATACACATCTTCCTGAAAATCCACCGTCGTTCCCTCCAGAGCACTCTCTGCATTCTGCATCGCAATCGGATCGTGCGCGCGAACGCTTACTCCCTCCGCAACGAGACAGCGGATAATATCTAACGCCGGTGCCGAACGAACGTCATCGGTGTTCGGCTTAAAGGCGAGCCCAAGAATCCCAACGGTTTTCCCCTGCATCGCGTTCCCCTCGCCACCGAACGTTTTAAACGCATCGCGCAACTTTTCAACGATGACTTCGCGTTGCCGAAAATTCACGGCGCGGGCGGCTTCCGTAATCGGCATTTCATAGGCTGATTGTGCCGCGACACCTAACAACGCCGCCGTATCCTTCGGGTAGCAACTGCCGCCCCAACCGAGGCCCGCCTGCAGGAACCGATGCCCGATGCGCGCGTCAAGTCCTATACCGCGTGCGACTTCTGTCACATCTGCGCCGACCTTCTCGCAAAGTCCAGCGATTTCGTTGATAAAACTGATCTTCAGCGCGAGGAACGTGTTCGCGGCGTATTTGAGCATCTCCGCGCTGCTCGGGTCTGTCGTCATCATCGGCGGAAGATGATATGCCTCGGGGCGCGGGAACATGCTCGGCGGGTCGAACGTCTGTTCAAGCACCGGCTGATAGAGGCGACGTAACGCATCAATAGCATCATCGCAGTGCGCGCCGACGACAATCCGGTCTGGGTAGAACGCGCCTTGCAACGCCAAACCTTCCTGCAAAAACTCCGGGTTCGACGCGACAGCAACGTTTCCCTGAATCCCGCGCGCAGCAAACACCTCCTCAACAACTTCAGCGACGCGCCGATTCGTGCCGATAGGCACCGTCGATTTGACTACAAGCGTATAATGCCGATGTGGATGGCAGACCTGCGCGACTTCTCTCGCCGCTTGTTCGACGTGCCGCGTATCTGCTTCCCCGTTCTTTTTCGGCGGTGTTCCGACAGCAATTAAGATGAGCTCCGCCGCCGGAACAACATCGGCGACGCTCGGCGTGAAACGGATAGTCTGTCCTACCTCGTCAAGAAGCCTTTGGATGCCGGGCTCATGGATGGGGCTTTTCCCTTCGTGTAACAGTTTAAGTTTGTGGGTATCTTTATCAACCGCCGCGACCTGGTGGTTCAGGTAGGCGAGGACAACCGCCGTTGTCAAACCGACGTAGCCTGTCCCGATAATTGTGATTTTCACATGTTTCTCCTGATTGACTGCGGAATTGCGTCTACACAAATAGATTACCATCTTTCGCGTTTTTATGCAAGGACAATTGATTTCTGTTCCGGAGCCAGGTAGGAGAGCCCTCCTGCGTCTCGATGCCCCGTAGCGCGGGGGCCTGTCCCCCGCGATTGCTGCGAGAAATGCCGCTTACACCGTAGCGCGGGGGCCTGTCCCCCGCGAGCGTTGCCCCCCTTCTGTAGGTCAAGATCGCCTGATCTTGACCCGTTCGGGAGCGGGTGCTCCCGAACTACGGTCTTTTATAGGGTCCGGGCATGGCGAGGGACAGGCCCTCGCCCTACGGTAACCCGGGGCCTCCCCCTCTGTAGGTCAAGAGCGCCTGCTCTTGACCCGTTCGGGAGCAGGCGCTCCCGAACTACGGTCTCTGGGCCCCGCGAGCGTTGGGCCCTACTGCCCAAACGCACCGGATACCCACACTAAATCCTGAACGTTCACGACACCATCGCCGTTGACATCTTCTGGTATCTGTCCGCGCTGACCGAATGCATTGGAGACCCGCACGAGATCCAAGATGTTGACGACACCATCACCGTTGACATCCGAGGCATCGGGGAGGATAATTCCGGGATGCGCGCGGAGCAATGCGGCGATCTCAACGTGTGCCTGCTGCAACGCTGCAGGGGAGAGACGCGAACTCAAGTGCTGCCGATTTTCCTCCGATAACGAAGATCAGAATTCTGGGTAATCCGCTTGGAAACTGGCATCACTGTCTGCGTCTGATACTGCGCCTCCCTGCATGGCTAGCTGCAACGGTGTGAAACCGGCTGCATTGCGGAGATTGGGGTTGATGTCCTGATGCGCGAGCAACATTGTGACTATCTCGGTTCGTCCGTTCTTGGCGGCTTCGTGGAGAGGGGTGTTGCCACGGTTATCCTTGATGTTGGGTTTGATGTCTGTGCGCATCAACAGAATCATAGCACAATCATTTCGTCCAGACTTAGCCGCGTAGTGTAACGCAGTCATGCCATAATCGTTTTGAGCATTAAGCATAATTCCTTCTCGGACAAGTTCGGTATGAATAAACAGAAAATCAGAAACCATACCCGCGTTTCCTACCCACGCAGCCGTATGCAATGGAGTATTACGCCACTTGTTGGTAACGTTGATGTCGATACCGGGGTGTTTGAGGATTTGATTTAAAATACCACCCCGAATATCTGCCCAGTGGAGTTCAGGATACAACCTTGCAATATAGTGAAGTGCGGTTAGCCCATGCTCATCCTGATCGTTGATTTTGAGGTTTTTGTCGCTAAAGAGTATCTGCTTCGCGCGCCATAGATGTCCTTGCCGAAGTTCTACGATAAGCGGTTGCTTAAGGACACATCCTCCAACTGTCTTCCCCTCCCAAGTTAGTTCCTCGTATTCAAATTCAGGGGGGCAATTGGTTGGGTCGAGTCCTTCCCAGTGGTAACGGTAGAGCCATTGGATTGCGCGTATGTCATCAAGACAAAGAGTCCACTGATCCGGACCTTGATCTCCGCACGTCACTCCACTTGACATAGTCGACCGAGGTTGACGACCGATTGTGCTGCTGTAACTTCCAGTGTTGGGAGGAGAAACACTTGGATTCCCAACATAGGTGTCAGCCAGATCAAAGGCATGACCCAACTCGTGTAGAAGGGTGCTTATTCTATAGCGAAGAGAGGGTGTAAATAGTGCCTCCACTATGTCTAGATTAGTTGTTTTCATGCTTATTGATCTACTTTCCCGACTAGCGACTGATCGCCCCCCTTCACACTTGAACAATACATGAACCTCATGTCTAACATTCTCATTCCCCTCCTCCTTCTCCTCATTCTCCGTGTAGAAGACAAATTTATCGACGATAGGTCTGTCGGTGAT
Organism: Candidatus Poribacteria bacterium; assembly: GCA_965242965.1. GTDB lineage: Bacteria > Poribacteria > WGA-4E > WGA-4E > WGA-3G > AGPOR5. Next base: position 1,710,596 of record OZ251518.1, on the reverse strand, counting down.
TTCCCGTAGTGGTGCTAGCCAAGTCCTGATTCCCCTTTCAAGGTTTTCGCGGAGGACCCGGTAGTTTTCTTCGGTTTTGAGGCTGGCAGGGCAGGAGGGGCCAAAGTCATAGAATATGTCCCAATGTTCTTCGTGGACGCGTTTGATGAGGACATTTTCGCCGTTGACAAACCGTTCAGGATGGTCATGTGCAACGGTGATAAATCCGTCTGCCTGTTTGTAGGCTTTGAAGAGGATGATGCCGCCGATAACGGCTATGAAGCATGCGAGGAAGATGCCGTCTTCGCGGGTGAATTTTCGGAGGATGTTGCGTATCATCAGAGTCGTTGTTTCCTATGCGTTATCGTTGCGCGATGCCCGGTTTTTGGGTAACGTGCGGTTTGGGTTTGCGGTTGTGTCGCGCGCAGCCTATTCAGCATTATGTTTTAATTGTATCATAAATGTGGGAAAATGTCAAATTTTATTTTTTTTGGAGAAGGGAGGCCGTTTTTTTTTACCGTAGCGCGGGGGCCTGTCCCCCGCGATGCCTGTCGGCAAGATGGCCTCTTAGGTCCTTTAGGACCTACATGTCTATAGAAAAACGTGCCGGTCCCACGGCAAGGTCCTTTAGGTCCTTAATAAAAAACACGCGGCATCTCAAAGGCTATTAAGGACCTAAAGGACCTTAGCGTTCTTCGCAGCCGCACGTGCTATAGACATTCAGGACCTAAAGGACCTGAAGAGAACGAGTGCCGTTGTTTCCCGTAGCGCGGGGGCCTGTCCCCCGCGATCGTTGCATGGCGAGGGACAGGCCCTCGCCCTACGGGAATACGGGCCGTTTTTTTTACCGTCAACCCGTTCGGGAGCGGGTGCTCCCGAACGACGGTCTTTTCCAAGGTCTAGGCACGGCGAGGGACAGGCCCTCGCCCTACGGCAACCCGGGCCGTTTTTTATCGTAGCGCGGGAACAGACAGGTTTCAATTTTCAATTGCATTTGACATCGTCTTATTGGATATGTTATCATTTTGAAAAGGAGGAATTTTAGATATGCCTACACAAACTCGCAACATTCTAATCACTGGCGGCACCGGCATCTTAGGCAGTGCTGTCACGAAAGCCTACATCGCGCAAGGCGACAACGTCGCTGTCACATACCTCTTTGAAAACGAGGTGGAACGCTTCAAGCAGTTCAATCCCGACATCAGCGACAAGGTTCCCTTCTTGTTCGCAAATGTCACCGAAGAATCCGAAGTGCAGAAATGCATCCAAGATTTCCACGCTAGCGTCGGGGAGCTGGACATTCTGGTAAACATCGTCGGCGGTTTCGTCGGCGGCATTCCGGCGACAGAACTTGAAGCGGACAGATGGGATTTCATGATGAATCTCAACCTCAAATCCGTTTTCCTCTGTTGCAAGGCGGCACTTCCGGAGATGACGGCGCGCGGTTCTGGCAAAATTGTCAACGTCTCCGCACGTGCAGGTTTAAAAGGCGAGGCGGGGATGAGTGCCTATTGCGTCTCTAAAGGCGGTGTCCGAACGCTGACTGAATCGCTCGCCGCCGAAGTGATGGATGCCGGTGTGAACGTCAACGCCATCATGCCGAGCGTTATCGATACGCCAGCGAACCGCGAATCGATGCCGGACGAAGATTACAAACGCTGGGTATCTCCTGCTGACATCGCTAAGGTGATATGTTTTCTTACCTCTGACGATGCGGCGGTGATTAATGGTGCCGCTATCCCGGTTTACGGACGCGCATAAGTCAGATCAGCGCGATGCCGTTCGCCCCGGTAGGCGAGCCTTTGCGCGAAGATGTGCTGTTCTATGCACTGCGCCGAGCTCGAAAAAAGATTTGCATTTCGAGACAAGGTGTGGTATCCTTAAGATTACCCTGAGGGTGTTTCATAAATCGGTGTCTCAATACAAGCGATGCCACCGTAGGAGAGACCTCCCGGTCTCGATGCAATAGCCAAATCGGGACAAGGATGTCCCTCCTACCCAGACGCGTAGGGGAGACCTCCCGGTCTCGATGCAATACCGTAATCGGGACAAGGATGTCCCTCCTACCCAGACGCGTAGGGGAGACCTCCCGGTCTCGATGCAATACCGTAATCGGGACAAGGATGTCCCTCCTACAGGGAAGACATTGAGCGGGGAGTCTGTCAAAATTTGCAATCGCCTTAAATTTGTGGTATAATGCAATGTTAACAGAAATGTTTGCAAAGGAGAAAGATATGAAAGTCGGTATTCGAGACGGGATGTTGCCCGTTGCCTTTGAAGACTCGTTTCAGAAAGCGAAAGACATCGGATTTGACGGCATTGAGTTGTGCATGGGAGTCAACTACCGCGAACACCCCCTCTGGCAAGCGGACGGCATTGATAAAGTGAACAGCCTTGCCGATGCCGCTGGCATTGAGGTATCGTCGCTGTCGCCGGGTGGATTCACCGCCTATTCGTTCATGCATCCCACCGATAGCACGCGGAGCGAAGGGATTGCGAAACTGCAATATCTGGCAGAAACTTGCCCGCAATTGGGCGCGAAGGTTATCCTTGTGCCCTTTTTTGGAAACGGCCAGATTCAGGCGGAGCACATCGCTGCCCCGCGCTTCCTTGACGGTTTGAAAGCCGCCGCGGAAACCGCCGAAAAACAGGGCGTATCGCTCGCGCTTGAATCCACGCTGAGTGCCGAGCAGCACCTCCAGATTATTGATGGCGTTGGCTCCTCGGCTGTCGGTGTCTATTACGACATGGGCAACGCGACCGGATTCGGCTACGATGCCCCCGCCGAAATCCGAGAGTTGGGGAGCGCGATTACGCAGATGCACATTAAAGACACCGGCGGCAACCACGCAGGCGAAGGCGATGTCGATTTCCCCGCTGTTTTTGATGCGGTGCATGCCATCGGTTATGACAGTTGGTTCGTGCTTGAAACACCAGGGAAAGATGCACCGGTTGCGTCGGCGGAGAAAAACCTCAACTTCGTCAGGACGAGTTTCTAAATTCCACGGATGTGTCAGGGCGGCTGTCTATGGTTGCCGCCCGAAAAATCAAGGGGACCACACCAATTAACTAATGGAGGGGTTTGCTCATGAATAATCCAAAGACGATAGTCCCGCACGTTGAAAGCGGCAAACTGCTGACATTGCCGACGCGCGAAGCAGAACAGCTGTTCCAAAGTTACGGCAAACAGCAGCAACTTGAGATTATTCGCGCCACTCGCGACCCGAAGGAGCGGGAACAACTCTATTATCTCGTGCCGGATTGCACGGAACTCATCCAAGAAAGCCCGGCAGAGGAGGTGCTCCAGGTCCTCGACACGATGCTCGGCACGGGGCTCGCGGCCGGGTTGCTACCCTGTCTCTCGAATGAACAGTTCGAGAGACTCATGGACACGGCAATCTGGCGCGATGGAAAATTAGACGAGAATTCACTTGAACTCTGGCTATTTGAACTCTCCGAATGCGAACGGGATGACCTGGGGCGGTTATTGTCCGAGATAGACGTTCGGCTCATCGCGCAATTGCTCAATGACAGAGTCAGCTTAAGCGATGGTTTCGGCGCGATGTTCCTGGAAGCCGGACTCTTAGACCCGGGTTCCCCCGCGATTAACTATGCCGATGAACGCGCTCGCGCCGTTGTCGATGCCGTCTGGGAGGCAGATGCCGATATCTTCGCGCAATTGCTTCGCGAAATCTCTGCCATTGGCGAAGAAGGCAATATTGAGGATTTCCATGCCGTCTCCGAAGCCGATGCCCAAGCAGCCAGAGACGAACGGGTGGTAGAACGCGACAGAGAAGCGGGCATCGATGTCACCGAGGCAGACCTGAGCCAGGGGGTAGATTTGGATGCCCTTGACCTTCGGGAAGACGAGGAGGAGGATTCCTACTACTATTATGATGACGACGAATAGGGCAGCACTCGTCGCCGTGCCAACGCTCAGCGAGCATCTGTTCCTCGCGCAAGCACTCGCACACGGCGACGCGCAGGGAAAATTCTCTACGGAGGAAGCGGACGCGCTCTACCAGAACATCGCCGCGATTGCGCACAAACTCATCCTGATGAAGACGAATGATCTTGCCGATGAATCGCAACTCCGGAGACACGTTCAAAACGCGTTCACGCTCACAAGCCTGGGACTTGAATACGGCAGCCAAGGGAATCTTGACAAGGCAGTGCGGTTGATACTCAGGAATCGCGCTGTCAAATTTTTCCAGATTGGGAACACGCTGACCCGCGAATTGTTGGACAGGGCACACAAACTCTTGGAAAAAGGCACGATTCTTCCCCCTATTCCGGGTGAACCGCCAGGCACTTCAGAGATTCGGATTTACAACGCGGCCGAACAAGATTTTTTGGAGGCTGTCACGATATATCACACCACCATTCGCACCTCGCAGGTGACGATACGTGAGGCGTTTCCAGCGCAACCGCTCTTTCGCCTGACAGACACAGAAATCATCAACAGGCAATTGAGCGGGATTGAGAATCGGCTGCGGTATGTCAAGGCTTTGCCGTTGGATAACATCTTGAAACTCACGCCGCCGCTGAGCTCCATCGCGAATCCGATTGAATACCTCACCCTCGGGTTGATGGTGAATCTGACGCTCCATCGGCGAATTGATTTTCAGATTAACATGCACACCTACGCAGATTTCATCGCGATGGCTTATGAGGATGGCGAAATCTTGTTACCGCTCCGCCAACGCCTGCTGGACTGGATCGCGGCTTATCTCGCTGAAGCCAAACAGCCGGAGGCAGTGCAGCAGTATGCTGCCACTTATTGGGATGAATGCCTGAAGCCAGACAGCCCGAAGCCGATGTTTTTGTAGCACTGCGTTACTCTGCCGCGGAACGTTTCTTCGCCGCCTCAATTGCTTGGCGCGCTGCAGGTGTCCCGATGTCGTTCAAAGCGCGTTCTGCCATCCCGCGAAGCTCCTTGTCCACTCCGTTGAGTGCCTCCGTGAGCGCGGGAACGGCTGGCGCGCCGATAGTGGCAAGCGCGCGAACCACAAGCCTGCGGACGTTCCACTCCGGATCGGTGAGAGAATCAATCAGGGCACTGACAATGTCGGGTAGGGGCGACTCGCCATCAAGCTGCTTGCCTATCTCGCCGAGGGCATACGCCACATGAAGCCGAGTCTCTATTGATTCTGCAGCCAATGCCTCAAGCAGGAACGGCACGGCAGGTTCTCCAAGTTGCGGTAGCGCGATCGAACCGGCGACGCGCACGTTCTCGTCCGGATCGGACAGCACGGAGATTAGCGCAGGCACGACACGAGCAGAAGGCGTTGCAATATCGCTCAACGTCCAGACCGCCTTCTCCCGAATCCGCGGCGGATTTTCCTGAGAGATTCCCCAGACGAGCGCGTCAATCGCGGCGGGGCCCATCGTCACGAGTGCCTTGGCGGCTTGCGCACGGCGTTCCGCATTCGTGTCACCTAGCTGCGCGACAAGCATCTTCGCTTGGCGCGTTGGCGAATGACACGCCGACACACATAAAAGCAAAAATAGGAGGAGAAACCTCGGTACCCAAAATCGGTATTTCATAAGAATCAGTAGGAGAGACCTCCTGGTCTCGATTTCCCGGTAGGAGAGACCTCCTGGTCTCGATGCAATACCGTAATCGGGACAAGGCTGTCCCTCCTACCAAGAGGGTGCGGTAGGAGAGACCTCCTGGTCTCGATTTCCCCTAGTATACCAGAATTTCCTGATTTTTGCAAACCAAATTCAAGGAGTCTGGGCACGGCGAGGGGAACCCTCTCGCATGCGCGTGTGGCATGCGAGGGCCCAAGCCCTACGGTAAGACGGGGCACCCCACTCTGTAGGGCAAGAGCGCCCGCTCTTGACCCGTTCGAGTGCAGGCGCACCCGAACTACGGTTTTTTCCAAGGTCTGGGCACGGCGAGGGACAGGCCCTCGCCCTACGGAGAGGGGATCGTTTTTTCACCGTAGCGAGGGACAAGGGACAAATTGCATCAAGACCAGGAGGTCTCTCCTACCGGGAAATCGAGACCAGGAGGTCTCTCCTACACGGTTTTGATTTTCAATTTTATTTGACATTGTTTTATTGGACATGTTATCATTTTGAAATAGCATACCAGAGTTTCCTGATTTTTGCAAACCAAATTCAAGGAGGCGCGGCATTCGCCACCGTGCGATAACCGCAAAAAGAAAAATGCAATTAGCAACCGCAACCTTTGGCGCAGGCTGTTTTTGGTGCGTTGAGGCAGTTTTTCAGCAACTAGAAGGCGTTCACGAAGTTGTCTCCGGCTACACCGGCGGCACCACCGACAACCCGACTTATCAAGAGATTTGCACGGGGATGACAGGACATGCGGAAGTCGTCCAGATCCGCTTCGGCCCGAGTGTTATCACCTTCGCGGAATTGCTAGACGTTTTCTGGCACACACATGATCCGACGACATTAAACCAGCAAGGGGCAGACCACGGGACGCAGTATCGCTCAGCGATTTTCTACCACGATGAGGCACAACGGCACATCGCCGAGCAGTCCAAGAGCGAAATGGATAACTCCGATACCTGGGACGCGCCCATCGTCACCGAGATAACGGCGGCGGCAACCTTCTATCCGGCGGAGGATTACCACCACAACTATTTCCTGAACAATCCCTATCAGCCGTATTGCCAGTTTGTGATTCATCCGAAAATGCGGAAGTTCACAAAGGATTTTAAGGATAAACTCAGAACCGATTCATCAGAAGTTCGTTAATCTGGACAAAATTTCCGCTTGACAGATTTTACGAAAAGTGATAGAATTTTCTCATCTTTAACTCATAAGGAGGAAATTCTCATGATGAAACTGGTTATCTGTGTTTGCATCGCGCTATTTCTGGCGATGTCTCCGTTCACAACGGCGGAGGAATTTACGGACGGGCTTGTCCTCTACCACGCCTACGATGAAGGCAAAGGTGCTGTCGCCGAAGACCTTAGCGGCAACGGGCACGATGGCGAAATCGAGAGCCCTGTCTGGGTGGACGGCAAGTTTGAAAAGGCACTTGAATTCGGCGGTGAGGGCAGCGGCACGTTCGTTACCGTTGAAAGCACCCCGAAACTGAACGTCGACGAATGCACGTTCATGGCGTGGATTAACGCCGAACATTGGAACGGCACGCGCCAAATTGTCGGCAAATCTGTCCACGGCGGATGCGGCGGCCGCGTGCAATACGGGCTTTTCAGCGAAGCCGGCACTTTCAAACTCCGTTTTGAAACCGAAGGCGGCCGCGCCGACATCGCCACCGATTTGCCGGATACCGAAAAGTGGGTGCATGTCGCTTTTACCAACGATGGTAAAGAGGGAGTCATCTATATTGATGGCGATGCCGTGGTCGATGATGCGGTGCCGGGAAAACTCGGTGCTAACGAAGACCCGTGGCGCATCGGACAGGATTGCGAACGCGAGAACTATATCTTCGCCGGCATTATTGATGAGGTGCGCCTTTGGAACCGCGCCCTCAGCGAAGATGATATTAACACCTTCATGGAACAAGGTGCGAAAGAGGCTCTCGCTGTTGACCCGAGAGGTAAACTCTCAACTACCTGGGGCCGCATCAAAACGTCCCGGTAAACGGTTCAGAAGTTGTCAGGGCGGATGTTTCTATCCGCCCTTATCATCTAAACTCTACCAATGTGTTCCGTCCTGTAGGACAAGAGCTCCTATGCCCGTTTCGGGAGCAGGCGCTCCCGAACTACAGAGGCGTGCCCCGCCTTGTAGGACAAGAGTTTCCGAACCTTCCGGCAATTGCAAACGACAGAAGGGAAAAACTAATTTGCTTGACAAATTCTCACACCGAAGAGTATAATTGAGGGTGTTTCATATCTCGATTTTCCCGTAGGGCGGGGGTCTGTCCCCGCGTTGTCCATCGTCCTGATGTGTGTTTCCCTGTCTGTAGTTTGTGATCGCCTGATCACAAACGGGTCAAGATTAGGCGATCTTGACTTACAGGCCTGGCGCGCGGACGCTGGCGAGGGACAGGCCCTCGCCCTACGGTAAGGGATAGCGTTTTTTATCGTAAGGTATTGATATATGAAACACCCTCAGTATAATTGATAAAAATATGCGCGAACCTATCAAAACAGTTGTCTGCAGAAATTGCAACGCGGAGAACGATGCGGAAACATTCGTTAAAAATCTGAAAGTGTGCGATAACTGCGGACATCACCACTATCTGACGGCTCACGAACGGCTTGAGCTCCTCATTGACGCGGGCAGTTTTAAGGAACACGACGCGGATTTATATTCCATTGATTCGTTGGAATTCCCGGAATATCCGCAAAAACTAGCGCGAGACATTGCGAAAACAGGGCTCAGGTCTGAGATGCTCTCCGGTATCGCCACTATCGGCGGATATCCGACTGCCATTGCCATCGGGGATGTCGGGTTTATCGGCGGAACGTGCGGTTCTGTCATCGGCGAAAAGGTGACGCGATGCATCGAACGTGCCCTTGAAAACAGGCTGCCGCTGGTGATTGTCTCCGTGAGCGGCGGGATGCGGATGCAGGAAGGCACGCTGGCATTGATGCAAATGGCGAAGACAGCGGCTGCGTGTGCGACATACGCCAAAGAGGGGGTTTTTTACATCTCTGTCGTCACCGATCCGACGTTTGGCGGCGCGACGGCGAGTTACACCTCCCTCGGAGATGTGATTATCGCCGAACCCGGTGCGCGCATTGGATTCGCAGGCCCGCTAGCCGTCGCGAGTCTACGCGAAGAACTTCCCGAAGACTTTCAGAAAGCCGAGTCGTTATTGGAACACGGATTCATCGATGCCATCGTTCATCGCGCGGAAATGCGGCACATGGTGACAGATTTGATTGAATTCGCGGGCTGATTTTTTGTAGTCTTTAATGAAAAATAAGCGTTAATATTTCAAAAAAGCAAAATAGGAATAGAACATGCCGAAATCACTCGTCGTTGTGGAATCGCCGGCGAAAGCGAAAACCATCAAAAAGATTCTGGGTAGGGATTACCTCGTTGAATCCTCCGTCGGGCATATCCGCGATTTGCCGAAAAAGGAGCTCGGTGTTGATATTGAGAACGCCTTCGCCCCCAAGTATGTCCTCATCCGCGGCAAGGGAAAGGTTATCAAGGCACTGACAGAATCAGCGAAGAAGGTGGATACCATCTACCTCGCCGCGGACCCGGACCGGGAGGGTGAAGCCATTTGTTGGCACCTCGCTGAGGAGCTCAAAAAGGCGAAGAAACCTATCTATCGCATCGTGTATAACGAGGTTACGAAAGGTGCTATCTTGGAGGCGATTCAGCATCCAGGGCAGATTAACATGGCACTCGTTGATGCACAACAAGCCCGGCGTGTCTTGGATAGACTCGTCGGATACCAGATTAGCCCTATTCTGTGGCGGAGCGTCAAACCGGGGTTGAGTGCCGGCCGGGTGCAATCTGTTGCCGTGCGTCTCATCTGCACGCGCGAAGCAGAAATCGAGGCGTTCAAACCACAGGAATATTGGACGCTCACTGCGACGTTATCACCAACTGCGGGCCCGTCGTCGCGCTCGCGCTTCCTTGCCAAACTGCACCGCATCGGGAAAGAGAAGGGGCAGATTAACAACTACGGCTTTCTCATTGATGAGGCCAGGGCGAAGGAACTCGCCGCCGATGCAGAGACGCAAACCTACATCGTCGAAAAGGTGGTGAAAAAGGAGCGGAAACAACGTCCTGTGCCACCCTTTATTACGAGTAGTTTGCAGCAGGAGGCATCCCGAAAACTCCGATTTACGGCGAAAAGGACGATGCGCATCGCGCAGCAACTCTATGAAGGGGTGGAGCTCGGCAGTGAAGGTTCGGTAGGGCTCATCACCTATATGCGCACAGATTCCACGCGCCTCGCACAAGATGCGCTCACCTCAGCGCGCGCGTTCATCAAAACCACTTACGGCGCGGAATATCTGCCGGCGCGCGCGGTGCAGTATCGGAGCAAAAAGGGCGCGCAAGACGCGCACGAAGCAGTGCGGCCGAGTGTTCCGTTGCGCACACCCGCAGAAGTGGAGCCGTATCTCAGCGATGAACAATATCGCCTCTACGAACTCATCTGGAAGCGGTTCATCGCGTGCCAGATGAAACCTGCTGTGCTTGATGCAACAACTATTGACATCAAAGCCGGGCAGTATCTCTTCCGGGCGACTGGTTCCGTTATCAAGTTTAAGGGTTTCCGCACTATCTATATGGAGGGACAAGACGATGTCCCGACAGACAGCGATAGCGATTCGGAGGAAGATACCACGCTGCCCGCTGTTAAAGAGGGGGAACGGCTTGCGCTTCACAAATTGGAGCCGAAGCAACACTTCACGCAACCGCCGCCCCGTTACAACGAGGCCACGCTCGTCAAGGCGTTAGAGGCGAAGGAAATCGGCCGCCCAAGCACCTACGCGACAATCCTCTCTACTATCCAAGACAGAGGCTATGCGGAGAAGGACAGGGGACGCTTGCTACCGACAGACATCGGAAGACTTGTCAATCAACTCCTCATCCACGGCTTTCCGAACATCGTTGATGTGGAATTCACGGCGAAGATGGAGGAGCAATTGGATACCGTTGCTGATGGCAAGGTGGAATGGGTGCGGACGTTAAGCGAGTTCTATCCGCCGTTCCAAACCGCACTGAAAGAAGCACCCGATAAAATGTATGAGGCGCGCAAGGCGATGGAGACTGAGTCGGAGGAGACGTGCGAGAAGTGCGGCGGCAAGATGATTGTCAAGTGGGGACGTTACGGACGGTTCCTCGGCTGTGCAAACTATCCGGAATGCCAGAACATCAAACGTTTGAACGGCGATGATATCGTGTCCGCCGAACCGGAACCCACCGATAGGAAGTGCGAAAAGTGCGGGGCACCGATGGTAATCAAAATGAGCCGCGCGGGTGCCAAGTTTTTATCGTGTAGCGGGTATCCGAAGTGCAAAAACGCGAAGCCGCTCCCGATGGGCATCGATTGCCCGGAGAAAGACTGCGACGGCTACCTCGGTGAACGCCGCACGCGCCGTGGCAAAATCTTCTACGGCTGCAGCAACTATCCCAAGTGCGAATTTTCGACGTGGGATAAACCGGTGCCGAATCCCTGTCCTGACTGCGGCGCGCCGTTTCTCCTTGAGAAAACTCGAAAGGTGAGGGGGAGCCAAGAGGTGACGACGCACATCGCCTGCAACTCAAAAGAGTGTGGCTATACCAACGAATAGGAGCAGGCATGCAACACCGCTCCGGTAGGCGCGGTTTGAAACCGCGCTTGCCTGAAACATTCTGCGTAATGCCAGAGGGAAAATGATTCAAGTCCACCAAGTCAGTTTCAGTTATGGTGAGCTCAGTGTGCTTGAGAAGGTGAGTTTTCGCGTAGAACGCGGCGAGTTCGCCTTTCTCGTCGGCCCGAGTGGTGCCGGGAAGACAACGTTACTCCGGCTGTTATATCGAGATTTGATGCCGATGTCCGGTGACATGAGCGTTCTCGGGCAACAACTGTCGGAATTGACGCGGCTGAGTCTTCCGTATTTTCGTCAGAAAATCGGGCTTGTTTTTCAGGACTTCAAGTTTGTGCCGCACAAAACCGTTCAGCAAAATCTGGCCCTTCCGCAGAAACTGATAGGCGCGAAGCCGGCGACGCTGCGAGAAAATGTCAACAAACTCCTCCATCAGATGGGGCTTGCACACCACAAAGACGCGCGTCCTGCAGACATATCCGGTAACGAACGGCAGCGGCTGGCTATCGCGCGCGCCGTTATCAACCGGCCGCTGTTACTGCTCGCCGATGCGCCGACAGGGGATTTAGACGCACGTCTCTCGCTTGAGATGATGACACTCTTGGATGCCCTGAACTTCCAAGGCATGACTATCTTCGTCGCAACGAACGACAAACAGCTCGCGCAAAAATGCAATAAGCGAATCATTGAACTGAGAGACGGCAGTATTCGTTGATTTTGTATAGGTTCAGCATTTCTTCTGTTGTGCCTTGCGTAACAACCTACGACAAAACATGCGCTATCATCTGGAAAACGCCTTCTCTCATATCCGGCACACCGGCATCGCAAATGTGACGAGTCTCCTCAGCATCGCGTTGACAACAGTGCTGCTCACGCTCTTATTGCTCAACCACACTTTCATCGCACGGCAGCTGGCATTAGCCCAAGACGAGCCAACACTCGTCGCATTTCTCAAGGATACCGTAAACGAACCGAAAGGACGCGCGTTTGTCAGCCAAATTGAGAAGGACAATCGCATTATCGCTGTGCATTACGTCTCCAAGGCGGAAGAATTGGCGCGCGGCGAAACTGAATTTAAGGCGTTAGGCAAACTCATTAAAGAGGCTTTTCCCGGTGTCATCCCTTTTCAAGCCTCCCTTGAAATTTACATTGACGAAGGAATTTTATCGCAGCACGACTTAGAAAAAATCGCTTTGGAGATTAAAGCGTATGACGAGATTGAGGATGTCATGCTGAAGGGACAAGGCGTGTTGAACGATTTGTTGCGCGAGGCGGAGCGGATAACGTTCGCAGGCATCGCCATCGCTGTCGCTGTCTGCTGGTTGATTATCCGTTACACCGTTGGCAAGACGATGACTGCGCGTCACGAGGAACTCGCGCTCATGGAGCTCCTCGGCGCGTTCCCTAGGTATCACCTCTTGCCGTTACTTACGCATGGGATTTTCCTTGGCGCGCTCGGAACGGGGGGTGGACTCGGCATTTTTTACGGCTTGTTTCTTATGTTCAAATATCAACTCGGCGCGATGCATTTTCTACCCATTTATCAACCTATTGCCATCGTTGTGGGTGGCATAACAGTGGGCATCATTGCCGGGCTTTTCGCACACCGAAAATTAACACGTCGATAAATAGGCGCGCAACCTCCTCTTCGGTAGGAGGGACATCCTTGTCCCGACATGTTGAAAACCGAGACAGGGATGGCTCCCCTACTTTATTGAGGGTATTTCATAACTCCGTTGGCGCGCCCTCCCGGTCTCAATACGAGCGATGCCCGCCTCTGTAGTTCGGGAGCACCTGCTCCCGAACGGGTCAGGATCAGGCGATCCTGACCTACAAAGGTGATGCAGTCTGCCAGCCAAACGCATGGCGAGGGGAACCCGCTCGGATGCGCGTGTGGCATCCGAGGGCCCTCGCCCTACGTGAAGGAGAGGCGTTTTTTTCACCGTAGCGCGGGGGCCTGTCCCCCGCGACGTTGAGCGATTTAGGAAACACCCTCGCTTTATTAGGAGAAAAAATGAAAAATAGTGACATCAGTGCCATCTTCAGAGCCATCGGCACACTTTTGCAAATCCGCGGTGACGATGCATTCCGCGCGCGCATTTACGAACGCGCCGCCGATATCATCGACAGTTTACCCCGTGAACTCGCTGAGATGCACACACTGGCAGAATTCCGCGCCCGCCCCGGCATCGGCAAAGCCATTGAAGACAAAACGGTAGAAATGATTGAAACCGGACGCTGCAAAGTCTACGATGAACTCACCGCCGAAATGGGGAAAGAAGTGTTGGATTTGTTGAAAATCCGCGGCATCGGCGTGAAAACCGCCGGCAGATTCTATTACGAACTCGGCATCCGAAATCTCGCTGACCTCGGGGAAGCACTGGAAAGCGGACAACTCCGAAGAATGAAGGGTATTGGCAAGAGAACCCTGAAACTCATTGCCGAAAGCCTGAAGTTTCACGCAGAACAACAGGGGACGCGCCCGCTGCGGGAGGCACTCAAAATGGCGGAACGGGTTGCAGATATGCTCAAAAACGCTGGCATCCAACGCCACGAATTCACCGGAGGGCTGCGCCGTCGCGAAGAGATTTGCCGCGGCCTCGATTGCGTTGTCCAAGCCGATGGAGAAATCGGGACTGTCCGACAATCGCTATTGACACGCCTTGGAGAAAACGCTTCGGTTTCGGACGAGGATGCCAACCAAATCCATTTCCGCGTTGAACGCGATTTTTTGGGAACGCTCCATCTCTGCACCGCTGCCGAATACGAGGCGACGCGCTTTCGCACCACCGCCACCGAGGAACATCTCACCGCGCTCCAGACGTTGCCATATCCGCCTACCGCCGATACAGAGGAATCCATCTATGAAAAAATGGGTTTGTCCTACATTCCACCGGAACTCCGAGGCGGTGCAGAATCGATTACCGCGGCGGCGGAAGGCACCTTACCGCGCCTCGTGGCATTCAGCGATTTACGCGGTGATCTTCACGCGCACACCGACTGGAGTGACGGCAGAAACACCCTCCGAGACATGATAGAAGCGGCGAAAGCGGCGGGGTTTGAATACATCGCCATCACCGATCATTCTGTCTCCTCCTCCATCGCCAACGGATTAGATAGGGGGCGGTTGTTGCACCAGATTGAGCAGATTCGCGAACTGGATGCGGAAATCGAAGGCATCGCGGTGCTTGCAGGTTCTGAGGTGGATATCCGTGAATATGGATACCTCGATTTTCCGGAGGCGATTTTGGAGAAACTGGATATCGTCGTGGCCAGCGTTCACAGTCACTTCACGCTTTCGGAGGAGCGAATGACGCGGCGCATCGTTCGCGCAATTGAGAACCCCTTCGTCCATATTATCGGGCATCCTACCGGCAGGTTGCTCGGCAAACGCCCGATGTATGCCCTTAATCTTGAGGAAATCATCGCGGCCGCCGCAGAAAACGGAACGGTTTTGGAAATCAACGGTTCACCGAGTCGTTTGGATTTGGGGCCCGAATTTGTCCATCAGGCGAAGCGTGCGGGAGTGCAGTTGGCAGTCAATACGGATGCGCACGCGATTTCGCACCTAGAGAATCGTCATTTCGGCATCAATGTGGCGCGCCGCGGTTGGTTGACAAAAGAGGATGTCATCAATACCTATACTTTGGAAGAATTGAATGCGGCGTTCGGCATCGGGAGAGGACTCTTCTCCGGCGGTAGGTAGCCGAAGGTTATCATTTACAAGGTCTTCACGTATCCCGAATACGAGTCTTGGCTCAAGAGGAGGAGATAAAAACGGTGTTAACCCCTAGTCAAGCAACGCAAAATGTGTTGCCTTTACCTATGCTTTCCATTTCATCCGGCGTAAGTTTATCGGATGCCTTTGTTCCACAGCGGCTCAACCTACCGGAAGAGAATCAGAGTCCTGAGGCAGTCCTTTTCCCGGAAGATTCGATTCCGTGGCTGCTAAGCCTCCAAGAGCTATTAACCGAACTCGTGAGTCGGAACGCCGAGCTCCTCTGCGTCACGGTAACGGAGGCTGAATACGAACAACTCTCTGCCTTAATAGACGACTTATGCTGGAGCATCGGTGAGGATGAAACGCATCCC
Organism: Candidatus Poribacteria bacterium; assembly: GCA_965242965.1. Taxonomy (GTDB): domain Bacteria; phylum Poribacteria; class WGA-4E; order WGA-4E; family WGA-3G; genus AGPOR5. The sequence continues at coordinate 1,695,303 of OZ251518.1, read as the reverse complement.
TTGGCCGCCGCAGAAGCATGTGTCGGGGATTTTATTCGGAATTATGAGGATAAAAACTTCCCCAAAATGAGGGACCTCTGGCCGGAACTCCGCGAACAAGACCCGATTATCCAAGAAATTCTTGAAAGGACTGGGGCAAATAAGCGGCACATTTACGTCCCAACAGAAGAAGAGGTAGCTATTAATGCCTTTTTCGGCCTTGGAGGCTTCCTGTGGGAAAAGGGACTGGGAGAACAAGCCATTTCGGCTTACGACACGGCTCTCCGCCTGAAACCAGATTATGCGGAGGCTTATTGCAACCGCGGGAGTATCCATTACGCCTTGGGGGACCACGGGGCCGCGATTCAGGATTACAACCAGGCCATCCATCTGCAACCAGACCGGGTGGAAGGCTATTTCAACCGCGCCGTGACGAAGTTTCAGATGCATGCCTATGCCGATGCAATTCGCGATTACGACGCGGCACTCGCACGAAAACCGGATTATGCTGATGCTTATGTGGGACGCGCGCACGCAAACTTCGCTATGCACCAGTATGCTGAAGCAACGCGCGATTACGATGAGGCACTGCGTCTCACACCAAACGACGATGTGCGTGCCTATCGAAACATCGCGCAAACCCGCGCGACAATTTAATTTATCTGAGGGTGTTTCATAAATCGCTCAACGTCGCGGGGGACAGGCCCCCGCGCTACGGTAACGGGAGGGTTTCTTGGTCGAAAAACGCCCCCTTCTGCGTAGGGCGAGGGCCTGTCCCTCGCCGTGCTTCGGTCTACCGGAAATTCGCGGAGGAAACCCGCTCGGAGGCGCGTGTGGCATCCGAGGGCCCCCGCGCTACGGTACTGTGACATTTTTTCACAAGTCTCTCTTACGGGGACATCGCTTGCATCGAGACCGGGCGGAGAAATCGAGACCGGGAGGGCTCTCCTACGGGGAAGGCATTGATATATGAAACACCCCCAGGTTAATGTGGCATACAAGGAGAAAACATGAAAAGACAGACACACCTTGCACCCGCGAAACGCGCCATTATCATCGGCATGGACGGGGCAAGCATGGAACTCGTCAAAAATTCTATTGACTGGGGACACGCGCCGAATATGGGACACCTCCTCAACACCGGCGTGTATCGCCCGATGATAGGCGTATTCCCGACGCTCACACCACCCGGCTGGACTGCACTCTCCACCGGCTCATGGCCCGGCACGCACAAAGTGATGGATTTTAACATTCGTGCCCTCGGCGAACAACTCGACAAGACGGTGTGGGGTATCAACACCAGCCTCTGTCAATCCGAATACCTGTGGAATCTCGTTGAACGCGCCGGTGGTAAACCGATTTTGGTAAAATGGGAGATGTCCTGGCCGCCTACCGTCACAACGGGGATTCAGGTGGAAGGCACGGGACCCGGTGTATCCAATCACCATCAGATTGCCGGGTATCACCTTTTCGTCGCCGGGAAGTGGGCACCACGTCCCATTGGCGGCCAACGCGACCCGGAAACGTTAGACCCGAGCGCGCTGCAGAAAATTCGGCACATCGATCCTGTGACGCTTCAGCCTATTGAAGCGGACAAATGGAATGCACTGCCAGATTCACAAGAACCCGCGCTGGAAGTTGAGTTAACCATCCAACCGCTGGCGCGAGGCAGAGAGAATATGAACCGCGGTAAAACCGGGACACCGAAGCCGTTTTACGGCCTCATCTACGCCGATGGCGAGAACGGATACGACACGATTCGCATCTGCCGAACCCGTTCCGGTGACGATGTCGTTGCGGAACTCGGCGTGGGAGAGTGGAGCGACTGGTGGCTAGACGCATTTGAAATTGACGGCGCAGAAGTGGAAGGCTACGTTCGGATGAAACTGGTCACGCTGACACCGAACGCTGACGCGTTTGAGTTGTTCGTGCCGCAGATCTGGCCCCGCGAAGGATACACGGTACCTTCAGCCGTCGCAACGACAATCGACGAAGAAATCGGTTCGTTCCTTCAGAATCCGGCGCGCGACGCGCTCGGGCAGCTTGATGACGACACCTATTTTGAGCTGCTGGAGTATCACCACCAACGCCTCGCCGATGTGGCGACGCACCTCGCCAAAAACGACGACGAGTGGAATGTGCTGATGGTAGAGACGCATGCGCCCGACTACGCCAGTCATTTTTTCCTCAGCCAAGCGGATGAGCTCAGTGGTGCCGCCTCGGAAACCATCCACCGGTGTCGTGAAGGTTTGCGCCGCACGTATGAATCCGTCGATAGGATGATAGGCAGGTTGATGCAACTTGCCGATGAAGACACCGTCATCCTCGTCTGTTCCGACCACGGTGGCACGCCGAACCAATTTCGCGCTGTCGATATTGAGAAGGTATTAGAGGAGACAGGGTTCATCGTCCGCACTGAGAACGGGGAAATCGACTGGAGCAAAACCCGCGCTGTCAACGTTGGGCTGGTGCATATCTTCATCAATTTAGCCGGCCGCGAACCGAACGGTATCGTCGTACCGGAAGCCTATGAGGCGACGCAACGTGAAATTATCGCCGCGCTCCACGCTTATCAAGATGCAGAAACCGGCAGACATCCCTTCACCTTAGCCGTGACGCGCGCGGACGCGGAGATGCTCAATTTACACGGCGAGCTCGTCGGAGACGTTGTCTACGCGCTGCTGCCAGAATTTGATGGAGCGCATGGGAAGCAGTTGCCTTCTGTCAGTTTCGGCATTGGTGGGCAGCATTCAACGTTTATCCTATCGGGTGCTGGCGTTCGGGCAGGGGTTACTTTACAGCGGCAAGTTCGCGTCGTCGATGTCGCGCCGACGCTTTGCTATCTGCTGGGCCTTCCGATGCCTGCCAACGTTGAAGGCGGTGTCGTCTATGAGGCATTGGAGGATGCGAATTGGCATTTGACTCGGTTGGCTGAATTGTCGAACTGATAACCGTTTGGCGCGGGCCTGTCCCGCGTCAGACAAATCGCGCCCGCGCGCACCGTAGGGCGCGGGCCTGTCCCGCGCCAGACTCAAATCGCGCGCCCTTACCGTAGGGCGCGGGCCTGTCCCGCGCCATGCCAACGCTCTGAAGCAGGATTTTCACGATTTCCACGATTTTCACGATTATACCCCGCGCGGCGACGAAACTGATTTTGCAATGGACGGCTCTTTAGGTCCGTAGGACCTACATGTCTATAGCACGTCAGAACTGGCAATACATAAGGTCTGTAAGACCTTAATGTAGGAGCGCACCCATCGGGCGATAACCTGGCCCTCGCCAGAGATCCAAATCGCGCCCACTTACCGTAGGGCGGGGGCCTGTCCCTCGCCATGCCAACGCGCTGAAGCAGGATTTACAAGATTCACAAGATTTTCAGGATTAGGGCCCGCGCGACGACGAAACCGCTTTTGTAAAAACCTGCTCTTTAGGGCCGTAGGACCTGAATGTCTATAGCACATTCTCAAATCGCTCCCCCGCACCGTAGGGCGCGGGCCTGTCCCGCGCCATGCCAACGCGCTGAAGCAGGATTTTCAAGATTTCCACGATTTTCAGGATTATACCCCTCGCGACGACGAAACTGATTTTGCAATGGATAACTATTTAGGTCCGTAGGACCTTAATGTCTATAGCACGCACACCCACGAAGAGCCCTAAGGTCCTTTAGGTCCTTAATAGATTTTACCAGGGCCGCGCTTTTTTATTAAGGACCTAAAGGACCTTAAAAACGGTACGACACGTTTTTCTATAGACATGTAGGTCCTAAAGGACCTAAGACTGCATCTTGACGCTGGACAACGCGGGGGACAGGCCCCCGCGCTACGATACAGGAAAAATAGGTTTCACGGCACCCGATGCACATAAATATCATAATCCTCACCACGCGCATCACTCCAAACGATGATGGCCTTCCCCACACCAGCTGCAACCGCCTGCGGTGAGATTTGCTCTCTCTTCGCGGTGCAGACTGGCACGCCATCTTTCTCCCACAACGCCTCGCCGTTCGGACTGAGGCGTTGCGCATAAATGGCATCCTCCGTTGTATCGCCGAAGTCTTCGCGGTAATCAAGCCAGTAGGCAATCGCGCCGCCATCACCAGCAGAGACAAGCTGCGGCTCACGCTGGACACCGGCACCGGTGCAAACAGGGACTCCCGCTTTTGCCCACAGCACTTCTCCAGCGGCGTTCATCCGTTGCGCATAGATGTCGGCGAAGATATCGCGCTCATCCCACCAAACGACGATGAAGCCGCCCGCGCCATCAGGAATACAGGCAGGCTGTTGCTGATTGACAGCCAACGCACTGATAGGAATCCCATCCTGCTCCCAAAGTGCAATGCCATCGGCGTTGACATGCTGCGCATACAACTGCGCACTCGTGTAGAAATTCGGATCGTTGCGATAATCTGACCAGGTGAAGAACGCACCGCCGTTTTCATCGCTAACGACAGCCGGGCCTCCCTGATTCCCCATCGCTGTGCAAATAGGAAGTGCTTCTCCCCACATCGATGTGCCATTTGCAGACAGACGTTGCGCGAAGATATTCCAATCCGGCGTGCTGATGTCCCACCATGCGAAAATCGCGCCGCCTTCGCCATCGGCGATTAAAACCGGGTCGTACTGGTCTCCAGCACCTTTGTAGGCAGGCACGCCGTTTTCCTGCCAGACAGGTTTCCCCGCACCGTCAATTTTCTGTGCATAGACATCTTGATTGCCGTTTCGCCAGTCCTCCCATGTGACAATCACGCCGCCTTCGCCATCGGCGATGGCTTGGAGGCCGTCTTGTAAGGACGGTTCGGTGCAGACAGAGATGCCTTCGGGTTGCCATATCTTCGCGCCGTTTGCGTCAATGCGTTGCGCGTAGATGTCTTGGTTGCCGTAGCGCGTATCTCCCCACACGATAATCGCCCCATCGTCTCCATCTTCGACGATCAGGGGCCAACTTTGCGCCGCGGGGGTATCGCAAACAGGGATGCCATCAGGGTTCCAGAGCATCTCACCGTTTGTGTTCACTCGCTGTGCGTAGATGTCACGGTTCGCGCTGCGTGCATCACTCCAAGCGACGATTGCGCCGTCCGCGCCATCGGTGATGAGGACTGGGAAGTGTTGTTCGTTCTTCGCGGTGCAAAGCGGCAGGTTTTCAGTGGGCTCGGCGCGCCATTGTGCCCCTTGTGCGAAGACGACTGATGTCCCCGTAGGCGAGACCTCCCGGTCTCGATGCAACCTTCCGGTAGGCGAGACCTCCTGGTCTCGATGGGGCGCGGTGCGCCATTGTGCGAAGGCAATACCCACGCTCACGAGAAAAATGAGCAAGCATCCGGGTAGCGAGATAAACAACGCCGAAATTATGCCACTATCGCTTGAAAACTGGTTCCTGGTCAAGAATATAGCCAATTGGGTTCACCCATTTGCGTTGGCGAGAATCGTAAACACCGTAGTGGAGATGCGCGCCGGTGCTGCGTCCCGTATTCCCGACATAACCGATAACCTGCCCGCGTTTCACCTGCTGTCCTGCCTTGAGGCCGTCGGCGTAACCCTGCAAATGCGCATACAAGGTTTTCAGGCGTTGCGCGGTATGGTTAATCTCTACCATCTTGCCGAGATACACCTCGCGTTTCACTTTGGTGACGGTGCCATCAGCGGCGGCGATGACAGGGACACCGGGACGGGTTTTGATGTCTAATCCTTTGTGAAATTCGCGCTTTTTCGTTAAGGGATGAATGCGCTGTCCAAACGGCGAAGAATACCAGAAAACTAGCTTCTCCTTTCCATTTCCCTGCTCTAGTTGCACCGGCAGAATCGAAGGATACCCGTTCGCCTGTTCTTGGTGTTCCACGACGTAATCGTAAAGCGGCTGAACTTCCTGTCTCAGGATGGACAGCGTGATGGTTTGCGTTTCGGAATTTCCGTTGTGGGTTTCGGTATCCGTGGCCGCGCCGTTTGCGTTTGCCGGTTGCCAAAGTCCTGCCTCGGTTTGGGTGTCGGGTGTCGGTTCATAAGTGCCGCCGCCTTGCCCGAAGAGCCCTAATCCCTGCTTGACCTTCACGGCCATATCGCGGATCTCGTTCATCTCCGCTTCAACGTTTTCAAGTTCGGTTTCAACGATGAGTTTCTCCTGCTCCAAACGTTCGATCTTCTCCAATGAATTTTGGCGTTGTTTTTCAGCCGCGATGGCTCTGTTTTTTTCGTGGAGCCCATAGCCTATCCCGCCGACTGTCCCGACAATGGCGAGGATGCCAACCAGCGCGAATAGCAATAGGTGCCACGGGCCAATCGGATGCTGGCGGAAGGATTTACCGCCCGATGACATGATGATGAAGGTATACATCAATAAATTATCCTTTGCTACAAGACTTACGCCATTCAATGTTTTCGCCCGGATAGGTGCGGTTTGAAACCGCGCCTACGGCAATCGCTTCTGCGTAAATCTTTTGCGATTGAAGTTACGGTGGCGGCAGGCGTGCCTACCGCCACCTCAATTAAATGCGGGTGTTTCATAACCCCGTTTCGGAATCTATCCCGCCTTGGAGGGCGGGCGAATACCGGAATGCATCGGGCCCACTTCTGTAGTTCGGGAGCGCCTGCTCCCGAACGGGTCAGGATCAGGCGATCCTGAACTACAGGGGTGATGCGCTCTGCCAGCCAAACGCATGGCGAGGGAAACCCACTCGCATGCGCGTGTGGCATGCGAGGGCCCTCGCCCTACGTGAAGGGGCAGCGTTTTTTTTACCGTAGCGCGGGGCATATCACCGCGACGCTGAGCGATTTATGAAACACCCTCAATTAAATCAACAGTTCGTTTCCGATGGGGAAGAACTGGTCTGCGATGTGTTGTAAATCCATGGAGGTATTGTGTTCAAACGCCACCACCTCCACCCGTTTGTCCTGCTGTTTGATGAGTTCCGCGAGCGGGCAAAAATCCCCATCGCCACTCGCGAGGATGACAACGTCCAGTGTGCCGAGCATGGAGACGACATCAACGGCGATGCCGACATCCCAATCGCCTTTCGCTGAACCGTCGCCGCGCAGTCGCAAATCCTTGCTCTTGATTGTGTATCCGTTATGCTCCAGCAGCGACAGGAAACTGGACTGGTTAATCTCCGGTATCTGCACCACGTAGGCATACGCCGCCTCTAGGTGCCGGGGCCCGACTATCAGGTCGAGTAGCTTGATATAGTCAACGCGTCGAGCAAACCGGTCCTTCGCGGCATAGAACATATTCTGGACATCCACGAACACGCCGACGCGCGGCTGTTGGGGTGTGAGTGCGTGCTTGCCCTCAGGGTCCGGCGGCGTATCCAAATAGGTGAGCGTGTCGCGAATCCGTGTTAGCGTGCTGCGCGTGGTCTCCTGATTTCTTTGCAACGCTTTGAAATGCTCGTCAAGGCTGGTTTGCAGTTCCTCCAGTCCCTGATTGCCTTTGTAAACGGCTTCTTCTACTAACGTCAAATCCACGCCGAAGGTTTCTTTTACCGCCTTAATCCGTTCGTATTCCTTGAGTCGGACGGCCGTGTTAGCGTGCGCGGCGATGAGGCTCTCGTTTTCGTGCCTGAGCTGCTGCAGTTCCTCGTTCATGGCGGCATACTGCTCTTCGCGTTCGCGGAAGATGTTGTTCTCCTGCTCAAGCATCTTCAACCGCTTCCGTTCTTCTTCATAACTTTCGTCTTTGTCCCGCAGCGCCTTGTTTTCGGCAAGCAGGAACGCGACGTGTTGCTCTTGTTGCTTGTGCTTCTTCTCAAGTGACGTATACTGCCCCTGCAGTTCAGCCCGTTTACGTCGGAGGAGCTCCATCTCCCGGGTCTGGTTGTCAAACTCCTGTTGCGCGATTTCGAGGTTGTAGGCGTATTCGACTCGGATTTTTTCGATTTCTTCGGCGGCGAGTTGATTTTCGAGTGCCGCCCGGTCTGCGGAACGCGCGGACTCTTCGGCGTGTGAGGCATGCAGGAGGCTATAGCCGTGGGTGGCGACAGCTGTCCGTTCGTCGGTTAACAGGGCCCAGACGACTTCGGCAAATTCCCCTGCCTCGATGAGGGTCTCGGAGGTATCAAAAAACATCTCGATTTCGGCTACCTCCATGTATCCGACGCGGGCTATCGCCGCCTCGGCTTGTTCCGCAAAGAATTCGCAGGTTGTTTCTTCAACGGTGGCCTCCACAAAGAAGGCATCGGTTAAGTTGTCCAACAATTTTCGCTTCGATAATGAGCAGAGTTTGTCCAGATCTGGCACGAGTCCGGAGAGGGTTACCAGTTGGAAAACGGCGCGTTCGTCCAAAAGCATGCCGAGGAGCCATGCGAGCTGGTCCCGCCGTATTTGCAATTTCGGGTTCAACTTTGACATTGTTCGTTTCCTCCAAAGGGGAGGCGTTAAATTTTGATAATTTTCTCGCGGCCGTGTTGGATGCCGCGCGTCGCGTTGCGCGTATCCACCACGACTTGCGCGTGGCGCACCACGCACTCGTAATCGATGCCACCGTGGTCTGTGAGAATTACCACACCGTCTGCATTCGCTACAAGCGCGGGGGTTAGCGGTTGAGAATGATAGGTTTCGCGCGCATCCAACACAAAATTGGATACGTAAGGATCATGATACACGAAATCCGCTTTTTTGTCAAGAATTAACCGAATAACTTCAATTGCAGGGGATTCTCGGATGTCGCCTACCTCTTTTTTGTAAGCAATTCCCAAGATGAGGAGTTTTGAGCCGTTGAGCGGTTTCCGTTGGAGGTTGAGCGCGTGGACGATTTTATCCAGCACATATTTCGGCATGGCACCGTTAATGTCACTGGCGAGTTCAATAAAACGTGCGTGATGATGATAGGCGCGCGCCTTCCAAGAGAGATACTGCGCGTCTACGGGAATGCAATGTCCGCCAGAGCCGGGCCCAGGATAAAACGGCATAAACCCGAACGGTTTCGTTGCGGCGGCATCAACAATTTCCCACACATCCAACCCCATTTTATCGCAGATGAGTGCCATTTCGTTGATGAGCCCGATGTTGACACTCCGGAAGGTATTCTCTAACAATTTTACCATCTCGGCGGCGCGGGGTGAGGAGACGGTGTGCGTTTTATGAATAAACTGCGCATAGAACGCCGTCGCGATTTTAGTGCATTGCGGCGTAATACCACCGATAATCTTAGGGGTGTTCTCCATGAAGTAGGTGCTGTTTCCCGGCTCGATGCGTTCGGGTGAGTAGGCAAGGTAAAAATCGCGTCCCACTTGCGCTTTCGTCCCAAGCGTCGGTAACACGATTTCTTCGGTGGTGCCGGGGTAAGTGGTGCTCTCTAGCAGGATGAGCTGCTCGCGATGCAAGGACTGCGCAATCTGATGAACGGCGGCGTTGATGAACTGCATGTCCGGCGTTCGGTTCTCGTTCAGCGGCGTTGGCACACAGATATTGACGGTATCTAGTTCCCGAAGCACCGCATAATCCGTTGTCACCTGAATGCGTCCAGAACGGATGAAATCGGCGAGGCGTTCTTCGGGGACACCAGGGACATCAGAGGTGCCGCGTTGCAGCCGCGCGACTTTTTCCTCGCAGATGTCAATGCCCGTGACGCGGAAGCCGGCACTCGCGATGGCCACCGTGAGCGGCAATCCGACATAGCCGAGTCCGATGACACCGGCGTGAGCGGTGCGGGTTTCAATTTTCTGAAGAAGCGTGTTTTTCATCGTTCGCCGGTTTCCGTTAGCCAACATACTGCTGCGTAGAGGTTCGTAAAGATTTTGTCGGGTTTCTCATCTGCGTTCTCGGAATGGATATAACGCCGGTAACTCTCGCGGCCATGCCCGGTTAAGACAAGTATCGTTGAGGCACCCGCGCTGTGTCCTGCCTCAATATCTCCCAGTGAATCGCCAATGAAATATGTTTTTGATACATCAATACCGTGTTCGCGGGCGGCGCGGTGCAACATCCCCGGCTTCGGTTTACGGCACTCGCATCCATCGTCCGGGTGATGCGGACAATAGTAGACAGCGTGAATCTTCCCGCCAGCCGCCGCAACCTCAGCACACATCCGACGGTGGATATCGTTCAGGGCATCTTCAGTATAGAGCCCTCTCCCGATGCCAGCCTGATTGGTAACCACAATAACACGATACCCATTTTGTGTCAAGTTTCTGATGGCTTTCCGCGAGTTCGGCAGAAAATCAAACCCTTCCCACGTTCGGACGTAGCCGTAGTTTGGCGGATTTTGGACGAAGGGGGATTCTTCCGATGTTTTGTTGATAACGCCGTCTCTATCCAAGAAAATTGTTTTCATCGCGATTCAATTGCCTCTCGTAATTCTGTCGGCGTGACGGTAGCGCACCCCATTTTCCCGACGACGATGCCGGCGGCAAGGTTCGATAACTCGGCGGCACTTCGCATATCGGCGCACTGTTTGCAGCTGAGTGCAAGCGCGAAGACAGCGGTTACCGTGTCGCCCGCGCCGGTTACATCAACAACCGCGCCCGATTGCGGTGGCAGGTGTTCCACCCGATTGCGTTGGAAGAGCGTCATCCCGTTCTCATCGCGCGTCATCAGGACAGCAGAGATGGAGAGCCGTTCTAAAATCTCCTTGCCTGCGGCGGCGAGACACGCTTCATCGCGCATTTTCTTCTTGACAGCACTCCCGGCTTCCTTCTGATTCGGAGTGATGGCGGTCACACCGGTGTAGTGCCAGAAGTTCTTTTGCTTCGGATCAGCGATAATCGGGATGCCTAACGGCGATGCCTGCTTGACGACAGCGCGGATGAGCTCGGGACTGACAACGCCTTTATCGTAATCGGCGAACACAATCGCGTCCGTTTCCGCAAAGCGCGAGGTGACAGCATCCAGCAGGTGTTGCCGCAACTTTGGGGAAATTGCATGCTTCGCCTCTTTATCAATGCGGAGCAGATGGTGTCCCTGTCCGTTTTTCGTTTTCCCATTCTCATTGACGATAGCGCGGGTTTTCGTGCTGGTAGGCCGCTGCGCGTCGGTGTAGATGCCGGTGGCGCCGATTTGCGGCTCAGCGAGCATCCGGCGCAGCTTCTCCCCCGCGCTGTCCTTCCCGATAACCCCGACGAGTTCTGCTCTCCCACCTACACTGACGACATTCTGTGCGACGTTCGCCGCGCCGCCGCAGCCCGTCGCCTCCGAAGTGATGTCAAACACCGGCACCGGTGCCTCCGGAGAAATTCGGTTGACATCCCCCCAGAGATATGCGTCAACGATGATATCCCCGATAATGGTAATCCGTTTGCCTTGAAGTTGTGCAAAAAGCGTTTTTAAGTTCACGAGATTTATACTATCACATGTCCGCAGGTTAAAGCAAGAAGCCTTTTCGTTTATTCGTATTTTACCCTATTTCATTTTTTCAAGCAAGAATTATTAGGACGTTTCAGTTTTTGGATGACAGAATGCCTCTGTTTATCAGCGGATTTTTCTTGACAATTTTGATATGATATGTTAACCTATTAAAACGAGGATGTTTCATATTTCAATGTGTTCGGTAGGAGAGACCTCCTGGTCTTGATTTTCCGTATCGGGACAAGGATGTCCCTCCTACCGTAAGGCATCGGGCCCACCTCTGTAGTTCGGGAGCGCCTGCACCCGAACGGGTCAGGATCAGGCGATCCTGACCTACGGGGGTGATGCAGTCTGACTCCAAAACGCATGGCGAGGGACAGGCCCTCGCCCTACGTAAAGGGGAGGCGTTTTTTCATCGTAGCGCGGGGGCCTGTCCCCCGCGACGTTGGGCGATTTATGAAACACCCTCATTAAAATGGACGCAGAAAAAACACCGTAGACGCGGTTTCAAACCGCGCGCTCTCACACGTGGCCGCTTAATCGAGACCAGGAGGTCTCTCCTACCGGTAGGCATCGGGCCCACCTCTGTAGTTCGGGAGCGCCCGCTCCCGAACGGGTCAGGATCAGGCGATCCTGACTTACAGGGGGGATGCGGGCTGACACCAAAACGCATGGCGAGGGAAAACCGCTCGGATGCGCGTGTGGCATCCGAGGGCCCTCGCCCTACGTGAAGAGGAAGCGTTTTTTTAGCGGGACTTTGGAAAATGGGAAGGCGATAAGGAAGGCGCAAAAAGAAGAAGTGGAGGATACCAGACTTGAACTGGTGACCTCTTGCATGCCATGCAAGCGCTCTCCCAACTGAGCTAATCCCCCACATTATTGATGTGATTGTTTTAATTATACCACAATTTTGAGCAAAATGCAAATTAAATTGCACTTTTTTGCGAAAAATTGTCAAAAAATCGACAAAAAGGTCTAAAATGATAACGAAATTGCAGATTGAGAACGAAAAATTGCGGGCGAACGCGCCATTTTTCGCGCGCGTGCTCGCGACGAACACACCGGAGCAGACACTCCTCTTCACCCTCGAAAACCTGGGCAGATTGCCAAAAGGGTTTGATGGAGAGGTTTTTCTGCCGTTGTTCGCGCATTCAAACCCGAAGATTCGCTGTCTCGCCGTGAAAAACGTTGGGAAACTGAAAGACGAAACGTTCCTAGAGGCGATGTCAGCGTTCGCGCGTGCCGAGAAAAATACGCTGGCGCGCCGCGAGGGAGTCTCGGCAATCGGCAGGCTCAAAACCGAGAAGGCGATTCCGGTGCTGAAACAGTTCCTGACAGACGCAGATCCGAAGATTATCCTGCAGGCGGTGCGCGGCTTGCTCTGCTTCAAGGAACATCCGGAAGTTCAGCGGTGCTTAACGCCGTTGCGCGAACACCCGAACGAATTGCTCCGCGAACACGTCAAGCAGGCGTTGACACCCGGCGGCGGGATTGAGGATAACGCGCAACGGCAGCCGCATCCCCTCAGTCCCGATTTCCTGAAAAACGTGGTTGTCTGTGCGGATGTGAGTGAAGTTTTGCGAGCAATCCCGACTGCGTCGGTGCATCTCACCTTCACGTCGCCGCCCTACTACAATGCGCGCGATTACACGATTTTCGAGAGTTACGAGGCGTATCTTGAATTTCTCGTAACTGTCTTCGCGGAGACGCATCGGATTACGAAAGAGGGACGGTTCTTCGTATTGAATACGTCCCCTGTCATCGTGCCGCGTATCAGTCGTGCGCATGCGAGCACGCGGTATGCCATCCCTTACGACATCCACCCGCGCCTCACCGAAATCGGGTGGGAGTTTATTGATGACATCACTTGGGTGAAACCGGATTACGCCGCGAAGAACCGGAACGGAGGTTTCTTTCAACACCGCAAACCGCTCGGTTACAAGGCGAATTCTGTCACCGAATCGGTTATGGTTTATCGGAAGAAAACGAACAAGCTGCTCGATTGGAACATGCGTCAATATGACGAGGAAACCATTGAGGCCAGCCGAATCGTAGGGGATTATGAAAAGACAAATGTCTGGCACATCAATCCCTCATCGGACAAAGTGCATCCGGCTGTCTTTCCGGTTGAGTTGGCGGCGCGCGTCATCCAATTCTATTCCTTCAAAGGCGACTTGGTGTTCGACCCGTTTGGGGGAAGCGGCACCGTTGGACAAGCAGCGATGGCACTTGAAAGGTATTTTCTCCTCTGTGAAAAAGAGGAAGAATACGTGGCGCGCGCGATGCAACAGCTTGACGTGTCCCTCTTTTCACCCGAACAGCCGCCAAGGAGCCTGTCCTTGGCAGAACTTAAAACTGAAGAACGGAGGAATCACAAACCGTGACTGTTACCGGATCCGTCATCAAGAATATCATTCGCAAACTCATCGCGGGTGAAGATTACCGGTCGGAAGTCATTACCCTAATCGATGCCGAGTTCTTGCAATACGTTGTGGATTTTTTCAAACGCATTGCGCACGCGAAGTTGGATAATGAAGCCGTAACCGCCGATTGGTATAGAAAGGAACTCCTCTGCAATGAGTCCCTGACCAAGGAGGAGGTAGCCATTCATTCGGGCATGAACATGAAAACTATCTCCAACATGTATAATTCGGCGAGCAAGAAAATCGTGCTAGAGGCATCGTTGGAACACTACGATGCTCTCTACGACGCGATTAACAGCCTCACAGGGCAGGACGACGTTGACGTAACATTAACCATAAAACTGCGTCACGTAAGCGTTGACTTGACTCTTAACGAGAGTTTGGTTGTCATCAACACGCTGGCAGTCAAACGTTCTGCACTTCGCGGCGGCTTGTGGAGCACCGCGGGGAAGCAAGTCGAAAAACCTTTGATGGCAACGCTTTGTGCCCTTTTCCAAGTGCCTAGGAAATTCTTCGACCAGGGCGAGATTCCAGATTCATTGCGTGAAGCGGATTTTTATCTGCTTGATGATACTGGAACGCGGCATCGCTGCGAAGTGAAACTCATGGGCAGAGGCAATCCCGAAAGTGCAGACGCGGTCTACGCGCGCGGAAGCCGTGTGCTGGTTGCCAATAAACTCTCTGAAGCAAACAAAACCCAGATGGACGCGGATAACATCCTCTGGGTGGAACTTCAGGCAGACAACGGGTATCAGCGATTTGAGCAGGTGCTTAACGAACTCTCTATTCCGTGCCGCCCGTTTACCGGCGAACTGCAAGCGGCGTTGGACAAAATTTTGCCTGTCATACTTTCCGATGACGTGCAAGCCTCTGTCACGCCAAAAGCAATTCTACAAGAACAGGAGCAAAGGCTGAATTACGATTCAGAACTATTGGTTGAATTGGAATGAAAATCTTAGGTATTGACACATCAACCCCCATCGGAAGCGTCGCCTTAATTGATGGCGAATCCCTCGTCGCCGAACATACGCTCAATATCGTGAAGGCGCACTCTTCCCGACTCATGCCGGCGATTGACACCGTCCTGAAATGGGGCGACATCACGGCTGAAGAATTAGATGGAGGCGCTGTCGGCATCGGCCCCGGTTCATTCACCGGCATCCGCATCGGCATTGCAACAATCAAATCCCTCTGTTACGCGCTTGACAAACCCATCATCGGCGTTTCAACGCTGGAGGCAATCGCCTACAATCTGCGCTGGACTGAAGGGCTCATCTGTCCTATCCTTGACGCGCGGCGGAATGAGAGTTACGGTGCTATCTTCCGCGGTGGTGACGAATGGCAACGCCTCACCGATGATTGGTGTTTACCGATTGAGGCAGTTCTTGCGGAAATCGAGACCAGGAGGTCTCTCCTACCGGGGGGAGTCGAGACCGGGAGGTCTCTCCTACCCGAAAGAAACGAGACCGGGAGGTCTCTCCTACCGGAAGGCGAGAACAGGAGGGCACGCCTACTGCAATGCACCTTCGTCGGCGATGGACTTGAGAGATACGCGGACGCGGTGCAGACAGCACTCGGTGAAGAAATCCGCTTCGCCGATGCGATCTTCAATGCGCCTCGCGGGGCGACAGTCGCGCATCTCGGCGCGCAACGCTTGCAAAATGGCGATGGCGATAACTATTGGACTTTAGTGCCGAACTATGTTAGAATAGGGCTCTATTGAGGAGGGAAACTACCTTGTTTAAGGCGTATCTCAGAGAAATAGAGCAGAAATGGCACAGCGGCCGCGCAACCGAACATACGTATCGCTCAAATCTTGAGCGATTACTCACCGATTTTCTGAAATCCGATGCGTATACGGTAATCAACGAACCGACGCATCTCGGCCGCAACGCACCGGACATGCTCATTCTCAAGAATCAGCAGCCGGTCGGCTACATTGAGGCGAAGAATATCGGTGCCAACCTTGACAGCGTTGAGGAAACGGAGCAGCTCCAAAGATATCGCAACGGGTTAGAGAATCTGATTCTGACAGATTATCTCGAATTCCGCCTGTATCGTCAGAGCGAAAAGCATCAAAGCGTTCGGCTTGGTGACATCTCGCATCGGCATATCCAGTATTTGCCGGACAACGCATCCGACATCAGTGATTTGCTGAACGCCTTCATCTACGGCTATCAACCTGTCGTCGTAATTAGCCCGGAAGACTTGGCGGAACGGCTGAGTCAGAAGGCACTTCTCCTTCGCTACGGGATAAGCCGTATCCTAGAAAACGATAATGCCTCAAAACTCGGCGAACTCTTCGCGGCGTTTAAAGAGCATCTGGTTGAAGGGTTATCTCCGTCACAATTCGCGGACATGATAGCACAAACGATGACGTATGGCCTGTTTGCCGCCCGCGCCGAACACAAAACCGGGCCGTTTACACGTGAGAGTGCAGTGAAAGGTTTCCTGAAAACGAGCCCGTTCCTGCACGCGATTTTCACGCGTGCCGATAAGGGACTTCAGGAAGATGCAAACCTGCTTTCACAAGAAATCCTGCTTGACGCAGACCTGAACTGGATTGTAGACGACTTGGTGGCATTCCTTGAGGAACTCGATATCCACACCCTCCTGAAGGATGTCTCCCAAGGCGATGCCATTATCCATTTTTATGAGACGTTCTTAAAGGCGTATAATCCGAACGAAAAGAAGTTGCGCGGGGTATACTACACGCCGGATGCTGTTGTCTCTTACATTGTGCGCAGCGTTCACCAGATTTTGCAGAGAGATTTCGGCATTCCCGATGGGCTCGCCGATACCGAAACCGTCGCGCAACACAGCGGCGCAGCGCGAACGCAACCGCGGGTAACAATTCTCGATCCGGCTACCGGCACCGGCACTTTCCTGCGGCACGTCGTTGATAAGGTGCATAATGTCTACATAACCTCGCGAGGTAATTCGCCGGAAACCTGGCCTGATTACGTTCGGAAACATCTCTTGCCGCGCCTATTCGGTTTTGAACTGATGGTGGCACCGTATGCGATGTGTCACCTCAGTTTAACGCAGCACCTCGCCGGAATGGGATACCACTTTACGGAAGACGAACGGCTGCACGTTTACCTCACCAATACGCTGGATGAACGTGACTTGCAACTCTATCTCGCGGAAGAAAACCCTATCGCGAAGGAAGGCGATGCCGCCATCAAGATTAAGAAGTTGTATCAACTGATGGTAATCCTCGGCAACCCGCCTTACGCTGTCAACTCCGCAAACAAAAGCGATTGGATTCATAACTTGCTGCGCGGCTCCGACGGTAGCGACATTGCGACAGCGAACTACTTCCAAGTCGATGGACAGCCGCTCAACGAGAGAAACCCGAAAATGCTCAATGACGACTACGTCAAATTTTTCAGGTTCGCGCAGTGGCATATTGAACGGACAGGTTATGGCGTGCTCGGTTGCATTACCAACCACGGCTACCTTGATAACCTCACCTTCAAGGGGATGCGGGAAAGTTTGCTGAACGCGTTTGACGAAATCTACCTGCTCAATCTACACGGGAATCTCCGAAAAAAAGAGAGAACTCCCGACGGTGGGAAAGACGAGAACGTGTTTGACATCCAGCAAGGCGTTGCAATCGGTTTCTTTGTCAAGAAGGAAGGAAACGCGAAAGGGCCTTGCCGCGTATTTTACGCAGATCTTTGGGGGAACCGCGCCAGCAAAACAGACTGGTTATCGGAAAACGATATCCACACCACGAAGTGGCGTGAACTTTCTCCGATGTCGCCTAACTATTTCCTCGTTCCCAAAGAGGGAACTTACCGGGAAGAATATGAGAAGGGGCTCGGCATGAGGGAAATTTTTCCGGTTAACTCCATCGGTATCATAAGCGGGAAAAATAGATTGGCATTTCAGTGGACGCGAGAGGAAGTCTATCAGACTGTCAATAGATTTTGTGCGCTGTCAGAGGCTGAGGCGCGCAGCCGCTTTAAGTTGTCCAAAAATGCATCGGTGCAGCGCATACAAGAGGATTTACGCGCCCATCCGGATAGGGAAAAGCACACTGTCCCTGTCTGTTACCGTGCCTTTGATATCCAATTCACGTATTGGACAGGCCGCTCCGAGGGCATCCACAATAGTCCGCGTGTCCCTGTCATGCAGCACTTCTTTGGCAGGACAAATATTGGACTCGTCACCGTCCGTCAAAATCCACAAGCAACCCCTTGGTGCCATGCCTTTGTCGCTAACACTATGGTGGCCTGTGCAGACCAGCATTACTTTTTTCCGCTCTACCGTTACCCTGATGGTAGCGAAGAACCTGAGCCGAACTTTGCGGAAGGATTTGCCGAAAAACTCGCGACAAACCTCGGCATGCGTTTTATCGGATGCGGTTGTGGCGATGGACGCGAAACTTTCGGCGCGGCGGATGTCCTACACTATCTCTATGCCGTGCTTTATGCGCCTACCTATCGGGAACGCTACGCCGAATTCCTCAAAACCGATTTTCCGCGGGTTGCGTTTACACATCAGCCAAACCTTTTCCGCGGGTTGTGTCAACTTGGCAAACGATTAGTCAATTGCCATATCCTAACCCCAGAGGACACGGTTGATAAAAACGAACCTCGCTTTGATGTGGTGGGTAGCAACGTTGTCGGGCAAGTTCGCTATGATAATTCGGCGCGCCAGGTCTGGATAAACAGGCATCAGTATTTCGAGGGAGTCGTCCCAGAAGTGTGGCAATTTCAGATTGGCGCGTATCCACCCGCTCAAAATTGGTTGAAAGTTCGGAAGGGACGCATCTTGCAGCCAGAGGATATTCGGCACTATCAGTCTATCTGCCAAGCCCTGCGCGAAACCCTATCGGTGATGACAGAAATCGAGTCGGAAATTGCACGGCATGGGGGATGGCCTTTGTAGAAAAATAGCATCGCAGGGCCCATCTCTGTAGTTCGGGAGCACCCGCTCCCGAACGGATCAGGAGCAGGTGCTCCTGCTCTACAGGGGTGATGTGCTCTGACAACCGAACACATGGCGAGGGACAGGCCCTCGCCCTACGTGAACGGGCGGCGTTTTTTTCACCGCAGCGCGGGGCCCTCGGATGCCACACGCGCATCCGAGCGGGTTTCACCGCGACGCTGAGCGATATATGAAACACCCTCATACAAACTGCGTGCATTGCATCGCGTAAGCACGCCACCGATGCGAACAACAAAAATATTCCAAAACACGTCCACACTTTTTGGCGCGCACCTCCTGGGTAGACTCGGCGCGCTAGTGATAACCATCTGGCTGATGCCGCGGTATTTTACCGAAAGCGCGCTCGGCGGCTACTTCGTCGCGATTGCGCTGACGAACCTCATCGCAATTTTGACAGAATTGGGACTTCAAAACCCGCTCATCCGGGAGATGACGCTGGACTTGCCGCGCACTCGGCAATTTCTCGGCAACGCGCTCCTCGTGCGCGGAGTCCTATCGCTCATCGCTTATGCCATCATGGTGATGAGCGGCGTGCAACTCGGCTACACCCCGCTCATCGTCAAGATGATAGTTTTTTTAGGGTTGGCAGAGATTGCGAATTCTATCGCGCAACTGTATCGTTGCGTCTTCCGCGCGCACGAACAGATGAAATATGAGGCACTGACGGTGGTGGCAGAACGCGGTGCTTTCGTCCTCATCGGCGGCGGCGCGATTTTGCTCGGTTATGGACTGGTGACTATCTGTCAAGTCATGCTCGCGGCGAGTTGCATCAATTTGCTATTGAGCGTTGCAGTAACCCGTTACCGATTTACGCCGCTCCGTTTTAAGTTGAACTGGCAGATTATCTCAGTGCTGATGCGACAGGCATTGCCGTTCGCAGTCGGCAATCTCTTCAACCTAGTCTACTTTCGCATCGACGCGGTGCTGTTGTCAAAACTGAGTCCGGACGGCGTGGAGGCGAATTCGTGGTATGGTTTAGCGTATACGCTGGTCAACGCGTTCACAATTCTGCCGGGCGCGTTCATGATGGGCGCGATGTTTCCCGTTCTCTCCCGCGCATTTGAGAAGGCACCGGGTGATTTCCCGAAGGCATACACGTTCGGCGTGCGATGGATGGTGCTGAGCGGCATCCCGTTCGCCGTGGGGCTTACAACCCTCTCCCACGAGATTACCGCAGCGTTGTTTACTGCAGAGACGGTAGATAACATCGCGGCAGCATTGCGATGGCTCGGAGGTTCCGGCGGCCTCATCTTCCTAACGACTGTGGTTCTGACGGTGCTCCGCGCAGCGGATAAACGCCGTGCGTTTTCGCTCCTAATGGCGACAACGGCACTGCTGAACATCGGTTTGAATCTGTTCCTCATTCCGCGCTTCAGCCACGTCGGTGCGGCGATAGCGATGTGTATTAGCGAGGCGTATCTGCTCATCGTCGGGTTCGGCTACATCTCAAAGCGGCTTGCCAAACTTACCGAAACGGGATTTATTGTCAAGGCGGTTGTCCTTTCGGTTTTGATGGGAGTGGGTTTAGTTTTGATGAGAGGGTTGCTGTCGGTTTGGGTGTTGATTCCGTTGGCGGTGTTGTTTTATGGGGGAGGCCTTGCTGTTTTGGGAGAATTCCGCACGCTAAAAACACTTGACATTAAGGAGATAAATTAGGTCAGGATCGCCTGATCCTGACCTGTTTGTGATCAGGCGATCACAAACTACAGATGGGGAAACACACATCGGGACGATGGAGATCGCGGGGGACAGGCCCCCGCGCTACGGGAAATAACGGTTCGTGTTATCGTAGGGCGAGGGCCTGTCCCTCGCCATCGTCCGCGCACGCGGCATCCAACGATCGCGGGGGACAGGCCCCCGCGCTACGGTGGTGCATCGAGACCAGGAGGTCTCTCCTACCGGGGAAACGGAATCGTTCGGGGTATCACGAAATTTAACCAAAATACCATATAGGAGGAAAGAGATGTCAATCAACGAAGGAACGAGGCAATTAACGGTAGAATGCCTGCTTGATAACGTCAGACAGTTATCTCCCACCGAATTGTGGGAGTTTACCGAACGGTTTGCCGAGTGGCAGAAGCTGCGGGACATTCCAGACGAAACCGCGCTGTTAGCCTCTATCTACGAAAATTCATGTCTGCCGGGCGAAAAGCATCAGCGGTATCAGGCGTTGTGGCGCAAATGCGAGGATGAAACCATCACCGATGTTGAACTTGCGGAGTATCAGGCGTTGCTGAGCGAGTTGTATGCCAGGAACCTGAAGCGCATCGAAAGCCTGATGGCTTTAGGAAAGCGGCGCGGGAAAACCTTGCGAGAGATGAGTGCAGAGTTGGGATTGACAGAGGTGAACGATGCCTTCTGAGGCTATCGTGGAATTCCTGACGAAATTTTATCGAAAAAAATTAATTGAGAGTGTTTCATATTTCGATGCACACCCGTAGGAGAGACCTCCTGGTCTCAATGCCTGTGATGTCCCCGTAGGCGAGACCTCCTGGTCTCGATTTCTTCCCGGTAGGAGAGACCTCCCGGTCTCGATTATCCCGCCTGTTCCCCGCGTTGGCCATCGGCAAGCAGCGGCGTTTTAGGTCCTTTAGGTCCTTAATGTCTATAGAAAAACGTGCCGGCTCACGTCAAGGTCCTTTAGGTCCTTAATAAAAACCACGCAGTGCGTCAAAACACACTAAGGTCTTACAGACCTTAGCGTTCTTTGCATCCTCACGTGCTATAGACATTAAGGTCCTACGGACCTAAGAACCGTTTTTTCATCGTAGTGCGGGGGCCTGTCCCCCGCGATCGTTGGAGTGCGCGGACGATGGCGAGGGGAACCCGCTCGGATGCGCGTGTGGCATGCGAGGGCCCAAGCCCTACGATGAAGGGGACTGTTTTTAACCGTAGCGCGGGGGCCTGTCCCCCGCGATCGCAGCATGGCGAGGGACAGGCCCTCGCCCTACGTAAAGGGGCGGCGTTTTTTTTCATCGTAGCGCGGGGCATGTCACCGCGACGTTGAGCGATTTATGAAACACCCTCAGTTAAATATACTATTTTTACGATTTCTGGAGGATTTCGGGAAGAAATCATAAAGAAAAAGCGGAGGTTTTGATGATCTGCGCTACGGCTACGGGAGGTAAATCCCCCGCTGCCGTAGGCGGTCTTGCTGCGCATCCAACGCCTGCTTATCAGCCACCGGACAGCCGCCCAGATCGAACTTTGCGCGTTCTGCTTCAAGATCACAGGTAGACTTCTTCGTGCCAGCAATCGTAGGCTCGGCGCAAAGCATCTCCCGAAGATTCTGCATCGCCTCATGAATCTCTCTGTCACTGATACCCAGCACCTCGGACAGCAGCCGGGCATCCAGAACGTGCCGCCATTCGTCCCATGCACACTCGTTATACGGCAGCATCCGCACTGCCTTTAAGTCAGCGAATATCCGATCTGCCGCCGCCAACTGATTGTCAGTAAGCTGGCGAACGTCAAGCGTCGGGACATTCTGGATTTGGCTATCATTGTATCTGGCCCGGCCTTCTTGTTGTTTACCAGCATTCAGCCAATGACACAGCAAGCCTAGCGTTGAATTTGCCCATAACGTCCACACGGAATCATGGGTAGGGTTCGCCAATTTGACATCCGTTAATGAGCATACGCCAATTGCAGGCTTCTCGGTATAGGATGCCAACATCGAAGACGAACTATATTTGGGATTCATGTGAAAATGTGTTCGACTCGTTCGTCTCAAAACATCATCGGCTGACTTCTCTTTGCCTATACGAATTTGGGCTTTGAAATCAGGATGTGCTGTCATCGCCCGTTGGCTCTGCGCATGCGATTGCCAGAGCGCATCGTAACCATCTTGTGTGGCTGCCTGTCGGGGATGCATATCAAATGCCCCTGTCTTCGGCGATTTTATTTTCTGATGTGCATAACCAACCACACCCACATCGCCGATCGTCGCTATCGGGACCGAATGCCCCGTGCGCATCTGTGGTAGATGTAACCGCCCAACACTCAGATTATACGCTGTTTGGAGGAGAGACAGCGAATTCGCACGGGCGACAACCCACTCACGTTCACCGATGGGCGCATCCAGCATCCTACCGAAATTGCCCGCACCGATGTAAAGTTCATCGCCGCCATTCGGCGCACCGTCTAACCGACGACTACCATCTGCACTACGGATTTTGCCTGCAATCATCTCCGCCGATAAGAGACTATCGGGACGGGAATTCAGGCAGACAAAACGCGCGCGACCGGTCGGAATCGACGCAGTAACATCCACGCCCTTCGTCGCAACAACCATGCACTCCGCCATACCGGTATCGTGCGAAAATGCCATATCTAATGCGCGATGGCTAGACAATGTTACCACGAGCACATTATGATACTCCGTTGCAAACAGGTTACGAACAGTATTCCAACTAAGAGCTGTCATCATTGTTTGTGGAAGAATGAAACCTGCGCACCCGCCTTCTTTCAGTTTGCAATCTGCCATTTCGACGAATGCCGCTGCAAACCCCGCCTTTGCGGAGTAAAACCGCGTAGGCATATTGTTCAGTCTGCGCTGCAATTCCGCCTGCACATCGTCTTCGTGCGACGAACTTTGAAAAGTGCTGTAGGCATTTCTCCTGCCGTTATTTGCGCCCGGCCGCGAGAATGGCGGATTCATGATAACGATATCCATCTCGTCATCGGGGAATTCCCGCTTGTAGTCGACGGTTGCGATGTCGTCGTCACCGATGATCTGCGCCGCCAGCGTCCCCATCGTCCGCAGATCCAACTGTTTGGTATCCAGTAGTTCCAGCGAACCGATTTTGTAGGATTCATCGTCCAGCATCCCGTAGGGTGCAGTGATGACCCGGGTCTTACCTAATGTTGTCGTCGGATGCGTCGCCGCCATCGCCGTGAACGTCAGATGCGTCGTGTGTGGATAAATATCGGATGCCCCCAGATTGTTTTCAACCATCACGCGATGAATTTCCTGACTACTCGTCCCTGTCTTCCGCTCGTAGAGACTCTGAATCCGCTTGTAAACGCCGTTAATTAGCGCGCCTGTCCCGCAGGCGTAGTCGGCGACTTTCGGCAAGTTGTCGACATCAATGTCGGGGCAAACCAGTGCAGACAGCAGTGCCGCACTTTCAGGCAGTGTATAGTGCGCCTTTACGTAATCGCGGTCTACGACGAGCTTCTGGAACAGCTCGCCCCCAATCTCCTGAACCTGCGCTAGATGGGAGTGGCAGATCTCGTTCGCCGTTTGCAACAGGCCTTTTAACACACGCCGCGCCATCGCCACGTCATACTCGCGCATCACTTTGACAATCGCAACAGCATCGTTGAAAATCGGGACGTAGTTCACTTTCAGAATACGAACCCAGTTAGCGATAATACCTTTGTAGTCGATCTGCGCGTCGTCATCATAATGCTCCAGTCCCCGCACTTCCTCGAAGCCGTTTTTCCCAGCAACAGCATTCTGGAAGATGAACGCATCGATGACGAACATGCACGCCATTTTACAAGCTTCTTCGGTAGCCTCTTGCCCCAGAATCTCCGCCAGCATGTCACCGATAACAGGACGAACTTGAATCGAGCGTTCGATGTCCTTAGACCACGCCTCCATGCCCGCGCTGTAGACTTCAGCGACTTCGGCGATCTTTTTCGTCGGCGATGCACCGATGTGTAACGCCGTTGCGATGTCCTGCAGTGAACCTGTGGCATATCCCGATTTCGGGAAGTTGCCCTCGCCGTCCGCCGTTATCACGCAGTAGTCAATCGCATCTGTATGGACTAGCGCGTGCTCCAGCTCGTCGTCGTCAATGTCCTGCACCGCCTTCGGGTATCGCAGTGCTAGTCCTGCCGTTAACGTCGGGGAGACACGTTGATACTGCGGTTTTAAACGCTGCCCGAAGTAATCCGTTTGGAGTTCGGCCACCGCATCGGCGATGTCCTTGTTATGCGCCTTCGCCTCAATGGCAACTGTCTCTCGTCCATCCCGCATCGCTATAATGTCGGGCGTGCGCTGGTTACCTACGAACGCCGCCTGCTGTTCTCGGAATGTCCAGCCGTGTGTCATCTTACTGAGCAATTCACGAACTTTCGTCGTGACTGTATTTTCCTTGATCATTTTAAAATTTCCTTTGTTTTAATCATAAAAGAAACCCTCGTGTTACCGTAGCGCGGGGGCCTGTCCCCCGCGTTGTCCAGCGTCAAGAGTCGCGTTTTAGGTCCTTTAGGTCCTACATGTCTATAGCAGCACGGGGCATCCCGTTTTCAAGGTCCTTTAGGTCCTTAATAAAAACCCGCGCAGACATGGCAAAACACATTAAGGACCTAAAGGACCTTAAATTTCTTCGGGTTGCCGAGTGCTATAGACATTAAGGTCCTACGGACCTAAGAGAACAAGATAGGTGTTTTTTCGTAGCGCGAACGATGGCGAGGGACAGGCCCTCGCCCTACGTGAAGAGGCGGCGTTTTTCATCGTAGCGCGGGGGCCTCGGATGCCACACGCGCATCCGAGCGGGTTCCCCCGCGATCGTCCGGTGGACCGCAGCATGGCGAGGGACAGGCCCTCGCCCTACGGGAAAAGGCCCACCTCTGTAGTTCGGGAGCGCCCGCTCCCGAACGGGTCAGGATCAGGCGATCCTGAACTACAGGAGTGAGGCGGTCTGGCAGCCAAACGCATAGCGAGGGACAGGCCCTCGCCCTACGGAAAAAGGGGATGTGCTTTGACTAAGAAATCCTCCGGTTAACGGTATAATCCCTGCAACACCTCAAAAAAATGCGGAAACGTTTTACTTACACACCCCGGATTACAAATCTGAATTCCAGGGACTTTCAACCCAATCAGCGAAAATGCCATCGCCACGCGGTGATCTTCGTAAGTATCAATTGCCGATGGAACAATCGGCGCAGGCATAATCTCTACACCGTCGCGATGCTCCACCACCGGGATACCTAATTTGCGCAACTCCGTCACCATCGCGTGAATCCTGTCTGTTTCCTGCCAACGGGTATGTTCAATGTTTCGGATAACGGTTTTGCTATCGGCGAAGGGTGCGATGGCCGCCAAGGTCAGCGCGGTATCAGAGAGTGCGTTCATATCCACGTCAATGCCGCGCAAACGTTCCGGCCCGATAACCTCAATTCCATCGGCATCGGCGTTCACCTGACATCCCATCTTCTCCAAGACGCGCACGAATTGGACATCGCCTTGCGCCGAAGCGAGATGCAGATGTTTTACTTTGACGCGCCCACCGCTAATCGCAGCGGCGGCGAAAAAGTAGGAGGCACTGGAGGCATCCGGTTCGATCTGATACTCGCGCGCTTGATACGACTGCTGCCCCGCAATGCGGAAATGCCGATAATTGTTATGGACAACGGTTACGCCGAACGCCTCCATGACAGCCGTGGTAATGTCAATATAAGGCGTTTTGAGCGTGCCGACAATCTCAATCTCCATATCATTTTTGGCGTAAGGCGCGATGAGGAGCAGGGATGTTAGGAATTGACTGCTTTTGCTGGCATCCAGTCGGGTTTTCCCACCTTCAAGTCCATCTGCCTGCACGATGACTGGGAGATGTCCGTTATCAAATTGCGAGCGCGCGGCAACGCCGATTTGCGTCAGCGCGTCCAATAAATCGGAGATAGGACGACTGCGCCGCATCGGTTCATCGCCATCAATGACAAATTCGCCGTGCCCGAGCGATACGTAACTGACAAGGGAGCGCGACGTGGTGCCGGAGTTTCCGATATCCAATGTGGCACTCTCCACTGGAATGTCTCCGCCGTTGCCGTTGACAATGAAAGTCGCTTGCGCTTCCTCTGCTTCAAGTTGGACACCAAGCGTTCGTAGCGCGTTACACATATAGTGCGTGTCATCGCTGAAGAGCGCGCCGGTTAACGTTGAGCGTCCGTTCGCCAGCGCGGCGACTAACAACGCGCGGTTGGTATAACTTTTAGAGCCCGGCACCTCTATCGTGGCATCGACTGGTTTGCGGAGGGGTTGAATCTCAATCATTCGGAAATCCCCAACTCCGTGAGCAGCCCCCGAATTTCTGATTTGGCGACATCGCTCACCGGCAGCAGCGGACTCGTCGTGTGCGCTTGGCAGACACCGAGAATTTCCAAGCACGCCTTCATCCCGCTCACGCCTTGGCCGTAGGTGTAGATTTTGCTGAGGCGGAGCAGCCATTTTTGCAATCGATGCACTTCGTCAATATCGCGTGCCTTCCCGGCGTTATAGAGCGCGACGGCTTGCTTCGGCGCGACGTTTGATATGGAGACGACCCCGCCATCGGCACCGAATAACAGTGCCGCCCCCAAAGCGGTATGCGAACCGAGGAGGAGCGAGAAATCGTCTCTGTCTCCAAGCAGTGCCAGAAGGTTAAGGCAGTTAGTCCAGTCTCCGGAACTATCCTTCATGCCGATGATGTTGTCGCACCGGTCGGCGAGTTCGGCGACTAGCTGCGGTTTAATCGCCGTTTTGACGGTAGACGGGATGTTGTAAATCAGCACCGGCAAGTCGGTGCTGGCGGCGATGGCCTCGTAAAATTCAATCAGGTCTGCGTCGTCGGTGGAGGGATAATAGTAACCCGGTGTCGCGGCGACTGCATCCACACCGAGTTCTTGCGCAATCTCAATGTTTTGGATGACGCGCTGCGTGCTGGTGTCCATGACACCGCTCACAATCGGCACGCGGCCGTTAACCACCTTCACGGCGATGTCAATGGCACGTTCGCGTTCCGCGTTTGTCAGCGTGGTAAATTCACCGGAAGTGCCTAAGAGATAGATGCCGTGAACACCGTTGCCGATGAGGCGGTTAATTTGCTTGGTAAATCCGAGTTCATCAATGCGTTCTTTTGCATCGAGTGGTGTTATCGTGGGAGTAAAAATTCCTTCAAAGCGGATATTCATTCGTCTCTCCTGAGTCGGTTTGGCTAAGTGCTTTAGAGTTTAGCAAATGATGAATCGGTTGTCAATCATTTTTTTCTTCCGCTATGGCAACGATAGCGGGCGATAGTGCCTAATAGGGCGTTCGGTAGGAGAGCCCTCCTGGTCTCGATGCAATACCGTAGGAGAGCCCTCGGGTCTTGATTTTACCGTAGCGCGGGGGCCTGTCCCCCGCGATTGCCATCGTTAAGATGCCGTTTTAGGTCCTTTAGGTCCTACATGTCTATAGCAACACTCATTCTGTAGTTTGTGATCGCCTGATCACAAACGGGTCAGGATCAGGCGATCCTGACCTACAGGGGTGAGGAGGTCTGCCAGCAAAATGCATGGCGAGGGACAGGCCCTCGCCCTACGATGAAGTGCCGTTTTTTTCGCGTAGCGCGGGGGCCTGTCCCCCGCGAGCGTTGGAGTGCGCGAGCGATGGCGAGGGCCCTCGGATGCGCGTATGGCATCCGAGGGCCCTCGCCCTACGATGATAGAGGCTTTCTGCCGCCCTATTGCATCGAGACCAGGAGGTCTCTCCTACGGGGACATCGCTCGCATCGAGACCAGGAGGTCTCTCCTACCGGGGAAACGGCAGCCAAAACCGAAAACGAAACGTCCCTTTTTTTTCACCTACCCACTCCGTTTCAACCTACCCACGCGCTTGGCATACTTCTCGCCGAGGTGGAAGACGCAAAAGCCGACCGGAATCAGCACTATCCCGATAATCAGCAGCAACAACAGATTGCCCGCCTGACTCGCAACCGACGCGTTTTCAAGAATCGCCGCACGAATGGATTTGAGGGTGTAAGTCGCCGGGGACATCCACGAAAACGGTTGCAGCCATTCCGGGAGCACCTCAATCTCGTAATAAATGCCGGAGACTAACAGCAGCACGGACGGGATAATCCCTGTCGCTGCCTGTCCCTTTTCCGGTGATAGCAGCGGAAAAATCGCCGCCATCAGCCCAATCCCAATGAAAGAGAGGCTGGAAACAGCAACTATCACTCCCATCGTGAGCCAATTCGCGCGTCCTAGGTCGATGTGCTCACCGAAGAAGAGCGGCAGTATCGCTAAGATGAGCCCTGTCCGCAAGAGCCCATACAGGATTGCGAATAGGCAGGAACCGACAAGATGCGTGATGCGGTGGATGGGTGCCATGAAGGTGTATTCTATCGTGCCTTCCCATCGTTCCCACGTGATTGCATCGCTGACTTCGCGCATCATAACGGAGAAGAATCCCCAGATAAGCGCGCCGATGAGGAGGTAAAGCACATCTTTACTCGTGCCGCGTCCTACCATGATTAAACCGATAGTCAGCGCGTTCACAATAGAGTAACTGAAAAACAGGATTTCCCAGCTCAGATACCGCTTCACGAGGTTAAAATTGCGTTCAATGAAGGCGTAGGAAACGACGGTTTCCCGGACGAGATTCAGCATCGGTTCATTCCTCCTCGTCTCCGATTTCTTTGCCGGTGAGCGCGATGAAGACCTCTTCCAACGTCGCCGGTGCGCCGTTCTGCGAAGGCACTTGAGCGATGAGTTCCTTGACAGTGCCTTCGGCGATAAAGCGTCCCTTATCAATAATGGCGATTTTGTCGCACAGTCGTTCCGCCTCCGCCATATCGTGCGTTGTCAGAACGATGACAGCGTTGCGTTCACTTCGGATTTCCTCAATAAACGCCTGCACATCGCGTTTGGATTTCGGATCCAACCCGGTTGTCGGTTCATCAAGCAACAGAAGCATGGGCGAAGTAAGCAATGCACGCGCAATCGCCACTTTCTGCTGCATCCCGCGCGACAGGTTCTCCATCTCTTCGTTCATCCGATTCGCATTGAAACCGAGGCGTTCTAAAATCTCGCGCGCTCTTTTCTCCGCGGTCTCTGCAGTGATGCCGTAGAGGCGCGCGGCGTAAATTAGGTTTTCGGCAGAAGACAGCCGTTTGAAAAAAGAAGCCTCAACGGAAACGCGGTTCATCACCTGTCTCACCTTCAGGCTCTCCTTAACAACGTCATCGCCGAAAACGCGAATGTCGCCTGCATCCGGCAGAAGTAACGTTGAGATACAGCGAATCAGCGTTGATTTTCCAGAGCCGTTAGCCCCGAGAATACCGTAAATCTCGCCGATGCCAACCTCAAGCGAGATGTTGTCAACGGCGCGGATAGTCTCTTTCTCCCGCTTAAAAATCTGATGTAGCCGTTGGTAAAAACGCGGGCTTGCCGCCTGATTTGTCCGCTTCGTTCGATGAAAATCTTTTGTAACACCGCGGACAGTTAATCCATGGATTGGTTGTTCCACCTCTTTTTCCTCTTGACATTTTTTGTCAACTTTTATAGAATATTTTTCAAGTTTCGGGAACGTGCAGTTGGTTGGAACAACGCGCACGTCACTGTATTTTAACCGAAAAGGAGGAAAATTCTTCGATGTATCGCTATTTTCTTTTACCACTACTGGTGCTATTTTGCGCCGTTCACTGGGCAGTAGCCGAGGGCGAAACGCTGGTGCTTGTCGGCTCCGGCGCGCCAGATCCGAAGGACGCGCTCCTGATAGAATACCTAGAAAAGTGGGGTTACGTCGTCAATGCCCACGAACATCTGGAGAAGCATCCCGTCAAACTGAACGGCATCGATCTCGTGTTTATTTCGGAATCCACCTCTAGCGCGAATATCCTCGATGCGTATAAAGATGTCAATGTCCCTGTCGTCAACGCGGAGACCTGGACTTACGATGACATGGGATTTGCCCCGGACGGCACCTTCAACTCTGATGCTGGTGACAAAATCACCATTGTCAACGACGAGCATCCGATAACGGAGGGATTCAAGGGTGATATTACCGTCAGTAAACCGGCAGCGCAACTGATGACGTGCAACGGCTTTGAAGGCGAGATCGAAGTCCTCGCTGTGCGCGAGGATATGGACGATTTCGTCGCGCTCTCGGTTTACGAAGAAGGCGCGAAAACCTTGAAAGGCGCAACGAAAGCACGCCACGTTAATATCTGGCCCCACTCAACCGGCTGGAGCATGGTAACCGATGACGGTTGGGAGCTTATCCACCGTTCGATTCTCTATGCTATCGGCGCGATTCCGTTCGATGTTGCGCCGCAAGATAAACTAGCTGTCACGTGGGCGCGAATCAAAACCGTCCCGGGCCGATAGAGTTGAAACCCTCGCCTAACGGGCTCGTGTTGGGTCAAGTGAGGGTGTTTCATATATCAATGCCTTCCCGATAGGAGAGCCCTCCTGGTCTTGATGTCTTCTCCGTAGGAGAGACCACCAGGTCTCGATGCAATAGGGCGGCGCGCCCGCCCGGTAGGAGAGACCTCCCGGTCTCGATTTCTTGCCCGTAGGAGAGACCTCGGGGCTTGATTTTCCCGTAGCGCGGGGGCCTGTCCCCCGCGAGCTCCATCGTCAAACTGTGGCGTTTTAAGTCCTTTAGGACCTGAAGTGAACAAGAGACGTTTTTTTTCGTTCTCCCCTCTCTGTAGTTTGTGATCGCCTGATCACAAACGGGTCAGGATCTGGCGATCCTGACCTACAGGGGTGATGCAGTCTGCCAGCCAAACGCATGGCGAGGGATAGGCCCTCGCCCTACGATGAAGGGGGCTTTTTGCCGCCGCAGCCCCGGGAGGCGCGCCGCCCTATTGCATCGAGACCGGGAGGTCTCTCCTACCGGAAGCCATCGAGACCAGGAGGTCTCTCCTACCCGGAATCCATCGATTTATGAAAAACCCTCAGTCAAGTAATGAAGCGGAACCTGCATCCAAAAATACCGCGCAATCCGCGTGCGTCTGCAGGATAGACGCGGGATGCATCGGCGTTATTTCCCCGGTGAGGCAATCGCGCACTGCCATCGCTTTCCGTTCATCGGGGACTGTGCAAATAATCGCCTTCGCCTTCAGAATCTGGCGGATAGACATTGAGATGGCTTGCACCGGCACCTCGTCAAGTCCAGAAAACCAGCCTTCGCCTACTTGCTGCAGCCGACACGCCTCATCCAATTCGACGACAATATAGGGCGCGTCGGTTTCAAAGTCAGCAGGCGGATCGTTGAAGGCGAGGTGCCCATTTTCGCCGATGCCGACGAACGCCACGTCAATCGGGTGTCGCGCGATGATCTGGTTGAGCCGTTCGCACTCCGCTTGTGGATTGTCTGTTTCGCCGTTCAGGAAATGCACCGTCCCAGGATGCACGATATTCACAAGCCGTTCCCGCAGATATTTGCGGAAACTGGCGGGATGCGTCTCTGGAATCCCGATGTATTCGTCTAGATGGAACATCGTCGTCTTGTCCCAGTCAATGGCGGTATCGGCGGTGAGCGCGGCGAGGAAATTGAACTGCGAGGCACCCGTCGCGACGATGAAGTTCGCGTATCCATTGTCGGCAATTGCCGCTTGGAGTTTCGTGCGTGCAGCGTGCGCCGCCGCCTCGCTGGTTTCGCGTTTGGTTGTCGCTTTAAAAATTTTCATTGTTTAATTTACTGCGGGTATTTCATAACTCGTTGTTGTCAAAATGATTTCGGGGCACCCCGAACGATTCCGTTTCCCCGGTAGGCGAGACCTCCCGGTCTCAATGTGGTTCGGTTTCGGGACAAGGATGTCCCGCCTACCGGCAGGCATCGGGCCCACCGCTGTAGTTCGGGAGCACCCGCTCCCGAACGGTTCAGGATCGTTTGGCAAATATGCCAGAACTTCAGGCGATCCTGAACTACAGGGGGATGCAGTCTGGAGGAAACCATAGACAGCCACCTTTACACACGGCCATCTCTCGTTTTCGATAACATGCGAGTAAAATCGCGTTTCCAACTCGGCGAGAGGGCCGGCAGTTTTCGCGCTATTGCGATTTTGGCATGGTTATCCGTATCAAAATAGCGCAGGTTCACGATTTCCGTGACGCTCATCGATTCGGCGGCACGCTCAATTCGCAGAATAGCATCGCCAGCGGTGATGTCCCCCTCCGCAAGCACCCGAAAGTAGAAACCGACGCGGCGGCTCTCCAAAAACTGTTTTATGAAACCCGGCGTTCCCATTTTGTGTTCCAACTTGAAACAGGGAACGCGCGGCTGCGTGACTTGCAGTTTTGCCGCGCCGCCTATATGAAAAACATCGCCGATGTGGACAGCGTCTTCCACTAAGCCTTCGACAGTCAGGTTCTCGCCAAATTGTCCGGGGGACAAGTCCTCTCGCTGCAATACCTCTTTCCAGTGTGCGTAGTGCTCACTTGGGTAAGCATAAACGGCTTTATAGGTGCCGCCGTGGACGCGAAGATCGCCCTGTCCATCGCCATCAATGTTTGTTTCTCGGAGCATGACGGTACCGGTTACCGGCTCTTTGAAAATCCCTGTCATCACGGTTTTGCCACGGTATTGGATAGGTTTCGGTTTTGAGACGTTGATAGATAAAAGTTTCATCATAGCAATTAGTATACCGATTTTTCTGCGTTTTGTCAAGATTTTTAAGCGTCGGCGTTGACAGTTTTGCAGGATGAATTTGTCCGCTGTCGGGTTGGAGGAGGGATGCAATGAGGGGGGGCGAGGCATGCGCTGATGAAGATGCGGTTTATCTTGAAAGGGGAAACCCCGCTGCGGAAAATCCACAGCGAGGTTTTGGGTTGTGCGCGTGTATGACGCGCGGGTTTAGTCGGTATGCCAACCGCCCCCATTAAATCGGCATGGATTATTGCCACGGTGTGCATTGCTGCACCGCGTGAACGTTTCACCACATCCTGAGCGTATACAGGTGCGGTTTCCATGCCAATCGTTGCCAGAGCCGGTACCTCTTTTACATGTCCAGAAGACATGTCCCCGCGGACACGTGCTCTGATGCGCGGTGCGGCTGGAGGCATACCCGCCGAGGCTACATCCGCTGTATCCACAGCGGACGCGGTTGCTGCTGTCGCCGCTATTGCGGCCGTTATCACTCCTAGAGGGTGTCGAGGGTGTCGTTGTCGGTGGGGTGCTGCTGCCGCCACCACCGCCACTGCTGCCACTACCGCTGCCACTATTGGGACAGACATGCGTTTGACAGTCACGTTTCCAATCTTTACAACTGGCACACTTATCAAGACCATGGATGCCATTGTTGCATGCCCAAATGAGTGCACCACATCCTTCTATCGAATTTCCAAAACGATCGAGGATTGAAGTTGAATCAACACAACGGCCCTGCCAGTGTCTGCCCCATCCATCCGTCTCTGCAGCTTCGCTGTTGGCGGCGATGACGCGTTGTAAAGCGCACGTATAGTAGGTGGTGCCACAGCCGGCACAGGTCCTCTGGTGCTCTGAATCCGTGCTCACGACTTCTCCGCAATTCAGACAGATAGGGCTCGTTGTGGGAGTCGGCAACGACTCGGGGGCGATGTAGTCATCGTTGGAGACATTCTCCGTTGAGTTATCTGTCCTCGTCCCTCTACCGTCCCCTTTCTTGTTAGTCTTCGGGTCATTGGTGCTGACAGAGAGCTCTGGGATGTAGTGGCCTTGGTTTGTTCCTGCCTTCACTGCAGCAAATGCGAAGGGGTTCAAAGCACCTTTGAGCCAACTCGAACTACCTTGTCTAGCACTCGGTATGGTTATCTTGGCGTTACCGTGGTCCTCCATGTTAAAGTTCCTCACGCCGTTTTGGGAGGGTCTGAGGTTCATACGGGAATTTCTCACTTCGTGTGACTTCCAGGCGACGTAGGCAACGTCATTTCGGGCACGTCTGCCGGGATCGCTACCTTTCTTAGGGTGGCTATCCTTCGTCCATTGGTTGAGTTTGTACCTACTCCGTACGTCGTTTTTGCCCGGAATATCTTTCGACTCAACAACAGGGTTTGCCTTAATCTTGCCATAGGTTACGCCTTGGTTAGCGGAGCCTCGGATGTAGCCGTTTACTACAGCAGCCCCGCCGTTTTCTAAGACGAATCCGACGAAAACACTACTAGCTGCATACGCCGAACCTGTAGACGTGTTGAACCGGACGCGCTTGAGGGCAACGCATTGGGTCTTAACACGTTTTACCTTTTTGCCGTTGACCGTCTTGTAAGTGTACGCGTCTCTGTCCACTACGTGGTCCACAGCGAGTGTGCCTGCTGTTGTTTTCTCGCGACCTTCGGAAGCCGGGCACAACAGGATAACAAGCAGCATCCAGGATAGAATCAGTTTCGTTTTCATGCTTTAAAATTATCCTCCGTTATTGAAAGAAAACGTGAACCTCTCCATCGGGTTCAGGGGTACTCTGCGCGCGGTAACGCTTGATTGTCCGCCCGGTGAAGGGGTTGATGTTGTAGTCCCATCCACTAATCCGTTCAAGCTCTTCGTCGCTGGTTTCAAAAATATTGTCAACGACGACGACCCTTTCGGCTTTCTCTTTGCTGACGAAGTTACAACTGTATCCACCACCAGGGTACCGGAACTCATAGTAGTAGTTTCGGCGTGTTCGGAAGGATCGCCCATCTGGTAGTGGAATAACATTCCAATTGGGTGAATCTAATCCGAGTTCGATTTGGTAAACCAGATACGTGAGCGGATTGGGTTTTGAACCTTCCTTGATATGGTTAAGGACGAGTTCGTAAACTTCTGGGAACCCCCAAACCTGCTCATAATCCCATTCGACGCGGCTGCCGCCATACTCGCCGGGGAAGAAACCGAGGTCCTGTTCGGCGAGGCTGTTGTAGATGAATTCCGCCTCCATGAAGGCGGGCCATACTTCTGCAATAGGACGTCCCGGGTTGTGATTTTCAACCACATAGACGGTGACTTGATAGAGAAACTCTTGCATCTCGGTGAGCGGTATGTCAGGATTGGTTTGTCTCTCTTTACCCGCTTCGTATGCATAGACGTTTCTCCACTCTTTTGGCAGCTGATAGCGTTCGGGAATGTCTTCCTGCACCGATGAAGGTGGGAGCCCTGCGTGGAGGGAGGCAATTTCTGCGTTGCTCAGCTGTTCCGGCGGCGCTTCGAGATATTCAACCTCAATCATGTTGCCGTGGTGTTCGCCTGGGCCGTGGTTGTGGCCGGCGTGGGGATCCGCGTGAGCCGCCTGTTCCGGAGGCGGTGGTTGTGGTAGCGATGCATCAAACGCTTTCTTTTGCCATTCGGCATAAAAGAAGATGCCAGCGCAGAAGGCAATGAGGATGCCAATCGCGATAACCATCGTTTTCGGTTTCATTACAAATTCTCCTTGCGCGCTTTTGATGACGCGCCGTTCATAAACGTTATCTCTGTCTACGCGAACGTTTCGCGCGAACGTGAACGATGTTTCTGCTAAAAACAGATAGGAGCAGATAAACGGATGCAGCACGAAAAACGCTGTGCCCTACGCATCGGACGATTCATCTGACTTCCCGCACGAGGGCCTCATATTTGACGAGCAACTCAACAAGCGCGTCGTCATCACCTGTCAGGCTGCGCGCGACGAGTTCGGCATCGGTTGCAGATGTTTCTCCGTTGTCGAGGAAAGGCTCATCAGGGTTGTAGCACATACGTGTGGGTATCCTCCTATTTTTCGCGTCCGTGTCGCGTATTATATCACAACATCAGACAAGATTGAAAGCAAAATCGGGGACTTCCGCGCGCCGTTTCTTTGTTTGATAAGACGTTTGAAACGGGAAAACGGTCGCCCGCGATGTCGTTTTTCATAAGATAAGACGTTTAAAACGCGAAAACGGTCGCTCGAAATGGAGAAAAATGCGTTTTTTTATAAAAAAAGGACCTGAAGAGAACGAGTGCCGTTTTTTCCCGTAGCGCGGGGGCCTGTCCCCCGCGATCGTTGCATGGCGAGGGACAGGCCCCCGCCCTACGGTAAGACAGGCCCCCTCTGTAGGTCAAGATCGCCTGATCTTGACCCGTTCGGGAGCGGGCGCTCCCGAACTACGGTCTTTTCCAAGGTCTAGGCACGGCGAGGGACAGGCCCTCGCCCTACGGTAACCCGGGGCGTTTTTTTACCGTCGACCCGTTCAAGACCGGGTGCTCCCGAACTACGGTCTTTTATAGGGTCCGGGCACGGCGAGGGACAGGCCCTCGCCCTACGGTGAAGGGAGGCCGTTTTTTCCCCTAGCGCGGGGGCCCTCGGATGCCACACGCGCATCCGAGCGGGTTTCCCCCGCGATCGCCGCATGGCGAGGGACAGAGGACAAATTGCATGGAGACCAGGAGGGCTCTCCTACGGGAGCATCGCTCGCATTGAGACCAGGACGGCTCTCCTACCGCGGAAACGGAATCGTTCAGGGTATCACGAAACCATTTTGACAACAACGAGTTATGAAACCCCCTCAGTTTTCTAGCATTGTGGCATTAAACGGCGCATTTTGGTATACTTTCTTACAAGAGAACGGAGGAACTTATGAAACATGGGGAGATTGGCGGCATGCCACCAGATTCAACTTTTAGGAGAAAAAAAATGCACCAAGAATACTTGAATTCCCTCCAAAGCAAAGCCGATTCCGATACGCGAGTGCTAGCAGCTTGGCTTGAAGGAAGCTTCGCGAAAAACACCGCTGATAGATACTCGGACATCGATATCCACCTCTTGGTTGCGCCAGAGAATGAGGAGGTATTCCAGCAAGGCCTTGAATCGTGGCTATCCGATATTCAGCCCTTAATCCTTTTTCGGGAGACATTTCCGGGGCAAATGATAACCGGTATTACCGTGGTGGGACTGCGTCTTGATGTCTGGGTGCATTCTGGGACAACGATTTTACGGGACCGGACAGCAGTTCGCTTGTTGTATGCAGTTCAAGAAAGCATTCAATTCAAGGATGCACAGGAAAACAGCGAACCGAAAGATGTTGCTTCAGAATTAGCGCGGCATTTCAACGAGTTTTGGCGGCTGCTCGCCATTTTGCCTACAGTCCTCGGACGTGAAGAACACATCGCGGGGTTCATGGGAACGACATTTGTGGTGATGTCGCTTACGGAAGTACTGATTATCGGCGGTGGGAAACAACGCGATAGAGGCGTGAAAAATGTCAACGTTTTCTTGCCGCAAGAGCACCGAAAAGAAATTGAGGCGGCGTTAACAATGAACGGCATAGAGAAAGAAAGTCTGGCAAAAGCGCATCTTCGGCTGGCAGCGATGATGCAACGATATGGCCCGGGCATTGCCAAGCAGCACGGAGACAATTATCCTTTCGCGCTGGAAAAGGCTGTCATCGATTATGTTGCGCGAGAGCTCCGGTTGTTAGGACTTTCTGGATGCTTAAACGAATTATATAGGGGTTAACCGCGACATATCCCTAATTGACACCAAATTCCCCTCTGCAGCACGAAGGCTACAGAGAGGAATCGAGTCTCCTTCACTATTCAAAACCACCTACCTTCGCCGCTTGCGGCGCACGCGTCGGCAGCTCCTTATTCGCCAACGTATCCGCCGGCACATAATTGGAATAATCCGAAATTCCGCCGTGTGTCAGCGCATACACGACAACGTTCGTCATGAAACGATACACACCCGGCGAATAGTGCACACTCCGCGTCGGAAGGCTCACCGACTCCATCGCGCACATGTAGTCGCGACGGACGACGATGACAGACAACTTCTCGCCGACAGAGATACCTTCAAGGTAGTTCCGTTTCGGCGGGCGCGTCCCCCACCAGAAGATGTCAAAGCCAACCGGTGGGCCGCCCATTTCATAGAAGTTGTTGTAAACCTCGTGGTGATTCGGGATACGTTCGATCTGGTATTCCGGCATGACATAACGCATCTGCGCGAGGAAGAGGCGCACCATCGCCTGCGCGGGCGCGTTCACACCGCAGTCGTCAAAGACGAGGAACCCGCCTTTCTCGACAAGATACCGGCGCAGCCCAGCAGCCTCTGCCTCAGAAAATCGGCTATCCATTTTCCCGCCGCCATACTGTCTGCCGAGTAAGTTCCGGGAACGCGTAAGCGAAGGATCATGCCCTGTCATAAACGCAAGCGGCATTTTTAACAGATTGGCATCAGTCAACTTTACTGCGCCACCCTCAACGTTCATGTCTGTCTTGATCTTCGTGCGTTCGTTGAGCCATTTCGTCAAGGCGTTCAACGAAGACGCATCAGCCCACCAGTCGGAAAGGCTGTGACGAATACGCGTAAAACGGAAAACACCGCGGATGTCGCGGCCTTTACCGACAACTGTTCCACCCGGGTTGCCTCTTTCAAGCGGTTGCACGTCCTCACCGCCGAGTGAGATGCTTTTCACGACATCATTCAATCCGCTGTTCACAGCACCGACGTGCTGAACCATCGCAAGTACCGGCGGCCGCTTAAATGTAACCTTGAGTTGGACATGTCCCGCTGCACCCCTATTCACACGGGCGGGCCCTGCGGAAGGTGCAGTCGCCACTGGGGATGAGAAAACTAACGCCCCGGGCGCATCGGATACCGGCAGTGCTGCCTGCGTCCACACCTGCGGTTGCGTATTTGACACGACAACACTTGGCACGTTCGGGTTCATCGGCGCGTCTACCTTGACAACCTCATTTGTGAATTCCAGCACCTGCTGCGGCTGGAAAACGGTAGGTTTATCAAATGCCTTCGTGACATGCGGTTTCACCTGAACAGGTTCAGAAACAACCGTGTGCTGCGGCGATGCGGACGGCCTAATTGGTTTTCGGATGAGAATCTCCCGCACTCTTGGCGGTTTCGGCGGCTCCGTGTCAAGGAAGTCAATATCAAAAACAGCCTCAAAATAGTCCGTTTGACTGATGAGGTAGAACCCAGCGATAAGCGCGATGACGAGGTGTAGCACTAGTGATGTCATCAGCGCGCTTGAAGTTCTTTTCGCACTCATGGTTTCGTCCTCCAAAAGATATTTGCGCGTCTTAACGCGCGTCGTTACAAAACTTATTGCAAAGATACGTGCAAATTCTATGCCAATAAATTCCCGCCGCGAATCAGTGAAATTACCCCAAAAGGGGCAAAAGCGTTTTCAAGATGCACGAAAAGGTGCGATTGGATATAATATGTCAGCAGCATCTCAGACTTCACATTTTTCAAAAAATCGACCGGATTTTAGCAGAAAAATTTCGGTTTCCGGCTCGGCATCATTTTTTTTTCACTGTTTTTTGGGGCCTTTTGCCTCAAAATCACGTCTATAGGTGTTAAAGCGCGGATATCGTCAAAAAGTTGGGGCACTTTGCAAAAAATGTCCGACAATGTTAGTAGGAGGTTAAGCATGAACTTACTGCTGAAGATTACCTGCAGTGTGGGCATCGGATGCGTGGTGTGCCTATTTATGGTGCTTGCAATCCGAGCCCCTGATGCGCAAGAGAAACCCGCGGGTGATGCCATCGCCACACAATCTGAGGCTAGGACGACGAATCAAAAAACTGCGACGCAACAACGCGCACGAGCCCGCGCGCATCAACGTCAAGCCGACTTCGGCGAGAACGAAGCGTTTTATCGCGTCATCATCGACAACAATCTCTTTCGGCCTCTCGGCTGGAGAAAGCCGAATGAGGCACCGTCGTATCGGCTGCTCGGCACCGTTGTTGACACCGACACGGCGATAGCGCAGGCGATTTTGCAGGAGACCCGGGCGAACCGCTATTACTTCGTCACCATCGGCGAAAAGGTAGGCAACGCAACGGTGAAGGATATTCAATCGAAACAAGTTGTCTTGGACGAAGCGGGAAAGGCGATAACACTGAAGGCAGGTTCGCTGCAATTCCTAACACAATCACGTTCGCGCCGTGGTTTTGAGACGCGCGCAAATGTGGATGCCAAACCGCGTAACGAAGGCGAAAAAGCCGCGGAGAGTCACAAGCCGAACAGACAGCCCGGAAAATCTCAACTGGACCCGGGCAAAGCCATGAAGTTTCGTAACGCTTCGCCGGCAGAACGGCGGAAGATGATAGAACAAGAATTCCGCAAACGCTAAAGGAGGATTCTCATGAAAACCCGTTTTTTTTCGACGGTTCTCGGTGTCTGTCTCGTTTGCCTGATTGGCGTGGCACTTTTTATGGTGTCGCGTTCCCAAACGGAGGCCCCGATTGCGCCAGAGAACATAACACGCCAAACGGATGAGCCGGCCGTCAGCACAACCCCTGCGCGCGACACTGAGGAAGTTGTGAAAACACCTCAGTCAGGGAGTCCGGCTCCAACTGCCGAACAGACGGCGAAAATGGACGCTGTTAAACAGCAGCTCCACCAGTCACTCGTTCAACGGTTTGAAGGGAAAACGCTTGCCGACGGACCGGATATCCATTTCTCCTTACAGGAGATATTTGATACTTTCGCCGATGCACAAGGCGTAGAGCGCATCGATATTGGGGAAATCGCACTAGCGGCATTTCAAGAACGCGGTCCCGGCGGAGATCCGGCGGATTACGAACCCGAAATGGCAGCAAAGGTTCATGCGATTGTCTTTGAGACCCCTGGTGACTTTCGAGAAGTCCTCACGGTTGTCGAGGAACTCGTGCACGAAGACCAGGATTTTTTACTATGGGACCTGGCCTACTTCAAAGGGGACCTCAGCACGGGAATGGGGTGGCTGATGGAACAAATCCTCGTCGCTGGCGAATTAGAAGCAGAACCGTTTACTGTTCCACCAGATATGTCGTCTCTCTTCGCGCCCGCTGTGTCGGGAGAAACTTCGTTGACATCGCCGGCCGCCTCTGTGGAGAGCGCGGCATCTCAACCTGACGCGCCTGCGCCGATGTCGGCATCGCGGATAACAACTATCCGAGATACACTGTCTTCCCACGGCACTGATGAAGGAGTCTTGCATCTGCTTGAAACCGACGAAGAGGCGGCAAATTGGCTGCTGGAACGCTTCGGTTCATCGGCGGAAATAGAGGCTTGGGTTGCCGATGAACAGCCGCCTGCAGCATCCGAAGCAACGCTGCGCATTGAACAACCTTTACCAACGGAGGTGCAACCGTGAG
Organism: Candidatus Poribacteria bacterium; assembly: GCA_965242965.1. Classification (GTDB taxonomy): domain Bacteria; phylum Poribacteria; class WGA-4E; order WGA-4E; family WGA-3G; genus AGPOR5. The sequence continues at coordinate 1,653,910 of OZ251518.1, read as the reverse complement.
ACAAACCATCCTCGCAAGAATCGGGAACGGGATGTTGTTCCTTTTTCTCGTTCTGCCGCTCTGTCTAGCAAACGCGGAAGAACAAGCCCCAGTCGGCGACATCGTGAAGGACATGAAAGAACTCGTCGACAAGGGATCACAGCGCAAAACGGCGTTAGAGATATTGGCCCGGACTCCGTTAACCGAGACGCAACAACAACTGCTCGGGGCACTGCTGAAAAGCGGCGTTCCGGTAGATGCAAGTTTGTCCACAGCACGCTATCTCGCTTATCTGAAGGAGCAGGTGGGGAAGGACTATCCCGATTTTCCTGCCTACGTTGCCGAGATGCCGACACCGAAGCGCAAAACCGCTGTGTTATTCGCGTTCAAGGATGCCTTTTCACCGGAGACATCGGCGAAAGAGTTGCAAATCTTCGTCGGTTACTATTTCAAGGTGCGGCATCTGATTGCAGAAAAGGGATTCGCCGTCCTTAACACGGATGAACACAGCGAACTGAGAAAGGAATATCTGGCAAAACCTTATGCCGAATTCATACAGACAGAGCTCAAGGGCATCTCTTTTCCGCTGTTTTTCCAGAAAATGATACAGGCAGGTGCAATTCCTGATGAACTTGCCGCCATGCATACAGCAGTGTATCAGCGCGCGTGGCGCGAACGTCTAGAGAAGCACGATGCATCGGAGGGGCTTTTGCGGTGCGCCATCGCGTCTCCCGCTGAATTTGCGCTGATGCGTTCATTTTTCAAGGATACCGCCGCGTTTGAAAAATGGATTATGGAATCGGCGGAAGGTGAGGCAGCGGAAGAAAACGCCGCTAGCCCGTAGGACGAGAGGCTATCCTCCGTCCTACGGGCCCAGGAAGGTTATGTGCGCGGTTGAATCTGTCCCGCCAAAATCGCGATGAGCTCAGCCAACGTTGGAAACCGGTCTCGTGCTTCCGGCGGCAGGTTAGCAAGGGGCGTTTCGCCAACGAGACGATACATGTCCGCCGCACCGGCTAGAATTTTCGGAGTTAACCCGACATGCTCAAAGGTTGCCGAGATTTCCTCCATCTCGCCGATCCACCGTTTTGCCTTCGGCGGCATACTCGGCAACCCTTTTTCCATCCGTTCAAAGAGTGCGGATTGACTTAACCGAAACTCCGCTGTCAGCGCATCCGAAACGCCTAAGACTTCCGCCGCAGTCAGGAGTTCAGTGCAGAGTGCAGTTAACCCTTTCGTTAACGAGGCATAACACATCTTCATCGCCGAGGCGAGCCCGATTTCGTCGCCGAGGGGACGCACGTCTAAGCCATATCGGTTGAGCATCAAAAACGTTTCAAGTTCCGGTCCTGAGGCATAGAACCGAGTCGCGCCCGCGGTTCGCGGCGGCGGGCCGATGATTGAGGCATCCACAAATGTGCCGCCTGCCGATGTGAGAACCTCTCCGAGTGCTCGCACCGTTTGTGGCGCAATCGCGTTGCAATCGGCATACGTCAGCGGCGTATCTGTCCCGCGCAGTGCATCGGCGACAACTTCTGCAGCGGACATCGCCTGTGCTGGCACCATGATGGAAAGCACCAAGTCTGACTCGGTGACGAGTTGCCGATACGTCGGCACATCAATAATTCCTGCTTTTTCGGCGAGCGCGCGAGTGCGAGCACTTCTCCCCTCCAGACAGGTGATGACGCGCGCCCCGTTTTGACGCAGGACATCGCCGACGGTATGCCCCATATCGCCGGGGCTTAAAATTCCAATGGTATCCGACATATCAAAAATCCCTTCCGTTAAACACGAAATGTTTGGAGCCTCTAAATCTGGATGCCCACATCGCTGAGTGCTTTGAATACCAATACGGCACCGAGAATAATCACGACAGCGGCACTGAAAATCGGCAATCGTTTGAGCCAGATGCCTTCGCCGGTGAATCGCTCAATAAACGGCTTCGCCACTACCATCAACACGCCGATGGCGACTAACACGGCGGCGAGCCCTAACGAAAACGCACACAAGATAACGATACCCCACGTGAGTTTGTTGAGGCTGATGGCAAAGAGCAGGCCCACAAGCGCGTCAACGCACGGCACGATACCACCGGAGATGCCGAGTGATAACAGGCCCCAGAAACCGGTGCGCGTTGACACCTCCGCTGGCGCGTGCGAGTGGCTGTGTCCGTCGCCGTGATGATGGTGGTGTCCATGCCCATGCGAATGCCCATGTGAGTGCCCATGTGAGTGCCCATGCGAATGCCCATGTGAATGACTGTGTCCGTGCCCGCCATAATACTGCTTCATATTTTTTGCCAGAAGCCAAGCGCCGATGCCGGCAATCAACACGCCAGAAAATAGGCTGAGCCATGGGACGATATCCTGTGGTACTAGATAACTCTCCGCCAACAGCATCACTATGCCGAGGGCGATGACGCTGAAGGTATGCGTAAAAGTTACCACGAGTCCCAAGAAAACTGCGTCAATAATCCTGCCTTTAGAGCCGACTAAATACGCCGCGACAACCGCTTTTCCATGCCCGGGAGTCAACGCGTGCAACCCACCGAGCACGAATGAGACAACTAAGGCGACAACGGCAAGTTGCAGTGTGAGCGGTTGGGTGATAAATTCTTTCAACCGGTCACCGGAGTGTTCGTGGCCGCTGTCCGCAAACGCTGTAACGCAGCTCATGAGCGTGACAAGAACGAGAATGATAAGACAGGCAGAGTGTTTCTTCAAAATGTTACTCCTTTGCGAGGTTCGCGGGGGACAGGCCCCCGCGCTACGGGGCTATTACGTGTGCGAAGGTTCGCGGGAGACAGGCCCCCGCGCTACGGATGTGTGCGAAGGTCCGCGGGGGCCTGTCCCCCGCGCTACGGATGCTAATACGTGGGCATCGCGGGGGACAGGCCCCCGCGCTACGGATGCCTCACACGTGGCATCGCAGGGGACAGGAGCCCCCGTGCTACGAACTGCTAAACACGCGCGAATTTCTGGAAACGTCTCTCCGCGATAACTTCGCTGACGTATATGTCACCTTTTGAATCAATCCAAATGCCGTGCGGCGAATCGCTGAATTGCCCTGGGGCGGTGCCTTTCTCACCCCACCGTCCGATGACTTTGCCATCAAGCGTCATGATGCTGATGCGCTGTCCCCCTTCAGCGATGTGGATAACGTTATCGGCATCAATAAACAGATCGTTCGGGGAACGAAGAGCGCGCCATTCCGTAAGGTATTCGCCGTTCGCGTTGAAAATCTGGCATCGGAGGTTACCCCTGTCCAGAATATAGACGCGTTCATTGCAATCAACGGTGACATCGTGCGGGAGGTTAAATTCACCGGGCCCCGTGCCCGGCGCGCCCCACGAAACGATGACTTCCCCATCAGCCGTCATGCGATGCACGCGCGACTGCCCGTAACCATCGGAGACATACATCTCACCGGATGTTGAGAGGACAGCGCGCGTCGGTTCGTTAAACGGTGTGCCGGGCGCGCCCGGTTGATTGACGATGCCGAACGTCTGCAGCAGTTCCCCCTCAAGTGAAAACTTGCAGACGGTGTGAGTTACCGTGTCGGTGGTATAGATTTCATCGTCGGGGCTAATCCAGATGCCGTGAGGTTTCCGGAAAATATCTTTGCCCCATTCTGCGACGAGGGTGCCGTCTGCCTCAAAAACGAGCATAGCGGGTTGTGGGCTGCGGTTGTAGACGTAAACCCTGTCATTTGAGTCACACGCTACGCCGGAGACGAGTCCGAGTTGCGGAATCATCCCCCAGCCTTCCACTACCTCATATTGGTAATCGCCGGTTCCGAAAGTTGCCATAGTCAATGCCTCCTGTCGGTTAGTTGTGTTTTCTGTGTTGCTTCGCAACGAGCGTTTTCAGGAGTTGCACGATACGTTCGGCTTCAAAAATACCGTTATATCGCTTTGATAACTCAACAGTGAACGTCGGTTTTTCGGTTTCAATTCCACCGATAATCCCTTGGATGAAAGTCCAACCGTCTGCGATAGTATAGCATCCGAAGATTTCTTGTTCAGGTTTGGCATCCTTTTTCCAATTGAGCCATGCGGCGGCGAGCATTTCACCGAGGAGTTGTACCTCGGGGTCTGGGGCATTGATACCGCGTTTTGCCTCATGCACAATGAGATACGGCGGATGAATCTTGCCACCGATGTCAAGTGCAAGCGCGCCATCTGCCTCACCTTCCAAGTGGAAATTGGCATAGGTAGCTTTGAGCGGAACACCTGCCCAGGCTTGAATGGGGCCTTGTTCGGCGAGCACCAACATCGGATAGATGGCACGCGCCCAAACCGTGGCCTCGTTCATGACGCTCAAGTGACGTTCATACCAAAGGGATTTCAGATAGTCAAGTTGTCCGAGTTCAGCGGGAGTTAAGGCAACTTCCTGCATCTTCGCCCAGTCTTCAGACACGCCAGCGATTTTGTTTAGGGACACTAACGTGCTGAGCGTCTCTTCAGTCAATTCGGAGAAGCGATAGGTTTGCATGATTCAGCACCTCCCGTTTGTTGCAGGCTACAAATGCTTCGCGACGATAGCCTTGAGGATTTGCACGATGCGTTCCGCATCCGAAACGCCGTCATACGTGCGCGACTTCTCCACGGCGAACGTCGGCTTTTCGGAATCAATCTCGCCGACAACTCCGCGAACGAATGCCCAACTCGCCGCAACCGTATAACACCCGAAAATCTCAGGTTCGGGGTTGGCATCCTTTTTCCAATTGAGCCATGCCGCGGCGAGCATCTCGCCGAGAAGGTGATACAGCGGGTCCGGCGCATTCACACCAGGCTGGGTTTCATGCACAAGAAAATAAGGTTGACGCATCCTACCCAAAATGCACGGAGCGAGTGCGCCATCCGCCTCACCTTCAAGTTGAAAGGTGGCATAAGTGGCTTTGAGGGGAACGCCCGCCCATGCCCGGATATGTTCTTGTTCCGCAAGGACTAAAAGCGGATAAACAACACGGGACCAGAGTGTCGCCTCGTTCATCGCGATTAACTCAAGTGCGTTCAAATCCGACTTAAAAACGTCAATGCGTTTCCCTTCTTCCGCGGTGAGGGTTATCTGCATTTTCTCCCATGCCTCGTCCTCGAATTCGCCGGCGATTTTGTTTAGGGACACTAGCGTGCTGAGCGTCTCTTCAGTTAATTCTGAAAAGCGATAGGTTTGCATGGATGAATTCCTCCCACTTATTGGCGAGGCACCAATTGCTTGGCAACGATAGTCTTCAGAATCTGCACGATGCGTTCTGCCTCAAAGATGCCGTTATATCTCCGTGACAGTTGGACAGCGAACGCCGGTTTCTCAGACACAATCTCGCTAACACCACCTTGAACAAATGTCCAGTTGTCCGCGATGGTGTAGCACCCGAAAATCTCTTGTTGGGTGTGAGCGTCTCTTTCCCAATTAAGCCATGCCGCGGCGAGCATTTCGCCGTAGAGTTGAAATTGCGGATTGGGTGCATCGACACCCCTTTTTGCCTCATGCACAATGAGATACGGCGGTTGAATCCTACCCCCAACGGAAGGAGCAAGCGCGCCATCTGCCTCACCTTCAAGCCTAAATGTGGCATAGGTGGCTTTCAACGGAACGCCTGCCCACGCGAGAATCCATCCTTGTTCAGCCAGTCTTAACATCGGATAAATCGCACGCGTCCAGACTGTCGCTTCGTTCATCAGTGGCAGGTGGCGTTAGTGCATGTCGGACGTGAGATACTCAAGGCGCACGCTCTCTTCGGGTGTCAAAGGTGTCGCCTGCATTTCCTCCCACGTTTCGGCAGCACTGTCCTCTTCGTCAAGGGTTACGAGTGTCCGAAGCGTCTCTTCAGTCAATTCTGAAAAGCGATAGGTTTGCATCGTCCAGAACCTCCCCTTTCGGCTTACAAAATCTTTCTCTCCCCCACCGGAATCTGCGGCGGCCGGCCCTCAAAATGCTCCTGAATCAGATAGAATTGAAGCCGAGGATATTCCATATCCCACACCGGATGCTGCCATGTCCCGGCTAAGAGGGCCTCCTGCCGCATCCCTGCCGTTGGCGGCTTCGTCACGACGAATATCCCGAGCTCCGCACCGGTATTTGCCATCGCCGTGCGAAACGCGCGAACCTGGTCCAACGTAAAATTACCACCCTTGACTTGCGCCACCATCTTCCCGTAGGCATTCCTGCCTTTTACCTTGCCTATCGGAAAGCGATAGGTGCCGTCAATGCCACCATCCGCGCCTTTCTTCGCGTTTGATTTGAATTTCAGGACATGTGTCACACACCATGCCTCAAAGCCATGAGGATTCTCGCGCGCCAGCCGTAGTGCCATGTCCGCATTCTCTGGCGTGCCGGTGAGAACGATGCTGTCGGCGAGTTGCGGAAAGAATTTCTCCACTTGGAGTTTGACTGCACCTGTCGCAAGATATGTCAAGTCAATGCCGAGCCAGCGGCGGTTGAGTGTCTCGGCGGCGATGAGCGTCGTGCCGCACCCGCAGAAAGGATCCAGCACCAAGTCGCCCTCGTTGCTAGAGGCTTGGAGAATCCGCTGATAGAGTTCAATCGGCTTCTGCGTCGGATAGCCCACCCGCTCTTTCGCAGTCGGCGCAATGAAATTGATGTCCTCCCATACGTCGTGCATCAACACACCTTCCCGCTGCCTTTCCCGCTTGATATAGTTGCCATCCTCACCTCTCAACCGGACGACCTTTCCATCAACGACACCGCGAACCGTATCTTCAATATACTTCTCGTTGGCATAAGCCTGCAACGGTTTCGTAAAGAGATACTGGGCTGTTTTTGAATACCAGAAAATGACATCGTGCATCTTCTGAAACTGCTTGGAGGCAGCCGTCCACCTGCGATAATGCCACACAATCTCGTTTCTGAAATTCGTCTGGCCGAAAACCGCGTCCATGATGAGTTTCAAGTAGTGACTCGCCGTTGCATCGCAGTGGAGATAGATGGAGCCGGTGGGTTTGAGGATGCGCCGCATCTCTACCAACCGGATAGCCATCATCGACAGATACGCCAACATCGGCGTATCCTTCAAAAACAGCGATAGCCCTTCCATCACCTCACCGATTTTGCCGCCCACATCGCAGATGAGCTCTTCGCAGGTGCGCGCCGCCGCCGGCCCCCATGTCCACGTATCGGTGAATGCCTTGACGAGCGTATCAGGTTCTTTGCCGTGTTCATCGCGATACGGCACGAAATAGTCGCGCTTGGAATTGAACGGCGGATCCGTCGCGATGATGTCGAATGTCTCATCGGGACATTTCCGCATCTCCTCAAGGTTATCTCCACGGATGAGCGTGCGCCCTTTGTTTAAAGTGTTTATGAAAGCCGCATCGTATGCAGCGTGCATCGTCCAAAACCTCCGCTAAAAAATGCCATTGATGAACAGAACGGCGCGCGTGGTATTTGCTTCCTGAAAGCCGGTTGCGTAGAGAACGTTCGTTTCATCAAGATAGGTATAGGTATTTTCTCCGAAAAAATGCGTAATTTCAAAGTTTAAGCGGAACGTTCGGCTTAAGTCGTAGTGGATGCCGCCGCCCCAATCGGATAGATGCGCGCCGAAGTCAAAGACGCGGAAGTTTTGACTGTCAAGTGCGGCGTTCCGAAAATCAAGTCGAATCGCGCTAAAATATGCAAACGCGCGCGCTTCTCGGTAACGGTAGATATTATGATTGCGCACCCAAATTAAGTCAAGTTGAATTCGGTTATCCCATGATGCCTCGGTCGCGCTGTCATCCTGATTGAAGGTGCCGCGGAAATCCTCAAAATCTTGTGAACGATAGTAGTTGGTATCGCTCATCCGAACGTAGGCGAGACGATTTGAGAGCGCGAGGCGAATATCTTCGTTCAAATCGTAAGCCACAGTTAACCTAGCATCGGCCACGTCGCGGATAATCTGTTGATCGAAATCGGCTTTGGTATACAAATCCGCGTCCAGATCATCCTGATTGTCTATTTCCACATCCTGCAAGTCACGGGTATAACGCAATTTTAACTCGGTTTGGAACATCGCGGGAAACCTCAGCGTCGTCGGCCGCGCATATTTCCGGAAGGTGCACTCCTCACGGTTAAAATAGTAGAGATTCCCTTTTTTGTCAATTCCCGTTAGCAGCAGTGCCGCATCCGCTTCCCGTTCTCGCTGGAAGGGGACGAGCGATTTCTGGGCGAAGTCTCCCGCTGTCGTGAACGTTTGCAAGCGTCGGAGGCGATAGCGGAAGGTGCGTCCTTCTCCCGGTAGGAGTATCCTTCCCGTCGCGCTGCCCGCGTTCAAGAATCGCCTCGGGTCGTTGAGTCGCTGCGGTAGTGTTGAGACGAAATCCTTCTGATACTTCGCCTTATCTGCGACGAGGAGCGTTCCATCTGTCAACGCCGCGATGCGGAACGGTGCGATGAATTGTCCATCTGCATCGCCAGAGTCGCCAAAAGCGAGTGCAAATGTGCCATCGGGGGCATATTTCAAAACGCGATGTCCCCTCTCGTCAACAATATAGAGGTTTCCGGCCGCGTCTACCGTCATATCCGCGGGCTGAATCACTTGTCCCGCGCCGGGTTGCGCAATGGAATAGCGCGCAAGCGATTTACCGTTCCTATCCAGTTTGTAAACCAAGCCGTTATCACAGACATAGAGATTTCCTTCGGCATCCACGCTCAGCAGAAAGGCACGCTTCGTATCGCCGTTTGGAATGATGAGCGCGGACTTGCCCTCGGCATCGACACCGGGGACAACCGCCTCAATCGCGAGCCCCGGGGTAGAATTCCCTAACCGCTGGCTCATATCTTGGAGCGGATAACTGGCGACAAACGCGCCTTGTGCATCAAATTTGTGGATACAGGGCCCGTAGTTGAAGATTTTCGGGTTCTCCGTCTCCGAGATGTGCATCAACATCCAATCCATGACGTAGATGGCACTATCCTCGCCGATAGCGATAGCGTTAGGATTAATGAACCGAAACGCCGCCGAATCTTCCATCTGGATGCTAAAGATAAAAGTGCCGGTGCGGCTAAATTTCTGGATGCGATAGTTATCGGTATCCGTGACATAGACGGCATCATCGGGGCCGAACGCCATGAACACGTTCTTTGCGAATTGCCCTTCCTGTTCCCCTTTTCCGCCGAATTCACCGACGAACTCAAACGTTGGCGCGGCATGCAGGCACAACGGTATGAGGAAGAGTAGGAAAAAAGTTAAGTTTTTAAGGTGAACCATTTGTAGATTTTGCGTGCTGTTTTCGGATGTTGTCCAGAATCCCGTTGATAAACTTCGGTGAATCCGGCGTGCTATAAATTTTGGCAATCTCAACGGCTTCGTTGATAGAGGTTGCCGCGTCAATATCCTCACAATAGAGGATTTCATACGTCGCGCAGCGCAGAATAGAAAGATCGACGACAGGCATCCGGTGCAGCTTCCAATTTTTGGATGTGGCTTGAATCACCGAATCAATCGCCGCCAGATTTGCAGTGGTATTTTGCACGAGCATCTCCGCGAAAGGTCGAATTTCCGCCGACGTTTCACGGTTCTGCCAATACAACTTGATGACATCTGTTGCCTCTGCATCTGTCAACTGAATCTGATATAACAGCTGCACCGCGATGATGCGCGATTTTCTCCGAGACGACATAAGGTATCCTTTATGCGAATGTGCGAATAATTTTCAGGGTTAACCTAGTGCTTATATTATACACAATTTTCCACGGTGTGTCAAGCAAAAATGGTAAAGACAAAAATGCTACAAGTTGCGCAGCGAAAAAAATTCTTGACAATTATGTGAAATTCCTTTAACATTTGATGCATTAGCCTTCAGTAAAAGGAATTTGAGTATGAATTCAAACGAGAGAGACTACGGAACTGTAGCCGGTCCGCACCCGCGCACCGCGAAAGCAGGACTTGATATGCTTCTCGCAGGCGGAAATGCAGTGGATGCCGCTGTCGCTGCAGCCTTCGCGGAAGGAGTCGTTGAGCCTTCGCATAACGGCATCGCGGGTTACGGCGGGTGCGTGCTCATCTATCGCAAGAAAACGCAAGATGTCATCGCGATAGATTACAACACCGCCGCGCCAGCCGCGGCTTCAGCGGATATGTTTACCATTGAAGAAGCAGACGTTCCCGCGGGCTATCGGGTGCCGGGACGCGTGAACGTCCACGGCCCGCTGTCCATCGGTGTGCCGGGTGTCGTCGCGGGCTTGTGTTTAGCCTTGGAAGAATTTGGCACAATGTCCCTCGCCGATGTCCTCCGGCCCGCCATCCGTTCGGCGCGCTACGGCTACGCGCCGAACAGCGCGAACCGCGGCGGCATCGCGGGAAATGCGGAACGGTGGAAACAGGAATTTCCCGAAACTGCACGCGTCTTCCTTAAAAACGGAAGCCCACCGCAAAAAGGCGAGACGCTTACGAATCCGGAACTTGCCCAGACCTTGGAGGCTGTAGCCGAAGGCGGTGCACCAGCGTTTTATGAAGGGAAAATCGCGGAGACAATTGCAAACCACATTCAAGAGTTGGGAGGATGTCTCACTGCAGAAGATCTGAAGAACTATCGTCCCTTCATTGCGGCACCGTATGAAATCTTCTATCGCGGCTACTCTGTTTACACTGCACCCCTCGGCGCGGGTGGGCTTACCACATTGCAGATGCTCCGCTTGATTGAGGAGTATGATATGGCGGCGATGTCCGTGGCAGAACGCTTCCATCTCTTCGCCGAGGCGATGAAGGTATGCTGGCCTGAACGCCTCCGCCGGTTCGGTGACCCGAGTTTCGTTGAGATAAACATATCCGAAGAACTCTCGGATAGTTTCACTGCGGTACTTTGCGAAAAACTGAAGGCGGGACTCGCATCGCCGCAGCCCGGAGAAGTTATCTACCACGAACCGATGAATTGCACGAGCCATATCTCCACAGCGGACGCGGAAGGAAATATGGTGTCGTTAACGCAAACGCACGGGGGTGGATTCGGTTCAATGGTGACGGTGCCGGGCACCGGTTTGCTCTTTGGACACGGTGTCGGCCGTTTCGACCCGAGGCCTGGCCTCGCTAATTCTATCGGCCCTGGCAAACGGCCGCTTCATAACATGGGCCCATTTCTCGCTTTGCGCGATGGACTACCGTTCGCCACATACGGCATCCCCGGCGGGCGCACTATTCCGAACAATCAACTCAACATCAGCGTCAACTTGATGGACTTGCAAGTGCCAATTCAGCATGCGTTAGATGCACCGCGCATTCACACCGATGGCGCAGAACCGATTCAAGTAGAGTCGCGTGCTGGCGAAGCGACGCTCAAGGCACTGCGACAACTGGGGCACGAAGTTACGGAAAGTGACGGCATCGGCGGCCCCGGACACGGCATCGTCTTATGGGGTGATGGTAAACACCACGCCGGCACAGATCCGCGCGGCGAAGGCAAAGTCCTAGGCCGTTAATTTGTATTTCGCAATGCGTTGTTCGGCATTTTTCTCGCAGAATGACGTTGACATAACCGTTAATTTGTATTTCGCAAGAAACACGAGGAATCTTGACACTATGTCACAATTTGTCAAAGCCGCGACAACCGAGCAGGTTCAGCCCGGTAAATGCGTCGGCGTGAAAGTTGAAGGCGTTTTCATCGGTATCTATAACGTGAAAGGCGAATACTACGCCATGAACAACATCTGTCCGCATCTCGGTGGAGTGCTGAGTTACGGCTTCCTTGACGATGCCTGTATCACGTGTCCGCTGCACATGTGGGAGTTTGATGTCACGACAGGAAAGTGCGTCTGGCCGGGTGAGGAGAGTCTTCCTACCTATCCTGTCAAAGTTGAAGGTGACGACATCCTCGTCAATGTGGACGCGCCAAATCCGGCCAGTCCGTAGACGCGAGGGCGCGCCCACTTAGGCAGACAGGGTTCGTCCTTGACAGTAGGAGAGCTCTCCCTACCGTAGCGCGGGGGCCTGTCCCCCGCGAGTTTCGTTCGTCCTTGACAGTAGGAGAGACCTCCTGGTCTCGATTTCTGCCGGTAGGAGAGACCTCCCGGTCTCGATTTCTTCGGGTAGGAGAGACCTCCCGGTCTCGACAGCTCGTCGTGCGCGGGCTTATCCCTCGCAAGCCCTCAATTCATAGGAGAAACACCATGGCGTATTTGCTCACCGGTGGCATGGGATGCATCGGTAGTTACGTTATTCGCGACCTGCTCGCCGCCGGTGAAAAGGTAGTGGTTTACGACTTCGCTTACGATTTAACGATTCCGAAGATGGTGCTGAAGGATGAACAACTTGAAGCGTTCACCTTCGTGCAAGGCGACATCACCGATTTGCCGCATGTTTTGCGCACCATCCAAGAACACCAGATCGAGCGGGTTATCCATCTCGCTTCGTGGCAGGTGCCGGCGTGCAATGCGAACCCGCCGCAGGCGTTGAAAATCGTGTGCGAAGGCACTATCAATATGCTAGAAGCCGCCCGCATTTTCAACCTCAAGCGCGTCGTTTGGGCGAGTAGCGTCGCCGTGTTCGGCGCGCCGGAGGATTACAACCACCAGCAGATTCTCAACGACGCGCCGCACTACCCGAAGTTTATCTACGGCGCGTGCAAATCCCTCAACGAAAGATACGCAATGCACTATTTTGATGCATACGGCGTGGACTCGATCGGACTTCGGTTTACGGCTGTCTACGGCGTTGGGCGCACGCGCGGGATGAGTTCGTTCACGACGCAGCTGATTGAGGCGGTGGCATTAGGGCAACCGCACGCCTGTCCCTTCGGTGACGATACCGTGGATTGGCAATACGTGGAAGATGTCTCGCGCTCCATCGTCCTCGCCTGCACCTGTCCGGCCACGAAGACGCGCGTTTTCAATGTGAAGGGCGGCATCCGGCCCGTTAAGGATGGAGTCGAGTATCTGAAAACGTTGGTGCCAGATGCACAGATTACGCTGGAGCCGGGTGTATTCGGTATTTCGTGGGATTACGATGCAACCGCCATCGCCGAAGAAATGGGTTTCACGCCTGCTTACACGATGGAGCAGGGAATTCTGAAGACGTTTAATCAATTCCGTGCCCGCGCGGGATTGGAGACGTTGTAATTGCGAGGGCCGTCGCGCTACGGTAAAGGGGACCGTTTTTAACCGTAGCGCGGGGCCCTCGGATGCCACACGCGCATCCGAGCGGGTTTCCTCTGCGATGATTCAATAACCGTTTTTTATCGTAGCGCGGGGGCCTGTCCCCCGCGATCTCTCCGCCGAAACGAAAAACGTCCGCAGCCCAAGAGGCATGGACGTTTACTGTCACGATCGATGCATGGCGAGGGCCTGTCCCTCGCCCTACGGTGGGAGAAGGGGTGTTTTAGGTACCGTAGCGCGGGGGCCTGTCCCCCGCGATGCTAATTGTCTGAATCAGGATTTGCAGGATTTACAAGATTTACAAGATTATCTCCCGCGCCGCTAGCGTTTTTTGCAATGGATGCCTCTTCAGGTCCGTTAGGACCTGCATGTCTATAGAAAAATAGATCTGCCACCGTTTTCAAGGTCCGTTAGGACCTTAATCTTAATCCAGCGGCAGCCAAGAGGGCTATAGACATTAAGGACTTAAAAGACCTTAGGCATGGCGAGGGACAGGCCAGCGCGCATCCCGTAGGAGAGACTTCCCGGTCTCAACAGACTTTCGGCAACGGATGCGCCTCGGAAATTACGGATCTGGATGGAGTTTAAGATAACTCTCCTCGATCTCCTCTGCGCTCTTCTGATAGTTGGAAATCTGAAGATTGCTAATGACACATTCAGTTGGATTATTAAATGAATCGTCAGGTCCGTCATTGAGTCCGTCATTATTAATCGCAAGTTTCCCTTGAAGACTTTTAGGGCTCTCTTTAAAGTCGGTGTTGACTCCCACATTTTTGCCATGTATAGATACATCCCCTCGGGTCCCCAGGTTCCGGCTATATGGTAATGTTTTTTCACTTCCCAATCGAGAACGCCTCTGCTCCTCACAGATTTGGCTATTTCAGGGTTTATCACAATTCGCATGCGAATTGCCGGGGCTTTATTTACAATCCCAACAACTTTTAGCGTAACCCCTGCTTTTTTCTCGTGCGACGGGATTCTGAGTAAGGAGAAGTTGTGGAGAGCCTCTTTAGGATCGCGATGCGGGGTTACACAAACCTCGATGGTTCCTCCATTGAGGTTTGTGAATTTGTTCTCCAGCGTGAATATAACGACATCAGTTGGCCCTTTGCTGATAAAGCCGGATGTGCCACACTCACCTTCAGCAAAATTATATTTGTCGGTGAAAGTGCCTTCTCCTCCCGCGTTTTCAATGACCCCAGGGCTGTCCAACAGATAGGGGAAAGTCTGCGGAGCTGGCTGCAGAACAATAGTCCCTTCCCCGGTCTCAGGGATACCGCTGCCGGACTTGCCAGTCAACAGTTGAGTTGGCATCTTTTTCTCGGTCGGAATTATATCAACACGAGGGGCCGTTGGCAGCGGTTTGCCCTTCTCTTCCTTACGGGGGTCCTGAGGCAGGAGGCTGGCTTCCGAGCTCGTTGGCGGCGGTTCGTCCTTCTTTACCTTACCTACAAATTCGGTATGGCAGAAAGTGAAGATTGCAAAGACAATGGCTAATAGAGATCCAACGCTTATTCTGGGGTCGATGGTGATTCCCAATACTTTTATCCTTGACTCTTCTCCGCTGCCAGCCTTATCGTTAGAATGTTCACGGCGAATAAAGTGATGGAGGAAATTTAAGATCCCAATCACAATACGCTTACCAGGTCCACGGCGGATAAAAAAGCGATAGACGAAATTGAGAATTCCAATAACGATTACCAATAGCGATCCAATGCTTAGTATGTCCATTGGTAAACCTCCTTTGTTGAGTCAAGATCTACGAAGTTAAAGAATTTGCGGGATTAGTAGGAAATGGGCGAATTCAAAAATCCGCCCACTCCCCAACGACTCATTTTCTGATGAGCATTTTGCGCGTGGCAGAAAAATCTCCCGCCGTGAGCGTATAGAAATAGACCCCACTTGCGACAGGTTCACCCTGTGCATTGCGGCCATCCCAATACGCCGCACGACTCTTCGTTTGGTAAATGCCGGCAGGTAACTGCCCGAACTCCAGTGTGCGGACCAGTTTTCCGTCCGAGGCATGGATAGTGACAGTGACCTCCGCGGCCTCTGCCAATTCATACGGTATCCACGTTTCTGGGTTAAACGGATTTGGATAATTCGCAAGCAGGACTGTCTCTTTCGGCTGTGTTTCAACGCGCGTTAATGCCGCTAAGAGCCTCTCCAATGCAGCAATCCCCGCCGGGTCTGCGTTTGCTGCCTTTGCATCGCGAATCCACCGCTGCACATCTGCTGCTTGTAGACTCCCGGTCTCAATGTCTTCATGTGCCAATGCAGGTGCAGCTGCAGCATCCACCGCCTCTGCGACGGCAATGAGATCGTCAATGTCCACCTTGCCATCGCCGTTGACATCCGCCTTCCGGTTTGCACCACCACCGACGGTTTTCCCGTAGTTTCTTGCTACCTCAACCAGATCGTTCACGTTAACTTTACCATTCCCTGTCACATCCACCGTAAGCAACCGATACAAATTGATGTCTAGAGCATTAGTCCCCCTGCCTGCGAGAATCTGCCCATTCGGTGAAAATGCTAAGAGGCTGAGCGTGCCTATGTGTCCCGTGAGCGTGGCTTTGTGGGCACCCGTGTTCGGATTCCACAAGCGGATCTCGTCGGAACTTCCACTCGCCAGCGTCTCCCCGTTTGGATGGAACGCTAAGGAACGGACATAATTCGTATGCCCCCGCAGCACGCGCCGGATGTCGTGCGTATCCGGATCCCAGAGGCGGACGGTGTAGTCATGACTCCCACTCGCGAGGATGCGGCCATCCGGACTCCACGCCACGCACCAGACTCGGTCCGTATGCCCCCGCAGCACGGCAAAGTTGATGCCGTTGTTTGGATTCCACAACCGCACCGTGCCATCACTACTCGCACTCGCCAGCGTGCTACCATCCGGACTCCACGCAACCGACCTGACTGCAACCGTATGCCCCCGCAGTGTGCGCACATGCCGCAGGTTGGTGTTATCACCCACATCCCAGATCCGGATGGTATTGTCCCCACTCCCACTTGCTAGTAGATAACTGTTCGGCTTGAAGGCGAGGCTATAGACACTTTTTGTATGCCCCTCCACCGAGCCGCGCCAGTCGCCATCGGCGCTATAGCGCATCCGAATGTTATGATTATCCTTCCCACCATAGGCGATGAAGTGGGGGTTATGCGAGGGCAGCGCGACGGCGCGGACTATATTACCGACATCCTTTTCCCAGCGTTGTCTGCCGGTGGTGACATCCCAGGCGCGGAGGGTGCTGTCTGCACCCCCACTGATAAGCGTATCGTTATCCTTGAAGGCTATCGCATTGAAACTTTTCGCGTGTCTTGTCAGGGTGTCGGTGCGGACGTATTGTTGCGCGTTGGCGGTCGTCAGTGCCATCGCTGCTGTCAACACCAATGTTAAGGTTAAAAGCGTCAATTTTTTCATGATAGATTGCTCCTTTTGAAAGTGGGCGGCTCTGGCCTCAAACAGCCCGGGCCGCCCTAACGTTAAGGGGATATCTCCCCCTGTGGTGTGGGCGGGCACAGGGCCCGCCCGGTTTGTATGTGCCTTGTCGGCATGGTAAGGGCAAATAGTGTCGCTATCCGCCCACATTCTTCTGTCTGAATCAGGATTTACGGGATTATAGGATTAGCAGGATTATGAGCACCCCACTTATCCAAAGGGCATCCCCTTGAGATTTCGACCCAGAGATTGCTTCACTAGGAACAGCAGGTTTTCTCTGACAAGAGACTCCTAATTTTGTAAATCCTATAATCTTGTGAATCCTGATTCAGACAATTAATCGTCGTTCGTCTCCAGATAACGTATCTGGGGTTGCGGCGGGAGGTTGCAGCCGCCTTTCGGCGAGGCAGTGCCTCCCGCGAATATGGAAAAGGTTCCAAAATAGGCCGCGGTGCCGACTTACGATAGCAAAAATGGCTAAATGTCACGCAGTAGCCCCTTAATAAAGTGTATGAGCTCGGTGAGGCCTTGTTGTTCAGCCAAATCTAATGCCTTACCCCAATCCGCTTTCGCTGCCTCAGTCTCGCCTAGGCTGGCATTCGCCAGTCCACGGTTAATGTAAGCTCTCACATAGTGCGGGTTGCGCCTCACCGCTGCATCAAAATCCTCTCGGGCTGTATAGTATTGCCCGAGCATCTTCCGCGCAAACCCGCGCCCATTGTAACCTCCAGCGTAGTCTGGATTGAGAGCAATGACTCGATCAAAATCACCAATAGCACCCCGATAGTCCTGGTGCGTCAACTTCGCAACCGCTTCCTCGTAAGAAATATCGGCCTCATGCGAACCTGTCGTCTGGGCTTCGTGACTAGCGGTAACATCGGAACTCGCGTTGTGAACCGGGATGCTTTCTTGCGCCTCTATAGGAGAACGCCGTGAGAGATCGAGGTCTGATCCCCTTTTCTCAAACAAGGATTGCCGGGCCGCTGCATTTGCCCTCTCTGCAGCTGCCTGGGCCTTCTCCGCGGCTTCATCCGCTTTGCTTTTAGCGTCCTTGATGGCATCAGTAATTTCTTCAGCCTGGTTTCTAAGTTTCCGAAACTCATAGAACCCGCAGGCAGCGAGAACAGCAATCACCACGGCGAAAACGGTAATGATGATGCCGAGAACCACCAACCATCTATCAATAGATCTACCTCGCCAACTCAGGGAGGTATCCCGCCATTTCAGTTCTTCGCTGATTCTCGCAAACTCATTATCCACTTTCTCATCTATATCGCGTCTGATTTCATCAACGCGGCGTTGGAGTTCAACCTCCTCGGTGTGCGCGGAGACTACCGAAAGAGGTACCGGAACCAGCCAGGCTAGCCCCAGTAGTATCATCAACATCACGCCAAGTCTCATTGAGATACGCATGGTAATCCCTCCCTAAGGGAAATGAAAACCGTTTGACTTGCCACAAGTGCTCCGAGTGCATTCGGTTTGCTGCATTCCTCCCAAAAGCGCGGCGACGGCATCCTGTACGGCAAAAAGCCGCGCGCAGTGTCCTTGGAACAAATAGGGGAAAGAACAACGGAAACCGGTGTAACCGGAAATGTGGCAGGGAAATGCATCGGGCCAGTCCCGATGCAACGAAAATAACCCGCCACGCAAAGAATGCGTGCGGGGTCGATGACAAAATGACGACGAAAATCGCCGCTGTCAAGCGAATAAACTTTGCTTAACGCCTGTGGGTGTCGGGGGGGGTCGAGCCTCCCCTACGGGCATTAAGCCGAACGGGAACGCGTCGTGACGGCGCGACAACGGGCATAGACGCACGGCAAACGTGCATCTCTCGATGCCCAAGCAGGTCTACGGTGACCTTTTTCGCAATGGCATAATCAATTCGCTGGTTCACGGTATCGTTCCTTGTGTTCGGTTTCGGTCTCGCGGTGGCACGTTTTTTCGCTCGTATCACCACGTTTGCATTGATGATACACGAACATGCAATAAATGTCAAACATTTTTTTTGCGGAAAATCGCCAAAAACGTTAAAACTGGTTCTATTTTAGCAACTTTCGCATTTTTTGTCAACGTTTTTCTGGGAAAAATCGTGAAAACAGTCAAATTCCCGCGAAAAATCGCCAAAAATGTTTAAAACTAATATTATTTTAGCAAATGTCGCATTTTTTGTCAAGGTTATTTCGCGAAAAAAAACGCTGCCGCTACCGTAGCGCGGGGGCCTGTCCCCCGCGATCTCTCCCAAAACGAGAAACCTCCGCAGCCCAAGATGCCACGAACGTTTGCTGTTAAGACCGAGGCATGGCGAGGGAAACCCGCTCGCATGCGCGTATGGCATGCGAGGGCCCAAGCCCTACGGTGGGAGGCGGGGTGTTTTAGGAAAGAATGCTCTTCAGGTCCGTTAGGACCTGCATGTCTATAGAAAAACGAGGTTTCCGTAGTTTTCAAGGTCCGTTAGGACCTTAATCCAGCGGCAGCCAAGTGAGCAGCGGCACATTAAGGTCTTACAGACCTTAGGGTGCTTTGCGATGCAGGATGCTATAGACATTAAGGTCTTACAGACCTAAAGAGATGTTTCGGCGCGATAAAAACCCCTAATCCTGCTAATCTTGCAAATCTTGAAAATCCTGCTCATATTCGGCGAGGGACAGGCACGCGCCCTATGCCCCCCCGAACGCATCGAGACCAGAGGGCTCTCCTACCGAGGAGCCATCGAGACTGGGAGGGCTCTCCTACGGGGAAGACATTGATATATGAAACACCTTCAGGTTAATAGGGATGCAGCGCTGCCTTGGCGAAGAGCAATCCCAACACGCAGATAATCGCTGTCAAAGTCCGTTTTTCACTGCTGATTGCCCGCGCCCAAGAAAAATCGTGGCATGAGGGTTGCGGATAAGGTTGCAAACGCGGCAGAAACCGCGGCACTCTCTCCTGATACGCTTGATAGACAACCCCGCACGCCTCTAACAGATACCCCTCCTCAACGGCGACGATAGGCAGATACTGTAAGACATATCCAAGGACAAGAATCGGGATGAGCCAAGTGACATTCGCAACGAGACATACGCCGAAACTGAGCAAAAAATTGCCGAGATAAAGCGGGTTTCGGACATAACCGTAAGGCCCTGTCGTAACCAAATCTCTCGCGGCACCGAGGGTTCGCGCGCGCGTGGAAGCACCGGCATAACCGACAGCCCATATCCGCAAAAATTCGCCGATAATCATGAACGCGAGACCGAGGGTTGTCGTCTGCCATGTAGGTTTCGCGAAATAGAGCAGCGCGAAGATGAACGGAATCGGCGTGAAACTGCGGATTTTGAAGAAAAAATTGCCCAGAGTTTTCGTTGTCATCACCATGAAATTCGCCAATAGCCTTTTGCGGTGCTGCCAAAACACGCGCTCATCCTGCTCAATCTTGGAAATCCGAGCAGGATTTGCACGATTTACAAGATTGCACAGGATTAGGAGCAGGATTTGCACGATTTACAAGATTTCACAGGATTAGAGCTCTGGTGCGCCGGCCCGGTTGTGGCAAGCCACGGGGCATTGGTGCATCAGGTTCTATAATCGTGGTAAATCGTGGAAGAGGGACAATCAGGAAAACCTGATCGTCTTGACTGGCGTGACCGTGTAAATCCTGCTCCAATCTTGCTAATCTTGCTCAATCCTGCTCAATCTTGCTCAATCCTGCTCCTATTTCGGTGTCCGCCAAATTAGGAGGCTCCCGACAGTCGCATACAGGATATTCGCTCCCCAACACGCCACAAAGGGATGAAGTTTCCCATTTATGCTGAGCCCCTCCAGCGTCGCGAAGGAGAGGGCCCAGTAGAGAAACGACAGGAAAAAGGCGATTACCAAACCCGCGAAGAAGCCGGTTCTGCCGAATCGGATGGCAATCGGCGCGCCGAGCATGACGACAACAACCGCCGCGAACGGATACGCCGTTTTGTGATATAACTTCACCTGCTCCCGGCGCGAAATCTGACCGGCGGCCTGTTTATAGGCAATCTGCTCCCGGAGCTCGGCGATAGTCATCGCCCTCGGGTCTTTGTCACTACCGATAAATCGCGACGGTTCCTCGTAGCGTTCTATCTGTCGCGCGGTGAACGTCTCATACGATACCTCTTTCCCTGCCTCAAACTCGCGGACATAGCCATCGGCTAAGTCCCACTGCGCGGGATGCTGTGTCCATGTCGCCGACTTGGCAAAGGTGACGCGGGAGAGTTGTCTGTTTTCGTCGTATTCGTAAATGGTTAACTGATGGATGCTCTGCGATGCCAGATCGATGCGCCGAGAGAAGAAGATGCGGCCATCCATCCCTTTGAAGAGGATATTTCTGCCGCGGCGAGACGGCACCTTGTTTTGCAAAAGGTGCGCGTGATGGAATGCCGGTGCCGCAACCCTATCGTAGAAGAGCGCGAAAAGCACACAGATGAGCAGCGTTACGATGAGGATAGGCGCAAGCAGTCGATAAACGCTCAAGCCGCCTGCCTTCATGGCCGTCCACTCGTTGCTCCGCACCATTCTGCCTAGCACAAAAAAGACAGCGATGAATCCCGTGATAGGCACCATCTCCATGATTCGGCGTGGTGCTTGATAAAGCACAATTTTGATGGCGGTGACATAGTCAATCTCGTCCTCAAATTTTTTGATGTCATAGTCTAACAAACGGACGAGGACAATCAACGCGCTGAGGAACAAGAGTGCCACCATGAAGGCTTTGAGATATTCCCGAAGCAGGTACCGGTCTAAAATGTTCATTTTTGTCGTGGTGCTTAAATTTTGCGTAGTTGCAAACCGCGCCTACTCTTAGTCGGGTGAATTGCCGGTATGCACCGACGCGCTTTCATGACTCGGATGAAACGCGCGATTCAGAGCCACTTTGCTATCCTTCTCTCGCCACGCGCGGAGTTTCCCTTCGCCGATGATGCTGATGTTCAGGACGATGCCGAGCACGCCGATAACGATATTCGGCAGCCACATGGCGAAAACCGGAGAGAGAACGCCGTTCAACCCCGCGCTCTGTCCCACCTGGAGCAGCAGATAATAGGCGGCACACAGCACTAATCCGATGCCAAACCCGATCATCTTGCCACTCCGTTTCACCATCATTCCCAGCGGGACCCCGATTAATCCAAACGCTAGGCACGCGAACGGAATAGCTAACTTTTTGTGATACTCCACTTCGGCATCGCGGAGTCGCTTGAGGGTATACGCCGGGTTCTCGCTGGTTTGCACCGATTTTTGCAATGCGGTGACAAACGTTTGCAGTTGAGATAAACTCATCGTCCGCGGTGTCTGGTTTTGAAATTCACCCCGTTCCAAGTCTTCCTTTAATTGCAGCGCGAGTTCTTGTTTTTGAAACGCTGTCACCCGGAAACTATCCGAATTGTCGGTGGCGGGTTCATAAGTGTGTCCATCGTAAAGCGTCAACACCGCTCGTCCACTTTGGAATCCGAGGACTGCCTCTCGTGCGTGGCTAAAGCGCGGTTTGCCGTTCCAGATACCGTCCCAGATTTTGACGTTCTGCATCCGGCCGCTGACTGCATCTGTGGATTCATACATCCAGAGTTTACCTTCGCTCTCCAACTCCTTCATGACGGTGGCTTCTTCCAGCACGACAGCCGGGTTGTGCCTGCGGATGTCGCGCGTGAGTGTGGCGTAAGCGCGGTTCGCCTGCGGCATCGCGTAGTCTATCAATCCCAAGTCAATGATGCTCAACACGCCTGTCAAAACTAACAGCGGTATCATTACCTGATGGAAGCCGATGCCGTGCGCCTTCATCGCCACGATTTCGTTATCGGTAGAAAACCGCCCGAGTGCCAGCAGAATTGCGACGAGACTCGCCATGGGGATTGTCAACACTAACGTCGCCGGCATGACGTAGATGAGCAGTTCGATGAGGTAAAGCGGATTTACCTCCTTCTGCACGAAGAGTTGCGTCAACCGAAAAAGGTCATTGAAGATGAGGATGAAGGTTAAACAGGTGAGTGCTATGATAAAAGGTGGAAAAAACTCTCTGAGTATATACCGTGCTAAAATTTTCATATCTGTTTATGCTGCGCAGCTGCCTCCTCATACACGCGGTTAAAAAACCGCGACTACGGGGTTTTGATGTCACTACTCGTGTTATTTAGTTGAGGGTGTTTCATATATCGCTCAACGGCGCGGGGGAAACCCGCTCGGATGCGCGTGTGGCATCCGAGGGGCCCCGCGCTACGATGAAAAAAACGCCGCCCCTTCACGTAGGGCGAGGGCCTGTCCCTCGCCATGCGTTTTGCTATGAGACTGCATCACCCCTGTAGGTCAGGATCGCCTGATCCTGACCCGTTCGAGATCAGGCGATCTCGAACTACAGAGGTGGGCCCGATACCTTTGTGCATCGATTTATGAAACACCCTTAGCTAGTTAGTTAGTTGGAGGATGCGGCGAGAATCTTCACAAAAAATTAATTTGACATTTTCTCGCGAGCGTGTTATGATGAAAAACATGAACCTTACGCTAGCATCCATTCAACTCACGGCAGCTGACTTATCGGCGTTCGCTGCGCGCCTCGCTTCCTCACAGGAACTCTATTCTCCAACGGCCCCCAAGCCGCCCGTTGCCGAATTCGGTTGGCGCGATAGATGGTGGTTAAACCACACGGCTGCACAGCAGGTCGCGCTCCATTATTGGTTTTTCGATTCACCGGCTACGGCGCGCACCGCTGCTGACGAAGGCAGAGCCCGGCTCTCAACGCGGTCCGCCCCAATATCGGCATCACGCCCTGGAGAGCGTTCCTACTATCAACCCGCACCGAATGCGGAGCACGGCCTCGGTGACGTAGTCTGGCAGGCTGGTGCGAATTTCCTGTTCGTGCAGCATACCGTCGTTGTGTTAGTAGCCGAGGTCGGCGGCGAGGTGCCGGTGGAAACAACGCGCTGCATTGCACGCAAAATCTTTGAGAAGATTGAGCAAGCGGTTTCGTAACCGGGGCAAGGCGAGGGACGAACCCTCGCCCGCCAGGAAATACAAATCGGCTAATAGTCCCGATACCACGTCGCGGACTGCTTGGCAATTTGCACGTTTTCTGCGCCGCCGAATTGGCGGTGGTTATACCACGGGCGCGCGTTCTCTGCCGCCGCGTTCGCGTTCGTGAAATTCGTCGTCGCCTCGTCTGCGAGGAAGCGGTTGACTGCCTCGGTATCGGGGTAATACTGCACCGCGTCTTTCCAGATAGCTCTGCCACAGAGGAATCCGCTCGCGCCCGCTTCGGTGGCGAGGTGAACGTTTTCGATGAATTCCTCAATATCCACGCCTGCACTCAGAATCACCCACGGCAATGTCGATGCCGCGTCTAACCGCTGGCAGATATCCTTCACTTCGGCGAGAGTATATGCCGAATCGCCGGCATAGAAACCCCTGTTTTGATAATCGGCGGTGTATTTCAGGTCGGCGGGGAATTCCAGTTTCAGGATGTCAACCTTATAGCGTGGTGCCGTGAATTCCTCAACGCTGCGGATAACCAGAGACGGTTTCTGCCGCGCGAATGCCACGCTTTTGGTGGTGCCTTCCAGCGCGTAACTGACTAACTCTAACAGAAACGGCAAATCGTGCTTTTCACACTCATCGCCGACGTGTTGCACGAACGCCTGCTGATGCTTGAGTGTCGCCTCGGAGGCATCGGGATGATAGTAGGCGAGGAGTTTAATCGCGTCGGCACCGGCACGCTGCGCCTTGGCGATAGTCCAATTTTCAATCGGATTGGAGAGCCGTTCGTTCTCGCTAACGCCTTCGCTGACATAACCCGATTCTTCGTAAGCTAACAGCAACGCGACATCCCGCGGAATCTCTGCAACAGAGTAGGGATACCCGTAAATCGGATCCGTGAGGACAGCGGTGGCATTCGGCGAAAGCGAGCAGGTTATCAACGTTTTGAGCGCGGCAACATCTTCGTACTGGACATCTGCTTTCTCCTTGTTTAAGGCATCCGCGAGAGCCTGCACCATGGAACCACGCTGGTCGATCGCCATCATTTTGAATCGGCCATTCGCATCGGCGAGTTTCACGATGCCGCGCAATTTTCCAGAGGAAATATCGTTCATCAAAATCTCCTATTTCATTAGGGTAGTCGCGTGCTTCTAAAGCGCGCCTACCCGCCTTGTGATACCAAATCGGTTGATGCGTCTCGTCTCTGTCGGGCAAGAGCCCTGTTCGGGAACGTTTCGCATTCGTGCCAGAACTTCAGACGAGCCCGCGCTACAGCCAAGAATTTGGTTTTAGTGTCGGAGCGGATTCCTAACGCCGCCCGAAAATTAGTATTCACGTTCAACGAAAAAATCAATCAGCGACAAAAACAGCCGCTTTGCCCGGCCATCTGGGAGATGGGAAAAGTTATGCGTAAACTGTCCGGCCGCTTCCTGTAAGAGTGCCTTGGAGCGGCGTTGTGCATAGGCAATCGAGTCATATTTCGCCATCAATTCAAGCACACTTTTGACATCCGCTTCCGTTTTCTCATCGCGAGGGCGCGCCATGATGTCAATGACATGCTGCGCTTCTGTTGGTGTGCAAGCGTTGAACAGGTGGATAAGCACGAGAGTGCGCTTCCCTTCGCTGATGTCACCGGCGATTTCCTTTCCGTATCTACCGACATCGCCGATGAGGTTGAGGACATCGTCCTGAATTTGGAACGCAACACCCAGGTCTTTGCCAAGTTGGATGAATGCATCGGCTTCCGCGTCGTTTGCACCGCCGATGATAGCACCGACGCGGCACGGCGTGATGCAGGTATACCACGCGGTTTTTTGGACGCACATCGTCAGGTAATCCTCTTCGTCCAGATTCCAACGGTTGCTCCCTACCCAGCTGAGTTCAATGTGCTGTCCTTCAACGACTTGGTTGCTGAGTTGGATGAATTCGGAGAAGATGCGGAAGGCGAGTTCGTTTCCGAGAATCTCGGTATTTCGGTGGAGCATCTCCCACATTTTGCAGTGGAGCGCATCGCCGACGTTGATAGCCATCGGAATCCCGTGCTTTTGGTGGAGACACGGTTCGCCGCGCCGAAGTTCAGAACCGTCTTCAATATCATCGTGAATCAAGAGCCAATTCTGGAGGAGCTCCAATGCAGCAGCGGTATTGACGGCGCGTTCCGATTTGCCACCGAATGCCTCACAGATGAGCAGACAGAGTGCGGGCCGTAAGCCTTTCGCCGCGCGGCGCGGATAGTCTAGCATCATCTGATACAACTGATGCACATCGGCGTGCGCGTGGGCAATCGGCAGAAAGTCAAAGATGCAGGCATCCACCTTGCGCTTGACATCACTGAGGTATTCGGTGACGACCCCTTTCGTAGCCGAAGGTTCTCGTCCCAGTTGTTTCGTAAAGGTTGACATAAATGTTTTCAATCCAACAGGTTCAGTAGCAACTTTTGGAATTGCGTAACGACTAACGGTTTAAAATTATACCACATCGCGTGGTAAAAATCAAATTTTTATTTTCCCGGTCAGGTCCATTTAGTTGAGGGTGTTTCATAAATGGTTATGAAGTTTCCTGACATGAACAGTATATCACATTGCTTTTTTCTTTGCTAGCAGAATTTTCCCACACAGAACCCAACCCGCTGGCGCGGGAGACAGGCCCCCGCGTTCGCACGCGTGCCCCAATGACTGTAGTTCGGGATCGCCTGATCCCGAACGGTGCATGGCGAGGAGAACCCCTTCCGGGCCCGTAGCGCGGGGGCCTGTCCCCCGCGATCGTTCGACCCGCGCGAAAACCGCACGCCAGCCAACGCCGTTTTCCCGACCGAGGCACGGCGAGGGACAGGCCCTCGCCCTACGGTAAACGACACCTCTTCAGGTCCTTTAGGTCCTGCATGTCTATAGTATCCCCGACCAAAAAAAGCACTAAGGTCCTTTAGGTCCTTAATCTGCAACACACGCATCGTCACAGAAAACATTAAGGTCCTAAAGGACCTTGAGGACTTGGAGATCTACGGGTTCTATAGACATTAAGGTCCTAAAGGACCTTGGAGAGAACCCTTCCTGGCCCGTAGCGCGGGGGCCTGTCCCCCGCGATCGCCCGACCCGCGCGAAAACCGCACGCCAACCAACGCCGTTTTCCCGACCGAGGCATGGCGAGGGACAGGCCCTCGCCCTACGGTGAAAGGGAGGCAGCCTCATCTACCGTAGCGCGGGGGCCTGTCCCCCGCGATTGTTCACGTGAAAAAACGCCTCTTCAGGTCCTTTAGGACCTGCATGTCTATAGTATCCCGCCGACAGAGAAGAGCCCTAAGGTCCTTTAGGTCCTTAATAGACAGCACACGCAACGCCCCCGGAAAACATTAAGGTCCTAAAGGACCTTGAGGACTTGGAAGTCTATGTGTTCTATAGACATTAAGGTCCTAAAGGACCTAGGGAGAGAACTGTAGGACAAGAGCACCTGCTCTTGATCCGTTCGGGAGCGGGCGCTCCCGAACTACAGATGTCGGCAGGTCGGCGCTCGCGGGGGACAGGCCCCCGCGCTACGGTGCATCAAAAAAAACGCGGGGGACAGGCCCCCGCGCTACGGACCAGGACGAAAAAAACGCGGGGGACAAGCCCCCGCGCTCCGAAGAATAACAGCACGAATTACTCCCGCTGCTTGACTTCACCAAACGTTGTCAACGAACGATTCGCCGGCGAAACGGGACCCGGTAAGTAACGCGTCCGCAACGTCTCCGGCCGCCCACCTAACGAAACCTCTTCGATTTGATAGTAGTATTCAATCCCAGGTTTCGCAGACGTATCCGTGAACGTGTAAGTTTGACGTTCGCCTGTTGTGCCGGCACCGGCGATTAAGACAGGATTCAGCAACGTGAAACCACTCTCGCGTTTCAGGCTGCGACGCAGGTTGAAACCGGCATTGTCTACCTCAGACTCGGTTGTCCAAGTAACAACAACCGGACCGGCATCGGTGCGTGTCAAGGTGAAACTCGATAATTCCACAGGCAAGGCACCGCCTTGACGATACCCCGGTGTCCCGATGTCCTCGGCATGGCCGTAGTGCAGCGATTCAACTTTGAATTTGTTGAAATGCGCCGCTAATGCCCAATTGGACTTCAACATCCCATCGCGTGCCACCGCGCCTTTATCGTAACGGCGGACGACTGAACTCCGCGCGCCATCCCGACGATTCGTGGGCCACACCCACACCGGCGCATCATCGGTACGACGATTGTCATCGATGTTGCCGACTTCGTCTATCTTCGTGCCGTTTCTATCGGATAATTTCAGATAGAAGCCTTCGCCACTCAAGAAGGTATCGCGCGGCGTTTTGATGCGCAGATTTTTCTCGTGCAGTTTCAGCAGGTTGTAAACCCGGTCTTCAGGGAAGACATCTGTCGATGAGGCGCGGGCATCGCCGGCCACGATGAGCAGCGTCTGATTCGGTTGAATCACCTTCTCTTGCAGCGTCAACGTCACGATCGGGCGGCCGATGAGGTCTCCCGAATTCCGATTCTGAATCTCCAACTGCCAGCGATTCAGATTCAGTGCCTCGGTTTTGGATTTGTTATACAACTCTATCCATTGCGGCAGGGTGCCACCCTCGGAATCAAACATGATTTCGCTGATGGTGACTGCACCTTTCGGCGTAGATGCCTCCGTTTTGACAGCACCATTCGGATAGCCCGGTGTGCCGGCTGTCGCCGCAGACTGCGTCACTTTTCTGTCATAACCGATACCAGTAAATGCGGCTTCTGCCCAGGCATCTCTGTGATATCCGATAAGATCCGCTTTCGCGCGCTGCCAGACTTTACCTGAACTGAGCGCGTCCTCAGTGGCATCACCGGGGGATTCCAAGACCTGCAAGGGCCAGACATGCGTATCATAGTCACCGGTTTCATCGCGGATAAATGCATCCGTATCACTGCCGCCGCCACCGGCGACATCAATGAATGCCTCATCCAAGCCGAGTTTCTTCGTTGCATTCCGGAGAATTAACAGGAATTTGCCATCATCGGGCAGCGAGAGGCCCGCATCCACTATAGATGCATGCGATAAGCCTTTATTCTGTCCACCGGCGAGTGGTGTTTTGTCCGACGCGCTGTTGGTAATCAGCAACAGCCCATTCGCCGGGACACTTACATCCGGGAAGACGATGAGGGATGTATCTTCCTTTTTGCCATCGGCGACAACGGAGAGTTCCCAGTCTTTTAGGGAGACATCTGAACCGGTGACATTGCGGAATTCTAGCCAGTCATTTGCTGCATCACTGCCATTCCCCAGTTCGTTGAAAACGATGGGAGAACGAGGCACAGTTGATGCAACCGCCTTTGAGACAGTGTCATCCGGCGGTAGGTAAATCACCTGCGGCTTCGACGGCACCGGCACATCGAGCGTAACGGGCCCCAATTCACTCCCCGACGCATCCTGCAGCGACAAGCCGCCATCACCCGTATCCGACAGCGGCGGCGCAACGACACCCGCACCTACCGCCACCCTATCGCTACCCTGAAGCGCGAGACCCGCTTCACGATCCACTAGCCGCGTCCCTTCAGGAATACCTAAACGACTCTCCGGATGCACCGTTTGAGCCGCCGGATCCAACGCTTGCAAAATAGCCACATCCGACGCTTGCAAAACATAAACGAACGGCACAATCGTGGAACCCGAACGCTCCTCGCCTTGCTGCCAAATGGCATCCCGCGCATTCTCGGCAACCTGTTCGCCGAGATATATCCGCACATACGGCGGATTCTCGCCTTCATAAGTCAGACCGGTTGTTGCAAACGGTAACTCAACGGTGAGCTTATCGCCGGCGTTATACACGTCCGATTCGGGAGCAACAACCTCCGGCGCGCCCACTTCCAACGCCGGCAGCGTCGTGTCTACCTGCACCGTGACAGCCGCCGATGCCAAATTGCCGAGCGGGTCAAGGTGGGCAAACACCGTATCTTCCGGCACCTGGAACGTCAGCGCGCCTTTAAAGCCGAGCGCGGGCACCACCCTCACCGGATACCGCAACCATGCATCCGCCGCCTCGGGACGGTTCACCGTCACCGTGCTATCCCCAACATCTGCCGACAGCGCAGTTTGCAATGTCGAGAGAAGCTCTTCGTCTGTCAAATCATGAGCCGCAGCGGATTGCCCATGCCCGGCTGCACTGTAGTCTTCCTGGAATCGCAATGTCACCGTAAACGGGCCGGTTTGTGTCCCCGACGGCACGTCTATCACTGTCATCGCGGCGACAGGCGTTATTACCGCCGGATAGTCGATAGTGCCATCATACGTAGGCGGCAAGTGGTGAGGGAACCGCGTCCCCGCCTGCTTATAAAAACCCTCCGAGACAGTATAGTGCCGGACGCGACCACCTGAGACGTATTGACCATGGGAGTTGGTGTCCGTCGTCAACCCGTCATCAACTACTGGAAGGTAGTCAAGAATACCGTCGTCGTTTCTGTCAAGGATTGTCTTTGTGATGTAGTAAGGCTCATTAGCCGCATGGCCGCGTTTGTATACCCCAACTTGATTTGCAGGAGGAGCAGGATTATCCGTAGCCTTATGCTCGACCCTGTGGTCACGATACTCTGTCCTCTTGTCCATATCCGTGCTCTCTGGGTAGGGGATGTAACCAGTGCCTGCTGCACCCGCTATAAAGTCAGACACGTCCAGAAAATCTGCCCATCGCTTACCCGTGGTATCGGTATCAGCATTAAATGGCACGGCGAATCCAAACTCCCGCACGTGATTGCTTGTCAGATTGCGTATGCCTGTGATGTCAGCGTATATGTCCTCGTACGTGTAACCGTGGGCATCGGTCTCCCCTGGCCCTTTGGGGTGCACGGCATAGAAATCAGCGTATTCGTAATTAAAACCGGCACCCGTACGGTATTGGACATTGAACGGGACCACGGTATTGCCTGTCCCAGCCAACCACTTGCCCAAGGCATTCAAGGACTCATGCGCCTTTGTCACCGTAAATTGGTAGACGATGGTGTGGTAACCATGCATAGGGCCACCATCCACAAAGCGATGCCCCCACTCCGAAGCGGTAACCGCAGAGTCGACATTGAGGTAGTTGACGCTGCCACCCTGTTGCATCCGTTCCAGTGGATAATTGGGATTCAGTATCCCGACATGCTGAATGCCCACGGCTGCAATTAGGACCCCGCCGGCGATTTCCTTGGTGCTGTCGAAATTGCGCGCCCAGACAGTGTCTACCGGGTTCGTCTTTTGACCGTCATTGAACAATAATGGCACATAATTTATCTCCCAGTTGACTGCACGGGGACCGGAGACGGGATTGCGGTAGGCGGGAACCTGGCTATGCAAGAGTGGCGGAAACTCTAGAGGCGGCGTAGCAGTACTGTCTCTATCAACACCAGGCTCAGGCGTTATGAATTCCTTTACCGCTTTATAGCCGCGAAGTTTGACGTTGATGGCAATGGCGACGATATCCCCGGGGACTACCGTATTATTTTCCGTGGCGGTGACAAGCCCACTGTTGCCGGGTTTGTTCGGATCTTCCAGCAGGCCGCCGCTCATCGGATCGCTGGGCCCGGTGCCGGGATCGATATCAACCCAGAAGTAGGTGTCCGCCTCGTATGCCTTTGGCGCTGTGTCATGCCAGAGCAGCTCATAGTCCTTCCAGAAGGAGGGGAACAGCCGCGCGCGCCTTTTTTCAAAACCGGGCGGCGTAACAACAGGATTCGTCTCAGGGCCGCCGGGCCCGCGAGTATAGGTCCCGACCTGCTGCAGCTCTCCCAGTTTCGTGAGCTCTCCCAGCTTCGTGGTTTTCGGATTTTTATAGATGCGTATCCACTGAATATCAAAATGATCCGGCGCGATAGCTGTCAACCCGCCACCAAAGAAGGCATCAATACCCGTAGAATGGCCGTGGCCGTGTGGCGAATCGTTCGGCAGCCGAATCCCTGTCTTATGCAAGACATGGGCTGCCAAGTCCTCGCCCAGCCACGCCGCAGTGAAGAAATCACTGCGATCATTATCGATATCGGCTTGCGTGTATGTGTCGTGGCTCTCTCCCGGCGGTGCAAGCACCGTCAGCAGCCCGAATGTGAGCAGTAGGCAGCCTATCAAAACGGGATGGATGCGCGCGGCGGACCGCGGGTGTCCCCCGTCCTTCTGCGCCTTCCTGCATAGAGTCGCAGGAGTTAACGCGCGTAGATGAGAGGGGGGGTCTTCAGGTTGGATGCGTCACCGGCGGGCGCAAGGGCGCGGCATCTTTGCAGCGGGTGCTGCAATAACGCGGTGACGGTGGGTTTCAAGCGGACAGCAATGCCCGCGAAAATGAGAGAGAATAGGATTCTCATTAGTTTTTTCTCCTTTAAATTGATGAAAAAATGATTGAAAATTAAACACTGTCTTAATTATACCATTTTTTAACGTTTTTGTCAAATTAAAAATGCGAATAAAAAAATTGTAGTTCGGGATCGCCTGATCCCTAATGGGTCTAGGCAAGGCCGTCTCACCAACCGTAGCGCGGGGGCCTGTCCCCCGCGAGCACTCGCATGAAAAAACCTCTTCAGGTCCTTTAGGTCCTGCATGTCTATAGTATCCGCTGATCGAAAAAAAACACTAAGGTCCTTTAGGTCCTTAATCTGCAGCAGAAAACATTAAGGTCCTAAAGGACCTTGAGGCCTTGGAGGCCTGCGCGTGCTATAGACATTAAGGTCCTACGGACCTAAAACCCTTCTTGGCCCGTAGCGCGGGGGCCTGTCCCCCGCGAGCGTTCGATCCGCGCGAAAAACGAACGCAGACCAAGGCCGTTTCCCCGATCGAGGCACGGCGAGGGACAGGCCCTCGCCCTACGGTGAAGGGAGACGGTCTTGCCCCGCGAGCGTTCGACCTACGCGAAAAACGCACGCAGGCCAAGGCCGTTCCCTCTCGATCGAGGCACGGCGAGGGAAACCCGCTCGCATGCGCGTGTGGCATGCGAGGGCCCAAGCCCTACGGTAATCGGCACGTTTTTTCACCGTAGCGCGGAGGGCTATCACCGCGACGTGGAGCGAGTTATGAAACACCCTCAATTAGTTTTCAAGACCGCTCGCAAACTCCAAATCCAACGCGATAAACCGATACCCAAGCGGTTTTATCCGTTCCACCAAAGTCTCGCGCAAGCCAATTGCGCGCGCGAATTGCGGTTCTGATACCTGTATTCGCAAGACAGGGGTATGATCGAAGAGGACCGCGTCTTCAATCTGAAACTCGGCGAGGATTTCGTGGATAGTCGCGAAGGCAGCGGGATTCTGTTGCTTTTCCATTTTATGAACGCCGCCTCCAGTCGCTACCTGCCATGAACCCGCCATCAACGAATACCATCTGTCCTGTCACGAAGTCAGATGCATCGGAGGCGAAGAATATCGTCAACCCCGCCAAATCCTCCGGTTCTCCCCAGCGATATGCAGGGGTGCGGTTGAGTATCCATTCGTTACGGTTATCTTCGCGCGCGGGAGCCGTCATCTCGGTGCGGATGAAACCGGGAGCAATGCCGTTCACTTGAATGTTATGCTCTGCCCACTCAACAGCGAGGAGTTTCGTTAACTGGAGCAAGCCTCCCTTCGCAGCGGTGTAGGCGACGCTCGTCGGCAAGCCAATTGCGGAGGTGAGCGAGAGGGTGTTAATCACCTTGCCGGCTTTCTGCTCCTGCATCACTTTGCCGCAGGCTTGTGCCAGAAAGAACGCGCCCTTTAAGTTGACATCCGTGACGAAATCCCAGTCTGCCTCGGTGAATTCCAATGCCGGATTCCGAATGTTGACACCGGCGTTGTTGACAAGGATGTCAAGTCTACCGAATCGCGCCACGGTTTGCGAAACAAGTGCCTCAATTTCATTGAGATTGCTCACATCGGCCTGGATAGGCAGGACGTTCTGTTCAGTCTCTTTGACAATCTGTTCGGCGACCGGTTGCAACGTCTCCATTTTCCTGCCGACGATGACGAGTGTTGAGCCTGCCCCGGCGAGCCCTTCTGCCATCGCCCGGCCAATGCCGCGGCTCGCTCCGGTGACGATGCTCACTTTGCCATCCAACCGAAATTGTTGGATGATGCCTGTTGCGGATTTTTGATTTATCATTTTTATTTTTAAGGTCCAGACATAGCGTGGGACAGGCCCACGCATTACGAATCCTGTTGAAACAGATGGTAACGTGGGACAAGTCCACGCTACAAATCCTGTTAGAATAGACAGTCACGTGGGACAGACCCACGCACTACGAATCCTGTTGGAAGGGTATCACGGATAACCTTACGGCAGCGGTTCGTCCGGGTCTGCATATTCTACCAACAGTTCGCTATTAATCACCTTCAGTTTGCCGTTGTGTTGCTCGGCAAGAGAGACGAGCAACTCGGCCCCTGGGGAATGTTTGACATCGATTTCAAGCGCGACGACATAGATGCGCGCGTTGTTCAGATTCTTTTTCCGGATTACCTCAAGAATCTTCTGGGTATCTGTCTCAATCGGGTACTCCTTAATCGCGACAGGTAACCCATCTGTCACCAAAACAACGACAGAAGCATCTAGTTTGAAAGACGCATCAAGTGCCTCAAGAATGTTAGTCCCAGTGTTGCCCTCAATGCGCTTTGGTGTGAAACTATCCAGATATTTCGATGTCCGTTTTATGTTTTTGGCGTTCGCGGGAAGCATGTTTTTGCTCATCGCTTTCGCTGTTGTAGAAAACGCTACAATGTTCAACGCATCATCGCTGCCAAGGTTCATCACAGAATCTTTGATGGAGTTGACGGCCAATTCCAACTTTTTCAGCCCGGCTGCCTGCATGCTGGCGGAGATGTCAAGGCAGTAGACGACGTTTTGGGGCCCTTCAAACTCGTTCAGGAAATCGATGATACCGAGTCTGTCTCGGGTGGCTCCGTCTTTCCCACCGCCGCCGAGGAGTCCACCGTCACTGCCATCCTGTTGATGGCCGCGGAATCTCCCCATACCATCGCCGCGGGCTCGGACTCTGCCGGTAACAATGCCGCGGCCATCGGTGCGGCCCGGTTGCCGGACCAGGCGACTGAGGTTTGAAGCCTCGGCATCGCGCAATTGCGCCGCGGTCATTACGTCAGGAAGGGTTTCACTCAGGGGTGCATTGTTGAGTTCCACATCTTCGAGCACCACGCGCGGGCTGAATTTAATCACTTCGTCCTGTTTGTTCCGAGCTGTCTCGATTTTCTTTTGCATTGCGTTCCGCGCGAGGGCTTCGCTCGGGTCATACAATTTTTTCGTCAGCGGCGGTTTCGGTCTTTCGCGTCGTTTCTTAGGTGCATCCGCGTCACTCACCAGGTCAACGGCGAAGGCATCCGCCTGCTCTTCTACCAACTGGTTCATCGGCAGAAAGAGGTAAACGATTGCCACCACCATGTGTAAAATCAGGGAGAGCAAGATGACAGAACGGACGCGGGTTTTCCGACGCTCTGCCTTGATGCGCCAATTTGTCAATTGAGTCGTTAACATTAGTTCTACTCCTATGAGCGGCCCATCCACCGACGACACCGAACACAAGCCGTTCTGCGCCGATGCTATATTGAAGTTTCCGAAGATAATTTTTCAAACGCCTCAATCCACGTTTTGCCTTTGGGTGTAAGTTCATAGTAGGTGTGGTTGCGATGCTTGATCCACTTCCCTTTGACGATATTTTTTCGGTAGTGGATGATGCGTCCTTCCACCCGCTTCAATCCGCCGAGTGTTCTTAACTTCCGGTGCCGCCGATGCATCTCCTCTAAAGGAATTTGCAGCGTCTCTGCAACGACGATGGAATAGTCCATGCCGAACTCTTGGTGATGCTTGAGGACAAAATAGTCAGTGTCGTCTAACTCGGCGAATTCCGGCGCGAGGGGCACCTCTTGCGGCACTTCGGCATCCTGAATTTCCTGCCACGATACTTTGAGTAACCGCTCCTCTCGCAAACCTTGCACCGCGCCGCACTCGGCGTGATGGACGGTGATGGTGCCGTCTTCTTTGAAATAGCCGATGACTGGGGTTTCCGGTTGCGGCGCGCAACATTTGGCGATGTTATAGGTGAGTTCAGTTAGCATTTTATCGAGGGTGTTTCATAACTCCGTTTCGGTAGTTATCCCCCTTGGGGGCGGGCGAATACCGCGTCCTCTTGGTAGGAGAGCTCTCCCAGTCTCGATGCGACACCGGTACCTGTTCCCCGCGACTGTCCGATGGCGAACCGTAGGAAAGACCTCCCGGTCTTGATGCAACGCTATAAACCTTATTAAGGTCCGACGGACCTTGCTAGGGTGCGGCACGTTTTTCTATAGACATTCAGGTCCTACGGACCTAAAAGAGCGGTTTGATAGACCGCAGCACGGCGAGGGCCTGTCCCTCGCCCTACGATGAAGAGGGCCGTGCTGCAGCCAAGAAACCGTCCGGTTACCGTAGCGCGGGGGCCTGTCCCCCGCGAGTGAAGAAACCGTCCGGTTACCGTAGCGCGGGGGCCTGTCCCCCGCGAGCGTCCCGGTAGGAGAGACCTCCCGGTCTCGATTCCTCCGCGAACGGCCGATGGTGCGCCGTAGGAGAGTCAGACTCCTCACCTCTGTAGGTCAGGATCGTCTGAAGTTCTGGCATATTTGCCAAACGATCCTGACCTGTTCGGGAGCGGGTGCTCCCGAACTACAGAGTTATGAAACACCCTCATTTTATCGGTTTTCGCTGCCGCAAAGCCTGCAACATGTTCTCTGCAATAGCGTGAATAACCGGTATCGCGACGCTATTACCAATCTGCTTTCTCAATTGCATCAAGCCACCCACGATTTTGAAATCTTCAGGGAAGCCTTGCAAACGCAACAATTCGCGACCCGAGGGCCGCCGGACCCCGTTCACTAAAAGGTAGTTGAGGAAATTTTACCATAATTTTGGAGAGGCTGTCAAGAAAAAACGCGTGCCTCCTAACTCATCCTATTTCCAAGCCTTTCAATTTCGCCCCAATGCCCGATACCCGATGTCGCTGCGGAAATGTGCATCGGCGAACTTGATCTTGGCAACGCCACGATACGCTTGCTGAATCGCCGATGCCAAACCGTCCGCAACGGCGGTGACTCCTAGCACGCGCCCACCATCGGTTAGCACCTGTCCGTTATCACGTTTTGTGCCGGCGTGAAAAACAGTGACACCCTCAAGAGTCTCCGCTTCCGCTAAGCCGTTAATCACCTGCCCGGTTTCATAAGCGTCTGGATAGCCGCCCGAAGCCATGGCAACACACGCCGCTGCGCCTGCATGCCATTCAGGCTCAGCGTAATCGTTGAGCGTGCCATCAACACACGCGAGCAGCATCGGAACCAAATCGCTTTTAAGGCGCGGTAAAAGCACTTGTGCCTCCGGGTCTCCGAAACGGCAGTTGAATTCCAACACCCTTGGCCCTGCTTCGGTTATCATCAAACCGACATATAACACCCCTTTAAAGGGACATCCGATGTCCGCCATGCCGTTAATCGTAGGATAAACGACGCGCTCCATCGCGTAGTCGTGCAGTTCGGGGGTAATCACCGGCGCAGGCGAATACGCGCCCATTCCGCCGGTATTCTTGCCCGTGTCGCCATCGTGGGACATCTTGTGGTCTTGCGAACTAACGAAGGGTACGCATGTATCCCCATCGGTAAGCACGGTAAAAGATGCCTCTTCGCCAATGAGTTCCTCTTCAATGACGACGCTGTCGCCTGCCTCCCCGAACGCCTTGTCCACTAAAATCGTTTTCACCGCTTGCGTCGCTTCGGCGACGGTGCGCCCCGGGATAACCCCTTTGCCAGCGGCGAGCCCGTTGGCCTTGACAAAAACGGGTGCATTGCGCGCTTTGATGTCCGCAATCGCTTCGTCCGCGTCCACATACGTTCGGTATGCCGCCGTGGGGATGCCATTTTTTAGCATCAGTTGTTTGGCGAAATCTTTGCTTGCTTCAAGTTGCGCGGCGCGTTTATCCGGCCCGAACGCTTTCAACCCGCGGGCGCGAAATGCATCGACGATGCCAGCCGCCAAAGGTGCCTCCGGTCCGACGACGGTGAGGCCGATGTCCGCGGATTCTGCCCACGCTACGAGTTCGGCAAACCCATTGTCAAGGGGTAGTGTGAGGCATTCTGCTATCTCGGCGATGCCGGCGTTGCCGGGCGCGCAATACATTTTATCAACGAGTGGGCTTTGCGCGAGTTTCCAGACGAGCGTATGTTCGCGTCCACCCTGTCCGATAACCAAAATGTTCATGTTTTTTACCGTAAAATGGAATTGGCAATTCCTATGAAAATCCTTTTTAAGAATAGGATACCACACCGTTTGAGAAAAATCAAGGAAATTCATTTGAAAAATAG
This sequence comes from Candidatus Poribacteria bacterium, assembly GCA_965242965.1. Taxonomy (GTDB): domain Bacteria; phylum Poribacteria; class WGA-4E; order WGA-4E; family WGA-3G; genus AGPOR5. Next base: position 1,616,130 of record OZ251518.1, on the reverse strand, counting down.
TTACGGGTGTGTTAAACTGAATGCAGGAGGTTTTGAACGATGTGCACGTATACATTCTCGCAACTATCAGAACCCACACTCAAGGCACTTGTGACCCTGCATGAAGAAGACGGTCCCCCGGAAGTGTGGGAGAAGAGGCAGATCGCCCTCACAGCAGACGAAGTGAGACGACTCAACGATCTCAAAACAACTTTGCACCGCCGAAACCTACTCGGTATGAACGAAGCTACGCTTTGGGCGCGTGCAATTTATCCGATGTTGGTACTTGCCGAACAAGGCAGTGTTCAAGCGTGGAGCAGCGTCTCTCTCAAGGCCGAGTATCCGACGTTTAAATTAGAAGGCGAGGCAGATGGTGCGCTCGCACCTGCTGTCGCTGGGAGAATCCGACCGCCGTATCTCATTGTGCACGAAGCGAAGCGCGGTATTAAAGCCGCAGACCCGCACTATCAACTTTATGGTGAGATGCTTGCCGCCGCTTGGCTCAATTGGCAAAGCGATACTAACACCGAACAAGAAATCTTCGGATGCTATACTGTGAATGACATTTGGGTTTTCGTCCGAGGGCTCGTCACTGACATTGAGACTGAGAAACCAACACTCGCAGCTGAATTTTCGTCCGTCTACGACGGCATCGCGGACGCGGAACACATCGTCCAATTGCTGAAATTTATCGTCGCAAAGCAACTCGCAGTGTAACAGGAGAAACTATGTTTACGCCACTCGCTGGACACCATCACGAACTCACCGCCATCTTTGCAGATGCTCGGCAACGTGTTGCCGATGCACGCGGTGAAACTCCCCGAGAACTGAGCACACCCTATACTTTTCCGGGATACTCAAAAGCGGCATGGGAGAAACGGGCAGCATCCTTGCGCCAACAGATTCGTGTCGCGAACGGCTTGTTGCCTAGCCAGGAACCGACTCCCCTGAACGCCAATGTCTTCGGAAAAGTGGCACGCGAAGATTACACGGTAGAAAAAGTCCATTTTGAACCGTTCCCCGGCTTCTTCACGACAGGCAACCTCTATCGTCCGAAAGGCAAACCGGGGCCGTTTCCCGGCATTGTGAGTCCACACGGACATTGGACCCGCGGCCGCCTTGAGGACATTGCGCGTGGTTCTATTCCGGCGCGCTGTATCAACTTTGCCAAGCAGGGTTACGTTATCTTCGCCTATGACATGCTCGGTTACAATGACAGCGGCAAACAGATAGAGCATCGATACGGTGGTGCGCGCGAAGGCTTGTGGGGTTTGAGCGCGATGGGACTGCAACTTCTCAACGGCATCGGCGCGCTCGATTTTTTGCAAAGCCTGCCGGATGTGGATAGTGAACGCATCGGATGCACCGGTGCTTCCGGTGGCGGAACGCAAACCTTTCTCTTAACTGCGATTGATGAACGCATCAAGGTATCCGCCCCTGTCAATATGATTTCCGGCACCATGCAGGGCGGCTGCCTTTGTGAAAATGCCCCGAATCTGCGGTTAGATGTCAGCAACATCGAAATAGGCGCGTTGATGGCACCGCGGCCACTCCTGCTCGTATCGGCGACAGGAGACTGGACGGTAAACACACCGACGGTTGAATATCCGGCTATCCGAAGCATCTATTCGCACTATAACGCGGAAGAACGGGTGCATCACGTTCAGGTAGATGCCGAGCATAACTATAACCGCGAGAGTCGCGAGGCGGTTTACGCATGGTTCGCAAAGTGGTTATTAGATGCCGAGGAACCGCAAGCGTTCAAAGAGGTAGCGTATCAGGTAGAACCTGACGATGCCCTCTTGGTATTCTCGAAGAACGACATGCCGGCGCGCGCTCTGAAACAGGACGAATTTCTGCCAACGTGGGTGAACCGCGCGAAAAAAGCACTCGAAAACCGAAAACCGAAGAATCCAGTCGAACTTGAAACGTTCCGCGATGCGATGGGGAGCGTCCTACAACACGCGCTCGGGCTCCAACTACCGGAAAGCGAGGAGATAACGTGCAGTGAACCTGAGGGTGTGTTCTCGGTTACCTATCGCGATAATTTTTCTGTGCAACACCTCGTCCTCGGTAGAAAGAACATCGGCGATGCGACTCCTGCACTGCTGTTGCGTCCAGAGCCGCATGTAGAGCATTCGCCAGTAACGCTTATCGTTCACCCTGATGGCAAGGCGAAACTGAGCGATGCAGAGACAGGCGAACCCTCGCCACTCATCACCTCTCTGCTTGACGCGGCGCACAAAGTGCTCCTCATTGATGTCTTCGCCACGGGAGAACACGGCGACTACCGGCGACAGGAGGATACCACCTACTTCACCACCTACAATCGGACAACAGCGGCGTTGCGCGTCCAAGACATTGTGACAGCACTGCGCTATGCTGCAAACCGAGATGACGTTTCGGTGGTGAATCTCATCGGGCTCGGCGAAGCCGGGTTGTGGACGATGCTTGCGGCGGGATTCGCCGATGTTGCAAGCGTTGTCGCCGACACGGCACAATTTGATAACGACATGGACGTTGGCTATTTAGAGATGTTGCCGATACCGAGTCTCCGCCGAGCCGGGGATTTTCGGACAGCAGGGACGCTCCTCGCACCACGCCCGCTGACGCTCTATAATACGGGTGAGGGATTTGATACGACGTGGATTGCCGATGTCTATCGGCACCTCGGCGCGTCGCAGCAGCTGCTTGTAGAAAAGGGGATGTTGTCAGAACGTGAAGTCGTCGCGAGGTTGATAGGAAATTAGATTTAGATGAGGGTGTTTCATAAATCGCTCAACAAGGGGCGGCGTTTTTTTCACCGTAGCGCGGGGGCCTGTCCCCCGCGATCGTTGGGGTGTGCGAACGATGGCGAGGGACAGGCCCTCGCCCTACGGTGACCGAGCCGCCCTCCTCTGTAGGGCAAGATCATCTGAAGCTCTGGCATGCTTGCCAAACGATCCTGACCCGTTCGGGAGCGGGTGCTCCCGAACTACGGTCTCTCGCATGCGCGATGCATCGAGACCAGGAGGTCTCTCCTACCAAGAGGGAGCGGGAGTCGCCCGCTCTCCAAGAGGACCGAAACGGAGTTATGAAACACCCTCAGGAAATTAGATGACGACAAGGGCGGCTATGAAAATATCCATAGCCGCCCTTACCGTTCTGTCAAACGGGAGCGCGCTTGTAAAGCGCGCCTACCCGAAACTCAAGGAAGCACACTTGCAAAGCGTGCCTACCGGAAATTCGCCTACGCTTGTAGGTTGTAACCACGTTCGTTGTGCTCGGAGAGGTCCAACCCCATGCGCTCTTCATCCGTTTCGACGCGTAAGCCGATGACGGCATCCAAGATTTTGAGCGTGATAAACGAAATCACACCACTCCACACCACCGTGATAACGATGCTGATGAACTGCGCCCACACTTGCGAGCCGATGTTCATGCCATCTGCCAGCCCAACGCCGCCAAGTGATTCTGCGGCGAAAACGCCTGTCAACAGCGCGCCGACAATCCCGCCGACCCCGTGAACGCCGAAAGCGTCCAATGAATCGTCGTAACCCATCTTCTGCTTCAGACTGGTGGCACCCCAGAAACAGACGATACCGGAGACGAACCCGATAACCAGCGCGCCCATCGGCCCGACTGAACCGGATGCAGGCGTGATAGCCACTAACCCAGCAACCGCCCCAGTAGCAATACCCAAGGTGCCGGGTTTGCCGTGCCGCATCCACTCAATAAACATCCAAGTGATGGCGGCGGTCGCGGTGGAAATCTGTGTGACGAGCATCGCCATGCCAGCAGAACCGTCTGCTGCAACCGCACTGCCTGCATTGAATCCGAACCAACCTACCCAGAGCATTGATGCTCCGACTACGGTAAGCGGCAAACTGTGCGGCTGCATCGCCGTCATCGGATAACCAAGGCGTTTTCCGACTAATATCGCCGCGACTAACGCAGCAACGCCGGCATTGACGTGCACGACAGTTCCACCCGCGAAATCGAGAACGCCGAGGGTGTGAAATAGCGCGCCATCACCTGCCCACGCCATGTGGCAGATAGGCGTGTATGCAACTATCGCCCAGACCGCGGAGAAGATGAGCATCGCTGAGAATTTCATCCGCTCAGCGAAAGCACCGACGATAAGCGCAGGCGTGATAATCGCAAACGTCAATTGGAAGGTGATAAAGACGGTTTCAGGAATAGTCCCGCTGAGACTATCCACGCCGACACCCCGCAGGAACATCGTCCCAAGCCCACCGACAAAGGAGTTGAAATTGGTGACTCCTGCCGCCATGCCATCCGTATTGAAAGCCAGGCTATAGCCACAGATAACCCAAAGGACAGTGACAACACCTGTCAGCACAAAGCACTGCATCAGCACGGACAGCACGTTTTGGACGCGCACTAACCCGCCGTAAAAGAGGGCGAGCCCGGGGATAGTCATAAACAGCACAAGGGCAGTGGCGGTGAGGAGCCAAGCGGTGTCACCGGAATCGTGCGAAGCCGTATCCTGTGCAAGCGCGAGGCTTGGCACACCAAAGATTAATAGCACGACAATCAACTGCATCGCGACACGGAAGCCGCGACACCCGAACAGCGTGCCAATTCGTTCAAAAACAGTTCGCTTCTTTGCAAATTGTGATGCACATCGTTGTTGCATCTGAATCCTCCATATACGTTTTGTCAAGGCAGCCTTTTTGGCCGCCTATCCACTTATTTTTTATGGACGAGGCCACAAAGGTTTCGTCCATCAATTATTTTCAAATTAATTATAGCAAGATGTTAAATTTAGTGCAAGAGGATTTTTTCCGGTCCCAGAGCCATTTAGTTGAGAGTGTTTCATAACTCGATGCACACCCGTAGGAGAGCCCTCCTGGTCTTGATTGCTTCCGGTAGGCGAGCCCTCCCGGTCTCGATGTTCCCGTAGCGCAGGGGCCTCGGATGCCACACGCACATCCGAGCGGGTTGCCCCCGCGATGGCTCAAGAACCGTTTTTTATCGTAGCGCGTGGGCCCTCGGATGCCATACGCGCATCCGAGCGGGTTTCCCCCGCGAGCGTTGGATTGCGCGAACGATGGCGAGGGACAGGCCCTCGCCCTACGATGAAGAGGGGCTTTCTGCCGCCGCGGCCCCGGTGGGCGCGCAGCCCTATTGCATCGAGACCGGGAGGTCTCTCCTACCGGGACATCGCTGGCATCGAGACCGGGAAGGCCCTCCTACACGGATTTATGAAACACCCTCACTGAATTATCTTGCTTTTCAGTGGAAGGAAAATGAAATCGTGGCACGAGAGCAGATACTCCCGCGCCACAAGTTAGGAAAAGCATGCCTACCGGAGTGCGGAGACGTTGAAGTCCGGATACGCATTTGCACCGTGTTCTTCAAAGTCAAGTCCGCGCATCTCTTCTTCCTCGCTGACACGCAAACCGGTGATGGTTTTGATGCCATAGAACAGCACGAAGCCGGTCAGCAGACACCATCCGAGAACGGCGATGACTCCGACGAACTGTGCCCAGAGGAATCCAAAGGCGGCCCCTTTATCGGCGGCGAAGAAAACGCCCTGCTCTTTATGGAAGAACCCGAGGAGGAGCGTGCCTAACGCACCACACACACCATGCACAGAGACTGCCCCAACCGGGTCATCGATGTGAAGGCGTTCAAGCAATAGCACGCTCAGGACGACGACAATACCACCGAGTAAGCCGATAAGTGCGGCGGAAGCCGGGGTAACGAACGCACAAGGTGCAGTAATTGCCACCAATCCGGCGAGCGCGCCGTTGAGTGACATACCAGCATCCGGTTTTCCAAGTGCTATCCATGCGACGATCATCGCGCCAATCGCGCCAGCGGCGGCGGCGATGTTCGTGGTTACCGCGATGAGAGCGATATCGGGTGCGTCTGCGCCCATCTGGCTGCCGGGGTTAAACCCGAACCAACCGAGCCAAAGGATAAAAACACCGAGCGCGGCGAGCGGGAGGTTGTGTCCCGCAATCGGCCGCGGTTTACCCTGGCTATCGAATTTGCCAATGCGGGGCCCTAAGACGATAGCCCCGGTAAGTGCCAGCCAGCCGCCTGTGGAATGGACAACCGTTGAGCCGGCGAAGTCAAGCATTCCCAGGTTTGATAACCACCCGCCGCCCCAAATCCAATGCCCGACGATGGGATAGATAATACCGGTAATAAAAATGCTATAAATCAGGTAACTTTTGAACTGCGTGCGCTCCGCCATCGCACCTGACACGATAGTGGCGGCAGTTGCGGCGAAAACGAGCTGGAAAAGCCACGCCGCATAAGTCGGCACGGAACTCCATTCCAATGAACCGAACGCGTCAGAATCTGCGGGGACAAACCAGCCGCTTGTTCCCATGAACGCGTTCCCCGCGCCGAACATCAGCGCGAACCCGATTGCCCAATAAGAGATGGAGCCCATCGAGAAATCCATCAGGTTCTTCATCAGGATATTCACGGCGTTTTTGGCACGGGTGAAGCCGGACTCAACCATGGCGAAACCCGCCTGCATAAAGAAGACGAGGAACGCCGCGAGAAGCACCCACAGTGTATCCGCCATATACTTCGCCTCTGAGACTTTCTCGCCTTCAACTTCTCCATCTAGGGCGAAGGCGTTCGCGCTCAGCAGGAAGATGAAAGCCAGCAGGACAACGATACCTTGATAGAAACTTCGTGGAACCTTTTCCATGTTAGATATCTCCTTGCTACCACGTGCGGACGAACGTCATCCGCCCGGTCAGCCCGGTATCCTCGTCCTCTTTTTGCGTTTCATACCCGACGAACAGCCCGAGGGTGTTATTTTCGCCATAGCCGAGGTTAAGGCGGCCGCCGGCAATCAAACTGCCGAGCCCACTGTCATCGCCTAAATCAAACGTTAATTCCACTTGCGGGCCGATGGCGACGGTGTCGTTAATCGAATAGAGGATAAAATCGCGCGTATACAGCGCATCTGTCGCCTCCTCATCAAATGGGGAATTGAAGAACCCCTGAATCCACGATTCAAAATAGATAGAACCGGCAGTGAGATACGTAAACAACTGTGGCGCGATAAGCGAAGAAGGCCCGTTCGGCGAGGTGTAGTCAAAGCCTATGCCTACCATGGGCAAGAGGCTCAGCGACATGTCATCGCTGTCAACCACAGGAATGCCGAGTCCGATGTCAAATTCACCGAAGGTATCCACGACGTAAATATCGCTATCCAGCGAAATACTGCCGAGGGAGTGGCTGGCACCGAACCAGAATTGCGTCGCCAAGCCGTCCGTATCAATGCGGAACCAGCCGGAAGTGCTTGATTCTTCTGCCTCTGCCGCTTCCATCTCTTCCCCCATTTCGTGGCCGTCTGCGTAGACAGGGGGGATGCAGACGACTGCCAACATGCATACGATTGCCAACAATTGGGTTAACCCAAACGCTTTACTTTTCATTAAATTCTCCTTTTATGGGGCAGAGGTAACTCCCTTGCCCGTTAATAGCGTCCAAAAGCGCGCCGATGCGCGTTGAACGAAAATGTGCCAGATTTGTCTTGATACCGGCACCAATTTGTGATATATTTCAATCTAGACGGCACTAATAGCAGAACGATTCAGTTCTCATCTTTTTTTTCGTTTCGGAAGCCAAAATCGAAAACTAAATGTTTCTAGGACTAATAGCACCTATTGCTGTTTAAGCAAAATGTATGCCAATTACCGTTGCGAGGATGGAAATACGTGCTGAGATGCTTGCAGCTGTCGGGTTTTCTAAAAAATCGCCGATGCGCATCGTCACTCAAAAGAGACAAACTACAGTTAAAAATGCTGAAATTTTCATCAAAACATTGCCAAAAAAACTTGCAATTGCTAGCCGCGCCGCTGTTAAGCACCGTAGTTATCATCGGCGCGCTGCTCCGCTTCTGGAATCTAGGCGAGTGGAGTTTCTGGAAAGACGAAGTCTTCATGGTGTTGGATGCACAGCAATTCACGCTAGTCAACTCGCCGATTAATCCGATTCCGTATCTGGCGGTAAAGCTCTCCATCGTCCTTGCAGGCGATAGCGAATGGGGAAGTCGCCTCATTCCTTGCATGGTAGGTATCCTCTCCATTCCTGTCATTTTCGGTTTGGGAAGGACGCTCTTCAATAGGCGGGTTGGGCTTCTAGCAGCGGCGTTGGTGGCACTCTCCAGTTGGCATCTGTTTTGGACACAGAACGCGCGTTGTTCCTACATCTGGACATTTTTTTTCGCGGCGTTAACGGCGTGGCTCTTCTATCTCTCGCTAGAACGGCATTCCACGCTGTTGACATTAGGCGCGCTTCTCACCTGTATCTGTCTAATCCTATCGCATCTCCTCGCGGCGTTTATGGTGCCAGCGTTAGCGGTTTATGCAGTGCTGTCCCGCCGTTCGCGCCTCAACAGTAGGAAAACTAGTCTCAATCTGCTCCTTTTTTTCGCGCCGTTTGCTATCCCTGTGCTGGCACTCGCGCACCCGAAAATTCACGGGTACCTCTTCTCCGGTTGGGGGCTCAACGAATGGAGTCGCAGTCCGCTCTACATTGTGCTGACGCTTGTCCAAGGCGTGAGTGTTCCGGTAGCTGTTGCCGCTTTCTTTGGAGGTGTCGTAGGTTGCGGGGGATGTCGAGACCGGGAGGTCTCTCCTACGGGAAAGAATCGAGACCGGGAGGTCTCTCCTACCGGAACATCGGGACAGGAGGGGCCGCCTGTTACCGGTTTCTTTGGAGGCGTTGCCGCCCTGTCTCATCGTCCTACTCGGTTTCTGGTCTGTTATGCCGGTGTGCCGCTGCTGCTCTTTTTGATTGCCGCACAGTTCCAAAATGTCGCGGGCTACTATCTGTTTTGGACAACCCCGGCGTATTTCCTCCTTGCCGCGGTCGCGTGTGAACGGTTCTATACCAAATTGGGAAGCACGTTCCTTAGCGCGCTCCTGCCATGCATCCTGATGATGAACTTGGCAGCGCACGTCTATCTCTATTTTAACCTTGAAAACGGCGGCAGACCCAGATGGCGAGAGACGTTTGATGTTATCCGCACACATCAAATGCCTACCGATAAAATGGTGATTTCAGAACCAGAGATGGGGACATATTACCTCCCCGAATTGGAAGCGATTCACATCAGCGAAATGCTAAAAGACGTGGAAGCGTTTGAGAGGCGGTGGGTATCTAGTGAACATCGCTTGTGGTTCGTCGTGGACGCGGGGAGTTTCAACGTGTTCGATGCGAAAAAGAAAGTGCGTGAGTGGATTCGGCAGCGCGGACGGATAGTTCATACGTTCGCGACCTTCTCTCGGGCGAAAGACCGGACGATTCACCTCTATTTGTTGGAGTAAGGCGTTTCTGCGCTTGTCCGTTCGGGTGCAGGTGCTCCCGAACTACAGTTGCTTTCTCGCCGTGCCGGACAGCGGTGGCGAACGGTCCGGTAGGAGAGACCTCCCGGTCTCGATGCAATACCGTGTTTTTCACGGACGCGTGCCTGTCCCTCGCCAGGCCCTGGGGCACGCGAGAGATCGCGGGGGACAGGCCCCCGCGCTACGGTAGGTGAGCGCGATCGCGGGGGACAGGCCCCCGCGCTACGGTAGATGCGGCGGCCGTGCTCATCACATTGCAGTTTCCCCAATCCCTATAATCTTGCTAATCTTGGAAATCGTGGAAATCCTGCTCATGTCTTGCCCCACGTACTTGGCATGGCGAGGGACAGGCCCTCACCCTACGATGTCGGGAGCAGGCACCGCTTGGCATGGCGAGGGACAGGCCCTCGCCCTACGATTCCGAACGGATTAAGCGCATGCACGCTTGCCTATAAGTGCCAATACCAAAAAAGGCGAGGGCTGATGCCCTCGCCTTACAGATATGCGGAAGTCCAACGAGACTACCACGTGCGGGTGAAACTTAACCTACCCGTAATCCCGGTGTCGTCATCGCCTTTTTCAAGATCATAGCCGACAAGGACTCCGAGGGTGTTGTTTTCACCGTAAGCGATGTTAATTCGCCCGCCGATGATGAAACTGACTACCCCAATACCGTCAAAAAGGTAAACTGCCTCGGCTTGCGGGCCAAGATCTACGGTATCGTTAATCCGATAGGTGAGCCGGTTCCGGAAATAAATCGTGTTTGTTGCGTCTTCTGAGTAAGACGGTAGAAACAACGTCGCGATCGTCCACGATTGGAAATAGAGTTTCCCTGCAGGGAGGAAAACAAACATCTGCGGAAAGAGTGTCGAGGGGCCGTTCGCGCCGGAATAGTCAAACCCAACACCGAGCGTCGGCAGCAGGGTGAGACTCGTGCTTTCGCCTTTCACAACCGGAACGACAACACCGAGGTCATACTCGCCACGCGTTTCGCCAATGTAGATAGTAGAAGCCAGCGGGATACCGCCAACAACATGCGTGGCACCGATGAGGAAGTTCGTCCCCAGCGAATCGGTATCCACGCGGAACCAGCCAGGAATGCTGGACTTTTCCTCCGCCTCTGCACTCTCTTCGTGCTCGGCGTGACTTTCTTCAGCCGCCTCATGGCCATCCGCGAAAGCCACCGAAAAACCCGAAACGGACATGATACATACGATTACCAAAAGAGTGGTTAACCAATGCACGTTGATTTTCATATTAATCTCCTTTTTTTGCCAAAGTTGACGCACAGCCCGGAGGCGCAGTTTGTGAAGACTCAAGAGATACCAAGGCAGCTCAGAGACATCCGCCTGCCGAGAACGCCTGCATTCGTTCCTGAAACTTCATGAACCGCGCTTACGCCGGTTTTCTGCGCAAGTGCTTTTAACATGTTATGACACAAGTTAAAAACGATTTCTCTGGAATAATGATAACAAAAATTGTGAGAAAATTCAAGAAGTTTTTTGCACCGCCGCCATCAACTTCTCCAATTTCGCCTTATCTTTAACGCCTTTCGATGCCTCTACACCGGAGCAGAGGTCGATGCCGTGCGGCCGGATCGTCTCAATCGCCGCGCTGACATTCTCCGGACGAATACCGCCGGCGAAGAAAACAGGCAGCGGGCTCTCCGCGATAAGTTCACCTGCAACGTGCCAATCACAGGTTTTGCCGGTGCCGCCGTATCGCGGCTTCTCAAGACTCATATCCACGGTGTCAAAGAGCAGGAAATCGGCACCTGCATCGCGATAGGCGGCCATCTCGGCGCGAACGGCGCGGACATCCACGTTCTCTCGACTGCCCGCGGGGAGATAGACAGATTTCCAGAGCTGGCACTCCACCTTGCGTTTCAACGTCTCAACCTGTTGTGGCGATTCCTGCGCAAGGAGTTGCACAGCGAACGGGTTAATCCGCGACACGGCATCGCAGATGTCCGCCGTAGTGCGATTGAAGAGTAAAAGCACCGTCGGAATCGGGCTCCCTTTGGCAATTTCCACGGCTTGCGCTGCGGACCGGGAGCGTTCTGAGGCCGCTACATCGACAAGCACACCGGCGTAATCGGCACCGGCATCGGCGGCGAGGTGTGCATCATGGACTGAGGTGATGCCGCAGATTTTGACGCGGCATCGTGTCTTTTTGGACATGTCTAAAATCCTAATTTTATGAGGGTGTTTCCTAACTCATTGTTGTCAAAATGGTTTCATGATACCCGGAACGATTCCGTTTCCCCAACGCCTTTCCCGCGCCATGCCAATATACCGTAGGGCGAGGGCCTGTCCCTCGCCACGCACCGAATATAACCGAAATGCGGGGAATCGAGACCAGGAGGTCTCTCCTACGGGTGTGCATCGTTTCGGGTAGGAGGGACATCCTTGTCCCGATACGCACATCAAGACCGGGAGGGCTATTGCATCGAGCCCCGAGGTCTCTCCTACGGGTGTGCCTCGTTTCGGGTAGGAGGGACATCCTTGTCCCGATACGCACAGCGAGCCCGAGAGCCGCGCCTACTCGCAGAAGATAGTCTGCCGGTCGGCATCCGAATAGCAGATAATCATCGTGACTGGTTGCCATCCGGTATTGACAGCGTTGTGTTTGACGTTGCGCGGAATTCGCAACATCATCCCCGGTTTAAGCGGGATAACTTCGTCTCCCAACTTGTGGTCACACTCGCCGGAGAGGACGTAGATGAGCTCCTCACAATTAGGGTGGTAATGCGTCGGATTACCTTCACCTGCGTTAATGTAAACAATCCCGAAGGTCATCGCAGCGTCCGGATCGATCTGGTCATTGCAAAGCCATTTGATCGCACCCCACGGAAATTCAAGGGCACCGGCTTCGTTACTATTGGTTAAGGTTATCTCCATATTTTTTCTCCTTTTTACGGCGGCGAACCCGCTACGCGCGCAGCGCGAACTCAAACCGAGAAACAGGTCAGCCGACTTTCAGCATACGCCTGCAATCCAGATGGCGGTTCTTCGTGCAGGTAACCGATCGGCGCGCAAAGTGCCCTGACACTGCCAATCTGCATGTCAATAGCCCGATGCGTATGCCCAAAGAGGACATGCGTGACAAGCGGTTCCTGCAAGCAGATTTCGCCGAACCGCACGCTTCCCATGAACGCGCGGAAAAAGTCCCACGGTAATTTCCTTTGGTATCGGATGCACTCCCGAAACGGCACGTGATGCATAACGACGATGAGGCGCGATACCTCCCCGCGGATAGCCGCAATCTGTTTGCGCAGTTTTTCTGCAAATCGGCGCGTTACGGCGAGATCGGTGTATCCCCACTTCGCATATCGCTTATCATTCCAGACAGCACCCATCAGTTGTTTTTCGGCATATTGCGCATCGGCGAAGTCGTAACCTTCCGGCGCAAACGAATAATCATACCAACCGATAGTGCCACAGAAGCCAACTGCCTCATCAGTAGATAGCGTTTGTAACCCCGCGTTCTCTGTTTTCACAAACGGTGCCGCCATGAGCGGATGAAACCCGCATTCACGACAGAGGTTTGAGATAATCTGGCACTTCTGCGTGCTGGTGACATTCGGTGTCTCAATTGCCCAGATGTCGTGATTGCCAGGGACGAACACCTTCTCACACGGCAACTCAGCCTCATGAAAGGCGTTGAGGGTTTCCGAAAGTTCCGTGAGATGCCGTGCCAGGTCACCGGCGAGGACGAACACGTCAAGTTCAGCGGCTTTCACGGCGTTAATGAGATGCGGCACGAGTGCCTTATTGCGCGGTGTTGCGTCCGTGTGCAGGTCAGAAATGAGTCCAATTTTCACTGGATTACATTGACTTGCGCGCTAAATTCCTGAAAACTTCGTCCAGAAAGATGCGAATGCCGGTGTCGTCTTCTTGGAACCGGGCGCGCTGGCGTTCCAATGCCTCCACTGACTGCGCATCGCCGATTTTTGCGATGGCATCAACGAGTGTGAGCTGGATTGCCGGTTCCTCGGCGGATTCTAGCGCGTTAATAAGCAAGTTGCGTGCCTTCGTGCTACCGATACCGCCGAGCGCAGAAACAGCGATGTCCTTCGTGCTCGGGTCTGCACCTGCAAATGCAGCGATCAGCGCGTCAACAGCCGGCTCCCCGATCTGGCTAAGTGCCAATCCCGCTTGGAAACGGATACCGGGAACCTCCTCCGCGTTTTTGAGGACAGCGACAAGCGCGTCAATCGCGGATACCGGTTTCAGGACACCGAGCATGGAGAGGCATGCCCGCCGAATTTCCTGTTCCGGCTCCATCTCCCGTTGGATATACCGCTGCGTCAGTTCCACCAAGTCTCCCTCGTTGATTTTCTTATGGAGTGCCGCGGCGCGATGCCGAAATTGCGTGCCGAAGGGTGCCTTCAGCGTCGCCGTGTTTTCGGCAAGATCGAAGGTGAGCAATCCCAAAATCGCAGCAGATTCAAGTGCCTGTATCTGCAGACTATCCGCTGGAAGTTGGTTGACATCCGCGGTCTGGAATTGCTGGAAAAGTTCATTGAGCGCGCTCAATTCCACAAGCCGTTCTAAACTGCTCACAGCCGCTTTGCGGAGCGAGAGTTCCGAACTGTTTGTGAAGATATCCATCAGCGGCTCAACAGCGCGCATATCCCCCAACTCACCGAGCGCGGTGACAGCGGCGATTTTCACACCGATGAGCTCCGAAGTGCGGAAAGTCACCTGCAGTTTTGAAAAGTCACCGAGCGTTTTCTTATAGTCGGCAAGACTATAGATTTTCCGTTCATCGACCACTTTTTCGATAACGTCGCCTACCTGGATAGCCAAGTTTGCGGCGGGAGTGCCATGTTCAATCTCTGTAACGCGAACAGTGCCGCTCCCCTCAACTTTCAACCCAATCTTATCCCCAAGCCGGCGGACAGCCAAGCGAATCGGCGGTTTGTCCTTGATATAGAGGACCAGGTTATTATCATCATCGATCGCCTTTTTCACCGCGCTGTTGAAATCCCCGGCACTTCGGATGGGATATTCCGCAATGACATAGGAGATGAGCTCGCCTACCTCCAAATTCGCTTTGGCGGCCGGACCGTTCGCGGTAGTCGCCAAAACGACGACACCACTAGTAGACCAGCGGTTCTCGAGGTCGCTGTCAAGTTGCTGAACTTCCATTTGCATGCGTTCGTCGTAATAGCGGTTGTCGCATCCGAGCCCGAAGACAAGCGCGAGAAAGAAGAACGGCAAAATAAATCCCTGAAAATAGGCGTTTGGATTTCGGGACGCAAATGTTTTTAGCATAGAAACTGTTCCCTGAAATCTAGATATATCTCGTCCAATCTACGAGAATCTGTCCGATTTCTGAAGTTACTGCGGGCAGCCAAGCGCGGGCTTACCTTCGCTCCACAGTCGTTTTATGTCTCCGTCAAACCAGCGGCGACGGGGTTCAAGTTCATAGCGGCGTTCAGGTCTCGGGCTACCCGTAAACCACAAGCACCGCAGTGATACTCACGTTCCGATAACGTGAGTGTATTCTTCTTATGCCGATAGGAGAATGCGCGATTCCCCCGGCGTGTGCATCGAGACCAGGAGGTCTCGCCTACAGCCCAATACCGCACTCCCGGTAGGAGGGACATCCCTGTCCCGATATCGCGGTGCGCGATGCCTACGTTGCATCGAGACCAGGAGGTCTCGCCTACAGCACGATACCGCTTCATTATTTCGGAACCACGACTTCCCGGCTGCTCTGCGCCTTTAGTGCATCTAATAACGGCACCACCGCTTTTTCATCGCCGAGGGTGGACAAGGCGCGGATGGCATCAACACGTAAAGACGAACCTTTATTCTTCACAATTTTGACGAGTTCCGGCACCGCAGCCCCGCCGATTTTGCCGAGTGCCGCCACGGCGAGCTGCCGCACCTCAGGCTCCTCCCGGTCCCGTGCCCATCTCGCCGAACCCGATTCGATCAGCGCGGCGAGTGCAGGAATTGCCTGTTCGCTTCCGACTTCGCCGAGTGCTTTAACGGCGTTCAGGCGGGTTTCCATTCTACCGTGGTCCAGCAGTTTCACCAAGATGGGGACGAGCGTGCCCGGGTCCTCCTTGCCGAGGTGGCCTAGCACCCAGTGTGCATCGTGCCGGTCGCGGTTGTCATTAGATTTCATCGCTTTTTCGAGTTGGCTGAGGAGTCGGTTCCGGTCCCCTTTGCGGTATACCTGCTGGAGTGCCACCAGCGCGGCGTTCTGAACATCCAGGTCATCGTCTCGGAGCGTCTCAAAGATGAGCATCTCAAGGTATTTACGCTGCTCCGCTTGATATGCCCGGAACATGTGGTTGCCGCGTGCCGCAATCGAGGCTTTCTCCCACGCCGATGTCCCCGATTCATAAAACTCCTGTGAGTCGTAAAAACCGAGCAGATAGTGCGCTTCGGCGATAGCCGGCTGTTGTTGGACAGCCAATTTAAATTCTCGCACGGCGCGCTCCTCTTTTCGCCGTTTATCGGACTTAAGCAACTCCTTCCCTTTGGAGAGATTTTCGTTTTGCGTGCCGCACGCAACGATGAAAACGGCCAGGCCGAGGGTAAGGCAGAAGTAACTGAGTTTGCAATTTTTCATATCACATATTCTCCTCACATATTGTCCATTGACAAGTCAACATGAGGGTGTTTCATAACTCCGTTTCGGAGAGCCCTTCCGGTCCCGATGCAAGCGATGTGCCCGTGGGAGAGCCTCTTGGTCTCGATGAAAAAACGTCTCTTAGGTCCGTAGGACCTTAATGTCTATAGCACGCACGCCCGCGAAGAACACTAAGGGCCTTTAGGTCCTTAATAGGTTTTGCCAGGTCCGCGTATTTTTTTATTAAGGACCTAAAGGACCTTGAAAAGTGCCTGCACGTTTTTCTATAGACATGTAGGTCCTAAAGGACCTAAAACGATGCGTCCGAAAAAACGGCGTGCGTTCCCGTAGGGCGAGGGCCTGTCCCTCGCCATCGTTCGCTCGCCAGGCACTGTAGGTCAGGATCGCCTGATCCTGACCTGTTTGTGATCAGGCGATCACAAACTACAGAGCGGAAACACACATCGTGACGACGGAGATCGCGGGGGACAGGCCCCCGCGCTACGGGAACATCGAGACCAGGAGGTCTCTCCTACAAGGAAGCCATTGAGATATGAAACACCCTCAGTCAACATGTCAGGGTGGATATCGCTCCTATCCACCCTGACACGTTCGCTACTCGTTGAGGAGTTCCTGTTGCTCGCCATCCGCGGGAGCCTCATCGGCATCAGCATCAGCGGCGGCATCCTCTTCCGGTGCCTCACTGAGCTCCTTCTGGAGGATAACGACCGGTTTTTCAGCGAACCCCCAGTCCTTATATCGTTCAATAAGGGGGGCCTCTGTCGGCGCGAATTCGATTTCAAGCGTCTTCATGCCGTTTTCCAGCGCGGTGGACTCGGCGGCTTTGATGAGATGGTCTGCCACACCGAGTTGCCGGAAAGGCCCTGACACGGCGAGGTCAGCGATTTGCCCAATCTCGGCATTGCCGGGGTTCTTCTCCACCTTGATTTGCCCGATGGCGTAACCGCTAGCCTCCGCGACGAGCCGATAAGTCTGGCTGTCGTCCCCGAGGTCAGCCTTGAGTTCATCCGTTACCTGCTTTTTGGTTTTATCCGCCAAGCAATATGTGTGTAAATGTTCTGCATCGTTTTCTGCCGCGGCGCGCACTTGGAGCGTGCCGGTCAGGTCGAAGTTTTGATTTGCCATTGTGATTTCTCCTATTAGGCGTTACGCAACCGCACCCCGCCGAGGGAGCATAGCGATTGCGCGTCCGCGCAAGTCTAAAAAATATAAAATGCACGGCGAGGGAACGGTTTCCCTCAACTACCCAGTATTTTAACCTAATCTCGCCTTTAATTGCAAGAGAAAAACGCGGGATGCCAGAGACATTCAGTTTTCGGTTGGCACCACCGAAATGAAAAATGGGCAGCCACCCCATCGGCCCTTGGGGAGGGGCGAATACCAGAAGGCATCGGGCCCACCTCTGTAGTTCGGGATCGCCTGATCCCGAACGGGTCAAGATCAGGCGATCTTGACCTACAGGTGTGATGCAGTCTGCCAGCCAAACGCATGGCGAGGGGAACCCGCTCGCATGCGCGTGTGGCATGCGAGGGCCCTCGCCCTACGTGAAGGGAGGCACTTTTTCACCGCAGCGCGGGGGCATGTCCCCGCGACGTTGAACGATTTATGAAACACCCTCAGCTTCCTGTTCCTGCGAAGAATCGTCAGTTTCAGCTGTCGCTGTCTCTACCGCTGTTTCCGTTTCTGTCTCAGGCGCGTTTTCTTGCCCGATGCGCAACTGCCGTTCGGCATCCACGACACCCCGATTAATTTTCCCGATGCACCGATTCAATTTATCAACGAGAACCCCATGTCCGGACATAGCGCGGCGGATTTGGCGAAGCTGATCGATGACAAGTCTAAAGGTTCGGACAAAGTCGCCAGCGTCAACATCGGCGTAGTCCTCCAACTTATCAAACTCACAGCCGCGGCTCCACTCCTGCATCGCCGTGCAGAAGCGAAGTTCTAACATGGGTGTCATCTCCGAGACTTTGTGCTTCATCTCTAACCGCTGGATGGGTACGATTTCGCCGGTGACTGCTTCAAGCGCGCCGAGCAATCGCGCGTTGCTGAGGGGGCGATAGTAGCTGTCTTTGCGCGGTTCGGAGACGATTGCCACCATGAGGCAATTAATTTCGTCTTCGGTGAGTCGTTCAAAAAAGCCGCTGAATAGCAACTGCGTTAGTTGGAGTTCATATCCGTAGAGACGCGAGGCGGTGCTTCCCCGCGGCAGCACTGTTTCGCCTTCAATGTAACCGAGTTCCTTCAACACTTTAAGGCGCGCTCCTATCTGGCGGCGCGGGTAGTTCTCAATCACATTCGTCTGCTTTTTGAGTTTCTGAACGCGCTGTTCCTCTTTGCGGATGCGTTGATAGCGTCCCCTGCATTCGCGCAGTTGGTGGCATCCGTCGCAAAGACTCTTCGTGCTCCCGGCTTGAATCTTCTTAATCTGCTTGTGAATCGGTGCCAGCCGCTTGATACGCTGCTTTCGCCGCTTCTTCCCGCGCGTCTCCGCCTTGATTTTGGTGATGTCTACCTGAAACCGCTGTAGTGCCTTTTCGGTATTCCGTTTGAGGCGATAATGCGTCTCGATCTGTTCAACGCCATCAACACCTTCGTGGATGCACGTCGGACGCGGCAGTGCCTTGCATTTTTCGCCAAGCGTCTCAATCTGCGTGTTGAGTTGGGCGATGCGGGTGTAATTTTGATGATTGCTCAAACTCATCGTGTAGACATCGTAAATGTCGTCGCCATATTTCTCATAAAGATTGAGGATGCTGGAATAAGAGAGGTTAAACTGACTCTCTATCGGTTCAATCTTGTTGCCGACAACTTTGCGGACTTCGTCCGCGTCTGCATAGAGCGGCTGAGTTTGCGCGTAGACGTAGCCGATGGTATCAATGCCGCGTCTGCCCGCGCGCCCCGCCATCTGATGATACTCGCGGGACTTGAGATACCGGAACCCGATGCCATCAAATTTCTCAAGGCTGTCAAAAACGACGGTGCACGCCGGCATGTTGATGCCGACAGCGAACGTCTCTGTCGTAAAGAGGAGCTGAATTAAACCCGATGTAAAGAGGCGTTCGACTACCTCTTTGAGCGTCGGCAGCATCCCGGCGTGATGATAAGCGATGCCGCGGCTCACCAACCGGCGGAACTCGGCGATGTCCTTTTCCTCAACGATGTCAAACTGGATGCAGAGCGCGTCAAATTTCGCTAAAATCTCCCGCCGCTGCCATCTCTTCAGCAGTGTCCGGTGTCTCCCATCGGCATAATGGGCGGCGTTTGCTTCACACCCCTTGCGGCTAAAACAGAAATAGAGGCACGGTAGCCGATTTTCGCGGTGGAGGTAAGGGAGCAGCGGTGTCTCTATCATGCCGGCAGGCAGAGCGCGCTCTTCGTCCTCCTGCTCTCTCCGCGCCGCTTGCGCCGCTTTTCTCTGCAGACTCGTGATATGTTTTGTCGTGCCGATGCCGTAATCGGGAAAATAGAGGTAATGCTCCAGCGGTACCGGACGCTTCAATTCTTCGACAACCTCAATCTTAATCTCCCGCACACTTTGCATCCACTCGGCGAAGTGCACGATGTTTGGAATAGTGGCACTCAGGCAGACAAATTTGATATGTTGCGGCGCGAAGATGAGGCTCTCTTCCCAGACGGTGCCGCGCGCGATGTCGTTAATATAGTGGATCTCGTCAAAAATAACGTAGTCGACATCGTCAAGCCGCTCAATGTTATCAAAGATCGTATTACGGAAAATCTCGGTAGTCATCAGCAGCACTTGCGCGTACGGATTCAGTACCACATCGCCCGTGACGATGCCGATTTTCTCCCCATATTCGGCATAAAAATCGCGGTATTTCTGATTGCTGAGTGCCTTAATCGGCGCGGTGTAGATAACCCGATGGTTCTCTTGGATACACTTTTCGACAGCATATTCAGCGATGACAGTCTTCCCTGCGCCCGTTGGCGCGGTGACAATCACCGAGTTATCGCGATTAATCGCGGCGATGGCATCCTCCTGAAACTCATCCAGTTGCAACCCTTTGTATTCCATCAAAACCTCCTTTGCGTGATATGTTTTAAAATAGTGTAATCTATTTTCGGTTTTTTGTCAAGAAAAAAATTAAATTGAGGGTGTTTCATAACTCCGTTTCGGTATTTATCTCGCCTTGGAGGGAGGCCGAATACCGGCAGGCATCGGGCCCACCTCTGTAGTTCGGGATCGCCTGATCCCGAACAGGTCAAGATCAGGCGATCTTGACCTACAGGAGTGCTGCAGTCTGACAGCCAAACGCACGGCGAGGGACAGGCCCTCGCCCTACGGTGAAAAGGAGGGTTCTCCGCCCGTAGCGCGGGGGCCTGTCCCCCGCGATCGCTGCTTAGTTCCAAATTCAGACAACAAAAACGTTGACAAGAAATGCCAAGTTTGCGAAAATAAATCAAGTCTGAAAGGAGAGGTTTCTCATGAAAAACACCATTTTGACAGTGACGCTACTACTCATCGCACTGCTAATCAGCACAACCGCCCCCGCACAGGATTACACCCGATGGGGATTACCCGATGGGGCCAAACTACGCCTGGGCAAAGGCACGCTCACGGGGGAAATTGCGTATTCGCCGGATGGCAGCTTAGTGGCAGTTGCGAGTGAGATTGGGGTGTGGCTGTATGATGCCAATACCTCCAAGGAACTTGCCCTACTCCCTATCGGCTATCCCGATTCTGTCCGTGTCCTGTGTTTCAGCCCGGATGGACAGACGCTCGCCGGAGGGATGAACGGCTCAATTCACCTCTGGAACGTTGACACTGGAAAACTCCAAAAAATCCTGAACCCAAAAATCCGCAACGGATACGCCAACTCAATAAGCATGTGTTTCAGTCCGGATGGACAGATGCTCGCTAGTGGGGTTTGGGACAACTCAATTGGGGCTTGGGGAAACTCAATTCACCTCTGGAATGTTGACACTGGAAAACGCCAAAAAATCCTCAACGAACACACCGAACAGATAAATAGCGTGTGTTTCAGTCCGGATGGGCGCACACTCGCTAGTGGGAGTGAAGACAGAACGATTCAACTATGGGATGTTGATACCGGAAAACACCGGAATACCCTCACCGGCCACACCGATTCTGTCTGGCGGGTGAGTTTTAGTCTGGATGGGCGCACACTCGCTAGTGGAAGTGAAGACAGAACGATTCAGCTCTGGGATGTTGATACCGGCGAACTCCGCCAAACACTCCTCGGGCTCTGGAACGCGCGTTTCAGTCCGGATGGCAACACACTCGCCAGTGGTAGTCGGGACAAAACGATTCAACTATGGGATGTCAACACCGGAAAACTCAAAAAAACGCTCACCGGACACACCCACAATATCTATAGCGTGCGTTTCAGTCCGGATGGCAACACGCTCGCCAGTAGTAGTCGAGACAAAACGATTCGGCTCTGGGATGTCAACACCGGAAAACTCAAAAAGACGCTCACCGGACACACAGATTCTGTCCAGATTGTGTGTTTCGGGTCTGATGGGCAAACGCTCGTCAGTCGAAGTGCAGACAAAACGAGTCGGAGTGACGACAACACGATTCGATTTTGGAATGTCAAAACCGCAACACTTGAAAAAACCGTCGCGGAACACACAAGTTCTGCTGAGAGCGTGTGTTTCAGTCCTGATGGACAGACACTCGCTAGTGGTAATAGAGATAACACAATTCGCCTCTGGCATGCCAACAGCGGCGAACTTCAACGAATTCTCATTGGCCACACTGCCCATGTTACGAGTGTATGTTTCAGTCCCGATGGACAGACACTCGCAAGTGGCAGTGGAGACCAAACGATACGCCTCTGGGATGTCGCTACCGGCACAAACCAGAATATCCTCACTGGGCACACCGAGGGTGTTGAGAGCGTGTGTTTCAGCCCAGATGGACAGATGCTCGCTAGTGGCAGCTGGGACGACACAAACACAATTCGCCTCTGGGATGTTGATACTGGAAAACTCCGAAATACCCTTACCCTTATCGGACATACCGCTGTCTCTAGCGTGTGTTTCAGCCCGGATGGGCAGACGCTCGCTAGTGGCAGAACTGCACTTAGAGAGGGCGGCGGTAGCGCGATTCTTCTATGGGATGTGACTACCGGAACACTCCGAAATATGCTTACCGTCCAGAATGAGGGTGTTGATAGCATGTGTTTCAGTCCCGATGGACAGACGCTCGCTAGTCTAAGCTCAAGCGAAGGTTTCGGCACGATTCTTTTGTGGGATGTCACCACCGACACACCCCGAAATACCCCTATCGGACAGACTGAAAGTAATTCTGTCTGGAGCCTGTGTTTTAGCCCTGATGGACAAACACTCGCTAGTGGGAGTTGGAATGACACAATTCCTCTGTGGGATGTCACCACCGGGGAACTCCAAAGAACCTTCGCTGGGCACACCCGTGGTGTCTCTAGCGTGTGTTTCAGTCCCGATGGGCGCACGCTCGCTAGTGGGAGTTACGATGGCACGGTGCTCTTGTGGGACTTGCATCGTCCGGAATAGAAATAGTTTCCGAAGATGTCAACGACGAGCGGATACGGTGGTTTGGCGGCACTCGCTGTTCCTTCACCGTAGGGCGAGGGCCTGTCCCTCGCCATGCATCGGATGTGAGAGAAAACATCTGAATCCCTAGAGACTCGGACGTTTTTTGTTACGGTTGAGAGATCGCGGGGGACAGGCCCCCGCGCTACGGTGGTTTGGTGGCACTCGCTTTTCCTTTCTCGTAGTGCGAGGGCCTGTCCCTCGCCATGCCTAGGTCTGCCCATTATCTGAAAAAAATACGTTGACAAGCAAAGCAAAATCTGCGATAATCGGCACAATTTTGAAGGAGAGATTTCTCATGAAAAACACCATTTTGACAGTGACACTACTACTCATCGCACTGCTAATCAGCACAACTGCCCCCGCACAGGATTACACCCGATGGGGATTACCTGAGGGGGCCAAAATGCGTCTCGGCAAAGGCGCGCTCACTGGGGAAATTGCGTATTCGCCGGATGGGAGATTGCTGGCAGTTGCGAGTAAGATCGGGGTGTGGCTGTATGATGCCAATACTTTCAAAGAAGTCGCTTTGTTCCCCGGGCACACCGGTACTGTCAATAGTATCCATTTTAGTCCGGACGTGGAAACACTTGCCATTGTCAGCAGGGTAGGGTACGCTGGAGACAGGTTTAGCACGATTTACCTTTGGGATATCACCACCGAAAAACTCAAAAAGACACTCGACGGTGCCCTAGTTGATGACGTGCGTTTCTTCCCGGATGGACAGACGCTGGCCAGTGATAAGAATGGGGACTACACGATTTACCTTCAGGATGTCAACACTGGCGTAATCCAAAAGACGTTTAAAGGACACACAGGCTCGATTGGCAGCGTGCGTTTCAGCCCCGACGGGAACACTCTCGCAAGTGCCAGTTATGACAAAACGGTTCGCCTATGGGATGTTAACACCGGGGCACTCAAAAAGACACTCACCGGACACATCGATGAAGACTATCACCTGAGTATCAGCCCCAACGGCCAGACGCTTGTTAGTGAAGGGTGGAATAATGAAAAGATTCGCCTCTGGGATGTCGCTACTGGCACACTCCGAAACACCTTTACCGGACGTAGTGCGCGCTTCAGTCCCGACGGGAATACACTCGCAAGTACCAGTCGTGACGGCAAGATTCGGCTCTGGGATGTCAAAACTAGTGAACTGCGCCAAACCCTCACTGGACACACCGGTAATGTCATCAGCATGTGTTTTTCTCCCGATGGGAACACTCTCGCAAGTAGTTGTTCGGACAGCACGATTCACTTCTGGGATGTCAAAACCAGCGAACGCCGTCAAACTCTCATCAGCCACACCCGCGGCATCAATAGCGTGGGATTCGCCCCTGATGGACAGATGCTCGTCAGTGGAGGTGCGGACAGCACAATGGATCTCTGGAATGTTTGGGGGGAGAAGACTCAAACAAGCTCGGGTAGCACAATTGGGCTCTGGGATGTCACCACTGGCGAACGCCGCCAGACTCCCATTGGCCACACCCGCGGCATCAATAGCGTATGTTTCAGTCCCAACGGACAGATACTTGCAAGTGGTGGTGGAGATGGAATGATTTGGCTGTGGGACGTGCTTACCGGCACACTCAGGAAGCCTTTCATCGGACATACCGACGCAGTCAAGAGCGTGTGTTTCAGTCCAGATGGACAAACACTCGCTAGTGGCAGTGAAGACCAAACGGTTCGCCTCTGGGATGTCGCTACCGGTGAACTTCAACAAATGCTCAAAGAACACACCAACGCAGTTTCTAGCGTGGGTTTCAGTCCCGATGGGTATATACTTGCAAGTGGTGGGAGCAACACGATTCTCCTCTGGGATGTCAACACCGGAAAACTCCGAAAGACACTCACCAGCTCCTTTGATGTTCTGAGCGTGCGTTTCAGTCCGGATGGACAAACACTCGCAAGTAGCCGTACAGTCCAGGTGGAGGGTGATGTGGACACCATCTACCTCTGGGATGTCAACACCGGAAAACTCAAAAAGACGCTTACCAGTGACATTGACTCCAGTGCCTTGAGCTTATGTTTCAGTCCGGATGGGCAGACACTCGCCAGTGGAAGTTCGGAGGCAGCGGAGGCTTGGGACAGCGCGATTCGGCTCTGGGATGTCAAAACTGGACAACTCCGCCAAACCCTTACCGGACACACGGCACCTGTCAACAGCGTGTGTTTCAGTCCCGATGGACAGACACTCGTAAGTGGTAGTCACGATGGCACGGTGCTTTTGTGGGACCTCGCGTCTCCAGCAACGAAAAAGAATCGCTGAAGAACTCAAGGACAATAGGAAGCGCGCCTACTGGGCGGTTCCCGTAGTCTGAGCCTTTCCGCCGCCCTTCCTATCGTAGGGCGAGGGCCTGTCCCTCGCTAGCGGTTCCCGTTAGGCCGCGTCTTTCCGCTGTCCTTCCTACGTAGGGCGAGTGCCTGTCCCTCGCCATGCATCGGATGAGAGAAAACGTCTGAATCCCTGGAGACTCGGACGTTTTTTGTTACGGTCGAACATCGCGGGGGACAGGCCCCCGCGCTACGTTACATGAGGGTGTTTCATAACTCCGTTTCGGTAGTTATCCCTATTGAGGGTGTTTCATAAATCGTTTTACCCGGTAGGAGAGACCTCCTGGTCTCGATGCATCGCGCATGCGAGAAACCGTAGTTCGGGAGCGCCTGCTCCCGAACGGGTCAAGATCAGGCGATCTTGACCTACAGAGGAGGGCGGCTCGGTCACCGTAGGGCGAGGGCCTGTCCCTCGTCATCGTGCGCACACCCCAACGATCGCGGGGGACAGGCCCCCGCGCTACGGTATCGGGCCGGTTTGCGGCTCAAGCACGCATCGCGGGGGACAGGCCCCCGCACTACGTTACACACGACCGGCATTTTTTCTTTGGAAAATTAATCGCAAATCTGATATAATAAAACGCATCAAGTCTATAGGAGGAACATGGAGATGAATCAACGCAACTTCAACCTCACCGACTCGGAGATTAACTTTTTCAAGACATTCGGGTATCTCGGATTTCCGCAACTGATGGCAGACCGGATTTCCGCGATTCAGAACGCGTTTGAAGAGGTCTGGGAAGAACGCGGCGGCGGACATAACGGGCAACCGCACGAAGGCATGGCGCGCTCATGCATCGTGCCATTCATCGATCAGCACGAAGAACTCTGCTCGCTACTCGATGACCCGAGGATTCTCGCAATCGCCAAGACACTGCTCGGTGACGATTTCAACTACATGGGCAGCGATGGAAACTTCTACGTCGGCGATACCGGCTGGCACTCAGATGGCGGGCATAAACTGGAAGACCCGGCGCATATCAAGATTGCGTTTTATCTCGATCCGCTGACACGGGATACCGGTGCGCTGCGCGTCATTCCCGGTAGTCATCTCTTCGGCGATAATTACGCCGATGGGCTCTCCAAGCAGATCGGGAAGAGCCAAGAGTTGTGGGAATTGCACGGGAAGGATGTGCCGGCCGTCGCATTGGAGACAACCCCCGGCGATCTGGTGCTGTTCAACCACAACACGAAGCACGCCGCATTCGGCGGTGGCGAGCGACGGCGCATGTTTACCATCAATCTCTGCCAACGGTATCCGGCGGAGAAGTTGGACGCGCTGCAGGCATACATCAGTGGGGCAGCGCGATTCTGGATCGATCGGAAATATGGCGAAAAGATGGTAAGGACAGCTACATCCGAACGGAAGATTCACCTTGAACAGGTGATGGCGAACGATGGGCATCTGGCGGAATTGTCGCGTCAGGCACGGGAACGGATGAGTGAACCGTCGCGGGGTTAAGAAGCAGGTAAGGTAGGCGTGCTTTCGCAGTTACCGTATATCGTAGTGCGGGGGACAGGCCCCCGCGCTACGATGAAAAAACGCCACCCCTCACCGTAGGGCGAGGGCCTGTCCCTCGCCATCGTCCGTGCACTCCAACGCTCGCGGGGGAAACCCGCTCGGATGCGCGGATGGCATCCGAGGGCCCCCGCGCTACGAAAAAAAACGTCTCTCCTTTCTCTTCAGGTCCTTTAGGTCCTGCATGTCTATAGCACGCGCAGACGCGAAGAGCCCTAAGGTCCTTTAGGTCCTTAATAAAAACACGCGCGGCATGGCAAAATCTATTAAGGACCTAAAGGACCTTGAAAACAGAACGACACATGCTGCTATAGACATTAAGGTCCTAAAGGACCTAAAACACCCTCTTGACAATGGAGATCGCGGGGGACAGGCCCCCGCGCTACGAAAAAAAAACGGCACGCCACCGTAGGGCGAGGGTCCGCGCGCCCGACTCTGTAGGTCAGGATCGCCAGATCCTGACCCGTTTGTGATCAGGCGATCACAAACTACAGAGGTGGGCCCGATGCCTACCGGCGCATCGAGACCGGGAGGTCTCTCCTACCTTTCGCAGTTACCGTAGCGCGGGGGCCTGTCCCCCGCGATCCCGATTTGCGCGTTGCTCATAAAACGGCGTGCAGCCACGCCTCTCGAACGAACGCAATCGATTCCACAAATCCCTCTTCGCCGGAACGGCTGGCTTCTTCAATGCTGAGCCAGCCATCATACCCTGCCGCTCGCATGCGGGAGAAGACTTGCGGAATAGGAGCTGCACCAGTGCCGACGCGCACCGGCTCAAACGCGCCGACTTCACGAAGATCGAAGACGTGAATAACGACTACCCGTTCAAGCACCGCATCAAGCAGCGCGAGGACATCTTCGCCGAGGACGAGCGGATTAGCGGTATCAAAGCATACCCCGAGCGGTGTATCAGCGAGGCTGTCTAGGATTTGGAGGAAAATCTCTGTCGGTTGCGAGAAGTCCCAATAGTCCCACGGCGCGCCCTTGGTGTGGTTCTCATAAGCAAGGGTGATGCCGCGCGTGTCTGCCTCGTCAAGGGCGCGGCGGAATCCTTCGGTTACCCATTGCACGCCTTCGTCGCGCGGGATGCCGGGATGGTTTTGTCCTGCCGTGATGCGGACGAATCGCGCGCCCAGCAGGTCTGCCAATTCAATGTCCGCCTTGAGTTGCGTCAGTTCTGCCTCGCGTTGCGCTGCATCCGGGTGCGTGAAATCGGAATAGCACGCGAGCATGCAGGGAGTGATGCGGAATTTTTCACACGCGAGGACGGCAAGCATTCGGTGGTAAGTGTCCGCGATGCGCCGTGGAAAAAATTTGATGCTGAAATCCACTGCATCAAGCCCCAGTTTCGCGCCCAAACCGACCCAGTCGGCAACGGTGCGTTTCCCGGTGAAGATGTCATCGTAAAGTGAGACAGGGAGGCAGCTCAGTCTCATTTTTCGTCTTCCTTCGGGAGAGGGATGATAGTAACTTTCAGGCCGGGCACGGAGCCGCCTGCTTCTTGCACGATGTCCATGCCTTTTTGGGCATCCTGCTGTGCCAGGTCTTCGTGTCCGAGGGCTCGGTTCGCTTGCGCGCGGAGGACGTAGCCTCTTGCATCCTCGGGTTTGAGTTTGATAAGCTCTTCGGCATCCTTGAGTGTCGCAACCGGCATGCCGAGTTTGGATTTCGCCGCGGCACGCGCCGCGAGCGCGTCAACGAGCCCGCTGTTATACCGGAGTGCCTTATCGAAATCCCGAATCGACTCCCGATAGAGCTGCATGTCAAACTTTGAATTAGCACGTTCAAGATAAGCCTCGGCGAAGCGCGGGTTAATCTTGAGTGACTTGTCAAAGTCCTTAATCGCCTCCGCATGCCGATTCAATTTCCTTTTCGCCATGCCGCGGGAGTAATACGCCTCCATGTTCTCGGGGTTGTGTTGGACATCAATGTCATAATCTTTGATGGCCTCCTCGTAGTTGCCCATTTCATAGTTCGCGAGCGCGCGAAAATGGTAGGCATCCCGTTCCCCCGGGTCGAGTTCAATAGCCTTATCATAATCCTTGATGGCTTCCTCGTACTTCCCCAGGGAGTATTTCGCCATGCCTCGGAGGTTGTAAGCCTGATTGATGTTTTCTGCACCGAGTTCAATGGCCAGGTCAAAATCGTAAATGGCGTGCTCGAAGTGGCCCATGACGTTCTTAGTGAGCCCCTGCTTGATGTAATAGTCGCCGCTGTTTTGTGCCATGATGTTCTCCATGTCTGTCCGTTTAAAAACTTAAATTTATTGTAACACTTTTTCGCAAAATTTGCAAGTTTTTTTTGTAAATGCTCCTTGTTGGGGAATGTTCGCGGGGGCCTGTCCCCCGCCCTACGATGAAAAAACGTCTCTTAGGTCCGTAGGACCTTAATGTCTATAGCACGCGCGCCTGCGAAGAACCCTAAGGTCCTTTAGGTCCTTAATATGCTTTGACGTGCCGCATGTTTTCCTATTAAGGACCTAAAGGACCTTGACATGGGCCGACACGTTTTTCTATAGACATTAAGGACCTAAAGGACCTAAAACGCCACCGCTTGACGCTGGCCAACGCGGGGGACAGGCCCCCGCGCTACGATGAAAAAACGCCGCCCCTTCACGTAGGGCGAGGGCCTGTCCCTCGCCATGCCTCGATCGAGAGGGAAACGGCCTGGGTCTGCGTGTGGTTTTCGCGCGGATCGAACAATCGCGGGGGACAGGCCCCCGCGCTACGGGCCAGGGATGGGTTCTCCTCAAGGTCCGTAGGACCTTAATGTCTATAGCATACGTGGCTCGCCAAGTCCTCAAGGTCCTTTAGGACCTTAATGTTTTCTGCTGCTTATTAAGGACCTAAAGGACCTTAGCGTTTTTTTCGTCGGCGAGGTGCTATAGACATGCAGGACCTAAAGGACCTGAAGAGATTTTTTCGCGGATCGAACGTTCGCGGGGGACAGGCCCCCGCGCTACGGTGAAAAAAACGCCGTCCCTTACACGTAGGGCGAGGGCCTGTCCCTCGCCATGCCAATCGTCTGAAGCAGGATTTTCAAGATTTTCAAGATTTCACAGGATATGAGCAGGATTTTCAAGATTTATCAAGATTAGCAAGATTATAGAGTCTGATGCATCGAATCCCCCGTGGCAGGCCACAACCGCGCCGACGCACCAGAGATCTAATCTTGCAAATCCTGTGAAATCCTGTAAATCCTGCTCCTAATCGTGTAAATCCTGCTCCTAATCGTGTAAATCCTGCTCGATTTTTCCCTTGACATTTATCCCCATTCATGTTATCATATCCGATATGAAACAATTAACCCTGAAACCACACCACAAACCCGTGCGAGAATACTACGCCACGCTCAAGGCATACGCCGCCCGCGATATCAAACACGAAGGCGCAGTCAGCACGCCGTTTCAAGCACTACTCCACGCCTGCGCGAAACAAGTAGATGCCACCCTCGTGCCGCAATACGCCGTCCGCACCGAAGCCGGCACTCGGATTGTCATCGATGGCATGCTCCTCGATGCCTACGGGCTCCCCCTCGCCGCCTGCGAATTCAAAGATGTTGACGACGATTTGCCGAAAGCAGTCCAAGAGAAATTCGCCGTCGGCTATCCCGACGATAACATCTTCTTCCAAACGCCAGAACGCGGGATTCTCTACCAAAACGGACAAAAAGTGCTTGACGCAGACCTCGGGGACCCGGGTCAATTATGCGATGCGCTTGAAAAGTTGTTCGCGAATCCGCACACGGCGATTGAAAATTGGCACGCCGCTGTCGCCGAATTCAAGGAGAAAGTGCCAGCACTCGGAGCAGAACTCACGCAGCGCATCGCCGCGGAACGCGAAACCAACGCCGCGTATCGCGAGGCGTTCGCCGATTTCTATGCACACTGCCGCGCCTCCATCAACCCGAATCTCTCGCAAGCCGCCGTGGAGGAGATGCTGACACAGCACATTTTGACGGAACGCACCTTCCGCACCGTTTTCGCCAATCCGGATTTCACGCGGCGGAATATCATCGCCCGCGAGATTGAGAACGTCATTGACGCGCTCACCTCGCAGGCATTTAGTCGGCACGAGTTCTTGGCAAGCCTCGATCCGTTCTATCTCGCCATTGAGCAAGCCTCCCTACTCTGCCGCGATTTTTCCCAGAAACAGCACTTCCTGAATACCGTTTACGAGCAGTTTTTCCAAGGATTTTCTGTCGCTGTTGCGGATACGCACGGCATCGTCTACACGCCGCAACCCCTCGTCGATTTCATGGTGAAGAGCGTTAACCATGTCCTCAAGGAAGAATTCGGCAAAACGGTATCCGATAGCGGCGTGCATCTCATCGATGCCTTTGTCGGCACCGGCAACTTCATCGTCCGGCTGATGCGCGAGATCGATGGCCGCGCCCTGAAACGTAAATATCGCGAAGAACTGCATTGCAACGAGGTGCTCCTGCTCCCCTACTACATCGCCAGCATGAACATCGAGCACGAATATTTCCAAGCGACGCAGTCCTACTTGCCGTTTGAGAAGATCTGCCTCGTGGATACTTTTGATACGTTTGATGTCCGCGATGCACCGAACCAGACCGGGCAGTTTGCCTATTTCTCACAGGCGAATACCCTGCGCGTGGAGGAGCAGAAAGCCACACCGATGTTCGTCGTCATCGGAAATCCGCCCTATAACGCCGGGCAGAAAAACGAGAATGACAATAACCCGAACCGCAAATATGAAGGCGTGGATGCGCGCGTGCGCGATACTTACGCTAAAGATTCTGTTGCGCAACGGAAAGGCGCGCTCTATGATCCGTATGTGAAATCCTATCGCTGGGGCACCGATAAACTCGGCATCGAGGGGATCGTGGCGTTCGTCACGAACCGCTCCTTTATTGACGGTATCGCGTTTGATGGCATGCGTAAACACCTCGCGCAGGATTTTGATACCCTCTATGTGCTGGATTTAGGCGGAAATATCCGCGCGGGCGACCCGGGCACCTCCAACGTTTTCGGCATCCAGGTCGGCGTGTGTATCGCCATCTTGGTGAAAAAGCGAGACACCTCAGAAAAACCGGCCCGCATCCTCTACCACGGCGAAACCGCCACATGGGATGCCAGCCGCAAGATGGAGTGGTTGAACGAACGCGAGCATGTCGGCAATCTCACGTGGCAGAACATTCAACCCAACGAACGTCACATCTGGCTCACCGAGGGGCTCCGCGACGAGTTCAACACCTTTCTCCCCCTCGGCAGCAAGACGGTAAAGGCGGCGAAAGGCGCAGGCATCGGCGCGATGTTTAAGACTTACAGCAACGGCGTGAAAACGGGCCGCGATGAATGGGCGATCAACTTCAACGAGGCCGCTCTCACGGCAAATCTGTCTCGGATGATGGAGTTCTACAACGCCGAAGTCGCGCGCTGGCAGCGGCGCACCGAGTTGGAGGCGAATCTCAACAATTTTGTGAGTGCTGACAACACCAAAATCAAGTGGGATGAAAGGCTCAAAGCGGAATTGAAAAGAGGGAACCTCGCCGCGTTCTCAGCAGCAAAGGTGCGCGATCATCTTTATCGGCCCTTTACCAAATCGAACCTCTATTTCGACAGGCAGATAGCTCATCGAGTCTCTCTGATGCCCTCCATTTTCCCGGTGCCTGAGACAGAGAACGAGAATCGCGCGATTTGCGTCAGCGGGATTGGCAGCGGCAAACCGTTCCAAACGCTCATGACAGATTTGCTCCCATCGGTTGATATTCTTGAAAAAACGCAGTGCTTTCCATTCTATACCTACGCAGAGGATGGTTCGGAACGCCGTGAGAACATCACCGATTGGGCATTGGCGGCGTTCCGTGCGCACTACGGCGACGAGAGCATCACGAAATGGGACATCTTCAACTACACTTACGGGTTGTTGCATCATCCGGCATATCGCGAGACGTATGCCGATAATCTCAAGTTAGATTTACCGCATATTCCGTTCGCGCCAGATTTCTGGGGCTTTGCGGCGGCGGGTGCGCAGTTGGCGGAACTCCATGTCAATTACGAGTCGTCGCCGGAGTATGCCGGCTTGCAACCGATTGAGAACCGCGAGTTGCCGATCGATTATCGCGTGTCGAAGAAGATGAAATTCTCTGCGGATAAAACGGCGTTGCGCTACAACGATTTCCTCACGATAGGTGCAATTCCGGCGGATGCGTTTGCGTATCGGTTGGGTGCGTATTCGGCGTTGGAGTGGGTGGTGAATCAGTATCATGTGAAAACGCACAAGCGAAGTCAGTTGCTCTCCGATCCGAACCGCGTTGCTGATGATGAATATATTGTTCGGCTTCTTGGGCAAGTGGTGGAGGTGAGTGTTCGGACGGTGGGTATTGTTGGGGGATTGCCGGAGTTGTTCGGTGCACTCTAACGATCGCGGGGGACAGACCCCCGCGCTACGGGAAAAAACGCCCCCCCCGCACCGTAGGGCGAGGGCCTGTCCCTCGCCATCGTCGGCGCGATCGAACGCTATCCCCTCTGTAGGTCAAGAGCGCCTGCTCTTGACCCGTTTGTGATCAGGCGATCACAAACTACAGAGTGGGGAGAACGAAGGACAACGCGAGGGAAACCCGCTCGGATGCGCGTATGGCATCCGAGGGCCCCGCGCTACGGGAACATCGAGACCGGGAGGTCTCTCCTACCGGAAGAAATCGAGACCAGGAGGTCTCTCCTACGGGGAAGCCATCGAGATATGAAACACCCGCAATCAAATAATTTTTTCCTTGCACAAAACAGACATTTCAAGTTATACTACGTAATGGAGGTATTACCTGATATGTGCGATAAACTCAAGGAAGAAATTGGCTGGTTGAAGGTAGTATTTGCCATTTCACTGGCTTTGGAGGATTTGTGATGGAATGGGTTGCAATTCTCACGGTAGTCATTTTTTTCACGACACTCGGTATCGTCATCCGGGACGTGATAAAAGAAGCCAACAAAGATTAAACGAGGGGGTTTCATAAATCGCTCAACGTCGCGGGGACAGGCCCCCGCGCTACGGGGAAAAAATGCCACCCCGCACCGTAGGGCTTGGGCCCTCGCATGCTATACGCGCATGCGAGAGGGTTTCCCTCGCCATGCCTCGCGCATCCCAACCATCGCGGGGGACAGGCCCCCGCGCTACGGTGGAAATAACGTCTCTTAGGTCCGTAGGACCTTAATGTCTATAGCAGTCGGCGACGTGAAGAGATTTAAGGTCCTTTAGGTCCTTAATATGCTTTGATGCGGCGCGTGTTTTTTATTAAGGACCTAAAGGACCTTGAAAACGTAACGACACGTTTTTCTATAGACATTAAGGTCCTAAAGGACCTAAGATGGCATCTTGACGATGGAGCTCGCGGGGGACAGGCCCCCGCGCTACGGTGAAAAAAACGGTTTTGAGCCATCGCGGGGGACAGGCCCCCGCGCTACGGGAACATCGAGACCGGGAGGTCTCTCCTACCGGAAGAATTCGAGACCAGGAGGTCTCTCCTACGGGGAAGCCATCGAGATATGAAACACCTTCAATCAAATAATTTTTTCCTTGCACAAAACAGACATTTCAGGTTATACTCAGATAGAGATTAAACGCCACTGAAGAGGGAGCGGAAACGACTCAGATTTTCCACGGATTCCGTTTTCTCAGGAGGAAATTTGTTATGCGTATTAAGTCAAATCACCGTTGCCTTGCAGCCTTTCGCTTGCAAGCGCATCTCGCAAAACTAGGAGTTATCATAGCGATGCTTATGTGGACGACCAGTTGCCAGAAAGCCATCAATGTGACATCCGATGTCCACAAGGTGGAATGGGGCTACGAAGCAGAAAACGGTCCTAACGTTTGGGGTAAACTCAATTCGGGATATAGTTTGTGTGCGGTGGGAATGCACCAATCTCCCATCGACTTGGTGAACGCAACGCCGACAGAACTCCCGGCTATCACCTTCAATTATCAACCGACAACGCTAGACATTCGTCACAACGGCCATACAATTGAGGTGGGGTATCCGGCAGAGCCCGACGCAGGAAGTTCGATTGAGGTCGACGGAACGCGGTATCAACTCCTGCAATTCCACTTCCACACGCCGAGTGAACACACGGTTGCAGGCGAGCTGTTTGATATGGAAATGCACCTCGTTCATAAAAGTGAAGATGGCACGCTGGCTGTCATCGGGGTGCTAATCGAGGACGGCAGTGAAAATGCCGCTTTTAACGAGATCTGGGCGCATCTGCCAACCGCCGCAGGCGAAACAAAACGCGTTGAGCACGTTACTTTCAACGTTGAAGAACTGCTGCCGAGCGCGCGGGATACCTACCGTTATGAAGGTTCGTTGACTACGCCTCCATGCTCGGAGGGAGTCAATTGGTTTGTGATGACGGCACCTATTGAGATGTCGGAAGCGCAAATTGCCGCGTTCGCAGCCATTATCCATCGCAACAATCGGCCGGTGCAACCGTTAAACGGCCGCGAATTGCTCATTGATGTCGAAGAATAAAGAACGGCATCTCTGACAAAATCGGAAAATTGCAAAAAAAATTGCTTTTTTCTTGACAAACGCGAAAAATGTGGGTATAATTAATAGCATAAATGGCATTAATTACCATTTTTCGCGTTTTTTTCTTGACAAACGCGAAAAATATGGGTATAATTAAGATAATGAGACTCGTTATCGCGGAATTTCGCGCTGCTCGCAGAAAATTCTGATAAACGCGGCAATCGTGAAACCGTTAAGATAATGAGACTCATTATCATTTAGGGCGGTTTTCCATATCCGCTCTTCTATATCTGTCTAACGAAACGAACGATGGTTATTTTGATAATGAGATTCATTATCAAAATAGAATTATTTATGAAAAAACAGTTGGCTTTCCTCACCATTTGGGGAATTTTCATTTGGATAGGCGCGCCTGCCCCTGCAGCATCAAATCCGTTTTCGGTTTCAGGTTACGGTGTGATTCACTATTCCCATTTCGATTGGGAACTTGACCCGGGTAGACGCGCCGCTATTGACGTGGAACGCCTCGTCATCGCGCCGAAATACCGTATCAACGATACCATCCGCCTTGAAGCGGAACTGGAACTTGAGCACGGCGGCACCGGCAGCACGATGGAATTCGATAAATTCGAGGAGTTCGGCGAATTTGAGACAGAAATAGAAAAAGGCGGCGAAGTCATCGTTGAGAAACTAGCGGCCGTGTTCTCTCTCAAACCCGCGCTCAACCTCCGCGTCGGACATATTATAGTCCCGGTGGGGCTTGTCGCAAAACGGCACCGGCCGCAGCACTACTTCACCACAACGCGTCCGGAGGCAGAGACGCACCTCATCCCGACGATTTGGCACGAGACAGGCGTTGAAATCTTCGGCACACTCGGTGCCTTGAATTATCAGGCGCAAGTCATCAACGGATTGGATTCAACCGGGTTTAGTTCGCGGCATTGGATAGTGCCGGGGCACCAATTGCGGTTTGAAACAATCAATGCCGAGGCACCCGCGTTTGTCGGACGACTCGATTACAGGCTGCGGGAAGGCGCAACCGTCGGCATCTCCGGCTATTATGGCGACACCGCCGCCAATCGTCCGAAACCCGATGTCGACTTCACTGCCAACGTCGGGATTGTCAGCCTGCACGGGTTTTACGAGGTGAACGCCGTGAAGGTGCGCGGTTTGGTGCTTTGGGGAACGCTAGAAAACGCAGACAGGCTCTCCAAAGTCAACCGCGCGCTCTCTAATAACCTCAATGTGAAGCGGACACCTATCGGCAGCACCGCCTTAGGATGGTATCTGGAGGCAGGTTACGATGTCTTGTCCCTTTTCCTGCCCGCGCCTACCGACACGAGATGCGATGTGTTCGCGCGTTACGATTATTACGATACAATGGCAAGCGTTGAAGGCGTTATCTTTGACAACCCGCGGTGGGAACGCACCACGTGGACGTTCGGCGTGAACTACCACGCGCATCCGCAACTCGTTTTCAAAGGACACTACTCGCTTCGGCGACTCGCCACAACGGATAAAAATCGGGAGAATACCTTTTCACTCGGTTTTGGGTTTCAATATTAATTCGGAGGCTCTAACGCCTATCCATGATAGGCAAGATAAACCTTATGAAATGCTATAAAATTTGGACATTGTTCTCTTGCTTACTACTTGCATTCGCCGCTGTTATCGGATGTGGCAGCGACGACGATGATGCTGAAGTAGAATCCAGCGCGGAAACTTTTGAAGCCGGCACGATGCTCAACGATTTCGCCAACACCGTCGTCTTGGCTACCTACGCCGATTTAGATGCCAAGGCAGGTGAACTGCTGACGGCTGTCAAAGCGTTGGCGGCGGATACCTCACCGGCGAATCTGGCGAAAGCGCAAACCGCTTGGAAAGCGACACGAACGCCTTGGGAACAGAGCGAATCGTTCCTATTTGGGCCGGTTGATACCCAAGGGTTGGATCCGGCACTGGATAGTTGGCCCGTAGATCACGTGAATCTCCAATCCGTTTTGGACAGCAGCGATATGCTCACGGTGGACTTTGTCAGCGGTTTGGAAGATACGCAGAAAGGGTTCCACACCATTGAATTCTTGCTGTTCCGCGAAGGTGACAAGCGCGAGGCATCGGACATCACCGAACGTGAATTGGAATACCTCGTCTCAACGACAGAGAATCTCAAGGCGAGTACCGCGCAATTGCGTCTCGCGTGGGCACCGGAAGGCGAGAATTTTAGCAGTGCCGTCGCACAGGCTGGAACCGGTAGCGCGATTTACCCATCGCAGAGTTCCGCCGTGCAGGAGATGGTGAACGGCATGATAACCATCGCCGATGAAGTCGCCAACGGCAAAATCTCCGACCCTTACAACGAATCGGACACGACTCTTGTCGAATCGCAGTTTAGTTTCAATTCCATCACGGATTTCCAAGACAATATCCGAGGCATCCAGAATGTCTATATGGGGAAATTCGTGGGCGATGGACAGGGACTCAACGAATTTGTGAACAGCAAAGACGCGGCGTTGGACGCGCGCTTCCAAGCAGAGGTGCAGACAGCCATCAATACCATCGGTGCTATTCCGGCTCCGTTCCGCGACGCAATTACTACCAACCGTGCCGCTGTGCAAGCGGCAATTGACGCTGTCAGCAAGGTGCAGCAGACGCTAGAACAAGATATCCTCCCGCTTGTCCAAGCGAGTGAGTTTAACTAATCCTTGAAACCGGCAGCGCGGGGCTTGTCCCTCGCCATGCCGTGGGCTATTTCGTTTTGGAAGGGAGCAGCCATTAGGTTGTTCCCTCCCAAAAAATGTTTAAAGATATGAAACATCTGCAAACTGTTTATAGGCTGTGCCTATCCTTAACCTTCATCGTGCCGTTTCTGCTGAGCGCGTGTGATGCCGAATCACCCATCGCCGTGGAGTCAATGCCTGTCCTTTCTACCGGCGCGCTTTCCGGTGGAGAAACGACTGTTTTTGACGCGTCAAGCCACGCCTTCTCGGTGCCCGCGCCGAATTTGAGTGAAGCAGCATTTGCAAAACATCTGGAAGGCGACGTTGAATTTGAGGCAGTGTTTGTAACTGCGCCTGCGGTGGTGAATCCGGGGTTAGGGCCTATCTATAACAACGTTTCGTGCATCAACTGCCACGCGCGCGATGGCCGGGGCAGACCGCCTCGTCCTAACGAGGAGTTGGTATCATTGCTCTTTCGACTGAGTTTACCGCGGCCTGATACCGCGTTGGAAGGGAAACCGCCGGTGCCGGTACCGGGATTCGGCACACAATTGAATAACCGAGCCATCGTCGGAATACAGCCGGAAGGCACCGTCCAGATAGACTGGACTGAGGAACCGCTGACGATGGCAGATGGCACGCGTGTGCGTCTCAGTTATCCGAATTACACGTTCACGGAAACCTATCGTCCACTGCCAGATGACGTTGAAGTGTCGCCGCGCGTCGCGCCAGTTGTCTTCGGGCTCGGACTGCTAGAAGCCATTCCGGAAGAATCCATCCTCGCCTATGCAGACGAGGCGGATAGCGACGGTGATGGTATCTCCGGCAAGCCGAATTATGTGTGGGATGTGGTGCAGCAGCGGAAAGCCCTCGGCCGCTTCGGGTGGAAGGCGAACCAGCCGACGCTTCTCCAGCAGGTAGCTTCGGCATATCACGACGACATGGGTATCACCACTTCGCTGTTCTTACTCGAAAGTTCGGTGGGGCAATATCCCGGCAGGAACGAAACCCCGAGTGCAGGAGCAACACCGGAAGTCAGCGACGAAATCCTAGAGGTAGTGACATTTTATGTGCAAACGTTGGCGGTGCCAGCGCGGCGTAATGTTGACAATCCTCTCGTCCAGCAAGGCGAACGTCTTTTTGCGCAAGCACAGTGCGCGAGTTGTCATGTTCCGACGTTTAGGACAGGCGTTTTACCCGGCGTGCCATCTGTCAGCAATCAGACAATCCATCCGTATACGGATCTGTTATTGCACGACATGGGCCCCGGTTTGGCAGACAACCGTCCCGATTTTCACGCGAGTGGGACAGAGTGGCGGACACCGCCGTTGTGGGGTATCGGTTTGGTGCAGCGGGTGAATGGCCACACGAACTTCCTCCATGATGGCAGAGCGCGCAACTTAATGGAAGCGATTCTCTGGCACGGTGGAGAAGCGGAGGTATCGCGGCGCGCCGTTGAACAGATGTCGCAACCGGAACGCGATGCGCTGATCGCGTTTCTAGAATCTTTGTAATTAAACGAGGGTGTTTCATATTTCGATGCAATACCGTAGGAGAGACCTCTTGGTCTCGATGTGCCCGTAGCGCGGGGGCCTGTCCCCCGCGAGCGTTGGGGTGTGCGAACGATGGCGAGGGACAGGCCCTCGCCCTACGGTGACCGAGCCGCCCTTCTCTGTAGGTCAAGATCGCCTGATCTTGACCCGTTCGGGAGCAGGCGCTCCCGAACTACGGTCTCTCGCATGCGCGATGCATCGAGACCAGGAGGTCTCTCCTACCGGGGAAAACGATTTACGAAACACTCTCAATTAAACCTTAGGATATTGGCAATGAATTTGAGACTTTTGGTGCTATTCTTCATAATAGCCAGCAGTATCGTGTTGCTTGGATGTGAGAGCGATCCGTTGCTTTCACCTATGTCCGAAGCGACAGAAGAAACGGGCAGTTACGGTAATACGAACCTACCTGTGAACGAGCCAACGCAAGGCAATCCAGAGCCCAGCGCACAGGCGCAGCCACGGAACCCAAAGCGATTTTAGGAGGAAGGCATGTATCGACTTTTCGCCATAGTTTGCTTCATGATGCTGCTCCTGCAAGGCGCGCGGGCTTCAGCACAAGAAAGCGATACCCGCGAGACTTCTGAGGCAGTCGTTCTGCCGCCGGTGGAAATCATCGGCGAATCGCTGCGGCAACATAGACGGCTCACCGGAACAATGAGCATGCTGGAGCCGCAAACCGTAGAACTTATCCGTCCCATCGGCACACAAGAATTGCTTGAACGGGTGCCGGGTATCAACGGCTACGCGGACGATGGATTCGGCAATTCGCGTCTGAGCATCGGCATCCGAGGGCTGAACCCACGCCGAAGTGCTAGAGTGTTATTGCTAGAAGACGGCATCCCCATCCAACCCGCTGTCTACATTTATCCAAATGCCTACTACAATCCGCCGGCGGAGCGCATCGGCGCGGTAGAGGTGATTAAAGGCAGTGCCGCGCTCCGGTTTGGGCCCCAAACGATGGGCGGTGTCGTTAATTATCTCACGCAGAAGCCGGGCAACGCGCGCGGATTCACCACGCAACTCACCAGCGGCAACAACGGATACTACAGCGTGTTTTCAGAATTGCGAGGCACGGGGACAGAAAATGTCCTGTCCGATATCCAACTCCTCTATAAACACGGAGACGGCTTTCGGGAAAATAACGCGTTTGACCAGGTGAACGGCACGCTCAAGACACGCTTCCGGCTGAGTGAGGACAAGAGACTTTACCTCAAAGCTAACGGCAATTTCGAGAACTCAAACGCTACCTATACAGGGTTGACTGAACACTCTTTTCGGACGAACCCGAATTTCAATCCTAAAGCGGACGACAATTTTAGGGTGTTGCGAACCTCCTTGGATATCATCTACACCCATAAAATCACGCCGAATCTCATAAGCAACACGACGCTATATACGAGCATCTTTGACAGGCGGTGGTGGCGCGAAGACGATATCTTCGTCCGTCCCGATGCACTTGAAACCGGGAATTTGACACCGGTGCCTTACTATCAGACCGGGGCTCTCGTCAGAATCGGCAACGGCAAAAGCAACTTCGGAATTTTACGCACCTTCTACGTCGGTGGTGTTGAACGGAACTATACCTTCAAACACACAATCGGTAGCGGACTGGGGAATGTTGACATTGGGGCGCGCGTTCACTGGGAACGCTTCATTGACGACAAGAAAATCGGCGATGCCCCCGATGCACGCGACGGTGTCTATTTCACCGGCACCCCCGGTTCATCGGAAGAGCCCGTGCAGATTCTCGGACAAAGTCACCACTACGAAACCCTCGCACTCGCACTTTATGCAAAGGAGCAAGTGGAATGGCAGAAACTAACTGTTACCCCTGGCGTGCGGTTTGAGGTGTTTAAACAAGAACGGGTAGACAGACTCCGTGGGGCGGTGTTTGCGGACAAAGTCTCCTCTGTTTTGTTGCCGGGTA
This sequence comes from Candidatus Poribacteria bacterium, assembly GCA_965242965.1. Taxonomy (GTDB): domain Bacteria; phylum Poribacteria; class WGA-4E; order WGA-4E; family WGA-3G; genus AGPOR5. The sequence goes on along the minus strand of OZ251518.1, from coordinate 1,575,115 downwards.
TTGGCGCGAATTATCAGTTGGGACAATGGAATCTGTTTGGGGGTATCCATCGCGGCTACACGGCACCTTCCAGCGGCGCGCTTAAGATTTCCAACTTTGGACAGAACGTCGATGCCGGCGGGCTGGATCTGAAACCTGAAAGAAGTTGGAACATGGAAATCGGGCTTCGTTCGGAAGTGACAGGGCTTGCTGTTGAGACTGCCGGGTTCCTCATTTTGGTTGAAGACCTGGTTGCAGCCGGACGCGGCACTGCTTTCAAGAACTTAGGCAAGGTTACCCTCTCCGGGATTGAGATGGCAATGACAGTCGGCATCTCCGAATTTGTCTCCATCCTGCCCGATGTTAACCTCGCCTATACCTATCTTCAGACAGAAGTCACGGATGGCATTGTGAAATCTGCAACCATCGCTGGCAATGTTGATGTTGTGCTGAACGGCAATGAGCTGCCTTACGCGCCGCGGCACACCTTAACCCTCGGCATCTCGAAACAGATTGGCACCGCGTTCCGCGTGCGCGCGGACATGCGGTTCGTTGACACCGTCTTCACGGACTTTGAAAATCTCCAGCAGACTTTCAATCGTGGAGATACCGGACTTATTCCGAATTACACAATTGTTAATGCGAGTTTAGATTACAACCTAACCCACCGATGGCAGGTGTTTGTCACTGCCAAAAACATTTTTGACCGCGTCTACATCGGTTCGCGGTTGCATTCTAACGCAGGACAGCCTGAAGCACACCTGAGCTCCGGTATCCTCATCGGACCGAGGCGACAAGTGCTTCTGGGTATCAAACGCGGATTGTAGCTGTTAGCAAGCGCGATTTCCGCAAAACCCCGTTAGGGGATAACATTGATAGGAGAAAAAATGCTAAATTTCACCAACAAATTGCAGTGGTTAACCGTCTTACTCGCCGTTACCGCGATATTTCTCGCATCGTGCGGGAGTGACGATGATAATGATGAGACAGCAAACGAACTTGTCGAACAGCAGCAAGGCATCGCGGTGCCACAGGCTTACGTCTTTGAAAGCCGCTTTGCTGCAGGTGAGAGCAGCGTTGCCTATTCTGGGCAAGTAGTCCGCAATCTGCTGCTGCAAGACCTGAAGACTTTCACCGATAGCCTTGGAAAAGATGGCGCGCGTCCTGCCACGCTGCAGGATATGCTCCAGTTCTACGAATATGACGATGCCATGAACTTGACATCGCTCACGGGGACAGGGGCACTGCCGCCACTCGAAAACAAGTATTCTTCCATTTCCACGGGGAAGAACCTCGTCGGCAAAATTTCAGATGAGCCGGCTATCGGTTACAACCGCACGGCGGATGACTTGGTGCGTGAGTGGTTCAAGATTATCGCCGACAATTCACAAGACGCGGATAAACTCGGCACCCCGGCGGTTTATACCACCGATGACGGCGTAGATCTGACACAGATGATTAACAAGGTGCTTATCGGTGCCGTCCCTTATTACCAAGCGACAGGGGTGTATCTCAATGGGCTGCTTGAGCGTGATAATAGCGAGGCGCGCAACGGGACAGATGCCTATACTGCAATGGAGCACGCTTGGGACGAAGCGTTCGGTTACTTCGGTGCCGCGAGGGATTATGCCCGCTACACCGATGAGCATCTCGCCGGTTCGGTTGACGTTTTCACTTACGATTCCAACGGCGATGGCAGCATCGATTTCAAATCGGAATACAACTTCGGACTCTCCCGAAACGCGGGGAAGCGCGATAAAGGGGGTTCCGGTGTGAATCTCACACAGGAGATTTTCGAGGCTTTCCTCGCAGGGCGGACGGCGATAGCCAACCAGGGCACAGTGGCGGAGATTAGCGCGCATCGGCAAACCGCCGCAAACGGCATGGAAAAAGTCATCGCCGCGACGGTTGTCCACTACATCAACGACACCCTGAGCGACATGTCCAAACTCGGCACCGCAGAGGAAAACCGAACTGCCTTGAACAAACATTGGGCTGAAATGAAGGGGTATACGGTGGCGTTGCAGTATAATCCATTCCGTCTGATTAACGACGGACAGTTGGCGGAGTTGCACGGCATCATGGGGGATTCTCCGATGTATGATATGCCCGGTAGCAACGCCTATAACACGCAGGTAGCCGATTACAAGCGGGCGAAGAGCGTCTTGCAGGCAGCCTACGGCTTTTCCAATGCGAACATGGAAGGGTGGTAAACTTTTTCGTCGTTCGCGTGGCGTTGTTTTCGTCTTCCCGCCTTTCGACAGGGATTGCAAGACTTGACAACGTCAAGTCGGCCTGACAAGACAAACGTCACACGGCCAAACACACGTGAACAACCGCTAGGAACAACAAAAAAGAGGATACCGTTGACTCATCAGGCCGAAAAGACGTTGTCTTTTCTTCCCTCCTTTCTCCAAGGATTGCGAGACTTGACAACGTCAAGTCGGCCTGACAAGACAAACGTCACCCGTCCAAACGCACGTGAACAACCGCTAGGAACGACAAAAAAACTGTGGGCTGTCGTCCTTCTTATTTGCATCGGTTCTCGTCTGCTCAGCACTATCTATTACATAGAGGATTTAGATAGTCTCCGTTTTGCGCTGAGCATGGTAGATTACGATGTCGCCAAGTTGCAACCGCACTTTCCAGCGTATCCGGTTTTCTGTTTTATCGCCAAATTGCTCTACGCCGTTACAGGCCGCTATGCTGTGGCATTTTCGTTGATAGGAGGTTTATCGACTTTTTTCACGTGCTATTGGCTGCTCAAAATCGCGGGAATCCGAGTGAATACACCGGTTGGAATTGCAACGGTTTTCGTGATATGCATGAATCCGCTCCTCTGGCTGATGAGCAACCGCTACATGCCCGACGCAATGGGAGTTGCGTTCATGCTAGCAAGTCTCTATTTTCTTGCAACCTCGCGTCGTGCCTACATCGGATTTTTTCTCGCGGGGATTTTGCTCGGCGTGCGGCTCTCGTATCTGCCGATATTGCTACCTGCGCTGTTGATACAGTTGTGGCAGGCTGGCGGCATTAAGGGCATCGCGAGCGGAAGGGCACTGCTACTGATAGTAGCATCCGCTGTCGGCACCGGCGTTTGGCTCATTCCGCTGATTAGCATCACAGGATGGGACGCGCTTGTCGCCGCTGCGCGAACACAGAGCTCCGGGCATTTTTCAGACTTCGGCGGGACGATTGCCACTCATCCGAGCGCGTGGATGCGGGTAACAAAACTTTTTGAGAGCGTGTGGGCAGACGGATTTGGACTTTATTGGCAGGGCCGACATCTCATAACCGGCTGCGCTACGATTGCCTTATGCGGAATTATTACCGCCAATTGGTGCTCGGGCAGCAAGTTTCGCCTTACCGGCGCGTTCAAACATCCTATTTTTGTCGGGTGTGTCCTTTACGTCGCGTGGATATTTTTGGGGCAGAACGTTATCCATAAAAGTCGGCACGTTTTACCAATGTTACCCTTTTTAGGGCTCGGTATTGCCATCGCTTGCAGCCGCATTGTCCCGCAAAAGAGCAAAAGCGGATTTCTGTCTCAACTTGCTTGCGGATGCCTTATCGTCTTTAGTCTCTGTTATAGTTACGTGACGCTCACGCTCGTCGTGCAGCACACGAAACCGACAGCCATCGCGCAGGTGCAACAATATCTGCGCGCGCAGCAGAACGAGAAACTGCACATTGTCTCTGTGCCGCTAATCAAATACTACCTCGCTTCGCAAGGGGTAGAAGCCGTCTATATACCGATTAAAAGTGCAGCAGACCTCGAGCAACTTAACGCATTGGAAACCGAATTTGTTGTCATTGGCAGCCCTCTGCCGAACCGCTCGCCCAAGACAGAAAAGCTGTTTTATCACAATCCGTATGTGAATCGGATGTGGCCCGAAATTCCGCTATTTGTGTATTGACAGGAAAAATCGTTATGAAAAATGCTGACATACATATCCTGGGCGGCGGACCGGCGGGATTGACAACGGGGTATTACGCCAAAAAACGGGGGTTGGATTTCTCCATCTATGAAGCAAGCGCGCACGTAGGTGGGAATTGCCGCACGCTTCGGTTAGGCGACTTCCGGTTTGACACCGGCGCACACCGATTTCACGATAAAGACGCACAAACAACTCAGGAAGTTAAGGCTCTCCTCGGTGATGCCCTCTTCCGCGTAGACGCGCCGAGTGAAATCTTCTTTCAGGGAAAATTCTATCGGTTTCCCCTCGCATTGAACGATTTGACAAAGAAACTAGACGCGAGAACCTTAGGCAGAATCGCATGGGAAAACGTCTCGTTTAAACCTCGCGCTCGGGCAGACGACTTTGCGACATTCGCGATTAACCAATACGGAAAAACGTTAGCGGAACGCTTTCTGCTCAACTATTCCGAAAAATTGTGGGGCGAGGCACCGCACAATCTCTCCACCGCTATCGCAGGAAATAGATTAAAAGGGTTGGATTTACGGAGTTTCCTCCTGTTCAAAGACAGGCATCCGCGTCACTTGGACGGCCCCTTCTTTTACCCGAAATATGGGATCGGGATGATTTCAGACAAGTTGTGCAAATTCATTGGCGCGGAACACATCAAACTAAACCACCGGGTCAGCCGTATCATTCACAGAGATGGTAAAATCGCGCGCCTCGTGCTCAACGACAACCTAGATGTCCATACCAACACGGTAATTAATACGTTGCCGCTGACGCTGACAACCCGTATCCTAGCACCGCCACCGCCGCCCGAAATTCGCGCGCTTGCGGATAGGATTAAATATCGGCATCTCGTAGTCTGCGTATTTTGTTTGGAACGCGCCGCGTTTTCGCCGAATGCCTCGCTCTATTTTCCGGATGTGCGGTTTCCGTTTACGCGTCTGTATGAACCGAAAAATCGCAGCCCGCACATGGCACCCGAAGGACAGACGGCCATCGTGCTGGAACTGCCGTGCTACCGCGACGATGCGGTGTGGACACTAACAACGGAAGCCTTGAAAACCAAGGTGTGGAAAGCGTTACGTCACGTCGAACCGACGCTGTCCACAAACGAGATTATTGACTATCGCGCCTATAGACTCCCTTTCGCCTATCCGGTGCTTGAGGTGGGTTTTGAGGAAAACGTGGCACAATTAGTCGCCTATTTTGAGCAGTTCAAGAATCTGTATTTGACAGGACGGAGCTCGCTGTTCCGGTACCTACACATCCATGACATGTTTAAAGCAGGCAGGGAATTGGTGGAGACGCATTTGAAATAGGCATACGTTTTCTCGCGGATTTTTCGAGAAAAAATTTGACAAATTTTGATACATGTGGTATCATATATACATATTCCCGAATACGAATCGGGAACATGTTCAATCAGCGTTAGTTAATTGATAATGAGATTCATTTTCAATTAATTATGATAATGAGACTCATTTTCATAAACCTAAAAGGAGAAAGTTTATGATAACCGTTGCAAACCGCATTTACGTCGCGCCTGACTATCAGGACGCGTTTGAAGAACGGTTCCGAAATCGTGCGCGGCTTGTTGATGGGATGCCGGGGTTTATCTCAAACCAGGTCTTGCGGCCTGTCAACACCGGTGACCCTTACGTGGTTTTCACGCTCTGGGAATCGCGGAAAGACTTTGAAAACTGGGTAAACTCGGAGGCGTTCCGGAAGGGGCACGCGCAATCGGGTTCGCTGCCCAAAGAGGCGTTCACCCAGTCGAACAAACTGGAACTCCACGAGGTGTTCCTCGATTCTACCCGTCCCGAACTCGCGGAGGAACCGCGCGGTGGGCCCTTTAAGGTGCACTGAGGAAAGGAGGACGGCAAAAAAGCAGAAAAAGCGACGCGAGAAACCGGGAAACCTGCTCCCAACCGCCAATTGTTAGCAACGGTTACCCACGTTTCTAATGGACATCAAATCGGAGGGACGATTTGTTTCGCGCCTGCCGTTTGACGTGCTGTGGCCTGTGCGCGCTTAATTGTTCAGCGCGTTTCTGTGCCCTTCGCCTTTTCTGCATCAATTAGGATACCTTATTGTCCTTGCAATTGTCAAGGAAATTCGGAATCTAAATGAGGGTGTTTCATAAATCGCTCAACGTCGCGGGGGACAGGCCCCCGCGCTACGATGAAAAAAACGCTTCCCCTTCACGTAGGGCGAGGGCCTGTCCCTCGCCATGCGTTTGGCTCTCAAACCGCCTCACCCCTGTAGGTCAGGATCGCCTGATCCTGACCTATTCGGGATCAGGCGATCCCGAACTACAGAGGTGGGCCCGGTGCGCGCCCGGTAGGAGGGACATCCTTGTCCCGATACGGTGGGCATCGAGACTGGGAGGTCTCTCCTAACGGGAAGACATTGATTTATGAAACACCCTCATTTAATAGGAGAACGTTATGAATTTCAGACCGGAAGTTTGCAAATGCCTTTTATTTTTGCTCGCACTCACGGGACAGGGATGGGCAAGCAGCACCGATATCCCCGTTGAAATCGAGCCGGTTGTCGTCACAGCGACGAAGACTGCACAACGCCTCAAAGATACGCCGGTTATCACCACGCTCATTACGCGCGACGAGATTGAGGAGACAGGCGCAGAAAATATCGGAGAGGTGCTTGAACATCAAGCCGGCATCGTTGTCCATCGCGACGGCCACGGCGATGGCGTGCAACTCCAAGGGCTTGACTCCGAATACGTGCTCATCCTCATGGACGGTGAACCGCAAGTCGGACGCATCGCCGGTAAACTCGATCTGGCGAGAATCGCCATCGAAAACGTTGAGCGTATTGAGATTGTCAAGGGTGCATCCGCATCGCTTTTCGGGAATGCCGCGCTGGGCGGTGTGATTAACATTATCACGCGCAAGGCAACTTCGCCTTTTTCGGTGCAGGTATCCCAAAACTTTGAACAAAACAGCACCTTTGATGGCAGAGGCACCGTTGAATTCAAGCGCGACAAACTCAACGCGCTTTTGACACTCAGCGGCAACCGCCGAGACCCCATCGATCTGGATGCTGCAGACCTGGGCACTACGATTGACGGTTACGCCAACTGGACCGGCTCGGCGCGCACCGAATATCAACTCACGCCAGCGACAACGCTGCTCCTTTCCGGGCAATACTTCACGCAAGCCCAAGAGGGTATCAGCGAAAACGGCCCCCTCGCGTTTGACCGGCTCGGCGACATTGAGAATTTTAGCGGCAGTTTTGGCGTGGCACACACGTTTAACCCGCAGGCAAAGTTGATAGGCAAACTCTACGCAACCCGATACGATGACGAATCCACCGTCCTTGACAGAAGCACCGGCAGGACGACTTCCCGGAACCTGAATATCCAAGACTTGGGGAAAGGCGAAGTCCAATTCAACACGGTTCTTCGGGAGAAGCATCACCTGAGTCTTGGCGGGGAGGTTATCCTTGAAAACCTGCAATCTCAACGCATCATCAGCGGGGAGCGCGGGCTCGTTACCAATTCGTTCTTTCTCCAAAACGAGTTCCGGCCCATTGCAGCCATCGCGCTTGTAGTAGGCGGCCGTTTGGACAATCATTCCGAATTTGGCATGCATCTGAGTCCAAAGGTGAGCACGCTGTATCGGATAACAGACGATTTGCGGGTGCGGGCTTCGTATGGCCAAGGGTTCCGCGCGCCCGATTTCAAGAACCTCTATCTCGATTTCACGAACGTTACTTCCGGATACCAGGTCTTGGGCAATCCAGCACTTCAGCCTGAATCCTCACATAGTTGGAATTTCGGCGTGGAATATCAGGTAGCCGAGGGTCTGCTTGGGCGGATTCACCTGTATCGCAATGATCTGAGCAATCTGATTGAGGCGGAGCGCATCGGGAGAAGTGCGGCGGGCGGCAGTAAGTTCCAATACCAGAACATCAGCGAGGCGTTCACGGAGGGGTTTGACGTTGAAGCCGTTATCGGTTCAATCGGCGGTTTCACTTCGACAGTCGGGTATGCCTACTTGCGCGGCGCGGACAAGGCGAGCGGATTACCGTTACTGAACCGTTCCACGCATAGCGGCACGCTGAAACTAGCGTATTGGCATGACAACAGCGGTTTCCACGCCGGTCTGCGCGGGCGATACGCAAGTCAATGGGGGTTTTTTGACGATGGAGACAAAGTGCTTGAGCCGGACGAATTCGCGCCGAGTTACTGGATTTGGAACGTCCGCGTCTCCAAGACGCTCTTCAAATCGTTCAAAGCCGTGTTCGGGTGCAATAACATTTTCGACTTCAAAATTCCGACATTTTACACGTTTGTCGGCCGTTCATTTTATGGCGGCCTCTCCTTATCATACTAACAAAGGAGTTATTTGAGATGAAAAGGCACACGTTTTTCACAACTTCACTTGTCCTTTTCGCTTTCAGCTGCGTGCTTTTGGGCGCGCACGCTGAAATTCACCAAAACACGCTCACGATTAACGCGACTAGCCGCGACAATTGGGCGTATGTAAATCTCCTCGCAGGCGAGGTAGTCGAAGTAGACGATGCCGAGACTGCGATGGAGTGGGACCTCGGTTGCAAGCGAACCGAGGTTATCATCAACGGCGGTACCAGCGGTCCCGGCGAAGGCGGCGCAATCGCAGTGAAGGATGTCGCTTATGAAGATGTCCTTGAGGCTCCAGAAGGCGATTATGTCGCCGATACGGAGCAGATTGCAACGTTCGCGCGAGGCGATGGATGGTATACCTATACCGGACCGCCGAATCACTGGGTTTTGCCGAACCCCAAAGTCTATGTCTTACAGACAGCAGACGGCAATTTTGCGAAACTCCGCTTCATCGGCTATTACGCAAACAACGAAGCCAAAGAGGGCGCGGCGCACATCAGCATCGAATATGCTTTGCAAGACGATGGCAGCCGCAATCTCGTTGAAGCAGAATCCGAACCTACTAGCGTTGATGTCCGCCAAAAGGCAACAACGACGTGGGCGGCGATTAAACACCGCCAGTAGGCTACTACCCCCGAAATTATGGGAGGTTTGAAATGAGTCGTTATAGAACCGAATTCTTATCGCAAGGCGATGTGTGTGCCATTTATCAATGTCTTGAAGGGCACATCCATTTCCGCTACCGCACCTTGGACATCGCCATGGATGCCAACGATTTCTTCCAAGTCGCCGATGTTTTCAGCGAAGCCGTGCGCATTCTGCAGGAGGCAGAAAAGCCGGTGACTGAGGAACTCAACTTGGAGAACATGGACGTGTCAATCAAGGTTTGATTCGCACGTTGTAGGGCGCGGCATCGCGCGCGTCCTCTATTTCCTGCAGGCGCGCTCTCCAAGCGCGCATTCGCTACAGAGCGGCGAGGTTCCAAACCGCGCCGCTCATCATAAGGAGAATTACGATGGAAAAAGTCAGAGGTTTTGTTAACTGGCAGGTTCTCATCGGGTTGGGGTTGTGCATCCTTTTCGGTTGCAACTCGGCTGATGAGGAAACCCTTGAACACCTCCTCGCGGAACCGGGAACTACCGAGACGGTTACCACAGAGGCAGAAGAACCGCTTGCGGAACCCATTGAGATGCTGGAAGCGGTGACGTTCACAATTGACGCAACGAATAGGGAGGCGTGGACATACTTCGCCTTTGCTACCGGTGATGTTGTGGACGTTGAAGATGCCGCCACGTCGGAGGCGTGGGACATCGGCTTCCAGCGAACCCAGGTCAAACTTAACGGCGGCATCAGCGGCCCCGGCGCGGGCAGCGTTGTGATGCTTACCGAGACGACGTTCGCGGCAGTCGCGACTGCACCGGCAGACGGTTACGTCGCTGACACTGCCGATACGCTCGCCATCGTGCCGCAAAGCGAGAAGGGATGGTATCTCTACACGGGCCCGCCGACACACTGGATTTTACCCTTGGAAGACAGGGTGTTTGTTGTGAAGGCGGCGGATGGAACGTTCGCCAAACTCCGCTTCGTCGGATATTACAAGGATAATGAGAACAAGCAGGACAGCGGCTTCGTGACGTTTGAATACGTCCATCAGCCGGATGGAAGTCCTAGGTTTTAACGCTGAATGAATCGTTGGGCATGGGGCAGGACGCATCAGAATCTCCTTATTTTCAATCTGCTCTGTGCCCGACGACTCATCTCCTGAGGAGTGAAAAATGAAAAGGCATACTTCTTTCGCCGCACATCAAAAGCGTTCCGGGACAGCAGGGTTCCCGCTTATCCTGTCCCTCTTGTCAATCCTGTTAATCCCGCTTCAGGCAATGGCGACGACGGTGACTGATGCCGCAGGCGAAAGCATCGTTATCACGTCATCGGAACGTATCGTGAGTCTGAACGGCAGCACCACCGAAATCCTGTTCGCGCTGGGTGTCGGTGAGAACGTTGTCGGCTGTGATGCTTCGTCAACCTATCCTAAAAATGTCAGAGAGAAACTGCCGAGTGTCGGGTATCAGTATCGGCTCAACGTGGAAGGCATTCTCTCCTTGAAACCGACGCTCGTTATCGGAAGAGATGACGTGAAACCGCCGCAAGTCATCGAACAACTTCGCATGGCGGGTGTAACCGTCCTACTACTGAAAGAGCCGCGAAGTTTTGAAGCAGCCAAGCAACGCTTGCGCACCATCGGCGCAGCAGTCGGATGCCAAAAACAGGCTGCAGAATTAATAACTGCTTTAGACGCGGACATCGAAAAATTGGAGGAAAAACTCAAGGCTGCTCGGGCAGATTGGACAGGACAGAAGGTGCTATTTCTCTATCTGCGAGGCCCGCAAACCGCCTTTGTGCTCGGCAAAGATTCCGCGCCAGGTGCGATGCTTGAAATTGTTGGCGCAGAAAACGCCGCGGGTGACATCAAAGGCAGTAAATCGATGACTGCGGAGGCAGTGATTACGGCGCAACCCGATGTCTATGTGCTATTTACAACGGGACTGGAGTCGCTCGGCGGCGTAGACGGACTGCTTAAATTGCCGGGTTTGGCGCACACACCGGCTGGACGCAACCGACGCATCGTGACGATGAGTGGACAGTATTTATCCGGATTCGGTCCTCGCTGCGGCCGTGCGGCTCTGGATTTGTTCCACGGCATCTATGAGGCTGATGGACATTTCGAGGCGACAGGCGAATAACCCTTAGGTAGGGTAGGTTGGGCTAGTCTGAGCCCAACATCTTTCTCCATGCAAAAACGTGCAAAGATTCTTTTTATCCTGAGCGGTTTACTACCCCTCTCCATCAGCATCGCCGCGGGGGTAGGTGCGTATCAGATTCTGCCATGGCGAATTCCACAAGTTCTTCTTTTCAGGGAAGATGGTTTCGCCGTGCTCATTTATGTCCGGTTTCCGCGCGTCGTCTTGTCTGCCGTTGTCGGCGCGATGTTGGCGATTTCGGGGGCAACGCTACAAGGCATCTTCCGAAACCCGCTGGCAGACCCGGGTTTAATAGGCGTGACAGCGGGCGCGGGCCTCGGGGCGACGCTATGGATTGTGTTAATAGGCAGTGGGGCATTAGGGGTGTGGGGGTTACCTCTCGCCGCCTTCGTGTGTGGGATGCTCGTCACTATCGGTGTCTGGAAAATTGCGGAATCACAGGGTAGCGTTAGCACGGTGACGTTGCTCCTGGCAGGTATCGCACTCAACAGTTTCGCAGGCGCAGGTATAGGCGTGATGACATTCCTTGCCGATGATGAGCAGCTGCGCAGTCTCACCTTCTGGCTGCTCGGCGGCTTTGGCGGCGCGACGTGGCCTGTCGTTTTCATCACACTGCCGATAGCGGTTATAGGGATGTTTGTGCTACTACGCCTCGCGGCCGCGTTGAATGCGATGAGTCTAGGCGAATCCGAGGCATACCACCTCGGTGTTTCAACGGACTCTTTGAAACGGTGGGCAATCTTCGGTGTCGCGCTGATGGTAGGCGCAGCGGTATCGGCCGCGGGCGGCATTGGCTTCGTCGGGCTCGTTGTGCCGCATCTCATACGACTGATAGGTGGGGCAGACCATCGGTATGTTCTACCGGGCTCAGCCGTGGGCGGCGCGATACTGCTAGTCCTCGCGGATCTGTTCTCCCGAACCGTTGTCGTGCCTGCCGAATTGCCTGTCGGTGTCGTGACTGCGCTCATCGGCGGACCGTTTTTTCTATGGCTGCTGCTTCGATTTAAACGCGAAGTCTTTCTGTAGGAGGAATATCTCCAGAACGATTCAGTTTTCCTCCTCCCCGGTAGGAGAGACCTCCCGGTCTCGATTGCTTCCAGTCGGCGCGCTGTCCCGTTCTCGATGCAAGCGATGTCCCCGGTAGGAGAGCCCTCCTGGTCTTGATGCCCACCGTATCGGGACAAGGATGTCCCGCCTACCGGCAGGCACCGGGCAGACCTCTGTAGTTCGGGTGCACCTTTCCTTGTCCCCGGTAGGAGAGACCTCCCGGTCTCGATGCCCACCGTATCGGGACAAGGATGTCCCGCCTACCGGCAGGCACCGGGCAGACCTCTGTAGTTCGGGTGCGCCTGCACCCGAACAGGTCGAGATCGTCTGATCTTGCCCTACAGGGGTGATGAAGTCTGACAGCAAAACACATGGCGAGGGATTTATGAAACACCCTCATCAAACTACTTACCGAAAAATTCAGAGGACAATATGATTGAATTAAACCAAGTCGGTTACCGAATTGGTGGAAACTGGCTCGTCCGGGACATCACCCTCACCATTGAAGCAGGCACTTTGTGGTGTCTTGTCGGACCTAACGGTGCCGGGAAATCCACCCTGCTGCGTCTGATTTCAGGCGAACTCACTCCCACGACAGGGAATATTCGCTTGTTCGGGAAACCGATTGACACCTATGAACCGCGCGAGTTCGCGCGCCTTCGCGCTTACCTGCAACAAAAACGCGATGTGAACTTTCCGTTTACCAGCATGGAAATCGTGCTGTTCGGGAGGTATCCGTATCTGAACGGAGCAAAGGAGACAGCTCGCGACCTGCACATTGTGCAAGAAGCACTGCGAAAGGTTGAGGCGGACATCTTCGCGGAACGGCTCTATCCGACATTATCCGGCGGCGAGGCAAGTCGTGTTGACATTGCAAGGATCCTCGCGCAGACACCGGAACTCTTTTTATTAGATGAACCGACAAACCATCTCGACCCGAGGCATCACGTGCAGATCCTCAACTTGTGCAAAACTCTCTGTCGTCAGCGGAAAACGGTTATCACCGCCATCCACGATTTGAATCTCGCCTCAATGTATGCAGACCGGCTGCTGATGCTAAAAGACGGAGAGCCGGTTGCATGTGGCTCACCGAGGGACGTGCTAACGCTGGAGCAGTTATCAGAAGTCTACGGCATTCCGTTTGAGGTTTTGTCACATCCGGGTGGATATCCGTGGGTGATGCCAAGTTTAGCGCATTAGATGGAGAAAAACGGAGAAAAAACGATTAAAATGCAAAAAAACTTGAAATTCGTCTCCACTTGTGGTATACTATTAAACGTATTGAAATTGAAGTTTATTAACCTGAGGATGTTTCATAAATCTGTTAGGAGAGTCCTCCCTATCTCAATGCAGTAGGAGAGCCCTCCCTGTCTCAATATCGTCCGCGCAATCCAACGATCGCGGGGGACAGGCCCCCGCGCTACGGAAAAAACGGCACTTCCCCGTAGGGCGAGGGACAGGCCCTCGCCAGCGTCCGCGCGCCAGACTCTGTAGTTCAGGATCGCCTGATCCTGACCCGTTTGTGATCAGGCGATCACAAACTACAGAAGGGGAAACACACATCGGGACGATGGCAGATGAAACACCCTCATTAACCTACAAGAGGAGATACATCATGACTCAGGAAAAAACGGACATTATCATCAAAGAGTTAACGTGTGCTTATTGGCTAGAGTTGGAAGCCACGATTAACTACTTGGCGATTTCTGTCGATTTGGATGGCATTCGCGCCGAGGAGATCAAAAAATCTCTCGCGACAGACATCCAAGTGGAATTAACGCATGCCCAGGAGTTGGCAAATCGTGTGAAGGAGCTCGGCGGTCGGGTTCCGGGCTCGTTCGCCTTTAAACCGGAACAGGCATCGCTTCAGCCGCCGGAAGATTCCACCGATCTTGTGACGACTATCCACGGTGTTATCAAAGCCGAAAACCTCGCAATCGATCAGTATAACAAAATTATTCGGTTGTGCGATGGCATTGACTACGTCACGCAAGACCTCTGCATCCGGCTCCTCGCCGATGAGGAAAAGCACCGGCGCGAGTTTGTCGGGTTCCTCAAGGAATACGAGTAAAGACTGATTCTGGGCCCTGCGGGGGACAGGCCCCCGCACTACGCTATTCGGAACAGTTGAGGCATGCGGGGGACAGGCCCCCGCACTACGTTATTTGAGGGTGTTTCATAACTCCGTTTCGGTAGTTATCCCGCCTTGGAAGGCGGGCGAATACCGGCAGGCATCGGGCCCATCTCTGTAGTTCGGGAGCGCCCGCTCCCGAACGGGTCAGGATCAGGCGATTCTGACCTACAGGGCCTGGCGCGCGGACGATGGCGAGGGGAACCCGCTCGGATGCGCGTGTGGCATCCGAGGGCCCTCGCCCTACGGGGAAGTGCCGTTTTTTCCCGTGGGGCGAGGGCGACGGTGGACAACGGGCAGCGATGCCCGTTGTTCGTTTTTAACCACCGCCGAGAGCCAATTTATTTTCTTCTCAAGACAATCTCGGTGCCATCATCGCGAGTTAAGGTGAGGATGTCTCCTGCCAAACGCCATGTGCCATTCCAGTTTTCTGATTCAAAGTCTTGTTCAAGATCTGTCCTCGCCTGATTGGACAACTCTCTAGTAAGCCCAATAAGCACTTCGGATTCAATTTCTTCAGCTGGCGGTGGGAAAGTAAAATCCGCTTTTGTCTCCACAGATTTACCCACGAATGTCAAACTCAAGCCCGACACAACATAAGTGCCTTTCATCGTCACATCAATCTTGAAAGCAATGCCATCCTCTTCCCCTTTCACGTGGACTTTCCAGAACAATGCGCTATCGGCACCAAAAACAACCTCAGTCAACTGGACCGCGTCGTTCGGCGTTTCGTCACTATGCACAACGGGTTCCCATGTGCCGACCAGGTCTTCCGCAGACGGTTCATCGGCATCTTCACCGCAACCGATTAGCACGACTGCCAGCATTAGACAAGAAAGCAGCACCGCTATGACAACGTTTTTCCCAATCACTTCTCCGCCTCCTATCAACGTTTTGTAAAAATGGTTTAGCGAAATCCCGAACGATTCCGTTTCCCCGGTAGGAGAGACCTCCCGGTCTCGATGCGAGCGATGTCCCCGTAGGCGAGACCTCCCGGTCTCGATGCAATAGGGCGGCGCGCCTACCGGGCCGCGGCACTAGAAGGTCCCCCTTCATCGTAGGGCGAGGGCCTGTCCCTCGCCATGCTGCGATCTCGGGGACAGGCCCCCGCGCTACGGGAAAAAACAGTCCCCCTCACCGTAGGGCGGGGGCCTGTCCCTCGCCATGCCCGGACCCTATAAAAGTAGTTCGGGATCGCCTGATCCCGAACGGGTCAAGATCAGGCGATCTTGACCTACAGAATGGGGCCCAACGCTCGCGGGGGACAGGCCCCCGCGCTACGGGAACATCGAGACCCGAGGTCTCTCCTACCGGAAGAAATCGAGACTAGGAGGTCTCTCCTACCGGCAATTCCCCATTTTTCACCGCAGCGCGGGGGACTGTCACCGCGACGTTGAGCGAGTTATGAAACACCCTCATTGAATTGAGGATTACTCTGTCCGCAGTCTCGGGTCCAAGGCATCACGGACAGCATCGCCAAATAGATTCGCGGGCAACACTAATCCAAACATAAACGTGAACGCCGCCGCTAAATTCCACCACACAATCGGGTCGCGGGCGAGTTCCAAACGCGCTGTGTTAATCATATTACCCCAACTCCCTGTCGTCGGTTCCACACCGATTTGGAGATAACTCAGCAGTGCCTCTGTCAGCACCAAGCTGCTAAATCGCAAAATGGCGGAGATAAGCACGATGTGCATCAGGTTGGGAATGAGATGCTTCAGGATAATCGCAGCGCGGTTGACACCGAACGCCTCGGCGGCTTGGACATATTCCAATTCACGGAGTTTCAACGTCTCGCCGCGCAAGATGCGGCACAAACCTGTCCAACTGCTAATCCCCATGATGAGACAGAGGTTGAAGAGTCCTTGTCCGAATATCAACATGAAGGCGACGATGAGCAGGATACTGGGAATAGAGGCGAGCGTTGAGTAGAGGTATTGCACGCCATCGTCTACCCAGCCGCCGAAGTAACCGGCGGCGACACCGAATAAAATCGCAAACGGCACGGCGATCAGCGTCGTAAATCCGCCGATAATTAGCCCGGTGCGGATGCCTTTCAGCGCGCGATAGAGGACATCGTTTCCGACTTTGTCCGTGCCAAGCCAATGGCTTCGGGGATGGTTCAGCGATGGATATTCCCGTCTGCCGGTTTCCGGTGAGGTGCTTTTCGCATACAGATGCGTGGCGAAAGGGGCAGAATAGGTTCTCTCTGTCCTTTCCCGAAGCGGTGTGCAGAGTCTGTCCAAAATGCTCAACCCCCGCGGTCTGTAAACGACGCTGCCGCTTTCGTTTCGTGTCAGCGTGCCATCTTTGCCGACAACCGGGTCGCGCCAGATGATACTATCCAACACGCCAATCAGCACATAGAGGGTGAGAATACCGAGGCAGACGAGCGCGAGACGGTTGCTGCGGATTTGTCTTGCCGCGTTCCGCCAGTATTCACGCCGAGCGGCGTATCGGATGAGCCACCCGCCAGCGGCGAGGCACGCGATGACGAGGAGACTCTGATACGCATCGGAGCCCCACATCCAGCTAATCCGGTCGGCGATGCCAATGCCGCCTGAATCTATGCCGAAAAGAAAAATGGGCATTTATTTTTCCGAGTGTTGGACGATGGCGGGGGACAGGCCCACGCCTTACGATTCTTTTGAGAGTTGGACGATGGCGCAGGACAGGCCCGCGCCCTACGGGTGCTGACGAACAGTAGGAGAGACCTCCCGGTCTCGAATGCTGACCAGAATTGCATGATGGCGCGGGACAGGCCCGCGCCCTACGATTCTTTTGAGAGTTGCACGATGGCGCGGGACAGGCCCGCGCCCTACGGGTGCTGATGAACCGCCCACTTATTCTGTCTGATAAACCGCCTCGCGCGAGTGGAAACCGTCTTTGATGACAATCTCATCAAGGTTCGCTTTGTCCACCTGAATGGGGGTGAGCAAAATCGATGGCACATCAACTTTTCCGTTGTTGACAGTCTGAGTGGCTTCCGAGATCTGTTCTCCCTTTGCGAGTGCGACAGCGGCTTGCGCCGCTTTCGTTGCGATGAGGTGAATCGGCTTGTAGACAGTCATCGTTTGCGTGCCTTTGACAATCCGTTGGCACGCGGACAACTCTGCATCTTGCCCTGATACCAGCACTCTCCCGGCGAGGTTCTGTCCTTCCAAGGCTTGGATAACGCCGCCAGCCGTGCCATCGTTGGATGCGACAACGGCATCGATGCGATTGTTCGTCTGCGTCAGTACCTGCTCTGTCTTCTTCAGTGCATCGCGCGCATCCCAGTTGACTGCCCAGTGTTTCCCGTCCGCCACCAACCGAATGTCGCCTGCATCAATAGCCCCTTGCAAGGCGCGGCGTTGTCCCTTGCGGAGGAGTTGCGCGTTGTTATCTGTCGGTGCCCCGCCGAGTAGGAAATAATCCCCGTTTGGCTTTTGGCGGAGGAGGTATTCCGCCTGCAAATAGCCCACCTGCTCGTTATCAAAAGAGATGTAGAGGTCTGGTTCACTCTCACGAATGAGTCTGTCGTAGGCAAGGACTTTTATTCCTTCAGCGTGCGCCGCTTGGACAATTTGGGCGGCGGCAACGCTATCCTTCGGGATGACGACGAGGACATCTACGCCTTGCGTAATCATGTTTTCTGCCTGTTCGTTCTGTCGTCGTTCGTCGCCATCAGCGGATTGCACGATAACTTCCGCGCCGAGTTTTTCCGCTTCCGCCTTGAAAATGTCCCGGTCCTTCTGCCACCGTTCCACTCGCAGTGAATCCATGGAGAGCCCGATTTTAATCTTCTTGGCGGGAGTCGTAGTCGCCTGTTCGCTCTTTTTGGGTGCGGAAGGGTCTGCGCATCCCCAAAGCACGGCGCAACACGTGAGAAATAAAACGATGAATGTGCGGTTCATAGTGTCCTCCTTATTGCGATTCAGGTGGTGTCGATTCCTCTTCCTCGGCGGTTATCTCCTGCACGACATCACCTGGCTTCAGCGTATCGGTTCCTTCAACGAGGCGGAAAACCGAGATTTTATCAGTCTGGATGTCAACGACAGTGATAATAGCGATTTTGCGAGGCACGTATGTCAGGATTTCACCCGTGTCTATATCGCGAATCGGTTTGCCTTTGGTATAGACAGCGAACCGCTGGTTGATAGCGATGCCCTGGGCAGAGCCGATAGTGACGTAGATGTCCTTGTTCTCCACGTGTTGGATTTTCCCTTTTATGGGGCCAGCCGATACCGTTTTCGATGGCTCCGTATCCTCTTCGTCAGTTGCAGCTTGCGTCTCCCACGGCGTGATGAAATTCGGTCCGACGTTATCACGGAGCGCGAGCACGACTTTGATTAATGCCTCGTTCGTCACCATACCGAGGAGTGTTTCATCGTAATGGTGAGGATTTTCTTCGTCAACATCTCTTTGCGTGGTAGCAAACTGAATTTCGTTGAGTTTCGTTGGGTTCACAATTGGGTTTGGATACTTTTGTTGCGTTGCCCGCGTCTGTCCAAAGGAGAGATTGGTTCCTTGTTCGGTCACACTGGCTTCCAGGGCGGCGGCTCTTGTCCCTGCGAGAGAGTGGTCCCGGCTTGCTACAATCCGGAGTTGTGACACCATTATCTTTTCCTTCTTATCGTGAACCTTGATGCTTTCGCCGTATTTATCGTAAAAGTTCATGTCCAATTTCACAGTGGCGCGGTGTAGATGCCCCATGACTTGAAAGCCAGTCATGAAACTCGCGCTGGTTTGATTGGCTTGTCGTCCGCCTTCCCTCAGTGTGCGTGAAGCATTGGCTCTCAAACGTTCCTGATTAAAATGTCGGATATCACCGGTAACGAGGACATCGGCGTTGAGCAGTTGGGCAAGTTTTGCCCGCTGGACGGTGCTCAGTTTCCTCAGTGTATCCCGCGAGAGCGTCATCTGCGCCATAGCATCCAGCAATTCGTCCCAACTCACCGGACGATAGACACCGGTTGCGGCGAGTTTCCGGTTGAGTATGGTGACGAAGCCAGATTCCAGGTCCCACCGCTTTTTGGTGCCGAAGATTCTGCCGATGAAGCCGGGAATACAGCCGCATCCTGTGGAGGAATCGAAGTTGGTGTGGTCCTCAAAGTAGAGGACAGCGATGCGTTTCCCTGCCGGGTGCGCCGCCTCTTCCGACTCCGAAGTCGCGCCGCTATTAGCGATAACACCTATCATGAGGCACAAGCTGAGCGCGCCTAACAGTGGATATGCGAAAAAGCGTTTCATTTCGGTCTCCTATAAACATTTCGTTTTGGCTATCTGCTTATTTAGTTTACCACAGGGTGGGTTTTAATGCAATAAAATTCGTTTTTGTCAGATTTTTTCATAAAAAACTTGACAAATACTATCAAAATATGGTAAACTTACGTTGGAAAGTTCAAACGAGTCATTTAACTGAGGGTGTTTCATATTTCGATGCAATACCGTAGGAGAGACCTCCTGGTCTTGATGTTCCCGTAGCGCGGGGGCCTGTCCCCCGCGATCTCCATCGTCACGATGTGTGTTTCCCTCTCTGTAGTTTGTGATCGCCTGATCACAAACGGTTCGGGATCAGGCGATCCCGAACTACAGGACCCGGCGCGCGAGCGATGGCGAGGGACAGGCCCTCGCCCTACGATGAAGGGGGACTTTCTGCCGCCGCTGCCCCGGTAGGTGCACCGCCCTATTGCATCGAGACCGGGAGGTCTCTCCTACAGCGATTTATGAAACACCCTCATTTAACTGAGGGGAGGACTTCAGATTTGCAAGTTTTGTCCTTACGCGAGTTTACAAAGGAGATATGATGGATACAGTTAACGTTGAGCAGAACAACACACTTGAGGAGCAGGTTGAACGGGTAGAAGGCTTTTTGGAGCAACTTGCTGCGAACGCCGCTGCCCTCTCAGAAAACTACGTGAAAAGCGATCAGAAGGCTCAGGTGGTTGTGCAGCAGCTAGGGCAAATCGTCCAAGTTATTGGCACCCTTTCCAAGAGCCAAGAGCGAACCGTTGAAGAACTCCGTGAAAGTCAAGCGGGCCTCTTTGAAGCACTCACTAATCGCGAGACAGAACGAGACGCAGCACTTAACCGGCAACTCCAGCAACTCGTCGAAAACCAGACGCGAACCGACGCACTCGTCGAAACACTCGCCACGCGCGAGGCAGAACGAGATAAACAGCAAGAAGCCCGAGACACGGCACTTAACCGGCAACTCCGGCAACTCGCTGAAAACCAGGCGCGAACCGACGCACTCGTCGAAACACTCGCCACGCGCGAGGCAGAACGAGATAAACAGGAAGCAGCGCGCAGCGCAGCGATTGATCGGCAAATCCGGCAACTTGCTGAAAACCAAGCACGAACTGACGCGCTCTGGGAAGCACTTGCCAAGGAGAACGCCGAACGAGACGCACGAGTTGAACAGCAAACCGACGAACAGGCCAAGCACAATGAGAACCTCACACGCTTGGAAGCGGCGGTGGAGGCACTGACGCAACACGATGCCGAACGTGCCAAACAGCAGGCAGCGCGAGATGCAGCCATTGACAGCCGACTTGATAAACTTGGAGAAGACCGCGAGAAAGCCAATCAGGCATACGCAGCTCTCCGCGAAAACGCCGAACGAGAAATGGCGAAAATCCGAGAAAGTCAAGCACGAACTGACGCTCTCTTGGAAGCAGCTGCCCAGCGCGATGCCGAACGCGCAAAACAGGAAGCAGCGCGCAGCGCAGCCATTGACAAGCAACTCCGGCAACTCGCTGAAAACCAGGCGCGAACCGACGCGCTCTGGGAAGCACTTGCCAAGGAGAATGCCGAACGAGACGCACGAGTTGACCGGCAAACCGACGAACAGGCCAAGCACAGTGAAAACCTCACACGCTTGGAAGCGGCGGTGGAGGCACTTACACAACGTGATGCCGAACGCGCAAAACAGCAGGCAGCGCGAGATGCCGCCATTGACAGGCAATTCCAGCAACTTGCCGAAAACCAGGCGCGAACCGACGCGCTCTGGGAAGCACTTGCCAAGGAGAATGCCGAACGCGACGCACGAGTTGAACAGCAAATCGGCGAACAGGCCAAGCACAGTGAAAACCTCACACGCTTGGAAGCGACGGTGGAGGCACTGACGCAACACGATGCGGAACGCGTAAAACAGGAAGCAGCGCGCAGCACAGACATTGACAGGCAACTCCGGCAATTTGCCGAAAGCCACGCGCGAACCAAGGCACTCATCGAAGCAAACGCCAAAGAGAATGCCGAACGAGACGCGGCATTTAACCGGCGATTTGAGAAAACCGAGCAAGACCGCGAGAAAGCCGATCAGGCATACGCAGTGCTCCGCGAAAACGCTGAACGAGAAATGGCAAAACTTCGCGAAAGCCACGCGCGTAACGAAGCACTGTTTCAGGCATTCGTGCAGGAAAATGCCAAGCGTCACGAGGAATTCGACAAGAAGTTTGACAAACTCTTTGAGGATAACGAAAAAGCCCGACAGGAATTCGCCGAACTCAGGGGAGCCCTGAGCCCTTGGAAACTCCTCCTCGGAATGCTTGCCACCGTGACATCTACGCTCATCTTGACGACGCTCGGAGCCGAAGTCATTGAGTATCTGAAAACCCTCTTTTAGCAACCGCGCGGGCGGCGCGCAAAACAACGCCCCAGGCATCAAGCCGGATTTCCGTAACTGTCGAAACCCGAGCCAATTGCCAGGACGATTGTCTATCGCCACCCAGCGCAGCAACTTTGTCAGGGCGGATGTCTCTATCCGCCCAACGCGCATCCAAAGGAGTCATCAACCATGGCACGAAATAATAGGAACACACCGCAAACGCGGACATACCATCACGACACCAAAACCCGAACGAACAACCCACCTGTTGGGCTCGGTGCCGAAGGAGATATCGCTGAAATGCCACCGATAGAATACTACTACAACCCGCATCTCCAACCCATCCTCCGGTTCGATTCGGACTATAAGCCCCCCCCTTCACAAATCTGTAGTCTTATAACTGCATCGCAGGAGCGGCCCCTAACCGCTGAAGAGGCGCAGTCTCTCGCGGACGCACTCCACGCGCAGCCGTGGCTAGAATGGGCAAACAAACGCGAGGAAGGCACGTCCTTTACCGTCGATCCGGTCGCGCTCTTCATTCACGAACGGCTCAGCGCGCAAGCCATTCTTGAAACCGCCAAGCGGAACGATGTCCAACGCGACTTATTCGCTGATCCGCAGCAGAAATATCGCGAGGCAGTGAAATTCTACGAGCACGATGTCCCGTGGTCCAACCGGCTCATCCTCGGCGATAGTCTGATGGTGATGGATTCGCTCGCGCACCGCGAAGGTTTGGCAGGCCAGGTGCAGATGGCATACATCGATCCGCCTTACGGCATCAACTTCCGCTCCAACTTCCAACCGGAGGTGTTTGATACAAGCGGCGGGGACAGCGATAGGCACCTTTCGCGCGAAGTTGAACAGATCAAGGCGTATCGTGATACGTGGGAACTCGGAGTTCACTCCTATCTCTCCTATTTGCGAAAACGGTTCGTCGTCACTCGCGAACTGCTCAAGGATTCAGGGAGCATCTTCGTGCAGATAAGCGTTAAGAATGTCCATCAGGTGCGTTGCTTGCTTGATGAAGTGTTCGGGGCGGACAATTTTGTGGCGGAGATTGTGTTAAGAACACGAAGCACCTCCACAAGTAAGTATCTATCAACCCTAAACGACTTTATCCTTTGGTATGCCAAGGATCGGGAGCAGTTGAAGTTTCGTCAACTGTTCTTGGAGAAGATGTCCGACAGAAACAGATTCTCAAAAGCCGAATTGCCAACGGGCGAGGTAGTTTCGGCTTCTGCTGGACAAAATCTATCCCGAAACGCTGAACTTTTCACAACCAGCAGTCTGTTTTCTGCTTCCGGTGGAGATGCCATGAATCAGGTTTTTGCATTCCGCGGTAAGGAATACAGGCCCAAACATGGGCGAGGCTGGCGGTGTAGTCTTGAGGGGTTAGAGAAACTCGCAAGAGCGAACAGGTTAATCCCGCTTGAGACTAATCTAAGCTATAAGTACTACTTTGCCGACGCTCCTTACACGGAAGTCACCAATTTTTGGCGTGAGCAACTCTCCGAAATAAACAAGGTTTATGTGGTGCAAACCAACACAACTGCCGTTCAGCGTTGCATTCTGATGAGCACAGACCCGGGGGATATCGTCTTAGACCCGACGTGCGGCAGCGGTACCACTGCTTACGTTGCAGAACAGTGGGGACGGCGTTGGATAACCATTGATACCTCTCGCATCGCGATTACCCTCGCGCGGACCCGCCTCCTCACAGCGACGTTTGACTACTACAAACTCAAGGACGCATCGGAAGGTGTCGGCGGCGGGTTTGTCCTTGAGCAGATTCCTCACATCCAACTCAGGGACATAGCGAACAACAGCGCGCTGGACCCCATTTTCGAGAAGCATGAACCGATAATCGCGGAGAAGTTAGCCGCTCTCAACACCGCGCTGAAAACCGTCACGCCTCCGCTAAGGAAGCAACTCAAACTGAAGTTGCAGCAGAAAAGGAGGCGTGATGTAACAGAGGCAGACCGGCGGCGATGGGATTTGCCTGAAACGGCATGGGAAGAATGGGAGGTGCCGTTTGATACCGATGCAGACTGGCCCGAGGCGTTGCAAAAGGCAGTAATCGGGTTCCGGAAAGCGTGGCAAGCCAAGATGAAGG
Organism: Candidatus Poribacteria bacterium; assembly: GCA_965242965.1. Taxonomy (GTDB): domain Bacteria; phylum Poribacteria; class WGA-4E; order WGA-4E; family WGA-3G; genus AGPOR5. The sequence goes on along the minus strand of OZ251518.1, from coordinate 1,551,176 downwards.
AGGTTAATGACTGTATCGCTGCATCCGCAAAGCAGGAGGAGCTCGTCGATCAGCCGGAAGTGCAGAAGGGCCTGATGCGCGTAAGCGGTCCCTTCACCGTGGAAGGAGTGCAACCACCAGCGGAGTCGTTAGACGTGGAAGCGGTATCTGTTGAAGTGGATAGGGAGCCTGCGAACGCCACCGCGTATCTGGAACGGATGGCGCAATTGCTCAAAATAGGCGGTGTCCACTTTGAAGGTGGGCGCAAGCATTTTGCCCGGTTTGAACTACTGCCGGGCGACGATCTCTTCCACGCGGAAGGACAGTTTGAGGACGATGAACGCGATGTAGGGGTTGTGTTCGGGCCGCAGCACGGGCCGGTAAGTGCTTTGCTCGTGGAAGAGTGCCTGAGCGAAGCGCGTCGCCATTATGATGTCCTGTTGTTCGCCGGCTTTCACTTTGAGGCGGAGGCGCAGGCGATTATTCAGGACGAGCACAAGCGCGTGCAAACGCATCTCGTGCAGATTACGCCGGATGTCGCGATGGAAGACCTGCTGCGGCAGACGCACAGCGATCAGCTCTTCACCGTCATCGGCGCGCCACGAATGGAGGTAATGAAGACTGATGATGAGCAGTTCTTCGTCAAGATGGAAGGCGTGGATACCTACGATCCTGTCGATAACACAATTGAACCGACGCAGGCGGATAAAGTCGCGGCGTGGTTTTTGGACACGGATTACGACGGCCGCACTTTCTGTCCCACGCAGTCATTTTTCCCGAATAAAAAAGCGTGGACTAACATCGCGCGCTCGCTAAAGACGGTGGTTGATGAGGAGAGTCTAGCGGCGTTTTCGGGGACAGAGTCGCTGCCGTTTTCGGCGGGCAATCACAACCGCATCGCCGTGAAGGTCATCGATCGGCGCGGGAATGAGTTGATGAAGATTGAGAAACTTCCGACTTCATCGTAGGGCGAGGGCCTGTCCCTCGCGATATACCGAGCCTTCCCTTTTCATCGTAGGGCGAGGGCCTGTCCCTCGCCACTGCACTCTTAAGGAGAAAACAATGCCTAAAAACCAAAAACAACAAGAAATCCCGATTCAACCAGTTGACGAACCGATTCTGTGTTCGCCTTACGCTGAACCAGATGCACATTGGGTTTACGATAAGGATACCGGCAGGCCGAGCAAACTGAGCGGCCGCCGTGCCGCCGGTTATTGGGTGGAACAGCACGCGACCGCCGATGAACAATTGCAGTTCGGCCTCGTGCAGGAAGAAGGCTGGAGTACCTTGCAGTTAGTGAACGCGCTGCGTGAAGATGTACGGCGGTGGCGTGCTTCCAACTATCGGAACGCCACGCACGTTACTCGACAACTCTTGCGATATTGGCAGCGTGAAAATAGGCAGCGTCCGCTCTTTTTCTGTCAGTTGGAAGCGGTGGAAACTGTTATCTACCTTGCTGAGATACGCCGGCCGAAGCATCGCGTCGGATTCACCCCGGCATTCGGCGATGCAGATTTCGCGCAACTCCGCGATGGCGAACTCATCCGATACGGGTGTAAGATGGCGACAGGGAGCGGGAAAACAGTCGTCATGGCGATGCTCATCGCGTGGACATTTTGTAATCGTGGGAAGGTGCGTTCCGATACGCGGTTTCCATCTGCAGTGCTGGCGATTTGCCCGAACCTCACAATCAAGGAACGCCTCCAGGTCTTGCGTCCGGACGCGCCGGACAACTATTACGATGCGTTTGACTTAGTGCCGCCGATGCTCAAGGCGTTCCTCCGGCGCGGGAAGGTGAAGATTACCAACTGGCACCAACTAGAAAAGGCATCGGAACATGCAGAGGGCGGCACGGCGCACCGTGTCGTGCAAAAGGGGGAGGAAACAGCGGATGCTTATGCTGCGCGCATCTTAGGCGAACTCGCCGGACGCGGCGAAATTATGGTGCTGAACGATGAAGGGCACCACGCCTATCGCCCCTTTGAACCTGAGACAACACTTAACCGGGAAGAATCGGCGGAACGGCAGACTGCCACCGTATGGATTCAGGGGTTGGACCTGATTCAGCAGGCGTGCGGCATTCGGTTCGCCATAGATCTCTCCGCAACCCCCTTTTATCTGCGCGGCAGTGGGCATCCGGAAGGAAAGCCGTTTGAGTGGCTGGTGAGCGACTTCGGGCTCGGCGATGCGATTGAGAGCGGCATCACCAAAATCCCGCGCATCCCCATCAGCGATAGCACTGGCAGACCGGAACCACACTATTTCCGCCTGTGGGAGCACATCACGGCCAAGGTAGGCAAACAGCCCACACCCGAAGAAATTTATCGGGCGGCAAACGACGCGCTCATCACACTGGCTAGTCAATGGAAACGGCAGTTCAATGAAAACCCATCCAAGACACCGAATTGCATGATTGTCGTCTGTCCAGCGACGAAGGTTGCGGAAGAATTCCATCGCCGTATCTCGGGGGAGCAGGTGATTGCAGACGAAAATGGCAAACGCGTCGTTTATGGGCACAGTGACATTTTTGATGCACTGAAAAACAGCGAAGGCGACGTGAAGACGTTCCGCATCGATAGCAAGCGGCTTACGGAAGAGGGGGCCGATGCCGATTCCCTCCGTAAGGTAGTCAGCACGATAGGAAAGGAGGGACAGCCGGGTGAGCAGATTCGGTGTGTCGTTTCTGTCTCGATGCTCAACGAGGGGTGGGATGCCAACAACGTCACGCAGATTATCGGGTTGCGCGCGTTTCGGAGTCAGCTACTGTGCGAACAGGTTGTCGGACGTGGGCTCCGCCGTATGAGCTACGACATCGATGCGCAGACAGGGCTTCTGCCCGCCGAATACGTTGACATTTACGGTATCCCGTTCACGCTCATCCCGTTCAAAGGGAAGAAAAAATCGGATGTGCGTGTTGATAAACCCACCACTCGCGTCCGTGCTTTGCCAGAACGGCACCAGCATGAGATTCGGTTTCCCAACGTTGAAAACTGCTACCCTAACCTTCACCACGATGCTATCACGGCGGATGTAGCAAACATGGAGGAACTCCGCCTTGAAGGTGCCCCCGAGGTCTTCTCCGGTGGCATTACGTTGAGCGAAGGAAACCCTATTTATCTCGGCGAACTCCTTGAACAGAGCCGGCAGGCGTATTACGATGCCAATCACTTTCAGACGATTCAGTTTGACATCGTCAAGCGAATTTTGGAGAGACTGCCGATAGCTCAGTGGCAGGAGAAACCGGTTTTGTCTCGCTGTCAGTTATTCCCTCAGGTTTACCGGTTGGTAGATGACTATACACGCACGAAGATAAAGTTTGGCTACACTGACAAACGCGAATTAGGAAACGTGACGTATAAGGAGCAGGTTGTCAACCTTTTCCTCAACGCGATTCACCCGAACGAAAAGGCTGGCGAGACAACGCTTCTGCCTAGCATCAACCCAAATAAGCCATCGGGCAGCTCGGCGGATGTCGATTTCAGTACCACCAAAGACTGCCAGCCGACTGAGAAGAGTCACGTCAACTTCGTAACGATGGATAGCACGTGGGAGGGAAGCGCGGCGGTTCAACTGGAACGCTCTACCCTTGTTAAAAGTTATGTCCGCAATGATGGGCTCGGGTTCACTATCCCCTATTATTTTGAGGATGCCTCGCGGGACTACGTTCCGGACTTCATCGTTGTCTTAACGAACGGCGTGAAGATCATCGTGGAAATCAAAGGAAGGGAAAGACCGCGAGACGCAGCGAAGCATCAGGCGGCACAACGGTGGGTGAAGGCCGTCAATCATGCCAAACAGTATGGCACGTGGAAATTTCACGTGTGCCGAAAGCCAAATGCGCTGGGGAGCGAGTTGGAGGAGTATACCGCGTGATTGTAAGAACGGATGTCTAGAGTTGTCCTACAGGTTGTGTGAAACGAGTGAAGCAGGTGAAACAGAACATTCTCCTTGCTGGTTTCAAATTTTACAGGACAGAAACACCAGAATCCCCCGGTATGCGCGGTTGAAAACCGCGCATACCGGGTTCATTTTCTGCGGCCATCCTATTTCATCTGAGGGTATTTCATATCTCAATGTCTTCCCAGTAGGAGAGACCGGGCGGGCGCGCCTACGGTATTGCATCAAGACCAGGAGGTCTCTCCTACGGTACCGTGGCATAAGCGTTCTAGTCTTCGTCGTCAGCGAACTCTGATATATTAAACTCAACCTCGTAGTCCAAGTGAGTGATACCCGCTGCCTTCATCGTCCTGAGCAATTCCAACATGAGTTGATTTTGCTGAGGATAGAGGTAGAAGAGGGCCTCTTTGCCAGCAATATGTTCGTCAATAGTCATCCGTTCGTTTTTGAAAAGTTTTCGCTGGTATTCGGATGCAACATAAACTTGCGGAATATTGCCGAACATTTCAAGATACGAATCTCGCATCGCATCGGCTCGCTCGTCTGGAGACCATTCTAAATGTGGCGTTCTGTCCACCGACTTCTCTGGTTGTTGCCACAGATCGGACGGCTCGTCGCGCGGGAGTGAATCGTCAATTCTCCACTCATCACCCACCGTGATGTCCTCGTTCTCTTGGACAGGGGTGTCACTGTTCGCTGGAACCGATTCCTGCGGCACAGCCGATGAGACTTCGCCAGTGTCGGTGCTAGTCTCGCCGGTGCTGGTGCCGGTCTGGAACGGCGGCGAATCCGCTGTGGCAGAATTGTTCACACGGGGATTCACTGGCTCGGGTGGTTTCGGCAGACTTTCCATAAAAGTCTTTTTATCATGCTCTAGGTAAAGCATCCAACCCGCTATGACAACAACTATTATTAGCGTGAAAATCGCTATTTTTCGCATTGGGCAATGCCTCCTTTTGGAAAAAAGACGCTGTATCGCAAATTCTGATTGCGGTAAGCGATGGGGTATAGGGACTCCCTTGCAGGGAACCCCTATATCCGATCTGTTTATCGGAACGGCGCGGTTCTTGTCAAGGTTCCCTTTTCTCGTTTACCCATCTCAAGAATAGGTCGGGATTTGACATCGGAGAGTGGTGATGAAATGTTGAATTGATAAAATCATCACCGCACCCGATGTACGTGAAAAAAGAGGTTATTCTCGGTTGAGAACGTCTCAACCTTTAACATACTCCCAACGCTGAAGCGATGGGATGCTGTTGGTGGTATTCTCAGCCAACAGGCTGATATTAAGAATATCACAAAACACATTGTTTGTCAAATTAAAATGAGGGTGTTTCATAACTCAATGTCTTCCCTGTAGGAGAGACCTCCTTGTCTTGATGCTGCCAGACCTTCAACCACGCACAAACTACAGCGGTGGGCTTATTCTCTCGGGCAGGCGTGTCTTCTCTTGACCCGTTCGGGAGCGGGTGCTCCCGAACTATAGAATAGGAGAACGGAATCGCCTGGACCTGTCACTCGCCGTGCCCGAGGCGTTTCCGTTATCGTAGAACTCAAAGAAGATAATCCGGCAAATCCTATAATCTTGTAAATCCTGATTCAGACAACTAGCGGCATCGCGGGGGACAGGCCCCCGCGCTACGGTTGTCAAGGCCGCCTCCGCTTCACCGTAGGGCGAGGGCCTGTCCCTCGCCACCTCTGTAGTTTGAGATCGCCGGATCTCAAACGGGTATCAGTCCTCCCATCTCTGTAGTTTGAGATCGCCTGATCTCAAACCGGGCAGGATCAGGCGATCCTGCACTACAAAAAGGAGAACCGTTATCCATTTTCAACATTGATAGCAAAACCGAAAACTAAATATCTCTAAAAAACGTTGACAAAAAACCCAAATTGCTAAATTAATTTTATTTGCAATCGCGCTTCTTTCGTGGTATAATTACTGCATAACTCATTCGGAAGGAGCAATTATGCCAAAAAAGCCTCACGCTTTGTGGATATTTCTCGTCCTAATAGGACTCAGCGCGTTCTGCGGATGTGGAGATAAGAAAAATACCCCAAAAGAAAGTTCCGAGACGCGCAAAACGGAATGGCTATCCATCATGGGCGGTTCCATCGGCGGCAGTTTCTCGCAGTTTGCAGGCGGCATTAGCCGCGTCGTTGCACAACATGAACCGCACCTCAAAATATCGGTGGAGGCATCCGCGGGTTCCGTTGAAAATACGCGCCGCGTCAATGGCGATGCCGAAACACTCGGCGTTGTCTTCGCCTCTGAAAGTTATCTAGGTTATCACGGCCAAGAGATTTTCGCCGAAGAGGGACCGAAAACCAACATCCGGATGGTGACACTGCTCTTTATGGCCTATGATCAGCTCTCCACGCTCGCGAATAGCGATGTGCATCAATTTGAGGACATTGTCGGCAAAAAGGTTGCGAGCGGTCCCAGCGGTTCCGGCACAGCACAGACGTTAGAACGGCTCGCGCGGACAGCAGGTATCTGGGGGGAGTTCACGCCGATTTACAAGGGCGGCACCGCCGCCGCCGAGGCACTCCAAGATGGCCAAGTTGCCGCCTTCCAGTGGCTCGTCAGCGTCCCGAATAACGCCATCATTCAACTGACAACCATTAAATCCGTTCGGATGCTCGATCTGGACACACCCGCCAAAAAATACGGATTCTATGAAAAGTATCCGTTTTATCTATCGGGGGCATTGCCGGAGGGAGCCTACGAAGGAAAAGTTGAATCGGTGAAGACGATTTTGATGCCGACGGTGCTGATAGCGCATAAAGATGTATCGGAAGAAACTATCTACGCGCTCCTCAAGCATGTGTATGCGCCGGCGGGACATCAGGCGATGCTCCAGCTCAATCAGGCGGCTGCAGATATGACGGTAGAAAACGGCCCAAAAGCGTTTCTCATTCCGCTACATGCCGGTGCCTATCGGTTTTGGAGTGAGCAGGGAGTGGAAATTCCCGAACATGCTAAACCAAAGGATTAACGCAAATTAGTGAGGGTGTTTCATAAATCCGTTTCGGTAGTTATCGCCCATGGAGGCGGGCGACTACCGGCAGGTATCTGCCCCCTCTGTAGTTCGGGATCGCCCGATCCCGAACGGGTCAGGATCAGGCGATCCTGACCTACAAAGGTGATGCGGTCTGACAGCCAAACGCATGGCGAGGGCCTGTCCCTCGCCCTACTTGAAGGGAAGGCGTTTTTTTCACCGAAGCGCGGGGCCTGTCCCCGCCCCGCTAAGCGATTTATGAAACACCTTCAAATTAGTGGTGCGTTTATCCTACGTAAAAAACACGAAAGGAATGCTAAAATGCAGATGAACTTAGGGCGTTGCTCCGCGCAAGCCCTCGCTATTATTATGTTGGCGTTCATTCTCGCCGTCAGTGGATGCGATAGGGTTCAGAAGGAACTGCTGCCGACCACATCAGTAACGTCAGAAGAAACCGCGCCTCGTTTGACAATTGCGGCGGGGACTCCGGGCGGCAGTTTTGAACCGTTCGCCAACGCGATTGCAGGAATTTTGACGCAACAGGAGCCGAGCCGGGAAGTCGTTACTGAACCTTCACCTGGCTCTGTCGAAAACACGCGCCGCGTCCATGACAACCCGAATTCCTTCGGGCTTGCGTTCGCCGCCGAGACATATTTAGGTTACAACGGCACGGAAATTTTCGCCGAAGAAGGCGCGAAAACGAATGTCCGCGTCGTAACGCTGCTCTATATCGCGTACGCGCAATTGGTAGTTACCGAAGTTAGCGAAATTCAGGAATTCGCAGATCTGGCGGGTAAAAATGTGGCGACTGGCGGACTCGGTTCCGGCACGGCACAAACACTGGAACGTCTCGCGACAGCGGCGGGCATCTGGGGACAGATTACGCCGGTTTACAAAGGTGGCACAGAGGGCGCGATGGCTCTCCAAAGTGGCGAAGCAGACGCGTTCCTCTGGCTCGTCGGGATTCCAAACGATGCGATTCGTGAACTTGCAGCGAATACGCCCATCAGAATGCTGGATTTGGACGCGCCTGCTCAAGCCTCAGGTTTCTATGAACAGTATCCGTTCTACCTCTCTGGGACAATTCCTGCAGGCGCATACGGCGGCGAGGCGACACCAGATGCCGATGCACTCACGAGTATCACTCGGCCGCAACCGGAGGAAGCTGTCAATACGATTCTGATGCCGACGCTCCTCATCGCGCACAAAGATGTGTCAGCGGAAATCGTCTATAATTTCCTCACGAACGTTTACGCAGCGGAAGGAATGCAAGCGATTATGACAGCGACGCAAGGTGCCGCTGCGGATATGACGGTAGAAAACGCACCAAAAGCGTTCGTCACGCCGCTCCATTCCGGTGCCTATAAATTTTGGAACGAGCAGGGTGTGGAAATTCCGGCACAGGCGGTGTCGATTGAATAAAGATTAGAGGCATCGCGGGGGACAGGCCCCCGCGCTACGGTATCGGGGCGGTTTGTTATTTCCACCGTAGGGCGAGGGCCTGTCCATCGCCAGACTTGGATAAGCCGGGGCATCGCGGGGGACAGGCCCCCGCGCTACGGTATCGCGGCGGTTTCCACCGTAGACGGTTATTTATACCGTAGGGCGAGGGCCTGTCCCTCGCCATGCTCGGATGAAACTGGGGCATCGCGGGGGACAGGCCCCCGCGCTACGGTATCACGGCGGTTTCTACCGTAAAAAAATTTGTTGCAACTATTTTGGAAATTATGATATAATTTTTTCAATGACATTATGGGGTGCTCAATTTAGGTTCACGCCTACAAAGAGCTGAGAAAACACCCTTTGAACCTGATCTGGGTTATGCCAGCGTAGGGAAATTTCTGGACAGCGCAAGCGTTATCCTTGCAGTTACTGAACAACGCATTGCGAACGACAGAAAACTGATTTGCAGCAATATGGGAAGGCATTGAAACCGGGAGGTATCTCCCACTGCCATGGCATCCCTTATTGCACATCTCACGCCGTCTCCTTTTCCTCGCAGGTAGAAACAGGAGGCGGCTTTTTCTGTGGGATGGGCAATTATGGGAAGGTTCGCGAGGCGCGTCACCACGGTGTTGCCGTGGGCAATCCTTTTCGGCATCCTCGGGGCGTGGGAGGCATGGGTGCATATTTTCAACACACCGCACTACATCTTACCCGCGCCCTCGGACATCGTCGTGACGCTCTTTGAGAAACGGGCATTGTTGCTGAAACATACGCTGGTGACGCTTCAAGAAATGTTGCTCGGCTTTGCCCTCGCCACGGGTGTCGGTATCCCGCTAGCGGTGCTGATGTTTGAATTCCCGGTGCTAGAGAAGGCGTTCTACCCCTATGTCATCGGTTCACAGGCGGTGCCGGTGTTCGCGATTGCCCCGTTATTGGTGCTGTGGTTCGGCTACGGGATTGCGCCGAAAGTTATCATGGCTGCGCTCATCGTATTCTTCGCGATGGTGCTGAATACGTTGGACGGATTAAAATCGTCAGACCCGGATACGGTGAACCTCTTCCGGATTTTGCAAGCGAGTCGATGGCAGATTCTGTGGAAGGTGCATGTGCCCTCGGCACTTCCCTCTATCTTCACTGGTGCGAAAATCGGCATCTCTGTCTCAACTATCGGTGCCGTCATCGGCGAATGGGCAGGCGCGAGCGCGGGCTTGGGATACCTCATGTTGTATGCCAACGGGAGACTCCAAGTCTCACTGGTTTTTGCCGCAATTTTTTGTCTAACGTTTTTAGGCGTGGGCCTTTTCGGGTTGATGACGCTGATAGAGGCATACGCCATGCCGTGGCGACGCGCGTCATCCCGACAATCCCGAACGCGAGAATAAGCGCGGATGTTGAAACACGGCAAGTTAGTAAACAAGGGGCGCGAGGGACAGGCCCTCGCGCTACGGACTGTGAAAAGGTAAGTTAGTAAACAACGGTCGCGAGGGACAGGCCCTCGCGCTACGGACTGTGAAAGGACAAGTCCAAACACAGTCACACAAACGATAAGAGTAAGAAAATAGGAGAATGCTCATGAAAACTATAATTTGTTTGATTTTTGCCATCAGTTGTGGTATCCTATTGATAGGACAATTTGATATCCACGCGGATGGCCATCCGGAAGGTGAACTAGAGAAAGTGACGCTGTTGCTGGAGTGGTTTCCGAATGCAGACCACGTCCCACTCTACGTCGCCCAGGAGAACAAACTGTTCGCCAAGCACGGGTTGGAGGTGGAACTCCACTGGGGCGGCGACCCGAGCGCGCCGATTAAACTCGTAGCCGCCGGGAAATACCCGTTCGCTATTGATTACCAACACGGTGTGACAATCGCGCGTGCGGCGGACTTGCCTGTCAAGGCAATCGGGCTGCTCGTAGAAAAGCCGCTTAACACCATCAGTTTCCTTAAGAAATCCGGCATTAAAACGCCTGCAGATTTCAAAGGGAAGAAGATCGGCTACACCGTCGCACCGCTGGATGTCCTCCTCTTTAATGCTATCGCCGCGGCGGCAGGATTAGCGGAAGACGATTACGAGTTGATAAACGTCAGCACGAATATCTCGTCCTCCCTGATGACAGGCAAAATCGATGCTGTTATCGGGCCGTTTCGGAATTACGAGATTAACGAACTGAAATTGGAGGGTGCGGCGGCAGATTATTTCCCGCTGGAAGAACACGGCATCCCCGACTATTACGAACTCGTCATCATCTCCAACGACGCGTTTTTGAAGGAGAATCCGATGACTGCCAAAAAACTGATGCTGGCGATTCGCGAGGCGATTCAATTCACTAAAGCGAACCCGGACGAGGCACTGGCACTCTATTTCAAGGCGAATCCGGATGTCCGCAAGGAGTTAGATGAACTCGCTTTTCGGGATACGTTGGAGGTATTCGCCACAACGCAGGTGCAATCCGCTGAGAAGTGGGCGGCGTTCGTGAAGTTCGCCCATGAAAAAGGGTTGATTTCCAAAACGGTGGCGACAGAGGCACTTTTTATTAACCTATTGGAGGAGTAAGTTCTAACTTATAGATGAGGGTGTTTCATAACTCGCTCCACGTCGCGGTGCCAGTCCCCGCGCGCCGGTGAAGAAAACGCCGCCCCTTCACGTAGGGCGAGGGCCTGTCCCTCGCCACGCGTTCGGCTGTCAGACCGCGTCACCCCTGTAGGTCAGGATCGCCTGATCCTGACCCGTTCGGGATCAGGCGATCCCGAACTACAGAGGTGGACTAGGGGACGCTCGCGGGGGACAGGCCCCCGCGCTACGGTAACCGGACGGTTTCTTGAGTTATGAAACACCCTCAGATATAGATAGCTGTCCTTACACCCTGAAGAGGACGCGCGGACCGGACAAATCTATGGCGGAAAACAGAAACGTTATTATCATCGGTGGCGGCGTAATCGGACTCGGCATCGGGTGGCAGCTGGCGAAGGCAGGTGCTTCTGTCACGCTTTATGAACGCGAACGTGCAGGGCGCGCTGCCTCTTGGGCTGCCGCCGGAATGCTCGCGCCACTCGCCGAAGCACACACCGAAGAGCCGGAACTCTTGAAGTTAGGCTGCCACAGTTTGGCACGCTATCCGCAGTGGGTGAAGGAATTGGAAGCAGATGCAGCCATGTCCATCGGCTATCGCGCCGAAGGCACGCTCATCGTCGGATTGGAGCCTGACGATACGCATCAACTCCGCCATTTATATGATTCGCAACAGCAGTTGGGATTGGACGCTGAATGGCTCACCGGAAGAGAGGCGCGTGAGATTGAACCCGCGCTCTCACCGCGCGTCACGGCAGCAATCCATTGTGCAGCAGACCATCAGGTGGACAACCGCCGCATGGTTACCGCCTTGCAGCGTGCTTATCAGGCACGCGGCGGCGTGTTGCATGAAAATAGTTGCGTGGAACGAATTGAGGTGAAAAACGGTGCCGCAATCGGAGTATCAGTAGGAGAGACCTCCCGGTCTCGATGCAACACCGCCGGAGAAACTTCCCGGTCTCGATGCAATACTCAATTGCACACGGCTGACGTGATAGTCCTCGCGGCGGGGCCCTGGTCTTCACAAATTGCGGGCATTCCCGATGCCATCCGTCCGCCGGTGCGTCCGGTTAAAGGACAGATGTTGGCACTCCAGATGGAGGCAGGCATCGCTGTTGAAACGGTTATCCGCACGGTGCGGGCACGGTATCCGATGTCGGTATATCTCGTGCCGCGAACCGATGGCAGACTCATCATTGGCGCGACAAGTGAGGAAATGGGGTTTGATACTCGCCTGACGGCGGGCGGCATGTTTGAGCTTCTCCGCGGCGCATGGGAGGCAGTCCCGGGCGTTTACGAACTGCCGATTTTGGAGACGTGGACAGGTTTACGGCCAGGAAGCCGAGACAATGCCCCCATCCTCGGGCACACGCCGATCGACAATCTCATCGTGGCGACGGGACATTATCGGAACGGCATCCTGCTCACGCCTGTCACCGCCTATGAAATAGCGAAACTGATTTTAACAGGCGAACTGTCGCCGACAATCGCGCCTTTTCAAATTGAACGTTTTTTAACCGTCTAGGGATCGCGAGGGACAGGCCCTCGCCCTACGAGTCGTTTGGCGATCGTTGCATGGCGAGGGCCTGTCCCTCGCCCTACGGGGTCCGCGGACGGTTCTCTTTCACCGTAGCGCGGGGGCCCTCGGATGCCATACGCGCATCCGAGCGGGTTTCCCCCGCGATCGTTGCATGGCGAGGGACAGGCCCTCGCCCTACGAGGAAATGGAACGCAGCCCATAACAATGAAAATACGCATTAACGGCGAAGACAAGAATGTCAATGCCGAGTTAACCCTCTACGAACTGCTGCTTGAAATAGGGCTTGAGCCGAAGCAACCGGGCATCGCTGTCGCGGTGAATCGGGAAGTCGTCCCGCAAGCGGCGTGGCATCAGAAGAAGATTGACGAAAACAGCGAGGTAGAAATTATCCGCGCTGTTCAGGGTGGATAGCCTCTCCCCGAATATCGTAGGGCGAGGGCCTGTCCCTCGCCATGCACCGATCACCAAATGCCCGATATCGTAGGGCGCGGGCCTGTCCCTCGCCATGCACCGATCACCAAACAACTCGTAACAACTCGTAGGGCGAGGGCCTGTCCCTCGCCATGCACCGATCGCCAAATAACTCGTAGGGCAGGGGACAGCAAGAATCTTGCATCGAGACCAGGAGGTCTCTCCTACCCCTCGCCTTACAGAGGAACAACCACAAAAATATGAACACCCAAGAGCCTCGCTGGCTACAACGAGCCAATAGTTTTAGCAAGGCTTTTTCGCGATTGAAAGCCGCAGTTGAATTGGCGGCGCAACGCCAACTCTCTGAACTAGAACAGCAAGGATTAATCCAAGGGTTTGAATATACCCACGAATTGGCATGGAAGACCTTGAAGGATTTCCTTGGAGCCCGGGGCGTGCAAAATTTATACGGTTCGCGGGATACAACCCGTGAAGCCTTTAAGCAGGGGCTCATTGAAAACGACGAAGTCTGGATGGATATGATTGACAAACGCAATCTGATTCCGCATACGTATGACGAAGAAACTGCAGCCGCGGTCGTTGAAGAAATCCTCAACACCTATTTTGGTGAATTCGGCGGATTGCTAACTCGGCTCGCGCTGCTGAAACAGGAAGAATCGTTATGAAATACGGCTTGTCAACGCGGACGCTCCAAGAGCTCACCAAGGTCTTCAGTCGCTATCCCGAAGTGGAAGAGGCGGTGTTATACGGCTCACGCGCCAAAGGCACATATCAAAACGGGTCTGACATCGATGTGACGCTCAACGGGAGCGCGGCACTCACACATACGATTGTTTCTCATATTGCGAATGATTTCTACGAAGGACCTTTACCCTACAAAATCGATCTCACCATTTTCAAGAATATTCGTAACCCCGAGATGGTTGCGGAGATCCAGCGCGATGGCGTAGTGTTATATGAAAAAACGAATCGAGAGCAAACAGATGCAAGAATTAAAAATCGCGGATAAAACCTATCACTCCCGACTGCTTATCGGGACAGCCGGGTACCCGAATTTCCACGTGATGACAGAGGCGTTGGTTGCCAGCGGTGCCGAAATCGCCACTGTCTCAATGCGGCGCGTGAAATTCACTGACTCGTCCGGCGAGAATGTGTTTGCGTTGCTCCGCGCACGCGGCATCACCATTCTGCCGAATACAGCAGGCTGTTTCACGGCGAAGGATGCAGTTCTCACGGCGCGCCTCGCGCGCGAGGCATTGGAGACACCGCTCATCAAACTGGAAGTCATCGGCGATGAACAGACGCTGTTTCCTGATGTGGAGCAGCTGCTCAGCGCGGCGGTGACGCTAGTCAAAGATGGGTTTACCGTGTTGCCCTATTGCAACGATGATCCGATTACGTGTAAGAAGTTGGAAGATATCGGGTGTGCGGCGGTGATGCCGTTAGGCGCGCCGATCGGCTCAGGGATGGGGATTCGGAATCCCTATAACCTGCAGATCATCCGCGATATCGTGCAGGTGCCGCTCATTGTGGATGCCGGGGTCGGCACCGCATCGGATGCCGCCGTGGCGATGGAATTAGGATGCGACGGCGTGTTACTCAACACCGCGGTTGCGAAGGCGCACCGTCCGGTGCTCATGGCAGAGGCGATGAAAAAGGCGATTGAAGCGGGCAGAGCGGCATTTTTAGCGGGCCGCATCCCGCGCAAACTTTACGCGAACGCCTCTAGTCCGCAAGAGGGGCTGATAGAATCGCTGTTGTTGTAGGAGAGACCTCCTGGTCTCGATGCAATACTCTTCATCGGAGGGCGAGGGCCTGTCCCTCGCCATCGCTCGCGCACCAGGCACCGTAGTTCAGGATCGCCTGATCCTGACCTGTTCGGGAGCGGGCGCTCCCGAACTACAGAGGTGGAAAAACACATCTTGTCGATGGAGATCGCGGGGGACAGGCCCCCGCGCTACGATAAAAAACGCCACCCCTCACCGTAGAGCGAGGGCCCTCGGATGCCACACGCGCATGCGAGAGGGTTCCCCTCGCCATGCATCCCAATGCAATAATAAAAAAAGGAGAAACTCATGAAAAAATCAACGCTATTTTCCTATCTATTCCTCGCGATGCTCTTTTCGGCAGCGGTGAATCTCCCAATCCATGCCGCGAACGTCACCGTCGGCGTATTGGCAGCGGATAATAAACTAGGTGAAGTTGAGGAAGCCGCTTACGACTGGGCATCCGATAACTTCCAAACGACACAGTTGCTCGTCGACAAGAGCGGCAAATTCAAGAATGAAAGCGGCACCACCGTGCCCCCTGAACAATTCGCTGTGCTCTGGCTTTTTTACACGGAAACGGACACGTTGCCAGACGCATTCCTTGCCGATGCGACGAAGGACGTAGTGCGTGACTATGTAGAGGCAGGCGGCACGCTGTTTCTTTCAGCCTTGGGACTCCGCTACGTTGTCGAAATCGGGGTTGAAAAAGGCGGCGACCCGAGAGTCTTTATGCCCCTCGGCAAGGACCCGCCCGAAATCGGTGTTATCCCCACCGCCGATGGCAAAAACCATCCTGTCTTTGAAGGTTTTGACACCGCCAAACCCGTTTTTCTCACCAGCATGGCACAGGACGGGTTTACGTCGGATTTCTTCAATTTTGGTGCAGACCCGGGCGGCGTTATCCTCGGCACGAAAACGCGAGGCGGCGGTGCTGGCGGCGGCGAGCGTCCCTTCGTTGAATATGAAGTCGGCGATGGAAAAATCATCACCCTCGGACATCACAACGGCGTTTTCACCGATGCTAAGTCTAAGGAGGGAGATAATTTGAGAAAACTGACGACGAATATCCTCAACTACCTCGGTGAGAATTCGGCGTTCCTCGTTGTTGAACCTGAAGGGAAGTTGACAACGACATGGGGTAATCTGAAGGTGTTGCGGTAAAATTGTCAGGGCGGATTCCTATGGTTTCCGCCCCGGCACATCCCGTAGGAGAGACCTCCTGGTCTCGATGCAATACCTTAGGAGAGCCCTCTTCACCGTAGGGCTTGGGCCCTCGCATGCCACACGCGCATGCGAGAGGGTTCCCCTCGCCATCGTCCGCGCATCCCAACGACCGCGGGGGACAGGCCCCCGCGCTACGATAAAAATCCCCCCCCGCACCGGAGGGCGAGGGCCTGTCCCTCGCCAGCGTCCGCGCTACGGAAAAAACGTCTCTTATTCTCTTCAGGTCTGTAAGACCTGAATGTCTATAGCCCGCGCGCCCGCGAAGAACCCTAAGGTCCTTTAGGTCCTTAATAGGTTTTGCCAGGGCCGCGTGTTTTTATTAAGGACCTAAAGGACCTTGACAACGTAGCGACACGTTTTTCTATAGACATGTAGGTCCTAAAGGACCTAAGATGGCCTCTTGACGATGGTGCTCGCGGGGGACAGGCCCCCGCGCTACGATAAAAACGCCCCCCTCGCCATCGCTCGCGCAATCCAACGATCGCGGGGGACAGGCCCCCGCGCTACGGTGAAAAAAACACCACCCCCTCACCGGAGGGCTTGGGCCCTCGCATGCCACACGCGCATGCGAGAGGGTTTCCCTCGCCATTGCTCGCGCACCAGGCCCTGTAGGTCAGGATCGCCTGATCCTGACCCGTTCGGGAGCAGGCGCTCCCGAACTACAGAGGTGGCCCCAATGCCTGCCGGTAGGCGGGACATCCTTGTCCCGATACGAAAAATCGAGACAGGGAGGTCTCTCCTACCGGTAGAAATCAAGACCGGGAGGTTCGGGGTAGGCGGGACATCCTTGTCCCGATACGACATTGCATCGAGACCAGGAGGTCTCTCCTACCGGGATATTGCATCGAGACCAGGAAGTCTCTCCTACCCGAAAGCCATCTACTTCAGGATGAGCATTTTCCGCGTCGCAGTAAAATCGCCAGCGGTGAACGTGTAGAAATACACCCCACTCGCTACAGACTCACCCACCGCGTTTCTGCCATCCCAATACGCCGCACGACTGCGGATACGATAAACTCCCGCCGACTGATGCCCGAAGTCTAACTCCCGAACCAACTTCCCATCCGATGCATAGATGGACACCGTCACATCCGCCGACTTTGCCAACTGATACGGTATCCACGTCTCTGGGTTGAACGGATTCGGATAGTTCGCGAGCAGCAGCGTCTTATCCGGGACTAGCAGTGCCAGAAGTTGTTCAAACTTCGCTATCCCACGCCGAAACGCAGGCGAACCGGTGTTTTCTGCATGCAAGATATTCAGTGCCCACTCTACCGTTTCAAGCGTCAGCCCTGCAGGTAACGCAACGTTTGATGGTGCTGCCGCCGCTTCCTCACCGAGGTGTCCGGCAACTAGCGCGAAGTCTTCGCCATCAACAACGCCATCGCCATTCACATCCGTGCGAGGGTTCTCAATAGGCTTGCCCATCGCCTGTGACACGAGCGCGAGATCTGCCAGGTTCGTCATGCCATCCTCATTCACATCCCAAGCCGGGTACGCTGCTACTGCACCACCTACATTGATGGTAATAGTGGGAGCCGCTGTGGGAATAATCGCGCCGGTAGTATCACCGAACTGGAAGTTCCGGACCCGCACGCGCGTCTCACCGACTGCTTTCACCCGGAACGTCACCGACACCAACCTGCCGGCACCTGTGACACCACCTGCCGCCTGCCGCGAGCCACTTAACCCGGTAATGGTCCCTGCTTGGTTGTCAATAGTGCCTTTCCGGAAGAAAGTAGCAGTGCCGCCGGTTTTCAGGAGACTGCCTTCGCTAACTCGCGTAGCACTGAGCGCGGCAGGATCGAATTTCAAATCGAATTCCCACCCTGCCAAACCGGTAACCTCTTCCGCACTGAGATGCAGCGTGAAAGTTTGGCCAACCGAAACGCGCGGGGCATAAGGGGTATAGGCGAGTCTTGAACCAGGCGTTAGCACCGAATAGTCCGTGCCCTCTTCAAAGCCAAAGAAGCCGCTCCACCCGCCATGCGCATTGTAAACAGCAACTAACAAAAGGTTTTCTCCCTGTTTCAGGGTAACGGGAGAATTACTTTGGTAATCGCCTGCGCCTCTAATAACGTGCTCTTCGTGCACCAACTCGCCGTTGAGCCAGACTTTGACAGCGTCATCGCTGCCAACAAACACTCGCGTCTGCTGCTCTCGCGGCGACTCAATGGAGACCAGGCCGTATGCAACGTGTCTGTTTATATCGCCTCTTCCAAATCCGATAGCATTTGCAATCACGTTGATGTTATTCCACCCGGTTGCAGAAAGGGTGCGGGGTGTCCAGACCCTATCTCCGACAGCATCGCCCTCTGTCGCCCCCTCCATAGCCACCTGCTGTTCTGTCACTGTGCCGCCACTGGCTTGTGCGAGATAATCTATCCCAGCGGCAGAAGCTCCCGAACCTCCCCTTTCGCCTGTTGAGACAATCATCCATAGCCACGGCCCCGTTATTTTCGGAGAGCCTAGTCGTTGAACCCCAGGGTTTTCGTGGAGAACCATCTCTGTCTCTCCATGTAACCCTTCCAACGGAGAAAAGTCGACTATCTCGTTGTCATGGAGGTCCAAATATTCCAAGTTGCGTAATCCAGCGAGTGGGGACACGTCCGTGATGTCGTTGTGCTGAAGGCTCAACTCTCGCAAACCTGTTAATTTAGCGAAAGCCGTGATGTCCGATATGCCGCAACGGTAAAGGGTTAGATATTTCAGATTTGGTAATCCTGCCAATGGGGTGACATCCGATATAGTCACGTCGCTGATTGTCAGCGTTTGCAGTTTCCGTAATTTCGCCAAGGGCGAGAGATTGGATATATGGGTTACCCACGCTTGCAGGTTGCTTAAACTGAGCATCTCTGAAAGCGGCGAGATATCCGATACCGGGTTGTGGTTAATCCCTAACCCATCCAACTTCACTAAGCCGGAGAGCGGGGATAAGTCGGTTATCCGATTCTCCTCCAACCCTAACCATCCCACGTTGATTAACTTTGCGAGTGGGGATACGTCGACAATCAAATTATCCTCCAGTTTGATGTTATCCAAACTGATGAGGTTTCGGAGCGGTGTCAGGTCGGATATCGCGTTGTGGCGCAGCTCTAACCGTTCAAGATTGGTGGCAAACTCCAAGCCGGTCAAATCGCGAATCCCCTTGCGATCGGCGTGCAGATTCGTTAACCGCTGCATGTCTTCCCGCGTGAGTTGCGCATTTTGCGGTTTGCCGAGAGTTTGGTGAATCGCCGTGCGCAGCGGCAAGTCTGGAATGTGAACACCGGAGACAGGCGGTGTTGATATATCATCAACAGGCGTAATGACGATGTTATCCTCGGAGAACAGCGAGGCAACTATGTTGCTGAATTGCGATGTCCACGTATCGCGCTGCACGCTCCCGTTGTCCAGCAGCAGCCCCTGCAATCCGAACGTTTGTAACTTGCCATTCCGAATTTCTTGTTGAAAGGCAGACGTTCTGAAACCGACAGCGGCTGCAGCGTGCGCCGCATCAAGGGGTTCTTCAAACCGCTGTTGCAAGCGTTCCACTGGCTCAATTCCCCCAAAGATACCCCCGGCGGCTTCCAATGCCGTTCGGAACCGTTGCGTATCCTCTGCCACCAGCGCATCCATCGTCGCTTGTTCGACATAGAGCCGCAATGCCTGGTCTTTGTCGTAGGCATGATTCGTTTGCGCGGTGACTACTGCCCGCACACCGTCCTTAAACTCTTTCATTCCTTCCGTGTGGCATCCGATACAGGAGAGCCCATTGTGAACCACCGGATCGCGTGCCGCGGGATTTGAGACGATGTCCACCGGCGCATCGTCTAGCCGTGTTCCCGCCGCCGTGACGAGGAAGTATGCTTGCAAACCGTTGGGCAGATTGAAGATAATCTCGCCGCCATCGTGCGTGAAAGAGAGAGGGTGCGTAAAGACATTTTGACTGCCGACGTTCCCGGCAAAGTCGTAGGATTTCCAATACGCGCCGTATCGTGAGCGGTGCCGTTCAACGACTCGGTTATTCTCGGAGACGCGGGATTCATTGAACCCGGCGCGCCAGACGCGCACACCCGGTGAGGTTTCAATGTTGCGTGCCACGTCCACTTCCAACCGGTCTTCCAACTCCCGGTCTGTCTCGGGCAAACCGAGGATGTCGTTGTAGAGGGGCGGCAAGGAGGCAGTCGCCAGGAACCAATCCACGTCGATGAACGGCACCTCGGATTCCGTTTCCTGCTGCAGCGTGGTATACGTTGCTGAGTTTCCGTAATCAACGGCGTAGGGATAGACTGCTTCCATATTGGGCCACGCGTCAGGGACATCCCATTCATAGCGGCGCAAATCAATGTAGAAGAGCGTTTGGGCTGCGTCAATGGGTTGCGGCTTAATAATATCAGGTCCCCAGGAGAGACTGTTAATGAGTTTGGAAAGCGCGCGGCGATAGGCATCCAGTGCCTCTTCTGTCTCACCGGCATTGTAAAGATGCGTCATGGTGAAATAGCGCGCGAAGGGCCGGTCAAACGCCTTGAGTTGATTCACATGTCGCTGAATCGCGGTAAGCATCGCATCGGGGGTGATGAAGTCGCGTTGTGTGAGTGCAACTTCCCAACTGGGTGCTCCGGCCGCAATCCAGCGTCGCACGGTATCAATCTCCGTTGGCGTGAGCGGGTCGAGTCCCAATGGCATTCTATTGGGCTGATTGGGCAGCAGTCGGAGATAGAATTCGGATGCGTCGGGATTTCCTGGAACAACTGCTCCGGAGGCAATCAACGCGGGGTGCTGAATCGAAAGGATCTCAGAGAAGGCGCGGTTTTCGCCGTGGCAAGTCTCGCAGCTCTGCTCAACGATAGCATTCGCCTGCTGTGCGAGGTTCTGTTGCGCCTGCACATTTCCAACCCCGAGCGCGATGAATGTCAATGTCAAAATCGTTAGTGTCCAATAGTTGAAGTTTTTCATTGAAAAATTCCTTTTATCATTCGTGTAGGTAGGGTCCTATTGAACCCTACGGACTAAGGTTAGATGGATGTCGCGAGGGACAGGCCCTCGCGCTACGGTGAAAAAACGCTTCCCCTTCACGTAGGGCGAGGGCCCTCGGATGCCACACGCGCATCCGAGAGGGTTTCCCTCGCCATGCGTCTTGCTGTCAGACCGCTTCCCTCTCCCTGTAGTTCAGGATCGCCTGATCCTGAACCGTTCGGGATCAGGCGATCCCGAACTACTTTGGGCTTAGTTTTCGCCTCCGTTGTGGCGTGGCTGCGATTGTCCTTTCAACTGATCTAATTCACCTCGCAAGTAGGTGACTTCGTGCCGCAGTGTGCTAACCTCTTTTTCGAGTTCTACGACGACAGCTTCCGCCTGCTCGCGTGCACGTTGTTCACGCTCCCGCGCGCGTTTTTCTCGTAAATACATGATATGCTCCCACACCAAACACGGCGCAACAATGCCCATGCCCTAACCGAATAGGATACCTTATTTTGCGCGATAAGTCAAGTGTTTCATAAATCTGTGTAGGAGAGCCCTCCCGGTCTTGATATCGTCCGCGGAATCCAACGATCGCGGGGGACAGGCCCCCGCGCTACGGTATCCAGAACGGTTCTTAGGTCCGTAGGACCTAAAGAGGGCCTCTTGACGATGGAGCTCGCGGGGGACAGGCCCCCGCGCTACGGGAAAAAATGCCATCCCCCTTCACCGTAGGGCGAGGGCCTGTCCCTCGCCATGCGTCTCGCTTCAGACCGCTTCCCCCTCCCTGTAGGTCAGGATCGCCTGATCCTGACCTGTTTGTGATCAGGCGATCACAAACTACAGATGCGGAAACACACATCGGAACGATGGAGATCGCGGGGGAAACCCGCTCGGATGCGCGGATGGCATCCGAGGGGCCCCCGCGCCACGGTAAAAAACGCTTCCCTTCACGTAGGGCGAGGGCCTGTCCCTCGCCAGCGTCCGCGCACTCCAACGCTCGCGGGGGCCTGTCCCCCGCGCTACGATAAAAAACGCCTGTCCCTCGCCAGCGTCCGAGCACGCCAGGCTCTGTAGGTCAGGATCGCCTGATCCTGACCTGTTTGTGATCAGGCGATCACAAACTACAGATGCGGAAACACACATCGGAACGATGGAGATCGCGGGGGAAACCCGCTCGGATGCGCGGATGGCATCCGAGGGCCCCCGCGCTACGGGAAAAAATCGAGACAAGGAGGTCTCTCCTACGGGGATGCATCGAGACCGCCCGGTTTCTCCTACCCGAACAGCCATCTACTTCAGGATAAGCATCTTCCGCGTGGCGGTGAAATCGCCCGCGGTGAGCGTGTAGAAATAGATGCCACTCGCGACCGGCTCACCGAGCGCGTTTTTGCCATCCCAATATGCCGCACGACTCCGCTCCTCATAACGACCGGAGGTCTGATAACCCAGGTCTAACGTCCGAACCAAAGTGCCATCGACAGCATAGAGACGCACCGTGACTTGCGCAGGCTGAGAAAGATGATAAGGTATCCACGTCTCCGGGTTAAACGGATTCGGATAGTTCGGCAGCAACACTGTCTGCTCCGGGCGCAGGGTTGCGAGAATCTGTTGAAGTTTCGCGATTCCCTCTTGGAACGCAACGGACCCGTCGGTCTCTAATTGCGCGAGTTTTATCCACGCCTGAACCATCGCAGGTGTCAGCCCGCTGTCCATCGCCAGAAGACTCGGCGCGGCAGCCGATGCCGCATCAATGTGTTGCGCAATCAGCACCAAGTCTGCTACGTTAATCTTTCCATCGCGGTTGACATCCGTGTGCCGGTTCAGGGCCGCCGATTTTCCAAATGCTTGTCCCACCACAATCAGATCCAGCACGCTCACCTGGCCATCACGGTTCACATCCCAGGCAGGCACTTGCACGACAATGCGCGCGTCCGGCCGGTTCACCGTATATTCTGTCCCTGCCTCAAACCCAAAAAAGCCGCTGAAACCTCCATGCCCGTGGTTGTCAATAGCGACTAACAAGACATTCGTTCCTCTCTTCAGGGCGACAGAGAACGCGTCTTGATAATCGTCAGCACCCCGGCCCGTCAAGGCTTGGTGAACCAACTCGCCGTTGAGCCAGACTTTGACAGAATCGTCACTCCCGACTAGCATCATTGTCGTCTGTTCGCGAGGCGACTGCAGGGAGATGGAACCGTAAACGACGTGGTCATAAATTTCGTCCCGGCTTCCCCATCCGAGGGCTGCTGTCATCTCGTTGATGTTATCATCCCCCGTGGCAGATAGCGTATGGGCGCGCCATTTGCCACCCCCTACCGCTTTTCCTTCTGTCGCACCGAAGGTTGCCACCTTCACTTCCGTAGCGGCACCACGAGTGACTTCGGCGAGTAAATCCCTGTCATCCAGTTGGGTTGCTGGCACCAGTGCCCACAACCAGGGTCCCTCAATTTTGGGACCGGCGGGTGGAGAACCGTGGTAGTTATGAAGAGCGTCCCCTTCAAAACCCGGGTTGCCAGTCCACGTGATAGGTATCCTTTCCGCTAACACCTCCAACGGTGATATGTCAGCGATGTTGTTGCTGCGAAGGTTGAGGCGTTCCAAGTTGACTAACCCCGCAAGAGGTGAAACGTCCGATATCTCATTGCCGACAAGATAGAGCTCTCTCAACCCGGTTGCCCCCGCCAAGGGGGTGAGGTCTGATATCCCGCCACCGCAGATATCTATGTATCTGAGTTGGGGCAAGTTCGCAAGGCCCAAGAGGTCAGATACCGGGGTGCCCCACGAGTTATAATGATCTAGATGGTTCAATCCTGCCAAGGGTGCCAGACTGAATCCGACGTTTTCGCTCGCGGCCAACCATCTCAGGTTCCTTAGATTCGCGAGCGGCGTGATGTCGGATATCACGTTATTGTTCAAGTTTAACCCTCCTAAGTTGACTAAGCCGGCGAGTGGGGTAATGTCCGATATCAAATTCTCAGACAAACTCAAGTGCCATAATCGAGTTAAGCCGGCGAGCGGCGTGATGTCCGATATCAAATTCCCATCCAACTCCAAATGTCCCAATCGGGTTAAGCCGGCGAGCGGCGTGATGTCCGATATGGAATTGCCACCAAGCCTGAGTTCTTCCAAACCGATTAACCCTGCGAGGGGTGAGATATCCAAAATCTCGCAGTGCTCCATATCAAGCCGACGCAGGTGGACTAACCCTGAAAGCGGTGCTAAGCTTGTCACCGGATTGTGGCTCAGCCCTACCCCGTCCAATTTTGCTAAACGGGTGAGGGGAGATACGTCGGTTATGGCGTTCTCCTCCAGTCCCAGCCATGTGACGTTGACGAGTTGCGCGAGCGGCGTGATGTCGGATATATTGTTCCCGCGCAGTTTGATGTTATCCAAAGCGACGAGGCTGGCAAACGGCGCGAGGTTAGATATCGCGTTGTGGCGCAGTTCTATCCGAACGAGATTGACAGCGAATTCCAGACCTGTCAGGTTGCGGATGCCGCGGTCATCGGCGTGAAATTCGGTGAGCGTTGCCAATTCTGCTTGCGTGATCTGCGCTCCTTCCGCCTTACCGAGGTGTTCGGCGAGGGCGGTGCGGAGGTTCGCGTCGGGAATGTTCACGACTTGTGCGGTTGCGTGTAGCGTAGCGCACAGCATGAACGCGCAGATGAAAATGAGTGTAGCGTGATGAAGTTTCATTAGGTTTTATCTCCTATTTTGACTGAAAGTTAACCTGAGGGTGTTTCGTATATCAATGGTTTCCCCGTAGGAGAAACCTCCTGGTCTCAATTTTCCCCGTAGGAGAGACCTCCTGGTCTCGATGCAATAGGGCGGCGCGGCGGCAAAAATCCCCCTTCATCGTAGGGCGAGGGCCTGTCCCTCGCCATTGCTCGTGCAATCCAACGATCGCGGGGGTCTGGCCCCCGCGCTACGGGGAAAATAACGCCCCCTTCATCGTAGGGCGAGGGCCTGTCCCTCGCCATCGTTCGTGCACCAGGCCCTGTAAGTTCTGTAGGTCAGGATCGCCTGATCCTGACCCGTTTGTGATCAGGCGATCACAAACTACAGAGGCGGAAACACACATCGGGACGATAATCGCGGGGGACAGGCCCCCGCGCTACGGTATCCAGAACGGCCCCTCTTAACGTAGGGCTTGGGCCCTCGGATGCCGCACGCGCAGGCGAGAGGGTTTCCCTCGCCATCGCTCGCGCAATCCAACGCTCGCGGGGGACAGGCCCCCGCGCTACGATAAAAAACGCTCCCCTCACCGTAGGGCGAGGGCCTGTCCCTCGCCATGCAACGATCGCGGGGGACAGGCCCCCGCGCTACGGGAACATCGAGACCAGGAGGTCTCTCCTACGAGGGAATCGAGACCCGAGGTCTCTCCTACCGAACGCATCGATTTATGAAACACCCTCAATCAATTATGAGACTCATTTTAACACAAATTGTGTGCAAATGTCAAGCTTTTTTCGAGAAAAACTCAAAACGACATTGACAATTTGCAAGATTTCCTATAGAATACGCCTAGGAAAACCAACATGCCAAGAAAAAACGTTAGCGCGCGTGCAGTGCTCCTCGCACTCCTCTTTACTATTCCGAACTCTTATTGGCTCATGATTAACTGGGGGACCTCTGGTTACAGCACGGGCCAGAGTTTCCCTACTGTCTCCACGGTCTACTTTAACGTCATCTTTATCGTGTTGCTCCTGATGGGGGTTAACCCGCTGCTCCGCGCGTTTCGGAAAAGCGCGTCTCTCAGCGATGGTGAATTGATGGTAGTCTACCTGCTTCTCTCCATCGCCTCCTCCCTCGCCGGGCACGATACACTCCAGATCTTGTGGCCCCTTCTAACTTATTCAATCTGGTTCGCTAGTCCTGAAAACGAATGGGGTGAAGTTTTTCAACAACATATCCCGGAGTGGCTCTCTATCAAAGAACGGAGCGCGCTGGCGGCGTTCTACCAAGGCGACTCCACACTCCACACAGCGCAACATCTGCAACTCTGGATGACACCGGTGCTGTGGTGGAGTGCCCTGGTCATCGTGCTGACGTGCATGATGCTCTGCCTCACGCTGCTTATCCGGCACCAGTGGGTAACACACGAGAAGTTAAGTTATCCGGTGATTCAGATTCCGCTGCATCTCACCGAAAACGGCGGGCGCGTGTTATTGACAAATCGGCTGTTTCTGCTCGGCGCAGTGCTGGCAGGCGGGATGAATTTGCTCAATGGGCTCCACTTCCTCTTCCCTGTCGTGCCGGGGTTAGGCGGGAGTCTTTACAATTTAGGGCAATATTTCCAGACGAAACCGCTCAGTGCCATCGGCAGACTTCCCATCGCCGTTTATCCGTTCGCGATAGGGATGAGTTTCTTTATTCCGCTGGAACTCTCGTTCTCGATCTGGTTTTTCTATCTGTTCCACAAAATGATGCGCGTGTGGGGGACGATGGCGGGCATTGGGCATCTGCCGGGTTTTCCGTTCCTCGATGCCCAATCGTTCGGCGCGTGGTTCTGCCTTGGGGTTTCGGCGATTTGGCTCACTCGCAAATTCATCGCGCGGCATGTGAAAACGGCGTTTCAAGGCGCGGGGGACGGTGACGCTGCAGAACGCGCCCGCATCCGATACGCCATCATAGGGTTAATAGCAGGGGGCATCTTTATCCTCCTCTTCTTCAAAAGCACCGGCACGCCGATTTTCAGCATCTTCGGCTATTTCACGCTATTCTTCGCGTTGGCAATTGCGATTACGCGCATCCGCGCAGAAGTCGGCCCGCCGGCACACGACGTTCCGTGGAGACCGGATAAAGTGCTTGTCTCTTTCATTGGCACGCGACGCATCGGTGCCGCGGGGTTGACGACGTTCAGCATGTTCCACGGGTTCAACCGCTCTTACCGTTCCCATCCAATGCCGATTATGTTGGAGGGTTTCAAAGTAGCGCAGGTGCGCGGGTTATCACACAACCGCTTTATTACAGCCGTGATTTTGGTGACTATCGTAGGGACGATTTCCTCGGCGTGGGCATATTATGCGCAAGGGTATCATTACGGCGGCGCAGTTTACGGTGAACAAGCGCAGTGCCGATGGACTTACGAGCAGTTGAAGCAATGGCTCATCAACCCGCAATCCATTGATGTCGGCGCGGTTTCTGCGTCTGGTGGCGCGATTGCCCTCACAACACTTTTAATGGTATTGCGCAGGCGGTTTATCTGGTGGCCCTTTCATCCTGCTGGCTATGCGCTGTCGCTCAGCTTTTGGAATACGAGTTGGTATTGGTTCTCGATTTTCTTGTCGTGGGGGATAAAAGCGATTCTATTTCAGGCGGGTGGATTGCGCACATATCGCCGGGCGATGCCGTTTTTCATCGGGCTCGTCATTGGGGAGTTCATCGTGGGGGCAGTCTGGACGCTTCTTGGAATCGCGTTAGAACGGCCGATGTACCGGTTTATGTTTTGAGGTAGGAGAGCCCTCCGGGTATCAATTGCTCCCGGTAGGAGAGACCTCCCGGTCTCGATGCCCCCTAGCACCGTAGCGCGGGGGCCTGTCCCCCGTTTGTGATCAGGCGATCACAAACTACAGAGCTTGCCCTTTCACCGTAGCGCGGGGGCCTGTCCCCCGCGATCGCTATTGTCACGATGGGCTCTTAGGTCCTACGGACATGAAAAGCCCGCGCGCCGTTTTTCATCGTAGCGCGTCAGCATGGCGAGGGACAGGCCCTCGCCCTACGTAAACGAAAACCGTTTTTGTTGCCCGTAGCGCGGGGGCCTGTCCCCCGCGATCGTTGCATGGCGAGGGACAGGCCCTCGCCCTACGGTGAAGGAGGCGGCTTTCGGATGCCGCAGCGCGAGGGACAGGCCCCCGCGATCGTTGGCATGGCGAGGGGAACCCTCTCGCATGCGCGTGTGGCATGCGAGGGCCCTCGCCCTACGGTGAAGGGAATGGCTTTCTCCTACCGCATCGCGGGGGCCTGTCCCCCGCGAATGTAGGAGACCTCCCCTCTGTAGTTTGTGATCGCCTGATCACAAACGGGTCTGTCCCTCGCGAGCATCACACTAAATCGCGAAGGTCCTCTCATCATCAATCACCGCGAATTCAAACCACGTCTTGGCATCCGTGTGCCCGAGCATATTCTTGACAAATGCCCACTCCCTTTCCGAGCGCGGCCCGGCTTGAAGGAGTCGTTCGTTATGTGCCGCAATGTCTGCCTCGTCCTTCGGATAGTTTTCCCGCAGCCATGCGTCAACCTCGGCATCGGTTGGCAGCGTTTTGAGTGCGTCCGCGAAGGCATCAGGCGTGAGGCCAAGGAATTCTAGCGCGACCCGGTCCATCCCAGAATCCGCGCCGTAATAGTAAAGTCCCAACGAGTCTGAGTTCGTTGCGCGCCCTTTGTCCACCATTCGCGCGACGTGAACGATGCCGCAAATATCGGTGTTGAACGGACTGCGCGGCGCGTGGCGTTCCAAATCGACGATGCCGAAACTACGTTCATCGTCAACGTCTTGAAGCGCGACCCAGGTGGTAATCTCCGTCGGACTTACGCCGACTTCGCTGCAGCGCGATTCAAAGCGTTGGCGCGTCTCATCGTTAGGCGCGTAGTTGACTAACGTGTGATTGAACGCGTCGATCTCCGCCGCTGATTTCCCACTGTTTTCCAAAACCCATTCACCGAGTTCAAGGTTATTCGGGTTGTTAACGGCGGCTTCCTGAAAATCTGCGGCAGAGATGCCGAGGAACTTCAAGATGCGGACATCTTGTCCGGAAGCGTCGCCGTAGATATACTCACCGATTTTGCCGGCGCGTTCGGCGCGTGCTTTGTCTGCCATGCGTGCGACACCACAGATACCGCCGATGTCCTTCGCCCGCGCGCTGCGCGGGGGCCGCTCGGTGAGAGTTACCTGCCAGAAACTACCCCAATCGTCCAATTCCATGGACTGGAGCAGCGTCTTAACGTCGGTGCGCCCCGGTGCAAACCGGGCGATGCGTTCCTGCAGTCGCCGTTTGTGCCCATCGCTATCCGGCATGTGAGTGAGCCTCTCCTCGTTAAATACCGCGATTTCCGCTGCCGTTTTCCCGCTCGTCTCCAGCACCCAGTCGCTGAGGGTGGCATCGTCGTGTTCTTTCACAGCATCAGCGAAGACATCAGCGGAGATGCCGAGAAAACTTAAGACGCGCTGGTCCAAGCCAGAACTTTCGCCGTAGATATAGTCGCCGAGGGTTTCCTCGTTTGCGGCGCGTGCCTTATCCGTCATTCGTGCCGCGCCGACAATCCCGGCGATGCCGAGGTTCGTCGGGCGGCGTGGGGGTTGACGTGTTAAATTCATGAATTATTCCTCCCGCGTTGCAAATCCAACGCGAATTATGGTATCCTATTTTTTGTGGATATGTTATCATATTCACAAAAAATGTCAAGCGCGAAGTTTTCAGTGTCTAAAACGATTGCGTTTGCGGAAAAGGTTATCGTTTATATCAAAAGGAGGAAGAGAACATGAAAGTCATTGTGGTTCTGCTCGTGGCGTTGGCTATCCAACAGGCACCGGCGTTCGGCGCACTTTCCGACGCGGATTTCAAAAGGGTGGAACAAATGATGAACACCGCCCTGGCACCGGTGATAAAGGAACTCAACGAACTGACGGCCGAGGTCGCAGCGGTGAAAACCGAGGTCCAAGTGTTGAAAACCGAGGTCGCAGCGGTGAAAACGGAACTCGCCGCTGTGAAAAACGAAGTAAGCGAATTGAAAGGCGCGGTCAGCGTCCAAGGAGACCGGATATCCGATCAGGGAAATTGGATTGCCTCTCTGGAATCGCGACTGAGTTCGCAGACGAACACCCTGTTGCTTGTGGCAGGATTTCTGGTGACGTTCCTACTGTGGATGCTCAAGCAGCAGTGGGATGCGCGTCGCGAGGATAACAAAAAGATTACGTCGCAGAAAAAGACAATTGTGGCACTGCAAGCGGAGATAGAACGTCTCAAATTGGGCATTGTCACAGGGCAAGGTAAACCGGCTCCGGACACCACGCCGTCGTAACGTTACGAGGCTTGTAAGGGCGGATGGCTAGAGCCGCCCGTGCAAGCCAAATCAAATCAACAGATATGAAAACCAAGGCAACGATATGCCTTGTTTTTGGAGGGTCAGATTATCATGAAATTAGGACTGCTCTTTATCCTCGGACTTTTGCTTGTTAACACAGCGGCGCTCGGGGAGATAAGCCTAGAAGAATTCGAGAAAATCCGCGCGATTATCAAGGAATCCTCAACAGAAGTGCGCACGGAACTCGCTGCTGTCGAAAAGCGACTGAAGGCGGAAATCATCGCATCCGAAAAGCGACTGAAGGCAGAAATCGTCGCATCCGAAGAACAGCTGAGTAAGGACATCGTTGCATCCGAAGAACGGAGCAACGAGTTCCCCGCCCAAGAAACCGCAAAAACCGGCATTAGTATCAACGCCGTCAAAGAGCAACTCAACTGGAACTTCCTGTTGGTGCTGGCACTGATAGGATTGTTCGGTGCTATCCTCGGGCTGCCTTACTTGCAGCAGCGGAAAAACGAACGCGAACAGGCAGAGAAAATTGCGGTGCAACAGCGCGAAATCAAGGAACTGCAAGAAGCGGCAAGCGCACAGCAACGCCAACTTGAAGCGATGCAAAAGGAATTGACGGCTCTCAAACAGAACCAAATGCCGAGTGCATGAAGCTCTTGGGAGGGTTAAACTGAGAGTGTTTCATAATTCGATGTGTTCGGTAGGAGAGATCTCGGGTTTCGATGTTCCCGTAGCGCGGGGGCCTGTCCCCCGCGAGCTCCATCGCCAAGAAGTGGCGTTTTAGGTCTTTTAGGACCTGAAGAGAACAAGAGACGTTTTTCCGTAGCGCGAACGATGGCGAGGGACAAGCCCTCGCCCTACGATGAAGGGGCGGCGTTTTTTCACCGCAGTTACGGTGAAGGAGGCCGTTTTTTACCGTAGCGCGGGGGCCTGTCCCCCGCGATCGTTGCATGGCGAGGGACAGGCCCTCGCCCTACGATACAAAGGGGCCCGCGCACCGTAGCGCGGGGGCCTGTCCCCGCGACGTTGAGCGATTTATGAAACACCCTCTTTAAACCTACGGCAACTCTTGCAGATTGCTAGAGAACAGGAACTCTAACCTGGGACAAACTATGGAACGCAACACCCTCTATTACGGCGATTGCCTCAATGTCATGCAACAGTGGGACGATAACACCGTTGACATCATCTGTCTCGATCCGCCGTTTAATTCTAATGAACGATACAGCTCACCTTTTAAGAAGAGTGGGCTGAACATTGACGCGCAGATCAAAGCGTTTGATGATATGTGGCGGTGGGATGAAGCCGCCACCGCCCGCGTCGCCCGACTCACCTCGGCAATTGCGAACCCGATTTCGCAAGTCATCGCCGGGTTTGAGTTGTTCATTCCCAACAGCAAGATGCTCGCCTATACGAGTTACATGGCAGAACGGTTGATGGAGATGCATCGCATCCTGAAGCCGACAGGTGCGATTTACCTCCACTGTGATTCAACTGCATCGCATTATCTCAAAATCCTGATGGATGTCGTCTTTGGCGCGGCGAACTTCAGGAATGAGATTGTCTGGCACCGCACCGGCGGTGGTGGAAAAGGCAGTCAGCATAAACCGAAGAAATTCGGTGCAAGCACGGATACTATCTTCTTTTACGCGATGCCCAAGCATGCATTTAACGGCAGTTATGAACCAGACCCGGATGCCGAAAAACGCTACCCGAAGATTGACGAACAAGGGAGACGTTTTGCGTTAACCTCATTCTGGTGTCGTCCGGCTCACGATGCCCGGCCGAATCTCTGTTATGAATGGCGCGGGTATGAGAATCCATATCCGAGCGGGTGGATGACAACGAAGGAAAACGTTGAGCGGCTTTTCCAAGAGGGGCGCGTCTATTTTAGCAAAACCGGGACACCCTATCGTATTCGTTACATGGAGGAAGACAAGGGGAAACAGGTTGATAACCTGTGGGCAGATATTTCGCCTTGCCGCGGCAAAGAATTCCTCGGCTACCCGACGCAGAAGCCGCTGGCATTGCTGGAACGCATCATCAACGCCTCCTCTAAACCCGGTGACCTCGTCCTCGATCCGTTTTGTGGCTGCGGCACCACGATTGAAGCTGCACGCACCCTCGGCCGCGATGTCATCGGCATTGATGTGTTGCCCAGCGCGTTAGATATTATCAACACCGAACGCCTCACACAGAACAAGGGCATCGCACCCCTGAAAATCACCGGCACCCCGACCGACCTGGCGAGTGCCAAACGCCTCGCACTGGAAAGCCGCTATAAGTTCCAGGATTGGGCCATCTCGCTTATCAAAGGGTTTGCCTCCAACGCCAAAAAATCCGGCGATGGCGGCATTGATGGATTCGGCTTGCTGACGCACGCGCCCGACAATTTCGACTCGCGCGCCATTGTCATTCAGGTGAAGAGTGGGCGCGTCGGCCCTAACGATGTCACCAGTTTCATCTGGACGATGGACAAAGTGAACGCGGCGATGGGCATTTTCATCACGATGACACCGCACAACTCGCCGAAAGATTTGCGGGAGGCGGCATCGCTTGCACCGCTCAAAATGGGGGTAAGCGAATATCCGCGGTTGCAGTTTTTCTCGGTGGCGGACTTCTATGCAAACCGCGCGCAATTGCAACTGCCTGCCTTGTCCAATCCGTGGACAGGCAAACCCATGCAGGATTCGTTGTTCGATAAATTGGGTAAGTGATAAGCATGGCGAGGGACAGATGGGGCCCGCGTACCGTAGCGCGGGGGCCTGTCCCCCGCGATCGTTGTTTGGCGAGGTACCTCCCTCGCGATCGTTGCATGGCGAGGGGAACCCGCTCGCATGCGCGTGTGGCATCCGAGGGCCCAAGCCCTACGATACAAAGGGGCCCGCGCACCGTAGCGCGGGTGCCTGTCCCCCGCGATCGTTGTTTGGCGAGGTACCTCCCTCGCGAACGCAGCATGGCGAGGGACAGGCCCTCGCCCTACGATACAAAGGGGCCCGCGTCCCGTAGCGCGGGGGCCTGTCCCCCGCGAACGTTGTTTGGCGAGGTACCTCCCTCGCGAACGCAGCATGGCGAGGGACAGGCCCTCGCCCTACGGGCCAAAGGGGCCCGCGCACCGTAGCGCGGGGGCCTGTCCCCCGCGAACTGCTCCGAGAGAAGAGGCATTTTTTCGTCAGAGGACACGTAACATGCGCAAACTTGTTCTTATCATTTCCATACTCGGCGTGCTGCTGTCGGTGCTTTTAAGCGGCATCTATTTTCATTTCTCCTACTTTGAGCCGGACACCGTATCCTATCTATTTCAGGCGAAGTTGTTCGCGGAAGGGAAACTTTCGGTGCCGGCACCGCCAGAACACGGATTTTCGTCATCGCCACACATTAACATTCTGAACGGCAAATGGTATTCAAAATATCCGTTCGGCAATGCGTTGATGTTGACATTCGGCGTGTTGCTTAATGCGCCTTGGCTTATCCCCGCGCTGGCGACAGGAGGCGCGCTGTTTTTGTTGTATCTCCTCGTGAAAGAGATGTATCAAAAACGGGAGGGCGCGCCTGTTGGAAAAACGGTTGCACTTATCGCCGTAGTGCTAGGGCTCATATCGCCGGCAACACTAGGGATGGGCGCGACGTGGTTTAGTGAGCCGGTGAGTCGGTTTTTCCTCGCGCTTTATCTGTTCGCGTTGATTAAGACGTTGAACGGAACGCGAACTTCCAAAGCGCGCCTACTGGGGTTCGGGTATCCGATCTTGTCGGGGTTTGCTTTGGGATACGCTTTCAATACGCGGCCCCTCTCGGCAGTGGTGTTCGGCGTGGTGGGAGGAGGGCTGGCACTCTATCATCTTGTAAAAGCGCGCACGGAAGCACAAGAGTTTCGCCCACTCATCACACGACTCGGCGTTTTCTTAATTCCCTTTTTTCTCATGGTAGGTGTGTGCATGGCGTGGAACGCGCATTTCACCGGCGACGCATTTATGTTTACGCACACCGTGGCGCAACCCTACGACAAAATCGGGTTCGGCAAACGGATGGAAGGTTATGAACCGAACCTCGAAAACGCTTTCGATTTCACACCGGCATGGGCAATTGAGAGGACGTGGAAACACATCCTACCGTGCATCAGTTTCAACGCACTCGGTTGGGGTGGGTATCACCACCGGTTACTGACAGGAGAATCGGGATACTCATTCTTCGGTTTCATTGTCGCGTTCGTGCCATTACTGTTCCCGTGGTGCCTCGCATTGCTGCCGTTTTTCAGCAACGGGAACAAGCGTCCCCGTTTTACAGAAGAAGGCATCTCGCGCAACCGATACGATTGGCTCTGCCTCGCGCTCATCGTAGGCAATTTGTTGCTTTACGCCTTCTTCTATTTTGAAGGTTCAACGTGGGGTTTCACACCGGTTAATGCGCGTTATTACACTGAAACGACGCTGCTCGCCTTCATTCCGCTGGTGGCGCGCGGGATGCTCATCGTCTATGAGCGAATCAAACAGACGAAGCCGTTGATTATAGCGGCGAGTGTCGTGCTTCTCCTACTCAGCGTCAATACCGCGTGGAGTTATGTCCGCATCGGGCATGTGTATCAAAATTGGGGTGCCGTATATCAGAAACTGCCGCCGATGGTAGCCGAACGCGATATCCACAACGCCGTTATTTTCGTTGCGGAGCACCGCGGCGCGCCGATCGGCGACTATCCGTTTCAGAACCTGCAAGAGGCGGACATTGTCTATTTTAAACTGGGGCCTGCCCCTCACTGGAAACTGACGAACAGCAATTGGCAACAGGTTTACTCGCAGTATTTCACGGGTAGGGCGGCGTATCTGTATGTGCCGCGTCGGAATAGTCTGATGCGTCTATCGCCGGAATTTTAGGCGGCCACGCGTCTGTAGGCCAATTTCGTCAGGCCTCGGGATGTTCGGGATCAGCGAGCTTGAACTCTAGAGATTAATTGAGGGTATTTCATATTTCGATGGCTTCCCAGTAGGAGAGACCTCCTGGTCTCGATAAAAAGAAGCCATTATTTTTATCGTAGGGCGGGGTTGCCTGTCCCTCGCGAACTCTATCGTCCCGAGGCGTTTTAGGTCCTTTAGGTCCTACATGTCTATAGCAGCATGTGTCGGCCCGTTTTCAAGGTCCTTTAGGTCCTTAATAAGAAAACACGCGGCACGGTAAAACACATTAAGGACCTAAAGGCCCTTAGGATTCTTCGCGTCTGCACGTGCTATAGACATTCAGGTCCTACAGACCTGAAGAGAACAAGAGACGTTTTTTCCGTTCTCCCCTCTCTGTAGTTTGTGATCGCCTGATCACAAACGGGTCAAGATCGCCCGATCCTGACCTACAGAGGTGAGAAGGTCTGCCCGCCAAACGCATGGCGAGGGACAGGCCCTCGCCCTACGGTGAAGTGCCGTTTTTTCCCGTAGCGCGAGGGCCCTCGGATGCCACACGCGCATCCGAGCGGGTTTCCCCCGCGAGTGTCGGATTGCGCGGACGATATTGAGAGCGGGAGGGTGCCTACGGGGGCACCGCTCACATCGAGACCGGGAGGTCTCTCCTACCGGGAAAACGAGTTATGAAACACTCTCTGATTAACTCTGAATTTTCAGGCAACCGCGAGAAAACTTGCGTTTTCAATGGAATTCGCAGATAATTCTCAGAAAATGCAAAAAAATTTGCATTTCGGTTTATTTTGTGGCATAATTAAAGAATGAACACCTCGTTTCCTGATGTATGTTCATTTTTGAAAGAGCGCGATGCCCACCACCATAATGGAGGTAAAAAAATGGTTGAATTCATTGAGCTCACTATAACCATGAATGCTCAGGCATACAGTAAGGACGATTCTAGTGCCAAGCGTTTCAAGATCAACTCTGAGAGTATCAACGCCAACCTTGAGGTATTGCATTGCCGTGACAGAGAGGCTCTTGAAAGTATAATTAACGCGAAGATAACCCAGGTTATACTCTCAAAGATAGAAGAGCAGCACGAGAAAGCCCTGAACAATGCTAAACAGAGCAAACACGAAGCTGACGCGTGGAAACTCTAACCTTGATAACTGCCCGTCCCGACGGTGGGGCGGGCACACACATGAGGTTTGAAAAAGCAAGCAATTCCGATGCGCCTTCCGCCTGGATACCGTGGACGGTTATGTGGCACGCAAGCAAAACCAAACATCGGTATTCGGTGGCATGTTTGATATCGCGGGAGACAGGATTATTAAGAACGTCTTTGCGTGGGCTGCTTGTTGTGATTGATAACTGGCAACTATCTCACGCCGAATCAGAAGGATTCTTAACCGAGGGTGTTTCATATCTCGATGGCTTCCCCGTAGGAGAGACCTCCTGGTCTCGATTTCTGCCGCCCGGTCTCAATGTGGTTCGTATCGGGACAGGGATGTCCCGCCTACTGGGAAGGCAGCGGGCCCACCGCTGTAGTTCGGGTGCGCCTGCACCCGAACGGGTCAAACTCAGGCACGCCTGTCCTCTCGGAGAGGCACACCGTATAGTTAGGGCTAGCAGCATCGAAACCGGGAGGTCTCTCCTACTGCCTGTCTCCCGCGTTTGCATTTTCATTCTCCCTACTGCACCTGCTCCAAAATGACAATATCCCCCGGATTCCACGATTGCGCGATGATATAGAACTTGTCATTAATCTGCCGAATTACGGCACCGTGCAGATGCTGAAACGTCTCCACCCCGAGCTCCTCCTTAGGCATAATAGTTGAGACGAGGTTGTTGCCTTCCAAAATATAGAGCGGCGCGCCTTTGTTTCTATCC
This sequence comes from Candidatus Poribacteria bacterium, assembly GCA_965242965.1. GTDB lineage: Bacteria > Poribacteria > WGA-4E > WGA-4E > WGA-3G > AGPOR5. The sequence continues at coordinate 1,514,572 of OZ251518.1, read as the reverse complement.
GGGCCGTAGAGGCACGCAACGACGGCATACCCTGCCTCATAATCAATGCTACACGGAAAAGAGCCTTTGATGAGCGGCAGCGTCTCCAGATACGTTCCATCAGGGGAATATCGTTCAACTTCCGCATTCGCCCTGTCTGCAATATCCAGTCGATTTGTCCCATGCGGCACCGTAACGTGATGTCCTGTCCCGAATTGCCCCGGTGCATCGCCTTTTCCGCCGAATGCCAACGGATGCCACGCCGCCGCAAACGGTTCCAGATTCGTAATCTTTGCCCCTAAAATGTAGTCCAATTTCGAGTAGCCGGTGGTGACGTAAAGCATGCCATCAACGTGCGTTACGCCTGTCGGCACGAACTTGCCGCCCTCACTGAAATAGGTGTTTACCACCTGCACTTGAAAATCAGTCATCGCGTCGGGTGCCTCTAGCGTGTGGACGAGTTCGCCATCTAGCGTTGTCGTGAACACTCTTCCGACATCGTTCGCCGGAAATGAGAGGTAAGGCGTGTCATCAGTGGCTGTCCAGACGGTGGTATAGTGTGCGTTTGCCGCTTTCAGTGCCGGCGGCGTTTCAATGAGGCGCGTCGTTTTCAAATCCGCACTGATTTGGATGATGCCGACATCGGGCAGCGCGAAGTAAGTTTCGCCCTTGCCGGACCGCCTGTCTACATCAAACCCACCATGCGCCTTGTCAATCGCGGCGGCGACTTCGGGAGGAAAGTGAGCGCGGGTGTAAAGCACCTTGAACTTCAGCGCGCCTTGTCCGCTGACTTTATCATCAGTCGTGAGTTCGTCGTGCGCGGTGGCTAAGAAAACGGGGGACATTGCCGGGTGGCTGTCCCAGTGCGCGGCAATGTTTCCAACGGTAATTATCCCGAAAAATAGTGCGAAAAGCGTTAAATGTTTCATCGTGAAAGTCTCCTTGTAAGACGCATAACACTGTTTTTTCTAGAAAAGCATTTTGGGGATATGTTAGCATAGGCGCGGTTTTGTGTCAATTTTTCCTGCTCCCGCGCGTTTTTTTTCTTGCCAAATTCAGACAAAATATGCTATAATAAATTCCAACTTACGTAACGAGGAGGAACTTACCGTGGATTGGACACACAACCTCACCGCCGCGCTGCTCGCGTTCTGTCTCATCGGACTGCTGTTCGCACCAGTGGAAACGGACGCGTTTATTGAACGGGAATATACCATTCGCGAAGTCGTTGATGCCTGCACTAACATCGTCTTCGGCGAAGTCAAAAGCGTTGATAAACGCCGCCTGAGAGGTATCGTCACCGTTCAGGAAGATGTCAAAGGCGAATGTGGTATGAAGGAAATTAATATGAACTTCGCCACCGGACACTACAAACGCGGCACCTCGCCGGAGAAACTGGCGAATATCCTGAAACCGGGAATGCCCATCATTGTTTTCTACCGCCAACATTATGGCATCGATAGCATGTGTTTTGTTGATAACACGTGGTTTCAAATGCGTGGTTATTCTAGCAGTAGACGCGCCACTGGTTCGTGGTGGAGTTTTACGCACATCGATGCGATGATGTCGCGCACGTTTGATGGGAAAACGAAGGCGTTCCAAAAAATTGTGCGGGATATGCTCGCCGGGAAAATGTGGGTAGGCGCGCCTGAAAACGCTGTGAAGGTGCTCGTCCTCACCGGCAATAGCACGAACCCGATGTGGAGCCAGGTCCCGGTTTACACCAACACGATGACGTATGAGTATCAAGCACTCCGCGCAACAAAAGAAGCCGCGAAACGTCCCATATTCTATGAACCGACGCAAGACAGACAACTCGTCAAACTCTACGAGGCGGATATCTTGTGGATAGGATATGAGGAGCTCTCCAGTTACGGACGCTATCATCTCTCGCCGGAAACGGAGAAGAAAATCCGAGACTTCGTGAAGAAAGGCGGCATTGTCATCGTCACCGGGCAAGACAGCAGCGAGACGCACCCGTGCGGCACGGGATGGCTACAGGGCAAACTGAAAGGCGTAGAAAGCCCACCGACGCAACACTTCGCCGTGACAGAAAAGGGCAATTCGCTCTTCTCCACACCGAATAAGATTAAATCCGGCACAATCTTTATTGATGATGCATGGCAGGACTGGGGGCGGCGCGATGAAATCTTGGCGACGACACCGGAGGGGAAAGAACTCGTTGTCGGCGTGCGCAAGCACGGCAAGGGGCACTATATCATCACGAGTCTCCGCAACGATAGTGATTATACAACGAAGATGAATAAGGCGTTGATGGAGAATCTGCTGCATTATGCGGTGGGACGGATGTAGGGCAGTTGTCGTATCCTCCAACGTTCGCGGGGGACAGGCCCCCGCGCTACGGTTGTAGGGAAGCCGTCGCATCCTCCAACGTTCGCGGGGGACAGGCCCCCGCGCTACGGTTAAAAAACGCCACGTCTTACCGTAGGGCGAGGGCCTGTCCCTCGCCATGCAACGATCGCGGGGGACAGGCCCCCGCGCTACGGTGAAAGGGACGATCGCGGGGGACAGGCCCCCGCGCTACGGGAATGCGGCGGCGTACGGTATGACTACCGGAACTTCGCAATAATTAGCGTAATATCATCGTTTGCAGCGGCACCCCGCTGATGCGCCCCCAGGTCTGCCAGAACTTCCTGCTTGATTTCGGCAGCAGATAGATGCCGCTTTTCAGATAACAAGGTTTTGAAACGTTCTAGCCCATACATTTCAGATGCAGTGTTAAACGCTTCAGTGATGCCATCGGAGTAAAGGACGAGCAAATCACCCGGATGCCACGCCAACTCCGTGCTACAGTAGGTTGTCTCTGACTGCAACAGGAATTTGGAGGTGCCAAGCGGCGTAAAGGCAGATTTCAACTCAAGCGGCTCCGTCTGCGGTTCGGCACGGAAGAGGAGCATCGCGGGATGCCCGGCGTTGGCGAACTCCAGCCGATTATCCGGATGAACGATGACGTAACAGCAGGTCTGGTATATAAACGCCTGTGCGTCTTCCTCTGCGACGCGGTTGACAGCCTTCATGACTTCCGGCACCGAAGCGTCAAAGCGGATTTGGGTTTGCAAACAACTTTTGGTCATCGCCGCCACCATCGCCGAGTGGTAGCCGTGTCCCATCACATCGCCGAGGAAGAGTGCCACCCTGTCTTGCGGTAGATAGAGATAATCGTAATAGTCGCCGCCGACGCTATTCGTCGGTTTGCAATACCCGGCGGAGGTTAAACACGACGTAGCAATTTCTTCGTTAGGCAGAATGGATTGTTGCACCTCCGCGGCGAGGCGCATCGATTCTTCCTGCGCACTATCCTTGCGGATAGCATCCATCTGAATTTCCAGGTCGCGCCGGATTTTGTCGTTCAGCACCCGAAACATGCCGATACCGATCAGCGTCTCCCGTTTCATCGCCTGCAGGAAATCGTGCCGGGTAATCTGTAGGAACCGCGTTGGAACTACCGTTTTGACGGTGGCACTCCGCGGCTGGTTATCAATCAGGGCTATCTCGCCGATGCAATACCCGGTTTCATCGAAGGACAGCACTTCGGTTTCTGCCTTGATGATGCTGACTTCGCCGTTGATGAGTAGGTAAAGCGAATCACCCTGGTCGCCTTCTTCAAACAGCGTTTCCTCGGCGGGGTAAGTTACCTCGCGAGCGATATCGCAGATTAACTTTAATTCTGTCTGGGGGAGTGCCGAAAACAGCGCGGTCTCCCGCAAAAATCGGAGTTTATCTTCTTCGGTTCGCATCGTCCATTCAGTCCTCTTGACTTTTTAGAGAAAATTCGTTACAATTCTTGCAAAAAACGCAGATTCAACACAGAGCGATTCAGCGCGCCGATGCCTGCAGGAAAACCTAAATGGCTCTCTGTCCTATAGACGGGTCCCTGTCAGGACGTAGGAGAGACCTCCCGGTCTCGATGCACGCCGGGTCTAGAGACGTGTCCCTGTCAGGACAGTTGTCAATAACTGTCCGCGCAGGAGAACACAAATGGCTCTGGCGCAACATGTCATGTCGTATCACTTTTATGAATGATAACACGAAAAGGAAATTATGTCAATAGCCGATTTTTTTCGCGGGAAGGTTCTCTTCATTACGGGCGGCACCGCCTTCCTCGGTCAGCCGATGGTTGCCAAAATTCTGACCGCGCTTCCCGATGTCCATAAAATGTATCTGCTCATCCGATGCCGCGCCGATGCCAGTGGGAGACGCATCTCGGCACAAGAACGGTTAGAAAACGAGTTGTTAACCTCGGATGTGTTTGCGTCTCTCCGCCAACACCACGGCGCAAATTTTGATGCGTGGGCGAAGCAGAAGTTGTTCGCCGTTGAAGGCGAGCTCACGGACGAACGCCTCGGTCTCGGCGACGCAGAATACCAACGGCTGCAAGGCGAAGTGGAGCTCTTCATTAACATCGCCGGTGTTGTTCAATTCGATCCGCCGTTTGACGAATCGTTAAGGGGCAACGCTTTGGCCGCCAAGCACGTCGTCACCTTCGCGAAGGGCTGCCAGAACGCTGCATTTCTGCATGTCTCAACGGCGTATGTTTGCGGTGACACTCCGGGGCGCGTGCAGGAGGAGCTCCCGCCGCCTTATGAAGTCTACGCCAAGCAACATCAGGAGAAAACAGGCGTTGCCATCCCGCAAACGCTCTCGGCGGAAGTTGAGGAGTTGCATGCCTTGAGCGCGGCAATCCACGCCGAGGCGGACTCACCGGAACGCCGCGCGCAGTTTCAACGAGAGGCGGAGCAGAATAAACAGGGCAGCCGCAAGAAACTTGAAGCGCGAGTTAACGAGGCACAAGCCGAATGGCTTGAAGCGGAATTGGTAGAGGCAGGGTTGAAGCATGCGCGTTCGCGCGGGTGGAACGATACCTATACCTACATGAAATTCCTCGCCGAACAGATGGTGATAGAATTGCGCGGCGAACTGCCCACGGCGATTATCCGTCCTTCCATCATTGAGAGCAGTCTCGCGGAACCCGTGCCGGGATGGCTCGGCAAGTTTCGGATGTCAGAACCGCTGATTGTCGGTTTTGCAAAGGGACGTTTACCTGATTTTCCGGCAGAACCGGATATTATCCTTGATATTATCCCCGTTGATTTCGTTGTGAACGCCATGTTGGCGGCCGCCGAAGCCACTGTGCGGAACGGCGGGATTGAGGTATATCACGTTGCTACCGGCACGCAGAACCCCCTCTATTTCCGCGGCATCGTTGACGCAACCTACGACTATTTTGTCGAAAATCCTATGCTAGAAAACGGCAAACCGATTCAGGTGCCTGTCTGGCAGTATCCCAGTTTAGCGGAATTTCAGCGGAAATTGGACAGCCGGATGCGGATGCTTGACAAGGCAATTCAGGCACTCGCGCGGTTGCCGTTGCGCGCCGCAAAACGCCGCCGCCGCAGACTTGTCGTGAAGCAGAGCAGTATCAAGGCACTGCTCCACTACATCCGTATTTACGCGCCCTACACCCGCACCAACTTTGAATTCGAGACGCGGAAAACGCAGGCACTCTGGGAGGCACTCTCCCCGCCTGAACAGCAACGCTTTAACTTTGATGTCTCGCAGATCCACTGGAAGCAGTATTTCCAGGAAATCCACATTCCCGGCATCAAGCGGCACGTGCTGAAACTGGAAGAGCCAACCGCAGGTGAAACTCCCTCGGCGCGACAGAGTCAATCCGATGCCGACGATGAAGCGGAAGCATCGACTGAAACAACTGAAACAGTTCCTCCGGATGCCGAAAACCCCATTGACAGGATTTCACGGGGGAGCCATCAAGAGCGGGATGTCTCTCCTACGGATGCCGAGAACCCGATCGAGCGGATTTCACCGAAAACCATCGTCGATTTGGTTGAGATACAGGCAAAGCGCATTCCCAACAACATCGCGCTGCTGATGGTAAACGATGGGGAGTGGGAGCAATATACCTACGCGGAAACCTACGAACGTTCGCGCCAAACGGCGTATCAATTGTGGCAGAGCGGCCTCCGCAAAGGGGACAGGGCCCTGCTCGTTTCGGAGAACCAGCCGGAGTGGTGCATCGCCTATCTCGCCGCTGTCCAACTCGGTACGGCAGTAGTCCCACTTGACGCGCAAACGCCGGCATCCGAAATCTTAGCCATCGCTGAATTCACCGAAGCCAAATCCATTTTGGTATCCGATAGCGTCTTGGCGAAATACAGCGACGAATTAGCATCGGCAAAACCGCAGGTGCAGAACATCAACGAACTGACAACGACATCGGAGATGCCTACCGATTTCCCGAACGTGGAGATTACGCCGGATACCGTCGCTTCGATTATTTTCACGATGGGAACGACGGTGGACGCGAAAGGCGCGATGTTGACGCACGGTGGGTTTATTTCTAACGTTCGCGCCGTTGCGAAGGCACTGCCGCCGAAGGATAACGAACGCATCCTCTCCGCGCTCCCGCTGTATCACGCCTTGAGTTTCTCGTGCAGTCTGTTGATGGCACTTTATAGCGGCACCACGGCGATTTACGTCAACGCGCTCCGTCCGACTACGCTCCTCAAGACGATGCGAGAGGCGAAAATCACCGCCTTCATCGGCGTGCCACGCCTCTTTCAGATGCTCCAAAGCACTATCAAACGGCAGGCATCGCGGGCAGAAACGCCGGGGCAAACTTTGGCTGAGAAGGCACGCAACGTTATGGGCGGCGAGATTCGGGTGCTTGTCAGCGGCGGTGCCGCGCTCTCCGACGCAATCTACGATGAATTTCAGGCACTTGGACTCACGCTTTACCAAGGCTATGGAATGACAGAAACCGCCCCGGTCCTCAGCGTTAATCCGTATCTGAAAAGCAAGCGAGGCTCTGTCGGACAGGCGGTGGAAGGCGTGGAACTCCACATCCACGATCCTGACAGCAACGGCATCGGCGAGATTATCGCCAAAGGCCCCAGCACGATGAAGGGATACTACGAGAATCCGAACGCTACGGCGAAATCCATTCGCGATGGATGGCTCTATACGGGAGACCTGGGGTTCCTGGACGCGGACGGATACCTCTATATCACGGGACATTGCAAGGATATTATCGTCCCGGCCGCCGGCAAAAATGTGTATCCTGTTGAATTGGAGGCACTTTATCGGAATCATTCGGCGATTTCGGAGATGTGCGTCGTCGGCATCCCTTATGAAGACAGCAGCGATACCGCCATTCACGCCGTGATTGTGCCTACAGAGACAGCCTCGCGCGTAACCGAAGAGGCAATTCAACAACACCTTCAGGCGCGCGCCAAACAGCTACCCAGTTATCAACACTTTCACAAAACGCATCTGTGGGAAGAAGCACTACCGAAGACTGCCGATGGCATTCCGGATAGGCAGCGTGTCAAGGCGATGCTTCAGGCGCACCTTGCCCGCGTAGAAAGCGCGTCTGCAGATGACGAAATTGAACCTTCAGCGGATGTTCCGGAAGAAATTTTAACGTCGCTAGCGCGGTTGGCGCGCCTCGGCATAAACCAAATTCGCCCAGAAAGCCGTTTAGATACAGACCTGGGGTTAGATTCGCTCATGCGCTTGGATCTGCTGCTTCTGCTTGAGGCGCGCCTCGGCCACACCATCCCCGACGCGATGCTCGCCAATTTACAGACAGTCGGCGATGTCGTTGAATTGACACAGACGTTCCACGCCTCGGATGTCGAAAATGGCACAGAACCTCGCGAGCCTGTGGAGGCACTCGATTTTCGGCAGGTGCCGCGGTGGTATGCGCGCGCCTTCCGCGCCATTGTCCGCGGCATCTATAAGCACTATTTCTCTCTGGAGTGCCACGGGCTGGAGCATATCCCGCAGGGGAAGCCGTATATCATCACGCCGAATCATACCAGTCATTTAGATACGCTAGCGGTGATAACCGCCCTCGGTCCGAAGGCGTATCAGCTCTGGACACTTGCGGCGCGCGATTATTGGTTCGGCAACCGTCTGCAAGGCTGGTTTGCGCGCACCTGTCTCAACGCTTTGCCGATCGAACGTGAAGGGAACTTCACCGAGTTCCTCCAAGATTTGCGCGTAGCAAACGAGGTAATGGCGCAAAACAATGGACTGCTCGTCTTCCCCGAAGGCACTCGTTCGCTTGACGGGAACCTCCAGCCGTTCAAACAGGGTGTGCTTAGTCTGCTGATTTATGCGCCTGACGTGCCGATTATCCCGGCGTATATAGACGGCACCTATCGCGCGCTGCCGAAGGGGAAAAATCTGCCAAAAAAGCATCCCGTGCGGATAGTTTTCGGCGCGCCGTTGACTTTTGATATGCACACCCGCGAAACGCATAGAGACGCGGACAAATACCAAGTTTTTCTTGAACAGGCTCAAAGCCGAGTCGCAGCACTTGGCGCAACCCTATCAACGCATAGGAAAAAAATTAACTGAGGATGTTTCATATCTCGATGTCTTCCCGGTAGGAGAGCTATCCTGGTCTCGATGTTCCCGTAGCGCGAGCGATGGCGAGGGACAGGCCCTCGCCCTACGGTGAAGGGGGGCTTTTCTCCGCCCGTAGCGCGGGGGCCTGTCCCCCGCGATCTCGCAACCGCCGCGGAAAACGCCCGCAGCCCAGGTACCACGGATGCTTGATGCTCAGATCGTGCATGGCGAGGGACAGGCCCTCGCCCTACGGTGAAGGGGGGTTCTCCACCCGTAGCGCGGGGGCCTGTCCCCCGCGATCTCTCGACCGCTGCGGAAAACGGCCGCAGCCCAGAGACCCCGGATGGTTGCTGCGCAGACCGGGGCACGGCGAGGGACAGGCCCTCGCCCTACGATGAAAGGGGCCGTTTTGTGAAGAAACCGTCCCGTTACCGTAGCGCGGGGGCCTGTCCCCCGCGATCGTTGGATTGCGCGGACGATGGCGAGGGACAGGCCCTCGCCCTACGTAAAGGGGCGGCGTTTTTCGCCGTAGCAAGGGCCTGTCACCGCGACGTTGAGCGATTTATGAAACACCCTCAATTAACGCAAGAACCTAGCATGCAACAACAGCGCATGCGGAGATACGGAGGAAGACGTGATTCCACCAACCACAGTTAACGAAAGCAATGCAAAAGGACAAAAAACCATAGCGTTCTTTGACGTAGATGGCACGCTCTTGGAGTCCACGATTGTGCATTACTACATCTGGTTGCGCACGGCAAAACTGGCGCGCTTTTTGAAACCGTTGTGGTTGGCAGCATTCCTCCCCAAAATCGTTCATTACCTGATTTTGGACCGGATTAGCAGAACGCGGTTCAACGAGGTATTCTATCAAAACTACCGCGGGATGGACGCGGAAAGCGTGAAGGCGTTATCTCAGGAAATGTTTGAGGACTATCTGCGCGCCAAAATCTTTCCCGCCGCCATATCGCAAATTCAGGAACACAAGGAGCAAGGCACGGCAATCGTCCTCGTGACCGGTTCGCTGGATTTTATTATCCAACCGCTTGCCGAATTCCTTGACGTTGACTCCGTGTTAGCACCGCAGCTCCGCGAAGAAGCCGGGCGGTTCACCGGTGAACTGACAACACCGCCACTCATCGGTGAGGAGAAGGCGAAAGCGATGAAAGCCTTCGCCGAAGAACACGGCATCGCATTAGAGAATTGTTACGCCTACGGCGATAGTCAGTCTGACCTGCCGATGTTAGCATGCGTCGGCAATCCCGTGGTGGTGAACCCGGGAAAATCCCTCCGCGAGAAAGCAATCGCCGCCGGATGGGAAATGCGTGAATGGTAAGCGGCAGTTAGTTGTAGGATGCAACCACCAAACTGTAAAGGCGGATGTCGTTCATATCCGCCCGACTAAAGGAGAAAAATTCATGAATGTCACCCGTTATTTTGAATCCATGTCCACACCAAACGACACCATGTTTGTCGAAATTGACGATAGGCTTCGGTATACGCGCCGCGGCAGCGATTGGGCGAAATTTCGCGAAGACCTGGTTCAGGTGCTGGAGCAGACCGTCTCTACGGAACTTTCCGAGGCATTCGCCGCTGCGACAGAAGAATGGCTCACTGCCCCGGAACTGTCATAACCGATATGCAAAACGCAATTCACCACACCCAAACGCTAGAGACTGAGGGATCCCTCGCCGAAGCGATTTGTGCTTACGATACCCTTCTCGGCACAACTGACGAAACGGCGACGCTTGCGCACGCCAATTTCCGACTCGGTGCTATCTACCGCGAATGGAACGAACTCTTCGCGGCGCAACGGTTTCTCGCACAAGCGCATCAGCTTGAACCGGAGAACGCCGATATCCGTAGCGCGATAGACGAACTCAATCAACACTTCTCGCAGCATCGAGAATTCGTCGCCGATGAGATGTCACGCAAAAACAGCGACGCGATCGTCTCCCTCTTCCGTATCGCCACTGGGATCAAACTGCTGGCGATGGATAAACCTGTTCAGGCTTACCCCCTGCTGAAGAGCCGCACCAAGATTTTCCCGAACGCCGCCGTAGCGAAGCACCTCCTCACCGATATCCGCATTACCGAGGATGAAGTGAATTCCGCCATCGAATTCCTGTTGGAAAGGGAATGGCTCATCGGGACAGGCGCGGAACTTTACACGATAACAACCCGCGGACTTTACGCCTTCTATACCGAGCTCGCCCAATTGCACGCCGTCAACGATGCCTATACCGAGGCGGTAACCTGTTATGAGCAGGCGTATTGGCTTGACGATTCGCAACCCGCGCCGTTGTATCACAAAGTGATATGTTATGCGAACGCCGAGGCGTGGGATGAGGCGGTGGCGTGTCTCGCCGAACTCCCCGATGAAGTGCCGGCGGGTGTAGACAGCGCGGCTTATCATGCCGTTGTTGCGCAGAGTTATCATCACGTCTATTCCCGCACGCAAGATGAAACGGCAAAGCAAAAGGTGATTCGTGCTTGCGAGGCGGTGCTGCAGGAGAAAAAGGACAGGGCGATTTCAAAGCTGCTGGCATCGTATCAGGGCAAAACGGGTTGGTGGCGAAGAAAATAGGCCTTGGGCGGCGTGCGGTTTTCACGCAGGTTGAACGATCGCGGGGGACAGGCCCCCGCGCTACGGTAGGGGAGGCCGTCTCCCTTTACCGTAGCGCGAGGGCCTGTCCCTCGCCGTGCCATCGGGCATGCGAGCGCGCATCCCCTCTGTAGGGCAAGAGTGCCTGCTCTTGACCCGTTCGGGAGCAGGGGATCCCGAACTACGGTCTCTTCAAGGTCCTTAGGACCTTAATGTCTATAGCACGCGCAAGCCGCTGCGTCCTCAAGGTCCTTTAGGACCTTAATGTTTTCCGGCGGCGTTGCGTGTGCTACATATTAAGGACCTAAAGGACCTTAGGGCTTTTTTCGATCCGCGGATACTATAGACATGCAGGACCTAAAGGACCTGAAGAGGTGTTTTCTTATGCGAGTGATCGCGGGGGACAGGCCCCCGCGCTACGGGCCAGGAAGGGGTTCTCCTCAAGGTCCGTTCGGGATCAGGCGATCCCGAACTACGGTCTCTGGGCACGTGAACGATCGCGGGGGACAGGCCCCCGCGCTACGGACTAATCTTGCCTAATCTTGAAAATCTTGTAAATCCTGCTCCTAATCTTGCCTAATCTTGTAAATCCTGCTCAAAATCCTGCTCATATTTTTTAATTTGACAAAAACGTAAAAAAATGGTATAATTAATACAGTGTTTAATTTTCAATCATTTTTACATCAATTTAAAGGAGATAAAACAGTGAGATTCCTATTGTTTTCGATTTTCGCGGGCATTGCTGTCCGCCTGAAACCTACCGTCACCGCGTTATTGCAGCACCCGCTGCAAAGATTCCGCGCGCATGCGCCCGCCGGTGACGCATCCAACCTGAAGACCCCCCTCTCATCTACGCGCGTTAACTCCTGCGGCTCTCAGCAGGAAGGCGCAGAAGGACGGGGGACACCCGCGGTCCGCCGCGCGCATCCATCCCGTTTTGATAGGCTGCCTACTGCTCACATTCGGTGTGCTGACGGTGCTTGCACCGCCGGGAGAGAGCCACGACACATGGACGCGAGGCGATGTCGAGGATGATAACGGTGATTACTTCGGTCTTGAGTGGTTGAACCGGCCCTTGGCAGTCCATGCGATCGGAAAGACAGGGTTTAACCTGCCGGATAATTCGCCACACGGCCACTCGCATGCTGTTGGTATTGACAAATTCTTTGGTGGCGAGTTGACAGCTATCCCGCCGGATTATTTTGACATTCAGTGGATACGGGTCTATAAAAATCCGAAAACCACGAAGGTGGGAGAGCTCACGAAGCTGGGAGAGCTGCAGCAGGTTGGTACCTATACTCGCGGGCCCGGCGGCCCTGAGACGAATCCTGTTGTTACGCCGCCCGGTTTTCCAAATCGGCGCGCGCGGCTGTTCCCATCCTTATGGAAGGACTATGAGCCGCTCTGGCAGGGCACAGCGCAACTGGCAAGCGAGGCGGACACCTACTTCTGGGTTGATATCGATCCGACGAGCGGCGAACTGGAAGAAGATCCGGACAAACCCGGCAACAGTGGGCATGTCATGCCCGGGCAAAATGATACGGTGGTCCCCGGGGATATCGTCGCCATTGCCATCAACGTCAAACTTCGTTACTGTGAAGCGGTAAGGGAATTCATAACGCCTAAGCCTGGTCCTGATCCTGTGAGTATGGCTGATCCGGTTAAAAATCTTCCGCCACTCTTGCATGTCAACAATCACTATCCAGTTGACGTTGACAAGCCCCGGACCGTCGACTGGACGGAGAATTTTTTGCCATTATTGTTCAATGACGGTGAAAAGGCGAACCCGGTAAACACTGTCTGGGCGCGCAATGCCGGCACCGACAGGGAAATCGCCGGCGGGATGATAGTTGCAGCCGTGGGCATTGAGGGGGTAGGGATACTGAATCCCAATTATCCACTGGAACGGATACGACAGAATGGCCGCGTCAACTACCTCCATGCCGACCATTCGGTTACCGGTACGGAGTGGGGGCATCCGGGTGTGGATGGTTACCATACCATCGTCTACCAATTTAAGGTGACAAAGGCGCATGAGTCCTTGAATGCCTTGGGCGAGTGGTTGGCCGGGATGGGCACTACCGTGGCCCCGTTCAATGTCCCATACAGGCCGGGTTTCGGTTTTAATTACGAATACGCTGATTTCTATGGCGTGTACCCCAAACGGGAAGGGGAGGCCGAGCCCCACGGTCACACGTACGAGGACATCACAGCCCTGCACGAGCAGGAGTTTGGATTCGCCGTGCCATTTGGTGATACTTCTGCTGAATTTGACGCGGGTCAGCGATGGTCAACTTTTCTCGACCCGTCTGCGCTTTTAGAGGCGGGCGTAGAACTCGAGCCCTACCCAGATAGTCCCGACCCCGACAAGGCGGATGAATATCGTCACCACAGGCTGCGTCTGGGGGGAGGCAGTACTATTTACAGAAAAGGGGCGGATTTCAAATTCAAGCCAGAGCATTTTGACAGAAACGGCGACGGTATTCTTGACTACCTCCCAGTAATTGATGACGTAGTGAACTTCGTCTCCCCCACCGTCCGCCCTGCCGCCGGCACTCTCGCGTTAACGTTGTTAGAGCTAACGGAGCAGAGTAGGACAAACAAAGATGGTCGCGTAGATCACTATACTGTCTCGGCGGGTTTTTATGCGCTACATGAGGAGACGGAGTTCCCTCACCACTTTCCGCCCACGTATGATACCGCTAAGGGCACTATCGCCTATCCGACGATAGTGCCGGACCCTGTCGCCGCGATGACAGAGATAGTCGACGTGCCGTCGGGGACACAAACTGGGACGTTTACGGTGACATTGCGGTTCCAGGAGGACTACGGTGCAGCTGGGCAAACCGCTGCGTATCATGATGCGACGAGCGAAGAGCTTCTCGCGACGTTGCAAACTGCGCTGGCGGCAGGTGTTGAAGGTGGCACGGTGACGGTGAGCCGTCTCGGCGCGGCGGATGCGTGGTTGCGGTATCAGGTGAGGGTGGTGCCCGCGCTCGGCTTTAAAGGGGAGTTGACGTTCCAAGTGCCAGCAGATACGGTGTTTGCCCATGATCCCGCAATCGGCAATTTGGCATCGAACACTGTCACGGTGCAGATAGACACGGTGCAGGTAGTTGCGGATGAGATTAAGGTTGTTGAACCCGAAGGCGGTGCGTATCTTGCGGGTAGCGAGATCACCGTTGAGGTGCCGTTTGCGCAGGATGGGTTGACTTATGAAGGCGAAAATCCGCCGTATGTGACAATCTATCTCGGCGCGCGAGAAGCCGCGAATGCCCGGCATGCCGTGTGGCAGCAAGGCGAGGAACGTTCGGGTTCCACGATTGTGCCGTTTGCGTATGTTTTGCAAGCGACCGATCCGCCGGCAGCATCGGTGAGCGTGGAGATTGACAGTATCAACAGTTTGGCTGTTCCGCGGGAAACGACGTTGAAGGCTTCATCAGGGCTTGAGCGTCGTGGTACCGCCGATCCGGCGATGGCTCCGGGTCAGGCTGCGCCGATCTCGGATTCACCCTCTCAGCCGACGAAAACGTTTGATGTGGCGGTGACCCCGGTGGTTTACATTCCGCAGGATGACACTGTCTCAAAGGCGGTTGCATCAACTGTGCCTCGCAGTCCCATCGTTTTCAACGAGCTGGGCAATGGCAGTGAAGCAACAAATGACTGGCTAGAATTCCGCAATGTTACCGGTTCAGATGTCTCCCTGAAAGACTGGGAGTTGTCCGTTGTCGCCGATGGCAAGAAAGAGGATACGTCGCTTATCGTTTTTCCCGATGTGAGTGTGCCGGCAAATGGTTTGTTATTGATAACCAACAGCGCGTCGGACAAAACGCCACTCGCAGGTGGTGCGCAGAAAGGGTTATCGCATGCCTCTTTAGTGGATGCGGGCCTCTCGCTTCCCGATGATGGCAAATTCCTATTGATTCTGCGCAATGCCAAAGAGAAACTCGGCTTGGATGAGGCATTCATCGATGTCGCCGGTGGCGGCGGCAGTGACACCGATGCGTTTGTCCGTGACGAGACAGGCGATTATGATACGCATGTCTGGCCCCTGCAAGTGCTAGAATCTCCCGGTGATGCCACCGAAGATGCGCTGAGTTCTGGCAAAGTCTGGCAGCGCGCCAAAGCGGATCTCATCGGATATCATCGAGATGCCTGGGCAGAAGCCGCGTTTACTGGTATCGGCTACGATAGAAAAGTGACGCAGTCTCCGGCGACTGCAGGCACACCGGGCTATCCGAATGGTGCGGTGAAAACGGAGGCATCTACGCCGAAAGGGGCAGTCACCATCAGCGAGATCATGTTTGATTCTGAGGGTGGCACATTGCCGCAGTGGATTGAGTTGTATAATAAGTCGAAAACCGAGGCACTGAATCTGAATCGCTGGCAATTGGAGATCCAGAATCGGAATTCGGGAGACTTGGTCGGCCGCCCGATTGTCACCTTGACGCTGCAAGAGAAAGTGATTCAACCGAATCAGACCCTCTTGATAGTCGCAGGCGATGCCCGCGCTTCATCGACAGATGTTTTCCCTGAAGACCGGGTTTACAACCTGCTCGAGTTGCACGAGAAAAATCTCCGCATCAAAACCGCGCGAGATACCTTCTTGAGTGGCGAGGGATTCTATCTGAAGTTATCCGATCGAAACGGGACGAAGATAGACGAAGTCGGGAACATCGATGACAATCGTCGCACCGATGATGCGCCGGTCTGGGTGTGGCCCACGAATCGTCGGGATGGCGCGCGCAGTTCGGTTGTCCGCCGTTACGATAAAGGCGCGGTGGCGCGCGACGGCATGCTGAAGTCCAATTGGGCATTAGCGGCGCATTTCAATAAATTCAAAGTTGAATCGCTGCACTACGGCCATGCAGATGACATCGGCACGCCGGGGTATCGTCAAGGCGGTGCCTTGCCCGTGGAGTTGTCAAGTTTCACCCTCACGCGCACCGATGCAGGTCCGGTTGTGGTTTCATGGACAACCGAGTCGGAAGTCGACAACGCCGGTTTCAACCTGCGTCGCAGTCTGAAGCGCGATAGTGGATTCACGCTTTTGAATCCTGTGCTCATCGCCGGTGCCGGCACGACAGGCGAACGTCAAACTTACACGTTCACCGATACGTCCGCGAAGCCTGGGGTCGAGTATTACTATCAGATCGAAGAGGTTTCGTTAGGCGGTCGGCCGGAAGTGTTGCGGACACGTTACTTACCGGGTCCCGTTTCGCCGGCGAATCGTTCGTTGACAACGTTTGGCGAAGTCAAGCAGCGGGAGTAATCTTGCGTATTGTTTCATATCTCGCGCGGGCGGTGGCCTATTAGGTTGTCGCCCGCGCGTTTTTTCGTCCTGGCCCGTAGCGCGGGGGCCTGTCCCCCGCGATCGCCCGACCTGCCCCAGATCTGTAGTTCGGGAGCACCCGCTCCCGAAACGGATCCAGAGCAGGTGCTCTTGCTCTACAGAGATAAACCGCTGCAGAGTTTCTGAAGAAATTTTTTCACGGGTGTGATCGCGGGGGACAGGCCCCCGCGCTACGGTTAAGAAAAGCGTGCCGTTTACCGTAGGGCGAGGGCCTGTCCCTCGCCGTGCCTCGATCGGGGAAACGGCCTTTGTCGGCGTGCGGTTTTCGCGTAAGTTGACGATCGCGGGGGACAGGCCCCCGCGCTACGGGCCAGGAAGTCCTCCTCTCCATGTGCAGTTCGGGAGAAGGTGCTCCCGAACTACAGTCTTATCTTGCTAATCTTGTAAATCGTGTAAATCCTGCTCATCTCTGGCGAATCTTGATAATCCTGCAAATCCTGCTCATCTCTGGCGAATCTTGATAATCCTGGCACCCCGCGCCAAAATTTAACCTTGACTTTTATTCGCTAGACATGCTAGAATAATATCAGTTTATTTATCTTCAAAAGAGGAGAATCGTTATGAAACCGAAAGCGATTTGTTATTTTCTCATCCTCGGACTCGCCGTGGGTATGATGGCATGCGGCGGCGACGACGCAGCAGATACCGAAGCTCCAACGACGACACAAACTCCGACAGCAACTCCCGCGGAACCAGCGGTAACCTTTGAGAGGAACATTGACTTCGCCGCCGAAGAGGAGGCGATTCGCGCGCTTTACGAAGTTTATGCCATCGCCCATGGCGAACAGGATATTGATATCCTAGGCGATACCTGGTTCAAAAGCGAGAAGCAGGAAGACGAAGTGTTTACGGCGTGGACATTTTGGGCCGGCACCTTTGAACGGAATGACGGTTGGAACGCCGTGAATAAAGCCTGGGAAGGGATTTTCCAGCTCCGCGGCGGGAAAATGAACGTGGATATCGCTTACATCGCCATTGATAGCCGCGGCAAGGATGCCGTTCTGCACGGCAAATATATGTGGGGCAATCAAGGCGGTGACCTCTATTCCACGCTCAGAAAGCAGAAGGACGAGTGGAAAATCCGCGCCATTGACTACACCGCCGGGAAGAACGGCAAACAGATTCGCGATCTGGTTGAGCCTGGCCATGAGGTAGGCGAGAAGATTGTCAACTAAAACCGGCGCGCAGCCGCGAGAAAAAATGGCCTCAAGAAAAAATGGCCGAGAAAAAATGGATAAACTTATCCTCAAAGGCATCCGATTTCACGGCCACCACGGGGTGCCCGCAGAAGAACGGCAGGTGGGCGGCCATTATGAAGTCGATGCAACGTTAGGCTGTTCGCTTGCCGATGCCGGCAAAACCGACGCTCTTGATGAAACGATTGACTACGCCGAAGTGGTAACGCTCATCGTCGATATCGGCACGCGGCAGTCGTTCCAACTCATTGAAGCACTCGCTGAGGCGATAGCGACAGCGATTCTCGCGCAGTTCGCGGTGGATGAAGTGCATCTCACCGTCAAGAAACTTCATCCACCCATCGAACATCCGATTGCCTATTTCGCCGTTCAGATTCGGCGGACAAAGGACGAAACATATCAACGAATGCAAGGGCAGCCAAGCCTATGAAACGTCATATTTTCCCATTCCTGTGCCTTTTCTGCTTCCTGCTTTTGACTCCCCTCTTCGCGCAAGCCGGCGGTGAAAAAACGGATTTATTTTCCACCGAATTGTCTTCTGGGCTCCGGCTCTATCGCTACGATTGGGATGTTGAAACGTGCGTGCTGTATGTCGCCGAGATGTCTCGGCATCAACCGACGTTGCATGTTGAGGTATCGCTTGCGAATGCACAGATTCTGGGGAAAGAAACCGTGCGCTCCATGGCACAGCGTCGCGCAAAACGGGGGGATAGGCGCGTCCTTGTCGCTGTCAACGGCGGCTTCGGCGTGCTCGGGGATATGCGCGGTTACGGCGGTGTCTTGGAAAATTTACACATCCAAGATGGCGAATTGATGACGCAGCCGACAGATGTCGATGCCTGTTTCGGTGTCACCGACACAGGCGAGTTTCTTACCGGGCCCGTTGAGATGCAAGCGTCGGTGACGATAGGCACGCACACGCTGTCACTTGGATGCATTAATCAGCGGCGGCTTGATGGCTGTGAGGTGACGCTTTACACGCCGCGGATGGGAGCATCCACCCGCACGAATCGTCGCCGTGGACAAGAAGTCGTCCTTGCCGGGAGTTCGCTCCTACCGCTAACGCCGCATTATACGCAACCTTACCGTGTGAACGGCGTGACGAAAGATGGAAACAGCGCGATTCCAAGGGACGGTGCTGTTCTCTGGATAAGTTCACGGGTGAAAACGCCTGCTGTCTCCGCATTCAATGAAGGCGTGGAAGGCACGGTGACGCTCACCCTCTCGCCGCCGAGTTGGAATCGGGCGCGGCATGCAATTGGCGGCCGGCTCCGACTCCTCACGAACGGCATGATAAACCCGACGCTGGTGAAGATGCACGAAGCCGAGAAGAAACATCGTCCCGGGAAGCGGACATCCGTGCTAAATCTGAGTCATGAACCGCGCACTGCCCTCGGCTACAATGCGGATACCTTATTCCTCGTCGTTGCTGATGGGAGACAGCCGCAGTATAGCACCGGTTTAACACTCTATGAACTCGCCAGTCTCCTCATTGAGTTCGGCGCGACTGAAGCGATTAATCTTGACGGCGGCTCGTCTAGCACCTTTGTCGTCAACGATGCAGTTATCAACAAACCTTCCGGACAAAGCGAACGGGAGGTATTGAATGCCGTTTTTATTACGATGGATGTGGATTAGCGGATTTCTATATCTGTGCCTTGACATTCCTCGTGCGTCAGAGGATGTCCCTATCCCCCCGTTTTGCCCGTTTTGGAGGTGCATTTTGAAAATTTTTAAAGGCGCGGGTGCCGCCGCGCTATTTTTCTCGATTTTTGCCCTAAACAGTTGGGCAGAAATGCCGAAAGTTGTGAAGGCATTCCCCCTTTCTCAAACCGCGATTCAGTTACAATTCGATGGGCAGCTTGCTGCAGAAACCGCGGAAAACGCAGCCAATTATCACATCACGCCGGATATCCAGATAGAAGATGTGTTGCTTGACAAACGGGGGACTCGTGTGATGCTGTTCACCACGCCGTTGGCTGTGGGAAAAGCGTATACCCTTTTGCAAAAAGGCGCGGGGTTGCAAGCGGGTAAGGCGACAGCAGAAACAGGAGAAATCGTTTTCACACTTCCGATGGAAAACGAGATAACCTTCGGCGCGGGGCAGACAGTCACATTTTCGACGCTGCAGGATACGAACCTTATCGTGGCGAAAGACAGAAAGACGCGCAACCACAATGCTGGCGCGGAACCCTTTCTGCGTTGTAGCGCGACAGGCGGTGTCTTTTTCGTTTCATTTGATTTGTTTGATGCCTTCGCCGATATGGGCATTGAGGCACCGGCGCAGGTTTTGGAAGCGACGTTAAGTCTCCATGCACAGCAGTGCGAAGGGACGCAGACTGTGCTGATTCGGCGCGTGCTACTGCCGTGGCGCGAAGGGAGAGGCACCTCGTCGCCGGCCGAGGAGAATGAACTCACCTATAACAGCGCGCTCCATCGGAACCTGCCGTGGAATAAACCGCCGGCGCAGGCGATGTTACCGGGAATAAACGGCGACAAGGAGAGCGATTACAACGGTTCGGAAGATGTGGCGCATCGCGTGGATAGCACAACTGAAATTGCGGATGCCGCCAAACGCTACGTTTGGAAAGGGGAGCGGCTTACGGAAGCGGTGCGATTTTGGGTGGCAAACCCTGATTACAACTACGGCTATCTTTTCGCCGTGCAAGATGAAAATGGCGAAGTGGTGTTCGCTGCTAAAGAGCATGCAGATGAGCCGCTGCGGCCGGTGCTGACGATTCGGTATCGGACGGAGACAGAGTAGTATGAAACACGTTCGGGAGCGGGTGCTCCCGAACTACAGAGGTGGGCCGTTTCCTAGCCCGTGAATGTTGATGAAACCTCCCTAATGCACCGCAAGACTCGAAATCGGCAACCACAACCCACCCGTGCTTTTCGCCAGAAACTTTTGCGAAGGTTCATCGCGCCCAATGACATCCACCCGAATCTTCGCTGTCTTCATCTTCGTCAGCACGTCGATGGACGAATACGCGCCGCTCACGTATTCGTCTGTCACAAGAATGAAATGGACATCCGCGTCGCGCCGGAACCGCACCTCATCGGCGGCGCGCACGAGCGCGTCTAGTGCCTTTTCATCGCCGCTGCAGCGCAGTTGGCCGAGTATCTTTTGAATCCGCGCGATAGAACGGGTTTGCGGAATAACCTCAAAGTCCATGCCGAGGAGGGTATACCCGGTGCCGGCTCGGAACGCCACAATGCCGAGGGTGAAGTCTATCTGCGCCGCATCAACTAAGTCTGTCATGTGACTAAGATGTTCGCGCACGGCGTTAATGTCGTTTTTCATGCTCCCGCTACCGTCAATCACGAAGACGATGTCAACCTTGTCCACAGTGCGGTTGGCGACAATATGCCTGCCGATTTTAGTGAGTGCCAACGCCGGCAACGTCAGTTCCGCTATATCCGCTGCCGGTTCTTCGTTTGGGCTTATCAGAAACCGCTTTGCACCGCCGGGCGCGCTCCTGCCGACAGCAACGCCTGTGCCGATGCCGTTGCCTATTTTCCCCCTGAACCCTGGCACCGGTGACGCGCCGCCACCCGTGTATCCCACCGTCGCAGGTGTAGGAAGCCCAGGCGTTTGAAGGTGAATTGTCGTCTCGCGATGCAGCACCGCTCTCGCCGCAGGCTGCAACGAAGTTGGCCGAACGTTTATCACCTTCGTCGGTTGCATGTTCCGTGGTGCCGTTGCAACTGCTATCGGGAGAGGCGGCCGCCGCTTCAAACGCCGCAGAGGGACCCGGGGCCGAGTTTTCTCTAGCACAAGTGCTGTAGACGGTTCCAATGGCTGCATCGCTCGCTGCCGATACAACGTCCCAAGCATCAGAAACAAGAGAAGATGCAGCCCGATAGACAGAATCAAGGCATTTGAGCTGGTTTTCAGAAGTCGGCGTTTCATAGCAATTTTCCCCTGCGCGTTGTTTTTTTCAGGACGAACGCAAATGTCATTATTCTCCGTTTGTCCTGTGTAAGTCTGATTGTCTCTATTATAGCATGAAATATGCGGTTATTGCAAGTGCAGATTCGCCTTCGTAAAATATTTTCAAAAAAATTGTTGACAAATATGTCAAAATTTGGTAAGATAGCAACTGAAACTTTTGTTACCGAGCACAATCGATGAAACACTTCGGCTTAACGCTAAACCTGAAAAACGAACCGGGCATCATTGAGCAGTATAAGACATATCACCGCGATGCATGGCCCGAAATAGTCGCCGCGTTGAAAGCAGTCGGCATCACCCGAATGGACATCTATCTGCTGGGCCGCCGACTTTTCATGGCGATGGAAACGGTGGACACGTTTGATATTGAACGTGACTTTCCGCGCTACCTCGAACAACACCCGCGATGCAAAGAATGGGACGCATTAATGCGAACCTTCCAAGAACCGGTACCGGAGGCGCAGCCCGGCGAATGGTGGGCCCGCATGGAGCCCGTTTTTGAACTGTAAGGATAACTCAATGTCTCCAATGTCTCCAACGTTTCTCTCTGTCGGACATTTCTGCTATGATGTGGCACCTGATGGGTATATCCTCGGTGGTTCCGCTGCGTATGCCGCGTTGACGGCGCAGAACCTCGGCTGTCCTGTCCGCGCTGTCACAGCCGTCGGCGCGAATTTCGACCGGGGGAATCGCCGCTTAGCGGGCATCGAAGCGGTGTATCACGCATCACCGGAGACAACAGTTTTTGATAACCGCTACGATGCGCACGGAAATCGACAGCAGTTCCTCTCCGCGGTAGCACTGCGTCTCGGTGCGCGCCACATCCCCGCGGAATGGCGAACGCCGGATGTCGTCTACTTGTGCCCCATCGCAGGCGAGGTTGAGGCGGCACTCGTTCACAGCTTCGGCGACAAAACCTTAATCGGTGTAACGCCGCAGGGGTGGATGCGGCAGTGGGACGACAACGGACAGGTGTTTCCAAAACGGTGGGAGAACGCGCACGAGATTTTGCCGCACACTGACATCCTAATCCTCAGCGACGAGGACTTGGGAACATATCCAGACGAATTGGAGAAGTATATTGAATTGACACCCATTGTGGTGTTGACGCGCGGCTCGCGGGACGCAAAACTTTTCCAAAACGGGCGTATCCTCAATTCCCCCGCATATCCGATTACCGAAGTAGATCCGACGGGGGGCGGCGATGTGTTCGCAACAGCGTTTTTAATCAACTACTATCAGACGCGTTCAGCACCCGATGCACTTAACTTCGCACACTGCGTTGCATCGTTTGCAGTGGAGGGTGTCGGCACCTCTTGCATTCCGACACTCACCCAAGTCGAAAAAAGATTCGTTCCTTTAACACACCGTTAGGCATCCGAAATAAGGTGGCGCGGCTATCAAAACAGCAGACACAACTATGGCAATTCATTACGACTTCATCGCATTCTGTAACAGACGTTCCCTCACCAGTTGGAACCTCGGCATGAAAGCCGTCCAGGGCGAAGTGCCGCTGGATGTCGTCCTACCGGAACAGAAATTACGGCCGGACCCGAATGCGCCGGATGAGGACATCATCGGCGTTTTAACAGTCGAAGGCACGGTGCGGGAGAGTGCCGACAGCCTTGAGCTCGTTCATTACCTCCGGCAATTAAATCCGAAGTCAAATGACGCATTCGGGTATAACGAGGTAGTCATTCGGAACATTCGCAGTCGGCTGAATACGCTGAAAGTTGATGAAGAAATCCGGGTGCAGATTACCTACACGGAGCGGAAGGGACACTACACACCGTTTCTGTATCACATCAAGTTGCTCGGCATTTTTGGCCCGGAACATGAAGTCCCCGAAGTCAGCGAGGTGCCGCGCCACGAAGAACCCGCGGGCTCTCCTCTCTATGCATCGCAACGGGAAACGGAGAAACCGCCTTACAAAACGACGAATACGTTGGAGAAGTTAATCGCTTTTACGCAAAACTTACAACGCGAATTGACTGAGGCGCAGAAAACCCTCGCTTTAACCGTCGAGAAAGTCCAACAGTTGGAAGAAGACCGGCAGCATCACCGAAAAGTCCGAGATATGGTGCAGGAGATACTGGAGCATCTTAACCGACTGGAAACCCTTGACGAACGCGTCACGCTTCTTGAAGCAGACCGGCAGCAAATCCGTGAATTGCAAAACACCTTGGAAACGTTCCTCCAGGCTTTGCATCATCAAACGGATATGTTGCTGAAAGAGTCATCCCGCGCCTTATAGAAGGAGAACCGTCCCATGATGAAAATCGGCACAATGTCCCTCAATGTCAGAAATACTACGGCTACTGCCTTCGCGCAAATCGTCTACGACTTGGGATTTGACGTGATTGAGTTGCATGCCAGCGCGTTTGAATCCACCGATACCTCGTATCTGCGCGAGTTAAAGAAGAATCTGATGCGCAAAGGTCTGCCACTCGGCTACATCGGCGTTAGCAACAATTTCGGCCGCCCCGTAGCCGAGCACCGCGAGCAGATTAACCTGATTAAGCAGTGGATTGATGTAGCGGCGTTTATGAGCTGCCCGCTCGTGCGGGTCTTCGCCGCGTATGTCCCAGACGACTGCGAAGACGAGGAAACCTTGTGGCCCCCGATGATTGAGGGGTTCCAGGAAGTGGCGGAATACGGGCATCAGGCTGGCATCCTCGTCGGGTTGCAGAATCACAACCACAACAACGTCACGCGCGATGGCGATGCCGTTTTACGCGCCTTGAACGAGACGAACCATCCCTATTTCACGCATATCTTGGACACGGGGCAATATGCTGGCTCACCCGGTGCGAGTGGACATCGCGGTTCATCGCATCCGGATTATGACTGCTACGCCAGCATTGAACAGACGGCACCGCACGCTGTCTATGTCCGCACTAAGTTTTACCAGATTGATAGTGGGGTTGAACAATGGCTGGACTATCCGCGCGTATTAGATATTTTGCGCGGCGTTGGCTATAACGGCTGTCTCTCTGTCGTCTACGAAGGCGAATCCGAGCCTATTGCGGCCATGCGCAAGGCGAGGAACTATTTGGAGTCACTCTTGTAATCAGGGTGTTTCATAGCAAGCGATGTCCCCGTTAGGAGAGACCTCCCGGTCTCGATGTTGTTATCGGGACAAGGATGTCCCTCCTACCCGAAACGATGCACACCCCGGTAGGAGAGACCTCCCGGTCTCGATGCAATACCGTAGGAGAGACCTCCTGGTCTCAATTTTTTCCTGTCGGCTTGCCGTCCCGGTCTCGATGTTGTTATCGGGACAAGGATGTCCCTCCTACCCGGCGGACATTGAGCTCGGGCGGGTCCGCCGGCAATTCTCCATTTTTTCACCGTAGCGCGGGGGCCTGTCCCCCGCGACGTTGAGCGATTTATGAAACACCTTCACATTACCTACTGTAGTTTGAGCGCGTCTGAAGTTCTCGCACGACGCAAAACGCGCTCAAACACGGCGAAATCGTACTGCCCCAGGGAGATAGAAATATGAAAACGCGCGCCGCTGTTGTTTATCAACACAACCAACCTGTCGTCGTTGAAGAACTTGAACTTGAAGAACCGAAAGCCAACGAAGTGCTCATCCGCACGGGGGCAAGCGGTGTCTGCCATTCCGACTTATCTGTCGTCACCGGTGCCATCTATTACGATGCCGCTGTCGTGCTAGGACACGAAGGTGCTGGCACAATTGAGCGCATCGGCGATGACGTGACAGACTTCAGCCCCGGCGAACGGGTGATTCTCTCGTTCGTCACTTATTGTGGCACGTGTCGGATGTGCCAGATGGAGAAAGTGTGTCTCTGCGAGAGTTACGATGTGCCGCGTGGATTTCAGTTAGATGGCACTTATCGCCTCTACAACAAATCGGGAGATGGCATCCTCCAAATGGCACGCGTGGCGACGATGTCCGAATACATGGTAGTTCCGCAACAGAACCTCGTCAAAATCGCGCCGCACTATCCCCTAGAGAAAGCCGCGCTCGTCGGGTGTGGTGTGACGACAGGTGTCGGTGCCGTGCTCAATACCGCGCAGGTGGAGCCGGGTAGCACGGTGGCGGTTATCGGCACGGGCGGCGTGGGGTTGAACGTCATCCAAGGCGCGGTGCTGGCGCGAGCGGAACGGATTATCGCTGTCGATATTGCCGAGAAGAAATTGGATTTTGCCGAGTGTTTCGGCGCGACAGATGTCGTCAATGCCGCCGAAGTTGATGCA
This sequence comes from Candidatus Poribacteria bacterium, assembly GCA_965242965.1. Classification (GTDB taxonomy): domain Bacteria; phylum Poribacteria; class WGA-4E; order WGA-4E; family WGA-3G; genus AGPOR5. Next base: position 1,488,866 of record OZ251518.1, on the reverse strand, counting down.
GTTGATGCAGTTCGTGAACTCACCGCCGGGCTCGGCGTAGATTACGCCTTTGAGGTAATCGGCAATCCAAAGACTATCGTGCAGGCGTATCGGATGGTTCGGGCGGCAGGCACAGCGGTTATCGTCGGGATGGCGCATCATGAGGCGGAATTCAGCATCCCCGCGCAGCATTTCGTTTCCACTGAGCGGCAGCTCATCGGTTCTTTCTACGGTTCGTGCAACCCGCGGGTAGACATGCCGAAACTCCTCTCGCTTTACGAAGAGGGTAAGCTGAAGTTAGATGAGCTCATCACGCGTCACTATCGGCTTGAGCAAATTAACGAGGCGTTTGCGGACATGGAGGCGGGCGAAAACGCGCGCGGCGTGATTGTTTTTGATTAGCCTTTGGGCCATCGCGCGATTTTTCCTTGCGCGAAACGGGGGCTTTCGGGTGATGAGGGGGTTTCATATTTCGATGCGTTCGGTACCGAGAAGCGGGTGAAAACGACAAATTACAAATTTGGATAACTGCACGCGATGCCTAAATTAGCGAAAAGTCCCTTACGATATCCGGGTGGGAAATCTCGCGCCTTGAAACAGATTCTCCCCCTCATTCCGATGAACATTGCCGAGTTCCGAGAACCTTTCGTCGGAGGCGGTTCTGTCTTCTTCGCTATCCGCAGCCTCTTCCACAGCCGCATCAAAACCTATTGGATAAATGATTTCAACTATGATGTCGTCTGTTTTTGGCGGCAAGCGCGCGACAATAACCTCGCATTGGTAGAAGCGTTGACGACAACGCACTCAAACACAACCGATGGCCGCGCCTTATTTGCCGAGTTAACATCGGATAAGGATGCACTCAGCGAAAACCGCTCCCTGCTTTCCGAATTTGAACGCGCCGTGCGGTTTTTCATCCTGAATCGTATCACCTTTTCGGGTGTGGTAGATTCTGGGGGGTATTCGCCTTCCGCCTATGCGAATCGGTGGACAGCATCGTCCATTGCGCGCGTAGGACAGGTTGCGCCGTATCTCCGCGATGTCAACATCACGTGCGAGGATTACGCCGACGTGCTGTTCCACGAAGGCGAAAATGTCTTTCTTTTCTTGGAGCCGCCGTATTGGAAGGCGACTGCGTCAAAACTATATGGCGTGAGAGGCAGTTTGCATACGGCGTTTGACCACGGGCAATTCGCTGAAAATATGAAGAAGTGTCCGCATAAATGGCTGATAACTTACGATGATTCGCCTGTTATCAGGGAGCTCTTCGATTTTGCAGAGATTCAGGAGTGGACACTGCAGTATGGGATGAACAACTATCGGAAAACTACAGCGGCGAAAGGGAAGGAGTTGTTTATTAAGAATTATTGAGGTAGGAGGGACATCCTTGTCCCGATACTCCGTAGCGCGAGGGCCTGTCCCTCGCGAGTTTTCGGTAGACCGCGTTTGGCTGGCAGACCGCCTCACCCCTGTAGGACAGGAGTGCCTGCTCCTGACCTGTTCGGGAGCGGGTGCTCCCGAACTACAGTGGTGGGCCCGATGCGCGCCTCCTCGCTTTTCTAGGGGAAATCGGCAACACGGTTATCCTATTGCTGTGCAGTGGTGATAAGTCATCGCAGCAACGGGACATTCGCCGTGCCAAGACGTATTGGCAAACATATAAGGAGGCACACCGATGACAGAAATGGGAGACTGGCGCGAATATATCATTGAGAGATTCGCCAAAAACCGGGAGAGAGCATTGAGTTATCTCCAATTGACAGTGGAAGAATATCAAGAGGATGGCGACACGCCTGTATTTCTCCTGGGGCTCCGAACGTTCGTCGCTTCACAGGGGGGTGTTGCGCAGTTGGCGCAGCAGATGTCGTTAGACGCAGCAACAGTGACGCGGCTGCTTTCAGGCGAGGAGGAACTGTCCCTAGACACGTTCGCGTGCCTTCTCAAAGCCCTCGGCTGTCGTCTGACGGTTGAGCCGTTGTCCGAGGCGATGCCCGCCGCTGCAGTTGCATCTGAAACGGAATCGGCACCCGTGGAGAACGCCGCGTTACAAATGCCGCCTGCGCCGCCGCTGCAGTAAAAATGGACGTGGAGGCACAGCACAACATGAAATCTATCCACAACGCTGTCACAGCACAGTTCAGCCAACATGCCGAATACTACGCGCAAAGCACTGCACATGCTAAAGGCGATACGCTTGATGTCATCCTTGAATTTGCCGAACCGAAAGGCACGGAACAGGTGCTAGACATCGCCACCGGGACAGGATTCACGGCGTTCGCGTTCGCACCCAACGTCGCGAATGTCGTCGCGACAGATTTGACAGAAGAGATGCTTGTCAAGGCAGCCGAATTGGCACAAGAGCAAGCGATACCGAACATCGCCTTTTCGCTCGCCGCTGCGGAGGCACTGCCGTTCGCCAATGCCGCTTACGATTTGGTGACGTGCCGGATCGCGCCGCATCACTTTGAAGATGTGCCTGCGTTTTTAAGAGAAGTCCATCGGGTTTTACGCCCGAATGGACTCTTCTGCATGGTGGATTCTGTCTCACCCGAATCGGAGAAACTCATCGCGTGGCAGAATCGCGTGGAGAGGCTGCGAGATAATTCGCATGTATATGGCTACCCACCGTCTCAGTGGGATGCGATGATTACCGCTGCAGGATTTACGATAGAACGTTCTGCGCACGTGCGTAATGCGCAGATGTCGTTTTTGTGGTGGGTGCGGCCGGAGAATAATCCACCGGCGGTGGTGCGTGCAATCCGTGATGCCTTCGCGCAACTCTCCCCAGATGAGGCAAAGGAGCATTACACCGTCCGGCCAGCAGGTGAGGATTTCTATTTTTCATGGCCGATGTATGCGGTTCGGGCGCGGCGGGGTTGATTTAGAACAACTCAATAATCCACTCACCGCCGTGCTCTGGTTTCGTGATACCCCGAAACGATTCCGTTTCCCCGGTAGGAGAGACCTCCTGGTCTCGATGCGCGCGATGGCCCCGTAGGAGAGACCTCCCGGTCTCGATTTCTGCCGCCCGGGTCTCAACGTGGTCCGTATCGGGAAGACATTGAGAAGCCCATCGTCGTTTGCAATCGCCTGAGCACAAAGCGTTCAGGAGCAGGCGCTCCTGAACTATAGGTGGGGCGCGCCCGAGCCTTGCAGCATCGAGACCAGGAGGTCTCGCCTACCGGCAGAAATCGAGCCAGGTAGGAGGGACATCCTTGTCCCGATAAAAACACCAACAAAACGCATCGAGACCAGGAGGTCTCGCCTACCGGGTATTGCATCGAGACCGGGAGGTCTCTCCTACCGGGATGCATCGGGCCCACTTCTGTAGTTCGGGAGCGCCCGCTCCCGAACGGGTCAGGATCAGGCGATCCTGACCTACAGGGGTGAGGCGGTCTGCCAGCCAAACGCATAGCAATTTATGAAACCCCTTCCTTCCGTAGTCCATTGTTGTCCCGACTTACAGGAACGCCGCAATCTCTGCAGCCGTTGGCAAGGCAGGGATTACCCCTACCTTCTGCGTCGCTAATGCCCCCGCGGCGTTCGCATAACGCATTATCGCGCCGAGTTGTTCCGCGTTAAGCGACTGAAGATTTTCATGACGCAGCAGCTGGAACAGCATCGCCGCGACGAAGGCATCGCCCGCGCCGAGGGTATCCACCACCTTGACAGCGAATCCATCAACCGTGCCTTCCGCGCTGCCGTTTGTGTAGTAACACCCCTTTTCCCCGAGCGTGACAACGACGAGGGATGCACCTTGTTCAAGGATGCGTTTTGCGCCACTTGCAAAACTCACATCGCCCATGATGAAATTCCATTCTTCTTCCGATATTTTAACAACATCGGCGTAGGGCAAGACAGCCCAAATCCACCGTTTTGCATCGTCGGCATCGTCCCAGAGCATCAACCGTAGGTTCACATCATAGGAGAGTAGCACGCCGCCGGCCTTCGCCTCCTGAATCGCTGCCAGCGTCGCCTCCCGGCTTGGCGAATGACTCAGGCTGACAGAACCATAGTGAAAAAGTGCCGCTGAGTGGATATAGTCCGCGTCGATTTCGTCAGGCGAGAGTTGGATATCCGCGCCGGGATGCCGATAGAAGGTGATGTCTTTCATGCCATCGGAGCGCGTGGCGACGAAGGCTAACGTCGTGCGAGATGTCTCATCGGCGATGAGGTAGTCGGTATTGACGTGGTGCTGTGTCAGCGTTTCTCGCAGGAAATCGCCGAACGCATCCGCGCCGACTTTGCCGATGAACCCGGCATCAATACCGAGTTTTGCTAAGCCTACAGCAACGTTCGCGGGCGCGCCACCGGGGGCTTTGACGAACCCCGGTGCCGCCGCAAGCGTTACATCGGGGGTAGTGGATACAAAATCGATGAGCAATTCACCGATACATAAAGCTTTTGGCATGACGTTTTTTCCTTTAGATGATTTTCTTGTTAGACAAGCATGGCGAGGGAAACCCTCTCGCATGCGCGTGTGGCATGCGAGGGCCCTCGCCCTACGGTGAGGGAGTGGCGTTTTTTTCATCGTAGCGCGGGGGCCTGTCCCCCGCGATCGTTGGAGTGCGCGTGCATGAACGATGGCGAGGGACAGGCCCTCGCCCTACGGTGAGGGGCGTTTTTTCATCGTAGCGCGGGGGCCCTCGGATGCCATACGCGCATCCGAGCGGGTTTCCCCCGCGATCTCCATCGTCACGATGTGCGTTTCCCCCTCTGTAGTTTGTGATCGCCTGATCACAAACAGGTCAGGAGCAGGCGCTCCTGACCTACAGAGGTGAGGAGCTCTGGTAGCAAAACGCTGGCGAGGGCCTGTCCCTCGCCCTACGGGATGAGGGAGTGGCGTTTTTTATCGTAGCGCGGGGGCCTGTCCCCCGCGAGCGTTGGAGTGCGCGTGCATGAACGCTGGCGAGGGAAACCCGCTCGCCAGCGCGTGTGGCATCCGAGGGCCCAAGCCCTACGGAAGGGCCAATCAACGCGTTTTAAAATAAGCATGGCAAACAGGCCTTAGCCGATGCATCTAAAAAGTGGTTCGCAAGGTTTGCGCTTGCCCGGTTTGAGCAGAACGGTAACCGGCATCAAAAATTTCGATTACGTGCCGCGCATGTTCCGCCGTGACGATAGTGGGGATACCCTCACGAATCCAGTCTACTAGTTGCATAATGTCCTCATAGACATGCGATTCCTGAATGTCCCGATGCACTCCCACCACGTGCGGGAGTGCCATGTCCGGCGCGTCAATTGGTTTGCCGTTGAAGGAACCGCCCTCAATTGTCCCGGCTGTCCCGTGAATCGCTAATCCGCCGCGGACCTGGTATCCTGCGGCGGCACCGTAGACAAACCCGAAAAACGCCTCGCCGAAGTCTAGCAAGATGAAGGTGTTATCGTCCATGTCGCACGGGAGCATTTCGCCGCGGAATTCACGTTCCTTGATGCGCACGCCGGAGAACGCCGTTACGCGCTTCGCGGGTCCGAGAATGCCTGTCAGCGTGTGCAAGCCATAGACTGTCATGTCGTAAAGCGGTCCGCCGCCCGGTTTTCGGAAATACCACGCCGGGTTGATATTGGATAGCAGATCATCGCCGTGCCGTACCGATTCGTTTTCGTGGTATCTGCCGAAAGCAGCCCCGGTCGCCGCCCATGTCAGCGTTCCGAGCGCGCCTTCACTAACAAGCCGACGAATCTCTCTGTTGATTGGACGCAACATCTGCCCAGGCGAAGCTACTAATTTGACCTCCTTTTCCGCTGCGGCGGCGATTAACGCATCCGCTTCCGCAACGCTGGTTGTCATCGTCTTGTTGAAGTGTGCATGCACGCCGTGCTCAATGGCGAGTTTTCCCTGTTCATAATGCAACCCGATCGGCGATGCGATGCTTACTGCATCCACTTGTCTGTCTGCCAACAACGCCTCGTAGGTTTCATACGTGTGCGGGACGTTGAATTTCTCGGACGCGGCTTGGGCTCTGCCGGGAACCGGATCGCAGACAGCGGTTACCTGTAGTCTATCTTGAACATCGTCTTGTGTGAGGTGCGGGAGAATGCCGCGCACGGAGATACTCCCGACACCGACGACTCCGATGCGAACTCTGTTGTTCATTTTTTCCTCCAAAAGAATCCCTAATGAAATGTGGGTGTTTCATAAATCGCTCAACAAGGGGCTGTTTTTTTCCCCGTAGCGCGGGGCCCCTCGGATGCCACACGCGCATCCGGGCGGGTTTCTTCCGAGATCGGTGCGAGAAATGCTGCTGACACCGTAGCGCGGGGGCCTGTCCCCCGCGAGCGTTGGGATGTGCGAACGATGGCGAGGGACAGACCCTCGCCCTACGGTAAGACGAGGCATCCCCCTCTGTAGGTCAAGATCGTCTGAAGCTCTGGCATGTTTGCCAAGCGATCTTGACCCGTTCGGGAGCAGGCACTCCCGAACTATAGTCTCTCGCATGCGCGATGCATCGAGACCGGGAGGTCTCTCCTACCGGGGAGCCATCAAGATATCAAACACCCTCAATGAAATGGAAAGTTCGCGAGGGACAGGCCCTCGCGCTACGGGCACTACGGATAGCGTTTTTTCGGCGAAGCCACGCGAGGGACAGGCCCTCGCCCTACGGTCACTACGGATGGCTTTTTTTCAACCGAAAACACGCGAGGGACAGGCCCTCGCGCTACGGTCACTACGGACGGCGTTTTTCCAACCGAAAACACGCGAGGGACAGGCCCTCGCGCTACGGGCACTGCGGATGGCGTTTTTCCAACCGAAACCATGCGAGGGACAGGCCCTCGCGCTACGTGCTTCGGACGGTTTTACGTCACCTCCACGAGGTAGTGTGTCGCCAGCCGATGGCACGCTTTAACTTGTCGCAGTTGATAAACGATTGATGCCCTTGGAGCGTTCGCACTTTCGGCAGCAGTTCCGGTTTGAACCGCGCCACCAATTCTTGTGAAGGTTCCAACGCCGTGGTGTCGTCTCCGTTGAGGAAATAGACATCGTGCGGCGGGAGCGTCTCCGCCTTTTCCATCAGTAATCGGTGCGCGCTGGCGACATCTTCGCTGCCTACCCAACACCACAGCCACGGTGTCCACCCGGCAGTCGGTTTCGCATTTTCTGCCATCTGCTGCCGCCGTTCTTCCGGACAGATGCCTGCTGGGCGCGTGACGTAGGTTCGGATGCCGTAGGCGCGGGTATAACTCTCCAGCAACGCCTCGCCGTGCAGTTTAGAGAAACTATAGGAATCCTCCGGATAGCACGGATGCTCCTCGTCTAAAGGCAGGTAATCGAGCGGCATGTCGGTTTTGCTGATGCGGAAGCCGTGGCCTAATGCGCAATTGCTGCCGGACATCACCACCGTTTGCACGCCTGCTTCAATCGCCGCCTGCATCAGGTAATAGGTGCCGAGCATGTTCGTTTTGAAGGTGGCATCGAAAGGGATGCCTTGCGCTGCGGCGTTTTCCCGCATATCGGGATGATCTACGGGCCCCGGCTGCGCGCCGAGGTGTTGGATTGCGTCTACGCCTTCAACGGCGCGCTGGCAATCCTCAAAAGTGTTCAGATCTCCCTGAATAAACGGGAGATGTGAGAATTCGGCCGGTGGTTGCCGGCGTGACATGAGCGTCAGTGTATGCTGTTCTGCCAATTCCCTGATGACAAACGCGCCGAGTCTGCCGCTTGCCCCGGTTATCAATACTTTCATAGCGTTTTCGCCTCCTTGGAAATAGCATAGCATAAAGCAGCGATAAAATCAATAGGAGGGACATCCTTAACTTGCTCAACGTCGCAACTGATGCGAAGATTTCTGCTGCCTTAATGTCTATAGTTCCTTGCGTCGCGAAGCCTCTTAAGGTCTGTAGGACCTTAATATACATCTGCACCGCGTGGCTAGCCGCCTATTAAGGTCCTAGCGGACCTTGAAAACGATGAAGGGCACGTTTGTCTATAGACATGCAGGACCTAAAGGACCTGAAGAGCCGTTTTTTCAACAGCGGTTTCGCCGCTGCGAATGAACACCGCCGTTTTACCGTAGCGCGGGGGCCTGTCCCCCGCGATCGTTTTAGGCCCCGTGGCGCGGGCACCCCTCGGATGCTATCCTCGCGATCGTTGCATGGCGAGGGACAGGCCCTCGCCCTACGGTAAGAGCGGCCGTTCTGGATACCGTAGCGCGGGGGCCTGTCCCCCGCGAATGTCCGGTAGATCGAAGCACGGCGAGGGACAGGCCCTCGCCCTACGTGAAGAGGAGGCGTTTTTTCATCGTAGCGCGGGGGACAGGCCCCCGCGATCGTTGGGGTGCGCGTGCACGACGATGGCGAGGGACAGGTTTTCCCACCAGTCTCGATTCCTTCTTGTTGTCCTCGCGAGCCACAAACCCTTAATCAGGCTTTTGCTCTTGGTATTTCTGGAGAAGACGTTCAATATGCAGGGCAGCTCCCGGGTCTGATGCCTTGAGGTGCCGGAGCCCCTCTTCCTCTCCGTATCGATCTAGTGGTGCTGTCGCGTACTTGAAAAATTCCCTCGCCTTTTCAAAGCGTTCCGGTGTCCACTGTTCGCGCGCAGAGATGTCAACAAGTTCTGACATAACTGCTTTTGTGAAGTCCCACAGCGGCATTTCAAGCGGCGAAACGGTTGTTTGCGGCAAAAGTGGTTCAGGGTTGTCAACATCCCGCGCCGGAGTTGCATCGATGAAATCGACGAAGGCTTTCACATCATCGCGAGGCAGCACTGAGGCCGGTTTTCGATAGTTGTCGACATTGACATGCACCGTCACGTTTGCCGGGGCTGGCTGCGCTGTATCGCCTCTTGCATTTAGTTCATGCATCCGCCGGTCTGCCTCGCTGGCGAAATGGCGCGTCACCGTGGCATTAAACCATTTGGCTGCACGCCATACGTCGCCATCAAACTTTTTATATAAAAAGGGGGCTAACCTTTCATCTTGATGCAGTTCACTCTTGACTTCAAAGATGTAGTGTGCGTCCCTGAGTTCGGACGGTAGATACCCTTTCGCTTGGATGCACCGCTGGATCAAAGCGAGGATCTCTTGCTCACTCTCCTCTAGCGTTCCAGTAGGAAAGTAAAGCCGGTACCACTCATCGATTCGCTGTAGATGCAAATCAGTGGGTGGAATATAGCGTTCCATTACCTCGTTTATCTCCGCAAGGGTGGGACCGCTTTTTAGGAACGCTTGTCCCTCATCGGATGCCAGAAACGCGAGGTATTGTTGCGTTTCTGGCCGGGTATCGTCGGCTAACTCCTCCCTAAGCGTAGAGAGAAATTGCGCTGCATCGATACCCTCTTTCTGAGCAGGTGCCGGTGCTGCACTATAGATTTTTCTGACTGTCGCTGTCTTTGAGGGGGACAGCCACATAAAGAGCCCTGTCCCGAGCACGGCGAGGAGGAGCCCGCCGATACCTACGTAAAAGGGAGCGAATCGTTTCGCGTTCATGGTTCATTCTCCTCTTATAGATGATTGCGAATTCCTTGTTAGGGCCTGCTAGATTCTCTGCGAGTGTTTCATATATCAATGCCCTCCCCGTAGGAGAGACCTCCCGGTCTCGATTCTCCCGTAGCGCGGGGGCCCTCGGATGCCACACGCGCATCCGAGCGGGTTTCCCCCGCGATGGCTCAAAAACCGTTTTTTTTATCGTAGCGCGGGGGCCTGTCCCCCGCGATGGCTCAAAAACCGTTTTTTTATCGTAGCGCGGGGGCCTGTCCCCCGCGATCGTTGGAGTGCGCGAACGATGGCGAGGGACAGGCCCTCGCCCTACGATGAAGGGAGACCTTCTGCCGCCGCGCCCCCGGTAGGCGCGCCGCCCTATTGCATCGAGACCAGGAGGTCTCTCCTACCGGGAAGCCATCAAGACCCGGCGCGCCTATCAACACTTCCCTTTGAAAGCGTGCCACTGAAAAGCGCGCGGGTTGTTTAGAATCCCCGTTAACGTGTCTCGCTAGGCCGTTTCGGTGGAGGAACCACTATCGGTTTTCCATCAGGGTTCCGGAAGTCATTCACCGTTTTGCTCCCGTCTGGATGGTAAACCACGATGCTGTCGCCGGTCCGAAGATCGAATACGGTGCCGCCACTATATCTATACTCAAAGCCGGAGGAACTTCCTGTTTCCAGTCGATTCTTTACCTCTTTGAGCCTTTTGAGTCTTTTCGCCATCATTTCAGACGGGTACAAATGCAAGTCGGCTGCCGTGAGAGCAATCGCCTCATCAATGGTGAGCGATGTCCCTGTCAAGAACTTGCGCTGAAGCGTCATATAGGTGCGCACCTGTGGGATGTCCCCAAACTTCCTGACCAGGGGGTTGTGAGGACTATCCGTTAGTGGGTTGCAAAGGACAAAAGATTCGTCGGAGACTTGCAACTGACTCGGTGTTCCGTTGGGGGAGGGCTCGCTGACGTGTTTACCACCGCACCCGTAAAGGCAAACCGTCAAAACAAGCATCCCGATTAACATTCCCTTTTGGCATTTCATAACGTTAATTCTCCGTTTTTTGGCTAAAAACTTTCAGATAACGTGAGGGTTGGATTACCTCTTATACCGAACGAAGTCGCCGAGCGTCAGCCCGTAGACAAACGCATTGACACTCACAACACGCTTACTTTCGTTCATATCTGTATTCAAAGTCAGAGGTGCCCTCCGTATCCAACTGTCTTTTTATCGCCAAGAGTTGATTTAGCAGCTTCGCTGTAATTTCAGTTGGCGAGAGCATGGATTCGGCGGACAGGAGTGCTATCGCCTCGTCAATATTAAGGGATTCACCCCGCAGAAACTGTTTTCTCAGGGAGAGATAGTTCCGCACCTGCGGGGTGTCTCCAAACTTCTTGATGAATGACTCATCATTTGCGCCGGGATTGAACATTCCGGGAAGCGGGTTGTCAGCACTGAAGTTCCGCGTTTCCCGAAAATGTGCCTTGGATTCCTGCCAGCCGAGCGGAAAGGTGTCCGCCGTTGTCTCGCTGGCGTGTCTGCTACTACAGCCGTAAAGGCAGGCTGTCAGGACGAGCATCGCCAGGGCTAGCAGGAGCGGGTTCTGAAATTGCATCGGTTTATCCTCCTGTCACTCCGGGAGTTCCTGTATACGGATGCCCCCGGGGGCCCCTTTCACTTGATACAGCCGCAGTATTCGCTTGATTTCTTCAAGCGCATGCTCCGTCTGTTTACTCGGGAACAAGTGGAGCATACTCTCAATATACGCAATAGATTCCTCAGGGGTAAGCTGCTCACCGTTTTCGACCCGCTCCCCCATCTCAACAAAGGTGTGAACTTCGGGAATGTCTCCAAACCTTTGAATCAGTTGATGCCGGAGTGCTTCTGCAGTAACGTCCCTCACATTTACCGGGCGTTCTACGGCAGTTTCTACCTGATGCCACAGCTTTGGCTGGTGCAGAGGTTCATGCGAATGTGCCGAGCCCTCTCGCCAATCATAATCGGCCTCGCGTGGTGCTTCTGGGTTTGCTTCCGTTTGGATTTCAGCCTCACCCTCGGCACTCTCGGATACTTCGGGAGACACAGCTTTTCTGCCGATGTCATCCGAGCCCCTTTCTTGTGTTTCTTCGGTGGGGCCCGGCTGCGTTTCTTCCTCAACAGTTGGTGCCGCTGCAGGCGGCTTCGGCAGGCTGTCTACAAAATTTGTCGTCTCTCGATAGGTGTAGAGAACACCGAGAGTTATCAAAAGCAGGCAGCCTATCCCTATGAAGGTGAGTTTTTTCATTGGAAAACTCCTTTATCAATGCCCTCCGGGTAGGAGAGACCTCCCGGTCTCGATGCCTCCCCGTAGGAGAGACCTCCCGGTCTCGATGTTCCCGTAACGCGGGGACCTGTCCCGCGCGATGGCTCAAGAACCGTTTTTTTTATCGTAGCGCGGGGGCCTGTCCCCCGCGATCTCCGTCGTCAAGAGTGGCGTTTTAGGTCCTTTAGGACCATATCTATAGAAAAACGTGCCAGACAACGGCAAGGTCCTTTAGGACCTTAATAAAAAACACGCGGCATCTCAAAGTCTATTAAGGACCTAAAGGACCTTAGCATTCTTCGCGTCTACGCGGGTCTATAGACATTAAGGTCCTACGGACCTGAAGAGAACAAGAGACGTTTTTCCCGTAGCGCGAGGCATGGCGAGGGCCTGTCCCTCGCCCTACGATGAAGGGGGACCTTCTGCCGCCGCTGCCCCGAGAGGCGCGCTGCCCTATTGCATCGAGACCAGGAGGTCTCTCCTACCGAGGAAACGGAATCGTTCAAGGTCTCACGAAACCATTTTGACAACAACGAGTTATGAAACAACCTCAGTTCTACCTCCAATGTCGACCAAAAAGCTGGAAGTGTCCACTCTTTTTTTACGACACGCGTACTTCCGTATGTTTTGCGTCGTGCGCATGCCAAAGACAGGCGCATCGACGCGCCTTGTCAATGAGAACCTGGATCATCCTCCTGTTCCCTCATTTCCCTCGCGAGCTGCTTCAGTTTCTTCATTGCGGCAGACGAGGTCTCCGAGACCCAGGATTTGCCGTAGCCAACGACTGCTGCAATCTCGCGAACGCTCATTGGAGGGGCGCCACCGATGCCCCACTGAAGCCGAATCACCTCGGCTTCCTCGGGTTTAAGGCGCGCGAGGAAGAAGTCTAAGTCCTGCCGCGCTTCAACAGCCGCGATGTCGGCATCGTGGGTGCCGACGCACTCGGCGAGCGTTATGTCTTCTTCGTCAGCATCTGTCCCCACCGGGGCATCAAGACTCTCTGTGCCCTGCGCCGAGCAGCGACGAATCTCTTGCACCTCTTTGAGAGAACAGTCCAACACGGATGCCATCATTTCATCGGAGACAGAACCGCCGAGGCTATCAAGCATGCGGCGAAACCGGTTCACCTGCTGCCGCAGCGGTTTCGGCACGTGGACGAGCGTCCGGTGCTTGTCGATGTAATCCATGATTCTGCCACGGATACGGTAGCTGGCATAAGTGGCGAGTCGGCCACGGGAGGGATTGAATTTATCAACGGCTTGGATGAGTGCCACCTCTCCTTCCGAGAAGAGGTCATCGAGCTCTAGCCCACAGCCTGAAAATTGGAGGGCGATGGACTTGACAAGCCGCAGATTGCAAAGGATGAGCTCCTCGCGCGCGGCTTCGGAACCGTCGCGCGCGAGGGAACGTTCTTCCTCGGCAGACAACAAGGGATAACTTGAAATGAGCCGCTCAATAGCAGGGCTCAGGTGTGGGATATCAAAATGTTCGGACATCATGATCGCGCTCCTTTTGGGAATTAGCAAAGGCGCGCATCAGAGATGCACCGCCTCTACCTGCACTTCATGTTGACATTCACCTGTTGAATCATTACGTTTGACTTCCTAAATTCGGTTTGGCATGCGCCGTTTCCAACGCGCGCCGGTTAATAGGTTGAGCGGCATCGCCAAGTATGGATGCCATTTCAGGATTAAAGTGGACAATGTCCTTAACTAAATTCCTTGTAGGAGAGACCTCCTGGTCTCGATTTTTCCCGGTAGGAGAGACCTCCCGGTCTCGATGCACCCGTAGCGCGGGGGCCCTCGGATGCCATACGCGCATCCGAGCGGGTTTCCCCCGCGATGGCTCAAGAACCGTTTTTTTTTTCGTAGCGCGGGGGCCTGTCCCCCGCGATCTCTATCGTCCCGATGCCTCTTTAGGTCCTACGGACCTGAAGAGAACAAGCGACGTTTTTCCCGTAGCGCGAGGCATGGCGAGGGACAGGCCCTCGCCCTACGGTGAAGTGCCGTTTTTATCGTAGTGCGGGGGCCTGTCCCCCGCATGCGTTGGATTGCGCGGACGCTGGCGAGGGACAGGCCCTCGCCCTACGATGAAGGGGGGGGCTTTCTGCCGCCGCGCCCCCGGTAGGCGCGCCGCCCTATTGCATCGAGACCGGGAGGTCTCTCCTACCGGAAGCATCGCTTGCATCGGGACAGGGATGTCCCTCCTACCCAAAAACCCATCGGGACAGGGATGTCCCTCCTACCTGCCGCCGCGGTGTGGAAGAGAGGGGGAAACCGCAGTTCCTCTCCTTCCCGTTAATACTTCGTCGTGATTTTCTTGAGAGAACCGTCCTTATGATAGAGAACCGTGATGCCCTCACTCTTGAAATACTCCAAATCCGCTGCCGTTGGCAAGATGAAACCATTTTTCAACTCCCATTTTTTAAGGACGATTGTTTTGCGCGTCGCCTCATTGGGAAACAGAAACTGCATGGCCTCAAGGTAAGCGATATCCTCTTCAAGCGGAATATCCTGTCCGGTTTTGACACGCCGGTCGTATTCCATATAGGCATGCACCTCTGGAATATCGCCGAACCGTTCGATGAGTTGATTCAGGGTCTGCTCCCCAAGTTCGTCATCACTCATCGCTTCCGGGGGCAAAGATTCCTGCGTTGCAGCGTCGTTGTTTCGCCACGGATCAGATTTCCGTGCGTGTTTGTGGTTATCCGGATGAGGTTCGGTTTGCCAATCGTAATGTTCGATAGAAGATTGTCCGCCAGTTATCTCGCTATCCGGATCCGCCTGTTCTGTCGCGTCATGATGTTCCAGCGTGGGGGCTCTCTCAACAAGAGACAACGGCTTCTCTGCTGGCGACGCGGCGGGTGCCTCCACGACTTCCGGGGGTTTCGGGAGCCTCTCGGTGAAGTTCTTTTTCTCCCATTCGGCATAGATGATGATGCCACCGACGACGAGCAGGACGACGATAGCAGCATAGGCAAGTTTCTGCATGATGCACCTCAATACTTGATGTAAGCGGTGTTAGGATAGAGTGGGTAAATTAACCCAGTTTTGCTCTTATAGACGACTCCTTCGGCGTAGTGTCCCTGTTATCAGTCATTCGCCGAATTCAAGAATAAATCCTTTTTAGTGTTGGAAGTCCAAGAATTGATAGGGATCGATGCCCGCATCCTCGTAGTCAATCACGGTGATGTGCGGCGGAATTTCTCCCTCAGCGAAATAGTGGTTATACTGCGCGAGATCTGCACCACCTTTTACACCAGCGGCATAGCGAACCGGGTGCCCATTTTCGTCCACGTCCCATGCCCATCGGACATACGCCGTGTTGGGATAATGTGGATAGATGAGCCCCGTTTGCCTGTCGCGGGAAGCACCGACAGAATGGCGTCCTTGTTTCCAGAGTTTGATTTGAACGCGCGCCATCAGTTCACAACTCTCTGCCAATTCCGCGTCAGAATGGTAGAGTTCTTCTATCCGCTCCCACACGTCTGGTTCTCGGTAATCCGGCGGGAGTTCGGGATAAGCACCGAAGCCAAAGAGGGACATGCGCTGCGGTTCTGGCGGTTCCTCGTGCGCGACGAGTTCGTCCTCAACGAGGGTCTCAACTTCTATCGCTTTCGTTGCGGTGTCTACCTCCGGTATCCCATTATCGGTATCCCCCGCGAAGTTATCGTGCGCCGCCTGCGCGTCGTGCTTCACCTCGTGTGGTTGTGAGACGACAGATAGTTCTTCCACGCGTGTGGTGGCCGCTTTCTTCTCCGCCGCCACTTGTTGGATGAATCGCCGCGTCTCCGCTTCCTCCTGTCGGAGTTTGCTGTGTTCGTGTTGGCTCCAAAAGTGGATGCCGACAATCACGAGCCCACAACCTATCAATGCGGCGATAAGACTTTTGTTTGCAAACACTTCGCGTAACATCTTTGCACCTCCCTTTTGGTTGAATGCAGATTGACAACCTTCACATCGGATAACTCGTCACAACCGGAAAGAAATCTCATCAAGCCTTGCATCACCGTGATGCATCCAGCGAAACTCAAACATCGAATATGTTCAATTCCCGCTGGTTTTTCGTTTCGCTTGTTGCGGTCCTCTCTCCTTTGTACTTAAGTATAGGTATTTTCGGCAGAAGATTTAGGGTGATTTTGCTTTTTTTTCACTTTTTTTTGGAAAAACCGGTCTTTTTTTTACTTTTTCCCCGATAATTTCCAAAAATACTGCAAAATGCTGCAAAATGTGCCCCCACTCCGCCAACCTTGGAACGAGGGTTCGCGCTATCGCGATGCAGAGGGTGCTGAACAGTTCCTCACCATCTGCTTGCCAGTTTCGTCTGGTTTCGCGTTTCGCTTGTTGCGCACCTCTTTCCTTACCGAAAATTCGCTATTCTCTTAATGTCGACCAAAATCGTCAAACTGTCCACTCTTTTTTCATTTTACGCGCAATTTGCCCTATATTCAGCGTTCGTGTATACTGCATATCAATAGATCATCATAAAATTCTGAGCGTTGTCAAGGAAAAGTTTGGAATTTTAGGAGAATTGCATCATGGAAACCCCCTATAACGCCGCGAAACACTTTGAATCCTTATACGCCTCCGTGCCGAGGGACTACGAATTTCGGGTTACCTCGCAAGAAGGATGGCTGGCATGGCAAACCGCTTTTCGCCCGAAACTGCGTGAGGCACTCGGTTTGCATCACATGGAATCCGATTTGGCTGGCTACGTGCCAAAAGCAGAACGCACCGAATCGCTGGACATGGGCAACCACATCCGTGAAAGTTGGCATCTGTGGGTAGAACCGACGGTGCCGCTGCCGTTTTATCTGCTCCTGCCGAAGACAGCGCAAAAGGCATCGCGCCGGGAAGCAGAGGAAGAGGACAAACTGCCATTGATTCTCGCGCCGCACGGACATAACCATCCGCATATCTACGCCGGCATCGCGCATAACGAAAGCGAGGAGAAGGAGATGCTGGAAGGCGAGCGCGACATCGCAAGGCAGGCGGCGGCTGAGGAAGGATATATCGCCATCGCGCCGACGACGCGCGCATTCGGTGAAACCCGCACGGAAGCAGCGAAACGCAACAACCGCACCAACTCCTGCCGCGAGGAACTGGTGCATAGCATGCTCATCGGTAGGACACCCATCGGCGAACGGGTGTGGGACATGTCACGCCTCATCGATTGGGCAATTGCGAATCTGCCGGTAGATGCAAAACGCATCGCAATTACCGGCAATTCGGGCGGCGGCACCGTTTCCCTCTTCGCTGCCGCGTGTGAAACCCGCATTGCTGTCGCCGTGCCGAGCTGCTATTTCTGCACGTTTGAGGGAAGCATCGGCACCATTCATCACTGCGATTGCAACTACGTGCCGGGGTTGATGCGGTTAGGTGAGATGTATGATGTCGCCGGTTTAATTGCGCCGCGCCCATTCTGTGCAATTGCGGGCCGCGATGACGGCATCTTCCCCATCGCTCATGTGGAATTGGCGTATGAAAGGTTGAAGACGATTTACGCGGTAGCAGGTGTCCCAGAGCGGTGTGAACTTTTCATCGGTGAGGGTGGGCATCGGTATTACAAGGCTGGAGCATGGCCCTTCGTGCGCCGGTATTTTTCCTGACAGTTTGAGGCACCTATCGCGAGCCTGCTTTGATAGCCCACAACGTCTTCAGAATGATTTTGATATCCAAACCGAGCGTCCAGTTTTCAATATAGTCTCTATCGTAGCAGATGCGTTCTTCAAGCGAAGTATTGCCTCGCAAGCCGTTGACCTGGGCCCATCCTGTCATGCCAGCCTTCACGCGTTGCCGCGCGAGATAGTGCGGTATAGATTCGCTGAACGTCGGGATAAGCCCGGACATCTCAGGGCGCGGTCCGACGAGACTCATGTCACCTTTGAGAACATTGAAAAACTGGGGGAGTTCATCTAGACTCCAGCGTCGTAGAAACTTGCCAAGCGCGGTCTGACGTGCGTCATCGGGTTTTGCCCAAACGTGCCCGACGTTCTCCTCCGCATCGGCGCGCATGGAGCGGAATTTATACATCTGGAACCGCTTGCCGGCTCTGCCAATGCGTTCCTGCCGAAAAATCGCTTTGCCGGGGGAAGTGAGACGGATGGCAATCGCAATTGTTAACAGGAGTGGGCTCAGCACGATTAACGCCGCCGCGCTGAAAACGATGTCAATCGCACGTTTAACAATGCCCTGCATCCCCTGCATCGGCGTATCTCGGAGTTGGATAACTGGCATCCCGGCAACAGATTTGACACCGGTGCCGCCGATGATAAATTCGGAGAGTTCGGGGAGCATGTGAATCTGCACCGGCACGCCTTCGCAGTCGCGGAGAATCTGGAGAATAGTCGCATTCGGCACCGTCGGCGATGCGATAAAGAGGATGTCAAGTTGGTGCTTTTGCACGAGAGATAGCACCGCCGCGGTTTCCCCAAGATTCGGGAATTGAGAACAATGAGAACGAGGCGTTGTTTGACACTCGGAGGGCTCTCCTATTGTGCCGACTATCTGATAACCGCTGTCCGTTTTGGCACAGAGCGCGTCGATAAATTTTTGGACGCGTGCATCGTAACCGACGATGGCGGCGCGGTTCACGCCGACTCCTTGCGCATAGATGGCTTGCCTGAACCGGTGCAGCGCGACGCGCCCGAGGAATAGCCACATCAAACTCAATCCCGTTGCGAGGAGCATGACCCAACGTGAGTAGGCATCGTGGTGGAAGAGAAAGAAGAGCGCGCCTAACGTTGCGATCAGCGCGATGAGGGCGGCTTTGCAAAGATGCCAGAATGCCGAAACGCTGGCGTTGTTATCGAGATGATAGAGTTTCAACGTTCGCAACGTTAGGAACCATATAACTGCCATGAGCGGAATCAGGCGGAAATAATCTGCGAGCGGCGGTGTGCCGCCTTTGTGCAAAGCGACTGCCTCAAACCATCCCGATACGAATCGCAGCCAATAAGCGACGAGAATGGCGGTGGCAACGAAACAGACATCAAAGAGGATTGTGAGGGCAATGAGCAGGTGGTTAAGCGTTTTGTTGGACATTTTCTGGGAACCGGCATTTTTTTTGTAAACTGTCGGTGGCATGTAGCGCGAGGGCTTGTCTCTCGTTTTCTTTTAATTTTACAAGAAACAGGGGAATTTTGCAAGCGCGGATAGCGCACAAAAATCCCGGTAGGAGAGACCTCCTGGTCTCAATGTTGGTAGGAGAGACCTCCTGGTCTCGATGAGGTAAGGCGTGGCTTATCATAATCCGTTCGGGATCGGGCGATCCCGAACTACAGAACTAACGTGCGCTCCCCGAACTGTAGGTCAGGATCGCCTGATCCTGACCCGTTTGTGATCAGGCGATCACAAACTACAGCCATGCAGTCTTGGCCCATTTGCGAACGTTCGCAAACGACAGAAATAGGACAACTGAATCTTCTTGGAATACTCTGGTTGCATCGTGGAAAATTCTTCTTTTTCATGCTAAAATGCTCCGAGTTCTCACCCCGAAATTCAAAAAAGTCAGAAATTTTGAAGTTTTTGTGTAACGTTTGACACAAAACGTGACAACGTATATACTGGGTGCATAATAAAGCGAGGGTGTTTCCTAAATCTCCCAACGTCGCGGGGACAGGCCTCCGCGCTATTGAGCTTGCGCTCCCCGACTGTAGGTCAGGAGCACCTGCTCCTGACCCGTTTGTGATCAGGCGATCACAAACTACAGAGGAGGCGCACGAAAAAAACGCCACCCTCACCGTAGGGCGAGGGCCTGTCCCTCGCCATCGTTCAGGCACGCGCACTCCAACGATCGCGGGGGACAGGCCCCCGCGCTACGGGGAAAAAACGTTTCTTAGGTCCGTAGGACCTTAATGTTTATAGCTCGTGCGCTCGTGGAGAGATTTAAGGTCCTTTAGGTCCTTAATAGACTTTGACGCGCAGCGTGTTTTTTATTAAGACCTAAAGGACCTTGACAACGTAACGACACATGCTGCTATAGACATATAGGACCTAAAGGACCTAAAACGCCACCTCGTGACGAGGGAGATCGCGGGGGACAGGCCCCCGCGGGAGATCGCGGGGGACAGGCCCCCGCGCTACGGTAGGAGAAAAGCCTCCCCCTCATCGTAGGGCGAGGGCCTGTCCCTCGCCATCGCTCGCGCTACGGGAAAAATCGAGACCAGGAGGTCTCTCCTACCGGGGGACATCGCTCGCATCGAGACCGGGATGGCGTGCCAACGGATTTATGAAACACTCTCAAAAAGAGGAAGAAACGATGAAAAATCAGTTCACTTGCCGCTCATTCTTTTCTCTCGCTATCTGCCTCAGTCTGTTGCTCTGCATCGGCTGTGGAGGCTCGGAAGAGGCGGCAGACATGGAAACCCCCACGGCAGCATCCGCTATCACGGTAATGCCCGCAAACTCAACAGAATTTACTTACCCGCCGGACGAAGCGTGGATAAGGTTGACAGAAGAGGAAGTGGCGGAACTCATGCAACTAGAGGTTCCGCAACGCTGGAATTTCTATCTGCATACAAACCCGGCGTTATACCACAAATACTTCGCTGCCACGCTCTTTCAACGGTTCGGCGATATCCCGCAGGTGCGCTGCATTGCCGAGTATGAGCGGCAGCCGGAGAAGGGGTGGACAACCGACCCGACGCGCTTAATCGCTTATTTTGAGGCATTGTATTTTCTTTTCCCGAGTGAAGCCAACCGGCGGACGGTTGAAAAACTGAAGAAGCCGATGGAAGAGGAAAAAGAACGTCTTTTTCTGGATAGGCTCCGAAGAGAATCCCCCGAGGTGTGGATCAAACACAAGCGCGCCGCCCTCATTGAGATGCATGGTGACATTCCCGATGTTCACATCGTTGTTAAGTTTCTCCGAAAGTTGGAGTTGGATATCCACCGAACAAATCAAGAATGCCACGCTTTTTTTCATGCATACCTAGCACTCTATTCTTCCGCAGGCAAAAACTCTACAGCACCGCCTGCCTCACGTTATGAATCCTACGCCCGGCTTGAAGCGGTGAACCAGATCGGAAGATTAGACGCGGTTTGGTTGCACCGTCTTGGAAAATACCGCGAGGCACGGGCAGAAGGCATCTCATTCTACGACATTAACTGGGATGATGACTAATTTTAAAGGAGGATTTTTTCATGAACAAGATATGGGGACTCCTGCCGTTTTTGCTAATAGGATGCCTCCTCTTCCAAACGGCTTTCTCCGGATGCGCACCCATGGTGTCAGACCCCGGGAGCCGGTATCCGTTCCCTTTAACGCCTCAAGAGGCGGCGTTCACCTTGAAACAGTTAGAAACCAAGGATGCACGGACGCTTGAGGAGGAGATGCTTTACCTCTGCGCGCTTTGGACAATCGAGCCGCACCCGACAACGCCAGCACGCCTTCAAGCTTGTTTGGATCGGGTAGAAGCCAAGGACATGCGGACGCTTGAGGAAGAGATCCTCTATCTCTATGCGTTTTATTCTCTCAACCCGCATTCAAAAACCTTGGCACAACTTGACTACTTTCAAGGGCTGAAGGCGAGAGGTGTCAAGGTGACACCTCTCCCTGGCAAAAACCAGTTGTTTATCATTGAAGGGCCTCCGCCTAAATCGCTAAAGTGAGGGGGTTTCATAAATGGCTCGCGCGATCGAACGCTCGCGGGGGACAGGCCCCCGCGCTACGGTAGGAGAAAAGCCTCCGTTTCACCGTAGGGCGAGGGCCTGTCCCTCGCCATGCCTGGAGTACATGAACGTTCGCGGGGGACAGGCCCCCGCGCTACGGTTGTCAAGGCCGCCTCCGTTTCACCGTAGGGCGAGGGCCTGTCCCTCGCCATCCCTCGCTCGCCAGGCTCTGTAGGTCAGGATCGCCTGATCCTGACCCGTTTGTGATCAGGCGATCACAAACTACAGAGGGGGAAACATACATCGTGACGATGGAGCTCGCGGGGGAAACCCGCTCGGATGCGCGTATGGCATCCGAGGGCCCCCGCGCTACGATAAAAACGTCTTCCTTTCATCGTAGGGCGAGGGCCTGTCCCTCGCCATCGTTCATGCACGCGCAATTCAACGATCGCGGGGGACAGGCCCCCGCGCTACGGGAAAATTGAGACCGGGACGGCGCGCCGACAAAAAATCGAGACCAGGAGGGCTCTCCTACAGCATCGAGACCGGAAATAGGGCTCGGGACGCAAACGGGAAATCTGTCTATCGGAAGGACGATAACGGACAGATTTTCATTTTGGTAACTCCTTGGAAGTTAAGAAGGCATAAGGGTCGATCCCTTGTCCTTCAGGTGAATTTAAATCGATTAGCCGCACATCCGGAGGCGGCAGGTCGAAAAGGGTTTTTTGCACGAAACCAACATTGTCTCCAAAACAACTCTGAATCGTCTGGCGCAGCGTGCCATCCGGATGACGAACCTCTTTCCATCTCACATAGAGGGTATTTCTATAGTGCGGATAAACTTTACCGTCATCACCGATGGAACCGCCCGTAAAATCACGCACCCCCTGATGCCAAAGTTTCACGAGGACATGAGCGATCAACTTATGTTCGTAATGGTAATACTGTTGCTTATGTTCCGGTTGATCCCAATAGATCGGCAGCGGAAAACCAGCGGGAGTTGTCTTGAAATTTGGCACCGCCGCCGCTGCCGGTGTCTCTGAAAGCACTGCAACGGGCATCGCCGGTTCTGTGCCGACATCACCGTCTGCCACATCCATTTCCGTTTCTGGATGTGGCGGTGCTTTGAGGTTTGGCGCGTCCGCGGGTTCGGCATCAGCGTGAACTGTCACATCAGGTTGACTCGCTTCGCTAGGCGCGCGTTTCGCTGCCTGCACACGCGGCGCGGGTCGAGTGACTTTATAGATTCTTATAGGTTCTTGGACACGCGCGTTCCGATAATGGCTGAAGAGCACAACCGCTCCTACGAGTAGAATCGCTACGCCGATGCTATAGCGTATAAATCGGTTTCTGCGTAACATAACGTAGACCTCCTTTAGGAAGTGTGTATCTTTCAGACTTCAATCTTCTTGTTGTCTCCGCAGGAACCGCGTGACATGTTCAGCAACTTCCGGGTCTGACGCTTGTAGACGACGGATGCCTTCTTCAGTCCCATAGCGATTCAATGTCTGCATCGCACGGTTGAACCGCTCTGGTGAAAAGCGTTCGCGAAGGGAGACCCTGAAGCCTTCTTCAGAAGACACACCGGGTTGGTGAGTCCCCGGGGAGGTAATCTGTTTTTCAAGTTCAGCCTCGGCTGCTTCGCGGTCTGGCGAAAATTGGTTACGCAATGCCGCCTCAATTTCTGCATCGCTCATTTCTAAGAACCGCTCCAGAGGGATACCCATGACTTGCTCAAAGAGTTTGTGCATTTCTAACGCTTCGGCATCGTCTAAATCCTTTAATTCTTCTAAGGCATCCGGCAACGATGCGCTCTCCGCTTCAGGCACTCGTGGTGCCGGGGATACCGGAAGCTCTTCAATGGGATCTGCCTCTGACGCGTCCTCCGACTGCTCGGGTAATTGAAGCTGTCCGTCGGGTATTTTCTCGCCAGCCGCGTTGAGATAAACATCCTCGTATTCGACAGAAAACCGCAATTCCTCGTAAGCGGGAGGTGCCGGGGGCGGTGCCCAAGCCGGTTTGCTATCCAACGCCTCCAGATAGGCCTGTATCGCCGCGCCAATCTCCGGATTGCTGGCATGTGACGATGTCCCAACCCACCTATCCACTACGGTGCCATCAGCATGATGGATCCGCTTTCTATAGACTGTCAGCATATGCGGATAGACTTTGGTATACTCACCGGTAAGCAGGTCTTGCTCTAAGCCGATCATGTCGGGATCCGTCTTCATGAGTTCCTCTGCCATCCTTTGCAACCGCGCTGCGTCGCGCTCATGGTGCAGCAGGAAATAGCGGCGATGTTCCAGGACAGCGAGCATTGCGTCTTTGGCACCGCGTGATAGTTCCGATGCCTCAACTTCCTCAATAGCAGCATTGAGTTTGTCAAGTTCGGCCTGCACCTCTTCTTGAGTTGGATGCGACTGATCTGTCGGATGTGAATGCGGCACCTCATACGGATAGTCCGTGACAAGGTCCGGGTTTTCACGCTGTAAGTCCCGAAGGGGCCCTGCCATCAGGGCAAGTTGTTCTTGAGAAAGGGGGTGCTGTTTCTCAAGTTCAATGATGGCCAACGTGGTATCGAAATAAACCTGTTTTTCTTCGGGTGTCAGTTTTCCCGAGAGAGAACGCAGTTTATCGAGGTGTTTCTGGAATTCATTCTGGCCGGGTTGATGCCGGTTGTGCAGGAAGAACATCGCGCCGCCGAGCATCACAAGGCACAACACCGCCACTGTGACGATTCTCTTTTTCAACATGGTTCTATCCTCCGTTCAGAAGAGTGCAGGGTAGTAAACCCCTGTCAGTCCTCATTTGAACTCAGGTAGTTCTAGGAATGTATAGGGATTAATCCCATCTAAATCAAAATCGAGAATGCGGAGCCTTTGAGGTTTTTCGCCCTTGCGGATTCGTGCCTTTTCCTGCTCCGAAACGCTAGAGTCAGCAAGGATTCGGGTGTTAACAGTATAACTGTCGCCGTATTCTTCCTCCTGCCAGTCCTCTTCATAGCGGACATAGGCAGTGTTTGGATAGAGCGGTAAAACTAATCCGTTTTCAAAAGTCCCACCACTAAGGGCAGTGTGTCCTTGGTTCCAGAGTTTAATGAAAACGCGATCCATGAGTTCAAATTTCATTCGGATATCTTCACTAAACCTGGCCATCACTTCTTCAGGCCGGTTCCAAGAGACGATGAGTGGGAAATCTGGTGGCACGTCCGGATAAGACCCAAACCCAAACGGCGAAATGCGCCCCGCTTCAATTGGCATCTCCGCTGGCGTTCCCTCAAGCCAGGGAACACTCTCGGTTTCACCGATGTCTGTCTCCGCCTGCGACGCAGCAGGGACATCGGCTAATTGTTCAACTGTGTCATCGACGACAGCCTCGGTTTCGGAGTGGCTGTCAACAGACACATCACCGGTTTTTGGCAGCTGTTTTTCGGTACCGGTATGTTCCTGCGTCGGTACCGCTGCCGGTGGCATCGGAAGGGATGCCGTGAATCGCTTCAGTTCCCAGTGGGCATAAAAGGAGATTCCGCCCACTAGTACAAGCGTCAGGAGAATCGCGCCAATTATGGCGTTACGGGTTGTCATCGCTTTCCGAGCTCCTTATTTGACCTTCCCCCACTGCGTGCCCAATTTGTCTGCCGGAGAAACAGCGAGAGCCCCCGGGGCCCAGTATTGCTGCCATTATCTTCCATCACATAGATTTCGCCGTTACCATCCCGATGGGATTGAAAAACGATTTTCGCCGGTGCTATGGTTGCAATGAGCACCGTGAGCGCGCAAATGAACGTGAGATATTTCATGATTTGCTCCTTTGAAAACAGAGGAAACGGGGATGCCCCTACTAAGTCCCGCGTTGTCCCGGATAATATGCCTGCTTTTAAACACATAGACGTTGATTGCCTGCAAAAGGTACCATAAAAATTCAAAAAAAAATGATTTTTCCACGAGGAAGAGGAAATCAGTGGATAAATTCCCGACACGCTGCTATACTCTCTTTCACTCATGGGGAGGAGACAGACATGGCGGATCAACTGAAAGTCGGAATTGTCGGCGCGCACCGGGGAAGTGCTTATGTGCAACCTTTCACGGCGATAGCCGAAACCGAGGTTACAGCGGTGTGCGACATCAACGAAGCCACGCTTCACAGCATCGCGGAACGGTTCGGCATTCGGCGGCGGTTCACGGATTATTCGGAGATGCTGGACGCGGTAGATATGGTTGTCCTCGCGACACCCGAAAACTTGCACGTGCCGCAGGCAATTGAAGCACTTGAAGCCGGCAAACATGTCATCAGCGAGGTGACCGCGGCTGTCAAGTTAGACGAATGCTATCAATTGGTGAACGCTGTCCGAAACGCCTCCGCCAAATACACAATGGCGGAAAACACCTGCTATTCCCGTGCCAATGTGCTCATCCGAAATATGGTGGCGCAAGGGTTATTCGGCGATGTCTACTTTGGCGAAGGGGAATACGTCCACAACATCAAATCGCTCCATCACGACGCGACCGGCAATCCGACGTGGCGTTACTACTGGCAAGTCGGCATTAATCGGTGCAATTATGCGACGCACAGCCTCGGTCCGGTGCTACAGTGGTTTGATGAGCGCGTCATCAGCGTCTGTTGTCTAGGGACTGGCGTTCACACAGACCCCGAGCATGCGATGGAGGATACGGTGATGATGCTTTGCAAAACGGAGAGCGGCGGGTTGATTAAGATTCGGATTGACATGCTCTCCAATCGTCCGGCGAATTCCTATTTTAGTCTGCAGGGGACGAAAGGGTGTTATGAGAGTTCGCGTGGGTTTGGCGCAGAAGCCAAGGTCTGGTTATCGGAGATGGGGGCTGCTGAAACGTGGAGACCAGTTTCAGAATTTGAGGCGGATTTCTTGCCGGAACGGTGGAGAAACCCGCCTGCCGAAGCGGAACATGCTGGCGATTTAGGCGAGTATTTCAAGGTGCGCGACTTCGTGGACAGCATCCTCAACGACTCCGTGCCACCGATAGATGTCTACACGGCGATGGATTTCACGGTGCCGGGGTTAGTTTCGGAGGAATCTATTGCGAACGGGGGGATGCCGGTGGCGGTGCCGGATTTTCGGGTTTAGGAGAGAGTCCTCCTTATATCAATGTCTTCCGGTAGGAGAGACCTCCTGGTCTCAATTTCCCCGTAGGAGAGACCTCCTGGTCTCGATGCAGTATGAGCTCCCTACCGATCTCAATATTGTCCGCGTAATCCCACGCTCGCGGGGGACAGACCCCCGCGCTACGGGCGGAGAAAACTCCCTTTCACCATAGGGCGAGGGCCTGTCCCTCGCCATCGTCCGTGCGCCAGGCCCTGTAGGTCAGGATCGCCTGATCCTGACCCGTTTGTGATCAGGCGATCACAAACTACAGATGGGGAAACACACATCGGGACGATGGAGCTCGCGGGGGACAGGCCCCCGCGCTACGGGCCGAGAAAAGCTCCCTTTTACCGTAGGGCGAGGGCCTGTCCCTCGCCATCGTGCCCGCTACGATGAAAAAACGTCTCTTAGGTCCTACGGACCTAAAAAACGTTTTTTTACGGGAGCTTTCTCCCGCCGCGGCCCCGGTAGGCGCGCCGCCCTATTGCATCGAGACCGGGAGGTCTCTCTTACCGGAAAATCGAGCCCCGAGGTCTCTCCTACCGAACACGCTAAGCCAAAATATCCCGCACGACGTGCCCATGCACGTCCGTCAAACGAAAATCCCGCCCCTGGAAGCGGTAGGTGAGTTTCTCGTGGTCGATCCCGAGGAGATGTAGCATTGTCGCATGGAAATCGTGGACATGCACGATGTTCTCAACGGCGTAATACCCCAAGTCATCGGTGTTCCCATAACTGATGCCGCCCCGGACACCGCCGCCTGCCATCCACATTGAGAACCCGCGGATGTGATGGTCGCGCCCGGTGCCCTGTGCCATCGGGGTCCGTCCGAATTCACCGCCCCATATCACTAAGGTTTCGTCCAACATACCGCGCTGTTTCAAGTCCATAACGAGAGCCGCTGTCGCCTTATCCACATAGCCGGCTGTTGTTTTAATCGCGTTTTGGATACCCCCGTGATGGTCCCACCCACGGTGGTAGAGTTGAATAAACCGCACGTCGCGCTCAGCGAGCCGCCGTGCAAGGAGGCAGTTTGAAGCGTAAGACCCGTCGCCTGGCACCGCGCCATACATATCCAAGACATGCTGCGGCTCTTGGGAAATATCAGTGAGCTCCGGCACACTCGTCTGCATTCGGAACGCCATCTCATATTGGCTGATGCGCGTCGCAATGCCCGGGTCATCGACTGTCTCGTCAAGCATGCTGTTCAGCGTCTGCACGGCATCGACAACGTCGCGCTGCTGTTCCGTGTTCACGCCGCTAGGATTGGCGACGTAGTGGACAGGATCTCCCGTTGAATGGAACTGCACGCCTTGGAATTGCCCCGGCAAAAACCCGCTGTGCCACTGCCGCGTCGCAATCGGCTGGTCTTGCCCACCACCGGAAGAGATGAGCACGACGTAGCCTGGCAGGTTATCGTTTTCACTGCCGAGTCCGTAGAGCAGCCACGAGCCCATACTCGGTCTTCCGGAAATCACCGTTCCTGTATTCATGAAGGTATGCGCCGGGTCGTGATTAATCTGCTCGGTTTGCAGGGAACGGACAATGCAAATGTCATCGGCAAGGCTTCCGATGTGCGGAAACGCCGAACTTATCTCCTGTCCCGATTTCCCATACTTTTGGAATTCGTGCGTCGGCCCGAGGCATTTGAGCTCCTGATTCTGGAGCTGCGCAATAGGCTGCCCTTTGGTGAACGACTCCGGCATCGGTTTGCCGTGCATCTCGGCGAGTTTGGGTTTGTAGTCCAACGTCTCCAGATGCGAGGGGCCACCTGCCATGCAGAGGTGAATTACCCGTTTTGCTGTCGGCTGCACATGCGGTTCCGTGATGATGCCGGGCCATCGTTCAATCTTCGGCGCGGCGTTGAGTAGCGATGGCATCAGCAGGGAGCCCAGCGCGAGTGAACCGACACTCCGCACGGCTTTTCCTAAAAACGTGCGCCTCGTGAGGCGAAGATTGGTTTCTTGATGAGTATCTGTAGCCATCTGTAATCCCTCCTGTGGAAGCGCGGTTGCAAACCGCGCCTACCGATTCATCTCTAATACCGCGTAATCGTCTCATGCAAATTCAAGACAACGCGCGCCACCGAAGTCCACGCGGCGAGTTCATTGATTTCAACTCCCTCTATTGCGGGAGCGTCGCCGGTTGTGACTAACGTTTCGGCAGCATCAAGTTCAGCGGTGAATTCGCCTCGGTGCTTTTCGTAAAGCGCGTTCATAATTTCCAACTCTTCCGGTTGCGGCAGACGCGACAAAGCCCACTGATACGCCCAGTTAATGCGTTCCGTCGGCGTTTCACCACCTTCGTTGATAATGCGCGTGGCAAACACCCGCGCCGCCTCAACATAAGTCGGATCGTTGAGGAGCGTCAACGCCTGCATCGGTGTGTTGGAAGTGGGGCGTTCCGCCGTGCATTCCTGACGACTCGGCGCATCAAACGCCATCAAACTCGGATGCAAGAAGGTGCGTTGCCAATGCGTATACAGCCCGCGACGATACTGACTTTCGCCGCTGTCGTGGACGTACGTCCGCTTCGGAAAGTTCAGGTTTGAATAATATCCTTTTGGCTGATACGGCCTCACACTCGGTCCGCCGATTTCGGGGACAAGAAGCCCACTCAGTTGCAAGGCAGTGTCGCGGACGACCTCAGCATCAAGCCGCCAGCGGGATTGCCGCGCGAGCAATCGATTGTAAGCGTCTCGTTCGCGCAACACCTCTGTCGGTTTTGAGGACTGCCGATAGGTGTTTGAGGTGACGATGAGTTTCACGATGTGCTTGACATTCCAACCGCTGTCCATGAATTCCAGCGCGAGCCAGTCAAGCAATTCAGGATGCACCGGCGGTTCCCCCTGCGCACCCAGGTCATCGAGAACGCGGGAGAGCCCCGTGCCAAAGAAAAGTGCCCAGAGGCGATTCACAAAGGCGCGTGCTGTCAACGGATTGTCCTTTGATACTACCCACTGCGCGAGTTCAAGGCGCGTGGGCCGGCGGTTTTTAATTTTCATATCGCCGAGGAATTCTGGTATCGCCGGTTCAACGATTTCGCCCGAATCGTCCATCCAATTCCCGCGCGGCAACACACGAGTAGTGCGAGGTTGAGCCGAGACGGTCGTCAACGAATAGGGAATCTCCGCTTCAATAGCGGCTTTCTGTTGCGCTAATGCGGCTATCTGATTCCGAATACCGTCAAGTGCCGGTGCGATGCGGCGATACTCATCGGCAATCTGTTTTTTCTGGCTGGTTGTTCTGACGAAGGCATCCACCTGAATTGCTTCAATGACAGGTTCAGTGTGGGTGTGTTTCACTGCCGAGCCGCGCGTGGTTGCGATACCGGCTACATCCCAATAGGCTGTCCCGCCGTGCTGGACGAACGCCATCCCGTTGAGAACGCTCCCCGGCTCCAATCCCACATCGGCAGGTGCTACTTCAAGCCGCACCCATTCGCCAACTGCCGGCAGGGGCCCCATCGGTTTATGCGCAGGCGTATCCTTGCCTATCCCGCCAAAGGTAATTTTATCTGCACCCCAGAATGCACGATGTTCCCAATTTCCATCGTTCCATTGGAGCATGAGGGTTTCTGGCGGTGCACCCGGGTCAAGCCAGACATAGGCGAAGAGCCTGTCTTCTTCGTCCAGCGTGAACTTCCGATTGACCCCTCGGAAACTGTGCTGAATTGTCTGTTCCGGTTTCGCTGTCTGGCGGCGCGAACGTAACTTGCTGAAAACGGGTGCCTCATGTTTGCCGACGAATTCCCATGCACCATCGGTTCTACCGCCGTTGTCCTGCGCGTCATCTACCCATGCGAAATCGGCAGGTTCTGTTGAGGGGAGCAGGGAGAGAATCTCTGCTTCCCATCGTGCTTGTTCCGCTTCCAAGGCAGGCGATGATGCTTCAAATACCTTCCGCAATTTTGCGAGTTCGTCGTCAATCTCTTGTAATGCAGTCTGTTGCGCGGCAGTAGGGAGCATGACGACAGGTGCCCACTTGCTACCGCCGCCATATACCCCGGGTCCCTCAACGTCAGCGAAGAAGGCTGCGAAACTGTAAAAGTCTTTTGCAGTATAAGGGTCGAACTTGTGGTCATGGCATTGTGCGCATCCGAGGGTTGCACCGAGCCAGACAGATGCCGTGGTGCGCACCCGGTCTGCGGCATAGATAGCGAGATACTCCTTCGCCTGCGCGCCGCCTTCAGAAGTAGTCTGGTTGAGGCGGTTGTATCCCGATGCCACTTTCTGTTCTCGCGTTGCGTTGGGCAGCAGATCGCCGGCGAGATTCTCTAGCGTGAACCGGTCAAACGGCATGTTTTCATTAAAGGCGCGAATGACGTAGTCACGATAGGGCCAGACGTTAACCGATTCGTCAGCGTGGTAGCCGCTGGTATCGGCGTAACGCACCAGATCGAGCCAATACATCGCCATCCGTTCGCCATACTGCGGTTTAGACAGGAGGCGGTTGACGAGTGCGTCGTAGGTCCCGGGGCGTTCATCCCTTACGAACTGATCTATCTCTGCAGGTTGTGGCAATAACCCAGTCAGATCAAAATTCAGTCGGCGGATGAGCGTGCGTTTGTCTGCTTCTACTGCAGGTTTGAGTCCTTCGGCTTCCAATCTTGCGAGGATAAACCTGTCAATAGGATTGCGGGACCATGCACTGTTTTGAACTGTCGGTAATTCGACGTGTTCCGGCAAATCATATACCCAATGCTCCTCCCATTCCGCACCTTCAGCAATCCACTGGACGAGCGTATCAATCTGTTCCTGCGTTGGTTGGCGATTCGATGACTGCGGCGGCATCCGCTGTCCTACATCTGCGTGTGTGATGCGCGCGACTAACTCGCTATTCTCCGGTTCTCCCGGCACGATGATGGGATAACCACTAGGTGCTGAGAATGCCCCCTCTTTCGTGTCCAACCGGAGTTCGGCTTGGCGTTGCGCCGGGTCTGGCCCGTGGCAGGCGTAGCACTTATCCGATAAAATCGGGCGAATATCCCGGTCGAAGTGGAGACGTTCGGCGGCGGGAATTTGCAGTGCCATCGTCAGCAACAGCGCGAACGCTATCAGACTCGTTAAACGTAAGTGACGTGTTTTCATGAACGTTTCCTCCTGTAAACATGTTAGAGGCTCATCGCGGCGGCTTCCACGTCCGCGAGGAAGACACGCGCGCCGTTTTGTAAGGCGGAACGATGCACCGCCGCCTCAAACAGCAACTCATTCCACGCCGCTTCGCCATCTGCCGGGAACGGGGTATCGGCATGCATCGCTTTGATGACACCGTCTGCCATCCTGCGGAAAGATTCGGGCATCTCCGGTTTGCCTTCCTCGCTTTGCCAGAGTTCTTCCTCTTCAGAACTGTTCGATGCCCGGCGGCGGTACCAGCCATCAAGTCCCCGCGCCTCGGCGTAGGATTTATCGCCGACGAGCATCACGCGTAACGGATGTCCATCGTAACCCCACAGGTTTGTGCCATCCAGCGAACCGATGGCCCCGTTTGCCCAGCCTATATGAATAAGTCGCTGCCAACTGCCTGCTTCGCTCGGGTCACCGATAACGCTGACCCATTCCGGCACCCCCATCGTCCAAAGAATCTGATCGATCACGTGGGACCAGCAGTTGAAATGCGCCCGGGCACGGACGGTCCGGATTTCGCCCAATCTTCCTTCCACTGCATCGTCATGCAGTTTGCGGAAGTGGTGCATAAAGCGATAGTTAAAATCGATGCCGAACTTGAGTGCGGAGGCGCGCCACTCTTTGATAGCGGGTGCCGCAATCCCCAGGTCTGCCTCACGCAGCCGAGATTGTCCCTCTAATCCACACAGCGGTTTTTCCGTGAAGACGTTCCTGCCAGCGGCGAGCAGTTGCCGTAGGGGTGGAATGCGCCGGGTTTCATTGACGATGAGGAGCATGAGCTCCGCGTCGCAGTTAGCTAAGAGTGCTTCAATCGTTGGATACCCCGGTACGCCAAATTTTTCCTCTGCTTTCGCGAGGAGTTCGGCATCCATGTCGCAGACAGCGACAACTTCTGCGTCGGGATGAGCATGGAAGTTGCCCCCGTGCATGATGCCCATTCCTCTGCCGCTGATAAGTGCGCATCTTGTCATGATTCAATTCCTCTCTGTTGTTGGCAATTTTCAGATTATCGATAAACCGGCGCGCGTCTACCAGCTGAAATGCTGTGCCGCGCTTATCTATTCTTCGTCCACCGACTCAAAAACAAGTCCGCAGCTGCTACACCGATACCCACTTTCGGGTTGGGAATCCACAATCGGGAAGAGCATGCCGCAGCAGATAGGACAAGGTTCGTCAATCTCCATGTCCGCTTGCTCCAATTCGCCGGAGCGGTTTTCAAATTCAACAAGCATGTTTACCTCTCTAGTAATGTTTCTCGGTAGGCGAGACCTCCCGGTCTCGATGCAAGTGGTGTCCCCGTAGGCGAGACCGCCCGGTCTCGATGCATGCCAGTAGAAGAGCCCTCCCGGTCTCGATTGCTCCCCGTAGGCGAGACCGCCCGGTCTCGATGCCCGCAAACGTGAATGTCCCTCTATCAATAGTATTTCTTGCCGGTATGATACAATTTCGCGCCAGAATTTGCAAGAAAAAACGACATAGCCTTCACGAACTCGTCCTTTACGCCTGTCCCCCACGAGTCTTCACCCTACAGTTTCAAGGATGCCCACGTCGTTGTCAATTTACCCGTAGGTTTGACTGCTTGTGGTGCTGCGCCTTCAATGTCGCTGGCAAACTCGCCTTCATAGAGACGGAAATGATCTAACCAGACATCGCCTTTCTGGCCGCCCATGATGATGCCAGCACGCGAATTGAAATCGTCCTCAGGCATGCTGAACGTGACAAAGAACTCCTGCCACGTTTCAGACAGATTGATTTCCTTGACGGCGTATTCGTTCCACGGGGCACCCTGATGGAGGATGCGCATCCTGACGGTGCGCGGCATTTCGCTTTTCGCCCACAGGTTGAAGGTATACGTCTTGCCCTTCTCCAGCGTGAAAGGCTGCTGATAGAATTGAATGTGCCAGAGAGCGTTGCCCGGCTTCTTAATTTCAATAGCGGCGACTTTCTTCCCAGCGATGGGTTCCGCCTTTCTGCCTTCCGGTTGGAAGAGCGCGTCGGCACTCTCGTGCGTCCAAGGTGCCCAATGTTCAAGGTTCATGTCAAAGTCGCCGTTCTTGAGGATGTTTTCGGGAGCATCCGCTGTGTATGCAAGCCCCGCGCTCCCGAATAGCAGTATAAGCGCGAATACGAATTTCATAGTGAATTTAGGGATACAGGAATAGGGAAACCCCATAACCGAGTTCCCCCATCCCTTTTTGCTTCCTCCTAATTGTGTTCATTTCCTTGCTCGCCGGTATGTTCCCCCGATTCGCCGCTATGTTCGCCTTCACCGGATTCGCCGCCACCGCCGACTTCAGGATGTGCTGTCCATCCGTTGAAGTCGGTGCTCGTTGCGACGAGGACGATGTCTCTTGTCTCACCGGGTGCGAGATCCCCCGGCGGTGTCGGGCCGAGTTCTATTCCGTTTGACAAGTGGACTTCCACGCGCACCTGCTTCAGCGTTGCGTTTGTCGTGTTTTCGACGGTGCCTTTGAAGGAATTCGTCTGCGCATCGTATGCCAAGATGAGCCGGGCACCGTAACGCACCCGGTCATATTGCGCATCCAGCGCGAATTCGGTGTTAGATTCTTCGCCGTTATCGCTGAGGGGCAAGTCATCTGTCCGAGAGCAGCTGCTCATCACAGAAACCGCCAGCATCATTGCAATCACGGAAAGTCCGCTCCAAAAAATGCGATTCATGAAATATGCTCCTTTAGTCTGAAAAATTAATAGGCGAGGTTTTCAACCGTGCCTACCACCATGTCACCGCTATCGCGTTTCCAAAGCGCGACAACGGGGCTCTTCTGCGTAAATCAACACTAAGGTTAGTAAACTTCAAGAGAGGGTATCTTCAAAATTATGGCTTGACACAGAACTGCATTCATGCTAGCATACCCTCAAAAATCTTTCTAAGGAGAAAAAATGCTACCTGTTTGCTATGACCCTTACGCTGGCACTTTAGGCAGATTCACGCGTGCCGAAATCTTCGATCTTGTCGCGGCGGCGGGATACGAAGGCATCAACATCCCTGTGAATGCCGCATTTCTCGGTGAACTCTCCTACCCCGCTGGCATAGCGGATGCAGTCAACCTCGCCGAGAAACACAACCTCATCGCGCCGACAATCGGCTTCGGCAACCATATTTTGACGACACCTTCCAAAAAAGACGAGGCACTCAAACACTTTGAGATTGTGCTGGAAGTTGCACGCCGTTTTGAGTCTGATGTCATCGGGGTGTGGGTGAATCCTTCCGCCGATGCATCGCGAGAAGAATCATTGGATACACTCGCAGAAAACCTGTCGCGGATGACTGTCCCGTGTGAAGAAAACGGCATCAAAATCGCGCTGGAGTTCGAGAAGGGATGCCCACTTGACAACTACCGCGAAGGCATCGCGTTCATTGAGGATACAGGATTACCTGTTTATCTTACCTGCGATACGTATCACCTTTTCAACGATGATGCGGCACCGCACGCCGCCGCACACGCGATGAAGGCATGCCTCGGCGATGTGCATGTCTCTGGAAGCAATCGCGGTGAGCCGGGCGGCGGTGTGTTTGATTTTGAGACGTTTGCGCGCGGCTTGAAAGAGATTGGCTTCGCGGGTCCCCTCGTCGTCCAATATAAGATGGAGGACGTGGCGAGCATCAAGCGCAGCTGCGAATTTACCAAGAACTTCCGGGCGATGATTCAGGCATGAGAAGCCTTTCATGAGGAACGGATATAGACATCCGCTTCCCCGGTAGAAGAGACCTCCCGGTCTCGATGTTCCCGTAGCACGAACGATGGCGAGGGACAGGCCCTCGCCCTACGGGAACGCACGCCGTTTTTTTCACCGTAGCGCGGGGGCCTGTCCCCCGCGATCTCCATCGGCAAGTGGCGTTTCTTTCGTTCTCTCTGTAGTTTGTGATCGCCTGATCACAAACAGGTCAGGATCAGGCGATCCTGACCTACAGGGCCTGGGCGAGGGAATCCTACTCGCATGCGCGTGTAGAAACCTGCGAGGGCCCACGCCCTACGGTAACGCACGCCGTTTTTTCACCGTAGCGCGGGGGCCTGTCCCCCGCGATCTCGCCTGTGAAAACATCTCTTCAGGTCCTTTAGGTCCTGCATGTCTATAGAACCTCGCCGACAGAAAAAAACTAAGGTCCTTTAGGTCCTTAATAGGCAGCAAATGCACCGCCGCAGAAAACATTAAGGTCCTACGGACCTTGAGAAACTTGGCGGCCTGCGCGAACTATAGACATTAAGGTCCTACGGACCTATAAGAGACTGTAGTTCGGGAGCACCTGATTCTGAACGGCGCATGACGAGGAGAACCCTTTCCGGGCCCGTAGCGCGGGGGCCTGTCCCCCGCGATCTCTCGTGTACCCGATGGCACGGCGAGGGCCCGTCCCTCGCCCTACGGTGAAACGGAGGCGGCCTTGCAAACCGTAGCGCGGGGGCCTGTCCCCCGCGAGCGCACCCATGAAAACATCTCTTCAGGTCCTTTAGGTCCTGCATGTCTATAGTCACCCGCCGACCGAAAAAAACGCGAAGGTCCTTTAGGTCCTTAATCTGCAGCAGATGCACCGCCGCAGAAAACATTAAGGTCCTAAAAGACCTTGAGGACTTGGCGGTCCGCGCGAACTATAGACATTAAGGTCCTACGGACCTAAAACCCTTTCCCGGCCCGTAGCGCGGGGGCCTGTCCCCCGCGAGCACCCGACCCGCGCGAAAACCACCCGCCGTCCAAGGCCGTTTCCCGTGCTGACCGAGGCACGGCGAGGGACAGGCCCTCGCCCTACGATGAAGGGGGGATTTCTGCCGCATTGAATTGGATCTCAGCGACTACCACAACAAATTTTGCAACGGCTTTCCCGTATACGGATCTGTCAACTGCGGCAACTGCAACCTGCCGCGCTGCCCATCAAAATGCTCCGACATTGAATAGCATTGCACACGCGGAAACGTCTCCGTGCCGATAATAACCGTGCCTTTGTTGGCTATCTCTGCCGCCGCGCTCGGAGATGTCACCGGAAACAGCGTCAGGTAAATCCCCAGGGCGGCCTTCTCTCGTTCTATCACGTGCAGAAAATCGCGGAGATGGCTCAGCGAAAACTTGCCGCTCTTCACTTGCGCAAGCACCAGCGGTTTGAAACCATCCCCCGGTTTCTCGACGGTGTTGCCGACACCGTCAATCCCGCCATCGGCACCGCCGCGTTCGTTCGGCGCGAGGCCCGGCACGCAGCCGATAGCCCATATCTCAAAATGACGACGATTTTCCTGTGCTAGCCGTTCCGCACTCGCAAAATCCGCAGGGATGCCCGTGATAGGAATGTCACGTCCCGGAAACCGATGCGTCTTGATAATATCCAGCGCAATCGGGTTGATGTCCACGCCAACCCACTGCCGCTTCAGGGTATCCGCCGCGACGACTGTCGTGCCGCAGCCACAAAACGGATCTAGCACAATGTCTCCCTCTCTCGATGAGGCCGCAATGATGCGTTCTAACAGCGCGACCGGCTTCTGTGTCGGATATCCCAGCCGCTCCTTCGCGACAGAGTTCAGTGATGGAATATCTGTCCACCAATCGTTGCACGTCATTCCCTCTTCGGGATAGTAGACTCGCGTTTGCCCTGCGTCAACGCGAACGCGGCATCTGCGTCCTTGTTCGTCAACATGCCGATAATGACTTTCCAGATATTCGTCGCTAATCGGTATCCGGTAATCTCCCCAATACGCCGCGTCGGTTTTGGTGTAGAGGAGGATGGTATCGTGCTTCTTGACGAAGAACCGTTTTGAACGGCCGCTGTTGGAATAGCACCATCGAATCGCATTCCGAAACTGCTTGGGACCGAAGATGTCGTCCAACAAAATCTGGAGATGCGCTCCCGCGGTGTTATCGCAATGGAGATAGAGACTTCCTGTGGGTTTGAGGAGGCGATGGATTTCGACGAGGCGTTCCGCCATATAACTGAGATATGCCATCATGCCGCTGTCTCCGAGGAGGATATGAAGCGCGGTGATGGCTTTATAGGCGGGATGCGCCGGGGCATTTTTAATGCGTTCAATGCGTTCAACCGCGGGCGCGCCCCATGTCCATGTATCCTCAAACGCTTTGAGGGAGGCGGAGCGGGTGCCTTGGTTTGTCTCGGTTTCAACGCGATAGAGTTGGTTATAGTTCGCCTTGCTGTTAAACGGCGGATCCGCGTAAGCGATGTCTACCCATCCCTCGCGCCATGTGCGCATGATATGGAGGTTATCGCCGTAGTGGAGGCTATTCATTTCAGGCATGATTAGCATTGTTAATTCTCCTTATGGGAAAAATGATACCAAAAAAAGTGTTTTTTGTCAAAAGTCTTAGGTGAGTTTAACGGAGGGTGGTTCATAAATCCGTGTAGGAGAGACCTCCCGGTCTCGATGCAATAGGGCCCCTTCATCGTAGGGCTTGGGCCCTCGGATGCCACACGCGCATGCGAGGTTTCCCTCGCCATCGCTCGCGCACTCCAACGATCGCGGGGGACAGGCCCCCGCGCTACGGTGAAAAAACGGCACTTCACCGTAGAACGAGGGCCTGTCCCTCGCAGGTTTCCACACGCGCATGCGAGCGGGTTTCCCTCGCCATGCGTTTTGCTCGCAGACCTCGTCACCCCTGTAGGTCAGGATCGCCTGATCCTGACCTGTTCGGGATCGGGCGATCCCGAACTACAGAGTGAGCCCGATGCGCGGTCCTCCCTCGTTTTTCTATCGGTATTTATGAAACACCCTCAACTAAATAGTTCTGGACGAGATGGCACTGGATTTGACAATTAAATTTTTTTAAGGTATAATTTGTTGCAACCATGCGAAAACGTATATACATTGAGACATCAATTCCCAGTAACTATTACACTTTGCGGACTAGCGAAGCCGCTCTTACTCGAAAAAGGTTGACGCGTCAGTGGTGGAGTGTATACGCGAATCGCTTTATCCTCACATCAAGTGCGACTACCATTTTGGAGCTCAGACGCGGGCAAAGCGCGGCGACGCAAGATAGGATTAACTTGCTCAAATCCGTTGAGATGTTGCCGATCACTGTGGAAATTATTCAGATTGCGCAAACTTATATTGGGAGGGGGATAATGCCTCAAGACCCAACAGGTGATGCGCTTCACTTGGCAGTTGCCTCGTTTCATGAGGTAGACGTGATTCTCACATGGAATTGTCTGCACCTTGCCAATCCTAATAAGTTAGGTTTGATTCTTCAGATTAATCGTGAATTTGGCTTACCCACGCCAGAATTAACGACACCTCTTGACTCTTTGGGAGGGATGCCTTAAAATGGAAAAAGAAACAATTCTCGCCTGCAAAGAAGTGAAGGACATTCGCAAAATTCGACACGAAATTTCGGCAGAATTCGGGCACGATGTCAGCCTATTGGCTGCATATTGCCAAACATTGGAAAGCAACTTGCGCCAATCCGGCGAATACACGTTTGCCGAGACGCAACCCAGAAAAGACTCGCCAAAGTTAACATCACCGTCGGTTCGCGCTAAAGCGGAGAAGTAATGGGCATCGCGCAGCTCTCGCTTACAATTCCAATTGCATCCGTTCCGCAAGATAACTATTACGTTCCATCACCTGATTGTTGCGGATACACAAACCGAGTGCTTGTTTCGTGCCGACGATCACGACTCGCTCCTTCGCACGAGTGATGCCGGTGTAAAGTAGATTCCGTTGCAACATGAGGTAGTGCTGCGTGTGCAACGGAATCACCACTGCCGGGTATTCACTGCCTTGCGCTTTGTGGATAGTCGTCGCATACGCCAAGACGAGTTCGCCCAAGTCTGCCATGTCGTAATCCACCCGTTTATCTGGGAATTGGACGCGGACCTTCTTATCTACTGAATTGATGCCGATAATCCTGCCGATGTCGCCGTTGAACACCTCGTAGTCGTAGTTGTTGCGGACTTGCATCACTTTGTCGCCGACACGGAATGCTTGCCAGCCACGGATGGCTTCGGGACTTGAAGTCCCACCTCCGGGGTTCAACACCTCTTGAAGCCGTTTGTTAAGGTTTTCAGAACCGAGGACACCGCGCCGCATCGGGCACAGCAGCTGAATGTCGTCCATCGGATGGTAATTGTAGTGCCGCGGTAAACGTTCCGAGATGAGCGAGCAGATGAGTTCTGCCGCCGCCTCCGGTTCTGTCTCCTCAATAAAAAAGAAGTTCCTATCCGCGGGACCGGTGAGCTGCGGCAATTCTCCCGTGTTAATCCGATGCGCGTTCGTCACAATCATGCTCTGCTGCGCTTGGCGGAAAATCTCTGTCAGTTTAATCACCGGTATCTTTCCCGAATCGATGAGCGAACGCAACACATTTCCCGCGCCGACAGAGGGCAGCTGGTCCGTATCACCAATCAGGATGAGGGTTGCGCCGAGACGAATCGCCTGCATAAACCGGTTCATCAAAACCATATCTACCATGGACATCTCATCGACAATCACCACGTCTGCTTCCAGCGGATTGCGCCGATTCCGTTTAAAGCCGTTTTCTTGCGGCGAGAATTCCAGCAGGCGATGTATTGTCTTTGCCTCGCGTCCGGTTGTTTCGCTGAGCCGTTTGGCGGCGCGCCCGGTCGGGGCTGTCAAGGCGATGCGTCTCCCTTCCGCTTCAAACAGCCGAATCATGCCGACGGTGGTAGTCGTTTTACCGGTGCCGGGTCCGCCTGTGAGAATCATCGCTTGTTCCGAGAGCGCGGTGTGAATCGCCTCGCGTTGCTGTGGCGCGAAACGGATGCGCATCTCCGCTTCTAACTGCCGCAAAGACGCGTCAATATTTAGCGGCGAACTGCGTTCGCGGTTCCGGCTAGATAGCAGGCGCGAAAACTGGTTCGCGACTCCTAGTTCGGCATAATAGAAAGGCGCGAGGTAGATAGCATCGGTATCCGCGGCGGGAGGCGCGGTTTGTGACTCCTCCTCAACAATGGGGATAACCAATTCCCCTATTTCCTGAGAAGGCTGTTCAATACTATAGACAGGTAGGATAATTTCTTCTTTTTCAGCAAGCGCGAGGATGCCAGCCTCGATTGCTTCTGGTTCCTGCGCCAGAATTTCTTGGCACGCTTCAATCAGTTCCGCGCGATGTTGGAAGACGTGTCCTTCATCTGCTTTTTGACTCAGCACGTATTTGATGCCTGCCTGCACGCGTTGCGGCGCGTCCTTCTCCATGCCAAGTTTCTGTGCGATGGTATCCGCCGTGACAAACCCGATGCCGTAAATGTCGTCGGCGAGACGATACGGGTTTTCGGTGACGACCGGAATCGCGTCATTCTCGTAGGTTTTGTAAATCTTGGCGGCGTGCGCCGTGCTGACATCGTGCGATTGCAAGAAGAGCATCACATTTTTAATCTCGCGCTGTGCGTCCCACGCCTGCCGAATCATCGTGACGCGCTTCCTACCGATGCCGGGGATACGTGCCAGTTTTTCCGGAGCCTGCTCAATGACATCCATCGTATCCATGCCGAACTTGTTGACAATCCGCGCCGCCATTTTTGGGCCGATGCCTTTAATCAGCCCAGAACCCAAGTATTTCCTCAACCCCATGATATTAGCAGGCAAGATGGTCTCGTAGCGTTCGATTTTGAATTGTCTGCCGTATCGGGCGGTATCTACCCACGTGCCTTGCAAGATCAGACTTTCGCCGGGATTCACGGAGACGAGATTGCCGACAACGGTGACGAGTTCCGGGTGCCCGCGCGCGGAAAATCTGCCGACGGTATAGCCGTTGTCGGGGTTTTCAAAAACGATGCGTTCGAGAATACCTTGAAGCGTGTCCATCTCTGTTTCTCACCGATTTACGCCGGGCTATCAAAAATTTCCGGAAAAAGAAAACGGCGCGTCCTCCCGGTCTCAATGGACACCCGCCTTGTCTCAACGTACACCTTTCCGTAGGAGAGACCTCCCGGTCTCGATGCAATAGGGCAGCGCGCCTACCGGGGGCGCGGCGGCAGAAAGCCCCCTTCATCGTAGGGCGAGGGCCTGTCCCTCGCCATGCCTCGCGCAATCCAACCATCGCGGGGGAAACCCGCTCGGATGCGCGGATGGCATCCGAGGGGCCCCCGCGCTAGAAAAAATAACGCCTTCCCTTCGTCGTAGGGCGAGGGCCTGTCCCTCGCCATGCCTCGCGCAATCCAACCATCGCGGGGGACAGGCCCCCGCACTACGATGAAAAAACGTCTCTTAGGTCCTTTAGGTCCTTAATGTCTATAGCACGCGCGCCCGCGAAGAACGCTAAGGTCCTTTAGGTCCTTAATAGACTTTGAGAGGCCGCGTGTTTTTTATTAATGACCTAAAGAACCTTGACGTGGGCTGACACGTGTATCTATAGACATGTAGGTCCTAAAGGACCTAAAAACATAACGTGACGCTGGACAACGCGTGGGCCTGTCCCACGCGCTACGGGAACATCGAGACCAGGAGGTCTCTCCTACCAGTGCAGCACCGAGACCGGGAAGTCTCTCCTACCAGTGCAGCATTGAGACTAGAAGGTCTCTCCTACCGAACGTATCAAGATATGAAACACCTTCAATATAATAACGCATTTCCCGATAAAAATCAACCCATTTGACAAAAAAAACGAATAGCGTTAGAATGAAAGGAAATTTTTAGCATCCGAAAGGAAAAACGATGATTCATACACCACCCGAATCCGCCGTAGTCCTCTTTAACGGCAATGATTTGAGCAATTGGACGGCCCGAGATGG
The DNA here is from genome assembly GCA_965242965.1 of Candidatus Poribacteria bacterium. Lineage (GTDB taxonomy): Bacteria > Poribacteria > WGA-4E > WGA-4E > WGA-3G > AGPOR5. Next base: position 1,446,606 of record OZ251518.1, on the reverse strand, counting down.
CGGCGCGCCCGGCTGGGCAGTGGAAGACGGCGTAATGGCTGTCGTCCCGCGCACCGGCGATATTATGACAACCGAACGGTTTACCGACCATTTCCTGCACCTTGAATTTATGACACCCGATATGCCTGATGCCACCGGACAAGCCAAGGGCAACAGCGGTGTGTTCCTGCAAGGCCGGTATGAAATCCAGGTCTTGGATTCATACGGGATTGAGGTGCCGGGCATGGGCGATTGCGGTGCGATTTACAACCAGTTCGCGCCGCTTGTCAACGCCTGCAAACCGCCGTTGGAATGGCAGTCCTACGATGTCATTTTCCGCGCCCCGCGCCTCAACGATGAAGGCGAAATCGTTGAAAACACGCGCGTGACCGCGCTACAGAACGGCCTCGTCATCCTCAACAACGTCATCTTGTCCAGCGCAACTGTCGCGAACCTCGGCGGCGGCGTTGGAGAACCAGGTCCGCTGTTGCTCCAAGACCACGGTAACCTCGTGAAGTTCAGGAACATCTGGGCAGTCCCGTTGCCCTTGGAAGGTTCGGATAAATACTAAAAACGAACCCTGTAGGCGCGGTGTCAAACCGCGCCTATCGGCAAAATGTGGAGGAATCTCATGACACATCAGACTTTACCCACACTCCCTCGACGGCGTTTAGGGAGAACCGAATTGAGCATCCCGGTTATTCCGTTTGGCACGCAGGGGTTTGGCAACAACTTCGGGTTCGTTTCTGATGAGGATGCCGTTGCACTTGTCAAACACGCCGTATCTATCGGTGTGAACCATTTCGATTGCGCGCGCTGTTACGGCGACTCGATGCGGAAACTCGGATTGGCACTCAAGGAAATCCCGCGCGAAGATGTCATCATTACCGCAAGACTCTGCTGCCATTCCGCGGCGAAATGGGGAGGCTACGGCCAGGGCAGACCGGATTATTCAGCCGACCGCGCAATTGCAGATCTGGAAGATCAGCTGGAATTACTCGGCACGGACTACTTAGACGGCATGCTTATTCACGACCCGGGTGAAATCGATCCGACGCTAGAGAAAGGGGGAACGTTGGATGGGCTGCTGCAGTGCAAAGCGCGCGGCTTAGTCCACTTCCTCGGCTACGGGATGCGTCCGCACGATTTCCATCTGAAGGCGATGGCCACCGGCGATGTCGATCTTATTTTGTGCTTCAACGACTACAATCTTGTTCGGCAGACAGCTGTTGATGAGATCCTCCCTGTCGCCGCCGAAGCGGATATCGGTGTGATGAACGGCTGGTCCATCCTGCGTGGCATCCTGACCGGGGTGGATATTGATGCCGAGATTGCGCGGGGACGTTGGCGCAACGATGGCGATGTGCCTCGCGCACGTGAAATCTGGCAGTGGTGCCTCCAAGAAGATGTGAATCTGCTCCAGCTCGCGCTTCAGTTCTGTCTACGCGAAGAGCGCATCCACGGCAATAACATCGGCAATCTGAACGTTGAGCAGTTGGAAGCGAATGTCCGCGCCGCAAGCACGCCTATCCCCGATGAAGTGTGGGAGAAATATGAAGAGCGGTTCGGTTTTCAGTAATTGGTAGGAGGACGATGGCGAGGGACAGGCCCTCGCCCTACGATGACGTGCCGTTTTTTTCCGTAGCGCGGGGGCCTGTCCCCCGCGATCGTTCGGTGGACCGAGGCATGGCGAGGGACAGGCCCTCGCCCTACGGTGAGGGGACGTTTTTATCATAGCGCGGGGGCCTGTCCCCCGCGATCGTTCGGTGGACCGAGGCATGGCGAGGGACAGGCCCTCGCCCTACGGTAACGCACGCCGTTTTTTATCGTAGCGCGGGGGCCTGTCCCCCGCGATCTCTAACGTCCCGATGTGTGTTTTCTCCGCTGTAGTTTGTGATCGCCTGATCACAAACGGTTCAGGATCTGGCGATCCTGACCTACAGAACCTTGCGCGCGAACGATGGCGAGGGAAACCCGCTCGGATGCGCGTGTGGCATGCGAGGGCCCTCGCCCTACGGTACGCACGCCGTTTTTTCCGTAGCGCGGGGGCCTGTCCCCCGCGATCTCCATCGTCAAGCGGTAGCGTTTTAGGTCCGTTAGGACCTTAATGTCTATAGAAAAACGTATCTGCCCGTTTTCAAGGTCCTTTAGGTCCTTAATGGGAAAACACACGGCACATCAAAACACATTAAGGACCTAAAGGACCTTAGCGTTCTTCGCGGGCGCGCAGGCTATAGACATTAAGGACCTAAAGGACCTAAGAGAACAAGAGACGTTTTTCCCTAGCGCGAGCGATGGCGAGGGACAGGCCCTCGCCCTACGATGAGGGGCGTTTTTTCCCGTAGCGCGGGGGCCTGTCCCCCGCGATCGTTGGAGTACGCGGATGATGGCGAGCCCTATTGCATCGAGACCGGGAGGTCTCTCCTACCGGCATCATCCGTTTCTTTCCTTCAACATCGGAATAAATTTATGATTTGAGCGCGGGAACGGATATTCCTCAATTTCCTCAAACCGAATCCACTTTGCGTCTATCGGCCCGTTCAACGCAACCTCACCTGCTAGATAATCGCATTGGAAGACATCAACGACAATTTTGAAGTGGGTGAAAGCGTGCCGTACGCGGGTGAGGTATGTCAGATTGTCAACGGAGAGGTTGACTGTCTCAGCGATGTTTCGGCGGCAGGCATCTTCGGCGGTTTCTCCCTCGGCGAGTCTTCCGCCCGGAAATTCCCAAAGCCCCCCGAGCAAACCGTCTAAAGGCCGCTGCGTTATCAACATTTCGCCTTGTGGCTCCGCCGATGATTCCGCCAAAACTCCGGCGGTGCCTACTTTGTGGATAACGCCGACAGCGAGATGATATTCCGGTATCGGTTTGGATTTCCGGCGGACAGGCACCTCGTCTTGGCGCGCCGTTTGGAACGCTTGACAGAACGAATGCACCGGACACACAATGCAGGTTGGAGATTGTGGGCGGCAGACTGTTGCCCCCAATTCCATCATCGCTTGATTGAAATCTCCCGGTGCCTCTGCCGCGAGCAGTGCATCCGCCTTTTCCTGAAATTGCTTCGTTGAGGCAGAATCGTTGATGGGGTTTTTCATGTAAAACAGGCGCGCCAGAACGCGTTTGACGTTCCCATCTACGGCAGCATACGGCGCGTTAAAGGCGATGCTTTGCACGGCGGCGGCACTATAATCTCCGACACCCGGCAGTTTCCTGAAATCGGCGTAGTCGTTCGGGATTTTTCCATCCAATTCTGCTACGATAATTTTCGCCGCTTTGTGGAGGTTTCGGGCTCTCGTATAGTAGCCCAATCCTTCCCAGAGTTTCAGCACGGTTTGCAGTTCCGCTTCTGCCAGATGCTGAACGGTGGGAAACCTATCAATGAATTTCTGATAGTATTCCATCACTTTCTTGACCTGCGTCTGCTGTAGCATCACCTCCGATACCCAGATATAGTAAGCGTTGCGAGTGTTCCGCCACGGCATTTCGCGCTGGTAAGTTTTGAACCATTCCAACAGCGCAGTTTGGAAGTGAGGGTAGTCTTTTTTCTTCATATTTTTGTCCTGCGCGATGCGTTCTAGTATCGGGACAAGGATGTCCCTCCTACCGGCACCTTTTAGCCTGGGTTGTCTATTGCGATTCTGAAACTCACGTTATGCACGGCGCGGATGGGTTCATAAGCGGCGCGGTTTGCACATCGCGCAGCAAATTTCCCGCGCGCCACCCACGAACCGCCTCTGATAACTTTCCTCCGTCCTTCAACCGCTCCCTGCGGATTTTCATTTGGAGAGTATTGGTAAGTTTGCGCGTGAAACCAGTCGCTGCACCAAGAGTATGCATTGCCTGCCATGTCATGGCAACCGTAGGGACTGACCCCTTCCGGATAGCTGCCGACCGGGGTTAAACGTTTCAGTCGCGCCTCTGAGGTATTTGCCTTTCCGAGAATCCAGTCGTTTCCCCATGGGTATTCGCGGGCATCGGTGCCGCGAGCCGCCTTTTCCCACTCCGCTTCTGTCGGCAAGCGATATGCCGCTCCCGTGATTGCACAAAGCCATTCCAAGAAGTTCTCCGCATCGTGCCAGCTGATGCCGACGACAGGACACGCTGCGCCGTTGAAACGTTCGTCTCCCCAAAACAGCGGCGCGGGATAATCGGTATCCTCAACGAATTGCGCATATTGCGCGTTCGTGACGTGGTAGGTGCCGATGGCGTAAGCATCGAGAGTGACGCTGCGTTGCGGTTCCTCCGGGTCTGTCTTGCGTAATCCGGTAGGGAGAGTGCCCATCGTAAACGGACCCGAGGGAATTTGAGTGAGAGGGTAATTGAGGACTTCAATCATGGTATCAGTATATCATATTTGTCTCTTTTTTTATAGAAAAAAGCGAATGTGTTCGCTTCGCGCGGGTTGGGTCGCGCGAACGATGGCGAGGGAAACCCGCTCGCAGGCGCGGGTGGCATGCGAGGGCCCAAGCCCTACGATTTGAAGGAACGCTTTTAGGGCCCGTAGCGCGGGGGCCTGTCCCCCGCGATGCCTCTAGTTGTCTGAAGCAGGATTTTCAAGATTATAGGATTTTCAGGATTATCTCCGTTGTGATTGGTGCGGCCGTTTTTGCAAAGGCCCGCTTCTTTAGGTCCTTTAGGTCCTGCATGTCTATAGAAACACATGTCGGCCCGTTTTCAAGTTCCGTTAGGACTTAAATAGGCCGTAAGCCACGCGGTGCGGCTGCACATTAAGGTCCTACAGACCTTAAGAGTCTTCGCGTTGCGAGGAACTATAGACATTAAGGTCTTCCAGACCTAAAGACCGGAGACATCTCTCATTATTGGCATAGCGAGTGCCTGTCCCTCGCCCTACGTTTCGCCGGGCGGTTTCCGCCGCCCTCCTGTAGCGCGGGGGCCTGTCCTCCGCGCGGGTTGGCTTGCGCGAACGCAAGCGCGGGGAACCCGCTCGCCTGCGCGTGTGGCATCCGAGGGCCCTCGCCCTACGATGAAGGGATGCTTTCTGCCGCCGCGACCCCGGGAGGCGCGCCGCCCTATTGCATCGAGACTGGGAGGTCTCTCCTACCGGGAGGTTCCATTGAGATATGAAACACCCGCTATTAATTCAGATTGCGATAATGAGGGATGGATGCATGCGCTGGTGAGAAAGTATTTCGTTTTTAGTTGTTGCCGGGAGAAGCGTGTTGCTTCTCCCGGCCGGGTTGCTATTCTTTCTTCCAAGTCATTGTGATAGGAAGACCGTTGGGACTTACGAACTCTCCTCGGAGATGGTTTGTAATTGTCCAATTGAACGTGCGTTTGGGCAAGTCAACGACGTGCAGGTGAACAGCGTCACCAACTGCCTCCCAAGAAGGCCCTGAGCCCTCCATAGATTCTCCACTGGACACAGCCAGGGTCATCTGCCATGAACCGCCGCCCGGTTCCAAGGACATGGTACCGCTCACGTCGGGTGGGAAGGCCATCATAGATTCTTCGCCAAACTTAACAAAGACAAGCGTGTATGTTCCCGCAGCTTTCTCCATAGCCTTAGGCTGTGGTTCGACTGTTGGCTGTTTCTTCCAGACCATTGCGAGAGGATTATCGGTAGACTCCCCGGCTATCCCACTCAACTCGTTATCTGTCCAATTGAGAATGCGGACGGATCCGTCAATGAGGTAGAGATGAACAGCGTCATCGACTACCTCCCAAGAGGGGCCCGAGCTTTCCGCTATGGGTTTTCCGAACAGAGTAAGGTCAATCTGCCATGAACCACCGCCCGGTTGCAAGGTTATGGTGCCGCTCACTTCAGGCGGGAAGAGCGTCACAGATTCTCCACCAAGGTGCGTATCCATGGAGACAAGCGTGTATGTTCCCGCAGCTTTCTCCATAGGCGTGGTTGGAGGTGACTCCACCATCGGCAGGATTTCGTAGCACGTGTCCTTATAACAGACAATAACCTGCTTCCCAATTGCGAGATAATGGCTCAGTTCCAATTCTGTCGCAATCAGATCAAAATACGCGTCGCTGCCGAAGATAATCTTCTCTGTTTCCGTTTCCTCGTCGTGTTCGCTATCTGTCCAGACCCCTTCGCGGCGATGGAAGGTCTTGTTTTTGATCCGCTTCACTGATACCGCGCTCTCGGTTTCTGTAGTGCCCAGTTTGAGTTCTTGTAAAGCGGATGAACGTTGGGGAGACGGCGCGCCTAAACGCTTGCCTAACTCAAAACGGAGATGTTGCTCCTCTTCGGTAACGAGAAATGAGGTGTAGGGAGTCATAATCCCGTATTTTTTGCTGAGGCGAACAATTTCGTTGACGAGTTCTTCGTTTTCGCCGTTCAGCCGGACTTCATCAACGAGATACGCCACTTTGCGTTGCGCCCACAGCTGCGGCAGAAACCCGTGCTCGGACTGATGCTCAGGAAACTGTCCGGTGTTGGAGAATTCCTGCTTTTCGCCGCCGATATCCCCTATCAATGTCAGCAGCGTGTCACCAGCAGTCTCGAACCGGCCAAGCACCGTTAATTGAGAACCCCGAAACAGATCTGGGAGCCGCCGGGGATACAGACTTTTTGTCTGGATATGCCCCATATCTAGTGCAAGATTGGCGAGCACCGGCTCATTCACTTTTGAAAAAAATGATGTGACAGCAATTTCAAGGTTTTCCTGTGGGGAAACATACTGACGTGTGCCGCCATTTTGTTCCGCGATTTTATCAAGCAGCTGAACGTTGACATCGCCACCTACACCGAAGACAAAAATGCGTGCCTGTCTTCCCTGTCTGTGGTTGGCATCCGAAACGTTTTTGAGGATGCGCACCGGCTCCGTTTCACCGGACGTAGGTTCACCGTCTGTCAAGAAAACAAGAATACGCGGCCGCGCTGCATCAGGCTCGGCTGCGAGGGCTGTCAGAAGGGCATCGTTGATGTTGGTACCGCCCTGGGCATCAATGTGGCTGATGAACGCGAGTGCCTCCTCACGTTTGTCCTTTACTGGAACCAGTTTCTCGGAGAAAGGTTCAACATCCGTATGGAACGAGATGAGGTTAAACCGGTCTCCATCGTTCAGATTACGCATGCAGAAGCGGAGTGCCGCCTTAGCCTGCTCAATCTTTTCACCCTCCATGCTGCCCGACCGGTCCAGCACGAAGATGAAATCCTTTTCAAGGATGTCGGTTTTCTTCACATCGTATTTCGGCGAGATGAGGAGCAGGAAATACCCAGCCGCGTCCGGCGTGCCGCGGTGGGTGAGGAGACTCATGCTGACATCTTTGTCTGAAACCGAATAGTAACAGACGAAATCGCGGGGTGCTGAGACATTTGCACCCTCATAACTGACACTCGCGTGCCTCGCGTGCTCCCGGCGAATTGCGACGTTGTGCGAGGGCGAGTAGATGGTTGTGAGCGGATGCGGGCTCTCAATTTCCAAAGAGACAGCAACGTTCCCGACAGGATTCGGGGTGAATTTTTCTGTTCGCAAAGGGTAAGTATACTTTGCGAGTTCTGCATCGGTTTTGAGAATCTGTGCATATTCCAATTGGATGCGTCTTTCCCCGTTTGGCGGGATGGGAAACACCCGTGCTTGAAATACACCGCGGCCGACATATTCCAGCAGTGCTGGATCTTGCGATGCACGGACGATGCCTTCGTAGACATCCCGCGCCTCGTCCTTCTGAAGCAGTGCCGCCGTAACGGGCTTGCCATCGATGTAAAGCACGAAGTCTGAAACGGCAACATCATCGGCAAGTGGGAAGAGATAGGTGCCTTCCAGCTGCAAGTCGTTCGGGTTTGCAAAAACCTGGTCGATCTTCGTCACGGCGAGTTGGTTGTCGATTGAGACACTCACATAGTGGTGTTCAAGCGTAAGCGGCTCCACTTGTGGGATGTTCGGTGGGCGCGTGACAACGATGCCTTGCGCCTGCACAAATTGGGCAAACGCGAGAAAAAAGAGAATCAATGAAGCGGCGTAGGCCGTTAATCTTTTCATGAGATTCCTCCGTTTATAGATGAAAACGTTCAGATAATTTAGAAGTGATACCTATCAAATCGAGAACGCGTGCGGTGGACTTGGTTTACGGCTGCGGGCTTTCCTGCATGCCCGTTTCCACCCCGTACCGCACGGTATTGTTTTGCGTCTATCCGATAAAATCAGTTGTTTTCTGCCGCGACATACTTCACAATTTTCATGAGAACACACGCAAATTCGGGCTCAGGCGAACTTGGGCTCCGGAAGTGGAAGGGGATTACCTAGTCGTAGGCCGCACACACCGAAAACCGAGAATGCCGCCTTTGTTTTCATAGTCCCCTGAGTATCCAGCAGAAGCTAGCCACCGTTCCGAAACGCGGCGGACTTCTGTACCAAAGATCCAAGTCCCCCCGCGCACCACGCGAAAAGCCTCGGGGTCATTTGGAATTCTGACGAAGTTCTCCAGAAGCGTTTCCAACGTGTATTCACCCGCCAGTGGATTCAGACGCGGCGATTGAGCATAGAAATTCTGACGGTAGCCATCTAGGCACCACTCCACAACATTCCCAGCCATGTCGTATAGCCCGCCGTTGGCAGGATACTTCCCGATAACCGTCGTGCTGGATCCGCCGTGGTTCACCTGAGTGGCATCATAGGTATCGCCCCAGGGATACTTTTTTCCGACTAGGCCGCCGCGTGCGGCGTATTCCCACTCGGCCTCGGTTGGCAGCCGTTTCCCGGCCCATTGCGCATACGCCATGGCGGCATACCAACTCACGTAGGTTACCGGATGGTAACCTTTGCCGCTTGGGAACTCGTTTCCTACCCAATCTTTGAGGTATGCGCCATCGTGGAAGTTTGCATCAATACGCGTTTTTTGCCACGATGGGTTTTCTAATAGGAACTGCCGGTACTCCAAGTTCGTCACCTCGTGAGCATCCATATAGAACGCGTCAACGTAGACAGTATGGACAGGCTGTTCATCTCGCTCTGCTTCATCGTCGCTGTTGCTGCCCATCTGGAACTCGCCAGCGGGGATTAGCACCTCCAACTCGATATCCGGTGCGATGACGGTGTAGGAGAGCATCTTTTTCGCTGCATCCCCGCCTGGGCCGTTTTCCCAAGAGATTTCTAGGGAGAGGGGACCCGAGTCAAAGCCGCCCCGAATGTTCACCGTGTTGTCGACGGTTATCGCACGTCCTATGCTGACGCGCACGCCCTCGGGCGAGTTGTCAAATTCAACGGTGATTATCTCGTCAATGGCGATATCTGCACCTTCAAGCGGTGATGTGCTTTTGAACACCGCCGGTTCAACGATTTCTTTTTCATCGTCTTCTCCGCAGCTTGTCATCAAAACGGCGCACAAAACTGCCGTCAAGAAAAGGCGAAGAGGTTTTGTAATGGTTTGCATCTGAAGCCTCCAGAAAGCGATTGGAGACACGCAAGACCTGGGCGACGCTGAGCCACGAACCGCCACGCAACACCCGCGCGCTACTGGTATGGATACTTGTGAAGTTCTCAAGAAGCCATTGCAGCGTCTGTCCACCAGCGAGGGGATTCCGGCTATTCTGATACGCAGCGTAGACATCGGCATCATATTCATCTAGACACCATTCCCACACATTCCCCGCCATGTCGTATAACCCATACCCATTCGCCGCGGACTGTCCAACGGCTGTCGCCTCACCGACACTCTCATCGTAGTTTGCATCAGTGGGGGAAATGGTATTGCCCCAGGGATACTTTTGTCCCGCAAGCCCACCGCGGGCGGCATATTCCCACTCGGCTTCCGTTGGCAGCCGCTTGCCGGCCCATTCTGCATACGCCATGGCGGCATACCAACTCACCTGCGTCACCGGATAGTTCGCTTTCCCGGCGGGGTAGTTAGTGCCATCCCAGAAGTAGAGGTAAAAACCCCGGTGGAATTCGTCCTCAATGTTGTCCTTTTGCCATTGCGGGTTTGCGTCGATGAACGCCTTGTATTGTGCGTTTGTCACCTCGTAGGTATCCATGAAGAAGGCGTCAATGTGGACGGTATGCACGGGCTGTTCATCCGCGTCTGCCTCATCGTCGTTGCTGCCCATCTGGAATTCCCCGGCGGGGATAAGCACCATCCTGTCGGGTGCGGAAATCTCCATTGCGGGTTCTTCGGCAACGGCTTGTCCATAGTTCATCGCTGTCGCCCCGAGGCACAGGATTAGGGTTAAGAAATAGAAAAGACGTGTTCGGTTGTTCATGTGGATTCTCCTTTTTTTCGTAGCGAGGCAGCGCGAGGGTGCCTTAGTCCCGTAGCGCGGGGGCCTGTCCCCCGCGATCGCTCAGGTGTCTGAAGCAGGATTTGCAAGATTCACAAGATTTTCAGGATGATGAGGTATTTGGCTCAACCGTTTCTTTAGGTCCTTTAGGTCCTACATGTCTATAGAAAAACGTGCCTGTCACCATTTTCAAGGCCCGTTAGGACCTTAATGTCCGGAAGATACTTTGCAGCCCGATGTGAGAATAACTTGTTTCCCGCAATGCCTAGCCGACACTCCGTGAAGAATTGAGGACCTAAAGGACCTCGGTTTGATGCGTACCGACGGTGCTATAGACATTAAGGTCCTACGGACCTAAAACACCGTTTTCCAACAGCACTGCATCCATCACGCAACGAAAACCGACGCGGTCGATCGTGTTCGTGGGTGTAAACCCGTTGCGATTAGCGACACGCATGAACTGCGCGAAGTTGTTCCACGAGCCGCCGCGCAACACGCGGTCTCCCTGAAGCTGCTTGAAGTTTTCAAGCAGCCACGCCAGCGGCTGCCCACCCGAAACAGAAACCGGATTCCGACTGTTAAGGGTGACGTGGTAGAAATCGGCATCGTATTTATCCAGACACCATTCCCACACATTGCCTGCCATGTCGTATAACTCATAGCCGTTCGGCGGATAATTCCCAACGGCTGTCGGATGAGCGACATGCCTATCGTAGTTTGCATCGTTGGGGGAAATCGTGTTGCCCCAGGGATACTTCTTTCCGTCGAGTCCGCCGCGTGCGGCGTATTCCCATTCTGCTTCTGTCGGGAGTCGTTTGCCGGCCCATTCTGCATACGCCATCGCTGCGTACCAACTCACAAAAGTCACCGGATGTTCTGCTTTTCCGGGGGGATAGTCAGTGCCAGTCCAGTGAGCGAGGTAACGGCCATCGTGGAACTTGTCCGCAATGTTGTCTTTTGACCACTGCGGATTTGCGTCGACGAACGTCTTGAACTGTGCGTTCGTGACTTCGTATATGTCCATGAAGAATGCGTCCAAGTAGACAGTATGCACGGGCTGTTCGTCATCGTCCGCGTCCTCATCGTCGCTGCCCATTTGGAATGTGCCAGGTGGAATGAGCCGCATGCCTTCAACAAGTGGTGGCTCGAGACTCAGCAGTGGTTGCGCAAAGAGCAGGCTGACGAGGAGCGGGGCTAACAAGAGCCGGGTGAATTGGATTTTCATTTCTTGTTCTCCTTTTCGTCGAGGGGCCGAATGTCAAAGGCGTAGACGCGGAGTTTCGTTTCGCCGCGCGGCTGATTCTTCCTGTGTTCTTCGTATCGCACGAGGAACCCGGTGAATTCGTATTTTTGTCCGCGTTCGTAGGTTTTGGGGGGATTCGGTAAATCGAGCGGATACACGTTAACAGTTGGGTAACCTGCCAATGAGTAACTCACCGATGGGTAACTTGACAACTCTATCCGCCGACGCTGTTTGTCGTGGGAATCTGTAAAGTCAAAATTGACGGTGCCGGTGAAGCGGACGAACTGTCCGTCATAGATGTCCGAGTACTTCAGTAGTTCTTGGATGTCCATGGCCTCAAAAGCGAGTTCGTGTCCCGGTCGATAGAGCAGCACGGAAATGGGCACTCTGTTAAAAGTGATGTTAAAATCGGCGATCTCCTGCCACGGCTCATCTCCGATGAGCCACGGCGGATCTCCGATGAGGAGTGCGCTGAGGCTGAGGACCGCCAGCGCGATGAGGATGCAAAGTGTTTTGCGTTTCATGAGACATTCTCCTTATTTGGCTTTTCCCAGATTGTTTGCCTGAACAGCGTAGATTCGGAGTGTCACGTTTCTGCTGTTTGGCGTGGGTGCGTGTTCTCCGTCTCTGATGAGGAGTCCTGTGAATTCGTATGTGTTTCCGAGTTCGTAGGTTTCGGGCAGCAGCCGTGCTAAGAGCAGGTCCTGTGCATCGAGCGGGTACACGTGGGTTGTGTTTCCTTTCAATGTTAACCGTCGGACTTTTTCTGTTCGAGGGTCTTTTTGAACAAACACGACGGTGCCTGTGAAGCGGACGAACTTTCTGTCGTGGTCTGCCCAGTTGTCCCGGAGTTCTTTAAGGTCGAGGGTCTTAATGGTATCGTCAGCGTCTCCAGCGAGTGTGACGGTCATGGGCGTTCCGTTCAAGGTGCTTGCGATTTTTGCGATAACCTCAACGTGGTTTGCAATGAGGATTGCACTGATGCTTAAAACCATCAGTGCGATGAGGATGCAAATGATGTTGCGGTTCATTTTGGATGTCTCCTTTTTTAAGAGGACCCGGCCGCGGCGCGCCGCGGCCGGGGTAGTTGAACGGTTAAGCGTTAAGGTGTAACAGCCCTCGCGCAACGAAAACCGCTGTACGAGCCCGTGTACGCTGGCGTAGTGTCGTTGCGATTGGCGACGCGCAAATTCGGCGCTGGACCGGGCCAACCGCCGCCGCGCAACACGCGCGAACTGTTGGTCGGGATACTCGCGAAGTTATCAAGTATCCATTGGATCGTCCGCGCACCCGAAATCGGATTCCGACTGTTGCGAGAGACAAAGTAGAAATCGGCATCATATTCATCAAGACACCATTCCCAGACATTGCCTGCCATATCGTAGAGGTTGTAGCCGTTCGCCGCATAACGTCCGACAGCTGTAGTGTCCCCGACATGACCCTTGTAGTTGGCCTCGCGGGTGGAAATCGTGTTCTTGCCTGAGGGATACTTTTTCCCAGCAACGCCCCCGCGTGCGGCGTATTCCCATTCCGCCTCTGTCGGCAGCCGTTTCCCTGCCCATTCCGCATACGCCATCGCCGCATACCAACTCACATAGGTTACCGGATGGTTCGCTTTGCCAGAGGGATAGTTATTGCCACTCCAGTGTTTGAGGTAATCTCCATTGTGGAATCGCTTATCAATCCGACTTTTTTGCCACCGCGGATTCTCCAAGAGGAATTCCTTGTATTCCAAGTTGGTGACTTCATATTCGTCCATGAAGAATGCGTCTAAGTGGACGGTATGCACGGGTTGTTCGTTATTTGATGCTTCATCGTCGATGCTGCCCATTTGGAATTCCCCGGCGGGGATGAACACCATGCCCTCGGGGGTTTCAACGTTGACGGTGTAGGTGAAAGGTTGCCTGCCATCGTCCCACGTGACAACCAGATCTCGGTCTCCAAGTCGAAACGGCCCCGATAGCGTCACGGTGTTACCGGTGACCGTGGCTTGCCCTTCATTCACACTGACCCCTGTCGGAGTGCCGTTAAAGGTTAAGAGAATTGTTGCGTCGGGTGCCAGGGTGCTCCCCGGTGTAGGACTGGCTGAGACAAATTCTACTTTTACCTCTTCAACCTCTTCTTCGTCATCATCATCACCACCACAACCGTTGATGCCGATGATGCCGAATGCGCAGCAGAGGTAGACAAGGAGCCAGCTGCACAGTGTAAATTGCGTTTTCATCAAAAAATCTCCTGTTGTTTTTCGCATGCTCCGGGTCGCGATGTCTACGCGAACCGATGGAAGCATCGAGACCCCGAGGTCTCGCCTATCGTGTCTGTAGCGATAGCAAAAAGACAGACTGCAAGAACCGCGAACGTTGCTAAGTGTTTCAATATGATAAACACTCCTTCTTCGTTAGCGGCGGAATACCGCGGTGGTCCCTTAGGCCCCTCCCGCCTACTCAATTCCAGCGCGAGGATGCCGCCGGTTGAGGTGCCAGTAATCAACATGGTAGGCGTGGTTTGCAAGCGCGCTCTTCCATGTGTGGTGTATGGATGGGCACCGTGCCTGTCCATCTTTTCAGGATATCCTTGGGCGCGGTGCCGCTGTCCTATTGCGTCGCAGTTTCAACGCTGTTCGTCGCCGCGCGAACACGAACGCCCCAGAACCCTTCGGGCACATCGGTCACGATATGTTTCACCCGGATAGGGGTTAACATGGGAGACGAAATGTCTCGCGGTGGGTCTGCGGCGAAGACGAAGTCCCAGATGCCATCCGGCGGCTCTTGAGTGTACGTGTAAGGGAGGAGTTTCGGATTCGTCCATCCCGTTGATATCACTTCGCCTTCGGCAACAATCAGAAGCGCGTCAGAACCGTCATCGCTCTTAATAGGGAACAACTGCACGGAACTGACAGAATAGACTATTGCTTTTGCCCCTTGAGTAGGAGAGGATAGGGTGAAGTCTTGGTTCATGGTTGTAACTCCTTTTCGTTTGCCGTAGCACACCTCGTATGAATTTCAGCAACTAATGGGGTTATTTTCAGAACGCCTGCGCGCCGAGCGAGCGTAAGGGCGTATTTCTATAGCCGCCTGTTTTCCCGCGGAAAAATAACCTATTTAATTCCTTAATCTTTATAAGAGGTGTGCACGGTATTCGGTGAAAAATATCTCCCAACGGGCGGCCACTGTTTTGTTGTCCAGCAGTCTCCGTTGATAACTCGGAAAACTATCGGGGTGCGGCTGTTCTTATCCTGTCTCAGGGATGTAAGCCGCGGCGGTGGGTTTCCATGCCGTGCGGAAACCTAGGCAGTCCGCTGCACTCGCCCAATAAACGATGCTTGATTCCAGATGCATTTCTGGATCGCGGTAAAGTGCTTCGATATCGGCACCTAGAATTCAGCATTGATACCAACACCGATTGAACCATCGCTCTTGCGGCGAACGATAATCGTGACTCGATCGTTGAAAGGAATCTCAACCCGAACGTTCCTCTTCAGAGCTTCCGTTGCGATCTCGCCAAATTCCCGTTTTGTTTCCTTGCTTACCTTGTCAAAGTTACCATCAAGGACATGTCCGAGGTCTCGCTTGACTCGATCTGCCTTTTTGCGAATTTCCGTAATCATATTGGAAATGGCAGCTTCGCTCATCGTTCATTCCTCCTCAGAATAAAAGTTGGTTGCGGCGGAGGGTGCCGACACTATTCGACACACCCGCGTCCGCCGCAACTCTCAAACATCCAAACCCCACCGGAGCCGCCATGAAGCGCGGCCCGGGGTCAGCAGGCTTACTCATCCTGGTGCTTGAGCGCGATAACCCGGATCGTGTAGTTCGCGCCATCCTCTCTGAAGGGTAAGTCCTGTTCCCCGCTGCCGATATCCGCCCGGGTGATAACTTGCTCACCAAGGAAGTCGTCGGGGTCAAGATCGGCTTCGTACAGGGCTATCCTGGCGCGGCGGCGGAACTGATAATCGCGGCGAATCTCGCGGGTTTGGCCCGTATCCATACTTTTCGGCCCCCAGAAATTTTCGCCATTGATCGTTATGTAAGCATCATCATCGCCTGTCCAATCTTCTTGTTCATGGCATGTGATGCGAAGCACTCTGCAAATTGGCATCATATACTCCTGTCAAATTGCTGCCTCATTCCACATGAGACAGATGTTGCGCGGCTCCTCCGGTGGGAGGTGCTGCGCGGTATTCAGTGAAAATCCTACCACTATCCCATCGCTATCCTGTTGGTCCCCATCCTCCTCCATTTGCCCGCCATCAAGAATAGACAGCAACAGAAATCCGCACCACCAAAAGCGGCGCGCGGAAATCTCGTATGGACAAATAGGGAGAATAACAAGGGAAACGGGGGCAACCAGAAATGTGGCAGGGAAATGCATCGGGCCAGTCCCAATGCAACGAAAAGAACCCGCCACGCAAAGAATGCGTGCGGGGTAGAAGACAACAAGACGACGAAAGTCGCCGCTGTCAAGTGAATAAACTTTGCTTAACGCCTGTGGGTGTCAGGGGGGGTCGAGCCTCCCCTCTGGGCATTAAGCCGAACGGGAACTCGTCGTGACGGCGCGACAAACGGGCCAGACGTGCACCGGATGTGCGGCATCTCGCGGGGCCCGGGCAGGTCTACGGTGACCTCATTAGCAATGGCATAATCAATTCGCTGGTTCACGGTATCGTTCCTCTGTTCGGTTTCGGTCTCGCGGTGGCGCGATTTTTTCGCGCGTATCACCACGTTTGCATTAATTATACACAAAAACGTGAAAAATGTCAAATTTTTTTGCGAGAAATTCGCTAAAACCGTTAAAACTGGTCTTATTTTAGCGAATTTCAGTTTTATTGTCAAGTTTTTTTTGCGGAAATTCGTGAAAATTGTCAAATTCCCGCGAAAAATTGCCAAAAATGGTTGAAAGTGATTTTATTTTAGCAAAATGTGCATTTTTTGTCAAGGTTTTTTGGAGATCGGAACGGTGGTGAAGCGGCGGGTTGCTGCCTTATCGTAGCGCGGGGGCCTGTCCCCCGCGATCGTTGCACGGCGAGGGACAGGCCCTCGCCCTACGGTGAAACGGAGGGGTTTCGTGCTCTCTGTCGTTTGTGATCGCCTGATCACAAACAGTTCAGGATCAGGCGATCCTGACCTACAGGCGTGGAGGCGGCGTGCTGTCCTCCGCGCAGGTTGGATTGCGCGAACGATGGCGAGGGACAGGTTTTCCCACCCCTACGTTTCGCGTGGGGATTTCTGCCTGTCTTCTAAAATTAACTTGCAAAAAAATGCCAAAAATGCGATAATAGTCTCTAGCCAGCCACCGATTTAAACGTTAGGACGTTTGCATCGTCTAAAAAAATAAGACACGCTACGATTCAATAAGGGAGGAGAAAATAAAAATTTGAACCAACACAAACAGATTTGCTATATAATCTTATGTCTCATCATCGCGTGCGGGACGAATGCGGCGCACGCCGATGCATGGCCCACATGGCGAGGACCAGATCAAGATGGCACCTCCCCGGAAACTAACCTCGTTTCAACCTGGTCTGCCGAGGGAGAGAACCTTCTCTGGAAGGCGGATTTTATCGGGCGTTCCACGCCGATTGTGATGAACGGACGCGTCTACGTCATCGGGCGCGTCGGGCAAGATATCACGGAACAGGAACGCGTCGCCTGCTTTGACGCGAAGACTGGCGAATTGCTCTGGAACCATCAATTCAACGTCTTCCATACGACTATCTCCTTTAATCGCGTCGGATGGGCAAGTCCTGCCGGCGATGTGGAGACCGGAAACGTCTATGTCCACGGCGTTCAAGGGCTGTTTTTCTGTTTTGATAGAGATGGAAAAATCGTCTGGTCTCGTTCGCTGACGGAGGAGTATGGCCGCATCTCTGGCTACGGCGGCCGCATCCACACGCCGATTATCGCCGGAGACCTGGTGGTTATCAGTTATCTCAATGCGAGTTGGGGGGAACAGGCGGCGACGCGGCATCGCTATTTCGCTTTTGATAAACGCACCGGAGAACTCATCTGGGTAGCCACGCCCGGCGGCAGACCGCTGGATACTACCTACTCTACCCCGGTTGTCGCTGAAATTGATGGACAATCCTATATCATCGGCGGCAATGCTGATGGCAGCATCTATGCCATGAAACAGCCGACCGGGGAGAGGGTCTGGGGCTTTAACCTGAGTCTGCGCGGCATTAACACCTCCGTTGTCGTTGATGCGCGCAACAAGAGGGTTTACGCCTCGCACGGGGAGGAAAATATAGATACCACCGCGATGGGGCGCGTTGTCTGCATCGATGCCACCGGCACCGGTGATGTCACCCAAACCCACGAAGTGTGGCGATATGATGGCGTGAACTTCGGTTATGTGTCGCCTGCGTTGCACGGCGGAAGGCTCTATATCGCCGATAACTCCGCGAACTTGCACTGCCTTGATGCCGCAACCGGCGAATTATACTGGGAGCACAGCATCGGCACCGTTGGCAAAGGTTCACCGGTGTGGGCTGATGGAAAGTTGTATGTGACAGAAGTCAACGGCAAATTCCACATCCTTCGCCCTGGCGCGGATGCGTGCGAGACGCTGAGCGTTCAGCAGCTCAACCGTGCCGAGGATGACGAACACTACGTTGAAATTTACGGCTCACCCGCTGTGGCTGATGGACGGATCTATTTTACCACAGAAGAATACCTATACTGTATCGGGAGGATGGAATAATGATGAAAGTTGTTTACGGACTTGCTGTTCTCCTGATGGCCGGTTGCTTCTTCGGTTGTGCTAGCAAAGAGTTGCCGCCAAGCCAACCGATGCAAATGGCTGAGCCTGCTGTTTCCATCTTGCTCGCGCCAGCGGAATCGGTTACAGCAGGTGAGGCGGTTCAGCTGCGCGTCATCGGTTTCGATGCGAGCGGCAAACGCACCGAAAATGTTGGAGACGTTACGTGGATGCTTGATGGGCTCACCGGTTCTATTGAGAATCGCGACCGGGAGAGTAATCGAGACCGGGAGGTCTCTCCTACCGGCATGCATCGAGACTGGGAGGTCTCTCCTACCGCCAGTTTCACTCCGGATAAAAACGCGGGTGCGCAGGCAGGTATAGTCTCTGCGCAAGTTGGAGAGATGAAGGCGACTGCGAGGATCCGCGTCATTCCCGCGATGCCATGGACAGAGGATTTTGAAGGGATTACGCTCGAAAAAATCCCAACTCACTGGATAGGCGCGACAGGGAAGTTTTTTGTCAGAGAGGATCCGACTTCCAGCGCAAGCAACAAGGTGCTTGTCAAAACGCCTGTGCAGCGCGGATTGAACCGTTCAAACGTCTACCTCGGTCCGCCGATGATGAGGGACTATACAATCCAGGTCGATCTGATGGGCACGAAAACCAAGCGCAGACTGCCAGACATGGGCTTAATCGCCAATCGCTACACGTTAGATATGCAGGGGAGGCATCAGCGGTTGCAAATCCGTTCGTGGGCATCCGATCTGCGCATGGCGAAGACGATCGATTTTCCATGGGAGATCGATGTCTGGTATACGATGAAAATGCAGGTAGAGGTGGTTGACGACACGGCAATCATCCGCGGGAAAGTCTGGCGCACTGGGGAGCCTGAACCTGAAGATTGGACACTGGTTGCCGAGGACCCGAGGCCGAACCGTGAAGGCAGCCCTGGTATCTACGGCTACTCGCCGACTGAAATCTATTACGATAATTTAAAGGTATGGTAATCATGCAAAAACAGAGGTGCGCGCTTTCAGAGCGCGCCTACGGAATTAATGGGGTTTCTCCGCGTCTACGGGGATGCATCGAGACCGGGAGGTCTCTCCTACACGTCTACGGAACTAATGCGGTTTCTCTGCGTAGGGCGAGGGCCTGTCCCTCGCCAAGCTACGTTGGAATCTTATCCATTTTATTGACTTTGGCACTTTTCTCCCTTCCAACTCTTAACGCTCTCGCTGGGACAGAGATTGCCCTATGGGGTGGCACACTCAGCCGGAACATGGTATCGGATGAGAAAAATTTGCCCGAGACGTGGGACATGGAGACAGGCGAGAATATCAAATGGACAGCGGAGCTCGGTTCGCAGACTTACGCCGGCCCGCTCGTTATCGGCGGCAAAGTCTTCGTCGGCACGAACAACCAGGCACTTCGCAATCCGAAACTGACGCGCGACCGCGGTGTTATCATGGCGTTTCGGGAATCAGATGGCGAATTCTTGTGGCAATCTACACACACGAAACTTCCTTCAGGGCGCGTGAACGATTGGCCCCAGCAGGGGGTCTGCTCAACCCCGTTTATTGAGGGAGACAGGCTCTATTACATTTCCAATCGCTGTGAGGTGGTGTGTATTGATACCGAGGCGTTCCTCGATGGCGAAAACGACGGCCCCTTCACCGATGAGGCAGAGACGAGTGAGATTGATGCCGACATCATTTGGAGTTACGATATGATGGAGGAGTTGGATGTCTTTCCTCACAATCTCGCCACTTGTTCGCCGCTTGTGGTGGGAGATCTGCTCTTTTTGGAGACAAGCAACGGCGTTGATGAGGGGCATATCCACATTCCTTCACCCGACGCGCCGAGTTTCATCGCGCTTAATAAACACACAGGTGAACTCGTTTGGGAAGATGCATCTCCGGGGGAAAACATCTTGCACGGCCAATGGTCAAACCCGGCTTACGGTGTGATTAACGGTGTGCCGCAGGTTATCATTCCCGGCGGCGACGGTTGGGTCTACGCGTTTGAGCCGGAGACCGGGGAAATCATCTGGAAGTTTGACTGCAATCCGAAGGATTCTGTCTGGGAATTAGGCGGCCGCGGCACGCGCAATAATATCATCTCTACGCCTGTCATCTACGGAAATTATGTCTACATCGGTGTTGGGCAAGACCCCGAGCACGGCGAAGGTGTCGGGCATCTCTGGTGCATTGACGCGACGCAAACCGGCGATACTACCGAGAGTGCTATTGTCTGGCACTTCGGCGATGAACAATTCAACCGCACTATGTCCACCGCCGCGATTGTTGATGGGTTGCTCTACATCTCGGATTTAAGCGGATTCCTCTATTGTCTTGATGCCAACACCGGTGACCTCTATTGGACGCACGATACTTTCGCGGCGATTTGGGGTTCACCTTTCGTAGCGGATGGTAAGGTCTACCTCGGCGATGAAGATGGCGATGTCGTCATTCTGAAGGCAGGGAAAACCATGCAGGTGCTGACTGAAATCAACATGGGGAGCGCGGTTTATACGACACCTGTCGCCAAAGACGGTGTGCTTTACATCGCGACTCGGAATACGCTGGTTGCAATATCGGAATAGGCGGGTAGGAGGGACATCCTTGTCCCGATAGGTTTTCTGGTAGGAGGGCCATCCTTGTCCCGATAGGTTTCCCCGTAGGAGGGACATCCTTGTCCCGATAAGCCTGTAGGCGGGACATCCTTGTCCCGATAGGGTAGTGCATCGATCTTGACTTCGCTCCCCCGGTAGGAGGGACATCCTTGTCCCGATAGGTTTTCCGGTAGGAGGGACATCCTTGTCCCGATAGGGTGGTGCATCGAGACCGGGAGGTCTCTCCTACCGGGGAAGAATTCGAGACCGGGAGGTCTCTCCTACGGGGAAGAAGAATTCGAGACCAGGAGGTCTCTCCTACCGGAAGAATCGAGACCGGGAGGTCTCTCCTACGGGCTGCGGTGCTCAGAACCCCGAATCGGGCGCATTGCGAGATACGAAAAATGGCGTATAGCAGTTTCACTTTGGACGCAGTGCAAGAAGCGTTTCACTTAGAGGTTATTGATACCGCGAGAGTCTTTGCGGATATTGAGCCGATGCCGCCGAGTGATTTTTTCACGACACTGCTTGAACGGCATGTCCCGTTAGCTATTGCTATCGGCACCGAGAAAGCAAAGTCGGAGTTGATTGTCGCCGGTGTCCTCGCCGAACTTCGCGAGCAGTTAGACCTGCGCATCAGTTTCTTCTCTGGGATTGACTTCAACGTTGATGCCGATGCAAGTTTGGTTGGCGTGTGTGATTTTTTGGTGAGCCTGTCGCCACGGCAATCTTCGCTGAAGGCACCTGTCATCGTGCTTGTGGTGGCGAAAAAGGAAGATCTAATCGGCGGCCTTGGGCAGTGCGCGGCGGAGATGGTGGCAGCGCAACGCTTTAATGCCGAAAAAGGCAACGATATTCCCTGCATCTATGGGGCTATCACGTCAGGTGTTGAGTGGCTTTTCCTCAAATTGGAGAGACAAAAACTTTACATTGATTTGGGGGGCTATACGATTGAACGGTGCGACAGAATTCTCGGCATCCTCGCGAGCATGGTCGCACAGACAGCGTGAGGTTTCCCCAGCGGCAGGCGGATAGCCGTTTTATACCAAAATGGTCCCGTGGACGGGTAGGAGAGACCTCCCGGTCTCGATGCATCCCCGGTGTTTTATACCAAAATAGTCCCGTGGACGGAGGGTTATCAGATGGCATACAGCAACTTTACCTTAGCGGCAGCACGGAAAGCGTTTCAACTTGAAAGGGTTAACACCGAAGGGCTCTTTTCTGGCATCGCCCCGGTGAATCCGAGTGCACATCTCATAACAGAGTTGGAGCGAAATGTGTCGTTAGCCGCCGCCATCGGCACCGAAAAAGCGAAGTCAGAACTGATTGTCACCGACGTTCTCGTTGAACTCCGCGAGCATTTTGAGCGCCGCATCAGTCTCTTCTCGGGCATTGACTTTAACGTTGATGCCGCAAACGACCTGACCGGGGTATGTGATTTTGTCGTAAGTTTGTCCTCATGGCAATTTGAATTGGAGGCACCTGTCATCGTTCTCGTGGAGGCGAAAAGGGACAATCTGACCGAAGGGTTCGGGCAGTGCGCGGCGGAAATGGTTGCCGCACAACGCTTTAACGCAGCAGAAGGAAATGACATTCCCCGCGTCTATGGGACTGTTACATCAGGAACAGAGTGGCTCTTCCTCAAATTGGAGGCGCAGAAACTCCTCATTGACATGGCAGTCTACCCCATCGCGCAGTGCGACAAAATCCTCGGCATCCTCGCGAGCATGGTGGCACAGACAGCGTGAGGTTCCGCCAACGGCTTAGAACTGTAAGGGCGGCTGTCTCTATCCGCCCGTGTCACGGAGAAAAATGGACATTTTAAACCGAGAACTCTCTCAAAACATTGCGAAGGCTCAAGCGAAACTTGACGCGCATGTCAGGGACATTGTCAACTGGCACTTCAGTCCGAAAACCGGGTGCCCCTTCTGGCTAGAATTCGCCGAAAATCTCGATTTTGACCCGGGAAAAGAGATTGGCGGCTACGCAGACCTGGAACGTCTCGGACATTTCCAAGACGAATGGCTGCGCGGCGGTCCCGTGCGACGATGGGTGCCTAAGGCTTACGCGAATGAGCCTATTTACGTTTTTGAAACGGGCGGCTCCACCGGCATCCCGAAGTGTCGGATTAACATCCGCGATTTCCAAACGGATTATGAGCAGTTTAGCGAGATGTTGTCCGATGATGGATTTCCACCGGGGAGCGATTTCTTAATGCTCGGTCCTACGGGGCCTCGGCGGTTGCGGCTTGCCGTTGAACATCTTGCCCAACACCGCGGCGGGATATGCTTCTGTGTTGACATGGATCCTCGCTGGGTAAACCGCCTCGTGCGGTATGGCAAACATCAGGATTTAGAGGACTACAAAAATCACGTTGTTGCGCAGGGACTCAATGTCCTCCGGGCGCATGAAAACGTCCAGTGTCTCTTTACCACGCCGAAACTGCTGGAGGCATTGTGTGAGAAAATTTCGCTGAATAAGGTTGGCATTAAGGGCATTTTCTGCGGTGGGACAGAGATGGACGCGCAGTTCCACCGTTTTGCGCGCGAAGAACTCGTGCCGGGCATCGATTTTGTCCCCACCTACGGCAATACACTGATGGGGCTCGCCGCGTGCAAACCGTTCGATCTGGCGGATAACTACGCGATTATCTATTATCCGCCGCAACCGCGCGCCGTGACAGAATTGGTAAACCCGGAGAATCCCGATGAACCTGTCGATTACGGCGAAACTGGGCGCGTCATGCTAACGACATTGACGAAGGAATTCTTCATGCCGCGCTTTCTTGAACGTGACGAAGCGGAACGCGCGAAACCGATCGCGCGTTACCCGTGGGACGGCGTTGAAAACGTGCGCTTGCTCACCGAACTTCAGGAGAGCGTGGTTGTAGGAATTTATTAACGGCTTTCTCCCTTTGGCGGCAATGGAACAAGGGGGCATGCGGATTAGAAACCCTCATCGGACGCATTGCGGAATACGAACATGTCAAATCCAATGAGCAGAATTACTTTTAATCCACGCCAGTGTGGCGGGCGACCTTGCATCCGAGGCATGCGAATTCGGGTGACAGATGTCTTGGATTTGCTGGCTGCCGGACTCTCTTTTGACGAGATTCTGGTGGAAATGCCAGATCTGGAGCCGGAGGACATTGTCGCCTCTATCCAATTCGCCGCGCGGAAACTGAACCATTTTGAGGGTGTTTCATAACTTCCGTTTCGGTATTTATCCCGCCTTGGAAGGCGGGCGAATACCGGAAGGCATTGGCCCCCTCTGTAGTTTGTGATCGCCTGATCACAAACGGGTCAGGATCAGGCGATCCTGACCTACAGGGGTGGTGAGTCTTGATTTTCACCGTAGCGCGGGGGCCTGTCCCCCGCGAGCATTGGAGTGCACGGACGATGGCGAGGGACAGGCCCTCGCCCTACGTGAAGGGGAAGCGTTTTTTATCGTAGCGCGGGGGCCCTCGGATGCCATACGCGCATGCGAGCGGGTTTCCCCGGCGACGTTGAGTGATTTAGGAAACACCCTCATAATGGCGAGGGACAGGCCCTCGCCCTACGTGAAGGGATAGGTTATCAATATGAAAACAACAATCGAAAAACTTTTCCGGTCACCTTATGCGGTGCCGAATGGGCTTCAGGTTACAGACGACGGCCTGTGGATTGCCGATCAGATTACCGACAGAGTCGCGCTAGTGGAGATAGGCGCAGATCCGGACTATACCGTGCCGAAACTCATCCGTGATATACCGAGTGAGTCTTCCAACACCAGCGGCATGGCATACGGCGGTGGTGCCCTCTGGTTAGCCGCAAATGGACCCGGGGAACGCTGGCGGCCCGTCCGAGATACCGATGCGAAACCCGGTGCAGGCGAGATTTTCAAGGTGCATCCTGCTACCGGCGAAACCCTCGCGCGGTATCCGGTGCCTGATGGCGGTGGCACGCACGGCGTAGAATATGACAACTACGACAAAGGTCATCTCTGGGTGCAAACCCTCAAAAATCGGGAGATACACAAGGTGCGGATTTCCGACTGGTCCGTCCAACACACGCTGCCGCTGCCTTATGACAGAGGACACGGGACCGTTCGTGTAGAAGATGGACTCTGGGTAACGCACACGTCCGACCGGGTTATCGCCAAACTCGATCTGGAGGATGGCACCATTTTAGACGAAATTAAGGTGCCTGAAGCACATCCTGAACCGCATGGACTCTCCATCTACGGCGACGATTTCCTCTATTGCGATGCCGCCTCCGGGTGGGTAGCGAAGATAGAGGTTTAGGACTAAGAAGTAGGAGAGACCTCCTGGTCTCGATTTCTTCCTCGAAATCATGATACACATCCCACTTTTGCGGGCGGGCCGTTCCTATAGAAGTTTGAACACCGTCCGCCTATCACATATCAAAACCGGTGAACCGTTCGCCGAGGTGAGCCAAGCCAACCGCGGGTTGATAGCGAAAGACTTGGCGGAAACGGCGCGCCACAAGAAGGTGCTTGGAAACCACACCTTTGCGGAATTGATAGCGATGTGCAAGGAGGCGGCGCGCCTTTTCACGACAGCGGAACTTCCACTTCATGGAACGTCGCAATCGCCTGAAGAGTATATCCGGCATGTCTCCGGCACGACAGGGATGCCCGAATCCCTCTGTCTCCAAAATATGCGGAAGATTCAGACTGTTTTAGAGGAGATGGAGGCAGTGCTAGCCGGGCTGACGCGAGGCCTGGATATGCGCATTTTTGATGCGGGCCGAGGATGGGGCGCGCAAGAAAGGCGAACGTTGATGTATGTTTGTGAAACCGACGCGCTAGGCGCGGTGTTGCCAAGCAATTCTCCCGGCGTGCATTCACTCTGGCTCCCCGCTATTCCGTTGAAAGTCCCGCTCGTGCTAAAACCGGGACGCGAAGAGCCGTGGACACCCTATCGGATAGCGCAGGCGTTTATGAAAGCCGGATGCGCACCGGAGGCGTTCAGTTTCTATCCTACCGATTATGCCGGCGCAAACGACATCTTGTTCCGTTGCGGCAGGGCTATGCTTTTCGGCAGCGGCCCTACAATTGCCGCATGGGTGAACACCCCGAGCGTTGAAATTCACGGACCGGGGCGCAGCAAAATCGTCATGGATGAAGCGCAGTGTCAGGCAGGCGGATGGGAGAAGTATCTGGACATCATCGTGGAATCTGTTGCCAAAAACGGCGGACGCTCATGCATTAATGCTTCCGGGGTATGGGTAACCACACACGGAAAAGAGATTGCGGCGGCGGTAGCCGAACGTTTATTGCGCATTGAACCGAAGCCGCTGGAACATCCCGAAGCGCAAATCGCAGCGTGGGCGAATCCGAAAGCCGCCCAAGCCATATCCGCGTCTATCGATGCAAACCTGAAAATATCGGGCGCAACGGAGATGACACCCGGCGAACGGTTGGTGGCGTTAGATGGCTGCACCTTCCTCCGTCCGACGGTAATCTGGTGTGAGGATGCCGAGCATCCATTGGCAAATACCGAATTCCCCTTTCCGTTCGTCAGCGTTGTGCAGGTGCCGAAGGCAGAACTGGTTAAATCCATCGGGCAGACTTTAGTTGCCACTGCGATTACCGATGATGAGAAACTCATTTCAGAAGTCCTCGCAACCCCCTTAATTGACAGGTTGAATATCGGTGCAATCCCGACGAATCAGATTTCTTGGGACAGCCCGCACGAGGGGAATCTGTTTGAGCATCTCTATAAGCAGCGCGCGTTCCAGTATGGTTCCCTTTCTCCTTTACCGTAGGAGGAGGGTCTGTCCCTCGCCACCTGTCCCTTTACAGTTACCGTAGGGCGAGGGCCTGTCCCTCGCCATGCAGCGATCGCGGGGGCCTGTCCCCCGCGCTACGGTTCAGGCTGATCTTTTTCACTGTAGGGCGAGGGACAATTCCTCGCCATGCAGCGATCGCGGGGGCCTGTCCCCCGCGCTACGGTTCAGGCTGATCTTTTTTCACCGTAGGGCGAGGGACAGGCCCTCGCCATGCTTCCCTTTTCAGTTGATGAGGTGCAAAACGATGAAACGTTCTAAAAAAACTTCTGCCAAAACCTATTTCAAATCCGGAAACGTGAAAGACAGACTAGGCGACTACCAGGGTTCTATTGAGGCTTACACCAAAGCCATCCGTCTCAAACCTGATTTCGCCGAGGCGTACGGGAGCCGTGGGCTCGCGAAAGCCCTCCTCGGGGAGCCTGCCGCCGCTATTTCGGATTTTGATAGGGCACTCAAACTCAACCCTGAGGATATCGGAACGTATGTCAATCGGGGGACTGCGAAGACTGCTTTGGGGCGTTACCATGCTGCTATTGACGATTACGACGCGGCAATCCGTCTCGCCCCCGAGCTTGCGCCTGCCTATGTCAATCGCGGTGTTTTGAAGGATGCCCTAGGCGAGCAGCTGGCCGCCATCGAAGATTTTAACCTTGCGCTCCAAATCGCTCCGGAGTTCGCGCATGCCTATCTTAACCGCGGCGTTGCCAAGCGGAAGTTGGGCAAATACACTGCCGCTATCGCCGATTACGACAGAGCCATCCTGCTTGAGCCGGAGGAGGGTAGAGCCTTTGACAATCGCGGCGTTGTGAAGGCAATTTTGGGCAGACACGATGCCGCCTTGGCTGATTTCAGCAGAGCCATCGAACTCAACCCGCAGGATGCCGAGGCTTACTACAATCGGGGCGAGTTAAAGTATGATATGGGGAAACCTGTTGATGCCCTAGTCGATTTCGACCGGGCGATTGAGCTCAGACCGCATTTCGTATTAGCGTATCTCGGGCGGGGTTTAATGAAAGCTTTGCTCGGGCGTATTTCGGAGGCGAAGGAAGAACTCCACACTGCCTTGCGACTCGCCCAACAGGATGGCGATGAAGTCAACATCGAGAGAATTGAGGAGGTCCTTCGGCAGCTTGATGCTGATGCTACCAGTTAGAATTGGATGATGAGGCAGCGATCGCGAGGGACAGGCCCCCGCGCTACGGCTCAGACTGACCCCTTTTCGTCGTAGGGCGAGGGCCTGTCCCTCGCCATGCAGCGATCGCGGGGGACAGGCCCCCGCGCTACGGGGCTTAGTCTGCCCTTTTCACCGTAGGGCGAGGGCCTGTCCCTCGCCGTGCCTAGACCTTGTAAAATACCGTAGGGCGTGGGCCCTCGCATGCCCCACGCGCATGCGAGCGGGTTTCCCTCGCCATGCAGCGATCGCGGGGGACAGGCCCCCGCGCTACTTCCACCCCGGTAAAACAGGTCAAAATCAGGCGATCTTGCCCTACAGAAGAGGGCGGCTCAGAGACCGTAGTTCGCGATCGCCTGCACCCGAACGGGTCAGGCAGCATCGAGACCGGGAGGTCTCTCCTACCGGGAAGACATCAAGCAAGGCGCGGCGAGGGACAGGCCCTCGCCCTACGCTCGTGAAACTAAGATGTGAACAACAGGTAGACGAGTCTCTTCCCTCAGGCATTCCGAAAATCGATGACTGTCTGCCGATACTCCTCTGGCAGCCCAATGTCAAAGCGTCTCCCCTTGACGAGATAGCCCGAAAACCCCTCCGATTTCCGCAACTCATCTAAACAAGAAGTGAGTTGGAATTCGCCGTGCTCGCGGTGGTTGTGCGTGATGTTCTGTTCAAGGAACGCAAATATCTGCGGCGTGAGCGCGTAAATGCCGAAAACGGATAGGAATTCGTCCGGTGCCATCCCGTCAACGTGCAGATACTCGCGCGCGTAGTCCGCATCCGGTTTCTCGTAAAACTCTGTCACCTGCAAGAGGGAATGTTGTTCTCGGCTGCCCTTTTCTTCCTGCCATACCCCTGCGACGCATCCGAAGTTAGACAACTCCTCAATCGGCGTAACCTTTAGTCCGACGACGCTGTGTCGGACGCGCGCATACGCGTCCAAAACCTGCTTCGCGCAAGAGCTCTCCTCATCGGAACCGTAGAGATGGTCCCCGAGCATCAACAGGAACGGTTCGTTGCCTACCCAGTCGCAGGCGCAATAAACGGCGTGTCCGAATCCCTCCTGCACGTCTTGCGTAACGAACGTCACGCGCCTGCCGAGTTCCAGCACGTAGTCGCAATATGCCTTGTTTTCTGTGCTGAGTTTATTGTAGTGTTCGATGCGCGGCGGTGTCTTGAAGAAGGATTCAAAAAGTGCCGTATCGCTTTTCTGGACAATGAGGCAGACTTCCTCAATCCCGGCGTTCACCGCCTCTTCGACGATAGCCATAATCGCCGGTTTCGCGCGCCCGGTGCTGTCAATCACAGGAAACAACTCCTTTTTGAGTGCCTTGGAGGCGGGGAAGAGACGTGTGCCAAATCCTGCCGCGGGAATCACTGCCTTGCGGATATGCCGCCCTGCCTCGATGACCAGCTTGAGACACGACATTCCTAAATCGCGCTCAATAATTTCAATAACCTTCCGTTGGCTCTCTTCGTCTTTGGCGATGAATTGCGCAGACCCGTCGCCTTGCGAACCGACACCTTTGCCACCCCAAATGTAAGGCTGGATAGGTTCATAGTTAAGCACCTGATGGAGGACAGGAGCCTTCAATTCGGAGGGACAGGCGGGGATGAGGTGTTTATCAAACTCTTCTTGTGCGCGGCGCATTAAGGCACCGACTGCCGCTGCATCGCCTGCGCGGAGTGCCTGATAGGCTGCCTGCGTAATTTCGGCACTCAGCGGCCCGAGGTAATGCTGCACATTTCTGTCCAGCTGCGTTTCAGCGAACGGGTAGCAGTGGTTGAGTTGATTCAGGATAAGTCGTGTATCTTTTCCCGCGCCCAGGTCTACGATGACGAGATATAGGGCTTCGGGAACGCTCACCTCGCTGACATCCACCCTGTCTCCGTCAAATGTCATTAAGATAGGGTGCGTGTAGGCGCATCCCTGGTCCATCCGTCCGCAGCGCGAGGGTGTCGTCGTTTCGCCTCTGTAGGCGTATTCCATCTCGCCGCGCGTCGTCATCTTCAGATCATAGATGCGATTAAACGCGCGCGCAACCATGACACAGATGGCTGCACTAGAAGAGAGCCCCTTCTTTACCGGCAGATCGGTGAGGTAGTTGTCGATTTCAAGTCCTCGCACGCGATAATTGGTCAAGATTTGGTATGCCACACCGGCGGCGTAACTAAAGAAGCCGCCTTTCTCCGCTTCGGCGAGGAGCGCGTCTTGCTCCATCGGCAAAGTATAAGGCCCTTGGCGCGTGCCGTCGCTCAGAGTGGTTTTCAGTTTCAGCGATGTTGGGTGCGGTTGGACATCGGCGTAGACACCCTGGTTTGTGCTGGTAATGAGCGTATAACCTTTTTCAAGTTGTGCGTTGCTGCGGCGATGTCCGCCTGCCCAGTCGCTATGTTCGCCGAAGAGGCAGATTCGCCCTGGAACAAAAAGTTTCATTATGTCTATGTCTCCTTTTCCGCCGTAGACGGGCCGCCGGGCCCTCCCTGTCTCGATTTCTGCCGCTGTAGGAGAGACCTCCTGGTCTCGATGTGCCTATCGGGACAGGGATGTCCCTCCTACCGAAGAGGTATATCGGGACAAGGATGTCCCGCTGCGGTAGGAGAGACCTCCCGGTCTCGATGCATTTTTGAAAAAGCATATCGGGACAGGGATGTCCCTCCTACTGGGTTCCTGCGCGCCCGCCTCCTCTGTAGTTTGTGCTCGCCTGAGCACAAACGGGATGTTCCTCCTACTGGGTTCCTGCACTCCACTGGCACCTACGAATCCACGTTTGCGCGTTCAGGACGGTGCCCAGCGGTAAAGTCTCATCTTCTGCTATCGCCGAGAAGGCGTTTTCGGCAGTTGCGTAATCCCCCAAACGATAGGCGTTGAGCCCTATTAATCTTGTCGCTTCCAACATCAGTTGCGGAAAACGTGAAGTGGTGTTTTCATTGAGTGCTACTGCTTGTTTGAGATGTTGATTGCTCATCTCCCATGCGCCTTCTCTGTGAAGCAGTTCACCGGCGAGGAAATGTGTCAAAAAGCTCGCCTTGCAGGCAGATAAACGCGCCATCTTTTCTGCGTTACTTTCCTGCGCTAGAAGCACACTGCGGAGGTGCTTTTGTCCGCTTTCCTCTGAGAGTGCGGCGAGCCGTTTGGTAACGTTGCGCTGCATCCGGGCATCTACCGTTTGGACAGCGAGGTATGCCTGCGTTGCTGCCGCTGGTTCGTCTTTCAGCCAGTGGATGTCGCCGATTAATATTTGGGCTTCTGCCCTCTGGGTACTTCCGACATGGCGCGGGACAGGCCCGCGCCCTACGTTCTCCTGGGTGCTTTCAACATGGCGCGGGACAGGCCCGCGCCCTACGTTTTGATGAACCAGGTCTGCGGCGAGGTTATTCGCGAGCGAGCGCGCGCGTTCGTAATCTTTCAGCCGATATGCGCTGAACATCAGCCCGCGCACACTTCTCACATTATCCGGTTCAAAAGCGAGCATCTGTTCAAAGGTTTTCGCGGCGGTGGCAAAATCTCTTCGGCGGTATGCCTGCCATGCATCGTGCCGCAAAGCCGCAATCTCGTGAGCGCAGTGCTTTTCAAAGATACCGCCCGGCTGTAAACGGGTCTTCGCATACACCACCGCCGAATCTGACAACGGAACGCTGTCTAAAAATGTTGCCCACTCCGCCTCTAACTGATGCAACGCTTTGCCGTAATGCTTTTCAAAATTGCCCGTTGGAAAAACACGGATGAACTTCTCAATGCCGTGAGTATCCACGAGGAACCGCACGAACGAGCCTGTCAGCAGATAACTCCGCGAACCTGCCTGTCCCCAAAACCCGATGCCCATGATGTCCGAAAGCGATGGCGCGAGTTGCAGCTGCCGCATCGCCTTTGCCCACTGATGCGGTGTCAATCTTCCCTCCTCCCAATCGGCTGCAACGGCGATGCCCTCGTGCAGCCCTATCTTGAGACTCACCTTCAAGGGGGACCAGGGCACGGTAAAGACGTGTGCGAGTTCATGCTTCAGCACCGGATGCGGAAATCCTTGTGCATGGATGTGGAAGCCGTGTCCCCCCGGGTCTTCTACGGAAGTGCTGCCTGCGCCAATCAACCGCTTTTTCTGCTCAGGCGATGCGTAAATATAGGCGCGCACTTTCTGCTGCGTTTCTGTGCCCAGATAATTCGCTACTTCCGCGTATTGAAACTCGCAATCTTGTGCAATAAGTTCAATGTGCCCTTCTAACGATGTGGCGTAGTAGATTTCAAAATGTTCCGTTTCGCGGAAGCCGCCTAGTTTCCGCGCGATATCGTCTCGTGAGGGCCGCATCCCTAATTCGCCGGCGTAGAGATACGTCCCGAAGACCATGATAGCGAGGAAATAGATAGACAGGTGTCTCATTGAACGAAAATGCAACAAGGCATGCCACTTCAGGCGCGGCAACCATCCGCTTTCTCGGCTCACCTCGCAGGTATTCACGGCGATGCTTAAGAACAACAGTGCCCCCATCAACGTGCATGCCCGCGCGATGAGCAGCGTTCCCGTTATTACAATCCGCTCATCGTAAATCGGACCCGGGAAATAGCCGAACGTCGCGTGATACGCGAATACCGGCGGATGCCACACGAGGTTTATCACCAGCGGAATATAGGTGAGGACAATGTAGCCGATGTAAGACAAAAACGCCTTCCACCGGTTGTGCAGCCATGTCCCGAAGAAGACACCCGCGGCAGTGGCGTAAAGGCAGCTGACCCCGGGCAATAATCCGAAGAAGAGGAGCCCTTCGCCGATATTGCAATTCTGCACCCGGAACGCGTTCAGCAGTATGATGCTGAGGGGTGCCATCAGGATAACAACGTTCGCCGATAGAGCGCGCCAGAAACAGCGCATCACGCGCTGCGCGGGCGAACCGATTGTCGCGCCCGGGTCGCGTTTCATCTGCTGTCGCACTGTTATCGCAATAAACGCGCCTGCGAACGCGATGCCGAGTGCCAGCACGGCGGAGAACTCATATCCGAGCAGGTTAAACAGCGGCACGTTCGCTAGGATGAGTGCCAGCACGCTGAAGCCGATGAAGCATAGCCAAAAGGTAAAAGTTTTGTAAATCATGTCATTTTCTGGGACGGACGCAGAACGTCCCCGGTAGGAGAGACCTCCCGGTCTCGATGGCTTCCCCGTAGGAGAGCCCTCCTAGTCCCAATGCTGCCAGACGTTAGGTGCTCGCAAACTAGAGGGTTGTGCCTCTCCTACCGGCAGGCATCGGGCCCACCTCTGTAGTTCGGGATCGCCAGATCCCGAACGGATCAGGATCAGGCGATCCTGATCTACAGGGGGATGCGGTCTGACACCAAAACGCATGGCGAGGGACAGGCCCTCGCCCTACGGGAAGGGGAGACGTTTTTTCATCGTAGCGCGGGGGGCCTCGGATGCCACACGCGCATCCGAGAGAGTTTCGCCCGCGACGTTGAGCAATTTATGAAACACCCTCAATTAGGTTAGTCCTGTTTCTTCTTTGTTGCATTCGCTACCTTTATTTAATCAGAAATTCTGATGCTTGTCAAGTTGTTTTTTGCAATTTTCCTTGCAATTTTCTAAACAATATGCGATAATGTGTCATAATGGATTTGCAAGTTGCAAAAAAACGTTAGAGCTCGGTGAAAAAGGTGATCGATCAGAAGTTGTTCCGGAAGAAATTCCTACTGCACTTTATCGGCAATTCTTACGTCGTCTTCCCGTTTGCTGCGGGGGTATCCATCGCATTTGCCTCTTGGGTGCTCAATTTAGAGCCGGGGATTCTCTACGCTTTTGCAAGCGCGGTGCTCGGTATCTGTGTGCCAATAGGTGCGATAATTACCAAGTGGGCCACCGGCACCGATGACATCGCCAAGCAGGTGCATGAGGAGCTCCTTAACGAGGTAAACCAGAAGCAGGAGGCGGAACTGAACGCCTTACATCAGCAATTGGCGGCGGATGGCGATGCGCGAACGGAGATGATGCTCCAAGAACTCCGCGCCTTGCATCAGTCTTTTCAGGAAGAGGCGCGCAGTGGGACGTGGATGGGAACGCTGCCGCTCCTCGTTTCCGCGGAGATTACCGATAAAGTCTCTCAGCTCTTTGCGCAGGCGGTGCAATGCCTGAAAGATTCGCTTAAAATGCACGAAAAGACGAGAAACGCGCAGTTAGGGGCTACCGTCAAAAGTGTGCTAGCGCACCACAGGGAACAGCAAATCGCGGACGTTCAGCAGACGATTTTGCAACTCTCCGAGCTCTACGCGCGGGTGCTAACCCTCGGTCCTGAGAGCAAAGAGACAGAACTCGCGCGGCTCCGGGATGAACTAGACAAAAGCCTCGCTTTTGCAAAGCAGGTTGATGAACAGATTCGTTCCCTCGCGCCCGATGAATCAGGTGCCGAATTAGACGCATAGACCGGTAGGAGAGACCTCCTGGTCTCGATGCATTCCGGTAGGAGAGACCTCCTGGTCTCGATGGTTAAAGACGGCTTTGCGCCGACTATTCATAGAACGCAATTTAGTATCAGATATAAGGAGTTAAGAAAAATGTCAAACGGAATCACCCGTTTTTTCAAAGCGATTTGGTATACGCTTACCGGCCGCGCACACGAATCGGCCGATAGGATGATGGAGAACCCCGAAGCCGTGCGCGGCGCGTATGAAGATATTATCCGCGAGAAGCAGGGGAATGTCCAACGCTATAAGCAGGCCATCGGCCAGCTCATGGCACTTGTGGAACAGAAAAAAGGCACGCTCAAGGGTCTGACAGACGACATTAACCGTCTGGAAGACCTGAAATCGGGCGCGATTGCTAAGGCGAAGACTACGGCTACCGAACTGCAGCGTTCCGGGATGGGCCCGGAGGAAGTCAAGCAGGATTCGGAATACGTCCGCTGTGTCACCGCCTACAACGATTTTCACTCCACGTTGGAGGAGAAAAACGCGCGCGTTATTGAGTTGGAGGCGGATATTGAGCGCGCCCAGGAGGATATCGAAGCGCATAAACTTCAGATAACGTCGCTCCATCGCGATCTGAATAAGATTAAGACAGAGCAGTCTGAGGCTGTCGCCGATCTGATTACCGCCCGCGAGCAGGAGGATATCGCCGACATGCTCTCCGGTATCAGTATGGATGGCACCTCGGCGGAGTTGACGCGGATGCGCGAGATTCGCGAGAAGGCGAAGGGACGCTCGAAAGTAGCGCAGGAGTTGGCCGGCACCGATACGCGCACCGAAGAGGAAGAATTCCTCACCGCTGCACGCACAACGGCCGCCTCCGATGAATTCGACTCCCTCATCTTCGGCGCGCAGCAGACGGACACCGCCCCGGCGCAGAAAACTGAACCACAGAAGCAACCGGCGAGTACCGATTCGGAGTTACCGCTGTGAATACCGTAAGGCTCGCTCTGAAACGGTTCGTTACGGTAGGCGGGTTCTCCCTGCACGGGGAGAACCCGTTTACTGCAGTGCTTTGGAGGCGTTCATGAACACCTATACTTCGCGCGCGCATCATATCTCCTGCCATTGGGAAAATGTCTTAGAGCATTTGAAGGCGTTTGAGACAAGCGCGCAGGAGAAGAAAGCCGACGTGCTTGAGACGCATGCTGATTTGGTGTCTGCCTCCTCCGAAGTCATGCGCCGCGATACAAGGCAGTGCGTTAGCGTTCCTGATGTTGACGCTGCTTTTGTTGAAGCTGTCTGGCTATCGCTTGAGCGGTATCCGGCACTTGTCCATCATCCAGAGATTGAAAATCTTGATACGGCGGGCTCTCAAATTTTCTGCCGCTTTACACCCGATGCACCCGCGAATCCAACCGAAAGGGAGAAACTGAAGCACCGGCTCCAACAGGTATTTGGACTGGATGCAACAGCGATGGATGCGTTGGCGTGGCAACTCACTGGCCGCACCGCGCCGCTTGCCTGGCGGCACCAGATTATGCGAGGGTTAGAGACGCGGTTCGAGCTGGTATCCGATGCCGCCGATTTAGATGCCGCAGTCTTGCGCTTTTTTCGGTGTTTGTTCCCCGACGCGCCTTTTCATGCAGGCGAGGTAAAACTAGTCAAAACTGCCTCCGCGCTCTATTTCTGTCTGCCCACGGTAGCAAGTGCAAAGAAGGAGGGTTTACCTGCAGCGACTGTCCAATTTCTCCAAAGAATTTGGGAGGTAGAGCCCTTCGCGCACTTCCCCGTTTTCAGCACCTTTGATGCCGAAAAGGTGGACTTCGCTTTGCGGCAGTGCCTCGCCGAGAATGCGGGGCTCTCGGTTGAATTAACCACACTCCTGCTGACGCGGATGATAGGCTTCCTGCCGTTAGATACGCTGGATCAGTTCCTCATTCACGATACTTGGGGGCATCAGTGGCAGGAATGTCTTCTTGATTTTGAAGAGCCGTATCGGCAATTGGCGAGTTTTCATCGGCCGCTCTCTTTGGCTGAGGAAGCTTCGGTTTTAGGCGAGCCCACCACTTTTGCTGAGGCGTTCACCACCACCGATTCGGGAGAAGTCTGCCTTAATCGGACGAAACTCCGGCAATTCATAGATGCCGAGTTTTATGAACGTTCCATTGTCGCTTTCACGCCCATCGTCGCGGAACTTTTAGCGGATGCAGTGGAGTATAAGTTTTTGATGCAATATCCCGAACAGGCGCATCTGCTGCCAAGTTCCTCGCTGCTCAAGGCTTTTCCGAGTAAGTTGGACTTAACTCTCGCTGATCTTCGCAAGTGCTTCGCGCATGCATCGGAGGGATTCCAGAAGTGGATAACCTGCGCGGCGGCGCAGCGCACTTTACAGCAAAAGTTGGCAAGCCAATTGCAAAAACCTGTTGCAACCGAGGTGATTGCGGAAGCCGTGCAATGCTGTAAAGTGCGACTGGAGAGGCTCTATCAACCTGAATGGCATTGGGAGAAGACCGCGGATGGGCACCTGAAACTGAACGCTTTCAGCCTCGCCGCGTTGAATTTTCTCCGCATCCACACGGCACTTTTGCAGACTTATGAAACGCTGTCCCAAGTTGAAAGCGCGCACGGTTTCAGCGATACGCTCGTCTTGGCAATGGGCACCTTTTTTCAGAGGGCACCGCAAAAGCATCTCTGGCAGCTTGACAAGTTTGTGACAGAGGGATTCCTCCCGCGCTGGGAACGGTGTTTTGCGTAGATAACCTGAGTGTGTTTCATATATTGATGTCTTTCCCGTAGGAGAGACCTCCTGGTCTCGATGTCTTTCCCGTAGGAGAGACCTCCTGGTCTCGATGTTCCCGTAGCGCGGGGGACAGGCCCCCGCGAACTCCATCGTCAAGAGGTAGCGTTTTAAGTCCTTTAGGTCCTACCTGTCTATAGAAACACGTGTCGTTCCGTTTTCAAGGTCCTTTAGGTCCTTAATAAAAACACGCGCCGCATGGCAAAAGCTATTAAGGACCTAAAGGACCTTAGGATTCTTCGCAGGTGCGCGTGCTATAGACATTAAGGTCCTACGGACCTTAAAGACGTTTTTTCAAGGTGGCTTCTGCCGCCGCTGCCCCGGTAGGCGCGCCGCCCTATTGCATCGAGACCGGGAGGTCTCTCCTACGGGGACATCGCTTGCATCGTGAGCGGGACGGCGCACCGACTGGAAAAATCGAGACCAGGAGGTCTCTCCTACCGGTCTGCCTTGGCAACGCAATAAAAAATCTGGATTTTAATTGCGGAATTTGTTATCTTTTCATAAAACCTTTATCCGAAACCCCGCGGCACGCGTCCAAAACCGTTGCCGCGACAACTCACAAGAAAATCCACGCAAATGAAAAAGAACCTCATTACCGTCTTGGCACTACTCTTAACGACCACACTTTTGCTGAGCGTCACGAACACCACTGCCCAAGTAGAAGCGGCAGGGGAAGTGGTGTCCATTCCGGATGCCAACTTAGCCGCAGCCATTCGTGAAACCCTCGGCCTGCCACCCGGCGCAGCAATCACGTCGGATGAACTGCGCAATTTAACGCGGCTTGATGCACCAGGCCGTGGGATAGCAGCTCTCACCGGCCTGGAATACGCAGTCAATCTGACAGAGTTGTATCTTGGCGGGATTTGGGATAACGTTAACAATGAGTTGCATCATAATCCGATATCCAATTTGTCGCCCCTGGTATCCCTTACAAACTTGGAGGAACTGGATCTCTACGGCACCGCAGTCTCGGATGTGTCTGCGCTGGCGCACCTCACAAACTTGGAAAGGCTGCGGCTCCTCAACACCGGTGTATCAGATGTCTCTTCGCTGGCACATCTCACAAACTTGAGGACGCTTGAGCTCGGCGGCACCGATGTATCGGATGTGTCTGCGCTGGCAACCCTCACAAACTTGAGGACGCTTGAGCTCACCGCCACTTTAGTCTCGGATGTGTCTGCGCTGGCACCCCTTACAAACTTGGAGAGGTTGTATCTCCACAGCACCACCGATGTATCGGATGTGTCTGCGCTGGCACGCCTCACAAACTTGGAAAGGCTGGGTCTCCAGCACACCGATGTCTCGGATGTTTCTTCGCTGGCACGCCTTACAAACTTGCAGAGGCTGTATCTCAACGGCACCGCAGTTTCGGATGTCTCGGTGCTGGTACGCCTTACAAACTTGGAACAACTGGATCTCAGGGACTGCCCGTTAAATGCAGCGGCACACCAAACGCATATCCCAGCCATCCAACTAAACGGAACACAAGTTGAATTCGATCCGTTTAAGCCAATCCACTTACCGGGGGTTCCAAGCCTTGTGTCCCTCATCTACTTCCGGCCCAGCGACAGACCTGTCCGTCCTAGCGTAGACGCAACAATTGATGCACTCATCAAGGGAGCCCAGCGTTTCTATGCCGACGAGATGGAACGCCACGGGTTCGGGAGAAAAACGTTTCAGTTTGAAGCCGACGCAAACGGCAACGCTGTGGTGCATCATGTCAACGGAAAATTTCCGTATGCCCATTATCAACAGAACCTCTCTTGGAATGAAGAAATCAACGAACAAGTTTATATCCCTTACAAGAGTATCACTGTCACTATGATAGATACCGGTGGCGAAGAAAAACTTCCGGCCGGGGGGTGTGGACACGGTGGCGGATCTCCTTATAACGGGGGCGGTGCAGACATCTATTGTTGGGATTGGTCCACTATCGCGCATGAACTAGGGCATGCGTTTGGCATGGGCTATCACGATTTTCGCGACAATCGGTATATCATGAGTTATGGATCTAACGACGAGTTATCTCCCTGCTTTGCTGCATGGTTAGGTGTTCATCCTGCTTTCAACCCT
Source organism: Candidatus Poribacteria bacterium (assembly GCA_965242965.1). GTDB lineage: Bacteria > Poribacteria > WGA-4E > WGA-4E > WGA-3G > AGPOR5. The sequence goes on along the minus strand of OZ251518.1, from coordinate 1,407,654 downwards.
ACAGTTGTTCGGAGGGACACACGTGCCACTATTCAGATGCTCCCCGCAACCCTTGCTGCACCACCGAATGCCATCCGGCTCCGTTTTACGGTAACCGCACCCGCCGGGTCCCTCTATCAAGCGAGGTTGCTGATACACGAAAAGTGGGCGCGTGATGGATACGCTTTTAACTCTGGTGGTTTGATTGGTTGTAAGCGAATTGATGGAAATCCCACCAGCAGTACCGTTGAATTCGTCACCACTTTAGCACCCGACACTAAATCGGTAGCCCTTCAGATTATTGGTATAGACGGTGACAGCGTTGGTAGAGGTTTTCCAATTGATGTCGCCTCCCTGCTGCCACCTGCCAAAGTTGTCTCTATCCCGGATTCAAATTTGGCAGCGGCGGTGCGTGAGGCACTCAATATGTCTTCCGGTGAGACTTTCACAACGCATTCCATCCTCAACCTCGTCAAACTTGAAGCCCGCAATCGCGGCATAAAATCCCTCACCGGGCTGGAGCATGCAGTCAATTTGACAGAAGTGTATCTGAGTGCGGAATACATCAGCGGCGAGGGATATGTCAACAGTAATGCAATCTCCGATCTCTCACCCTTGTCGGACTTAACAAATCTGGAGAGGCTAGTTCTGGGGAAGTACTACATTCGGAATCTTGATTTTCTGCGCGAGTTGCCGCCTTTAGCCCCTGTCTCCATTCCTGACCCAAATTTAGCCGCTGCCATCCGTGAGGAACTCTTTCTAACTTCCAATGAGCCTGTCACAACGCATTCCATCCTTGGTCTCGTTGGACTTGGAGCCCGCGATCGCGGGATAAAAGACCTCACCGGGCTGGAGCATGCAGCCAATTTGAGAGAAGTAGATCTGAGTGGTGAATACACTGACAGCGGCCTTGTCAACAGTAATGCAATATCCGATTTTTCACCGCTTGAAAGGTTAACAGACCTGGAAGAGTTAAATCTAACGGGAATTTCTGGCTTGCGGGATGTCTCTGCGCTGGCGAACCTTACAAACTTGGTGGAGCTGAATCTCTGGTACACCGCCGTCTCGGATGTCTCTTCGCTGGCAACCCTGACAAACTTGGAGATGCTGTATCTCAACGGCACCGATGTTTTGGATGTCTCTTCGCTGGCAACCCTCACAAACTTGGAGATGCTGTATCTCAACGGCACTTTAGTCTCGGATGTCTCTTCGCTGGCAACCCTGACAAACTTGGAGATGCTGGATCTCAGCGGCACCGATGTTTTGGATGTCTCTGCGCTGGCAACCCTCACAAACTTGGAGACGCTGTCTCTCAGTTACACCGATGTTTCGGATGTCTCTTCGCTGGCAACCCTTACAAACTTGGAGGGGCTGAATCTCTCCGACACGGGTGTATCGGATGTCTCTGCGCTGGCAAGTCTCAAAAACTTGAAGTCTCTGGGTCTCTGGAAAACCGATGTTTCGGATGTCTCTGCGCTGGCAAACCTTACAAACTTGGAGGGGCTGAATCTCGGCGGCACCGGTGTCTCGGATGTCTCTGCGCTGGCGAACCTTACAAACTTGGAGTGGCTGTATCTCAACTCCACCGCAGTATCAGATGTGTCGCCCTTGCTAGGGTTGAGTCTGCCCGGCTGGGGCAGCATTGGGCTGCGCCTAACAGGCTGTCCGCTAAGTTACGCTTCTATCCACACGCATATTCCCGCGTTGCAGGCGAAGGGGATAGAGGTGGAATTTGACAACGTCGCGCATCCTGCCTTGTTGAAAGTTTCTGGGGATAGGCAAGAAGGCGCGGGTGCCACAGCATTGCCAAACCCTTTTGTCGTGGAGGCGATGGATGAACACGGTAAGCCGATAGTCGGCAGGACAGTCCAATTTGATATCCTTGGAGGCGGTGGGAGGCTCAGTGCCAAAACGGTGAAGACAGATGCGCGCGGCAAAGCGCGGGTAACCCTCACGCTGGGTAGGGCTGAAAGCGTGAATAAAGTCAAGGCGACTTCGGAGGGGATTCGGTCTTGGGTGTTGTTTATGGCGGTTGCAACCGAAGCAGCACCGCATTTCGTCGCGGATGTGAACGGCGATGGTGTGACAGACCTGGCAGATTTGGCCATCGTCGCGCTAGCGATGGGCAAACCTGTTGAGAACCCTCGCGCGGATGTGAATGGGGATGGGGTTGTTGATGGTGAAGATTTCGCGCTTGTTGCTGGCCGCCTCGGTGAGGGAGAGGCGGCTGCACCGTCACAGGCGGCACTCCCCGCAGGACTCACGCTTGAAAAGGTGGAGTGGGCTCTGAATTTTTTGTATGCGGCGAACACAGGTTCTCCTGCGTTTCGGCGTGGGATAGCAAAATTAGAAGGCTTTCTTGCGCTACTGGTTCCGGATAAGACGCTGCTGCTCGCGAACTATCCGAATCCGTTCAATCCGGAGACGTGGATTCCGTATCAGTTGTCGAAACCTGCTGCGGTGACGGTGACGATTTATGCGGCGAATGGTGGGGTGGTTCGGATGTTGGATCTCGGGCATCGGCGTGCCGGGAGTTATGCAAGTCGGAGTCGTGCGGCGTATTGGGATGGCCGGAATGCGGCGGGTGAGTCTGTTGCCAGTGGGGTCTATTTCTATACGTTGTCAGCGGGAGAGTTTTCTGCGACGCGGAAGATGGTGATTCGGAAGTAGGAAACCGTGCCCGTTCACCGTAGGGCGAGGGCCTGTCCCTCGCCGTGCATCAAGCCCGCCTTCTATACCGTAGGGCGAGGGCCTGTCCCTCGCCATGCTTCGGTCATGGAGCAACCATCCGGGGTCTCTGGGCTGCGGGCATTTTTTGTAGAGATCGGCAGCTCGCGGGGGACAGGCCCCCGCGCTACGGTAGAAAGATGATTTGCCTCGCCAAGAGGTCCTAATCCTGTAAATCTTGAAAATCTTGTAAATCCTGCTTCAGACAATTAAGATCGCGGGGGACAGGCCCCCGCGCTACGGTAACAAATAAGATCTTGACCCGTTCGGGAGCAGGTGCTCCCGAACTACAGTCACTGGGGCACGCGGGCGATCGCGGGGGACAGGCCCCCGCGCTACGGTAAGAAATAAGAAATCGTCCTCGTTCGCCGTAGGGCGAGGGCCCTCGGATGCCACACGCGCATGCGAGCGGGTTTCCCTCGCCGTGCCTAAGGTCTGTAAGACCTTAATGTCTATAGCATCTGCACCGCAGTGCCCCCTAAGGTCTGTAGGACCTTAATGTGCCGCTGTGCACCTCGCTGCCGCTGGATTAAGGTCCTAACGGACCTTGAAAACGGTGGCATGTCTGTTTTTCTATAGACATGTAGGTGCTAAAGCCCCTAAAGAGGCATCCATAACGGAGTTATGAAACACCCTCCGATAACCTTGTAATACCAAACGAACCCGATTTGGATAGGCATTACCGTGCATCCGAGAACTCACGTAAAAAATATGGCGATTAAAAATCCACACTACACATTCCGCACCGAGGCAGGATTGCTCATCAATTCGGGCACCTCGCGCAGCATCGTCCTTTCGGGGAATATCCACGATCTCTTCTTTGTTGGCGATGGAGAGCAGGGCGACTATATTCCTCTCGTGAAATTCCTCACTCGCAGTTGGGATATTCCAGGGTTTATTCTAATAGTCTACGAACTCAACGGGCCGCTCCGTTTCCTCCGCACCAGTGCCAGAGAGCAGATGCGCACCGCCTTCAACTTATGGCGACAAGCCGCATCGCCGGAACGTAACGTGAGAACTGGCCATGAGAAGTCATATCCACCTAGCGAAGATGTGTTTGAACGCTATCTCGACGACGCGATCGGCAGCCCGACGCTGGCACTAGAACTCCTCCGCCAATTCTGCCTCATCTCGCGCACGACGAACCACCTCGGTGAAAAGTTGTTAGCCGAGAAGCTGCTCATCATCATTGAAGCAACCGATATGTTGCTCCCCGAAGGCGAAATTCGGAGTTTGAGTCAGGCGGATAGACACCGCGTCAGCATCGTGCAAGATTGGATTTCGGATTCCGAGTTCATGAAAGCAACCGATACAGTCCTCTTCGTTACAGAGTCGAAAAGTCTCGTCAACTCGCGAATTATGCGTCTACCGCAGGTTATCAGCGTTGAGATTCCATCGCCGCCGATGGAGGCGCGCCAGCATTTCATCTCCTGGTTCAATCGAACGCAAAAACCGGCGGGGAAGACATTAAACCTCTGGGGAACCCAAGCGCAACTAGCCATGCTAACGGCTGGTTTATCGCTACAAGCGTTGCGGCAACTGCTGGCGGCGGCGTGCTATTCCGGCGAAAAACTTCGTCCAGAAGCAGTCATTGAGAAAGTCTCGGAGTTTATCCAAGCGCAATTGGGGGAAGACGTGGTGGAATTCAAGAAGCCCGCGCACACCCTAAAGGACATCGTCGGCAACCAGAACCTGGTCGAATTCCTCAAAACACGTCTGATTCCGCGGATTACCTCTACCGGCACCGATGCTATCTCTGGGCTGAGCGTCTGCGGGCCCATCGGAAGTGGAAAGACGTTTATCTTTGAGGGACTCGCTGGCGAATTGGACATTCCTGTCCTCGTGTTGAAAAACATTCGCAGCATGTGGTTTGGACAGACAGATGTCATCTTTGAGCGGCTGCGGCGGTTGCTCATGGCATTGGTGAAGGTGCTCATCTTCGTTGATGAGGCGGATACGCAGTTCGGCGATGTCGGTAGGGATGCACACAGCACCGAACGCAGACTCACCGGGAAGATACAGGCGATGATGTCCGATCCGCAGCTCCGCGGTAATATCACATGGCTGCTGATGACGGCGCGCATCTATAATCTTTCCCCAGACCTGCGTCGAGAAGGCCGCGTCGGAGACATCGTCATCCCGGTGCTTGACCCGAGTGGGGCAGACCGGGAGGCGTTCCTCCGTTGGACGCTCGCCAACGTTTTCAACCAAACCCTCCCCGATGCGGCACTGCAACTGCTGCTAGAACATACCGAAGGCTATTCCGCCGCGAGTTTCTCCTCACTTCGGGCAGACCTCGAGGCCACGAAGAACCTCAAGGGAGAGTTGACTGTTGATGACATTGTTGATGTCGTCACTGACAGAATCTTGCCCAACATCGGCCCGATTCGGCGATATCAGATTCTGCAAGCGTTTGTCAATTGCACCCGAAAATCGTTGCTACCGGGTGATTATTCTCCCGAAATCCGAGAATCGTGGCTGAGACAGATTGCGGAGTTGGAAGCGATGGGGGTTACGGGGTAGGAGAGGAGTTAATCGAGACCGGGAGGCATCGAGACCAGGAGGTCTCGCCTACTGCGGCATCTCAACTACCTCCCCACTCGCCGCGGAACGATACCCCGCCGTGATAATTTCAACCGATTGCGCGGCGAACTCGGCGTTCATCTCACTCTCCACGCCGTTTTCAATGCAATCAATAAACGCGCTGAATTCTCGCGCACCGTCGTCACCACCACCGATATCTTTCCACATCTGCTTCGGTTGCATGCCGATTTCGGATTGTGTGCTACTCCACATCCCCATCGGATCGAGCGGATGCGGCGGAGGTGGTTCAAACGCCGGTTCAGCGGCGAAAACCTCCAAACGGTTCGCCGCTGCATCGAACGTCAACGTCTTCTCTGTGCCGACGAGATGCACTTTCTGCACACCGCCACGTGCATGACTCTGCCAGCCATAGCGTCCTCCGACAATCGTCGCCGTGATGCCGCCTTCTAACGTCAACATCAGCGCGCCGAAGTCCTCAACATCGCAATCGTGATGCTCCTTGAAAAAGTAGTTCGCTGTTGAGCCGAAGACGTTCCGCACAGGTTTCTGTATGAGCCAATTCACCATGGATACCGCGTAAACGCCGACATCAAACATCTCGCGCTTCGCCTCAACAAAACTATAGCGTTCCACCGTCGGTTTCTCGATTCTTTTTTTGCCGACAGGCGCGCTCCCGGGATGCCCTTTGGAGAATAGGACATCGCAGTGAATTGCGCGCAGTTCGCCGATTTCGCCGTTATCCAATCCCCGTTTCACACTTCGCGCCCAAGTGCTGTGAATATTGCTGAACATCTGCGTCCGGACACCGCTGCGCTTCACGGCGGCGGTAATTAGGTTTGCATCGTCGGGATTCAGTGCCATCGGTTTGTCGAGGTAGACATGTTTCTCTGCCGCAGCACACTTCGCGCCGACGCGCCCGCGCCGTTCCACTTCCGTGCAGAGACTCACGATATGCACATCCTCGCGCGCGAGTGCCGCGTCTAAGCCAGAGATGAAAGGCAGATTCAATTCTTCGGCGAGTGATTTTCCTAATGCGATGCGTTCCGCCGGTGCATCCTGTTCATCGGCGAATGCGATGAGTTGGCAGCGTGCGTCTTGCGCGAAATTCTGGGCGTAGTTTTCTTGGTGTGTGCGATGCCCGCCGAGTAATAGCACACCGTATTTTTCGTTGTTTTCCATGCGTAATCCTCCACCTAGGACAAGCTCCTAATCGAGACCAGGAGGTCTCTCCTACGGATGCATCGAGACCGGGAGGTCTCTCCTACCGAGTGCATTGAGCCCGAAAGGGCTCTCCTACAGCGGCGTTGGTTGTCCGCTTTCAAGTGCCTGCGCGATGATAGATGTCAATTCCCTTGCGTCGTCAATTTCGAGCGGCGTTGCATTCATAGAGTGCCTGCCGGTCGGCGTTTCGTGATAGATAACGCCTTTGTTGCCGATTAACATGACATCGCATTCGGTGCATGTTTGCGTCCGATTGACGCTCAACACCGCCGATTGTCCGCCGGCGTATTGCACCATTAGCGTGAGTTGCGTTGCATCCGTGTCGCCTTGCGCGTATATGCCTTCTGGTGCCGCGGGCATCCATCCGTTTGCGAGAGCCATCACCGCCGCGGCTGGCTGCAGGAGTGACTTCGCAGTCGTGATTTGACAGACGCATCGTAGAAACACCGGGCTGCCGATTCGTCCCGATTCAATGACCGTTTGCACTGATTTTTGTAGTGATTCCATTTTCTTCTCCCTCTATTTTTTCTCCGGAAGTGCATCCGGGTTCATCTCCCACAAGAGGACTGTGCCATCCTCACTCCCACTCGCTAACGTTTGTCCATCTGCACTAAAACGGACGCTCAAGATTTCATCGGTGTGTCCGGTGAGCGTCTTTTGGAGTTCGCCGGTGGTCACATCCCAGACTCGAACCTTGTAGTCCAGCCATCCTGGCTCGCCACCGCTATGTCCACCGCCACTTGCCAGGGTGTGCCCATCCGGACTCCAACACAGGCTTTCGACAGAACCAACGTGTCCAGTAAAGGTTTTTTGGTGTTCGCCGGTTGCGATGTCCCACAACTGAATCGTGTGCTCCGTTATTCCTAACTCAGTCCACCAACTGAGACCGTTACCACTCGCCAACGTCTGGCCATCTGGACTGAAACACAGGCTTGAGATTTCACCGGTATGGCCGGTGAGCGTGTGGCGAAGGGTGCCGGTGTTCACATCCCACAGCCCAATCACGTAATCCTTACTGTCTAACCTATGCCCACTGGCGAGCGTCTGTCTATCCGGACTGAAAGCCATGCTACGGACAAGCCCGATATAGCCGGTCGGTCTGCCAAACGTTCTCAGGGGTGCGCCAGTGGCGATATCCCACAACCGAATGTCCCAACTCCCACTCGCCAACATCTGCCCATCCGTACTGAAACACAGACTTGATACATCCCTGGTATGCCCGGGCAACGTGTAGCGAAGAGTGTCGGTTGCCACGTCCCACAGCCGAATCGTTGTGTCATCACTCGCAATTGCCAGCATCTGCCCATCCGCACTGAGACTCAAACTTCTGCCCTCCTCATCTATGCGGAAGGGGAACGTGGGACGCGGGATGCCGGTCTCCACATCCCACAGCCAAACCTTGCCATTTGCGTGGTTACTATAGACGAGCGTCTGCTTATCCGAACTCCAATCCATATTTGAGGCACGCGAGGTCTGTCCCGTAAACGTGTGGCGCGGGAGACCGGTCTCCACATCCCACAGTCGAATGGTGCCATCCTGACTCGCACTCGCCAACGTCTGTCCATCCGCACCCCAACACATGCTAGTGACCGCGTCGGTGTGAGCAATGAGCATTTTGAAGGGTTCGCCGGTGGCACCATCCCACAGCCGAATTGTGCCATCCAAGTTCCCCCTTGCCAACGTCTGTCCATCTGCACTCCAACAGACGCTAGAGACAGTGTCGGTGCCGACAATGATTTCTTTGAAGGGTTCGCCAGTCTCCACATCCCACTGCCGAATCAGGTAGGACTTGTTCATCTCCCAACGCGTTTCTGTCTGACTTGCTGCACTCACTAACGTTTCTCCATCCGCACTGAAACGCACGCTATTGGCATGCACGCGATATTTCGTGTCAGTGCGTCCTTTGAATGTCCGTAGAAGGGTGCCGGTGGCCACATCCCACAGACGAACTTTATCGTCCACATAGCTACTGACGAGCGTCTGCCCGTCCGGACTGAAATCCATGCTCAAAACGTCGCCGTCAAGCCACGTGCGCGGAGTCCCGGTCCTCACATCCAGCAACGCAATTCCCCAGGAATCTTCACTGCTACTTTCAACAGCGAGCGTGCGGCCGTCCGGGCTGAAATGCACGCCCGTGACAGAACCAAATGAATTAAGGGTTCGTTGAAGGGTGCCGGTGGCCACATCCCACAGTTTGACGGTGTCATCCCAACTGCCACTCGCGAGAATACGCCCATCCGTGCTAAAACAGACACTGCTGACTAAACGGGTGTGTCCTGTTAGCAAGGCGAGTTCCTGATAAGTTTCTGTATCGTAGAGCCACACGCCGATGGAACTCGCAACGGCCAGCAGTTTGCCATCCGGCGAATACTGCATATTATCCATGCTACCTTCGCCCAGATACGGCGAATACTGAGCCGCACCGATGCTGCCTTTGCCGAGGCGCAGTTTGGCACCCTCCGGTAACCCCCATTGAGTATACTCCTGGGCGAAACTGCTCGGAAGAAAAAATAGCATGGAAAGAATCAGTAGCGTCGCGAGGGAAAAACGTGTGGTTTTCATGGGGATGTCTCCTTAAAAGCGTTCAGTTAGGCGGATGTCGAGACCGGGAGGTCTCTCCTACTGGGAGTTCTCTCCGCGCCCTGCTCACCGCGTCCCATATCTGTTGGTAAGATTATCGCAGAAAATGCAAATGTTGTCAAGTTTTTTGTTGTATGAGTCAGAATTTCCAATGAGACCAAGGATGTCTTTGGCGTTTTTGTCGCCGCGCTACTCCTAATCTTGTAAATCTTGTAAATCTTGTAAATCCTGCTTCAGACAATTGCCACGGCGAGGGACAGGCCCTCGCCCTACGGTATAAAGGCGAATTTCTTTCTGTTGCGAACAAGAAAAAACTTGACACATATCCCCACATACTGCTAAAATAACCGCAAACATAACAAGGAGGACTTTTCATGCGAGGAAAAAACCTGCAACAACTACTCGCCGAAGCGAAAGCGAACGTTGGACACATCTCCGCCGAAGAACTCACGGAGGCGGAACACCCCATCATCCTCATTGATGTGCGCGACGAAGCAGATTACGACGCAGAACATCTGCCCAACGCTGTCTCGCTACCGCGCGGTTACCTTGAATTGGATATTGACGAAGTCGCGCCAGACCAGGACGCGCACATTGTCACCTACTGCGGCGGCGGCACCCGCGCCACGCTCTCGGCGAATACCTTGAAAATCATGGGCTACGATAACGTTTCTGTGCTCACCGGCGGTTTCCGAGGTTGGGAAGCGGAAGGTTTGCCAACGGAAACAGCCGATTAGTTTTTTTCATATACGGAGGGCGAGGGCCCTCGGATGCCACACGCGCATGCGAGCGGGTTTCCCTTGTCATGCAACGATCGCGGGGGACAGGCCCCCGCGCTACGCCGCCGTTTCACCGTAGGGCGAGGGCCTGTCCCTCGCCAGCCTCAGATGACTCCCTTGTCACCGTAGGGCGAGGGCCTGTCCCTCGCCTTGCCGCACGAAATAGGATAACACTATGAAAACAAAATATCTACTCTTAACGCTCGTTTTCATCGCGCTCGCTATCGGACAAGGCGAAGCAAAAAACGAGCAACTTAACATTTTCACCTGGGCAGGCTATGTCAGCGACGACATCCGCAACGGGTTTGAAAAGGAATTCGGCGTTGACGTTATCGTCGATACCTACGCGAGTAACGAAGACCTGCTTGCAAAACTCCAAGCGGGTGCCACCGGCTACGATGTCATCATGCCGTCCGATTACATGGTATCAATCTTAATCAAGTTGAACCTGTTGGCGGAATTAGACCGGGGTGCTATCCCGAATTTTCAGAACGTCAGCCCGCTGTTCCTCGGCAAATACTTCGATGCCGAGAACCGCTATTCCGTGCCTTACACGTTCGGCACCGCAGGCATCGCCTATGATTCGGCTGTCGTCCAACCGGCACCCGATAGTTGGAACGTCCTCTGGGATGAGACATACGCGAATCAGTTCAGCATGCTCGATGACCAGCGTGAAACGCTCGGTGCCGCCCTCAAGCTGCTCGGATATAGCCTCAACACAACCGATGCGAAGGAGCTCCAAGCGGCGAAGGAGAAACTAATCGCTCAGAAACCGCTCGTGAAGCAGTATAAAAGCGAGGCGGAGGAGCTGCTCATCGCTGGCGATGTGGTGATGGCGCACTGCTGGAGCGGCGATGCTTTCCGTGCCGCCGAAACGCGCAACACTATTCGGTATGTCATTCCGCGAGAAGGTTCAAGCCAGTTTATCGACGCTGTCTGCATTCCGAAAGCCGCGCCGCATCCGGGGCTCGCCGCGCAGTTTATTAACTACTTGCTGCGCCCAGAAATCAATGCGAAAATCACGCTCTTCACGAAATACGGGACGTGTGTGCCGACAGCGAGGGAACATTTGCCGCAATCTTTACGTGAGCATCAATTCATCTATCCACCGAAAGAGGTGTTGGAATCGCTAGAGTGGTTGCGGGACCCGGGCGATTTCACGCGGCACTATAACCGCGCGTGGGAAGAGATTAAGGCGAGATAGTGCGGAAAGTGCCAACTATTGGTGAGGTTTCCACAATGTCGCCTCAATAAACCGTTCCCCATCTGGCTCCTCATCGAAATAATAGGCTGTTACGATTGTGCCATCTGGCCGTTGCACCGTGCGGGGGTACCCGATGTCGTGGTCTCCCCCGTTATCGCGCAAGACGATTTCACTGCTCCAGGTCTCGCCTGCATCGCCGCTCAACTTCGCGCAAATGCGGTACGGGGCATCACGATAGCCGTAAATCAGACATAACCTGCCATCGTGCAGCAGCGTCAACGTCGGCGGATTTCCGCCGCTGCCGGTGTTTTCCACAGGCCGGTTTTTATAGTGCCATGTCTGTCCGTTATCATCTGATGCGTAAAGATCTAGCCAGTTTTCCCGCGTGTGCCAGTTCTCAGGTGAGTTGCCGCCGCCTCTGCACCGAACCGCCACCAAAATGTGTGTTTCAGACAGCCGCACGCTTGCCGGCATGATGGCGAACCCTTCCGGTTCCTGTCCGATTTGGGAGAGCCGTGAGAAGGAGATACCTCCATCAACTGTGCGTGCACAGAATATCAAGCCTTCTTGTCCATTCGCTTTGGCGGCGGTGAGGAAAAGCAGGCATTCGTCTGCATTGGAGACGAGGTAATCGGTGCGGGCGGCGATGCCGGTGTAACCGAAATCGGGCAGCCGAAACGGGCCCTGCCAACTTTGGCACCTGTCGGTAGATGTATAAAACCACGAGTGTGCGCCAGCTGTCAATCCAGTTCTACTGCACATCATGGCAAAATCGGGGTGCGCGAAATTGACGCGCCGCGGCGATTCATAGGCATCCGCTGTCTCCGATTTGTGCTGGTTTTGTCCGTGTTCGTCGGCGGACAGTGTGCCTTTGCCGGGGAGGCGGCACGGCGTTTCGGCGACTGTCCATGTTTCGCCGCCATCAAGACTGCGCGCCTGCATCGCAGTGAACGGTTTATCTCTGTCCCGGCGATGAAAGCCTGCATCCGATTTATGGTAGCCGACGGTAAACCCGACGACGATTTCGTTATCCCATGCCCAAATGCCGTAGTTTGCGGGCCAACCGGCAAAGCGGCCCGGTTCGCGATAAAGCGTAACCTGTCTCATAGTGTGATTCTCCTGAAGGTGGGTTTTTAGAGATTATAGCAGGTTTGCGGTTTTTTTACCACTCGTTTGGCGCGGCTCTTTGTAGGTGGAGTTCCGGGGGGCAGCAATTGAGACCGGGAGGTCTCGCCTACAGGTATTTGGGTAGGAGGGACATCCTTGTCCCGATACACCCCACATCGAGACCGGGAGGTCTCTCCTACGGGTATTTGTCGCGACAGGTAGGAGGGACATCCTTGTCCCGATACGCACTACATCGAGAACGGGAGGGACAATCGAGACCAGGAGGTCTCGCCTACCGGGAGCAATCGAGACCGGGAGGTCTCGCCTACGGGGAAGCCAACGAGATATGAAACACCCTCACTATAATTGCCGAAGAAGGAAAATAGCATGAACCAACACCGCAACAGCGAAGATACCATCACCACGATGTTCCTTGACATCTTAACGCCGATGCGTTCAAAATGGGAGATTGATGAGCAGACTCCGAGCCCACTCGTCGAAAATGATAGGAAGCCGGATGCGATTGTCCGAACCACCGAACGATATCCACTCGCCGTTGAGGTGAAAATGGATCACGCACGAAGCGCGAACGAAACCGGTGAAGAACAGGCGCGCACGCATTACCTCGGCAAAACGCTGCAGTCAACATTGCAGCCGGTCGCGGGTGCCATCGCGATTCGCATCCCCCACGAGTTCCGGACGATGCCGCGGGACGAAATTCGCGCGAACCTTGAAGCATCGCAGGCGTTCCGCTATATTTTGCTGAACGTTGATGAACCGCACCGCTTCCCCGAAAGCGGTTGGCTGGCAGGGAGCATCACCGATATTGCGACTGCCATGACTATCGGTGCTACACCCATTGCGAAGATAGCGCAAGCCTCCGAGATTTTGGAACACGGCATCCGGCGCGCCGCCGCCATCGTTGACAGCGCGCTCCAGCAAAGGCCCCAACTCAGTGAAAAAATCGGAAAGCTCCTCGTGCAGGAACCGGGCGAACAGACGAACCAGATGGCGATGCTTATCATTAGCAACGCGCTCGTTTTCCAAAGTTACCTCGGCCGAACGCCAGCACTGGAGAATGTCCCGTCGCTTAGCGAACTCATCGCCGATTACGGGCAATTGGACTCTGATGAGGTGCTAAAAGCGTGGCGGACTATTCAAAAAGTAAACTACGCGCCAATTTTCAACGTCGCCTATCAACTCGTCCAGATTCTCAGTGCCGATGATAAACTCGTAGGCAAGGTGCTAAACGTGCTTCGGAATACGGCGCGCGATTTGGAGAGGAAGATATTGGCACAGGAACACGAACTCGCTGGCATTGTCTTCCAAAGACTCATCACCAACCGGAAGATTATCAAGGCGAACTACACGCGCCCCGAATCTTCGGCACTGCTCTGCGCGCTAGTTTTACCGGAGTTGAACGAGGATATCGATGTCCTCCCGAAGATAGGCGATTTCGCCTGCGGCACCGGTTCTCTCCTCAACGGCGTATATCAACGCATCCGCATGTTGCACGAACAAGCAGGCGGCGACGCGGCGGACATCCATCAACAGATGATGGAACGGAATCTCGTTGGATGTGACATTTTGCTGAATGCGGTGCATCTCACGGCGGCCATCACCGCGAGCACGCAACCCGAAACGCGCATCGGCTCCACGCGCATCCACACGATGCCTTACGGCACGCCGCGCGAAGATGGGCTCTACGGTATCGGCGCGCTGAATTTACTGCGCGACCCGGGCGGAACGCTGCCGCTCACATTAGGCACTGCAGAGATGGCGACAGGACACGGAATGGAGACGACGAACCTCCAGCAAGCCTTTCGGCACGGCGAGATGGATATTGTCATCCAAAATCCGCCTTATACGCGCAGTGCAGACCCGAGTGCAAACATACCGAAGAATATCTTCGGCGACAAAAAAGTTGCGGCGGCGATGCGGAAAACGCTCTCATTCCAGAAATCCCGCCTCTCCGGCAACAACACCGGGCTCGGTGCGCACTTCATCGATCTCGCAGATAGGATGCTCAAACCGAAAGGCAAAATGGCGTTTGTGTTACCACTGACAGCCATCGCTGGAGATAGTTGGTATAAGGTGCGCAGAATGTGGGCGACGGAGTATCACGATGTGCTTGTCATCAGCATCGCGAATCCGAAAATTGAGGCATGCTCTTTTTCGGCGGATACGGGAATGGCGGAATGTCTCGTCGTTGCAACGAAGGGGAAGGGAGAAAATAGCGGCAGCGCGACATTCGTCTGCCTTGAAAGATGTCCGCGTGACGCATTAGAGGCACAAGAATTTGCAAAGCAAATCTATCTGCCTCGGGAGAGCCGTCGGCTTGACGAGGATGTGCTCGGCGGCGGCACGCCGCTCAAGTTAGGCGATGAGACGATAGGACATGTTATCACCGCGCGCTTACCTGAAAGTAACAACGGTTGGCCCGTCACGCGTGTCAAAGACATGATTGCCGTTCAATCAGCGTATCACCTCGCGAACGGTGTGTTGCGGCTGCCGCGACAGACTTCGGATATCTCCCTTCCGATTTGTGCCGCGTCCGAAATCGGGACGCTCGGAACGGGCCCTAAGGATATATACGGTGGTGGCGGCAGAGGCACGTTTGACGTTGTGAAAGGGTGTCTTGACACCGCGCAGTATCCGGCACTGTGGCATCTGGATTCAGACTCGCAGCGAATGCTGGTAGTTGCACCTGATGCTCACGCTATCCCGCGGCCGAACATGGCGGAAAAGGTGCAGCGCATCTTGAAACTGAACAGCCGCGTGCACTATAATCTAGCGATGACGTTCAATGCGAATTCATTGGCGGTGATGTTCACCGAAGAGAAGGCTCTCGGCATCGCTTTAATTCCTAACGTATATTTCGCCGATGGAAGATACGAGTATGCGTGGACGTTGTGGTGCAATTCAACGTTCGGCTTGCTTTGCCACTGGTATCATAGCAGTAAGCAAAAGCAGGGGAGGGGTGAACTCAGTCGCGCGGCGTTTGATTCGATGCCGACGCTAGATGTCCGCGAGCTCTCCGATGCCGCTTTAGCGAGTGCCGAGCGGGTTTTCCATGCGTTGAAACATCGGGAGTTGCGTCCGTTTAATGAGATGGATAGTGATGGCAAGCGCGATGAAAATCGGTGGGAGTTGGATGGGCTGTTGTTATCGGAGGTGCTCGGTATTTCGGCGGCGGCGCGTCCTGATGTGTATGAGGGGCTTGCGCTATTACGGCGGATGCTGTGCCGTGAGCCGAGTATTCACGGTGGGAAGAAATCGTAAGTTAGGCCGTTTTCGTTTTCGCTTGGGGCTTGATGTTTTCCCGGTAGGAGAGACCTCCTGGTCTCGATGAGGGCGCGATATTCGCCCGCGCCCCAAGGGGGAATAAATACCGAAACGGAGTTATGAAACATCCTCGTTTAATTTTGCTTGCATTTTGCTGAGAAATAGGTTATACTATAAATACAGAGATAGCATCTGGGAGGGTTTTCTCATCATGGCGTATAGCGACTTTACAATAGATATGGTGGAGGAAGCATTTCAGTTGGAGACGCTTTGGAGGAGCGGCATCTTTTCTGAAGCACCCTCGGTGGAGCCGAGTGCGTATCTTACCACCGGCTTGGCGAAAAAGGCCCCGATAGCCGTCGCTATTGGGACAGAGAAGGCGAAGTCGGAACTTATCGTTGCGGATATTCTGATTGAGCTTTGTGAGCACTTTGACAGGCGCGTGAGTCTGTTTTCGGGGATTGATTTCAACGTCGATGCCGAAAACAAGTTAACGGGGGTTTGCGATTTTTTGGTGAGTCTGTCGCCGAACCAAATGTCTCTGAAAGCCCCTGTCATCGTATTGGTGGAGGCGAAAAAGGATAGTCTCAAGGATGGGCTTGGGCAGTGTGTTGCGGAGATGGTTGCCGCCCAACGCTTTAACGTCGAAAAGGGGAATGATATCCCGTGCGTCTATGGTGCCACCACGTCGGGGACAGAGTGGCTGTTCCTGAAATTGGAGGGACAGACGCTCTCCGTTGACATGGCAGCCTACCATATTGAGCGGTGCGACAAGATCTTGGGCATCCTAGCGAGTATGGTATCGCAGCAGGTATAGTCGGATGAAAAGTGAGGTTTTCTCATCATGGCGTATAGTAGTTTCACGTTAGGCAAAGTGTCGCGCACCTTTCAGTTGGAGACAGTTTGGCAGCCGGCACTCTTTGCGGACATTGAACCGGTGGAGCCGAGCGAAGAACTCGCCGCTGTCCTCAAGCGGAATCTGCCGTTTGCGCTGGCGATGGGGACAGAGAAGGCGAAATCGGAGTTGATCGTTGCTCAGATTCTGATTGAGTTGTGCTTGCACTTTGAAAACCGGGTGAGTCTTTTTTCGGGGATTGACTTCAACGTCGATGCGGCAAACGAACTGACAGGCGTATGTGATTTTTTGGTGAGTCTGTCGCCGCAGCGCTTTGATTTGGAGGCCCCTGTCATCGCGCTGGTTGAGGCGAAAAATGCGGATGTGAAACTAGGCGTTGGGCAGTGCGCGGCGGAGATGGTTGCGGCGCAACGCTTTAATGCGGATGCCGGCAATGACATTCCGTGCGTCTATGGTGCCACCACATCGGGGACAGAGTGGCTGTTCCTGAAATTAGAGGGACAGGCACTCTCCATTGACATGGCAACCTACCATATTAGTCAGTGCGGCAAACTCCTCGGTATCCTTGTGAGTATGGTGTCGCAGCAGGCATAGTCGGATGAAAAGGGAGGTCTTCTCATCATGGCGTATAGCAGTTTTACCCTAGGCAAGGTGTCAAAGACTTTTCACCTTGAGACGATTCGGAAGCGTGGTATCTTTGCTGGCATTGAACCGGTAGAGCCAAGTGCGCAACTTACCATGGTCCTGGAGCGCAATCTGCCGTTTGCGCTAACGATGGGGACAGAGAAGGCGAAATCGGAGATGGTTGTCGCGCAGGTGCTGGTGGAGCTCTGCTTACACTTCGACAATCGCGTGAGTCTTTTTTCAGGGATTGACTTCAATGTGGATGCCACCAACGGTTTGATGGGTGTGTGTGATTTTTTGGTGAGTCTGTCTCCCCAGGCCTTTGAAGTAGAGGCACCGGCCATTATCCTCGTTGAAGCGAAAAGGGATAGTCTCACCGATGGGCTTGGGCAATGTGTCGCGGAGATGGTTGCGGCGCAACGTTTCAACACGGATGCGGGCAATGACATTCCGTGTGTCTATGGTGCCACCACATCGGGGACAGAGTGGTTCTTCCTGAAATTGGAGGGACAAACACTCTCCATTGACATGACAGTCTACCAACTTGTGCAATGCGACAAGATTTTGGGTATCCTTACGAGTATGGTATCGCAGGCGGCGTGACTTTTCATCAGCGGAGGTTTTTCCTGATGGCGTATAGGAGTTTTACCCTCAGCCAAGTGTCGCGCACCTTTCAACTGGAAACGATTCGGCGGCGCGGCATCTTTGCGGATATTGAACCCGTGGCACCGAGTGAACATCTCACCGCGGCCTTGGAGCGTAAACTGCCGTTTGCGGTGGCGATGGGGACGGAGAAGGCGAAATCGGAGTTGATTGTCGCGGACATTCTCGTGGAACTCTGCTTGCACTTTGCCGACCGGGTGAGTCTTTTTTCGGGGATTGACTTCAACGTTGATGCCACCAACGGTTTGATGGGTGTGTGTGATTTTTTGGTGAGTCTGCCGCCCCAGGCGTTTGAAGTAGAGGCCCCGGCCATTATCCTCGTTGAAGCGAAAAAGGACAGTCTGACATATGGACTTGGGCAGTGTGTTGCCGAGATGGTTGCGGTGCAACGTTTTAACGCCGAAAAGGGGAATGATATCCCGTGCGTCTATGGTGCCACCACGTCCGGATTCAATTGGCTGTTCCTCAAGTTGGCAGGAAAGACGCTCTCGATAGACTTGGGTGCCTATCCTATCGCGCGTTGCGATAAGATTCTGGGTATCCTTGCGAGTATGGTATCACAGCAGGCGTAAATTCTTCAGTAACGGAGGTGTTTTCATTATGGCGTACAGCAACTTTACGCTAGGCAAGGTGTCAAGAACCTTTCACCTTGAGACAGTTCGGAGATTTGGGCTCTTTGCCGGTATTGAACCGGTGGAGCCGAGTGCCCATCTTTCTGCGACGCTGAAGCGGAATTTGCCGTTTGCGTTGGCGATGGGGACAGAGAAGGCGAAATCGGAGATGGTTGTCGCGCCGGTTCTCGTGGAGCTCTGCTTACACTTCGACAACCGGGTGAGTCTTTTTTCGGGGATTGACTTCAACGTCGATGCCACCAACGGATTGGCAGGTGTGTGTGATTTTTTAGTGAGTCTGTCGCCGGAGACGTTTGAGTTGGAGGCTCCCGTCATCGCGCTCGTCGAGGCGAAAAATGCGGATGTGAAGCAGGGTGTCGGGCAGTGTGTTGCGGAGATGGTTGCGGCGCAACGCTTTAACGCCGAGGCGGGGAATGACGTTCCGTGCATTTATGGTGCGACTACGTCTGGGTTAGATTGGCT
The DNA here is from genome assembly GCA_965242965.1 of Candidatus Poribacteria bacterium. Taxonomy (GTDB): domain Bacteria; phylum Poribacteria; class WGA-4E; order WGA-4E; family WGA-3G; genus AGPOR5. The sequence continues at coordinate 1,388,991 of OZ251518.1, read as the reverse complement.
GTTCCTGAAATTGGAGGGACAGACACTCTCCATTGACTTGGCACCCTACTATATTAGTCAGTGCGACAAACTCCTGGGTATCCTTACGAGTATGGTGTCGCAGCAGGCATGACGTGTCGGCGCGCTACCGAACAGCGGAGGGCTTTTCATCATGGCATATAGCAGTTTTACCTTAGCTGCCGCTATGGAAACGTTTAAACTAGAAATAGTCCGAACGAAAGGTCTCTTTGCAGACAGTGAACCGGTGGAACCGAGCGCGCTACTCGCGGCAATATTGGCGCGCAATGTGTCCCACGCGCTGTCCATGGCCACAGAGAAGGCGAAGTCCGAGTTGATTGTCGCGCAAGTGCTCGTTGAACTTTGTGAGCACTTTGACAACCGGGTGAGTCTTTTTTCGGGGATTGACTTCAACGTAGATATTGATGCTAAATTAGTGGGCGTGTGCGACTTTTTAGTGAGCCTGTCGGCAGATGCCTATGTGTTGGAAGCCCCCGTTATCATCCTTGTTGAGGCGAAAAAGGACAGTCTGACAGATGGACTCGGGCAATGTGTTGCGGAGATGGTAGCCGCCCAACGCTTCAATGCCGAAAAGGGGAATGATATCCCGTGCGTCTATGGGGCCACCACATCGGGATTAGATTGGCTATTCCTCAAGTTAGAGGGACAGACACTCTCCATTGACGCATCCCCTTACCAACTGACACAATGCGCCAAAATCTTGGGCATTCTCGCGAGTATGGTATCGCAGGAGGCATGATTTGGCGGCGCGCTGCCGAACAGCGGAGGCTTTTTATCATGGCATATAGTAGTTTTACCCTCAGCAAAGTATCGCGCGCTTTTCATCTAGAATTGGTTCAGAAGCGAGGCATCTTTGCTGGCAGTGAACCGGTGGAGCCGAGTGCAGAACTCACCACGCTCTTGGAGCGGCATTTGCCGTTTGCGCTAACGATGGGGACGGAGAAGGCGAAATCGGAACTGATTATCGCGCCGGTGCTGGTGGAGCTCTGCTTACGCTTTGCCGACCGGGTGAGTCTGTTTTCGGGCATTGATTTCAACGTCGATGCGACAAACGAACTGACAGGCGTATGTGATTTTTTGGTGAGTCTGTCGCCCCAGCACTTTGATTTGGAGGCCCCTGTCATCGCGCTGGTTGAAGCGAAAAATGCAGATGTGAAACTAGGCGTTGGGCAATGCGCTGCGGAGATGGTTGCGGCGCAACGCTTTAATGCGGATGCCGGCAATGACATTCCGTGCGTCTATGGTGCCACCACATCGGGGACAGAGTGGCTGTTCCTGAAATTGGCAGGGCAGACACTCTCCATTGATTTGGGCACCTACCCTATTGCGCAGTGTGACAAAATCCTCGGTATCCTTACGAGTATGGTGTCGCAGCAGGCGTGACGTGTCCGTGCGTCGCCTAACAACAGAGGGGTTCTCATCATGGCGTATAGCGACTTTACCATTGATACGGTGCAGGAGGCGTTTCAATTAGAACGAATTAACGCCACGGGCATCTTCGCGGACATGGCACCGGTGAAACCGAGTGAATTTCTGACGAGCTTGTTGGCGAGAAATGTGTGGTTAGCCACTGCCATCGGCACGAAGAAAGCAAAATCGGAAATGATCGTCGCCCAAATCCTCATTGAAATCCGCGAGCATTTTGAACACCGCGTCAGTCTTTTTTCCGGCATTAATTTTACTGTGGATGCTGACAAGGAGTTGACAGGCGTGTGTGATTTCCTGGTAAGTTTGTCGCCGTGGCAGTTTTCTTTAGAGGCTCCTGCCATCATTCTGGTAGAGGCAAAAGACGACAATTTGGAAGTCGGCCTTGGGCAGTGTGCGGCGGAGATGATTGCAGCGCAACGCTTTAATGCCCAAAAAGGGAATGACATTCCGTCTGTTTACGGTGCCACTACCACAGGCATCAATTGGCGGTTCCTGAAATTGACGGGACAGCAGCTCCACGTGGATATGAGGGTTTACACACTTGAACGGTGCGACAAAATCCTCGGTATCCTTGCGAGTATGGTGTCGCAGCAAGCATGACATGGCGGCGCGATGCCGAACATCGGAGGTATTTTCATCATGCCGTATAGCAGTTTTACCCTAGACAAGGTGGAGGAAACCTTTCAACTTGAGGAGATAGGTGCTGCCGGCATTTTTGCCGATAGTGAACCGGTGGAACCTAGCGCACTCCTTACCCAATCCTTGGCAAGAAAGGCACCGTTAGCGAAGGCTATCGGCACGGAGAAGGCAAAGTCGGAACTGATTGTCGCTGATATCCTCGTTGAACTCCGCGAGCATTTTGACGGCCGCATCAGCCTTTTCTCCGGGATTGAATTCAACGTGGATGCCGCAAATGACTTGTCCGGCGTATGTGACTTCGTGCTCAGTTTATCGCCGGGACAATTCTCTTTAAAGGCACCAGTGATTGTCCTTGTCGAAGCGAAAAAGGACAGTCTGACAGATGGGCTTGGGCAATGTGTCGCCGAGATGGTTGCCGCCCAACGCTTTAACGCCGAAAAAGCGAATGACATTCCCTACGTCTATGGGGCTGTCACGTCCGGGACAGAGTGGCTGTTCCTGAAATTGGCAGGACGGCAGCTCTCCATTGACATGGCAGCCTACCATATTGAGCGGTGCGACAAAATCCTCGGCATCCTTGCGAGTATGGTGAACCAAAAGGCGTAACTTTTCAGCGGCGGAGGGTTTTCATCATGGCGTATAGCGACTTTACTATTGATAAGGTAGAGGAAGCATTTCAGTTGAATCCGCGCTGGACAGCCGGACTCTTCTCTCAAGTAGAACCGGTGGAGCCGAGCGCATACCTTGCCACCGGACTGGCGAAAAAGGCACCGTTAGCCATCGCCATGAATACCGAGAAGGCGAAATCCGAACTCATTGTTGCCGATATTCTCGTTGAACTCTGTGAGCTCTTTGAGGGCCGCGTCAGTCTTTTTTCGGGGGTAGATTTCAACGTTGACGCGAGTCAAGAACTAACAGGCGTGTGCGATTTTTTAGTCAGTCTGTCCACAAACCGCATGTCTGTGAGGGCCCCTGTCATCGTTCTTGTTGAAGCGAAAAAGGACAGTCTGACAGATGGACTCGGGCAGTGTGTTGCGGAGATGGTTGCGGCGCAACGCTTTAACGCCGAAGCCGGGAATGAGATTCCGTGCGTCTATGGGGCCACCACATCGGGGACAGAGTGGCTGTTCCTCAAATTAGAGGGACAGACACTCTCCATTGACATGGCAACCTACCATATTAGTCAGTGCGGCAAACTCCTCGGTATCCTTGCGAGTATGGTGAACCAAAAGGCGTGAATTGTCGGCAGCGGAGGGCTTTTCATCATGGCGTATAGCAGTTTTACGTTGGAGACGGTGTTGCCAGCTTTCCATCTGGAGAAGATTGATGTGCAAGGCTTGTTCTCTCACATTAAACCGGTGGCACCGAGTGCGCATCTTGCCACAACGTTGGAACGAAATGTCCCGTTAGCGGTGAGCCTCGCGACAGAGAAAGCAAAATCCGAGTTAATTGTCGCACAGGTGCTCGTTGAACTCCGGGAGCAGTTAGAACGGCGCATTAGTTTTTTTTCGGGGATTGAATTCAACGTCGATACGGAGAGCGGCTTAATCGGGATATGCGATTTTCTGATAAGCCTATCGGCGGGACTCACCTTGGTTGAGGCACCTGTTATCATTGTCGTAGAGGCAAAGAACGATAAATTGGAAAGTGGGTTTGGGCAGTGTGTTGCGGAGATGGTAGCCGCCCAACGCTTTAATGCCCAAAAAGCGAATGACATCCCGCGCGTTTACGGTGTCATCACCACGGGATTAGATTGGCTCTTCCTTTGATTGGAACGCCAGCAACTCCAAATCGATCTGGTGCCTTACCAACTTGCGCAATGCGACAAGATTCTGGGTATCCTTGCGAGCATGGTGTCGCAGGAAGCGTGAGCCACTGTCCCTTGGAGGATTTTTCATCATGGCCTATAGCAACTTTACACTCGGCACAGTCCGAAGAGCCTTTCAACTTGAGACGATTGAGGAGCGAGGCATATTCGCCCACATTGAACCGGTGGCACCGAGTGAACATCTCACCGCGGTGTTGGAGCGTAATCTACCCTTCGCCCTCGCTATCGGGACAGAGAAGGCGAAGTCGGAACTAATCGTCGTGGATGTTCTCGTTGAACTTTGCGTCCACTTTGACAACCGCGTCAGTCTTTTTTCCGGCATTGACTTTAACGTTGATGCCAATGCCAAATTGGTTGGAGTGTGTGATTTTTTACTGAGTCTCTCTCCCGAACGATTGGATTTAGAGGCACCGGTTGTCGTCCTTGTTGCGGCGAAAAGGGACAGTCTGACAGACGGGCTTGGGCAATGTGTCGCCGAGATGGTTGCGGCGCAACGCTTTAACGCCGAGGCAGGGAATGACATCCCGCGCGTTTATGGTGCCACCACGTCGGGAACAGAATGGCTGTTCCTGAAATTAGAGGGACAGAAACTCTCTATTGACTTGACAGCCTACCAAATTTCCCAGTGCGACAGCATCCTCGGCATCCTCGCCAGTATGGTAAAACAGAAGGCGTGAATTGTCGGTGAGCATTCCGAACACAGGAGGTTCTTTCGTCATGCCGTATAGCAATTTTACGTTAGGCACCGTGAAAAAAACGTTTCAGTTAGAAGAGATTGATGTAGAAGAACTGTTTTCTGACAGCCCTCCGGTGGAACCGAGCGCGTATCTCACGACAGGCTTGGAGCGCAAACTGCCGTTAGCTGCCGCTATCGGGACAGAGAAGGCGAAGTCGGAATTAATCGTCGCGGACATTCTCGTTGAACTTCGCGAGCACTTTGAACGCCGTATCAGTCTTTTCTCGGGGATAGACTTTAACGTTGAGCGTGAAAGCGACTTAGTCGGCGTATGTGACTTTTTGATAAGTCTCTCCCCGGTCCAATTTCATTTGGAGGCACCGGTTATCATCCTTGTTGAGGCGAAGGACGATGATTTGGAAGGTGGGCTCGGGCAGTGCGTGGCAGAAATGGTTGCGGCGCAACGCTTTAACGCCGAGGCAGGGAATGACATCCCGCACGTTTACGGTGCTACCACTACAGGTGTGCTCTGGCGGTTCCTCAAATTGGAGGGACAGCAACTCGCGATTGACTTGACAGTCTATCACATTGAACGTTGCAACAACATCCTCGGCATCCTCGTCAGTATGGTGAAACAGAAGGCGTAACCTGAGCAAGCCGCATCAACGGCACCTTTCAGTTCTCCGGTGAACTCGGACGCAGAGAAAAAACATCTTGACAAAATTCGGGAAATCTGTCAAAATGGTATGCGAGCTGCACTATCCTGCAACTCATTAAAGAAAAACTTGAGCACAAAAGGAACGATACCGTTATGGAAAAGAACCTTCTATTTCAGGCACCGTACCTGCACGCAATCTCTCGCAATATCTTTGTCGCCGCCGGTACCCCGCGGCACATCGCCGAGGATGTCACCGAGATTCTCCTCAAGGCGAACCTCGCCGGGCACGATTCGCACGGCGTGCTCCGTATCCCGGCATATCTGAGAGGTATGAAGGCCGGTTACCTCAAGCCAGTTGCGGAACCTGAAGTTCTCGCCGAGACTGACAATACGTTGCGCATTGATGGCGGGCGCGGGTTTGGACACTACACCTCGCGCTGGAGCATGAAACGGGCCATCGAAAAGGCGAAAACGGGTGTCTCCTGCTGCGTCAGCATTTCCAACACCGGGCATATCGGCCGTTTGGGGGAATATGCCGAGCAAGCCGCCGCTGCGGAATGTATCAGCCTTATCACTGTGGGGATAGGCGGTGAAGGCGGGGGCCCGACGGTGCCTTACGGCGGCGCGAAGGGAAGATTTAGCACCAACCCACTCGCCATCGGCGTGCCGACAGGTGACGCTGCGCCGTTTATTGTTGACTACGCCACAAGTGTCGTTGCCGAAGGGAAAATTCAGGTGGCGCGAAGCAAAGGCGCAGAATTGCCGGAAGGCTGTATTTTAGACAAGCACGGCGCGCCGAGTGTTAAACCTGCCGATTTCTATGATGGCGGCGCGCTGCTCGCCTTCGGCAAGCATAAAGGTTACGCGCTCTCCATGTTCACCTGTCTGCTCGGTGGATTGGCAGGAACGTTTGACGTTGACACCGGACACATGAGCGGCACTTTCATGCAGGTAATCAATCCGAGTGCCTTCACGCCGATAGCGGAATACCAGCAGGGTGTGCGCGCCTTCTTGGACGGCATCAAAGCGACACCGCCTGCCCCCGGTTTTGACGAAGTGTTAGTCCCGGGCGATTTTGAGCATCGCACCAGGACGCAAAGACTCGTGAGCGGCATTGAGATACCGGACACTATCCACTCGCAACTGCAGGAATGCGCAGCAAAATTCAATGTGCCTCTCGGTGAAGACATCGTGGAAGCAGAAGACAAAGCACGCTACGCATTGTAGAACGCGGATGGAGACGCGTCTCCGTATAAAAAGAGGGAACCCATCGTGAAAATGCACGAACTAGAAGCCTCGCATCTTCAGAGGTTCACGCGCGATTTATTCATGGCGGCCGGCACGCCGCAGCACATTGCAGAGGATGTCGCTGAGATTCTCCTCAAGGCGAATCTCGCAGGGCACGATTCGCACGGCGTGCTCCGCATCCCTTCTTATCTGGAAGGCATTGAGAACGGCGGCATTATCCCAGCGGCGGAACCGAAGGTGCTACGCGAAACCGAGAACACACTGCACGTTGATGGACAGCGCGGGTTTGGACACTATATCGCTCGATGGACGATTCGACGCACTATTGAAAAAGCGAAGCAGACGCAGAACAGTTTCGCGACGCTCACTCGGACTGGGCATATCGGCCGCGTCGGTGAATACGCCGAAGAAGCCGCCGCGGCTGGATGTATCGGCATGGTCACCGTCGGTGGCGGCGCGAAGGGCGGCGGACGCATTCTCCCATTCGGCGGTACAGAGGGTGCCCTCGGCACGAACCCCATTGCCATCGGCGTTCCTACCGGCGATGACAGTCCGTTCCTCTTGGATTTCGCCACGAGCATGATTGCCAATGGCAAAACCTACGTCGCGGATAGTGAACATCGCGATTTGCCCCCGGGTTGCGTTGTTGACAAACACGGCAATCCCACCGTCAACGTTGCGGCATATAAAGATGGCGGACACCTGCTCGCGTTCGGTAAACACAAAGGCTACGCGCTCTCCCTTTTCGTCGCGCTACTTGGTGGATTAGGCGGCGTTTTTAATGCCAACGTCGGACAGATGGGAGGACTCACCATGCAGGTTATTGATGTCAATGCCTTCACGCCGCTGGCAGCATACCAGAAAGGCGTACGGGCGTTTTTAGATGTCGTCAAGGCGACACCACCTGCCCCAGGGTTTGACGAAGTCTTGGTGCCCGGTGACTTTGAGCATCGCAACCGCGCACAGCGATTAGCGAACGGTATTGAGGTGCCTGAGACTATCTATACGCAACTGCAGGCATGTGCCGCGAAATTCAACATTTCCCTTGACGCAGACGAGGTGCGTGATTCATGATAAAATCCAAGATTTTCGTGCTCGTATTCTTGTTCTGCATCGCCGGGGCGGTTTTTGCCCAAGAACATACCTATTTTGAAGCAGGAGGGAGCATTCAGACTGTCGCTTTCTCACCGGTGAATGCCTCGCTTGTTGCAAGTGCAGGAGAGGACAACACCATCAAGTTGTGGGATTTAAGCGACGATACCGTGACGACGCTGCGGGGACACACCGATATCGTTAATGCGGTGCAATTTTCCCCAGATGGTAGATTGCTCGCCAGTGGCAGCGATGACTCCACCCTGCGGTTATGGAATGTCCGCCAAAAACGCGAAATCGCGACGCTTGAACATATCACCGACTGGGCGCGCTCGCAAATCAAGGCGGTTGCCTTTTCAGCCGATGGACAAACGCTTGCAAGCGCAGGAATGCATGTGAAGTTATGGAACGTCCAAAATCCCCTAGAAATAGCGACGCTCAGATATGAAAAATGGGCACTTGCTGTCGACTTTTCTCCCGATGGAGAGCAACTTGCTGTCGGATACATAGATGGCTCCGTGAAAATGTGGCATGTGCAACGGCAACGAGTGGAAGCGACGCGGCAAGGCGATGCAGAACAGCTCTTTGCCGTTAAGTTTTCACAGGACAGTCAACTCCTCGCGAGTGCTGGGTATCAGGGCGAAACCAAGTTGTGGGATGTTGCCGGATGGAAACTCCGTGGCACACTGCGCACACGGACCGGAACGGTGAAGGATATTGCATTTTCCAACGATGGAAAGACGCTGGCGGGTGCCAGTCATGAGGTGATTTATCTTTGGGATGTAGACAGCGGTGCGCAACTCGCCGAACTTGAAGGACATAGCGGTTGGGTAAACGCGCTCGCTTTTTCCAACAACGGAACGACGCTCGCTAGCGGCGGTGATGATGGAGCGCTCCGTTTCTGGGACATCGCGCCAGAGCAATCGGCGGAACGCGACATCGTCCGGCTGATTTACTTCCTCCCCCGAGGCCGTGCTGTCCCACCCAATATGTGGGTAAAATTGGATACGCTCATCAGAGAAGTGCAGCAATTTTACGACACCCAGATGCGGAGACACGGGTTCGGTAGGAAAACCTTCACCTTTGAAACCAATGAGGCAGGAGAAACCTATGTCCATCAGGTGAATGGGAAATTCCGAGACAGGTATTATCATACCCAAACTTCCGACAAAGTGATGGAGGAAGTCACTGAGCAGTTTGACGTGTCAAACAACGTTTATCTCATCGCTGTCGATATTAGCAGTCAGGTTATTGATGGCGAGGATACGTGTGGGGTAGGCGGCGGCAGGTGGTTTGAGAATGAAGAGCATCAGAGAACCTCAGGCGGATACGCACTCATCCCTGCTTCCGGGACTTGTTTTGATAACGTTCATATAGCGGCGCACGAACTCGGGCACGCTTTCGGCTTGGAACACGACTTCCGCAGCGATGCATACATCATGTCTTACGGCATCGCGCCGAATCGACTCTCGAAATGTGCCGCCGAATGGTTGGATGCCAGTCGTTTCTTTAATGCCAATCAGGCGGCATTCAACGAACCGACAACGCTTCAGATGCTTTCACAACAGCGATATCCACCCAACGTCAGAAACTTCACGCTTCAATTTGAAATAACGGATACCGATGGCCTCCATCAAGCGCAATTGCTGATACCAACGACACGCCAAGACACGGGCTCCGGAGTCAAGTTGCACAGTTGTCAGCGGTTACACGGACAAAACCGCGTTGTTGAATTTCGCGCAACTGGATTAACCTCACGCCGCGTCAACGATATCAGGTTACAGGTAATCGATGTCAACGGCAATATCACAAGACAGAATTGGACGCTCCGTGCCGATGATTCGCTTGTTGTCCAAAACCCGTTAGATGTCAACGGCGATGGAAAAGTAGACATTGCAGATTTGGTGTTGGTGGCATCGAACTTTGGCAAATCGATGGGGGCCAAGGCGAATCCGAATCCTGATGTGAACAGCGATGGCATCGTGGATATTAACGATCTGGTGTTGGTAGCCACTGAACTGCAAGCTGTTATAGGTGCTGCTCCCTCGCAAACCGCGCAACTTGCATCCGCAGTTCAAAACTGGCTCACTCAAGCGCGGCGACTCACCGATAGAGATGCAGCCGTTGAGAAGGGAATTGCAGTGCTTGAAAAACTCTTGTTAACCTTGCGCCCGGCACAGACAGCACTACTTCCCAACTATCCGAATCCGTTTAATCCGGAGACATGGATTCCCTATCAATTGGCGGAGGATGCCACAGTCACGCTCACCATTTATGACGCGAGTGGAACCCCGGTTAGGCGTTTGGATTTGGGATATCAGCCCGCGGGTATCTATCACACTCGGGTGCGCGCCGCCTATTGGGACGGCCGCAATAACCTGGGTGAATCGGTGGCGAGTGGACTCTATTTTTACACGCTATCCGCAGGGAATTTTACCTCCACGGCGAAGATGTTCCTCAGGAAATAGCGCGTTTGCAGGGATTTTAGTTATCCTACAAAATAGAAACACCAACGAAACGCATCGAGACCGGGAATTCTCTCCTATCCAGAGGGCATCGAGCCCTGTAGGAGGGACATCCTTGTCCCGATAGAAACAGCAACGAAACGCATCGAGACCGGGAGGTCTCTCCTACAGGGATTTAGGAAACACCCTCATTTCTGTTAAAAGGAGGAATTATGAAACGCATAGTCGGCGCGATTATAGCGGTTCTACTAGGAATCGCAGTGGCAGCTACGGGGTGCGCCACACGTAGTGTGGATTCGACTATCTCGAAAAAGGAGATAAGTCAGCAACGAGCACTCCCCGCTACCTTACAAAAAGATAGTCGTGGCAAAACGTTTATCAAGTTTCCAAAATCGGCGAAACTCTCTCGTGCGAATAGGCGTATGTTGGAAGATGCCGCAGCCGCTCAACTCAACACTATGCCAACACCTAAACCAGGTGATGTTGCCAAGCTGCAAATTTATCTTGATGAATGGATTTCTATGTCAGACCTTTTGGTAGACAAAAGGATACCAAACGCGCATAATGGTAAACGGATGCTGGACAAATTCATCGAAAATCGCTTGGCTGCCGAATGGCAATTCGGAAGCCATTTCTACTACATGCCGCCCATAACAGGGGAGATACGAGCTCGCAGCAGAGACAACGATGAATATTACGAATTCACGTTAGCGCAAGAGTTACTGCCGTCACATGTGCATAAAACCGGTCGATTGGTTGTGCGTATCCTGAAAGAAAAAGTCAAAGAGGCAGAGTTAACCCGTCTGTGGGAATATTACATACCAGGGCGCAAAATTAATTGTGAAGGCTTCCTATCAAGGGAAGGCAACACTATCGTCATTGACGCTCAGGGCAAATTTGAGTTAAGAAAGGGCATTGGCATGTCCTTTAACTGGGCACATCTCAACAGCATCAATCTTGGCATCACTGTCGAATTAACGATGCCGGACATACCAGATGGAGATGGTAAGGTGGAAGTCGGTGAACCTATCGTCGATTGAAGTGTGTTCGTCAATGTGCGGGGGCGCGGATGCCTCCGCCACACTTGAAGATATAGGAGATTCGTGATAGACTCGGACTCCAAAAGTAGTTCGGGAGCACCCGCTCCCGAACGGATCAGGAGCGTTTGGCAAATATGCCAGAACTTCAGGCGATCCTGAACTACGGGGGGGATGCGGTCTGCCCGCCAAACGCATGGCGAGGGACAGGCCCTCGCCCTACGGTGCCGCGAGAAACGCTCTCAATAACCGTAGCGCGGGGGCCCTCGGATGCCATCCGCGCATCCGAGCGGGTTTCCCCCGCGACTGTCCGGAAGACCGAAGCATGGCGAGGGACAGGCCCTCGCCCTACGGTAAGGGGGAGGCGTTTTTTCCCCCCGCAGCGCGGGGCCCTCGGATGCCACACGCGCATCCGAGCGGGTTTCACCGCGACGTTGAGCGATTTAGGAAACGCCCTCATTTAGGTATTGAGAAGAATTCTCTCGTGCGATTCGCGGAATTTGTTGACATTGCCTTAAAAAAATGTTATCATAAATATAAAGAGGATGGATGCATAATGGAACTTGGACTTACGGACAAAATCGCGGTAGTCGGCGCGTCAAGCAAAGGACTTGGGCGCGCCATCGCACTCGGATTGGCGCAAGAAGGCGCAAAAGTCACTATCTGTGCCAGAAATAGCGAGGCACTTGACGCAACAGCAGAAGATATTCGACGGCAGACAGGCGGTGAAGTCCTCGCCGTGCCTACCGATGTCAGTCAGCCGGAACAAGTTGACGCACTCATTAACGCGGCGATGTCGCACTTCGGCGGCATTGATATTCTGGTAAATAATGCAGGAGGCCCGCGCGCAGGTAGGTTCGCCGAGCTCGCCGCTGAAGATTACCAGACCGCGGTGCAACTCAACCTGATGAGCACGATAAACCTCTGTCGTGCCGTTGTGCCGACGATGCAAGCGCGCGGCGGCGGCAGGATTATCAACCTCACCTCTGTCTCGGTGAAACAGCCGGTGGACGGCCTCATGCTATCAAACATGGCGCGCACCGGGGTTATCGGGTTCGCGAAAACGCTCGCCACAGAGTTGGCATCCGACAACATTCTGGTGAACAACGTCTGTCCCGGCATTATCTTCACCGCTCGCATCGAACAACTCGCCACGGTGCGAGCCGAAGAGGCCGGCATCACGTTTGAGGAAGCATTGGAGAGAATGACGGCGGATATCCCCCTCGGCAGAATCGGGGACCCGGCCGAATTCGCGAACCTCGTCGTATTTCTCGCATCGGAACGCGCAAGTTATATCACGGGGACAACGATTCAGGTGGATGGCGGTATGGTGAAGGCGTTGCTGTAGGCGCAATTTCCCAATTGCCAGACTCGTGAAAGAAAGTTTAAGAAAACCCGATACATCGGATATACGGAAACAGACTTTCTTGCACCGGGAACCCTGGCAAACAACAAAAAAATGCGAATATCCGTAATCATTCCTGCATTTAACGAAGCGCGAACCATTCGCCAAGTCGTAGATGCCGTGCAAGCACTGCCACTTGACACCCAGATTATCGTCGTTAATGACGGCTCTACGGATAGAACGCAAGCGGTGCTTGAGGAGTTACGGACGAAGTCCGCACTCACCGTTGTTCATTACGAGGAAAACCGCGGCAAAGGGTTTGCAATTCGGACCGGGTTGACGCATGTCGAAGGAGACGTAGTCGTCATCCAAGACGCAGACTTGGAGTTGTGCCCCGATGATCTACTGCCTCTTGTTGAACCGCTGTTCAGTAGTCGGGACATTCCTGTCCCGACAGCAGAAGTTACCTCGGAGCCCGAGGTCCACGTCGTCTACGGTTCACGATTCCTTAACGGTAGAGGCAACGCGAGTTGGCTCAACTTCACGGCGAACCGGCTCCTTGCGGGTTGGACGCGTGTTCTCTACGGATGCCGCATCACCGATGAGTCCACCGGCTACAAAGCGTTTTCTACCGAATTGATAACGCAGCTCAATTTAACGTGCGAAGGGTTTGAGTTTTGTCCCGAAGTCACGGCGAAGGTGCTACGCGCCGGGTATCGCATCCACGAAGTGCCGGTATCCTATTTTCCACGCTCGAAAAAGGAGGGCAAAAAACTCCGCTTCTGGTCCGACGGCTTGTTTGCGGCGTGGACGCTCTTGAAGTATCGGTTCATTTCAAAAACGAAGATTTTTTAGAGGTTGACAAAAATCTATAACAAAAACCCGAGATATCGACAACTGAACGACAATCGAACAATGTTGATATCGGATAAACGGAGCAAGACGTTCATCTACTAAAAACCGAGATGGAACGCCTTGCGAACAACCGGAGGTTAATTTTCATGATGTTCAAACAATTTGGGGCTACTATCGGGACAGGGATGTCCCTCTTACGTGAAAGCATCGGGACAGGGATGTCCCTCCTACTGCTCGTTGTTGGCGTGGTTTTCGCGCCCGCTATTGCGTTCGGGCACGGTGACGCTTCCACGCTGCTAGAAGATGTCAATAAAGACGGCGTAGTCAATATCCAAGACCTGGTGCTTGTCGCCGGTTCCTTCGGGCAAGCCGCCGACCGGAACGCCGCAACAAACCCGGATGTCAATCGCGATGGCATCATCAACGTCCTTGACCTGGTGCGTGTCAGCAATAGTTTCGGCGAAACCGCCGAGGTCGACAATTCGACGTACCACGACATTCAGGATTACGTTTTTGATAAGAGTTGCGCGAACAGCGTCTGCCACGCTGCCCCCGCGAACTCCGCTAATTTAAATCTTACCTATGGGCTCTCTTATCAAGATCTCGTCGGACGCACGCCACAGAACCCTGCCGCAGCGGCAGCAGGGATGAAACTGGTAGATCCGGGGAATCCTGATAACAGTTTCCTTTTGACGAAGTTGATGGGGCCGGCACCCGAATTCGGCGCGAAGATGCCGTTCAATGCCGGTTCTATCCACGCGGCGAAGATAGACGCAATTCGCACATGGATTGAAGAGGGGGCTTCAGAAGATGCCCTTCTCTCTGGCATCGGCGATCTCTCTGTCCTCCGCGACCCGGAGGAAACGTTTGATAAGCCGGCACCGCCACCGCCGGGACAGGGGTATCAGCTCCACCTGCCGCCCTTTAAGATTGAACCGGGCACCGAACGCGAGATCTTCTATGCAACGCAGATCCGAGATGAGAACGGGTTACCGGTGGACGGCGACATCTTTATTAATAAAGTTGAGATTTTCTATCCATCCGGCAGCCATCACTTTATCCTCTATCGGTTGACAGAGGAAGGAATCGTAAACGGTATTCCAGAGATCGGCGTAGTCCCCGGCATCGGCGTGAATCCTGCAGATGCGAATAAATACCGGGTGCTTGACACGGCGGACCCGCAGGCACTCGGCAATTTCGGGATTGACAGGCTTTTCGTCGTCGGCACGCAGACCGATGACACCGTGTTTGACTTTCCCGACGGTGTCGCGCTCCGGCTCCCCGGTGACACTGTCTATGATCTGAACTCGCACTATATCAACCTGTTGGGCGATGATGTCCTCTACGGCGAAACTTACGTCAACCTCTGGACGATTCCGGAGGAAGAGGTGCGTTACGAGGCGGTTGAGATTTTCGTCTCGAACCGGGAGATTAATGTGCCGCCCGGCCAAACACGCGTTGCCACGATGGATTGGTATATTGAAGATGAGTTGGAACGCCGAGGACACGCCCGGGATACGGCGGTGAACGTCTTTTTGCTCACATCGCACATGCATCGGCACGGCGAGTTGTTTGAGATTGATCAGATGTCCACCGACAAACTGTTGCATCGGAGTGTCGCGTATGACGATGCGCCGATTACGCTGTTTGAACCGCGCCTCGTCCTAGAATCGGACGATGGGCTTACGTTCCGTTGCACGCATAACAACTACGACACGATTGTGCCGCTCCGTTTCGGGCTTTCGTCTGAAGACGAGATGTGCATCATCTTCGGATATTACTATATTCCGACTGAAAGTGCAGGGGAGCAGATTAAATAGGATGTTCTCCTCAGGCGCGCTTGCATGAAGGTTCAGCATTAAAACGGATAACTTTGCGGATACTCCGTTTTGTTACTGAATTTTCATCAAAGCGCGCCTACCTTCCCAACAGAAGTATGGCGATTTCTAATCCACTCTCCAAAACCGACTTCCTAGAAACCCTCGCGCGTCAAATTCTGATATGCGACGGTGCCATCGGCACGGAACTCCGAAAACGTATCCCCGCGCATCTGCAGTATCTCGATGCTTGTAATATTGATGACGCTTACGCACCTATCGTGGAGGCAATCCATCGTGCCTATCGCGACGCGGGTGCGGATATCATTCAGACGAACACCTATCGGGCGAATAGAGAGGCGTTGGCACACCACGGCTTGGCAGAACAAGTTGCGGCGATTAATCGCGCCGGGGTGCAACTCGCTCGCGCAGTCGCGGAGGAAACCTGCTACGTAGCGGGTTCGGTGGGGCCGCTGCCCTTCCACGCGCAGCCTGAACCCACTATTAAGACGATTCGCCGACTTTTCAGAGAGCAGATGGATGCCCTCGTGGATGCAGGCGCAGATCTGCTTTTATTGGAGACGTTCGTCTCGCCGAAGCAGGCGAAAATCGCGACGAAACAGGCACTCACTTATGATGTCCCGGTCATCGCCGAAATTAGCGGCATTTCAGGAGGCACCGTTGGTGCAGGTGTTGATGTGCGCGTCTTCGCGCAAGAATTAGAGCAGCTCGGCGCGCACGCTGTTGGCATCAATTGCCGAGGCCCGCATGATCTGGTGGAAGCCATGGAGCTCCTCGCGCCTGTTATTAAGGTGCCGCTCGTCGTGCAACCGAACGCCGGCAATCCGAGGGTGGAACAGGGAGAAATCGCGCTCTCCTACACCGTCGATGCCGAGATTTTCAGCGACTACGTGCGCAAACTGGTGGAACTCGGCGCGAATATAATTGGTGGTTGTTGCGGCACAACGCCAGAATACACCGCCAAGGTTCGGCAGGCTGTCGCGCGACAGGCACCCGGAAAAACGCCTGTCAAACGCGAGTCGCGCATTTTCGTCCTGCCGAGAGCACACCGGATTCGGCATCGAGACAGGGCTGTCTTGCCGACAATTGAAAACCCTGTCCAGCAGGTATTTGAGACGCGCGAACGCATCGTGAGTGTGGAGACGCGCGCGAATACGTTCCCGCAATTGCGCGCACTGCTCAAAGAGGCAAAAACCTTAGCGGCTATCGGCGTAGATCTGTTTGATGTAACGGATAATTCCGGCGCGGTGGTGAATATCGGCGCGGTAGGCACGGCATATCGGCTGCAGCAGGCGACGCAGATTCCGACGCTCATCCATTGGACGACGCGTTCGCGCAACCTCATCAGCATGCAGTCGCACCTATTAGAGGCAGAAACCCTTGGTATTCGAGGCATTGTCGCACTTTCAGGAGACCATCCGAAGGTGGGGCCTTATGAGACTGCAAGTCTCGTGCCTGATGTGCGCGGCGCGGTGCAATTGATGAAACTCATCGCCCGGCTGAATCGCGGTGAACTCGCCGACGGTTCGTCAATCGGCGAACCGTGCGCGTTTTACTACGGCGGCGGCTTTACGATTGCGGAGAACCTGAACCCGCATGTCAAGCACCTGGCGAGTAAGGTGGCGGCGGGGGCAAAGTTCGCCTATACGCAACCGGTCTGGACGTTTGAGGATATTGCGCGTGCGCAGAAAGCGGCGGAACACCTCGGCATCAAAATCCTTTACGGCATTCTTCCCTTGACAGGTTTTCGCAGTGCCTCCTATCTACGCGATAATCTGGGGCTTTATATCCCGCAGTTCATCGTTGATAAATTCCGCGACCTCGGCGATACAGCGGCGCACGAACTGGGAATGAAGTTGACGCTCGATCTGGTTCAGGAGATTCGGAGTCAAGACAGCGTGCCTGTGGACGGTATCTATCTCATTCCACCTGCGCGCCTGAATTGGAAGAACCGTCGGCGTGTTATCACGGACATCGTTGAAGTCTATCGGGCGAGTTAGTAATAAGGAAAGGACCTCCGTTTTCCCGTAGTGCGGGGGCCTGTCCCCCGCAAGGCCACCGCCTTCTTACCGTAGTGCGGGGGCCTGTCCCCCGCAATGTCTATGTTACAGTGAACGTTCGCGAGGGACAGGCCCTCGCGCTACGGTGATTGAGCGATCGCGAGGGACAGGCCCTCGCGCTACGGTTTTCGGGGGTTGCCGGGGCAGGTCCGTGCGCAGGTATGAAAGGGCACCGTCCTGTTATCGTAGTGCGGGGGCCTGTCCCCCGCAATGTCTATGTTACGGTGAACGTTCGCGAGGGACAGGCCCTCGCGCTACGGTTTTCGGGGGTTGCCGGGGCAGGTCCGTGCGCAAGTGCGATCGCGAGGGACAGGCCCTCGCGCTACGGTTGCCAGAGCATGGCTTGCTGCACGCGAGGGACAGGCCCTCGCGCTACGGTGGGGCCGGAAGAAAATTGCAAAACTAAATGCCTATCCTTGATTTCCACAAACTTTACATTTTTTGCAAAACGTGTTATTATTTGAGCAATCGGAGTTTGGTGGTATAACTGCGAAGGTTTTCAACCACGAAACTCCTCTCAAAAACCAAAACGAACGCGTGGAGTATTCCCATGATAATGAACCACATATCTAGCCTAATTCGTGCCGAGGGTGCCTCCCTCAAACTTCTCATCTTCAGTTACGTCAGTTGTGGGTTCTTCATGCTCAGTACCAGCCTGGCTGTGATGGCACAAACCCCGGCGACAGCGACAGTCGCCTTTATGTCCAAGCGGGATGGCAATGCCGAAATCTACGTCATGAATCCCGATGGCAGCGGGCAGCGCAATTTAACGCAGCATCCGGCGGAAGATTACGACCCCGCCTGGTCTCCCGATGGCAAGCAGATTATGTTCAGTTCCAATCGGGATGCGGACGTTTTCGATCTGTATCTGATGGATGCCGATGGCACAAATGTCCGGAAGGTGTTTGAAACCCTCGCCTATCGCATGAACCCCGCCTGGTCCCCCGATGGCAAACGGATTGCCTATGCATCGGGAGATGCGCAAAAGGCCGTTCTCCAATTCGGTATCCGCTTCGTTCCCTATCCGCACCTCGCGATTTACGTCGCGACACTCACCGGCGACACCGTTGAAAAATTAACGGATGGATTTCTCCCCACCTGGTCTCCTGATGGGCGCGAGATAGCCTTCATCGTGGGAGGCCTGGCCATGGAACACACCCCCTTGGGGCTCTTCGATTTGGAGGCGCGCACCCAAGAAACGCTCCTCGGCAAGGACATGCCGTGGACATTTTCGCCGCGCTGGTTTCCTGCGGGTGACCTCCTCAGTTTTGCTGCCATTGATGGGCAGTTAGATAACCATGGGTTTCTCGCGTTTCAGCAGACGACGCTCCACCTTGTGACTCGCGAGGGAGCGGGGCTTCAGCAGCTGACCGAGGAGGAAGATGAAGCCCTCGCTACTCACACCTGGGAACCCCGCGGCACGGAGTTGATTTACACAGGCTTCTCCCGGGTCCCCAATCTGTCCCTTCAGCTCTTCAAAACGGACCTGAAGGGTGGTGCGCCAACGCAACTCACGCGCGCGGGAACTAATATGAGTCCCGATTGGTTGAACCCGACGGCGCGCGATGTTTCGCCTTCGGTGCGCTCGTTAACGACAACGTGGGGGAACGTCAAAGAGGATTAGGGAGATAATCAAGACCAGGAGGTCTCTCCTACCGGGTCTCCTCAGTAGGAGGGACATCCTTGTCCCGATACGGTATTGCATCGAGACCGGGAGGTCTCTCCTACCGGGCCTCCTCAGTAGAAGGGACATCCTTGTCCCGATACGGTATTGCATTGAGACCGGGAGGTCTCTCCTACAAGACGCTCGCGGGGGACAGGCCCCCGCGCTGCGGTAACCGGAGAGTTTCTGAGCCGAAGAACGCCCCTCCCTCCCCGTAGGGCGAGGGCCTGTCCCTCGCCGTGCCTGGGTCTATCGCAGCCTCGCGGGGGACAGGCCCCCGCGCTGCGGTAACGGGACATTTTCTTGGAAGAACGGCCCCGTTTCACCGTAGGGCGAGGGCCTGTCCCTCGCCATGCTTCCAGAAGGCATCGGGCCCATCTCTGTAGTTCGGGAGCACCTGCTCCCGAACGGGTCAGGATCAGGCGATCCTGACCTACAGGGGTGACGTTGAGCGATTTATGAAACACTCTCTGTTCAATAGCTCATCTTTAAGGAGAACAACTCATGAAACTTCAACGTGTGCGTCTTTTGAGTCTGCTCGTGTTCATCGCGAGCGTTTTCCCTGTTTTGGCACGTGCGCCCGCGACAGGGAAAATCGCGTTTACTTCGGCACGCGATGGGAATCGCGAGATTTACCTGATGAACGTGGATGGCAGTCAACAGGTGAACCTCACGCGGCATCGCGCCGATGATCTCTTGCCGGTCTGGTCTCCGACGGGTGAACACATTCTGTTTGTGTCCGACCGGGATGGCATCCGCGACCTCTATCTCATGGCGAGTGACGGCACTGACGTGCGAAAAGTTTTCGGCAAGTCGGCGTATAGAAGCCTTCCGACCTGGTCTCCGGATGGGACACAAATCGCTTATGCGCGCCGCGAACTTGGCGCGTGGTTCGTCTTCATCGTGACCCTTGGGCAGCAAAAGGAGACGCGCTTTGCGAGTGGCATGGCACCTGTTTGGGCACCGGCGGGGACAACGATAGCCTTCCTGCAGCGTCTTGATGTACCACTTCGCTTGCAAATCCGTTTCCTCCGCGTGCGCACGCGAACTCATCGGGTATTTTTTCCGCCGCGGGGCGCGGCACCTTCGTCGGCTCGGACACCGGCGTGGTGTCCTTCAGGAGACAGGCTACTGTTTTCTTGGCTGCACCGGCGGCCGTTGAGAGACTTTCAGGAGACAGAGACAATCTATCTCATCAATCAGGATGGCACGGGGCTGCAGCAACTGGTGCCTGAGGCTGGTTCGCGGGCCCTGAATCCAGCCTGGTCTCCGCGCGGTGACGAGTTTCTCTATACTCAGGAGGATGATATGGGTTACCTGCAAATCTTCAGAAAGGCTTTGGTAGGGGGCGCGCCGGTCCAACTGACATCAGGCGGCATCTCGTATCAGGCGAATGACTTGGCGGACTGGTTCGATCCGGCGTATGCGTTGCCGGTGTCGCCGGGGCGGCATGTGCTCACCACGCAGTGGAGTGCCCTCAAAGCCAAAGGGCCGTGACGAAAACATTTGACGTTTTTGTGCAAGGTGATGAGACCTCGTAGGAGAGACCTCCTGGTCTCGATTTCTTCAGGTAGGAGAGATTTCCCGGTCTCGATGAGGTAAGGCGTGCCCATCTTGACCTATTCGGGTACGCCCTGCCTATAGGTAAGGAGCACCTGCGTTTGCCCTGGTTGTGCTCAGACGCTTACAAACGACATTGGGTGTCTTGATGTTTTCCCGGTAGGCGGGACATCCCTGTCCCGATACGGTATTGCATCGAGACCGGGAGGTCTCTCCTACAGGACGCTCGCGGGGGACAGGCCCCCGCGCTACGGTAACCGGAGAGTTTCTGAGCCGAAGAACGCCCCTCACCGTAATTGGGTGTCTTGATGTTTTCCCGGTAGGCGGGACATCCTTGTCCCGATATGGTATTGCATCGAGACCGGGAGGGCTCTCCTACGGGACGCTCGCGGGGGACAGGCCCCCGCGCTACGGTAACCGGAGAGTTTCTGAGCCGAAGAACGCTTCCCCCTCACCGTAGGGCGAGGGCCTGTCCCTCGCCGTGCCTGGGTCTATCGCAGCCTCGCGGGGGACAGGCCCCCGCGCTACGGTAACGGGACATTTTCTTGGAAGAACGGCCCCGTTTCACCGTAGGGCGAGGGCCTGTCCCTTACCCTACGTGAAGGGATGGCGTTTTTTTCACCGTAGCGCGGGGGCCTGTCCCCCGCGACGTTGGGCGATTTATGAAACAGTTGCAGTTATGTCCTTTTCTGTTGCTCGTCGTGGTGTTGTGGTTGTTGAGTCTGAGACCGGGATTCACACGTGCGCCCGCGACGGGGAAAATCGCGTTTACCTCAGCGCGCGATGGGAATCGCGAGATTTACCTGATGAACCCGGATGGGAGTGGCCAGGTGAACCTCACCCGGCATCGCGCCGATGACCTGTTTCCAGCCTGGTCTCCCACTGGTGCGCAGCTGCTGTTCACTTCCGATCGCGTCCGAGTCCGTGACTTATATGTGATGGATGCCGATGGGGCGCATGTGCGCCGAGTGTTCCGCAAGGTGGCGCATCGCACCAATGCCACCTGGGCACCCGATGGCAAACAGATTGCTTATCAACGCTATGAAGGCAGTGAGTGGTTCATCTATGTCGCCACAATTGCTGGCACACAGGAGGAACGCCTCGCCAAGGGCCAAAGTCCTGCCTGGTCTCCCGATGGGACAACGATTGCGTTTATGGTGGGCTTGCCGGGCCACAACCGCATCGGGCTTCTGAACCGCCGCACCCGTGTGGTGCAGCTGCTCTTGCCGCCGCCGCTGCCCCCGTGGCAGTGGCAACCTGCCTGGTCACCTACCGCTGACCGCGTGGCGTTTGCTTGGTTTCCCCATCCGCTGCGGGGTGGCAAATTGCCGGTAGGCTTTTTTGACCGGCAGACAATCTACATTGCGCATCGAGATGGGACAGGGATAGAGTTAGTAGTCCCCGAGGCGGGTCCGAAAGCGGCTCATCCGGTCTGGTCCCCGCGGGGTGATGCGCTGCTGTATCAGCAAGAAATTGGGGGGCAACTGCAACTCTTCAAAATAGATGTGGTTCATCGGGTGCCGACACAACTCACGCAGGCTGTGGCCTTTGATACGTATCAGGCGAATACATTGGCGGCGTGGTTTGATCCGGCGACGCTGCCGGTGGAGCCCAAGTCGGCTGTGCTCACCACGCAGTGGGGTGCCCTCAAAGCCAAAGTGCGGTAACGAAAAACACTTGACATTTTTGTGCGCCGTTTTTGTGCGAGGTGTGGTATAATTTCTTTCAAGAGCTGTGCGGCCTCGCCGGCTGCAGTAGAGGAGATATGTTTCATGAAATCGATATACCTCATCCTCGTTTTGGGGATGACTTTAACACTCGGTGTAGGTCTGCCGGACGCGGTGTTGGCCAAAGCCCCCGAAACTGCCCTAATCGTCTTCACTTCCTCGCGGCTGGACCAACGGGACATCTATGTCATGGAGCCCGATGGGAGTGACGAAACCAATCTCACCGCGCACCCCGCCGACGATTTCGATCCGGCCTGGTCGCCGACAGGTGAACACATTCTGTTTGTGTCCGACCGCGATGGCCTCCGCGATCTCTATCTGATGGATGCTGACGGTGGGCATGTTCGCCGCGTGTTCGAGGAGAAAACGCAGCGGGAAGACCCGGGCTGGTCTCCCGATGGCCGGTGGATTGTTTTCACGCGCCCCGCCGCGGCGACGTTGAACATCGCTACCCCCGATGGGCACGAGGAGACATCCCTTGCGCCTATCGATTTTCAGCGCGTCGGATCCACCTGGTCGCCGGATGGCACCGAGATAGCCTTTGATAGTTGGAAACTGGGTAGAATCCGGCAACTCCACGTCCCGACGCGCCACGTAGACGTGCTGCTGCCACAGTTGAGGTTTGTGATGCAAAATGCCGCCTGGTCGCCGGATGGAGACCGGCTCGCGTTTGCGGGTATCAAACTGCCGATGCATCCGATGGGCCTGCTGGATGTGCGTCATCTGTGGGCGATTTATATCGTAAATCGGGATGGGACGGAGGTGAAGCATGTGGTGGGCGGCAAGGGGGCAGCAGCAACGAAGCCGGTTTGGTCCCCGCGCGGTGATGCCCTTCTTTATCAGCAAAAAGTGAAAGATCCCTTCAATTTTGAAGATGTTCAAATTTTTAAACGTGTTCTAGCGCGC
The DNA here is from genome assembly GCA_965242965.1 of Candidatus Poribacteria bacterium. GTDB lineage: Bacteria > Poribacteria > WGA-4E > WGA-4E > WGA-3G > AGPOR5. The sequence goes on along the minus strand of OZ251518.1, from coordinate 1,365,948 downwards.
GATGCCCCGCGGCAGCTCACGGGCCTCGGGCGGAATCATGATGCGTCGTGGTTCGATCCGGCGTATGCGTTGCCGGTATCGCCGCAACCGCATCTGTTAACCACGCAGTGGGGTGCCCTCAAAGCCACATCGCCTTGACTGTTACGCCAAGGCGGCGAGTGGCTCAGTGACTGCAGGAGACGCGTCTGATGAAACTGAGATAGCTTGCTTTTGTTTGCATGTTAAGCGGCGGCGTGGGGCCTTTAGCGTTTATCAGTTTATCAAGTGATGGCAGTGCCTGCGACGGCCAAAATCGTTTTTAGTGCGAATCGCGATGGGAATCGCGAGATTTATCTAAAGTATAAATTCTAACGCAAAGCCGCCTATATAAGTTTGGCTTTTTTTGTCTGGCGCAGGATAAGAGCAAGATATGATCAGGATTTTCAAGATTATCACGATTAGCAAGATTATAGCGTCATCACCGTAGGGCGAGGGCCTGTCCCTCGCCATGCTTCGATCGGAATGGGAAACGGCGTTGGTTGGCGTGCGTTTTTCGCGCGGGTCTTGCGATCGCGGGGGACAGGCCCCCGCGCTACAGTTTGCAAGGCTGTCTCCGTTTCACCGTAGGGCGAGGGCCTGTCCCTCGCCGTGCCTCGATCGGGAGGGAAACGGCGTTTGTCTGCGTGCGTTTTTCGCGTAGATCGAACGATCGCGGGGGACAGGCCCCCGCGCTACGGGCCCGGAAAGGGGTTCTCCTCGCCATGCATCCGTTCGGGATCAGGCGATTCCGAACTACGGTCTCCTGCTCCTAATCTTGCTAATCCTGATAATCGTGATAATCCTGCTCACATTTTTAATTATGAGAGGCTCTTGGATAGCACACCCTTGGCAGCCGAGGCAGACAACTACTATCAGCAGCATGATGGCAATGCGCCCTGGTCTGCTCAAATTTTCAAAGTTGCATTGAACGGTGGAGAAACGGAACAACTCACGCATATCGGGATTTGGAATAGCCCCGGGGCGTGGTTTGATCCGGTCCACTTTGACTTTGTGTGGAAACCAAAGGAGGTCTCTGATGAAATTTGCAATCGTTGTGGGATTCCTGTTTCTTACAACACTCTCTGCCGGGGCAGGGACGTACACGGAAACCTTTGATGATGGAGAACTAGGTGCCTGGAAAGAAATTATCCAGCATAATGATAACCCCGGTTCGTGGGACATTATCGATAATGAACTTCAGGCGATAAGTCATGGCGGGTTCACGCGTTTACTGACGCTCGGCGATGAAACGTGGAAAGATTACGTCATCGTCTTTGAGGTTAAGCCGCTTGAAAAACACGGCCCCGGGAACCTTGCAATTGCCGCGCGCATTGAAGGCACTTGGGCACTCTGGTGTGTTATTGGTGACTTGGCATTTCCCGCGCCCGTCCCTCAATCCAGGGCCACCTGTTTTGGCGGCAATTTGCACGAGGATCAGGCTCTTCTCTTGGGCAGCGAACTCCACCCGCTCTTGCGAGTGAAAAAATGGGCGCAACTGAAGTTGAGCGTTCAGGGTGCTCACTTCACGTTCTGGATTAACGGGAAACAAGTGCTAGTTGGAAAACTGCCTGAACTTGAAAATGCGCCGGAACTCGCCGCATTCCCCGACTTTTCGCGTGGGGGATGCGGGATAGGGCTCTCCAATCATACGGCGCGTTTTGATAACGTCACCATCACCGGCGAGGGTATCCCGGACAAGGGTGGGCTTTCGGTAACGCCTCGCGCAAACATCGCGACAACGTGGGGAAGTTTAAAGGAGGGTGTTCCATAAATCGTTCAACGTCGCGGGACATGCCCCCGCGCTCCGGTTGGGGAGGCAGTCTCCGTTTCACCCTAGGGCGAGGGCCTGTCCCTCGCCGTGCCTCGATCGGGAGGGAACCGGTCTGGGGCTGCGTGCGTTTTTTGCGCGGGTCTTACGATCACGGGGGAAACCCGCTCGCCTGCGCGTGTGGCAGGCGAGGGCCCCCGCGCTCCGGTTGGGGAGGCAGTCTCCGTTTCCCCGTAGGGCGAGGGCCTGTCCCTCGCCGTGCCTCGATCGGAACGGGAACCGGCGTTGGTCTGCGTGCGTTTTTCGCGCGGGTCTTACGCTCGCGGGGGACAGGCCCCCGCGCTACGGGCCAGGAAGGTTCTCCTCAAGGTCCGTAGGACCTTAATGTCTATAGCATGCGCCGATGCAGTACCCCTCAAGGTCCTTTAGGTCCTTAATGTTTTCTGCGGCGATGCACCTGCTGCAAATTAAGGACCTAAAGGACCTTAGCCTTTTTCATGTCCGACGGTGCTATAGACATGCAGGACCTAAAGGACCTGAAGAGGTTTTTTCACGTGAACGCTCGCGGGGGAAACCCTCTCGCATGCGCGTGTGGCATGCGAGGGCCCCCGCGCTCCGGTTGGGGAGGCGGCCGCGCGCTTGACTCGTTCGGGATCAGGCGATCCCGAACTACAGTCTCTTGCTAATCTTGTAAATCCTGTAAATCCTGCTCCTAATCGTGTAAATCGTGTAAATCCTGCTCATCTCTTGCTAATCCTGAAAATCGTGTAAATCCTGCTTGCAATTTTAATTTGACAAAAAGCATAAAAATAGTATAATTAATACAACGTTTAATGTTCGACTTCATTTTTCACATCAATTTAAAGGGGACAAAGCAAATGAGAATCCTATTCTCTTTCCTTTTCGCGGGCATTGCTGTCCGCCTGAAACCTACCGTCACCGCGTTATTGCAGCACCCGCTGCAGGTTTTCCGCGCGCTTGCGCTATCCGGTGACATTTCCAACCTGACCCCCCCCTTCATCTACGCCCGTTAACCGCTACGCGTTGCAGGATACCGGCGCACGGCGGCACGGGACGAAACACCACCACAGTCCGGCACGTTTTGACGGGCTGCTTGCTGCTCACGCTCGGTGTGCTCATGACAATAAATCTGTCCCCTGCAATCCATGGTGCCGAGCATTCTCTCCTGTTACAAATGGATGCACTGACCGACCCGGGCAGTTTGGCGGTGAAACTCCAAGATACGCGCGCCGCCTTCTCTGCCGCTCTCGCGGCGAAGTTGTCCGTGGAAACACAGCGGCTGTTGGAGGAATACGATGGTATCAGCACCCCATCGCCTGCCTTGCAGAACGCACTCCTCACGGATGTGAATCGACTCATCCAAACCGCGACGCTCTACGAGGCCGAACAGTTCGCCGAGATTGAACTCAGCGAACAGACACGAGCTCTCCTTGAGAAAAAGCCGCAGCGCGGCGACGCTCTCATTCGTCTGAATCGCCGCCTCTTGGCCGCTGCTTATCCGCAGGAGGTGGCCGCGCCCGACGCGCAACCTCGCGAGGCAGCAGAGAAAAGCATTGAGGACTGCCGCGAGAATCTGCGGCAAATCAACGCCGCCCTTGCGGCCTATCAGCGTGCCGAGGGAAACCCGGCGTGGTGTGAGTGGCTGTCGGTGTTGTCGCCCGACTATCTGGACAAGAAAGCACTGCTTTGTCCGGCGGATGTGACGGCGGGGAACCCTGGGGTTTTAACCGACGGTGCGGCGGATCCGACACTGCCATGTAGTTATCTCTATGAAGCGCGTCCTACGGAAAAAGCCGGGCTGGAAAGCCTCTTGGCGCGGGAAGGGAACATGGTGCCGCTCGTCCGCTGTCAACACCATCAGCTCAATCTCAGCGTCAGTGGCAAACTCTATCGAAATGGCCCGCAGCGGGGCATCTATACGCTCAATCGGATGAACCTCCAGCTGCAATTGGACGGTTCCGGCGACATATATGAGCAACTCAAATCGCAACTCGGCGAAGAGTTTTTGAAGTCACCCGCTGGCAAAGAAATCCTCCAGAAGTTAGCACCATTGCTGCCGCCGGCACCACAGCCGCCGGAGACATCCCCGCTGATAGGTGAACCGCTGCCCGAGCTGGCACTCACCGCTCTTTCAGGGAAACCTGTCACATTAGCATCTTTCCGCGGGCAAGTGGTGCTCCTGAACCTCTTTACCACGGACAACGCCGCGTGCGGGACAGCCTTGCAACGACTTGAAGAGACGCTCTCGGACGTGGATGCTGCGCGCGTGCAGGCGGTTGCTGTTCACACCGGTGAGACTTCCGTGCAGGCGATTGAGGCCTTCCAAAAGGAACACCACCTCTCTCGGCTGCCGGTCTGGGTGGATAAAGCGTCCCAACTCCGCGCGCACCTGAATCGCGACGTGGAAGGCCTCATCACGATAGTGTTAACGGCCGATGGGGTTGTGGAAGCGGTGCTCACAGAACTCCCCTCCCTTCTGGAGAAGATCGAGACGTTTATGGAATAGGCCCCGAGTCGGCGCGGTTTCAAACCGCGCCGCCAAACACTGCGGAGAGAGGCTATGCTCTTCACGTTAATCCAAAAAGAGATGATGCATCACGTGCTGAGCGCGCGATTCGTCGCGCTCCTGCTGATGTGCGTCTTGCTCATCCCTCTCACCCTTTCCACGAACTACGGAAAGTATCAACGCAACCTCGTCGATTACCAAGAATCCGTCAAACGCGCTCGCGCCGCGGCAGACGAAAACCCGCCGGATGCACAGAATCCCGACACCGAGGTGGCAAAACTCTTCCTCAAACCGGCACCCCTCAGCGTCTTCGCGAACGGGTTAGAGGAAGCACTCCCCAGTTATCTCGGCATGACGCGCAACGGTGTGCGGCAAGGGGCCGCTGGCCTCGCACAAGCACCCCTCTCCTACGCGCTCGGCACGCTTGACTTTCTCTTCGTCGTCAGCACCGTCTTCAGTCTGCTCGCGCTGCTGTTCACCTTCGATGCCGTTGCCGGCGAAAGAGAGGCGGGCACGATTCGGATAACCTTGTCCAATCCGTTACCCCGCGATCTGTTCCTGTGGAGCAAATTGATAGGCGGGTATCTCGTGTTCGTCGCGCCGTTCTTGGTGGCGTTTCTGTTGGGGTTATTCGTGATTGTCTGGCAAGGCTTCCCCCTCGGCGAAGCGGACATTTTTCCGCGCGTCCTCTCGCTGACAGGTGTCTCGCTGCTTTACATCGCCGTGTTTTTCGCGATAGGCGTGCTGATTTCAACGTTTTTAGAGAATTCCAAGACGGCCCTCATCGTGGCATTCACGTGTTGGGTGTTTGCGGTGCTGATTGCGCCGCGGGCGGGCTTTCTCGCGGCAAAGTTGATGGTGCCGACGCAGACAGCGCAAAGCGTCTCTCTGCAGAAAACCGCCTTGCGGAATAACCTCAACGTGGAAATGCAGGATAAAATCGGTAAGAAGATGACAGAAACGCTGGGGCAGCGTATTGAGATGACACCGGCGATACAAGAAAAGTTCGCGAAGATGAGAGCACCGATTGAAGAAGAATATCGGCTGAAATTCCAGAGCCAAGCGGAAAAGTTTGACCGGGCGTATCAGCGGCAAAAAGCGCGGCAAGAAGAGATGGGCGAAACGCTGTCGCGGCTCACGCCGACATCGTCCTTAAGTTACGTCGCCATGAATTTAACAGAGACAGGCAAGCTCAAACGCAATGCCTACTTTGATACGGGGGAGCGGTATTATACGCAGTTGGCGGCGGAATATTTCAGCAATATCTCCGATGATCAGCTTGCGCAACTGCTCCGCTTGGCGGCTCGAATGGACACCACCCGGTCGGCGGCAGAAGAAAAACTCCCGCCGGCACCTGCGCTGCCGGTTACCTCGGTGTCAGAGACGCTCATTCATTCGGTTGTTGATGTGCTGTTGCTCTGTCTTTGGGCAGTGGTGCTGACGACGCTGGCGTTTCTGAAATTCTTCCGGTCGGATATTTGACGCGGCACCCCGTATGCAATTATCTGAGGGTGTTTCATAATTCGTTCAACGTCGCAACTGATGAGAGATGTCCGCTGGCTTTAGGTCCGTAGGACCTTAATGTCTATAGCACCTCGCCCGGCGAAGACTCTTAAGGTCTGTAGGACCTTAATGTGCGCCGCACCGCGTGGCTAGTATGCTATTAAGGACCTAAAGGACCTTGAAAAGGGTGGCAGGCACGTTTTTCTATAGACATGCAGGACCTAAAGGACCTGAAGAGACGCTTTTTTCAAAAGCGGTTTCGCCGCCGCGAGGGAGATAATCCTGCAAATCCTAGAATCTTGTGAATCCTGATTCAGACACCTAGAGGCATCGCGGGGGACAGGCCCCCGCGCTACCGGAACCGCGACATTTTCTTCACAAAACGGCCCCTATCACCGTAGGGCGAGGGCCTGTCCCTCGCCATGCTCCGGTCTATCAAACCGCTCTTCTAGGTCCGTAGGACCTTAATGTCTATAGCTCCTCACCCTGCGAAGACTCTTAAGGTCTGTAGGACCTTAATGTGCAGCCGCACCGCATCGCTAGCATGCTATTAAGGACCTAAAGGACCTTGACGTGGCCTGTCACGTTTTTCTATAGACATGCAGGACCTAAAGGACCTGAAGAGCCGTTCTTTTCAAAAGCGGTTTCGCCGCCGCGAATGAACACCGCCGTTTTACCGTAGCGCGGGGGCCTGTCCCCCGCGATCTTCCGGTAGACCGCAGCATGGCGAGGGACAGGCCCTCGCCCTACGGTAAGGGGCGGCGTTTTTTTCTTGCAATTTTTCGAGAATTATGTGATAATGATTACAACTTAATCAGGAGGAAAAACAATGCTCAACATCAAACCCACACACAAACCCATAAAAAACTATTACGCCGAACTCAAGCAGTTCACGAAACTCGGCGCGCAACATGAAGGTGCCATCCGCGTCGCCTTCCAAACGCTCTTGCAATACTACTGCGGACAACGCAACCTCACGCTGATATGCGAGAAAACCCGCACCACACCACACGGAAACCACATCCGCATCGACGGCGAAATCGTCACCGACTTCGGACTCATCTTCGGCCACTGGGAAGCGAAAGATCTCCTCGATGACCTCTCCACCGAAACCCAACAGAAATTTGCCACCGGCTACCCCGCCAAAAACATCATTTTCCAAACGCCGCACCGCGCCATCCTCTACCAAAACGGCGCGCTTATCTTGGATGTGGACATCACCGAACCGCGCAATCTCATCCAACTCCTTGAAACTTTTTTCACCTACACCGAGGAAAATCTCGCCGAGTGGGATGATGCCGTGGAAACGTTCCAAGATACCATTCCCGAACTCGGCGCGAAATTGGAGACGCTCATCCAAACCGAACGCCAGAATACCCCCGAATTCCGCGAGGCGTTCACGCACTTCCATCAGCAGTGCCGAGACGCAATAAACCCGAATCTCGCCGAGACAGAGGTGGAACGCATGCTCGCGCAGCACCTGATGACGGAACGCATCTTCCGCACCGTCTTTGATAACCCCGATTTCACGCGCCGAAACGTCATCGCAAGCGAGATTGAGAAGGTGATTGATGTCCTGACCCGGGAGGCACTCAACCGCTCACAATTTTTCAGCGAACTCAAACCCTTCTACGAAGCGGTGGAAAATACGGCGCGGACGTTGACAGATTATTCCCAGAAGCAAGACTTCCTTAATACCCTTTACCAACGCTTCTTCCAAGACTTTTCTGTCAAGGATGCCGATAGACACGGGGTGGTTTACACGCCGCAACCCATCGTCGACTTCATGGTAAACAGCGTTCAGCATCTCCTGAAAACCCATTTCGGCAAATCGCTCGCGGATACCGGTGTCCATATCATCGATCCGTTTGTCGGCACCGGCAACTTCATCGTGCGCTTGATGCAGGACATCCCCGGCATCGCGCTGGACAAGAAGTATAAAGGCGAACTCCACTGCAACGAGGTAATGTTGTTGCCTTACTACATCGCCACGATGAACATTGAGCACGCCTATTATGAAAAAATGGGGCGATACGAACCCTTCAAGCACATCTGCTTCGTGGATACGTTTGATACTTTCGGGCTCATGGATGCGCCGAATCAGACTGGCGAATTCGCCTATTTTACGCCAGAGAATACGATGCGCGTTCGAGAGCAGAAGGAAACCCCAATGTTCGTCGTCATCGGGAATCCGCCTTACAATGCCGGACAGCAAAACGAGAACGATAACAATCAGAACCGGCAACACGAGGCTGTTGATAACCGTGTGCGCGCCACTTACGTCGCCGCCTCCACCGCGCGGCTCAAGAACAAACTCTACGATCCTTATGTCAAATCCCTCCGCTGGGCATCCGATAAAGTCGGCAAAGAAGGCATCATCGCCCTCATCACCAACAATAGTTTTATCCACAGCGAAATGTTCGATGGCTTGCGGCAGTGTCTCGCCGAGGAATTTGACTGGCTTTACGTGCTAGACCTCGGGGGCAACATCCGCAAGGGACAGCCGGGCAATTCCAACGTGTTCGGGATTACTGTCGGGGTGAGCATTAGTTTCCTCGTGAAAACGGGGCAGCCGCGCGAGGGCAGCGCAAGTATCCTCTATAGCGATGAGGCGGCGGCGTTGCCGAAAGAACACACGTTTCAATTTCTCACAGAAAACGCGCACCTCGGCAATGTCAAGTGGCGAGAGATTCAACCGAACGCGCGCCAGATATGGCTCACCGAAGGGCTCCGTTCTGATTTTGAGACGTTCCTGCCGATGGGCACCCAGTCAGCGAAAGCAGCGAAAGGCGAGACAGAAGGCACGATTTTTAAAACCTATAGTCTCGGCGTGATAACGGCGCGCGATGCCTGGGCTTACCATTTTAATCCGGAAACATTGGCAGCGAACATGGCGCGAATGATAGAGTTCTACAACGCCGAGACATCTCGGTGGGAACGGCGCACCGACCGGCAGCTCTCTGTCAACGATTTTGTGAGTCAAGAACGCCGGAACATTAAGTGGACAGACCGGCTGAAAGCCGCATTGGGAAAGGGAACGCGGGTCGAGTTTTCTCCCGAAAAGAGCCGCATCTCCCTGTATCGTCCGTTCACAAAAATGCATCTCTATTTTGACAGGTTGATGACCCAAAGGGTTTATGTGATGCCTTCTATCTTTCCCACGGTTGCATCAGAAAAGGAAAATCGCGTCATCTGCGTCAGCGGCACTGCCAGCAACAAACCGTTTCAGGCACTCATGACAGACAAGATTCCATGCATTGATTTTCTTGAAAAGACGCAGTGCTTTCCCTTCTACACTTACGATGAAGATGGCACTAATCGCCGCGAAAACATCACCGACTGGGCATTATCCCACTTCCGAACGCATTACGGTGACGAAACCATCACCAAATGGGACATTTTCCACTACAATTACGCGATTTTGCATCATCCCGAATACCGCGAGACATATCAGGTCAACCTCAAGCACGACTTGCCACATCTGCCTTTCGCACCGGATTTCTGGGGATTTGTTGACATCGGGCGCGCTTTGGCAGATTTGCACGTCAATTATGAAACCCTTGACGTGATGCCAAACCTCATCGAAACCCCTCCTCTCAATTGGCGCGTCGAGAAGATGGAATTATCTGCCGACAAAACGCAACTCCGTTACAATGATTCTTTGACGGTAGTGGACATTCCGCCGGCGGTATTCGATTATCGTTTGGGCACTCGTTCGGCATTAGAGTGGCTCATCGATCGGTATCGCGTCAAACCCGATCCGAATGGGAGTGGTATTGTCTCCGATCCGAATGGTGAAGATGGGCAATATATTGTGCGTTTGGTTGGGCAAGTGATGCATGTTAGTGAAGAGACGGTGCGGTTGGTTGGGGAATTGCCGCCTCTCCTCGCGTAGGCCGAAGAACGTCCCCTCCCCGTAGGGCTTGGGCCCTCGCATGCCACACGCGCATGCGAGCGGGTTTCCCTCGCCGTGCAACGATCGCGGGGGACAGGCCCCCGCGCTACGGTAACCGGACGGTTTCTTGGCAGCAGAACGGCCCCTTTCATCGTAGGGCGAGGGCCTGTCCCTCGCCATGCTCCGGTCTACCGAACGATCGCGGGGGACAGGCCCCCGCGCTACGGTAATCGGAGGGTGTTTCATAACTCTGTAGTTCGGGAGCACCTGCTCCCGAACGGATCAGGATCAGGCGATCCTGACCTACAGGGGTGAGGCGGTCTGACTCTCCTACGGCGCGCCATCGGCCGTTCGCGGGAATCGAGACCGGGAGGTCTCTCCTACTCGGAGGGCATCGAGCCCGGGAGGGCCAGCCCACCGGCACTTCTAATGTTACCCCACGGACATCCCCATCCGTCCACCATCAACGTGAATGGTTTGCCCCGTGATGTAAGAGGCATCGTCGCTGAGGAGGAACGCAATAGCCGATGCCACCTCCTCCGGTCCGGCACGGCGTTTCATGATGCAGGAATTAATCGGAGACTCCTCTAACTCCTTCTTCCGAGCACCCGGGTCTGGCGCATTGCCAAAGTGCATCTCTGTGACTATCCAACCCGGTGCGACGGCGTTGACGCGGATGCCGTATCCAACGAATTCATACGCCATCGTCTTCGTGAGAGAGACTAATCCCGCTTTAATCGCATCGTATACCCACTGCCCGGGCCTGCCGAGGAAGCCGCCTTCAGATGAGAGATTGACGATACTACCACCCTCTCGCTTGAGCATGGGCAATAGCACTTGCGTCATCAGCACCCATCCTCTGAGCCCGATGGCAGTTTCGGGTTCCCAATTGGGCAGCCAGGTGCCATCTTCGATTTTGCCGGTTCGCAAAATGGCGGCGTTGTTCACGAGCATGTGGAGTGCAGGAAATTGTTGGGCTACGGCTTGTCCGACAGCGGTGACAGCTGCGTCATCACCCAGGTCGACTTCGATATAAACGGCGTTGCCGCCAGCATTTTCAATGTCGGCGACTGCCCGATTTGCCATCGCTGTGTTATTATCGGCGATGATGACGTGCGCGCCTTCGGCTGCCAAGCGGTTCGCGGTGGCGCGTCCGATGCCAGAGGCACCGCCGGTTATCAAGGCGACTTTATCCTCAAAGCGCGTCATGCCCCATGGATTTGTGCACATGTTATTACTCCTTCGTCAAACAAACTCCGTAGGCGAGGTTTGAAGCCGTGCCTACCGGCACATGTATGTAGGTTTCCGCGGCAGGCTTGTCTGGCGTTAAGCGAGAACAACCCGCTGATGTCCACTAGTATGTTCTGCTGGCGTGATGCGCACCTCAACATTACGCCCTAGGCGGTTCAGGAACGTGAACAGCTGTTCTACACTGAAATGGTCGAACTCCGCGTTCTTCAAACGGGTTACACCAACCGCATCCAGCCCAAGGAGTGCCTCCACTTTTGTCGGCGTGAGTTTGTGTTTCTCAAGAAGGCCATAGATTTCACATGCGAGTTTTGATCTCAGTAGTAGACGTTCCGCTTCCTCTTCGGGGAATCCTATGTCCAGAAACACGTTTCCGGAACTTTCCTCAATTTTGATTGTTTCACTCATTGTTTGCCTCCATCCATTGCGCCATTTTCAGACGTTGTTTAATCAAGTCAATCTCGCGTTTCGGCGTGCGGATGCCTTGAGAAGACTTCTTCTGGAATGCATGAAGCACATAGATGCGTTCGCCAATATTGACGGTATAAACCGCCCGGTAGGTGTTCGTATCATAACGCGCGACGATTTCCCATACGCCCGAACCTATTCCTCTTAACGGTTTGGCGTTTGGGTGTCGCTGACGTGCTTCTTGTACGAAACTTAACGCCTCACCTATTGTTCTTCTTGCGGACTGAGGAAAGTTTCGGAGTTTCTCACGAGAATCCCCAACCCAGCTTATCTCTTTCATCGGCATAGTGAGGGACAGGCCCTCACCCTACGGTATGGTGGTACGTGGCATCGCGAGGGACAGGCCCTCACCCTACGGCATTGCGGAATGAGCCGGTTCGTCTATGATACCACGTTTCCTAACATCTTTGCAACATTTTCCGCGATGCGTTCTTCTAACTGCCGCGCCTCGGCGTTCAGCACAACTAATTCCTCGTTGAGCGCGCCGAAGCGTTCCACAAAGTCAAAATCAACCGTTGCAACCTTTAGGGCTGTGTTCACGATACCTTCCTATTAGAAGTAAGAACGTCCCAACGAATTGCCAACGCCAAAGGCATTGTAAGGCGAACCCGCTGGCAACGTGCGGATACCCCAAGTGTCCGTCGTCGCATCGTAGCCAACACCCATCGAAACAGCCGGCTCCGGAATCAGACTAATTTGGAACGTAAAGTCTTGGCGGACATTGTTATACGGCGGTTCGCCGCGCTTGATGCCGACACGACTCCACGAAATCCGCAAGTTCCAATCGTGCAAGTTCCGGTTGATACTAACCCGCTGCGAATAGAATTGCCTATCAATCGGATAATAGATGAGACTGACATCGAAATCGAGATGTTCGCTAAAACGGTACCGCCCACTCGCCGTGATGGAGCGGGAGGCTTGCCGCGAAGTAAGCCGTTTGCTAAACGAACTCCCGATACTCACATTCCAACTCTGACGCGTATAACGGATGTTGGAACGAAGCCCAACCATCTTGAAAGTCTTGTTATCATCCGGATCTGGGTTCGGATCGTGCGTGAAGCGCACGGTCATATTCAGACTCCGACTGGGCAGCGGGATGAAGGTGAAATCGCTTTCAATCGGTTCATATCGCCGTTTGTAGAGCGGGTCGAATTCGGTAAAATCGGCGCGAAGCCGCGTCCGAAGCTGGAGAACGCGGTGCGGCGATTGACTCCGCTGCGTCTTAATCTCGATGTTGGTATCAAAATTGTAGGAGAGCGATTTCCGTTCATAGAAATAGGTGCTCGGTCCGAATGGATAGAGATTCTTGTTCTCATCGATAGGCGGCTGATAATCAAACGTCACCGTGGACTGCATCTCGTGGCGCAGTTTGCGCATACGCGGGATGAAATTGATATTATAGACACGGAAGAGCGTGTTCGTGGCAGAGCCTCGGAAACTATAGACACCGCGCACAATGTTGCGGTTTTTCTCCTGGTCCTGGTCGTGCCATATCACATTCGTATTGAGATTCATGTTTAGGAGCAGTTCACGCAAAGGCGTAATCAGCAGCGTTGATTGTTTGCGCAGATCGAACCCCATGTCCATCGTTTGCAGAAACACGTCCCTCTCATCTCCGACGAGTGTGCTTTTGTAAACCTGCCGGTAGAAATTGCCGAGCTCAATGTCCAAATCGAAACTGGTGTTTTCCAAGGTAGGGACAGCAAATAGTGAGAGAAAGGGTTCGTCTGTGGCGGCTTTCTCCGCAAGCGTCACGAGATTGGAATTGATGGTTCTAAACACCGGCAATCCGCTAAACCGCATCCGTGAAAAGTTCAAGGTGAGTTGCGGCAGTTTTTGAAGCGATGTTGTGCCTTCGCCGGTGAAGTCGTGGATATGCCGCACCTCCAACCGTCCGGTGAAATCCCCGGTCGGTTGTCGAGAGAACCGGAGGTTGCCGTTCTCATCCCGGTCTCCTTCGTCCAAGGCGGAGAAAGCGGCTCCGTAAGTGAGGAGTCCAAACGTGTTGAGCGTGGATTCGCCGGGTAGTTTCAATTCCTCTTTGTAATTGAGCGCGCGCCATTCTGTCCGTCCGGTGAAACTGATGGGCCTGCGGCCTTCTCGGCGGCTGTCCCACGGGGTATAGAGCGATTGCGTGTGTCCCCACCGCATGTTCCAGCGTCTGCCGATGCGAGAGGGACTTTGCCTGTCAAAGGAATAGTGGTCTGCCCCATAGAAGTAGATATCTCCACGATAGGTGCGCTTTTTGTCCACCTTGATGAGCCGGAACGATTTTTTAGTGGGAATGACTTTGCTAAATTCGCCGCCGTATAGACTTTGCGCTTCTGATGCGACGGCACTCGGGTCTTCCCACCTGCCGCGATACCCGTGTTTTCGATAAACGGTAAACGGTTCTTCCTCTTCGCCTTCTTCGTCCGATTCATCTTGCGCGTCTGCTTCAGAATCCGCGTTCTCTTCCGCTGAAGGCGGTTCGTCCTCTGGACTCAATTCTGCTGGTTCCTCCTCTTCAGGTAGAGCTGGCGGTTCAGACGATTCACTTTTTGCGATTTCCGCACTTTCCTGCGATGCTACTTCAGTTGTAACAGGCCCAGTCTCTGCAGAGGTGTCGGGCTCAGGCGATTCCTCCCCTTCCTTTGGTTCTTCCGTTGAAGACATCACTTCTTCAAGGAACGTCTCCCATTCTGCGTCAAGTTCCTCAGCGAGTTCCTCAAAAGCCGGTGTCTCCTCTTTCTCAGTCAATTGGAAGAGGTAGAGTCCTTCTGGTGTGGAAACGGGCCGACGTTGCGTGATGTCGCCCGGCTTCTCCAAGCGTCTGACAGAATACCGCCAACTGGCATCCATCTCGCTGAGCGGTAGTCCGTCGCCATTGTTCACTTCCGATAATGTCGCTTCATCGAATTCCGCGGCGAGTTGCTCAAAAGTTTCGCCTTCCAGCGCGCGTGTGTGAATCATATCGGTTGTTTCGCGGAGTTTCTGCTGTGTTTCGTCGCTGGCAGCGATGGCGATGTCAATCCGGCGGAGTTGAATTTCGCGTTCGCCGTAGACATCAAGCACGCGCTCCACTTTGAGGATGTGAAAGGCAGACTCTGTCTTTAAGACAGAACTGATTTCGCCTTCTGCCAATTGAAAGGCGGCTTCCTCTAAAATCGGATCCAGTTTAAGTTTTCCGGCGGGTGGTGCCTCTGTTGCTTCCGTTTCCGCATCTGTCGGTGTGTCTTCAGGAGTGGTTTCTGCTGGACTGCTTTCAGGCGTGATTTCCTCTCCATCGGTTTCCGGTGTTGTCTTCGCTTCTGGCGCGTTTTGCGTTTTAGATGTTGCAGGCGTTTTTTCCTCAATGCGTTCACCACGGGCGACAAACCCTAAATCGCCGCCCTCATACCGAGTATCGTGGTCCGAATTGCGTTGCGCAAGTTCCGCAAAGTCGGCATCTTCCTCTTTAAGTTGCTTGAGGAGCTCTTCCGCTGTCTCTTTGGCCCGGTTGACATCATCCTCCGTAATCTCATAAGGGAGGAAGAGTTGCTTGAGCCAATACCTATCGTGTTCCCCCTCAAGCCGTTCATGTATCTCCTTCGCCTTTTCTTCCAGTTTTGTCCGTTGCGCGGACGTTGCATCTGGCGGGATAGGGATATAAATTTCGCGGAATTGCGTGTCGTTGAAACGATATTTGCCTTCAAATCCGAAGCCGCGTCCGCGTCTCGCGCTTTCGTCGTAGAGGAGCGCGCCATCGTAACGCCGTTCGCGCGCGATAGGTTGGATGATACTGATATAGGGCCCCTGATAACTATCGGTGCCGACTTTCACAATGATTTTGGCAACCTTGTCTTTCCGAAGATCACGGCGGATAGCGGGGAAATAGAAGAGCGGATATCCACCGATGCGCAGGACGATATTCTTCGCAATCATCTCTTCATTAACCCGGACAATCACGCGCGAAACGCTGAAATAGTAGTGCGGATATTTCAGCGAGCACGTCGTCAAAGTCGCACTACGGATATAGGATTTCTTTTCGTCGATTTTAAAGACATCGCTGCCGCCGAAATACCAAGGGTCGGTGTAGGTAAACCCGTTGCGTGCGATGCCCTTTTTTGTCTCCAGATTAAACACGAGTTCATCGGAGAAGGTCTCCTCGTTACCAGAGATGAGATGGACATTGCCCGATGCGCGCATGAGATTCTCGTTGAAGTCAGCCCAAACGTGGTCCGCCCGCAAAATGATGTCGCCGTATTTGATGAGCGCGTTGCCGTGGATTTGGACGAAATTATCATGCATCACCATCTCATCGCCATCGCCGATGACGACACCCGGGTCGGGAGTCATCTGCTCCGGGTCCAACCCCTCAGGTTTCTGCTCTTCTTCCCCCGGTTCGCTCTTCTCCTCCCCTTCAGGTTGCGCCTCTCCGGGTGCTGCGTCTTCAGAGGGAGACGGAGATGGGGATGGAGATGGGGCCTGGGGGGTTTCCTCTGTCTGCGGTTCCTCACCGGTGTCCGGAAGTGCTTTTTCCTCTGTCTCCGGCACCTCATCGGGGGCTTGCGCGATGAGTGGTACCGGGACAACAAGGAGCCCCGCGATGGCTACAAGAACGCAGCAGACAAAGTATCGGCAGGATTTCAATAGTTTGGGCAAAAGGTTTGGCACGGATTTCCTATTCATTCAACTTGATTTTCACGTAAGCGTTTTCCATGAGCCGGTCGGTGTAAGCAGCCCACTCTTCCTGAAAACGTTGTTGGCGCAGGATAGAGATGATTTGCCGTTTCTCCGCCTCGCTCAGGTCTGGGGTATTCCGTTCGTCAACTTTGAAGATGTGCAGTCCGGAGGAAGTTTCAACGGGTTGACTGTAAGCCCCCGTGTCAAGTGCCTCAACGATTTGTCGCGTCTTAGGATTCAGTTCGGCGAGGGAACGAACCCCGAGGTCTCCCCCATTTTCCTTCGTTTCTGTATCGTCGGAATGTTGGGAGGTGAGCGCGTTGAAATCTGCGCCTGCCTCCAATTTCTTGTAGAGTTCCGCGCTGTGTTCGCGGGCGGCTTGGATGGCGGCCTCGCTCAGTCCCAGCGGAACGATGAAATACCGAAATCCAGTCATCTCGTCAGTTTTCGTTTCCACTCGGAAAACATAGAGTCCCTCGTTTGCCTCGATCGGTTCGCTCATCTCGCCTGCGTTGAGCGTTGCAAGCACCGTCTGGAAGGTTTCCGGAAAACTGTTCAGTTCTTCCTTGCCTGCCTCAATTAACTTGCCTACCTGCGAGTTTACGTGTTGCGATGGGGCATAACGCTGGGCGACAGTTTCAAATTCGGTGGGCTCTGCGGCGATAGCATCCCGCGCAGCGTTCACCTTCTCCCGCGCGGCATCCCGATCTGCCTCGGTCGGTTTGAAGGCGATAAAGAGATGCCGCAACCGCACCTTATCTGCTTTTGTTGGCAGCTGCTCCCGATTCTCTTCAAAAAATTGTTGGACCTCGCTGTCCCGAATCTGAAGCCGCGGGACAATTCTGCCCATCACCAGTTTCTCAGATTTCAGGTTCCGTTCCGATTGCTCGCGAAACGCGACGAGGGTGAGGCCCTCCCGGTTCAGCTGCTCCCGGAGTGCTTCGTCGGTTTCAATCTGATACCGGCTTTTAAAATCCTTGATATATTGCTCCACTTCAGAGTCGGTGACAGTGACTTTCAGGGTGAGTGCGGCTTCTAGTAGAAGCATTTGCCGGACGAGCCTGTCCAAAAGTTCGGCGCGTTGCCGTTCTGCTTCCTGTTGTGCCTCGCGCTCGCTGAAGCGGTAGACCTGCTGTAACTCCATCGCGCGTTGTTTCACTAAAGTGTCCAACTCCCACTGTGTGACGACATCGTCGTTGACATGCGCGACGATTCTATCAAGGGTGCGTGCGGTGGCGTGCTGCATGCCGATAGTGATGCAGCACAGACTCAGCACGAGTGTTGCAGTAATTTTGCTTTTCATGGATACACCTCCTTGGGGGTGCGTAGGGGCATCGGGACCTGGGACAACGCCGAGACGACAATAGGCTGCTGCATCGAGACCAGAGGTCTCTCCTACGGCTCCGATGCCCAATTCAGACTGCAGGATGGCGGGGGACAACCCCCCGCCTTACAGGCACGCGGAATTATTTAAGCTGATTCTCCGCGGGTGCCTCTTCCATCTCCTCTTCAGTCTCCTCCGGTTCGGGTTCAGAAGTTTCCTCTTCTGCCTCCGGAATCCGGTCGGTATAAGTCTTGACTTCCGCGCGGTCGCGGAGTTGGGTTACCCACTCTTTCATGAGGGCATTCCGCTTCTCGCGTTCCACCTTCCGCACGACATTCTTCCGGACATCCTCTTCCTCAAAAGGCTTCTGGTAAGCATCCCGTGCCTCGTCTTTTCGGAACATCATGAAATATTGCTGTCCTTGGACATCAACTTCAATGACACCGTCGTGCAGTTCGCCAATCTCGGCGGCGAAGGCGGCATCAAGAAACGGCTCAGTTCCTTCCGGGAAGGCATCGCGGCTGATGTAATCCGTATCGCCGGGTGATGCGGGATTCGCGCCGGGCCCGACGAGTTCGCCTCTATCGGAGAGCTCTTGGGCGGCTTCTGCGATATCTTTGCCAGCCTTAATTTCGGCAAAAACTTCATCGGCGCGTGCTTTATCGGTAATCGTGATGCACAACAGCCGCACCTGCGCGGGACGGACATAGTCTTCCTTATGCGCTTCGTAATAGCGTAGGTAGTCGTCCTCTGTCAACGCAAGTTTGTCGTCAACCTCTTGTGTGGTAATTTTCTTTACCATGAGCTCGTGAAGATAGTCCTGGACCTTCTTGAGGATACCCGGGTCTTCGTTCAATTTCTGGTCGCGAGCGAGGCTGAGGATGAGGCGACTCTCCGCCATGAGGAGCATGTAGGTTTCCAACCCCTCTTTGTCCTGATACTGACGCTGCTTATATGCCGGGAGCTCGCTAATCTCCTGCTGCATCTCCTCCAGCGTGATGTGGTGCTTTTTACCGTCCCATTCATAGGCTGCGATGACGGTTCCATCGGCACCGATGGCTTTGTCCCCGCAGCCGGTGAGGAAGGGTAGCACGGCAAGCATCGCGAGTAACAGCGCGCCGCCGGTTGTCTTCATAATTCTGTTTATCATTTTCAAATCTATCTCCTATCAACGTTAGGTTTTCGTCATTCGCGAAATAATGGGGCTCGCCTACCGGTGTTTGTCAAGACCAGGAGGTCTCGCCTACCGATATTGCATCGAGACCGGGAGGTTTTGCCTACGGCATCGAGACCGGGAGGTCTTTCCTACCGGTATTGCATCGAGACCAGGAGGTCTCTCCTACCGGGGAGCAATCGAGCCCGGGTAGTCTCGCTTACTGTTCTGATTCTGCTTCCTCCGGTTTGGGAGGTGCAGGGATGTTTTCAGGAAAGAGTTGCAGTTTGCCGCGCGCCGAGATTTCCTCTATCCATTCGTTGATTCGGACGCGCTTCTTGCTCCGTTTAATTTCGCGCTGGATGTCGTCTTTCACTTCAGCGAATTCCTTCTGTCTCTCCGGCCGATGTTCTTCTTTGCGGAAAATGAGATAGAAGGTTTTCTCGCTGACTTCGGTTTCAAAGACGGTATCGGTTATCTCGCCGATTTCTTGCGCGAAGGCGGCATCAATGAATTCCGCCCATTGCGCCGAGTCAGATTTCGCGAAGAAGAACGTATTGCCCGGTTCATCCCGATTGGTGCCGGGGCCTCTGGCGAGTTTGCCTGCTTCGGAGAGTTCTGTCGCGCTCACAACGATGTCCTTCCCCGCGATGATTACGTCAAGCGTTTCATTCGCCAGGTCTTCGTCTTCAAGCGTAATGCAGGTTGCACGCACCTTCGCCTGCTCAATGTAGTCGCTCAGGTTTTCCTGATAATGCGCCATGAGTTCCTCATCGGTATAGGTGACTTTCGCATCAACTTCCGCCTCGGTCAGCTTCTCAACCATGAGTTGATGCGTGTAGTCATCTAACTTCTTAAGGTGCCCGGGGAGTTTGTCAAACCCTTCGTCGGCGGCGCGGAGGATTTTGAGTTTCTCCTCAATCAGTTCCTCCAAGTATTCCGCCTTATCTGCCCGGCTCTCGTAATTTTGCTGCCGGTAGACAGGCAATTCCGCGATGGCGGCGTTCAGGGCCTCCAGCGAAATCTGATAGGGCTCACCGTTCCATTGGTATTCAGCCACAATAATCTGGCTGTCCATTTGCGCAACGTCCGCTGCCGACTGCTCATGATGTTCGGATTGAACGAACTGCCACGTCGCGAGACAGGCTACGGCAACAATTGCGCATACAATAAGCGTTTTTTTCATGTGATGTATCTCCTTTAAAATGACGAGGGACAGGTGCTCCCTCGCGATAAGAGTGGCGGAGGACATGCCCCCGCCCTACGATATTTTAGCACAGAAACAGAAAACGAAATTATTCTGGCAGCAGCGTTTTCAATTTCTGTGCCAAGACATAAAGCATTGTTTCGCCTGGGGATTCCCGGAGGCGAACAACAAGATGGGCTGGCGGAAGCAATCGAAGGCTCGGGTCTTTTTGGATTACCTCCATCAGCCGGTGGATATCGATTTTCGGCGTTCGTTCGTCAAAGGTGATTTTGACGGTTGATGTTCGCCCTTTTTTGGGGCCGCCGACAATTGCAGTGATGCCGAGCCGTTGACAGAGCGGTTTCAGGCTTGCAATGGCAAGCAGCATCGCTGCCGGTTTCGGAATCGCGCCGTATCTATCTATGAGTTCGGCGCGCAGTTCCTGAAGTGCTTCGTCGCTTTTTAACGCGGCGATTTTCTTGTAAAGTGCCACCTTTTGGCGGCTATCCGGCACATAGTCATCGGGCAGATATGCCTCTACCGGCAGACGGATGCGGGTTTCCACCTGCTCCTCTACCTCTTCACCTTTCAACTTCTGCACGGCTTCTTCAAGCAACTTGCAGTAAAGTTCATAGCCGATAGTGACGATGTGTCCGTGCTGTTCCGCGCCGAGGAGTGTGCCAGCACCGCGGATTTCTAAATCCCGAAGGGCGATTTTAAAACCGGAACCGAGGTCTGTGAATTCCTCAATCACGCGGAGCCTTTTCATCGCGCCCTCGGTTATCACCTGATTCTGGGGGTAGAACAGATACCCGTATGCCTGCACATCGGCGCGCCCGACGCGCCCACGTAGTTGATAGAGTTGCGCCAAACCGAGCGCGTCGGCTCTATCAATGAGGATAGTGTTCACATTCGGGATATCAAGTCCCGATTCAATAATCATCGTGCAAACCAAAACATCGTGCTTGTGACGGACAAACTCAAGCATAACGCTTTCAAGTTCGCGTTCCGGCATCTGTCCGTGTGCGACAGCCACCCGCGCCTCCGGCACGAGATGCTGAAGGGTTTGCGCCACAGTCTGGATACTCTGGACGCGGTTATGCACAAAAAACACCTGTCCATCGCGTGCTAATTCGGCGAGAATCGCTTCGCGGATAACCTCCGGCGCATAGGCCATGACATGCGTTTGAATGGACATCCGATTCGCAGGCGGCGTGTTAATCACGCTGAAATCGCGGATGCCGACGAGGGACATGTGCAAGGTGCGCGGAATCGGCGTGGCTGTTAACGTTAGCACGTCTACCGTCTCATTCACCTGCTTAATGCGCTCTTTGTGCTTTACGCCGAACCGGTGCTCCTCGTCAACAACCAGGAGCCCTAGGTTGTCAAATTCAACCGTTTTGGAGAGGAGACTATGCGTCCCGATGACAATGTCAACGGTGCCATTGGCGAGCCCGGCTTTTACCTCTTTTATCTCCTTCCGTGTGCGGAAACGGCTGAGAATCTCCACCTGCACAGGAAACGGCTTGAAACGTTTTTCAAAAGTGTCATAGTGTTGCAACGCGAGAATCGTCGTTGGCACAAGCACTGCCACCTGTTTCTCTGCCATGACAGATTTGAAGGCGGCGCGCAGTGCCACTTCGGTTTTACCATAACCGACATCGCCACAGATGAGTCTGTCCATCGGGCGTTCTGTCTCCATGTCCGCCGTAACGTCTTCAATGGCCCGGATCTGGTCTTCCGTTTCTTGGTAAGGAAACAGCGTCTCAAATTCTGCTTGCCACGGCACCTCCTCCGGAAAAGCGTATCCTTTGCGTGCCTGCCGCAAGGCATACAATTTCAGGAGTTCATCTGCCAGTTGTTCAATAGATGCTTTCGCTCGCGCTTTTCGGCGATGCCAATCGGTGCCGCCGAGTTTGTCAATACGCGGTTTATGAGAGTCTTCCTGGCTCCCGATATACTTCTGAACCATATCCACCTGGTCTGTCGGGACATAGAGGATATCGCCAGAACTGTATTTCAGGACAATAAAATCTTGCTGCAGCGTTCTGTCTTGCGAGCCGCCATCAAGTGTCAAGCGGCGAATGCCTTCATAAATCGCGATGCCGTGTGAGACATGCACGACATAATCCCCCACCTGCAAGTCCATCAGGCTGAGAATAGGCGAGCCGTCCGGCACCGATTTCGGACGACGGGGCCGATTGTAACGGTGGCTGCCGAAAAGTTCCTCCTCGGAGATAACGACGAGACGTTGCGACACGTCAAGAAACCCGTGGCTGATTGCCCCGACGTTGATACTTTTCAGCACCATGTCGCGTTCGGCTAACATTTCGGCGACGCGCTTCGCTTGCTGCGGGCTCTCACAGAACATAACCACATCATACCCTTCTCGCACCCAGTTTTGAAGGTGCTCCAGCACCGTCTGATAACTGCCCCGCGGCAGCGCGAGCGGTTTCATCCCAAATGAGAGAACATCCGAGGCGAAGTTTCCGCGCGGCGGTGCCACGGATGCGCAAAGCATAGGATACGCCGCTAACCGCTCTTCTACCACCGCAAAAGGGACGAACAGTTTAGCCGGTGGCAGGACGAGTTCGGAATCCTGCTTCTTCTGCACTGCCTCAGGCATCGATTCCGAGAGTTCTCTCTTATTGGTTTGTTGATACAACGCCTGCATTTCTTCAAACCGTTGTGCTGCATCGCGTTTTTGCCACTGCGGTTCAACGCGGACAACGCATAAATCATCTGGCAGGTAGTCGAGGAGGTGTGCTGTCTCCGGACAGAGCAGCGGTAAGTATGCCTCCAATTCGTCTCCAAGAGACGCGTTCTCTTTTGAGAGGCTATCGGTGAGACGCTGTGTCATCTCTTGGACTATTTGGACGAGCTGCGGCGTTGCATTGGTTTGCAGGAGTTCCTGGGTTTGCTCCTGCCAAAACGCCAGAGACACTTCGGTTGCGAGGAGTTCACGCATCGGGGATAAGGCAACAGCGTCCAATGGTTCAATAGAACGCTGCGTCGTCGCGTCAAAGGCGCGAATAGCGTCAAGTTCATCGCCGAAAAACTCTAGGCGCGCGGGTGATTCGGCGGTGAGGGGATAGACATCAAGGATGTCCCCGCGGCGGGCAAATTCGCCTTTCACTTCAACGAGTGCCACGCGCTGGTAACCACCTCGGCAGAGTAGGGCTTCGACAGCATCGGGTTCAACCTCATCACCCTGTTTCAGGATAGGAAAGGCGGCGGAGAAAATATCGCGCGCTGGCAGCGCATCTTGTAAAGCGCGGCTGGTTGTGACAATGACGCTACGTTGCTGTGCCTGGAGCAGATGTTGGAAGCAGTGTATCCGGGCGGCAATAGTGTTTTTTGACAGTACCTTGAGGCGCGAACCGCTGGCGTTTCGGGCAGGGAACATCAGGTGTTCTGCCTCTTGCAAGGCGGACAGTGCGCCGCCATGGCACTGCGCGCGATACGTTTGAATGTCACCACGCAGCGATTCTGCTTCCTGTTGCGTCGGTAGCACAATAAGGAACGATTTTTCCGGAAAGTCCGCCACCAGGTGTGCCAAGAGATACGCGGTGGCTGCAGTGGACATGCCGCTGAGCCACGGTAGACTTTCTCCGTTTTGTAGGGCGGCGAGGATTTTTTGGTAATTTTCGGTCTTGCGTAAGCGTTCTGTCACGATGTCAATCCTATTTAGAGACGGTTTCTATTTTTTCTAACTCTGCCTTCATGGTGCCGATTTTGCTTTCCGCTTCAATGCGGACGGGGATGCGGCGCGTGTCGTCTGTTAACCACAGCCGTGAGCCATTTGAGGCGCGCAACACGAGGGTCCTCACTCTGCCTAATGCCTTATTTTTCACGATGTCGCGGCGTTCAACGGTGAGCGTTACCTTCTGCACCTTCCCCTCGGCAAGCAGTGGAAAAAAATAGGTTTTCCCAAGCGTGAGGCATTTACTGCGTAGGAAGTAGAGCATTGACAACTCGTCCTGGGTGCCATCGGGCATCGTTAAAGTTTTTTTAGTTTGCCGTTGCGGCGACTTTGGGTTTCTTCGCGAAATTTTCTCGTATACTATTTCGCCCGTTCCTTGCGTCCCCTCCGCATTTGACGCTGGCAGGAAATTTGCGACAACGGTGGCGCGGTATTTCCTGTCCTCCACCCGATTCCGAAACCGCACGGGTGAAAGCCCCGCGTTTGACTCCACGCCTTGCAATAACGATTCGGGGACATCTCTGCCGCGCCCGATATACGTTTCTTGCCGGTTCCGGAAATGGTAGAGCCTGAAAATCGATTTCGTCTTTGCATCGGAGCGGATATGATAGACGCTCTGTCCGTTCACAACGGTTTTTTCGACGACCTGGTCCGTCCGTTTACCAGCGGGTAATCTGCGCACCTTGATACCGTAAGTTAACTTTTCACCCACCTGATAGGGAAGTGAATCCATATTTTCAGCCGCAACGAGACTTTCCGCGACACCCTCGCGGTGAGGAACGGTTTGCGAGGGTTCCGAGGCTGGCCGGGAGGGGATTTGTCCGCGGCGCGCGACTGCACCGAGTGATACCATCAAGGCACCAAAAACGATGAGGCACAGGAACAAGGAAAACCTCGCAAACCGAAGGCGGTGCCTATTTAATTTTGCATGCAACATATTTTTTTACCTTTTGAAGCAGGCAGATGCAGAAATCCGCCGTTACACTCTAAAATTGATGCGTGAAGACAACGGAACGCATGCCACTATCTCTTTGTTGCATTCGCACAGAAAATCTTCGGTTATTGGCAGCCTCCGTTGTTTTTGAGGCATCAAAGACGTTCCAGAGATGCAAGCCGATGCCGGTGACGAGGAAGATCCCGCTGAAAAGGCTATGGTTTCGCATCCGGACGCGCGCCTGATTCGCAGTTAAGAATTCGCCAAGCCTCGGGTCGTGGAAACCGGACTCAAATCCATCCCGAGCGTTATAGTGTAAGGCACGCGCAAGGTGATAACCGGCAAGCGCGAATGTCCCCAATTCGGTGACGAGGAAAAAACTGGCTTTGCCGTAATTGCCTGCGTAAGCCTGCCCGAGTCCGGGCATCATCAGTGAGAGGCGCGTCGCTTTTTGCACATCGCGTTCGGGGTAATACCGTTCCGCATGTGCGCGGAAAAGCGGATAAGTTTTCTCCGGTTGATTCTGTTGTTTTTGAGGCGTATCTGTCCGCTTTGAGGCGAACAACTGATAATTCTGTGTGCTCGCTTTAGTGGTTTCGCCTGTGGCAATATTGGATGCTTCCGCTTCAGGTTGGACAGCGGACCCTTCGGTTGTTGCGGCGAAGGCTACCGTCTGTCCTAACACGGCGAAGAGCATTAGGATGAAAAAGATAGGCAAATCGTGCATAAGATTTTTTTTCATCTGACATTCCTCATTGCGAGGGAGAGGTTTCCCTCGCAATACGGTTGTTTATTAAGACGATATTGCGAGGGACAGGCCCTCGCAATACGGTTGTTGATAAGACGATGTTGCGCGGGAGAGGTTTCCCGCGCAATTTGCTCATCGGTTTAAAGCCGGCGCGAGTTGGACATTCTCGGGGTCTGGCTGGTATGCCCAGTCAAAGAGAACTTCGTCGTCGGAGAGTTCGCGCACCTGAATCTTCGCGAAGTTTCCATCGGGTGTATAGAACGCGTAGATATGTCCCTCAATCGCTTCCACAAATAGCGTGGTATACCCCATTTCGGGGACGACATCGACAGCGTCAAAGTTCTCGTGATACCCCAAATCCTGCATCAGCGTCTCGTTATCGGAATAAAAGTAAGTGACGTTGATTTCGGGCTCCAAGCCGAAATAGAAATCGGTTTGGGGTGTATCCCAGTGAATGCTCCCTTTTTCGGGCCGTGAAACATCGAACCCGCTGCGGCCCGGCATGAGCTGCCAGTCGTTGAGGACGATGTTTCGTCCTTCGGGCCGCGGGGTATCCGGCGCGTCTTCGGGACTGAGCGCGCTTTCGTTCCCGTAAATATCGTAGGCGGACACGGCGTAAAAATAGGTTTCGCCGTTGCGCACATCGGTATCAACGTAGCGAGACGATGCCGTTTCTGTCAGCAATTCGTCGAAATTGGTGCCGTCGTATCCGCGCCAGACACGGTAACCCGCCAAGTCGTATTCGGCGTTAGGATACCACGCAACGCTGATCTGCTCGTCACCTGTCGTGGTGAAAACCCCGCGTGGGACAGCGGGCGGTTCGTCATCGTCGCTGTCGTTGGAATCGATAGAGCACCCATAGAAACCGAGGATGAACACCGCCGGGAGCAGGTAGCACACCGCTTTCAAGAGTTTCGTGAATTCGTTGATTTTGGCAAACATGATATTATTTCTCCTCTGAAGTATGTTTTCTGAACGCTTTAACGAATCTACCTCTGAAAACGTTGACAAATACCGCACTATTAAAATGATACCACAAAAACGCGGAGAATGCAAGAAAATTTTTCACTTGTTTTTTCAGTTCAATTCTGTTATGATTAATGACAAAACATCATTTGAGGAAGGGAGGGATAATGAAAACATTACTCCTGATGCGGCACGCTAAATCAAGTTGGGACCAGCCAGAGCTCCCAGACCACGAGCGGCCGCTCAACAAGCGTGGGCTGCGCGATGCACCGCGCATGGGCAAGTTGCTGCTGGAAAACAAGTTAACGCCGGAACTTATCCTCAGTTCATCGGCAAAGCGTGCGCGCGACACGGCTAGCCACGTCGCGCAAGCCTGTCAGTACGATGGAGAACCGGAGCTGCTAGACGTGCTTTATGAGACATCAGCATGGAACTACATTAAAACCTTGCACGTCCTGCCGAATGCTTATGAACGCGTCTTAATCGTTGGGCATAATCCTGTCTTGGAAGCCCTCTTGCTCACCTTAGCGAGTACCTATAGGCAGATGCCTACAGCGGCAATCGCTCACCTTGAGCTGCCCACCCAACGGTGGGATGTCCTCAGAGAGGTAGACGCAACCGTGGTGAATCTATGGACACCCAAAACGCTTTCATCCGATTAACCGTGCGTCTGGCGAGAAGTCATGGCATCTATTATTGGCTCTGTCTCTTCTGGATAGGGATGCTTATCGTTTGTCTTTCTGCTTCAAGCGAAGAGCATACTCTCAAAGCGCGCCTACCAATCTCCACTGAGATTGCAGTCTCAACTGCGCAAGATGGGCAATTTTTGCCGTGGGTGGTTGCCGATGGCGATGGCGGCGTTATCGTGATGTGGGAAGACTACCGCACCGGCAAGGATTGGGACGTTTACGCGCAGCGCGTGGATAACACCGGCACAGCAGTCTGGGAAGCAGATGGGATCCCGCTTTGTCGCGCGGACAGAAACCAACGCCGCTTGCGAACGGTTCGGCACGAGACGCATGCAATCGTCGTCTGGAATGATAGACGTGACAGGACTAACTGGGATATCTACGCGCAGGCGGTGAATCTTGCCGGCGAAGTGTTATGGCAAACCGATGGCATTCCTGTCTGCACTAACACTGCAGATCAGTCGACACAAGCACTCCTGAGCGATGACGAAGGCGGTGCTATTTGCGTTTGGGAAGATGAACGACAGAGCTCCGAATTCCAAGATCTCTACATTCAACGGCTGAGCCCGACGGGGCAGCCACTCTGGCAGCAGGATGGCATTCCTGTCTTTCCATCAGAATCCTTACAGAGCGACCCGGGGCTCATAGCCGATGGTAGGGGTGGTTTTTATATTGTGTGGTGGGACGTTATCGGCTACGACGCGTGGCACATCATGGCGTATCGGCTAAGTTTCACTGGGGAACCGCTGTGGGATACCCCGCGCCTCGTCTCTCCGCCGGATGGGATGCAAGGGGAACCGCGTATGATTGCCGATGGTGAAGGCGGGGTTATCGTCCTCTGGCAGGTGTATGAGAATTTCATCAACGATGAACTCTACGCGCAGCGCATCGCCCCCGACGGTAGTAAGTTGTGGGGTGAGAACGGCATCGCTTTATGCACGGCACCGGGGATTCAGAAGCATGCCTCCGTTGTCAGCGATGGAAGTGGCGGTTTCATCGCCGTTTGGCGTGATGAACGCGATGTCTATTCCGAGCTCTATATGCAGCGCATCCGTGCCGATGGGACAGCGGCCTGGGAAAAAGATGGCATCCCTCTCTGCACCGCCGGTGGGCATCAAGATAAACCGTTCATCGTCCGCACGGAAGCGAATCGGTTCTTCGTCGCATGGCTGGATTACCGCGAAGACTTCGGCGAAGAGAGCAGCGATGCCATCTACGGACAGCAGCTTGATTTAGACGGGAACTTACTGTGGAAAGAAAACGGAGTCCCCATCTCTATCCGTGAGGGAAAGCATTATCCGCCGTTTGTCGTCTCTGTCGGGAACGGACATTGGGTTGTCGTCTGGAGTAATACGCAGCGGGATAATGGAGATATTTATCTGAAACGGTTTTAACGCATGCTGTGCTTATTCCTGAAAGATAGCAGATCGAATCTGGACTTTTTGACTGACGCTCTTATTAAGTGAGGGTGTTTCCTAAATCGTCCAACGTCGCGGGGGCCTGTCCCCCGCGCTACGTTGAAAAAAACGCTACCCCTTTACGTAGGGCGAGGGCCTGTCCCTCGCCATGCTGCGATCGCGGGGGACAGGCCCCCGCGCTACGGTTAAAAACAGTCCCCTTCACCTTCACGTAGGGCGAGGGCCCTCGCATGCCACACGCGCATGCGAGCGGGTTTCCCTCGCCATGCGTTTGGCTGGCAGACCGCCTCACCCCTGTAGGGCAGGATCGCCTGATCCTGACTCGTTCGGGAGCGGGCGCTCCCGAACTACAGAGGTGGGCCCGATGCCTTGGCGGTAGGAGGGACATCCCTGTCCCGATACGAAAAATCGAGACCGGGAGGTCTCTCCTACGGGGAGGACATCGCTCGCATCGAGACCGGGAGGACTCGCCTACCGGCAATTCCCCATTTTTCACCGTAGCGCGGGGGCCTGTCCCCTGCGATCTCCATTGACAAGTTATGTTTTTAGGTCCTTTAGGTCCTACATGTCTATAGAAAAACGTGTCGTTACGTTTTCAAGGTCCTTTAGGTCCTTAATAAAAACCACGCGGACCTGGCAAAATATTAAGGACCTAAAGGCCCTTAGCATTCTTCGCGTCTGCGCGTGCTATAGACATTCAGGTCCTACGGACCTGAAGAGAACCAGAGACGTTTTTTCCGGCGCGCGAACGATGGCGAGGGACAGGCCCTCGCCCTACGTAAAGGGGCGGCGTTTTTTCATCGTATCGCGGGGACTATCACCGCGACGTTGAGCGAGTTATGAAACACCCTCACTTGATCTCTACACCCCCAATGGCAACACCGTTCGCATCGGTTTGCCCGTATAGGGATCGTTCATTGGCGGCAGCGATGGCAAACGGCCCGCAAAGTAATCTTGGACAGACCAGGATTGCACCCGCGGATACACCGACGCACCCACCGTTATCTCCCCAAGCCGCGCCATTTCCGATTTCGCTTGCGCAGACGTAACCGGCTCCAAAGTGATAAATACGCCAAAGAGTGCCTTTTCGCGTTCCAGCACCCACAGGAAATCGCGAAGATGACTCAACTGAAATCTACCGCCTTTCACCTGCGCCAAGACGACATTGGATGTTGCCCCCGCCGGTTTCGTGACAAGCACGCCGCGGCCGTCAATACCCCTGTCACCGCGGCGCACATCATTGGCGGCGAGCCCGGGGACGCGTGTAACAGCCCATGCTTCAAAATGGAACGGCTTCTCGCGAGCGAGCTTCTTCGCGCTCTCCATATCGGTTGGGATACCATCGGTGTTCAACTTCATGCCGCCGAACCGCTGCGTCTCAATAATGTCGACGACAAACGGTGAGATGTCTATCCCAATCCACTTCCGGTTGAGTTTGTGTGCGGCGACGATTGTCGTGCCGCAACCACAGAACGGATCCAGCACAATATCTCCCTCATCGGTGGAAGCCTTGACTATGCGTTCCAATAAGGCTAGCGGTTTCTGCGTCGGATATAACCGCTCCTTCCCCTGAATCGGGTTGACATCGCTATCTGTCCAAATATCGGAAACGACGATGCCGGGACTCTCGTGGAGGTATTGCTTCATGCGATGCAGTCCGTTCCGTGAGGTATGGATACGCCTATCCGCCCACAGTGCTTCCAGTTTCTCAAGACTGTAAATCCAGCGCGCCGTTGCCCCTCGCCACTCCCACGTCCGCATCTTCCCGAAGCCGCCTAACGAGGTCTTATTTGAAAGGGCATTAGTGCGATAAGGCCCGCGCCCATCGTTGTCATCGTAGCGATAGGGCTTCAATGCCTTCTCATCGTGTGCACGATAGATTTTGTGGAACTTGGTTTGCGATACATCCTTCGCGTAAACCAAGATAACATCTTTCTGCACGCCAAAGAAAGTTGCCTGTGGTTTCGGTGAGCTCAACTTCTTCCACATAATCTCGTTGCAGAAGTTCTGCGCGCCAAACAAGAGATCTAGCGCGATTTTCAGGTAGTGACTCGCTGTTTCATCGCAGTGTAACCAGAGCGTGCCTGTCGGTTTCAGGAGCCGATGCATCTCAGCGAGGCGTTCCGCCATATAACTGACATAGGCGAGCATGCCAGATTCGCCGAGTAACACTTTTAACCCAACTATGGCTTGCTGCGCCGGATGATTCGCAGCGTGTTCAATGTGATGGACGCGCTGAATCGCCTCCGTATCCCATGTCCACGTATCCGTAAACGCCTGCACCTGCGCCGTGCCGCTCGTGCCATAGATGATATTGTAGTCGGCGTTGGAGTTAAACGGCGGATCGAGATAGACTGCATCAACGCAGTTGTCTTCCCAACGGCGCATCACCTCCAAACAATCACCGTAATAAAATGTGTTGACTTGCGGCGTAACGATGCTCATTCTTATCCTCTACACCCCCAACGGCAGCACCGTTCTCATCGGTTTGCCCGTATAGGGATCGTTCAGGGGCGGCAGCTGCGGCAAACGGCCCGCAAAGTAATCTTGGATCGACCAGGATTGCACCCGCGGATACACCGATGCCCCCACCGTTATCTCCCCAAGCCGCGCCATTTCCGATTTCGCTTGCGCGGACGTAATCGGCTCCAAGGTGATAAATACGCCAAAGAGTGCCTTTTCGCGTTCCAGCACCCACAGGAAGTCGCGAAGATGACTCAACTGAAATCTACCACCTTTCACCTGCGCCAAGACGACATTGGATGTTGCCCCCGCCGGTTTCGTGACAAGCACGCCGCGGCCGTCAATACCCCGGTCCCCGCTGCGCACATCATTAGCGGCGAGCCCAGGGACGCGTGTAACGGCCCATGCCTCAAAATGGAACGGCTTTTCGCGCGCGAGTTTCTTCGCGCTCTCCATATCGGTTGGGATGCCATCGGTGTTCAACTTCATGCCGCCGAACCGCTGCGTCCCAATAATGTCGACGACAAACGGTGAGATGTCTATCCCAATCCACTTTCGGTTGAGTTTGTGTGCGGCGACGATTGTCGTGCCGCAACCGCAAAACGGATCCAGCACAATATCGCCTTCATCGGTGGCAGCGTTGATGACGCGTTCCAGCAACGCTAGTGGTTTCTGCGTCGGATACAACCGCTCTTTCCCCTGAATGGGGTTTACCTCATTGTCTGTCCAAATATCGGAGCAAACGATGCCCGGACTTTCATTCAGGTATTGCTTTCGACGATGCAACCCGTTCCGCGAGGTATGGATACGTCCC
Source organism: Candidatus Poribacteria bacterium (assembly GCA_965242965.1). Taxonomy (GTDB): domain Bacteria; phylum Poribacteria; class WGA-4E; order WGA-4E; family WGA-3G; genus AGPOR5. The sequence goes on along the minus strand of OZ251518.1, from coordinate 1,334,479 downwards.
TCAGCATCCCACGCTTGCAAACGCTCAAGACTGTAGAGATAAGGCGCGACGCGTCCCTTAAACTCAAACTGTTTTCGGCCGGCAGAACGCTGTAATCCATGGGCCTCAATTGAAATTGTGCGGTAAATCCCACGCCCATCGTTGTCATCGTAGCGATAGATTTTCAATGCCTTCTCATCGTGTTCGCGATAGATTTTGTGGAACTTGGTCTGCGATACATCCTTCGCGTAAACCAAGATAACGTCTTTCTGCGCGCCAAAGAAGGTTGCCTGCGGCTTCGGCGAGTTCGTCTTCTTCCACATAATCTCGTTGCAAAAGTTCCGCGCGCCAAACAGAAGATCCAGCGCGATTTTCAGGTAGTGGCTCGCTGTCTGGTCGCAGTGTAACCAGAGGGTGCCTGTTGGCTTCAGGAGCCGATGCATCTCGGCGAGGCGTTCCGCCATATAACTGACATAGGCGAGCATGCCGGATTCGCCGAGTGCCGTTTTTAAGACGATAACGGCTCGGTGCGCGGGATGGAGCACGTCAAGTTCAATGTCATTGACGCGCGAGATGGCGGCTTCATCCCATGTCCACGTATCTGTAAACGCCTGCACTTGTGCCGTGCGAGTGCCCGCGCTGTCCGTGCCGTAAATGATGTTATAGTCAGCGTTGGAGTTAAACGGCGGATCGAGATAGACCTCGTCTACCCAGCCGTCCCCCCAACCACGCATTACCTCTAGGCAGTCGCCGTAGTAGAGCGTGTTGACTTGCGGTGTAACGTTCATCAAAATTCTATTCCTCCTTATCTAACGTTTCAATTTTACCAAAAAGTGATTTATTTATCAAGAAAATTCCGCGTGATTTATGACAAACCGCGAATAGAACCGCCGCCCGGGCCGTAGCGCGAGGGCCTGTCCCTCGCGAACGTATTGGAAATAGTACCGCCGCCCGGGCCGTAGCGCGAGGGCCTGTCCCTCGCGATCGTTCGGTGTAAATAGGGGTTTCCGTTTCCGTAGCGCGAGGGCCTGTCCCTCGCGAACGTTCAGTAACCCCAGGCATGGCGGGGGACAGGCCCCCGCCCTACGGTGCATTAGGGGTTCCTGCTGCCGTAGCGCGAGGGCCTGTCCCTCGCGATCGCGTTGTAAAGAACGGTTTTCGTTTCCGTAGCGCGAGGGCCTGTCCCTCGCGATCGTGTTGTAAATAGCGGTTCCCGATTCATATTCACAATTTTTTAAAATTTGACTTAAAATTACATTTTCTGTATAATAATAAGATGTAACAACCAGGGCTTGAAATGCCAGAAGAGGGGAAACCAACCGTTTACTGGTTTTCGTCATCTCTTCGGTTTTGGAGCCCTATCTATATGTCCAGGGTGGAAGCAAATGACATCATTCTCCATAGGTAGCGTGGTTGGCAGCCGCGCCTATTGGAACCGTCCTGCGTCCATCCTATATCTAAAAAAAGGAAATGACAAATGAAGAAGTTTAACGTGGGGCTGAGTTTAGCCCTTTTTAGTATCCTGCTAACTGTTATCGCTTTCAGCGGTTGCAGTCGAGCCCCGGAAAAGATGCTGCAGCAGGCCGCTGCGGCGGCAGAAGCAGCAGAACCGGCAGAGGCGGCAGCAGCTCTTGAGGGAGATACAAAAGAGTTGGCCGCCGGTATTTACCAGTGGTTCGGTGATTTTGGCAGCAGCCTAATCGTGATTTCCGGCCAGGATGTGCTCATCACGGATCCGCAGAATGACGGCCGGGCACAAAAGTTAGCGGCCGTTATTGCATCGCTCACCGATAATCCGGTTACGGACATTGTCCTCACGCATGAGCACTATGACCACATCGGCGGCACGGGAATTTTTCCGGATGCGACAGTCTACGGACATGTCAACTGCCTCCCTGTTTTCGCTTTGTCGGATTTGATTGATGTGCCTGAGTTGGACAAGACCTTCACCGATTTTGAGAGCATTCCTGTCGGTGACACAATGGTGGAGTTGCATCACTTAGGTCCCGGTGATGGCGAGGCGACTACCATTACCTATCTGCCCAACGAAAAAATCGTGGTAACTGCCGATATGTATGAGGATAAGCAGTTAACGCACAAGAATTGGGTCGACGATAAGAATTTCACCGGCGTTCGCCATATTCTGAACACTGTCAGCGAGTGGGATTTGGTGCATGCCGTGAATGCGCACTCAATCTCAACGGACCCGCAGGTTCTTTTCGACAACGCGCAGTATTACAACGATTTGTATGACGCGACGTTTGCGGCGATTAACGAGGCAATCGCACAGCAGGGTTTCTTCGCGGTCTTCGGGCTGGTGGATACGCTGCCGACGACGCTTGAGTTGGATCAGTACGCGAGTTGGGACAATTATGACACGTCCTTCCCCAGACACGTGGAACGGATGCTTCTGTCCATCTTCCACGGTGACTAGGGGTAGTTGCGGCATGCTCGCATCGAGACCGGGAGGTCTCTCCTACGGGAACTTCCACGGGGATTAGGGTGTCGGCATGTTAGATGCTCGGCGCATTTTTCCGGAGGCGCGGTTTGAAACCGCGCCTACCGGACTGCGCATATACATTCGCGCTACAAAGCGTGCATTTCAATGAGGTGCGCGTCCTTCAAACCGGCGCGCACCTCATCGTCATAACTCGTCACGATGACCTGGTGCTCTTCGGCGAGTTGCCGAATAAAATCCACCATCAACGCCTTCCGTTCGCCATCCAAATGGAGCGTCGGATCATCGAATACAAAGAAGCCGGGGTTGCCCAACACCTTGGCAAGCGCAACTTTGAAGCAGAGATAGAGGAACATCTTCTCGCTGCCGCTGAGCAACATGAGACTTCTATCCACGCCATCTATCGTGAGGGAAGGGAGCAGGTGTTGTTTCTGCAAGTCAATGCGCGTTCTGCCGAACAGTTCCATCTGCTCAAGCCATGACTGCAGTTCCGCTTCAACCGGCTGAAGGATTTGCCGTTGGAGGGTTGCGATGGTTTTGTCAACCCCCTCGCACGCCAATTCCAGGCTGAGCCGTGTCTGTTCTACCTTGCCAGCCTGTCGATTAACTCGCTGGAGTTCGTTCATCCTATCCATGCGCACTGCCTCTTGTTGCTTGAGGCTTACAAGCCTCCGCCGTTCGCTATCCATTTGCGCTTTCAGTCGTTCTTTATCTCTTGGGGTATGCGGACTCTCCTGCACGCGGCTATCCACCCCTCTCTCCTTTAACCGCGCCTCTAGCGCGCCTAATTCGCGCTGCGTTTCGTCGATCGCTTTTGCGAGTTGTTCAAAGCGAGTTGCGTTCGCTTGAATGGTTTGGAGCCGCCGTTCCAACGCCTTTCGACTGCCCAGTTCGTCAGTCTGTTTTTTCAGTTGCTTTTGTCGCGCTTCCAAGTCTGCAGCCACCTTCAACTTCTCCGCCTCCTTCTCGTCAATGATGCGTTGCACCACTGCAGGTTCCACTTTCTGATGACAGGTGGGGCAGTGTCCGTTTTCACTTTCAATGAGCGCGCGGAGGGTATCGCAGACGGTAGTCAATGTCGTCAAATGTGATTCCAGACTGCCGAGCTGCTGGAGGAGGATTTCGCGATGTCCCTCTATGCCGGCTGATTCCGCGACGGCGGCCTCAATCTTGGAAATCATTTGACGCATTTGCGCCAAATCGTCAAACCCGTTCAGCGCGTTTTCCTGTTGGCGCGTGAGGTTTTCCAATTGCGTTTGCAACCGTTCGCGGCTTTGCATCCATTCGGCGATTAACGCCGCGTCGCCGGCTTCCGCGCCGTATGCCGCCTCCAATTCCTTCAATTTCGCCTCAATTTTCCGAATTTCGGCTTGGTTGGGGTTTTGTGCCCTGACTCGGAGGCTATTTTGATGCGCGCGGATGCGGTTTCCTTCCCCTCTTGCGAGGCGGCGCGCTTCGATGAAACGGTCGCGCACCTCCATGAGCCTATCAATGCCGAGGAGCGCGTAGAGAACATCGCGGCGCGTTGCCGGTTGCCGCGCGAGGAACTCGAAAATTTCGCCTTCGCGGAGAAACGCCGTGAGCGCGAGATGTTCATGCGACAGCCCGAACCGCTCTTGCAACTGTGAAGCGGCGAACGTGACACGGCTGTCGTCAAAGTGAATCTGCCAACCGCTATCACTTGAAGAACGGAGCAGGATGCGTCGCCCTGTTGCACGAAAGAGTTGATACTGACTGCCGTTTTCGGCGAACTGCAACCCGGCAGTGCCGGTGCCTTGTTTCGCATAAGGATTCTTTATCGCGGCCGCGTCCACGCGCGGGAAGATCGGTTTGCCAGTCAACGTAAAAAAAATGGTGTTGACTAGCGTGCTTTTTCCGCTGAAATTCGGACCGAAAATGAGATTGACTCCTTCGGTGAGTTCAAAATCGCGTTCGCCTTGAAAACAGCCGAAGTCGCGGAGGATGATTTTCTCAAGTTGCATTGGAGTCTTCCCGATTTTCATGGAGCATATCGTAAAGCATTTGCGCCCGCACCCTTTCGCGTCCGTGCGCCAATGTAAACTCAAACGCGCGGACGACAGCGGCGTATTCCGCCGTTCCTAGCGTCTGGTATTTTTCGTTTCGCTGAAGCAACGCTTCAACTTCGGTTTTGTAGATGTTCAACGTTTCGTTTTCAAGGGGAGTGTCCATGGTTCCTCCTTTGGGAACGTTTGTTGTTAAAATGCGGGTGTTTCATAATTCGTTTTCTCCCGTAGGAGAGACCTCCCGGTCTCGATGCATCCCCGGTAGGAGAGACCTCCTAGTCTTGATGTCCCCGTAGGAGAGACCTCCCGGTCTCGATGCAATAGGCGGCAGAAAGCCCCTTCATCGTAGGGCGGTGGGAAAACCTGTTCCACGCCATCGTCCGCGCACTCCAACGATCGCGGGGGACAGGCCCCCGCGCTACGGTACCGGGAGGGTTTCTGAGTCGAAAAACGGCCCCCTTCATCGTAGGGCGAGGGCCTGTCCCTCGCCATCGTCCGCGCACTCCAACGATCGCGGGGGACAGGCCCCCGCGCTACGGTAATGGGAGGGTTTCTGAGTCGAAAAACGGCCCTCTTCATCGTAGGGCGAGGGCCTGTCCCTCGCCATGCTGCGGTCTACCGGAAGCTCGCGGGGGAAACCCGCTCGGATGCGCGCATGGCATCCGAGTGCCCCCGCGCTACGATAACGGGAGGGTTTCTGAGTCGAAAAACGGCCCTCTTCATCGTAGGGCGAGGGCCTGTCCCTCGCCATCGTTCATGCGCCAGGCCCTGTAGGTCAGGATCGCCCGATCCTGACCCGTTCGGGAGCAGGCGCTCCCGAACTACAGAGGTGGAGACACACATCGTGACGATGGCGATCGCGGGGGACAGGCCCCCGCGCTACGGGCACATCGAGACCAGAGGTCTCTCCTACCAAACGCATCGAGACCAGAAGGGCTCTCCTACCGAACGCACCGATTTATGAAACACCCTCATTAATATAACATTTACCCGCGCTTTTGTCAAGCCCTATAAACCGAGCGGCAGCGTCCGCTCATAAGGCTTCCCCGTATACGGATTCTTCATGTGCGGCATGCGCGGAAGTTTGCCCTCCCGAAAATACGCCTCAACGGAAAAGAGTTGGATGCGTGGAAAAACCTCTGTCCCGATCTGGACTTCGCCGAACTTGCTCAGAAGCGTCTCCGCGTTTCTTTTCGCAACGGGTGTCAACGCCTCCAGCGTGATATAGATACCCATCACGGCGTTTTCACTCTGCACAACGCCGAGGAAATCGCGGAGTTGACTGAGCGAATACTTCCCGCTTTTGACTTGCCCAAGGATGAGTTTTTTGTAATCCCCCTCAGGGCTTTCGACAGGGTTACCTTTGCCATCAATACCGCCATCGGCACCGCCCATCTCATTCGGCGCGAGGCCGTCTATCAGATTGAGTGCCCATATCTCAAAATGGCGACGGTTATCGGTGGCAAGGCGGCTCGCGCTGGCGAAATCCGCAGGGATACCCGTAATCGGCACCTTATGCCCCTTGAGACGTTGACTCACGATGACATCAAGCACACTCGGATTCAGATCGATGCCGAGCCACTTCCGACCGAGGTTGTGTGCGGCCGCTATCGTGGTGCCACAACCACAGAACGGATCCAATACAACATCGCCTGCGTTGCTAGAGGCTTTGATAATCCGCTCCAGCAAGGCGAGCGGCTTCTGGGTATCATAGCCGAGCCGCTCCTTCGACTGCGAATTGAGAATCGGAATGTCGTTCCAGACTTGCCCCATCAGCGGGCGTTGCGCTTGCGTCTGCACAACCTTACCGTATTTGGCAAGATCTACCCCCGCCTGCTTCACCTTCTCCATGTCATACACCAGCAACTTTTTGACACCTTTGTCTGACGCGGTGTGATATCCTTTCTGGTACCGAGTGGTATCGCGAGGTTCGATATACTGGAAGTTGAAGGTGTTCCCATCTTCCGATTTGGAATAGAAGAAGATGGAGTCGTTCATGCGCGCGAACTGCTTGCGGGAGTTTCGCGAAAATCGATGGTAACTCCAGATAATCTCGTTCCGAAACATCTTTGGCCCGAAGATGCTGTCCAGAACGGGTTTGATGTAGTGGCTCGTCGTCATATCGCAGTGGAGGTAGAGACTGCCGTTATCCTTCAAAAGCCGATGCATCTCAAGGATGCGGAGTGCCATGTAACTCAGGTATGCCATCTGTCCGCAATCGCCGAGCATCGTGTAGAGCCCTTCGATCGTTTTGTGGATAGGGAGCGCGGACATTGAGATAAGTTCTTCCACGCGTTGGTGCGCGGCGGGTGTCCAAAACCACGAATCATCGAACGCTTTGAGAGAAGCAGACCGCGTGCCTTTGTTGTCTCCCGGTAGGAGAGACCTCCCGGTCTCGATTCTGTAAAGTTGATGATATTTCTGCTTGGAATTAAACGGCGGATCTCCGTAGACGATGTCCACGAGGCGTTCCGGCCACGCGCGCATAATGTGAAGATTATCGCCGTAGTGAAGAGAGTTGAGTTGGGGAATGTTTGCCATGATGAATTCTCTATCGGTGTCTCCTTTGGAGAGAGGCATCCGCCTTTACAAAAGCGTCATCCTCAAATCCTCGCTTTAACCTGCATGAGCCGTTCGCCGGCCTCGGCGAGCCGTTCTTCTGCCATGCTGAACATAAACCGTAACTTCGTCTTGCCGAGTTCTGGGCGGCTATAGAAACTAGAGCCTGGCACGCCGCCCACGCCAATCTCCTCTACCAGCCAATGCGCAAACGTCACGTCATCAGGGAAACCGAAATCGGCGATGTCTGTCATGATGTAATACGCACCCGCAGGCGGTTGACACCGAAACCCCGCCTCCATCAGGACACTCGCGAATTGCCGACGGTTCTTATCATATTTTGCGACGAGTTCTTGATAATAACTCTGGGGCAAATTGAGGGCGGCGATGCCGGCGCGTTGCAGTGGATGCGGCGCGCCGACTGTCAAAAAATCGTGCATTTTCCGGATAGCCGCTGTCAGCGGTTCAGGCGCGATAACGTAGCCCAACCGCCAACCTGTCATCGAATAGATCTTGCTTAATCCGGAGATGGTAATCGTGCGCGCCTGCATCATCGGCAAAGAACCGATGCTGATGTGCGAGTTGCCATCGTAAATCATCTGCTCGTAAATTTCATCGGTGATGGCGAGGCAGTCGTATTCACAACACAAATCCGCAATCTGTTGCAGTTCGTCCTGCGTAAATACCTTGCCGAGGGGATTGTGCGGCGTGTTCAGGATAATCGCCTTCGTGTTGGCAGAGAAGGCGTTTCTGAGTTCGGTGGTATCGTAAGTGAAGTTGGAGGCGCGCGTCTCTCGCAACGGCACATAGACAGGTGTCGCGCCGGAGATGATGGTATCGGGCCCGTAATTCTCATAAAACGGTTCAAAGATGATTACCTCGTCGCCGGGGTTGATAATCGCGAGGAGCGCGGAGAGCATACCCTCAGTCGAACCGCACGTGACGGTGACGTTGGCAGTGGCATCGGTGGGGATGCGGTTAAACGTCGTCATTTTGCGCGCAATCGCCTCGCGAAATTCAGGTTCACCCCACGTGATGCTATATTGGTTATATCCTTCATAAATCGCCGCGACTGCTGCCGCTTTTACCTCGTCCGGTGGATGGTATGCAGGGGTGCCTTGCGAGAGGTTAATTGCATCGTGTTGCAAGCAGCGCCGCGTCATCTCGCGGATAACGGATTCGGTAAAGCGAATGGATTTGTCTGAAAGTTTGGATTTCACGAGAAGTTAAGGGTCCTTTTAAGTGCGGTTTGAAACCGCGCCTACGGGGTGCAAGAAGTTTTGTAACTCAGAATTACGCCATCGTCCAAAGGAATATCGACGGAATGCAGGAGAGGTGTATTGAAAACAAACTCCACGTAATCCGGCATTTCATCGCGCATGGTGACGGTGTCATCAGCGACGATGAGGCCGCCGGAACGGATATTCGGCAGTGCCAATTCCAGATACCGTCGATACTCGCCTTTCTCGGCATCGAGGAATACCAGATCGAACGGGCCCGCGCACTTTGGGATTTCGTCCAGCGCGTTGCCGATGCGAATCTCCACAACGTCATCAAGTTCCGCTTCAGCGAGGTGTGCGCGAGCCATCTCCGCGCGTCCCGGGTCAAACTCCAGCGTCACCAGTTTGCCGCCTGTATCTTTCAACGCGGCGGCGAGCCAAATCGTGGAATAGCCGTTGCTAGTGCCGACTTCAAGCACGTTTTTCGCCTGAATTGAGCGGAGCAGGATGGCGAGAAATTGTCCGTTCTCCGGTGCGATGTTGGTATACTGTTTTGCCGTTTTTTCTAGCCGTTTTAAGATGGATTGGTAAGGTTTCATTCAAGTTTCTCTGCTTTTGCAATTATATGCGGGTGTTTCATCAATCGCTCAACGTTGCGGTGACATGCCCCGCGCTGCGGTGAAAAAAACGCTTCCCCTTCACGTAGGGCGAGGGCCTGTCCCTCGCCATGCTGCGATCGCGGGGGACAGGCCCCCGCGCTACGGGAAAAAAAACAGTCCCTCCATCGTAGGGCGAGGGCCTGTCCCTCGCCATGCTGCGATCGCGGGGGAAACCCACTCGGATGCGCGTATAGAAACCTCCGAGGCCCCCCGCGCTACGGGAAAAAAAACAGTCCCCTTCACCGTAGGGCGAGGGCCTGTCCCTCGCCATCGTTCGCGCTATGGAAAAAACGTCTTTTAGGTCCGTAGGACCTTAATGTCTATAGCACGCGCAATCGCGAAGAACACTAAGGTCCTTTAGGTCCTTAATAGATTTTGAGATGCGGCGTGGTTTTTATTAAGGACCTAAAGGCCCTTGAAAACGTAACGACACGTGCTGCTATAGACATGTAGGACCTAAAGGACCTAAAGAGGCATCCATAACTCGTTGTTGTCAAAATGGTTTCGTGCCCCCCCTGAACAATTTCGTTTCCCCATTAGGAGAGACTTCCCGGTCTCAATTTCTTCCGGTAGGCGAGCCCTCCCGGTCTCAATGCAACACTATAAACCTTATTAAGGTCCTACGGACCTTGCTAGGGTGCGGCACGTTTTCTATAGACATTCAGGTCCTACGGACCTAAAAGAGGTGTTTGATAGACCTGAGCATGGCGAGGGACAGGCCCTCGCCCTACGATGAAGGGGGGCCGTTCTGCTGTGAAGAAACCCTCACGCTACCGTAGCGCGGGGGCCCTCGGATGCCACACGCGCATCCGAGCGGGTTTCCCCCGCGAGCGTCCCGTAGGAGAGCCCTCCCGGTCTTGATTCTCGCGAATGTCCGATGGCGCGCCGTAGGAGAGTCAGACCTCCTCACCTCTGTAGGTCAGGATCGCCTGATCCTGACCCGTTCGGGAGCGGGCGCTCCCGAACTACAGAGGTGGGCCCAATGCGCGCCCGGCGGCAGAAATCGAGACCGGGAGGTCTCTCCTACGGTGGATTGGGCGGCGGAAAACCCCCTAACGCAACCGCTTGATTTTGCCCCACGAAGTGGCAAGCTTATCCTGCGGATCGACAGCCAAGAACTCTGCCATTCCGAGTTCCATGCTCTCTTTCACTTCGTCAGCGGAGAGGGCACGATTCCAGAGGCGAACCTCATCAACGATACCGGGCCACGCTTCGCCAGACCAGGTGCCGATCTGGATTTGACTCGTCGCCCCCGCGGGCGCGACAGGATTGTTGGAATCCTGCGAGTGCGTTACTTTGCCATCAACGTAAATTTCCACCAACCCCTTGTTATCCGAGGTGTGGGTGTAGGCGAGGTAATACCACTTGCCGGTATCCAGAGCGGTTTTGTTATCATTGATGTCCAAGAACCCGCCGCCGGCACCGTTCGTCCAGACCTTAATGCCGTTTCCGGGGTTCATACCGTATCCGAAGCCGATGTGTCTACCGCCGCCGCCCATGCGTGTGCCGAAGACAATGGCATGCGCGCTCGGCAGTCTGTCGAGGTTAATCCACGCCGCTTGCGTGATTTCATCTTCGATGTGAAACGCCGCGTCATCTTCAACGGCGACAAAATCGGAAGAGGCACTGAATTCGAGTGCCTTCCCGAATTTGCCATCTACCCATTTCGCGCCGCCGTTGAGTTCGCCGGTGAACCCGTTTTCCGAGAAGTCTTCGGTGCTTTTGCCGTTGCCTTCGTCAAGCGGCATGTAAAGCACGAGGCCTTCGAGTAAATCTGCGGCTGCGTAAGTGCTGCAAGCCACAGCGAGAATTAAAATCAGAGCTAACTGTTTCATAATTTTCCTCCGTTAGAATTGTATGAGGATATAATAGCAAAAATCGCGTGCATTTGTCAAGTTTATTTTTTTAACCGAGGCATGGGTAACGCACGCCGTTTTTTTTACCGTAGCGCGGGGGCCTGTCCCCCGCGATCGTTGGAGTGCGCGAAACGCTGGCGAGGGCCTGTCCCTCGCCCTACGGTAACGCGAGGCGTTTTTTTCCCGTAGTGCGGGGGCCTGTCCCCCGCGATCGTTGGCGTGCGCGAGGCATCGCGAGGGACAGGCCCTCGCCCTACGACTAGATGCGCATTATTGCAATAACTGCCAACTCCTGCCGGGCAAATCGACGCGGAACGTCTCTATATTCCCCCGGTCCGCCATCGTGACGTAGCATGTGCATCCATCACGCCCACCAAAAGCGATGTTGGTGCAAAGTTTGCCTATTAATTCTACCTCCAACAGCACTTCTCCATCAGGCGAGAGTTTCGCCACCGTGCCTTTCCCGTGCCGAGTAACGTAGAGATTTCCCGCGACATCGCACCGCATTCCATCCATGTTGAAATCGGGGAATTGGATGAGCAACCGCTTGTTGCTGATTTCCCCGTTCGCAGACAAATCATACGCCCAAACATTGCGTTGCACCGATTCGTTGACATAGAGCGTCCGTTCATCGGGACTGACTTCAATGCCGTTTGTGGTGCCCATGTCCGCTTCAAGCAACGTCACGCTGCCATCTGTATCCACGCGCCAGAGTTGTCCGGTGGATTCGCTCCAATTCGGATCGCTGGCGTAGAGGATGTCGTTCGCGCCGATACCCAAGTCATTTGGTTGATTCATGTTGGGTTCGTGCGCGTAGACGCTGATTTCTCGCGTCTCCATGTCCACTTTCAGCACGTTGTGGTTGGTATAATCGGCGATGAACATGAAGCCTTCGCTATTAAAACGGATGCCGTTGCCGATGCTTCCGTTGGGCAGTTCAACGAAAACGCTCTCCTCGCCTTGCGGCGTTACCTTGCCGATGGTGTGTTGTCGAGCGTAATTAACGGCGTATAGATTTCCTTCTGCATCGCACGCCGGTCCTTCAATTCCGGATGTCCATCCGTTGACAGGTGTCCATTCTTGACTCACAAAAAGTTCTTCGTTCATGTTTGGTATCCTCCAAAAGAGCTCTGCAAACCGTTCTTAAGGATACTATAAGGTTTTGAGGATAGCAAGTCTTTTTTCATCGGAAAAATTAGTTTGACAGAAAAAGTGGAAATATGGTATATTATGGACATATTTTGAATTGATTGGGAGGAGATGTGATAATGCCTGTGAGTTCATTGCCTACGAGTAGAGAAATTGAGCCTGTTCTTCTTGAACTGCTCGGTGATAGCAGAATATGGCGGACGAAGGACTTTGTGGACGCTCTAGCAGGTCATTATTCATTGACTGTTCAAGAGTTAGCTGAAAGATTACCAGCCGGTCTGAAGCGGTTTTATCATCGCTGTAATTGGGCGAAACAGGACTTGAAAGAAGCAGGTTTTGTGGAATCGGCCGGTTACGGATCTTGGCGGATAACGAAGCGGGGACTTGACGTATTGGCGGGCATTGTGCCGCCTCCGCCCTATTGGCACGATTGAAAACCGCCTAATCGCGGCTAATTCGGATCAAAACCGAGAAATGCGGGCAGCGCGAACTACGCTCCCGCCGAATTTCGATGTGGCGCGGGATTCTGATTCCTGCACCACATCGCGCTAAAATGGAGGTATTTTATGCAGACAGTAAAGCGACGGGCTTTGGATCCTGAAACGGAACAAAAGTACGAGATAGAAATGCCTGCACCTGAAGAAGTCAAAAACGCGATTCTTGAACTTGAATTTCCGCCCGAGGGAATTCGGATGAAGGATACAGTAGATACATTAGCTGATAATTTGCAGCTCACTGATGGACAGCGAAGAGCAGAGTTCCGTTCCGGGCGCACCGTTTTTCTCTATAGGGTTGTACACCCCGCGTTTCAAAACCTCTTAAGAGAAGGGGAGTTAGTGCAGCCGAATGGCAAGGGGAAACCGTACTGTCTCTCCCCAACTACACCGCGCCCACCGAATTCCGAGCCTGTGCTAGATTCCGATCCCCCGGTTCCTGTTGAAAAACCGTATCAAGGAATCCGAAAGACGTTGGAGGAAGCGTTGCTACAAGAACTCCGGCAAATGGATCCCACTGTTTTTGAACAACTGGTTGTCGATCTTATCAGTAAAATGGGATATGGCACCGGAGAACACGTGGGGCGCGTTGGGGACGGTGGTATTGACGGAATCGTTAAGGATCATAGGCTCGGCATCTATGAGGTTTGTATCCAAACGAAACGTCAGCAAATAAACGTCTCAAACACGGCTATTGACAACTTCAAGAATGCCTTAAAATTGCGAGATGCAAGGATGGGCATTTTTGTCGCCACCTCGGGGTTTAGCAAACGTGCTAAAGAGGCTGCAGAATCATCAGCAAAAAACCCTGAGGAAGGCTTTCGGATCGTTGGCCTCATTGATGGAGAGGAACTCGCCCGGCTTCTGCTTGAGTACAACGTTTTCCACGGCTAATTCGGTTTGACATCAAAACCGAGAAACGCGGGCATCGCGACAATACGCGCCCGCCGAATTTCGATGTGGTGCGAGGTCCTGATTCCTGCACCACATCGCGCTAAAATGGAGGTATTTTATGCAGAGGATTCAGGACAACTCGATGCAGATTAATTTTGTGGATATCGATGGCGCAGAAGCGTCTATTGATTCCAAGTTGTCAATTCCCCAAATGCTTGAGTTGAGGCATGAAGGGGTAACCTGGTATGCCACGTCTGGCGACACCATATGTCTTCGGGCTGGGCTTTCCTATGTCCAAATGGAACGTATGCGCCGCGCACCGATCTGGAGAGATCACGTCAAAGAGTTTCTTACCTATAAGGGGTTGGAACTCTCCGACGCGAACTTCAAGAAATACGGTTGCATGCCGCCGAGGCGCAAATCGCAGCCGCAGAAGGGCGTGCGTGGCATTTCTAATCGCCACGCGGAGAGCGGACTTGAAAGAGTTCGCGAATCTTCACGAGAGTCCGCTAGTGAAGGAAACTCGGATGCTTCGGGAGATAGAATTTTTGCAACCGTGACGAGAACGGCTTTTGATCCTGAAACCGACCAGGATTATGAAGTTGAGTTACCGTCGAACGAAGCCGTGCAAGCTGCTTTGCTGGCACTTGACTATCCAGATCGCGGAATGTCCACCAAGGATGTCGTGAATCAATTGGCGGAACATTTTTCACTGACAGATCGGCAGAGGAACGCTCGGGGGTCGGCTCAGTCCAACTATTACAAACTTTTCCGCAATGTGGTAACTATCGCGGCGAATAACTTAGTCAAATCGGGGCAGCTGATGAAACCTAGGAGAGGGTGGTTTGCTAAGTCGGAACAGATTCGCGAAGGGTCTGAATCGGACACTGCTACCTCGATCTCCGCCGTTGCAGCTAGTGATTATATTCCCGTTGAAGACAACTTAGCCCAAGCCGCCGAGGAATCTATTGAGACAAACTATCAACAGATTCAAGACGCACTAACGGCAGACCTGCTTCAACGGATTCAGGATAACTCGCCCGACTTTTTCGAGGAACTCGTTATCGATCTGCTCGTTGCGATGGGTTACGGCGGTTCGCGCGAAGAGGCCGGAAGAGCCGTAGGTGGCAGCGGTGATGGCGGCATTGACGGGGTCATTAACGAAGACATCCTCGGTCTTGACGTGATTTACGTTCAAGCGAAAAGGTGGCAGGCCGACGTTGGTGAGCCGCCTGTTCGTGATTTTGTCGGAGCATTGTCAGGGCGGCGTGCTCGGAAAGGGATTTTCATCACAACCTCGGCGTTTTCCAACCGTGCCAGGGAATATGTGTCGTCGATTGACTCCAGGGATACCAAGATTGTCCTGATTGATGGCCATCAACTCGCGCAGTCCATGATCGACTACAACGTTGGCGTTTCTGTCACCAAGTCTTATGAGATTAAGCGGGTGGATTCGGATTATTTCGCCGAAGAGGGTGAATGATTCGGTATTTCGGTGTGGTGCGGGAGTTCCTATTCCCGCATCACCTCTTCCCCGTAGGAGAGACCTCCTGGTCTCGATTTCTTCTTCCAGGCGGTGCACCGTCCCTGTCACAATGCGAGCGATGTCCCCGTAGGAGAGACCTCCTGGTCTCGATGCACACCCGTAGGAGAGCCATCCTGCTGTCGTTTGCAAGCGTCTCATCACAAACAGTTCAGGAGCAGGTGCTCCTGAACTATAGGCGGCGCGCACCCGAACAGGGCAAGAGCGGGCACGCCTTACCTCATCGAGACCGGGAGGTCTCTCCTACTGGAAGATAGCGAGACCGGGAGGTCTCTCCTACCGGGAAGCCATCGATTTATGAAACCCCCTCAACCAAATCCCCGGCGGGCGGCGTGGAGCCGCCCGCACACTCAAACAAAAAGAGAATTACACATGATAAGACGAATGATTTTCGGAGACAATCTCACCGTGATGCGCGAGGCTATCGCAGACAAGTCAGTCAACCTTTGCTGCACGGATCCGCCGTTCAATAGCGGGCGCAACTACAACACATTCCTCCCCGAATCCGATGCCATGAAAAAAGCGTTCGTGGATACGTGGACGTGGGACGAACCCGCCGAAAAAGCGCGCGATGAGATTCGGCAACTGGCACGCGGGAACAACACCTACAAGCGACTTAACAACTGCCTTGAGGGATATGATATGGTGCTACAGAATGCCGTAAGTGGACAGCCAGCGTCGCTCCGAGCATATCTCGCATTCATGGGACCGCGTATCGCCGAGATGCACCGGGTCTTGCGCGATGACGGTAGCATTTATCTGCACTGCGATGCGTCGGCGAGTCACTACCTCAAGGGCATGATGGATGCGATTTTCGGCGCGGCGAATTTTCGTAACGAGATTATCTGGTGCTATGGACTTGGCGGTAGTTCAAAGCGGTGTTTCTCGAAGAAACACGACATTATTTTCTTCTACTCAAAGGGTGAAGAGTATTATTTCGACAAGCCAACTGTCCCCGCGACAAGCGCGAGGATGGGTGGTAAAGAGAAAGGCATGCTTGATTATTGGACGGACATCCCCTCTTTAAACAATAGGGCGCACGAACGACTCGGTTATCCTACGCAGAAACCTCGCGCCCTCTACGAGCGCATCATCAAAGCGTCCTCAAACCCCGGCGATGTTGTGCTTGATCCGTTCGCGGGGTGTGGCACCACCATTGATGCAGCCGAGGCATTAGAACGGCAATGGATAGGCATTGACTTAACCATTCTCGCCCTCGACCCGATGCAAAAACGGCTACGAGAGCGTTACGGATTCAATTCCTCCATTGATTATGACATTGAGGGGTATCCGACAACCGTGCAAGAGGCAATCAAGTTAGCCCGCGACGAGAAAAAGTATCACGACTTCGCTAACTGGGCTGTGACACGGTTGGGATTAGAACCTACCACCAACGTAGGCGATGGTGGCATCGATGGGGTACTCCCAGTGAAGATATGGGACTCCAGCAACATGGCACAATACGTTGGCAAAGTCGTCGCCGAGGTAAAGTCAGGGAATCCAAGCATTGCCCAGGTCCGAGCGTTCTGCACCTCCATGCGTAATCAAGAGGCAGATATCGGCATCTTCATTATGCTTAACTGCAATGCGACAAAAAGCATGCTGGAACAACGTGAAAGAGAAGGCTACATCGAACATAATGGACAGCGATATCATCGCCTCCAATTCTGGAACATCGATGATGCCTACTTCGCAAATCCTGAGTCCATCAACCAACGCATCAAGGTGCCGTGGGTTATCAGGACTCGCAACAAAAGCGAGCGTCATATTAGTGAACATCAATTAGAATTACCTGCTACCTCGCGCGATTAGGAGTCAGGATAACTAAGGGTGTTCCATAACTCGCTCAACGTTGCGGTGACAGGCCCCGCGCTGCGGTGAAAAAACGCCGCCCCTTCACGTAGGGCGAGGGCCTGTCCCTCGCCAGCGTCGGTGCACTCCAACGCTCGCGGGGGACAGGCCCCCGCGCTACGATAAAAACTGCACTTCACCGTAGGGCGAGGGCCTGTCCCTCGCCAGCGTTCGCGCTACGGAAAAAACGTCTCTTATTCTCTTCAGGTCTGTAGGACCTGAATGTCTATAGCACGCGCGATCGCGAAGAACACTAAGGTCCTTTAGGTCCTTAATAGGTTTTGCCAGGGCCGCGCGTGTTTTTATTAAGGGCCCTTGAAAACGGCGCGATACGTGTTTCTATAGACATGTAAGTCCCAAAGGCCCTAAAACGCCCCTCTTGACGATGGCGATCGCGGGGGACAGGCCCCCGCGCTACGATAAAAAACGGTTTTTGAACCATCGCGGGGGAAACCCTCTCGGATGCGCGTATGGCATCCGAGGGCCCCGCGCTACGGGAACATCGAGACCGGGAGGTCTCTCCTACCAGTGTACCAATTTGACAAACGCGTCAAATTGTGGTATCCTATATGGTAAACTTTGGAAACAGTCGCTGCACCGAAAAGCAGCGGCATCATTTCAATGGATAGAGGAGAACTTAAAATGGCTGTGAGTTCATTGCCGACAAACAAAGAAATTGAACCTGTCCTTCTCCAATGTCTCGCCGATGGGAAAGTGTGGTGTTGGAAGGCACTCGTGGATACCCTCGTTGAGCACTTTTCGCTGACTAAGGCGGAGTTAGAGGAAAGTTTGTCGAGTGGGCAGTCGCGGTTTTATCATCGTTGCAATTGGGCCAGACTGGACTTGAAATCCGAGGGCTTCGTCGCATCGCCCCAACGCGGATATTGGCAGATAACGGAACTCGGGCTCAAGATGAAAGATCAGCGCGCGCATCTGTTAATAGGTCGCATCGCCACTGATAAAAACATCGTGATGGGCAGACCGGCTGTCAGAGGCACGCGGTTAACCGTTGAATTCATCCTTGAATTGCTGGCGAACGGATGGAGTGAGGCAGAGATTCTGGAGAATTATCCGAGTCTTGTGCTTGAGGATATCCGCGCCTGCCTTGCTTACGCGAGTGCGATGCTGGCCGCGGCAAAGCCTTGCCAACCGCTACGGAACTAATCAATGCGCATCATAGCTGATGAAAACCTCCCGAGTTTATTCGTGCAAACGCTTCGAGGCCGTGGACACGATGTCCTATGGATAAAGGAAGCGCACCCGAGTATCAATGATGTGGAAGTCCTGGCTCTCGCGACAGCGCAAAAGCGAACCCTGATTACCTTTGATAAAGATTTTGGGGAATTAGTCCACCGTTTTGGATTGAACGCCCCTTTCGGGATAATTCTATTTCGTCTGCCATCTGCTTCCGCAACTGTCACCGTCCATACCGTGGTGAGCGTGTTGGAAAGTCAAACCGATTGGGCAGGGGTTTTTGCGGTTGCTGATGAAAATCGCATCCGAACGAAACCTATGCCCAATCTGTGAGTCTCAATTGCAGCGGGGACATATCACACGACTTCCATCCATACCCCCGGCACGAACCCCGGATACTCACCCTCACTAAACGCCGGATAATAGACATCTTCGCCTGTGAAATCGTGAATGTGTTCGCCGCCATCAGCATTCGGAATATGCACCCGGCACGTATACTCGCTTTCGCGGAAGCGTTGCTGCGGGGTAGGTTCGGTTTTCTCGACGCGATACGCCGCTAAGGCAGCCTCATCTACCTCAATGCCGAGCCCAGGAGCCTCCGAAACCTGAATTGTTCCGTTAAGAACAGGGAGGCGGTTTTTGAGGAGATCGGACTCCCATAACTCGTGACAGGTAATCGCAGGTAATTCGGCTTGCGACAGCACGGCTCCGAGATGCACCGCATACGCTGTCGTAATGCCGGTGCCTACCATTTGTAACCAGAACGGTTGCTCAAAGGATGCACAGAGCGCGTTAGTCCTTCGCAGTGCAGTTACGCCGCCGCCGACAACGAACCCGCCGCAACAGCGCGCATGCAAACATGCCTCGTTAAAATGCTCAACGATGCGTTTTTGGACAGCCGCCTGCAACCTCCCGGCACCTGTGACATCGGTACCGAGATAAAACGGACTCTCGTAAATGGCGACGTTCGGGTGTTCGTCAAGCCGTTGTAGAACCGGGATGGCGTTGTCCGCCGTGCGGAGGAAGCCGTTGAAATCAATATCCAACCGATAATCTGCCGGCACAGCGTCGCCGACTGCGTCTACCTGCGCGAAGATGTCTCGCCATGGGCGTGCTTTGAGTTTCGCGGAAGTATAGCCTCGGCGCACCGATTCTTCTACCTCCGCCACCCAATCTTCGGGCGGCATGTCGATATCCCACCACGAGATAGGGCATTTTTCGCGAACCTTTGTGCCAACGAGTTGATAGACTGGCACGTCCACGACTTTCCCGATTGCATCAAAAAGTGCCATCTGGATGCCGAACCCGATGCTGTCATCGTTCATCATCGCAAACGGGTTCTGCCCGATGAGGCGTTCGATGTTATCCGATTCATCTGCTAAATTTTCGCCATACCCGACGGTGCCGTTGCTGAATTCAACGCGATAGACGTAGACGCGCTCGCCGTGTGTCAAGGCGCGGTGCATGTGGCGACTGACGCGCTCGCAATAGAACGGCACGTTCAATGAGATGGCTTCAAGGCGTTTGATAGTCAACATGAGGTGCCTCCGTAAAGAGTGCTTTTTTGCATTATAGCATAATCGCGAAATGAAAGGTTAAAAATTCGTTTTGATCATTTCCGTGAATCGTGGTATGCTTTCTCACAGATTCACAATTTCTCAACCCGCAACGGAAACAGCATTATGAGTAAAATCGCACACGTAGACGTTTTTCCTACCGCCATCGGCATGAAAGATGTTTTCACTATCGGCACCGGCTTTGTCGGGGATGCGGCATCGGCAGGGCACCATATCTTCGTCAAAATCACCACAGACGACGGTTACATCGGTTGGGGAGAACAGCGCGCGCTTCCTTCGTGGAGTTATGAAACGGTGGAATCAATTACCTCAACGATTCAGTTTCATCTCGCGCCGCTTCTCATCGGACAGAATCCCCTGCATCTCAACAAAATCCACGATGCGATGTATCAGGCGTTGAAACCCGCTGTCAGCAACGGGCATCCTTTCGCTAAAGCCTCCGTTGATATCGCTTTGCATGACTTGGGTGCCCGCATCCTAGGCGTGCCGTTACATACGCTCTTCGGCGGAAAACGCCACGATGCTTTGCCGCTCTGTTATGCGCTAAGCATTGATACACCGGAGATAATGGGATTGAAGGCGAAAGCGTTGTCGCCGTGCCGCTGTTTTAAGGTGAAAGTCGCGGGAGAGCCAGGCGCAGATGAAGAACGTTTGCGCGCTGTGCATGAGGCAATGCCGGATGCAACGCTCTGGATTGACGCGAATCAGTCTTATGTCCCCTCCAGAGCCGTTGAACTCCTCAACCGAGTCGCTGATCTTCGTGAAATCTACTGCATGGAGCAACCAGTTGCAAGTCAAGACTGGTTCGGCATGAAGCGCGTGCGGGATAACGCGTCTCTTCCGATTGCGATTGACGAAGGCTGTTTTACCTCGTTTGATTTGGCAAAGATTGCGCGACTTGAATGCGCCGATGCTGTCGTTTTGAAAGTGTGTAAATCGGGAGGGTTGGCGGAATGCCTGAAGAGCGTCCATGTCGCCGAGGCGAATGCGTTGGAGATGCTCGGTAGCGGGTTGACAGAGGCAGGTATCGGTTTCATCGCGTCTGTGCACCTGTTCGCTACCTTGGATTTGGTTTTACCGGCGGAGTTGAATGCGCCGGCGTTTTTAACGACGCTGGCAGTCAGCGGCGTGGAAATTCGTGAGCATCAGGTGACGGTGCCGGATATGCCTGGCCTCGGCGTTACGCCTGATGAGGATTACATTAGGGAGCATCCTCTCAGAGCCACTTAACCGAGAGTGTTTCATAACTCCGTTTCGGCATTTATCCTCCCCGAATACCGCGCCCTCTTGGTAGGAGAGACCTCCCGGTCTCGATGCAATAGGGCGGCGCGCCTACCGGGGCCGCGACAGCAGAAAGCCCACTTCATCGTAGGGCGAGGGCCTGTCCCTCGCGATCGCTCGCGCTACAGGGAAAAACGTCTCTCTCTTTCTTCAGGTCCTTTAGGTCCTGCATGTCTATAGCATGCGCGGCCGCGAAGAGCCCTAAAGTCCTTTAGGTCCTTAATAGATTTTGCTGTGCAGCGTGTTTTCATGATTAAGGTACTAACGGACCTAAAACGCCCCTCTTGGTGATGATGCGCGGGGGACAGGCCCCCGCGCGCCGGTGAACATCGAGACCAGGAGGTCTCGCTTATAGGGAGCAATCGAGACCGGGAGGTCTCTCCTACAGGGATGTATGGAGACCCGGCGCGCCTATTGACAAGTCCCTTACCGGGAAGAGGCTGCATTGGCTCTATGGGTTATGACGCTTTTGGTGAATGAAAATTTCTATGACAACAGCGATTGCAATCGCGGCGGCACAGAGAAGATAAGGGCTCTGAACGCCGAATTGCGAATCAGCGGCGATACCGCCTAAAAAAGGACCGAGGAGAATGCCAGTGCCTAAAATTGCCTCGTGCCAGCCGCTTTTATTGCCTTTGTCTACCTGCCTGTCTAACCCATAGTAGAGGCTACTGAAATAGGTGAAGGCGACAGACACGCCGATACCGACGAAGGTAAACGCCCATAACGTTGCATGCTGAACCTGCCAGATGCCGATGAAACTGATAATCGCCACCGCTTGGACGATGAGGAGGGGTGCGAGTCGATAGTGCCACCGGGTTGAATACCCGCCACCGAGCCCGATGAATGTTAAGGTTTGGATGCCGCCAAGGATGAGCATTAGATTCCCGAAAACTTTGGCGGCGAGCCCCATCTCCAAGATAAGTTTCGGCGCGAGTCTGCGCAGAACTCCCAGCGCGAACCAGGACGCGAAATTCGCGCATCGCGCAACGTGGAGATAGGTAGTTCGCACTGCAGGCGGCGGAAAGACAGGTTCTGCCGTTTCTTCTTCAGTCGCCTCCGTGCGGACAGCGGGATTGGGTTTGTTTGAAAAGATTGTCGCGCCTGTCAGCACACTGAAGATACTTGCAAGGTAGAACGGTGTAAACGGGTTTGCATCGCGATAGAGATAGCCGGCGGCTGCCGGGCCGAGGGTTATCCCGATACTCCAAAAGAGATTGAAAAGCATCACCCGATGAATCAGTTCGCCTTCGCCTTCCCGTTCAGCGAGCCATGCTTCATAAGCCGGCCAAAAAAGTGCCATCCCTATTCCGACACCCGGAAAGATGAGGAGGAGGTGCAGTCGGCTCCGGCAGAACGGTAGCCCGATGCTGACAGCCCCGATGAGGATGCACGCTGCGTAAAGCACCCACCGTCGCTCTCCCCGGTCGGATAGCCGCCCGAACGGGATGGCGAGCATCGCGAAGAAGGCAGTGGTTACCGCCATTAGCCCGCCGAGGAATGCGTTTGAGAGACGCAGATGACTCGTGTAAAAGGAGGTGTTCGTCAGTAGGCTGCTAAACGCGAAATCCATCAGCAAGGCTGGTAGATAGGCGGTGAGCAGTTGGCTCGGTTTTAGGCGCATTTTTTCTATGGCTCTCAAACACGTTTGCCTCGGCGTGAGCGTGGACATGTCAGTCTCGTCGGAGACTTTTTGTTCGTTAGAAACGCTTATGAGGCGACAATCTCCGCGTCAACTGTATGATAGCCGGTTGCGCCCACTGGCTCAGCTTCAATCCCGATTTCGTCCTGCGTCATTCCGTTATTGGCAGTGGCTCTCGCATAGATTTCAACGGGTTCCGCCTTGTCTGGCACTTGCCAGTCCCATTTCCAGAGCACCCATGCAAGCGGCGTATCCTTCGCCCAAATCTCGGCTTCTTGCCACGTTTGCCCGTAATCGACGCTGACTTCCACCGATTTGATGCCGCCGTGGTTTCCTGCATCAAACGCCGCGCCGCTTACCGTATAGGAAGTTCCTGCTTTAATCTTCGCGCCTTCGCCCGGCGTGCCGATGGCCGTCGCCAACTTGACAGCAGCAATCGCATCCCAGCCGCGCTTCTCCCAATAACTCTCATGCTGCACCGCCAATTGGATATTGACTATCCATTTCGGGTTTTTGGTGCCGTAGTGCCCGGGGTTGAGCAGCCGAATCGGGAAGCCGTGTTCTGTCGGTAGCGGTTCGTCGTTCATTTCATAGGCGAGGAGGGTTTCCTCCCGCATCGCATTGGCGAGCGGGATAGCCGTGTGATACCCATCCGCACATCGGAAGACAACCACCTTCGCCTCGGGTTTTACGCCAAATTTTTGAAGGACATCGCGTAAGCGGACACCTTTCCATGTCGCGTTGCTCATCTGCTCTGTGCCAATCGCATCGCCGATGCACTTCAGGGTGCGCATCGTCGTCACGGCATCCATCGCGGTGATGTTTTCAAGCGGCAAAGGGGCAGCCGGTTTCTCTATCAACCCGGTAACGGCCAATCGCCAGTGTGCCGCGTTAATCTCGGCAGGTTTCCCAATTTGGAGGATATAGAAATCGGCAGTAGGGGTTATGAGTGTGCTGGGCCGGAGGAGCGAACTCTCGGCTGCTTGTGCCTCCAACTGAAGCGGTAGCACCATCCCTGCTGCGCCAATCGCGCTGAGTTTGATAAAGGTTCTTCGTCTCATGATTCGTCCTTGTTCTTGTTTCGTGGATTTTGCTGTCGTTTGTTGGCCCGCATCCGCGCGGTTATCCTGACGATGCCGCGTATCATAATCGCCGTGCCGATTGCGAGAAACAACGGCAATCCCCAGTACCACTGCAGGAAGAAATAGGCGATAAACCCGGCGGCCATCAAGACGATAGCGGTATTCAGAAGGGTTCGGTTCTCATACCATTTTTGCATGTCACATCCATCGTGTCAGTGGGATAGGCACGTGCATTATTCCAAAGACATCTGCATGCAGGAACGCATGAGGTATCCAATCGCGCCGAATACCTGTCCTAACTCACTTATCGTGAGTCTCGTTTTGTCCCGCGTGAAGACAGCGTCTGTCAATTCCTGGTTCAGACAGAAAAGAGGCCCCTAATCCTGCAAATCCCGAAAATCCTGCAAATCCTGCTTGAATTTGCTATGCAACAATAAACTTGAATTTGCTATGCAACAATAAAAATGATAACATATCCGCAATTGCATGTCAAATTTCCGTTTTTTCGTTGTTCGCAATGCGTGCATTAAGGGTTAGTTGTCCGATGACGTTCCTCTGCGTAATCCGTCATCGCCGTTGGCGATGACTACATTCCTGGGACTATTTTTCTTTTCCTTGTAGCAATTATGTCAATTCGCTGTTCTGCCAAGACACTCTTTTCAAAAGCCGCGTGGCGAGCCTATAATACCTACCGCAAAGGGGTTCGCTTTCGACGACAGTTGTGGGAGACAACTGCGCTGCTGGACGCGCCGCGCGAAACTATCCTCGCTTATCAGGCAGAACGTTTGGAAAAACTGCTTCGGCATGCACGCGAAACATCGCCGTATTATCGCGAATTGCTCAAGTCAGAATCCCTCGCGTTGTCCGATATTCCGCTTCTCGAAAAAGAGACTATCCGAGAGCAGCGCGAACGCCTCTGTTCGGAAGCGTTTTCTCCAAACGAGCGGATAAAAAATGCCACCGGCGGCTCAACCGGAACGCCGCTGACGTTCTATCAGGATAGAGACTATTGGAATCGGCGGAACCTCAGCGTCTACTACTTCGACAGGTGGACAGGTTGGGACTTCGGCGAGCCGCAACTGATTCTTTGGGGTGCCCTTCGGGATACCGGAGGCACTCGCCTGTCTCGCCGATTCAACGCCTTTTGGCGGAATCAGCACTGGCTCAACGGCTTCCATCTCACCGCATCGGCGATGCGCGAAACTTATGAGAAAATGCGGCGGTTGCAGCCACAGACGATTCTCGCCTATCCCTCGTCGCTTTATCAGTTTGCCAAGTTCATCAGAGCGCAAGGGACAGGCACTCGTGCTCCGGTAAAATGGACATCAAACCTCAAGGGGATTATCTCTTCGGCGGAGATGCTGCATCCGCATTACCGCACCCTCGCCGAAACGGTTTTCCAGACGAAAGTTTACAACCGCTATGGTAGCAGAGAAGTCGGTTTAATAGCAATGGAATGCACTGAAGGACGCATGCATATCAACTGCCGAGATATTTGCGTTGAGGTGGATAGCCCAAACCCGTTGACAGAACCGGGTGAGCTCTTGGTGACGCAGCTGAACAACTACGCGATGCCGTTTATCCGCTATTGCATCGGGGACATCGGCCGCCTCTCGGATGAAGTCTGTCCGTGCGGCAATCAACTGCCGATTTTGGGTGAACTGCTCGGCCGCTCCACCGCTACCTTCCGGACGAAAAGCGGCGCGTTGATACATGGCGGCTATTTCACACAGCAATTCTATTCCCTCACCGGTGTCAGTCAATTCCAGCTAATTCAGGAAACGTTGGAACGTTGCACCTTGAAACTCGTAGTGAACACGCAGTGGCGGGAGGCGACGCGCCATCACATCATCCAGAAAATTCGGGAGGCACTCGGTGCGGAGGTTACCGTGAACGTAGAATTTGTGGCGGATATCCCTCTTCCTTCATCGGGCAAACGCGAATTCACGATTTCCCATCTATCCACAGATGTCACGTAGCGTTGCGTCCACTTCTGTGCCTCCCGGCACATACGCCAAAATAAGTCCATCAACAGGCAGCGTTTTATCGGCGACAACGCCGGTGCTTTGCTCGGCAGTTAAGCCTTTGGAAAGCAGCAGGTAGAAGGTATCCTTTGCCCAGCCAAAGGTAGTAAAGAAATTGCCTTGTCCCTTTGAAATAACCAGGTCTGACTCCATCACGGCGTTGGCAAATTCAGGTGTGGCTTGGTAGAGATTCGTGCCGATGGTTTTGGAGCCGGAAGAGATGAAGGTGACAACGCCATCTCTAATAGCCAATTGAAGGTTCCGGAATTGTGGATAACTGTTTTCCCCAAGATAGTCTGATATGGATAACTTAAATTGTGTATAATTGGCGATTTCACGAAGATCAGCCACCGTCGCATCGTTGCTGGCGTTATCGGCTTTGCCGACAACACAGACGCGGTGTCCGAGTTCCACTAGGTTTTGAATAAAGGCGATATCAAAGACTGCTTCGCCATCGTTATCGGCGAGCCAGAGGATTTGCTTGGGAGAACCGTCGGCAGCTTCTGCGCGGAATTGCCGGAACTCCCCTGAGAGGAAACTAGCGGGAGAATCAGCAATAACCATTTCTCGGAATTGCGCGAAGCAATCAATCGCAAAAGGCGTTTTAACCGATGCCTGTAGTGCATCGGAGAAGTAGTCGGGATTCTCTTTCAACTTGGCGACAACCCGCGCGCTGCTGTAATCGATGATATTTCCAGCGACGACTAATTTTAATTGTTCTAACCAATCGTTTCGCCAAACACCGGCACTTAGTGACATGCTTGACATTCCCCCAGGTTTGAGCAAATCCATCGCTGTTTGTCGCGCCTGCTGTTTATCGGCATGATACGGATTCGGGTTGCCGGTGTGGAGCGTCACCATCTCAAAGATGCTTCCCCATAACTCCTCCGGGGTCAGCACCTCAATCAGATAACTCCCATCGTCTCGTTGCATATCCAGCAAGGTTTTGACAGCTTCACCTGTCACCTGTTGCAGATGCTGATTGCGCGTTGCGCGCGGAATCAATTCCATCTCGCTGTGTGATTGCACGTGCTGCCGCAGTGCTTCCCAATCCGGCAGTTCTCGCTTTTCACCCAGAGTAAATACCCCGGGCCGGTAATCCGATGGAATAATTCGCTTGAAAGTTGCCGATGGCACCTCAAGTGGCGATTGTCGCGGCGGCACGCCTAGCGTCCGATTTGCCATATTGATGTCAGCCGGGATTACGGTGGCATACGCCTGAATTGCTGATAGGCAAACGCCGCTTCCTACCGCCACTGCATCAAATGTGCAATTTTTAATGGGGCTCGGCGTGGCGAGTCCACGGATTGGTGCCGATAGCGTCACATGCGGCGTTGCACGATGCACTCGCAACCGACGCGATACAAAGTTGTCTCTCAGCGGTTCCGGTAAGGGATTCGCCGTGAACGTCGTATCCTGCGCGGAGACATCCTCCAACCCGACTGCATCGCCGACGTTCGTCGCGCCGAGGAGAGTGACGTTTTCAAGCCGGCAGTAACTTCCAATCCGAACGTTCTTGCCGAGATGCACCCTTCCGAGGAGGTAACATCCCGTGCCGATGTGAACGTCTTCGCTTTCCAAAGTAATCTGCGCGCCCGGGTCTACGCGGACACCCCTCTGTGCCAACATCTCCCGGGTTTCCTCAAACAATTTCGTTTCACCCATTAACACGTTTGTCCAGCGGTTGACACCCGACAGCACCTTGCTGCGATAGATAAAGGCATTTGTTTTGAGTCCGTCCTCATAACAGAGGCGCACCAAATCGACGTGATGCAGTTCATCTTTCCGATTTTTGTGGGGTTGCAACCGATGGATGCGTTCCAACAACGCCGATTTCCGAATGAGCGTGATGCCGGTGTTGGTATACGCCTCGCCGTGCTCCCAGCGGTGCCACATCGCCGCCTTTTCCGCCGCTGTCATATCATACCACTCTTTGGTGCAGACAAGTTTGCCATCAGCATCGAAGAAGAGTCCGCCTTTATCGACAACCGTCTCTGGCATCTTGCCGCACAGCGTGACATCTGCGCCTGACACAAAGTGGGAGAGCAAGGTTTGGACAAAAATCGCTTTTTCCAAAAAAGGTTCATCGCCGAAGGAAACGCCAATCCATTCGGCATCGGATTTCTGAATTTCGGGGAGTGCGGCTTGCAGCGCGCCGCCGGTGCCGTTCATTTCGGATTGAACGCATAAGATTGCATCGGGCTTGAACAGATGCGTATCTTCTCGTTCTGCCATCTGTGGGTTAATGACGACGATGTGCGGCCGGTTGCCGGGGAGAGATCGGCGAGAGAGTTGGAGCGTATTCTGCGCGCCGAACATGATGTCTAGCGTCTTGCTTAACCGGCCGCTCGTGTCGATGCGAGTGCCTTTACCTGCGGCGAGGACAACCCACTGCGGAACGAGGTAACGTTCAAGGGCATCGGCAGGTAGCGTCTTGAGGAACGTTTCAAGCGCAGATGTATCTTCAACGGCATCCGCTAGCTTGTCGCCGATAAGGGTTTCAAGGAGATGCGTTGCGGTTTTGTAGGGTTGGGTTTTGGGAGCGTGTGGGCTGTTTGGCATTTAGTGATTTTCTCCTAATTCTAGCATCTAGGGTTCATCGAAATCCTTTAAGGCATCCGCGACTTCTGCAGCGAAGGCTTCAGGGGTAAGGCTATCATCAAAAGGGGAAATGCCAGCTTCAAACATCAAATCCGAAAGTGTCCATCGGGAAATGTTAAGAAGCGAGGCGGCTCTGCCAGCACTAATTCCACCTTGTCGAAGGAGTTCAAGCACAAAAGCCTCTTTCGCCTTGTCTGCCGCGTTCGTTTTGTGCTGCGGTAGGACATGTTTAAGCGGCAGCGTGATTTGGATTTCAAAGTTTTCACCTTCTGCTCCACCCGCCACCTGCCGAAAAAATTCCCTTAACACATTCACGAAATGAGGTAAGAGGATGGGATCTGATAGTGGACAAGTCCCGCTAATCCTACGTGAACCTTTCCACGTTGCCCCGTAGATGACGAGCCCATCGCCATAAAGACTTACCGTTGCGATGCCATCCCCCGGTCGCCATTCCAACCCGATACCGCCATCTTCCAACCACATGATGTCGGGCAGAGGGATACCACGAGACATCTGCTGCAGAAAATTCAAGGTTTCCTCATAAGCAGCATCTGGAACCGGTGCGGCACCACTATCCAATGAGCAAGCTTCTTTGACTTCCTCGCGGATGTCCTCTAATTCTCGTAGCACCTGCTTTGTAAACAGCACATCGTCAGCGGGTGCAGGCACGAAATCAAATTGGTTTTCTAACGCTTTCATTTTCGGTTACCTATCCCACGGTTTCAATAAAGCGCGCGTTCCTACATCACGCACACCTCAATTTTACCATAGAACCACGTTAAATGCAAAACGAATTTTCTGCCTATCCGGAACATCTCAATTCCAATTTTCCGGCCCGGCTTGTTAGGGCAGCTGTTCTTACTCTCGGTTCTTCTCCTCGCCAAAAACGAGCAGATATAGAAGCAAATCTAGTCGGGTGGTAGGACCAATTCACTAACAAGAGCAAGTCTCCTTGCAACGGCTCGACGAATTTTTCTATCAGCAAGGCTATTTTCTGCAGGAAAAGGCGTGATATTGGCATGAAGTTCATGATTTTGTGTGTCTGGAACAACTTCAAGCCCATTCTCGTAAACATCGCTAACGGAAAGATCTGCTCGCGCTTTTATAGGGGCTCCTCCGCGTTGGACATATTCCTGTCCAATCGCCCAGACTTCTTCGTTGTCAGAAAGGAACGAGATACGAAACACAGACAGATCGACACTTTTCTTATGGGGAAGAAACGCTTCGTGTCTAACCGTGTTATTCACAACAGAAAAATGGCTGCCATAACGGATAAAACGGGTAATTTTCTCATCTGGCGAAACCTTCATATCAACTCCTTCAGAATTTACGCAAAACGAACCCGGTAGGCGCAGTTTTCAACCGCGCATCTGTAGTTACGTACACGCTTACAAAGCGCGCCTACCGAGGATAGAGATTTTCGCGCCAATTCCACCGTTATTAAAAGAGGAGGGCTAACAAGGTTTCTAAGAAACCTGACAACATTACCCCATCTGATAACGCGCAGACACCTTCGACTTGGCGTTTGTCCTCGAAAAAGGCACCGTAGATGACAAGGCTATCCCCATATATACCCATCGTGGCGATGCCGTTCCCCGGCCGCCATTCAAATCCGAGGCTGCCATCCGCCGCCCAACCGATTTCTGGCATAGGGATATTACGCTGAAGAAGTTTCTGCAGTAAAAGATAGGCATCGTCATACGCCGAATCCCGAATAGGATCGATTTCGCTATCCGACGCATAAGCCTTTTCTGCCTCCGACCGGATTTCCTTTAAATGTCTCAGCACATTATCCGACAAAAGGAAATGTAAGTCAACTCTTGGAAACAGACCGAATCTCCCCAGATTATCCCGCATTGGAAGGTCAGACTTGTGAGTTTGCAACCCTCCGCTATAAGCTGTTGATGATTGTGCCTCAGAACGGCTCATGAGTGCTGAATCCATAGCATAAGCCTTTTCTGCCTCCGACCGGATTTCCTCTAACCATCGTCGCGCATTAGCCGACAAGAGGAAATGTGAGCCCCCTCCTGGGGACCGGTAGCGCACCTCCACATCAGCTGCTATTGGAAGGTTATTCTCGTGAGTTTGCAACCCTCCGCTATAAACTGTTGATGGTTGTGCCTCAGAACGGCTCATGAGTGCTGAATCCACTTGGTTACGAGGATCCCAAAAAAGTGAGGGATGCCTACTGCTTCCGGTCATCATTTACTCCCCCATATCCGCGTTTGGATGTCATCAGTGAACATACTAGCGAATTTTTCGCGAATGTGGTCCCGGGCTGACTTAAACCACGCAATCACAGCGTCTTCTGTCCCTTCCGGGAAACCACGCACGGTGAAATCGGTTTGCAGCGTTTGCAGTTCTTCCGGCAACTTTATCCGATTACTTAGCGCAAGGTGTAACCGGCCGTGTAAATCTGCAACAGGAAATGATGCATGGAAATTCACGGATTCCATACCAGACCAAAACGACTGCGTTTGGGAAGAATGGCTAAATAGGGTGTAAATTTTCCCTATGTCATCAAGCGTGTTCCAACTTTCCCTGTGCCTGAGTTGGTTGATATGGGTTAACTCGTATTGCGACGGAGTCACTTCGCCGATTTGCATGTTTTTGATGACTTTGCCAAAACGGTTATAGAAATCTTCAAATTTTTCGCAAATAGCCGTGAATCCGGGATAGACAGGATGCTGTTCGGTTTTACGCCAATTGAACGTAAACCGGTCACGTTGCACCTGGATAATCTCGGTGTCGGTTTGGTGGATAAAGCAAATCCGCGCAAGGTCGGGAACGTACCCAATACGCAGCTGTGCTTCTTGTGCAGAAACCGGCATTTCCACCGCGGGAGGAACCGGCGGCTGCTCTACGATGTGCACAAAACCGTCCTTCTTAAATTCCTGCCAGATTTCGCCAAGGTGCGGGGCAAGCAGCCTGTCAAGCGGATTGAAAAGCACACTCAGCACCACCTCCTCTATAGGCGGCCTCGCGAAATTAAGTTTCCTCTGCAGGGTATCCATTATGTTTCACCTATCTGAAATCAAAATAAAGCGCGCGTTAATAAACCACGCACACGTTAATTTTAACACAAGTTTGCATGAAATGCAAGATAATTTTCCGAAGCATGGCGAGGGACAGGCCCTCGCCCTACGGGAACGACGGACCTGCCTAGCAAGGCGAGGGACAGGCCCTCGCCCTACGGGAAAGATGGCACGCAGCATGGCGAGGGACAGGCCCTCGCCCTACGAAATTGATAGGCGACAAGATTTGGGAAGGTTTCTACTGCTTCTCCCAGACTTGCACGTCGTGTTCCGGTGCATCAAACGGCTCAGTGCCATACTCCAACAACGGCACACCCTCGGCATCCGTTCTGAAAATGACGTGCAACTGCTCCGGAGAAACACGCATATCAACCCACTGCAGGAACTTGAGCTGCGAGTCATCGGCGCGCGTGATATATCCCATCGTCCATAGCCGCCCCTCACTATCGGTGTAGAGACTATCCGTTTGCATCACCTTGTGCGGCAGTGCAGGCGGCAAGGTGAAGGTCTCGCCGATGGTAAAGGCGGAATTCGGATGCGTGCTTGAGATGAGTTTCCACGTCCCAGGCACCCCTACCTCAACACCGTCTTGGTTGACTACCCAGAGATGATCTCGGGGTTTTTCCATCTCCGCTTCAAAAGGCACAAGTTTGCCATCCTTGACGATGAGCGTCACCGGCATGTAAACTCCATCCCCGTTTTCGTCAAAGGAGAATGTGCCGAGAACCGTGTCAAAATCTTTGATGTTCGCCATCGCCTGTTGGATGGCCGCGGCATCGGTTATGCGTGCATCGGCTATCGCTTTGGCTAAGATGTAAACAGCGGCATACGACTGCGCAGCGAAGACGTTCGGTTCTGCACCATATTTCGCGCGATAGTTTGCAACGAATTCCTGATTGCCGGGGGTATCCGCCGTGCTACTCCAACTCGTAAACGCGATTGTCCCCTCGGCGGCACCGGCGGCGCGCTCAATCTCGCTGATAGTCAGCGTGAGACTGGAGATAAACGGCACTTCAATCGGGATGCCCATCTGGCGAGCTTGGATAATCACCTCTGTCGTCTCCGTTGTCTGCGCGGAGATGAAGATGGCATCGGGGTTGAGTGCCTTTATCCGGGTCAACTGCGCTGAGAAATCTCTATCCCCGAATTCAAAGGTTTCGGTAGCGAGAACCTCAACGCCGTTTTCCTGCAGTGCCTCTTGCAAGACTTCATCGCTGCTCTGCGAGAAGACATCGGCACTATCATAGAGCGTCACGACGCGCTGATACCCCAATTTCGCCTTCGTTTCGGCGACTCCGCCCGGGATAAGCCTATCAACGGTGAGGCTGTTGCGGAAGAGGAATTCGCCGAGCGCGCTGATGCCACGCGCAGCGGAAGTCGGACTTAATGCCACAACGCTGTTTTCTTGCGCAACCGGAAACGCCGCACTGGCAACCGTCGAAGTCGTCGGACCGAGGATAGTCGTCACCCCGTGCTCCTTAATCAGTTTGGTATAAGCGGCGATGCCACCCTCCGGGGTGCTGCCGCTGTCTTCAACGATAAAGGACAACGTCGCAACGCCCTCATGGATAGCGTTCAGTTCCTCCAACGCCAATTCTGCACCTCGTTTCATGACGAGGCCGCTGGTTGACTCGAAAGCACCTGTCAGATGCACAGCCAATCCTATGGAAACCTCAGCCCCTGCACCTATCATTTGATGCGGTGCCTCCGGTGCCTCCGGTGCCATGACGTGCTGCATTCTCTCGCAGGCGGAAAATCCTGCCGCCAGCACGATAAGCGACAGTAAAAACGCGAGTTTGGTTATTGGTCTGAATTTCAAAATGAAATCTCCTTAATTTTAGCGAACAGCGATGGGCCCGCTACCTCCGAAATGAGTCATTCACCATTTTGAGGACATTGGGTAAGATGAGCGGATCGGAGAGTTCGGAAACGCCGGTAATCCTGCTCGGTTTGCCCCATGTTGCTGCGAAAAAGACGAGCCCATCGCCATAGACGTTGACGGTAATTACCCCCTTCCTGGGGAACCATTCCATGCAGATCGCGCCATCGTCCAAAATTTGCAGTTCGGGGAACGGGAGATAGCGGGAGAGGCGCGCCAGCACCGAAAGTGCTTCTCCATACGCACCCTCGGCGACCGGCTTTCCATCCTCCTCTGTCCGTTCCTTCGCTGTTTCGCGCAGAGCAGCGAGTTTCTGCCGCCCTTCACCACGCAGCGAGACCTCGTCAAATGGGGAGTCGTCAAATGGTAATTGCATAAGGTTTTTATGGGTAGGCGCGCTTTCAAAACGCGCCTACAGTCCAACTGCGTTAGACGTTACACACATCAAACGCGTGTTGCATCGCGGCGATAGGCTCGCCCTTGGGACCGAATTCGTGTCCGACGTAGAGTTCATAGCCTGTCTTAGCGATGGCGCGCATGACGGCGGGATAATAAATCTCCTGCTCGTCATCCAGATCGCGGCGGCCAGGGTTGCCCGCCGTGTGGTAATGCCCGATATAGTCGCTATAATCGGTGATGTTGCGGATGAGGTCCCCCTCCATAATCTGCATGTGGTAGATGTCATAGAGCAACAGCGCGCGCGGCGAGTTGACACCCTTGCACACCTCCACACCCCACTCTGTCTTATCGCACTGGTAATCAGGGTGATTGACTTTGCTATTGAGCAACTCGATGCAGAGGTTCACACCCTTTTCCTCGGCGGCTTTGGTGACGCGCGACAACCCTTCTATCGTGTTATCGCGTCCCTCTTCCTCCGATTTCCCTTCGCGGTTGCCGGAGAAGCAGATAAGGCCGGGGATGTCATTCGCGGCGGCGATATCGATATTCTTGAGGATTTCGTCCTCGATCCTATCGTGGTTCTCGCGCTTGTTTAAGCCATCGGGTAGCGAGGCGTGTCCGACGATAATCGCGACGCGCATGCCGTTATCGCGGACGACGGGCCAGAGTGCCTCCGGGAGCATTTCAACGGATTTATAGCCAATTTCAGCGGCTTTGCGGATGACATCTTCGGGATTTTCCGCGCCGCGGCTGAAACCGCCAAAACAGATTGATTGGTTAATTGCCATCGGTTCTCCTTACTTATTCTGAAACTTCATCTGAAATTGCAAAATTCCAAACGGTTTTCATCAAACGAAACGGTTCTCCCTACAAATCAACGGCTTTGCCGGTGCGGAAGGAGGTGCTGGCGGCGAGCATGATGCGGAGCGTTTGCAACGCGTCGCTATAGGACGACAGGATTTTTGAACCGTCGCCGCTCTTGACTGCGTCAATGAACACCCTATCCCGGTCTTGCCCACCTTCGCTGGACAGCGGTTCTGTCTCCCCTTTGCGGTTGAAGTTGTTCGCTCCGCCGACGGTGACGACGAGGCCGCGGCAGAACACTTCCAATTGGACGCGTCCGTAGCCTTCCATCGCACAAGATGAGACGATGTTGGCGACGGTGCCGTTTTGGAACTCAATGTTCACCATGCTGATGTCATCAACATCGTAGTTGGGGATGTTCGTCATGCTGCCGCTGGCGGCGACCCCGTGCACAGTCTTGCCATCGCTGCCGATGAGGAATCGGGCCAAGTCGAAGATGTGCGTCGTCTGTTCGACGTGTTGTCCGCCGGATTGTGCGCGAACGCGCCACCACGGTGTGCCGGGCAGTCCGCCTATCCAATAGCCGAGTGCGCCGAGGATCTGCGGTTCTGCATCAAGCATCGCCTTTGCGTTTTGCGCGTTGCCGCCGTAACGCCAATGGTAACCGACGCTCGTAATCACGCCGGTCTGCTCAATGTAATCATTGATAATCACGGCTGGTTCCAGTTCCGAGTGGATAGGTTTCTCGATGAACATGGCGATGCCGCGTTCGCAAGCGATGCGTTCTTGTTCGCCGTGCGCGAACGGCGGCGTGCAGATGTAGACAGCGTTCAAGTCTTCCTTGTCGTACATGACGCGGAAGTCGGTGTAAGCGTTGCCGCCGAATTCTTGGGCGCGCTGTTTGGCGCGGTCTTCCGAGATATCGCACATCGCGGTGAATTCAACATCCTCAAAGTTGTCCTTGAGGTTCCGCATGTGCGCGCCTGCCATGCCGCCTGTGCCTATAAAACCGAGTTTTACTTTTTCCATAGTTTCTCCTCTAAAAATGGATGAAAAGGAAATTGGTTAATGTTCTGGAGATAGTTTATCATAAAAGTAACGTTTATTGCAAATAGTTTTAACAGTTTACAGGATTCGCCAGAGATGAGCAGGATTTGGAGCAGGATTTTCAAGATTTTCAAGATTGGAGCAGGATTTGCAGGATTTACAGGATTAGTTAGAGACTGTAGTTCGGGAGCACCTGCTCCCGAACGGGCGCATGGAGAGGCGAACCCCTTCCGGGCCCGTGGCGCGTGGGCCTGTCCCCCACGATCGTTGCCTGGCGAGGGACAGGCCCTCGCCCTACGGTAAACGGCACGCTTTTTTTAACCGTAGCGCGGGGGCCTGTCCCCCGCGATCGCACCCGTAAAAAATCTCTTCAGGTCCTTTAGGTCCTGCATGTCTATAGTCACCTGCCGACCGAAAAAAACTAAGGTCCTTTAGGTCTTAATCTGCAGCACACGCAACGCAACCGAAAAACATTAAGGTCCTAAAGGACCTTGAGGACTTGGCGGTCTGCGCATGCTACAGACATTAAGGTCCTACGGACCTTGAGGAGACTGTAGTTCGGGCTCGCCTGATCCCGAACAGATGCATGGCGAGGAGAACCCCTTCCGGGCCCGTAGCGCGTGGGCCTGTCCCCCGCGATCGCTCGACCTGCGCGAAAACCGCCCGCCGCCCAAAGCCGTTTTCCCGTTCCGACCGAGGCACGGCGAGGGACAGGCCCTCGCCCTACGGTAAACGGAGGCGGTCCACTAACCGTAGCGCGTGGGCCTGTCCCCCGCGATCACGCCTGTGAAAAAACCCCTCTTCAGGTCCTTTAGGTCCTGCATGTCTATAGTATCCCGCCGACGAAAAAAACACTAAGGTCCTTTAGGTCCTTAATCTGCAACACACGCATCGTCACAGAAAACATTAAGGTCCTAAAGGACCTTGAGGACTTGGCGGTCTGCGTATTCTATAGACATTAAGGTCCTATGGACCTAAAGGCAAACCCCTACCTGGCCCGTAGCGCGGGGGCCTGTCCCCCGCGATCGTTCGACCTGCGCGAAAACCGCACGCCAACCAAAGCCGTTTCCTTCTCGATCGAGGCACGGCGAGGGACAGGCCCTCGCCCTACGGTCAGCGGCACGTTTTTTCTTCACCGTAGCGCGGGGGCCTGTCCCCCGCGATCGTTCGACCTGCGCGAAAACCACCCGCCAACCATGCTCGCGTTAGTAACCTTCCAGACGATTTTCAGGATATAGCACTTCATCCGCCGGATAACGAAAATCTCCTGGCGACAGATCCCAAGGCAAATTCAACACGGCGGTTTCTGGTATATCCATAATGCACCCTTCAAAGGTAACCGGGTCATCGGTTTCGGCGCGCCATCCCTCAAGCCGAGAACGCATGTCTACCAGCACATCCCAATAAGCAGGATTTCCAGCGAGGTTATTCGCCTCCGCGGGATCGAATACCAGATCATAGAGCCGATGCGTTTCTGTCGGCAAGTCCCGCCATCCCCGCTCCATCATAAACGTCTTGCTGATGCTATCGTCGCAGTTCGGCATGGCCCACCGCTTCACGTCGTCACATCGGTGGATATATTTCCACCGGTCGGTTCGGACGGCGCGCTGCGGTTCATAACAGCAGTGATAATTGACTTCGGCGAAAATGGCATCGCGCGCTTCATCAGTTTCGCCGCGCACTAGCGGGAGAATAGAAGTGCCTTGCAACCACGCCGGTGCTTGAATCCCCGCCAATTCGCAGATAGTTGGAAACAGGTCAATCTGGCTGACTAGCCCATCCACGACTTGTCCGCCGCTGAAACTGCCCGGTCCGCGCATAATGAGCATCACCCCGATACCGTGGTCGGTGAGGTGGCACTTCATTCGCGGGAAAGCGAGTCCGTGGTCTGTGGTGCATATCACGAGTGTGTTGTCGGCGAGTCCATTTTCCTCCAGCGCGTCAAAAACCACTCCCATTTTCTTATCCAGCGTTCGTGCTGAATCAATGTATTCCGCCATATCCTGCCGAGTGATGGGCGTATCGGGGAACGGCGCGGGCGGTTTGACATACCTCGGGTCGGTTTTCGGTTCGCCTTCTGGCGGCGGGTCGAACCCTTTCTGGCGGCGATGCGTTTCACCGAATCCGACATCTAAGAAAAAAGGCGCGTCGGGTTTCTCCGCAATAAAGGCGCGTGCGCGTTCTTCCGCGCCGGCACGGACGCTTCCGTCGGATAAAATCCGCTGGTAGCCGGTCTGGTTGATATCTTGAACGACGTGCTGGAATCCAGCCAAGGCGGTGACATACCCGGCTTGATTGAGGGTATGCGGGATGAGTTGCTCTGGCACCGGCAGACTCCATCCTCGGTTTGCCAAGCCGCCCATGCCGCAGCTATGCGCCCATTGCCCAGTCAAGAGTGCGGCTCGCGAAGGCGAACACGTCGGGTTAGCGCAAAAGGCGTTCCGAAACAGAACGCCTCCTTCGGCGAGTTTTTGGATATTCGGAGTGGGGATGGCATGCCCGTAAGGTTGCACATACCGTCCCGTGTCGTGCGAATGAATGTAGACGATATTTGGTTTGTTCATATTTTTGGCATCCTAGGATGTCTGACTTGCCCGGAGAACGTCGATAACTGCCTCAACAATCTCCGTGAACACGTCTGTTTGTAAAACGCCGAGTTGCCTCACGATGAGATTCTGGTGAACCGTGAACAGCTTATCAGGCCGGACATAACTCGCCAGTCGTAACGAGCCGGTAGCGAAACAAGCATCAGTCAGTGGTACGGTTCGGCTGCCTCTATACGGATTGCTCGTAACTTGGCAGATAACCCAATCCTCGCGTCCCGCCGCTGCGAGTAACACCGCAGGCCTCCATCTTGCTTGAGACAAGTCTGAAAACGGGAAACGGACTAAGACGACGAGTCCGGCTGCAAGTGGGCCCATGCGGCATCCTCCTCCGGCCGGAGCCAGTGTTCAGCGAGAGCCGGTTCGCTTAGCAGGGCGGTGGCACAAACATAAGGTTCTTCG
The DNA here is from genome assembly GCA_965242965.1 of Candidatus Poribacteria bacterium. GTDB lineage: Bacteria > Poribacteria > WGA-4E > WGA-4E > WGA-3G > AGPOR5. The sequence goes on along the minus strand of OZ251518.1, from coordinate 1,296,223 downwards.
CTGAACATTATGACGAAGGCGCGCCGATTTTGGCAACTGCAGCGGTTCAATTAACTGCACTGCCCCTTCTTCATCAATGGTCGCTTCTACAACTTTTAGCATGGTTCACCTCATAACTTGAAATGCCGTCGGGACGCGCGCTAAGACGACGAATCCGGCTGCAAGTGGGCCCATGCGGCATCCTCCTCTGGACGGAGCCAGTCATCAGCGAGGGCAGTTTCGCTGAGTAACGCGCTCATCGGAACATGGAGTTCCTCGTCGAAGATTACCACGAAGGCGCGCGCCGATTTTGGCAACTGCAGCGGTTCAATTAATTGCACAGCCCCTTCTTCATCAATTGTCGCTTCTACAACTTTTAACATAGAAGTATACCTCACACTCGTCAGAATATCAAGAATTTTCCGGTAGGAGAGACCTCCTGGTCTCGATGCAGACGATATCGGGACAAGGATGTCCCTCCTACAACAAAACCGCCCTAAGCTCCTCACACAGATTATCCGGCGGATCAAACGGGATATCAATTGGTTCGTGCGCGAGGGCACTCGCATAAATGCCCAAAACGGCGTTCCACTGATGCAACGCCCGCTTGAGATGCGTGCCGACAGGTTTAGCGTCGTCTTCAAGCCAATCGAACATCGCATTGGTGAGCCCCGCTTGCGCCCGATCATTGTTTCTGGCGCGGCCTTCATCGGAAATCCGCATGCTGTATTCGCTCATTTTTCGAGTCTCAATACCCCAATCTCCAAATTCTTCAAAGAAAACGATGCCTTCTGCACCGTAAGCCGCGACGCGACAATGCTTGTAAATCTCCGGTGCTTTGCGCACCCGACGAGCGGCAGAACCCGTAGTCCATTGCCCGTGGACACCGTTTTCAAACACCACCTGACAGGTTGTCGTATCCGGTCCGGGGTAAGTGCTGTCGAAAGCCTCCGCGCCGCTCGCGTTACCGAAGACTTGGGCGACCGGGGCATCCGCATTGAGGGACATCGCCCAATCGATGATATGCGTCCCTTGCGCGGCGATATTCATGCCACACGAGAACTCTAACAACAGGATTTTTCCCAAATAGCCACCCGCCACTGCTTGTTGACATTTCGTCAGATAAGGATGCCAGCGGAACTGCTTGCCTACGCCGAATTTGGTAGAGGTCTGCGCTTCCAATTCGGATAGCCGCCGCCAGTCTGATACACCGCAGGCGATGGGTTTTTCTACGATACACGCCGGCACGCCGAGTTCGGATACCATCGGCATCAATTCGCCCCACTGGTCTGGCATCGTGACGAGATGCACCAGGTCTGGTTTCTCGGCGCGAAGCATCTGTTCGGCATCGGCGTAGCCGACAATGCCAAAGATTTCGGCGAATTTTTCGCGGCGCGCCGCATCGGAACGGTTCGCACACGCGACGAGTTCGCCGCGGTAAACGTCTCGATAGGCATTCGCATGCCCGTAGGCTCTGCCGCCGCAGCCGATAATTGCGGAACGGTATTTTGACATAAGGACATCCTCTTGCGCGCGTTAGGTAAACGCTGAAGGACAGCAGCAAGGCGCGGTTTGAAACCGCGACTACCGGGAATCAACTAAACGCTAACGTTTCCTTTTGACATGCGCCCACACCGTCGTCAAACGGCCGAGGGGCGAGACAGGCGTAAACCCGAACAGTTTGCCGAGCCCATCGTTCATAATCTCGTTGATATCCGCCTCACTTAAAGCGGTATTGAAAACGGCGACATCGTCCATCAATCCCCACGCTGGACGCTGGTCTGCCATGCCGCCAATCTGTAGTGACTGCCCGGCTAAGCCGAAAACGCCACCGGTTTTGGCTTTCGCGTCAACCTTCCCATCAACATAGGCGAGCATCTCACTGCCATCATAGGTGAAGGCGATGTGGTGCCACTTGTCGTCATTGACGAGCGTCGGGCCAGAAACCCACGAGGGTGCCAGCTGCCCACTGCCGATTTCCACTTTACCGTGCCCGCCGCCTCTGCCGGGGCCGAAGATATTCAACAGGCAGGTATACTGGAAGTTGATAATGGCGTGGTCATCGTTGCAACACCCGCCGAGCACCACCTTCTCTTTCTTCTTGAGTTTCACCCACGTGGTGGCAGTGTATTCCTCGGCGCAGCTGTCAAGACTCTTTGAAGTCGGCACCATCGCAATCTGAAATTCCTTGTCGCCGGAGAGGCTGAGTGCCTTATCAAATTTCCCATCGTCCACCAATTCCGCGCCTTTGAGCAGTTCGGCATCGTTGCCGTTTTCAGATGCATCGGGGGACATATCTCGGTTATCTACCTCATCGAAGAGCCATACGCCGACGAGGTTTTTGGTATCAATGGCTGCCTCGCCGATGGACATTGTTGCGATGAGACAGATTCCCACAAAAATCGTTAATTTCCGCACGTTTGTTTCCTCCCTAATAGGATGGACGCAGCCACAACCGCGCAGGTGGAGAGTTATGGCATTTGCGTCTGGCCTGTGAAAAATATGTTAAGATTTTACCTTAATCCACGATTTTTGTCTAGAAAAAAGATGGCATCATGAACGAAAACGAGATTGCCGAGTTAATGGTGGGGATAATATCTCTGGTACCCGTGCAGAAAAAACTTGACAATTCCGTTCGTAAATGGTATCCTATGATGTGAGTGGCGTTCGTTATTCACGGTAGGCACACGACGGAGGCCGTGCTGTGTCTTGTAAAGAAAGGAATCTCCAGACAGAAGGAGTTGATATATTGTTACAAAAAGCATCTCACCGTGTCAAAACACTGAATGGCTTTATGAAGTGGGTGGCGCAGTTCAACGACGGAGAATACCTGTTTCGCGGTGTTTCCAAGGAAACCTACGAACTAGAAGCGTCTGCCTATCGCCGTTTGCCACAGACTGACAGGCATCCGGAGACGCTTCTCCACATCAATCAGGAGATGATAGAAGAAGCGCGGCTTCTGGGGCACGACGAGAAAAACGGGCGGCAACTCGCTGATTTGGAGTTACTTGCGGAACTTCAGCATTTCGGGGCAGCGACGTGCCTCATTGACTTTACCCGCAATGCCCTGGTTGCACTCTGGTTTGCCTGTCAGCAAAGTGCTCAGGGGGCTGCGAATGGAAAAGTTTTCGCGGTGCAGAGCGACGGACCCGGCCTCATCGAAAAACTCATGACGCGACACCTTGAGAAAGAGATTGGCCATTTTTTCACCTCGGATGCACAGGCGGAATATCTGGTGTATCAATGGCAGCCGAAGCAGCAAAACAACCGCATCCTCGCACAGCAATCTGTCTTTCTCTTCGGCAGTGGCGAAATTGAGATAGCAGGAGAATGTGTCATCCTCAACAATGGCAAGTCTGCCAGCCTGTCCTCCCTTGAGAAAGCGGCTGGGATTACGGCGGCGAGTCTGTTTCCGGACTTTGATGGCTTCGCGCGCTTACGTGCCCAGAATAAACCACGGCAATCTGGCAATCAAAACCAACAGCGGCGTTCTTGAGGGTTTCTGACACGTAAATAGAAACAGAAAGAATACCGATTAAGCCGCTACGCGGCTTAATCGCTATAGGAAAGAAAAATGAAAGACTACACCGGCGACATCGCTGCCTTGCAACCTCACGAAAAGGTGACACTCTCCAGAACCCATCGCTATCGCGGGGTCGCGCTCCATCAGCAAGGCGAGTTTGACTTGGCTATTGAAGAGTTCAACCGCGCGATAGAAATCATGCCAGAAACCGTCTGGACATATTTCAGTCGCGGGCTAGCATACGAGGCGAAAGGCGAACTCGACTTGGCCCTCAAGGACTTTAACACGACGATTCAACGCAGATCGGATTACACCCGCCCCTACCGGGACCGCGGGCGAATTTACCGACGCAAAGGCGACTACGACAAAGCCATTGCGGACTTTAACACCGTCATGGAGATGTCAACACACGTCGCCACGTTGGGAAGAGCCTATTATGGGCGCGGGAGAGTTTATCTGGAGAAGGGCGACTTCGAGCAGGCCATTGAAGATTTGAGCCAGGCGATACATTTTGATGCCCTGCCGGGACATACCTTCTACTATCGCGGTATCGCTTGGTTGCGCTTGCAAGCGTGGGAGAATGCCCGCGCCGATTTCGTCACCGCTAGAAAGAAGAAGGAGGATATCGGCACGCGATGTCAGCAGGAGTTCGGTGGCGTGCAAGGCGTTGAAAGAGAGGTTGGCGTGCAGCTGCCCGGCGACATCACGGCACTGCTGCTGGCGGCAGACACACATCGCGACGCAGCGGCAATCAAGCGAACCGACATGAGACTACCGGATAGCACCCGAATGGCTCAAGGCGTTGCTGCGAGATAGCCGAGGTAATGGAAGGCCTAGCGAGAACGCTCAGATGACTCGGTGAGGACGTGCTCCTGATTGACAGGCAGGTTTTCGTATACATCCACAACGCCACTCGGCCAACGGATTTCCAGCCTATTCACGTTGGTGTTTTCGCCCAACCCGAAGTGCAACCGCGCATCGTGGCTACTCAGATAACTCGCGCACGGATTGACATCGCGAATCTGTTGCGCTAGAAGGACGCGCGCGCCAATTCCATCGCGATTGCTAATCGTGCCAACGGGTTTAATCCGCAGCCAATTCTGCTTATTCCCATTCTCATTTCGCAACAACGTCGCGAAACCATTTGACTGTGTAACGAGGATGTCAACATCGCCATCGTTATCGTAATCGCCAAAGATGCTCCCTCGGCTGACTTGGGCGCGCTGAAAATAGGGGCCGGCAGTCTCGGAGATTTCCTGAAACGTGCCATCGCCTTTATTGCGGAAGAGCTGGTTTGGTTGCGCGTAGGTGAGGACATCGTGCGTCTCGGCGATGTTATCAATGATATGCCCATTCGCAACGAACAGATCGAGCCAGCCATCGTTATCGGCATCTAAAAACCCGGTGCCGAAGCCGACATAGAGATAACTCTCTTTTCCGAGACGCGCCTCATAAATCACATCGGTGAAGGTGCCGTCGCCGTTGTTGCGGTAAAGCGCGTTCGTCTCGTAGGAGAGATTCGTGACGAAGATATCCAGTGCGCCATCGCCGTTGTAATCGCCCGCGGCGATGCCCATGCCGGCTTGCGCTACGCCGTTAAAACTATAGGCACACCCGGCGAGGAGCGAAATTTCGCTGAACGTGCCATCACCGTTGTTATAGAAAAAGTCGTTGCGGGTATCATCGTTGGCTACGTAAAGATCTGGCGCGCCATCGTTATTGAAGTCTGCCGAGACAACGCCTAACCCCTTCCCGTGAAACATCCCGCTGATGTTGCCTACGCCTGCTTCTTGACTGACATCGGTGAAGGTGCCGTCACCGTTATTGCGGTAGAGTTTATCCGGCGCGCCTTCAAATAGCGAGGGATGGCAGTAAGTGCGCGTTGCGTTTTCCCCGCACGGCAGATAGGCGGCATCCAGCGAATAGTCGAGATAACTGACGACGAACAGATCGAGGTGTCCGTCCCTATCATAATCAAGAAAGCATGCACTGCTGCTCCACGCCGCATCACTGATACCGGCGTGCGCGGTGATGTCAGTGAATGTCCCATCGCCATTGTTCCGATAAAGGACATCCGGTCCGAAATTAGTAACGTAGAGTTCTGTGTCGCCATCGTTGTCGTAATCGGCGCATGCAACGCCTTGTCCGTAGTTGCCCCGGTTGCCCACGCCTGCGGCGGCGGTGATGTCTGTAAACGTCCCATCCCCATTGTTTTGGTAGAGTGCAGCGTGCTTTTGCGCTGCGGCGGCTGAGCCAGGCCAATACCCGCTGTTAACGAGATAAATGTCCAAATCGCCATCGTTATCCGCGTCAAAAAAAGCACCACCGGCACCGAGGGTTTCAGGCAGATGATAGTCCCCTTCGGCACCGTTGACATGTCTGAAGTCAATGCCGGCTTCTATCGTCACATCAACGAATTGCACGTTCGCAGACACACAGGGTATCCCGCAGGTAAGCAGGATGAGAAAAGCAATTTTCATGATTTATATCCGTCGGCTGTTAATCCGCATCTGCCGCAAGACGAAAACCGATAAAACTTGTCCCACTCTTTGGATATTGCCCAATTCGCGTTGCGCACCGAGACAACCGCGCCGGGTTCAGCCACGAACCCCCGCGCACGACTCGCCTGCTGCCGGCCTCGGGTCCCTTTGGATTTCGCCCTTCACTTCGATGGTAATACGTATCCGAATACCAATCCGCTGTCCATTCCCAGACATTGCCAGCCATATCCAACGCGCCGTAAGGGCTCGCGCCCGTTGGATAGTGCCCTACCGGTGCGAGATGCTTAAAGCCATCTTTGGCATGCCAGACGTTCGCTTTGACAGGCTGCGAAAACTGAGTGCCCCACGGCCATCGGCGTGCATCCGTGCCGCGCGCCGCTTTCTCCCATTCCGCTTCGGTGGGGAGCCGTTTGTCAATCCACGCCGCATACGCCACTGCATCGTTCCATGAAACACCGACGACAGGATAATTCGGCTTAGTTTTCGCAATAGCGGGCCACTCGCCGAATGTCTCGCCATAACTGACGGGCGTATGTTCGCTTTCATCGCCGCCATCTGCCAGCCAAAATTGATAATACTCGGCATTGGTAACTTCGGTTTTGCCGATGTAGTAGGCATCTAGATAGATGTTATGCGCGGGTGCCTCGTTCGGAAAGCTATCATCGTCGCTCCCCATCGTAAAGGTGCCGGCAGGGATGAAGAGCATATCGGGTTCTGCCATCACGCGCGGTAGGCAGGAAAAGAATGAGAAGGTGAAAAATAAAATGAGCCACTTCCGGTAAGCGCGGTTTGAAACCGCGTCCAGGGTGTTTAGGCTGTATCCATCGGGTTTATTGAGATTGCGACGTGAGACGTTCATATTCTGCCTGGGCCTTCTCCGCCTCGGCAACGTCACCGGCGAGGCGATACGCTTTTGAAAGATTCAGATAGAACCGCGGTTCGGAAGGCTTTAAACGAATCGCGTTCTGGTATTGCTGAATCGCTTCAGGATACCGTTCCAGCATCACGTAGACACCGGCGAGGCCGTTGCGATAGGTGGCGACGTTCGGTTTGCGCTGGATGACGTTCTGATACATCGCCATCGCCTGCGGATAATTTTGCCGTTGAAAATGGAGGAAACCGAGTGCTTCGTAGCCGCGCGTTTCCTCCGGCGCGAGGGTGACATAACGTTCCAACGCCTGCGCCGCTTCATGCCACTGCTGCCGTTTGAGATGGAGCCGTCCGAGTTGATACCACACCTGCGCGTTGGCAGGTTCTTGGCGCGCGAACCGCTTCAGATGCGTGAGTTGTTCCGCTTCAAGGGACAACGTTTCAAAGCGATGTAATGCCGCCTGCGCCGCCGCTATCTTGCCGATGCGCCGATAAGCTGTCCCTAAACTGAAATGCGCTTCGGCGTGCCCCGGGTCCAGTTCAAGCAGGTGTTTGAACACGGCGATTGCCGATGCCCATGCCTCCTTTTGCAGATGCACGAGCCCGAGCGTGTAGTGCGCCGTGTGTGAGGTTGGGTTCAATTGCACTGCACGCTGAAGTTCGCGAAGCGCAGCGGCTGTCTCGTTTTCACGAAAATAGGCGATGCCTAATAACGTTCGCGCGCGAGCATGCGCTTCATCTAATGCCACCGCTTTCTGCAGCGCGCGAATGGCACCATCGGTTTGTCCCAGCCGAATCAACAGCACATCGCCGAGTTCGCAGTATGCCTCGATGTAGTCGGCATCGGCGATGATAGCGCATCGGAACGCCTCGGCTACGGCGTGGAATTCCGCCGCGCCCCTATAAATTAATCCGAGCACGCAGTGTGCGTCCGCTAACGAGACATCCCGTGCGACAGCGTTTTCTAGCGCGATTTTGGCTTTTTCTTGTTCGCCGTGGGATAGCGCGCGCAGCCCGGCATCATACAACCGCGCCGCTGGCGATGCAAACGCGATGCCCGCATAGATGCATAAGAGTAACGTGAGGGAATTGATGAAAAATTTCATTACAGTAGGAGAGACCTCCCGGTCTTGATGCAATACCGTAGGAGAGACCTCCCGGTCTCGATGCACCCCTCTATTTGCGATTAGGCGATCGCAAACTACAGAGAGGGGAGGTAGGAGAGACCTCCTGGTCTCGATGCAATACCCGCGTATCGATGCACCGTTAGGAAAACGGGCGGAGCCAGTCGCCTCCGCCCGCGAACCCGAAACGTAACCTACCGCGCCTGCTTAATCGTCGCCCATGCCGTTGTCAGCCGTCCTTGCGGCGAGACAGGCGTTAGTCCCAGCACGGAGCCGAGTCCATCGTTCATCAGCAGTTGGATATCGGCTTGTTCCAGTGGGACATTAAACATGCCGATTTCGTCTATCAGCCCGAGTGCCCATCTCTGGTCAGGCGTGCCGCCCAGGTTAACTTCCAGCCCGAGTGCGTCAAAGGTGCCGGTAGTATCCTGCTCCTTGTCAACTTCGCCATCAATGTAGACAATTTTCTTCGCGCCATCATAAGTGAAGGCGAGATGGTGCCAGGTATCATCATTGACGGTTTCATCGCCGAAGAGCCAACTCGGTGCGAGGCCGCCGCTGCCGACTTCAACCTTCCCTTGGTTACCGCTTCTGCCGGGGCCGAAGACGTTCAAAATATTCTTCCAGCCCGCGGCATAGGCGATAATCATGTGGTCATCGGCACAGCAAGAACCGTGCGGATCGCCTTTACGTTGGATCTTCACCCAAGCAACGCCGGTGTATTCCTCGTTCGCGCTGTCGAGGCTAGCCGAAGTGGCAACTTTGACGTAGTCATCATCGCCATCAAGGCTGAGAGCCTTTCCCCACTTGCCGCCATCAGCAATTTCGGCACCGTTCACAAGTTCACCGTCATTCCCATTACCGCTGGAGTCGCTGACATTGCCGTCGTCGAAGAGCCAGACAGCGACAGCGGTTGCGCTGTCGATTTCGGTGAAACCTTGGAGTGGGAGGAGGCTGAAACCTAATGTCATCAGTGCGAAAATAGGCAGAATCGCCCAGTTTTTTCTCATTTTTACAAATCTCCTTTTGTTATTGATGGTGGTTTCCGAGACACCGTGTCGCGGAAATCCCAGGTCATTTTTATTATGTCATGCCGTGTGTTTGAAGTCAAGTGATTTTTTCATTTGCAAATTAATTCTTGATGTGGTATCCTAACTGAAGTGCCGGTGTTAAGTGCCTGCTGTCGTGTCGAGAGTGGGCATCGCCGGCTAAACCGTCGCGCGCCGTTTTGAATAGGACTGGTTTTCCGATGCAGATTATTTCTCTAGAAAAACTCAACAATTTTGCCCAAAGACATCCAAACAGCAAGCCGGGACTTTATCGCTGGCGTGATTTGGTAACGCAAAATAGTTTCTGGTCCCTGAATCAGGTGCGCGAGGTGTTTCCACACGCCGATCTGGCGAAAAGAGTAAATTTCGTTTATTCTGCTCCCCAGAACCGCCGTGTCAAGGAAGAAGTCAACTACACTGTCTTCAACATCGGCGGTAACAAAACCCGCCTGATTGCAAAGATTCAATATGAACTGCAGTTGGTGAGGATCCATCTCGTGCTGACGCACGCCGAGTATACCGCGTGGTTAAGGAGGAGGTAAAACCCAATGTTAACGCCTACACAAGCGATGCCCACTGCATTCCCCGTGCCGGTGCTCCCTGTGGCCATCCGCATGAGTCTGCCAGAGCCGCTCATCCCGCGGCATGCACCGCAGACACCGCTTGAACGCGAGTGCTTACCGGAAAAGAAGCGCGCAGATGAAGAGGTAGCACCTGCGGAAAGTTACGTCGCGTGGCTCGTCGGCATCCAAGAGTTATTAACCGAACTCGCCAATCGGAACAACAGTCTGCGCCATCCCGAAGTGACAGCGGACGAATACGAACGACTCTCTACAATGATTGAGGAACTCATGTGGGCCGTTGGTGACAATTTCGGCAATCCTTTTTCCCCTATAGAAGGATGTGTCGGAAGTTTCATGATACGCTATGAGGAAAAGAATGTTCCAACTATGGAAGAGTTGTTCCCGGAACTCCTAGAATTGGAACATGAGGAAGACCCCGAGATAGAAGCAGCCATCGCACGGTTGGATGAAAAAAATAAGGACATCCATGTCCCCACGGAAGAAGAAATCGCCATCGATGCCTTTTTCTCCCTCGGCACCCTCCTCACGGACATCGGAAAAGCCGAGAACGCCATCGCCGCTTACGATGTCGCCATCCGCCTGAAACCCGATTACGCCGCGGCGCATTGCAACCGGGGCAGCCTCTACTATGCCCTCGGCGACTACACCGCCGCGCTTCAGGACTATGACGCGGCTATCCGCCTGAAACCCGAACGCGGTGAAGGCTATTTCAATCGTGCCGTGACGCACTTTCACCTGCAGCACTACACCGCTGCTGTTCGCGATTACGATGCAGCCCTCGCACGAAACTCGGATGATGTCGATGCATACCTCGGTCGCGCGCATGCAAACTTCGCGATGCAACGGTATGGAGCCGCGTTGCAGGATTACGAGGAGACGCTGCGACGCAGGCCGGATGATGTGGAAGTGCGGCGGTATCGGGATATCGCGCAGGCACAAAACGGCGCGTAGGGCGCGGGCGAGAGCGCGGGGGACAGGCCCCCGCGCTACGGTAGGAGAAACGTCCCCCTTTCACCGTAGGGCGAGGGCCTGTCCCTCGCCATGCTGCGGTCTATCAAAAACCTCTTCTAGGTCCGTAGGACCTAAATGTCTATAGAAAAACGTGCTGCACCCTATCCAGGTCCGTAGGACCTTAATGTTGCATCAAGACCGGGAAGTCTCTCCTACCGGGACGTTCGCGGGGGACAGGCCCCCGCGCTACGGTAACCGGACGGTTTCTAGAATTATGAAACACCCTCATCTAACACGGAGAATTTTCATGAAAAAAGAGCATGCAGAGGCGATGGTGATGGAGCGAAAAGAGAAATCCAAAATCACTCCAGAAATGAACCCTCTTACAGCGAACAAAATCGTCGGACTATGCATTCTAGTGGGAGGAATCCTCTGGACAGTAGGCTCGGGGTTGTGGTGGAGTCTCCTCACGTTGCCTAACCTATACGACATTTTTGAGGCCTTTTCCCTCATAACCGTCCCGGGGAGTGCTCTGGGGTGGCTTCTGCTGTTGGTTGGGTTGGTGTATTTGAACCGCGTGCTGAACGGTGCCATCGTTGCCGACACCGCCGCCTGTTTTGGTACTGTCGCGTTGGTGATGGGCATAATCCTCGCCCCCCTGGGACCGGGACTAATCAGTCTCATTCCCTATGCTCGGTGGATAGACATTCCCGATGAGAATCTGGACATCATTGGAGTAATACTAGTGGCATCAGTGTTTGTGATGTCCCTAGGGTTGGCAGCTCTGGCCTGGGGCATCTCCAAATTTACCGATAAACGCAAATGGATTTTCCGCACGGTAGCCGGGGTATCCCTGCTGCCCTTAGTGATTCTGGTTGTCGCCTTGGCGACTCCCCCCGCATTGCAAGGAATCGCGTTCAACTTGGGAATTGGCATGTTCCTCATCCCCCTGGTCTCCCAGGTCATCGCATATTTGATGATCGGCGTGAAAACGTATACAGAGACATGGAGGGTATAAGGCACGAATTTCGCTGCGAAGGACACGGCGCGAGACGACGAAAAAGAATTGACATTAATCTTGATCTGGTATAGAATACGAATTACACAGCCTTTAAGGCAAACCACCGTGCCTACCGGAAAAATTCAGGAGACCAGGAGACAAAAATGCACACAAAATCAACGCCGCAGACCAGGCAGTTTGCGTTGAGCCCAGACGAACTTTCACAGTGGAACGAGAACGGTTACCTCGTTCGCTTGGATGTATTCACGGCTGCAGAAAACGATGCACTTCGTCAAGTCGCAGAAGCCATTGTCGATGGCAAACGTCCGTTTCCGTCCGCGCATATCGATCAGAACGCACTTGTCAGAGACGGGAAAGCGGCAGAGTCAGGCATCTATGCGATGCACAAGATTCATCATCCGAGTTGTTACTGCCCAGAATTCCTTGCGCGGGTGCGAGACCCGAGGTTAACGGACCCGCTCGTAGATCTACTCTGTCCCGATATCCTCGGCATCAACAATCTGTTCATCTGGAAGGCACCCAAGATTGGCCTCGGCTTCCCGTGGCATCAAGACAAGTTCTACTTCCGCAGTCGGTTTAAGACAGAGACGACTGTCGGGACATGGACTGCGATTGACGCGGCAGACAGGGAGAACGGCTGTCTCTATGTTATTCCCGGCAGCCACAAATGGGATATTTTTCAACACGATGACATCGGCGGTTCACAACAAAATGAGTTCAAGCTGGCACGCGGAGTCCGCGACGAAGACGGGGTTGCAGTAGAAGTGCAGCCCGGCGCAGTCATCTGGTTCCACAGCCACCTCCTGCATAAGAGCATGGACAACCACAGCCTGCGGTTTCGCCGCAGCTATGTCTCACACTATCTCAGTGCCCATGCGGAATGGGCACATCCCGCATCGGGCAAGGGTAGAGGACAGCCTGTCATGTGGATTCGCGGCGAGACTTTCCCCGACAAAGTCCACGAAGTTGAACGCCACGTCCTACCCGTTCCCGAATCCGAATGAAAACCTATTGAACAAGGATAAAACATGCATCAAAACCGCAACCACTTGGCATTTATCTTTTTTCTACTCGCCATCACTAGCATCGGGCTCGCAGACGAATCCGCGCTGAAAAACCCCGACGGGACATGGAAGTGGACGAACCGGCTCGTCCACGAAACGAGTCCCTATTTACAGTTGCACGCGCACAATCCTGTTGACTGGTATCCGTGGGGTGATGAGGCACTCGCGCGGGCGAAAGCGGAGAATAAACTGATTTTCCTGTCTGTCGGCTATGCCACCTGCTATTGGTGCCACGTGATGGAACGCCAGGTCTTCTCAAATCCAGAGATTGCGAGGCAGATGAATGAAGGGTTTATTAACGTCAAGATCGACCGGGAGGAACGCCCAGACCTGGACGACATTTATATGACAGCGACGCAGCTCCTCATCGGGCGCGGCGGATGGCCGAACTCTGTCTTCCTCACACCCGATTTAAAGCCGTTCTACGCCGGCACCTATTTCCCACCGACAGATATGCCGGGCAGGCCGGGGTTCCCCACTATTTTGGAGGCGGTTCAGGATGCATGGACGACGCGCGAATCCGAGGTGATTGAAGCCGGGGAGCAGATCGTCGAGGCTATTGAAAACGCCACTAGCCGCAGGTTCATGTCACTCTCTACCGAACTCCCGAAGCGAGAACTGATTACCGCCGCCGTGGAGAAATTGCGAGGCAGTTATAGTAAGAAGTTTGGCGGCTTTGGCGGCGCACCGAAGTTCCCAGAACCTGCCAATCTGGAATTGCTCATCAGTGAATACGAACGCACCTCGGACACCTCCCTTCTTGCGATGGTAACCCACACGCTGGATATGATGGCAAGCGGCGGCATCTATGATCAGCTCGGCGGCGGGTTTCATCGGTATGCCGTCGATGAAAAGTGGCTTGTCCCGCATTTCGAGAAGATGCTCTACGACAACGCGCAACTCGCGAAAATCTATCTGCACGTCTACGCGTTAACCGAGGAACCACGCTATCAACGGATTGCATCGGAGATTTTCACCTTTGTCGCCCGCGAAATGACGGCACCGACAGGCGGATTCTATGCAGCCCTGGATGCCGAAACCGACGCGGAAGAAGGAAAATTTTATGTCTGGACAGCGACAGAAATAACAGACACTCTCAAGCACAAAAATGCGAACGCGTTCGCGAAGGTTTACGGACTAGATAAAGGACCCAACTTTGAGGAGAAAAACGTCTTGTATGTCCCCGCGGGCATCGGTGAGCCAGCTCTGGCAGCGGTTGCCGCTGAACGTGAGGCACTTCTCGCCGCACGTTCTTTGCGCGAGCGTCCCCTTTTGGATACAAAAATTATCGTCAGTTGGAACGGGCTGATGATAGACGCGCTCGCGAAGGGGTATGAAGTGCTTGGCGACGAAGAGTATCTCCATGCCGCACAGAAAACTGCTGAATTTATTTTGGGAGCCCTAAAGCAACCGAACGGCAGATTGTGGCATACCTATACCGCCGGTGTCGCCAAATATGATGGGTATCTTAACGACTACGCGTTTTTCGTGCGCGGGCTCCTCGGGCTATATCAGGCGACAGGCGAAACGCTTTGGCTGCGCGAGGCTCAGGAACTCACCGATACGATGATAGCGCGCTTCTGGGACGACAAAAACGGCGGCTTCTATTTCACGCAGGCGGATGCGGAACATCTCATCGTTAGGACAAAAAATCCGTTTGATTCGGCACTTCCCTCTGGCAATGCCGTTGCTGTCCACAATCTTTTAACGCTAGGGGATGCTTATCGGGAACGCGCCGAACAGACCTTGGTGAGTTTTCGTGCGGCGATGGAACAGCATCCAGCATCTTTCATGCATATCCTCTTCGCGCTAAATCGCTATTTATCGGGCGGTGCGCGCGGACAAGAGGTAGTCGCCGCAACAGCGAAAATCAGACGCTTCACTGAAAACGATTTTGAGGTAGAAGTGGCACTCAAAATGATGGATGGCTGGCACATTAACGCGAGCCCCTCAGCGCGCGAACAAAGCGCGCCTATTGAGGCTGAGGCAAATTTAACGCCGACAACCCTCAGTGTGGATGCAGATGCGCCAGTGGAGATTGTCGCTGTGACATATCCGAAAGGCACCTCGGCGCAATTCGCCTTCAGCGAGGGACCTTTGACAATCTATGAAGGGGACATTGCGATTTCCGTGCAGTTAAAACGCAAACCCGATGCCGCCGACACAACCCGTTTCACGCTAAACCTCACCTATCAACCGTGCAGTGAAACCGAATGTTTGTTGCCAAAAATGCTCAGTATTCCGATAGAATTCCCTTGAATATAGGAGCGTCCTCCCGGGCTTGACATCTTCCTGTAGACGAGACCTCCTGGTCTCGATGCAATAATACCGTAATCGGGACAAGGATGTCCCTCCTACCCAGAAGGCGCAGTAGGAGAGACCTCCCGCGTCTCAATGCAATATCACCATTCTCATGATATTTTCGACGAATCACACCCTTACCACGCTCGACGGCATCACAGTCGGCCACGCCACCAACCCCACTGCCAGAACAGGTTGCACCGTCATCCTCTGCGAAGAAGGCGCGACAGCAGGCGTTGACGTGCGCGGTGCCGCCCCTGGTACGCGAGAGACGGAGGCGATTCGCCCTGGCCGCCTCGTCCAAAAAGTTCACGCTGTCTTGCTGACCGGCGGCAGTGCCTTTGGATTAGATGCCGCGGGCGGTGTTGTCCAATATCTTGAGGAACGAAACGTCGGTTTTCCGGCCGGGTCCGTGCGTGTTCCAATCGTCCCTGCCGCCGTCATTTTCGATTTAGGGGTAGGCGATGCGAAGGCGCGTCCCGACAAACAAATGGGTTATCAGTCTTGCCTTAATGCCTCAGGCGAATCTGTGCCGATGGGACTTGTCGGTGCAGGCACAGGTGCCACCGTTGGCAAGGCACCCAATGTAGAGGCATCTCCCGGTGGTGTCGGTTCAGCGTGTCGGCAACTTCCCGATGGGCTCCTTGTCGGTGCGATTGTAGTGGTGAATGCCCTCGGTAACGTCGTGCATCCGAAGACCGGGGAGATTGTGGCAGGCGCGAAGGAAAACGGCGCATTCGTGGATATTACCGAACGATTATTGGGGGCAGAACTTTTCGCGGGAACAAACACCACGATTGGCGTGATTGCGACAAACGCTGTCCTCTCGCCTGCGGAAGCGACGAAAGTGGCAGAGATGGGGCACGATGGTCTCGCGCGTGCCATTCGGCCGGCACATACAATGTTTGATGGAGATACGCTCTTCGCGCTCTCCATCGGCACGCATCCAAGCGATGTCAACACGGTAGGTATTCTTGCGGCGGAAGTGGTTGCGGAGGCGATTGTGAAAGCGGTTACGTCATCTGTCTGATTGTAGCACCAGGGCCTATCCCCCGCGAGCAAACCTCACCGTCACCGTAGCGCGGGGGCCCTCGGATGCCATCCGCGCATCCGAGCGGGTTTCCCCCGCGATGCCTGTTGAAACGCAAACCTCACATGCACCGTAGCGCGGGGGCCTGTCCCCCGCGATCCTCAAGCCAACGAAAAATGCCCGAGGCCCGATAGACTCAAGCCGTTTTCTGTGACAACCGAGGCATGGCGAGGGACAGGCCCTCGCCCTACGTTCGCGAGCGGTGCCCTTATCTCAAATCCAGACCCGAGCAGAGATGCAACTTGGCCCGTAGCGCGGGGGCCTGTCCCCCGCGATCGCTCAACCAAGCGAAACATGTCGCCGATCCAAGGATGCCATTTTCTGGGACAACCGAGGCATGGCGAGGGACAGGCCCTCGCCCTACGTTCGCGAGGGGCGCACTTATCTGAGGGTGTTTCATAAATCGCGCAACGTCGCGGTGCCGGGCCCACGCGCTGCAGTGAAAAAAACGCCTACCCATCACGTAGGGCGGTGGGAAAACCTGTCCCTCGCCATGCGTCTGGCTGTCAGACCGCATCCCCCCTGTAGTTCAGGATCGCCTGATCCTGACCCGTTTGTGATCAGGCGAGCACAAACTACAGCGGCGGAAACACACATCGTGACGATGGATCTCGCGGGGGACAGGCCCCGCAATACGATAAAAAACGCCATCCCTCACCGTAGGGCGAGGGACAGGCCCTCGCCATCGTGCGTGCACGCGCACTCCAACGCTCGCGGGGGACAGGCCCCCGCGCTACGGGAAAATCGAGACCGGCGGGGATTTATGAAACACCCTCACTTAACTACGAAGAAATCGGTTGCCCGCGCATTTCTGGCAGGCGCGCAATTCCGAATTCTTGTAATACTGTCGGCGCAACGTCATATAAGTGCCTAGCCGACACGAGCCCGGTATCCTGGCATCGCGGAGATTTCAGCACGAAAATGCCCATCTGTGCATGGTTACAATCGTCCGGGCCAGTGTCATTTTCATAGGTGTAGATGCTGTTGTAGCCGATGCTACCCACTGAACGCCAATAGAGATTGCCGAAATAGACACCCAGGTCTGGCGCGATGTTGCGGCATTCGCGGTAAATTTCTTCCGGTTTAAAGACGCGCGTGCCGATGTTGCCACCGGTTTCATCAACAATTGCTTCTAGCCGTGCCTTCAATTCATCGCGGACCTTCTCGTAATCTTGGGGGAGAATCGTGCCGAGCGGCTCCCTGCCTTTCACATTTAGGAAGATGCGTCCGTAATAGCCGCCTTCACCCCACGCCTGTGTGCGATGCCAATCTACTAAATCGGGAGAAAAAGGCGTGATTTCCCGCGGGCGCGTTTTCAACGTCAGGTATCCGTGTTGCTGCAGCCATTCGTTGATACAGATACCGCCGTCCATCCGCTTGGCACCGTGGTCAGATACGATGAGGACGGTGGTGTTTTCGTCAACAAGTTCTAACAGCCTGCCTAATTCGGTATCAAGCGTAGCATAATAGCGGCGCATCATATCTGAAAAGGGGGAGTCCGGTTCGTGCTTTCGGTGCGATGCGTCCCAAAATCGCCAGAAGGCGTGGTGGAGCCGGTCTGCGCCCATTTCCACCATCACGAATAACTCCCAGGCTTTCGTCTTAAGTAAGTGTCGCGCGAGTTTGAAACGCGCCTCCGTCATTTGAAACAGCTCTCGTTCTAATTCAGCGCGTCGTTCTGTCCGGAAATTGGGGACATCGATGAGGTAATCGCTGGCAACTTGCGCGATCTCGCGTTTGAGCCGCGGCGGAAAGCACCACTGCGAATTGAGACTCGGCGTGAGGAAACTGCTCACCATCCACCCCGGAAACGGCTTCGGCGGATAGGTTAGCGGCACGCCTAAGACGACAGACTTTTTCCCGTGAGTCCCGACGATGTCCCACAACGTCGGCACGGTGACAGCATGAGAATTAACGATGTAGAGGTTATCGTAGGAATAGTCTTTTCGGTTGCGAAAGCCGTAGATGCCGAGTTCACCCGGGTCTCTGCCTGTCATCATGCACATCCATGCTGGGACGGTGATAGGCGGGATGGTGCTTTCTAGGTTTCCGTAGATGCCTTCCTCCATTAACCGGCGTGTGTTGGGCATGTCGTCTCTGAATGCGTCAAAGACAAGTTCGGGCGCGGCGCAATCCCAACCGATAATTAGCACTTTGTTGCTCATCTCCGCCTCTCATGCCCACCGCGGGTTTCTGCCGCCGAACCGCTGTTCGCTGATGTTCCACAATTCCGATAGCCCGAGTTCCCGAATGTGCTCAATGCCCGGAAGACAGGCATCATTGATGCGCGCGAGCCATCGCTGGAGCTCCGCCTCTAACTCCGCCTTGAGGGACTGTGAGTTTTTATCATCAATGAGATTGTTCAACTGATAGGGATCAGCGTGGTTATCGTAGAGCAGCCACTCGGTGCCATCGTAATGGCGCGCGTAGGTGTGGCGATGCGTGCGAACCCCGCGCCACTCACGGATGCCGGCGTTGAAGCCTTCGCTACCGTGCAACGGAATTTCCAATAAAACTGACTGCGGTTCATCAATTGGTTTGCCGAGCATTGCACCGGAAATATCTACTCCTTCCACCCTATCAGGAATGTCAAGTCCACACAGCGATAACAGACTCGGCATGAAATCAACGAGACTCAGCAGCGTTTCACGCGTCACGCCTGCCGGAATTTTGCCGGGCCAGCGTATCATGAAAGGGATGCGTATCGATTCGTCCCACGGCCGTTCCTTTCGGACGTGCCCTTGGCTGCCGAGCATGTCACCGTGGTCTGACGTATAGACGAGGATGGTGTTTTCAGCGATGCCGATGTCGTCAAGCGATGCCATCAAACGTCCCAGATTTTCGTCCAATGCTGTGATGTGCGCGTAATAACCGGCGATGTCCTCACGCGTCTGCGGCGTGTCTACGGCGTTCGGACGCAGCTGGATTTCCTCCGGCGGATACATCGCTTTGAAGCGTTCCGGGACATGTTCGTAAGGGTTATGCGGCGGCCCCCAACTGAGATAGAGGCAGAACGGCTCATCGGCGTGTTCACGGCAGTATTGAATGGCGCGCTCCGTCTGAAAATCGGGTTCATAGCCTTCAATCTGCATCCTATTCCCGAAGCTATCGTGATAAGGCGCGTTGAAATAGTTGTGGTGGCAATTCCAGCCGAGCCAATCGTCAAAACCGAAGCGCATCAGCGGCGTGATGAACTTGTCCCGCGGCATACCACCGAGGTGCCATTTCCCAATATAGCCGGTCGCGTAGCCAGCATCTCTGAACACTTCCGCGATGCCGGTTTCGGTTAAAGGTAACGGCAAATCGTTGGAAACAGCTTTGTGGCTCAACGGATGCTTGCCTGTCATGAGGCATCCGCGCGCCGGCACACACAGCGGGACATTGGTGAAGGTGTTCGGGAAAAAGGTTCCCTCTCGCGCCAGCATATCCATGGCGGGTGTCTGCACCTGAGCATTTCCTGCACAGCCGACATCGCACCCCCGGTGCTGGTCTCCGAAGATAAAGATGAGATTGGGTTTCATGTTTTGATCCCTCAAATTTCTATTGCATCCGTGCATAAATTTTGCGGAGGATACCCTCACTTTGCGTCCATAAGGCCCGTCTTATCGGCGAAACGACTTTCGTGTAGTGACAGAAATCGAACCGTTTGGCGCGGTATTGCTCTTTGTGCGCGATTAACCCCTTGTTTTCCGGTGGTGACGCACCAAAATCCACCCAGTCATATCCCGCCTCGCACGCCCACGTGAGAATGTAGTGGAAAATCGCATTGTTAGGCCGATATTGCAGAAACTCTGGCACCGAAGCCTCACACCACAGCGTCACCGTCCGATTGAAATGGAGATAGAGAAGCCCGGCGATAATCGTGCCATCGTAGGTAGCGATAGCCAATCTCGCAAGGTTGCGCCGCATTAAGATGCGCAGAAGCGACAACGGTTTCGGCGTGCCGCCTAAGCGTTTCACGGTGGTTAAATACATCTCGTAGAAGGCGGCGAGCCTTGCCTCATCTGCCGTATCCGTGACAGTTATGCCTGACTTCTCCGCTTTCCGCACTGCGCCGCGGACGCGTTTATTATAGGCGCGCCAGAGAGCGTCAACGTCTCTGTTCGTCTGCAGAAGGTGCGTGAAATGTTCGGTGCGTTCATAACCCATTTCGGCGAGAGTGCCGCTGTATGTTTCGCTGTGCCGCGGCGAAAATGTCCACCGCCTTTCACACCATCCCTTTTCCGCCGATGCGTTTTCAAGATAGGTTTCAACTGCCCACATCAGTTCAGCGAAGTTAACCTGCACCGAATCTATGATAAACACCCCACCGAACAGGTTCCACGGCAGTGAATGCCACAATTTTATACCCGGTATCGGTTGAAACACGAACGCCGGCAAACCGCCGATAACTGTGTCATCCTCCTGAATTAATAGATATACCGGCGTGAGTTGTTTGAAGGCACTGTCCAGCGCGTCTCGCCATGCGAGGGACTGGAACGCGGTGCTTTCACTGCACTGCAGGAGGAGCGCGTCCCATCTGTCGCTATTTTGTGTGGTAAGTGGCTCAAGTGTATACACAAATTTTATGATACCCGAAAACGTGCTTTTTGTCAAGCCAAAACATTTCGTTTCCAAAATTGAAAAACGGACAGTTGTCCCTATCTTTACCGGTAGGAGAGACCTCCCGGTCTCGATGGGAGCGATGTCCCCCGTAGGAGAGACCTCCTGGTCTCGATTTCTTCCACCCGGTCTTGATGTGGTTCGTATCAGGAAGGCATTGGGCCCACCTCTGTAGTTCGGGAGCACCCGCTCCCGAACGGGTCAGGATCATTTGGCAAATATGCCAGAACTTCAGGCGAGCCTGACTTATAGGCGGCGCGCCTCCCGGGGCAGCGGCGGCAGAAAGCCCCCCTGCGTCGTAGGGCTTGGGCCCTCGCATGCCACCCGCGCGCGCGAGCGGGTTTCCCTTGCCATCGTCCGCGCAATCCAACGCTCGCGGGGGACAGGCCCCCGCGCTACGAACAAAAAAACGGCTCTCTTTCTCTTCAGGTCTGTAGGACCTGAATGTCTATAGCACGCGCAGACGCGAAGAACCCTAAGGGCCTTTAGGTCCTTAATAGTTTTTGCGAGGTCAGCGCGTGTTTTTATTAAGGTCCTAAAGGACCTTGAAAAGGGACCGGCACGTGTTTCTATAGACATGTAGGTGCTAAAGGACCTAAAACGCCACCTCTTGCTACAGTGAAAATCGAGACCAGGAGGTCTCTCCTACCGTGGGGAGTCAAGACCAGTATTGGGTGTCCACCTCTGTAGTTCGGGAGAGCCCGCTCCCGAACGGGTCAGGATCAGACGATCCTGACCTACAGAGGTGATGAGGTCTGCCAGCCCCTGATACACTACGATTCTCTCCCGGTTCCGAAAACATGAGCAGGATTTACAAGATTTACAAGATTAGCAAAGATTAGGTTTTTGATAGACATAACACGTTGGGGTAGTTGCCCCCATCTTCATAGGGCAAGGCAAACTACAGCGTGCATTTGGTATTATTCTGTTGCTATTCCTGCGAAGATATGCTATAATACCTATAAAACTAGTTTTTATCCATCGCGAGGTTTACGATGCACAAGCATAACGGATTTTCGGAATTGGCGAAACTGATGTTTAAGCATTCCGGCAATACCGAAAAACTAAAACAACGCCTCACCGAGCAATACTCAGCAGAAACGTTGTTAGGATACCTGAAACGTGAAGACCCGCTCGTTACGCGTGCGGCGGCTGCCGCGCTTAAAATTATCGGCGACGAAGAAGTCGTGCCTGCACTCATTGACGCGCTCAAGGACGATGACCTCGGCACCCGCCTTTCTGCCGAAAGCGCGCTGTGGCACATCTGGTCGCGTTCCGGCGATGCCTCCATCGATAAAATGCTTAGCGATGGCAAATCGCTATTGGAAGACGAGGCGTATGAAGAAGCGGTTGAACGTTTCACCGAAGTTATTGAAGCCGCCCCGGCGTTCGCCGAAGGCTACAATCAGCGCGCCATCGCCTATTTCTTAATGGAAGAGTGGAGCAAATCCATCAGAGATTGTAAGCGCGCCATCGCGCTCAACCCGAACCACTTCGGCGCGTTCGCCGGGATGGGGCACGTCTATGTCAGACTCGGGAAAATTGAGGAGGCAATTGAGGCATACAAACAAGCGTTGCTTATCAACCCGAACCTTATTGGCATTGCCGAGACACTCTTACGGCTCCGCGGAGATTACTAATGCTTGGTGTCCGCCGCGCCATCATTGCACTCACAGTCCTGTCTGCCAGTTTGCTGTCGTGGGTAATATATCTCTTGCTAGCCCACGCGAAACTCGGCTCACCGACGGCGTGTTTCGCGCTCGCACAGGGGTGCGTCGTGCTTCTGGCGGCACCTTATTTGGCGGCATATATGAACCGCACGGAAGGCGATTCCGTTCTGCTAACCCTCAGTCGCAGTTCAACTAGGAAACGCTTATTGACGCAACTTGCCACGGGTCAGGTGCCGCTCTTATGTTGGGCGTTTCTATCAACGGCGTTCCTTTTCTGTGCGATGGAACCACCGTTCGTGAAGGCGTTGCAAATGCTCGCCGTGCTAGGCATCTACAGTTTTTCCGCTGGAGCTGTCGGCATGTGGGGCGCGAAGGTTTTTCGAGACGTGCTTTTCGGCACAGAACTCGCGTATCTCCTCTGGTGCACGACTATCGGCGGCATGTTTTTACTGGCACCTTTGGAACGTTATATTGACAGCGTTCAACCGATAATTCCGCTGGTTCTCCATGCAAATCCGCTGATGGCCGTGTGCGCGATTTTGGCGGAAACGGATATCTTCAGGACACCGTTGCTCTACGAGTTAACGCCGATTCCATCGTATCTTTTCGCCTATCCACCGTGGTACCTCGTCTGTTTCTGGCAGGTATGTATCGGCGGCATCTGCCTACTCGGTTTGATACGCGATTAGCCAGACTAACGAAAGGAAATACAAAAACATGGCTAACATAGAACAACCCATCATTAGCGTTTCAGGCGTTCGCGGACAGGTAGGCGTTTCGTTGGACCCGAGGCTCATCACGCAATTTGCGATGGCGTTCGGCACGTTTGTCGCCGGTAGAACAGTGGTAATTGGGAAAGACTCGCGGACCTCGGGGCCGATGGTTCAGCACGCGGTGCTTGCCGGTCTGCTCGCCACTGGGTGCCGCGTCATTGACGTTGGACTCTGTCCGACACCGACTATCCTCTTGATGGCGAAGGCACTTGATGCGCAAGGCAGTGTCACCATCACCGCCAGTCATAACCCCATGGAGTGGAACGGGATTGAATTCGCGTCGGCATCGGGGAGGCTTTTGACGCAAGCGGAACGCGACGAAATCGCGCGTATCTTTGAAACAGAAGAGTTCGCGCTCGCACCGTGGAACGAACAAGGCCGGCTAGAAACCGACAGCGATGCCATAGCGTATCACCTCGCAACGATAATGAGTTCACCGTGGCTTGAACACGACTTGATTCAAAAAGCGAATCTGAAGGTAGTGCTGGACTGCGGCAACGGCGCGGGAAGCGTCATCAGCCCAACGCTGTTGCGAGAGCTCGGCTGTCGGGTTGTTGAACTCAACTGCGTTCCCGATGGGCACTTCCGCCGGCCCGCCGAACCTACGCCTGATGCCCTCGGCGAGTTGTGTGAAACGGTGCGCGTCACCAACGCCGACATCGGATTCGCGCACGATGGAGACGCGGATAGACTTGTCATTGTGACAGAACGCGGTGTTCCGCTGAGCGGCGAATGGACGTTCGCGCTCATCGCCGATTTTATCCTCAAGCAGACGAAGGGTGATATCGTCGCAACGGTATCAACAAGTCGGATGCTAGATGATGTCGCCGCGAAGCACGGCGTGACGCTCCACCGAACGAAAGTCGGTGTGGGATGGGTGGTGGAGAAAATGCACGAGGTGAACGCCGTTATTGGCGGCGAAGGCACCGGCGGCGTTATCTATCCGAGCATCCATCATACTACCGACGGCATCGCTTCCATTGCGGCGATGGTGCAACGTCTGGCTGAAACACGTCTGCAAAGCGATTCAGATGGCACCGTGAGCACCGTGACAGCACTCGTGGAGAGTCTGCCGCACTACGAGATGTGTCGCAAGAAACTGGAGATACCCTCGCAAGACATCGCAACGCAGCTCATTGCGCGCGCCGAGGAAATCTATACCGATAGGAGAGCACTCCCGGACTCAAAGGGAAAGGACACCCCTGTCTCGCATGAAAAACCCCTCCCGATGCCGCAACTTGACCTGGGTGACGGTATCAAGCGCAGCTGGGATGACAGATGGGTGAACATCCGCAAATCAGGCACCGAACCTGTCATTCGGGTGTTCAGCGAAGCACCTACGGCGGCGGAAGCGGAGGCTCTCTGTGACGAGACGTTGGACACGCTGCAAATGTTAATGAAACAGATTTGCCGTTAATTGCGTTATTTATGTTGTGATATGATTAACGCAAAATTAATTTTGCGGGTAGGCGCGCGTTCTAAGCGTGCCGGGTGCAGGCGCGGTTTGTAACCGCGCCTACCAAACAAGGCGACAGATATGCGGAGACAGACGCGATGAAATCAGAGAACGTATCAAACGTGCAACATACAAAGAACTTAAGGCTCGCCTGTATCGGCGGCGGTAGTGGATTGTCCGCACTGCTCAGCGGCATCAAACACTACGCAGACATCAACCTCGGCGACGATAAGATTATCGATTTGGATAACCTCACTGCCATCGTCACCGTCTCCGACGATGGAGGGAGCTCCGGCCGCCTCGTCGAAGAGTTTGACGTGCTTCCTCCCGGCGACATCCGGCGGCTGCTGTTCACCTTATCCGATGCAGATGAACTCGCCGGGCTGTTTGAATACCGATTCTCAAGCAACGGCGAACTCGGTGGGCATACCATCGGCAATATCCTGCTCACGGCATTGACAGCATTGAAAGGCAACTTTCCAAAAGCCATCCAAGCCGCATCGCGGCTCCTCGCTGTGCGCGGCAGGATTATCCCCGTGACGTTAGACTACACCGTGCTGTGCGCCGAACTCGCCGATGGCGAGATTGTCCGCGGCGAATCGACTATCCCCAAACGCGAGAACCGCGAACCCATCAAGCGCGTCTTTTTTGAGCGGCGCGAGAATGGCAAAACGCACCATCGGGATGAACAACCAAGCGAAATCTACGAATGCCAAGCACACCACGAGGCGATAGACGCACTGCTGAACGCCGATGTCATTATCATCGGACCGGGGAGTCTTTATACCAGCATCATGCCGAATCTCGTCATCAAAGGCATTGTTGACGCAATACAGCGTTCCAATGCCATGAAAATCTACGTCTGTAACGTCATGACGCAGCCCGGTGAAACCGACGGTTACGCTGTCACGGACCACGTCAATGCCCTGTTGGACCACGCGAAAATCACGTTACAATACGTTCTCGTCAATAATCATCCCGCGCCAACCGAAGTCATTCAGGAATATGTGCGGCAGGAGTTGCTGGCGCAGCTCACCCGCATCCGCTCGCTTTCCGAAGACGGACTCTCTATGCTTTACGAAAACAAGGCGCACCCGATGGATGTGATGAACCTCGCTAAGCACATTTCACTGCTCTCAGCGGAGACGATGCTGGTGGCGGATGCCTCGAAGGTGCAGGTATCTTACAATGCGGAAGGGGAAAATCTGGCGGAGCAGGGAATGACTGTCGTTGAGGCAGACCTGATTCGCGACATGGTAGTGAAGGAAGGCGGCGTTGAAATGAACGTCATCCGCCACGCCCCGGAGAAGCTGGTAAGCTCCCTCGTTAAGATTATGCGGAATCATGAGAAGTTGAATGAACCGCTCTGAAGAAAAAACGAGGCACATTGTCAGGGTAGGACAATGAACCTCGTCTTTAACAGGGAACGTCACAACTATCGGCGTGACAACTTGGAAGCAGAGATGCCTTGGGAAGCAATGTGCGTCGCGAATCTGTCGCAAATCTGGGACACATCGTCAATGAACGCCTCCCATCGGAATTCATTCTGCTGTGCCTTCGCTACCGCAAGATACAGAGCCACTTCGTAGAAACTGGAATGGTTCTTCGGCGTATCCTTGGAATGCATGGGTAAACCTCCTTAATAAAAATCTTTTACGTCATAAGTAAAAAAACGATGCATTGCAGGAAAGGTTACAACTTTTTTCTGAAAAATTGACATTTCTCCGTAATTTTTGTATTATATCCCCATGGAAAAACTAGAATCTCAAGAAAACATCACGAAAATTGTCAACGAATTTGGCGAGAGTATTGTTCAGGTGACTGGCGATATTCCGGTCGACCTGCCTGCACAAGCAGGGGACCGGTTTCTGTTAAAATCGCCTAATCTCCAACCTGGTCAAGAGCGGGCGTAGGAGAGACCTCCTGGTCTCGATGCAATAGGGCTGCAGAAGGTCCCCCTTCATCGTAGGGCGAGGGCCTGTCCCTCGCCATCGCTCGCGCAATCTAACCCGCGCGGGGGAAACTCGCTCGGATGCGCGTATGGCATCCGAGGGGCCCGCGCTACGGGAACATCGAGGTCAGGAGAAAGAAATCGAGACCTGGAGGTCTCGCCTACCGGGGAATGGGAGGGGAATTGCAGAAAATTCCTTGACTTTGGCCCCGGTTCTCAGGTATAATATCGCAACGTAAACCTTTTTGCATCATGGAGCCCTGTTATGAAAAATTCGGACGCTAACCCAAAACATAGCACCGAAAACGACGAAAAACCCGCCGCGAAAACGAATCTCGATTTCATCCGCCAAGAAGTTGAGAAGGACCTGGCGGATAACACTTATGACGGAAAAGTGCATACCCGATTTCCACCGGAACCGAGCGGCTATCTCCACATCGGACATGCCAAAGCCATCTGCATTAGCTTCGGCATCGCCGAAGACTACGGCGGCCTCTATAACCTCCGCTTTGACGACAGCAACCCCATCACCGAGGAACACGAGTATGTCGAGGCGATCAAACGCGATGTTCGCTGGCTCGGTTTTGACTGGGAAGAACGCGAGTTTTACGCCTCCGATTACTTTGAGACGCTCTACGGCTATGCCATCAAACTCATCGAAAAGGGGAAGGCGTATGTCTGCGATCTGACACCGGACGAGATGCGCGCCTATCGCGGCACTTTAGTCGAACCCGGCAAAGATAGTCCCTACCGCACCCGTTCGGTTGCGGAGAATCTGGCGTTGTTTCGCGGCATGCGTAACGGCGAATTCCCGGACGGTTCTCGCACGCTTCGCGCCAAAATCGATATGGCGAGCCCCAATCTTAACATGCGCGACCCGGTGATGTATCGCGTTCTCCGCGCGCCGCACTATCGATACGGCACGGAGTGGTGCATCTATCCTACCTACGATTTCACGCACGGGCAATCCGATTCTATTGAGGGTATCACGCATTCGTTATGCGATGTCCAATTTGAAGATCATCGTCCACTTTACGACTGGTTTCTGGAGGCGTTGGAAATTTACCGGCCGCGCCAAATAGAATTCGCGCGCCTGAATTTAACGCACACGGTGCTAGGCAAGCGGAAGTTGCGCGTGCTGGTGCAGGAAGGACATGTCAATGACTGGGACGATCCTCGCCTGCCGACGCTCGCCGGGATGCGCCGTCGTGGGTATACGCCGGCGGCGATTCACGATTTCTGCAACCGCATCGGCGTTTCAAAGGCGGATAATCTCATTGAGATGAGTCAGTTGGAGTATTCCATCCGGACTGACTTGAACCAACGCGCCCCCCGCGTCATGGCAGTGCTGAATCCTGTCAAAGTGGTTATTGACAACTATCCCGATGGAGAGGTGGAATGGCTGGAAGCGGAAAATAACCCGGAAGACGCGGATGCTGGCACGCGGCAAATCCCGTTTTCGCGGGAACTCTACATTGAACGCGAGGATTTCATGGAGGACCCGCCCCGGAAATTCTTCCGTTTGGCCCCCGGACGCGAGGTGCGCCTCAAGCACGCCTATTACGTCACGTGCGAAAGCGTCGTGAAAGACCCGGGCACCGGCGAGATTCTTGAAATTCACTGCACGTATGACCCGGGGACGCGCGGTGGCTGGTCTGACGATGGCCGCAGGGTGCGCGGCACATTGCACTGGGTATCAGCGGCGCACGCTGTCAATGCCGAAGCGCGCCTCTACGAGTCACTTTTCACCGAACGTGAACCGGAGAACGCCGCCGATGGGACTGATTGGACAGCCTTCATCAATCCGAACTCCTTGGAAGTTTTAACGGGTTGCAAAGTTGAACCGAGTCTTGTCGGCGTTCCGCACGGCACGCGGTATCAGTTCCTCCGGATGGGCTATTTCTGCGTCGATCCGGATACAACGGCGGAGAAGTTGGTATTCAACCGCACCGTCCCGTTGCGGGATAGTTGGGCGAAAATTCAGCGAGGACAGAAGAAATGAACTCACTAGGAGAAACCTCCCAGTCTCAAAAGACAGTAGGAGAGACCTCCCGGTCTCGATGCAATTCAGTAGGAGAAACCCCCCGGGCCCAACACCAGATCAGAGTCCGGATGGCTCCTTCGCCGACCGGATTCTTACACATTGGCAGCGCGCGCACCGCGTTATTCAACTGGCTGTTTGCCCGGCATCACAACGGGACATTCATTCTTCGCATTGACGACACCGATGCCGCCCGTTCCACCGATGAATCAATGCGCGGGATTTACGACTCGCTGCGGTGGTTAGGCCTCAACTGGGACGAAGGCGGCGAGAAGGGTGGACCACACGCGCCTTACGTCCAATCCGAACGGCGAGATATTTACGAACGGCACGTTCAGCAGTTGCTAGACAGCGGCAACGCTTACCACTGCTACTGCACACCGGCAGAGTTGGATGCGATACGCGCGCAATCCCGTGCAGCGAAGCAGAACCGCGCCTACGACAGCAGGTGCCGCTATCTCACCCAGGCAGACAAGGAACGCTTCGCCGCAGAAGGTAGAAAACCGACGGTGCGCATCAAAATGCCGGACACCGCAATCTGCGTCGCCGACATCGTGCTCGGCACGCGAGACATTGACCCGGGCACGTTGGAAGACGAGGTTATCGTCCGTTCAAACGGCATGCCGAGTTACAATCTCACGTCAATTATTGACGATGCGGCGATGCAGATAACGCATGTGATTCGTGGGACAGAGCATCTCAACAACACGCCGAAGCAGATTGCCATTGCGCACGCGCTCGGTTTAAATGTCCCGCAATTCGCGCATATCCCGCTGGTTTTAGACAATACCGGTAGGAAACTGAGCAAACGGCACCACGGAGAGCTAGTTGCTGTCAGCCGCTATCGCGAGGAGGGATATCTTCCTGCGGCGATGCTGAACTTCGTCGCGCGCCTCGGCTGGTCCTACGATGATAAGCAGGAGATTTTCTCAGTCGAGGAACTCATTGAGAAGTTTGACCTGGGGAGAGTCGGTAAGAGCGGCAGCGTTTTTGACATTAAGAAACTGGAGTGGCTCAACACGCACTACATCGGCGAGTTAGATGTGGCGGCGCGCACCGATGCCGTCATTCCGTTCTGGGAGGAGGAAGGAGTTGACGTAGCGGCAGAACCGCGCGAACGGTTGGAGAGGATTGTCACCGCAGTGGGTGAACGTTTAAGCAAATTACAGGACATCGTCCCGCAAACCTGCTATTTCTTCGCCTCTCCGACTGAATACGAACCGAAAGCAGTCAAGAAGTGGTGGAAGAAAGACGCGCGCGACATCTTGATAGCCCTTGGGGCGGTCTTGGAAGCGGTAGAGCCGTTTGAGTTAGAGACAGTCGAATCGGCGATTTGGCAATACACGGAGGAGCGCGACATCAAGCGCGTCGTGGCGATGCAGACATTGCGCATCGCGCTGACTGGCACCTCCTTCGGGCCAAGTCTATTTGACATTCTCGTCTTGCTGGGTAGGGTTGAGGTGTTGGCGCGAATTCAGAGGGCAATTGAGTTTCTTGAATAAACCACTCCACCTCACCCCTGTAGGTCAGGATCGCCCGATCCTGACCGTTTGTGATCAGGCGATCACAAACTACAGAGAGGAAAACACACATCGTGACGCTGGAGCTCGCGGGGGACAGGCCCCCGCGCTACGAAAAAAACGGCACGTCACCGTAGGGCGAGGGCCTGTCCCTCGCCATCGCTCGATCTGACCTGTTTGTGATCAGGCGAGCACAAACTACAACGAGGGAAAACACATCGTGACGATGGAAATCGCGGGGGACAGGCCCCCGCGCTACGAAAAAAACGGCACGTCACCGTAGGGCGAGGGCCTGTCCCTCGCCATGCGTTTGGCTGTTAAACCTCCTCATCTCTGTAGGTCAGGATCGCCTGATCCTGACCCGTTCGGGAGCGGGTGCTCCCGAACTACAGAGGGGAAAACACACATCGTGACGATGGAGATCGCGGGGGACAGGCCCCCGCGCTACGGGAAAAAAACGCCGCCTCTTCACGTAGGGCGAGGGCCTGTCCCTCGCCATCGCCCGCGCACTCCAACGCTCGCGGGGGACAGGCCCCCGCGCTACGAAAAAAACGGCACGTCACCGTAGGGCGAGGGCCTGTCCCTCGCCAGTGCTCGCGCACTCCAACGTTCGCGGGGGACAGGCCCCCGCGCTACGCGGAAATCGAGACCAGGAGGTCTCTCCTACCCGGCGGCCATCGAGACCAGGAGGTCTCTCCTACCGGGAAGACATTGAGATATGAAACACCCTCACTTAATTTGGGATAAGATGAAATCAAGAGGAAACCCCCATGCAAACCAAACTCGCTATCCACGGCGGACCGCGGACGGTTCCTGATGGGCTCATTCAACCGTGGCCGCAGGTAACCGATGCCGATAGAGCCGCCATCGCCGAGGTGCTTGCCTCCGAAAAGATTACCGAACAGCAACGCATCCAATCCGAAGGGCTCGCGCAGGAGTGGGCGGAATACATGGGCGTTCGGTATTGCATTCCGGTTAACAGTGGCACCGCCGCGTTGCATCTTTGCGTCGCTGGAGTTGGCATTGAACCGGGGGACGAGGTGATTATGCCTGCCTTCACTTTTTGGGCAACGGCGGCAGCGGTGCTGCATCACAACGCTATCCCGGTTTTCGTTGATATCGATGCGGTGACTTATTGCATCGACCCGGGCCAGATTGAAGCGAAAATCACGGAACGAACGCGGGCAATTCTGCCTGTCCACATTCACGGCATGCCTGCCGATATGGATGCAATCTTGGCGATTGCCAAAAAGCACAATCTGAAGGTAATTGAGGATGTCGCGCAGGCACACGGCGCGCGGTATAAAGGACGCTATTGCGGCGCGTTCGGCGAAGCGGCCGGCTACAGCACGCAGGCATCGAAAACGTTGAGTAGCGGTTGCCAAGGCGGCTTGTTCACCACCGATGATGAGCAGATTTACCGGCGCGCGGCGTTGTTGCAGTATTTCGGCGAGATAGTCGTGCCAGGGCGCGAACGTGAGGAGCAAGAATACAACGCCTATGGACTCGGCTGGATGTATCGCGGCGATATGTTCAGTCAGGCGTTCATCCGCAGCCAACTCAAACGACTGGATGAGAATAACGCGCTGCGCATCAGAAATTGCGACTATCTGACGGAGCATCTGAACGAGATTGACGGGATTGAAACGCCGGTTGTTCCTGCGGGTTGCGAGCCTGTCTACTACAACTACGTCATCGGTTTTGACCCGGGGGCGTTAGGGTTAGACATTTCCGCGCGGACTTTGCGCGAGAAGGTGCAAGCGGCCTTGCGCGCGGAGGGTGTCCCCACAGGGCAGTGGCAACGATTGCCGGTGCCATCACAGGAGATTTTCCAGAACCGCCTCGGCTACGGCAAGGGATGCCCATGGCACTGCAACAACTCCACTGTGGAATACCGAACGGAGGATTACCCCAAAGCCGTTGCGTTCATCAATTCACACTGCTATCTCTTCGATGTCAATCCCCCGAATGACTTGGAGTTGATGCGCCTCTATGTGGCGGCGTTGCGTAAAGTAATGGGGCAGATTGATGCGGTGCTGGCAGTGTCATGATTCACGTTATCCGCGCGTCCAATCCATCACCACGCCCAGATATTCATCCTTCCGGTCTGACAAGCCATCGTAAGCGGCTTGCGCATCTTCGGGATGAATTATGTGCGTGAGCAATTCAGACACCTTGAATTTGCCATCCTCAATGAGCGAATAAACCAAGCGCGAGTTCCGTTCCAGCGAATGCTTGGATTCGCCAGAATGCATCACCGGATAAATCCATTCGTGCGCGCTGCGGAGGGTAATCGCGCCCAAGCCGATGCTATGGCTATAGTTCAGAATCGCTGTCGCATTCGTGATAAATTCGCCGCGCGGCGAACCGAGGAGGATAACCTCACCCTTGGCGCGCGTCAGCTGATACGCCGTTTCAACGAGCCGCGGGTTGCCGATTGCCTCAACGGTAACCTCCGCTTTTTCGCCATCGGTTAATGCGAGGACGCGTTCCAGCACGTCTTCCTCATCGGGATTAACGAGGTGTGGGATGCCGCACCGTCGGGCGATTTCCAAGCGCGCCGGTATCCGCTCAACGCCGATGACTTTCATGCCGGCGAGATTGAAAAGTTGCGCCGCCGAATTCCCGACGAGCCCTAAGCCGATGATAACGACGGTATCGCCAAACTCGGCGGATGAGACGCGAAGCGAAGTCATCGCGACTGTTGCCATTCGCACGAACGGAATCAGTTTTGCATCTAGCGTGAGTGGCGGTGTGAACGCCAGAAAAATCCGGTCGGTTTTTGCAACGGAGGCGTGCGGTGTATAACAAAAAACCAAATCGCCGACGCTACACTTCGTCACGTTCTCACCAACGGCAAGCACCTCGCCGATAGCGGTATAGCCTGAGCCGTGCGGGAAGCGCGTGCCGCTTTCCAGCCCGGTATACCCTGCGCCTTCGGTGCCGGGGCTGATGAGGCTATAGTGCGTTTTCAGCAGAATCTGGTCGGGTGCGAGGGTTTCGTCAAGTTCAAACTCTTCCAGCGTCACGGCACGTTTCGCTGGCATTATGATGCGTTTGCCTTTCATCGGGAGTCCTCTTCGTTCATGGTTTTTCTGTAGTGTATCATAATGTCATGTTTCTTGCAACGGGAAAGAGGGACGCGCCCGTAGCGCGGGGGCCTGTCCCCCGCGATCGCTCAACCCGCGCGAAAACCGCACGCCGCCCAAAGCCGTTTCCCCGACCGAGGCATGGCGAGGGACAGGCCCTCGCCCTACGGTGAAGGGAGGCGTTTTTTTCCCCGTAGCGCGGGGGCCTGTCCCCCGCGATCGCTCGACCCGCGCGAAAACCGCACGCCAACAACGCCGTTTCCCTGACCGAGGCACGGCGAGGGACAGGCCCTCGCCCTACGGTGAAGGGAGGCATTTTTTTTACCGTAGCGCGGGGGCCTGTCCCCCGCGATCTAGTCGCAGCGCGACAGCCCCCGCGCCCTACAATTAACGGCCAGATACCCGCCGCTTTACCTGCTGGAAACGCGACGAATCCTCCCGTAACCCCGACTTCGGCGGCAAACCGCTGATTTGCGCGCGCACATTCCGCGCGCGTTCACTACTCGCCGGATGCGTCGACAACATCAACTCCAACGACGATGGTTCACGTCCCTGCAATTCCCGGAGCGTATCAAAGAACGTCCCTGCACCCGCCGGCGATATCCCCGCATCGTAGACGTTCTGCACGCCATACATATCCGACTCGCGTTCATCGTCGCGGCTATATTTAAAGAGCAACCCCGCCGATAGCACATCCGCAACCAGTTTTTTAAACTCGCCGGAGTCCTCCTTGACAAGCAGTTGTTTTAGGATTTCGATGCCGTATGCTTTGGTAAGCCGCTTCATCGAGTGCCTGCCGACGATATGTCCGATTTCGTGTCCGAGCACCGCCGCCAATTCCGATTCTGTCTTCGCCATCCTGATGAGATCGAGATGCACGTAAATATAGCCGCCGGGGACAGCATACGCGTTGACTCCTTTCGTTTCAACCACCTTGAATGTATAAGGGATATCATTGCGCTTGCTGTGGCGGACCAGCGTTTGCCCGAGGTCATTGATATAGTTGGTGACACTCGGGTCGGTGTGAAACGTGACCTGCTTGTCATGTTGTGCGACAAATTCCTTACCGAATTGCTGTTCTTCTGCATCGGTGAAGATGTTGACATCGCCGATTTCGTCAAGGAGCGTATTGCCTACGTTGCTGACGGTGCTGACGCTAACGCATCCCGTGCAGAGAGTGAGGATAAGGGTTAACGCCATTGCGTATGCGGCGCGATGTGTTGATTGTGTAAACATTTTGATAGCATATTTCATAGATGAAACCTCCTGATTGAGTTCGTAGCGCGGGGGCCTGTCCCCCGCGAACGTTCGGTAAAACGGCTGCCCCGAGCCCGTAGCGCGGGGGCCTGTCCCCCGCGATCTCTCAGGTGTCTGAAGCAGGATTTGCAGGATTCACAAGAGTTTCAGGATTCTCTCTCTCGCAGCGGCGAGATCTCTTTTGAAAAGGACGGTGCTTTAGGTCTGTTAGACCCTGAGGACTGCGTTTTCCAAATGGCACGGCGAGGGACAGGCCCTCGCTCTACGGTGAAACGGGCGGTCCCCGAGCCCGTAGCGCGGGGGCCTGTCCCCCGCGAACGTTCGGTGAAACAGATGTCCGTTCGGGATCAGGCGATCCCGAACTACAGATCGCAAACCCCTCGCCCTACGATAAAACGGATGCCCCGAGCCCGTAGCGCGGGGGACAGACCCCCGTGAAGCCTTCGCTCACCTAGAGCCCGTAGCGCGGGGCCTGTCCCCCGCGAACGTTCCGCGACGAAAAGAGGACACGCCTTCATTCTAACAGATTCTGACGATGTTCGCGATAGATTTCTTCCACTTCCGCGTCGTTCAACGGATAGTTGAAGATCTACAGATTCCGCAAAATGCAACGCGTTGGATTTCTAGGAATCTCCACTGCTGTGTCATTGTTCAGCGTAAACACATGATTCGTCCGCAAAAGATGCACCGGCCTGGGCGTTAGGGCTAATGTAAGTCCCTACCCTTTTTCATACCGGTCTGATTGGTTTACCGATCAGAAGGGGTAAGGGTGTTAAGACTCAAGGCGTAACGGTTCCCCTCGCGCAACGAAAACCGATGCCGTCGAACGTGTCCGTAGGCGTATCCCCCTCGCGATTGGCGACGCGCAAGGACTGCGCTAAATTGAGCCAACTGCCGCCGCGCAACACGCGCGAGCCTGTCACGTTTTGGTAATTAGCACTCACTTCCCTTAAGGTCATCTTCCCTGCAAGCGGATTTTGGGGCGATGAACGCGCATAGAAATCCGCCTTATACGCATCAACACACCACTCCCACACATTCCCTGACATATCATATAACCCATACCCATTCGCACCATAACTCCCAACCTCCGTGGTGCCCCCAAGATTCCTGCCGTAATTTGCCTGACCTGCATCAATCCCATTGCCCCACGGATACTTCTGTCCTTGCAACCCGCCGCGCGCCGCTTTCTCCCATTCCGCCTCCGTCGGCAGCCGTTTGCCGGCCCAGGTGGCATATGCCATCGCGTCGTGCCAACTCACACCGCCGACAGGGTGCATGTCGGTGGGAGAATACTCAGAAACCCTATCCGGTAACGCGCGATGCCCGGTGGCTTGCAGAAACCTTCTATATTGTCCCACGGTTACTTCGTAGACATCCATGTAGAACGCATCCACGTAGACGGTATGCACGGGTTTTTCATCTTCATAACCGTCGTTGCTGCCCATCTGAAACTTGCCGGCGGGGATGAGCACCATTTCTGCGCCATCGTTGCCAGTTATCCGCTGAGGGAACTGGACCGCTTTTTTCTCCAGCGTCACGTTACTCCATGTCGCGCGTTGCCCGCGCTTCAGCGTTACGTGTGCAAGTTTCGGCTTATAGCCTTCCAGCGATAGGCCTACCTCAACAGGCTTCTCGGTTTGAAACCCGAGATCGACTTCGTATGTCAGCGGCGTGGTGCCGATGATGGTGCCGTCCACGTAGACGGTTGCGCCGTTTGGCGTGCTGGTGACACTGAGGGTAGCAGTCGTTTCCACCTCAACTACTGCCGGCTGTCCAGAGTTGCTGCTGGCTATCCGTGTGGGAAGTGAGTGCGCTACCGGTTGCTGCGTCGTCTGCCCTTCGTGCTTCAACAGGTTTTTCTGTATCAGCGTGAATTCTGTATCTTCATACAACTTCTCTGTCTCGGAAACGCATACCGGAAACACTTCGCTCCATTCCAGGAACTCGTCACTGTTTTTGTCGGAGGTGCCGCGGAAACTTTTGATAAGGGAGGCAGTGAAATACCCGCCGACCTTGTTGTTTCCCCAGGCGAGTTCCCCTGGTGATGCCGAGGTCATGTCAAGGATGCCAGTATGTTCCAAGAAAAGATTGTGGGTATACCGCTGTCCCTTCCCCTGTATCCTTGCTAGATGTTGCGCTACCACTTCCTCACCGGTGTTATCAGCTTTTTTACTGCAAGTATCCGTAATGAGCATCTTCAACCGTCCGGGTTTCTTTTCCAATTCGGTGCGCAGCAAGTCTCGGGGGACCATCTCACTCTCGGTAAACTGGAGGACATGTGCATTGTCGAAACTCCGCAGTTCGCCGTGGCCGTTGTAGTAAATGAGCACGGTATCCTCGGCGGCGGGGTGCAAGCCGTTGAGCCAGTCACTTATATGCTTTCCCTTGATAAGTCCCGAGTCTTTTTTGTCAATACCGCGCGCTTCTCCCGCGACGAGAGACATTTTGGTGACAGAGCCAGTGAGTTCGTCCTCGGATTTCAGGACGGTGAGTTGGACAGGGCAGTGCTCCGAGACGAGCCCCATCAACTTCTTGAGATGGCTTTCGCTTTTCTCAACACTGGCGCGAATATTCATGTCATTGCCGAGGATGATGATGAGCGCGTGCACTTCTTGTGCCTCGGCGGAAGCCGCCGGTCCTAGCAGTGCCGTGCAGCTCAGCAGCAGTAGTAGTAATCCTGCGAAATGCAGGGAGAGTTTAGTTTTCATTAGGTGTCTCCTCCTCAGGTTAAATTTTCAGTTTCGCAGCGTTCGGCTATCAAGACCGGGAGGTCTTTCCTACCAGGGTGTCAAGACCTGCATACCCGCTATAAACAGCAATACCGAATGAGGTTAAGGCGACGCGTCCTTCGCACATCGGAAGCCGATATAGTTGTATACTTTGAGTGCTTCAGCCTTGGTTCGTCCACCTACGTAGAGACTTCCTGGCGACATTGCACTCCAAGAACCACCGCGCACGACGCGTAGCCCCTTAAGAGTTTGAAATTCCTCCAAGGTTGCATCGCGGCTCTTCGGGCCCGCAAAAGGGTTTTCTTCTGGGAAGGGGGTATAAAAATCCGCGTCCCATTCGTCAAGGCACCATTCTGACACGTTCCCGGCTACATCATATAAACCGAAGCCGTTGGGTGGGTATTCCCCGACCGGCGTTGTGGTTTTCTCCATCTTTTGATAGTTCGCGAGAGCGGAGTTCGGTTTTTCATCGCCCCAGGGAAATTTTTTGTCCAAGAGTCCGCCCCGGGCGGCCTTCTCCCATTCCGCCTCTGTCGGCAGCCGCTTGCCCGCCCAGGTAGCGTAGGCCATCGCGTCGCGCCAACTCACACCGACGACAGGGTGCATGTCGGTGGGAGAAAATTTCTTAACGTCTTTTAGCAAAGGCTTATACCTGGCTGCCTCTATGAATCGCTTGTATTCTCCGACAGTGACTTCGTGGGTGTCAATGTAGAAGGCATCAAGCGATACACTATGGATAGGTTTAGAATTTTCGCCACTTTCGCCTGCCAGTCCATCTGTCCCCATCGGAAACTCTCCCGCGGGGATGAGCACCATTTTACTGAGATCGACCTGTTGGCGTGCTCTGTCTTGGTGCTGTGCTTCCTCTTGGAAATGCTCCGAAGCATGCTGATTTTGCGTGAGTTTCAAATCTTTCGGCCGTGGAAAATAGACAGCGTCGCCTTTTTGTCCGATAGTGACTCGCACTGTTCTCCGGTCGCGGGTGCCAAGGGACACTTTGTAACCTGGCAGTGGGGTTGTACCGACTTTCTCGCCTTCAAGGTAGACAGTGCCACCGCTAGGTGTACTAGTGATAGACAAGGTTGCGGTTTTGCCGGGCTTCTGCACGGGCCGTTTCTCCATGTCTATCTTTGTCGGTAGTGGCAGATAGGCGTATGGCATCTGCGTTGTCTGCTGATCGCTTATTAGTCTCGCTACCCTAGCCGGTTCTTCGTATTGCAGAAACAAATCCTGTGTTTCGATTTGGCACTTCGCAAAGACTTCCCCCCATAAGAGGAACTCATCGCCGTCTGCGAGGGCTACTGTTTCCGTCAAACTCCGTTTCGTCAGCGCATGCGTGAAAAACCCGCCTAATCCCCCAGGTCCCCCGCCGGTACCGAGCGCGATTTGCTCTTTCTCCGGCGACGCGGCAGTGATGTCCAGAAATCCCTCATGCTGTAAGAAGAGGTCCTTGACATACTGCTGCTTCCGCTTCTCTTCCGTGGGGACGACCTTACCGAGTCCTGATATGGTGGCATCCGAGGATGCTAGGTCGGAGATAGATTGACTGCATGTATCGGTAATCAACATCCTCAGTCGACACGATTTCGCTCGGAGCGCGCCTGTGAGAGTGGCCCGGGGCAGGTCCCTGTCCCGGATTTGCTCATCGAGCTGAAGGTGGTGGTGCCCATTTTTGTCGTCAACGTATCCGTGTCCATTGTAGTAGACAAGAATGGTATCTTGCGGGTCGACGCGAAGTTCTTGGACCCATCCGAGGATACGCCAGGAGGTCACTCCCTCGTCTCCGCTAGCTTTCAAGGTCTTCATTTCTAGCTGCGTGTCCGGAAGCCGGCGCAGCATATCGCGCATATTCTCGGCACTTATCTCAACGATACCGGAGATCTTACGGTCATTGTCCATGAGAACGAGGAGCGCGTGCACAGTCTGCGCGTCTGCATCCAGCGCGAAGACACAGCTGAATGTAGCGATGCTCCACAGTATCAGTAGTAATCCTGCAAGGTGCAGGGTGTTTTGGGTTTTCATTACGTTTCTCCTTTGATTCTTATCCGCCGGAGTTTTAGGACATAATGTTTATAGGCGTGAGGGATTCCGGCGTAACATCCCTCACACCTTTAGCGGCAGTTACTCTGTCACGGACCGCACACACCGAAAACCGAGGATACCGCCCTTATCTTCGTAGTCTCCCGAATAAGCGATAGTGCCTCTCCAACGTTCAGAAACTCGGCGGACTTCCTCAGTAAATAACCATGTGCCACCGCGCCCCACGCGCGCATTCCCAGGCTCGTTTGGAAGACTCAGGAAGTTTTTGAGCAACTCCTCCAACGTATGCGCACCTGCAAGTGGGTTCCGACTCGGCGACTGAGCGTAGAAATTCTCACGGTATGCATCTAGACACCACTCCGAAACGTTCCCGGCCATGTCGTATAGCCCATAGCCGTTGGCAGGATACTTGCCGACAACAGTCGTATCATTCCCGCTGTGATTGACTTGGGTGGCATCATAGGTATCGCCCCACGGGTATTTCTGTCCCACCAATCCCCCGCGCGCCGCTTTCTCCCATTCTGCCTCCGTTGGCAGCCGCTTGCCGGCCCACTCCGCATACGCCATCGCCGCATACCAACTCACATACGTCACCGGATGGTAACTCCTGCCCCGCGGATAGTCGTTTCCAATCCAGTCTTTAAGATAAGCACCATCGTGGAACTTCTCCTCAATGTTCGCTTTTTGCCACGATGGATTTTCCAGCAGGAACTGCTGGTATTCTAGATGGGTAACTTCATGTGCGTCCATATAGAATGCATCCACGTAGACAGTATGGACAGGCAGCTCATCCGGTTCCGCGTCTTCATCGTTGTCTGCTGCACCCATTTGGAACTCGCCAGCCGGAATTAGCACTTCCCTCGCAATATCCGGGGCAACGACAGTATAGGCGAGCATCTGTTTGGCCGGTGTTTCACCAGGTCCATTCTCCCAGGTAACCTCTAAGGTGAGGGCCCCCGGGTCAAAATCGCCGCTAATTTTCAGCGTGTTGTCGACGATAAGAACTCTCCCCGCACTGACCTGAACCCCTTCCGGGGGATTGTCAAAATCAAGGGTGAGCGTCTCATCGACAGCAATCTCTGTGCCTTCAGACGGAGAAACACTTTTGAAAGTTGCAGGCTCAATTACCTCTACAACTACGTCTTCTCCACAGCTATTCATGGAAACGGCACATAAAATCACCATGAAGAGCGTGATAAGGACTGTCAATTTTTTCATCTTAAATCCACTTTTATGTATGTATCATAGACCTTACGCAGCCTGGCACCCTAAAGCCCTTTGCGGACCGTAGGCGCGGTTTCAAACCGCGCCTACGGGGTTAGCCTCGTAGACACCTTTAGCGGCATAAGGTTTTTCAGACTTATTTCTTCAACCGGTCTGAGTTACCAACCAGATAACTACCGAAAGGAGACCGGAATCGGAAATCGGACTTCGCCGAAACTGACGATACGCGAACCTTGGACCCGCTCCCCATCAATACGCGCAGGCAACTCATAATAGGTCGCGTGGATCACGACATCGGTAGTAAATGTCCATGCACCATCTCGATAGAAGCTGAGCATCACACGCCGGTTACCCCAGCCTTGCGCCGGTTCTGTCCGTTTATCCAGCACAAGTTCATTGTTGATAGTGTCACCGAGTTCCTCGCGAAGTTCCTCGTTAAAAATATCCACCGCCGTGGTGCCGGCTTCACCGTGCTGCGTGTCAAACACTTTTGCCAGATACATGTAATTTCCGTGCTTGATGTAGACGATGTTCCCGGTGGGGACATCAAGGAGTTCTTCATCCGGCACCGGGCGTTCTGGTTCGCGGACCGGGATTTCCAGTCGTGCTGCTGCCCAGTCCGTCGGGTTCATGCCCTGAAGGTAATCCAAGATTCTTTCTTCAGCCGTAGCTGCCTGTGTATCTAAGATGTCGGCAACAGTTTGGCTGTTCTCAGCGTTTCGGAATGCCAGCAGCTGAAACTTTTCAGTGCCTGGGGCCTGAAGTTCGATCTCAAAATCAGCATCGGGCCCGGGATAGGAGTGCTTGCCGGCCCGCCACCAATCGTTTGATGTCTCAAAGGCATTCGGATGAAGGAGTGTGAGCGCGTCCGAAGTATCCCGACTCAAAATAACAAGGTGTGCACCGGCGGTGAGGGTGATATCAAAGGTGATAGTATCCTCTACCTCGTAGGCCGTTCTGTCCGCTTGCCATGCCACGGTGAAATCCGCATTCGGACTGCTAATGTCCCACAACTGCTCCTTGACCTCGTTGAATTGTTCAATGAGGTCGTCGAATTGTTCAACTGAGGTCTCTGGGTTCGCTTGCACAATTTCAATCATCATGCCTTTGCCTCGCTCCAGGGTGACCTGGCGCAGGCTCGGTTGACTCCCCTGGAATGCCACACCAACCTCTACCGTTTTACGTGGCAAACCCCCAAGTTCTACAACGTGTTCCAGCGGTGTCGTGCCGACCGGCTCTCCATCTAGAAACACGGTGGCCCCGCTTGGAGTGCTGGTGACATCAAGCGAAGCAGTCAACTCGGGCAGCTCCTCCTGAATCCTTTCTATGGGTTCAGGGGGTTCAATTTTGGGCTCCTTCTTAAAGAAGAAGCATCCTTGCGTTAAAAGGATAAGCATCACTGGAACGCAGAGGATGCCTATCGTGTGGTAGTATCGTTCGATTTTCATGTATTCCTCCTCGTGACATTCAGGGATGTCTGAAGTTGCAGTTCCGTGCAAGGTGCCAGGGAACCGTTACGGTTCCAGCACGCGTTCCGGGAGCGAATAGGCGACCGGAGTCTGTGTTGTCTGCTCAACACGTCGTAGTGAGCCCTGGTTGCGCGCCTGCGCAAACCTCTCTTGAACGCTCTTCCGCGCGAGTGCAAACACCTCCGCCCACGAATTGAGAGTGAGGAACATATCCGCGTTCGCCTCAGCTGCAAAGTCCATACTCTTAATCAGAGCCTGCGTGAAGAATCCACCGGCATCTGTGCCTTTTGTGTTCATAAACGCATACTCTCCAGAGGACGCGGCGGTAATGTCAAGCATCCCTTTATACTCAAGAAAGAGGTGTTTGAGGAAGGAGCCCCTTGTCTCTGGCGTCTTTGGTGCTATAGACCCAAATGTCTGGAGCGCAGGGGTGTCAGACTCATCAACAATGGGGCCCTCCATATCCGTAATCAGCATTTTCAAGCGCGCAGGATGTTCGTTCAATGCCGCGCTCAAGTCGGCGCGGGCCAAATCATCGCCGCTACCGCTGGCGGATATCAGACCGAATCCGGTGTAGTAGATGAGCACGGTATCATCGGGATTGATGTCCACGGCGTTGAGCCACGCTTCAACCTGGCCGCTCGTGATGGGCCCCTCCTGCTGCGTTTCTTGAATGGCGCTTGCCTTCCCATCGGTGAGGGACATCGTCGTCACCGTGCTCTCGTCTTCGGATTTCAGGACGGTGAGTTGGACAGGGCAGTGCGCCGAGACGCGCCCCATCAACTCCTTGAGATGGCTCTCGTTTTTCTCAACACCGGCGCGAATATTCATGTCATCGCCGAGGATGATGAGGAGCGCGTGCACTTCATGTGCCTCGGCAGAAGCCGCCGGCCCTAGCAGTGCCGCGCAGCTCAGTAGTATTAGTAGTAGTAATCCTGCAAGGTGCAGGGTGTTTTGGGGTTTCATGATGTTTCTCCTTTTGATAGTGGACCCAATTAGTTTGATTCGGCTTGCCGCTTTAAGGCAAGCTCTCCCGACGGGGGTTGTCGCTGACTGGAAGACCGCAACAACCGGTAGAAAAGACACAAAAGTTGTTCCTGCATGAACCCGCATAGTAAGCGGGTTTCTCGATGAAAAAAGAGGCACCGGGCCGGCCGTTAGGTCTTAATATATACCCCCTTTCATAACGGTCTGATCGGTAAACCGATCAGAAGGGGTAAGGGAGTTAAGACTCAAGGCGTAACAGCCCTCGCGCAACGAAAACCGATGTCGGCGTGCGTGCTCGCCGGCGAACTCCCGTTGCGATTGGCGACGCGCAAGTCCTGCGCGGTAGTGCGCCAACCGCCGCCGCGCAACACGCGCGAGCCTGTCACGTTTTGGTAATTAGCACTCACTTCCCTTAAGGTCATCTTCCCTGCAAGCGGATTTTGGGGCGATGAACGCGCATAGAAATCCGCCTTATACGCATCAACACACCACTCCCACACATTCCCTGACATATCATATAACCCATACCCATTCGCACCATAACTCCCAACCTCCGTGGTGCCCCCAAGATTCCTGCCGTAATTTGCCTGACCTGCATCAATCCCATTGCCCCACGGATACTTCTGTCCTTGCAACCCGCCGCGCGCCGCTTTCTCCCACTCCGCCTCCGTCGGCAGCCGTTTCCCTGCCCACTCCGCATACGCCATCGCCGCATACCAACTTACAAAAGTCACGGGGTGGTTACCTTTTCCAACCGGATAACTGTTACCAGACCAGGGCTTGAGGTAGTCTCCATCGTGGTAGTTTGTTGGAATCTGGTCTTTCCGCCACTGTGGATTTGCATCGACAAACGCCTTGAACTGCGCGTTCGTCACCTCATAGACATCCATATAGAACGCATCCACGGAGACAGTATGCACCGGCTTTTCATTTTCATAACCGTCGTTGCTGCCCATCTGAAACTTGCCGGCGGGGATGAGCACCATTCCTGCGCTGTCCTGCACGCCAATCTTGAGGCGTTCTTTCTTCGGCATCGCGTGCGCGATGGGGATTTGGACGGTGTTTGTCGCTTTGAACAGTGGTACCTGCTCACACAACGTTCGCGTCGTCTTTGTGGCGGAGGCGAAAACCTCCTGCCAGGAGAGGAAGTCATCCCCTGATGTGTCTGATTCTGGGACAAGACTCTCCGCTATGGCATGCGTGAAATAGTTGCCGATTGTAGCGTTGCCGTAGGCGAGTTTGCCTGGAGAGGTCGCCGTGAGATCGAGGAGCCCGGCGTGATCTAGGAACAGGTTTTTGGCATAGTATCGCGCGCTCTTGATACGTGCGAAGTTCTGTGTCTGAGGTTGAGCCGACACGTCCATGTCAATCATCTCACTACAGGTGTCGGTGATGAGCATCTTCAGGCGCGCCGATTTCGCTTTGAGGCGCGTCATAATTTGCTCGCGGGTGACATAATTCTTTCCTCTCGGGTCCAAGAGGAGCCGATGGGTGCCGTATC
The DNA here is from genome assembly GCA_965242965.1 of Candidatus Poribacteria bacterium. GTDB lineage: Bacteria > Poribacteria > WGA-4E > WGA-4E > WGA-3G > AGPOR5. The sequence continues at coordinate 1,251,854 of OZ251518.1, read as the reverse complement.
TGTCCATCCCCCCGTGGCCATTGAAGTAGACGAACAGGGTATCCCTGGGGCCCGTTTGCACGTTGTCAAGCCACCCGGTGACTTGCGCGGGGTTAACAATGTTGCGGAGGTTTTCAACCTTCCGTGCCGTTACCGTGCTATCATTGAGGGTTATTTCGGTTAATTCCCCAGCGAGTCCCGGCAACGATTTCATGAGCGTCACCTTTACCTCACAATGTTTTGAAACGAGGGGCAGCAGTTCGTCCACCCATGTCTGCTGGTTCACGTCTACGGTGTCTCGAATGCCTTTTTTGTCATTCTGCAGCAGAATGAGCAGTGCATGCATCTTCTGTGCTTCGGCGGTAGCGGTGCCGAAGCAGACGATGCATCCGAGAATGATAAGCAAAGCTGCGATGCGCAGCGGCAAATTAGTTTTCATTGGTTTCTCCTTTCATAGATGCTAACTTGAGGGTGTTTCATAAATTGTTCAACGTCGCGGGGGAAACCCTCGCCATGCGTTTTGCTGTCAGGCTGCATCACCCCTATAGGTCAGGATTGCTCGATCTTGACCCGTTTGTGATCAGGCGAGCACAAACTACAACGGCAGCAACACCCATCGTGACGATGGAGCTCGCGGGGGACAGGCCCCCGCGCTACGGGAACATCGAGACCCGAGGTCTCCCCCTACCGAGGAGCCATCGAGACCAGGAGGTCTCTCCTACCGGGAAGACATTGATTTATGAAACCCCCTCGTTTATTTAATGCGCGTCGGCACTGACAACGCATCGAAATCCAATAGTGTGCCCGAGCGTTTCCGGGGGCACCTGCAGCGATTCCGTAACCCAGGGGATACGGATTTCCGGGTTGCGCCAACTTCCACCGCGGAGGATGCGTGTCCTCGGCCTGTTTTCATCCGCGCACCACTCCCAGACGTTCCCTACCATGTCGTATATGCCGTATTTGTTAGGCGGATAACTCCGGACAGGTGCGGCGTATAGATGTCCATCTTGCAACCGGTCTAGATTGCACTGTGTCCCGTTCGGTTTGGCATTGCCCCATGGGTATTTTTGGCCGACTAACCCACCGCGCGCTGCTTTCTCCCATTCCGCTTCTGTCGGCAGCCGCTTGCCTGCCCATTTTGCGTACGCCATTGCATCCTCCCACGAGACGAAAACTACGGGATAATCAGGCGTTGGGCAAAATTCTTCGTATTCTTCAGGCAGAGGCCGGTGCCCGGTGGCCTGCAGAAACGCGTCGTATTGGCGAAGCGTTACCTCGTGTGTATCGATATAAAACGCGTCCACGTAGACAGGATACGCGGGTTTTCCAGAACCACCACGGGCAGTGCTTCCCATCCGGAATTCGCCTTCGGGGATAAGCACCATTTCGACACCGTCTTTCTCCCAGGTAATCTGGCCATGCGGGTGTTGCGGTGTTGTCCGTTCCGGCTTTGGCGTTCGTGTTCTCGGTTCAGCATAATGCGCGAGCCGCTGCGGCAAAGGAGAATACGCGACAGGTGTCTGCCGTTTCGGCGTGCCGTTATCCAGCAAATGTTCCGGGCCGAATTCCGATTCTGCCAGAGTCTGCGTGAAGATATGTTGTGTCTCCACTATGCATTGCGCGAATACCTCGTCCCACGTCAGAAACCCATCTTTTAGCGAAACATCCGCCGGCTCATTGCAGCTCTGCATCAGCGCAGCCGTGAAGAATCCGCCGATATCCTGATGGCCCCAGGCATAATCGCCGCGTTCCGCCGCCGTGATGTCAAGCATGCCTTCGTGTTGTAGAAACAGATGTTGCGTGTAGCGTTCTCCTTTCCCTGTTACGTTTGCATAGGTAGCACTAGCTGCAACGACTTCTGGCGTATCAACGAGCGTGCTACACGTATCGGTAATGAGCATTTTCAGGCGCGCCGGTTTTTGTTCCAATCGCGCCCGCAACCCTGCACGAGATACCTTATTGTCTTCAGTGAAGCTCAGCAGATGCTCATTTTCCTCTATACTTCCGTGGCCATTATAGTAGATGAAAACGGTGTCTGCCGACGTGGGAGTCACCGTGTTGAGCCAACGGTTCACATCCTCGCCGCGGATTCGCCCTATCCTTCGCTCGCTGATGTTCGCCGGCGCGCCTCCGGAGAGTGTCATTGATGTGACAGTGCTCGTGAACCTGTCATCGACATGCATCACGGTAAGATGGACGTTGCAATACTGCGACACCTGCCCCATCAATTGCTGCATGAGCACTTTATTTTTCGCCACGCTGGCGCGGATTTTCACGTCTGCGCCTTGTAGCACGATGAGTGCGTGCACCTCTTGCGCTTGGACAGAAAACGCCGTGCCGAGGATGCCGATGCACATCAAAATGATGAGCAGGCTGCCCACGAGCCGGTGATGTCTTGCTGTCATACGTTCCTCCTACTCTTGTGAATCGTAATGGTGCGGGATGGGGATGCGGACATCGGCGAAGCCGACTGGAAATCACTTCCCTCCCGTTTTCTCGGAGTGCTTATCCTTTGGCGTAATACGCGGTGCTGGCCGTTTTCGCTCTCGTAATTCCACTTCTCGGTGTGCTTCTGCCCAGTCTTTCGGGTCTATGCTGTGGAGACGCTCCAAAATTTCCTCCTCAACTGCTACTCGCTGCTGTCCTTCTAGCACTTTCCATGAGCGGCTTCCCGCGGGCGACGTGAAGAAATCCATAATAGCGTTGCTGTCAGCGGCGCGCCGGAGTGCTAGAATTTTAAGTCGCTCGGTCCCTGCAGGGCCCGACATTTGTAATTCAAAGTTGGGATTCAGGTCTGGAATATGGTAACTGCCAGCACTTAGCCGATTACCCTCCGATGCGGTGTCCGGAAAGGGAAAAAGGACGGTTAACCTCCCGAAATCATCCCAATTCAAGAGGATGAGGTATGCATCGTCGGTGACTTCGCCTGCCACGGTGAGGTAGTCCTTAATTTGGTATACCGTTTTGCCGGTCTCCATGGAGAGTTTGAACGCGGTTTCCGGATTGGGGAGCTCCCACAGCGTTGGTGGTATTTCATCCCGGTTTGCTGGCGGGTCGCGGTCCCAATTGGGCAGCGCATACGCCTTCGGCGTTTGGCTCTCAATGCCTTTCCTCTTTAAGGGTGCCTCCATCTCTTCAGAGAATGTGGCTGATGCGCGCAGAAACAGGTCACCGGTTTCTTGCCGTGCCGCGTCAAAAACTTCTGTCCAAGACGTAAATCCTTCAGCGAGCGCGTGCATCAGTGCGTTCGTGAAAAGTCCACCCTTTTGTACGTCCGCCCATCCGTATTCCTCCGCAGTCGCGCTCGTGATATGGAGGAAGCCTGCCGGGGTCTGAAACAAATTCGCGATGTCAAGCCAACGGGCGCGCGGCGATGCTTGTACCGGTAAGGACTCCGCGGCTTTGCATGCATCGGTAATCAGGAGTTTAAGCCTGCACTCGCCTGCATTTCGCACCCATTGCGCGAGATCGGATTGATAGCACAGCCTATCTTGCAGAGACAGGAACTGTCCCTCTTTATCACTGCCGCCGGATCCACTGAAGTAGACGAAGAGGACATCGTCTTCACCGGGACGGATTGCATCAAGCCATCCTTGAATTTGCGCAACTGTCGCCTCATTTTGTGAACTGAGTTGCGTCTGCAGTTCCAACCGGAGTTCCCCCGCGTCGTTTATTGTCTTCAGCAGTCGCTCCACCTGCGTCTGGTTGGCTTTCATGGCGGTGCCGAGACTCGTGTCTGTATCTATCACTACAAGCAACGCGTGGAGCGTCCGCGTATGGGCCGTCAGCGGCATTGCTACGAGTGCAAGCAGTAGCACTCCGCAACACATCCAGGCCCCGGGTAGTATGAGTCTGCTAACGTTGCGGCAGCCTCGTGCATGTTTCATCATGTTTTCTTTTCCTTTATGAGAAGTGCTTTTCTGTTAGTCGTGCGGAAGCACGACTAACAGAAAAGGCCGGATGTTAGGCGATGACCGGCCACGCGTGTGAATCACCGCCGCTCAATATCTACATCAAAATGAACTTCCGCCCATTCGCTAGAGGGCAGTCTCTTTAAGACTTCAACAATCCTTGTTTCAGCCTCAACGGTTGCAATAATTTGAGGCAGAATCAGAGTTTGCCCATCCTTGGCGCGCGAACTCTGCGTGGCAAAAGGTTCTGTCCTTGGACGATCGAGGATTTGGTTAATTTTGTCGTTGGCACGGGAAGAAGTGACAACGATTAACTTCAGCATCTCCTTGCCTACGGGGCCAGGGAGGTGAAGTTCAAAGTCAGCATCCTCAGGTGGAAAGTGATAGGTACGTCCCCCGCGGATGAAGTTATCCTCCTGATATTTGTTGGGGAACAACTTAGTAAAGTTGCCGTGTGAGTCCCAATTCAGCAGCGTAATGTAGCAGTCGTCGTCCGCCCGCAGCGTTAAATCAAGATAGTCCCCCGCTCTGTATCTGGTCTGACTGGGGGACATTGACACTGCAATCCTCTGCCGCGGATTTTCTAGTTCCCAAAGCGGGTCATCAATGTCGCTAGGGCCATCGTGCAGGCGGCCAGCCAGAGCATACGCCTGAGGAGTTTGCAGGGTTACCTGTGCCGAGTCGATATGAGGTTCTTGCAAAGCCCCTTCAAGCCCTCCACCATCCTTCACTTGGCGAAAAACTTCTTGCGTGGTCCTTCGCGCTAGTTCAAAAACCTCTTTCCATTCAACGAACCCATCCCCGCCCTTATAATTTTTGTGATCAATAGCGGTGATGAAGCTGCGAGTAAAAAAACTTCCCTGCCCATTTCTGGAGGCATCGCTCCAGCCGTATTGGCCTTCACTCGCTCCGTTGACGTGCAGGAGCCCCTCATGTTGTCCAAACAGATTTTTGATCATCGCGTTTTGACGAGAGGAAACAGTGGATACACCAAAAGCTTGCACCTGTGCCTGCGACTGGCGCACCGGATAACTGCTACAAGCATCAGTAACGATAATTTTCAAACGGCAAGAATGCGATTTAACCGCAGCCTCGAGATCTGTCCGGTACAGTTCGCCGTTCGTTAGGTAGAGATAAGTCCGCCGATCTGTCTTGCTAACCATCCCACCGTGTCCACCGTAGTAGATAAACACTACATCGTCACGCGCGGGGCGCAGGTCTTGAACCCATCGCAGCACATTGCGCGGTGTGGTTTCGCCACGGGAACTCAGATAGACATCCGTGTCAACCCGATAGACCCGTTTCACCTGTGAGAGTAAGTCTTCCACTTTCTTCTGGTTGACTTGCATTCCCCCGCCGAGGCGTTTATCGGCATCCATAATCACGAGTAAGGCATGGACAGTTTGCGCCTCCACCGTAGGAGCCGTGAGCATCACAGTGCCCAGCGCAAACACTAATACGGCGATAAGCCGAAATTTTGAAACAAACATTCTTTTTGACCTCCTGAGTCAAATAGGGTTAATCGTCCAACTAGTGGACAGCAATAGGAAATCGAACCTGATTAAATTTCAATATATACTCACCGCGAACCGAGCGCGGAAGACGGTAGTAGTCTCTAAACACCAACACATCCTTGGAATACTTCCATTCCTTCCCGTTGTAGTACTCCAAAATGACTTTCGCTTTACCCCAACCGGCTTCCGGCTTAGGGCGAACGCCTGAGATTTCATCAATAGAGACTTCGTCACCGAGTTCATCGTCGATCTCTTCAACGAAGAACTGAACTTTAACAAACTCGTCCCGCAGGCGCGTATCCTCCGTGACTCGGCCGAGGTAGTTGTAATCGTCTACGGCGATGAGGAGGATGTCACCTTCTTTATAGGTGCGCGGTGTTGTGTCGCGTCTGTCGTCGCGGTCGCGGACACCGACATATCGACTGCGCGGTGCTCGCGGCGTTTCACTGGGACGGTAGACGACACGGAAGCAGGGATATCCCTGCGGATTGTCAAGACTGATATTGTCGTCTTCCTCGTACGCTGTTACCTCAAACAGCGCGTTATCGCCGCGCGGAATATTGAACTCCCGCCGGTCACGCGCGGAATACTGCTCCTCTCCCCCTAACTCGCGGATAAGCTCAGTGAGCTCTTTGCGTGTTCTCCGCGAGTCTAGAGACAAGGTTTTCCAATAAAAAGTGACAGCGTCCCCAGTCTGGTGTTTCGTTGCAAGCGGGGGACATCCCCGCAGCTCCTGACTCGCCTCAATCCACGTCGCCCATGTCCGGTGATCTTCCCGGTTGAGAGCGCGGACCTTGGCACGGTTATCTTTAAGCCATTTCGCCCAAAGATAGATTTGATGTTGCTCGGAACGGTAGCCGGTGAGAATCAGAACTGGCTGCCCTACCTCTTTTTCGACATCGTTGAGCAACTGAACGAGTTCCCGCCGGATGTCCACATCGCGCGGAATGCGGCGGAGCTCTGTATCTTCCGAGAAGCGGTAGCGACCCAAATCGCCCGCGTCAATCACTATATCAGCGCGGTGCGGATAGGGACGGAAAAACATCTCCGAAACAATTCCCATAGATGTTCCGGACTGCGCAGTATCTCTTTCCAGAGAGGCAGTCCCTTCCTCGGAAGTGGCTGGATCTGCATGTCCACGGCCGATAAACAGCGCGGCGATGCAGAATAGCACGGCTAAAACAACAAGCGGAATTCGCTTGCTAAGGTTGCATCTCAAAATGTAATCCTCCTTTCATTCATGAGAAACCTGCTCATCAATTCCGTAAGGAAGATTGCCAGTTCATCACTTCCCTGGCAATCCCTCCATTCGTTTCGACCGGTAGGAGAGGTTGGCATGGAGTGATACCTACCTATAGAACGGCATCGCCCCGTGTCGTTCTCCCAGTCTTGATGGATGACGAAAACCACCGAGACTCGTCCGAAAACCGTCGAGACCAGGAGGTCTCGCCTACCGGGTTAACTGAGGGTGTTTCATAACTCCGTTAGGGATGCCTCTTTAGGTCCGTAGGACCTACATGTCTATAGAAATACGTGTCGTGCCGTTTATTAAGGTTCTTCGCAGGCGAGCGAACTATAGACATTAAGGTCCTACGGACCTAAGAGACGTTGTTTCCCGTAGCGCGGGGGCCTGTCCCCCGCGATCTCTCACCCGCTGCGGAAAACGCCCGCAGCCCAGAGACTACGGATGGTTGCTGCGCAGACCTGTGCATGGCGAGGGACAGGCCCTCGCCCTACGTGAAAAGGAGGCGTTTCTTCACCGTAGCAGGGGCCTGTCACCGCGACGTTGAACGATTTATGAAACACCCTCGGTTAACTACCAAATAACGTTGATGCGTCTCATCTCCATATTGAAAAGACCGCGCCCACAAAAGTTGTTCGTAGAATGAAACCGCATAGTAAGCGGATTTCTCGACGAAAAAGAGGCACCGGGCCGGCCGTTAGGTCTAATATATACCCCTTTTTCATAACGGTCTGATCGGTAAACCGATCAGAAGGGGTAAGGGAGTTAAGATTCAAGGCGTAACAGCCCTCGCGCAACGAAAACCGTCGTACGAGTACGAGCCCGTCGGCGAACCCCTGCCGCGATCGGCGACGCGCAAGTACCGCGCTGTATTGAACCAACTGCCGCCGCGCAACACGCGCGAGGTGTTGGTCTGATCTGTCAGATAAGCAGGATTCCGAGGCGGCGCAACCTTATAGAAATCCGCTTTATACGTATCAACACACCACTCCCACACATTGCCAGCCATATCATATAACCCATACCCATTCGCACCATAACTCCCAACCGCCGTGGTGCCCCCAAGATTCTGTCTGTAATTTGCCTGACCTGCATCAATCCCATTGCCCCACGGATACTTCTGTCCTTGCAACCCGCCGCGCGCCGCTTTCTCCCACTCCGCCTCCGTCGGCAGCCGTTTCCCTGCCCACTCCGCATACGCCATCGCCGCATACCAACTCACATACGTCACGGGGTGGTTACCTTTTCCAACCGGATAACTGTTACCAGACCAGGGATTGAGGTAATCTCCATCGTGGTAGTTTGTTGAAATCTGGTCTTTCTGCCACTGCGGATTGACATCGACAAACGCCTTGAACTGCGCGTTCGTCACCTCGTAGACATCCATGTAGAACGCATCCACGTAGACGGTATGCACGGGTTTTTCATCTTCATCGCCGTTGTTGCTGCCCATCTGAAACTCGCCGGCGGGGATGAGCACCATTTCTGCGCCATCGTTGCCAACAATTTTTGCGGCAGTTGTGGGAAGTCTCGGTGCCGTAGTCCCGCTGCGCGTTGGTAGCGGTTCGTAATTGTGCGGCACTTGGGTTGTCTGTCTAGCTTCTTCCATTTGTAGGAAGACTGTTGGGTTGCTCCGAATTTCGGGGAGTGCCTGCTGGAACAGATTCTCCGTTTCGGTTTTACACTTGGCGAAGACTTCTTTCCAAGAGAGGAACCGGTCGCCGTTTGTGTCTGATTCGGCGGTGAAGCTGCTCGTGATGAGCGCAGTGGTAAAGAACCCGCCGATGTCGTTGCTGCCGAGTGCAAAATGCCCAGGTGATGCGGCGTTGATGTCAAGGAATCCTTCATGCTGGAGGAAGAGATTCTTGGCATAGAGTTGCGCTTTGGATTGCAAGGCGGCATATTGTTTCACGCTCGCAGCAAGTTGCGTGTCCAAAAAGTTGCTACATGCATCAGTGACCAGCATCTTCAAGCGGCACGGTTTCTTTTTGAGCGCGTCTGCGAGATCGCTCCGCCTCACCGAAAACGCGGGATTGTGGAGGCGGAGGCTGAGGTAGTGCCGTTTGTGGAGGTCGTCGCTGTATCCATGGCCACTGTAGTAAACAAAGATAGTGTCTTGCGCGCCAGCGGGACACCGCTGGATCCAATCAAGGATATGCTGCGGCCTGAGTTCGTTCGCTTTTCTCATGTCCTCAGCACTGTAGATTTCAAGTTTCGTGCCGGGGAGGCGGTCGAAGAAGTTCCTCACGCGCTTACGGTTTTGCCCGACGCTGATCGCGATGTCCAGGTCATCGTCCATGATAACGAGTAGCGCGTGCACCGTCTGTGCGTCTGCAGTCGCCGCGAAGGCACCGCTGAGCACGATAGCGATAGCGAGTGCTATCAAAAGTAACGTCGGTGATGCTGCCAAACGTTGGTAGCGGTATTTATCAAGGTGCATCGTTGTTTTCTCCTATTCAATGCACGGCGATGGGGACGCGGACATTCGCGAATTCCACCCGCCGCTCTCCTTTGACTCCTTCAGGTAGGAGATAGCCGTCCTTCAACTCAAGCACATCCATTTGATGCTTCCAAGTGGCACCATCAAAGTACTCCAAGGCGATGGGGCGCGATGCCCAGCCATCTGGGGGTTCCTCTCGAATCCTTAGAATATCCTCTGGCTTGACGGTGTCCCCGGCTTTCTTCCGGACCTCCGCCGAGAAAAATTTGACTGGCACTTCCGTTGCATCGGGCAGTGTATCTTCTGTCACCCGCGCAAGGTAGCCGTAGTCATCGGATTCAATGAGCAGCACGGTACCAGTTTTGTAGAGCGGTTCCGGTGGCTTTTCCTCCGGTGGCTTTTCCTCCGGCGGTGGTTCCTCCGGCGGTGGTTCCTCCGGCGGTGGTTCCTCCGGTGGTTCCTCCGGCGGTGGTTCCTCCGGCTTTTCCTCCGGCGGTGGTTCCGGTGGCTTTTCCTCCGGCGGCTTTTCCTCCGGCGGTGGTTCCGGTGGCTTTTCCTCCGGCGGTGGTTCCTCCGGCGGTTCCGGTGGTGGTTCCGGCGGCTTTTCTACCGGCTTTTCATCGTTATTCTTGTCCGGCTGACAGCCGATTGTGAAACAGAGGAAAATCCCTAGCAACACAGCGGTGAATGCGAAAATGATTTGATATCGGTTCATGATATTGTCTCCTTTTGTTAGCGCGCGCCGCGCCTGTGAGGGCTCTCCTGTGGTTTCAATGCACGGCGATGGGGACACGGACGTTCGCGAATTCCACACGCCGTTTGCCCTTGACCTCTTCAGGTAGGAGATAGCCGTCCTCCAACTCCAGCACATTCATTTGGTGTTTCCACGTGATGCCGTTGAAGTAGTCAATTGACACGGGGCGCGATGCCCAGCCATCTGGCGGTTCCTCTCGGGCTGTCAGAATGTTCTCGGACGCGACAGCATTGCCAACCTTCTTTTCAAGTGCCGCGGAGAAGAATTTGACTGGCACTTCCTTTGCATCCGGCGGCGTATCTTCTGTCACCCGCGCGAGATAGCCGTAGCCATCGGATTCAATGAGCAGCACGGTGTCGGTGCGATATTTCGGTTCCGGCGGCTTTGGGATTTCGTCGCTATTCTTCTTCCCAGCCTGGCATCCGATTGTGAAGCAGACGAGTGCTGCTAGTAGTACAGTGATGCAGAGAGTTCGGTATCGGTTCATGCGTGCGTCCTTTCGTTTTCAGAGTTGTCGGTGGCAGGCAGTTGTGCCTGCCTGTTCCATTGTTAATGATTGTGTAGACAGGATTTTTCGGCATAACCCTCTATCAGGTGTTTTGCCCGGAACCGAGTTAAAAACACCTGCCAACGCCCAGTCACCATCGCTTTCCTTCTCAACGTTTCTCCGCGAGGACGCGCAGCGAACGCGCGCAACCACGCCGCCCCAAACACAGGCAGCGCGCGGAAATATCCGACTGAAACGACAGAGAGCAACAGAGGAGATAACAACGGAAGCGAATGCAACCGGAAATATGGCAGGGAAAACATGCATCGGGACAGTCCCAATGCAACAAACATAGCCCGCAACGCGATGAACGCGTGCGGGATTAAAGACAAGACACGGGCGAAAGTGCCCGATGCTGTCAGGTGAAAACCCATCAACCCCTGCGGCTGTAGGGGGGGGGGGAATCTACTTTTTCGGTATCAAGACAGATAGGAACTCGTGACGGCGCGACGAAGGGGCCGAACGCACACCGAATGTGCTGCGTCCCGCGAGGCCCGTGCAGGTCATCCGCGACCTTTTTAGTCATGAGATTCATATTTCGCTGGTTCACTTTGTCGTTCCTCGTTCTGTCAGGTTTGCGAAATGTGGTGAGTCGCGATTCGGAAGTCGCTCCTACCACTACGTTTTGCCAAAATTATACATAATTTTGCAAATCATGTCAACATTTTTCTGCGAAAAATCGCCAAAAATTCCAAAACTGGTTTTATTTTAGCAAATTTCGCATTTTTTTGTCAACATTTTTCTCCAAAAATATGAAAAAAAATGACTTTTCCACGACATTTCTGCGAATTTTAGCAAAAATCGAGAAAAATGTCAAACTTTTTTAATTTTTCGGCAATTTGCGCGCGTTTTCCGCGCGATTGAGGGTAATTTTACGCTATTTGCAATTTTTTGTCAAGTTTTTTGCAAAAAACCACAGAGCGACTTAGTTTTCCTCATCTGTAGTTTGAGATCGCCTGATCTCAAACAGGTAAGGATTAGGCAATCCTTACCTATAGAGAGAGAAAACTGGCACTTGCAGCATGGCGAGGGACAGGCCCTCGCCCTACGATAAAACGGATGCTCCGAGGCCGTAGCGCGGGGGCCTGTCCCCCGCGAACGTTCGGTGAAACAGATGCCCGTTCGGGATCAGGCGATCCCGAACTACGGATCGCAAACCCCGCGCCCTACGGTGAAACGGATGCCCAGAGCCCGTAGCGCGGGGGCCTGTCCCCCGCGAGCGCTGCATGGCGAGGGAAACCCGCTCGCGTGCGCGTGTGGCATCCGAGGGCCCTCGCCCTACGATAGAATGTGACGTTTTTTGTTGAAAAATTCCACCCACTATGCTATCATATTTTCCAATGAATGTAGGAGAGCCCTCCCAATCCTCAAAAAAAGGAGACGCTTTATGAAACTGACGCAACAACAATGCAATACCTTCCAGACCCAAGGCGTGCTAATCGTCAAAAATGCGCTGACTGACGCAGACCTGCAGCCTGTCATTGACGAAATCTCTGACTGGATATCAGAACGGGCCACCGCACTGCAGCAGGAAGGAAAGATCGAGAACCTCTATGAAGATGAACCGTTCGACCTGCGGTTCGCGAAACTGCTCGCGCAGGCGGACGAGATGGCTGGCGGACTGGACATCATGCACTACCGCGGCAAGGCAATCTTTGAATTCCTCAGAAATGACAATCTGTTAGATGTCATTGAAGGCATCGTCGGATCGGAGATTACCTGCAACCCTATCCAGCATCTGCGAGCAAAACCGCCTGTGATAGACGGCAATGCGAGTTGGGCAGGCGGTGTCCCGTGGCACCAAGATGCCGGCGTCATGATGCCAGAAGCAGAAAGTTCCAATATCGTAACGTGCTGGCTGCCGCTCGGCGATAGCACGGTGGAGATGGGATGCCTCCAAGCACTGCCCGGCACCACCGAAGAAAAGGGTTACCTCGTCCATCAGAAAGAGGGCGGCACGATGATAAAACCGGAGCTCATGCCCGACGTTGAACCGCTGATGTTGGAATGTTACCGCGGTGATCTTGTTTTATTGAGCCGGTTTACGCCGCACCGTTCACAGCCGAATACCTCCGACCGGTGTCGCTGGTCATTGGATCTTCGCTATCAGCCGACAGGACATCACACCGGCCGGACAGCGCATCCCGATTTTGTCGTGCGCAGCCGCAAAAATCCCGATACTGTCCTGAAGGACCACGGCGAGTGGTGTCATCTGTGGGTAGATGCGTTTGAAAACCCGCGTGGGTATGCGGGGCACCGGTCGGTGTAGAGGTAGGGAGTGCCTCCGTTTTGCAGCGTAGGGCAACGTTCGCGGGGGACAGGCCCCGCGCTACGGGCTCTGGGCATCCGTTTCACCGTAGGGCGAGGGCCTGTCCCTCGCCATGCACCGATCGCGGGGAGAGTCGTGCGCGCTATGCCTACGCTGAACCGGGGCCTGTCCCTCGCCATGTAACGATTGCGGGGGACAGGCCCCCGCGCTACGGTAACCGAGACGCTCGCGGGGGACAGGCCCCCGCGCTACGGGCCAAAGTCTATCTGTAGGTAGGGATCGCCCGATCCCTACCTATTTGAGATCAGGCGATCTCAAACTACAGAGGGGAATTTAGGAAACAGGCGATCTCAAACTACAGAGGGGAATTTAGGAAACTGCATCATCCCCTGTCCGCAGCACGACATAACTCCGATAGCGTTCGGGATGGATGTCGCCGGTTTCCACTGCATCCTGCACTGCACAATCCGGTTCACTCACGTGCGCGCAATCGTTATATTTACACGTCCCGAGGTAAGGCTCCATCTCTGGAAAATAGTATTCGAGATTCTCCGTGTCAACCCCCCACAGCCCGACTTCACGGATGCCGGGTGTATCGGCAACTTCGCCGCCGATATCCAGCGCGAACAACTCAACCAGCGTTGTCGTGTGGCGGCCCTTCTGCGTCTTCTCGCCGACTTCACCCGTGCGCAATCCTAAATTCGGTTGGATGGCGTTCAGCAGACTCGATTTCCCCACGCCGGATGCACCGACGATGACGCTAAATTTATCTCGCAACACTTCCTGAAGAATGTCAAGTCCTTCAGGAATGGAGGCACTGGTGTGAATGACGCGATAACCGAGTCGCTCATAATTGCTGAAAAGTTCGGCGAGTTCACGCCGTTGGGCAACGTCCACCAAATCCATCTTATTGAGGCAGATGACTGCTTCCATGTCCCCGGCTTCCGCCAGAATGAGGAACCGGTCCAGCGTCCTGAAATTCATCGGCGGCATCAGCGTTGAGACGACAGCGACGATTTGATGCGCGTTCGCCACGATGACCTGTTCGATGTCCCCGTGCCTCCCTGCGTATTGCCGCGAGAACTTCGTCCGGCGCGGTAGGATATCTTCTACCACGCCTTCTTCATCATCGATTTGCGAGAAAAGCACTTCATCGCCGACAGCACCCGGGTCTGCGTAGATTCTGCGTCCGGTTTCGGTGCGGTGTTTTCGTTTGAGTGTGCCTCGGAGCGTGCATCGCAAGACGAGTTCTCCGTGTTGAACGTCATAAAATCCTGTTCGTGCACGGATAACTCTGCCTTGTTCGCGAGTAAGGATAAAACCCACCTCCCTGCTATTTGTTATCTCTTACCGTAGGGCGAGGGCCTGTCCCTCGCCGTGCCTGTTTTAATCGAAATTATCCGTTACAGCGGCAATGTTGCGGGACGGGCCCGTTCGGGATCAGGCGATCCCGAACTACGGTCTCTGGTCTCTACAGCAATGTTGCGGGACAGGCCCGCAACCTACGGGAACATGAGAGACTCATGTTGAAGACAGATATGCAACCTATGTTCTGTCTCGGCGTGTTGCGGGACAGGCCCGCAACCTACGTTCTGTCGCGGCGTGTTGAGACAGGCCCTCAACCCACGGTAACATGAGCGAATTTAGACATAACTTTTCATCGTTCGCAACGCCGTCTCTATATCTGTCTCAAAATCGTCAAACTTGCACTCACACGAGACGCGGCCATCGTAGCCAGCCTTCTTGAGTGCCGTGAAGAAATCGGTGAAATCAAAATCGTCGTTGCCGGGGTAGGAACGCTTGACCGGTTCGGCAATATGCACGTGCGCCAGCCATTCCGCGGCATCGAGGATGTTTTGCATCGGTTCATTTTCCTGCCAGACGTGGTAAAGGTCGGCGAGTGCCCTGACAGCGGGACGGTTAACACGCTTCGCCATGGCGAGTCCATCTGCGACAGTGCGAAGGATATTTCCTTCCCTGCTGCAGATAGGTTCAACGACGATAGTCATGCCGTGCGCTTCACCGTGGTCCGCAGCCATATCAAGGAATTCGGCGATCTGTGCCAACGCACGTTCGCGTGAGTAGCCTTCCGCGATGCTCCGCGAAGCGGCACTTCCGTAGACGATAACTTCGCCGCCAAGTTCGCGTCCTCTCCGGCACGCTGTCTCAACATAGCGAGAGAGACGCGGGAAGTCGACGTTATCGCCAGTCACGCGCAGTTCACCCGGAATGAACCCGGCGTATGCCTCCGGCGTTAACGGTGCCGCTGCCACCTGTTCGCGAATCTTCTGAAACTCGGTTTCGTCCGCTTCTGGGATGAGCGCGCGTTGCACGCCCAATTCAATGTAGTCATACCCGGCTTCTGCGAGCCGATTGACGTTTTCTAACCCGGTACAAATTCCAAATCGCATAGAGTTCTCCTAGCTATAAGAATCGTTCAGTTTTCGATCGGAACCACGTTCTATAATGTCGTGTGCTTAAGCACCGGCGATGAGCCAATTTAACGCCCTTTCAACGCCAGCAATGAGCACCGCCGTGAAAATGGTTTTGAAAAATCCGTTCATTTCAAACCCACGAAACAGTTTATTCGTAAACCAGAGCAGCACGGCATTAATGACGATGTCTGCAAGCCCTAACGCTAGAATTATCACCGGCACGACAAAGAGCGTTAGGATTCCTGACAAGAGGGTTTGGAGGAGCCCAAAGACGATGGAAACCCCCAACGTTGTTGAACCCCCTTTAACTTTTGCGAGTGGTAAAATCTGTATGACAATGAAGGCAGATACGCCCAGGATAAACAGCTCTAACAAGAAGCGTTGCACGTCAGAGGGCGCGTCCGCTGCCAAAGATTTCGCTGCCCCAGCCTGCACAAGCAGTGCTTTAAGATAGTTTGAGGGAATAGCGAAATTGAGATTCTGTCCGTTAACGATAGTCGCGACAGCGATGCCAATGACTTTTCCGTTGCTGTTTAGCACTGCACCGCCGCTGCTTCCCGGAGAAATCGGTGCAGTAATCTGGAGGACCTTGCCACGCACCGCCGTATTCCCTTCATGCCGGATGCTACTAATGATACCCTGCGAGAACGTGCCTTCCAATCCTCGTGGGTTACCTACGGCGTAGACAGTTTCGCCAACTTTAACGGTGTCGCTATCGCCAAGCGAAAGGGGCGGCGCGCGAAGCGTCGTGACTTTTAATACTGCTAAATCGCGTTCTTCATCAATAGCGGTATGCCCTTCAATATTAAAGGCTGCTCCCCCACCGACCAGTTTCGCGGTGCCCTTCACAGCCCCTTTGATAACGTGATAGTTAGTGGCAATCTGCCCATCTGCAACGAAAAACCCACTGCCCAATGAACCTTTACCATCGGCGTGTTGCATTGTCAAAATCACCGTGGAGCCCAACGCTTTTTCGGCAATCTTCTCCGGGGTTTGGGCATTGACAACGGTGCTCCCACAGAATAACAGCAGCACCAAAACCATTAAACTGACTAACGATTTTCGGGTGTTTTCCATAATGTTTCCTTGAACATCGGTTTCACTGTTCGGGCTCAGGCGAGCCCAAACTACTGAAGATAATTGAGGGTGTTTCATAAATCGCTCAACGTCGCGGGGACAGGCCCCGCGCTGCGGTGAAAAAAACGCCGTCCCTTCCCGTAGGGCGAGGGACAGGCCCTCGCCATGCGTTTTGCTATCAAACCTCATCACTCCTGTAGGTCAGGATCGCCTGATCCTGACCCGTTCGGGATCGGGCGATCCCGAACTACAGAGGTGGCCCGATGCGCCCCCCGCTTTTCTATCCGTATTCGCTGCCCAAGGGGGAATAACTACCGAAACGGATTTATGAAACACCCTGAGGATAATTAGGGCCAAGACACGCGCCGCCTCGGATTATTGCCCAAACCGCCGCTTGCGTTGGCTATAAGCCCGCAAAGCACGCAGAAAGTCTATCTTCCGAAACGATGGCCAATACGTATCACAAAAATAGAACTCCGAATAGACGCTCTGCCACAGCAGAAAACCCGATAACCGCACCTCGCCGCTCGTGCGGATGATTAACTCGGGGTCTGGCAGATTTGATGTATACAGATGCGGCGCGATTTTGTCAACGCTCAGTTCATCTGCGATTTGGGCAACGTCTTTGCCCTTCGCCGCTTCTGCGTTAAGATGCCCCCGAAACGCCTCGACAATTTCCTCTCTGCCGCCATAAGCGACAGCGACGTTAAGGATAAATTTGTCATAATGTTGCGTTGCAACCTCTGCATCTCGGATTGCCTCTTGCAGACTCGGTGGGAGCAGTTCGATTTGTCCCATTGCCCGCACCTTGATTTGGTTTGCGTGGAGTCCTTCAATGGTAACCAACTCCCGCATTTTCCGTTCGATCAGGCCGAGGATGCCTTCCACTTCCTGTTCGGCGCGCTTGAAGTTATCCAACGAGAAAATCCAAATCGAGAAGATCTCCACGCCGAGTTCATCGCACCAATGAAGCACCTCTTCCAGTTTATTCGCGCCTTCGTAGTGTCCCTTGATAACGTCCTCAAGCCCACTCGCTTTGGCGTAGCGGCGATTTCCATCAAGGATGATGCCGATGTGGCGCGGAATGTTCCACGCATTCGCTTCTGTCTCCAACCGTTTTTGATAGGCGTTGTAAAATAGCCTCTCAATGCGATTTTTCAGGAATTTCAGTGGGTTCATGTTGCCCCTCGTGCGCGCTAATCTGCTGTTGTCAATGTAGGAAAAAACCGCCCTGTCCCGATTTTTCGTATTCGTAGCGCGGGGGCCTGTCCCCCGCGATCGCTGCACGATACAATGCCCGCCCGCGATCATTGCATGGCGAGGGACAGGCCCTCGCCCTACGGTGAAAACGACCGTTCTTAGTACCGTAGCGCGGGGGCCTGTCCCCCGCGATCATTGCATGGCGAGGGACAGGCCGGATTAACGTTTCTTTAACCACGATACAATGCCCCCGTGATCGCTGCATGGCGAGGAAAACCTGCGAGGGCCCTCTACGGTGAAAGAGACCGTTCTTATCGGGACAAGGATGTCCCTCCTACCGCTTCTCTTTTTCCGTAACATCCCGAATCCAAGCAAGCGCGGCCATACTCGAGGACCAGCCGATGGAAGTCACCGCCAGCATCGCTACTTGTTGTAATTCTTCGGGTGTTACTCCTTCGCGGAGGGCACGGCGTGCGTGCGAATGCACCGCGCCCTCCGATTTCGCGCCAATGGCCAAAGCGAGTTTCACGAGTCGTGATGTCTTCGCGTCAAGAGGTCCGGCGTTGCTGCAAGCCTCGCCTAGAGCCTGATACGCCTGCCAGACTTCCGGATATTCGTCGATGACCTTCTGAAGGAAATCGGGCAATGTGTCGTTCATTTTTTCTCCCTTTAGGATTTCCGCTAGGCACGCTTTGAAAGCGTGCCTACAAGGAACGAATTCGCGGGTTGCTTCTTAACTCGACTGCTTCTTCTGCGGCGGTTCTTTCTCGCGAGTCGTTGCAGTATCGGTATCAGCCTCATCGGGTTCTTCGTTGAGGCCGGACTTAAAGTTACTGATACTCTTCCCGAGTCCACGCGCCAGGTCTGGTAGGCGTTTCCCACCGAAGATGAGTAGCACGATGGCTAACACAATTAATAGTTCCCAAGGACCAAGACCTCCAAACATATTTTGCCTCCCTATTAACAAAATCCGCGTGATTTAACGATGCACGCGTGATATTATAGATATAATATCATATTCCAGGAAAGATGTCAAGATTAATGATGAGCAGGATTTTGAGCAGGATTTTCAAGATTTCCAGGATTAGCCAGAGAGGAGCAGGATTTACACGATTATCACGATTCGCAAGATTGGAGCTGGAGACCGTAGTTCGGGAGCGCCTGATCCCGAACGGTGCATAGCGAGGAGAACCCCTTCCTGGCCCGTAGCGCGGGGGCCTGTCCCCCGCGATCGCCCGACCCGCGCGAAAAACGCACGCCAACTAAGGCCATTTCCCTCCCGATCGAGGCACGGCGAGGGACAGGCCCTCGCCCTACGGTAAAACGGAGACGGCCTTGCAAACCGTAGCGCGGGGGCCTGTCCCCCGCGATCGTTCGACCTGCGCGAAAATCGTCCACTGGCCAAGGCCGTTTCTCGTTCCGACCTAGGCATGGCGAGGGACAGGCCCTCGCCCTACGGTAAGCAGCACGTTTTTTTTACCGTCGCGCGGGGGCCGGGATGGGTTCTGGATGGCAAAAAAAATCAACTAGCAAAGAAAAAAGCAATGTGATATACTAATGTATGTCAGGAAACTTCACGGGATGTCGCCTAAAATGTTGTTGGTTCTTCATGCTAGGATACCTCATCTCCTGACATTTTACAACGAGTTATGAAACCCCCTCATTTGAATCAGGAGAAATTGACGATGAAACGGATGCATTTTTCATATTTTGGCGCGCTCAGTTTGGTACTGATGCTCGCCAGCGTTGCGGTAAGCCTTGCTAGAGCCCCGGCAACTGCCAAAATCGTGTTCTCCTCAAATCGCGATGGTGCATGGGACATTTATCTGATGAATCCCGATGGCACTGAGCCGGAGGGTTTGACTCATTTGGATGGAAACAACTACCACCCCACCTGGTCTCCGACAGGAAGGCACATCCTTTTCACGTCCGACCGCGATGGCTTTCTCGATCTCTATCTCATGAACGCGGATGGACGAAACACCAGACGCGTTTTCCGGCAATGGGATGTGAGACAACATCCGACGTGGGCACCCGATGGAAAACGCATCGCCTACGTGCGCGGCAGTCTCAATCAGAAAGACAAAAAAGTGACGAGGCTCTACATCGCCGCTATTGAGGGAGCACGTGAAGAGCCGTTAGCAGATGGCAGCTTTCCTACCTGGTCTCCCGGTGGAACCGAGATTGCTTTTGTTGGGGCAAACGGCGAGATTCGCGCCATCAACGTAGAGACTCAGGTGGAGGAGGTAATTGCCCCTATGAAAGGTGCCGTCGCCATGGACTTGGCGTGGAGTCCCGATGGCACGCAACTCGCCTTTACTCGGCTAGAGTTATTCGATTTCATCGCCGACAAGGCAGAAGAGGCACGCGATGCCCTAAAAGCTGGCGACAAGCAAGGAGTTGTCATCAAAGGAGAAGGGAAACCGGTTGATATCCAGACTACCATCTATTCCATCAATCGCGATGGGAACGGGTTAAAACAGATTGTCGCCTTGGATGGCACGAAAACGTCCGAACCAACCTGGTCTCCACGGGGAGATGACTTGATTTATCATCAACTCGTTGGCAATGAGCTCCAACTTTTCAAGGTTGCTTTAGGTGGCGGTGTTGTTGAACAACTCACTTTCGAGGGTTCCAATTTCGATGCGGATTGGTTCGATCCGGCGGCACTGCCGGTCGCGCCGCAACCGCGGTTGCTCACCACCACGTGGGGAAAGGCGAAGAGTTCAAAGCCGATGCCCAGACCGTGATTGGAGAATCTTGATAACCAGGGAGAACTCTCTGTATCGGCGAGCGTGGGTTATATATTTGAGCAGGATTTTCACGATTCGCCAGAGAGGAGCAAGATTTACACGATTTCCAAGATTCGCCAGAGAGGAGCAGGATTTACACGATTTTCACGATTCGCAAGATTATTCCGTAGCGCGGGGGCCTGTCCCCCGCGATCGCTCGCGTGCCGCAGTGACCGTAGTTCGGGCTCGCCTGATCCCGAACAGGCGCATGGAAAGGCGAACCCTTTCCTGGCCCGTAGCGCGGGGGCCCTCGCATGCCACACGCGCAGGCGAGCGGGTTTCCCCCGCGATCACTCGACCTGCGCGAAAACCGCACGCCGCCCAAAGCCGTTTTCCCGTTCCGACCGAGGCACGGCGAGGGACAGGCCCTCGCCCTACGGTAAACGGAGGCGGTCCACTAACCGTAGCGCGGGGGCCTGTCCCCCGCGATCACACTCGTGAAAAAAATCTCTTCAGGTCCTTTAGGTCCTGCATGTCTATAGTATCCCACCGACCAAAAAAAACACTAAGGTCCTTTAGGTCCTTAATGTGCAGCACACGTAACGCCGCAGAAAACATTAAGTATACTATAGACATTAAGGACCTAAAGGACCTTGAGAAGACCGTAGTTCGGGCTCGCCTGTTCCCGAACGGCGCATGACAAGGAGAATCCTTCCTGGCCCGTAGCGCGGGGGCCTGTCCCCCGCGAGCGTTCGACTTGCGCGAAAAACGCACGCCGCCCAAAGCCGTTTCCCGTGTAGATCGAGGCACGGCGAGGGACAGGCCCTCGCCCTACGGTGAAAGGAGATGGCCTGGCATACCGTAGCGCGGGGGCCTGTCCCCCGCGATCACTCGACCTGCGCGAAAACCACACGCCAACCAAGGCCATTTCCCTCCCGATCGAGGCATGGCGAGGGACAGGCCCTCGCCCTACGGTAAGCAGCACGTTTTTTTTACCGTCGCGCGGGGGCCGGGATGGGTTCCGGGTAGTAAAAAAATCAACTAGCAAAGAAAAAAGCAATATGATATACTAATGCATGTGAGGAGAGTTCATGGGGTGTATCCTAAAATGTTGTTGGTTCTTCATGCTGGGATACCCCATCTCCTGACGTTTTTCAACCATTTATGAAATACCCTCAATTAACTGGACATTTTCCAACCTGTTATGGTAAAATAAAAATAGACTCACCCCAATGAGGAGAAATGAGGAGAAAAAAACTAATGAAAAGAAATGCCACGTTATTGATATGCTTGTTCATCCTGATTTTTGTGCCGCGGGCAGATGCACAGCAACGTTTCGCCGATGCAGTCGGGCCCGTTACCATCAAAGAGGTAACAGCGATTGCACCGCTTGTCGTGCCTTATATTACCTGGGGCGGCGAAGCCGCACTCTTCCACGCCAACGGTGGACTGACGACGCAACAGGGAACCATCATGGAAGAGATAGGCATGAATCTGAAATTGGTGCCGGGCGACGATTTCCAGCAGCAGGTACGCGATTATCTCGCCGGCAAATCCCCTTTCCTGCGCGGGACGTTTCGGATGATAGCGCAAGCGAGTGAAGCGATCGGACGCGATGCGCGGACTAAACCGGTTGTGTTTGGACAACTCACCTGGTCTGCAGGAGACCATTTTGTCGGGCGGGCCAACATTCGGAGGATTGCTGATTTAAACGGCAAAAAGATTGCCATTCAACAGGGCGGCCCGCACGTCGGCATGCTTTACGATATGCTGAACTCGGCGCGGCTCACCAAGTCAAATGTGCAGATTGTCTGGGTAGATGAATTGACTGGCGCGAAGGGGCCCGCGGAACGTTTCCGCAACGATGCCTCCATCGCTGGCTGCTTCGTCATCACGCCAGATATGCTTGGGTTGACAGGCGGTGCGGAGAATACGGGGACAGGGGCGGAAGGCACGGTGAAAGGCGCGCACGTCGTCGTTAGCACTGCGACGCTCTCTCGCTCCATCGCCGATGTCTACGCGTGCCGCAAGGATTTCTACGATGCCTACAAGCCTTTTGTCGAACGCTTCTTCGCCGGGTACCTCAAAGGCGCAGAGGAGGTAATCGCCCTGAAAAAGGCTTATGAATCAAGCGGTTCCGCGAAATACATCACGCTGCTAACGATGATGCAGACTATCTACGGCAGAGACGTGCTTCCCACGCTAGAGGAAGACGCGCACGGGCTCATCGCCGATTGCACTTTCGTCGGACAACCCGGCAACATCGCTTTCTTCAATGACCCGAGGAATACCATCAGCGGCTTTGAGGGATTCAACAAAGCGGGGTTGGACATGGCTGTCAACTGGGGTTTCGCCAAGCAACGCTACGCGCTGTTGCCGTCCGATCTGAATTTTAACGCGTCTGTCTTTAAGGATTTGCTCACGACAACCGTCGATGACGCGGCGCAACTTGAGCAGCAGCGGTTCAAAAAAGAGGTGGTGCGCGCCGAAATTGAGACGTTTAACGAAGACGCGGTGCTGGACGAAAAGACGCTTATCTCCTTCACCATACAATTCAAGGCGAATCAGGACACCTTCAGTGGCAACGAGTATCGTTCTGAATTCGACCGGGTGGTGGAACTTGCCTCCAAATACGGCAACGCCGCTATCGCAATCAAGGGCCACAGCGATCCTTCGCGAACGCTGAGTGTCCTGGTGAAATCGGGGCTACAAAGCGGGGTTTTGAAACGCACCGGCAGCCGCGGGAATTACAAATACTTTATGGACGGAAAAGCGTTCAGCCTTGAGGATACTGCTGCCTTAATGCGTCTCATTGAACGAAAAAAGTTTGATAGCGCGAACGCCGCTGAAAATCCGTATCAGGTGATGAAAGCAGCTCTGAAACTCTCAGAACAGCGCGGTGAAGCGGTGAAGGATGCGATTATTGATTACGCGCGCCGCAAAAATGCACGCATCGATCCGGACCAGATCGTGCCGGTCGGGGTGGGGATTAAGGAACCGCTTATCGCTAAACCGACAAGCCCCGCGGAGGCGGCAGAAAATCGCCGAGTTGAATTTGCATTGATTAAGGTATCGGCGGAGGCAGTCGCCGTTTCTGATTTCGATTTTTGATGGATTCGCGAGAGTCAAGAGCTGTAGGAGGGACATCCCTGTCCCGATTCTGGTAGGAGGGATATCCCTGTCCCGATACGAAAAATCGAGACCAGGAGGTCTCTCCTACGGGGACATCGAGCCCGGGAGGTCTCTCCTACTGAAACCGTAGGGAATGGATATGAGACAGCGAAACTTATGGTGCCTGCTCTTCCTGAGCGTGCTAGTTTGCGTTCAGATGAGTCGTGCCGATGATGCACTCCACTCCGATAATATCGTCGTCATCTTGGATGCCTCCGGCTCCATGAAAGACAGATTTAGCAGCGACCGGACGCTGACCAAGATGGACGCGGCAAAGGCGGCATTGCGGGAAGTCTTGGCGAAAGTTCCTGCGGATACGCACATCGGCCTGCTGGTTTTCAGCGGCGCGAACGTTCGGAACGACTGGGTGTATCCGTTAGGACAGGTTGATATGCCGAGGCTGATGGCGGCGATTGACAGCCCTCGGCCGAGTGGCGGCACGCCCCTCGGAAAATACATCCGCCTCGGCGCGAATCGCCTCTTGGAACAGCGTGAAAAGCAGTATAACTACGGAAGTTATCGGCTGTTAGTTGTAACAGATGGCGAGGCATCGGATGCGCGCAAAGTTCGGCAGTATACACCGGAAGTCCTCAAACGGCAACTCCGCATTGATGTCATCGGCGTGGATATGAAGACGGACCACATGTTAGCCACGATGGTAGATAGTTATCGGCGCGCAGACAACCCCGGCGAATTGGTAGCAGCGGTGTCACAGATTCTCGCCGAAACCACCGATGATGCCGGAACGGATGTCAGTAGCGAAGAAGTGTTTGAAGACATCGCGCCGCTGACACCCGAAATTGCTTTGGACTTAATTCAGCGGCTGACAACGCCGCCGAGCAACGTGGCTATTGCGATGCGCGCCAGTGAAACGCCGCCATCGCAACAAGTGGCACCGGCGACACCGGTACAACAACCCCGAAAGCCGCGGCGCAACCCAATTGGTAACTTCCCCTGGCTGCCGGTTCTTGCCATCGCGATTATCGCATTTTTCGTTTTAAGACGGAGGAGATGAGCTGCCTTGCAGGGAGTCTCGATGCAGTTTCTGTAGTTTGCGCTGGCAGACGCTTGTCAGGACAGGAATTGCATCGAGACCGGGAGGTCTCTCCTACCGGGGGGAATCGAGACCGGGAGGTCTCTCCTACCAAGAACCTATATTTGTTTGTCGTTCACAGTGCCGAGGAAACCGAAATCGTTCTGAGGGATAAGACATGGATGCTGCTGCGAAAAAGAGCAAAATCATCATGGTGGCGAGTTGGCTGATTATTATTGGGATAATCGGGCTCGTCTATAAGTTCGTGGTTGAGCCGCGGCTGCGCGGCAACCTCGTCAAGGAGACGAGCACGCAGCGTTACGCGCACGAGATGAAAGTGGCGCACGACTCGTTTCCAGGGTATGCGATTCTTCGTTCGCCAGCCGTGAAAAATCTGTTGGACCGGCACGGGATAAAACTCACCTTTGTTGACGATAAAGCGGATTATGTGGGGAGAATGCGCGGGCTGAAAAGCGGCAAGCATCAGATGGCAGTGTTTACTATTGATGCTTACCTCAAGGCGGGGAGTATCCTCGGCGAGTTCCCGGGTTCAATTGTCCTCGTGATTGATGAGTCCAAAGGCGCGGATGCGATTGTCGCGTATCAGCGCGGAGTCCCACAGATTCCGAGTTTGAGCCACCCGCAGGCGCGCATCGTCATCACGCCGGATTCACCGAGTGAGACGCTGGCACGCATCATGATAAACAAGATGAGTCTGCCGAGTCTCCCGACAGATTGGGCAGTGGAGGCAAACGGTGCAGAGGCAGTCTATAAGAAACTCAAATCCGCCGATCCGGATGAGCCGCACGCTTACGTCGTTTGGGAACCTTACGTGACGAAGGCACTCGCCATCGATGGCGTGCATTTGCTGCTGGATAGTTCCAAACTGAAAGGCTACATCGTTGATGTGCTGGTCGTTCAGCGCGAATTTTTGAGCGCGAACGCCGAACTCGTCACGCATGTCGTGCAGGCGTATCTGCGGGCAAACTACGATTATCATAACCAAAGTGATGGATTAGTCTCCCTAATTGAGGCGGATGCCAAGCAGTATGGCGATGCGCTGAATCGGACTGAGACGCTCAAACTCGTTGAGGGGATTGCGTGGCGGAACACGATGGAGAACTACGCGCATTTCGGCGTGATTTCCGGGCAGGCGGCGAAAGGCACGGACCGGCTCGAAGCGATGATAGCGAAGATTATGCAGGTGCTAGTCAGCACCGATTCTATCGCCGCAGACCCGGTTGCCGGCAATTACGATTCGCTTTACTATGAAGGGATTTTGCGCTCGCTACACCACGATAATTTCCATCCCGGTGTTTTGACATCAAAAGGCGGCGGTTTAGACGATATTGTCATCGGCAGCACACCGGTATCGGAAGAGGTGCGCGCAGAGAAAGCGTTGAATCCGTTGTCAGATGCGAATTGGGATACGCTCGCGCCTGTCGCGGCGATGAAGATTGAACCGATCCAATTCGGGAGGGGAAATGCGCGAATTCTTCGGAACAGCGAACGCGCCTTGCGACAACTCGCCGCCGATCTGAAGTCGTTCCCTCAGTATTATCTGCGCGTTGTTGGACATACGCGGCAAGAAGGAGACCCGGGTGCAAATCAGAGGTTGGCGGTGCAGCGCGCAACAGCGGCGGCGCAGTTCCTCCGCGACCTCGGCATCGCGAACCACCGCATCCGCGCAATTGCAAGCAACCGCGCTTCCGAACGGTTGCAAGGGGCAGCAGCGCAAAGCGTTACGTTTGAGCTCCTCGGAAATCCGTATTAGATAGGAGGAAAAGGCAGGAGAGACCTCCTTGTCTCGATGCCCTCTTGGTAGGAGAGACCTCCTGGTCTCGATGCTGCCAGACTCTCGGAAATCCGTATTAGATAGGAGGAAAAGGCAATGTTAATTAACCCAAATCCCATTGAAGAGAAGACGGAACCCCTCACAAGGCGTTCGTTTATCAAAGGTGCCGCTGGGCTCGCCGCTTCTGCTATCGCAGGCGGAAGTTTAATCCAGACTGCGGCGGCGCAGTTCGGTTACCGCGGGGAGCTCTATTACGATGCCGGCGGCGACAGATACCTCGGCCGTTACGGTATCATTGAGCACCACTACCCAGAGATGAATCCGACTGGGGAGAAGTTCACCTTCGTTCGCCTCAAGTACCCCGGCGGCAATCGCAGATACCGCGAAAGCGATTGGTGGACGAACATCGTCAATTATTACCACTGGCAGTCCGATAAGAAGTTCGCAGAGGTGCTCGCCTTGAATACCTCAATTAACGTGGAGGTGCGCGAACATCCGCAATACGTAGACATTGACGATGCCGGGCTCTTCGCCTATCCCTATCTCTTTATGACGGGGCACAGGGGTATCCGGCTGTCAGAGGAGCAGGCGCGAAAACTTCGCGAGTATCTTGAACGCGGCGGTTTCCTGCACGTTGAGGATTGCGACGCGCGTCTTAATGGCGGCAGAGGCGGTTTGCGACCGGATGTCATCGAGATGATGCGCCAAGTCTACCCGGAAAAGCAGTTTGAGAAATTGGAGATGGACCATCCGATTTATCACACGCTCTACGAACATGACGAATACATGGGCGGCGATAAACTCATCCCCGGAGTCTGCGACGCGGACGAGGCCATCATGGACGGAGACCGGGTGATGGTCTACTTTTGTCCAAGCGATCTCAACTGTGCGTGGGAAGGGCGGCCGTGCAGTCCCGGCGGCGACGAACAACGGAATTGGGCATTCAGGCAGGGCATAAACGTCGTCGCGTATGCACTCACGCGCTAGTCGTTAAGTCGGGGCCGGTAGGAGAGACCTCCCGGTCTCGATTGCCTTCTGGGTAGGAGGGACATCCTTGTCCCGATTGCCCACGGTAGGAGAAACCTCCTGGTCTCGATGAGGTAAGGCGTGCCTTCTCTTGACCTATTCGGGTACGCGCTGTCTGTAGTTCAGGCGCGCCTGCGCCTGCCCTGTTTGTGTCAGACGCTTGCAAACGACAACGGGTATCTTGATGTTTTCCTGGGGCGGGACATCCCTGTCCCGATAGGAACCACATCAAAACTAGGAAGCAAAAATCGAGAGCGGGAGGTCTCTCCTAACGGGGAAACGGAAGCGTTCGGGGTATCACGAAACCATTTTGATAACAACGAGTTATGAAATACCCTCACTTTACCTTGGAGACTGTAGTGACAAGGTTCCAGTTGGAAATCACCGAGTCTGCGAACCTTTTCGCTGAAATAGAACCGGTGGCATTGCGGCCTCATTTCACTGCAGATTTGGCGAGAAATGTGCAGTTAGCGAGTGCAATTAACACAGAAAAGGCGAAGTCTGAATTGATAGTGGCACCGGTTCTGGTTGAGTTCCGAGAGCAAACAGGCCGGCGCATCAGCCTTTTTTCGGGGATTGACTTCAGCGTTGATGCGGATAGCGAATTGACTGGGGTATGCGATTTTTTGGTTAGCCTGTCGCCTGTCCAGCATTTGTTGCAGGCCCCTGTTATCGCTTTGGTTGAAGCGAAGAAGGATGATCTCACGCTTGGACTTGGGCAGTGTGCTGCAGAAATGATTGCCGCCCAACGCTTTAACGCGGAAAAAGGGAATGAGATTTCATCGGTTTATGGCTGCTCAACAACAGGCATAGATTGGAAATTCCTCAAATTGGCGGAGAGGTGTCTGCACATTGATATGGAGCTCTACCCGATTCGGCAGTGTGATAAAATCCTCGGCATCCTCGCGAGCATGGTATCGCAGTCTCAATGCAAGTGATGTTCCGGTAGGAGGGACATCCTTGTCCCGATAGGCACATCAACAAAACGCATCGAGACCGGGAGGTCTCTCCTACCAAGAGGGCATTGTGATAGGGGCCCACCGGCAATTCCCCATTTTTCACCGTAGCTCGGGGGCCTGTCCCCCGCGATGTTGGGCGATTTATGAAACACCCTCACAAGATTCAGACGAATTGCGGCAAAATCTTCTCGCGAAGGCGTTCATACGCCAAACTTGCGCCGGCGATATTACCCGCCGCCGGCCCTAGTTGCAACTGTGCAATAGAGCCTGTCCCAAACAGATTAGCGACAGGCGACAGTTGCAAATTTTCATCAAGTTTCGGTAATCCGCACACAAGCGGCACCTCATGCTGCGCAATCAATTCCGCCAAAAAGGGATACCGCCGGAGGTTAAATCGATACCCGGTCGCGAGGATAACGCCAGCAACGTTGACGACGGTATCCTCGCGCTTTTGAAATCTGCCTGAACCTTCAAGGTGTAGACGTAGCATTTGCCCGGGCTCTTCCGTGATGTTGCGGATACAAGTGTCGGTATGGATAGTGATGCGCGGCGCATCCTTGAGTGCCTCGGCAACATCCGGCGTGATGCTTCCTTCACGCCTGACTTGTTGAACCGTTTCATATCGTTGCTGAAAGTCTGGTTCGCTTGCAAATTCAGCGAGTGCTTTCGGTCCCAGCCATATCGGTGGAAAATCGAACTGTTCCGTTTTCAGTTGTTTTCGCGCAATTAACACGACTTCGTGTCCACGTTCGCTGAGGCACCTCGCCAGCGTGCCGGCTGTCAATCCCCCACCGACAATAGCAATCTTCTGTTTCTCAGTCGGTAGCGCGGTTAAAACCTGTCCCTCGCTCTTGTCTGGGCTCACCGAAAACTGCGCCGCGTGCACAATTCTCTCTGGCCATCGCTGTTGCCAGGGCACAAATGCCGGTGGCACATAATAGCAATCATCAGCCCCGATGGCGAGGATAACATGGCTGCTCCGGAACCCAACATTCTCCGTTGAAATCAGACGAAACGGATATTTCCCTGCCCCTTTGTCCCACCGCAATTTCGCCACATTAAATTGATAATAGTTCAGATGTTTGGCGATTTCCTTCAACCCATTACAACAATACTCCCAAAAAAGTTGCGTTGACGGTTGCGAATACGGCGGTGCCAACTCATCGGTGCGATTGTGGCGTTCGGCGTATTCAACGATACCTAGCGCATCGGGAGTGATATGATGCACTGCAGGGGAACGGAGGAACTTCATGCCTTGGCGTTCGGTTTTGCGCCGCCACGCCGTGAGAGGCCACGGATGCCTATCGATGACAGCGAGTGCTGTCGTGGGCATTTCGCGCAGGAGCCGCAGCGCGATGGATACACCGTGGATGCCGCCGCCGATGATGGTAATCGGGATGTTTCGATGCGCAAGATGTTTCATTTCAATCCGTGTTCGGACCCGGGAGATGGACACTCTTCAGCGCAAAGGTCTGCGTGACTAGCGCATCCGTGGCGCGATAACGGCTGTAGCGATATTGGACAATGCCGACCTCGGGCGCGATCCAATACGCTGCTGGCGGGCTGATGAACCGAGTCAAGGCATCACTACTATCGCCGAAGACAACCTCTTCTTGGACGAGATAAGTTTGATAACTGCCGGCGGGCACGGTTATCCGAACATCTCTATCTACGACATAGCGCGTCACCGCGACCGGATTGCCGCTTGTCTTTTCAAATACCGTCCACTCTTTTCCGATTTTGAGCGGAAAATCCCAGACGCGGCGGGGCGGTGCATGCTTCTGATGATAGATGGGATTGCTCCAAGGGAATATGTAAGCGTCAAACGCCGATTCTATCAACGCTTGCGGCGTTTTGTAAAAGTAGGTTGCAGAGACAGGGAACGGGAAACCGTCAAAAAAATCGGTTTCTGACGGCACGCGAAAATAGAAGGCGTTCGCCGATAAATGGTCGAGTGCCTCCCTGTCAAGCGCGTCCTCTGCAACTGGACTGATTCTGCCCACGGACATCTGCCGATGCGTTGTGCCGCTGATATCCCGTGTGCCTTCAATACGCACGGTGAATTCCTGATTCGTGTCAACGTTGACGTATGTCCACGCGGAACCGGTATCTGTGGGGAAATCGATGGCGTGGAGCCCCGTTGTATCGGGTGGCGGCAGCGTCGTTTCGCCATGGGGCTTGACGAGGCCGTCGTCTCCGCACCCGATGAAAATGAGGAAAGAGAGAGAAGATAAAACTTGTTTTTCATAAACTCATTTCACAATGCAAAATTTGCCCGTTTTGACAAACCCGTTTCCATCGGTTGCGCGGAAGAAATAGAGCCCCGCGCACACCATTTCGCCGCGTTGATTGGTGCAATCCCATTGCGATGCAGCACCTTGATTAAAGTGCCTTGCGCGTCATAGATTTCGACGGTTAAGCCGCGCGGATAAAACTGAAGGTGTCCACTCTGTCCCGCATAGAGGGGATTCGGTGCGACGGTGACGTTTCGCTCCGTGTTCTTGGCGACATAGTTGAAGGTTCGTCCTTGCCAAATTCGGAAACCTGATACACCCGCCGCCGTTTCACCGCGAATCTGATAGAGATAAGTGCCGTTCGGCGGAAATCCATCTGTTGTCAGCGTTCCCACCCATTTCATGGGCGTTTCTCGTGTTAAAAAGATGGGATGCCTTTGTCCGTTGGGATTTTCCACGTCCAAGGTTGGCGTGTTTTGCAGTTCGTGCGTGCTGCGCACCGCAACGTGCCACACGCCGGTGCCGCGCGGCTGCGTCTCAATAAAAAAGGCGGGTGCCGCATTCCCTGCATCAAAGGCAGGTGTGATGCTATTCGGCGTGAGACTCGGCGTGCCCATAATGCCCAGCGCGTCAACCGGGACAACGGCATAGAAGTAGTGAACAGCGTTTGCATCGAAAAACTCGCTCGTGACATCAACATCTTGAAATACGGTGGTATCCTCAAATCGGGTTTGCGTTATCGGCACGCGCCCGACGATGGTGATGTCGTCTTCGGCGATGCTGTCACCGTTTCTGTCGGCGGCGGCAAGCACTTCAGCGGCGTTTTGGAAAGGTTGTGGGACATCGGTTTCGCTTTCCAGCGTGTAGCGTTTGCGCACAATTGCGACTTCCTGAATGCCGGCAGGATTATCGACACTCCATGCCACGACGGCACCGCCACCTCCTTGAGAGACTTGGGTGTTTGCAAGTTTGCCTATCGGTGGCGGGCCCGCCATATAACTCACCGAACCGCCAAAAGTGCCGCCCGGCACGATAACCTGCTCAACATCGGGGTGCATATTGATAAGCACCAACGTTATTTCCTGAATGTCCCCGCCGAAGTCCTTGAACGTCATCTGCGCCTCTTGTGAACGCTGATAGGTGAACGCCTCGCGGACTTCTGTTGTCCCGTTCCGTTTCCTGACGATGAATTTCGCCGCCCATCCGCGCAAGCCGGTGAAGGTGTGCCGATTGAGTTCGTCTTGAATGTCCTCTGCATCGTCGCGCGTGAGGGAACGCATGTCTATAGGTGCCAAATCTGCGCCATCAATTTTCACGGCGAATT
The DNA here is from genome assembly GCA_965242965.1 of Candidatus Poribacteria bacterium. GTDB lineage: Bacteria > Poribacteria > WGA-4E > WGA-4E > WGA-3G > AGPOR5. The sequence goes on along the minus strand of OZ251518.1, from coordinate 1,220,211 downwards.
CAGGCAGAATCCCCGCGGGACGAAACACGATATAACGCGCAGCGAAATGTTCCGGCATCGATTCCGAGTCAAAATCGGTGCGGACCGGATAAGCAGCGTGGACATCGTTGGGATGTATCGCGACCGGCGGGAAGCGATGCGCGTTTGTGTAACCCTGCGCGTCTGTTTGGAGCCCCGCCCTATCGTAGGTGAAATAATTCCACACCGTGAACGTCTTGAATGCCTCAGCGAGAGTGGTGCCCCGGTCGGTGAAGACATCGTAGAAGTTGCCCATTTCGCGGTAACTGCCATCGGTAGTGTTGCGGTAAAGTTCGCGGACAATGTCGTATCCGAACCGTTCTGTCATATACAGCGTCCAGATAACCGAGCCGTATTCCCGGTCTCCGATGCGGCTATCAAGTGCGATGTCGGGATGCAAGAACCATCGGCGCAGTTGGTGGATGTAGTAGTTATACGAGTCGGTTTCGTTGGGTTCATCCGGGTCTGGGATGTCATCGCCATCGTCAATTCTGCCGCCATCGTAAGTCATGATTTCTATCCACGTCGCCGATGCCTCCATGAACCACGTCGGCATGTATGCGTTATAGGCGAACTGGATGCCGTGTAGGAATTCGTGCGCGCAGGTAGTCTCAATATAGCGTTTTCCTTCAGATTTCCCGACATAATCGTAGATGCGCGAGTTGATCATGAAATAGGGTGCCACCGTGAGTGCCGTGGAAAGGACGCGTCCCTCAAACCAGTCGGCAGTGGTAATGCCGAGGGCGGGAAAGGTAAAGAGATAAACATCAAACTTGTGATTGCCGCCGTTCTCCATCGCCCAAAAATCGATGTAAGGTTTCTTAAACCCCATCAGATCGAGTTGGATGTGATATGAACGTTCCATTGCATCGGCGCAGATGTCGACATAATCGGGGACACCGTTGCGCGGGTGGAAATCTTCAAGCGGCGGTGCCTGCGGGCCGACGCGCGTATAGTGGAGTCGGAAGTGCGGCGTGTTGAACTGTTCGGGAAGCACCATATCGCCAAAGAGACTGCCGGGGAGCCCGGGCCGCAGGAACATCCCTTTCAGTTCCTGTCGATGCACCGAAGGCACGTTCTGCCAATTCTTTGCGAGTGTGACGAAACTATCGGTTGCGCATTCAGTTATCTCATTGGCCGTATAGCGCGGTTTGAGTTGGGTGAACTGCCGCACAGTTTGAATGGCGTTTTGCAGTTCTGCATCGGGCGGCAGCGCGTTTGCAACGGCGGCGCAAGCAATTAAGCACATGATGATAAAAAGAGATAGCAATTTCATATACATATTATACAATTTCACGTCAGAATGTGCAAGAAAAAAGTGCTGATGGATTCTCCTGCCTGCATTAGCAGATACGGTTTGCAGTTTTTCTCTTGACATCCAACATCGTTTAAGGCATACTTCCCAACATGCTGCACACGCCGAAAATCTTTGACACCGCTATCTACATCGGGTTTCTCATCTTTGTCCTATCGCTTCCATTTGGGTATTCAACGGTATTCCTGAACATGGCGATGGCGTTGGTGTTCGTGGGGTGGATAGGCAGAATGATTGCAGAAGGGAAATTGGGCTGGCACTATACCGCGCTGGACCTGGGGTTCGCGCTCTTTTTAGGATTAGCACTGGTTGCATCGTTCTTCGCACCGCATCCTGCTACCAGTAGCCTCGGCTATTTTTGGAAATGGCTCCGGGCAGTCCTCCTCTTCTATGCCGTTATCCACAGTTGTCTCGGACATCGGTGGCGGCACGTTGTCGTTGCGTTCATCTTCGCTGGCGGGATTTCTTGCGCGCTGGGGCTCTGGTATTACGTGAATGACGAACGGTTAGCGATGGATTTCATGGGGCAAATGCCGTTGGTGTATCAGGAGGAGCTTCATCGGGATGGGGAGGTGTCTATCCGTCGAGACCAGGGGCATCGAGACCGGGAGGGCTCTCCTACCGAGGGGCATCGAGACAGGGGGCATCGAGACCAGGAGGTCTCTCCTACCGAGAGGCAGCGAGACCGGGGGGAGAGTGCGCATCAGATTTCGGAGAAACTGCGGGTCGAATTGCGGAAGCACAACATTCCGCTTTCACCGAGTGCAGCGTTCGCGCCAGCAAAAGTGGCTGACGAGTGGCGCATTGAGGATGCGGCGCGCGAAAGACGCTACGTCATTCGCAAAAGCGAAGCGCGTCTGATGGTTTACATGATAGAACCACGCCTCACGGGGACGTTCAAAATGCCGAATGACTTGGGTGCATATCTCGCGCTCCTTATCCCGTTCACGTTTGGCTATTTTGTTGCCAGTCTCCGCGCACATTTGTCCCAGTCGCTTTGGGTTCGCTTCGCGCTTTGCGCTGTCTTGGTTCTGATGTGCGCGAATTTGGCGTTGACGCTCACGCGCGCTGCGTGGGTGAGCGTTGCCGTTGCGACAACTTGCATCGGTGCCTATTACGTCGCGGACATGCTTTTCCGAAGACGCGATTTTCAAACGCGCAAACTCGTATTTTTAGCCATCTTCCCGGTTGCAGTGCTTTGTCTCTCACTATTTTTCATGCCGCGTCATATCAAGGCACGCTTCCAGACGCTGCTGGAGCATCCCGCCGGGTTCATGGGCGAACGGCCACAATGGTGGCAGACTTCAGTTGAACTCATTCGGCAATACCCGTTCACGGGCATCGGACTCGGCAGATTTCGTTATGAATACCAACTGAACGGCCCGCCAGAACAGTATAACGTCCCGTATCATGCGCATAACATCTATTTGCACATCGCCGTTGAGCACGGTATCCCGGCACTTCTCGTGTTCGTGTGGCTGCTTGTGATGATTTGGCGGCAGTTATTCGTGCTTCGGAAGGCGGACGATTTTTGGGGAATGGGGCTTTTTATTGGTGGGAGCGGATTTCTGATCTCCGCGCTGATTTACGGTCTCGCCGATAATGTGCTACATCACCGTTCGTTGTTGATTTTTTGGTTTATTGTCGGGTTGGTTTTTCTAACATCCGGCAGGCGCGGTTTGAAATCGCGCCTACCAGATGGGGATGCTATCCCTAAAAATTCTCAATAATCGCGGCACCGAATTCGGATGTGCGCACCTTTGTTGCGCCTTCCATCAGTCGCTCGAGATCATACGTCACCCGTTTTTGGCGGAGGGTTCTCTCCAATCCGGCGATGATTAAATCCGCGGCTTCTTGCCAGCCGAGATGCTCTAACATCATCACCGCCGAGAGGATTAGCGAGCTTGGGTTGACGACATCCTGGTCTGCGTATTTCGGTGCTGTGCCGTGTGTCGCCTCAAATAGCGCGACATCGTCACTGAGATTGCCCCCCGGTGCCATGCCGATGCCACCTACTTGTGCTGCGGCTGCATCGGATAGATAGTCACCGTTCAGATTCGGCGTGACGATGACATCGTATTCATCGGTGCGCGTCAAAATCTGCTGTAACATGCTATCCGCAATCCGGTCGTTGACGAGGATTTTGCCTTCGGGAAGGTTTCCATCGTAGTCGTTGTAGAGTTCGTCTTCGGTGAGGGTGACATCACCGAATTCCTCTTTAGCGAGTTCATACCCCCATGCACAGAACGCGCCTTCGGTGAACTTCATGATATTGCCCTTGTGGACGAAGGTGACGGTGCGTCTGCCGTGGTCCAGCGCGTATTGAATGGCCATCCTCGCCAAGCGTTTCGTGCCGAAAATGCTAATCGGTTTGATGCCAACGCCGGAGTCTTCGCGGATTTCCGCGCCCATCTCGGTTCGGAGGAGTTCGATGACTTTTCGCGCTTCGGGTGAGCCTTGCTCCCATTCAATGCCGGCGTAGACATCTTCGGTATTCTCACGGAAGATGACAACATCCATCTTTTCTGGATGTGTGACAGGCGCGGGCACCCCCTGAAAATAGCGAACAGGTCTGACGCAAGCGTAAAGTTCAAGCACTTGTCTTAGCGTCACATTTAAGCTGCGAAAGCCGCCGCCGACAGGTGTCGTCAACGGTCCTTTCAAAGCGACGCGGAAGTGTTCAATCGCGTTGAAGGTATCCTGTGGCAGCCATTCGTTGTATTTTTCAAAGGCGTTTTCACCGGCGTAGACATCAAACCAGACGAGTTGTTTTTCACCGTTGTAAGCGGTTTGGACAGCGGCATCGGCGACGCGGCGGGTGACTTTCATGATGTCTCTACCGATGCCATCGCCCTCGATAACAGGGATGATAGGCTTATTCGGGACAGTCCTGTGTCCGCCGCCGCTCTGAATTCTGTCGCCTTCGGTTGGGACAGTTAATTTCTCAAATTCCATTACGCGTGTTCCTCCGGGTCAAAAGCATTTGCGCCTGCCAGCCGGTTGTGCAATGCGACTACCTCATTCGCGATAGTGGTATCGTCGGTGGGTGCGGGAATAACATCGGGATGCGGGGGTATGACGGGCCGGATAATCTTCATCTGAAGTTGTTCGCGTGCGTCCATCATCCATCCGAATCCGCGGAAGATGTATGTCAGGAACGTCCGGTCGTTTTCGTAGATGTCCAGGCCTTCTTGGACTGTCCATCCGCCGAAGTCGGTGTTAGGTGTAACCCGAAGCGGCGGGTCATTTTCGCGGCCTGGGCGAATGATTCCATCAATGAAAGCGATTTGATAAATGCGCTGCATAATACCTAGCCGTTTCTTCTGCCGTTCGCTGAGTTCGATTTCCGCGTTGTCAACAGCTTCAAGGAACGGGTTGAGGTAGATGGCGGGCCTCGGGTCTTGCTGGATTTCTTCGGCGCGTCCTGCGGCGGCGATTTCTGGGTGTCCGAAAGTCGGCAGTGCGACGAGCATCCTGGCACGTATTGCTTCTTCTCGCGCGTTGGCATCGAGCGGTTCAATCTGGTTCATAAACGCTGTCATGTCGTGGATTGCGCCGAAATGCCGGTCTCCATCTAACGTCATCTGCGAGGCGACGAAGAAGTCGGAGACTGCGCTGGTGTGTAAGGTAGCGAGGTATCGCGCGACGACGTTGGAGCCAGCGGAGCCGTGGTGCGTCTGGATGATGCCCATCCGTTCCAAAATATTTGCTTCTACAGTGCTCGCCTGTTTGCCAAGGATTAGGCTATAACAGGTTTGGAAAGCCGTCTTCCCGTTTTTCAGATGTTCCGCGATGAGGTCATTCGCGCGCATCGCCAGCACCTGCGGATGCAAAGCGGTGTTATCGCGAAGTTGGTGCCGCATATAGACAGAGACTGCCCCCAGGGCGACGTTTTCCATGTGCGTTCCGATGAGCTCAAATAGCAGGGAACCGGGGTTTCGTGTGCCGTTCATCCCGCGCTGTTGTGGCTGATTGAGTTTTCGGAGCGTTGAGAAGTGTTGAATGACAGTCTCAGGGCCGGCTTCGGGGAAGGCTTTGACGAATTCCGCGACTTGGTTGATGAGACGCTGTGTGCCGTTCACATGCAGCCGGCGGATGTCCGTGAAGCGATAAAATTTCTTATCTATTAATGCTGCCAGCACAGCCTCTTCATCAATACCGTCGGCATCCTTTTCCGGTTTCCTACCGAAGAGTCCGGCGAAGATAACAAAAGCGGGGCTGAGGTTCTCCGCGACAATCTCGCTTTCCAGCACGATGCCGCGGATGGCGAAACTGCGGACATTGAGCGTTATCTCCGTCTCCCCGCATTTCACTGCAGTTTTGTGCAACGCCGGATTCGCAAAGACAGTCGTGGATTGAGGCATTGAGCTGAAACTATTAAGCACTGCGACAATATCATCTTCGCCGAGTGCCGCCGCGCGGGCTAGGGAATCTGTCACCGGTGCGTACGCCGATGCATCGGGGACGTAGGACAGAGTTTTCCGGACCGCGGCTACTTTCTTCGCCTCCAAATTCTTGTTCAACATAAAATCTCCTTCGTTAATCGTGATTTTCGCCTACCGCGTGCAGGCGGATGCGCGCGTTCGCGCTTTTTCGGACATTTCTCTCGCTGTTTTGATTGACTCGGTTATCACTTTTAATTATTTTACCAAAACGTGCATTAAAAATCAAGAGAAAAATAATTTTTGCACAAAACGATTCAATTTTGAACGGTAACGGAGGATTTCTCTATCTATCTTTTACCGTAGCGCGGGGGCCTGTCCCCCGCGATCGTTTCAGGCTCCATAGCGCGTGGGCCTCGGAGGTTTCCATACGCGCATTCAAGAGGTTTTCTCCGCGATCGTTGCATGGCGAGGGACAGGCCCTCGCCCTACGGTAAAGGGAGCCGTTTTGAATACCGTAGCGCGGGGGCCTGTCCCCCGCGATCGTCGGCGTGCTCCAGAGACTGTAGTTCGGGATCGCCTGATCCCGAACGGATCAAACGCGCGGCCGCCTCATCTACCGTAGCGCGGGGGCCTGTCCCCCGCGATCGTTTCATGCCCCGTTTTTTAATTCCTTGCAATTTATCTTGATTTACGTTAAAATACTCATAACCCAATCAAAACACGGAGAAAAAACAATGCTCAACATCAAAACCACACACAAACCCATAAAAAACTACTACGCCGAACTCAAGCAGTTCACGAAACTCGGCGCGCAACATGAAGGTGCCGTCCGCGTCGCCTTCCAAACGCTCCTGCAATACTACTGCGGACAGCGCAACCTCACGCTGATATGCGAGAAGACGCGCACCACTCCCCACGGAAACCACATCCGCATCGATGGCGAAATCGTCACCGACTTCGGACTCATCTTCGGACATTGGGAAGCGAAAGATCTCCTCGATGATCTCCCCACCGAAGCGCAACAGAAATTTGCCACGGGCTACCCCGCCAAAAACATCATCTTCCAAACGCCGCACCGCGCCATCCTCTACCAAAACGGCGCGCTTGTCCTCGACCTGGACATCACCGAGCCGCATAATCTCATCCAACTCCTTGAAACCTTCTTCACTTACACGGAGGAGAATCTCGCCGAGTGGGATGATGCCGTCAATACGTTCCAAGATACCATCCCCGAACTCGGCGCGAAATTGGAGACGCTCATCCAAACCGAACGCCAAAACACGCCAGAGTTCCGCGAGGCGTTCACGAACTTCCATCAGCAGTGTCAAGATGCAATCAACCCCAACCTCGCCGAGACAGAGGTGGAACGCATGCTCGCGCAGCACCTGATGACGGAACGCATCTTCCGCACCGTCTTCAATAATCCCGATTTCACCCGACGCAATATCATCGCCCGCGAAATTGAGAACGTCATCGATGTCCTCACGCGATACGCCTTTGACCGGGCTCAGTTCTTCAAAGAACTCAACCCTTTTTACGCGGCGATCGAGAAAACCGCCAGCACCTTGTCCGATTTCTCGCAGAAGCAGGATTTCCTCAACACCCTCTATCAACGCTTCTTCCAAGATTTCTCTGTCAAGGATGCCGATAGGCACGGGGTCGTCTATACCCCGCAGCCCATCGTCGATTTCATGGTGAACAGCGTCCAGCATCTCCTGAAAACCCACTTCGGCAAATCCCTGGCCGATACCGGTGTCCACATCATCGATCCCTTCGTCGGCACCGGCAATTTCATCGTGCGCTTGATGCAGGACATCCCCGGCATCGCGCTCGACAAAAAGTATAAAGGCGAGCTGCATTGCAACGAGGTGATGCTTCTCCCTTACTACATCGCGACGATGAACATTGAACACGCCTATTATGAAAAAATGGGGAGATATGAGCCGTTCAAGCACATCTGTTTTGTCGACACGTTTGATACCTTCGGGTTGATGGACGCGCCGAACCAGACCGGCGAATTCGCCTATTTCACGCCGGAAAACACTATGCGCGTTCGAGAGCAGAAGGAGACACCGATGTTCGTCGTCATCGGCAATCCGCCTTACAACGCCGGGCAGCAGAACGAGAACGATAACAATCAGAACCGGCAACACAAGGCTGTGGATAACCGCGTCCGCGCCACTTACGTCGCCGCTTCTCACGCGCAAACGAAAAACAAACTCTACGATCCTTATGTCAAATCTCTCCGGTGGGCATCGGATAAAATCGGGCCAGAAGGCATCATCGCCCTCATCACCAACAATAGTTTTATCCACAGCGAAATGTTCGATGGCATGCGGCAGTGTCTCGCCGAGGAATTTGACTGGCTTTACGTGCTAGACCTCGGTGGCAACATTCGGAAGGGACAGCCGGGCAATTCCAACGTGTTCGGAATTACTGTCGGGGTGAGCATTAGTTTCCTCGTGAAAACGGGGCAGCCGCGCGAGGGCAGCGCAAGTATTCTCTATAGCGATGCAGCGGCGGCACTCCCGAAAGAAAGCACGTTCCAATTTCTCACAGAAAACGCACACCTCGGCAATGTCAAGTGGCGAGAGATTCAACCGAACGCGCGCCAGATGTGGCTCACCGAAGGCCTGCGCGCCGAGTTTGATACCTTCCTGCCGATGGGCACCAAGTCAGCGAAAGCGGCGAGGAGTGACGTGGAAGGCACGATTTTTAAAACCTATAGTCTCGGTGTTTCAACCAACCGCGATGCGTGGGCTTACCATTTTAATCCGGAAACATTGGCAGCAAACATGGCGCGGATGATAGAGTTCTACAACGCCGAGACATCTCGGTGGGAACGGCGCACCGACCTGCAGATATCTGTCAACGATTTTGTGAATCCTGATCGCGCCCAAATTAAGTGGACAAACCGGCTGAAAGCCGCATTGGGAAAGGGAACGCGGGTCGAGTTTTCTCCCGAAAAGACCCGCACGTCCCTGTATCGTCCGTTCACAAAAATGCATCTCTATTTTGACAGGTTGATGAACCACAGGGTTGCCGGGATGCCCGCCATTTTTCCCACAGTTGCAGCGGAACAGGAAAATCGCGTCATCTGTGTGCCAAGCATCGGTGCGCGCACGGACTTTTGGTGTTTTTTGTCCAACCTCATCCCCAATTTGACGCTCACGGGCTCCGACGGAAACCAGTGCTTTCCCTTCTACATCTACGATGAGGATGGCACAAACCGTCGAGAGAACATCACCGACTGGGCATTGTCCCATTTCCGAACGCATTACGGTGACAATACCATCTCCAAGTGGGACATTTTCCACTACAATTACGCGATTTTGCATCATCCCGAATACCGCGAGACATATCAGGTGAACCTCAAGCACGACTTGCCACATATTCCTTTCGCACCGGATTTCTGGGGATTCGTTGAGATCGGGCGCGCTTTGGCAGACTTGCATGTCAACTATGAAACCCTTGACGTGATGCCAAACCTCATCGAAACCCCGCCGCTCAATTGGCGCGTCGAGAAGATGGAGTTATCCAAAGATAAGACGCAACTCCGCTACAATGACTCCTTGACGGTGGTGGATATCCCTCCCGAAGTGTTTGACTATCGTTTGGGGAGGCGTTCGGCATTAGAGTGGCTCATCGATCGGTATCGCGTGAAACCCGATCCGAATGGGAGTGGTATTATCTCAGATCCGAATGGTGAAGATGGGCAATATATCGTTCGGTTAATTGGGCAGGTGATGCATGTTAGTGAAGAGACGGTGCGGTTGGTTGGGGAGTTGCCGCCTCTCCTCGCGTAGACCGAAAAACATCCCCCTCATCGTAGGGCTTGGGCCCTCGCATGCCACACGCGCATGCGAGCGGGTTTCCCTCGCCATGCAACGATCGCGGGGGACAGGCCCCCGCGCTCCGGTAACCGGACATCTTCTTCACAAAACGGCCCCCTTCATCGTAGGGCGAGGGCCTGTCCCTCGCCATGCTTCGATCTACCGAACGATCGCGGGGGACAGGCCCCCGCGCTACGATAACCGGACATTTTCTTCACAAAACGGCCCCCTTCCCCGTAGGGCGAGGGCCTGTCCCTCGCCATGCTGCGATCTACCGAACGATCGCGGGGGACAGGCCCCCGCGCTACGATAACGGGACGGTTTCTTTACTCGCAGGGGACAGGCCCCCGCGCTACGGTAATCGGACATTTTCTTCACAAAACGGCCCCTTTCACCGTAGGGCGAGGGCCTGTCCCTCGCCATGCTGCGGTCTATCAAAAACCTCTTTTAGGTCCGTAGGACTTAATGCATCGAGACCGGGAGGTCTCTCCTACCGGGATGCATCGAGACCAGGAGGTCTCTCCTACCAAGAGGGCTCGGTAGTCGCCCGCCCCCAAAGGGGAATAAATACCGAAACGGATTTATGAAACACCCTCAGTTAGTTTCTATCAGCGGCAGAAAAACCGCCGAAAACTGAGTTGCACGGTAATTTTGCCGCGAATAAAAAAATAATTTGCACAAATTGAGAAATTGTAGTATCATTTTAATGAGTGATATGATTTAAGGCATTTGCGCGCGGCTTTTGCTGCGCGCGGTGCCTAGTATTGAATTTTTTAACAGATAACAGATAAGGAGTTTAACGCTATGCGCAATGAAGCTTTAGGCATGGTTGAAACCCGCGGGCTAATCGGTGCGGTAGAGGCTGCTGATACGATGGTAAAAGCCGCTAACGTGAAATTAGTCGGCAAGGAACAGGTAGGCGGCGGTTTCGTCACCGTCATGGTGCGCGGTGATGTAGGCGCGGTGCAAGCTGCGACAGAAGCCGGCGCGGAGGCCGCGAAATCGGTAGGCGAGTTGGTTTCGGTGCACGTTATCCCGCGTCCGCATTCAGACGTGGAAACCATTCTCGGCGGGGCATCGGACGAATAAATCCGTTGTTCGCGACGGACCTGGCGCGATGCAGCATCGCGCCATCGGTGCGAGCGGCGCACAGCCCGCGCGAACATGCGCTGCCTGGAAGCGTCACAACCGAAAGATGGGAGGGCTGAATGACACAAATTGACGAGAAACAGATTGAAGAGATTGTTTCCCAGGTCTTGACGACACTGCAACAGGAGGGCGCGGTTGCACCGGCATCCCCTGTCAGTGTGAATGGCGTGAACAACGTCAGCGGTTCAACGCGCTCGGGCGTTTTCGGGACGGTAGACGAGGCGGTTGCTGCGGCGAAAGCGGCGCAGGCTTCCCTCGTCACGCTCGGATTTGCGAAGCGTCGCGAGCTGATTGAGGCGATTAAGCAAGCATCGCTTGAAAACGCGAAACGGCTCGCCGAATTCGCCGCGCAAGAGACACAGATGGGCAATCCGGCACACAAGGTGATGAAAAACGAGGGCGCGGTTCATCTCTCACCGGGGGTTGAGGATTTGCACTCGGAGGCAATGACAGGCGACACCGGTACGCTACTGGTGGAGTATGTCCCGTTCGGCGTTATCAATTCAATTACGCCCACCACGAATCCGACTTCGACGGTGATTAACCACGCGATTATCATGCTCTCGGCGGGCAACGCTGTCGTGTTTAGTCCGCATCCCAACGCGCGCGAATGCACCGAAGAGACGATGCACGTCATCAATGAGGCCATCGTGAAGGCGGGTGGGCCCGCGAATCTCCTGACTTCTGTTGCCAATGCGAGTCTCCGCACGGCGAAACAGCTTATGGAGCATCCGGATATCGCCATGCTGGTGGCTACCGGCGGTGGGAGCGTCGTCAGAGCGGCACTCTCCAGTGGGAAAAAGGCTGTCGCTGCCGGCCCGGGCAACCCGCCTGCGATTATTGACGAGACGGCGGACATTCCGCAAGCGGCGAAGCATGTCATCGCTGGCACTAGTTTTGACAATAACCTGCTCTGCATCGGCGAGAAAGCACTCTTTGTCGTGGAATCTGTCGCCAATGAGACAGTTCGCGAACTCACGCGAAACGGCGGCTACCTCCTCGGCGCGAGTCAACGCGATGCGCTGGAGGCTGTTGTCACCCAAAACGGGGAGGCAAACAAGGATTACATCGGCAAGGAAGCCAAGCACATTCTCGCCGCGGCGGGCATCACTGCGCCTGCCGATACGGTGGCGATTGTCGTTGAAGTCCCCGCAGAGCACGGGTTTGTGATGAACGAATATCTGATGCCGATTCTGCCGGTGGTGCGGTGCCGCGATTTCAACGAGGCTGTCCAAGGGGCTGTCGCGGCCGAGGGAGGGCGACGGCACACTGCCGTATTGCACACCCATAACACCGCGCGCATCACCCAGTTCACAAAGGTGACAGATTGCAACGTTGTGGTTATCAACGCGCCTTCTTATGCATCTTGCGGACTGGAAGGCGAGGGCTATTTGGCGATGACTATCGCCGGGCCGACAGGCGAAGGGTTTACACGGCCGCGCACCTTTACGCGCCAGCGGCGGTTAACCATCGCAAACGGTTTGTCGGTGCATACGCTGTAAATTGAGGGTGTTTCATATTTCGGTGTGTTCGGTAGGAGAGACCTCCCGGTCTCGATGCGTCACCCTACCCCGTAGCGCGAGGGCCTGTCCCTCGCGAACGTCCGAGGGCCCAATCACCCTCCCTATTCTGTAGCGCGAGGGCCTGTCCCTCGCGAGTTTTCGGTAGACCGCAGCATGGCGGGGGACAGGCCCCCGCCCTACGGTGGCATGGAAAATCTTCTACCCCGTAGCGCGAGGGCCTGTCCCTCGCGAACGTCCGAGGGCCCAATCGCCCTCCCTATTCCGTAGCGCGAGGGCCTGTTCCTCGCGAGGTTTCGGTGGACCGCAGCATGGCGGGGGACAGGCCCCCGCCCTACGTGAAGAGGAGGCGTTTTTTCACCGTAGCGCGGGGCCCTCGGAGGTTTCCATACGCGCATCCGAGCGGGTTTCCCCCGCGACGTTGGACGATTTATGAAACACCCTCATTGTAAATTGTCAGGGCGGATGTCGTTTATATCCGCCCATATCCATCTCGCAAAATAACCTGCGTTTATTTTTTCATATCATCATACAAAACAAAATCTAAAAAAATGAAATCCAAAATTGACAAACTGAGGGCATTAATCCGCTACCATGAGCGCAAATACTACATCGATAATCTGCCGGAAATCTCCGATGCGGCGTTTGACGCGCTGATGCGAGAGCTTGAAGAACTTGAAAAAGCCCACCCGGAGTTCATGTCACCGGATTCTCCGACGCAGCGGGTTGGTGGCGGTGCCGAATTAGGTTCGCGTATCCCGCATCGCAATCCGATGCTGAGCCTTGATAACTGTTACGATGAAAAGGAGTTGCACGTATTCGCCGAGCGCGTCGTTCGGTTGTTAGAGGAGGCTCCGGTTGAATACGTCACCGAATTAAAGATAGATGGCGTGGGCGTTTCGCTGCGATATGAAAACGGAGTTTTCGTCCAAGGGACGACGCGCGGTGATGGGGAGTTCGGCGAGGATGTCACCGCCAATTTGCGCACGATTCGTTCTGTGCCGCTGCGCCTAGTTGGAAGTGTAGCGGATGGCGAGGGGCAGCCCCTCGCGCTAGCGTCAAACGGAGAAGGAACAGATATGAACGCTATCCCGCCGGTGTTGGAAGTCCGCGGCGAGGTGTTTATTCCAAAACACCGTCTTGACGACATCAATGCGCAGCGGGTGGCAGAGGGGGAACCGCCTTTTGCCAATCCGCGAAATGCTGCCGCCGGCTCGTTGCGGATGCTAAATGCCGCTATTACTGCTTCTCGGCCGTTGGATATCTTCGTCTATACGCTCAACTATGCGGAGGGGTTTGAATTTGAGGCGCACACAGAGGCACTTGAGAAGATGAAGAGTCTAGGTTTCAAGTGCAATTCGCATACTGAATGCCACGACTCGCTTGACGGAGTCATTGCCTATTACCAACGATGGCTGGCGAAACGCGAGGAAATCCCTTACGATGTTGATGGCGTAGTGGTGAAGGTGAATTCTATCGCGCAGCAGGCGGAACTCGGTGCGACTGTCAAACATCCGCGCTGGGCGGCATCCTACAAATTCCCTGCGTATCAGGCGATAACGCGCGTTCAAAAAATCGACGTGCAGGTGGGCCGCACTGGGGTGTTAACGCCTGTCGCCATTTTAGCCCCGGTCAAACTCGCCGGTGCCACGATTACGAACGCTAGCTTGCATAACGAACAGGAGATTCTGACCAAGGATGTGCGCATCGGCGACACGGTGGTGTTGAAGCGCGCGGGAGATGTCATCCCGAAAATTGCCGCCGTGTTGAAAGAGAAGCGGAACGGTAATGAAAAAGTTTTTAGGTTTCCAGACATGTGCCCAGCATGTGATACGCCTGTCCAGCGTTCGGAAATTGAGGTGGCGGTTCGTTGCGTCAATGCGGCGTGTGTGGCGCAACTCAAGCGGCGCATTGCGCATTGGGCTTCGCGCGGGGCATTAGAGATTGAAGGATTCGGCCCCGCTCGCATCTCCCAATTAGTGGGCATCCGAATGGTGCGCGATGTGGCAGATCTTTACACATTAAAGGCAGATGAAGTGTCTTGCTTGGAGCGGCTGGGAGAGGCATCAGCGGCAAACCTTATTCGTGAAATTGAACGCAGCAAGGAGGCATCGACAGAGAAGGTTCTCATCGGGTTAGGCATTTTGCATGTCGGCGAACGTGTGGCAGAGTTGCTTCTCGCGCATTTTCCAACTTTCGATGCGCTGAGCCAAGCGAGCGTGGAAGAAATTGCGTCGCTTCACGGCATTGGCCCGGAGATAGCCGAAACCGTTGTCACCTTTTTCGCGCAAAACCAGCCGCTGATTGAGAAATTAAAGGAGAGGGGTTTGCGCTGTTTTGAGGAAACCGCCGAGAGTAAACGCGCGCTCGGAGCCTCTTCCGGTGGGCCCAATTTCTTTGCCTTGACAGACAGCTTTTTCACTGGCAAGACATTTGTCGTGACAGGCAGTCTTCCGGGGATGACGCGCGCGGCGGCATCTGAAGAAATTAAAGCGCGCGGCGGGAAAGTCACGGCGAGCGTGACAAGGAGGACAGATTGCGTCATCGCGGGCGATTCGCCGGGCTCTAAATATGACAAGGCGCGCGAGTTAGGCACTCAGATTTTGGCGGCAGATGCGTTTTTTGAAAAGTTGGGGCGCGGGGTAGAATAGCGATTGTTGTAGGCAGGACTGCATTTAAGTGAGGGTGTTTCATAAATTCCGTTTGCACTCCCTCCTGGTCTTGATAAGCCCCCTTCACGTAGGGCGAGGGCCTGTCCCTCGCCATGCTGCGATCGCGGGGGAAACCCGCTCGGATGCGCGTGTGGCATCCGAGGGCCCCCGCGCTGCGAAAAAAAACAGTCCCCTTCATCGTAGGGCGAGGGCCTGTCCCTCGCCATCGCTCGCGCAATCCAACGCTCGCGGGGGACAGGCCCCCGCGCTACGGGAGCCATCGAGACCGGGAGGTCTCTCCTACAGGAACATCGCGCAGCGAGACAGGGACGGCGCGCCATAGGATTTATGAAACACCCTCATTTAAGTGAGGGTGTTTCATAACTCAAGAAACCGTCCGGTTACCGTAGCGCGGGGGCCTGTCCCCCGCGAGCGTCCCGTAGGAGAGACCGCCCGGTAGCGATGCAATAGACTCGTTCGGGTGCAGGCGCACCCGAACTACAGAGCGGTTCGGTGGACCGCAGCATGGCGAGGGACAGGCCCTCGCCCAAGGACCTAAAAGAGGTTTTTGATAGACCGCAGCATGGCGAGGGACAGGCCCTCGCCCTACGGTAACCCGGGCCGTTTTATCGTAGCGCGGGGCCTGTCCCCGCGACGTTGAGCGATTTATGAAACACCCTCATTTTTAAGTAAACCCTTTCGGAAGACGTAACGTTTAAAAGTAGAATAGCGATTGTTGTAGGCAGGACTGCCCTCCCGGGCTTGGAAGAAAAAAAAATAGCATTTGAAAGGAGGAGTTAATAATGAACCATTTAACCTTTAGAACCTCACTGCCCTTTCTCGCAGGCATGTTGGCATGTCTCCTCATCGCATCGCACTCTGGCATTGCGCAAGATGCTACGTCTCTCTTCGCCGGTCGCGTTATTGATGAGGCAGGTGAGCCGATGGGCGGCGTTACCGTGGCACTCATGCCGGTGGAAGATGGCCACGGCGCATGGTTCACCGTGCCACTCCACGAAGATAGCCCAGGGTTGGATGACCCGAGGGCGTTCGCAGTGGTTACCGATGCCGATGGGAATTTCTCCATCACCGATTTCAGTCCGGGCCCCGTCCTCTTCGGGCTCCTACCGTTCTATCAGCCGCCAGCCGATGTGCTGCACGCTGACCTGAACGGATTCATCTTCTATGCAAGCAGATTTGCGCGTGACGGCGGCATCGTCTTTGTGCCGGAACCGGGAGAACAGATCGAAAACGTTAAGGTTACGGTGCGGCGGGCACTACAGATACAGGGGCAGGTCCGCGGCATGGACGAGAAGCCGCTTGTCAACGCCAATATCAGCCTTCATGTGCAACTCTTGAGTTTAGAAGATGGAGGCAAAAGTAGCGTGGGCATGTCTGTCCAAACAGATGCCGATGGCGAATTTGTGCAGTGGGTGTCTCGGTATCCAACAAACGCGCCTGTTTATTACATAGTTTCGGCGACATATCAGGGGCACCGGGCTCAGGCAAAGCCATTTTTGCTGAAACCTGGGACGTTATCGTTCGCCCCGGTTTTGAGGTTTACTGCGCCGTTGCCGCAGGTGCCCGATGCCGCTTCCCGTCATCACAGCGCGAGCGCGTCTGTCTCTTCAGTGCTGGACCCGCACGGTGTGTGGCTTATCAATCCCGGCAACGGGCATGCCTACAAAAAGAGCCTGTACCGCGGTCCGGAGGATGCCATCGTCCAAGCCAGCGAAGAGGGAGCGTATCTCGTTTCCATTAACGACGCGGCAGAGCAGCAGTGGTTGGAACGTGTTTTCGCACCGCACCTGACGCTCATTGGCCTCAATGACATCGCAAAAGAGGGAGAGTGGCGTTGGCACAGCGGCGAACCGGTCACCTATACCAACTGGGCACCGCACGAACCCCACGATACGGATGGCGGCGAAGAGGATTACGTTATCTGGCAAGGCGGTTGGGCAGACACCGGGCCTGAACAGGTTTATTGGCGGTTTCTCCGCACCGCGCTGATTGAAAAGGAGGGAGAACGATGAACCGCGCAAACTTCACCGTGACGCTCGTAATTTTCGCGCTTTTCTTGGGCATTATTGTAGACGGAAGCCTTGCCCAAGGAGAGACAGGCACTTTTTCGGGACGCGTTGTCGATTCTGAGGGCAACCCTGTCGCCGATTTACCGATATTCGTCGGCCCCGCCGGGATGGAGCACGCGCTGGCTTGGCCTTCGGCAGCCTTTTTCCCAGGGGACTACCCACGACTGCGCCGTACGCGCACTGATGCAGCGGGACGGTTTTCCATCACGGGCATTCCATCCGGAGCCGTTTACTTTGGCGCGCTCCCTCACAATATCGCGGCACGCCTCCCTCAGCACCTGCAGGAAATGAGCGCAGCCGAGGTAGACGCGCTCTTCATGTCGGCGTTTGAAACGGATAGTTTGGAAGCACTCGTCTCCAGCAGTTTTGGCATGGAGAACACCGATTTTGAACCTGATGTAGAAGTGCTGTCCATTCGTATACGCGGGATATCCTGCTATCCTCACGCCGATGGTGAGGAAATCGTGTTTGCAATTAGGCCGGGGATGCACCTTGAAGACGCTCTCGTCACGGTGCAGCCTCGGATGCGCATTCGGGGAAAAATCCTATTCAAAGATGGAATACCCCTTGCCAATGCACGGATTCGTCTGAACGTGCGTTCCCGGGACGCGGATGGGAAAGGTTCGGGTAATTCAGTTAGCACGCCATGGACAGATGCCGAAGGCTACTTTGTCCACTATTTGGACGAAAAAGATGACGATGCGTTCTATACTGTGGTAGTTATCTACAAGGCACTGGAAGTCGAATCGGAGCCGGTGCTTCTTGAACCGGGGGAACGCCACGACAGTTTGGTGCTGACGTTCAATAGCGAACCGCTCCCCGCTGAAGAAGCAGTGCAGTTGAAAACTGCTCCCGCTGTGGCAGACGCGCCCGCGCCTACGCCGAGACTGGGTTCTGACGAGGTATGGATAGGCAATCCTGCAAACGGGCACGTTTACAAACGTATCCGCTGCGCGACGCGCGACGAGGCACTCGCCTTCGCCGCCGCTGAAGATGCACAACTCGTCTCCATTAATGACGAGGCAGAGCAGCGGTGGGTATCCGCGGTTTTCCGCGGCGACTTCTATTGGATAGGACTCAGCCGCACCGCAACCGGATGGCAGTGGAGCGATGGCGAACCTGGCACGTATGAAAATTGGCTGCCAGCGGATTTCTTTTCCGAATCAATTGCCCCGGGCAAGCGCACCGCCGCCATCATGACAATTGAAGATGGCAAGTGGTATGCTGTCAACGCCGACAGCGTTATCACGAATTTCACAAAGTGGGCAATCCTTGAAAAAGCGGAGCCTGTCCAAACACCGAAGAAATAAGATGAGGGTGTTTCATAAATGGCTCAACGGCGCGGGGGACAGGTCTCCGCGCTACGGTGAAAAACGCCGCCTCTTCACGTAGGGCGAGGGCCTGTCCCTCGCCATGCCACACGCGCAATCCAATGATCGCGGGGACAGGCCCCCGCGCTGCGGTGAAAAAACGTCTCCCTTTCTCTTCAGGTCCTTTAGGTCCTGAATGTCTATAGCACGTGAGGCTGCAAAGTGCTTTAAGGTCCTTTAGGTCCTTAATAGTTTTTGCTGCGTTGCGTGTTTTCCACGATTAAGGTCCTAATGGACCTTGAAAAGGTGCCGGGACGTATTCTATAGACATGTAGGTCCTAAAGGACCTAAAACGCCACCTCTTGCTACGGTGAAAATTGAGACCGGGAGGTCTCTCCTAACGGGAAGCCATCGATTTATGAAACACCCTCAAGTAGGATAAGACGATTCAGCTTCCGAAATTCATTTGATTTGTCTTGTTCGGAAACGCTTGGAAAACAGGAGGTGCGATGCTTCTGCCGCTGATGTGAGGGAAAACCGATGGCATTAACCAAAGAGCAAGTCACAACGATTCTCGTTGAAGAATTTCCGTATCTTCTGATGGAATACGGCGTGAGCAAAATCGGTCTGTTCGGTTCTTACGCCAAAGGCACTTCAACTGAGTCCAGCGATGTTGATATTATCGTCCAATTTGAAAGTCCCATCGGCTTTAAGTTCATGGAACTCGCTGAATATCTTGAAGAGCGGCTGGGGCAGCCGGTCGATCTTCTCACCGAGGGAGGTCTGATGGGTATCCGACTTCCTGACGTTGCGGAGTCAATCCGGGAGAGTATCGTCTATGTCCAAACGAACGGTTAAGCAATTTCTGTTGGTAGGAGAGACCTCCTGGTCTCGATGCAAGCGATGTCCCCGTAGAAGAGACCTCCTGGTCTCGATGGCTCCTCGGTAGGAGAGCCCTCTAGTCTCAATTTTCCCGTAGCGCGGGGGCCTGTCCCCCGCGTTGTCCATCGGCAAGATGCCATCTTAGGTCCTTTAGGTCCTACATGTCTATAGCACCACGTGTCGACTTTTTTCAAGGTCCTTTAGGTCCTTAATAAAAACCACGCGGCCCTGGCAAAATCTATTAAGGACCTAAAGGACCTTAGGGTTCTTCGCGGACGAGCGTGCTATAGACATTCAGGTCTTACAGACCTGAAGAGAACAAGAGACGTTTTTTCCGTAGCGCGGACGATGGCGAGGGGAACCCGCTCGCATGCGCGTGTGGCATGCGAGGGCCCTCGCCCTACGATGAAGGGGGACCTTCTGCCGCCGCGGGCCCGGTAGGCACGCCGCCCTATTGCATCGAGACCGGGAGGTCTCTCCTACCAAGAGGACGCGGTATTCTCCCGCTCCCAAGGGGGGATAGATTTATGAAACACCCTCAGTTTATTGCGAATTAACCTGAATCCTTCGGGTGCTCTTGATTAGGCTGGACGCAGAACAAACCGCGTAGGCACGGTGGAAAACCGCGCCTACGCGGTGGAAAATGACGCTTTTGTAGAAATCGATTTGATGGCGTTACCAATCCGCGACACTTCCATCCGTATCATAATAGAACTCGCCGCCGAGTTCTTCAGGATACGTGTCCAGATTTCGTTCTGCCTCTTTCTCGTTAATCTCAAAGCCGAGGCCCGGTTTGGTAGGCAGCTCAATGTGCCCATCTGTAACTTGCCACTCTTCCTTGAGCAAGCCGGCACCTAAGCCGTTATCGATCTGCTCTTGAATGAGAAAATTCGGGATAACGGCATCGACATGCAGGGAGGCGGAAAACGCAACGGGACCGATTGCGCAGTGCGGTGCGATGTGCATGTAGTAGACCTCCGCCATGTTAGCAATCTTTTTGAGTTCGGTGATGCCGCCGGTGTGCGAGGTATCCGGTTGTAAATACGCAACCGCCTGTTTCTCAAAAATCTCGCGGAATTCCCATCGGGTGAGCAGCCGTTCGCCGGTTGCAATAGGAAAGGGCACCTGCTGAGAAACCTGTTTGAGCGCGTCCACATTCTCCTGCGGAATCGGCTCTTCAACGAACATCGGGCGCATGCCTTTCAGTTCGTGACAGATTTCAATGGCGAGTGCAGGTGTCATCTTGCCGTGAAAATCAAAGGCGAGTTCAACATCCGGTCCTACCCACTCGCGCATGAGATAGGCGCGTTCCACAAACGCATCAATAACCGCGGGTGGTTCATGCCCGCGCCATTTGCCGCCGGGCCCGCTTTTAAACGCCTTGTAGCCGCCCTTTTTCTGCAGGAACTCCAGTCGTTCCTTCGCGGCGGCTTTCCCCTCGTCAGTCAAACTGCCGATACCCCAGTGCGCGTATACACGAATTCTGTCACGGACGGGACCGCCGAGCAGTTGATACGTCGGCACATCGTAGTGTTTGCCTGCGATATCCCACAATGCCTGATCAATGCCGGACAAGGCAGACATCAAGATATTGCCTCCCCTGAAAAAAGCGGAGCGATAGACGTGCTGCCAGTGATGCTCAATACGCAACGGGTCCTTGCCAATAAAATAGTCGGCGAGTTCGTCAACAGCGGCGCAGGTGCTTTTCGGTTTCCCTTCAAGCGTCGTCTCTCCCCAGCCGACGATGCCGGTGTCCGTGGTAATTTTGACGAGTCGCGTCCGCGGGCGCGGAAAAAATTGTTCAATGGTTGCGATTTTCATTTTTCGCTTTGACTCCGTAGGTGTGGTTTGGTGCCTGCTATTTCGCGCTAGGTTCATCCAATTCCACGTCAGCGTAGGTATAAATCAGATGCGGCTTTCGGGTATGAATGCCATCGTCTTCTTCGTTGTCGTCAGCGGTTGCGATATGCCGCTGGATCTTTTTGCCGGGGCGCGCCGGTATCGGCGAAAGGAACATCGGGCCGTCAACAACACAGGTATGAAATTCGCCGTTTTCGCCGAGTGCATCGATGTCCGGCGGCAAATCCGCAAGAAAACCGCGGTCAAACCATCTGCCAACAAATTCGGCGGATAACTTCGCTGGGCTGGCAGTTGTGACGATGGCGCGCAATCCCGATGCCAGCATTTCTTCGGCGAGTTCGGCGGTATCTTGTCCCCATACAGGAAAGAGCGGTGTGAAGCCGGTTCCCTTCAGTTTATCCTCGCGGTAACGGCGAATGTCTTCTAGAAACAGATCTCCGAAGGCGAGGTGTGCCGCTGTTAACGCTTTGGGCAAGGCTTGCACTTGTGTCAGGAAACGCTGCATCGCCGCTTCGTAATCCGCGTTGGAACAGGGATACGGTATCGGTATTTCATAGAGCGGCAGGCCGAGTTTTTCTGCCTGCAGTTTCAGCATCCAGTCCGGTGTGGCGTGGATAGAAACGCGGTTGAAAGGCTGCGTGACGGTGGTAAAGATGCCGCGCACGTCGTATTGTTCCGGCTGCTGACGCAGCGTGTGTAGGGCCCAAGCTGAGTCTTTTCCCGAAGACCAGGAGACAAGGACAGGGATAGGTGGCATTCGTTATATCCTTTTTCAAGTTGATTTTGGGGAAATGATACACCAAAATCGGATTGTTGTCAAGAATTGGAATGCTAGAGGGCGTAGGCATTCAACGTCGCGGGGGACAGGCCCCCGCGCTACGGTGAAAAAACGGCACCCTTCATCGTAGGGCGAGGGCCCTCGCATGCCACACGCGCATGCGAGCGGGTTTCCCTCGCCATGCGTTTTGGTGGCAGACCGCCTCACCCCCGTAGGTCAAGATCGTCTGAAGCTCTGGCATTTGCCAAGCGATCTTGACCCGTTTGTGATCAGGCGATCACAAACTACAGTGGGGGAAACATACATCGGGACGATGGCGCTCGCGGGGGAAAGGCCCCCGCACTACGAAAAAAAACGCCACCCCCGCGCCATCGCTCGCGCACTCCAACGATCGCGGGGGACAGGCTCCCGCGCTACGGTGAAAAAACGCCCCCCCCTTCACCGTAGGGCGAGGGCCTGTCCCTCGCCATCGCTCGCGCTATGGAAAAAACGTCTCTTGTTCTCTTCAGGTCCGTAGGACCTGAATGTCTATAGCCCTCGGCGACCTGAAGAGATTTAAGGTCCTTTAGGTCCTTAATGTGTTTTACCATGCGGCGCGTGTTTTATTAAGGACCTAACGGACCTTGAAAACGGGCTGACACGTTTTTCTATAGACATGTAGGTGCTAAAGGACCTAAAATGCCACCTCTTGACGATGGCGATCGCGGGGGACAGGCCCCCGCGCTACGGTGAAAAAACGGTTCTTGAGCCATCGCGGTGGCCTGTCCCCCGCGCTACGGGAACATCGAGACCGGGAGGTCTCTCCTACCCGAAGAAATCGAGACCAGGAGGTCTCTCCTACGGGTGTGCATCGATTTATGAAACACCCTCAGGTTAATTGGGTATAGGATCGTGCAGGATACACCCCGGTAGGTGCACTTTGTAAGCGCGCCTACCGTTGGAAAATGATGCATTACCGTAGCGCGGGGGCCTGTCCTCCGCGAGCGTCCGATTAACGCAGCATGGCGAGGGACAGACCCTCGCCCTACGATAATAAAAAGGTTTCTTACACCGTAGCGCGGGGGCCTGTCCCCCGCGATTATTCGGTAACCCGAGACATGGCGAGGGACAGACCCTCGCCCTACGGTGAGGGGGGAGGCGTTTTGTGAAGAAGATGGCTCGTTACCGTAGCGCGGGGGCCTGTTCCCCGCGATCGTTCGGGTTACCGAGGCATGGCGAGGGACAGGCCCTCGCCCTACGGGCCGCGACGCTTACCGTATCGCGGGGGGCGTTTCCTCCGCAAACCTGCCCGCGTGCCGCTACAACTTTTGCAATTCCGCAACAATTTCCGCCGAGGTTAGCCGTTTTCCGAACTGCACATCAAGAAACTTCCACCGGATTATCCCGTTTTCATCAATCAGATACGTCGCAGGTTTCGCGATTTGCGGATTGCCCGGGTCAAGAACATTATAGGCAGTAATCGCCACTGTCGCCTTGTCGGAGAGCAACGGATAGGTTATCTGGACAGTCTTTCGCGTGAGAGCCGTTGTCGTTGGGGTATCCGCGCTGACAGCGATAATTTCGGCACCTGCTGCTTGGATGGCTTCATAGCCGGTTTGCAACTCACCGAGCTGCGCTTGACAGAAGCCTCACGTGCCGAAGCGATAGAATACCAACACTACTTTTTGGCCGAGATAGTCTGCCAGGGTGTAGGGATTCCCATCGGCATCAAGTAGCGAGAACTCGGGGGCTTGAATGCCGATTTTCAACCCTTCGCCCGCGGCAAGTTCTTCGGTGACTGGGACTTGCACGAGCGGTTCTGTTTCTTCGCAAGTAAAGCCAGTTAGCGCGATGAAGGCGATGAAAATGTAGAGGGTTAATTTGGGTTTCATGTTTTTTCTCCTTTTGTGTCGCCTTGTGACTCCATCAATATAGTTTATGCCTCGGCACTTGGAAACGGCTTCGGCTTTTCCCCACTCATGTTTTCCATTTCGACAGGTTCTGGCGGGAATTGCGTGCAGACTTCGCCATTTTTCAGGGCCCACCGGAAGTTGTGCCAGAAGCGTTTGCTCGTCTTGACAATTTGGGGGTTTGTCCAAACGCCGGCGACAGCGATGCGGCTCTGCTCACTCCGATTTGGCGGGCTGTAGTGCCACATATTGCTGTGCCAAAAGACGACATCCCCGGTTCCCAATTCAATGTGATGCACACCTTGTTTGTCAAGCATCTTCTGCACCTCTTCGCGTGGAAGCTCCCCGTGGATGCTATCGGCATAAAGGACGTGCTGAATGATGTCTGTCTTGTGGCTGCCCGGAATAAACTGCATGCAGCCGTTTTCTCGCGTTGCGGGTTCAAGAGGCATCCAAAAGTTGAAGGGCTCTGTCTCGCCATCGCGCCAGAGGCCGTTATCTTGATGCCACGGTGTTGCGCTGCCGGTGCGCGCAGGTTTGAGGAAGCAGCTATTAAACTTGACGATAATATCGTCACCGAGGAAATGACGCGCGATGTTGAGCAGTGCCGCGCCCGCGTGGACGTTATGCCAAATCAGCGGCGATTGCACACAGAAGTTGCTCAACTTCCGATAGCGCGCAATTCTTCCCTGCGGCGAGTCTTCCATCGGATCCGTCGCATCAATGTCAACGAAGTTCCCAGGTTCGGGCAGCATAATGACATTGCGGATAACCCCGCGGAGTTCTGCTGCCAAATCGCTGGAAATCACGTTCCGTTGGATAAAATAACCGTCGTTTTCGTATTGCGTTTTTTGTTCCAGAGTGGGTTGCCAATCTATCATAACAGACTTCCTTTGAGTTGTCCCCACGCGGTGGTGAGCATCCCTTTCGGTGAAACGGGGAGGACTGCTTCAACACCTTCCATCAATTCCGCAATCTCATTTTCCGTTATCGCTCTGCGAAAAAAGACAACTTCGTCTAATCTGCCGAGGAATTTTTCGCCGCCGAAGGTGCCGAAAAGCAGTTCACCGGCACCGTCTATATCGCCTTTCTGCGGCTTGGCTGCTTCAAGCGTGCCATCAACGTAGATACGCATCTCTTTCCCATCATAGAGTCCAACGATGTGGTACCACTGCTCAAATTCAAGCACCGTTTTTCCCCACACGCCGCCTGTGAAGCCGCCCCCAGACCAGATGCCAAACACGTAGCCGCCCGGAACTTGCTCATTCGGAGACTGAACCTCCAAAAGATAGGCTCCGTTCCGCCGAATCGCGGTGTCTGAAACGCCGTCGTTCATATAAACCCACGTTGCGACAGTCATCTGGTCTGCAAAGGCCATGCTATCCGAATGTTCAACGGTGACGACGTGAGGCGGTTCAAATTCCAATGCGCCGCCGAATTTACCTTCCGCCCATTTCGCCCCGGCAATCGCTCCATCGTTTCCGTTGCCGGAGGTATCGGCGGCGACATTCCCTTTTCCTGCGTCAAAAAGCCAGATGCCGACTGCATCGTCCAACAGATTCGCGGCGAGCGCGTCGCTCCCGATGCAGAGACATCCAATGAACAGACAAAATATCCATTTCATGATTTATGTCCTCCTTGGCGAAGATTATAGCAGAAATCGTAAATGTTGTCAAAAAATTGTTTGCATTTTCTGCAGATTTGTGCTAAATTAAAAGAAATTACGCTGTTGAGAATAGACGATGTTGACGCAAGAAATGATCCAAGATGTGCCAACGGAACCCGGTGTCTACTTTTTTCGGGGTGCTTCCGGCCAAATCCTCTACATCGGCAAGGCGAAATGCCTGCGGAAACGGGTGCGTTCGTATCTTCACAAAAACAAAAGCCGCCCCGCCAAAATCAAACGGCTCGTCCGTTGGATAACCGACGTGCGATACCAGGTCTGCCGCTCGGAACAGGAGGCACTCTTCCTGGAATCGCGGTTGATTCAAGCGCATCAGCCTACCTACAATTCTGCCCTGAAATATGGACGGAAATCGTGGTATATTCGGATAGATGTGGGAGAAGATTTTCCGCTTGTAGAGCAAGTTTCCGAGAAAGAAGAAGTTGATGGCGCGAGGTATTTCGGTCCGTTTTCCAGCCGGCGATGGACAGCGGAGGCGGTTGACGTTTTCCACCGCATCTTCCCGATTCGGACGTGCGAAGGCGCGATTACCCCATGCCCGACGTTCCGTCCCTGCTTCAGTTACCAGATCAAACGGTGCGACGCGCCGTGCGCGGGGTATGTCACACGCGAAGCGTATCACGACATGATAGCCGATATCCTCGGCTTGCTGGAGGGACATTACGACGAAGTGTTCGCATCCCTCGTCGCGAAACGGGATAGTGCCGCCGCAAAACTGCAATTTGAACGGGCGTCCGTCTTTCAAAAACAGATTCAGCGCATCCAAAACGTGTTTACCTTTTTAGATGTGCATCGGAAGCGGAGGGGAAACGCATGAATAAAGAGGTTCTCGGCGGCAGCGATGGAAAAGCGCGATGCAAATGCGGACGACTCCGTTATCCGCGCTATCCGCTCTGTCCGAAATGCTATTATGGAGACAAGCAGCAACCCAGAAAATTGTCGCGCGAGGAGTTGTTGAAGATGCAGGCTCCGAAGCGGGTGCCGCTCCCAGACCGGCAGGAACGCATCCGATTTTTAGAGAAGCGATATGGCTCGCAGTTGCGCGGGCAAGACATCCGTTTTATGAAGAATCCGCAGGTATACGCGCTGTCGGAGCAAGCGGGATATCGGCGGAGATAATTTTTTTCTCCGAAAAACTTGACAAATAGTTGCACATTTGTTAAACTAATTAACAATCAAATTATTCTAAGGAGGAATTCCTCATGTATATTGCAAAGTTAGCGTTGATTTGCATCATCGCTTTTGCATTATCAATGGGTGCTCAGGTGATGGCAACCGATTCCGCGGATGCCACCTCGGAAGCAGCCGTTGAAAAAGTGACGCTTACCGTGACAGGGATGACGTGAGGTGGATGTACTTCTGCAGTGCAGGGTGCACTCAGTAAAGTCGCCGGTGTCACGGAAGTTGTCAGTGTATCATCAGCCGATAACAAGGCTGTTGTGAAGGTAGAAACAGGGAAAGTCGATACCGCTGCGCTTATCGCGGCCGTTGAAGCAGACCCGCGTTTCAAAGCGACGGTGGATATGCCCGCGCCGGCTACCGAAAAGGTGACGCTTGCCGTGAAGGGGATGACGTGAGGGGCTTGCACAAGTAAAGTGCAGGATGCACTCAGTAAAGTCACTGGTGTCACGGAAGTCATTAGCGTCTCTACAGACAGCAATACCGCGGTGGTGAAGGTTGAGAAAGGCAAAGTCACCGCCGAGGATTTGACGAACGCTGTCAAAGCCGCAGGGTTTCCCGCTAAAGTTATGCAGATGGACAAGATGACGCTGAAGGTAACCGGTATGACGTGCGAGGCATGTCCCGCGAAGGTGGAGGCTGCTCTCGGTAAGGTTGCTGGTGTCACGGATGTTATCAGCGTTTCGACTGCGGATAATACCGCGGTGGTGAAGGTTGAGAAAGGCAAAGTCACTGCTGCCGATCTGACGAACGCTGTCAAAGCCGCAGGTTTCACCGCGGAAGTGGTGATGCCGGAAATTAAGCAGGTGACGCTGAAAGTAACCGGTATGACGTGCGAGGCATGTCCCGCGAAGGTGGAAGCCGCTCTCGGTAAGGTTGCCGGTGTCACGGATGTTATCAGCGTTTCGACTGCGGATAATACCGCGGTGGTAAAGGTTGAGAAAGGCAAAGTCACCGCTGCCGATTTGACGAACGCTGTTAAAGCTGCAGGTTTCACTGCGGAAGTGGTGATGCCGGAAGTCAAGAAGGTGACGCTGAAGGTGAGCGGTATGACATGCGAAGCATGTCCCGCGAAGGTGGAAGCCGCCCTCTGCGAGGTGCCTGGTGTCATCGAGGTTGTCAGCATCTCTTACGCAGACCAGACGGCTGTAGTAAAAGTTGTGAAGGGTAAAGTGACAGCAGATGCCTTGATTAAGGCAGTGTCTGGCGCGCACCCGGGATTCAAAGCGGAAGTCGCGAAGTAGCGCGGCACGGAAGGATAGGCTTTGCCTGTCTTTTCTTGATTTTCAGGTAGGCGCGCTTCCAAGGCGCGCCTACCTGAATCTTTAAAAATGTAGTCATCGCCAACGGCGGAGACGGCTTTACGTCGACAAACGGCATTACACCGCCTGCCCTCTTGGTAGGAGAGACCTCCCGGTCTCGATTTCCGTTCTACGTCAACAAACGGCATTATACCAATAAACCTAACCGAACGCCTCGCGAATAACGAAAAACCGAACGCCTTGCGAACAACAAAAATATGAAATTTATAGATATTTTGCCACTCATGTTCCCTGTGAGAAAGGTTCACCCGCAGGTACAAGCCTGGGCTGTCACTCTTGAGCGCGCGGTTTTTCATCTCCAAAACGACGAAGTGCCGCCGGAAGTTGAGTGGGTATGGTTCTTTTCACCGGAAGAGCGTTGCATCTATAAGTTTCAAAGCGTGCGCGGTGTCCATCACCAGTGGAAAATAGCTGAAGTCTGCGACGTGGCCGCTCCGCCGAAATTTGTGAATCAGAAAGCTTTCGCTGAGGTACCGGCGGTATTTCCACAAAATAGACACCCGTAGGCGCGGTTTCTTCTGTCACTGCTGCTGCGCGTAGAGCGGATTTTCAAGCAGCGATTGCACTTCATAAATTGAGCCCTTCTTCTCCGAATAGGGTTCCGGCATCCGCACGGGTGCTGCAACCATGCGCGGCTGGTTCGTCGGTTCGCCGCGGATGATGAATTCGTTGAAACTATCCCAGTCTGGAATCCCCTTCAAGGGCCACGCATCCACAGCGCAGTATTGGAAAAGCAACAAACGCCGCGGCTTATCGGAGGTATTCGGTGCAGAACCGTGCAACGCTCGGACGTGGTGGAGGGTAATCCCACCCGCCTTCAATTCAACGGGTACCGCTCCTTCCGGTGTGAAGTTGGGCTCGGTTACCGCGCCGATAAACGCGCCGTTCTGGTGATGATTCAAGGTGGGGCCCTTATGCGAACCGGGAAGAATCATCAGCGCGCCGTTTTCCACCGTCATATCGTCAATGACTACCCCGACAGCGAGTAGATCATCGTTCGTGTGCGGGTAGAACGCCCAATCCTGATGCCACTCCACCGGACTGCCGAATTCGGGATACTTCATGTTCAGTTTATGCCCGTTATACCGAATCCCGGGCCCGATGAGTTGGGCGACGATGTCCAGAATTTTAGGATGACGCAGGGTGCTGTCATAAACGGTATGGTAGAGTCCTGGGCTTTTGATGCGGCGCACGCGCGGGTTCGCGGCGGTGTGCCCCGGCTCCAGATCGAAGATGTCGGTATGTGCTGTAACTTCCCTGGATTTCTCCACAAATTCGTCGGTAACCCGGCGCAGCGCGTGGACTTCTTCGTCGGTTAGCACTGCTTCAACGCCGATGTAGCCGTTTTCGTTGTAAAAATCGAATTGTTCCTGAGTGAGCATGGTATCGCTCCTCCTAGAGTTGTTAAATCGCGACTGGGTCGCGCCTATGGATGATATTTTTATTATACCTGAAATCCGTAAAAAAAATCAATGGTAAGCGCGGTTTGAAACCGCGCCTCGCCGATTAACGCTAAAAAAGGCATCTCATGAGCCACCAAAACGAAAACGTCATTACCGGTGAACTCGTCCGCATTTTAAGAGGGATGTGCTATAGTTGGAAAATTGAAGCCCAACAGCGGCCCTTCCTAGATAGCCAGACCGAACCGGACATCTTCATGACGAAAAAGGGACACGAACCTGTCGCCATTGAAGCAAAATACGCCTCCATCCACGAAAAAATCGTGCGCGAGCAGACCGCGGGACACATCGGCCGCGAATTGGAAGCCGACTACATTGAAACTAAAAAGCATCAGCACACCGTGATGGCCATCCGCTATCCCAACTGGTTCAAGGATACTGCCGGTGCCAATATTGAACGGAAACTCCGCGAAACTGATGAACTCCTCTATCTGCTCATCGGCAGGAGCAGCGGCGAACGTTATCAATTCCCGAGGAAGGGGTGGGCGAAAGGCACCGTCGCCGATATTGCCAACGCGCTCCACGTCGGCGCAGTCCCAAGCGAACGCATTGACGCAGCCGCCAGAGAGATGGAACGCAACATTAACATCGCCGCGCAACTGCTTGACAAGGCAAGTGAAGGAAGACCCGGGATTGCAAACGCTATTGAGGGTATCCTGCACCAAGGAGCCGGCGAGCAAACCTACCGCATGGCGATGCTCATTATTACCGATGCCTTCGTCTTCCAATCGTCACTCGCCGGTAAACCGGAACTGGAAACTGTCCACTCGCTGAGCAATCACCTCCGGGACATGGACTATGTCGCCGTTGTCCGAGACTGGGAGAAAATTCTGAAAGTGAACTACCGTCCTATCTTCGAGGATGCACTACGGCTCGTTGAGGCACTGTCTGTGGATGACAGGCTCGTTCACCAAGTTCTCCGCATTTTGTGTGATGCGGCGAACGATTTGGTGCAGACAGGGCTCGCGCAGATTCACGAACTCGCCGGCACGGTATTCCAAAAACTCATCGTTGACAGGAAATACATCAAGGCGAACTACACGCTGCCCACATCGGCGACTCTCCTCTCGGCGTTAGTTCTGCCATCTCCACCGGTAGGCGCGGTTTCAAACAGTGCCTCCGGGCAGTTTGCGCATCTCCCGAAAATCGCCGATTTCGCCTGCGGCACCGGGGCATTGCTCAACGGCGTATACCAACGCCTCCAGCAGTTATACGAACATCAAGGAGACAAGAACAGTGCCGATATCCACCGGCAGATGTTGGAAGAGAACATCGGCGGCAGCGATGTGATGCCGAACGCGACGCATATCACCACCGCTGTCCTCGCCAGCGCGCAGCCCGACATCAAAATCGGAAGCACCCGCGTCGTCACCGCCGCCTACGGAAAACAGCCGAATGGAAGTTACGCTGTCGGTTCGCTAGAATTAATCGATAATGAACTGCTCCTACCGACTATGGATAACGAAGCGGTGCAACTCGGCGGCGAAGAGCATACCACCGTCGCGATAAATCGCGCGTTCAAGCACGGCGAATTTGATATCGTCATTCAGAATCCGCCGTTTACGAAGCCGAACGCCGACAGCAACAACGAAGTGCCGAAAGGGGTGTTTGAGGGAAGCGAACGACCGGAAGAAGATGCCAAGGAGATGCGTCAAGCACTGCGCGAGAAAAACACGCGCGTCACGCACGGAATGGCAGGACTCGGCTGCTATTTCGTAGATCTCGCCGATAAAATGTTGGCACCCGATGGAACACTCGGTTTTATTCTGCCAGTGACGGTATTGGCATCGCCGCACTGCCAGAAAATGCGCGACATGTTCGCAACTGAATATCGCGATGTGATAGTGGTGACTATCGCGCAAGCGAAAGGCACCGGTAGAGCTTTCTCTGCGGATACAAACATGGCAGAGTGCATGATAGTGGCCACCAAGGGCAAAGGCGGATCCACAGGCCGCGGAAAGTTTGTCTCTTTGAACCACCGCCCCGGCAGTTCGCTGGAGGCGACAGTTATCGCGGACATCATCCACAACAATGAAGGCACAAGACGACTTGAAGACTTGCTAAGCGGCGGGGACATCCTTCGTCTCGGTGAGGACACGGTAGGATGGATGCTTAACTGTCCACTGTCTGAAAAATCCGAATGGGTGGCATCCCGTGTTAAGGCAATGGAATTGCTTCAGTGCGGCCAATTACTCGCCGAAGGCACACTCTGGTTGCCAACTCTCGCCACCGGACAGGAGATTCCGATTTGCCGTGTTGAGGACATTGCAACCCTTGGGATGTCATCTTTGGATGTTTTTGGAGATGGGGGCCGTGGGGCGTTTGACCTGGAAATTGGGTGCACCGGCAATAACCTCTATCCATTTTTGTGGAAGTTGAACACCCCTTTGCAGCGAGCCATGATTGTCGCACCGGATGCACACGGAATCCTACGGCCGAATTCTACCGCCAAATTGCAAAAACTCTTGGCGCGAAATAGCCGCGCCCATTACAATCTGGATTTGCAGTTTAATGCGAATTCCGTAGCGGCTCTTTTCACGGAGAAACCAGCACTCGGCGTGAGTTCCATCAAGAATGTCGCATTTCAGAATCCGCGTTATGAGATTCCGTGGACGCTCTGGTGCAATTCCACGTTAGGTTTGCTCTGCCACTGGCTTCATAGTAGCAAACAGCAGGTTGGGCGCGGCCGTCTATCGTTGATGACGTTGCGCACACTACCAACGCTAGATGTGCGTCAGTTAACCGACGCGCAGTTAACGGCATCGGAAGCAGTTTTTGAGGAATTGAAGTTTGAGCGGATGCTACCGTTCAACGAGTGTTGGGATGATGCGGTGCGCAAGCGTCTCGACGAGATGTTGCTGACAGAGGTGTTAGGCATTACTGATGCGTCTATCCTTACGGCGATGCAGACGTTGCGTGAGTTGCTTAGCGCGGAGCCGAGCATTGACGGTGGGAAGCAGTCGCGGTGCAATCTCCTGAAGGAATTGAAAGTGGCGACAGCAAAAGGCATCGTGTTGCCGGGGATGACAGCGGAATCGCAATCGGCATTAATCATCGCGCAGGAGCAGTCGGTGCTAGAGCTCGCGCCGTAGCGACAGGCCGATTTCGTTTCCCCCAGTAGGAGAGACCTCCCGGTCTCGATGCATGCCGGTAGGAGAGCCCTCCCGGTCTCGATGCACCCCGGTAGGCGAGACCTACTGGGCTCAAATCAAAACGAAAATCAAATTGACATTTCGCGTGAGATAGGGTATAATTCTCGTATGCTAGCTCATATTCATTGTTAAGGAATCTATTCATTTGAAAGAAGAACGAGAATCTGAAGAAAACGCTGAACACCGCAGTGGCAAGTCCCCCAATTTCCTAGGTGAGATTCCGGAGGCGTGGCAACGCCGTGCGCGCGCCGCCTTTGGCTATACGTTTTGTGCGGTGATGCTCATCGCTATTCCGTGTGTGATCGCTGCCCGGATTTTTCCGGTGACGTGGTTATCCATCGTCTTGGAAGTGCTTGGGCAAATTGGGAGTTTCCTCTACCACTATGGTGTCGGTTTAACGTTCGGGATTGCTGCGCCGTGTTTGGCGTGGGAGGGTATCATGTATTTACGAGAAAAGCGCCGCCGTGAAAAGGCAGAGGCTCTTGCCGCCGCTGTCAGCGCGGAGCTGGAACGCGAGCGCGAGAAAGTTCGGCACGAGCGTGAGGAAGCTCTGCACGAGCGCGAGGAAGCTCAACGTGCCCGCGCGCAGGCAGAAGTTATCAACGCGCAACTCCAAGAACGGATTAGCCTGTTGGAAACCGAAGTCACGCAACTGCGCAGCGAATTAAACGGATCGCGCGCACGTTCGCAGTCATCCGACGATGCAGCGGAGTAGCACACCCGCAAAACCAACCGCGGTGGGCGCGGTTTCAAACCGCGCCCACCGGAATAGAGAAACAAAATTGCACGTGACATTTGGCATGAGATAGGGTATAATGCTTATACGTTATTTCAGTTTTATTGAATTGAAGGACTTTCATGTAAGCGTAGATGTCTATAGTCGGCCGTCCTGTCTGCGCCTTAGCAAGTCCGCATAAATTCCCTGCACCTTTCTGACATGCGTCCCAATACCGAACACTTCTTCCGCGCGCTTCCGGGCAGCACTCCCCATTTTTTCACAGAGAAAACTGTCTTCAGCGAGGTGGACAATTCTGTCCGCAATCCCCTCAACACCTGTTGTCTCTCGCATTTCTAACGGCATCACCCATCCTGTCACGCCGTTGACAATCATTTCTGCAGTGCTGCCGATAGGCGTGCCGATGACAGGTTTCCCTGCCGCCATCGCTTCGGCGATAACACTTCCTGCCGAAAGCGTAACGAGTAGATGCAACTCCTGCATCGCCTTCGGCATATCGGTGCGATGGCCTGTGAAAACGAGCCGCTCGTTTAAGTGAAGTTCAGCCACCAATTGACGAACCTCGCGTTGGTAGGCACGGTGTTCCGGTGTATCCAAAGCCTCCCCGATGATATGAAAACGAACGTTTTCGCACCGCGCGGCAACCTGCGCCGCTATTTCAACGAATGTCTTTTGGCGTTTGAAGGGTTCAATTCTCCCGACTATGCCGACGACAAAAGGACGAATCTCTTGTAGGCGAGCCCTCCCTGTCTCAACGTCTTCACTTGGCGGACGAAAAACAGACAAATCAACGCAATTCAGAATAACCTCAATGTTTTCAGGCGGAATCCCTGCTTGGATGAGCGGGGCCCTGCTCTGTTCGGAAATAGCAACTATCCCATCTATCCGGTCAAAGTTGTATTTCCGCACCTGCGCAGGGGTGAGGAGGTTACGCACGTGTGAAATGACCGGAATGTTCAACTGCTTATTGAGCTGCCAAAGATAGGGGTTCAGCCATGAATCCGAAGTATGCACGAGTTGCACGTTGTGCTTTTTCGCGAAATCGGCAAGTTTTGCGGCGGCACTGTGACGTGTGAGGCGCGATTTTGCCTTCCGCCACGGCGGCAAATCAAGAATTGTTGTGGGGATAGCGGCACTTCTTAACTGCTCGGCAAAAATGCCGTCATCCGGACAGACAACAAGCGGGTGATAGCGTTTCCTATCTAGGTTTGTGACGAGATAATAGAGCTGCCTTTCGCCGCCGCCGATGCTGGAGCCGCAGTGGCTGAGGTAAAGAATGGGGGTTACGGCGAGTTTTTTTGTCATCTTGACTTGACGAGGGACAGGTTCCCTAATGTGTCGGGCGGAGAGACATCCGCCCTGACACATCGGTAAAATTTTGGGGTTAAACCGGGAAAATCAACTTCTGCTCCAAGAAGACTTGGCTGACAGAACGGTGGTGGATGCGCAGCATCCCCTCTGTAGGTCAGGATCGCCTGATCCTGACCCGTTCGAGATCGGGCGATCTCGAACTACAGAGGTGGCCCAATGCCTTCCGGTATTCGCCCGCTCTCTAAGGCGGGATAACTACCGAAACGGAGATATGAAATACCCTCGGTTAAACCGGGAAAATCAACTTCTGCTCCAAGAAGACTTGGCTGACAGAACGGTGGTGGTGGATGCGCAGAATCGCTTCGGCAAGTAGCGGCGCGATGGAAAGCACCTTGACTTTCCCGTTCAGTTCTTTCTCCTGTGGAATAGGAATCGTATTGGTTGTGACGATTTCGCGCATAACCGGGTCCTTCAGCCGCTCCAAGGCGGGTCCGACGAGCACTGCGTGCGCGATGCTCACGTAGGCAGGATTCGCGCCCGCGTCGGCGAGTGCCTTTGTCTGCTGATGAATGCTCCCGCCCGTGGCAATCTCGTCGTCAATAACAATCGGAGTTTTGCCAGAAATCTCTCCTACCAATTCAACGAATTCTACCTGTTGGCCATCAACTCCGCTGCGCCGCTTGTGCATGATAGCTAACGGCAGTCCGAGGATATCGGCGTATTTCTCGGCGAGTTTCGCGCGGCCAGCATCCGGTGCGACAACGACACCGTTTTCGACCTGTTTCTCTTTGAAGTAGTTCGCCAGCGTCGTCACGGCGGTCAGGTGATCCATGGGGATATCAAAGAACGCCTGAATCTGCGGAACGTGGAGATCGATGGCGACGACGCGGTTCGCACCGGCAGTTGTCAAGAGATTCGCGACAAGTTTCGCGCTAATCGGTTCACGGCCTGTCGTCTTGTGGTCCTGCCGTGCGTATCCAAAGTAAGGGACGATTGCGGTAATTTGCCGCGCCGATGCCCGCTTCATCGCGTCAATAGTGATGAGCAGCTCCATCAGATTTTCGTTAGCCGGTTCGCACGTCGGTTGGACGAGATAGATGTCTGTCCCGCGAATGCTTTCCTCAATCTGGACGCGCGTTTCGGTATTCGGAAAGGGGCCGATTGAGACTTTTCCGAGTTCCACGCTGAGAATTGCGGCGATTTCCTGCGCCAACGCTGGGTTCGCACGCCCTGCGAAGAGCCTGAAATCTTCGCGAACTTTCTGGTTAATCATTGCGATATCTCCTTTTTCACGTATCGCGACTAGGCGGTCGCGCCTGCCGGGCATCGAGACCAGGAGGTCTCGCCTACCGGGGTGTTCGCCTGCCGAGCATCGAGACCAGGAGGTCTCGCCTACCGGGGTATCGTGCCTGCGCGTTTATAAGAGTGACACCCCAGTCATTTCCGCGGGCTGCTCCAGTCCGAGCAATCGGAGAGCCGTGGGGGCAATGTCGGCAAGTCTGCCATCAGTGCGGAGTTTCCGTCCTTTGAACCTATCATCAACGAGGATTAAATCCACGTCGTAAGTGGTATGCGCGGTGTGGATGCCGCCCGTTTCTGCATCAATCATCTGCTCGCAATTGCCGTGGTCTGCCGTGACGATGAGCGCGCCGCCCTTTTTCAGGACCGCGTCAACGATTTTGCCAACGCCGCTATCCACCGCCTCAACCGCTTTGATGGCGGCATTCAGCGAGCCGGTATGTCCCACCATGTCGCCGTTTGCGTAGTTCAGCACGATTAGCGCATATTTGTCAGAGGCGATTCGTCGCAACATCTCCTCTGTCACACCGGGAGCCGACATCTCCGGCACCTGGTCATAGGTGGTAACATCGCGCGGCGAGGCGATGATTTGTCGTTCTTCTCCCGGATAAGGCTCATCGCGATAATCGTTAAAAAAGAATGTCACGTGCGGAAATTTCTCTGTTTCGGCGCATCGGAATTGCGTTAAGCCCGCCGCACTCACATAAGCCCCGAGGGTATTCACCATCTTTGGCGGCTTTTTGACCGCGGTTTCGACAGGCAGTCCCTGTTCGTATTCTGTCATTGTAACAAACTTAACGTTGATTTTGCAATTCCGTTTAAAACCCATCTGCCGTGTCACGCCGTCCTTCCCTTCCGCTTCAAACGGGAAGGTGTCGAGGCAGAACGCTTTAGCGAGTTCACGCGGTCTGTCTCCACGGAAATTGTAGAAGACGACAGCGTCGCCATCAGAGATTCGTGGGAGGAGTTCGCCGTTTTCATCAACAATCGCCGTGGGCCGGATGAATTCGTCGCCTTTTCGGTTTGCGTCGTCGGGATTTTCGTAATACCGGCGATAGGCATCGGTTGCTGCAGTCGCGCGCTCGCCGGTGCCTTCGGTTAGGAGGCGATACGCGATTTCAACCCGGGCCCACCTGTCATCCCTATCCATCGCGTAGTAACGTCCGACGACAGAGGCGATTCGTCCGATGCCGATTTCTTGCAATTTTGCTTCGATCTGTTCACAAAACTGCGCCCCGAGGTATGGCTGACAGTCGCGTCCATCGCTGAAGTTATGAATAAGTACCTGTTCTGGTTTCAGGCCGTTCGCCTTGGCGAGGGAGAGGAGTCCGTAGAGATGCTCCAGCGAACTGTGAACGCCGGCATCGCTTGCCAATCCCATCAGGTGTAGATGCGTTCGGTTGCTTTTGACGTGCGCGATCGCGTCCAAAAGCACCTTATTCCGGTTGAATTCTCCTGTGTGAATCATCGTGCTGATGCGCAGAAGTTCTTGATTGACGATGCGTCCCGCGCCGATGTTCTGATGCCCCACCTCGCTGTTGCCGATGACTCCCGCCGGCAAGCCGACTTCTTCGCCGGAGGTATGGATAAGCACGTGCGGATACGTCTCCCGCAGCCAGTCATCTACCGGCGTTTTGGCGAGGTGGACAGCGTTCACGTTGTTACACTCTGGATACGGATTATGTCCCCATCCATCTCGGATGATGAGGACCACAGGACGTTTTTGTAAGTTTATCACGCAATTTCCTTTCTGTCGTTTGAGATTTGTTAACCTATTGGTTAGGTGCTAACGGTTTGTCAGCACGCAATAAAATTTTATCACATTTTTCACCAGAAATCAAGGTAGCGTTCAAGTTTTTCAGTGCAAATCAGTTTTCCCCGGTAGGAGAGACCTCCCGGTCTCGATGCATGTTAGTACCGTAGGAGAGACCTCCTGGTCTCGATTCTTCGGTAGGAGAGACTTCCTGGTCTCGACTCGCTTATCGGGACAAGGATGTCCCTCCTACCCGTTTGTGATCAGGCGATCACAAACTACAGAAGAAAATCGTTATCGGGACAAGGATGTCCCTCCTACCCAGTGCATGTTGACGAATGGCATTTGGTATCAAGAGGCGCGCTGTGAAAGCGCGCCTATCGGCCGATTTATCTATTCGCTAGCGTGCCTTAATCTTCCCCCAAGCTGTCGTCAATTTCCCACGCGCTTCAACGTCCTGAGGTGTCTCCATCACCTTCTGAATCTCCGCTTCGGTTAACGTTTTTTCATACAGCCGCACTTCGTCAATGGTGCCGGGGAAAAAGTCGGTAGGACGGCCGAAGTCATCGCCGCCGATCCAGAGTTCAAGGTTGGAAGGCGCGATTGGGACGTTGTTCGCCGCGTCACCTTCTAACTTGCCGTTCACATAAACCTTCATCGTTTTTCCGTCGAAAGTGCCGGCAAAGTGATACCATTCGCCGATCTTCCAATCGGTTGTCGTAGATTCCGCGAACGTATTGTCTGGCTTGACAAGGAAATCTATGCTGTTCTTGTCGCCGAAATCGAAGATGACGAAGATGGAGTTGTTCTTCACCATCAAGCGGCGGCTCGTCAGCACATCGCTGGGACTGAACCAGGCCATGAGGGTGATATTCTCCTCAATAGCGAGTTCGGCATCGTCTGCAACGACGACGTGATCCTCCTCGCCATCAAATTCGAGTGCGGTGCCGAATTTGCCGTCCACCCACTTGGGCGCGCCGGCGAATTTGCCATCATGGCCGTTGCCAGTAACATCCGCCGCTGTTTTGCCGGTGCCTTCGTCAAAGGGCCAGTAAGCGACGAGCCCCTCTTCGGCAACGTTGGCAACGCCGAGGCTTGTGATGATGAAAAGCGAAAAAAGTGATAAAACAAAAAGCGTTATGCGCATTGTCATTTCTCCTTGAAATTCGGTTTCAGTTGTGATATTGTAACATGATACCATATTTCCAAATCTGGCGGCTATTAATTAAATGAGGGGGTTTCATATTTCGATGCACACCCGTAGGAGAGACCTCCCGGTCTCGATGGCTTCCGGTAGGAGAGACCTCCTGGTCTCGATTATCCCATAGGGCTTTTCTCCGCCCGTAGCGCGGGGGCCTGTCCCCCGCGATCGTGGCATGGCGAGGGACAGGCCCTCGCCCTACGGTGAAGGGACCCGTTTTTTTAACCGTAGCGCGGGGGCCTGTCCCCCGCGAGCGTTGGGGTGTGCGAACGATGACGAGGGACAGGCCCTCGCCCTATGGTGACCGAGCCGCCCTCCTCTGTAGGTCAAGATCGCCTGATCTTGACCTGTTCGGGAGCAGGTGCTCCCGAACTACGGTCTCTCGCATGCGCGATCCATCGAGACCGGGAGGTCTCTCCTACGGGGGAAAACGATTTATGAAACACCCGCAATTAAACCGCGCGTTCAACAGACCAGTGTCTATCACTACTCTGAACGACAACAGCCCCCGGCAAGTCCATCTGCACCAGCATCTCATTCACTTCAGCGATGGTGAAAGCGGCGAGGAAGGAATCATAATAGAGTTTCTGTTGGTAAGGCGTATCCTCGGCGGCGTATGTATCAACGAATGCCTGCGCGGCTTCCGGCGTTTCGGGACGAACCAGGTCGCGGATTAAAACCAGTCCTCCCGGCTTGACGACGCGGCTCATTTCTTGCATCGCGCGCAGCGAATCGTGGATATGATGCACAATGCTGTTGGAAATGATGCCGTCAAATGTGTTATCGAGATAAGGGAGTGCTTTCGCGTCGACATGCTCAAGCGTTATCCGAGAGGTGAGTGCGGCGGCTGCGACGTGGCGTTTCGCGATTTTGAGCATCTCTTTGGAAAGATCGAGCGCGGTGATGTGAATCTCTGGGCACCGCTGCGCGAGGAGGATGGGTATCTGCGCCGGGCCCGTGCCGACATCAAGGAAGTGTCCGCTCTTCGCGCCGAGTGCGAGAACACGTTCAACGAAGGCGTTATCCACCTCGCCGTGTTCCATTGCGTCGTATGCTTCGGCGGCTTCCGCTGTGTCCATGACTTCTTGTTCAACAATTCGTTCCATGATTTGAGTTCCTTATCAGCCTTGGCAATGCGGGGGACAGGCCCCCGCACTACGCTGAAAAATATCAGTGCCTTGAGAATGCGGGGGACAGGCCCCCGCACTACGCTGAAAAAATTTCAGTCCTCATCAGTTCCTTGACAATCCGCGCGTTTTGGTGCACCTGGTCTGACTGAAATTGGGTATACATGCCGACTGCCATTGCGTCGGTGCGTTTCAGGTTTTCTAGGGCGCATTGAAATGCCGCGCGCGGCTCGTTTCTGCCAGCGGCTAGCACCTTGATGGCGATGACAGGCACGGGAATCGCTTGGATGGCGGCGAGGGCCTGCCCCCGGTCATTCGGTAAATATAACTCTCGGTGACGTGTATGATTATACAACGCGCAGACATAAAAGTCAACGTCATATCCTTCAGCGTAACAGTGGTTGAGAACGTTCGGTTCGTGCGTGCCGATGCCGACGGCACAGCCGAGCTCTCGGATGCGTTTGAGGTCTTCGCGTAGTGAGGCAAGTTTCCCTTGCGCGTAGAGTTTATCGGTTGTCCCGCCGTGATGG
Organism: Candidatus Poribacteria bacterium; assembly: GCA_965242965.1. Taxonomy (GTDB): domain Bacteria; phylum Poribacteria; class WGA-4E; order WGA-4E; family WGA-3G; genus AGPOR5. Next base: position 1,179,777 of record OZ251518.1, on the reverse strand, counting down.
TAGATGGCAATCGGCTTGTAGCGCGCTATAATCTCAAGATAGGCACCGAGGTCTGCGTATTCGGTATCCTTTGGGGTTTGCGCTATCCACTGGAGTGTCCCGCCTTCGTTGCGATATTCGTTGAAGGTTCGCATGATGTGCCTATCGGCGCGGGCGAGGAGCGTGTTAATGCCGCACGCCTCCGCTTGCCGCAAGTCAGAAATGATTTGGCGGGTGGTGTAGTAATCCTCCATCTCCTGCGATTTCGCCGGGGAGTGATGCGAGATGCCGCTATACGGATTGCCGCCGATGATGAGACGCGTCACGCGATGTGATGCGATGGAAGTTGTGGGTATGCACTGCACGGGTGTCGTTTCCTTTTTACAGGTTTGCTTTTACCAATTTATCTCAGGGTGTTTCATAAATCGCCTAACGTCGCGGGGGCCTGTTCCCCGCGCTACGGGAAAATCGAGATATGAAACACCCTCAGTTAACGTTATTTGGTATCAAGCAATTTCTGTGCCAGAAAAAGATGGGCGTGCGGCGCGGTAAAGGGGGTAATTTGCACCGTTAGGGGCAAATAGTAGAGGAACACTGCACGAATTTGTGCAGTTGCCCCCTTTTTAACGTTCTACCAGAACCTTAATCTCCTCATCTTCGACGATGAGCGGATATGTCCTGATGCGGAGCCTCGGGTCGGTGGGGCACTCACCCGTTTTCGTATCGTAGGCGTAGCCGTGAACCGGACACACCGCAATGCCGTTCCGAATTCTGCCTTTGCCGAGGGAGCCCAAGGCATGTGGACAGGTGTTGTCAACGGCGCAGAATTCGCCGTTTTCGTTGAAGATGGCGACGCGCCTGCCGTTGACAGTAAACGCTTTGCCGCGCCCTTCGCGAATCGCTGATGTTTTTGTGACGGTGATATAGTCTGACATAATGTTACTCCTTGACGCTGCCGAGGGTAATTCCCTGCACAAATTCCCGTTGCATCGCTAGAAAGAGGATAACGATGGGCATTAATGACAGCAGTGTGCCAGCCATCAACATCCCGTAATCTTGGCGATAGATGCCAACGAGGTTCGCCAAACCGATCGGCAGCGTATACTTTGATTCATCGCGCAGGATGATGAGCGGCCAGAGATAGCCGTTCCATGAGCCCAAAAATGAATAGATAGTCAGTGCGCCGAGTGCAGGTTTAATAATCGGCAGCACGATGCGGTAATAGATGCCGAACTCGGAACAGCCGTCAATGCGCGCGGCATCGAGGAGTTCGGTTGGGATAGTGACGATAAACTGGCGCATCAAAAAGACACCGAACGCGCCCACCGAAAACGGGATAATAATCGCTTTGTAGCTGTTCAGCCAGCCGATGTCATACATGAGCCCGAACAGCGGGACGAGCAGCACCTGAAAAGGCACCATCATTGAAGCGAGGAGGATGCCGAATAGGATTTTCTGTCCGCGGAAACGGTATTTGGCAAATGCATAACCGCCGAGTGAACAGAAAAATAGCGTGAGCAGCGTTGACGCGGTCGCGATGAAAACGCTGTTGATAAAATACCGATTGAACGGCACGGTTTTCCACAAATTCCGATAGTTGGCGGTGAACTTGTCCCACGCAATGGCGAGATAAGGTGGCTGGTTGAGCGTCAATTCCAATTTCAAGGTTTGCGTTTTGGAAGTATGGATGCCTTGCGCGCGGGCATCAGTTTGCTGCATCGGGATATGCGAGGACTCTAGTTCACCGGGAATGCCTTGTAACCGCCACGCGACATTCTCCCACAACGCGCTCTCTAACACAAAGGGCCGCGTCGGTTCATAAGTCGTGCCATCAACGGTAACTGTGAGCGAGAGACGATGATATGACGCATCGCCACGCACGGGCAGCGTGATGAGTCGAAGCTGTTGTATCGGGAAGGGAGAGGTAACGTTCGCTGTCAACCGCGCGCTATCGGCGTTCTGAAAATTGTATGAGAGGCTGGCTTGCGTTTGTGCGTCATCAGATTTCCGAATGTTTTTCAGCGCATCCGATGCTGGCTGCCATGCTATGTTTGTAACCGACGTGCGGTTGAATTGGACATCTTCTATCTGCAGCGTGCCGACTGCCACTTCGCGGTAGACTGCATCCCAGATGGTGTCAATCGCTTCGGGGATAATCGCGCGTTGCACTTCGGTGATGAGGGATACGGGTTCTGCAATCGGGAGGCTATCTCTACCGGGGAGTCCGTGCCAAATTCCTTCGGTTACCTCGGTGCGCAACTCTGGAGACGGGATGTGATTAGCGAGGCGTGCATTCGTTGAGAGGTGTGCCTGCACTTCTTCCCAAATCGCCTCTTCAAGTTGCGGCTGGAGCATTTCCCAAGTCGCCGCGTCCATCGCTTTCGGTTTCTTCATCACTGGATAGGCATCCGTGACGATGTAAGGTGAAGTTTCAACGCGCGGAGGTAATTTCGGAAGCCACTGAATCGGAACGGCGAAGATCTCGTTGGCGGTTTTAAAAGAGGAAGCCAACAGCCATAGGAGCGGAATCATGGTGCAAAAGGCGGCTGCCACCAAGAGTAGGTAGCCGATGCCCCGGAATACTGGTATAGTGGCGCGCGAATTGCGGCCTTCTTTCCGTTCGACACGTTGGTTTTTATTCTCTGGGTTCATCAGTTTCCATTCCCTTCAGATAGAACGTTCAGTTCCGCGCTGCGTGCGCGTTGGATATCGTCCTGATATTTGAAAACGCACCCTAGCGTTTCCTCGATGACTTCGGTGTCCAGTTGCGCCTTGCCGAGCGCGATGAGTGCCAATCCCCAATCCAGCGTCTCCGCGACACCCGGTTTCTTGTAGTAGTCCCCTTCGCGCCAGAACTGCATCATTTGGCACAGCTGCGCGGCGAGTTGCTCGTTGATTTGGGGCAATTTTGCCTGAACGATGGCCAACTCCTTCGCTACGGAGGGATAATCGAGCCACTGATAGAGACAACGGCGTTTGAGAGCCTCATGCACCTCCCGTGTCCGATTAGAGGTGAGGACGACATAGGGGATATGTTTGGCGCGGATAGTGCCGATTTCCGGGATGGTAATCTGGAAATCGGACAGAATTTCCAGCAGAAACGCCTCAAATTCGCTGTCACTCCTGTCTACTTCGTCGATGAGCAAGACGGGTTGCACATCGCTGTCGCTTTGAATGGCTTCAAGCAGGGGCCGCTTCAACAAAAACGCCTCGCTGAAAAGGTCTGTGCCGATTTCGGCTTTGTCGCGGCCGCGCGCTTCGTCAATGCGAAGTTGCAAGATTTGCCGTGTGTAGTTCCACTCATACAATGCGCTGTTTGCGTCTAACCCTTCGTAGCACTGCAGGCGGATGAGTTTCGCCCCGGTCGCCTCGGCGAGGACTTTGGCGACTTCTGTCTTGCCGACACCGGGTTCACCTTCCAAAAAAATCGGCTTTTTGAGATGGTGCGCGAGGTAAAGGGTTGTCGCTAACCCCTTATCGGCGATATACGCATGCTTTTGGCATACGGCTTGGACGTTTTCGATGGATTTAAACATAATCTGATACGGCATTTCTGTTGCAAACGATGCAACGGAGTTACTCTCCCCAGATAATTGCTTCAATTCGGTTGGAAACCGCAGTGACTGTCTCCTCAGGCAGATATGTCAAGAACCTTGCATTTCTCTCCCGCCAATCAAGGCACTTAACCTGATCGGCGCGGATGACACCTTCCACAGCGAGCCCTTCCGGGACGGTAACTTCAAAATCAGTGCCCCTGACGGTGCGAGTGATAGGGCAAATAACCGCTGCCTTTTGTTGGATGTTAAAATCCCATGAGGAAAGAACAAGAGCCGGACGACGTTTCCGAATCTCAGTTCCTACTTGGGGCTCTAAGTTAATCTGCACCACATCGCCTCGCGCGGGGACATAGGCAGTGTCATATAGCGTCTGGCTCACCATATTTCGTAACCCACATCCGGTCCGGTGTCCCATTCCCCATCAGGTTCCTTATCCCGCGCTGTGGCAAGCAGGTCTGCCAGTTTCAAACGGGGTAGCCCCGGGGGCCGCCCCTTCTTTTCCTCGCGATGCGGCTTGAGTCCCGCGGCTTTCACAGCCGCAATGTGCTCTGCATAGCCCGGGTCTTGCGCTAACAACTCCGACAGTTTTAAGCGGGGTAGCCCAGGCGGCCTCCCCACTTTCTCCTCTCGATGCGGTATGAGAGGGACATCTGTCTCTGCCGTATCTTGCTGTTCCGGTTTACCGTTCAGCGTTGTCATAACATTGAGGTAGGCGATAATCGCCGAGCATTCTTGTGGTGAAATGATGATATGAACCTCCATTCAGTTTATCGCGCTCCCTGAAGTGCGCGTTCGTAATCTTCGCGGTAATCGATGTCCCGCAACACCCGTTCTGTATCCACAGTAACGTAGTGAATGTCATCATCGGACGTTTTGAAAAGCGTTCGCACGCCGCCGCTGTCTGCGGCTAACGCGAGGATATCGTCGGCATACCGCCGATGGAAAATGGCGGGATGGCCGCGGCGATAGTTGTAACTCGGCACGGCAATGCCTTTCTCGGTTTGCGCGTAAGCGTCTACCACCGTATCAATGAGCGCGGGCGTAATGAACGGCTGATCTACGAGCATGAGCGCGAAGGCTTCTGTCGTTTTATCCAGCGCGCGCACGCCGCACTGCGCGGAAGACAACATTCCATCGCGATAGAGGGGGTTACAAACGATTTCAACCGGTCTCGTCCCCAATTTTTCCCGAACCAGTGCTGCGCAATGCCCGACGACAACGATAACGCTGTCAAGTTTGGACATCAGCATGCTGTCGACAACCGTCTCAACGATGGTGCTTTCGCCAAACGGGAGCAGCTGCTTCGGTTCACCCATGCGGGTAGAGAGTCCGGCGGCGAGGAGGATGCCCCCTATCTTCAAAGACATGGGTTTCGGATGCATCTCAATAGCGGATTCCAAAAGACTGATACTCTCCGGTGAAGGGACGTTCGTCAATTTCAAGCGAATCAACCCTTGCGTAGCGCGGTCCGCGCCTTAGCAACGCTACCAACGCGTCTAACTGTGCCTTATCCCCCTCGGCGACAACTTCCACCTTACCGTTCGCCAAATTCTTGGCATAGCCGTTCACGCCGAGTTCCTTCGCGTTGCGTTGGGTAAAATTGCGGAAGCCGACACCTTGCACCTTGCCGCTGATAAGAACGTAAAATTGCATCTTTTGATTCACCTCAATCGTCACCTGAACGGGTGTGCCGAGGGGTGGTAACAGCGCGTCGTTTTTCTGATAGAGATTTTCCTCTGCCGCTTCGGTTAAGGGGTTCTGGAAGAGCGCGCTTCCATCGAGATGATTCAAGGCGACAATATCGTTGCTCATGAACGCTTGCGGCAGCATTGCGTCTTCATCGTCGCTCTCCAAGTCTGGCACGATGCGCGAACCGGTGTAAATCCAGGCGACGTGTTGCATCGGTTTCTGCGTTTTGACGTTGAATAGCAGTTCCTCCGCGCGCACTTTCTGGGTTTCCCCTGCTGCTGTCCACGCCACCGAAATGACAACCGTTTGCCCTTTCGGCGGAGTGGGTTCATCGGTTTCCATGTCGTAGCCGGGCGGCGTGCCGGGTTCAACGCCGAGGGTGTTGAGTGCAGCGTGAAGTTCCTTCGCTGTTGCGTTCACGACAACAATGCTTTCGTATTCCTTGCCGCCGCGCGCACAGAGGAGATATTCGACTGCGCCTTGTAAATGCGCATCGTATTCGCCGAGTGCTTTGGAAATTTCACCGGTTAAGACGAGCTGTTTCTCTGTCTCCTTAATCTGTAGATGGCCGTCTGTCCACCCGACGTTCTGCATCGCGATGAGACAGAGCCCGATACAGACAATTTTCGCTATTGATTTCATCGGTTCACTCCTGTTGTGTTTCTAGAAAGTATACCGCAATCCGTTAAAAATTTCCACATCATATTTTTCTATGCTGGTTGGCGGTTCGCTATCATATCGGAAGTTGACGCGCAGTGGGAATGCGAGCCGCGGTGTCAACTGGAAGGTGACGTTTCCCTCAAAAAGGATGCGGTAATCTGCGAGGCGATTGACATGCACCTGATAATAGCCGGTCGCACTGGTAGTGATGCGTTCGCTGAGCTGTCCGCTCCAATTGATATAGTTGGTTGCGCGGATGATGCGAGTGTTCATTTCGTCAGCCTTCGCGGCGTTCAGCCGTTCATGCTCCCACATTGCACCGATGCCGAGGTAAACGTTCATTCGTTGACTTGCAGGCATCACGGCGAAGCGAGCACCGCCACCCGCTAAATTCCGGTCGCTCAGCAGAATGGAGGTATTGAATTGCTTCTGAACAAATCCCTCCACGGCGAAGTGCCGCGTCACTCTTCGGATAATACGTCCATGTGCGATGCCTTTGTTCGTGAAAAACGTGCCACTTTTTCTGCCAAGTTGCAGACTGCCAAAAACGAACCCGTGATACGTTTTCGCGAGGTAATCCGAACGGCATCGCGTTATCAGCGTCAACAATTCCGTATTGCCAGCGAGATAGGTTGCATCAAGCGAGACGCTGTTATACCATCCCGACTCCAACTGCATCTGCTTCAGTGTTTCACCTGTGAAAATGTTCACCTGTGCAGCGGCAGAGCCCAATAAAGCGAAGCAGAGGGAAATCAGGAGAAGTGAGTGCCACTTCCATCGGAAATAGTGCATTGAACACAACCTGCAAGTCAAAAGAGGTTTGTCCCACCGAGTGGGTGATTCGGAATATAGCGAAGCGCGTTGTAATCATCTGGCCGGAGCATCATCGGGATGATGAGTTCTGGCATTTTTAGTTCCGCAAGTTTGTCCTGCTGCGTCGCTGTTAGCTCCGCCGCTATTTCCTTTAACAATTTCTCGATTTCCTTGAGAAATAGTTCGCGCTGCCGCATAAATTTCCGCGCTTCTTCTCGGAAAGCAGTTAATTCACGTCGTCTGCCCGGGTCGAAGTAGCCTTCAGAATACCGGTCGAACTGCCGTTGTCTGGTGCCGGAACGCAACAGCTGATAGTCTGTCTCCAGCTGCTTCTTCTCGAAATTGTAGTCCTCAACGATGTCGCTGATGAGCTGCAATTTCGGTTGAATCGCCTGCTTTTGGCTTTCGGTGAGTTGCAGAGCGGCGGTGCTTTTGGGGATGTCAGTCAGTTTGAGTCCGCCGCACGCCTGCAAGAAACCGCAGAGCGCAAGGATGATGAACATCAATCTGTTGTTCATGAGCGGTTCTCCTTATTCACGCGATTGTGTCAAGTCTTGTCCCAATCCGCCCTCAAAATCGGATGGCAGGATAATCTGAGGGTGTTTCATAAATCGCTCAATGGCGAGGGAAACCCGCTCGCCATGCTTTTGGCTGCCAGACCGCATCACCTTTGTAGTTCGGGAGCGCCTGCTCCCGAACGGCGCATGACGAGGAGGACCCCTTCCTGGCCCGTAGCGCGGGGGCCTGTCCCCCGCGATCGCATCCGTAAAAAATCTCTTCAGGTCCTAAAGGACCTTGAGGAGCCTGTAGTTCGGGCTCGCCCGACCTGCGCGAAAAACGAACGCAGACCAACGCCATTCCCCGTTCCGATCGAGGCATGGCGAGGGACAGGCCCTCGCCCTACGGTATGCGGCACGTTGTTTTTCCCGGAGCGCGGGGGCCTGTCCCCCGCGAGTGCCCGACCCGCGCGAAAAACGCACGCCGACCCAGGCCGTTTTCCGTGCCGATCGAGGCATGGCGAGGGCCTGTCCCTCGCCCTACGTGAAGGGAGGCGTTTTTTACCGCATCGCGGAGGCCTGTCCCCGCGGCGTTGAGCGATTTATGAAACACCCTCACTTTTTAATCCCCCAACTCATACAGTTCCCCGTATTTCGTTCGGAGATAGGCGATATAGGGTTCAATTGACAGAGACGTGCCCGTCGCGCGTTCGATGATTTCCGGCGCGGTATACTTTGAGCCGTGTTGGTAGAGGTTCTCCTTCAACCACGTGTGCAAGGTGCCGAACTCACCGCGCTCTATCTCGGCGAGGATTCCCGGATGGGCTGCCAGCGCGGATGCGAAAAATTGCGAGCCCAAGATATTGCCCAACGTGTAACCTTGGAACGCACCGCCGATAAGCCCGAAATACCAATGCACGTCTTGCAAGACACCGTCCTTGTCATCTGGTGGCACGATACCGAAATCTGCCTCAAAGCGTTCGCGCCATGCATCCGGCAGATCGCGAATTTCAAGGTTCCCCTCAAGCATCGCTAACTCGAAATCGAAACGCAACATGACGTGTAGGTTGTAGGTAACCTCGTCTGCGTCCGTGCGGATGAGCGAACGTTCCACCTTGTTAATCGCACGGTAGAACTCGTCTAGCGAGACATCGCCGAGCTGCGTTGGAAAAATACTTTGCAACTTTGGATAAAAACAGTGCCAAAACCCGCGGCTCCGTCCGACGATGTTCTCCCACAACCGCGATTGACTTTCATGCACACCGGACGACGTGCCTCTGGCGAGCGGCGTGGCTTCCAATTCCATGCGGATGCCTTGTTCATAAAGCGCGTGCCCAGTTTCGTGGAACGTGGTAAACAATGCGTCGCTAATCTTGTTCTCCCTGGAACGGGTTGTGATACGGACATCGCCGAGGGAGAATTTTGTCATAAAGGGGTGGTGCGTCTGGTCCCGCCTACCTCGCTGAAGTTCATAGCCGAACCGCTGAGCGACATCCATGCTGAACTCGAACTGCTGCGCCTCCGGAAAATTCTTGCGCAGGCAGGCATCATCGGCAGGCGGCTGCGCCGTAATCGCTTGCGCAATAGGGACGAGCTCTTCGCGCAAGTTGGCAAAGATGCGGCTGATATCGGTGGCCTTCATGCCGTAATCGCTCAATTCAATCAGCGGGTCGGCGATGTGTTCATAGTCCGGAAAGAAATCGGCGGCTTGGCGACTATATGTCAGCGTTTTCTCCAAATAGGGACGCACCCGCTCAAAGTCGTTCGCCGGACGCGCCTCCGTCCAAACCTGATAGGAGATGGCGGTGTGGTTCGCTACCTCCGCCGTGAATTCGGATGGGATTTTAATGGCACGTTCATATTTGCGCCGTGTAACGCGCAGCAGGCTTGCCTCATCGGAATCGTAAGGGAGGCTTTCTTCGTAAGGCACCAGTGCGTCTAACAACTTCCCGATGCCCGGGTCGGTAAATTTTTCGTGTGCTAAGCGGGTGAGCGTCGCGGTTTGACGTGCCCGTGCAGCGGCACCGCCGGGCGGCATATAGGTGGATTGATCCCAGTAGAGCAGCCCTGCCGCTGACGACAAGTCATCAACTTCCATCAAACGGGTTTTGAGAGTTTGAAATTTTTCTTCCATAGTTGTCTCCTTTCTCTCATTGGTTTCTATAATTTTACCATAATTCATTTTTCAAATCAAGTTTTTCGGGATGGTGAGACGGTATCCATAAGAACGGTGCCTTTCACCGTAGGGCGAGGGCCTGTCCCTCGCCAAGCCAAGCAGGAGCAGGATTATCACGATTATCACGATTATCACGATTAGGGGTGACTGTAGTTCGGGAGCACCTGCTCCCGAACGGGGCAAGCGCGAGGCAGCCTCATCTACCGTAGCGCGGGGGCCTGTCCCCCGCGATCGCCCGACCCGCGCGAAAAACGCACGCCAACCAAAACCGTTTCCCCGATCGATGCATGGCGAGGGACAGGCCCTCGCCCTACGGTAAACGGCACGCTTTTTTTATCGTAGCGCGGGGGACAGGCCCCCGCGCTACGGGCCATGACGAAAAAAACGCGGGGGACAGGCCCCCGCGCTACGATAACAGCGCGAGAATTACTCCCGCTGCTTCACTTCACCAAACGTTGTCAACGAACGATTCGCCGGCGAAACGGGACCCGGTAAGTAACGTGTCCGCAACACCTCCGGCCGCCCACCTAACGAAACCTCTTCGATTTGATAATAGTATTCGACCCCAGGCTTCGCGGACGTATCGGTGAACGTGTAAGTTTGACGCTCACCGGTAGTGCCGGCACCGGCGATGAGCACTGGATTCAACAACGTAAATCCACTATCGCGTCTCTCGCTGCGACGGAGGTTGAAACCGGCGTTGTCTACCTCAGATTCGGTTATCCAAGTCACGACAACCGGACCTGCATCGGTGCGCGTCACGGAGAAACTTGACAATTCGACGGGCAAGGCACCGCCTTGCCGATATCCCGGCGTGCCGATGTCATCGGCATGGCCATAATGCAACGATTCCACTTTAAATTGCTTGAAATATGCCGCAAAAGCCCACCCGGAACGTCTTGTCCCCTTCTCCGCTACGCCTTTCACATAGCGACGGACGAGCGAACTCCGCGCATCTTCCAAACCGCGCACCGGCACCGCCCACGACGGCGCATCATCGGTGCGACGATTGCCATCGGTGTTACCGACTTCGTCTACCAAATTCCCATTTCTATCGGTGAGTTTCAGATAGAATGCATCGGTACTCAAGAACGTATCCCGCGCGGTTTTAATGCGCAGATTCTTCTCGTGCAAGTCAAGCAGGTTGTAAACCCTATCTGCCGGGAAAACACCCGCCGACGAAGCGCGCGCATCGCCTGCCACTATCAACAGCGTCTGATTCGGTTGAATCACCTTCTCCTGCAATGTCAACGTCACAATCGGGCGGCCGACGAGGTCTTCGGATTTTTCATTCTGAATCTCCAACTGCCACCGATTCAGATTCAGTGCTTCCGTTTTAGACGCATTGTAGAGCTCTATCCACTGCGGCAGCGTGCCACCACCCGAATCCAACATGAGTTCGCTAATGGTGACTGCACCTTTCGGCGTAGCCGCTTCCGTTTTCACCGCGCCATTCGGATACCCCGGCGTGCCAGATGTCGCCGGAGACACTGTCACTTTCCTGTCATAGCCGATACCGGTGAAGGCGGCTTCCGCCCAGGCATCTTTATGATACCCGACGATATCCGCTTTGGCGCGCTGCCAGACCTTGCCTGAACTGAGCGCATCCTCGGTATCGCCACCGGGTGCTTGCAACACTTGCAAGGGCCAGACATGCGTATCATACAGCCCTGTCTGTTCGCGGATGAACGCATCGGTGTCACTGCCGCCGCCCCCGGCGACATCCACGAACGCTTCGTCCAAACCGAGTTTGTCTTTCGCATTGCGGAGAATGAGAAGGAACTTGCCATCATCGGGCAGCGAGAGACCGGCGTTATCCAACGATGCATGCGATAACCCCTTATTTTCCCCGCCTGCCAGCGGTGTTTTGTCCGAAGGCATGTTGGTAATCAGCAACAAGCCGTTCGCCGGCACACGCACATCGGGAAACATAATGAGCGATGTATCCTCTTTCTTGCCATCGGCGACGACAGAGAGCTCCCAGTCTTTGAGAGAGACATCCGAAACGTCGACATTGCGGAGCTCTATCCAGTCGTTTGCATCCCCGCTACCGTTGCCGAGCTCGTTGAAAACGATAGGCTCGCGAGGCACATCAGAGGCTGGCGACTTCGGATCTGACGTTTCCGGAAGGTAAATCACCGACAACACCGGTGTATCCGAGAGATCGAACGTCGGAGGTTCCTGCCGCGTTGTTGGAAACGTCAGCGTGTCTTCTCGCGCTGTCTTTGGCGGCAGCCTGTCCACCGGTGCTCCCGGCTCTATCGCCGGCGTGGCCTGACCTAACAGCTCGTTGCCATCGCCATCAACCACCCGTGTCCCCTGCGGAATCAATATCCCGCTGGTATCCAGGGACACCGATGTCGCAAAATCACCCGCTTGGATAGGATACGCAAACGGAACAATCGTTGAACCATCGCTCTCCGAACCTCTTTGCCACGTCGCATGCCGCGCATTCGCCAAAACGCGCTCGCCTAAATAAATCACCACATACGGCGGATTCTCCCCAGTGTAGGTGACACCCTTCTCGTCAAACGACACCTCTACAGTCAGTTCATTGCCTGCGGTGTAAACCTCTTCCTCCGGCGCGGCAATCTTCGGCGTTTCAGTGACACGCGGCGGCACCGTATCAACTGTCACAACTAATGCCGCCGTGGCGGCGGCGTTTGAGAGGTATTCTGGGACTGCTACCCCATCATCAACGGCTGCTGCCTCCTTGACTGCCCCTGCTTCAAGCGTGATGTGCACCTTGCCATCAAAATTGAAGGCAGGCGTGACAACGGCACTGACGGTAGCACTCGGCGATGTCGGTTGAGAGACAGCCACCTCCCAATTCAACGCCGTTCCATCCGCCTGCGTGATGCTGATTTTCTCCGTGTCAAACGGCGATACGACATCGCGGCCAAAAGTAAATTCAACCGCAAAATCCTCAATCACCACGCCTGTTTCCTCTGCCGGGCGCGCTACCTGCACCGTCGGTGGAGTCCGCACCGGAACGGTGAAGACATTCGATTTCAGACTCAGATTCCCCGCGATGTCCAACGTCGCACCCTCTTCAAGGAAAATGTTCACAGTCCCATCAAACCCGTTGGGCGGTGTAATCCTCGCCTCGTAGACAAGGAATGCAGCTGAATTCTTGGCATCACCGAGGGCACCATCCGCGCTTGAGTCCTGCCAATCCCCGGGGTCTCGGTGGTCTTGCCCGATGAACTTCGGGTGAGAGACCGCCCAGTCACTCAGCACCGTGCCACTATTGGCATCAGCAATTTTGATATCCTGGGCTTCAAACCCCTGCGGCTCGTCTGATGAGACACCGTCTCCATCGCCAGTGCCGTAATTGAAAAAGCGGATTTCTATGTCAAACGCAGCTGTCTGCACAGTCGATTCTTCTACACGAGAGGACGGATCGTCCGGGTGCGGGCTCACCCCTTTTTTGCCAAGGAGATTTGGAGTGATATCCTCAAAATTGACGGGGTCATTGCGCGCGCCCCTCTCGTCGTGAGTTGCATCCAGAGCTGGGGCCCTTATTATCAGTCCGGTAATTCTTACGCTTGAGCGATAGGTATCAATGCCGAACCGAATCCCTCTAAAAGCTGCTTCACCTAACGTGTAATTACCGCTGTAGTAGATATCAAACACCTGGCGCAGGTTCGTGGTAGAAAAATCGAAGTCATTGCCGCTAAGGTCTTGGATTGCCCCAGCTGTATTATGCCGGAACCCGAAGTTATTATCATCCGCCGGTACGTTGACCCCATCGCCCAGGCAGTCGTCGCGTTCCTTCACGGTATATACAAAGGTGAGCATGTCCCGCGTGGCATCGCTGTCGGTGCCCTCACCGGGAACAAGCCTGGCCGTAATCGGATCTGCAGTCGGATCGTTTTCGTTCTCCCGTCTCACCCAGTCAAAGTCAAGGTGCACCGTTGGAAGATTGGTTTGATCCACTTGCACAGGTTCTGTGAACTTTATGCGGAAATAAATCTTCTCACCGGTTATCCAATAAGCGACCGGAAATTTTTCGTCGTCACGGATATCGCTCCCGAAGGAGTAGCCGGGTGCAATCACGTGTGGACAACCTTCGATGTAAGGGATGCCGCGCTGACTGTGCACCGCTTCACACTCGTCGGTATTACGGACAGTCGTATAGTAGGAAGTCCCGGCATGCGGTGCGCTGTCCACGGGTGTTATTCCATCTTGGGCAAGAAACCGGAACCGCTCCGGATCTGTAGCGGGGGCGAACTGTGGTGCCGGTGCTGCTGTCCGCGGCACGGAAACGGCTCCGGCAAGGAGCATCAAAACCAAGAGACAGTGTAAAAACGATTGCCTTTTCATAAAGTTTCCTCCATTAAATAAAAAAATAAAGTGAACATGGGTGCCGCTGCAACGGTTGCAGCAGAAACCGCACCCATCGATTTCAGTTTAGACAGAGGCAGTGCCGCCGCTGTCTTCTGTTTCGTTGACATGGTCCTTCCGCCAGTGAAGCGAGAAAGGCGATAGAGCCTTGGTAGGCGAGCCCTCCCGGTCTTGATTTTTCCCTTTCCGAGAGAAGCAAGGAAGGCGGTAGAGTTCTCGGAGAAAACAGGGAACCGTGGGCAGGTGCCCACGGTTATCCTGCCCCTTAATACCCCTAGTGGGGAGTGAATTTTCCCCGGAACAACACTGGTAGGCGTTGTATCGGTTGATGCAACGCGAAAAGCCCCGTGGCAGGCACGAGGCGAAATGACATACGCGTGTGAAACGCGCGCGGGTTTTGGTATCAGGATTCAGGGTAAGGCTATTCCCCCGAAGGGCATTCCAACCGAGTCTATCAAAGGTTAACGGCTGTATAGCAAGGGGGGGCAAATCGTATCTATCACAGTTCGGCGAGCCTCATCAACGGAGGGGACGAACGGGGCTCGGGCGCGCAGCCAGGGCGGCCGTTGCGCATGACGCAGGCGGAAATAGGTATCCGCAGAGATGCGATCCGATTGAGTTTTCACGTTCGTCCTCCTTTTCATTGTGTTGTGGTGACTCTCGCACTAAAATTGTGATATATGATAGTATACCACATTTTCACCCGTTTGTCAAATTTTTTTCTGGAAAAAATGATATTTTTTTGGATGGGCGCGAAACAAATCTTGTAAATCCTATAATCTTGTCCATCTTGATTCAGACAATCTCGATGAAGGACCTTGCGGAGAACCCTTCCTGGCCCGTAGCGCGGGGGCCTATCCCCCGCGAACGTTCGCGGGCCCCAGGGCACGGCGAGGGACAGGCCCTCGCCCTACGGTGAAGGGAGACGGCCTTGCATACCGTAGCGCGGGGGACAGGCCCCCGCGATCGTTCGACCCGCGCGAAAAACGCACGCCAACCAAAGCCGTTTTCCTCTCGATCAAGGCACGGCGAGGGACAGGCCCTCGCCCTACGGTAAAGGGAGGCGGCCTTGCATACCGTAGCGCGGGGGCCTGTCCCCCGCGATCGTTCGACCTACGCGAAAAACGCACGCAGACTAAGGCCATTTCTCGTTCCGGTCGAGGCATGGCGAGGGACAGGCCCTCGCCCTACGGTAAACGGAGACGGCCTCACCAACCGTAGCGCGGGAGCAATCGAGACCGGGAGGTCTCTCCTACCGGGGAGGCATCGCGAGGACAAACCCCCGCGCTACGTTCTTCGGAAAGACGCAAATTTGTCACATTTATGCGACAGAAAAGTCGAAAAGATGTTATACTATATTGACTTACGAAAACAGCGAGAAAAATCCATACATTTGTCTCATCTTTGTAACAAATTTATGCTATAATTACCCCAGAATCCAGCCAGGAAGGCAAACTTCGTGATAAGAACGTTTTTAATTTTCATTATCCTCTTGTCAGCGTTTGGATGCGCGCCGCGCGACGATGCCACCGGCACCGCGCGAGTAGACAAGCCGACAGTCATCAAAAATAAAGGCTCCGACACTATGGTGAATCTGGCGCAGGCGTGGGCGGAGGCTTACATCGGTGTCAGCACTACCGCGTCTGTGGAGGTATCAGGTGGCGGTTCCGGTACCGGTGTTGCCGCACTCATCAACGGGACTGTCGATATTGCCAATTGTAGTCGGCAAATTAAGCCGAAGGAGTTGGAGCAGGCTACCGAAAATACCGGCAAGAGCCCGCGGGAATTTATCGTTGGGTATGATGCGCTTGCGGTTTACGTGCATCCTGATAACCCGTTGGAGCGGATTAGTATCCCCCAGCTCGCCGAAATTTACGGTGAGCGCGGCACGATAATGCAATGGAGCCACCTCGGCATAGTGCATGCGGCTTGTCCCAGCGACAAGATTATCCGCATCAGCCGGCAGTCAAACTCAGGCACCTATTTCTATTTCCGGGAGGCGTTGCTCGGCAAGGCGCGCGATTTCGCCCTCGGTTCACTGGATTTACACGGTTCCAAGGATGTCGTTGAAGTGGTGGAACGCACGCCGTGCGCTATCGGCTATAGTGGGATGGGCTACGCCACAGAACACGTCAAAATGTTGGATGTCGCTGTCAAACCCGGTGCCCGTTATTACGCGCCGAACCTCCAAAACGTCTTGGACAAAACGTATCCTATCGCGCGGCCGTTGTATATGTATTCCCTCGGTGAACCGGTGGGTGAGGTGAAAATCTATCTCGATTGGCTCTTGTCCCCGGCGGGCCAAAACATTGTGGAGAGGCTCGGCTTCGTGCCGCTCAAAAGCGAGGGTAGTCCGTGAAGCTGCTAGGAAAAAAGAGGGGGGCGAACGTCCCGTTTTCTGAGACTATTATTGAGTTGTTCATCCGCTTGTGCGGCATCAGCGCAATCATTTTCGTGTTCGGCATTTTCTTCTTCGTGTTTCGAGAGGGAGCCGGGTTCCTCTTCGGCGGCTTGGATTTGGGGCAGTTTTTGACGAGTCCCGAGTGGTATCCTACCTCGCTGAGCCAGAAGCGGTATGGCACGTTCGCGCTGATTCTCGGCACTTTCAGCGTTACCGCCTTGGCGATGCTGCTCGCGGTGCCGTTTGGACTTGGCGCGGCCATCTTCGTTTCAGAATTCTGTAGTCCAAAACTGCGCGAGACGTTTAAAATTATCATCGAACTGCTCGCCGCTATCCCTTCTGTCGTCTGGGGGTTTATCGGTTTGACGTTGATGAATCAGTTGATTATCAAACTGTTTAACGCGCCGATCGGGTTGACGATGTTGAACGGCAGCATCATGCTGGCGTTGATGAGTGTCCCCATCATCGTTTCTATTGCAGAGGATGCGCTGAAAGCGGTGCCGGACTCCTATCGCGAAGCGGCGGAAGCACTCGGGGCAACGCGATGGCAGGTGATTTACCGCGTGCTGTTACCGGCGGCGAAAAACGGGTTGTTAGCGGCAGTGCTGCTCGGCGCGGCGCGTTCCATCGGTGAAACAATGGCAGTGCTGATGGCGACAGGGCATTCCGTGAACATTCCGGACGGGCCGCTATCTTGGATCCGCACCCTCACGGCGACAATTGCGGCGGAATTAGGCGAAGTCGCTAGAGGCAGTGAGCATTATCAGGTGCTTTTCATCATTGGCATCCTGTTGTTTACGATTACGTTCGTGGTGAACCTCATCGCGGATTTAGTTATCAAAGGAATTCGCAAGGCGTAAATTCTCTATTACTGAGGAAATATGAACACCGATACACACACGGAACCGGGTGGCGCGTCTGCCGATGGCGGCTCCCTATTTACGGAAACCGCCATCGGCAGACGGAAGCGGTGGACAGAAAACGGCGTGAGGGTTTTCTTCTGCCTGATGTGCTGTTTTATGATTCTGCCGCTGCTCCTAATCATTGGGTATCTGCTATATAAGGCACTGCCGGTGCTCTCCTTTGAATTTCTGTTTACGAATCCGAAGGACAACATGCGCGCCGGTGGGCTCTGGGCCCCCTTCCTCGGCACCCTCTATCTCGTCGTGGTATCGCTGCTGGTTTCCGCGCCGATCGGCGTATTCGCCGCGGTTTACCTCAACGAATACGCGCGCGACAATTGGTTTACGCGCATCGTGAACCTCGCCGTGGTAAACCTCGCTGGTGTGCCGAGCATCGTGCACGCGCTGTTTGGTGTCGGCGCGTTTGTGCTGTTCGCCGGCTTAGGCGAATCCATTCTGGCTGCATCACTGACGCTGGCAATTATGACACTGCCGGTTATCATCGCCAGTACGAAGGAGGCACTCAACGCCGTGCCGATGGCATTTCGGGAAGCGTGTTGGAACCTCGGGGCGACGCGATGGCAGACCATCCGCCGCATCGTCATCCCGAATTCTATCAGCGGCATTTTGACCGGGGTGATCTTACAGGTGTCGCGCGCCGCAGGGGAAACCGCGCCGATTATGTTCACCGGTGCCGTTTTCTATAAAGCTATTGCAGAAGGAGACGTTTTCGCGTATAATATCACCGAGCAGTGTATGGCGTTGTCGCTCCATCTTTTCACCATTTCAACGCAGGTGCCGGATGTAACAGAGGGTATCCCGGACGGGACGGCGATTGTGCTGGTGGGCAGTGTGCTCCTCGTCAATGCGGCGGCAATTGTCTTAAGAGTCTATCTTAGAACGCGGAAAAAGTGGTAATATGAAGAGAAAATCCCGAATCGCAGAATACAGCATGAAAAGGAAACTCGCGGCCCTTGTCATCGCCTCGGTGATAGGTGTTTCCCTGTTGGCAGGTGGTATTTACTATTTTGAAAGGGCGGCGCAGCCGGATGCATTCGGTTCAATTTTCAGTTCCATGTGGTGGGCTATCGTGACGCTCACCACCATTGGCTATCAAGACGTTTATCCGCTTACCCCGGGCGGCAAAATCTTTGCCGCACTCGTTTCGCTCATTGGCTTTGGATTAACTATTGGCGTGGTGGGAATTGCGCTGGATGCCTATTTTCGCCGCACACTAGAGAGCATGAAGTAGGGCGAGGGCCTGTCCCTCGCCATGCCTCGCGCTACGGAAAAACGTCTCTTCAGGTCCGTAGGACCTAAAAACATAACTTGCCAATGGAGATCGCGGGGGACAGGCCCCCGCGCTACGGTGAAAAATGGGGAATTGCCGGTAGGAGAGACCTCCTGGTCTCGATGCGCTGTGGTAGGAGAGCCCTCCCGGTCTCTCCTACCGGAAGGTATCGGGTCCACCTCTGTAGTTCGGGAGTGCCTGATCCCGAACGGGTCAGGAGCAGGTGCTCCTGCCCTATAGGGGTGACGCAATCTGACAGCCACCCGCAAAAGCACCCGATAGTGTATGCAGACAAAACTATGCAAGAGAAAATCAGAACCATCATAGAGAGCCACGGCTTCAGCCTCTTCATTCAGCTGCTGATTCTCGCATCCGCTTTCGTCTTTGCTTTTGAATCTGGGCGGCCTACGCCGGACCCGTACGGCCGATACTTTAAAGTTCTCGACGACGGGTTTCTTGCGCTATTTACGGTTGAATACCTGCTGCGGATTTGGGGTGCGCCGGAAAAACGGAAGTTCATTTTCAGCTTCTTCGGCATCATCGATCTGCTGGCTATTTTGCCTGACATGCTGTTTCTACTTCCCCACTTCCGAATGCTCCGCATCTTGAGATTCCTCCGCATCTTCAGAATCCTCAAGGCGACGCGGTTTATTCTCGCGGTGGACAGGTTGACAACGGCGTTGAATGACGTGAAAAAAGAACTCTTCGCCCTCGTGATTTTGTCGCTGATGTTTGTCTATTTGGCGGCGTGCGGCATTTACTATTTTGAAAAAGAGACGCAGCCGGAGGCATTCGGTTCGATTTTCAGTTCCATGTGGTGGGCTATCGTGACGCTTACCACCATTGGCTACGGAGATGTTTATCCGACTACCGTGGGCGGCAAAATCTTTGCCGCACTAGTTGCCCTCGTCGGCGTGGGGATTATCGCTATTCCATCGGGACTGCTCGCCTCGGTTTTGACAGAAGCCCGCACGGAACGCCGAAAATCAGAAAAGACGGAGACGCATGGAAAAGAAGAAGATTGAGGTATCTGAACTCAGCGTGCGCTACGGCAATAAACTCGCCTTGAACGGCGTTTCGTTTGATGTCTACGAAAACGAAATCCTCAGTATCATCGGACCGGCGCAATCTGGGAAAACGACGCTGTTGAAGGTTATCAACAGAACGCTGGAGTTCACGCCTGGGACAACCGTCGAAGGCACGGTGAAACTTGATAGCGAGGATATCCATACTATCGGCGATGTCTACAGTTTACGTCGACGCATCGGCATGGTGTTGCCGTTGCCGGTGGGTTTACCGTTGTCTATCTACGACAACGTCGCCTTCGCACCGCGCACCGCTGGACTTCGCAAGAAATCGGCGTTGGACGAGATTGTTGAGAGATGCCTGCAGCAAGCCGCCTTATGGGACGAAGTGAAGGACCGGCTCAATAGCCTCGGCACAAAACTTTCCGGTGGACAACAGCAGCGGTTAACCATAGCCCGCGCGCTGTCGCATCAGCCAGAGATTTTATGTCTTGACGAATTCTCTATCGCCGTAGATCCGGTTACGACGATGCGCATTGAGGATGTGCTGAAAACACTCCGCGCCGAAATGACAATTCTGCTCGTCACGAATCTCGTGCAGCAGGCAAAACGGTTGGCAAATCGCACTGCGTTTTTTCTCAACGGCGAGCTGGTTGAAATTGACGCAACGGATGCGATTTTCTCCGATAACCCGGCGAATCAGTCCACCTACGATTATGTCAAGGGTAACTTTGGATAACTTCTGTCCTGCCGTGAGAACGTAGAAAAAGGCATTGAACTAACATGACAAGCGAACGCCTTGCGAGTAAAAAAAATAGTATTGAGGCAGCGGACCTCAACCTTTGGTATGGCGATTTTCAGGCACTCATTGATGTCAACGTAAAGATTCCAGATGGACAAATTACCTCGCTAATCGGTCCTTCTGGATGTGGGAAATCGACGCTGCTGCGCTGCTTCAATCGTGTGAACGAACGTTACGGTAATGTCACCACCACAGGTGAGATTAAGGTGTTAGGGAAAAACATCTACGATGCGGATGTCTCGTTGCCGGAACTTCGCAAAACAGTCGGCATGGTATTCCAGCGTCCGAACCCGTTGCCGATTTCGGTTTACGAGAACATCTTGTTCGGGTTGCGTATTCACTCGCCGCTGCGGAGTTTGTCGCGCAGCGAGGCGGACGAGATTGTCGAAGAAGCACTTAGAGCTGTCTTTCTATGGGAAGATTTGAAGGATAAGTTGAAGTCGCGCGCAACGTCGCTGCAATTGGAGCAGCAGCAGAAGTTGTGCATCGCGCGGTTGTTGCCGCTCAAACCGAAGATTATTTTGATGGACGAACCGTGCTCTGCGCTGGATGCAAAAGGCACGCTGGCTGTCGAAGAATTGATGTCGGTGCTGTCCGGCGCGTATACCTTCCTTGTCGTGACGCATAACATGGCGCAAGCGCGCCGCGTCAGCGATGAGTGCATTTTCATGTTCCTCGGCGAACTGATCGAACACCGAGAGACGCAGGCCCTATTTCAAACGCCGGCGCATCCGAAAACCGCCGACTATGTGCAAATGCGTTATGGGTAACGTTCAACAAAGAGCGCATCAGATTTCTCTCAGCCTCAGAAGAAACATGCAAGCATCAAACACGCTTTCCGGCCTGCAAGGAAATCTCACGCTGATGCTACCTGTCGTCCTGCTCTCGCTTTTTCTCGGGGTGATAGGGGGCATTTATATAGCGGAATGGCTGCCGAAAACGCATTGGATTCGGCGTGTGGTTGAGGGTAAAGTTGCCATCTTCGCCGGGATTCCATCGCTTTTATACGGGCTGTTGGCACTTGAGGTTTTCGTGTTTCGGGATGTCGGATTTAGTGTGCAAGCGTTAGCGTTCGTGTTGCTTGTTATGCCGCTCGCAATTCAGTCTACGCAGCGGGCGGTGCAGCGCGTTGACTTACCGCTCAGAGAGGCGGCGTATGCCCTCGGCACAAACCGATGGCGTGTTCTGTCAGACCACGTCTTGCCCCTCGCTTTACCCGATATTCTCGCAGGCAGTTGTCGGGCCCTGTCGCGAGCGTTCGCTGTTGCAGGCTTGCTGATTGTCGTCTATGCGGTTCCGATTGCGCGCATGGAGAGTGTCCCGATGAGTCAAATCGGCGTGATTTTAGCGTGCGCGGTGGGCTTCAGTGTGCTTGCCAATATTCTGGAGCGGCGTTCACGGCTCTAGCCGTAACGAGCCTGCTCAGTCAGCAGCGCTAAACGGCCGCGAGGCTAGAGAGGCTAGAGAGGACAGAGAGGACAAAAATGGACAAAAACGCGTTAGACGCGCCTATTTTAACTGTCCGTAACCTCAGTGTATGGTACGGCGAACAAGGGCCGATTTTGCGCGCGCTCTCCTTTGAAGTGAAACGGCGGCAGGTCACGGCGCTCATCGGGCCCTCGAACTGCGGCAAAAGCACTCTCGTGCGGTGTCTCAACCGTTTAAACGACTTCACGCCGGGTTTCAGACTCACCGGCGAAATTCTTTTTAATGGACAAGACCTTTACGCGTCGCGGGTGGATGCCACCGCAATTCGGAAGCGGATCGGGATGGTTTTTGGGGAACCGGTGCTGTTCCACAAATCCGTTTATGAGAACGTCGCCTATGGCGCGCGGATTTCAGGCGTAACCCAGTCCGCGCAACTTGATGCCATCGTGGAGAAAAGCCTCCGCAGCGTAAACTTGTGGGACGAAGTGGCGAACATCCTGAACGAAACGCCTGAGCAGCTCTCTATTGGGCAGCAGCAGCGGCTCTGCATCGCCCGTGCTTTAGCGATAGGCCCCGAGGTGCTTATTTTCGATGAACCGTGTGGCGCGCTCGATCCGATGGAAACGCCTAAGATTGAGGCACTCGTTCGGAATCTCAAGCAGCATCACACGCTTATCTTTGTGACTAACAAGCGGCGGCAAGCGGCGCGCGTCTCCGATTACGCGGGGTTTCTCTATTGCGGCGAACTCATCGAGTTTGGCACGACAGAAAAGATATTCACGAACCCACAAGATATCAGGACAGAGCAGTATGTGACAGGCAGACTCGGTTAATTGAGCGTGTTTCATATCTCGATTTCTTCGGGTAGGAGAGACCTCCTGGTCTCGATGTGCCCGTAGCGCGGGGGCCTGTCCCCCGCGAGCGTTGGATTACGCGAGGGATGGCGAGGGACAGGCCCTCGCCCTACGGTGAGGGAGTGGCGTATTTTTCATCGTAGTGCGGGGGCCTGTCCCCCGCGAGCGTTAGAGTGCGCGGACGATGGCGAGGGACAGGCCCTCGCCCTACGGTGAGGGAGTGGCGTTTTTTTTCGTAGTGCGGGGGCCTGTCCCCCGCGAGCGTTGGAGTGCGCGAAGGATGTCAATAGCGGCACTGGCGTGACACCTGTCTTTGCACAAGAGATGCCCGCCGAACGCCTTGCAAACAACAAAAATGTTAGAAATGGAACTCAAGGTGCTACAGCACCAACTTTTAGAAATGGCTGGGATTGCCGAACGGATGCTACACCAAGCCGTTGAGTCAGTCTTGACGCGGGATGAGGTTCTCGCGCGTGCCGTCATCGCAACCGATGATACAGTCGACTCGTTTGAAAACCAGATCGAGGCTACGTGTATTCAGCGCATCGCGCTCCATCAACCGGTGGCGTTTGAGCTCCGCTTCCTGACAGCGGCGATGAAAATCTGTCGGCATATTGAACGGTTGGCGGATAAAAGCGTCTCCATTGCCAAACGGAGCCTTGAATTGTTAGAATACCCACCTTTCCCGCGGTTCGTCGATCTGCCGGATATCGCGTGCTTTATTCAGGAGATGGTAAAAGATGCGCTGGACGCGTTTGTCAATCGGAATGCGGAATTAGCGCGAGAAATCCGGGGACGCGACGAGAAAGTTGATGCCATCTATGCGCGCCTCCTCCCCGAAATCTACGCTGTCCTCAACGAACGTCCGGAGTTGATCCCGCCGGGCATCAGCATTCTGCTTCTCTTCCGGCATTTAGAGCGGGTGGGCGATCTATCAGCGAATATCGGGGAAGAAGTGTATTATCTCGTAAAAGGCGATGTCATTCGGCATCACAATGCCACGTAGAAAAAACATTTTGCCTTGACAAATTTGTTTTGAATGAGGTATAATATCTATCAGAAGCCGCTCTCATTTCAGAGTCAGGCGTTTATCAAATCAAATAATGAAAAAGGAGATTGAATGGCATCTTTTGACAGCGCATCGAAAAGATTAGTGCAGCAGAACCCCAGAGATTTCGTGGCGTTCTGCTTCAACCTACGGCGTATGACCGGGGTAGAATTTACCGACGTGGAGCTCATCACGCCGGAGCAACCTACCGTTGAAATGCGTCAGGCGGATGTCCTGATCAAGGTGAAACTCCGCGGCAAATATGTCTTGGTGCATTTTGAGTTTCAAACTACCGATAGTTTTGACCCGTCGATGGCACTCCGGATGGCGAGTTATATCATCTGGTTGGTGAGAACATACCGGATGGATGTCTACGCCAACGTGATTTATCTGCGGCCGGATGCCGGCCGAAATGACCCGGGGAAGTTTCAACAGCAGATCCCTGGGAACGAGATTTTGGTGGAATACCAAGTCATCCGTCTCGCGGAGATGGATGGACAGGCGGTCCTTGACGCGCAGCCTACCGGTTTGCTACCGTTCACACCGCTGATGAAGCCGCCTGTAGGCGTGGATGCGGACGAATGGTTGCAGCGGTGCATTCAAACCGCGGATAACATCGACATGCCGAATAAGCTGGATACCCTCGGGGTGATGGCTGTGTTGGGCAATGTAATTTTTGAGAAGGAACACATTTTGGATATCGTAAGGAGGCTGACCATGCACGAAATCCCTATCGTCCAATACTGGACAGAGCAAGCCACTGCGGAAGCACGGCGGGAAAAATCGCGTGAAGACATCCTTAGGGTGTTAGAGTGCCGGTTGCATACGGATGCAACGCGCGATTTTCAGCCAACGTTGGATACCGTTGATGACGCACAAGGACTTGACGAATTGCTGCGTGCCGCGGCCCTCGCAGATTCCGTGGAAGACTTTCAACGCGTATTAGACGCAGTCCGGAAATGAAGCGCGCCGCCTCGCGTGTCCCACTGGAGGCTAACCATGCACGAAATTCCGATTGTCCAATATTGGACAGAGCAAGCCACTGCGGAAGCACGGCGACAGAATTCGCGTGAACATATCCTGGAAGTATTGGAACTTCGGTTGCATCCGGACATAGCACGCGATTTTCAACCAACGCTGGAGGCTATTGACGACTTGCAACGCCTCAAGCAGTTGCATCATGCAGCGGTTCTAGCGGATTCTGTCGAAGACTTCCGGCGCGCTTTGGCGGCGAACGACAGCTGATTCACCGAGGGCGCGGTTCTCAACCGCGCTGCCTCGTCTTTACCTTTGGAGGCTAACCATGCACGAAGCACCTATCATCCAATACTTTGGTGCCGCAGCTCGCCGTGAATCCATCCTTAGGGTGTTGGAGCTCCGATTGCATCCGGATGCCACGCGCGATTTTCAGTCAACGTTGGACACCGTTGATGACGCACAAGGACTTGACGAATTGCTGCGTGCCGCGGTCCTGGCAGATTCCGTGGAAGACTTTCAACGCGTATTAGACGCAGTCCGGAAATGAAGCGCGCCGCCTCACATTGCCCATGATTTTCGGGCTCTGGCAATCTGGAACGACTCAGGTTAATTGAGGGTATTTCATATCTCAATGGTTTCCCGGTAGGAGCGACCTCCCGGTCTCGATTCTTCGGGGAGGAGCGACCTCCTGGTCTCGATTTTTCCCGTAGCGCGGGGCCCTCGGATGCCATCCGCGCATCCGAGCGGGTTTCCCCCGCGAGCGTTGGCGTGCGCGGACGATGGCGAGGGACAGGCCCTCGCCCTACGGTAGAGGGAGGCGTTTTTCTCCGCGCGCGCCACCCCTTCTGTAGTTTGTGCTCGCCTGATCACAAACGGGTCAAGATCGGGCGAGCCTGACCTACAGAGGTGAGGAGGTCTGATAGCAAAACGCATGGCGAGGGGTTTCACCGCAACGTTGAGCGATTTATGAAACACCGTCAGGTTAATTGGGTATAACGGCGAAGCAGGCAGAATACCAAATTCTGCCTGCTTTTTCGTTACTCCGAATAAAAATGATGCACATCCCGCTGCGGAAACGGGATAGTAATCTCGCATTCCTTAAACTTCTCCCAAATCATGAAATGCAAGTCACTCGCAATATCGAACCGCTGAAAAGAGTCAGGTATCCACGCCAGCAACTCGAAGTCTAACGACGACTCCCCGAAATGAATAAAGCGAACGAAAGGCGCAGTGACGTTCTTCTGTCCCCGGATAGGTGCCTTAATCACATCCGGATGCGCATGCGCCACCTCCAATAACGCCTTTTTCACAAGCTGCACGTCCGAACTATAGGCGACACCCACCGGAACCCGCACCCGAAAACGTCTGTTATAGTGCGTTAGGTTATGCACCGGCTCCGTAACGAGCTGCGAATTCGGCACGATAATCTCCTTCTCATCGAGCGCGACGATAACGGTGGAACGGAGATTGATTGCATTCACTCTGCCGAAGATATTCGCATCCATGATTTCCACCAAATCCCCGATTTTAATCGGACGTTCAAAAATCAGGATAATGCCCGACAAGATGTTTGCCGCAATATTCTGTAACCCGAACCCGATACCGATACTCAAGCCACCCAGGATAACGGTGAGGTTCGTCAAACCTAACCCGATGGCATTCAGGCTGACCAGCACGCCGATAGCGACAACACCGATGTGGAAGAAACGGAGCAGGATAAACTGCGTGTGCTCATCAATAGTGAACGCTTGTAAAACCTGTTCGCGGATAACCCACTGCGCGTATTTCGAGAGGATAAACACGACAAAGACGATGACGCAACCGTAAAAAAGTTTCGCCACCGCTAAGCTGCTATCTTTTCCAATCGGAATTTCGTAGGCTAGGAGTGCTTCCAGCTGCCCAATGCTAATGTTCGCAACCTCTAACCCTACCACGAAACCGACAATCATAACGATGAGGAACGAAAGCGCGAGCAGACGGTTCTGCGTGCTCTCCGGCATCCGCAACTTGCTAAAGAGACGACTGAGCCACCGACGCAAAAAGCCCGCGACTGCGACGAACACCGCTAACGTCCCGATTAACGTGATAAGTTCAAAAAAACTGACTTCTCTGCCGCTTAGGGGTAAAGCAGGCCTGTTTAGAAATTCTTGGATGCGCTGAATCAGTCCATTCATCTTGCCTTATGCTCCAACTCAATTCGAGGGTGTTTCATAAATTCTATGGCGCGCCCTCCCGGTCTCGATGCGCGCGATGTTCCCGGTAGGAGAGACCTCTGGTCTCGATGCGCCGGTAGGAGAGACCTCCTGGTCTCGATGTTCCCGTAGCGCGGGGGCCCTCGGATGCCATCCGCGCATCCGAACGGGTTTCCCCCGCGATCGCAGCATGGCGAGGGACAGGCCCTCGCCCTACGTGAAGGGGCGGCGTTTTTTTCCGTAGCGCGGGGGCCTGTCCCCCGCGATCGCTATCGTCACGATGTGTGTTTCCCCCACTGTAGTTTGTGATCGCCTGATCACAAACAGGTCAGGATCAGGCGATCCTGACCTACAGAGGGGAGGCGGTCTGACAGCCAAACACATGGCGAGGGACAGGCCCTCGCCCTACGGTGAAGGGGCGGCGTTTTTTTTCGTAGCGCGGGGCCCCTCGGATGCCATCCGCGCATCCGAGAGGGTTTCCCCCGCGATCGTTGGCGTGCGCGGACGATGGCGAGGGAAACCGGGCGGCAGAAATCGAGACCAGGAGGTCTCTCTTACCGAATGCATCGGGACAAGGATGTCCCTCCTACCGAAATGAACCTACAACTTCAACCGCAAAATGGTGAGATACTTGTAGTGCCACCTATCCGTGAGCGGTTCGCTGTTGTAATTTATCGCGCCGCTTATCCGCAAACCTAACCGAGTCGACAGGTCAAACGTGATAGCCGGCTCAGCCGACACCTTGAAATTTTTAAACCCTACTTCCGGCGTGAACTTCAACTGTGTATTGAGTTTACGCCACCCGACAGAAGAAAATGCCAACCACCGAAACGAAGTCGGATCGAATTTTCTTAAAATCAATCCACGGCGCGGTTGGATATTCTCAATGAAACCGCCGATACCGCCGGAGATACGGAGCCGCTCGCGTTCATAAATCTTCGGACGAATATACGTCCCGATTTGCGATGTGAGCGCGCTCCCCTCCGCAATGTTCCGCTCTAAATCGGAAAACGCCTCAATGCCGAACGTGCCGATACGGAAACCGCCTTGGATATGCCCCTTGATAATCTCCGTAAGCACCTCCTCATCGCTGGCGGCGCGCGAACCATAGATGCCAGCCCAACCATGGAGTTTCGCGACTGGCACCACGGCTGTCACGGTGAACGTCTGCGAAGCACCATCACCGGCAAACCCGATGTCTACCGTCTTCTCATCGCGCGGCAAATCGGCGAATTGGCTGAAGCCGGACAGCTGGAATAACAGTGAAAGAAATAGCGCAACCGACACGGCTCGCGTCTTGATATGCGTTGCCATTGTTCAGTCCATGACGCGAGGGCTAATCCCCTCTCTTATCCGCGTCCGCGTTTCTGTCCGCGTTTCTGTCCGTGTCTTTGTCCGCGTCTCTGTCCGCGTTTTTGTCCCCGTTTCCATCGCCGTTTCCATCGCTATCGGCATCGTCGGTTTCCGCGTCTTCCTCTGGTGCCGCTTTCTTCCGCCTCCGCTCCTCCGCCATTCTGTCATACTCTGCGATTTGTCGCTCCAGCCGTTCAAGACTGAATTGCAGGATAAGGTTGATTGTCACCAACACTAACCCGACGATGAAGATTGCGATAAGAAACCAATTGTTATACGCACCGCTGAGCGCGTAGCAGATCAGATGCACGGCGAAGATCGGACGCCACCTACGGATGACGAATCGCATGAGACGACTCCGCTCAATGAATTCCTCCGTTGCCCCGCGCATGACGTGAAACGTAAACCGAAAAATGTTGAAGATGATGAAGCAATTATATGACATATGAACCCACTCCCAAACTTCGAGGAACGTCTCGTTCCCAAGGGGAGTGCCTGAAATCCAGTCAAGAAGCATAGCGTTTTTCCTTTTATCACTGTTTTTGGCGCGGTTTGTCCCCGCGCCTACCGGGTTACCGTGCGCGCCGCGATTTTTCCCACCATCAATCTGAATTTTCGTGGAACGGCCGAATAGGGTGCGCCGCGACGTTCCAAGAGTGCCGCATCGGACGTAGAACGTTAAGAAATGCGACGGTGAGTGTGTTTTCGTTGTTTGGCATCCAATTTTCTCCGTTTATCGTTTTCCATCGCCGATTTTCCCGTAGCGCGGGGGCCTGTCCCCCGCGAGCGTTGGATTATGCGAACACTGGCGAGGGGAACCCGCTCGCATGCGCGTGTGGCATGCGAGGGCCCACGCCCTACGGTGAGGGGGCCGTTTTTATCGTAGCGCGGGGGCCTGTCCCCCGCGACGTTGAACGATTTATGAAACCCCCTCACTAAACCTCGCGAAACCGATACCCGACTCCGTGGACAGTCTCAATGTGCTTACCAAGGTCACCAAGTTTTCGGCGGAGGCGACTGACATGCGTATCCACCGTCCGGTCGATGCCGTAGTAATCCTGTCCCCAGATAACCTCCATGAGGATATCGCGTGTGAAGACGCGGCCCGGTGAGCGTGCAAACAGGGTGATGAGTTTGAACTCCGTGGCAGTGAGCTCTATCGTCCTGTCGGCTGCCAGCACTTGATGTTTGTCCAGATCGATGGTGAGCCCCTGCGTCTGGATTTTCTGCGTTTCTTCGGATTCCTGTCCGATTTTGATACGGCGGAGGACAGCGGCGACTCGCAGGACTACCTCTCTGGGACTAAACGGTTTGGGGATATAGTCATCTGCGCCGAGCTCAAGCCCCTTGACTCTATCCTCTTCTTCAATCTTGGCGGTGAGCATGACAATAGGAATGTTTAGTCCTCGGGTCGCTTTTCAATAAACTACAGACGATGAGCCCGTCTACCTCCGGGAGCATGAGATCCAACAGGATGAGGTCTGGTGGTTTTTCAACGGCGCGTCGGAGTGCGTCAGCACCGTTGCGGACATACTCGGTTTTGAATCCTGCTGCCTGCAGGTTATAGCGTAGGAGTTCGACAATATCGCGTTCGTCTTCGACGATTAAAATTTTTGCTTGCATGGCATTCTTATTGGTTAGGACCTGCGCGCCAGGGGGCCCAGTATCGGCCGTAGCGCGGGGGCCTGTCCCCCGCGATCGTTGCATGGCGAGGGACAGGCCCTCGCCCTACGGTGACCTGGCCGCCCCACTCTGTAGGGCAAGAGCGCCCGCTCTTGCCGTTTCGGGAGCAGGCGCTCCCGAACTACGGTCTCTGGGCATGGCGAGGGACAGGCCCTCGCCCTACGGTGAAAACGGCAAAATTTTATGATGGCGCGGGACAGGCCCTCGCCCTACGGTGACATCTCTCTTCTCATTAAAAATATATTTTACCACAAAAAAAGGAGGATGTCAAATTTTTATCCGTTTTGGCGTTGAAAACGTGCAGGAAATATGCTATTATCTATCCAAAACCTAGAAAGAAGGCAAAACCTAGAAAGAGGTGAAAAACAATTATAACGATAACAACATTCCAACGTTGGCAACGGGGCGCGTGTCTCATTTGCCTCCTTGGACTTATCATGCTTTTCACACGCGATGCCTCAGGGATCCGCGGGTTCACGGCGGAAAATGCCGTTACCCAAAGAGACGCTGAAGCCGCGTTTCAAGCACGCGTTTCACCGGAGATGTGCCGCCAGAAATTACGGCACCTCACCGAAGAACCGCACCTTGCCGGCACCGAGAATAGCCGAAAGGTAGCGGAATATCTGCAAGCCGAATTTGAGAGTTACGGCTTGCAGGTGCAACTTTACGAATACCACGTCTACCTGCCGCACCCGCTTGAGGTGAAAGTGGAGATGGTCTCCCCGACACACTACCAAGCCATCGGAAAAGAGGAGAGTTGGGAGTGGGACAAAGACTCTTATGAAACCGAGATTGTGCCGGGTTACAACGCCTACTCACCCGATGGGGATGTGACAGCGGAACTCGTCTACGTTAACAAAGGATTGCCGAAGGATTACCAACTGCTTGAGGAACAAGGCATCTCGGTTGCGGGTAAAATATGCATCGCTCGGTATGGCGGCAGTTATCGAGGTGTCAAGGCGAAAGTGGCAGGCGACAACGGCGCGGTAGGCTTAATCCTCTACTCCGATCCGGCGGATGATGGCTACATGCGCGGCGATGTCTATCCCCGCGGCCCCTGGCGTTCCGCCGATGCAATTCAGCGTGGCACGGTAAAATATATCTTCCAACACGCCAGCGATCCGCTGACTCCCGGCTGGGCGGCGACGCAAGACGCTGAGCGACTGACTATCGCTGAAGCGACGGACCTGCCGCAAATCCCTGTCGTGCCGCTGGCGTATCGCGATGCCAAACCGTTGCTGCAAGCACTCGCAGGACCGAACGTGCCATCGGCATGGCAAGGCGGCTTGCCGTTCGCGTATCACGTCGGCCCCGGGCCGGCGAAGGTTCACCTCAAGGTGCGTTGCGAGCACAGCATTCGTCCGATTTACAACGTCATCGCCACTTTAGAAGGCACGGTATTCCCAGACGAGTGGGTGATTTTAGGCAATCACCACGATGCCTGGGTCTACGGTGCGGCAGACCCGGGCAGTGGCACCACTTCGCTATTAGAAGTCGCGCGATGCATGGGAGAACTCGCAAAGGAGGGGATGCGTCCGAAGCGGACAATCGTCTTCGCCGCGTGGGATGCGGAGGAATTCGGCATCCTCGGCTCAACTGAATGGGTGGAAGAACTGAAAGCGACGTTGAAGGAGAAGGCTGTCGCTTATCTCAACGTTGACATCGCCGCCACGGGGGGTAACCTGTATGTCAGTGCTGTTCCCTCGCTGCGGCAGTTGGTTCGCGATGTAACACAAAATGTCATCGACCCGGGCACCCTCAAATCGGTTCATGAGAGTTGGAAGACGCGGCAAGGGAAAGAAGTCCCGCAAGTCGGCAACCTCGGTAGCGGTTCGGACCATTCGCCATTTATCGGGCACGTCGGCATTCCATCGCTGAGCATGGGGTTTGATGGCCCCTACGGTGTTTATCACGCCATGCAGGACAACTTTTATTGGATGACACACTTCGGCGATGCAACCTTTCAGTATCAGGCGGCGATGGCGAAAATTTGGGGACTGCTCGCGTTGCAACTGGCAAACGCCGATATCTTGCCGTTTGATTACGCAACTTATGCGGCAGACCTCGGGACACCGTTGAAACTTCTGCAAAATTCCGGTTCAGAAACCAAAATAGCCGCCGAAATTGAGAGGTTAGAGGCACTCCTCATAGAATGGGAGGCAGCGGCGATGGCACTGCATCAAGAGGTTGAGATTGTCCTGACATCCGGGAACGTCGCGAACGTCGCTGCGATAAACCGGCGGTTGTATCAATTGGAGCGGCGTTTGACGAGTGAGGCAGGGTTACCTTTGCGGCCGTGGTTTAAACATCTCATCTACGCCCCGGGGCTGAATACAGGTTATGCGGCGGTGATTTTCCCCGGCGTTCACGATGCATTGGCGGCAGGTGATGATGCCGATGTCCGCGCGCAACTTGCGTTATTGGCGGAAGCGTTTCAGCGGATGATTCAGGGAATTCATGAGATTCGGGGGCTTCTGTCCCGCGGTTAATCGAGGGGGTTCATAACTCGCTCAACGTCGCGGGGGCCTGTCCCCCGCGCTACGATGAAAAAAAACGCCTCCTCTTCACGTAGGGCGGTGGGAAAACCTGTCCCTCGCCATGCGTCCAACGTCGCGGGGGACAGGCCCCCGCGCTACGATGAGAAAAACGCCGCCTCTTCACGTAGGGCGAGGGACTGGCCCTCGCCATGCGTTTTGCTATCAGACCTCCTTACCTCTGTAGGTCAGGATCGCCTGATCCTGACCCGTTCGGGAGCGGGCGCTCCCGAACTACAGAGTTGGGCCCGATGCACGCCGGTAGGAGAGACCTCCCGGTCTCGATGCGAGCGATGTCCCCGTAGGAGAGACCTCCCGGTCTCGATGCAGTGCTTCTGTCCCCGTAGGAGAGATCTCCCGGTCTCGATGCAGTGCTTCTGTCCCGCGGTTAATCCGCCGCGACCGGCACTGCCGAGGCCGCTTTTAACACCACGCTATCGCCAACCTGAAACGGACAATCGGTGTGGGTTTGGACGAAGTATGGCTTTCCGTCCACCTCAACCTGATAGAGGAAAGCGTGTCCTTTAAAGGCGCGGCCGATAATGCGGCCGCCTTTCCCTTCACAATCAGCCGCCATTGTGATGCATTCGGGACGAATGGCGAGGAGCACTGAGGGAGTCGTCCCCTTACAAAGCGCGCTTATTGGGACACTGCCGAACGGAGTTTCGGCGATTCCATCTTTCACAGGTGCTCGGATAAAGTTGGTTTGCCCCAGGAAATCGGCGACATACGCCGTTTTCGGTTGCTGATACACCTCTTCAGGCGTGCCGATTTGGACGACAGTTCCCTCCTTCATCACGGCTAGCCGTTCGGCGAAACTTAACGCTTCCTCTTGACTGTGCGTAACCAGCACCACACTGATGCCTTCTGCTTTTAGGAGTGCGCGCACCTCTTCGCGTGTAGTTTGCCGCAACCCCGGGTCAAGGTTTGAGAACGGTTCATCTAACAGTAGCAGTTGTGGGCGCGCGATAATGGAGCGCGCCAACGCGACGCGTTGCTGTTCGCCGCCGGAGAGGTGATGCGGCATCCGTTCGTGGAGTGCCGTCAATCCCACCATTTCCAGAACTTCCATGGCTCTGTCGTGCCGTGTTTTCTTCTGCACCTTTCTGAGTCCGAAGGCGACGTTGTCAAGCACGTTTTTGTGTGGGAACAAGGCGAAGTCCTGAAAGACAAACCCGATGCCGCGGGCTTCGGGTGGGACGTGGTTTTCGCGATTCTCAAGGACCCGTTTCTCCATAGAAATTGTGCCGGCATCTGCCTTTTCAAAACCCGCGATGAGGCGCAAGGTTGTGGTTTTGCCGCAGCCGCTCGGCCCCAACAGCGCGAAGATTTCGCCGGGATACACTGCAAAACTCACGGCGTTGACAACCGGCGTTCCGTCTACTGTGAACCGTTTGGTCATGCCGTTGACAGTTAGTAGGGGTGTCATAAGGTATGTCCCGCGCCGGAGGAAGGCATGTAAAGATTCAGCGCGAAACTGATGAGGCTCAGTATACTTCGCGGAATGAAGTCGCCCAAAACAAGTCCGAGGAAAAACGGAATCGCTTTGCGATAGGTATGCCAGCCGGAGAAACGGAGGATGAGGAACTTGATCAGCCAGCTCACCATCACCGGGAACCAGAAGTAGATGAGGCCGCCCCATGATGCGCCAGAAAGCACATAGCCGGAGGGATGGAGTGTCCACCACAGCAATCGGGTGCGCAGAAAATGGAGGAGGAAGACAAATGCGAGGCCGCCGCTCATAAACGCCACCGCCCCGAGGTCTGGTTCTTTTGGATGCTGGAGCCAGCTCTGGAGTGGGTTGAAACTCTCCCATCCGAATCGTCCGACAACCCCTTGGCATCGCGCCAGCACGCCGTAGTGATACGCGACTTGCAAGTAAGTCCAGAATGTCGCGAGCGCGCCAACGCCGATGGCAAGTGCCATTCCCAACAGCAAGGTTTTCCCCGGTATGCTTGCGCGTTCGCCAATGCGCAGCGATTCTATCTGATTCGGCATTGGATGCGAACGGTTGCATCGGTTAAAGGCGTAGAGGAACGTCATCACGGTGAGGTTCGCCGCGCCTAAGTGGCGTGTGCCGAATATACTCACCATCATCTGGCGCGGGTTGATACCGATGACTTCGTGGTAAGGCGGGCCGAGTTCAGCGCGCACACGTCCTATTGCCAGCGCGAACGCGATGAACAGCGCGTAGAAAACGCCAATCGCCCACAACGACATCCCGGCGGCGTAGCAAAACGCAAACACGAGCCCGACACTGACAACAGTCAATACCGCTGTCGTGCGATAGGTGAAAGGTTCGCGCGTATCGTCACCGCGTTCTCTGCCGAAGATGTGTCGGAAGAAGCGCGCGAAGTGCCGCCGGCCCATCCAAAGCGTTAGCACAGCGATGCCCACCCACGCACCAGAGGCTCTGTCATTGAAATGTAGCACGCTGATGTTCGTCACGCCGACGGCACTTGCAATGACGCGTTCCGCACGGGTGAGCCAGAAGAAGAACCACGTTGAAAACGCGAGATCCAGCGGCATGAAATAGGTTAACCCGACAATCGCGAGGTTAAACGACATGGAGGCATAGCCGATGGCGTTCCACGGACGTTCAGTGAAATGCTGGTCCAAGCGATAGTTTGGCGGCGGCGCGGGGATAACAGGAAATATATCGTGCAAGCCCGCCATGACGCGGAGGAGCGCAGCCGCGCCGAATCCCAACCAGAGTGCGCGGGAACGGAAGAAGTTCCGATTCGTCGTCATCTGCAACGGCAGCTGCGTTAACGGGAAACTCAGCTTCTCGCGCTCCATCCACTGCTTACGGAGGAGCAACCCCAGACAAAGCAGTGAACCGTAAAGCAGGAAAATAAACCCAGACCAGGTGAGAGCCGGTCTAACCCAAATGCGGAGGTGCTCTGCCCAATAAATGCTTGATTCCCCCTCGTAATAGCCAGCTAACCACTGGTAGTCATGCACAGTGAGCCACGCGGGGATATGGTGCAGGAAGAGTTGTGCCCACTCATTTTCGGCACTAGCGAACCAGAAAGGATGCGCGAGGGTGCCCATCAGGATTGCCATCATTGCATGGCCGGAAATCGTGGAGACCATCGTCACCATGATGTAGATGAGGAGCAATTCGGCGGCGGTAAAGGCGATGTTCGGCGAGATTTTCCGCAGCAGCACGTTGATCGCGAGCAGCACCACTAACGTAAAAACAGCGTTGGAGAACGGCGACACCAGCGTGTAGACTGCGTACCAGAGTTCGCTGGCTATCCCCACCCAATACGCATTGACAATGACGAGGATGAGGCCAACAATTATCGCTTTTTTGGTAATGACGTTGGATGATTTTTGGGGCATTTTGACGCTGGTGAGGGATTACAGTCCATGAACAGCTGTGGCATAAGGTATTGGGCGGATAGTTAACGCCATCCGCCCTTACATATTTGGTGAATTGGAGATTATTCCTCAGCGGCATCTTTGCTTTCGGGCGGCTTCTTATTCTCAACGGCGGAGAGAGATTCGGCATCTTCTTCGATATCTTCTTCAATTGCCGGGTTGAGGTATTTGTCAATCTCGCCTGCTTTGAGAATGCGTATTGCTTCCTGCAGTTGCGTGTCGTATTCTAAATTGACGACGCGTTCAATGCCGACTTTGCTGTTAAACACCTGTTCGGCGCGCAACTTTAACCATCGCATTCCGACGCGGATGCTGTCTTCCGCCAGGGATTGCTGTAATGTCGGCAGCGCGGCTTCCAGTTTCTCAAACGCTTTCGGCGTTTCGCCTGTCCTCTCGCGCTCATCGGCAATCCATTTTATGACGAAATCTTCCACTGCGTTTTTTTCGGCGGCCATCCGCTGCATCGTCTGTTCAATGCGCCCATATTTTTGAAGGGACACAGCGACGTGCGGCGTAATTCCCTCTTTATGGATGGAGGTGCCATTCGGGGTGTAGTAGGTGGAAATCGTCAGGGACATTGTCCCGATGGTGTCCGAGGGCCCCAGCGGATAGCGTTTCTGGACTATCCCTTTTCCAAAGGTTTTCTGTCCGACGAGGATACCGCGGCGTGTATCTTTCACCGCGCCCGCGACGATTTCGGAGGCACTGGCACTATATTCATTCACGAGGATAACCAGCGGAATCTCGGCATCGCATAAAAGGTTTGGACTTGCCGGGTATTCCTCGTTAAATTCACGCCGACGTTCGTTGCGTGTTGAGACGATGAGGCCCTTGTCAATGAAGGCATCGGCGATGTGATAGGCGGTGTTGAGGAGGCCGCCCTGATTGTCCCGCAAATCGAGAATGAGTGCCTTCATGCCGGCGGCTTGGTGCGCGGCAAGCGCATCGTTAAATTCCTTTTCCGTTCCCGATTTCCTGTCTGTCCCGATGAACTTCTTAATGTGGATATAGCCGGTAGAATCCTCTAGCATGGTTGACGTGACACTGGGAATGCGAATTATAGCGCGTTTGAGCGTGACATCAAAGGGTTTCAGGGATTCGCGTTGCACGGTAATCGTCACCTCTGTGCCAAGTTGTCCGCGCAGCATATCAACGACATCGGTGATCGTCATCCCCGTTTTCTCGGAGAGATGGATGCGCGTGCCATTGACTTTAGTGATGTAATCACCGGCGCGGAGCCCGTGTGATGCAGCGGGAGTGCCGGGTATCGGGTTGGAAATCTGGATGAACCCACGATGATCTTGATAGATATTGATGCCGATTCCGGGGAAGCTCGCGTGATAGAGATTCTCAACGGAACGTTGATGTTCTGCTTCGGAGATGTAGTAAGTATACGGATCACCGATGGCCGCGAGCGCGCCTTTAATCGCGCCGAGGTACATCTCGTCGCTGTCCACCTGTTCGTAGTAATTGTTTTCCGCGATGCGGACGGCGTTCATGAGCGCGCGGTTCAGCATCGCGCGGGTGATGCGTTCATCGCCACTCATCGCCTCTTTTTCACTGGAGTGGATAATCAGAAACGGGATGCCGATAGCGGCAAGGATGACGATGAACGATAATGTGTATCTTTTCACGGTTTTGCCTCTCTGTCATTTGAAGTTACAAACGTATCTTTATTTTAACATAATTTGCACGTTCATGCAACACAATTTTTTTCGACGTTCCTCAAACCCCTCATTACCGATAGGCGCGATTTGGAACCGCGCCTATCGCGGTTATACTGCGTCTGTCCTATTTTCATTCTGAGGGTATTTCATATCTCAATTGCTTCCGGGTAGGAGAGACCTCCCGGTCTCGATGCATCCCCCGGTAGGAGAACCCTCTAGAAAAGCGAGGGGGATACCGCGCATCGGGCCCACCTCTGTAGTTCGGGATCGCCTGATCCCGAACGGATCAGGATCAGGCGATCCTGAACTACAGGAGGGATGCGGTCTGCTAGCCAAACGCATGGCGAGGGGAACCCTCTCGCATGCGCGTGTGGCATGCGAGGGCCCTCGCCCTACGATGAAGGGGGGGCTTTCTGCCGGCGCGCCCTCGGGCTGCGCGCCGCCCTATTGCATCGAGACCGGGAGGTCTCTCCTACCGGAAGAAATCGGGACAGGTAGGAGGGACATCCTTGTCCCGATAGAAACAGCAACAAAACGCGTCGAGACCAGGAGGTCTCTCCTACGGGAACATCGCTCGCGTCGAGACCAGGAGGGCTCTCCTACCGGGACATCGCTCGCATCGAGACCGGGAGGGCGCGCCAACGGATTTATGAAACACCCTCATTTTCATTTCTGCCACGCTGCGCCTGCCATCCGGGAGGCGGCTGCGTCTTCCACCGATTATGCAGCCACAACCACTGCGCCGGGTAGTGGCGAATATAACACTCTAACTGCTTCTGCAGGCGTGCCGTGTAATCTGCAATGTCACGTTCAAAATTGTCGGAGGTTTTCAGTTGCATCGGCGGTAAAATGTGGACATCGTGCCTGTCATCGGGTTGACGGATGGCGAGGGAGAAGAGGAGCGGTGCCCCGGTCTTCAGCGCAAGCGCGACAGGACCCCGCACAGCGGAAGCCGGTTTTCCGAAAAAATCGACAAACACGCCTTCGCGTCCGGCGTTCTGATCTGCGAAGAACCCGATGGCATAATTCTTCTTCAGTGCTTGCAAAGTTTCGCGCACGGCGCGTTTCCGTGGAATTAATTCCAAACTGAGGTGTTGGCGATATTTCCAGATATAGGCGTTCAGTTTCGCGTTTTTCAACGGAAAAGCGATGGCTTTCGCCTGATTCGGGATAAGCGCGCCGTAAACCAGCGAGAGGAGCTCCCAATTCCCGAAGTGTGGTAGAAAGACGATGGCACCTTTTCCTTGTGCTAAAGCGGTGTGGAGATGTGCCGCGCCTTCTACGGTAACCTCGCGCCAGATATTCTCCGCGTCAAACAGCGGAAACCGTAGGAATTCGATGCAAGTTTTGCCGAGGTTGATAAAACTCGCTTTGCAAATCTCTTGCGGCTGTGCAGTGCATGCCGTATCGCCGAACGCAATCTGCAAGTTATTAAGAGCGATTTGCCGTCGCTTTTTGAGTAAACGATAGAGCAGTTTGCCTGTGCCGCTGCCAAGGCGCATCGCCCACGATTTTGGAAGATGTCGGCAGCACCATCCGAAGCCGCGGACGATTTGATAGACAAGGTTATCCCTCGCGCGCTTCCAAAGTATGGGGAGATGAACGTGCTTCTTCAAAAAGGACATGCGAAAAGTATAGCATAACTCTCGGCGGAAGGCAAGCGATTTTTGGCGGCGCAACGAAAAATACTTGATATTGGATCTGACATTCGGGTATACTATTATCAAATTTTATGTGGAGGCAAAAAGATGAAATTTTGGACGCTTTTGTTAGTAGGCCTCTTGCTGATAAGTAGTTCAGCGTTGGGGGACTTGAGCGTTGCGGATTGGGAGAAACTTACCCGTATGTTCAAGGAGTCGGAGGCGCGCACGCAGCAAGACATCAAAGAATCGGAGGCGCGCACGCAGCAAGACATCAAAGAATCGGAGGCGCGCACGCAGCAAGACATCAAGGAGTCGGAGGCGCGCACGAAGGAATTCGTCGGGCAAGAAGGCGCAAAGGTTACTCTACGCATTGACGAGACGAATAAGCGGATAGAGACTGAATCCCAAGGGATAAGGGACCGTTTTGGCGATGTGAACCTGCGCTTGAATTTTAACTTCGGGTTGATGGTGGCGTTGGTGGCAGGCATCATCGGTTTGCCATTGCTCCGCGAGCGGAAAAAGGAGCGCGAACAAGACGAGAAAATTGCAATGCAACAACAATTGATTGAAGCACTTCAAGCGCAACTTGCAGCTGTCCTACAGGAATTAGAGACGCTCAAGCAGCATCAGGCACCGAGTGCTTCTGCAACGGAATGAGACCGGATTCCCGCATCTGTCTCAACGGAGCGAAAAAATGGACAAGTCAGCAGGAATTACCAGAACCGTCGTATTGACATATCGCAGCCAATTCTGGCTGTTGTGGCGGATTATGCTACCTGTCGTTCTCCTCGCGCCCTGCGTCGACATTGCGCTGTTTTTACCGGGCGCGATGTCTTTCACCACTACCGGCGAATTTGCATGGCGCGTTGATACAGTAAGCGGCATCAGCACCATGGACTTTCCGCGACGCGAGGCCGAGGCTGCTTGGATATTCAGTCCCCTTCCCTCTTTCACCTCAACGAAAGACGATGGAAGTGCGTGGACTTGGAGCCTTGACCTTCGGAATTTCCGAAATGTCAGCTATTACTACTACAATCTGCTCCTGTTCGTCCTTTGTCCGTTATCGTTCGCGGTAGCCAAGGGAAAAATAACCGCGAGGGAGACCTGGCGGCACACTCAACGCAACATTTGGAAGGTTTTGGGAACGAACCTCGTCTTGGTGCTTATTTTAGACGGGATTTCTGTCGGCTTTTCCTATCTCTTCTCCTATCTCAACATGTTCCGAGCTGTCCCTATTGACCTGATTTTTATGGTTACCCCCATCGTGCACTGTTATGTCCTCGTGTGTTGCAGCCTCTATAATCCGTGCCTCATGCTTGAGAAACACTCCGTGCTATCAGTTTTCCGGCGCAGTTATGCGTTGGTAAAAAGGAATTGGTGGCGATTTTTCCGCATCTACCTCGTGACTTCCTGGGTAACCTCAACGCTTATTTCCGTTCTCCTCGGGCTCGCGTTGCTGCTGTTTTCCATCGCTGTGCCTGAACTTTCGGCTGTCCGCGAGATGTTGCTCCCCTTCAATTTCTTCACGCTGTTTCTCGGTGCCAATGTCGAGGTGAGTGTAGCCAATTTACCGGTTCCGACGACGGTGGCAATACTCCTCGTCAGAGGGTTAATTTTTGCATTCCTCGTCCCGATTTGGGCGATTGTGACGACGCGCCTCTATCTGGAGGAAGCATGCTAGAACTCGCAGCGCGCGAACGCGAACCGTCCATCCTCCACCCGATGGGATTTGCGGAGATTTTGGATACGACGTTTAGCCTCTATCGGAAGCATTTTCGGCTGTTTTTGCGGATTATTGCGTTCTATTTTGGGCTATCCTTATTGAACGAATTTCTCTTTGCGGATTCGCTATTCCTAACTCTTGTCATCTCCTGTGTCATTACCACCGCGGTTGGGGGCGCGTTAGGTGCTGCCAGCAGCACAGTCTATTTAGGCGAACACACCACGGCGCAAGCGGGATGGAGATACGTCAGAAAAGCGGTTCGCTCTTATTTCGGATGCTCTTTTCTGTGGGGGTTCCTCGCTTTTACATCGTTTGTTTGCATCATTGCCTTGTTCATGTTATTCCTTGATGAACAAGCCAGAGGTTTCCGTGTCACCATAATTAGTTTTTTATTGTGTGTTTTCCCAGTCGCGCTCTACTTCACGATTTCTTGGATGTTCTGGGCTTTCGCTATTTTAATCGAAGAGAAATCTGTGTGGCGTGCATTGAAACGGAGCAAACAATTGGTGCAAGGCACGTGGTGGCGCGTCTGCGGCATTGCGTTCGCGATTGTGCTGCTCAGTACCACAATTGATGTTATTCTTGAGACTTCTCTAGTAATCGTTCTTGAATTGACAACGTTCACTAAGGTAGAACATTTACCGAAAACGATCCAACAGAGTTTCCAGGGAGCATTTTTCTCTGATTACGACCTCCGCCTCCGCACGGAAACCCTTAGAGCACTCATCAGTTTCGTAACGGATACGTTCACACTACCGATTTGGGTTATCGGTAGTATGCTGCTCTACTTCGACCTGCGCATTCGGAAGGAAGCGTTTGATCTGGAGATGATGATTATTCACTACGGAGGTGAGTCTGTTGACTAAGTTGAATAACATGCCTGAAGCCTCTGGCATGCATCGGCATCCGGGGATGATTTCAACGACATTTCGGTTCTATGTGACGCATTTCGGGCTGTTGTGGCGCGTGATGATTCCGGTTATCATTTGCTTGGGCATCGCTGAACTTGCTGGGCTTTTCAGTCCCTATCTCCCGCCGCGCACAGAAGTTTCATGGATTTTTGACACAATCCTCGGCATAGATACAAAAGAGAGTCCGACATCAATAGGAGTCAAGTCGGGCGCGGGGTTCGGGGGTTCGGCATATAACTATCCGTTCATACTGCTGGCAATGTGTCCTCTTGCCATCACCATAGTCCAACTTCGGCGTGGTGAGAACGTCACTGCGCGCGGTGTGTGGCATCAGGCAAAACGCAAAATCGGTTCTGTCTTAGGTGCCTACTTTTTCTTAGTTGCCCCCGGATTCATCGCGGGCGGGGTAGCCGTGACGCTCCTTACGTCAAACAAGGCGTATCTCGGATTTCCGCCATCGGGTGATGTTACCGTAATCTTGTTCACCGTCGTGGCTGTTATTGTCTATTGGACGGTGCATTGGAGTCTCTACAACCAGTGTCTCATCGTTGAAGACTTGCGGGTTATTCCCGCGCTTCGCCGAAGTTACGAATTGGTGGGAGAAGCGTGGGGAAGGTTTACCGTCGTCTATTTGGGATTGTTAGCGGCAGGCATAGTGTTTACCGCTGTGCTATTCGGTTTAACGTTGTCAATGTTTTCCATCGCCGTGCCAGAATTCGCGCCGATGCGAGAGATATTGCTGTCGTCAAAGTTCTATACGCTCTTCGTCGGCGGTTACGTAAGGCTCACGTTGGAGCATGCCCCCAGTTTGTGGATAGTCGCGGTAATGCTCGTGATAAAGTTGTTCATTTCGGCGTTCTTGGCACCGATTTGGGCGATTGTGACAACGCATTTCTATCTGGAAAAAAGCAAACTCATTAAGGGAAAAAATAATTGAGGGTGTTTCATAAATCGCTCAACGTTGCGGTGACAGGCCCCGCGCGCCGGTGAAAAAAACGCCGCCCCTTCACGTAGGGCGAGGGCCTGTCCCTCGCCATCGCTCGCGCGCCAGGCCTGTAGGTCAAGATCGCCTGATCTTGACCCGTTCGGGAGCAGGCGCTCCCGAACTACAGTGGTGGGCCCGATGCGCCTCCCTCAAGGGATAAATTTATGAAACACCCTGAAATAATTCTTAACCTCAAAATGTTTTTATGGTAAAATGAGAAACATTGCACCTTGCAGTATTCTTCCAAAAATCTCAAAACAAAACGGCATGTGCGATTGCTGCTATTACTCAACGCAATCGCGCGACGTTAAGACGTAATGGAGGGAATTTCGATGAAAGTTTTCGCGATAACGCTGATGTTACTCGGCTTCATCGTTCTCAGCGGAACGGTGAGCGATGCTGTCCGCGAGGCAGAGCTGGTGCTGTATCTCTCTTTTGATGAGGGCAAAGGCGACACGGCGAAGGACCGGTCTCGGCATGAAAACGATGGCACGCTTCACAAAGCGAAGTGGACGAAGGGGAAATACGGCAATGCTGTTGAACTGAGCGGCGATGCCGGCGGTTGGGTAGAAGTCCCCGATGCTCCCTCTCTTGACATCACGGATGAGGTGACGTTGATGGGCTGGTTCTACCCGACGCAGTTCACTAACGAATGGCTCCGCATGATTGTC
Organism: Candidatus Poribacteria bacterium; assembly: GCA_965242965.1. Classification (GTDB taxonomy): domain Bacteria; phylum Poribacteria; class WGA-4E; order WGA-4E; family WGA-3G; genus AGPOR5. The sequence goes on along the minus strand of OZ251518.1, from coordinate 1,136,581 downwards.
AAGACCTGGGCTGGCGATACCGCCCCATGGATGGTATACGGGTTTTATCAGCAAGGCGGTTCCAACGGGAAAGTTGGTTTCATCATCTCTGTTGACAAGGGGACAGAGAAACGGTGCGGCAACGGCCCGAGCCCGCAGCTGCCGGCGAAAAAGTGGACGCACCTCGCCGCAACCTACGATGGAAACCAGATGAAACTCTACTACGATGGCGAAGTGAAGGTGGAAACCGCCGCGAAAGGCAAGATTGATACCAACGACGTGCCTGTCTCCATCGGCAGAAATAGCGAGGGTAACCGCGAACACTACGTCGGTATCATTGACGATGTCGCCATCTGGAACGTCGCGCTTACGGAAGCCGAAGTCAACCAAGCGATGGACAAGGTTTTTCCGGTTGAAGCGTTGGATAAACTGCCGGTGCGCTGGGGTGAACTGAAAAGGCGGTTTTAATTCCAAATAGGCAGGAATCGGCACGAAACCGGTGGGCGCGGTTTGAAACCGCGCCTACGGAATTTGACGTTCTCCGTTAACAAAGGCTCCGCTAACAAAGTCAAAAACCTCGCGTATCTCGTCAATCACAGGGCCTTGCCAATTTTCCACATCCGGTCTGCGCGCATCGTAGACATCGGAGAGTTCCGTTCGTTTTAAGATAGGCACCATCCCCGCTGTTGCAGCCCCAGTCAATTCTTGACTACTACCGTCCCCGACGTAAAGGCATTCCGCTGGTTGCACGTGTAATCGGCGGCACGCGCGCTGATAGATGCCGCGTGCCGGCTTCATCATCCGTTCTTGACAGGAGAAAACAGCGGTATCAATCCGTTTGGCTAGCGGCGATTTCGGGAAGAGCCGTTGCACAGCAGGCACACAGTCGCTGATAAGTCCCAACGTGATGCCGTCGTTTTTCAGCGTATCTAACGCAGTTAAAACCGCTGGTTCAGGCATAAGCGCGTTCGCGATGAATGCATCGTAAAGTTGGGTCGCGTTGCTGAGCTGCGCAGTCTCTACTTTGATACCCAGTTCTGCACAGAGAGACTGCGCGAACTCGGCTAAGCCAGCGTATCTGCCTAGGCATCTGTCAACGTAGGTTTCTCCCATGCGTTGCCAGAATTTCGGATAAGGCAGGTTGAGGATTTCCGCCAGCTGCGCGATAACTTTGTCGTTTTCGCTGCGGCTGAAGTTTCCGACTAAAGTCCCGAACAGATCGAAGATGATGGCACGATAGGGCATTTTGCTTCCATCCCGTTGCGCGGCAGGCACCCTGGTCATTCCGCGTCCTCAATCGCTATATGCAGTTTTTCCACTAACCGATACAGCGGTGTCTCATAAGATGCCTGGAGCCGCCGAAGTTCATCGGCGATGTGGAAGGCGACGAGCAACGGAATCTTCTGCTCATCAAACCCTTTTTGGCTGTAGGAATTGACGAGTCCTTTGACGTATTCAATGAGTTCGAGAATATCATCTTCCGATAAGTCATCGCTGGGCCTGATGGAATAGGGGACTCCGAGGATAACGAATCGAATGGCTTGCTGATGTTGTTGTTCTTTCTCTTGCATATTTTTGTAATGTGTCGTTAACGAAGGAAAAGTTCCAGTTCCGCTAAAGCCGCGTAGCGGCTTAATGTCTATAGACGTTTCTACGAAAGTGCCTTCCTGAGTGTTACGAGACAGGGTTTGATGCCTGTCCATTTTTCAAAGGCGATGGCCCCTTGATGGACGAGCATGCCTATGCCGCCGAGGGTTTTGCACCCACGTTTCGCGGCGGCGTGCATCAACGGCGTGACAGGCGGCGTATAGACGATGTCATAGACGAAGGTGCGCGGCGATAGCACCGAGTCGTCAATGAGCATCGGCGCGTTTGCATCCATGCTGGCGGTTGCGGTATTGACGAGGAGCGTGCTATTGCGCACACTTTCGTCCACGCGCGCGTCGGTAAGTCCCATCCCGTGCATGGTAACGTCTGTCTTCGCCTGCATCTCTTCGGCTAAGGCGACGGCTTTTGTCGCTGTCCGGTTAGCGATGACGATGCGGTTCGCGCCTGCCAGTGCCAGTGCGACGACGACAGCACGCGCTGCCCCACCGGCACCAAGCACGACAACTTCTCGGAAAAGTCGGTGCTTGACATCGTCGCCTTCCGTTTCCCGCAACGCCCGCAGAAATCCTTCCGCGTCCGTGTTATCGCCGTGAATCTCTCCATCGCGAAAACTCAGCGTGTTGACTGCCCCGATGAGTGCCGCCTCCCGCGAAATCGAAGTGAGATACGGCAGGACTGCCGCTTTATGCGGCAGCGTGACGTTGATTCCGACGACGTTGAGTGCTTTGAACCCTTCCAGCGCGCGCGCAATATCGCCGGGACGTACGTGAAAAGGCACGTAGACATAGTCCAACCCGGCTTTTGCGAGGGCAGCGTTGTGCATTTGCGGCGAACGGCTATGTTCCACCGGTGCGCCGATTACGCCGATGATGCGCGTATGTCCTGTAATGATTCTTTCGTTATTCGCGATGCGTTCAGGAAGGGTGGTTTGTTGCATAACGTAAACCTATGTAAGTGGATGATGCCGTTCTTGGACTAAGATTTTTTCAAAAGCCTTTCAACCTCGGATTTCGCCTGTTCCATCTTGGGATAGCGAATTTCACGATAGCCGCGCACTGTCTCCACCGCTTGAATAGCACGGACATGGGTGTCGTAACTTTCACCCTCGGTTGGCGCGAAGGTATCAATCACGCGGTTAAGATACCAGTCTCGGAACGCTTTCTCCTTGGCATGCCAGTGCGAGAGCCATCGTCGGAGGAACTTCATCCGCTTCATGAGATTGAGCTGCCAATTCCGCGTGTTGATATCCGTCTCAAAGTCAATACCCATCACGGTGAACCGGGGACGATTGATATGGACGTAGTGTATCCTATCGCCGTTCGCCTCGTCAACGTTGTAGCGTTGCTTATCGCGATGCAGTTTCTCCTCGCTGGTTAGCAGCTGCGCGACGTAGACTTCGTCTTTGATTAACATTACCCGATGCAGCGCGTCTATCGCCGCCTTCGTGGCGCGATACTTCTGTGCTTCGGAATCGTGCGCGTGCACGTGCAGCACCTTTTCGGCGTATCGGCGCGCGTAAGCGATGTCCTCAAACTGCACCATATCGTAAATGTAAAGGGCAAGCGTTCGATGCGTGTCGTCATCCAAGTCCAGCCTTGCGACGGTGGTTTCAACGAGCGACTGATAGTCTTGTGCGAGGCGTTTGCCGGTTCGGGACAGATATAATTTTCCAAGGCCTTGGCCGCTCTGACGTTGCAAAATCTCGCGCTTCGCCGCCAACAGTGCAGCGTAACCTTGCGGCGCGTCCCCATCCTTTTCCCGTTGCGCGCGGGGCTTACCTTCCACAGCCAACTGTCGCCCAACGTTGAACGCCTTCAGGTTCGTCTCTAAATCGGCAGGCCGCACCATCTGCTTCATCGCGAGATGGATAGGCTCTAATTCCAGCGGTATCAGCCCGCGCTGGAAGGCAGTGCCGAGTATCATCATATTTGCATACACCTTGTTGCCGAACAATTGCTCAGAAATAGCAAAAAGATCTTCGCCGAAGTACACCTCTGCATCCGTGTTCGCCTTCAGGGCGGCTTCCAGTTGTTCAATGTCAAACTCGTCTTTACCGATGAGTGTGGACATTGTCTCTGTCTTGGCGGTATTGACAACGGCGGCAGTGCGTTCGGGAGATGCAACCCGAAAGAAGGAATGCGCATTGATACCGCGCACCGCCTCTAAAATGTCGAGTCCTAACACCAAATCTGCTTTGCCGTAGGGGATGATGGGCGCGGCAGGAACACCGGGCTGGCTATAGGTGACGTGCGTGTAGACACCGCCGTTACGAATTGCCAAGCCTTTCCTATCACAGAAAGTGACATCGTAGCCTTGCAAATGCCCTGCGACAACGAGGATTTTCGAGATTGTGCCGATACCCATGCCGCCAACCCCTGCAGCATAAGCACTCCACGTTTTTTTGTCGTTCGCGAGGCGTTCGGCGTGCGTTTTTGGTGGTGGCAGTATCTCTCTACGTAAGTCGTCATTGACGTTGTCAATGACTCTGTTTTTGACTCTGTTTTTGGTGTGAGGCCTTGACAGCCGTTTTTCGTTGTTCGCGAGGCGTTCGGCGTGCGTTTTTGATGGTGGCAGTATCTCTCTGCGTAAGTCGTCATTGACGTTATTGACGTTGTCACTGCCTCCGTTTTCGGTGTTAGGCCTTGGCGGCCGTTTGCGCGTGATAATCACCTCTTCAAAAGCCGGGCATGCCGACTTAATCCGCGCGCACGCGCCATCGGTGACACACGTGGACATGTCAATCCCGATTTTATCACCACGGGCGGTAGGGATTATTTTCAATGCGGGACAGCCGGTGGATTTGGTGCATTCAAGGCAGAACTCGCAGACTTCGTGGGTGATATTGATATGTTTCTCGCGTGCGAGAAACCCGTTTTCGGCTATCGTTTTTTGTGCTTCGCGCCGCAATCGGCGATGATAGGTAATCGCGCACTCCTTATCGGCGATGACAATTTTGACACCGGGCTTGAGTATCGTTTTCTCCAGATATTTTTTGTAGGTATCGCGGTTTTCCGGGTTCGTCCGGACGATGTCTATTTCTGAGTCGCCGGCAAGTCCTTGCACCACTTTCTCGATATCTTGCGCGAACGTCGGATTGCCGAGGATATCGGTGTCACCTGCCGGTGTCGGTTGGTGTCCTGTCATCGCTGTGGTTTGATTATCCAAGATGATATAGGCGATGTCCTGTCCGTTTTTGATGGAGTCGGAGATGGCTGCCATGCCGCCGTGGAAAAAGGTGGAATCGCCCATGAAGACTACCTGTTTGTTTTCGATGAACGCGTCAATGCCGGCACCAGCGGCACCGCCGAGTGCCATCGCGGAGAGGTTGTGCATCAAGCGCGGAAACGGTTCGTATTTGAGCATTGAATAGCAGCCGATGTCACCGTGAAACACCAAATCTACCGTGGGCGAGTTATGCTGTTTTTTCATGTAATGGGCATCCATGAACTGCTCCGTGATTTGGAGGAGGACGCTGGACGAATCGCGATGCGGGCAGCCGGGACAGAATGTCGGGGTGCGCTGCGGGATGTCAAACTGCTGTTCGGATACCCGCTTTTGTAGTGCCGTTTCCCTATCAAAAATGTGCGCATTAGCCAGTAGTGCGGGGGGCTGCCCCCTGGCTGCAAGATGCTTGAAAAGCGGCGCGAGCCGTTGGATGAGGAGAGACGTATCCAATCCCGCTTCCGCAGGTAGCCCAGGCAGCCTTTCTGGAAACTGCTTTCCCCACACCTTCACGTGCTGCGTCAGTTCGCCGTTTTGATACATCTGTGTGAGAAGTGCCTTGAGTTCATTTTCGAGCAAGGAACGCTTCTCTTCCACGATGTAGCATGCTTCAACCCGTTCGGCAAATTTTCGCACGATGTCGGTGTCAAGCGGATGCGTCATTCCGAGTTTAAGAATAGGGATGTCGTCTAGGACGTTCAATTCGCGGAGAGCGTGGCGCAAATAACTGTAGGCGAATCCTGCCGTAACGAACCCAAACGCGTATTTTTCGTTTTCGTGCGAGGCATCTCTTTTTCGCGTAGCGTGAGTGCCTGTCCCTTGTTCTGGCCATGTAATCACATTCAACTTCAGGGCGCGGGCGGTTTCAAGTGCTTGTGGCAGCCGTTCCTCTAACGTTTCCCGCTCAATACGCGCCGTGTCCGGGGGTAAGACGACGCGGTTTGACGCGTCAATCAGTGCCGTATCCAAAATAGTAGGGTTCCGCCGGTTTATCTCAGGATAGACGTTTGGGTGCAGTTCAACATTTCCTCCGCCATCGGCCTGATTCTGTGTTGCGAGGAGCACGACATAGAGGTTCGCCGCTTTGGATACCTGAAAGGCGATGTCCACCCAATCTTTGAGTTCCTGAAAGGAGCTGGGCTCTATCAGGGGTGTATAGAGGTGTCGCGCGAGGAACCGAGAGTCTGCTGGTACTTGCGTGCTATGTCCCCAGGTGTCATCGCCAACGACAACGACTGCCCCGCCGGTAGTGCCGGCGAGGTTGCTAATCGCGAGTGCATCGGCGGCGACGTGCAACCCAACGCTCTTCATGAACGCTATCGCTCGCGTCGCTGCCATTTGCGAGCCGTTTAGCCGGGCGATGCTCAACGCTTCGTTGTTGGCTATCTGCGCGACGATACCGTTCTCTTTAAAGAGCGCGGCGTTGCGCTGGATGACATCAAATACTTCGGCCAGCGGAGAACCGGGATAGCCGGTGAGAAGACTCACGCCGCTCTCCAACGCGCCTTTCACCAGCAATTCGCAGCCCGTATATACATTTGTTCCCTCAGCTTGTGTAAATCTTTCGTCTTTCGCCATATGCTGTTTCGCTGCTCCTTTGCAGCAGGGATGACTTTAGCAGGCAGTCTTGATGTTGTCAAGGCTTACCTGCTTATCCGAGCAATTCAGTTCTCCGTATCCATGCTAATCGAACGCCTCGCGAACAACCAAAAGTTCTCGGGCGTGCGCGAGACCGGCTTCAGTCTCTTCACCGCCATGCATCCTGACAATTTCTTCAACGCGTTCTTCCGGTGTGAGAGGTTTCGCCGTGATGAGCGTCCGTTCGCTGAAGACTTTCTTCTCCACCCGGAAATGCTTATCGGCAAACCGAGCGATCTGGGGGAGATGCGTGATGCAAATCACTTGTGAAAATTCAGCGAGTTGCTTCAGTTTTTTTCCGACGACATCGGCGACTTTGCCGCCGATACCGCTATCAATCTCGTCGAAAATGAGCGTCGGGATATCGTCGACTTGAACAAGCACCGTTTTGAGCGCGAGCATGACACGCGAGAGTTCCCCGCCGGATGCAATCTTAGCGATAGGCCGCGGTTCCGAACCGACGTTCGGCGCAATTAAGAATTCCACCGCATCCATGCCATCCAGCCCGAAGGTGTAGCGTTTGCTGTCAATCTGCAGCGCGCCGTTTTCGTCTTCCTTAGGTTGAACCGACACAATGAATCTCGCCTTGTCCATCCCCAGCGTCCGTAATTCCCGTTCAATGAGAAGGGAGAGACGTTTGGCAACCTGTGTCCGTTTCGCGGAGAGGGCGGTACATACCTGCTGCGCCTCCTGTGTTACTTCGTCAATCTGCGCGTTCAGTTTCTCAATCTTCTCGGTACCGAAGTGTAACGCTTGCAACTGCCGCGATGCATCGGCGTGGTATGCTAGTATTTCTTCAATAGTGTTGCCGTAGCGTCGCCGGATTTTTGAGATGAGCTCCAAGCGTTCGGTAATTTCGTTGAGGCGCATTGGATTGAACTCCACCGTGTTCGCGTACTCCCGGAGATGCGCGGCGATATCCTCTATTTCATACAGCGCGGAGTCTAACCGTTCATGCACCCGCGATAGGCTGGTGTCCATCTCGCACAATTTGCCGAGGGATTTGGATACTGCTTTCAGGAGTTCTAATACAGCGGGCTCCGATGCCGCGTGCCGTGTGCGCCGGCCTCTCTCCAATTGCATCGTGACGAGATTGGCGGTTTCAAACAACGCCTCGGCGTTGCTCAGCAACCGCGCTTCGGCGGCGAGTGTTTCGTCCTCGCCTTCGACGAGATTCGCCGCTTCCAACTCGGCGCACTCAAATTCAAGGCGTTCCTTTTCGCGTTCGGAGGTTCGCACCGTCTGTGTTAACTCCCGTACCTCGTGTCTTAACTTTTGTCGATGCTGATAGAGTTTCCCAGCATGCTGTCGCAGTTCACCGCAGTCGCCGAAATCGTCGAGGAGTTGGAGGTGCGTTTCGGTGCGGAACAACGATTGGTGCTCATGTTGCCCATGGATATCAACAAGCAATGTCCCCAGTGACTGAAGTTGTCTTAAATTCGCGATATGTCCGTTGAGACGGCATCGGCTTCGGCCGTTCGCGCTTATCTGTCTCGTGAGAATGGCGGTATCGTCAGCATCAAGCACGGCGGCAGCGTCTACCTCCCAAAACGGATGTTCTGCGGAGGGGGCGACACCGATTTCCACTGTCGCAGCGTCTGTCCCTTCGCGGACGATGTCTGCAGTGGCACGCTCGCCGAGGACGATGCCCATCGACTTGAGGATGACAGATTTGCCGGCACCGGTTTCCCCGGTGAAGATATTCAACCCCGGTGCGAACTCCAACTCTAGTTCGTCAATTAGGGCGATATTGCGGATTGAAAGCACCTCTATCATTTTTTGTTGTTCCTAGCGGGCTTTTGTTGTTCCTAGCGGTTGTTCGGCTGCTTTTGTGCGGTGCGGATTGTCTTTTCAGGCCGTCTTGACGTTGTCAAGACTTGCATGTTTTTGTTGTTCCTAGCGGTTGTTCGGCTGCTTTCGTGCGGTGCGGGTTGTCTTTTCAGGCCGTCTTGACGTTGTCAAGACTTGCATGTTTATCAAATTATGTTGATCTGGCTCGCCGCTGTAAGTTGAGATGCGTTCGCCGGGTAGTGCCCTGTTTGCAAACGTTGGGAAACGAATAGGTTGCTAGGATTCAGACGCTTGCAAACGCCTCAGGTTCATTTGGTATTATCGGCTTTCCTCTTGACACTTTCTCCGAGCATCAATTTTTCACGCAGGGCCCGGTAATAGTTATGCTGCCGTGAACGAATGAGTTGAATAGTCCGTTCCGCCTTCTGCACGTGAATTACTGCTTCCGCCTCAAGGCTGTGCGTCTCGCGTTGGCCGTCAACGAAAACATCAACGCTTTCGTAAGCGGAACGCATCTTGACGGTAATCTCCGCGTTGCCGTGCGCGATGAAAGGCCGCACGGTGAGGCTATGCGGCGCGATAGGTGTCAACAGTATCGCCTCCAACTGCGGTGCAACAATCGTCCCAGCGCATGAGAGGGAATATCCGGTGGCACCGCTCGGCGTTGCGATGATGAGTCCATCGGCGGTATAGGGAATAAACAACTCACCATCAATATAGGCATCTAATTCGATGAGCCGCGTATAGTGCCGGATAACGACATCGTTGAGCGCGAACGCGCGGAACGTTCCGTTTACAATTACCTCTAACATCATCCGGTGCTCAACGCGATAGTCCCCTCGCCGCACTGCCTCCAACGTTGGGTAAAGTTCTGCTAGCGAAGCGTCAGTCAAAAAACCGAGCGTCCCGATATTAATGGCGAGGAGTGGCACGTTTTCGATGCCAGGCGTATGCGCTGCGCTGAGCAACGTTCCGTCCCCGCCGAGGACGAGTAGCATGTCGGCATGTGCACCAAGGTCTGCTATTTGCATCCCGGTTTTCGGGTGCCCGAGTGCCGCGGCGTGTTCATCGGCAAGGAGCGGCGTGACATCTCGCTGCTGCAGCCACGCCGACACTTCTGCGACAATCTCGGCGGCGTTCGCTTTAGAAGTGTTGACAAAAAGCCCTATCTTTGTATATCGCAAGGCGTTGCTTAGTTTCCCCTTTGCTGTCCTTTTTCTAATTGCGCGAACCACAGAATCACGCCGCATCCCCCCAAAAACAGCACCAGCGTGATGAGTAGGTTCGCATCTAATTGTGGGAGGATGTGCGCGGTATCCACCCGTTCGCCATCAACTATCATAAATTCTCGAAACGGCCATAACCCGTAAAGTGAACCTACCATCAACCCTATCAGAAAGGCGATAGTCAGGTTGCGATATCGGTGTAGCAGATAAGTGAGCAGCCGTGTAAATGCCACCAGTCCAAACAGGCATCCCAGCGCGAAGGAGGCAAGCGTGAGTAAATCTCCCCATAGCGCGGCATTCGGCATTTGCCCGGTGGCGACGAGTGCCGATACCCCTGCAGTAACCCCGTCAATCGCGTTCAGCAATGGAAAATAGACACCGAACGCGAGCATCAGAAACGAGCCGCTGATGCCGGGCAAAATCATGGCAGAGATTGCCAAAGCACCGCACGCAAACATTTTTGTTGTTAGGAAGACGTTCAATAACGGTTCCTGATGGTTTGATATCTCGCTGCGTAAACTGTTATCGCCGTTATCTTGGCTCGTTGTCCCAATCGAAATCCCTATGATGAGGGCAACGGCGATAAGCAACACCAACAACTCCTTGCCGCCAAACTTGTTGAGCATCCGTATCGGTATGAGGATAGATGTCAAAATCAACCCACAAAAGAAACCGTATGTTGCGTCGTGGTGATGATTCAGCAGATAGACTATCAGTTTTGAAGAGAGCAACACAGCGGCAATCGCGCCACTGCCTAATAAGGCGAGGAATCCGGCATCCACGCGGCGCAGTTCTGCTAGTGCCTCCTCAAAGGCTCTCCTTTTGAAGGTAAGCGTCCGAAGCCCCTTTTTGACGGTGGCGAGCCCGATGTTGCGCAGTGCGGCGATGAGCCGTTCATAAATCCCGAGAACAAGTGCCAGCGTGCCGCCGCTCATACCGGGAATAATGTTTGCAACGCCTATTAGAAAACCGTTCACCGTGTGACGCAGTATGTTCATATTCCTTTTCCAAACGACAGCGGTTCATTTAGCGCAAGCTTCTCACCAATAATTTCGTAAAAAGCCATATCTCGCGCAGCGGTTTGATGTCGCTGCGGTAATCGCCATAGCGTGCAGCAATCGGTAAACTCTCGATGCGAAACCCGCGCCGCCCGGATTGAATCAGGAGTTCTGACTCTGTCTCGTAGCGTTCTGTCTCTAGTTGCACCTGCTCCAAAACTGCGGCGCGAATGAGCCGATACCCAGACTGGAAATCCGGCACTGTTTGCCCACATAATTGTGAACCAACCCACGAAATGAAGGCGTTGTTGATACGCCGATGCAGCGGCATCGTCTCTCTCGCGCTAACACGCGCGCCGATGAGAATATCGGGCTGCGTGCGTGCGAAGTGTTCCAGAAAGCGAGGGATATCCGCCGGTGCATGTTGTCCATCGCTGTCCATGGTGAAGACTGCGTCGTAGTTGTTAGCCAGTGCGTATGCAAAACCTTTTCGGAGCGCGAAGCCTTTGCCGCGATTCGGTGTATGCCTTAAACAGATTGCCCTGCTGTCCGCCGCAATTGTGCTGGTGCTGTCTGTGGAACCGTCGTCAATCACGACGATGTCGCTAATGAAGGCGGATGCCTCCTGAATTACCTGTCCTATCCGGTGCGATTCGTTGTAGGCTGGCAGAAGCAGGCAGATTTTCATTTTTATTCGTAACGTATCTTGACGATGGAGCTCGCGGGGGACAGCCCCCCGCGCTACGGTAAAAAACGCCTCCCCTCACCGTAGGGCGAGGGCCTGTCCCTCGCCATGCTGCGGTCTACCCAACGATCGCGGGGGACAGGCCCCCGCGCTACGGGCACATCGAGACCAGGAGGTCTCTCCTACCGGAAATCAAGCCCCGAGGTCTCTCCTACCGAACACATCGAAATATGAAACACCCTCTTTTAATTATACTACAAAAATCGATTTATGTCAACAAAATCTGATAAATGTGATACAATTCCTGCAATAATGAAAAATTGGAAGGTTCAAATATGAAATTCCCGACGCTATCTGATACAAAACGCCTATCGATGCTACAACCCCCTACCGGGCGCGTCCGCATGGTGCTTGACACCGATACCTATAACGAAATCGATGACCAGTTTGCAGTCGTCCATGCGCTGTTATCGCCGGAACAACTCAACGTTGAGGCGATATACGCCGCGCCTTTTCATAACAACCGTTCCTCCGGCCCCGAAGAGGGGATGGAGAAGAGTTACGATGAAATTCTGCGGCTTTTGGACTTTTTAGATACCCCCACCGCCGGGTTAGTCTACCGCGGTTCAACCACATTCCTTTCGGATGCCGAGACACCGGGGGTGAGCGAGGCGGCAACCGACATGGTGGCGCGCGCCATGGAAACCACCGATACAGACGAACCGCTCTACGTCGTTGCCATCGGTGCTATCACGAATGTCGCCGCCGCCATTTTAATGGAACCGAGAATCATTGAGCGGATAGTCGTCGTCTGGCTTGGCGGCAATCCGTTGTATTGGCCTCACACGCGAGAGTTCAATCTGCAACAAGATGTGCTGAGCGCGCAGATAGTTTTGGATTGCGGTGTCCCGTTTGTGCATCTCCCTGCCCGCGGCGTTGTCTCGCACCTGCTGACGACTGTGGCGGAAATGGAACGCTATGTCCAGGGCCAAGGCAAAGTCGGCGATTATCTCGTCAAAATTTTCAAAGATTACCATAGCGAGCACTACGCCTGGTCAAAAGTCATTTGGGATATCTCGGCGACAGCGTATCTCATCGACAACAGTTGGGTGCCGACCGAGGTCGTCCACAGCCCCATCTTGACAGATGGAATGACGTGGAGTTTTGATAACAGCCGGCACTTCATGCGCGTTGCGACGGGTGTCAACCGCGATGCCATCTTCCGCGACCTGTTTCAAAAATTACGACTGGCCCACTCATCGCCGTAAATCACCTCCAGCTGATCTTGCGGTTTATAGTAGTCGGTTGGATGAGGGTTTTCACCCAGTTCGCCAAACAACCGTCGTCGGCGCGGTGTCATACGCGCGAGCACATCGGGCGGTAGCGTGTCATAATCGTAAGGGCGGCACCACATTTGTCCGTACCGGAACGTGACGCTTTTCCGAATCCGTTCTGTCCGATTCGGGCCGACACCGTGCCATAACGCCCACGGGAAAATGACTGCATCTCCTGCCGCTGCGAGGACTTGCATCGCACCATCGGGATAGGTGCCTTTCGCGAACGCGTTCTCGGGGAACGGGTGTTTGTGGCTTCCCGGCACGCACATAAAATTGCCCTGGTTCGGCGCAGAAAGATCTGTCAAGAAAAATTGGACTTTGAATTGCAGCGGGAGGCTTTCGGGATGCGGATGGATGCGTTGCAGTGAGGGGCCGGCATCCGTATGAAACGCCATCAGTGCTTCTTGTTCAGGGTGCCGGACATAAATCTGCGTCCCCATGATTTGGAGGTAGGGCCCCATGAGCGCGAGGATAGTGCCGAAAGTGCGCGGATGATCGGTGAGCATATCCAGCGCGGCTGTCTGCTCAATTGCGCGAATGATGGTATACGCGCCTGTTCCGCCTTTCATCTTCGGCGTTTTCTGAAGATAAGTTTCGATAACCTTATCCACAGCCGTTAAAAGCGTCTCAATCTCATCCGGTTTCAGCACCTGTTTCAGGAGCAGAAAGCCTTGCTCCTGCCATTGCTGTTGTTGCGTTTCGGTTAAGTGTGTCACGTGGTGTTCCTCCCGGTATCAAATCCCGCATGCCTGACGCAAATGCCACAATTTTCCACCGGTAGGCGCGGTTGAAAACCGCGCCTACAGGGTTCGTTACCCGTTCTAGTCAACCCGTTTCAGCCGGCCCCATGTCGTTGCCAACTTTTCACGTGCATCGACGGCAAGCGTATCTTTGACGTTATCTCCCGTAATCGTGACATCGTCAAAACTCGCCCCGGTCTCCCAGGCCCACACCCCTATCATGCCGGTTTTGTAGGTGCCGTCCTCTTTTTCATCCTGCAGTTCACCGTTGATGTGCAACTGGAAGGTGTTCCCTTCGACATTCACCTTCACATCAAACCACTCGCCGTTCTCTATTTTGAGTTTTCCGGCGGCGGGAATGTTGCTGGTGATAGCGACGCGCGTGTCCCATGCGCCCTTGCTGTGCTTCCACAGTTCGGACTTGTTGTTCTGGACGTTGAGGTAGTAGATGTAGTATTCCATCTCGCTTTGCGCCCGGAAAACTACGCCTGCCCAGTTGCCTTCGTCTAGGCGGATCTTCGCCTCGACGGTGTAGTCATCCCACTTCTCTTCACCGACGAGGGAATGTTCGGCTTTTCCACCTTTCTCTACTTGGTAGACACCGCCCTTTATCGCCCAGTCACCGTTGGCGACTTCCCAGTCATCGTGCTTCTCCTCAAAATCCCAGAGTTGCGTTCCGCTCCACGCGGGCAAGCCCAGGAACATGAGGCTTAAAATTATCGCCATGTTTTTCATCACGTTTCCTCCTATAGCGTTCATATTGCAAATAGTATACCATTACCACGAAAAAATGTCAAAACGTAACTGGAAATTTTCTTTGGTTTGCGTTAAACGAGGGTGTTTCATAAATCGTTCAACAGCGCGATGACATGCCCCCACGCGATACGGTTAAAAAAACGCCTCCCTTTCACCGTAGGGCGAGGGACAGGCCCTCGCCATGCCAAGCAGGAGCAGGATTTACACGATTTACAAGATTAGCAAGATATGAGCAGGATTTACACGATTATCACGATTATCACGATTATAGACGCTGATGCATCGAATACCCCGTGGCAGGCCACAACCGCGCCGATGCACCAGAGATCTAATCCTGTGAAATCTTGAAAATCTTGTAAATCCTGCTTCAGACGATTGGCATGGCGCGGGGAACCCTCTCGGATGCGCGTGTGGCATGCGAGGGCCCTCGCCCTACGGTAAACAGCACGCTTTTTTTTCCCGTAGCGCGGGGGCCTGTCCCCCGCGATCATACCCGTGAAAAATTTTTCAGAAGCTCTGCAGCGGTTTATCTCTGTAGAGCAAGAGCACCTGCTCTGGATCCGTTCGGGAGCGGGCGCTCCCGAACTACAGATGTCGGCAGGTCGAGAGATCGCGGGGGACAGGCCCCCGCGCTACGGTGCATGAAAAAAACGCGCGGGCGACAACCTAATAGGCCACCGCCCGCGCGAGATATGGAACAACAGCGAGACATTACTCCCGCTGCTTGACTTCACCAAACGTTGTCAACGAACGATTCGTCGGCGAAACGGGACCCGGTAAGTAACGCGTCCGCAATACCTCCGGCCGCCCACCTAACGAAACCTCTTCGATCTGGTAATAATACTCGACCCCAGGCTTCGCAGAGGTATCGGTGAACGTGTAAGTTTGACGCTCGCCTGTCGTGCCGGCACCGGCGATGAGCACAGGATTCAACAACGTGAAACCACTCTCGCGTTTCAGACTCCGACGTAGATTAAATCCGGCGTTGTCGACTTCAGACTCGGTTGTCCAAGTCACGACAACCGGACCGGCATCAGTACGCGTGAGGGTGAAACTCGATAATTCCACGGGCAATGCACCGCCTTGACGATACCCCGGCGTGCCAATGTCATCGGCATGACCGTAGTGCAGCGATTCCACTTTAAATTTATTGAAATGCGCCGCTAATGCCCAATTGGACTTCAGCATCCCATCGCGTGCCACCGCGCCTTTATCATAACGACGGACGACAGAACTGCGCGCGCCATCCCGACGATTCGTGGGCCACACCCACACCGGCGCATCGTCGGTGCGACGATTGTCATCGATGTTCCCGACTTCGTCTATCTTCGTCCCGTTTCGATCGGATAACTTCAGATAGAATCCCTCGCCACTCAAGAAGGTATCTCGCGGCGTTTTGATGCGGAGATTCTTCTCGTGCAGTTTCAGGAGGTTGTAGACGCGATCTGCCGGGAAGACTTCTGTCGAGGAAGCACGGGCATCGCCGGCCACTATCAAGAGGGTTTGATTCGGTTGAATCACTTTCTCTTGCAGCGTCAAGGTGACGATGGGTCTGCCAACCAAGTCGTGGGAATTCCGATTCTGAATCTCTAACTGCCAGCGATTCAGGTTCAGTGCCTCGGTTTTGGATTTGTTATACAACTCGATCCATTGCGGCAATGTGCCACCTTCGGAATCAAACATGATTTCGCTGATAGTCACCGCACCTTTTGGCGTAGATGCCTCCGTTTTCACCGCGCCATTCGGATAGCCCGGTGTGCCCGCAGTGGCAGCCGACTGCGTCACTTTTCTATCGTAACCGATACCGGTGAAGGCGGCTTCCGCCCAGGCAGCTTGATGATACCCAATGATATCCGCTTTCGCGCGCTGCCAGACTTTGCCTGAACTGAGCGCATCTTCAGTGGCATCACCGGGGGATTCCAAGACCTGCAAGGGCCAGACATGCGTATCATAATCGCCTGTCTCGTCACGAATGAACGCATCCGTATCACTGCCGCCGCCACCGGCGACATCAATGAACGCTTCATCCAAGCCGAGTTTCTCCTTGGCATTCCGGAGAATCAACAGGAATTTGCCATCATCGGGCAGCGAGAGGCCCGCATCCACTAAAGATGCATGCGATAACCCTTTATTGGCACCGCCTGCGAGTGGCGTTTTGTCCGAAGGCATGTTTGTTATCAATAACAAACCGTTTGCCGGCACACTCACATCCGGGAAGACGATGAGGGAGGTATCTTCCTTTTTTCCATCGGCGACAACGGAGAGCTCCCAGTCTTTGAGAGAGACATCTGAACCGCTGACATTGCGGAATTCCAGCCAGTCATTTGTTGCATCACTGCCATTCCCCAGTTCGTTGAAAACGACCGGAGAACGCGGCACAGTTGATGCAACCGCTTTTGAGACAGCATCATCCTGCGGAATGTAAATCACCGGTATCACCTGCACATCGACAGTTGTCGCCACCGGCCGCTCACCGGACGGATCGCTGACAGAAACCACCAGATCCGTGGACGTGTCCGGTACCGGCGCAACCTCACCCACATCCACCGCCGGATCTGCCGTCCCAGCACGCTCAAGACCTGCCCCAGACATCAACGTCGTCTCACGCGGAATCGACAGAGTGTTTAAATCTACGCTCACCGACGCAGCCGGCGGATCGGTCGCTTGCAAAACATACGCAAACGGCACAATCGTCGAACCTGAACGCTCCGCGCCTTTCTGCCACGTCGCATGCCGCGCATTTGCCGGCACGTCTTTGTCGCCGAGGTAGATTGTCACATACGGCGGATTTTCGCCTTCAAACGTCAACCCATCCTGCGCAAACGACACTTCAACGGAGATCTCGTTCCCTGCAAGATACGCACCGCCTTCCGGCTCAACGACCTTAATCTCATCTACAACTACCTGCAGCGTGTCTACCGGCGGCACCGTGTCTACCTGCACCGTGACACTGTTTGAAGCCAAATTGCCGAGCGGGTCAAGGTGGGCAAACACCGTATTTTCCGGCACTTGGAACGTCAGCGCGCCTTTAAAGCCGAGCGGGGGCACCACCCTCACCGGATACCGCAACCACGCATCCACCGCGTCAGGACGGCTCACCGTCACCGTGCTATCCCCAACATCTGCAGACAGCGCAGTTTGAAGCGTCGTGAGCAGCTCTTCGTTCGTCAAATCATG
This sequence comes from Candidatus Poribacteria bacterium, assembly GCA_965242965.1. Taxonomy (GTDB): domain Bacteria; phylum Poribacteria; class WGA-4E; order WGA-4E; family WGA-3G; genus AGPOR5. The sequence goes on along the minus strand of OZ251518.1, from coordinate 1,119,424 downwards.
AAACGCAGGGCTTTTCCCATGCCCGACTGCACTGTAGTCCTCCTGGAACTGCAATGTCAACGTAAACGGGCCGGTTTGTGTCCCCGATGGCACGACTATCTCTGTCATCGCGGCGACAGGCATCACTACCGCCGGATAGTCGATAGTGCCATCATACGTGGGCGGAAAGTAGTGAGGAAACCTCGTCGCCGCATGGTGCTCATAAAAACCATCCGAGACAGCATAGTGCCGGACGCGACCATTTGCATTGGTGCTGTCCGCCTCGATATCAACTATTGGCAAGTAGTCAATAAGACCATCGCTGTTTCTGTCAAGGTCTATATTTCTGATACCGTGGAAAGGCACCTCGCCGCGTGTGTATCGACCTGCGTAGTTGATGGTGGTGCGACCTTGGCTGATGAAACGATTCGCCTCATCAGCCTTAAAAGTCCTCCTGTGGCTCCGATATTGCGTCCTCTTGAGAGTTACCCCATCACCCTGCGCGTACGTGTACTTAATCTGATCAGTACCAGATAAGTTGACGTCAGCCTGGGTTACTACCGGATCGTCGTCGACAGCTGTGCTGCTGCCTTCTGGAAAGGCGGCGTAGGGTCCGCCCGTTATAAACGCAGACACGTCGTGAAAGATACGCAATCGCTGACCGGCGGTATAGTTATTAGAATTAAATGACACGGCGAATCCAAACTCCGGATCGTGATCGGCGAGTGTGCTCGCACGCAGGGTTGTGATTTCTTGGTAGGTGAGACCGTGGGGGTAATTCACGGTATCGAAATCAGCACCGTGGTAATGCGGCTGCCCTTTGTTACGGTGTGGGACATTGAACGGGCTCACGGTAGTGCCATCCCCGGCCAACCACCCGTGCAACAAGTCATTCAATTCAAGATGGTCCTCTGTCACCGTAAATTGGTAGACGATGGTATGGTAACCATCCTCTCCCGTATGCCCCCAGTCCCTATGGCTGGCCGCGAAGTCTGTCACGGTCCAGTTTACCAGCCCACTCCCTATGTGGCGTTCCAGTGGGTAATTGGGATTCAGGATCCCGACATGCTCAATGCCCACGGCTGCAACTATCGACCCGCCGGCGATTTCATCGATTCGACCTAGAGGCTTATCGGCAGTGGGTCCGACACCGGTAAGGCCGTAATTGCGCGCCCAGACATCGCCTCGATCGGGCCCCTTTTGACCTTCCTTGAACCATAATGGCAAATCATTTTGCCTCCAATCGACGCTACGGGCTTCGTTAGCAAATTCTTCCGGATCCTTCGTATTCGGAACCACGAATTCCCTTACCGCTGTATAGTAAGTCAGTTTGACGTTGATGGCAATGGCGACGATATCCCCGGGGACTACCGTATCATTTTGCCCGGGCATGACACGCCCACTGTTGCCGGGTTTGCTCTTATCTTCTATCAGTTCGCCGCTCGTCGGATCGATATCAACCCAGAAGTAGGTGTCATCCACGTCATCCAGGGCAACGTTTTTATCCACGATCTGCTTATAGTCCTTCCATAAGGACGGGAAAACCCGCGCGCGCCGGTTTGGAAAACCGGGCGGCACAATAACACGACTCGTGAGGGTCAAGGGAAGGGCCAAGCCTGATTCAAAGTTGTCACCTTCGACCCAAAGGTCCTCGCCATCCTCGTCATCGGTATTTATCAGCGGCGTGGTTTTCGGATTTTTATAGACCCGTATCCACTCAATCTCAAAATGCTTCGGATGGATAGCGGTCGTATTGCCACCAAAGAAGGCATCAATATTAAACCCATGGCTGTGGCCGTGGGCCGATTCCGCCACCGAAGTAAACGATGTCGCTGGCAACGCATGGGTTACCAACCGTTTGCCGATATCCCTTTCCCCTGGCCTGTCATTGAGGTGATCATCGGCATCAGAATCGATATCCTGTCGCGTGAATGCGTCGTGGCTCTCTCCCGGCGGTGCAAGCACCGTCAGCAGCCCGAATGTGAGCAGTAGGCAGCCTATCAAAACGGAAGGAATGCGCGCGGCGGACCGCGGTTGTCCCCCGTCCTTCTGCGCCTTCCTGCTAAGAGTTGCAGGAGTTAACGCGCGTAGATGAGAGGGGGGGTCTTCAGGTTGGATGCGTCACCGGCGGGCGCATGCGCGCGGAATCTTTGCAGCGGGTGCTGCAATAACGCGGTGACGGTAGGTTTCAAGCGGACAGCAATGCCCGCGAAAATGAGAGAGAATAGGATTCTCATTAGTTTTTTCTCCTTTAAATTGATGAAAAAATGATTGAAAATTAAACACTGTCTTAATTATACCATTTTTTTACGTTTTTGTCAAATTAAAAATGCGAATAAAAAAATTGTAGTTCGGGAGCGCCTGATCCCGAACGGGTCTAGGCAAGGCCGTCTCACCAACCGTAGCGCGGGGGCCTGTCCCCCGCGAGCGTTCGACCCGCGCGAAAAACGCACGCCGACAAAGGCCGTTTCCTTCTCGACCGAGGCACGGCGAGGGACAGGCCCTCGCCCTACGGTAAAAAGAGACGGCCTTGCAAACCGTAGCGCGGGGGCCTGTCCCCCGCGATCGCACTATTTTCTTACCAACATCTTGCCGGTAGCCGAGAAATCACCAGCCGTGAACGTATAGAAATAGACACCGCTTGCCACGCGTTCACCTTGCGCATTGCAGCCGTCCCAATACGCCGCGCGGCTCCGGCTCTGATAGATACCCGCCGGTTGATAACCCAGTTCCAAAGTTCTCACTAATTTCCCATCCGCGGCGTAGATGGATACCGTGACATCGGCAGGCGATGCGAGTTGATAAGGTATCCACGTCTCTGGGTTAAACGGGTTGGGATAGTTAGGCAACAAAGCGGTTTCTGTCGTGAGCGGCGCAGTTACTGGAGGCGCAGCGGCACCGTTGTTAAAGTAGAAAGTGCGAACGATTACCCACATTCTGCCGTGCAGGACGAACCCGTCCCCAACCTCTCCCCAGAGGCGGATAGAACTATCGCCGACGCGCTCCCACCCATCTAGCCGCGCAGTAGCAGTAGAACTGACGAGCTCAATATCGGATACTTGCGCGAGGACGAACGGATTGTCAAAGTTCACCGTCTCTTCCCACGTGCGCGTTTCTCGCCAGAAATTATTGCCACTGCTGCCATAAATCTCTATCGCCTGCATGTCTGTCCAATAGGGATGATACCTGCGCTCAAACGAGGGCGGTTCCAACGGCACGACTACCGTATTCCGCTTGAGGGTGAGATTGGCAAACGGGCCGACATCGATTTGGAATTCATACCATGCCGCTTCTTTGTTCTCAAACGCTGTCTGCCAGCGCAAGTCCCAGCCGGCTTGGAGCTCTGCCGATGCCCACCACTGAAATCGGCCCTGCGGATCGGCGATGAGAAATTTGTCTAACTGCGTATCGTAACCGACGGCGACTACCCAATGGTAACCGGTGTTTGAACGCCTAAGGAGAAGGATAGGCGGCCGGTTATTGCGGATATAGCGGCGCACATCGTCAAGCGTCTTTTCGGTATACCAATGTGTCGGCACGTCCAATTCGTTTAGGGCGCGCCGCAGTTTGTCGGCCCGTGTCCCCAACGCAACCGTATGGATATCCCCCGCCGCCCAAATGTCCTTGAGCCGCCGATGGTTTCTATAATAATAAAGCACCATCTGAACGCTGTTCGGACCGCAGTTGCGATTAAACTGCTCCATAATGATAAAATCGTTACCGCCTTTATCCGGAATGTAGCCGTTGGCTCTGGCGTTGAAATGCGTTAAATTGAGGGGTAATCCTTGCAGCGTGACTATCTGTCCGCCACTGGGATAGGTGTAACGTTCTGCCGCCGCATTGGAGATCATCAGGATAAGCGCGATACAGAGGCACGGGAGGAGGCAAGTTTTGCTGAAAAAGGGGGTAAGTTTCATAGCGTTAAGGTTTCCGTGAAGAAAAACTCCGCGCAAATTACGCAATTTCAATGACGAGATACTGCTGTTCCACAGTCACGGGAAACGTATCGGCGACGTAAGGGCCTTTTTCGGATGCGGAGATGTCCTCGCCGCGCTCTACGTGGACATCGTATTTGCGGACGCGCCGCTGCGTCGGGTTCCACCACGATTGCCCAGTTTTGATGTCAAATTCCCAGTTATGCCACGGACACCGCAGAAACTCGCCTTGCCGGGTATAGGTATACGTTCCGGGCGCGGGCGACTTTAAGAAGCCGGTAACGTGCCCTTTACAGAGCGGTCCGCCTTGGTGTGGGCAGCTGTTCCGGATAGCAAAAAATTCGCCATCAATATTGAAAATGCCGATGGAGCGGCCGCCGATGTCAACGATTTTGCGTTCGCCCGGCGGAATTTCGTCTGGGGTTGCAACTATGTATTTCGCCATTTGGTTTTTTGATGAGTTTGGCGAGGGCCTGTCCCTCGCCATGCGTTTGGCTGGCAGACCGCCTCACCACTGTAGGTCAGGATCGCCTGATCCTGACCCGTTCGGGATCAGGCGATCCCGAACTACAGACGTGGGCCCGATGCCTGCCGGTATTCGCCCTCCCTCCAAGGCGGGATAAATACCGAAACGGAATTATGAAACACCCTCATGTTAATGGCGAGGGACAGGCCCTCGCCCTACAGGTAGGAGAGACCTCCCGGTCTCGATGCAACCTCCCCGTAGGAGAGACCTCCCGGTCTCGATGCCCTTAGGTGAAAAACACACCTAAAACTGATAGAGCGCACGCGCATTATCCGAAAGGATCTTCCTGCGTAATTCAGGTTTGAGGAAACTTGGCAAAGCCCGATCCGGCGCATCAAAATCCCAATGCGGGTAATCTGTCGCGAACATGAGTTTGTCGTTCATGTCCATCTGCTCCAACAATTGCTCAAAATACTCCCGCTTCGGTGGTTCTTCCATCGGTTGCGTGCTGAGCCAGAAGTGCTCTCGGATGTATTCCGACGGTTGCCGTTTAAGTGCCGGGACCTCGCCGCGCATTCTCTTCCACGTCGCATCTAACCGCCAGATGAGCGGTGGCAGCCACGCGAAACCGCCTTCGATCAGGATAACTTTGAGCGTTGGAAAGCGTTCAAAAATACCCTCGCAAACGTAACTATTCACCTGCGTGTGGAATGCCTGCGGCATGCCACCGTGGTCTTCAATGTAATAGGAGGGCCAGCCTGCGCCGGTAATCGGCCCGGCGACACCGCCAAAGTGAATGCCGATGGGGAGGTTATATTCCGCCGCCGCTTCGTAGATTTTCCAGTATTTGCGGTTGCCGAGCGGTTCCTTTGAACGCGCGATGAGCAGAATTTGGACGAATCCAGGGTTCGGGCCACAACGGTGAATCTCCGCTGCCGCTAATTCGCCATCTTCGTAAGGCACGACGATGGAGGCGCGCAGCCGCGGCTCAGGCTCCAACCACTCCGCGACCTGCCACTCATTGACTGCCTGCGCGAGCGCGGCACCGTAATCGAGATTCAGTTCTTCGGCGACAGAAATTAACGGGTTCAGCACGCCGTATTCAATGTTCCACGCGTCTAAAAGTTGTTGCTGCAGGAAACCCAAGTCGGCACCGGGACGGACTCCGGAAGGGGGCCACGCATCGTGTCGGGCGGCGTGGGGTAAGGCGCGCGGATAATAACCGCCAGGTCTGCCGCGCAACCCGAAGTTTTTGTGGTGTTCCTGCCACCGTTTGGATAAGTAGGGCTGCAATCCGCCCGGGGCGACGGCGTTATGAATGTCACAATCAATGACCGGAAATTTTGAATGTTTGGGAGTCATGTTTGCCATTGCGTTTTGCCTCCACTCAAAGTTGATAGAACGCGCGCGCGTTTTCATACAGAATTTTGCGGGCAAGTCCAGGTGGCAGTGTCGATGGAAGCGCGTCCTGCGGCGTGTCAAACTGCCAGTGCGGATAATCCGTTGAAAACATCACCATCTCCTCGGATTCAAGTTGCCCGATAATCTGGAGAAGTTGTTTCGGATGTGGCGGGGCATCGACAGGTTGCAAGGTGCACCGAATATGCTCCCGCATGTATTCAGAAGGCGGCCGCTTCACCCACGGCGTGTTGTTGCGGAGCCCGCGCCACTCTTTATCAATGCGCCACATCATCGCCGGGAGCCACGTAAAACCGCTTTCAATCAGGACGACGCGAAGTTCAGGAAACTTATCGAAGACTCCCTCCGCGATGAGGCTAATCACCTGCGCTTGGAAAACCTGCGTCATCCCGCTGTATTCCTCTAAATAGGTAGAGGGCCACCCTGTCGGTGAAGGTTGATTGCCGGGCGCGCCACCGTAGTGGATGCCGATAGCGAGGTTCTGCTGCACCGCCGCTTCATAAATCGGATGATACAGCCGATTGCCGTAGGGGGTGCGCGAACGCACCGGCAAAATCACTTGCACAAACCCCGGATGCTCCCCAGCGCGCGCAATTTCTTTGGCAGCGAGTTCAGGCAGTTGACTCGGAATCACTAAAGACGCGCGGAGACGCGGTTCCGGCTCAAGCCACTGCGCTATCTGCCAATCGTTTATCGCCTGTGCAAGGGCAGCCGCCAGGTCTGGATTATGCACACTTTGCACACGATAGGCGCAATTGAGGATGCCGTATGCCAAATTCCAACTATCCAATAATTGCTCGCGAACATCTGTCAATTCAACTTCCCAAGGCGGTTTCGCATCGGGATGCGTCGTTATCGGTGCCCCGCGCGGGTAATCGTTTGCATCGGGACCGCCGAAGCCGGAGATGCTACAATAATCGCACCAGAAATCAGACAGATACGGAAAAAGCGTCTCTAACGATGGCACTTCATTGTGAATATCACAATCAATCGCCTGAACACCTGACAGGACAAAGGGGGGAAGTGTCGTGCGCAACTGTTGTGCAACTTCAATATCTGCTGTGTTATCCATCGGTGCCTCCTTTGCTCGCGGGGATGCTATGGAAACGATGGGGCGTACTGGATTTGAACCAGTGACTTCTACCGTGTGAAGGTAGCGCTCGTACCCCTGAGCTAACGCCCCACAAAAAACGTGAGATGGGCCTACTAGGACTCGAACCTAGGACCAGCCGGTTATGAGCCGGCGGCTCTGACCACTGAGCTATAGGCCCTTTATCAGCATATAATTGACGGTGTTTCATATATCGCTTAACGTCGCGGTGACAGACCGCATCCCCCCTGTAGGTCAAGATCGCCTGATCTTGACCCGTTCGGGAGCGGGCGCTCCCGAACTACAGAGATGGGCCCAATACCTGCCGGTATTCGCCCACCCTCCAAGGCGGGATAAATACCGAAACAGAGTTATGAAACACTCTCATATAATTATACCATATTTCTAACTAAAAAGCAAATTTTTTTTGCTTTCGTCCGCGAAATGCCTATCCGGATTACACTTTCTGTGCCACCATGCTGACGAGAATGCCGAGGATTTTGTCGCATTCGCGGATAGCATAACTCGCCGCATCGATGCCCAACCGCTTCTCTGTTAATTTCAGGAATTGCCAATCTAAACCGGTTGTGCTCGCGCCATAAACAGCAGGAATATCATTCCCCCTTTTGGCGTTAAAGCGTTGGGCAGCAATCATTTCAGCGACACATTGCCCGAGCCCGGATAAAAAGTCATCCCGCTTTGCCGCGACAAGCGCGATGACAGGTGCTTGTAACAGATGTTGCACGGGCGACAGACTGACGAGAAAGTCACACACGCCTATCAAGCCATCATTGGCATCAACGCTGAAGTCAATGCCTGAAAACAGACTGATGCGCCTGTCCAGCTGCTCGCGGAGTTCCACAAGGACCTCGGTAACAATCAACTCCGAGCGCGCCTTTTCCGTGTTAATCGCTTTCGCCAGTTGCACCTTCCGCTCCAACGCGGTGGTGAGATGCGCACTCGGTGCCACCGGTTCCACTTCAGCAAAGAAATCTTCGGAGTCAACGATGTCTAATTCAAACGTTTCGATGACTTCGTTTAACGTAAAACTGCTGTAAGCCATGTGGAAAATCACCTCCGTGCGAGAGAAAAATGGCGCGAAACGGATTTGATGCCCAATTTGATGCAAATGCGGCGTGGCGAGGGAGAACTATCCCTCGCCCGACAAAGTTGAGTGGACGTAGGAGAGCCCTCCCGGTCTTGATTGCTCCACGCTAATGCAAGAAATCGCGTAATTTCCGGCTTCGAGTCGGATGACGCAATTTGCGGAGCGCGTTCGCCTCGATTTGCCGAATGCGTTCCCGTGTTAACTTGAATTGGGCCCCTACCTCCTCAAGCGTCTTCGGGTACCCACCCTCAATGCCGAATCGGAGGACGATAACCTTCCGTTCCTTTTCGCTTAAATCGTTGAGCACCTCACGGATTTGCTCCTTGAGGATGTTCAATTCCGCCTCTTTCACCGGCGAATTGATAGTCGTGTCCTCAATGAATTCGCCGATGGAGTTGTCGTCTTCGTCGCCGATGGGTGTCTCCAGCGAGATGGTTTCCGGTGCGACTTCTAACGCCTCGCTGACTTTGCTGACAGCGATTTTCATGTCGGCGGCAATTTGCTCCACAGTGGGTTCGCTACCCAGTTCTTGGAGAAGCGAACGTTGCACTCGGCGGATTTTGTTAATCCGTTCGTGCATGTGGACAGGGATGCGGATGGTTCGCCCCTGGTCGGCGATGGCGCGGGTGATGCCCTGGCGAATCCACCACGTGGCGTAAGTGCTGAACTTATAGCCACGCTGGTAATCGAATTTATCGACGGCGCGCATCAGGCCAATGTTGCCTTCCTGAATCAGGTCGAGGAATTCCAACCCGGCGGCACGGTGCCGATACTTCTTCGCGATGCTGACGACGAGGCGGAGGTTCGCTTCAACGATGGCCATTTTGGCACCCTGCGCGGCGGCTTCACCCTTGTCAATCTCCTGCGTTAACTCTCGGAGTTTCTCGCGCGAAACGCCGATCTCGTTCATCTGCTGCCGAATGTTGCGCAGGATACGGATAATCTGCACACGCGCGGCTTGATGCGCGGTGGACAGTTCGTCACTCGGAAGTTCAGTGAGGCACGCATCAGGAATCCCGTGTTTCTCCTTCAGCGAGCGCGCTTCCTCTTCCCACTTGCTAATTTGTCCCTCCGCCTGCTTCACCAGGTCAGAAATTTTGCTAATTTCCTCCCTGTCTATCTTCAGTTTATCAAGCTGCGCGATGAGCTTAGCGTGGCCACGCCACACAGCGGTGGGCGGCTGCCCCTTGGTGCCGGGTGCCGTGAGCCGTTCTTCCTCTAATGTCTCTATCACCTTCAACGCTCTCTTCACGTGGTCTTGAAGTTTGCGTTCTTTGTTCTGAGTGGAGGTGCTAGGGACAGGCATATCGATAATATCGGAGGCGCGCTTTTTCGCCGTCACGATTTTATAGAGGAGTTTCCGAATCTCGATAATAGCGAGCGGCGTGTCAAAAGTCGCTGCCTGGGCGGCCCGATGCCCCGCCTCAATCTGTTGCGCGAGCTCCACCTCCTGCTTCTTGTTCAGCAGCGGAAATTTCCCCATCTCGCGCATGTAGACTTTGACCGGGTCATCGCGGTAACTCGTCGGTTCCGAAGACAAGTAAACCTCATCTTCGTAATCGGATTCATCTACGCTGTCGGATTCCCAAGAATCGACAGGAAGCTCATCTCTGAAATTCATCATGGGTTTCCTCCTTTATTTCGGCGCGGCTATTCATACGCGCCGGGTTCATGAATCGGCTGTGCGTCAAGGGCGCGCCGCTGGTCTGACAGTTTTACAAGTTCCTTGAGCGTCTCGAACTCGTCAGCCCCTTCGGCGATGGCATGCGAACGAACGCGCTGCTCCATGTCTTTGAAGATGAAATGCCGTAACTTGCGGAGACAGCCGTCTACTCGCGCTTGTAAATGCGGTGGTGTTTTGCGGAGCAACGCGTTGGAAATGAATGCCCTCAACTGCTCATCAGGACAGTCGTTGAGAAGGTTTTGGATATCAAACCCCTCGTTTTCCGCGCTTGCTTCCCATAACAATTGTGCAATCTGGACGAATTTCGGTTCCGTAAAATCCGCGTAGTGAAATTGTGTCTTGATGTAGGAGATCAGCGTCGGACTTTGGATTAACGCTTCAATCAGTTGGCTTTCAATTTGCGCGCGTGGCGACAATTTTTCGGCGGCAGGCTTCTTTGTCCGAGTGCGGTAAGGCGCGGGTGTCTCTTTAAGCCCCAAGTCTCGCAATTCGTGCCACAAAATGTCCGGACTGACATGGAGTTCCTTTGCCGCGTATTTTACGTATTCGCTCCGTTCGATGCGATTCTGGATATGCATCAACGTCGCCGAAATCTCCTTGGCCACCTGCGTTTTGACATCAACGCGGTGGAGGTTCTGCTGTTGAACCCCGGTCTGAATCTGAAATTCGATCAGGTTTATCGCCTTATCGGTGAGTGCCGCGAACGCCTCCGCGCCATGCTCACGTGTAAACGAATCCGGGTCTTCGCCGTTTGGCATTAAGGCGATTCGCACCCGTAAACCGGCCGCTAAGAGACGGTGCAACCCGCGCTGTGCCGCTTGGACCCCTGCGCTATCTCCATCGTAAACGAGGATAACTTCCGGAGTAAACCGCTTTAGCAAAACGGCGTGGTCTTCGCTCATAGACGTGCCGCAGGCGGCAACCACATTCTCAACTCCGTGTTGGTAAAGCATCAGCGCATCCATGTAACCTTCCACGAGAAGCGCGCGCCCCTTTTTGTAAATCGCTTGCCGCGCCTTGTCAAGGTTGTAGAGCACCTTGCTTTTGTTATACAACATTGTTTCCGGCGAATTCAGATATTTCGGTTGACGTTCCTCCGATAACGCGCGCCCCCCGAAGCCGACCGGGGTGCCACGCTCATTCTGAATTGGAAAGAGCAACCTGCCCCAAAACCTGTCTTGCGGGCCGTGCTCTTCGTTTTTGATTAACCCTGCATCGACGAGTTGCTGGATAGTCCAGCCTTCATCTGTCGCGGCTTTGACTAAATCGCGCCGGGCGGATTTTGCATACCCGAGTTGAAACAGCTTGAACGTTTGCGGTTTCACACCGCGGTGCCGGAGATAGTGCATCGCCTGGTCTCCGATATTTTTGGTGAGCAGTTGCCGGTGGTAATACTGCAGCGCAAAGCGATTCAGTTCCTCTAGCGATGTGAACTTTTTCCGATTGGCACTGCTGCGCGCGTCCTGACTCGGTAACGAGATGTTGAGCCGGTCGGCTAACCACGTGATGGTCTCGAGGAACGACTTCCCTTCATACTTTTGCACGAAGGAGATGACATTGCCGCCAGTCTGGCAGCCGAAGCAGTAGAAAATCTGCTTTTCCACGGAGACGCTAAAAGAAGGCGTTTTCTCGTCGTGAAACGGACAGAGTGCCTTGTAATCGCGGCCGGCGACACGCAGCGGCACCCCGCACTCGGAGATAACTTCGACAATATCGCTCCGCGTCCGAATTTCATCAACCAGCTCGCGCGGAATGTGGGTGTTTGCCCGATTTCGGTTCATGATATTGTGTCTTTCCTTTAGAGCATTAGGCCTTTAGAGAATTAGGCCTTTGGAGAATTAGTCTTTGAACGTAACGACGGTAACTCCCTCGCCGCCCTGGCTCTGCGGTGCGAACTGATACTTAGTGACGCGCGGATTGTGGCGCAATTCCTCATGGACAGCAGTGCGCAACGCCCCGGTCCCTTTACCGTGCAGAATGCGCGCCGTTGGCATGCCGGCGAGATACGCATCGTCCAAGTATTTATCCGTGATGTCTAACGCCTCGTGCACCAGCATGCCGCGAATGTTGAGTTCACTCTGGACGGTGCTCGCCTTTTGATGCTGAATGTCCAGCACGGAAGCAGAGATGTTTGCCACCTGACTCTTCGGCTGCACCTGGTCGATCTCGGCGTAAGCGACTTGGACATGCATGTTGCCTACCACGATTTTCAGCGGGCTGTTGCTCTTCGGCGCGATTGCGGTAACTTCCCCGAATCGGTTTAATTTTTTGATACGCACCTTATCGCCGACAGCAACTTTCGGCGTGGCGAATTTCTGCGGTTTTTTGCGCTGCGGTTTCGGTTTAGGTTTCAGCTGTTTTTTCGCGGTTTCGATTTGAGAGAACGCCTGTTGGATGCTCGCTTTAGAGGCATTTTCGCGGCGGATATCGGCGATGAGTTTCTCTACGGTGCGCCGGGCATTGGAAACGATGTCCATCGCCTCGGTTTCAGCCTGCTTTTTTATGATTTTTCGTTCGGTTTCAAAGTTTTGGACTAACTGCTCATGTTTTTGTGTTGTCTTCTCCGCCTCGCGGATTTTCTTTTCAAGAAGAGCGCGTTCGATTTCCAGCGCATCTTTTTGCTCTTGCAGTTCTACGAGCAGTTCTTCGACAGCGACGTTATTGTTGCCGAGGTGGGTTTGCGCTTCGTCAAGCACCTCATCGCGGATACCGAGTTGCGCCGCAATTTTGATGGCGTTGCTACTGCCCGGCACGCCTACCTGCACGCGATACGTTGGCCGGAGCGTTGTCCAGTCAAACTCCATAGAGGCGTTTTCCATCTGCGGTTGAGCATGCGCATACGCCTTGAGCGCGCCGTAGTGCGTCGTGACGATGGTGTTCGCCTTGTGCTGCGCGAGCCAATCAAGGAGTGCCATGCTGAGAGCAGTCCCTTCACTCGGGTCGGTGCCAGCACCGATTTCGTCTAATAACACGAGAGAGTGCGTATCGTCAGCATCGGCGAGCCTGTCCAGCATCGCAGCGATTTTCGTGATGTGCGAGGAAAAGGTACTCAGATTCTGTTCAATCCCCTGTTCATCGCCGATATCGGCAAAAATCTGATGGAAGATGGCGGTTTGACTGCCGTGCGCCGCCGGGATGTGCAAACCCGATTGTGCCATCAGTGCCAATAATCCTACTGTTTTGAGGACGACAGTTTTGCCGCCAGTATTCGGGCCGGTGATAACGAGTGTTTTAAACGATTTGCCGATATGGATGTTCGTCGGCACGACGCGCACTGGGGTGGGTTTACCCCCCTGTCCTGTCGGCGGCGGTGTTGCCTTTTTAAGGTGGAATTCAAGTAATGGATGCCGCGCGTCAACAAGTTTAACAACGCCATCGGTATTTAACACCGGTTCAACGGCGTTCAACGCGAGACTGAAGCGTGCCTTCGCATTCAGGAAATCGAGTTCCGCCAGCAGTTCCAAGGCGTATTCAAGTTCTGATAGGTTCTCACGCACCACGTCTGCGAGTTCCAAAAGGATGCGTCGGATTTCGCGATGTTCGGCTTCGGCTGCTTCATGGAGCGCGTTGTTCATCTCAACGATGGCCAGGGGTTCCATAAAGAAGGTGGCACCACTCGTCGATTGCCCTTGGACGACACCGCGGAAAAACGCGCGCGCTTCTTGCTTAATCGGCAGGACGTAGCGGTTATTCCGCGAGGTGATGACTGGTTCTTGAACCGATTTCAGGTAATCCGGTGAGCGAAGCATCGCCTCTAATTTTTCATGGATGTTTTGACGGAGACTTGACAGTTTTCTGCGGATAGCGCGCAGGGTGGGACTGGCTCTATCCAAAATTTCGGCATCTGGGCTGATGCAATCGGCAATTGCTTCCACTAACGCAGGAAACCTCGGAAGCGCGTCTATGATAGAGCAGAGGTGTGGAAAATCGTCCCGGTTGCGTTTGGCGAACGCGCGGTGGATATCCGATGGAATCCGTGCAACTTTGCCGATATCGATGAGCTCCTCAGCGTCTAAAATTGAACCTACCTTGGCGGCGTGACGCAGCGAACTTCCGATGTGCTTTAAACCGCCCAACGGAATCCCACCGTGGAACTGATGGAAAGTTTTCGCTTCGCTGCACAGCTTCTGCTGTTGCCGCACCGTGGCGACATCGTCCGATGGCATCAGTGCCTCAACGCGCGCCGCACCGAGCTGCGAAGCGGTATACTTTTTCAGCAGCACCTTAATCTTATCGTATTCAAGGACTGTTTCAACGCCGGTTAACATCGTTTTTTCCTCTCGGCAGCCGCGTTAGGGGCCGACGAGCCATCGCTGTTTGAGCGCGTTTATTTCCGCTTGCAATGCCTCGATTTTCTCCTCAAGTTCGCGTTCCTTTTTGCGCCGCATTGCCACGATAATCTGTGGAATACAGATGAAAACCGCGATGAAAGCCACTAACGCCAACTGGATCTCTATCAGCGTTTGCAACCCATCAAGTCGGGTGTGCAACTCATCAATCTGCACCTGCATCCGCGCTTCGAAGGCGGCATTTTCCTCTCTAACGATTGTGCGGATTTGCTCAAGATCTGCCACACTCAGAGCGGCGAACGCCGGAAGAGTCGTAAGCAGAATGCCGATGCAAAGGCATACGCTTAATAATTTCATCATTGCGGCTCCTACTTGTTGTCAGGACGCTTCAATTGTCCCCACGTCGTCGCCAGTTTGTGCCGAGATTCGACAGGCAGGTTAGTAATATCCCGCAGCCACGAGACGACGAAAATGCTACCGTCTACTTCTAGCAGCTCTTCTGTCTCCATCGTCTCGAAATCATAGACGTAGAGGGTACCCCACCGCGAATAGACGATGTAGTCGCCATCGGGTGCCCAGTCCCCCCAGTAGCCGGTGGCTTTGTCAACATCGAACAGCGGTTCTATCGTTTTCGTCTCAACGTCAATCGTGCAGAACGTGTCAAATTCCCTGTTCCATCGGAGGAAAAGGATGCGTTTGCCATCGGGTGCCCACACGGGATAGAAGTCTTTGTTGAGTTCGGTTAAGATTTCTATCTCTTTGGTTTCAACGTCTAATAGATAGAGTTGCTCCAACCACCCGGGTCTGGCGAGTGAGAAGACGAGGCGTTTTCCGCTCGGTGCCCAGGAGATGCCCCAGAAAGAATAGGGCCATCCGAAGTGCGGCACCTCTGTCACTGCTTCCATTTCCCCGCTAGGGACATCAAGCACCCAGATCTGGTTTTCCTGCGGCACCTGCTCCATCGTCCACCCGCTGAAAGCGAGTTTTTGCCCATTCGGCGATGCAGAAAGGAACCGATACGTCCCAGAAATTTCGGTGATGCGTTTCTTATTTTTCGGGCTGCTGGGGTTAATGGAATAGATGTCTGCCTGCCCGGCATCCCATTGCACGAAATAGAGCAGTTCTCCCCGCGGTCCCCACGATGGATACATTCCTTTATGATTCAGCGGGAGTCCTTTGAAGTCCTTGGTGCCCCGCAGCACGGTGGTGTAGAGGTTCCAGTCAAAGCGGCCCAGATTCTCGTCAAAGCCGTTCACGGCATAAGCGAGTCTGCCGGTCGGCGCGGCGTTAGCGAACGGCACCGATAACAGAGACAGGCATATCAGGAAAGCACCAAGTGTCAGCCATGTTCGGGAAACAGACGGTGCTAACGGTGCGAACAGTGAGACAGATTTCTTAAGTTTCATAAGGTTTACTCTTCTTCGCCGTTTGGCGCGGTTGTGAGACGTTTGTAGTGCAGACTTGCGTTTTCGTAGAGACGGCGACTTAATCCGAGATGCTCAAATTCGACAACTTGGTTATAGTTGTAAAGCCAAGTGCCCTGCTGTCCTTCGGTGTCGGCGCGCTGGGCGGCTTGCACGTTATTTATCATCGCGGTAGCACGTTTTTCAAAACGCCCAATCTGCTTCCGCAATTCTGAAGACAAGCCGCTCTCAATGTCTTTGTTCACCTTATAGGTGCGGATTGCATCCGTATACGCAACGAATGCCTCAAAATAACGTTGCTCTGCCTCCAGTTGCTCGGCGTTCGCAACGGTGAAGGGCTCCTCTTCGTTAATAGCGGCGATAACCGCTTTCGCCTCTGCAACCCTCTCCATGCTTTTCTGGGCAACTCCCGCCTCAAGCGTGCTGCGGAATTCGTCCAGAATCTCTTTGTAGGTGGCGCGCGCCGTTTCCAGCTCGCCCTGTTTTTCATAGCAGAGTGCCTGGCTGAATTTGGCGTTGGCAAGCACATATTGACGAATTTCCGGCGAGACCCGGGGCGTAGGTTGGAATGCCTTGGGTTGATACGCAGCGATGGCGTTCGCGTAGTCACCTTCCTGCTCATAGCAGTTGCCTATCGCTTTTTGCGCGTAGAGACTGTAAATCTGATTATCGGGTTGCGGCGCGTCGACAATCGCTTGGAACTGCGTGCGCGCACCGGCGTAATCACCCTGATAGTAGAGGGTTTTCGCGTACTGATAGCGCGCCTTGTCGGCGAACTCGGTGTTCGGGTGTTTCTGAAACACCGACTGAAGTTGCGGCTGCACCTGTTTCAGTGCCTCCTCGCCTTCTGTCAACTTTGCTGAATCGAAAAGGCTTTCCTCAGCATTCTGATACGCCTCCGTTGCCGCGTTGAGCGCGATGGAGGCTTCCGCACGGCGGTTCTCTTGATTTTGATGATAAGCCGCATAGCCGCCTACCGCAACGATGACTACGCCAACGACGATGATGATGGAGCGAAGGTTCTCCCTCAGGAACGCGTAAGCCTGCAGCGTCACCTCAACGAACTTATCTTCTTGGATTTCCTCTTTGGTGAGTCGATTTCTTTGTGCCATGGTTTTCTCTATCTCCGGTCCGCGCGCTGTTGTAGCGCGAATTTGCTTTTTTTCTGGTTGGTAGGAGGGACATCCTTGTCCCGATAGGCACATCAAGTGCATCGAGACCGGGAGGTCTCTCCTACCTTGCGGCATGGCGAGGGCCTGTCCCACGCCATACGCGTTCAGGACAACTCTGAATGAAGCGGGTGACGGGAATTGAACCCGCGACCCTCAGCTTGGGAAGCTGACGCTCTACCGCTGAGCTACACCCGCACTGTTAATAGTTTACCACATGCATATCCGTGGTGTCAAGTTAAAATGACGCGTCGCTACGGGCGGAGAAAAGCCGTCCCTTTACCGTAGGGCTTGGGCCCTCGCATGCCACACGCGCATGCGAGCGGGTTTCCCTCGCCAGTGCTCGCGCACTCCAACGATCGCGGGGGACAGGCCCCCGCGCTACGATGAAAAAACGTCACCCCCCCTCGCCATCGCTCGCGCAATTCAACGATCGCGGGGGACAGGCCCCCGCGCTACGGTTGGGGAGGCCGTCTCCGTTTCACCGTAGGGCGAGGGCCTGTCCCTCGCCATGCCTCGGTCTACCGAACAATCGTGGGGGACAGGCCCCCGCGCTACGGGCGGAGAAAAGCCGTCCCTTTACCGTAGGGCGAGGGCCTGTCCCTCGCCAGTGCTCGCGCACTCCAACGATCGCGGGGGACAGGCCCCCGCGCTACGATGCGCGAGATATCCGTGGGGGACAGGCCCCCGCGCTACGGTGCGCGAAATATACAGCAGCAGCACCTATTGCAATTTATCCAACTCGCTCAGCACCTCTTCGGCAGTCAGCGTATTGTCCGGCGGCGCATCTTCCACGTGTTTGAAAGCGATGTCGCCCCCCTTGTCAACGATAAAAACACCGCGCGTCGTAATGCCGACTTCCGCCAATGCCATGCCGAACTCCTTGGAGACAGCAAGGTTCATATCCGCGAGAAGCGGGAAATCGACACCACCGAGTGCCGCACTCCACGCCTTGTGCGCAAAGGTCGAATCGCGGTTGATGGCGATAACCTCCGCACCTTTCGCTTTGATAGCGGCAAGGTTCGCGTTGAAATCCGGAACCTGCTCCGCGCAAACCGGCGAAAAAGCGAGTGGATAGAAAAGCACCACTAAGTTTTTGCCTTCATAATCGCTTAACGAAACTTCAACATCTTCGTTGTTCAACGCGCCTGTTAACGTAAACGCCGGCGCGGCACTTCCTACATTTGCCATGAATAATCTCCTAAATAGTGAATGTTCTGTCAGACCGTATCCCCTGTAGATCAGGAGCGCCTGCTCCTGACCCGTTCGGGTGCAGGCGCACCCGAACTACAGAGATGGGCCCGATGCGCCTCCCCTCAAGGGATAAATTTACGAAACACCCTCAGAGTAGTTCAGGAGCACCTGCTCCTGAACCGTTCGGGTGCAGGCGCACCCGAATTACAGAGATGGGCCCGATGCGCCTCCCCTCAAGGGATAAATTTATGAAACACCCTCAGATTACTGCCGCTTTAAATCCGCCCACGAAATCGCAAGTTTCTCCCGCGGTTCAACCGGTGTGACAGGCGTTAGTTCATCGGTAACGCTGACATCGTCAAAACTGGCTTGCGTATCCCATGCCCACAGCCCTACCGTTCCCGCAGGATAAGTGCTGTCTGTGAAGACCCCCTGTTGGATGCCGTTAATCGCCACCGTAATCCGGTCGCCTTCGGCACGCACGTTCAAAGTGAACCACTCTTGTTTGGTAAGGGTGAGACCGATCGGTTCAATGTCATGCTCGATCTCGTCGCGCCCTTCAAACCCATCCTTGAATGCCGTACTGCGCCGATGCCGCCACAACTCCGATTTGTTCTCTTTCGGACAGAGGAGATACACGTAGTATTCAAACTCGTTCTGCGCGCGAAAGACGATGCCTGCCCAATGCCCTGCCTCAATCCGCACCTTCGCCGAGAGCTCGTGGTCCGTCCATACGTCGTTGTCTACGAGCGCGTGCATCGCTTTTCCCCACCGCGTCGTCTGCTTATAGACACCGTCCTGCACCTCCCAGGTGCCGTTGGCGGCAACCCAGTCAGCGGCGGTATCGTCAAATGTCCAGCGTGCTTCTTCCGCCGCGCCAATTGCGGCGAACACGATAAGCAATAAAAATGGGATGAAAACCTGCACGAGACAGGTGCGAAATTGTGCCATGAGACTGGGCCCGGTAGATGCAGGATGCTATAGACATTAAGGTCTTCCAGACCTTAGGCATGGCGAGGGACAGGCCCTCGCCCTACGGTAAAGGGGCGGCTTTTCTCTCACCGTAGCGCGGGGGCCTGTCCCCCGCGATCTCTCAACCTTTGCGGAAAACGCCCGCAGCTCAGAAACCCCAGATGTTTGCTGCTCAGATCGTTGCATGGCGAGGGACAGGCCCTCGCCCTACGGTGAGGGGACGCGTTTTTCATCGTAGCGCGAGGGCCCTCGGATGCCATACGCGCATCCGAGCGGGTTTCCCCCGCGATCTCTCAACCTTTGCGGAAAACGCCCGCGGCCCAGAGACTCCGGCTGTTTGCTGCTCAGATCGTTGCCTGGCGAGGGACAGGCCCTCGCCCTACGGTGAGAGGGCGCGTTTTTTCACCGCAACGTTGGTCGATTTATGAAACCCCCTCACGTTACTTCGCCTTCAACGATGCCCACCGAGTAGCAAGCTTCCCCTGCGCATCGACTGAAAGCGTGCCGATTTCCAAAGTCTGAATCTCGTCCTGTGTCAGAGCAACCGCATAGATACGGGATTCTTCGATATGCGCGTTCAGTTCACCGGGGCCACCCAAGCCGTTTGTATGCCGCTTGCCCCAAATCGCTTCGGCATCGCCTGTCGGCCATGTTTTGAGTTCCCCTTTCGTATAGCTGCCGAGGCTCTCGCCGTTGCGATACCCCGAGACCTTGTAATCCCCGCCGTCATTCTCATAAGTGAAGGCTAAGAAAACCATCTCGCCTTCCTTTTTTTCGTTGAACGCTTTCGGGAAATCTTCGGTGCGGTGAAACCAGCTGCTGCCGGACATCCACTGGTTCGGCTCCCGTTCAGCGTAGACGATGCCGTTGAACTGGTCTTCGGTTTCCTTGTCAAGCGTCAGCGCGGAGCCTGCCGTTGCGGCGAGGTTATCCAACGCTACCCACGACATCAAGGTTTTCTCTTCAATGTCGGGACCGGAATATTCAAGCGCGTGCGCCCATCTGCCGGTTTCAACGACGAGTTGCCCGTCCTTGAGTTCGGCACCGTGTAGGGCGATGTCATCCCAATTCCCCATCTCGTCTTTCTCGCTATCAAAGAGCCACCAGCCGAGCAGGTGTTCTTCTTGCGCGTTTTGCGCAAACGCCGATAGGGAAAAACTCAGCATCAGCAGCACTGCGCAAACAAAATAGGCTTTTCTCATTGTCTTTGTCTCCTCTTCAACTTCGTTGTTTCGGTTTGACAATTTCATATCGCAAGGTGACGATATGCAGGTTACGTATATTATATCATATTTTTCGTTAAATGTCAAATATTTTTCACAATTCAATCAAAATTCCAATTTCCCCCGCGATGGTTCAAGAACCGTTTTTTTTATCGTAGCGCGGGGGCCTGTCCCCCGCGATCGTTGGAGTGAGGGGGTGGCGTTTTTTTTCGTTTCCCCCCCTCTGTAGTTTGTGATCGCCTGATCACAAACGGGTCAGGATCAGGCGATCCTGACCTACAGACCCTGGTAATCGCAGCATGGCGAGGGGAACCCGCTCGCATGCGCGTGTGGCATCCGAGGGCCCTCGCCCTACGGTAAAGGGAGCCGTTCCGGATACCGTAGCGCGGGGGCCTGTCCCTCGCGATCGTTCCGTGAAAGGACGGCGTTTTTTCACCGTCGAAACGACGGCAACTCCTCAACAATCTTACACGTCTCCAAACTCACCGTAATCACCGAACCGATGAGTTCCACAATATAACGCGGATTCGCCGCATCATTCGGATCGTTCACAATACCACTCCGCGCATCTGTCTTCACACGATACTGGTTCACTACCCACTCTAACGCCGAATACTGCCCCAAGCGATACGAAAATACCTCCGCAGGAATCCCCGACAACGTCAAAAACTCGTTATAGATAAGCGATGTCTTGTCTTTGGAGAACTTCATCCGCTTGACGCGGAAATCCAGTTGCTTCGTCGCATCTTCCACAAACGTGAGTGGATATTCCGGCTGCGCCTCATAATGGACGTGCAGTTCGGCGAGTTTTGCACCGGCATTCGCAAATGCCCAGAAATCAGGGGCGTAAGGAAAATGCGGCAGATCTCGCTTCAAATCGGCGGCGTAACGTTCGCGATACTCGGGATGATGCAGGATGCCGTAGGTATAGTTGAAAATATCCCACTTCGTGATAGTTTCGTCGTCGTAGTGCGAACGGAAGTTTTGCAGTGCCCAATCGGTAATGTTTTCGCGGCGGTTTGTCCCATCTTCATCGTAAATGTAGAAGGGGAAGCACTGAGAATCACCGGTTAAATGGTAATCTGGCATCGCGGATACCATCAAGACATGAAACGGTTTCAGTGCGCCAACGGAACTCACACAAAACACGCGATTCTCCCCTTCGGTTTCTAGATTCGGGAAGGTTACCGGAAAAATGGATCTTCGGTGCGTGAGGACGTTGTCAAAGAACAAGTTCGTTTTCGTAAAGGGCCGGAAGAGAGCCTGCCGCATGTTTTCGGGCGAGAATTCAGCACGTTGTCCACTCAATAATTTCTGTTTGAGCCCTGAACTCCACTTGATTTTGGTGTTATCGTCTACCACAAAGTCATCAATGTTTGAACGCGCGGTTTCGGGGGTGTTCTGCCACCGGAGCATCTCCGTATTGTAAGTGTCACTTGTGGCTTTCACCTTTTCGATGAGCGTTTCTCGGTTGAAATTGTAAGCCCATGCATCACGGCTTGTTTGCACACCGTTGCTGAACTGGTGGAATATCACCCCGGCAGGCTCCTTTTTCTCCCGTTTTGCCGCTTTGCTCCCTATCGGCATGAACGTCAAAAATTCAGGGGTGAGTCCCTCGGTGAGCCAGGTATTTCGTGCATCGGGTTCTAGCGTTTGCCAGTCTACGTTCCCAACGTGTTCAGTTTGCGTCAAGAAATCGAATTTCTGGTGTTTGTTCCACGCGTCATCGGTGCGGTAATAGAAGATGCGGGCGGAATTTTCCTCGCCATGCAGCGATCGCGGGGGACAGGCCCCCGCGCTACGTAATCCCTGGTGCCTGTCCCTCGCCGTGCCCTTGACGAAAAAATTAATACTCACGCCGACGCGGATGCCAAAAACGCTCGCATCAGCGACGAGTTTATCACGCCGCGCATTGCCACCCAAGTCGACGACATAGATTTCGTCAAAGTCCTCAGCGAGGTGTTTCCGCATGCCATCAAACGAGGTGCTGTCAAGAAAACTGTTATTCGTGACGAGCGCGATAATCCCCTGTTCGCCGATCCTCTCGGAAGCCCAACGGAGTGCCTTGACATAGGTGTCGTAGAGCGCGTTTTTGTTGGTGGCGGTGGAGTCTTTCGCGTAGGTTTCTTGCACGCGTTTGTCCATCGCCGGATACCGCCGATTTTTGTTGTTATCGTTCTCGTTCTGCTGTCCGACGTTATACGGTGGATTCCCGATGACGACAAACATCGGCGAGGCTTTCTGCTTCTCCACACGCGCCGTGTTTTCTTGCGTTAAGAGCGATAACTGCCGTTCTTCCGCCAACTCAAACGTGTCCACGAGGGAGATGCCTTCAAACGGTAGATATTCCCCTGTCGCCTCGTAAAATTCGTGTTCGATGTTGAGACAGGCGATGTAGTAAGGCAACAACAGCACCTCATTGCACCAGAGCTCGGCGCGGTATTTCGGTTCAAGTTGCGTCTTGGGTATCTCGCGCATCAGCCGGACGATGAAGTTGCCGGTGCCGACGAACGCATCGATGATATGAACGCCTGCATCGGCGAGGGAACGATTGAACTGCGTTTTGAGCAGCGCGTCAACGCTCTTCACCATGAAATCGACGATGGGCTGCGGCGTGTAGACGATGCCGTGCGTGTCCGCCTGTTTCACGGAGAACCCCTGAAAAAACTGCTCGTAGATGGTATTCAGAAAATGCTGTTTCTGCGAAAAGTCCACGAGTGTCGCCGCCTCACGTTCAATGACGTGATAAAACCGGTCGAGTTTCTGAAGGAACACGCCGCGGCTAAACGCCTTGGATGCGAGTGCGTCAATCACTTTCTCTATCTCCCGCGCGATGACGTTTCGGCGCGTGAAGTCGGGCGTATTGAAAACGGTGCGGAAGGTGCGTTCTGTCAAGAGGTGCTGGATGAGCATTTCCTCCACCGCCGCCGTGGAGAGGTTCGGGTGAATGGCGGCTTGGCAGAGACGATGGAAATCGGCGAACGCTGTCCGGAAGCGCGCATTGGTTTGGTGTTGCTGCTTGATGAGTGCCGCCACTTCACGGCCGAGTTCTGGCACGCGCACCTTAAATTCAGCGATGGCGGCATCCCATTCGGCGGCATGTTCGCGTTCGTAGGCGAAAAATGTCTGCAGCACGGTGACAAGCGTTTCACCCTCGGTGATGTCTGCGTCCAGCACTTCCACGCCGTTTTGGTAGAGAATCGCGCGTTCTGGCGTTTGGAAGAGGATGTTGTCCTGCGGATACCCGGCGGCGAATTTCTTATCGATTTCGGCGCGGAGCGTGCCTTTGATGCCTTTCGCTTCCCACGTGCCGCGGGGGAGGCTGTGTTCGTCGAGTAGTGCGCCGTCAAGGCGGATGGCATTGCTGCCGGGGAGGCGGCGCGTATATTCGCAGATGAGCGTCCAGTCGCGTTGCCGGGCGCATGCTTCGAGGAGTGCTTGAAAGGCGGCGCGCACTGCGGTTTCGTGGGAGACACCGTGGCGGCGATACTGGTGCAGGGCATCGTAGTAGGTAACTATGGATTTATGCGTCGGTTTGAGGGTGAGAGTTGGCATGATTTAAGTATACCTTAATTTGGCAATAAATTGCAACCTATTTTGACATTTTCAGCGAATTGTGTTATAATTTACTGAGGATGTTTCATAACTCAAGAAACCGTGCCGGTTACCGTAGCGCGGGGGCCTGTCCCCCGCGAACGCTGGAGTAGGAGAGACCTCTGGTCTCGATTTTTCGTATCGGGACAAGGATGTCCCTCCTACCGCGAAGGCATCGGGCCCACCTCTGTAGTTTGTGATCGCCTGATCACAAACGGGTCAAGATCGGGCGATCTTGACCTACAGGGGGGAGGCGTTCTGACACCAAAACGCATGGCGAGGGACAGGCCCTCGCCCTACGAGGAATACCTTTTTTTTTCGTTTTCCCCTCTCTGTAGTTTGTGATTGCCTGATCACAAACAGGTCAGGATCAGGCGATCCTGACCTACAGGGCCTGGCGCGTGCAGGAACGCTGGCGAGGGACAGGCCCTCGCCCTACGATGAAAAAAACGGTTTTAGGTCCGTAGGACCTTAATGTCTATAGCACGTGAGGCTGCGAAGAACCCTAAGGTCCTTTAGGTCCTTAACAGGTTTTGACACACCGCGCGTGTTTTATTAAGGACCTAAAGGACCTTGAAAACAGCACAACACGTTTTTCTATAGACATGTAGGTCCTAAAGGACCTAAGACGGCATCTTGAGACGAACGATCGCGGGGGACAGCCCCCCGCGCTACGGGAACATTGAGACCGGGAGGTCTCGCCTACAACGAATTTGCCTCAATTTGCAAAAAAAGGTATTCTATGTTAAAATATATGGGAAGAAGACAGCGTGCCTATTTCAATACGGGTTGTCAGTTATTTCGCGGCAGACCTCGGTCAAGGTTTCGCCTCGCCACTGTCTGCACACCGACAACCCTAATGGAGGAAATGACAATGAAAGAAACGCCTCAAAAATATCCGATTCCCGACTTCGATCCGGAAACTTACACAGATCCGATTCTCGAAGAATACTATCAGATGAAACGGGAGTTCAACGCCGAATTCAATAGCCTTGACGAACTTCACGATTATTTGGTAGCGCAGGAAATAGAGGAGCGGAAGAAAGGACGGACGTATCTCCCGGTCCCGCCGAACTTGGCACGATACCCGCACCAAGAAGACGACGCATCCTGCTAATGGA
This sequence comes from Candidatus Poribacteria bacterium, assembly GCA_965242965.1. GTDB lineage: Bacteria > Poribacteria > WGA-4E > WGA-4E > WGA-3G > AGPOR5. The sequence continues at coordinate 1,094,757 of OZ251518.1, read as the reverse complement.
GAAAAGTATGAAACGATTGCTACGCCTACTACCGCTAATATGCATTGCGCTCTATCCGCTTGCCGCGCTCTCACAGATACCTTCGGCACCAAACGCACAAAACCGCGGAACAACGAAACGAATGACAGCGATAATCGCTGGCAAAGTTGTGTGGCCAGGGCAAGATGTCTCCCACGCGAACGTATCTGTCTATCGGGATGAAGGGCTAACGCAGCTCTACCTCATGGGTATCCCGCAGCACAGCGATGGGAAGTTCAACCTCGGCGTGGAGCCGGGGCGGTATTATCTCGTCGCTTATGTCGATACCGACAAATCAGGTAAGTTTGATGGCGGCGATGGAATCGGCTATTTCGGTATCACGGCGTGGGGGGACAAGGGACAAAAGAAGCAGGTCGTCGAATTGCAGGAGAACCAAAAGATTCACGGCGTTCACATCCCGATAACCGGCCGTGTCCAGATAATTGATGGCGCGGTTCAGATTGTGCCTGCCTCCGAATATCGAGCCAGTGAACTCCGGCAATTTCAGACGGCACTGAGCAAAGCAACCAGTGGATGCCGCGGGAGCCTAATACTTGGCGGAAATCGTAACACTGGAAATCCTAGAAATCTTGGAAATCCTGTAAATCGTGTAAATCCTGTAAATCCTGCTTTGGAACGTCACGCTTTAATCCTCGCCTACACCGATTTGTCGTGGAAATACCGTGCCGGCATCGCGCGAGTGGAGCCTTCCGGCGAATGGACGCTCAACTTGGCACCCGGCAAGTATTACCTCATGGCGATTCTGGATAACAACGGCACGAATACTTTGGATGCCGGGGACGATTTCGGGTTCTATGGGGTTGATAACCTACAGGCGCGCGGCGCGATGCCACAGCCTGTGCTAGTCGCTGCTAATAAATGGACAGAAGATTTAAGGATAGCCATTACCGCGACGTATGACGCTGTTCGTAAGAACGAAGAGTATCAGGCGATGCTTGAAAAAAGCGAAACCCTAGTTGAGGTTATCGGCACGGTGTCTCCGCCGCAAGCCGCGCAGGCGCGGGTTCACGCCTACGCCGACTCGCGCTTCGTCAGGCCGCTCGCGAGTACCGAAACTGATGCGGGAAGCACGTTTCGCCTCAAACTCCCACCCGGCGAATACTATCTCATCGCAACGCTTGATGCCGATGGAAACGGCAAATACAGCGAAGGCGATGGATTAGGCGGCTACGGGACCACAGACATCACGGCGCAACAGCCCACGCCGTTAGTCTTAACGAAAGCGCATTCCGAAGGACAGGCAGAGCACACCGTTGACATCATCATCAGCGCAAGGTATGATGCGAACGGACAACTCCAAACCGCGTTGCCCGGCATTGAGACAGATATCAAACAGGGGAGCATTGCCGGCAGAATCACGTTCGATGGAAAACCGCCGGTGCCGAATATGAAAGAGGTTTCCGGTGTTTTAAGTCTCGCCTATACGTCGGACTTCCAGTCACCGGTGCCGATGCCTATCACGTTGACAGACGACGGAACTTACCACGTCAATGTGCTACCGGGGCGTTACTACGTGATGGCAGTCATCGATGGAAACGGCGATGGGAATGTCGGCATCACCGATGGTGTGGGGATTTACGGCACCCGTTTCCCTGTGCGCGGTGAGCCAACGCTTGTCACCGTATACCCCGGCCGCACGACAGCACATATTGATATTGAGATATTCGCATCTTACATTGACGAAAATGGCACGATGGCGGAAATCGAAGATGGCGGCCGATGGGAGATTCAGAGGCGGTACGGACAACCGGCGGATGTTTTCAGGTTCACCCGCAACGGAAAGCAATACGAAGAATGGAAATATTGGACGAAGGGAGTAGGATTCCTATGGCAGGCTGATGGCGCAGGCTGGAAATTCGTTGAGGCACAAGAATTTAAACCGACACAAGAAGCACTTGCCGGCGACAGCAGAATACTTGACGCTGTTACCTCACCTGCGGATATGCCCGCGGGTAGGAAAGACTCTCCAGTCTTGACCTCTTCGGCATCAGGTTTGCCGTTGGAAGAACGGTTAATCATCTACTTTGCTTACGACAACGTTGTCTGGCATCTCTCCGCCGTGGCAGGGTTGGTAGCGTTGGGTCCCGGCTCTAATCCCACGGTGGCAAGCGATGGCACGCTGCTTTATCAAGGACCGGAAGGTGCTATTATCCTTCACGACAACGCTGCACCGCAGGGACGCGTGGTGCTGAGCGCACGGGCGATGGCGCGCGAGGCTGCCCTCTCACCAGATGCGAATTACCTCGCCTACACCCGCGCCGAGTTCGGAGAACGGCACCGTGTCGTCATTCGGCACCTTCAGAGTGAAGAGGAGTTTATTGTTCCTTCAACCGCGCAGCGTAACTTCACACCGGCGTGGAATGTGGACGGAAGCCTACTCGCCTATGTCACGGAAGGAACGATTGAAAATTCGGCGGAAGCCGACCTTTCGCGAAATATCTATGCGTTTGACCAGGTCAAGAAAAGCATTGAGCCCCTTGTGGTTTCCCCGTATGCGGACAGTGAGCCAACCTGGTCTCCAGCAAATCCGAATCAGCTCGTATTTACCCGCATTGTCGGCCCCGAGGCACCCGTTGTAGGAGAGTCTTCCCAAGCGCAACTTCCTACTGAAGCGACGCAACAGATTTGGCTCGTCACCTATTCAGCCACCGGTGTCCCGACAGAACTGCAGTTGACACGATACGGCGGCAGCCACCCTGTCTGGATGCCCCCTGAGGGCCGCTGGATTTTGTATGAGAACAACGGGCAGCTCTGGACAGTTGATACGTTGAACCCTGAAACTAGCGAAATGCCGTTAATGCATCACGGACAGGTAGTATTCGGGCATCAGCCTGTCGTTGTGAGCCGGATTTCCAATTGAGGATAGTCATCTTGCAAATCCGGAGCAGGATTTACAAGATTACCAAGATATGAGCAGGATTTACAAGATTATCACGATTTAGAGCAGGATTTTCAAGATTTCACAAGATTAGGGCTCTGGTGCGCCGGCCCGGTTGTGGCAGGCCCCGGGGCATTGGTGCATCAGTCCCTAGAATCGTGGTAAATCATGATAATCGTGCAAATCCTGCTCCTAATCCTGTGAAATCTTGATAATCGTGCAAATCCTGTTCAAAATCCTGCTCTAAATCCTACTCGGAGTAACGACTAATGAAACATTTTTACTTCTGCTTTTTTTTCCTACTAATGAATACCGCCGCCGCACAATGGCTCATCATTCCGATGGAAAGCGGCGCGCAGACAAACCATCTCAAAGCCTACGGGCTCACCTACTGGGCGTTAGAAGCACCGCGTGAATATCGATGCTATTGGTGGTTAAACTACCGCGGCGGCGCGTTCGTCCTTCCCGATGCGCAAAACGTGCGCGTGCGCGCCGCACTCATGGACGTGCGTTTTGAACCGATGAGCCTCGCTGAATACAACACTATCAAAGATTCGGTCCTTCAGAGCAACAACATGGACGAGATTCTGTTGGAGAAAGCACCGAAGATTGCAGTCTACGCGCCATCAGAGCATTCGCCGTATCGCGACCCTTGGGACGATGCCGTTAAAATCGCGCTGGATTACGCGCAAATTCCTTACGACGAAATTTGGGATAAAGACGTGCAGAACGGCATCCTACAGACGCAAGGCTACGACTGGCTGCACCTCCATCACGAGGATTTCACTGGGCAGCACGGCAAATTCCACGCCGCTTTCTCCACCCAGGTCTGGTATCAGCAGCGGATGCTGATGTTTGAGAAAGCCGCCGACGAAGCCGGTTTCCGGCGCGTCGCACGCCACAAAGGACAGACAGCACAGATGATTGCGGACTACATCACCAACGGCGGATTTATCTTCGCGATGTGCTCTGCACCCGAAACGCTGGACATCGCGCTGGCGACAGGCGGTGGTGCCGTGGACATCGTCGCACCGGAATTAGATGGAACGCCGATAGATGCGAACGGACAGGCAAAATTAGACTTTCAGCGGACGCTCGCGTTTGAAAATTTCACGCTCTACACGAATCCGTTCCGTTATGAATTTTCGGATATAGACAATCCGCGTCCGGACATGGATGCACAGAGTGGGGTTGAGGATTTTACCTTGTTTGAGTTCGCTGCTAAGCACGATCCGATTCCAACGATGCTCACGCAAAATCATGTGAGCGTTGTCCCCGGTTATCTTGGGCAGACGACATCGTTTAACATGGCTACTATCCGCGGTTCTATCACGATTCTGGGGCAGGTAGAAGGGACAAACTATGCGAAGTATATCCACGGCAAACTCGGCAAAGGCACGTTTACGTTCCTTGGGGGGCACGATCCGGAGGATTACCGTCACCTCGTCGGCGAAGGCAAAATTCCGACGAATTTGGATTTGCACAAACATTCGCCGGGGTATCGGTTGATACTAAACAATATCCTGTTTCCCGCGGCGCGTAAGAAGCCACAGAAGACATGAGCAAGATTTGCAGGATTAGGAGCAGGATTTGCACGATTATCGCGATTTACCACGATTAGGAGCAGGATTTGCACGATTATCATGATTTACCACGATTCTAGGGCATGATGCACCAATGCCCCGGGGCCTGCCCAACCGGGCCGGCGCACCAGAAACCTAATCTTGTGAAATCTTGTCTTCTCTTGAAAATCCTGCTCCTAATCGTGATACTCTTGTAAATCCTGCTCATATCTTGCGAAATCTTGATAATCTTGTAAATCCTGCTCAATCCTGCTCACTCTTGGAAATCCTGCTCATGAAAACGATTCTTGCAACGTGCAACCTCAACCAGTGGAGCCTTGACTTTGAAGGGAACACGGCGCGTATTATTGAATCAATTGAAATCGCCAAAGCGCGCGGCGCGCGGTATCGGTTAGGGCCGGAGTTGGAAGTCACCGGCTATTCTTGCGAAGACCATTTTTTGGAGCAGGATACCCTCTGGCACAGTTGGGAGGCACTCGCTTGCATTCTTGAAGGCGGCCACAGCAACGGCATCCTCTGTGACATCGGCATGCCGGTGATGCACAAGAATGTCCGATACAACTGCCGCGTCTTCGTGTTAGATGGCAAGCTGCTGCTTATTCGTCCAAAACTGATTCTCGCGGGCGATGGCAACTATCGCGAACAGCGGTGGTTCGCCGCATGGCAGCACGGGTGGCAAACCGAACCCTATCGCCTCCCCCGCGAGATTGCCGCGATTACCGGGCAATGCACCGTGCCTATCGGCATCGCCGCCATTGCCCTCGGCGATACCCTCTTGGCATCGGAAACATGCGAGGAGTTGTTCGCGCCGATGAGTCCGCATATCCACTTCGGTAATGCCGGCGTTGAGATTATCGGCAACGGTTCCGGTTCACACCATGAGTTACGCAAATTGGATACGCGTATCGCGCTTATCCGGAACGCAACTGAGAAAAACGGCGGCGTTTACCTTTACGCGAACCAGCAGGGTTGCGATGGGGGCCGCCTCTATTTTGACGGCTGCGCACTGATTGCGCAAAACGGCGAGCTCCTCGCGCAAGGTTCACAATTCTCGCTATCAGATGTGGAAGTCGTCACGGCAACGGTGAACTTGCACGATGTCCGTTCCTATCGCGGGGCCAAGGCGAGTCGCACCGTGCAGGCAAGTCAAACGGAGAAACTGCCACAGATTGATGTCGATTTTGAAGCAGGATTTACAGGATTTACAGGATTTACAGAATTGCAGTCGCCGTTCACTGCATCCGAGCAGAATTCGCCGGTAGGAGAGAAGTCGCTGTCTCGCTTTCATAACACCACTCCTATTGAGCCGCGGTATCACATCCCTGAAGAGGAGATTGCGCTTGGGCCCGCTTGTTGGCTGTGGGATTACCTGCGTCGTTCCGGTGCCGAAGGTTACTTCATTCCGCTCTCCGGCGGCGCGGATAGCGGGGCAGTTGCAACGCTCGTCGGTTCAATGTGCCAACTCGTCGCGAGAGCCGTTCGCGAAAAGGAGGCGACGGTTATCGCTGACGTAAGGCGGTGGCTGCGCGGCGACGAAACCCCCGATGTTTTCACAGTACCGAGTGTGCTAGCGAATCGGCTGCTCTATACCTGTTACCTCGGCACGGAGAATAGTTCCCGCGAGACGCAACGGCGCGCGAAACGCTTGGCAGAACAAATCGGCGCGTATCATCTGGACATCAATATGGACGCGCTCGTTACTGCGTTGAAAACACTTTTTACGCGCATTACCCAAAAAACACCGCGTTTCAAAGTGGAGGGCGGCTCACACACGGAGAATCAAGCACTCCAAAATATCCAAGCGCGCCTGCGGATGGTGCTCAGCTATTTGTTCGCGCAAACCTTACCCTGGGTGCGTAACCGACAGGGAACGCTGCTCGTCCTCGGCACAGGCAACGTTGACGAAGCACTGCGCGGTTACCTCACAAAATATGATTGCAGCAGCGGCGACATCAATCCCATCGGCGGAATCAGCAAGCGTGATCTTCGGAGATTTCTGCAGTGGGCCCAACACCACCTCGGTTATACCACCCTCGCCGAAATTGTTGAGGCACCGCCAACCGCCGAATTAGAACCTATCACCGAAACCTACACGCAAAGAGACGAGGATGATATGGGGATGACTTATGCCGAATTGAGCCGATTCGGGCAACTCCGAAAGATGGAACGGTGCGGGCCCGTCAGCATGTTTGAAAAACTGCTTGAGGAGTGGGACACTTTGCCGCCGCGCAAAGTCGCCGAGAAGGTGAAACGCTTTTTCACCCATTACGCCAGCAATCGCCACAAAATGACAACGTTAACGCCATCTTACCACGCCGAATCCTACTCGCCGGACGATAATCGGTTTGACTTGCGGCAGTTCCTCTATCAGACGCGCTGGACATGGCAGTTCCGCCGCATCGACGCACTCGTCAAAAAACACGAGGGCCAAACGCTAGCGCAACCCAAGCAAACTGTTAATCAACGTGAAACCTAATCTTAGAAATCGTGTAAATCGTGTAAATCGTGTAAATCGTGTAAATCCTGCTTCGTCTTGACGCACTCGTCAAAAAATCCGAGGGCCAAACGCCATCGGAACCCAAGGAAACTGTTAATCAACGTGAAACCTAATCTTGGACATCTTGGACATCTTGAAAATCCTGCTCTCGTTGTCATCGCGTGCCTCCTCTGGCTATCGACAGCATACGCCGCACCCAATCCGCCGCTAAATCTCGACGGTTGGGTAACCGAGGCACTCGCTAAACTAGAAACAGACGGTGTCACCGGCGGTTTCCATCGCCACACTGCCCCTCTCTCCCGCGAGGAGGTAGTAGCGATACTGCATCGGGCGGAAACGCGCATTCAGACAGGCGTTGTGGTGCCTTCGGAAATAGATAGGAAACTCTTGGAGAAGTTAAAACGCGAATTTTCTATACCGCCATCAACGTCAACGTCATCAACATTGTCAACGACTACGTTAATTTTTCCGGAATTGCGCGCCACAACCGAGAAAATCGCGCCCGCACTTCAAGGCGCGTTTCACTATCAGCACGGAAACCTCACGCTCTATACCGAATGCGAAGCACACAATTTTGATGAACCTTATCACTCAAACAATTTTCTATATCCCCCCGCCGCGAAAGGCACATCCGCAGAACAACGCCTTGAACGATGGCGCGGCGGATATACTGCGAACGTTAAAAGGGGATACGTGCAAATCAACGCCGGACAATTCAACGTGTTGATGGGAAGAGACGCAATTTTCTGGGGTGCCAGTCCGCAAACATCTGTCGGCATTTCAGATAACTCGCCGCCGTTTGACCAGGTGCGGCTCACCGGAACGTTTGGAAAATTCAAAGCCACTGCATTCACCGCGCAACTCGATGCAACGTGGAACGACGAAAATATCCGCTACTTGGCAAAACGTTATCTCAGCGGACATCGGCTGGATTATCAACACAACGACAGACTCGAAATCGGCATTGCGGAATGGGTGCTTTATGGCGGGGACGCACAAACGCTGGATTTCAAATACGCAAACCCGGTCACGTTTTACTACGCCTTGCAGTATAACGCCAAAGCGGACGATAACGTCATGTTCGCTTTTGACATCGCTATCCGGCCTGTTGACGGTGTTCGTCTCTATGGTGAATGGCTTATTGACGATTTTCAATACGTGCCGGGAGCTCGGGACCCGCACGCTGTCGCTTGGCTCTGTGGTGTAGAGTGGTATCCAAAAAAACTAGCGCGTCAACTCGGCATCCATACCGAATACGCGCGCGTCAATCGGTGGGCGTATACGCACCTCGTTCCGGAGAACCAATTCACGCACTTCGGCGAGATGATAGGGCATCCCATCGGCACCGATGCCGATACGTTCACGATGCGCGCCGCCTATCAGTTCACCGTCTCCACCAAGGCAGAGCTCGCCGCGCGCTTCTCACGCAATGGAGAAGGGACCATCGCCGACCGGTTTTATGGCGAAGATTTTGACGCGTTGCCGTTTCCGACAGGTGTCGTTGAACGTATCACGGCGTTCGGCGGAACGGTGACATATCGCCCGCGCCGCGCGTGGAATGCCCGGCTCACTTACGCATGGCAACATACCCGAAATTATCAACACTCGGCAGGAAAAACAGCCCAGGGGCATCAGGCGTTCCTCCAACTCGGATATCTCTGGTAATCCCAAATTCTGTCGAAAACGACGCGGAGAAACATAAAAGACTGTAGTTCGGGCTCGCCTGAGCCCGAACGGGACGCAGAAAAACGGCATTACACCAGAAACCCTTGTCAAACGCCTTGCGAAAAACGAAACCGCAGCATGCAACAACGGCGCATGCGGGGTTACGCAGAAAAACGTCATCGCACCAAAAACCCTAATCGAACGCCTCGCGAACAACAAAAAATGCGCAAACGCACCTTTTTTTTCATCATTGCAACAGTCGCACTCATCTTCCTGTTCAATGCTGGCATTGACAGCACACAGGACTTTCGGTTGTTCGCGCTGTCCCCGAAAATCCTCAAATACCGGCAGACACTTCAGAAACATGCACGGGAGCAGCGACTAGATTGGCTTTTGATAAGCGCGCTCATCGTGCAGGAATCTGGATTTGACGAATACGCTGTCAGCAGTGTCGGCGCGCAAGGTTTGGCACAACTCATGCCCGCCACGGCAAAAGAACTCGGTGTCCGCGACCCGTTTGATGCGGCGCAGAACATCGCTGGTGCGACAAAATACCTGCGGCAGTTATATGACGCATTTTCGGACGCGCCGCACGAAACCCGCATCCGGCTCGCGCTAGCAAGTTACAACGGCGGAAAAGGGCGCGTCCGAGACGCACAAAAAATCGTTCGGTATCAGCAGGGAAATCCGTTAGAATGGAAAGAAGTGAGCCGCGAACTCTCGCGGTTGACGGCAGCAGATGCACAACTGCACCGCCGCGTCTGGCCCGTGAAAGGAAAGCCGCCGCACGGCTATTTCCTCGGTTCAGATGAGACGCGGAACTACGTCGAAAAAGTGATGCGTTATTATGAACGCCTCAGATTTTATCGGGGATTGTTGTTCTTTCTGTGAAACAGTTCGTCCAATGTCTCGGCGCGATACGCGAAAATTTTCGCTATATCCCGCCGAACGAACAACGTATTCACCACTGAACCTCCCCACACGGCGTATTCCACTTCATCGCCGACGACGGTGCCAGCCGCAGTCTCTTCAAACGTATGCGTATGCCGCCAGAGACGGTAAGGCCCGCGGCGTTGTTCATCCGTGAACGACTGCGGCGGATGCCATGCCGTTATCTCGCTCTGCCAACGGAGGGGGATACCGCGGAGTTTCAACCGATAGTCAATCCGCGTGCCTACTTGCAGCACAATCGGTGCCGGTGTCAGCACCTCAAAGCGTAGCCACGGCGGCGTAATCGTCGCCAGATTATGCGCATCCGAAAAGAACGCGAAGACCTCGGGGAGCTGCCGTTCAATCGTCTGGTGTGTAATGAAGCGAAAGGTTTTCATTAGGATTATCCAGCAGACTATTATTCTGATAGTATTCCATAAATCCGTTGCCGCGCCCACCCTCGATTTTCCCGTAGGAGAGACCTCCTGGTCTCGATGTTCCCGTAGCGCGGGGCCCCTCGGATGCCACACGCGCATCCGAGCGGGTTTCCCCCGCGATGTCTCAAGAACCGTTTTTTTTACCGTAGCGCGGGGGCCTGTCCCCCGCGATCTCCATCGGCAAGAGATGGCGTTTTAGGTCCTACGGACCTAAAAGAACGCGCTCCGTTTTTTTCGTTCCTCTCTGTAGTTTGTGATCGCCTGATCACAAACGGGTCAGGATCAGGCGATCCTGACCTACAGAGCCTGGCGCGCGAGCGATGGCGAGGGACAGGCCCTCGCCCTACGATGAAGGAGAGGCGGCCTTGACAACCGTAGCGCGGGGGCCTGTCCCCCGCGAGTGAAGGAGAGGCAGCCTTGAGAACCGTAGCGCGGGGGCCTGTCCCCCGCGAGCGTTGGGTTATTCGCAGCATGGCGAGGGACAGGCCCTCGCCCTACGGTGAAGGAGAGGCGGCCTTGACAACCGTAGCGCGGGGGCCTGTCCCCCGCGATCGTTGGAGTGTGCGGACGCTGGCGAGGGACAGGCCCTCGCCCTACGATGAAGGAGAGGCTTTCTGCCGCCCTATTGCATCGAGACCGGGAGGTCTCGCCTACCCGATATTGCATCAAGACCCCGAGGTCTCGCCTACCGGGAAGCCATCGAGATACGAAACACCCTCTATTATTCTCCTTCCAATTGCGCGAGGCGTTTGTCTAACGCTTTCTGTTCCTGTCCTATCCGCAACACGTAAAGCATAAATACTAACCAGATGACGAAGTATGCACCGGTGAGATATTTGAGGCGGTTCCGTTGCGCCGCTTCCAATTTCGCGATAGCAAGTTGGACAGCGGCGGTGACTTCCTCTTCGTCAACGTTAACCTGTGCTTCGGCGATGGCATCCGAAACCGCACCCGATACCTCGTCGGCGGTTAAGGTTACCGGAACTTGGGTCGTCAAAAAGAGCGCGAACACAATCAGACAACTCGCTAAAATCAATATGCGCATAAACACTTCTCCTTAGACCTGAGGGTTGTAATCCTGGAAATCCCGCAAATCCAGAAAATCCTGCTCTGTCTTCTTTTGCTGATACCGCAAAACCATGAGGAGGACAAACAGCAGGATAAACGCCGCTAGCGATACCATCCATGTCCACTGCATCGGAGCTGCGAGGTTCCACTTCGTCCCCCGGTCGGGGTGCAACCCGCCTTGCCAGATGTCCACGGCGTAATAGACAATCGGCACGTCAAGGTAGGCGATGATGCCGAGCACGGCGGAGTAGATTCTCCGTTTATCCTCTTCCAACGCCGAACGCAAAATAAAATAGCCGACATACATCAACCAGAGGATCAGCGTGCTAGTCAGCCTCGGTTCCCAATTCCACCAAGTATTCCACGCATAACGCGCCCAAATCGGACCGGAAAGAAGCGCGATAGTGCAGAAAACCAGGCCGAGCTCGGCGGCGGCGACAGCAAGCAAATCGTCCGTCGGTTTGCGTTTGATGAGGTATTTGATACTCAACACAAAGTTCACGCCGAACGCGACGAAAACGGTAAGAGCCGCAGAGACATGGAAGTAGAAAATCTTCTGAACTTCCAGCATAGTGCTTTCAATCGGCGCGTACCCGAAGACGAGGTAAAGTGAGACGAAAAGCAGTGCTGCCGTAAAAACCGTGAGAATCTTCATCATGTCCTCCTCTCTGATAATCCCGCTCACTCTCGAAAATCCTGCTCGGATGCAAGAAAACTGTCGCGGAACGGAAACTATACTCCTAGAAATCTTGGAAATCCTGCTAATCCTGCTTGCTAATCCTAGAAATCCTAGCAATCTTGGAAATCTTGGAAATCCTGCTCCCAGATAGGGCTCCCCGTAAGAATTTCCGGTCCGTCCGACAGCACTGCCACCGTGTGTTCAAAGAAAGCGGAGAGGTTGCCATCTGCAGTTGCGATAGTCCATCCATCTGCTTGGCATTCCACGTCTGCGCCGCCGGCATTCACCATCGCTTCAATGGCGAGCACCATCCCGGTTCTCAACCGCGGTCCTCTTCCCGGTGTGCCGAAACAGGGGAGTTCCGGTTTCTCATGGAGGTGCCGTCCGATGCCGTGTCCCGCGTAATTCTGAATTACGGAAAACCCCGCGGATTCGGCGACGGTTTGCAATTGCGCCGCGATGTCGCCGACGCGATTGCCCGGCTTCGCCTCTGCAATGGCGGCGTATAGCGATGCTTTTGTGATGTCAAGGAGCCGTTGCGCGTGGGGTGAGACATCGCCGACAGCAAAAGTGAAGGCGTTGTCGCCGTGATAGCCGCCGAGTTTCACCGCTGTATCCACGCCGATGATGTCGCCGCTGCGCAGTTTCTCTGCCTTGTTTGGAATGCCGTGGATGACGACATCGTTCCGTGAAACGCAGATGCGCGCGGGATACGGCGGATGGTCCGGAATTTTGTAGTTCAGGAACGAGGGAATAGCGTTGACAGCCTTCGTTGCTTCTTTCGCTACCTGTTCCAAATCTGCGGTGGAAACGCCGGGTTGTATTGCCTCAGCGATGCGGTGTAGCACGTGTGCGGCGGCTTTGCCACTCTGGCGCATCCGTTCAATTTCACGTTGGTTTTTAATCGTAATTTTCTGCATAGATGGAAAAATTCCAATCCAATAAAGCTGCGTGCCAGTTTAATGAGGATGTTTCATATCTCGCTGGCTTCCCCGTAGGAGAGACCTCCTGGTCTTGATTTCTTCCTGTCGGCGCGTCTTCCCGGTCTCGATGCAAGCGACATCCCCGTAGGAGAGACCTCCTGGTCTTGATGTTCCCCTAGGGCGGGGGGCCTCGGATGCCATACGCGCATCCGAGCGGGTTTCCCCCGCGTTGGCCAGCGTCAAGAGATGGCGTTTTAGGTCCTTTAGGTCCTTAATGTCTATAGCAGCCCGTGTCTGCCCGTTTTCAAGGTCCTTTAGGTCCTTAATAAAACACGCGCGGCCCTGGCAAAAACTATTAAGGACCTAAAGGACCTTAGGGTTCTTCGCGGGCGCGCCTGCTATAGACATTAAGGTCTTACAGACCTTACAATTCTCCCAATCAACGTATGCGCCGTGGCACTCTCAATGCAAACGTCAACCATCTCCCCTACCGCGCTGTCCGCCTTCGGAAATACCGTCGTTTTGAAGCCATCTGTTTTGCCGTAATACCGTTCTGCGTCGCGCCGGGATACGCCTTCTACCAACACGGTGAAGGTTTGCCCGATAGCGGCATCGTTAATCTCAGCGGAGATTTTCTCTTGCAAAGCGATGATTTCTGTTAATCGCCGCCCTTTCTCCGACTCTGGCACATCGTCGGGAAACGCCTTATGCGCGAGGGTGCCCTCCCGTTCAGAATATTTGAACATAAACGCCGAATCGTAACGGATGTCCGCCATCATCTCGTAAGTCTGCATGAATTCCGCTTCGGTTTCCCCACAGAAGCCGACGATAATATCCGTGGTGAGGACGATATCGGGGATGCGTTCACGGAGTTTCGCCACTAAATCCCGGTATTCCGCCGCTGTATAGGTGCGGCGCATCCGTTCTAACACCGACGTAGAACCAGATTGCAACGGGAGATGCAGGTGGTTACAAACCTTCGGAGAGTTCGCCATTGCGTCTATCATGCTGTCGGTGGCATCGGCAGGATGCGGCGAGGTAAAGCGGACGCGCTCCAAGCCGTTCACATCACTCACGGCATAGAGCAGCTCGCCGAAATCGTAATCGTCGTCGCGATATGAATTGACGGTTTGACCGAGGAGGGCTACCTCCTTGAATCCCTGTGCTACTAATTTTTCGACATCCTCAACGAGCAGTTTGAGCGGCAGGCTCCGTTCCCTTCCGCGCACGAACGGCACGATGCAGAACGTGCACATCTTATCACACCCGCGCTGGATGGTAAGCCACGCCCGGATGCCCTCTTTGCGGATAGGCGCGATATCGGCGTAGTCCTCGCTTTTGTCTAACCGCACGCCTAAAAACGGGTCGCGATGCGTCACCGCCTTCAGTGCCATCGGCAGATGTCGATAGGCATCGGGGCCCATCACCAAATCGACATACGGTGCCGCCGCCACCAGCCGGTCGCGGAGGTGTTGCGCCATGCACCCGCACACCCCGATAATCAAATCCGGGTCGCGGCGTTTGCGATGGTTCAACTGCTTTAATCGATTAAGCACCTTCGTCTCGGCGTTCTCCCGAATCGCGCAAGTATTGAGCAGAACGACATCCGCATCGTCCAAGTGCGACACCGTCAGGTGTCCGTTCTGTGTGAGAATGCCCGCCATCAATTCGCTGTCGCTGACGTTCATCTGGCAGCCGTAAGTCTCAATGTAAATCTTGCGCGCTTGCGAGGTAGGCGCGGTCTGTTTTAACCCAATTTTCTGATACATCGGTAAACGGGTGATTCTGTTTTTGTCCACGTTTTGTGCCTCTTGCGCGTATTTTGTCGTTAATTATACCATAATCTCGGTATTAATGCAAATTGATTTGCATTTTGCATTAGCAATAAGGTATCCTATTATTGATGAAAGTCACGAGTCTGAGAAAAAAATAAGGCACTTGACAGGAGGCAACATTATGCCCGTTATCGGAGTCACGTCTACAAATAGGCTCGGATCGGATGACAACTATATCACTGCAATTGAGGATTTCGGTGGAGAACCGCACAATTTTGCTGCACTAGACAGTTCTATTCGCACGCACCTCGCGTCTATTTCCGAATACCTTAGTCACATTGATGGCCTGCTGCTGACCGGCGGTTGCGACATCAATCCATCTGTTTATTTTCAAGAGCCGCACGATAATATTGGCGATGTTAGCCGCCCTCGCGACGCGCTAGAGATAGAGCTATTCCAGAAGGCACTAGAGGCAGACATGCCAGTCTTCGGCATCTGTCGCGGCATCCAGATTATGAGCGTCGCGATGGGTGGATCCCTCCACCAACATATTCCGGATATTCCGAATCTCCCCCAGGCTTTACCTCATAAGATAGCGGGTGACGATTCCCGGCATGAAATTGAGATAACCGAGGGGAGTTTACTCCGCGACCTCATCGGCGAGCCCTTTGCCGAGGTGAATTCGGCGCATCATCAGGCGGTAGACGTAGTCGGCGAAGGATTCGTCGTCACGGCGCGCAGCCCCGCGGATGGCATCATTGAGGCGATTGAGCATCCCGACAAGCGGTTTATGCTCGGCGTGCAATACCATCCGGAACGGATGAAAAAGTCGGGGATAGACGAACACGCGGAGAAACTCTTTGACGAACACGCGGAGAAACTCTTTGAGGCGTTCATTGCAGCCGCATCCTAATTATGCTGAGGGTGTTTCATAAATCGCTCAACGCCCACCTCTGTAGTTCGGGAGCACCTGAGCCCGAACGGTTAAGGATCCGGCGATCCTGACCTACAGGGGTGAGGCGGTCTGAGCCAAACGTAGGGCGAGGGGCTGTCCCTCGCCATCACAACCAAAAAAGGAGCACATCATGTCCCCTATCATCGGAATCACATTAACAGACAACATCGCGGACACCGGGATGAACAACTATACGCACGCGATAAAGCAACACGGCGGCACTCCTCGCTGCATTACCCCAGACGATGAACCTAGCATCATCGGCCTTGATGGGCTGCTTCTGACCGGCGGCGGCGATATCCACCCCGATTATTTTAACCAACCGTGGCACCCCGCGCTGAGATTCGTCAATGAAGAGCGCGACGAACTAGAGATTCCGCTATTCCAGAAGGCACTGGAGGCAGACCTCCCTGTCTTTGGAATTTGCCGTGGCATCCAAATCATGAGCGTCGCGATGGGTGGAAGCCTGTATCAGGATATTGAGGATACGGTGCCACGGGAAACCTTGTGTCACACACAAGTCGCCTACAGCGATTCTCAGCATGAGATTGAGATAACCGAGGGAAGTTTGCTCAGCGGAATCATCGGCGCACGTGTTGACGCGGTGAATTCGGCGCATCATCAGGCGGTAGACGCGCTCGGCGATGGGTTCGTCGTCACGGCCCGCACCGAAGATGGCATCGTTGAGGCGATGGAAAATCCCACCAAACGGTTTATGCTTGGCGTGCAGTATCATCCGGAACGGATGCTCAAGGAGCGCGCGCAGCGCGCGCACGGCGTGAAGTTGTTTGAGGCGTTCATTCAGGCGGCTTCCTGACAATTGCGGCGGGCCGAGAAATCCGCCTTACCCACCGTATCTCTACCACCGTAGGGCGAGGGCCTGTCCCTCGCCATGCCTCGCGCACCCTAACACGCGCGGGGGACAGGCCCCCGCACTACGAAAAAAAACATCGCCCCTTTCACCGTAGGGCGAGGGCCTGTCCCTCGCCATCGCTCGTGCACCCCAACACACGCGGGGGACAGGCCCCCGCACTACAAAAAAACGTCGTTCCCTTCACCGTAAAAAACGTTCCTTTCACCGTAGGGCGAGGGCCTGTCCCTCGCCATGCCAACTGCAACGCTGAAACAACTCCCCGGCAATGAACGACCGCGGGGGACAGGCCCCGCACTACAGAAAAAAAAAACGGTGCGCGTTCTCTTCAGGTCCGTTAGGACCTTAATGTCTATAGCACGCGCGCCTGCAAAAAACGCTAAGGTCCTTTAGGTCTTAATAGATTTTGACTCGCAGCGTGTTTTCCACGATTAAGGTCCTAACAGACCTTGAAAACCGGACGACACTTGCTGCTATAGACATGTAGGTCCTAAAGGACCTAAAACACCACCGCTTGACAATGGAGCTCGCGGGGGACAGGCCCCCGCACTACGAAAAAAACATCGCCTCCTTCACCGTAAGGCGCGGGCCCTCGGATGCCACACGCGCATGCGAGCGGGTTCCCCTCGCCATGCTGCGATCGCGGGGGACAGGCCCCCGCGCTACGGTGAAAAAAACGCCCCCTTGAAAGCAGGTAATGCTTGACAACACAGGCGAACGCTGCTAGAATGTATGGAAAACAAGGAGGCACATAATGAAAACCTTAACACTAGCAGCAGTCGCCGTAGTTGCACTGCTGGGATTCTTAAGCGGGTGCGATGAATCTCAAACCATGATGGAACAGGTGACACGCGAAGTGGCACCAGCACCCGAAGAAACAGTGCCGGTTGAGGAGACTCAGCCGACACCGGAAGAAGAAGTGGCGGTTGAGGAAACTCCACCGGCACCCGAAGAAGAGACCCTCGCCGCGACGTTTCCGGCGCGTCGCGGCGAAGTGACGCTCGCGGAGACAGCCTGCGATACCGATTTTTGCTTCGTCGGCATTTCCTATACGAACGATGCGAAACCGGATGGTTCGGGCCAGCTAACGCTATACTTTGATATACCGGAAGCACTCGGTCCCGGCCTACATCGCGTCTTTGTGAGATACCCGGAAGGCCATCTACAAACCGACATACCGCTTGAGAACAAGCAATCTGTGCGGAGAAGTGAGCCGACTGGGAACGTCCACGCGCCGTATAAGCAAGTCGACTATACAGAGGCTGCTTTCGTTTTGGACGCTGATGACAAGATTGTCTTGAAGTATCGGTTCGCTCCGGGGTCCGATTCGGTGCGTATTGTCATTGGTGATGCCATTTCTGGCGATGCTCCTGGTGCCGTTCCTGTTGGAGACCCGCCAATAGACCCGGATTGGAACGAAGATGGGCAGTATTATGAACGCTCTTTTGAGTTACATTCGGCTGCGCCGCCAGTTGCGGAGACACCGCAGTTACTCAGGGGTGAAGAGCTCGTCCGCGCTACAGTCTGCAAAGAGGGTGCTTGCTTCGTCGGCATTTCGTATACGAACGATGCGAAACCGGACAATACGGGCCGGCTGACGATATACTTTGATATACCGGAAGCACTCGGTCCCGGCCCGCATCGCGTTCTTGTGAGATACGAGACTGGATTTTTGGAGACCGACATACCGTTCAAGAACAAGCAATTTTTAGCGGGGAAAGATGAACAACCTGTTAACTCTTATCACGAGCTTATGTGGGACCCGTATACCGAGGCCATTTTGTTTTTGGACTCGGACAACAAGATTGTCTTTAATTATCGGATGCCTCTCCATCACGAAGAGACGATGATTGTGATTGGCGATGCCATCTCTGACTATGCTCCCGGTGCCGTTCCTGTTGGAGACCAGAATCAAGAAATTTGGGGTTGGGACGAAGGTGCGCTCTACGCCGACTACCCGTATTGGGAAGGAGAGGAGGAGCTGTACCATGAAGTCCTTTTTACTATCCCTGGCGGCATATATCTCGACGTTCATGGTCAATAAAACCCGGCATGGCGTAGGGCGCGGGGCTGTCCCTCACCCTACGCTTTCTTGCTAATTAGCAAGGAGAGAACGATGTCAACGGAGATTTTGGAAACCTATCGCGCCTTAATTCAGGCGGTTTCAGCAGAGAGCTCGCCGTATCAGGAAGAATTACTGTCTGCGCTTTCTGCACTTGAATCGGGGTTGCAGGCGCATGTCAATAGCGTGTGTCAGCCTGCTGATGGCGATGGACCGCAGGCGTGGCCGCATGCCGGGCGCATCATGTCGGGCGCGTTTCACCCAGTTGTCGGCGCGTCTGATGAGGACGAGGCTGCTAATTAGCAAGCAACTAGAAACTCGGCAAGTTGACAAAAACGGTGCGATATGCTAAACTGCTAACTGAGGGTGTTTCATAACTCTGTAGTTCGGGAGCACCCGCTCCCGAACGGGTCAGATCAGACAATCCTGACCTACAGGGGTGAGGCGGTCTGACTCTCCTAACGCGTGCCATCGGCCGTTCGCGGGGGAATCGAGACTAGGAGGTCTCTCCTACGGGACGTTCGCGGGGGACAGCCCCCCGCGCTACGGGAACCGGACGGTTTTTTCACGTTCGCGGGGGACAGGCCCCCGCGCTACGGGAACCGGACATCTTCTTGACAGAACGGCTTCCTTTCATCGTAGGGCGAGGGCCTGTCCCTCGCCATGCTGCGGTCTACCAAACCGCTCTTTTAGGTCCGTAGGACCTGAATGTCTATAGAAAAACGTGCCGCACCCTCTCAAGGCCCGTAGGACCTTAATGTTGCATGAAGACCGGGAGGGCTCTCCTACCCAGAGGGAACAGGAGTCGCCCGCCCCCTAGGCGGATAAATACCGAAACGGAGTTATGAAATACCCTCAAACTGCTGACTAGATTCTTTTCGTCAGCAGTCCTTTGCTGGCGTGTCTGCTAATTAGCAAGCAGTCCCGAATAACAAGGAGACTCATGAAAATCATCACGTTTGTTTGTCTGACGTTTGTCGTTTTGAGTATCGGTTGCTTTGATGGCGACCGCGGGGTCCTGACGGAACTTTTACCGGATGCTGCGCCACCGGTGCCGGCGCGCGTTCCGTTGACGGCAGAGATTGCTGTTGGCACCGGGAGCGAGCTGGTGGTGTCACCGGTGCCGACAGAGATTGAGGATGCGCTGTGGTTTAGTTGGGACTCAAGACTCGATCGGTTGGAAGAACTGTTAAGCATCCGGCACGGACAGCACCTCAATGCGGATGGCGAACTGGAGCAGACTAAGTTGCCTCCGAGGCCCTTCCAGTTCTTCTGCGAAAATGTGCATCGCCGGCTTTTCTATGATAAATATATCGACGCGGGGGGTATCGCCATTATCGCGCCTTCCGAGCGGACCTCAACCGCGGGCGTAGACGATGAGTTCCTGTATGCGGCACGCGAGATTATTCTGACGATGACCTCGAAACGGCCCGAGTTACGTGAGGCACTGTCGCCTGCAAATAGGTTTCGCTATATATTGGTGGGCTTCCTCAACTTTGCGGTGAACATGCCTTATGAGTTGCAGCAGCTCAGCCAATACTTAGGTTTTTTTGCGGGCGATTTTGCGGTGAGCGGCATTTATTGGGACTTAAACGGCAAGAAGGCAGGACTGTCCAGTGGGATAGTGGTGCATGAGATGGCGCATGCAATAGATTATGCGTTTGCCCAGCATCCACATCTCTTTCCAGATTGGGGTACGCGTTTGAGGACGGCGTATACGCTGGCGTATCAGAAGGCACTGCAGGGCAAGGGTTTTTTTGACATCCCGGACCATTATGCGCTGACGAACGAGGGGGAATACTGGGCTACCGGTGCGCAAGAATGGTTTACGGACATTCACGGCAACAACTTAGCTGATGAGTGGCAACGCGCGAAGTTGATAGAGCAAGATCCATTACTCTACGCGTTGCTTAACGAAGTGTTTCCAGCAGTGGATTTGCCTGTGCACATCGAGATAGCGGAATGATAAACGACTCCATCGCCGATTCAATGATATGAGAAAATCTCAATGCCCTCCAGGTAGGAGAGACCTCCCGGTCTCGATTCTTCGGGTAGGAGAGACCTCCCGGTCTCGATGCGTTTTGTTGATGTGCCCATCGGGACAAGGATGTCCCTCCTACCTGTCCTGATTCTTCGGGTAGGAGAGCCCTCCCGGTCTCGATGAGGTAAGGCTTGCCCGCGCTCGCGCCATTCGGGTGCAGGCGCACCCGAACTACAGAACTAGCGTGCGTTCCGCCTGTAGTTCAGGAGCACCTGCTCCTGAACGGGTCAAGAGAAGGCAATTGCAAACGATAGCGGGAGTCTCTCCTACCTAATGCATCGAGACCGGGAGGTCTCTCCTACGGTATTGCATCGAGACCAGGAGGTCTCTCCTACGGGGGGATGTATGGAGATTTGAAAACGAAGACGCGTTAAAAATTCGCAACCAACGAAAACCGATGCGTTAACCCCAACACACCGAACGGCACCAGCGCGTAATCGACCTGGAATCGCCGAAGCGTGAGCCCGAACCCGCCTGTCAACCCCGAAGATCCGCCTAAATCGTTGCCTCCCAACTTGTATTTGTAGCCGGTGCGCAATTGCAAAATGTTCGCTATCGTATAGGCGGCACCCACGCCGGTGGTAATGTCATTGTCAGAAGGACGAACGACATCCGCCGTTAGCATGAAGGCATCACCCCACGGACGGTAAGCCGCGCCGAACCGAAACGTAAACGGTAATCCGAACGCCTCCTCTATGAACCGCACCCGCGGTCCGACGTGCTGCGCGTTGAAACCGAGAGATAGCGGAAGTTCTGATAACGTATAAAGTCCACCGAAATCGAAAGCGATACCGGTGCCGCTTTCATCGGCAATTTGCTCTCGCAGGAACTTTGCGTTGGTGCCGAATGCTAGTGCCGGCGTGATGTTGCGCGCATACGAGACGACAACCGCCAGATCATAGGGACGGAAGATAGTTGTCTCGTTGCCATCCCGGTCGCGGCCTTGCAACTCACCGAAGGACAAGAAATTCGCGCTCGCGCCGACTGTCCCGATCTCGCCGATTGGGAGCGCGAACCCGATGAATTCGTGGTTGATGCCAGCGAACCATTCGTTATGCATCAGCGCGAGTTGCGGCTGTTGGAGCCGTGCGAGGCCGGCGGGATTCCAATAGGATGCATAAAGATCATCGGTTGCGGCGACATGTGATTCGCCCATGCCCATTGCCTTCGCGCCGATGCCGATTTTCAGGAATGTCATTGCGCGGGTGCCGGCATTTTCGTGAATGTCGGTGTTTTGTGCCGCTGCGGGTATGGCTGCGAGGATGAGGACGCTCATGAGCGTTCGGACAAATAATTTCTGCATTCATTCCTCCATTTAAACTTCATATCTGGAAGCCTTGAGCAGTTCCTGAAGGTCCAAGAGATGTTTCTCGGTAAAGCGAATCACACATTTTTCGCCGCACATTTTAATCTCCAGAATGGGTTCGCATTCCCCGCCTTCGGATTCAGTCCGGAAGTTTTCTATCTGGACTAAAATGTCTTCCGCCTCCACAGTTCCGTGCTGCCATCTGGCGAAGTGGTCTGCACAAAGGCATAAGGCATTGGCTGGAGTGTCAACTGCTTGAGCAATTTTTCGCTCAACTATGTAGTTGGCTATGAAAAACGGTTGTCCGCTTCGTTCAGGAAAGGTCTCATCACAGATTTGGCATTTCCCATCATACATTTGGGCCAAATATTCTCTCACTTGTGGGTTTGCTCCCTCAAGTATCGTGCGAACCGTCTGTTCGCGGCGTGCGTTATCATTTGGCTCGTCTTTGAACAGTTCACGGTGCTCTTCTCCCATTTTTTCACGACGGCGTGCCGGATTCGTTACCGTGCCATCGCCTGTAATTGTGGAGTAGATTTCTGTTTCCCCATCTCGGTTAAAAGAGGTTTCAACTTCGGTGGGATAATCAATTCTGCGCGAAGGAACTGATGCAGATTCAGGATTTTCCAAATTTGTAGGGGCAGGCTGATGCTGTTCTTGCTTTTCAGCCTTCCACGCCTTATATTCCGCATATTCATCGGGGTTTTGCATGAAGTCTCTGATGACTTCCGCTGAAACCCCTGTCTCGGCCGCCAACTCAGCAACTTTATCCTTCTTCATCCCAAGCAAGTCGGCCAACCGCTCATCACGTTCAAATGATTCGGGAAGTTCGTCGAGGTTAAGTTCACTCGGCTTGTGCAGGTTCCAATCGGAATCTGGCAGCCATGCCGCCTCAACTAGCAAACGCCCAAAGTGTTGCGATACCGTTTCCTCTTCTTCATAGACGGATGCAGAACGCGAAAAATCTTGTCGGCTTGACCAGAGAACCGTTCCTCTAATGCAATGCCGATAAGGGAGGGCTATGCGGTTCCAAATTATCTCGCTTTGCGCACGAGATGGATTCTTCAAGATATCTGCGAGACCCTTGACTTCAATGTCTGGATCGAACCCTTTTAATCCGCGTCTGTGACAGTAGTGTGAATACTCTTTCCATTTGCTTTTAAGAGTGATGTCATCTGTCAATCCGGGACGTGATCTACAAATGACTGGGATGCTATCCCTCACCCCTAATTCGTTGAGCATATCAAAATACCTTTCAGGATAGATAGAACTTACAAACCTATAGGAAGCGTTCTTGTCAAAATACAAGCGCAGTTCCTCTGTTAGGAAATAGAGTTCATCTGGTTTCCGATAGGCAGGTTCGGCCGCGTCACGGTGCTCGGCAAGGATAAACGGTATCCCCTGCAGTTTCTCACAAAGGTCCGTTTTCTGTAAATGCGAACTTGTCGTGTAAGCGTCTGCAATTTTGGCGAAATCGTCCCGGTGACTCTGAAGAGGAACCGCCGGTGAACCGGTCACATATTTCGGCAGGATAGTTTTGTAAACTTCCTCAACGACGTTCCATTTACGAGTTCCCAGCAATTTCAGGAACTCATAAATGTCCTTACGCACGGACACGCGGGAATAGTTTCCTGAAAAGTTTCCCCACAATCTATCATCGTTTGCGAAATAGAGTTGAGCTGGCTTGAGGTAGTTTGCGCTGCCTGCGGGTGGATTTTCTAGGAAAACAAAGGGTGTAGCGAACAATGCCTTCCGGAGTTGTGCTCTCCGCTTAGTCGAATCTGTATTGTGAGCATACACAATTTTGGCGAAATCGCTTCTATAAGTCTCCATTGGGACCATCGGCGAATCATCCACATATTTGGGGAGGATATCCCTGATGACTTCTTCAACGATGTCCCACTCTGGGATCCCCAAATTTTTCAGAAACTCGCGAGCGTCATCATCTTGAACGATTTCTAACTTCACAGTTGGCAGTGACGAATCGGTATCCGTTTCAATCAGTGGCAAGTACGCGTTAGGTGAAGCGTCTTCTTGGAAAGGTCTAACGTGCGAGCCATCTTGGAGACGTAGGATAGGCTCGGTACGGAGATTACGCGTCACAACAGACTGCCCTGATAAGAACCTATAGAATTCAATGAACCAGTCGTCGGTTTGTGCTGCAAGGAACGGTGGTGATAGTCTTCGTGCAAATGTCATCGGAATGACTTCCTCAATACCCAAGTCCATGAGGTACCGATGAAGAATAGGCGTGCGGTCCGCCGTAATGTCGGCGGACAACCACTTGGTTCCGTTCTCAGAACCAGAAAACAATGCTCCTAACTGGGCATGGCTGAGAAGATTCCTAACGGCATCACCGCGTGCAAGCATCGCGTTTTCCGCATAAACAAACGTCCCATCATTAGCAGGAAGAAACTCTTGTGTCATAAGAGTTTCACGCACCTTCCTAGTGATAGGATAAAATAGGTTCCTCTCGTCTGCCGCAAAGTTTTTTAGACTCCTCGCGAGTGTCTCGAGGAAGGGAACCGTTAAAAGTTGTTCCTTCTTTAAGAGGGATAGTAATTCGGACGCGACTACCTCTGCAACGCAGTCCATCAACCAGCGATTCCAACGCTCATCCTGCTGAATGCCTTCGCGCGAACTCGTTAGAATGAAATCAGCGTTGATTAAAAATGGAAAATTCGTGTCGGATACAGGCAGATAGGCAAAAATCTTTCCGGAGCCAGTGGGATCTTCATCCATCGGAAATGCGATTGAGACATCTCGCTCATTTACCCCTTCCCGCTTTTCGTGATGAACTTCCACCGGTTTGTGAAAGTTTTTGGTACACACCAAAAACTTGTCAACTTTCGAGAAAGAGCACCGTTGTTTCCTACCTTCAATGAGAACCTCAATTTTGGGGAACTCATCAGCGTTTTTCAAAATTGTGAGATCGGTTCCGGTATCTGTCTCTATTCGGATTTCCTGCAATTTTGAGAGAAAAAGGATAGTTTCCTGCTCAAGCTCCAGGAGCATCTCCTCAATTTTATCATAGCCAAACTCCCTCTTCGTGAGCGGTAGAATGATATGCGTTTGAGAGAGATTGAGTTCTTCTGGCGGGCAATCCACCCATCGTGGCACAATGTAGCCTAGTCCCGTTTCCTCGTCGCGCTCGGGTAGACAAAAGCGATAGCCGTTGGAAAAAATGTGTGGATTTCCCGTAACGCGGAAAACGGATTTGAAACCAATCCCTTTTTCCCCGATATAGCCATGTGCTTTCTGCTTCGTTGTTTTACCAACAGCACAGAGAGCATCCACGTTTTCATGACAAAAACCGGTTTCGTTGTTTTGGATAATCAACGCGCCATCGGCATCCTTGCTCCCAGTCGGATCGGTTTTCGTTAACCGAAAGGAAAGGGAGGGTGAAGGCTCATCGTAGGCGTTGTCTTCAGCGTTCTGGATTAACTCAAAGATAAAATGGGTATGTTTGTTGTAAAGGTCAGCCGCGAGAGTCTGAACTGAATTGTTCAAACTATCTTTAACTCGCTTGGTGGCCTGAAAGTCATTCCGAATTCGCTGAATGTGTTCAAATTGCTCACTTGGCATGCGATAGCCTCCTTTACCTTTAATTCTACCGAAGTTTAGACAATCTGCATCAAATTCCCGTTGCTTTATCAAATTTACGAAATAAACTCTATAGAGTTGCAGTGCCGAATCTCGTGCCGACGCTACAAGTTGACTGCCTCTGTCTTCGAGTCGTCGGGGTTTACGAAGCGCGTAACGCGCGCTTATGTCTATGCGGGAATCGATCCGATGCAACCGTTCGCATCCCCGCGCTCGCACAAATTGCCCAAACTTTAGGATATTTTTAATTATATCATAATTCGGTGGTATTTGTCAAGAAAAAAGTGTGCGCCCACCAAAACGATTCAGTTTTCAGTTTTGTGAAAATCGCAGTAAAACATTAAGTATCCACTGGCGCAAGCCCACCGGGATGTTCACGATGAGCGCGCCAAACGGGTTAAGTCAGCGGCACTGCTTGTTCCGCTACCGCCAAAATACCATCAAGCACTTCTGATACTTCGGAATCGAGACTCTCCGCGGGAACACACTGGACAAGCCGATGGTAATTCGTTTTCTCCATGAGATTCGGCAGTTCCAGTTTTTTAAAAAAATTCTCGAAAAGCCGGTCGAGGAAATCAGTGCTCACTTTGGTATTTGGAGACCACGGCGAGTCTTCCCCAAGCGTCCGAAAGGCACCTTCAATGTCCGCAATCGTTTTTTCCATTGTAGATGCCCAGGCATGAGAAAATAGCGGTCCTTCGGGCCATTGTGCGGCTTCTTCTTGCGCCCAATGAATGAGCACCTCTTTTCTATCCACTACATAATTCTCAATCTCGCGACGTTTCCAAGCATATTCCCGTAGCGCGGAGGTATCTTGAAGTTCACGATCCAGCCGATCGAAGAGACAGAAACCAACTAGGTCTGGCTTTGCCTCTCGCAATCCATGAAAATGTTTACGGGCATTCGCAGGTTGGTTTCCGACATACTCTACGAACGGACTTTCCAATACGTCCAGCGCAGGATGCTCAAGTTTCTCAGCGAATGCCTTTAAAATCGCTAAGTCCGTTGCCCCCTCAAGATAGAGAACCCAGCCTCTCTGTTCTGCCTGATAATAGTGATCAAAGTCAATTTCCTTAAGCGATTTCAGGAGGTGGCTACCCCTGTCATCAATGCGATGCGGCTTACCGAGGAAAGCGACGACGACATCCCGATCAGCTGCCTCCTTCAGGATAACCTCGGAATGGCTGGCGGCGACGATTTGGCTGTCATGTTTCCTCGCTAAATCGGTGAGCATCTGATAAATCTGTCGTTGCCGGAGGATTTCCAGATGCGCGTCTGGTTCGTCAAGTAGTAGGACTGAGCCCGGGTGCGCGGCGATATAGGCGAACAAGAGGAGTGTCTGTTGAAGCCCACGTCCTGAAGAGGAGAGGTCTAGTGAGGTGCCAGATCTGTCCCGATAACTCATCTCAATTTCGCCGCGTTCCCGAATGTAAACAGGTTCTTCAAGTTGAAAGCCAAACAAGTCTCGGATTTGCTCACAAACCGTTTCCCATGTTTGCCGACTGTTTTGCTCTACCTGATGGCACAGATTGCGGAGCACTTCCGCTGTCCTGCCTTCACCAATACGGACGTTGATTGCTCCTTCGTCAAGCCGTGTCTCATTTGATGCGAGCCCAGACATCGGTGGTAGAAAAGCGACATTGAGATTCGCTGCCTGATCAGGAACCGGCATTCGTTTTGTTACGCTGCGTTCCTTTTCCTCTAACCGAAGAGGACGGCAGTAAAAGGATTCAGTGTTAGCGTAATCGAATTCCAGTCCACATTCCCACTGTTGGCCAGCAGTAACGCCGGTGACGATAATCTCCATACAGATATTCTGCGTGAGCGTCTTCCCATCAATTCTCTGAGCATCCCGAACCCGCAAATTTTGCCAGAGCAATCTTGCGTTTGGAACAGGAACAGAGATAAGGTCGCGGCGGTTAATCGTAACACCCGGACGCTTTGCTGGGTTAGCTCGTCCTTTTCGGTTCTCGTTCCACCGTTTGAGCCCGATGTCCCACAGGGCAAGTGCCTGCAAAGCAGCGGTTTTGCCGGAGTTATTTGGGCCGACAAAGACGACAGGATTTCCCAAATCAATTTCGACTTCTTCAAAGCATTTGAAGTTGCGGCAGATAAGTTTTGTGAGCATATTTCTACTCCACTTCCAAGATGCCATACGCCACGGCTTCTGCCGTAATCTCGGCCGTCGTCATTGCGTCATTGAGTTCCTGAATACGGCGGTTGTAATCTGCTTCGGCATTAGCGATTTCGCTTTCACGCATCCGCCGAATGTTGACATCGCTCACCCGGTCGCGCTGACTTTTGAGGAGCGCGATGCGTTTCCGATGACTTGTTGACAAATTCTTCTTACGGTGATCTGCCAAGTCTCGCGTGCGCCGTTGGTGCTCTTCACGTGCTTCTGCCCACAGCTGCTGATGCGCCGTTTCCAACGCTTCACGTTCCGGCGGCGCATCACCCTCTCGGATGTCGCTATCCGCCGCTTTCTCCAGCAATTTGTTCAGATGCGGCGTTAACACTTCTGACGAAGAGACCGGTTTCAGCACCAGATTCCCCTTAATGCCATGAAACTGCCACTGGTAAATGGCAAAATCATAACGGCCCGCGGGGACATCGCGCGTGCGCACCTTCAATTTGACGAAAACGTTAGGTTCAATTTCTAACCGCGCCGCCGCCTGTTTCACCAAAGGATGCGTCGGAACGATGAAGGTAGCCTCCGGATGCTGGCGTTTGCACTCCGAATCAAAGGTAATCGATAAATGCGGGACTGCACTCTTCAACCAGTCCTCCCACTCGCGATAGAGAGGACTTCTCTCTCTGGAGAGTTCCCGAAAATCTTGCAGCAGGGTGTGTCGCGCGTCTTCGGCAAGCCGTAGCGTTTTCAGCGGCCTTTCGCCGCCGAGGATAAATTCCCTGTCACGCCCGAAGTGCTGCTGCAGATAGTGCGTGACGAGCCGCTGGATGGAGCGTGCCGATAACCAGAAACTCGTGGCGTTTTCCACGTCTCTCTCTATCTGTCTATCCGGGAGATGGATACTGAAGAGTTCCAACTGCTGTGCCTCAAGGCTTTCGTGCTCCTGCATTAGTCGGATCTGGTTATCCGCCAATTGTTGCAGCTGCTCCTTCCGTTCCTCTCTACTAAGTTCATGGTTTTCGGCGATATTCTGAATTTCGGTGGTGATTTCGCCGAGGATTTCTTCGGTGCCGCCGAGGGCACTCTCAAACACCCCGATGCGGAGGAAGCACCGTTCGTAAATGTCGGCATCGACGGTGCCGGGGGTGATTAGGTTGATAATGGTAACCCGTTCACTTTTTTGCCCCCTCCTGTCAATGCGGCCGATGCGTTGCTCAATCTTCATCGGATTCCACGGCAAATCATAGTTGACGATACAGTCGCAGAACTGATAATCAAGTCCTTCGCAGCCGACTTCGGAAAACAGCATGACATCGATGCAGTCGTCCGCGGTTTTCGGTTTCTCAAACCGATTTCGCAGCACGAGGCGTTCTTCGTCGGGCACACCGCCGTGAATCACGCCGACGCGCACGCCATCGGCTTTGAGGTGCTTGTAAAGATACGCAAGCGTGTGCCGAAAACTGCTAAATAGCATGATTTTGTTATTGCGCAGTCCTTGCCGCTCACGGACAATTTTGCGGAGAGCCGCCAGTTTCAAATCGTCGGAATCGACAGATTTCGCTTGGTTCAGAACATCTTCAACTTGGGCGCGAATCCCAGGGATAACTTTTTCATTCGGCATCGCGTCAACTGCATCGGCCTCTGCCCAGGCGAATTCGTCAAGGTGGCGATGCAAGATGTCCTCAAGAAGGGGTTCAAGTCCATAGAGACAACTCGCGAGTTGGCGGCGCAGCGTCGTCATCATGAACTTGACGTTCCTGTCTCCGTGAAGCGTGCGGAATATATCCTCTTGCATTTTCAGGAGTGCACTGTGAAGTTCCTCCTGGTCCGCCGATAATTCAACCTTCACGGTTTGTGGCTGTCGGATAGTGAACTCGCCGATGTCGCGCCGACGCGTGCGGTTGATTATCCCTGAGAAAGTGTGCTGCGCTTCCATATCCGTGATGAGCTGCACCCGTTCTTCCTGCGTAACGCGCCCGGAGGCAATGTGACGCTGGATACGCTGGAACTCCGGGTTATCCCTGAGGAACGATTGTCCCCACGCGGTGGCTACTGCCTTGTCTAATTCCGTCGCCGCTTGCCGCGGCCACCCACGTTTTTGTGCCCGTGCCATGTCAACGGCGCGGTTAATAAACGGGTTCGGCTCCGCCATCTCATTGAAACTCTCCTCGTCTAAAACCAGGTCTGGACGAAGCACGTTGAGCAGCACAAACAAATCGTGGCTGCCGAGTTGGATAGGTGTCGCAGTCAAAAAGACTGCGGCTTCCGCGTGCTCACAAAAAAACCGAACTGCTTCGTGATTCGCAGTGTTCTGGTTTCGGATGTGGTGTGCCTCATCGACGATAACCAGATCGAAGTGCGGTGGCGGGTCCAAATCCAACAGGCCCTTGCCGCCTCGCTTCTTGCGGCTTCCCCCTGGGCCAAAAAGGAGCGTCTTGTCTAACAACGAATACGGAACAATTACCTTTGGATGTTGCGCAGGCCACTCGCCATCGAGATGTGTTTCGTTAATGCAGTATCGCAACGTGTTTCCATCTAGCGGCGTGAAATTTTCGTCAAACCGCTTCATCTCCTGCTCCCATTTTCTCTCAGCGACGAGGGGACGCGGACAGATAATGAGCGCGGATTTAATCTCGCGCCGGGCTTGGAGTTCCCGCAAAATCAGGCCCGCCTCGATGGTTTTCCCGACACCGACACTATCGGCGATGAGAATCCTCGGCAACTCTGCCTTGATGAATTTCATCACCGGCCGATACTGATACGGGATAAAATCGATGCTGGCCGTGTTAAGCGAGTAAAGCGAGGAAAGCACCGGATAGCGGATGTGAAGCGCGGTGAGATACGCGTGAAACGCATCGCCTGACAACCCTTGAAATGCCGCAACGGGACGCGCTTCAACTTGCAACTGCGACGCGTAAAAGGTTTGAATGTTTCCGTTCAGGAACACGTCAAATCGGTTTTCAGGGGTGCCCGGTAACACGGCCACAACCGCACCGCGGATAGACGGGTTTGAGCTCAGGCAAACAATTTGACCCGGGGAAAACTCCAAAGTCGGAGTCGTCTTTGCATCCATGTTCATATTTTCTTCCTTGATTAGCGCGTTAGCGTAACAATCAGCGTTGCGATGACAGAGGCAGTTGAGACGATGGCACTTACCAACCCCCAACTCAATTGAAACCGCTTGTCTACCTCCAAGATATCGCCCGGGTAGAGGAAAATCACCTCGGTGCCGCTCGCCGTAAACGGATGTTCAAGACTGGTGCCATCGCGCCGATGAATCGTGACATTTTTCCGTTCTGCTGCTTCTTCAAACCCACCGGCTAAGGCGACTGCTTGCGCGAGAGTGAGCGGTTCACGCACGCGGTGAGCACCGGGGTTACGAACGTAACCGATGACATAAATCGGCTCTACCTTGAACGCATTCGGCACGAACAGCACGTCGCCATCGGACAGTAAGAGAGTCTGCTCTGTCTCAATTGTTGCCTTTCCGTTCGCCGTAGATTTCCAAAACTGCTCTGTCACGCTGAATTCGGAGAGGGTTCCGTCGCGACTCACCTTAACGAGGGCATCAAGGGCTGCCTCTGCCGTTAAACCGCCTGCCCGCGCCAACGCCTCGGCGATGCCGATGTTGCCGCGGATAAAAAGTTTGCCCGGCACCTGCACCTGTCCCTGCACCTCCACCACGCTGAGCGGCATGACAAACACTAAATCCCTGACGTTCACGCGGACATCGCGGTAGGGTTGATTTATGGAAATATCATAAGTTTCAACCTTCCCCTCGGTAGGCGCGGTTTCCAGCGGCACAGGCGCACGAATGACTTGCACCTGCTGCACATCGGCATTCTCTGCTATCCCGCCTGCGAGAGTAATGGCGCGGTATAAACCGATGTCCGTTTTCGGTGAGATGACGTAACGCCCAGGCGTTTTCACTGCACCGCCGACGAAAATGCCGTTTTCCTGTGGCACGGGAGATACCATGATGACAGGATTGCTGACGAGGTTCTCCGAGACGAGAAAGGCACGAATGCGTTGGCCAACCGCGTCCGCCGTTTTGCCGGCGACATGCAAATCGCCGCTAAAATAACTCATCATGCCATCTTCGCGAACCTGCACAGTCTGCGTATATTCCGGTTGTCCGATAACAGCGATGAGGAGCGTATCGCCTTCGCGGATACGATACACATCGCCGGAAACCGCCACGGTTGCTGTCAAAATCAGGAAAATTAAGGTTAAGAAAATTCTTTGCATGCGCGCTTCCATCGTTGTGAGTTTGTGTATAGAATCGTGTTTTTTTTATGATAACATGCACACGGAAATTTGTCAAATAACCGAGGGTGTTTCATAAATCGCTCAACGTCGCGGGGACAGGCCCCGCGCTGTGGAGAAAAAAACGCTTCCCTTTCCCGTAGGGCGAGGGCCTGTCCCTCGCCATGCTGCGATCGCGGGGGACAGGCCCCCGCGCTACGGGAAGAAAACGCCTCCCCCCCTCACCGTAGGGCTTGGGCCCTCGGATGCCATACGCGCATCCGAGCGGGTTTCCCTCGCCATCGCTCGCGCGCCAGGCCCTGTAAGTCAAGATCGCCTGATCTTGACCTGTTTGTGATCAGGCGATCACAAACTACAGAGAGGCGACCGTAGGAC
The DNA here is from genome assembly GCA_965242965.1 of Candidatus Poribacteria bacterium. GTDB lineage: Bacteria > Poribacteria > WGA-4E > WGA-4E > WGA-3G > AGPOR5. Next base: position 1,062,673 of record OZ251518.1, on the reverse strand, counting down.
CTAAAAACATAACTTGACGACGGCCAACGCGGGGGACAGGCCCCCGCGCTACGGGAAAATCGAGACCAGGAGGTCTCGATGCAAACTACGCATACGGCCGCTTATCAATATGATAAACCAAATGCCCCTCATTCTCCTTGAAACCCAACGATGCATAAAACGCCTCTTCACAATCGGCGACGATGTAGCCGGTGATGAACGTCGCGCCCATCGCTTCCAATTCGCGCAGCAGACACGCGCCAAGCGATTTGCCAACCCCACTTTCATCCGCCTCCATCAGCGAACCGTTCGCATACTTCGGCGCGCCGCCTTGGTAACGAAGGGCTAGCGAGAATTCCATGATATGCGCAGAAAGCCCATCGAACGTCGCGCGAGCAAGTCCGATGAGTTCTTCGTCCGCAAACGCGGCCACAATCAGGTGTGGATGCTCCAATATCTTCGCCGCCGTCTCTTTGCCAAACCCGACTTCGCAGATGTCATTCCGCTCATAGAAAGCAAACAACGCGTCGGCAGTCAGTTTAGGATTTACTTGGATAGTGATATTCATAGTTCCTCCGAAAATTATATGAGGGGGTTTCATGAATCTGTGCAGGAGAGCCCTCCCGGTCTCAATATCGTCCGCGGAATCCAACGTTCGCGGGGGACAGACCCCCGCGCTACGGAAAAAACGGCACTTCACCGTAGGGCGAGGGCCTGTCCCTCGCCATGCTATAACGTAACATTTACCGTAGGGCGAGGGCCTGTCCCTCGCCATGCAATCGCGTAAGTTTACCGTAGGGCGAGGGCCTGTCCCTCGCCATGCGTTTGGCCAGCAGACCTCGTCACCCCTGTAGGTCAGGATCGCCTGATCCTGACCCGTTTGTGATCAGGCGATCACAAACTACAGAGGAGGAAACACACATCGTGACGTTAGAGATCGCGGGGGACAGGCCCCCGCGCTACGAAAAAACGGCGTGCGTTACCGTAGGGCGAGGGCCTGTCCCTCGCCATGCAACGTTCTCCGAAAATCATATTGCGTAAAATCCCCAATTTTGGTATAATGCTTGAAAAATCAACCCTCTCATGCAGAAGGATACGCAAACATGAAATTTGCACGTGAAGAAATTTTAGCCCAGTTGCGCGCCAACATTGACGCTGGCAAACCGATCATCGGCGCAGGTGCCGGCACCGGCATCTCCGCTAAATGCGAAGCTGCCGGCGGCATCGACCTGATTATTATCTACAACTCCGGCAGATTCCGCATGGCAGGCAGAGGCTCTCTCGCCGGGATGATGCCCTACGGCGACGCAAACCAGATTGTCGTGGAGATGGCGAGTGAAGTGCTCCCTGTCGTCCAAAACACGCCTGTCCTCGCCGGTGTCTGTGGCACAGACCCGTTTCGGCTGATGGATATCTTCCTCTCGCAAATAGATGCCATCGGGTTCTCCGGCGTTCAGAATTTCCCTACCGTCGGGCTGATTGACGGCACATTCCGCCAGTTGCTGGAGGAAACCGACATGGGTTACGGACCGGAAGTGGAGATGATTCGCACGGCACACGAGATGAATCTGCTCACTACACCCTACGCCTTCAACGCAACAGAAGCGGAACAAATGGCGGACGCAGGCGCGGATATCCTCGTCGCGCACATGGGGTTGACAACGAAGGGCTCCATCGGCGCGAAGACATCACTCACCCTGGCGGATGCCGCCAAACGCGTGCAGACAATCCACGACGCGGCGAAGGGTGTTAACCCCGAAATCCTCGTCATCTGCCACGGCGGCCCCATCGCTGAACCCGAAGACGCAAGTTACGTTTTGGAGAATACCGAGGGCGTTGTCGGTTTCTACGGTGCTTCTAGTGCGGAACGCCTCCCCACAGAACGCGCAATAACCGCGCAGATCGAAGCGTTTAAGGCGATTCGGTTCTGATGCGTAGCACGCACCCCGTAAGCGCGGTGGCAAACCGCGCTTACCAAAATAAGGAGATTCAAACCCATGACTGACGAAGAAAAATTTCGCTTCGACCTGACAGGTTTCCTCGTTCGCCCCGCGATTTTAAGCCGCGACGAGGTTGACGCTATCGTTGAACAGATTGACAGAATCCACCACAACCCTGAATCGCTACCGCCAGCGCATCGTGCGGTGCCGGGCGGGCCCGCCAGCGTCCTCATCGATCACCCCAAGGTCATCGATGTCTTGCACGAAATTATTGGCCCCGATATCCGACTTGAGAACTCCTTCTCAGTCTGGCGAAAAAAGGGACAAGAACACGGCGGACTTCACGGCGGCGGTCCGGGCCAAGCAGACCCGATTTTCGGGTATCGCGTCAAAAACGGCCGCATTCACGCGGGGATGGTGCGCGTCGTTTTTGAACTAACCGATGTTACCAAAGCCGACGGCGCAACGCATTTCATCGTCGGCAGTCATAAGGCAAACTTCCCGATGCATCCTGAGCACATGTCATTAGAGGAAGGCAAACGCAGCCCGTTTCTAACGACTTACGAATGCCCGGCGGGGAGTGCCATTTTCTTTACCGAGAATCTTTGTCATGCGGGACCGGTGTGGCAGCGCGATACGCCGCGCGTCGCTGTGTTGAATGCCTATGCGCATCTAGCAACGCATTGGCATCGGCTGCGCATTCCACCGGAAGTGCTTTTAGCATTACCGCGCGAGAAACAGGCATACTTCCGTGAACCTTGGATCGCCGATTTCCGCACGCGTCCAGCAACGCATAACACTATTGAGCGGTTCCTCCAAAACGATGAACCGCCAGTTAACACCGATCACCGTCCGTGATAGAGGTCTCCTCAAAACGTAGCGCGAGGGCCTGTCCCTCGCGAACCCTCTTTAAAACAAAAACCTCCCCTGAAACGTAGCGCGAGGGCCTGTCCCTCGCGATCTCTCGCTGAAACAGAAACCTCCCTCAAAACGTAGCGCGAGGGCCTGTCCCTCGCGAACCCATTCCAAAACAGAAACCTCCCCTAAAACGTAGCGCGAGGGCCTGTCCCTCGCGAACCCTCAATGATACCACATCGAGACCGGGAGGTCTCTCCTACCGCGAGGCCACCTTGACACGTAGCGCGAGGGCCTGTCCCTCGCGATCTCTCTGAAACAAAAACCTCCCCTGAAACGTAGCGCGAGGGCCTGTCCCTCGCGAACCAGGCCCCGTAACTCCTATCTCTCCATCGGCACAACAACTTCACCCGAGAGTATCTGCGCCTTCAATGCCTCAACCTGCTCCACTATCTCCGCAGAAATCTGCTCATCGGGCGCGTAGTTGACAGTGCCTTCCGCGAGCCCAGGTGAATGAATACCCGGTGCGAAGTTACCCGCTGCGAAATCGCTGATAACACGATATGCATCGGTATCAATTCCGACAAGCAGACTTGTCAGAATAACCTCCGGCGCGGTATCGTTAACATCCATGAATGTCCAAATGACATATCTGTCCTCGCCGGTTTTCGCCGCTTCAACCGCGCCGAACCCCGCGGAATCTGCCATCGAGTAAATGACATCAACGCCGCCTTCATACTGGCTCAAGGCGATGGTTTTCGCCGCATCGGGTTGGTAGAACCCCTGCGCGTTGTCCGCGACATAACCGATAAGCACCTCTGCTTCCGGATTGACTGCCTTCACCCCGGCAACGTAGCCCGCCTCATACTGATGTAACCCTGGCACGTCAGCACCGCCGAGGTAGCCGACTTTGCCTGTTTTCGATGTTAACCCGGCAATCGCGCCAACGAGGAACGCACCTTCGTTCGCCTTGTGCGTGTAAGAGGCGACGTTGGGCAAGTCAACCGCGCCCACAAAAATGACAAACTTGACATCGGGAAACGCCGGTGCCACGCTTGCAAGAGGTTCGCTCATCTGGAAACCGGATGTCAGCACGAGTTGGGACTGCTGCGCCGCCTCGCGCAAGTCTGTCTCCCATGTCTCGGCGTTGCTCTCTATCTCGGCAATTTCAATGCCGAGTTCAGTCTTCGATTTCTGCACGCCGTGGTAAAGCACATCGCAGAAAGAGGAATCCCCGAGGCAATCGCCGGGGTAGACGACACTTATCTGCATCGGCGCGCTCATCGGTTCAGTTAGGATAACCTCCTGGGCCCGTTGGCAACCACACATCCCGATGAAGATGGCGGTTAAAACGATAACGTTTGTCAACACATTCAGATTCTTCATAATTTCTCCTTGTAAAGTGGAAAAGATTTTGCATTTTCCCCATTGCATAGGGTATACTAATTACCAAACAATTTTAACACATGCCGCCCCGAAAAGCAACAGTTATTTCTTCAGCACTCAAGCGATTCGGTTATCCCCGGTAGGAGAGACCTCCCGGTCTCGATGCTCCCCCGGTAGGAGAGACCTCCTGGTCTCGATGCACCACGGTAGGAAAAACCTCCCGGACGCGACCCTAAAAACGGAATTATTTTTTTCTTGAAATTGATTGCAAATATGTGGTAAAATTTATTGCAAACAACACTTTAGAGGAATAGAGAGAATGATGACAAAAAACACCAAACCCGCGGATAAGCCCCTAGATGTCCAAATTTCTGTCGAGAATTTTGGACCGGTAGTAAAGGCGGACATCGATCTACGTCCGCTCACCGTGTTTGTCGGTGAGAGTAACACCGGCAAGACGTATCTTTCCGCGCTTATTTATGCACTGCACCAGAATTTTGAGGGGTTCTCACGTTTTCCCTGGTCTGCCCGCGATTTTTTCTTTTCTGAATCCATCGGCCAATATCAGGCTGCCTTAAAGGAAGAAATTCTGGTGGCACTCAAAAAATTGAATACACCCGAGCGGCCGTTCACGTTTTCGGATTTACCTCACGAGTTGCAACATAGGCTGCAGCATCGGCTGAGAGATTCTGAGGTCTTTGAAAACCGGCTCAAGCGGTGTTTCGATCTGGGTTCTGTTTCAAAATTAGTCCGATTCTCCAATGGCGGACAAAACGAACTGAAAGTTTCATTGGAGGTTCGCGAAGGTTGTCAAACACTCTGGAATTTCGATTTGCAGGATGTCGGAATCGGAGTTACTGCAAGCGGACATGTCAACCCAGAAACCTCCGTTTCTCCGGACATTACAGCGGTGTTTCGGGAAATGTTTGACGTTAACCCTACGGATTCTTTTTGGGTGCCTGCGCGGCAGCCGACAGCAGCGTATTACTTACCTGCTGCGCGGAGCGGCATCATGCAAAGCCACGGAGTCATCGCTAGCTCCCTGATAGAAAATGCCACTCGCATTGGTTTGGAACGCTTTCCTGCGATGCCCGCGTTTTCGGGGATGATAGCAGATTTTCTCAAACTCATCGTGCGCTATGCTGAGCACCACGGCTCTTCAGACGAAATGAGGAGCATCGCCAAAGCATTGGAAAACGAGGTGCTGCACGGGGAGATAGAGGTAAGACGGCCCGTGCCAGAGGGGTATCCGGAATTCCTCTATCATCCAAAGAAGACAACGGAGAAACTCCGTCTGAGTCAATCATCGTCCATGGTATCCGAACTCGCGCCTTTAGTGCTGTTCTTGCGCGGTATCGTTAGGCCGGGAAATTTACTCATCATTGAAGAACCGGAATCGCACCTGCACCCAGGTGCCCAGACTGCGATAGCGCGCACCCTCGCACGGCTGGTCCGAGCAGGCGTGCGGTTGGTTATCACGACGCATAGCGACTGGCTCCTCCAGCAACTCGGAAACCTGATTCGCGAAGGAGAAGTCAATAAACAGAAAAACAACGCACCAGCATCAACCGATTGGCTGGCAAAGGAAGAAGTCGGCACATGGTGGTTCCACCGAAATAAGCCGGTGGAGGAAATCTCGTTTGATCGCATCGAGGGTATAGAGCCACCTGATTACGAAGAAGTCGCAGATACACTCTATGATAACGGGATTCGCCTTCAGCAGCAACTGCGAGAAAAGGAGGATGCTGGTGAAATTGAGTGAAGTTCTTGACGAAATCCGCAAACAGGTAGGCGAAGAGAACCTTACGAACTCCTGTAGCGGCGATGGATGTCATGTGGATATGACTGATGTCCCCCGCGAGCGGATTGTGGTAGACGTTGAACGGGTGTTCCAAGTCAACCAGAGGCAAGGCAAACGATGCGACCGGATGCTCTTATACGTTGACGAAAAACTCGTTGTCGTCTTAATTGAACTGAAGAGCGGCAATGTCAACGCCACAGAAGTATTCCAACAATTGCAAAGTGGTGCCAAATTCGCCGAGGAATTAGTGCCCGAGGATATTGAAACGACTTGCATCCCTGTGGTATTCCACGGCAAGCGAATTCATGACGCACAACTCCCAAAATTGAAACGAAACGAAGTCCGTTTCCGCCGCCAGACATTTCCTATTTGGAAAAGGAAATGTGGTAGGCGCACCAAAAATCTAGCGAGCGTGCTGAAACTCGCGCCGACCTAATCCCAGATATGGATATCCATATCTGCCATCACTAGAGGAACTACTACTATGAACAAACAGATTTTGAAAGCTATTGAAAAATTGGCAGAAAGCGTTGAAAACCTTCGCGAGGATACAAACCAGCGGTTTGAGACGCTGACGCGCGAAACGAATCAACGCATCGAGACGTTGACACGTGAAACAAACCAATGCATCGAGACGCTGACGCGTGAAACGAACCAACGCATCGAGACGCTGACGAGCGAGGTGAGCTGGATTCGTGGCAAACTTGAAGGACGCGACGAATCAAAAAGAGAAAATAGGGTGAATCTCGCCCTAGGAACAGCCTGTGTATCAGCAGTGCTAGCCCTTGCCGCGCTGATTAAGGGTTGTTTTTAACACCGGAAAGCCAAATTACGTGAACGCGGCGCATCGGACGGTTCGCGTATCCCCGGTTGGCAAGCCCCTTATCTCGATGCCCATCGGTAGGAGAGACCTCCTGGTCTCGACATCTTACTGAATGATTCTATTCACGAAAAAAAGTTTGCATTTTTCCCATTGCATAAGGTATACTAATTACCAAACGATTTTAATTGCGGACAAGAAACGCTTGCATAACGCATCGAGAGAAACGAAAAATGAACATCCTTCACGACCTCAACGAAAAACAGAAACAGGCAGTCACGCATCAAAGCGGCCCTCTCCTGGTCATCGCTGGGCCAGGAACAGGGAAGACAAAAGTCATCACGCACCGCATCGCCTATCTCATCCGACAACACCGGGTGAAACCGGAGCAGATCCTCGCAATCACCTTTACGAACAAGGCAGCACAGGAGATGCAGACCCGGGTCAACAACGAAATTGGCGCGCCGCACGGTGCTAACATCAAGGTCTGCACCTTCCACGCCTTCTGCGTCCGCGCGCTGCGGAAGCACGCCACCGCCATCGGAATGAGCGACAACTTCACTATTTTTGACCAGGGGATTCAAGACGAACTTTTCGCCGAAGCTGTCCGCGAACTGCAACTCGACCCTTACGAATACCCGCCTTGGATGCTACGCAATATCATCAGCAACGCCAAGGGGAGACTCGGCGATGCCGAATTTCGCCGAGACGACGGCACGCCCATTGAAGACGCAACACAGATTGCGGACATCGCCGATGTGGCAGAAGTGTATCAGCGAAAACTCGACGCGCACAACGCCTTGGACTTCGATGATCTACTCGGGAAAACCATCGCCTTGTTTGAGCAGGCACCCGACGTGCAGAAAACTTATCACCGCGACATCCGCCATATCCTCGTCGACGAATACCACGATGTAAACGGCGTGCAGTATCGCCTGTTGCAACTGCTGTGCGCGCCTCCAGCCCGAAACCTGACGGTTGTCGCTGACGAAGACCAGGCTATCTACAGTTGGCGCGGTTCCAACCCGCAATACATCGCCGAGTTCACTGCCGATTTCGCCCCCAACGTCATTCATTTAGACGAACACTACCGATGCAGCGAGAAAATTTTGCGCGCCGCTGAAGAAGTCATCTCTAAAAATACCGGACGCCAGAATCGGCATACGCTGAAAACCCACGAAGGCGTAGGGCGAGACATCTTCCACTATACCTTCACAACGCAGGCAGAGGAAGCGCAACGCATCATCCAGATCATCCGGCAGTTGATTACGCAGCGGAACTACTCCTACCGGCAGATTGCCATTTTCTATCGCCAGCACAAACTCGCCAACGTTTTAGAAGAGCAGTTGACGAAAGAAAACATTGACTACCAGCGCATCCAACCAACCAATGCGTTTCAGGAGGAGAACACCAAAGCCATCGTCGCTTACCTCAGTTTCGCGCAATGGCAAATCCCGCGCGACTTAGAACTCGCCATCAGTTTCCCCGAAAAACGGGTTGACGATTTGACGTGGGTCCGCCTCAAATGGCTCGCAGAACGCGAAGGCATCACGCTGATGCAACTCCTGAAAAATATTGACGCATACCCAAAAGATGTCGGACCGCGCACTCGCCGAAACGTCAAACAGTTTTGGGCACAACTTGACGAATTAATCGCTGAAATAGATGGCGAACGTCCTACCAAAATCGTGCTGAAACTGTTTGAAATCTTGGAACGTTCGCGATGCCCTTACCGCGAAGAAGAAATCGCCGAGATTGAGAAAGACCAAGTCGATGCCAAAAACCTCGACACCGCCCGCGATGTCCTCTACAGCGCGATTGATGGAAACGAACGCATTCACATCACCGCCGCTCACGGAAACCTCGATGCCTATTGCGCCACGCACATCCTCCGGGAGACGTTAGAGACATACCTGGAACAGGATATTCACGTGCGACATCTCCCGGTAGGAGAGTCCTTCGGCGAGCGCGGGGGACAGGCCCCCGCGCTACGGTCTCTTGAGGCAACAACCGTAGGAGAGACCTCCCGGTCTCGACAATCTCACGCAGATGGCCCCGGTGTCCACCTACTCATCGGCGATTTTGCGGTAGACGCACCCACCCCGGCGCGGACAATTCACATCGGCAATGCCGAGGCGAAAGACGACAGCGTGATTCAACTGCAATCCACTGAGGCACTCAGCATCACCGCGCTGGCGTTATGCCAACGCCTGATCGGCCGATTTGAGAACCCCAACATGGCGGACATGGTTGTCTATGATTTGGAGACGACCGGGGTTAACCCGAAAATTGCCCAAATCGTTGAGATTGGCGCGCACCGACTCAGTGCTATCGGAGATGAGGTAGACAGATTCTATCGCTTGGTGAAACCACCGGGCGGGTATATCCCCCCTGCAAGCACCAACATCCACGGAATTGACGAGGCTACCGTCAAAGACTCACCGAGTATTGAGACGGTGCTCCCCGAATTTTGTGAATTTATCCGGGACCGCATCCTCATCGGGCACAACGTCACGAAATTTGATAACTCCATCCTTGAACGCGATCTGCGCACACATCTGAAAATGGAATTCCGCAACCCGTATTACGACACGCTCGTCACGGCGAGAAGGCTTTTCCCGCGCGAGCGGTGTAACATTAAGGCACTCGCCGATAGGTTCGGCATTCCATACGATCGCTTGCACACCGCGCTTGACGACATCGAGGTGAACCGCGAAATCTTCAAGACACTCATCCAGATAGACGCGCGCAGGCGCGAAATTACATCGTTAACCGAACTGCTGCCGTTTGTCGGGCTCGGCATCCTCGCGCAAGATAACGCAACGATGACAGACGCGACTAGCGCGCTACTGAACGCCGCACGGCGTTACGTCCAAACGCACGACACGCCGAAACACCTGACAGACATATTGCCTGTCGAAACTGCACAAGAAGAAACGCTCGGCAGGCTACTCGCAGATTTACAGCAAACTAGTGTTCCAATCTCGCCGGAAGATACCGCATGGCAAAAGCGGCGCGTTCAAATGATGAACGCCGCCCTCCACTTTGAGGAAATGAACGAGGAACATCAACTGGCGAGTTTCTTGGATTACCAGAAATTGCTCACCGGCAGCGATGAACGGGACGAAAAGAGTGAAAAACTCACGCTCATGACGCTGCATTCGGCAAAGGGAACCGAGTTCCCTGTCGTTTTCATCATCGGCATGGAGGAAGGCAATTTCCCTATGTGGAAAGAGAACATGACAGAGGCGGAGATTGAGGAGGAGCGGCGACTGTTTTACGTCGGCATGACGCGCGCGCAACAGCAACTTTACCTCTCCTCTACCGAGTATCGCTTTGACGACAGACAACGCGCCTCCTCCATGTTTGTCCGCGAGATTCCATCGAACTATATCGAAAAATGGGCTTCGCCACACAGGCATTTTTGAGGCGAGTTAACGGAGGGGGTTTCATAACTCGCTCAACGTCGCAGTGAAAAAAACGCTGCCTCTTCACGTAGGGCTTGGGCCCTCGGATGCCACACGCGCATGCGAGCGGGTTTCCCTCGCCATGCTCCGGTCTACCGAACGATCGCGGGGGACAGGCCCCCGCGCTACGGTAACGTGAGGGTTTCTGAGTCGAAAAACGGCCCCTTTCATCGTAGGGCGAGGGCCTGTCCCTCGCCATGCTGCGGGTTACCGAAAACTCGCGGGGGACAGGCCCCCGCGCTACGGTAATGGAACATTTTCTTGACAGGTCTCTCCTACTGGAGAAACGGAATCGTTCGGGTTGACATCAATTAAAAATCTGTCTATAATGTTGAAAAAATGCGAATTATTGATTGCCAAAGCCACATATTTCCACGCGCCTATACCGACATCCTCGCGCAAAATCCACACCCGCCGCAAGTAATCCGCAGCGGCAGCGAGGCTCTCGTTACCTACGGCGATGTCCAACAGTTTCGCCTGGAAGACGAAGCATACGCCCCGGCGCGAAAACTAGCAGACATGGATGCCGCCGGTGTGGATATGGCACTGCTCAGCACGAATATCCCGCCGCCCTGTATGCTCGCGCCTGAGCTCGGGCTCAAAGGCGCGCAGGCAATCAACAACGCGATTGCAGAATTGGTAGACGCGCATCCCAATCGATTCGCGGGACTCGCATGCCTCCCGTGGCAAAACCCCGAAGAGGCAATCGCTGAAATGGAACGCGCCAAAACGATGGGTTTCCGCGGCATCATGCTCTATTCGCACATCGGTGGAAAACCGGTTGACGACGCGCGCTTTGCAGCCGTTTACGCACACGCCGAATCCACGCAGATGCCGATTGTCATGCACCCCACCGTGCCAACATGGGGAGAAGCAATTAAGGAACACTGGATGATAGGCATGATGGGGCTGCAAGTCGATTGCAGTTTCGCGATGCTGCGCTTGATTCTCAGCGGCACGTTAGAACGGCATCCAAACTTGCAAGTGGTGATGCCTCACGTCGGCGGTATTTTGCCCTACATGAGCGGCCGCATTGAGCATCAAACCGAAGTATTAGGCAGAGCCAGAGAGCATATCACACAACCGCCGAGTGCCTACCTGCGCCGAATTTATTTGGATACTGTCTCGCCATCAGAGCAAGCGTTGCAATACGCCTATCAGTTCTCCGGCGCGCATCGCCTGCTTTTCGGGACGGACCATCCGTGGGTAGACATGCCCCGGTTCGTCCAATTAATTCAGGAAATGGACATCCCTGAGGCAGACAAAGCGCGAATTTTTGGCGGCAATGCCCAAGACTTGTTCGGACTCGCAGCGTAAACGGGATACTTTAACCTCGGCAACGAAGGAATAAGGAATTCTATCTTTTTGCATGAAAAGGAGCGGATACGTGTCACACGAATTAACAGAAACGCAACGGTTCTTCTTTGAGAACAACGGCTATTTGGTGCTAGAAAACTTTCTCGCCGCAACGCATGTCGCCTCACTTCGGGATGCCCTCGCCGAAGCTATGGAAAAACGACGCGAGCTTGAAACGAAAGGGCTCCCGCAAACCGGGATGACACAGATTCACGGTGAGAGAAGCACCCGCATCTTCTATATTCTCGCTGACCATCCGTGCTTTTTGGAGCTGCTGGATTGGCAACCGATGCTCCCTTATATCACGGGACTTCTCAGTAAGATGCCGCACCATCACGCCTCCGATGCCATCGTTGAACACGGCACAGACTTGAGCCAACGGCCGATGGGATGGCACATTGACGGCCACGATGAAGGGTATCGCAACCTGCGTCCGATTCCGTTGTTGCAACTTAAAATCGGCTACTACCTCACCGATATGACAGCGGGAGGACAAGGCAATCTGTGGCTCCTCCCCGGAAGCCATAAAGCGATGAGCGAACCGAATCACGAGGAGCTCCGCTATCCTTACGAGTATTCCGGCGCGTTGGAAGTGTGCGCCCCGGCAGGGAGTGCAATTTTGTTCCACAACGCGCTCTGGCACTCTGCTGGCATTTTTACTAAACCTGACGGCTGCCGCGAGATGCTCTATTACGCGTATGAACACCCCTGGATGATTGCCTCGCAGGAACATTGGGGGTATCCGAAGCCGTTCTATAACGACACACTTTCGCCAGCGCAGCGGAAGTTTTTCCACGGGTTCGTCTTCGACCCGCCGGAACAGCGATGGGGGTAAATAGCATGTCCACGCCGAATCACCGTCACTTACAAGGCGCACCTGAACGTGACATCAAAGCCATCTCTGGCATACAAGTCACTAAAGCCTCTGATACGACAACGTTGCTTGTCGCAATCGCGAACACATTCACCGGCGTTGATGAAGATACATTTTTCGCTTCGGTGACATCCGACGATTATGAGCAACTTATTGCCACCCTAGATGCGTTAATCGACGTAGTCGGCGAGGATAAAAATCATCTCCTTGCCCCTTTGATGGAGTTCATCGGGAACCTCGTTGAAAAGTGTCAAGCGGTATACGGGGAGGACGAACACAAATATACGCCTGATATGTTCATCAGCCTGAATCCCGATGCTGAAGAACCCAGTGCGAAGTGGAGCACCGGCGCACCCAGCAGCGCACACGGGCTTGAAGCAGCATACGGGGAGAACGAACCCGAATATACCCCTGATATGCTCATTGCCATAAACCCTGATTATGAACCAGCGTAGCCCTCAAGAACGCGACCTAATTCTCGTTCAAATGGAGGAAACTAACATGCATCTCACCGATTCTCACGTTTCATTTTTTCACACAAACGGCTATCTCGTGCTTGAAGATGTGCTGGATACCGAAGACCTGGGCTCTGTCATTGACGAATACAGCGCAATCATCGCCGAACGCGCCGAGAAGTTGCACACCGAAGGAAAGGTTAACTCCGCGCACGCCGATAAACCTTTCACCGAACGGCTCCTGCATCTCGCCGCCGAGGCACCGGAAGTCACAGCGAATCTTGACATTATGCAGGCGCGCGGCGAAGCAACGTTCAATTTCCTCAAGAACCCCAAAATCCTTGATATCGCGGAATCTTTTGTCGGTCCCGAGGTAGTCTGCAATCCTATCCAACACATCCGCGCCGTGATGCCACTCAGCGAATCGCAGAGAGCACCCACACCATGGCACCAAGATGCAGGTGTTTGCTGGCCCGATACCGATGCCCACTTTATGCTCACCGTCTGGATACCGATTGTGGATGCAACGTTGGAAAACGGCTGTCTCCAAGTCATGCCGGGAAGCCATCGACAGGGGCTATTTCAACACGATTGGACCGCCAGCGGCTTGGCTGTCCTCCCAGAACATCAGCCCACCGAGATTGAACCAAAACCGCTGCCGATTCGCGCCGGGGGCGTTATCTTATTCCACAATTACACGCTCCACAGCGCAAAACCGAACGAATCAAAAAGCATCCGATGGAGCTTCGACCTGCGTTATCACGACGTTTACCAGCCGACAGGCAGACCTTTTTACCCGGCGTTCCTGATGCGCAGCCGGATGCGGCCGCACGCGCTGCAAACCGATTATGAAACGTGGTGTCAACGTTGGGAATTCGCATTAGAGCATTCCAAGGGCGTGCAAGCCTATCGGTGGCCGCGCTAAAACTATAGGCGCGGTTTGAAACCGCGCCTACCGGAAAAAGGAGGACAAATTGCTCGCCATTTCAGATTTACCAACAGTCAACGCCTTGCTCAATACCCTCAGCGGGACGCTGCTGACGATAGGGTATGTGCTGATTCGGCGGCGGAAAATCGAGGCGCATAAAAATTGCATGCTCGCCGCGTTCGCCGTATCGGCACTATTTCTCGTCTGTTACCTTGTTTATCACTACCACGCCGGTTCAAAAACGTTTCCTGGGCAAGGCTGGATCCGTCCCGTTTACTATACCATTTTGATTTCCCACATCATCTTAGCGTTTTTTATCGTTCCGTTGGCACTGCGGACGCTCTATCTCGCGTGGAAGAAACGTTTTCCCGAGCACCGCTGCATCGCAAAAATTACCTTCCCTATCTGGATTTATGTTTCCATAACAGGGGTCATTATCTATCTGATGCTCTATCAATTCCAACCGTAGCAAGAAACGCGGGGGACAGGCCCCCGCGCTACGTATAGACAGACTCCGCGCCACACAACGAACGCGGGGGACAGGCCCCCGCGCTACGCATAGATAGCCAGGCTCCCCGAAAAATCGAGACCGGGAGGGCTCTCCTACGTTCCGGGAGGTTTCTTCTACGTTTCTGTAGTTCGGGAGCACCTGCTCCCGAAGAGGTTTCTGCTCCGTTTCTGTAGTTCGGGAGCGCCTGCTCCCGAAACGGTGGCGGCATCGAGACCGGGAGGTCTCTCCTACCCGCACCCCCTATTGATAAGGCCGAAACCCCCGCAACATCAACCCCTTATCACCAGATGCCTTCTTCGCTTCGGCGGCGCGCTTCTCCGCCTCGGCGCGATTCGCTGTCGTTGTCCCGCCAACCACAACGTAGTCATCTGTCCGACGATAACGGTTGATAAAGACCGGGCGCGGTTTATCAGACATATTCTGCTTGGACCCGTGCACCGTCTTAACGTTAAAGAAAATCGAATCCCCCGCCTTGCCTGAAACCGGGAGCGCTCTCTCCCACGGCCACTCATCCGCCTCCAAGCCGAGGTGCGAGAACGTATCAATATGCTTAAGTTGTCCCAACCGATGCGAACCGGGAACGACATGCAACGCGCCGTTGACAAGATCGGTGTCAACAACGTAGTTCAAAATGCCAACAGGTCCTTCGTAACGATGCTCAAAATATGCCGAGTCCTGATGCAGATGCTTCGGATGACCGCCGACCGGCTCCTTATAGAGGCACTGTCCATTCCCGAACAATTCCACGTTCTGTCCCAGAATTGCCGCAACGATGCTAACAGCGGTTTCATCAAAAGCGGAGCGGAAGAACGCCGCGCTCGTCTGATAATTCACTGCCAACACCATAATCTGCTTATCGCGCGCGTAGCCATCGGGTGCAGGCAGGAACAACGTGCCGTTCGGCGTGCGCCAACCTTCAACGATGCGTTCCGCTTTGTCCAACAACGAGATGGACTCAGCCGCAGCGGCTTCAATATCGCGATGGATTGCGTCAATATAGGGTGCCATCAAACCGCGCACGACGAGGCACCCGTGCTTTTTAAAGATGTCGGCGGCTTTCGCGACATCTAACGCATCCACCGACATTTCAATCTCCTCAATACCAACAGTATTTTCCGATAACGTCGGTTCGTGATTCATAAAATTCTCCTCCTATACACGCAGTCCCCTGTAGGAGAGACCTCGGGCCTCGATGCATCCCCGTAGGAGAGACCTCCTGGTCTCAATGCAGTAGGAGAGCCCTCCACCTCTGTAATTCGGGATCGCCCGATCCCGAACAGGCTCTCGATGCTCCCCGTAGGAGAGACCTCCCGGTCTCGATGCAATACTCCCGCTCTCAATGCAGCCGCAAAAACTACCCCCACGGCGGCCGCCGCCCCGTCAACTCCTTCAGATAATCCGCCGTTTTGCGGAGTTCCGCGTTGAGTTTCTTACGAGACTGCTTTCTGGAGGTATCCTCCGCCGAATAGGTAACCCGATAGGTGCCTTTTTCCAACCGCCGCAGCGTATACTCACCGGGGACATTCCGATTCACATACCGGAGCATGTCATGCAACAGCCAATAGACATCGTCCGGAGAATATCGGAGTTGATTTTGCGTCGATTCTTCCCCCACCGCCGCGAGCGTCTGCTGCACAACCTCCACCACCTCAGCCAGCGTCCACGATTTATTTTCGGGTAAACGAATGTCGCTCATGATGCGCGCCGCCACCTCCTCTGTCCGACTTCTCATACAGACTGATACCCTCGCGCTGGATATGTTGAATCATCGCAGGATTTCCAATCTGACTGAAAATCGACAAATCGATCATATACGGCAAAAGCAGATCGTCCAATTCGGTATCAATTCGGGAAAGCACCTTATGCGAGAGCTCAGGCCCCCAAAGCGTCAAATCGATATCCGAACCGTTTTTATAGGTGCCTCTCGCCCGCGAACCGTAGAGCACCACCTTCTCGACTTCCGGATAATGGCTGAAGACTTCGCAAAGTTTCTGGATAGTGCGTTCCGGCAGCCCGTGTTTCATGCCAGTGCCTCCGCAACCGTTTCTAACTTAATCGTCGGCATCCGCATAGGCGCGCGCTGAATCTCTTCACCACCATTGCGCACCTGAATAAGCTGCGCCGCAATGCTCACCGCAATCTCCGGCACCGTTTTAGAATGAATATCCAATCCAATCGGCGCGTAAACCCGACGGAGGTTCTCCGTAGAAACCCCCGCTTCCCGAAGATCATCGAAGATAAGTTTAATCTTCCGCCGACTGCCTATTAACCCAATATAGCGCGCATCCGACTCAACAACGCTGTGCAACGCAGACTCATCATGCTGATGCCCGCGCGTCACGATGACAACGTAGGTGAGATGGCTAATCGGATATTTGCGGAGCTCCCCGGCGATATCACCGATAATAATTTCATCCGCCTCCGGCAACCGTGCCTTTGACGCAAAATCTGCCCTATCGTCAACGATGGCAACATCAAAATCAAGCCAATTGCCGAGATGACAGAGTGCTTGCCCAACATGACCCGCACCCGCGATGAGCAAAGTAGGACGCGGTTGAAGCGGCTCCAGGAAAACGGACATCGTCCCGTTCACTGCCCGAAACACCCCCGCGCGATTCTTTTCCAGAACGGTGTCAATTTCGTTTTCCACGGACGCTTCCAATGCCGCGTTGCCCAATGTGCCAATGCGTTCCCCGTTGGTGGCGAAGAGCATCTTCATGCCAACGTCTACACCGCGCTGCTCGCTTTTCACAACCGTCGCACAGACGAGAGGGACTTTCTGCGCGTTCAATGCCTGTAACCGCATGAACATGTCCGATTCGGCGCGCGTCTTCGGCAAATCAATGAAGATTTTCATGTTGCCGCCGCAGATGAGGCCATCGTCCCAGCCGTAATCGCTATCCAATTGGAATTCAAGGAGCCGCGGCACACCGCCTTGCATCAACCCGATAGCTTGTCGGCGCGCTTCCGCTTCTACACAGCCCCCACCCAGCGTGCCGATATTCCGAAGATCTGGGAGAATAAGCAACTTTGAACCCGGCTTCTGCGGTGTCGAGCCTTTCGTCTCGACAACAGTGCAATAGGCACCGACTTGGGCGGCATCAATGAGTTCTGGGATTTTTTGATATATCTCTCTCATTTGATTTGCTCGGCGGCACTCTGCGCCACCAGTGCTTTAAACAGCTCCCGTTGTTCTTCCGTAAGCGCGAGCGGGACAATGCCTTCCACGCCCGCGCGGCCAATCTTCGCCGGCACATTCAGGTAAACCGATGTCGCCCCCGCCGAGACAGGGGTGCCGAGACTCATCACCCGTTTTTTATCACGCGCAATCGCCGAAACCACCTGCAAAATGTGGCTCGCCAGTGGGTATCCCCCCTCAGCACAAGATGAACAAGAACCGGGAGAACCAGAAATTATACCGTCAATTAACGCTTCAATCTCTGCCTCGGACATCAACTGCGCAAGCGGAATGCCGTTCACGCGGCAATATTGCGGCAGGGGATGCGTCCCCCGGTCGTTCCCAATCACCAGCGCGCTCACGTCTTTCACCGAAACACCGAGCCGCTGTGCAATCTCATGTATCAGATGCGCCGTAGCGGAACCATTTCCCAGCCCGATTACCCGCGCATCGCCGCCGATAGCCTGATGCATCCACGAAGCAACGTAATTCGTCGGTGACATCGCTACCAACACCTTCGCATCCGGTGCCGATTCTTTGATACCCGGTGCAACCTGCCTTGCAAGCGCGAGACTCGTCGTCTTAGCGGCTTGGACAGAACGAAACGCCGTTTGCCCCTTCGGCGGCAGCATGACGATAATGTCTGCACCCGACAACCCCTCCAGCGTAGCGGAGAAGGAAATCGCCGTATCGCTGGCACTGAGAGCGTTCGCTTTGGCAAGTGCCTCCATGTCCCAGTGTGTGCGCGCAGCGTGCGTACCTGGCACAAAAGCGATTTCACTCGCCAACTCCGACTGCCCCAAACCCCACGCAACCGTCTGAGCGAACGGACTATTCCCAAACAAAACGATTTTCATGAATTATCCCTTCACAGCAGCGTCTCAACAATCGCCTGAAACTGCGCCTCCAAGTTTTGACGCTGGCCGTCCATCTCCGAACCAGCCGCCAACTTCGTTGACACCAACTCGTCGTAACGTTCAACGAACTCCATCAAGGACTCCACCTCTTTTTCGTAGCAAATCGCCGCGGCGAGCACCTTCTCCTTCAGCAACAGCGGCAGCTCCGTCTCCGTAATCTGCGTCAACTCCCACCGCCATACCTTCTCAGCGAGATAGCCCACAAACTGCTCCATCAACTCGCCTTGATACTCGGCGGCTTGAAGTGCCTTCACCTCTTGGATTAAACCCAAGACGTGATTGAAGAGCTCGTCCGGAAAACGATTCCGCAGTTCCATCAAAAGCCGCCCGGCTGTCGAAATAGGCAGCTGATTTTGCAGGAGGAACACCCGCAGATTCGGGTAATCCTCCACCGTCTTGCATCCCTCAAGCCACGTTTCACCGATGGCAGGCAGTTCGCTCAAATCGAAACTCAGCACCTGTTTCTTCCGAATGTCTTCCAGCGTGGCAGCCCGCGGATTGAGCCCCGCCTCGGCCAAAACGGCAACCGATTCTTCCTGCCGGTAAGGGTTCAGAAAATCGACGAGATCAGCGACTTTCTTTTGCTCCGCCTCCAATGCCTCAAGCGAATCGGTATCCACAGCCTTCCGCTGCTGTCCCCGTCTCCGATTTTTCGCTCTCTTCGGCGCATTGCTGAGGCGCGCGGCGCGCTTTGTCAATGTTTCGCTGTAACCCTCTAACGCCTCACGAAGCGAAGCGAGGAGCACATCCCCATGGATACCGAGGAACTCTTCCTTCGTCAACTCCGCCAGTTCGTGTCCCGTTTTCGCATTAACGGCACGATTCAGTTGCCGCTCCAACGTCTTCCTGTCCCGCTCACTCTGGATAACCAGCGTGCTACCCAACGTCAGGTTAATCAGCCGTTTCGCCTGGTCTGGCACACTCAGCGTGATGTCGCACGTCGGCTCAAACTTCTCCAGCAGCTGCTCCCGCAACTTCCCATCCAGCAGGAGCGTCCACAAGGTTGCATAGTGAGGTTCCTTCTCGGCATTCCGCGCCGGCGTATTCGCCAGCCACAACTTTATCGTCGGGAGATGCGACTTCACACGGTTCAGCAACGCCTCCGCGGCTTCATCACTGATTTCAAACCCCGCAAAATCAGGAGTCCCCCGCCGCTGCGCCGCCCGCCGCCGCTGCGCCGGCAACGCCTTCGGTGCAAGCAGCAAATCTGCCAACGGCGCAATAAACGCCTCAAAATCTTGCCGATGCTGACTCGCGAAGTTCGCCAACGCAAGCAACTCTAGCCAGATATTGCGCAGGCGTTCAATCTGCTTCTCATGGTAAGTTGAACGGAGCTGGATACCCGCAATCTTCTCCCGCACGCTAGCCCGCGTCCAGGTCGGCAGGTAAATCTCGTCCAGCAGCTCGCCATTCTCAAAATTAAGAAGTGACACCGGTGCCACAAGCCCAGCACCGATGAAGTCCTTCTCGAACATCAATTCATGAAACAGCCCGGCAGCTCTATCCAACACCTGATTCGTCAGACGATAACTTGACTGAATCAGGTGGTTCAACGTGACTTGCTGGCTATCCTGCAACTGCCAAAATTCTATCAGCGGCTCAAGGCTCTGTTTCAGTGCCTCAACCTTCGCCTTCGCGGCTTCTTCCTCAAAATGTTCGGTGAGATAATCGGCGTAGTAAGACACAAACGTCTCAAGGGTATTCCGCAGCTCCTGCGTCACAAGCCCATCCCAAACCTTGTTATGCACACGCTGGCCCGGGCTCAAAACCAAGGCTCGCAACCGCGTCTCCACGCCTTGCTGAAATTCCGCCATCAGTTGAGAGGCATACTGGTTCGCCTTCACCATGTAGGTATCAACATACTCGGAACTCGCGTGAATCGCCGCCGCAATCTCTTCCAGAGGCGCGGTGAACGCGATAGGTGTCAACTTCAGCAACTCCGGCTCAAGCGGTTCGTAAGCAGCAGCAGTTGCGAGGACCCGGACAGGCGGAGGTTTCGCGGCGTTCTTCTCCTCTTCTTCTCCGGGCAGCTCCGCCGCTTCCTCAATATCCGATTTCGGCGAAGCCCCATCAGCCAACCGTAACTGCAACGTCAAGCAGTATTCTAAATCAATCAGGTCCGGATACTGTCGGATGTGCGTCCGTAACACGACAAGCAGCACATCATGGCTCTTCTCCTCCTGAAGCGTCTCCAGCAGCACATCTTCGTTGAGATGTATCCGATGAATGTGGGTTTGTTCCGGAATAATCACCGTCGCCGGAGGAATCTCCCCCGTGTCGTCATCGGTGCCTTGCGCGAGAATGTAGCCGCCCGTTTTGATAGTGCTCGGCACGGCCAAGCGCGATTGCAAGATTTCCTGGGTGAGCGTGGAAAGTTTGTGCGTCGTGCCTAAATGTTGAACGAGAATCTCGGCGAGAACCCCATCGGCGAAATCCGTAATCTGGCGCGCATTGCGTTCTAACTCATGAACACTCCGATAAACTCGCTCGTGGTCATCCTGGGTTTCCGAACTCACACGTGTCTCGTCAATCCAAGACACCCACGCCCCCGGACGCGGCTTCATCTTCAACGTAAGCGTGCCATCTTCCGCATCGAAGCCCGGCAAAATCTCGCTCTCGGATGTCTCCTTCGGTGTCCAGACGATGAGGTGTTTGTCCCCCTCCAGCCCCAGCGCGAGCCCGAAGGTATCACCCCAACTTATCCGGCCTTCCATCCCCGCTTTGATTTTATCAGTTAACGCATGAAGCGTCTCTGTTTGAAAATTCAGTGATAAACTCTGCATGTCAATAAATTCAATAAATTCAATCCCTCCAGTTATGAAGGATATCCTGTTTGCGCTCAGGCGAGCGCAAACTACAGAGGAACCCGACATCTCCCCGGTAGGCGAGACCTCGGGGCTCGATGCAATGCCGGTCTCAATGCTCTTAACTACCCGCTCTCAAGCCCCCACACATCCCATCCTGGGCTCTGCTTGCGTGCGAAGAGCTCAATCTTACGATGGTGCGGAAACATCGCGTCAATCCGGTCCCGCACCGCATCCGGCTTTTCAGAATGGCGCGTCCGTTTCGCCTGCACCAGCTGTCTCACGTTTCTCGCACCGCGCGGCTGCGGAATCTTACCCCGTTTGAAAACAAGGCACAATTCGCACTGGCTCATCGTGTAGAAACCGGGGTTCACAGCCTGCTTATCCCAGACAAACGCCACGGTGGCCCATTGGAAGCCCCACGCCTTGCCGAGGGTTATCGCCTGGTCCAGATGCGGCGAGGAACTCCACATAAAGAGGAGACAATCCGCCGCGCTAATCGCCGCGATATCCCACGCCGCCATCTCCGAAACAGGGACTGTCCGGTAATGCCGAACCGCGCCACCGCTGTCTCGGCCACCGGCACCCGTATGCTGAAGCTGCCCCTTGTAATCCCACGGCGGATCAGCGTAGATGATGTCATACCGTTTGTTCGGAAACGGCGCATGGAGATGAGACGGATGCCCGCGCTCGCGCCTACTCCTACTGTGCCTCAACGCTGAGCCCTTCCTGCGGAATATCGTTGTTCGCGACGAGCATACCCCGGTCGAAAATGAAATCCTTCCGGTTGCTACCGAGGCTCTCTCCCGCCTGCTGCCGCTCCCGGAAATACTGCGGCAACGTCAAACCCGTCATGCGGATAGCATCCTCCGGGCACGCCTCAACGCAGTAGCCGCAGAAAATGCACCGCAGCATGTTAATCTCAAAGACATCCGGATACTTCTCGCGCGGATACCCTTCCTTCGTCGTCCAGCCTTCAGGCGCAGGCGCGGCCTGAATCGTGATGCAATCAGCAGGACACGCCGTGGCGCATAAGAAGCACGCAACGCACTTGATCTCGTCCTTGTCCGTTGTCGTCAACTTGTGAATCCCCCGATACCGCTCGTTGCGCTCGGTGACGCTCCTCGGGTCTTCCGGATACTGATAGGTGAACTTCTTCTTCGGGATATGCTTCAACGTCGTCAACATGCCCTTGAGCAAAGCCGGGATATAGAGTCTATCCCAAAACGACATTTCTTCGTTAACTTTCATAACAGCGTTCCTTTCTCGGTTAGATCAGTTAGAAAAGACGCGAAACGAACCCGTAAAAAATCGTGGCATTCGCGTCTGTCCTTTAATTCGCGAGGTTTGCAACCGTGTAATTCGGTGCCTCCTCCGTAATATCAATATCATGCGGATGGCTCTCGCGGTAACCGCTACTCGTAATGCGGATAAAACGGCTATCCTGACGCAGCGATTCAATGTCCGGCGTTCCGCAATACCCCATCGCCGAACGAATACCACCGACGAGTTGATAGACAAAATTGCTCAACTTGCCTTTGTGGGGCACGCGCCCTTCAATACCCCTCGGCACCAATTTGGAGATATCCTGCACCTCGTCGCCGAGGTAACGTTCGTTCCGCTTCCGCAACGCACCGAGGGAACCCATGCCCCTGTGCATCTTGTAGGTGCGCCCCTGATAAATGACAGTCGAACCCGGACTCTCATCCGTGCCAGCAAGCAAACTGCCAATCATGACAGAACTCGCGCCCGCGCCTATCGCCTTCGCAATATCGCCGGAATAGCGGATACCACCATCGGCGATGATAGGAATATCGTATTTATCTGCCTCCGCCGCACAGTCGTAAACCGCGGTAATCTGCGGAATACTGACACCCGCGACGACACGCGTCGTGCAAATCGAACCGGGGCCAACGCCGACTTTGACGGCATCCGCGCCCGCCTCAATCAGACTCCGCGTCCCTTCCGGCGTAACAACGTTCCCCGAAACGAGCCCAACATCAGGAAATTCGGCTTTGATGCGTTCTGTCGCCAGAATCACGTTTTTAGAGTGCCCATGCGCCGTATCTAAAACCAGAACATCGACACCGGCACCCACCAATTTGTCAACGGCGCGCAACGGCGTTGATGGCAGAATCGCCGCGCCCACGCGAAGCCGTCCTGCCTCGTCCTTACACGCATGCGGAAATTGCTGCACCTTGTCAATATCCTTGATAGTAATCAGGCCGCAGAGCCGAAACTCGCTGTCAACAATCGGCAGCTTCTCCTTCCGCGATTCGTGCAGAATCTTCTTCGCCTTATCCAGCGTGATGCCAGGCGACGCGGTAATCAGTTCATCACCCGGTGTCATCCGGTCGGTGACTGGCAAACCCAGGTCTTCCTCATATTTCAGGTCGCGGTTGGTAATCAGTCCGACGAGGTGTCCATCTTCGGTGATAATCGGCACACCGCCGATGCGGTAGCGCGACGTGATATCCAGTGCATCCCGAATCGTCTTGTCCGCCGTCAACGTAATCGGCGAGGTAATCATCCCGCTCTCCGAACGTTTCACCCTGTCTACTTCGGACACCTGTTCTTCAATCGTGCAGTTATAGTGAATGATTCCGATACCGCCTTCCCGTGCGATTGCGATAGCAAGCGCGGACTCAGTGACGGTGTCCATCGGCGCGCTGCACACCGGAATATTCAACCAGAGGTTGCGTGTAAACCGCGTGCGCGTGTCCACCGCCTCTGGAAGGATATCCGATGCCGCCGGAATCAGCAAGACATCGTCAAAAGTTAGCCCCACTTTCGCGAACTTCGGGGAGTCGGTATCGAAAATATGGGTATCCATCGGTTCTTCTCCTTACGCTACAAAACAGAAAACCCTATCCTCTCGCCTGCGCAATGCAGGTTTTTGAACGTTTTTCACTAACGGTGACAATATTATCACATATTCGCGCTTTTTTGTCAAGAAATTTTTTATCCATGTCATTTTATTGTAGGAGAGACCTCCCGGTCTCGATGCAATATCCCGGTAGGAGAGACCTCCCGGTCTCGATGCAATTTCACACGGCACCCTCACCTCACCGTAGCGCGGGGCCCTCGGATGCCACACGCGCATCCGAGCGGGTTTCCCCCGCGATCTCTAGGTCTCGATGCAATACTCCCGCTCTCGATGCCCTCAATCGCCGCTAGGGCCGCGTCGAAAAGAAACTAACGACAGCCGAGACAAGCGCGCTCGCCCCCGCGATGACGACACCCCACACCGTCAAATTCCGTTTCTGGTGCTTCTCACGTTCATCTAACTTCGTCAAGATGACACGCACATCCGCCCGAATCTCTTCCACCGCAAGCTGCAACGCCTGCACTTTCACATTCACGGCTTGAATCTCGCGGTGGTTTTCGTCAATCCCGCGGCGATTATACGAGACCTCACCTTCCAAGCGCACCAACCGCTCTTTCACGTCATCGCGAAAGTCACGAAATTCCTTTTCAGTCATGATTCAACTCCTTTTAGCATCAGAGACAAACATCACAGCCGTCTCCGTGGTTCGGTTTGGCATCCGCCTTTCTAAAGCAGAGTTAAGCGCGCCCCTAATCGCCGCTAGGGCCGCGTCGAAAAGAAACTAACGACAGCCGAGACAAGCGCGCTCGCCCCCGCGATGACGACACCCCACACCGTCAAATTCCGTTTCTGGTGCTTTTCACGTTCATCTAACTTCGTCAGGATGACGCGCACATCCGCCCGAATCTCTTCCACCGCAAGCTGCACCTCCTGCACCTTCACATTTACAGCTTCGATCCCGCGGCGATTGTCATCACTGCTGCGGCGATTCTCTGCTAACCCCGTTTCCAAGCGACGGCGGAACTCCACCTGCTCCGTTTCCAAACGCACCAACCGCTCTTTCACGTCTTCCCGAAATTCCTGAAATTCTTTTTCAGTCATGATTTCACTCCTTTTCGCATCGGTTTTGTTTCCGGCGTGCCCCACGTGTTCGCGTGCGGCAAGGCATTAGGGCTGGCTCATGAAGAAACTGACGACAGCCGCTATCACCGTGCTCGCCGCACCTACGATGATACCTAGCACCGTCCGATTCCGTTTTTCATGCTTTTCGCGCTCCTCCAGCATCGTTAGAATCACCTGCACAGTCGATTCCACCCGCGCAACGGCGTTCTCCAAACGCCGAACATCCGCCTGCATCTCGTGGTGATTCTCATCAATCCGACGGAGATTCTCATCAATCCCGCGGCGATTCGCATCAATGCCGCGGCGATTATAGGCGACTTCCCCTTCCAAGCGCACCAACCGCTCTTTCACGTCTTCGCGAAATTCCCGAAATTCTTTCTCTGTCATGATTTCACTCCTGTCCGGTTTCATTAAGTCAAAATGCTTTCAAAACATAGTTTACCACAAAATCACCTTTATTGCAAACAATTTTTCCAAACCGGAGCAGGATTTACATGATTAGGAGCAGGATTTACACGATTTAGAGCAGGATTTACACGATTTACACGATTTTCAGGATTAGGTCTCTGACGCACCGGTACCGTTGTGGCAGGCCACGGGGTATTCGATGCATCAGAACCCCAAAATCTTGCTAATCTTGTCTTTTCTTGAAAATCCTGCTCAAAATCCTGATCATCTCCTACTCATTTTTTTCTTGACTTTCCCCACAGAATATCGTATAATATATAGTAACAAAATAAACCGCTGAATAACCAGCAAAATTCGCGACGACAGGAGCCGCAAGTGCAAGAAGCACAACAAAAACTACAAACCCTACTCCACTCCCT
This sequence comes from Candidatus Poribacteria bacterium, assembly GCA_965242965.1. Classification (GTDB taxonomy): domain Bacteria; phylum Poribacteria; class WGA-4E; order WGA-4E; family WGA-3G; genus AGPOR5. The sequence goes on along the minus strand of OZ251518.1, from coordinate 1,036,626 downwards.
CTTCCGCGCCGACGCGGCAGACCTGGATTTCGGCATATACCGCATCATCAACTTCCGGCGCGCACAGTTCGAGAAGTTCATCAACGATGAACTCCCCGCGCGCGTTAACGCCGCACTGGATCAGAACGCCGGCACCGAATCCGCACGCCAAGAACTTGACGAACGCGCAGCCACCCTCCGAAAAACCCTCGGCGACGATGTGCTGGACGCAGACGGAAATCTCATCAACGAGAAATTCCGCGAGACACCTTTGGTGCAGGAATACCTCACCGCGAAAGCGCAACACGGCTCCCCGCGCTCCCGCGCACAACGAGAAGAAGCAATCTTCAATCACCTTTATACCTTCTTTTCGCGCTATTACGAAACCGGCGACTTCATCCCGCGCCGACGCTACGCGCAAACCGAACGATACGCCATTCCCTATAACGGCGAGGAAATTTACCTCCACTGGGCAAACCGCGAACAGTATTACGTCAAAAGCGGCGAACACTTCGCCGCCTATCAATTCAATTCGCAAGGGATGTCCATCACCTTCGCGCTTCGCGACATTAACGTTGAAAAAGATAACGTCCAAGGCACCAAACGCTTCTTCATCCCCATCGCCGATGAAGTAGTCTGCACCGATGCCGAAATCCGCATACCGTTTGAATTCCGGCCCCTCACCGATGCCGAGAAGCAGCGTTACACCGGCACAAAGCAGCAGGACAAAATTATCAACGCCGCTGAAGAGGACATCTTAAAACGCGTCAGCAGCAATTTTGACGCGCTCGCTGCGTTGAATCACCGCATCGGCGACGTGACAACGCTCAAAAAGCACCTACGCGCCTATACCCGCGGCAACACCGCCGACTTCTTTATCCACAAAGACCTGGGCGGCTTCCTCACCCGCGAACTTGACTTTTACCTCAAAAACGAAGTCGTGCAACTCAGCACCCTCATCGCCGATAATACTAAACAGACAGTAAGCGAAGGGGGGGGGTCGAGAGCGATGTCCCCAGTAGGCGAGACCTCCCGGTCTCGACATCTTCTAGTAGGAGAGACCTCCCGGTCTCGATGCTTGAAACCGCGCGCACCGTTCACGCCATCGCCACCGACATCATCAACTTCCTCGCGCACATTGAAGAGTTCCAGAAACGCCTCTGGCTCAAAAAGAAGTTCGTCCTCTCCACGCACTATTGCATGACACTTGACCGCGTGCCAGAGGCATTCTACCCCGAAATCGCCGAGAATATCGCGCAACGCAACGCGTGGAAATCCCTCTTCAGCATCGATGAAATCAATGGCAACCTCATCGGCGCAGATTATTCCGAACCGCTAACCGTCGATTTCCTCAAACAACACCCGAATCTCGTCTTGGATACCGTCCACTTCTCCACCGATTTTCAAGACCGGCTCGTGGCATGCTTTAACAATCTGGATGCCGAAACCGATGGCGTTCTCATCTACGGTGAGAACTTTCAGGCGTTAAACCTCCTCACGGCGAAATACCGCGAATCCCTCAAGGCCATCTACATCGATCCGCCTTACAACACAAAGGGTTCTCCGATTCTGTATAAGAACAACTACCGAGACTCCTCGTGGTTGTCGCTAGTTCTTGACCGAATTGCTGTCTCACAAAAACTGTTAGCAGACAATGGCATTCTTTGCGCCGCAATCGATGATGTGGAGAGTCCTAACCTAAGGCATGCTCTCTGGACGGTATTTGGAAAAGAAAACGAATTGGGAGTTGCTGCAGTTTGCAGTCACCCACCGGGTCGCCCAACGCCAACAGGATTCGCTGCCGCTCACGAGTATGTCATATTCTGTGGCATCAGCAAGGCTTCGCAAGTTGGCCGCGTGCAATGGTCTGAAGAACAATTGAAGAGTTACTCAGAAGTTGACGCATGTGGCCGGTTTAAATGGGTAGGCGTTAGGAACGATAGCGGAGGCCCCAATAAACTACGCGAATCGCGCCCACGTTTGTTTTATCCTCTTTTTGTGCAGGAAAACCGTGTCCGAATTCCAAAGATGGAATGGGATGATGAATCTAAGAAATGGCGAATTTTGGAATCGCCCCGGCCCGATGAAACAGAGGTCTGGCCAATTAGACCTACGGACGGTAGAGAATTGACATGGCGATACAAGGTTGAGACACTCCAAGAAAAGTTGTCTCAAATCTCGTCGCGGATCAACGCGAACGGAAATATCGTTATTCGCTTAAAATGGTATCTGAACTCGGAAGGCATCCTACCGAAAACGTGGTGGGGCAAGAGCGAATACGCGGCAACGTCATACGGAACTACGCATCTCACGAAGATGCTCGGCGATAATTTGGCTTTTCCTTTTCCGAAATCGATCCATCTAATTGAGGACTGCCTCCGCGTGTGTTCACTGGGAAAAGGTGACGTTGTCCTAGACTACTTTGGCGGCAGCGGCACCACTGCCCACGCCACTATCAACCTCAATCGCCAAGATGGCGGCAAACGCAAATACATCCTCGTCGAGATGGGACATCACTTTGACACCGTCCTCAAACCGCGCGTCATGAAAGCAATTTACGCTGAAAAGTGGAAAGATGGCACACCTGTCTCGCGCGAGAGTCGTCTTTCACAACTCATCAAATACCAGCGCATTGAGTCTTACGAAGACGCGCTCAACAACATCGAATTCGCAGAAACGGCCGACGCGCCGACGCTCCTCGACGAACCTCGACTCAGTTACATGCTTGACATGGAAACCCGCGAGAGCCCGACGTTCCTCAACGTAAAGGAGCTTCAGCATCCGTTCAGTTATCACCTCAAAATCGTCAACGGCTTAACCGTGCAAACGCAGGAGGTAGATTTACCCGAAACCTTCAACTATCTTCTAGGCATCTCGGTCCAAACCCGGCGATGCTATGCGGACGGTGACAACAGACGTTATCTCGTCTATCGCGGCACCGTCGACCACGAGCAGGTCACCATTATCTGGCGAGAAACCGCCGATTGGGATTCATTGGATTATGAACGTGATTACCGTTTCATCGAGGAGCATCATCTAACCGAAGGCGCGGATAAAGTCTATGTAAACACGAACAGCGTTATCCCGGATGCTTGCGTGCTAGACATCCTATTCAAACGCTTAATGTTCGAGTCATCTTCCCCGTAGGAGAGACCTCCTGGTCTCGATGCCATCGCGCGCAACACCTCTCGCGCACCGTAGCGTGGGGGCCTATCCCCTGCATACATCGCGCAACACGCCCCCTTCACCGTAGCGCGGGGGCCTGTCCCCCGCGATCGTTGCATGGCGAGGGACAGGCCCTCGCCCTACGTGAAGGGGTGGCGTTTTTTCCCGTAGCGCGGGGGCCTGTCCTCCGCATGCATTCCATCTCCCTAGGTCCGTTAGGACCTAAATGTCTATAGAAAAACGTATTTTCAAACTTTCTCAAGGTCCTTTAGGTCCTTAATGTGGACAATTAACCGCTATTCAAATTTCTTGACAAATTTCCAGAAGCGTGTTAAAATACGTTCAAGTTCCCACTTCCGTCAGACAATTTGCAAAAGGAATACCCAGTATGCCCAAAAAACACCCGCAACTCCAAGAGCACCTCACGCTCCACGCATGGCTCAACGACCAGTTCGGATACCAAAACACCCGCGAACTGCTCGCCGACGCACAACGCGTAGACGAAGGATACAGCGCAGACGGACTCTCACCCGTCTGCGCACACCTCCTCTCTCGCACCGAACCCGACTCGGCGATACACGCCATGCTGCCGACTTACGATGCGAATATCCAGAAGCACCTCGCCGCAATCAACCGGACGCGCACCGCGCCCATCAGCCTCCGCTATTTCCAGTCACTCGCCGTGCTTTATACCGAGATTTTCTTGGACAGGAAATTTAACCACCCGCGCCAACTCCTCGCCGAACTCAACGCCTTTGTCGAAAAACGCAATGCAGCGAGAGCCCCCGGCGATGCCCAAGATGTCCCGTTCACACCGGAAGACATCGAGAAACTCGCCTTTTGGATGGCTACCGGGGCAGGCAAGACGCTCATCATGCACCTCAACTATCGGCAGTATTTGCATTATTGCGATGCGCCGTTAGAGCACATCGTCCTCATCACGCCGAACGAAGGGTTGAGCGAGCAGCACCTCCGCGAACTCGCCGCCTCCGATATCCCCTGCGAACGCTTTAACGTGGAGGGCAACAAACTTTCACGCCGCCCAAACGCCGTCCAGGTCATCGAAATTACCAAACTTGTTGAGGAGAAAAGCGGCGGCGGAGTCAGCGTCCCTGTCGAAGCATTTGAGGGAAACAACCTCATCTTCGTTGATGAAGGACACAAAGGCAGCGGCGGCAACGTCTGGCGCAGTTATCGCGAAGACCTGGCGCAAACCGGTTTCACCTTTGAATACAGCGCAACCTTTGGACAGGCACTCGCCGCCGCCAAAAACGCCGAACTCGTCGAGGAATACGGCAAGGCAATCGTCTTTGACTACTCCTACCGTTATTTTTACGGCGACGGCTACGGCAAAAACTTCCGCATCCTCAACGTCAAACACGATGAGGAAACCCAAACCGGCACCTTGCTTATGGGCAATCTGCTCAGCTTTTACGAACAGCGCAAGTATTTCAGAGAAAACACCGACGCGGTGCGCGCCTACGGATTAGAGCTCCCTTTGTGGGCATTCGTCGGCAGTAAGGTCAACGTTATGCTTGGGAAAAAGGGTGAAAAAGGTTCCGATGTGCTTAACGTCATCCGTTTTCTCCATCGGGTATTAGCAAACGAAAACGGGTGGGCAATCCGCACCATCGCCGAAATTCTGAACGGCAATTCCGGATTAGCCGATGAAGAGGGCACCGATGTCTTCACCAACCGCTTCGCCTATCTCAACGATAAAGGCGAAACGGCGGATGCAATTTACAACGGCATCCTCAGCGAGATTTTCCACACCAGCACGAGCGGCGCGTTGCATCTGTATGATGTCCGCAGCGCGCAGGGAGAAATCGCCTTAAAAGCGACGAACGGCACCGACTCCTTCGGGCTCATCTACATCGGCGACACCCCCGCCTTCAAAAAACTGGTAGCCGCCGATAACAGCGGCATCGTCACCGAACCCGAAGATGTCATGGCAGAAGGCTTCTTCAGCGACATCAACCAGCCCAACAGCCCCATCAATATCCTCATCGGCGCGAAGAAATTCATTGAAGGATGGGACAGCTGGCGCGTCAGCGCAATGGGATTGCTCAACATTGGCAGACAGGAAGGTTCGCAAATCATCCAACTGTTCGGACGCGGCGTGCGCCTCCGCGGCAAAGACATGTCTCTCAAGCGCAGTGCCTCCCTCGACGGCGAACACCCGCCGAACCTCTCGCTCCTTGAAACCCTCAACATCTTCGCCGTGCGCGCCAATTTCATGGCGCAATTCCGCGAGTATCTCACCCGCGAAGGCGTTCCCGTCGAAGAGCCTGTCCAATTAGTCGTGCCGATTCGGCACCACAAGGACTTCCTTGAACGCCGCCTCTTCGTGCCGGTTGTCAAGGCATACGACACATCTGCCGAAGGCGAATGCGTTCGTCTTCAACCCGATATCAACGCCTATATCACCCACAGCACGCAGCAAGTTGATATCATCGGGAGCAGCACCGAGGCGGGCATTCAAACCGACGAAGCGAGAGCGGCTTTGGAACGCAAAATCCCAGAAGCCAGTTTAAAATGGATAGACTGGGAGAAGATTCATCTCCAGTTGCTTGAATACAAACAGGAAAAGCGGTTTCATAACCTCGTGTTTGATACCGAAGTCCTCAAGCAGATTCTGGAGCCGGGAAGAGACTTGTATGGCCTTACCGTCATGCACAAATCCGAAGTTAAACCGGAAACCGTGGCAGACCTCGAGCGATTAGAGGCATTGGTGCTGACGCTTCTGCGCAAGTATATCGCCAAATTCTACGGCAACGTTCGGAAACGGTGGAGCGAAAATCGCGTCCGACCAGGACGATTAGACGAAAACGATGCCAATTTCACCGATTGGACTGTCTATATTCCCCGCGCGAAGGCAGCCGAACTTGAACCCCTCATCCGCAAACTCATAGAAGCCGAAGAGATTTACGGGCCCGATTTAAAATTGGCAGCCCTGCCCAACGTTTACAACGACAGGCATCTCTATCAACCGCTACTCACGGTAGGCGAAGCGAAAACTTCGCCGCCGGCTTTGGAGGAAAGTGAGCAACGCTTCGTCGCTGATCTGCACCTTTACGTCCGCTTGCACCGAGAAAAACACCTCGCCGAAAAGGAGATATTTCTCCTCCGAAACCAGAGCCGCGGCAAAGGCATCGGTTTCTATCACAACGAAGGCTTCTACCCCGATTTCATCCTCTGGATAACCGAGGGGATGAAACAACGCATCGTCTTCATTGAACCGCACGGCATGGTGCATGAGGCGATTAACGCGCGCAACGATAAAGTGAACCTTTTCAAACGCCTGCGTGATTTGTCCTACAACCGCTTCCGCGGCGAGCATGTGCAGCTAGATGCCTTCATCATTTCGAGGACTCGTTTCGTCGTTCTCCGCAAAAAATGGGACATGGACGAAGCGGCTTTTGCGAAACAGCATATCCTTTTCCCAGGCCTGGACCGGGACAATCCAACCTACCTCTCCCCAATCTTCACCGAAACGTTTTGATAGCACCAGCCATCCCCCCGGCCCGTAGGGCGAGGGCCTGTCCCTCGCCATACAGAACGGCCCCTCTCACCGTAGGGCGAGGGCCTGTCCCTCGCCATGCTCCGGTCTACCAGAAGATCGCGGGGGACAGGCCCCCGCGCTACGATAAAAAACGCCGCCCCTCATCCTGAAAATCCTATAATCCCGTAAATCCTGATTCAGACAGAAGAAAAACGCGGGCGGCAACCCATAGGCCACCACCCGCGCACAACACAAAACACCGCGAGATTACTCCCGTCGTTTCACTTCCCCAAACGTCCGCAACTGCCGATTCGCCGCGGAGACGGGCCCGCGCAACAAACGCATTGATAACAGCTGCGGCTTACCCGCAAACGAAACCTCCTCCAACTGATAATAATACTCAACCCCCGGCTTCGCTGACGTATCAGTAAACGTGTAAGTTTGACGTTCACCTGTCGTGCCGGCACCGGCGATTAAGGCAGAATTGATGAGCGTGAAACGGCCATCGCGGCGTTCACTGCGGCGCAGATTGAAACCCGCGTTATCGACTTCCGATTCGGTGGCCCATGCCAAGACAACAGCACCTGCATCGTTACGTGCCACAGAGAAACGAGATAACTCCACCGGCAACGCGCCGCCGGCGCGCCAGCCCGGCGTGCCTAAGTCTTCCGCATGTCCATAGTAGAGTTCGCCATCAATGGCCCGGATGCGCGAGGCGAGGACCCAACTGGCGCGCTTCTTCCCATCCAACGCAACGCCGTTATCATAACGCCGCACCATCGAACTCCGCGAACCTTCAACATAACTCAGCGGCAATGCCCACGCCGGCGCATCGTCGGAACGCCGATCTCCATCCGTGTTCCCTACCTCGTCTACCAACTCGTCTTCTCTGTCGGTGAGTTTCAGATAGAGCCCTTCGGCACTCAGGAATGTATCGCGAGGCGTTTTCACGCGCAGATTCTTCTGATGCAACTCAAACAGATTGTAAATCCGGTCAGTTGGCAAATACGAACTTGATGAAGCACGCGCATTCCCTGCCACGATGAGCACCGTCTGATTCGGCTGAAGCAGTTTCTCCCCTAGCGTTAACGTCACAATCGGGCGGCCGATGAGGTCTTCCGAATCGACGTTCTGAATCTCCAATTTCCAACGGTTGAGATTCAATACTTCGGTTTTGGAACGATTATACAACTCTACCCATTGCGGCAGCGTGCCACCACCCGAATCGAACATGATTTCGCTGATAGTGACACTCCCTTTCGGTGTAGCGGCTGTCTCTTTCGCTGCGCCGTTTGGATACCCCGGCGTGCCCGCTGTCGCCGCCGACTTGGAGACCTGCCTGTCATACCCTAAACCCGTGAACGCCGCTTCCATCCATGCATCCTTGTGGTAACCCACAATGTCCGCCTTCGCGCGCTGCCAGACTTTGCCTGAACCGAGAGCATCTTCAGTGTCAGCACCGGGTGCGTCAAGCACTTGCAAGGGCCAGACATGCGTATCATAGTTCCCTGTCCGATCGCGGATGAATGCATCAGTGCCGCTGCCGCCGCCCCCGGCGACATCGACGAACGCCTCATTCTTACCGAGTTTCTCCTTCGCGTTCCGGAGAATCAACAGGAACTTCCCATCATCCGGCAACGCGAGCCCCGAATTGACAAGAGTCAGATGCGCTAACCCGCCGTTCTTCCCATCGCTAGCAATGTCATCTCCAGCGGCGAGCCGGGTATCTGCCGGTGCGCTGTGGGTTATCAACAGCAAGCCATTTGCCGGCACACTCACATCTGAAAACACGATGAGCAAGACATCTTTCTTCTCGCCATTCTGCACGACACTGAGCTCCCAGTCTTTCAGAGAGACCGCGGCACCAGTGACGTTGCGGAGTTCCAACCAGTCGTTGATAGCATCTGTGCCATTGCCGAATTCGTTGAAGATAAGCGGTGTGCGCGGCACCGATGAGGCGGCGAACTTCTCGTCAACCGTCTCCGGAATAAGTAGCGGCACACCGACGAAGATATCTTGCGTCAGCACCGGCGACGGTGCCGGCTGCGCACCCCCGCCTGTCTGACGCGCGGGCTGCGACATCGGGAAATCAAGCCGCGACTGCCCCGCCGATGCCCTCGGATCCTCCGCGTCAGGAACCGGTGTTGTCGCCGCAGCAGCACCCGCACCATTCCGAATCTGCACGCCCGGCGGCACCGTGATGCCCAGTTCTTCGTCCACCGTGATAGCCGTCGCGAAATCGGCCGCCTGCACTTCGTAAGCAAAAGTGACGATAGTGGAATTCCCATCGCGCCGTTCTTGCCAATAGGCGCGCCGACTATTCGCCGCCGTCCTCTCGCCTAAATAGAACGTGAGAAACGGACGATTTTCCCGGGACAAGTTCGCCGGAATGTCAACCCCATCATCGTCAAACGTGACCTCGAAGCGGATCTCACTCCCCGGTGTCCATATCCCCGAAGGCGGCGGCACCAACGTAAACCGCTCAACTAGCGGTTCCTTCACATCGGCGACGGTGATGGTCAGCCACTGCGTTTCTTCCAACAGCCGCTCACCCTCACCACTCGTCGCCGTGACAGCCACGATATACACGTTGTCTCCCGCGGGCCTGTTTCGTGCCGGGTCTATCATATTTTCAACAGCCTGATCTGCTGGATTCTCAAAGTCCGGCACGTTCTTGAAATACAGGATGCCAGTACCAGTATCTGCATCTGCATCAATCTTAAACGCCTCGTTATCGGCGGTGTCGCCGAGGGTGTAAGTGACAGCATCGGGCTCATACGCATCGGTAGGGGGCTCATCCTCATCGGTAGCCTCAAGAGTCGTCACCGGTGTAGTTATCGGAGTGTTTTCGTTGACGGTAAACGTCGTCGGACCTGTTGTGAAGGTGGGAGCGGCGTTGTTTGCAGTCATCGCGTCCGTCTTTATTCCCCACTGACTTTCGCCCTCGTCGTTTATCGCACGCACCCGAACATCGTAGTTGGACCCCGCGCTCAACCCGGTAATCGTGGCACTCTTCTCTTTCCTGTCGGTGGGGTAGATGACATTCTCGCCGGGCCAGCCGCTGCTCCCCGCTTCACGATACTGAACAACGTAGTGCATTGTGTCGGGAGGGGTGCTAATGACGTAGTTGATTTCCGGAGGATCACCTTCCTTCCATTTTACAATCAGTAGATTCGGTTTATCCCATGGCCTCAACACCTCCAGACTTTTGGGACGCCCCGGTGGCTCAACCACATTGGTGACTGTAACCGTCCACGTCGCTGAGCTGGACATTGCCCGAGCACCCGCGCCGCTCGTCGCCGTGAGGGTAAAGACGTATACGTTATTTTTTGCGACACCGGCATCTTCACCTGTAGCTCCCGGTACCTGCTTGTCTACGGGCTTCTCAAAATCTAACCTGAATTGGGAGGCTACTTGCAACTCTGCAAGGGCAGTATTTGCGTCAACAATATTAAAGACCTCAGCATCGTCATTGTTCCCAATGACGAGGACATAACTTCTAGCTGTGTCTTGTGCATCAACATCCCGTACAGCAAACTCCAACTCAGTGACAGTATTAACATTTTCGGACACTGTCTGATTTCGACCGTGGTGGTCCGGCGGGCTGTTCTGGGCTGCCGCGCTTGGCACCCAGCAGGCAAAGCACGCGAGCAGCACTAACACGTGAATCGCGAGGCAGGGCGGTCTGCCGAGGCGTAATAATAATTTCATGAAACATTTCTCCTTTTGACTTCAGGGACTGACGCAGCCCCTGGCGGCGCGGTTTGCAATCGCGCTGTCATCGTCATTTTGGTGCAACGCGAATAGCCCTTTGGAGGCTCTTTTGCGAGAGCGATGTCCAAGAGGGTATGCAGTGCAACACAAATAGCCCCTTGGGGGCTCTTTTGCGGGAGCGGTGTCCAAGAGGGTGTTCGGTTTGTCTGCGCTTGCAGAGAACTGTGGAACAGTTAATGTATGTGTAGGGGGGGGGGGGTAATCCTTATCTCTGGTGCATCAGCATCGTCGGCGCGCCATCGCGGTCCCGGTGTGTCCCCGTAGGAGAGACCTTCCAGTCTCGATGCAAGACTCCCCCCGCACGGATGCGGCGCGTGTGATCGGCGCGGCGGCGGTGCCGCGGTTATGGAATTGTCGGGAGAACACGTTAGAATTTTCATATTTCTATCCTCAACCAGGTCGAGTTGACAGATTTTTGCACCAGATACATTAATAGTATACCACATTTTCTGCGGAATGTCAAATTAAAATCACATGTCGCAGGATGTTTTTAATGTTAATTTATTTTGGCGTTTTTGTCAAGGATTTTTTTGTGGTTTTATTTCCTATCGTAGGGCGAGGGCCTGTCCCTCGCTGGGGTTATCGCGCGCGTAGAGATCGCGGGGGACAGGCCCCCGCGCTACGGTGTAAGAGGTCTTTTTTATCATCGTAGGGCGCGGGCCTGTCGCTCGCCAAGCACGATCGCGGGGGACAGGCCCCCGCGCTACGGTATAAAAAACGGCATAAAAAAACCCTCACAAATCCCGCTGCCATTTCCGCAAAAACTTCGGAACCAAGGACAGCAACAAAAACAGACATCCCGCGATGCCGAGATAAACCATCGTCTTTCCCAGTTCTCCCTCACCGCTGACAAACGCACCGCCGAGTTGCACCAGCACCGTCGTCCCCGGCAACATAAAAATCGCCGAGACAAGCAGGTAAGTCGAAAAGCGGATGCTCGTCAAGCCGTAGGCGTAGTTTTGCAGGTTAAACGGGAAAAGCGGCACGAGACGCGTGAACATCAAAACACGCCAGCCTTGCCGCGCAACCTGCGCATCAATTTTGCGGAACTGCGGATTGTTTACCACCCAACTCTCGACAAGTTCTCGTGCCGCGTAACGGGCAATCAGGAACGCACAGGAGACAGAAATAATCGAAGCCACCGAGGCGTAAAAGACACCCCACGCCGGTCCGAAGGCAATTCCTGCGAGCACGGTAACCGGCGTGCCAGGGAGAAAAAAGACGGTAGATACGAGATAAAGTCCAATGTAAACCAGCGGTGCTATCGCGCCAAAACCCGCCACCCAAGTTTTAATCTTCGGCACGTTTTCTAGGCGAATGGCATCTGTCACGCCGTAATGTTTCAAAAGAAAATAGAGCAAGGCAAAGATGCCGGCAGTCATAACGATTTTAATCAGGTTATTTCTCATTCGCAATCGCTTCCAAATATGCCAGAATCTGCGCTTGATACCGCATCGGAATTCGGTTATTCTCAATCGCTCGCGCATACTCCCGCTTGGCATTTAGCACCACATCGCTGAAAAGCGGATAGTCGCTATCTCCTGTTAGCACCTCTTCACCGGTGAAGACTCTGGAGAAGCGTTGCGACTCCGCCGAAGGCTCCGTTGTGAGCACCAACGGCTCCCCATTCACTTGCAACGATGACGCATCGTCACCTGTCAGAAGCGACGCATCGTCACCGTAGCGCGGGGGCCTGTCCCCCGCGTTCTCTCGATCTTTAGACACCCCTTCCTCACGCGCAGGCGATGTCTCTGCCGCCGTTTCAAGCGTGCCTTGCACTTCGGCATCACCCGATTCTTGTCCCGGCGCGCCATCGCTATTCGCCACACCGCCGGAAGGGGTTGCGGTGTCAATACTCGCCAGCGCGAGCTCCTTTCGGCTTGCCGTTAGTTGCGCCTCTAATCGCGCCAGCTGCGTGAATGCCTTCGCCTCTCGGAGGATTTCGGCAATGTCGCGCAAAGTCTCCGCTGATACGCCTTTGCCTTGCATCTCTGCCAGCGGCGTGTTTGGTAAACTTTTCGCCAAACGCGCAAAAAGTTCAGCGAGTTCGGCTTGGAGTTCAGCGGATAGCACCGGTTGCGCCGCAAGTGCCTCCAATTCCGCCGCAAGCCGTTCGGCATTCATCCCCTTAAAGCGCGGGGTCGCGTGTGTCGCATCGGCGATAGATGCCTCCATTTCAGCGTTCTGTTCCATCTTTTGCTTGCGCACTGCGGCATTCAATGCACTCAACTGCGTCTGCGCCTCGCGCACATCCTTCGCCGTTTTCAAGTTGTCCACCGTTTCACGAATCTGCGCTTGTAGCGTTGGAGCATCCGCCTGCATCTTTTCAAGATTCTGCACCGCGGCATTGACTGCGTTCTGTTGCGCGGCAGTGAGCGGCAACGGCACATCATAGCGCAACGGCACCGCAAAAGAGAGCGCGATGAACAGCAGTGGTATCGGAAACGCTTTTAGGATGCCGGGCACGCGATACGGAAAAGCCGTGTGCAGGCGGGCTTGGCACTCCAAAACGGCGTTCGCGGCATCTCGGATTTGGAGATACGCAAAACCGCCGGCACTCTCCTCCCCGCCGGGCGAAGGTCTGGCCCGCGCCATCGTATCTATTAATTCATACGCCGTTCCCAACCGTTCCTTGAGCCCCATCTGCAAGTCAACGCTGCGCGCCACCGTCCGTAAATCCTTTCGACACCTGAAACTGAGGCAGATACCCACACCGCCTGCCCCCAAAACGACGAGCAGCGCAAATCCAACCGTGCCAACGTAACGGAGCACAGGAGCCTGTCCCCCGTGCTCGTCCGCAAAGATAGGCAGCGGGACGAAACGGTTCATCACAAACAGCATCGCCAGCAACAGGAGTCCACAAAATACCGCGCTTGTCATCTTTTGCAAAAGGACTTGCCGATGCATTCGAGCGCGAACATTTTTCAAGGCGTTAAGGATAACCCGTTCTTTTTCGGCGTTCACCATTTCATCTTCTCCACTTCTTCCATCACCGCGGCCGGCGTAATCGCCGCGAGGTTTTGGCGTGCGATTTCGGCATGTTCATCCCACGCTTTCGGCGAGAGCGTCCGCATGAACGGACACCCCTCGCGTGCGATAATTGTATGCTTCTCCCACGGCGGCCCCCATTGCAACGGGTTTGACGCACCAAACAGCGCAACAGTCGGCGTTTTCACCGCAGTGCTTAAGTGCATCGGACCGGTGTCATTGCTAATGTAGAGGCGACACCGTTGCAGCAGCGCGGCGAGTTGCATCGGCGTTGTGTTATTAACGGTAACAGGCGGACGCGCCATCTGATTCGCTATCTGATTCGCAAGTTCCCCCTCTCGGGGTCCCGCCGTAATAACGATATGCGCGTCATAAACCTGACGCAATTTATCCCCGACAATTGCGAAATTTTCGCTCTGCCAGCGGCGATACGTCGTCGCCGCACCCGGGTTAAGCCCAATAACTGCTCTGCCGTCATCAATCTTCTGTTTTTCAAGAAACCGATTTGCCCACCCCCGCGCCGCGTCACTCACGAAGACTTCGGGTTCATCATCTAATTCGCCTTCAACGCCGAGCGCGCGCACAACATCCAGATAACGCCGCGTCTCATGCTGATGCGTGTTATTCGGCACGGCGACGCTGAGCAATCTCCTCCCGCCAGTGTTCGTCTCAAACCCCACACGAAACGGAATTCTCGCGAGAAAGGTGTGTAACACCAATCGAAACGTCGGCTGCAGCACCACCGCCATCTGAAATCTCTCCCGAACGAGTCGATACATCAGTTTCGGTACCGAAGCCGGATAGGTTAGCACCGCGTCCAGATGCGGGTTCGCCGATACCAAATCCTCTCGCGTCGGTGCCGCCATGTAGGCGATGTAGGCATCGGGAAATCGGTTTCGTAACGCGCGGATAACCGGCGTTGTCAAAACCGTTTCCCCGAGCGGCGCAAGCCTGACGATTAAAATGCGGTTGATTCCTTCAAGTTCGCTCATCGTCCCAAACCTTTCATAAAAATGCCCATTGTGATATAATACCCGAAAATGCACAGGATGTCAAGGTGAAATGTGAATTTGCATCTCCAAAGATTACGAGAAAAATATCTGCACGGATGGGAACGGCAGGCGACACTCATTCTGCTCGCTTCAGCACTAATTTTGACATTGCACCGGGCTTACAGCCGCACACGAGTCTTCCGGATGCACTTCGCCACGTTCTTTGAAAATCTCCCGCTCCCAGAGAGTCATCCTTACTATTACTGGTTTTTGACTACAGGACTTACGCTATTCTGCCTGCCCGCGCTCGTCGCTAAATATGGAACGCCAGCGCGGCTCCGCGATTACGGATGTCGGTTGGGCAATCAGAAACTCGGCTGGAGTGTGACAGGAGCGGCGTGGCTAGTCATGATACCGGTCGTCATTGGCGCGGTGCTAGTGTATCCGCCTTTCCGCGAGAAATATCCGCTTTGCAAGGCTGTCGATGCAAACTGGCAGGCGTTCCTGCTTTATCAACTCGCTTACGGCGTTTACATGTTCTCGTGGGAATTCTTCTTTCGCGGATTCATGCTCTTCGGACTGGAACGACGATTCGGAAATTACGCCATCCTCATCCAGACGATTCCTTTCGCTGTCCTGCACTATTCCAAACCCATGCCGGAGGCGATTGGTTCAATCTTTGCCGGTGTGCTACTCGGCGTGCTTGCTTTGGAGACGCGCTCTTTTCTTTATGGTGCCGCAATCCACTGGCTCGTCGCAATGACAATGGATGTTGTCGCCGTTACCGTCTCGCGCTACGGATGAGATAGCGCGATTGCAAACAGCATTTATCGAGGACATCCTGCTTGACAATTCTAGCATCTTATGATAATCTAAAAACGTTCTTGTAACATATCGCGGAGGGTAGGAGAGACCTCCTGGTCTCGATGCCCGGTCAAAAACGTTCCGAATCCGTAGCGCGGGGGCCTGTCCCCCGCAAACATCAAAAACGTTCCAAACCCGTAGCGCGGGGGCCTGTCCCCCGCAAACGTAGTAGGGCAAGAGCACCTGCTCTTGCCCAGTTAGAAACATAGCGCGGGGGCCTGTCCCCCGCAAACATAGGAGAACTAAATCATGAACAACAACATTTTTCCACCGACAGAGACAGCGTATCCCATCGGTGCAGCGCACGTCAGCAGTCTCGAAGCATATCAAACGCAATATGCCGAATCCATTCAAGACCCGGGGGCGTTTTGGGCAAACATCGCAGAACGGGTAACATGGTATCAGAAATGGGATACCGTGCGCGATTACGATTTTGTCAACGGCGAAATCAAATGGTTTGAAGGCGGCACCCTCAACGCCTGCTATAACTGCCTCGACAGGCATGTTGAAGCGGGACACGGCGATGCCACAGCAATTATCTGGGAAGGCAATTCTCCCACCGAAGATAAGCACTTCACCTACAGCGAACTCCTCGCCGAGGTGAAAAAGTTCGCCAATGTGCTAAAAACGCAGGGTATCCGCAAAGGCGACAGGGTGTGCATCTATCTCCAAATGGTGCCGGAATTAGCGATTGCGATGCTGGCATGCGCGCGCATCGGTGCCATCCACTCCATCGTCTTCGGCGCGTTCTCGGCGGAATCCCTCCGCGACCGGATTAACGACTCGGCGTGCAAGATGCTGATAACGCAGGATACCGCCATGCGAGGAGCACGCAGTGACATCCCGATGAAAGCGAACGCCGACGCGGCCGTCGCCGAATGTCCCTCCATTGAGAAGATTATCGTCGTGCAACGCACCGGCGACGCGGTGGACTTTGATGCCGCGCGCGATGTCTGGTGGCACCAAGCGATGGCAACCGCCGATGCCGAATGCGCACCTGAACCCATGGATGCCGAAGAACCGCTTTTCATCCTCTATACCTCCGGCTCCACAGGCAAACCGAAAGGGGTATTGCACACCACCGGCGGTTATCTCGTTTATGCAGCCTACACGCATCAACAGGTTTTTGACTACCACGAAGGCGATGTTTACTGGTGCACAGCAGATATCGGCTGGATTACCGGGCACTCTTACATTATCTACGGCCCGCTGGCAAACCGCGCCATTACCGTCATGTTTGAAGGCGTGCCGAACTATCCCGACTTCGGACGGTTCTGGCAGGTTGTCGAGAAACATCGGATTAACATCTTCTACACCGCACCCACAGCACTGCGCGCCTTGATGAAGGAAGGCAATGAGTGCGTCGAGAAGTATGACAGAAGTTCACTCAGATTGCTCGGCACAGTAGGCGAACCGATTAAGGAGCCGGAATGGCTCTGGTATTACAACACCGTCGGCGAAAAGCGATGCCCCATCGTTGATACGTGGTGGCAAACCGAAACAGGCGGAATTCTGATGACTCCCCTGCCCGCGGCAACGCCGCTGAAACCAGGGTCTGCGACGTTTCCCTTCTTCGGCATCGAACCGGTAATTTTGGACGAGGCAGGCAACGAAGTAGAGGGCAATCCCGCCACAGGGTATCTCTGTATCAAAACGGCGTGGCCCGGTATCATGCGCACTGTTTACGGAGACCACGGGCGGTTTCTTGATACCTATTTTCGGCGGTTTCCCGGCTACTACATGACAGGCGACGGCGTGACGCGCGATGAGGACGGCTACTACTGGATCACGGGCCGCGTTGATGACGTGTTGAACGTCTCTGGGCATCGGCTCGGCACAGCCGAAGTAGAAGGCGCGGTAGGACAACATGTTGCGGTGGCAGAAGCCGCGGTAGTCGGATACCCGCACGATATTAAGGGACAAGGCATCTATGCGTATGTCACCCTAATGACAGGCGAATCTGCATCGGATGAAGTGGCGAGCGGCATAAAACTCGCGGTGCGTCAGCACATCGGGCCCATCGCTACGCCCGACAAGATTCAGTTCACGCCAGCGTTGCCGAAAACCCGTTCCGGGAAGATTATGCGGCGCATCCTCCGCAAAATCGCCGAAGGCGACATCACCGACCTGGGTGACACCTCCACCCTCGCCGATCCGACGGTAGTTGATGCATTAGTTGAAGGGCGGCAGTAGATGCGCAATCTCTAGTCAGGGCGGATGTCCACATCCGCCCATTCCTAACCGCAATAAGACGCTAATAGGAGCAAAAAATGGCATCAGCACAAAACATCGTTAACGCATTAAAAGAACAGGGCATCACGCACGCCGTAGGCGTTCCCGATAACGGCAGCGCGCTGATATACGAACGCCTGCGTGCAGAACCCGACATTGAAGTCATCACGGTGACGCGCGAAGGCGAGGCATTCGCCATTGCATCCGGGTTATACGTCGGCGGCAAGCAGCCCGTTATCATCATCCAAAACACCGGCTTTTTAGAGTCTGGCGACGCGATCCGTGGCACTGTCGTCAACATGCAGGTGCCGGTAGTAATCTTCATTGGGTATCGCGGGTATCACAATCGCGATGCCGAGGGGCAGTGGATAGACTCTGTCGCCACCTTCCTTGAACCGACGTTGAGAGCGTGGCGTTTGCCTTACGAAATGCTGGAGACCGAGGGGGATATTGGGTGCATTGCCCGTGCCTTCGCGAAGGCAGAAGCGACATCGCTCCCCGCGGCGATATTACTCATCGGACACGCAACTTAGAACAACACCTGTCGGGTGAGGACTTGTCCCTCGCTATATCCCAATCTGTCCCTACGAACGTAGGGCGAGGTGCTTGTCCCTCACCGTATGTATCTCAATCTGTCCCCGCTACCGTAGGGCGAGGGCCTGTCCCTCGCCATGCCAAAAATGACGAAAATCTAACCGAATCCCAATAAACCCAAAAAACCACTTGACATTCCTAAAGTTTCATGATATACTACTCTTAACCAACAAAAAAGAGGAGGAATCTCTTATGAATACGTTTCTCGTAGAAATGCTGCCGGGCATCCTCACATCCCTCATCGCGACTGGCATCGCCTTACTCGCAGCATGGCTGTGGAACCGAAAACGAAAACAAGACGAACTCTCCAATCGGCTAGACCGGATGGAGAATTCGCGTCAAAACTCTCATGCCGAGCTCTCCAATTGGCTGGACCGGCTGGAGGCTTCGCATCAGCATCTCGCCGAGCAGATAGCGAATGTGGCGGCAAGCGTCGCCTTAACGAATCGCATAATGGACAGTCGGTTTGACACGCTCGGTGCCAAATTTGACAACCTCACCAAGGAAGTCGAACTTTTCAAACGGGAGATGGTAGCGAAATTCGAGGCACTCGCCGATAGCGTCGCCGAGACGAAAAAGGAACTTGAGGCGAAATTCGAGGCATTGTCTGTCACCGTCGCCCTATCTAGGAAGGAACTTGAGGCGAAATTCGACCGGCTGGCTGCAGATGTCGGCCTCTTCCAAACGGAGATGGAACGCAAACTCGCCGCACTCACCGGCAAATTTGACGCACTCGCCGCCGATGGCAACGTCTCAAAAGCAGAGATGGAACGCAAACTCGCCGCTTTATCGGACAGCGTCGCCGAAACGAAAAAGGAACTTGAAATCCGAATCGACGCACTCGCCGGTAAATTCGACGCACTCGCATTGAGCGTCGCCGCCGCGCAGAATACCGAAAAAGCACGCCGAGACCGGCAAGACGCAGAACAGAAAACGGACTGCCGCTGATAAACCGAAAATATCGCTTGACATTCCTGAAGTTTCACGGTATACTATCCTTAAACAAAAAAAGGAGGAATCTCTTATGAACACGTTTCTCGTAGAAATGCTGCCGGGCATCCTCACATCCCTCATCGCCACCGGCATCGCCTTACTCGCAGCATGGCTGTGGAACCGAAAACGAAAACAAGACGAACTCTCTAATCGGTTAGACCGGATGGAGAATTCACAACGGAATTTCGCCGAGCGGATAGAGGCGGCATTTCAAAATCTGCGGGCAGAACTGTCCAATCGGATGGACCGGATGGAGAATTCGCAGCGAACTTCTCATGCCGAACTCTCCAGTCGGCTGGACCAGACAGAGAATTCGCAGCAACAGTCTCACGGTGAGCTCTCCAATCAGTTGAGCCAGATGGAGAATTCGCAGCGAACTTCTCATGATGAACTGTCCAATCGGATGGACCAGATGGAGAATTCGCAGCGAAATGCTGTTGAACAGTTGAAGGCTGCCTATCAGCAGCTTGCTGAGAGACTGGACATTTCACATCAGAATCTCACCGAGCAGATAGCCAACGTGGCGGCAAACGTCGCCTTAACGAATCGCATAATGGACAGCCGGTTTGACACGCTCGGTGCCAAATTTGACAACCTCACTAAGGAAGTCGAACTTTTCAAACGGGAGATGGTAGCGAAATTCGAGGCACTCGCCGACAGTGTCGCCGAAACGAAAGAGGAGCTTGAAGCGAAATTCGAGGCACTCGCCGACAAATTTAACCTTCTCTCTGAGAAATTCGACCATCTCTCCACCGATGTCGCTCTCTTTCAAACGGAGATGGAACGCAAACTCGCCGCGCTCGCCGGCAAATTTGACGCACTCGCCGCCGATAGCAACGTCTCAAAAGCAGAGATGGAACGCAAACTCGCCGCTTTAGCCGACAGCGTCGCCGAAACGAAAAAGGAACTTGAAATCCGAATCGACGCACTCGCCGGTAAATTCGACGCACTCGCATTGAGCGTCGCCGCCGCGCAGAAGGAACAAAAAAGTGAAAAAGCACGCCGTGCTCAGCAAACCGCAACGCGAGAATTCGGCGAAAAATAGTGCCCATGCCTCTATTGAAGATGATAAGGTGAACACGGAATCCCAATCCCTGCGCAACTCCGTAAAGGCATGGTTCAACCGCCCCGAAGAACTCTCCCAACGCAGCAACGAAGCGGACAACGGGCTCTCCAAAACCGAACAGGCATTCGTTGATGCGCTCCCGGCAGGTAGCCGATGCCTTGACATCGGCTGCGCAACGGGGCGGCTCGTCTTTGCACTCGCGAAACAAGAATATGCCACCACCGGCATTGATGTCGCAGAAGAACAGATTGCGCAAGCACAACAATTCGCCCAACAACGTGACTGCAGCGCAACGTTCCTCCGCTACGAACCGCCGACATTGCCGTTTCCCAATGCCTCATTTGACGCGGCGTTCTTGGTGAAAACCTACTGCTATATCCCACACCGCGCAGCACGAATCGCTTTTTTGGCAGAAATCGCTCGAATACTAACGCCAAACGGATATTTCTACCTATCTCAGCAAATTCTCGATTCTTTCTGTGACAGTTACGAATCCACTTACGATGACAACTACCATCAATTCGCTTCCGACTACGAGACGCTAGAGGCAGGTGACAATTTCACACTCGGCACGCCGAATTACGTCCACTTCTTTTTAGCAGCTGACCTCAGGGAAGAAATAGCGGCATCGCCGTTTTGGATTGCCCATTCGTCTGTAGATAGTGAGTTGTTGTCATGCATCTTGCGGAAATAAGAAACACTGCGAGCGGATAGAGAAATCCTCCCTGACAACTCTCAAAGGCACGGTAAGGACAGATTGCCAGAACTGTTCGTGTGCTTTGCGTTCAGGTAGTTTTCAATAGAAAATCCTAACCGAAAAAAGCGAACGCTGCGTTGTGGATGCCCCGCTCACAAAAGCATAATCCAGCGCAAAATCGCCGCCGTGATAGCCAAACCCGGCAGTAAGCCCACGGGACACTCCTTCAGTCAATCGCCATCCCAACCGCACGGCGAACGTGTTATCTCCTGAATTAAACCGATACTCGCCGCCGATTAAGGGATGCCCGTTCGCCACCTCAACGGCGACTAAGCCAGCATCGCCCATCAGTGCAACGCCGATGCGCCATTCCCGCAAAAGTGATTCACTGTAACGTTCTGCCGCCTCGCGCTCGTAAGCGACTTGCGATAGCAAATTCGGAAGCACCAGCCCGATTTTCAGCGCGCCTACGTGGATTTTTAACGCAGACTGCAGCCCGAAGTCTATCCCCCAACCCGCACCGCTGCCTAGCCGCACCCCCGGTGCCAGATTAACCGAAGTCGAAAAGGACTTGACGTTAATCCCGACATGCAGCGGAACCCTCGGCATACGCGTGGCAGCTGAGAGCAAAACAACGCGTTCCTGCGAGATGCCTTCCGTATCGCTTGAACTCAGCACCGCCGCGCCTACCGTTTGCTCCAACCGAATCGGATGCGCCCAGCCGACAAAACTATAACTCAGCAAACCGTAGAGTTCAACGGAACTGAGTCCTATTTCGGGAGAGGACATCTGTGCCGCGCCTGCCGGATTCCATATCAGCGCGCTCGTATCGCGTGCCACCGCTGAATACGCACCACCCATACCCATCGCCCGCGCGGTAAGCCCAATATTTTCAAACGCCGCACCCACTTCCATTTCGCAGAAAAATACAAAAACCACCAACGGAACAAGAAATCGCGCCTTCGCCATTTGTGAGGAATCGTTGAAAATAAAAACGTTTTCTGCCTCCCATCAATCCGTTTATATCCGCGAATTCTATCAAAAGAAACGGCATCTGTCAACAAAAATTTTCATCAATTCTCAACAAACGCCCTCCCGGTCTTGACTCCCCCCAGTAGGCGAGACCTCCCGGTCTCGATTCTTCCGGTAGGAGAGACCTCCCGGTCTCGATGCAATACCGTAGGCACTCTCTCCCGGTCTTGATTTTCAATGACTAAATTGCCCACTCATAAAAAAACTTGCTTAAATCGTGAAACCTATGGTATCATATTTCTATTACCAGATCTGAGAAAAAGGAGAAATCAAAATGCGCATACTGCGAATAACGTTGGCAAGTCTCATCGCTATTTGGCTCATCGCACCGCACACCAGTGCGAACATTGACAGCGAAAATATCATGGGAATGTGGCTTTTTGACGAAGGC
Organism: Candidatus Poribacteria bacterium; assembly: GCA_965242965.1. Taxonomy (GTDB): domain Bacteria; phylum Poribacteria; class WGA-4E; order WGA-4E; family WGA-3G; genus AGPOR5. Next base: position 1,014,357 of record OZ251518.1, on the reverse strand, counting down.
AAGGGCAACACAGCTACAGATTCCTCTGAACAAGGGAATGACGGCGAGATCCACGGTGCAAAGTGGGTTGATGGCAAATTCGGCAAAGCTCTCGAATTTGACGGCGTTGCCAACTGGGTAGAGGTACCGCATTCACCCACCGTCGGGTTCAAGGGTGGAACCTCTTTCACGATTACGCTCCATTTCAAGGGCAGCAAAGTTGGCGGCGCACTCGTCGGAAAAAACTACGAGGACACCTCGCAGGCACTCCCATGGTATCTGCTCTGGGACGACGGCTCGCGGAACCAGGTAACCCTCTATCTCCGCGATAGTGCCGGAACGAGCTTCCGAGCCGACGGCACCACCTTTGTCGGCGACGACAAGTGGCACTTCATCGTCGGCAGAGCCGATGCAAGCACCGGCACGGCATCCCTCTGGGTAGATGGCAAAATGGAGGGCGAAATCAAATTCAACGAAAAAGATGGATATGGCACCTCCGAAGGAGTCTTCCACATCGGGCGACACTACGATAGGTATACCACCGGCATCATCGACGATGTCGCGCTTTTCGACATCGCCCTTGACGAAGAGCAAATGGACAACATCATGAACGAAGGTGTCCAAACCGCTGCCGCCGTGGAACCGGTTGATAAACTCACCACGACATGGAGCAGAATAAAACGGAGAACACAGCGATGAAGCAGCTACGAACCGTTACGCCTCTTCTAACATCTCTGCAGGGTTTCCTGCAGAGATTACCTTGCCTCGCGCTGGCGTTTTTGTTGTTCGCGGGACTGAATTGCGGCACAACAGATGAAGAAGGCAGCGTGGAAACGGGAACGACAGAAGTCACCGTGCAACCAACACCCGCAGCCGAAGCCGTTGAACCGGAACCGGAAGTTGAAGCGGCGCAGTTGCAGGAAGAAGAACCGGCACTTGAACCCGCGCCGCAGCCCGTAGAAGAAAAAGTAGAGGTCGTGGAGAAACTGGAACCGGGCGAAGGCTTGAGCCTCGGCAGTCAAGCACCAGCGTTTGAATTGCCCAATGGCGATGGCAAATTGCACGCGCTCAACGACTATATCGGGAAACAAAAAGTGGTATTAGTCTTCTACCGGGGCGGCTGGTGACCTTTTTGCAGAACGCAACTCGGCGAGTTGCAAAATAACTACGCAGCCATTAAAGCCGCCGGCGCGGAACTCATCGCCATCAGTTCCGATGGAAAAGCCGCTACCCGAAACACCGCGCAGAACCACGGCATCAAATTCCCGCTGCTCGCTGATGCAGAACGCGAGGTTATTGGAGCCTATAACGTCGTTGACCCGGGTAACAACCGCATCGCGCGCCCGACAACCTATCTCCTCACACAAGAGGGAAAAATCGGCTGGAAGTTTTTGGATGTCCGACTGGGAGGCCGGGTGCCGCCTGCGACAATCATTGAGGAATTAGGCAAACTCTGAGGACAGCACCGCACGGCTGTGCTTTGAAATCACCAGAACGCAACAGTGCCGAAATCTCTGTAGTTTGAGCTCGCCTGATTTCAACAGGGCAGAATCGGACAAAGGTTGAGAAAATATGAAAACAGAAGACTCGGTTATTGCAAACATTCTTGCCGACAGCGAAGAGATGGCACGCCAACGGGATGATACACTTGACAGGCGGCAATTTTTAACGCAACTCGGCACCATCGGCGGCGTTGCGCTCAGCACGCTACCCGCCCTCGCGCAAATTGGCGGACAGCAAATCGTGCCAGAACTCGGAGAAGCACAACCGTCCACACCCGTGGTGGAAGCTATCAGTAAGCAGGTCTGGGAAGGCAACCGCCTCAACGAGGATGTCGTCAGCGAGCTCCTTGACCAGGCGATGATGAAACTCACAGGACGCGACTCCGCCAAAGAGGCATGGCGCGCCATCGTGCTACCGGACGACATCGTCGGCATCAAGATTAATCCCCTCGGCGGCCCCGAGCTCAGCACGCATGCTATCATCGTCGATAAAATTATTGAGGGACTTTACGGTGCCGGCGTGCTCCGAAAACAGGTGCTTATCTGGGACCGGTTTGAAAACCATCTCCTTAACGCGGGTTATCCTATAACGCTGGAGGAAGACGATGTCCGAATCCTCGCCTCGGATACAGAGGGTATCGGCTATGACGACGAAGTATTCTACGAATCCGAAAAGGACAGTTTCTCACGTCGCGAAAACGGCAGCATCCGCTCCCGCTATTCCCGCATCGTAACGCAGATGGTAGATGTGCTGATTAACGTGCCGGTCTTGAAACATCACGCAATAGCCGGTGTGAGCGGATGCCTCAAAAATCTCGCCTTCGGCAGCGTTGATAACACGCGCCGATTCCATGCCAAACCGCTTCACTGCAACCCCGCTGTCGGTGAAATCTTGCAACACAAAGTGCTGAAGGAGAAACTCATCCTGAACATCGTTGACGGACTCGTCGCCTCCTTCGACCACGGCCCGACATACAACGCCGATAGCACGTGGCAATTCAACACCCTCTTCGTCAGCGCAGACCCGGTTATTCTCGACGTGTTGGTGCTTCAGACGGTCAACCAGAAGCGCGAAGAGATGGAATTGAACTCTGTCTCCAAACTAGCGAACTATATCAACACTGCCAGCAGCCTGGAAATCGGCACAAACACGCTGGACCAGGTCGATCTTCGGCAAGTGGAGGTTTAATCATGAAAACCACGGTAATTCTCATAGCGGCTCTTCTCTGTGCAACTGCGGTATTCACCGGATGCACAGTCACCTTTACGCAAAACGACGCTCTCCAATTCGGTATCACGCCGCCGCCAGCGAAGGTAACGCAACTCGTCTCCGAATTCGAGGCAGGCGAAGAAAACAGCGTCGCCGGGGATGTCACGCAGAAGACAGGAAGTGTATGCGCGGGCGGCGCGTGTATTATCTATTAGCCGAATTGTCATGCCGGATGTCTTTCCTATCGCGCGTCCTCCCTGTCTCAATGTAAGGGCACCGTAGGAGAGACCTCCCGGTCTCGATTTCTTCCGGTAGGAGAGACCTCCTGGTCTCGATGTTCAATGAATTTCGCCGGGGCTGCCGCCTCAAACAAATCCAACTGCCTCCCCTTCAACACACCTTCACCCTTCTCAAGGCAGGCACGAATGCAGCGCGCGACATATTCCGCCTGTTTTACCGGGACAGCATTCCCTATCATCTGCTCCAAATTGGTTTTCGAGCCGCTGAAATGGAACCCTCTCGGAAACGTTTGCAAATAACTCCGTTCCAACGTTGTGAGTGGACGGACCGCAGCCGAAATCGGCGCGGTGTCCTTTGGATGCATCCGGTAAGTCTTCGGAATCGGACGGTTGACACCGCGCACCGTCGGACTCGGTTCATCGATGCTAAAAACCGCACGGCGGCTATAGTTGCGCGGATGCCGATAATAGTGCTCAATCTCAAGAAACCCATCACCCAAATAATCCCGCACCGTCAGCGGTTTGGACACCGTCAAATTGCCATCCAAATAACTCGCAACGGAACCTTCGTGAGATGTCTCCAATTCGCCGATGAGGAAAAGTCGCTTCCGTTTCTGCGGCACACCGCAAAGATTCGCCTCTAATATCCGTTGCGTTAGCGCATACCCGGCGGCACTGAGAACCTCAACGGCGCGGCGATATTTCTCGCTTCTCACGGCTCTATCCACGTTCTCCATGACGAACCATCTCGGCTTCGTGTGCGCGACAAGCTGCGCGAAACTCACCGTCAGCGCAGCGCGCCCTAAGTTTTCATTCCGTTTGCCGGCGTGCGAAAAATCTTGGCACGGCGGGCCGCCAATAATCATGTCAAACGGATAGGAGGTGAGCGTTGCGAGGCACTGCTGCCAGTCACCCAGGTCAAGTTCGTGGATCTCGTGCGCGAAATTGGCACGGTAGACTTGGCCGGCAGCTTTCCAATTATCAAACGCGGCGACAGGTTCAAATCCCGCGTTTTGGAATCCGAGTGTCATGCCACCGCATCCGGCAAAGAGATCAATGAATTTTAGAGGCATTTGCTGTTCCTTTTCTCATGTGAAAAGTTCCGGCGAATTCGCAAGAATCGCATCAAACCGCCGTTCGGGACTGAGCAACTTCTCTCCGTGTCCCAAGATAATCTGTTGAATCTCCGTTTTTCGGACGCGCGGGTGTGAAAGTTCGGCACACGCCATATAAGGATGCGTTTTCCTCCCACTTAACGCAAACGCTTTGTCAGTTTGTCGCGAAAACCCCACGCTCACAGTACCCGGGTCAATTTTCCCCTCTTGGGCGAAATCAACGAGCATCTTCATCATCCACAAAACTGAACGTCGCGCTCGTGATAGTCTTGTCGCATTACGCTGTTCTGCCGCATCTAGGAGCAACTTTGCAAAAGCGGACGCACTCCACACGAAAACATCCAAGCAGTTCTCATGCAATCGAGGCGATTTCCCGATAGTCTTCCAAATCGGTTGGACGACTAACGGTGTCTGATTCTCCACTTTCGCAAGAAGCAACTCCCGCAGCCTTTCGAGAATATCTGGCATCCATTCCAATAGATTCTCTTCTGATTCCCAATCGAAACAGGGTTCAGAAATAGGATGTAACCGATCTAAAAGTTCGCGTCGCTGTTCAGCATATCCGCTCACAATTTCAAGCGTGAGATGGACAATCGTATTGGGACGCGCGACTAGTTCACACCCATATTCTGCTTCGGAAAGCTGACACGTTGAATTATCAGGCAACGCTGTCAGTTTAATCTCAAGCGCGCGAAGCCAAGGATTCACAGCATTAGGACTTTGATCCATAACGACAAGATCGATGCGAGGCAAAGTCCCTTTGACAAACCGCTGGTTTTGTCCATAAGTATACTCAAAAGCAAAGAAAATGTGCGTCGAATCATACGCTATACCAAAAAGTGAAGTTGCCGCAATTTTCTGATGGACAACCTCCCCATTTTCATCCAATGCCAAGTAAACCGGCGCGATATGTTGGTGCTGCATGTAGCATAAGAGAGCAACGGGGAAACAGTTGTTAAAACTGTTCTTCCCCCAGGCAGCCGCTTGCGTGAAGTCCTTGTTTGCGTTCGATTGAGTTAACCCAAACAAGGCGGGAGTCTCACCGATTGATGTGAATTTCATATCTATGGCCTATCAAATAGGTAGTTGCAGCGCGGGCAGATCTTCCGATGGTATCGCATCCCACCGAAAAATCCACCCGCAACCTCGTAATGACGCGGACGCGCTAACGCGACTTAACCTGTCCCCACGTCGTCGTTAAATTCCCCTCCGCATCCACCGGCAAAGTCCCTTCTTCAACGAAGATAGTCCACATAATCACCGGATCGCCGATGACTTCGTCGATGCCGAGTAACTCCACCGTTCCTTCAAACGGTTCGTTGGATTTGTAGATAAAATACTCCGTCGGATCATGCGGCGCATCGAGGAACAGCGTCTCCCCGGTATCGGTATAGGCATCCGTGAACCAATCCTTCGGATCTTGTCCCCGTTCTTCCGGACGCGTATGCCGACTGTCCCACGCCGTATAGACATACGCCGGCCGGTCGATATCAAACGTCAACTTGTAATCCTGTCCTCCCGGACAGTCGGCTGACGTAGAGACCTGGGTTAAACCGAGAAATTCCTCCGGGATGTGCGTAATCGTATAATCCCGGTCGTGGAAAAATTTCCCGCCTTCTTCTAATTCCACGGCGGCGTAGATGCCGCCTTTGTTGTCCTCTATATCGGTGACCTCCACCGGTTCCGCGTTGAAAACGGTGAACAAGGTGGCAGCCATCAATACGAAGGTCCAAATAGCAATCGATTTCATTTTCTAATCTCCTTTTGTTAAATCAAATTACTTGATAAAAAACGTGAATTATGCGATACTTAGAAGTATATCACAAACGTGTCTCAATTTCCACAAAATTTTTATTCAGGAAGGAACCGCTATGGTAGAACACATCGTCTTACTCAAACTGAAAGATGGCATTACGGCGGCGCAACTGGAAACGTTATCCGATGCGCTGCACGGTATGGCTGCTGAAATTCCCGGCATCGCATCGATAACCGCCGGCACGAACAACAGCCCGGAAGGCAAAAGCCAAGGCTATAGTTACGGCTTCATCGTCAGATTCGCCGATGAAGCGGCGCGCGATGCCTATCTCCCGCACCCGCATCACCGTCAAGTCGCAGGCGAACACATTCGGCCCCTCGTTGAGGATGTCCTAGTTTTTGATTATACGGCTTAGGACACAAAGGAGGACAACTTTATGAACTGGAACATTGTCGTCGTCGTTTCAGACACACTTCGCACGGCGTATCTCAGCCCTTACGGTAACGATTGGATCCATACGCCGAACTTGGCACGGTTCGCCGAACAGAGCGTCCGTTTTACGAACGCGCACCCGGAATGCCTGCCAACAATTCCGACGCGCCGCACACTACATACCGGTAGACGCGCTTTCCCTTTCAGCACCTATACACCCGTGCCGTGGGATAACGTCTACACCCCCGGCTGGCAACCGATGTCATCGGATGAACCCGCCATCGCCGAATCCCTCGTGCGGAACGGTTACCACACCGGCTTCTTCGCCGATGTACCGCACTATTTCGTGCCAGGGATGAATTTCACGCGCGGCTTCCGGCAGTGGGAATTCGTGCGCGGCCAAGCCGAAGACCGGTATCGCGGGACTGCACACGCAGACCCGGCACTACTTTCGCGCTATCGCGGCAACCCAGAACGCGTCCGCGCGCATCTTGTCAACGTTCAACCCGAACGGCCAGAAGAGATGTGGCCCGCCGCAAGGCTATTTCGCTCTGCGATTGAATTCGTGGAGCATAACCATCAGAACACGCCGTTTTATCTCTACGTTGACGGCTTCACGCCGCACGAAACGTGGGAAGCACCCCTGCACTACTACGACTTATATGGGAAACGCGAAGACCGGGAGCCCATCTGTCTCAACCTCCCCTACGGTTCACTCACCGACGAGGAACTCACGGCGCGCCTGCCTAGCGTCAAGGCAAACTACGCAGGATTAGTAACCCTCGTCGATACGTGGTTTGGGAAACTTGTTGACACGATAGACAGGCTCGGTTTGCGGGAAAACACGCTCATCGTTTTCCTCAGCGACCACGGTACGAACTTCGCCGAGAATCCGGACAAAGCCACCGGCAAACCCGCCAACTTCATGTATCCCGGCACGATGGACATCCCGATGATTGTCCGCCATCCAGCCGGTGTCAACGCCGGCACGACATGCGATGAGTTCGTCTATACGTTGGATGTCCCTGCCACCGTGATGGCGGCGAGTGGTGTCACGCCTGCAGGCGAAATCGAAGGACAGAGTTTACTGCCGCTCGTTGAAGGAAAAAGCGGCTTTGAATCACGGGAATATCTCACCTGTCGTTATGTCAACTCTATCTGGTACAAAGACCGGCGGAACTGGTATTTCTCCAGCGTTGATTTCCAGAACGACACTCGACTGTTCGATCTGGAGACAGACATCGCGTGTCAGGACAACATCGCCGCGCAAGGCGCAGCGCGGATTGCCCTCGCGCAGGAACGTATCCTCGCCGATGCAGGTGGGCATCTCCCGCACTACAAACGCCAAGGACGAACGGATGCCCTTGGCCGTCCGCAGTTCGCCGAAGCGTAAACCTATTATGCGAAATTCCCTGGGGTAACGTAGGGCGGGGGCCTGTCCCCCGCCATCTCACAAATACCCCAGAGAACGTAGGGCGGGGGCCTGTCCCCCGCCAACTCACGAACGCACGACAGGAAACACTTTTAGTGAGGATACCCAATGGAAACCCGTGTGACTCAAATCAGCCAACATCTTTCCATTCATCACGGACATGTCAACACCGGCATTCTCCGCGATGGAAACCGTGCGCTCCTCATCGACCCGAGCGGAAGCGCGATGCAGACGACGCTCGCGGCATTGGACATCGCCGAGGTCGCGCACGTGCTATTTACACACCACCATCGCGATAACGTCGCCGGTTTTCCGATACCAAACGATGCGCGCGTCGGTGTGCCAGCGAAAGGACAGCAGTGGTTCGCTAAGGTAGAAACGTTCTGGAACGACGCAAAACACCGCTGGCACCTCTATAACTATCGGCCGCATCACCTGATGCTTGCGAATTCCATCCGCGTAACGGATACCTATACCGAAGGTTCACAATTTGCGTGGGGAGACGCGACAATTCGTGTGCTTGAAACGCCGGGGCACACCGATGAAAGCGTCACCTACCTCATCGATGTTGATAACGCACGATTCGCCTTCTCCGGAGATCTGATTTACGACGATGGCAAACTTTGGGAGCTCTATAGCCTCCAAAAAGCGGAAGAAGTGAACGCGCAGAAAATCGGCGGCTACCACGGGTTCCTCGGTGCACGCACAGAAGTGATGGCGAGTCTGGAGAAAATTCGCCAAAACCAGCCAACTGCACTTATCCCAACGCACGGCAACGTGATGCACACCCCGGGGCGCGCAATAGATAACCTTGAACGGCAATTGGGGATATGTTATGATAAATATGTCGCTATCTCGGCACTTCGGCACTACTTCCCAAAATTATTTACCGAATTTGAGGGACGCGCGGGCCACATGCCAATTCGCGAAGGCAAACCACCGCCGGAATTCTTACGACACTTCGGGACAACATGGTTGATTATCTCCCAGACAGGTGAAGCGTTCGTGATGGACTGCGGCGCGCCCGCCGTTATCAAACAGATTCAGCGGATGCAAGCCGAACGCGAGATTTCAGAAGTAACGCAGTTCTGGATAACGCACTATCACGATGACCACGTCAATGCCATCCCCGAATTTCAGGAGATTTTTCCTTGTGAAACGCTCACGGATGCAGTGGTGGCAGAAGTCATTGAAAACCCGAAAGGATTCAGGATTCCCTGCATCTCGCCTGTTATCGCGCGAATTGACAGAACCACACAGGACAGCGATTCGTGGCAGTGGAACGAATTCACGATGACAGCATACCATTTTCCGGGGCAAACCTACTATCACGGCGGACTGCTCGTTGAAGGACGCGACGTGCGGATGTTCTTCGCTGGCGATTCTTTCACCATGGCAGGCATCGACGATTACTGCGCCGGCAATCGGAATCTGTTAGGAGAAGGTGTCGGTTACGAAAAATGTCTGCGCCTGATTCAACAACTCAAGCCGACGCACATGTTCAACTGTCACGTCAAATCGGCTCTCAATTTTACCGATGCAGAGATTGAGTGGATGCTGTGCAACCTCGCCGAGCGCGAGAAATGCTATACCGCGCTTTTCCCCTGGGAACACGCCAACTACGGTACGGACGCACATTGGGCACGCTGTTATCCTTATGAGCAAGAGGTTGCACCGGGAGAAACTGCAGCATTGCGCGTGGACATCACGAATCACTCGTCTGAACCGCGTATCGCGATTGCACAACCGATTCTTCCAACGGAGTGGGAGATAGAAATCGGGCACGCAGAAACAACCATTCCACCGAAGAGGAATGGACATATCGATTTTTCCATCCCCATCCCTGCGATGCAGGTTGAACATTCCGAACGGATTGTCATCCCGGTAGACATCATCTACGATGCGCGGCCCCTTGGTCAATTTCGGGAAGCAATCTTCTGCATCCCCGGGAGGCGGGGGTTGTAACCCCGACATCCTCAAAGGAGATAAAAACTCGTGCTCAACCTATCACATCCTACAGTGGATATCGCCATTACATGTAGTAACTTCGCCGAATCCCTCAACTTTTATTGAACTCCCCGATTTCAACCCCATGCTGTTCTGGGGATGTAGAAATCGCTAATGAGTTGGCATGTTGATTAACATTGACTTTTCATGTCGAATTGCGTATAATGTGTGTTACCGTGTGGGCGAGAGATTTTCTAACGGCACGCTCGTGCCGCCGCTCTCGCCACCCGATTTAGAAAACGGGCATCACATGGCACAGGGTAACACAATGCAAACGACGAAATACAAACTTTTCCGTTCCAAACGGCTGAAACATCTCGTTGAACACACGCACACGGCACGCCAACTTTGGAACTACTTTCTCGGCTGGCAGCGTATGCGTCATTCGCTCGGCTTGCCGTATATGAACTTCCACGCGATGTCCCGTGAGTTTACGATACTCCGCAACGCGCACCCCGACTTCTTCGCGCGCTGGCGCGAACTAGATAGTTGGGCGGCGCGCGATATCCTAATGCGTCTTCATCGTGGATACGAGCGGTTTTTCAACGGCATCGCCAAACGGCCGCCGAAGTTCAAATCGTGGAAGAGACCTTACTCATTCACGATGTCACCGTCGGGCTACAAATTCAGTGGCGGTGCTTGTGACTGGCCACCGGACGATGTCAACGAACCCGACATTGGATTTTACGGCGATAGGGTGCGTATCAAGGGTAAACACTACCGATTTAATCTCTCGCGCCCGATACGCGGAAACGTCAAAACGGTTACCGTGAAAGTTGACAGTTTAGGTGATGTGTATCTCTCCGTTGTTACAGACTACGTCGCAACCGAAGTTACGCCCAAGACAGGTCATGCTGCAGGGTTTGACTTCGGCATCAAAACGATGTTCACCTGTAGCAATGGCACGAGCCACGTCTCGCCTGAATTCTATCAGCAATCGCAATCCAAACTTGCAACAGTGCAGCGCGCCCTGTCCTCAAAAAAGAAAGGCAGTGGTAACCGCGAACGCGCGCGGCATGACGTTGCAAGGTGTCATCGGAAAATACGCCGACAACGTGAAGACCATCAGTGGAAACTTGCAAAGCACCTCGCGCTCACTTACGACGCGCTTGTCTTTGAGACGTTAACCTTTGAAGGTATGAAACGCCTCTGGGGACGCAAGGTATCAGACATCGCGCCGCATGCGTTTCACCTGAAAATGAAACACCAAGCCGCGAAGCATGACAAGCAGGTTGTCTACATTGACAGATGGGAACCGACATCTAAAACCTGTTCCGTTTGTGGACAACTCGATGCACTGATAGAACTGAACGTTCGCAAGTGGCAGTGTTCGGGGTGCAAGCGAAAACACGACAGAGACGTGAACGCCGCCATTAATATCCTCAAGGTTGGGACATCAACCTTTGTATTAGACGATGTCAGACTGGCCATCGCCAGCAATCGTCGCAGGAACACACCTGTTCCGAGACTGCACAATCCGCTCACCCGCTGCGGGGATTCTAACTATCAGCATCCCGCCGCTTCAGCGTGAGGGAGTATGTCAACACCAAAAGTTAGGGTTTGAGATTGTATTAGAATTGGAAATTCCCGAAACGCTAGCAACCGAAGTTGGCCTCGCACCTACAGGTTTTCGGCAGACGCGCCTCAAGGCAGGCAACACGCTCATCAAACTGATGGACATCGCATCGCCGCCGCCCACGCCAACCGAAGCGTTCACCGCAGGCGTGCGTTGGCTCACCTTTTTTGTAGAGGATATCGAAACAACGGTGGAAAACCTGAAACGAAACGGCGTAGAATTTCTATCCAAACCTATCAGTGCCCCGGATGCTACCGGTGTTGTTTGCGCGAAAGCCCCGGACGGCATCCTCATCGAATTGGTGCAATTATGATCTTAAGCAATACCCAAATCCAGAATTTCAACGACAACGGCTATCTCCTCGTAGAAAACGCCCTTGCATCCGAAGATCTGAACCCGCTCATCGCCGAATTCGAGGAGATTGTCGACACATTCGCGACACAACTCCATAAAAACGGCAAACTAGACGCTCCGTTTGAAACGGAAGGGTTTGATACCCGCTTGGCGAAAATCACGGAACAATCACCCGTGGTATTCCAGAAGTTGTTCAGCGGCGCGCACACGGGGCCTGCCCTCTTCGATTTACTCGTCAATTCAAAACTATTGGACATCGCCGAGTCGCTTGTCGGCCCTGAGATTATGTGTCACCCCGCATATCGCGTCCGTCCAAAACTCCCGGAACACGACAGAACGCTCGTCCCGTGGCACCAAGACGCAGGTTATATGGAACCGGCGTGCGATACGGTGTTGCAACTTACGATTTGGATTCCGCTCATCGATGCTACGGTAGAAAACGGATGCCTGGAAGTCATTCCGCATGCGCATCGCGACGGCGTTTTCCGGCACCGCCGCCTCGAAGGCAAGCCTTATCTGGACATTCCGCCGGATGCGCTACCCGATGTGGAACCCGTAATCGTTCCTGTTGACTTTGGCAGTGTGCTACTATTCACGAATCTGACACCGCATCGTTCCATCCCGAACGTCAGCAATCAGGTTCGATGGAGTGTTGACGCGCGCTATCAGGACGCTTCCAAACCGACTGGGTATCAACCCGAAGCAGGCTTCCTCGCGCGCAGCCGGAAGCAACCCGAAGCCGCCATCACTTCGCCTGCAGAATTTAAGCGTATCCGTGATGAACATCAACCCGGTCCCGGCCCCCAACGATGGGGAGAATAGAAGAAAACCGCCCGTTACCGTAGCGCGGGGGCCCTCGGATGCCACACGCGCATCCGAGCGGGTTTCCCCCGCGAACGTGAAGAAAACCGCCCGTTACCGTAGCGCGGGGGCCTGTCCCCCGCGATCGCAATGAAGAAACGTAGCGCGGGGGCCTGTCCCCCGCGATCGCTGCATGGCGAGGGACAGGCCCTCGCCCTACGTAAAAAATACGATACCGTACCGTGGCGCGGAGGCTCTGTCCGCCGCGAACATCGCATGACAAGGAAACAAACTATGCCTTTTAGAGAAGCTTATCAATTCCGGCCAAAAATCGCCGCAATTGCGACAATTTACCACAAATACTCGCATGCGCAACACATCGTTGACAGGTTTTTGGACGGCTACGGCTGGAACAGCCGACACCATTATCCCAAGATGGATCTGATCTCCCTCCACGTGGAACAGGTAGGAGAAAATGACTTGAGCGGTGAACGCCTAGAACGTTACCCACTTGTGGAATCCTATCCCACCATTGCGGAAACGTTGACGCGCGGCGGTGAAGAATTAGCCGTGGACGGTGTCCTCCTCATCGGTGAACACGGCGAGTATCCCACCAATGAGAAGGGACAACGCCTCTATCCGCGCTACGAACATTTCAAGCAGGTGGCGGAGGTCTTTGAGAAAAGCGGACGCGGCGTGCCAGTTTTCAATGACAAACACCTTTCATGGAACTGGGACTGGGCGCGTGAAATGTACGACATCTCGCAATCAATGGCGTTCGCGTTCATGGCGGGCTCTTCGCTGCCCGTAACGTGGCGCACCCCCGCTATTGAGATGCCTCTCGGCACCCCAGTCACTGAAGCAGTGTGCGTCGGATACGGCGGCGTGGATAGTTACGATTTCCATGCACTAGAGACGCTGCAATGCATGGTGGAACGACGCGAAGGCGGGGAAACCGGCGTGAAATGGCTGAAGGCATACCGCGGCGACGCGTTTTGGGAGGCACACCACACCCGACTCTGGTCCCGCGAACTCTTTGAATCTGCACTCTGCCGCAGTCATACGCTGACACCGGCACGCGCCGGGTTTAACAATACGTTCCCAACGTTAGACGAAATGAAGGAGATTGTCCCCGAACCGATTGCGTATCACTACGAACATTGCGATGGACTGAAATCCACCATGATTCTAATGAACGGATTGGTGCAGGACTTCAACTTCGCCGCCTACATCGGAAACGACAACGCCGTGTTATCCACGCAGATGTATCTCCCAATGCCGCCCGCACGGACGACGTTGGCAAACTTCTTCTCGCCTCTCGTCAACAACGTTGAGCAGATGTTCATAACCGGCAAGGCAACCTATCCCGTTGAACGGACGCTGCTAACGACAGGACTCGTAGCGGCAGGCGTGGAGAGTCTCTTTGCAGATGGCGCGCGGCAGGAAACACCGCACCTTGACATTGTCTATCAAGCGACAGAAGAGTCGACTTTTTGGAGGAACTAATGGCTACCCAACGCATCGCGGTTATCACTACCGTTTACCGTTACCTATCCCACGCGCAACACTTCGCCGACCGGTTTCTCGTCGGCTATCCGCGCGAAGGCAGGTGGCACCGTCCAGATATGAAAATCGTCTCTCTCTACGTTGATCAGCGGCCAGAAGGAGACCAGGGGGAAGAACGCGCCCGTGAATTCGGCTTCGCTGTCTATCCCACCATCGCCGAAGCACTCCGATGCGGCGGCGATAAACTCGCCGTTGATGCGGTGTTGCTCATCGGTGAACACGGCGAGTATCCCACCAACGAAAAAGGACAGGTGCTTTACCCGCGATATGAATTTTTCAAGGCGTGCGTCAAGGTATTTGAGGAAGATGGACGCGCCGTGCCTATCTTCAACGACAAGCACCTCTCCTATAGTTTCGAGAAAGCACAGGAGATGGTTGCCGATGCGCAGCGACTCGGTTTCGGCTTGCTCGCCGGCTCATCGCTCCCTGTCACGTGGCGGCTGCCCGATGTCGAATTGCCGCTGGAGTCCGAGATAGTCAGCGCGCTTATGGTAGGCGTAGGCGGCTCAGACCCGATGGATTATCACGCCTTGGAAGCGATGCAGTGCATGCTCGAACGCCGAAAAGGCGGCGAAACCGGCGTGTATGCCGTCCAAATGCTTGAAGGTGATGCCGTTTGGGAAGAAGCCGGTGCGTTTTCGCACGAACTCTTAGAAGCCGCGCTCTCCCGAAGCGATACGCCGTGCGGATTGACGCTAGAGGATGGGAGAACGCAAGACCTGCTCGGCAGCGGCGCATTGAAAACCCTAGTCGAAAATCCGTCCGCTTACTTCATCTATTACGAAGATGGCTTGAAAGCGACGCTCCTCATGCTCAACGGCGCGGTGCGAGACTACTGCTTCGCCGCGCGGTTGAAGAATAATCCTGTGCCGGTGTCAACGCAGTTTTTATTAACGCCTACCCCGAACGTCACCTATTCGGCGTGCCTCATAGCGAAGATAGAGGAGTTGTTCAAAACCGGCGTTGCGCCATATCCAGCGGAACGGACAATGCTCGTTAGCGGCATCTTGGAGAGTTGTCTCACCTCTCGTATGCAGGGATATCGGCAATTAGAGACACCGCATCTTGCGGTTTCATATCGCGCGCCAGCGGCCTCGCAACATGCCCGACAGTAATCCCCAATTCATTCCGCGTCCCCCGTCAGATGCCGCCCCCACCGTAGGGCGATGGCCTGTCCCTCGCCATGCTTCGCTTTTCAGATGCCTCCTCCCCCGTAGGGCGAGGGCCTGCATGGAAGAAATCGAGACCGGGAGGTCTCTCCTACGAACGCTGCCGCCCCCACCGTAGGGCGATGGCCTGTCCCTCGCCGTGCTTTGCTTTTCAAGTGCCGCCATCTCCCCCGTAGGGCGAGGGCCTGCATGGAAGAAATCGAGACCGGGAGGTCTCGCCTACGAACGCTGCCGCCCCACCGTAGGGCGAGGGCCTGTCCCTCGCCGTGCCCCACTTTTCAGGTGAGGGTGTTTCATAACTCCGTTTCGGTATTTATTTCCCCCTTGGGGGGAGGGCGAATACCGAAAGGCATCGGGCCCACCTCTGTAGTTCGGGAGTGCCCGCTCCCGAACGGTTCAGGATCGTTTGGCAGGTATGCCAGAACTTCAGACGATCTTGCCCTACAGAGGTGATGCGCTCTGACAGCAAGACGCATGACGAGGGACAGGCCCTCGTCCTACGTTAAGAACCCCCCAACTGAATTTCAATCAGAAGGCCGCGCTTGCACCACAGGAATCACATAACTCCGAATAGTGAGACCGTCCACTGTCTCTGTCTCCACGCGCGGCACGGGTTCCGAACGGTGATCGAACACAACGTAGTAGCCCTCCAAAGCATCTTCCAATTTGAGGTAAGCCGCCAATTGCCGCTTGCCAGCCCGATAAGATTGCTCTCCTTGCCAAATCTTTGTCTCAACGATGTATTTGCGCAGATTGTGCGTCACCAGCACATCCATCCGGCCCCGTCCTGTCGGCACCTCAATATGAATTGTCCCATGCACCTGACGCACGAAATTATCCAGATACGCAAACAACAGATGCTGTCCAATATACTCCTGCGGCAACGCCGGCACTTGGAGGATTCGGAACCCTGCGCGCGCGATAAAATCGCAGAAGTTCTCTAACAACCGCGCCATCGCAATCTGCCCGGTAGCGGTGAGGTAACCCCGGAAACTGTCGCCGGTGTCCTTGCGGAAATACTCATGCTCCAACCCGTTGAATTCAGGTTCAAACGTCTGCAGGATGACATAATGATACATCGGATTAGCAATCTCACACATCCCATCAGAGCCTTTTGAAATGACACCGTAGGTTGCCAATTCATCAATAATCTCGCGCCGCAGGTTGAAGCGAACGCCTTCATCGTAAGACGTGACTCGCATCAGGAACCTGCCAAATCTCGGGTCTCGGCGGACATTGGTAGTGAGATGCGCGAAATTGACGTTGTCTTCCTCAAGCAGAGCGGCGTGTGCCTTCGCCCAATGCGCCGGCGTTATCGGCAACGTCTTTGGCACGTCTAACTCTTCGGTGAGTATCTGCGCCGCTCGGTTTACAAGGAACGGCTGCCCTGCCGTTTGCCGGTGCAGTGCCGTGATAACTTCAGGTTCAAAGCGTTGTCCGACCTCGGCCGTATATTGTTCGAGCAACTCCTGCACTTGAGCACGGGTGAAGTTCGGCAAATAAAACTGCTCTTGGATATTGAACGGCGAGATAGTCCTATCGTAGTTTAGCTGCGTGATGTTCTTAACGCCGACAATCCCAACGCTATGCGGGCATCGAGGTTTTCCCGAAAGATAAATATGCCGGAGAGTGCGGAGGAAGCCTTTCACGGCTGTCGGCGGAATAGCAGCAAACTCGTCAATAATGAGGACAAACCGCCGCGGGGTTAACAATTGCCCTAGTTGCGTAAAGAATCTTCTCATCGAGAGCGCATTCGTCAGTTTTGTGTTTTCCAAAAGTGTCGTTAGTGCCTCCGGCGGCTTTTCTCCTTCCCGCTGAAAAACACCCGCAATCTCTTTGAGAATATGATCGGAGAACCCTTTGTAAAACTCGGTAGAGCTGCAGTCTTCATAAATTTCAAAATTGAGATGAATCGGGAAATAGGCCCCTTTTTCTTCCGCTGTGAGCGCGGCAAGGGCATTCCTGAAGAACGTCGTCTTGCCTGTTTGGCGCGGCGCAAAGAGGACGATGTAATGTCCTTCTTGCATCCGTGCGATGAAATCAGCGATTTCCGTAGTCCGCGACACAACGTAGTGCTCCGCCGGTATCACGGGACCGCGGATGCCAAACTTTTTCATATTTCCTCCTGAATCTGGCGCGGGACAGGCCCGCGCCCTACGGTGCCGCGAGAGACTCACTCAGTTCCGTAGCGCGGGGGCCTGTCCCCCGCGAATCCTGCCGCGAGAGACTCACTCAGTTCCGTAGCGCGGGGGCCTGTCCCCCGCGAATCCTGCCGCGAGAGACGCGCGCAATAACCGTAGCGCGGGGGCCTGTCCCCCGCGAACCTTCAAACCGTCGCGAAACAGTCCCCGCCCCACAGAAAATCCCTATTTCCTCACCAACATTTTCCCTGTCGCCGAGAAATCGCCTGCGGTGAGCGTGTAAAAGTAAATCCCGCTTGCCACAGGTTCACCGAGCGCATTGCGGCCGTCCCAATACGCAGCACGGCTCTTGCTCTGATACTTGCCAGCAGGACGATGTCCCAACGCTAACGTCCGAACCAACGTCCCATCCACGGCATAGATAGTCAGCGTGACATCCGCCGCCGCCGCCAACTGATACGGCACCCATGTTTCCGGATTGAACGGATTTGGGTAGTTGGGCAATAGAGCCGTCTCTTTCGGCTTCGCTTCTACTTGCCGCAGCGTCGCCAAGAGCTGCTCAAGCACGCGAATTCCCTTTTCATAAGTGGGCTCGCGCGTGCCAAACTGCTTCGCTTGGAGGAGCCACTGCTGAACATCCGCCGCGGTGAAAGCCAAGGGCCCCTGCGAATGTGAAGGCGCAGACAGTTCATCCGCTCCTAACCAACTCGCAACTTGCAGAAGGTCATCGATGTCAACCTTTCCATCTCCGTTCACATCGGCGGCCTGCACCAAAATGGCATCGGCATTATTGATAAGTCCATCTCCATTAACGTCCGCCGTGTTCAGCAAGACTCGCCAAACGAATGTTAAATCCCACATGTTGACGACATCGTCGTTGTTGACATCCTCCGGGAGCAGGACATCAACATCGTAAAGATCCCAGACTCCTGCGACAGCATCATACTCAAAATGGTATAGACGCGCATCCGCATCGGTTACCTGATTCTGGTAGTCTGCACCGAAGTAACCCTCTTCAGCGGAAACCGACCAGACATAATCACCTACAGCGATTTTAGGATACCCTTGGAGAACTGTTGCGCCCGGCCGATAGTGATAAAAAGCACCGCCAGGGTTGAGAGAAGATTGCACCCAACTGTCATCATTTGACCATTTGACATGATAGGTTAGCTTAAATGCCGAAACGTTTGTGATTTTGAACGTAGGCACGGGTTGCACCGTATTCAGCAAACTCTCTATGTGTTCCGCGCGGACGGCCCAGGCATTCACAGCATCATCGCCCAACGAGATAATCCCGATGAGCATACCTTGCGCGTTGAGAACCGGCCCACCGCTGTTGCCGCCCAACACATTCGCATTGAGGAACAACCAACCTGCATCCAGCCCTTGATAAAGCCCGGGTGTCCAACGCCACAGGGCTCGCTCGCTAGGGTTACCGAGGATATGGACAGTCTCTCCGATGCGCGGGGTAAGCGGGAGTAGCGGGTTGAAGTCGTGGCGAATCTCGCGCGCAGTCGCGGGGAGCCCCGTGAGTTCCACAATCGCCAAGTCTCTCGTAACATTTTCTGCGATGACACGGCCCGACGTAGCATAGCCGAGCCGTTCAAGAAACTCGTAATTCATTTCATAGTAGTCGCGACTCTGAATCAGGGTCCCCTCCAAGTCGGGCACCGGGAAAAATACCTCTACCCACTTCGCGCCTTCTGTCACGTGTGCGTTAGTAACAACGAACCGCTTGTCCTTGTCAATCAGCACGCCGCTCCCTTGAAAGGCGTTGTCGGTGTGGTTAATCCACACCACAGAATGCATCGCCTCGGCATAAATCTGGTTTGCCGGGATATTTTGTGCGTGGCTAACGCCTTGCGCACTGTAGGCAATCAAGGCGATGGCTAAAATAAGCACGATAATTTTCTGATGTTTCACCATAATAAAACCTCTTTTGAATTTATGATTTTAGATTGCGCGATGCGCGCCATCAATTCACGTAAATTGAGGGTGTTTCATAAATCGCTCAACGTCGCGGTGAAACCCGCTCGGATGCGCGTGTGGCATCCGAGGGCCCTGCGCTGCGGTGAAAAAAACGCCTCCCCTTCACGTAGGGCGAGGGCCTGTCCCTCGCCATGCGTTCGGCTGTCAGACTGCATCACTCCTGTAGGGCAGGATCGCCTGATCCTGAACGTTCGGGAGCGGGTGCTCCCGAACTACAGAGATGGGCCCGATGCCTTCTGGTATTCGCCCTCCCTCCGAGACAGGATAAATACCAAAACGGAGTTATGAAACCCCCTCACGTAAATTATACACGATATCGCGCGGAAAAGCAACTTTTTTTGCTAATCGAATTTCCAGAGCCGCAACGCCGTTTTCCCCAAAACCCACTCCCTATCCTCAGCCGTGAAGAAATCCATCTCATCGCGGACAACCGACAGCGTTTCCGCATAACTCGCACGCTTCAGACAGACCGGCCAATCTGTCCCCCACATTATCCGATTGCCGCCAAAAGCGTGATACACCCTCTTCACCTGAGCGAGCGTGTCTGCCCACGGATACCGCTCCTGCGAGAGGGACCAGGTATGACTAATCTTCACATAGACGCGCGGGAAGCGCGCAAGGTTCAGGAGCAAATCAAGTTTTTCGGGCTCCGCAGGCGAACAATCTGCCATGTGATCTACCACGACATCCAGATCTCCGTGTTGTTCTAATAACGGCACCAAGTCAGCCAGCCGTTCCGGTCCTGTCAAAATCAGCATCGGCACGCCGAGTGTTTCAGCGCGTCTGAAAATGGGAGGCATTAAGGGCCCAGTGAACCAATCTCCCGCGGGACCCGTTGAAGGGCTCAGCCGCACGCCGTGGAAACCGTGCTCTTCTGTCCAACGGCTGAGATGCTCCGGTGCGCCCGGGTCTTCGGGATTAATTCGGCACACGCCCATGAATTTATCCGGATACCGCTTCATCGCGTCCGCCGCGTAACTATTATCCCACCGATAGTGGATGACCTGGACGAGGACTGTTTTTTCAACGCCGTTGGCGGCCATCAATTCCAGCAACATTTCCGCGGTGGCATCTTCGGAGGGTGGGTTCGTCGTCTCCGGTGCCCACGGGAACCTCGGGTCATTTTTCCACACGTGAACGTGCGGGTCGATAATTCTCATGTTATTTCTCCTTTGCGCGATCTGCGCCTACCGGGTTCGCGTTGCGTCCTGCCGAATACAAATCCGAACGCGCCCAAAGGCAGACAATACAACAAAATAATCAGGTGCAGACTGAATCCGACGACAGTGCCTGTTGCTTTGGAAGTGCCGAAAAGGTGAAGCAGCCACACAAACGGAAACTCGGTGGTCCCGAAGTTACCGACGGTTTGGATGGGTAGCAGGTTAAACACGTTGGTAAAGACAAGCGCGAACAGCACCTCAATCAACGGAATACCCACCCCCATCTCCGCGACAAGATAGCACTGAAACCCAAACCGAATTGCGAGACAGATGAAAGAATACACCCAGACCTTCAGAAACGGCTGGATATGGCTTTTCACAGCCGTGGCTCCCTTGACAAGCTGCGTAACTTCGCTGATGACTGCCATCCCCTTGGTGACTATCCACGTGAGCGGCGGTTGGTTAAGGCGCAATAGCGGTGTGGCGCATCTCTCGGCGACTGCCATGCAGAACTTCGGCGCGATGCACGCAATCACCAGCAATGTCAGCAGCCCTACCCCGATGAGCAACGGCATCAGATAGAGCAATGTCCAACTGATGCCTTGCAAGCGTGCTTGCAACAGCGATGCTGTGCCTACCATCAAACCGATTAACAGGAGCAGATCGATCAGACTTGCGATCAGGAGCGAGGCGATGCCCTGCGTTGCATCCACTTTCTGCCGCCGTTGCATCAGATAGACATAGGAGATGTCCCCAGTCCGCATCGGCAGGAAATTCCCCCAGAACGTGTGCAAGGCGAGGATAGGAACGAGGTGATGCACGCCGCAACGCTCCAATCCCAGCAATTCGCGGAAGCGCAGCGTTTTGAACCACACCAGCAAGCAATAACAGCCGAATCCAATGAACAGTGCTTTGACAGAAAGTCGGCTCAGTGTTTTCGGGATCTCTCGGATGTCGATTTCCCGTAAAAGGAAGTAGGTGATAACAATCGCCAGTGCCGTGGGGAAGACGATTTTGGCAATCTTATTTCGTATTTTGGGCCTCCGCTGTGATGAAGATGCGTCATATCTCTATCTATTATCAGGGTATTCCATAATTCGTTCAACGGCGCGGGGACAGGCCCTCGCCATGCTTGATTGCCGCTTGCACTGTAGGGCGCGGGCCTGTCCCTCGCCATGCTTGATTGCCCCGTTCATCGTAGGGCGCGGGCCTGTCCCTCGCCATGCACCGACATGAGCAGCAAACATCCGTGGTCTCCGGGCGGCGGGCGTTTTCCGCCTAGGTCGAGAGATCGCGGGGGACAGGCCCCCGCGCTACGTTAATGGCGCGCGTCTCTTCGGCACCGTAGGGCGAGGGCCTGTCCCTCGCCATGCCTCAGGTCTGTAAAACCTTAATGTCTATAGCATCCTGCATCGCAGCGCACCCTAAGGTCTGTAAGACCTTAATGTGCAGTTGTGCTGTATGTCTCGTTTCATTAAGGTCCTAACGGACCTTGAAAACAGTGGCAGAGCAGTTTTTCTATAGACATGCAGGACCTAAAGGACCTGAAGAGGCATCATTGCAAAAGGAATGCTCGTTGCGCCGGAGATAATCTTGTAAATCGTGTGAATCTTGGAAATCCTGCTTCAGACACCTGAGAGATCGCGGGGGACAGGCCCCCGCGCTACGGTATCCAAAACGGCCCCTTTCACCGTAGGGCGCGGGCCTGTCCCTCGCCATGCCTCGAATTCTCCTTCTATACCGTAGGGCGCGGGCCTGTCCCTCGCCATGCACCGATCTGAGCAACAACCATCCGGGGTCTCGGGGCTGCGGGCATTTTTCGCCTAGGTCGAGAGATCGCGGGGGACAGGCCCCCGCGCTACGGTAACACCTAAGAAATCATCCCCGTTCACCGTAGGGCACGGATTTATGAAACCCCCTCAGTTATTATACAGGATGAGTCTCTAATTGTCAAACACAAACGACATCACGCGCGAGAAATGCGTTCATCTTCATTTAGCGATAGACGACGTTTCATCATTTTGACACATTTTTCCCAGATTTTTCGCGAATTTGATAAAAAAAGTGCAAAAAAGACCGGTTTTTCCAAAAAAAAGTGAAAAAAAAGCAAAATCACCCTAAATCTTCTGCCAAAAATACCTATACTTAAGTACAAAGGAGAGAGGATCACAACAAGCGAAACGAAAAACCAGCGGGAATTGAACATATTTGATGTTTGAGTTTCGCTGGATGCATCACGGTGATGCACGGCTTGATGAGATTTCTTTCCGGTTGTGACAAGTTATCCGATGTGAAGGTTACCAATCTGCATTCAACCAAAAGGGAGGTGCAAAGATGTTACGCGAAGTGTTTGCAAACAAAAGCCTCATCGCCGCATTGATAGGTTGTGGGCTCGTGATTGTCGGCATCCACTTTTGGAGCCAACACGAACACAGCAAACTCCGACATGAAGAGGCGGAGACGCGGCGATTCATCCAACAAGTGGAGAGGGGACAGACGGCATCCCTGACACGCACCGAAGAGACAGATATCCTCACACTACCGCAAGAGGTGACGAACGACGTGCAGACTGCACACCGCACACCGGCACCGGTGCCCGAGGCGATACCGGTCCCGGCAGCTGCGGTAGCAGTCGCAGAGAGTCTTGAGGAAAACTGGTTGGCTGAAGAAGATGCCCCAGCGGCAGCACCGCCGCGCGTGTCCCTCTTTGGCTTCGGCGTTTATCCCGAAATCCCGCCAGACTACCCGGAACAAGACGCGTGGGACGCGATAGAGGCACTCTACCTCACCGACCCCGAATCGGCGCGAAAACACGAGTTAATGGAACGGGTTTGCATCAAACTCTGGCAGCAGGGATACTACGCCGAAGGAGTCGTTTATGAGAGCAAAACCGGGTTAATTTACCCGCTCTATCCTAACATTGCTTACATCGAGTGGGATGTGTGGGAAGAAGAGGATGGCACCCTTGCTCGCTATCCTGCGAGCGTTCTGGGTGGCCCCGGGGTTGGAGGCCATGAAGAGGACTTTGCGGAAGGGATCATTCCGCCGCACATCACCGTGATTGACTACGAAGATGCGGGCATCGATCCCTATCAATTCTTGGACTTCCAACACTAAACAGGAGGGAGAAAAATGGATAGGCGCATTTGGCTGGTGTTTGCCATCACCGTGCTGTTTTGCATCGGCATGACGGTATACTACCAGATCGCAAAACGAAACTTTGACAACAGCCTGCCGCCAGTGCCAACGGCTGTTGCACCACAGGAACACGAGGCACCCCCGGGTGACACCTCGCACCCTCACGAAGAAGGAACGCATCAGGAGACATCCGCGGCAAAACGGGTGCCTGATGAGGACGATTGGCTGACCGATGAGGAACATGCCCACAGCCACACCGACGGTGACATTAACTCGTGGTGGGCACAACTCAGTTCTCCAGAGGACGATACGCTAGACGAAGAATCAGAGGAACCATATCCTCCTCGGAATTGGCCGGAGACGCTTGACCCGGCCTTGTATGCCGAATACTACCGCGCACAAATCATGAAACAATTCAGTGATGTGCCGGATATTGACAGTCTGGCGGACATCCTTGCCGCCGGAAAGTTGAAACTTAGGGCCCAGATACCGATGCCGTTTGATGAGGCGTTAGCATATAACGAAGCTCTCAATGAACTCTGGCCCGATGCGGATACCCAGAGGAGCATTGCAGCAATAAAGGAATGGATAGCTACCGGGCGGAGTTATCAGGATAAGCCCATGAAGATGGTGCGCAATCCACTCCAGCATCTTGAACCCATTGTTGTGCCGCTTGTTGAACAACATGGTGTGAAAGAGGGAATGCGTCGCTTCAAAATCCTCGACCCGCAAGGGGCGATGGAGTTAAAACGGACTATGATTCGTCAAGCAGAAATAATAGGCGAGACAACGCCGGGGTATTATGAATCGAAGATGAAGTTCATTGAACAAATCTTCGGCGACTAACCAACGAAGGGAAATCTTCAGCGAACGCATTGATGCAGCGGATGCATCAGCGGCTCGCGGCGGGTTTACCCTTCATAAACTAAAATGGGATGAAACAATGAAAAACTTACTAGGTTTGACGGTGCTCCTACTCTTCGCGAGTGTCTTCTACTTCACCGGGTGCGGCGACGCTCCCCCGGATATCGTGGCACCGAAAAGCGAAAAGACAAGGATGCAGGTTGAAGCCGGCGCGGCAAAGCCGATAGCCACAGAACCGATAGCCACAGAACCGATAGCCACAGAACCGACGCGGGCGGAGAGGACCTTCGCGCGATTGCGGAATCAGTTTCCGCAGCCCATTGTAGACGAGGATTTCACACTGCTCCGAAAAGTGGTGAATTCCGATACCTATCTGGCGTTTCTCACAGCAGAATTTCCAACGGACGAACCCTTTCAGACGTTTGAGGCGTATCTTGAGGAGGCCCCTCCGGATGAGGAAAGATACCTCCCGTTTTTGAAAAAATGGGTAGGTAACCCCACGCCGGAAGATGTCGAAGTCATTCAGTGGATGACAGGGAAATACCGGGAAATGAATCTTCACCTTTTCCGGGTCAAATTCCGACAGGGTGTTGTCCAGGTAGGAGATGTTTTTCGAGAAGTAGGCCAGGTGTTTGAAAAACTCGCCGTTATGGCGGAAAACCCGCGAGTAGAAGCATTCATGACGCGCCACGCGCTTCAAGATAACGACTTCGGCCAGGCGTTTGATGAAGCCCAAGGCGACTTTGAGCAGGCGTTTGAAGACTTTGTTGCGGCGACAGAGCGAGAGGATGCCGGGTGGCTTCATGAGCAGTTTGAAGCGCAGAATGGGATTGATGAAGGGTTGTTATGGGCGGCCCTTCGCAAGCCTGCACTCATCGGCGACATCCTGCAGCACTTTTCCAGCACCGATGTGTTTCTGAAATGGGTAGAGGTAACAAAAGCAGTTTAAAGAACGGCACGGCATTCATAGCGGCATGTTATGGAGTGTTCTCCGAAAGCCCGCGCTCATCGGGGAACTCATGCAGCATTTTTCGAGGAAGGATTCGTTCTTGGACTGGGTGGAGGAGACAAGGGTGCCCAACCAAAAATAGGCAGGGCACCGTCCCCGGGCGGCGCGGTATAAACAGATGCGATGAAGCCCTTTGTTGAAAACCGCGCCTACCGAGTCTACCGATGTGAACCTAAGTCTGTTGAAACATCGGCGAATGACTGATAAGAGGAAGGCGGGCGCGGTGAAAACCCGCGCCCGGACCGAAAAAATTATATTTTTTACCATATTTTTGACTTTTTGACTTTTTGACCGTATTTTTCACCGTATTTTTGACTTTGCCCTTGACATTTTTTGTCAAAAAGGGTAAAATAACAGAACAGCATCTCATCAGCACCGAAAAACGCGCGAAAATCGCGAGACTTGAGGCTGATGAGAGAGAATACCGCCGTGCAACTGCACGACAGGCATTCTTCCGGAAGTAGAAAATCACCTATCACGGGAAACCTGCTTTGAAGGAGGATGAATTCATGTCGTTGAGATGTTACTTGCAGGGCATCAAATGCCCGGCTTACAAGCACGTGGGGAATTTTATTCCGACAGATGAAATAGTCACGCCGCTTATGGCGGATCTGCGGCACTGCGCGAACTGCATGGCATGTGCGAGTCCCGCGCGTCGAGATCTGGCAGACTATCTGATGTCAGAAGCAATGTTGGTGCTTATGGAAAAGGGGCCGTCGTATGATCCGCAGCACGAAAGTGGTGCCAACTTCGGTACCTTCATTCGGCCGCATATCTGTGGCGCGTTAACGTCAGCGAAAAAGAAGGAGTGCAACTACAGCGAGATGGAGTCGGGTGACCCTTACGAACAATGGGATCCGAATCAATCCCGACATGCCGATGTCAACGCGGATATCGGACGGCTGTGGAACGTGTCAGTCCCGAGCGAGAACCCGCTGGATCAGAGTGACTATAAGGTGTTCGCTGCGGATTTCAAGGCACTCCAACGGGAGCTCCTGAAAAAGTTGACGCGTGGTGAACGTCACGTTTTCCTGCAGAATCGGAAAGGCGTGCCGAACATTGACATCGCGTCGGAA
Source organism: Candidatus Poribacteria bacterium (assembly GCA_965242965.1). Classification (GTDB taxonomy): domain Bacteria; phylum Poribacteria; class WGA-4E; order WGA-4E; family WGA-3G; genus AGPOR5. Next base: position 987,842 of record OZ251518.1, on the reverse strand, counting down.
ATGGGGATAACGCCTGGACGCACCAGCCAGTTGAAGAACCAGGCAATCGTGAAGTTGAAAGCCGCCTGCCGAGAATGCGGCATTTTGGACTAACGTTTTTTCGAGGTCGAGCGCGCAAAATCGGATGCGCTTGTCTTACAGTATCGGGCCATTCTGGCCTAACGTTTTTTTGGAGGTTGATACCGTTTTGAAAAGGACTACATTTCCTGGATAGAGGCGATTGCATCTTCTGCGGTGCGATCGCCTCTTTTTTTTGCAGAACTGTTTGCGTATAAATGAGGGTGTTTCATATTTCGATGTGTTCGGTAGGAGAGACCTCCTGGTCTTGATGTGGTTCGTGTCGGGACAAGGATGTCCCGCCTACCGGAAGGCCTCGGGCCCACCTCTGTAGTTTGTGATCGCCTGATCACAAACGGCGCATGGCGAGGAGAACCCCTCCCTGGCCCGTAGCGCGGGGGCCTGTCCCCCGCGATCGCTCGCGTGCCCCAGAGCCTGGCGAGGGACAGGCCCTCGCCCTACGTAAAGGCGAGGCGTTTTTTCCTCGTAGCGCGGGGCCCGCTCGGATGCCACACGCGCATCCGAGCGGGTTTGCCCCGCGATGTTGCGCGATTTATGACACACCCTCATTTACCAATAAAAAGACTTGACATCAGAATGCAAACTATGGTAACGTATATATAAAGCATATAGCCCGCAATTTGCAAACTTGCAAAAATTGCGTCAAAGAACCGACCGGATTGACATAAGGAGAACACTATGCCCCGAATAAGAGTGTCCGAACCTTCGTTGATTGAAATCTATAAACAGGTGAAAAAACAGCACGAGGATGCCATCTTGCTTTGCCGGGTGGGTGATTTCTACGAGGCTTTCTATGAGGACGCGGAGTTAATCGCGCGCCTGCTGGAAATCACCCTGACAGCCCGCAGCCACAAGAACCAGAAGACTCCCTCGCCGCCGATGGCGGGTATCCCGCACCATTCGCTGGACTCTTACCTCTATAAATTGGTGAAAGCCGGGCACAAAGTCGCCATTTTGGAGCAGACAGAGGACCCGAAGCAGGCACGCGATGAGAACCGCCTCGTCAAGCGCGAGGTCGTCCGCATCGTCACACCCGGCACCGTCACCGATCCGAAGGTGCTGGAGCATAAGGTGAACAACTACCTCATCTCCCTTTATTTGCAGAAAGGCACCTACGGATTCGCCGCCGCGGATCTTTCCACCGGTGAATTTCTGGTTACAGAAGTGACAGAGCTCTCGAAACTTTGGGCGGAAATCCATCGGTTCGCGCCGAAGGAATTCCTCTTCTCGGAAACGTTCAACGATGAGGAGATGTTGGAACGGATCAAAACCGAAGTCAAAGCGACGCTCAACTTTCTACCAGAGTGGCGGTTTGAATTTGACACCGCGCGCACCGAACTCCTGCAACACTTCCGAACGATTTCCCTCGATGGATTTGGATGTGAGCATCTACCCACTGCCATCTGTGCCGCCGGCGCGCTCATCTATTACCTCCACGAAACCCAAAAGCAGGAGGTAGAACACATTCTGTCCCTCCAACCCTACACGCTCTCCGATTTCATGGTGTTGGACGCGGATACCCAGCGCAATCTGGAACTAACCGCGTCTATCCGCGACGGCACTTCAAAGGGCACCCTGCTGGAAGTGTTGGACCAGACGGTTACCTCCATGGGCGGCAGGAAGATACGGCAGTGTATCCTGCAACCCCTGCTTTCAACGACAGAGATTGCGGAGCGTCTTGAGGCAGTTGAGGAACTCAAAACGCAGATTAACCTGCAGGAAGAACTCCGCGATGCACTCGGACAGATGTACGATATGGAGAGACTCATCTCCCGCATCAGCCTCGGATCCGTGAACGGCCGCGACCTGCACGCACTCAAGGATTCGCTACTTCTGATCCCTGCCGTTAAGACGCAGCTGGAAAATTGCGAGTCGCCGTTGCTAGTTGAGCAAAACGCCGCACTCAATCCGATGACGGAGTTGGTGGCGTTGATTGAGCGCGGCATCCACCCGAAACCCCCGGTAACGCTTCGCGAAGGCGGCATCATTCGCGATGGGTATAGCGAGGAGCTTGATGAACTCCGGCAGATTGTCGGGCAAGGGAAGGCGTGGATGGACGCACTCCAAGCAGCCGAGCGGAAAAGCAGCGGCATCACCTCCCTGAAAATCGGATACAACCAGGTCTTCGGTTATTACATCGATGTGACGACACCGAACCTGCACATGGTGCCTGACTACTACATCCGCAAGCAGACCTTGCGTAACTCCGAACGGTTCATTACACCGGAACTGAAAGAGAAGGAAGCGATGGTGCTGAACGCCGAAGACCGGATTCAGACGCTGGAATACGAACTTTTCTGTCAGATTCGGGAGGAGGTAGCGAAATGGACGCTGGAGATTCAGACTATCTCTAGCGTCATCGCGATGGTTGACGTTATCGCAAACTTCGCTTACGTCGCCTCCCGATACAACTACGCCAAACCGACAGTAGAGGACAGCGACGAAGTGATTATCCGCGATGGACGACACCCGGTGGTGGAACAGTTGTTCACACAGGAGGGGTTCGTGCCAAATGACACACGGTTGAACTGCGATGACGAACAGTTGCATATCATCACGGGACCGAATATGAGCGGGAAAAGCACCTATTTGCGGCAAACGGCACTCATCGTATTGATGGCGCAGGTGGGGAGTTTCGTACCGGCATCCGCCGCGAAAATCGGGTTAGTCGACCGGATTTTCACACGCGTCGGTGCCTCGGATAACCTCGTGATGGGACAAAGCACGTTCCTCGTGGAGATGAACGAAACGGCGAATATCCTCAACAACGCCAGCCGCAAGAGCCTCGTCATCTTGGATGAAGTCGGGCGCGGCACCAGCACGTTTGATGGACTCAGCATCGCATGGGCAGTCTCGGAGTATCTACTCGACAACAAGCGGATGGGCGCGAAGACGCTCTTCGCCACACACTACCACGAATTGGTGGAACTCGCCAGCAAATATAAGCGCGCGAAGAATTACAACGTCGCTGTTCATGAAGATGGAGAGAAGGTGACGTTTCTCCGGAAAGTAGTGCCAGGTGGGGCAGACCAGAGTTACGGCATCCACGTCGCACGGCTGGCGGGATTGCCGCACGCCGTGATTACGCGCGCGCGGCAAATTCTGGAGGTGTTGGAACAGCACAACATCAGCGTTGAGGCGGACAGCGCGACCGGCCAGCCTGCACCGGCGCACCCGAAAATGCCGCGGCCGCGACGGCGCATCTCTCGCAAAACGATGCAGAGCGATGCGCTGCAGATGGCACTCTTTACGCCGAAAACGCACCCACTCGTTGAGGAGCTCCGCAGGCTGGAACTCTCGCAGGTGACACCACTGGATGCAGTGAACCTCCTCTATGATCTGAAGGCGCGGGCAGAGGAGGCGTAGGCGCGATATGCTAGGCGCGCTTTCTAAGCGCGCCTACCAAACTGCCAACTATAACGTAACCGCTTTGCCGGTTCTAGCACATTCATAAATCGCCATGTTCAGCGCGACGGAACGTTTGCCTTCCTCGCCATCTACCGCCGGGGATGCACCGTCGTTGATGACGCGCAACGCATCCTCAATTACGTTATTCGGATAAGGCGGCAGTTCAATGTTCGGCTCATCGTCATCGACGAACTGCCAGAGCTCCGGGCCGAGCCCGATGATGCCTTTCTCGCCGTGGACGTGAATCATGGAGACGCTGCTGCCGGGGAACGTTGTCGTTGTGAGGACGTGTCCGAGTGCGCCGCTTTCAAACTCCAGAATCGCCGAGGTCATATCCTCGGTTTCGCAATTCTCGTGGTCATAGACATCAAAGTGCGCGCCGATAACACGCTTAACGGGGCCCATAAACCAGAGCATCAGATCGACGTAATGCACGCCTTGGTTCATAATGGAGCCGCCGCCGTCCAATTCCCATGTGCCGTGCCAGCCGACGTAGTAGCTGTCGGGCCGTTTCCATTTCATGCGGAGTTCGCATAGCAAAGGTCTGCCGAGGGCACCCTGTTGCAGCGCGGTTTGGATACGCCGGTTGTGGCTGCCGTAGCGTTCCCCGAAGTCAACGAGCAGTTTAACTTCGTTGTCCTTGCAAGTTTGGATGAGCGCGTCGCAGTTTTCAACGCTGACATCCATCGGTTTGGTAGTGATGACGTGCTTGCCGCGCCGCGCCGCTTCCTCTCCGAACTTGCCGTGGAGGCCGCTCGGTGTCATAATCATCGCAACGTCAATGTCGTCCCGGTCGAACATTTCGAGTGCATCGCCGTGGCTTTCGCAGCCGAAACGTTCCTCGGCGGCTTTACGGCGTTCCTCAACCAGATCAGCGACAGCGACGAGTTCGGCACCGGCAGTCTGGTGAATCATGCCGGACCGGTTCATACCCATGCCGAGTCCGACAACGCCAAAACGTAGTGTATTCGCCATGAAAAAATCTCCTATAGATAAATAGACAAATTTTCACCATTATAGCACACCTCCGAGTTATGCGATACAAAAAAATGACGCGGATTGCGATTTTCTTTCTCTTGCTACTCTCCGCGTCCCGCGCAGATGCCCAGATGTTGAGGGATGTGACAACTGAATTCCATAACCTCCAATTTCGCCACATCAACGGTGCAAGTGGACAGAAGTATTTCATTGAACCCCTCGGAAGCGGCATCGCGCTCTTCGATTTTGATAACGATGCAGATCTGGACATCTATTTTGTCAACGGCGGCGCGCTACCGGGAAGCCCACCGTTCTCAACGCCGCCGACAAACGTCCTGTATCGCAACGATGGCACCTTTACCGATGTGGCATTTACCGATGTGACGGCCGAGGCATCTGTCGGTGATACTGGGTACGGGTTTGGCTGTTGCGTTGGCGATTACAATAACGATGGCCTCCGCGACCTCTACGTCACAAACGATGGCACAAATGTGCTTTATGAAAATAATGGCGATGGCACGTTCACGAATGTAACAGCGCGAGCCGGTGTCGGCGGCGCGTCGCTCAGTACCGGATGTGCCTTCGTCGATTACGATGCCGATGGATGGTTGGATCTTTATGTCGTCAACTACGTGCAATTTAGCACCGAGGCGAATCGGCGATGCTCCCGGCAGGGGATTCGCACTTACTGCACACCGGAGGCACTCCCTGCCGAAGCGGATATCCTTTACCGAAACAACGGCGATGGCACGTTTACGGATGTGACGAAGAAGGCGCGCATCGCTGAAACCCCCGGAAAAGGGTTAGGCGTTGTTTGTGGCGATATAGATAACAACGGCGATGTCGATATTTTCGTCGCGAACGATACCACGCCGAATTTTCTCTACCTGAACAACGGCGATGGCACGTTCATTGAAGACGCGCTCTTCGCCGGGGTTGCGCTAGGCGAAGACGGACGCGCCTACAGCGGCATGGGCGCAAACCTCGGCGATTTTGATAACGATGGGTATCTTGACATTGTTATCACCAATTTTCAGGAGCAGACAAATAGTCTCTATCATAACGCGCAGGACGGATTTTTCACCGAGGTTAGTTTCGTGAAAGGCGTTGGCGAGAAGAGCCTGCCTTATCTGGCATGGGGTGTCGATTTTGTCGATTTTGACAACGATGGCTGGCTGGATTTGTTCGTCGCTAACGGGCACCTTGACGAAAATATTGCGAAGATCGATCCGGTAGGCACGTATACACAACCGAATCAACTTTTTTGGAACAAAAAGGGGAACAGATTCGGCGAGTTCGCTTTAACGGAACCGCGTGTCTATAGCAGCCGCGGTGCCGCCTTTGGTGATGTGGATAACGATGGCGATGTGGACATCATCGTCTCAAATATGAACGCTGCGCCGACGGTGCTACGAAATGATGGTGGGAACGCGCGGCGATGGTTGCGTCTTCAGTTGATAGGCACGCACTGCAATCGCGATGCCATTGGCGCGCGTGTGACTGTTGTCACCGGCGACTTAACACAGATTCGCGAGGTGAAAAGTGGTTCTGGATACCTCAGCCAAAATGAGATGCATTTACATTTTGGCCTAGGCGATGCAGAGAGCGAGACAGAAAAAATTGATTCGGTGACAATCAGATGGCCGTGTGGCAGAATTGACACCTTGCAAAGTGTGAAGACGAATCAGGTGCTGGTTTTATCCGAAAAGTAGGCGCATGCGTGTCGCAAACTGCATTCTTCGCATTTCGGTGTTTTTCGGCAGATTCTCGCGCCGTGCCGAACGATAAGCGCGTGATATTCGTTGAACAGCCGGACATCGTGTGGCAGGTTCTCCATGAAGAGGCTGCGGAGTTTCGCGTAGTGATAGTTTCCCTTGAGCCATCCCAACCGCGAGAAGAGCCTGTAAGTATAAGTATCGACGACAAAACTCGGTTTTTCAGCGGCATAGAGGATGATGGTATCCGCAGTTTCCGGTCCGATGCCGTAGATGGAGAGCAGTTCCTCGCGCAATTCGGGGACTGATTGTTCAAACATCACGTGCATGGGGCGTTTCGCGATGTGTTCGACAAACGCTCGCACCTTCTTCGCTTTAGCGCGATAATACCGAGAGGGGCGGAGGAGTTCCTCTAATTCACTTTGGGGAGTAGCGCGGAGTTGTGCGGGTGTCCAAGCACCAGCGGCTTTAAGATTCTCAAAAGCCTTTTCCACGTTTCGCCACGAGGTGGCTTGCGTTAAGATGCCGCCGAGTGCAACTTCAAACGGCGTATCTGTGGGCCACCACTGCATCGCGCCGTGTTGCAAGCGGAGTTGCTCATAGAGTGCGAACAACTTGTCATTGAGGTTTTTTTCATAAACAATTCGCATAGTTTGAATGCTATCATATTTCTGTTTTTGTGTCAAGTTGCAATTTAGTGAGGGTGTTTCATATATCAATGCCTTCCCGATAGGATAGACTTCCTGGTCTTGATGTCTCTCCTACTGGAAGGCATCGGACCCACCTCTGTAGTTCGGGAGCGCCCGCTCCCGAACGGGTCAAGATCTGGCGATCTTGACTTACAGGGGTGAGGATGTCTGCTGGCCAAACGCATGGCGAGGGAAACCCGCTCGCATGCACGTGTGGAAACCTGCGAGGGCCCATGCCCTACGGTGAAGGGGACTGTTTTTTACCGTAGCGCAAGGGAGAGAGCAGACCTGTCCCCCGCGATCTCCATCGTCAAGCGGTGGCGTTTTAGGTCCTTTAGGTCCTTAATGTCTATAGAAAAACGTATCGGCCCGTTTTCAAGGTCCTTTAGGTCCTTAATAAGAAAACATGCGGCCCTGGCAAAAACTATTAAGGACCTAAAGGACCTTAGGGTTCTCCGCGTTCGGGCATGCTATAGACATTCAGGTCCTACAGACCTGAAGAGAACAAGAGACGTTTTTTTTCGTAGTGCGAGCATTGGCGAGGGACAGGCCCTCGCCCTACGGTAACGCACGCCGTTTTTTCCCGTAGCGCGGGGGCCTGTCCCCCGCGATCGCTGCAGGGCGAGGGAAACCCGCTCGCATGCGCGTGTGGCATGCGAGGGCCCTCGCCCTACGTGAAGGATTGGCGTTTTTTTTCATCGCAGCGCGGGGGCCTGTTACCGCGACGTTAAGCGATTTAGGAAACCCCTCAATTTAGTTGCAATTTACCCTGATTTGTGTTAAAATGTTCGGAAATGATGAGTCAATTACACCCGAAATCACACAGAATAGTTATTCTCGCGGAAGGTTCATTTGGCATCCTTGAATCAAAGACAGCCACCGTGCTGGTGCGGTATCTTCCTGACAACGTCGTCGCCGTAATTGATAGCACGAAGGCAGGCCGAGATGTGAGTGAGATTATCGAGATTGGGGAGGGCATCCCGATAGTCCGCGACCTGGGCGAGGCGATGCGTTTTGAACCCACGATGCTCGCCATCGGGATTGCGCCGCCGGGCGGTGAATTGCCGCGGGCGTGGCGCGCGATTCTTCGCGAGGCCATTACTGCCCGATTGCATGTCATGAGTGGGCTCCATCACTTCCTGAGCGAAGATGTGGAACTCGCCGAGTTTGCCGCGCAGCACAATGTCGTCTTGTGGGATGCGCGAAAACCGCCTGCGCATTTGCCCGTGGCAACTTGTAAGGCAGCCGAAGTGAAGTCCACTGTCATTCTAACCGTCGGTTCGGATTGCCGCGTTGGGAAGATGTTATCCGGTATTGAGATAACGAATGCTGCGCGAGCCCGCGGGCTCAACGCCGAGTTTTGCCCGACGGGACAAAACGGCATCATGGTATGGGGCTGGGGCATCGCGATTGACGCAGTCATCTCTGATTTCACCGCGGGTGCCGCCGAGCAGATTGTGCTGGAAGGCGCGCGAAACCACGACGTGCTGCTCGTTGAAGGACAAGGTTCACTTGTCCATCCGGGGTATTCCGGTGTGACGTTGAGTCTGCTCCACGGCAGCATGCCGGATGCGATGATATTTTGCCATCAACCCTCGCGAGACACGGTGGCGCGGTATACGGTGCCGCTGCCTTCGTTGCCGGCGATGATTGCGCAGTATGAAATGATGGCTTCGCCGATTAAACCGGCGAAGGTAATCGGGCTAGCGTTGAATTGCTTTGATTTATCGGAGACAGATGCACTTGCGGCTATCGCTGCGGCGGAGGCGGAAACGGGATTGCCTGCGACAGATGTAGTGCGATTTGGTCCGGAGAAGTTGGTGGATGCGATTTTGAAAGTGCATCCAGCGAAATAGGTTGAGGAGAAGTGCGCATGCGCGAACTAAAAAAATATCTGCCGAATGTTGAGATTTCGGTTAGGAATTTCGGTCCGATTGCTGAGGGCAAGGTGGATTTGCGTCCGCTGACGGTATTTGTCGGGCCAAGCGATACTGGGAAGACCTATTTTTCGACGCTCATTTATGCGTTGCACGGCGTTTCTGGGGGGTTCCCGCGCGTTTTATTGCTAAAACGCCTTGCCAACCTGATTCGGGAAAAAGGAAGCGGTTATCAGATAGCAGGTTCCCCGGCTTTTAAGGCATCGTCACCGGAAGAGACTCACCAGATTATCAACAAGTTGGTAGCGAGTGGGAGGCCTTTCACCTTCAAAGATCTGCCAGAAAGCACACGTAAATTCGCTGAGGAGAGTTTCAAGACAGAAGTCCTTTTCGGGGATGGGTTAGACGGTGAACTCGTCCGCTGTTTTGACATCAAAGAGGTTTCGGAGTTGATTCAGTTGACTGAGGAAAAAGAGATGATGGTCGGGCTGAAAGTCAGTGAAGAGACGCAAGAACTCTGGCATTTCAAGCATCGGGTTACCGAATCAGTTGGCGCGTTCAACACGAGTGCTTTTGACGAGAATATGGTTATCCTCTCCAAACGGGAGTGGAGTGGAAAGGACAGTCTCAGCCTTGACGAACTCTTAGTCCTTTGTCCGGAAATTTTCCCTGGATTGAAGGGAGCGACACGCCAGCGTTACTATTTGCCGGCTGCTCGGAGTGGCCTCATTCAGAGTCACCGGCTTATCGCGAGTTCGCTTGTTGATCTGGCTACCCGCCTCGGCGTAGTTCCTTTGGAGGTTCCGACGTTTTCAGGCGTGTTAGCAGACTTCATCAAGAACCTTATCCTCTTTGATGAAGTTGATGAAGCGGATGAGCGGATAACCTCCGTTGCTGATGCGTTGGAGTCAGAAGTTCTTGCGGGACAGATATTCATGAAGCCTGGGCGCGGCGGATACCCGGAGTTTTTCTACAACTCGGGGAAACTGAAGGAGGCAATTCGTTTGACTCGGGTGTCGTCAATGATATCTGAACTCGCGCCGTTAGTGCTGCTTCTCCGCGCTGGCATCGGTTCGGGGGACACGCTCATCATTGAGGAACCGGAGGCGCACTTGCATCCGGGGGCCCAGTCAGAAATGGCGGTAACTTTAGCCCGCTTAGTCCGCGCGGGAGTGCGTGTGGTGATTACGACGCATAGCGACTGGCTACTCAAAGAGATTGCAAACTTAATTCGGCTGGGTGAACTGAAGGAGAAAGGCGGGATACGAGAAGATGGGAACATCCAGACGTGTTGGCTGTCACCGGAAGAAGTCGGAGTGTGGTGGTTTCAAAAAGATGGAGTGGTGAAACCTATTCCGTTTGAGCGTAGTTATGGCGTAGAACCGGCGGATTACGAAAAGGTGGCTGATGAACTCTATGACAGGTCTGTTCACCTCCAAGACCGGCTTGAGGCAGCTGACAGGAGGTAACGGCCGATGCTATTAAGTGATGTCCTTAATGAAATTCGGAGACAGGTAGATGGGCAGTGTATCTGTAACTCGTGTAGTGGCGATGGATGCCGTGTCTACCTGACTGATGTCCCATCCGAGCGGGTTATCGTCGATTTGGAATGTGAGTTTAAACAACGCAAAATGGACACGAAACGATGTGATTATGTCTTGTTCTACGCCGACGCTGAACAAAGCAGTCTGGTTATCGTCCTGATCGAACTGAAGAGCGGCACTTTCAAAGCATCAATGGTAGCAAACCAATTGCAAGGGGGTGCAGACTATGTTTCCGACATATTTGGACGCTTGAACGAAGAAGTCCGTTCGGCTCTCAGTGCGTTCAAAACCACATGCGTTCCGATTCTGTTTCATGGAGGCGGAATCGATAAGGCGGAACGCTACAAACTTGAACGGGCCAAAGTCCGCTTTCGGAACCAGAAAGCTGCGATTAAGAAAAATAAATGCGGACAAAGAAGGAATCTGGCGGAGGTTTTGTCCAACGCAGGTAATCTCTAACCGGCTGAAGGTTTGGCTCAACTCCGATTCCGCGCCGCCACCTCCCACGTCTCCCTGCAATACCCATCTGCATCCACCACATAGTAAAACTGATGCAACGCCACCGATGGACAAATATGCGTCGGGCATACGTAGACTTCCTGGCCAATCCGCACGGTTGTCCCCCTTGGAACATTGACTGCCCAATGCTCCTCATGCTGTTTGTCTACCTCAGCACCGGGAACGTTTAAAATGACACCACGCACGCCACTCGGGTCTGCCGCGATGGCTTTATGTCCTAAATCTAGGGTAAAGCGGTATTCAGAAGGAATGCTAATGACGCGACTTAGCAACAACGCCGCAGGCGTAAACCCCAAGTCTGGGTAATGCGTAGCATAACCGTCATCGTGGAAGACGAACGTGCCGGGGGATGCCTCCACACCGGGAGTCTGCGCGTAAATCGGAAACGTCGGCGTGCCGCCCATCACAACTAACGGCACGTCGAGTCCTTTTGCTGCCACTCTCTCCCGCATGTCTTCCATTTGCTCGAGGCTGTTCTCGCAAGAGACGCGGCGTTCGGCGATGTCTTCATCGTGGATATGCCCATCGTAGACGTGCAAGCCCCAAGGCTCCAAGCCAGCAGCACGTTCAATCTGCGCGTATAACCCCACAGCGGCATCGCCGACAGGAATACCGGTGCGGTGCATCCCGACATCCAGGTCCAACATGACTTTGAGGGTTAATCCGTGCTTCGTCATTGCAGCAGAAAGTGCAGTGACGACTTCGAGATGGTCTGCCAGAACTTTAAAATCGGCGTTCGGATACGTTTGCATGAGCGAAACAAGCCGATTGATATTCGGGCCTACCAGCTGATACGCGATTAAAATATCCTGAATACCTGCCTGCGCCAGCAGTTCGGCTTCTCGCAAGGTGGAGCATTTGTGCTTACGGATGCCAGCCTCACGCACCAGTGCGACGACTTCCGCTGTCTTATGCGTCTTGACATGCGGACGGAGTTTGGTGACATCTCCCGCAGCGAGCCCGATGGCGCGTTCAATATTCTGCTTGACGAGCCCTAAATAGACGACGAGTGAAGGTGTCGGAATCTCGTCAACGTTGTGGATACGGTATTTTTTCTCCATTGTTTATCCTCTTTACCCACTCGGATGCACGGTAGAGTGTTGGCCCCTACCTGCCGTTAAACCGATTCATTGCGGTAAGAATTCCATCAGTGATAAAGGTTTCCACCGCATCAACGGCGCGTTGCACTGCTTCTTCTATCTCTTGTGCCTCTGCGTCTGTAAACTCGCTGAGGACGTAATCTACCTGCGCGCCGGTGGGTTCGCCGACACCGATGCGCAGACGCGGAAATTCAGTGGTGTGCAAACTGCCGATGATAGACTTCATGCCGTTGTGCCCACCGTCGCTGCCCTTTCGGCGCATCCGAATGGCCCCCACATCCAAGTGGATATCGTCATAAACGACGCAGAGTTCCGTAAGTGGGATTTCAAGTTGATGCACCAATGCCGCGACGGCACTGCCGCTGTTATTCATGTAAGTCAGCGGCTTCGCGAGGACAATTGACGTGTCGTGAAGCGTTGTCTCCATGATGAGAGAATTATAGCGCGACACGATTTTATTCTCACCCTGTTTCATGAGGATGTCAAGCGCGCGAAAACCGACGTTATGTCTCGTGTTTGCGTAGCGCGGCCCGGGGTTGCCCAACCCAACGATGAGTTTCACAGTATCGCTCCGTTGCTAAAACCGCAGGGGTTGCGAAAGGTTCAAATGCCCGGCGAGCGTCTCAATTTCGTTGCCGTCAATGAGGAACTGCACCTGTCTAATTTTATCAGGGAACGCGTCGAAGATGGTCTTCAGGATAGCCGCAACTGTCAAAAATTCCGCTTGGGTTCCGCCAATATGCCCCTCGGTGAGGTGGCGCGAAAAATCTAGATAGGCGGTGCCTTGGCTATCGACATAGACTTCATGAAGTTCGGTGCCGCCTGGAATCGGGTTTCGGAAGTCGGGCGGTTTCGCCTGAATGAGCGCGGTGACTATCTGTTTGAGGCGTTTGGTTCTTTCGGCGTAAAGTCGCCGTTGGGTTTTTACGGGAACAAGTTCAAGCGTCGTCGGTGCTAGAAGAAAGAGGTTGACATTTTGCGGCGGCGGCGTATCTGTCGGGTTGGCTGCCGTAGGCAACGGGGGCGGCGGCAGCGGCATGGCTGTCTGCTGTGACTGGGAGATGAGGTAAAGCGTCGCGGCAAGGCCGATTGCGATGCCAACGAAGGTGATGCCCCATATTACCAAGAATCTGGAAAATCCTGTCCGTTTCATTTGCTTTTCCCTTGATTGGAAGCGCGGTTTGAAACCGCGCCTACGGGGGTTACGCTGCGTGAGCGCGGACTAGTTTGTCCGCTAATTCCAAAGCGTCTACGGGCCAAAAACATTCAGGACGTGGCTGGTAAACTCCCGGTTTCCCGGCTTCCGGGCGGCAATTGCGCAAAGTTTCCTGCCACCGTTCAGGAATAGATTCCAGGCCGTTTACTGCCCCCCACAGCGCACCACAGATGGCAGCGTTCGTATCGGTATCGCCGCCGCTCATAACGGTGTCAATAATTGCTTCTTCGGTGTCTGGCGCGTGAAGCAGTTGGTAAAGCGCGTTCTGAAACGCAATTAATACCCAGCCTTGTTGGAAATAAAAATCCGCAGGCGGTGCATCCTGTGCATCGCGAATAACCTTGACGATACTCTCATCGGCATCTATTTCGTCTGCCCAGGCGACAATCTGCGCATAAAGCGTTTCGGCATCGCATCCCGTCCGGATGACGTAAGCAATTGCCATCGCAAACAGCGCGCTGACGGTTTGGCATACCTGATGAATGTGTGTAATAGCGGCATCCTGACGTGCCCACTCTGCCACCTGCGTTGAGGCGTAATTCGTGCCGAAGATGCCGAGCGGACTTACTCGCATCAGCGCGCCGTTTGATTGGCTAGACGGATTGTGGCGGTTTTCAAGTCCAGTCGCAGTGGTGCTCCCTATATCAAACGGACCGGAGTTAAACCAGAAGAGGTACGCCTCCCGAATGGCCCCCCGGTCGAATGCCCCTTTTTCCACGAGGGTTCGTGCGAGCATTAAGGCGAGTTCGGAGTCATCTGTTGGTTGCCCCGCGATGAGGTTCCAGGTGCCTCCGTCTTCCATGTCGCGGATACGTTCAGGATATTGGCGTTTGATGGATGCCGAACTTTGGAATTCAACGAGGCTTCCTAGCGAATCGCCTGCAAGTTGTCCGAGGAGGCAGCCTTGTGCGCGTATGACGCGTTCTTGGGTGTTTGTCACTGTTCTGTTCCTTTGAACCTACACAAATCGAGACAAGAGCAGAGATAACGTCCATTGCGTTACCATCTCGACCGCGTGGTTTGCATCCGCTTACGCAGATGGAAGAACCCTCAAAGCACGTGAAACTTCCGCAATGAAAATCCCACGTGCGCTGTTTAAATCCCTGTCACACCGATTACCGTCTGCATCAGTAATCACCTTTGCACCGCCGAGATTCTCAACGATGTCGCCTGTCCAAGATAGCGTCTTTGACGTGTATGCCTCGTTTGCATCCACCACCTGCACACCATATTCCTGCGCCTTCTGTTTCAGGAATACCTTGAATTGGTAGTGAGATAACGTCAACATTTGCCGAACAGACTTCTTCCGGAGTTTCCTCGCACCACGCTTAACCATCTGCTGCGTCTCAAACGTCGGAAGCAGGATCACGTCGAAGTTGGTGACAAGGAAGTGTGCGATTTTCTTGTGGAGTTCATCCACAAGATGCTGAATCTTCTTCTGAATCTTCTGTGCGCAGTGTCGCAGGGTGCGGCGTAGCGGCCGCGCCGCCTGAGCTGCGCGGGAGTAGAGGTTATCTGCATGGTGACACAACCTCTGAATCCTACCGATGGCGTGATGCCCTAACCAGCCAAACGCCTTCTCGGAATACATTGTTAGGAATGTCCGAACGCCCGGGTCGAGTGCTACGATATCGCCGTTTGAGTCTCGCGGCTTTGGTTTCTCGATGTAACTGACGTTCAGGTAAAACCGGCCGTTTTCTAATACCACGCGGCTGTCCTTCACTTCCGATTCATGATCACGTTCCGCCTTTTTCCCTGGCCCTTGAGGCTTCGCTGGGAGTGGTTCGGTATATTTCATATCACCGAGCAGGCGAACATAAAATCCTGAATCTTTGATGAATTGCGCGCACAGGTAGAATGACTTCGTGGTATTCTTTTTCCTGCGGAACTTCACACGCTGAGGTTCACCTGTTTCTTTCCACTTCCGCCGTGCCGCCGTAATCGCCTTCTTGGCATCCATCACTGCGCCGACACGGATGTGACGTGGACACTTCGTCGTCCACTCAGGCAGTGAAACCAACAGATCAGGTGCATACACCTTCCTGCCTTTCGTCATCTGTTTCACTGCCGCGTTGTAGACATACCGTGAGATACCTTCCCACCTACGCAGCATCGCCTTCTGTTCGTTTGTGGGTAAGATGCGTATCTTCCTTGATCTTGTCACGGTAGTGCCTGAGTCCATACATCCGTGAGGAAAAGACGTGGAGAATCTCCAGCAAATCGGCAGTAAGTTCCTCTTCGGGACTCTGTGCAGTTGCGTTGAGAACCACGACTTCTCCACCGTTTTGTTCGACCAGATACCGAATGACTTCGCTGCCGAATCGGGCGATTCTATCCCGATGGGCGACCACAATTCGGCGTTTATCACCGCGCAAGAGGCGTTCCAATATCCTCTGGAGTCCCTTCCGCTTGAAGTTGATGCCGCTGCCGAAGTCTTCGATGACTGCCGCTTCGGGGAATTTCTCGTGCATAGAGGCGACTTGCGAGGCGAGGGTGTCCGCCTGCGCCCTGCCACTGACGCGGCAGTAGCAAAGGGTAGTAATTTCTGGTTTGCGTTGTGCATCAATAAACTTCTGAACATCGTAACGCCGATGTCCGCCTCCTGTCCGCACGCATTCGATTTCACCGCGTGCTTCCATCCTGCGGCGATGTTCGATCGAAACGTCCAACGTCGCCGCCGCTTTCTTTGGTGACATGAGTGTATTCATACCCATAAGGATACCACATTTGAGGCGGGTTGTCAAGTTTTATTGCAATTTCTCCCGATTTGTTTAGGTTTTAGGGAGGCTAGGAACGTCTCTCCGTTTATCAGAAAATGGAAGATTATGCCAACTTACACTGAACAGCCCGCGTGCAGTAGGAGGGACATCCCCGTCCCGCATTACGCCGAATAGCCCGCGTGCGGTAGGAGGGACATCCCTGTCCCGATACGGGAGGACTCGCCTACAGTGTGTTGTTAGATACGTCAGGCGCGCCCGATTTACAGAGATTCTCCGTATTATTGACTGATAGATGCCCGATATGTCTGGATTGCACGGGCAATCGCCGTTGCAATGCCCGCGATGTGCTCAGCGTTGGCGAGTCTGCCAGCATCTTCTGCATGCGAGAGGTATCCGAGTTCCACCAACACGGCAGGCATGTACGCCTTTGACAATGCGACGAGCGGCAATTCGGCGATGACTACCGGGCTTTCTGTCAAGAAGCTGAGTTCCTGCTGCAGCACTGCAGCAAATTCTTGGCTCTGCTTCAGAAAATTGGCTTGCGATAAAATCTTTAACCGGTTCCCTGTCAGCGTTGAAGTCGCCGCAGCGGGAAATCGGAGTTGCCCCTTAGGGTTATTGAGGTAAATCCGAATGCCCTTCTCCTGTGGTGAAAACGAGGCGTTGCAGTGTAAACTAAGCAGGAGTTGCCCCTGATTTCCGTTGGCAATCTGAATGCGTTCCAGCTGCGTCTTCTTCACATCCGTTTCGCGGGTGAGGTTCGCCTGGTATCCATGCTGTCTGCTGATAAGTTTGAGTTGTTTCGCAAGGGTGAGCACGACATCTTTTTCGAGAAGCCCGGTGTTGCTTTCGCATCCCCTGTCGGCAGCGCCGCCATGCCCCGGGTCGATGATAACTGTCCATTCTCGCGATGCATCTGCCTCGGCAGGTTGCCAGTGGGTTTTTGGCATGAATCGGACGCGTTGCAAGCTAGGATTGTAAAGCACCTCAATGTCGTCCAAGACAGGGAGCACCTCCAGAAAAAAAGCAAGGGGGAGCATCGGAGAGCCTTGGATGACCTGGGGTGGGACAGAGAGTTCCAGCGTCTGTCTACCGGCATCGATGCTGACGGTAGTCTCCCCCATTTCTAACCGGACGGTTTTCCCTTTCGTTTTCAGGGTGAGCCGTTTTCTGGGTAGATTGTATTGCTGCGTTGCCGCTGCATCAAATACCGTTTTCACCGCGGCAACGGGGAGGTAAATCCGTTCGGCATGAAGGACGATTGGCACGTCAGCGAGCGTCTTGCCCCCCATGTCAAGGAAGCGCACGGAGGGTGCTTGCGCGACGCTGCTGAGTGCCATCAGCGTCCCGACCAAAATACCGATGAGGCAGCGCGTGCTATTAACTATCGTCGCGCCTCTTGGAAATAACTTCAGGTTCCGAGGGTGCATCGGCGGCTCCTTCCTCTTCGCCTTCGCCTTCGCCTTCACCTTCAGCCTCTTCATCAGGTGTCGCTTCGACTTGGACACGAGGCTGGCTCACTGCCGCTACTATGCGTTGCGGCTCATCCAACACCTCAATTTCCTCTGCGAGGTTTAAATCGCTCACGTAAACAATATCGCCGATTTCCATCGTGCTGACATCAACCTGCACCTCGTTCGGCAACTGCGTGGGGAGGCAGTGAAGTGTCAGTTGGCGGAGTTGCAATTCAAGCACACCGCCCTCCTGCACACCCGGCGGCGTGCCTGTCAAAACAACCGGCACAGGGGAAGAAACCGGCTCGTCTAACGAGATTCTGACAAAATCGGCATGCACGAGAGTCTGTTTCTCCACCGGATGACGTTGGATCTCCTTGATAATAACCGTTTCGGGGGCTCCCTCGCCGATTTCCATGTTAATGATGACGTTCTCACCATAAGTGCGGAGGAATTGTTTGAAGGCGCGCGCGTTGATTTGAATTGACACGGTGTCCTGGCCGCGTCCGTATAAAACCGCCGGAAAACCGCCTGCCCGGCGCAATGCGCGCGCGTGCTGCTTTCCAAACGTGTCACGAGATTGAACCGTTAATTTGGCTTGTTGCATTTCTCTTTTCCTTTACACACAAAAATTCGTAAATGCCGGTAGGCGCGGTTTCAAACCGCGCCTGCCAGCGGCGTTCTCATGAACGAACACCGTAATAGAAAACAGGGCGGGTAGGATTCGAACCTACGCATGCAGGTTCCAAAGACCTGTGCCTTACCGCTTGGCCACCGCCCTTTATGAGTCAATATGCACCCCAACAGCACTTGTCGCTGTCGTTGTGCAGAAAGCGACGTTGTTTTGAAAGCGCGATGCAGTCCGTTCTGCTACCGCAATGTCACGCATCAGCCCGAACACCGTGGCTCCACTCCCCGACATCAGCGCACCGTGGCATTCAGCCTGCGTAGATAGTTCGGTTTTGAGCACTGCAATTTCGGGATGCGCGGCGAACGCCGGTTCTTCGAGTCGATTGTATAAATTCGCGCCGATGCCAACGATATCGCCTTTTTTCACAAACGTCTCTATAATTATACTACATTTTTTGCCATTTGTCAAGAAAAAATGCAATTTTTTGAAAATATTCGCCGTAGAAACTGCAATATCGGGTTTTAAAAGCAGTATTGGGGTACCCGGAAGCGCGGGAAGCGGCGTGAGGTGCTCCCCAATGCCGCGTCCAAACGCCGCACCGCCGTGCAGACAGAAGGGCACATCTGCTCCTAACCCGGTGCCCATCTGCATTAATTCCGCTTGTGTGAGGCCACATCCGAAAAGTTGATTGATGCCGTGCAGGACAGCGGCGGCGTTCGCGCTCCCCCCGGCGAGCCCCGCCGCAACAGGGATACGCTTGTGAATTTCAATTGCCACGCCGCTGATGCCACCGACAGCATCGCTGATGCACTGCGCCGCGCGATACGCAAGGTTGCGCGCATCATCCGGAACACCCGGATGTCCGCAGCGAACCGTTATTCCGTTCGCGCGGCTTGGTTGGATGATAACATCGTCATGCAACGCGATGGAATGGAAAATCGTCTCTAGTTCGTGGTAGCCATCGTCGCGTTTGCCAAGCACGTTGAGATAGAGGTTAATTTTGGCGTGGGCGCGAACCCGCAAGGTGGCGTGTTTTTTCATTACAATCCTCCCTCGTCTGATGGTTTGATTCCGTTTCCCCGGTAGGAGAGACCTCGGGTCTCGATTGCTCCCCAGTAGGAAAGACCTCGGGTCTTGATGTTCCCGTAGCGCGGGGGCCTGTCCCCCGCGATCGTTGGATTGCGCGGACGCGAGCGATGGCGAGGGACAGGCCCTCGCCCTACGGTGAAGGGAGGCGGCCTCGACAACCGTAGCGCGGGGGCCTGTCCCCCGCGATCGCCATCGGCACGATGCGTTTTAGATCCTACGGATCTGAAGAGAAGAAGAGACGTTTTTTCCATAGCGCGAGCGATGGCGAGGGACAGGCCCTCGCCCTACGGTGAGGGGAGGCGGCCTCGACAACCGTAGCGCGGGGGCCTGTCCCCCGCGATCTCCATCGGCAGGAGATGGCGTTTTAGGTCCTACGGCCCTGAAGAGAACAAGAGACGTTTTTCCATAGCGCGAGCGATGGCGAGGGACAGGCCCTCGCCCTACGGTGAAGGGAGGCGGCCTCGACAACCGTAGCGCGGGGGCCTGTCCCCCGCGATCGCCATCGTCAAGCGGTGGCGTTTTAGGTCCTACTGACCTGAAGAGAAGAAGAGACGTTTTTTCCATAGCGCGAGCGATGGCGAGGGACAGGCCCTCGCCCTACGAATCACGGAGCGGTGACTAACAAGGGACAGGCCCTCGCCCTACGAATTACGGAGCATTTAAAGGGACGATTTCAATATCCTCCGTCAAAAACGGTTCAGTGTTAAACTTACTCTCCGAAATCTCAACGTTCATTTCGACTTTGGCGATTTTCACCGTGACCCGGGTCTGCTCAAGCGGACGTTCAATTTCAACGTTATGAGGCCTGAGAATGCCACCCACTTCACGATAGTCGGCGAAGGCGGCGCGTTGTTGCAGTTCACCGGTGTTGTCATGGACGCGCCATTCTGTCACGCGCGGCTCCTCGTCTCGCACGAAGACGGTAATCGTCTCTACCTCTCCTTCCTGAATCCCCGGGCGCGTGATGACGAACTTCGCGCCGGAACTTTCAAGCGTGAGCCCATCGGTGCGTTCGTCAAGGAACGGATTGGCGAAAATGGCACTCAGGACATCAGAAACGCGCAGTGCGATGCCGAAAATCTCCCGCAAAGCACCGTCGGATAACTCGCCGACGTAAGCCTTCTGCTCGTTGATTAGCGCGAGGAGGAATTGGTTCGCATCTTGGTTTGCGATGGCAACACCGCGCGTCTCATTAAACGGACCCAACGCTTGGATATGGAGCAGCTCTCCGCCTGCTGCCGATTTCTTATACCACAACAATTCGCGGAGTTCCTCGCTGTGCTGCCCCTCTTCGATGGTTACCATCATTTTGGTGATTTTGAGAGAGCCGGTCAGCGCGTATCTCGCCTGAAGCGTGCTTAGGATCAAGTCTAACTGTTCTGCATCCGCCGGCGACATCTGCACGTCGGAGGTTGTCCCGGCGCATCCTAGACTCACTGCGAGAAAAAGACAAAACAGCGCGAACACGCGGTGGATCCCGGAAAAAAATAGGTTCATAAACTAACTCTTCGCCTTTTTCAGGCGGGTTTCGACGAGGTTCTTAACTGCCTCTAGAAAAGCGCGGGGGTGCCGCGCATCGGGCCCACCTCTGTAGTTCGGGAGCGCCTGCTCCCGAACGGGTCAAGATCGCTTGGCAAATGTGCCAGAGCTTCAGACGATCTTGAACTATAGGGATGAGGCGGTCTGCCAGCCAAATGCATGGCGAGGGAAACCCGCTCGCATGCGCGTGTGGCATCCGAGGGCCCTCGCCCTACGTGAAGGGGCGGCGTTTTTTTAGCGCGGGGCATGTCACCGCAACATTGAGCGATTTATGAAACACCCTCATTACAGTTTACGATATTATAGGAGAAAAGCGGATTTTAAGTCAACGTAAAAACGAAATAACCCGCCACCGAAAAAACATTCACGCCTCCCAAAACCCACCGGCTTGCCCGCGTTTGCAACCGCCGAAACAGATAAACCGAAACCGCGAGTGTCACCAAGACCTCAATCGGCGCGACAATGTGCCCGTAATGCGCAGCATCCCAATAAGAGACAGGACTTTGGAAGGCGAAGTCGGATAGCGGAAAAAAGTGATGGTGTGCATCATCGTTGTGCAGGAAAAAGTCAAAGCCGCAGTGGATGAGCATGCTCCATGCCAACACCGTTATCTTCTCCGATTTCACAAGGAAATAGCCGAACCCTAGCACGAGCAGGATGAGCGGGATAGAATTGAAGAAGTCGAAGAAGTTCTGCCACGCCGGCATGAAATACCGCTGACTCCAGAGTTCCTGCTGCGGTGTTCGGCGAACAAACGTCTCAACGGCGAAGAAAATGAACATCGCCAGGTCTGGGAGAATCGCGCCTATTAAGGCGTAACGGTGGAGATACGGCTCTCCTTGCCGAGAGAGGAGCGCGAGATTGATAATGGCATGGGATTGCGTCGTCATTGCGTCAAGAGTCCACTCGCCACACTTCGCCCGCAAACGGAGGGAATAGGCAGTCAAGCAACACGGATGCTGTGTTGTTCGCCCAGCAATCGACGAATCTGGCGATTAATTCATCGGTGCGGCACCTGCCACAGAGCAGTTGCAAAAAGGTGAGCTCCGGGAAGGCGGCATCTCCATCTTCCACTGAATCCGCGCGCCACTCGGCGATAGTTGTCATCCGGCCGTGGTAAAATTTCAGGTGCAAACCGCTCCGATAGAGGTTAAGTTTCAATTCACCGGTGTAGCCTTCCGCTACCGTGCCGATGAGGTGTTTCTCCAGCGCGGGTTGGATATGCCGCAGGAATGCGATTAAATCCGGCACTCGGATAAACCACGCATACGGCTCACCGATGCGGGTGACATCTTTTGGTAACGCCGAATAGGCGGGATGTTCGCGCCCTAGCATGAACTGCACACCGGTAGGTTTCTCGCACTCTGTCTGATTCGCGGGAGGCGTTTGTTTCGCCAATGCCCACAACTCTCGCAACAGCGATGGCATCAGCGACAAATAGCCTACCCCCGGTTTGCGCTCCAACTGCCTGACGAGGAAGTTATCAAAATGCCACGGGAAATATTGCACATACCCAAGCCGAGTGCCTGCCATATCTTCAATAATCTGCCACTTCACCGAGTCTCCGTTACCTTCGGAACGTCCGTTGAATTCATACTTCCACATTGCCGGTGAACGCTGACAGGCGAAGAGGCTTTTTTCCATTGCGTTTTCATAAACCTCCTGAATAAAAGCGTTGTCCGAATCCTCGCGCGGACGGAGGCGATATGTCTCGGTTTGCCCAATTCTCAACTTGGGGATGTGGAGCGCGTCAATGGTGCGTTCTGCCTCAATATCCAGTGCCATTTCATAACCGAACAGGCGATAATACCATGGGATACCGGTGATACCCTGCATTAGTTCGCCGCGCGCCTCACTGAGCGCGTGAATGACATCAAACTGCTTCCGGACTAACCCGCGCCGCCGATACGCCGCCTCGGTGGCGACAAATTCCGGTCTGCCCAGTGGAAACGGAATCCCGCTGTATGTCCATGTCTGCGAGATAAGGCACGCTGATGAGACGAGCTCCCCTGTCTGCGTATCTTCAACGACGGTGAAATCGCTTGCCTTGCAAGTAGGATGCGCCCCAGACATCAGGTCGCGAGTAGACACCGCATTATCTTCGCCTTCGTGGAGGCGAGCGTTGAAATCGGCAAGCGCGTCAATATCCTCCAACGTCGCGAATCGGAGGAGTAGATTATCGCCCAAATCGATGGGCATTTGCGATAAAATAGTGTTCATTTAACCTGCCTCGATTGCTTCAACATTCGCGCGAGGCAACGTCACTGCCTGCCCATCTTCAAGCGCAATCTCCAACACCCGCACCTCTGCCTCCGTTTCCAATTGTTGGAGTTCTACCGGCAAGGCAAGGACGCGCCCTAATTTTCCAAAATAGGGCTCCCGTATAACGCGCACGGGACTGCCCACCTGTAAAATGCCCTCGGTGCTTTCCGCGGGCTCGCCGCCAGCAGGAGCATCTGACTGTGAGGCTAACGGAATGAGTATCTCCGGTCTCACGACACCGGCCCGGATCTGCGTTGCACCGTTGATCGAAGTTTTCATCCCCGCGCGCGATTTGAGAAGCGAGAACGTTTGTTCCGCCATCGCGATGCTGCCGAACCCCTCGGTAATCACGAGCGTGATGCCGATATCTTCGGAACCGGTAATTGCCACCCCAAGTTCGTAACCGAGGAGTTCACGCAGGTCTGCGTCATCAATACCGCCTGCGATGATGCCTTTGACACCGAGGCCAATCGCTTTTTGAATTGCATCGGTTGTTACGAGTGAACCGCCTACCAGAATCTTGTCGCGATGCGTCTCTTGGATTTGTGCCGCTGTCAAGGTATCGCCGGGCGCATCCGCAACAACGACGAGTGTGCCTATCGTCTCACCGCCAACGCCGAAGATGCCTTGGATATAGGTGCC
Source organism: Candidatus Poribacteria bacterium (assembly GCA_965242965.1). Classification (GTDB taxonomy): domain Bacteria; phylum Poribacteria; class WGA-4E; order WGA-4E; family WGA-3G; genus AGPOR5. The sequence continues at coordinate 964,381 of OZ251518.1, read as the reverse complement.
GTAGGTTTCTAGGGTAACGCCTTCCTGCGGCACGATTTCCGTTATCGCACCGTCCGCGTAAGCCTTCACTGCCACTGGCATCGGCGGTTCTCGCAAAATGACCTGGCCGGTAACATCGGATACGGATTCGATCTCGCCGTCAATCGGAGAGCGCGCCTGCGATTTGAAGAGCCCAAAAAGCCCTTTCGTCATCGCGATAATCTCGTCCTTCTCAACCGACGCGCCTATCGGTTTTATCATGTATTCGGCGACTTCACCGGCGGGGACGCTGAGCAGATTCGCGACGTTCAACAACTGCACGTTGCCGGGCAAATCCGCCTTCGCGACAACATCTTCGGCGTTGACAGCATCGCCGACTTGCACAAGCACCTCGCCTTGAAGCGGAAGTCGGCGTTCTTTTTGGATTGTCATGCCCGCGGTAACTTTGAGTCCGGGGGTGTATGCATGTGCCATTTTTTTTCGTATTTCCTAGTTTAGAGAGGGTGTTTCATAACTCTCTCAACGTCGCGGTGATAGGCCCCGCGCTACGGTGAAAGAACGCCGCCCCCTCACGTAGGGCGAGGGCCTGTCCCTCGCCATCGTTCGTGCGCCAGGCCCTGTAGTTCAGGATCGCCTGATCCTGATCCGTTCGGGAGCGGGCGCTCCCGAACTACAGAGATGGGCCCAATGCTTCCTGGATTCGCCTACCCTCCAAGGCGGGATAAATACCGAACCGGAGTTATGAAACACCCTCAGTTTAAAGGGCATCGAGACCGGGAGGTCTCTCCTACCCGTCGCGATTGCCATGGCGAGGGACAAGCCTCGCCCTACGTCTTATTTTCTTTTTACTGCCACCGATTCAATTTCTCATGAAGTTTTGGGCTATCTACCACAGCGGAATTCACAATCCAAGATGGCAGTTGCCCAGCGGCGACGCGCGCGATGCTATCACACGCGCTCTGACTGATACGTTGGAAGCACTCGTCTGTCCAACAGATACTGTGCGGCGTGACGATGACGTTTTCCAATTCCAAGAGCGGGTTGGCGGCATCGATGGGTTCTTCCTCAAAGACATCAAGTCCCGCGCCTTGGATACGCCGATGACGTAGGGCATCGGTGAGTGCACCCTCGTCAACGATGGGACCGCGGGCAGTGTTAATCAGATACGCGGCAGGTTTCATCAGCCCGATGCGGCGCGCATTAATAAGCCCGCGCGTCTGAGCCGTCAAGGGACAACAGACGCAGACGAAATCGGCGGTTTGCATCAACGTATCCAATTCAACGAGTTCAACGTTGAGTGCTTCTGCATCAGCGGTTGAAACGTAAGGGTCGGACGCGATGTGCCGCATGCCGAAAGGTTGCGCGAGTCGGAATACCTCCGCGCCGATATTGCCCATGCCGACGAGCCCCAACGTTCGTCCGACGAGTCCCATGCCCATGTAATCTTGTTTGTGTGCCCAGCCATCGCCGCGAGTCAGCCTATCCTTGATGAGCAGCTGATGGCTCAGCGCGAGGACAAACGTGATGATAGACGTGGCCACCGGGCGGCGCACACCATCGGGCGCGATTGTTAGCAAAACGCCGTTTTCGGTGCATGCCGCCACATCGACTTTATCGTAACCTACGCCGAACCGCGCGATAATTGCCAGTCTATCCGCACCGCTAACCGTTTCAGCGGTAACGCCTGCGCCGAGCACTAAAAGCGCGTCGTAATTCTCCACCTGCGCCGCGGTGAGGGTAGAAGTCAACGTTGGCAGAGTTGACAGAGTTGGCAGAGTTGGCAGATATTCCCAGTGCAAGCCGGCGTTGTCAAAGGCGGGTGCACCGATAGTGTCAAAATCGGAGGTGCCGTCAGGTTTCAGGAAGTCACGCGTGACACCGATAGAAAACTCTTTTTTCATGATGTTCCAATAGTTTGTGTAGCCCGCATTTGAAACCGCGCCTACCGGTTTCTAGTCGGTTAAAGAGACGTGCCGAAGATATTTCCACTGCAAAGATGGGAGCTGCAGGTTCTTGACATTCCTGTTAATCACGAGCAGCCGTTGTGCATGCGCTATCGGCACCCAGGGCGCGTCCCGATGGAATATCGCTTGTGCCTGCTGATACAGCGCGATACGTTCCGCCTGCGTCGTCCCTGTCCTCGCTTGCTCCAACACCTCTTGCATCTCATCGTTGCGATAAAACGCGATATTCCATGCCGGTTTTTGGGCGGCGGTTTTGCTCAGCAGCGGAAAGAAAAACGTATCCGGGTCCGCTGTATCAGCAATCCATCCCAAAAGAGCCATGTCGTGTTCCCCGTTTCGGGTTTTGTCGAGATAGGTTACCCAGTCAAACGTAACAATCTCCGCGTCAATGCCAACGTTCCGCAAATCGGATTGAAGCGCGACTGCCAGCATGCGCCCATCCGGAATATAGGGCCGCGGGACAGGCAGGGCCCAGAGTGTCGTTTCAAACCCATCGGGATACCCCGCCTCTGCCAAAAGTTGCTTGGCGAGTGCAGGATTATAGGGGACATCTTCGATTGTATCGTCATAACTCCAGAGCGTCGGTGGAATCGGCACTTTCGCCGGGATGGCTGTGCCTTGGTAGAGCTGCTCCACGATTGCCATCTTGTTAATCGCATGATTTATTGCTTGCCGCACTTTCAGGTTGTCAAACGGCGGTCTGTCCATATTCATGCCAAGGTAACCGACGTTCAACCCTGATTGCATGACGAGTTCCAGCCGCGCGTCCTGCTGAATCTGCGGCAAGTCATCGGGGTTAGGAAATTCCATCACGTGCAGATTGCCGTTCTGGAGTTCCAGAAGTCTCACCGAGTTGTTTGGAATAGCGCGGAAAATCACTCTATCTAAAACCGGGCGGCCGCCCCAATAGGCATCGTTCGCCTCTAACACGATTTTATCGTTCCGAGCCCACTGCACAAACTTGAACGGACCGGTACCTACCGGGTGTTCAGCGAATGCCTCTCCCCATCGTTGCAGGGCTGTCGGACTGACAATCGCAAACTGCGTTGAGGCGATGTCGTAGATGAACGGCGCATGCATCCGATGGAGATGGAACTGAACGGTGAATTCGTCAAGCGCGGTAATTTTATCCACGATGTCGCTTAAACCAATGCTTTCCCACTGGTAATAGGCACCGCCGACGTTGTGGAACGGATGCGTCGGTTCGTGCTGGCGGTTGAGCGAGAAGAGGACGGCATCGGCGTTGAAAGGCGTGCCATCGTGAAACGTCACACCGCGCCGGAGGTGAAACGTCCACGTGAGGCCATCTGCAGAGTTTACCCACGATTCGGCGAGGGCCGGTTCAAGTTCGGTTATCCCTGCGCTATACTGCACGAGAGTATCGTAGATATTGTCGCAGACTTTGATGGATTCGCCTTCGGTTGCATGCCCCGGGTCCAGCCCGATGGAATCGCCGCCGCGCCCGAAGATTAAAGTGCCGCCGGCACTGAGGCCCACCGCCTCACCGAAGTGTAGGGCGACAAACTGCAGGTCGCGAATATCTACGATGCCGTCGCCGTTAGCATCGGGATTCGGCCGTTGCGTCGCCGGTATATTCTGACCGAGGTGTGATACGACGAGGGTTAAATCGAGGATATTGACAACCCCGTCGGCGTTCACGTCGGGCCCCGCCGCGTGCCCTAGCGTTAAAAACATCAGGGACAAACTGAGGGTTAAAATGAAAAAAAACGGGTGTTTCATCAGTCGTCATTTTCTCCTATTTTTCCAGCGAGACGTGCCGGAGGTATTTCCACGTTAACGGATGCAACTCAAGATTCTTGACTTTTTTATTTATCACCAAAATCTGCTGCGCGTGCGCAAGTGGCACCCAAGGCACATCACGATGGAATATCGCCTGCGCTTGTTGATAGAGCGCGACGCGTTCCTCGCGATGCGTGGTGGCGCGTGCCTTGTCAAGCACCTCCTGCATCTCATCGCTGCGGTAAAACGCAACGTTTCCTGCCGGTTTTTGGGCGGCGGTTTTGCTCAACAGATAGTAGAGGAAATTGTCCGGGTCACCGAAGTCAGCGAACCATCCTAAAAGCACCATGTCGTGCTCGCCTTGCTTGGTTTTTTCCAGATACGTCCCCCAGTCAAACGTGACAATTTTCGCCTTAATGCCGATGCGCCGTAAGTCGGACTGTAACACTTCGGCGAGCGCGCGCCCATCGGGAATATAGGGACGCGGGACAGGCAGGGCCCAGAGCGTCGTCTCAAACCCATCGGGATACCCCGCCTCAACGAGGAGGTGTTTCGCTTTCTCCGGATTGTAGTCGTAATCTTCAATGGAGTCATCGTAACCCCAGAGTGTCGGCGGAATCGGGTTTTTCGCCGGGATACCGGTGCCTTGATACAGATGTTCAATAATCGCCGCTTTGTTAACTGCGTGGTTTATCGCGAGCCGCACCTTGAGGTTGTCAAACGGCGGCTTATCCATGTTCATCGCCAGATACCCGACGCTCATGCCCGGTTTTGCGATGAGCTCAAGCGTATCATCATCGCGGATTTGCACCAGATCATCGGGGTTCGGAAACTGCATCGCGTGCAGACTGCCGTTCTGGAGTTTGATGAACCGAACGGCGTTATCAGGAATGGCGCGAAAAATGAGCCTATCTAATTGCGGCCGCCCATTCCAATAGTCATCGTTCGCGGTAAGCACGATTTTATCGTTCCTGTCCCATCGCGCAAACTGAAACGGGCCGGTGCCGACAGGGTGGTTGGTAAAATCGTCGCCCCATTTCTGCGCCGCCGTCGGGCTAACAATGGCAAAAGGTGTCATCGCCATCGTGTAGATAAACGGCGCGTAAGGTTTTTTAATCCGAATTTCCACCGTGAATTCATCCGGCGCGGTGATTGTATCCACCAACTCCGCCAAACCGGTTTCAATCCAATAGCCGTAGATTCCGCCGACGTTATGATACGGATGCGTTGCATCGTGCTGGCGGTTGAGCGAGAAGAGGACGGCATCGGCGTTGAAAGGCGTGCCATCGTGGAACGTCACACCGCGCCGGAGGTGAAACCTCCAGGTGAGCCCGTCCTCGGTGCTTTCCCATGATTCGGCGAGGCCGGGCTCCAGTTCAGTATTTTCAGTTTTGTATTGGACGAGGGTATCGTAAATATTGTCGCAGACTTTGAAGGATTCGCCGTCCATTTCGTGTCCCGGGTCCAGCCCGATGGAATCGCCGCCACGCCCGAAAATGAGGGTGCCGCCGCTTGGCATGGCATGCATCGGCAGCCATGCCAGTGCCACGAAAATCGCGACGAAGAGTGTCGTGTTTTTCATAAAATTTCTCCTATGCGCTAATGTGTTTATGATGCCGAACAAATCCTGTGGGGAATTCTGGCATTTGCGTCTATTTTATTAGATAATAAAGCATTCGCGTGCAAATGTCAAGAAAAATTGTATCGTTTCGTGGGATAATTGCGTTTTGTTAATTGGTTTGCCATCTCTCGGAAGCACAAACCGATAGCCCCCGATAGCCCTTAAAGCAATTCTGTTTTTCATAACGCACTACGAAATACAAAAATGTCATCTTTTGAGCAACACATCCAACAGTTAACAGATGCGACGCAGCCGAGTGGTGTGCGCCGGACGGCTATTGCAAATCTCGTCGCGCAAGGCGATGCGAAGGTGGTGCCGTTTTTCGTTGATGCGCTCGCGGACACCGATTCGACGGTGCGGCGCGAGGCGACGAAAGCACTCCAGCAGCTGAACGCCACTACTGCCACCGAACCACTCCGCCACGCGTTGGAAAGGGAGCCGAACGACTTAACGGCTTGGGCGATGATGGAGGCATTGGCGGAACTCGGCACGCCGCGTGTGCTCCCGGCACTGCAAGCGTTCCAGAACGTGGATTCACTGCTCACACGGATGGAGGCATCGAAGAGCATCGCACGGCTTGAGGCGCGCTTTCCGGAGGGAGAACCTACGTCTCCGGAGATAGAACCATCGGAAAGAACGCAGGAGCCTCACACAGAGAAAACAGAACCCCTTGAAGAAGAGGATACCTCTGAATATGTTGAGATGGTGTTTGCGCCGGACACCGATACCGAGTTACCGGAACTTGATTTTGAGACTGCAGACGAAACCGCTCAAGAAGTGCCAGAAACAACGGAGCGGCATGCCGATTCGCCGGTGGACGAACAGCAACCAGAGGAAATCGTTCAGGAAGCGCACACAGCAGAACCTGCCGAAAAGACTACGCCGACGACTACCGAGGGTTATCTTTATGAGGAATGGGTTGAGAGTCTGTCCGATGAACCGGTGCTAGCCGAGACAGAGAGTGACACTTTGGACGAATCGGAAGAAGATGCAGAAGACGCATTGGAAAAAGAGACAGAAAACGCATTGGAAGAATTGGAAGAAAGTGCAGAATTAGAAAATCTCTCGGAATCCATCTCACGCGCATCGCGCATCGTCGGACAACCTGTGACGTTGCCGGTGTTGGCACCGAGCGCACCTGCGGTTTGGCACAGCACGATAGGGGATGACACGCCGCCGGAACCGCCGCGCCCAAATGTCTTCGCACTCCTGTTGCATCCAAGTGCCTACCTCTCCAAAAAGTGGGTATCGCGCACGCGAGCCTATCTCTTGCTGTGGTGCACCCTCATTGCAGTAACGCTTGGCCTTATCCGATTCCAAGGCAGAAGTGGCACGGAGATAAGTCAACTCACTCGGATGGGCATCTCTGTCACGGAAGCACCGGACCAGGTGAAACGCTCCCTCGCCGAAGGCGATTTCTACATGCAAGAAGGCTATTATCGGCAAGCGATTAACTCGTATGAACTCGGCCGCCGCCTCGGTCCGGTGCCACTTGAATTCTACAAGAAACTCGGCACTGCCTATCTCAAGGAGAACCAGTACGCGCTCGCTGCATCGGCGTATGAAATCTTCATTGCGGCGCAACCCCAGAATACTCGCTCCCCGTTTCTCGCCCAGGCAGCGGTGCAAGAACCTTGGCAGCCCGATTATAGAACCTATAACGGACTCGGCACGGCATACCTGAAGTTAGGGCGCGCCAAGGATGCGCAAGCCGCATTCACGCAAGCCATCGCGCTGACCCCGAACGATGGACAGGCATATCATCACCTCGCGCAACTCTACGCAAATCTCTCGGAGGTTTCCGTGCGCGCCATGGCAGCAGCAGCGACGCATTCATTGCACGGCTCCGAAAGCGTTGCGGATAATGCCAGCCGGTACTGCCAGAAACTGCGGTTCGCCGAGGCATTGGCAGCCAAGGCGGTGACGCTCAACCCAGATGTCGCAGCGTATCACGCAACACTCGGTTCGATCTTGGCAAAACGCGGACATACGCAACGCGCAATGAACACGCTATCCCGCGCCATTCGTCTGCAGCGTGATTATGTCAACGCGCACTATCACCTCGCCCTGGTTGCTTTGAAGGCGAACGAACGGACGAAGGCGTTGGAAGCAATTCGGAATGTGTTGAAGTTGGAACCGGCGTTTGTGCATCTTAATTTCCGTTCGTAGGCAGCGTGAGGGATGTTTTTTTAGAAGGCATCAAGACAGGTAGGAGGGACATCCTTGTCCCGATACACCACATCAACAAAATGCATCGAGACCAGGAGGTCTCTCCTACTGAAGAAAAATCGAGACAGGTAGGAGGGACATCCTTGTCCCGATACGGTGTTGCATCGAGACCAGGAGGTCTCGCCTACCGAAGAGAAATCGAGACAGGTAGGAGGGGCGTCCTTGTCCCGATAGTGACTGTAGTTCGGGAGCACCCGCTCCCTAAGGAGACGCGCCTACCTATCAAAAAAAACTAACGGACGATGGAGACTTTGCCGATACGCTGTTCTGTATCTGTCTCAAGTAGATAGATATAAACGCCGCTGCTGATACCCGCAACATACCAGCTCTTTTTGCCCGCGTCAAATGCCGTCGTGGTGAGGAAGGCGACGCGGTTACCGATGACATCGTAGATGCTGATGCGCGTGGCTGCAGGCAGATTCGCAAACGTAACCTGGTTGCACCGGCTAGGATTAGGGTAGACAATCGCGTCTGCTAGCGTCGGAACGGCGAAAACCACGGTGAGCGTCCTCGCATCCTCGGCGATGGGGGTGCCGTGGATGTCGGTAATCTGAAAGGTTTCAAGTTGATAACGGCTCCCTGATTGAAAAGTGGCGGGAGGGAACGTCAGCACAACTCGCTGCTGCGTCCTGTCGAGGATTGCAGATTGCGGTGCGTCAGCAGCTGCAGCATCCAGATGCAGAAGTTGGTATCTGCCAACCTGCGTTGCAGAGGTGCCCATCGGTTTGTCAAAATCCAGCAGCAGTTGATTCGGTGGGGAATAGGTGGCGGAAGTTAACCGCGGCGGTGCAGACAACGTTCCTTGCGCGATTTCAACAGCCTTTTCCGCTTCCGAGTCCTGCGCAAAAACAGACAACCTACCATCACTGTTAAACAGCAATTCATTCGCGCCATTGCTGTCAACATCGGCGACAATAGGGTTGGCGGTGCTATTCGCCGGATGATGCCAGACTGGGACGTAATCAGAACCATCATATTGAACGAGATAGAAATTTGGCGACACAGCGATGCACAATTCATTTCTGCCATCGTTGTCAGCATCGGCGATGGTTAACCCGTTTCCTCCATCGCGTGCGTTGCGAATCCGTTGATGCCATACCGCGCGGTAGGCATTGTCGCCCGTTTCGGAGAAGATTGTGATGAGCCAGTGGTAACGCCCCGGGTCAGAATCTTCTGTCCACATTTTCGCGCCGACAGCGAATTCTGCACTGCCATCGCCATTGAGTTCGCCTGCAGCGAAGAGTTGTGGGCGGCCCTCCGGGAGCGTGCTTTGCCACACCGACTCATATCGGTTATCCCCGATTGCCTCGTAAATGAACAGCGCGCCATCTGCATCGCCAGCCAAAATCTCCATGCGTCCATCACCGTCAAAATCGCCGGTTGCAAAACTGGTGCTCATGCTATTATCGCCATCCGTCGGATTTTCAAGCATTGCGATGTTGCGATAGCTGTTATTTCCGATTGCCTCATAAACGGCAATGGCAGATGCAGCGGCATCGCGAGAGAAGATTTCGGGAGTGCCGTCCCTGTCCAAGTCTGCAATGGTTCCGCCCCATAACGCCGGTGCTTCCCAGGTGCGCACCGATGGAAATTCGCCGGGTGCGGGTTGTTCCAGCAGGAATGTCCCCGACAAAGCGTGCCCTAATATGTCAATAAGTCCATCGCCATCGGTGTCCGCAGCGTCCCATGGACGCATCGGTTCTGATAACGTAAAGACTTGCCGGTAGGTGCCGTCGGCATCGGTTTCAAAGAGATGCGGTGAGAACCAGCCGCTTGCCTCTGTCTCCACGGCGATGAGTTCTTGCTTGCCATTGCCGTTCATATCCGCGGCGGCGAAGATTGCGTGCAAACTGCGTTCCGCCGATGCGATTTGTGTGAGGCGCGAAGTCGGAATGCGCGCATCGATGCTCTCAATCCGATATAAATTTCCCGCGTTGTCGTCAACGGTTTGCACGTCAGAACGGTTTTTTGCGATGAGACGATAGGCGAACGCCGAAGACGGCAAACCCAGTTCGGAGAGATAGACAAGATGCCGATGGTTGACAGAATCGGTGCGAGCGATGCGCAACGGAGCCCTCGCGCCTAGTGAGAAGATTTCCACCTCTCCGATAGTCAACGCCTCCGTTTGCCACGTGATGACAGGTTCAACCTTGTCGCCTGCAAACCACGCGCTTGCATCATGTTTGGAAAAAGTCGGTGCCTTGTTGCTTATCTCAACGACAATTTTTTCAGTAACGGGCCTCCGCTGTTCAGCAGTGACGCGCTGTTTCAACTTCGGATTTTGACTCACATAGCCTCTCTTGTCTGGTATAACGCGCAAACGCAGCGTGTAGGTATCATCTGCTAAGCCTGAGACATCCCATTCGTGCAGGAGTGCGTTAAACTTCGGTTCGGTTCGCGGTGGAAGCACGGGACCCCAGGCATCCGGCGTTTCACCGCGTCCGAAATCTAACTGATACTCAGCGAAGTTAGCACCGCCCGCGCTACCGTAAATTGCGATAACAGGCATCCGATAGGTGACAGCGAGTTGCGCCACAAGTCCCGTTGAAGCGGTAAGCGCGAGGTGCGTATCCGGCACGCCGGCACCGACGAGGACATTTTCCGGGACTAACGAACTCGCCGTGAGCGTCTGCCGAATTTCGGCGTTGCTGCAGGCAGGATTGGCAGAGAGCATCAACGCCACCACCCCCGAAATATGCGCCGCCGCCATCGAGGTACCGAATTTCACCTGAAATTGTCCATCTAAATCGGTGCTGAGAATGTTATCACCGGGTGCCGCAATATCAATCGTCGCTCCGAAATTGGAGATACCCGATAGCCGGCCATTTTCTCCCATCGCGGCAACAGAGACGACTGTATCAAGCGCGGCGGGGTAATAGGAACCGGCGGTTGCATCGTTGCCGGCGGCGGCTACCAACACACAACCACGTTGATAGGCGTATGCGACAGCATCTTGGACGACGAAAACGTTCACCGTATCCCCCAAGCTGAGGTTAATGACGTGCGCGCCGTTGTCGGCGGCGTAGACAATCGCGGCGGCGACATCGTCACTCTGTAAAAACGCACCCCCACCGGAAATAAAACCGGCTCTCAGGGGCATCAAGCGGCAGCCCCACGCGATGCCGGCAATGCCGATACCGTTGTTCGGTTCCGCGGCGATGATACCGGCGACATGCGTGCCGTGTCCACTTTCGTCATCGGGGGAGTTGTCACGTTCAGTCCAATCCCCGCGCCCTGGCATCGTCGGCGCATCGCTGAAATCCCAGCCGTTGATGTCGTCAACGTAACCATTCCTGTCATCGTCAACGCCGTTACCGGCAATTTCGTTGGGGTTCTGCCAGAGTTGCGAACGGAGTTCCGGATGCTGGCTGTCTATCCCGCTATCCACAACAGCGACGATGACTTCAGGCGTTCCTTGCTCAACTGCCCACGCCTTTGGTAGATTGAGCGCGCGCAGATTCCACTGCTCTTCATAACGGGGCTCGGTGGGCACAACCTCCTCATCCGAAACCGCACAAAATCTGTTGAGTCTGTTAAACTGAACCGCTTCAACCCACGGATAGTTTTCATATCGTTCGCGCAGTTGTTCCAATCGAGACAGCGTAGGCGCGTCTACCGGGTGAAACCGAACCAGATAACTCCGCCGAAGAAGCGGATGCTTTCCTGCACGCGTATCCGGTGAGAAGACCGGGGTAACAGAGGCAACACCGGTTCCATAGAGTTTCCCCATGTCAGTCTCCGCGCGCACCCGCACGAGCAGTTCTGCCGGTGCATAATGCCCCGTGATGTCAGAAGGACTTGGTGTATGAACGGTAAGTTCTGTCCATCCGTTTTGTGTAACAATAAAAAAGAGAATTGCGAGAAGCGTTACGTGAGATTGTTTCATTGCGATGCCGAATGAAAATAAGCAGTTTTTTGCCGCCGCTTGCATAAGAGGATAATCGTCTTTAGGTGCGTAAGTCCTTAATCGCAAACTTAATTGAGGGTGTTTCATAACTCCGTTTCGGTAGTTATCCGAGGGGGTTTCATAAATCAATGTCTTCCCGGTAGGAGAGACCTCCCGGTCTCGATGCCCACCGTATCGGGACAAGGATGTCCCTCCTACCGGAAGGCACCAGGCCCATCTTTGTAGTTCGGGAGCGCCCGCTCCCGAACGGGTCAGGATCAGGCGATCCTGACCTACAGAGGTGAGGCGGTTTGCCATCCAAACGCATGGCGAGGGACAGGCCCTCGCCCTACGGTGAAAAAACGCCCTCAACCCATGCGAATGACAACCCTACGCGAAATCCAAAACCGCTTGCTCCCGCACCGTCGCTGCCGCCGACATCCCCGGCAGCACGACACCCTGCGCAGACAACTTCTCCAATTCCGCATCCAGATCGCACGTCGACTGCTTTCCACCCTGAATGCTTGGTTCTGCGCAAAGCAACTCCCGCAACGTCTGCATTGAGGCAAGCACATCGATATCCCGAATACCCAACACGTTTGTCAGCAATTCTGCATCTAATTCGTGCCGAATTTCGTCTGCGGCGCATTCATTCAGCGGCAGCATCCGTTCGTATTTTAACCGCTCGAAAATTGCCGCGGCGTTTGATAACGCATCATCAGAGAGTTGACGGACATCCAACGTCGGCATAGTTTTGAGCGTTGTGTGCGTCAGCCTGCCTCGTCCCGGTTGTTGCTTTCCACACTGCAGCCAGTGGCAGACTACCCCCAGCGTTGAATTGCACCACAGCGTCCACGCGATTTCATGACGCGTTTCTTGAAAAGCGACGTTTGTAATAATACAGGTGCCGATGCTCGGTTCTTCGGTAAACATGGCGATAGCCGAGGTTGCGCTGAACGTCGGTGACAGGTAGTAGTGCACTCGGCTGATGCGTTCCAAGATGCGCTGCGCCTGCACTTCCTTGCCAGATCGAATTTTGGCATGCGAGTCCGGAAAAACAACCATTGCGCGCTGCTGTTCGCACTTCGCGTGCCAAAGCGCGGGGTAACCATCGCTCGTCTTCTCATAGCCTTTCACCACCGTGAATGCACCGTTCTTCCCTTTAATAGTAGGTTCAGTGAATCCAACAACAGCGATGTCTTCAACCCGCGCCATCGGAAGGGACAGCGATGTCGTGAGGCGTGGAAGCGACAACACCGAATTTGCAAGTTTGTAGGCAGTCTGTAGCACAGAAACGGACTTGACGCGTGAGGCACCCCAAGTCTGTCCAACAATCACAGGGCATTCTACACGCTTGCCTGCGACATCCTCACCGATGATAAGCGTCTCTTCATCACCATCGCTGCGGAGAATGCGATTCGCAACCTCTGTGGCTTCTAGCAGGCTATTCGGACGTTTGGTTAACGAGACAAACGTTGCAGTGCCTGTGTTGTCGCTAATTCCCTTTGTGGCGACGACGATGCATTCTGCCATGTCGGTATCCGACGAAAATGCGTTGTCCTTTCCCTTCGCACCGGCGATGGTGATGACATAAACGTTGTGGTATTCTGCCGCCCACATATCGCGCACTTTTTGCATGGAGGCAGAGGCGAGAATTGTCGCCGGCAGAATCACACCCATCGTGCCACCTGCCTTGAGTTTCCTGTCAGCGAGCTCAACGAAGTGGGAATGATGACCGGCTGTGCCGTGAGCCACCCGCGTCTCCTTCCGTTTGAGGGCCCGCTGGAGCTCTTTCTTCTCTTCTTCCGGGGTTTGCGTTCCTTGAAACGCGACCTTGGGAATGCCTGTATTTGCATCGGCACTATGCTTTCTGAACGGCGGATTTTGGATAACGATGTCCATCTCGCCGTTGCGGAACAGCCGTTTTATCTCAACAGCGGCACTTTCCTCGCCGCCGAGTTGGACTGCCTCAGTGTCTATCGTTGGCAGCAGCAGTTCTTCATCAAGGAGTTCCAGCGCGCCTACTGCAAAGGTTTTATCAGGTTGCTTCCCATAAGGAGCAGTGACGATGCGAGTCGCGCCGAGGGGTATCTCCGGCTGCGCGCTCGCAAGACTTGCGAACGTTAGGTGCGTTGCATTCGGCATGATGTCACTCCCGGCAAGATTGTCCTCCAACATCTCCTTATGGATGTCCGCGCTGTCCTTGTCTCCCTGCTGTTCATAAAGCCGTTGCACCCGTTTGTAAACCCCGTTGAGCAGCGAACCTGTCCCGCAAGCGAAGTCGGCAACTTTCGGCAGGCGGCCTTCAGGCAGTTCAGGACAAACTAACGTTGACAGCAGTGCAGCCGAAGTAGGTAGCGTGTAGTTTGCCTTGACATATTTCCTGTCAACGATGAGTTTTTGGAATACTTCGCCTGCTAATTCGTGGATTTGCGCGAGGCGCGTCTTCACCAGGTCATTTGCCGCCTTGCACAAAATGCTGAGTAGTTCATTTATCAACCTGTCATCGGTAGCGATTGCCGTTACCATTTGCACCGCATCGGCGAAGATGGGTTGGTAATTGACTTTCAGGAGGGTTTCCCAGTCTGTCAGCACGTCTGCAAAATCCATTTTGCGGAGATGCTGTCCGAGAGAGCAGACCGGCTTCCGATTTTCGAGTGCCTTCAATGCCTGTGTGTTGTCACCGGCGAGTTTACCCCCCCCCTCTTCGATTTACGTCTGTTAACCCCGTCTTCAATGCCTGTGTGTTATCACCGGCGAGTTCCTGCAAATCTTTGCCGGCGAGTGACGATTGGAAGACAAACGCGTCGGTGATGATAAGACATGCCATTCGCGAAGTCTGCGTGCCTCGTTCTTGATGCAAAATGTGTTCAAGGCTATCCCCAATAGCGGGCCGCGCGGTGACGGTTTCGTCTAGTTGTTGGGCGGCGATGTTCACGGCGCGCTCCAGTTGCTCAGCGGCATCGTCAATCCTCTCGCTCGGCACTGTCCCGACATGCACGGCGTTTGCGATGTCTGCAACGGTGCCGGTTGCCCAGCCGTTGCGCGGAAATTGGTAAGCCTCGCCGCCGCTTTTGCCCTTGAGCAGATATTGAAGATCAGCGGCACGGCAGAGTTTCTCCTCAATCTCCCTGCCTGCAACATCCTTGAACCACGCCGGGTACCGAATCGCCATGACGGTGTGTAGCGTTCCGGTCCGCGTGGCATATTCTGTTTCCAATTCACGGCCGACATGTTTTTGTGCTTGCGCCACCACGTCATCGGCAGAATCGACGTATTTCGCCTCAATGGCGACAGGTTCATACCCCGGTCGGGTGATAAAAATATCGGGGTTCTTCTGGCTGCCGCGGAAGGGACGTTGGTGTTGTTCCAATTTCCATCTAGGGCTCATCCGATTTAGGATGCGGACTAATTCGGCGGTGATAACATTTTCAGGTTGGTTGCTCACGTTGTTACCTCTGGCTTATCGACGTTCTTCGTCGTTCTGCTGTGCCTTCTGGTTTTCCAGTTCGGCGATGCGCGCTGTCTTTTCGACATCCCGCGCTTCTAAGTAAGCAATGCGCCGTTCCAAGATTCGGATTTGGAGTTTTACCTCCTGGACTTCCAATTCGGCAATGCGCGCTGCCTGTTCGGCGTTGCGTTTTAGTAACTCCTCACGCTCTGCGTTTTTGAATAACATTTTTTTACCTCTACATATAGTGAATGCAACGAGTAAAACAACTGCAACAGAGACAACTTGGGCTGCACGCAATGTTTTCACAATGACTGCATTCGGATGATTTAATATGAGGGTGTTTCATAACTCAAGAAACCGTCCGGTTACCGTCGCGCGGGGGCCTGTCCCCCGCGATCAGCCCGTAGGAGAGCCCTCCCGGTCTCGATGCAACACTATAACCCTTATTAAGGTCCTACGGACCTTGATAGGGTGCGGCACGTTTTTCTATAGACATGTAGGTCCTACGGACCTAAAAGAGGTTTTTGGTAGACCGCAGCATGGCGGGGGACAGGCCCCCGCCCTACGGTGGCACGGAAAATCTTCTACCCCGTAGCGCGAGGGCCTGTCCCTCGCCAGGCGTTTGGCTATCAAACCTCATCACCCCTGTAGGTTAGGATCGCCGGATCCTGACCTGTTTGTGATCAGGCGATCACAAACTACAGAGGTGGGCCCGATGCCTTCAGGTATTCTCCCTCCTTCCAAGGCGGGATAAATACCGAAACGGAGTTATGAAACACCCTGATATAACATAGTCTACCACATTTCAACTGAAAAGTCAACGTTCTTTTTTTCAGAAAAACGACAGCCCCGCGCGCGACAGCCCCGCGCGCGGCGGGGCTGTTGTGAGGCAACGGAGGTAGTTCGCCAAACGTCCCGATAGGTTTCCATCGGGTTATTGACGTTCTTCCTCGTTCTGCTGCTTCTTCTCGTTTTCCAGTTCGGCAATGCGCGCCGCCTGTTCGGCGTTAAGCCGTTCCAGGATTGGGATTTTTGCAGCTTGGATTTCCAGTTCGGCGATGCGCGATGCCTGTTCGGCGTTGCGGTTTCTTAACTGCTCACGCTCTGCGATTTTGAACAACATTTTCTCAACTCCCCACATCGTGAATGCAACGAACAAAACAACTGCAACAGAGACAACTTGAGCCGCGCTGCCATGCACCTGCAGTGTTTTCACAACGACTGCATTCGGATAAAAATGCGCGTAGACAAGATAAACAATAAAGGCAAGTAAGGCGACAAATGCCAGAATGGGGCCTCCACTGTTTTCTAGGTGCCGCGCAATGTTTCCAAATATTCTACTTTTTTGCGTATTTGCCACGAATGGCTCCTTCTTGGATATTTCTGTTTGGATACCGACGCACGCGCTCGGAAATCACACCAACATAAAAATGTGTAAGTGGAGTGCTTATCCAACAGATTCATGATAATAGGATACAACATTTGGAGACTTTTGTCAAATCCAAGCATTTTCATGCGAGAACTCAATTGTTTTGATAGAAATCAAGAAAAAAGTTGCAATGTTAACGTGGATATGATATACTATATATCAGATGCACGCTGAGAAGGCAATTCCATTTCTCCTCGTGTATGATAAACTTTAGTTAATCAAGACTCACGGTGGTATTTCAATGCATACAGTATTTGAACATCCCTACAGGCCTGTGGCTCTAGACACATCGATAACGAAGGGGTTTGCCCTTAATTCAATGGGTGAACAACTCCTAGAAGAAGCCACAGCGGCCTCGGCCGGACGCGCAGCACTTACACTTGCACGCGGCGATGATTTGACTGTCGTTCTTACAGCGATGACTGCCGGCACTGTTCTTCACGAGCATCGGGCACCCGGCTCGGCGACTGTCGTTACCCTGAACGGAAGCATTGTGTTTTCATCACGCACTGAGAACATCACGCTTGAGCAGGGAGAGGCAGTTGTATTCACCGCCGATGTCCTTCACGCTGTGGAAGCCAACGAAGATAGCGTTTTCCTGATCATCATTGGCGGCAAAAATCCCTGAAAAATAAACGGAGCCCTCGTATGAAAGCATCAGAACTCGCTATCAAATGTCTCGAAAATGAGAACGTTGACTATATTTTCGGGATACCGGGCGAAGAAAATCTGGATTTAATGGACGCGCTATTAGAATCCAAAATCCAGTTTATTCAGACGCGCGATGAACGCGGTGCAGCCTTCATGGCAAATGTCCACGGCCGGCTCACCGGTAAAGCCGATGTCTGCCGCGCTACACTCGGAATTTCGTGAAATACGCCCAAGCATTCGGTGCGAAAGGATACCGGGTCCAAAGCAGCGATGAATTGGTGCTAATCCCCACGGATGCCTTCAAACAGCCGGTTCCCTCTGTGATTGATTGCCCTGTCAATTACGCCGAAAACCTGCGTTTGACAGAGGAACTCGGGAATTTAACTTGTCCTATCTAAACTTGTCTTGCAAAACTGCAAGCGGCAATGCTAGAATACAAGAAAGGAAATAGAAACGACTATGGCAGTCTCAACTATTGAATGGGCAAATGGCAGAATCCGGATGATCGATCAGACGCTGCTGCCTACTGAATTTAAACAGATTTATTGCGATGACATCGCATCGGTGTGGGAGGCGATTAAAGCCTTGCGCGTCCGTGGTGCACCGGCTATCGGCATCGCTGCCGCGCTAGGCGCAGTCCTCGGCACATGGGATTCCACGGCTACAACCTACGATGAATTTGCCGCGGAACTGAAATCCGCAACTGACTATCTCGCAACCTCGCGCCCGACAGCCGTTAACCTGTTCTGGGCACTAGAGCGGATAAATCGCACGGCGGCGGAAAACAGCCACCTTGACATCCCCGCGCTCAAAGAACGGCTCCTCGCTGAAGCACAGGAAATCATTGAGGAAGATAAGGCGATGTGTCGCGCCATCGGCCAGCACGGCATGGCATTACTGAATGAAAACGACACGATTTTGACGCATTGCAACGCCGGCGGGTTGGCGACATCCGACTACGGCACGGCGTTGGCAGTCATGTTCAGCGCGCACGAAGCAGGGAAGAACATCCACGTCTTCGCCGATGAGACGCGGCCCCTCTTGCAAGGCGCGCGCCTGACGACATGGGAACTGATGCAGGCAGGCATCGACGTGACGCTCATCTGTGACAACATGGCAGCGCAGGTGATGAAAGAGGGGAAGATCCAATGCGTTATCGTCGGGGCGGACAGAATCGCCGCGAACGGCGACACGGCAAACAAAATCGGCACTTACAACGTCGCTATCCTCGCCGAAGCACACGGGATTCCGTTCTATGTTGCCGCGCCTACCTCTACACTGGATTTCGCGCTGAAAACCGGGGACGAGATTCCTATTGAGCAGCGCGCAGCGGAAGAAATCACGGAAGGATTCGGCAAGATGACTGCACCGGAAGGCGTGAAGGTTTACAGTCCTGCGTTTGATGTCACGCCTGCAGCGTTGGTTACGGCGATTATCACGGAGAAGGGGGTGGCGCGGCCGCCTTATATAGAGAGCCTGGGAGCGTTTCAGTAACCGGTTCTCTTACCGTAGGGCGAGGGGTTGTCTCTCGCCGTGCCAACGATCGCGGGGGACAGGCCCCCGCGCTACGGAAAAAAACGGTCCCTTCTGCGTAGGGCTTGGGCCCTCGCATGCCATCCGCGCATGCGAGCGGGTTTCCCTCGCCATGCATCGGCGACGCGGAGGACAATCGAGACAGGGAGGTCTCTCCTACGGGAAGACGAGGGCATGTCTCTCGCATGCAACGATCGCGGGGGACAGGCCCCCGCGCTACGGGCCAAGACGGCATCGGCGACGCGGGGGACAGGCCCCCGCGCCACGGGCCAAGGCGGTATCGGATGCTACGCGGCTTTCTGGATGTTGGCACGCGTGCCTTCAACATCAAAGCAGGCATACTGGTTCGTGTGCATGATGCGGGTTGCAAACGCCATCGCCTGTTTTTCGGTGAGGTAGCCGTCAGCGATTTCTGCCTCCAAGGCGCGACGGATTCCGTTTCTCGCCTGAATTGCGTAAGCCATCGCACTCGTGGGCCAGCCGGTGTCGCCGCCGAAGGCGAACAACTTGTTTGACGGCACGGCATGGATGCATCGCCGCAGGAAATCGCGCGAACTATAGGCATCGATGCTCCACGCCCAGCAGAAGTCTACCCAGATATTGCGGTAATGCTTCGCCAGCGCGACGAGTTCGTCATTGTAAGGATAGGCGATGTGCATTAGGACAAACTTCGCATCGAGATACCGGGCAAACAAGGCGCACATATTCCCCGCGGGAATGCGGCGGAGCGGCATCCTGTCATTGCCAGCGTAATACCCGGTGTGAATCTTGAACGGGAGATTGTGCTCAATGGTAAGTTCCACGCCGCGCGCCCAACACCAATCGCCGAGACAGAGGCGCGTCGCTTCGTCAATCTCAGAGGCATCGCGTGTCAGCACAGCGTTGAGTGCCCGCGCCGCCTCGTCATCGCTGCGTTCGATCCAATTGAGCGTGCGGTTATAGGCGTGTTGCGATTTCACGGCAATGGCCAGGGGCGCGTGTTTGGCAAAAATTGCCTCCATGCTACGCTTAAGCGAACCGAGGTCGGTGACATCAATACCTGTCTCGGCGTGGATAGCACCCGGGTCGACTTGTCCATTGCAGAACGTCGCCCACGACAAATCGTAGAGGAAAAAATCGAGCCCGGATGTATCAGGAAGACACTGCCAACTGAAATCGTCGGTTTGAACCTGGTCCAGATTGGCAACATCGTGGAGAATACGGTAACGTTCGCCTGGGCTTCGGAGAGCCTTTGACTTATCTTGGGCATCGGCGAGTCCCTGGCGAGTGAGTTCATCGAGCCCATAGATATCCTTGGCGATGATGCGCACGGCTTCGCCGTAGCTGGTGAATTGTGTCGCCTCCCATGCGTCACGGATGCCATCAAACCGCTCGGCGACATCCTGCGACGCGTCCATCAGGTTCCGCATCGCTTCAGGGGATGCACCCGCCGTGTGGAGATCAGCGGGGACGTAGTTACCGAACAAGTCCTGCAGAATATCGGGTCCGTTTTCTACCCAGTCGTTCTCTCGGCGCATGTGTTCATGTGTGTCAACGAGACGGATAGTCTGAATGTGATGCGTCAAATCAGTCACGATAAAATTCTCCTTTGCAGATTTTAGTTGACAATTAAGGCAAAATCGGTTAAAATAGTTTGTAGAGGAATAGGATACTCTCCTTTGCCTTATTCTACCAGAAAAATGGTTTATGTCAAGAAAAAAAAGACCGGCTCGTTGCAGGTGCGGGCGCACGCGGTTTGCAACGTGCAAACGACGATAGGCACCTTCCTGAAGTGGAGGAGGAACACAGGAGTCGATTATGCCTACAGGACGGATTAAGTATTACAATTTTGATAAGGGCTTCGGTTTCATCGCGCAGGATAGCAGCGATGCGGATGTCTTCTTACACAGTTCGGCGATTCAGCGGCCGGAATACGAAGAGTTGCGCATCGGGCAGCGCGTGCGGTATAACGTTGTTGAAGGCGAGAAGGGGCTCGTTGCTCAAGACGTTGAGGTGCTGCTTACGCCGACAGAACGCCGTTGGCTGCGGCAAGGGAAGGCGATTATTCCGCGCGGTTACGCCGGCTTTCCTGGCCAGAACCAGGGATTCTTCGCGGAAGAGGAAACGAACGCCGGAACGTCATCCGGGCAGCGGCAACCCTCTGCACAGCGGCGGCAACCGAAGGCAGAAAAAGCCGCGGCACCTGCACCGAAAGAGCGGGCAGAACCGCGCGATGCATCGCCGCGCGCGCAGTCTCCTGAACAGGCCGCAAATAAGCAGCTGAGTTTCGGTGATCTTTACATCCTGAAGCAGATTAACCTTGAAACCTCCATGTTTTTTGCGTTGTATAACCAGAGGGAGCTCCCGGCTATCGTCTTGGAAATGACGCTCACCAGTTTCACGCTGAACTGCAACGGGCAGGAACAGGTTTTCGCCAAGACAGACGTGAAATTCTGTTACAAAGACATTGATGCCGTGAAAGTGCAGGCATCGATGGACATAGACGCGGGTGTCAAGGCACAGCAATTGCAGCCAGTTGAGTCCAGTGAAAAAGGGTATGCGCTGGATGCAGAACAGGTGCGGAACGCTCGCAAAAACGGTGAGGTGATTGAGGTGACGCTTCGCGAGGGTGAAATCTTTCGCGGGACGATAGACTGGGTGAGCCCCTACGAGATTAAACTCATCTTGGAGAACGGTGCCAAGGTCGTCGTCTTCCAGCACGCGCTCTACGATTTCAAGGCACTCCGTGCCACCGGAGAGTTCTAATTCGGGGACTATCATGCAAACTTATCGCGAACTTGTCACCGAAATTACGCGAGACGTGCAGCGGCTCCGCGGAGAATATGGGAGATTGCCGTGCCCTGCAAACTGCTTTGACTGTTGCAAGAACACCGCGACAATGGCAATCAGCGAGGTTGAGGCACGCCATCTGCAAGAAGGTTTGGATGCACTGCCTGCCGAAATTCGCGCGCATATTCATCAGAAAGCGGAACGGACTATCAGCCGGCTTGAGGCACTCGGTTACGACGAGGCAAATGCCACACCGGCATCGGGCATGACGGTGCTAGAGACAATTCGAGGCACTCCTGAGGCAGAATGTCCAATGTTGCTCGGTGGAGTGTGCGCCGTCTATGAACACCGGCCGGTTATCTGTCGCGTCTGGGGCTATCCGATGGATAACGGGAGAGAATTGGCGTGCTGCCACAAAACGTTCATCGGGCAGCGGCGCGACTATAAGCCGCTCAATTACGCGCACTATTGGCGGCAGTGCAGGGAGCTCAGTGCGGCACTGGGTGCCACCCGAAAAACGCCGAATTGCTACGTCGTCCGTTCGCTGTTAGCATCGGCGAGTTCGCGCAAAAACTGAAAGGTATAGATGCCGGTGCGATGTCCATCGTTCCAGATAAGGCGCACGGCGTAACGTCCCACCCGCTGAATGTCCACAAGTGTGAGGTTTTCATAGAAAACTGCGGACGGCAAAATGTGGAGTGGGTTTTTTCCGGTGCGTGTCGCTTCACACCGGGCACACGGGCATTTCTCCCGGAGGAGCTGGTAGGAGAGTTTGCTGTGGCGCGAATCTTTCCAGCTCACAGCCAAACCGTCGCTCGTTCTTTTGAGTTCGGTAGGTTGGAATTGCTGCATGGTGTGGGACAACCTGTTCGGGCGCGCAGTAGGCGAGCCCTCCCGGTCTCGACGGTAGGAGAGACCTCCTGGTCTCGACAGTATGCGAGCCCTCCCGGTCTCGTTGGGATTGCTACATGGTGCGGGACAACCGATTACCGTGAGCGCGCTTTTCAGCGCGCGACGATAACCGATGATGCGAGGCGCGCTCTTGCAGCGCGCCTCGTTAGCGTTACTCGAAGTAGTCGGCGTTGATGTCGATGAAATGCTCCCATTCCTCGGGCACATCTTCTTCCATAAAGATTGCCTCCACGGGGCATTCCGGCTCGCAAACGCCGCAGTCAATGCACTCCTCCGGATCGATGAAGAGCTGTTTTTCTTTTTCAAACTCTTCGGCATCCGGCAGCGGGTGAATGCAGTCAACAGGGCACACATCAACGCATGCACTGTCCTTCACGTCAACACAAGGTTCGCAAATTACATACGTCATGAGAGAAAACTCCTTGTCGCTCGGTTTAGAATCAGAACCTTCATCAAACCGGTGGCTTGATGAAGGACATACAAAAAACGGTGTCGGATTTGCGGAAAACCGCGCTGTCAGCTGAGTTGCGATTCAGGGACATTATTAATAATACCACATAGAATCTTATTTGTCAAATTTTTTTATCGCGGGGCATTTTTTCCAAGCACATTCCGCTAGATCGTTGCATGGCGGGGGCCTGTCCCCCGCGAGGCAAGAACCCCACGCGGCCCGTAGCGCGGGGGCCTGTCCCCCGCGAGGCAAAAACCCCACGCGGCCCGTAGCGCGGGGGCCTGTCCCCCGCGATCGCTGCATGGCGAGGGAAACCCTCTCGCATGCGCGTGTGGCATGCGAGGGCCCAAGCCCTACGAAGATGACAACGATGGCTGTCCCCCGCGAGGCAAGAACACTTCACGCTACCGTAGCGCGGGGGCCTGTCCCCCGCGATCGTTGTGGCGAGGGAAACCCGCTCGCATGCACGTGTGGCATGCGAGGGCCCAAGCCCTACGATAAAAATGGACGCTACGGCATGGCGAGGGACAGGCCCTCGCCCTACGGTGAACACAACGATGGCTGTCCAAGGGAACGGTATCCTGCGAAGAACACGATGACTACCCCGCCATCAGCATCTCAACCGCTTTTTCCAATGCCCCCGCCTCCACCTTCAACTTCGCGTTGTCTACCTCGCGTTTGACGTAGGTGAGGGTGTGCGTTGGACTCATCGGCGTGGCGATGTCGTTTAAAATTTTCTGCACGCGCTTGACATCTGCCTTCTTAATGCCGGTTTCCGCTTCAACGCGGGTGTGCAACTCCGCGGGAGATACGGGTTGCTGCGCTTCGGTTTCGGCTTTCGGCTTTGATGTCATCGTGCGGCGCGTCCGCCGCCGGGGGGCAGTTTTCTGGATTTGCCCTGTTTCCAACGCCTTCACACCGCACTCCTTGCACAACTTCGCTGTCACTTCCGCTAGCGTCATCGTGACAATCATCTCGCTAATCGCGCCACAGCGTTCGCATTCTGCAAGTTTTTCGATGCCGTTAAAGATGTCGGCGTGCAGCGTGAGCATCTTCTGCTTGTCGGTTTTCGTCGGTTTTTCCTTTTGACAGAGCGCGATAATCTTCGTCGCCGCCTGCTCAATCTGTGCCAAATTCCCCATGTTTCACTCCCCCTATTTGACTCCCGCGGCCTCCGTGGCATCCTTGTCCATGTAGAGTTTATACTCAAAACTATCAATCAACGCCTCGCAGCTGGCGGAGATGCTATTCTCCGAAACCCCGACGGTACGCCAGGTCGCCTCGCCATCGCTGACTTCAATAAGCACGCGCACTTTTGAGCTGGTTCCGGCTTTGGTATCCAGCGCGCGCACTTTGTAATCGATGAGCCTCACCACCTGCAACGATGGATAGGCATATTCCAATGCTTTCCGAAGCGCGTTGTCAAGCGCGTTGACAGGGCCATCGCCATCGGCGGCGGTATGCACTTCTTGTCCCTGCGGCATGGCGACTTTTATCGTCGCTTCGGCGCGCATCGTGTGGTCACTGAATTTCTCGATGATGACACGATAACCGAGAAATTCAAAGAAGGGTGCATGCCCGTTAAACACCTTGCGCGCGAGGAGTTCAAACGATGCCTCCGCGGCTTCATACTGATACCCGGCGCGTTCCGCCTGCTTGACCTTTTCAAACAACTCCAAGACTTGAGGCGAATTTTTGTCGTAGTTCGGGTATTCCTTCTCAATCTTTTTGATGATAGTGCCGCGTCCCGCCTGGTCTGACACGAGGATGCGTTGCGTATTCCCGACGCGTTCCGGTTCGATGTGTTCGTAAGTCAAGCGGTTTTTTCGGATGGCATCCGTGTGTAATCCGCCTTTGTGCGCGAACGCGGAACGTCCGACGTAAGGCTGTCGTTCGTCATGCGGCAGGTTCGCCAGTTCGCTAATCAACCGCGAGACACCCGTTAACCCTTTCAATTGGTTTTCCGTGAGGCATGCTCTCCCCAATTTCAGTTGAATTGTTGGGATGATAGATGCGAGATTCGCGTTGCCGCACCGTTCGCCATATCCGTTGAACGTGCCTTGCACGTGAGTTGCGCCGGCTTGCACTGCCAAGACAGAGTTCGCCGCGCCCATGCCCGCGTCGTTGTGCGCGTGGATGCCGATAGGCAGCGGCACCACTGACTCCTTCGCCGCATGCACCCCTGCCTGAATTTCAAAAGGCAGTCTGCCGCCGTTGGTATCACAGAGGACGATACATTGCGCGCCGCCTGCTGCCGCTGCGTGTAGCGTCTCCAGCGCGTATGCCGAGTCATCGGCGTAGCCATCGAAGAAGTGCTCCGCGTCGTAAATCACTTCTCTGCCGTTTTCGCGAAGATACCGCACTGAACTCTCGATTAGTTCCAGATTCGCCTTCGCTGTCACGCGGAGGACTTCCGTGGCGTGGAGCCGCCACGTTTTGCCAAAAATCGTGACGGTGCGCGCGCCGGTGTCAAGCAGCGCGGACAAGTTCGGATCTTCGTCAGGCGCGAATGTCGGATACCGCGTGCTTCCGAACGGGACAACCGTGGCGTTTTCCAACGCCAGTCCCTTCGCTCGCTTAAAAAATTCTATATCTTTCGGGTTGGAGCCGGGATATCCGCCTTCAATATAGCGGATACCGAGCCGGTCCAGTGCCTCAATGATGATAAGTTTATCTTCGACAGAGAACGCGACACCTTCCGCTTGGCTGCCGTCCCTGAGTGTTGTGTCATAAAAGTCGACCATTTTTGCAGTTGGGTGTCTCCTTTTGGTTACTATTGATTATATTTTACCACATTTTGGGGCAAATGTCAAATTTTGGAGCAGGATTTACACGATTAGCAGGATTAGCAAGAGATGAGCAGGATTTACAAGATTAACAGGATTTCACAGGATTAGATCTCTGGTGCGTCGGCGCGGCTGTGGCGTGCCCCGGGCACGCAGACCCAGGCTATTTCTCGTTCCGACCGATGCATGGCGAGGGACAGGCCCTCGCCCTACGGTGAAGGGAGGGTCTCTATTCATCGTAGCGCGGGGGCCTGTCCCCCGCGATCGCTCGGTCATATAGAAAACCAGCCGCAGCCACGCGGTTACAGACGTTGCTTGGGCAGATCGCAGCATGGCGAGGGACAGGCCCTCGCCCTACGGTAAGGAGACGGTCTCCGCCTACCTGTAGCGCGGGGGCCTGTCCCCCGCGATCGCTCGGTCATATAGAAAACCAGCCGCAGCCACGCGGTTACAGACGTTGCTTGGGCAGATCGCAGCATGGCGAGGGACAGGCCCTCGCCCTACGGTAACGGGACAGTCTCTGTTCATCGTAGCGCGGGGGCCTGTCCCCCGCGATCGCTCGGTCATATAGAAAACCAGCCGCAGCCGCATTGCTTGGGGAAATCGATGCACGGCGAGGGACAGGCCCTCGCCCTACGGTATGGGGACGGTCTCTGCCTATCAACAAAAATCCCGGAACTCCAATGCCACATCCGCAAAGACTCGCGCATCCATTATCCCAACATCATCTCCAACAATCGGAGCGAATTCAATCGCATCCAAAACGTCGCGTCGGATATCCACACCCGGCGCGACTTCGCGCAAGGCAATGCCTGACTCAGTCAACTGAAATACGGCGCGCTCTGTTACATAGAAGACTGACTGCCCTGTCTCCCGCGCATACCGGCCGCTAAACGTGATTTGCTCAACATCGTTGACAAATTTGGGGATGCCTTCCTTCAGCACGCAGAGTTTTCTGTCGGAAATCGATAACGCCGCTTTCACGGCGAGGGTGCCACAAAAGACTACCTTTTTCGCATTTTGTGAAATGTCAATGAAACCGCCACAGCCGGGAATGCGATTCCCGAACTTGCTAACGTTGACATTGCCGTGTCTATCCACCTGCGCATGCGACAAGAAGGCGATGTCGATGCCGCCGCCTTGATAGGCATCGAATTGATACGGCTGATCGAGGATTGCCACCGGATAGAACATCGCCCCGGAATCCAAGCCGCCCGCAGGGACACCGCCTAAACTGCCTTGCTCAATGCTCAACGTAATTCTGTCCCGAATCCCGCTCTCCTCGGCTATCATACCGACACCGAACGGCATCCCAAAGCCGAGATTGACAACGGCATACGGACGCAATTCCATGGCGGCGCGCTTGGTAATCACTTTGCGTTCGTCAAAAGGAAGAATGCCCATGCTGAGTTCCCCCTCGCGCGCGTCGCCGCACAATGCCGGGTTATAGTCGATCTGGTAAGTCTGCCGTTGCTCTGGTGCGAGGACTAAGGCATCGACAAAAATACCGGGGATTTTTACGCTGCGCGGATCGAGGGCGCGCCTCGGCACCGTCCGTTTGACCTGGGCGATAACCTTGCCACCCGAATTTTTCGCCGCCTGTGCAACCGAAAGCATCTCGAAATACGCAACCTCTTCCTCCATGGAGATGTTCCGTTCAGCATCCGCCGTTGTCCCGCGCACGAAGGCGATATCCACCGGAAAACTGGGATAAAAGAGGTATTCCTTCCCGCGCAAGGTGACAACCTCCACCAACTCCTCTGTCGTGCGAGGGTTGAGTTTGCCTCCTTCCAAGCGAGGATCGACGAAGGTATGTAAGCCGACATGCGTGATGTAACCCGGCGCGCCGGCGGCGATACTCCGCATCAAACACGACAGCACGCCTTGCGGAAGGTTATACGCCTCAATCTGGTTAGCGACAGCCAATTCTGTCATCACGCGCGACATTCCCCAATGCCCACCGATGTCGCGTTTAATCAGACGCGCATCGGCGAGGTGACCGAGGCCGCGTTCACCCTGGTCCCCCATGCCGCTGACGTGGACAACCGTCAAGTCGCGCGGCTGAAGTGATGCCCGGAAACGTTTGCCGAGTGCCTCGATGAGCGTTTCGGGGATTGCGTGCCCTGCGCCGCTTCCCCCGATGACGAGGGTATCCCCGTTCTCCACAAGTTGTGCCGCCGCATCGGCGGTGATAATCGGTTTTTGTGCCATTTTTGCGTTTCAAATCTATAGTGCGAGAGCACCCTGTCTCGCCGTTTTCGGTTTTTGTGCCATTTTACTGAGCGTGTTTCATAAATCTATCTCGGAGAGCCCTTCCAGTCTCGATGCAAGCGGTGTCCCCGTAGGAGAGACCTCCTGGTCTTGATTTCATCGTAGGGCGAGGGCCTGTCCCTCGCCAGCGTCCGCGCACTCCAACGATCGCGGGGGAAACCCGCTCGGATGCGCGTATGGCATCCGAGGGCCCCCGCGCTACGATGCAAAAAACGCTTCCCCTTCACGTAGGGCGAGGGCCTGTCCCTCGCCATGCAGCGATCGCGGGGGACAGGCCCCCGCGCTACGGTAAAAAACGGTTCCCTTCACCGTAGGGCGAGGGCCTGTCCCTCGCCAGCGTTCGCGCGCTAGGCTCTGTAGGTCAAGATCGTCTGAAGCTCTGGCATTTGCCAAGCGATCTTGACCTGTTTGTGATCAGGCGATCACAAACTACAGAGGGTAAACACACATCATGACGATGGAGTTCGCGGGGGAAACCCGCTCGCATGCGCGTATGGCATCCGAGGGCCCCCGCGCTACGGGCACATCAAGACCAGGAGGTCTCTCCTACCGGAAATCAAGACCAGGAGGACTCCCCTACCGAACACATTGAAATATGAAACACTCTCCTTTCAATCTGTAGTGCGAGACCGCCTGGTCTCGCCTTGTTCGAGGGCGCGCGAGCCCGAACTACGGAGGTTAGCGTTTTATCTCTACGATTTTAAATCGGTGAAACAAACTGACGATGCGAACGCCTCATAATTCACCTCAAACCCATTCTCTGCGAGCGGATTACGCGTCAATGCCGCTTTCGCCGCTTGCAATGCAACCCGGCTCTTGCTAGCGAGAGATTCCGCCACCGAAAGTGCCGCGGCCATCAGGTCTGCTTTATTGACAATCCTATTGACAAGATGCAGTTGACACGCAGTCTCTGCATCAATCCGTTCGCCGAGGAAGATAAGTTCTTTCGCCTTCGCTTCGCCGATAAGGTGGCGTAACCGGTGCATGCCGCCCCACCCTGGGACCCAACCGTGCGTCACTTCAGGCATACTGAAACTGGCATCGTCGGATGCAAACCGCAGGTCAGCCGTTATCGCCAATTCCAAGCCGCCGCCGATAGCGTAGCCGTTAATCGCGGCAATCACCGGTACCGGCAGACTTGCAATTCTGCTGAAAATGCGGTTTCCATCAATAACCCACTGCCGAATATCGTCTGCCTTGAAAGTGGCGATGTGTTTCAAATCCGCGCCGACGCAGAACGCACGTTCGCCGCTCCCGGTGAGTATCACGACGCGCACGGAGGCATCGCTGTGAAGTCGCGTGACGATTGTCTCCAGCCCATCTAACATCTCCCTGTCAATGGCGTTCAGCACCTCCGGCCGGTTGAGTGTGATGGTGACGATTGCATCTGTTTGGGCAATCTCGATTTTTGGCGTTGGTGAAGTCATCATGTGACGAATATATCATCAATTGCGGTTTGGTGTCAAATTGTTTCCGAAAGCACAATTTGCCAGAAAACAGAATCTGTGGTATCCTATCCTCAGCAATCTGATTCAGAGAAAGGAAATGGCAGGATTGCTGGTGATACCGGCACTGCTGTGGTGGTTGTGGCTTGCGCGATGCCACGTGAACAAAAGTTAAGGAACATTGCACTAATGAACCAAAATCCGGTCGGCTATGGCGCGCTCATCCGCCAAAATAGAAACTTTCGCTGGCTCTGGGCGGCGCAGGTTGTCAGCCTTTTAGGCGATTGGTTTAACCTCATTGCATCCGCGGCACTGATTGCCGAGTTAACGGGATCCGGACTTGCCGTGGGCATTCTGTTTACGGTTCGGATGCTTGCGCCGTTTACGGTGGCACCGCTTGCCGGAATATGCGCCGACCGGTTCAATCGGAAGCATCTCTTAATCATCACGGATATCGCGCGGGTCTTCGTCGTTTTTGCGTTCCTACTTGTGCGCAACGAAAGCGACATCTGGCTCCTCTATACTCTCACAACGCTGCTCTTCGCAATCAGCGGTTTTTTCAGTCCGGCCCGAAGCGCGATTCTACCGGACATAACGTCGCCCCAAGAACTCGGCACGGCAAACGCACTGGGGGCCTCAACCTGGTCTGTGATGCTTGCCCTCGGTGCCGCTATCGGCGGTTTAACAACCGGGGTTTTTGGCATCCAGACTGCGTTTATCATCGATGGGTTCACCTTTATCGTCTCAACGCTTTTCCTGTTTGGCATTCGCCTTCCGGGCAACCGCGCGAACCCTGCCGAGGCTCGCGCGCGTCCCAAAACCAAAGCACTCGTTTACCTGCTGCGGCATCCTGACATGCTGTTCATCGCGATGCACAAGGCGGCGATTGCGCTCATGCTATCCGCCGGATTCCAAGTAGCCCAAGTCGCAATCTCCAAAGAGCACTTTGTCATCGGTGTGGGCGGCGCAATTAGTTTAGGCTGGATGTATGCCGTGAACGGCGTTGGCAGCGGGCTCGGCCCGGTTTTCGCGCGCCGTTGGACAGGCGACAGGGACAAATCCCTCCGCAGCACTATCACCCTCGGCTACCTGATTGGAGGCGTTGGCCTCGCTATCGCCGCGCCACTTTTGAGTTTGCCGATGGTGCTACTCGGTGGGTTTGTTCGGAGCATCGGCGGCGGGATTGTGTGGGTATTTTCAACGCAGCTGCTCCTCCAAAACGCACCAAATGAAATCCGAGGCCGCGTCTTTGGCACGGAGTTCGCGCTTTTCACGTTAATGGGCGGCATCGGGACAATGATCGTCGGCGTGATGCTTGATGTGTTTCCGGATATCCGTTTCGTCCTGTGGGGCATGTCGGGATTGCCGCTGATACCGGCACTGCTGTGGGGATTATGGCAAACGCGGCGCAATGCAAACTAATTGGGATAAATGCTCATCTGTAGCCGTTTTTTTCGTAGGGCGGGGGCCTGTCCCCCGCGTTGTCAAACTAGTCTCAAACGGGTCAAGAACGTTTGGAGAATCAATTCAAATGAATCTGCGTAAAATTTGCGAGGGACAGGCCCTCGCGCTACGGTAAGGGGTGGCGTTTTTTTCATCGTAGCGCGGGGGCCTGTCCCCCGCGATCGCCATCGTCAAGTTATGTTTTTAGGTCCTTTAGGACCTGAAGAGAACCAGAGACGTTTTTTCTGTAGTGCAAACGATGGCGAGGGACAGGCCCTCGCGCTACGGTAAGGGGTGGCGTTTTTTTTTCGTAGGGCGGGGGCCTGTCCCTCGCGATCACCATCGTCAACCGGTGGCGTTTTTAGGTCCTTTAGGACCTTAATGTCTATAGAAACACGTGCTAGCCCACGGCAAGGTCCTTTAGGACCTTAATAGGAAAACACGCGGACCTGGCAAAGCATATTAAGGACCTAAAGGACCTTAGGGTTCTTCGCAGACGCGCGAGCTATAGACATTCAGGTCCTACAGACCTGAAGAGAACAAGAGACGGTTTTTCCGGTGCGCGAGCGATGGCGAGGGGAACCCGCTCGCATGCGCGGGTGGCATGCGAGGGCCCTCGCACTACGAAAAACCAGACCGGGATTTAGACTATTCCTCATCATCCTCGGCGTAAGAATGCCCGCTGAAAATAGCGCGCACCTGCTTCGCCGTTTTCGGCCCAGATAACAACTGCCCAATCCGGTCTCCTTCTTCCTTCAGCAGTGCCTTAACATTCGTCAGCACCGCCTCCAGTTTATCGCCCGGAAACTTGCACGCGCCGTTCTCATCCATGTGGATAATTTCGCCGGGGGCCACATCCATCCCCGCGATTGTGACAGGGACGTTGACAGCATGAACTGCCATATCGCCGTGGCCCGGCGTGATACCGCTCAACAGATACTGAAACTCCATCGGACGGATTTCGTCAATATCGCGCGAGGGCCCGTTGGAGATTGCGCCCAAGCAGCCCACAGCCTTCATCGCCGCGGTCATGTTGCCGCCGGCTAATCCCACCTTATCGGCGATTTCTGGTGGGAATTTCTGCTGAAACGCCAGAATCGTCGGCTGCGGCGAGGCACCGAGCGCGTCGATGACATCCATAAAGGAGAGCCGCGAGAAATTCGGGTCGGGCAAGCCGTAGACGCATGTCACCGCATACCCCGCCATCGCGCCGAGGTCCGGATACATGCAACGGAGCGAGGTATCGGTATACCAATTTTCCGACCACGGATTGTAAAGTCCGAGGCAGAGGGGGCTGTTTGGATAAGTGGCAACCACATTCGTGATTGACGGGGTATCAAATTGACGCAATTCTGCCAACATTTCTTGTTCGGTTAATGCCATAATTCACCTCTCATGCTGTAGGCGCGCTTTGCGAGCGCGCCTACCGGGGTTTATGAAGTCCTTCTGCTAAACAGGCATAGTTCTGCCTGCATAGGCGCGCCCGATGCGGGCACATTCTTCGCCGGAGCCGCAAATCCGCACGCCTGCATCAATGTGCGCCTCGATCGTGTCCGCTGACGCGCTTTCAAGGAACTTAATACCAGCCGATTTGCACGCCGTAAAGACGCGGTCGCGCGCATCCTGCAGTTCTTGCGGCCGAGGGTTCGGCGGGTTTTTATACCCGAACGACATGCTCATATCCCCCGGTCCCCATTCAGCGAAGGCGATGCCCGGCACCTGCGCGGTTATCTCCACGTTTGCCAAGGCGCGCTTGTTCTCAAATTTCAACCCCAGCAGCAGTTCGCCGTTGGGGTTCAACGGCCACGGGTCTGCCTTGTCCAAGTATTCGTCAACGGAGATGCCCCAGATAGGCGCGGCGGAGCCTTGTCCAGCGGAGCCGCGTCTGCCGACATCTAACTGCGTGCCGACACCGATAGTCTGGAATGGATAGCGGCACGCTTCGACGAACGCCTTCACCGCCTCCGGTGATTCTGCGTGGCAGAGGAGCAGTCCATGCACGCCGCGAGCGAGCAGTTGCCGTATCTGCCATCCGTTGGCACGGATTACGTCAGCACTAATTCCGTCTACCGGCAATTCAACGATAACCGCCGGGGTCTGGTGTCCGCTGTTTGTCGGGCCTCCATCGGCGAGCCCGCGCATGAAGTTATCCAACCCACCCAGGTCGAAGCTGCCGTGCTCCATGCCGATGTTGATATAATCTGCCCATGTTTGCGCCATGGCGCGGCCGGCATCGTAATTCAAGTTTGCGCCGGTGTGGCTGCCCGTGTAAAAGACAGGCTGGTCTGCTTCAAGCAGTTCAATTGCCTTGTTCACTCGTTTCGGCATCGCGATTCTCCTATGTTACTCGTTGCGGATAAGATTTAATCGGGTTATGTCCCAAACCGGGTCCCCTTCCCGTAGCGCGGGGGCCTGTCCCCCGCGATCTCTATCGGCCCGATGTGTGTTTCCCCTCTGTAGTTTGTGATCGCCTGATCACAAACAGGTCAGGATCAGGCGATCCTGACCTACAGGGCCTGGCGCGCGAACGATGGCGAGGGCCTGTCCCTCGCCCTACGGGAAGGGGAGACGTTTTTTCACCGCAGCGCGGTGCCTGGCACCGCGACGTTGAGCGATTTATGAAACACCCTCACCTTACTAGGACGTTACTGATTCTACGAAACTGCGGCGAAAAGGGACGGATAGAAATTCCCCGGATTCGCCGGTTCCAAAAAGAGCAATTTCTGGCGCGGGGTTAATTCAACGTTGGACGGCGGTCTGACGCGCCCGGAACCCCATGCAATCTGCGATTGGCAATACTTATACAAAAGCGAACGCCGCTGATGCTTTGCTGTCCACCTCGCCGTGCCGTGCGTCAATGCCTCCGAGAAGAGAATTGCCGAGCCGGCTTTCGCCACTGGCACCGTAACGCAGCTCGCCTTTTCCGGTGCTTCAAAGACTTCTTGTGGCAGTTTAAAGTTGCTCTTATGGCTGCCCGGAATGCAACAGAATCCGCCCGCGTCCGGTCCCGTATCCGCCAAATTCCACGTCACCACCGTGAACCCGTTATGAATCCTGCCATCTCGGACGTGATAGAATTCGCCGGGTGAATACGGCGTGTTTGAGCCGTGCAGTGCGCCGGCGGACATGCCTGCCTCCATATACATGCCGTAAATCCTGTCAAGCCGGATGCTATCGCCGAGCATAAACCGGAGCATCGGCAGGATGCGGGGATGATCGAGTAGTTCGCAGAAGGGTTGTCCCCACTCCAGAAATCCGGAGCCTTCGGGCGCGCCGCCTGCTGCACCGCCGAAGCGTCGGATTTTTCCGGGCGGCGGCAGTTCTTGCGCGTCAATGCGGCTATTCAACGCCGCGACCTCGGCAGGTGTCAGCACATCTTCAATGACGATGTATCCCTGCAGGTCGAACAGATATTGGAGCATCTCTAGGTTGTCCATTATTTTCTCCTCGTTTTTGACTCTGTGGACATATCTTATAGAAATTCTCGGAATATGTCAAGAAAAATTTTGTCTGAATATTGTCTGAATCAGGATTTACGGGATTCTGGTTAAGTTGACAAATAGAGAAACAGCGTGTATAATATCGTTAATCAACCTGAGGGTGTTTCATAACTCCCCGTAGGAGAGACCTCCTGGTCTCGATGTTCCCGTGGCGCGGGGGCCCTCGGATGCCACACGCGCATCCGAGCGGGTTTCCCCCGCGATGGTTCAAGCACCGTTTTTTATCGTAGCGCGGGGGCCTGTCCCCCGCGATCTCCATCGTCACGAGGTGTTTTTCCACCTCTGTAGGTTGTGATCGCCTGATCACAAACGGGTCAGGATTAGGCGATCCTGACTTACAGGGCCTGGCGCACGCACGATGGCGAGGGACAGGCCCTCGCCCTACGTGAAGAGGCGGCGTTTTTTTACCGTAGTGCGGGGGCCTGTCCCCCGCGAGCGAGCAATGGCGAGGGACAGGCCCCCGCACTACGGTGAAGGGGCTTTCTGCTGCCGCGGCCCCGGTAGGCGCGCCGCCCTATTGCATCGAGACCGGGAGGTCTCTCCTACGGGGAAGCCATCGAGATATGAAACACCCTCAATTAACCTTAACTTTTGATTTGATAGGATAGAGAAAAAATGATTGTCAAACGGCTCATTGTGAAAAATTGGCGGAATTTCCAACAGGCGGATGTCCTCCTCCGGGAACGCCAATTCATCGTCGGCCCGAACGCCTCAGGGAAATCCAATCTGCTGGACATCGTCCGTTTCCTCCGCGATATCGTCAAAATCGATGGCGGCAGCTTCCAAAAGGCAGTGAAGGACCGCAGGGGTGTTTCCAAAATCCGATGCTTGGCAGCGAGACAAGATCCAGAAGTGGGCATTGAAATCCACCTCGCGGATACCCCTGATGCATTTCCCACATGGCGGTACGCTTTGGAGTTTCGCCAAGAACCACGTGGATACCGCCGACCTTTGCTCACGTACGAACGCGTCTGGAAAAACAGGGAGCAGATTCTGAACCGCCCAGATGCTGAAGACGAAAAGGACCCGGAGCGGCTCACCCAAACGTTTCTGGAACAGATTAACGTCAATGCCGAGTTTCGGGAGATAGCGCAGTTCTTTCGGAACGTTACCTATCTGCACCTCGTGCCGCAGTTGCTGCGCTTTGCAGATTCAATTCAAGGGAATGTCGTCGAGGCAGATCCTTTCGGACAAGGCTTTCTAGAACGCATCGCGAAGGCTCATGAAAGAACGCGCCGCTCCCGCCTCAAGAAAATCGAAAATGCCCTCAAAATCGCTGTGCCTCAACTCCAACAGTTGGAATTCCTCCGTGACGAAGTGGGACGGCCGCACTTGCGGGCAAATTATGAACACTGGCGTTCAAAAGGCGGTTGGCAACAGGAAGACCAGTTTTCCGACGGCACTCTCCGGCTGCTCGGACTTCTGTGGGCTCTCCTTGAAAGCAACTCGGTGCTTCTGTTGGAGGAACCGGAATTATCCTTAAACGCCGGTATCGTCTCCCAACTCGCGCCGCTGATCTCGCGGATGCAGAAAAACGGCCGATGCCAGCAGGTTTTCGTCAGCACCCACAGCGACGCGCTCCTGACTGATGCTGGTATTGATGGACGGGAGGTGCTAATGCTTAAACCTGCAAAAGAAGGCACAACTGTCGAACTCGCCTCTGATATTGAAGAGGTGCGCGCGCTTCTTGAGGCAGGACTGACGGTGGGAGAAGTCGCGCTGACAAGGTGTGAGACATTTCGTTTTCTGACTGTCTGAATCAGGACGGACAAGATTAGCAGGAATTACAAAATTAGGGATTGTTTGCAACCAAACGCCTCCTCTAGGTCCGTAGGACCTTAATGTCTATAGAAAAAGTATCAACCCCTATCAAGGTCTGCTAGGACCTTAATAATAGAGAGCCAATTCCCGGTAGGAGAGCCCTCTCGGAATAGATGCCTTCCCGGTAGGAGAGACCTCCCGGTCTCGATGTTCCCGTAGCGCGGGGGCCTGTCCCCCGCGTTGGCCATCAGCAAGCGGTGGCGTTTTAGGTCTTTTAGGACCTGAAGAGAACAAGAGACGTTTTTTCGTTCTCCTCTCTGTAGTTTGTGATCGCCTGATCACAAACGGGTCAGGATCCGGCAATCCTGAGTTACAGGGCCTGGCGAGCGAGCAATGGCGAGGGACAGGCCCTCGCACTACGATGAAGTACCGTTTTTTTATCGTAGCGCGGGGGCTCAGATGCCACACGCGCATCCGAGCGGGTTTCCCCTGCGAGCGTTGGAGTGCGCGGACGATGGCGAGGGACAGGCCCTCGCCCTACGGTGAAGTACCGTTTTTTTTCGTAGCGCGGGGCCTGTCCCCCGCGATCGTTGGGTTGCGCGGACGATATTGAGACAAGGAGGACTCTCCTACGGTATTGCATCGAGACCAGGAGGTCTCTCCTACGGGGAAGCCATCAAGATATGAAACGCCCTCTATTAATTCACAATTTTCCCTTGACATCAACAACAATTCATGATAAAATTAACACAAAACAACTCTCAATCGGAGAATTGCAATGGCAAAACAGATCGCGCTTTTCAACCATAAAGGCGGAGTCGGCAAGACGACGACTACCTTCAACCTCGGCTGGATGCTCGCCAACAAAGGAAAGAAGGTTATCATCGTTGACTGCGATCCGCAGTGTAACCTCACCGGCATGGTGCTCGGTTTCAGGGGTGCCAGAGATTTTGAATTGATTTACGAGTCCGAAGAGGTTCGGGATATCCGCGATGGACTTTCCCCCGCTTTTGAATCGCGGCCAGTGGTCATTAAACCGGTAGTCTGCGCGCAGGTTAAATCTCAACCGAACATGTATCTGCTGCCAGGGCACATCAGGCTCGCCGAATACGAAGTCACTTTGGGCATTGCCCAAGAACTGTCTGGCTCTCTCGTCACCCTCAAGAATTTGCCGGGCTCTCTTCACTATCTTTTCCAGCAAACCGCGGAAGAATATGATGCCGATTTTATCTTGGTTGACATGAGCCCAAGCGTGGGACCGATGAACCAGAATCTGCTCATGACATGCGACTATTTCATCGTGCCAATGTTTCCGGACTACTTCTCTGCCATGGCAACGGAGAGCCTCGCCTCTTTCCTGCCGAAGTGGTCAGGGTGGGCAAAGCACGTGAAAGCCTCATCTCTCTTACAAGATGCGATTTATCCGTTCCCTGATAAGTCGCCCAAGTTTCTCGGAACGATAATCCAGAATTATCGCGTCAGGGAGGGGATTCCTGCTGCCGCCTTTCAAAGGTGGATTGACAAAATCAGAGATGGAATTGAGACAAAACTCATCCCTGCGTTAAGGGAAAACGACATGCTACTTCCGGTAGAACGATATGAAGAGGCAAGCCAGATTGCCTCAGATGCCGAAGAACCTATCCCTCTCTTATTACCGCTTCTATTTCCGAATCTGGTCATAGCACGGCCGCTCCTTCAGATGTCAGACTTCAACAGTCTCATCGCGCTTTCACAAGAGCATAAAGCCCCGGTTTTCGATTTGACTGATGCGCAAATCGGACGAACTGGAAACGCTCTCGAAAATACCAAGGAGGCGATGCTGAAGTTTCGCGAACTCTTCGCTGCAGGCGCGGAGCGGATCATCGCACTAACAAAAGATGAATAACCCTATCAAGCAATTCAGAGAAAATATGGAACGGGTTCGCGCCCTCGGCGGTCTCTATCACGCCTTCGGGCAATTGACAACCCCTGCTGTGGATTTGACAGATCTCCTCCGCTCGCAAATCGTTTTGGCCGTCAGCGCGATGGATCTCTACATCCACGAAATCACACGCATCGGTATGTTAGAGGGATACGATGGGAAACGTCCGCAGACGAACGCCTTCTCGCGCTTCCAAGTCGCCATGGATGCAGTGATAAAAGCAATTGTCCGACCGGGACGTAATGAGTGGCTTGAGGAGGAGATTCGCGAAAAGCATGGATATCAGGCATTCCAACGCCCCGACAAGATAGCCGATGCAGTGCGGCTCTTTTCCGGATGTGAGTTGTGGCCATCTGTCGCTGCGAAACTTAATTCAACCGTTCCAGAGGTAAAAAATCGGCTCCTTGCCATCGTCGATCGCCGAAATCAGATTGCGCATGAGGCAGACTGGGCCCCGAGCTCCCCAGGTCAGCCTGCGATTCGTTGGCCGATTTCTGCTGCTGATTCGGAGCAGGCGGTCGATTTCATTGAAGACGTTTGTGAAGCGATTGATGAGATTGTCTAAAAAACGGTTGACTTTTTTGTTATCACATGGTATCTTATTAAAAATCGCCGATGGCGAAACCGTTTAAGGACGGGTTTTCCGCAGAACCTCGCTTAATGATTAAGTGAGGTTGACGAAGGGGAAACGGGGTGGCAAGGCCTATTCCTCACTTTTCAGAATAGCGAGGAAGTAAAAACGTGAACAATAGGTTCTATAGCAACAAAAGGATTGTTACCGCAATTGTAGGATCAATAGCAATTTTTATTTTGGTCCTGTTGATTGCCGATGCAAATAATTATTCTAGTGATCTTGAAGGTAAACATTTTGCCTTTGCAATCTTCGCCGCATTTTTGGTACATGTTATCCTGATTCCCAAAATTTTGTGGCAGTTCATATTGGACAGGGTCCGGGAATTGGGGAAGGCGATACGGGGAGAAGAATGACAAACTCCCTTCACTTGAGACCGGAGAGTTTTCTCGAAAATCCTGTCAACAAAATCTCGCGAACATTTTTTGTTTGCAAAATTGTGTTTTTTGTGGTATCCTATTAACTGTTGTCAATAGTGCGAGTTCGTGAATCGCCTCTGTCGCGTCGTCGGGGCGGCACTCGGACTTATAGCGGCGCGCGAATGAACGTGCCGTATCGCGCTTAGTAAATCATGACGCGCCGATTTTATTCGCGTCAAACCCGGAACTTGCAATTGAACAATACCGATCAACTCCAAGAAATTCAAAAAGAGGTAAACTCATGGGACGCAGTCAGATGAACCAGCTCATAAAAGAGGCTGGTGAAATACGCGATGATGTTCGTAAGAATGCTCAGCGCGTTATTGATGAAGCCGAAAAGCGGAACGAACTCCTCAAGAAAAAAAATTCTACGCCGAGGAGTGTTCTGCCGAGACAGCAATTGAGTTGGATAAGGCGATTCGTGAAAACGAAAAAACGATCCTCTCGGCAACTGAAGAGTTGAATAAACTTCTTCACCACTGACGAAGTTGCTCTAGTCAGTCATGCGGGGACACACGGATGTCCCTGCATGACACATCTGATAGGGGCAGGTGCGGATTCCTGCTGACTATCACGGAGGATTATCATGAAAATCGTTGCACTTTTCCTATTAGTTCGTGGGCGGTTATATCAAATTCATTTATAAGTCAAGACTTCCTGAGCCTGACTTGACTGAAATCGGGAGAGCCCGAAACTACGCGAGAGAAAATTGCGTTGCTGAAACCGTCCCTCAGCCTCGTAGCGAGAGTGCCTGTCCCTCGCAAGGTGACTACGGGCACCGGAGACAGGCTCCTGCTCTACGAGGGAAGGAAGTTTGCTTCAACAAAACCCCTAATCCTGCAAATCCTATAAATGGTCATCTCTGCAGGGTTACGCCTGTCAAGACAATCAGGTTTTCCTAATCGTCCTTCTTCCTGCAGAAATGTCTTTACTGTAGACATGATCCTGCAAATCCTGATTCAGACAACAGCCGCGATGCCGCCTCCGGACCTCGTTTGACAATTTGCTAAAAATATTTTATACTTAAAACATGCAAATGAAACGGAGAAGGATCCTCTACTATCTTACACCCGCGGGGCGCAATCCTTTTGAACAATGGTTCATGCAGCTTCGCGATACCAAAGTGCAGGCTCTCATTACCGAGCGGATTGAGCGTCTGCGGCAAGGACACCGTGGCGACTACAAGAGGTTAGATAGCAACTTATATGAATTGAGGATCCACTATGGGGCCGGCTATCGAATCTATTTCGGGGTTTTTCGCAACAACGTTGTGATCTTGCTTTGCGGCGGAACAAAAGGAACGCAGCATCGCGATATTGCAAGAGCCCAAAACTATTGGAATGAATTTAGGAGAAATGCTGATGAACAATGACTTCATTCTTCGGCGCACCGGAAACTTCAGCGACTTCCTCCTCAAATTCCTCGCAAACCCAGAGTCTGCAAAGCACTATCTGGAAGTCTCTCTAGAGGAATATGAGAAGGACGGCAATACCGAAATCCTCGCCAACGCCATCCGCACGGTAGTTGAAGCACAGGGCGGGGTTGAGAAATTGGCAGCGCGCACAAATGGCAGCTTGCAACGTCTCTACAGAACGCTTGAGGCAAAGCACGCGCTGTCCCTAGATAATTTATTTGAAATTCTCACGGGGTTAGGGTTTCACACCCGCGTCTGCGTAGATCGCGCCGTTGTCAACGACGATGTCAATGCGTATACCGAGGACATGCTTGCCTTAGAACCTATGGATGGCACTGTGTGATATGAAATTAACTTGATACGTCTCGCGCCTCTAGTTCGGCATTGAGCGAGCCCGAACGATTCAGGTTAATTGCGAGTGTTTCATAATTCGCTCAACGTCGCGGTGACAGGCACCTGCGATTCGGTGAAAAAACGCCGCCCTTTCACGTAGGGCGAAGGCCTGTCCCTCGCTATGCCTAAGGTCTGTAAGACCTTAATGTCTATAGCTCCTCGCGACACGATGAACCTAAGGTCCGTAGGACCTTAATGTGTAGTTGTGCCGTATGTCTCGTTTCATTAAGGTCCTAGCAGACCTTGAAAACGGGGGCATGTCTGTTTTTCTATAGACATGTAGGTCCTAAAGGACCTAAGAGGCATCCATTGCAAAAGGAATGCTCGTTGCGCGGGAGATAATCGTGTAAATCGTGTAAATCTTGGAAATCCTGCTCCAGACAACAAGAGGCTCGCGGGGGACAGGCCCCCGCGCTACGGTAAGAAATAGGCAATCGCCGCATGGTACGTAGTGCGAGGGCCTGTCCCTCGCCATGCGCCGATCTTAGCAGCAAACATCCGTAGTCTCTGGGTTGCGGACGTTTTCCGCATAGGTTGGTAGATCGCGGGGGACAGGCCCCCGCGCTACGGTAGGAAAGCTGATTTGCCTCGCCAAGAGCCCTCTAATCCTGCAAATCCTGGAAATCTTGGAAATCCTGCTCCAGACAATCACGAAAATCAACACGGAGACAAACCCCATGAGATTCCTAACCACAGAACAAAGCGTCCAACACCTCCTCAAAACAACGCCACCCCTCCACTTCAACGGCACAACGCAATCCGAATGGCAGGACTGGCGCAGGAAATTCCGACGCAACCTAGTGAAACATCTGGGACCGAAACCGGAAGCGGTGCCGCTCAAAGTGGAAACGCTGGAACGGACGCAACTTGACGGCTACACGCGGGAGAAGATTATCTTTAACCCAGATGCGTTCTCTTCTATCCCTGCCTATGTCTTAATTCCTGATGGCGCGAGCGCGGCGAACCCGGCACCCGCAGTGCTTTGCGCACACGGACACGGCGTTGGCAAAGATGGCGCAGTCGGCATTGTCGAGGATTATCAGAAGCAATACGCCGTGGAACTGACTAAGCGCGGCTTCGTCACGATGGCACCAGATTGGCGGTGCTTCGGCGAACGAAAGGATAGAGACGAATGGGCACGCCGCCCCGGACGCGACGGATGCAACATCGCCTATCTCGCACTCGGCTATTTTGGATATCAGTTGCTCCAACTCCACATCTCCGATGGACAGCGATGCCTTGACTATCTGCAATCGATGCCAGAAGTAGACAGCAAGCGTTTGGGATGCATGGGCTGCTCCTTCGGCGGCACGATGACAACCTATATTTCCGCGCTGGATCGGCGCGTCAAGGCGGCGGTAATCGTCTGCTATCTGAGCACTTTGACAGATGCGCTGAACGACAGGGGCCGCGGCAATACGTGCGGCTCGCAGTTTATGTTCGGGCTGCGAAAGCACGGTGACATCGCCGATGTGGCAGGGCTCATCGCACCGCGTCCTTGCATGGTGCAAGTCGGCTCTTATGATAAATGTTTTATTGTCGAAGATGCGGTGGCGGCGTTCGGGCATTTAGACGGTATCTACGCCGCCTCTGGCAAACGGGAGAATCTCGTCCTCGATCATTTCCTTGGTGAGCATGAGATTGATGTAGAGCCCGGGATTGCGTTTTTGGAGAAGTGGTTGTAAGATGAGCGAGATTTCCTTGAACACAGCACGGGGGCCTGTCCCCCGTGAACTCATCGCATTGCGAGGGACAGGTTTTCCCACCGCGCTACGGTGGAATGGGGGCGGCTCTGGCCATCTGCATTGCGAGGGACAGGCCCTCGCACTACGGTGGAATGGAGCGGTAGGAGAGACCTCCCGGTCTCGATGCAGTAGGCGCGCCTTCTCCTCGCGCTACGGTGGAAGGGGGCGGCTCTGGCTATCCGCCTTGCGAGGGACAGGCCCTCGCACTACGGTGAAGGCGGCGCGATTTGGATAACTACAAACACATTAAGGTCTTACAGACCTTAGCCATCTTCGCGTCGCTGCGCGCTATAGACATTAAGGTCTTACAGACCTAAAGAGACGTTTCGGCGGAATAAAAACCCCTAATCTTGCAAATCCGGAGCAGGATTCTCACGATTATACAAGATTTACCAGGATTAGGTCTCCGATGCGCCGGCGCGGTTTTGGCACGCCACGAGCTATTCGACCCATCAAAACCTATAATCTTGCGAAATCGTGCGAAATCTTGAAAATCCTGCTTCAAATCCTGCTCCAGGCAACTACGCAATATCAAAAACGCG
Organism: Candidatus Poribacteria bacterium; assembly: GCA_965242965.1. Classification (GTDB taxonomy): domain Bacteria; phylum Poribacteria; class WGA-4E; order WGA-4E; family WGA-3G; genus AGPOR5. The sequence goes on along the minus strand of OZ251518.1, from coordinate 921,492 downwards.
CAGGTAATCCTCAAGCGTCTCCACGCGCCGAATACAGGCAAGTTTATCGCCATCGACGAGATATTCCGGCGGCCGCATCTTCAGGTTATAGTTGGAGCTCATCGCGTGGCAATACGCGCCTGCATCGCACACGACGAGCCCTACGCCTTCATCAGGAGTCGGTAATCGGCGCGCCTTGCCGAGGAAATCGGCGGATTCGCACACCGGTCCGACGATGTCGTAGGTTTCTACCTTGCCATCAACAGGCTCAATAAACTGGATATGTTGATACGCGTCGTAGAGGCTCGGGCGAATGAGTTCCGCCATGCTTCCATCAGTCACGATGAAATGCTTGCTTCCGTTGGTCTTCACGCCGGTGACACGGTTCACGAAAACAGCGGTGTCGCCGATGATGGAACGTCCCGGCTCAATAATCAGCATGATGTCTTCTGGCAGTAAGTCCCTGATGGAATCAACCAGATTTCGCGGAGTCGGAATTTCTTCGCCGGTGCGCTCATAATCAATGCCTAAACCGCCGCCGAGGTTGAGGTAACGCAACGAAAACCCCTCGGCTTGAATAGCACGGATGAACGCCACCATCCGTTCGGTGGCATCGCGGAAGACGCGCACCTTCTTAATCGTTGAACCCAAATGGCAATGAACGCCGACTAAATTAAGGCGCGCATCCTTGCGGATTTCGGATAAAAACCAATCCAGCCGTTCATTACGGATGCCGAATTTGGAATTTTTGATGCCGGTTGAAACGTAGGGATGCACCTCCGGATCGACATCGGGATTGATGCGGATGAGGACATCGGCGGTTTTATCCGACTGCGCAGCGGCTCGTTGGATATGCACCAGATCGAACTCGCTGTCAACGTTGATTAGCACGTTATGTTCAACGGCGAGACAGAGTTCGTCAAGTGTTTTCCCGTTGCCGTTGAAGATAGTTTGCCTCGGGTCGAACCCCGCGGTGAGGGCGATTTGCAGTTCGTTCCCGCTCACCAATACCGCTCCGCTCCCCATTTCCCTTAACCGTTTGAGAAGCGTGAGGTTGTTATTCGCTTTGATGGCATAGCCGACGAATGCGTCCATGCCTTCCAGCGCGTGCGCGTAGGCGGCGTAGTTCGCCTCCAGCCGCGCTAGACTATAGAGGTAAAAAGGACTAGAGGGCACCTGCTGCTGAATGTCTTTGATTTTCATGTCTTCGCAGTAGAGGTATCCGTTTTTGTAATGAAAACTCATATTTTTGCTGTATTTGCTCCTTTCTTTGAGTTCGTCAGAGGCATTTAGTTTTCAAATTGGCGCGGCCCTTCGTAGGTCAAGATCGCCTGATCTTGACCCGTTCGGGAGCGGGCGCTCCCGAACTACAGAGGTGGGCCCGATGCGGATTTATGAAACACCCTCAATTAACCGTAGGACGAGGGCCTGTCCCTCGTCGTGCCGCGATCGCCGCGAAAATCGAGACCGGGAGGTCTCTCCTACCGCTGCCCTTCACCGTAGGACGAGGGCCTGTCCCTCGTCGTGCGTTTTTGCTGTCAGACCGCATCACCCCCTGTAGGTCAGGATCGCCTGATCCTGACCCGTTCGGGAGCGGGCGCTCCCGAACTACAGAGGTGGGCCCGATGCGGATTTATGAAACACCCTCAATTAACCGTAGGACGAGGGCCTGTCCCTCGTCGTGCCGCGCGCCGGGGAAACCGAGATGGCTGCTTTTAACCGTAGGACGAGGGCCTGTCCCTCGTCGTGCCGCGATCGCCGCGGAAACCGAAATAATTCCGTTTCGGAAAAACAGTCAAAACGGGGTTTGGGGACATTAGGCATGGCGAGGGACAGGCCCTCGCCCTACGATAATTAACATTGTCTTTGTGACCCGGCCTGGCGAGGGACAGGCCCTCGCCCTACGGTGAAGGGTGGCGTTTTTCCATCGTAGCGCGGGGGCCTGTCCTCCGCGACGGTAATAAAAACCGTTTTTTTCACCGTAGCGCGGGGGCCTGTCCCCCGCGATTGTTGGATTGTGCGAGCGATGGCGAGGGACAGGCCCTCGCCCTACGGAATAGGCACGGAATAGGCACGCTCACATTAATACTCCCGCTTATGCCAATCCTCTTCCCAGAGATTGAACGAACCCTCGCGATAAGGATGCTCAGCGATGAGCTCCTCGTTCAATTCCATGCCGAGGCCGGGTCCGTCGGGAAGACTGAAATAGCCGTCAATGACTTCCGGACAGCCGGTCGCCGCCTCCTTCACCCACGCCTCGGAGAAATCGTTGAAATGCTCCTGAATCTTGAAATTCGGCGTGGACGCGGCGAAATGGAGAGCCGTCGCTGTAGAGACAGGCCCGCCGACGTTGTGCGGTGCCACAGTCATATAGCACATGTCCCCCATCGCCGCGATTTTCTTGGTTTCAGAAAAGCCGCCTGTCTGCGTAATGTCCGGTTGCAAGATGTCCGCCGCCTGCAGGTTAATCAGCTCGCGGTATTCATACTTGTTGTGGAGGCGTTCGCCGGTAGCGACAGGTAGATTAATTTTATCCGCCGCCTTTGCGAGCGCGGCAATATTATCCGGCGGCACCGGCTCCTCTACCCAACTCGGCTTGAACTGCTCCAATTCCGCCGAGATTTCGATGGCGGTATAGGGACTAAACCTGCCGTGCATCTCAACCAGAATCTCAACGTCAGCACCGACGGCATCGCGCACCGCTTCGACGAGGGATACCGACTTCAACTTCTCTTCATAAGAGAGTTCGTAGTAGCCCGCACCGAACGGATCGAACTTAAGTGCCTTGTAGCCTTTCTCCAGCACCCTTTTCGCGGCGGCGTGAAACTCTGCCGGCTCGCGTTCAACGCGATACCAGCCGTTTGCATACGCCTTGATCTCGTTGCGGCACGCGCCGCCGAGCAGGCGATAGACAGGTTGATTAAGCACCTTGCCGATAATATCCCAACAAGCGATTTCCACAACGCTAATGCCGGTAGCCACGATTTCACCGGCGCGGCCATAGTCGTTGCGAAACATCCGTTGATAAAGGTCTTCCGTATTGAACGGATCGCAGCCAATGACATGCCGTTTCTTCACGCCGTCTAAATAAGCGACGAGCGCATCGGTGCGGTTATTCATCCGCACTTCGCTGATGCCTGTCACGCCTTCATCGGTTTCTACCTTAACGAAGGTAAGATTGCGCCAACTCGTCCCCATCACGAGGGTTTTGACATCTGTAATTTTCATATCAACTCCTTGCCTCTGCTTCAGTAACGCTGCGTTGCCCACTTCGCTGCGTAGGTGCCTTTCCGATTGTCGGTGCCTCTTCACCCGCCTCAAGCATCCTGCGGATGAGCCGTTCCCGCATCACCTCCGTCACAATCTCATGTGATTGCAAACCGATGAGGTTCCGCAATTCATAAGGATCCGCCTGCAAATCGTAGAGGTATTGCTCTACATAATGCGACGAACCTGCGTCCCTGCCGCCGTTTTTCTCCGGTGCATCAACGCCATACTTCCAGCGTTGTGTTCGCACCGCGCGTCCTACTTGCGCCTCGCTAATTTGCACGAAGACCTCTTCCGGCCACTCAGTGTTATCACCACTTAGGAGCGGCATGATGGAACGTCCCTGCATCTCACCCGGCACTTCCAAGCCCGCGGCATCTAACAGCGTTGGCGGCAGATCGACGAGGCTAACTAGTTCTTGGATTTGCCCGCCGTTGATGAACCCCGGCCCGTGAAACGCTGTCGGCACGCGAATGGAACTTTCGTGGCACGAACGCTTATACTCGCCGTTGCGGGTTTTGAAGTGACACCCGTGGTCTGACGTGAAGAGGAGAATCGTGTTATCAAGCTGGTTGAGACTCTTGAGCGCGTCCAAGATGCGTCCCAATGCTTCATCGAGCCGTTTCACCATGCCGTAGTAGCCGCCGAGGTGCTGGTGCGTTGAGCCGCCCAGCGCGGCGAGGTCCGGCGGAATCCACTTCCCCGTATACCGTTCCCGATATCCATCTGGCGGCGGATAATCGTCCAAATGGTTCTGGTGATGCGGCTCAATGTAAGAGGTAAACAGATAAAACGGCTCCTGCTTATGGTTATCAATATACCGGATCACGGCATCGGTGAGCGCGTCTACGCGATAGCCGGGCAAATCCACCGGCTGTTCGTCGTTATCGTAAAGCGTCGTCTGGTAAGCATCGGACGTGAACTCCAGCGTGTTGGAGGCTAACCAGTAATCATACCCGCCGCGATGCCCGGCAGGGACAGGTCCCGGGCCCTTGCCGCGCCCACTATAGAGGTGCCACTTGCCGATATAGCCGGTGGCATATCCTGCCTCACCGAAGTGGTGCGCGAGCGTTTTCAGGTTTGGCGATAACGGGATGCCGTTGCGGAAGCATCCGGTGCGCGTAGCATAGAGCCCTGTCTGCAAGCAGGAACGCGCCGGTCCGCACACCGGCTGACACGTGAAGGCACGGTGAACGTGCGTCCCCCGCTGCGCCATCCGGTCAAAGTTCGGCATCAGATCCAGTGGATTGCCGTGTAATCCAGAAGTATCCCACCGCTGCTGGTCTGTAAAAAAGACAAGGACGTTAGGTTTTTGTGTATTTGCCATATATTTCTCCTCAATCCATCGTGCGTCAAGCAATTTTCCAATTTCCTGAATGCTTTTTTCATTTTAGCAAATTTCGCGGAGATATGTCAAGAAAATAATTGCGGGTGTTTCATATCTCAATGTCTTCCCAGTAGGAGAGACCTCCCGGTCTCGATGCAATAGGGCGGCAGAAATCCCCCCTTTCATCGTAGGGCGAGGGCCTGTCCCTCGCCAGCGTTCTCGCGCCAGACCCTGTAGTTCGGGATCGCCTGATCCCGACCCGTTTGTGATCAGGCGATCACAAACTACAGAGGGGAAAGCACACCTCATGACGATGGAGCTCGCGGGGGCCTGTCCCCCGCGAGCGTTGGAGTGCACGGACGATGGCGAGGGACAGGCCCCCGCCCTACGGTAACGCACGCCGTTTTTTTTTCCTACGCATCGTTTTAGGTCCTTTAGGTCCTTAATGTCTATAGAAACACGTGTCGTCCCGTTTTCAAGGTCCTTTAGGTCCTTAATAAAAAATACGCGCGGCCCTGGCAAAATCTATTAAGGACCTAAAGGACCTTAGCGTTCTTCGCAGCCTCACGTGCTATAGACATGCAGGTCCTACGGACCTGAAGAGAACCAGAGACGTTTTTTCCGTAGTGCGAGCGATGGCGAGGGACAGGCCCTCGCCCTACGTGAAGGGGCAGCGTTTTGTCACCGTAAAGAACTTTTTTCTTGCGTTCACGAACGATTTGTGATAACGTTTATCTCATGAAAGTTTTCATCAACATCGCGCACGGCGTTATCGGTGCCGTTCTCATCTCAATACTCTGCATCTGGCGGTATGGCAGTTTCGGCGAGGCGAGACACCCGCTAAGCATCATCGGTGCTATCGCCATTGTCATCGCCGCGCTCTATTTCTTTAGAGTGCGATGGATTCGCTGGGGAAGTAGACAAGTCTGGTTGAGATACCATCAACGCTTCGCCTCATTAGGATTGTGCTTAGTGCTTATCCACTCCGCTTTCCAACCGCTTGAGTGGCATTCGTGGCTGACCTTTTTGCTGGCGATGGCGAATTTAGGGACAGGGCTCGCTGTCAGTTTCACAACGCGCCGCACGCGGCAGATCCTGCTACGGTGTCATCTCATCCTCGCGCCGGTGCTATTAATCGGCATTGTGTTCCATGGACAGAAAAAGTTGGAGCACGACGCATTTTTCCCGCTCACCGATGTCCACGATGTCCCGTGCGCGAGGTGTCATACCTCCGAACCGCTGTTGTTCCACGTCGATGCAGCTGTTCAGCCAGAGTTGGATACCGCGGGAGTTGTCCCTGACGATATTCATTGGTGGCTTTTGCAACACGGCATTAACATCTCGCAGACTTCGCCGGTTGCCGTGAAAACGGAGGGACGCGCGTGGAAAATTACCGATGAAAAAAGTGGGCGCGTCTATCATGTCAGCGCGGGCGAAAACAACGCAAAACTCGGCATCTACGCCGATAATGCCTATCGCAGTTATACGTGCATTGTCTGCCACGTGCATAACACGCCCGAAATTCAAGAAGCGCACGAATTGCACGGCGTTGGGGATTTCCATCGATGTTTTGATTGTCACCAGACTGAAATTGCGGGTAAACGCTACGGTAGACAACGCGTGAATTGGGATTATGATACGAATTGGTGAGGCAGGAAGGGCTCTCCTCCGCGTGTGGGTAGGAGGGACATCCCTGTCCCGAATGCGTGTGGGTAGGAGGGACATCCTTGTCCCGATACGGGAATTGCATCGAGACCAGGAGGTCTCTCCTACTGGGGGCATCGCGTTTGGGTAGGCGGGACATCCTTGTCCCGATATGCGTTTGGGTAGGCGGGACATCCTTGTCCCGAACGGGTGTGGGTAGGAGGGATATCCTTGTCCCGATACGGGGGCAATCGAGACCGGGAGGTCTCTCCTACTGGGCGCGCATCGAGACCGGGAGGTCTCTCCTACTGATGCCGCAAAATGAGATTCCGATAGGCATCGACGGTGGCGCGGAAATCAGGCGGCACGACGGTAGTCGCACTGAATTCTGTGATGATAGCCGGTCCTTCAATCTCGTTACCCGGACACAATGCCTCGCGGCGATAGAAATCGGTTGGGCGCGCTTTCCCTTCAAAAACGACAGGCATTGTCGCGACGCGGGCACTTGGAGAAACCTCGGAATCGGTAAGGCGTTCAGGAAGAATCGCCGGCTTTTCGGTTTCGCCGATGGCAGTGAGACGGAGGTTGACGACTTCTACTGCTGCTTCGGGACGCGCATAACTGAACCGCTGTTCGTGGGCGGCGTGGAATTTGGCGATGAAATCTGTCTCAAGGTAAGGGATATTCAACTCATAAGATTGTCCCTCATATCGCATGTCAAGTGAACACGCGATGTTGAGTTGATGCGGCGCGAACCCCTCCGTTTGCATTTCGTTCTCCGCCCTGGCGAGGAGTGTCGTAAAACCGGCAGTGAGTTGTTCCGTTGGAGTGTCACCCGTGCTTTGGAACGTCCACAGCACCGTTTGCGAATAATCTTTGACGACATCGGCGAAGAGCATGCCGTAGGCGGAGAGTAAGCCGCCGTTCGGTGGAATAAGCACTGTTTGAATGCCGAGGTTTTCTGCCAAGAATGCGGCGTGCAAACCGCCCGCGCCGCCGAAGGAAACCAGCGTGAAATCGCGCGTGTCAAAACCGCGCTCAACAGAGATGACTTTGATGGCGCGCTCCATCGTCGCGTTCGCCACTTTCAGAATGCCATCGGCGGCTTCCACCGGCGACATTCCAAGTCCAACACTGAATTTTTCCAGATGCTCCCGGGTCGCGTCGGATGCGAGTTGCATCTTCCCGCCTAAAAACCGATTCGGTTCAATCCTACCTAAAAAGAGGTTCGCATCGGTAACGGTAATCTCTTCTCCCTTTCCATAACAGATGGGGCCCGGGTCTGCGCCTGCACTTTCCGGTCCGACGCGCAGGGCACCGCCGGCATCCACACTCGCGATGGAGCCGCCGCCCGCGCCGACGGTGTGGATATCAATGAGCGGCACTTTGATGGGGAGCCCGCTGATAGTGCTCTCGGTGGTCATGGATATGCCGTTATCGCACAGACTGACATCGGTGGAGGTGCCGCCCATATCAAACGTGATGATTTTCTGATAACCGGCGGTTTTCGCGACGTGATACGCGCCGATAACACCACCCGCGGGTCCAGAAAGCACAGTCCGGATACCCGCAGCGTGGAAATTCCTCGCCGAAATACTGCCCCCATTGGACAGCATCAAACGGAAAGACTTTGGAAACCGCTGAGATTCGCTCAGCGTGGAGAGGTGGCGTTCCAAAGTGGGCCGGATATAAGCATTCGCCACTGTGGTGCTGAAGCGTTCATACTCGCGGTATTCCGGCAAAATTTCGTGAGAGCACGAAATCGGAATGTTGAGCGTGGCCAGGTGTTCGGCGGCAATCTGTTCGTTCTGCGGATTCACGTAAGAGAAGAGGAAGCAGATAGCAATCGCATCGAGTGATAACGTCGCGAGATGTTTTGCGAGCGTGTCTAACTGCTCCGTGTCAATCGGGGTTTCGGTGACACCGGTGTGGAGTGTCCTTTCGGCAACTCCGAATCGTCTTTCGGCTGGCACGAGGGGAGCCGGGCGTTCCACCCAGAAATCATAAAGGCTTGGGCGCGCCTGCCTCCCAATTTCTAGGACATCTTCAAACCCTTTCGTGGTAACCAATGCGATTTTGGCACCTCTCCGTTCAAGAAGCGCGTTGGTGGCAACCGTCGAACCGTGCACAATATCGGCATTTTGGCGCGGCGCAAGCCTTTCCACGATGTCGTGGACACCTCGTATCACGGCGTGCGCCGGGTTCAGCGGCGTGGAGAGGACTTTATGCGTCATGAGCGTTCCATCGACGAACATAACGATGTCTGTGAAGGTGCCACCGGTATCAACGCCGATTTTTGGATTTCCGTGCTGTTTTTCCATTTTTCTTTTTATTAGGTGGCGCGGTTTCCACCCGCGCATTTTGTGAATGTGCGTCCCCGTAGGAGAGACCTCCCGGTCTCAATATCGTCCGCGCACTCCAACGATCGCGGGGGAAACCCTCTCGGATGCGCGTATGGCATCCGAGGGCCCCCGCGCTACGATAAAAAACGGCGTGCGTTACCGTAGGGCGAGGGCCTGTCCCTCGCCAGCGTTCATGCACGCGCAACCCAACGATCGCGGGGGACAGGCCCCCGCGGTACGGGTGGAGGAAAGCCCCCTTTCACCGTAGGGCGAGGGCCTGTCCCTCGCCATGCGTTTGGCGGGCAGAGCGCATCTCCTCTGTAGTTCAGGAGCGCCTGCTCCTGACCCGTTCGGGAGCAGGCGCTCCCGAACTACAGAGATGGGCCCGATGCCTTCCGGTAGGCGGGACATCCTTGTCCCGATACGAAACACATTGAGACCAGGAGGGCGCGCCTATCCGAAGAAATCGAGACCCGAGGTCTCTCCTACCGAAACGCATCGAAATATGAGACACCCTCACTCAACCCACCACATTCTGTGGTTCCCCTTCCAAAAAAGCGATGACATTATCCACCGCGCCTTCATTGAGCAATTCAACGCCTTCCGGTGTCATATCCGCACAATGCGGCGTGAAAATCACCTGTTCGCATGACAGGAGCGGATGATTTGCCGGTGGCGGTTCCTCATCATAGACATCAATGGCGGCACCGCCGAGGTATCCGTTATTTAAGGCACGGACGAGGGCATCTGTGTCCAGCACACCGCCGCGCGCGACGTTGATTAAAAGCGCGTTCGGTTTCATCAACCCCAATTCGCGCTCGCCGATGAGATGCCGACTGGCCGCTGTCAACTTGACATGCAGGCTGACGACATCCGAATCGCGGAGCAGCTCGTCAAACGCAACGAATTGCACACCCAACTGCTTCGCGCGTTCTTCAGAGGGGTGATATGTCCATGCGATAACGTTCATGCCGATTGCGGTGCCGAGGCGCGCCATTTCTGAACCGATATGCCCCGTGCCAATAACGCCGAGCGTCTTCCCTTGCAAATAGACGTTATCCCTGCGCGGCCATTCACCGGCTTTCACTGCCGCTGTCAGGAATGCCGCGCGTTTAGCCAGCGCGAACATGAGCCCGAAACTGTGCTCGGCGACGACAGGCGCGGTGCGGCCCGGTTGATTACAGACGACAATGCCTCGCTCTTTCGCCGCGTCTAGCGCAATCATGTCTGTGCCAATAGAGCACAGCGAGATGAGTTTCAGTTTGGGCAGCTGCCGTAGAATTTCCGCGGGCCACTTTACCAACCCGCGCGAATTGATGAGAATATCTGCATCAGCGGCGCGCCGAAGTTTCTCTTCAGGAGTCCCCGGTCTGTCGTTGTATACCACCACATCGCCGTAAGGTTTCAGGCGTTCCAGATGCGGCGAGCCTTGAATTTGCGGCGGCGCATCGCCGGGAACAACGATTTTGAGTCTGTCCACAAGTTCCTCCGATTTAGCGCGGCGCGTAGCACTTCTGATACAAAGCGACTATCTCTTCCGCGGTGGCCTGACGCGGGTTATTCGCCGGACTGCCGCTCGCCAGCGCATCTCGTGCCATCTGTTCAACGACTGCATCAAACTTATCTTTTGAAATGCCGATGTCACCGAGGCGCGGCATCTGGATATCGGTGACGAGTCGTTCCACAGCCGAAATGGCGGTATCCGCCTGCGACATCGGGGATAAACCGTCAACAGGTTCACCCATCGCGCGCGCGATGGCTGCGAAGCGTGACGGCGCGCCGACAACACTAAACTCCATCACGTCAAGAAGCAGAACAGCGTTTGATAACCCGTGGTGAATATGAAAATAAGCACCGATCGGACGGGACATGCCGTGGACTAAGGCGACAGAGGAGTTGCTGAACGCCATCCCCGCGATAGACGCGCCGAGCATCATATCCGTTCGCGCCGATACGTTGGTGCCATCTGCCCACGCCTGCCGCAGCGAACCGGAAATCAACGCAATCGCTTTCAATGCTAGCGCGTCGGTTATCGGCTGCGCGCGTTTGGAGATGAACGCCTCTATCGCATGCGTCAACGCATCAACGCCGACTGCCGATGTCAAGTGCGGCGGCGTTGTGAGCGAAAGCAACGCATCGACGATTGCCACGCGCGCAAGCAAACACGGACTACTGAGCATCATCTTAACATTTCGTTCAGTGTCCGTAATCACGGTGACTTTCGAGACTTCGCTGCCCGTGCCGCCGGTAGTCGGGATGGCAATCAGCGGCGCGCCGGGGTTCGGAATTTTATCTATCCCCATGTAATCGGCGAAATCGCCATCGTTCGTCAACTTCATCGCGATGCCTTTGCCGCAGTCAATCGCGCTGCCACCGCCGATGCTGACAATCACATCGCACGATACCTCTCGGTACTGCTTGAGTCCAACCGTGACGTTCTGCAACGTCGGATCTGGGGTGACATCGGCGAAGCACGTTGTGCCTATCCCCGCGGCACGCAAATGCTGCGAGATCTTGTCCGCGTATCCAATCTTTGCGATACCCGGGTCGGTAACAATTAGCGCGCAAGTTGCGCCGAGCCGCTTCGCTTGTTCGCCGACGGTATCGGATGCACCGGGACCGGTAATCACCGTCGGTGGGAGCATTAATGTTGTGGTATCAGTTGTGATTGCGTTTTCCATATATCTATAGGATACCAAATATAGATGCAAATGTCAAGAGATTTTGCGTTGTTTTTCAGGGAGATTCCGTTCCTTCCGCTGTGTTACCGTAGCGCGGGGGCCTGTCCCCCGCGATCGTTGGATTAGCGAAGAGGCGTTTTTTATCGTAGTGCGGGGGCCTGTCCCCCGCGATCGTTGGTTAGCGAAGGGGCGTTTTATCGTAGCGCGGGGGCCTGTCCCCCGCGATCTCTGTCGTCACGATGTGTGTTTCCCCTCTGTAGTTTGTGATCGCCTGATCACAAACGGGTCAGGATCTGGCGATCCTGACTTACAGAGCCTGGCGATCGGTGCATGGCGAGGGACAGGCCCTCGCCCTACGGGCCTGAGGGAGACTTAAGCTGACTCCACCGCATAGTAAGTTTACCACTCGCCATCACGGACCCTCTTACGCGCGTCGTCGCAAGCACCTGACGCACACCACCAAACGAAACCTCCTCCAAACGATAATAATAACTCACGCGCGGTTTCGCAGCACTATCCGTGAACGTATACGTCCGACGCTCGCCTGTCGTGCCGGCACCGGCAATCAAACCACGGTTGATTTGCGTAAACGGACCTGGGCGGCTCTCCCCGCGCAGCAGGTTAAACCCCGCATTCTCCAACGACGACTCGGTTGTCCAACGAATCACAACCCCCGCATCTGTCCGAACCGACTGGAAGTGCGATAACACAACCGGCAGCGGACCGCCGTCCCGATACCCAGGTGTCCCGAGGTCTGACTCCCATCCATAATAGGTGGACACTGCGAGTTTCACCTCCGATGCGCTCACCCAACTGTCTGCCTCGGTGCCCGGCAGCGGCGCGCTGTCTTCATATTTTCGGAGGAGAGACACCCGCGCGCCATCGGCGGTTGTTCCCGATGGCACGTCCCAAGTCGGTGCATCTTTCGTGCGCGCCACGCCATCCAAGTTCCCAACACTATCGACAAGAGTGCCACCTGCATCCAAGAGCCGCACCGAGAACCCCGCCGCATTCAACACGTCATTCCGCCGCTCGCGTTGGTTAAATGCAGTCGGATGCTCAAAGTAGAGGTTGTAGAGTTTCCCTTCTGGAAAATGCCCGGATGTCTCCGCACGCCATGTCACCAGCAAGACCGTCTGATTCGGCAACACGGTGAGCGGCGTGAGCGAAACGGCATCGAACCGATGCCGACGCGCGGGTTTCCCAGTCAGGTATTCCACCTCCAACCGCCAGCCTTCTAACTTCACTGCCTCCGTCATGGAATTATTGTAGAGCTCCAGCCACTGCGGCACCGTGCGGCGACCGGATTTGGTAGAGAACATCAACTCGCTGATACTGACGCGGCCGCTCGGTGCCTCCCCAGTGACAGCCGTATTTGCATACCCTGGTGTGCCGACACTCGTGGGCTCTGTCACGGCGTTAGGTCGATACCCGAGCCCGGCTTGATACCCACTCCGGGACCAGGCGGCGGCGAAGTAACCTCGCTGCTCCGTTGAAATCCGCGCCCAGGCTTCACCCACTGCCAACGACGCGGCATCGGCGGGACTGGGACGCTCCGTATCTTGAAGGGGCCATACTTGCGTTCCCTCGTCACCAAATAAGAGGTCCCCGGTTTCTCGGAAGTAATTCCCCGCGACATCCTCCAACGCCTCGGCGGTGCCATTTTTATCGGTGACGCTGCGCAATAGTAACAGATAGGATGTCTGCGGTAACTTCAGTTTGCCTGAGACGAGATACCGGTGTTTCGCGCCTTTCTTCCCGGTGCCTGTTGCAATGTTCACACCACTCGCCAGGTCCGTCTGACTCGGCGACGTGTTGACGATGAGCAAGACTTCCCCCGCAGGCAACGTGTATGCCGGAAACGTGATGATGTCAACATCCTGATCGGCTGCACCGCCTGCCGATGCGACGATGCTGATTTCCCAACCGGCAAGTGGGATGTCCGCATCGCTGATGTTTTTCACCTCCAGCCAATCGTGTTTATCATCATTGGCGTTGCGCAGTTCGTTAAAAACGAGGCGATCCGAGGCGACAGGCGAAGGGGCTAACTCCCGCGTTGTCAACAGCACATACGCTGTCATACCGCTCACCGAAGGTGACCAGGGACTAGGTCCCGCCGTAGTCTGCGCCCGGATTTGCGCCTCATAAGCCGTGCCGGGAATTAAATCGGTGAGCGTGATGTTGGTGCCTGTCCCCTCATGGGTTGCATCTGTCCATGCCTCGCTGTCCTTAACCCGATAGCGGACCTCGTAGCCTTCAACAGGATACGCCGGCGCAGGCCAACTCACCTGCAGTGTCGTAGGCAATGCATCCTCCAACGTGGGTGCTGCCAGCGCGACAGGCAGCACATCCGCAGTAAACGCGGTCCTTAGCGTCGTCCCTTCATGAATCACGGTTACCGCCACGGTGTGCCTTCCGAGTGTTGTCACCGGCGTGAGCGTCGCCTCAGCTCTCCCATCGTCATCCGTTTCCGTAGGGACGGGGTTAAGTGTCCCGCCGCCCTCGGTGATGGTGAAAGTCAAAGGGACACCGGCAAAGAGTGCGCCTTCGCTGTCGCGCGTTTCAACAACGAACGGTGCTGCCAGCGGCGCACCGGACATGCCGGTTTGTTCATCGCCAGAAATTGATACAAGGCCCCCTGGAATTCGGGTAGCATCCCCTGATGGAGTCTCAAACGTGACAAAGTTTATTCTGGATGGGATTATTCTGGATCGGATGGTTGGGAGATGCGTGTAAATCGAGCGATAACTGAGTGGGTTCCCATCAAGGAATAAAGTCCTCAACCTGTGCGCTATTCCCGTGATCGGTGAGATGTCGCGAACTTGATTATCCTGAATTTCTAAGAGTATCAATTCTGTCAAGTTTGCGAGGGGTGTCAGGTCGCTGATTTGATTCCCATCAAGATACAAATGCGTCAGTGCTGTCAAGTTTGCGAGCGGTCCGATATCGCGGACCTGATTGTTCCCCTTAAGTTCCGGCTGGTCGCGAGGTGCGTTGTTCCAGAGGTTGAGAAACGTCAACTTTGTCAAGTTTGCAAGGGCAGAGATGTCGTGAATCTCATTATTTTTCAGGTCTAGGTGCTCCAAGTTTGTCAAGTTTGCGAGCGGCGTAATGTCGCTTATACCTGTGTTCCCAAGTTGTAATTCCTCGAGATTCGTCAAACCTCGGATTGGGCTAATGTCGCCAAGATTCTCACTGCCCGTGAACCTAAGATACTTCAAAGTTGTCAAATCTTTAATAGGTTCCAGGCTGCGGATGTCATGAGCCTCGATCGACAGTGTCACTAAGTTCGGCGCGAACTCTAGCCCGGTTAAGTCTTTTATCTTCTTCGTAGGATCCGCCGGGGCGTTGACGACGAGGGCTTGGAACCAGATGTTGGACATGTGTGCTCGCGTAATGGTATCCCCAAGATTCATTATTATTCCCGAGTTAAAGAGTTGGGTGCCCACTGCGGCGGCTAGAACGGTGTCAGGTATGTTCACAGTGGGACTCTGTGCGGAAGCGACTGGGAGCCAGCAGCAAGCGGACGAAATCACCAGCAACGCCAGAAGAATGCTAACCTTGGCAAGGTTAACAGACGTGGATAGGGGGGGGTTAAATCGGCTATATGCGGTGCCGATGGCGCGCGCCGCCGTAAACGGCGCGTAAACGATAGCGCGTTTCAAAGTAATATAGAAATTCATAGCATCGTTCCTTTTTAGGATTCGTTGGGGATTTGCCCGTTAGCAATTATCTATCGGACAAGTTACCGACGTTCAAAATTTTGTAAACAAAAGGCTTCCGGCGGATGGAAACCACACCGTTTAGGATTTTAGCATTTTTGCGTAATTTTGTCAAGAAAAAATGGCATTTCCATTTTTAATGGTTTAATGCTATAATGTTTGCAACGGAATGTTAACGTTACCGTAGCGCGAGGGCCTGGTAGGAGAGACCTCCCGGTCTCGATGCAACCGCGCAATTTTAACGTTACCGTAGCGCGAGGACCTGTCCCCTCTGTAGTTCGGGAGCGCCTGCTCCCGAACGGATTTTACTTTACCGTAGTGCGAGGGCCTGTCCCTCGCGAGCGTTCGATTAATCAACGCGAAACGCTAAAAATACAAACCGACACAATTTTAAGGAGGCTCAAATGTCTTACAATTCCATAAAATCCTTTCACGTTTTCCTCGCTGTCGTGTGCATGACAGTTGCATGCGCGCTTTCAGCGGCGGCAGACCTCAGCGATCCGACGTTGTCTGTCTACTACAACTTTGACGGCAACGGTGATACCGTCAAAGATGGCTCCATCTATGGCAACGATGGGAAAATTGAAGGGAAAGCCGCCCGCGAAGACGGGGTAATCGAAAAAGCCATCGTCTTGGAGCCCAACACGTGGGTAAATCTGAATGGCCCGGAGTTTGAAAACGTTCCGCTTGAAGGCATCACTATCGCCGTTTGGGTGAATCACAACGACTCGGCAGAACCGCAGAGTATCTTTGATGCCATCGGGACGGACCACGGTAGTGGGCTTTACCACGTCGAAATCCGGCCTGCCGGTTTCCGGTGGTTTCATCGGGATGGTGCCGAGAAAGAGGTATTCAACATCAATCCGGGGCCGATTATCAAAGGCGGCAAGTGGGTTCACTTTACCGGCACCTACGATAGCAAAGGCGGCACGACGCGAACCTACGTTGATGGGAAAGAAACGCATGAGGCGAAAGGCGACGGGGAACTCTCCGATAACTGGGATGTCCAAGCCGCAATCGGGCATCATAAAAATGGGAGATGGTTCGATGGTCTCATGGATGAATTCTACATCTTCAACCGTGCGTTATCAGAGGCCGAGATTAAAGAGGTAATGGATGGCGAATTTCTTTCGGTGCAACCGCAGGATAAACTCGCCACAACCTGGGGAGATCTCAAGGCGCGTCGATAGAAAATGTCAGGGTGTGAAAAAAACGCCACCTCTTCACCGTAGGGCGAGGGCCTGTCCCTCGCCATGCCTCGCGCAACCCAACACGCGCGGCGGCCAGCACGCCGCCGCCACACCTGTAGGTCAGGATCGCCTGATCCTGACCCGTTCGGGAGCAGGCGCTCCCGAACTACAGAACCAGGCACGATGCGGCGAAAAAAATAATTTGACATTCGCTTGAATATGTGTTAACATATATACGGTTAGCACCTATTGTTGATGACACTCGGCGTTTTTTGTTTGCAAATTTGAGGTTTTTAGGGTAGACTAGATACGTTGGTTCGTGAACGTCGCGACAGCAGGCGGCACTCGGACCGGACGGCGTGCATCAATCTTTAGTCAAACCAGGAAGGTGGAATTATGTATAGCAATTTTGACGAGACACCAGACTTATCGCACGTGCCGGAGAGTCTCCAAAACCGCGAATTGGAGATGTCTCCCCGGCAAGCGGAAATTTACCGGAATTTGGAGGCTATCGGACCTGAAATCGCTGCCTTTTATCTTTCCGGGATAAAGGTTTTGCGCGACAACGATTTAGAGTCTGCCCCCTATCTTCTCGCGCATATTGCGCGTGAGATTGAGGGCGGCTTGACGGATGTTCTCAAGGTAAAAAGAAGAGATGCCTTGGAAGTCGTTGTTCAAACTCCGGACGGTGGGAGATTAACGGACGAGCAGGAGATGGGAAAGCACCTTGAGTTTGACATCAATGTGCCGGGGACCGTCAAGTTGAGTTACAAAAAGAAGCAAGGTGGACACAAAGATTCAATCTTGCAATTTCTTGGCACCGACGAAGACTCGCCAATTGCTAAAAGGTGGATAAAGGTAGCGAAACGCTTCGCTAAGTTTGCCCATCGCCACGGTGCGTGGAAACCGCCTCGGACAAGAGATGTTTTTGTGCCGCTGTGGAACGATTTTGAGAACGTTTTGGTAGATCTGGTGGGAAACCATTTCAATCTCCTTAGTCGGTTGGACCGGTTCCTTGAACTTAAGGAACCGAACGAGCAGATCGTAAAGACGTTGCCCAATCTTTTGGCATCGGATGTCCGCCGCGCGTATTTCTTCTCCAAGTTGGATTCTCCTGCCTGGTTGAAGCCCCTAAAAGTAGACGGTTGGTTTAATCCGGAGCGGAATCCCGCGCCGCAGGAAGTCGTTGGTTCACCCGGAAACTACCATATGCCTACCTGGTACGCGTTAAATTACGTCGCACGGGTTGCCAAGCATCCAGATAGACCTGTCGGTGTTCTTGTGAAAATCGTCAATGACATCGTTGAATACATCGTCAATGCCGCTGACGCTAGTGGGGGTATCGTTAACAGTCATACGGCTTGGCGGCTCATCGACATTATCGGGACATTGCCTGTGGGCATGATAGACGCGCGTCATATCGCTTTTATCGGCACAGCCTTGAAAACCAGCGGCGTAGAGGTAGGCCCGTTGTTAATTGAAGAAGTCGGCGAAACGATTTTGCCCAAACTTCTCGATGCCGGCGCGAAAGAGTTAACCCTCGGGCTGCTCAAAGTAGTTCTTGATGAGTCGGTTGATGCCTATTCCCTTAAGGACGCGTTGAGAAATAGGGAGCAAACCATTGCGCGGTTATGTGGCGTTGAGGCAGCACAGTTAGGACTGAAGCGCATTCAAACGCTGATAGTTGATGACCCTCACGTGTTTTTCTGGATACAGTTAGTTGAAGGAGATGCTTCCAAGCACGCTGACGAAGACTATCCGGAGTTCGCGGTCCGTTTCACCTGCAGGCTGCTTCAGTTTGCTACACCTGAGAGCATCGCCGAAACGGTGGAGGCATTGCTCCAAGAATCGCGGCGCGAGTCGCGCGCTATTTTCGGTTTGATAGCACTAAATGCAATCAAGCACCATTACGCGGACTTGAAGAGGCTGTTCTGGAAATGGCAAGGTAATCCCCTTGAAGAGGTTTTGCTGAAGCCGGGACTTTACGACCTCATCCAAACCCACTGCACGGCGTTTAGTGATGCCGAAATAGAGCAGCTTTTGCACTGGATAGAGTCATATCAGGATGCTGCGTTACCCGAGGATGCTGAAGAACGAGCGAACGAAAAGCGAGAGTGGCTCTCCGCGCTCGTAGGAACAGGCAACGAAAAGGTTTTAACCGCCATTGAGAAGTATGAGCAGATTAATCCTGCGAAACTTGAGATGCCTGGACTCCATTTTTCTACAACTCCGGGGTTCTGGGTAGGAGAGACAAGTCCCATCACAGTTGAAGTTCTGGCTGGGATGTCTAATGCCGAAATCGCTGCATATCTGCGAAACTTCAAAGAAACTCCACTGATAGACCCGTCGGTACCGACTGCGCTCGGATTAGGGAATACACTTGAAGAATGCGTTGCCACGGATCCCGAACGGTTTACGGAGAACCTGCTGTCTTTTCAATATGTTCCTCCCCTGTATCAAACTTCGATCTTACAAGGGTTCTTGAAAGCGTGGCGCGAGAAAAGGGAGGTCAATTGGGAGGCGTTGCTGGCATTCATCCATCAATGCCTCTCGTCCGAAACATTCTGGGCCGAGCAACAAATGCCTCGCTTGAGTCATCGGAACTGGATTCTTTCTGCCACGGTAGATTTGATAGCAGCCGGGACAGAGGATGATAATCATGCGTTTGATGTCAATCTCTTGCCGCTCGCCGAACAAATCCTTTTCGTTCTGGTAGAGAAGGTGAAACCGAGCGTGACTGCCTTGAAAAATCTGCCTTTTACTGTTCTGAATTCGGGTAGAGGTAAGGTGTTTTCGACGATGATAAACTACGCCTTACGGTTCGCGCGCACGAACGACACTGCCGAAAAGGACGGTAGTCGATGGCCGCACGCCGTTCGTGAGGAATTCACGAAAAGACTAGACCGGCGGGTGGAATACGCTTTGGAATTTTCCTTCACGCTGGGTGCCTACTTGCCGAATCTGTTTTACCTAGACAAGGCGTGGGTCATCGCCAATGTCGATCGCATTTTCCCGCAGGAGAATGACGTTCATTGGCATGCCGCTTTTTCGGGATACCTGTTCTATTCCAGCCAAGTCTACTCCGATCTCTATGCCTTGCTTAAGGATAAGGAACATGGCCACTATCAGTGGGCTTTAGAGACAAATTTTGGTAATGAGACGGAGGCGCGTGGGGTAAGGGAAACTCTCGTTACCCACATTTGTGTCGGTTGGGCAATTGGCTCGGCAGAGACGCTGGAAGATGAGACGAGCCTCATTTATCAGTTGATAAACCACGGATCCCCGGAACTTCTCTCCGCACTGATTCATTTTTTCTGGCGGCAAAGGGATGCTCTCCCGGCGAAATTGAAGGAAAAGGTTCGGCCGACATGGCGTGCCTTGTGTGAATCGCTTTCCCGAAAAGAGGACGTGTCGGAATATCAGGAGGTCTTCTCCCGTTTGTCTGGATGGGTAGCCTTAGTCGATCAGATAGACGCGGAAGTTCTCAACTGGTTAAAACTGTCAATAAGTTCCATCAAACGTCACAAGGTCGCATTTTTCGTTGAGGCGTTGCGACTGCATGTCTCCAAAACCCCCGCGGAAGTTGGGGAGATTTATCTGACATGCTAGCCAATGAAACGTACCCGTATTACGATCGGACTGATATTGAGGAAACCGTCCGCATTCTGTATCGTGCCGGACAGAAGCAGATTGCCGATCGGATCTGCAATCTCTATGGGGAAGCCGGGTTTGACTTCTTAAGAACTCTTTACGATGAGTATCATGATTGAGATGGCGGAAAACACTGACAACCGCTTCCGTCGCCGGCCTATATTTCGGCGCAAATGATGCACGCGAGGACTGCTTCCTCTAGGGATTTCTAGGACGCACATGAAGAAAAAACGAATACCGATTCCAAAGGACTTAGCGGCAGATGTCATGTTTGCCGCCGATAGAACCTGTTGTGTCTGTCGCGAAAACGGGAAAACCGTTCAAATTCATCACATTGATGGAGAGCCAAGCAATAACACTTTGGAAAACCTCGTTGTTCTTTGTCTTGAGCACCATAACCAGACACAAATTACAGGTGGATTTGGACGTAAATTGGATGCTCCCCTAGTGACTCGGTATCGTGACGAATGGTTAAAGGACGTAAAGTGGCGACGGACACAAGCCAATGAGAGGGCGGTTAAGAGAGAAGTTGAAGAAATCAGCATCATCCCGCAACGCAATAGCCTAATTTATTTCTGGGTTGATGCCAATGCTTTCGCCAAACGGTACGTTGATGAAAAAGGCACGCAACTAATCAACTATTTCTTCGTGCACATCCCCACCTCGCGAATCCTCTGTTTGGTTGATAGTCTCAACGAAGTCTATGCTGTTATGGCTAGAAAACTTCGGAAGCCGGATGGAGGGCTGATTCAACCTGACCACGATCAAGCCATCGAAAAATTTGAGGCGGAAGTTGTCAATCATGCCGAGGTAGTACAATTAGAGGCAACCCCTAATCAGAAAATTGCTGCGCGCAAACTGATTGCGGCTCACGCCATCAACAGTAGCGATGCCCTTATCCTTCAATGCGCGCTTGATGAAGCAAACAATTTGCGAGCTGCCGGAGGTGACCTGGTTTTGGTATGCTCCGATAAGCGGCTCGTGAGAGCAGCAAAACGCGAAGAATTACGGACGTTCAATCCTGAAAACGATAGCCAAGAACATTTGGATATCTTCATCAATACGGTATAATACCAAAGAAACCAGAACTACTGGGACGAAACAAATCAACTTCATTTGGTATAAACCTGAGGACAAAATATGCGCAAAATCATTGATACACACCAACACCTCTGGGATACCGCACAACTAGAATACCCGTGGCTAGACGATGTTGACTCGCTGCGGAAACGGTATACCCCACAAGATTATCGCGATGCCATCGGCGATTTGAACGTCGTCAAATCCGTTCACGTTGAAGGCGACCCGGGCGAAACGCAAGTCGTCCAAGAAGTTCAATGGCTAACCGACATCGCTGAAAAAGATGGGATGATAGGCGCGATAGCCGCCGCTGCACCCCTCGAAAAACCGAACGCCGAAGCTGTCTTGGAACAACTCGCCGCGTTTGAACTCGTCGTCGCCGTGCGGCGCATGGCGTGGCACATCCCAGACAATCGCTTCTATGCCAGTCCCGAACTCATCGCCGGTGTAAAATTGCTGCCGAAATTCAATCTCTCGTTTGAACTTTGTGCAAATCACGCGCAACTCCCCGCGGCGATTGAATTGGTGAAGGCGACACCCGATGTGAGACACGCGATGAATCACTGCGGCGGACCGGACGTAAAAGGCGGCAAATTCGAGCCGTGGGCAACCCACGTCCGCGAACTCGCCGCCTTTGAGAACGTCCATTGCAAAGTCTCTGGCATCGTGACGATGGCCAGCCCAAATTGGACATCGGAAGAACTGAAGCCTTACATCCTGCACCTCGTGGAGGCGTTCGGGTATGACAGGCTCATGTTCGGGAGTGATTGGCCTGTATGCACCCTCGCCGCCACCTATCGCGAGTGGGTGGACGCGCTCCTCTACGCCGTCGCCGATGCCTCCGATGCCGAGAAAAATCGTCTCTTCTATCAGAATGCTTTAGCGTTTTATGCGTTGTAAGGCAAACCCTGCTATCGGGCATCGCGTTATTGCAACACAATCAACACCGGTTCCACCCCCTGTGCGGCTTTAATCTCTTGTGTGAGCACCGCTGCTTCCGCACGCTCAGCGAATGCCCCAATCGTCACTCGATGCATCGTTTGCTCGTTGATGGACACGGCGTAGACCGACACTTTCTCACCCGGATGCAAACGGCGTAACTCTGCCGCCAGCGATTCGGCGTTATTCTGTGATGCGAAGGAGCCTACCATCAAGCACCACATCGGCGAGACAGCGGCTTTCGTTTTCATCAATGGTAGTTCAGTTTTTTGCTTACTTACCGCTCTCGGTGCGGCGACAGTTTCCTTTTTCATCGGCAGGGGTTTGATGTCTACAAGGATTTTTTGGCTACTTACGTTTTGCGCATCCCCCACGCTCAGGCGCGCCTCGTAGATTCCTGCGATTACCGGTTTGCCGGTGCTCGCCGTGCCGTTCCACACAATTCCTTTCGGTGGCGGCGAACCGCTCCCCGATTGTTCCCACACCGCTTCCGTGTATTCGTCACGGATTGTCAATGTCCATGCATCGTTTTTGCCGACTTCAAACCGGAATGCCGTGCTATCCGCGATGCCATCGTTGTTCGGTGAAATTGTGAGTTCGGAGACTCGCAGTGCAACCTGACTAGCAACGGGTTCCCGTGCTTTTTCTACCGGAACCTCAGTTTCTAGCGTTTTCGGCATTAAAATCGGTGATGTCGTGACGCGAGGTTTTGTCTCAATTGATGTGCTGACTTTTTTGGTATTCACGTTCGCCGCTACCGAATGCGAGTGCCTATCTCCCCAGCGCACCGTCGCCGAAATCCAGTGCAAGTTCTGCTCCAATTCCCTGCCAGTGACGTAGGCGTAGTCTAGTTGTCCATAATCGTTGCGGAGGCTGACTCCGCCTGTCCATTCGCCGTTCTGGAACCGCTCGGCGGCGGTGAGTGCGGTATACCCGGTCCGCAAACCGAAGTGTCCATTGAAAAGCCACCGTTCCGCGCCGAGGTGCAACCGAAACCGTTCCGTCCGGTCCAGTCGATTTTGCACATAGTGCGCGAAATCCGCGGAAAACAGAGTTTCACTGCCCCAGGCGTAAGTCATTCCCAACCGTGCGGCGATAGGTGCCGGTTCAATTACCTGTCCATCTACCCGGATGCCGCTGCTTACCTCGTTCAGGCTCAGCCCCATTGTGAGGGTGTCGTCCCATTTTTCAAGAGGATAGGTGAGCTGCACCCCGAGGTCTGCACTCCAGAGGTAGTTGGTCCGGATGGCATCCATATTCTGATAATAGCGGACATTCGCGCCGGCTGATGCCTGTTCGCTGATGGCGAAGCCATAACCTAACAGCACAATCTGGGTAACATCGGTGTCAGTGTTAGGCGTGTTCCAACCGTCGATCCACGAGGCGACGGAGAGACTGCCGACATTTTTCTCGGTTATACCCAGCGCGTTCGGGCTCGCCGCCACTGAAAACGCGCCATCTCTGCCTGAGGTATTCCCTGTAACCGGCACGCCACCGAACGCAAATTCTAACCCGTTCATGAATCCGAGTGAGGAGGGGTTCCATAAGAAGGCGTTATTTGTCGAGGGCCCGGCGGTGAAAGCACTCCCCATTCCGACTGCGCGCGCGCTTGCTCCAACGAAAATATCGCGATGTCCGATGCCCGATGCATCCGCGTCAATGCTCCACAAACCCGCAAGCAGGACAGCGATTAGACTGATGATGCTGATAATTTTTAACTGCATAACACAATAGCTCCTTGTTGAGACGATTTCTTTTTTATCTTAACGTTCAATTTGCAAAAATGATACAATGTCATTATTCCGTGAGTTTTTCCGGAGTAGATAGGGGGATAGGAAAAATTTAGGGGTTGATATTGGTTGGGAAGCGGTGGAAGGAGTTCTGATTGGTAGGAGAGACCTCCCGGTCTCGATTTTTCCCTGTCGGCGCGCCGTCCCGGTCTCGATGCGAACGATGTCCTCGGTAGGAGAGACCTCCTAGTCTCGATGTTCCCGTAGCGCGGGGGCCTGTCCCCCGCGCTACGGTATCCAGAACGCTATCCCTTTACCGTAGGGCGAGGGCCCTCGGATGCCACACGCGCATCCGAGCGGGTTCCCCTCGCCATCGTTCCGCGCGCCAGACTCCCTCCCCACTGTAGTTCAAGAGCACCTGCTCTTGAACCGTTCGGGAGCGGGTGCTCCCGAACTACAAATGTGGTGGCGCGAATCGTCCGCGCGATCGAACGATGGCGGGGGACAGGCCCCCGCGCTACGGTTGTCCGGGCCGTCTCCCCTTACCGTAGGGCGAGGGCCTGTCCTTTGCCATCGTTATTGCACCAGATCCCCCCCCTTCTCTTCTTCTGTAGGTCAAGAGTGCCTGCTCCTGAACTGTTCGGGAGCGGGTGATCCCGAACTACAGAGGTGCGCCCGAGGCCTTCCGGTAGGCGGGACATCCTTGTCCCGATACGGGGCGCATCAAGACCGGGAGGGTTCTCCTAAAGAGGTTTCGCGGGATCAGATGTTGGAATGCGACTGACACCCATCAACGTTAATACAGGCACCCGTGACAAGACTCGCGCGCGCCGAAGCGAGGAAGACGACTACGTCGGCAATTTCCTCCGGTTTCCCGAAGCGGCCCAACGGCATATCACTCTTCACAAAAGCATCCATCGCCGCCGGGTCTGCCGCCATTCGGCGCGCCCAACCACCACCGGGAAATAGGATAGACCCGGGCGCGATGCTGTTCACACGGATATTGTCCGGCGCGAGTTCTTTCGCGAGCGATTTCGCCATGCTAATCTCAGCGGCTTTCGCGGCGTTATAGGTAATATGTCCGCCGCCTTCCCTGCCGTAAATCGAGGCTATCATCAAGATAACCCCGCCTCCCTGTTTCTGCATCGACGGAATAGCGTGTTGGTTAATCCGAGCCGCCGAAATGAGATTCAAATCAAGCACCTCGTGCCATTCGGTATCCGAAATCTCTGACAACGGTGTCTTCCGGCTGCCACCGACATTGTTCACAACGACATCAATCCTGCCGTATTTTTCGACGGTTGCTGTCATAAAGGCGTTGACTTGTTCGGTGTCGGTTACATCTGTCGGTTTCGCGAAGACCGCGGCACCTTTCGCGATGAGTTCGTCCGTTACATTCTGTAATGTTTCGGGAGTCCTGCCGCAGATGCTGAGCCGGGCTCCTTCATCGGCGAAGCCGTGCGCGATGGCGCGCCCGATACCGCGGCTCGCGCCGGTTACAATCACCACTTTATCCTTAAGTCCTAAATTCATTGTGTTCCTCTTTTTCAACGTTTTTCTTTTTAAAGATACGTAGTTTCCCATCTCTAGATAGGCTATTCTCTATTATAGCAGATTTGCTAGGAAAATGCCAATTTTTAATTCAGGGTGTTTCATATTTCGATGTGTTCGTGTAGGAGAGACCTCCCGGTCTCGATGCAATAGGGCGGCTCGCCTACCGGGGCCGCGGCGGCAGAAACCCCCCCGTTCATCGTAGGGCGAGGGCCTGTCCCTCGCCATCGTTCACGCGCCAGGCTCTGTAGGTCAGGATCGCCTGATCCTGACCCGTTTGTGATCAGGCGATCACAAACTACAGAGAGGAAACACACATCGTAACGATGAAGATCGCGGGGGACAGGCCCCCGCGATACGAAAAAAATAACGCCATCCTTCACCGTAGGGCGAGGGCCTGTCCCTCGCTATCGTTCACGCGCCGGGCCCTGTAGGGCAGGATCGTCTGAAGCTCTGGCATCTTTGCCAAGCGATCCTGACCTGTTTGTGATCAGGCGATCACAAACTACAGGGGGGACACACATCGTAACGATGGAGATCGCGGGGGACAGGCCCCCGCGCTACGGGAACATCGAGACCAGGAGGTCTCTCCTACCGGAAGGCATCGCCCACCTCTGTAGTTCGGGAGTGCCTGCTCCCGAACGGGTCAAGATCAGGCGATCTTGACCTACAGGAGTGATGCGGTCTGACACCAAAATGCATCGCGAGGGACAGGTTTTCCTACCGCCCTACGATGAAACGACAGCATTTTTTTCATTGCATTTTTTCTGCAAATTAGGTATAATATATAATATCATGAATCTGTGCTGAGGACCTTACACAACAGAAACCGAAAATACACCTTGAAAATCCACAAACCTTGTGGTAAAATAGAATCGGAGGTAAACAACTGATGGCCTATTATATCACTGATGAATGTATCGGGTGCATGGCGTGCCTTACCAATTGCCCGGTCGATGCGATTACCGGCGACCGGAATATGTTGCACATCATCGACCCGGGTGTCTGTATTGATTGCAGCGCGTGCGGGATGGTTTGCCCGGTAGAGGCAATCCGCGACCAGTTCGGCGAAGTCTGCAAATTCATTCGCCGCCCAACGCACCGTCCTATCGCCGTTATCTACGAAGAACTCTGCTCCGGATGCGACTTCTGCGTCCATATCTGTCCGTGGGACTGCCTCGAACTGAAAGACCCCGAGACGGGCGAACATGCCGAAAGTTTCTTCGGAATTTGCGAACTCGTCAAACCGAAGGACTGCGTCGGATGCAAACTCTGTGAAGAAGTCTGCATCAAAGATGCAATTCGCATTGAATCCCCGGTGCTGTTAGAACTTGAGGATGCGGCGGGTTGAGCGCAGAAAATCGTCGTGGCACATAAGGATTTCTATCAACCCAATTTAGTCGTCGTTATTTCGGGTCCTTCGGGCTCCGGTAAAAGCACCGTCGTCAATGCACTCTGCAAAGCAGATGAGACGTTGAGACTCGCCGTTTCCGCAACGACGCGCACGCCGCGCCCACGCGAAGTGGACGGCGTGGACTATCACTTTCTGTCAAAATCCGAATTTGAGGAACTGATTCAGCAGGAAGGGTTCCTCGAATGGGCAGAATACGGCGGCAATTTCTACGGCACACTCATGTCTGAAATCGCGCTCGGACAAAACGCAGGGAAAGCCTCGGTTTTGGAGATCGAAGTCCAAGGCGCGCTACAAGCGCGCCAACGGATAGGACATGGAACTGTTAGGAGTCTACTCATCTTCATCGTCCCTGCATCGTTTGCCGATTTGGAGAAACGACTCCGCGGCAGGAAAACGGAATCGGAATCGGAACTGATGCAACGCTTGGACATCGCGGCATCCGAAATCGCCCAAATTCAGCACTACGACTATTGCGTTACTAACCATGACGGTGGGATAAAACAGGCTGTGGCTCAGATTCAGGCGATTATTGCGGCGGAACGTTGCCGAATCGACGCAGGTTTGGTGAAAACAATTAATCAACGATTCACTCGGTAGGAGAGCCCTCCTGGTCTCGATGCATCGTTTGTGATCAGGCGATCACAAACTACAGATGGGGAGTAGGAGAGACCTCCTGGTCTCGATGCATTTAACTGAGGGTGTTTCATAACTCGCTCAACGTCGCGGTGAAACCCTCTCGGATGCGCGTGTGGCATCCGAGGGCCCCGCGCTGCGATAAAAAAACGCCACCCCTTCGCGTAGGGCTTGGGCCCTCGCATGCCACACGCGCATCCGAGCGGGTTTCCCTCGCCGTGCCCAGACCTTGGAAAAGACCGTAGTTCGGGATCGCCTGATCCCGAACGGATCGACAGAAAAAAACGCCCCGGGTTACCGTAGGGCGAGGGCCTGTCCCTCGCCATGCGTTTGGCTGGCAGAGCGCATCACCCCTGTAGGTCAGGATCGCCTGCTCCTGACCCGTTCGGGATCGGGCGATCCCGAACTACAGAGGTGGGCCCGATGCCTTCTGGTGTTATCCCACCCTCCAAGGCGGGATAAATCCGAAACGGAATTATGAAACACCCTCATTTAACTATAAAGGCAGCACAACATGGAACTCAGCAACCACACAATCATCTTAGGCGTTACCGGCGGCATCGCCATCCACAAATCGCTAGACCTGGCGAGTCAACTCGTCAAGCGCGGTGCCGATGTGCATACCGTGATGACACCCAACGCCACGCGCCTCGTGCAGCCGCTGCAATTCCAAGTTATCTCACGAAACCCAGTGTTGTCAGACCTGTTTGCCGCAGGGACAGATTGGAAGCCTCCCCACATCGAACTCGCTGACAACGGCGCGTTGCTCATTATCGTGCCGGCGACTGCCAACATCATCGGGAAAATGGCGAACGGCATCGCCGATGACGCGCTCTCTACCGTCGCTATTTCCGTGCATTGCCCGATACTCCTCGCACCCGCGATGAACGGACACATGTACCACAATCCGATGGTGCAACGGAATATGGAGACGCTGAAAACGCACGGGGTCCACTTCGTTGAACCCGCCAGCGGCGATTTAGCCTGCGGTTATGAAGGCGTTGGCAGACTGAATACGGTAGACGTTATCCTCCAACGCGCCACTGAAATCCTCGGCGCGCGCTTTCAGGAAAACGCCGATTTGCAAGGGATACGGGTGCTGGTTACTGCCGGGGCGACGCGCGAATACATCGACCCGGGCCGCTTTATCACGAATCCTTCCAGCGGCAAGATGGGATACGCCATCGCGGCGGCGGCGAAAGCCCGCGGTGCCGAGGTGCTACTCATCTGTGGGCATACCACCGTGCCGGCCCCCGGCGGCATTGAGACTCGGCGCGTCGGGACTACGGTGGAGATGCACGAGGAAGTCTTGCGCGCTTTCGACGAGACAGACATCGTCGTGATGGCGGCGGCACCCGCCGATTATCGGCCAACGCAACGCGCACCGCAGAAAATAAAGAAGACAGACTCGCCGTTGACATTGGCGCTCACGTTTGAAAGGAATCCGGATATCGCGCAGGACCTCGGCGAACGGAAAACGCACCAATTTCTTGTCTGCTTCGCCGCCGAAACGGAAGAACTGCTTGCCAACGCGAAAGAAAAATTAGTCCGAAAAAACTGCGATCTCATCGTCGCGAACGATATTCTCGCCGAGGGTGCAGGGTTTGAGGTAGATACGAACATTGTCACCTTATTAGATTGGGATGGCACGTGCGAACAGCTCCCGCGTCTCTCCAAACGCGCCGTCGCTGATAAGATTTTAACGCGGGTCGTTTCCATGCGAAATACGAAATAACCTGCCTGGCCCCGTAGCGATGGCTCAAGAACCGTTTTTTTTATCGTAGCGCGGGGGCCTGTCCCCCGCGATCTCTCAAAGCCCCATTGTTCACCGTAGCGCGGGGGCCTGTCCCCCGCGATCGTTGGAGTACGCGAACACTAGCGAGGGACAGTTCCCTTCTGTAGTTTGTGATCGCCTGATCACAAACAGGTCAAGAGCAGGCGCTCTTGACCTACAGAGGGGGGAAGGGGTCTGGCAGCAAAACGATGGCGAGGGACAGGCGTTTTTTAAGGCAGGCGTTATTTTCACCGTAGCGCGGGGGCCTGTCCCCCGCGATCTCTATCGGCACGATGCGTGTTCCCCTTCTGTAGTTTGTGATCGCCTGATCACAAACGGGTCAAGAGCAGGCGCTCTTGACCTACAGAGGGGGGAAGGGGTCTGGCAGCGTGAACGATGGCGAGGGACAGGCCCTCGCCCTACGATAACGGAAGGCGTTTGTTTTCACCGTAGCGCGGGGGCCTGTCCCCCGCGATCGTTGGATTGCGCGAGCACTGGCGAGGGACAGTTTCCCTTCTGTAGTTTGTGATCGCCTAATCACAAACGGGTCAAGAGCAGGCGCTCTTGACCTACAGAGGGGAAGGGGTCTGGCAGCGTGAACGATGGCGAGGGACAGGCCCTCGCCCTACGAGGAAGGATGGCGTTTTTTTTCACCGTAGCGCGGGGGCCTGTCCCCCGTGATCCTTCAAATGAGGAAAAGACGTATTTTCCCTCGCGCGAGGCATGGCGAGGGACAGGCCCTCGCCCTACGATGAAAGGGCGTTTTTATCGAGCTCAAAAACCGTTATTTTACCGTAGCGCGGGGGCCTGTCCCCCGCGATCCTTCAAATGAGAAAAAACGGAAAAAATTGACATTTCAACCCCTTTATGGTATCATAATTAAAAATAAACCTCCAAAGGAACCCAAAAAATGGCACACATCGAAGAAAAAATTACACAGAAAGTCGCACCAATTCTTCAGCAAAAGAGTCAATCTTGGACGCTCCGCACAGAAGAACGCGTCCTAGTCAATCAGGCCCGCCGGCCCGACATCTTCATGACAAAGGCGAGTCACCACCCAATCGTCATTGAGGCGAAATGGGCGGACAGCCAAGCCAAGACGAACGATGTCCTAGCACAAGCGCGCTCGCATTTCGGCAAAAAACTGAAACCCCCGTTCAACGAATACGGCAACAGCGTGCAGGCAGTAATGGCACTCAAATATCCTGTCTACTTGAAGGAAGAGCCAGAAGCACAACTCGAAAAAGCGGTTGCAGCCTGCACCGAATTTGAATACATGCTGATAAACCGATATCGGGATGGAGAAACGCGCTTCCCGCGCGCAGGATTCGCCAAAGGCTCGCTAGCCGACGTAGCGATGGCATTGCACCTCGGCGCAGTGCCAATGGAAACGCTGACTGCAGCAACGGAGAAACTCGAACAGGAGATTAACGCCGCAGCCGACGAACTGCAGAAAGCCGTGAAACACCACCCCGCCATCGGCGAAGAACTCGCAGGAATTTTAAACCAACCCTCCGGAATTCAGACATATCGGATGTCCTGCTTAATCATCATGGAGGCGTTCGCTTTTCAATCCGCAATAGCCGGGAACGACGAAAACTACGAGGAACTCGGCGAAGTCCGTTCCCCGAATTGGCACTCGCATAACACCGACTGGCGCGAAGTTGTTGACGACTGGAACTGGATCCTCGAAGTCAACTACTACCCCATTTTCAAGGTGGCGGTATCGCTTGTCAACGCAATCGCCAAGTATGACATGCGCGTTAACACGGTGTTGCAATCGTTATGCAACGCCGCACTGCGAGTCAACGAAACGCAACTGGGACAAGTTCATGAACTCCTCGGCATAGTCCTCCAAGAACTTATCGTAGATCGCAAGTTTGTCAAGGCAAACTACACATTGCCAGAAAGCGCGGCTTTGCTCTCCGCACTTGTCTGTCCAAACTTGCCCGAAGATGACACCTTACCGAAAGTGGCAGACCTGGCGTGCGGGACAGGCGCGCTCCTGAACGGCGTTTACAAACGTATCCAGCGGCTCCATGAAGTGCAAGGCAATAACCCACGCGACATCCACGTCGAGATGCTGGAAAATAACCTCGCCGGCAGTGACATCTACCCGCACTGCACACACCTGACATTCGCAGCGATGGCAGGCGCGTTTCCAAAGGAGATACTCGGCGCAACAAGGGTAATTACCGCTCCCTACGGCGAACAGGAAGACAGGACATACGCCATCGGCTCACTCGAATTGCTCGACAGCGAACAACTTGAAATCTCCGAACTCACGCATCAAGCAGAGCAGCTCGGCGGGCACCGCGGGGTAACGGTAGACTTCAAACGGACCTTTGCCAACGGCGAGTTTGATATCATAATACAGAATCCGCCGTTTGCCGCCGCTAATGCCGATAGCAACAGCCAGGTCAAGAAAACCGCATTTGACGGTAGCGGACATACGCACGATGATAAAAAAGCGATGCTCGCCGCACTTAAGACGAAAAATCCGAGAGTCGGCGACATGGCTAACGGACTCGGCTCCTATTTCGTCGAACTCGCCGACTTGAAATTGCGTGACGATGGACGGATGGGATTTATCTTACCCATCGCAACCCTGTCCGGCACCGCAGGAGAGAAGGCGCGAAAACTATGGGCGACAGAATATCACGACGTGATCGTGGTTACGGTTGCAGCAGCAGAAATATATGATTGCGCATTCTCTCACGATACGGGGATGGCAGAATGCATCGTGGTAGCAACGAAAGGCGTAGGCGAGAATACAGGACGCGCAAAGTTCGTCTGCATTACAGAACGTCCCGCAGACCTGATTTCGGCTGAAATGCTGGCAAGGGAAATTCGGGAGATGCCTGCAACACGTCGCCTTGAAGATACACCTGAAGGCAGTGACACACTTCGTATAGGCGAGACAACTATCGGGAAAATGCTAGATTGCCCGCTGAACACTTCCGCATGGAGCGCGACACGGACAGTATCGCTTCAATTAGTGCAAGTAGGGCGCCATCTAGAAAATAGTGTGTTACACTTACCTGAAACCGCAGAGGGAATCTCCGTTCCGATTTGCGAGTTTAAGGAGATTGCGCAGAGGGGAATAAGTCACACCGTTATTAAGCATAAGACTATGGGTGCGTTTGAGATGTATCCCTATGCGCAGTCACCAAACGAAGGAACTGATGCATTATGGCAGACGCAAGCCGAGACGCAGCGCGCAATTGTGTCAAAACCCGACTACAAGGCGAAGGCGAAGCCTGCGAAGATTAAGAAGGCGAATGAGATTCGTAAACTTATGAGTCGCGCGCATTATCATCTCAATATTACGTATTCAGCCAACTCGATGCTTGCAACTTGGACAGAACGGCCATCCCTCGGTGTCAGTTCGATGACGAATGCTCGGTTTGACAACCCGTCGCATGAAGCGATGTGGACACTCTGGGCGAATTCTTCTCTGGGGTTGCTTTTGCATTGGATGTTTGCCGGTAAACAGCAGAAGGAACGTGGTAGGACATCTCTTGGAGCTCTGGAGTTTCTTCCTACCCTCAATGTCAGTCAACTTGACGATGCACAGTTGGCG
Source organism: Candidatus Poribacteria bacterium (assembly GCA_965242965.1). Classification (GTDB taxonomy): domain Bacteria; phylum Poribacteria; class WGA-4E; order WGA-4E; family WGA-3G; genus AGPOR5. Next base: position 888,985 of record OZ251518.1, on the reverse strand, counting down.
GAGGCGGAGGTGGTGCTGGAGCGTATCAAGACGCGTCGATTCCTGCCGTATAACGAGTGCGCTGTCGACGAGTGGCGCGCGGTTTTGGATGCATGGGTGCTGACGATACTCGGCATCAATGAGCCTGCTGTTCACGCGGCGATGCAGCCTTTCCGTGAAATGCTAGCCGCTGAACCGAGCATTCGTGGCGTAAAAAAAAGTAAGACAGATTTGGCAAAGGAGCGCGCCGAATACGGCATCCCTGGCACGTCAGCGGAAGATGCCTGTGCCTTATCGCGTGAACGGGAGTTCCTCGCCGCCCGCGGCATCGTCCTCCCCGGTCTTGATGCAATACCGTAGGAGAGACCTCCTGGTCTCGATTCTCCAGCGATCGTTCGATAGACCGGAGCATGGCGAGGGACAGGCCCTCGCCCTACGGTGAGGGGAGGCGGCCTCGACAACCGTAGCGCGGGGGCCTGTCCCCCGTGATCGTTGGAACGCGCGAAGGCGTTATTTTATCGTAGCGCGGGGGCCTGTCCTCCGCGATCGTTCGGTAGACCGGAGCATGGCGAGGGACAGGCCCTCGCCCTACGGTGACGGGTGACGTTTTTATTGAGCTCAAGACCCGTTATTTTTCCCGTAGCGCGGGGGCCTGTCCCCCGCGAGCGTTCGGTAGACTGCAGCATGGCGAGGGACAGGCCCTCGCCCTACGATGAGGGGTGACGTTTTTATGAGTTCAAAAACCGTTATTTTCCCGTAGCGCGGGGGCCTGTCCCCCGCGATCGTTCGGTGCCCCGAGGCATGGCGAGGGACAGGCCCTCGCCCTACGATGAAGGGGTGTTTTTATTGAGCTCAAAAAACCGTTATTTTTCCCGTAGCGCGGGGGCCTGTCCCCCGCGAGTTTCCGGTGGACCGCAGCATGGCGAGGGACAGGCCCTCGCCCTACGGTGAGGGGAAGGCGGTCTTGACACCCGTAGCGCGGGGGCCTGTCCCCCGCGAGCGTTCGGTAGATCGAGGCATGGCGAGGGACAGGCCCTCGCCCTACGATGAAAGAAGACGTTTTTTATCGTCCCAACACGGAGAACCATCTTATGACACGAAACCATGTCAAATATCTAATCGAAGAAGAAGGCATCGAATTTTTCCTCTGCTCTTTCGTAGAAATGAGCGGCGCGCCGAAGGCGAAAGTCATCCCCGCAACGCACCTTGACGATATGGCAGAAGAAGGTGCCGGCTTCGGCGGATTCGCCGCCGGCGAAATCGGGCAATGGCCCCACGAACCTGAAATGGCGTGCATCCCCGACTTCAATTCACTCACCATCGTCCCGTGGCGCAAAAACCTCGCCTGGGTAGCAGGCGATATGTATGTCGAAGGCGCATCGTGGCATTGCTGTCCGCGCACCATCCTCCGTCAGCAATTGGAGAAAGCGGAGGCGAAAGGTTACGTTTTCAACGTCGGCGTTGAGGCGGAATTCATGCTGTTGAAGCAGGACGAAAGGGGGCAATACGCCCCGTGGGACACGCTTGACACGCTGGATAAACCGTGCTATGATCTGCGCGCATTGCATCGCAATCTTGACATGATGACTACCTTAATCAAATACATGCAAGAATTAGGGTGGGATCCTTACGCGAATGACCACGAGGATGCGACGTGTCAATACGAGACAAACTGGACATACGCCGACGCGCTGACGACAGCAGACCGGCACACTTTTTTCAAGTGGATGGTTAAAACGGTCGCGGAAGAAAACGGGCTGTTGGCGACGTTTATGCCGAAACCGTTCACCAATCTGACCGGCAACGGCGCGCACTTTCACATGAGCCTCTGGGACGAGCCTAATCAGACGAACCTGTTCCTCGATGAGGACGATGAATGCGGTTTGACGCAACTCGCTTATTGGTTTACCGGCGGGATTCTGAAGCATGCGAAGGCCATCACGGCGGTTGCGAATCCACTCGTCAACAGTTACAAACGTCTCGTCCGTGGTGCGCCGAGGTCTGGGGCATCGTGGGCACCCGTTTATGTTACTTATGGTGCCAATAATCGGACGCAGATGATTCGCATTCCTGCGCCGGGACGCATTGAGAACCGCTTGGGCGATGGCGCGGCGAACCCGTATCTGACGATGACAGTCCTCCTCGCCGCCGGATTAGATGGCATTGAAAACCAGATCGATCCTGGGGAACGGAATGTCGACAATCTTTACGTAGTCCCGGAAGATGAACTCAAACGTCGGAACATCGGTTTTCTACCGACGACGCTCAGCGATGCGCTTGATTATCTTGAACACGATGAGGTTATCAAGAACGCGCTCGGTGCGGATTACGCCGACTACTACATTGAAGTCAAGCGCGCCGAGTGGAATCGCTACAATCGCAGTGTCAGCCAGTGGGAGACTGATAATTATTTGGCAGTCTATTGAGTCCGAAACCGTCTCCCTACCGTAGCGCGGGGGACAGGCCCCCGCGATCGTTGGCGCGTGCGAGTATCGTAGCGCGGGGGACAGGCCCCCGCGATCGTCCCGATGTGTATTTCCCCTTCTGTAGTTTGTGATCGCCTGATCACAAACAGGTCAGGAGCAGGCGCTCCTGACCTACAGAGGTGATGCGGTCTGGCAGCAAAACGATGGCGAGGGACAGGCCCTCGCCCTACGGTAACGGGAAGGCAGCCTCCACAACCGTAGCGCGGGGGCCTGTCCCCCGCGATCGTTCGATAGACCGAGGCATGGCGAGGGACAGGCCCTCGCCCTACGGTGACGGGGGACGTTTCGCTCCTCTGTAGTTTGTGATCGCCTGATCACAAACGGGTCAGGATCAGGCGATCCTGACCTACAGAGGGGAGGAGGTCTGGCAGCAAAACGATGGCGAGGGACAGGCCCTCGCCCTACGGGAAGGGGCGGCGTTTTTTTCCCACTGCAAAACGCCCCAATACAAAAAAAACCATGACACTCCAACAACAAATCCGCGACTTCTTCGCAATCAACGACACCCGACCCAAAAAGCACTTAGGACAACACTTCCTCATAAATCCCGACGCGCTGACACTTATCCTTGAAACAGGCGAGGTAACCGATACCGACACCGTGATAGAAATCGGTGCCGGGTTAGGCTGCCTCACCACCGTCCTAGCCGCGCAAGCGAAACAAGTAATCGCCGTTGAAGTGGACGCGCTGTTATCCGCCGCCTTGAAAGCGCAATTTTCAGCGAACTCACATGTCCGACTTATCCACGCCGATATCCTCAAATCGGACCTTGACGTGTTGTTGGAAGCAGATACGCCGCCCAAGGTCATCGCCAACTTGCCCTATCACATCACAACGCCTATCTTGTGGAAACTCTTAGCGCATCATGAGCGGCTTGACAGCTGCGTCTTAATGATGCAGAAAGAAGTAGCGGAACGAATCGTCGCCTCACCCGGCGGCAAAGATTACGGCGCGTTGACAATCGGTGTCTCATATTACGCCGAAGCGACGTTTATCGCGCTGCTGTCCCCCGACAACTTTTACCCGCCTCCCAAAGTAGAATCGGCACTCCTGAAATTAACGATGCGCGATGTCCCGCCAGTCGCCGTTGATGACGAAGCGCACTTCTTTCAAGTAGTCCGAACAGCGTTTCGGATGCGTCGGAAGATGTTGAAAAACGCCTTAGCGAAAGGCAAGTTTGCCTCAGCCGAGGCGTTAACTTCGGCGTTTGAAGCACTTGATATATCTCCTCAGCGGCGCGCCGAAACGCTGGATATTGCTGAATTCGCAGCCTTGGCGAATCTGTTAGCACGCTGATTATTGCCTGCCGTCTGGAAATTTCTATCTCTGTCTTCCGTATTCAGGTCAACCCAAAAGCCTCCCCTAACGTTAAATGCAATGTTGATTTCATTGGCTCAAGAGACGTTTTTTATCGTAGCGCGGGGCCCCTCGGATGCCACACGCGCATCCGAGCGGGTTTCCCCCGCGATCGTTCAAGAGACGTTTTTTTCCGTAGCGCGGGGGCCTGTCCCCCGCGATCGTTCGATCCGCGCGAAAACCGCACGCAGACCAAGGCCGTTTCCCGTGCAGATCTAGGCACGGCGAGGGACAGGCCCTCGCCCTACGGTGAGGGACAGGCGTTTTTTATCGTAGCGCGGGGGCCTGTCCCCCGCGAGCGTTGGAGTACGCGAGCACTGGCGAGGGACAGGCCCTCGCCCTACGGAAAGGAGAGGCGTTTTTTAGTGAAAAGCATAAGCACTCTTTTCTCGCTATTATTGATTCTCGCGATGCCAATGATAGTTTTTTCCCAGACCGGCGCGATTGAAGGCACCGTCATCAATCAAAACACAGGAACCCCTCTCGCCGGTGCCGATATATTTATGCTTGAAACCGACATGCACCAAACAACCGATGCAGCAGGACGATTCACGTTCACCGGCATTGCCCCGGGCACCTACACGGTGTCCATCTCGCATCCGTCTTTTGATACACCGCAACAAAGCACGTTTGTCGTCAAGGCAGACGAAACGACGCGGGTGGAAATCCGCCTTGACGAAGTCGTCGCGTTGGAGAAAATTATTGTGGAAGGCGAACGACTGCCGTCGACTGTTAGCCGCAAAGATATTCGCAAAAGCGAGTTGATTCGTCTCCCCGGCACGGGACGCGATGCACTCAAGGGCATCACGACGCTGCCAAGCATCGGCATTCCAAATGACATTTTCGGTATCCTCTATATCCGCGGTGCCGCACCGGGAGATACCCTCCATTACTTTGATAGAGTGCCGTTCGGTTATCCGTTCCATTACGGCGGGCTCGTCTCAACAATAAATGTAGATATCGTTGACGAGATTCAGATTTATGCCGGCGGCTACGGCGCGGAATTTGGCATGGATTCGCAGGCGGTGTTGGACATCCGTTCCCGCGAACGTGCAACTAAAAAATGGGGCGGTGTCCTTGACCTGAACATCTTATATCCGAAAGCGTTCGTTGAGCGACAAATCGGGGATAATGGATACGCCTACGCCGCCGCGCGCCGTTCCATTCCCGATCTCATTTTCGGGCTCTTCTTCAATTTCACGATTCCCTACGTTTCGGATTATCAGTTCAAATTCGCTTATGATTTTACGAACAAACATCACCTGACGCTGAACGCCTTGAGCGCGAACGATCATTTCGATTTCTCCAACGCCGATTTAGGGCAAGATGAGGAAGTCTCGCCGTTCAATGCCTATTTCAAAAACGGGTTTGAAGGTGGCGGCATTCATCTCCGTTCGGAGATTACGCCGGAACTTACGTCGCATTTATCGCTGACGCGCTCCCTCAATTTCCTCAACATCAATTTCGGTGCGGAAGCGAGTGATGCCGATGAAGAATTCAGATACAACGTCGTAGTGAACGCGCCTCTCTACACCCTCCGCGAGGACGTGACGTATCACTTAACGCCGAAGTTTCGGTTGGAGCCCGGGTTCCTGATTGCCTTCGGTTCACCGAAAAGTTTCGAGGTATCCACCGTCCCTATCCTCCCTTCTGAATTAGGTGACGATGGAGACGATGGAGAGATGGAATGGCGACAAACCCGCGACGATTTCAACATCCAAGTCCGCCGAACGGAAGGTTACTTGCAGGCGCGCTATGAACCTGTCCCCTTTCTGTCGGCTGCCGCAGGCGTGAGACTTGATCATCTCAATCTAACAGAGGAACTTTCCGTTCAGCCGCGGGGTGCCTTCGTGTTCACGCTGCCGAACAGTTCCCGGCTTCGGTTGGCTTACGGCCGCTATGAACAGAGCCCACAGCCGTATCAGTTGTTTACCGAAAGAGGAAACCGCAATTTGAAATCCAGTATCGCGCACCACTATATCGCCGAATTAGAGCACGACTTGTCACCGCAAACGGAGTTCAAATTGGCAGGATATTACAAGACATCGGAGAATCTCGTCACTCGCGACGAGGCAGAAGGCTATCGCAATCAGGGAGATGGAACTATTAGCGGCGCGGAGGTTTTCGTGCGGCACCGAGTCAATGAGAAATTCTTCGGTTGGTTCTCTTACGCATGGACGCATGCCGAGCGACGCGCTTACCCGCATGCCGAGTATCAACCCTATCTCTTTGATAATACTCACATCGTCAGCATCGTGGGCAATTACAGCCTCACACCTCGGATTGAGGTAGGCGCGAAGTGGCAATTTTCCAGCGGCACTTCTGCTGTCCCGTTGAGCGAATTGATTCTCATCCAAGACCCGGGGACACGCGGCATGCACCCGCTTCTTTCTGGAGAGGTGGGCTCTGCCTTCCGGACACGCCTGCCGACGTATCACCGGTTAGATCTGCGGATGAACGCCAAACGGGAATTGTGGGGACTCCCGCTCACTGGATTTGTGGAAGTATTGAATGTCTACAACCGCAGAAATGTGATGAAATTCGTTTTCTCCGATGAGTTGCTGGAAGTCGTTTCACAAAACGAAGAATCTAATGCTGAGGAGTTAAACGAATTAACGGAGATTCCGCAGTTTCCCTTCATTGTTTCTACCGGCATTATTTATGAATTTTAACGGGGGCCGGTAGGAGAGCCCTCGGGGTCTCGATGCATTCCCGGTAGGAGAGACCTCCTGGTCTCGATGTTCCCGGAAGACATTGTGCCCTCCTCTGTAGTTTGTGATCGCCTGATCACAAACAGTTCAGGAGCAGGTGCTCCTGAACTACAGAGCCTGGCGCGCGAACGATGGCGAGGGAAACCCTCTCGCATGCGCGCGTGGCATGCGAGGGCCCAAGCCCTACGATGAAAGGAAGACGGCCTCGACAACCGTAGCGCGGGGGCCTGTCCCCCGCGATCTCCAACGTCACGATGTGTGTTTCTTCCTCTGTAGTTTGTGATCGCCTGATCACAAACAGGTCAAGATCAGGCGATCTTGACCTACAGGCACCGCGGCCCCGGTAGGCACGACGACAGAAAGAAGAAAGAAATCGAGACCAGGAGGTCTCTCCTACTGGGGAAACGGAATCGTTCAAGGTCTCACGAGTTAGGAAACACCCTCATTTTAATTTTCGCCAATTCTTGGCAATTCTGACGATGGAAATGTTACAATTGAAACATATCCAATTTTCGCACAATAAGGAGAAATTTACCGACATGGTAAAGCAGTTTTTTTACAGCGCGTTGGTGTTATTATTACCCTTCGCCGCCCTTGCACAAACAGGCAATATTGAAGGCACCGTCTCTCGCCGGGACACCGGCACACCGTTAGCGAATGCCGAAGTCCGCCTTCTCCAGACAAACGAACTTCAAACCACCGATGAAAACGGGAGGTTTGTCATCACAGATGTCCCCGAAGGCATTTATACCCTCGTCGTCGCGGTTCCGAATTCCGATGTAACAACGCGAACCGCTGTCACCGTCGTCGCCGGTGAGACGGCTAATCCCAAAATTAACGTCGAAATGGAGACTTATGAACTGGAAGGCATAGAGGTAACCGATAAACGGGAGGCGAAAACGGTAAGCAAGAAAAGCCTCGGTGCCGAGGAACTCACCCGTTTACCCGGCACCGGCGGCGATGTGCTGCGCGCCTTACCCGCGCTCCCAGGCATCGGTGTCGCGAACGATTTTAGCGGCGCACTCTATATCCGCGGCGGCTCCGACGAAGACAATCTTTACTATTTTGACAGGGTGCCCTTTGGATATCCCTACCATTTCGGAGGACTCGTCTCATCCGTGAGCTCCGAAATTATTGACAGGATTGATGTCTATGCCGGCGGCTACGGCGCAGAATTTGGCATTGACTCGCAGGCAGTCATTGACATCTATTCACAAGATAGTAGCCGTGGCGGACTGCACGGAAAATTTAACCTGAATCTCCTTTACTCGGAAGGTGTCCTCCAAGGCGACATCGGAGACAACGGATACTGGTACGCCGCAGGACGACGTAGCTACATCGATCTGTTTATTAATTCGTTGTCCTTTGATACAGGCGCGATTACGGCATTTCCACGCTTCTGGGATTACCAACTCAAAGGAGGCTACGATCTCGGAGACAAACATCAATTGTCGGCGAACCTCTTCGCATCCGGCGACCGGTTCGCTTTCAGGCAAGATGGCGAAGACGTGGACGAAGAATTCCGGGGCGACTCGCAATTTCAAAGCGGGTTCAACGGCGCAGGCATCCACCTCCGCTCCCTTTTATCAGAACGGTTAACCTCTTTTTTATCCTTAACCCGTTCCGATTTCTTGTTTGACGTTGATATCGGTTCCGCGTTTTCACTCAACATTGACGCACCGGACTACGTCCTACGCGAAGACCTCACATTCAATGTCACACCCAAGCATCAGTTGGAATCCGGCATCGTCCTCGCCTTGGAACCGGGTCAAGTCACCGGCACTTTCAGTCGCATACCCGACGAAGGCGAAGAGGATTACGACATTCGCTTTGAGGAACGGCAGACCGTGGATGAGTCCGTCCGAGGCATACGAACTGAAGGATATCTACAAGACCGGTTCGCACTGACACCGATGTTGTCCGTTGTTTTCGGGATGCGGTTTGATTATTTCAGCCGCATCGATGAACTCTCCATCCAACCGCGCGGCAGCATCCTCGTTGAACTGCCAAACAGCTCAGAACTCCAATTCTCCTACGGCGTTTACAACCAGAGCCCGCAACCTTGGCTCCTCTCTGCCTCCATTGGAAACCCAGACCTGGGTGCCAGTGAGGCGAGTCACTACATCATGGAATTGACACAGGAGCTGTCACCCGATACAGAGATTAAGATGGCTGGTTACTATAAAGATTTCAGAGGTCTCGTTACTTCCGATCGCGAGGGCAGCTATCTGAATCAAGGCACCGGCTATGCGCAAGGGGCTGAGATTTTCCTCCGGCATCGGATCGGAGAACGGTTTTTCGGCTGGGTATCTTACGCTTACGCGCTCTCCAAACGCCGCGACCGGCCCGAAGAACCCTATCGGCTCTACTCGTTTGATCAGACGCATGTCGCCACTCTCGTCGCGAGCTATAACCTTTCACCGACGTGGGAAATTGGCGCGAAATGGCAGTACCGGTCTGGCAACCCTTACACGCCTATTATTGCGACAACCCCTGGCATCGACCCGAGAAACGGAAAAGCCATCTGGATTCCGACTTATGGTGAGACGAATTCGGACCGGCTTCCGCCTTATCATCGGTTGGATCTGCGCGTCAGTAAAACCTTTAAATTTAGCGGGTGGCAGTTGGGTGTCTTCTTGGAGCTCCTCAACGCCTATAACCGTGCAAATTTGTTGCAATACAACTACAGCGCGGATTACAAGACAAAGGAACCGGTGAATCAGTTCCCGATCATCCCGTATTTAGGCATTTCGGCGGCGTTTTGATTTTTGCCACAGAGTTGTAGGAGAGACCTCCCGGTCTCGATTTTTCCCGTAGCGCGGGGGCCTGTCCCCCGCGATCGTTGGAGTGCGCGAGCATTGGCGAGGGAAACCCTCTCGCATGCGCGTGTGGCATCCGAGGGCCCTCCCTACGATGAAAGGAAGGCGTTATTTTTATCGTAGCGCGGGGGCCTGTCCCCCGCGATCGCCAGCGTCATGTGCTTCCCTGTCTGTAGTTTGTGATCGCCTGATCACAAACAGGTCAGGATCGGGTGATCCTGAACTACAGAGCCTAGCGCGCGAACGCTGGCGAGGGACAGGCCCTCGCCCTACGTGATGGGGCGGCGTTTTATCGTAGCGCGGGGGCCTGTCCCCCGCGATCGTTGGATTGCGCGAGCGATGGCGAGGGGAACCCGCTCGCATGCGCGTATGGCATGCGAGGGCCCTCGCCCTACGGTGAAAGGCAGGCGTTATTTTTACCGTAGCGCGGGGGCCTGTCCCCCGCGATCTCCATCGCCAAGCGGGGGCGTTTTAGGTCCTTTAGGTCCTACATGTCTATAGATAAACGTGCCGGTTCACGTCAAGGTCCTTTCGGTCCTTAATAAAAAAGCACGCGGCATCTCAAAAACTATTAAGGACCTAAAGGACCTTAGCGTTCTTCGCAGCTTCACGTGCTATAGACATTAAGGTCCTACGGACCTAAGAGACGTTTTTTTCGTAGTGCGGTTGCCTATCCCCCGCGAGTGTTGGAGTGCGCGAGCGATGGCGAGGGACAGGCCCTCGCCCTACAATGAAGGGGGGGCTTTCTGCCGGCGCGCCCCCTATTGCATCGAGACCAGGAGGTCTCTCCTACCGGGGAAAACGATTTATGAAATACCCTCAAATAATTCAAATGACGCGGCCCATTCTCTATTTAACCTTACTCCTGTTCATCATCCCAACGGCACCTTTTGCGCAAGACAACGATGACGACGTGCATCAACTGGCTCCCATTGAAGTCATGACGCAGCGGCTCCGCAAAAAACCGCAGATAATTGATGGCGAAACGTTAACAGCACTCCCCGGCAGTGCCGATGATCCGTTCCGAGCGATAACGCTACATCCGAGTATCAGCACGCTAAACGATTTCATGGGAGTCCTCTCTGTCCGAGGTGGTGCACCCGGCGATAACCGTTACTACCTCGACCGGCTGCCGTTGGCGTTTCCTTACCATCTGCTCGGCATCGTCTCTGTCGTCAGTGCCGATGTCATTGAACGGATTGACGTTTACCCGGGCGGGTTTGACGCAAAGTTCGGCGCGGATTCACAGGCGGTAATTGACATCCACTCCCGCCCGCGAACAACAGGACTTTTCGATGGAATCGTGAAGGTCAATCCTATCTATTCCGAGGCATTCCTCGGCGGAAAAATAGGACACAACTCCCCGAAAACACAACCGTATCCAGTTTCCACCGATGCCGAATTCCTCAAAAATGAGGTGGCAGGACACGGGTATTGGTATGCGTTCGGCAGGCGGAGTTACCTGGGTCCGTTTTACCAACTGGCTTCGCGGCTAGTGGAGTTAGAAGAACTGGTGAGAGAAGTGCCGAGTTTCTGGAGTTATCAACTCAAAGGCGTTTACAAACTGAATGCTACCCACGGTATCGTTATCAACGCTGTCTCGGCGTATGATGCCTCCAAATTATACCTCGGCGCGCGCGAGACTCACGAAAGCGATCTTCGTGGGCCCGTTGATTCGGATAACCCGTTTGATGCGCAAGGCGTTCATCTCTACTCGCAGTTTTCCCCCAAACTGCGTTCAATTACCTCGCTCACTCGTTCGTTCTCGGAGATTGAATTGGCGTTTGGCGAGGGGTATTTCTATCGCGATGCCGCGTCTGATTACTCCCTCCGCAGCGACGTAACTTACGCCGCTGCCGGCAGCACCGAAGTAGCATTCGGGATTCTGCTTTCCAGAAGTCCGACCATAATTCAGAGCGATGGCGCGCGCAGACCGGAAGAAGGTGACGAAGACTACGAATTCCGAGTGCGGCGCAGCGGCGAAAAAGTCTCTGTTATTGAAACCTCAAACCTGCATCGCTTTGAAGGATACGCGCAGGCGAGTTATCAGTCGCTGACGTTTTTATCCGGAACACTCGGAACACGGCTGAGTTACTTGAATCTGACAGATAGTCTCTCCGTTCAACCACGCGGTTCGCTCAGTTTCGCGTTGGGTTCGGATGCCTCCCTGCACGTCAGTTATGGCCGTTATACCCAGAGTCCACGGCTAGACCAGGGTGTGCTTGGCAATCGCAATCCTGACTTAACGCCGAGCCTTGCCACGCACTACGTCGTGGAATTGGAACAGGAATTGGCATCGCAAACGAAAATATACCTCGCTGGCTATCACAAATCCTTCACCGATCTGGTTGTTTACAATCAAGCTGAAAGGCAGTATCAGAACGCGCAAGTCGGCTTCGCGCGCGGCGTTGAGGGCTCTGTCCAGCACCAAATTTCAGAGGCGTTTGAGGCTTGGCTTTCGTATGCCTACACCCTCTCCAAACGTCGTGATTTTCCGAACGAAGCCGAACGGGACTATTCCTACAACAGGCCGCATTCGGTAACAACGGCGGCGCGCTACAGCAGCGAATCGTGGCGCGTCAGTGCGAAGTGGCAATACATGAGCGGCGCGCTCTATTCACCTCTCGCCGACCGGGAACGGTATACCAATCCCTTTACTAAAGAGCAGAAATGGGTGCCGATTTACGGTGAACGGCAACGGACACCGCCGTATCACCGCTTGGATCTGGCGATGGCATACGCCAAGCCTCTCGGCGATTTAGTCACAGTGGAGGTGCGTCTTGAAATTTGGAATGTCTATAACCGCGCCAATTTCCTCCAGGTCCGGTATGACAGCGGTTTCACGAAAGAGGTACCGAACTATCAGCTGCCCATCGTGCCGTTTTTGGCGGTGACGTTGGAATTTTGAGTTTGCCAAAACCGGCGCGCTTTTGCGATAGAAAAGCGAGGGGGCGCATCGGGCCCAGTTCTGTAGTTCGGGAGCACCTGCTCCCGAACGGGTCAGGAGCAGGTGCTCCTGAACTACAGAGGTGATGCGGTCTGACATCCAAACGCGTGGCGAGGGAAACCCGCTCGCATGCGCGTTTGGCATGGCGAGGGACAGGCCCTCGCCCTACGTGAAGGGACGGCGTTTTTTTCACCGCAGCGCGGGGCCTGTCACCGTTGTTAACGTTGAGCGATTTATGAGCACCCTGAAAAAAATAATTAACCCAATTTGCCTCTTTTGCGTCTAAAAATTAATTCTGACTCTATTTACCCGCAGGAGGCACTTTTTTGGACAACTATCTATTTAGATGCATCGGCGTGCTGTTACTTTTCTTCGCACCCGGCGCGCAAGCTGAGGTAAACGATGTATACCAAACGAAAGCATACCGCACCTACCAAAACATTGAGATTGACGGCGACTTGGGCGAAGAAGACTGGCAGAACGCCGAGCCGATAACGGAGTTCGCGCAAATCGAACCGTATGAAGGCGAAGCACTCACCGAACCGATGGAGGCGCGCATCCTCTACGATAACGAGAATCTCTACTTCGGCTTCACATGCTACGATTCCGAGATGTCAAAACTCATTGCCAACGAGATGCGTCGCGATTCTCGCGACATACACGAAAACGACAACGTTTTTCTCCTGTTGGATACCTATAACGACAAACGGAGCGGGTTTTTCTTCCGCATGAACGCACTCGGCGCAGTGCAGGACAGAGCCGTGACGAATAGCGGTGACACGTTTAACTCCGACTGGGATGCCATCGTTGCATGCAAAGCGAAAATCCACGATGGTTACTGGACATTGGAGTTCAGCATCCCGTTCAGTCAACTCCGCTTTGATAAACGCGAACCGATGGTATGGGGACTCAACTTGGGGCGCGAACTCCCGCGGAATCAGGAGGAATCCATCTGGGCACCGGTTCCTGCATCTTACGGCGGCTTAGCGAAGTATCGGACAGCGAATGTCGGTTCGCTTGTCGGGTTGGAAGGCATCGCGCCTTCACGACACTTGGAAGTCCTGCCTTATGTGCTGCCCGGCATCACGCAGGCAAACGGCGATGGAGACGTGTTGGAGACGACGCGCGAATTCAAGGTGGGATTTGACGCGAAATACGGCATCACCTCAAATCTCATCGCCGACATCACCTATAATACCGACTTCGCGCAAGTTGAGGCAGACCAGGAGCAGGTTAACCTCACCCGATTTAACCTCTTTTTCCCAGAAAAACGGCCGTTCTTTTTAGAAGGCGCGGGGTTATTTGATTTCGGTGTGCCGCGGAGCAGCTTCCGCAGGCCGCCCCCGATGCTACTCTTCTATAGCCGACGCATCGGGCTCGCCGAAGGCAACGCCATCCCCATTGTCTTCGGCGGAAAAGCCACCGGCAAAGTCGGTTCCTACGGTGTCGGTATCCTCAACGTGCTGACAAACGAATTTTACTCGGCGGCGACTGAAGATGACGATGCTGTTGACATTCCGCGCACCAATTATTCTGTGATGCGGGTTACCAAGGACATTGCCGCGGGCTCGCGCATCGGCGTGATTGCTGTCAACAAAGACGAAATCGACGGTTACAATCGCGCCGGTGGGATGGACTTTGAATACCGGCCAAGCAATAACCTAGATGTGCGCGGCATGTGGTCCCGGACGTTTGAACCCGATATGTCCGGCAGAAATAACGCGTGGTATCTCGGCACCCGCTGGCGGAATGACATTTTCCGCGCATCGGGTTCTTATACCGACATTGATGAGGACTTCAACCCCGCGGTGGGTTATGTCCGGCAAAGCGGCATCCGACGGATGCAGGGACAATTCCGCTGGGCACCCAGGCCGCATAAATACGGCATCCGTGAAATTTACTCGGGCCCCGAAGTTGACATCGTCCTCAATCAGGACAACGAAGTTGAGCAGTGGGATGTCAACTACACGCAGTGGTTTAGTCTCTCGACGGGAGACTCCATCTTGTTTTATGCGAAGCGCGAGTTTGAGCGATTAGACGAAGATTTTGAGATTCGCGACGGCGTGCTCATCCCAATCGGCGACTATCAGTTCAGTGGGGTTGGCGGCCGCATTTCTACGAGTGACACCCGGGCGTTCAACACCACAACCGGGTTTGAGTTCGGGAATTTCTACAACGGGGACATTCGGAAATTCTATGTCCACGTAACGCTGAAACCGACGAGTCGGATGAGTGTGGAGACGTTCTATCAATCTAACCGCGTCAACCTGCCAGCGGGCAATTTTGACGCGAACCTCTTCACGAGCCGTTTCAACTATTCGTTCTCCACGAGTCTTTTCGCCAAACTCTTCGCGCAGTGGAACACCGATTCGCAGATAGTCTCGACGAACTTCCTGATTAACTACATTTACCGTCCAGGGAGCGATTTCTACTTTGTTTTCAATCAGACTTACGATACGGATAGAACCACGAAGTCGGCACTGTTGGATTCGACAGTGGTAGGGAAATTCACGTATTGGTGGAATCCGTAGATTTTGGAGATATTGGCTCGCGGGGGAAACCCTCTCGGATGCGCGTGTGGCATCCGAGGGCCCCCGCGCTACGATAAAAAACGGCACTTCACCGTAGGGCGAGGGCCTGTCCCTCGCCATGCACCATCGCGGGGGACAGGCCCCCGCGCTACGATAAAAAACAGTCCCCTTCACCGTAGGGCGAGGGCCTGTCCCTCGCCATGCGTTTTGGGGGCAGACCGCATCACACCTGTAGGTCAAGATCGCCTGATCTTGACCTGTTTGTGATCAGGCGATCACAAACTACAGAGGGGGAAAAACACATCGGGACGATGGAGATCGCGAGGGACAGGCCCTCGCGCTACGTTACACCACGCTTGCGGGGAACAGGCCCCCGCGCTACGTTCTAACTAGATTTTCGTTGATTTGACAAAAATAACGCAAATACGCTATAATTCGCATTAGGGTTAGAAAAATCGCGCATTCGTAAACTTTTTGCGAATCGTAACGTTAAGTATTGTAACTCACAGATTCCCGATATCGCACGTTAGAGTTATAGGAGGAAAAAGAGATGAGTAGAAGTTCCGACATTGTCGCCACTCTTCAGCAGCGCCGGGCGGAACGTAAAAAGCCGAAGCGGGTAAAACCGTTGAAGCGGATGCCGCTTGATACGGGGCAGCGGAGTGCTGTCTCTCAAGCGCAGGCGCAACCGATGAGCGCGCCGATGACTTTGCAGAAAACCGCGGGCCGCAACTCCACTGCACTCACGGTGTCCGTGGCATTTCATGTCATTATAGCGTTCTTCATCAGCATTTTCTACATCACCGACCGGATTGTCTCCGAGACAGAGACAATTGATGGGGTGCTTGTCGTGAAAGAAAATCCATCGACGAAACGCAGATTCCGAGCGCGGCCGAAACAGCAGTTTGAAACCAAGCGGCAGGATACGCAAAAGAATATAACGCGGAAACCTGTCCAGACGACTACGACACTGCCGTTAGCAGATACCGGGTTCACCATCGATCAGGCACCCGACGCGGCGGTGGAAGTCCCCGAACCGTCGACAACCAGCGGACTGAAGGCTCTTGATTTTGGGAAGGGACTTGAGCGGCCAACCGGGGCAGATGAGGTAGAGATAAAACCTCTCGATTTTGCACCGGAGCGTTCCTCGGATTCGCTGCTTGACAAGGTTGAACCCCTCGCCGTAGATGACGCGCCGGATTTGAACGTCGGGGATATCAAAATTGGACCCAAGGGCACCAACCCAAAGTTCAAATTCAAATCGAAGCCGGATTATCCGCAAACCGCGAAACGCGCAGGAAAAGAGGGCATCGTGTTTTTGCAAGCCACTATTGATGAGAACGGCATCGCCCAGGATATCGTGCCCCTTACTAGTCTCGGTTTCGGCTTTGAAGACGCGGCAATTGCCGCACTGCGCAAATCCACTTTCACCCCTGCTATGCAGGCAGGAAAACCGGTGAGCAAGAGGGTGAAGATTCCTTT
Organism: Candidatus Poribacteria bacterium; assembly: GCA_965242965.1. GTDB lineage: Bacteria > Poribacteria > WGA-4E > WGA-4E > WGA-3G > AGPOR5. The sequence goes on along the minus strand of OZ251518.1, from coordinate 872,674 downwards.
TGAGTTTACGTTGGAAGATTAGGTGAGCCCCAGTGCGTTTGGCTGTCAGAGCGCATCACCCCTGTAGGGCAGGAGCACCTGCTCCTGATCCGTTCGGGAGCACCCGCTCCCGAACTACAGAGGTGGGCCCGATGCGCGCTCCCCTTCGCTTATCCTCTACATCTTCAACATACCCTTCGCCGCGAAATTGCGCACCAAATTCACAACTGATTGGCGCGCCGTGTCAACGAGCTGCGTCTGTTCAACCGTCAACTGCGCCGCTGCCGCCTCAAGCTCCTCCGCTTGCGATGCCGACATGTTCTCAACGAACCTGTCCCGAATCGCCTGGGGCGCGTTGTGCAAAGCGAGGGCTAACGTGGAGGTGTCCAACGCATGCAGGATAGTTGAGATTGCCTCATCTTCCAAGCGCGCCAATTCATCAAAAGGAAACAGTTGTGCCTCAACGCTATTGACTACTTCTGGTTGTCTCTCTCCCAACGCTTCCAATAGTCGGCTTTGCGTCGCGATATCGGCGTGTGAGAGCAGTTTCGCCAGATTTCCCGCGCCCTCGCCTAAAAACAGGTTCTGGGTGTGTGCCTCCTGAATTTTCCCCACGAGGATGTCCCAGAGTTGCTTCGCGCGTTCCGATTCGACAATCTCTGTCGCAATCACCTTTTCGGCGATGCTGACCTGTCTCTCGAACGGCAATTGCGCGAAGATTTTCCCGGCGTGCGCGGTGAGCGCATCGGAGGCGGTTTTGAGCATGAGCAAAAAGAGCGCGGCATCGGCATCGTCCACTTGCTGTAACGCCGCCAAAATCACCTGTGGATGCGTTTCGTCAAGCAGCGTCTCCAATTCTTGCGTCTCGGCAAAAGGTTTAGACAAGGCGCACCCCCTTTTCGCCGGCAAGCACTTCGCCAATCCGGTAGACAGATTCGCCTGAGGCATTGAGAGCGGCAACGGCGGCATCAACAGCATCGGGCGCGAGCGCAATCACCATGCCGATGCCCATGTTGAAGACCCGGGCCATCTCTTCCTCGGCAACATTGCCTTTCTGTTGTAAAAACGGGAAAACCGGTGGAATCTCCCAGGTGCCTTTCCGAATCTGCGCCGTGCATCCATCTGGCAGAATGCGTTGCACGTTTCCCGGCAACCCGCCGCCGGTGATATGCGCGAGCCCCTTCACATCGCAAACCCTGCGGAGTTCCAGAATGGACGTGACATAACTTTTGTGCGGCTTCAGCAGTTCCTCTCCAAGCGTAGCAGAGAGTTCTGGGAGATAGGTGTCAACGCCGTAGTTACACCGCTCAAACACGATGCGTCGCGCTAATGTGAAGCCGTTGGTATGTAACCCCACGGAGCCCAACCCGATGAGCGCGTCACCGGGTTCAATTGCATCGCCGGTGATGACAGATGTCCTCTCAACTACGCCGACTATAGTGCCAACCAGGTCATATTCGTTTGGGGCATAGAGTTCTGAAAGTTCGGCAATTTCCCCACCGATGAGCGCGCACCCGATTTCCCTGCATCCCGCTGCGAGCCCGCTCATAATCTGTTCAATAACATCGGCGGATACCTTGTTGATGCCGATGTAGTCAAGAAAGAAGAGCGGTTCCGCACCCTGCACGACGATGTCGTTCCCGCAGTGCGCGACGATGTCAAACCCCACGGTGTCGTGTCGTTCCGCTTGAAACGCAACTTTAAGTTTCGTGCCGACGCTATCTGTGCTAGAGACAAGCACCGGTTCTTGATACGAACCGAGGGCAAAAAGTCCACCGAAACTGCCGACATCGCTGAGGACTTCGGGCCGGTATGTGGTTTGGACTAACTTTTTGAGGCGCGCGATAGCCTTCGCTTCTTCCTCAAACGAAACGCCGGCATCGGCATAAGTCAACGAGTTTTTAGCTGCCATCCGATTTTTCCTGCTCCTTTAAAAATCGTTCCCGAAGAGAGGTGCCTTTTTTCTTTTTAGGCGGTTTGAGGAGTCGCACTACCATCACAACGCCGCTAATGCCTAAGGCGAGCATCACACCCAGGTCTTGCGCTTCGACTGCTGTCATCGCCGGACGCAATTTCAGCAGAATCGGCGGCAGCACGCGGCTGAGCACCATACCGAGTATCGCGCAGATGAGGAGCGTAATCAGTGTGTGTTGGCCTTGTGGCGTGCCGATCGGACGCGGTCTTCGCTTATTTCCACCACTATTGATACTAAGCATTGAAATCTCCTTGGAACTAACGCAGGGGGCACCGAGCCCCGTAGGCGCGGTTTTCAACCGGGCACGCCTAATTAGGTCCCGTTGTTTCGGTGGGGCACCAGCGTCCGGGTTATGTCATCGATGGTTGACGCTTGTGCGGCGGTGCGCAACAATTGCTCAAGGTGTTGCAAATCGGTGATCGCCTCAAACGTGGGCTTTAAGATTTGCACATCATAGTCTTGGAAGCGGACATCCAAGACAACCATGAGGGCATCAACGGCATTTTTCCTCTCACCGTGTTCAAAGCCGAGTTCAATGCCGCGTTCTATCCCCTCTTGGCGTGCCTCTGTCAACGGCTGCTCCATGAGGCGTTGGAAAATCGATGAATTTCTCATGTATTAGTCCCGTTGTTTCGGTGGAGCACCAGCGTTCGGGTTATGTCATCGATGGTTGATGCTTGTACGGCGGTGCGTAACAGTTGCTCAAGGTGTTGCAAATCGGTGATCGCCTCAAACGTGGGCTTTAAGATTTGCACATCATAGTCTTGGAAGCGGACATCCAAGACAGCCATGAGGGCATCAACGGCTCTTTTTTGCTCGCCGCGTTCAAAGCCGTGTTCTATCCCTTCTTGGCGTGCCTCTTGGCGTGCCTCTGTCAACGGCTGCTCCATGAGGCGTTGGAAAATCGATGAATTTCTCATGTCTTCCTCCGAAATAATTGAATAGATTGTCTCCTCGTCGTAGGCTAAATTGCCAAATATCCCCGTTGACATCAATAGGTTGTCGATATTCGCTGTGTCTAGCGGCAGCTGCCGCGTCGTCTCAACACATTGCCGAAGCCACGCGAGACTGTCCACACCCGCCGGTGGTTGCATCAGCGGCAGAAACGGCATCAAACCGGGCGGGCGCGTTTCCAGCAGCGGACCGCCTGCTAGTTCAGGAATCCGAATCACTTCGTATTCTGAAATGAACCGTTGTCCCGGCACGTCGGCATTTCGGAAAAAGCCTCCCGGGTCCCTACGTCCGGCAGCTGGGTGAAAATAGATAACATACGAACGAATAGGAAGTTCGTTGTTCTCTGCGCCTCTCCCGCGGTAGCCGGCAATGCGGCGTTCAATCGGGATGGGATAACTATCGTGCAGCTGATATTCGCGGTGGATGAGCGTCAGTTCTCCTTCCAAGGAGATTTTCGTGAGGCTATCCATGCGTCGGACATTCATCACCGGGAATTCTATATCCAGATGTTCAATGAATTCAAAATCGACTGTGCCGAGTAGCAGGCGCAGCATGTCGTTTGGAAAAGCCCGCGCCGCATGCTTCGCTGCGACATCATAACGGTGCGCGGGCAAATTGTTCCAGTCAAAGGGTGTCTGAGTGTGATTTTCCATACACATAGAATATCACAACGCACGGTGACTGTCAAGTTTTTTTGCGGTAAACGCCCAGGACTATTCCGTTTTCAATTTTCGCCCGTGGCATGAAAAGGGACAACTACCGTTTTTATATCCCGCGCGAACGTTACTCCTCAAACGGAACCGGATAGTTCCCATCAAAACAGGCGGTGCAAAAATCCTGCGGCGCGTTCATCGCCTTGAGCATCCCTTCAATCCCCAGATACCCGAGGCTATCGGCGCGGATGTATTTCCGAATCTCCTCAACCGTGTGAGAACTCGCGATGAGTTCGCTGCGCGTAGGCGTATCCACGCCGTAGAAACACGAAAATTTATTCGGTGGGGAGGCGATACGCAAATGCACCGCGGTCGCGCCGCCCTGCCGGACGATTTTCACCAGTTTCCTGCCGTTTGTCCCACGCATGATAGAATCGTCAACGACGATAACCCGTTTGCCCTCTAGCACATCGCGGATAGGGTTGAGTTTTACCTTCACCATGAGTTCGCGGATAGTCTGCGCAGGGTTCATGAAAGAGCGGCCGACAAAGGCGTTTCGCGAAAGCCCCAAATCAAACGGGATGCCCGATTCCTCCGCGTAGCCGAGCGCAGAAATCGTCGCTGAATCAGGGACAGGGATAACGACATCCGCCTTCATTGGATGCTCGCGGGCGAGCTGCCTGCCGAATTCACGACGCGTGCTGTTCACGCTCTGTCCGAACATCAGGCTGTCTGGACGTGCAAGATAGATATATTCAAAGATGCACTGCGATAATTCTGCCTGTTTCGGTTGGAACTGAATGGATTCTATGCCGCTCTGGTTTGGGCGCACAACAACCAACTCGCCCGGTTCAACCTCCCGAATCGGCGTTGCCTCGATAACGTCCAGCGCGCACGTTTCGGATGCCAGCACATACGCATCGCCGAGTTGCCCAATCCACAAAGGCCGAAATCCGTGCGGGTCGCGGGCACCCATCAGCATGTTTTGGTTCATCATCACGAACGAATACGCACCTTGCACGGCGCGAAGTGCCTCAACTATCCGTTCTGGCAGCAGCGGAAGTCGGGAACGCGCGATGAGATGAAAAACAACCTCTGTGTCCAGCGTCGTGCTGAAGATAGAACCCGCGCGCTCTAACTCGTCGCGGAGCCGCCGTGCATTCACAAGCGTGCCGTTGTGCCCAAGCGCGAGCGGGCCGTGCCGATAATTTCGCACGAGGGGCTGCGCATTGTCAAGAGTGCTCTCCCCAGCGGTTGAATACCGGTTATGCCCTATCGCAATATCCCCTTGGAGATTCGCGAGGGCATCCGCATCGAAAACCGCGGCGACAAGCCCCATGCCGTGGTGAGACGTGAGACGTTCACCATCTGAAGCGACAATGCCGCTGCTCTCTTGCCCACGGTGCTGCAAGGCACGCAACCCTAAATAGGTTAATTCTACAGCACGCGGATGCCCGAAAATACCGAACACACCGCATTCGTCCTTCGCTTTATCATCATCGTATCGCATAATTTAGCTCAATTAGACAGGTTCAGCGCGCGGTTCACGTTGCACCGCCGGTAATCTGTAACCTAATATCGCGCCGAGCGGCACGGCAAGAATATACCAAATCTCAATAGGCCATTGGAGATTCAGCAGCCATACGCGCATCGGTAAGGAGACGACAAACGCCAATACTTTCAGCACTGGAAGAAGCACCGCCAGAAGAACATTCGGCGCACCGAAAATCTCCCACGGGACATCCAACAAGGCTTGCAAACCGACTATCGCGGGCGGACCGAGTAGCGCACCAGAGAACACCGGTTTAAACGGAATCTCGGCACCGAATTTCCTGCTGACAAAGCGCACCGCTTCGCTCGCACCCGCTATCATCACGCCGTAAGTAATACCTAGTGAGATGAGCAGGAGTAAACCTACCCAAAACCCATCTGTCACGCGCTCGCCGATGAGCTGCCCCCAAATCACGCCTTCAAAAAGGAGAAGGCACAGCCCACCGCTGATGAGCCCAACCACACCGCCGAGGACAATTTGCCCCAAGGTAAGTTTGAGCATATCTTGTTTAGACATGTTCCCTCGTTTCTTTCACCGGGCACAGCTTGCCGCCCAGTTTAATCAGATTCTAATTCTATTATAGCATGTTGCAACATAATTGTCAAATTTTTCTGACAATATCTATTGACAAAACAACATGTATCTGATAATATGTAACCACAAGAGGATAAATGTAGGGCACTGGAAACACCGCACAGAAAAATTCAGGAGGAACAAAAATGCCAGCGCGTTTAGCGATAGATGGAGGAACACCCGTTATCACCGAACCAATACCGGGCGGCATGCACGGACCCAGCGTGATAGACGAACGGGAAATCAACGCAGTCACCGAAGTCTTACGGAGCGGGAAACTCTTCCGGTTCGTTGAAGATTCACAAGTGAAAGGTTTTGAAACGGAAGCCGCCGCAAAACTCGGCGTGAAGCACGCCTTGATGGTAAACTCTGGCACATCTGCACTCGTTTGTGCCCTCACCGGCATTGGTGTCGGACCCGGAGATGAAGTCATTTTACCCGGTTATACGTTCATCGCAACGGCGGCCGCCATCGTCGGTGTCGGCGCGATTCCGGTGATAGCCGAAATTGACGATTCACTCGGGTTGGACCCGGCAGATGTGGAACGGAAAATTACGCCGCATACTAAGGCGATTCTACCGGTGCACATGCAAGGCGTGCCGTGCAGACTTGAAGTAATTGTTGAACTCGCGCGGAAACACAAGCTCAAGGTTGTGGAAGATTGCTGCCAAGCCGTCGGCGCGCAATATAAAGGCAAGTTCGCCGGCACCTGGGGCGATGCCGGCGCATGGAGCCTCAACTACTACAAGGTCATCTCCTGCGGAGAAGGCGGCCTCGTTTTCAGCAACGATTACGACGTTTATGAACGCGCCGCGTTCGCAGCGGAACCCGGACTGCCGATGTGGATGAGCGATGCCGAATGGCAGAACAAACCCTTCTCGTGCCAATGCTACCGGCCGAGTGAAATACTGGGAGCACTCGCGCGCGTCCAATTGTCGAAGTTAGGCGATATCCTCGGGCATACACGGCGGCTCAAGAAGGCGTTTCTCGCCGAACTCGCCGAAAAACCGGAAGGCTACAGCCGCCAACACGTCGATGACCCGAGCGGCGAGTGTGGCATCAGCGCGGCGATTATTGTCGGCGATAAGGAACTTGCCCGAAAATATACCGAGGCTCTCAAGGCGGAAGGACTTAACGCCGGAACCGCTTACAACGCTGGTTTTCCCGACAGGCATATCTATGCCTACTGGGATTCCATTTTGTTTAAACATTCGCCGCACCCTTCAGGGTATCCATGGAACGACCCGAGTTATACCGGCGATGTTGCGTATTCACCGGATATGTGCCCGATGACGCTGTCCATCCTCGGCCGCGCGCTGCGGTTCGGGTTCAACGTCAATATGCAGGAGGAACACGCGCGATTAATGGCGGCGGCGATTAATAAGGTTGATGCAGCGTTAGGTTAGCGAGATATCCGCTCTTACTCGCTGGCGGATTCAGGGATAACGTAGGTGCGCCGCTCGATTTCCGTAAAACCCAATTTTTGTGCCACCCGTAGCGATGCTGCATTATCCTCCCCGCAACTCCAAGCCGGGACTTTGCCGCGCGCTTGAAGCCGCGATGCAACGAGAGCGGCCGCGGCGGTGGCAAATCCGTTTCCGCGCCATTCCGCCAACGTGGATACGCCGATGTCGGCGTGCAAATCTGTCTCGGCATAGACGTGTGCAATCGCGACGATTTTTCCTTCAACGATAGCAGCGGCGGCGATGCCTTCTGTTACCATGTCCGTGGCGATTTTGTAACCGTTACCCTGCACTGCTTGAGGGGCATCGGACAGCAGAGGCACATCCGCCGCTGTCAAAAGGCGAACAGAGGCGTTGGGATACACGACGACAGGTTCTAAGAGCGCGTGACAGACATCGCCGTAGTAACGGACAGTTTGTCCCAGTTCCGCTGCGATGCGCTGACCGAGGGGTTCGGCGCATTCGGCGTTAACGTTAATGCAACTCCAACCGTCCTGCGGTTTGAGCAACGTCCACAGCGCATCGGCATCCATCCCGAAACCGATGGGTTCTTCCGGACAAAATTCGTCAAAGACAAGCGCGGCGATAGGCGCATCCCCGTAGGCGAGCCCTCCTGGTCTCGATGCATCATCGGATAAACCTCCCGCTCCCGATGCATAAGCGCGGCACATCCCTTGTTGTAATCGGGCCGCGGTGATGACTGTCATTGGCGTATCGCCGAGGTGCTTCGCGAGGCTCCGGCATTCGGAGGGTGTTAATTTTCGCATAGGTTTTTTGTCAAAACAGGTGGAGATAGAAAATGAAAATTACGATTTTAGGTTCAGGCACCTCAACCGGCGTGCCGGAGTATAAATGTGATTGCGAAACGTGCCAAGACGCGATGCAGTTCGGCTCTAAAAACTATCGCACCCGTTCGTCTATCCATATTGAAAAGGACGGAAAAAATCTGCAGTTCGACCTGGGGCCGAACTTCATGGATCAAATTGTTCGGAATCGGATTGAATGGATAGACGCGGTGATTTTCACGCATTGCCACGCGGACCACGTCAGCGGCACCAACGACATCGTCATGCCGTGCCGCAAACAGCAGATGGACATGCCTATCTACGCGCCCGCGCAGACGATTCGCGTCTTGCAACGCAACTTTGACTATATGTTCACCAAAGAGACGTTCCAAGGCGGCGGTGTCGGGCATCTCCTGCCGAACGTTGTCAGCAAGCGGTTTCAACTGTTCGGTTTTGACATCACGCCGATTCCTGTCGAACACGGCAACATGGAGACATACGGATACCGGATTGACGACTTCGGCTACCTGCCGGATGTCAAACAGTTGCCGGCAACTTCGCAGGCACTGCTGGAAGGAATTGAGGTGCTGGTTATCGACGCGCTGAGTTTCAATCCGAGACATCCGACGCATTTGTCCGTAGGACAGGCGTTGGAAATTAGCGAGGCACTGCAGCCGAAAGCCACCTATTTTACGCACATCATGCACCGACTCGATCATCGGTATTTCCCAGAGCAGTGCGCGGAACAGCAGATTGAACTGCCCGATAATGCGACGCTCGCGTATGATGGACAAGTGATTTATTTGTAAAAGCGTAAGGGCGGATACAGCATCCGCCCTCACATTCCTCACATTCTCCTATCTTCCCCAACCACCCCGCTGCGGCTTCCGCTGTTGTAACACAACCCGGTCACCGGCGGAGAGCCCGCTTTTGACAATCACGTTTGTTTCGTTTTGCATGCCAACGTCCACGGGGGTGCTTGTGCCGGGGCCGTCGCCACTATCCAACATAACCGATTTCCCTTTCGAGATTTTGATGTCGGCTCGCACGCCATCTGCCTTCTTTTGCCCTTTGACGAGCAACGAAAGCGTCGTCGGGCCCGGGCGAATGCCGCGCTGCGAACTATCCAGACTAATTGTCACCGAACCGGAACCGACGTTCGCTATGGTGCCGCGGAAGATTTTCTCGCTGATAGTCTGCACCTCAATCGGCTGCCCCGCCTTATAGGGTGATATATCGTCAACTTGCGCGGTGAGCGTCGCCGAGGGCTGTTTTATCAGCGCATCAAGCGGTAGCAAGAGGACGTTTTTCTCTTCGTAAGTGATAATGTCCACGTCAGCACTCATCCCTGGACGCAGCTCTTCGGGGGAGCCTACCACCTCTATCATCACCTCAAAAGAGATGATGTTATCCTGTTCCTGTCCACTCGGCGAGATTTCATAGACGCGTCCCTCGTATTTCTTTTCTTGGTAGGCATCCACCTTAATCTCGGCACGCTGATTGAGACGCAGGCGTTCCATATCCACCTCGTTGATATAGGTTTTGACTACCATTCGGGAAAGATCAGCGATTGTCATGAGCGGCGGGCTTTGCGAAAAGGCGGAACGGCCGGAAGTCACAATCTCACCCTCTTCAATTGCAAGGAGCGTGACGGTTCCCGCCATCGGTGCCTTAATCGTGGTCCACTCGAGTCGCTCATTCTGATTCTTCAGGCTACTTTGCCGGCGAAGCAGGTTGGCATCCGCGCTGACTTTAGACTGCTCGGTGAGCAATTTCTCGTTGTTGATAGTCAGGGACAGTTCCTGCCAGCGGGTTTCGGCGTTCTCTAGTTGCAGCCGGTCTTCTTCTTCCGCCTTCTCGCGCATTTTCTTGAGGTTTTCTAGGTTAATGTGCTGCTGTTCCAGTGTTGCTTCCCGCGTGCTAATAGCGGATTGGCGTGCAGAGATGGTGCGCTCCCGCGACAGAACCGTCTTCTTTTGCGATTCGACCCGCTTCATCGCGTTCTCTCGCTGCGTGACAGCGTTTGCGTGCCGCGATTCAGCGTCTTCCAACGCTTTTTTCGAGACGAGGTTCTTCTCATAGAGCGATTTGTTCCGCTCCAATTCGGCGACAGCCGTTTTCAAATCCACTTCGGCGGATTGCCGCGAAGATTCTTGTTCAGCCAGCGCGAGCTCCGCCTGTTCAAAGGCAATGTTGGCCTGTTCCAATTCAATCTTATCCTCAGCGAGCGCGTTCCGCATCGTCTGAATATCAGTCTCCGTTTGGCTAATCTGTGTTATCGTCGTGGCCTGGCTCGTCTCCAGATTCGCCTGCGCCATTTTGACAGCGGCTTCCGCCTGCGTCAATTCGCTTTCAAGCCGTTCTTTCCGGAGTTCGATATTTAATTCTGCTTGGGTGCGTTGTGCTTTGGCGGCACTGACATCCGCTCTCGCCTGTTTGAGTTCCTCTTGATAGAGCTCCGGGTCCAACTCCACCAAAACCTGGTCCTTCTCCACATAATCGCCATCGTCTACGTGGAGGTTAATGACTTCGCCTTCAACTTGAGCCTTGACTTCCACGTCGAGGAGGGGTTCCAAGTTGCCGGTCGCGCTGATGCGCATTTGGAAGTCGCCGCGTTCAACAACTTCGATTTTCTTCTCCATGCCCGGGGCCGCGCCGTTTTTCCCACGTCCTAGCACCGCCCAACCGATTGCGACGACGAGGACAAGGAGGACAGCGACGCTAATAATTACTTTTTTCACGGTTAATTTCTCCTGTGTATGTTATAGGAGGTGCCAATGCGAATGCGAATCGGCACCTCCGGTTGATTGATTCTTACTCGGAACGGAGTGCCTCCACCGGGGTGAGTTTCGCCGCCTTGTTCGCGGGATAAAGCCCGAAGAAGACACCGATTGCCACTGAAACAAGCAGCGCGATGAGCATCGTTCCAAAAGAGACTACCGAGGGCCAGTCGCTCCCTTCCCAGACGAATTTAGAGATGAGCGCGGCTGTCCCCTGTCCCATAAAAATACCTGCAATTGCACCGAGGATGCCACCGGCGAGAGTGAGCACGGATGCCTCAATCAGGAATTGCGCCAAGATGTCCCCACGCGTTGCGCCGAGTGCCTTGCGCAAACCTATCTCGCGAGTCCGGTCAGTAACAGAGACGAGCATGATGTTCATCACACCGATGCCCGCGACAAGCAGGGCAATGCCCGCGATGCCGCCCATCAGCAGTTTCATGACAACCCCCACCTTGTTAGCGGTTGCGAGTTCCTCTGTGGCTGTCCAGTAGTTATATTCTTCACCGGTGTTATTATGCCGTCGTCCGAGAACCCGCTTTGCATCAGTGATAGCGAGCGGAATCGTGTCAATGTCCATCGCTTCGATGCGGATGCGTTCAACATCCTGCCGGCCTTTAAACCGCTGCTGAAGTGTGGTTATCGGAATGATAAACCTGTCATCCCAGCCAGAGGTATCCATTGCATCGCCTTTCTCCTCCATGACACCGATGACTTTCAAGCGGACATCATAGCGGCCACTACGCCGCCAAGAAGACTGACGAGATGCCTTAATCTCCTTTCCCACCGGGTCTTCGCCCAAAAACACTTCTTCCTTAATTTTCACGCCGATGACAGCGACGGTACTCGCCGATTCGACTTCTTCTGCAGTAAAGAAGCGTCCACTTTCGGGGTACCAGTTGTGCGATCTGTCATAGCCGGCAGTTGAGGCGACGATGCGTGATTCCTTGCTGCGGCCCGCATAGTTCACACTCCACCCTGGCATATCGTCTTCAGCGACGACGTTGACAATCCCGCGCACGCTGTCCTGCAATGCGAAAGCATCGTCGGTTTCCAAGTGTTCTGCCCGGTTTCTTTGCCAGCGGCTTTTGCCGCGCACGGCGCGTCCGGCGGCGCGGCTGAGCGTGCCGGCCTGTTTGTCCCATTCGTCTCGCACGACTTCAATGATTTTCGTGCCGCCGGTCCGCTCAATCTCGCGCAATACCATCGCGCTAGAACCGTCGCCGACAGATACCATACTCACAACAGAGCCGACACCGACGATAATGCCTAAGATGGTAAGGCAGGAACGTAGCGGGTTCCGCCGAAGACTCGCAATACCGAGAATGACACATTCAATGAGATTCATTTGTTAACGTTCCTCCTCCGCTTAATCCGTTCTTAATGCTTCGATGGGTGATAACGAAGACGCTTTTATCGCGGGATACATCCCGAAGGAGATGCCGATTGCCGCCGAGAATGAGACTGCAATGGCAATCCACTCCTTTGAAACCACCGAGGGCCATTCAGGCACAATCTGAACGATGTTCACCGCCAGCATTGCCATGCCTTCGCCAGCCGCGATGCCGAGCACCACTCCGAGCGCGCCGCCGATGCTACACAGCACTACCGCCTCCATTAAGAACTGCACCAAGATATCCATCCGCTTCGCGCCGAGTGCCTTCCGGAGCCCAATCTCGCGGGTGCGTTCGGTAACTGCGACGAGCATCATATTCATAATGCCGATGCCGCCGACAAGTAGCGAGAACCCGGCGATGCTCCCCAACGCGATTTTGATCACTTTACTGATTTTCTCTAACTGCGCCATGCCTTCCCGCATATCCCAGATACTGAAGAAATCGTCCTGATTGTTGTGCAGTTTCCGGAGAACCGTTTTCACCTCTTCGATCGCCTTCGGCACCTCTTCAACAGTATTCGCTTGGACAGAAAGCATCACAATCCGGTCGTTGCCGGTGAAGCGTTCTTGCGTCGTCGTGAGTGGGAGAAACACCATGTCGTCCAGATTCCAACCGAACCGGAGACTTCTCCCTCTGACTTCCATTGTTCCGACAACGGTGAACCGTTCGGTCGTCCGCCTCCGGTCTTTCCTGCCGTATCTGTCATAACGGCCACCACCTCTGCCGATTTTCACCTCTTTGCCGAGGGGCGAGTCGTTGCCAAACAAGGCTGTCACCACGTCCGAGCCCAGCACGCAAACTTTGGACTCATTATCAATATCTTCCTCGGAAATAAAACGTCCTTGCGATGTATCCCAATCCATTGCTGTTGCAAATGAGGCATTTACGCCGTTATAGCCGGTTCGGGTTTCGGAACCGTCGGCGGCTTGCACCAGCACGCCTCGCCATTCAGGAATTCTAGGCACGACTACCTTGACAGAGGGGCATTCCGCTTCAATCGCGAGAACGTCCTCATATTCAAAGTATTCGTTGCTGCGATTCCGCACCCACCGGTTGCCAACGCGTTTATGGCTGCTGCGATACATCGTAAATTGGTTCACACCGCCGAGTTTCTGGGCATCTTGTAGCACGATGACTTTGGCACCGTCGCCGATGGCTATCATCGCGAGCACCGATGCAACGCCGATGATAATCCCGAGCATTGTCAGTAGGGAACGCAATTTATTGCTGCGGATCGCCGCGATGCCAACAGATATTCCCTCCAATATGCGCATCATTTTCCTCCTGAACCTGCAAAATGATATTTAATTACTAACTTTTAGACAAACGAAGGACGAATAAAGTTCGGATTTTGTACGTTTAGACGCAGTTTGAGGAAATAGGTTTATATTGTGTGCACATACCCGCAATCTGTTCGCTTTGGTGTTATTTTGAGGGTATTTCATAACTCGATGCACACCCGTAGGAGAGACCTCCCGGTCTCGATTTCTGCCGGTAGGAGAGACCTCCCGGTCTCGATGCAATAGGCGGCGCGCCTCCCGCGGCAGCGGCAGCAGAAGGTCTCCCTTCATCGTAGGGCGAGGGCCTGTCCCTCGCCATCGTTCGCGCGCCCCAGGCTCTGTAGATCAGGATCGCCTGATCCTGACCCGTTCGGGAGCGGGCGCTCCCGAACTACAGAGGGAAAACACACATCGTGACGATGGAGATCGCGGGGGACAGGCCCCCGCGCTACGATAAAAAACGGTTCTTGAGCCATCGCGGAGGACAGGCCACCGCGATGCGGGAAAATCGAGACCGGGAGGTCTCTCCTACCGAACGCCTCGAAATATGAAACACCCTCAGTTATTTTAACGCAATTCGCGGAAATAAGTTTATTTTTGCTTGACATTTCCTAGCAATTACGATATAATATAAGAAATCTTTGTCAAGGAGGTGCAACCGATGAAGTTAATTTGCCTATTTTTGATGTGTGGGCTGTTGTTCTTGGGCATCCCCACTTTTAGCGAGATAAGTTCGGTGGACAAAAACTTCGGTCACGTCTTTATGCTGTTTGTCGCTTTGTTGGCGTTGATTGGCCTGCTGCTCATCCTAGGTTGGAAAAAGGAACGCGAGCAGGATGCAAAATTGGCGGCGCAAGAAAAACGCCTTGATGCGCAAGAAAAGCGCATTGAAGCACAAGCGCGCGAATTGGAAACGATGCGTAAGGAATTAACCGAGATTAAACAGTGGATAACGCTGAAGGCAGAACAGCTGCAGCGAGAAATGCATCGAGACCGGGAGGTCTCTCCTACTGGGGAATCGTGATGCAGGAAGATAAAATATAGGAAAAGGGCGGATGCGGAGATCCGCCCCCGAGCGCAACATGAAATTAACGCGGGTAAGCCGTATCCAGCGCGAGAACAGAATAACTCGTAACTAACACCGGATCTGCCTCCATCCAGCGGCTCTCTTCATTGAGCCAAAAGCCTTCCGGTTTCTGCAATTCCATCAACTTTCCGGCGAATTCTTGATACCAGTCGTGCGAGATGCCCTTCGCATCCACAAGAACCGGCTGGCCGTAAAGCCGCAACGCCTTTGCCATGGTGTGATAGTGGTAATAGAGCCCCTGCGCACCCATGCCGTAGTTTTCTTCCAAGGTGAAGTGCTTCTGAATCCAATCAATAGCCGATTGCACGCGCGGGTCATCTTTATCGACGTTCGCGTAGATGAAACTCAACAACCCCGCATAAGTCATGCTCGCATAACTGCGCGGACTCCCCGCCTCATCCGTGCCTGCCTTGCTCTCGCCGTCTGGCGAATAGATGAAACCGCCGTCGTTGCCTGCCCATCCCTGGTCATTGCTCTCACTGCGGTTCTGCGTCCGTTCCAGAAACTTAATCGCCTTGTTCCAGACTTCGTCGTCATCGGAGCCGCTCTCTTTGAGTGCCTGAACAGCGATATTCAAATTGGAAAGATCATGCACGGTTTCGCGGCTGCCGTAGCCGATACCGCCGTAATAGACGCTCTCTTCATCGGTGATTTGCAGGCTCTTCAGGAACCCTTGCGCTTTGGCGATAACCTCGGCGTATGCCGAATTTCCCGTTGAGGCGAGTGCCATCACGGAGATAGAGGTGTTGTAATTCGGCAACGCCGGTTGCTTGTCCGCGTCATAGATAGCACCGTTCGGTTGTTGCATCGCGATGAGCTGCCGGATGGCCTTCTGGAGGAACGGGCTGTTCGCCTCCGTGTATTTTCCCTGTGGATGCCGCAAAAAGGCGGTAACCGCAAGTGCCGTTATCCCAGGATGGTTGCGGAAGAGGCCATCTTCTCCCTGCTGTGCCTTCAACCATTCCAACCCTTTGTCAATGCTCGCGATGACTTGCTGGTTGAGTTCGTGGTAAGGCGACTCCGCGGCATGCCGGTCTGCCGCTACCGCACCAGCGAAGAGGACTATCAGCAGGAATGCGAGGCTTGTGCTCCAAAAATTCGTTTTCATTTTTGACTCTCCTGATTTCGCGTGCTTTCGCAGCGCGCATTGGTGTTTACTAGATGTTATAGCAAGTATCATGCCAGTTTTGTGATGCGATAGGGATAGGCATTCGGTTCGCATTCAGGTTTCGTAGGGCGGGGGCCTGTCCCCCGCGATCGTTCGTTGCCGGCGAGATGTTTCAGCATCGGGCCCACTCTGTAGTTCGGGATCGCCTGATCCCGAACGGGTCAAGATCAGGCGATCTTGACCTACAGAGGTGATGCAGTCTGACACCAAAACGATGGCGAGGGACAGGCCCTCGCCCTACGGTGAAAGGGAAACGGCCTCGACAATACCCGTGACAAAATGAACACGATTGTCCAGAATTTGAACAACGCAGCA
Organism: Candidatus Poribacteria bacterium; assembly: GCA_965242965.1. GTDB lineage: Bacteria > Poribacteria > WGA-4E > WGA-4E > WGA-3G > AGPOR5. Next base: position 856,713 of record OZ251518.1, on the reverse strand, counting down.
GAATTCCTCCTACCGGAGAAATACCGTTCTGCCTGTTGCCGCGGATTTCATCGCCGCATCGTAAACCCGCATGACTTTCCGAACTTCCTCAGGTTTGACAGCCAATTCCGCGCCGTTGTTCAGCACATCGGCGATGTTCTGATAGTAAGATTTCCACGTGCCGCGCACACTCTCAATCACGAGTTCGCGAGGTTCACCGCCCGATTCTGTCCAGACTTTCGCGTAATTGCCCGGGTCTTCCTCGGCGGCATCGATATCGCCATCGCGCATTGGGCCCTCCTGCGGGTCCAACCCGTATTTGATGAGGCCGCCCTCGTCACCGACGACATACCACCGCGGCTTCTCAGCCTTGGAGAGATTGCTTATCTCAATCTGATACCGGACATCGTTCATGAACTTAATGATGAGATTCGCGTAGTTGCCGATGTCCACGCCCCATTTTGTATCGTAGTAGATATCGCAGAAGACAGACGAGACCGGTGCCTGCACGAGCTGCAACGCCTGATCGACGAAGTGCGCGGGCCAATCGTAGAGGATACCGCCGCTACGTTTCTTGATACCCCGCCAGCCGCCGGGCTTCCCATAGCGCATAATCGCAACTTGGAAAAGGTAAGGCCTGCCGAGCAGCCCATCGGCGATAACCTTTTTGACGGTGAGGTAGTCCCAATCCCATCGCCTGTTGTGGAAGACGCTGAGCATGACGTTATTCCGTTTGCTGGCGGTAATCATCGCGTCCGCCTCGGGCGTGTTCATCGCCATGATCTTGTCTGTGACGAGGTGTTTGCCGGCATTCATCGCTTTGATGGCGAGTTCGGCGTGTGTATCGTGCGGCGTGGCCAGCACAACGAGCTCCACAGCATCATCTGCGATGACTTCGTCAATGGTTTGGTAAATCCGCGCATTTGGGTAGGCTTCGCGTGCGGCGGCCTGCCGTTCAGCATCCCGCGTGGCGATGGCGTAAAGGTTCAATCCATCTGCCAAACCGACGAGATAGGAATGAAACGCGCGGCCGGCATAGCCGTAACCGATTATTGCAGTGTTTGTCATAAAAATTTCTCCAAAATTCTCCTTTTTCGTAGGGCGGGGGCCTGTCCCTCGCCAGCGTTCGCGCGCCAGGCTCTGTAGGTCAGGATCGCCTGATCCTGACTCGTTTGTGATCAGGCGATCACAAACTACAGAGGGACAAGCCTTCGCCACGCTCCGGCAACGCGGGGGACAGGCCCCCGCGCTACGGGTGTCAAGGCCGTATCTCCTACCGCTGATGGTTCAACGTCCAATCGTAATCCAAATAGTGCAATTCAACCTCTTCCGTTTCAAGAAATGCCGCATCCTCCAACGGCAGGTAATCCGCGAGGAAATCGGTTACGCCCGCGTATCCCTCCGTGAAATCAGCGGCATACCATTTAAAAATTTTGGAGAGATAGATTCGACGTTCGCCGCGTTCAAGCCGCACTTTTTCTGGATTAGTAACGAAGTTAAACGTGACGGTTTCAAGCCGTTCCTCAAGCGTATCGGCGAAAAAGGCGCGGTTTTCTAACGCCGGGCATCCTACCGATGCACAGACGAGCGCGAAGTGCACGCGCGCATCCACAAACTCGGCGCGGATAACGTCGTGCTCAATTTCATTGAGCGTGTAAGGTTTGCCAGCTACCTGAAATTTCAGCCGAGAGAAAAACCCACCGAACGGTTTGATGCTTCGGACGCTCGTCGTCGGGTATCTATCTACAACGGCTTTGATGACGAGCGCGTTATAGGCATTGAGCCAAAACGCCAGTTGTTCGTTGTAGGATAACGCCGCCGGGTTCGTCATTGCCAGCATATCCAAGTATGCCTCCAATTTTTCAGGGTGTGCTTTCAGCCCTGCGTAGTCTACTTGTCCTTCGGCGTTGACATGCGCCTGCAACACTTCGTCAAATAGCGCGTGATTTGGTGCCTCGCTGCTGAGCGGCGCACGCTGAACAACGCGCGCATCTGTCTCAACGCGGAACCAGTAGAGAAACCCGGTGCCTACCGCCGATAGGACGAATAAACCCGCGATGAACCATGAATTGGTTTTCATTTGATGCGTTCCTTATGCCTTCTGGAAATTAAGCAATTTTATTATAGCAAATTGTGAGGTGTTTGTCAACAATATATTTTTTGTTATCAATGGCTTCTTGGTAGGAGAGACCTCCTGGTCTCGATGCAATAGGGTAGGAGAGACCTCCTGGTCTCGATTTCTTCCCGTCTACGGTAATCGAGCGATCGCGAGGGACAGGCCCTCGCGCTACGGTGAAGGGGCGTGGTTTGCCGCACGCGCGGGACAAACCGCGCGCCCCTCTGTAGTTTGCGATCGCCTGATCGCCATCGGGTCAAGAGCAGGCGCTCTTGAACTACAGACGGAGCAGGCTCCTCTTAATCGTAGGGCGGGGGCCTGTCCCCCGCCATGCCAGGGACGTGCGGAACACTCGCGAGGGACAGGCCCTCGCGCTACGGGAATCGCGAAAACGTTACGGAGATCGAGCGTTCGCGAGGGACAGGCCCTCGCGCTACGGTTGTCGCGGCATGGTTTGCTGCACGCCTCAACGCTGCTCCAGAGCTGCCAATGCCTCTCGCATCGCGTTGAGTTCAACTTGTTGCGCCTCAAGTTGCCGCTGCTGTGCCTCAATTTGCTGTTGTTGCGCCTCAAGTTGCCGTTGTTGCGCTTTCAATTGCTCGTCTTGTTCACGCGCCTTTTTCCGCTCCCATAACGGCATGCCGATGACAGCAACAATCAACGCCGCCAGCAAACCAAAGATGAAACTCAAGAAACGGTTCACATCGCTAAACCGGTTGTTTACCGAATCGTGTCGGATGTTTGCCGCTTTAGATTCGTTCTCTATCCGCTTGTTCGTCTCGTCAATGCGGAGATTAACCAGCGCGATTTCTTGCGATACGTATTCCTTCGTCCGTTCTTCGGACTCCTTCATGAATTCCTGCATCCGCGCCTCCGATTCTTTGAACATCCCGTGGAATTTCTCGAGGTCTTTGACGCTTAGCTCGCCGAACGCAGTGAAACTTAAGAGCAAAACCCCAACCACAAAAAGGGTGCAGTATTTCATATCTTGTGCCTCCTCATGAAAGTTTTAGGTATAGTATACACCTTTTTGAAACAAAATGCAAACCGAAATCGCGTTTTGATAGGCCAATTGAATTTTCGTATTTCTGTCGTTTGCGAACGTTCGCGAGGGTCTGTCCCTCGCGTTCCCCCTCTGTAGTTTGCGATCGCCTGATCGCCATCAGGTCAAGAGCAGGTGCTCTTGAACTACAGAAGGAGGAGGCTCCTTTTAACCGTAGGGCGGGGGCCTGTCCCCCGCCATGCCCGGGACGCGCGGAACATTCGCGAGGGACAGGCCCTCGCGCTACGGTAAAACGGGGCGTTTTGTGTTCCACCGAGAGATCGCGAGGGACAGGCCCTCGCGCTACGGTGATCGGAGCGTGGTTTGCTGCACGCGAGGGACAGGCCCTCGCGCTACGGTAACGGGAAAACGCTACGGGAATCCGAAAAACGCGCGGGACAGGCCCGCGCGCTACGGTGAAAACAAAATTTTTCCCGCGCGCAACGCGATTTTTTCCGCGCGCAACGCGTTTTTTTCAAAAAAGTCTTGAAAAAAACGCAAAAATCTGCTAAAATCACATTTTAATCGCATTTTAATTTGACAAACGCAGAAAAATGTGGTATACTATATAACATATAGTGAAAATTGACATGTTTAGCGCGGAAACGAAACATAGGATGCCAAACGTGAACACTCAACCCGTTCTTCTCATCGCGGATACGCACATCCGCCCGAATAACGCCATTGCAGCGACGCGCCAGCCGCCCAGGCTACGCGCTGTTCACGTTCGCGCCGCCTCTGGACACTCCCACACTAAACATAATTCCGATTTACCCCCCCCTTCATATACGGCTGTTAACCACTTGCGTTCTCCGCAGGAAGCCGATTCGGGGGAGTATCCCTACAGACAATTCCAACATGACGAAAACGGACGCGCTTGCAAAGCGCGCCATTTTTCATATCGCCTCTTGGCACGCGCACGCTCTCGCGAAAACGCGCCTGCCACGGGGCTTTTCGCGTTGCACTTTCCACTGCAACGCCGAAATCTACCAGCGTTGTTCCGGGGAAAATTCAATCCCCACTTTGGGTATTAAGGGGCAGGATAACCGTGGGCGCCCGCCCACGGTTACCCTGTTTTTCTCCTAGAACACGCTGCTCTCTCCTAACAGGAGAGGAATCAAACCTTTAAGGAGAAAATTTGATGAAAACGTTTTGTTGCTTAGGTTGCTTGCTCATCGTCACCCTGGTGGTTTCCCTCGGAACGGGAACCGACGCGCAGGCAAGTTACACCATTAATAATGTTAGAATTTATGTGAACCCTGACATGGTGCCCCCTAGTGAGGATGGCATGCCAGAGGAGTTTGACGGCGCGCGGAAGACTCCCATTGTCATTAACGGTAGCGACATGCTGCCGGAGGTTGACGAGTTCTCTGAAGGGACGCTGAGCATTGATGACGGTGGTGTTGAAATCACCGAAGCTAAGGCGCACGGTGGCGCAGATCCCTATACTGCGAAGGCTGGTGACATTATCGCGATTGCCTTTAAGGTAACCAGGAACGGTCCTGATGTCAGGCACGGTTCAGTTATATCTCTCAGTGGTTGGGATACTGGCGGCCCGCACAGGACAGTGTATGAGTCATGGACAAGTACCACATATACAAAGATCTTGTCCCCGAGCCGCTTCATAGAAGCAAGTCGGAATGTGAAGGTGAATATACCCCCAGGAACACCCTACTCCTTTACTGTGGTATACGCCTACCGCGTGAAGTCAGGCGACACGGACGAGGATGGCAGTTGGTTGCATCTGCGTGGTGGTGACAAGCCTTTCCAACGGTGGGTTGGAGCGACAAGCGCAACTTATACCGGCACTATCTACTATCCCAGGATATATGCCGTTAGCCCGACGATCGTTGATGCAACATTCGGGCCGGAAGGTTCTTCGCCGCCGGGTCCAGATGTGGATCCAGCCGCTAATTCAGACTCTGTCATGCTGACAAGCCCGTATGAGTTGGTTAGCGAAGCACCGCATAAAGGCCCCAGTCTCGCCGCCGCGGTTCACGAAGTCTGCACTGGGGTAGACCTGACGACTTATAGAGGGAGCCCTACAACTGCTTGGTTGCAGCAATACATGCACGGTGATCCGATGCCGGTGGCGGCATGTCTTGATGCCGATGGGCTCGCTCGGGGACCTACGGTTGACGACCTGTCCCCGAAATCCACCCGTTTCTACGGGATAGGGGATACGCTTGAGGTTTCGGTGGAGTTTACGAGACCTGTTGAAGCCCATCCTGATGTTGTCATGATCCTGACTTTCAGCGGGCAGGCGCGACTTGCAAGTCTCAGCCGTGGCACGAGGAGTGATGCTGACAACAAGTTATACTTCGGTTACACCGTGCAGGAGGGTGACGGTGCTTTCAGTAGCGGCATTAGCACCTTTTGGCCCTTTGCCACACGCAGCGAAGACCCGAACGATCCGTTCGGGGGGCCGGGTCATACTCAGCATCCGGCGGCTCCGGGTGAAAATCACATTCAGCATCACGAAACTACCTATGCAATCCAAGACTTGAGCGGTAACCCCTTTACGCAGCTTAACACGAATTCAAGGGGTAAGCCGGGAGCAGACAGTTTTCGTAACTATGCCTCGCATACGAAGAAGAATTGGCAAGGGGGACTTGAGCACCAAGTGGATGGCATCCGGCCGTCGGTGGCACTGACGAAAGTTGATGAGGGGACAGACGTGACGGGGCCTTTCACGGTGGACATCAAGTTTTACAATGTCATGTCTGCTCCAGACTCGGATGGTGCACCGGACCGGACGGTGGATATCGCCGATGAAGTGGCGGACATTGATGCCGATGCTCTCCGTTTCACCGATGCCTCCGGGAATGTCTTGGAGGGGTGGACGGTATCAACCCCAGAGTTTATCGGGTATAGTTATGTGCCGATAACGAGGGTGCCGCGTTTCGGAGTGGGCCATCCGCAAAGCAAAGTCTACCGTGTCACCCTCGCGCCGCCGCTTGCTTTTAAGGGAGATGTGGCTATCCAGGTGCCTGCGGAGGTCACGATGGACATCGCTCGCAACAAAAATCTCGCATCGAATACGTTGACGGTGTCAGTGGATAATCCGTTGCGCGTGGTGGAAAAGCCGGAGATTGTCGCGCCTCCCGCCGGTGCCTATACCGCTGGGGATAAGATTGAAGTTGAAGTGACATATGACAGGGAGAATCTCCGCTATGAAGGGGAGAACCCGCCGTATGTGACGGTGTATCTGGGTGAAGAGGTGCAGGCAAATGCTCGGCATGCTGTCTGGAGTGCCTCAGAAGACACGAATTCGACGAAAGTGACGTTCGCGTATACGGTGGCACCAACGGACACGGTGGCGGAGGCAGTGCGTGTCCCCTCTGTCAAGATACTCGTGCCGGACAAGACGATGTTGCTTTCTGGGCCACTGACTGCACCGTCTGAGCGGCAGGTTGGGACAGAGGAGGCTGCGGCGGAGTCTGGTGCTGCGCCAACAACGGTGCCGGTGGCAGATCCATTGCCTTTGGAAGATACGTCTGGCCGTGAGATTGCCCCGGTAGTTTCGGAGACACCGGTGGTGCCGGTGATTTACCTTCCGGAAACGTCAGATCCGAAGTCGCCGACCTCTGATGTGCCGCGCAGTCCCGTTGTCTTCAACGAACTCGGCAACGGTAGCGGCGATGCTGATGATTGGCTGGAACTTCGCAATGTCACCGGCGCGGCTGTTTCCTTGAAAGACTGGGAGCTCAGCGTCGTGCAGGATGGCAAGAAGGAAGATACTTCCCTGATTGCTTTCGTAGAAGATGTGAGTGTGCCGGCGAATGGGCTGTTGTTGATTACCAACAGCGATCCGACAGCGGAAGGCAACGCGCTTGCAGGCGGTGATAACGTGGCGACTGCCGAGGTCGAGACAAAAGGTTCTTCGCACCTATATTTTGTCAAATCGGAGTTGTCCCTGCCAGATGATGGAAAATTCCTGTTAATTCTCCGGAACGCGAAGGATAAACGCGGCTTGAACGAGGCGTTCGTGGATGTCGCTGGTGGTGGCGGCAGTGACACGGATGCGTTTGTCCGTGAACAGACAGGCGATTATGATACGCATGTCTGGCCCTTGCAAGTGCTGCAGGCACCCGGTGGTGACACCGAAGATGCACTCGGCTCAGGCAAAGTCTGGCAGCGCGCCAAGGCGGACATTGTGGGATACCACAGGGATGCCTGGGCAGAATCGGCATTCACCGGTATCGGTTATGATAGGAAGGTCTCGGAGTCGGCTGCCACTGCCGGCACACCGGGCTATCCGAATGGTGCAGTGAAAACGGAAGCCGCCACGCCGAAAGGCAGCGTCACCTTCAGCGAAATCATGGTGGATTCCGGCGGGCGCACACTGCCGCAGTGGATCGAACTCTACAACAATTCCAAAACGGATGCCATTAATCTCAACCGCTGGAGGTTGGAGATTCAGAATGTGGATTCCGAGGATTTAGTCGGCCGCCCGATTGTCACGTTGACGCTCAGCGAGAAAGTGATTCAGCCGAATCAAACGTTGCTCATCGTCGCAGGTCCGGCGCGTGCCTCGTCGGATTCGTATCTGCCGGCGGACAGGGTTTATGACCTGCTCGCACTGCATGAGAAGAATCTGCGCATCAAGCGGGCGCGGGATACGTTCCTAAGTACCGAGGGATTCTACCTGCAACTCTCCGATAGGAACGGGAATCTTGTTGACGAAGTCGGGAATAGGGACAGCGACAGGCGTTCGGACGATGCGCCTGCATGGGCATTACCGTTGAGTTTTGAGGAAGGTTCGCGGAGTTCTGTCATTCGGCGTTATGATAAAGGTGTTGCGCTGCCGGGACAAAAGCGTGCGAGTTGGGTTTTGGCGGCGCGTGTCAAGAAAGTTGTCTCTAGCAGCGATGCGCTCTACTGGGGTGATGCCGAAGACATCGGCACGCCGGGGCATCGTGAAGGCGGTGCATTGCCGGTGGAGTTATCGAGTTTCTCGCTGACGCGCACCGAGGCAGGTGCTGTCGTCTTGACATGGACAACCGAATCTGAAGTCGACAACGCGGGCTTCAACCTGCGTCGCAGTGAAAAGCGCGCGAGCGGTTTCACGCTCTTGAATCCTGCGCTCATCGCCGGTGCCGGCACGACAGGTGAGCGTCAAACGTATACGTTTACGGATACGTCTGCGAAGCCGGGGATTGAGTATTACTACCAGATTGAGGAAGTTGCGTTTGATGGTAAGCCGGAGACGTTAGTGACGCGGTTGTTGCCGGGTCCTGTTTCTGCGGCAAATCGGATGCTGACGACGTTCGGTGCGTTGAAACGGCGAAAATAGCCGTTCCGATCACCGTAGCGCGGGGGACAGGCCCCCGCGCATTTTTTCTTCCTGGTCCGTAGGGCGAGGGCCTGTCCCTCGCGTTCCTCCTCTGTAGTTTGCGATCGCCTGATCGCAATCGGGTCAAGAGCAGGTGCTCTTGACCTACAGGAGTAGGCCCGTCTTACCGTAGCGCGTGGGCCTATCCCCCGCGATCGTCCATTGTCAAGTGATGTCTTTAGGTCCTTTAGGTCCTTAATGTCTATAGAAAAACGTGTCGTTCCCTTTTCAAGGTCCTTTAGGTCCTTAATAAAAACACGCGCGGCCCTGGCAAACTCTATTAAGGACCTAAAGGACCTTAAGGCCTTTTGCGTTTGGGCTGCTATAGACATTAAGGTCTTACAGACCTTAAGAGAACGAGAGACGTTATTTTCCGCGTAGGGCGGAGGCCTGTCCTTCGCGCTTTTTTTTCGCCTGTAGTGCGGGGGCCTGTCCCCCGCTATCGTCTGGTAGACCGCAGCATGGCGAGGGACAGGCCCTCGCCCTACGGTAGAACGGGCCGTTCCGGATACCGTAGCGCGGGGGCCTGTCCCCCGCGATCGTTTCAGGCTCCGCAGCGGGTTTCCCTCGCGATCGTTGCATGGCGAGGGCCTGTCCCTCGCCCTACGATAAAACGGGACGCTCAGGATACCGTAGCGCGGGGGCCCTCGGATGCCACACGCGCATCCGAGCGGGTTTCCCCCGCGATCGTTTCAGGCTCCAAGCGGATTTCCTCCGCGATCGGTGCATGGCGAGGGACAGGCCCTCGCCCTACGATAAAACGGGCCGTTTCCGGCTACCGTAGCGCGGGGGCCTGTCCCCCGCGATCGTTTCAGGCTCCGAGCGGGTTTCCCTCGCGATCGCTGCATGGCGAGGGACAGGCCCTCGCCCTACGAAAAAATAAGCCGTGCTGAATCCATCGCGCGGGGGAAACCTATCCCCCGCGCTTTTTTTCTTGCACATTCTAACGCGAAATTGTATAATACCAAATGAACCTCTATTGCTTGAGATCACGTGTAGCGAAAGCAAAAAACGAAATGCCGCGGCTCTCATAAATAAAAAACTTGATTTTTTTATGCATTTGCGGTATAATATATCACGTGAATCGCAAGCACGAAACACCAAATCCGTTCCGAGACATTAACGCCGAGTAGGAGAAAATGGAAAATCGAATTAATTCATACGTTCCCGATTTGAACGTCCCTTTTGACGAGTTGCAAAAGCAACTTACCGCTTTCATTCAAACCGAACGGGAGCAGCTCAAAACCTGCATCCTCAAAGGTGAAAGCGGGCTCGCCGCGTGCAACCAGCATACGCAAATGTGGGACGCGGTCCTCCAGAAAGTTTACAACGTCGCGCATTACCAAATCCAGACCGAGTTCGCCAACCAGATCGAAGAGCTCGCCAAACTTGGCGATAGCGAGATAGCCGAACTGCTGTCGGATCTGACAGGGCCCTGGACACCCGATATCGCCCTGTATGCCGTCGGCAGCTACGGACGGCAGGAACTCTGCTACTATTCCGATCTGGACGTTATCTACACTTCCGCCGTAGATCTCGAGGAAGTCTACGACGAACGAACGCTAGAACTCATCCGATGGTTCTACGATTTCTTTGATAGCCTCCACGCCGTCATACCCGGTTTTGAATTCAGTTTCATCTACCGGCCCCTGGGCGAAATCCAGCAGTGGAACTATCAGGACATGACGGCACTCATCGACATGCGGTTCATCGCAGGGGATGCTGTCCTCACCGACCGGTTCAAGAAAACAGTGCAGGACGAAAAATGCGATATTTCGCTTGTCCTGGATCTGTTGAAATCGCGGGATAGCGCGTCCGTGGCAGCCGAGGACACGATTTACATGAACCAGCCGAACATCAAGACAGGACGCGGCGGGTTGCGCACGCTTCAGTACGCGTTTTGGATGTACGGACTCGCCGGGTTCACACCGAGCATCGACCTCTATAAACGCTTTCACGATGACGAACTGGAGCCTGCGCTCGATTTCGTCCTGAAAGTGCGGAACCTCCTCCACGTTTTCGCCAATGATGAGCATGATCTCCTGTCTTACGAACCCGAAACCGGCGACAGAATGCAGACGCGCGTCGCCGCCGCATTGGGATACGCAGGCGAATCTGTCTCTGAAACTGACGAACCCCCCGAAGAATGCCGTTACGCGTTCATGGCAGACTACTACGCGAAGGCGAAGTATCTGCACTTCAAATCGGAACTGCTGATCCGACGGCTCCTCGCAAACGGCATACCGTTCTCAGAAGTCCTTGGCGTGCGGCGAGATCTGCTTTACTGCATCGATAACAACTTCGGCGAATTGGATATCGACGAACTGTTTGAGTTGTTCTCCTACTTCCAGCAGTATGATTTCGAGATAGACGCTTCGCTGTCCAGTTTCATCTTCTCCTATATTTCGGCGTTTGACCTGGAACGTTTCAGCAACCGAATGGCAGAGTTGATGAACCTACCGGGCAATGTAGAAAAGAGTCTGACGCGGCTGCACCGGCTCGGCATTCTGGCGCGGCTCGGCGAAGGCGGAAAACGGTTTGAGCAGGCGATGCTCACACGCAGTGAACGGAGCCAAGACCCTTACACTGTCGGCAAGCACACGCTTGTTGCGATAGGGTATCTCGATGAGATCCGCCAAACGGAGACGAGCAGCCCGTTCGGTGGCGCGCGTCAGATGCCGCCAACCCCATCGCCAGCGTCAGCGTCACCGTCTGCGAATAGTGAGCTTGAGGAACTGAACACCGTTTTCAAGTCCCTCGCAGACCCGGGCCCGCTTTACATGGCAATCTTTTTGCACGATATCGATAAACCCGATCCGCGGCATCCGGAGACAGGCGCGGAAAAGGCGAAACGCATCGCACCCGAATTCGGGTTCAACGCGCAGCAGACAGAGGAGATCTGCTTCCTGATTCGCGAGCATCTGGCGATGATTTCCCTCGCTCGCTATCATCAGTGGGAGGAAGGCACCATCTCCGAGTTTTGCCAGAAGGTAAACACGCTAGAACGTCTGTCCGCGCTCTATCTGCTCACCTACTGCGATTCCAAAGCGAACGGGCCGCAGAACTTCAACAATCTCGTCAAGCATAACCTGAAGCGGTTGTATGAAGTGGTCCGCAGCCGTTATGTCGGGCAAGAGGAGGCGCAGTGGGGTAGTTACGCGCCGCCGGAAGAGTTCCAGCAGTTCTTGCAGCAGATGCCTGTCTCCTATCGCATCAGTCTCGCCCCGGAAGAGATTGCGATGCACATGAAAATGGTGGCCCAGGCAGAAGCAAGCCCGGAAGCGAGCGCGGAGGCAAGCCCGGAAGCAAGCACGGCTATCATCCAATTTGTCGATAAGCCGGGATTCACAGAGTTGCATCTGTGCGGGAAAAGCCGCATCGGCAGGTTACACACGGTGAGCGGGCTGTTCTTCGCGAATAACATTGACGTGCGCGACGCGCGCGTCTACCCGAAACAAGACACGTCGGTAGAATTGGAAATCTATCGACTGGTGCATCAGCCGCCGCATCTGCGCGGGGAGCCGATGCCGCTTGACGAAGAACTGAAACGCAACCTCGATTTTGACATCCGCAGCCTTTTAGAACAGGAAGTGACGCTGGAGCAGATTTTCGAGCGACACTACGTGAATCCGACTGGCACGTGGCGGGTTGACGATGTCCGCGTAGAAATGGCGCGCAGCTACACCGAAATTGTCGTCAAAGCTGAGGAAAAGTTGGGATTCCTCCACTATTTTAGCGGCATCCTCGCAAAGTTGGGATTGAACGTTGATATGTGCAAGTGCTCCGTCCTCGGCGGGCAAGCCGTAGATAGGTTCTATGTTCCACCGGTTGTGGATACACGCGCCCTGCACGAACAAATCCTCGCCGAATTGGAGGAGGGATAAGCAGATGAAGGCACTAGAAACTTCTCAACTCCTTTCAGGAAGTCCTCCCCCTGCCACGGCTGTTGAAAGTTTCCCGATGACGTTGGAGGCGTTCCTTGCCAGCGATGTGGAGGGATACGAATACGTCAAAGGAGAATTAGTGCCGATGGCACCACCGACAATGGAGCACGGCGAAATCAGCACCAACGTTGTCTGGTATTTGCAGTCGCATGTTCGCGAGCACCGGCTGGGGCGTGTCTACACAGCCGAAACTACGTTCCGCCTCGGCGAGCGCGCCGTGAAGCCTGATGCAGCCTTTGTCGCAGCCGCAAACTTGCCGGAAGACAGACGGCAGAGCTCACCTCAACCCCCCGATTTGGCAGTCGAGGTAGTTTCACCGTCCGATACCCTCTATAGCGTTGCGGAAAAGGCACTTGATTATCTCAATGCCGGAACGCGTCTCGTCTGGGTAATTGAACCCGTGACGAAAACGGTGACGGTTTACCGTTCCCGCACGGACATCCGGACGCTTAAGTGCGGCGACACCCTCGCCGGCGAAGATGTCGTTGAAGGTTTCGCTTGTCAAGTGGAGGAACTTTTTGAATAGAGGGAAAAATATGAAGCAACGCGTCCTCATCACCGGGGCAGCAGGTAAAGTTGGCACCGCGCTCTGGCAGGCATGGGAGAAACAAGATACCTACGCGCTCACTTTGACGGATATCAACCCGATTAAAGATGCAATGTCTCGCGTGGAACAGGCGGACATTCGCGACTACGCCGCCATGAAAGAATTGTGCGAAGGACAAGATGTCCTCGTGCATCTCGCCTATGTGCGCCAAGATTCGCTTGGAAAAGTGCCGGGGGAAGTCAGCGACATCGGTGCATCGATGACGTTGTTTGAAGCGGCGCGCGAAGGCGGCGTGCAGAAAATCGTCTACGCCAGCACGAACCACGTCTCTGGCTGGAATGAAAGGTTGAGCTCGCCGCCCAGGTTCTCCACCGGTGCTCAGTTTCGTCCCGATAGCTGGTACGGCGCGATGAAGGGGATGGCGGAAATCGCCGGCCGCTATCTCGTCGATGCGCACGGGATGCGGTTCATCAGCATCCGCATCGGCACTTTCAGCGGCACTTCGGAACCGAACGGCATCCGTCACTGCAGCACGCTCCTCACCCCGCGTGATTGCGTGCAACTCTTTGGGCGCGCCGTGGATTACGATGGCCCAGTGAAGTATCTGATTACCTACGGCCGCTCCGCAAATTCGGATGGGTATCAGCAAAGTTTTCTCGATATCAGCGGCGCGGTTGAGGTGTTAGGCTATCAACCACAGGACAACTTGGTGAAAACGCATCTGCACAAGTTTTTGAACGGCAACTCATGAACGAAGAACCGCGCTATAACGACATTTACTATCAATCCACGACGGTTCACTCACAACTCATTGACATCGTCGGTGAGACAGCGACAGCACTCAGCGAGGTGCAAACTCCAATTGATTGGCATGCACTCTTTGGGAACGCGCAGCCGATTGAAATTGAGATTGGCTGCGGCAAAGGGCGGTTCCTCTTGGAGGCATCGAAACGGCACCCGGAAATGAACTACGTCGGCATTGAACGCGCGCATAAATATGTTGAATTGACGCGGGAACGATTCCAGAAACATATAAGGCACAATAGGATGCACTCGGCAGAAGCACCTGCTGAGGCGAAAGTCACGGGCGCGTTTACAAATGTCCGTCTCGTCTGGACAGATGCTACCTACTTTTTGACGCGGTATGTGTTAACCGAATCGGTGCAGGCGTATCACATCTATTTTCCAGACCCGTGGCCGAAAAAGCGGCAGCGCAAACGACGGATTTTTCGGAATCAGGACTTCTTGGCCTCGCTCGCGAGAACTTTAACCGCTGGCGGACGACTCCACATCGTAACCGATTACGCCGAATACTTCGCCGAACTCCAAGAACGGATTTCCCAACATACGCCGTTGCACCGCGTGACGCTGGAACCGCCTCATGAACAACACCACATTCCTACCAGTTTTGAACTGAAGTATCGCGCGGAAGGCAGGCAGATTTATCGGGTGGTTTACGAGAAGAGGTGAGCAAATGAGCACGCAACAGAAACTGTGGCAATCTCTACCCGACGCGCCGGGGGTTTACCTGATGAAAGCCTCCGATGGCGCGGTGATTTATGTCGGCAAGGCACTGCGTTTGCGGCATCGGGCCCGCTCCTATTTCCAACGCCGAGGCACACCAACTCCGACGATTGTGCAACTCATGCGATATGTCGCCGACATTGATTACATCGTGACAGAGACAGAAGTTGAGGCACTCATCCTTGAAAACAACCTGATCAAAGCGCATCAGCCGCGCTATAACGTGAAACTGAAAGATGACAAACGTTACCCGTATCTGCAGGTAACTGTAAACGAACCGTTTCCACGCATCCAGATTACGCGCAATGCCGAAAATGACGGCACGCGGTATTTCGGTCCGTTCGTTCATGTCCGTTCCACGCGCCAAACGATGAAACAGCTGACCAAGGTTTTTCCGATCCGCACCTGCAACCTACCACTTGCGGAGATAGGCAACCGCCACCGAGTCTGCCTTGATTACCACATCGGCCGGTGCCCGGCTCCTTGTGCAGACAAGATCAGCGCGCAGGATTACGACGCGATAGTGCAGAAGGTATGCCACTTCCTCGGCGGTAACACGGATGCTGTCGTGAACCAGTTGTCAAAGCAGATGCAAGCCGCCGCAGAAGCACTCGATTTTGAAGCGGCGGCGAAGTATCGGGACACGCTCAACGACGTGCAACAAGCGATTACGACGCAGAGTCTGGACAACGTCTCGGCAACAGATGAAGACGTGCTTGGCATTGCGGCGAAAAACGATGTCGCCTGTGTGCAGATATTACGCGTGCGGGATGGGAAACTGCTTGAGCGCGAACACTACTATCTCAACGATGCGAACCCTGATTCGCCTGCTGATGCACTCGCCGCCTTCATGACGCAGTATTATCAGAACGCGGTCTTCGTGCCAAAGACAATTGCGCTGCCAACGCCGGTCGAATCGGTGGAGCTCATTGAGCGGTGGCTGACGGAAAAACGCGGCAACCGGGTGACGCTGCATGTGCCGAGAGCCGGGAGGCTGCATCGCTTAGTAGCGATGGCGACGAAAAACGCCGACATTATCGTCACGCAACACGGACAGAACGTAGTGTATAGGCGCGGCACACATCCTGCACTCGCCGAACTCCAAGAACTACTCAACTTGCCACAGCCGTTGCGGCGCATTGAGGCGTTTGACATCTCCAACCTCGGCGACAGGTTTGCTGTCGGTTCAATGGTTGTCATGGAAGATGGCGAACCGGCTTCGGGAGAATATCGGCGGTTTAAGATTCGCACCGTTGCAGGACAGAACGACTTCGCCATGATGAACGAAGTGCTGACTCGGAGACTCCGCCGCGCCATTGCACAAGACGAAAAGTTTAGCAAACTGCCAGACCTGGTTTTAATCGACGGTGGCAAGGGACAGTTGAGTGCAGCGCAAGCCGCCATGCGCGTGCATGAAGCGAAACTGCCGCAAAAGATTCCGATAATTGCACTCGCAAAACGGGTTGAGGAGATTTTCGTGCCGGGGAAACCGGAACCTATAGTGCTGCGGAAGGATAACCCGACACTGCATCTCATCCAACGTTTACGAGACGAAGCGCATCGGTTCGCCGTGACGTATCATCGTAAACTCCGCCAGAAGGCACTGAGCGAGTCGGTGCTAGATGAAATTCCAGACATCGGCCCGAAACGCAAGCAGGCGTTGCTTCAGCACTTCGGTTCGGTTGACGTTATTCGGGAGGCAAGTTTAGATGAACTTTTGTCTGTAAAGGGCATTCCGCGTCGCGTCGCTGAGAATATCCGAAAGCATCTTTAGGGCGAAATGGTGAGGGAGGAGCGGTCGCGAGATCGCGAGGGACAGGCCCTCGCGCTACGGGCCGCGGGGCGGTCGAGGGATCGCAAGGCACAGGCTTCTCTTTCTGTAGGTTGCGATCGCCTGATCGCAACAGGGTTTTTGCAACAAAATGGCGAGGGACAGGCCCTCGCGCTACGGTGAGGAGAATGGGATTTTTGCCCGAATTTGTGCTTTTGCATCTGGCGTTTTGCCCGAAATCGTGCAAATAAGGCTCCTGAACCCGTTTTTCGTTGGCATATTATTTGCAAAGAAAAAACAGAAGATACGTGAACTGACTCGTTCTGAAACACAACCGTAAGTGATACGGCATGACTGGAGAAACGCCATGGCATCAACAAAAACAATCAAAATCATCAGCATCCTGCTCATTCTGCTCAGCGTTGCCGTGTTGCATGTCAGACTCTATCGGTTCGCAGAAATTACACACGACGGTGCCTTGCAGGTGCTCGTCTGCCTCGGCCGCGTCGTTGCGATAGATACCAGCGATGAGGCAGACCAGGTGTTAACGTTCCGCATCCTCTCCGGGCAGTTTCGCGGCGAGACAGTCGCGGTAAATAACATCTGGACAGGGCGCGCCTTCGGAGACCGGGTGCTCAGCCGCGGCGATGTGCTGTTCCTCGATATCCCCCTCCGCGACCCGAGCAATCCGACGCTTGACAATGTCCGAATGCGCGAGTATTTCCGGACCCCCTTCCTGCTTTATCTCGCGGGCGCGCTCGGCGTGCTGATGATTCTCGTCGCCGGGATGAAAGGCGTGCGCGCAATTTTGACGCTTTTCGTCACCGCGCTCACCGTGCTTTACCTGCTCGTCCCGATGACTATCGCCGGTTACAACCCCATCGCCATCGCGCTCGGCATCGCCGCGCTGTTGACGTTGACGACATTCGTCTTGATTACCGGGTTCAGTTTCAAAGTCGTTTCTGGGGTGCTAGGCACACTCGGCGGTTTGGCGGCAGTAGGCGTGCTATCCGTTATCAGCCAACACGCATTGGTGCTGACTGGGCTTGCGCAAGAGTTTGGCTTTCTTGAACTCGGCATCGCGCTGTGGCGGACACCCGAATCGCATCACTGGAATTTCACCGGCATCCTCTCCGCAGGCATCATCCTCGGTGCCGTCGGCGCGATGATGGACGTGAGCATGTCCATCTCCTCAAGCGTGCACGAAGTCAAACAGGTTAACCCGAATATCACGGTGCGGCAATCTATTCGTGCGGGGTTGAACGTCGGACGCGATATTATGGGGACGATGGCAGATACGCTCATCTTCGCCTACCTCGGCGCGCACATGATGACGATGCTCCTCCCGCGCATCGAATTCCCAGAAGCAGGCACCCTCTATCCGTTCCTCAGACTTGTCAATGACGAAGCGACTTCGGTGGCCATTATCCAAGCCGTTGTCGGCACGATTGGATTGGTGCTGACCGTGCCGATCGCGGCGACAATCGCCGGATTCCTCACCCAATACGCCAAAGTGGACAGAACCGAAATTCACGAAGACCTGCCTTCAGAGGAGGAATTAGAGGAACTGTTCCGTGCCGAGAACCCGCGCAGTGCATCCCGCATCGCCGTGCCCATCGCGATGGTGCTGGTGCTAGTCGGCACAACTTTTGTCTATCAACGCGTCCAACGCAACGCCGCCACAATCAGCGAACAGCGCGACGAACAGGGAGGCATCCTCACGCAGTCGGAATATGCGAAAGGCAAGGTCATCCGACTGCTGGAATCCAGTGGCGATTTCCTGTTTACCGTTGATAATAGAACGGAATCGCCTGATTCTGTCACTGCCGATTTAGACAACAGCGTCTTTCCACCTGCTTTGCGCGAGGCGTTTGAAAAACACAACATCCCTATTTCCGAGGAGGTTATAGTTTCGATTAAGCCGTGGAAAGACAGCCGCTGGCTCATCTCCGATGTAAAATACGAGCAGACCTACAGCATCCGCACCACACCCAATCCCGCAGCGCGCGGACCTGTCCCTACCACGCCTGATACCGTAGCGCGAGGGCCTGTCCCTCGCGACTCCTCGGTCTCACCAGACCTCTCTGTCCCTCGCGAACCCTCGATCTCCCCAGACCCTTCTGTTCCTCGCTCCCTACACGTTTACGACACCAAAACCGAGCATCATATCCTTGAAGTCGAAATGCTGAGCGGCATGTATCAAGGACAACGCCTCGTCCTGCGAAACATCGTCAATCATAACATGCCGTTGCTGAGTATCCCTGCGGAGCCCGGGGACATCGTGCTGTGCCGCGTTGGGGGAGACCCCGAGCGAGTCGGTCTTGTCAATATCGTCCAAGAATACGGGCGCGATGGGTTTTTGGTATGGATGGTAGGCGGGATGTTACTGCTCATCATTATCGTCGGCAGAATTGAGGGCATCCGCACCGCGTGCGCCATGCTCATCTCCGCGACGGTTATCTACTTCTTCATGCTGCCGCTCATTTCGCAAGGCGCGAACGCCGTGTTTATCGTGACGCTGACTTCTGGCGTGATTGCGTTCGTCTCACTTGTTTTCGTCATCGGTCCGAGCCGAAAAACGTTTTCGGCAGTGCTAGGCACGATGGGCGGCATTCTTGTCGCCGGGCTCATCGTCCTCTACGCGCAGCAGCACCTCCACTTTTCTGGGTTAGAGAACGCCATTTCGGCGGACATCGTCGAAGCGACGCGCACGCCGCCGTTTGACTTCGTGCAGATTCTGTTGGCAGGGATGTTGATGGGCGTATTAGGCGTGGCAGTTGATGGCGCGATTGAGGTGGCATCCAGCATGGAAGAGATTCGGCGTGCGAATCCGAACATGCCGACGTGGCGGCTCATCGCCTCAGGCCTTAACGTCGGCACGGATATCCTGGGCACGATGGTAAACACGTTAGTATTTGCGTATCTCGGCGTAGAGTTACTGCTGGTCATCACAATCGCTGCGCCGAACCTAGACTTTTTCAAGTCGCCGCCGGCGCAGTTATTGAGCATTGGCGTGGTGTCCGCGGAGATTGTGCGGTTGTTGGCCGGGACGTTAGGATTGGTGTTGGCGATTCCGATTACCGCGATGATTTGCGCGTTTTGGAATCCGAAGAGGTAGGTGCTGTGGATTTCTGGTTTAGACAGATTTCCCAGGCACTTCGTATTCCTCAGCTTGCCATCGTTTCGGTGTCGCGTGAACGTGGAGGTAACTCCGCAATTTGTTCAAATCTATGTTATGATTTCGATAGTCTTCCTCATAAACAACAATTTTCAGGCGTTCGCAGATTGTCTTTCCTAAATACGTAGCCTTGATAAAGGAATTAATAATTTCGATAATCATAACCTCTCGCGGAACCTGAATCTTAGCCCCTCTTGTGCCCAAGATAGGGATGACAAGTTCCCCGACTTCACCATAGTCGCCGATGTACCCCCAAAGTTCTGAGAGACTCTGTCTGACATTTTCGAGTGAACTAGTGACAACTCCCTGTTTGTCCAACTCGTCAATGGCAACGAAGTAAACCTCTCGATCGTCAGCAGACACCTCAGCCACAGTGCCAAACTCGTAACGTTTGGTTTGCCGATGCGTATTTTCGACAAGAGGGTGCTTTTCGGCCGCCAAGGAGGCTTCCAAATCCCGATATAGGTGTTGTTCCCTTCCGGCGTAGTACTTTGTTGTGAACTGCCCTTGCAAACTGTCCTTTGAGATCGGGCCGTCGGACATATCGGTGTCAAAGTCCGTATTCGTGCCAATGATAAAATCACTTTTCTCCTTCACTTTGAAAATATCACCGACTTGAATTTCTATTGAACAGTCTTTTCCTTCCAAGTTCTCACGAACCGAAAGCATAGCGTTCGCTTGTTGCCGAACCTTAAAGATAACTACAACTAGGGCAAATACAACGTATCCGCAAAACGCCCATAAGTTTCCTTGTGCCCATTCCAAATGCTTGGGAAAGAAGAAAGCGGGAACTTCAACTAAGCACCAAAGTCCGCCACAAACCGTGAGGAAAATTTTTACGCCCCCAGCCAGCATGGAGCGGCGGAGGTCCTTAGTGAACATAAGGGGTAATTTCATACGTGGTTTCATAGAACTTAGGACCTGCGCAAATGTCCTCATTTCCCCCTGGTAGACTCGGTTTGAAACCACGCACGTGCAGGATTACGCGGTTTGTCACCGCGCCCACGGGATTCGTTCTGCGTCCGTCCTATGCCTAATTTCTCGTAGTGGCTTTGGTTGTAGTAGTAGGGCCCCGATTTCCCTTGTTCCCGCAATCTGTCGTGATGCCCTGGCCAAGTCTCCAAAGCATGCTGCAAGATAAGGGCGTTAAAGCTGATGTGAACAGCTAGTTTGCCGTGAAGAATATCGGGACACCGATCGAGGTCTTGGAATCTCAGGCCGTTCAAGTTCACCCCGATTATGGGCACGTGTTGTTCCAATGCCTGTCTTATCTCCCAATCCACAAAACGGAGATAGCGCGTGCTTTCCCCAATCAAAACGACGAAGGGTTCATCCGGACGAATTGACTTTACTCGGCCGGACTTAGCCGTTTCCCAGGGGTTTTCACCACCGAAGCCACGTGAGTGGTGAAAATCAAATCTCAGGTAGTGGTTTCGCTTCCATTCTTGCATCATCCGGTAGTAATGAAAATCATTAACACCGTCGAAGCAAACGTGGAATTTCTTGTCGGTACTCATAACTCCACCTGCTAGGTTTGAAGATGGTTTCAGTTAATTCCTTGATATCAGTCTGTGCAAACCATTTTAGCACAGAAAAGGATTTTTAGAGAGGAAAATGTGAAAACTACCCGTATCTGGTTCTTCCGGCTTCGCGGTCGCAAATTTCCGGATGCAATGTCCATCCGCAACCGCGAATCGGTTGCGGATGCTCAAAGGAATTAACCACTGCATTGCAAATAGGATACCACATTTCGCGCTTTCATGTCAAATTAATTTTGCTGCAGGCATTTTTGCGCGAGAAAATGTGACTATTCAAGAAGCCGAAGAGTTTCCTCAATGTGGGCTTTAAGGCTCTCATCGCCCGCCTTTTCCGCGAGTCCCCATGCAGTCCGAAAATCCTGCTTCGCCTCCCAAGTCCGCTTGAGCAGGGCCTTCGCAAATCCCCGCATGTAGTAGGCATCGGCATAGTCGGGTTTGAGAAGAATCGCTATATCATAATCCGCAATAGCGGCCTCATATTGCTTCAGATCACGCTTCGCATGTCCCCGATAGACGTAGGCATTGGCATAGTCGGGGTTGAGGCGAATTGCCATATCATAATCAGAGATGGCACGGAAGTATTGCTTCAGACTATACTTCGCATGTCCCCGATTGTAGTAGGCACCGGCATAATCAGGTCTGAGGCGGATAGCCACGTCATAATCCGCAATAGCGGCCTCATATCGCTTCAGATCATACTTCACATGTCCCCGCATGTAGTAGGCAAAGGCATAATCAGGTTTGAGACGGATACCCGCCGTATAATCCGCAATCGCGGCCTCATATTGCTCCAGAGCATACTTCGCAATTCCCCTATTGAAGTAGGCATTGACATCATCTGGCTTGAGGCGGATAGTCATATCATAATCAGCAATAGCGGGAAAGTATTCGCCTAATGCCGCTTTCGCATGTCCCCGGTTGTTGTAAGCACCGGCATAGTTAGGTTTGAGGCGGATAGCCTCATCGTAATCAGAAATGGCGGCATGATACAACCCCAACTCATCTTTCGCATTCCCGCGAAGGAAGTAGGTCTCCGCAGATATGGATGGGCTATTCTTCGACAAAGGTTTGGCAGGACGCGCCTTTGCCAACAGCACCTTCAGGTAATTTGATGGAATCGCAAAATTCAGGTTCTGCGCGTCAAGGGCACGATGGACAGAAACTGAAATCCCGATAACCTGTCCCTTGCTATTCAGCACGGGCCCGCCGCTACTCCCCGGCGAAATCGGTGCTGTCATCTGGAGCCGCTTTTTGGGATAACGCTCGCGGCGGCTGATGAGGCCATCAGAGAATGTCCCTTCTAGTCCTTTCGGGTTGCCGGCGACGTAAACCTTCGCGCCGATATTCACGGTATCGCTATCGCCGAGGGACAACGGGGGGATACCATACGCGGTGACTTTCAGAACGGCGAGATCGTTGTCCTTATCGGTGGCGATGATGCCTTCGATTTGATACCGCGCGTATTTGCCGACTAACTTCGCTGTGCCTCGCGCTGCGCCTTCAATGACGTGGAAATTGGTGGCAATCTGGTCCGGTTTGACGAAGAAGCCGCTGCCAAAACCGAGTGTCGTGCCGGTGCTATTTTTCATCTCTAAATAGACAGTGGCGGCTAACGCTTTTTTGGCAATCTGTTCCGTGGTTAAGGCAGATGCAACGGTTGTTATGGAGAAGAGGAACAGGGCGGCGACGGTGAGGTAAGGGAGTCGTTTCCGCGGGAATTGGGTTTTTGGGTTCATTTGAGTCTCCTTGTCGGATCGGGCGATTGCGAGGGACAGGCCCTCGCACTACGGGTTAATAAGCGGCAATCGCGAGGGACAGGCCCTCGCGCTACGGTGAAAGAAGAATGCTAGATCGCGAGGGACAGGCCCTCGCGCTACGGGTTAATAAAGTAGTTCGGGATCGCCTGATCCCGAAACGGTCTACGGTGAAAGAAGAATACTAGATCGCGAGGGACAGGCCCTCGCGCTACGGTTAATGCGGACGTGCTATAGACATTAAGGTCCTACGGACCGAAAGAGGGTAATTCTCACTGCTTAACCAAGACCAGAGAGGGTTTGCTGAAGAGCGGCGATAACTCTCGGGTCCCCGCCTTCGGCGAGTTTCAATGCCTTTTGGATATCCTGCTTCGCTTCCGTGATGTGGCCGAGTATCGCCTTCGCAAGGCCGCGGCCGCCATACGCGCCAAGATCATCGGGATTCCGACGGAGGACCTCGTCGAAATCTTCAATGGCGGCTTCCGTTTGTCCGAGGGCAGCCTTTGCAAATCCGCGTTTGCCATAGTTGTCAGTCACATCGGGTGCCAAGGTGATGGCGATGTCGTAATCGTCAACAGCTTCTTGGAATTGCCCGAGGTTCGCTCGTTCAAACCCTCGATTGCTGTAGGAAATGGCTTGCACAGGGTTCGATCGGATTGCCTCGGTAAAGTCCGATATCGCCGCTTCCGATTGTCCTGTTTTTGCCAACACAACGCCGCGGTTATGGTATGCCTCGGCGAAGTCCGGTGCTAATCGGATCGCCTCGTTGAAGTCTTCAACAGCCTCGTCAAATTGCAGCCGGTCTACTTTCGCGGTGCCTTCGTCAAAGTGCTTGCATGCCGCCTCAAACGCCGACTCGTCATGAATTTTCATCAGTTCGTTCTCCTCTCTTCTTTATTGCGGGCACCATGCCATGACGGTGCCGAAACTGGCGAACGCGCTATTTTCGCCGCTAGTCAGGATGCGTGAGCCTTGGACGACAATGCGCGCGTAGCGACTCGTGATTTTGTAACTGACCGGCGCGTCTTTCGCGATGAGCGGTGCGCCGCTGTCGTCCTGCAGTTTATCCAAGCGATAATGCACGGACCGGTGCGCCGGCACGTCAAACTCGCAAGAAACGTTTGCGATGGACGTATCCTCATAAAGCACCTCTAACAGACACCGGGTCCCGCGGTCTGACGTATTGGAGATGCAGATGGATTCGTGCGAGAAATAGCCGCCGCCATCTCGTTCCCACTCCTGTTCGGCCGGGGTTAACGCCGCCATGTAGCCGTCCGGGATGAGCCAGACGTAAGCACCGTCACCATCGGAATCGTAGTGCGTGAGTGCCGCCGCAATTGCATCGGGCCCTGCAATTTCTCGCAAGGCGACAATGAGAAAGCGTTGATATAATTCAATCCCTTCGATCTGCGCGGCGTTTTGGAGTTGGCCTGTCACGTTGAGACAGAGCCTGGCTTTCGGAAGCAGCGCGAGGTGACTAATGCCTTGCGATGCCAGCCAGCCGCCGAACGTATCGTTCAGGAGGGAATTTAATGTCTCGAAAGTCGGTATTTGTGCCTGTTGGTATTCTTGGATTGTTGTCAATAGGGTTCCAAAGTTCATCGCGTTCCTCCGTTTTTCTGTCCTTACACCATCCATCGTTCGCCGATGCCGAGGGTTGCGGTTAACGCCTGCAGCAGCACCATTTCTGGGCAAGTGCCGACGAATCGGCGGTGTGCATCGATATAGGTGCCGTAATCTGATGCCCATTCGCGTAGGCATGTCTGGTATTCCCATCCGTCGGCAGTTTGGCGAAAAATGGATGTTTCTGGATAGGGTAATTTCTCCGCCAAAAGCGCGAGGAGTTGTTCGCGCGTGGGGAGCCATAGGTTTTTTGATTCCGCGAGATCGCGTAGGTTCTCTGATTCCGCGAGATCGCGTAGGTTCTCTGATTCCGCGAGATCGCGAGGGACAGGCCCTCGCGCTACGGGTTGGGCCGGCTCGCGAGGGACAGGCCCTCGCGATGCAGGTTGAGGCACTTTTTCGGGGCACAGAGCCTGAATTTCGGGATGTCGGCACATTGCCAGATATTCTTGCGGCAGATTCATCGGTTTTCACGACTGTGGTTGCGTTACCAATGCGGCGATGTCTTGCGGCAAAGTCTCGCCGGTTTCTTCCTCAAATGCCGCGAGGCTTTCATAATGCTTCCGAAACTCGGCGATTATTTCCGCCTGCGCTTCGGCATAATCGGGTTTGAGACTGATTGCCTCGCTATAATTCTCAATAGCGAATTCGTAGTAGCCTTTGTCCCGATAGGCGTTACCACGATAGTAATACGCCTCGGCAAACTGAGGGTTGAATTCTATCACCCGGCTGAAGTCTTTGATGGCACGCATCAGGGCACCTTTCTCGTAATAGGCAGTGCCGCGGTTGATATAGGCATCCACAAAATGGTATCGCCATTTGATGGCAGTGGAGTATTCTTCAATCGCCCGCGCCACGTCGCCTTGAGCGTAGTAAATTTCGCCGAGCCGATTGTATGCCTCTGCCAAATCAATCTGGCATTTTATGGCGGCGTTATATTCCTCAATCGCTCGCGCCACATCGCCTTGAGCACGGTAAAGTTCGCCGAGATTGTAATAGGTGTAAGGATACTTCGGATCAAGTTTCCTTACGGTGTTGAAGTCCTCACCCGCTAAATCGTATTCGCCTTTAGCCAGATAAGCGAGGCCGCGATAACTATGTGCGTGCACCTGATCCGGTTTTAACTCAAGCGACTTGTTAAAGTCCTCAATTGCCGGGTCGTATTCGTCAGCAGCCAACCTGAAACTGCCACGAATCAAATAGTGCGAGTGGAGGTGAACCCCTTTAATGACTCTGTTTTCG
Source organism: Candidatus Poribacteria bacterium (assembly GCA_965242965.1). Classification (GTDB taxonomy): domain Bacteria; phylum Poribacteria; class WGA-4E; order WGA-4E; family WGA-3G; genus AGPOR5. Next base: position 831,120 of record OZ251518.1, on the reverse strand, counting down.
CTCATAGGATTTCTCCATAGTAAGGTTTGATGAGTTCCATGTCGTAATAGTGTTGTGACGTGTTCCTCTCCCAAAAAGCGGGCGGATCGGCAAAGAGCGTCTCCTCCGAGATGCCCACAGTTGCCAGTTCGGTTATCAACACCGCTTTGTGAGCATGAGGAATCACGATTTCGTTGGAGATCATTTCGTCGCCCACTTCGGGTAAACCAAAGAGAAACACGGAATATTGCCGGGTGATGCGTTGGGTGTCTACCACTCGACTATCCAACGCCGGTGCCCAAAGGTGCCATTCGCTTCCAGCGGGGCCAAAGAAATTTTCTAACCCACTTTCAAGCTCCTTTATTGACTTTATTGGACAAATCTGAGCACTGTCGTTTTCCAAAACAGTGACTTTGCCGCTTGCCTTCTTTGCCTCCTCTGCGCAGGCAAACCACAGGGCAACAAGCGGATTAAACGTAAAATCGATTAGTCCTGTCGCGACACCGTTGTGTTGCAAGTGTGCCAGACACTCCAACGGAGACAGGCTTCGGTAGATTGATGGATATTCAAGTTGAACTTCATCAACGAGCTGGAGAAGATAACCCCAGCACAGCGAGGGGAGTAACTGCCTCTGTCCCTTATGGACTCTTAACAAACGCCGATAGACACTGCTTGTCACTTCCCACTCTGCGTCTTCTTGCCCGCGATAGAGGTGACTCCTCTCCGATGTAGTGATATTGCCGATGTGGTTGATGTAGTCTTCCAACCGCGAAATCTCAATGTGTGTATTCATAGCTGATATTATGATACCCTATTCGGTTGACAAATGTCAATCAAATTGCACAGAAACGCTCCCGGTAGGCGCGGTTTGAAACCGCGCCTACGGAAGAGCATTCCTATTTACGCAATCTCGCCGATCGAGATGCCGCGCTCATCCAAGGACAGTGAACGCCGCGGCAGATCACCGAAGAGGGGACGGAAATACCCCGCACCCGCCGCCGACATCTGATACCGCTCGGCATCGTAAAACCGAAGATCGAGGCTGCGACGGATGACATGCCCCGTATCATCGCGTTTCAATACCTGCTCTAACGGCAATAACGTCGGTTCAATGCCGGTATCGGTTCGCGTAATCGTCGCGACACCGTTTACCATGCCATCTGCAAGCGCGCGCACGGCGAGGGCACCCGCCTTAATCGCCGAGTCTCTATCCAAAGGCGTTGGGCTGCCACACCGTTGGAGATAGCCGAGTATCAACGCCCGGAACGCCGAACCCGAAATATGTGGGAGCCGCGTCTTCATCGCCTCCACGATAATCTCGGAACAGCCGCCCGGTTTTGTGTGCCCGAACGCGTCCAATTCTGCTTGCGAGGTTATCATTAATTCGCCATTATCGTTTCGGATACCCTCCGAGACGACGACAATCACGTCACCGCGTTCGGCGTGTTTCTCGCGAATCGCTTCCGCCAGCCGGTCTGGTTGATACGGCACCTCCGGCACAACGATGAGATCTGCGTGGCCATAAGCAGCGGCGAGTGTCAACCATCCTGCATCCCGTCCCATCGCCTCCACCACGATAACCCTGTCGTGCGAATAGGCTGTGGTGCGCAAGTCGCGGACAGCACTGATGATGCGGCTCGCCGCTGTCGGGAACCCGGGGCAGAAATAGTTCACCATCTTCGAGTAATCAACGGTATCGCCTTCCGGCGGATTGATGCCGACATCGTTGTCAATTGTTTTTGTGACGAACCCGGTGGTGAACTGCTCGGAGAGCGCGGCACCGACTGTCAGCGTATCGTCACCGCCGATGGGGATGAGGCCGCTAATGTCCAATTTTTTTAGGTTCTGAATCGCCTCGTCCAATTTGTTCATCGCGATGAGGTTGGTGCGCGAACTTTTCAGCAGCGTGCCCCCATAATTTTCGTCAATTAAGTCCGGGGTGAGGGTGAAATAGCGTCCGCCTTTCAGCACGCCTTTCCACCCCTCCATGAACCCCACCAATTCAAAACCGAGTTCCTCGGCTTTCAAGGCGATTCCTTTGAGGGTGGCGTTAAGCGCGCTCGTATCGCCGCCCCCTGTTAAAACTCCGATTTTTTTAGGCATAGTTAAAATTCCTTTCGGGATGTGGAAATCCCGCCTACGTTCGAGACCTGGAGATTCCTCCTACTTCATCACTTCAACGACGACTCTCCATAGGAGAGCCCTCCCTGTCCCCGTAGGAGAGACCTCCCGGTCTCGATGCAAGCGACTCTCCTACTTCATCACTTCAACGACGACTGGTTTATCCAAAGCGAGTGCCTTCTCAAGCACCGGTTTGAAATCGCCCGGGTCTTCAACCCGCAGCCCGATTGCCCCGAACGATTCGGCGAACTGCACGAAATCCGGGTTCACCAATTCAACGCCGATGCGCTTGCCGAAACGGCGCAGTTGTCCTCGCTCAATGGAAGTATACTGATTATCGTTCATCACCAGCGTGACGATGGGGAGGTTATACATCACCGCTGTCGCCAAGTCGGGGCTCGTCATGAGGAAGCCGCCATCGCCGCTGAGGGCGACAACCTTCCTGTCCGGATACGCAACTTGCGCACCGATAGCACCTGTCAAACCAATTCCCATGGCGACAGAAATGCCGGAGAAGATGAAACTTCCGGGAGAATAGACAGGAAAATGCGGCAGCGCGCCGTAACCGGTGACGTTGACATCTACCGATAAGATGGCATCGCGCGGCAAGACATCGCGCATCTCTCGTAGGATTTGCGGCGGTTCAATGGCTGTGAATTGATTCCGTAATTGCCGGACTCCTTCCCCCCATCCATCTGTCCGTTTCTCGCCGTGCAACGCGGCGTTTAGTTGTTGCAAAACGCACTTCGCATCCGCACCGATGCCGAGGGTTGCGGGGTATTCCTTGTGAATCTCTTCCACGTCAGCCTCGATGTGCAACAACGGTTTATCGATTTTCAGCGTCCAATTGCCGGTATCTCGATAAGTAAATCGAGTGCCGATGGCAATCACCAGATCTGCCGCTGCCATCGCTGCTTGCGCAACGCTGTCCCGAAAGATGCCGATGGAGTAAGGCGAATCTTCGGGGACAGAACCTTTGCCCATGCTCGTCATCGCTATCGGCGCGTTGAGGCGGCGCGCGAATGCAAGCAGTTCTTCGGTTGCGCGGGAGTGGCTAACGCCGCTACCCGAGAGAATGAACGGCCGTTCCGCGGCGCATAAAAGTTTCACCGCCGCCTCAATATCCGCGTCGCTTGCCGCGGTGCGGATGCCGTTATTTCTCGGCGGGATGGGCAAATCCGCCTTTGCTTGCAATGCATCGGTTGCCAATTCAATCAACACCGGTCCGGGCCTGCCTGAGCGCAGCGCACCGAACGCGCGGTTAACAGCGGCTGGAATCTGTTCCACTTGATGCACAATCTCAATGTGTTTCGTCATCGATGCGAAGGCGGCGCGCTGATCCAAGCCGTGGAAACTCTTCCTCGGGTCTTTGTGAGCCAGCGAAGATGGATTCTGCCCGGTTACCCACAGCACGGGTGAACACGCCGTATACGCCTCGCAAATCCCGATAGAGGCGTTGTTAGAACCGGGCCCAGGCACAGTCATGCACACACCGACATCGCCGGTGGCGCGGGCATAGCCATCTGCCATGAACGCCGTGCCGCCCTCGTGCCGCGTGACGTAGTGGCGGATGCTGTCTTGGTTGTAATATAACGCCTCATAGACAGTGTCAAGGTGGTTTCCCGGCAATCCGAAGATTACCTCAACGCCTTGTGCTTTCAAACATTCAACAAAGATATGGCCTCCAGTCATTGTTCCCTCCTTTTTCTACGCACCAAAAACCTCGCCTGTTCAGGCGCGAATGCGCAATGCAGATACGTTTTTCCATCGGCAAGCCAAAAATCAGAGGCGGTTTTCGTGCCTGCCAGCAAACAACATTCCTGCACACTCTCCGAAGCACCGCGCATCTCAATTAAGACATCAATCGGTTCACGCGCCGCATTGTAGAGATAGAACAGATCTGACGTTTCAGTCACTCGGTGCTGACACCGGAGTGCCAGTGTCGGTTCGTTCATCGGTTTTGCATACACCGAAATAACACGGGTTACCCGTTTTCGGAGATACTTTTTGAGTGCCGCCGCCCGTTCATCGGGCGGACCGCGGAGGATAGTTGTCCGCCGCCCATAAATAAGTCGTTCCAGCGGATACGGCTTCAGCCCGATGCGTCCGTTGAGCAGATACGGCACCGGTTCGTTCGCTATCAACTGTCCCTTCGCTTTTGTGAATGCGCGCAGGCAGTCCACCGTCTCTTCCTGCAGCGAGATGCAACTCGGCAGCAGGACGATGCGATAAACAGCAGCTGAATCGGTAAAATAGAGCCCGCGACATCTCTTATCTACCGTTGCCAAACGCAGTTCTCCTTCAGAGACAATCCGAAAATCGTATCCCAACTGCGATACCGTTTGGCACAGCCACCCCCACGCTTTCGTCAGATAATTCCACTGCTTCTCATCAGGTTTCGTCCAGAGACTCTGCGTCGGTGCGAGCATCAACAGCTGCCGCTTCGGATGCCCAATTGCCAACAAGTCCTCACACATTGGCGGCGGTTTTTCGGAAACCGAGAGGTTAAAACCGAGGGCAACATCTTGCAGCGTCTGCTGCAGTTGTCCTGAACCTTTCCGCGAGAGCCCCGCGTAGCGCGCGTTCCCAGAAACCCACTGGGAGACGACAAAACGCCTTGCCGTGCCGCCTGCAGTCGCGCGTTGCAAGCGCGCTTTCCGTTCATTAGACAGATGGAGTATCGGACAGTCCACCGCCGTCAGCATCGCGCCTAGTTCAAATTCTAACGTTCTAGCACTTTCCGAGATACTCACAGCGAACCGTAATCCCTCTTGATGACAAAAATCGCGCACGCCCGCGAGGAAGCAACTCGCGAATTGCTTCGTCACCGCGCGCCAAAACGCGTTCCGAACCGCCGCGGAGTCGTAAGTTTCATAAAAGACGAGCGGCAAGTATGCCTGAACAGCGTCTTCCAACGTCCGGCTCCACGGCACCGAATCGGCCTCTGAATCCAAGATGGATAGAAACCGCGGCAATTCGCACGCGAAACCGATGAGGGACGCTTTCCCGTGTGCGTTGAGATAAGGCATCAGCACCTGTTTTATGAATACCGAAACGCCGTTTGCACTCAACAGATCTCGCGTGCCTTGTCCTTCGGTTTGGTAGAGGTGTAGCACGGTTCTCCCGCGCAACCGTTCCGCGATGGCAAGTTCGCCTGCTACGCATCGCTGCACATACTCGCTGATCTGATAGCACGGTTCGCCTGCATGCGGCTGTGCGATGAGATAGTGCTCATGAAATTCATGTTCCTGCGCTTCCCACTGTCGAAGCACTGACTGAATTATCCACGCGTCCTCGGCTTCTCCGAAGGTTCGTTCTATCGCCTTTAACCGATAGCGTGTCTGCAGCAAGGCGGAAGGCAGTTGTATCCATGCGCGCATGCCCCGTGGCACCGCCGGTTTTTGCGCCCCGGGCCATTGAAGCACGGTGCCGCTAGGGATATGTGAGCGATTTGTGTCCACGAGTCATCTGCCTTCAAAATTCGCTTTGCAAGCGTGCATCTCCAAAACGCGCGGTTACAAACCGCGTCTACCGAGATAAAAATTAAAAACTTGCATCGTCAAAATTTTTATGGTATACTACTATCAAACGTTAATTCGCGAGGGCGCGTCTCATACATAGTTTAGCAGCCTTCGGGAATTCATGCAAGGAAAATAGAGAAACATGAAACTCCTTGAAAATTTTATCTCGGCGTTTTCCGTGCTGGGCGCAAGCAAACTTCGCACCCTCTTAACGCTTTTAGGCATCATGATCGGCATCGCGGGCGTGATTGCGATGATGTCCATCGGCGCAGGCGCGGAAAGACTCATCATGTCGGAAATCGAGAAAATCGGCGGACCCAGTATGTTCGGCGTTTACCGGCCCGGTTGGGTTGAGGTGAACGGCCGTTGGCGGCGCAATACGAGTCCGCATAAATTGGAAATGCGCGACTTGCGCGCAATTCGGGAAGAATGCCCCTCCGTGGAATTCGCCACCGTGGAGACGAGTTATTACATTGATTTCAAAGTTGATGGGCGACATCGGGAAACCTATATGCGTGCGACGACGCGCGAATACCAAGAGGTGCGCCAGTGGAAAACCCAATACGGTAGATTCCTCGCCGATTCAGACATGAGTTTCTGGACGAAAGTCTGTGTCATCGGCTCAAAAGTTTGGGAGGAGCAGTTTAAAGGCGCGGACCCGCTCGGCAAGGAGGTCGCGATTAACGGCAGACGCTTCACCGTCGTCGGCGTTATGGAGAGCCGCGGCGATGGGTTAGAGGAGGGTAGAAGTGACGACAACATGATATTCATTCCGATTACCACAGCCCAAAACCGATTTTGGGGTAGCAAAAACGTCGGCGCTATCATGGCGCGCGCGAAAAGCCCGGCGGTAGTCGAACAGGCACTCAAAGAGGTGAAAACCATTTTGCGGCGCAACCACAGCGGGGATGACACGTTTTTCCGCACCTGGTCGGCGAAGCAGGGCATTAAGTCCGCAAAACAGACGATTTTCGTCATAGAAATGGTGCTGGTTATCATCGCCTCCGTCGCCTTGATTGTCGCCGGCATCGGTATCCTGAACATCATGCTCGTCTCGGTGACAGAACGGATTCCGGAGATTGGGCTTCGGAAAGCAGTCGGCGCGAAGTCGTTCGACATTCGCATCCAATTCCTGACAGAGTCGGTGATTCTGTGCCTCGTCGGCAGTCTGCTAGGCATTGTGCTAGGCGCGATTACCGGACAAGGTTTCGCGTGGGTAGTTGGGAAGTTCTTCGGCTTTCAATGGCCATCCGTCATTACCTTAAAGTCGGTGCTGACTGCGGTTGGGGCGGCGGCGGCGGTGGGCATTTTCTTCGGTTACTATCCTGCGAGTCAAGCGGCGAAGATGGCACCGATTGACGCACTGCGGCATACGTAATCTGAAGCAGGATGGCCAAGATTAGTAAGATTAGCAGGATTATGTGGTTGCTTGTTAACTTGCCGTTATGAAATTCACAAACGAAAATTGCGGGGTTTTGGCAAGCCGCGCTTGCGCGCGAGGTGCCAAGAACTCCGCCTATGGAGGAAACAATGTCTCTGTTTAGATTAGAAGGTGACGGTGCCGACGCGAGGCTCGTCATCGCGAATGAAAAGGCTATTGAATTGGAAAGCCATCTGGAGAATTGGCTAGAAAATAGCCCGTGGGCACTTACCGGCGAGTCTCTCATCTGGATTGGCAGACAAACCAGTGCGACAGTTGAAAGCACCACCGTCTTTCCCGACCTGCTCGGCGTTGACATTGAAGGAAATCTTGTCATTGTCGAGCTAAAGAAGGACAAGGCTCCACGTGAAGTCGTAGCGCAGCTGCTGGAATATGCGGCTTGGGCAAAGACGCTTACCGACGAGGAGATTCACCAGTTAGGGGATGCTTATTCCCAGACACGCGGTAAATTTCAAGCCGCTTTTTGCGAAGAGTTTGACACCGACGAGGTTCCGCCGTTAAATCGGAGTTTGCGCTTATTCATCATAGCGCAGAGAATTCCGGATAGGATCCTGAAGGTGTGCCAATTTCTCCGGGACTCGCATGACATGGACATTAACTGTATAGTTGTTTCAACCTTTGAAACCGAATTGGAAGATGTGCTCGTCACTACGGAAGCGAAGGTTGGAGGAGAAGAAAACGCCACCCTCAAAGTTCTGCTGCGGGCGACTCCCCAAACCCCGCCGCAGTCAAGCGACAACCCCTCAACAGGTGGAAGCATAGCCTCCAGCATTTCAGTTCGGTGGTCGGATGACCGCTTGGTAAGAGATGTGGTGTTGGAAGCAGCGCGTGAACTCACAGATGGAGACACAAACGTTGAATTTACGCCCAGAGAGCTCCTGGCACATGTCAGGCAGGAGTATCCCAATTTCAATTCTCGTACATTGCAGGGGCAGCTTAATGCAGGATGTCCCAATGTGCGGTCATACGTTTATCATCCCGGGGCCTACCAATATTATTGGTGGGTAAGACGTGGGATTTACCGCTTGTATGCCCCCGAGCGCGACGAAGTGCAGGAAGACGATGCGTAGCCGAACTCTCCGGTTGCAGTCTTCCATTCCTATGAGGGTGTTTCATAAATCGCTCAACGTCGCGGCGACAGTCCCCCGCGATGCGGTGAAAAAAACGCCGCCGCTTCACGTAGGGCGAGGGACAGGCCCTCGCCATGCTGCGGTCTACCGGATGTTCGCGGGGGACAGGCCCCCGCGCTACGGTACCAGGAGGGTTTCTTGGTCGAAAAACGGCCCCCTTCCGCGTAGGGCGATGGACAGGCCCTCGCCGTGCGTTTGGCTGACAGACTCACCCCTGTAGGTCAGGATCGTCTGAAGCTCTGGCATACCTGCCAAGCGATCCTGAACCGTTCGGGAGCGGGTGCTCCCGAACTACAGAGGTGGGCCCGATGCGCCCCCCTCGCTTTTCTATGGGGAGGTATACCGTTGACTAAGGCAAAGTTGAGATATTTTGAACAAGAAGACATATTACACCTCGTGATTTCGGAAGGACCAGAAAGAGGCAGTCTTGAACTGAGCCCTGACATCACGGCGGAATTGAACGAGGCGGGTGAACTCATCGGCATTGAGATTCTCAATGCAACCACTTTCGTTCAAGATGCAATTTTAGGATGCGGTAAGGCAAATATGCTTTCGTTTACCGAGGTTCAAACGGCTTGAAATGCAGGCAGAAGGCATGGCGGGAACTCGCGTTCCCGCCTGCGGATAACAAGCCTTAACGGCTAATCCGAACGCCGCCTGCCTGCATCGCTTTCTCTGCCTCCTCGGCGGTTGCCCAATTGAAATCGCCGGGGAAAGTGTGCGCTAAGGCGGAATAGCCGCCCGCGAAATCGACAGAAGCCTGCGGCGATTTTCCGTTCAGCAGGCTGTAAATTAATCCCGCCGAGAAACTATCGCCGCCGCCAACCCTGTCTACTAATTCTAAATCTTCGTAGATGCGCGAGAGGTAGAATTCCTCGCCATCGAAAAGCAAGGTGCGCCAGTCATTGAGCCAGCCGGTTTTGGCATCGCGTAGCGTCGTGCCGATTATCTCGATGTTCGGGAACGCGTCCTTGACACGCTGCGCGACGTTTTTGTAACTGTCGGGTTCAAGCTTGCTGTATGCTTCTGTCGTGCCTTCGGCTGCGAAGCCGAGGGATTTCTCGAAATCCTCTTCGTTACCAATGAGGACAGAGACATGCTCCATCATCGGCCGGTTCGCCGCTTGCGCCTGTTCTGCGCTCCACAATTTAGAGCGGAAGTTCAGATCGTAACTGGTTTTGACTCCCGCTGCACGCGCTGCCTGCAATGCCTCTGCCGCGACAGCCGCCGCCGATTCCGACAACGCCGGTGTTATCCCGCTGAGGTGAAACCATCGCGCGCCACTAAAAATGGATGCCCAGTCAATCTCGCCGAGTTGCACGTTGGACATCGCCGAATATGCTCTATCGTAAGTGACGCTGCTGGCACGCGGTCCCGCGCCTAATTCCAAGTGATAAAATCCGTTGCGTTCCAATCCAACACCGTCAAAATCCACCCAAACGATGTTGGACATATCCACGCCGAGTTCGCGGCCTTTGTTGCGGATATAGCGGCCACTCCAATTGTCAACAAGCCTCGATACCCAGGCGGTTTTCAAGCCGAGTTGTGCGGCGTTCACGGCAACATTCATCTCCGCGCCGCCAGCGGTAATCGAGAGAGTGTCTGTCTGCTCAAGCCGCATAAACTCTGGTGCTGTCAGGCGAATCATCGCTTCGCCAAAGGTTATCAAATCATACATAGAAAAATCTCCTCTTCGTATCGGGACAGGGATGTCCCTCCTACTGGTTCGTATCGGGACAGGGATGTCCCTCCTACTGGTTCGTATCGGGACAAGGATGTCCCTCCTACTAGTTCGTATCGGGACAGGGATGTCCCTCCTACCGGCATCCTATCCTATTCGGTTTCGGTGTGTTCGGTAGGCGTGCTGTGAGCGCGCGTCTCTTGATATTCGCGGTTTAAATTCTCAATGCATTGCCCACAGAAACAGTAGACTCTGCCGTAGCCGCCCACCTCTTTTTCAAGCAGCTGCTCCATCGGGAATTCGTTTTGGCAGAGCGCGCACACCTCCATCGGGACTTTCGGGAGTGCTTCGTCATCCGCCTCGCGCCGGGATACGAAATGCAAAACCAGCCAAACCGCAATCGGGATGAGGACGACAAAAAAAATAAATAGCATCGCGAGCGTGCCTCGTCAATGGAATTCATCATAGTTTACCTGAAAACGGAGAAGAGCGCAAGGAAATTTTGCGGCGGCAACAATTTTGTTGACACACCATCGGTTTTGATGGTATAATTGATAGAGAATTTGATAAGGAGAACACGATGACACAAATCAAACCCTTTACCGTCTCAAATCCACTGATAGAGGATGCCGAGAAACTGCGAGAGCAGGCGAGACAAGACGGCTACCTCTACTTCCGCGGGCTCATTGATGCCGAGTCTATCCTCAATCTGCGGCGAGATTTCCTAGAAATCTGCCACCGCCACGGATGGGTAGAAGGCGGCGAAAACCTGATGGACGCTATCCGCACCAGCACGCCTTTCATGGAAGGCGATGACGGATATTGGCCCGTTTTAGACAAATTCCAACGGCTTGAATCGTTCCACGCCTTCGCGCATCACCCGGCGATTTTGGACGTATGCGACAAGCTATTCGGCGAGAAGACGCTCGTGCATCCGCGGAATATTGGAAGAATTATGTTCCCAGAAAACACTAAATATACAACCCCCGCGCATCAGGATTACATCCACATCCGCGGCACGGAAGATACCTACACGGGGTGGATTCCGCTCGGCGCGTGCCCGGAAGAGTTAGGTGGGTTGTCAGTGCTTGCTGGTTCACATCGGTTCGGTATATTCCCGGTGAAGCCGGCACACGGCGCAGGCGGACTCGGCATTGATACCGCGCCGTTGGAGGCAGACGGCCTTGAGTGGGTGGCGGGAGATTTCGCGCTCGGCGACGCGCTCTTCTTTCATAGCCACACCGTGCATAAGGCACTGCCGAATCAGACAGCAGAACGGATTCGCCTCTCGGTGGATTACCGGTATCAGGGAGGCTCCAAGCCTGTCACGGAGGGTTCGTTACTGCCGCATTTTAATCGGATGGGTTGGGATGAGATTTACGCCGATTGGCATTCCACGAAGTATCAATACTATTGGAACGCTTTTGAGTTGAATCGGATGGAACACGCCCGGTAGGCACCCCAGGTCGTGATTTTCCCGTAGGAGAGACCTCCTGGTCTCGATGCATTAGGGAGGCGCGCCTACCGGGACCGCGGCGGCAGAAGGTCCCCTTCGTCGTAAGGCGAGGGCCCCCGCGCTACGAGAAAAAACGCCTGTCCCTCACCGTAGGGCGAGGGCCTGTCCCTCGCCATCGCTCGCGCAATCCAACGCTCGCGGGGGAAACCCGCTCGGATGCGCGGATGGCATCCGAGGGCCCCCGCGCTACGGGAAAAAACGCCTGTCCCTCACCGTAGGGCGAGGGCCTGTCCCTCGCCATCGCTCGCGCAATCCAACGCTCGCGGGGGAAACCCGCTCGGATGCGCGGATGGCATCCGAGGGCCCCCGCGCTACGGGAAAATCAAGACCCGGAGGGAGCACCTACGGTATTGCATCGAGACCAGGAGGTCTCTCCTACTGGGAAGGCATTGATAGATGAAACACCCTCAGTTAATCTGGGATTAAGCGTTAGGTTTATCCAAAAAACGAGAAGGAAACAGAAAGCATTGGCTAAGAAAATTCTGCTGCTGATCGGCTGGAGTTGCATCGCCGTTTTAGCGGCATCAGCGGAAAACTATACCGGGGATTTTTTGACGAACGGCGTTGGCGGCCGCGCCCTCGGGCTCGGCGGTGCCTATGTCAGCATCGCGGACGATGCCACGGCAACCTACTGGAATCCTGCAGGCATCGCAAGCGTTGCACGTCAACAAGCAACGACAGCGGAAGGTGGCACTGCCACCGCCAATCAAGTCTGTTTGATGCACGCCGCCCGGCGTTCGGGGTTAGGCGCGTTTAACTATGTGAGCGGCGTTCGGCACATCGTCCCGAACCTCGCCGTTGGGGTTTCGTGGATTCGCGCCGGGATTGACGATATTCCGATTTACCCGACTATTCCTGCGTTTGACGAAAATATCAGCGCAGATGCACGGAAAAACATTGAGCGACTGCGTCCGAAAGAGCAAGATTTTATCCCGACAGGTTACCTCAGCGATAGCGAAAACGCGTATGTCCTTACCCTCGCGAAGCGGTTCGTCGTCAGTCAATCGTGGTGGGATAATTTCGGGAGAGAGTCGTTGCCGCCAGAGTTCCTCATTGGGCTTAACACGAAGTGGATTTCGCAGCGCATCAACGATGGGGGCAGTCTAGACGAGGCATCTGCTGCAATCTACAATTACGGCAGCAGCGGCTATGGATTTGATGCCGGGATGCTCATCCGTATCCCAGATCTCAACGCGCTTTTTGGTTTGCAAGTCGGCAGTTTCGCATTCGGCATCAATTGGCAAGACATCTCACAGACGACGCTGACGTGGAACACGCCGTTTGCAACTTACAAAGAGTCGATTCCGGCGAATGTGAACCTCGGGCTGGCGTATTCTAACCGTCGCGTTTTCAACCGGGAACTCATCGTCTCCTATCAGTGGCAGGGACGCTATGGCGGGCAAACGCACCTCGGCGCGGAATATCACCTCAGCGCGCCGTTGGCACTCCGGATGGGTTATCGCTCCGGTGGGTTGACGAGCGGCGTGGGGGTGCAGTTGCGTCAGTTCCGCCTTGATTACGCGCTCCTCATCGGCGATATTATCAATACGCATTTTCTGAGTTTGTTGTGGCGTTTTTGATGGTTCGCGTTTAACGGCGTTTCTCGTAGCGCGATGTTCGCGGGGGACAGGCCCCCGCGTTACGGTAGAGATAGCGAACACTCGCGGGGGACAGGCCCCCGCGCTGCGATCTTCGTAGCACGATGTTCGCGGGGGACAGGCCCCCGCGCTACGGTAGAGATAGCGATATTCGCGGGGGACAGGCCCCCGCGCTGGGATAGCACGACGTTCTCCCCTATTTCGGGGGCTTTGACAAATCCGGTTCATCGCGGAGGAGAATCAGGAGCGGTGCCATCAATAGCGGCAACATTACCAACCCATCTAACACGATAGGCAACCCAAACCTGTCCCCTAGCACGCCCACCAGTTTATTCAACACCCCGCCGACACCCCAAGCCGCGCCCATCATCAGACTGGACGCTATGTTTTCACGTCCCCGCAAAAGCATCTGCGCAAGCACGATGTTAATCGTGATCGAACTCGCGAGGATGACGTTGCCTAAAAATAGGAAAACGAGGAATAGCACACCATCAGAATGAAGCGACGCGTAGAGCAGCGGCGGCGCGCCGAGTAGCGACAAGAGCAACAGCACATAGGTGTTCACCCGATTGGAAATCCAACCGCCACCCATGATACCCACTGAACCGGCAAAGATAAAAAGCGCGATGATGAGCGAGCGAACCTGGTCTGGATAGTTTTGGTTATCGAGATAAATGGATAGGAAACTCTCTAACCCGACGGCTGTCACCGTTCGGAACGCGGCGATAATGAAAAGCACAGTGAGCGGCAAAAGGATGCCGCGTCGGAGCGGTGGCAGTGGCGCGCCGATTTCTCTATCGTCGTCATCAACAGAAACGTTAAAATGACTTGCATCGCGCAACACTTTTGGCACGAACAATGCCACGATAACGCCAAGTATCATCCCCCAGGCGAGTGATTCCAACCCGAACCGATACGGGATGGCCATCAGTGCCAGCGGCCCGAGAGCGCGGCCGATATTCCCGCCGGTGAGGAAAATGGAGATGCCTAACCCTCTCCCTTCCTTCGCGAGCGCGCCAGCGTAAGTCGTCGCCTGCGGATGAAAGGCGGCGACTCCGAGGCCGCCGACAGCGAGTAGTAGATACACGCTCAGCTTGGAAGGCGCGAGTCCTAATAGACTTAGACAGACTGCGGTGAGTAAAACGCCGAACGTCAAGAAATGGAGCGTCCGCACCCGGTCGGACAGCCATCCGAAGAGGATTTGTCCTAACGAACTGAAGACGCTGTAGACAGAGACAAGCGTGCCGGCGAAACTATTCCGCGCCGCCGTTGTGACGAGTTTTGCCAACAGGAGCGGCAGCAGATGCGATAATAGCGTCGCGTAGGAATCTAACACCGTGTGCGTGAAGGTGAGGAAGTAAAACTGTTTCTGGGTGGATGGGGTGTTTGGCATACTGAGGCCGCCCGCTACCTTTGCGCGGCATAGCACCTAGGGATTCGGTTGCAACTGTCTTAGTCCAAACGAAATCCGTCTATCTAGATTAGAGATTTCAAGCACCACAGCATCAACCCGTTCGCCAACTGAAACGACTTCAGAAGGATGTCTAACGCGTTCCCAAGCCATCTCGGTGATGTGAATGAGCCCCGCAACGCCATCTTCTAACTGAAGGAACGCGCCATAACTGACTGCGTTAACAACCGTGCCTTGCACTATTGCGCCGACCGGGTATTTCTCCTCAGCGTCTAGCCACGGATCTCGCGTCATTTGTTTCATACTCAACGAGATTTCCTGCTTCTCCCGATCAACCCGGATAACCAGGGCTTCAACTTCATCGCCGACAGAGACGACTTTCGACGGATGCTCAATGCGCTTCCAATTCCACGTCAATTCAGACTTGGGAACCAACCCCTCAACCCCACCGAGGTTCACAAACGCGCCAAAAGGGCGAAGTCTTTTCACGACACCTCGGACAGGTGTCAGGTTGTTATAAGCATCGGCAATTGTGTCCCAAATCAACGGGAGTTCGGGGGCCAACTCTAAATGTTCATTCGCGTTGTGCATCGGCACAATGTCCTGACGACTCTCCGCGACGTGAGGCAAAGAGATAGGTGCCGGGGATTCCTCCGGCGGAGCCACAGCAAAAGGCGTAACGCTTATTTGTGGCGGCTCGCTTGGCGATAATGGCAGTCCGCTGGTGTTACGGATAAGTTCATCGCGGAGAGTGAGGACGACGAGTTTTTCTTCGGCGGCGTGGATGAACCCGAGCACCTCGGCGATGTCATACAGCCGCGCTCTCGCATATTCCGGATCGATGTCTTGGGTATCAGGATGCGCGACGAGATTTCGTGCTTCTCCTATTATCCCTATCGTGCTCCGAACGTCCTTATTCCGGTCGAAAAGGGACTCGAAGTAGACTACCCCGGGGTTGCGGAGCAGGACATGCTCAGGCGGAGCCCAGAACTTTCGGAAAAGATGAGGGACATCCTTAATATCTATATCAGCCTCGTTTTGGATTGAGACTTCTCCTTCCCGATTCGGAAGTGCCACTAAGACCCGGGCCATAAACGGCCGGATGGCAGGGAAGTAAATCTGGTAGATGGCTTTGTAAAGCAAGTGTTGGTTCGGATATTTTATCACATTCATATTTGTAAATGTGGCGGAGCAAAACTGTGGTGCTCTGCCGGGTATAGGGTGCCTCCCAGGCATCTGCCTCGGAAGTGAAAGACGAGATAGCTGTTTGCTATCTTGAGTTATTACAATGATTTCGTTATCCGGTGGGTGCGGCGGTTGCGCGGTTCCCTTTTTGAGCCGCGTGCGGGGAACCGAAAACCGAATGATGTTGTAGATTATACGCAAAACGTGATGAATTGTCAAGTTTTTTCTTTGGAAATCTCTAAAAACGGGAATCCTTCCGCAGACGTGCCCCAGAATTGCCTTGACAAACGGACTGGAATAAGGTATCCTCTTTCCAAGGCATGCATCAGTTGCATGCTATTTGGTAAGGAGGGGATAATGGACAATAATTCTGGGGACAATAAATTTTGGGATATAATTTTTCGGTGGATGGACCGCATTGAAAATCGTCTCGCTGTGATTGAGCAAGACGTGAAAAAGTTGATCGAAAATAAAGGGAAATTGGAAGGACATTCTGAAGCGTCTTCAAAGAATCGCTCCCTTTGGACGCTTGTCCTTAGTCTCGTTGGGGCTATCAGCGGACTCATCGCGCTCATCGTCAGTCTGAAAAATTGTTGAGCATCTTTTCCGTAGCCTCGTCAATTTTGACATTTCCGAAATTGCAGATTTACTCGGATAATGGCTGCACATACGGGTATATCTGCCGCGAAATTAACCCTCAGCGACCGAGAGTGACTTCTTCAGTTCTCTGAGGGTTAATTTTGTATCACCGAGTCCTAGAATTCCCGCAAGGTGAAATATGTCCAGGCCGCATCAAGATTATCCGCGCCCGAATAGCTGCCGCCGTAGGTGAAAAAATAGTCCCGGTGAGTGGCGCGCTTTAATTTTTCACGAATGTCCCAGATAACCTGAACATTACGTTCCGCTTTTGGACGGACCTTAATATGGAGGCCGCCAAAACTGCTATCGCGTTGAGGCCGCTGTTCATCATATTCTAGATAAGGATACTCCTCCAGAATTTGATTGAGAGCCCCGACGACCTGTTTGTCTTCTGATAATCTCACAACATGCACCTCCTCTTCAATCGGTTGGGGATGCGACAGGTGTGCAAACCCCTTTTGAACCGCGTGTTGGGGCGACCGGAAACCGAATGATGTTGATGTTAATTATACACTAAATGTGGATACATGTCAAAGTTTTTTCTCTGGAAATTCCCAAAAAACGGAAAATCTTCCGCAGACATGCCAACGAGAAACATGTTGCACCTAGCGGTATGCCCTTTTACGCCGATGGATGCCGCTGACAGTGCACTTACGCCGTTCGGTGTCTATGCTATAAATAATCCGATAACTACCGACACGGTAACGGTATTGTCCCGTATGCTTTCCCTTAAGCTTCTTGATATTATTTCCGAAAAAAGGATCCTCCATTAACATATCAAACGCTTTGTTGACGCGCCGCTTCATCTTGTCATCTAGCCTGTCGTAATGGGTGCCGGCTTCGTTCGTGAGTTGAATTTCAAACGTCGCGTTTAACATCGTTCCAGCTCTTGAGCCGCCCCGCTTTGATATCTGCCTCTGCCCGAGCTAAACTCGCCACGATTTCCGGCGAGTTTTCCAATTCGCGCGTTGCCTCCCAAGCCTCCTTCTCTGCCTTTTCCACCTCATCACGTGTGGCTTGTCGGACTCTACCCGCCCGGATTTGCTCCTTCATCCACAGATCTTCCGGACCGCCTCTTTTTCTCCCCGGTTCCAATTTCCCCGTAGGATAATAAGCGATCTTGCCGTTCCGTTTAAATAACCACTTCCGCATAATCAACTTCATCTCAGCGTTGTCCGCATCCATGAATTGCTGAAAAGTGTCGGCATCTAAAATAATGTCCATCGTTTAATCCTCAAAACCCATGAGCCGGTCGCTCTCTTTCAGGAAAAAATCCCGATAATGCGCTGGGACACCGACTAGGTTGCCCATCTCATCAAAACTGATGTTATGCACCTTGACGGTATTCCGTTTCGGTTCAAAATAGATGAGGGACACGTCTTCGTGCCGAATGTGCCCCTTTCGGATGTCGATGCGCGCCCGATCGATCATATAGTCGCTGTGCGTCTCAATGATGAACGACCGGTTACTCGTGCTTGCCAACTGAACGAGTAACGAGGTGAACTCCGCCTGCGCTCGGGGATGCAAGTGGACTTCGGGTTGCTGTAACAAGAAAAACGGGTAGGTGCTATAAATGGGACGAACTCTACTTAGCACCTCAGGATTTAAAATATGCACCAAAACCGGCAAAATTTGACTGACACCGTAGCCGACATCAATGAGATTTGCGTTAGGGCCCCTGACTTTGAATTTCAATTGGAACGGGTTAGCCAAGGAACCTCCAAGATTCTTTACCTCTATGTTCTGAAACAAGCCAGAAATCTTGCCAAATTCGACTAACAACTCTTTCAGTACCGGCCAATCGTCTTTTTCAGTTGCTGCTATTCGCATCAACTGCATCGGAACATCGCTACCTCCGGGATTGCTGAATTCGCGTGTCGGATCATAGGTGCGTTCGGGTTTAGAGCGAATCGGGGCGGTGCTAAATACACCGAGGGGTTCCCAAATTGTCCACGGCCCGTATAGGGTGCTTGTAGCCCCTTCACGCGCTGCCAAATACTTTTCTAGGGCAATTTTACCCTCAGCGGGTGCTTCTAAAAAACGTAAAAAGACACCCAATCCCAGCAGTGTGGAAAAATCAGGGCTACAAACTATTCGGTACTGATTTCGTTTTTCATCAAAGGTAGTCAAACACGAATGCATTTCGTGCTTATCTTCGATTTCAAAAACGATTTCGCCATCAGTGAATTTTATCGCGATTGAATTCACTACAGGTTCAATGCGTTCATTTTTTTGGACAAATTCGACTGTCCACTCAACAGTTTCGTTGGCATGTTCATAAGCAATACCCAACTTAAACGCCTTCTCTTTTTTCCGGCTGTTCCTGACGATGTCCTTGAAGGTGCCCATCGAATAGGGATGCGAATTAAAATCCACTCCCTCACGCCGCAAATAGTTTGCCAACACGTGGAAACACGCGAGTGCTGTCGTCTTGCCGGTGCTGTTCTCGCCGACTAGGAACGTGAGGGGCCGAATTTCCAGCGTCTGGCGTTCGCTAAAACAGCGGACCTCTTCCATTGTAAATTGCGTAATCTTCATCGTTTTATCTCCTGCGAATGAACTCTCCGGAGTTGCAGCACCGAATGTCAGGAAAAACATCCTGTCTACAAATTGACTATCTCCATCATCAAGTTACGGGTTTGGACGCGAGCAAAAACTGCGCGTTACTCTCTGATTCTCAATAATATATAGTATACCACAAAATTGCCAAAATGTCAAATCTTTTTTCGCAGCGTGTGATACTTAACCGAGGGTGTTTCATATTTTGATGCGTTCGGTAGGAGAGACCTCCTGGTCTTGATTTTTCCGTAGGGCTTTTCTTCGCCCGTAGCGCGGGGGCCTGTCCCCCGCGATCGTTGGAGTGCGCGTACATGAACGATGGCGAGGGACAGGCCCTCGCCCTACGGTACCGCGCGCGCCGTTTTTTCGGACATCGTTCTTAGGTCCTTTAGGACCTGAAGAGAAAGGAGAGACGTTTTTTCCGTAGCGCGAACGATGGCGAGGGACAGGCCCTCGCCCTACGGTGAAAGGGCGGCGTTATTTTTACCGTAGCGCGGGGGCCTGTCCCCCGCGACTAACCTAACCCTTCTCCAATTTCCGCCTCGCGCGCCAATACGCAAACTGCCGCAGGTAATATCCCACATTTTTACGGATATCCGTAAACTCCGATATGAACAGGTAATTCCCGCCAAGCACAACTAATTCTCGCTTCGCGCGTGTCGTCGCGACGTAGAAGACGCGCCGTTCGCGCCGTTCCTCTTCAATATCATCGTCACGACGCGGGAAATACCGCCCAAGCGTGTTTTGGACGAGAATCACTCGCTCGTATTCACGTCCTTTCGCTTTGTGGATAGTGGTTATCTCGATCAAGTCGGTGTGCGCGCTTTGGATGCCCGAGCGGCGGAGAATCTGTTTGATTTCACCGACTTCGTAGTTGGTGCGCGCAAGGATGGCTGTCTCCCGCGGCACTGCCAATTCTGCTAATAGGACTTCGGCGAGCGTTTCAGGTGTCGTCTCCACGGATTTTATCTGGAATTGTCTCGGATTTTGGGCACGGAGGTTTTTCCTGATGCGCGGCACGTTTCTCTCAATTAAGCCCCGGGCATGCTCAACGATGGTAGACGTGGAACGGTAATTGCGCGTGATTTCATATTTTTTCACATCGCGGCGGTTCGCGAACGCTTGCATAATCGTCGAATCGCCGCCGCGGAAGCCGTAAATCGCCTGGTCATCGTCACCGACTGCAAACAGATTCTCAGATAACAGCGAAATAATACGGAAATCGGTGGGCGCGATATCCTGAAACTCATCCACCAACACATACGGATATTTATCCACGTAAATCTCGCGTAAATCAGGGCAAGTTTCAAGGAGGTTCGCAGCGTAGATAAGCATGTCCTCAAAGTCAATGGCGTTCGCTTCTGTTTTGACGTTCTCGTATTTTTCGGCGAAGACGCGGGCGACCCGGTCAGCGAGAGAACTCGGGTCGAACAGCCCGGTTTCAACCTGCCGTTTGGCGAGCATTACCTTCTCTTTTATCGTGTCAAACTGGGCGCGAAGATCCTCAAAATCGGGCTCTTTATCAAGATGTGCGGTATAAACGATGCCGAAATGCTGGCAGAACATCTCCAGCATGAGTTGATTGCTATATCGTTCGCGCAACGGATCGGCGCGATTGAATACACCGGAACGGTTTCTGTAAACCGAAATCCAATGCGCCTCGCGGCGGTTTGCAGCGCGCCCGGCAACCCACTCCAGCACCTCAAAATCGAAACTATTCGTCCCCCTAGCACGGATGGCTTGCCGAAGCCTATCGTTTGAGGAGTGACTGAAGTGTTCAATTCTCCGGCGTTTCGGGTTCATCGATTGCCCGATGTAACACTTCCCAGTAGCCTTGCATTCGATTTTATAGATAGCAACGCTGGCATTAGCGGCTTCGCGCGCTAGTTGTCGCCGCTCTTCCAGAATAACCTGGTCGATCTGCGAAGCCCAAATTTCTGGGCGGCTTTCAAATCCGGCGCGTTTGTAGTGCGCCATCACAATATCTTTGCCAAACGCGTGCAGCGTGCGGATGGTAACCGGAACGGCACTTCTCGCCGAGACGCGGTTCTCCATCTCTTCAACCGCTTGCTTATTAAAGGCGATGGCGAGGATGTCCGATGACGGCACATCGCGCGCGTGGATGAGTTTCAGGATACGTTCGGTGATGACCGTGGTTTTCCCACTCCCAGGCCCAGCGACGACGATGGCGGGGCCTGCGAGGTGGTTCACGGCTTTTCGCTGGTTTTTATCAAGGTTCATTTGTCCACTACTTCGGAATTTGCCGCACCCACAACAGCAACGCCACATTCATCGCGCCGACGAAGCCGAAAACGTAGGATTGGATGCCCACCAACGCCTCGGTCGAACGGATAAAGACACTCGCCACAATCGGCAGCCCGAGCGCGAGGCAGGTATAACATGTTAAGCCTTTCGCGCCTCTCGCTTCCCAGAAGGTTAACTGCCGTTTCAAAACTTGTAGATAGGAACGTTGCCACAGCCGCGCGTTCCACTCTCCCTGCATAAAGCCGAGGATTACGCCTAGGGCATACCCAAAAATCGCCCACCGCAGATCGATCCTCGGGTCTTGCGAGACGATGGCTATCCAGAGCAACTGCCCCAGCAGCGACACAACGATGAACGCCCAAAAGACAGGGAGTTTCATATAGAAAGGGAGGAGACTGCGGGTTAATTTGTGGCTCATGTTTTTTATATTCTCGGGACGCTCGCGGGGGACAGGCCCCCGCGCTACGGTAAAAAAACGCCACGCTTTACCGTAGGGCGAGGGCCTGTCCCTCGCCGTGCCTGGACTTTGGAAAAGACCGTAGTTCGGGTGCGCCTGCACCCGAACGAGTCTATTGCATCAAGACCGGGAGAGCTCCCCTACGGGACGCTCGCGGGGGAAACCCGCTCGGATGCGCGTGTGGCATCCGAGGGCCCCCGCGCTACGGTAAAAAAACGCCACGCTTTACCGTAGGGCGAGGGCCTGTCCCTCGCCGTGCCCAGACCTTGGAAAAGACCGTAGTTCGGGTGCGCCTGCACCCGAACGAGTCTATTGCATCGAGACCGGGAGAGCTCTCCTACGGGACGCTCGCGGGGGAAACCCGCTCGGATGCGCGTGTGGCATCCGAGGGCCCCCGCGCTACGGTAACCGGACGGTTTCTTGAGTTATGAAACCCTCTCAATTGACTACGAAGTTCGTGCGTAATTGACAGCGTTTTTGAAAATCGCCACGCCATCGCCTTCTTCCGGGAGATTTTCGCGCGTCCAGCGAGGATGGTTCCATTTGGTGAGGAACCGTTCGGGATGCGGCATCATGCCGAAAATGCGCCCCGTCGCATCGCAAATGCCGGCAATATTCGCATCGGAACCGTTGGGGTTGCACGGATACTCGGCAGACGCATAGCGGAAGACAACCTGCCGATTCGCTTCCATTTGCGCCATCACCCCCGGCGGCGCAGTGAATCTGCCCTCGGCGTGCGCAACCGGGAGATAGATACGCTGTTTGATACCTCTCGTAAAGACGCACGGGCTCTGCTGCGTCTCCAGTGTTACCCAGCGGCACTCGAATCTGGCGGAGGTATTCATTGCCAAGGTGGCTTGTTGTGACATTTCGGGAGGATATGCACATTCGTCCTTACCCTTAAGTTTGGAAACCGCGCCTACCGGGGCGGCTTTCGGGAGCAGTCCCGCTTTTACCAGCACCTGAAACCCGTTGCATATCCCGATGATGAGTTTGCCATCGGCGATGAATTGCGTGAGGGTATCCGTGAGTTTGTGCTTCATCTCTGTCGCGAGGAGAATACCGGCGGAAATATCGTCTCCATAGGAGAAACCGCCGGGAATCGCCAAGATTTGATAATCCGACAAAAGAACTCGCGACGGGGAGGTTCCGCCTACAGAATCAATAAGGTGTTGGATGTGGACTAAGGCAGTTTCTGCACCGGCAAGTCGGAAAGCGGCATCGGTTTCGGCATCGCAGTTCGTCCCCGCCGTGCGTAAGATAAGCACTTTCGGTTTTTTCATTTTCGTTTCCTTGTCTACCTAGCGCAGTGTCCCCTGCCACGCGGATTTGAGGACGCTGAGCGCGGTTTCAATAATACGCTCCCCTTTTACACCATTGACAATAAATGCCTCGCCTTCTGTAACGGAACCGAGGCATCCTATCGGCACGCTTGCCATGCGAGTTTCAAAAACTTCCCGGTGTTGCGGTTCAATTTCCACGAGAAAGCGGCTCTGTGATTCTGAAAATAGGCGGACATCGTTGTCGAGACCCGGGAGCTCTCTTACGGGGATGTGGGTAAGGTTGAGGTGCATGCCGTATCCGCCGGCGAACGCCATCTCAGCCGCCGCAACGCCGATGCCGCCTTCGGAACAGTCGTGGCAGGAACGCACCAAGCCATCATCAATGACGGTGCTGAGCGTCTCCATCGTTAACTTACCTTCGTCTGGCCTGACGATGGGCGCGTCCTGCAGAACCGCCGTCCCCAATAACGCGCTGTAATGTGAACCGCCGAGTTCCGGATAGGTGTTACCGACGATGTAGATGGCGTTGCCGGGAGATTTCACATCCATCGTGATGGCACGGTTGACATCCTCAATAACACAAATAGCGGAGATGAGCAAGGTTGCAGGAATAGCGCGTTGCTCCCCCGTTGTCGTGTCGCGGTATTCGTTGTAGAGACTGTCCTTGCCGGAGATGAAAGGCGTGCCGTAGGCGGTGGCGATGTCGTAACACGCTCTCGCCGCGCGGACTAATTCGCCGAGCCGGTCTGGTTTATCAGGATTACCCCAACAGAAATTGTCTAGTAACGCCGTTTTCTCAAGCGTTCCCCCGACAGCGATGACATTACGCAGTGCCTCGTCAATAGCAGCGGCGGCACTATGATAGGGATCGATCGCGCTATATTTCGGGTTGATACCGTTGGCAACGATAACGCCTTGCCGACTGCCTAGGACAGGAGTGGCGATACACGCGTCGCTCGGGCCATCGTTTTCCACGCCGACAAGCGGTTTCAGCACGATGCTGCCCTGCACCTCGTGGTCATACTGTCGGATAACGCTCTCCTTGCTGGCGATGTTTGGACTCGCGAGGAGGCGACAGAGGGTTTCTGTCGAACTCGCCATCGCGCTGTTACAAATCGGATCGACAGAGGATGCGGGGGACTTGGGTTCCCACACCGCTTCTTTGATAGGCTGCGGAATACCGTTGTGCAGGAATTCCATGTCCAAATCCGCGACGAGCGCGCCTTCATAGAAAACTTGGAGTTTGTGCGTATCGGTGAACGTGCCGAGGACTGTCGCCTCAACGACTTCTGCCTCGCAAATTTGCATCAATTCTTCAAGGTTTTCCGGCGGCACAGCGACTACCATTCGTTCCTGCGCTTCGGATAACCAGATCTCCCACGGCGCGAGCCCTGCGTATTTGAGGGAGACTCGTTCTAAATGCACCTCCGCCCCGGTATCTTGCCCCATCTCACCGACAGCAGAAGAAAAACCTCCCGCGCCGCAATCGGTGATGGAACGATAGAGATTCCGGTCGCGCGCCTGTAACAACGCGTCAACGATTTTCTTCTCCATGATAGGATTGCCGATTTGGACGACGCTGCCGAGGCTTTCAGAAGTATCGTCCAATTCGGCGGAGGAGAACGTCGCGCCGTGGATGCCGTCGCGCCCGGTTTGCCCACCGATAGCGACGACGAGATCCCCCGGTTCAACCGATTTCTCGCATCTATTTTTGGGAATTAATCCGACGTTGCCGCAGAAGACAAGGGGGTTCGCCGTGTAGCCTTCGTCAAATAAAATCGCGCCGTTCGCCGTGGGAATCCCCATCCGGTTGCCGTAATCGCGCACGCCAGCGACGACTCCTTTAAAGACACGTTTCGGATGGAGCGTGCCTTTCGGCAATTCATCGTCCGGCGTATCCGGCAATCCGAAGCAGAAGACATCGGTGTTCAAAATCGGCTTCGCGCCCAGGCCAGTGCCGAGTGAATCGCGAATCACACCCCCGATACCGGTGCCCGCGCCGCCATACGGCTCAATTGCAGAAGGGTGGTTATGCGTTTCTACCTTAAAGACGAGGTTATAGGTGTCATCAAATTCGATGATGCCGGCGTTGTCCGAAAAGACAGAGACACACCACGGCTTGTCTATTTCTTCCGTCGCGCGTTGGATGAACGTCGGGAACAAGCCATCGATTCGTTCCGGTGCTTTACCGGGTTCGGTATAATGAATGATGCTTTTGAAGGTTTTGTGAACGCAATGTTCTGACCAGGTTTGCGCGAGCGTCTCTATCTCGACATCGGTGGGTTTGCGTTCCAATGCGCGAAAGTGAGACTGAATCGCCTGCATTTCGGTAAGGTTTAGTGACAGCGTGCCTTCGCGGCTGATGCGCATCAGTTCGGCATCGTCTGCAGTGAGAATTTCAATTTCTTGCACGTTACTGGACATCGGCTTCTCCGCTTTTTAACGAGAGGAATTAACGTTGAGGGTGTTTCATAAATTTATCCCCCTTGGGGGGCGCATCGGGCTCACCTCTGTAGTTCGGGAGCGCCCGCTCCCGAACGGGTCAGGATCAGGCGATCCTGACCTACAGGAGTGATGCGGTCTGACACCAAAACGCATGGCGAGGGACAGGCCCTCGCCCTACGGTGAGGGGCGGCGTTTTTTTACCGTAGCGCGGGGGCCTGTCCTCCGCGACGTTGAGCCATTTATGAAATACCCTCATATAAGTATAACATCTCCGCCGAGAAGATGCAACCAAAAAGCCACCGTTTACAGAGCCCTCCCCGTAAGAGAGCCCTCCTGGTCTCGATGCGTTTTGTTGATGCACCTATCGGGACAAGGATGTCCCGCCTACCGGTCTCGATGCTTGTCAATAATCATCATTACCCGGGTCGTTCTTCTTTTCCAGCCGTTCCAGATACCCATCTCCCAAGATGCACAACCCGTAAAAAACGACGGCAAATAAGAGGAGAAATACCTCGAACCACCCAAACCTCCCTGTCACGGCGGCAAGAACCAGATTGATACCGAGGATCAATTTGAAATAGCGCGCGAAGAACCGGAACAGCCAACTCCGGCGGATTTTTTCCTCACTCCCGAAGTAGAAGTTGACTCCGAGATAAAGAAGGCATAGGATAACGAGCGTGGCATAGCCCATGCAAATGTAGGAAAGGATAGTGAAAAACATTGCGCTCCTTTAGACGCGCTTCTTAAGCGCGCCCTTTGCCTAAGTTTTGCTCCAACGTCTCCGTCGGTAAATCGAAGTCGGCTAACCCCTCCCGGATCATCGCTAAATAGTGCGGCGCGGGTTCCATCTCAGGGTGGCCTGACTCATTCATTTGATAAACCATCATCCCGTCGATTACCAATTTGCGGTAAAGAAACGGATAACCTTCAATGCCATCTAACACGTATTCGGCGGCGGCATCTATCTCCCAACAGCCGCCCAAGACGCAGTCCTCCTCAGATTCAACGATGTCGGCATACCGCCGAAAAACGAGGCGATATCCCTGAATCTTTCGGGCACCGATAGGTACCGCCGTTGGACAAGCGGTTGCCATGTGAGCATGGTTGAGATTCATGCCGTATGCGAAATAGAGTTTCGTTTCCATAGTGTTTAGAGTGTGCTGGCGCGTGGCGACGCATGCACGTTTTCTGTCGGCGTAACTAGAGAATTTAAAAATCGAACGACAACACGCGCGTGAGCGGTTTGCCGGTATACGGATTAATCATCGCCGGCATCGCCAGATGCTTGCCGTGGAAAAACGCCGAGATCGAATAGAGTTGCACCCGCGGATAGACATCTGTCCCGATAGTCACCCTGCCAAATTCCATCACCTCGTTTTGTGCCTCTTTAGAGGTGACATCTTCCAGCGTCAAATAGACACCCATCGAGGCGTTTTCGCGCTGCATCACATAAAGGAAGTCACGTAACTGACTGAGCGAGAACTTCCCACTTTTCACCTGCGCGAGGACCACGTTGGAGTAGTCTTCATCTGGCGTTTCTACCGTTCTGCCTCTCCCGTCAATTCCCCTATCCGCGCCGCCTTTTTCGTTCGGCGCGATGCCCGGGATGCGCTGAATCGCCCAAATCTCGAAGTGCCGACGGTTTGAACGCGCAAGCCGCTTCGCACTCGCCAAATCTTCGGGGATACCGTAAGTCGGAATATCCTGACCGGGGAAGCGGTTCGTCATGATGACATCCAACGCACTCGGATTAATGTCAATGCCGAGCCACTTTCTGCCAAGCGCATCCGCTGCCGCGACAGTCGTGCCACATCCACAGAAGGGATCCAGCACCACGTCACCCGGTTCAGTCGATGCCTTGATAATCCGATCCAAGAGTGCCAGCGGTTTCTGCGTGTTATAGCCGAGTGACTCCTTCCCTTTCACCTGCGAAATATCGTCCCAGATGCTTTGCGGCGGTTGCCCTGCATTCGGGAGAAGATACCGCTTGAGTTGTGGTTTTCCGCCGTTCGGCGGCCAGTAAATGAGCCCTGCCTCATCTAATGCATCTAACCGCGCATGGACACCCTTAATGCTACGGTAATTCGGGATGAACACCTCCTCAATGTAGACAGCATATTTCCCCGTTCGTGGTGGAGACCAGTGGCGATACCCAGGGCTAATGCCGCGCCACGGCTGTCCCGATTCACCTTCGGTGGCACCAGGCGCAGTTAACCCGTCGCGGGCATATTTCCCATGTTCGTCTGAATAACGGTATCCGGTTTTGATTCTTTCAGGACTTAAAGGGAGAAGAACCTCGTCACGGATAGTCCTATCTCCATAACTGTAATAGAGAATCGTGTCGTGAATAGTCCCGTAGAGTTTATCGTTATGCGCGCCGTGCCGCTTCCAGATAATCTCGGCGCGGAAGTTTTTCGCGCCAAAGATACCGTCCATGAGGAACCTCAGCCCATGGCTAGCAGACTGATCGCAGTGCAAATAAACACTGCCGGTCGGTGTGAGGAGGCGTTTCACCTCAATCAGCCGTTCACCCATGTAGCTGAGATACGCCATCATATTGCAGCCGCCGAGAAGCGTCCAAAGTCCATTGAACACCTGATAGTAAGGCGAATCTTTATCGGCAGTCAGTCTCTCAACGCGCTCTTGCGCATCAGGCCCCCAGGACCAGGTATCGTCAAACGCTTTGAGTGATGCGGAACGGGTGCTTTTGTTTGCCACATCAATTTCGTAAAGTTGATTGTATTGCCGCTTGGAGTTGAACGGCGGATCGGCGTATACCGCTTGGACAAAGCCGCTTTTCCATTGGCGCATGACGCTCAGATTGTCTCCGTAGTGGAGGCTATTCAGTTCAGGAATTATGAGCATTCCAGTTATCCTTGGTTAACTTCGTTAACCGGATAGTTCATCGTCATCGTCGGAGTGAGTGTCTATTACCCACCGATGAACGATAAGCATTGCCCAAAAGACGAGCGTGCCAATAAGGACGTAAACGTGCCACCGTTGCACGGGACCGATGGCTACGCCAACGGCCATGTAGCCGAAGAGACAAGGCTTCCAGTTGCGAACGACGAAGCGCGTTTTCGGACTGCGCGCAAGATATGCCTCGCCATTACCTCTCAATACGTGAAATAGCAGCCAAAAGAACCCGAGCATGCCGAAAAGAGTAACGCAGGCGTAAATTTGAAAAATTACCGCCAAAAGTATCTCAATAATCATCTTTTTCCGAATCTTTCAAGGTTGTTATTTTAAATGAAGGGTGTTTCATAAATTTATCCCCCTTGGGGGCGCATCGGGCCCACCTCTGTAATTTATCCCCCTCGGGGCGGCGCATCGGGCCCACCTCTGTAGTTCGGGAGCGCCCGCTCCCGAACGGGTCAGGATCAGGCGATCCTGACCTACAGAACCTGGCGCGCGAGCGATGGCGGGGGACAGGCCCCCGCCCTACGTGAGGGGGCGGCGTTTTTTTCACCGTAGCGCGAGGGCCTGTCCCTCGCGTCGCAACCTGCCACCGCGACGTTGAGCGAGTTATGAAACATCCTCATTTTTAGTATAACATATCCTCGGCGGAAATGCAAAAATCAGAACGCTCTGGCGAGGGACAGGCCCTCGCCCTACGTCATAGACGGCACGCTCTGGTGAGGGACAGGCCCTCGCCCTACGGTAAAAGGAGCTCCCGCTGACGTAGGGATGTCCGACATCCTACGCCTTAAACGAAGCAGTCACCCGCGGGATACTCTCCTCGCACGCGAACCGCTCGATGCTGGAAGCACCGACGAAACCTACCGTATCTGTCTTCTCATTGATAAACGCCGCTTCCGGTGCCGTTGAAATAGGACCGCCGTGCGACATACATAAGACATCAGGATTCTGTGCCTTCGCCGCGTCACAGATTTCTTGCACGCGCACCGCCGCATCCTCCAGCGTGAACGCCGTCTCCGCACCGATGGTGCCGCCCACCGTCGTGCCCATGTGCGCGATGACGACATCCGCGCCAGCCGCCGCCATGTTCTCTGCCTCTGTCGGGTTGAAGACGTAGACAATGGTGAACATATCCATCTCGTGCGCCGT
The DNA here is from genome assembly GCA_965242965.1 of Candidatus Poribacteria bacterium. GTDB lineage: Bacteria > Poribacteria > WGA-4E > WGA-4E > WGA-3G > AGPOR5. The sequence continues at coordinate 801,821 of OZ251518.1, read as the reverse complement.
GCCAATCATCTCAACCTCTTTGTAGAAGCCCATGCCGGTTTCTTCAAGCGTCTGCCGGAACGTGCCGTCAATCACACCGACAGTCGGAAAGTTGTTGACTCCATCAAAACCGACATCGCGCACCTGCTTGAGGAAGTTGCTCATCCGACGCGTCGGGTCTGTCCCGTTGACACCGGCGATAACCGGGGTCTCTTTGACGACAGGCAGCACCTCGCGTTCGCCCATCTCCATGACGATGGCGTTGGCATCGCCGTATGCCAACAGCCCGGCGCATGAACCGAAGCCGGACATCCGATACCGGCCGGAATTGTAAATCACGATGAGGTCTGCGCCGCCTTGTTCAGCGAATTTGGCGGTAATCCCTGTCCCCGCACCGACAGCGAGGAGCGATTTCCCCTTGCCTAACTCCCGCCGAAGACGGGATAAAACCCGGGTTCTGGTATAATCTGGCATAGTGTATCTCCATATTCTCCACCGGTAGGCGCGCTTGCAAACAGTGCCTACCGCGTCCGTTCTCTCATCACTCGTCGCGGGATTTGGCTTGCAATTTTGCCGCCTCGCCCGGATTCCCGATGTGCATCGTATTGTAAGCCTGCTCCGAAGACTTAAACGGGCCGACACCTTTATGTCCATGCCAATCGCCCTGCGTCATAATCGGGTTGGTTAAACCGGTCTCCCGTTCGCGCCGGAGGATCCAATTTTTCATCCGCGTCTCTAGCAGGTTGACGATATCCGGATGCGCCTCAACGACGTTATTGTTCTCATCCGGATCTTGGATTAAATTATAGAGTTCCACCGGCGGTTTGAAATGGAAATCCGGCTCCAGCGCGACGATGAGTTTCCATTCGGGCGTGCGCCAGCCGTGCTTCCGCATCCATGTGCATTCCGTGATGTAAAACTCGCTGTCAAACGAAGCGACTTCTCCATTTACCATCGCCATGAGGTTATCGCCATCAAACGCGATGTCGGTTTCAACGTCTGCCAATTCAAGGAGCGTCGGCACCAAGTCCTTGTGTTGGTTATAGCCCGCGACCCTCTGGCCGGCAGGCACGCGCCCCGGATAGCGGATGATCAGTGGGACGTGTAACGTGACATCGTAGAGCCCGTGATGGTCAAACCAACATTCGTGGTCATACAGGGTTTCACCGTGGTCCCCGTTGATAACAACGATAGTCTCGTCCATGATACCGTGCGCTTCCAGTGCGTTGAAAAGCGTCTGAATGCAGGCATCCATATAGGCAATCGCGCCGTCATACTGCGCGATGACGTAGTCCTTATCCGTAATGCCCACCGGCATCCACGAAGCGAAGTAATCGCAAAATGGCTTGAAGGACATCACCGGTTCCATCGATTTATTGCTCGGGTCGAGCTCGTCGCCGTGGTAGAACATCCGTTCATAAGGCGCGGGCGGCAAATAGGGAGAGTGCGGATCCATGTGCCGCAGAAACAAGAAAAACGGTTTCTCATCGTTCTCAGCAACCAGCCGATTCAGTTCCGGCACAGCGACGTTGTTGAGGTTCTGCGCTTTCGGACTGCGGCCTGTGTCGTCACCACCCCAACCTGCGTAGTTGAGATACGTATCAAACCCGCGCGAACTCGGTCCGCCGAAACCGATGCAACTGGTATTGTAACCCGCTTCCTTCAGCATCTCCGCCAACGTTTTCACATCTGCGCGGAGGGGCCCTTGGTGCCGTAATGCGACAACCTGCGTGCCAAAAGTATCCATGCCTGTCAGCATCGAGGCATAAGCACTTGTCGTCGGGATGTGGGGGCTGTAGGTTCGCTCAAAAAGCGTTCCGCCTTGCGCGAATCTATCGATGTGCGGTGTCGTCAGGCGGTGATACCCGTAGCAGCTCATGTGCGTGGCGAGCAGCGAGTCAACGCCCATCAAGACAATATTCGGATGTTTTGTTCCCATAATCTATGAATTCTCCAATCGTTCGTAGTTGGCGAGACTGGGTATCCCGCGCAACAGATGCTTCGGTAGGAGTGATTGCGCCTACCAATTGTTGTGCCAGACAAGCGGATTCTGCGTATCATTGTCAAGCACGTCTCCGATTTCAAGCGAGTTAAAGTAGTCTTCGGGGAGGATGTTCTTCTTCCCGTTGAAAGTGCATCCATCGGGCATGAAGCCGCAGGTCATCGCTCTGCGGTGCGCGAGCGTCATGTTCGCGCCCGCGCCGTGTGCCGTTAAACCGTTATGCCACACAAGTGACCCGGCCGGGCAAGGTGCCGCCTGCGGTTCGATCTGCTTCCATTCCGGATAGACTGTAAACAGTTCGCCGATGTTCACACCGATGCCGACGTTATCAAACCGCGCCGTTTTGTGCGTGCCGGGGAGATACCACATACAGCCGTTCGCCAGCGTCGCATCGTCTAACGCCATCCAAAACGAGAGCGTGTCCCGCGAGTCGAAGGACCAGTAAGGGACATCGAGGTGCCAAGCGGTGGGGTTACCGTGCGGCGGTTTAATCAACGCCTGATCGTGCCATATCCGCATCCCGTCAACGCCAGCGAGTTGCGTCGCCATGCGGCCAAGTTTTGAATCATAGACTAGGGTGCGCATGCCGGCGTGCGTATCTGCGAGACGGAGGCATTGCGTAAAGACGCGCGCATAAAACTGCTTCGCATCCATCTGGTTCGTCATAAACTCGACAGAATTGCCGAGTCGTTCGGTGACAGCTTCATCGGTGCATCGTCGCCATTCGGCGAGTTCGTCTGCATCGAGAAAGTTTTCGATGACGAGAAACCCGTTTTCCCGATAAGACGCGATTTGTTCGGAGGTGAGTTCGTTTTGCATCTGCATTCTCTCCTTGTCAGTAGTTGTGATGAAATTATCATAACATATTGCGTGGTAAATGTGCAAGGGAAAAATGCTGCATCTTTACAAAAATTCTTGACAAAATTCGCTGCGATAAGGTATTCTATTTATATGAGGGTATTTCATAAATCCGTTTCGGTAGTTATCCCCCCCTTGATGGGGCGCATCGTCCCCACCTCTGTAGTTCGGGAGCGCCCGCTCCCGAACGGGTCAGGATCAGGGGATCCTGAACTACAGGGCCTGGCGCGTGAACGATGGCGAGGGACAGGCCCTCGCCCTACGGTGAGGGGCGGCGTTTTTTTTATCGTAGCGCGGGGGCCTGTCCCCCGCGATCGTTGGAGTGCACGAGCACTGGCGAGGGACAGGCCCTCGCCCTACGGTGAGGGGGGGGCGTTTTTTATCGTAGCGCGTGGGCCCTCGGATGCCCCACGCGCATCCGAGCGGGTTTCCCCCGCGATCTCCATCGTCCCGATGTGTGTTTCCCCTTCTGTAGTTTGTGATCGCCTGATCACAAACAGGTCAGGATCAGGCGATCCTGACCTACAGGGGTGAGGAAGTCTGCCGGCAAAACGCACGACGAGGGACAGGCCCTCGCCCTACGTCAAGGGAAGGAGATGATTTGAAACAGATAGGAGAACTTACATGCGACACGAAGATACCATCACCAGCAAACTGGTGGACATCCTTGAACAGATGCACAGCGCATGGAATGTAGAACCGCAGGATACGCAGACCTTCCTGCGCGAAAGCCAACGACCGGATATTACCGTCAAAGAGGACGGCAGAAACCCTGTCGTCATTGAGGTGAAGATTGACGAACCGAACGCCGACAACCTCAGCGGCGAACCACAGGCACGGGCGCATTTGGGCAGACAACTCTCCTCTTATGAACAGGTGACAACCGCGATGGCGTTGCGCTTGCCGCATGAACTGCGGCTCACATCGCATCGCGAATTGGAAGCGCGCCTCCGCCAAACCGATGCACTCCATTATGTGCTCCTCAGCCTTGATGATGAACACGCGAATGTCCACCGTTTTCCAAAGATAGGCTGGGCAAAAGGCGGGCTCACCGATGTCGCGACAGCCATCCGCATCGGTGCTATTCCGAACGCCAGAGTTGCCCAAGCCGCTTACGATTTAGAGCACGGCGTGAACGAAGCCGCCACACTCCTCGCCGCCGCTGCGGCGACGCGCCCCGGCCTCGCCGAAAATGTGCAGCGCATCCTCTACCAAGAAGCAGGCGAACAAACGTATCGGATGGCGATGCTGATTATCACGAACGCTTTTGTCTTTCAAAGCACACTCGCCGGCACCGCCGAAATGGAACGTGTGCCTTCCCTCCGACAACTTCGGACAGTGGAAGAACGACTCAACTCCGATGACATCCTTGTCGCATGGGACACCATTCGCAAAGTGAACTACCGTCCCATCTTCGATGTCGCGTATGAACTCATCCTCGCCTTAGCGACAGACGATAGCCTCGTCGGTAGAGTGTTGTATCTGCTGCGGAACACCGCGCAAAAATTGGTGGATAGAGGCTTAGCGCAAGTCCACGAATTGGCAGGCATTGTCTTCCAACGGCTAATTGTGGATAGGAAGTTTATCAAGACTTACTACACGCGCCCGGAATCGGTGGCGTTGCTCTCCACGCTTGTCGTCCAACGCCATCTGGCAACCCCCACTAATCAATTAACGCGCGTTAAGAAGGGGGGGGTCGGCGAGTCACGGCGTGTCGCGCTTATCCGACATTAAGGTGGCAGACTTCGCCTGCGGGACAGGCGCGTTGCTGAATGGCGTTTACCAACGCATCTTGGCACAGCACGAACAGGCAGGTGGCAATGGACGCGACATCCATCGGCACATGGTAGAAAATAATCTCGTCGGGTGCGACATTATGCCGAATGCGAGTCATCTGACAGCCGCCATTATTGCGAGTGCTAACCCCGACATCAAGATTGGAAAAACGCGCATTCACACGATGGCATACGGTTCGCAACGTTCGGATGGGCAGTATGCGTTAGGCGCGTTGGATTTGCTGGAAAATCCGCAAGCGACTTTGCCGTTGGGCTTAATCAATACGGAGAGGGTGCAGGGGGATGGCACCGGTGATACCGATGAAATCCCGGAATTTCGGCACGGCGAGATGGATATTGTTGTGGATAATCCGCCGTTTACGCGCGTCGGAGCAGATAATAGTTCCCGCGCGCCTGATGTTCCTACAACAGTATTTGGGGATAGAGAGCCGGATGTCGCTGAGGAGATGCAAAGAGGCCTTGGAGAAATTAGTTCCATCGGGAATACCAATGCCGGCCTCGGTTCCTACTTCGTTGACTTAGCGGATAGGATGCTAAAGCCGGGTGGGGTTATGGGATTTGTGCTTCCTATCATCGCCTTGACTTCTCCTCTATGGCAGCAAGTGCGAGAACTGCTGTCTCAGGAATATCACGATGTGTTGGTTATTACCATCGCGGCTGCAGACATTGCAAACTGTGCCTTCTCCGCCGATACGAATATGGGAGAATGTCTCGTCGTAGCTACCAAAGGCGCAGCGGAAAACACGGGCCGCGGCACATTTGCCTGTCTACACCGAAGACCTGGGAGTTACCTAGAAGGTATGGAGATAGCGAAAAGCATCCAGCGGCTTGAAAATGTCAGACGTTTTGAAGATGCGCCGATAGGGGGAAATCTCATCAAAGTCGGCGATGCAGAAAGCGGCTCCGCTTTAAATTGCCCACTACGAGAAGTTTGGGCGGCATCGCGTATGAGGAATTTTTCGCTACTCCAAAGTGCCTACCGGCTCATGGATGGACATCTCTGGTTGCCCACTCAGCGGGATAAAGTTGAAATTCCGATGACTTTAGCGGGGAAAATTGCGACAATCCATTCCTATGATCATCGCAGGAATTCAAGGGGCCCCTTTGATATAGAAGAAGGGGCATCCGACGAAGACTTATATCCTGGCCTATGGCATGTCAAATCCGAGAACCAACGAACCATGGAAGTCGCCCCAGACTGCCACGGTATTATTCGTTCCGGTTCTTGGGACAGGGCCCAGGAAATCTTAGACAAAAGGAGCCGGGTGCACCACAACGTAGCCTTACACTTCAACACGAATTCCTTAGCTGTTCTTTTCACGGAGCAGCCGACACTCGGTGTCAATCTGCTGCCCAGTGTCACATTTGACAACCCGTTGTATGATTATGTCTGGACGCTGTGGGGCAATTCAACACTGGGTTTGCTATGCTATTGGGTGCACGCTGCGAAACGGCAGACTGGGCGCGGGTGGATTCGGCTGACAGCTTTTCGCTCAATGCCAACCCTAGATGTCCGCGAACTAGACCAAACCGCGCTGGAAAACGCCAAGAACATCTTTGAGGCGATGAAAGATGAAGTGATGCTGCGGTTTCATCAGATGGACGAGGACGCGGTGCGCCAGAAGTTGGATCGGCGGCTGTTAGCGGAAGTGCTCGGTTTCGGCGAAGATACGCATCCGGAGGTGCATGAAGGGCTGCGTCTGTTGCGTGAACGTCTGTGCGCCGAGCCGAGTATTCACGGCGCAAAGAAGTCTCGCGTCGTGCTATAGTCTAATGAGAGTGTTTCATATATCGCTCAACATCGCGGGGGACAGGCCCCCGCGCTACGGTGAAAAAAACGCCGCCCCTCACCGTAGGGCGAGGGCCTGTCCCTCGCCATCGTTCATGCACGCGCACCCCGACGCTCGCGGGGGAAACCCGCTCGGATGCGCGTATGGCATCCGAGGGCCCCCGCGCTACGATGAAAAAACGTCTCTTAGGTCCTAAAGGACCTAAAACGATGCATCCTAAAAAACGGTGTCCGTTACCGTAGGGCGAGGGCCTGTCCCTCGCCATCGTTCAGGCACGCGCAATCCAACGCTCGCGGGGGAAACCCGCTCGGATGCGCGTATGGCATCCGAGGGCCCCCGCGCTACGGGAACATCGAGACCAGGAGGTCTCTCCTACCGGGAAAACGGAAGCGTTCAAGGGATCACGAAACCATTTTTACAACAACGAGTGGAGAATAACATGAAAAACCGATTTGGGTTTGATGCGCCGAAACACAAACCAATTGAAGCATCTATTCAATGGGCGGCGGATAACGGGTTTGGATACATCGATTTCCAAGCCGATGTCCCGCCGAACGATATTGCCGCCTTTGACGCAGCGCGCGTCCGCACCGTGCGAAATCTGTGTGAAAAACACGACGTGGCACTCGGCATCCATCCCTCTTCAGCAATTAACAACGCCGAGTATGTGCCGATAATGTCGGAAGCGGTGGATAAATATCTCCATGCGAATTTGGAATTTGCGGCGCGGCTAGGGTGCGGCTGGCTCATCGGACATGGTGGCTATCATTTCGGGGATGTGCAGCAACGGCGCGCAGCGGCGATTGCGCGGCTACAGCGATTAGTAGACAGCGCGACACAAGCCGAAATTACCATATTCTTCGAGAACCACAATCGGGAGCCGGAACTTTCCGAAATGCACTATATTCCGCATAACGTTGCTGAAACGCGATGGTTTTTCGATGCGATTCAGTCGCCTTATTTCAAGTGGGCGTTTAACGTTGCGCATGGGCATCTGGTGCCGGAAGGATGGCAAGGTTTCTTGGATGCATTCGGCGTAGCGAATATCGGGCAGGTTCGCCTCAATGACAACCGCGGTGATTACGAAGTGCATCTCGTCCCCGGCGAGGGGACGATTAATTTTGAGGCGTTATTCACAGAATTGCAGGCGCGCGGGTATTCGGGGTGGTTCAGCCTCGGCTTCGGCGATGATGCCGATAAGGCGCGCGTCAAGGAGCAGTTTGCTGCGTATTTGTAAGAGGGTGTTTCATAAATCTGTTAGGAGAGCCCTCCCAGTCTTGATCTCGTCCGCGCACTCCAACGATCGCGGGGGACAGGCCCCCGCGCTACGGTATCCAAAACCGCCCGTTTTACCGTAGGGCGAGGGACAGGCCCTCGCCATCGTTCCCGCTGCGGAAAAAACGTCTCTCGTTCTCTTCAGGTCTGTAGGACCTGAATGTCTATAGCAGCCGAAACGCAAAAGGCTCTAAGGTCCTTTAGGTCCTTAATATGCTTTGACAGGTCCGCGTGGTTTCCTATTAAGGACCTAAAGGACCTTGACATGGGACTGACACGTTTTTCTATAGACATGTAGGTCCTAAAGGACCTAAGACTGCATCGTGACGATGGAGATCGCGGGGGACAGGCCCCCGCGCTACGATAAAAAACGCTCCTCTCACCGTAGGGCGAGGGCCTGTCCCTCGCCGTGCACGCGTCATCCAACGATTGCGGGGGAAACCCTCTCGGATGCGCGTGTGGCATCCGAGGGCCCACGCGCTACGGGAACATCGAGACCAGGAGGTCTCTCCTACCCGAAGAAATTGAGATATGAAACACCCTCAATTTATCTCATCGATAAAACGAATAAACCGAGACACCCCAAATTAACCGAATCAGCACCCAGCCGCCGCCGACAATAAATTGTCCTAGAATCAACCCCAAGAAAAGGGGTAACACCCGATGATACAAGCGGATGCCGCCAAAGCGTAAAATGATGTTCTTAATCGCCCAACTGATAAGCACAGAGAACCAAAGCCAGCCGAACGTCCATATACTACTCGCAACGGCATAGCCGGTGGGATGAAACGGGAACATCGGGAAACGGGTGCGCAGCCACCAAAGCAATCCGGTAAACAGAAAGCCGACACCCATGAAAGTAACGGCAGGGATATTTGTCTCGGTAGGATAATAGAGCCACGAACGGAGCATGTTGTAGCCGCCGCTGCCTAATCCCGGATTCGCGCCGATGTTATAGGAGACAACGAGATACGCCCAAAACGAGGCGAGGATACCGAAAAAGATGGCGCACATCATCGCTATTACCATGCGTCCGGCGCGCATATTCGCGACCTCAACCAGTTTGAAGCCTTCTAAAGTATGGGGCATCGGATGCGCGCGATACCCGCGATTGAACGCAAAATAGAGCGACATCATCGTCAAACTCGGCGGCGGAATCGGACGCGAGCCGAGCGAGTCGATGATGAATTGCCGCGGGTTCGCAACAAACATCTCATGTGTTGGCGGGCCGACTTCGGCGCGCACGCGCGTGATGCCGAGCGCAAGCAGATAATAGATGCCGAAATAGAGGGCTATCATCCAAACTGCCATGCCGCCCTGATGCGAGAAAATGAAGAGGAAAAGCACGCCGCCGATTAACCCTGCCACCGGCCACCGGTAGTCGGTTGTATCTTGCATCTCCGGCGAGAGATTTTGCTGTTTTTTGCCGATGAGGCTTTTGAACATGGCATAGAAATGCTTCCTGCCCCCATAAAGCCCAAAACAGGCGATGGCGAGATACGCGCCGACTCCCTGTGGCCCATCGTAAGGAAACCCCGGCAAAACTTGTAAGCCCATCGCTCTACCGAGGATACGCTCGCCTTTCCAGAAGAGATAAAAAAACCACAACGAAAACGACATCTCCAGCGGCATCAAGAATGCCAATCCCACGCCGAATGAGAGGATATAGACAGGTGTCCACCCCATCGCATCCCACGGTTTTTCGGTGAAATAGATACCCAAGTCTGCCTTGCGCACCGGGATTTCGGGAAACGCGGGAAAGAAGGCGTGGATGCCGTTAATCAAATCGATGCTGCCGGCAATCGCGAACCCTATCCACAACATTTTGTTTTTGAAGAGCCGCCCATCCGAGTGCGTCATCTCTATCGGCAGGCGGACAATAGGGTATGTCAACCGTTCCCGTTCAATCCACTGTTTGCGCAGGAGCAAATCGATGCAAACCATCACCCACATCAGCACTGAGAGAAAAATAGTCCACCATAAAATCGGTTCCCACCACGCCGACAGATACCTTTTCGTGTAAAAGGTGGTATCGCCATCGTAAAAGTCTTGCAAGACGGAGAGCTCGCTGAGCGTCATCCAATTGGGGAGGTATCGCCAGAAGAGTTGCTGCCATTCGTTTTCAGGCGTAGCGAACCAGAAGCCGTTCGGAATAACGGGCACGACAGTCTGCATCATGTCGTGCCCCGCAATCGCCGACGAAAGGGACAAAATAACATAGATAGTGAGCAATTCGCCCTGCCGGAGGGCAAACCGCGGCAGCAACCATCTGAGCAGGAAATTGAGGCATGTCAACACCGTTAACGTCACTACCACATTGTAAATCAGCGACATGGTAGTCGGCAAAGTGCTCCAATAACGGAGATGGTTTGCCATGATAAAATAGGTGTTCGGCGGTATCAGGAGCACCCCGAGGAGAATGGCGCGAAAGGTGACACCGGGGTGACGCTTTTGAGATTGTGGATGTTGCGCGTGGAGCTCAGTGTTGTTTTGCATAAGCCTCGTCAAAGAAGAAAAAAAGAAGAGAATAAGTTCACGTAAAATTCAGGGTGTTTCATAAATCCGTGTAGAAGAGCCCTCCCGGTTTTGATATCGTCCGCGGAATCCTCGTGCGCCAGGCTCTGTAGGGCAGGATCGCCAGATCCTGAACTGTTTGTGATCAGGCGATCACAAACTACAGTGGGGGAAACACACATCGTGACAATGGCACTCGCGGGGGACAGGCCCCCGCGCTACGATAAAAACAACGGTTCTTGAGCCATCGCGGGGGAAACCCGCTCGGATGCGCGTGTGGCATCCGAGGGCCCCCGCGCTACGGGGAAAAAACGCCACTTCACCGTAGGGCGAGGGCCTGTCCCTCGCCATCGTCGGTGCACTCCAACGCTCGCGGGGGACAGGCCCCCGCGCTACGGGCACATCGAGACTCTCCTACCGGGAAGACATTGAGACCCGAGGGCTCTCCTACCGAACGCATCGAAATATGAAACACCCTCACTTAACATTATACCTGATTCAGTTTCTTGATGCAAGTCATTTTTTACTTGACTTTTTACGAAAATTTTGGTATAATATAATAGAGTCTCATAACATCGGCAGAAATCAGAACGCAAATGGCAACATACCAAATTTTGTATTGGAGAGATATTCCTGCGCAGGTGAGGGTTTATGACGGGAAGCGGCGCATCTCGCAACAACTACCGCAACGCTTTCAGAACCGCATCGACAAAGTTGCGATGCAGGAGAATATCGTCGGTAGTGACGCATACTTGGAGCAGTGGCACTGGAGCGAGAAACAAGAAATGCCCGGCGCACCTCAAACCGTTTTGGATGCACTCATTGAAGAATTGAGCGGGGAACGCAAGGAACAGTGAAAACTTTTCGGGAACGATTAACCTCTGACGAACCAATACTCTACGACGGTGGGTTCGGCACGCAGCTGTTCAACCGCGGCATAGAGCTCGCCAACAGCGCGCTTGCTAACGAATTGCATCCTACCGCTATCACAGATATTCACGCGGCGTATATTCGCGCCGGCGCGGAGGCAATCGGCACGAATACCTTTGTCGCCTCCCCACTCCATCTGCAAATGGCAGGACAGGACAAATCGGGTGCCCAAAGACTGACGCGGCTCGCCGTGCAGCACGCGAAAACTGCCGTTGAGCAAACCGAATCTGAGCAGGTATACATCGCCGGTTCAATCGGCCCTTCGCCCGGTGCTATTGAAGCAGACAGCGGCGATACAACCTTCGGCATCGCAAACGCCGAAGTTTGGGAAGCGCATCGACTCGTTATCCATACGCTCGCCGAAGAAGGTGTCGATTTTCTCTGCCTAGAGACGATGTTTTCCGCCAAAGAAGCCGCCATCGCTGTCAATATTGCTAGCGAAACAGGACTGCCGATTGCTGTCAATATGACATACAAATGGACGAAAAATCGGCGCACCGGTGAAGTGATTTACCGAACCGACTGGGGGCATTCTCCGCGAGATTTGCTTGACATCCTCGGAGACGACTCGCTGTTGGATGCCGTTGACATCATCGGCATTAACTGCGGCGCAGAAACCCGGCGTGTTGAACATACCGGTATGCCGTATGCGATTACCGGTACGCAGCAACTCCGCGCAACACTCGCCGAAAGGCACATCCGTGACAAACGGGTGATGGCGTATCCGAATGCCGGAATGCCGCAACTTGACGAAAACATGCAAACCGTTTACGCACAAAAACCCGAAGAAATGGCGAGTTACGTCCCAACGCTTATTGAAGCAGGGGCATATCTCATCGGCGGATGCTGCGGGACAACGCCCGCGCATATCAAAGCCTTCCGCGAACGCATCGATAATAAATAGGCGCAACGCGAAAAATGGAAACGGTAACACTCACATATAAAAGACTGCCAGAACGGGTTTCGCACTTTCAGCAGCGATTGCTCTATGAAGACGAAAACGTCATCATCACATCGCAGCGAGTGAACCCATCATCGCCGATTGTGCATAACGGTGAAACGGTGTTGGGAGAAAACTTCACCGCCGTCTGGTTCGTATTTAGGGGGCAGTGGTATGACATCGGGAAAATCTACAACCTTAATAACGAGTGGACAGGCTATTATTGTGATATTATTGTGCCGGTGATACGGACAGCAAGCCGTTTTGAAATAACCGATTTGTTCTTGGATCTTTGGGTATATCCGGATGGCAGTTATGAGATTCAGGATGAGGACGAGTTTGAAGCGGCAATTCAGGCCGGGGCGATTGACACCGATTTGGCCCGAAAAGCGCGCGAGGCACTTAACGCTCTCATCGCGCAAGTGGAATCGGGAGAATTTCCACCGAAAATAGTTAGTGGAGAACAGTGGAAAATAAGATGAGGGTGTTTTATATTTCAAAGTGTTCGGTAGGATGACGATGGCGAGGGACAGGCCCTCGCCCTACGGTGAAGTGCCGTTTTTTTTCGTAGCGCGGGGGCCTGTCCCCCGCGAGCGTCAGATTGCGCGGACAATGGCGAGGGACAGGCCCTCGCCCTACGATGAAACGGGCTTTCTGCCGCGCCCCAGGAGGGCGCGCCAACGAGTTATGAAACATCCTTAAATAACATGTTGCTATTTATTTGCAATTAATCGTATAATAGATACAACGAAACAGAACACCCCGTTGTCTCACTATTTAGGAAACAACTTTAGCGCGGAGGCAGAACGACGAAGAACCTCTTTTACCCAATCGGAGGCGGAAATGAAATCGGTGCAAGCTGCTATTTTATTCGGTTAAACGACACGAAACTGCTCTTGGATTCCGGCATTCGCTTGCATGCTGATTCTACGTTTCCTCGCTTCGATTCGCTTTATGCCCAAAACCTACTTGACGGCTTGTGGGAGCTGGAAAGCATCCTACTCTCTCACGGACACTTGGACCACGTTGGTTCACTTCCTACTGTCGTCGCCGAGGCACCGGATGTTCCGATTTACGCGACGCAGGCGACGCACGATATCATGGAGATGCAACTGAGCCAAGCCGGGGGCGACGCGCCGCCTGATGCAACTTTGCAGGATTTTCGAGAGGTGCAGCAATTCAACGCAACTCGGGTCGAACACGCACTAGAAAACATCCAATGCGTTGAATGGAATAACCCTTTTCTGCTAGAACATCAGGGAAGCGCGTTATACCCCCCTGTGCAAGTCACGTTCTATCCGGCAGGGCACATCCTCGGCGCAAGCATGATTTACGTGCAGTCCGATGCCGGCAATATTCTGTTCAGCGGCGACTTTACACCGTTTGACCAGATGACTGTGCCCAAGTATCAGATTCCAGACAATTTGGAAGTTGACTTACTCATTGCTGAATCAACATACGGGTATCAGGAGGGTGCTTACGCCGGAAAAGTCGTTGAAGAACGCGAAATTTTCGCGCGGAAAATCGAGCGATGCCTTAATAACAGGGGCAGTGTGCTTATCCCCGCGTTTGCGATAGGCAGAAGCCAAGAGCTCGCCCTCATCTTGCAGCATCTCATACACACTGGGCGATTGGCACCGTTTACCATTTACATTGATGGACTCGCTCAAAACGCTTGTGAGATTTATCAAAATAACGGCGTGCGGGTTTTCGGGTATCAGGTAGGTAAAGCACCGCGGGGACTCATCGACAACCTTGACACCTTCAACGGTGTTCTCATCGCCAGCTCCGGCATGTTACTTGATAAAAGTGCCTCGGCACGCTATGCCGAAAAATTGCTTCCCGATGCAAGGAATGCCATTTTCTTTAGCGGCTACCTTGACGAAGAAAGCCCCGGGCGGCGACTAGAACGGTTATATCGGAGCAAAGGAGAACGGTTCAGACTTAATGACAGAAGCGTCCCTGTCCACGCTAATGTCGACACATACCGCCTCTCCGCGCACACGGACAGCGAGGGGATACTTTCGCTTATTGAGAAAGTCTATCCCAAGAAAGTCGTTTTCGTTCACGGATACCCGCAACAGCGAACTCTGGTGAACGTTTATAGCGAAACCTTCCGAAGGTTCGGCAAGGATATAGAGGTGTATCAAGCCACCAACGGCACACCTATCTATTTCTAGCGAAAGCTTCGGAATGAAGAAAATAGGCTTGACGCAGATGTCACAATTCTTCGGTTTGCAACCGCGCTTACGGGTTTAGTGCTGCGTCCAGTCTAAAAGAATTACCAACGTTCTAAAATATTACCGATAGATAACAGAGGTAACCTTACGTGGAATTGAAAATCAGCGAGCTGATAAAGAAATATCGGCATAAGGGTAGAAGTCAAGAGAAATACCTCGTTGAGCGGCAACTCAACGCCTACTACTTGGCGCGCGCCGTATTACATTCACCCGAAAGCCGTCCCAACGAACTCGTCTCGCGACTCAAAAAGGACATGGGTGTGAGCCGCCTGCCTTTTCGCGTCGTAGACGAACTGGACAAGTATCATCTCGGGCCCAGGAAACGCGTTTCGTGGGCGATACAGATTGGCGAAATCGGCGAATGCCTCTCCGAATTCGTAACCGGTGACCCGGGCGACAGCGACTACGGGGCATTGTATGCGCAGGCGAAAAATTACCTCGCCGCATACCCGTTAGAGGAATACGCGCACCTCTCACCGCAGGATACGCGGCCGATTGAACCCAAGGCGATTCTCTATGCCTTTTATATCGAACTCCCCGACTCAGTGGGCTATAAAGGCATCCTTCACGATACCGCGAGATTGGCGAACTTTAAGCAGTCTAAGACACTCTTGGATGAACTCGTCGAACTCGTCGCGATAGAGCGCGGACTCCGGCCTAAAAAGTCCGCACAAGAGCGCGCCCTCGGCGACACCGACGCACAGGGGCTCCTCAAATCCTTGACGCAGCGTGAGAGTGCGCCGCGCACCGAATCACGCGCCGCCCCAAGTACCTCGCCTTCTCCGCCTGAGGACGACATCCCGTTTGACCTCATTGAAGACGAAAATATGATAGCGGCTGAAGAAGCACTCCTCGAAAACGCCGACTTGCGCGCCTCCGCGGAAAGCGCGCTGCAGCAGCTCGAAGCTGTCAACGAAGAACTGGTGCGCGTCCGTGAGGAAGCGAAACACGAGGCAACCGTCGCCTTCTTCCACGAGATGAACTCAGGGAAGCACAGCAACCTGTTAGACCAGTTTCTCAAGGCGGAGGAACTCGCCAAGGGTTTAAGGAAAAGCGAGATAGAGGTTCCGCAGGAACTTGAACTCATTCCCATTACCATTCGCATGTTTACCCGTTTCCTCAAGACGCAAGGCGTTCGCCCGCAAGCGGCCGTCGGGTCCAAAATAGAGATAACCCTCAGCGAATCCGATGCATACGACTACATCGGTTCGGACTGGGAAGACCCGGGGGAAACGAAGACGGTGGAGGTAATCTCCGCCGGTTGGATTTACGAAGGCGCGCTCCTCGACGATGAGAGTGAGCCTATCGTTATTAACAAACCAAAAGTTCAGGAGGTTCTCTCATGAAGTATTGGGTTATCGCACCTATGGAATCCACGATACCGGACGAGTTGTTCCAGAATGCTTGGCAGCACGACAGAGAACATGGAACAATCGCCGTAGGGTGGGCAGTCCATACGCAACACGGCACCGTCATCTCGCCTGCAGGCATCCCGCCTGCAGTCCGAGGACAGGTGTCACCGAGTGAACAGTTAGGGCATTTAGACACCTACGAGACGTTTGAAGATTTCCAGACGCACTTTGACGATTTTAACGAAGAATGTCAACTTGACTGGGGACCGCGGGCAGCGAAGATCGTTTGGGAATTCCATCGCGAAATTCAGGTAGGGGACAAGGTTATCGCACGGCACGGATTAAGCAAGATTCTCGGCATCGGCACCGTTACCAAAACCGCTTATTACGACTGGACGCAGGCGATAACGCGACTCGGCACATCACTGCCTATTGCTGATGTAATCTATCCTCACGTGCGTCCGCGATTTATTGAAGTCAACTGGGAGCATACCGGTGAATTCCCTATCAAATTGGCATGGAGACGCAGTGTTCAGGAAATCAGCGACGAGCAATTTCACGAAGTGCTGGCAAGTTTGAACCTTGAAGCGGCACCTGCTGACACGCCAGAGACAATTCAGCCACACGCGGCTGTAACACCGCGCGAGGCACCTCCTCCTACTGCACAACCGCAGGATACGTCAACGTCAGAAACGTCACAGATGCAGGCACCTGCCTTTAACCGTCCGACGGGGCCGAGGGCGATTTTACCGCAAGGTTCGCGCGGAACAGGGCCTCGTGCTACGGTGCCAACGATTGCCTCAAGTGCACCAAGTGCGCCGAGCGCGCCGACTGAACCCGCGCATCCGAACTATTACATCGGCATTGATTTAGGCACAACCAATTCTGTCATGGGATGGGGAACGCTCAATCCACAGACAAACAAGTTAGAGCCCAAAGTCGTGGAGATTAACATGATGATTGAGCGGGGCGGCATGGGCAAAAAGGAGTTGTTACCCTCGTGCGTCTATTTCAAAGAAAGCAGCCCGCCGATTGTCGGCGAATACGCAAAGACGATGATAGGACGGCAGACGAGCCGGGTAGTGAAATCTGTTAAAAGCGAAATGGGCACACCGAAGCAGTATGAGTTTGATAATAACACTTATAGCGCAGCGGATATCTCATCGCAGATTCTCACACATCTCGCCGCGAGTGCCAAGACGTTGTTCGGCTTCATGCCCCAAGATGTTGTCATCACCGTCCCTGCCTCCTTTGACTCTGATATGCGGGCAGCTACGGTTGAAGCCGCGCGACTCGCCGGATTCCGAACGCACGAAGACGATGGAACCCCACGCAACATTTTGCTTGATGAACCGCGCGCCGCGCTCTACGATTTCATCAATAGACAGGACAAAGGGGAAATTCCGGAAACCCTCATCAATTTCCACATACCGAAACTCATCCTCGTGTTTGACCTGGGCGGCGGCACATTAGATGTCTCTTTACACAGAGTCTCTTATGAACACAGCGAATTCCGCCTGAACATCGAAGACCTGGCTGTCTCACGGTATACGCAAATTGGTGGAGATGACTTCGACCAGAAACTCGCCGACCATTTCTTCGCGGCTTACGAGAACAGGCTCCCCAATAACTTGGATGAGTTCCAAATGAACCTGCTCAAGAGTAACTTCCGCGAATACGCTGAACAAGCCAAAATCGATCTGAGCAGCGAGATTGAGACGAGCAAGTTAATGAGGCACTTTGATGCGGAAACAGTTGAGACGATGGTGATGCAAACGCCGTTTGAAAATCAGGTGTTTCAATACGATTTGACGCTGTCTGAATACGAAGACATCGTTGAACCGCTCCTCGCGAATCAACTCACGCTGGATTCTGTCGCGCAACTGGACTCGCTGCCCGCCTGTGATAACATCATCTATCCTATCCTCGATGTCTTAAGAAAAGCGGAACGGAAACTCGGAACGATGCCGCAGGTAGATGCTGTCCTCCTCAACGGCGGGATGACGAAACTCCATCCCATCCAAAAACGGTTGGAGACGTTCTTCGGCTTCCCACCTATTACCGCAGGTGACGCGGACAAAGCTGTCGCGCGCGGTGCCGTTGTGTATCACTATGACTTGCACAGGGGCATCAAGCCTGCACGCATCCTCAACGACACTATCGGCATTGAAATCGCCGGGGGGAGAGTCAAACCTCTCGTGGAAGCAGGGACGATTCTGCCGTTGTCGGAACCACAGCCTATCGAAGGCTTGCAAGTCAGCGATGGGGCACCTTCCTTGCGGCTTCCGTTTTACCTCGGCAGCCGGCACGATACGAAACCCCCGAATCGCCGTATCCTTGAGCGGAACGTGCGGTTTCGGCGGCCACTCCTGAAAAATGAGCCTATCTACCTCCAAGTGCAGGTGGACGAACGCGGCATCATGAATGTTGAAGGCTGGCCCAGGGCGAATCCTAATGAGCGGTTCGCGGTCAGCGTTGATTCAACCCGCTCTGCCGGGGAAGAACAAGAACAAGAACCTGTGGAGAGAAGCCGTCCGGCGGTTGAAGCAAGCAACGTTCAGCAGCCGAGTTTCAGGCCCCCTGCTTACACGCCTACCGAGCGCGGTTCCATGTCCGCGCCCAGGTCTCCGTCTCTGTCCACGTCCCCACCGCGCTCTCCCAGTGTAGTGAGCACTCGTCCGAGAGCAGGCGCGTCTTCATTCCGGCCCGGTGCCCCGAGCGAGGGTGCCACGCTTGATGTGCAGTATGAAATCGCGGAGATGAAGAAAAACTTCTCCCATTACATGCGCACGTATCAGATGAACCGCAAGAAGACGATTATGGATCAGGTTATCCGGCAGCGTCAAAAAATCGCCCACGCCACGAACGCCGAGGAGTTCATCGGTCCGCTCCTCGAAAATATCCCCTATGTGAACAACTACGGGAAGGCGCGGGTGATGGTGCTTCTCGGTGACTTGGCATCCAAAACGTCGGACACGGATCTCCTTTATGACATTTGCGATGCCGGTATTGCGCTGAGCAACCCGGATGAACTCGGGCACAAGCACCCGCAGGTTATCAAAACGGTGGTCCGGTATGCGGTGGAAGCAATCGGGAAAACGGGGCTCCCCATCGCCGAATCGCACCTGATTAACCTGATTACGCGGGATACCCCCGTAGCCGTCCGTCCGAACGCCGTTTATTCCATCGGCAAGTGCTGCCACAGCGTGAACGCGCTTGAGCACTTGAAGCAACTGATCGAGTATGGCGTAGCGGCAGACCGGATTGCCATCAACTGGGCGTTCGGGAAGATGGGGAGTCGGGAGCATGAACAGCCGTTACCTATCACGCAACTCGACCCGGTTATCCACATCCTCATAGATCAGCTGCGCGGCGATGTGCATAAGGATGTCAAACGGAACGGCATTTACGCCCTCGGCGAAATTTGCGATAGACGCGATTGCGCGAACGATCCGATCGCCGCTGAGAAAACTGCCGAGGTGATAGCGGTGCTTGAACCGTATCACTTGTTCCGGACGGATGGGAGTCTGACAGAGTTGGCGAACATGCAGCAGGAACGGATGTTGAAGCGGTTCGCAGGTGTCTCGTTGAATATGATCCGAGGCGTGCGTCTCTCTGCCGAACAGGAAACGAGTCTTCTTACCATCCGGAATGAGTAATTTGCGCGGGCATCGTCTGGCATGTCGAGAATGCCCCCGACATACCGTAGGGCGAGGGCCTGTCCCTCGCCATGCCGAAGGGCATCCGATATACCGTAGGGCGAGGGCCTGTCCCTCGCCAGGCCAACGATCGCGGGGGACAGGCCCCCGCGCTACGGTAACGCGGCGGTTTTCTTGTCACGCGCGGGGGACAGGCCCGATATACCGTAGGGCGAGGGCCTGTCCCTCGCCAGGCTTCGGTCCACTGAAAGATCGCGGGGGACAGGCCCCCGCGCTACGGTAACATGGCGGTTTTCTCGTCAATCGCGGGGGACAGGCCCGATATACCGTAGGGCGAGGGCCTGTCCCTCGCCATGCTTCGGTCTACTGAAAACTCGCGGGGGACAGGCCCCCGCGCTACGGTAACATGGCGGTTTCACCGTAGGGCGCAGGAAACCTGTCCCTCGCCAGGCAACAATTTAAGGAATACCTCAAAATGGCAACCAAACTAGCAATAAACGGCGGCGAACCTGTCCGCACCAAACCCTTTCCCCCCTGGCCCACGCTTGATGCAGCCGATATGGAAGCATTCACGCGCATTTATGAGAGCGGCCAGTGGGGTATTGGCGGCCCAATGGTACCGGAATTTGCGAGGCAATTCGCTGAATTTCAGGGCGCGCAGAACGGCGTTTGCGTCAATAGCGGCACATCCGCACTTTACATCGCCTTGAAAGCCGCCGGTGTGTGTCCCGGCGACGAAGTCATCACCACCGCCTACACCTTCCAAGCCACGGTTGTTGCCATTCTGATGACGCACGCCGTGCCGGTGTTTGTGGACACTGCGCCGGATACTTTCCTGTTAGATGTTACCAAAGTGGCGGCGGCGATAACGGACAAGACGAAGGCCATCTTGCCTGTCCACATCGCGGGCTATCCGGCGGATATGGACGCGCTTATCGCGGTCGCGCGCCGTCACAATCTGAAAATAATTGAGGATTGCGCGCAGGCGCACGGTGCCGAGTGGCGCGGGCGCGGTGTCGGAAGTTGGGGAGATTTCGGATGCTTCAGTTTCCAATCTTCTAAAAACTTATGCGCTGGAGAAGGCGGCATCATTTTGACGAACGACAGGGAGGCGTATGAACGCGTCTGGGCACTGCACAACTGTGGCCGCACGCCTCCCGATGCCGAGTTCGGTAACATAGAACCCTTCGGCGGCAACTTCCGCATGACAGAATGGCAGGCGGGGCTGCTGCTCTCCCGATTGACACGGCTTGAGGAAGAGACGAACTATCGGCACATGAACATGCGGTGGCTAGACGGCTGGTTCGGCGAGATTCCGGGCATCAAAATAACGCCTCTCGATCCTCGCGCGACGCGCGGCGGGTGTCACGGCTACAAAGCGATTTTCGACTCCGAGGAGTTTGAAGGCATCTCACGTGAGACGTTCCTCAAAGCCATGCGCGCCGAGGGCATCCCGATGGGCTATTGGTATACCACGCCGATGTATCGCGAGGCGTTCTTGGCATCAGACCTTTTCGGGCAAAACGTTGACTATGCCGAAGTGCATTGCCCGGAAACGGAGAAAGTGTGTCAGACAGGGCTCTCCCTGAGTCAAAACGTTTTAATGGGTAGCGAAGAAGATATGGAGGACATCATTAAGGCGGCAATCAAGGTGCGCCGGAACGTTGGTCAATTAACGGAGGGGGTTTCATAAATCCCCGTAGGAGAGCCCTCCCGGTCTCGATGCAATAGGGCGGCAGAAAGCTCCCCCTTCACCGTAGGGCGAGGGCCCTCGCATGCCACACGCGCATGCGAGCGGGTTCCCCTCGCCATCGTTCGATCTCCACAGAGACATCGCGAAAAAATTGAGACCGGGAGGGCTCCCCTACCGACGACGATCGCGGGGGACAGGCCCCCGCGCTACGGTAGGAGAAAAGCCTCCGTTCGCGCTACGGAAAAAACGTCTCTTGTTCTCTTCAGGTCTGTAGGACCTGAATGTCTATAGCAGCCGAAAAGTAAAAGGCTCTAAGGTCCTTTAGGTCCTTAATAGTTTCTGCCAGGGCCACGCGTGTTTTATTAAGGTCCTACGGACCTTGATAACGGAACGATACGTTTTTCTATAGACATTAAGGTCCTAAAGGACCTAAGACAGCATCTTGCCGATGGCCAACGCGGGGGCCTGTCCCCCGCGCTATGGGAAAATCGAGACCAGGAGGTCTCTTCTACCCCGACATCGCGCGTATCAAAAAAAATCGTATTTTTTTACTATCCTTTTTCGCCTTAAGGGACTCTATATAAACAAACCATATAGGACAGACGCGATGCAACATTTTCCCGCAGGGGCGGGTGCATGCCTACCGCGTCAGTCCTGCAGTAGAAAACGGAAAAGGAGATAACCATGTCTACCGAACATGAAACGCAAAAAGAAATCCGGCGCGTCGTGCGGCTGTTGGAGACGACAGCGCACGTTGTCGAAACTTCGCATCTCGTGGATGCGGATGAAAGCGAGGCGCGGTGCGCCCGGCAGTTTAATAACGCGCTCAGCCGACTCACCGAATTGGGGGCAGTGCCGGAAGGCCTGTTTGAGCCAGTGGAGTCCAGCACTTCTTTGGGGGATATCGGCTTCGCCTGCCATCAGGTTGCAGGCTACCTCAAAGAGGGAGTCTGTGACGATTTTGACTTCGCCCAGGTCAGAAAGACTATCGGCGATGAACTGAAAGATGTCAGCGAAGCGGTGAAGCAATCGATGCCATCGTTCCTGAAAGAAGTCTGGGGCGGCCCGGCTGACGAAACGCCGCACGAAACCGTCGAAGTCACCTCTGACGAAGATGAGGCTGGTGAAGAAGCCGTCTCTGTCGCGCAGCGCGTCGAGAAACTAGAGGGACAGATGGAGACCGTGGTGGAGATTCTCCAAGAACTTCGTGCACGACAGGTTGAGAATGATGAGGCGTAGCACGCGGTAGAGGGACAGGCCCTCGCGCTACGGAATAGAAGATGTCTCCGCGCCATCGTAGGGCGGGGGCCTGTCCCCCGCCGTGCCTGGGACCATCGGACGCTCGCGAGGGACAGGCCCTCGCGCTACGGCGTAGAAGATGTTTCCGTGCCATCGAACGATCGCGAGGGACAGGCCCTCGCGCTACGGTATAGAAGAAGTTTCCGCGCCATCGTAGGGCGGGGGCCTGTCCCCCGCCATGCTCGGGACCATCGAACGATCGCGAGGGACAGGCCCTCGCGTTACGGTATCCGGCCAGCAAACCGTAGGAGCAGGATTTACAAGATTTAGCAAGATAGGAGCAGGATTTACACGATTTTTCAAGATTTAGCAAGATTACGTTTGGCGCGGCACCCAACCGCCTGCGGCAGGCCACAACCACGCCGGTGCCTCAGAAACCTAATCCTGGAAATCGTGATAATCGTGATAATCCTGCTCTAAATCGTGATAATCGTGTAAATCCTGCTCTAAATCGTGATAATCCTGCTCCTATCCTGCACGTCACCAATGCTTGAACGAATACATCCGCTGCTCCAAAAACAACCCCAAGATCGCCCAGAGACTGCCCATCACAAATTCGCCGAGCATGGTGCCCAAGAAGAACGGCAACGCCCGGCGATACGCACCCAGACCGCCGTGCCGAATCAGAATAGATTTGATCGCCCAAGCAAGAAACACCGGAAACCAAAGCCGACCAAAGTTCCAATTTCCTGCAAGGGGATACGCAAGCGGATGCAGTTGCCACCAGATAAACCGCAACCGCATGAAAAGCGTGCCTAAGGTCAGCGATATTCCAAAGCCGAAGAAGCCGAGGTGCCGCCAATCCGTATCGCTTGGGAAGGTGAGCCATCGCTGTAAATCGCTGAACGCTTCTTGTCCGCGCCACGTGCCTAAACTGCCGTGCTTGTAGCCTGCATGCAAGAACGCCGTGAACCCGATGAGCAGCCCGATGACCGTCGCGCCCCACATCACCCACAAAAGTTGACGCGCGTTGATGCCACCCCGGTCCGCCAATTTAAACCCTTCCAATTGATTCGGCATCGGTTGCGAACGGTAGTTGCGCGTGAAGCCGTAGAGGAAAGCGAAGCCGGTGAGCGTCGGCGCGCCAATCTTTCTTGAACCAACAAGTGAGGTGAGGAAAAACCCGGGACCCGCCCGATAGAAATCCTGCGTAGGTGTCCCGAGCTCGGCGCGCATCCGCGTGAACGCTAACACGAGGATAAAGTGGACGCTGAAAAATCCAAGCACACCCCACCACGACATCCCCGCGCGCAAGCAAAATCCAAACACAATTGCGATGCTGACGAGAAACCCGATGAACGCGGCGCGATACCCCATCGGTTCATTTGAAGGATCTACACGGCTTTTAATGCCCAGAATATTACGGAAGACCTGCCACAAATGCTTGTGCGTTATCCAAAGCGCGAAGAAACAGAGCCCGAAATACGCGCCGAGCGACTGCATGTCAATATGCGGATAGCCGGGGGTTTGATTCATCCCGGACATCGCGCCGAAGACAAGCTGCGCCTTCCAAAAAAGATAGAACAGCCAACAAGAAAGCGAAAGATCCAAGGGCATCAAAAACCCGATACCGATCGCGTAAGGGTTAAGATGGATAGGCGTTGAACCTATCGCACTCAGCGGTTTCTCCGTGAAGAGCCTCCCGATGTCGTGGCGAATAGGAATGCTCGGCACGTAAGGGTAAAGGAAACTGATGCCGTTGAGTAAATCAAGTCCGCACCCGATGGCGAAGCCGAGCCAGAGGAGCCGATTCTGGTAAAAACTGGGGCTTTTCGTCATCTCATAAGGGAGCAGGATGATAGGATAACTCAGTTTTTCATGTTCGATCCACTGCTTGCGCAGAATGACGTTGAGCATCAGCATCGAGAATGCAAGCGCGGAAAAGAAAAGTGTCCAGCATAACACGGGTGTCAACCACGCGCGGACATGCTCAATCTCAAACAGCGTTGAGGTGCCTTCATAATAACCGGTCAAGGCGCGCCTATCCAGTACCGCAATCCAATCGGGAATGTATCGGAAGAAGAGGGATTGCCATTCGTTTTCGGGTGTGGCGAACCACGTTGCGTGTCCCAAAACGCACATCGTTGCTTGCAAAAGGTCATGTCCACAAACGACGCATGCCAGTGTCCCCATCAGGTAAACGGTGAGCATCTCCGCCTGCGTTAGCTGCCATTTCGGAAGGTAACGCGTGAATAGGAGGTTGAGCATTGCGACGAGAAATAGCGTGAAGACGGCGTTAAAGAAAATCGCCATCGTCGTCGGATACTGCGTTGTCCACACCGTCTCTGTCTGAACGACGAGGTAGATATTGAGTGGGAGCGTCAGGAGTCCGATGAGGATGGCGCGCCATGTGATGTTTTCGGCGGAGGCAGGGGTTCGCATGGGAATTTGGGTTTAGTATGTTTTTTTTCGGTTATGCCCGGGGCCATCGAATGATCGCGAGGGACAGGATGTTTCCATTTCATCGTAGGGCGGGGGCCTGTCCCCCGCCATGCTCCGGTCTACCGAAACCTCGCGAGGGACAGGCCCTCGCGCTACGGTATGGGGACGGCGATCTGGCCCTCGAACGATCGCGAGGGACAGGCCCTCGCGCTACGGTATAGAAGATGTCTCCGTGCCACCGTAGGGCGGGGGCCTGTCCCCCGCCATGCTGCGGTCTACCGAAACCTCGCGAGGGACAGGCCCTCGCGCTACGGTAGAGGATGACGCATCGAGACGCGGGCGGCAGAAATCGAGACCGGGAGGTCTCTCCTACGGGAACGGGAAGGGCGGCAACCCCGACACAATCTCCACCGTCTTCAAACTTACCGTAATTACCGAACCGATGAGATCTACAATTCCCTGCGGGGACTCAGCATCGTTCGGGGAGTTGGTGATTTGACTTCGATCGTCTGTCTTGACCCGATACTGATCCAGCACCCACTCTAATGCCGAACGTTTACCCAACCGATACTCAAAAACCTCTGGCGGAATGCCGTCCAAAGTGAGGGAATCGTTGTAGATGAGCGATGTCTTGTCTTTCGACAACTTCATCCGTTCCACACGCAAATCGAGCGCGCGTTCCTTCGTGATAGATGTCAATTCATATTGCGGCTGCGATTCATAATTGACGTGGAGTTCTGCAAGTTGCGCGCCAGCATCCGCAAATGCCCAGAAATCCTTGACGAAGGGGATGTGCGGCAAGTCGCGCTTGAGATCGGCGGCGTAACGTTCGCGATAATCAGGATGATGCAGAAGCCCATAAGTATAATGGAAAATCTCCCATTTGGTGATGGTATCGTCGCCGTAATGCGCGCGGAAGTTTCGCAATGCCCAATCGGTGATGTTTTCTCGGCGGTTCGTGCCGTCTTCATCGTAGGCATAGAAGGGAAAAGCCTGCAGCGGCTCTATGTAAAGTGCACTGTTCGGGATGAATTTGGATGCTAGCACCGCGAAATCTTGCCTATTGGATTGACTCACGCAAATCACCCGATTTTCCGCTTCTGTCTCTCGCGTCGGAAAAATAAAGGGGAACCGATACACCCTGTCATTGAAGTGCCTGTCAAAGTAGAGATGCGTTTTGGTGAAGGGACGGTAAAGCGAGTGCCGAATTTTGCTGTCATCGTATTCAGCGACGCGCCCGCGCCTCAACTTTGCCCTCAAATCCATTGTCCATTTGATTTTCGTATCGGCATAGGTGACAAAATCATCAACCGTGAGCCCGGATTTGTCTTCGGTGCCGTTCCATTCGCGCAACTGCGAATTGTAGAAATCATACATCACTTGCATGTTTTCAGCGAGGGTGTTTCGGTTAAAGTTGCAAGTCCATGCATCGCGAGTGGTGTTCACGCCGTTGCTGTAGAGTTGGAAAATGACATTTTCAACGTCGCCTTTGGCGCGTCTGGCGGTTTTGGTGCCCATCGGGATGAAGGTCAAAAATTCGGTGTTGAGTCCTTCGGTGAGCCATGTGTGTCGCGCGTCGGGTTGCAGCGTTTGCCAGGGGACGTTGCCGATGTGTTCGGTTTGCGCGAGGAAGTCGAATTTTTGGTTTTTGTTCCAGGTGTCGTCGGTGCGGAAGTAGAAGATGTGGGCGTTATCGTCGATGGAACGATCGCGGGGGACAGGCCCCCGCGCTACGGTGGAGGACGGTTCTTCTGCGGAACGATCGCGGGGGACAGGCCCCCGCGCTACGGTGGAGGACGGCCCTTTGACGAAGAAATTGATACTCACGCCGACTTGGATGCCGAAGACGCTGGCATCGGAGACGAGGGTGTCTTTTCGCGCGTTGCCGCCAAGGTCGACGATATAGAGCCGGTCGAAATCTTGGGCGAGATGTTTGCGCATGCCGTCAAATGCCTTTGCATCGAGGAAGCTGTTGTTCGTGACGAGCGCGACGATGCCTTCCTCGCCGATGCGTTCGGATGCCCATTTGAGTGCCTTCACGTAGAGATCGTAGAGCGATTTTTTGTTTGTCGCTAACGAATCCTTCGCGTATGTCTCTTGGATGAGTTTATCCAACGCCGCATACTTTCGGTTTTGATTCTGATCATGCTCATTCGCCTGCCCGACGTTGTAAGGCGGATTGCCGATGACGACGAACATCGGCGATGCCTTCTGCTTTTCGACGCGAGCGGTGTTCTCCTGCGTTAAAAGGGACAACTGCCGGTCTTCCGCCAGATCGAAGGTATCCACGAGGGAAATGCCTTCAAAGGGGAGGTATTCGCCGGTGGCCTCGTAAAATTCGTGTTCGATGTTGAGACTGGCGATGTAGTAGGGCAATAACAGCACTTCGTTGCACCACAATTCTGAACGGTATTTGGCGTTGAGTTTGAGGGGTTCTATCTCGCGCATCAGGCGGACGATGAAGTTGCCGGTGCCGACAAACGCATCGATGATGTGAACGCCTTCATCGGAAAGAGACCTGTCGAATTCGGTTTTGAGGAGATGATTTACGCTCTGCACCATGAAATCGACGATAGGTTGCGGTGTATAAACGATACCGTGCGTATCGGCAACGTCGGCGGAATCTCCCTGAAAAAACTGTTCGTAGACGGTATTCAGAAAATGCTGTTTCTGCGAGAAATCGACGAGAGTTGCCGCTTCGCGTTCGATTTCCCGATAGAACGGCTTCAGGTTTTCGAGGAATGCGTCGCGGCTATATGCGTTCTCAATGAGCGCGTTGATAACCTTCTCTATTTCGCGTGCGATGATGTTCCGCTGTGCGAAGTCAGGATTGTCAAAGACGGTGCGAAACGTTCGTTCTGTCAAGAGGTGTTGGAGCAGCATCTCTTCCACGGCGGATTCGGCGAGCGCGGGGTGAATCGCGTTTTGGCAGAGTTGATGGAAGTCGGCGAAGGCGTTGCGGAAGCGCGCACTCTCGCGGTGGCGCGTCTGAATGAGTGCCTTGGCTTCCCGTTTCAGTTCGGGGACGAGGGCTCTGAAGGCGGTGACAGCGGCTTCCCACTCGGCGGCGTGTGCGCGCTCATAGCCGAAGAACGCCTTGAGGACAGCGACGAGGGGAGCCGGTTCGGTGATGTCCGCGTCCATTACTTCGCGGCCGTTTTGATACAAAATCGCGCGTTCGGGAGTTTGGAAAAGGATGTTGTCCTGGGGATAGCCCGCGTCAAATTTCTTCTCGATTTCGGCGCGGAGGTTTCCGTGAACGCCTTTTGCCTCCCAGGTGCCGCGCGGGAGACTGTAGGCATCAAGTAGGGCACCGTCAAGACGAATCGTTCCCGGACGCACCGTAGCGCGGGGGCCTGTCCCCCGCGATTGCATCGAGACCGGGAGGTCTCGCCTACCGATGTTTAGCGTATATTCACAAACGAGCGTCCAATTCAATTGTCGCGCGCCAACTTCGAGGAGTGCTTGAAAGGCGGCGCGGACAGCGGTTTCGTGCGAAATGCCGTGTTGACGATACCTGTCGAGGGCGGCGTAATAGGCGGTTATCGCTTTATGTGTGGGTTTGATGTTGAGTGTTGGCATGATGGTAAGTTTAGCATAGTTTTATTCGTATTGCAAGGAAAAAATCCATTTCATCGTAGGGCGGGGGCCTGTCCCCCGCCATGCTCCGGTCTACCGAAACCTCGCGAGGGACAGGCCCTCGCGCTACGGTATGGGGAAGGGGTTTGGGCCATCCAACGCTCGCGAGGGACAGGCCCTCGCGCTACGAATTTTTCCGCGGTCCGTGCGCTTATGAAACGATTAACCAGCCGCCTCGGTTTTCTCTGTTTCAACGCGTTTGTGCGTTTCCGATGGCGGCTCTGCGAATTTGTATTTCTGAGACTTCCGCATTTCCTGCTCAAATGCTTGGTAATGCGCAACTAATTTCCCTACATCGTGGTTAAACTGGGCAGAAATTTCGTGTCGGATTCTGCGAATTTCGGCAAGTTCACTGCGTTCCATTTTTCAGTCCTCCATTCCTAAAAAGTTCAGCGGTGTCACCAATTCCGGCGTTGGTAACGCCAATTCTCGATTTATCCGCCGGATGATACCAAACTTGTTAGCATTCGCAAGATGTCGGCAATTCCACGTTAAGAGGATATCTACCTGATGAAACGAAGCAATTGCCAAGTGAAGCGCGTCACCGGATGCATTCTGCGGCATGATTAGCCTATCAATATAGGTTTGCGCGATGTGACGAATATCCGGATGAATCGACAACATTTCAAGCGTTTCAACTAATTCAATCCGAGCCTGCGTCATTTTTCCCGTGCCGGCACTAAGTTCCGCAATCACTACGGGACTCGCAACAAGGCTGAATTCCTGACTGTATTCGGCCCACCATTTCCGAGTCCAATGCTGCATGGCAAGCGATGCGGTATCGGTACGCAACGTATAGTAGAAACTCGGAATCGATGTTTCAATGTAAATGCGTAGTTGTCTTTTCATACTTATTATTTTACCCTCTAAAAATTGAAATGTCAAGGAAAATCAAGAGTGATGCATCGAGACCGGGAGGGCTCTCCTACGGGAAAGGATAAGTTCGCGCGCTACGGGGTAGAAGATTTTTCGTTTCATCGTAGGGCGGGGCCTGTCCCCCGCGATCGCCATCGGCAAGAATGGCGTTTTTAGGTCCGTAGGACCTACATGTCTATAGAAAAACGTGTTGTTACGTTTTCAAGGGCCTTTAGGTCCTTAATAAAAACACGCGCGGCCCTGGCAAAATACATTAAGGACCTAAAGGACCTTAGGATTCTTCGCGTTTGCGCGTGCTATAGACATTAAGGTCCTACGGACCTAAGAACCGTTTTTTTTATCGTAGGGCGGGGGCCTGTCCCCCGCCATGCTGCGGTCTACCGAACGATCGCGAGGGACAGGCCCTCGCGCTACGGTATACGGACGGGGTTTGGGCGCGAGGACAAGCATTTTCCGTTTTATCGTAGGGCGGGGGCCTGTCCCCCGCCATGCTGCGGTCTCCCGAAACCTCGCGAGGGACAGGCCCTCGCGCTACGGTATGGGGAAGGTGATTGGGTTATCGAACGATCGCGAGGGACAGGCCCTCGCGCTACGGTATTGGGTGACGCATCGAGACCGGGAAGGATGCGATGACAACTTATGACTAAAAAGCGCGTTCCAAGCCGTAAAAAAGCGTGGGACTGAATCCATTCGATGTTGACGAATCAAGCGGAAAGGCACACTCAACGCGAATAATGCCGGTGCCGCCGACTTGTGAGAAACTGCCCCGGATGCCAAAGCCAAGGCTGCGTTTGGGTTCACCGATGTTGAACGTCTGCTGTCCATTCCAGATATACCCGATATCGGCGAAGGCGGTGCCGCTTAAGACAAGCCCAAGGCTTACCGGGCTGTCAGTAAAGGGCTGCGCGCAGAACGTTGCAACCGCGGCGAGTGCCTCGTCAATTTTGCGGAAGACCGTGCCGCCGAAGACAGTCCTAGATTCCAGTCGGAGGAGCATCATTTTTTCGCCGTTAAATTCGCGGTAGGCATAGCCGCGCAACCCAGTGGCAGCCCCGAGGATAACTTGGCTTTCGCCGTGCCATCCAAATTGCATCGCCGTTTTGAATTGCGCGACGAAGGTTTGATGGAAATCAAAAAGCCCATCCTCTCGAAAGCCATCTTCAAGCGTATAAATATCCCCCGCGTTGAAGACATCCGTGTAAAACAGCGTGGTCCGCGCTTCAATAATCGAACGTTCAATTCGGCTAGTGAAGTTAGCATTGACGGCTACCGTCGTTGTGCCGAAGAGGCGTTGTCCGCGCATCCATCCGTTGCCAAGAGCCAGCTCTGCGTAAGATTCCTCTCTGTCTGAACCGTAGAGCGGCGATGCATGTCCGAGGGAGAGTCCGTATTGAGAGCCGATGAAAAAGTTTTCTGTCTGTCCCATTCGTCTGAGGAACCGAGTCTTGTGATATGCGACGTGCTGCCTTCCGACGGTGATGCCGAAGCGTTTGATGTCGCGGTTCCGTAGTGCGGCTGCGGAAATGCCGTTTTTCTCTACTAATTCATAAGTTGAGCGGCGCGCGGTTGCCCAAAGCCCGATGTAGGTTTGCTTCTGCCGGTCACCGAAGTAGCGGCGGATGTGGCCGGATGCCCCGCGGTGATGCCGTTCAAAAGTATCGGTCCGCGTCGCGCCTTCAAACCACGAGAGGGTATCAATCGCCTCCAATAATTGAAACCGCGCGCTCCATCGACTTTTGAGGCTGTATTGCGGACGTTCAAGTAGCACCCGCCACGAATCCCCGATGCGTTCCTGTGTATATTCACCGTCAAAATTCCAATGCGAATTGAAAAGGCGCGGCAATTCATATTGCCCACGAAAAAGACTCCGCGTTT
Organism: Candidatus Poribacteria bacterium; assembly: GCA_965242965.1. Classification (GTDB taxonomy): domain Bacteria; phylum Poribacteria; class WGA-4E; order WGA-4E; family WGA-3G; genus AGPOR5. The sequence continues at coordinate 770,722 of OZ251518.1, read as the reverse complement.
TTTCGTCAACTTCGCTGATGCGCTCATAACTCACTTGTGTCGCATGTCCTGTCCCGGAGAGGTTCGATTCTCGGACGCGCGCAAGGAAATATCCACGTTGGCTGTTGAAATTCGGTTCTAAGGCACCGAGGAGCGTCCAAAGATCTTTGACGGTAACGTGGACGGACACCGTTTGCGAAAATTCATCCCAGTGCGCTTCAATACTCGGGTCGCCGATGTATCGTTTTCTGCGCAGAATTTGCTCGCTTTCCTCCTTGTCTGCTTCGGTGTAGACATCGCCGACTGCAAACAGCAGTTCTCGGAGGATAACGGCATCTCTAGTTTTCGTATTCCCATCGAGGGTGATTTTGCCGATGATGCCTTCGTCTATCTCAAACCGGATATAAACGCCGTCTCCGAATTGTTTGACAGCGAGTTTCTCCATTGGCACGCGGGCGAAGAGAAACCCTTCGGCGTGATAGAAACGGACGATGGCATCAAAATCCTGCTTCAGCACCGCTTCGTCATAAGTCCCCCAGACATCTGTCTGCATCAAGGAGCGGAGTTGGGCTTCCGGAAAGGACTCGTTACCGGAAATGACAAGACTGCGGACAACACTCGCGGCATTCTGATTTCGCGCGGTTTGCAGAGGCACTTCCTCTCCGAAGGCAAACTGCACAGTAAAAACAACGCTCAGAAAAAAAAGCGTTGCAAGTCTTGGCAATGTCAAGACGGCTTGATGCGTCAACCGCTTTTGGCGACTCGCAGTTGAAATACCGCTAGGAAATACGAAAAACATTAGTTGTTACCTGAAAGTGTTTCATAAATTTATCCCCCTTGAGGGGAGGGCGCATTGGGCCCAGCTCTGTAGTTCGGGAGCGCCCGCTCCCGAACGGGTCAGGATCAGGCGATCCTGACCTACAGGGCCTGGCGCGCCAGCGATGGCGAGGGACAGGCCCTCGCCCTACGTGAAGGGAAGGCGTTTTTTTACCGTAGCGCGGGTGCATGTCACCGCGACGTTGAACGATTTATGAAACTCCCTCCGTTACCTGTCGCAGACGCGCTGCCGCGGTTTGAGACGAAACTTTCAATGAACAGCAGACTGACAGCAAGTATCAGCAATTCGCCCCAGATTTCTCTGCCGTGTCGTTGGATATCGTAGGCATCTGCGTCTGTTTCAGCGGTTTCATCGGCTGCCGGTGTTTGCGCGCCGATTCGTGCGGCGGCCCTCGCCATGTCAATAGGTGCTAAATCGGATTCGACGGTGTTGACGTTAACGGCGAAGAAGTCTCGCTGGAGTTGTCCTTGCGTTCGGACTTCCACCTGATAGATGCCAGGGTGTTCTGTCCCCTCAAACCGGAGGGTGCCGTCTTCTGCAATCGGCACGACAGCAGGCGTAGGTTCGCTATTGTCCACGTCTACTTCCGATGCCTCTGTCCGTTTTATCGTGGCTGTTGCGCCGGCACTGCGCGGATAGCGCGCCATCCAAGGTTCACCTACCTGAACATCGGATTGAAGAGAAGCGCGTCCCTGTCCAGTCATCACCCGCGCGTAAAGCACACTTTGTTGGAGGAGCGGGAGAAAATAGGGGTTGAGGAGTTGCGTTTGAAGCCTGCAATTATAGAGTAACACCTGTCCTTTTTCAATCAGAAACGGAGTTCCATCGCCGAAGCGGGCAATGACGTTCGCCCCAGTTGTCGGGATAAGTTCAATACCGTCGTGAAATTGTGGGGCATATTGTTCCGGAAACCCCTCGCGAGGAAATATGTCAAAGATCGGGTGCGTCGTTTGGTATGTCGCAATCTGTTGCGGCGGTGTCCACGTGAGCGGTGTGCCGAGTTGCGCCGGTAAAATATCGCGGAGTTGCGCGTAGCCGCCACCGATAAACGCGATGATACTTTTTCCGAGTCGGATGCCCGTTTGGAGTTGCGCGCGCATCGATGCAGTTACCTCCGGGACATCCGCGAGGATGATAACGTCATAATCCTCAAGCGGCAATGTCTCAAATTCAGCAGGCGTGCATGCCGTTGGCAGCAGCATCGTGCCGTTGTCGGGATTGAGTGCTAACGTGAGCGTTTGTGTTTGTTCACCGATGCACAAGACGCGCACTTCTCCGAGTGCCTCAAAAGCAAAATAGCGTCGATTATCCACGTTCAGCCGGTCTGGTGTCAGCGTGAAATAGCCGGTATGCGTGCCGGGTGTAGAGAAACGGTGCGTTAAAGGTGTCGTCAGCGATTCACCTGCTGCCGCGGAAAAAGTTATGGCGCGCCGTTTTTGCCCGCCGATAAATAGTGTCAACGTGCTTTGTTCTAACGGTGCCGCCGCATGATTCGTCGCTGTCGTAGACATTTGGAACGATAGATTCATGCCAATTAGTTGATTCGAGGCGGCAATTTCTTCAATATTCGTGTTGTGTGGATTTTGTTCGGTGACAGGCAGCAGGAAAATACGCGCACCGGAGAGATTCGGCACGCGTCCCCAGTTTTCCCATCCGTTCTCAGCGAAATCCGAGATCAGGTAGATTTCCCGATTTAACGCGCTGCTTGCGGTTGGTTGTCCTCCTTCACCGTCTTCACCGTTAAACATCTCGTGCGCGAATTCCAAACTCGGTTGCACGTTTGTCGCGCGATAAGAGACTGCCGCTGCGTCAACAGCGGTGATAACGCTTTCAATATCAGGGGTGAGCCGCCGAAAGACAGGCTGCGCAACATCGGACATGAGGATGAGCGACGCACTATCGCCGTGCCGGAGGGAGCGGAGAACTTCGGTGCCTAACGCCTTCGCCTTTTCAAACGCCACGCCGTCAACGCCTTCATACGCCATGCTGTAGGAGTTGTCTAGGATAACGACGACATCGGTTTTCGCGCGGACAGCGGACAGCGGTAAACCTAGCGTTAAAAACGGACGCGCTAACGCTAATGCGATAAGCGCGATGATGAGCATCCGCAGGAGCAGAATCAGGAGGTTTTTGAGTTGGACGCGGCGGACATTTTGGCGATGCGCCGCTACGAGGAACATTAGGCTGCTAAAATCTATTGTCACCACGCGCCGGCGATTCCAGAGATGGATAAGCAATGGAATGCCGGCGGCGAGTAGTCCAAAGAGGAAAAGTGGATTAAGAAATGCCATTTTTTGTTGTTCGCAAGGCGTTCGGACAGCGTTACTTTATCAATAAAGTTTTCTTGCCAGGTCCGTCATTGACGTTGTCAATGACTACGTTTTTGAGGATATTCTTTTCGTCCTTCCGGGAAAAAACGGGCCCCTTCACCGTAGGGCGAGGGCCTGTCCCTCGCCATGCGTTTGGCTGCCAAACCGTGTCACCCCTGTAGGTCAGGATCGCCTGATCCTGACCCGTTCGGGATCAGGCGATCCCGAACTACAGAGGTGGGCCCAATGCCTTCCGGTCTCGATGCAAGCGATATCTCCTAGTTGAACGATTTATGAAACACCCCTCAATTATTCAATGACGACAATTTCCAATTGATTCAGCGTCCGAAAGACACCTTCCGCGAATTCTAGCAGCGTATCCGACTCCACAGTGCCACCACCGAGTTGGATGTGATTTGCATCGGCGAGAGTCTGTCCTAGCGTCGGATCCATCTGCACCCAGCGTCCTACGTAGACCTCGGGCCAGAAGTGGTAATAGAACGCATCCCGCGAGAAGATGAGTCCGGAACAGATTCGTGCTGGAATGCCGACCGAACGCGCCAGCGCGATAAACAGCACGGTATGCTCCGTGCAATCCCCGGAACGTGAACCTAACGTTGTCAGTGAGGAGTTGAAGCCGCCGCTCAATGTTTTATCGGTGATGGCGGTGTAAACCCATTTGCACAACTGTTCTGCTGCACGCCATGAATTGGTTTCGCCTGCTAAAATTTCGACTGCCTTCGCGTGGATTTCGGGGTGGCCTGTCTGAATATAGGCACTTGAACCGAGAAACGCGCTTTCTTCGTCCTGAATCGGTAAATCAGGACAACTCTCTGCATCTATTGTCGGCACCTGAATTGAAAGGGTGCCTGCCTGTTCCGAGGTAACCGCGAGTTGCTGGAAGGCAGTAGACATCACCGCTTTGGCGATGCTACCTTCAGTGAGTTTGATATAGGCGACGAGGCGTTCTGCTTCCGGCGTTGGACGTTTACCGCCAGGGAGGATACGGGTTCGCAGAATGATGTCAACCTCTCCAATGTCGCCGAGCGCGGTTTCTCTGTCGGTTTTCGTCATCGCCATGGAGAGTCCCATTAACGGCACTTCGGTGCGGTAGATTACCACATCGCTGTCCATCCATACTTGTGCGGTAATGCCGCCCATCACATCGGTTTTCTGCTTGAGGACGTAAACCTGTTTCTCCTCTCCCTGATAGGTTAAGGTTTCTTCGGCGATGACTTCAAGTTCTGTCTTGACTGTTTTGAGGAGATCGGAGTTGAACACCTGAAAGGTCTTTTTATCGCCGATGCGAATCGGTTTTTGAGACAACAGCGCGCCTGCGAACATGAATTCGGAAACTGTTTCTGGTGGGATAGGGGTTTCGGTTTCCATCGTTTCTCCGTTGAGCGTCACCTTGATGTAGGCGACACCGTCTACAATCCTGCCTTCCAGCTGTTTTGAACCGGCTTCATTAGAGGTTGAAAGAAAGTAGCGCGGCACCAGATCTGCGCCGATGTATTCAAGACGCGTCGTCTCAATCTTCACGTCTGTCCCGAATCCTTTCAGGCTCATCACCATATCAACTTTGCTGCGCTGTACGGCTTCGCCTTGATAAACGGCGTTTCCACGATAGGTATGCATATAGCCGATCTTGGTGCCCATGAGGGTGATGTTATGCCAATGTTCTCGCGGGTATTGTGACATTTTTTGAAAGGCATTTTGCCCCTGGTCTGCTGCGTGTGCCGTTGCCGCCGCCATCGCTACAATCCATACTGTAACGAAGCAGCACAGCAGATAAAATTTTGCGAATTGCATGAGTGTGTCTCCTTTTGTATAGTTGGGTGTGCATTTCGAACTACGTTAATTATACCCAATATCTCCGCCGATGTCAAATTTAGAATAAAAAAACACACGGCGAGGGATAGGCCCTCGCACTACGGAACAGATACGGTATCGCACGTAGCGCGGGGGCCTGTCCCCCGCGAGGCCTTCGCGCACCGAAACATGGCGAGGGACAGGCCCTCGCACTACGGTAAAAGAAGCCGCTCGGGATACCGTAGCGCGGGGGACAGGCCCCCGCGAGCGTCAAATGGCGAGAAACAGACACTGTAGTTCGGGATCGCCTGATCCCGAACGGGGCACCCGCGATCACAGCATGGCAAGGGACAGGCCCTCGCCCTACGGTGAAACGGAGGCGGCCTTGCAAACCGTAGCGCGGGGGCCTGTCCTCCGCGATCGCAGCATGGCGAGGGACAGGCCCTCGCCCTACGAATAGCGGAACGGCTGCGGAAATCCCATGAATTTTATATTACACAACTGCCATCGCAACCGTATGCGTGTGCCGCTGTTTCAGTTTGCGATAGTTCCCGAAAATGTCCCGAAAATGTCGCTTGATAAACTCACGAAGCCCAGAGATAGTAACGACATAAAACCTACCACCCGGTTTCAGCCGCGTTTTCGCATCGGTAAAAAAAATGTGTAAGAGCTCCTTGCCGACATTCGCAGGCAGATTAGACGCGATGACATCAAACCGGATATCAGGGAGATGGCTAAACCCATTGCTCAAAAAGACGTGACAATTCTGAAGTCCGTTTTGCTTAACGTTCCTGCGCGCATAGTCTACCGCGACGAAATCTTTGTCCACCATATAGACATTCGCTGTCGGCGCGCACTTCGCCATGGTAATACCGATGACACCATAGCCGCAGCCCAAATCAAGGCAGGTATCGCCTTCTCGAACATCAAGATATTCGATGAGCAACTGCGTGCCAGCGTCAATGCCTCTCGGCGAGAAAAGTCCCCACGTTGCTGAAAAACGCATCGGCATGCCGCGCAATTCGGTATCAAATGTAATTTCTTCTACTCCCATTTGATAAGGACTCCGAGGGCATCGCCGGGTGAGTTCCAGAGTAAGTCAAACGCCGCTTTCGCTTCGGTGTAGTGAAACCGATGCGTGATCATCTCGGCGGCACGGATTTCGCCGTTCTGGATTTTCCGCAAGGCACGCGCCGCAATTTGTGAACGCGGTTCCTCTGTCAAGATACCGGCGACGAGACGTTTGCTCATCATCTTTGACGCATCTAACGTAAGCGGTGCTTGCTGATAAAGCGCGATGAGTTGGATTGTGCCCATTCGCCGCGTCATTTCCTGTGCCTGCGGAAACGATTTGACACCGGCGTAACCACCGACGCAGTCTATGACTAATTCCGCGCCTTTTCCATCGGTGAGGCGACGCACAGCTTGAACTGGGGATTCGTCACTAGCGTTAACAGTGGCATCCGCGCCGAGTTTAAGCGACATCTCACAGCGGAACGGGAGCGCGTCAACGGTGATAATACGCGCCGGCTGATAACCGCGCATGACTTGCAGCATCAGGCTGCCGACTAAGCCTTGTCCTAAAATAACGACGGTATCGCCGGGCTTCACACCGGACGAATCAGCCCAAGCGACTGCGCTTGTCGCCAGCGGCAAAAATGTCCCCTCTTCAAAGGAGACATCGTCGGGAAGGGGGACGATGCGGCCATCGGTATCATTAGGTTCTGCGATGGCATATTGCGCGTGCGGTGCCACCGCCATGACGCGCGCGCCGACGTGATAGCCTGTTACCTCGGCACCGATTTCGTTCACTACGCCGGTGAGGGAATATCCCATAATTGCGGGAGAGACAGCCTCTTCGCGGATGTATCGCCGAAAGAGTTCAGAGCCGCGGCTAATTAACGTCGTATCGGTTTTGACGCGGAGTTGGCGCGCGGTTATTGGGGGTATCGGCACTTCTTCGAGTTGGATGTTGCCGAATCCTTCGGGTTTTGTTACGCGAATCATGTTTGGCATTTTTGGTTCCTGTTTATCCGAAAAAAAAAACGGTACTTCACCGTAGGGCGAGGGCCTGTCCCTCGCCATCGCTCGCGCTACGGGAAAAACGTCGCTCTTTCTCTTGAAAAAAACGGTACTTCACCGTAGGGCGAGGGCCTGTCCCTCGCCATCGTTTTGCCAGCAGACCGCATCCCCTCTGTAGTTCAGGATCGCCTGATCCTGACCCGTTCGGGAGCAGGTGCTCCCGAACTACAGTGGGCCCGATGCCTTCTGGTAACGGTGAAAAAAACGCCGCCCTTTCACGTAGGGCGAGGGCCTGTCCCTCGCCATGCTGCATGCACGCGCACTCCAACAATCGCGGGGGACAGGCCCCCGCGCTACGATAAAAAAACGCATCCCCTTCACCGTAGGGCGAGGGCCTGTCCCTCGCCATCGCTCGCGCTACGGGAAAAACGTCGCTTGACGATGTCCCCGATAGGAGAGACCTCCTGGTCTCGACATCGTCCGCGCACTCCAACGATCGCGGGGGACAGGCCCCCGCGCTACGATAAAAAACGGTTCTTGAACCATCGCGGGGGACAGGCCCCCGCGCTACGGGAAAAAACGCCGCCCCTACACCGTAGGGCGAGGGCCTGTCCCTCGCCATCGTTTTGCCAGCAGACCGCATCCCCCCTGTAGTTCAGGATCGCCTGATCCTGACCCGTTCGGGAGCGGGCGCTCCCGAACTACAGATACTGGGAGCGATGTGTGAATTACCGTTGCAACCGCGCGACTAACTCCTCACGTGTGACAGGTTCATCAAATGACATCAGGTAGATGTGAAACGTATCACTTCTATCTGAAACGAAAGCGAGGTGGCGGCCATCAGGCGAGAAGGCAGGATGAATGGATACACCGATATCGCCAGTTACCCGCCGCGCATTCTTGCCATCGGCATCGATGAGGTAAATCTCCATGTCACCATCCCGCGCCCAGACATACGCAATCGTCTTGCCATCGGGGGATACGGTGGGATTATAGCAATCGTAACGGTTCGGGTTGAAATGCCTCTCGTTTTTCCCATCAATGTCTATCGTGTAGAGTTGGTAGACCTCATTTCCTGGGGACTCATTCCTTGAGGAGACAAAGATAATTCGCTTGCCATCGGGAAAGAATGCCGGACTGCCATCGTCCCTTTCGTTGATAGTGATGCGTTTCGGCTGAACTTGCTCGGGGGTGATTTTACCCAGGTCAAGCCCATCTAGATTAAGCAGATACAACTCAAGGTTGCCATCGGCGTTCGATTCGTAAACTACCTGATTTGCGGTAGGGGATGCGCGCGGCACACGCGCACCGAAACTCATCGGCAAAACGGCCCGGGTCACCTTACTATGAATGTGCGTCACGTTAAACGCGGAATAAATCGGCGTTGAGCCGCTGCTCTGGAGAAGCACCTTCACTTCCCGTGAAGACTTCGGCGCACTGCTATAGAAGAGATGGTTGGGTGCTTTCAGGAACGCCGGCGAACTATCGTTAAAATCGGTGGTGAAGGTGACGCGCTTGCGGATGCGCCCGTTTAAATCCATCAGATAGATTTCGCCGTTGTCCAGCCGGAACGATGCGAAGGCAATCTGTGTGCCGTCCGGCGAAAAGGTAGGCGAATAGTTGTCGGAGTCGCCGTGAGTCAACTGCTTCGCCCGGTAACTATCACCGACGAGGGACGTGATATCGCGCAAGACATCGGCATCTGATGTGCCGTGTAGGATGAGCCGGAGAACCTGAAAAGCGGAGTCTCTATCGCCGAACTTGAGGTAGGTGCGTGCCAAACGCAAGCGCGCTTCCACCCGTTCCGTCGGTTGCGCCACATAAAGTTGCGATGCCATCCGGAACTGCTCCAGCGCATCGTTATAGCGGCCCAGTTCATCGTAAGCCTCACCGAGCAACATTCGTGCCTTTGGATGTTCTGGTTGGGCTGCAATGAACGCCTCTAACTGATCAGCGGCTTCCTGCGACATCCCGGTTTGCAGAAGTTTTTCTGCCTTTCCGAGCCCTCGGTTTCCCATATCTTGGCAGCCGAGCGCGAATACGGCGAGACACATTAAAATAGGGATGAGGTAGGCGCGCCCGCGCTGTCGCGGTTCACCGGGATCACCGCTCCGTCCGCTCCATACATTGAGGACAGCATACAGCCAACAGAGCCCAGCCTGAATGAGCGCGCTGATCTTCAGATACCAGAGGGGCCGAAACATCAACTTTTCGCCATCGTCAAACGTCCAGAGGTGAATGGCGTAGCCAGTCTCCTCTGGCTCGTCATCGGCTTCCCCCGAGGTCTCGGCTACTGGGGGAGGTTGGAATCGCAATAAATCGCGCCATTCTGTCACGGGTAGCGAATTGATGTAGAAGAGCCCGGCGGCGGTGCCGAAAACAAAGAGCAACACCGCGCCTTTCACGAATTGTGACAAGTAGAGTTGTCCAAGCCCTGGCAGCATCGCCGATAAACATGAGGCGATGAAGCAACTGCCGGTTGAACGGGGCACCGGTTTAACAGGCATTTCTCGTTAATCTCCTTGCGCTACGAGGTAAACACCGATGCATATCACCAGGGCACCAATGACGCGGACTCTGGGGATGGACTCTTTGAAAAGCAACCACGAAAACAAGATGGACAGCACATACCCGGAGCTCAGCATTGGATAGGCGATGCTGAGTTTGACGCGGGACAGAATTACTAGCCAGACGAGTGTCGTGAACCCATATATCGCGATGCCGCTGAGGATATAGGGGTTCAGGAACGCCTGCGTTAGTTTCGGGAGTGCGTTCCGAACGTTGTCGATACGGCCAACCAAGTTCATCCCCTGTTTGAACAAGATTTGCCCTATGACAGTTAATAAAACGTTGAAAAAGAGAAGTAAAAAGTCTTTCATGAGACTATTATAGCATATTTCAACGTTTTTGGCAATTTTTTTGTTGTGTTTTGGAGAGAGGGTGCAATGTTTTTTACACCGTAGCGCGGGGGCCTGTCCCCCGCGATCGCCCGGCAGAAATCGAGACCGGGAGGTCTCTCCTACTGGGGGCGCGGCGGCAGAAAGCCCCCCTTCATCGTAGGGCGAGGGCCTGTCCCTCGCCATCGTTCATGCACGCGCCAGGCCCTGTAGGTCAAGATCGCCTGATCTTGACCCGTTTGTGATCAGGCGATCACAAACTACAGAGAGGGGAAAACGAAAAAAAAAAAAACGGTATTCATCGTAGGGCGAGGGCCTGTCCCTCGCCATCGTCCGCGCACTCCAACGATCGCGGGGGAAACCCACTCGGATGCACGTGTGGCATCCGAGGGCCCCCGCATTACGAAAAAAACGTCTCTTAGGTCCTAAAGGACCTAAAACGCCATCTCTTAACGATGGAGATCGCGAGGGACAGGCCCTCGCGCTACGGTAACCGGCCATCCCCTATAGGAGAGAATCGCTCTCTACACCGTAGCGCGGGGGCCTGTCCCCCGCGATGGCTCAACCTATCAATAGCGCGGGGGCCTGTCCCCCGCGAGCACTCAGCCTACCAGACTGTAGCACAGGACTCAATTCCCTTTCTTGACTTCCCCGAAGGTGGTAACCGCGCGATGCGCAGGCGTGACATGCCCTTTCATTCGACGCGTCGCTAATACCTGATGCATGCCGTCAAAGGAGACATCTTCGATTTGATAGAAGTAAAGCACGCCAGCCTTGGCGGTGTTATCGGTGAAGGTATAGGTGCTACGCTCGCCTGTCGTGCCTGCACCCGGAATCAACACCGGTGTCACCACGCGGAATACGCCTTCAAGTCCCTCGCGTCGCAGAATGTTGAAACCGGCATTATCCATCTCCGATGCGGTTGCCCAGGTTATCACCACGCCGTCTGAGGTCCATCTCGAAACGCCGAAGTGCTCCAATTCAACGGGCAAGGGCCCGCCACTGCGGAACAGAGGTGTGCCTAAGTCGTCAACATGCCCGTAGTAATAGGACAGCGGCACATACCGGAACTTTGTGGCACCGGCGGGTATCCATCCATCCGGCTCCGTGCCATCTAGCGCGACACGCGTGCCTTGCACATACCGGCGAATCATCGACTGGCGTTCGTCATCCTTGGTCCAACCAGATGGCAAATCCCACGTGGGTTTATCATTACGGGTGCGCTTATTGCCATCAAGATTGCCCACGACATCTATCGGCACCTGCTTGCTATCGCTCAGCCGCAGCGAAAAACCGACTTCACTCAGCACCGGATCTCGCTGGTTTACCATCTGTAGTTCTTTGCGATGTGCCGCATTTGCCCATAAGTTATAGATGCGTTCATTGGGGAAGTGATCCGCCTCGGAGTTTTGCCCGCGGCGGGAGACGATGAGAAGCGTCTGGTTCGGATAAAGCGTCTTCTCACCCAAGATGAGTGTGGCGTTCAACCGATAGCCCAAATCTTCAGAATCATAATTCTCAATGTCCAATCGCCAGTCCTTCAAGTTGACAGCCTGCGTTTCGGAACTGTTATAGAGTTCGATCCACTGCGGCAATTTGCCATCGCCAGAAGCAAACATAATCTCGCTGATAGTGACGTAGACATCGTTTGCAAATTCGGTGGTTCGATTCTTAATGGCATCGTTGGGATACCCGGGTGTGCCGCCATTGGCGCGGGTATCTTTGACGGCTCTATCGTAGCCGAGTCCTGTCCATGCCGCTTCTCTCCAAGCATCTTTGTGGTATCCCACCCTATTCGGGTTGGCGCGCCGCCAGACGGTGGGGGCATCCAAATCCTCTTCCTTGTCGTTAGTTCTTGGAGCGAGGGTGCCGTGGAGTGGCCAGACCTTTGTGCGGTAAGTGTCCGCGTCCTTGTCCTCAAAGTAATTTCCGGCAACATCAATAATGGCTTCATGCGTGGCGCGCTTATCGCTCTCGCTGCGGAGAATGAGGAGGTATTTGCCAGAGTCAGGAAGAGCCAACTCATCGTCTGATTCATCGGCGACGTGATACAGGTGCGCGAGGCCGGCGCGCTCAATATCTCGTGCTTCAACGCCGAATTCGATGCCGCGCGCGAGCCTACTTTCTTCGGGCGGCGTGGCCACGATGAGCAACACACCTCTCGCCGGGATGACAAACTCTTCGCCTTCGGGGATCACTGCCAATCGGACATCCCTCTTATTCGCGTTCAGCAGGCTAATCTCCCACTTGCCGACGTTTACCTCTCGGTTGGTAACGTTGCGGAGTTCTATCCAATCGCCGTCGCTGCCGTTCGCGTTGCCGATTTCGTTGAAGATAACGGGTGTGCGCGGGACAGGGGTCGCGTCAAACACCGGCTGCGGCGGAGGAATGTCACCAGGGGTGCCGACTCTCGGGTCGGCGAGGTTCTTCGAGGGTGGCGCAGCCGCACTCCAATTCGCACCGTTCGTGCCATCTTTCGCCGCCGTGAACTTATCGTCATCGGTTGCATTTGCGCGACTAGCGGTATCATAATCAATTTCACGATACATGGAAATGATGGCTTTGACATCTTGATTGTTCAACTCACCGCGCTCGCTACGCCCATTCTGCCCAGGCACATTCCCAACGAAACTATTCCACCCGAACCCCGCATTACTCACCTGATCGATGACATCGTAGTCTCCACTACTTAGGCTCACTTCCGAACGGACGATAAAATCGCCTTTGACAAAGTGCAGTTTCCACTCACCAAGAGAGAGGGTATTCCCTGTCCCCGCGAAACCCATGTTATAGAGCTCAATCCATTGGCTGGCTGTCTCCGGCGTGGCGGCGGCATCGAGTCCCCACATTACTTCGCTGATGACTACGGCGCGTTCCTTTATCCCCAACCCTTGTGGCGCGAGAAGTTCAATCGTGCCGCTGTTGCGGAAAAATACCTCTAAATTCTCCCACTCACCGTCGGTTTCTAAACTCTGGGCGGCGAGAATTTCCAGGCCGCCCGTGTCAAGAGAGAAGGGATGCACAACAAGGAAATCGTTCTTGAAAATCGTCCCGCTTAAATCGATGATGCCATCAAAAGCAGCGGTGCCGTCAATTGTAGGATACCAAATACGTTTCGTGTAGGGCGGCAGCAAAACGCCGCTTCCATGCCGCGTAAAATCAGTGGGATTCTCCCTATAAGTCTTATCAGTAACGCCGCCGAATCGCATCTTGTCCCACTCAAAAGGGGTTTCGTCCATCCAACCGCCATCCAGATCCATGTCTCCTTCTTGCACAGTGTATTTGTAGAGAAGGGTAGGATAGCCTCCAGCAACCGTTTTGGTGTAATCATGCCCCTTTTCTGAGTCCAGACCGAGAAAGCCGCGTCCCCGGGCTGGATCCTCGTTATTGGGCCCGCCCCTGTCAAACGCTGCGCGGATGGCGGCATTCGTTGAATGGATTGGAATGTTAAACGCTATCTCAATCCAGATATGTTCGTCAACGCCTACGGTGGTATCCTCATTGATTATCTCGGTGCCGGTGTTGGGATCCGTTATCCGCTGTCCCTTATCATCAACCTGAACATCACCGGTGTAGATTCTAATATCGGTAATCTCGGTAGGCACAGCGGCGATTTTGGGGTAGATGACAGTTTCAGTGAAATTAGCAAGTTGTTCGCCGCTGTCAAAGTCAATAGGTTTTAGCTCCAGGGGATCGCTACTGTCCTCAGTGTAGAGTTTTCCTCCCTGAAAGGGGGTTTCGTCAAACCAGCCGCCATCCAAATCCAAATCCCCTTCCTGAACCGTGTATTTGTAGAAGATGCTGGTATAGACAGGATTCGGGTCACTTTCTCCTGGTTTAGGTTTATTGGGATAAGGCACCGCGGGTTTCAGATAGTCGCGTCCGCGCACGGAATCGACGGGACCACCCCGGTCTAGTCTCATTCCTATTGCTGCCGCCGCTGCGTCAATTTCGGGCTCAGCATCCCCCACAGGCATTGCGGTAGCGGCATCGATGCCCGGGTCAAAGACTACCTCAATCCAGATGTCTGTGCCGACAGTGATGTAGGTATTCTCGGTTACCTCGTCAACTGGAGACTCCTCGGTTTCATCGCCACTTGCAATTAACTCATTTGTGTCGCTGACCGCCACGGTAACCCCGTTTTTCGGGGTATAGATGCGAATAGCACTGATGGTGGGGCTCTCTATTATTTCTTGGGCGTGCGTCGGCATCGGGAGAGCCAACGCGGTGATAATACCTGCAATGCACAGGGATGTTAAACAATTGTGGATACTGGTTTTAAAAGTCTGTTTCATTTATTTTCTCCTTTTCGATCGCGAGGGACAGGCCCTCGCGCTACGGGGCCAGCGGGCACCCCGTAGGAGAGACCTCCCGGTCTCGATGCAATACCTCGGCGATTAAGGTCCTACGGACCTTAGTTTTTCGTGATGCGGCGTGCTCTAGACATGCAGGACCTAAAGGACCTGAAGAGCGTTTTTCGTCATGCGGCCTGGCGCGGGACAGGCCCGCGCCCTACGGCATATCGAGTATCCTCAGCACGGCGCGGGACAGGCCCGCGCCCTACGGTAACGAGCACCGTCTCTTTTATCGTAGCGCGGGGGCCTGTCCCCCGCGATCGCTAGCGTATTGAGTATCCTCAGCACGGCGCGGGACAGGCCCACGCCCTACGATAACGAGCACCGTCTTTTTCATCGTAGCGCGGGGGCCTGTCCCCCGCGATCGCTAGCGTATTGAGTATCCTCAGCACGGCGCGGGACAGGCCCACGCCCTACGATAACGAGCACCGTCTTTTTTATTGTAGCGCGGGGGCCTGTCCCCCGCGATCGCTAGCGTCACGATGCCGTTTCTAGGTCCGTTAGGACCTAAATGTCTATAGATACACGCGCTCCCCCCTTTTCAAGGTCCGTTAGGACCTTAATCGGAAAACACGCGGCGCGTCAAAAGCTATTAAGGACCTAAAGGACCTTAGGGCTCTTCATGTCGCGGCGTGCTATAGACATGCAGGACCTAAAGGACCTGAAGAGAACAAAAACCGTTTTTTTTCACCGATACAATCGCGAGGGACAGGCCCTCGCGCTACGGAAACGGCCATCTTGCCCGTTCGGGATCAGGCGATCCCGAACTACAGAGCCGCGCCCTACCGATGCGATCGCGAGGGACAGGCCCTCGCGCTACGGGGGCCGGGAGCCGACCACTACTTTCTAACAACTAACTTGCCGGTGGCAGTGAAATCGCCAGCGGTGAAGGTGTAGAAATAGATACCACTCGCCACACGCTCACCTTGCGCATTTCTGCCATCCCAATAGGCTGCGCGCGCCTTAGTGCGGTAAACACCCGCCGGACGATGCCCTAATGCCAATGTCCGCACCACGCGACCGCGCACATCATAAAATGTCAACGTCACCGAGACTGCCTCTGCCAAGTCATAAGGTATCCACGTCTCCGGGTTGAACGGATTCGGATAGTTCGGCAAGAGTGCTGTCTCCTTCGGAATTGCCAATGCAGCGGCGAGGCGTTCCAATTCACGAATACCGCGCTGGAAAGTCGCATCGGGTAGATTCAGCCGCTTCGCTTCGTCAATCCACGGTTGCAGGAGATTCGCCGTGAGCCGCGGATACGCTGGCGCAGCCCCCGGCTTCGCCTCTAACACACCGAGCACTGCTTGGACATCCTGCGGATTGACGATACCATCACCGTTGACATCGGGATTCTGTTTTTGCGCCTGCGGGACAGGCTGTCCATTGCCGGCGGCGGCGAAAACCAGGTCCTGCACATTTACCTCGCCATCGCCGTTGACATCTGCTTTAGCAAACGTCAATTGCCGCTTCGCCAAGACTTGCCGCACCCCCGCAAACGACTCTTCCTCCAAGCGATACCAATAGGCGACACCGGCTGTCTTCTTAGCATCTGTCCATGCGTAAGTTTGCGGTGTGCTTGTCGTGCCTGCGCCCGGGATGAGTAAATCGTTGCACGTCACGAATTCGCCATCGCGCGTGTCACACCGGAGGACATAAAAGCCTGCGGTGTTCGATTCAGACGCGGTCTGCCAGGTGAGCTCGATGCTGGTGCCTGTCGCCGCCATCTCAAACGTGGTGAGCATGCTGCCCCGATAGCCCGGTGTGCTGATATCGGTGGCATCACCGTAATAGAGCCCGTTTTGGACACCGGCGAGATGCGTCTCGGCGGCGGATACCCAAGCCTCCGCCGACTGTCCATCAACCGCGTCTCCATCGACATAACGACGCAGCATGGAACTCCGCGCTCCCGATTCACTCTTGGATACTGGCAACTGCCACGCAATCGGCTCGCCTTCAACATGATTACCAATCACATCTACCACCTCGTCAGTCATATCCTTCAACGTTAGCGTGAACCCGGTGAGGCTCAGCACCTTATCGTTTCGGGATGTCATCCGAAGTTGTGCGGCTGCTTCATCGTAGAGTGAGTAGATATACGCCTCAGGCAGATGTTCACTCGTCGGCCAAGGTTCGCTGGAGATGAGTCCGCGTCCTGCCGTGCGCGGTTTTATCGCGCGCTCTGACGAGGAGACAAGCAGCACCGTCTGACGCGGCGGGATAAGCAGTGCCTGGTTGAAAATGAGCGTCGCTTTCGCCCGCGCGCCGCCATTGCTACGGTTCCGAATCTCCAACCGCCAATTTTCCATGCTCACCGCCTCGGTTTCCGAGCAGTTGAATACCTCTATCCATTGCGGGAGGCCGTTGATGTTAGTGCCGGCATCGCGAGGGACAGGCCCTCGCGCTACGGTATCGGTAGCAAACATCACCTCGCTGATGGAGACGCAATTCGGATCCTCTAAATCCGCCGCTTTCGTCTTGAGTGCGTCGTTGGCATAGCCGGGAGTGCCGCTATGCTTCCCACCGGCATCCGTCGGCGCAATCGCTCTGTCATAGCCGACCCCGGTGTAAGGTGCCTGCACGAAGGCGTTCTCACAGAATCCATCGATGCGCGTGTTCTCCCGCGCCCACACCTCATCGCTACGGAAGTTGAAGTTGGAGACATCGCGGACATCTAGTATCAGCGGCCACATCAACGTCGGTTCCGCGCCGACCAGGGCGGGTTTGTAGTAATTGCCGGCGACATCGCGGAGGTGTTCGTCGGTGCCTTCCGCCGTCGCGCTATCGCGCAGGATGAGCAGGAAGTCGCCATCCGGCAGCGAAAGCCCGGTATCAATGTAGCACTGAGACAACGGCAGCGATGACATTAATTGTTCTTGCCCAGGCAGCGGCTTCTCCCGCGGGGTTGCCAATGCGATGCCGCCCGCCAACGGATTTTCTTTCGCCAGCGGATCGCTGTGCATCACGAGTAAATAGCCGCGCGCCGGAATTGTGATGTCTGTCTTGAAGTGAACGAGTTCCACATCGTGCATTGAACCATCGGCTGACTCCAGCGCGTCCCGCGCCACATCGTGCACAACCGACTTATCAACGATGCTGAGACTCCAGTCCTTCAAACTAACGTCCTCGTAAGCGCGATTGAACAACTCCACCCAGTCGTATTTATCCTCGGTGCGGTTGCCGATTTCGTTGATGACGACGGTTTTGTGCTCGATGATGACAGGCACTGCGGGCGCGCCATCGGGTGGCAATTCACCTTCCTCGTCAGGATCGCCGGAATCGGTGTCCGGTGCATCGGCAGTCGGCTCTGCACTTGGGGAGCCGCTCCCGCTCGGTGACCAGGGGCTTCTGCCTTCGCTATTCCGCGCGCGCACCTGCACGAGATAGGTTTCCTTCGCCTCCAACCCCGTTAAATCGGTGCTGGTGCCGGTGCCATCATACTTCGCGTTTTTCCATGCCCCCGCACTATCGGCGCGATACTGCACATCGTAATCGCTGATGGGGAGCCCGAAACTTTCCGGGGCGCGCCATTTCACGCGGAGTTTGCTGGTGCTGCCAGCAACCGATGAAACCTTCGGCTTCGCCGGTCTTTCGGGACCGGAAACATCGGTGACGCGCACCGACAGCATCTGTTTCACCGTTTTCGCGCGTTTCCCTGTGCCGCTTGTCGCCATGACTTCCACGAGACATGCGTCAAGTTCGTCGGCGTTCGTCGGTTCGGTGTCATCACCGTCTTCGCTATTGCTGTCCTCCATCATGGCTTCATAGTCCGGTGCTTTTTTGAACCGCAGCTCGTCGTGATTTTCAATCATAAACATCGCTGCATCCGCGCCGCCGGTGATTTCAAAGCCCATGATTTTGTCTTGTTCATCGTCATCAACGGCGACGAGCGTTATCACCGGCATGGTATTTTCGGGAATAGTCGGCTGCGCCTTGCTCATGAAGCGCGGCGGCGAATTACTCCCATCCCGCGCCGGATCTGCGGAATCTGTCGTGGCTTCGCCAGATTCAGACCAATCGCTGTCCTCCCAGGAGCCTCTGTCTAAACTTCGCGCTTGGACTTGGACTTCATACTCGGTACTCGGTTTCAACCCGCTGAGCACCAGTGCCGGGTCTGGGGGTTCAGCACCTTCGTAGTCGTGCTCTGTCCATAGCCCCGACTTATCGGCACTATACTGGACACGATAACCGTTGACTGGCAGGTCTGAGATCTCCCTCCTCGGGGCTGCCCACTCCACTTTCAACTTGGTGCCGTCGCCATCAACAGGTGTGACTATCGGCTGTTCGACGTTGCGTGGCCTCACGTCTCTCGTGTTCACCTTGAAGTCTTGTCTTGTTGACATGGCGCGAGCCCCGGTTCCACTTGTCACTTCGACGGTGACGATATACTCTCTGTTTTTATCGGAGTCTTCAGGGTTCTCATAGTCCGGTGCCATACCGCTCTTAAACTTCAGCAGGCCGGGGATGCTTGCTTCTTGAGCGTTGCTTTCTGCACCCCGCACGGCGGCAAACTGCCCCTCCGCGTTGCTAACGCTAGCCCCAATCACAAAGAGGTTTCCATCTGCACCGCCAACAATCTTGTAGGTAAAGGTGTTGTCAACTTCTGCGTCCGGATCCATGGCAGTTAACAGGCCGACAATCACCTGATTTTCATCAATGCCCAGTACCTGAGATGTCTCAAACTTCGGACCTTTGTTGACGATTGTCATCCCTTTGCCGGAGGGGGACCAGTCGCTGGCACCCTCGTCGTTTCTCGCCAGCACTTGCACATCATAATTCGTGCCGGTATCCAAGTCTCTCAGCGTCGTGGACCTGCCGGCTCCCACGTGTGTATGCGCCACCCACACCATCGGATTCGCGCCGTTTTTGCCATACCGCACATCATAGTCGGTTATCGGCGGCTTGCCGTCGTTGTCTGGCTCACTCCAACTCACATTCAATGTGGTGAGCGCAGTTTCCGTGATGCGTGGTGCATCCGGCGTATTGGGCGGCTCGGGGACATCAGTAACGCTGACGGTAATTGTCAGCGCATCACTTTGGAGTGCACGCGCGCCGGCACCGCTCGTCGCTTTCACTTCTACCACATAGGAGGACTGCGCCTCATAATCCGGCACATTCTTCAGCCGCAGTTTGTTCGTATCCTGAATCTCAAACTTCGTCTTATCGGCACCGCCTGTCACCGTGTAACCGGTGACGCTGTCTTGCGGATCGGCATCCGTTGCGGCCGTCCCATCAATAAACGTATATATGTCTGTCGTGATTGCGGAATTCTCGTCGACACTCGCAGTGGCTGCGGTACTGCTGAACGCCGGACCGCGGTTGACGATTGTCGTGCCTGTGCTAGTGTCAGACCAGGTGCTGTTCCCCTCGTCGTTTTTCGCCATCACCCGCACTTGGTATGTCGTGCCGGTATCCAACCCTGTCAGCGTCGTGGACCTGCTGGCACCCACGTGCATATGTGATACCCATGTCGGATTCGCGACGTTCTTCGCATACTGGACATCGTAATCGTCTATCGTCGGCTTGCCCGCGTTGGCTGGCGCAGTCCAACTCACCTTTAGCGTCGTGAGGGTAGCATCGGAGATACTCGGTGCTGTCGGCTTATCGGGAGGTTCGCGAACATCCGTGACGGTAATCGTCAGCGTTTGTTTGGCCGTGGTCATGCGTTCATCGGTGCCACTGGTAGCCTTGACGACAACGATGTATTCGTTGTTGCGCGCCGCGTTGCTAGGCGATGTGCTCGCCGCATCTGTCGGACTCTCATGATTAGGCACCGTTGTGAATCGCAATTTATTGGTATCCGCAATCGTAAACGCGCCGGCATCTGCACCACCGCTAAGGCTATAACTGACGCTGTCACCGGCATCTGCATCCGTGGCATTCAGCGTGAGGATGTTGGTAGTTATAGGACTGTTTTCGTCCACACTGGCAGTGTCGGAGTTTGCGAACACTGCGTCGGCATTCGCCGCCGTGCTGCCGCTGCCGGTATCTGACCAGGTGCTGGTGCCCTCGGCGTTTTTCGCCTTCACCTGCACCTCATAAGTTGTCCCTGGCGTGAAACCGCGCAGCGTCGTCGAAGTGCCTGTTGTTACGGCACCTGCAGCTTTCGTGAAAGCCACCACGCCCTCCTGACGATACTGTAACTGATACTCGGTTATCTCCGGGCCCGTGTTCGTAGGCACAGTCCAACTGACCTTGAGCCGCTTTGGATATTCAGGAAGACCAGTCACCGTCGGTTTCTCCGGTTTCTCCGGTGCTTCAAGCACATTTGTCACCGTGATGGTGAACGGCTGCGCGTTCGTTGCCTGCCGGGCACCGGTGCCGCTCGTCGCCGTGATTTCCACTTTGTAGGTATTGTTTCCTGCGGCGGAGGCCTTCGCCTCGTAATTTGGTGCCGGATCAAAAACCAACGCGCCTGTCGATGCAGTAATGGAAAACTTCGTCTCATCAGCACCACCCGTTATCGCATACCCCGTGACGGTATCATCGCTATCGGTGGCAGTGACGGTGCCTACCGCTGTCGTGTTTTCGTCAACGGAGAAGGTTGTCGTTGAGAAAATGGGCTTCGCGTTCCCCGCCGTAGTGCCACTTTCTTGTGCCCATCCGCTCTTGCCTTCACTGTTTTTCGCGCGCACCCGCACCTGATAACTCGCACCTGCCATCAAACTAGTAATGGCGGCTGTCCTGCCAGTGCCGGTGTGTGTTAACGAAGACCAGCTCCCAGTTGCGCCTTTCCGATACTCCACATCATATCCGCTCAGTGAGGGAATGCTGGTCGGCACAGTAGGCGCAGTCCAACTCACGTCAAGTTGCATCGGCGTAGTCGTGGAACCGTTCACCGTCAAGCCTGTTGGTGCATCCGGCGGTTCGTTTGCATTGGTAACGGTAATCGTCAGATTTTGCGATGCCGTTAACCGCCTGTCGCCATTACCACCGGTTGTCGCCGTGATTTCCACTTTGTAGGTATTGTTTCCTGCGGCGGAGGCCTTCGCCTCGTAATCGGGTGCAGGACTGAATACCAACGCGCCTGTTGATGCCGTAATCGAAAACTTCGCGCTATCCGCACCACCGGTGATTTCATAACTGGGAGCCCCATCGCCGGAATCGTCATCTACCGCATTCACTGTCGTCACTGCCGTGCTATTTTCCGGAACGCTGAAACTATTGCTCGTCGTGAAACGCGGTCTGCGATTGTCTTGACTCGGGCTGATGTCAGAGTAGGCATTCGTTGTTCCTGTCTCCGGGTCAGACCAGGCACCTATCCCTTCAACACTTTTCGCGCGCACCCGCACCTGATAAGAGGTCTCCGGAAGGAGGCTGGTGAGGCGTTTTGATACGGTAGTGATGTCACCACTAATATCCGTGAATGAACCTGCCGTGCTTTTCTTATACTGCACATTGTAGCCGCTGATAGGAGGCCCCGTATTATCGGGCGGGTTCCAACTCACGTCCAACTTCGTTACGCTGTTGGTGACAGCAGTCACCGTCGGCTTAGCGGGTTTTCCGGGTTTCTCCGGCATATCCGTAACGGTGACAACCAGCGGGAGTTTCGCAGACTTCGCTCGCGCTACCGTACCACTCGTCGCTTTGACAGTCACAAGGTATTCGTTATTCTCGGCGGCGTTCTCCGGTTCAATGCTCGCTTTGTCACCGGGAACTTCAAAGTTTGGCGCAGTGGAGAATGACAGCGCGCCGGTAGAACTAATAGAGAAGAGGCTGGCATCGGTGCCCTCCACTGTGTAGGTGATGCTATCGCGGGCTGTCGCGCCATCGCTTTCTCTATCCGGATCCGTGGCTGTCACCGTGGTAACCGCCGTGATATTCTCTTGCACCGAGAAAGCACTCGCCGAACTGAAAGCCGGGCCCTCGTTGACATCTGTCACCGTTACACGGACTGTCTGCGTGGCACTTCCCCTGCCAGTCGCCGTCGCTTGGACCTTCACAATATATTCGTTGTTATTCGCCGCATTAACAGGCGAGGTGCTTGCAACATCCTGCGGATTTTCATAATCCGGCGCGGCACTGAACGTCAACACGCCGCCCGTAGTAATGGAGAACCTCTCTCTATCCACGCCACCGGTGGCATCCGTCCCCGGAATAGAGAATGTCACCTGGGCATTCGTGCGATCTGTCGCCGTGATTGTCGCCACCGCTGTCGTATTCTCTGCAACGGTATAGAGGGCATCAATGCCTGATGGCGGGTCTATTGTTGGCCCATCACCGCCTGTTCCTTCGGGCGGCTCGAACTCCGGCAGCAACACCGCATTCACATTCGTTCTACCGCTGCCAGCGTCAGACCAGGTTTCTCCTTCGTGGCTTATCGCCTGCACCTTCACGAAATACTTCGTGTTCTCATCCAAACCTGTCAGCTGCGTGGTAACGCCTGTTCCATCATGTGCATGGGTTTCCCACGATGCCGCGCCGTTCTTCTGATACTGCACATCGTAATCGGTTATCGCCGGCTTGCCGGTGTTCGCCGGTGCAGTCCAACTCACCTTTAACTTATCGTCGTAGTGGGCGACTGCTTGCACTACCGGTGTGCCAGGCTTCGCAGGCGGCTCATCCACATCGCCGACGGTGACAGTAATGCTCTGCGCCGTTGAAAGAATGCGGGCACCGGTGCCGCTCGTCGCCGTGACTTCTACTTTGTAGGTATTGTTTCCTGCGGCGGAGGCGTTCGCCTCGTAATCCGGTGCGGTTTGGAAAACCAATGCACCTGTCGTCGCCGTAATGGAAAACTTCGTCTCATCAGCACCACCCGTTATCGCATACCCCGTGACGGTATCATCGGTATCGGCATCTGTCGCCGTGACGGTGCCTACCGCTGTCGTGTTTTCCGGAACGGAGAACGGGGATGTCGTTGAGAAACTCGGTGCAGCATTCGTCGCCGTTGTGCCGGTGCCCGAGGCAGACCAGAGGCTCTTCCCATCGTCATTCTTCGCCTGCACCTGCACCTGATACGATGTGCCGGTATCTAACCCGCGCAGCGTCGTCGATGTCCTTGTTACCGTCCCTGCCGCTGACGTGAAATTCCCCGTGTTCCCCTTGCGATACTGCAACTGATACCCGGTTATCGCCGGCTTCCCTGCATTCGCAGGCGCAGTCCAACTCACACTCAACTGGGCAGGGTTCGTCGCAACCGCTTCCACTGTGGGCATCCCCGGTGCGATTGGCTTCTCCACTGCATTTGTCACCGTGATGGTGAACGTCGCCGCTGTCGTTGCGAGTCGCGCGCCGGTGCCGCTCGTCGCCGTAATTTCCACCTTGTAGGCATTGTCCCCTGCGTCAGAACCGTTCGCCTCGTAATCGGGGGCAGTATTAAAGACTAACTTGCCTTTGTTCGTCCCTGTCTTTGTAATCGTAAACTTCGTCTCATCTGCACCACCCGTTATCGCATACCCCGTGACGGTATCATCGGCATCGGTGGCTGTCACCGTCCCTACGCTGGTGAGGTTTTCCTCAACCGAGAGGGCTGTCGTGGTGAAACTCGGCTTCGCGTTCCCCGCTGTTGTTCCACTGCCGCTGTCAGACCAGGAGCCCGTGTCTTCAGGACTCGTCGCGCGCACCTGCACCTCATACGCTGTCCCTTGTGTCAAACCTGTCAGCGTTGTTGAGGTAACCGTGCCATCGTAACTTGCATCGGTGAACGTCCCTGTGCTACCGGCGCGATACTGCACATCGTAGTCGGTTATCGCCGGGCCCGTGTTTGTAGGTGCAGCCCACGTGACACTCAATTGCGTTGGCGTGGCAGTCGCTGCCCTCACCGTCGGTGCAAGCGGCTTGCCGGGTTTCTCTCTAACGTCAGTCACCGTTACACGGAGCGTCTGCGTGGCACTTCCCCTGCCACTCGCCGTCGCTGTCACCTTCACAATATATTCGTTGTTATTCGCCGCATTAACAGGCGATGTGCTTGCAACATCCTGCGGATTTTCATAATTCGGCGCGGCAACGAACCTCAACACGCCGCCCAGCCGAGTAATGGAGAACCTCTCTCTATCCACGCCACCGGTGGCATCTGTCGTTGGGATAGAGAATGTCACTTGGGCATTCGTGCGATCTGTCGCCGTGATTGTCGCCACCGCTGTCGTATTCTCTGCAACGGTATAGAGGGCATCAACGCCTGATGGCGGGTCTATTGTTGGCCCATCACCGCCTGTTCCTTCGGGCGGGTCGAACGTCGGCAGTAACACCGCATTCGCATTCGTCGTACCAATCCCGGAATTAGACCAGGTGCCTTCTCCCTCGTTATTATCGGCGCGCACCTGCACGTTATAGGTGGCACTGGCCTCTAACCCCGTGAGGCGCAACGTGGTAGTGCCTGCAGCTATCTCGCTACTGTGCAATGTCCAATTCGTCGCACTACTCTTTTGATACTGGACATGGTAATGCAGTATCGCCGGCTTCCCGGTGTTCGTTGGTGGGTCCCAACTCACATCTAACTTATCGACGTAGTAGGCGACTGCTTGCACTACCGGTGTGCCAGGCTTCGCAGGCGGCTCGTTGACATTGTTAACGGTGACAGTAATGCTCTGCGCCGTTGAAAGACTGCGAGTGCCCTGACCGCTCGTCGCCGTGACTTGGACTTTGTAGGTATTGTTTCCTGCGGCGGAGGCCTTCGCCTCGTGATCCGGCGCAGCACTGAACACCAATTTCCCGATGTTCGCGCCGGTCTCCGTAATCGAAAACTTCGCCTGATCTGCACCACCGGTTATCGCATACCGCAAGATACTATCACCGGAATCGCTATCAGTGGCGACTACCGTGCCGACAGTTGTCGTGTTTTCATCAAGCGAGAAACTTGCCGCACTGGTGAAACTCGGGGCGGTGTCTGTCTCCGTGGTGCCGGTGACAGGCGATGTCCAACCACTTGAACCATCGTCATTTTTCGCGAGCACCCGCACCTGATAACTCCTCCCCGATGTCAACGAACTCAGCATCTGCGATGTGCCGACACCGGTGTGCCCTGCATCTGTCCATGCGCCGCTGTTCCCTTGCCGATACGTAACATCATAACCGCGCAGCGCGGGCCTCCCTACATTATTCGGCGCATTCCAGCCAGCCGTGAGACTCGTGAGCGTCGTCGCTGTTATCTTAAGCCCGGTGGGGACTAACGGCTTCTCGGTGGCATCTGTCACCGTCACGGTAATCGCCTGCGCGGCTGTTGTCTGC
This sequence comes from Candidatus Poribacteria bacterium, assembly GCA_965242965.1. GTDB lineage: Bacteria > Poribacteria > WGA-4E > WGA-4E > WGA-3G > AGPOR5. Next base: position 745,341 of record OZ251518.1, on the reverse strand, counting down.
CGGGCACCGGTGCCGCTCGTCGCCGTGACTTGGACCTTGTAGGTATTATTCCCTGCGGCGGAGGCATTCGCCTCGTAATCGGGTGCAGCACTGAATACCAATGCGCCTGTCGATGCCGTTATCGAAAACTTCGCGCTATCCGCACCACCGGTGACTGCATATCCCGTGACACTATCATCGGTATCGCTATCGGTGGCAGTGACAGTGCCTACCGCTGTGGTATTTTCCACAACCGAGAACGTCGCGCTACTCGTGAAACTCGGCTTCACATTCGTCGTCGTTGTGCCGGTGCCGGTGTCAGACCAGGGGCTCTCGCCATCGACGTTCACGGCGCGCACCTCCACATCATACGATGTGCCGGTATCCAACCCGCGCAGCGTCGTTGATGTCCCTGTCACCGTTCCTGCCGCCAACGTGAAATTCTCGCTCCCCTTGCGATACTGCAACTGATACCCGGTTATCGCCGGCTTGCCCGCGTTGGCAGGTGCACTCCAACTCACACTCAACGCCGCCGGATTCGTCGCAACCCCGTTCACTGTGGGCATCCCCGGTGCGATTGGCTTCTCCATTGCATTTGTCACCGTGATGGTAAACGTCGCCGCTTTCGTTGCGAGTCGCGCGCCGGTGCCGCTCGTCGCCGTAATTTCCACCTTGTAACTGTTATTACTCGCCGCCGAACCGTTCGCCTCAAAATCCGGTGCGGTTTGGAAAACCAACGCGCCTGTCGATGCCGTTATCGAAAACTTCGTTTCATCCGCACCACCCGTTATCGCATACCCCGCGATGCTATCACCGATATCGCTATCAGTGGCTGTTACCGTCCCTACGCTGGTGAGGTTTTCCTCAACGGAGAGGGCTGTCGTGGTGAAACTCGGCTTCGCATTCCCCGCTGTCGTCGCGCTGCCGCTGTCAGACCAGGAGCCCGTGCCTTCATCACTCGTCGCGCGCACCTGCACCTCATACAGTGTCCCCTGCGTCAAACCTGTCAGCGTTGTGGAAGTGCCCGTGCCATCGTAACTCGCATCGGTGAATAACCCTGTGCTACCGGCGCGATACTGCACATCGTAGTCGTCAATTGCCGGTCCCGTGTTTGTAGGTGCAGCCCAGGTGACACTCAATTTCGTCGGCGTGGCATCCGCCGCCCTCACCGTCGGTGCAAGCGGCTTGCCGGGTTTCTCTCTAACGTTTGTCACGCGCACGGTGACTGTCTGCGTGGCACTCCCCCTACCACTCGCCGCGGCTTGCACCTTCACAATATATTCGTTATTACCCGCCGCGTTAACTGGCGATGTGCTTTCAGCATCCTGCGCATCTTCATAATTCGGCGCGGCTACAAATGTCAACACACCTCCCGCGGTAATAGAGAACTTGGCTCTATCCACGCCACCGGTGGCATCCGTCCCCGGAATAGAGAACGTTATTTGGGCATTCGTGGCATCTGTTGCCGTGATTGTCTGCACCGCTGTCGTATTCTCCGCCACATCATAAGTCGGATCTACACTGCCGAACTGCGGCAGCCACGATGTCAGCGCGTTTGTTGTCCCCGTGCCCGAGCGCGACCAGGTGCCTGTCCCCTCGGCATTATCGGCGCGCACCTGCACCTGATATGTCTCGCCAGATGCTAACCCTGTCAGGCGCGTTGTCAGCGTCCCCGTAATCTCATCGGCTGTCCCGGTTTTCTCTGTCCAAGTCACCGAGGCTCCATCTACGCCATAACGCACATGGTAGTGTTGTATTGCCGGCTTGCCGGTATTCAACGGTGCTATCCATGTCACGTCTAACCTATCGGGCCAGTTTTCCACCGCGGACACCGACGGTGTGCCGGGGGCAGCCGGTGGTTCAAGCGCGTTTGTCACCGTTACAAGGACTGTCTGCGTGACACTCCCCCAGCCACTCGCCGCCGCTTTCACCTTCACGATATATTCGTTGTTACCCGCTGCATTGCTAGGCGAGGTGCTTGCAAGATCCTGCGCATTTTCATAATCCGGCGCGGTAACGAACGTCAACACGCCGTTAGACGTAATGGAGAACTTCGCTCTATCCACGCCGCCGGTGGCAGCTGTCGTTGGAATAGAGAACGTCACCCGGGTATTCGTCGGCGTGATTGTCCCCACCGCTGTCGTATTCTCCTCTACATCATACGTTAGAGGATTGACAGAACCGAACGCCGGCGGCAGCAACGCTGTCAGCGCAGTTGTCGTGCCTTTGCCCGAGCGCGACCAGGTGCCTGTTCCCTCGGCATTATCGGCACGCACCTGCACCTGATAGGTCTCGCCGGACGATAACCCCGTTAGGCGCGTTGTCAGCGTTCCCGTAATCTCATCTGCTGTCCCGGTTTTCTCTGTCCAACTCACCGTGGCTTCATCCACGCCATATCGCACATGGTAGTGTTGTATCGCAGGCTTGCCGGTGTTTGCCGGTGCTGTCCATGTCACGTCTAACCTATCGGGCCAGCCTGTCACCGCGGACACCGACGGTGTGCCGGGGGCAGCCGGTGGTTCCGGCGCGTCTGTCACCGTGATGGTGAACGCGCGAGCCGTTGTCAACTGCCGGGCACCGGTGCCGCTCGTCACCGTAATGTGGATCTTGTAGGTGTTATTACCCGCCGCCGAGGCACTTGCCTCGTAATCCGGTGCCGAATCAAATACCAATTTCCCAATATTCGTCCCTGTCTCCGTAATCGAAAACTTCGCCCGGTCTGCACCACCCGTTATCTGATACCGCGTGACGCTATCACTCGCATCGCTATCGGTGGCAGTGACGGTGTCTACCGTCGTTTCGTTTTCCGCAACCGAGAGGGTTGTCGATGAGAAAGTGGGTTTCACATTCGTCGCCGTTGTGCCGGTGCCCGGGTCAGACCAGGTGCTATCTCCATCGGCGTTCGTCGCCTGCACCCGCACCTGATACGAGGTGCCGGTATCCAATCCTCGCAGCGTCGTCGATGTCCCTGTCACCGTCCCCGCCGCTGACGAGAAAGTTCCCGTGCTCCCCTTGCGATACTGCAACTGATACCCGGTTATCGCTGGCTTCCCTGCATTCGCAGGCGCACTCCAACTCACACTCAACGCCGCCGGGTTCGTCGTAACCGCTTCCACTGTGGGCCTCCCCGGTGCGATTGGCTTCTCCACCGCGTTTGTCACCGTGATGGTGAACGTCGCCGCTGTCGTCGCCTGCCGGTCTGCTGTGCCGCTCGTCGCCGTAATTTCCACCTTGTAACTGTTATTACTCGCCGCCGAACCGTTCGCTTCAAAATCGGGCGCAGCACTGAACACCAATTTCCCGATGTTCGCGCCGGTCTCCGTTATCGAAAACTTCGTGCTATCCGCACCACCTGTTATCGCATATCGCGTGATACTATCACCGGAATCACTATCGGTGGCTGTTACCGTCCCTACGCCGGTGATGTTCTCCACGACCGAGAAAGCCATCGTAGTAAAACTCGGCTTCGCATTCCCCGCTGTTGTCGCGCTGCCGCTGTCAGACCAGGAGCCCGTGTCTTCAGGATTCGTCGCGCGCACCTGCACCTCATACGCTGTCCCCTGCGTCAAACCTGTCAACGTTGTGGAAGTGCCCGTGCCATCGTAACTTGCATCGGTGAACTGCCCGGTGCTACCGGCGCGATACTGCACATCGTAGTCGTTAATATCAGGTCCCGTGTTTGTAGGTGCTGTCCAGGTGACGCTTAATTTCGTCGGCGTGGCAGTCGCTGCTCTCACCGTCGGTGCAAGCGGTTTGCCGGGTTCCTCATCAACGTCTGTCACGCGCACGGTGACTGTCTGCGTGGCACTTCCACGGCCACTCGCCGCCGCTTCCACTTTGACGATATATTCGTTATTACCCGCCGCATTAGCAGGCGATGTGCTCTCAGCATCCTGCGCATCTTCATAATTCGGCGCGGTATTGAACGTTAACACGCCGCCCGCGGTAATGGAGAACTTCGCTCTATCCACGCCGCCAGCAGTATCTGTCCCCGGAATAGAGAATGTCACGTCGGCATTCGTGGCATCTGTCGCCGTGATTGTCCCCACCGCTGTCGTATTCTCTGCCACCGGATACGTCGGATCGACAGAACCGAACTGCGGCAGCCACGATGTCAGCGCGTTTGTTGTGCCGGTGCCCGAGCGCGACCAGGTGCCTTCACCCTCGACATTATCGGCGCGCACCTGCACGTTATAGGACGCACCGCTCTCTAACCCCGTGATGCGCAACGTGGTAGTGGCTGCAGCTATCTCGCTACTATGCGATGTCCAATCCGCCGCACCACTCTTTTGATACTGGACATGGTAATGCAGTATCGCCGGCTTCCCGGTGTTCGCCGGTGCAGTCCATGTCACGTCTAACTTATCAGGCCAGCCTGTCACCGCGGACACCGACGGTGCATCGGGTGCAGCCGGCGGCTCGAGGGCATCGGATACCTCCACGATCAGCGTGCGCGATGGAGCAGATAACTCCCGCGGCGTTCCCGCCGCACTCGTCGCTGTCACAACCACAACATACTCGTTATCCGATGCTGGATTCGTCGGGGTGGTACTGAGGACATCGCCGGGGTTCTCAAAATCCGGTGCCGTGACGAACGTCAACACACCCTCCGGTGTAATCTGAAACTTCCCACTATCGGCACCGCTGAGCGTATAGGTGATGACATCCCTCGCCTCTCCACCCGATGTCTCATCCGGGTCTGTTGCGGTTACTGTCGTCACCGCCGTGGTATTCTCCTCAACCGCGCTGAGCGTGATGGGACTTAAAACAGGTGCTTCGTTCACGTCATTCACCGTCACGGTGATGCGCTGATACGTTTGCTCTTCGCGCGCGGCTGTGCCGCTCGTCGCCACGATGAAAACGATATACTCGTTGTTCGCCGCAGCATTCGTCGGTGTCGGCGCGCTATGCGCAATATCTGTCGGATTCTCGAAATCGGGAAGCGAGACGAAAGTCAACTTCCCGGCATTTTCCCCCTCTTCAACGATGGAGAACTTCGCGCTATCCGAACCGCCACCTATCTCATACTTCACAACCGAATCGGCAGAATCCGAATCGGTTGCAATCACGGTGCCGACAGTGGATAGCCCTTCGTTTACCGAGAACGCAGTGGTGCTGAACGTAGGTGCAGCATTCGCCGCGGTCGAACGCTGCGCAACATCCGACCAGGGGCCAGTGCCCTCACTATTTCTCGCGCGCACCTGCACCTCATACGCTGTCCCAGTCGCCAAATACCTCAAAGTTTTTGTTCTGCTAGTCCCGCTGTGCCGGGGATACGCGTAAATACCGTTGTTCTCGCTGGTGACTCTCCGAAACCGCAAATCGTAGTCGGTTATCGGATACCCACTCGTTGTCGTCGGCGCAGTCCAGGTCACACCCAACTCGCTAGGCGTGGCAGAAGCCGCCGTGAGCGTCGGGGCAGCCGGTTTCTCCGGCGGCGGAATGTTTGTCACACGCACTTTAAACCACGGGGTATATGTGCTTGCCAACCGCTGCCCCGTGCCACTCGTCGCCTTGACCCGCAGACTATAGTCGTTATCCCAATGCTCAGAACGATCCGCCGGTGCCGTCGGAGCCGTATTAAGCACATCCGTGGGTCTTTCAAAATTAGGTGCCACCTTGAAGGTTAACACCCCTGACGAAGAAAGCACGAACTGACTTTTATCGGCACCCTCAAGCACCAGCGTCGGCGTGCCATCCCGCGAATCCGCATCGCTAGCCGTAAACGTCGCAATTGTGGTCGACGGAGGACTGTTTTCGACTACCGTGTAGAGTTTATCCGCGGTTACCACCGGGGGCGCATTCGTCCACCCGGTAGCGGAGGGAGACCAGGGGCCCGTGCCTTCATAACTTGTCGCACGCACTTGTATCGAGTAATCAATATTGGAAGACAACGACGAGATCGTCGCGCTTCTAGCGTCAGTGTCGTGCGCCACATCTGTCCACGTAGTCCCACTATCCCCACTATAACGAACATCGTAATCCGTCACAGCATACCCGGCGGTTGTTGAAGCCGCACTCCAACTCAAAGTCAAAGAGGTGCCCGAAGTAGGTCTGACATCAATGGAATCGGGGGCAGTCGGAGGCGGCACGTCTGTCACCGTTACAGAAACGACCTGGCTCGCTGTCCGCGCTCTATTCCCGACACCGCTTGACGCAGTGACGGTGACGATATAGAGGTTTGAGCTATCGGTTGAGACCGGGGCTTCATGGTCGGGTGCGGTTATGAAAGTTAACACACCACCGCCGGTAATCTGGAACTTTGAACTATCCGCGCCACCGAGGGTATAGCCGGTGACGTTATCCTGTGTATCCGCATCTGTCGCCGTCACCGTCCCTACCGCTGTCGTATTCTCAACGACAGAAAAACTCGCGTTACTGGTAAACCGCGGTACCTGATTATCCGTTAGCGGATCTGCACCAGCAGCATTCGTCCTGCCGGTCCCAGAGTCAGACCAGGGGCCGCTGCCCTCGCCGTTCACGGCGCGCACTTGCACCTCATAACTGCTATCCGCCTGCAAACCCGTGAGCCGCCGCGCCGGAACAGCTCCCCCGCTAGGAGGCAGAATGTTGGCATTCAACACTGTAAAACTGCCTGTGGTGCCTTTCCGATACCGCAGATTGTAGTATTTTATCGCAGGACCCGGGTTGCTCGGCGCACTCCAAGTCACGTCTAACTTGGAATTACTAGCAGGCGCAGGGGACACCCCGGGTGGACTAGGCTTCCCAGGGAGTTCGTTTCCGTTCGTTACCGTTACGGTGATAGTCGGCAAACTTATGCGATTCCGCTTATGATTCGCAGCTGGTCCGCTCCGCACCTGCAACGTAAAGGTATATGTATTGGTGCCGCTGGCAGATGTCGGGTTTTCATAGTCCAAGCCACTCGCCGACACCGTTTGCAGATTGCCCTGCGCATCTACCGTGAATTGCGCGTGGTCTGGGCTGAGGGAGACAGAGATCGCGGGGATAGCGTAAGTGATATAGGCGTTGTCTTGCTGGTCGCTATCGGTAACTGAGAACGTTCCAACACTGCGTTGATTTTCCTGCACCGTAAAACTGGTGGGGGTAACCGTCGGTTGCGCGTTCGTCGTAGCGGTTGCAGAGTCAGACCAAGGGCCCTTGCCTTCATCGTTCTTGGCGCGCAGCTGCACCTCATACGTGGTACTTTTCGTCAACCTGTCCAGCACGATGTATTTGTCACCGGTGCCAGTATCCTGGCCGACGTTCAACAGGGCACCCGTCCGCGACGCGCCTGCAAAGAGAGGAACATACTTCGCACTGACAATCGACCAGGCAGTAGTGCCCTGCTTCCGATACCGCACATCATAGCCGGTGATCGGCGGTTTCCCTGTCATGTTCGGGGGCTGCCAAGACACATCCAGATGCGTCTCATTAGAACTATGAGGTTGCGCCGCAAGTGAGGTAAGTGCCCCGGGTGGCTCATCCACGTCTGTCACCGTGATGGTAAGTGTCTGGCGTGTGCTCCTGCGCCTTGCGACTCGTTGTTGAGCGGTCATCCCGGGCGCAATCCCCTCGCTCTCAACTTGAACAACAATGCTATAGACATTATCGCCTGCAGTCGCTTTGGGCACTGTGGTGCTCGCCGCATCCACGGGATTTTCGTAGTCAGGCGCGGGGAGTCTGTTGATAAAAAAATCCCACCACAACTGGCCAGAAGAAAATAATTTGAATTTCTGTGCATCGGCACCACCGACAATACTGAAGCTGCGAACGTCATCCAAGTTGTCATCGTCCACGGCGGTAAGTTGCGCAATTTTTCGCCACGGTTTGTAGTAATGCTCGGGCACTTCGAAGCTGGTGCTACTCATCGTAAACCGCGGGGCATTATTGTCAATGGCTGTCTCCTCCCCGGAGTCAGACCAGGGGCTCCAGCCTTCCGTATTGTGTGCGCGCACTTGCACCTCATAAGTGGTGTTATTCAGCGCATTCGTGAGCTGCAGAGATGTGGCGGTGCCGGTATGTCCCGCATCTGTCCACGGAATCGGATTTCCACTCGTGACTTTGAAGCGGTACCGGACATCGTAATCGTCAATCGCCGGACCCGTATTGGAGGGAGCAGTCCATGTGACGTTCAGGAGCAGGATAGAGTTGGCGGAAAAACCTGAGACTACCGTCGGCGCGTCAGGTGTCCCGGGCGGTTCAATCACGTTTGTCACCGTCACGGTAATCAATTGCGAGGCAGTGGCGAGGCGCGGTGCCACCCCACTCGTCGCTGTCACCTGGACGAGATAGACGTTGTTGTTCGCTGCATTCACCGGATCCGTGCTTGCCAGATCGGTGGGGTTATCATAGTCGGGTGCGTTCGTGAATGTGAGCACGCCGGTGGTGCTATCCAGCGTAAACTTCCCGGCATCAACACCACCGGTTATCGCATAACGGGGTGCAGTATCGCCTGTATCGGCATCGGTGGCAGTCACCGTGATGCCCGTGCTTGTCGTATTTTCAGCAACGTTGGCGGTGTTCGCACTGCTGAAAACTGGCGGCGTATTAATGACGACGCTCCCCCAGTCAGACCAGAGGCTTTTGCCATCGTTGTTCTTCGCCCTGACGCGGAACTGATAATTCACATTGCCGTTGGAGCGCGCGTAGATGAGGGAGGTGCCGGCACCAGTGAAAGCCACATCGTTGCCGTTCCCGGTGAATGGCAGTGTAGCAGTATCGCGATACTGCAGATCGTAGCCGATAATCGGCGGGCCAGTGTTATCAGGGGCATCCCAACGCACGAGCAGTTTATTCCTACCGTTCGTGTCCACCTGAGCTGACACTGTCACCGTTGGCGCGTCAGGCGTGCCGAGATGCTCTATTACATCGAAAACGGTGATAGTCACTAGCTGCTCGGTGCTGCGCGCCCGGTCAGGACTCGGTTTATAGCCTACCGTGTAAGATTTGTAGGTATCCGGGACATCGCCTGTCGCTTTGAATTTGACGAGATAGACGTTGTCTCCCGCAGGGGATGTCTGGAAGCTGCTTAAGACTGTCTTCACGTCGCGCGGGTTTTCATAGTCCGGTGGTTGACGGAAAGAGAATGCACCGGTAGTGCTGTCGATTTGGAACAGCGCGGCATCACCGAACGTTGTGTTCAATTCATAACGTATCCTTCTGTCTTCTGGATCGGCATCGGTTGCAGCGGCAGTGAAATTCGATACGCGAGTCTGGTGCTCGGGAATCCAGAACTGGGTCCCGCTGCTAAATGCCGGGTTCGTGTTCACGCCGTTCGTCACCACGGGTATCTTGTCTGAAGGCGTGCCGTCTCGCCGATTTGACGGTTTAACCTGGACGAGAAAGATACCGTTGCTCGGCAGCACAATCTGATGTTCTTGTTCTGGGATACCGGGCTGCTGGAAATCAAATCTCGGGATGTTAATAAAGGTGCTGAGCACACGCCGGTCAGGATCCCACCCCCACACTTGGACCAGGTATTTCCAAGGCGCGTCATCTCTACTCTGAATAACAGGCTGGGTCCACTTGAGTGTCACCGTGCGCCCGGCTTCGCCCGAGCCGGAGCCCACCGCGGTCTGCCGGAGGTTGATGGGTTTCTGCGGCGGCGTGTCCCATTCGTTCACAACACGAACAATCAGCTTCTGCTTTGAGGTATGCGTTGCGCCGAGTCTGTCTGTCACGCTGGCGGAGAGTTCCAAGTGATAGCCGTTGTTACCCGCCGGCGAGGTCCCAGCGATGAGTATGTCGGTTGGATTCTCCTTGTCGGGTGCAGCGTTGAATACGATTGCACCTCTGCCGTAGATACCACTCGGGCTGTTAAAGACGCTAAACTTGCCGCCATCACCCCAGCTTGTGATGCCGAGGGTTATTGAGCGGCCTTCGCTTTGTCCTTGCGGGTTCGCGAGATCATAGATATGCGCATTGCTGCCCCCAAGTCGCAATTGCGTCACGAGTCTGTGATTTTCGGTAACATGGAAAAGGGAGGGCAAAGTGTCCCGGAAAACCGGGGGTTCCTTATCCAGGTCTTTCTCAACATAGACAGGTATTGTGAGATAGGTAGGATGCGCGCCCGCGACCCCGTCAAGCGTGACGCGGACCGAGAGCCAATATTGGTTATCCTCCCGATAAGACCGGGTGTACCAGGGCGATTCTTCACGCCCGAGGTGCGGCAACCAGGGGTTCCTCAGCGGTTGATGTCTTTGGTACCTAAGCCGCCTGTCGGTCGGATTTTCGTAGTCTGGAGCAGTCTTGAATAGGATTGTGCCGCGCTGGTATCCATCTCTTGCGGTATTCAGCACTTCGAAGTGGGAATTATCTCCCCACCAGCCGGTCACAACGTTAGACTGACTGTCGTGGTAAGTATCGCGCAGTATCTCAAAGCGGATGTTCGAGCCGTCTCCGCTCGGATTTCGCGAGTCATAGAGATAGCCGCCGGGCCCCGTGGTCAGCCGCATCACGAACCGATTGTCCTCGTAGGTTGTGACAAAGCGTGGCGTGGTATTCCGAAACAGTGCCGCCGGTGTGAAACCGCTTGGGCCATAGCCTCCCGCGAGTATTTGCGCGGCGGCATTGTGTGGCAATGCGAATAGCGCGCAGGCGAGCGCGAACGCGAGTAGCCCCGCAACCGATATTCGGCGGCGAGCGTCCCGATTGCTCCCCGTAGGCGAGACCTCCTGGCCTCGATGCAATATCCCGGTAGGCGAGACCTCCTGGTCTCGATGCACCACCGTAGGCAAGACCTCCTGGTCTCGATGGCCCCCGATTTCACCGGCGCGTCGCTCTGGTGTATCGGAGGTTAACATCCGTATAGTTAAGGGGGGGGTTAAGTCCCGATCTGTGTAATGCATAGTCATTTTTTGAACGCGAGAACGCGATTGGCTCGCCCACGTTTTGCGTGTGCAAGCTTTGTTGAGCGCGGATATTATTGCCGCGTGCTTCCTTAACAACGTTGCCGGAGTATCCATGAGAGCGATTCTTCACGTTTTTCTCCTCTATTGCGTCAGAATTTGCTAAATGATACCCTATTCGCGCGATTTATGCAAGAAAAATCGACAAAAACCGCGAGTTGGTTGACATTTTTGCGTTATTTGCGTCAATTATGCCATATATGACGTTTTTTGTCAAGAAAAAGTTGAAAAAAAAACGAAAAAAAGTGAAAAAAATAATAAAAATGCGATTTTTTTGGTCTTTTCCGCGATTTTTTCAGTTTTTTTTCTCACGTCGCGCGCGGCGGCCCTTTTTTTATCGTAGCGCGGAGACGTTTTTTTACCGTAGCGCGGGGGCCTGTCCCCCGCGATCGTCCGGTAGACCCAGGCACGGCGAGGGACAGGCCCTCGCCCTACGGGCCGCGGAACGTGCCATTATTACGTAGCGCGGGGGCCTGTCCCCCGCGATCGTTCGTCGTCCCTCTTAAGGTCTGTAAGACCTTAATGTCTATAGAAAAACGGCACCTGAAAAATCCTAAGGTCCGTAGGACCTTAATGTGCTTGACGAAGGCATATCTCCCATTATTAAGGACCTAAAGGACCTTGAAAAGTGGCCAGCACGGTGTGCTATAGACATTAAGGTCCTAAAGGACCTAAGACCCTTTGGTTTGCAAGGCTGCGCTGATTCAGGACAGCCCATCGGCCTGAATGTCTATAGAGGAACGTCCCTCGCCATCCCCCGGCATGGCGAGGGACAGGCCCTCGCCCTACGGTGAAGGGGACGTTTTTTTTACCGTAGCGCGGGGGCCTGTCCCCCGCGAGCGTTCGTCGTCCCTCTTAAGGTCTGTAAGACCTTAATGTCTATAGAAAAACGGCACCTGAAAAATCTAAGGTCCGTAGGACCTTAATGTGCTTTACGACGGCCTGTCTCCCATTATTAAGGACCTAAAGGACCTTGAAAAGCGGCCAGCACGGTGTGCTATAGACATTAAGGTCCTAAAGGACCTAAGACCCTTTTGGTTTGCAAGGCTGCGCTGATTCAGGACAGCCCCTCTGCCTGAATGTCTATAGAGGAACGTCCCTCGCCATCCCCCGGCATGGCGAGGGACAGGCCCTCGCCCTACGGGCCGCGGAACGTGCCATTATTACGTAGCGCGGGGGCCTGTCCCCCGCGAGCGTTCGTCGTCCCTCTTAAGGTCTGTAAGACCTTAATGTCTATAGAAAAACGGCACATGAAAAATCCTAAGGTCCGTAGGACCTTAATGTGCTTGACGAAGGCATATCTCCCATTATTAAGGACCTAAAGGACCTTGAAAAGTGGCCAGCACGGTGTGCTATAGACATGTAGGTCCTAAAGGACCTAAGACCTTTTGGTTCGCAAGGCTGCGCTGATTTCAGGACAGCCCTCGGCCTGAATGTCTATAGAGGAACGTCCCTCGCCATCCCCCGGCATGGCGAGGGACAGGCCCTCGCCCTACGGTGGGAGAACGGGTCGTTATTGCTGTTCTTCCTCATCGGGTGGCTGCTGTCTTCCGTTTTCCAATTCGGCAATGCGCGCTGTTTTTTTTGCATCGCGCGATTCAAGTTCGGTAACACGCCGTTCTAGTTCAACAAATTTGGCACCCCCCTGTTCCAGTGCAGTTAGTACGGCAGCTCGCCATTTCAGTTCAGCGTCGCGTTCTTCCAATTTGGCCTTGCGTTCTTCCAATTCGGCGATGCGCGCTATTAACTCTTCACGCTCGGCAACCTTAAATAACATGTTTCTATACCTCCAGGCAACTAATGCAACCAGTAAAATGTCTATAGGAGAACGGCATTCGTTATTCCCCGGCACGGCGAGGGACAGGCCCTCGCCCTACGGGCCGCGGAACGTGCCATTATTACGTAGCGCGGGGGCCTGTCCCCCGCGAGCGTTCGTTCATCCCTGGCATGGCGAGGGACAGGCCCTCGCCCTACGGGCCGCGGAACGGGCCGTTATTACGTAGCGCGGGGGCCTGTCCCCCGCGAGCGTCGTCCCGTAGGAGAGACCTCCCGGTCTCGATGCACTCCATCGCGCGAAACGCGATGGGCTTAGTCCCGTTCTTCCTCATCGGGAGGCTGCCGTCTTCCGTTTTCCAATTCGGCGATGCGCGCTCTGAGTTCAGCGTTGCTGTCTTCCAACTCAGTCTTGCTGTCTTCCAACTCAGCGTTGCGCGCTTCCAATTGGGTGGCGCGTGCTTTCCATTCGGCGGTGTGCGCCTCCGATCGGATGACGCGTTCTCTGAGCTGTTCCCGCTCAGCAATCTTAAATAACACTTTTCTATACCCCCATGCGACTAACGCAACCAGTAAAATGAACGCAACGGAGACAACTTGTGCAGCACTGCCATGCCGCTCCAACGTCTTCACCACGGCGTTAGTCGGATAAACATGCGCGTAAGTGAGATAAGCAAGGAAGGCAAGCAATGCAAGAAATGCAAGCACCGGTCCACCATTGTTATCTAGTAAGCGCATCAGATTCTCAAATTTACTTGGTTTTTCTCCCTTTGACATGAACGTCTCCCTATCCATACACCGTAGCGCGGGGGCCTGTCCCCCGCGATTGTCGTCATTCCCTGGCATGGCGAGGGACAGGCCCTCGCCCTACGATGGACCGGACCGTTATTACGTAGCGCGGGGGCCTGTCCCCCGCGATCGTTCGTCCCGTAGGAGAGACCTCCCGGTCTCGATTTTTGTCACTGTCGGGACAAGGATGTCCCTCCTACCAGTAGGAGAGACCTCCCGGTCTCGATGCACTCCGCCGCGCGAAACGCGGTCAACTTAGTGCTGTTCTTCCTCATCGGGAGGCTGCTGTCTTCCGTTTTCCAATTCGGCGATGCGCCGTTCAAGTTCGGCGTTGCGCGCTTCCGATTGGGTGAAGCGTTGCTCCCATTGGGCTTTGCTGTCTTCCAACTCAGCGTTGCGCGCTTCCAACTGGGTGGCACGTTCTTTCCATTCGGCGGTGTGCGCCTCCGATCGGATGACGCGTTCTCTGAGCTGTTCCCGCTCAGCAATCTTAAATAACACTTTTCTATACCCCCATGCAACTAACGCAACCAGTAAAATGAACGCAACGGAGACAACTTGTGCAGCACTGCCATGCCGCTCCAACGTCTTCACCACGGCGTTAGTCGGATAAACATGCGCGTAAACCAGATAAACAACGAAGGCCAACAAGGCCAGCAATGCCAGCACGGGCCCACCATTGTTATCTAGTAAGCGCATTAGACTCTCAAATTTACTCGGTTTTTCTCCCTTTGACATGAACGTCTCCTTCTTGATGAAAGTCGGAGGCCGCATGTCAGAGGAGTTTCTGTCACGTTAGGATACCTTCTTCCAAGCAAGTTGTCAAGTTTATTTGCGCACCGCCTCGCCACGCGGCATGCATGGCGAGGGACAGGCCCTCGCCCTACGTTGAAGGGGGAGGCGTTTTTTTGACCGTCGCGCGGGGGCCTGTCCCCCGCGATCTCTCGTCATTCCCGGCATGGCGAGGGACAGGCCCTCGCCCTACGTTGAAGGGGGAGGCGTTTTTTTGACCGTCGCGCGGGGGCCTGTCCCCCGCGATCGTCGTCCGGTAGGAGAGCCCTCCCGGTCTTGATGCCGTGGCCGAACTCGCCTACGGCGGAACAGGTTTTTCTTAAGGTCTGGAAGACCTTAATGTCTATAGAAGAACGGCACCCGAATAACTAATAATTTCTATTATGCCAAAACGCGATAGATTTGTCAAGAAAAAAAATCGCAGCGGCCTGTTCAACAGGATTCAGTCCGCCTCTTCGCCGAGTGCCAGCATGTCGCGAACTGTCTGACGCACCTCGTTGCAGATGCCCACTGCATGCTCAGCATCCGCTTCCGTCGCGATATAACCGGGATAACGCGCATCGACAGCGTATTTATCAAACGCCGAAAAATCACTGCGCCACGCTTCCCACGCCGGGCGCGTCGGCACGCACAAATCCAATAACTCATTCAATTCGTGCGTGCGCGGTGTCGGGAGGTTCGCTTCCTGTAACCACGCCTTCAGGTATTTTTCGATACACTGCTGCGCGTGGAAACAAATGATATTATAGAACGGGGGTTTGAATGCATGCTCAAGATGCAACTTCACCGAACCATAATCGGCCTCAGCCAACTCTACCCATTCAAGTGTCAACGGGTTCATCGCACCTGCCTCCTGCCAAATCGGCACCAAAGCCTCCAACCGACCGGGCGCGGGATAAGCCTTCGCGCCCGAGGAGGTTTGTCCATTTTCATAAAGCACATCGCCTTTTTCGAGAATCTCGCGCAGAAACCAGTCGTTATGCGAGACGCGATACGCCAACTCTTCCGGTGAGCGCACGTGTAAATCGAGACGGAACCGCTCAGGGAGGCGTTTTTTCATTTCCCATGCTTCCTCGCGCGCGTTTGATTTCATGCCTGTCATCACGACAAACAGATCGACATCGGAGTCTTCTGTCGGTGTGCCATACGCGTAAGAACCGAAGAGGATAACTTGTTGCGGTGCGAATTCACGGATGATGTCATTACAAGTTTCTTGAATCGCTTTTGCGGAAACCATGTGTGTGCCTCCTTTTCGCGCCCTACGGTGAAGGGGGCGTTTTTATTCATCGTAGCGCGGGGGCCTGTCCCCCGCGATTTTCAGTTGCACTCTATGTACCGTAGCGCGGGGGCCTGTCCCCCGCGATCGTTCGTCATCCCCCTGCACGGCGAGGGACAGGCCCTCGCCCTACGGTGAATAGGGCGTTTTTTTCATCGTAGCGCGGGGGCCTGTCCACCGCGATCGCGTCCAGCAGGAGAACCCTCCCGCGCTCAACGCAACATCGGTAGGAGAGACCTCCCGGTCTCGACAAACACCGTAACCGAACTGCAACACGGCGAGGGACAGGCCCTCGCCCTACGGTAAAAGAGGCTTTATACCTTCAAACTCTCCTTGGCACCGAGTTGTGCTTTCAGGCGTTCGTTCTCGGCGCGCAACGCCGCATTTTCCTCTCGCTCCGCATCCAACTCCGCCGAACGCCGCATCCATTCCTCTACGATGATGTCAGTGCGTTCCAGCAACCGCCCCAGTGTCCGTTGTATCCCGTTCAACTGGTGATAGAAAAAACCGAACGCCGCTATTGACAACCCTATCCACCAATAGAGGGTAGCGCGCGATGTTTTGACCTCCTCTTTCACCGCGCGAACCTCAATTGTGTTTGCCTCCCGCAATCCTTTGATTTCGGTTGCGGTTGCCACCCGCAATCCCTCGATTTCGGTTTTCACTGCGTCGATTCTGGCTGTGGTTGCCTTCTCCAACGCCTCGATTTTGGCTATGGTTGCCTTCTCCGATGCCTCGATTTTGAGGTCTACGTATGCCTTGATACGTGCCTCCGTTTTCGCATTGGCAGTCTCCGTAATCTTGCGAATCTGTTCCAAATCCGCGTCGGTGAGCGCACCGCATATCGGCGATGCAAAAAACACCAACAAAAATAAACACATCATAATTTTCATCTGTCAATACCTCCTTTTTATACATTTCTTCAGTAGGAGAGACCTCCTGGTCTCAACAAACACCGGTAGGAGAGACCTCCTGGTCTCGATGTCTTGTCAATGTCGGGACAAGGATGTCCCTCCTACCCAGTAGGAAATCCCTCCCGGTCTTGATGCTTGTCCATTAGATTATTATTATACCCTATTCCTACACTTTTGTCAAGAAAAATGAAGTCTCTATTTCGCTTGGAAAATCTGCTTGACATTTTGCGAAACCTTAAGGTAAAATAGATAATTGGAGGTGAGTGGAAATGAACATCCGAGATATGACAGACCGGAAGGTATATCTCCTGGTTCTTGAGGTGCTTTTGGATAACCTAGGTCCGGTTGGGTTGAAGCGGTTTCTTCAATATAGTCAAATTTCTCGCGGCGAGCAGGCCGCAGCCCGCTATAAATGGGTGGAGCGCATGGAGGCGGAGACGATTGCACAAGGGATGCAAGAGTTGGCACCGCAGCAGCCAGAGTCAAGCCTGCCTATAAGTTGTGCCCGCAGTGAACTGTGGGAGGCCATCAATGAAATGACAGATTCGGCACTTTATCAGTTTGGGCTCCATGCGATTGGAGAGCAGCTGGGTGCCGCCGCCCTGATGAAATTCGGCAGGTTGTGTAAACCGGGGACAGGCGATGCCACGGTTGCGCGTCGCAACTGGCTGGACACAGTGGATAAGGAAGAATTTCTGGCGCGAATCCGCGAGAAGCGCGAGAATAATCCGCTGAGAGAAAAGGAGTAGATGCCTTCGTGCAAATGCAGTTCCACCCCTATCAGAAAATCTATCTGGATACCTGTTGTCTAGGCCGCCCCTATGACGACCAGACGCAAGACCGGGTGCGCGCTGAAACCGAGGCCGTTGAAGAAATCCTTGACTATTTTTCAACAGGACAACTGCATTGGATTATCAGTGAGGTTTTAGTCAATGAAGTTGATGAGAACCCTCATTTGACAGAACGCGATGAGATATCTGCCACATTTAATCTAGCGCAGCAAATGGTTCTTATTGGCGAAACGGAAACTGCACGCGCCACTCAGTTAGAAGCCCTCGGTTTTAAGTGGTTTGATGCCTTGCATATTGCCTGCGCGGAGAGTGCAGATGCAGCGGTCCTTCTGACGACAGACGACAGCATGCTCAAACGCGCGAAACGTCTTAGTGAACATCTCCACGTGCGCGTTGAAAATCCATATACATGGTTACAGGAGGGAAACTCTGGCAGTACTATGACTCCTGATTGAAAAGGCGCGTTACAATTAGGAAACCGGCATAGCAGCGGCCGCTGGAGGCTGTCCTCCCCGAACCCACCGCGTCAAAAAATGGCGAGGGACAGGCCCTCGCCCTACGGTGAAGGGGACGTTTTTTCCATCGTAGCGCGGGGGCCTGTCCTCCGCGATCTCGTCTAGTAGGAGAAACCTCCCGGTCTCGATCTCTTCAGTAGGAGAAACCTCCCGGTCTCGACAAACACCGTAACCGAACTTCATCATGGCGAGGGACAGGCCCTCGCCCTACGGTGAAGGGGGCGTTTTTTTTCATCGTAGCGCGGGGGCCTGTCCCCCGCGATCGCTTCCAGTAGGAGAGACCTCCCGGTCTTGAATTCTTGTCTTGTCCATTAGATTATTATTATACCCTATTCCTACACCTTTGTCAAGAAAAATGTCTAAGTCAAGATTAAGATTAACGATCCTTACCGCGCAATGCTCCTATCTCGCGGAATTTCCTTGATTTCATTTTCGCAAATTGATAGAATAATTAAACTTGAAGCACGAGACAATAAGGAGCCACCCCGATGAGAAATTTTTGGACGCAAGGACGCGTCTATCCTGACAAACACTACGTCGTCCCCCGCGAGACAGAACTCGCCGATTTCATCAACCGCGTGAAACAGGGAAAATACATCGTGCTTTTCGCGCCGCGGCAGACAGGCAAAACCACCTTTTTTCACTGGGCTTTCCAGCGACTGACAGCGGAGGCACCCGACTATTTGCCTATCCAACTCGATTTCCAAGTGTTTCGCAACGCGTCACTGGCAGATTTCTACCACTATCTTTATGAAGATATTCACGAGGAAATCCGCAAGGTATTCCGCCGGCGCGGGCAGGTTCTGCCGGATGCCCTCGCGCGTTTTCTAGAAAGCACAACCCTCACCGATCACTTCTCAATGGGAAGGTTCTTTCGGCACCTCGCGGGATTGTTACCAGAACAACGGGTTGTCATCGTCATCGACGAGTTTGACGGCATTCCGCCCGCGGCACTAAGCGATTTTCTCTACACACTCCGCCGCATCTACCTCACCGATGATGAAGAGCTGCCCCGCTGCCCCTATAGCGTCGGCATTACCGGTGTGAAGAGTGTGTCGCAGTTGAACTACGACTGGTCTGTTTCGCCGTTTAATATCCAAGACGACTTCAGTCTACCCAACTTTACCTTAACACAAGTGCATGAACTGTTCGGACAATATACCGATGAAGTGGGGCAAGCATTCGCGCCAGAAGTGGTTGAAAATCTGCATAAACAGACAGGCGGACAGCCGTTCCTCGTCAACCGTATGGCGCAGATACTCACCGAAGAGATGGACATTCCAAAAGCCGAGACGATCGGCATGGCGCACTTTTTGGAGGCACACAAGGAAATCCTGACCGAACGGAACGTCAATATCACGCACCTCACTACCAATGTTCGTCGGAACCCGCGCTTTCAACGCGTGCTAATGCGCATCACCTCGGACGATGGAAGCCAAGACTTCAATCTAGACGATGAGGACATCAGCGAACTTGCCACCTACGGGGTTATCAAACGTGGCGCGAACCGGCAGTGCGAGATCGCCAATCCCATCTATTTATACCGTATCCTGCAAACCTTCAAACCGACGATTAACGGACTAGAGGCAGAATATTATCCGCAGGATACCGGCAACGGTTATTACGATTACCTCACGCCTGCTGGTGGAATTGACATGGCTGGGCTGCTAGATAACTTCCGCGACTTCATCGCACGCGCAGGGTTTCGTATACTCCAGGTGCCGCAAACACCCCAAGAATACATAGGGCAGTCTCTGCTGTTCGCCTATCTCGATCAGTTTGTAAGGCAGGTGCGCGGCAACATGCTGCTGGAAGTGCAAACCGGGCGCGGCCGGGCAGACCTGGTGATTTTCCACGCCGGGCAGAAGCATATCGTTGAAACCAAAATTTGGCAAGGCGAGAAATCACATCAAGCCGGCAAGCAGCAACTCGCCGTCTATCTCCAAGCGGAAGGCATGCAGCAGGGATATTACGTCGTGTTCGACCATCGTCAAACGCCGGTGCCGCGTGTCGAAACAGAGGAATTGGATGGGCTGACGATTCGGAGTTATGTGATTCCTGTCGTGCAAGAACGTCCCTCGGCACTCGGTGTCCGGTAACGAAATTTTGCACCCCGGTAGGAGAGACCTCCTGGTCTCGATGTTCCCGTAGCGCGGGGGCCTGTCCCCCGCGATCGCCAGCGTCAAGAGGCCATCTTAGGTCCTTTAGGTCCTACATGTCTATAGCAGCACGTGTCGGCCCGTTTTCAAGGTCCTTTAGGTCCTTAATAAAAACACGCGGCCCTGGCAAAACCTATTAAGGACCTAAAGGACCTTAGGATTCTTCGCGGGCGCGCAGGCTATAGACATTAAGGTCCTACGGACCTGAAGAGAACAAGAGACGTTTTTTGTTCTCCCCTATCTGTAGTTTGTGATCGCCTGATCACAAACGGGTCAGGATCAGGCGATCCTGACCTACAGGGGGGATGCGGTCTGCTAGCAAAAAGCATGGCGAGGGACAGGCCCTCGCCCTACGGTGAAGGGGACGTTTTTTACCGTAGCGCGGGGGCCTGTCCCCCGCGATCTCGCCCGGTAGGAGAGACCTCCCGGTCTCGATGCTTCGGGACAAGGATGTCCCTCCTACTACAAATTGTAAAGATACGTCACCTTCACCACAAGCACGCGATTATCCAACGCGCCATTGCGCCAAGCCTCATTGTAGGCAACGAAGAAATGACTCTTCGGACGATACTCCCAACCGAACAAGAGACTCAACAAATAGTCTTCGTTGACATCGGTGGAGAACGGCCGTTCACGCCCGGTCTGCGCGAAAATACGCAGGAACGTCTCACGTGTGAATAGATAGGTACCGCGCAAGGAACTGACGAAAAATCTGCCATCAATTGTGCCCGCCAGATCGAGTGTCTGCGCATAACTGCTGTCTAATTCCACCGAAAAATTACTCCGGGGCCGAAGCGTTAACGCAAAGAGAAGCTGCCGCTGTTTGCCAGTCTGCTGCCGCGTGAAGTTGAAATAGTCCGCGAACGTTACTCCCACGCCAACCTCAATTGGCTTCGTGGAATTGGTATCGACAAAAAACCCGTAGCCGTTCGCCGTGAAAACCTCGGTGAGCTCCACCTCGCGGCTGCGGTAGTAGTAAGCCTGAATGCCATCAAAAAACTTCTCCCTGAATCCGAGGCTCACCTCAGCGCGGACATACCAATCCAACAAGTCTTCGTCAAATTCAGGCGAGATGGCTAATTCAGGATTGCGCGATGCCCAATCGGTAAAATATGCCGGTGTCCAGAGGTTTTGCGATAAACGGGTGCTGAGGCTCGCATAAATATCCCGCGTTGCCCACTTCGGCGCATAGGAGCCCCGCAGATAGACGCGCTGCCACCCGCGATGCCGCTCCTTGCGGAGAAATCCTGTCTGGTTGATGTCAAAGTTCGGCGCAACATGCTCCACTCCGACAAGGCTGCTCCAGAGATAGTTCCGCTGCGCGAAATCGACGGTGGCGGCGAAGTTGTCCGTATCCTCGCCCGGGTGGAAACTGCCAGCATATTGCCCGGTAAGATGATAGGTTTTGCCGAGCGCGAGGTTCATGTCAACACCACCGACGCGGCTGTGCGTATCCGCCTGCTCCTTGTTCGCCACCAAAATCCCGATGTTAGAACGTTTGAGGATGTCGCGTTTGAGCCGCACCGCCGAAAACCACGCCGACTCTGCCTGCGTTTCTAGCGGCGAATCTGTTTCATTGAAAAGCCCAAATTCCCCGGTCTGGTTTCCCAAAACCCCGAGCGAATACTCACCGACTTTCCCGGTAAGTTTGCCGCCCCACAAGATATTGCCCCGACTCCCAATCCGGCGACTAAACACCAAATCATACGGTGTCTCAAAAAAACTATTTCCCTCTACAAAAAACGGACGTTTCTCGGGAAAACGCGTCGGAAACCGGGTCAGATTAATCTCCAGCTGGTCTGCTTCAACTTGCGCGAAGTCGGGATTCAGCGTCATGTTTGCCTTCAGCGCGCTGGTGAGATTGTATTGGACATCCACACCAGTCCCGAATTGTCCGCCAGCCGCATCTGATTCATCGGAACCGCCGCCTAACAGATAAGGCGAGATTTCAAAGTTCTTTCCCGTGTCAATATCAGCAATGCCCACCATATGCCCGAGGTCGGACATCCGCGTGACGACACCCGCCTGCGTCAACTGCTTCCAGACAGTGACTTCGCTTTTTCGGCGGTTGACTCTTTCAACGTCAAATCCCCAAGTTTGCGTCGGTTTATCGGTAAATCGGAAGTTGGCGAACGGAATTTTAAACTCCGCTGTCCAGCCGAGTGCATCAATAGTGCCTTCCACCCACCAGATGCCTTTCCAATTGCTATCGCGCCGCGTGTCTTCATAACGGTAATTATCGCTTTGGACACCGCCGGGGGTTGTGGCGAATTTGTAGCCGGTCCGGTGATCATGGTGCGGATCCAAAAAGAAAGCGATGACATCGGATTCGTAGACATCGCCGCGCCGCGTGATACGATTGATGACCTTTTTGGGTTCGGCATCGTAGCATCGGAAGGCGACGTAAAGGTGATGCGCATCGTAGGCAATGCGGAATTCCGTATCGTCTGTCGCCGCTTCGCCGCGCGCGGGTTCCAACTGAACGAAACCACGGACAGGTTCGGCGTGCTGCCACACCGTATCGTCAAGTTTACCGTCAATGTGCGGCGGCTCCTCGGCAATGCGATATGCCGAAACGACATGCTCGCCTGTGCCTTCCTGATGCGCAAACAGAAGCATCGGATATAAAAGTGATAGCAGAATAAAGATGGTTATCGATTTTCGCATGCGGTTTATGGTAATTGAAATTGGGTTTCGTGTCAAGAGATATTCCCGTAGGAGAGACCTCCTAGTCTCAATGCTTCGGTAGGAGAGACCTCCTGGTCTCGATGCAATACCGTAAGAGAGACATCTGTAGTTCGGGAGCACCCGCTCCCAAACGGGTCAGGATCAGGCGATCCTGACCTACAGGGGGGGGGGATGCGGTCTGACAGCAGAACGCGTGGCGAGGGAAACCCGCTCGGATGCGCGTGTGGCATCCGAGGGCCCTCGCCCTACGTGAAGGGGCGGCGTTTTTTTCATCGTAGCGCGGGGACTTGTCCCCTGCGGCGTTGAGCGAGTTATGAAACACTCTCATATAATCTTGCTAATCTTGTCTTTTCTTGTAAATCCTGCTCATATCTTGCTCAATCTTGTAAATCCTGCTCAATCCTGCTCATATTTTTCTTGCTTTTTCTTAAAAGAAACGTTAAACTCATAATACAAAAGGAGCGGAATCATGATTGAACTCACACGTGAAGAGATTGCATTTTTCAGAGACAACGGCTACCTGGTCAAACGGAATGTCCTCGACCCAGAATTGATGGAACGCGCGCGGACGCGACTTTGGGAGGGAGCCCCGTTAGGACGGACTCGCGAGAATCCTGAAACGTGGATAGGCCCCTTCGCGCCCGAAGAAGAAAACGAGGCTTCCGACAACAAGCGGAAAGGCTTCCGTTGGAACTTCCGGGAACCGGGCGGTGAAGAGTGGATGGTGCGCCTCCTCGCCACCGATGCAAATGTCTGGCGGATGGCAGAGCAGTTTTTAGGTGAAGGGAATCTCGTTCGGCCCGAACGCGTGCGCGGCATCTACTGCACGCTGCCATACGGCGATGTCCCGAAGAAATCGATCGGGTGTCACGTCGACGCGCATCCGTTTCACCTCGGTGTTGTCGGCTATATTGACGATGTGCCACCGGAAGGCGGCGGGTTCACCGTCTGGCCGGGGAGCCATCGCACGTTCTATTACGATTACCATTCGCAGTATAAGAACGAACCGAAACCGGCGTATGACGCAGACCGGGAGCGGCTCAGCCGGGAGCCGGGTGTTGAGTGTTACGGCAACGCCGGTGATATTGTGTTCTGGCATCATCGCATTGGGCATGCGGCTGGACATAATTATTCGCGGCAGATTCGGCAAGCGGTGCTTTACGATTTCCGGAAGACAGAACTGCCGCAGACGCAGGAGGAACCGCCCAACGAGGATATGTGGCGCGATTGGCCGGGCATTAAGGCATTAGAGTTGTAGGCGCGTCTCATCTCGGGTAGGCGCGTTCTGAAAGCGCGCCTACCGAGTTTCAAGGTTTCTCCTACCGAACTTCCCGCAGCCCCAACTCTTGCAACGTCCCCGCCATCATCTCATAAGCGATGCGCGCCTTCTCCATCCGCATGTGCGGAAAAGTCTCCACCGAAACGTATTTATCGTAGCCTACCTTGCCTAACGCCTCAGCGAAAGTGCGGAAATCTAACGCGTCTCCCTCCTCACCGGGAATGAGGAAAGTGCTATACGGATACATGCCTGTCACACCTTTGACATGGCAGTGCGCCGTGAACGCGCCCAACTTCTCTGTCACCGCCGCGATATCCTCGCCGAGGTGATAGAAATTGGTGATGTCGTTGAGTGCCTTCAACGCATCAGAACCGACATGCTCAATCAATAAAGTAACCTTGGAAGAGGCATCGATCGTCGTCGCCTCGTGGTTATGGATATGCATCGTGATGCCGAGTTCTTCTGCGCGACGGCAGATCGGTTTCAGCACGTCAACGAGAAGCCGCCACGCGAACGCGTCACCTTTGTCGCCACCGTAACCAGTGAGGAAATTAACGCCGTGCGCACCAAGTGCCACCGCGACATCTTGGAGCAAAGCATAATGGTCCATCGCGGTTTGCTTATCCTCCAGTGCGAGGTGATATAACCCTTTTCCGGTAAACGGATTGATGACAGCGACTTTTAAGCCGTGGTCTTCCGTCATCGCCCTGACCTCTTTGAGCAACGCGCTGTTCACTTCTCCTGACAGAATGTGTGCATCGGGGCCGCACATCATCTCAATGGCATCGTAGCCGACTTCGGCGAGGATACCGATAACCTGTTTCAGCGGCAGGTCCTTCATGCCGCCTGCATGATAAGAGATGCCTATCATGAGTCAAACCTCCTTTCTGTTTTCCATCTTATAGGACGGACGCAAATGCATTATCATTCTTCACTGGTAGGTGCGATTTGAAACCGCGCACAATTGAAATTGCGCGCCTACCTGGTGCCGCCCTGCGTTTGTCCTATCTTATCTGGCCTATCTTACACGAGCAGCGGAAGCATTGCAAGATAATTGAAAGTGGGTGTTCCATATTTCGATGCCTTCCCGGTAGGAGAGACCTCCCGGTCTCGATTTCTTCCTGCCGGTGCGCCCTCCCGGTCTCAATGTTCCCGTAGCGCGGGGGACAGGCCCCCGCGAGCTCCATCGTCAAGCGGTGACGTTTTAGGTCCTTTAGGTCCTTAATGTCTATAGAAAAACGTGTCGCTCTCTATCAAGGTCCTTTAGGTCCTTAATAAAAAACACGCGCAGACTTCGCAAAATCTATTAAGGACCTAAAGGACCTTAGGATTCTTCGCAGGCGCGCCGGCTATAGACATTAAGGTCCTACGGACCTAAGAGACGTTTTTTTTCGTAGTGCAGGGGCCTATCCCCCGCGAACGTCCGGTAAACCGCAGCATGGCGAGGGACAGGCCCTCGCCCTACGCGGAAGGGGGCGTTTTTCGACCAAGAAACCCTCCCGTTACTGTAGCGCGGGGGACAGGCCCCCGCGATCGTTGGATTGCGCGGACGATGGCGAGGGACAGGCCCTCGCCCTACGTGAAGGGGCGACGTTTTTTCATCGTAGATGGAAACCGAAATGCCGCCGCGGTATTTCGGTTTTTGGATTGATTTCTCCGCGAAAATATGGTATCATAGTATCAAACTTTTCATCAAATCTTAACAGGAGAACTGACGATGAGCAACCTTAATGACACCGCACCGCAACCGAAAGTGGAAATTGCTGTCCGCAACTTCGGTCCGATTCCCGAAGGCACAGTCGACTTACGGCCACTTACCGTATTCCTCGGCCCGAGCAACACCGGTAAAACCTATTTCGCGACGCTCGTTTATGCGTTGCACGGTGTTTTCGCAGGCAGCGCACCAAAAGCCGCTGAAGACATCGTCTATACTGACTTAGAGAGGGAACTCAGAAATTGCTTCGATTTGGAAACGATTTCGGCACTTCAACGAGTGACAGGAGAACATCCGGACGAGATGTCACTCTCACTAAAAGTGCGCAATGGTGCCGCTGATGGCTGGGGTATCCACGTGACAGCCGCCGATGCAGCGTGGACACTCCGTTCAGAAACCGACAACGGCTCCGCTGCCAGTTGGCATGCAGGAAATCGGTACTACCTCCCGGCGGCTCGCAGTGGGCTGATGCAGCAACAGCGGCTCATTGCCAATTCATTGAGAGAACACGCCCCCTATATGAAGGATGAACCCCTGCTAGAGATGCCGTTCCTATCATGCATCCCCGCAGCCTTTCTGCAGCACATCCGCGGCTATCAGGAGGACAAGACGCAAAATGGCAACATGCGGTATCTTGCAAAAAGATTGGAAGCAGAGGTGCTTTCCGGCCATTTACACGTGAGTCCCTCGGCGTGTGGGTATCCGGAGGTGCGCTACCGTCCGTACGGTGCGAAAACCGAACTCGCGCTAAGGCATGCCTCTTCCGTGGTAGCCGAACTCGCGCCGTTAGTCATGTTTCTCCGGAGCATCGTTCACCCGGGTGATTTCCTCATCATTGAGGAACCGGAGGCGCACCTGCATCCCGGTGCACAAGTGAACCTCGCGTTAACGCTTGGCCGGTTAGTTCGCGCTGGCGTGAAAGTGCTCGTCACAACCCACAGCGATTGGCTCGTCGAAGAAATCAGCACCCTGATGCTGGAAGGAATGCTAGACGAAAAAGAGGAAAAAATCGAAACGTGGCTGCTGCCAGAGGAGGTAGGCGTTTGGCGGTTCCGACGGTGTGGCGCAGTGACAGAACTGCCCTTTGAAGTGAGAGGCGGCATCTATCCGGAAGAATATGAAGACGTTTCCGAAACTCAATATAACCGTGCGGTGGCTCTCCAAACCCACGTCGAAAAGCAGGAAGGTGGTAGTGCAAGTGAATCTACATGAGGTGCTTGACGACATTCGCCGGTGGATAGGCGATAGGGAAGCCAAGTCTTACACACGAGAAGGATGTCGCGTCTCTTTGGCGAACCTCCCGCGCGAGCGGGTGATGTTAGACGTTGATCTCGCGTTTCCAAAAGACAGAGCCGTGAAAGCGCAATGCGACTTTATCCTCTTTTCCATTGACACGGAACAGGAAAGTCTCGTTACCGTCCCAATGGAACTCAAGCGTGGACAAGTTGACGCGTCGGAAGCCATCAAGCAGCTGCAAGAAGGTGCGCGCATTGCCGCTCGCATAGTGCCAAGGAATGTCAAAACGATTTGTATACCACTCCTTGTCCACGGTGGGAGAATTCCCAAGACGCGGCGCAGAAAACGAAGTAAACGGGCCGGAGTGATTTTTCGCGGGCAAGAATCCTTGATTTATACAACGCGATGCAGTTATGAAGGCAATATTGCCGACGCGATAAGAAAAACGAAACATGCGCGCGAATCGCTCATCAACGAATAGGGCGAGGGACAGGCCCTCGCCCTACGAAACCCTCAGCGAAATAGGAATCTTACACCGCCAACGCCGCAAACAGTGCCTTGATATACCCCACTGAATACGCCAAGCCGACATCCCCCTCCAACTTCGGAATGTGATCGGCGTTAATGCACCCATCAAACCCGACTTTCCGCAGTTCAAGGATAATCTTGAACACGTTCATATCGCCATCATCCAAGAGAGTTTCCTCAAAAGCACCCGCTGTCGCAAGACTGCCGCGCACGTTCCGCAAATGAATCATAAAAATGCGTCCCTTGCGCCCATAGTTATTGATTTCATCAAGAACGATAGCACTCCCACCGGCTTCCGCACGGGTACCGCAGCAATAGAGGTAACCGACATTTTTGCTTGGAAACGCATCAATAACCCGATGAAAACCCAGACTGCCAAGCGGCGTATCCGGATTCGGCACATCTGACGGATGAATGGCAAGTTTGATGCCGTATTCATCAGCGATTGGGACAAGGGCACCGTAAATCTCGCAGAAACGCTCCCACCACACGTCAAGCTCTGCCACCGTCGGAGTGGGCGGCGGATTCTTTGTAGCGGCGCGGCTCTCCCCACGGGAGATATAGCCGCCTCTATGCACAGCAGAATAGCGCGTCATCAGGTAGTCAAACGTATCGCCCCAAAAGCGTTGCCGCGCAATAGGCACCCCGGCTTCGGCGAAAACGCGGAGCGCGTTGCACGTATTCTCTAACTCTTTCTCACCACCGGGCTGTCCCTTCATGAACTTCTCGGTGATATTCGGAAGCGTGACACGATTGATGTCCAACCCCCAGGAACGGATACGCTTTTTGATTTTCAGGAGCTCATCCAAATCCGGATAACCTTGTTCGTTGACACCGGGGAAAGAGCCCCCGTTTCCAAAATCGATGCAATCGGCACCGAGCTGCGTGACTTGTCTCAGGTAGGCATCTGAAAGCCCACCATCCCAGACAGAGATTTTCATAGTTTTTCCTCATTCAAAATCGTAGTTTGAGGTAGGCGAGACCTCCCGGTCTCGATGTTCAGCGTTTCAACGTGGCGACAGACAGGCGGCGATGTCCCCGTAGGCGAGACCTCCCGGTCTCGTGCAGCATGGCGAGGGACAGGCCCTCGCCCTACGAGGACTGGCGACGGTTTATTGAGAAAGCGGCAACGCAACCGGCTGTCCACTCTCAACGGATTGATACGCCGCCAAGGCGATTTCAACGGCGGCGCGGCCATCAGCCCCAGTAATCAGCGGCGGCGTATCGTTACGGATTGCCTCAACGAAGACGCGGATTTCCTCCTGCACCGGAGGCGGCACCTGAATATCTGAAATCTTGATACGTCTACCCTCACCCTCAAACGGCTTAATCTGGAGCGTCGCATCGCCACCCCAAATCTGTGGAAAATAGATGGAGCCGCCCTCGCAATCCACACGGCCGCCATACCCTCCCACAGCAGAAACATGGCTGGAATGGAGCAGTCCGACAGCACCGTTCTTAAACTGCAACGAGGCAAGCACGACATCAGGATAGTCACTCTCTTGTTGGATATACTGTCCGCCGGCGGCATAGACAGAGGCGACTTCACCGCAGGTCCAACGCATGAAATCAATCTCGTGCGCGTTGATTTCCATGAGGCTGCCGCCTGATTTCGCGCGCGCCAATCGCCATGGGGTGTGATGTCCGCCGCTCCGCCACGGCCCGCCAATCCGATGCACCATCATGCAGACAGGCGCGCCTAATTCTCCGCTACGCACAATCTCGCGCACGGCAGAATGCGTCGCATGGTAACGGCACACGAGCCCGATGGTGAGTTTGACGTTGTTGTCCGCAGCGGCGGCTATCATCGCATCGCAAGCGGCGAGCGTCGGGGCCATCGGTTTTTCGGAGAAGATATGCTTGCCGGCGTTCGCCGCGTTTACAGCCATCGGACTATGCATAAACGGCGGTGAAGCGATAAGCACGGCGCAGATGTTGTCATCGGCGAGCAACTCGTGGTAATCTAAGGTGTAGGTTGCCCCGAGGTCTTCGGCGAGCTTCTTCGCCAGTTCCTCATGCAAATCGCTGACAGCGATAACCTCTATCCCTTCAACGGCGTGCGCGCTGGTAGCGAGGCTTCTGCCCATGCCGCCGCAACCGATAACGCCAATGCCGGTATTTTTGTATTCCGCTCTGCTCTTCGTTGCATTCATGTCTCTCTCCGTCTTTCCATAATTGACTCGGCTTTCGATGCCATTATCTCCTTCTCGCCTTGATATGCCCCCACGTGACGCTCAACTGCTCTGCGGAAGGACTAACATCCAGCCCTTCTGCATCCATGTTGTTTTTCACTTCAGCCGCGCTCAGGGCGCGTTCATAGATGCGGAATTCGTCAATATATCCCTGGATAGTATCGCAATCGCAGCCGTCCGACCGGTCACCGATGCCAAGCAGCAGCCCGCCTTTCGGCAATTTGCCGCCCTTCATGGCATACCTTTTCTTCTGCTGGCCGTTCACATAATAGTGAACCGTCTCGCCATCGTAAGTTCCAACGAGGTGCAGCCACTGCTCAAGCGGGATATCCTCCAACACGTTATCCTGTGCAGCCTGCGTCGATTTGCCGCCCGCGCGAATGAAAAAGCCGTGCTGGTTGTCATCATCGTCGTAATAGAGACTGGCAACCGCGCTGTTCGTCGGCATGTCATCAAGCGAGATGATGCGATTCCAACTATCGTCCAACGCCGTAATGTAAACCCAACATTCCAGCGTGATTTCGTCCCAATCGCGGTTGATTTTCGGCGGTTCGGCATCTTCGACAAGAAACCTGTCAACGCTGCCATCAAATAGAATACACTCGCCGACTTTGCAATCGGCGGCGGGTGCTAACTCCGGATCCCCGAAAACGTTGGCAGCGAGACCTGACAAAAGGTCTGTCGCCTGTTTTTTTATCTGCACCGTGTCTTTATCGAAGGACCAGTACGCGACTAAGCCGTTTTCCACCGCGCCGACAAGTGCATCGGCTGGTTGCAGCGACGCGAAAAGGATAAACAGTAGCGCGGTTATCGTCTGAATCCAGATGCTTTTCTGAAACATGATATCCTCCTTCACTTTATTGAGGGTGTTTCATAAATCCGTTGGCGCGCCCACCAGGTCTCGATGCGTCACCCTACCCCGTAGCGCGAGGGCCTGTCCCTCGCGAGGTTTCGGTAGACCGCAGCATGGCGGGGGACAGGCCCCCGCCCTACGGTGGCACGGAAAGTCTTCTATCCCGTAGCGCGAGGGCCTGTCCCTCGCGAGGTTTCGGTAGACTGCAGCATGGCGGGGGACAGGCCCCCGCCCTACGGTGGCATGGAAACTCTTCTACCCCAGACTGCAGCATGGCGGGGGACAGGCCCCGCCCTACGGTGGCATGGAAACTCTTCTACCCCGTAGCGCGAGGGCCTGTCCCTCGCGACGTTGGACGATTTATGAAACACCCTCACTTTATTGGCAGCCCCTTATACAAGATCTCGCATTGCGCGTTCGCGCCGGTCGGCGACGAGACGCTCGCGCTCCTCGTCAGATTGCTGGCCGACAGGCTGCGCAATAATCGGACGATACTCGGCCGCCTCACTCCGCCGCTTAAAGAGACGGAAAAAGTCAAATCGTGTCAACGTAGGCGGAATATTTCCCGGACACAACGCATGCAAACCGACACGCACCCGATGGCCCATCCCGACATTCGTCTGTCCGCAACTCCGCCACTGAATTCCATTGTCACTAGCGAAGGAGGAAAACTGATTCCCGCGTCGCTCTATCCGGAGGAAGAGCTCACGCGCGTTTTTAAGTCCGCCGCCGCGTCCTCGCAGCTGATAACCACGGTTGACATGCCTTTCAAACCGGACATCGCCGCGGAAGGCGTGCGGTCCCGAGGTTTTCTCCAATCGGAGGAATTGGTTGGCATGCTTCCAGACAAGCAACCCGCCATGTTCGCGCTGTTGCGGCGTGATGGGCATCCGCGTCTCAATCGCAAAATCGCCTTCAACTTCCATCAACAACCGCGGGGCACTCATATCGCCGCCTCTGCCGTTGGGTCCGTGCCAGAGGTCTTGCCCTGGTTCGGTGCGCATTTGTAAATACCCTTGGCGTTCCGCCCAGGCACCGCCGCCCTTCGGGTCCTCCCATCGCCATTCGGGACGCATCCGATTCCCAATGAATTCGTCTTCAAACACCATTTCCGTGAATTCACCGGACGATGCCCAACCCTCAATCTTAACGGCGGAGATGGAATCCCCGAAACTTTGTGGCAGCAGATGGAGGTTCGGCAATTCTTTCTTATACTCCATCGGCTCCATGCGGACAGGGAGGCTCGCGCCTTCAAAATCGGGATGTTCGTAGAAAACAACCTCAGCACCATCCGATGGAAAATCAGGTCCTTTGAAAATGCGGATAGACGAAATCCGATCTTCAAACCACGAACGCCCCTGCGCATCTCGCAAATTCGCTATATCACGCAGGATAGTGATTTTTCTGCCTCGGAACTCAACATGCTCGTAACAATCCACAATTAGCGGAATCGTGCCCCACTCCGGCCCAACTACCTCTAGCGCGGAACCGAAATTAATGGACGAAATTCTGTCCCCAAAATTGTAGGCAGTATCGTGCAAATTTGGATAAAATCCGGGCCCGAGTGCCAACTTTCGCCCACGGTAGTTTGTATGCTGATAAAGGAGAACCTTGTAGTGCGGATTTGACGAAAAGTTCGGACCTTTGTAAACGCGAAGCGATGAGATATTGTCCTGAAACCCGATATGCCGAGTGTGCTGCACGGGCTCAACGACATACCCCATTTTGCCTCGGAAGTTTGTATGTTGAAACACCTCTACGACGAGGCGCGGTATGACAATTGGCATTTTTTCTCCTGTGAATGCTTTTTTTGCACATCAAATTGGCAGGCGAGGGCCTGTCCCTCGCCTGCGTCCGCGCGCCAGGCCCTGTAAGTCAGGAGCACCTGCTCCTGACCCGTTCGGGAGCGGGTGCTCCCGAACTACAGAGATGGGCCCAATGCCTGCCGGTATTCGCCCGTCCTCCAAGGCAGGATAAATACCGATTGGCAGGCGAGGGCCTGTCCCTCGCCATCGTCCGCGCGCCCAGGCCCTGTAAGTCAGGAGCACCTGCTCCTGACCCGTTCGGGAGCAGGCGCTCCCGAACTACAGAGATGGGCCCGATGCCTGCCGGTATTCGCTGCCCTCCAAGGCTGGATAAATACCGAAACGGAGTTATGAAACACTCTCATTTAATCCTCAAATGCCGCATCAAAGGCGACATCGGAGGGCTCAAAATCATACCCTTTCACGGCACTGCAGGACTCGCGAGCACCGTGCTCCCTGTCCATGCCGCTGTCCTCCCACTCAATGGAGAGA
Source organism: Candidatus Poribacteria bacterium (assembly GCA_965242965.1). Taxonomy (GTDB): domain Bacteria; phylum Poribacteria; class WGA-4E; order WGA-4E; family WGA-3G; genus AGPOR5. The sequence goes on along the minus strand of OZ251518.1, from coordinate 712,698 downwards.
GGGCCGTCATATCCCATGTTGTTGAGGGCTCGGATGATCTCCTCAAACTGGATTTTGCCGCGCCCGATGGAGCGGAAATCCCAGTACCGCCGCGCATCGCCGAAATCCAAATGCCCGCCGAAAACGCCTGCTAACCGCGGCGTGTCAGCCCACCAGACATCTTTCATGTGGACGTGATAAATCCGATCGCTCAGCCGTTCAAGGAACGCGACGTAGTCAACACCCTGATAACCGAGATGGCTCGGGTCATAGTTAAAACCGAACGTTTTCCTGCCATCAAGTGCCTCAATGGCGCGCTCCGCCGTGACGATGTCAAACGCAATCTCGGTGGGATGCACTTCCAGTCCGAACCTGACACCGACTTCGTCAAACACGTCAAAGATCGGATTCCACCGGTTCGCGAAATCTTCAAACCCGGCATCAATTTGCCCCGGGTCGTTCGGTGGGAACGAGTAAAGCAGGTGCCAAATGGAGCTGCCAGTAAACCCATTGACGACGTTCACGCCGAGTTTCGCGGCGGCGCGCGCCGTATTTTTCATCTCTTCGGCTGCGCGTTCTTGAACGCCTCCCGGGTCGCCGTCGCCCCACACGTATTCTGGCACGATGCCTTGGTGCCGGGCATCAATGTTATCGCAGACTGCCTGTCCGACGAGATGATTGCTTATCGCCCAGACCTTCAGCCCATATTTGGCTAGCAGATCGTGCCGGCCTTGGCAGTAGCCGTCATCGGCGAGGGCCTTGTCTACCTCAAAATGATCTCCCCAGCAGGCGAGTTCTAAGCCATCGTAGCCCCAGCCGCTCGCCTTCTGTGCGAGTTCTTCCAGTGTCAAATCTGCCCATTGTCCTGTAAACAGTGTCACAGGTCTTGCCATGTTATCCTCCTATTTGAATGTTTGCGAGGGACAGGTTTCCCTCGCCTTACGGGTTAAGTTGTTTGAATGCTCGCTCTGTAGGTCAGGATCGCCTGATCCTGACCCGTTCGGGAGCAGGCGCTCCCGAACTACAGAGGTGCGCCCGATGCCTTCCGGTATTCGCCCGCCCTCCAAGGCGGGATAAATTCCGAAACGGAGTTATGAAACCCCCTCGGTTAAGTTGTTTGAACGTTCGCGAGGGACAGGCCCTCGCGCTACAGGTTAAGTTGTTTGAACGTTCGCGAGGGACGGGCCCTCGCGCTACGGGTTAGGCTACGGGTTAGGCTGGCGGTGTATACCGCGCGTCTACCCAGCCGCGTTGGTTGCCGCTCTCCACGGCGGTGTTGATGAAATGCACGCCGCGCGCGCCATCCTGAACGGTGGGGAAATCGGTGTCAAATTCGCCCGGTGCCTCACCTGCGATTTTGGCAGCCATCGTGCGAGTCGCGTTGACATAAATATTCGCGAACGCTTCAATGAACGCCTCCGGATGCCCAAACGGGATGCGGCTGTTGTGCTGCACAATCTCCGAAAGATAGTCGTTACCGCGCTTGTAAACCTGCTCCGGTCCGTCCGGGACACGAACATAGAGATAATTCGGGTTTTCCTGCTGCCATTCTAGCGAGGCATCGGTGCCGTAAACGCGGATGCGCAGGTTATTCTCTTCGCCGACAGAGATTTGCGAGGCGAAAAGCACGCCGCGAACGCCGTTTTCATAATGCACGAGGAGGTTTCCATCGTCTTCTAACAGCCGCCCCTCGACAAACGTCGTCATGTCGGCGCAGATTTCCTCCATCTCAAGCCCGGTGATATAGTGCGCCAGATTCTCGGCATGCGAACCGATGTCCCCGATACAAGATGAAGCACCGGCTTGACTCGGGTCTGTGCGCCAGACGGCTTGCTTCGCGCCTTCGTCTTCCAAAAACGTGGAGAGCCATCCCTGCGGATACTCCACGACGATTTTGCGGAGTGTGCCGAGTTTGCCCGCCTTCACCAACTCGCGCGCCTCCTTCACCATCGGATAACCGGTGTAGTTATGCGTCAGCGCGAAGATGACATCGTGCGCCTTGACGAGACGGCAGAGTGCCTCAGCATCGGCTACCGTCGTCGTCATCGGTTTATCGCAGACGACGTGAAACCCTGCTTCGATGAAGGTTTTGGCGACATCAAAATGAACGTGATTCGGTGTCACGATTGAGACAAAGTCGATGCGTTCGCCTTCGGGGAGCTGGCTCTCTTTTTCCGCCATTTCCTTGTAAGAACCGTAGACGCGGTTTTCGTCAAGGAAGAGTGCCGCGCCTTGTTGTCGCGATTTTTCGGGTGATGATGAAAACGCGCCTGCAACCAAGTCGATTTCGCCATCAAGCGCAGCGGCTTTCCGGTGAACAGCCCCGATGAAGGCATCGGGCCCACCGCCTACCATTCCATATCGTATTTTTCTACCAAGTGGCATAGTGCGTATTTCCTTTCGTCAAAAAATGAAGGTGTTTAGAATTAATACACATTATCTCATGTTGCATTAAATTTGTCAAGTTTTTTTGAGTCTCTTTAATCTTCATGCGAATTTGATGTGAGGCGTAAAAAAAGTTTGCATTTCAGTTTGGTATTATGGTATCCTATATATAACTTGAGAGGGTTTCATATATCAATGCCTTCCTGGTAGGAGAGACCTCCTGGTCTCGACTCTTCCCTCGTAGGCGAGACCTCCTGGTCTCGATGCTCCGTAGCGCGGGGGCCTGTCCCCCGCGATTGTTGCATGGCGAGGGACAGGCCCTCGCCCTACGGTGAGGGGTGGCGTTTTTTCCCGTAGCGCGGGGGCCTGTCCCCCGCGATCTCTCCACCGCTGCGGAAAACGCCCGCAGCCCAGAGACCACGGATGGTTGCTGCTCAGACCGGGGCATGGCGAGGGACAGGCCCTCGCCCTACGTGAAGGAGAGGCGTTTTTTTCAACCAGGACACGGACAACCTGTCCCCAAAGGAGGCACAGCTCATGATTTCCCGAAAAGAGATTCAAGCAACTTGTGATGACATCGTGCGCGAATTCGCACCACTCCAAATTATTCTCTTTGGTTCGTATGCGTATGGCAACCCGCCAACGGAAGCATCCGATGTAGATCTACTCGTTGTGATGCCGATTCCCGCATCGGCGCAACGGGACAAGGCGGTAGAAATCCGGCGATGCATCCCGCATCGGTTTCGCACGGATTTACTCGTCCGGTCGCCGGCAGAGATTGCCTATCGTGTCGCGCACAATGATTGGTTTCTCCGAGAAATTCTTGAAAAAGGCGACGTGCTTTATGATGCCGGTGGTTTTTCCAAAAAAGCATTGGAAACGCCCGATGAACAGCGCGAGAAGGAAGTAGGAAACCCGATGAATCCGTTGACTTTGGAGTATATAGAGCGAGCTGAGGAGGATTACGCCGCGGTAAAGGAACTCCAGCACAGCGCAACACGAAACTTCTATAATACCATCTGTTTTCACGCGCAGCAGTGTATTGAGAAGTTCCTGAAGGCGTGGCTGCAAGAAGCGAACCTTCCGGTGCAGCGGACACACAGTCTAGAAGAATTGCTGGATTTAATCGTGCCGACGCTTCCTGCGTGGCGCGCATGGTATGCGGATTTTGCGGCATTTACGACGCACGCAGTGGATTTCCGGTCCCCTGGCGAATCCGCAACCGCCACCAATGCACAGCATGCAGTAAAAATCGCCACCGAGGTTCGCCAAGCGGTTCGCGAGGCATTGGAGCTCTCTTCTCCGTAGGAGAGACCTCCTGGTCTCGACGGTTTACGTCATTTTAACTGAGGGTGTTTCATAAACTGAGGGTGTTTCATAAATCGCTCAACGTCGCGGGGACAGGCCCCCGCGCTACGAGGAAAAAACGCCTTCCTTTGTAGGTTAGGATCGCCTGATCCTGACCCGTTCGGGATCAGGCGCTCCCGAACTACAGAGGTGCGCCCGATGCCTTACGGTAGGAGGGACATCCTTGTCCCGATACGGTGCGCATCAAGACCCGGAGTCTCTCCTACTGGGGAGAATCGAGACCAGGAGGTCTCTCCTACCGGAAAAATCGAGACCGGGAGGTCTCTCCTACGGGTGTGCATCGAAACATGAAACCCACTCATTTTTTCACCGCGCCAAACGTCACACCACGCAACAGATGACTCCGCATCAGGAACGTAAAAATCGCAACCGGTAAGAGAAAAACAAACGTCATTGCCGCAATTTTCCCCCAATCCATCCCCGTAGAACCGGTGGCACTGGTAATCGAAGGCGGCGCAGTCACCGCTCTACCGCCGACTTCCGTTAGCACCAATGCGAAGGCGAATTCGTTCCACGCCGTAATCAGACAGAATACCGCCGTCGCCGCCATACCTGTCACCGATTGCGGCAGCACTACCTTCAAAAACGTTTGGAAGCGCGTGTAGCCATCGACGAGCGCGGCATCCTCATACTCCTTTGGAATCTCGTCAATAAACCCTTTCATCAACCAGACCGCGAACGAAACGTTGAACGTCGTATAGAGGAGGATAAGCCCCAAGTGCGTATCGCGCAGCCCTAGCGCGCTATACATCAGATAAATCGGAATAACCACGACAACCGGCGGCAGCATCCGAGTGCTGAGAATGAAAAACAGTAAATCGTCTTTCCCGGCGATGTTGAACCGCGAGAAGGCATACGCGGACAGCGTGCCTAACCCAACGGCGAGAATCGTGCTGCCGCCACCGATGATGATGCTATTGAGCAGTTGATAGAAATACTTAGAACCACCGTTTGCCAACGCAACGCAAACTGCAATCGTCGCAAAAATAGTGGGACCGACAAAGGCAAGGCGTTGTCTTTTCGCATCTTGCGGTGGCGATGAACGCGCCCCCCGTTTCCACAGCACGCTAACCGATGCCGGGAAAATCAGGAGATAGGTTACCACCGCGCAGACGATTAACGTCAAAAAATGGAAGCGGACATCTGTCTGGAGGCGACTCTGCAACGGCGGTAGGGTGAAAAAACTGTAGAGGCACGTCACAACGAAGATGCCGTTCCAAACTAAACCGATGTGCTTTGCCCATTTAAATACTCCCCCCCGGTCTTGACTCCTCCATGCAATTGAAAAAAACGCGAACAGAAGCAGCCCCCCAATCGCCTCCGCGATGAAAAGGAACGCCACTCCCCACACATTCTCCGCCTCCTCAATCAATTCCTGATAGTTTTCCAACGAGATGCTGAAAATAAACTTCGGGAGTTTGGTATGGATGTCCCCCGGTGCCTTCAGCGATGTCGCCACAATCCAATAAATTGGGATGATATAGAGGACCACGGTGACAGCGATGAGCGCGAGGATGAGATAGTGTCCAAAATTTTTTCGATTCTGCATAAATGCGTTATGCCTCTCCCTTGACGCGATTGAGATATTTGACGTAGATGTTGCTCAGCGCGACGATAATAACCAGCAGGATATACGCCATCGCGCACGCCTTGCCGGTGTTATAGTTCCGAAACGCAAGTTTATAGAGGTTCATCGAGACAGTCTCCGTGACTGTGCCCGGGCCGCCTTCGCGCGTGAGGACATAAACAATGTCAAACATTTTGAACGCGTCCATCGTGCGGAACAAGAGCGCGATGAGTAAGAGCGGCGATACCAACGGTAACGTTATCCATCGGAACTTGAACCATGCGGAGGCTCTGTCCACATCGGCGGCTTCATAGAGGTATTTCGGCACCGCGCTTAATCCTGCCAGCGCGATGAGCATCATAAACGGGGACCACATCCACGTATCAACGATGACAACCGCCAGCATCGCTACTTTCGGGTTTGTCGTCCAGCCGATAGGCGATTTGAGAAAAGGACTGAGAAAGAAGTTCAGTAAGCCCGCGTTATCGGAAGAGAGAATGAACCGCCAAAATAGCCCCACGACAACAGGCGATAACATCATCGGCAGCAGGAGGAGCGTCGTGATGAAGCCTTTATACCGGAACTCGCGATTCAGCAGCAGCGCAAGTCCAAACCCGATTAGGAATTGCGCCGTGACAGCTAAGACGACGAAATAGGCGGTGGTTTGGAAATAGCCCCACATCTCGGGGTCTGCCAGCAGGCGCGCGTAGTTGCGCGTCCCGATAAACCGCGCGGCTGTCGGCATTGAGGCTTTATAGCGATGGAAACTTAAATAGAGGGACCACAGTAGCGGGAAAATGTTCATCAAGATGAGCAAAATCATGGTGGGCATGATGAATGCCATCTTGACTTGGTAGTCGCTCATTCCACGCGAGAAACGGTTTGTTTGCATATATTTTCAGATGAAAGCGGGTTTAGGGCCATCGCCGCACGGCGAGGAGAACCCCATCTAGGCCCGTAGCGCGGGGGCCTGTCCCCCGCGAGCGTTGCATGGCGAGGCGAACCCCATCTGGACCCGTAGCGCGGGGGCCTGTCCCCCGCGAACGTTCTTGTACCCCAAGCATGGCGAGGGAAACCCGCTCGGATGCGCGTATGGCATCCGAGGGCCCAAGCCCTACGGTGAAAGGAGGCAGCCTCACCAACCGTAGCGCGGGGGCCTGTCCCCCTCGAGCGTCCGCGTACCCGAGGCATGGCGAGGGACAGGCCCTCGCCCTACGGTAACGAGAGGCGTTTTTTATCGTAGCGCGGGGGCCTGTCCCCCGCGATCGTTGCATGGCGAGGGACAGGCCCTCGCCCTACGGTTATGAAATCCGGCACGCGGCATCACTCATCATAATAGCCAGCATCCTCGAAGATTTCCTCGTGCTTGCGGGCAATGGCATCCAATGCCTTCTTCGCGGATTTGATTTTGGAGATAGCCTCACTCCAATTCGTTTGGCATACCTCTAACAGTTCCGCATATTCCGGCACCGCCCAGAAATCGCGAAGATACGGGAAACTCGCGGCGAACGCCATGTTAAACGGTGTCGCCTTCTTAAACGCATCCGATTGCAACACCTCTTTATGCGGTGTGAAACCACCGAGTTCCGCCCACTTCTCCTGAACCGGTTTCTGCATGAACCACTTCATATACTGCTTCGCGATATCCTGATTTTTGGAATACGCGGAAATGGACATCCCCTGCCCACCGATGCTGATATAGTGCCCCTTCGGACCGGCGGGTGCGATGAAGAACCCGCTCTTGTCGTGCGAAAATGGGTTCGTCTCAGCGTTGACAACACCGGGGAAGAAAGCGAAATAGTTCATCGCCATCGCAACCTTGCCAGAGACATAGGCATTCAGCGTCTCCTGCCAATAGTAGTTAGGCGCGTCCGGCGGGGCGAATTGAAGCAAATCGGTGTAAAATTCAAGTGCCTTGACAGCATCCTCCGTGTTGAGATGCCCGGCCACTTTGTAACTCGCCGCATCGCCGTAGGTGCCGCCGAAACTCCACATCACCTGCTGGAAACCCATCGTGATGCCATCGTATTCCTTGCTATACCACGTCGCAATACCGTAGAGATCATCCGCCGGACGCGTGAAAAATTCGGCGACATCGCGGAGTTGCGCATACGTTTTCGGCGGCGCGAGCGCATAGCCGTATTTCGCTTGGAACGCCGACATCTCACCCGGGTCTTCAAAAAGGTCTTTCCGGTAGACGTAACCAGCGGCATCCACTTCCGCGGGCAATGCCCAATACTTCTTACTCGCTTTCGGATACTCGGCGAACGCTGTCATCGCCGGACCGTAGATAGACGCAACGTCGATGTTGGCGTTAATCCACTCGGTGAGTTCAATGTAGTGTCCACCGACAGAATTCCTCCCCAACCACTGGCTATCGCCGATGACGATGTCGTAAAGGTCGCTTTTCCCAACGAAGGCAGTGAATACCTTGTCCTGAAAATTTGCCCACGGAATCTGGACGACATCGACCGGAATCCCTGTTTCGGCGGTAAAATCCTTGGAGAGTTCGGCGAGATAATTCGCGGGATCCCATTCTGCCCAGACGATAGTCAGGGATTCCTGCGCGTTCGCCGGCACGCTGACGCATGCCAACGCAACGATTAACACGAATACCAGCCTGATATGAACGTTTTTCATCATGTTATGCTCCTTTGTGTGCATTGCGAGGCGTGGTGCCTCGTTAAAGTTTGTGTCGCAAATCACGAACGATTTTTTAACATTATAGCAAATCACAAAAATTTTGCAAGAAAATTTTTGGGTGGGCTGGGGATAGGCCCCCAAAAAACGCCGCCCCCGCACCGTAGGGCGAGGGCCTGTCCCTCGCCATCGTTCGATCTCCAGGCCCTGTAGGTCAGGATCGCCTGATCCTGACCTGTTTGTGATCAGGCGATCACAAACTACAGTGGGGAAACACACATCGTGACGACGGAGCTCGCGCAATCCAACGATCGCGGGGGACAGGCCCCCGCGCTACGATAAAAAAAACGGTGCTTGAGCCATCGCGGGGGACAGGCCCCCGCGCTACGGTGAAAACGCCACCCCCGCACCGTAGGGCGAGGGCCTGTCCCTCGCCATGCGTTTGGCTGGCAGACCTCCTCACCCCTGTAGGTCAGGATCGCCTGATCCTGACCCGTTTGTGATCAGGCGATCACAAACTACTCATCCGCCTGTTTCAGCGAGATGCCGCCGCCCAAGCCGCGAATTTTCAACGGCGGTCCGCCGCCATTAATCGCACCTTGCAATAACCCAGGCCTAACAGGTCCCGTAATCTCCGAGACGACCGGAAATGCAGTCTTCACCGCGCCGCCGAGTGCTTTGGCATCGACGTTCACAGCAACATCAGGGATGAGGGTAACCTCAATGCTGCCGCCTGCTGTCTCCAAGAAACACTCGTCCTGAATCTGGCTGCGGAGATGCGCGCGGATGCCCCCTCCAGCGGCTTTCGCGTTGACTGCCCCATCGGTATCTAACACCACACTTCCACCCGCCGTTTTCACATCTGCGCCGCCAGCACAATCGCTGAGTGAAAGATTGCCGCCAGCGGCACTTCCAATGATAAACCCGTTGACTTCGGTGAGGTGCAGATTGCCCCCAGTCGTTTTCGCGTTCACATCGCCGGTGCCGGTTTGCACGTTAATGTTGCCGCCGGACGTTCGGAGTTCTGCATTGCCTTTGAACGCATGCAACTCAAGGTTGCCGCCACTAGTACGCCCATCAATCTTGCCGGTGATGTCAACCAAATGGAGTTCGCCGCCAGTTGTCTGCGCGTTGACGTTCCCTTCCAGATTCTCAACGGCGATGTCATCGCCACTCGTCTTCAAATCGACGTTGTAACGATGCGGGACAACAATCTCAAACTGCACGTCAAGTCGGTTGCGCGCCTTGTTCAGTGCCTTCTTCGCGCCTCTGAAATTCGCCTTAATTTCCACATCAGCTGCATCGTGGGTGATGCTGATATCCAAATCTTTGAGGAGTTCCCCAGCGCGCCGGTCTGCTTTTAACTGCGCGGACCGCCGCACCCGCACCGCGAGGGTATCACTCTCCGCTGTCAGAACGTCAATCGTCCCGAGGGGCACATCAACCGTGAGGCATCCGCCGGGCGCGACCGGGAACGCCTCCTCAATGTCCGCCAGCGTGCTTTCGGTTAAGAAATCGGGGACAGACTTGCGAATCAGTTCTCCGATTTTCTCTTCTGCCCCGCTCAGTTCTTCCTGAACGTTCTCTAAAAACCGTTTCCCGAAAAAGCCGGTTACCCATCCTCTGAAATCGGAGGAGGTTGTCAACTCTTCGTTGAGATACGCGGCGAGTTGATGGCACGCAATGCCAATCTCGCCGAAAGATGCCGTATCGTGGAGCGCGTCAAAGAGGCCGTCTGGCACGGCATCAATGTCGCGCAGGCGCGTCAGCACGTTATTGAATTGAATGATGCATCGCGCCTCGCCATTTTTGAAGGCATCCGTATGCACCGAATCCTCTGCGAGTTTCGCGGTATGTTCCAAGAGATGGAATAGCCCGCGGAGTTCATTTTGCCTCTGTTGTTCCATAATAGATATACCTCGATAAGTCGTTTGTGTTCCCCAGGTCTCGGCACGGCGAGGGACAGGCCCTCGCCCTACGGTTCGTCGGCGCGTTTTTCTCTCACCCGGTAGGAGAGACCTCCTGGTCTCGATGCAATACCGTATCGGGACAAGGATGTCCCGCCTACCCAAACATCAGTAGGAGAGACCTCCTGGTCTCGATGCAATACCGTATCGGGACAAGGATGTCCCGCCTACCCAAACAGCGATAGGATAACCCCCGGCACGGCGAGGGACAGGCCCTCGCCCTACGGTGGAGGGGGAGCATTTTTCTCTTTCCCCGTGGGAGAGACCTCCCGGTCTCGATGCAATGCCATATCGGGACAAGGATGTCCCGCCTACCAAAACATCAGTAGGAGAGACCTCCCGGTCTCGATGCAATACCCTATCGGGACAAGGATGTCCCGCCTACCCAAACAGCGATAGGATAACCCCCGGCACGGCGAGGGACAGGCCCTCGCCCTACGGTTGAGGGGCAGTGTTTGGCTCTCCCCCGAACTTGATTGAAAATCGCATCCGGATCAGACATCGTCACCGTAGCCGCGCTTTTCTAACAACGTTCTGAGCAACGCCTTCGCTCTGTGCAGTCGCCACTTCACCGTTGTCAACGGGACCGAGAGGAATTCCGCCATTCGTTTCTGCGGCATCTCTGCCCAGTAATATAGTTGGATAACCTCCTGAAACTCGGTAGGGAGTTCCATGATTGCGTCTCTGACATCTTGCCGCGCCTGTTTCCGTTCATAAATAACGGCGGGATCCGTGGCACTCGGGTCTGTTACGCGATTGACATAGGGTTCCATGTCCTCCTGCGGTGCATAGCGGCTAGTATTTTTGAAATGCCGCAAGGCGCGGTTCCGGGTGATGGTATGGAGCCACGCGCCGAATCGGTTCAGATCTTCCAATTGCGGCAGTGCTTCAAAAGCCAGCAATAATGCATCTTGGACGACATCTTCCGCATCGGTGGGATTGCGGACAATCTGCTGTGCCACCGTCAGCATGGCGCGCCGATAGCGGAGCACCAGCACGTCAAACGCCTCTGTATTTCCTGCGAGCGCGGCGACGATGAGTTCAGCATCGCTTGCGTCGGTTAATTCTTCCGAATGCATGAAAACTCTCCCTTCACAAAACTATTTCGCTACTCCACGGTAGACTTGTCCTCCCGGCACGGCGAAGGACAGGCCCTCGCCCTACGGTAGCGGGACAGCGTTTTTCTCCCCGGTAGGAGAGACCTCCCGGTCTCGATGCAATACCGTATCGGGACAAGGATGTCCCGCCTACCCACACATCAGTAGGAGAGACCTCCTGGTCTCGATGCAATACTCCCGCTCTCAATGCATCCCCAAACGAAACGGTCTTGTCTCCTTTCTTGTATATTAGAGACAACCCCCGCAAAAAGGATAGTAGAAATCGTCAAGATACATATCTACGTTCCATCCGACGCATACCCTCTTTTAACTCGGCTTATAGAACGTAACAAGGCAGCCACCGATTGCGGCGAGCAAAATCCCCGCGACAAACTGCCAGCGCACCGTGCCCCAGCCGCCCGGTGGCGGATGCGCTAACGTCGCGACGACAGCGTTTACAATCGGCGCGCCCGCGAAGACAATAGACATCACCACGGCAGGCCTGCCGCCCGCGCCAAAGGCGAGTAACACCCCGAACGCGCCTATCGCGCCCACAAGCCCGGCAAGGAAGGACCAGGATACACCCTTGCTTGTGAACTGCCACTCTGCACCGTTCAGAATAAGCATCACTGCTGAACCGATGACTGCCGTCAAGAGATAGGCGAGTCCGACGAAGAGAAACGCTTTGAATCGTCCATGGACTGCATCCTCCATTGAGAGTTGCCCTCTGTGCAGAAAAATCCCGTAAAGTCCCCATGATGCCACAGTCATGATGACAAAAATCAGCCATTTTACCATAATTTGTTTTCCTATAAATATTGTTAGTTAGTTGAGGGTGTTTGATAAATCGCTCAACATCAAGGAGACATGCCCGGCGATGCGGTGAAAGAAACGCCTCCCTTTCACCGTAGGGCGAGGGCCTGTCCCTCGCCATGCCTCGCGCACTCCAACGCTCGCGGGGGACAGGCCCCGCGCTACGAAAAAAAACGCCACCCCCGCACCGTAGGGCGAGGGCCCTCGGATGCCACACGCGCATGCGAGAGGGTTCCCCTCGCCATCGTTTTGGTGTCAGATTGTCTCACCTCTGTAGGTCAAGATCGCCTGATCCTGACCTGTTTGTGATCAGGCGATCACAAACTACAGAGGGGAAACACACCTCGGGACGATGGAGTTCGCGGGGGACAGGCCCCCGCGCTACGAAAAAAAAACGGTGCTTGAGCCATCGCGGGGGCCTGTCCCCCGCCCTACGGGAACATCGAGACCAGGAGGGCTCGCCTACCGGGAAGAAATCGAGACCCGAGGGCTCGCCTACCGAGAAGAAATTGAGATATGAAACACCCTCAGTACGAATTACGTCTATCCTGCTAAAGATACTTTTGAAATACCGCCAAGAGCTGCGCCGCAATCGCTGCATCGTTAAACTTCTGATGCACGTTAGATTGTCCGGTGCGTCCGAGGTGTTCACGCCGTTCCGCATCGTTGTAAAGTTCCCTGATACCCTCCATCACTGCCTCCGCCGATTCAGGGGTAACGAGAATGCCACCCCCGGTCGCCTCAATCATTTCTGGGAACGAACCGTGCCGAGGCTGCACAACCGGCACGCCGTTCGCGAGTGCCTCTAAAATCGACAATCCTTTGGATTCGCGGTAGACCGTCGGCACACAGAAAACGTGCAAGCCGTTGAGAAAGTCGATCTTTTGGGAGCGCGTCACCTCGCCGTGATGCACGAAACTCGCCGCTAATCCCCATGCCTGAATTTGGCTCTCCAACTCCTCAAAATAGGGGTTGTCCTTCTTGCCTAAATAGCCTGCGACGTGGAGGTGGATGTTCTTTTTTCCCAACTCCTGCGTTAGCGCGTAAAAAGCGTCTACTAAGATGTGCAACCCCTTTTCGGGACAGATACGCGCCAAATAGCCGATAACAAACGGCGGCTGCCCCGGTCTGCTATCCGCCTTGCCGTGTCCATCAAGGTTCAATCCGAGCGGCACCACGTCAATGTTATCCACCGGCACCTTGAGATACGCATCCGCCATGAAGCGCGCGTAGTATCGGCACGGGGCGACAAAACCATCTACATCCGCTGCGCGTTCGGCGAGGAGGGTTAACGCCTCGGTTTTATAGGGCTCAATTAGGTCTTGCAGGAAGATGTCTTCGCCTTGGAGCGCACAGATGACTGGCACGCCTAATGCGTTTTTAACCTCCCGCGCGAAGCCCACCAGCATGGAATTGGTGAGATAGACGATGTCAGGGCGGTTCGCTGTCTGGAACCATTGCACTAACTTCGCTAATTCCTTCTTTTGATGTCCCTGTTCCGCGCTGAGCATTGAGACGGTGAGTTGCCCGAGGTCGCGTGCATCGGTTGAGCCGCTGAAACGGGATAATCCGTTCAGCAGGGTTGCGTTATCCAACAACCTGTCTACCGCCCACGGCGTGTGCCGAAACAGCGAGAGTTTCTGTTGGAGGTAGACGTTGATGCCCCCGAAAAAGACGCGATTGAGACTGACATTCGCCTCATCGGTGCGGGTCGGCGTGTATGTCGGAATCAAGGTGACGTTATGTCCCTGTTTTTTCAGCACCGTCGCGACGGTATTGTCATGGATGCAGGTGCCGCAATACATGCCGGCGGCTCCCGCAGTGATATAAGCAACTTTCATATTTTTTGCCTATCGGTCGCACTCCAGGCTCTGTAGTTCAGGATCGCCCGATCCTGACCCGTTTGTGATCAGGCGATCACAAACTACAGAAGAGGAAAAACACATCGGGACGATCGAGATCGCGGGGGACAGGGCCCCGCGCTACGATAAAAACGCCCCCCCCTCACCGTAGGGCGAGGGACAGGCCCTCGCCATCGTCGGCGTACCCCAACGCTCGCGGGGGACAGGCCCCCGCGCTACGGGAACATCAAGACCATGAGGTCTCTCCTACGGGGACGATTTATGAAACACCCTCATTTTTAACCCTATTATACCAAAAAACGGCAATACTTGCAAGCAGTGCTACTCCATGCACCCACAACCACTGCATTTCAGTAGGGATAAAAAAGAGGAGAGCGACTGCAATAAATAGGATCCCGCGCTCCCAAAGTGTCACTGTTTTGAAAGCATACCCGGCGACACCTGCCGCGAAAATAACGGTGCCAATCAATGTCAGGCAAAGATTGACAATAACTACCCACAGCGCAGGCGCGCCGCCAGCCGCATTGAGCCACAGCAACTCCGGCCGCAAAACAAACGCATACGGCAGCGCGAACCCGACGAGCGCGAATCTGAAAGCGGCGAACGCTGTCGGCATTATTCGGGAACTCGCGATGGCGGACGCGGTATACGCCGCTAATGCTACCGGCGGCGTTACCATCGACATCATCCCGAAATAGAAGATAAAGAAGTGTGCCGCCAGCGGGACTACGCCTAAATCAAGTAGCACCGGACCCACCAAAATTGCCATCAGCAAGTAGCAGACAGAAGAAGGTAATCCCATCCCCAGAATAATCGTTGAAATCATCAGCAGGAGGAGTGCCAAGATTAAGTTCGTCGATGCGAGAGGCAACAGTGCCGACGGCAGTTTCCCGCCGACTCCTGTCAGCGTGACGACACCGAGGATAATCCCGACGCATGCCGCTGCTGCAATTAACGAAACGCCGCTATGCGCCGCGTTTTCCATCGCCTTTAAAATCCCAGAAATGCCGAGTCGGGTCTCAGGACGAAATAGACTGACACCGACGACAACAAGCAGACTCCAACTCACGGCGCGAAACGGCGTGGCACCCATCAGCAGAAACCCAATTAAGGTAAGAAACGCCGTGAAAAACACAACCCCTTGTATCCTCGTCGGCGCATCCTCCTCCCCCGTAGGAGAGACCTCCCGGTCTTGATTCTTCCCGTTCTCGCCGTATCGGGACAAGGATGTCCCGCCTACCCCAACATCAGTAGGAGAGACATCCCGGTCTCGATGCAATACCTCCTCCCGATTCCTCTTCGCATAAAAATGCACGATGCACAACAACGCCGTATAATAAAGCACCGCCGGCAACAACGCCGCCCGAATGATTTCCAAATACGTGACAGCCGGTTCAACGATTTCCAACATCATATACGCGCCCGCGCCCATAATCGGTGGCACTAGCGCGCCGCCGGAACTCGCCGCGGCTTCAATACCGCCAGCGATTGCGGGTTTAAAACCGGCGCGTTGCATTAAGGGAATCGTAAACGTGCCGGTTGTCGCCGTGTTCGCGACGGCGGAGCCGGAGAGCGAGCCCATCATGCCGCTGCTGAGGACAGCGACTTTCGCCGGTCCGCCTGCACTCGTGCCGAAGATACGTCGCGCCAATTCGAGGATATAGCGCGTCGCGCCGGTGCGTTCCAGCAACGTTCCAAATAGCACGAAGAGGAAGACGTAAGTAAACATGACGCGCAGCGCGATGCCGAAGGTGCCTTGGCTGTGAAGGAACGTCTGGCTCACGATGCGTTCAAGGGGATACCCCCGATGCGGGAAAAGCCACGTCGGCATCAGCTGCCCGAATGCGGCGTAAATCAGGAAGATACAGGCGAGGAGCATGAGCGTCACGCCGACTGTTCGGCGCGTCGCTTCAAGAATGAGTAGGAGCCCGCACGCGCCGACAACGTAATCCACGACACGTTCGGCTCCCGCCCGGTCCCCGAGAGATTTTCCATCAAGCCAGAGTGATTCAAATAGCGGTTCTGTCTGAACAATGACATAGCCGAAACAGAGGAGGACACCCGTCGCCAATACTCCATCAAGAACTTGACACGCGACGTTATCTGCCACACGCGGGTGGAGAGGATATTTAAGGAATACGAGTATCAGTCCCAACATGGCGAAGAGTGCCAATTGCGAGTGCGGCGCGAGCCGCGGATAGTTTACCTCTGCCAAAATAAAGAGGCACAACAAGGCGGCAATGGGGAGAAATAGGGTTTGTCTGAACTGAGGGTGTTTCATAACTCGTCGTTGTCAAAAGGGTTTTGTGACATCCCGCACGATGCCGTTTCCCCGGTAGGAGAGACCTCCCGGTCTCGATGCAATAGGGCGGCAGAAAGCCCCCTTCACCGTAGGGCGAGGGCCCTCGGATGCCACACGCGCATCCGAGCGGGTTCCCCTCGCCAGCGTTCTGCTGTCAGAGCGCATCACCCCTGTAGGTCAAGATCGCCCGATCTTGACCCGTTTGTGATCAGGCGATCACAAACTACAGAGAGGGGAGGACCTAAAACGCCCTCTTGCCGATGGAGATCGCGGGGGACAGGCCCCCGCGCTACGATAAAAAACGGCGTGCGTTACCGTAGGGCGTGGGCCCTCGGATGCCACACGCGCATCCGAGCGGGTTCCCCTCGCCATGCTTCGATCCATCCAACGATCGCGGGGGACAGGCCCCCGCGCTACGATAAAAAACGCCCCCTCACCGTTGCACTTTCTCAATGGCGTTCACTAAAAATTTAACGGCAGCGCGCGCTGCAGCGGCTTCCCCGTATACGGATTAATCATATCCGACAACTGCGGCAGCCGCTCATGAAACCAACCCTCAACCGAGTAAAGCTGCACGCGCGGGAAAACGTGGTTCCCTATCTGCACGTTACCGAGTTTCGCCACCTCATTCCGCGCCGCCGAGGAAGTGACATCCCCTAAAGTGATATAGACACCCATCACGGCATTTTCACGTTGCACGACATGCAAGAAATCGCGTAGTTGGCTCAGCGAGAACTTCCCACTCTTCACCTGACCGAGGACAATTTTCGTAAAGTCACCATCGGGCGTTTCTAGTGTATTCCCGATACCATCAATGCCGCCATCTGCGCCGCCGCGCTCGTTCGGCGCAAGACCCGGGATAAGGTTCACAGCCCATATCTCAAAGTGCCGACGATGCTCACCGGCCAGCCGCGCCGCACTCGCCAAATCTGCAGGCACACCGTAGGTAGGAATGTTTCTGCCCGGAAACCTCTGCGTTTTGATGACATCCAGCGCGGCGGGATTAATGTCAATGCCAACCCAGTTCCGCTTCAGGGTATCAGCGGCGACAACAGTAGTACCGCAACCACAGAACGGATCCAACACAATATCCCCTGCGTTTGACGATGCACCGATGATACGCTCAAGCAGCGCGAGCGGCTTCTGGGTGCCATAGCCGAGACGCTCTTTCGACTGCGTCTGCCCCAGGGATGGAATATCACTCCACCAACTCGGAATAGCGCGCCCGGGGGAGGCATCAAGGTAACTTCTACCGCCCGGATATTCTTTGTAGGCTCTGCCTGCTTCGTCTCTCTTGTTAAACTTTTTCACCGCCGCTTCTGTCAGCGCGGTATAGGGACGGTGAAAAACGCCCTCTTTTTCAGCCATCCCGTAAAACAAGATAATGTCGTGCTTGCGATGGAACGCCAACTTGGGTCCTTGTCCACCGGGCGGGTAACACCACACAATCTCATTTCTGAAGTTCTTCGGACCGAAAATGCCGTCCATCAACAACTTGAGGTAATGACTCGCCGTCGCATCGCAGTGGATGTAGATACTGCCGGTAGGTTTGAGAACGCGATGAAGTTCAAGCAAACGGAGTGCCATGTAGCTGACATAAGCCATCATCCCGCAGTCGCCGAGGATCTGATGCAACCCGCCGATGGCTTTAGCAATCGGCGCAGCAACCATACCGGTGAGTTCATCAACGCGCATCTGCGCATCGGGAGTCCAGTGCCAGGTATCGTCAAACGCTTTCAGCGACGCGGCGCGCGTGCCTTTGTTCGCCATCTCCGCCTCCAGCGCGTAAAGTTGATTATATTGCTGCTTGGAATTAAACGGCGGATCTCCGTAGACAATATCCACCCAATTATCGGGCCATTGCCGCAAGATGTGGAGATTGTCGCCGTAGTGGAGGCTATTCAACGCCGGAATTCGTGATACCACCTTTTGTCTCCTATTCTTTTTTTCTGCGTTCCCTAAAAACTTAACGGCAACGCACGCTGCAGCGGTTTGCCCGTATACGGATTAATCATATCCGGCAACTGCGGCAGCCGCTCATGAAACCAACCCTCAACCGAGTAAAGTTGCACGCGCGGGAAAACGTGATTCCCTATCTGCACGTTACCGAGTTTCGCCACCTCATTCTGCGCCGCCGATGAAGTGACATCCTCTAAGGTGATATAGACACCCATCACGGCATTTTCACGTTGCACGACATGCAAGAAATCGCGCAGCTGGCTGAGCGAGAACTTCCCACTCTTCACCTGACCGAGGACAATTTTCGTATAGTCGCCATCGGGCGTTTCCAGCGTGTTCCCGATGCCATCAATGCCGCCATCTGCGCCGCCGCGCTCGTTCGGCGCAAGACCGGGGATGAGGTTCACAGCCCATATCTCAAAATGCCGCCGATGTTCACCGGCGAGCCGCCGCGCACTCGCTAAGTCTGCAGGCACACCGTAGGTTGGGATGTCTCGACCCGGGAACCGCTGTGTTTTGATGACATCCAGCGCGGCAGGATTAATGTCAATGCCAACCCAGTCGCGCTTCAAGTTATCGGCGGCGACAACAGTAGTGCCGCAGCCACAAAACGGATCCAACACAATATCCCCTGCGTTTGAGGAGGCTCTGATAATTCTATCAAGCAAGGCGAGGGGTTTCTGGGTCGCGTATCCTAGACGCTCTTTCGCCCGGGAGTTCAACTGTGTGAGTTTTTTGTCCTCACAGTAGGTCCAGACATCATCGGGGATTTTTCCCTCATCCATGTAGAACCTTTTCCCAACGCCGTTTTCGTGATAGCGTCTCCCGTTTTCATCCACCTTATTGTAACGGGAGGCATCCATCCTTCTCGGTACCCTCATATCAACGCCTTTGTAATCAGCGGTTTTGGAATACCGAAAAATGGTATCATGTTTTCGGCGGAAATCTTTCCTTGGGGCATTTCCCATGTGGTAGTGCCACACAATTTCGTTCCGGAAATTCTCAGCACCGAAAACCCCATCCAGAGCGATTTTGAGATAATGACTTGCTGTCGCATCGCAGTGGAGATAGAACGTGCCGGTCGGCTTGAGGACGCGCTTTATCTCAATCAAGCGAATCGCCATGTAACTGACGTAAGCCATCATCCCGCAGTCGCCGAGAATCTGGTGCAACCCGCCAATGGCTTTAGCAATCGGCGAGGCAACCATGCCGGTGAGCTCATCAACACGTGCCTGTGCATCGGGAGTCCAGTGCCATGTATCGTCAAACGCCTTCAGCGACGCGGCGCGCGTCCCTTTGTTCGCCACCTCCGCTTCCAGCGCGTAAAGTTGATTATATTGCTGCTTGGAATTGAACGGCGGATCTCCATAGACGATGTCCACCCAATTATCGGGCCATTGCCGCAAAATGTGGAGATTGTCGCCGTAGTGGAGGCTATTCAACTCGGGAATTGTTAACATAAAGCGTGTCCTTCTTCAGTGAATTTCCATTTCTGATTAATCTTATGATACCACATTGGACAACATTTTGTCAAACTGGTCTCGATGCACACCCGTAGGAGAGACCTCCGGTCTCGATGTTCCCGTAGCGCGGGGGCCTGTCCCCCGCGATGGCCATCGACAACTTATGTTTTTAGGTCCTTTAGGACCTGAAGAGACGTTTTTTCATCGTAGCGCGGGGGCCTGTCCCCCGCGAGCGTTGGAGTGCGCGAGCGATGGCGAGGGACAGGCCCTCGCCCTACGGGAAAGGGCGGCGTTTTTTTCATCGTCGCGCGGGGCCCCTCGGATGCCACACGCACATCCGAGCGGGTTCCCCTCGCGCGCGTTGGATTGCGCGGACGATGGCGAGGGACAGGCCCTCGCCCTACGTGAAGGGGCGGCGTTTTTTTCACCGTAGCGCGGGGGCCTGTCCCCCGCGATCGTTCGGTAGATCGAAGCATGGCGAGGGACAGGCCCTCGCCCTACGTGAAGGGGCGGCGTTTTTTTATCGCAGCGCGGGGCCCTCGGATGCCACACGCGCATCCGAGCAGGTTTCCCCCGCGACGTTGGGCGATTTATGAAACACCCTCATCTATTTTCACTTTAGTTGTTGGATGAGCGGAACTTGCGGTGTGCCAGCCTCAATCGATCGAATTTCACTAAGCATCCTCGGTCGGTTATAGCGTTGATACGCTTTTTTGAGGGCGGTTACTGCTTTATCATACTCACCAACTCTTTGGTATGCCCAGCCTAATTCATAAAGGCCTGCAGTCGCATCTAGGCTGTTTGCCTTTTCTAGATGTTCAATAGCTTCCTCTGGCGCGTCGTTTGCAAGCAAGGATCCTAGTCCTGTCAACACGGTAATGGAATTCGGAGCCATTTCCAGCAGTCTGCGATATCCATATTCCCGCTCTTCATCATCAACCCGAAGTTTAGTCCAGACGAGAAGCGTTTCAAAATCGTCCGGGTTCGCTGCGAGGGCTTTGTCCGCATACTCGCGCGCATAGGCGGCATACCCACCTAAGGCTTTCAGAAACTTGGCCGCACTCAAAGCATCCAAGCCGTCCGCTAGAATATCAACTTCTTCCCGCGGCGGCCCGGTAGTCGCCCAATCTGCATCCCTGTTCACATTATCCCGGTCTGGACTGTGCCTATCATATAATTCGCTGATTCTTTGGCGTTTCTCTGCCGAAATCTCTGGCGGAGAAATGGTGCGCGGTGCCGTAGGAGAGACCTCCTGGTCTCGATGCAATACCGTAGGCGCGCCCTCCCGGTCTCGATGCACGCTTCTTTCGTGCCATCGGTTGGAATGGGATAGCCACTTATATCCGACGATAGCGACAAAACCACAACCAATCAGCAGAACAATAAAGCGATGATCGCGAAAAAATTGACGTAACATCTCGGAGCTCCTTTCTAAAACGTAATCCCCGCGCTAGCCTCTCCCCTTAAAAACCGCATAGAGATACCAAAACGCCGGCACCAACAACATCCCCCCAAGCACCACCACAACCAACACCGGAAGGAGAACGGAAGCCGGTGCAGCACTATTTGAAAACGTCACATCCGGCGTAACGAGATAGGGATACTGCGCAATCCCCCACCCGATAATAATCAGGGACACTTGCAACGGAACAAGAATGCGCGCGAGACGGTATTGACGCTGCCAAATCGCCCAGAGGGCCCATACGGCTATCGCACCAGTGACGATGTGAAACGGCACCGCCCAAGGCGTAGCACTCAACCCGCGCCGAATTGTCGGGGCACCCTCGGCAGATAGGAGGAAACTGAGCCCTGCCATCGCACCGACGCTGACTGCGGATATCAACGCACGCAACCGAAAATCCGCCTGCAATGCCGCGTCTTCCGTTTCCAATGTCAGATAGACAGCGGCGAGCAGCGCGCAAAGCGTCAGCGTAAAAAAGCCTATCGCAAACGGAAATGGCGCGAGCCACGGTGATATGAAATCCGGGGGCGCGTCGCTGTGAATGGTGCCGGTAGCCACCGCGCCCAACGTCACGCCGAGCATCACCGGCGTGATGATACTGGAGATGGCGAACATGCGGCTCCAGCGACGGTGCGTTGTGAGCGATTGCGAATCGTAGGTGCGGAAAACGAACGCTGAACCGCGCAGCACAATCCCGATAAGCATTAAAGTGAGCGGAATGTGCAAGGCGGTGCTAATCGTCGCGAACGCCGTCGGAAACGCCACGAAGAGCAGCACAACGATGAGGATAAGCCAGACATGATTCGCCTCCCAGATAGGTGAGATGGCTTGTGTGATGAGTTCGCGCTGCGCTTTCGCCCGCGTTCCCGTCGCAAACAGATCCCACACGCCGCCCCCGAAATCCGCCCCGCCTGTCAACATATAGATGATGAGCGAGATAAGCATCACGCCCGCTATCCAGAATTCAAGAGCGAACATCGGGTTCCTCCCCAAGAATGGACAGACTTTGGAAAAATTGACGACGCAATAAGATAACGACGATGACAGAAAGGAAAATGTAAAGCACGGTGAAACTGATAAACGGAATAACGAGGTTTGGCATCGGGGTCACCGCCTCCGCCGTTCGCATGACGTTATAGATAACCCACGGCTGTCTGCCGACTTCCGTGACGGTCCAACCTGCTTCAATGGCGATAAACCCGAGCGGCGCGCAGCACGTAACGAATCGGAGATACCATCCATCTGTCGGCAGGCTTTTCCGCCGCCATGCGAGCCAACCGCCGATGCAGCCCGCGGTGAGCATTATCATACCGCACGCTACCATGATTTGAAACGCGATATGCACAATCGCTACAGGCGGACGGTTCTCCTTCGGCACGTCTTTCAGTCCCATAATCTCGGCGTTGAAATCGAAGTGCGCGAGAAAACTGAGTGCCTTTGGAATCTCAATTGCATAGCGCGTTACTTCAGCCTCTTCGTCAGGAATACCGCCGATGCGTAGAGGCGCGCCGCGTTCTGTCTCCCACTGCCCCTCCATCGCCGCCAGTTTGATGGGTTGATGCTTTGCAAGCTTCTTGGCACTGATATCTCCGGAGATGGGTTGGAGGATTGCCATGACACCGCCGACGCTCAGCGCGATAGCGAACGCCTTCCGATGGAAAGCGTTGCTCGGGTCGCGGCGCAACAGATAGGCGTGGATACCCGCCGCCGCGAACCCGACAGCGAGGAACGCCGCCAAGCACATGTGCAACGCCTGACTGAACGAAGAGGGGTTCAGCATCGCCGCAATCGGATCAATGTCTGTCACCTCTCCGTTGACGATTGAAAAACCTGTCGGCGTGTTCATCCAAGCGTTCGCCGTGACGACGAAGATGCCTGATAAAGTTCCGCCTATCAGCACCATCACACCGGCGAACCAGTGCGCATAGCGCGGCACACGTTCCCAGCCGTAAAGGTAAATGCCGAGGAAGATTGCCTCAAGGAAGAACGCGAGTCCCTCTAATGAAAACGGCATGCCGATGATAGGGCCTGCGTAAGCCATGAACTCCGGCCAAAGCAGTCCCAGTTCAAAGGAGAGCACGGTGCCGGAGACTGCGCCGACAGCGAACATAATCGCAGTGCCTTTTGCCCACTGTTTTGCAAGAGTGAGATAGACAGCGTCGCGTGTTTTCAGCCACAACCCTTCTGCGATTACCATGAGCAGCGGCATCGCCATGCCGACGGCGGCGAAAATAATGTGAAACGCGAGAGACATCGCCATCTGCGCGCGTGCAGCGAGTAGGTTATCCATGACAAAAAAACCGTCCTTTCCCGGTAGGGGAGACCTCCTGGTCTCGACTCGTTAGTCCGTAGCGCGAGGGCCCGTCCCCCGCGAAAGAACCCCGTCCTCGGCCCGTAAAACCGTCCTCGGCCCGTAGCGCGAGGGCCTGTCCCTCGCGAACGTGCATCCAAGCAGAAAACCATCCTTGACCCGTAGCGCGAGGGCCTGTCCCTCGCGAAGCCGCGGGAAGAAATCGAGACCGGGAGGTCTCTCCTACCCGTAGCGCGAGGGCCTGTCCCTCGCGAGCGTTCAGCACCCCAAGCATGGCGGGGGACAGGCCCCCGCCCTACGGTGGGAGAGAGGGTTCTTCTCCACGCTCCCGCAGCGCGAGAGCCTGGCCCTCGCGAAACCTCAAACACCGTCTTCGGCCCGTAGCGCGAGGGCCTGTCCCTCGCGAACGTTCGGCACCTCAAGCATGGCGGGGGACAGGCCCCCGCCCTACGGTGTGAGAGAGGCTTCTTCTCCCCGAAGCCGTAGCGCGAGGGCCTGTCCCTCGCGAACGTGCATCCAAGCAGAAAACATCCTTGGCCCGTAGCG
The DNA here is from genome assembly GCA_965242965.1 of Candidatus Poribacteria bacterium. GTDB lineage: Bacteria > Poribacteria > WGA-4E > WGA-4E > WGA-3G > AGPOR5. The sequence continues at coordinate 688,977 of OZ251518.1, read as the reverse complement.
CGAGGGCCTGTCCCTCGCGAACGTTCGGCATCCTAAGCATGGCGGGGGACAGGCCCCCGCCCTACGGTGCGTAAGAGGTTTCTTCTCCCCGAACCCGTAGCGCGAGAGCCTGTCCCTCGCGAACGTTCAGCCGAAAAGAACCCCGTCTTCGGCCCGTAGCGCGAGGGCCTGTCCCTCGCGAGCGTTCAGCACCCCAAGCATGGCGGGGGACAGGCCCCCGCCCTACGGTGTGAGAGAGGGTTCTTCTCCCAGCTCCCGTAGCGCGAGGGCCTGTCCCTCGCGGACCCTAGGACCCCGCGGCCGCCCGCAGCGCGAGGGCCTGTCCCTCGCGAACATTCAACCACAAAAAAACTAACCCCACGCATCCAACCCGAGGAGTTTCTTACCCAGCGGTGTCAAATCCGCGGTCTTCCCGTGGTAATGCTCTTTCTCCCTCTTCTCTTTTCCGAGTCCGGTGAGACGTTCGCGCCATCCCTCAATCCGCTTCTCAGGGTTACCGTTCGTCGGCGCGGGCGACATGGTGATATACTGCGCCATGCGGGGCCGCTCGGCGGAGTTCGGGCTACTGCCGTGCGGCAAGGCACTGTGCCAAATCACCAGATCGCCGGCTTTCCCCTCAACGGGGACTGCCTCCGCTTGGTATTCGCGCACCACTTCCCTCGGATTTGTGCCCTCCGGCAGCTCTTTCATCCACGCCTCCAATTTCTTATGGAAACCGGGGATGCAGGTAAACGCGCCTTGGTTGCCGGGCGTATCAGCGAGGTATAGCACGCCTTGCACCTTCAACCGCACCGGCATATCGTCCAGCGACATATCCCAATGCAGATAAGGACCGGTGAACTTCCAATCCGGACGTTCGGGTGGATTCATGCTGGCGCGGTCAAAACTTACCCAGAGCTTGTCGGTGCCCCAGATTTCCGAAAACGCCTGATGCACGCGCGGATACTGCCGGTTATCCCACAGTGCCTGATGTTGGTAAATCTCCACCATGATGCTCCGCCGCGGTGGATTGGGATACCAACTCTCCGGATTCTCGCGTTCCATCTCAAGGAAGTCCCAAACGGCTTGTTCGGCGGCGCGGCAATTTTCGATGGGAACTGCCTCCGGCACAACGACGTAGCCGTTTTCTTCCCAAAATTCAAGTGCTTTTGCATCAAAGACTGACATGAGTCTCTCCTTTAAATGTTAAATGAAATGTTGCCGGGCGTATTCCAACCGCTCCGGCACGCCAATATCTATCCAGAATCGCGACCGCGAGGGTGCGATATTGTAAACATATAACTGCGTTACGAACGGAAAAACGTCGCGTTCGATCGAGAATTTGTCCTTTTGTGGAAAGGCGTTGACAATCGTTCGGTTGAAGAGGAAGACCGCGCCGTTTGCGCATCCGGGGCGCGCCGCCTGTTGCTTCTCCCGAAAAGCAACGATTCGTCCATCTGCATCGGCGACGATCTCGCCATAGGAACCGAGGTCGGTGACAGGCACGCCGAGGACTAAGCCGTCCATTTCGGGCCGGAGAGCGGCGCGCATCTCAGCCAACGAGATGCCTTTCAACAAAATATCGCCGTGCAACACGAAGACAGGAAATGCGTCAACTAACCGGAACGCGTTCTGAATCGCGCCCCCGGTGCCGAGCGGTTTCTCCTCTTTGGCGTATCGGATTTTCATCCCGGCGTAACGTTCCCCGACGTGCGCGTAAAGCACATCGTGCAGGTGCCCGGAGGCGAGGATGACTTCTGTCACGCCCGCTTCTGCCAGCAGCGCGAGTTGCCATTCCAGCACCGTCCGCTCCCCGATTTTGAGGAGAATTTTGGGGAGGTGCTGTGTCGTCTTTCCGAGTCGGGTGGAAAGTCCACCACAGAGAATAATCGCTTGCATGTTTTCAGTTTCCTCTTCGGAGTGATTAAATAAAGAGTATCATAAATTCGCTTTGAATGTCAAGTAATTTTTTTTGCAAGCATGGCGAGGGACAGGCGTAGGATAGACTTCTTGGTCTCGATGCATGGCGAGGGACAGGCCCTCGCCCTACGGTGCGGCGGCGCGGTTTTCTACTCTTCACCGTAGCGCGGGGGCCTGTCCCCCGCGATGTTAACTGCCTGAAGCAGGATTTACAGGATTTACAAGATTTACAGGATTATCTCCCGCGCAACGAACATTCTTTTTGCAATGGATGCCTCTTCAGGTCCTTTAGGACCTGCATGTCTATAGAAAAACGGGTTTTACGTAGTTTTCAAGGTCCGTTAGGACCTTAATGAAACGAGACATACTGCACAACTGCACATTAAGGACCTAAAGGACCTTAGGGAGCATCGTGTTGCGAGGGACTATAGACATTAAGGACCTAAAGGACCTTAGGCGCGGCGAGGAACAGGCCCTCGCCCTACGCGGGGAGAAGGGGTGTTTTAGGTGACGTAGCGCGGGGGCCTGTATCACCGCAAGCAATGCACCGATGATAACGCCAATTAACAAATTGTTCATAATCAAAATGATAAAAAAAACGCCGCGGAAATCCGCGGCGAGGTTGTCAAAGTGTTAAGTCTCAAGGCGTAACTGGCTGCACGCAACGAAAACCGAGGACTGCGTCCGCGTACGTTGGCTTATTCCATTCGCGACTGGCAACACGCAAGTACTGTGCCGTTTGGAACCAACTGCCGCCGCGCAACACGCGATAGGAGTCTTCCGGGATACTTGTGAAGTTCTCACGCAGTTCTTGGAGGCTCTCCCCACTGGCGATAGGATTCCGATTGTTCTCAGAGACAGCGTATAAACCCTTGAAATCGTATACGTCAAGGCACCATTCCCGCACGTTTCCTGCCATATCATATAACCCATACCCGTTCGCCGCATACTGCCCAACGGGTGTCGTATCGCCGATGCCACTGTCCCAGTAGTTCGCATCAGCGGGGGAAATCGTATCGCCCCAGGGATACTTCTTCCCCGCAAGCCCACCGCGTGCGGCATATTCCCATTCCGCCTCTGTCGGCAGCCGCTTGCCTGTCCACTCGGTATACGCCATTGCTGCATACCAGCTCACCTGATACACCGGATGGTCTGCTTTCCCGGCGGGGTAGTTATTGTCAGTCCATTCACGAAGGTATAAGCCCTTGTGGAACCTGTCCTCAATGTTATACCTGTCCTCAATGTTATCCTTTCCCCACTCTGGATTTGCGTCGAGGAATGCCTTGAACTGCGCGTTCGTGACTTCATATTTATCCATATAGAACGCATCCAAGTGGACGGTATGCACGGGCTGTTCGTCATCGCCTGCCTCCTCGTCCTCGCTGCCCATTTGGAATGTGCCAGCAGGGATAAGCACCATGCCTTCGGGGGTCTCGGGTTTTGTTGGCGTTTCACCTAAAAGCCCTGCAACCAGGACCAGGTCAAGGATATTTATTTCTCCGTCCCCGTTCTGGTCTACTTCTGTGTTGTCGGTGCCGAGATGCTGCGCAATGATGACTAAATCTTGAATGTTGATTTTTCCGTCTGCGTTCAGGTCTGCGTTGCCGACGGCGGCGTGGACGCTGACGAGTAGGAAAAACAGAGATAAAAAAGCATTTTTCAACATCATAATCTCCTTCTTTAAGAAGACCCGGCCGCGGGAATATCCGCGGCGCGGGCGTTCGTATCAATCCGCTTCCCCCAGATGCCGAATCTCAAAAGCGTAGACGCGTATTTGTGTGAATCCGTCTTTGCTCCATTCTGCGTGTTTCTCATATCTTATGAAAAACCCTGTGAATTCATATTTGTGCCCCGTTTGGTATGCTTCGGGGAGAATGGATATATTCGGCGCATCCAGCAGGTACACATAAATCCATGGCCACCCTTCAAGGCGCAGACTCCAGACTACCTCCGATTGGAGGTCTAGCGGGTCGAGGTAAGTCGTGTTAACGTAGTCAACGACACCTGTAAAACGGACGAACCGTCCGTTATAGTCCCAATGATTCTGCTGTACGTCTCGCGCTCTAACCGTCTCAACCTCTGCGTTTTCCAGTGGTGAGAGTGTGACGTTAACGGGGAGTCCGTTTAAATCGTTTTGGAACTGCCCCACGTTTGTGACGGTGTTGGCGGGTTCACCCTGCTCTCCGAATTGTGAGGCGACTTCCACCAAATCGAGAATGTTCACGATACCGTCGCGGTTTACATCGCCTGTGAGTTCAGGTTCAACTGCGACAAGGATTGCACCGAGGCTTAAAACCATGAGTGCAATGACGATGCAAATGATTTTGCGGTTCATTTCTTGTTCTCCTTTAAGTTTGTTGCGCGCGAGTCAACGCGCGTGCATACCGAGGATGCGTGGATGGGCACGGTGCCCATCCATCTTCGTCTGTCTGAATAGCGGCTTTACGAGATTATAAGAAAACATGTATTGGGCCAGTCCCAATGCAACACAAATAACCCGCCACGCAAAGAATGCGTGCGGGGTCAATGACAACAGGACGACGAAAGTCGCCGCTGTCTTGTGAAGAAAAACTAATTAACGCTAGTGAAGTAGGGGGGGGGTAAATCCTCCCCTCTGGACATCAAGCCGAACGGGAACTCGTGACAGCGCGACAAACGGGCCAGACGCGCACCGGATGTGCGGCATCTCGCGGGGCCCGGGCAGGTCTACGGCGACCTCGGTAGCAATGGAAGAATTAATTCGCTGGTTCACGGGTATCGTTCCTTTGTTCGGTTTCGGTCTCGCGGTGGCACGTTTTTTTTCGCGCGTTTCACCGCATTTGCAACTATTATACACGAAAAATGCAATAAATGTCAAACATTTTCTGCGAAAAATCGTGGAAATGTTCACAATTAACCACATTCTACACGAATTTCGGTTTTTTTATTGTCGCAAATGTCGCGTTTTTTGTCAAGGTTATTTCGCGAAAAAAAAACGCTGCTACTGTAGCGCGAGGGTCTGTCCCTCGCGAACGTTCGATCCAAACGAAAAACGTCCCTGGGAACGTAGTGCGGGGGCCTGTCCCCCGCGATCTCGCCGACGAAACGAGAAACGTCCGAAGCCCAGAGGCCACGAACGGTTTCTGCGACAAACGAGGCACGGCGAGGGACAGGCCCTCGCCCTACGGTGAAAGGGGATTTTTGGCATGGCGAGGGACAGGCCCTCGCCCTACGGTGCGGCAGCGCGGTTTGGATAACCACCAAATAAAACGCACATTAAGGTCCTACAGACCTTAGGCATCGTCGCGGCGCGGCGCGCTATAGACATTAAGGTCTTACAGACCTTAAGAGACGTTTCCACGGAATAAAAACCTCTAATCCTGCTAATCTTGGAAATCTTGAAAAATCAGAGCAGGATTATCATGAAAAAGACAAGATTACCAAGATGAAGACGCTAATCTTGAAAATCTTGAAAATCTTGAAAATCCTGCTCATCTCTTGCTTATCTTGGAAATCCTGCTCCAGATGGCACGGCGAGGGACAGGCCCTCGCCCTACGGTGAGGGTGAGCGGCTCGATGCATGACGAGGGACAGGCCCCCGCCCTACGGAGAAAGGGAGAAGCTTGTTAGTTAGAAAAACTCAAATACGACTCCCCCTCAATCTCTCGCCACAACAGCAGCGCGAGCTCCCGCGCGTGATAATCACCCCACATCGATGCCTCGCCGCACGGAATTTGCCTGCCCGCCGGCACATAATCCCAACCATTCGGACGATGATAAACCGAATGCAATAGCAACCCCTGATGCGCATCCGATTCGGAGAGATATGGCGCGGAGAAAAGCGTCTGCGCTACCGTCAAACCTGCCTGATAGTAAGTCTGACCTGCCTCAAGTTCGCCATGTTTTTTGAGGTAGTTACCAAGGCGAATTAACCCTTGCGCGGCGATGGCTGCAGCGGAACTATCCACCGGTTCAGCGTCGTTAAACGGATCCGCAGGTGCTTCCAAATAATCGCCGAGTTGCGCTAAACCGGGAGCACCCGTATCCCAATACGGAATTCCATCCTGCGCGGTATTCTCAATATAGAAATCAGCGGTTGCCGCCGCCGCTTTGCGCATGTGCAAGGTAACAGGAACAGGCGTTCCCGTCCTATTCAAAAATGGTTCCAGGGCTTCCGAAGTCAGCGTATCGAAAAACTCAAGTTGTTCGGCGTAGCCGGTGATAATCCACGCGAGCCCGCGCGTCCACGTCGTAAACGGCGAATATCCCTGTTGCGTGCTTGGGCACCGATAGTTGCCGTCGTTGGTATTGAAGATAGATTCGTGGACGACGCGCCCGCGTAAATCATAAGCATCGCGCCCCTCGCCGTAGTAAACGTTGTAGGCCGCTGTAGTCTCGGAATGGTGAATCAGGCGTTCTAACAACGAAATCGGCACATCGCCTTCGCCCATGAGGACTGCACCGAGGGTATGTCCAAGCCCCAATACCCGCAGCGAACGGATAGTATCCGAAAAGAGGGAATGCGGTCCGTTGAAAGAATAGATATACCCCGCGCCGTCCTCGCTGCCCGCGCTTTGAAAGCGCGCACGAATAGGTGTCCATCGGCTCGCCTGCACGGCGGCGGAGGCTTTCAAGGCGAGCTCATAAAAGTGCATCTCACCGTCGTTCCACGGGATAATGCCTTCTCGCATTAAACGGCGGAGGTTGCCGTATGTGGAGACGTTGTTAAATCCGTGGTCGTGGACACCGATGTGCGTGACATGCGGTGCCATCTTTTCGATGGTGTTCTGCCTGCCGATTTCCAGGAACTGTTCATCGCCAGTCGCCTCAAATTGGAGGATGGCAGAACCGAATTGGAAGCCTTGCGTCCATTCTGTCCACCCGCGCGTTGTGTAGGTGCCGGCGACGGTGAAGACAGGCGTGCCTTTTTCGGCGGGCCAGGTTTCCTCAATCGCTAAAATCTTTTTGCCAGAGAGTTCAAAAAGCCTTTCGATGTGGGGTTTGAGCTCCTGAACTGTCAATGGGTTGTTGATGTGCATGTTTTGTTACCTTTCGTCTCTTTTCGGTAAGTTAAGTGAGGGTGTTTCATAACTCGCTCAACGTCGCGGGGACAGACCCCGCGATCCGGTGAAAAAACGCCTCCCCTTTCACCGTAGGGCGAGGGCCTGTCCCTCGCCATGTGTTTGGCTGTCAGAGCGCACCACCTCTGTAGGTCAGGATCGCCTGATCCTGCCCGTTCGGGAGCGGGTGCTCCCGAACTACAGAGGTGGGCCTGTCCCTCGCCGAGCCTAGTCTGCACCGAGGCTTCGCGAGGGACAGGCCCTCGCGCTACGGCCGGACACGCGTTCTAGGGCTCGCGAGGGACAGGCCCTCGCGCTACGGGCCGCCACGGGTATATCGTTCGCAAATCACTTGGATGAGATTCGTCGTGGATTTGCCGGGGACATTCAGTCCGACGATAACCTTGCCGCCGTGCGCCTCAACAACTTCCCTCTCAACGAGCTGCTCCAATTTGTAGTCGCCGCCTTTGACGTGGATGTTGGGTTTGAGCTCGGCAAGCAACGCAACCGGCGTTAATTCAGGGAAGATGACGACGTAATCAACGCATTCCAAGCCGGCGAGCATTTCGGCGCGCTCTGATTCAGGGACAAGCGGCCGGTTTTCGCCCTTGAGCTGCCGAACCGAACTATCACTATTCACTGCGACAACCAGCAACTCTCCGAGTTCCCGCGCGGCTTGGAGATAGCGGAGATGCCCCAGATGTAGCACGTCAAAGCATCCGTTCGTCGTGACGACGACTTTGCCCGCGGCTTTGGCATCCTGAAGAAGCGGCGCAAGTTCGTTAAGATGGTAAATCTTTTGGCGTAACATGAGACTATTATTGCATAATACGCGAATTTTTGCTATAATAAATGAGGGTGTTTCATAAATCCGTTTCTTTGGGTAGGAGAGACCTCCTGGTCTCGATGCAATACCGTAGGAGAGACCTCCTGGTCTCGATTTTTCCGTAGCGCGGGGGCCTGTCCCCTGCGTTGGCCATCGGCAAGCGGGGGCGTTTTAGGTCCTACGGACCTGCAGAGACGTTTTTCCGTAGCGCGAGGCATGGCGAGGGACAGGCCCTCGCCCTACGATGGAGGGTGCTTATCGCGCCCTGTCTGTAGTTTGTGATCGCCTGATCACAAACAGGTCAAGAGCAGGTGCTCTTGCCCTACAGAAGGGAGGGTCTGGGGTACGCGAAGCATGGCGAGGGACAGGCCCTCGCCCTACGATGAAGGGGGCTTATCAGCGCGCAAACGGATTTATGAAACACCCTCAATAAATTAGCATCCAAAACCGAAAATATCAGGTTACGCAGAGAGACAGGCTCGCAACAGAAACCCTCAGCGAATGCCTTGCGAAATAGAAAAAAGGAGAAATCGATGAACAAGAAAAGAGCCGCCACGCACCGCGCCTTGCCTATCTGCACACTCGGCGCACCGGGGCACGGAAAAACGACGTTAACAGCCGCCATCGCAAAGGTTGTCGCGAGAATCGGGGCTATTCATACCGATATCGATGGCAGTTTTGATACACAAATCCCGATGCGCCACCCGATTCGTGAAAGGGTCGGTATTACCTACCGCGCTGTTGATTATGAAACCAGCGGCAAATTTTATACGCAGATTGACTGCGAAACGCAACAGGATGTCGTCAAGATGCTTGTGAGCGGTTCACCAGCTATTCAGGGCGCGCTCTGGGTGGTGAACGCCGTTGAGGGAGTCACGCCGGACTCTGAAGCACTGCTCTGTCTCGCCAGCCACGTTCATCTGACGACGGTGATTCCGTTCCTCAACACCGGCGGCATTCCGGAAGACGATGAACTGCTAGACATTTGTCAGATGGAGATGCGTGAACTGCTAAGCGAGTGCGGATGGGAAGAGGAAACGTCTCCTATCATTGTCGGCGACGCGCGCAAAGCATTAACTTACAAAGGCCACAAACTTGCCTCGGCGCAGTGGAAGCCAATTGTCGATCTGGTTTTCGCGATGAATCGGCACATGCCGGAACCTATTAACCGCGCAAACCTGCCGCTCATCATGCCGATTTATGAGATTACCGAAGAGACGCGCGATAGCGTCACGGCGCGAGGCGAAATTGCCCAAGGGCATCTCGCCGTAGGACAAGCCGTCGATGTCGTCGGCAAAGGGGAACGAATCAAGACGCGGTGCCTCGGCATCAAAGAGAATGAAGCGCGCGTGGAGGCTGAACCGGATTGGCTCTCTGTGGGACAGGTGCTTTGCACACCGAAGACTATCAAATCGCATTCTGCGTTTACGGCGATTGTCTATCTCCTAACACACGAGGAGAACAGCACGCACATGCCGCTTATTGACAACGACCGGCTGGTAATACATTTATGGGGGATTGACATGCCAACGCATCTCCGACTCCCACCAGATATTTCAATCATCACACCGGGCATGGACGCGCAAGTCACCATGAGGCTTGATTTACCGTTAGCGATGGAAGTCGGCACGCGGTTTGAGATGAAGAAGATGGGTTCGTGCATCGGGATTGGGGTTGTCAATTCACTGCTATAGTTCGGGCTCGTCTGAGCCCGAACTACAGACATCTCTAAACAAGGGAGTTTCTCCCTACGTTTTCAAGGAATCGGCTTCCTTTTTCGGCGTTTCGGTTTCGGTTTCCTGTTGCTTTGCGAGGGTTTCGCGAATGTCGGTGAGCTGCGCGTTGGTGCTGCGTTCAACTTCTGTCACGTGCGCATCAATGCCATCGACTTTCTCGTTGAGTTCGCCGACATCCTTCTGGATGATTGCGACATCCTTTTGGAGTCCGCCGACATTGATTTTCACGTCGCCGATATCGCCCCGCAACTCTGATTTCACGTCGCTGACATCGGCCCGCAACTCTGATTTCACGGCACTGATATCGGCCTGCAACTCTGATTTCACGGCACTGACATCGCTCTCAACCTTCGTGAGATTCTGCTGCACCGTCGCAACATCGCTCTTTACCCCATTGACATCGCCCCGCAGTTCAGATATTTGCACCACCAGATCGCTCTGCAATTGTGACATCCGCAGAACCAGATCTGCATAGTGGGTGCCAAACGTATGCATCATTTCGGTGAGTTGCGCTCTGAGTTGATGGATGAGCGCGTAAACGGCAATGCCGAATCCAACGAATAAGCCGATTACCCACATGAGCATACCATCCATCTGCCCATCAATTCGGTCCATCGTCCCCTCCATTCTGCCAAGCTGCTTGTTCTGGAATTCCAAAGCGATTTCAACCTGGGTGAGCCGTGTCGCTTCATCTACCGGCGCGGTTTGGGGCAATAGCCCATCCGCGAAAAACGCGAGACACAGCACACACAGAAACAGTTTCATTTTCATGATGTGAATTTCCTCCTTAAAATTTGGGCTGGCAAATGCCGCCCCATGAAAGTTAACATTAGTATATCACATCACATTTACATTAAGCAAACTTTTTTATCGCAGACGCAGGACAAGCAGGAAAATCATGGCATTTGCGTCTGTCCTATTTTTTATCGCGCAGCGGCAATTGCATCCGGCAATGAAAGCGCGCCGGTATACAGAGCACGCCCGACAATCGCTCCACTAGCACCAATCTTTTTCAGCGCAACGATATCCTCAAGCGACGTGACTCCCCCCGAAGCGATGACATCGGCTGGCACCGCGCTCACAATATCAGCCGTCGCTGCAACATTGGGGCCCTTGAGCATGCCATCGCTCTTAATATCGGTGTAAATCAACGTATGAACTGATGCTGCCATCTCCTTCGCGAATTCAACGGCAGACTTTCGCGAAACCTCCAGCCATCCGTGTGTAGCAACCGCGCCGTCCTTCGCGTCAATGCCGACAGCGATGCGTTCGCCATAACGCGCGCAAGCCTGTTTCACCAAAGCCGGATCCTGCAGCGCAGCCGTGCCGATAATCGCCCGATGAACGCCGAGTTCCAACACGGCTTCCACCTGTTCCAACGTTCGGATGCCGCCACCGAGTTGGACAGGAATATCCAAAACGGAGACAATTTCGCCGACGATATGCAAGTTCGCCGATTCTCTCTGAAACGCACCGTCTAAATCGACGAGGTGGAGATATGCCGCGCCTTCCTCCTGCCACTGGCGCGCCATTTCTATCGGCGCGTCGGAAAAGATAGTCTCCTGTTCGGCGATGCCTTGCACTAAATTCACGCACTTCCCATCGCGCAAGTCGATGGCTGGTAAAATGAGCATACTGATTCCCTTTTGAAGCGGCGCGCGTTGAAAGCACGCCTACCGATTTCTCTATTCATCTCGGAAGATACCGAGCAATTTCAATTGGACAATCGAAATAACGGCGATAATGAAAAATAGCACCCACCCAATCGTCGCCGCATAGCCGAGACGCATGAACTGAAACCCGTTTTTGTAGAGATACATCACGATAGTTGAACCGGCATCCGCAGGCTCGCCGCCGTTCGTTAGAATGTAAGGCAAGTCAAAGAGTTGCAGCGAACCTATCATTGACACGACAAAAACGAAGGCTATCACCGGCCGCAATGAGGGCAGCGTGACGTGAAGGAACGCCTGCCACCAATTCGCGCCATCTACGGCTGCCGCTTCATAGAGCTCCTGACGGATGCCTTGCAACCCCGCCAAAAAGTAAATCATGTTGAAGCCTGCCCACTGCCAAACGCCCGTTAAAATCACCGCCGGCATGACGTAGTTTTCCTCGTTCAGCCAGCCGATTTCGCGCCCGAAAAGAATCAACTCATTGTTAATTAATCCTGCACGCTGGTCATAGACGAGATTGAAGATAATCGCGACGAAGACACCCGCTACCAACACCGGCGCAAAGAAGGCGAGACGCAACACATTCTTCCCCTTGACGAACTTGGAGTTGAGCAACATCGCTAATAATAGCGCGATGGGCAATTGGAGCGTGAGCGTGCCGATGGCGAAATAGGCGGTATTCCGCAGCGACTTCCAGAAAATCGGGTCGCGGAACAAATCCGTGAAATTGCCGATACCGACAAAGACGCGACTCTGAAACCCGCGCATCTCGTAAAGACTCATCACGAGAGACGAGATGAGCGGGTAACCCATAAACAAGACGAAGAGCAGATAAAACGGGGCGATGAAGAGATACGGCGCGATTTTCTGCTGCTGATGCCAAAAGCGGTATGAACGCGGTTTCATTTTCATAGGTGCCTACATATTCCCCCAACGTCCCTGGTCCTTCGCGATAAGCGCGCGGACCTTCTCGGCGAGTGCCGTCAATGCCTCCCTCGGTGTCTGCTTTTCCGTGACAGCGGCGAAGATAGCGTCGTTCAGCAGGTCTGCCCCTTCCGCCCAGTAGGGATTCTGATAGCGCGGCGGCAAATCGGGTGCTAGTTCAATAAACAGCGCGCCTAGCGGTTGTCCCCCTAAATAAAGGTCTGGTTCTTTGAAGATAGGCGCGTCCCATGCCGATTTGAGCGGCGGAATAATCCGCGTCGTTTCATATCGGTTGACTAACCCTCCCCGGTCAAAGTAGGTAAATTTGAGGAGTTCCCAAGCGCGCTCAGGATTTTTGCACTGCGTGGTGATGCCTATCATCGTGCCGCCGCGCGTCGTGGTGCGCCTGCCACCGGGCTTCCACGCAGGCATCGGGACAGCCCGCCATTTACCCGCCATCTGCGGCACCTGACTTTTCAGGATGCCGACATACCAATCTGGGGCGAGAATGGAGAGGATTTTACCATCCTGCATCGCGGCAAAATTGCTCGGGTCGCCGTGCCAGGTGCCGTAGACAGGTGTCGCGATTTTATGCTCGTTAAACAGCGAAACAAAAAATTCTAACGTCTCGATTGCGAGCTCGCTATCGATGATGACGTTACCTTCTTCGTCAAAAAAGCCGCCGCCCTGTTGGAGGAGGAGCGGAAAATAGTCGCTTTCGGTGCGCCGGTCCAAGACGATAGCGTGCTGATCTACCGTGCCATCGCCGTCCACATCGCGCGTCGCTTTTTTGCCTGCCGCAATGAAGTCGTCCCACGTTTCAACCTCGGTCATATCAACCCCGGCAGCCTTAAACAGATCATCGCGGTAGAGCAGGATTACCGGGTGTAAATCGTGCGGGATGCCGTAAATGCGTCCACGGTAGGACCACGGTGTGAACCGGCTGACGACTAATTTTTCCATCCAGCCTTCACTTTCCAAGTTCGGACGCAGATCGACGAACCCGACTTCGTCAATCGCGCCCTTGAGGAACCGCCCGATGGAAGTAATCTCAACTTCCACCAGGTCTGGCGCGCCGAAGTTAGACAGCATGGCGGCAAGGAGTTTGTCGTGCATGGTGCCGCCGAAGTTGATGAGTTGGACGTTGACACCGGGGTTCTGCGCCTCGAAAATAGGGATGCGCGCTTGGTATTCCTCAAAATGGGTGTTGGCAAAGATCCAGAATTCCAATTTCTCGCCACCTTCTTCAGAACGCGCGAAGATGAAAATCGTTGAGATGAGGAAAAGAAACAGCATCACCATCGGTCCCTTGCCGAGAGGGAAACTATCGGCATCAATGCGCCATTGAAACATGGAAATCTCCTATTTACAAAAAAGTCTTGACAATTCTGATTAAACCGATTAAAATGTATCAGAAATTATCTTTTTTCGCAAGAAAGAAATGGAGGCAACTGCGATATGCCAACGTATGACTATAAATGCCTCGCCTGCGAAGTCCGATTTGAGCGGTTTCAGGGGATAACCGCGCCGGTACTGACAGAATGTCCGGATTGCGGCGGCGAAGTGAAACGGCTCATCGGCGCGGGCGCGGGACTCATCTTCAAAGGTTCCGGTTTCTACATCACCGATTACCGCAGCGAAGGCTACAAAGAATCCGCCAAAAAGGACAAAGAGTCTTCTAGCGGCACGAAGAAAAAAGCCGAGAAAAAAGAGAAGAAGACAGACAGCGGTAACAGCAGCAAATCCGAGAGCAAGGCGGCTGACTAATACCCTATCGGCTTTGCCCAGATGAACCCGCGCAGGCGCGGGAGAAAGGGAATTTGCCCTAACTCTCGCAAATTCCGCATCTACGGCAGCATAGGATAACGGAGGAACGGTGCATAGCCATCATCACGAAAACCTTCACGAACATAGCCACCAGACGCACCTACAAAAGAAATTCAAGCTTGCCGTGCTGGTCACATTTATCGTCTTTTTGGGCGAAGTCATCGGCGGTATCTGGTCTGGCAGTTTAGCGTTGCTGAGCGACGCGGCGCATGTGCTGTCAGACGTGCTGTCGCTGCTCATCAGCTGGTTCGCCATCTATCTATCCACGCGCCCCGCGACGGCGTTGCGGACTTACGGTTATCACCGTGCCGAGGTCTTCGCCGCGTTGCTTAACGGCGTATCGCTGATCGGGATTTCCGGATGGATTTTCTATGAGGCGTATCATCGCTATATGGAACCGATGCCGATTAAAGTCAGTGGGATGCTGATTGTGGCGTGCCTCGGCTTCGTAGCGAACCTGATTATCTTGTGGCAGTTGCATGGAGAGAGCCACGGCAACCTCAACGTCCGCAGCGCGGTGTTGCATGTCATCGGCGATACGCTTTCGTCGGTAGGTGTCGTCATCGGCGGCGCGATTATCTATTGGACAGGTTGGTATCCTGTCGATGCCATCCTCAGTTTCCTCATCGGCGGGATTATCCTCGTCAGCGCGGTGAACGTTACAAAAGAGGCGGTGCATATCCTGCTTGAAAACTCGCCACGGAATGCGGATGCGCACACCGTCGCCGAGCATCTCCGCCGCTTAGACCCCGTGAAAGACGTGCACGACATGCACATCTGGTCCCTCTGCTCCAACTATTCTGCCTTGAGCGCGCATATTGTGGTAAACGAAAACACCGTTTTAGCACACGATCGGATTCTGGAGCAAATCAACGTCGAATTGCAAACGCATTTCGGCATTGGCCATACGACGCTTCAGTTGGAGCAGGTGGCGTGCGCGCGGGCAGGGAATTTGTTGTGCAACGCGCAGCATCAGTAGTTTGTCCTCTGTCCCTCGCCATGCACCGCTCGCGGGGGCCTGTCCCCCGCGCTACGAAAAAAAACGCCCCATCTTACCGTAGGGCGAGGGCCTGTCCCTCGCCATGCAACACTCGCGGGGGACAGGCCCCCGCGCTACGAAAAAAAACGGCCCGGGTTACCGTAGGGCGAGGGCCTGTCCCTCGCCGTGCTTGGACCTTGGAAAAGACCGTAGTTCGGGAGCACCTGCTCCCGAACAGATCGACGGAAAAAACGCTCCGGGTTACCGTAGGGCGAGGGCCTGTCCCTCGCCATGCAACGATCGCGGGGGACAGGCCCCCGCGCTACGGTGAAGAGAGACCATAGTTCGGGATCGGGCGATCCCGAACGGGTCAAGAGCAGGCGATCTTGACCTACAGAGTGGGGCTCGATTGGTAGGAGAGACCTCCTAGTCTCGATGCTCCGTTTGCGATCAGGCGATCGCAAACTACAGAGCGAGGAAGGCCCGATGCTCCCCTTGTAGGAGAGACCTCCTAGTCTCAATGCATCGCGCATCGGAACCGGAAAAACCCTCTTCACCGGAAGAAATATCGCCTTATCCTCACCCACCCCAAAACAAAATCATCAAATATGATGCCGCAATCCTAAAAATATCTACCAGTGGATGCTCTGTCGCAAGATGGAACGGAGTACCCAGTAGCAGTAGTGCATGTCGAGCCAGGGACAGACTTCCCTGCAAAGTCGCTGAAAAAACATTCAGGAAGAGTTGACATTTCCGTGGATTTGTGGTAGACTGCATAGGTATAAAGATTAGGCGGATGCGAAACGGATTCGGTCCCGCGGCGGCATCAATAGCGTGCAGTGTGCACATCAAACCCTTTCGCGCATTGAGCCATCGGGGCACCAAGGGGCAGTAGCCTTGTTTTTTTAGGGCGAACCGAGAAGCCCACTAGCGGCAGTGCAGCGCTGCCCTCTGCCTCACCGAACAAAGGAGAATACGCATGGAAATCGTCGTCATCATTCTCTGTCTAGTTCTCGGCGTGGGATGGTATCTTTCCAACGCCGCCAAGCGCGAGAGTCTTGATGAGAAGGTGCAGTTAGAGAAAGCATTAGCGAAGGAAAGGGATACCGCCGAGAGGTATCAAGCGGCGCGAAACCGAGCCGTGGCTGAATGCGAGAAGGAACGACAACGCGCTGACACCGCCGAGGTCGCCATCGCTAAAGAACGTCAACGAGCCGACGCTGAAAGGGATAGCGCGCGAAACGCAGTTCTTCGCGCAGTCGATGCCGAAGATGAGGCAAGAGCATTAAGGCAGCGAAATGAGGCGCAAGGTGCCACTCTTCACACGCGCCAGACACAGGGACAGTCTCTTCTTCAGCGCGCCGAAAACGAAAAGCAGCGGGCAGAACAGCAAGCTGCTGCAGAGAAGCTTCGGGCTGATGCAGCAGGGAAGCGTCTCAAGCAGACCGAGGCAGAGTTGAACGCCCTCAAAGCTGTCGTGCCACCGAATATCGTCAAGGCTGCCATGAAAGCCGTGAAACAGCAGGATGCTACTCCCAAGCGGCAGACCGCGGCAGACGACACGGTAACAAATACCGCCACCGGTGAAGTGTTTAAGCCTGCGAGAACGAAAAGCGGCAAGATTATCGGGTGGATGAACTTGAGAACCGGAGAGGTGACAGAGAAAAGTCCCTTTGAGGGTGGAGACTTCCAGCGGAAGATGAACTTCTCCAGATAGCACAATAATTGCGCGCCCGCGCCGGAGACACAGGGCACCGCGATGCTGGTAACTCCGCATGTAGGACTCTTGCCATGAAAGGTGCTTGTCCCTTAAATCACGATGACATTCGGAACGTCGCCGCTGCGTTTGAGGGCACGTTCGCTGTCCGGAAGCAGTTGCGGTAGCCGCGCCGCGTGCGCCGACACGACAGCGGGCGTGTCGTCTTCTCGAACGTCCGGCCAGCGACAGGCACTGGCCTGCGGGTCCAAATCGATGAGGACGGTCGCGTGTCCCGCGTGTTCTGCAGAGACAGCGAGGTTGATTGAGACGGTTGTCTTGCCCGCACCGCCCTTTGCGGACAAAACCGCTATTTTCGTCAGTCGCGTTTTCGTTGTTCGCAAGGCGTTCGATAAAGGTTTCTCGTTTAACAACGTTTCTCTCCGTTTATCCGATATCGACGTTGTCGATATCTACGTTATTGGAGCAAGAGGTAACGGTTTATGTGCAGATTCCCTGAAATGCATCAGTGCAGAAGTGCATAAATACATCGTGGGCATCTTGGGGATAAAAACGGCTCTTTTCGGTGGTGGTTACAAAAAAAGTGCAGAACTGCAGAATCACCTACGTGCAGACTTGCCGATGACAAAAATTAGCACCAGAACCCTAGCAATCAACAACGTTGATTGCGGATTACGCCGAGGGATTATAATTACAAACCCATCTAATCGAACGCCTTGCGAACAACGAAAAATTGACATCGCCGCTTTTTTGTGATATACTTTATCATGGCTGTGCGAATCGGCGCAGGAACGCACACCCGAAGTCAACCGTTAACCCTAACCCGTCAACTGGGTCCCGGACGCATCTCGTCCACTGCTGACGGTTAAGAAGTAAGGAACATTTCATGAGCCAAACTGAACGCTCCGCAACACTCGTTTTTCCAACCGAAGATTCTTCTGCCGAGGAAGTCTTCGCTGTCAAAGAGTCTCTTCAGTCCGCGGGGTTTTCCGCGGCAGACCAGGGCTGGCTCGTTCGCCTCTTTCTCCGCCCGGACTGCTTTGGAAACCCTGAGGACAGCTCTCGGTTCAAAGACGATTTTGATGACTTTGAGATGGGGCTTGAAACTGTCCTGAAAGCATTGAAAGAACTGGTGCCTGTTGCGGCAGACCGGCAAACCCACCTGGCCCTCCTCTTCAGCAAGCTGCTTGACTTTGGCCCTAGAGTCGATACGTGGTTTTTACCCAACATCCAACTGAAGGACTCCCAAGAGATACCGGCGTGGGTAGGTGAATTCCAACGGCACGCCAACTTCAGCACAGCGGCCCCAAATGTGCACAAACTCATTGAGATAAGGGACACCAACAACGGCGTTTTCTATTTCGATCAGTTGCTCCCCTTCATTTTTCCAGAAGGCGTGCCGCTCAACCAAATTGTTGACATGGGACACTTGAATCCCGTCCAACGCCAAAGTTGGGGCAGCAACGATTTCCAAGACCCGGGCGAACTGGAATTCTGGTTAATATGGCGTTTCCAAGCGAACACCGAACGTTGTAATACGGTGCGTCTGCAGACGTTGCTATCCGATTTTTCCAATGTCCCAGAACCCGATTTAGGGGACAAAATCCTTGGGCTCCTCCATGCAATCGGTTACGCCTTGAGTCAAGCACTCGGCCCCGGACCCGCCTTGAACGAAGGATGGCAACTTGTTGCCCGCGAGTTAATGCCATTTTTGGCGTTGCTCAGTGAGAAACAGCCCGAATTGCAGCCCGGACGTTCTGCCTTGCTCAAAGCATGGTGGCACTTAGCCAGAATCCTTTACGGGAGACACATGGGCGGGCTGGAAGCAGAACTTTCTGAAGAACTCAGAGGGAGGCTTGTCCAGAGTGCCTCGCGACATATCGGCATCTTGCGTTCGCTCTTGCGGGATGAACCGGCTTGCTTTGAGAGGGAAGATTCTCCCGGCATACCTGTCCATGACTTTTATGAGAAGGCGTTTTACGTTCTGCTAGTGTTGGCACCACCGTGGCAGCGGCTGAAACCGTTATTACTGGCCTTCAGCGAGATGAAAAAGCCAGCCGTTACCTCGGATCTGCGCGCGTGGCCCGAATACGGTAGAGACGAACCACCGCCTTATCCTTACGCGGTGGTGCCACACTGGATTGCTATCTCCATGTATCCGCAGAACTTGCAGCGCGAATTGGCGCGGGACCCGCATTTGCGAGACCTGCGCGAAGAATTCGCCACGTTCTGCCTCAGTCGACTCCAAACCCGGACGAAACGAGAAACGGCAACTTACACCGACACCGATTTTGTTGAACCGCGCCGCCTATGGAGACAGAGTTATGTGCAGGCAGTGGCGGCACTGCGCGTGAATCCCGGTGGACGGGCCCATCGCACCTTGTTCTGGCTCTCCCAGAAGGATCCGGACGCGACCGTCCGCGATGTCGCGAAAAAGGCGCACAAACAGATTCGGCGGTTGGACCGGCGCAAAGCCAATGTCGACACGGGCGCGTCGCCTCGCCGTCCGTTGTTTGAGGCGTTTTGGTGGCTCCGGCAGGCACATCTTTTAACGCTTGAGATACCCATCGATAAAGCCGGTGCGATGCGCACACGTCGAAAAGAGTTGCACCGGACACGCGATAAAGAAGATCGGCGGTGGTAGAAAGTTGACACCGGCCGACGCTTTCACTTTTGTATCGGCGTAACCGATACAAACCGCGGCGACTTTTTTTCATTTTAATTTGACATTTGCCATTTTTTGTGATATAATTAGTATCAATGCAACTCTGGAAGAGGGAATTCTCACAAAGTCTGAAGACAAAGCGTTGAGAAACCCTACTCCGTGGTGCAAAAAAAACCAACTGCGTTGCTTTGAGGCAGTCTGCCGCTCTTCCGGTCCTGACGTTTCCCGCGTTGGGACTCCTAACGGTTGGTATCCGAGGCAATCGGATGTTCATGGGATATAGTTTTGCTGCTGCCGTAAAATGGAGCACTTCACTTGCAAAGCCGAAGTTTCAAGGTTTGTTTTTGCTAGGGATAGGTAACAATATAAGAAAGGTAGCGTGCTTTAGCAGGGGTTTCCACGCGCACGTTTTCTGTGGGCGTAACAGTAAACACCTCGCGACATTTTATTTGCGGGTGCGTCGCCTTTCGTAGATCGCGGGTGGTACCCAGTATCCTTCGGGCATCGGGTTTCCATGACGCGTTCTTTCGCAGGTAACATCAGTTCAATCGCTTCTATCGGAGAGCGTTGTGGTCCGGTGAGGCGAGGAATTCCTACAAGGAAGGAGGTGATAAAAATGGCGAAATCACAAAGTAACCGCGGTGGAGGGAGAAGTAGTCACCAAAGCGGCGGTAAAGGCGGCCGAGGCAGAGGAGCCGGCGGCTGGCCGAGCAAAACCGGCAAGCCCTCTGGTGGCGGAAGAACTAACGCCCCTGCCAAAGGCGGAAAGGGTAAATAAAAGGTGCTAGGTATTGCGTCGGTAGGTTTTATCGGCGTAATACCTACCGCTATTGTTATGAGTGGATGCGCTGAACGCTTGGAGGCTCAATAGCCTCACGCGGATTCCTTTGGGATTGCGCACATCCGTATCCGACACAGAAGAGAGTTCTGTTGTCAATCGTGAGAGGAAACCATAATGATGATGACTTTTTGCGGTGGTGCCAACGAAGTTGGTGCCTCCAGCACGTCAATTGAAATTGAAGGCACTCACATCCTCGTGGATGTAGGTATCCGGATGGGCCCCGGTCGGATTTCACCGTTGCCCGATTTGACAGCGTTAGAGGGGCTTGGCATGCCGGATGCAGTTCTCCTGACGCACGCACACACCGATCACACGGGCGCGTTGCCAGCATTGGAGTGCATGCTGCCTGCCGGGGTGCCTACGTATTGCACACCGGCAACAAAAGCGATTACACGCGTCTTGCTGGAAGATGCTGTGAAACGGCAACGTCGCGGCGGAAAACAGCAGAGCCCGGAACCCCTGTATCCTCCCGAAGCGGTACCCGCGGCCCTGGAACGCATGGTGACAGATGTGCCCTGGCTACTACCCGTCCCGATTTGTGGCGGTGCCTTGAGGGCGACATGGATTCCCGCCGGTCACATTCTTGGTGCGGCGATGATTTACATTGAGGGAAAGCAAGAAAGCCTCTTGATGACAGGCGATGTATCCGTTGCCAATCAGCGGACGTTGCCCAACCTCAATGTGCCAACGTGGTGCAAACCTGATGTGATGGTGATGGAGTCAACCTATGGCAACCGCCGGCACGAGACGCGCGAGGCGCAAGAACGCGCGCTCGCGCAGGATGTAGCCGAAACGATTGCCAAGGGCGGCAAAGTGCTTATTCCTACCTTTGCCGTAGGGCGTTCCCAAGAAGTCCTTCTCGTTTTAAAGCGCGCGATGCAGCGCAACCGGGTGCCGGAGTTCCCCGTATATGTTGATGGGATGGTGCGGAAAGTCAATCAGGTGTACTCGGACTTTTCCGCTGAACTCACGTCGTCCCTGCGCCGCAACGTTGAACGCGGTGAAGATCTCTTTTATTCGGAGAAGATACAACAGGTCTCCTCACGTGAAGAAAGCGATAGGGTTCTGTCGGGAGAGCCGTGTTGCATCGTAGCATCGTCTGGGATGCTGGTAGGCGGCATGTCGAGTTATTATGCCGAACACCTCGTCCAAGATGCGAAAAACCTGATTGCAATCACGGGCTATCAGGCAGAAGGGACTCCTGGCCGCGCACTGGCACGAGAACGGGTGTGGACATTGGACGATGGAACGTCCGTGAACGTTGCGTGCAAAGTGACATCTTACTCACTCTCTGCACACGCGGACAACCAGGAACTGACGAGGTTGGTTCAGCAAGTGCAACCCGGCAAGTTGTTTCTAGTCCACGGGGATGATGCGGCGCGAGAAGCGTTAGCCGCATCCGTGCGCAGCGCGGTTCCAAACGTGGGTGTGACACGCCCCGAAAATGGCCGTGCGTATCCTGTCAGGAACCACCCCGGGATTTCACGCGGGAGACATCTCGCCAATGACAGGATTCTGGCGGAGTTGGCTGCCCTTCTCCTTCAAATCGGGTACACGCGGCCGTTCACAGCACGGGAATTGGCCGAGGTGTGGTTCGGCACAGACGCGACGACACCCATCGCAGAGGCGTTCTTGCAATGGTGCCTGTCGTTAGATTGGCGGTTTTTTGCCCGCGACCGCGATGTGTTCTACCCACGGCGGTAGGCGTAAAAGCTGTCCAACAAAAGCGGCTCGCCGACACTGTTGCCGGCGAGCCGCTTCCTTTCTTTCGCATCGCCGGGGACTTTGCATGCAAACGTGCAACATCACCTCTCTGCAGTTCTGCAACAGGAGCGAATCACGCCGCGTCGTCTGATTCTCCGGCGGCAGTAAGAATCAGACGATAGAGGGGTTGGCTGATGCGTGTCCCGTGCGCCCGAAGCGCAGTGAGTATCGGTTCCACGGTGGGAATGATACCTTCGGCTTTGGCGACAAGCAACACGCCGAACGTGCCAATCACAGGCAGCCCCCGAGATACGGCGACTTCCCGCGCAACGCGGTCATCGAGAATCACCTGGGCTGCAGATATTTCTTCAGCTAGCACTATCGCCTCACATTCGCCTAAATCTAGTGAGGGACGGGCGTAAAGGCTTTGAACCTTACTGCGATGTGTCACGGCGTGTGGGTAAATCCACGGTGCCTCTTTGACTTCGGCGGCACCCGGTTTTCCTTCCCCATTAATGACGACTTCGGTATAAACCGCCTTTGGAATGACGAGAGAGCCATAGACATCCCGCAGCAATTCCAATCGCCGAATTTTCGAGAGTTCAATCAATGGAGTGCTGTTTGAAACAATCATCGTTTCCGGCCATCCAACACTTCCAAGGCTGTCTCCACTTCCGAAGCGAGCGTTTCGGCGGTGAGACTGTCATCAAAAGGGGAGATGCCTGATTCAGACATCAAGTCGGAGAGTTCCCATCGCGAAATGCTGAGCAGGGTCGCGGCGCGGCCCGCGCTAATGTCGCCCTGTCGGAGCAGTTCCAGCACATACGCTGTCTTTGCTTTCTGCTCCGCAGCCCCTTTGTGTCGCAGGATACCTTCGGAAATCGCGAGCGTGAAACGGACTTCAACTTCGGTGGGTGTGTTCATCTGAATTCCCTCGTGGTGTGAGTTACGTTTGAGGCACCTAACGCCTTCAGATAGAATACCACAACCCCTAACATTTCGCAACAAAAAATGTCCGATGCAGAACGATTTTTTCGTCGTTCGCAAGGCGTTTGATAACGGTTGCTGTGCAATCATGTCTCTCCATCTCTCCGAAATCGGCGTTGTCGGTTTCTACGTTTTTGAGGGACCTGCCAGGTCTTGCGATGGCATGAATTTGCTTCCGCCAAAACCTTGTCCTCAAAGGCAACGCAAATCGGAGAAGAAATAGAGAAATCGCCTGCTCAAATGCCTTCTTATCGGAGGGTGTTTCATAACTTGTTCAACGGCGCGGTGACAGCCCCCGCGCCACGGAAAAAACGGCCTCTTCAACGTAGGGCGGGGGCCTGTCCCTCGCCATGCAACGATCGCGGGGGACAGGCCCCCGCGCTACGGTGTCAGCCGCATTTCTCGCAACGCTCGCGGGGGACAGGCCCCCGCGCTACGGGGACATCGAGACCAGGAGGTCTCGCCTACGTCTACCCCCCTTAGTTATGATGCGCTTTGAGCCGATGCGCCCTACGGATCAGACTAGCATCTTTCGAGAACCGCTGCGTCGCCTGCACGAGGCCGTCTACATGCGATACCATGTCTTTTTCAACCTGCACGACACGGCTCATCAAATACGGCTGGTCACTCTGATGAATCGCCTTTCTGATGATGGCGAGCAGATACATATAGAGGGTATCCGCCTCGCTCCCTTCAATAGCGACGGCAATAGCGAACGCCTCGTCCAGCGTGATCTGTCCGCTATTCACCTTCCGCTCATGCACATCCAACGCCTCGGTAATCTGCTGGATTGTCTTCCCGATATTCGCTGGCAATCGGCGCGCTACATCCGGCAGTTCCATCACCTGCAAATCGGTGCCGAAAGTCTCAGCGCATAAGGAACGTCCGAAATCGACGAGGATGTAGTGTTGCCACTCTTCGGTGCTCATCCGTTCCCAAAATCGCGCGATTCGTTCATCAACTCCTCCCAAAAGTAACGAGAGGGAGGCGTACAGTTTGGCTTGCCGGAGTTCAATGTCTTGGCAAAGGTTAAAGAGTTTTCCTAGTGTCAATGTTCCTCCTTTTACAGCGGTAACGGAATCGCCGCGCCGCACTGCATGCTCCGCGTGACAGCCTCCGTGAATTCCATATACTTCACCCCGGTCTCAAAATCGGTGTGCGTGATGATTTCGGTGCCGCGGATGGCGTTTACAAATTCTTCTTCGACGCGCCACGCGCCTGCTTCTGCGTCAGGGATGTCAATCTCGCTGAGTTCGGCATCGCCTTTTTGTCCACCGTAGAGTCGGTTCCCAGAAAAACGCAACGTGCCGTTACTTCCAAAGAGAAAGACTTCCGGCGCGCCCGCCAATCCGGCGATATTCGAGACTTGGACGTGGAGTTGCGCGCCGCATCCCAGTTCTCCGATGACATCAATATGTTCCGGAATCCGCACGGCGCGCATGGTGCCCTCGGCATCGGGACGCATTTTGACGAACGTTTTGCCCATCGCCATAATCCGCGTGGCTTCGCCTACCCAGCGCATGAGTGCCTCATACCAGATGCCCATGCTCATGATGTTGAGCCCGCTGAAGTCAAAGTCTTGTCGCCACGTGAGCGGTGCTTCGCGTTCAAGGAATGCGCCGCCTGCGCGCACATCAACGGCAAGCACTTCACCGAGGTATCCTTCGGCAATGAGCCGTTTTATCGTGTTGTCCACCCGCAGCGTCATCGGCGAGGGGACAATCTGCGCTATGCATGCTGTTTTCTGGCGTGCGACATCGCGCATCGTATACGCTTCGCGGGCGTTCATCGCCATCCGCGCCTCGCACATGACGTGTTTATCTGCGGCGAGTGCCGCCACCGTCGCGCGGCAGTGCATATAGGGCCAGGTGCCGATGACAATCGCGTTTGTATCCGCATCGGCGATGGCATCCTGCCAATTTCGGTATGTTTTGGGAATGCCGAACTTGTCTGCCACGCGCTGCGAAGATTCCTGACTGCGATTGCAAACTCCGACAATTTCAACGCCATCGATTGCTTGTAACCCTGGAATGTGCCGTGAGGTGGTATTCCCGCCGGCCCCAATGATGCCGACTCTGATAATTTCTTGCGCCATATTTGATGCTCCTTTGATTTTTTTTCGTGGAATTTACGCAAATCGAGCTCCGTAGGCGCGGTTTCAAACAGCGCAACCTACATTTGCGTAACTCTCCTCTATGTCGTCGCGTTAATTATTGTAACAAAAATTGGATAATGATGTCAAGCGTTTTTTTCGTGGCACCGCGCTTGCATGAATATAGGAATTTCTGTATAATGAACGTATCTCAAAACAGAAGGAGAACTATGTCTACCCATCAACTCTATTACGGCGATAACCTGAAGATCTTGCGGGAACATGTCGCAGATGAGAGCGTTAATGCCGTTTACATCGATCCGCCTTTCAACACCGGCAAAATCCAACAGCGCGACGAAATTCAGGTGTTTCAGGATGCGCAAGGCGACAGAGTCGGTTTCCAAGGCAAGACTTACCGCACCATTAAACCGGTAGGAGGGACATCCCTGTCCGGGCCTCATGACTCAGATAAATTCGAGAATTCCGATGAATCGGTAGGAGGGACATCCCTGTCCCGAATTCATTATTCCGATAAATTCGAGAGTTCCGATGCCTACTTGCAGTTTTTGCGTCCGCGTTTTGAAGAGGCATATCGGGTGTTGCATCCGCACGGCAGTTTTTTTCTGCATATCGATTATCGCGAAGTGCATTACTGTAAGGTGATGCTGGATGAAATCTTCGGGCGCGCGGGGTTCATGAACGAGATTATTTGGGCTTATGATTACGGCGGCCGCCCGAAATCGCGCTGGCCCGCAAAGCACGATAACATCTTGTGGTATGCCAAAAACCCGAAGCATTACACCTTCAATTTTGACGAGATGGACAGGATTCCGTATATGGCACCGGGGCTCGTCGGCAAGGAGAAGGCGGCGCGCGGCAAAACGCCGACAGACGTTTGGTGGCACACCATCGTCGGCACAAGCAGCGGTGAAAAGACGGGGTATCCGACGCAGAAACCGCTCGGTATCTTAAATCGCATTGTTAAGGTGCATTCGTCGCCGGGCGACACGTTGTTGGATTTCTTTGCCGGTAGCGGTACCCTCGGCGAAGCGGCGGCATTGCACGGACGCTCATCGATTCTGGTAGATAATAACCTCCCTGCCATCCGGATAATCATGGAGCGGCTGGCGTTTTACGGAATTGAGTTGGTGAATGCCGATTATGATGCGTTGATGAAAGACGCTCTCAATTCGTAGGGCTTGGGCCCTCGCATGCCACACGCGCATGCGAGCGGGTTCCCCTCGCCATGCAACGATCGCGGGGGACAGGCCCCCGCGCTACGGTAGGAGAAAACCCCCTTAGCATGAACACACAAAAACCCGCCGACCGCGGCACCATCATCGGAATTACGGGCGGCATCGCATGCGGGAAGACCACGGTATCCGAACTCCTCGCAGAAAAAGGCGCGATTCCTATTAATGCTGACGAAATTGGACATCAACTCCTGAAAGCCGATAGTCCTATTATCGACGAACTCGTCAAAGCGTTTGGAGAGGATATCCTTGACGTATCCGGCGATGTCAGCCGAAAAAAACTGGGCACGATTGTCTTTGCCGATAAAGCCGCGCGCGAGCGGTTAAATGCCATTCTGCATCCGTTGATTATCAAACGTTCCCGCGCGCGCGCAAGGCAGATTGTTACGGCAGACCCGAGTACCGTCGTCTTGCTTGACGCACCACTCCTGATTGAGGCAGGGGCTTATGACACCGTCGATCTGATTGTTGTCGTGACTGCTTCATCGGAAACGCAGTTGCGCCGGACGCTGGAACGGAGTCGTGCGCAAGGCAGAACGCTTACTGAAAGCGAGGTGGAAGCGCGCATCGATGCACAAATGCCGCTGGCAGAAAAAATAAATTACGCGGACGTTGTCATCGAAAATGAGGGGACGCTGGAGGAACTTCGTAGACAGGTGGATGAATTTTGGGACAGACTTCACGGGTAACTTGAGAGTGTTTCATAACTCGCTCAACGTCGCAGGGACAGGCCCCTGCTCCGGTGCAAAAACGCCTCCCCTTCACGTAGGGCGAGGGCCTGTCCCTCGTCATGCTTGATTGCCGCTTGCACCGTAGGGCGAGGGCCTGTCCCTCGCCATGCGTCTTACTGTCAGATCGCATCCCCCCCCTGTAGGTCAGGATCGCCTGATCCTGACCTGTTTGTGATCAGGCGATCACAAACTACAGAGGGGAAGCACACATCGGGACGATGGAACTCGCGGGGGACAGGCCCCCGCGCTACGGGAACAACTAAGAAATCGTTCCCGTTCACCCGTAGGGTGAGGGCCTGTTCCTCGCCATGCCTAAGGTCTGTAAGACCTTAATGTCTATAGCATCCTGCATCGCAGCGCACCCTAAGGTCCTTTAGGTCCTTAATAGCTTTTGCCAGATCCGCGCGTGTTTTTATTAAGGACCTAAAGGACCTTGAAAACGGTACGACACGTGCTGCTATAGACATTAAGGTCCTAAAGGACCTAAGACAGCATCGTGACGATGGCGCGCGCGGGGGAAACCCGCTCGGATGCGCGTATGGAACCTCCGAGGGCCCCCGCGCTACGGGAACATCGAGACCAGGGAGTCTCGATGCATTCTCAATCTCAACACTCAATTCCACAGAAGATTAATCGCATTCGCCTTGATAACACAATAACATGACATCCCCTCACGCAACTGAAGTTGTTCGCGCGCATCGTGCGTGATTTTCACGGACAGCGGATGTCCCTCAACGTCAATAGTCAAAAGCGTTCTATCGCCAACTCGGCGAATTTCGCGAATAATCCCTTTTAAAATGTTGCGCGCGCTGATAGGGAGATTCGGTTCCAGCGAGATAATAATGTCTTCTGCACGGATGGCAATCGGCACGTCTTGACTCATGCCTTGCCCCTGGTCTGCGTAAGGCACTACAATCCGCTGTCCCCCGATTTGCAATGCCGTTATCCCACTCGCTTTGTCTGAAAAGGCAATCGGTAAGGATAACATATTTTCTACGCCTGTTAATTGCGCAATAGGGAGCGCGGCTGGCGCAGTGAGCAGTTGATGCGGTTCGCCGCTGGCGGTAATTTCTCCATCGGCGAGGAGGAATGCTTCGTCAGCAATCGCCATGGCCTCTGAAATTGCGTGTGTGACATAGAGCATCGGCACGTCAAACGCCTCTTTCACGTGGCGGAGGTAGGGCAAGATGCGGTTTTTTAAACCGGTGTCCAGCGATGCAAGGGGTTCGTCCATGAGCAACAGCCGCGGCTCCATCGCGAGGGCGCGTGCAATCGCGACGCGTTGACGTTGGCCGCCTGAAAGTTGGTGTGGGTATCGTTTCAGCAACATCCCGATTTCAAGCGTATCAATGACTTTACCCAGATCCGTGGGCGCGTTTTTTAAACGCGCCTCGCGCTTCCGAGACGGTTCACCATAACGGATATTCTGTTCAACGGTGAGATGCGGAAACAGGTTTCCCTCCTGGAACACGCATCCGAATCTGCGCTTCTCTGGCGGCTGATGGATACGTGCTTTCGCATCGTCCAGCACTTCATCGCCGAAGGCGAGTTCGCCTTCGTCCGGGGTGAGAATGCCGCTGATGCAGTTGAGGAGAGTGCTTTTGCCGCTACCGGATTCGCCGAGAAATGCCGTAACCTTTTGGGCGAGCGTGCAATCAAGACTTAGCGTGAAATTGCCGAGGCGTTTGCGGAAATTGAGACGGATCATTTTTCTCTTTTGGAACGGACGAATAGAGACATCCCTGTTTACGTTCTGGCGAGTGAGCGTTCCGCCAGCCATAGCGCGACAAAGGCGACGACAGTCGAAATAAACACCAACCGATAGACAGAGGCATCGCGGCCGAGTTGCACCGCGTTGAAAATAGCGAGTGCCATCGTCTGGGTTTTGCCGGGAATGTTGCCTGCCACCATGATAGTCGCGCCGAATTCGCCGAGGCTCTTGGAGAAACCGAGGATGACACCGCCGACGATACCGCGCGCGGCAAGCGGTAAGGTCACCGTGAAAAAGACTCTCATCGGCGACGCGCCCAGCGTTCGCGCGACGTTTTCAAGTCTCTCTGGCACGGCTGACATGCCTGTCATGATGCCGCGCACCAGAAGCGGAAAAGAGATAACCGACAGCGCGATAACAACCGCGAATTCTGTGAAGACCAGCTCTATCCCGAAAGTCTTGAAGAGAAACCCGCCGACAAGTCCGTGTTTGCTCAACAACATTAAGAGCAGATACCCGCTCACCACCGGCGGCAGCACGAGGGGAAGCATGACGCACGTGTTGAGAAGCGTCCTCCCGGGGAACGTTCGTTTTGCAAGGAGCCATCCAACAAAAAGCCCAGGCGGAAACATGACGATGAGACTCAGCAACGCAACCTTTATTGTTAAGGTGAGTGCCGTAATTTCTGCGGCGGTTATCCTCATTGCATTTCCATTATAGACGCGTGAACCCGTGCCTCTTAAAAATTTGGGTGGCGCGGACAGATTTCAGGTAGTCAATAAACCGTTGCGCGTGCCGCTTTTGTCGGCTCCCCTTCATGATGACAGCCGGGTAAACAATCGGCGCATGCGTTTCATCCGGGAATTGGTAAAGCACCTTGACATCGCGACGCAGGGTTGCATCAGTCTGATAGACAATCGCGACATCAACGTTGCCGGCAGCGATATAAGCGAGGGTGGCGCGGACATCAACGCCGTAGATGAGTTTCGGCTGGAGCGCGTCCCAGATGTCTAAGGTTATCAACGCCTCTTTTGCGTAAGTGCCGGCAGGCACGATTTCCGGCTGGCCAATTGCAATTCGTGAGATGCCATCACTCGTCAGATTCTTTAGCGGCGAAGAGGTATGCGCTACCAACACTAACCGATTGGTTAGCATATCGTAGCGGCTCTCTGTTAAAACCATATCCCGTTCGGCGAGCATGTCCACCTGCTTTGGGCTTGCCGAGATAAAGACATCTGCCGACGCGCCTTTTTCAAGTTGACGTTGTAGCGTTGCCGACGCGGCAAAACTAAAATAGACTTTAACGTCATGCGTCTCAGTAAACTCCTCGCCGATTTCGGTGAGTGCATCGGTTAAACTCATCGCCCCGAAAACGGTGAGTTCCGCCTCTTGTGCACATCCGAAAAGCCCGAGGCACAGCAAAAGGCAGCAGATTAACGCTATTTGTGCAAATTGAATCCTTTGACGCACGCTCATCTCCTGAAATCCAGAACAATGTCAGTGAGGGTGTTTCATAATTCCGTTTCGGTATTTATCCTGCCTTGGCGGGCAGGCGAATACCGGCAGGCCTCGGCCCCACCTCTGTAGTTCGGGAGCGCCCGCTCCCGAACGAGTCAAGATCAGGCGATCTTGACCTACAGGGGTGACGCGGTCTGACACCAAAACGCATGGAGAGGGAAACCCGCTCGCATGCGCGTGTGGTATCCGAGGACCCTCGCCCTACGTGAAGGGGCGGCGTTTTTTTCACGGTAGCGCGGGGCCTGTCCCCGCCACGTTGAACGATTTATGAAACACTCTCAATTCACGGAAGGTGTTTCATAAATCGTTGTTGTCAAAAACGATTCCGTTTCCCAGTAGGAGCACCCGCCTACCGGAATGTGAGGAAATAATAACGTATCTGTGCATTAATGTCAAGAATAGAGAAAAAATAAAAACTTTTCTTGCAATTTTTTTGTTTTTGTGGTATCCTATTTGTATAAATAGACAAAGTCGGGGAGAACAACGCAATGAAAATCGGCTTATGCACTATCGCGTTTCAAGAAAAACCGCTGGAAGAGGTAATAGACATCGCGGCGGATTACGGGTTTCACGGCATCGAAATCTGGGGCAAGCCGCCGCATATACCCGCGGACTACGACGCGGCTTACATCAGAAACATCAGGGATACCGCGCACCGCCGAGGCTTGGCTATCTCGGCGTTCGGCTCCTACGTCAACCCTATGATGCCGCTCTATCAGAAGCATTTTGAAGAGGCGTTTGAAATCGCGAAGGAACTCGGCACAGACTTGGTGAGAATCTGGTCTGGCGGTGGCCCGTCTAAATCTATTGCGCCCGCGGACAAAAGGTTGATTCTCTTCCGACTCGTCAGCATGGCGCAGTGGGCGAATTTCCGCAGTATGAAACTCGGACTGGAGATGCACAACAACAACCTCACCGATAGCGTCGCGACTATCTTGGAGGTAATCGAAGGAGTGAACGTGCCATCTCTCCGAACCTACTATCAGCCGCTGGCGCGGACAGATGCCGATGAGCCGCACACCGCCGCGCAACAACTCGTGCAGCACATTGTCAATGTGCACGCGCAAAATTTTGACGAACAGGGGAAAGCGTGCCCTATCGCAGAGGGTGTCGTGGATTACGCGCGCATCGTTGAAATTCTCAGCAATGCAGGATACGCCGGCTACCTTGAGGTGGAGTTCCTCCACGGTGACGACAAGTTGGAGGCGTTGCAACGCGACAGGGACTATTTGGCGAGCTTAATCGGCTCAACTACCGGTGAGGCACTGAAAAACCTAGACATCGCACCGGTGTAGCACCCTTATTGTCGGTAAACGCGCGTTCCAAGCGCGCACCTCTTTAGAGGGAAAAATGCGCCTAGAAGTCGGTATCATCGCCATCGTCGAACAAGTTTTGGGAATACCCGCAGAGCGACGCGCGCAATTTGAATGGCTCCGCAACAAACCGCAGCCCGAACACTTCGGCGACGCTTACGTTGACATCATGGCACTCTATGCCGAACTAGAAGGCGATTGGGAAGGCACAACGGCGAAGGCAGACGGATACCTGATTCCCGATGCCTATTTTCCGGCACCTTACCACTTCATCTTTGAGTTTGACGAATTGCAACACTTCACGCACTATCGGGAACAAACGTTGCGGTTTTATACGGCAGATGTGCCTCTCGCGTATGAATTGGAGACGTATCGGCGGTTTTGCCGGCAACATCATGCAGCGGCACTAGCGAAAGGAACGGCGCGGTTCCGCCGCCCGACAGCGGACTTTCCTTATGAAAATGGGCGCGCAGCGCAACGGGCATTTTTTGATACGTTTCGGGATTGGCTGCCCCCAATGCACGGACTCAATCCAACGGTGCGGTTAGCAGAATTTGAGGTGAAGCCCATCCTCAACGGCGAATTAACGACAGATGCCGCGAAGGATTACATGGCGCAACTCCTTCGCAAGAATAGCACGCGGCGCACCTAACAGAAACGACAGGATAAATCAGTTTACATGAGCAACCGAACTATTCCAGCAGACTATCCACTGCTTCAACTCATCGGACAGACACCGCTCGCCAAACTCGCTCTTTTTGAGGATGAGCTGCCGAATGTGGAAATCTACGCGAAGGTAGAAACCTACAACCCGGGCGGTTCTATCAAAGACCGGCCGGTCTTGCGCATGCTCACCGAGGCGATTGCATCCGGAGAACTCACGCGCGACAAGGTGATTTTGGATTCTAGTTCCGGCAACGCCGGTATCGCCTATGCGATGATTGGCGCGGTGCTAGGGTATCAAGTCGAACTCGTCATTCCAGAGAACGCCAGTGACGAACGCAAAAAACGCATTCACTCGCACGGCGCGCGGGTTATCTACACCGATGCGCTCCTCGGTTACGACGAGGCATTGCGCGAGGTGGAACGGCGTTATGAAGCGGCACCGAATCGGTATTTTTTCAAATCACAATACGAAAACGAGAACAACTGGCGCGCGCACTACGAGACCACGGGTGTCGAAATCTGGGAGCAGACTGGCGGAAAAGTCACCCATTTCGTCGCCGGTGTCGGCACCGGCGGCACGATTACCGGTGTCGGCAGGCGATTGAAAAGCTATAACCCTGACATTCAGATATGCACCATCTCACCGGAGGCGTTTCCGGGCATTGAGGGGTTAAAACCGCTTGGGCACCCTGACGACATCGTGCCAGAAATTCTGGATGAGAGCATCATCGATTGCCGCGTTCATGCGACGATTGAGCACGCGCATGAGATGTGCAGCCGGCTCGCGCGACACGGCTGGTTCGTCGGGCAATCGTCCGGTGGGTATCTCTACGGCGCATACAAAGTCGCACAACAAATTCAGGAAGGGGTTATCGTCACCGTCTTTAATGACTTGGGCGAACGCTATTTTAGCACGAGGTTGTGGGATTAGACGCTTGTCAAGGCGGATGTCTATACCTGGCCGCCACAAGAGAAGACAGGAGGATATGGAAATCCTCCCTTACAGGATACGAAAAACTATGGAGACGACAGTTATTCCGTTTCGCGGACTGCGCTACAATCCGAACAAAGTGGGCGACATCGCCGATGTTATCGCGCCACCGTATGATGTCATCAAACCCGATGAACGCGTGGCACTGGAAGCACGACATCCGGCAAACATCATCCACCTTATCTTGAGTCAACCGCGTGAGGACGAAGATAGGTATACGCACGCCGCCGCGCTGATGAAGACGTGGAGGCGCGACGGGACGTTCTTGCAGGACAAAACACCGAGTTATTACATTTATGCCCAGGCGTTCACTGCACCCGATGGCATCACCTATACGCGCCGCGCCCTCATTGCAAAGGTGAAATTGGAACCTTTTGAGAACCGCGTCATTTTCCCGCACGAAAAAACGCATGCGGGCCCTAAGGCAGACAGGCTCAACCTGATGCGCGCATGCCACGCGAACCTGAGCCCCATCTTCATGCTCTATTCCGATGAAGCGGGCGACATTGAAGGAATCACGGAGGCTTTCACTGATGTAACTGAACCGCTTGTCAGCATTGATGAAGCTTTCGGTAGCACGCATCAATTGTGGCGCATGGAGAGTCGGACACGTGAAATCCAAGCACTCTTCGCTGACAAACCGCTCCTCATCGCGGATGGGCATCACCGTTACGAGACGGCTCTCGCTTTCCGCACCGAGATGCAGGCACGCACCCCGCAACTCACCGGCTACAACTACATGATGATGAATCTGGTGCGCATGGAATCACCCGGCTTGGCGGTGCTCGCCATTCATCGTCTCATCCAACGGTTGTCTCCTGATAAAATCGCGCACGTCGTCGCGAAACTCCCCGAAGCGTTTGAGGTTCAAAAAGTGGATAGCCTCGCATCGCTGATGGAACGCCTCGCCGCGCAGCGCGGAAAACACCCCGCGTTCGGACTTTACACCCCTGACGATACCTACCGGCTGTTAATCCCCAAGTTAACTTCCGAAACTGCCGGCTATGAACGGTTAGACGTAACGCTCCTCCACAACCTCCTCATTGACAAGCAGTTCGGCATTGAGACAACGCCGGAATACATCAGTTACACAGCAGATGCGACAGATGCTGTCACATACGTCAAAGGCAGCGCCGACCGCGTTGCGCTGTTGATGAACCCGACACCCGTTTCGGAAGTCTTGGACGTGGCGATGGCGGGACAGACAATGCCGCAGAAGTCCACCTATTTTTATCCGAAAATGGCGACAGGGTTCGTCTTGAATATGTTGAGGGATTGAGGCGATGAATCACGAACAACATCTGGACACATTAGCATTTTCTCATGCACTCTACGATGAAACACCGCGCCAATTCGCGTTTCAGGCGACGACGCGCGAAGAAGCAGAGAGATGGCAGGGTGCATTGCGGCGCAAACTCACCCAGTTAGTGGGCGGCTTTCCGCAACACTCCTGCATCCTCCACCCTCAAGTGTTGGCATCGCACGAATTCGATAACTATACCCGTGAAACCGTCCAGTTTCAGAGTCGGCAGAACATGACAGTCTTCGGCTATTTGCTGTTGCCGAAAGACTTTTCGTCGCCGGGGCCCGCGATGCTCTGTTTAGCAGGGCACGGCCGTGGTGTAGATGACATCGTCGGCATCGAAGAAGATGGCTGCATGCGAACAGAATACGGCGGTTATCAGAACGATTTCGCGCTGCAGTGTGTTGAACACGGCTACGCCGTCCTTGCCATTGAGCAGTTCGGATTTGGGCATCGGCGCGATAATGCGGCACGACAGAGGGGTGCAGGGAATTCCTCATGCCAACCGAGCGCGGGTGCCGCCTTCCTGCTTGGGCAAACCATGGTAGGATGGCGCGTTTACGATGCCATGCGCGCATTGGACTATCTTGCAACGCGCCCAGAAATAGACAGCCGGCGCATCGGCATCATGGGTATTTCCGGTGGCGGGACGACAACCTTCTTTGCAGCTGCCCTTGATACGCGATTCAAAGCGGCAGTCGTGAGCGGCTATTTCAACACGTTCCGCGATAGCATCCTCAGTCTGAGCCATTGTATGGACAATTATATCCCATCTGTGCTAAAATACGCAGAGATGTTTGATATTGCAGGATTAATTGCCCCGCGGGCGATGTTCGTGGAATCCGGCACGGAAGATACCATTTTCCCCATTGAAGCCACCCGTTTCGCCGTGAATCGCGCGAGGGAGATTTTCGGTGTCTTCGGTGCTGACGATAAATTGGGGTTTGAGGCGTTTGAAGCCGGGCATAGTTTCCACGGCATCGGTGCGTTTCAGTTCCTTAACGAGGTGCTGTAATACCCGATTATACCGTAGCGCGAGGGCCTGTCTGTCGCAAAGCCAAAAACGCGCAGCAGGTGAGTTTCGCAGCTGGCTCGCATCACCGTAGCGCGAGGGCCTGGAAACCGATGCATCGAGACCGGGAGGGCTCTCCTACCGCTTCGCAGCACCGTAGCGCGAGGGCCTGTCTGTCGCAAAGCCAAAAACGCGCAGCAGGTGAGTTTCGCAGCTGGCTCGCATCACCGTAGCGCGAGGGCCTGGAAACCGATGCATCGAGACCGGGAGGGCTCTCCTACCGCTTCGCAGCACCGTAGCGCGAGGGCCTGTCCCTCGCGAGGCTACGCGCAGCGGAAGACCACGGTACTATCGTGCCCACGGCGGCACACAAGGAGAATAATGTGGCAATTGAACTCTTCTCAATAGGCACAGAATTAGTCATTGGGCAGATTCAGGATACGAACGCGCACTGGCTCGCGCAGCAGCTGCTGCAACTCGGCGGCGAGTTACGGCGGGTAACGATGCTTCGCGACGATTTTGACGAAATGCACGAGGCGTTAAGTTCTGCCGTTGACAGAGAGACATCGCTCATCCTGATGACTGGGGGCCTCGGCCCCACGCCGGACGATATGACGGTAACCGTTGTTGCCGAACTCATCGGCAAAAAAGTTGTCGTCAGTGAGGAAACCGTCGCGCATTTTCGGGAACGCCGAAACATGCCGGCAAACGAGGAACTCAACGAGGCACTGCTGAAAATGGCGACGATGCCGGAAACAGCGGATGTCTTTCAGAATCCGGCGGGATGGGCACCGTGCATTCGGGTGACGCATGAGCAGTCTACCCTCATGCTGATGCCCGGGCCGCCGCGTGAGATGAAGGCAATCTTTGAGGCGCACGTTGCACCGTTGATTGCCGAACGATACAGCGCAGAGGTTGCTACTGCGCGTGTTTATGTAACGATGTTTGAGGCGGCAGTCTCACCACTGATGCAAAAAGTGATGGAACGCCACCCGAACGTCTATTTAAAGGCGTATGTCTCCCTCCGAAAAGCGGATGGGGACACGATGCCGGTAGATATGGTTTCAACAAGCCACGATGGCGCGGATGCCGAAGCGCAACTCCAACGCGCAATTGATTATTTTCGCGAACTCGTCGCTGAAACCGGAAACCTCTTCAGTCTTGAAGAGGAATCATAAAATAAGGAGAGTCATTTTGAACCGAAGACCAGCTGGTAACAAGCGGAAGCCGCAGACGCGCTACACAAACGCGAGCCGTCCAAAGCGGAAACCGCAGTCAAAGAAGCGGCGCGATAAGCGCAAAACCACTCCCACCACTCCTGAGCAGGAAGCGCAGGAGCAGGAAGGGAAACGCGCAGCCGCCAAGAGCAATAAGATTGAGGTAGAAGGTGTCGTCGTTGAGCCACTTCCGAACGCGATGTTCCGCGTGGAATTGGACAACAAGCACCAGATCCTCGCGCACATTTCCGGCAGAATGCGGAAGTTCTTCATCAAGATTCTGCCGGGCGATAAGGTTACCGTGGAGTTGTCCCCCTACGATTTGACGCGGGGACGCATCACCTACCGGAAGAAATAGGGCACATCGGGTGCCCCATGTTTTCCGCGTCTTCCGCGTATCCCGGCGGCGCGGTTTGTAACCGCGCACGTAACTCCACTTACGGAGACGAAACATGAAGCCTGCCACGTTAGTTTCTGTCTATAGTACCGATGAAAAACACGTTTCCCGGCTACTTCAGGCCATTGAAGCAAAACGGCGGCAGGTAGCCGAATTTACCGTGGATATTGAGCAGCTCAAGGAAGACGTTGATGCGTTTCAGCACCAATATCACGCACATGTCGGCCGCTACTACGTGGAGTTAGATAAGGTTGAACTAGAGACGAAGGCGTATCGGCTCCGCTTGCAACTGCATCGCGAGAAAGTGAGCAAGGCAGAAATCGAAGCGCGCGTTACATCGTGCTTTCCGGAAAATCGCGAGTGCATCGCTGATTCCGAGGAAGCGGAAACGGAAGAAGCGACGGACGAACTTCCCGTTGAAAAGGCGAAGCACCTGCAGACGCTCTATCGGAAACTCGCGAAGCAGTATCATCCGGACAAGACTGTTGATGCCGCCGAACAGCAACGGCGGCAGCAGCTCATGCCGCTCATCAATCGCGCCTATCAGGAGCAGGATATCCAGACGCTGGAACGATTAAGCATCGGGGAACTTGACACGGAAGCGCATCGCGAGGAAACGAATGCCGAGAAACACGCCAGACTGCAGGCGGAACTGCGGCACCTCAACCGGGCAACGGGTGAATTGCGATTAGAGATGAATCGACTCAAGGCGGGCCACGCCTATCAACTCAAGCAGCAGGTAGAGAACGCGAAGGAGAACGGCACAGAACTGCTTTCTGCACTCGCCAAAGACTTGGAACGGAAACTTACGGCGCGCCGGGGGCAGTTGGCGCGGTTAATGGAGATGTGGCACCGCGCAATAACTTCATAAAGGAATCAACCATGCAACTCCAAGACAAAGTCGCTATCATCACGGGAGGGGGACGCGGCATCGGCAGGGCGATTGCGATTGCTTACGCCGCTGAAGGCGCGAGCATCGTCATCGCCGCGCGAAGTGTAGCGCAGCTGAACGAAGTGGCCGATGAAATCACGGCACAAGGCGGCGAAGTCCTCGCAGTGCCAACCGATTTGCAAGTCCGCGCCGATGTTGAAACCCTCGTTCAGAAAACGGTTGAGCGGTTTGGGAAGATAGATATTCTCGTGAACAACGCCGGCATTAATCCGAGGGGACTCTTTTTAGACACCACGGATGCGCAGTGGGAGCAGACCTGGCAGACGAACGTCATGGGGGTTGTCCATTGCTGCCGCGCGGTGTTGCCTATCATGCAACGCCAGGGAACGGGGAATATCATCAACATCGGTTCCGGGATGGGACAAGTTGGACACGCGAACCTCAGCATTTATTGCGCTTCCAAAGCGGCACTGCACGGGTTAACGCAAGCCATCGCCGAAGAGATGTGGCAATATGGCATCATCGCCAATGTGCTTATCCCCGGTCCCGTCAAGACAGAGTTATCGAAATCAGCATGGCAAGGCCAGACTACGTTCCGGGCTCAAAGTGACCCGTGGAAGGAACCCGAGCAGGTTGTTGCGTCCGCACTTTTCCTTGCAACCCAACCGACTGGCAGCGGCATGACAGGACAGATTCTCAGCATCATGCGCAGGAATAGCCCGTGAATCTCCCGATTTAGAGCGGAAACGTAACGCGTTTTCCTTCGCGCGCTGACTGATACGCGCCCAAAATCATCTCCACCGAAACGCGTCCATCTTCCACCGTCACATCGGGTTCCGTGTCGTTCTTTAGACAGTCAATAAACGGACGCGGCACTGCCGCGATGCGTTCACCGTGGCCGTTCGGAATTGCGATGCCCAAATCCTTCCACGATGGCGCGTCTCGCGTGTAGAGTTTGAGCGCAACTGCATCCGCCGAGCGCGGTATGTTACACGACGGAGCATCGCCGTAGTTTTGGATAACTACGCCTTCGTCGCCGTAAATCTCGGTGGTATTTTCGCCAGCGAGTGTGACAGAGGTATTCAGCAGAATCGCCATCGCGCCGCACGGAAACCGGTAGACAGCCAACCCGGTATCATCAGGCGCGACATCGGTTAAGATGTTATCAATCTCGGCGATGACGCTGGTAGGTTTGCCGAGCATCCAGTGGATAAAATCGGTTGCGTGCGAGGCATCGTCCATGAACATCCCCATGTTCTTCTCCGGCTCAATGTGCCAACGACTCGTGCCCGTGACGAACGCCTCACTGAAAAGCGCGTTGATGCAATGCCGGCGGCGTAGCACACCGATTTTTCCGAGCACCCCGCTGTCGATGAGCCGCTTCATCTCAATATTCGCCGGGTCGCGCCGCATCTGATAGCCCATCATAAACTTTACACCGGTTTTTTGCACCGCTGTCTCAATCCTGTCGCAATCCGCCAACGTGAGAGCCATCGGCTTTTGGCAGAGGATATCCTTGCCTGCCGCCGCTGCTGCTTCCACCATCTCCGCGTGCCGATTTGTCTCGCATGTCACGATAACGGCATCGATTTGCGGATGGTAAATCACGTCTTCAAGGTGCGGCGAATAGTTCATCCCAAACTGCGTAGCGGCGGCTTCGCCGCGCTCGGCGTTATCGTCCCAACAAGTGACAAGTTTAGCGTCGTCAAACGTTTGCATCTGGTTGCAGTAGGCGTTCGCGTGCCCATGCGCGAAACTGATAATCCCCATGCCAATTGCTGTTTTCATAATAGTGTTCCTCCCTATCCT
Organism: Candidatus Poribacteria bacterium; assembly: GCA_965242965.1. Taxonomy (GTDB): domain Bacteria; phylum Poribacteria; class WGA-4E; order WGA-4E; family WGA-3G; genus AGPOR5. Next base: position 649,255 of record OZ251518.1, on the reverse strand, counting down.
ATATGAGGGTGTCCCATAAATCGTTCTCCCCGGTAGGAGAGGCATCAAGACCAGGAGGTCTCGCCTACCTGAAGACATGTTTCACACAAGCTGCTTATACACCCTTGCGCCTATCACTTCTCTAAAACCACCCGAATCTCCGCCTCCGTTGCTTCCGCCTGTTCCACAATTTTCACAGAAATGGGGCCAAGGGATGCAAGCGGAAACAGATTCTCCTTAACCTGCTCTATCAACGCCGCATCCACGAGTTGTTCGGAGGCGAGCAGCGTCACCAACGGCAAAAACCGCTTCACCTCCGGCACGAATAGCGACGGTTCAAGGAACATCTGCACCTCACCGAGCTCTAACGCCGGTGCATTCCCAGATGCCGTGTCAATTACTGATTTTAAACCCGGCAGCGTTGTGCTGAAGACGAGCGTATCGTTGACAATCGCATAGCCGCCGGTAAGTGCCAACAGAAAATTGAAACGCAACTGGAAGGGTTGGATGACACTCCCGAGATAATCCTGCGGCGCGAGGAATGCTAATGGTTTGCCGGCAATAGAAATCTCTCGCGTTTTGAGACGTTCCAAATCGGTTTCCAATTCGCTGCCCTTTATCAACAAAACTATCGATGGCACGACAGATACCTCCTCCGGATTCGGTGCGATGAACCCTACCGTGAGGTGCCGGGACAAATCGCTATTTGGCAAGAGCTCCTGCATCTGGCGCGGCGTTGGCAAGACAGAAACAAACGCAGTTCGTTCCGGCAACCCCGTAGGAGAGACCGCCCGGTCTCGATGCAACCTCCCCGTAGGAGAGACCGCCCGGTCTCGATTTCTTCCTGTCGGCGCGCCTTCCCGCTCTCGATGCCGTATCAAATGCCGCGAAATCACCACCCCATCTTCATACCGATTTCCGAAGGACCAGGGTGTTGCATCTCCAAGCAGCGACGCACTCAGTTCAACAATACTGCGCAACTGAGGCACCGTCTCTTTTAGCGCGGCCGCCAGTCGTGGCATATCCACATACCCGGTATTTTTGTCGCTTTCGTAGTCACCCTGCATCGGATGGCGCGCAAGGAAACCCGCCTTTTTCCCGGTATAGATATCAAGCGTCTCCGTTAACAAGGGATAGCTGAGACTCAGCACCCCGACTTTGCCAATGAAGGCATAACTGAAATCGCGCGGGTAACCGATTATCGTATTCACCGTGAGCCCGTTATGCTCCGTTTGGATGCGCTGATATTGCGGATTTATGACATCGGTGGCGGTGAGTGCTTCAATGCTTAATTTCTCTGCGCCACCGACGACGCTGATGAGCAGGAACGAGAGTTCATCGTCCCGTTCGTAAAGCGCGAGGATAGTCTCCTCACCGAAATAAGCCTTGACGGTTGCCAAATCGAGTTTGCCGCCCATTTCGTGTTCCCAGAGTGCCTTCTGATAGGCGAGTTCTTTCCACCAGCGTTGCCCCTGAATCTCGGCGAGGAGAGGCATCTCTGCCACCTGTTTCCCGAACTCGCTCCGTGTGAACGTCTTGACGAGAGAACCCAGGTCTTTCAAGGTAAGATAACAGATTGGTGCCTCTGGCAGTAGCGTGATGAGGCTTTGTTCAGGTTTCCAGAGCGCGGTGTGGTGGTAAATAGCGGCTAGCAAGATAATAACTCCGATGAGCGCGATGAGGATTATGGTGATGAACTTTTTTTTGGAAATTCGCATGAGTTTTCGTTAATCTCGTCAAGGATTTGATTCCAGTCCGGCATCTTTAAATTCTCCTTGAAGTTCGGATGTGCTTCCACACTCTATGTAAACCACGCGGCGAGGCGGTTCTAGGGATGGAGCTGCTAGAGAAACAAGGTATTTCTGGAACTCTTCAGAATCCAGTCCCAACGTGCGATAAACGTCCTGAATTTCTTCAAGCCGCTTTTTATCGGGTTTCAGTTTCATTTGAGTTATCTCCTATAGGGTTTGCATGCGTAAACATCCCGTCTGACTCGTGTTAAAGTCAACACGTTAAATCTACCACATCCCGATGCAAAAAATCAAGTTAAAATGAGGACGTTTCATAAATCGCTCAACGTTGCGGTGACAGGCCCCGCGCTACGGTAAGGTTTTACCCCGCCAAAGGTGGGGAAGAAACCACGAAAAGAACGCCCTCCCCTTCACGTAGGGCGAGGGCCTGTCCCTCGCCACGCGTTTGGCTGTCAGACCGCGTTCCCCCTGTAGTTCAAGATCGTCTGAAGCTCTGCCATGTTTGCCAAGCAATCCTGAACCGTTCGGGAGCAGGTGCTCCCGAACTACAGCGGTGGGCCCGATGCCTGCCGGTATTCGACCGCCCTCCAAGGCGGGATAAATACCGAAACGGAGTTATGAAACCCCCTCTCCTAATTGAATCAAAGGCACGTGGCGTAAAGCCACATTAAGGACCTAAAGGACCTTAGGGCTCTTCGCAAACCGACATGCTATAGACATTAAGGACCTAAAGGACCTTAAGAAAGGTTTTGATAACTTGGATACCTCTAATCCTGAAAATCCTGCTAATCCTAGAAATCCTGCTAATCTTGGAAATCCTGGAAATCCTGCTTCAGAACAATAGGAGGAATCAACACGAATGGACATGAACGACAGCCTCCCTCACAATTGAAAATTGTGGTTATCGGCGTAATAGTGTTTGCCGCGTTGCGCCTCTTTTTCCTTTCGGTTCGCGACCTTCCGTTCTTTCGTGTTGTCCATTTTTCGAGAATGCTCCACAAATATGGCGATGCCGCCGCTATTCAAAAAGCTGCGCTACTTGACAAGAAAAGCCTTCAACAACATCCTCACCGGTGAGCGTGTCATTGCAAGTGAGCAACTTGATATCGGTTCTGGAACGATACACCGTCACAGTCCGCGAGATAGGTTTGAGAACCCATACCATCCGGGTGCCAGCCTCCAGATAGGCAAATGCCTTTTCTTCAACGCTATCCAACGCGTCTGACGGGGACACTACCTCAACCGCCAGGTCTGGCGGAACTGGGGATGCTTTGCGCCTGTCTTCGGGAATTCGCCCGTTAGAGAGAAACGCGATGTCAGGTTTGAGGACACGCTCGCCGACTTGGAAACCCGTTTCCGAGAAATACACTTTGCCGATTTGCTTCTCGTATACACACCTGTCTAAATATCGAAAGACATTCGCGCCGATCGAACCGTGCTCCAGTGATGTCCCGGGCATAGGTATCAATTCTCCTTTAACGTATTCATATCCTTCTACATCGTGCGCGAGGAATTCCTCCAACGTCATCGCGACGTTTTCGGGGAGGATGCCTTCCCGCGCGAATTGGTTCAGTTCTAGCAGATTCATTGTTTCCGCACCCCACCATGATTAAAAATATAGAATTAGCATCCAATAAATAGTATACCAAATCCTCACCTTGTTTGTCAACCGAAAAAATCCTTGCCGTAAAAAGTGGAAATGTGATAGGATAATAACACTACTTTTGTGAGGAAAGATGGTGAATAAGGTTCAAAGAAAAAACCTCCGAATTCGGCCCTTCTCGATTTTTCTTATCTGTGTGCTCGTTCCGCTGAACTGCTGGTGGGTATCCGCGTCTATCATCCGTGGCGGCGGAAGTCCGACACAGGTATCCCTCTTTTACAACGCCGTTATCACAATTCTGATTTTACTGGGAATCGGGTTGCTACTCCGCGGGCTCCACCACGCGCTCATGCTTAACCGCGCAGAATTGCTGGTAATCTATACCTGCATTTCAGTAGGTGCAGGGCTCGCAGGCGTGGACAGATTTCTGGTGCTAATGCCTATCATCGGGCATGCACACTGGTTCGCCACACCGGAAAATGACTGGCTCAACCTGTTTCATCTGCACATCCCGCAATGGCTGGCAGTCAGCGATAAACACGCGCTGGAGGGTTACTACCGCGGGTTTTCAAGCATTTATGAACAGCCGCACTTCACCGCATGGCTATCTCCCATCTTTTGGTGGACGCTCTTTATCGTTGCTGTCCACCTCGTGATGCTCTGCCTGAGCCTGATTTTTCGGAAGCAGTGGGTAGAATCGGAACGACTCAGTTATCCCATCATCCAACTACCGTTCGAGATGACTGCACCCGGCGGTAAGTTTTTCCGTTCGCCGTGGATGTGGGTAGGGCTGACAATCGGCATTACCATCGACATTATCAACGGGCTCAACTTTCTCTATCCTGTTGTGCCGAGTCTCGGCGGAAAATTGTATGATCTACGGCAGATTTTCACGGAACGTCCCTGGAGTGGCATCGGGTGGAGTCCGCTTGGTGTGTTTCCGTTCGGCGTTGGGCTTTCGTTTTTTATTCCCCTCGATCTTTCCTTTTCGTGCTGGGCATTTTGGCTTATATGGCGTGCAGAACGGCTCCTGGGAGTCATCGCCGGCTGGCGCGGGCTGCCGCGATTCCCTTATGAAGCCGAGCAGTCGCACGGCGCATATCTGGGACTTTGTGTCTTAGCTATCTGGATGAGTCGGCGTTACCTGAAGCAGGTGGCGCGTCAAATCGTATCGCCGCGCCCAGACGAACCTGTCTCGCATCGAGTCACGTTGATAGCACTGCTCGGCGCGGCAACGTTCATCGTCATGTTCTGCCTGAAGATGGGGATGACGTTTTGGGTTATCGTGCTCTATTTCGCCGTTTGGTTTGCGATTGCGATGGCGATTACGCGTCTGCGCGCCGAACTCGGTTCACCCGTGCATGATTTGCACTTCATCGGGCCCGATGAGATGTTGCCGCGGCTGTTCGGCATTCGTAGACTCGGTGCAGTAAACCTTACCGGGTTTGCCTATCTTTACTGCCTCAATCGCGCGCACCGTTCACACGCGATGCCGCATCAACTTGAAGGCTTCAAATTGGCGGAGGGCGCGAACATCCCGATTCGGCGGTTCGCAATGCTGATGATGCTCGCCTCCGCGCTCGGCGCGCTCGGTTCGTTCTGGGCGTATCTCTCTATGTATTACGCCGAAGGAGGTTTCGCCGGGTTCGGCAGAGAATCTTTCAATCGGCTGGAGACGTGGTTAACTTACGCCGCGCCGCCAGATGTCCCCGCAATAGGCTTTGCATCGTTCGGGTTCGGACTGACGCTCCTCCTCGCCGCCATGCGGATGCGTTTTTTGTGGTGGAATTTGCACCCTGTCGGCTACGCCATCTCCGGCAGTTGGGCAATTAACCCCATGATAGGTTCGATTTTTGTCGGATGGTTGCTCAAATGGTTGGTGCTAAAATACGGCGGCATCCGTCTGCACCGTAAGGCAATTCCGTTCTTCTTGGGCATCGTGCTCGGTGAATTTGCGATAGGTTCGTTCTGGAGCCTTCTCGCGGTTGTGCTGGATAAACCGATGTATCGGTTCTTGTTCTAACTTTCATTTTCAACAAAATGGAAAACGGAACGATTTTTTCTGCACAATTTTTCCGAATGCATGTTATACTATCTTAAAATCGCAGGAGAGGAAGAAAACAATTGGAGTTGAAGCAAAAAGCCGAAATCATATCCAATGCGCTAGAGGAATTGCTCGGCGTGCCGACACGGGGTGGCACTGAAAACGTGCTGGATAGCCTCATCTTAACGGTGTTGTCGCAAAACACGACAGATGTGAGCCGCGACAAAGGCTACGCACGCCTTCGCGAACGCTTTCCAACGTGGGAAGCTGTGCTACACGCCAATGAGGCAGACATCATCGACGCGATTCGCATCGCCGGGCTCTCGAAACAGAAAAGCCGCACTATTAAAAACTTCCTGACATGGCTCAAGGAAGAATACGGCGAATTATCCTTGGAATTTATCCACGACATGGAAACGGAGGCGGCGTTAGCACTGCTGTGTCAGCACAAAGGCATCGGCATCAAAACTGCCTCGGTGGTGCTTTCCTTCGCTTGCGGCAGAGAGGTTTTTCCGGTGGATACGCACATCCTGCGGATTTCCAAACGGCTCGGGCTCGTTCCGCAGAATTGTAGCGCGGAGAAAGCACATCAACTGTTGCCGCCCATCGTGCCGGAAGGGAAGGCGTATCCGTTCCACATGAACCTTATCTACTTCGGCAGACAGATTTGCAACGCGCGCAAGCCGCTCTGCGAAAAATGCCCGCTGACAGCGCAGTGCCTCTATTTCGCTTCGCAACCGTAGCGCGGGGGCCTGTCCCCCGCGAACTTGAAGGAAGGGAAACCGTAGGAGAGACCTCCCGGTCTCGATGCAATACCGCTACCGGGCGAGACAAAAATCAAGGGAAACCGTAGCGCGGGGGCCTGTCCCCCGCGAACTTGAAGGAAAGGAAACCGTAGCGCGGGGGCCTGTCCCCCGCGAACTCAAATGAAAGGGAAAACCGTAGCGCGGGGGCCTGTCCCCCGCAAACTCGGCTCGATTAAAAACCGCACCTACCAAGGAATCGGAGCCGCGCAAAAGGAGGAAAAACGTGTTGAATTGGAGAAACTGGACATGGAAACATCTCTTTGTAGCGTTGCTGGTATTACACCTCATCCCTATCTGGATTTTCGCCTACTTCCCCTCGCAAGACGGAGCGAGTCACGTTTACAACGGCTTGGTGCTGAAGGACTACGCGAAACCCGAAAACTATAAACTGCGCGACGCATGGGAACTCAACATCACCGTCTTTCCGAACTGGCTGTCGCATATCGCATTGATGCTGTTGCTCTATGTGTTTCCGCCAGTCATCGCCGAAAAGGTTTTCCTCACAATAGCCATCGGGATGATACCGATAGCCTTCTTCTATTTCCTGCACGCCATTCACGGAAAACCGAAGGAAGAGGACAGCGGGAGTTGGCACACGTTCGCTTGGCTCGGTTTCCCGTTCGCCTATAACTACCTGCTCTACATGGGGTTTTACAACTTCACGCTGAGCATCGCGTTTTTCTTCTTCAGCTTCGGGTTCTGGTGGAAACACAAGGACGACATGCAGGTGCAACACCTCGGCGGACTCTATGTGCTATTGCTGTTGACGTATCTCTCGCATATCGCCTCTTATGGACTCGTCGTGTTGGGGATGTCTGTCGCCGCCGGATGCTTGTGGGGAGGGAATGCGTTAGCGGCAACTTGGCGCGAACGAAACGCCGGATGGATGCAACAACTCTGGTATAGCCTCAAACCGCTCGTCCGCTTCGGACTTTACATGGTGCCGATGTATTTTGTGCTAGTCGACTACTATCTGTTCAGTATCAAGGAGCATCCAACAGGCAACCACCGCGGCATGGAGTGGATCTGGGAGTATTTCATAGGTATCAAATCCATCGTCTATTTCACCGATTGGCACGTTCCTGTCAACCAAGGCTTATTGGTGGTGTTAGGTGCAGCCATCGTTATCGCTATCGTTTACCGCATCCGCCGCGAAGAGTGGGTGAAGCAAACCGATGCGTTCCTCCTCATCGCTATTCTGTTCACCGCGATGTTCATCAGGGCTCCTTGGAGTTACGGACCCGGGGGTTGGATCAACGACCGGATTCATATCTACATTTTGCTGATGTTGGCTCCGTGGTTCATCACAAACATGGACAAAGTCGTTCGCTACTCCATCGCGACATGCCTGATTGTATTCAGTCTTCTCCACTGCGGTAGAACTGCGTATGACCACGGGCGTATCGCGCCAGAGATTGAAGAATTAGTCTCCGGCACGCATCTCATAGAGCCACACACCGTGTTCGAGATTCGGGCAGGCGAGGATGGCTGGCATAAATCGGAGGCATTGGGCCGGATCGAATACGTCACGCCGTTCGTGCATTCCACCGCCTATTACGGCGTATATGCCGATGATGTCGTGCATCTGGCCAACTACGAGTCGGTTTTCTATTACTTCCCAGTCAATCGCAACACTGAGCGAGAAGATCTTCGGGAAGGCACGCTTTGGCGGCGCGCTATTAGTTCTGTGGACTATGTTGTCTCTTGGCACGACCCGGGAGCGGAGGCAGACCTCGGGGCAAAGGATTATGAGGTTATCCACGAGACGAAACACCTCCAACTCTTCAGGAAAAAGCGTGCCACCAAGCCGCAATTGGATTTGTGGGACAAAACTGAGGAGGGTAAGCCCATCATCCGCTTTGATATGCAACCGAATGGTGCCGAAACTGCGCCGGGTTATCACGCCCTCGGTCCCGATACGTTATATGTCAGCGGAAAGTTCGGTTGGGATACGCGCGCCCCGCACGCCGGACATCATGTTCAAAAAAGTCACTATCGCATTCCAGAGCAAGAGAAATACGCTCAAGATGCCGTTTGGAGCAACGAGGAGGCAGCCTTCAAACTCGATCTTCCCAACGGAATCTATAGCGTCACCAACACCTTCTGTGCATCAGAAGAGCTGACGCATACCGTCAATCTGGCGGCGAACGGAAAACAGGTTCTGAAAGAACTCACCGTGTCCGGCGATGGAGATGCAATTGAGCATTCCTATCGCGTAACGGTAACCGAGGGGTATCTCACCCAAGTGATTTCCTCGCCTCAAAAACGGGTGCGTTTGGAAGATGATTGGGATATCAAAAACCATTATTGGATCTGGAATAGTTGCATAGTTAAACAGTTAAACAAATAAACCCAGAATAAATCCTGAAAAGGAGAAATAATGATTAAACCACATGGAGCCGAAACCTTAACGCCGCTCTACGTTGCAGACGATGCGCAACGCGCGGCACTGACAAAAGAGGCGGAAACCCTTCCTTCTGTCCTCATTTCCTCCGGTGCTGCCGCATCGGCAGTCATGCTCGGGTCAGGTTATTTTACGCCGCTGATGGGCTACATGAACATCGCCGAAGCGACGAGCGTCGCCGCCGAGATGAAGTTGCCGAACGGGCTCTTCTGGCCGGTGCCGGTGATGAACCTCGTCCATGACGAGCAGCTCACGGATGCCGTGAAACTTGCAGACCGCGTTGCCCTCCGCGACCCGAACGTTGAAGGCAATCCGCCTATCGCCGTGATGGAGGTTTCGGCAATTGAGACATTCACCTGGGGACAGAAGAACTTTATCATTGAGAAAACATTCGGGACAACCGACTCGGAGCATCCTGGTGTCTCAGCGTTCGAGAATGTCGGATATAACGTCCTCTCCGGCCCGATACAGGTGCTAAATTACTCCTATTTTCGGACAGATTTCCCAGAAACATTCCGCACTGCAGTGGAAATTCGCGAGGACATTGCATCGCGAGGCTGGGAGAAAATCGTCGCTTTCCAGACGCGCAACCCGATGCATCGCGCGCATGAAGAGCTCTGTAAAATCGCGCAGCGAGAGGTAAACGCGGATGGGGTGCTGATCCACATGCTGCTCGGCAAACTCAAGCCGGGCGATATCCCCGCCGCCGTTCGCGATGCTTCCATCCGTGCCATGGTGAAGCACTATTTCCCCGAAAACACGGTATCCATCACCGGTTACGGGTTTGACATGCTTTACGCCGGACCGCGGGAGGCATTGCTCCACGCCGTTTTCCGTCAAAACTGCGGTTGCACCCACTTCATCGTCGGCCGGGACCACGCCGGTGCAGGTGATTATTACGGCCCGTTTGACGCGCAAGCCATCTTCGATGAGATTCCGGTGGATGCACTGGAGATAGAGATTTTCCGCGGTGATTTCACGGTATGGTGCAACGAGTGCAACGAAATCGTCATGATGCGCGATTGCGCTCATGGCGGCGATGACTACTTCTCCATTTCTGGCACGAAGCAGCGTGAGATTCTCGCAGCGGGCGAACCGTTGCCCCCGGAAATCGCCCGTCCCGAAGTGGCGGAGATTCTGATGGCGTATTATCAGAATGAGGCGAGTTAGCATAGCGGTTCGCGCGCATTTCTACACGCTCTGTCCGAAGGAAGGAAACGGGCGGATACAGAAATCCGCCCTCACAAGCATCACCGTGCAAGCCATCCAATACACCAAAAGCATCCCTCGCTACTTAGCCGCGCGCTACCTTGGAAACCGGTGGCGTAGCATCTATACGTCACCCGTTTCCAGCGTGCGGCGCGTTCAGATGGACGCGCCGCAACTGCCAACACCCGAATGGGTGAAAATCCAGACCCGAGTCAGCGGCATCTGCGGCTCAGATCTGGCGACGATCACGGCGAAGGGAAGCCCCTACTTTTCACCCTTCACCTCCTTCCCATTCGTGCTGGGACACGAAATCGTCGGGAATGTGGTGGAAGTAGGTGCAGCAGTGGACGATATGCATATCGGCACGCGAGTGGTGGTCGAACCGGCACTATCTTGCGAAGTGCGAGGGATTACGCCGCCGTGCCATCAATGCCAAAACGCTTCCTTCTCCAATTGTGAAAATATCACAAAGGGGAGCATTTCGGAGGGTGTCCAAACCGGATATTGTCGCGATACTGGCGGCGGTTGGAGCGAATACCTCGTGGCGCATCGGACGCAACTGCACGTCGTTCCTGACGCTATTTCAGATGAGAGCGCGGTGCTTCTTGAACCGTTCGCCTGCGCGCTGCACGGTGTGTTGAAGGCAGAACTGAAAAAAACAGATGACATCGTCGTCATCGGCGGCGGGAGCATCGGATTGCTAACCGTCGCCGCGCTTCGCGGACTCGGGCACCGGAACCGCGTCCTCATCTTCGCCAAACATCCGCACCAACAGCAACTCGCGCGGGAACTCGGTGCAGATGAAGTGTTATCACCGAATGCCGGTAGATATGCAGAATTTTGCCGATTGACAGGCGCGACAGCGTATCAACCGGAGTTAGGACAACAGGTCTTGCTCGGCGGCGTAGATGTCACCTTCGACTGCATCGGTTCTAGCACGACTATTGACGATGCACTCCGTTTCACCCGCGCTGGCGGCGAGGTAGTCCTGCTCGGCATGCCGGGCATCCCGAAAAATGTCGATTGGAACTCGATCTGGTATAAGCAGCTGAGGGTTAAAGGTGCCTATACGTATGGCATCGAAACGCATCTCGGCGAAAAAATTCACACTTTTGCCCTCGGCATGCGGCTTTTACAGCAGATAGGGGATACATTGCGTCCATTAGTAGGGCCCCTCTTTTCGCTGCCGGATTACAAGCGCGCCATCCAGACTGCGCTAAACACGGGGCAGTCTGCATCAGTTAAAACCGCATTTGATTTGAGATAGGACAATTCAGTATTCGGAAATCGACAGATGCTCCGGTAGGAGAGACCTCCTGGTCTCGATGTTCCGTAGCGCGGGGGCCTGTCTCCCGCGAGCGTTGGGGTGCACGCACGATGGCGAGGGACAGGCCCTCGCCCTACGGTGAGGGGGGGGCGTTTTTATCGTAGCGCGGGGGCCTGTCCCCCGCGATGGTTCAAGAACCGTTTTTTCATCGTAGCGCGGGGGCCTGTCCCCCGCGATCTCCATTGTCACGATGTGTGTTTCCACCTCTGTAGTTTGTGATCGCCTGATCACAAACGGGTCAGGATCAGGCGATCCTGACTTACAGAGCCTGGCGCACGCACGATGGCGAGGGACAGGCCCTCGCCCTACGGTGAAGTGCCGTTTTTTTCCCCGTAGCGCGGGGGCCTGTCCTCCGCGAGCGTCAAATGACGCGTGCATGAACGATGGCGAGGGACAGGCCCTCGCCCTACGGTGAAAGGCAGGCGTTATTTTTTTCGTAGCGCGGGGGCCCTCGGATGCCACACGCGCATCCGAGCGGGTTTCCCCCGCGAGCGTTGGATTGCGCAGACGATATCAAGACCTCCCGGTCTTGACATAGTAGAAAAATAGTTGACACAAATCGCAATTTCGGGTAAAATAGTATTCATCGACAACATCTCGGCGAACGTTGAACCGCCGCAAAGGAAACCACTATGCCAACAGATAACTTCAACCAAAAACTCATCGCACGCCTGAAAACCGACAGACGTTTCGTTGATAACGCAGGTGAATTCATCCCCGCCGCCGCTAAAGATAGCGCGTGGAAACTGGACACCGCACTCATCAAACACCTCCTCAGCGAACCCGAATGCAAGGCGAAGTTTTTCACCGAAATCGATGGACACTGGATTTTCAACTACAACGCCTTCATTACCTACCTCTCCGACAAAAACTTCCTCGCCGATGCATATACCCGATTCCGCAACAAGATCGGCTTAAACATTGACGAGAAGTTTCTACCTGAACGCGGCGAAGTCGCACTCGTCTGGCCTTACAAGGACTGCGTCTTAGAAGGCGGCCAAACGCGCGAAGAAGAGAAACGCACCGAGATATTCTTCAACGAACTCCTTGCGCCTGATGAGATTAACCGGCTCCTCGCGCCGAAGGTGCTCACGAATTGGAAACGGCACACGGCCGCCGGCGCACAGCCAGTATCTGCTATCAGACGCGACACAACCGGCACGATTCGTGAAAACCTACTTGTCAAGGGGAACAATCTGTTGGCACTTCATAGTCTGAAGTTGCAGTTCCGGAGTAAGGTGAAGTGTGTCTACATCGATCCGCCGTATAACACCGGCGGTGCAGCGGACAGCTTTACCTACAACAACACCTTTAATCATTCCACGTGGTTAACCTTCATGAGGAACCGATTAGAGGTGGCGAAGGAATTGTTGAGAGACGATGGCATGATTACCGTTGCAATTAATGATGCCGAATTATTTTACTTGGGAGTGCTTTTGGATGAGGTTTTCGGCAGAGAGAACAAAATCGGTGTTCTTTGCATTAGGCATCATCCGAGGGGAACAACTCAAAGCCGTTTTTTCTCCACGGTTCATGAGTACGCGCTCATTTACGCCAAAGACGCGAAAAGGATTCAAGAAGATTTCCGATTTGAAACGACTGACGAAATCGAAGAGGAATCTTTCGTCCGTGCCAGAGAAGACGCAACTCCTGACACACGCCCGTCACTCTATTATCCTATTTTTTACAACCCCACAACTCAAGAAATTACCTTGAAAGATGGCGGCGAAGACTTCGTGAAACTCTTGCCGATGGGGAAAAATGGGATGCGAACGTGGAAGTTGATCAGAGAATCCTTTCTGGAGGAACTGAACGAGGGGAAAATCTACGTGCGAAAAGTCGGGAGCGAATACAAGGTTTATCGGAAAATCGTCCGCAAAAAGAACAAGGCGAAAACCATGTGGACAGACGCACGGTATGATGCGAACCATCACGGGACTGGACTCTTAAAAAAGATGTTCGATGGGAGAAACTTGTTTAGTTATCCCAAATCCCTCTATACCGTCATGGACATCCTGAAACTCACGACGAATGCTGGCGACATCATCGTGGATTTCTTCGCAGGCTCTGGCACAACAGGCCACGCCGTAGTTGAACTTAATAGATGTAAAGGGGGGGGTAAAAGGCAGTTTATCCTCGTCGAACAATTGGAAGAGCATGTCGCTGTCTGCAGAGAGCGGCTTGAAAAGGTCCTCGCGCAAGAGGGACTTGTCAAAACAGATTTTCTTTCTTGTGAACTGATGCCCTACAACGCCATTTTTGTTGCGCGCATTCAAGCGGCGCGCACCAGCGACGAACTGGTGCAACTCTGGCGCGATATGGCACGAGAGTCGTTCCTGAATTGGTATGTCAATCCTGAGGTTCCCGAAGAGGCGGTGGCAGATTTCATCGCCATTGGGGACATAGAAAAGCAGCGGGCACTGCTGATGGAGCTGCTAGATAAGAATCAGCTCTACGTCAACCTCTCGGAGATGGAGGATGAGGATTTCCGAGTCGGCGATGAGGATAAAGTTTTGAACCGCGCATTTTATGGAGAATAATTGCGGGTGTTTCATAACTCCGTTTCGGAATTTATCCCGCCTTGGGGAAGGACGAATACCAGCAGGCATCGGGCCCACTTCTGTAGTTCGGGAGCACCCGCTCCCGAACGGGTCAAGATCAGGCGATCTTGACCTACAGGGCCTGGCGCGTGAACGATGGCGAGGGACAGGCCCTCGCCCTACGTAAAGGGAAGGCGTTATTTTCATCGGAGCGCGGGGGCCCTCGGATGCCACACGCGCATCCGAGAGGGTTTCACCCGCGATCGCTGGATTGCGCGAGGCATGGCGAGGGACAGGCCCTCGCCCTACGTGAAAGAAGGCGTTTTTTACCGTATCGCGAAGGCATGTCCCCGCGCGCGTTGAGCGATTTATGAAGCACCCTCAAGTTAATGTGGCAAAAACTTCGGCATTCATGTTAAAATGATAATCCCCGAAGTTAATCACGAATCACGCTAGGAGGAAAACAACATGAGACTCAGACCCTCAACATGGTTCATAGTCATACTCGCCAGCGTCCTGTCCATCGGCGTAGGCATGAGCCAAATGTCGCAATTCCACACCGGCACAGCGGAGGCACGCGGCGAGGAATTCGCCCAACTTACCGAAAAATTCAACGCGATTAAAGCCGAGCACGAAACGCTCAAGGCAACCTGGCAGGCAGAATTGCTCGCGCAACTCGCGCCAACGCTAGCCGATGAATCCAGAGCGGTGAAACAGCAATTCCTCGATTTCCTCAAAGAACTCGGAACACCTGCCACCGCCGCCCTTATCGAGATGCTCAACGACTCGTCTGAACGCGTGCGCGAGAAAGTCGTAGAAGCGTTAGGCGAAATCGGAGAAGACGCGCGGAAAGCGGGACAGAATACGGATGCTATCGCCAGCGGCTTGGCGGCAGCCCTCAGCGATCCTGCCGAAAGGGTCCGGCGCGAGGCACTCGAAGAACTCAAGGATGTGCGCCCGACATCCCCGGAATCCCTCGCTGTTGTCGTCCCCGCGCTCATCGCAAGGCGAACCATCGGCTCTTCACGCGAACGTTCTGATGTCCTTGACGCGTTAGGACGTATCGGCGAGAAGTTGGCGGAAAAGGGACAACCTACCGCCACTATCCGTGACGCGCTCATCGCAAGCCTCACCGACAATTCCTCGAAAGTCCGAACCAATGCGATAGAAGAATTGTCTGATATGCACGATAACTCAGATGAAACTCTCGCCGCTTTGAGAGGCGCGCTCACCGATTCTTCCAAATCTGTTCGACGCGCCGCGCAAAAGGCAATCCGGCGGATTGAGAAGGCGAGCCAATAATATCAAATAATGGGTTAGGGCGGATTTCTATATCCGCCTCACACTCGGCACAAACAGAAATTTGTCCCAACAATTCCTCTGAAACTGAATCGTCCTGCATTTTTATTAAACCTATTTGCTCCTATTCACGTCAAAATCATATAATAGACCCGCGCATCGGTAAAAATACACAAGCAATGTTGGCTGATAGATTGCCAGCAGGACTCACTAAAATGCAACATAACTTGAATAATTCCATCGTTGATACAATGCGGCAAGCAGCCCTTATCTCGGAACAAGCCTCCGAGGAAATCTTAGCGGAAATGCAGCAGACCGGGGCATCGGAGAGCGCGGTGCTAGCCAAGCACGTGCCGCCCGAAGCACTCGCACTCGCCAAGAAAAGCATTGAATACAGCACACCGTGCATCCAATTGGAAGGCGTAACACCGGAACCGGAGGCACTCGAGAAGGTCTCCCCCGGATTCGCCTATCGCAATAAAATCGTGCCAGTGCGGTTAGACGGCGATGTCCTCACCATCGCAATGGCAGATGTGCTGAACGTGGTGCTCATTGACGAAATCCAACTCGTCACTGATTGCCAAATCACCCCGCTCCTCGCCGATGAAGCGGAAATTGATGAGGCAATTGTCCGACTTTACGGCAGAACAGCAGAAAGCCTGCTGAGTGCCGGTATCAAAGGCCCTGTCGGCGCAACCGATACCTTTGAACGCGAGACTATTGATGACTTCGGCATTGATGAGAAGGACCTCAGTCAAGATCCGACGGTGATTAACGCCGTAGACCAGATGATCATTGATGCTGTCCGCATGGGCGCGAGCGACATCCACATTGAGCCCTATCCGACGCAACTCAAGATTCGGTTTCGAGTGGACGGTGTCTTGGAGGACCAGCCGCAACCGCCCGCGTATCTGCAATCCGCCATTACCTCGCGTATCAAAATTATGGCGGGGATGGATGTCGCCGAACGTCGGCGGCCGCAGGATGGCAAAATTAGCCGACAAATCGGCAGCGTCGGGAACCGGCAGATCGACCTGCGTGTATCGACAGTCCCTACTGTTGCAACGCTTCACGGCGAGAGCGTCGTCCTCCGTATCCTCGACCGGCAGTCCATTGAATTCGGGCTCGCCGAACTCGGTTTGACTGAGGATAACCTCGCGCTTTTTCACAGAATGATTCGCAAACCGCACGGCATTATCCTCGCCACGGGACCGACCGGGAGTGGGAAAACCACTTCGCTTTACGCCTGCCTGAAAGAAATCAACACACCCGATGTCAAAATTATCACGCTGGAAGACCCGGTGGAATACGAGTTGGAGGGGATTAACCAGATCCAAGTTAATCCGGATATTGACTTCACCTTCGCCGAGGGATTGAGACACATCTTACGTCAAGACCCGGACAAGGTGCTAGTCGGCGAAATTCGCGATTATGAAACAGCGGAGATGGCGATTCATACGTCGCTGACAGGACACCTCGTCTTCAGCACGCTGCACACCAACGATGCACCGGGTGCCATCACGCGGCTCGTTGATATGAAGGTTGAACCGTATCTCGTTTCGTCGACGGTAGAAGGTATCATCGCGCAGCGGCTGGCGCGGCGCGTCTGCAGCGCGTGTTGTGAAATGTATCAACCCGATATGCACGAAATCGCCAGCATTTTCAATGGACATAACGGAACGCGTGTGGCGGCAGACCAGCTGATTCCGCGCGCGGTAGGATGCCAAGAATGCCGCGGCAGAGGTTACAGAGGCAGAATCGGCATTTTTGAAGTGCTGTTCATGAACGAAGAAATTCGGGGATTGGCACTCAAACAAGCATCAACGAGCGAGATCCGCCGACTGGCAATCCAACTCGGGATGAAGAGCCTCCGCGAAGATGGCTGGCGCAAAGTTGCCGCTGGCTTGACTACCGTCGATGAAATCGTTCGGTTGACACAGGAAGAAGAGATCGACCTGGGGGACGTTGTTTAGCGGAGGACTCACGCAGGGCACCTTCGGTTGCAAACCGCGTCTACTAACGAGCAAGTATGGAATTTGTGTCCGTCCCAATAGCGAGAGGAACAACAAAAAATGCCACGATTCCGATATGAGGCCCTCACGCATGGGGGCGGTACCGTTAAAAATACGTTGGAGGCGGACTCCAAAGCCGAACTCATCTCCCGATTAAGGCAGATGGGCTACTGGCCCACGCAAATTGTGGAGGAGGGTGAAGATGCGAAAACCGATGTGACGCGGTGGATGCGCATTGGGCAAGGCAAAGTCAAATCGGCCGATGTCGAGTTCTTTACCTACCAACTCGCTACCTTGGTGAGCGCGCACGTCGCGCTGCCGCGGGCGTTGGAGGTGACGCTGGGACAGATTCACAGCCCCGCGCTGCGCCGCATCGTCTCGCAAGTCAAGCACGATGTCGAGCACGGCGCGACGTTTCACGACGCGCTGAATCAACATCCGAAGGTATTCTCGAACCTTTACATTAACATGGTGAAGGCAGGCGAGAGCGGCGGTGTGCTTGGGCTAGTCCTGGAACGTTTAGCGGAATTCGCCGAACGGCAGCGCCTCCTCAAAAACGATGTTATCTCCGCGCTCTTCTATCCCGCGATTCTGTTGACACTCAGCATCACCGCCGTCGCAGTGCTGATGGTTGTTGTCGTGCCGCAGTTCGCCGCAATGTTTACCGACTTAGGCGTTGCACTGCCGCTCCCCACACAAGTGCTGATCAGCACGACCGGGGCGTTTCGGCAATATTGGTGGGTAGGGCTCCTCGCCGTGATTGCCACCGTTTTCGCAGTCCGGCGCGCGATGCAGATGGAGGCAGGCCAGGTCTGGTTCGATAAATTCAAGATTAAACTGCCCCTCATCGGTTCGATTTTCAGCACCTTCGCGATTGTTCGCTTTACGCGCACGATGGCAACGCTTTTGGAAAACGGTGTGCGCATGCTGCCAGCACTCCAGGTCGCCAAGGATACAATCGGGAATAAGGTGTATAGCAACGCCGTTGCCGCCGCAGAGAAAGAGGTCGAACAAGGCTCCACGCTCTCCCGTGAACTCAGCAGGAACAGCGATTTTCCACCCTTTGTCACGCACATGGTAGCCGTAGGCGAGGAATCCGGTGAGCCGGCGCACATGCTCACAAAACTATCGGAATACTACGATCTGGAAATTAAGAAGAGTCTGGAACGGTTGACAGGTTCAATCGGCCCACTCGTCATCTTGCTGATGGGGCTCATTATCGGCTTCATCGCTGTGGCGATGATTCTGCCGATTTTCGAGGCGCAGCAATTGCTCAGCGGTTGAAAAGGATTTAGGTGAGAGTGTTTCATAACTCCGTTTCGGTATTTATCCCGCCGTGGAGGGCGGGCGAATACCGGAAAGCATCGGGCCCACTTCTGTAGTTCGGGAGTGCCCGCTCCCGAACGGATCAGGATCAGGCGATCCTGAACTACAGAGGTTAGGCGCGGTTTGAAAACGCGCTCACGGAAATCGCAAGCCCTAAAAAAAAAGAACCTTCTACCCTTAACCGGGTCTAAAGTCCAACAGCAGTCCGTGAGGATTGCCACTGTTATAGGAGATTGACATGCAAACGCAACGCAGAACAGCCAATTCCCGCAAGCGGAATGCTCTCCTTGCGGATGAATCAGGGTTAACCCTGATTGAACTTACCATCGTTATCGTGATTTTAGGCATTTTGGCGACGTTCATCGCGCCGCGCATCATGGATGCACCGCAACGGGCGCGCGTCTCAAAAGCACGGCTTGAAATCGGAAACCTCAAAACCGCCTTGGACCTCTACGCCGTGCAAATTGGCGATTACCCGTCGACTGAGCAAGGCTTGGATGCGTTGTGGCGGGCACCGAGCCCCACACCGCAAAACTGGTCTGGGCCTTATATCAAAAGCGAGAGTTTTCTGGACCCTTGGAACAACGCCTATGTCTATCGTTATCCAGGCACACACCCTGGCTACGACTATGATCTTTATTCCCTCGGCAAAGATGGCAGAGTAGGGGGTGAGAATTTTGACGCGGACATTACCAATTGGCAGTCAGGGCAGCAGGCGAACAACTGACGCACACTCGTCCTATCCGGATACCGTCTATCCGGCTACCGTAGCGCGAGGGCCTGTCCCTCGCGATCGCCCGCTTGAAACAAAAACCGCTCCGGACACCGTAGCGCGAGGGCCTGTCCCTCGCGAACATCCGCTTAAGACGAAAGCCGCTCCGGACACCGTAGCGCGAGGGCCTGTCCCTCGCGATCGCCAGTTTAAGACAAAAACCGCTCCGGCTGCCGTAGCGCGAGGGCCTGTCCCTCGCGATCGCCCGACAGAAACCAAAAACGTTTCCGCGCACGGCTTCACGATGATGGAACTACTCCTCGTCATGGCAATCATCGCCGTGCTGTCCGCGATTTCCATGCCCGCGCTGAAAGGCTTTGCTTCGACACGCCGATTGAAGGCATCGGCGCAAACTGTCCGCAACCTGCTCGTTTTCGCGCGAGATATGGCCATCACGGAACGGACAGGGCATCTCGTCGTGTTAGACCTGGACAGGGAGCAGTGCTGGCTCGCCTCCAGCGAAACGTTCAATCCGCAAGAACCGCTGGCTTCGGTGCTGACAGAGGGAACGACTTTTCGACAAAACACCACCGCAGCGGAAACTGTCCAACAGGGATTAACGCGCACGGGCGGCATCCTCGGCGTGCCGCAGGCGTTGGAACAGCAGGTGACGCTTGAAGCAGTGATAACGAACCATAACGGACAGACAGCGCACGCCAATTCGGGAGTGGAGTATGTCTACTTCTCGCCGACTGCGTCTTCTGAGGATACACAGATTTATCTTCGTAATCGTCAAAATCGGGTGATGTCTGTCACCGTTGAGGCGGCGAGTGGGCGCGTCAGCGTCCGACAACTTACGAATGAAGAAGTTGCAGAACTGGGGTTTGAAGATAATGAACGTTCTCAATAAACCAACTGCATTCCACAACACACGGTACCCGTCCCGTAGGGCGAGGGCCCTCGCATGCCACACGCGCATGCGAGCGGGTTTCCCTCGCCGTGCGACGGTACCCGTTCGGGATCAGGCGATCCCGAACTACGGTCTCTGGGCACCTGTCCCGTAGGGCGAGGGCCTGTCCCTCGCTGTGCGGAAGCAAAATAAAAACCATGCACACTTCCAACGAACACGGGTTTACGCTCGTTGAAATCTTGGTAACCCTGGCGATTTTGTCCGCCGTGCTACCCGCGCTGTTGCAAGTTTTCTCCTCAACAGCCCGAAATCAGGCACTCTCCGATAATCAGACGACAGCCCTCTACCTCATCAAATTTCGGCTGGAGGATATTGAGGTGAACGGCTATCCGGAGGTGGGTGAAGAGAGCGGCGAATTCGGGGAAAACTCGCGCTATCAGTGGCAGTCTATCGTGGAAGATGTCCAATCCGAAGAGGTGCAAGGCGTGCGGCGGGTTCAGATGACAGTATCATGGCAGCACCTCGGCAAGGAACGTTCAATGTCTATGCACACATACGTGGCGGATAGGCAGAAACAGCAGGGGCAATAAAAAACCGGTGGGCGCGGTTAAAAACTGCGTCCACTGTCCACTGTCCACTGAGCGAGGAACATCGGATGCATACGCGTTACACAGCACCCCATGAAAGCGGCTTTACCCTCGTCGAGATGCTCGTCTCTGTGAGCGTGCTCGCCATTATCGCCGGTGCAGCCTATGCCGTATTCAAAACCTCGCTTGATGCCTATCACCAGACTGGGGCGAAGATACTCGCCGCTCAGCGGACTCGGGTAGCGTTAGATACGCTCGCGACCGATCTGAAGCACTTCCAAGCCGCACCGGAAGAGCCCGATTTTGTGCTATACACACAAGACGTGCCTTCTGATTCGGGAGAACGGGATATGCTCAGTTTCGTCACGTTGGTGAGGACAGCCCCAGATCCGTTTTTGGCGCAACTCAACGCCAGTCGCCAACAAACGAGCAGCAGTTTGGCTGTGCCGCCGTTGATGAGCGATGTTCAGCGCGTCGCCTATTTCGTTCGGGCAGAGATGCCGCCGGGAGGCACCGGCGGGAACAACTTCCAACTCCCGAACGCCGCAACAGAGACAGAGGAACTAGCACTTTACCGGGTGACAACTACTGCGCTTAATCCGGAAGTGGTTATCGGTTCCTTGATGGATACCGGCACGGTCCCACAAACCGACGAAAACGGCGAGCCTGTCTACTTTCAGAGTGCAACACTCGTCACCGGAATTGTCAACTTCGATCTGAAATACCTCGGTGACGAAGGGACTTGGTATGATTCATGGGAACAGGAAGACAGCAACCCTTATGCCGTGCGCGTTTTAATCACCGTGAAAGGGGAAGATTCGCGTCCTCAAAGCGTTGAGACAACGCAGATGCAAACGGGAACGCCGCCCAACACGATGAGCCAGACGACGATGGTTGCTTTGCCGCAAGCTCCACCCGCACAAGAAGGACAGGGAGGGCCACCGCAATGACATCGCGAAAAAGCCGCTTGAATGATGAAGGACTCTCTCTCATCTCAACCCTGTGGATATTGACTATCCTCTCTATCCTCGCGATGCAGATGCTCTATTCCATTCACTTGGAACAGCGCGCGCAGCGGAACTTTTTGGAACGCGCCAAGTATCACTACGCCGCTAAAGCCGGGTTTGAATGGACACTCGCCGTGCTACGTGAAGACCAGACACCGTTTGACTCACTCGGTGAGGAGTGGGCAGAACCGCGTGAGGGACAGGTGGAAGACGGCATCCAACAGGGAAATCTAATCGCCTATCACGTCGCAGTCACGGACGAATCGGCAAAAGTTAACGTCAATACGGCAGATGCTGGACTTATCCTCAACCTACTCGCTTTGGCGGGCGCGCCCCCGGACGATAGTCTCACTCAGACGTTGGCTAACCAGATTCAGGAGGGACAACCTTATCGCACCGTGGGCGATCTCGCCAGAATAGAGGGGATGACAGAGGAGCTGCTGTATGGAGAAGGAGAACAGCAACCGGCGAGCAGTCTTCCAGTCTCGCCAGAACAAGAGCTATCGCAGCCGACATCTTTTGGAACACAGGAAGCACTTGCGCCGACAGGGCTCGTTCATTTAGCAACCGTCTACTCGGTAGATGCGAACACCGATGCGAACGGGGAAGCGCGCGTCAATGTGAACACGGCAGATGCAGGGCAACTCACCGGGATTCGGACGAAAGAGGAGCAACCGGTCTTTTCGCAAGCCGAGGCGGAATCGCTCATCCAGCAACGTGAATTTGAGACGCTCTCTGCACTAGCAGATATCCAAGCCGTTTCCGACGAACGTTTCAATAACATCCGAGAACGAATCACGGTAGAAGGCGGCCAGGGCGGCAACGCTGAGGAAGGAAAAGAAGAGCAGTCAGGCGGCGGACAGGTGAATATCAACACTGCCGATAGGGGGGAGTTACAATCGTTAGATGGCATTGACGAAGGCATTGCGGAACGCATCGTGAATCATCGCGACACGCAAGGCACATTCCAAAACGTCGATGCGCTCAAAGAGGTAAAGTTGTTGACGCAGGAGGAGTTCGTCAACATCGTTGATAAATTGACTGTAAAAGATGGAGAGACGCTCAGCGGTTTAATTAACATCAATACTGCATCGCAGGAAACGCTGGCTTTGTTACCGGGGATGGACGACACAAAGGCGCAAGCCATCGTGGCGCGCCGAGAAGAGCCACCCGCTGACAGCCAGCAGGCACAAGATTTAGCGGAACAAGGTATCCAAGGCAACCCTTTTACGGACATTGCACAACTGATGGAGTTGCAGGAAATCGATTTTGGCACGTTCCGCGAAATGGTGGATTGGGTGACGTATCGTTCACACGGGTATCGCATTGAGGCATCCGGCATCGATATGAACAACAAAGTCATAGCGACGTGCGTCGGCATCCTTGACAGAAGCCGCGACCCGGTAACCGTGCAATATTGGCGGCAGGACTGAGGATAGGACTTACGCAAGCCCTAAAGGGACAAAATGGCGAAAAATCAGGTAGTGGCGATAGACATCGGCACAAACACAGCGAAAATCGTTCAATTAGAGCGGACCGCGGCAGGACTCCGCCTCGTCCATGCCAGTCTCATTGCGCATGCAGGCGGAGATAAGATGCAGTCGGTTGCCGCGCTGTGGGCACGCTTATCTTACCGCGCGCCCACCGGCATCCAAGCGATTTTCAGCAGGCAGAAAACCGAAGTCGGCGTGGCACTGCCGCGGCATTTGGTGAACACCAAACGCCTCGTCAATTTGCCGGCGGCGACAGATGCGCAGCTCGCGAACGTCGTCGCGCTCGCAGCGGAAACAGAACTCCCGTTCCGGGTAGAGGAAGCCATCTTCACCTATCACAACGTGCAGCGGAACGGGGAAGCAACGTCGGTGGAACTGGTATCAGCCCGGCGGCAGGCAGTTGAGCAGTATATGGAACCGTTGAAACAGAAGGGCGCGTTGCCCACGGCGGTGATTCCATCAATGGTGGCAATCGCGGAAGTGTCCCGATTAGAAGAAACCCGTTCGCCGGACAGAATCATCGTTGACATCGGTGCCGGACAGACAGACTTCTGCCTCATGCAGAACGACTCCTTGCGTTTCTCACGGAGTTTCCGCATCGGCGGCAACCACCTAACAGAAAACGTCATGGAGGCACAGAACGTTGATTTTGAAACGGCGGAAGAGGAAAAACGGCACCTCTCCGCACGAGATGCACCGATGCAAGGCTGGACAGCGCGGTTCATCGGTGAAATCCAACGTTCTATCGCAGCAGCGCAACGCGAGATGACAGAAGGAGCAGGACACCCTGCGACTCCGGAACTCTGGCTGTGTGGCGGCGGCGCGCGAGTGCCCGAACTCGCCGAAGTGTGTGAAGAAGCACTGAACATGCCAACGCGCTTGTGGAATCCGTTCGGCGCGATGCGCGCGGAGATGGATGTCGCGTCTGCCGATGGACTTGAGGAACACGGGGATATGTTTGCTGTCCCGTTCGGTGTCGCGCTCAACGCGCTAGACGCGGACGCGCGCGTCTCACTTCTACCGAAAGAAGCGGAGCAGACGCTCACGCAAACGACGCGCAAACGGCAGGTGCTGGTTGCAAGTGCTTTCGGCGGCGCGATGGCAGTCGGCATCCTTTTCGGAGGACTTACCCTACAGCGATTGCATCAGCATCGGGCTGAATCCATGGATATCCGCCTCACGGATTTCACCCGCTCAATGGATACTGTCCAAACACAGCTCGCGCGCGAATTGGCACTCACGGATATGCTGGTGCATCACGCATCGCCGCTGGACATTTTGCACGCGCTCAGTGCGACATTCGCCGACCGGACGCAGGTGGCCTGGACTAACCTCAACGTAACAAACCTGAACGACCCGGGGCAAGCGCGTATCACTTTTAACCTAGAAGCCGCCTCTCATAACGCTATCAACTCCCTGTTCAGCGCGCTCAACCGTTCCTCCGTATTTACGAACGTGCAACTGGGAGAAGTCACATCGGCATCTGAAAATCGGAAAACCGTCTTTCAGGTGCAGGTGCGCTGTGGACTCTCTGCATCGGCGGTGAAAGCGTTCGCGCAAAAACGGTATCCGACACCGGAACTTCCAACATTTGAAGAGGCGGAACCCAACGCGGAAGCGGAGTTGGACCCCAACGTGGAAGCGGAATTGGACATTGAACCGCCTACATCAACGCTGGAAGAAGACAAACCGGATGAAGACAAGGCGGACGAGAAAGCCGCACCCACGAAAAAAGCGGAAAAGGCGGAAACGGAAGTTGCGCCAACTCCCGAAAAAAAAGAGGACACGCCTCAGCAGGAGAAAAAATAACACAACATGGATGTCAATATCCAATTAACCCCGATGACCCGAGTCTTGCTTATCGTCTTAGGTGTCGTCCTCTTGGCTGCGCTCGCGATGCAAGTCGGACCGGCGTTCTTGGGCATCTTTTCCATCAGCAACATGGATGCGAAAGAGGCGCAGCTGCAGAAAACTGAAAATTTGATTGCGGCTGCGAAACTGCTGGAAAAGGTCGAAGCCGAAATCTACAAGGATACCGGGTTAGCCGTTCAGAATCGGCCGAATGTTGCCACCATTTTCAAACGGGAGCATCCGGAAACGGTAATCCGGCGGCGCATCGACGCGCTTGTCAAACGCGCTGGCGTGCAACAAAATTATCAGATTCAGACGAAGCCTGCACCCGGCAAACAGACGACGAACCTCTCCATGCAAACGCGAGAACATCTCGTCCTTTACCTCTACCTGAAACACTTGGAGGCGGAGAAAGCGGCACTTGAGAAAGAGTTAACAGCAGGCGAGGACATGTTCGGCAAGATGATGTCGGCATGGCTCGGAGAAGATGAACCCGAAAAAGATGCCACAGCAACTGCGAAGGCGAAAAAGCCGCAGACGTTCGCCTCGTTGCCGGAGATGATACCCGTGGATATCCGCGTTCAACTCGCCACTTTCATCCATGCGATGGTTGTCCAAGAATTGCGTGGCGCGGCAAATCAGAAGCGCGGTTTCTTTGCGTCACAGATTCACGAACGAACTACGGTTGCGAGCCCCGGCATTTTCGGCATCGGCGGAACACCGGCATCGGTTGAAGTGCAGTTCCTAGAGGATAGCACGCTATTGGAATTGCTAGTGAAAGCCGCGGCGGCTTACACCGCGCAACAACAGCAACACGCGGCGGAGGCTGGAGAGAATGTGCCTAGCATTCCCACCATGCCGTTCAATGAGGAAAATCTCATTTTGGCGACGTTAGAATACGTTGAGGCAATTCTGGAACAGCGGAGAAGACTAGTAGAGCAGCTGGCTCTCGCACCCGCGACGTATCAGTCCGAGACTTACATCGTCGAGATGAAATTCAAAACCGATATGGAAAAGTTGGTGCGGCTCAACCACCTCATCGAAACCAGCACGAAATGGTTGTCTGTCAAAGATTTAAGGATCGCTGTGGAAAAGCAGCGTGAGACAGGCGCGAGGCCCGGGCGGCCGGGCGCGCCCAGGCAGCAGCGTGAAGCTACATTGAGCGTAAATGTGCAGATGATCGCACGTATTTTTTGACAGATTCGCCGTTAGTCCGTAGGGCGCGGGCCTGTCCCGCGCCATGTCAAAGTGTCAGGAGTCAAGATCAGGCGATCTTGCCCTACAGAGAGGGGCACCTTCATTTCGTAGGGCGCGGGCCTGTCCTGCGCCATGTCAAAGTGTAGAGCGAGGAAAACTTGTTCCGCACCGTGTCAAGACGTAAATAAACCAAAAACGGAGTCATCAACACCCTTGATGACAGATATACGGAGAGAAACATGATTGCACCAGAGACGTTATCAAACGCATTGCGACATAGAAAAATATTCATCTCACTTGTTTGTGTGGGGCTGCTGCTCGGGCTACTCGCGGAGCTCCCCGCTCAGAACCAGCAAGAACCGCCGATGCGCGTCGCCGAAACTGATGACGAAGGACGCGCCATCCGCTTTGACTTTAACTTCACCGGACAAGAACTCAAAGGGCTCTTGGAATGGCTGTCACGTGAAACAGAACTCACCATCATCGCGAGTGAAGAGGACCTCCGCGATAAACGGTTCTCACTGATTAATCTCAAAAACGTCACGTTGGACCAGGTCATCGAAAGAATCAAAACTATCCTCGCGCAGTATAACCTGACGCTCATTCGCACTGACAGCACGCTCCTCATCACCACTTTTGAGAAGGCGATGGTGATGAAAGTGCCGTTTAACCACATCTTCGCCGATCCGGCACAAGTGGAGGAGACAGACGAAATCCAGACTTATGTTGTGCAACTGGAGAACGCTGTCGCTTCCGAACAAGTGGAAGCGTTGCGGCCCTTGCTCAACAAACAGGCTGTCATTTTCGCGGAGGCTACCACGAACGCGCTCGTCATCACCGACGTTGCCTCCAATATCCGCAGAATCGTCTCTATCTTGCAAATCGCCGATGAAGGGGAACGGTTCCCGTTGCGCATCGCGATTATCCCGCTAACTTACGCCGATGCAACCGAACTCGCGCAAATGCTCACGCGAGTCTTTCAGGAAGAGGAAGACGAGCAGAAGACGAGCGGTGGTAAAAGAATCGGCGATGCAGACGACGCACGGCTAGCCATCGAACAAGGGACTGATTTTGAAATGTTCCAAGGCACCGTGCAAATCTATGCCGATGCCAACTCCAACTCGCTTGTCGTGAAGGCATCTGAAGCGAACCTGGTCCTCCTCCGAGAGCTCATCCGTCAGTTAGACATCTCGCCGACCTTGCGCACCGAGATTCGGATATTTCGTCTCAAGAACGCCACCGCCGAAGATGTTGCAAGCGTATTGCAGGAGGTAATCACCGGCGAAAGCAGTCGGAACACCGGCAGGGCAGACCCGTGGGACCGGGCGAAAATCCGCGCGTTTCGGCGGGAACAAGGCGTTGAAAATCAAGGCATCGTCGGTGACGTGAGAGTCTCGCGGGATGACAGGCTGAACGTTGTCGTCGTTGCATCAGACCCGAGGAATTTCTCTATCATTGACAAAGTTATCAACGCGCTGGACCAGGAGCAAACGCAGACAGAAATCAAAATCTATTACCTGAAGTATGCCATTGCGGATACCCTCGCGCCGAGTCTTCAAGACCTTTTTGAAGGCGGCAGTGCTGGCGCAGACAGGGAAAGACCTTGGTGGGCCAGAGCACGACGCGAACCGAGTGGTAGCACCGGATTCGGCATCCAGGGCGAAGTCCACATTGTCCCCGATGCCCGCCTCAACGCGCTCATGGTATCCACCTCCGCGCAAAACTTTGAGGTTATCGATGACCTCCTCAGCAAAGTGGATGTCGCCATGCCAGACCAGGAATGGGGCACTGAGATATTTAAACTCCAATACGCCGATGCAGAAAACATCGCAAATATCATTAACAATACTTACCAAGGGGGTTCAGGGGACAGCGGCAACTTTTTCTTCTTTCTCGCGGAACGGCAGCGCAACCAGACGCAAGGTTCACTCGCCGGCAATGTTACGGCAGAGCCCTACATCACGCTGAACGCTGTCATCATTTCTACCTCCACACAGCGTAACTTCGACCTCATTACGCAGTTCATCAAGGACTTAGATGTGCCGACACCGCAGGGCCAAAAAGAGGTGACAGAGACGATTCGGTTGGAATACGCCAACGCCGAAGAACTTGAGGATGTGCTTGAAGACGTTTGGGAAGGCGATGACAGTCAAAACCGCTTCAGTTTTAGCCGGTTCTTCGCCACCGGCGGCCGCATGGAGCAGAAAGACATTAACTCGCTGCGCGGCAAAGTCACGGTTCACGCCGACGAGGACACAAACACGCTGGTTGTCACCACACTGCAGCGGTATCTCCCCGATGTCCGAGCCCTCATCGCCAAATTAGATTTCGTGCGCGGGCAGGTGTGGATAGACATCCGCATCCTTGAGGTCACGCTTGACGATACCACGAAACTCGGCATTGAATTGACGGTAGAGGAGAATAGAATTTTCGGCATTGAACCGCGCCGCGGCAACCCCCTCGTCGGGGAACTGACACCGGAGTTGGCACTTGAACGAGAAGTCTCGGGTTTTAATATCAGTTTGGCGACGAATGAGTATATGGCACTGCTCCACGCGATGATTCGTGAGAACAAGGTGCGGACGCTCTCCACACCGTCGCTGCTGACGCGCGATAGCCAGCCAGCTACATGGAGCAGTGGGCGGCGCATCCCCTATCTGCAAAGCGTTGATACGAACAGCATCCTCGGCGAGGGAGTCTCGCAGCCGCTTTTCAACTACGATTTCATCGATCCGCCTGTCGGCATCAACATCGATATCACGCCGTACATCGCCAAATCGCAGGCGAGCGAAGATGGCACCCGCACGATTGGCTTGGACATTGCCAATATCAGTGCTAGCAACTTCGTGGAGTTCACGGATTTCAACGCGCCGATCACCGAGGACAACTCCATCAGCAGCTATATTGATGTTGAAGATGGACAGCAAATTGTCGTCGGCGGCATTATCCGCCAGAAGCAGACTAACGTTGAGGTGAAACTCCCGATTCTGGGTGATATTCCGCTTATCGGCCGCTTTTTCAAGAAGACAGACACCAAAATTGAGAACGCGGAGATTGTGATTATCATCACGCCGCACATCGTGGACATCAAGAATCCGGGGGACATCGAGAAGTTGAAAGAGAAGGCGGACAATTGGCAAAACAACGGTATGGAGCTGATTGAGCCGAAGGAGACGACAGAAGAGGAGGAATAGATGTCCCTCCTCACGCACCGAGCGCGGGGGACAGGCCCCCGCACTACGAACATGAAAGTAGTTCGGGAGCGCCCGCTCCCGAACGGGTCAAGAGCAGGCACTCTTGACCTACAGAGCCCGGCGCGTGAACGATGGCGAGGGACAGGCCCTCGCCCTACGGTGAGCGGGACGTTTTTTATCGTAGCGCGGGGGCCCTCGGATGCCACACGCGCATCCGAGAGGGTTGCCCCCGCGATCTCCATCGTCATGATGTGTGTTTCCCCCTCTGTAGTTTGTGATCGCCTGATCACAAACGGGTCAGGATCAGGCGATCCTGACCTACAGGTGTGATGCGCTCTGACACAAAAACACATGGCGAGGGACAGGCCCTCGCCCTACGGTGAGGGGGACGTTTTTATCGCAGCGCGGGGGCCCTCGGATGCCACACGCGCATCCGAGCGGGTTTCCCCCGCGATGGTTCGGGAACCGTTTTTTTATCGTAGCGCGGGGGCCTGTCCCCCGCGATCCCCATCGTCATGATGTGTGTTTCCTCCTCTGTAGTTTGTGATCGCCTGATCACAAACGGGTCAAGAGCAGGTGCTCTTGACCTACAGAGCCTGGCGCGTGAACGATGGCGAGGGACAGGCCCTCGCCCTACGGTGAAGGGGGGGCGTTTTTTATCGTAGCGCGGGGGCCTGTCCCCCGCGATCGTTGGATTACGCGGACGATGGCGAGGGACAGGCCCTCGCCCTACGATGAAGGGAGGCTTTCCGCCGCCCTATTGCATCGAGACCAGGAGGTCTCTCCTACGCTTGTCCTACGCTTTTATGGGACCAGAGCCCGAAACCGCGCCTGAAAACGAATCGCATCAAACTCCGATTGCGTTCGCGCCATCTCTATCCAACGCGCATCCTGTTTAATGGCTTGCGCGAGATATTCCAACGCCTGCGGTGTCGCGCCATTTTTCACCGCCGCTAAACTGGCATGATACAGATATTCGGCGTTGTTCGGGGAATAGCGCAGTGCAACAGCAAAGGCATTGCGTGCTTCCACATAGCGTCCCTGCTTGTAAAGAATCCACCCCAGCGTGTGATGCAAATGCGGCAGGTCTGGCACATCCGCACCCTCTGATAACGAAATTGCACGTCGCGCTAATTTTTCTGCTTCCGCGAGGTTTGTGCCTAACTTGTCGGCGTAGAGCCACGCCAGCGTATTGGCCGCCTCAATAAACTCGGGTCCTTTCGCAACCGCTTGTGCCAAGAGCGCGACTGCTTTTTCAAGTTCGCCAGCGGCACTCGCGCGCCTGCCTTGTTCCCAAAGTTGATAGGCTCTGAACGGATATTTTCCAGCCTTCAGTTCTCGCGCGAAGGTGATGAGCTGCGCGGAGAAAGAGGTCTGCGCCGCTTGACACGCTTGGATAGCATCGTCAAACCGCTGGAGAGTGAAGTATGTCCATCCCAAATTCTCGTATGCTTGGGTATAGTTTGGACTCAGCGCGACCGCCTGTCTCCACAATTCAATTGCCGTTTGCGTTTCGCCGCGGTTTGCGGCAGCAACCCCGCGCTTCCACAAGCGATACGCCTGCATCGTCCACTGGCCCAATTTGATGCCTTGCGCGGAAATCAGTGTGGTTCGGATTTGGTGCGCGGCGGGCACGATTTCCAAGGCATTTTCGCACGCCGCAATGGCGGCATCAATACGTTCTAATTCCAGAAGCACCGTCCCCATATTCGCCCAAGCAGATGCCAACTTCGGGTTTATCTCCACGGCGCGCTGATACGCCGAAACCGCCGATTCCAACTTCTCCGCGTAGAGATAACTGTTGCCGAGATTGTAGAAGATGTCGGCATCATCTGAACGATTGTAAGAGTGGCTTTCTATCGCTGTCCCAGCATCCGGATGCAGTTCAAGTGCCGCTAAGTAGGCAGAGATTGCGCGTTCGTATGTCCCTCCCTCAAAATAAGTTTCCGCCAATTGGAGGTGCGCGAGTCGATAGCGCGGACTTTCGGCAATAGCCTGTTTCCATGCGGCGACGGCTGCTTCGGTTTGTCCCGCGCGCTTCAACTGCATGCCGGTGCGATAATGCCGATAGGCGGCAAGCGAATAGGTGCCGCGTTGCAACTCCCCCGCGGTCGCGAGGTTTGCCTGCACCTCTGGCAAATCCGGTCTGAGCCGCAACGCCTCCTGATAAGCGGCAATCGCCTCTTCAACTTGTCCCAATTCCTGATAAGCAAGTCCAAGGTTGTTGAGTGCCTCAACGTTATGCGGCTGGATTTCCAGCGCGGTCCGGTATGCGTTTACTGCCTGCGTCACCTCCTCTGCTCTGTAATATGCCAGCCCGAGGTTGACGAGTGCCTCAACATCGCGCGGCAGGAATTTCAAGGTTTCCTTGAACGCTGCCACTGCTTCTCGGAATTGTGCCTTCTGATAATAGACGAGCCCGAGGTGATAGTGCGCGTCAGGAAAATTCGGCGCGGTTGTCGTTACCTGCTTGAACGTTTCAAGGGCAGCGTCCAATTGTCCGGCGTTTAATTCTTCGATGCCTTGCGCAAAGAGGGACATCATGTCATCGCCTCGCGCGGTGTTCCCGCACAGCGCAATGAGAAGGAGACATATCTGAATGATGTGTTGAGGTTGGCGCATGGTATCTTTTCCTATCCACAGGCGATTTTAAGGACCTAAAACGAGGCGTAAAAAAAACGGCATCCGGTACCGTAGGGCGAGGGCCTGTCCCTCGCCATGCGTTTTGGTGTCAGACCTCATCTCCTCTGTAGGTCAGGATCGCCTGATCCTGACCTGTTCGGGATCTGGCGATCCCGAACTACAGAGGTGGGCCCAATGCCTGCCGGTATTCGCCCGCCCTCCAAGGCGGGATAAATTCTGAAACGGAGTTATGAAACACCCTCAGTTTACCACGAAAATCGTTTTATTGCAAAACATCTTGACATTTCCGACCTTTGCATGTTATACTAAAATCAAAACCCCAAAAAAAACGGAGACACAACCTCATGATTTCCGCAAAAGAAATTCAAGCCACCTGCGATGACATCGTTCGCGAATTCGCGCCGCTGCAGGTTATCCTCTTCGGTTCTTACGCATATGGCGCGCCAACTGAAGACTCCGACATCGATCTGCTCGTTGTGATGGATATTCTAAAATCAGAGACGTGGCAGCAGCGATGCGAGATTAAAGAACGTATCCCCGAACGTTTCCCTCTCGATTTGCAGGTTCGTTCGCGGGAGGATATCGCGTATCGTTTCTCGCATAACGACTGGTTCCTCCGCGAGGTAATCGAAAAAGGGCACGTGCTTTACGAGACAGAAGACGCATTGCCGCCGATGACACTCGCCGAGGATGCTTTGGTGCCGGTCTGGGAAGAAAACGGGACCATGAATCCATTGACACGCGAGAAAGTGCAGAATGCTGAGGATGATTGGGATACGATGCTGACACTGGTGCAGCAGGCACCCAGACCTCTCCGCGATCAAATCTGTTTCCACGCGCAGCAGTGTGTCGAAAAATACCTGAAGGCGTGGCTGCAGGAGGCGAATCTGCGTGTGCCTCGGACGCACAATTTAAACGAGTTGTTGCGCCTGATTGTGCGGACGCGCCCCGAGTGGCATGCATGGCGGTTTGACTTCGAGAGATTCAAGCCACACGCCGTGGATGTCCGCTATGAAACCTATTCCGCGACGGAGGCAGACGCTGAACATGCTGTGCATATCTGCACCGAAGTCCGCCACGCTATCCGCACAACGCTACAACTCCCGAACAACGGAGATACAACCTCATGATTTCCGCAAAACAGATTCAAGCCACTTGCGATGACATTGTCCGCGAATTCGCGCCGCTGCAGGTTATCCTCTTCGGTTCTTACGCGTATGGCAACCCGCCGACAGAAGAATCGGATGTCGACCTGTTCGTGGTGATGGATGTCACCGAGACAGAACGGCGAGAGAAAAGAAACGAGATTCAGCGGCGTATTCCGCAGCGGTTCCCGATGGACTTACTCGTCCGTTCACCTGCAGATATTGCGTATCGCGTCTCACACAACGACTGGTTTCTGCGAGAGGTAATCGAAAAAGGCAGCGTGCTTTACGACACAGAAAACGCATTGCCGCCGATAGAACTCGCCGAAGATGCTTTGGTGCCCATCTGGGAGGAAAACGGGGTTATCAATCCCTTGACGCTCGAAAAAGTGAGGCCAGCCGAATCACATTGGGCAGGAATCGAGCGGTTTCAACAGGCATTGACATCCAAACTCTATGACTTAATCTGGTCCCACGCGCAGATGTGTATCGAGAAATACCTCAAGGCGTGGCTACAAGAGGCAAACTTGCCGGTGCCGCGGACGCACGATTTAAACGAATTGTTGAATCTGATCGTCCCGACGCGCCCCGAGTGGCGCGCATGGCGGCTTGACTTCGAGAGATTCAAACCACACGCCATGGATGTCCGCTATGAAACCTATTATGCAACAGAAGCGGAGGTTGAACATGCCGTGTATATCTGCACTGAAGTCCGCCACGCTATCCGCACAACGTTACAACTCCCGAACGCTGCATAGGAGAAAATATGCCGACATTGAATCTCAAACCGCACCACAAAGTGGTGACTACCTATTACACCGCGCTGGACGAATACCGGCACCAGCGCGCCACGCACGAGACCGCCGTGCGCGCCGCCTTCCAAACACTGCTGGAAACCTGTGCACGACAGGTAAAGTGGACGCTCATCTGTGAGCAAACGCTTCGCGTCCCCGGCAGAAATCCTATCCGTTTAGATGGCATGCTGTTCGACCGGCACCGGTTACCGCGCGGCACTTGGGAGGCGAAAGGCGTTCACGGAAACCTCCGTGCCGAAATCCAAACCAAGTTCGATGCCGATTACCCACAGGACAACATCCTCTTCCAAACGCCGGAACGCGCCATTCTCTATCAGAACGGCAAGGAAGTGCTGGACGCGGACATCACCGACCCGGGCACTCTCGTCGATGTTTTACAACTATTCTTCGGCTATGAACGCGAAAACGCCGCCAAGTGGGAAGCCGCCGTCGCCGAATTCAAAACCCTCGTGCCGGAACTGGAGCGCGAGGTCGCGGGTCTCATCCGGACGCAACACGAAACGAACCCGCAATTCCGTAACGCATTCGCCGATTTCCATCAACTCTGCCAAACCGCCATCAACCCCAACCTCTCCGAAGCGGCGGTGGAGAAGATGCTCGTCCAGCATCTCTTGACAGAACGCACCTTCCGCACGGTGTTTAACAATCCTGATTTCACGCGCCGCAATATCATCGCCCGCGAAATCGAAAAGGTCATCGATGCCCTTGCAGCGCAGGCGTTTAGCCGAGGCGAGTTCCTCCAAAGCCTCGACCGGTTCTATCGCGAAATCGAACGCGAGGCAGCCACCCTCGTCGATTTCTCGCAGAAGCAGCACTTCCTCAATACCGTCTACGAACAATTTTTCCAAGGCGCATCCGCCGACGTTGCCGATACGCACGGCATCGTCTATACGCCGCAACCTATCGTTGACTTCATGGTGAAGAGCGTAAACCATCTCCTCCAAACCGAGTTCGGACGTTCGCTTTCCGATGAAGGCGTTCATATCATCGATCCGTTCGTCGGCACCGGCAATTTCATTGTCCGCCTGATGCGCGAAATTGACACGTTCAAACTGGAAGCGAAATATCGTTCCGAACTCTGGTGCAACGAAGTGCTGTTGCTACCGTATTACATCGCCAGCCTCAACATCGAACGCGAGTTTTACAGTGCCACCAACACCTATCTCCCGTTTGAAGGCATCTCGCTTGTCGACACGTTCGATCTGGCGGAAGACCGGCAGCTGTCCCTCTTAACCGCCGAAAACACGGCGCGCGTCGAGAAACAGAAGACTGCACCGATGTTCGTGATTATCGGTAACCCGCCTTATAACGTCGGACAGCAGAACGCGAACGATAACAACCAAAATCGGAAGTATCCCGCGATGGACAAACGACTGCGGGAAACCTACGCCTTGGACTCAAAAGCCAGTGCCAAGAATACACTCTACGATACGTATGTCAAATCGATTCGCTGGGCATCGGACAGAATCGGCAAGTCGGGTATCGTCGCCTTAGTGACGAACAACGGTTTTCTTGACGCAAAGGCGTTTGATGGAATGCGAAAGCATCTTGCCACCGATTTTGACGAGATCTATATCCTCGACCTCGGCGGAAATGCGCGGCGAGGTAAACTCGTCTCCGATGCAAGCGTCTTCGGCATCCAGGTCGGCGTAAGCATCAACATCTTCGTCAAGAACACGGCGAAGGAGCCGTTTTCTACCGTAGCGCGGGGGCCTGTCCCCCGCGAGCATGACGCAGAAGAACCGTTTTCTACCGTAGCGCGGGGGCCTGTCCCCCGCGATCATGACATGGCGAGGGACAGGCCCTCGCCCTACGGTAACGGGGACAATCCTGTCCCCCGCGAGCGCGACGCAGAAGAACCGTTTTCTACCGTAGCGCGGGGGCCTGTCCCCCGCGATCATGACATGGCGAGGGACAGGCCCTCGCCCTACGGTAACGGGGACAATCCTGTCCCCCGCGATCATGACGCAGAAGAACCGCTCTCTACCGTAGCGCGGGGGCCTGTCCCCCGCGATCATGACATGGCGAGGGACAGGCCCTCGCCCTACGGTAACAGGGACAATTCTGCTCGTATTTTCTACTACCGCACCGATGACGCGTGGAACAAAAACCAGAAATTCGACTTCCTCGCGCAAGTCGAAAACCTCGGGAATATCCCGTGGCAAACACTCACGCCTGACGAACGGCACACGTGGCTCACCGAAGGACTCCGCGACGAATGGACAACCTTCATCCCGATAGGTAGTAAATCAGCCAAACGCACGAAGGGACAAGCAGAGGGAGTGATCTTCCACTCGTTTAGCCTCGGTGTTACAACAAGTCGCGATGCATGGGTTTACAACTTCAACCGACAGACTCTCACCGAAAAACTAACCGAGATGCTCGACTTCTACCATGCAGAAGAGGGCAAATGGAAACGGCGGACAGTTCAGGATGTCGATGTCGATAATTTCGTGAATACCGATGGCACGAAAATCAAGTGGAGCACCAAACTGAAATCGGCATTGGAAAAAGGGATGCCCATTGAATTCGTGCCCGAGAACATTCGGACAACCCTCTATCGTCCGTTTACAAAGTCAACTCTCTATTTTGACAGAACGCTTAACGAACGGGTTGGGAGATTTCCCTCTATCTTTCCCATTCTTGATACCGAAAGAGAAAACCAGGTCATCTGGCTCAAAACGGGGCAAGACTGGCCCATGTTCGCGCTCATGACGAACAAAATTTGCGACAGCATGCCGCAAAGCGGTTCACAATGCTTCCCCTTCTATATTTACGATGAAGATGGCACTAACCGCCGCGAAAACATCACCGACTGGGCGTTGCAAGACTTCCGCGCACATTACGGCGATACCACTATCACAAAGTGGGATATTTTCCACTATAATTACGCTGTCTTGCACCATCCCGAATATCGCGAACGTTACGCCGCCGACATGAAGCGCGATTTACCGCACATCCCCTATGCCGAGGACTTCTGGGCATTCGCGAACGCCGGTGCGCAACTCGCCGAACTGCACCTCAATTATGAGACATCGCCCCAGTATCCGCTCAATTTCATCACCAAACCTGATGCGCCGCTTGACTTGCGCGTGGAACGGATGCGGTTATCCAAGGACAAAACGCAACTGAAATATAACGAGTATCTCACGTTGGCAGATATTCCG
This sequence comes from Candidatus Poribacteria bacterium, assembly GCA_965242965.1. Lineage (GTDB taxonomy): Bacteria > Poribacteria > WGA-4E > WGA-4E > WGA-3G > AGPOR5. Next base: position 612,234 of record OZ251518.1, on the reverse strand, counting down.
GCAGAGGCGTTTGCGTATCGGCTCGGCACCCGTTCAGCGTTGGAGTGGGTGATCGATCAGTATCAGGTGAAGACAGATAAACGGAGTGGCATTGTCAACGATCCGAACGATGCGGCGCGCCCGCGGTATCTCGTGGAACTCATCGGTTCGGTGATTACGGTGAGTTTGGAGACGTTGCGGATTGTGGAGGGATTGCCGGAACTGCGCCTATGAAAATCGGATACCTATTCATTTCCATCTCTCTTATTATTTCTTATGCGAACGCGCGCCCGGCTGTCACATTCACAGACGTAACTGCGCAAAGCGGCGTTAGTTTCACGCACGTAGATGGCCGCAGCTACAAGAAGTATTTCGTTGAAACGCTGGGTTCTGGGGTTGCGTTGTTTGATTACGATAACGATGACGATGTCGATATCTATCTCGTTAACGGCGCGAATTTGGATGCAGGGGGGAATCGAGACCGGGAGGTCTCTCCTACGGGGAGGTTGCATCGAGACCAGGAGGGCGCGCCTACCGATGTCCGGGTAGGAGGGACATCCTTGTCCCGATACGAAACACATCGAGACCAGGAGGGCTCTCCTACGGGGAGGAGTCGAGACCGGGAGGTCTCTCCTACTGATGTCCGGGTAGGAGGGACATCCTTGTCCCGATACGGGGGGAGTCGAGACCAGGAGGGCTCTCCTACGGGGAATCGAGACCGGGAGGTCTCTCCTACGGCGATGAATCGTCTCTATCGCAACGATGGCAACGGGCATTTCGTTGATGTTACTGAAGCGAGCGGCGTGGGACATCGCGGTTACGGGGTAGGGGTCTGCGTCGGCGATTATGATAATGACGGTTGGCTGGATATTTACGTGACGAACTTCGGTCCGAACGTGCTTTATCGGAATAACGGTGATGGGACGTTTACCGATACAACGGCGGCGGCAGGCGTTGAGGTGCCGGCGTGGAGCGCAGGCTGTGCCTTCGCAGATGTGGACGCTGATGGAGACCTGGAACTTTACGTCGCGAACTACGTTACATTTTCAGTGGAAACGCATACGCCGTGCCGGGTCAACGGCATCCTGGTCTACTGCAGTCCGCGTGCATATCACGGCGTGAAAGACGTTTTCTTTCGGAATAACGGCGATGGCACATTTACCGAAGCGACGCGCGAGGCTGGGTTTGGCACTTTTGCGGCGCGCGGCTTAGGCGTAACCTTCGGCGATGTTGACAACGATGGTGATGCTGAACTTTACGTCGCCAACGATGCCGATGCCAATTTCCTTTATGTCAACGATGGGAACGGTAAGTTTCAGGAGCAGAGTCAACTCGCGGGCGTTGCGCTCAGCGAGCACGGTCTAGTTGAAAACGGCATGGGTGTCGCCTTCGGTGATTACGACAACGACGCGCGCCTTGACCTCGGGGTTACCAACTTCCAGCACCAAACCAACACGCTCTATCACAATGACGGCGATGGGTTTTTCACGGACAGGACAGATGCCTCGCGTACCGCAACCGTCAGCCTCCCCTATTTAGCATGGGGTGTGAATTTTTTTGACTTTGACCAGGATGGGTTTCAGGACATTTTCGTCGCGAATGGACATATCCACGACAACGTCACGCTCATCGATAGTTCAACGACGTATGCGCAGCGAAACCACCTTTTTTGGAACAAAGGCGATGGCACGTTCATCGATGTCGCCGAGGAGAGCGGTTCAGGGTTGGCGTTAATTCGTTCCAGTCGCGGCAGCGCGGTGGGGGACCTGGATAACGATGGAGATCTGGATATCGTCGTCTCCAATGTCGGCGATAGCGTGGATATTTTACGGAACGATGGCGGAGCTCGCATGGGGAATTGGTTAATTCTCACGTTGCGCGGCAAATCCATCGGTGCGCGTGTCGTCCTCACGGCTGGTGAGCATCGTCAAGTGAGAGAGGTGCGGAGTGGTTCAAGTTATCTCTCACAAAACGACCTGCGCGTGCATTTCGGCTTGGGGATGAGAGATAACGTGGCATTGGAGATTCGGTGGCCTAGTGGCACCGTGCATCGTTTTTCCGGTGTCAAAGTGAATCGGTTTTTGAAAATTGTTGAAGGCGTTGATGAATTGATTGAATTGTGAGGGGGATGTTGTTTTCCCCGGTAGGAGAGACCTCCTGGTCTCGATGCAATAGGGCGGCAGAGAGCCCCCTTCACCGTAGGGCGAGGGCCTGTCCCTCGCCATGTAACGATCGCGGGGGAAACCCGCTCGGATGCGCGTATCGCATCCGAGGGCCCACGCGCTACGAAAAAAAACGCTTCTTAGGTCTGTAAGACCTTAATGTCTATAGCACGCGCGCTGGCGAAGAAGCCTAAGGTCCTTTAGGTCCTTAATAGATTTTGCTGGGTCCGCGCGTTTTTTATTAAGGACCTAAAGGACCTTGAAAACGGGCCGACACGGGCTGCTATAGACATGTAGGTCCTAAAGGACCTAAGATGGCCTCTTGACGATGGAGATCGCGGGGGACAGGCCCCCGCGCTACGAAAAAAAACGCCATCCCTCGCCATCGTTCGCTCTCTGGAAAAACGTCTCTGGTTCTCTTCAGGTCCGTAGGACCTGAATGTCTATAGCACGTGAGGCTGTGAAAAACGCTAAGGTCCTTTAGGTCCTTAATAGGCTTTGAAATGCGGCGTGTTTTTTTTATTAAGGTCCTAACGGACCTTGACGTGAGCCGGCATGTTTTTCTATAGACATGTAGGTCCTAACGGACCTAAAACGCCACTCTTGACGATGGAGATCGCGGGGGACAGGCCCCCGCGCTACGGTAAAAAAGGTCACCCTTTCACGTAGGGGCGAGGGCCTGTCCCTCGCCATCGCTCGCTGGCTCGCCAGGCTCTGTAGGTTAAGATCGCCTGAAGCTCTGGCATATTTACCAAGCGATCCTCACCCGTTTGTGATCAGGCGATCACAAACTACAGAGAGGGGAGAACAAAAAGGTCTGTAAGACCTTAATGTCTATAGCACGCGCGCTGGCGAAGAAGCTTAAGGTCCTTTAGGTCCTTAATAGGTTTTGAGATGCGGCGTGTTTTTTATTAAGGTCCTAAAGGACCTTGAAAACGGGCCGACACGGGCTGCTATAGACATGTAGGTCCTAAAGGACCTAAGATGGCCTCTTGACGATGGAGATCGCGGGGGACAGGCCCCCGCGCTACGAAAAAAAACGCCCGCTCGCGGAGAACAGGCAACCGCGCTGCGATAAAAAACGCCGCCCCTTCACCGTAGGGCGAGGGCCTGTCCCTCGCCATGCAACGATCGCGGGGGACAGGCCCCCGCGCTACGAAAAAAAACAGATCCTGACCTGTTCGGGAGCGGGTGCTCCCGAACTACAGAGGTGGGCCCTTGTCCCGATACGGCGGGGGAATTGAGACCAGGAGGTCTCCTACCGGATTAAGGCGTTAACGCGCAGCGGAAACCAATAATCAGATTGCGAGTATCAGGACGCGCATGGAAGCGATAAGCACACCGCATCTGATAAATGCCCAAGATATTGTTGCTCCACGAACCGCCGCGGAGAACGCGCGTCTGTCCGGTTTCAGGGCCCCGCGGATTGCGAGATGGGCTCTGCGGATAGTAATCGGCGGCATACCAATCGGCGCACCACTCAAACACGTTGCCTGCCATGTCAGACAAGCCGTAAGCATTGGGAAGGAAGCTGCCGACAACCGCGGTCCAGAACCACCTATCTTTTCCCCATACGCCGCCGGTGTTGGCATAATTACGGGAGGGTTCATTGCCCCACGGATATTGCTGATTGACGAGTCCGCCGCGCGCCGCCTTCTCCCATTCCGCTTCTGTCGGGAGCCGTTTCCCTGTCCACTTGCAATATGCCAAAGCATCGGCGTAAGAGATACCGACAACAGGGTGACTGCCGTGCCGCGCGCCGATCGGAAACGGTTCCGCCGCACCCATCTGAGGCGCGTCTGTCCAATACTTCGGTGCGGGATGCCCGGTCGCCGCCATAAAAGCGGCATACTGCGCATTCGTCACCGGATGCCGGTCGATGTAGAAATCGGAGAGTTGGACAGAATGCTGCGGACTTTCGGCGTGGAAAAAATCGGGGGAGAGGCGCGCGTCTTTCGCCACCAATGCGGCAGTCTGTTCCGAGGTGCTTCCCATGAGATAGGCACCTGCCGGAATCAGCACCATCTCCCCGCCATCGTTCTCATTGACGATAGCAGGCGGTAACGCCGCAAGGCATGTCACGCTAATGCTCAGCAGCACAAAAGCGAGCACGGTTTGCAGCCAACGCTCTACGGTTTTACGTTTCAATTGCATACTCTATCCTTTCACGAACTTTTTTCGATTTGGCATGTCTCATAAAAAAAATAACATTTTTCGCGGAATTTTGCAAAAAAACTTGACAAATGCCGTTCCAATACGTTATAATTAATATCATCTTTGATGTCAAATCCCCAGTCTTCAGACTGCGGGATGTAGACATTGCTAACGGTATGAAATCAAAAAGACTTGCATTCCAAAAAGAAATGTGGTATAATATCTATAACCTGCCAGATAGGCGTTTCCACCCGCGGCATTCTAAGTCGCGGTGCCTATCTGTCTCTGTGGAAAGAGGCGTTGGCGGGTTGCAGGTGAGACCCTGTAAAACATCGACGGTAGATGACTGAGCGAAAGTCGGGTCATGCTGCATCGTTCGGTTATCTACCACCCATCATCTAGGCGGGGCATCAGTCTAGTGTGAGAGTGAGTGTCAGGCGCGGGTAACCGCGCATCTCACGCGTGCGGTCGGTCGCACACATCGCAGAATTCCACACGAAGCAACGGGATACCGACACCATTGAATCCCCACGCTTTAGCGTGTAGGGAGTATGTCAACAATAATGCTTATTTCAACGGAGGAAATCGCTGTGCGAAAGATTGTTATTCTTTCCTGCCTGCTAGCATCTGTGCTTTTGCTGTGTCCGCAGAGTGAGGCGGGCCTGCTCATGGCAGATGACTTCACAGGCAAATTGAAAAATAATTTCTGGGAAGGCCAGAAAGAATCGTGGGATGTGAAGGGCGGCAAACTGGAAATCCACCGGATTGCCGGCGATGGAAATGGCGAAGTCGACTTCGGGTACGGCAAGATAGAGTTTGAAAACTTCGGGCTCCAACTGGATTTCCAACTGCTGGTTGATCCGTTCCCGAGCAAGATGGAACTCTTGTTTCGCGCTGACAGGGACTACCATTTCTATCAACTGATCATCACGCCGGCTGACGGTGCCGGTCGCCCGAATTCCGCACGCTGGTATAAACGCGAAGGAAACGACCGGGGGACCTGGACTGAATATCGGGACCATCGGGCCGAATTCCCGATGCAGGTTGTAAGCAAGGAGTGGTATACGCTCTCGCTGCTTGGCGATGGGAACAACTTCCAACTCTTCATCAAGAGGCAGGGCGCGCTCGTCTTTGAAAAAGTAGTAGAATGGAGTGACCCGAAGGACCTCCATCCGATGGGGGTGCTCGGGATTCATACGAACCAACTCCAGCACTACTATATTGACAACGTCTATCTTTACGATAATCCTAACGGGGTAAACCTCGCGGTTGAACCCCATGACAAACTCGCCGTGACGTGGGGAGAACTCAAGCGATAACGAACGGGAAAACGAGCGTGAAAAACTGCAGTGTCAAAACCTCAGTGAAAATAGGGAACGTGCAAGGAAGGCTCCACGCATCGTGGGGACGACACCTCTTTGCGCCTCACCGTGTCCGTAACGCTCGTGACGCATCGCTAACCACCCCCCCCTCACTTAACAACTATTACTCTTCCTATTATCATAACGACGCGTCGGCAGCTGCTGCCGTCCTGTCACTATCATTGTGCCCGCGCACTCTCCGTATCACACGGGGAGTTTTGTCGCGGGCTATTCTGTTTTGCCTGTTCTGCGCAATCTGTTTTGCGCAGACTGGATGCAAAAGGAGCTGATTCATGCGAAAAATTTTCCTCGTAGCGATACTGAGTTTATCGCTTTCACTCATTGGCTTATCCAACGCGCCCGCGGCGGACTTGGCAATCTACTCGGGTCCGACGAACCCCGGCTGGATCTCGCAGGAAGCCGCCATCGCGAACGGTGAGGCCGTCGCAAACGATGCCGATATGAAAGCCATCTTTGAAACCATCAACGTTTACGGTGATGGCGACGAAGTCGGATACGATTCCGCACTCGGCCTGTGGATGCAGGAACACACAGGCAACGGCCAGCAGGATGTCTTCATCGCTGCTTCCGGCACCGCGCCGAGCGCGATTTACCAATTTCCAAACGCCGATCCCGACGGGTCCAACATCGAGAACTTCGTTGAGGACGGGAACGTCTTCATCAACGTCGCCGATTGGATTCTGTATATGAGTTACGAAGGCGGTTCGCGAAGTGCTGATAACGGCGCGGACGGTGCCGCTAACGTGTTTGATATACCGGGACTCAGTTTCGGCAACCGGGGCGGCCCGGCGGTGCCCACAGACATGGGGAGTAAATATATCCCCTCGCTCGTGGAATTTCAGTCTGACCGGCCGTGGCACCTTGAGCAATTTGAAGGCACGGATTGGGAAGTCACCCCGTTTGCTATTTCAAACGATGACCCGAATTCTGCAGACCCGGCCGTCGCCGTGAACCAGACATACGGCGGTATTATCGCCGCGATGTGGCAGAAAGCACAACCAGACTGGGAAGGCGATGACCCGAGAGCCGCCGGCGTTATTGAATTTATCGCCAACTGGCTCGTTGAAAACGGCGAAATCACCACAACCCCGGTAGAAGCCCAGGACAAAGTAGCGACAACCTGGGGACGAATCAAATCCGGTCGCTAGTATTCGATCGACAGGACAGACGCTAGTTAGTAGGCGCGGTTTGCGCCGCGCCACTGAACTAGCGCGCCTATTACATGGGAAACGGTGCCACGTCTGTCCGATAAAGATAAATAGAGCTGTTCCTAACGAACCGCTCCAACAACTAGGAGGAATTCCATATCATGAAATTCTATGTGTGTCTAGCCATTTTTGCTCTCATGAGCAGCATGGCTATCGTTCAAGCCAATGACTTGGCATTTTACTCCGGCCCGACGAATCCCGGTTGGATTTCCGACGGTGCGGTAGCAGAAAATGTTAAGGCGATCAAGAACGATGCCGGTATCAAGGCACTCTTCAACAGCATCGAAGATTTCGGTGATGGCGACGAAGAGGGTGACAATTCCCCACTCGCGCAGTGGTGCGTTGAACATACCGGCAACGGGCAGCAAGACGTTATCATCCTCGCGTGCGGCACAACACCGAGCGCGTTGTATCCGTTCCCGAACAAAAAGCCTGATGGCTCTAACGTGGAAAACTTCGTTGAAGAAGGCAACGTCGTCATTAACGTCGCCGACTGGATTTTCTACATGAGCTACGAAGGCGGCGTTCGGAGCCCCGATAATGGCGCAGCGGGAGCCGCAAATGTCTTTGACATTGATAACCTCACCTTCGCCGACCGGGGTGGTAATTCGGAACCGACAGACATCGGGAAAAAGGCTATTCCCTCGATGAAGCCTTTCAAATCCACCCGTCCGTGGCATCTTGAACAGTTTGATGGTTCAGATTGGGATGTCGTCGTTTTCGCACAATCGGATAAAAACACGGCAGACCCGGCGGTGGCAGTCAGTAAAACGCCTGGAAAAGATGGCACTGGCATGATTGCCGCGATGTGGCAGCTCGGTGCCCCGGTGTGGGCCGATAAGCCCGACATCCGTGGTGTCGGTGTCGCCGAGTTCATCAACAACTGGCTCGCTGAAAACGGCACGTTTGATGTCGAAGCCAAGAACAAGTTAGCGACAACCTGGGGTTCGATTAAACAGGTGCGCTAATTTCGCGTTCGGGAGGGCATCGTGCCCTCCCGGCACTCATTTTCTTTTCATCATGAAACCTCTCTGTCTAACGCTTTTTTGCGTCCTAATCCTCTCCCTATTGTGTCTACATGCACACGCGCGAACCCAACACAAAATTGCCTTTACCTCAAACCGAGATGGGAACAGAGACATCTACGTCATGAATCCCGATGGACGCAAACAGACGAATTTAACCCGTCACCCTGCGGAAGATTTTGACCCGGCCTGGTCCCCCGATGGCAAGCATATCCTATTTGTGTCAACTCGCGACAGGATACCGGATTTATATTTGATGCGTGCGGATGGAAGTAGAGTGCGTCCTGTCTTTAAAAACGCGAGACACCGCGCCGAACCCACCTGGTCTCCTGACAACATCCAGATTGCCTACGTGCGGCACGACAAAAACATGATAAAGACTGCGACTCGCACCGGCGCAGGTGCCAAACAATTGGCGCGAATTGATTGGAGATATGCCTATCCAACCTGGTCACCTGATGGAACAGAAATCGCCTACGGTTGGGGAGGGAGTATGGATATTTACCTCATCAATGTCTACACAGGCAGCGTAGATGTGCTACTTCGGGAACAAAAGTATATCATGAAACACCCCGCCTGGTCTCCTGCCGGTGATGGGCTCGCGTTTGCCGGCTTCAAGTGGCCGCGGAATCAAGTCGGTCCGCTGCGCGTAGACGATAAGATGTCGCTCTACATTACGTCTCGCGATGGCGTTCAGGTGAAGCATCTCGTGAAAGATCGGATTGTCAATCATCCAACCTGGTCCCCGCACGGCGATGAGATCCTGTATGAGAGAAAAGAGGGAGGACGGACGCAGCTCTACAAAGTCGCTGTGACAGGACGCGGGAAACCGATACAACTCACAACCAAGGGAAACAATACCGATGCGGACTGGTTTGACGAAGTAGCGTTGCCCGTTGCGCCGAAAGCATCGCAGTTAACCACGGTCTGGGGTAAAATGAAGCGTCAGTAGGAGAGACCTCCTGCGTCTCAACAGTAGGAGAGACCTCCTGGTCTCGATGGTTCAACCTACCGAATGTGCCGATACAACTTCGCAAGCCGTTCCGGCGAAACCCCCAGAAAATAGAGCAGCGTTATCAGCCAATTGTTCAACGTCGTCCTGACGAGCCCACCTTCTTCCCAGCGCCGTGGTGAGATATGGATACACGGTGAAATGAGGGTGGTTTTGCCGAGTCGGCGCAGTGCCTTTGAAAATCCCATTTCCTCTAAAATCGGAACGTCAGGAAACCCGCCAATCTGCTGAAAATGGGTCCGCGCCAGAAAAATGCCGCCATCGCCGTAAAACACCCGCAACCGTTTTGCCCGAAAGTTGGCGGCTGCCTCAATGAACCGATATAAAAAATGCTTGCAGTCAATCTTTTGTCGGAATGCGCCGCCGATGTCCCCGTTGGCGAGCGCGGTTTCTACGGCGGCCATCGCGCCCGGTTCCAGCCAAACATCGGCGTGTAAGAAAATGAGAATATCCCCGGTCGCCGCTGCGGCACCAGCGTTGAGTTGTTTCGCGCGTCCGCGTTCGGAAAAGACTACCTTCCCGAATTTTTGCGCGATGCTCACCGAAGCATCCGTGCTGCCGCCATCAACAATGATGAGTTCATGGTTCGCCAATTCGGGTTGAAGCCGATTGAGGGTTTGCGATAAGATTTTTTCTTCGTTTAGAACGGGGATGATGATGGAATTCATGTTAAACAGTCGTTGGATGGGGGAATGTTCTTCGCGGTCGCGGCATGGCGAGGGACAGGTCTTTGCCATCCTTGCCCTACGGTGAAGAGGGGCTTTTCTCCTACCGTAGCGCGAGGGCCTGTCCCTCGCGATCGTAAAGGCACGCGTTTTTTCATCGTAGCGCGAGGGCCTGTCCCCCGCGATCGTAAAGACACGTGTTTTTTCACCGTAGCGCGAGGGCCTGTCCCTCGCGAACGTAAAGGCGCGCGTTTTTTCACCGTAGCGCGAGGGTCTGTCCCTCGCGATCATAGTCGTCCAAAATAATTGACAAAAACCTGCAAATCGGTGAAAATAATAAACACAATCAGCGCGGCGATCGCGGCATGGCGAGGGACAGGCCCTCGCCCTACGGTGAAAGGGGCGTTTTTTGTTCGTGAACGCGGGCATGCATTTTTTCATCGTAGGGCGGGGGCCTGTCCCCCGCGAATGTTGGATTACGCGGACGCTGGCGAGGGACAGGCCCTCGCCCTACGGATTCGGGGGGTTATATTTTTCTGTAGGTGGCGATCGCCTGATCTCCACCGGATCCCCTACGGATTCGAGGGGTTATATTTTTTGCATGCCCTGCGTGTACTGATGCAATGCCAACAACGGAAAAACGGAAGCATTAATCGGGTCGGCGTAACCACCGATGATTTCCCAATAGATACCAACGCAACTTTCCTGCCACGAACCCTCTTCCGTTTGATGCCGACAGAGATAGTCTATTCCCTTCTGTGCAGCAGTGCCGGTTTGGGCAGCTCCACCGGTAGGCGCGCTATCAGCTAACAACAGCGCGTAAGTGCTCCACGCCGTCTGCTCCACCGTGCTACCGGTAGGGTTACCGAACATATCTTCACCCCAGCCGCCATCAGCATTTTGCATGCTTTCCAGCCAACGCACGCCTCGCATGATCTCCGGTGCATCCGTCATTCCTGTTTTAAGAAGAGCGATGATGGCGCACGCCGTGCCGTATGTCCGCTTCGCCAGCCAAAGATCTTGCCAATAGCCGTCGCTCTGAATTTCGGCGCGTAGCCAGCGAATGCCGCGCGCAATGCACGCCTCATTCTCACCGGATGCGAGCAACGCCTCTATCGCATGCGTCGTGATGCTGACACACCCGACATCACCCTGCCCGGGTTGATAGGTGCTCCAACTGCCATCAGCCCCTTGATTCGCCTTCAACCAAGCGATGCCCCGCTGGATAGCATCCTCTATCCCGGTGGGAGCGGCGGTTACCCGAATTAATGCCAGCGTCGCCAAAGCCGAATCGTCTGCATCGCTAGGAAGTGAACTATCGCGCAATCCCGAAAATGCCCATCCACCATCGGAATTTTGATGCGCAACCAGCCATTGCGCCGCATCTTCCAAAATTTCACCACCATTTCTATCGTTTCTATCGTTTCTATCGTTGCCCGTTGCTGTTTCGGCGTGCCCCTCGGTCAGCGCGATGATACTCAGCGCGGTATCCCAGACATTAAGATTCACCGCCTCCCTGCAGCCACCGTCAGGGTTCTGCGTCGCACGCAGCCACGCGATGCCGCGTGCAATGAGCCCCGCAATCTCCTCATCGGATTGCGAACCCTCTTTCTGCAATGCAATCAGTGCTAATACCGAAAGCGCGGTGATATAGTTTACACGAAACCAACTGCCATCGCTCAGCACGCGCGCTTTCAGCCACGCCGCAAGCGATGCGATGAGTTCCGGCCGCTTTTTCGTCTGCAGTTCGATCATGAGGAAGACCGGGACGAGGGTATGTTGTTCTGCAATGAACAGTTCGTCAAACAGCGGCGTGTTGAACATCGCGACCGGGGGCAAACGATGCCTCGGCGGCTGCAGCCTGCCGCGAAGGAAAGGGAGTTTAGTTAACCGCTTCGCCATTTTCATCAACGGCAACGCTTTTTCTGAGAAGGTGAGTTCGTTCCAGTCAAATTGATTGAAATCGGCGTAAGCCAATTTGACGAGTGCCAAGTTGAGTGGGTGCGGCGGAATTGATTCCAGCAGTTCCGCTGGGACAGCGTTCGGTTCGCGCCGATGCGTCTCTGACAAGATGAGTTTCGCAAACAGCGTTGCTTCCGTATTGGAGATGTTCGCGACATCCAAACCCCATTTCCCCTCGCCGTTTTGGTTTGCGATAAACCAGTCAAGTTGGGATTTGTCCGGTGTTTCGCCTTGGGCGAGTTGCACCCATGCATAAGCGCAAGAAGGAAAGGTGCTGGAGGAGAGCTGTCCTTCAAAGTTTCCCGCTGCGCGTTGTTGTCTGCGTAAGAAAGCGATGCCTCGTTGTAAAGCGGATACGGCGTTTTCGCTCATTGTTTGAGTTGCCCCCATCGGATTGGCAAAGAGACTGCCGTGAATTCAACGGCTTGCGGCGCGGCTAAGTTTGGGCTCAGCACGTCTGCATCCCTGGCGATACCGCTTATCCGCACTTCGTCCATCAAGCCTTTCCAATTAAACTGTCGCGTATTTTTACTGCCTATGATGACATCAAATCCCGCGCCGACGAGTTTTCCGCCGTGGTTCGTCGCACCCACCTCTTTGCCATCAATGTAGAGTTTAATTTCATTGGAATCATAGGTGCCGGCGACGTGCTGCCACTGTTCCAACTCAAGAGGTTTCGCTGCGCCTGCAAACGCCACGCCTTTCTCGGTGTTAATATGGAATTTGGCGATGCCGTTTTCAACGCCTAAGTGATAGGCACCCGGCGGTCCGTCCCAATTCGTGCAGATGAGCCGCCACCCCGACAAATCCTCAGGGTAGACCCAGGCTTCAATAGTAATCGCAACTTTAGGAATCAGCACGTCCGCTTCTCCGAGCGAAATCACCGTGTTTCCATCAAAGACGAACGATTTACCGGGCTTAGCCTCTCTGTTCCAATCTTGATTTGCATCCCACGCCGCTTTCCCTTCAACGTCCGACTCCACTCCGTTTTCGGAGGCATCTACCCCCTTGGCATCATCAAAATGCCAAAGGCCGAGTGTGTCGTCATCGGGAAGATAATCAAACCCTTTCGCGGCGAAACTGCTAGTGGTTGTTGAAAAGAGAAGGCACACGCATGCAAAAGCGTAGAACCATTTTGTAGAAAGCATAACTCGTTATCCATCCGTGCATGAAATTTAACGAAAGTATAGCATTTTTCGGAAAATCTGCCAAGATTTTTGTTCTGAAATGAAAAAGCGGCAGTGGCCCTGGCCCGCGTGGGGAAACCAGATTGCCTGCTCTTGACCCGGGTGCGATTAGGCGAACCCGAACAGAACTGAATCGTCTTGAGCGCGGACTTACCACGTTGACAATCCGTCCTATCTTATGCTATAATGTGCATTAAAATGAGGGTGTTTCATATCTTGATGTGTTCGGTAGGAAAGACCTCCTGGTCTTGAGGGATCCTCGGTAGGAGAGACCTCCCGGTCTCGATTTTCCCCTAGCGCGGGGGACAGACCTCCGCGATGGCTCAAGAACCGTTTTTTTTATCGTAGCGCGGGGGCCTGTCCCCCGCGAGTGCCATCATTACGAGGTGCGTTTTAGGTCCTTTAGGTCCTTAATGTCTATAGAAAAACGTGCAGTGCCGTTGTCAAGGTCCTTTAGGTCCTTAATAAAAAACGAGCAGACCTGGCAAAACCTATTAAGGACCTAAAGGACCTTAGGATTCTTCGCTAGCACGCGCGCTATAGACATTAAGGTCCTACGGACCTAAGAGACGTTTTTTCCGGAGCGCGAACGATGGCGAGGGAAACCCGCTCGCATGCGCGTGTGGCATCCGAGGGCCCAAGCCCTACGGTGAAGTGGCGTTTTTTCATCGTAGCGCGGGGGACAGGCCCCCGCGTTGTCCATCGTCCCGATGTGTGTTTCCCCATCTGTAGTTTGTGATCGCCTGATCACAAACGGGTCGGGAGCAGGCGATCCTGACCTACAGGGGTGATGCAGTCTGACAGCGAAAAGCATGGCGAGGGACAGGCCCTCGCCCTACGGTGAAGTGGCGTTTTTTTATCGTAGCGCGGGGGCCTGTCCCCCGCGATCGATGGATTGTGCGGACAATATCAAGACTAGGCGGTTTCCCCTACGGTATTACATCGAGACCAGGAGGTCTCTCCTACCGGGAAAACATCAAAATATGAAACACCCGCATTAAAATAATCCGGACGCAAATGCCAGAGGCTACCACCGAGTTCATCTGCGTCTGTCTTAAAAACAATCTTTTTGAAAGGTGCAACCGAATGGACACATCCCGATGTCGGTTCTCAATATATCTAATGCTTCCCATCCTATTTTGGGGATGGACAACTTTGCTAACTGTAGGCGGCGTAGTTTTCGCGCAAGAGGAGGAAGAACCCATCCAACTCCCAAAAATCGTCGTTACCCCAGGACGATTTACGATTTACGATGGCACGGCGGCACGGCTGTCGCTATCAAAACAGGAGATCGAACGCATTCCCCTCGTTGACAACGATATTATGCGTGCCGGGCACATCTTTCCCGGTGTGGTAGCGGCGGATTACAGCGCGCGGTTCAGCGTGCGCGGCGGAGAAAAAGAGGACATCTCTGTCAGACTTGACGGGATGGAACTCTATAACCCCTACCATCTTCAAGACTTCGGCGGCGCAGTATCGCTGATAGGGCTCGGGCTCATCCAGCGAGCCGAAATGTTCATGGGCGGCTTCCCTGCAGCATACGGCGAGAAAATGTCCGGCGTGTTTGACATCACCACAAAGGCGATAAACGCCGAGAAAATCTCCGCTAATTTCGGGTTGGACCTGATTAATGCAACCGCGATGCTCGAAGGACCGCTTACAGACAAAGGCGGCTGGCTCTTGTCTGCACGCCGCGGCTACGTCGATTTCATCCTCGCGCTCATGGATATTGACGAGATGTATAACCCGCAATACGCCGATGCCTACGGAAAACTGACGTATCAACTCACAGATACAGACACGCTCACGCTCAACGGGTTATACGGCTGGGATCAGAACCGCATCCGCGTTGATGACACTGATAACAACTTGGATTCCCTTTATCATAATGCAACGGTGTGGGCGAAGTGGCGGCACAAACTCGGCGCGACGCACTGGACAGATGTGTATGTTTTCGGCGGCACTGCGCAACAGGATAGAACCACCGGGAAGGCAGATTTTGACAATCGCGACTTTCGCTTCCTCGGCACAAAGGCGGAACTCACAGCGAACCTGCTGGAACAACACACTTTCCGCAGCGGGATTTCGTGGCGATGGCTAGCGGCGCAATACGATTATGACGTGCGGGAACGACAGGCGGGAGTCAATGTCTATCAACCAATCCGAGTCGATTTTGAGGATACCGGCAACGAATTCAAGGCGTTTCTGCAAGATGAATGGCAACTGCATCCAAAACTCGCTCTCAATGTCGGTGGACGTTACGTGTTTCAGGACTATCGGGAGACAGGCGTTCAGCGTTATGAAGTCGGGCCGCGCGTCGCGCTGGCACTGCAAGCGACAGATGCCCTAGTTTTGCGGGGTGCGTGGGGAATCTACCATCAACCGATTCACCTGATGGGGGTGCCGGTGGAAGATGGCATACGCACGGCGGGACGCGCTGAGCAAGCCACGCACTACATCCTCGGCGGTGAATACTCGCCAGCCGATAATTTCTTGATGCAGGTGGAAGGATACTACAACCGCTTCGCCAATCTCGCCGGTAGGATTCGGGAGTTTGGACGACAAAATCAAGTTTTCTTCCCACCCGAATCTGGGGACGCGCGCGGGATGAACCTCTTCGTAACGCACGCCTTTTCTGAACGGGGGACATGGAGTCTCGGCTACGCTTACGGAATAGCAGAAGAGGTGACTGATGGGGAAACCATCTTCCGACAGCGCGACCGGCGACATTCACTGTCCCTGAGCAGCAGTCACCAACTCTCGCAGACGTGGCATCTCTATGTCAGTTGGCGGTTCCATACCGGTGAACCGAGAACACCGCTGATTCACTCAGAGGTGCGATTACCTGACAGAACGCTCGCTTGCGACAGGCAGTTCGGCGAAACGCATTCGGAAAGACTGCCTGCGTATCATAGCCTCGATTTTCGGATTACCAAACGGCGCCCGTATCGGCGGTGGGAACTCACGTGGTATTTCCAAATCTTAAACCTCTATAACCACACGAACGTAGATCAATACGCTTTCAGTGTAGCGCGCGATGAAAATACGGGTGCAGTCATCGGATGTGAAATTGACGAAGAACCGCAACTCCCTATTCTACCGACGTTGGGGGTTACGGTGACGTTCTAAATCTGGCGTGTCTAAGGCATCTGATGCTAATCCGATTCCGCCGCGCCGCCCTTGAAATCTTGGCTATGCAAGCCATATTTCTGCATCCGGTGTTGCAGTTTGCGGCGCGAAATGCCTAACAATTGCGCCGCTTTGATCTGCTGTCCGTGCGTCTTCGTCAACGCGCTGCACACGTATTCCTTAATGATCTCCTCCAAAGAGACCCCATCTTCTGGAATATCGAATTCAACGTCAGTTACGGGTAGTGAGGTATCCAAAATTTCGGGGGGCAATTCCTCCATGTCAATCACCACGTTTTCCGAAAGGACAAAGATGCGGCGGAGATAGTTCTCCAGTTGGCGGATGTTGCCGGGCCATTGATACCGTCTGAGCGCGGACATCGCTTGCGGCGTGACCTTTTTCGTTGGCGCGCCCGCGTATTCAGTGCTGAATTTCTGGATGAAGAAATTCACGAGTTGCGGGACCTCATCAGGCCGTTCTCGAAGCGGCGGCACGTGTAGCGGGATGACGTTCAACCGAAAGTAGAGATCTTCCCGGAAGGCACTATTTTGCACTGCCTCGACCAGGTTTTTGTTAGTGGCGGCAAGCACGCACACATCCACCTTTAGACTCTCGGTTCCCCCGATTCTGCGGATTTCGCGTTCTTCCAGCACGTGCAGCAGTTTGCTCTGCGTCTGAATAGGCATATCGCCTATCTCGTCAAGGAAGAGCACCCCGCGATGTGCCACCTCAAACAGTCCCTTTTTTTCTGTCACTGCATCGGTAAACGCACCCTTTTCATGGCCAAAAAGTTCGCTCTCAATCAGCGTATCGGGAATGGCCCCGCAGTTAATTGCGACGAACGGCTGTTTCGCTCGGGCACCGTGTTGATGAAGTGCGCGCGCGATAAGGCTCTTCCCTGTCCCTGTCTCACCAGTAATCAGCACCTGCGTGACACCGCGGTGGATGATACGGGACATGTTTTTGAAGAGGTGTTGCATCTGCTCGCTTTCACCGATGATGTTCTTAAAGCGGATGTCCGGCGGTGCCTTATCGCTATCGGTATTGCTTGGGGAAATGAGCACGCCGCGGGTTTTCAAGGCGCGCTGCACCTCGCGCTTGAGGACATCGATCTGGATTGGTTTCTCAAGGTAATAAAACGCGCCTTCGTGCGCGACGAGGTTCACGGCATCGTTAAGTTCAGCGAACGCCGTCATGATAAGCACCGGCAGGTCCGGGTCCTTCTGTTTTACCGCCCGGAGCAGTTCGCGGCCTTCAAAACGCGAGGACATCCACATGTCGCTGATAACCAGATCAAACATTTTTTCTTCCATAGCGGCGAGGGCAGTGTTGCTGTCGCCCACGGTTTGGACGGTGTAGCCTTCACGCTTTAGGATGCGCTGCAAGATGGTGAGTTGCGCGGCATCGTCGTCTACAATGAGTATTGATGGCATTTTGTGTTCTCCGTGAGTTTTTAACAGTAGGCGGGATTTGCAAGCGCGCATGCTATAACGGGCGCGGTTGAAAACCGCGTCTACAGGTTTCGCGGCTTGAGAGGAAGCCTGATTTTAAAAGCGGTGCCCATGCCCATTTTGCTACGCATTTCAATCTGGCCGTTGTGCGCGGCGATAATCTGGTGCGAAATGGCGAGCCCGAGCCCGATGCCGCCACTCGCCTCCTTTGTCGTGAAATAGGCATCGTAAATCTGTTCCTGAAATTCCTCTGGGATGCCGATGCCGGTATCCCGAATCTCAAGCACGGCGTTCGGCTGCTCAAGCGTTGTCGTGATATAGATACTTCCACCCTTCGGCATCGCTTGGATGCTGTTTTGAATGAGGTTGAAGAGCGTCTGCCGCATTAACGCTGCATCCAGCGAGATTTCCGGCAAGTCGGCATCGTAATGCTGAATCAACTGCACCTTCGCTTCTTCCGCAATCAGCGCGAATTCCGATAACACCCGCTCCACGAGGGAATTGAGCGCAACCGGTGCCACGTTCAATTTCCGAGGACGGTTTAAGGTGAGAAACTGCTGTGAAATCTGCTTCAATTCATCGATTTTCTGGTTGACGATGTCAAGGAGCTCCTTCGCCTCCTCAATATCGTCCGGCTCCACCTTCGGCTGCGAGAAGACTGCCTTGAGATGCTGCGCTGTCATCCCGATGGAATTCAGCGGATTCCGAATCTCGTGTGCAATGCCGGCGGCAAACTGCCCCAACGCCGCAATCCGTTTGGAGTGTGATTCCCGCAACTGCCATAACATCCGCACGAGGTTATGCGTCGCCCTCCCGATTTCATCGGAAGAATAGGTCTGCTGATGCGCAGCCATCTCCCCGCCACTCTGGATAATCCGCGTCATCCGTTCCAGCGGTTTCATGACGAGATGGTTTGTCGTCAAATCGATGAGGATGACAAGCAACGCGCCGACAATCACAATCAGTACTGCATGCATCAACAGCGAGTATCGGATCGATTTGTCAATATCCGGGACATTGAAAAGCACTTGGACATAACCGGTTTGCAGTTTTTGCACCCAGAGCGTCTCATCCTGTTTGGAGAGGATATAGGTATTACCCTTCTCCATGTCCGTAATTTGCCATCGGGTGCCGGGTTTCTCCACCGTTACCGCCGCATCAAGGACATAAATGTCGTTGGCGACAAGTGCCTTCCACAACTCAAAATGGATACTCCCGCTATCCAACATCGTTTCATAAGTCTTCTGCAAGGGAGGTTCGCCGTAGCCGCCGGACAGTTCAATCTGTTTCGGAGCAACTAGTGGCACGAGGTATTTAATCACGATAGCGGTGGCGTTCTGACCTTCTATCGTGTCTATCTTCGCGCCTTTCGCCTCGATTTGCGCCAGGTCTGCTGCGTCAAGGTTAATCCCTGTCGTATCGTGATTGCGTGGCAATAAACTCGCGTGGATGCGGGTATCGTCCAAAGAAACGTGAACGTTGATTACGTCCTTCATATCGGGATGTTCTTGCTTGAGTTGCCGGAGCACCGCGTCAACGCGTTCTGCATCAAAAGTTCGCGTTGCCTCTAGTTCGCGGAGAACAGCACTCAGAATCGTCACTTCTGCGATTTTTTTGAGTTCCGCGCCGCGTTCTGCCCCTAAGGCGTGCAAAGCGTTCATCTCGCGCCGCACACGGATGCTATCAAAGAAGTAGAATGCTACCAGCACCGCGACGACGGTGAGGTTAATCACGAGGGAGTATTTCCATTGAAGTCGCATTTTTCTCACTGTCGGTGCCTGGCGAGGGACAGGCCCTCGCCCTACGGTGAAAGAAACCGTTCTTAGACCCGCACCGCGATCGTTCTTGTACCCGAGGCCCGGCGAGGGACAGGCCCTCGCCCTACGGAGGGGGGCGGCGTTTTTTTTCCCGTAGCGCGGGGCCCTCGGATGCCACACGCGCATCCGAGCGGGTTTCCCCCGCGATCGTTCTTGTACCCGAGGCCTAGCGAGGGACAGGCCCTCGCCCTACGGTGTGTGGAATTCTTCGGCATCGTGGAACATTACCCGCCGCACCGCGTCTTTCCAACCCGCTAATTTCTCGGCGCGACGGTTCGCATTCATCTGTGGCGCAAAGATTCTCTCAGTCGTGCGGTATGCCTCCAATTCCATCGTGTCTCCCCAGATACCGGTTGCAAGCCCGGCGAGATAGGCAGCACCGAGTCCAGTCGTCTCAATGCGGCGTGGACGTTCCACCGCTATCCCCAAAATGTCTGCCTGAAACTGCATCAAGAAGTCGTTCGCAACAGCACCGCCATCAACGCGCAATGTCTCCAGCGTCACGTTTGCATCGGCTAACATTGCCGTGACGACATCTGTGGATTGAAAGGCGATTGCTTCCAAGGTTGCGCGGATAATATGCTCGCGCGTGGTGCCGCGCGTTAAGCCGAAGATGGCCCCCCGCGCCGCTGCATCCCAATATGGCGCGCCGAGCCCGGTAAATGCAGGCACGACGAAAACACCATCGGAGTCCGCAACTCGGTTTGCGGCACTTTCTGTCTCCGCGGCAGTCTCAACGATTTGGATGCCATCGCGGAGCCACTGCACGGCGGCACCCGCGACGAAGACACTTCCCTCCAGCGCATAGACAGGGGTATCCGTTAATCCACAGGCGAGCGTCGTTAACAGACCTGCGGTTGAATGCACCCGTTGTGAACCGGTATTGAGCATCAGGAAACAGCCGGTGCCATAGGTATTTTTCGCCATCCCTGGTTCCAGACACAACTGCCCGAAAAGAGCGGCCTGCTGGTCCCCCGCAATTCCCGCAATCGGCACTATCTTTCCCTTTCCTCCCTGTGCCGATATTTCCGCCTCCCCAAAGATTCCGCTAGATGGACAAACTTCCGGCAAAATTGCTTTCGGGACGTTGAACATCTCCAACAACATATCGTCCCAGGCGAGCGTCTCAATGTTAAACAGCAGTGTTCGCGAGGCATTGGTGTAGTCGGTTTTGTGAACCTCTCCATCTGTCAAATTCCAGAGGAGCCACGTATCTATTGTGCCGAAGGCGAGTTCGCCGCGCGCGGCGCGTTCCCGCGCGCCTGCTACTCGGTCAAGAATCCACGCCACCTTTGTCCCTGAAAAATAAGGGTCCAGCACCAAACCGGTTTTTGCCTTAACCAGTTCCTCAAGTCCCTGCTGTTTGAGGGCCGCACATCTCTCTGCGGTTCGGCGGCACTGCCACACAATAGCGGGATGGATGGGTTTCCCGGTTTTGCGTTCCCAGACGACGGTGGTTTCGCGCTGATTGGCAATTCCGATGGCGGCGATGTCCGCGCGCGTATCGGAGGGAAGCGAAGTGAGCGCATCGGTGATGGTGTGCTGTGTCACTTCCCAGATTTCCGCCGCGTCGTGCTCTACCCAGCCGGGACGCGGATAGTGCTGCGTAAATTCGCGGTATCCTTGCGCGCCTATGTCGCCGTGTGCATCAACGAGGAGGACAGTGGTGCCGGTGGTGCCCTGGTCGATGGAGAGAAGGTAGGTAGAATTCGGCATTTTTCGGTTCCTAAAAAATAGTTTCTTACCAACTGGCGCGTTGTGCATTAGCATAGCACCAATGCAAAAATATGTCAAGTCAGAGATGTTCAGTTCTCCTGATCAAAACCGAAAACTAAATGAGGGTGTTTCATAAATCCCCGTAGGCGAGACCTCCCGGTCTCGATGCAATAGGGCGGCGCACCTACCGGGGACGCGGCGGCAGGAAGCCCCTTCATCGTAGGGCGAGGGCCTGTCCCTCGCCATCGCTCACGCACTCCAACGCTCGCGAGGGACAGGCTCCCGCGCTACGGGAACATCAAACTGTAGTTTGTGATCGCCTGATCACAAACGGGTCAGGATCAGGCGATCCTGAACTACAGTCGGGGTGCGCCCGCTGGCCCTGTAGTTCGGGTGCGCCTGCACCCGAACGGGTTAAGAGAATGCACGCCTTATCGGGAGGTCCCTCCTACCCGAAGATGTCGAGACCGGGAGGTCTCTCCTACCGAGAAGACATCAAGACCCGGAGGACTATCCTACCGAACGCATTGAAATATAAAACACCCTCAACTAAATGGCACTGTCAAAAAGGCGACGGATAGCGTCTACTGCTGTCGCCGTATCATCAAGGGGATGAGGCTTCCGCTTTTCCTGCAACAATTGCAAAACCCGTTCCCCTAAATCGTGCAAACCGCATTGATGCACGATGGAACGCTCCACTAGATAACGGTAGACCTGGTATCGCTTGGGTTCCCGAGTGCGCGCGGGACTTAGCGTTAGCACGATAACCGGTCTGCCGCTGCTCGCCGCCTCGCATACCATCGAGAAACTATCCGCCGTGACGATGAGCAGTTCGCTTAAGGCGAGGATGGCCTGATAGGGGTTCCCAGTTGCAGACAAGGCACAGTCTTCCGGTCCGACGAATAGAGGACACCACGGCGCGGATTTGAGGATATTCGCGAGACAGTCTCTCACGGGCGGCGGTGTTCGGCGAGAGGTTGTCACTAGCACCTCCGCGCCAATCTTCTCAGCGACGACAGACAAGAGTTCAAACAGCAGCACCGCGTCCTCTTCGGTGATGTCTTCATGTTTATCTGCACCGCCTATGAGGACACCGATGCGCGGGCAATCCGGATGCGCCAGAGCAGCTTTCAACGTGTCTAAATTGGCTGGCAAGATTTGGTTCGGGACTCCGACGGTTTTGCATACGTTTTTGCGATGTCTGCGCGGCCAGGAGAGCATCGGAAGAATAGCCAAGTCAAAATCGCGAGTGCCTAACGGCGAGGGGCGGCGGCACGTTACCGTTCTCGCCCGCAAAATTCTGCCGAGAAGGAGGTTAACGGCAGCGACAGAGGAACCGGTTGAGAGGATGAGCTCGGCGGATTTGATGTCTGAAATAGCGACATAAGTATCGCGGTGGAGGCTCCAGCGGAGGAGTGCGTGCCTCAATGAACGCGGGAGCGGCATCCATCCGATGAGGCACATCAGACAGCGGAGGAGGTTATCGCGGGATTTGCTGCGGAAACCCACGTTTATCCAGTGTGCCTCGCACGCCGGCAGGCGTTGGACGATGCCGAGGGATTGATTGTAGTGCCCCGGTTTGCCATCGCTTAAGACAACGATTTTCATCGCACGATTCCTACGGGAGGGTGTAGTCCACTAATTCGGTTATCCCCCGCTCGTTTTCAAATCGGACAATGCCAACGTGCGGTGCCAGCCAGACGGTGTTGGTTAAATCGGGGGTTGTCTCCTCTTTATCCATCATAGAGAAGGTATATCCCGACAGGTATTCAATCTTGTAAGTATTTTCAAAGATGCCGGCGGGCGTTTGCACGGTTATTGGACGGCCCACAACTGTCCCTTTGATGCGAAAATACATCTCAAAAGGGAGTTGTAGGAGTGCTAATCCTTGCAAAACAACGCTTCCTTCCACCTTCACGTCAAGGACATCCCATTGCACGTTGGGAGTCGGTGGAATACGGTAGAAAACGAGTTCACGCTCCGATATTGAGTTCACCTGCACCTCAAGTTCAATTCCCTCAAACGCACCCTGCACCTGAAATTCCGGCACCTTGGCTTTCACATACCTGTCAATGTCTTCTTCAACGAAGGTGAGCACGCGATTCTGGGTTACGCGATACTGTGAGATTCTCAACAGATCGAACGTGGACTCTTCAATAGGGGGTGTATACGTAAAGACACGATAGACATTTTCGTCTATAGTCCGCTCATGCGTAACTTGCCGCGTCCACTGCTTGCCAACAGGTGTGCTATATACCCACCGGCTCCCGAGCGCATCGGGGAAGTAGTTAGGTAGTGCCTGCTGCTCCGTAGATTGCGCCGGTGAGACACTTTCATTGGAACCGCACCCGGGCAGGAGCACCAAAATTCCGCAGAGGATAAAAGCGAGTTGTTTCATGCTTATCCCGTTAAGGCGATACGGACTTCACGCAGCGAAATCCGAAATCGCTGATGGCGACAGATGGCGTGAGCCGGAAGCGATAGGATACCCGCAGATGCTGCGAGGAGCTGCTCCAAGAACCACCCCGCAACACCCGGTATGAACGGATGTCGGTGTAGTTATCAATAACTTCTGCGGTAGTCTCAGCACCCGAAACCGGGTTCTTCATCGGCGAAGTGACGTAAAAATTGCGCTGATATGCATCGAGGCACCACTCCCAGACGTTACCCGCCATGTCATAGAGCCCATAGCCGTTGGGTGCGTAACTGCCAACCGCCGCCGTGTCACCGATTGCCCAACCGTAATTTGCCATGCTGGTATCAATGTCATTACCCCAAGGATACTGGTTTCCATTGACATTGGCATTGACACTGGCATTGACATTAACACTGACACCACCGCGTTGCGCTTTCTCCCACTCCGCCTCCGTCGGTAGTCGTTTCCCTACCCAGTCTGCATACGCCATCGCCGCATACCAACTGACATAAACAACGGGATGTTCTGCTTTGTCGCTCGGATAGTCATTGCCATTCCAGAAATGGAGGTAATAGCCGTTGTGATATTTCCGTGGAACGTTCCCTTTTTGCCATGCCGGGTTCGCAAGCACAAACGCCTGATATTGCGCGTTCGTCACCTCGTGTGTATCCATATAAAAGGCATCAACGTAGACAGGATGCAGGGGACGTTCGTCGCTATAGGCGGATTTGTCATCGCTTCCCATCTGAAATTCACCGGCGGGAATCAGCACCATGCCTTCGGGGACAGTTTCGGCAGCGGAAGAAGTCATGCCGGTTGATTCACCGAGGTGTTTTTCAACAAGTGCCAGATCGAGAATATTCACCGTGCCATCCCCGTTGACATCGGCGCGCGGGGGATTCGGTGCCGAGGTCCGCAGGTTCTTTCGGACAAGTGCCAGATCTTGCGTATTCACCTCGCCGTCCTGATTCACGTCCCACGCGGGCGAAGCCACAATTTTCCCATCTACCGTCCTGACTTCCAACGGTTTTGAATTACTATCCCAGAGCGTCACGTCATTGAGTTTTAGCGTTGAAGCGTTAATTGCCACTACTTCAAACGTCACTGTTGCGAGGGTGCCATCGTTGGCTGTGCCGGGGCCGCTCTGGGAAATCGCGGTCAGATAGACGTTGTTTTTCTCGTCAAATTGTGCTACTGTGAGTGCGCCGAGCGGGAGGTAATCGGCGTTTGTCGCTTCTAGATAGCGCAGCGAAGCGGCATCGAAAGCTAGGCTCAGTTCATAGCCCGCGACACCCACGCCGTCCGTGATGTGAATATCAACGCGTAACTGCTCCCCGACTGCCGGGGAGGGAATCTCAGCGGGTGCTATTGAGACGCGTGCCGCGCCGTGCCCCATCGCCGTAACACCGAGGGACAACATCACAATCGCCGCGAGAGCGATACCGAGTTTGCAGGACAACCATTTTTTCATGAGTATACTCCTTGACCGTTTTTTTTGCCGGAAATCCCTTTTTTTCCGGTTTTCGTTTCAAGTGGACATTCGCGAGGGACAGGCCCTCGCGCTACGGTATCCGGACCGGTTTTTGTCTTAAGCGGTTGTTCGCGAGGGACAGGCCCTCGCGCTACGGTATCCGGACCGGATCCGGTGCAGTTTTTTAGTTTAACGTATCTTTCATATTTTTTGCAAGAAAATTGCGCCGTCTTGATTCAGAAAACGTTATTTATCGTTGCATTGATATGTGCAATTATGGTATAATTGCAGCAACTTGTCAAAAAGGATAGCACTATGAACTACGAAATGAGCGAAACGCGCATGCGCATCTTGCAACTGCTGAAAATGCGCGCACAGATGAGCGTGGGGGAACTCACAGATGCACTGCCCATCAGTTCTGTCGGCACCCGGCAACACCTGGCGATTCTAGAAGCCGAAGGCTTAGTGGAATATCGATCCGAAAAACAGGAACGCGGCCGCCCACATCATCTCTATCGCCTCACGGACGAGGCGCACAGCCTCTTCCCAACGACTTACGCCAACTTTGCAGTGGAGTTGATGCACGAAGTCGCGAAATTTAACGGCCCCGGATTTATCAATAAGGTGTTTCGGAGCCGCATGCAGTCGCAAATGGTGACATACCAACAGCGCGTCCAAGGAAAAACGCTCCCAATTCGCGTGAAAGAACTCGCGCTGATCCGTGACGAAGAAGGATACATGGCGCGCGTTGACGAAAACGGCACCGATTATTTCCTCATTGAACACAACTGCCCCATCGCCGCAATTGCCGAGGAATATCCGCACGTGTGCGAAATGGAGTTGGCACTTTTCCGGCAGACCTTAGGTGCTAAAGTCTACCGAGAAGAGCATCTACTGCGGGACAGCCATCGGTGTTGCTATCGCATTCCGAAAACCAGTCAAGACGAAACCGCTTAAAATGTGAAGGGTATCTCCATGTCCGACAAACACGGGAGACGCGGCTTTTTTAAGGAGGCACTCAGCCAAATCCTCCAGCCGGTCGCGGAAATTTTAGACGAACGGGTTCCGGCGACGGTAGAAACGCCCGCGGCGATGTTGTTACGGCCGCCCGGCGCGCTACCGGAGGAAGAGTTCTTAGAGAAATGTCTCCGTTGCGGCAACTGCGTCAAAAATTGTCCCGCCGAAGCAATACGGCCATTGGAAAGCGATGACCCGGGCCTGATGCAGACACCCTATATCAACCCGGACATGCAGCCGTGCGTCATCTGCGATTCGTTGGCGTGCATGTATGTCTGTCCTAGTGGCGCGCTTCAGAGTGTTTTCGCCGAAGACATCGCGATGGGGGTGGCTGTCTTCACCGCAGAAACCTGCCTCCGTTCCAAAGAGATTACCTGCACTTACTGCGTGGACAGTTGTCCTATCGGCGTGGATGCCATCGCCTTCTCACCGACAGGCATGGTTGAGGTGCTGACACCGGGATGCACGGGGTGCGGTGTCTGCCAGCACGTTTGTCCTACGTCTCCGAAGTCAATAGTCATTGAACCGTTACGATAACCCGCTGCGCGCTTGCAAAGCACGCCTACCGGCAAAAACCGCGTCATGTCCTCCTTCTATCAACTCCTTTCGCAAGCACCGTCAAGCCTGCGCGACATCAAACCGCCACTTGAGCCACAGCCAAGTCTATTCCCCTATTTTGTCGCCGGCGGCATTCTCGTCGTCATTATTGCGATGCTCGTCTGGTTTTACCTGCAGCAACGCCGGCAGACATCGGCACCCACGTCAATTGAAGAGGGGGAAGTCTGTCCGCCGCACGAAATCGCTTATGAACGCCTCGCAGCGATTGAGGCATCCGAATGGCTCACGCGAGGTGAATTGAACGCGTATCACACGCAAATCTCACACGTGATACGCGAATACATTGAGGCGCGCTACCGTATCCCTGCATTGGAATTGACAACGACGCAGCTGCTCGCGCAACTAACAGAAGGACAATCAGAAGGACAATTAGGCGCGCTTTACGTAGACAAAATCCGGCATTTCCTCGTTAATTGCGACAAAGTGAAATTCGCAACGTATCAGCCAGCAACCGCCGAAGCAGCGAAAAGGATGATAGAAGCGCGATGGTTCATTGACGTAACCAAAATCCCTGTCTGAATTTCAGAACCTGTGTTTCCTGACAACTGCACGGCGATATGCTTCCTCTTCCTCCGCGAGATCGGACGGCCGCTCCTGCACCACCGGAATCACATAACTCCGAATACGGGAACCGTCCACCGTCTCTGTCTCCGTGCGCGGCTCCGGATTCTCACGATGGTCGAACACGACATAGTAGCCTTCCGATGCCCCCTCTAACTGGAGATAGGCAGCCAACTGTTTCTTGCCGCTCTGATACCCCCGTTCACTGCCCCATATCTTGAACTCCACGACATACTTCCGGTCGCGGTGCAACACTACCAGATCCATCCGGCCCCGCCCTGTCGGCAGTTCCAGATACATGTTTCCGCGCGTCGTCCGCACGAACGCATCGAGATATGTCGCCAGCAGATGTTGTCCAATCGATTCTCTCGGAAGATCTGGTTCTTGGAGGATTCGGAATCCGATGCGCGCGACGAAGTCGCGGAAGTTATCCAACAGCGGCTCCATGGCGAGATGCCCATCAGCGGTGAGGTAATCCGAAAACCGGATGCCGCTGTCTTCAGGGAAGTAGGCATGCTGCAGCCCGTTAATCCCATGTTCAAACGCCTGCAGGATGCACACCTGATAAATCGGATTGACAATCTCACACATGTCACCGGCTCCTTTCTTGATAACACCGTAAGAAGCGAGCTCGCTCATGAGTTCATCGCGCGGCTTGAACTTGACACCTTTTTCCGACGTGGCAATGTCCATGAGGATGCGTTCAAACCGCGGGTCCCGGCGGACATTGGTAGTCAGATGATGGAAGTTGACGTTTTCTTCTAAGAGGAGCGCGGTATGCGCCTTTGCAAAATGCGCACTAATAATCGTCTCCGTTTTCGGGATATCCAGTTCAGCGGTGAGAATTTGTGCGAGGCGGTTGACAAGAAACGGCTGCCCCGCTGTCTGCCGATGCAGCATTTCAATCACCTCCGGTGCGAACGCCTGTCCCACCTCGTCGGTATACTGTCCGAAGAGTTCCTGCACTTGTGCGAGTGTGAAATTCGGCAGCGCGAACTCATCCTGAATATTGAACGGCGAGATACTCCTGTCGTAATTCAGCTGCGTAATGCTTTTAACGCCGACGATGCCGACGCTGTAAGGACACCGCATGGATGTGTCGCCTTCGAGGTAGATATCGCGAAGCGTGTAAAGAAAATCGCTCAAGGCGGCTTGTGGGATACCATCAAATTCATCAATGATAATCACCACCCGTTGCGTCAGCAAGCCTGCCAACTCCTCAAAGAAATTGAGCATGTCGACGTGATCGGCAATCGTCGTATTCGCCAAAAATTGCGCGAGGGCATCCGACGGGACCTGGCCGCGCTGAGAGAAAACCTTCTCAATGCCTTGGCGCATCTTGCGGCACACCTGCTTGTAGAAGACGGCAGGCGCGACGTTTTGGTAGATCTGGAAACTCAACGCAAGCGGAAAATAGCCCGAATCTTCGGGGGCGAACTGCTCCAAGGCACGCCGGAAAAACGTCGTCTTCCCTGTTTGCCGCGGCGCGAAGATGACGACGTAACGGCCCTCTTTCACGCGGGCAATGAAATCGGCAAGTTCCTCCGTGCGTGCGACAACATAGTTGCGTTCGGGTTTCACGGGCCCGCGGGTTTCAAAGGTTTTAGTTTGTCGGTTTTCCATAGATACTTCCTCCTTAGTTATTATTATATCACATCGCGCTGTAAAAATCAATTCCCAATTTGAGATTAGGCGAACTCAAACGACAGATTTGAGAAACCTAAATGCCGCCGACAGCCGCTATCTCTCCCATCAACTGAAGCGTCTCTCCCACAGCAGACAACACCTGCTGATACCGCACAATCTCCACAGCCGTTAACCGCTGTCGCCGCCGCGCACGCAGCCATTTCTCGCAGACCGGATATGCACCTACCTCAAACTCCCACACTGCCAACGGCACATTGGCAAAATGCTGCGTCGTATTAATCCAGACATGTCCCGCCTCATAACGCAACTTCGAGACAACGGCATCGCCTTCGCCCTCAAAACGATGACGCGGCAGCACTGCAACGTTCCGAAACAGATGCACGTCAATCAACTCTTCCCCTAACGCGGACAATTGGCGGAACTGCGCCAAATCTCTCGGCAACGGAATGCGCGGAAAGTCGTATTTTAGGAACTCGGCATACCGTTCGCGATAGGTGGGGTTATGCAAAATCGCATAGAGATACCCCAAAATCGCCTCCGGCGAAATGCCCTCGGGAAGGCCAGACCCGGCCGTTTGCGGCAAGTCCAACTGTTCCGAAAGGACCTTCAGAAAAGCAGGCGATAGATTGAGCGAACGCTCCGTAGACAACTCCAGTTCTTCCGTATGCGGATAAAGATAGAGCGGGAAGACGTGAGAAGACTCACTTCTTTGCGTTGAGATATATCCCTTTTCGGTAATCCGGTCTGTCACCAAAGCGTGTTGCCAAACCGAGTTCGTGACGATACGACATGTGCAGAGTGCTAGGTTTTTTCCGGCACGCAGATGATGCATAACCTTACGACACGGCGTGCTGTGAAACCCGCGCGATTGCCCTGTGTAGTAGGTGAAACGGGTATCAAAAGGCCGGTAGGACATCTGCGCGAGGTATTCGTCTTTTGCCGCATAACGAACCACACCATGTCCTTCTTCCCTGACACAATGCTTACGAAGATCTGCCTGCGCGAGACGAACCTGCCAATCGCGGCTATCCTTTTTCAACTGATATTTTTCCCGCGCTTCTTCCTCTGAGAGTGAAGCAAAATCTGCCACCGTTCGACGCACCGCCTCTTCGGAGAGATGGACAGCCAATTTATCGCGTTGCGTGAAAAATCCAACCGAATGTTCCTGAAAAATGTCAGAAACTTTCCATCCGGCCTCATATTCGGCTTTGTGTTCAGTGCTTTGTGGCACGAAGAGGTAGAGCGGCGGGACAGCCGGCACCTCCTCCCATTCGGTGGTTTTAACATCCGCGGACAAAAGCGCGCCATACTTTTCAGCGCGGTTACCCCACATATCCGCGTAATAGACTCTCGCAGGCGCAGCAGCATCGCGCGCTTTAACACACAACAAGATTGATACGCCTTGTTGGATGTCAAACACGTTTTCGTCCCGCTCTCCATCTGGAACAACAGATGTTCTTCTGGCACTTCCATGCAAATTGAGGTGGTAAATGGCAGTGAAACTGTCCATCAAGCTCTGCCGCATGCCACGAAAAACCGGGCCGTCAAGGAAACTGTTGTTGACAATGTAACCGAAAATCCCTTCACCGGTTTTGTCAATTCGCCACTGCGCCCATCGGATAAACTTGACATAGTCGCCCTGAAGGACTGTTGAAGCCCTCTCACCAAGTGGTTTCCCATCAATACGCTTATAGTCCTCAATAAGCCGCCCGATAAACGTGAGTGCACCAGTGCCATCGCGGCTCGGATTCGCCGAATTTTCTGGATACGGCGGATTGCCGACGATGACGAGGATAGGCGCGTCTTTTTTCACAGAAACCGCCGCGTTCGCCTCATCAGAGATAAACTGCGCAAACGCATATCGCTCACGCGGCACCGGTGCCTCCAACGTGTTCGTGAGGTAAATGCGAAGACGCTCGTTGTTCATATCCTCATTCCACCCCTGCGCTTGCAGGAAGATGCAGAGGTTCAGGTGCGCAATCGTATAGGGTGCAACGAGAACCTCAAAACCGATGAGCCGCTGCGCTAAGTGCTCGTTCACGTAACGCCCCCAAATGCCGCTGCCATAGGTTGTCATGACGTGCCGTCGGATGCAACTCAGCACTTCCATCAGGAAACCACCGGTGCCGGTAGCCGGGTCTAAAATGAGCGCGTCCTTATCAGCGAGCCCATCCGGCTTGCCGAGTTTCGTTTTGAGCAGCACGTCTACAGAACGGACAATGTAAGAAATCACGGGTTGCGGCGTGTAGTAGACACCTCTCTCCACGCGCCGCCCCGGGTCATACTCAGCGAGGAACGTCTCGTAGAAATGAATAACCGGATCTGCGGCATGCGTGCGCGCGTCAAACGCCGTGCTAAGCATCTCGGCAGAGACGTTCCGCAAAAGCTGCACAATCTCGTCTAAAATCCACGTGATGTTGCTCTCCAAATTTGGCGAGGCGATGTGGTGGAAAAGTTGCCGCAGAAACGGGTTTGAACGCGGCACCGCGGCCGCAGCTGTCAACCGCGAAAACTGCGTTGCATGCGGGAGCGTGCAACGCGCCGCGAAGAGGCCATACGTCAATGTCTGTGCATACATATCGGCGAAATCTGTCGGTGTTAAAGTGACGAGCAGCATCTCTTTGAACGCCGAGAACATGCCGTATATGTTGCTGTTTTCGTTGGTTAATGTCGTTGCGATTTGCGTGTGTAATTCGCGCGTGCGCCGTGCGAGGTGCTTGGCGAGTGCCTCCGGTGTTGCAAGCGGCACTGTCTCCGCACCAAAAAACCGCGACAAGAGGGTTCGTGTTTCGTCTTTCGTCAACGCCCCCGGGATAACCTGTGACGTTGCACGCAATGCACCCCCACTATACAGACGAAATTCAACGAAATTGGTAAGGATAAAATTATCCACATTTTCAATGAACCGCGCGTTCTGCGTTTTCGCATGGCCGGTGAGCGCGTCTAAATCGGTGCCAAACGTCTCCGCCTCAATGGAGCCCACTGCGTTTTGGCTCGTATCCGTGGCGATGAAATCCGGTCTGCCGATGTCAAGCAACCGCGGTTCATGCGTTATCGTGATATTATGGCCGAGGCAGACAGCGGCTTGCTCCAAGAACGTCGTTAAATGCCGATGTAGGGAGAGCTCCCCGGTTGCGAGCGGGTTCTCATGCGTGCGGCGGATGTCTCGCAAATAGGTATCACAAACGTTTTGAAAATTCATACGTCCAATCCGTGACGCGGTAGCCGAAGTTGCTGTAAAAGAGGAAGGCGCGGTGATTATCCCATGCCGTGCTAATGAGCGCGTGGCGGTATCCTACCTTGCGCATTTCGTGGAGCGCGCATTGGAGTAGATAGCGGCCGATTCCTTGTCCTTGGAATTCCTCCTCAATACCGAGCCACATGGTGTGCAGCCAGTCTTGCGCGTCGGGATGGCTGGAGAATTCGCCGCCACAGAGCGATTCGCAAACGCCTACCTGTTCTCCATCGCGGACACCGCGCACGGTGCAGTTTGGGTGTTTGCCTCTACCTTCTGTCCATTCGACAGTAATCTCCACGGGTTGCGCGGGCGGCGTTGGCACGACATCGTAGTTCTCCCACGCCAAAAACACCTCGCCAGCGGTACGTTCATAGCCGTTGAAGGCGAGGAGTGCCTGCACCGGTGCGAGTCCATTGGAGAGATAGGCGTGTCCGAAATGATAGAAGCGGTAGCGGTATTTTTGCGGAACGGCGACGATGCGTGTTGAATCTTGCGTTTTTAAGTGTGCCTCCGCTTTTTCAAGCAGTGCTTGTCCTACGCGGCGTTCGCCGGGGAGGTAGCCGAGAAACCTGATAATGCCGAGGTTGCACGCATGTTGCCTCAATTCGTCAACGCGCGCTTGGACAAATCCAAGCACAATGTCGTCCGATGTCGCAACAAAGGTATCCTGCGAAATCAAAACGATGTCAGGGTGCTCCTCTGATGGGGTGCTCGCCAACTCTTCACCAAATTCCGTTTCGGTTACGGGATAGCAGTGCGGTACATTCGCGGTGAGGCGGTTGTAGCAGGCAGTTATCGGCTTCAGCAATTCAGGGGTATATTCAACGATTTTCATTATGTCTCCGGTTGAAAAATTGTGTTTAGGGGGATGATACCATATTTTAGCATAGAAGTCACGTTTATTTTTTCATGAGTTCTTCTGTTTGTTCTGAATCGCGAATTTGCAGGATAACCGAAACTTCCGAAAAAATTATTTTTCTTGACAATTTTTGCAAGAATCGTTAGAATAAAGCATATTTTTGAGCAGAATTGTTATTTTTCTTGACAATTTCTGCGCAAAAAGTTAGAGTTAAGGACATTCACATTAACGCATGAGTTTTTCTTGGCGTGCAGGAACAATTTTTTTCATTTTTTTGTAACGCGATTTGCGGATACTGCGTTATTAGAATTAGTCGACTTGAAAGAATCCTTATGAACTAAAGGAGCAGATTGTTATGGCGCGCCAAACACCTGACGAGTCATCAGCTTATGAAGACATGGAACTCGCGACACTCGCCAAAGAAGGCGATGAAATCGCGTTCAGCCAACTCTTCGATAAGCACTATAGTTGGGTTTACAGCAAAGCCTACCGTATGTTGGGTAACTATCAAGACACCGAAGAGGTCACCCAGGATGTGTTCATCAAAGTTTGGCAGAAGCTGAAAAAATGGGACACAGCCCAGGGGAGTTTCCAAGCCTGGCTCAATACGGTAGCGCGAAATACGATTATTGACGCGATACGCAAGCGCGACCGGATCCGGGAGGCACCTCTCAGTGGACAACCTGATGATGACGAGGTACCGCTGAGCCAATACGAGGACCCGCGCCCGGGACCAGACCGGCAACTTGAGGCACGCGAAGCTCAGGAGATCTTGGAGAGCGCGCTCGCAGTGGTGACGAAGCCGAACCATCGCATTGCATGGATGCTGCGCCACCTGGAAGGCTACAGTATCGCCGAAATCGCCCGCATTCTGGACCGGAAGGACGGAACCGTTAAAATCTGGATCTTCCGGTGCACGCAGGAATTGCGGCAAATTCTCATTAACAAGGGAATTCAATGGATCTATTAAGACTCGGGTTAGCGTCTAGGCGCGCTACGAACCCGCGCAGTCCCAGGTCCGGCGAGCCCAATTGGAGGAAGAACTCATGCGCTTTTTTTGGAAGCGATTCGCAGACTCTCATCAAGTGAAGCCCACGGCCGACGAGATGAGAATGGCAGAAATGTTAGAGGCGTATACGCGCTGGCTGAAAAACGAAAAGCTGACACGCAAGCAAAAACGTCTCATGAAGGAATTGCCGAGTGCCGTCGGTTTTCCCGGGCTAAAGCAGATAGTTGACTCCGTGCACTATCAGTTTGAAGAACGGGCTACCGTTACCCCGCGGCCCGGCGCACAGGAAAGTGCCCGCGCAAGAATCTTGGCGGAAATCCGAGGCGAAGCCACGGAACCGGCATACGCACCGGTAGGCATGGAGGCACCCGGTTACAGCCCGCAGCAGACAGGCAGCGAATACACCGACGTGCTGCCACCGATAACAGCGGTGCCGACAGAAGACGAACTGAACCGGTGGAACGTTGAACCGCCGGCAGCCGCCGCCGAAAGAGCCGCTAAGCCTTTCGACACCATTCGCACGCTCTCCCGCATGCATCTGCGGTTTGAGCAGAAGGACGACGACGTTTACGTCACCGACCTGGGTGGCTCGGGTGCGACTTACGTTGAAGGCGAACGCGTTGAAAAGACCGCGGCCATCCACGACGATGCTACGGTGGCGTGCGGGAAAGTTACCTTGAAGGTAGTTAACATCAAGCGTTCGTAAATTGCCGAACGATTGGGTGCACGGCATGCACCCAAAACAGCGTCAGGAGTGACGCAAATGCCCGCGATGGATTTGCGTCATTCCTAGATGCCGCCGAATGAAGATATGCGATACACCGCATCACCTGCGCTCTCTCATTTCCAACGCGCCGCGCTGTGCTACCAGCAGGCGCGCTACGTTGAAGCAATACGCCACTACCTCGCCGGCTTAAAATTTGACATGACGCGGCATCATATCTACGCCGATCTTGCCAAGGCATACGAGATGGTGGGGGAATGGGATAGGGCATTAACCTATTTAGACATCGCACTCCAATTGTGTCCGGATTCGCCCACGGCGCGCCGGCGCAAGGAACGCCTCCTACAAGAAAAACACGGCTTCCAGGCACTCATCGGCGAGAGCGGTATCTTGCACCGTCCGGAACTGCCGAGTCGCGAATTTCTGAACTGCTTGGAGAAAGACGAGAACGAATCCCGAAATCCTTGTCCCGTTTTGCAAGAAGCGAGCAGCGAATATGGACGTAGCGCGCCCCATCGCCACACCACCTATTGGCGTGCTGACTTAGGACGCTTTACGCTTGTCTGTGATGCCGCGATGAGCGCGCAAACGGTGTGGTATATATCGCAACTCGTGCGGCGAACCTCCACCGAAGTTGGTAAACTGTTAAGGTTTTATCCTACCAACCCGATTTCCATCACAATTACCAATACCGGCGGGATTTCCACAGCACCGCAAAGTCCGCTGCCCCGTTGGGCGAGTGGGTGTTACGATGGACAGATTCAATTGACATATTGCGCGGAGGCAGGTGAACCCGTGCTCAGCATTCTCTACGCGCTGCTTCGGCACGAGTGGGTGCATCTCCTCATTCACCGGCAGATGCAGCATCCCTGTCCGCGCTGGCTTGATGAAGGCCTCGCGCAACACATTGCCCGTCCGATGTTCCCTTATGAACGGCACTATTTGCAACAAGCCTTTGCCAACGGCTATCTGCATTCCTTCGCGGCATTGAACCAGCCGTTCAGCCATCTACCTGCCAAGCAACGGAAACTGGCGTATCTCCAATCCGAGGCGATTGTGGCATATTTCGTTCAGCAATTCGGTTTTGCGGGGATTCGTCAACTCCTGCAACGTCTCAACGAAAGCGTTCCAATTGAAACGGCACTCACGCAAACATTTCGCAAAAAGTTGGCAGAGATTCCGTTAGCAGGTTCGTTGTCGCGATAATTAGTTGCACGGATATTTTTCCTTCCAAACCGTTATGAATAAACTGGATATCGCCATCCTCATCCTTGTCGGCTTAGCGGGGTTCAGTTGCTACCGCGCTGGTTTCACCCGCAGCGTCTGGGGGATTTTCTCGCTAGGCGCGGGGTTCTGGACAGCCAGTTACTTTTGGCCCAAACTGTCCCCTTATCTCCAACGATTCATCGAAAATCCTGACGTGGCGAAATGGGTGAGCATTGTCACTCTGGTTATCGTCACCGCCATTCTCGTGGATTTCCTCTTTGAACGTCTCCGTCGCATCTTTGAAGAAGGCGTTTTAGGGTGGTTAAATCGCGTGTTGGGCATCGGCTTCGGCATCGCTTCAAGCGTTGTCTTGATTGCGTTCGCGCTCATCCTCCTCAAAATGCACGGCGGCGATACGTTTAAAACGGAAATCGAGAACTCTCGCTTCGCGCCGCAACTCGTGGTGCTCGGACACCGCGTCTGGGCGGCTAGCGAGGCACAGGTGCGGAAACAGTTGGAAACGGATTAACTTACCACCCCGCCAATTTCAAAAATTCCAACGCCATCAACGTATGTCCCTCCGCGTTCGGGTGAACGCCGTCTTGCGTTGTCCACAGTGCCCCGGGGCGAGCGGCGACTGCCTGCTTAAAAGCAACACTCGTCTGGATAAGCCGCGCGTCAAATTCCGCAGCGAGCCGATGGATGCTAGCGTTATAGGCATCAACAGCTAACGGACGCGGCACATCAACGTCTTCCGCGATATAGAAAATCTCAAACAGAAAGAGTTGCGCCTGCAGTTCGTCGCGAACACGCTGCAGGATACGCCGATAGCACGCCTCCCAATGAGGCAGATAATCTTCGGTTGCAACGCCTTCCGCGTGCTGGCGACTGGCGTTGTTAATCCCGATTTTCACCGAAAGCCATGCCGGTGCCTCGGCGATAACATCCGTATCCCAACGCTTTTCCAACCCTTCAACGATATCCCCACCAATCCCCTTGTTGACATAAGCGATGTCGCGTTCGGGGTATTTCGCCGTGATGAGTTCCGTTATCTTGCGGACGTAGCCGTGCCCGAGAGGCGCGTGGGCATCTCGCCGTCCGCAATCCGTAATGCTGTCCCCGATGAAAAGCACCTTCTCACCGGATTGAAGTAACAAATTAGTCACAAAAATTCTCCTGCATGTGATATAATGATTAAATGGCAGTTTACCACATTTCGACTTGGTTTGCAAGGATTGCATTCCCGCGTTGACAGCCGCGCTGTTTCCGTGTTATACTTTATCTGCAAGGAGGCACGTCACCATGATTTCCACACAACAAATTCAAGCCACTTGTGATGACATCGTTCGAGAATTCGCACCTCTGCGAGTCATCCTCTTCGGTTCTTACGCATACGGCACACCGACAGAAGACTCCGATGTCGATCTACTCGTCGTCATGGCGACGCTGCAATCGGAGACACGGCGACAAGAGCTGGAAATGAAAAGACGCATTCCCACGCGGTTTCGGTTGGATTTGCACGTCCGGTCTCCCCAAGAAATCGCCTATCGCGTTTCGCATAATGACTGGTTTCTGCGCGATGCGCTTGAGAAAGGCGACGTGCTTTACGAAATACAAGACGCACCGCCGAATAACGGCACGCTGCACCTTGCCGAAAAAGCGTTAGTGCCAGTATGGGAGGACGGTTCCATGAATCCATTGACGATGGAATTGGTGGAAAAGGCTGAAGGAGATTACATTACGGTGCAATCAATGCTCCCGCAGATAGGCACCCGAACTATTCCGGATATTATCTGTTTCCACGCGCAGCAGTGCATTGAAAAATATCTCAAAGCATGGCTGCAGGAAGCAAACATCCGCCCACCGAGAACGCACGACTTGAACCAACTCCTGACGCTGATAGTCCCAGCGCACCCTGAATGGCGTAAGTGGCACATCCCATTCGCGCCTTTTGACACATACGCCGTGAATGGGCGGTATTCCGGTGCTGCAACCGAGGAAGATGTGGCGCAGGCAGTACGCATTTGCAATGAGGTTCGCGCCGAAGTCCGCGCCGCGTTAGGCATCTCTATAGAATAGATTTTCGCGTTTCTGCGTTGACAGCAATGCCGTTTCCATGCTATACTTTATTTCCAAGGAGGCATGTAACCATGATTTCCACACAACAGATTCAAGCCACCTGTAATGACATCGTCCGAGAATTCGCACCACTACAAGTCATACTCTTCGGTTCTTATGCCTATGGCACACCGACAGAAGACTCCGATGTCGATATCCTCGTCGTCATGGCGATGCTGCAATCAGGGGCGTGGCAGCAGGGGTTGGAAATAAAAAGACGCATTCCTGAACGGTTTCAACTGGATTTGCACGTCCAGTCTGCGGCGGAACTGGTATATCGCGTTTCGCATAACGACTGGTTCCTGCGCGATGCGCTTGAGAAAGGCGACGTGCTTTATGAAACGCAAGGGGCATTGCCGCCACACGAAGCCCAGCTGCGCCTTACAGCAGAAGCCTTAGTACCGGTATGGGAAGAAAATGGCTCCATGAACCCGTTGACACTGGAATTGGTGCATAAGGCTGAGGGAGATTATGCCTCGGTTAAGTTGCATCTGCAACATT
Organism: Candidatus Poribacteria bacterium; assembly: GCA_965242965.1. Taxonomy (GTDB): domain Bacteria; phylum Poribacteria; class WGA-4E; order WGA-4E; family WGA-3G; genus AGPOR5. The sequence continues at coordinate 574,000 of OZ251518.1, read as the reverse complement.
TGTCCACACCCGGTTTTCTTGATATTACCTGTTTCCACGCGCAGCAGTGCATCGAAAAATATCTCAAGGCATGGTTGCAGGAAGCAAACATCCGCGCACCAAGAACGCATGACTTGAACCAACTCCTGACGCTGATAGTGCCAGCGCACCCTGAATGGCGCAGGGGGCAACGCGATTTTGAGGCATTTGGAAAATACGCCGTGGATGGCCGGTACCCGGCGTATTTTGCGACAGAGGCAGATGTTGAACACGCGACGCGCAGTTGTGAAGAAGTCCGCGATGCAATTCGCTCAGTGTTGAGGCTATCTGCCGACACATAACGCGAAATGCACCTCTGTAGTTCGGATTTGCTTAATCGTGAAAAGTCAAGATGCTAGGGGAGCCTACCCGACTTCATTTGGTAACCAAGACGATGAAAAAAACAATCGGCGTGCTTCACGTCATCACAGATACAACGCTTCAGTCCCGATTCACACACGCGCAGCTGGCAGAACTTGCAATTGCCGGCGGCGCGGATACGGTGCAATTTCGGCAGAAAATAGGCACAACGCGCGAATTAGTGCGGACAGCCCAAGAAATGCAAGTCGTCTGCGCGCAAAACGGCGTGCCATTAATTATCAACGATCGTGCCGATATCGCGTTGGCAGTCGGCGCGAAAGGCGCGCACTTTGGACAAGACGACATGCCTGTCACCATCGGTAGACGCATCCTCCCTGCGGAGACTATCATCGGTGCTTCGGCGCGGACAGAAGAGAAAATCCTCGCCGCGATTTCGGAAGGTGCAGACTATATCGGATTCGGTCCAATTTATGGGACTACCTCAAAGCCGGATGCGGAATCTGCGAAAGGCCTCGCGAGGCTTCACCGAATGTGCGAGATTGCGGCGTGTCCTGTCATCGCAATCGGCGGGATTACGATAGACACGGCGGCGGAGGTAATTCGTGCGGGGGCACACGGCATCGCTGTCATCTCCGCGGTGTGCGCGCATCCGGAACCGCAGGTTGCAACGGCGGCACTGCTCAGCGAAATTCAGAAGGGCAAACATGAATCATCTCAATAACATTGGACATCTCACAGCGCAGTTCAGAGAACCAGACCAGGTTTACGAACCCGATCTGAGCAAAATCGAAGAGGCGTTCGTCCAGAAATTATGGCATACGCAACGCTTCTTCAATGCCAACCTTGAGGCGATTGACAGACGCGCCATTCGGGTGCTGAAACCCGGAACGTGGAATCACGGCGAAGGACCGGATTTTCTGCACGCCGAAGTGGAGATTGCCGGAAAACTGCATGTCGGTGATGTGGAGATTCACGTCAGCTCTTCGGAGTGGTATGCGCATAAACACCATCTCAACCCCAGATATAACCGCGTTGTCCTCCACGCTGTCTTCTTCAACGACGATTTCAATTTGCGGACACGGCTCCAGAATGGGAAACGGGTGCCTACACTGGAGCTCCTTAAGTTCATTGATGCGCCTACCGGAGATCTGTTCGATCAGGCGCAGAAAACGGAGGCGGATGCCGCCGATTACTGCCGAATCACAGGACATGAACTCAACGTTGAGGGAATCCGCGGCGTTTTTGATTCGCTAGGCAGGGAACGTTTTTTGGAGAAAGCAGAGGCAATGCGCCTGTTGCGAACGCGCCTCGATTTCGAGCAGCTCCTCTACGAAGGAATAATGGAGGCGTTGGGTTACCGCGAAAACAGCACGCCGTTGCGCGAGTTAGCACAGCGCGTGCCTTTCGCCGATTTTGACACCAAATCCGAATGGGAGATCCAAGCCATTTTATTCGGTGTCGCAGGATTACTCCCTTCACAACTTGAGCAACCGATGCCGGCACAGACGGTGGAACATCCGTTTATCGCGGCGTTAGAGGCACTCTGGAGTGCTTCGGACTATAACCCTCGCAGCGAACAGATGTCTGCAGCCCAATGGCGATTCGGCAAAATTCGTCCGTTTAACTATCCCACCCGGCGTATCGCCGCAATCAGCAGACTCATCCATCACTGCCAAGGTAGTTTGATGATGCACTTTCTACCTACCTGCGAACGTTCTGTCACCGCAGATACGCCCCGGCTGCTACGCAATATCCAGCGAGAACTGTTGGCACTCCTCACACTTGAACCCGATGGATACTGGGAAACCCACTCCAACTTCGGGCGCGCTGTCCGTAAAGCGGCACTCATCGGGAAAAGCCGCGCGCTGGACATTATCATCAACAAAATCCTGCCGGTCGCGTATGTTTGGGCGGTTGAAGCCGGGAGCCAGGGACTGCAAGAGGCGATCTTGCACCTTTACGGCAGTTACGCGAAGTTGCAAGAAAACACGATTCTTCGTAAAATTGAGACGCAAATCTTCACCGAAGCACAGCCGATGAAGGATGCAATTAAAACCGCTAAAACGCAGCAAGGCGCAATCCGACTCTATAAAAATTACTGCGCCGATCAGCTCTGCGATTTGTGTCCTATCATCGAACACGACGCAATACTCGCCGAGGAAGGAGTGTCTGAGTAGGAGGGACATCCTTAGTCCCGATACGAAACACATCAAGACCGGGAGGTCTCGCCTACTGCAACAACGTAAACGAGCCGGTAGGCGGGACATTCCTGTCCCGATACCAAATGCCGGTAGGAGGGACATCCTTGTCACGAATCCGAAGAAATCGAGACCGGGAGGACTCGCCTACTGCAATAACGTGAATGAGGGCATCCGAATGGACATGCAAGAAAACTCGTTAACAGACGAATCCTATTGGACAACCCTCTGGGATGGACAGCAGCATAAGGTGCGGCATTTGCGGTGGGCTTATGTGGCAAACCGGCAACTCGCTAAACTTTTTCAGCGCGCATTGATGGATTTCAGAAAACTGGCATCCGTTAATACCGTAGATGGGGTTTGTAACGCCGCAACTTTTGCGCAACCGAAACTCGTTGAACTCGGCTGCGCCGACTCGTTATGGCTCCCCTACCTCGCGCAGAACTACGGAGGTGACTGCTACGGTGTCGATTTCTCTGAATTAGGATGTCAACTCGCGCAACGCAACCTGGCACTCGCCGGTGCGGAAGGCACAATCGTCTGCGAAGATATGTTCGCCTTTATCAAAACGCACAGAGAGGAATTTGACTTCGTCTATTCTATGGGCCTGATCGAACATTTCACCGAACCGCAAGCGATTTTAGCGGAGATGCGCACGCTTCTGAAACCGATGGGAACAATGCTCACCGTCACGCCGAATTTGCGAGGGATGTATACGCCTATCGCGCGCGTCGCAAGCCCGAAACTCCTCGCGACGCATCAGGTGATTACGCCACCTGAACTCGCCGCGGCGTTACGAGACGCTGGGTTTTACGTCACAGAATTTGGCTACACCGGCGGACCGCTTAAGTTGAGCGTTGTCGATTATTCACCGTGGCGCGCTGTCATCGGCAAGTGGGGACATGAAGTCCTTTGTAAGTGCGTCAATCTTACGGACATTGTCATCGGAAATCTGCTGGTGGGGATGCGTATTCCGAATCAGCAGTTGACTTCGCCGTATGTTTACGCAATTTGTCTAAATCAGGATAGACAAGACTAGCAAGACTGACAAGACTGGCAAGATTATAGATATTTTGAGGGATTTGTCCCTCGACCAAAAATTGGAGGTAACTCGTGAAAACGTTATGTATCTTAGCAATTGCGCTGCTTTGTGTCTCAATCGCCGCTGCAGAGGAGACCTTCTTTTCTGCCCTAGAGAGCAAAGCAGAAGTGGAAAAAGAGGGCGGCACCGTCGATGGCGGCAGCTTCGCCCCCGGTAAATTCGGCAACGGATTTGTCAGCGAAGAGGTAGGCGATGTCATCCACTTTCCGGTGGAAGACCGGTTCGTTAACCTCGATGAAGGCACCGTCGAACTCTGGGTGACGATGGGGTTGGATGTCAAGGAGATCACCGGTGAACTCTTCCTGTTTATGACTTACAAACGCGGCACCGATGCCGTCTTCGTGCAATTTGACAACGGCGGGATTGCGCGCATGCGCATCAAAAGTGCCGGCTCGTGGTTCAACGCCGACAGTTCGCCCCTCAATTGGAAAAAAGGGGAGCATCACCACGTGGCGGGCACGTGGGGACCGGCAGGACTGAAACTCTACCTAGATGGCAAGTTAGAGGGAGAGCACGATTTCAAAAAAGGACCGGCGGTATTCGCGGAAACTTTCGAGATCAACAACGCTTCGCCGCCCGATCCCAAGTTCCCAACCAACTGCGTCGTTGATGGGCTTCGGCTGTCAGACCATCAGAAGGAAGTCGATGAGTTTATCATGGATGATCCGGCTCCCGTCCAGCCTCTCGGAAAATTAGCGGCGGTTTGGGCGCGAATCAAGTCGGAAAAATGAACAGCCTTCTACATCGTAGGGCGGGGGCCTGTCCCCCGCCGTGCCCGGGACGCGCGGAAAATTCGCGAGGGACAGGCCCTCGCGCTACGGGAATCGGGAAAACGTTACGGAGATCGAGAGATCGCGAGGGACAGGCCCTCGCGCTACGGACTCAGGCGGTTTTAATCTAAGGAAAAACAATGTTCAAACAAGAGAGCCCCCTCTTCACAGCGGGGACAGAAGGGTATCACACCTTCCGCATACCCGCACTTGCTGTCTCTAATCAAGGGACGCTGCTCGCGTTCTGCGAAGGGCGACGCACGGGCGGCGGCGATTCTGGCGACATTGATATTGTGCTGAAACGCAGTTTTGATAACGGCGAAACTTGGCAACCCATGCAAGTCGCTGTCTCAACGGGAGGCGATACCGACGGAAACCCGGCACCTGTCGTGGATAGAGACACCGGCATCATCCGGTTGCTCTTCTGCAAAAATCTGGCAGATGGCGCAGAAGGGAAGATTATTGCTGGCGATGCACCGCGCACCGTCTGGGTAACCTCTAGCACGGACGATGGTGAAACGTGGACAGAACCGAAGGAAATCACGGACGCAACCAAAGCAGATGGATGGACATGGTATGCGACGGGACCATGTCACGGCATTCAGTTGACAAACGGCAGATTAGTCATTCCGTGCGATCACGTTGTCGGAAATTCACGGAACTACGCTGAATCTGGCTTTTCACATCTCATCGTCAGCGATGACGGTGGTGAGACGTGGCGCATCGGCGGTATCGCGCAACCTGGCACGAACGAATCAGTTATCGTTGAGACGGTGGAAGGGCACCTCTATTTCAACTGCCGCAATTACGTTCCGCCGAAGCGGCGCGCCTACGCTTGGAGCACTGACAACGGCGATACGTTCACGGAATTCGGGTATGCCGAAAACCTCGTTGAACCTATCTGTCAAGCCAGCATGATTCGCTATACAAATGCTCAAACGCATGGCAAGAACCGCGTCATCTTCTCAAACCCGGCGAGTGAGACTCGCGAACGGATGACGATTCGTATCAGTTACGATGAGTGTCGGAGTTGGAGTGAAGGGAAAGTCTTGCACGCGGGGCCCGCTGCTTACTCAGACCTCTGTATTACATCCGATATGCAAATCTGTTGTCTTTACGAACGCGGCGAGGTGCGGCCCTACGAGACATTGTCATTCGCTAAGTTCGATCTGGCGTGGGTGACAAATGGAGAGGACGCGTCGGAGTGAGGAGATTAACTGAGGGTATTTCATATTTCGATGCGTTCGGTAGGCGAGACCTCCTGGTCTCGATGCACACCGTATCGGGACAAGGATGTCCCTCCTACCGTAAGGCATCGGGCCCACCTCTGTAGTTCGGGATCGCCTGATCCCGAACAGGTCAGGATCAGGCGATCCTGACCTACAGGGGTGAGGAAGTCTGTCAGCCAAATGCATGGCGAGGGACAGGCCCTCGCCCTACGGTGAAGCGGACTGTTTTTTTTACCGTAGCGCGGGGGCCCTCGGAGGTTTCCATACGCGCATGCGAGGGCCCTCGCCCTACGTAAAGAGGCGGCGTTTTTTCATCGTAGCGGGGGCCTGTCACCGCTACGTTGAGCGAGATATGAAACCCCCCTCGATTAACTGAGTCAATAGACTCAGGGATAAACCCATGGCATTCAGCGATTTCAAGGAGATTCCGGAAGTCCAAGCAGAATTCGGGATTAAACACAGGCGACAAGACTTCGTCGGCGGTGAACCCTTAATCCCATCGGAGCAGTTCCTGCAAGAACTCGCATTTACACGGCAGTACATTGATTTTCTTGCCTCCGAGGCAGCAAAGTGTCAGGCACTGATTTACCCGATTTTACGGGAAGTCTACAAGGCATACGCCGAAAACTACGTGCTTTGGATGGAAAAATCCATCGCTTACAATGACACTTTGAGCGTCAAGCCTGATTACTTCGTCTCAACGAGATCGGAATTGGGGCCTCGCGTTGTCGGAAGTCCGCTAATCATGATGGTTGAGGCGAAAAAGAACGATTTTGAGATGGGCTGGGGACAATGCCTCGCTGAATTGGTAGCCGCACAAAAAATCAATGCTGATGCAGGTTTCCCGGTTTACGGCATCGTCACCGATGGCGAGCGGTGGCAATTTGGGCGACTTATCGGCGATACATTTACTGAATCCACAATGTCCTTCCTGTTGCAGGATCTGCCGGCACTTTTCGGCGCGATTGATGCGGTGTTTAAAGCTGCAACGGAAGCCGTGAAGGAGACAAAACGATGAAATACCTCAACTGCACGCTCATACTCATCGCGCTGTGGCTATTGCCCAACGCGTTCGCCCAAGAAGATTATACCACTTGGGGATTGCCCGAAGGCGCGAAACACCGCATCGGAAAGGGAGATATCAACCGGCTACAGTTTTCGCCGGACGGAAACCGCCTCGCCGCGTCAACCACGATAGGCGTTTGGCTTTACGACGCGCGCACCGGCGACGAAATCAGGTTGTTCACCGGCCATACCGAAGAATCTCGCCACTTAGCGTTCTCGCAAGACGGCCGGATGCTCGCTAGCACGGGAAACGACAGAACAATCCGAATATGGGATACCGAGACAGGCCAACAACTCGCGCTCATCCCAATAGAAGACATTCACGGGCATCCCTGGTCGCTTGCATTTTCGCCAGACAGGACGAAACTCGCGGCAGGAGATTACTACGGCATGATTCATTTGTGGGAAATTGCGGAACACCAATCGCCGAGCATGGTGCATGCCACACCGATTAAGACGCTTTACGGACACGAAACAGCCCCGGTCGAAGCGGTTATTTTTTCACCTGACAGCCGCCGCATTGCTAGTGGCGGGCAAGATACCGCCATCCGATTGTGGGATGTCGCCAGTGGGGAACAACTGTTGGTGCTTGATGGACATCAGGATCCCGTCGAAACGTTGGCTTTCTCACCGGATGGGACTCAACTAGCGAGTGCGGATAGGGAAGGCGTTGCGCGTTTGTGGAACGCTGAAACAGGCGAACGCCACGCGACGCTCGTCCAACTTGAACTTGCCGAGCCGCGCACGCGCGGGCAACTTCCGACGGTTAAACGCGAGGCAGCTTGGATTGAAGCACTTGTGTTCTCACCGGACGGGTCCACCGTGGCCATCGGCGACCAGGGCGGTATCATTCGGTTGTGGAATGTTGAAGATGGGCGGTTTCTCTCCAAATTCATAACCCCTTCGGAAAATCCCGTGTCCATACTCACGTTGGCATTTTCACCAGACGGTGCCCTGTTAGCAAGCGGAGATGGAAATGGTATAGTGTGCACGTGGGATCCGACCCGAGGAAATCACGAACTCTCCATGCTCTCCCTCCGTGGGCACGAACCGTGGGGACTTGAGTTTGACTTCTCCGCCGATAGCACAACCGTGGCTGCTAGCGGATGGGGATACCGCGGAAACACTGTGCAGATATGGGATGCCGACACAGCCTCTCCGCTTACCAACTTCACTCTTCAGACAGGTATTGCAAACGTCTATGCCTTTTCACCCGATGGCAAGACCCTGGCGAGTGCTGGGAACGGTATGTCAGGAAACGAGCATATCGTCTGGCTCTGGAATCTGCGAACGGGAACCGAGCGCATCGTGCTCAAACGCCATACGCAGGAGGTTACCGCTCTCGCCTTCTCCGCCGATAGCACAGTACTGGCAACTGGCAGCGCAGACCTGACGATTCGGCTGTGGGACGCGGACACCGGCAGCCAGTTGGGCGTGCTCAAAGGACATGACAAAACTATCAGCGCATTGGTGCTCTCACCCGATGGGAAGTTGCTCGCTAGTGCGGACAGGGACGAGACTCTCCATTTGTGGGATATCCACAAACGGGACAAACTCGCCACTTTCGCGGACCACGGTGAGACGCGTAGGGAACATTGGAATAAAAAGATTGCCCTCGCGTTTTCCCCGAATAGCAAACTGCTCGCTAGTGGAGATGAGGAGGGACGGGTTTATCTCTGGGATGTGCAGACACATAACCTAGTCGGGCACGTATCGGGCCTTCCAGACTACAGCATTGAAGCCATGGCGTTCTCGCCCGACAATACAGTCCTCGTCAGCGGTGATGGCATTGGCATCTTGTCTATAATAGATAGCGGCACTCGAACCGTTCAGTCTACCATTAAAGCGCATTGCTATGGGGTGAAAAATTTGGAATTTTCGCCGGATGGGCACACGCTGGCGAGTGGCGGCGGGGATGGCACGATTCTCCTATGGAATTGGGAGAAGATAGTGAGAACAGATCGGTAATTATTTGCAACGGCGGCTTCCTATGGTTTCCGCCCGACAAATTACCGTTAGCCCTAAATGCGCGCGAGCCGCATTGAAAAAGAATGGGCGGATAGAGACATCCGCCCTTACAATTTCGCTACGTCTACCGCACATATTCTGCGCCGCGGTGCTCCGCAATCCAGGTCTTCAGCGGCACGTCTGCATCCGTCGGTTGCCACCAACCTTTAATATCCACGCCATCGCCGAGCAACTGCCGCCGAATCGCATCGCACTTGGCGAGGACATCGGGCGGCATGAGGTTGTAATCCAAGCCGCGCAGCCACCGATAACTATAGCCCATGAACAAGACTTTCCGAGTGGCACCGGAGTAATTCCTGCCGCGCGAGTGCCACATCCGCCGGTCAAACAGCACCGCCGTGCCGCGTTTTACTAGCAAATCCATGGCACCTCCCGGGTCTCCCTCTGCATCGCTTTGCGGCGGCAGCTTGTCAAGTTTATGGCTTCCCGGAATGAGGCGCATCGCACCGTTGTCACGATGCGTGACATCGCTCAGCCAATAACTCACCTTCAGCGAGAGGCGCGGGTGGGGACGCTCCATCTCTGGAACCGGTCTGCCGCCATCCTGATGCCAGTGTGCGGCTTTGCAGATGCGCGGTGTATCGGCAGGCTCCGGCGGATACATGATGAGATGCGAAATGTAGAGCTGGATGTTCCATCCCAAGATGTCCCACAACAGCGGGAACACCTTCTTGTTATCTAGCAGTTCAAGGAAGATGTCGTCTTCAATGACGGTGCGGAACTTGGACAACAATGCGTGCGGTGCGAGGGCTTGCGCCGCACGCTCTTCGGCATCAATCCGATCCGCGACTTTCTCCAGCGCGTCCACCATTTCCGGTGCCAAGGCATCCTCCACGATGAGATAGCCTTCGTCGTTGAACGCTTTAAGTTGTTCGTCTGTGGCGCAGTATTCAAGCCAAGTTGTGTCCATGATTGTTTACCTGAGGGTGTTTCATATTTCGATGTGTTCGGTAGGAGAGACCTCCGGGTCTCGATGTTCCCGTAGCGCGGGGGACAGGCCCCCGCGTTGTCCATCGTCACGATGCGTTTTAGGTCCTTTAGGACCTACATGTCTATAGATACACGTGTCGTCCTGTTGTCAAGGTCCTTTAGGTCCTTAATAACAAAACGCACCGCATGGCAAAACACATTAAGGACCTAAAGGACCTTAGAACTCTTCGCATCGCCGAGTGCTATAGACATTAAGGTCCTACGGACCTAAGAACCGTTTTTTTATCGTAGCGCGGGCCTTCTCGGATGCCATACGATGAAGGGGGCCTTCTGCCGCAGCAGCCCCGGTAGGCGCGCCGCCCTATTGCATCGAGACCGGGAGGTCTCTCCTACCTAGAAGGCATCGAGACTCGGGCCAGCCTTCGTGCCATGTCGCACCGGTGCCCGAGGTCTCTCCTACCTAGAAGGAATCGAGACCGGGGAGGTCTCTCATACCCGGCAAGTCCCCATTTTTCACCGCCAGATTAATCCTCAACGCGCTCAATAATCTCTCCTGTCTCCAGATCTCGGAAGATGCGCTTCATTCTGCCATCAGGCATCCGCTCGTTTTTGAGGAGCGCGTACCGAGAATCGGCATCGGCATCCGCCGCTTCGGTATCAGCAACAGATTTGCCGCGCCATTCCTCAAGTTTAACCGGCTCCCACTGCTTGGATTTCGCCGAGGCATAGCAAGCATCAATGATGGCGTTCACGACGTAACCGTCATAGAAAGTTTCAAGGGGTTGCCTGCCTTCGTCCATGGCGTTGAACATATCCAGAAACATATCGCGATAGCCGAGTTCCGCGACTTCATCGCCGACCGGGAAGAGCCACCCGGTATCACTCTCCGCTTTTTCGGCGACGTAGCCGCCTTGCCCAACCGCGGTGAACATCTCAAACCCGGTGCGGAGCCAGTGGTTAAGCCAAATTGTGCCTTCGCTGCCAGAGACTTCATCGCGTAGATCCATGCCGCCGCGGAACGCCCAACCGACTTCAAACTGTCCCATCGCGCCGCTCTCAAACCGAATGAGCCCGATACCGTGGTCTTCTGCATCGATAGGATGCACGAGAGTATCTGCCCAGCACATCACTTCAACCGGGCGGTTGTCCTTGCCTACGAAGTTGCGGACGATCTCGATGCAATGGCATCCCATGTCAACGATAGCACCGCCGCCTGCCTGCTCCAGATCCCAGAACCAGTCGCTGTGTGGGCCGGGGTGTGTCTCGCGGGAACGCACCCACAGAATCTTGCCGAGCGCGCCGTTTTGCACCGATTCTAACGCCTTGAGAGTTTTCGGCGGATAAACCAGGTCTTCAAGATACCCCCCGAAAACGCCGGCGTTTTCAACGATATCCAACATCTTTTTCGCTTCTTCGGCGGTGCGGCCGAGGGGTTTCGTGCAGAGAATCGCCTTCCCGGCTTCGGCGGCGCGCTGCACCGCTTCCAGATGCAAATTGTTCGGCAGTCCGATCACGACGACATCCGTTTCGGGATGGTTAATCGCTTCACCCAGGTCTGTCGTCGCGTGCGGGATGTTCCACTCTTCAGCGAAGGCGTTCGCGCGCTCTTCGCGGCGGGAATAGACAACGTGCACCCGGTCTGCGCCGCGCTGGTTGTGGAGCGTCATCGTATAGAACATCCCGATGAGCCCCGTGCCGAGCATGGTGATTTTATGGTTTTTTGGTTGTGACATGCGTTCTCCTATAAACCGGTAGGCGCAGTCTCAAACCGCGCCTACAAGCGTTCGTCTTCTAACTACTCCGGCGAATAGCCGACAATAGCTCCCCAATCATCTACCGCCCAACAGTGGTTCTTATCCGTAGCGGAGACCGCTTTGAACGTCCCGATGCCGTTGCCGACACTAGTGGCATTCCACGTTTTGCCGCCATCGGTGGTGTGTAAAACGGCGTTGTAAGCACCAACAGCCCAGCCTACCATCGCATCAACAAAGACGATGTCGTGCAGGTCCTCCTCGGATTTGGTTAACTGTTGTGACCACGTGGCACCGCCGTCGGTGGTGTTCAGGACTAGCCCCTCTTGTCCACAAATCCACCCTGTGTTAGCGTCAATGAAATGGATGCCGAACAGGTTATTATCAAAACCCGCGTTCCGCTTTTCCCACGTCTCGCCGCCATCGGCAGTGTGGAGAAGCGTCCCGAATGAACCGACAATCCAACCGTGCGTCGGGGAGACGAACCAGATGTTCTCAAGGTTATTGCGAGTTTCGCCGACGCGGGCGCGCTGGGAACTCCCCACCCACGTCTCCCCGCCATCCATCGTCTTGAGGATAGTATTCTCGGAGCCGGCGATGAAGCCAACCTCGGCGTTGAGCATCTGAATCCCCATCAAATTGGCGCGCATTGGACGCTGCCGCTGATTCTGACCTTGGCCACTCTCGGCGTTCCGAGCCATCTTCCGCGCCCATGTTTTGCCGCCATCTTCAGTCTTCAGGATAGTGCCTCTGCCGCCGGTAATGTAGCCGACGTTTGCATCAACAAAATAGATGTTGTAGAGCGCGGGGGCACCACCGCGACCGAAACCGCCCGGCGGGCCACCACCACCGCGCCGTCCGCCGCCAGGTGGACTCATATCCACATCCATTTTAGTCCAACTTGCGCCGCCATCGGCTGTCACGAGGATTAATCCTCCCTGTCCGACGACTAGCCCGTTTTGGGAATCGGTGAAATGCACATCTTGTAGCATAGTCCCCATGCCGTTTTCGTCAAGGACTTCATGCTGCTGGTGCCATTTGGCATCGGCGGGTGCTTGCACGAATAAGAACACAACGCCGATAGCGAGGGTGAGAAGAATGATAATTATTTTTGGCATGTTAATCTCTCCTATTTTTTCGTGGGCGGCTATAGAGAGCCGCGATTACAAGTTTTCGCCGGTATACGCGCGTTGGCTGCGCGCTTTCCCAGCGTGCGCGGTTTGAAACCGCGCATACGAGGTTCGTGCTGCGTCCGTCCTAAGGCCTCTCTTAGGCAGACTGAAACGCATCGTAAATCCGACGCGATTTCGCTTTAACTTCCGTTAAATAAGTTAGACCGATTTGTGCCTCATAAAGTTCGGTAAGTTCGCCGCTTGTTTCGCTGAACGCCTTCGCAAAACGTCGGCATTCCGCTCTGTCCGCGCCAGATGCGTAAGCCTTCGTCTTCGCATCCGTCCCAGATTTGCGCACCTCAACGAACTTATCGCGAAACAGCAGATATGTCCCATCGCCGACGAAACGGACATCCTCCAACGTCGTGAAATCGAGTCCGGGTAGCGCATCGGCGAGGAGCTCGCGCGCGTCTTCTATCTCAATTTTCTCATCGTGCAGTGCAATAGCGATGCCGAGGAAGAAGAGATCGTTCTTATCACGCCTTGCTTCGCCTTCTAGTTTCGTCGCGCGGAGTTTCTCGGGGTCTGGTTCAGACTCGTTGTAGTAGGTTATCTCCTCGCGCACATCGTGCGTCGCCGTGATGCGGTTCTCCGTAAAAACGGCGGCGAGATAGTCCGAGAGCGCGAGTCCTTCCTGTTTGCAATGCGCGGCGAGAGCCGTAATCAGCACCATCGCCTCCCCTGCCGACTTTTCACGCACTGCCAATGCGGTGCGGCCGCCTTGACTCCGCATGAGTTCTTCGGACCCGGTAAGCATCCCCCCACTCTCTTCACCGGCGAAGAGTAGCCGTGGTTGCACACCGAGGGAAACCGTTCGTCCGTAGACATCTGTCACAATCACAGGCGCATCTGGGGCATTGACGAGTTGCGTCTCAACCTTCTTCATCATCCCGGCGATTTCTTTGAAACCGACCGGGGTGTTCAGCACCGCAACGCCGTTGGCACTTGCCCACTGGTCCCACGCGAGCGAGGAGGGTGTCGTCTTAATCATGAATCGAGGACGATTCTTCCAAAGTCCCGCCGCTCGAAGTTGCTTCGTATGGAAATCCATCAGCATCAGGAACGCTTGGTTCGGCGCGTAAATCGTTAATAGGCGATTTTCGTCCAAGGTTAGAAATTCCACGCCTAACTGCGTTAGTGTTTCCGCCCGCGCGGCTTCCTCTATCTGACAGACGATGATTCTGTCGCCGTCCGGATCCGTCGCCTCAATTACCGTGCCAATCGGTTGAGCCTTCAGTTTGTCGTCGTAGTTTACAGATTTGACGACATCAAGGATGCTGAAGTCACCTCCTAAGTCATAAAATTCCGCCGCGCCGGTTTTCGGGTTCCGATCCAATTTGCCGATGTTGTGATAGAGCGGATCTGGTTCAACGTGGAGCCACTTGACAGAATCGGCGATGCGCAGCCGCTTGAAGATGTCGTGCATCGGACGATACATACATCCGCCGACACAATCCACGACAATAGGCGGCTTCTCTTCACGGATGAGGCTCAGATTCGCCTCCGTCGCGACACCTATTTTGAGGTAGTCAAGATAAGGCTTCACACCGTTGTCAAGTTCCGCCACTCGCTCAAAATTGATGTGTTCATCGTCCACCGCGCTGAACGTGATGGCATAGCCGCGCGCCTCGGCAGTCTTGAGGATTTCCTCGATTTTGTTGACGAACCGCATCGACTCTTCCGGGAGATACTGCCCTCCCTGATTGTTGAGGTCCTTCGTGGCGTTTTTCGTGCTGACAGAGTGGCTGGAGGTGACATGTTCGCCGCCATCTAAATCCAGCATGAAGATGAGAAACGATGCCATCCAAATGGGCATTTCGTATTGGGGCGAAGCACCCAAAGCTGCTTTTGGGACGTAGGTGCGAATCCCCTGCGAGGCCTGAATGCGCGCGATGAGTTCAACATATTTCTCCGAGTGATAGCGCGACTCGCAGGCAGCCAATTTCTCAATAGGGTTCCCATCCGCCGCTTCCTTAGCGACGAGACTCTTGCCAAGCGTTGCCAAGACGATGCCGACTTGGTTAATCGGAAAGCGCGTGTCCCACGGGTATAAGATATTCTGCTGACCGCGGATGCCAGCCGTTGACACTCGCGCCTCCTTCGCGTAGTTCCGAAACCACTCCCAGAGTTTCAGGCGTTCTATGAGCTCTTTGTCAAGCCAAAACGTGAACGCCTCCGGCTCATCCTGTGGGAACAGCGGTTCTCTGAACGCCGGCGGTGTGTTCTCTTCAACGACAGCGCGGAGTTTTCTCGCGGTCAGATCTCTTTTTTCTTTGTAACGTTCGTCAATTGCGATGATCATCAAAACCCTCCTTCTCCTCATGATTGTTGTCCGGATAGGCGCGCTTTCAAAACACACCTACCGGGTGTAGTTTCTGCGTCAATCATCACTATTTTATCATATTTTCGTATTTTTGGCGCGAAAAAAATTGCAGCGTGATTCAATTTTGGGATGAATTATAGGGTGTTTCATAAATCGATGCCTCCCCGGTAGGAGAGACCTCCTGGTCTCGATGGCTTCCCGGTAGGAGAGACCTCCTGGTCTTGATGCTGCCAGACCGGCAAGCACTCGCAAACTACAGCGGGAGGCTATTCTCTCGGGCAGGCGGACCTGAGGTTGACTTACGAAGCTCACCGCGTGGAGATGGCATGTTCGCTGATTGGCTTGAAAGTCCCTGGAATTCAGATTTGTAATCCGGGGTGCGTGCGTAAGACGTTTCCGCGTTTTTTTTGAGGTGTTGCGGGGATTATACCGATAACCGAAAAATGTCAAGGATTGCATTTTTTCTTGACAAACGCCTCGAAAATTGTTATAATTAACTGAGGGTGTTTCATAAATCGATGCCTCCCCGGTAGGAGAGACCTCCTGGTCTCGATGCTGCTAGACCGGCAGGGATTATACCGTTAACCGAAAATTGTAGCGATGGAAAGGAGATTTGAAATGTCACAAACCTATACGGCTCAGATTCAACATCGCGGTGAGTGGTGGATCGGGTGGATCCGCGAAGTATCGGGCGTGACGTGCCAAGAACGGACACGAGAGGCATTGCTGGAGACGCTCCAAATCACGCTTCGCGAGGCATTGGAGTTTGAAGCGCAAGACGCGCGGGAGCGCGCTGCTTACGCATATGAGGAAGTGAAAATCTCTGTATGAAGCTGCGGCATACGTCACCTAAAACACCCTCCTTCCACCGTAGGGCGGGGGCCTGTCCCTCGCCATGCTGCGGTCTACCGAACGATCGCGGGGGACAGGCCCCCGCGCTACGATAAAAAACGCCACCCCACCGTAGGGCGAGGGCCTGTCCCTCGCCATGCTGCGGTCTATCGAACGTTCGCGGGGGACAGGCCCCCGCGCTACGGTAACGGGAGGGTTTCTTGGACGAAAAACGCCCCACCCTTCACGTAGGGCGAGGGCCTGTCCCTCGCCGTGCTGCGGTCTATCGGACATTAACGAGTTATGAAACACCCTCATTCTAATAAGGAAATTTTGAAATGATTAAGGAAAATACGGTCACGACGAAGGTGCGTGAATTGCTCAGTAAGATGACACACGGATGGACATTCCGAGAACAGCAAGCGGCGTTCATAGGTAACCAGCGCACGCCCGACATTATCGCAATGCGAGATGGACGCGAGACAGTCGCCATTGAGGCGAAGAGTTACAAAGCAGAGATCGCCGAGGCAGTGAACGAACTCCGCTGGCATTACTTCGGGCAGCGGTTGAAACCACTGTATCAACGTGTATCGCCGACGTTAACGGCAGGACTTGCACTGCGATACCCGAAGGCGGTGCAGGACGTTGACGACGACGAGCTGGAGCATGCGCTAGTCCACACAGACGCGATTGACTACTGCGTGATAACGGCGGACGGCGAGGGTAACTTCCCGAAGTCGGGATATGCCACAGGTTCGCTGCAGGACATCGCAACGGCGTTACACATCGGTGCATCGCCGACGAAAAAGATCGCCGAAGTCGCCGAAGTCTACAGCGCGGGCATGGAAGAGTGGTCGAAGGACATCGAACGCTCGATTCAGGAACGTCCTGTTATCGGTGACATGCTGGCGGAGATTCTGGGGCAAGAGGCTACCGAGGAAGCCTGTAA
The DNA here is from genome assembly GCA_965242965.1 of Candidatus Poribacteria bacterium. Lineage (GTDB taxonomy): Bacteria > Poribacteria > WGA-4E > WGA-4E > WGA-3G > AGPOR5. The sequence continues at coordinate 557,313 of OZ251518.1, read as the reverse complement.
AATGGCGTGCATGTTCGTCATCGATGCGTTCATCTTCCAGAATGCTGTCGCAGGGAAGGAGGGGTTCGAGGAAGTGCGTGGGCTGGAGCATTATGATGACGACGCGCAGATTAACTATAAAGGCATTATCGCTGACTGGGTTCGTATTTTGAAAGTGAACTACGTCCCGATTTTCAACGATGTTGTTGCGCTCGTCAAAGTGATGCGTGAGTATGACGTGGCGATGGCGCGGCGGGTGTTAAAAGGGCTGTTGCAAACGGCGAACGAGATCTGCCAATCGCATCTGGCACAGGTTCAGGAAATCGGAGGCGAGCTGTTCCAGAAACTCGTCGTAGACCGCGATTACGTAAAGGCGCACTATACACTGCCTGAAAGCGCGGCACTGCTGTCGGCACTGGTTTGTCCCGACATCGATCTCGACAATCTGCCGAAAGTTGCTGACTACGCCTGCGGGACAGGCGCGCTGATTAACGGCGTTTACAAGCGGGTTCAACAATTATATGAACGTAAGACGGGTCGGAGTAGCCGTGAAATCCATCGCGAGATGGTGGAGAACAATCTGGCGGCTTCGGATATCTTCCCGCATGCCACGCACTTAACGTTCACAGCGATGGCGGCGACGCATCCAACGACGACGTTGGGTAAGACTCGGGTCATCACCGCGCCCTACGGGATTCAAGACGACGAGTCCTACAAAATCGGTTCGCTGGAACTACTGGATACCAAACAACTGGATCTGCGGACGCTGGGGACGCTGGCGGCGCAGATTATCGGTGACGACGACATCGCAACCGTCGACTACAAGCGGGAGTTCCCTGATGGTGAGATGGACATCGTTATCATGAATCCGCCGTTTACTCGTCCCTGCGATGGCAATAGCAGGAAGGCGAAGGAAGTGTTTAAGGGCAAAAACCGCTCCGAAGAAGAGAAGAAGCGGATGCAGGCAGAACTGAATAACAAGCTGACGCGTGTCGCCAATGGTAAGAATGGGTTAGGCTCATATTTTGTGGATATGTCCGATCGGAAGTTGAAAGTCGGTGGGACGATGGGCTTTATCTTAACCTCGACGGTGTTAATAGGTGCTGCGACGAAGAAAATGCGTCGGATGCTGGCGGAAGAATACCACGATGTGATCGTGGTGACGATTGCCCAAAATGACGGCTACGACAGCGCATTCTCACACGATACAGGTATGCGAGAGTGCATGGTGGTAGCGACGAAAGGAGTCGGGGCGAATACGGGTCGCGCAACGTTTGTCTGCCTAACCGAACGTCCTGAAAGTCTTCTGGGCGCACAGACATTGGCTGGTTGCATTCGTCAGCAAAGCCTCGGCCATCGGCTGGAAGATGCGCCCGGTGGTGGTGCGGAACTGCGGATAGGCGAACATGTAGCAGGGTATATGCTGGACGCGCCTATTGACGAGAATGAGTGGTCCCCCTCAAACATTCGTGCATTTTCATTAATTCAGATGGCATACCAGCTGAGCCGAGGGGAGTTGCACTTGCCACGTCTGTCCATCCCCAAGTCGCTACCAATAACTACGCTGGGCGACATTGGGCAACTCGGCTATAATCATCGTGCGATAAAAGATGAGGTGGCCGGGATGGGAGCATTTCAGGTGCGTGAGGGTGCGCCGACATCAGGTGAGACTTATCCTGCGCTTTGGGGAGTGGTAGCAGAGAGTCAGCGTGCAATGCAAACTAATGCAAACGCCCAGGCGCGGATTGTAGTTGGTAAAGAGCAGAAGGCGCAGCAAATTCTTGCACGGGCCAGCAAGACCCATTACCATCTCGATTTACGCTTCTCCAGCAATTCTGTGATTGCTTCGTGGACAGTGGAGCCTACCATCGGGGTGTGTTCGCTGACGAACCTGAAACTTGCCCAATCCCGACAAGCTACTGCATGGACGTTGTGGACGAATTCCACATTAGGGTTGCTGTGCCATTGGATGAACGCTAGTAAGCAGCAGGCGGGGCGTGGACGCTATACGCTGTCCAACATAAAATCCGTGCCTTCCCTCGATGTGCGCGAGCTTACTGACGAACAACTTGTGGCGGCAGATTGTATTTTCGCCGATCTTAAGGCGGCGCGGATGCTGCCCTATAACGAGTGTGTCTGGGACGAATGGCGGCATGTGCTGGATGCACGGCTGCTAGCGGAGGTGCTAGGCATCACGGACAGGGAGACGCACGAGGCGATGCATCGCCTACGGGAGATGCTGTGCGCCGAGCCGACGATTGCTGGCACAAAGAAGTCTACCTGTGATCTTGAAGCAGAACGCGCGAAGTTCGATCTGGGCGGCTGTCCGGTAGCCGACAAGCAGGCGTTGGAGGCGCAGCAAGCGCGGTTACGGCAGCGGGGGATTTATCTCCCGTAGCCGTAGCACAGATTCTGAAGTCACGCCGGCACGCCAGCGGAACTTCGGACAAGTCTTAACCCAAATCCCCATCGCTTGAAACGACAGCGGTGGAGTTTACAAATGAATAGAAAGGTTATTATGAATAACAGACGAACACCAGGGACTTACGTTCATAAACATTTTAAGGGACGCTGGGCTGAAACATATCAAGATTGCGCTCTTCAATGTCTAACCAATTTACTGGAACATCTCGATGGTGTCAACTACCACACGCTGGCACAGGCGTTAATACAAGATAAACGCCGTGATGAAGTGGTCAACAACCCTGGGATTATACTAGAGGAATGGTTAACTGATCCTCTAACCCCAAATCCTGATTCGATAGTGCGAATTCTTAAGCAGCAGACAAATACCGAATGGGAGCGTTTTAAAATCCCACCAATAGGGAATCCTGTCTCTGCAAAGGATATTGCCATCTGGAACAAAGATTTTCAGTACTTGGCAATTACGACTAGTAGTGGTGGGGTTGATCATATAACAGCCATCAAGTCCGGTGTTGTTTATGATTATATAGGTGAAAACATCCTCACAAGAAGTGTGATAGATGTCTATTGGCAGAATAACCTTCCCGGTGTGGATTGTTTGCATTTATCTCCACCGCGCTAAACGCCAGATGTTTATCAATGTCCGCGCCTGCAGTTACGGTTGTGGGGCGGACAGTGGTGCGGATGCTCCGCCCGAAGAAAGCGGAAACGTTCGGGGGCAGCTATGCCTTGTAACAGTAGAGACGCAGCAGCTCCCGCCTTTTTTTACGAATTCTGGCGGATTAGGGGGCAAAAATCGTAAAAAAAGTGATTTTTCACTTGACTTTGCCCCCAAGAATATGTATACTTAACAGTAGTCGGCAAAACGTACGTCGGCGTAAATGGGCACGGATGCCCACAAACGAATTCCCTAACTGGGTTAAAAAGGAGAAGAAAACGATGCAATTTCTCACGAATGCTTTAATGGATTTTGCCAGTGTATGTGGTCAGGTTTTCACGAGATCTTTTGTCGAAAGTCTTGTTGCAGGATTGGTCAGCACTATTGGTGGTGGGATTTTCCTATACAGGAGATATTTAGCAATGGATAAGAGGAGATATCACCGCAATCAGAACTGGCGCGAACTTCCCGGCGATATTTGGCACACACATCTCACCGCTGAATATCCTATTGAGCACAGTAAAATGTCTTTCGGTGAAAAATTTTCTCCAGAAGATGAGCAGATATTGCGGACACTTCCTGACAAACCTTACATGTATGTAGACTATCCGATTTCCATGGTACCTATGCACATTGTTGCGTATGAGCAAATGGTTAAACTTGGGAGCGAAACAGTTCCTAATTTATTACCAGGGGTGGATGGTCAAAAATGGCAGGTTGACAGGAACGAAACTCAAAAATCCCCTACTGGTTATATTAGGGAACGAGTCGAGTTTATTAGGATTTCTTGAATTGACATCGTAGGCAGACAGCAAAGTCGGTCTGTTCTAACGCATTGATATAGTTGATTTAGGCGAATCACAGTCTGGGGCGGGCGTTGTAACTCCCCACGTCCCTTTCTACGACATTCCATTCCGTGGGAGAACATGGCAGGACTGCGAACAACGGCGCATTTACGGCGTATGGGGTATCCCACAGCTGATCCTGTCCCGTCGGGTGGGGATTCTGATAATCAGAATCCCCGCCTTTTTTTACGAATTCTGCCCGAAATCCGCCAGAAATCGTAAAAATCGTATATTTAACTGAGGGTGTTTCATAAATCGCTCAACGGCGCGGGGGAAACCCGCTCGGATGCGCGTATGGCATCCGAGGCCCCCGCGCTACGATGAAAAAAACGCATCCCCTTTACGTAGGGCGAGGGCCTGTCCCTCGCCATGCATTTGGCTGCCAGGCCTCCTCCCCCCTATAGGGCAGGAGCACCTGCTCCTGACCCGTTCTTCAGGTCCTTTAGGTCCTGCATGTCTATAGAACCTCCCGACGAAAAAAAGACACTAAGGTCCTTTAGGTCCTTAATCTGCAGCAGGGAACATTAAGGTCCTAAAGGACCTTGAGGGCTACTGCATCCGCGCGTCCTATAGACATTAAGGTCCTACGGACCTTGAGGAGACCTGCGTTCCGGAGCACCCTCTTGAATAGGCAGGATCAGGCGATCCTGCCCTACAGAGGGGATGCGCGCACGTGTGCCCCAGGCATGGCGAGGGACAGGCCCTCGCCCTACGATGGAGGGGGGCTTTCTGTCGCCGCTGCCCGGGTGGGTGCGCCGTTCTATTGCATCGAGACCAGGAGGGCTCTCCTACAAAGTCATACCGGCATCTCATCATAAAACCGCCCATCCAACTCGCGCCCGGTTTTCGATTTACGCACGCCACCCCACTGCTTAAAGAAAAACGGCACCTCTGCCTCAGCACACCTGTCTCGGATGGCAAGCACCCACTCTTTATCCATCGGACGTGCACCCGGACCGGATTCACCACCGACGATGACCCAGTCTATCCCGCTTAAATCCAAACTCGGCAGCGGGCCGATGAGCGGTTCCAGTGAGAGAAATTTGATTTGCGCATCGGTTTGACGTAACGCGTCTATTCGATGCATCACGCGCTCATCTTCAACGCTCACTCCCATCCAGACATTGGAAGGCCACGGCAAGTCAGCGTTGCATGCCAAGAGTCGTTCGGCACGCTTCGTCAAGATCTGGAATTGATGCCAATCCGCTTTTTCCATGATAGCGAAGAGTTCCCGAATATCCGATAACTCAACCTTTTCATGGAAAAGGTCGCTCATGGAATTGACAAAGATTCGGCGCGGTTTTCTCCATTTCAGGGGTGCCTCAAAGACTTCTCGGACAACCTTGACTTCCTGCGTCCAGCGCGGACCGGTTTGGGTATTCTTCGCCAGGCCCTCATAAGCCATGCCTTCGTCAGAAAAGCGTGCTGCTATTCGTTCGGCGTAACAGAACCTGCATCCTTCTGAGACTCGCGTGCATCCGCGCACGGGGTTCCAGGTGGATTCGGTCCATTCGATTTTTGAGGTTTGGGCTGCCATTGGGTTTCCCTTATATTTAAAACGTTAGTTGTGATCCGGTCCGCATTCCCTTTAGGATATGCCGGGCAATCTTGACTGCCGTTGGTGCCCCCTTTGGGTTTCCTGCGGCGAAGCAGAGCAGATACAACGGAACATTTTTTGAGTTACGCAGCCAAAGCGGTTGCGGTGCTACTCCTGCAAATACGCTTCTTAGCCGTCTCATGAAGTATCGCTCAATTTCCTTGAAGACATGACCTGTTTTTTGCCAATGTTCTTCCCGATTGAAGAATGCGATTTGTTCTTCTCGACTGAAGAACGAAATTTGCTCAGCGAGTTGGTAGAACACCTCAAACCAATCAGCCTCGCCAAAAAACATGTCAAGTCGTTCGCGATTAGGCGCGTGGATTTCTCCATCATTTTTCAGCAGACGATTTACGGATCCGACCGGAAATAGTATCCATAAATCAATCGCTTTTGTGTTTGCAATTGCCCTAATCGTTTCCCATTCCACTTGCATTCCGAAGGGATCGAGAAACACCAACGCACGGTGCTTGCGCCAGACCCGCTCAGGCCGGCATAAATCTTTTAGAAACCGGTTTGCGTCCCCGAGCACACACTCAATGCTATCTTCTGAAAACTCCTCCTTGAGCAAAAACTCACTTTTGAGTTCCACTAATTCGGCATGTTGATTTGCGTTTTTCTCTATGAAAATGTACTTCGTGAAGGGCGGTGTTACTTCCAAAGCATTCCGCGCTGAGCCCTGTTGGAAATCAACGACCTCCGGAGAATCGAATTCGGGGAACATGGCAGACCCCATATCCTCATCTTGTTTCAATTCACGGTACCCGGTTCCGGCGAAGGCATCGATGTAAGCGAAACGAAAGGGCTGCTTAGCCATAATCGTTGTGTAGGCGTGCAGGTATTTCCTTACGCATTCCAATTTATGCTCTGTCCAGGGACCGCCGAACATCTGTCCTCGGGTATTCATTAATCACCCTCCTTTTTACGTTCGGTTCGTCGTTAACTGTGTTAAATTATATCATTTTTTGTTAAGAATGTCAAATTAATTCTGGGGGTTTCATAAATCCCCGTAGGAGAGCCCTTCCGGTCTCGATGCAATAGGGCGGCGCGCCTACCGGGGCCGCGGCGGCAGAAAGCCCCCTTCATCGTAGGGCGAGGGCCTGTCCCTCGCCATCGTCCGCGTAATCCAACGCTCACGGGGGAAACCCGCTCGCATGCGCATATGGCATCCGAGGGCCCCCGCACTACGATGAAAAAACGTCTCTTAGGTCCGTAGGACCTTAATGTCTATAGCACGCTCGCCAGTGAAGAACCCTAAGGTCCTTTAGGTCCTTAATAGTTTTTGCCAGGGCCGCGCGTGTTTTTATTAAGGACCTAAAGGCCCTTGAAAACGGAACGACACATGCTGCTATAGACATGTAGGTCCTAAAGGACCTAAAAACATAACTTGACGATGGAGATTGCGGGTGAAACCCTCTCGGATGCGCGGATGGCATCCGAAGGCCCCCGCGCTACGGGAACATCGAGACCGGGAGGTCTCTCCTACCGAGGAGCCTATTGAGACAAGGAGGTCTGTCCTACCGGCGATGCCCCATTTTTCGTAGGTTTTGATCGAAGAGGAGTTTCATTCGCGTAAACTACCATCTGTGCTTTCTCTCTGTCCGCTGCGTAAGCGAGACACGCCCGAATGTCTGTCTCGGTTAAATACGGAAAATCGTCAAGGACTTCCGCTATCGTCATCCCCGCAGCGAGATATTCAAGGACATCGTAAACGGTGATGCGCATGCCGCGAATGCACGGCTGCCCGCTCCGCTTGTCCGGTTCAATGGTGATAATGTCTCTATAGTTCATGCCTACTATCCTCACTGAAAAACTCAACTAGAAAAGCGAGGTGGGCGCATTGGGTCCACCTCTGTAGTTCGGGAGCACCCGCTCCCGAACGGGTCAGGATCTGGCGATCCTGACCTACAGGGGTGCGGGATAACTACCGAAACGGAGTTATCAAACACCCTCAACTAATCACGGTATTGCATCGAGACCAGGAGGTCTCTCCTACCGGCAGGCATCGGGCCTACCTCTGTAGTTCGGGAGCGCCCGCTCCCGAACGGGTCAGGATCAGGCGATCCTGAACTACAGGGGAGACGAGGTCTGTAGCAAAACGCATGGCGAGGGACCGTTTTTTACCGTAGCGCGGGGGCCTGTCCCCCGCGATCGCTGCATGGCGAGGGAAACCCGCTCGGATGCGCGTATGGCATCCGAGGGTCCTCGCCCTACGGAGAAGGAGACCGTTTTTTACCGTAGCGCGGGGGCCTGTCCCCCGCGATCGCTGCATGGCGAGGGACAGGCAGAAGACATCAACCCCCGCATTGGAGAGGACTTCCCCCGCGATCGCTGCATGGCGAGGGACAGGCCCTCGCCCTACGGTGAAGGGGAGGCGTTTTTTCACAAGGGGAAATAATGAAAAAGTGCGCAGATTGGACCGGAGAGTCAACGGCTCCGATCCAATATAGAATCTGCGCACGTATTAATTATACCACATCTTGCAACCGAATGCAAATAAAAATCTGTTTGTTCTGGAAAAAATAAAATTTTCTTGAAAAAATTTGCGAAATGCTGTTTAATAGTAGAAACGAATGCAAAACGCCGCACTCGCGGCAATTGAGAGGAGACATTATCAATTCATGGAAATAGAAAAACGGCTTGAAGAATTAGGTGTGGAATTACCACCTCCTGCAGTCCCTGTCGCCAATTATGTCACCACGGTTCAGACAGGCAATCTGGTGTTCACCTCCGGGCACGGACCCGGGACAGGCGAAGGCACAATCTATAAAAGTCAACTCGGCACGGATGCGACAATCGAAGAGGGATACGCCTCCGCGCGCCAAGTCGCCCTCGGTTTGCTGAGCACCCTCAAGCACGCGCTCGGAGATCTGGATAGGATCAAACGGGTGGTGAAAGTTGTCGGGTTCGTCAACTCGGCACCGGATTTCACAGACCAGCCTGCAGTAGTCAACGGTGCCTCCGATCTCTTCGTTGAGGTGTTCGGCGACAAAGGCAAGCATACCCGTTCTGCTGTCGGCATGGTGCAACTGCCCGGCGGCATCCCCGTTGAAGTTGAGATGGTTGTGGAAATTGAGGCGTAACTGAGGACCAAGGGAACTATGGCAGTTCAAATTGTTAAACCTCGCATCCGTGGGTTCATCTGCACGAACGCGCATCCCGCTGGATGCCACGCGAACGTGCAACACCAGATCGAGGTGGTGCAACGCGGTTTTGCCGACAACGGCGTGCTTTCAAAGCGCGCCGCCGGGGATAAGGGATTAAACGCGCTCGTCATCGGTGCGTCAACAGGCTATGGACTCGCCTCGCGCATTGCATTGACATGGGGTTACGGTGCTAAAACGCTAGGGTTGCTTTACGAGCGGCCCGCGGATAGCCGCCGCACGGCGAGTGCCGGCTACTATAACACCGTCGCCTTCCATCGGCAGGCGAACCAAGACGGGTTTTTCGCCGAGAGCCTCAACGGTGATGCCTTTTCCGATCAGATGAAGCAGGAGGCAATCGGCAGCATCCGCGAGCACCTCGGGCCGCTAGATATACTTGTCTACAGCATTGCCGCGCCGCGTCGCATCCACCCGCGCACTGGGGATTCGCATCAATCGGTGCTGAAACCGATCGGCGCGCCGTATACCGGCAAAACCATCGATCTGAATCGCGAGGCAGTCGTCCCTGTTACAATAGAGCCTGCGAGTGCGGCAGAAATCGCTGACACCATCGCCGTGATGGGCGGCGAAGACTTGGAGATGTGGGTAGCCGCACTGACAGAGGAAGGTTTGCTCGCACCAGAAGTTACGGTTGTCGCCTATACCTACATCGGCAGCCCTCTAACGTGGCCGATTTATCGGGACGGCACCATCGGCAAGGCGAAGGATGATCTGAAGGCACGAGTAGACGCGCTGGACGAACGTCTCGCGAAAGAACTCGGCGGCCACGCCTATATCTCTGTGAACAAAGCGGTGGTAACGCAGGCATCCGCCGCGATTCCGGTCGTGCCGCTTTACATCAGCATCCTCTACGATATTATGAACGCGCAAGGTATCAACGAGGCACCGATCGAGCAGATGCAACGGCTTTTTTCTCAGCACCTCGGTCCCGGCCTCCAGCCGCAACTGGACAGCGAACGCTATATCCGACTGGACGACCGGGAGTTGCAGGAAGATGTGACAGCCGCGGTGACTGAGCGGTGGGCCCAGATTAATACCGACAACTTCCACGAACTCTCCGACTATGCCGGCTTCCGGCGACGTTTCCGCAACCTATTCGGATTCGAGGTAGATGGCGTTGACTATGAGACAACCGTAGAGACAGAATTGGAATTTTAAGAGGAGAAACCTATGACGCAACCGATTCAGGTTACAGTTTGGAATGAATTTCGACACGAGAAAACGAACGAGACTATCCGCGCGATTTATCCAGACGGCATGCACACCGTCATCGCCGATGGCCTCAACGCCGTAGGCGGGTTTAATGTGAAAACCGCCACGTTAGACGAACCCGAACACGGCTTAACCGACGCTGTGCTGGCGAACACCGATGTGCTTGTCTGGTGGGGCCACATGGCGCACGGTGCCGTTGAAGATGCTGTTGCTGACAAAGTGCGCGCACGCGTGCTAGACGGGATGGGACTCATCGTCCTACATTCCGCGCACTACTCAAAGCCGTTCACCCGTTTGATGGGCACGTCGTGTAGCCTCAAATGGCGCGAGGCAGCAGAAAAGGAACGCCTCTGGGTTATCGAACACGGGCATCCTATCGTGGAAGGGCTCGGCGAATACTTTGAGCTTGAACACGCCGAAATGTATGGCGAACCCTTTGATATTCCGGAACCGGATACGCTGATTTTCATCAGCTGGTTTCCCGGCGGCGAGGTTTTCCGGAGCGGCTGTTGTTACTACCGCGGCAGAGGGAAAGTGTTCTACTTCCGTCCCGGCCACGAAACCTATCCGATTTACTATGACGAAAACGTTCGGCGCGTTATCGCGAACGCGGCAAGATGGGCAGCACCAGTGGCCGGACCGACCCCGGTTTTCGGGAACGCCCAACCGCTAGAGCCGCTCGATTAAACTGGAGGATGTTTCATAAATCGCTCAACGTCGCGATGGCAGGCCCCCGCGCTATTGCTGGTAGAAGAGACCTCGGGTCTCGATTTCTTCGGGTAGGAGAGACCTCCTGATCTCGATTCTCCCGTAGGGTTTTTCTCCGCCCGTAGCGCGGGGGCCTGTCCCCCGCGATCGTTGGATTGCGCGAACTCCATCGTCACGATGTGTGTTTCCCCATCTGTAGTTTGTGATCGCCTGATCACAAACGGGTCTGGATCGGGCGATCCTGACCTACAGGGGTGAGGCGGGCTGCCAGCAAAACGATGGCGAGGGGAACCCGCTCGCATGCGCGTGTGGCATGCGAGGGCCCTCGCTACGTGAAGTGGAAGCGTTTTTTTCATCGTAGCGCGGGGGACAGGCCCCCGCGACGTTGGACGATTTATGAAACACCCTCAATAAACTTGACAAAGGAGATAAAACGATGGCAGACATCAAAAACCAACTGGTGCAATTGCAACAGGACGGTTTCCTGCTGATAGAAGGCGCGCTGTCACCGGAGGAGACAGCACATATCCGACATCGGGTGAACTACGCCCGCGAGAAGGGTTGGGAAGAAGGTTTAAACGCTGTCGGGAACATGTGGTTTGATACGCTTCTGGACCGGGAGCCGGACACGTATGCGCCGCTCGTTGGACATCCGAGCGTCCGGCCCTACCTTGAAGGTTTGATGGGCAAACAGTGTCAACTGCGGAGCCTCCGCGCGCATATCAACCCCGGTCCCTACCTGCAGGAGTGGCACATGGATTTCTACGGCTACTGGCATGAAAAGCGGTATGCCGATGAACATGCTTTTGCAGTGGCTCCCGTCGGTATCAACACCACCTTCTATTTTCAGGACAACGCGCCGGGGGAAGGGCACCTCAAGTTTATCAAAGGCGGACATCTGTCTGAACCCCCGCATCTTTACCCCATCGATCGTCCTAAATTTGAGGTGTGGTGCGAGGCGCAAGAGCATGTCATCTTGCATCCGAAAGCGGGAGATTGTGTCGTGTTTATCAACCACATCCCGCATCAAGGTGCCAAGGAGCGCGACGATATGGAACGGAGCAACGTCGTCTGTCACTATCAGGTAACCCCGATGTATGAAGGCGTTTGGCACGTCTCGCGCCCGCGCGGGTATCAAGGCACGTTCCCGTTCGCTTAACGGTAGGCGCGGTTGGAACAGCGTGTCAAATTGGCAAACGGCTCTTTACGTGTGCCAATTTGGCATGCTTACGCCCACTTTCTATTGGCATAGATATTGCAAGCATTAGGATAGGGCAGAGCCCTGTATCCATAACAATTGGTTTATGAGGAAGGACATTTTAACATGAGCAAAATCATCGGAATTGACTTAGGCACAACGAATTCGTGCGTCGCTGTGTTAGAGAGCGGCGATGCCAAAGTCATTGAAAACACGGAGGGCAATCGCACCACGCCCTCGGTTGTCGCGTTTACCAAAGAGGGTGAGCGGCCCGTTGGGCAAATCGCCAAACGGCAAGCCATCACGAACCCTGAAAACACGATTTTTTCCATTAAACGGTTCATGGGGCGGAAATACAGCGAGATTGGTGACGACACTAACCGCGTGCCTTATGAATTAAAAAGCGACACAGATGGAGATGTCGTCGTCAACATTGACGGTAAAAATTACTCGCCACCCGAACTCTCTGCGCTGGTGCTGCGGAAGATGAAGGAAACAGCGGAGGCATACCTCGGCGAGGAAGTCACGCAGGCGGTTATCACCGTCCCCGCATATTTCAACGACTCGCAACGCCAAGCGACGGCGGATGCAGGAAAAATCGCCGGGCTGGAAGTCCAACGGATTATCAACGAACCTACCGCCGCATCTCTCGCCTATGGACTGCAAAACGAAGGCGACCGGAAAATCGCTGTCTATGACCTGGGTGGCGGCACGTTTGACATCTCTATCCTAGAAATCGGCGACGGTGTCTTCGAGGTGAAAAGCACCAACGGCGATACGCACCTCGGCGGCGATGACTTTGACCAGGCGGTTATTGACTGGATGGCGCAGGAATTCCTCAGCAGTGATGGCATCGATCTTCGGAACGATGGAATGGCACTGCAACGCCTGAAAGATGCCGCCGAGACCGCGAAGTGTGAACTCTCAAGCACGCCGCAGACAGACATCAACCTGCCGTTTATCACCGTCGATGCAAGCGGCCCGAAGCACCTCAACTTGACGCTCACCCGCGCGAAATTAGAGCAGATTACAGACGCACTCGTTGAGCGTTCCCTCACACCGTGCAGACAGGCACTTGACGATGCCGAGATGAGTCCATCGGATATTGACGAAGTCATCCTCGTCGGTGGGCAGACGCGGATGCCGAAGGTGCAGGAGGCTGTCAAGCAACTCTTCGAGAAAGAACCGCACAAAGGTGTCAATCCGGACGAGGTAGTCGCAATCGGTGCCGCGATTCAGGGCGGTGTGCTTGCCGGCGACTCCGAAGTCAAAGACATCTTGTTGCTGGATGTCACTCCGCTGTCGCTCGGTATTGAGACGCTCGGCGGCATGTTCACGCGGCTCATCGAGAAGAATACCACGATTCCTACCAAGAAATCGCAGACGTTCACGACAGCCGAGAATAACCAGACAGCGGTTGACGTGCATGTCCTCCAAGGCGAACGGGAGCAGGCGGTTTACAACAAGACTATCGGCCGGTTCCGTCTGGGAGAACTGCCGCCTGCACCGAGAGGCATGCCCCAGATTGAGGTGACGTTTGACATTGATGCCAACGGTATCCTCAACGTATCTGCCAAGGACACCGCAACTGGCAAGGAGCAGAAGATTACGATCACTGCCTCCTCCGGCCTCACCGATGCTGAGATCGAACAGATGGTGAAAGATGCCGAGGCACACGCCGAAGAGGATAAGCAGAAGCGGGAGGAAGTTGAAACCCGTAACCGCGCCGACTCGCTCGTCTACGAGACAGAGAAGAACCTGCAGGAATTCGGCGATAAGGTGGACGATGCGACGAAGGAAAAGGTCTCCGCTGCTGTTGAGCGCGTCAAGAGTGCATTGGCGGCGAACAACAACGAGGAGCTCAAAGCCGCATCTGAGGCACTCACCCAGGTCTGGCATGAGGCTTCCTCGCAGATTTACCAGCAGGCGACAGGTGAAACTCCACCCGGTGCCGATGCTGAAGCCGATGCCGGTGCCGATGCCGAAGATGTCGTTGACGCTGAATACGAAGTCGTTGACGACGATAAGAAGGACAAAAAGTAGCGTGCCATTTCAACTGGGCGAGGATTCGCACAAATCCTCGCCCGACAGCACTCGCGTTAGATTTTGCCTTGAGAACATTGCAGAGGAGGCTATATCAATGGCTTATAGCAACTTTACGCTAATCGAAGCGCAGAAAACGTTCCAACTTGAAAAGGTTCTGTCTACTGGCCTCTTTTCTCAAATAGAGCCTGTGGAACCCAGCGCGTATCTCACCACAGGCTTGGCGAAAAAGGCGGCGTTAGCCGCCGCTATCGGCACGGAGAAAGCCCGGTCGGAACTGATTGTCGCCGATATCCTGTTTGAACTTCGAGAACACTTTGAGGAGCGTGTTAGCCTGTTTTCTGGCATTGAATTCAACGTCGATGCCAAGGATGGCTTAGTTGGGGTGTGCGACTTTTTAGTGAGTCTGTCGCCAGACCAACTCAATTTGGAGGCCCCTGTCATCGTCCTCGTTGAGGCAAAAAATCTTGACTTGAAACTGGGGCTCGGGCAGTGTGTCGCTGAGATGCTCGCCGCACAACGCTTTAATGCCGAACAAGGGAATGATATCCGGGCTGTTTATGGTGCAACGACGACAGGCACCAATTGGCAATTCCTCAAACTAGAGGACAAGCAGCTCCACCTTGATATGGCAATCTACACGATCGAACGGTGCGATAGGATCCTTGGTATCCTCGTCAACATGGTGGAGCAAAAGGCATGAGACTAAATTACCCTGAGTAGTTTGGGCTCGTGTGCCATGAGGCAATAAGGCGCAAATAGAATTGCGGCTCACTACAAAAGAGGTGCGGTTATGGCGTATAGCAACTTCACCTTGGAAGCAGTCCAGAAAAATTTTCAACTTGAAATCGTTGAATCCACCGGGCTCTTTTCTACCACAGCGGGGGTGCATCCCAGTGCACATCTCACCACGACGCTGGAGAGAAATGTGGAATTAGCCGCCGCCATCAACACGGAGAAGGCAAAATCAGAAATGATTGTTGCCAACATTCTCATTGAACTCCGCGAGCACTTTAACCGGCGCATCAGCCTTTTCTCCGGCATTGAATTCGATGTTGATGCCGATAACGATTTGCGCGGTGTATGCGATTTTCTGGTGAGTCTGTCGCCAACACAAGCATTTTTAGAGGCACCTATCATCGCCTTGGTTGAAGCGAAAAAAGACGATTTGACAGGCGGTTTCGGGCAGTGTGTCGCCG
Source organism: Candidatus Poribacteria bacterium (assembly GCA_965242965.1). Taxonomy (GTDB): domain Bacteria; phylum Poribacteria; class WGA-4E; order WGA-4E; family WGA-3G; genus AGPOR5. The sequence continues at coordinate 542,286 of OZ251518.1, read as the reverse complement.
AGATGGTGGCAGCACAACGCTTTAACGCGGAAAGGGGTAATGACATCCCTTGTGTTTATGGGACGACCACTTCAGGGACTGTCTGGCAATTCCTCAAATTGGACAGACAGCGTTTGCACCTTGATCGAACAGACTACACAATTGCGCAGTGTGACAGAATCCTCGGCATCCTCGTCAGCATGGTGGAGCAAAAGGCATGAGACGATTCCCTACACAAGAGGTTTGATCAATGGCTTATAGCAATTTCACCCTAGCAGAAGCGCAGAAAACGTTCCAACTCAAAAAGGTTCTGTCTACTGGCCTCTTTTCTGAAATAGAGCCTGTGGAACCCAGCGCGTATCTCACCACAGGCTTGGCGAAAAAGGTATCGTTAGCCACCGCTATCGGCACGGAGAAAGCCCGGTCGGAACTGATTGTCGCCGATGTGCTTGTTGAACTCCTTGAGCATTTCAATTACCGGATTAGTTTCTTTTCCGGCATTGATTTTAGCGTTGACCCGGGATGCGGCTTGACAGGCGTTTGCGATTTTTTAGTGAGTCTATCGCCAGACCAGCTTGATTTGGCGGCCCCTGTCATCGTCCTCGTTGAGGCGAAAAATCTTGACTTGAAACTGGGGCTTGGGCAATGTGTTGCGGAAATGCTCGCCGCCCAACGCTTTAACGCTGAAAAAGGCAATGATATCCCTCGCGTTTACGGAGTTTCCACAACTGGCACAGAATGGCTATTCCTGAAATTGGAGGGAAAGTGCCTGCATATTGATATGGCAACCTACCCGATCGAACGGTGCGATAGAATCCTCGGTATCCTCGTCAACATGGTGGAGCAAAAGGCATAGGGCCATGCTCGTTGGGTTTGAAGCGTGTGCGAGGTGATATACCTCACACACGCTATCCTCTGCAGAACCGAAATTTATTGAGTGACGAAGGCGATATTGACATCAAGAGAATTACCGGCACTATCTGAAACTTTTCCTACGATGACGTAGATAGTATCGTTTTCAATTTCATTGCCTTTGACGAGTTCCAAGGTGCCTGTGGTGCCTTCGATTTTGCCAAGCCAACCGACATCGTCGCCACCCTCGGTCTGCAGCGCGATACTTCCTGTCACATCCTCGCTGAAGGTAATCTCAATCTTCGCGTCAAAGTTAATGGCTTCAGAATCGACATCCTTGTCGCCATCACTTACTGTGCCTCCCGTAACTGTCGGCGGGGTGTTATCCGGCACCGTCACAATGTAGTTCAGGGTTTGTGTCCCATCATCCCACGTGAGGGTGAAAGCAAGCAGCCCCGGCGCGAAAGGGCCTGCGATTGTGGCAGTTTTACCGGCTACAGTAACACTCCCCACACTCACAGAAAGATTAGCAGGCGCATTGTCAAAGACGACAGTGACAGACGCGTTTGCAGCGATTCTGGCACCGTTTGCAGGATGCGCCGAAACCAAAGCTGCTGGCGCAGTTCGTTCCTCCACTACTGCGCCCAAGTTTGAGGCAACGAGCACCAGATCTAACACATTAACGGTTCCATCACCATTGGCATCCGCGCGTGGGTTCGTTGGAACAACTGCCCCGAGATTGCCTGCTACTAGCGTTAAATCTAGGATGTTGACTATTCCATCCTGATTGACATCCCAGGATAACGCCCTGGGTTCAACAATTGTGCCATTGGAAGTTATGACTTCCAACGGCATGCCGTTAATATCGGAGAGGACAACATCCATCAACCGAATCGCAGACGGTTTTGGATCAATTACCTCAAAAGTGACTACCGCAAGTGTGCCGACGCTGGCTACAGCTTCTCCTACCACGGAAGTTGCGGTAAACGAAACGCTGTTATCAGTCGCACTCACTGGTACTGCAAGTGCCCCAGCGGGAAGATAATCCGCGTAACTACCTCCAACATAACGCAACGCTGTCGGATCGAACTCTACAGTCAACTGATAGCCTGCGACACCTAGTCCACCGACTATCTGGATGCTGAAACTCAGTTCGCCTCCGATTCGCGGTGATTCAGTCTGATCTGGTTCTACGGAAACGAAGGACAGACCATGACTCGTTGAGGTAAAACTCAAGCACATCGCAAGAATTAATAAGGCAAGAAGAACCTTGCCGTTAAGCAAATTTCGCAAAAGTTATTCTCCTTCCAAATGAAATTTGGAGGCGCGTTAGTAGCCGAGCAGCGCAATCCCTTCCCGATAGGTTTGCGCGGAGTGCTGTAAGGACGCGAGTTCATCACTCGTTAATTCGATTTCGACAATCTGCTCAACCCCGTTTGCACCGAGTTTAATCGGCACCCCGATATACAGGTCATCGATGCCATACTGTCCGGTAAGATGCGCAGAACACGGGAGCAGCCGTTTTTTGTCCAGAACAATCGCCTCCGCCATTTGTGCTAACGACGCACCGGCGGCGTAATACCCGCTCGTCTTGAGGAGGTTCACGACTTCGGCACCGCCATCGCGGGTGCGCTGTGCCATCGCCTCAATCCGTTCTTGCGGGATGAGTTGCGGAATAGGGATGCCGTTAACGGTGGTATAGCGCGGCAGCGGCACCATCGTGTCTCCGTGTCCGCCGAGGACGAGCGCGTGAATGTCTTCCACGGATACCCCCAACTCCAGCGATATGAAATAACGGAACCGTGCCGAATCCAGCACGCCTGCCTGCCCGACAACTCGGTGTGAGGGAAACCCCGAGACCTTCCATGCGTGATACGTCATGATGTCTAATGGGTTGGTAAGCATCATAAGGATGCAATCGGGTGAATGCTTGACGACGCTTTCCGTGACGCTGCCGACGATGTTGGCGTTGGTTTGCAACAGATCCTCGCGCGTCATTCCCGGTTTGCGCGGGGAACCGGATGTGATAATGACTAAATCGGAGCCAGCAGTAGCAGCGTAATCAAGGCTTCCATCAATGGCGGCATCAAACATCTCCACGGGGGACATCTGCGCCATATCAAGAGCCTTACCTTGCGGGACTCCGTCAATGATGTCGATCATCACGACATCGGCGAGTTGTTTTTGCGCGATGAGGAACGCTGCTGTTGCGCCAACATTCCCCGCGCCGATGACACTAATTTTTTTTCTTGCCATTTCTTCCTCCATTTTGGAAATACGAATTATACGAGGGTGTTTCATAAATGGTTGTAAAATGTCAGGAGATGGGGGATCCTAGCATGAAGAACTAAAAACATTTTAGGAGATACCCCATGAAGTTTCCTGACATGAACCAGTATATCACATTGCTGTTTTCTTTGCTAGCAGAATTTTTTTTGCCACACAGAACCCAACCCCCCGGCGCGGGAGACAGGCCCTCGCGTTCGCCCGCGTGCCTCAGAGATGAGCAGGATTTACACGATTATCACGAATTAGCAAGATTATATGGCCCGGAGACTGTAGTTCGGGAGTGCCTGATCCCGAACGGGTCAATAGCGAGGCCTCCTCATCTACCGTAGCGCGGGGGCCTGTCCCCCGCGAGCGCACCCGTAAAAAAACGTCTCTTCAGGTCCTTTAGGTCCTGCATAGCTATAGAAACCCGACCAAAAAAAAGCCCTAAAGTCCTTTAGGTCCTTAATCTGCGGCAGAAAACATTAAGGTCCTAAAGGACCTTGAGGGATATTGCATCGGCGCGTGCTATAGACATTAAGGTCCTACGGACCTTGAGGAGAACCCTTCCGGGCCCGTAGCGCGGGGGCCTGTCCCCCGCGATCGCCCGACCTGCGCAAAAACTGCACGCAGACCCAGGCCATTTCCCTCCCGATCGAGGCACGGCGAGGGACAGGCCCTCGCCCTACGGTCAGCGGCACGTTTTTCCCCCGCGATCGCCCGATCTGCGCGAAAAACGCACGCCAACCAAAGCCGTTTCCCGTTCCGCAGACATGCTCTCCATTGAAGAACCTAGGGACAGCATCGCTTAAACCTCATCTGCAGAAGTGACGACGCAATAATCCACATCAAGCGCGTCCCAGAAATGACGTTCACCACACCGAATCTTCTGCGCTTCACTCGGACGAAGTTGCGATGCATCAGCCGTCCCCTTCGTCTCGCGCACCAAATAAAGTTTCTCGCCGGTAGGAACACCGAACGCATCGCGCACCTCCTTCACAATTGCCCAATCCGGGTTATAGTCGCCAATCGGTGTCGGCACGGCGAAAAAGGCGGGCAACTTCAGATAGCACCGGATATCCGCGCGCTGCTCTAACGCCTCAACGAATGCGCGTTCAACCTCCGAGTCGTATATCACCGCATCATAGACAGAACGCGAAGCAGGCACCATGCAGTCCTTCCAACTCTCCAGTTCGCAATCCAGCAGCCGCATTTCATAAGCCTCGCCGATCGGCTCATATTTTATTCCGTCAATAAGCTGCTGCGTCATCTTCTCCCTGATAAACCCAACCGCAACTTTGGCAAATTCAGAAGGGTTGTCTATCGCTGTCTGCTGATTTCGGGTGCGTTTCAGAATCTGCAGCAAGGTGCGCCGCGTCAATCTCATCGCCGGTGTCGTATGTGCCAACCGATGCTCCATGTAACCGACGACGTTTGCACTCCCAGACATCTGATACGTAAAACTTCCCTCCCCCATGTGCTGAACGGAGAAGTTATCCTCTTCATCTGCCACCACGCGCCCCCTGCCGATGCTAAGTTGGGGGAGTTCGATCTCGGCATTATCCAATGCCGCCACTACCTCGGAGATGAGCGTCTCGGTGTCAACCGCCACCTTATATCGCGTTTTGTGCTTTATCCGTTCCCAGAGTTCCTTGAACTCCGGCGTGAGCATCATCTCTTTGTTCGGCCGCGCAACACCACGTTCCCGCGCATTCCGTGGTCTCGGCGTGCTCGCCGCACCCCCGAATTCCTCCGTCACTTCGGTTTGCAATTCCCTGACGTAATTGGCGTAACTATCGTTGGCAATCACGGTGAGCAGGTTGAGCTGTCCATCATGCACGCGTTTCCCATCCTGATTAACAGCGAGGCGCACGCCGCGCCCGATCTCCTGCCGTTTCTTCATCTCCGAGGCAGTCTGGTTAAGCGTGCAGATCTGGAAAACGTTCGGACTATCCCACCCCTCGCGAAGCGCAGAATGCGAAAAAATGAAGCACGTCGGTTCGGCAAAGGACAACAGCCGCTCCTTGTCCCTCATGATGAGTTGATACGCCTCCGCATCGCGCTGCGCCTCCCCTGTTTTGCTGTCTTCGTAGACAGCCTTGCCACCCTTCTTGCTTTGAGCAAAATAGGCGGCTTGCACATCCGCCGCGCGTTTGTCTCGCCACTCCGTATATCGCGCTTCCTGCTTCAACTCGTTGAAACATTTGTCAAACAACTTGCGAATAACGCCATCATCGTCGGCGTAATTGCTGACCTTATCGATGAAAAAGAGAGACAACACCTTGATACCGTGCGGCTTGAGGCGCGCCTGTTTCCGAAAATGTTCCTCTATCGTATAGCGGATTTGCGCTTCAAACATCGCCGTTTTGTCTGCACCGCGCGACTCGCCTACCTTCATCTCCACGCCGTTTTCAAAACTGACATGTTCCCACCGCAAGTCGATTTCCTTGACGCGATACCCTTCATACATCGGCAGATTGGTTTTCATCGCCAGATCGTCACCGGCCCTGACAGTCAGCGTGGTAAGTTTTACCGCGCCGCTCTTCTGCAGTTTATGCACGGCGAGTTTCGCTGTCACGCGGTGCCTTTGGCTACGAAGGCTTTTCACCTCAACAAAGGCGCGACTCATGCCCGCGCGCTCCTCAAAACCCGCCACCTCTATCTGCTTCACCAACCCTTCGCGATACGCATCGTAAGGCGTTAATTGATAGACGAGGTTGTAAGCGTTCCGATGCGTAGCACTATACCGCAAGGCGAACAGCGGAGATAAGGACGAGAGGGACTCAACACTCAAGTCGCTTTCCATCCGTTGCGGTTCGTCAAGGATGAGTATCGGGCGCGCCGCTTGGATGAGATGAATCGGCGTTTCCCCTTGCAACCTGTCCGTGCTTTGACGAATGACGTTGGATGCCTTGTTGAACGAAGCAAGCGTCATCACCATAATCTCCACGCTTCCCGACAACGCAAATTGCCGGACTTGGGAGAGATTCGCGGAGTCGTAAACGCAGTAGCGATAAGGCAAATTCTGATACAGGTTTTTGAAATGCGCTTCTGTCATCTGGAGGGTTTTCAGCACGCCTTCCCGAATCGCTACCGAAGGCACAACGACGATGAACTTCCGCATCCCATACTGCTGATAGAGCTCCAGCGCAGTGCGCAGATAAATGTAGGTTTTCCCAGTGCCGGTTTCCATCTCCACAGAAAAGTTCGGAAACCCAATAGGAGAGCCCTCCCGGTCTTGATTATCTGCATCCCGGGCGCGATTATCCACTATAACCTGCGCGAGGTTACGATGAACCTGGTCATCGCCCAGGTCCAGCCGATTCGGAACAGCGGCGAAGTTGGTATCCCCACTGAATTCAAGATTCGCCTGCACGCGGCTTTGTCCTTCAAACAGTTTGACCACGGCATCGATAGCATCGCGTTGATATGCCTGATTGGCATCAAATTCAAATTGCATTTTTCCTCGTTGTATCGTAGGGCGAGGGCCTGTCCCTCGCCTTTCCTCGTTGTATCGTAGTGCGAGTGCCTGTCCCTCGCCATGTCGGATGTCTGAATCAGCATTAAAACGAGGGTGTTTCATAACTCTGTAGTTCGGGATCGCCCGATCCCGAACGGGTCAAGATCAGGCACGCCTTATCTAATTGAGGGTGTTTCATAAATCGCACAACGTCGCGGGGGACAGGCCCCCGCACTACGAAAAAAACGTCTCTTAGGTCCGTAGGACCTTAATGTCTATAGCATGCGCGCCCGCGAAGAACCCTAAGGTCTGTAGGACCTTAATAGATTTTGCCGGGGCCGCGCGTTTCTTATTAAGGACCTAAAGGACCTTGACAACGGGCCGACACGTGTTGCTATAGACATGTAGGACCTAAAGGACCTAAAACGCGACTCTTGACGATAGAGATCGCGGGGGACAGGCCCCCGCGCTACGGTAAAAAACAGTTCCCTTCACCGTAGGGCGAGGGCCTGTCCCTCGCCATGTCGGGATTAAAACGGCCCATTTTGGCGACACCCGTGGGCAAGAGCACCTGAGTTTGCCCATCACGGTTTGGTATCAGAGAGTCTTAAGGCGACACTGCAATGCCAAGTTCGCTGCAAGCGTATCCGTTAACGCAACATCCCGGCAGATAAACACGGAATCCTTTGACAACCCTAGACGCTCTATATCTCTCGGCGCAAGTTCCGCATCCAAACAGACGTGGAACATCTGCGAACCATCGGGCGCGGCAATCTGAAAAACCGTATTCGTCTCCAGGCCCGTAACGCGTTCAATCTCGCTGTCCAGTGGATATCCCTCTTTAAGCGCAACTTCATAAAGGACATCCTCTTCGCGCCATCCGTCCCGAAGCGCATCGATAGTGCTTTCCAACTGCGCGATGTAAGTTTGCACATCCTCGGTGCGGACATCGTCTTCTGTCCGATAGTTGGACTCGGCAAGTTTGAAGACGCGAAAACCCGTGTTTTCCTGCAAACACACGCGGCGGATCCGTTCTTTGCCAATCTCGGCAATCGTCTCAAATCCTGCCTTGCGCGCCTCCGATTTTTCCGGTGTCAGTTCAGGGAGTTGCACGACGATAAACTGTCGGTTGCCGCCATCTTCCTGATTGAGTTCTAGAACCGCCTGCGCCGTTGGGCAGGAGCCCGCGAAGAAATCCAAAACGATGGAATCTGCGTCAGTGCTGAACTGCAGGAGGTGTTTGATTAAACCCACCGGCTTTGGATAATCAAAAATATCATCTGCTTTGAAAATTCGCCGAAGCTGCGCGCGGGCATGGCTATTTCGTTCCACATCTGTCAACAAACTCCGCAGAACCCTTGCAGCCTCATTCTGGTAGAGTTTATATTCAACCCGCCATGTCCCGTTTTGGTTCTGCTTGAAAGCGATTTTGTTTTCCTGTTTCGCTTGCAGAAAACGCGATTGCTGCCATCGCCAATGCTTCAAAACCACTGATCCGTCGGGACATTCGATCTCGTAGAGATGCCCACCATGTTGACGCTGTGCTTGAAATCCGCGAGTTTTATAGGGCCCGAGAGTCCCATAATACTCGTCTTTTTCCGTGTAGTCCGCTTTCTCCTCCTCGGTTAACGGCCGCCTCAACTTACCGATGGACTGGAGATTTTTAGCATACGTGAGGATATACTCGTGGTCTGTTGCAAAATGCTTGACATCACTACGGCCGCCAGCATGTCGTTGCCATACGAGTTGTTGCATAAAATTTTCCTCGCCAAAAATCTCATTTAACATGAAGCGAAGATCATGCACCTCGCGGTCATCGATACTAACGAAGATGAGGCCATCATCCGTGAGCAACTGCCGCGCAAGGAAAAGGCGTGGATACATCATCGATAACCATGCCGAGTGGTAACGGCCACCACTCTCCGGATTGCTCGTCTGCAGATTGCCAGCGGCATCGATTTGACCCGACAATTGGAGATAGGTATCCAACGGCTTCGCGTAGTTATCGGGATAGACGAAGTCGTTGCCGGTGTTGTAAGGCGGATCGATGTAAATCGCCTTCACGCGTCCGAAATAGGGTTTGTAGAGGAGTTTCAGCACCTCTAGGTTATCACCCTCAATGAAGAGGTTTGAGGTGCTGTCAAAATGGAGCGACTCCTCTCGGCATGGGATAAGAGTAGCCTCGGTGGGGACATTGAGTAGGCGGATGGCATCGCGCTTGCCTGCCCAATTGAAGTGATACCTATCCTTTTGGTTTACCCCCCCCCTTCACAAACCTGCAGTATATTCGCAAGTTTCTCCATGTCCACTTCGCCTTCGGTGAGGCATTCAGGGAAGAGTTGCTTGAGTTGTCGGAGCCGCTCCTCGTTTGGAGCGGGTGTCGTTTTCGGGGTTTTGTCGGTTTTCACTAGTATTTTCCTTCGGCATCGGTTCGTATCGCTGAATTCAACCGCTAGGCCTAAACCCAACCTCCCACGCGGCTCCGCGCAGCATGGATAATTGGAATGTCAACATCTGGTTTGTTGCCATCGGCATATAAATTGGGACCTTTGGCGACATCGTTATCCGAATGTTCTAATCGGCGGTTAACTGCCTCAAATTCGGTCCGCCGTTTGGGACGGAAGAAGGGCAAAATGTTGCGTAAAAACACTTCAATCCGGGTCAGCAACCAAAAATAAGCAACCCCGGAAAAAAGCACAGTTGCGAGAGTTGCTATCGTCTCGGCACATCCAAGGAGGCGGAGCACCGTATAACACGCTGTCACCGGGATTATACACAGTAACAACCCCATTAGCCTGAGAGTTTTCTGTTTAAGAATTCTCATCAGATTTATCTTTTAACTCCTTTATCACTTTTCGGTAAATACGTGCCGCCCTCGGCGCGACGAACTGCAATGCCCCCAACGCGGTGACTGCAATGAGGGTGTTTCATAAACACCGAAAGGCATCGGGCCCACCTCTGTAGTTCGGGAGCGCCCGCTCCCGAACAGGTCAGGATCAGGCGATCCTGACCTACAGGGGTGAGGCAGTCTAACAGCAAGACACATGGCGAGGGACAGGCCCTCGCCCTACGTGAAGGGGAAGCGTTTTTTTATCGTGGCACGGAGGGCTCGGATGCCACACGCGCATGCGAGCGGGTTTCCCCCGCGACATTGAGCGAATTATGAAACACCCTCAATTTATTATACCTTATTTTACGTCATTTGTCAATTCTTTTTTCCCCGCAAAAAAATTGACACAAAATCGCATCCATGCTAGAATACACCCAAATGATACCACAATTGCCGCAAGGAACGCAAAACAGATGACGCAAAAATCGATAGAACTCCTCACATCACTCACGCAAGCACATGGAGTCCCCGGCCACGAGGCGGAGGTGCGGGAGATTTTCCGCACAGCGTTAACTGGCATCGGCACTATCGGGACGGACCGGCTCGGCAGTATCTTCTGCACGCACGTCGGAAACGCAGAACACCCTCGCATCCTGCTTGATTCGCATCTGGACGAAGTCGGGTTCATCGTGCAACGCGTAACCGATGCCGGATATGTCAAGTTTTTGCCGCTCGGTGGCTGGTGGGCACATACCCTCTTAGCACAGCGCGTGACAATCTCTACGAAGGACAGCAAGGTGCCGGGAATCATCGGCTCAGTGCCACCGCATCTGCTCGGGGCAGGCGAGCGCGATAAAGTGATGGACATGAAAAACCTCTTCATTGACATCGGCGCGGAGAACGCAGAACAAGCGACAGAAGAATTCGGCGTGCTGCCCGGATGCCCTATCGCACCTTATGGGCCCTTTCAACCGATGAAAAACAGCAAACTGTTCTCCGCTAAAGCGTTTGATAACCGCGTCGGTGTCGCGCTGGTAATTGAGACGCTTTTAGGACTGCCAGAGGAACATCCGAACACCGTCATCGGCGCGGGAAGCGTCCAAGAAGAAGTCGGATTGCGAGGCGCAAAAACGGTGGCGACAAGCGTGCAACCTGACATCGCAATTGTACTTGAAGGACCGCCTGCAGACGATACCCCGGGCCTAGACAGAGATGCAGTGCAGGGAAAACTCGGCGGCGGCGTGCAAATCCGCCTCTACGACCCTTCCATGATTGTCAACCCAAAACTGGGAGAGTTTGTCATTGAAACGGCGAAACGGCATCAGATTCCGTATCAAGTCGCCGTGCGTCAATCCGGCGGCACCGATGGCGGTTCAATTCATCAAGTCGGCACCGGTGTGCCATCAATCGTGCTCGGCGTACCGGCGCGTTATGTGCATAGCCATGTCTCTATCATCAACATTGACGACTATACCGCGACGTTGGAACTGCTTTCGCACCTCGTTCGCGAGATCGATGCATCGGTTGTAAAGGGATTTTTGTTTGAGTAAACATTATCGGGACAGGGAGGACTATCCTACAAGCGGAGGTTCAGCAATGACATTACCGAAAATCTCGTTCTGCAATCACCAAATCAGCAAACTGCTCATCGGCGACAACCCGATTTACGGCTATTCGCATTTTAACCAACTGCTGTCGCAGCATCAGAAGGAGTATCATACGCCGGCACGCGTCGTGGCAACACTCAAGCGCGCCGAAGAAGTCGGCATTAACGGCTGGCAGAATAGCCTGACAGAACGTTCACTGGCAGATCTGACGCGCTATCGTGAGGAAGGCGGCACGATGAACTGGTTCTGCCTCAGTTGGAGCTCGGATTGGTATCGTGAACCAGACCTGGTTTTTGAGGCGGCGACGCACAACCCACTCGGCATGGCACCACACGGCGGCGGCGTGGGACAGCGATGCCTCCGCGAAAACAGACTCGATCTGTTGCAGGATATCCTCAAACGGATTCGCGACACCGGGGTGCTTGTCGGTTTATCGGTGCATGACCCGAGACTCTTGCACATCGCCGAAGACGAAGCGTGGGATCTTGACTACTACATGACAGGGCTCTATAACCTCCACGGCGGACACGAGAAATTTACTGAGAAGTTCGGTTACGCACCCCTCGGCGAAATCTATGCACGTGAAGACCGGGATGCAATGTGCAAGGCGATACAGCGAACAGATAAGCCGTGCATCGTTTTCAAGGTGCTTGCTGCGGGTAGGACAGTCGGTAGCCCTGAGCAGATTCGCGCCGAAGTCAAATTCGCGCTGGAGCATATCAAACCGATCGATCCGTTGCTACTCGGCATGTATCAACAGTTCGGCGATCAGGTGGGCGAAAACGCGGCGTTAATTACAGAACTCTGCGCGGCTATGTGATGGAGGGAATAAAAAATGGAAAGACGCACTTGTGGAGAATCTGGAATCGAAATCTCACCGATGGGCATCGGATGCTGGGCATACGGCGGCGGCGATTACTGGGGGCCGCAGGCACAATCCGATGTCACCGAAGTAGCTCACGCCGCATTGGACGCGGGTATCAACTTCTTTGATACGGCGGAAGGCTATAACGATGGCAGAAGTGAAGAAGCTCTCGCCATCGCACTTAAAGGCAGACGACACGAGGCAGTCATCGGCACGAAGGTGAGCACGCCTAACCCGGGCACTATCCGCGAGCACTGCGAAGCTAGCCTCCGCCGACTGCAGACAGACTACGTTGACATCTATATGATTCACTGGCCGCACGAAGAGTTCTCCATTGAAGAGAGCATGGAGGTGTTAACGCGTCTGCGGGAAGACGGACTCATCCGTGCCATCGGCGTGAGCAACTTCGGCTGCGGACAGTTGACTGATGCAATTGATACGGGCGCATCCATCGCCGTGAATCAACTCTGCTATAACCTTTTGTCGCGTGCGATAGAACCCGAACTCCTGCCTCTCTGCCAACGTAACAACGTCGGGATTTTAGGATACATGCCGCTGTTGCAAGGAATTTTGACCGGCAAATACAAAAGTGCAGAAGAAATTCCCCCAGTGCATTCGCGGTTTCGCCATTTTGGCGCAGAACGGCAGAATGCCTCACACGGTGAGGAAGGCGCAGAACAAGAAATGTTTGAGACGCTGGAACGCATCCGAAGCATCGCAGAATCCGAAAAGGTGCCGATGAGTCGACTTGCCATTGCATGGGCGATGGCGAGACCGGGAATTACGTGCATGCTCGTCGGCACTCGGAATGTCAGTGAACTGGAACAGAATCTGCACGCCGTTGAATACTCGCCTGCCGATGAGGTGATTGAGAGCCTGGACAAGGTAACCGCGCCACTTTTGGAGAAACTGGGCGCGAATCCAGACTACTTCACAGGTGGGAAAATCCGATAACCGGAGGCATAATGCATGACACTCAAATTTAACAAAGACCTCGGGAGCCCATTGGCAACGTCCGCTGCAGCCCTAACGCAAACCAACGCCGATGGCGCAACGGTTAGCCCACTCACGCAAGAGCAAAAATACCTATTTGATAAGAACGGGTGGCTCTTAATACCGGGCGTGCTAACAGATGCCGAGGTTGAAGAGATGCGGGATTTCTGCTATCGGCTGCAGCAAGCCCCAGAGACAATTCCGCAACACCATCGTTCCACCTATGGCGGCCCACTTGAGAAACTCACCGATCATCCTGTCATCGTGGCATTCGGCAACGAATTCCTCGCATCTGCTTATTTAGCCTCGGAGACATGCTACGGGTTCCGCATGGAGATGAGTTTCTTGGCATTACGTTCTACGAAAGACGAAACGCCTTTCAAATTCCATCCACATAACGGCAATGGAATGTTGCGGATGCCGGGCGACTGCCACGAATACCACTGCCTCCCCGGGCAAGCCTATAGCGGATTGACGCGCGTGGTGTGGGAACTCAACCCGGTGGAAAAAGGCGATGGCGGAACAATGTTCATCACAGGAAGTCACAAAGCTGCCTATACCGCACCGGCGTGCGCGCATACGCAAGACTGGGAGTTCTGGGATACCTACGCTTGTCCCCCCGGTTCTGTTATCATCTTTACGGAAGCGATTACGCACAGCGGACAGCCGTGGCACAACCCGAACACCGACAGAGTTGCGGTTTTCAACGCGTATAACTCTGTTGATAAACGGTGGAGCCTTTCAAAACCGCCGAAGGCTCTGTTAGAATCGATGCCGCCAAAACGGCAGACACTCTTCAGGGACGCTTATGTGAAAGGCAACGTGACCGGAACGAAGTTTGATATGGCACTGTAGAGAAGGAGAATCAAAACCATGACTCCGAAACAACGCTATCTCTTTGACGTGACAGGCTATCTCCACTTAGAAAACGTCATCACCGGCGACGCATTAACCGAGGCAACCGAGGCGGTGGACAGATATATCAACACACCACCCGATGAATTGCCCTCAGGGTTTGAAGTGAAGGGACTCCATCAGCACGGGTTCGCCTTTGACAAATCGCTAGAGTGCTTGACGATGCACGCCGCGACGTGGCCGATTATCAAGGAATTCACGGCGGACCGGCCGCGGTTTGCGCGCGGCTCACTGAAACACGATAAGCACGACTTGTGGGAACCGGGCGAACGCGCGAAAGTCAATCCGGGCGGCTTACACTGCGCACGCGATGACTACGGATGGTATAGCACCCGCTACGAGGTAGACAACGGGAGCATCTATTGCGATGACTTCGTCTGTTTTACCTATTTTACCGACGTGCATCCGGGCGATGGCGGACTCATCGTGATTCCCGGTTCGCATAAGAGCGAGTTCACCCGGCCCGAAACTTTGCTGACGCTTGATGAAGAGGACGGCATCGATCCTGTCGATAACCCGGTTTTCACCAACATCACGCCGAAGGCAGGGGATATTGTGATTATTTCAGAGCTCCTCACGCACGGCGTGCTGCGATGGAAACCGAAGGACAGAGACAGGCGGTTCCTCGTGCTGCGTTATTATCCGCAATACACTGGCAGACATAACCTGCCGCAACCCATTCTGGACAGGCTTTCACCAGAAACGTTGGAATTGGTTGCCTCCGCGCCGTATGGACATACCAAGGAAATTGTCAAGCAGGACAGGGTGACATTGACAGTATAAAAAGCATGTGCGCGGGCCGCCCCGCGCACACGTCTTTTCGTCCGCAGTCAATTTCAGTTAACGTTCCGATTTGACTTCGGCCCACGGGATAGATTTCCTCCGCGCTAATGCTTACGCCCCTTCATCCCTATCAATCAATGATATGAACAGGGCCACCGTCCTCCCAGTCAATGAGACGAAATGGAATCCCCTTCGCTTTCGCTTCTCGGTATTTTTCTAGGGCGCGCCACGCTAGTTCATGTCACATGAGATGGAGTTGGGCTCGGGCTTCAAGCGCAGCATAGCCTTCATCATAAGGATATCCAAACCGTTTCAGATGCTGAGTCTCAAACGGATCGAGATGCCGTAATGCCTTTAGAAAAGCATGGCATTCCTCATCAGTTCTGGGGAGTTGCAGTTCCACCTTTCGGATAAAATCGGCAACGATGTCAACTTGTGGGCTATCCCCATGCTGCCGGATAAGCTGCTCGTGCTTGTGTTGGGCCCATAACTCGGGTGCTACTATTCTCATCTTCTCCAGCTCTGGCCCCGCGACGCGTTCTGGTTTTCTCGCTGTTTCTAAGGCACGCCGATTTGCTTCATTCGGGAAGAGTTTGTATTGCGCCGCAAAAAAGGCGATGAATTCCTCACGCGTCACCGTAGACGCGCCAGCCAGACGCGCGAATTTGCCGTAATCCGCAATCGTGTGAACCGCCGGGATATCGCCGAACTCCTTCAGGAGCAGCGCGCGTTCATATTCGGCGCGCACGAACAAGTCGGCTGTCTGAGCCCAGTTGAAAGGTATCGCAATTCTCTCCTTGCGGAGCAGGAAGCGCGCGTATTCGGCACGTAACAGCGGGTCTGCTGTCTTGTCCCAGTCCAGCGGCACCCCCATTTTCCCCTGCCAGAGTTGCTCGCGAATGAATTCAGCGCGTAAGCGGAGTTCTTCCACTGCCTGCATATCTACTGGCACAAAGGGCATGACACTCGGCGTTGTGTCTGCGGTTGGCGTTTCAGTTTCGCTGTCCTCCGTGCCCGCACAGCCGCCAAATAATGACAGACTGAGAAAGCAAACGAGGCAAAAAACGCCGGATAAGGACAGGCTGGTCTTCATGGTTATCTCCTTTTACTCAAAGTCGTTCGTGATAAATTCATCACTGGCAGAGAATTCCCCATTTCGGATATCCAAACGGCTCCCCTTCATCGTAGGGCGAGGGCCTGTCCCTCGCCATGCCGTGGGCTACCGGCCGTTCGCGGGGGACAGGCCCCCGCGCTACGGTATCGTGAGGGTTTCTGAGTCGAAAAACGGTCTCCCTTCATCGTAGGGCGGGGGCCTGTCCCTCGCCATGCTGTGGTCTACCGGCCGTTCGCGGGGGACAGGCCCCCGCGCTACGGTATCGGGCGGGTTTCTGCGTCGAAAAACGGCCCCCTTCTGCGGCAGGCGAGAACCTGGCCCTCACCTACCGTGGTGACAGTATCAGGTATGTGCGCGGAGTGCCCCGCGCACATGTCTTCATTGCTCGGTTAATCCGCGCGCTTCACTTGTCCCCACTGGGTTGAGATTTTACCATTGGCAGAAACAGACAGCCGCAGCGGTGTCCAGTCCGGTGAAACCTCTTTATACGGCGTATCGGTGAGTTGCGCAATCTTGCCACTCGAACGATGATACCGATAAATATCATAATCCCGAATCGGCAACTGGTCCAACAACCTCTCTTCCGCCGCGACGAAAAGAATCTGCGTGCCATCCGCCGCCCAACACGCATAATTGACATACCATGTCTCTGGAATCTTCAGGACGTTCGGGTGTCTGCCGTGCTTGTCCACCACAATCAGTTTGTTGGAAACACGCAGCGGTTTTGCCGGATCGAACTGATACTCAATTTCTTCATACACCAAGTGTTGTCCATCCGGCGACCAGCGCGGCGCGTAACGCGAAATCAGATGTTCACCCACAAGATGCGGCTGGGGGCCTTTAAGAAAGGGCCGCGGCCGTTTGCCCTCCCGATCAACGATGTAGATATGGCGGCCGTTTGCGCCGACATGTTCATAAGCGATATGGTGCCCATCCGGAGACCAGTTTGGCGCGGAGGAGAACCCTTCCTCCCGCGCCGTTTTCGTGAGTTGCCGCAACTGCCCACTTGCAACCTCCATAATGTAAATTTCTGCATTGCCACTGCGGCGACTCTTGAAGGCAATGTGTCGTCCATCGGGTGCCCAGGTGGGTTGTCCATCCGATGGATGATGCGTGAGGTGCCGTTCATTGCCGCCATCAGCATCCATGAGGAAGATATTGGCATGTTGTTCGCGAAACTTTCGCACAAAAAGGATACCGCTGCCATCCGGAGACCAGCGCGGGCGATACTCCGGCAGTGGTGTGTTGGTGAGTCGTGTGACGGTGCTGCCATCATCGTTCATGACGTAGATGTCGCCGTTGCCATCGCAGGTCGAACGGAAAACAATCGCGGCGAAGGCATTCGCTGCAGCGAGCAGCATGAAAACGAGTGCTAGGAACGCCGCGGCTCTCACCGATGCTGTCTTGCCTCTGTAAGTTAACATTACAACTTCCCTCCTGCCTTAACGGAGGGTGTTTCATAAATCTGTGAGAACCCTCCCGGTCTCAATATCGTCCGCGCAATCTAACGCTCGCGGGGGACAGGCCCCCGCGCTACGGAAAAAACGGCACTTCACCGTAGGGCGAGGGCCCTCGGATGCCACACGCGCATCCGAGCGGGTTTCCCTCGCCAGCGTCCGCGTGCCAGGCCCTGTAAGTCAGGATCGCCAGATCCTGACCCGTTTGTGATCAGGCAATCACAAACTACAGAGGGGAAACACACATCGGGACGATGGCACTCGCGGGGGACAGGCCCCCGCGCTACGGGAACATTGAGACCAGGAGGTCTCTCCTAAGGGGAAGGCATCGAAATATGAAACACCCTCAGGTAATGTAAGGCGAGAACCTGTCCCTCGCCTGCCGCGGTGAGGGATGCAGCGCGGGCCGCCGCGCTTACAAGCACTCAATCTGCCCGGAATGCCTACTCGCCTCATGCCTGAAACGGAGACAAACGCGCCTTTAATATCCCCAACACCTCATGGTAGATTTGGGTGACACGCGGGGAAGAGATATCCAATTGCTCGGCTATCTCTTTTCCTTTCACCGCTTCAATCGCTTTTGACACCACTATTGTCTTCTGCCGCTCGGTAAGCGTGGACAGTGCCTCCCGAATCTGCTGCCGCACTTCCGCACGAACCAGATCTGCTTCTATGTCCACGGACGTATCTGCAACGAAGTCGCCAACGGAGGTGTCGTCGTCTCCATCGCCAACCGGTGCCTCCAACGAAATCGTTCCTTCCCGGAACAGCAGAATCTCTTCGACTTGCGCAACGGTTAACTCAACTTCTGCCGCAACTTCGGCGTGCGTCGGTTCGCGTTGCAATTCTTGACACAGCCTCGTGTAAGCGGCGGCGACTTTACCACCCTGCCGGAGATGCCCAGGTAGGTGCGTCAACCCAGAATCGCGGCGAACCGCCACCTGAATTGCCTTTTCAATGCTGCGTGTCGCATAGGTGCTGAGTTTACACCCCTTCCGGTAATCGAATTTATCCACCGCCTTCATTAACCCGATATTTCCCTCTTGAACCAGGTCTTCAAGGGGTATCCCGTTGTGCTGATATTTCCGCGCGATGGAAATGACTAGGCGCAGGTTCGCCTCGATCAGCCCATCGCGTGCACCGGCATCACCGGCTTCCATTTGCTTCGCTAATGCCACTTCCGCCTCCCGTGATAACGGGCCATGCGTCTCGGCACACCGCAGACAGCACGTTAACGCATCCGGAGCGGTATAGCGGCGAGGTGACGTTTTCATGATGAAACCTCCTCACGGAAAATAACGGTAGTTCGTCCTTTATATATAGTATAGGGATTAAAGGACGAAAATTTAGGGTAAAATGCACTTTTTTTGCGTTTTTTTCACATTTTTCTCAAAAAATCTGCAAAATCGCGGTGTTCGCGCACGAATTTTACTGGTGCTACCCTTAATATGTGCTCATTTTTCGGAAACGTCAACTTTTTTGCAAAGAAGTGAACCGTAACAAAAAAGCCGCTGGCGTGGAAAACCACGCCAGCGGCATAAACTTAGGGATGCGGAGACTGGACGCTTTGGGTAGCCTGCACGCGCGAAAAAGGACCTCTCTCTGCATACCTCACCTTAATCTGTGCCCATCGCAGGGTTAATTTCCCAGTAGCAGAAACGGACAAACGGTGGGGCGAGATCCAGTCCTGAAAATAGTCGTCCCCGGGATGCTGGGTGAGATTCGTCAACTGCCCACTCGTCAGCTGATACCGGTAAATGTCAAACTTGCCGCGGACAGGTTGCGTTAATCCGTTTTTCACCGCGGGAAAAAGAATCGCCTTGCCATCCGCTGTCCAACAGGCATCTCCTATGTCCCAGTTTTTTGGAATCCCTAGGTTCTTCGGCCGTCTGCCGTTTTTGCCAACTACAATCAGACGGTTCGCCATGCGGATAATTTTGCCCGGCACAAAACGCAGTTCATATTCAACATACAGAATATGTTGTCCATCTGGGGACCAGCGAGGAAAACCGCGCTGCCTCAAGTGTTCTCCGATGAGATGGGGTTGAGGACCCTTGAGCAAAGGTCTAGCATTCTTGCCATCAGCATCCATGAGATAGATGTGCCGCCCACCTCCCGGTATCACCTGTTCATAGGCGATGTGGTGCCCATCTGGCGACCAACTCGGCGCAGCGGAAAAGCCGCCCTCCTTCGAGTTGTCCGTGAGTTGTTCCACGGCCCCCGTGGCGAGTTCCATGATATGTATCTCTGTCTCTCCACTCCGCCCACTCGCAAACGCAAGGTGCTTTCCATCCGGTGCCCAAGTCACACCTCCATCATACTTGGGATGTTGCGTGAGATTCCGCAGCTGCGTGCCATCAGCATTCATCAGGAAGATGTCATCCTGTTGCCCCTTTCCTGCACCGCCCCAATGCATATCTCGCACGAAAGCGATGTGCCTACCATCGGGAGACCAGGTAGGCGCATAATCATAAAACGGAGCGTCCGTTAACCGGCGGACATGGCTGCCATCATCCTTCATCACGTAAATGTTAAACTGCCCATCCCGGTCGGATTGGAAGACAATGTCTGCTGAGGCAACTGCCGCAATACCTACCCAGAGGATAACGACAGCCGCTGTCTTTGCCAAACGTTTGTGCATTCGCATGACAACGCTCCTTCTAAGAAAAGTGTGCCTCGCGCCAAATTGGCGCGGGCAGACTGAGTGAGTTACTTGAGGATGTTTCATAACTCGTTGTTGTCAAAAATGATTTCGTGGCACCTTGAATGATTCCGTTTTCCCTGTAGGAGAGACCTCCTGGTCTCGATTTCTGCCTTCTTCCTGTCGTCGCGCCTACTGGGGCAGCGGCGGCAGAAAGCCCCCCTTCATCGTAGGGCGAGGGCCTGTCCCTCGCCAGCGTTCGCGCTACGCAAAAAACGTCTCTTGCTCTCTTCAGGTCTGTAGGACCTGAATGTCTATAGCCCGCGTAGACGCGAAGAATGCTAAGGTCCTTTAGGTCCTTAATATGCTTTTCCCTGCGGCGCGTGTTTTTATTAAGTTCCTAAAAGACCTTGAAAACGGGCTAGCACGTTTTTCTATAGACATGTCCTAAAGGACCTAAAAACATACCTTGACGATAGCGATCGCGGGGGACAGGCCCCCGCGCTACGATAAAAAAACGTGCTTGAGCCATCGCGGGGGACAGGCCCCCGTGCTACGGGAACATCGGGACCAGGAGGTCTCTCCTACCCGAAGACATCGAGACCGGGAGGTCTCTCCTACCCGGCTGGTATTGAGATCGGGAGGGCCCGCCCATCGGCAATTCCCCATTTTTCACCGTAGCGCGGGGCATGTCACCGCGATGTCGAGCGATTTATGAAACACCCTCAGTTACTTACGAAACTTACGCTTGATTTCCACTTTCCAGTCTAGCTCAGGGATGGTGTTGAGATTGAGGTGCCGTTAAGGCGTGCGCGGACAAAGCCGAGCATCTCTCTTCATCAGTGCGAAAATGTCCGCGCTCGCGATGCGGCTGCCTTATCAGCCCTTGCCCTCTTAAGAGATTTGAGCGTCTCTTCATGAGGCCACAGAGAGTAAGTTGCCTCATAGAGGGCTATCTCTTCGTCAAGGGTGACGAACATCCCCAATTGCAATTTCAGATCTATATCTACATGCGTATGCACTTCGGGGATATCGCCAAACTGCTGGATGAGTTGCGCGCGATTCGCCGCTGCTCGCTCATACGGATCGGCAATCTCAAACCACCGAACTTTTGGCGGTGTGCCTTCTGCTCCCTCTTCCGATTCTTGTGAGTGGATTTGATGCCACGGATCCACTTCATGGAGGAGGGAGTCCTGTGTATTATCCTCTCGCCAATCAACGTCAACAGCAGCATCATCCTCAGGGACATGCGTCTGCACGGAGGGCGCAGCAACTGCAGCCGTCCCTTCCTCCAGTCCTGTCTCTGTAGCCTCTTCCACGTCCAGAGATTCAGAAGGCGCATCCGCATTCTGCTGTTCAACCGGCTCTGGTGCTTGAGGCAGGCTCCTCTCAAAATCCCTTTTCGCCACCTCAAAGTAGAACTGAAACCCGGCTATCAGCAGGACGAGAATGATAGCCGGCAAAATGATGTTCCGCATTTTTTCACTCCTTTTTAGGATTGTGTCCAGTAGCAGCGGCAGTGGGCCCCGGTTGTCCAGGGCCCTCTTATCTCTACTTTTGGATTTTCGAGGCATCATACCTCCCACGTTCGCTTAATTTTAATTATACCCTCGGATGCGAAAAAAATTAAGGCCCATTGCCACTTTTTTTACTTTTTTGCCGAAAAAAGCACAATTCTGTCAAAATTCGCCGAAAAAGGCGAGACAGTGGAAAAAGCCGCCGTTGTGAAAAAACACAACAGCGGCTGCGGGAGAGTTAAGCCGATGGTGACTGCCCTAGTGAAACCTGCCGCGCTAAAAGGACTCACTCGGCACACTTTTCGCCTTTATCCGTGCCCACTGCGTGGTTAATTTCCCGGCTGAGGAAACAGACAAAAGGTGGGGAGACCAGTCCGGTGCCCAGTCGTTACTGGGATGATGGGTGAGATTTGTTATCTGCCGACTAGCTAACTCATAGCGATAAATCTCGTAGTTCCCACTCTCGTAATCTACCAACCCATTTTCTATCCCAGAAAAAAGCACCGCCGTGCCATCTGCCGCCCAGCATACGTCAGCCACACGCCATGTCGCCGGTATCGCCAACACCCGCGGCTGCGAACCATCCCGCCGACGGATAATCACACGATTCGCGACCCGCTTAAACATGTCGGGGCCGACATCAAACTCTCGCTCATTATACAGCAAGTATTCACCTGCCGGTGACCACCGTGGGTGATGACTCATGAAAGTTTTCCCGAGCACGGCTGGGACTAATTGCTTGACAAGGGGCCGGTTACGTTTCCCGGTAGCATCCATGAGATAGATGTGCCGGCCTTGTCCTGGCAGCGACATTTGGTAAGCAATCTGCTGTCCATCGGGCGACCAGGCGGGCCCCGTGGCATAGCCGCCCACCGCGGTGCTGTCTGTCAGTTGTGTCACGGCACCGGTGGCGATATCCATCACGTGAATTTCAAAATCGCCGCTTCGATCGCTGACAAAAGCCAGGCTGCGTCCATCAGGAGACCAAGCACCACCCCCATCTAGTGCGGGATGTTGTGTCAAGTTTTGCAATCTTGTCCCATCTGCATTCATAAGGAATCCGTCTATATCTTGCCCCTGTTCCGGGACCGCTGAATTTAGGTCTGCAGAAAAAGTAATTTGTGCGCCATCGGGAGACCAGCGCGGGCGACTCTTATAGAGCAAATCGTTCGTGATCCGCCGGACGCGTCTGCCCTCATCGTCCATGACGTAGATGTCGCTTTCGTAGATGTCAATGCTGCCATCGCGATCCGAGATGAAGACAATTTCGGCCGAGGCAACTGCCGCTATCAACACAAAGAGTATATTGGCAGCCGCAATGTTGAGGGAAAGGCTCTGAATACGCATGGTGATTCTCCTCGCTTTTAAGAAATAGCGTGCCGCACGCCTATCCGGCGCACGGCACACTGCGGTAGAGTTATTTCTGGAAACGCCGCTTGATTTCCACTTTCCAGCCACCGCGGGCACCGCGTGCCCGAATCGCAACGCGGGTATAGGCCGAGAGCGTAAACCGATCGCCTGGCTCTAACTCCGGGATTCTGTTGAGATTGAGGCGCCGTCCGTAACTCGGCTCCATATACACGCCCCCGGCACGGAGCCGCAGATCCCGTTTGACTTTCGTGTTCTCGTCGCCTGTTTCCAGGATGGCGTGCTTGAACTCGTAGTCATACCGGGCGAGGAACCGACTCTCGTTCGATACGGTGAGGTAGTGCGAACTCCGCGTATACGGCCGGCTGTAGCCGATGCCCCACAACTCTACAGAACCGTAGACACCGCCTATCCAGCGGGAATCCGATATCGCATACACATCGGATGGCACGGTGAAAAGACACATCAGTGCCAGCAAACCGATTACCGATAGACGCACTGTCCATGCGCCACTCTTAGTCCCCATGTATGGGGAACTGAACAATTTCCTAAACATTTTTCTTCTCCTTCAAGGAAGAGTGGAAGGCGATGCCCCGTTTCGGATATCCAAACCCTTTGGATTTTCGAGGCATCATACCTACCACGTTCGCTTAACTCTAATTATACCCTCGGCTGCCAAAAAATTAAGGCCCTTTGCCACTTTTTTTCCTTTTTTGCCGAAAAAAAACACAATTCTATTAAAATTCTCCGAAAAAGGCGAGATAGTGCAAAAAAAAACCGCGCAACAAAAAAGCCGCCGTTGTGAAAAAACACAACAGCGGCGAATCAAAACTCTCGCGTATGTAATAACGTTGCGAGGGGACAGGCCCCCGCGCAACGTTCCGTGGGCGCGCTTCACAAAAGGCGGGAACGCTTTCAAAATTACCGAGACGCATCCTCACGCAAACTCAACCAAGCGATAGATATGCTGCAACGGCAACTCACAGGCAATCGAAACGACACGAAGCACATCCGTGAATTCCCGCAATTCCTCAAAAACCCACTTTTCCCCCTGGCGAAGATAGTGCTCAACCCGAACCCGGTCCTGTGAAATGAGGATGTATTCTTGCACAGATTCCAACTGCCGGTAGTAGGCGAATTTTTCACCTCGGTCCCGCGCTTCGGTTGAGGGCGAAAGCACCTCTACTAGAACAAGAGGATTGATGAGGGTATCAAAGACATCATCCTCAAAACGTGGTTCATCGCAAACAACGGAGACATCCGGGTAGAGGTAAGATGTCACGGGACTTGTTCCGACGCGCATATCGCTGCCGTAAACTCGGCATCCCTGTTCTACCACTTGGTTGTAAATCCCGTTGATAGTATTCACAGTAATCAGGTTATGCGCGTTACTTGCTCCTGGCATTTCAATAATCTCTCCATTGAAGAACTCGCTTTTGAATTCGGCCTTGCGTTCAAAAACAAGATATTCCTCTGGCGTTACCAAGGTCTGCGCTGCAACAGATGCCATCGATATGCCCCCCTAACATATCCGGAGGCGCGCTTTGTCAGTGTGCCTACCGGTAAATTCAGACGATACTACAGGTTGCTCGCAACCCGAATCCGGTTCTCCGCGCGGGCACGCGCCGCCGATGCACGCGGAACATTTAGATCCGGGGCATTTGCGGCCAGATACGCCTGCGCGCGCGACAGCGCAGTTTCTGCACGTGAGACATCAATTTCTGATGCCCACTCAGCTGTCTCAACCAACGCCGTAACACCGGTACGGAGCACCTCAAACACGCCACCGCTCGTCGCGAGCAACTGCGGGGTATCTCCCTCACGGATACGAATCTCGCCGATTTCCAGAGCTGTCAGGAAAGGGATGTGCCCAGCGAGGATCTCGAAGTTACCCTCAACACCCGGCGCGCGGACACTCGTAACCTCCCCTTCGTAAATCAACTTCTCTGGCGTGCGAATTTCAAGGTGAAAACTTCGGTTTAACATAGTGATTTTTACCCAGCGGCTTCTTCCAATTCCGCGGACTTCGCGCCTTCAAACGCCTCGTCAATAGTGCCGATATAGCGCAAAGTTTGTTCCGGCAGCTCATCGCAATCGCCATTGAGAATCGCTTGGCATCCCTGCACCGTATCCTCAATTTTGACATATTTTCCGGCGCGCCCGGTGAAACGTTCAGCCACGAACATCGGCTGTGTCAAGAACATCTCCAACTTTCGCGCCCTGCCAACGACGAGTTTCTGCTCATCCGAGAGCTCGTCTACACCGAGAATAGCGATGATGTCCTGAAGGCTTTCATACTCCTGAAGCACCTGTTTGACACGAAACGCTGTCTCGTAGTGCTCGTCGCCGATAAACTCTGGTGCCAAGATACGCGAACTTGACGTAAGCGGATCTACGGCGGGAAACCGCCCTTTCTGCACGATGTTACGTTCCAAGCGCGTCACCGCATCCAAATGCGCAAACACCGAGACAACAGCCGGATCTGTGTAGTCATCGGCGGGGACATAAACGGCTTGGAATGAGGTGATCGAACCGTGTTGCGTGGAGGTAATCCGCTCCTGCAACTCACCCATCTCTGTCGCCAACGTCGGTTGATACCCTACAGCCGAGGGCATCCGCCCCAGGAGTGCCGACACTTCGCCGCCTGCCAGCGTGAAACGGAAAACGTTGTCGATGAAAATCAGAACGTCCTGTCCCTGCTGGTCCCGGAAATATTCAGCCATGGACAAACCCGCAAGCCCAACGCGAAGACGCGCACCTGGCGGCTCGTTCATCTGTCCGAACACCATCGCCGTTTTGTCAATAACGCCGTATTCGTCAAGTTCCAGCCAGAACTGATTGCCTTCGCGCGTCCGTTCACCCACACCACAGAAGACAGAGTAGCCGCCGTGTTGCGTGGCGATGTTGTAAATCAACTCGGCGACAAGCACGGTCTTGCCGACACCTGCACCGCCGAAGAACCCGACTTTTCCACCCCGAACCACCGGCTGAATCAGATCGATGACTTTGATGCCGGTCTCCAACATTTCAGTAGCCGTGCTGAGTTCCGACTGTGGGGGCGGCGGCCGGTGAATGGAATACCGTTCGGGTTCGCCGACTTCCCCTCTTTCGTCAATCGGCTGCCCGGTTACGTCAAAGACGCGCCCAAGCACTGCATCGCCGACTGGCACGGTGATCGGTCCGCCGCTATCAGTTGCAACGGCACCGCGGACGAGTCCGTCAGTCGTATCCATTGCAACGGCGCGGACCCGGTTTTCACCTAGATGCTGTTGCACCTCAAGCACCAGTTCGCTGCCATCATAGCGTTTGACTGTGACAGCATTGAGGATGTCGGGCAATGTGCCTCCCGAAAAATCCAGATCGACCCGGGCACCGACAACTTCTAATATCTTTCCTTGATTCATTTTTACAGACTCCTTCCTGATCCCTTTCGGTGTATTGTGCTTGTCGCACATCGGAGAGGGTTGCTCATAGACTCGGACACGCTTCGTGAAACCGAGCCAGTGCTTCGGCGGAATTCACCAACGCCCACTGCCGATTTCGGGTGGGCATCATCAAATTCAGACGCTGGATTTTCCGATTTAATGCCTCAAGTTTGTCGCAATACTGCGCGAGCCCCCGGCCGCGTTCATGCTCAAAACTTCGGCTAACCGTTTCACCTCGATGCGGCTGCTGCCGAACGATTTTGGCCAGCCGTTCACGCCGCGCCGTGAGATTCACGAGCAGCTTATCCAACTGCGCTTTATCCCGCTGAATCTCCTTCTCCAATTCAATCCACCGGGGAGCGAACCCGTTCTCTTTCAGCAGCCGATTCGCCATCCGCACTTGTGGCGTGAGGAACGGATTCGTGTCCAAATTGAGCGGTTTGCCTTTGCCGGGCAAGTTCGTAAACTCGCTGCGCCGCATCGCCTCTTCAATCTGTTCGTCAACGTTGATAGACATTTTTTCGTATTAGCGCACAGCGTTTGATACACCTTGTTGGGACGAGCATATCTCTCGTCCTAACACCGTTACTGAAATGATGTTTCCACTGCAGCGTTGCTGAAGACAGAAACTTATTATCCCTCCAACGCGGCCGCACCACTGACAATCTCGGAGATTTCGGTTGTGATTTGCGTTTGACGCGCCCGGTTGCGCTGCAGGATGAGTTCGTCAATCAACTCCTTTGCCTTCTGCGTCGCATTCTCCATAGCCGCCATCCGCGCTGCCTGCTCCGCAGCATTGGAATCCAAAAGCACCTTCCACATCTGCATGTTCAGATCTTGGCTGAGCAGCATCTCAAAAAGTGCCTCCTGTCCCGG
Source organism: Candidatus Poribacteria bacterium (assembly GCA_965242965.1). Taxonomy (GTDB): domain Bacteria; phylum Poribacteria; class WGA-4E; order WGA-4E; family WGA-3G; genus AGPOR5. The sequence continues at coordinate 515,336 of OZ251518.1, read as the reverse complement.
TTCATAGACATAGTCCAAAAAGAGTTCGTCTCCTTCAGGCTCCTCAGGCACTAATGGGAGCAGTTGCTCCACCAACACCGTCTGGAGAATCGCCGACTTGAAGTTGTTGTAAATCACCTCAACCCGGTCGATCTGCTTGTCAACGTAGAGTTGTTCAAACTCGTGGACGACATCAACTGCAGTCTGAAATTCCAACTGCCGAAAGATGTTGACATACGCGTCCGTAATATCGTAGCCGCGCCGAGAAAAATGCTCGTGCGTCCGTCTGCCGATGCAGATGAGCGTCACGTCCGCGCCGTTCGCCTGATAATGCTGCGCGCGCTGCGTTGTCGTGCGGATGACGTTGCTGTTGAAACTGCCGCACAAGCCTCTATCACCCGAAACCGAAATGAGACAGACGTGTTTCACTTCGCGCCGTTCCAGCAAAGGATGCGTCGGGTTCTCGATTTGCGAGATAAGATGTCCCAAAATGGTATCTAATTTCTCGGCGTAGGGACGCGTCGCTGTGATGTTCTCTTGTGCGCGGCGGAGGCGCGCCGCCGCAACAACGCGCATCGCATCCGTGACTTGTGAGATGTTCGTAATACTCGCGATGCGCCGCCGAATTTCACGTAGAGTTGCCATAATCACCGATGTGGGCAGAAGCACAAAGCCTCACCCCACACTCCTTCTATTAACATTGCACGCCTCACTGCGTTTGGTAGCCGCGGTTCTGAAGCACTACCGCCGGTGCTCAGGCTACTATGCCGTCGCGCGGTTCTGCTTGAACGTTTTGACAGCGGCGTGCAACCCTTCAAGCACCTCATCGCTGAGTGAGCCGGTATCGGAAATCTCCGTGAGCATCTCACCGTGATTCCTGTCCAGATACTGAAGGAAATCTGTCTCAAACCCCTCAACTTCCTCTTCCGGTACATCGTCAAGATAGCCGTTCGTGCCACAGAAAATTGAGGCGACTTCGCGTTGGACCGGCATCGGTGCATATTGCGGCTGTTTGAGCAACTCAACGAGCCGCGAACCGCGCCGAAGCAGGGACTGCGTAGAGGCATCTAAATCTGAGCCAAACTGCGCGAACGCGGCGACTTCGCGGAAACTCGCAAGATCGAGTTTCAACGTGCCAGCCACCTCATCCGATTTCATCGCTTTCACTTGCGCATCCCCACCGACACGGGAAACAGACGTGCCGACATCAATCGCCGGCCTCACACCTTGGTTAAAGAGATCCGTGGTGAGGTAAATCTGTCCATCGGTGATAGAAATGACGTTCGTCGGGATGTAAGTCGTCAAATCGCCTTCAAAGATTTCAATAATCGGCAGCGCGGTGAGGGAGCCGCCTCCCAATGCATCGCTCAACTTCGCGGCGCGCTCCAAGAGCCGTGAATGCAGATAGAAAACATCACCCGGATACGCCTCGCGCCCCGGCGGACGGCGTGAGAGCAATGACATCTGCCGATATGCCCAAGCGTGCTTCGTCAAATCATCGTAGATGATTAAGGCGTGCTTCCCGTTATCCATGAAGTATTCGCCCATCGCCGTGCCGGAATACGGCGCGAGATACTGCAACGGTGAAGGCGCGCTCGCCTGCGCAGAAACGATGGTGGTATATTCCAGCGCGTTATGCTCCCGAAGCGTGCTGGCAACCTGCGCCAACGTTGAACCTTTCTGGCCAATAGCGACATAAATGCAGTAAACATCGGTATCCTTCTGGCTCAGAATCGTGTCTAACGCGATGGCAGTTTTGCCTGTCCGCCTGTCGCCAATGATGAGCTCCCGCTGTCCTCTCCCGATAGGTGTCAAACTATCAATTGCTTTGAGTCCCGTGTAGAGCGGTTCGCTGACAGGTTGCCGTTGAACGATGCCATAGCCTTTCCGTTCGACCGGCAGCGTCTCGTCTGTCTGAATCTCGCCGAGGCCATCAATCGGCTGCCCGAGGGCATCGACAATCCGTCCGAGGAGTGCCTCGCCGACAGGGACTTCCGGTAGCCGTCCGGTGCGCTTGGCGACATCACCTTCGTGAATGAGCTGGTCTTCGCCAAACAAGACGCACCCGACGTTATCTTCCTCCAAGTTAAAAGCAATGCCGTAAATGTCGTTTGGAAATTCGATCATCTCGCTCGCCATAGCGTTCGCGAGGCCATGCACGCGGGCGATACCATCGCCGACTTCCAACACCGTGCCAGCATCGTAGACATCTACGTCTTGTTCAAACTGGACGAGCTGCTGTTTGAGGATATTTGATATTTCGTCCGGTCTGACTTCTCGTGCCATATTTGCAATTCTCCCAGTTGTTACCCCTTTGCAAGCTGCCGCTTCAAACGGCGGAGTTGTGTTGCAACGCTTGCATCAAAAACGGTGTCGTTGAGCTGCACAATGAAGCCGCCTTGAATCCCCGGGTCAATCGTCGTTTCAAGCCGCACCTCTTTCCCCGAGTACACGCTCAATTGTTGCGCGAGCAGCTCCTGCTGCGCCTCTGTCATCGAGACAGCCGTTGTCACTTTCGCGACGAGCCGGCCGGCGGCTTCATCGACAATTTCCAGTAGCACCTCGCCTATCGCAAGCAGGTGACGTTCCCGCTGTTTCAACGCCAGCAGACGCAGGAAATTCAGCGTCAGCGGATGCACGCTATCGTCAAAAAGGTTTTGAAACGTTTCGCTTTTGATTTGCGGTGACAGGATGGGGCTGCTGAGGAACTGCGCGAATTCTTGAGACTGCTCTGTCGTCTGTTTCAGAGCGCGCACATCCGCGACAACGGCGGGCAAGGCGTTCTGTTCAACGGCGGCATCATAGAGTGCGCGCGCGTAAGGTTTCGCAACCCGAATATCTCTCATCTTATGCCTCTCATTCAGAGGCGCGGTATAAAACCGCGCCTCACTTTTTCATCACACCCGCCTGTTCGTATCTCGCTCGGGCAACCGACGCATCGAGGCATCAATAATCTGCTGGTGTCTATCGGCATTGAGTTCCGCACTGATAATTTTACCGGCGGCATCAATGGCGAGTTCTGCGACAACACCTCGCAGTTCTGAGATAGCCTCGTCCTTTTCCCGTTGGATTTCCGCGCGGGCTCGTTCCACTTCGTCCGCGGCCTCTTGGCGTGCTTGCACCAGAATCTGCTGGCGTTCCGCATTCCCCTGCTCCACGGCGGCTTGAATCTTCGCTTGCGCCTCGGTTTCAATATCACTTAAGCGTTGGCGCGTCTCCGCAGTGAGCCGGTCCAACTCCTCCCGGTCCGCCTGCAATTGTGCAGATTGCTGCGCAATTTCGTTGCGGCGTTCGTCCAGAAGCCCGCCGACTTTGCCGAACACAAACTTCCAGAGCACCCCGAGGACGACAAGGAAACCGATGACTTGGATGATAATCGTCTGCGGATCGATTCCAATGAGGGCCAAGAGCCCTCCTCCATCGGCCGCGGTTTCGTCAGCAGCAAACACGTTCGCTGCTGCGAAACCTATCAGCATGAGACACACCGCTAGCCGAAGCGGCTTGCACGAACAGCGCATGATTCGGTAGATTTTTGTTACCATCGTTCGTATCCCGTGGTCTGCCGTTAACTTACCGCTGTTGCGTTGTGACACGTTGTGCATCAGATTGAATCATCTGCTTTAACATGTCGCCTTCGGGGAGTTTCGCCTGCAGGATGAAGAACATCAACAGCGCGTAGATAACGAGCGATTCAATGAGTGCCAAACCGATGATCATCGCGGTCTGGATGCGTGGAGCGGATTCGGGTTGACGGGCGATTCCCTCAAGGGCAGTGCTAGTGGCTCTGCCTTGAGCGGTTGATGCGAAAATCACGGCAATTGGCAGCCCCAAGGTCACGCCAAATGCCAAAACAGCTAGATAAATCATTATCAAAAGCCTCCTTAAACTTTCAGGTTCTTTTATCATAGGAACGGACGCAACACGGTATTGCATCGAGACCAGGAGGTCCCTCCTACTAGCGCAACACAGTTAGAAAGCGGAAATCTGCGTCTGTTCTATATCAAAATTAATGATGCGCTTCAGCACCGTGTGCATCCGCGTCGTGCTCTACAAACAGCACAATGTAAATTGAGGTTAAAAGCGTGAAAACGAACGCTTGTAGAAAACCGCCGAACAGCCCAAAGAAGAGCATTGGGACTTGCACGGGTAAAAATGGGATAGAGGCAATCGTCAGGATGAGTCCCAGTTTAGTGAGCTCAATAATAACCGATTCTTCCCCGAAGATATTCCCGAAAAGCCGAATAGCAAGCGAACCGGCCCGTGAGAGCTGCGCAATCACTTCTAGCGGAAACATCAGAATCCCAAGCCACGGCGGATCTCCGAGCAGGTGCTTCAGATAACCGCCGAGTCCGTTTTCCTTAATAGCGATGATTTGAACGCCGAGCACGGCTGAAATGCCGAGGGCGAGCGTGGTATTCAGATCGGCAGTCGGTGACTGAAAACCGGGAATCAACCCCAAGTAATTCAGCGTGATAATAAAGATAAAGTAGGAGCCAACGAACGGCACATACTTCCTGCCGTGTTCGCCGAGGATGCCCCCGAAGAAATCCATTATCCCACCGACAAACAACTCCAACAAGGTCTGTCCTTTTCCTTCCGGCAGTTGTTTCAGGTTGCGCGTCGCGAAGACAAAAAGCACGGTGAGCAGGACGACCGCGAAGTAGGTATTCGCAATCAGGTCTGGTTGATGCCACCGTCCTGGTTCCGGAATGATATTATTCGGCAGCACATCTGAAAGCGGCTTGAGCCAAGAACGGTGCGCGTCTTCCGCCGCCCAGCCGGAACTTGCGAGGCTCATGCCGAAAGTTAAAAAGATCCACAATCGTTTTATCATTTTTCGTTTTTCGCGTTTGAGAGGTGTGACACGATGAGCCCCACCGCTTTAAAGATGATTGCAACTTGCGTTAAAGCAATCCCGCCAGCGAGCGCGTAGTCGTTCCGCCACTCCATTTTAAAGAGCAGGTAGAGGCAGCCTCCAAGCACCGCATACTTACCGAGTGCGATTGCACCGAGCAGGTATTTCGTCTTTGCCGATTTCCCGGGCCGGATAAGCCTGCGAACGACAAACTCTACGGACCAGAGCATGCTCAGGCTGATAGCACTGCCGATGAGAAAACTCGGCACCGCGCTCCGTTTGAACCAGAAAAGTAGCCCGGCAATCAGCACCGTGAAAATGATGCTTAAAATATAGATGTGTCGGATAAACCGGTCATCCACTTCAAAAGCAGAACTCATTGAGGCGGGTCCTTCTGTTCCCGACGTTTTGCCTCACGCCGCTGTTTCTCTTCCCCTTCCAGGTGTCGGTTCCATCGGGCGACGGCGCGGAACATCTCCATGAATCCCGCCGCAACGCCCAGCCCGAAACCGATGAACAATCCAACCGTTTCGTTGCCTAATTTCCCCCCGAGCCACTTGCCACCGAACGCGCCGATGCCAATCGCTAAAGCAAGCGTCAAACCAATCGAAGCAAGGTCAAACATGCCGATATTCTCGTGCTTGAACTGTTTCATCCGACGCTTAAACATGGCTATTCCCTCTCAAAGCAGACACCTCGGTAGGCGCGCTTTGCAATCGTGCACCTTTTACATTAGACAACGCTATATATTATACCACAAAAATTAAGAAAATGCAAAAAAAATTTCAAAATTTTTACGATTTCCGCAAATCGGGGCGACCGGAAGCATGGATTTCTATGGCCGCTGCCTGCACCGCCGTAAAGCACTGCGCCCGATTAATCCAAATCTGCTAACTCTAGCAATCTGTCTTAACCGTTGTTCTGCGCACTAAACGATTCTGGGGTTAACATGATATTTTCTTGACATTCGTTGAAATTTGTGGTATAATAGTTGCATGTTAACCTATGCGCAAAACCCTCGGGTCTATCTCGATCCGACGGTTATCAGTTACGCGGTGGCGGACCCAAGTGCTAACCCGAAATTAGCAGCATGGCAAGCAGAAAGCCGCCGTTTTCTGAACGACTATCAGCATCAATTTGATCTTGTGGTTTCAGATTCAGTCCTCGTTGAAATCCGCAGAGGTGACACGCTCCAAGCGATGAAACGAGAGGCAGCGATAGCACATCTACACAGTTTGCCCCTGTCCTCGCAGGCGCGTGCGCTCGCGCGGCAGCTGGTCGCGGCGCGAGCCATACCAGAAAACTCGGGAGCGGACGCTGAACACACCGCCATCGCCACAGTGTATGGCGTGGACTACCTTGCCTCGTGGAACCACAAGCATCTCGTGAATGAAAATCAACTGCGGCAGATTCGCCGCGTGTGCGAAGCCGCTGGGTTTCAGCCTGTCATTATCTGCACGCCGACAACCTTAATGGAGGAATTTGTCGTGAAAGAAATACGTCAAAAGTATCCGGTTCCCGACTTTGACCCGGAGACTTACACCGACCCGGTCCTTGAAGAATGCTACCGCATCAAACGGGAAATCAGCGAAGAGTTCAAGACTATCGATGAACTCTACGAGCACTTGGCAGAACAATCGGAAAAAGAGCGGAAAAAGGGACGGAAATATCTGCCGCTTCCACCGCACCTGACCGCGTATCGCCCGAAGAAAAAGGACGAATCCGGCTAGAGGCTGCCGATACCGTAGCGCGAGGGGCTCCTGTCCCTCTCCTTCGAGCAACACTCGCGGGGGCCTGTCCCCCGCGATACAAAGACGCGAGCCGCGTTTATTGCGAATCGCTGCCGTTTTTTGCTTCTGCCGCATCGGCGCGCTTCTCAGCCGCATCGGCGCGCAGTCGTTCCTGCTCAAGGTGCTGTTGCGCCTGTTCCAGCTGCTGTTTATACTCTGCCGCGAGCCGTTCCGCCGCTTCAGCCCGCCGTTCCAGCTGCTTCGCTAATTTCTTCGCCTGTAAATAATACATGACACGCTCCAATATTTTGCTACCGCCAATCATGGCGATTGTTAAGTTGAAAGCGAAATCAGAGAGATGTGACCAGATGACTCCCATCGTTATCCGCAGATGGATGCCTGCTTTTCTGCCATCAAGAATCTCCCCACTGCCAACCCATAAGGCATACACCCCCAAGAATGTGAGGAAGAGGTAAATCGCAGGATTTAACCATCTTTTGGGAATACCGCCCGGAAAAGCCGCGTATCCCTCTTCCACAGCATCTTGGACAGAGTGTTCCTCGTCGTTATCATGCTCAGTTTTCTGCATCAATCTATACCTTCTACCTGCAAGAGCAAGGCGAATCAAATGAATTTGGTAGTATATGATACCCTATTCAAGAAGCAACTGTCAAGCTCGGCGTGATGAGGACAAGGCGATTCAGTTGTCCCCGGTAAGAGTCTTTCCCATCTTGAAAGGCAGTAGGAGAGCCCTCCTAGTCTCGATTAACTCCGGTAGGAGAACCCCCAACAATCACAGCACCGAATTCCGCGCAGAATTGAACACCAACGATGGCAAAATTCCAATCAGCAACACGCCAATCGCCGCGAGGACAAGCCCCACTATCAGCGTCCGTGGATACGGAGAGACATCCACTTCTCCCGCCGGCTCACGCATATACATCGTCACGACAACCCGCAGATAGTAAAATGCCGAGATTGCTGTGTTAACGGCACCGATGGCGACAAGCCAGAAATGTCCCGCCTGCACCGCCGATTTGAAGACGTAGAATTTTCCGACAAACCCCGCTGTCGGTGGAAAACCTGCCAGCGATAACAGCATCACCGTCAGGAACAAGGCCAGCAGCGGCTTCCTAAATCCGAGCCCCGCGTATTCCGAAATTGCCAACCGTTCACCCGTTGACGTTTGTGCTAAAATGACAGCGGCGAACGCGCCGATGTTCATAATGCAATAAACGAGTAGATAAAGCATCGCACTAGAGATACCCTCCTGATTTGCCGCTGCTACGCCTATCAGCACGTAACCGGCGTGCGCGATGCTTGAATAGGCGAGCATCCGCTTGATGTTCGTCTGTGCAATCGCGAGAATATTCCCACCTGTCATCGTCAACATTGCCAAGAGGATGACAACGCCGCTCCACTCCGTGTGCAAATTCTGCAGTGTTTCCGTGAAAATCCGTAGGAAGGCAGCAAATCCCGCCGCTTTCGGGCCCGCGGAAATGAACGCCGCAATCGTCGTCGGCGCGCCATCGTAAACATCGGGTGCCCACTGATGGAACGGCACAATCGCGACCTTAAACCCGAACCCAACGATGAGCAGGAACATCCCCGCGAGCAGCAACGGCGATGGACTCCCTGACGCAACAGCCGTTGCAATTTCCGGAAGACTCGTCGTACCGGTGCCGCCGTAGAGGAGCGCGATACCGTAGAGGAAGAACGCGCTCGCGAATGCACCGAGCAACAGGTATTTCATTCCCGCCTCACTGGAAACGGAGCGTTCGCGGAAATAGCCCGCCAACACATACAGCGACAGCGACATCAATTCCAAGCCGAGGAACACGACGATGAGTTCATTGCCCGCCGCCATTAGCATCATGCCGAGCGTCGCAAGCAAGATGAGCAGGTAATAAGGCCCTTGGCTCCTCTCTCTTCCACCATCTACCCCGTTACCGCGCAGATACTGAAGCGAAATCAGGGACACGAGGATGGTTGAAACGAGGAATATGATGTTAAAGAACAGGGAGAACCCATTTACCGAAAACATCCCGCCAAAGACGGTGCCATAAGTCGCTTCGATGCGCATCGTTACCGATACCCATAGCGCAATCCCTGCACCCAAAAGTGTCACCCATCCAAGCACCTGCTTTGAAATAGCGTCAAACAGGTCGAAGATAAGGACGAGGAACAACGTTGAAATGATGACTAGTTCCGGCATCAGCAGTTGCCAGTCTATATTTGGTATTTCTATTGGCATCTTTTCATATTTCCGTATTGACGCAAAGCGTTTGAGAAAGCTCATACGTTGATGAACATCGCTCTGCATAGTGCCGATATCGACGTTATTGACGTTGCCGATATCTCGGTTTTTGATGAGAGGCAGGTGAAAGAACATCCGCCTTCATAGCGTAGGGCGGAACCCATAGACATCCGCCCTACGATTCGTTCCCTTCGCTCTGTTTTCGTGCCAGCGGTGAGAAGAAGAGGAGCAGCACGAACGCCGCCATGACAACCAGGGGCACCACAATATCAATGAGCCCGAGCCCATCGCCGAAAAATAGCCGCGCGACAATCCAAAACAGCGGCATTAAAATTCCCCCAGACCAGATGGTATAGCCGAAGAAACTCGGCATAGGAATGCCGCTATCCTCCGCAATCGCCTTCACCATGAAATTCGGCGCATTGCCGATGTAGGTATTCGCACCCATGAAAACGGCACCGACAGAGATAGCGGTGAGCAGTTTCACAAACTCCAAGTGCTGCGATTCCACTAACTGTCCTGTAAGAATTTGCGGCACCAAGTCTTCGGTGAGATGCAGTTTGCCAAGGGCAGTGTTATAGAACGTCAAATACGTCGGCGCGTTGTCCAAGAAACTGGACAGGATACCGGTTATCCAAAAGTAGTGCGATGATTCTTGAATCGCTCGGTTTAACGCGCTCAACGCGCCGCTTTCGCCCGCCTTCAAAATCGCCAGCGCGGGGATAATTGTCATAAAGATACCGGCGAACACCTTCGCCACTTCTTCAATCGGTGCCCATGAAAACTCGTTGGCTTGACGCAATTCGCCACTAAATGGCGTAAACCGGAGTGACAAGAAGCCCATAATCGCAATAGTCACGTCTCGGAGGATGTTCTGCCATGCGACATGCACGCCGAGAATGTTCACTTCGCCCAACTTCAACGTGCCGCTCATCAAGACAGCGGCGACGATGCCGACGAGGAAAATGAGGTTAAACAGCCCCTCTACTCGAATCGGTTCGCTGGTGCCGTCATCAGGCACCTCACCGCCTTCGCGTTTAAACATGAAGGTGTCCAGCGCGAAGAAAAGCACGATTAAGATGATACTGATAAACAGCATGTGTGGGAACAGCGCGGTAGTCGTCCAGAAAAACGGAACGCCGTGCAGAAACCCCAAAAACAGCGGCGGATCTCCGAGTGGTGTCAAAGAACCCCCAATATTGCTTACTAGGAAGATGAAGAAGACAATCAGATGCACCTTGTTTTTTCGATACGCGTTCGCACGAATCAACGGACGAATGAGGAGCATCGATGCACCTGTCGTCCCTACCCACGAGGCGATGGCGGTGCCGATGAGGAGCAAAAGCGTGTTCACTATCGGGGTGCCGCGCAAGGTGCCGCGCACCAGAACGCCGCCCGCAACCGTAAACAGGCCCCACAACAGCACGATAAACGGAATGTAGTCTATCAGGTAAATGTGCAGAATGTCGTAAAACGCGTCGCCGCGGAACGCGATGAGATACGGAATAGCGAAGACTAATGCCCAAGCCGCCGCCATCTTCCCGCCGTGGTGATGAAGGAAATGCGAATCTCCCACTACCGGAATAATCGCAATAGAGAGCAAAATGCCGACGAACGGGATGACACTCCAGATAGGAAGTTTCTCGCCGGACACACCGCCATGGTGTTCGCCGTGCACGTCATCCGCAGCAAATGCGAGGCCCACGGAGCCGACAAGGACTAAAAGGATACAAAGTGGTAAGAACGCAAGGGAAATAGAACCTATTTTCATTTATTTTGTTGCTGCCTCCTTCTGATTTTTCGTTTTTCGTAAGGCGTTTGATGAAATCATTGGTTGTTTAACAACGCGCTGCGGCTCGTTTTCGATGCCATCAAAAAAATCGGTGTGTCCCATCACGGGTGCCGTTTGCTGCCGCACCTTCGTTACGACAACGTCCACCGACTTCTCCATCGGATTCAAGAACGGCTTCGGATACACGCCTATCCAGACGATGAACAGCAGCACCGGGAGCAGCACTGCCAACTCACGCGCGTTCAAATCCGGAAGAGCCGCGTTCGTCTTATCCGGCGTGCCGAACATCACGCGTTGGAACATCCACAGCATATACACCGCCGCTAGAATCACACCGGTTGCGGCAAGCACCACGTAAATTTTCGAGAACGCGCCACCGTGGAAACTGCCGAGCAGAATCATAAATTCTCCAACGAAACCGTTCAATCCGGGCAACCCGATAGAGGATAACGTGGTAATCATAAAAACCGTGGCGAAGATAGGCATCGACTTGGCCACCCCACCGAAATCGACAATCATGCGGCTGTGTCGGCGTTCATAAATCATTCCGACGAGGAGGAAGAGCGCGCCCGTACTCAGCCCGTGATTAATCATTTGCAGCACGCCGCCTTGGATACCTGCATGGTGCTGTGTGAAAAGTCCCAACACGACAAAGCCGAGGTGGCTCACACTTGAATATGCAACCAATTTCTTCAGGTCTGGTTGAACCATCGCCACTAACGCGCCGTAGATGATGCCGATGACTGCGAGCGTTACGATTAGCGGGGTATACGTCGCCGCCGCATCCGGGAAGAGTGGTAAACAGAAACGCACAATCCCGTAAGTGCCCATCTTCAGCAACACACCGGCAAGGATGACACTGCCGACTGTCGGTGCCTCAACGTGCGCGTCTGGCAGCCACGTGTGGAACGGAAACAGCGGCACTTTAATCGCAAACGCAATGAAAAATGCGAGGAACAAGAGATTCGCGTGCGTGAATCCCCCCGCTTTCTCATACAACGGCAGCAGCGCGAACCCATCGTCGCCGTTCTGGAAGTAAAGTGCCAAAATGCCTACCAGCATTAGCGCGCTGCCCCCCATCGTATAGAGGACAAACTTGATAGTCGCGTAAATGCGCCGTTCGCCACCCCAGATGCCGATAAGAAAATACATCGGAATCAGCATCGACTCCCAAAACACGAAGAACAGGAACAAGTCCATAGCGCAAAACACGCCGAGCATCCCCGTTTCAAGAGCCAGCAATGACATCATGAAGCCGCTGAGCCCCTTCTCCACGGAATTCCACGCCGCGAGAATACACACCGGTGTCAGGAACGTCGTCAGCAGTACCAGCCACAGTGAGATACCGTCAATACCGACGTGATAACGCGAGCCTAACCCTGAAATCCATTCCCTGTCTTCCGAAAATTGCATCGCGGCGGAATTCGCATCAAATCCCGTGTAAATCCCCAACGAAATCAGGAACGTCAGCAGGGCAACCGCAAGCGCGATGCCTTTGACAACGGATGCTCCCATGCCTCTGAGCAGCGCAATCGCGATAACACCGAGGATTGGTAAAAAAATGACTGTTGAAAGTAACAATGAAACCTCCTAATTAACAGGACGGAAGCAAATGCCTATAACTCTCCACCGGTAAGCGCGGTTTGCAACCGCCGCGGTTGCAAACCGTCACTAAAGAGCTTGTTCTGTGTAGCCCTATAACTTAACAGTGCCGTTAGGAACGGGCTGTTGATTATAGCATGAACAGATAATAGGCAAGGAATATAACGATGCCTACAACCATTGACACGATATATGCCTGAACTACCCCGGTCTGGAGCCGCCGCAACGTTCCGCCGATGATGCGGATAGCACCGGCGACACCGTTAACAATGCCGTCAATAATGCCGGTATCCACGACGCGCCACAACAGATAGTGCGAAACGTTTTTAATCGGCTGCACGAAGACAGCGTTGTAAATCTCGTCGATGTAGTATTTGTTCGCTACCAATTTGTGAAGAGCCGTTCCGGGTTGCTCTGACGGAGTCCGCTTGCTGTATCGCATCCACGCGGCTCCAATTCCCACCGCCCCGACGATGCCCGAAATTATCAGAAACGGTAGCGCGCTGCCAACAACTTCGCCGTGTCCTCCGTGCCCGATTTCCTTCGCAGCCTTAAAGACATTGTCCGTGAAATGGTGAAACGCGCTGTGGTGTCCACCCCACCCGAGGAGCAGCCCGATTATTGCCGAAGGAATAGCGAGAATCGCCAGCGGCACCCACATCACCGGCGGCGATTCATGCAGATGCGATGCCACATCTGACTCCACCCGCGACTGCCCATAAAAGGTGACGACAATGAGCCGGAACATGTAGAACGCTGTCAAAAACGCCGTAATCATGCCGATGACGTAAATCGCGGGATTGCTGCCCCACGCGCTGTGCAAAATCTCGTCTTTGCTCCAGAAGCCGCTGAGGAACGGACAACCTGCAATCGCAAGCGCGCCGATGAGGAACGTCCAATGCGTTATCGGCATTTTCTTCCACAAGCCGCCCATCTTCCGCATATCCAATTCATTCGCCATCGCGTGCATCACACTGCCCGCAGCGAGGAACATAAGCCCTTTGAAGAAGGCATGCGTCATCAAATGGAAAATGCCGGAGGCATACGCGCCGACACCGACACCGACGAACATATAACCGAGTTGGCTCACAGTGGAATAGGCGAGAATGCGCTTGATGTCGTTCTGTGTTATCGCAATAGTCGCGGCGAAAAACGCCGTTAACACGCCAATCCACGCGACAACCTGTCCGGTATGCGCGAGTTCATAAAGCACAGCGGAACGCGCAATCATATAGACACCCGCTGTCACCATCGTAGCGGCGTGGATTAAGGCACTGACAGGTGTCGGACCTTCCATTGCATCCGGTAGCCAGACGTAGAGCGGAATCTGTGCCGATTTGCCGACTGCACCGACGAAGAGCAGCAGCGTCGCGATACCTAGCGTGCTTGCCCCGAAAACCTTCTGAAAGTTATCGGCTTCCGCAGCATCAAAGATTGACGCGAAATCCAAACTGCTGAATGCGGCGAACAGCGTAAAAATGCCGAGCAGAAACCCGAAATCACCGATGCGGTTGACTATGAACGCCTTCTTCCCAGCATCTGTCGCCGATTGTTTCTCATACCAGAACCCAATAAGCAGGTAGGAGCAGAGCCCTACACCTTCCCACCCAACGAACATCATCAGGTAGTTGTTGCCCAGCACCAGCACCAGCATCGCAAACACGAACAGGTTGAGATACGCAAAATAGCGCGTATACCCCGCATCGCCGTGCATGTAGCCGATTGAATAGACGTGGATAAGGAATCCAACGCCGGTGATAACGAGCAGCATCACGGTAGTCAGCGCGTCAACGTGGAAGCCGATGTTGAAAGTAAACCCTTCGCCTGCAATCCACTCGTAAAGCACGCCTGCATCGCCTTCCAGCACCGCGCCGCCTTGCACACCCGCAAACGCGACGATGGCACAGACAAACGAAACCAGCACCGCCAGCGCGCCTATCCCCCCGCTCAACTTTTCGTTACCCTTTAAGAATTTGCCAAACAGTCCGTTAATCAGAAACCCGACTAGGGGAGAGATTAACAAGACAACAATAAGTTCTCTTGACATTTTTATCAGAATCTCCAGGATTTTGGCACGTGACAGGATTTCCGTTTTTCGCTATTTTTCGCTAGCGATCCAAGAAAAGACAACGTCTTTTCGGCCTGGTAAGACACCCTCCTCTGCACGAGAGAAGCCAGCCGAACGCCTTGCGAATAACGAAAAACATCAACCCTTGAGCGAGTTCACCTCGTCGACGTTAATCGTTTGGCGGTGTTTAAACACGCTGACAATAATCGCGAGCCCAATAGCCACTTCGGCGGCGGCTACCGTCATCACAAAGAAGACGAACACCTGCCCCTCCGTTTGGCCGAGGCTACGACTGAACGCCACGAAAGCGAGGTTAGCAGCGTTCAGCATCAGTTCAATACACATAAAAATGATAATCGCATTCCTCCGCACGAGGACACCGACAACGCCGGTGGTAAACAGAAGCGCGCTTAACATGAGGTAGTATTCTAATGCCATAGATTTTTCCCTTTCCGACCAGGATTAGACAAGATTCACAAGATTTCCAAGATTACGTTTCAAAACGCCCTCGGACTTCAAAGAAACTGTTATCAAACGTATCCTGTAATCCTGCTAATCTTGCGTAATCCTGGAAATCTTGCTCGGACTTTCACGCTTGACGAGGACGATAACCCCAATCAACGCCGCCAGCAGTATCAGCGACGTAACCTCAAAAGGTAGAAGATACTTGCTGAACAACAGCGTGCCAATATCGTAAGTCGTTACCGACTCCGCCGCCGGTTCCGCCGATGCAACAGCGGTATTATCGTTGAGCGCGTTCACGGCGATATAGATACCCTCCGCCGCGAAGAGAATCCCTAAAATCACGGCAATTCCCTTCCATTTTCCCCTACCCTCCGCAGAACCTGCGGGGCGACGGCCCAAGTTCAGGAGCATAATCACGAAGAGGAACAGCACCATAATTGCGCCCGCGTAGACGATGACTTGCGCCGCGGCGACAAAATGCGCGCCTAGCAGCACGAAAAGCCCAGCCTGCGCAAAAAACGTCACAATCAAAGCTAACGCACTGTAAATCGGATGCCGAAACGAAATCACCGAAATCGCACCCGCCAGCGACAGCGAACCAAAGACGAAAAACAGAATCTGCTCTGGATTCATGACGACACCTCCGATTCTAACTCGTCTAAACCCGCAATCTTCGGCGTTGAAACCTCCGGGGGTTTATTCATCGCTAGCAAACCGCCGACAATGGCGACGACTATAAACGCCGCGACGACGTTGCCGATACCGATAATCAGTTTGTTGCCGCCTGTCGTTACCCAAAGGAGTCCCGTTACGACGATGGAACTTAACGCCACCGGCAACAGGAATTTCCAACCGAGGTTCATCAGCTGATCATACCGGAAGCGCGGGAGCGTCCACCGCACCCAAATAAACACAAACAGGAAACACGCTGTCTTCGCGAAGAAAATCGCGAACGAGATAAGCCCACTCCAAACCGGTCCGCCGAGGTTCTCCAATCCAAAGAAATGCCAGCCTCCCAAGAACAGCGTCACCGTCACCGCTGAACCGACAATCATATTCATGTATTCTGCCATGAAGAACATCGCGAATTTCATGCTACTGTATTCGGTATGATAACCGGCGACGAGTTCCTGCTCCGCTTCGGCAAGATCGAACGGCAAACGGTTCGTTTCCGCGAACATCGCCGTTGTAAACGCGAGGAACGCAGGGAAGTGGATAAGAAAATTCCACTGCCACGGATACGCGCCTTGCTCCCTCGCGATATCCTCAAGCTTTAGCGAACTGGAGAGCATTAGCACGCCGATAATCGCCAAGCCGAGCGTCAATTCATAACTAATCATCTGCGCCGAGGAGCGCAGGCCGCCTAACAGCGAGTATTTATTGTTCGATGCCCACGCGCCCAGCACGACACCGTAAACACCGAGTGACGTAATCGCCAAAATGTAAAGGATGCCGATGTTCAATCCCGGTGCAATCTGCATCGGAATCGTGTACCCGGCAATCTCAATTGCACTGCCGAACGGCACAACGGCAATTGATATCATCGCCGGAATCAGGAGCATCGCCGGGGCAAGCACGTAAAGCGGTTTATCGACGTGATTCGGAATCAGATCTTCCTTGAGAAGGAACTTGATGCCATCCGCAATCGGCTGAAGAATGCCTTGGAAGCCGACACGGTTGGGGCCGAGCCTGTCCTGCATCCAACCGCTGACGCGGCGTTCCGCCCAAATCATCGCCATCACTCCGATGAGCAGCAGATGCGCGATGATGAGGATTTTGACGATGGAACTCAAAAATAAAACGTTAATTGGTAAATCCATAGTTTCAATCAGGATTAGACAAGATTCACAAGATTTCTAGGATTACGTTTAACGTTTCCTATCATCTTGGACATCTTGGAAATCCTAGAAATCCTGCTCCTGTCCTTACAATTTCACACCCTTATCGCCGATGTTCTGGTGCGTCGCCTCGGTGTAACCCGGAACATTTGCCGCGATAGAGATGGCGATTTCGCCAGCGAAGTGGTAGTCCATTTCACCGCCGAGTTGCTTCGCAATCTGCTGGATAATCTCCCAGTCCGCGCGCGCTTCACCGGGGGCATCTACCGTCTTGCGAATGCGCTGCACCCACCCTTTGGAATTGGTGAACGTGCCATCCTTTTCGACGAACGTTGTCCCAGGCAACACCACATCTGCCAACGCTGTCACCTCAGAAGGCAGGATATCTTGGACGATAAGAAAATCCACGTTTTCCAACGCCGCCTTCTCCGCCTCTTCAAGCGGCCGTTGCGGCGCACCACTGACGAGATAGACGATGCTCGCCTCGGAGAACTTTTGCCAGAGTGCCTCACCCTCTAAAACCGGGGTGCCGTTGCTCAGCATCTGGCGCGCGCCGGCGGTGTTCGGATTTTTGTCCGCCTCAATGGTAAACTGCGGGAAGACATGCTCCTCACCCTGCAAAGCACCGAAGAGCCCGAGATGCTCTGTTTTCAGCACTTCATGCGCGAATTGCTGCAAGACGTAGTTATCCTCGTTCGTGCCTTGCGCTGAGCCGATGATAATGACGTTTGCCGCGTCTGCTTCAGACAACTTTTCTGTAACCTGCGTCAGGGCATCAGCCCAATGCGTCGGTTGGAGTTCGCCATCTACCCGCTTCAGAGGCAGTTGGAGCCTGTCATCGCTGTTGACGTAGTGGTATCCGAGCCGTCCATCGTCGCACATCCAATGTTGGTTAATCTCACCATGGAATCGCGGTTTCAGGCGGTAAACGCCATCTTCCTTGTATTCCACCGTGATATTGCAGCCGACACTGCATCCTGCACAGACGCTGTCCGCCTTTTTCATGAACCAGGGACGCGATTTGAAGAGGAAATCCTTGCTAATTAACGCGCCAACGGGACAGATGTCCACTACATTGCCGGCGAGTTTATTATCGAGCAATTGCAACGGCGTGCCATTATGCGCGCGCGGAATGTCGATTTCGTCGTGAGAACCGCGGTGGATTAACCCGAGCTCGCTGCTGCCCGACACCTCTTGGCAGAACCGAATGCAGCGCGTGCAGACGATACACCGCGTGGAATAGAGCAACACATCAGGCCCGAGGTCCTTCTTCGGCGGGACGTTCTTCACCTCTAGGTAGCGGCTCTTGTCGTGTCCATGCCGATAGGAGAAATCTTGCAAGTCGCATTCGCCTGCCTGATCGCACACGGGACAATCCAGCGGGTGATGGACGAGAAGGAATTCCAAAATATCCTCCCGCGCCTTTTTCACACGCGGGCTATCGGTATAGACGATAAAATCGTATTTGCCGTCCAGTTTTCTATCCGGCGGCGCAGTGCGGAGCATCGTCGTGCATCCCGTCGCGAGCTGCCGGTCTGGCACAATCTTCCCCGCGGGTGGAAAGAAGACGTGAGGCTCAACGAGGCACATCCTGCAATTCGCCGGACGGCTCAGCCCGGGGTGATAGCAGTAGTGCGGCACCTCAATACCGTGCTGCCGGGCGGCTTCCACGACATTCGTTCCATCCTCTACCTCCACCTCAAGTTCGTTCAGTTTAATAAAGGCCATCTTTTTGTTGTTCCTAGCGGTTGTTTGACGTTTGACTTGGCAGATTTCTCGCCTAACCAGTCAGAAAGACTCGGAGAGACGCTGTCTTCTCTTGCAGTCTTCGGCTTATTCTAACTCTCTCGGAACGATGCGCTGTTGGTAAGCGTAGTTTTCCTCCGGCGGCACCGTCGCCGCCTCAACCGAAAGCGTCGTCAGTTGTCCTTCCTGAATCGCCGCCTCGAATTCCGGACGGAATTTCCGCAGATAACTGACAGCGGGCCACGAAACGGCGATGCCAAAGACGCAGATGGTATTCCACGTCATCGTATCCACATTAGCGATGTTGTTAGCGACACTCTCCAGCAAATCCAGGTCTTCGTAGATTTCCTCAGTCTCGCCGGTGTCCCCCCATCTGCCGTTTTCGGCGATGCCAAATCTGGGACGAGTGATGGTGCTCTGCCGTCCGTTTCCATCGGCGATGCGTTGCACAATATCACGCACCCACGGCGTGCCCCAGCGGCACGGTGTGCATTGCCCACACGATTCATGCGCGTAAAACTTCATGATGTTCAATAGGCAATCGACGATGTTGCGCGTCTCGTTCATCACGATGATGCCGCCTGAACCGAGCATCGATTTGGCGAGCGTCAGCGAGGTGAAATCAAGGCGCGTATCCAATTCATAATGCGTCAAAATCGGAGCAGAACTGCCACCCGGAATCACTGCTTTTACCTCTTTCCCGCGGACACCGCCCGCGACTTCGATGAGTTCAGCACATGTCAATCCCAGTTCCAACTCATAGACACCCGGTTTGTTGACATCACCGCTGATGCAGTAGAGTTTGGTGCCGGTATTCGGATCGGGTTTCGGCGGATCGAAGCGCGCATCGCCATACGTCGGCCCCATCGCCGTATACCACTCCACACCGTTGCCAACGATGAACGGGAGATTACACAACGTTTCCACGTTCTGCACGACGGTAGGTTTCCGAAACACACCTTCTACTGCAGGAAATGGCGGCTTATTCCGCGGCTGTCCCCGTTTTCCTTCTAGCGACTCAATGAGCCCTGTTTCTTCACCGCAGATGTAGGCACCCGCGCCGGGGTGCGTGTAAATATCAACGTTGAGTCCGGTGCCGCGGATATTTTTGCCGAGGTATCCATTGGCGTAAGCCTCTTTAATAGCGGCATCCAGCATCTTCTTACCGAGGGTAAATTCGCCGCGGATGTAGACATAAGTTGTCTCAATGCCCATCGCGTAGCAGCAAATCAGGATACCCTCAATGAGGAGGTGCGGATTTTTCTCCAAGACATACCGGTTGCTAAACGTCCCCGGCTCGCTTTCGTCGGCGTTGCAACAGAGATAACACGGCTTGATATCCTTCGGGACGAAACTCCATTTCAACCCGGTGGAAAAGCCGGCACCGCCTCTGCCTTTCAGCCCGGCATCCATCACCATCTTAGCGATGTCGTCCGGCTGGTAGTCGCCTACCGCCTTCTCAAAATGAGCATAGCCATCGTGCTGGCGAAAGACATCAAAGGTGTGAATCTCCGGCACATCCAAGTGTTCATACAGAATGCGTTTTTCTTGAACCATGAGCAGGATTTCCAAGATTTCCAGGATTACGTTTCACGTTCAATAACAATTTCTTTGAAGCCCGATAGCCTTTTGAACAATAACGGACTTCAAGTGGCAGGCAGGGGGAGGGACTGGCCCTCGCCACCGGGCCCGCTATAAATTATCCAAAATCTCATCCACCTTTTCGGGTGTCAAGTTTTTGTATAAATCGTCGTTCACCATGATAACGGGGGCGACATCGCAGGACGCGAGGCATTCCACCTTCATCAAGGTGAATTTTCCATCGGCGGTTGTGCCTTTCCCGAGGTTTGTCTCAGAAGCGACATCGGTGTCAAGTTTCGCCTTGAGATGCTCCAACACGACTTTGCAATCGCGCAACGCACACGGCAACGTGTGGCAGACGCGGATAACATACTCCCCCACCGGCTCCTCAAAGAACATCGGGTAGAACGTCACGACATCCTTTACCTTCATGATGGGGACTTCTAGCAGTTCCGCGACGTGTGCCATCACGGCGGGACTGACATAACCCGCCTGCCTCTGCGCGAGATGGAGCGTCGGAAGCATCGCCGCTTCCTTCACCGGGTAGTGCCCGATAAGCGCGTCAAATTCACGTTGGTTCTCATCGGTAAACCGAAAAGCTGGCTGAATTTGTATGAGTTCCTCTGACATCTAGTTTTCCTTAGTCTTTTTCTTCACTCTGGGTGCGCGGTGTCAGCGCGTCGCCCTACGGGGGAGTCGAGACCGGGAGGTCTCTCCTACGCTCGGGGTGCGCCGGGTTAGCGCGCTGCCCTAATAGGCTCCCCAAAACTGAATGCGGTTTTTCTCGGGGTCCCGAATATCAAAGCATGCGCGTCCATCCTCGTTTTTCAGGGGACGCAAACGCAACCCCTTCGCCTTCAGTGCCGCATGCACTGCACTGACACTTTCAACGTGAAAGCCAACCTTTTGTCTCCCCTCGTTCGGTTTGCTGGCACTGTGTAGGCAAAGTTTGCACTGCCCAGTATCAAAGCGAAAGAAGCGGTGCGCAGGAAACGGCTGTTCGGCATCTGGCGTTAACCCGACGACATCCCGATAAAACGATGTCACTCCCTTCATATCTTTAACAAAAAGGATGATGCTTCCGATTTCCATGATGAGAGAACCCTCCCAAATTGCTCTGTTGGATTTTACCAAAAAACCGAAAAATTGTCAACTTTTTAAAATTTTTTGGTATGCGCGCCTTCCGGTTTCAATTTTCCGGTAGGAGAGACCTCGGGGCCCGATGTGCCAGATGACTACCGGTCCAACTCTCCCGCAATCACGTTCAAACTCCCCAACACAGCGACGGTATCGGATACCATGCCGCCTTCTAGCATGTGCGGCAATGCCTGAAAATTCAGGAAACTCGGCGGCCGGATGCGAATGCGATACCCGGTGCCGCTGCCATCGCTCACAATATAGAAACCGAGCTCGCCGTTCGGCGATTCAGTCGCGCAATAGTGCTCGCCTAGCGGCGGCTGCACACCGTGCCCATCCATGATAATCTTGAAATGATGGATAAGCCCCTCAATATGCCCATACGCATCCGACTTCTGCGGCAGCGAAATCTTGTTATCCTCTACGTTAACCGGTCCGTCAGGCAGGTTATCTAGTGCCTGCTGAACGATATGGCAACTCTGCACCATCTCCTCCATCCGCACGAGATACCTGTCGTAGACATCGCCGTTTGAGCCCACCGTCACCTCAAACGTCATTTCATCGTAAGAGGAGTAGGGTTCCGCCTTCCGGATGTCGTGCGCGACACCGGTGGCACGGAGACACGGGCCTGTCATGCCGTAATTAATCGCGTCTTCGCCTGAAATCGCGCCGACTCCCTTCGTTCTATCCATCCAGATACGATTTCGCGTGAGGAGCGTATGCGTCTCCCGCAACGCCTTCGGGAAATTAGTGATGAATTGCCGCACGTCTTCATCGAACCCAGCGTAAAGGTCGCGTAGCACACCCCCGACGCGCGTGTAACTCGTCGTCAATCGCGCCCCGGTCGTTTTCTCAAAAATACTATACAACTTCTCGCGTTCGCGGAAACTGTAGAGGAACACCGAAAACGCGCCCAAGTCGAGAGCCGCAGTGCCTAGCCATAGCAAATGGTCTGCCAGCCGCGACAACTCTGCCATCAAAATGCGGATATATTGACACCGCTTCGGCACCTCAATGCCGAGCAACTGCTCCACAGCAAGCACATACCCGAAGTTGTTGGAAAGCGGGGACAGGTAGTTCATCCGGTCGGTGACGACGATGAACTGGTTGTAATCCAGATGTTCCCCCAACTTCTCGAATCCGGTATGCAGGTATCCGAGGTGCGGTGTCGCTTTCAAAATCGATTCGCCATCCAGTTCTAACACGATGCGCAATGTGCCGTGTGTCGCCGGATGTTGCGGGCCGAAGTTGAGAACCATTTTCTCCCCAGTCGCCCGCTCCAGCTCAGCGTGCATAGTAGACTCCTATCACTCAACATCCCCTCCCAAAATCGGGGCGGTCCCGCCTCCCGGTCAGAAATGTCGTTATACGTTCTGCCGTTCAAAATTGAAACTCTCGCGCTCGCCGCGGCCGCGGAGCGGATAATCCTTGCGGAGCGGATGCCCATCGAAATCGTCCGGCATCAAAATCCGTCGGAGGTCTGGGTGCCCCTCAAACGCTATCCCAAACATGTCGTAGGTCTCGCGCTCCAACCAATTCGCGCCCTTCCACAAACTCGTGACAGAACGCACGCGCAAATCCCGTTCATGCACCGGCACCTTAACACGCACCCGACAGTGCCCCTGATACGAATACAGGTGATACACCACCATGAACCGGGCGTAATCATATTTCACCAACTCCGATTCCAGCTGCGAATTGTCAACCGCCGTGACATCGACGAGGTAGGCATACCCCAGTTCCGCCTCGTTCTTGAGGTATTCCAAGAGCGCGTAAGCCTTCTCTTTGCCGACAACGACAGCAATGCCGTCCTGCGTCTCGTTATGCGCTAATAGCGCGTCCGCGTAGTGCTCCTGCAGTTTCTGGAGGACGAGCGGAGATTCGGCTGCGGTTTGTTCTTCGCTCATACCGCCACCTCTACGCCTTTCGGCACTTCGCCGCCGGCGATTTTCTGTTGCACCTGTATCACCGCGTCAATCAGGTCTTCCGGGCGAGGCGGGCATCCGGGGATGTAGACATCCACCGGAATGAACTGATCTACGCCTTGGATGAGCGTATAGGTATCAAACACGCCGCCGCAGGAAGCGCACGCGCCCATGGAGATAACCCACTTCGGTTCCGGCATCTGGTCATAGATGCGTTTCAGCACGGGCATCATCTTAATCGAGATGCGCCCGGATACGATGAGCAGATCGGACTGCCGCGGCGAGAAGCGGATCGCCTCCGAACCGAAACGCGAAAGATCGAACTTGGCAGCCAAAGTCGCCATCATCTCTATCGCGCAGCACGCCGTGCCGAACGGCATCGGCCACAGCGAGTTTTTTCTACCCCAATTCGCCACCTTATCAATAGTCGTCGTGATGATATTTCCGTCCACCGGGCCGCCATCAGCGGACAGGTTCCGCGCACCGCCAAAATCTAATCCCATGTCAAGCCCCCTTTTTTCCATGCATAAATATAGCCAAGCAGGAGAATGCCGATGAACACCAGCATCTCCACAAAGATAAACATCCCACTTTCCGCCGAGAATTTCTTGAAGACGACGGCCCAAGGGTAGAGGAAAACCACCTCGATGTCAAAAATGATAAAGAGCATCGCGATGAGGTCGAAGCGGATAGTAAACCGCTGCCTCGCATCGCCGACAGGGCGCACGCCGGATTCGTAAACGGACAACTTCGTGTGCGTCGGCCGTTTCGGTCCAAGAATATGGGTCAGCGCGAGGTTTATCGCCGCAAAAAGCACTGCGAAAAGCACTAACATTAAAATCGGAAGATAATTGATTAACATTGGTTCTCGTCTATTTTCTCCGTAGAAGAGCCGTGCCCTCAGTAGGAGAGACCTCCCGGTCTCGATGCAACACCGTCGTCGCACCCGCCCGGCATCGATTTCTTCGGTGTGCCGGGACCGAGAATACCCGCCTACCGACAATTAATTCAGACAGATTTAACTAAAGTTTTTACCACCTGCTTTTTATTTTCGCATATTTCAAAAATTATTGCAAGTTTTTTTACGAAAAAAAATTTTGCAAACGAAATTCAAGGCGAAAGACGCGTCATTTCCCACGTCCCGTCCGATTGTAGCGTGTAGCAAAGCCTATCGTGCAGCCGATTGGGACACCCCTGCCAAAATTCAAACAGCGTTGGCACTAGCCGATACCCACCCCACTCCGATGGACGCGGGATATTCCCCTCGGCATACGTTTGTTTTGCGCGCGCGAAGCCTGCTTCCAGATGCTCGCGTCCGGCGATGACGCGGCTTTGACGTTCTGTCCACACCGCAAGTTGGCTCCCTACCGGCCGACTCGCGAAGTAAGCATCCGATTCTGCCACCGACATCTTTTCCACAGTACCGACGCTCCGCACCTGCCGGTCCAACTCACGCCAATAGAAGACAAGCGCGGCGTGCGGATTTTGTGCGAGCTCTTTTCCCTTTTGGCTGTCGTAATCTGTATAGAAACAGAAGCCGTTCGCATCAAAACCTCTAAGGACGACCATCCTGGCGGAGGGTATTCCATCTGGCGTTGCAGTCGCCAGCGTCATCGCATCCGGCAGGTCAAGTTCGGCGGCGACAGCATCGGCGAACCATTGCTTGAACTGCTCAAACGGCTCTTTGGCGGCGTTTTCCTCAATGAGCCCACCGTGGGCGGCGTATTCTCTGCGGAGTTTATGCGTGTTCATAGGGCTATAAATGTCAGATCTATTCTGTCGTTAAGAGTCTGAATCAGGATCTTCAGGATTAGCAGAAAGATTTCCAAGATGCGGGTGTCTGGTAAAGGCGGATTTCTCTCTCCGCCTGTCCCACTACTTCAAAATTAGCATCTTCCGCGTCGCTGCGAAATCTCCCGCCGTGAGCGTATAGAAATAGACCCCGCTTGCAACAGACTCTCCCTGTGCATTGCGGCCATCCCAATACGCAGCACGACTTCGACTCGCATAACTCCTCGCACGCCGATGCCCAAAGTCCAAAGTCCGCACCACCGCACCGTTCGCCGCATAAATCGTCACCGTCACCTCCGCAGGGTTTGCCAATTGATACGGTATCCACGTCTCTGGATTAAACGGATTGGGGTAGTTTGGCAGCAGTGCTGTCTCCTTCGGAATCAGATTAGCAAGGAGCTGCTCCAGTGCCACAATTCCACGCAGTTGTAGGATAGCCTCCTGGTCTTGACTCTTCCCGGTAGGAGAGACCTCCTGGTCTCGATGCATTTCATATCGGGACAGGGATGTCCCTCCTATGGCACGCGCCTCACCCAACCACCGCTCTACATCCGAGGCAGTCAGACGCGCCTGCGAAACCGCCCGCGCCGGCGGCGCAGCCGCGCCCTCCCCAAAAGCACCCGCAACCAACACTAAATCCTGAATGTTAACGGCACCATCACCGTTCACATCGGCGCGATTTTCGCCAGTCTCTCCGAACTGACCTGAAACCGCTGTCAAATCCAGAATATTCACCACGCCATCACCGTTCACATCTAGCGCAAATTCGGAGGCCGTCCCTATAGCAATAGCTGTGAATAATACCCAAGAACGGATACCCACGACACTCGCCTTGACTTTGTTCACCCCAGTAGTTCTACCGAGCGTGAGGGTTACCCGTGCATTTCCGCTTGCATCTGTCTTCACGGTGTTGGAACTGAGCGTCCCGCGGCCCTCAAGGATATCAAATTGAACTGTTCTCCCTACCATTGGTTTACCGTGTTCAGCCATCGCTTTCACAAAAAACGGTTTTTCTAACGGCACCCCGAGTTCGCCTTCCTGCCCATCGCCAGAAATTTTCAATAGGGCGGGATGCGCGACGTTGTCAAATTCCACCCCTATCCCCCTCGCCTGCATCGCGGGAATATACGTGTGGATAGTGGTGTAACTCAGCGGGCAGTTCTTCAGACGCAGATTGCCTATGACCCAGAGTGACATATCTGCTACATCGGTGCTATTGAGATTCAGTACCTTCAATTGCGTGAGATTTGTAAGAGATGTCACATCCGAAACATCTGTGTTGGTGAGATTCAGCCACTCCAACTGTGTAAGGCTTGTGAACGGTGTCACATCCCAGACATCTGTGCTGCCGAGATCTAACCATTCCAATTGTGTGAGATTTGCAAGAGGAACTATGTCTGAAAGATCTGTGCCGGCAAGATTCAACGCTTTCAATTGTGTGAGATTTGCAAGAGGAACCACATCTACCACACCGGTGTTGTTGATTTCTAGTTTTTCCAATTGTGTGAGATTTGCAAGAGGAACCACATCTGAAACACCCGTGCTACGGAGATTCAGCGTCTGCAATTGCGTAAGACTCGCGAGCGGCGACACATCCGAAACACCCGTGCTACGGAGATCCAGCGTCTGCAATTGCGTAAGACTCGCGAGCGGCGACACATCCGAAACACCCGTGCTGCTGAGATCCAGCGTTTCCAACTGTGTGAGGGAGGCGAGCGGCGACACATCCGAAACACCCGTGCTGCCGAGATTCAACGTCTGCAATTGCGTAAGACTCGCGAGCGGCGACACATCCGAAACACCCGTGCTGCTGAGATCCAGCGTTTCCAACTGTGTGAGGGAGGCGAGCGGCGACACATCCGAAACACCCGTGCTGCTGAGATCCAGTGTATCTAATTGTGTAAGGGAGGCGAGAAACGACAAATCAATAGCGGTTTCGCGGAGACTCAGTGCCTTCAATTGCGTAAGATTTGCTAGGGGAGCTACATTCCAGACAGCGCTGCCGTTGAGAGATAGCGATGTCAGTTGTGGCAATTTTTCAAGGGGTGAAAAATCTGCTATCAATGACTCATCTTCCAAGACCAATTGTTGCAGATTCATCGCCAGTTGTAGACCTGTGAGGTCTCTTATCCCGCGATTGCGGATTTGAATTCCCTGTAACCCTTGCATTGTCCGTGTTGTGATTGGCGTACCGGAAGGTAGTTGGGCAGCTTCGCGAATCGCTGATGCTAAGTTGAGATCCGGTATGGAGACAATTTCTCCAATTTCTCCTAGAAAGGCATCTATACCAACAAACATGCTCCAGCCACCGCCACGCTCACTGACTTTCACCAGCAACAGATTATCGCCTGCGACGAGATTGACTTGGAATTCGTCTTGGAAGTCGCCTGCCCCGCGGTTAACGGCATTGGTATGCACGACTTTGCCGTTAAGCCACACTTTGATAGCGTCATCGCTGCCGACGAGCATCGTCACGCCGTGCAAGGCGGTGTCTACCTTAAACTGAAATAGCGCGTATGAGGAATGGTCGTTTACGTCGCCGTTTATCATGCCGATGCGGTTGAGGCACTCGTTGATATTGTCTCCGCCTGTCTCCGAAATCTCACCGAGCGTCCAAACAAAATTCCCTATCCGGCCGCCTGCGTTTGCACCGTTTGCGGCGATGTCTGATTCGGTGACAGTGCCTCCGCTGGCAATCGCAAGTGAATCAATATCAATGGAATTCGCACCACCTTCGTTTGCCTCGGTTGGCGCAATAATCCAGAGCCACGGGCCGGTGATTTTTTCTTGTGCGGTAGTGTTCGTGATAAATAGCGTGGCCGTTAAGAGCAGTACCAAAACGGCAATGAGCGTCTTTTTCATGAGCGTAGATCTCCTCGTAATGTTGCGCGGGAACGTATTGAAACGCGTCCCGCAACGTTTTGGATAAAGTTTCTGATAGAATAATGACAAATTCCAAAAATAAAATCAAGGTTTTTATTTAGCAAAAACGCTGTTCAGTTCCGTTCGGAGAGGCATGTTTATAGCATTAGGTCCTTTAGACCTTTCATGTCTATAGCATATCGGTTCGCGAAGAACCCTAAGGGCCTTTAGGTCCTTAATGTGCCTTCCGAGTTCACTCTGCGTAATATGAAATTAAACTGATTTGTATCGTCTCTGTAGGAAAATCAACTCGTCCGAGCGTGACTCGTTTGGCCTGGGCTGCCGGCGAGCCCGAACGACAACTGAATTGCCTATTACTTCCGCCAAAAATTCGGCGAAAACAGAATCAGCACGGTGTAAAGTTCCAAACGTCCCAAGAGCATGCAGAAGGAGAGGATAAACTTTCCAGCAGTATGGATATGCGCGTAGTTATCCGTGGGCCCTACGGTGCCGAGCCCCGGTCCGATATTCCCCATCGTTGCAATTGTGCAAGCCGCCGCGCTCACCAAATCCATCCCCAGCGTCGCCATCACGCATGTCACAATAGCAAAAATGCCGATAAAAAAGAAGAAAAATCCGAGGACATTCGTCATCACTTCCGGTGGCACCACCCTGTCGTTAATCCGGATGGGCAGCACGGCGTGCGGGAAAAGGAGCCGCTTGATTTCCGCGCCGCTCTGTTTAATCAAAAGCAAGAACCGCACCTGCTTCATTCCGCCGCCGGTTGAACCGGCGCACCCTCCGTAGAACATCAGCGTTACGAGGATGAACTGCGAGAGATAGGGCCATTTTTCAAAGTCCGCGGTGCCGTAGCCAGTCGTCGTGATAATTGCAAGCACCTGGAAGGTAGCATCGCGCAACGATGGCCACATTGAATCGTAGGGAATCTGTCCGTCAACCGGAAAAGTGACGGTATTCCACGAGACTAAAACGATGCTGACACCGATGACGAGGCAATAAAATCGGAATTCGGTATCTTGGAAATATGCCTTGAAATCGCCGCGCAGCATGCGGTAATGCAAGGCAAAATTAGTGCCTGCGAGGAACATGAAGCAGCAGATTACCATGTCAACATAGACGCTGTTGTAATGCGCGATGCTGAGGTTCTTAGTGGAAAACCCGCCTGTCGCCATCGTGCCGAAGGTGTGGCACAGCGCATCAAAAAGCGACATGCCGCCGAAAACCAGCAACACCGTTTCAATCGCTGAGAGGAGGACATACACACTCCAAAGCAGTTTGGCAGTTTGCGTGATGCGCGGCGTGAGCCGTTCTATTTGCGGGCCGGGTGCTTCGGCGCGAAAGAGCTGCATACCGCCGACACCGAGCATCGGTAGAATCGCCACTGCGAAGACAACGATGCCCATCCCACCTAGCCAGTGCGAGAAGCTCCGCCAGAATAAGACAGCGTGAGAGAGATGCTCAATTTCGGTGAGGCAGGTCGCGCCGGTTGTCGAAAAGCCGGACATTGACTCAAAGTAGCAGAAAGAGAATTCTGTCCACGGCGTGCGTCCCTCCGCTTCAAACACGTTTGCGATGAGATAAGGAAACGCGCCGAAGAGCGCGACGATTATCCACCCCAACGCCACGACAGCGAAACTCTCGCGGATGCCGAGTTCCTGCTGCTGTCCTCGCACACTGAAGCGGAGGATCAAGCCGACGACTAATGTCAGCACAGCGGAAATCACAAACGCACCCAGGTCGGTTTCTGTCTGCCCACCCCAGTTCTGGTAGTAGAGTGCCACTACCACCGGCAGGAGCATGGTGCCGGCAAGCGACATTAATAAATTGCCGAGCGTGTGAAAAATGAGTTTACGGCTCATGTAGGACAGCCACCTCGCATCCCATCATCGTTGGACAAACTATTATCAAACGTGAAACGTAACCTTGGAAATCCTGCTCCCCTAATTCCTACGTTCTGCGAACAGATCTTCGACAACCGGTATCGCTTTCGGCCTGCTAAACACAATCACCTTGTCTGCCGGTTGGATGACGCTCGCCCCGGTGGGAATAATGAGTTTCTCACGCCGAATAACGGCACCGATGACGGCATCCTGCGGAAATTTCTTTTTGAACGAAGAGAGCTCTTTATGGACAATTTTAGCGTTGACTCCCGCCACAATTTCAATCACCTCCGCTTCTATCCCATGGAGCGAGGCGACAGAAATAATCTGACCGCGGCGGATGAGGCGGAGGATATTACTCACGACAGCAAGATGCCGACTCACTACACCATCAAGCCTCGGAATCCGCGCTAACAGCGGCAGATAGTGCGGCTGCTGGATAA
Organism: Candidatus Poribacteria bacterium; assembly: GCA_965242965.1. Taxonomy (GTDB): domain Bacteria; phylum Poribacteria; class WGA-4E; order WGA-4E; family WGA-3G; genus AGPOR5. The sequence goes on along the minus strand of OZ251518.1, from coordinate 485,364 downwards.
GCGCGAGGACGCGCTGCGCACCGTGCTCCTTTGCTGTCATGCACGCCATAATGTCGTCTTCATCGTCACCGGTGACAGAAACAAAGCCGTTCACCTCTGTCACGCCGGCTTCTTCAAGGAGCCGAAATTGAAGGTAGTCGCCGTGCAAGACGGTGGTGCGCTTCAAGAGCTGCGATGCCACTTCAGCGCGCGCCTGGTTTGCCTCAATCAGTTTGACATTCGTGCCGTTTTCCTCTAAAGCCCGAGCGAGTTGGATACCGATAGGGCTCGCGCCAGCGATGATAACGCGCTCCAGGTGCTCGTTAAACATGATGCCGCTGAGACGGAGCAGCTGCTCCACCGCGACAGCACTCCCAATCACAAATACATCATCGCCTTGTTGCAAGACATCTGTGCCGCGCGGGATAATAATATACCGCGACGCTTCCCCCGGATGCTGTCTTTCGCTGGTACGCTTCCGGCGGTTAATGGCGGCAAAACGAATGTCTGCCAAGAGCCCTTTTTCGTCTAATGCCGCAAGCGATGTGCCGATAAACGGGTTTGACTGCCTCACGCGAAAAGAGACGAGTTGGACTTTGCCACTCTCAAATTCAACAATCTCGCGCGCTTCGGGTGTCTTGAGCAATCGGACAAATTCAGCGGCGCACAACTGCTCCGGATTCACCAGCAAATCGATGCCAAAATCCTTGGGCTCAAGCCCACTCCCGGGAATGAAATAGTCCGGATTGGAGACGCGCGCAATCTTAATACAGTCCGTATGGAGACTCGCTATCTGGCATGCCAGCATGTTAATCTCATCCACGTTGGTAACCGCGATGAGCAGCTCTGCCTCATCAATCCCCGCAGCATCAATGAGGCGCGGCGACGCACCTGAACCGCAAAGCGTCTGCATGTCCAACTGCTCGTTCACTCGCTCGCACGCTTCCTCGGATTCGTCAATCAACACGACATCGTGTTCTTCACGCGTTAATAGTTGGGCGGTATGAAATCCAACTTCTCCCGCCCCGATAATTATTGCCTTCATAAGCCATGACACCTCTCTCCCTACGTCCCCGAATATGCACTCAGCGGCGGACAAGCACAAACCAGATTTCTGTCGCCGTGAACTTCGTTAATCCGGGCAACAGCCGGCCAAAATTTATGCTCGCGCACCCACGGCTTTGGAAAAGCGGCAGCCTCGCGCGTGTAAGCATGCTGCCAAACTGTCTGTGTCACCGCATCTACTGTGTGCGGCGCGTTTTTGAGGACGTTGTCTTGCCTATCCGCAGCACCACTCTCAATCTCTGCAATCTCTTCGCGGATAGAAATGAGCGCGTCACAAAACCGTTCAAGTTCCGCGAGAGATTCGCTCTCTGTCGGTTCAATCATCATTGTCCCAGGCACGGGCCACGAAACAGTGGGGGCGTGAAATCCATAGTCCATCAGTCGTTTGGCGACATCGGTTACGTCAACATTTGCCGTTTTCTTAAAATCGCGAACATCAATGATGCACTCGTGCGCGACGCGGCCATTCTCCGCAGTATAGAGGATAGGATAGTGCCCCACCAACCGCTTCGCAATGTAGTTAGCGTTGAGAATAGCCACCTCTGTCGCAGATTTCAGGCCATCTGCTCCCATCATGGCGATATACGCCCAAGAAATCGGGAGGATACCGGGACTCCCCCACGGTGCCGCTGAAACGGGGCCTATCGCCTGAGACGCATCACTTCGCATTGAAACAATCGGATGCGTCGGTAAAAAGTCAACGAGATGCGCCTTTACACCGATGGGGCCCATCCCCGGACCTCCACCACCGTGCGGGATGCAAAACGTTTTATGCAGATTGAGATGACACACATCGGTACCGATATCCGCAGGCCGGCTGAGCCCGACAAGCGCGTTGAGATTCGCACCGTCCATGTAGACTTGCCCACCCGCACGATGCACAATATCGCATATTTCGCGAATCTCTTTTTCAAACACACCGTGCGTTGAGGGATAGGTGAGCATGGCGGCGGCAAGCGTTTCGCGATACGTTTCCGCCTTCTCGCGCAAGTCGGCTAAATCAACGTTGCCTGCCGCATCGCACGCCACAACGACAACTTGCATCCCTGCCATGACAGCACTCGCAGGATTTGTGCCGTGCGCAGAAGTGGGAATTAAGCAGACGTTCCGATGCGCCTCGCCTCGACTGTGGTGATACTTACGGATAACGAGCAGACCGGCGTATTCTCCCTGCGAACCGGCATTCGGTTGCAAGGAGATACCACTATAGCCGGTTATCTCTACCAACCATGCCTCCAACTGTTCAAACAAGGCGTGATACCCTTTTGCCTGTTTTGCCGGGACAAACGGGTGAATATCGCTGAATGCCGGCCATGTCACCGGCACCATCTCCGCCGTGGCGTTGAGCTTCATCGTGCATGAACCCAGCGGAATCATCGCGTTGACTAAGGAAAGATCTTTCGCTTGGAGTTTGTGGATATACCGGAGCATCTCCGTTTCAGAGTGGTAACTATTGAAAACAGGGTGCGTGAGGTAGGGTGTCTTTCGTTGGAATTTTTCAGGAATCCCCCGTAGGCGCGCCCCACCGTTCTCAATTTCAACAGGCTGCGGCACGCCACCAAAAATCTCAAGAAGTTCCGCAACATCAGCCTCTCTCGTCGTCTCGTCCAGCGATATACCGATGTGCGTTGCATCGATAGGACGAAGATTTATCTGTTTCGCGCGGGCGGCGGCGTGAATTTCTTCGGCGGCAGGCGTTTGAATACACAGCGTATCAAAATAGGGAGCATCACCTATCGCATATCCTGCTTTCTCAAGGCCCGTCCGAAGCATGCAAGTTAAAGCGTGAACGCGTTCCGCAATGCCCTTCAATCCCGCCTGTCCGTGATAGACAGCATACATCCCCGCCATTACAGCGAGTAGCACCTGTGCGGTGCAAATGTTGCTCGTCGCCTTTTCGCGGCGGATATGTTGTTCTCGCGTCTGGAGTGCTAATCGGGTGGCAGGCTTCCCGGTGACATCGTGTGATACGCCTGCGATGCGCCCGGGGATACGACGTTTGAACTCTTCACGTGTTGAGAGGAACGCCGCGTGCGGGCCGCCATAGCCAAGCGGCACGCCGAATCGTTGCGCACTACCGATGGCAATGTCAGCACCAAATTCGCCGGGCGGTTTCAGGAGTGTTAACGCAAGCAGGTCTGCTGCAGTAACGAGCAACCCCCCGGCGTTATGCACCTGTTCGGCGAAGCCGCGGTAGTCGTGAATTGTTCCATCTGTTGCAGGATATTGGACAATCGCGCCGAGAATCGGTTCATCGAAATCCACTTCCCGATGGTTACCGATGCGCAATTGGATGCCGAGGGGTTCGGCACGCGTCTGCAACACCGCGATTGTCTGGGGATGACACGTCTCCGAAACGAAAAAGGTGCCCGACTCAGTCCTACCGGTAGGGGCTCTTTTTAAACGCGCAGGTGCCGCAGCGAAACACATCCCCATCGCCTCAGCGGCGGCGGTGGCTTCGTCTAAAAGCGAGGCATTCGCGACAGGAAGCCCTGTCAAGTCAATCACCATCGTCTGGAAATTGAGCAACGCCTCCAACCGTCCTTGCGAGATTTCCGCTTGATAAGGCGTGTATTGGGTATACCACCCCGGATTTTCGAGGATGTTTCGTTGAATAACCGGCGGCACGATACAGTTATAGTAACCCGTGCCGATATAGGAACGGTAGACGCGGTTATCCGCAGCGAGCCGCTTTAACGCCGCAAGCATCTCGGATTCCGACATCCCCGGTAGGAGAACCCTCCCGGGCTTGATAGACGGTTGGAACCGAATATCCTCTGGCACAACGTCGTCAATAAAATCCGCCATTGAAGCGTAACCGAGGGCGGCTAACATCTCCATGATGTCTTCGGCGCGCGGGCCGATGTGGCGATTTGCGAAGGGGGATGTCATTTGATACGTCAATTCTCCTCCTCAATGTGTGCTTGATACCCAGTTGCATCAAGAAGAGCCTCAAGTTCCGCTGGCGCGTCCGTTCGGATTTTTATCAACCACCCATCTTCGTAAGGCGAGGTATTGACATATTCCGGCGCGTCAACAAGCGTGTCATTAACAGCGATAACCTCGCCACTGACAGGCGCGTAAAGGTCGAACGCGGCCTTGACAGATTCTATCACGCCGAACTCCGTTTTCTGTGTGACGTGCGTGCCGACTTCGGGCAGCTCAACGTAGACAATATCCTGAATTTCCGCCTGGGCGTAGTCGGTAATGCCGACAGTGACGACATCTTCTTCCCGCCGCGCCCATTCATGGCTTTCCATGTATCTCAAATTTTGTGGCATCATTGTGTATTGCCCCGTTCGTAAGGGCATCATTCCTTCATCTTGTAGCGAAGGTAGCGCGCTTTGAAAACATATAGGGACAGTTGGGCAAATCCCTCCAAAGGATTTAGGAGACAACTGTTCATTGATTGATGAGGACATCCAAGACTTCTTGACTATCGATTTCCGCATCGAATGTCAGGAGTCCTTCGCGTCTAGCGGCACCAAGGAGCCGCTGATCGGAGCTCACTAGTACCAGCCCGTCTCCCCTTGGCAGCAAAACATTCGCTTGAGCCAGCGCGCACTGCAGAATAATTGCATCGGTGCAGTTGACTGAATGCGCTTCAATCAAGTCCCAAGATTCCGTTATTTGATTCGCAGTTGGCGATATCAACACAACTTCATCACGTCGGATGAATTCGGTTTCAAATTGCTGCCGAATCTCACTAAAACGCGTTGCAGTAATCGTCTTGTCATTGTAACGGCGGACGAAAACGCTGATTACCTCGCCTGCACCGTCAAACAAGAAAAACATCCGGCTGAGCGGAACCTGATCAAAGAAATAATTGATGAGCGGTGTCCCGTCTTCCGTGATATACCGTTTAACACCTGCATTCCCGTCTACCCAGAAAAAGTTCACTAGCGTTCCCTCTCCCGTTCTTCGGTAATGAGGCTGCTAAAAACATTGTCCTCTGGGTTTATGCCATCTTCTAGCGAACGCCGCTGAAGTTCCTCGGCGGTGGGAAGTTCAGAATCAGGCTTCGGTTTCCCGAGCACTTTTTCAATCGCAGGCCGCATCCGCTCCTTTTGAGCTTGATACCGCGCGGTGTGCGCAGTCAACCGTTCCTCCGGTGTCAAGTCCTTCAGCACCGGACTTTCTAGTTCCACTAACGCCTCTTTCACCTCTCGCAGCTCCCATTCTAGCTGCTCAATGCGGATAATCAGCTGCGTGATTGGGGGAATCATAAGCACTCCTCTCTTTAGTTATATTGCACGGACAGAAAAAGTTCCACCCGAGCGTGGCGTTTAATAGGGTAACACAAATCAAAACCTATGTCAAATTCATTTTGCGCGGTAAAAAGGTATCTTGACAATTTCCGCCGGATGCAGTCTCCCGCGAATCTCAATATCAACGTTTTTGTCACGCACCACGTTCATGAGCGCGAACCCGATGCTGCGTTTGAGGCTCGGCGAGGGCGCGCCGCTTGTCACCGTGCCGATGCGCGTGCCATGCTGATACACAGCGTAACCCGCTCGCGCTACCGCCCGGTCGCGCAGTTGAAACCCCACCAATTTCCGGGCAATCCCACGCTCTTTCTGTGCGAGAAGCGCGTCCCTACCGATAAATTCCCCCTTATCCAACTTAACGAAGCGAACGAGGCCTGCCTCAAGCGGTGTCGTCTGTTCGTCCATGTCTATGCCGTATAAGCGGAGGCCTGCCTCAAGCCGTAGCGTATCGCGCGCGCCGAGGCCAACAGGCATCCCACCTGCTTCTGTCACTGCAGGATAAAGCGTATGCCAGAGTTCTTTGCTATGCGCGGCGGTGACGTATACCTCAAATCCGATTTCGCCGGTGTAGCCAGTGCGCGAAATCACCGCAGGAATACCGGCTATCTGACTCTCCGTAAATCGGAAGAATGGGATTTGGGAGACATCTGCATCAGGCACCAAAGGATTCAGGATTTCAATTGCATCCGGTCCTTGCAGCGCGATGAGGACGGTATGTTCACTCAAGTCCGCGAGTGCTACCCCAGTGTCGTTGTGAGTCTTCATCCAGGCGAAATCTTTCGCAATATTGGCGGCGTTCACTACCACCATGTAGCGCGTATCAGTGAAACGGTAAACTAGGACATCGTCAACGGTGCCGCCCGCTTCGTTGCAAAGGAGGGTATACTGGGCCTGTCCATTTTTTAACCGACTGATGTCATTCGTGCAGAGTTTCTGCAGGAAGCTGCCTGCACCGTTGCCGCGCACCTCTATCTCCCCCATGTGCGATAAGTCAAAGAGGCCGGCGGTGCTACGCACGGCGAGATGTTCGGCGACGATACTGTTATATTGGAGCGGCATCTCCCACCCACCGAATTCAGTCCATTTAGCATTCAGCGCGCGGTGAATGTCATAAAGTGGTGTCCGTTTCATTCCTGCTGTCCTTTTGCCGGGCAAGATTCCGGCGAGTCTTCTTGCGCGAGCCCTCTGTTCATCACCGAATTTGATAGAGTAGCCGATCTTCCGACTGCGTCCAGCCCAGGGGTTTGGCGATAGTAGAAAATTCTACCCGATAACGCAATGCCCAGTCTCTCCAAGTCTGAAGTTCCACGCCGAAAAAACTGAACCGTTTCTCCGTTATTTCGTTTTGCCAATCCAGCGTTGCCCGATGTTCACGCCGGAATTCTGTAGCCACCCAAATGACGGTAAGAGCCGGTATCCCGGCTGCATATGTCAGGACTTGGCCGAGGTGCCCATGGTCGGACTTCGTCAACTGGTTTTCAATCACCACGCGGGAGTTATCCGCCACGTTCCTACACACCAGGTCTGCCCGGAAGTCGCCGACCCGTTGCTCACGCGCCTCAAAGGCCAACTCTAGGTTCAAGGACTCGGAGAGGCATGACAAATTTTCGGCGAGCCAGGGGGTAAAGTCTTGTGCCTCCCGAAACCAGATGTCACGAGGTTCAACTTTTTTGAGTGAGTCAAAATCAAGCATCAGTCGTTGGCCTCCGCCGTTTCGTCAAGTTCCTCAAGCCGATAGGCGACATAAACCTGATGGGCTTCATCACCTGCTGCACGGGCCAGTTTCATCGCAATTTCCAAATCCGCGCGCGCCGCCGCCTCATGTCCCCAGTAGAGGTTTTCCTCGGCCCGGTAGGTATACGACTGCGCGTAGTTTGGTGCGACACGGATTGCCGCCTCGTAGTCTGCTAACGCTGCCTTGCGCTGTCCCAACGATTTTTTTATGAGTCCGCGATTCGTATAACTCGCTGCATTCCTGGGATTGAGCCGAATCGCCTCATCATAATCAGAGATTGCGGATTTGCGTTGACTCAGGAAGAACTTCAACCCACCTCGATAATGATAGACTTTTGACATCTCCGGATTGAGACGAATCGCTTCGTCAAAGTCAGCGAGAGCCGCCTCATCTTCGCCTTGCAGCATTTTCGACAAACCGCGATTCGTATAGGCCTCCGCGCACTGCGGCGTTAACTGGAAGGCAACCTCGTGCTCGGCAAGGGCGGCTTCGTGCTGTCCGAGCCCAGAACGCGCAACGCCCCGAGCGGAATAAGCCGCGGCAATCCCTGAATCCAAACAGAGTGCCTTGTCTAAATCGGCTAATGCCGAATCATATCGCGCCAATGCATTTTTCGCCTGACCGCGGTGGAGATAGGCTGCTGCGCACGCCGGCTGCAACCGAATCGCGTTGTCGTAAGCGGCAATTGCAGCAGCGGCATCACCGGATTCCAAAAGTAGTGAACCGGCCTGAAACCATGCATGCGCCGCTAACGCATCCGCCACCTCTTCCACCAGAATCGCAAGCGAACGCCACTTCTCAATCGCCGCTGCTGTCTCGCCGGCTGCTTGCAACGCCTGCGCATCCGACATCGCTTTCTCCACCAATGATGTGGATGATGGAGACACATCCCCCAATGCCGCCGCGACGGTTCGCGTATGCTGTTCCGTGTGAAGTGCTATCGATTTCGTTGCCATGGTTTTATTCCTATAGACATTAAGTGCCAGCTACGCGGAAGCTTTGTCTGCACAGGACTTTTCTGTCCACTCCCCTTATTCCGGAATGAGGTACCGGCAAGAGCCTTCCGACTGCATCCAACCTTCTGGTTTGGAGACAATAGCAAACTCTACATAGCGTGAAGTCTGATTTTCCCATGTATAGAGTTCCACCCCGAAAAACCGAAAACGTTCCGCCGTTATCTCATTATGCCAATCCAGCGTTGCCCGATGCTCACGCCGGAATTTTACAGCTACCCAAATCACGGTAATGGCTTGGAGCCCGGCTGCGTATGTCAGGACTTGGCCGAGGTGCGAATGGTCTGACCGCGTCAACTGGTTTTCAATCACCACGCGGGAGTTATCCATCACGTTCCGACACACCAGGTCTGCCCGGAAGTCGCCAACCCGTTGCTCACGCGCCTCAAAGGCCAACTCTAGGTTCAAGGACTCAGAGAGGCATGACAAATTCTCGGCGAGCCAGGGTGTAAAGTCTTGTGCCTCCCGAAACCAGATGTCACGAGGTTCAACTTTTTTGAATTTGGAAAAATCAGGCATCAGTCGTTGGCCTCCTCCGCTTCGTCAAGTTCCTCAAGCCGATAGGTGACATAAACCTGATGGGCTTCATCACCCGCTGCACGTGCCAGTTCCATCGCAATTTCCAAATCCGCGCGCGCCGCTGCCTCATGTCCCCAGTAGAGGTTTTCCTCGGCCCGGTAGGTATACGGCTGCGCGTAGTTTGGTGCGACACGGATTGCCGCCTCGTAGTCTGCGAACGCTGCCTTGCGCTGTCCCAACGATTTTTTTATCAAGCCGCGATTCGTGTAACTCGCTGCATTCCTGGGATTGAGACGAATCGCCTCGTCATAATCGGCAACAGCTGACTCATCTTGACTCAGGAAGAACTTCACATACCCGCGGAGATGATAAACCTCGGACAGCGTCGCATCCAAACGAATCGCCTCGTCGAAATCCGCAACCGCCGCCTCGTTTTCCTCGCGATACATGTTTGACACGCCGCGGTTCGCATACACCGACGCACACCGCGGCGTTAACTGCAACGCCTTCGCGTGCTCTGCCATGGCAGCATCGTGCTCCCCGAGACCGGATTTGGCAACCCCGCGCGCCGAATAAATCGCCGCAACATCGGGCTGCAAACACAGGGCCCTCTCCAAGTCCACCAAGGCAGCCTCATACTGCTCTAACCCATTTCTTGCCTTGCCACGCTGGAGATACGCCTCGCCGCAATCGGAACGCAGCCGAATAACGTTATCGTAAGCCACCACCGCCTCGGCATGTTTGCCAGCATCGGAAAGCAGTGAACCTACCTGAAACCATGCATGCGCCGCTAACGCATCCGCCACTCCTTCTACCAGAATTGCAAGCGAACGCCACTTCTCAATCGCCGCCGCTGTCTCGCCGGCCGCTTGCAACGCCTGCGCATCCGCCATCACCTTTTCCACTAGAGACGCAGCAGATGGATACACATCATCCAACGCCGCCGTAACAGCAGACAAGTTTTGTGTGCATTTGGTATCCATGGTGCTCCTCCCGTTTCGCTAAGCTTCCAATCCATAAATCCGGGCGAGATTGTCCCCGAAAATGAGGGCTTCCGCCTCATCACCCAACTCCAACCGCTTGAGCGCGTTGATAACTTGGCTCGGACGATATTCAGGCAAGTTAGAACCGAAGACAATCTGCTCCGGACCCAGCACCTCAACCGCTTTTTTTACCTCTATCGGCACAACGGTGTCCGGATTTGTCCCCCATCGCCGATGAAATCGGAGAATTGTTGTCCCAAGCGAGACGTTCTTGTGAACCTTCGCCACTTTAATCGCCGCATCCAAATCATCGGGGAAACCCATGTGATCCATGATAACAGGTGTTCCCGGCACCCACCCTGCTACGGTGCCAATCCGATTCGGATGGCAATTATTAGGACCCGAGTGAATAGAAACGATGAGCCCATGCGCACGCGCCGCCTCAACTACCGGACGGACAATCTCGTCGTCAACGTCGTAGTGATGCACCGCCGGCATCAGTTTAATACCGCGCATGCCCCATTCTTCTGCCGCTAACCGCACCTGCTCAACAGGTGCCGGCTCCGTCGGATGCACCAAAGCACACCCAAGCGCGCGTGGATTTCCGCGAATCGCATCACCAAGTTCGGCGTTTTGTGGATTCGGCTGCGTGTTCGGCATGATTACCGCGACATCCATATCCGCCTCGTCCTCTAACGCCAAGAGGCCGTCTAAATCCAATTTCCCGTTTTCGTCACGAAATTCGTCGTTGAGATATGCTTCAAAATCGCCGCGCATGAGAGTCCTCCTATCCATTTGGCCTGTAGCGCGGGGGCCTGTCCCCCGCGATGTCAATCTCATTTTCACCGTAGCGCGGGGGCCTGTCCCCCGCGATGTCAATCTCATTTTCACCGTAGCGCGGGGGCCTGTCCCCCGCGATGCCGTTTGACCTGGGGACGATATCACAGCACCCGCCGCTCCCCAACAGGTATCTTCGGCATGGTGCCATCAAAATAATCCTGAATCTCATAAAGCTGCACGCGTGGACATGTCATGTCCCACAGTGGATGTTTCCACATCCCTGCACGACTCGCCTCGGCGCGCATTCCATCACTCGGCGGCCGCGCCACGACAAAGATACCTAAATCCGCCTGCGCATTCGTCATCGCCGTCCGGAAATCACGGATATGCCCCAGGCTATATTTCCCACCTTTCACTTGTGCAACCATCTTTCCATAAGCCGTGCGTCCCTTCACCTTGCCGATGGGAAACCGATAGGTGCCATCAATGCCGCCATCGCCCACCTTTTTGGCGTTTGAGGTAAACTTCAGCACATGCGTGACACACCACTCCTCAAATCCACCCGGGTCTTCGCGTGCAAGGTGCAGCGCGGTTTCTACGTTTTCCGGCGTGCCGGTGATAACAATACTGTCTTTCACCTGCGGAAAGAATTTCTCCATCTGCAGTGTGACGGCTCCCGTGGCAAGATACGTCAAATCGATGCCAAGCCATCGCCGATTGAGTGCCTCCGCAGCGAGAAGTGTCGTGCCGCAACCACAGAACGGATCTAACACCAGATCGCCTTCGTTGCTGGAGGCTTGGATGATGCGCTTGTAGAGGGCTATCGGCTTCTGCGTCGGATACCCCGCGCGTTCTCTTGTAGAGGTATTCAGCTGCAATCCATCTTCCGCCCACAAAGAGCCGATAGCAGCACCGGGTTGTTTGTCCAGATAGATACGCCGCTGTTCACCTGTCATCTGATAATGCCGGCCCCAACTCAAACGGTACCGCCTTCCATCATCGTCGGTGTAACGATATTTTTTCTCAATCTCCTTGTCTGAAATTGGCTCAAACAGCGGATTGAAAACGGCATTTTTGCTTTTGGCATAAAACAGGATTGTGTCAGTTTGCGTGGCGAATTTATGCTTGGCGTTGTTCTTGCGTCCCGCATACTTCCGCCAGATGATTTCGTTACGGTAGTTCGCATGTCCAAACACAGCATCCAAGAGGAGTTTTAGGTAGTGACTGGCGGCCGAATCACAGTGGAGATACAGCGAACCTGTCGGCTTCAGAATCCGGTGCATCTCCACCAGCCGCACCCCCATCATCACCAAATACGCCATCATCGGAGTCTGCTTCAAAAAGAGTCGTAACCCCTCAATCGTCTCACCTATCTGTCCACCAACTTCAAGGATGAGTTCATCGCATGCCGCCTCGGCCGCGTCGCCCCATTTCCATGTATCGGTGAACGCCTTGACGAGGGTGTCAGGCTCTTTTCCGTGTTCATCGCGATACGGCACGAAATAGTCGCGTTTGGAATTGAACGGCGGATCCGTCGCGATGAGAGCGACGACGTTATCCGGTATCTTCCGCATCTCAATTAAGTTATCCCCACGAATAAGCATCCGGGCCAGATCAGGGGGGGGGTCATTTCAAAGACGTAGTGCATCAACTTTCACTCCGATTGTTTCGGTAATTTTAGCATGGATAGACTCGCAGAACTGCCAGCGTAATTCTACTTTAAAGTCAGGTGTTTGTCAACAAAAATTTCCCCATTTGCTGCCATTTCAAAGGCATCGGCGTAACGGCCGTCGTCCTACGAGAAAGAAGCGGTATCACAGCACCCGCCGTTCTCCCACAGGTATCTTCGGCAGGGTGCCATCAAAATAATCTTGAATCTCATAAAGTTGCACGCGTGGACATGTCATATCCCACAGCGGATGTTTCCACATCCCTGCACGACTCGCCTCCGCGCGCATTCCGGCGCTCGGGGGCCGCGTCACGACAAAGATGCCCAAATCCGCTTGTGCATTCGTCATCGCTGTCCGAAAATCACGGATATGCCCGAGGCTATACTTCCCACCTTTCACCTGTGCAACCATCTTTCCATAAGCCGTGCGTCCCTTTACCTTGCCGATAGGAAACCGATATGTGCCATCAATGCCGCCATCGCCTACCTTTTTGGCGTTTGAGGTAAACTTTAGCACATGCGTCACACACCACTCCTCAAACCCACCCGGGTCTTCGCGGGCAAGTTGCAGCGCAGTGTCTACGTTTTCTGGCGTGCCGGTGATAACGATGCTGTCCTTCACCTGCGGGAAGAATTTCTCCATCTGCAGTGTGACGGCTCCCGTGGCGAGGTATGTCAAATCAATGCCGAGCCATCGCCGATTGAGTGCCTCCGCCGCAAGGAGTGTCGTGCCGCAACCACAGAACGGATCTAGCACCAAATCGCCTTCGTTGCTAGAGGCTTGGATGATGCGTTTGTAGAGGGCTATCGGCTTCTGCGTCGGATAACCTGCACGTTCATTCGCATTCGGACGGACAGGCGGCAGAATTATCCAGTCTTGCGGGAGTTTCCCGCGCTTATCCAGCACAACAGCATCCCCAAACTGCGATGCATTGGCAGCATAGGCATCTCTGCCTTCCGATGCCGCCGCGTAAGGTTGACGTATTGCATCGGCGTTGAATGTCCATTTGTCGCCGAGGGTGTAAAAAAGAATACTATCGTGCGTTCGCGCGTAATATCGCTTGGAATTCCGGGGCCAGGAATAACACCAAACGAGTTCGTTCATGAAATTTTTCGCGCCGAAAACGGCATCCATCAAAATTTTCAGATAGTGCGACGCAGTCGCATCGCAGTGGAGATAAATTGAACCCGTCGGTTTCAGAATCCGGTGCATCTCCACTAGCCGAACTCCCATCATCACCAAATACGCCATCATCGGCGTTTGCTTCAAAAAGAGTCGTAACCCCTCAATCGTCTCGCCTATCGCGCCGCCGATGTCGCGAATAAGTTCATCGCACGTTGCCTCGGCCGCGTCGCCCCATTTCCATGTATCGGTGAACGCTTTGACGAGGGTGTCAGGCTCTTTTCCGTGTTCATCGCGATACGGCACGAAATAGTCGCGTTTAGAATTGAACGGCGGATCCGTCGCGATGAGAGCGACGACGTTATCCGGTATCTTCCGCATCTCAATTAAGTTATCCCCACGAATAAGCATCCGGGCCAGATCAGGGGGGGGTCATTTCAGAAAGGTAGTGCATCAGTTTTTACTCCGAAGGTAGTTGTTCATCAACCAAAATCTCCCCATTTGCCCCCATTTCAAAGGCAGGGGATGCTTTCGTCACCTCTTCACGATAGCGCGTCCAAGCCGCCTCGGCAGTGGCGGCATCAGGGAACCGGAGGATAAACACAACCCGCGCATTCACCCAATCATCTGCATCGTTATCGCGATAACTTGCGGAGACACAGAGGGGAAATCCTGTCAACTGCGGGAGGCTTAGCGGTAACCCGCTGTAGATTTGGCTCAGCGTCCAATGTGAGCGGAATAATTTGTCACTTCCGCCGATTCGGTTGGCATGCGGCAGCATCGCAAACAGGGGGACCTTTGTCGGCGGCTCTTGAATCTGCGCAGAAATCGCCTTCGCCAGCGCGACGATGCCTTCGCGAATGCCGGTAGCGAATTCATAACCCTCTATCTCAACGAAATACTTCCCTTTAGCAAAACGGAGATAGCCACCGGAAAGCAGTGCCTTGCTTCCCACCCAGACCATCTCGGCCCGAGGATATGTGTTGAAACTGTAAATTCCGAACGCATTCTCCGCGGTGCCCATATCAAAAATTTCAAGCAAGATGAGCGGCTCTGAACCGAATTTCCGACTCTGGTATTCCACCTCCGCCTGCTGCTGAAAACCGTAAGCGTGGTAAAGGTCCGGTGCCGCGGGCCTATCGCGATAGAGGGTTTTGCCTTGATAAGTCGATGGCACACGCGCCTGCACCCATTCCGCCTGAGAAACGTTGCGCCCGGCGACGACTTGAACAGGTAAGAGTTCTATCGGGGCCAACGTCGTAAAGATAGGCAAATCCGACCCCTGCGCACCCTTGTCAAGGAGATTACGGTTCACCTCCGCAACTGCCAAAGTGGCCGCGGCTTTTGTCGGACTTCGCCACACGCCGTAAATAGACGCTCCCTCTCGGTGGACTGCTGTCCAATTTCCCGGCTCCTTCTCACAAGAGACGACGAGAAGCAGTGAGATAGAGAAGAGTGCCATCGCTGTCCATTGTTGAAATTTCATCATAGCCTTCCACCTATTAGGAATTTGTTGATGCGAAACCTTATCCCCGGTAGGAGAGACCTCCTGGTCTCGATGCGCACTTTGCCTTACCACTGTTCCGCAAACTGATTGTAAAGATCTTCAATCAGTTCATCAATCAACAATCCTTTCGCCTGCGGCAAAGTTTCGGGCGGTTCGCCTCGATTAGGCACAATGTAGAAATCGTGAATCTGCACGTGGTTGTTGCTCTCGGCGATGATGTTGTTGCGCACCCGATCCAGAAATTCGTATTCAATTTGGAGACTTATCCGCAGCAATTCAACTTGGCCAGTCGGACCGAATCCGTGCTCCTTGATATTGTAATCCAGAACCCGCAGCGTGAATTGCGAATCATTCCCATCCTGCCACTTCCGATTGAAGCGTTGGATTAACTTCTCTTGAATAACCTCATCGTAGGGCCGCTGCGAAGCCTCATCGTAAGCGAAATCGGCATCTTGGATCTCGACAGGTGAAACCCGAATTGTCTTGATATGCTCCAGATACTCTGACTTGGAGACATACCCGCAGCCCGCGACGAGGACGACTGCCACTATCGCAATCAATCTCGCTACCATTGTCATTTCCTCTGTTAGTTCTTAAAACCTGTATTCCTGCCATCGGAACGCAGGAGTCTCAAGGCGTGCAGGCGCGGCGCGCGGCTTCGGCACCTCCCGTTTTCGTGTTCCATAAAACAGCGAACGCGCCGTATCCACTACCCACGCTTTATACTCAGGGGACGATAAAACGACAAACACGGCAATCAATAAAATCAGCACGGCGGCCAAAAAATAGGTCATCCACTTCTGGTCTAGTAGATCGCCTCGTGCTTTCTGAATTCGCCGCTTGCTTGCAGATGAAAGTTTTTGATGTCTCATGGTGACATCCGCCTATTTTTTTTGCAGGAGACAGGTCCCCGCGTTACGTGCTAAGCGCGCATCGGACCCGTCCCACGAAATTAAGCGAGGGTGTTTCATAACTCCGTTTCGGTATTTATTCCGCCTTGGGGAGCGGGCGAATACCGAAAGGCATCGGGCCCACTTCTGTAGTTCGGGATCGCCTGATCCCGAACAGGTCAGGATCAGGCGATCCTGAACTACAGGGGAGATGCGATTTGATGGCAAGACGCAGAGCGCGGGGCCTGTTCCCGCGACGTTGAGCGATATATGAAACACCCTCAATTAAGCAAAAAGGCGAGGATAACCTGAAGTGACCCCCGCCTCTCCTGTCAAAACATCTGTCTATCGAATCCGTTCCCGCGGCAGACGAGGCGCGTTACGCCGCTCGCGAGAATCTCGCCCATTATTACCCCGCTGTCCGTAACGGTTACCACCGCGCCGGTCATTCCGCCGATTGTCGCGGTAATTCGGACGGTTGTCCCGCGGACCATCTGTCTCGCCTTCGCGCTCCGAGTTTGATGCCACGGTGAGTTCTTCAACCGGAATGCCACGGGCAGCGATGAGGGTGAGATCTACCCGGTCCTGTTCGTCAATGGTAAGAATGCGGACAGTGACTTCGTCGCCTACCTCCATCACATCCTCAGCGCGCCGGACATACCCATCGCCCATCTGCGAAATGTGGACGAGGCCATCTTTGCCCGGTAGGATTTCAACGAACGCACCAAACGGCGCAGTGCGCACCACTTTGCCGGTGTATTCCTTGCCGATTTCTGGTAGTGCCGTGACAGCGCGCACCTTCTCTTCAGCAAGTTTGACATCTTCCGCGCTCATCGCCGCGATTTCCACCGAACCATCGTCCTCAATGTTGATGGTAGTGTTCGTCTCCTCCTGAATGCCTTGCACCGTCTTGCCGCGGGGCCCGATGAGGTCCTTAATCTTCTGCTGCGGAATCTGGAGAGTGTAGATACGCGGTGCGTATGGCGATAATTCCTCGCGCGGCTCAGCGATAACGGCGTTCATCTGCTCTATCACCGCAAGGCGCGCCTCTCGCGCCTGATGAATCGCACGGCGCATCAATTCCGGTGTGACACCCGCAATCTTGATATCCATCTGAACCGCTGTGACACCGTCGCTTGTCCCAGCGACTTTGAAATCCATGTCGCCGAGAAAATCTTCCGTGCCGAGCATATCGGTGAGGATAACTTCCTGCTCACCCTCTTTGATGAGCCCAACCCCGATGCCCGCGACCGGGCGCGTAATCGGCACACCGGCATCCATGAGTGCCAGCGTCGCACCGCAAACCGTCGCCATTGAGGACGACGCGTTCGATTCCAAAATCTCCGAAACGACGCGGATGGTGTAAGAGAAGTCCTCTTTATCAGGGATGACTGGCTCCAATGCCTTCTCGGCTAGCGCACCGTGCCCTATCTCGCGGCGGCCAGGGCCCATCATCCGCTTCACTTCGCCCGTGCTGAACGGAGGGAAGTTGTAGTGGAGGAAAAAGCCGCGCCGCAATTCACCATCAAGCCCGCGCTGCACATCTTCATCGCCGGAGGTACCGAGTGTCGTGACACAGAGTGCCTGCGTCTGCCCGCGGGTGAAAAGTGCCGAACCGTGTGTATGCGGCAGCAAGGCGACTTCGCCGGAGATGCCCCGGATATCTGTCACACCGCGCCCATCGACGCGCGTCCCTTGCGTGAGGATTGCGCTGCGCATCTCCTCTTTCTCAATGTCGCTGAGGATAGCAATGGCATCCTTGTTAGTTGCCGCGGTATCTATCTCCTCCGGTGCTCCTTCAAGGATTTCGGATAGCACCTCTTCCTGCACCTGTTCAAGATATGCCTCCCGGTCCTTCTTATTCTCCATGCCGATGGATTCACGGATGCGTGACGTTGCAAGGTTTCGGACGCGTTCGCTGAGGTCTGCCTCCACGCTTTTGGCCTTGTAGGCGCGCTTCTCGCTGCTGATTACCGCTGCCAATCCCTCTTGGAGTTTGATAACCTCCTGGATCTGCTCATGCGCCGTGATAATCGTGTCAATCACCTCGTCTTCGGGGATTTCGTGTCCGCCGCCTTCGACAGACATTACCGCGTCCGTGGTGCCGCTCACGAAGAGTTCCATGTCGGATTCGTGCAGTTCTTCGTAAGTCGGGTTGATTATCAATTTGTCGTCAACCCTTCCGACGGTGACAGCGGCGACGGGGCCGTTAAACGGGATGTCGGAGATGGCCAAGGCGGCGGAGGTGCCGATGAGGGCTGGCACATCCGCGGGATGGACACCGTCCGATGAGAATACGTTGCACAGTACCTGCACCTCCGCTTTAAAATCCTTCGGGAATAGCGGCCGGATGCAGTGATCGATCAAGCGTGCGATGAGTTGTTCTGATGCGCCGGGACGGGGCTCGCGGCGGCCATAGACCGTCGGGATTTTGCCGCCCGCATAGGCTCTCTCGCGGTAATCCACGGTGAGGGGGAAGAAATCCAAGTCATGTTCTCTATCATCAGCGACGACTGTGACGAGGACGACTGTCCCACCGTATTGCACCCAAACGGCACCGTCTGCTTGTTTCGCAACTTTTCCGGTTTCAATCGATAGCTTCTCGCTCCCAAGTTGCATTTCTACTTTCATGTCGTGCTCTTAACTCCTGTTCTGTTCTAACAAATTATTCAGTCATGTCTCTCCGTTTCGGGACTTACGTTATCCACTCTTTTCCCACCGAGCGTCGCGGGTTGTCCGCGCGCTGCTGTCGGTGCGCGTCTATGAAGCGCGCCTACCGAAGCCACCGCTTGCGTCCGTACTACGTTTTTCGTCCAATGCGCTGCTATTGCGTCTCTGGGACGTTGAGAGGTGTGTGCGCATTTCCCGTTATGCGCGCGAGTTGAGCGCGCATGCGATGGGAAATTGCCTTGACGCGGTCCGACACAAAAACACTGTCACAGAAACACTGTGCCGGGCCGATAAAACCGTTCTAACTCCGCTCGGATCCGATTGTATCGCGAATGCCGAGTTCGTTGATGAGACGGTAATAGCGCGTAATATCTTTCCTATAAAGATACCGCAGCAGCCGCCGCTGCTTACCAACTAAGCGGAAAAGTCCGTAGCGGGAATGATAGTCCTTCTTGTGCGTCTGAAAATGTTCAGTCAAATGTTTGATGCGCGCAGTTAAAACCGCCACCTGCGCCTCCGGGGAGCCGGTGTCCCGTTCATGCATCTGGTGCTGTTGGATAATCTCCTGCTTCCGTTCTGCATCGATTGCCAATCGCTTTCACCTCCTTTTGCCTATATTGAGCGTATCGGTTGATGCTCAGGACCTATTGCGAAATACCGTAATCTTACCCGATGTGTTTCGTGGAGGCCCTGATGATTATATATTATACCACAAATTGACAGAGAATTCAAATTAAAATGATTTTGTGAGATTTTTTCCGCGAAGCATCCGTAATATCGGCGCGCAAGGAGTTGCCTATCGCCGCTGCTGAGGACCTCCGATCTCCCCGTAGGAGAGACCTGGCAAGAAAATGTCAAAGTACCGTAGCGCGGGGGCCCTCGGATGCCACACGCGCATCCGAGAGGGTTTCCCCCGCGAGTTTCCGGTAGACCGAAGCATGGCGAGGGACAGGCCCTCGCCCTACGGTGGTAAGAGAGCCCTCGGCGAGGGACAGGCCCTCGCCCTACGGAGGTAGGAGAGACCTCCTGGTCTCGATGCTACTAAGCCCTCCCCGGTCTCGCCGCTGCTAAAGGCTCTGCCTCCGCAAGAATCTCGGTTGCGGCGGCGATATCTCGTTGAATTTGCTGGACCAGCGCGTCAACCCCCGGGAACTTCCGTTCACTTCGGATTTTATCAACGAAAAATATCTCCACCGATTTTCCATAGATAGTCTCATCAAAATCGAAGAAATGCGCCTCTATCTGAAACGTCGCGCCCGCGAATGTCGGCCGGGTGCCGATGTTTAAAACGCCATCAATAGCAAGCGCGCCTTCGCAATCGGGCATTAACCGCGCACGGATGGCGTAAACGCCGTTCGGGGGACACACTTGGTTCTCCATCTCGATATTCGCTGTCGGAAAGCCGAGGTGCTTGCCGCGCCCATCCCCGTGAACCACATTACCGATAATTGAATAGCTGCGGCCGAGCAGCTGCGCACTCCAACCCAAATCACCCCGCGCGATGGCATCACGGATACGGGTGCTATGGACAGGCGAACCGTTAATCTGTGTCGGCGGAACGACAGAGACTTCAAAGGGCCGGTTCTGGCTGTGTGCCTCCAAGAATGCCGCATTGCCCTCCCGTCCTTTTCCAAACTGGCACGCGTATCCGACGATAATCTGCTTGGCGCGACACTTCTCTAACAGCACGCGCTCCACAAAATTAGCCGGGGACATCGAAGCAATCTGTGCGTCAAAACGGAGAATGACTGTCTTGTTGATGCCGAGTTGTTCAAGAATTTTAATGCGTTTGGACAGCGGCATTAAGATACGCGGGCACCGTTCTGGTGCAAGAAATGCCAGCGGATGCGGATAAAATCCCACCAGAATGCTGAGTAGGTTATCGTGTTTCGCACGTGCAAGAAGCGTCTCAATAACGGCTTGATGTCCAATATGGACTCCGTCAAACACGCCGAAGGTTACCGCCGCGTCCCTGTCCAATTCGGGTATGTCGTCCATAGAATAAAAAACTTCCACGTTTTCCTCTCAATACCGAGCAGGATTTTCAAGATTTCCCGGATGTTGGGATGACTCCTGAGACAGCGGGATGTATCGGTGTGCCCTTGCAACGAGTTTTTCAACAGTTACGAGATAAGACATCTCCACCCGGCACCCTGCGGCGCGTTTGTGCCCGCCGCCCTTGAATTCCGCGGCGAGCGCGCTGACATCAACATTCCCCTTGCTCCGGAGACTCACCCGCGCGTTGCCATCGGCAAGTTCGGTAACACAGATTGCCACCTCAACTCCGGCAATCGCTTGGAGTTGATTCGCGACACCTTCCACCGATTCCGGGCCCGTGCCAGTTTTATCAAACATTTCCTGCGTGACGTAAACCGAGGCAATCTTCCCGTGAGCGGCGAGGTTCAACGTGCCAAGAATTTCGCGCAACAGGCGAATTTTAGAGACAGGCACCTGTTCGTAAACATTGCGGTAGACTTCATCGGGTGGAAACTCGCCTATCTCGATCAGTGCCGCCGCAACCCGATGCGTTTCAGCCGTCGCATTGCTATGCCGAAAACAGCCGGTGTCAAACATGATGCCGGTATAGAGACAGAGCGCGCTCGCTTCGCACAGCCAGACTTCCAGCGCAGCACTCTCGCGCTGTGCATACGCCTTGATTAGCCGATAGACAATCTCCGAAGTTGACGAGGCATCCGCATCAATTACGTTCACATCCCCGAACGCCTCCGCCGTAGCGTGATGGTCTATGTTAACCAGCACCTCTAACGGCAGCAACTTTTTTGCCAACTTCATGCCGATGCGCTCATGAGTACTTGCGTCTAGCACCACCAACACCTCCGGACGATACCTGCCGACAGCATCTAACCCCTCAATCGCATCCCAAGATGGCAGAAACCGATACGTCTCGGGCACTTCATCGGTATTAAATATCCTCACCGATTTCCCAAGCTTCTTGAGGAAAAAATAGAGGCCCAGCACCGCGCCGATAGCATCCCCATCGGGACGAATGTGCGTTGACAGTGCGAATGTCTCATACTGCTCAAATAGTGTGAGGAGTTCACCACAATTACGCATAGCCTTTAGTCCTGTCTGTCTGATCTGTCTAACTCCTGAGAGTCACTTTCTACCTCGTCTGAACGCAGGAGTTCGTCTATTCTCATCAGATGATCGACCGATTCGTCCAACGCGAACCGCAATTCTGGGGAATAGCGGAGCGTGAGGCGGCGGCCGATCTCCCGCCGCATAAAACCGGTCGCGCTTTTCAGACCGGCGAGCGTTTTCTTTTTCTGCTCTGCATCGCCGATAACGCTCACTTTGACATCTACATACTTCAAGTCCGGCGATACTGCAGCCTGCGTAACGGTGCAAAACGCAACACGCGGGTCCTTGATGGAACGTTGGATAATCTCGCTTAACTCCCGTTGGATGAGGGCCCCCACCCGGTCTTGCCTTCTATTGTTTGTCATGTCAGTTTCCTAATTTAGGCTGAGGGTGTTTCATAAATCCGTTGGCGCGCCCTCCCGGTCTCAATGCGAGCGATGTCCCCGTAGGAGAGACCTCCCGGTCTCGATGTGCCCGTAGCGCGGGGGCCTGTCCCCCGCGATCTCCATCGTCACGATGTTTCCCCCTGTCTGTAGTTTGTGATCGCCTGATCACAAACGGGTCAGGATCAGGCGATCCTGACCTACAGGCGGGGAGCGCGCGCTCAATAACGCGAGGGCCTGTCACCGCGACGTTGGACGATTTATGAAACACCCTCAATTTAGCCTGATGCAGCAGCGCGCCAGTAGCCCAGGAGACGCGCTTTACCGCTTCGCGGCGGCGTGTCAAAAGAAAAACTCTGTTTCATAATCCACCAATTCGGCATCGGTATGCGTCTCAATAAAGGTTATCACGTGCGCGAAAAGCCTGTTTAGATGTGCCGCGTCGTTGGAAACCGAAACGGCGGCTAACACAGCAGACTGATGCGCATCCAACGCCGCCACCTCGGCTACGGCCACATTGAACCGATTTTTGAGCCGGGCGATGAGGCTCTTGACAACACGCCGCTTCGTCTTCAGCGAACGGCTTTCAGGGATGCGAAGATGGAGCTTACAGACACCGATGTGCATGCGCGCGCCTTACGAAAGCGATCTGGCTATCTGTTCATGAACGTAGCATTCCAAGACATCGCCAACCTGTAAGTCCGCGAATGTCTCAATGCCGATACCACATTCATAGTTCGCCTGCACCTCGTTCACGCTGTCCTTGAACCGGCGCAGTGAATGCACCTTGCCTTCGTGAATTAAGCGGTTGTCACGAAGCACCCGCAAGGGTTGGTTATAGGAAATTCTACCCCAGTTGACGTAACTACCCGCGACCAGGCCGAGGCGCGGCACCTTGAAGAGCTCCCGCACTTCGGCGCGCCCGATAACAACCTCGCGCACCTCCGGCTCAAGCAGCCCTTCCATCGCTGAGCGGATATCGGAAATGAGGTGATAGATGATGTTATAGGTGCGGACATCAATCCCCTCAGTCTCCTTCGCCTGCACCGCTTCGGTTGTCGGATGAACGTTAAAACCGACGACGATAGCCTCCGATGCCGAGGCGAGGAGAATGTCTGTCTCCGTAATCCCCCCGGTCGCTTGGTGGATGATGTTGATTTTCACCTCATCGGTGCTCAGATTGACTAGGGATTCAGAGACAGCTTGCACGGAGCCCTGCACATCGCCTTTGACGATAATGTTCAACTCCTTGACTTCGCCTTCCTGAATCTGCTGGTAGAGCGCGTCAAGACTCACATGGCTTTTCGCGCCGAGTTTCGCCGTTCGGTATTCGTCCTGTCGTGTTTCGCTGATGGTTCTGGCATCCTTTTCCGACCCGACGACATGGAACCTGTCTCCGGCCTCCGGAACCCCTGTAAAGCCGAGCACCTCCACTGGAATGGCAGGCCCCGCCACTTTCATCCGTTTCCCCATGTCATCCATCATGGCGCGGACTTTCCCGGAATATCTGCCGGAAACGAACACGTCGCCCACCTTCAACGTTCCCGATTGCACGAGGACGGTTGCAACTGCGCCGCGGCCTTTGTCCACTTGTGCTTCAATGACAATGCCGCGTGCCCGTTTATCCGGATTCGCTTTCAACTCCAAGAGTGCGGCTTCAAGCAGGAGCATCTCCAACAAAAAGTCGATGCCTGTCCCTTCTATCGCCGAGGTCTCGACGCAAATTGTCTGTCCTCCCCATTCCTCGGGGACCAGCTCATGCGTTGAGAGTTGTTGCTTGACAAAATCCGGTCGCGCCCCGGAGACATCAATCTTATTAACAGCGACAACGATGGGGACGTTCGCCGCCTTGGCGTGATTGAGTGCCTCTATCGTCTGTGGCATCACGCCGTCGTCAGCGGCGACAATCAGGACGACGATGTCCGTTACTTGTGCGCCGCGCGCCCGCATCGCCGTAAAAGCGGCGTGGCCGGGCGTGTCTAAGAAAACGATGCTCCCGGTGTCCAGCATTACATGGTAAGCCCCAATATGTTGTGTGATATTTCCGGCTTCCGATGCGCTGATGTTTGATTGCCGAATCCGGTCCAAAAGCGACGTTTTACCGTGGTCTACGTGCCCCATGATGGTAATCACTGGGGCCCTCGGCTGGAGCGATGCTGGCGGGTCTGGGATTTCTGCCAGTAATTCGTCTTCCAGCTTCGGTGCTTTGAGTGCCTCAAAGTCCAGATGCGTTCCAAGCATCGTCAGCGTGTCGTAATCCAACCGCTGATTGATGTTTGCCATCACCTTCAGGTTCATCAAGCGCATGATGAGCTCGTTCGGTTGTAAATGGAGTGAATCCGCCAAGCCGGCAACGGTGATGCCTTCGGTGACGCGCACGGGCGTTCTGGACTGAGGGGCGGCGGCGCGTTTTGCCGAACCGTCCGGCCGCTCTGTCCTTTCCGAACGCTCCGAACTCGCCGAACTCGATGCATCTTCTTCCGGCGAAACCTCTCCCAATCCCTCCTTGACTAACTGAACGGCTTTCTCGTCAAGCAGACTCATGTGGTTTTTGACACGAATGCCGTGCGTTGCGAGCAGTTCCATCAGGACTTTGCTCCGCACCTTATACTGCTTTGCTAATTCGTGAACCCGCGTACCGGGGGTAGCAGTTTGATTGTCCTCACGATTCGCTTTGGCTCTTCTTGGCCTCCGCCGTGGGCCATCTCTCATAATAATTCCTCCTGTTTGACTCCGACGAGCCGATATCGGCTGCCTTTCCGGAAAAACGCATTCTCGATACACGTTTCCGAACGACAGGTGTAGACACCGCGCCCGGGGAGATTCTTGCGCCGGTCTGGTTGCACCGTTCGTCCCTCTTGGCATGCGAAGCGGATGAGGTGCCGTTGCGGAAATTTGCCGCGGCATCCGATACAGGTGCGAATAGGCTGTTTCGCCATAGCAGTCCAGCTCCTAGGGAAAACGGACGAGGCGTTTACATCTTCTCGTCGTCAAACGCTTCCTCTTCCTCAAACTCAAAATCTTCAAGGAAAAGTTCATCCGGCAATTCCGCGGCAGTTACGTCCGAACCGTCAGCCGTCTTCTCCTCTCGCGGCTCGCTTTCTTCGGCCGGTTCGGGTTCATCGTCAGTTTCAGTTGTCGCCTCTTCAGGCACTGCCGTTGCCGGTGCTTCGTCCGGTGCTATTTCTATCACATCGTCCACATTGTCCACATTGTCCACATCGTCACTAACAGGTACCGATGTCTCTGTTGTCAGCATCGCTTCCTGTCCTTCTTCGTCGGCTTCCGCTTCTTGCAAGAGCGTGGTTTCATCGGCAGGCGCGTCCGCTTCCGTCAGCAACGTTTGTCCAGTCGGCGCGTCCGTGAATATCTCCGCGCCCGCGATGCCTTCTTCGGTTGCTTCCGGTTTGAAGAGTGCATCAATAGATACGCCGGCTTCGGATTCGCTCTTGATGTCAACTTTCCACCCGGTCAGTTTCGCGGCGAGCCGGGCGTTTTGTCCCCGCCGCCCGATGGCGAGAGAGAGTTTATTGTCTGGGACAACGACGCGCGCGCTTCTGTTAGAGTCGCTCATCTCCACCCGAGACACCTCTGCCGGACAAAGCGAGTTGCCGATAAAAACCCTCGGGTCATCGCTCCATTCAATCAGATCGATTTTCTCGTCATCCAATTCGGCGACGATTGCTTGGACGCGAACACCTTTGACACCGACGCAGGTGCCGACGGCATCTATCGCTTCATCATTTGCGGTGACAGCAACTTTTGAGCGTTTGCCCGGGTCGCGTGCGATTGCGACGATTTCCACCTGTCCTTCAAAGATTTCGGGCACCTCTTGCTCAAATAACCCCTGGATAAGGTTTTTATGCGTGCGAGAGACGATAACAGGCGCGCCGCGGTTGGCATCGCGCACTTGCAAGATGAGGCATTGCAGTCGTTTGCCGCGTTCGTAATGGTGCCCTTGGGGCACCTCGCGCACTGGTAGAAACGCCTCCGTTTGCTCCAGATCGAGAATGAAGCCGCCGCGCTCAAACCGCTGTATATGGCCTGTGACAAGTTCACCCTCGCGGTTTTCAAATTCCTCGTAGATTTTTGCGCGTTCCGCCTCTTTTATTTTTTGACGCAGGATTTGCCGCGCCAATTGCGCCGGAATGCGTCCAAACTCCATCGGGTTAATTTCCACCTCAAGCGTTTGGCCAAGTTCCGCGCCTGCATGGAGCCGTCGCGCGGTATCAATCGGAATCTCTGTCGAGAAATCCCGCATAATGTTGACAACGGTTTTCGGTACATAGCACCGTATCTCGCTTGCGTCAAGGTTAATCTCCACAGAGACATCGGCATTCGCACCGTAAACACGGCGTGCCGCAGCGAGCAGTGCCGCCTCTATCGCGTCAACGAAAACATGCTCCGGCAACTCCGTATGCGCTGTGTTTTGACGAAGAACATTTTGCAGATTTGCTAACATCCTCCCCCTCCTTTCTCAAATTGTGTGAGACTCCATCACCGTTTGTAGTGCCGGCCCGCGGTAGGAGAGCTCTCCTGGTCTCGATGCGAGTACACCGGGAGCCTGAGTCCCGATAACGAAACGGGCTTCTCACCACTCCAACTCTATCTGTGCATTGCGAATACGCGATAGCGCGACGTGAACGCGCCGACCGCGGGATTGCGTGAGTGTCACGCGCTCAGCCGATACTTCCTCTACCGTGCCTTGCACCTCGGTGGGTTGTCCGTTTTCCCCGATAGCCTCAATCCGAACGCGCCGTCCCTGATTCCGCCGAAAATCCGCCGCCGTTCTCAAAGGTCTGTCTATCCCCGGCGACGCTACTTCCAACTGCGTATAAGATGCTAAATGCTGATGCACTGCCAAAATCGGATGAACGAGTAGGTTCACCGCTTGGCAATCGGCCACCGATAACCCACCATGTTTGTGAATTAAGAGGCGTAACGACTTACCATGCGCCTCAACGTCTACCAATTCAATGCCATCGCTGGACAATAGCGGAGTTAACATCTCAACAATGGCGGACTTTTCGGTTTCTGTCATTATTTCTCCTATTATAGCACAGAGCACGATACATTTGCAAACGTTTTGATATAATTCAGAAAGATTCCGTTCTTTAGGCGCGCACGCCATTTTCTTCTGAACGAAATCACACTGGATATAATTATATCATAATTTCACGTGAAAAGTCAAGTTAAAATGGTTTTGGGGATTTTTGTCTGGTTGTATTGCGCATTTATTGTCTGAAAAGCACAAAAAAAGCGCGGGGGATGGGTTTTCCCCCGCGCGATGGATTCAGTATGGTTTGTTTTATCGTAGGGCGAGGGCCTGTCCCTCGCCATGCTGCGGTCTATCAGGCGATCGCGGGGGACAGGCCCCCGCGCTACGGTATCCAGAACGGCCCGTTTTACCGTAGGGCGAGGGCCTGTCCCTCGCCGTGCCAATCGTCTGAAGCAGGATTTACAAGATTATCACGATTAGCAAGATTAGGGACCCTGGTCTCCAACCGATGCGGCACTGCTGGAAAATGGAGTTTTAGGTCCGTAGGCTCTGTGCTGTCCTTTTCAACAGAGGTTTCACCGCCGCGAGGGAGATAATCCTGAAAATCCTAAAATCCCGAAAATCCTGATTCAGACAGTTAGAGGCATCGCGGGGGACAGGCCCCCGCGCTACGGTGATATTGCGTTTACTCCTGCTGCTTGACTTCGCCGAATGTCGTCAGCATCCGATTAGATGCAGAAACAGGACCCGGCAACAACCGCGTCACTAACGTCTCCGGCTTCCCATCAAACGCAACTTCCTCGATCTGATAGTAATACTCAATTCCCGGCTTCGCCGATGTGTCGGTAAACGTGTAAGTTTGACGTTCACCCGTCGTGCCGGCACCGGCGATTAAGGCAGGATTCAAGAGCGTGAAACCGCTCGCGCGCTTTTCACTGCGACGCAGATTGAAACCGGCGTTATCTACCTCAGATTCGGTTGTCCATGTCAAGACAACAGCACCTGTTTCATTACGCGTCATCGAGAAACTGGATAACTCCACCGGCAATGCACCACCTTCGCGATGCCCCGGTGTGCCGATGTCCTCAGCATGGCCGTAATGGAGAGACTCATCAAACGGCTTGATGCGCGATGCCAACACCCAACTCGCACGCTTTCGTCCCGGCAGCGCAACCCCTTTATCGTAACGCCGAATGACAGAACTCCGCGAACCTTCCTCAAAACTCAGCGGTAATGCCCATGCCGGCGCATCATCCGAACGCCTGTCGCTGTCCCTATTCCCGACTTCGTCTACCAGATTCCCGTTTCTATCGGAGAGTTGCAAGTAGAACCCCTCGGTACTCAAGAACGTATCCCGCGCACGCTTGATACGCAGATTCTTCTCATGCAGTGCAAGCAGATCGTAAACTCTATCCGCCGGCAGATACGAATCCGATGACGCACGCGCCGGACCTGCGACGATGAGCAACGTTTGATTCGGTTGAATCACTTTTTCTCCTAACGTCAACGTGACAATCGGGCGGCCGACTAAATCCTCGGAGTCGACGTTCTGAATCTCCAACCTCCAGCGGTTGAGATTGATTGCATCCGTTTTGGAATTGTTGTAGAGTTCGATCCACTGCGGCAATGTGCCACCTGCAGAATCAAACATGATTTCGCTGAGCGTGACACTTCCCTTCGGCGTGGCAGCTTCCGTTTTGACAGCACCATTCGGATATCCCGGCGTGCCGGAAGTGGCAGGAGACTCTGTCACCTTCCTATCGTAACCGATACCGGTGAACGCCGATTCTGCCCAGGCATCTTTGTGGTATCCCACAATGTCCGCCTTGGCGCGCTGCCAGACTTTGCCTGAGCCGAGGGCATCTTCAGTGTCACCACCCGGTGCCTGCAACACTTGCAAGGGCCAGACATGCGTATCATAATCGCCTGTCTGCTCGCGGACAAACGCATCCGTGTCACTGCCGCCGCCACCGGCGACATCCACGAACGCCTCGTTCAAGCCGCGTTTATCCTTCGCGTTCCGGAGAATCAAGAGGAACTTGCCATCATCTGGTAGGGACAACTCCGATTTGACAAGATACTGGTGCGAAGAACCTTTTGTCTCGACCTCGGCAGTCTCCACGTTATCCCCACCGGCGAGAGACGTTTTGTCCGGTGACGTATTCACGAGCAACAACAGCCCATTCGCCGGCACACTCACATCTTCTACAAAAGCAATCAGGGAGGTATCTTCCTTCTTGCCATCCTGCACGATGCTGAGCTCCCAGTCTTTTAACGAGACTGCATCACCGGTGACATTGCGAAGTTCCAGCCAGTCATCAGCATCGCCGCTGCCGTTGCCGAGTTCGTTGAAAACGATGGGCTTGCGAGGCACAGCCGATGCAACCGCCTTCGGATCTGACGTTTCCGGAAGGTAAATCACCGGCACCACCGGTGTCTCCGAAACTACCGGGGCAATCTCACGTCCAGACGTATCTTCCAACGGCGACGGCTCTACCGTCGGCACCGTTGTTGGCGCAGCACCAGATGCCGCCGCACGCTCCTCTGTTCCAGACTGCCGCTCAGCCGACGCACCGAGGGAACCAGAAAGCAAACTCGTCTCTTCAGGAACCATTATCTTGACGGAAGGGACACGCACTGCCTCTGCCACCGTGTCCGTTGCTGCCACCGTATACGCAAACGTCACTTTCGTGGAATTTGCGTCTTCGGCGCGTTGCCATGTTGCATGCCTTGCATTTGCCGGCACTTCTTCGCCGAGATAAAGCGTCACATACGGCGGGTTCTCGCCTTCATAGCGGAGATTCTCCTTGTCATACGTCACTTCCACTTCAATCTTATCCCCGGCAGTATGGACACCGGCGGGAGGCACGACAATCTCCGGCTTTTCCACCACGCGCAATGGATTGTTCACGGGCACTGTCAACGTATTTGAGGCATAACTGTCGTTGCCGGCGATATCTTGAGTAGCACCCGCCGGCAAACTGATGGACACGTTGCCCTGAAAACCCAGGGCCGGACGAATTGTCGCCTTGTAGACGAGGAACGACGCGGAGTTCTTGGCATGCCCTGGCTTATGGGCTGAACCCGCTGGCTGCCCCGCTCTGTCGGTAGGCGGCCACTGATTGGTAGCACGATGGTCTAATCCGATATAGGTAGTTTCAACTGCCCAATCGGCTCGCTCCACATTCGCCCCCGTGATCTCCACATCATCGCCGGTAAAACTAATCCCCACTTCGTCGGCTAGTGCCCCACCGTCCCAATTAAAAAAGCGGAATTCCACATCAAAGGCATCTGTCTGTGATTCACTTTCCGTAACAACCGCTCGGAGATCTGCCTCCGTAAATGTAGGGACAGCAAGATAAGTCGGTTCCACACTCACAAACGTATTCCGTCTATCGTCGGTGTGTGTCTCCCCATTCTTTATCAAGCCGGGAATCCACACCGTCGGCGGGACAGTATCCACAAGGTATTCAGCGATACCGGTGGCATACTTTTTCCAGTGGGCACCTGGCGGGTCTAACCAGGGATGAGCCTCCTCCGCCCTGATGCCCTCTTGACCGGCAAAAAATGCCCGAATCGCCGATTCAACGTCCCGGGTAACGCTATTAACTTTATGCCCTGATATATCTTCGATGCTATTGCCATCCCTGATGTTACCCCAGGCATTCCAAGCCGCGATGCCACCGAAAGCCGTATCGCCTTGTTGCACTGTGTATCGGAAGGTAAGTGTCGTTGCTCCACTCCCGGCGGGTACGTAGTGCATCCGTCCGGTGCCCCCATCAAGCATGAGCTCTAGGATTGGAGCCCCTGTCACAATCACCTCTTCGCTAAACTGCAACTGAAATTCTATCGTGTCGCCGGCTTTGAAAAAGGCAGTCGGCAGGCTATTGGCCAGCGTTACCGGATGAGTCGGATCGTTGGGAAGAGCCCAGCCGTGGTCCTGCACTAATTCACAAGCATTCGTGTAGACAGCCGCGTATTTTCGTTGATGATCCAAACACTCTTGGCGGACTTTGTAATAGCGGGAGCGTCCTGACTGCCCGGCGGGCGGCCTGTTTATCGTCAGGCGCGTCACCGTCGGAATCGTCGAAACGCTACCATCTATCCTGGGATAGCGGACAGTGATAGGGGCGGAATAAGTCGCGTTTAACGCTCCAGTCCAGCGGTGGAAAGGCCTGTTACCAGAACGATGGAACAGCCAATCGCCATCCGCGTCCATGTCGTCAGACCTCACCGGGTAGGCGTATACCACGGTAAAGTTGTAGGGCGAGGGGACAGTCACAGCCGAACCGCCACTTCCTTCTATCAAGCGGCTCGGGTACAGGGGTTTTGTATATACGCCAACCATCCCCCGTGGGCCGCCCGTCTCCCAACCAGCGAGAGAGATGACTGAGCCGTGAAGGACCGAACCCCCTGTCGCGGTTACCTGAAAGGCAATGGCGATGATGTCTCCCGCGTTCGCGGTATAGGGAGTTGTGCTATCGTGCGCGTTTGTTGCGGTGATTTCAACACCACCTCCCTCGGTGCTCAACGTCCCGACAGAGGAATTGGCAACCTTCGGCAGTTTGCCGCCAATGGGACTCGTCCGCGCGTCGGCAAACTCAACGGGCATGCCATCCTCACTAGGGTCTACCATGTCAGGGTTCACATAAATTCTAACGGCGTTAATTGTGTAAGTTTGTGCCTGCGCTTCCGTCCCTGTTCCGAGGGAAACCGCTAGGGTGGCAAGCAGCAGTAAACTTAAGGAAAAAAGCGATTTGCTTGTCATTCAAATGCCTCCAAGAGTTATAGAAATGAAATGAATAGGGGACTCCCGCCTCGGTAGGCGAAAGGCGCGCGTGTCTCGGAGAAAACAAGATAACCGTGGGCGGGTGCCCACGGTTATCCTGCCCCTTAATACCCAAAGTGGGGAGTGAATTTTCCCCGGAACAACGCTGGTAGACATCGGTGCTGCATCGGGCGATGCAACGCGAAAAGCCCCGTGGCAGGCGCGGACTCGCGAAGGCGAGCGCGTGCCACGAGGCAAAAGAACATAGGCGCGTGCAAAGCACGCGGATTTTGGGTTGGGATTCAGATGAGAGACATCCCCTTGAACCGCCTTCCTGCCGATAACGTCAAAGGTTAACGGGCATTTAGGACGGGGGGGGGTAAATCGAACTTATGTTTAGTGCGGTGTCATCAACTGGACGCGCAAATGGAGACACGGCGCGCAGCCGGGGTGGCTGGCACGTCGTTGCAATCGCGTTATTCGGGCGGATGTGGGTATCCGCAATGAGAAAAACGGGTTGAGAGTTCACGTCTGGCATCCTTTGTTCGTTTTCGCACTAAACATGGCAATTTTTACTATATAGTATATAGTATACCACATTTTTGCGCGTTTGTCAAATTAAAATGTGATTTTAAGCAGATTTCCGCGTTTTTTGTTAAGATTTTTGTGAAAAAACTTGATTTAACCGTAGGGCGAGGGCCTGTCCCTCGCGATTTCTCGCCTACCACGGGCACGGCGGGGGACAGGCCCCCGCCCTACGGTTAATGAGGAGCCCGCTCCGACAACCGTAGCGCGAGGGCCTGTCCCTCGCGAACGCTCGGTGGAACACAAAACGCCCCGTTTTATCGTAGCGCGAGGGCCTGTCCCTCGCGAACGTTCCGCGCAACACAGGCACGGCGGGGGACAGGCCCCCGCCCTACGATAAGAGGAGCCTGCTCCGACAACCGTAGCGCGAGGGCCTGTCCCTCGCGATCTCTCGATCCCCGTAGCGTTTTCCCGCTCACCGTAGCGCGAGGGCCTGTCCCTCGCGAACTTTCATCGCGACACGGGCACGGCGGGGGACAGGCCCCCGCCCTACGGTTAATGAGGAGCCCGCTCCGAATAACCGTAGCGCGAGGGCCTGTCCCTCGCGATCTCTCGATCCCCGTAGCGTTTTCCCGCTCACCGTAGCGCGAGGGCCTGTCCCTCGCGAGTGCTCGATTATCCCGGGCATGGCGGGGGACAGGCCCCCGCCCTACGGGAATCGGGAGTCTGCTCCGACCCCGCAATACAGACACGGCGAGAGACAGGCCCCCGCCCTACGGTAATCAAGCACCGCTTATAGGTATTGCAATTTTTCAAAAATTATGATAGACTATCTCCTATGAGCATGTTTCGTGAACACTGGATCGGCGGGATAATTACCTACACCACCTTTTTCGTCATCTCTCTTGTAGCAACCCTCGCCGTTTCACTCCTTACTGAATTACCGCTGGCATGGAATCCAACCATTCCATCACCAGTGCAGCCGTTGAAAATCGCCGGATGCTTCGCCATCGCGGTGCTGTTCGGATTGTGGCCGGATGTGGACATCAAAAGCAAGAGCCAGAAACTCTTCTATCGGGTGTTATTCGCATTGAACGCCGCTCTCCTCGTTTTCGGGATGTATCTGGAATCCGCACTGCTAGGACTCTTCGCGATGCTGCCGATTATCAGCAAGCACCGCGGATGGACGCATTCCAAAGTTACGATGTTCCTGTTACCGTGCCTCTTCCTGGTCATCCCGATTTACGTTACATATCCCGAATGGGGCGCGGGCTGGGAAGAACCGCTTGAATTCATCGGATTGCTCCTCAATACCGCGATCCCGGATGCGTTCCCAAACTGGCTGCCGTTCTACGTGGCGAGTTTCATCGGTTATGCGACGCATCTGCATCTGGACGGTATCCTGTTCCAATCGCGCAAGGCGCAACGACAAAAAGCACGGGGACGAAAAGCACAGGCTGGCAAATGAAGATACCAGAAACCCTCATCCCTCATCTCGCGCAACTCCAAAAATTTGCGAAGACGCGCGGTGTGGAACTCTACCTCGTCGGCGGCAGCGTCCGCGATCTGCTGCTGAATCGTCCCACGGCAGATTTGGACTTCGCGTTGGCTACGGACGCGATTCCGTTTGCGAAAGCGTTTGCTGCTCACGTCGGTGGGGGTTTTGTCGGGCTTGATGAGCGGCCTCCTACGGCGCGCGTTGTCTTCAAAAAGCAAACCGTGAGTATGGATTTCGCGCAATTTCGTGCCGCGTCACTCAACGATGATTTGCAACTCCGCGATCTGACGATTAACGCGATGGCGGTTCCGCTTGAGGCGATGTTGGAGTCGGCGCGCTTGCCTGTCCCCAGGTTAATCGACCCGGGCGGCGGCATGGCAGATTTAACAGCGCGCCAACTCCGATTTCCGAGTGAACGGGTAATCCACGAAGACCCGCTTCGTCTCATCCGTATCTATCGGTTCGCGGCGCAACTCAACTTTGAAATCTGTCATGACTCCCTCGCGCTCATCAAAAAACATCATGCCTTGTTGCCTCGTGTTTCCGCCGAACGGATTCGCGATGAATTGATGAAAATCCTCAAGGTTGAGAAAGCAAGTCCCTATTTGCAAGAAATGTGGAAGGTAGGATTATTGACGCAGATTGTCCCTACCCCCGTAGCGCGAGGGCATCGAGACCGGGAGGTCTCTCCTACCGGAAGAAATCGAGACCAGGAGGTCTCTCCTACGGGGATGCATCGAGACCAGGAGGTCTCTCCTACCGGCGCGCGCGAACCTGTTCAAGAGTCCGCCGCCACGCCCGTAGCGCGAGGGCCTGTCCCCCGCGATCCCTGGAACGCACTAGACAGATTTGAATCCACCAACCCCGCGCAGCCAGACTGGGATACCTATCTCAATACCGCCGCCACGCCCGTAGCGCGAGGGCCTGTCCCTCGCGATCCCTGGAACTACACGCAGCCAGACTGCGACACCTATCTCAAGCCCGCCGCCACGCCCGTAGCGCGAGGGCCTGTCCCTCGCGATCCCTGGAACTACACGCAGCCAGACTGCGACACCTATCTGGAAACCGAATTAGAGTGGGAAGTCAACCGCAGTTCATTGATTAAACTCTGTCTACTCCTGCAAGGCGAACTCGGTGATGTGGCGAAACGGCTTAAGTTGAGCCGAAAGGCATCGCAATTTCTGAAATGCCTCGCGTCGGAACATCGACTACTGGCAGCAGAACAACTGACGCGCCGCGAGATAATCCGCTTTTTGCGGCGGACAGGATCTGATTGGTTAGGCGCGCTGCTTTTCGCGTCCGCACTGCACGGCATCACAGATGCGCGGACCTCGCAGATTGTCGATACCTACTATCAGCATTTTCTACCTATCCTGAAGCAGGGAAGACTCATCACGGGCGAAGACCTGATTCATCGGTTTGACTTAAAAGAGGGAAGGGAAATTGGGTTTCTGCTGGCAGAGATTGAGGAGCGTCAATTGGATGGTGAAATTCGGACGCGCGAGGAGGCTTTTGCGGCAGTGGCGGCACTTATTACGTTCCGGTCTTGATTACCGTAGGGCGAGGGCCTGTCCCTCGCCGGGGTATCGCGCGCGTAGAGATCGCGGGGGACAGGCCCCCGCGCTACGGTAGGCGGGCCATCTTCTTCACAAAACGGCCCCTCATCGTAGGGCGAGGGCCTGTCCCTCGCCATGCTGCGATCTACCGTAGAGATCGCGGGGGACAGGCCCCCGCGCTACGGTGAAAAAACGCCTCCCCTTACCGTAGGGCGAGGGCCTGTCCCTCGCCATGCTGCGGTCTACCGTAGAGATCGCGGGGGACAGGCCCCCGCGCTACGGTAATTGAGACGCGTGCGGGGGACAGGCCCCCGCGCTACGGTAAAAAATGCCCCTCATCGTAGGGCGAGGGCCTGTCCCTCGCCGGGGTATCGCGCGCCGGAAAAAGAAACGGCGCGCCCTCCCGCGTCTCGATGCAATACTATTTTTTCCTTTGCATTCCAATGCAAATTATGCTAAAATACTCACACTATGAACCAACACGACACAACCCACGCACAGCAAGCACTCAGCTCCCTGCTCGGAGCGCGCTTTACCACTGACGATGCCATCCGAGACGCGCACGCCCGCGATGCCTCCTATCACCGCGGCGCGCTGCCCGCCGGCGTTGCATTCCCGAATAGCAACGCCGAAGTCGCCGACATCGTCAAAATCTGCGCGAAGCACAGGATGCCGATTATTCCCTACGGCACAGGCACCGGCGTTGAAGGTGCCGCTGTCTCTACGCAAGGCGCGCTGAGTGTCTCACTCAAAAACATGGATAACATCCTCCACGTCAGCGAAAGCGACAGGGATGCCACCGTCCAAGCCGGTGTCACGCGATTGCGACTCAATACACATCTCGCCGACATCGGGACGAAACTGCATTTCCCTGTTGACCCGGGTGCCGATGCCTCCCTCGGCGGCATGGCGGCGACGCGCGCATCCGGCACCAGCGCAGTCCGATACGGCACGATGCAGGATAACATCCTCGGCTTAACAGTCGTCACCGCCGATGGCAAAATTATACACACAGGCGGCAGAGCGCGAAAATCCGCCGCCGGCTACGATATGACGCGACTCTTCATCGGTTCGGAAGGCACACTCGGCATTATCACCGAAGTAACGCTGAAACTGACTCGGCTGCCGGAAGCAGTCGCCGCCGCTGTCTGCGCTTTCACGACAGTCGCCGCCGCTGTGGACACAGTCATCAGCCTCATCGAAGCCGGTATTTCGCTTGCCCGCATCGAATTGCTAGACGAACTGCAGATGGAAGCCGTCAACAAATACTCTGGATTAAACTGCAAAGTTGCACCGACGCTCTTTCTTGAGTTCCACGGTTCATCACAAGCCGTCGCCGAAAGTTCCGAAGCCGCAGGGGCTCTCGCCTTAAAGCACGGCGGCACCGATTTTCAGTGGGCGACCGAGGAAACCGAACGCAAACGCCTCTGGCAAGCGCGATACGACAGTTACTACGCCGCGTGCAACCTCCGGCCCGGCTCTGTCGGATACGTGACAGATGTATGCGTCCCTATTTCCCGATTGGCGGAATGCATCGCCAAAACGAAAGCACTGCTGGAGACATCCGACATGGTAGCCACACTCCTCGGGCACGTCGGCGATGGAAATTTCCACGTCGTCTTCCCGCTGAAACCGGACAACCACGACGAATTAGCAAAAGCGCAAGCCCTCAGCAGCTGCATCGTGGATATCGCGTTGGAGATGGATGGCACCTGCACCGGCGAACACGGTGTCGGCATCGGCAAACGCGAAGCATTAGCAAAGGAACACGGCGACGCAGTTCACCTGATGCTCGCCATCAAAAACGCGCTTGACCCGGGCAACATCATGAACCCCGGCAAAATTTTTATTACGAATTCAGGAGATTCCCGAGACCTGCGCGCAGCACCGTAATATGTCAAACAAGTGGAAAATCCTCATCACCGATTACGCCTGGCCCTCCGTTGAGCCCGAACGCCAAGTCCTCGCCCGCGTCGGCGCAGAACTTATCGTCGCTGAGAGCGGAGACGAAGCAGAGCTCCTCTTGCTCGCACCGA
Organism: Candidatus Poribacteria bacterium; assembly: GCA_965242965.1. GTDB lineage: Bacteria > Poribacteria > WGA-4E > WGA-4E > WGA-3G > AGPOR5. The sequence continues at coordinate 448,296 of OZ251518.1, read as the reverse complement.
AGATGGACGGCATCCTCACCTGTTGGAAACCGGTGCGCGAGAACGTCATCGCCGCCGCGAAAAAATGCCAAATCATCGGCCGCTACGGCATCGGATTAGATAACATTGACGTAGCCGCAGCCACGCAGCACGGCATCGTTGTCACCAACGTCCCTGCCTACTGCGTTGACGAAGTCTCCGAACAGGCGATGGCACTCCTGCTCGCCTGCGCCAGAAAAATTCCGCGTTATGATACCGTGGTTAAAAACGGCACTTGGGAACAAAATATCGGCGGCCCACAGATGTATCGGTTACGCGGCAAAACCCTCGGCATTATTGGTTTCGGACGAATAGCGCAGGCTGTTGTCCCGAAAGCAAAGGCGTTTGGACTGGAGGTTAACGTCTATTCACCGCGGACAACACAAGAAACAATCCAGAAACACGGCGCGGAAAAAGTTGCATTTGCCGAACTCCTCGCGACAGCTGATTTCACCACCATTCACGCGCCGTTGACAGAAGAAACGCACCACATGTTCGGGCTCGCCGAATTTCGCGCGATGAAACCGACAGCGTTTCTAATCAATACCGCCCGCGGCGGCATCGTCAATACCGAGGCACTAACGGCAGCACTCATTAACGGTGAAATCGCCGGCGCAGGCATTGATGTCTTGGAAACCGAACCACCTGAACCGAACGAGCAACTGCTGACATGCGATAACGTCATCATCACGCCGCACACAGCGTTCATCTCACACGAGGCACTTCTCGATTTAGAAATCACTGCTGCTTCGTGCATCGCCCAAATCTTGACAGGCCAGCGACCGGATTCGGTAGTTAATCCAGAGGTGTTGGAACGTTCAAACCTCCGGGCAAAGGCGATACAAAAAAACGTGCTGTAATTCGGGATACCTATGTCACATAACTGAGGGTGTTTCATAATTCGTTGTTGTCAAAATGGTTTCGTGAGATTCCGAACGATGCCGTTTCCTCAGTAGGAGAGACCTCCTGGTCTCGATGCAACAACACTATAAACCTTATTAAGGACCTACGGACCTTGATAGGGTGCGGCACGTTTTTCTATAGACATGTAGGTCCTACGGACCTAAAAGAGGTTTTTGATAGCCCGCAGCACGGCGAGGGACAGGCCCTCGCCCTACGATGAAGGCGGCCGTGCTGCTGCCAAGAACGCCTCACGTTACCGTAGCGCGGGGGACAGGCCCCCGCGAATGTCCGATAGACCGCAGCATGGCGAGGGACAGGCCCTCGCCCTACGGTGAAGTGCCGTTTTTTCCGTAGCGCGGGGGCCTGTCCCCCGCGTTGGCCATCGTCCCGATGTGTGTTTCCGCCTCTGTAGTTTGTGATCGCCTGATCACAAACAGGTCAGGATCAGGCGATCTTGACCTACAGACCTGGCGAGCGAGCGATGGCGAGGGACAGGCCCTCGCCCTACGGTGAAATGCCGTTTTTTCCGTAGCGCGGGGGCCTGTCCCCCGCGATCGTTGGATTGCGCGGACGATATTGAGACTGGGGGGTCTCTCTTACCGCGGATTTATGAAACACCCTCACATAACTGTAGTTCGGGAGCACCTGCTCCCGAAAACAATCACAAAAATCGTTTTGTAAGGGTGGATTTCTACATCCACCCGTTCATAAATAGGAGAACTCACAATGCAACAACTCCCCGACGCAACGGGACATTTTGGACAATTCGGCGGCAGATATGTCCCCGAAACGCTCATGCCCGCCTTGCTTGAATTGGAAGAGGCATACAACACCCTGAAATCCAACCCCGATTTCCAAGCCGAATTTCAGGCATACCTCAGCGAATATGTCGGAAGACCGAATCCGCTTTACTACGCCGAACGCTTGACACAAGCACTCGGCGGCGCGAAAATATATCTGAAACGCGAAGACCTGAATCACACCGGCGCGCACAAAATCAACAGTGCCATCGGGCAAATCCTGCTCGCGCGCTGGATGGGTAAAAAGCGTATCATCGCCGAAACCGGTGCCGGACAGCACGGCGTTGCAACCGCTACCGTCGCCGCAAAATTTGACATGGAATGCGATGTCTACATGGGCGAAGAGGACATTGAACGCCAATCCCTCAATGTCTTCCGGATGCAGTTGATGGGCACGAAGGTAATCCCTGTCAACTCCGGCTCGCGAACGCTTAAAGATGCAATCAACGCCTGCTTCCGCGATTGGGTGACGAACGTGCGAAGCACCTATCTCCTACTCGGCTCCGTTGTCGGCGCGCATCCGTATCCGATGCTCGTCCGAGACTTTCAAGCCGTTATCGGTGAAGAAGCACGCTCGCAGATTTTAGAGAAAGAGGGAAAATTGCCCGATTGCGTCGTCGCATGCGTCGGTGGAGGAAGCAATTCGCTCGGCATGTTCTACCCCTTTTACGCCGACAAAGAGGTCAAACTCATCGGCGTAGAAGCCGCCGGCGAGAGCATCCGCAGCGGAAGACATGCCGCGCCCCTCACCGCCGGAAGCATCGGCGTATTTCACGGTGCCAAGTGCTATCTGTTGCAGGAAAACGATGGACAGATAACCCCCGCGCACTCCATCTCCGCAGGATTAGATTACCCCGGTGTCGGACCGGAGCACAGCTATTATCGCGAGACAGGGAGGGCAGAATATGTCCCCATCACGGACGCAGAGGCTGTGGAAGGCTTCCAACTCTTATCGGAAACAGAGGGCATCATCCCGGCGTTAGAGTCGGCGCACGCCATCGCCTACCTCCGCAAACTCGCACCCGAGATGAACGCCGACCGGGTTATCGTCGTCTGTCTCTCCGGCCGCGGCGACAAAGATGTCTACACCATCGCAAACGAATTAGGTGTAAGTTTGTGACGCGCGGCCACGGGCGAAGGAACGTTTGCTTTGTCGCGACAAATTCGCGGGGGACAGGCCCCCGCGCTACGGTAGTTTGTCCTCATCGTAGGGCGAGGGCCTGTCCCTCGCCATGCTAAACACACAGACGAACCCGCTGCCCGCACCAAACTACAATACCTCAAAAAATAATTTGCTATCCAAATGCAAACTATGGTATAATAATTTTATCAAACACAAAAGAGCAGGCTTTTCATGAACGAACAAATTTTGAAAGCCATTGAGCGTCTAACCCAACGCTTTGAAACTTTTCGCGACGAGACACAAAAACATTTTGAGTCCTTGGAGCGCGAAGTCGGTTGGATTCGCGGCAAACTTGAAGGCAGAGAAGAGGCGAAGAGCGAAACATTAGCGCGACGCGCGACTTGGATAGCCATCGCGTCGGTTTTCATCGCGCTCATGGCGTTGATCAAGAGTTTCTTTCCATAGGTGAACCGATGACGCAAAAAGCCAACGGACCGGATGCAAACCGCTCCCTATCACAAAAAATCCGCGCCATAATCCATTGGCTCTTGCACCGAAACGGACCGCTCCGAAATTGGCGGTATATCCCGACTCGGCTGCTTTTGCGGAAATTGCGCTCGGAGTCCTATGAAATCCGTGCCTATGCCGCAGAAGGCCTGGGCTCCATCGGCGATGTGCATGCCATCGCGCCCCTCATCGGGGCATTAAGCGATGAAAACACCACCGTCCGACGGTTCGCCATTTCCTCGCTAGGGCATCTCCGCGATGAACGCGCTGTTGATGTCCTAATTCCGTTCATTCACGATGAAGAACCGGATATGCGATGCGCCGCCGTCGTCGCACTCGGAGAACTGGGGTTAACTCCAACGCCGCCGAGTCAAGTCATAGAGGCCCTGATAGCCAGCATGGCAGATGCCGACAGAGCTGTCTGCTCCGCTGCTGTCGTCGCACTCGGCAGAATTGGCAACCCACAGGCGGTCTCGGCACTCAACGCTTTAGCTGAGACTACCGAAAGCGAGTGGATCCGCCGCTACATCAGCGAGGCTTTACACCAAATCGAAGAACAAAACGCATAAGGAGGACGATCTCATGGCTCAACTGAAATGTTCGCGCTGCGGTTCTGAGAAAATCATGCGCGATCTGAAAATTCAGGACCGCGGTGATGGCAACTGGTCCCACGAATTAGAAGTGGAAATTCACGGTAAACCCGATGCCCTCGTTTTCAAAGATGCCCATCGGGAGGTACTGCGTGCAACCGTGTGCGGCGAATGCGGCATCGTCGCGCTGAGTTTGGATAATCCGCAGGCGTTATGGCAAATCTACTCACAACAGCAGCAGGATTAAACCGATGCTTCTCCGCTTCAAAAAAGGCAAACATCAGGCGAAGCACAAACCCGACACGCTCACCTGCATCCGCGACGACAGCAGTATCACGTGGACACATATCCACCGCGGGTTCGTGCAGCATGACTTCGCGCACTACGTTGTTGAAACGACGCTCGGTTTCGGCAACGCCTTCTTCGGGCTCGTCGCCAAGGGACACGACATCCCCGATTTTAGCCGCCCGAAATCCGAACGTCCCTTTGAAATCCCGCAGGAGGCGATAGCAGTTGAACCTATTGTTGCTTTGTTACAAGCGGAATTGTGGGAGAGTTTTCCTGCACCACTGCTTGAGAAAGACAGCGCGTATCTTCCTGCAAACGTCACCGAGGCACAGATAGAGTCCATGCGCTTTCAACTCCGTGAATTGTTACGGCGATGGGAGAATTTGGAACCTGGGGAATCAATGGAATTGGAATTTGCGTAATGGGAATTTTAACTTGCAAAATTTTTCGTAGGGTGGTATCCTTTAGACGATGAAACAAAACGATTTTCCTGACAATTGGGATGAAGAACGGGTTCAAAGCGTCATTGCTCACTATAAGCAACAGACAGAGGATGAAGCCGTCGCTGAAGATGAGGCTGCATTCGCAGATAACCTCTCAACAGTTATAGAGGTGCCTCAAGAACTACTCCCAACTATCCGCGAACTCATCGCCAAGCGTGCTGCTCACAATTGACAGCGTGCCATAGAGATTTTAATGGGACAAAGCAGAGGAGAAAATGAACCTCTCAAATTTTCTTGAAAAATGGGAGATGCCTACCCTGAAAATCGCGTCTCCCGTTCTCCAATTTGAGTGGACTACAGCCGACAAGAACGCCGCGTGGGCACTCTACATCGAACTGCTGACGCGAATCACAACGCAGCCACTGCCAGTTGAACACGGCGACGAAAAAACGGCATTGGACAGCGTCTACTCGCTATTTGCGATCACGCGCGAAGTTATCCGCGAAAACGGACCGGAATGCATTAACTTCACCAAAATCGCGATTGTCGTCCTCAACCAAGTGATTCGTCCGTTCACAGCCAAGTGGCATCGTAACAGTCTCGCTGGCGACTTTGCGCGTGAATCTGAACGGGCCGATTTCCGTGATGGACTCGCGGCTCTCCAAGTCGAATTGCGCAAATATTCGCGCATGCTGGCGGACATCGCCGACGTGGAAGATCTAACCGATTTAGAGGAACCCGCTTAGCCTGCGTGCGACAACGCCAACTTCAGGTCCGTAGGACCTGCGTGTTATAGAAAAACGTGTCGCGCTATAGACAAGGTCCGTTAGGTCCTTAATCTGTCGGAAGCAAACTCGCAACCCCTATTTGGAAAACTAAACGCCGCTGATTTTAATTTGACAAATGGGGTAGAAATATGGTATAATTAAGGTAGCGTCTCAAGTTTGGATAATTTGTGTCAATCGCCCTCTGTGTTCAGGACGATTTCGTTTCCCCAGTAGGCGAGACCTCCCGGTCTCGATACTGACGATGTGTTTGAAATGCAAGGTTTTTGTTCTCAATTGCGCGGGCAAACGGTCGCAGCCGAGATGCAGCACTCGCCCCAAAGCGCACGAAGAGCGCGTATCGCGCTAAGTCACGTAACTCAACGACGGAGGCAGTCAACTTGTAGGGCTGGAACTCCCTGCAACTCTGAAGAGTTTAATCGTATGATAGCCCGTTTCCGGGCATTCATGACGCGGCGGGTTGGTTTCTTTGCGAACCTTCAAAGCGACCCACTCGCAAGATATTCAATCGTTCCTGGATGCAAATTATCCAAACTTTAGTGAAATTGATGGGGTTTAGCGCGTCGGCGAACTTTCCGTTTGGCGCACCAATCGGTTTAGAGCCGCTCTAATCGTTTCGGAAATCCTTCGGAACTAGCGAAAACAGCGAACAACGGGGAGTTAAATATGGACGTAACCAAATTACAGATAGCTTCTTTGTTTGGACAAAATTTGCAGTTCCGAATCCCCCTTTTCCAGCGGCATTACGTCTGGAACAGGGAGGATCAGTGGCAACCACTTTGGGAAGATATTGTAGGAAAATTGCACCGAAAATCCTCACAATACCAAGCTCAAGAATTTAGCCATTTTACTGGGGCCATCGTCATCCAACAAGTGATGACAAGTGCCGGGACAGTCCCAAAATATGAAATTATTGATGGGCAACAACGTCTTACAACGTTTCAAATTATCTTTTGTGCGCTGAAAGATATATCCAAAGCACACAATTATGATGACATTGCAAACGACGTAAACCTCTACATACAGAATTCAGGGATGCTGCTCAGTGAAGATGAGCGCTATAAACTTGTTCCAACCGAGTTTGATAGAGAGGCATTCCAATCACTAGTTGAGGGACTTGCAGGTTCTAGTGATAGCCGCATTCATTCAGCATTTTGCTATTTCAAAAATGAGATTGCGGATTACGCGAACGGCGAAAAAAAGAAATTACTTGCCCTATTTCGTTCAATTCTGCATGACTTTGGTCTGGTTCAAATATCGCTGGGTCCAGATGATGAACCCGAAAAGATATTTGAGTCGATCAATGCAAGAGGAAAACGTCTGCTTGAATTTGATTTACTCCGGAATAACCTATTTCTGAGGGCTGGTGCAGACAGAGACACATTCTATAACCGGTACTGGGCACACTTTGAGACTCCCTATTGGGATCCAGAAGTAAAGAATTCGGGAACCTCCTCCGAACTCTTCCTCCAGCACTTTCTCATGGCAAAACTAGGAACAGAGCAGGTTAGACCGGAGTTTAAGGCGTATCAGCGGCGGTATCGTCGGGGACTAGAGGATAACTGCCTCGGCATAGAACACGAATTTTCCGAATTAAAGCGATATTCAGAGATTTATCAGGAAATGACCGATTGCAACGATGATTCGGAAATCGGTCGGAGAATGAAGTTTTATCAAATCTTCAACCTCACAACGCTGCATCCGTTTATCTTATTTGTAACGTGCGAAGTAAGACTATCCGGGGACGCACTTCAGCACGTCTTTGATATTCTGGAGTCTTACACAATCCGGCGTATGTTGTGCTGTCGCGGCGAAGGCGGCGTGAAAAATTTCAACCAATTCTTTTCTAAACTCGTTAAAGAACTTGGAAAAGATTTTAGTGTTGGAAAATTCATAGAACGCCTAGTTAAGGAAACCTCAGATACACTAAGGCATCCCAGTGATGATGAGGTTGAACCTGCACTGCACATTCAATACGACGAATCTCCAACACTCTTTCCTGACGAGGATACTGTCGTTTTTCCCGACAATATGACTATCAAAGCTGTGTTGCATAGGCATTGGTTTGAAACAGCAGGTCAAATCAAAATAAGACTCATTCGTTACATCCTGTACCGGATTGAACAGATGAAAATAAGTGAAGACCAGTTCACAGAACCTGCAGTTTTTAACGACGCTAATTTTACCTTGGAACACGTAATGCCAAAAAATTGGAAAAAAACTTGGTGTTTACCAGTCGCCGGAACTATCGTCCGCGAAAAGGACGGCCTCTATCTCAACAGCGAAGTTGGAGACGCGGGTGTTCTACTCCACTACAAGGAACTCTTTACTGACGACTATATAGTGAAAAACCCGCAATTCTTTGCTGATGCCGATAAAGTGAAGAAGGCAAATTTCGGAAGACCTTCCAGGGATGCGTTGGCTAAAGAATCCTATTTGCATGCTTTTAATTTGGCGATAGTGAGAGATGATTTCTTACAAAGTATAGGCAACCTAACGCTCGTCACACGGCAGCTCAACTCCCGTCTGCGCGATAAGGAATTCGCCGAGAAGAAAAAAATTTTAAATAAGCATTCACGCTTGAAACTGAATAAGGAGATATACAGGCATGACAGATGGGATGTCAACGAAATTCGCGAGAGGGCGGAAGAATTAATCCTTTATTTCTACGAAATCTGGCCGTCGTTGGATTGGTTCCAGGAAAACGTCTCCTGATCTCATAGCGATAGCGGAGGAACCAATGAACCGTTCCAAAATCCCCCAAACCGACTCCATCCCAGAACTCGCGCAGTTCTGGGATACGCACGATCTGACTGATTTTGAGGACGAACTCGAGGAAGTCACCGAACCCGTTTTTGAAACCAAAGTCACCGTGCGATTAAACCCCAACGAAGCGGAAGTGGTGAAGACGCTCGCGAACGCCCGCGGAACTTCACCCGCAACGCTGGTGCAGGAATGGGTAACTGAACGCATTGCCACTTCGGCAAAATCGCGAACGGAAGCATGAGGGAGCAAACCATGAATCAGGCAATTCGTGCCACCGTGCTTAGACGAGATAAACGAATCTGTCAAGCATGTGGAAAATCCCCCAAGTCCCCTCAAGTCCACCACATCAAAGCACGTCGCCGAGGTGGAACAGATGACTTGTCCAATTTAATCACGCTGTGCGGACGATGCCACATGATCATTAGTCCAGTGCCTCCTTTTGCCCTGAGACGTGCTTTCGGGGTCCGGGAATCAGAGATTCCTGACGAAAGAAGACGCATTGAAAAAGCAATTGAGCGGTTTCAGAAAAATCTCGCTCTGCAACAGATGTAACACTCTGGTTCGCAAGACTTAAAATTCCACAACTATGAACCGAATCAACCACAAATTCCAGCAACTCCAAAGCCGAGGGACACCCGCTTTCATGCCATACCTCTGTGCAGGAGACCCAACGCCTGAACTTACGAGCAAACTCCTACTCACACTGGAGGAAGCAGGCGCAGACTTCATCGAACTCGGAGTGCCTTTCTCTGACCCGATTGCAGACGGGCCAACCATCCAACGCGCCAGCGAACGCGCGCTCACACACGGCATCTCGCTGCAGCAAATCTTGGCACAAGTGGCAACGCTCCGTCAGCAGACTGACATCCCCATCGCCTTGATGAGTTACTACAACCCTATCTTCCGGATGGGCGAAACGGCGTTCTGCCAAGCCGCACAGGAAGCAGGCGTTGACGGTGTCATCGTCCCAGACCTGCCGCCAGAACAAGCTGAACCGCTGCTAGCTGCCGCGCCGAAATATAACCTCGCCACCATTTTCCTCGTCGCGCCGACAAGCCCGCCGGAACGGATGCAACGCATCGCATCTGTCAGCACCGGGTTTGTCTACTGCGTTTCGTTAACGGGGGTAACAGGGGCGCGGGCAACGCTGTCCGAGGAAGTCGCACCGATGATAGCCGAACTCCGCAAGCACACGGACAAACCTATCAGCGTCGGCTTCGGTGTATCCACGCCTGCGCAGGCTGCACAGGCCGCGCAAGTCGCCGACGGTGTCATCGTCGGCAGTGCCATCGTCAACGTGATTGAAGAACATCAGGACGATGAAGCTGCATTGTTATCGGCGGTGAAGGCGTTCGCCTCGGAATTGGCAGTGGGAGTGAGAGGGGGTTAGAAGAGGGTGTTTCATAATTCCGTTTCGGTATTTATCCTGCCTTGGCGGGCGGGCGAATACCGGAAGGCATTTGGCCCACCTCTGTAGTTTGTGATCGCCTGATCACAAACGGGTCAAGATCAGGCGATCTTGACCTACAGGTGTGATGCGGTCTGACACCAAAACGCATGGCGAGGGACAGGCCCTCGCCCTACGTGAAGGGCGGCGTTTTTTTCACCGTAGCGCGGAGCCTGTTCCCGCGACGTTGAGTGATTTATGAAACACCCTCAGTTAAAACGCGGGCGGTAGGAGAGCCCTCCTTACATTCCGCGCGTGATGCCAAATTCCGCCTCAAACGCCTCCCAGATTTCGGGAGGAATCTCGGCAGTGGCGGCTTCATAGCCATCGTTGATTTGCGCGGTATCCGCGGGACCGAACATCACAACGCCATCTATCGGGGCAGCGAGGCAAAACTGCATCGCCAGATGCCGGATGTTCACGCCGCGTTCCTGACACCATTTCCACATCGCATGTGCTTTGGGCTCAGCATCCGGATTACGCCGACGTTCATCTGCAACGTTCGGCTCCACCCCGGTCAAACTCCCCATCCCCAACGGGCTCGCGAGGATGATGCCGATGTCATGCTCGCGAGCCAACGGCAACGTCGTCTCCGCAACCGATTGTGACAACAACGTGTAGTCCAAAAAAGTGAGGATGATGTCAATATGTCCTGTCTCAATGAACGCCCGATGGAATTCGTGTGAGCGGACCCCGGCACCGATATGCCGCACATAGCCTTCCGCTTTCATCTCCACCAGCGTATCCAACGCGCGCCCTGGTGCCAACACACTCTCCATATCCTCCGGGTCATGGATTAACACTGCATCCAGATAATCGGTGCGAAGGTGCTTGAGGCTATTCATCACGCTCCACCGCGTTCCATCCGCCGAGAAATCCTTCCGCCGTTCCGGGTGCGTGCCAACCTTCGCCTGCAAGTAAATCTGCTCACGCAACGTCCCCGTAGGAGAGACCTCCTGGTCTCGATGCAATACCGTAGGCGCAATCCCCCGGTCCTGATGCTTTCCCGTAGGAGAGACCTCCTGGTCTCGATGCAATTCAGTAGGAGAGCTCTCCCGGTCTCGACACCTTGACAAAGCCTCACCCCAAAGATGCTCCGCATGCCCCGGATACGTATCAATATAGTTGATACCCAGCTCAACCGCGCGTCGGATGCCGCCGATGACTTCGGCATCAGGCTTTCGCCATAACCACGCCGCACCGAGTGCAAGCGAATTGGGACGCATCTCCGTGCGCCCGAGACGACGTTTCTCTAGTTTCGTGGACATCATCAAACCTCATCGCATTCAAGCGCGCGTCTTAATTGATGCGTGGATTCTGCAAGCGATTCTTGCAAATACGGATACGGAAAACCACCCCACCGATCTGGCGGCGGCTCCGCCGCTTGCGCAATCTTCAGATTGACAAAGACAGGCCCCGCTTCCTTCGCGCGTTTCCCTTTCAGATTCAAGAGCTCCGGGAGAGCAGCATCAAGCGCGTCCGCCTCCGAAAATTCATAAACCTGCTGAAAACCGACACCTGTCGCAATCGTCGGCCAACTGAAACCGCGGTTGCCGGGGACAGGTTGATTGCCCGTAACCTCGTAAGTGCCGTTGTCGCACACGAACAGCATGTAGTTAGAAGGCGGCGTGCGGAGCCCCGTAATCGTCGCCAGCGTGCCGAGGCACATCAACATACTCCCATCGCCATTCAACACGATAACTTCCTTCTCCGGTCTCGCTAGCGCAATACCGAGCGCGAAATCGGCGGCATGTCCCATCGCACTGCCGACAGAGGCGTAGTCTAGCGGATGCGTTGACAACTTCGCCCACGGCACGCTCATTCCCATCGTCGTGATGACAACCTCGTTCGTGCGATGTTTGGCGATGATTTCTAGGCATTCCTCTTTTTTTAACATGAATGGTTCTCCAGTTTGCGGTTTTTGGCGATCGTTGCATGGCGAGGGACAGGCCCTCGCCCTACGGGCTGCGCGGGCGGCTCTGTTTTCACCGTAGCGCGGGGGCCTGTCCCCCGCGATCGTTGCATGGCGAGGGACAGGCCCTCGCCCTACGGTAGAACTCACGAGGCATCGCTGGATGGCGAGGGACAGGCCCTCGCCCTACGGTAGAACTCGCGATGCATCCCCTCAACATCCCTCCTACTTTTCTTCTGGCGGCAAAGATTTAATCTTCGGTGGTGTCTTCATCGCGGTAGCGGTAAGTTGAACGTGCTGCGCGAATTCAACCTCCGTATCAATGCCATCAATGCCGCCACCCCAAATCGCAAACGCGCGATAACTGAGCCGCCCCTCCGCATCGGGTGTCAATGTCAACGACAACCCCCCTAGGCGCGTATCAATTAACTTATTCGCCTCTGTTGGCGGATAGATAAGTGCCACACCGAGAGGAGCGAGTCCCGTCGGATCTGTCCCCCAACTCCACAGCCATCCCTGCTCTTCATTGGCATCAGATGTGCCGCCCAACTTTGGAATGCCCGTGACGATAGCGTAATTCGCCGGCAGGCCCTTCACATAAATGTGCTGTTCAATCCACGGCGAATCACCATAAATGAAAGTGGTTGACGTTAACCGGACCGTTTTGCCATCAAGCTGCAAGTTCGGAAAGATTCGTTGCACAACCGACCGGATTGCACCGTTCGCGAGAATTCGGACGTAGTCGCCTTCCATCGGCAGCGGAATCAACGCCGAGCGCGCTTTATCCCACAGCGCAAACCCGCCGCACCCAATGAGCCCATCCCCTGGCGTTAACGCCACCATGGGCCCCTCGTCATTTGTGAGCGCGTTCAACGATAACCCAATCGATTTGGAAAAGTTGAGCTGCTCCTCAGATTTGCGGATAAAGTAGGTGCCTTGATTCGCCAGGTCTGACAATACCCACTGCTGCCCCGGCTTCTCAACCTTCACCTCAACCTGCTGACCGAGGGTGATATTATGGCTCTGAAAATGGAGACGAAAGTCGGGGGAAAGCGGCTGCCCCGAGTCCAACTCATACTGAAACACCGAATCAATGCTGAAGAGTTCCGCCCGTTTTTTGCCATACGCGACGATACCACCGTCTGGTTTCAAAACATACGCAATGAGGTTGGATTCCATCGCCGCCACGGCGTTAAGTTCCGGAAAAATGCCCGCCCGCGTCTGTTTATTGAGTTCCAACGTTAATGCCGCCTCCACGGTAGCGTCATAAAGAATGGAAATCTCCTTTGTCTCCTCCGGTTCCAAATCCAGCAAGAAACTGAGCTGATCGCGCTCACCATCGTAGTCCAAGTCATCGGCTTGTGACGAAAGCATCCGTTCCTGAGGGGCTTTCCCAACAACCACGGAATACGCCTTAAAGGAAAAATCCGAATTGACTTTCCGGAGATACTCGCCCGTTAGCACGATCGGAACATTCTGCCGATGGATAGGCAGCGGATTTTGGACGGAGAGGCGGATCTTGCTAATCTTCTGGTTGCCACCCGGCACCGTGCAACTCCCAAGCATCACCAGAAAACCGAGCATCACCCAGAACGAGGAGCACGCGTAACCGCGAACGTTATTTTGTCTCTGTCTAATCAATTTTTACCCTTCCTTGCTTGTTTTTCTCCAACTCGCATCTTGCATACATCCTGTTTCACAAAACGGGGAGCACCTCTAACAAACGAGCTATTTCCAATTCCGTGTTGTAAAAATGCGGCGAGACTCTGACACCGCTCCCGCGCGCCGCCGTGATGATACGTTCATCGCGAAGCAGCTCCTCAATCTCAGCAGGCGCATGCCGCGGACTTTCAAAAATCACAATCCCCGCCCGCGAACTATCTGCTTTCGGCGTGACAACGCGATACCCTTTCGCCTCTAACCCCGCCATTAAATGTGCTGTCAGCCTCAAAACGCGCGCCGCAACATTAGCGATGCCCACCTCCAGCAACAATTCAATCGCCGCCTTGAGCCCATACAAACCAACGCTGTTGTAAGAGCCCTCTTCAAACCGAGTCGCGTCCGGTTTTTGGGTCAGTTCATAGTTAAGAAAATCGCGCGGATTCACAACGCTTGCCCATCCGACGTTGGTGTTAATGAGCCGTTCCAATTTCTCGGCGGCACAATAGAAAATCGCCGCTCCTTCCGGTGCAAGTAGCCACTTATGTCCATCGGCGGCGAGGATATCGACGTGCGCCGCCTTGACATCAACCTCAATTGCACCGAGGCTCTGAATCGCGTCAACGATGAACCAGACATCGCGCGCTCGGCACAACTCGCCGATGGCCCGAATGTCATTGCGGAACCCGGAGGCGAATTCAACGTGGCTAATCGTCACGGCGCGGGTGCGCGCATCCACGGCATCGGCAATATCAGCAATGTCGATGCATCCATTGCGTTCCGGCACCATGCGCGTCTCAACGCCGTAGCGTTCCTTCAAGCTCCACCAAGGGTAAACATTAGCCGGAAACTCAACCGCCGTTGTGACGACGTTGTCCCCGGCGCGCCAATCAATACCGTTCGCTGCGATGAGAATCCCTTGCGTCGTATTTTTCATGAACGCAATCTCAGCCGCGTCGGCATTAAGAAAGCGCGCCGCTGCAACACGGCACTCTTCCGCCGTTTCTGCCCAAATGTCAGCATGAACCGCACCGTTCACGGTGGCATCTTCCACAAACGCTGTCATCGCCTCCCGCACCCGCCGCGATAACGGCGCGACCCCGGCGTGGTTCATATAGATATAGTTTTCGGTTACCGGAAATTCGGCGCGCCAATTATCGGCATGCGTATCCAAAACATCCACCCTTTCCTTCCCGTCCAGTCTCAACGTCCCGGTAGGAGAGACCTCCCGGTCTCGATGCAATAGCTTCCCGCATCTCGATTCTCCCCCCGGTAGGAGAGACCTGACATGTTTGTGATCAGGCGATCACAAACTACAGAAGTTTCGATGCATCCCTCGGTAGGAGAGACCTCCTGGTCTTGATGCAATCAACGTTTACGAACCAAGCAACGTTGCCACCTTGTAATCCTTCACCTTATCCGCATTCGCAAACGAGACGAGCTCACCGAACAAGCCGAACCAGAACACCACGATACTCGCTTTTATCAACGCTATCAGCAGGACGAGCATCTTAATCACATAGATGATCAGCGTTCCCCCGGACAGCAGCGGGAGAATGCAACCTGACACGAACAGTAGCACACCGATGGGACCGAAAACCCTGATTGGCCGCCGCTTACAGAAAAACTTAAAGAACCGCGCAAGCATGCCCAAATCCGCCGAACGTTGCGCCCGCGTGAGTGCCCGGCTCGTCATCAAACCGATGAGAATCATGCAGGACCCGTAGACCAAAAGCGTCACCGCCATCGGAAGGAGAAACGGATCTGTCAGCGCGATTCTACCACCGAAAATCAAAAAAGGGATACTGAGGCACCCCGTGACTAACCACACATTTGTTTTCGGGTTTTTACGCCGCAGTGCGCTGAACCTCGGGTCTTCCGAACGGACCGGAAAACTGATGAGGATAAACACGAACGCCATAATATCCAAAATCACACGCCATACTCTGCCGAGCCCATACTTGCTTTCCCCGAAACGACGCGGATGGTGTGTGACTGCCACTTCGGTGATTATCGCGCAGGCGAACCGCGACATCAACGGGATAAATCGGTGCATCTCGCCGTAAAGCGGCACCTGTTTGATAATCGATGCCCGATATGCCTTCAGCGAGCACCCATTGTCATGAATCGGAATCCCCGTTATTTTGGCGATAAGCCAATTGGCTGCGACAGAAGGCACGCGCCGAGTCCAAAACTTATCCTGCCGGTCCTTCCGCCAGCCACAAACCAGGTCATAGCCTTTGTCAAGCTCCCGCAGCATGCGCGGAATATCAACCGGATCATTCTGCAAATCACCGTCCATACTGACGATGTATTCGCCGCGGGCATATTCAAACCCTGCCGCCATCGCCGCCGTCTGTCCCGCATTCTTCTCAAATTGCAGAACTCGCAAGATGCCGCGCTTGGAAATCGCGCCTACCGGATAAGATTCACCCGCTGCCTCACTCTGGAAGCGCGAGCACAGCTCCTCGTGCAATGCAGAAAGCACCGCGAAGGTATCGTCTCGGCTACCGTCGTCTACGAACAACACCTCGTAGGTTACGTAGATTTCCTCGCACACCGCCCGAATTTTTTCAAACAGCGGACGAACGTTCTCCTCTTCGTTGTAAACCGGCACAACAATCGAGAGAAACGGGTTTTCCTCTCTCGCAATGTGTTCGGACAAAGTTTCTGAGTGATTCACCATTTATTTACCAATGCCATTATCAAAATTACCGTAGGAGAGACCTCCCGGTCCCGTAGGCGAGACCTCCTGGTCTCGATGCAATATGACTGTAGTTCGGGAGCACCTGCTCCCGAACGGGTAGGCGAAACCTCCCGCTCCCGACTTCCCCTCCCGGTCCCGATGCCCACCTACAACAAAATATGATGCGCCTCATTTAGCGAATCAAACGTGCCAGCGTCAACCCACCTTCCCTGCACGACGCTGTATTCAAGCAGCCCACGGCGGAGATAAACGTTGTTGACAGCCGTTATCTCATATTCACCGCGCGCCGAGGGTTCAATCGTGCGGATAATGTCAAAAACAGCCCCATCGTAAAAATAGACACCTACCACCGCGTAATCGCTTTTCGGATGCGGCGGTTTCTCCTCAATCGCAACGATGCGATTGTCGTCCAGAACCGCAACGCCGTAACGCCGAGGATCTGGCACCTGCTTGAGCATGACGCGCGCACCCTCTCGTTGCGCAAGGAAATCCGCAACCGCGGGCTGAATAGGCGATTCAAAAACGTTATCGCCCAGAAATACGACAATCCTGCCACCGGCAGCGAATCCCTCCGCTAGTGCAAGCGCGTGCGCAATGCCCTTAGCCTCCTCCTGCACGCGATAGGTGAACTCACACCCGAACTCGGCACCGCCACCAAGAACCCTCGCAAAATCGCCGACATACTCCGGATTCGTCACGATGAGGATATCCGTAACGCCTGCCGAGGTGAACTGCTTGACGCAATGAAAAATCATCGGTTCGTTACCCACCGGCAGCAGATGCTTACTCGTCACTTTGGTAAGCGGATGCAGGCGCGTGCCTAAACCGCCGGCAAGGATTACGCCTCTGAGTTTTTCGTCTTTCCCAATGCGTTCAGCGGACACTTCTTGTCGTTGCATGTCTCTCCACCGATGCCATTATTGACACTGCCAGATTACGTTGAGGGTGTTTCATAACTCGCTCAACGTCGCGGTGAAACCCGCTCGGATGCGCGTGTGGCATCCGAGGGCCCCGCGCTACGGTGAAAAAACGCCGCCCTGGCCCGTAGGGCGAGGGCCTGTCCCTCGCCGTGCCTCGATTGGGGAAACGGCTTTGGCCAGTGTGCGTTTTTCGCGCAGATCGAACGATCGCGGGGGACAGGCCCCCGCGCTACGGGCCAGGGAGGGGTTCTCCTCTCCATGCCCCATTCGGGATCAGGCGAGCCCGAACTACAGAGATGGACCCGATGCCTTCTGGTGTTCGCCAGCCCTCCAAGGCGGAATAAATACCGAAACGGACTTATGAAACACCCTCAGATTACGTTGACTACGTTCTTGCTTGAGGCACGATTGCCTACATCCACACTTACGATTGTCCTCCGCGACCGGGGAACGTCAATTCAGCGACACCGGATTTATCCAATTCGCCTAATCCCATTTCAATCATCTTGTCATACTGCGCTTTCGTCGCCTGCGCCAGTGGGAGAGCAATGCCAGCCGCGTCCGCTAAATCCAGCGCGATGCCCGAATCTTTCGATGCATGCGCCGCCGAAAAATAGCACTCGTGGTCCCGGGACTCCATGTCTTCGCCATCTGTCTCCAACACGCGAGAGTTTGCCCCGGTCTGCGCGAAGACCTGCTGTAACATCCCCAGGTCCAACCCAAGCGCGGCACCCAAGCCGAGGCCCTCAGCGAGCCCAGCCGTGTTGATGTTCATCACCATATTGACAAGTGCCTTGACTTGCGCCGCCTGTCCCGCCGAGCCGATATAACGGAGGGAGATGCTCATCGAATCGAGAATGGCGCGTGCCCTCTCAAACGTCTCTTTTTTTCCACCGCACATCAGATAGAGTGTGCCTTCCCGCGCCTGCGTAATGCTACTCGCCATGCACCCTTCAAGGCTCTCCGCACCGTGCCTTTCCGCGAGTTGTTCCACCTCAACGTGAACATGCGGACTAATCGTGGCGCAGTTAATGAAGAGTTTGCAGCACGAACCGGTGAGCAGGCTGTCATCCGCATTTTCGGCGAAGACCTGGCGCATCGCCGCATCGTCCGTAACAACGGTGATGATATAGTCGGCGCGCGCCGTAACCTGCGCTAACGTATCCGCCGCAACTGCGCCGAGCTCCGCGGCGAGCTCCTGCGCGCGTTCACTGGCCACATCGTAAACGACGGTGACATTGAATCCATCATCGTTCAGATGCCGGGCAATATTCGCGCCCATCCTTCCAACACCGACAACGCCGACATTGTATGCACTATTTTCCATAATTCGCCTCCCTATATTCAAGATATCTCTATTTTGACATATTTTCAAAAAATTGTCAAGCACTTTAAAATCCTGATGCAGACAAAAAATCTCAAAAAAATTCTTGACAATTTTTGCACATTTGGTATAATAAATAAAATAATGAACGGAATGCTGATATAATTCGATAAACGCCAGCTGAAAAATGCTGGCACGCAAACCTTAAGGAGGATAACAATGAACCGGTTTACCCCCATGTTCCTCATCATCGCCTTGCTGACTGCGACGCTGTTCGTCGGTTGTGGGCCAGGCGGTGTGAGCATCGTCCCACTCGGCGCGAAACTGCAGAACGCCGATAACGCTTTTAACGAAGCGGCATCGATGAAAGTGCAGGACGAAGACCCGGGAAAAATGCAGAAAAACCGTGCCGAGCAGCAGAAACGCTACGCTCGCGCGATGCAACTCTATCTCGAAGTCATCGAACGTGATGCCAAGGGCAAATATGCCCAGCGCGCCCACTACCAGATTGCGGAAATCTATAAACGGCAGTATGAGTGGGATAAAGCCACCGAGCATTATCAGGCAATCGTCGCGCTTGCACCCACCGGCTATTACGCCAACGAGGCGAAAAGCGGAACGGCGAACATCCGGAAGAACCGCCAAATCATTAAGGATAAGCGTGCCGAATACCAGAACTACAAGGCACTCTATGACGCGGATCCGAAGGACGAAACCTTTAACATCGCTGCCGATGCACTCTACGAAGTCGCGCGGGCATACGAAGCGTTGGAAAACTATCCCGAAGCCATCCGAAATTACGAACGGATGGGCGAGGAATTCGTGGAACACGCCAAAGCACCGCAGGCGCAATTCCAGATCGGCAACATCTATTTTTACGAACTCTACGACTACACCGGCGGCTGGCCCGCATTCGTCGCTGTCACCGAAAAGTTCCCCGAATCTTACGAAGCATCGCAAGCCTCAACACTCCTGAAGCAGACAGCCGATGTCTTGACAGATATTAAGCAGCTGATGGACGAAATTGAGCAGAATCGCAGTAAGAAAGCGGTGGAATACGAAAAATCCGGCAGGAAGATTACACCGGCGGATAGATGGCGCATGGGCATGGCTGACCTGGTTGTCCAGAGTTTCCAACAGGTAGCGAGCAACTGGGAGAAACTCCGAAACTATCCCAGGGCCATTGAGGCATACGAAACGTTAGCCACGGAGGTATCGCATAAGAAGTTCGCCGCCGCAGACGCGCTCTACCGCGCCGGCACGCTCTACCAGCAGAACGGCGAATACGAACGCGCCATCCGTGCATACGACAGCCTCTTTGAAAACGCGCCTGAATCCACATGGCGCAATGAAGCCGTTTACCAGCAGGCTATCTGCTACCGCGCAATCCGGGAGTTCGGTTCCGCTTACGAGGGGTTCAAGGCATATATGAGCATCACCAAGGGCGACACGCCTTACCTCCGCGAAGCAGAACAAATCGTCCGGCAGTTTGAACTCGACCAGGACCAGGATGGATACCTCTTCTACCAAGAACAAGAAGAAGGAACATCTGACCAGGACGCGAATTCATATCCCGGCAGCAGCGGCAGCTAAGCCTCGTTCGGACAGCACGTAGGGCGGTGTGAAAACCTGTCCCTCGCCGTGCAACGATCGCGGGATGAGGGAAAACGTGCTGCTTACCGTAGGGCGAGGGCCTGTCCCTCGCCATGCAACGATCGCGGGGGAAACCCGCTCGCATGCGCGTATGGCATGCGAGGGCCCCCGCGCTACGATGAAAAAAACGCCGCCCATTCACGTAGGGCGAGGGCCTGTCCCTCGCCATCGTTCGATCGCCACGCTGATTCTGTAGATCAGGATCGCCAGATCCTGATCCGTTCGAGATCGGGCGCTCCCGAACTACAGAGGTGGAACCGATATCTTACTGTAGGAGGGGCCCACCACAAATTCTGACTCAGAACAACAGAGAGGAACGCTTATGTTAACGCTTAAAACCACCGGCTTTGTTATCATTTGCCTCTGCATGGCACTCAACATCGCTATCGCCGCGGACCTGCAAGATGGCCTCGTCAACTACTGGCCCCTCGATGGAGATGCAACCGATAGCATCGGTAAAGACGATGGCGAAGCTGTCGGAAAACTGACCTGGGTAGACGCACGCGTCGGGAAAGGCGCGAAGTTTGACGGCAGCTCACAGAAAATCCAAATCCCCGACTATAACCTTATCACCACGACAACGACTTACGCCGCGTGGATTAACGGCTGGAAAGCCAACGACTGGGCAGGCATCGTCGGTTCGCGCACACCGACTGCCACCGAACTCATCTTCGGCGATAACGATTTCCTGCACTACGTCTGGAATAACAACGCCGCTGACACATGGCGGTGGGACGGCGGACCCGAAATTCCGCAAGACGAATGGGCACTCGCCGCGATGACAATTGAACCCAAGCAGGCGACGCTTTACATCTATACCGATGCCAACGGATTGGATAAGGGAGTCAACGATATTCCGCACGTTGAGCAAGAAATCGGCGCGCTGAATATCGCATGGGTGGATTGTTGCGGCGGAAATCGCTATTTCAAAGGAATTATTGATGAGGTGATGATATTCGACCGGGCGTTGTCTGAAGATGAACTCTTGCAGCTCGCTACGCAAGGACTCGCCGTCGAAGCGACACATAAATTGACAACGACGTGGGGGAAAATGAAACGTGCCTTGAAATAGAGACAACCTCACGGGAAAGGAAAACGCGCCTGCCAGAACTTCCCTCACAGGAATAACTTAACGCGTGAACGTTCCTTCACTGGCAAACGGTTGAAAACTGTCTGCCGGATAAGTTCCGGTGTATAGCGGCGGGAGAAGTGCGTCAACACGACATGTTCACTCTCAAGTTCGGCTAACATCGGCAGCAGCATGTCGAGATGCAGGTGCATCGTCTTTTTCGCACGCGCGCGATGCTCCGGCAGGACAAACGTGCATTCACAAATCAGAACCTGGCACTGTTTAAGCAACGGATGCGCATCCAACGGAATCCCGCGCGTGTCACCAAGATAGGCGATGAGCGGCAACTGCACCTCTGTCGTCACCTCGGTGCCGGAATGCTTGAGGGCGGCAATCTCATGCCCCTGCAATGCATGGAACTCAGGCTTGAGTTTTTTGCGAACCTCACAAATGAGGTAAGAGACAGCGGGAACACTGTGGTTGCCCGGTAGAATGTGCGCCATGAGATTCTGCCGAAACGGAATCGCATCGCCCACATGCACCGGCGTGACGCTATATGCCCAGCGTCGCCCCATATCCAGTGCAGAAATCATATCCAAAATGTGTGTCAACTGGCGAAACCCACTTGAAGGCACATAGATGTTCCCCGGCGGTATATCAGAAAGCCACCGTTGGCTGATATAGATGGGCAGCCCGAAATAGTGGTCCAAGTGAAAATGCGAGATGAAGACGTTGTTGGTGCCGATAAAATGCATCGGACACCTGCCTAAATCGAAAACCAGATCGAGCTCTTTCACTCGGATATAGGTGGCCACAGCGGAGCTGGATTTGCCTTCAAGTGTTAAATTGCCACAGTGCAAAAGTGCCATGTTTCGTTTCTCAATTAGTCTTGCAAGGTGGCGAGGGACAGGCCCTCGCCCTACGGATCCCGGGGGCTTGCAAGGTGGCGAGGGACAGGCCCTCGCCCTACGGATCCCGGGGGCTTGCAAGGTGGCGAGGGACAGGCCCTCGCCCTACGGATTCCGGAGTCTTGAAAGACAGTAGGAGAGACCTCCTGGTCTCGACAAACAATAGGATGAACCTCACAATCCCAACGCTTTTTAGGAGAACGTATGTCTATTAAAATCGGAATTATCGGCGGCAGCGGCTTTTATCAAATGGACGGCTTAACCGACATCGAAAGAACCGAAGTAGAAACCCCCTTCGGGAAACCGAGCGACGCGCTCATCGTCGGCAGCCTTGATGGAATTCCGGTGGTTTTTCTACCGCGCCACGGTGCCGGGCACCGGACGCTCCCCTCAGAGGTGAATGCCCGTGCCAATATCTACGCCTTGAAAACCCTAGGTGTCGAAAATCTCATCTCCGTCAGTGCCGTCGGCAGTCTGAAACTGGAGATCGAACCGCGGCATTTCGTCGTGCCAGAGCAACTCTATGACAACACGAAACACCGCAACAGCACCTTTTTCGGTGAGGGTGTCACTGCGCATGTGAGCCTCGCGCACCCCTTCTGTCCACTTATGAGCACGTGTTTACATACCGCCGCAGAGGAAGCAGGCGCGACTGTGCATTGGGGCGGCACCTATCTCTGTATGGAGGGCCCCGCCTTCTCAACCCGCGCCGAATCCGAAGTCTACCGGCACTTCGGATTTGACATCATTGGGATGACAGCGGCACCGGAAGCGAAACTCGCACGCGAAGCGGAAATGTGTTACGCGCTCCTCGCCTGCACCACCGATTACGACTGCTGGCATCCCGAACACGATGCTGTCACCAACGATATGGTTCTCGGCAATGTCCGCGCCAACGTTGAGGTATCAAAACAGACAGTGCGAAGTGCCGTGGCGAAGATTACCGAGACTCAGCGAACGTGCAGCTGTGAAAACGCGCTTGAAGGCGCGATTGCCACGCAGCCCGATAAAATTTCGCCTGCCGCGCGACAACGGCTCAGCTTCCTGCTCGATAAATACCTCGCGTAACACCCCGATTTTCGGGAAAACCCTGAACGTTTGCAGACGTTTGCAAGCGTCCTGCTACCGGAGAACAGCACGGAGCGTCTCAAAAATTCTATCCGCCTCAACCTCAGTGAGAATGAGCGGTGGCGCGATGAAAATGATGTTCTCCGGTTCGTCCACGGCGTGTCCAATCTTACCGACGATAACGCCTTTCTCGCGCAATGCACCGACGATACGGTTCGTGTGCGCCGTTTCCAGATGCGCGCCATCAGCCTGAACTAACTCCACCGCCAACATCAAACCTTTGCCGCGCACATCACCAACGATAGGCAAAGTTTTCAACGTCGTCAGTTTTTCAAGGAGATAACTCCCCACCTTATCGGCGTTTTCCCAGAGACGTTCTTCCTGCAAAATGTTCAGATTCGCCACACCGGCGGCGCAAGCGACAGGATGTCCACCATAGGTGCAAACCTGCGCGAACTCGTTATTATCATCGGGCCCACCGAGGAACGCCTCAAACACCTTCGTCGATGCAACACACGCACCGAGGGGGACATAGCCGCTCGTCAACCCCTTGGCAAGCGTAATCAGGTCTGGTTGGACCCCCCAATGCTCACATGCGAACATCTTCCCGGTCCTTCCAAACCCTGTAATCACTTCGTCAAGGATAAGCAGCAGCCCATAAGCATCGCAGATTTCGCGGAGTTTCGGCAAATATTCAGCCGGCGGCACAATCACGCCGCCCCCACCGATGATAGGTTCCGCGATAACGGCAATCACCGTCTCGGGGCCCTCAGACTGAATAATCCGCGCGATGTCCTCGGCGCAACCGACGTTGCAAGTAGAAGATGCTAAGCCTAACGGACACCGATAACAGTAAGGCGGCTGCGCGTGGTAAAAACCAGGGACGAGCGGCTCAAACGCCTTCCGCCGACGCGCCTGTCCCGTCGCCGACAACGCGCCGTAAGTGAATCCATGATACCCGCGATACCGACTGATGATTTTATAGCGATTCTCACCCGGGTAGGTTTGCCTCCCGTATTGGCGCGCAATCTTGATAGCCGTCTCATTCGCCTCAGAACCGCTGTTGCAGAAATAGACGTGGTTCAGATCGCCCGGCAAGCACGCCGATAACTGCTCCGCCAGCATCGTCGCCGGCGCGTTAATCTGCGAGTGCGGATAATACGGCAACTGCTGAATCTGCGCGTAGACTGCATCCGCAATCTCCTGCCTGCCATAGCCGACGTTGACGTTCCACAGTGCCGAGTATGCGTCTAAATATTCCCTGCCTTCTTCGTCCACAAGCGTCGTCCCGTGCGCCGACTTGATGACGAGCAGGTCTGTCTCTTCAAGCCGTTGATGTTGAAAAAGCGGATGCCACACATGCGCCTTATCAATTTTTCGGATTTCGCGTGGCGTTTGATTGTGTCTGTTTTCTTGCATAACGTAGTCCTATTGTCAATTCCTCGGTTTGTAGTTCGGGAGCACCTGCTCCCGAATAGGTCAGGATCAGGCGATCCTGACCTACAGAACCTGGCGCGCATCGGGCCCACTCTGTAGTTTGTGATCGCCTGATCACAAACGGGTCAGGATCAGGCGCTCCTGAACTACAGAAACTGGCGCGCGCGATGGCGGGGATGCGTTTTTTCACCGTAGCGCGAGGGCCTGTCCCTCGCGATCGTTGCATGGCGAGGGAAACCCGCTCGGATGCTTTATCCCCGTTGGGGGGGCGCGCATCGGGCCCACTGTAGTTCGGGAGCGCCTGCTCCCGAACTACAGAGCCTAGAGATCGCAGCATGGCGGGGGACAGGCCCCCGCCCTACGTAACGTAGCAGCGTTTTTTTCCGTAGCGCGAGGGCCTGTCCCTCGCGAGTTTCCGGTAGACCGCAGCATGGCGGGGGACAGGCCCCCGCCCTACGTAACATGACGGCGTTTTTTTCACGAACGAAACGATGGCAAACCCCCAACAATCTTACACGTCTCCAAACTCACCGTAACCACCGAACCGATGAGCTCCACGATATAACGCGGATTCGACGCATCGTTCGGATCGTTCACAATACCACTCCGCGCATCCGCCTTCACACGATACTGCTTCACCACCCACTCCAACGCCGAATACTGACCCAAGCGATACGAAAACACCGCCGCAGGAATCCCCTCCAACGTCAGAAACTCGTTATAGATAAGCGAGGTCTTGTCCTTGGACAACCTCATTTTTTCCACGCGGAAATCCAACTGCCGCGTCGCATCTTCGACAAACGTGAGCGGATACTCCGGCTGCGCCTCGTAGTTGACATGAAGTTCCGCTAACCGTGCGCCGGCGTTTGCAAATGCCCAGAAATCGTCGGCGTAGGGGATATGCGGTAAATCGCGCTTGAGATCAGCGGCGTAACGTTCGCGATACGCAGGATGATGCAAGATACCGTAGGTGTAGTGGAAAATGTTCCATTTCGTGATGGTATCGTCGCCATAGTGCTTGCGGAAGTTTTCCAATGCCCAATCGGTGATGTTTTCTCGGCGGTTAGTGCCATCTTCATCGTAAAAGTAGAACGGGAAGCACTGCCCTTTTTCATAGGCAAGATCTACATTGGGAATGACGTTTGAGACGAGACAGCCAAATCCCGTCCGATGCCCAGTTCCCGCGGCAGAGAGAACGAGATTTTCCTTTTCTGTCTCCGGCGTAGGGAAGATATAGGGCTGAAGAAAGGTGCCGTTATTCATGAGCCGGTCGAAGAACAGAAAAGAACGGGTGAAAGGACGGTAGAGAGACGTTCGCAATTTTTCATTGGAAAACGCCGCGAAAACCCCTTTTTTGAGAGCGGTTTTCAAATCGCCACTCCATTTGATTTTCCGCAAGTCGGCATCGACAAAATCGTCAACACTTATCTCCGCGTTGTCGTCCCTATCGCGCCACTGGGAGACCTGCGCGTTATAGGCACCTATCATGCGCTGCATGTTTTCAGCGAGCGCATCGCGGTTGAAGTTGTAAGCCCATGCATCCCGGTTTGTTTTCAAACCGTTGCTGAACTGGTGGAATATCACCCCGGCGGGCTCCTTTTTTTCCCGTTTTGCCGTTTTGCTCCCTATCGGCATGAACGTCAAAAATTCAGGGTTGAGTCCTTCGGTGAGCCAGGTATTTCGTGCATCGGGTTCTAGCGTTTGCCAGTCCACATTCCCAACGTGTTCAGTTTGCGTCAAGAAATCGAATTTCTGGTGTTTGTTCCACGCGTCATCGGTGCGGTAATAGAAGATGCGCGCGGAATTTTCCCCGTTACCGTAGCGCGGGGGCCTGTCCCCCGCGATCCCATCGAGACCGGAAGGCACCGTAGCGCGGGGGCCTGTCCCCCGCGATCGCCGGGAAGGGTTTTTCACGAAAAAATTAATACTCACCCCGACGCGGATACCAAAAACGCTTGCATCAGCGACAAGTTTATCACGCCGCGCATTGCCGCCCAAATCGACGACATAGATGGCATCAAAGTCTTCAGCGAGGTGTTTCCGCATGCCATCAAACGAGGTGCCGCTAAGAAAACTGTTATTCGTGACGAGCGCGACGATCCCCTGTTTGCCAATCCTATCGGAAGCCCAACGAAGTGCCTTGACGTAAGTGTCATAGAGCGAATTTTTGAGCGTTGCGGTGGAGTCTTTCGCATAGGTTTCTCGCACGCGCGCCTCCAGCGTCGGATAATTCCGATTTTTGTTGTTATCGTTTTCGTTGATTTGCCCGGCGTTATAGGGCGGATTTCCGATGACGACGAACATCGGCGAGGCTTGCTGCTTCGCCACACGCGCCGTGTTTTCAGCGGTTAAGAGCGACAACTGCCGGTCTTCCGCTAACTCGAACGTATCCACGAGGGAGATGCCTTCAAACGGCAGATAGGTGCCGGTGGCGGCGTAGAATTCGTGCTCGATGTTGAGCGTGGCGATGTAATAAGGCAATAACAGCACTTCGTTGCACCAGAGTTCGTTTCGGTATTTCGCCTCCAGTTTCGTCTTGGGGATGTCGCGCATGAGTCGGACGATGAAGTTGCCGGTGCCGACGAACGCATCGATGATGTGAACGCCTTCATCTGCCAGCGCGTGGTCGAATTCGGTTTGGAGGATATGCTGGACGCTGTTCGCCATAAAATCGACGATAGGCTGCGGGGTGTAAACGATGCCGTGCGTATCCGCCTGCTTCACGGAGAAGCCTTGGAAGAACTGCTCGTAAACGGTGTTGAGGAAGTGCTGTTTCTGCGAGAAATCGACGAGTGTAGCTGCCTCGCGTTCGATTTCGCGATAGAACGGCGTGAGTTTTTGGAGCAGTTGGCCGCGGTTGAGGAAGTTCGCCAGTGTTCCCTTGAGGACTTTTTCAATTTCGCGGGCGATGATATTGCGGTGGGCGAAATCCGGATCCTCGAAGACAGTGCGGAACATCCGTTCGGTGAGAAGATGTTGGACGAGCATCTCTTGGACAGCCGCCGCCGAGAGATTCGGGTTGATGGCGGTTTTGCAGAGTTCGTGAAACGCGGTGAAATCGGCGCGGAATTGCGCGTTTGTTTCGTGCTGCGTTTGGATAAGGTTCGCCGCCTCCGCCCCGAGTTCGGGGACAAGTTCTTTGAAGCGTGCGACGGCGGCGCGCCATTCGGCGGCGTTCGCGCGCTCGTAGGCAAAGAACGTCTGCAACACCGTGACAAGCGTTTCCGGTGCGGTGATGTCTGCGTCCATCACTTCGCGTCCGTTTTGATAGAGAATGGCGCGTTCCGGTGTTTGGAAGAGGATGTTGTCCTGGGGATAGCCTGCGTCGAATTTCTTATTGATTTCGGCGCGGAGAGCTCCTTTAACGCCTTTTGCCTCCCAGGTGCCGCGGGGCAAACTATGTTCGTCGAGCAGCGCGCCATCGAGGCGGATAGGATTTCTATCGGGGAGGCGTAGTGTCTGTTCACAAATCAGCGTCCAGTCAAGTTGTCGCGTGCAGGCTTCGAGGAGTGCTTGAAAGGCGGCGCGCACGGCGGTTTCGTGGGTTACCCCGTGCTGTTGATACCTGTTGAGTGCGGCATAATAGGCGGTTATCGCTTTGTGAGTTGGTTTCAGGTTAAGTGTTGTCATAATGTGATTATACCTTAAATTCGCAATGCATTGCAAGTTTAAAATCAGGATGATGAGTGTTTCCCCTTCTGTAGTTCGGGAGCGCCTGCTCCCGAACGGGTCAGGAGCAGGCGCTCCTGAACTACAGACGTGATGAGCGCACGCCCCACCTACCGTAGCGCGGGGGCCTGTCCCCCGCGATCGCCATCGTCACGATGAGGGTTTCCCCTTCTGTAGTTCGGGAGCACCCGCTCCCGAACGGGTCAGGAGCAGGTGCTCCTGCCTACAGACGTGATGAGCGCACGCCCCACCTACCGTAGCGCGGGGGCCTGTCCCCCGCGATCTCCATCGTTACGATGAGGGTTTCCCCCTCTGTAGTTCGGGAGCACCCGCTCCCGAACGGGTCAGGAGCAGGCGCTCCTGACCTACAGACGTGATGAGCGCACGCCCCACCTACCGTAGCGCGGGGGCCTGTCCCCCGCGATCTCCATCGTTACGATGAGGGTTTCCCCCTCTGTAGTTCGGGAGCGCCCGCTCCCGAACGGGTCAGGAGCAGGCGCTCCTGAACTACAGGGGTGAGGCGCTCTGACACCAAAACGCATGGCGAGGGAAACCCTCTCGCATGCGCGTATGGCATGCGAGGGCCCAAGCCCTACGGGATGGGGCGGCGTTTTTTTAACCGTAGCGCGGGGGCCTGTCCCCCGCGACGTTGAACCATTTATGCCCCCCCACAGCTTACATCCGTTTTTCCAGCGCGGAAATCCCCAACAATGCCAGCCCGTTTTTCAACACCGTCTGCACCGCCTGCGTCAAGACAAGCCGCGCCTGCGTCCGTTCCTGATGCTCGGCATCCAGCACCCGATGCTGATTATAGTAGGGATGGAATAACCCCGCCAACTCATGCAAATAGTGCGCGATGCGATGCACCTCGCGCGACTCCGCACTGAAAAGCACCAATGCCGGAAATTCCGACAACTTCCGAATTAACGCATGCGCCATCGGTTCTGTCAGCAACTCCAAAGAAACCTTGTCAATAGGCAGCGGCGTAATCCCATGCTCGGCAGTCTTTTGGAAAATACTCCAGCACCGCGCAAAGGCATACTGAATGTAGAAGACAGGATTTTCATTCGCCTCTCTAACCGCCAACTCCAGATTGAAATCAAGGTGCGTGTTATTGGCGCGCATCAGGTAGAAATAGCGCGCGACATCCACCGCGAACCGTTCCCCAATCGCCGCCGCGAGCTCGTCAAGTAGCACATCTAGCGTGTAGAACTTCCCGCGCCGTTTTGACATATCCAACCGCTGTCCCTCGTCATCAACGAGATTCACCTGTTGGATAATAGCAATCTCCAGCCAGTCATCCGGCAAACCGAGTGCCTTCACGAAGTTGTAGAGACGACTGACGTGCCCCTGATGGTCCGGCCCAAAAAAGTTGATGACTTTATTGAATCCCCGGTCAAACTTATCGCGATGATAAGCCGCGTCCGGCACGAAATAGGTGCATTCCCCATCGCGACGGATGACAACGCAATCCTTATCGTCCCCGAAGTCAGACATCCGAAACCACGTTGCGTCTTCCGCTTCATAGAGATACTGCTTGTCGCGAAAGAGTTGGAGAATCTCCGCCGGTTTTCCACTTGCGCGGATTGCCTTCTCGCTTGTCCAGACATCAAACTGAACGCCGAAGCGTTCCAAGGATGCCTCTTGTTGCGCGCGGATGTGCGCAATGCCCCTGTCGCGGAAGAGGGATACCCGTTCGGTTGTCTCAAGCTGCAGGTGCGTGTCACCCGCCGCCTTGACGACATCCTGCGCGAAATCCCGCAGGTATTCGCCCTCGTAACCGCCTTCGGGAATTTCCAGTCCTGTTTCCCCCAACGCCTGCCGGTAGCGGATGTCTATCGATTCACCGAGCCGTTCCACTTGTCCACCTGCATCGTTGACGTAGAACTCACGGATGGCATCGTAGCCGACAGCGTTGAGCAGATTGACGAGGGTATCGCCTACAGCGGCAGCGCGCCCGCTCACAATATTCAGCGGTCCCGTTGGATTCGCGCTGACAAACTCAACTTGGACGCGCTGCCCGGCACCTTCGCTGCAGGTGCCGTAAGTATCTCCTTCGGCGACAATCGTGCGAAGCGTCTCATAAAGCCACGCATCCGAAAGATGGATGTTAATAAACCCCGGCCCGGCGATGTCAATCTCGCGGATATGCGGATGCGCCGCCACGTTAACGCGCGCGACAATCGTCTCGGCAATCTTGCGAGGCGGCATTTTTGCCTGTTTCGCCAACCCCAACGCAACCGGCGTAGCAAAATCGCCGTGTTCCGGCGTTTTCGTCGGCGAAAACAGGATTTCTGGCACCTCAGCGATAGAGAGTTCTCCCGCCGCAATAGCATCTCGTATCGCGCCCTGTAAAATAGCGTGAATTTCGGATTGGAGTGTGTCTGTCATTGGTTTTCCTGCCACTGCGCGAAGTCCGCCTCAATCTCTTCTGTCCATTTCCTATCTATCTCGCCGGGCGTATATTTGCCTTCCCGCAGACGTTGATGCCCAAACCGGTCGCGGAGATGCACCTCCTCGCCGCGTTCAACTACCTGCTGCGCGAAGTGCGGCGGAATAAAGATGACACCACCACGCCTGCCTAGCACCACATCGCCCGGCAAAACAGTCGCTTCCCCAATGCGAATCGGCGTGTTAATCCCTGTCAACGTGACATCCGCAATTCCAGTCGGATCTACACCCCGAACGAAGGTTGCGAAGTCCGGCAATTCATAGATGCCGTCTAAATCACGGATGCCGCCATCAATTACCATCCCGGTGCCGGTTTTGGCGTAGATGGAGTTGCCGAGGTTATCACCGGCAAACGTGCCATCTTTGACTTTGCCGAACAGATCTACGACGATGACATCGTCTTGAACCAGCGTATCGATTACCCACGAATTTTGTCCACCGACGCGTCCCTCTTTTTCTCCCTGCGCCGAAACGGCATCGTTGAAATCAGGACGGACAGGCACGAAGGCGCACGTCACCGCTCTCCCGACGAGAACGCGCTCCGGGTGAAGATTCCACCAATCGCCAGCAAACTGAAACCGATAACCGCTGCCGTGGAGGACACCCCACGCCTGTTCAATACTAATCGCCTTCATCCGTTGGAGAATATCATCTGAAACCCGCGGGCGGCCATCGGGAAATCTCTCGCCTTCCCACTTGTCTGTCATCGCGAGGATGTTTTCTTTGTTGATAAGTTGCATTTTTGTTATTTCGCACGCGTTTCTCGTGCAAGAACGTCTCTCTCCGTAATCCGATATCTACGTTGATAGTGTTTCATAAATCGCTCAACGTCGGGGGGGGACCCTCTCGCCATGCGCGTGTGGCATCCGAGGGCTCCCGCGCTACGATAAAAAACGCCGTCCCTTCACGTAGGGCGAGGGCCTGTCCCTCGCCATGCTGCGATCGCCAGGCTCTGTAGGTCAGGATCGCCTGATCCTGACCCGTTCGGGAGCAGGCGCTCCCGAACTACAGAGGTGGGCCCGACATCAACCTCCGCAATCTGTGCTGAGGCAGGCGCATCGCGCTCCCGAACTACAGAGGTGGGTCCGACACCTTCCGGTAGGAGAACCCTTCCGGTCTCGCCTACCAAGAGGGCTCAGTTTTCGCCCGCCCCCAAGATGGAATAAATACCGAAACGGAGTTATGAAACACCCTCTTACAAAGATCCCCTATTTCGTCACCTACAACCCCGCGTTTTCCCATACCTTATCCAGCGATGCCCCCGTGGCTTTCGCCGCGTCTACCGGTTCCATCGCGTTCACCGTTTTGCTGAAGGGTTCCGGCGTAACCGGTCCTTCATAACCGATGTCAGTCAAGACATGCATCAATTCAGTGAGTGGAATCACACCGGTTTCAGCGGGGAGGCACCGGATATTATCGATCTGCTCGTCAGCGTCAATGCCTGCAGGCGCGTCGTTGATATGCACATAGACAACATCGGCGAGGGACAACTTCCGGACATCGTCAATCGTGGAACGGCAGGTATACCAGTGCCATGTATCAAACAACAAGCCGACGTTGCCCGTGCCGACTGCGGCGGCGAGCCCTAACATCGCATCCATTGAATAAGCAAACAGGTGCTTGGCTGCCTTCCGACTCGTCGCCGGGCCGATGAACTCAAGTCCAAGCGAATGCCCATATTCCTTGAGAATCTCGGCGACAGGACGGAGCCGCTTGACAGAGAAATCCCAATTCTCCTGATACGTCATATCGTTTGAGGCGGGCCCGACGACGGTAGTCGTGCGGTAGCAGCCTAGTTTGGCGGCGAGTTCTGCACGCGCCGGCAACTGCGCTAACCCGGCGTAATAGTCAGCATCGGCACCGCGCCAATTCACGCCGAAGCCCCAGCCGCCCATTTTGATGCCGGCTTCTGCCCAGAGTTCTTTGACAAATTGGACAGAATGTTCTTGCGCGAGTTGGCTCGCCTCGTCAATACCCAGGTCAAGTCCTTCAAACCCCGCGGCATTCGCTAATGCGAGGCCTTCTTGCATGTTCGCCCGGATGCCAATAGCACCGGTACTCAGATTTTTAAACATCATATCTCCTTCTCTTCAGATTCGTTTTTCGCCGCGGACAACTTTCGCGGCGACTGCCCACGGATAATCGTTATCCTCGGCGTTTGCATCCCGATAGGTGGGAATCCATACCCAGCGTTCAGCGCCGGAACGGTTCGGATGGCTGGCGTGAAGCGTCAAATCGTGGAAGAAAACAGCACCGCCAGCCTCCAATTCCGCTGTCACCGCTTGCGTTTCATCCACCGCATCGGAACGAAGGCGATTGCCGAACCCGTGCCCATCACTCGCATCACCATCGTGGATAATGGCGGATTTATGAGAACCTGGGAACAATTTGAGGCAGCCGTTCTCCACGGTGGCATCGTCAAGGGCAACCCAGATAGAAACTTTATGCGCGCCGTGCCAATAGGGCCAATCTTGGTGCCACGGGCTCGCGAAGTCCGTGGACGCGCTCTTGAAGACGAATTTATCGCTCAAGAATTCAATATCCGGCGCGAGAATTTCCGCTAAAATAGCAAGCAATCGCGCATCGCCGACTGCCTCTTGAAAGACAGGACTCCGTGCAGCCAAACCGACGAAAACGCCGTGTCCAGCAGCGTTCTCCACACCCGTATCTGCTTGGACTGCCGCCAGAATGTCAACACACTCCGATTTCAGCCGTTGGACTTCGGTTCGCGTGAACAGATTCGGCACGATGGCGAACCCTGTCTCGGCAAAACTATTGCAAAGCGTTGGTATATCCAGATGCATTGTCACGCCTCTCTAAACATTGCAGTCTTAACGAGGGTGTTTCATAACTCGTTGTTGTCAAATACGATGAAAAAAACGTCTTTTAGGTCCTTTAGGTCCTTAATGTCTATAGCACGCGCACCCGCGAAGAACGCTAAGGTCCTTTAGGTCCTTAATAGATTTTACCAGGGCCGCGCGTGTGTTATTAAGGACCTAAAGGACCTTGACTAGGGCCGACACGTTTTTCTATAGACATGTAGGACCTAAAGGACCTAAGACAGCATCTTGACGATGGTGCTCGCGGGGGAAACCCGCTCGGATGCGCGGATGGCATCCGAGGGCCCCCGCGCTACGGGAACATTGAGACCAGATCTTGACGATGGTGCTCGCGGGGGAAACCCGCTCGGATGCGCGGATGGCATCCGAGGGCTCCCGCGCTACGGGAACATCGAGACCAGAGGGCTCTCCTACTGGGCGGCATCGAGACCGGGAGGTCTCTCCTACAGGTGTGCATCGCGATATGAAACACCCTCAGTCTTAACGGACTGCTCGCGAATTGCAGGGGCATCAAACGTCAAGTTGAACTTCGCGCCCAGTCTCCGCACTTTTAAGCAGACCTTCCATCATCTGCTGGACAATCAGCCCATGGCGGAGGGGAGCCTTGCACGTTACACCGTCAAGGATGCATTCAATGAAATGCGCAGCGATGGCATCCCACGCCTCTTTATATTTCCCTGGCGGCAGATTCACGTTGATATCCTCGGAGATGCCCTCATCGTCCGTACGGAAAAGGCGTAGCGGACTTAGCGTCGCCCCCGCCTCCGTGCCAAACAACTCTATCTGAAATTCGTCCGGTTGGTGCGATGCCCAAAAACTTTCGACTTGCAAACCGAGTCCGTTCTCAAAAGTGATAAACCCACCGGCGTAGTCATCCGCCGCGTATTGCTCGTAAGTCTCTTTCGGGGGCCGGGTGCGGTTCCAATAGCCGCGTCCGCGCGGGCCAAACTTCGCGCCAGCGGCACCGAGCACCGCAACCGGCTTCGGCAATCCCAAGAGCCACCAGACTGCATCAAGCACATGCACACCCATATCGCGGAATGCACCGCCTCCCTGCTGAATGAAACCGAGGTTCCAAGCCGGGATGCCGTTCCGACGGACGCTGCGCGCACGAGCATAGTAGAGCTCGCCGAAGTAGTCACCGCGCGCAAGGTTACCGAGATATTGGCAGCTGTCACCGAAGCGGGTGGAGAGGGACATCATGTTGACAACCCCCGCCGCTTCCGCTGCGGTTACCAACTGTTGCGCCGCTTCTTCCGAATCCGCGAGCGGTTTTGTTACCATGACGTGCTTGCCGTTGCGCACCGCCTCCAACGCAATCGGCACGTGCCACTGATTCGGCGTGCCCACGAAGACAGCGTCAATGTCGTCCGCCTTGCACATCTGCTTGTAATCGGTATAAAAGGTGACTTCGTCCGGCAAATCGGCGGCGAAGGCTTGCATCCGTTTTCAACCAAGTCGCAGAGGGCAACTACCTGTCCGCGTGGGTTTCGTGCAAGCGCAGCACCGTTCGGCCGGCCGATACCCATGCCGACAACGGCGATGCGCGCCGTCCCGTTTGTTGATGTCATAAAGATTCTCCCAATTTAATAGCGCGGGTTTAATACGGCCGCCCTCGCTGATTGAGCGCGGGGCTCACCTCGTTTTTCACAGGTTTCACCGTGCGGAGATACGCCCAAATCGCCTTCAGATCTGTGTCCGACATTTCCGCGTAATGCTTCGTCGGCATCGGCGGCAGAATCTTCCGATTGCTCTCCTCGCCTTGATGATGCCCAGTGCGTATCGCGCCGATGAACATCGCCTCTGTCCATTCTCCGAGTCCTGTCTCATTATCCGGTGTCAGATTCGAGGCGAAACTCGTCCCGAAGGGGCCAGAGAAGGCACTCATCGTCGGAGCCGTTAACAAAAAGATGCCCTGTCGCATCATGCTAAAATCGTAGCGCGGTGCCGGGGCATTCGCCGGGTGTCCGGCGAGATACATCTCCATATCAAATGCTGCGCCCGCGCGCGGCGTGTGGCACTGTCCGCACGCACCGACGGTATCCACGAGGTATTTTCCCTTCACCACCATATCGTTTTGACTCTGTGCGCGGTTGATGCTCACCGCAATCAGCGCGCCGACAAAAAGAAGCGTGATGCCAAAGATGAGTCTATTTTTATTCATTTTTCTCCCTAAGCATGTGAATTGACATCATTATAGCATACGTTGAAAAAAAAGCAATAGTTTTGTCAGATGAGAGCATTGTAAATTTTGCGTTTTAACATTTTGCATGCCATGTCTAGTTCCTCTGTTAGATGAGGGTGTTTCATAAATCATCCAACGGCACGGGTTTCCCTCGCCAGGCTTGATTGCCGCTTTCACCGTAGGGCGAGGGCCTGTCCCTCGCCATGCGTGTTGGTGTCAGACTGCCTCACCCCTGTAGGTCAAGATCGCCTGATCTTGACCCGTTCGGGAGCGGGTGCTCCCGAACTACAGAGGTGGGCCCAACGCCTGCCGGGTTCCCCTCGCCATCGTCCGCGCGCTCCAACGATCGCGGGGGACAGGCCCCCGCGCTACGCGAAAAAACGGCGTGCCTTACCGTAGGGCGAGGGCCTGTCCCTCGCCATCCTTCGCGCGCCAGGCCCTGTAGTTCAGGAGCACCTGCTCCTGAACCGTTTGTGATCAGGCGATCACAAACTACAGAATGAAAAAAAACGTTTCTTGTTCTCTTCAGTCCGTAGGACCTAAAAACATAACTTGACGATGGACGATCGCGGGGGACAGGCCCCCGCGCTACGAAAAAAAAACGGTGCTTGAGCCATCGCGGGGGAAACCCGCTCGGATGCGCGTCTGGCATCCGAGGGCCCCCGCGCTACGGAAAAAAACGCCCCTTCATCGTAGGGCGAGGGCCTGTCCCTCGCCATCGTCCGCGCGCTCCAACGCTCGCGGGGGACAGGCCATCACGCTAGGATAAAAAAAACGGCGTTTGGATTGACTTCCTTGACGAAAGAGACGCGCTTCGCGGCATTACCACTCCCCATGCACCGGTGCCTCGCCCGCCTGCGCAAACAATTTTGCCCACGCATCAGAACCGTCGTTGAATGTCAACGCCAAACGCGCGCCTTCTACCTGCGCCTCGCCGTTGCCAGCGTTGAAATAACCCAACCCATCACCCGCCATATGGATACAACTGCCATCAGGATAAACAGCGGTTTTGATTATCTCCGGCACGGGATGAATCGTGTAACCCTCAGCATCCAACTTTTCGGCGGGGACGCGGAAGCGTTCAACAGCGTCTTCGTCCACCTCAACGCCTAACCCCGGCGCATCGGGAATCTTGTGAACGCCTTCCGAAACCTGAACCGGTTGCGTAATGAGGTGCTCACTATAAAGATTGATGCAGGTAATCGCCGGCCAGGTGGCATGCGTCAGCACACTCCCCAAATGCCCTGCCCACGTCGTCGTCAAGCCGTTACCGACGATCTGGAGCCAGAACGGCATGTCCGCTGCTGCACTGAGTTGCCCCTCGCGCATTACCTGCGATTTCCCACCGCCGATGACGAAACCACTGCACACATCCTCACGAACGCAAGTGGTATAGGGCGGCGAACCAAAGTGCATCGCAATCGGCCTGTCAACAGCCTGCCGAATCTGCTTATTTCCCGCTACATCACTCTGTGGAATCGGTGTCTCAAACATCGCCACGTTTGGATAGGCCGCCAATTTCTGCAAAATCGGGATGGCTGTATCGGCATCGCGCAAGGAAGCGTTCGGATCCAGATCCAACTTGAAATTGTCCGGCACAACCGCCGCGACTGCCTCCACCTGCGCAATAATATCCCACCACGGGCGCGGTTTATTCTTAAAGCTGGTGTAGCCGTGCGCAACGGCATCTGCCGCTTCCGCCGCCCAGCTCTCAGGCGAAGCATCAATGCTCCACCACGAAATAGGCACAGCCTCGCGACACTGCATGCCGAGCAGTTGATACACCGGCACCTCTAAAATCTTACCTACCACATCGAAAAGTGCCATCTGCAAGCCGGCACCGAGGGAATCATCGTTCATGAGGGCGGCGGGACTTTCTCCAAGCACGCGCGCCACGCTCTCATCGCTCACACGGCGATAAGTATAGTGGATAACCGTCTCACCCCAACCTACATGCCCGCTATCTGTCGTCACCTTGCACAATTCAAGGAGGGACCAGTTGTAGACAGTGGAAACGCTTTGCGTGGTAATTTGCTGTTGGCGCGGGGTGAAGGGGACATCTACGAGAATACGTTCAACGTTTGTAACTTTCATGGTGGGCCTCCTAAAAACCGTCTTCTGAAAACCGTCTCCTGAATCGTAGGGCGAGGGCCCTCGCATGCCATACGCGCATCCGAGCGGGTTTCCCTCGCCAAGCCAATATACCGTAGGGCGAGGGCCTGTCCCTCGCCAGCCTACGAATGCAACAAAATAACCATCTCTTGCACCGTAGGGCGAGGGCCTGTCCCTCGCCATGCTGCGATCGCGGGGGACAGGCCCCCGCGCTACGATAAAAATGCTCCTTCTCACCGGAGGGCGGGGGCCCTCGGATGCCATACGCGCATCCGAGCTGGTTCCCCTTGCCATGCTGCGATCGCGGGGGACAGGCCCCCGCGCTACGGTGAAAAAAACGCTCCATCGCACCGGAGGGCGAGGGCCCTCGCATGCCATACGCGCAGGCGAGAGGGTTCCCCTCGCCAACCTACGAACGGGACAAAAACCGTTTCCTGGTTCGTAGGGCTTGGGCCCTCGGATGCCATACGCGCATCCGAGAGGGTTTCCCTCGCCAAACTGGGGCGCGCGCGAGGGCCTATCCCTCGCGCGCCGAGCATAGGCACGGCCTAATACCCGCTCTTCACATCGCCCCACGTCGTCGTCAATTTGTCTTTGACATGAACATCAAAGCCGCTGGCGGTTGTGACGAGGATGCTATCCACGCGTCCCATGCCCCAACTTTCGTGCCAGATACCGACACTCCCAGCCGACTTGTTCGTCGCCTTGTCCGACTCAAGGATAGGAGCCCCGAGGTCTTCGGAAGAAGCATGGAGGTCCTTGACTTCCTCAAGTTTCATATACCAGACTTTGACGTTGTTGCCCTTTACCTCCACGCGGCCCAAGTAGGGGACGGCATTCGTCTGGTCCAACCCACCGCCTAACCCGTGGGGAACACCTTCCAATTCCTTGCCGCCGTTCTCGCAGCCGCACTGGTCGAGACATTGCCCGGAGGGACAACATCCATCGGCGAGGTCGGCGAAAATGACTTGCGACGTTTCGTTATAGCCGAAAACGACGAGATACCCTTTATCATCGCCCTTTCTGCGGAATTGCACACCGAAACTATCGTCATCGCCGAAGGAGAAAATCACTTGGATGATGCCATCGGAGAAGTCTGTAACGCCGGGAAGCGGCGTATTGCCAGAGATACCGCAGCCCTCGGCGGTTTGCGCCATCGCAGTTTTCCCGCCGAGTTTACCGCCTTTGAAATCTGCTTCGCCCCAGATGGTTCCCGCGTTCTCCGGTTTATACCGCTTGATGTCGTTCACAGCGGCGTTCGGTTTCGCCTCGTTTGAGCCGGGCTCAAAATCCGCATAGAAGGCGACCTGGGCACCGGCGTGAAAAGAAACAAATAGCACTAAAATCAGAATCGAAAAGATGAGTTGCGTCTTCATGAAATCGCTCCTTTGTATGTCAGGAAGGATGGCACGAAAACGTGCCGTGCTCAGGCTCAGAAGCACTTGCAAAGCGCGCAGCCTGAACTTTCAGGACGGACGCAGAACGTCACCAGTAGGCGCGATTTCAAACCGCGCCTACCGGAAACGATAGATTTACGTCTGTCCACGTCTTAATAACTGTTTTTCACATCGCCCCATGTCGTGGAGAGTTTGGCGCGCGGATCGACATCTGTCGTGGAGAAGCCATCCGGACCGGTGACAAGCAAACTGCCGACGCGGCCGTTGCCCCAACTCTCGTGCCAAATGCCGACACTGCCGGGTCCGCCGTGGTCTGCCCCATCGAACTCCGCGACCGGATCGCCGAGTTCACCGGAATCGACAAACAGATCCGGCACATCCGCAAGCGGCATATACCAGACCTGGATGAGCGTGCCAGTCACTTCAACCCGCCCAAAGTAGGCGACAGAATTGTCTTGCGAGAGCTCTGGGCCTAAACCGTGGTCTACGCCGAGGAGCTCATTGCCGCCGTTTTCGCAGCTGCACTGGTCGAGACATTGCCCGGAGGGGCAGCATCCATCGGCGAGGCTGCCGATGACAATCTGCGGTGTCTCGTTATAGCCGAAAGCGACGAGATAGCCCTGGTCTTCGCCGACGCGGCGGAATTGGAATCCAACGCCATCGTCATCTTGCCACGAGAAAACACCCTGAATGATACCGTCGGTGAAATCCTCAACGCCGGGTAACGGCGTGTTGCCGGAGTTGCCGCAGCCTTCCACGGTCTGGTGGAGCGCGCCCTCTCCGCCTTCGGGGAAATCAGACGCTGCCTCCCATGCCATGCCGGGGTTCTCCGGTTCGTAACTGCCCGGGTCATTGACGCTGGCATCCGGGATAGCCTCGGAAGAATCGGCTTCAAAGTCAGCGAAAAAGATAACTTGCGCGCTCGCGTAGCTGAGAAAAATCATCGAAAACAACGCGATGAGCGTCATCAGGTAGGTTCGTTTCATCATTGTATTTCTCCTTTAGGTTAGTCGTTTAAGTCGTGCGCGAGTTGAGGTAACCCGCGCCAGAAAAGGGATTCTGCTAGCGTCATTATCCAGCGGAATCATCCTCTTTTCAATTTAGCAAAAATGCACTTTTTTGTCAAACAAAAAAAGCCGCTATTGTGAAAACACAATAGCGGCGAAAAACGAGCGGTGATAGTTACCGTGCGAATTATAATTAAACGAGGGTGTTTCATAAGTCGTTGTTGTCAAAATGATTTCGTGAGACCTCGAACGATTCGGAAAACATCGGGCCCACCTCTGTAGTTCGGGTGCGCCTGCACCCGAACGGGTCAGGATCAGGCGATCCTGACCTACAGAGGTGATGAGGTTTGACAGCCAAACGCATGGCGAGGGAAACCCTCTCGCATGCGCGTGTGGCATGCGAGGGCCCTCGTCCTACGGTAAATGGAGCCGTTCCGGCTACCGTAGCGCGGGGGCCTGTCCCCCGCGAGCGTTTCAGGCTCTGTCGCGCGGGGGCCCTCGGAAATTTCCATATGCGCAGGCGAGCGGGTTTCTCCGCGATCGCAGCATGGCGAGGGACAGGCCCTCGCCCTACGGTAAATGGAGCCGTTCCGGATACCGTAGCGCGGGGGCCTGTCCCCCGCGATCGTTGGGTTGCGCGAGCGATGGCGAGGGACAGGCCCTCGCCCTACGATGAAGGGGGACCTTCTGCCGCCGCGGCTCCGGTAGGCGCGCCGCCCTATTGCATCGAGACCGGGAGGTCTCTCCTACCAAGAAGGCGCGGGAGTCGCCTGCTCCCCAAGAGGGATAAATACCGAAACGGAGTTATGAAACACCCTCAGGTTAGTGCACATCAAGTTGATTACATTTTCCATCAACCCAACGCAGGAAAATGTCCGTATTCGGAAAATCGTTCAAGATGTGGCCGATTAAAACAGGTTCGCGGAGTGCAAGCCATAACAGCCCCGCATTCCTACCATATTGTTCAAAGTGCTCCTGGATACGTGCCTGATCTTCGCTTTCAACTTTCTTGACGAAATCAGCCACGGTCGCGCTGAAGAGCTCAATGACATCAGGAGCCTGATTTCCAAAGCGGAAGGACATCCATTTGTCAATATGCTCATCGTTCCCAGAGGCCTGCGCAAGATCGTTCATGATAAGAAATATGTTCTGCGGGTTTTCGCACAGCCGCGCTAACATGTTGCGCGTGTATATCGTCATGCGATGCATGCCGACTACGTCTATGTCACCGGGGTTCTTAAAATGTTCCTCCAAAAACGGCAAGTAACGCTCCGTCGGTGGAGGAACGACTTCTAACAGTTCATCAAAATCCTGAACCGTTTTATCAATTGAGTTCTCCCGCCGTAGAAAATCGAGATAGGTTTTTGAATTGACGATTTTCCTGAGCGTTTTGAACTCGGCATCGAAAACGGTTGGAAACGCGGTTTGCAGTTTGGCAAATGTTTGCTCGGCCGTTGGCGGAGTTGCGGCATCTTCGGATTCCGCCGTCTCAACCGCCGAGTCGGCTGCCTCAGTTGTTATATCAACTATGTCATTGGGCCGGTCCAGACATCCCGAGTTAAACAAGAGGCAAACGAGCGTCCACACAGTTAATATCTGAAATAGTTTCATTGGGGGATTCCTTATTTTCGCATTTGGTTTTTCCATATCCGAACATGCTGAGCACTTCTCAGCTGTCACTATATAATGACGCGTATTCAGGGAGTAGAGGTTGCATAAAATGCGATTTTTTGAAAAATTCAGTCACAATCGACCGGATTAGATCAAAATCGCAGTATAAACAAGTGCACAACTCCTCCCAATATACGCGGAGAACTACTTGTCTATCTCCTCGTCGCGGTTAACCTGCAACCGAAGCACGCCGCGTCCCTCTGTGCCTATATACAACACATCCCCATCAGCAACGAGAGAAGTCACTCCCTCCGGCAGCTCTGATGCAATCTGCACCCACGTCAAGGTCTCGTGTTTTAGCCGATAGACAGCCTCACCAGCTGCACCGTAAACACGAGAGCCGTCTATCGCCAACTCGCGCATCACAATCGGGACTTCCGATGCATCGGTGATAGGATACCAATTTTCGCCATCGCTTGACGTGACGACTCCCGTATCTGTGGCGACGCATACGGCTGAACCCGCGAACATTATCTCCTGAATACTGCCGAACGCGGGGAGGTTCGCGGTGATGTCCTGCCACGTGTCACCGCTATCCCGCGATTGGAAGAGGTGTCCATCACCTTTTCCAACATAGACAACGTCATTGGAAGCGGCTAACCGGAAACCATCGTCAGTGTCGGGAGAAAGACTGCGGGCATTTTCCAGGCCTGTGTCGTGCCATTCACTGCCGCCAAACCTCCATCGGAAGAGCCGCCGCTGTTCGTCTCCAAAGTAGAATGTCTCCCCACTGACAGCGAATGCGCCGGCTCGCGCATGTTTCTGAAATGCCCGCCGGTTCTGTCCCACGAGTTCGTTCACCGCTTCTTCACCAAGGCTCGTCTTGGAGAAAATCTCCGCATTTTTCCTTAACCACTCGCCATACTCTTCTCCAAACGGTGGAATGCCTTCAACCGGCACCAACACATTCCCATCCGAAACTAACTCTAATAGAAAGCATTCGGTCAAGTGGTAGGCTTTAACGTAAAGCGTGCCGTTCGCTACTATAATTTTCGGATGTCCTAAACGGCCCTCAAAATGCGGCGGTAACCCAACGATAGTCACTTCTGTCCACCGTTCACCGCTGTCCGCAGATTGGAAGATACCTCCGTAGGTTGCGGCGTAGAGAACGTTATTAACCCGTGCCAAATCCAAAACTCGGGTCTGCACAATGCCATTCATCAATTCATGCCATGTGTGGCCGCCGTCGGTTGAACGCCTGACTCCCATCGGCCCCGTTAAGAAGAACGTCTTTTCGTCCAACGCCACAGCGGGGAACATCGGGAGGGTAAACGCATCCCGGTGGAAACCGAGATAGGCCCACGTGTTGCCATTATCGGTAGAACGTATCACACCGGCACCGAGTCCCAAGACCGTTTTCCCTGCGCCTACTAATTTGACACCTCCGACGGTGAGCGGTGTCATCCTCTGCCGGAGTTCAGGCGTAATTTCTGCCCACGAATCCCCGTAGTCGATTGAAACGAAGAGCATCGACGAACGTTCGTCATGCTGTTTATCGGCGCAGAAATAGACGCGGTTTTCAACAACAGCGATGGAAGAGATCTTGCGGTTGCCTGCAACCGGCATTTTCTCCCACACTTCTCTATTGGAATGAAGGCGATAGAGCCCTTGGCTTGTTCCGGCAAACACTGTGTTTCCAAGAACAGCGGCTGACAAAATCGCGTTGGCTGTCGACGGATGACGCACTGCCAACGGCTGCGCTAACCCCGCATTAAACGGGTGCCACGTTTTACCTTCATCGGTGGAACGAAACATCCCCTCTGCCTCAAGCGCGAGATAAAACGCATCGTCGGTAATGAGCAAGGCAAGCGCGCGATTGCCCGGCGGACATGGCGCGACAGAATCCCACGTTTCACCGCCATCGGTT
This sequence comes from Candidatus Poribacteria bacterium, assembly GCA_965242965.1. Lineage (GTDB taxonomy): Bacteria > Poribacteria > WGA-4E > WGA-4E > WGA-3G > AGPOR5. Next base: position 404,770 of record OZ251518.1, on the reverse strand, counting down.
GACGCAAACAATTCTGATTCGCAGGCAATATAGAGCGTGTCACCCCGCTCTGCCATCGGCGAACCGAAATTGTCAACAGGCAAATCGCCGGTGACGAAAGTCCAAGTCTCTCTATCGGCAGCCAACTTGAAAAGGCTCCCCTCTCCAACGGCATAGAGTTCATTTTCAGAGGTGACAAAAAGGGACGTGACCGCGCCGCCTGAAGGCCCATTAGTTTGATGCCACCGCTGTGCGGCATCCAAGACCTGTGCATCATCCGCAGCAGCGGTTACAAGTAACGCATCCGTCCGCGAACCAGCACCGCGGTGCTTACCCGACTCAGCCGTGTTGCCGAACCGCGTCCGCAACGCCGGCTTCGCCTGCTGCGGAAGACTCACCGGCGCATCCACAATCTCCACCGTCATTGCCGAGTCTGCCACAAAACTATACGGTTGCTGGAAACGGAGCAGGTGCTGCGCACCCAAACCGGCCAGCAAGAAAAGCAATACCGCCGTTGAAAGCGACACCGCCCACGGCACTAACGGGTTACCGCCGCTCGGCGCAGGCGGTGTTGCACGCGCAACAGCACGTAGGATATTACCCGTGAACATCGCTGGAAGGGGGACATCGCCCAACATCTCGCGGAGCGACTCTGCCTCGGCTTTCAATCGCTTCCGCGCGCGATGCAGCCGACTCTTGACGGTGTTCGTTGACACGCCGAGGGACTCGCCGATTTCCTCGCAAGTCTTCTCGCCGAGATAGTGCAACGAGACAACCGTGCGTTCACTCTCCGGGAGTCTCCGGAGAATTTGCTTGACTGCCTCGCGCTTACGCTCGGCAACCGCCGCTTCCCGTTCCGCCGCCAGATGCCCGGAGTAATAGTGCTCCTCAAGCTCACCGGGTGCCATCGCCTCCAAGGACCCCATCGGAACGCGTTTCTTGCGATGCCACTCGATACAGAGCCGGTCTGTAATCACATATAGCCAGCCCGCGAACTGGTTCCGGTTTTTGAGCGTGGACAACTTGTGATACACCTTAACGAACGCATCTTGCGTAATCTCCTCAGCGGCCTGAAAATCGCCTACCTTCCGCCACGCAAGCGCATGGACAGCCTTTTCATGCTTCCTCACCAACTTGGTGAAAGCACCTTCGTCGCCATCTAAAAAGGCTTCAATGAGTTCAGCATCTACGTTTTTCATTGCTGGTTCCTCCAAAAAAAGTTTGCCTCATTATATAGTGACGCGAATTGAAGAGGGAAAGGTTGCATAAAATGCAATTTTTTTGAGGGTGTTTCATAAATCGATGCCCTCCGGGTAGGAGAGACCTCCCGGTCTCGATGCGGTAGGGCGGCGCGCCTATCGGGGCAGCGGCGGCAGAAAGCCCCCCCTCATCGTAGCGCGAGGGCCCTCGGATGCCACACGCGCATCCGAGCGGGTTTCCCTCGCCATCGTCCGCGCATGCGCAATCCAACGATCGCGGGGGACAGGCCCCCGCGCTACGGCGAAAAAACGGCACGTCATCGTAGGGCGAGGGCCTGTCCCTCGCCATGCGTGTTGGTGTCAGACTGCCTCACCCCTGTAGGTCAAGATCGCCTGATCTTGACCCGTTCGAGATCGCCCGATCTCGAACTACAGAGGTGGGCCCGATGCCTTGCGATATTCGCCTGCCCTCCACGGTGGGATAAATACCGAAACGGAATTATGAAACACCCTGATTAAAAAAACGCCCCGCGGGGCGTTTTTTCTGCCGCCCTTGACACAAAAGCGGAAAAATGCTAGGATATGGCTAATTGTCCTCGGCACCTTCATCAATCCAATCAATGAAGAGTTGAATCTCCTCGTCATTGAGAGGCGGTGGGATGGGAGGCATGCCGCCGCCATCAATGCGCTTGACGACGAGGCTGCCATCACCATCACCGGCAACAAAGGCGGGACCGTTATTGCCGCCATTTTTAAAGGTGTCGTATTGACTGAGGTTTAGCCTTGCTGCAGCACCTGCGGCGGCGTGGCACCCCGGAATTGCACAGCGCGCCTCAAGAATCGGTGATATGTCCGCCTCAAACGAAACCTTCGGTTCCACAACAACCGGCTCCTCAACGACCGGCTCCTCAACAACTGGTTGGACAGGCGGCTCAGGTGTTGGCGGCGGCGGTGGTGTTGCAACAGGTTGGACGATATCTGTCATACCGCTCGGTTCGTCCTCAACCAGATCGCCTTCGTCACCGCAGCTGAGCATGAAAACGGCGAGTCCCATGCAGAGGAGGACTAGCCAAACGGAATGAAATTTATGGGTTGAACGTGAGTAAATCACAAATAGTGTTCTCCTTTTTTTACAATGGACTTTTCGGTATTTATTCCCCCTTGGGGGATGGGCGAAAACCGATAGAAAAAGGCATTGGGCCCACCTCTGTAGTTCGAGATCGCCCGATCTCGAACGGATCAGGATCAGGCGATCCTGAACTACAGGGGAATGCGGTCTGACACCAAAACGCATGGCGATTTATGAAACACCCTCATTTCGATTCGGGTCCATCCGATAAAACGTGTTGTCCATTGAATTTTAGATAGTATACCACCAAACAGAGGAAAATTCAAATGAAGATTTTGATTAACACCGAGATAACCTCGGAACACCGACAGCAGATAGAGGCGGTATCCGAACAATTGCATGTCATTGAGGCAGAGAATGCTGCAGCGGCACTTCGCGAAATCGGCGATACCGAGGTAGTCTTCGGCGGCTTCAACCGCACACTGTTTGAGAATGCCGAGCAACTTAAGTGGGTGCAAGTGCTTTCCGCAGGCGTTGACGGACTCCTGTTTCCCGAATTTGTCCAGAGCCATGTCATCTTAACAAGCGCGAAAGGGTTCGTCGGACCGCATCTGGCAGACCAGGCGTGGGCACTCATCCTCGGCTTACTCCGCGGCATCGGACGTTCCGTGCGCGAACGGACATGGGACAACCGCATGTCCATCAGACTCGCAACATGGGAACTGAGCGAACGCACCCTCGGCATCGTCGGACTCGGCGGCACAGGGATTGACGTGGCACGCCGCGCACAAGGGTTTGATATGCGCGTCATCGCCGTAGATCCGGAAACAGTCGATGCCCCTTCCTTCGTCCATGAAGTGTGGCAGATGGAGCGGTTCCATGAACTGCTCGCGCAATCGGATGTCGTCGCCATTTGCGCGCCGTTGACACCAGAAACACACGGGATGTTTGACGACGCGGCGTTCCAAGCGATGCAATCGCATGCACTGCTCGTTAACGTCACGCGAGGCAAGATTGTCGACGGTCCATCACTTCTCCGCGCGCTTAATAACGGGAGCATCGGCGGCGCGGGGTTAGATGTCACGCCAGAAGAACCGCTGTCAATGGATAGCCCGCTGTGGGATATGCCGAACGTGATTATCACGCCGCATGTCGCCGGTGGCTCTCCAATTCGGCTGGACCGGACGGTGGGGCTTTTCTGCGATAATCTAGAACGCCTCCTAGTCGGCAAACCCCTGCTCAGCGTTATTGATAAGGAGAAGGGGTATTGATACGAAACAACCTCCTCCCGGCCCGTAGCGCGAGGGCCTGTCCCTCGCGTTCCACCAACGGCGCGCTTTCACCGTAGCGCGAGGGCCTGTCCCTCGCGATCTGCAAACAGCCCGATGTTACCGTAGGGCGAGGGCCTGTCCCTCGCGATCGCTCTCGCGTCAGGCCCTGTAAGTCAAGATCGCCTGATCCTGACCTGTTTGTGATCAGGCGATCACAAACTACAGAAGAACATCGAGACCAGGAGGTCTCTCCTACCGGGACAGATCTCGAGGGACAGGCCCTCGCGCTACGATGAAAATAACGCCTCTTCAGGTCCTTTAGGTCCTGCATGTCTATAGCAGCCGCGATACGAAAAGATTTAAGGTCCTTTAGGTCCTTAATAAATTTTGACACGCTGCGTTGTTTCTCTATTAAGGACCTAAAGGACCTTGACAACGTAATGACACGTATTTCTATAGACATTAAGGACCTAAAGGACCTAAAGAGGGAACATTGAGACCAGGAGGTCTCTCCTACCGGAAGAAATCGAGACCGGGAGGTCTCTCCTACCGAACGCATCGAAATATGAAACACCCTCAAATAACCGCCTCCCGGCCCGTAGCGCGAGGGCCTGTCCCTCGCGTTCCACCAACGGCTCGATGTTCCCGTAGCGCGAGGGCCTGTCCCTCGCGATCTCTCGCATCATGAAAACCGCCGCTTAACGCTCCCGCACGGCGAGGAACATTCATATTCCGGCATGGCGAGGGACAGGCCCTCGCCCTACGGACTAAGGCACGTATTCATATCCCCCGGCCTGGCGAGGGACAGGCCCTCGCCCTACGGACTAAGACGCGATTTAACTCGGACAGGCCCTCGCCCTACGGAATTAACGCGCGATGTTAACTCGGTTCGGCGATTTTCACCAACTGTTTGCCGATATTGCCGCCCTTCAGCATGCTAATAAACGCCGCCGGTGCCGCCGCAATCCCGCCTTCCGCAATCGTCTCGCGGTATTTCAGTTTGCCTTGCTGCACCCATTCACCCATCTGGACGAGTGCCTCGGCATGCTGCTCGGCGAATTCAAAGACGAGGAAGCCTTCAATCCGCGCACGCTTCGTGATAAGATTCCACAGGAAACGCGGACCCACCTCCGGATTCTCCAAATTATACTGCGAAATCTGTCCGCAGATCACCACGCGGCCCTTGATACGCAGATTCGGGAAGACTGCATCTGTAATGCGGCCACCGACGTTGTCAAAATAGACATCAATGCCATCGGGACAAAGTTCCGCCAGTTTCGCAGTGTAATCGCCGACGTTTTTGTAGTTGAAAGCGGCATCAAAACCGAGTTCGTCAAGGATATATGCCACCTTCTCATCTGTCCCCGCGGTGCCGATGACGCGGCAGCCTTTAATCTTCGCAATCTGTCCGACGACAGATCCGACTGCGCCTGCCGCGCCAGAGACGAACACCGTCTCGCCTTCTTGCAACTTGCCGACTTCCAGCAAACCGAAGTAGGCTGTCAACCCCGGCATACCGAGGATGCCGGCACCGGTGGAGATAGGCGCGAGGCCCGGGTCGATCTTCCGGAGTTCATCGCCTCCCGCGACACCGTATTCTTGCCAGCCGATGTGCGCGTTCACAATATCGCCAACCTCAAAATCGGCATGCTTCGATGCCGCGACCTCGGCGATAACACCACCTACCATAACCTCGCCGATTTGGACATTGGCGGCGTAAGACTTCGCTTGGTTAATCCGTCCACGCATATAAGGATCGACGGAGAGGTAGAGGCTTTTCACTAATACCTGTCCCTCGCCGGGGGTAGGCATCGCGGTTTCTACCAAGTTGAAATCAGATGTTTTCGGATAGCCGACAGGACGTGCGGCTAAGGTAATTTGACGATTCATATTTCTCTCCTTATGAAAGTTTGCACGATGGGACATCGCGCTTATCGGACATTGAATTGAACCGGATCTTCGCCGTGGATAACAATCAGTTCGTGCTTCGGCGCGTCCCAATCCAGCACTTTGACAATCGGGACAATGACGCGCACCGCCAAGCCGATGCGCCGTTTATCGGAACGATTCGCATCGGAATGATGCAGCGTCCGCTCGTTGAAAAGCACGAACTCGCCGGGTTGCATCTCCAGATTGACGCAACTGTCCGTATCAATAAACCCCAAGTCGCCCATCTGGCCGAATGCCATGTCGGATGTCGCCTTCACGTGCGGCACCACCTTGCGGTGTGAACCGGGAATAATCTGGAGGCAACTATTTTCCAGCGTCGCCGCATCAACGGCAATCCACGCCGAGATGATAATAGGCGGCTCAAGGGGCCAATAGTTAAAGTCTTGGTGCCACGGAATCTCCTTCGCGCCCGGTTCCTTGACAAAGAAGTTGGTGCGCCAGAGCAGGAGATCTGGCCCGTAGAGTGCCGCCATCCGTTTGACAATAGCGGGATGCGTGGCGAGTTCGTGAATCAGTGCGCAGTCGAGATGGCGATTATGTTCCCGCGCGCTGTGATCTGGCGCGTCCGTTTCCAGCACCTTCACAATTTCGGGTTGCATACCTCGCATCTCGTCAGGACTGCAGAGGGTGTAAGGACCGAGGTATCCCTGTTTCCTGAACTGCTCCATCTCCACCGCACTGAGTTGATGGTTCTTCTGTGGCATAAGCGTATTCTCCTCATTACGAATAACTAGAAATCAATGGAAAAAGTCTTCGCTAACTCCAAAGTTTGGATAGCTTGTTCACGGGTGACAGAAGGAAAATCCTCCAAAAACTCGTCAAGGCTCTCCCCTGTCCCCAAATAATCGATTAAGTTTTTTATAGGGACACGCGTGTTTTTGAACACCGGTGTGCCGCTCATAATTTCGACATCACATGTAATGAGTTCGCCGACACTGAACGCGCCTCCCTTTGTCCGTTCACTAAATTTCATCTGTTGCTTCCTCCTGCGCGTTTATAGTATAGCATCAGCATAATTCAGTGTCAAATTTGACGCGGCATGGGGAGGCACGTTTCAGTTTTTGACTTAGTCCAGGGTGTTTCATAAATTGCTCAACGTCATCACCTCTGTAGGTCAGGATCGCCTGATCCTAACCTGTTCGGGAGCGGGCGCTCCCGAACTACAGAGTGAGCCCGATTCCTTCTTGTAGGAGAGACCTCCCGGTCTCGATGCAATAGGGCGGCGCGCCTACCGGGGCCGCGGCGGCAGAAGGTCCCCCTTCATCGTAGGGCGAGGGCCTGTCCCTCGCCATGCGTTTGGCCAGCAGACCTCCTCCCCTCTGTAGGTCAGGATCGCCTGATCCTGACCTGTTTGTGATCAGGCGATCACAAACTACAGAAGGGGGAACACACATCATGACGATGGGGATCGCGGGGGAAACCCGCTCGCATGCGCGTATGGCATCCGAGGGCCCCCGCGCTACGAAACAAAACGCCCCCCTCACCCTACGAACCATGACGTTTCTACTGACACACATGCACCTTAATCGCGCCAGAGGTTTTATCGGCAGAGACGCGGAACGCCTCCTCAATCTCATCAAACGGATAGCGATGCGTTACCAACTTCGTCGCATCCACCTTCCCAGAGGCGATAAGTTCGATTGCCGCCTCAAAATCGGTTTCCATCCCACTATAGCCATAACAGTTCGAGCCGGTGATAAACGCCTCCGACCAGACGATAGTGGAAAGGTTCACCTCAAGCGGTTTGTAATACCCCGCGACAAGGACGACAGCCCCCTGTTTCCGCACGATAGTGGTAGCGATATTGAAATTCTCCGCGCCGCCCACCGTCTCTACCACCGCGTCAAAACCGATGCCATCCGTGATGTCCTTCACATACTCGCGCACATCGGTGTCACCGATGTTCACGACGTGGTTTGCCCCAAGAGCCCTCGCCAATTCCGCCTGCTGTTCATATTTGACGGTAATCAACGTCTCCTTTATCCCCGCGGCAACGGCATCCGCCAAACAGAATTGTCCGATGGTGCCGCCGCCGATAATGGCGATGCTATCACGGGAATTCGCACCGGTGCGCGCGACAGCCCGGTGCGATACAGCAAGCGGCTCAACGAGCGCGCCCTCCTCAAACGTCATCGTCGCCGGCAGTTGAAACAGCCCAGAGTGGTGCGTTGCCGTGTATTCGGCGAAACCACCGTGCATCTTCGGCGAGATCCAAGCGCGATGCCGGCAGAGGTTATACTGCCCGGTCTCGCAATACTTGCACGCGCTGCAGTGCGAGAAACATTCCACCGCGACCTTGTCCCCGATTTCAAAATCGGTAACGTCATCGCCGAGTGCGACGACTGTGCCACAAGTTTCGTGGCCAGCGGCGTGTTCATGCGATTGCCCCCAATGCCCGAAATAACTGTGCAAGTCACTGCCACAAATCCCGGTCTGCTTGGTATCCACAAGCACATAGCCGGGTGGGGGTTCGTTCCGTTCCACCTCCCGAATCGCAATCTGCTCAATGCCCGTGTAAATAGCGGCTTTCATTTTCATGAGCGGTTCCTCCGTTTGCTTTCTGGTTAGGATAAAACTCGTCTCCGAATCTCTCGCTTATCAGATTTTCCAACGCTGGTTTTCGGGAGCTCATCAACAAAGATAAACCGGTCTGGTATCCAAAACTTCGGGAATTGGGTTGCGAGGCATACCTTGAGTTGCGCAGCCGTCGCAGATTCACAGACGACAACGGCGACCGGACGTTCACCCCACTGCTCGTCAGGGATACCGATGACAGCGGCATCAAGCACCTGTGGGTGCGCCATCAACGCCGTCTCCAATGCGATGCTTGAGATAGACTCGCCGCCGCTCCGAATGAGTGCCTTCGCCCTATCCACAATCTGCACATAGCCTTCCGGGTTGATAGTCGCGATATCGCCGGTGCGCAACCATCCGTCCGCCGTGAAATGTTCTGGCATCGGCTCCGTTTTGTAATAACTATTCGCTGTCCAAGGACTCCTCACCTGCAGCTCGCCTACCGTTTCTCCGTCCCAAGGCAGTGCATCCGAACTACATTTCTCTTCTACCGTAGGCGAGACCTCCTGGTCTCGATGCATTTTGATCTGTGCGTCGTCATCATAATGCTCCAGCCCAGTAGGCGAGACCTCCCGGTCTCGATGCATTCCCGTAAGTTCATCCGAACTCCGTTTCTCTTCTACCAGCCGAATCTCAACCCCCGGCACCGGGCTGCCTTGCAGTGCCTTCACCTGCCATTTTTCAGTATCAGACAGGTTCTGATGTGCGCGGCGGAGTGTCGATAACGTGCCGGTCGGCGACATCTCCGTCATCCCCCAGGCGTGGCGCACCTCAACACCGAGCTCCTTTTCATAAGCCTTGATGAGCGTCATCGGCATCGCTTCCCCACCGACGATGATGAGCCGCAGTGAAGCAATATCTCGCGCGCGCTTCTGTAATTCGGGATACACTTTTCCCCAGACCGTGGGAACACCAGCGGCGACGGTTACCCCCGTTTCAGCGATGAGTGCAGCAATCTGCGCAGGTTTAGCATCGCCGGGTAGCACCAAATCCGCGCCTACAAACAGCGAAGCATACGGCAATCCCCACGCCATCGCGTGAAACATCGGCACGAGCGGGAGCACGACATCCGCCTCCGTTAAGCCGAACACATCTGCCTGATTCACCGCCATCGTGTGAAGGAACATGGAGCGGTGCGTGTAGAGGACACCGCGTGGTTCACCACTCGTTCCACTCGTATAGCAAAGTCCCATCGCCCAGTTTTCGTCCTGAATATCCCACGTTTCCGTTTCTTCTGCGGCGGCGATAAGTGGCTCATAATCGTCCGACTCAGAGGAGCAAAAGATTCTCGGTAGGCATCCGATTTCTTCCTGCAGTTCTTCAAACTGCGAGGCAAACCTGTCATCGACAAAGACAAGTTTATCCTCTGCCTCTCGCACGATTTCGGCGAGTTGGGCGGCAGTGAGGCGGACGTTGAGCGGGTGAAGCACCGCGCCGATGCACGGAATCGCATAATAGAGCTCCAAGTGCTGATATGTATTCAAGGCATAGGTCGCCACCCTATCCCCCGGCCGTATACCGCGCCGGATGAGGACGTTCGCCAGCCGTTGAACGCGGCGATAAAACTCAGCGTAAGTGTAACTCTGCAGAACATCGGAACTGTATGTCGTCACCCGTTTATCGCCGTGGATGCGGCGTGCATGTTCCAAAATCCGCGCGATATTCAATGGATAGTTCATCATTGAGCCGTGCATTTTGTCCTTTCGTCGCGCCCTCCCGGGCTCGATTATCCGCCGTATCCACTACAAAAAGCGGACCTCTTCCGGAAGCACGCCGATAGAGAAGAACACATGTCCCCATTCCGCCGGCGACAGGTGCTTGACGAGTTCATCAAGGATAATATCTACCCGCCTCCATCGATTGTGGCCTTCAAATTTTCGGCTGACGACGACAATTTCGATATCATCGCCAGAACCGTTGGAGACATCAACGTAATCGTCATCATCGTTGAAATATCCCGCTTTGAGCGTCTCGTAGATGCGACGCTTAACCGTTTCAGAATCCATAATAAATCAAGGGTGTTTCATAAGTCGTTCAATGTCGCGGGGGAAACCCGATTGGAGGCGCGTGTGGCATCCGAGCCCCCCGCGCTACGATGAAAAAAACGCCGCCCCTTCACGTAGGACGAGGGACAGGCCCTCGCCATGCGTTTGGCTATCAGACCGCATCCCTCCTGTAGGTCAGGATCGCCTGATCCTGACCCGTTCGGGAGCGGGCGCTCCCGAACTACAGAGGCGGGTTCGATGCCTTTCGGTATTTATGAAACACCCTCATCAATAAATCCTCCGTTAAACGATGCCGACTCGCCCGCGCGAGTTCGCTGATACCATTCCGAAAATTGCTGTTCATATTTATAGCATACCACATTTTCACTTGCATTGCAAATGGAATTCTGTTATCATCAAAAACATTGCGTTTTCAGAAAACCACTCCAACGAAAATCGAGCGACAGATGGAATTGAAATCCCCACAACAGAGAACCCTCACTTGGCGCGTCGTGCTACTTTTCGCTATCACCGCGCCTATCAACTGCTATTTCCTCATTCAAATGGAATTGGTGCGATACACCTTTCCGACATGGGTGGTGCCGCTCTCCAACGTGATTTTCATCCTCACCGCCGTGATGTTGATTAACGGGGTTATCCGCCTACTGAAAAGCAGTCTCGCATTCGGACAAGGCGAACTGCTATTCCTCTATGTCACGCTCAGCCTCGCCACAACTCTAGCCGGATGCGATGTCTTGCAAGCCATCTTGTCGGTGCTTGGACACAGCACTTGGTTCGCCACGGAAGAAAACGAATGGCGGACGCTATTTTGGCATCACCTCCCGCAATGGCTCACCGTTTCAGATAGAGACGCGTTGCGCGGTTACTACCTCGGCGAATCTAGCCTGTATCTATCGCAACACCTGCGAGTGTGGGTTCCTGTTGTCGCAGCGTGGATATTGCTATTCCTCGTCACGGCGTTCATCTTTCTCTGCCTCAATACTATCCTGCGCCGACAGTGGGCAGAACGCGAACGCCTCACGTTCCCCATCATCCAACTGCCGCTTGCGATGACAAACCCTACTTCCCGCTTCTTTCGGAATAAACGGATGTGGATAGGGTTTAGCATTGCCGCCGGTATCAGTCTCTTTAACGGATTAAGTCATCTCTACCCGGTCATTCCGCACATCCCTGTCACGCGCCGATTTTTCACGTTTCACGAGCCGCCGTTTAGTCTCTATGGGACGATTATCACCGCCTTCTATCCGTTCGCCATCGGCATCATGTTCCTCATGCCGTTAGACGTGCTGTTCTCAACCACCTTTTTCTATTTCCTCTATCGGAACGAAGTCGCATTGGCAAGAGCGGTAGGATGGCACAGCATCCCGAACTTCCCCTATCTCAACGAGCAGACTATCGGCGCGTTCATCGGGTTATGCTTTTTCTTCGCGTGGACAGGCAAACGGCACTTCCGCTCGGTGTTGAAAAGCGCGACTTCTCTTGGACGCGAGGCTCAAACGCAAGCCCGCGACGAACCGATGTCCTATCGGATGGCAGTCTGGGGATTTGTGCTCGGTATCTTGTTGTTCGCGTTTCTGCTTTACAAGGCAGGGATGGCAGTGTGGCTGGCGTTCGTATTCGCCGTGCTGTTCCTCATCACGCCGATAGTGACGACGCGCATCCGCGCAGAATCCGGCATTTTTGTGCATGCTTACCACTGGCAAGCACCGCGATACATCTTAAACACCGTGCTAGGCACGCACCGACTCGGCGCACGGAATCTCACCGCACTCTCGGTGTGCTTTTTCAACCGAGACTATCGTCCGCAACAGATGCCGCATCAACTAGAAGCGTTTAAAATTGCCGAAGTCGCACGCATATCGCAACGGCGAATGCTCTGGACAATTCTCATCGCAACCGTATTCGGTGCCCTCGTCGCCTTCTGGGTGCAACTGCACCTCTATTACCAATTCGGCTCGGATTCCGGCTACTTCGGGCCCTGGTCGCTCGGCTACGGCCGCGAGTATTTCGGGCGGTTGACGAATTGGATAACCTATCCACTTGACACGGACTGGATAGGCGTTATTTTCATCGGCATCGGATTTACGGTGATGATGGCATTGTCCTATCTGCGCGTCAAATTCTTCTGGCTGCCATTGCATCCGCTCGGCTACGTCATGGCAAGCAACCAAGAAATGTCTGATCTCTGGATACCGCTCGTCATTGCCTTGTTCTTAAAATGGTTGATTCTGCGCCACGGCGGCATCCAAAGTTATCGGCGCGTGATTCCCTTTTTCCTCGGGCTCGTCCTCGGCGATTATCTTATGGGCAGCATGTGGAGTTTACTGAATGTCCTCTTGAATACGACGATGTATCAATTTTATCCGTAGATGCCGCGATTACCCGCGGCGGACGCGTGATAAATAAACGATGAATTTGAACGCAGCGGCACTCCCCGGTAGGAGAGACCTCCTGGTCTCGATTGCCTCCGGCCCCCGCGCTACGACAAAAACCCTCCCCTCACCGTAGGGCGAGGGCCTGTCCCTCGCCATGCAACGATCGCGGGGGACAGGCCCCCGCGCTACGGTAAAAAACGGTCCCTTTCGCCGTGGGGCGGTGGGAAAACTTGTCCCTCGCCATGCGTTTTGGAGTCAGACCGCATCCCCTCTGTAGGTCAGGATCGCCTGATCCTGACCCGTTCGGGATCAGGCGATCCCGAACTACAGAGGGGGAAACACACATCGTGACGATGGAGATCGCGGGGGACAGGCCCCCGCGCTACGAAAAAAACGCCCCTCCCTCACCGTAGGGCGAGGGCCTGTCCCTCGCCATCGTCGGTGCAATCCAACGCTCGCGGGGGACAGGCCCCCGCGCTACGGGAACATCAAGACCAGGAGGTCTCTCCTACGGGTGTGCATCGATTTATGAAACCCCCTCATTTAAATTCAGCCTGAGGTTCTCCTTTTAAAAAGGTAACCTCACAACCGACGAGGCCCTCAACATGAGAACCCATGATGTCCGGGTGCTCCTCGGCGCGCTCCTCCTCTTCTGCGTGATTGCTGGCGGCTTCACGCTCTGGTACCACCACGAGATGAAAAAACTCGCTGCGGAAGACAAAGCCTTCAAGCAGTTACAAGAAGAACGGAATCTAACGCATCCCAGCGCACCTATTGTCACCCCTCAGGTCATCAAAAACCCACAGCTTGTTGAACGCCTCTCGCAACCCGCCGACACCCTCAACGTGGCACCGGCGGCCACGGAACAAGCCGAAGAGACAGAGGGCACTCCTAACTCGGATGCCGAACTTCCCTTGGCGGAGTCAGAGGCTGTTCCTGTGTCGCCTTACGGCTTCGGGCCCTATCCGCCGTTGCCGGCAGGGTGGCCAGCCGATATCTGGCCGCGCCAATCTGCGACGCATGAATTAATGATGCGCGTCGAGATAAAACTCGCACATCAAGGAATAGATGTCAGGGGCTCCGTGATGGATAACGGTTTGGTATATCCGATGATCCCAGGCACCGTCCATATCAAATGGGAGGAATATCTCGGACCGCCTGGCATCGTTAGATATATCGGTACAATGATAGGCGATCCGGCGGCTTGCAATCGTATCGAAGCCATTCAAGAAGCAAAAGGAGACGATTTTACCGAGGCTGATATTCCCTCGGACATAAAAATTGTTCCTTTTGAAGAAGGGGGCATCGACCCCTACGAATTCTTAGGTTTACAAAGGCGGTAAACCATGAAACGAATTCGCGCTTATATCCGCCTCAGTAGGCGAGACCTTCCGGTCTCGATGCAATAGGGCGGCGCGCCTACCGGGGCCGCGGCGGCAGAAAGCCCCCCCCTTCACCGTAGGGCGAGGGCCTGTCCCTCGCCATGCGTTTTGGAGTCAGACCGCCTCACCTCTGTAGGTCAGGATCGCCCGATCCTGAACCGTTCGGGATCAGGCGATCCCGAACTACAGAGATGGGCCCGATGCCTTCCGGTAGGGAAGAGACCTCCTGGTCTCAATGCAATACCTCCCGTCCTTGACACTCCTGAAACATCGGAACCCTGCAAAACCGCCGCCTCCCCAAAAATGGCCTTATCACCAAAAAAACTTGACATTAAAATCCAAAAGACGTTAAAATAACACAAAACAGAGGAGAAAAATCATGAAAACCTATCGCGTTGCCATTTTAGGCTGCCGCAGCCGCGGCACATCAGCCGCGAAAGCATACCACGCGCACCCACGCACAGAAATCGTCGCACTCTGTGATCTGGTGCAAGAACGGTTAGACGCACTCGGCGACATCGTAAACGTCTCCGCGCAGTTCACCGATTTAGATGAGATGATCCGGCAGACTTCACCCGACATCGTCGCTATTCCGACAGCAACAGACGCGCACTACCCGCTCGCCATGCGCGTGCTGGAACACGGCGTGAACATTGAGGTAGAAAAACCCATCTGCATCGATCTGGTTCAAGCCGATGCAGTGCTGGCGAAAGCGAAGGAGAAAAACGCGCGCGTCGTCGTGCATCATCAGCGGCGTGTTAGCCCGACGATGCAGGCTGTCGCCAAAGTCCTCAACGAAGGCAAAATCGGCGAACTCCGATACATTTACGCCAGCGGCAAGGGGTATTACGCAGGCTATGGACTCATGAACATCGGGACGCATGTCATCAACAACATGCTCCGTTTCGGCGGGCATTGCCGGAGCGTCGTGACGCAGGCGACTACCGGGGGACGTGCCATCACGCCAAACGATGTTCTCCCTTCGCCGAGTGGGATGGGCATCATCGCGGGCGAATACGTCACCGCCACACTTCAATTCGATGGACATGTTACCGGTACGCTGCTCCAACACCGGTGCCCAAAGGTGGATAGCGATGCCTATGCGATGGAACTCTACGGCACCGAGGGGCGACTCTTCTGGTCAGAATTGCGAGGCGCGTGGTGGCTGCCAACGCCGCATTTTGTGCCGGACGGAACGCATGACAGATGGGAAAAACTCGCACCTATCTATCCCCCGCACTTTGATGCTAGCAAAGGCGCGGATGCCGACGACTATGGCATCGTTGAGGAATACGTCAACTCCCTTGACGAAAACCGCGAACATGAATGCAGCGGGGAAGAAGGACGACACGTGCTTGAGGTGCTCATGGGCATTTTCGAGTCCGCTGTCCGTGGCACCCGTGTGGAGTTGCCCCAGAAAAATCGGGAGCATCCCTTATTGCAGTGGCGCGCCGAAGTTGGATTGGGCGACATGCCAGAAATGCCCCGCGATTATGGCACATGGTTAGCGAAAGAAACGGAACGGTTGGACAATGCCGGGTAGGCGCGCTTTCAGAACGCGCATCTTTGAGAAAAAATAGAAGGTGAAACTGATGCCACATCCGACGACGAACGCAGACAATCTACCTCCGATGCCGCTTTCAGAGGAGCAACGGTATCTCTTTGATACCCGCGGCTGGCTCCTGATGCCGGCGGTGCTGAGCGAAACAGAAATCGAGGAAATGCGCGAATTCTGTTATCAACTCAAGCGAGAACCACAAGCGATTCCAGAACACCATCGTTCTCCAATCGGCGGGCCTTTGGAAACGCTCATCGATCATCCCGTTGTCCTCGGGTTCATGAATGAGTTTTTGACATCCGGGTATGCCAATGAAAATTGCTACGGGTTTCGGTTGGAAGGAACGTTTCTCACGATTCGGGAAAACGGACATGATAACTTCCGGCCGCACGGCGGCCGCGGGATGCTCAACTTTCCCGGCAATTCGCATACGTATCATCTGCACCATGACAAGGCGCACAGCGGCTTAACTCGGGTCGTTTGGGAACTGAACCCTGTCGAAAAAGGCCGCGGCGGCACGATGTTCCTTACGGGCAGCCACAAAGGCGCGTTCCCCGCACCCAAATCGACAGAAAACCGCGATTCGCCGCTGTGGGAGGACTACACGTGCCCAGCAGGCTCCATGCTAGTCTTCACGGAAGCCATTACGCACACTGGCGCGAGATGGACAGATGAGATGGCAGACCGCGTCGCGATTTTCCACTGCTACAATACCGTCGGTAACAAGTGGCACAAGTGGGAACCGCACCCGCAGCACCTCGCTGAGATGCCGTTCAAACGCCAGACGCTTTTCCGACCGGTTTACTGTCAGGACAACGTTCCAACGCTGGAGACGGGGTAGGCGCGAACATTTTGACAGATGAAACATCGCAAATCGAAGCGGCCCAGTTGGAAACGCCTCCGCGACTCAAGGCGCATGATAAAGCAACTCAAAAGCGAAGGATGGCTCTGGGCCCAAACCAACGGAGATCACTACCAATTCAAACACCCCGACAAACCGGGCAAAGTCTCTGTTCAGCACCCTAAAAAAGACTTGTCAATAACGGCGGTGCGGAGCATCTATAGACAGGCCGGCTGGGAGTGGAATTGAATCACAATTGATGGCATCTTTATGCCAAGTTGGCCACACCAAGACAGATGATTAGAGGGAGGAAAGTTTCATGCGTTACCCTGTCGTGATTGACAAAGACCCGGATAGTGATTACTGCATCCTCGTTCCGGACTTACCCGGATGCATTACCGCAGCGGATACCGTTGAGGAAGTGCTTATCCAAGCCGTGGAAGCCATCAAATGTCATCTCGGCGGCATGTTGATTGATGGAGACCTGATTCCTGAACCCCAGGACATCGCCGCTCATCAAAACAATCCGCACTATGCCGACTTCCAACGGTGGGATTGGGTTACCATAACCTTACCCGAACTGCGCCACTATCCGGTCTTGATAACCCGCAAACGGCGGAAGCACTATCAACTCAGCGTCCCGGACTTGCCCGGCTGCACCGCGCACGGCAAAACCGCAACGGAAGTCCATGCAAAAGCAGCACTCGCCATTGAACGACACATGGAAGCCTTGGTGCTCAAAAACACCGACATACCGAAACCCAAACCCATCGCGCAACACCGGGGAAATCCCGCCTATTCCGATGGACATTGGGAAGTGGTGCCTATCATCGTGCCGGAGATTGAGCATCTCCGTATCGCGCGTCCCGGGCGTATCCCGCGCCTCTGCCGATGGCTCGGGTTCACGAAACTGCCATGGGAAAAACGCCCAAAACCCTGGATACGCGGCGCACAACCACCGGAAACCGACAGCACCGCCGAAAACGAAGCGATGCTACCGGAACACGTCAAGGCTTAACGCCGGGGACAGATGAAACATCGCAAATCGAAGCGGCCCAGTTGGAAACGCCTCCGCGACTCAAGGCGCATGATAAAACAACTTAAAAGCGAAGGATGGTTCTGGGTCCAAACCAACGGAGATCACTATCAATTCAGACATCCCGACAAACCGGGCAAAGCTTCGGTGCCGCATCCAAACAAAGATATCCCAATAAGCACATTGCGGAATATCTATCGGCAGACCGGCTGGGAGTGGAACTAAAGCCATTAAATGCCAAGTAGGAACAGGAGTTAGAATTATGAAAATCTTTAGGTATCCGATTGTCATCCACAAAGACCCGGATAGCGACTACGGCGTAATTGTTCCAGACTTACCTGGGTGTTATACCTGGGGCGATACAGTCGAGGACGTTCTGACCCAGGCCGTGGAAGCGATTAAATGTCATCTCGGCGGCATGTTAATTGATGGAGATGCGATTCCCGAACCTAAGGACATCGCCTACCATCAGAACAATCCGGCATATCCAGAATATGCTGGGGGGCAGTGGGAGGAGGTAACGGTAGCGTTTCCAGAACTGCGCCACTATCCTGTCTTGATAACCCGCAAACGGCGGAAGCACTATCGGCTCAGCGTCCCAGATTTGCCCGACTGTACCGCGCGTGGCAAAACCGCAATGGAAGTCCATGCAAAAGCAGCACTCGCCATTGAACGACACATGGAAGCACGAATACTCAAAAATAGGGACATACCGAAACCCAACCCCATCGCGCAACACCGAGGAAATGCTGCATGTCCCGATGGACATTGGGAAGTGGTGCCTATCATCGTGCCGGAGATCGAGCATCTCCGTATTGCGCGCCCTGGCCGTATCCCGCGCCTCTGTCGATGGCTCGGGTTCACGAAACTGCCATGGGAGAAACGCCCGAAACCCTGGATACGCGGCGCACAACCACCGGAAACCGACAGCACCGCCGAAAACGAAGGGATGCTACCGGAACACGCCAAGGCTTAACGCCGGGGACAGATGAAACATCGCAAATCGAAGCGGCCCAGTTGGAAACGTCTCCGAGACTCGCGACGCATGATAAAGCAGCTTGAAAGCGAAGGATGGTTCCTACATCGCATCAAAGGATCTCACCATCAATTCAGGCACACCGACAAGTCAGGCACGGTATCTGTTCCACATCCAAACAAAGACATACCGATCGGGACGGTGCGAAGTATCTATGAACAAGCCGGATGGAAGTGGAACTAAAACAACTGATGAGGTCTCTACCAAACTGTCTACCTTAAGACAAGAAATTAGAAACTCGGAGTTGGAGATATGAAAACTTTTATGCAATATCCTGTTGCGATTTTCAAAGACCCGGGCAGCATCTACGGCATCGTCGTCCCCGATTTGCCAGGGTGCATTACTGCAGCAGACACCGTAGAGCAGGTGCTGACGCGCGCCGTGGAAGCAATCGAAGGACATCTTGAAAGCATGATGCTTGAAGATGATCCGATTCCTGAACCCCAGGACATCGCCTACCATCAGAACGACCCGGGATATGCCGATGCACTGCAGTGGGACACCGTGACGATAACGATGCCCGAACTACGCCACTATCCGGTCTTGATAACCCGCAAACGGCGGAGGCATTACCGGCTCAGCGTTCCAGATTTGCCCGGCTGCACCGCACACGGCAAAACCGCAATGGAAGTCCATGCAAAAGCAGCACTCGCCATCGAACGACACATAGAAACCTTGGTGCTCAAAAACACCGACATACCGAAACCTAACCCCATCGCGCGACACCGGGAAAATGCCGCCTATCCCGATGGACGCTGGGAAGTAGTGCCTATCATCGTGCCGGAGATTGAGCATCTCCGTATTGCGCGCCCTGGACATATCCCGCGCCTCTGCCGATGGCTCGGCTTCACGAAACTGCCATGGGAAAAACGCCCGAAACCCTGGATACGCGGCGCACAACCACCGGGATGTGAAGATGTCAACACGCAAACCAAAGCATCGGAATTGGAAACGGCACCGCAATTCGCACATACTGATTAACTGGGGGTGTTTCCTAACTCCGTTTCGGTAGTTATCTCCCTTGGAGGCGCGCATCGGGCCCACCTCTGTAGTTTGTGATCGCCTAATCACAAACAGGTCAGGATCAGGCGATCCTGACCTACAGGGGTGAGGCGGTCTGACAGCAAAACGCATGGCGAGGGACAGGCCCTCGCCCTACGGTGAGGGATGGCGTTTTTTATCGTAGCGCGGGAGCCTATCCCCGCGCCGTTGAACGATTTATGAAACACACTGATTAACTAAGGAGGAAAATTGATGAAAATTACCAACGTCAAATCCTTTGTCTCGGCATCCGGACATTTCTTCGTCAAAGTCGAAACGGATGCCGGCATTTACGGAGTCGGCGAAGGCGGCTTAAGACGACGCTCACTCGCCCTCGCAGAAGTTGTCCGCTCGTTTGAACCGTTCCTCATCGGCGCAGATCCGTTTCGGATTGAGCACCTGTGGCAGGTGATGTTCCGAGGCGGCTTCTTCCCCGGCGGTGTCGTTCAATCCGCCGCTGTCAGTGCCGTCGATATTGCCCTTTGGGACATCAAAGGCAAAGCCCTGAACGTCCCTGTCTATGAACTTCTCGGCGGGCGCACACGCGATAAAGTCGCCTGCTATCCGCACAACGGCGGCGGCTCAATTGACGCACTCGTCGAAAACTGCCGCCAAACCCACGCCGCCGGCTGGAAATTCGTCCGATGGGGACTCGCCGATGATACCGGTGCCGCCGGCAACTTTGAACCGCGACGCGCCGTGCAACACGGACTCGCGCAGGCGCAAGCCGTGCGGCAAGCACTCGGAGACGATGTGGAAATCCTTATCGATGTGCATACCCGCCTCGATCCGGTGGATAGTCTCGAATTCTGCAATAAGGTGGAAACTTACCACCCGTTTTTCATCGAGGACCCGCTTCGCAGCGAAAACCCCGCTAGTCTCCGGCGCATACGACAGCAAACCTCGGTGCCACTCGCCATCGGTGAACAATTCGACAGCAAGTGGGCATTCCGAGAGGTAATCGAGGAAGAACTGCTCGATTACTGCCGCGTTGACGTGTGCATCGTCGGCGGGTTAACAGAAGCGAAGAAAGTTGCAGGCTGGTGTGAAACGCACTACATCCACCTCGCACCGCACAACCCGTTGGGGCCAGTATCCGCAGCGGCGTGTCTGCATCTCTGTCTGTCCTCTTCACTCGTCGGCGTGCAAGAATTGCCGCGCGCACCGATGTCCGATCTCACCGATGTATTTCCGGTGCAAGTGCCGTTTGAATCGGGACATCTCTTGCCGCCCGAAGCACCGGGGCTCGGCATTGAATTCAACGAAGACGCGATCACGAACGTCTCAACCCAAGAATATGGCCCGCCGACTGGCTATCACCGTGACGACGGTGCCTATACCAACTGGTAGAACTGATTCAGCCCGTGGGCGCGCTTTCCACGCGCGCCTACCCGCACATTTTTTATCAACGGGACCTGCAGGTCCCGAAGGAGAAATTTTCATGACAACCGCTGAAATCAAAACGATGGCGACAGAATACATCATTAATACCTACGGCGACAGAAACCTCGCTTTCGTCAAAGGCGAAGGACCCTATCTCTGGGATGCCGAAGGCAAGCAGTATCTCGATTTCCTCGGCGGACTCGCCGTCAACGGACTCGGGCACTGCCATCCGAACGTCGTCGCCGCTATTCAGGAGCAGGCAGGCAAACTGCTGCACACCTCCAACCTCTACTACATCCAACCGCAGGCAGAATTGGCGAAGATGTTAGTGGAGAATTCCGACATGGACCAGGTGTTCTTCTGCAACAGCGGCGCGGAGGCGAACGAAGCAGCCATTAAACTGGCGCGCAAATTCGCCAAAGACAGCGGCAGACCGGATGCCTACGAAATCATCACGATGGAGAATTCGTTCCACGGGCGAACGATGGCAACCATCACCGCCACGGCGCAGACGAAATACCACGTCGGGTTTGAACCGATGCTGGAAGGCTTCACCTACGTGCCGTTTGATGATTTGCCCGCAACCGAATCCGCTATCAACGAGAAAACCTGCGCGATATTGGTAGAGCCGATTCAGTCCGAAGGTGGAGTCAACATCCCTAGCGACGGTTACCTGCAGGGGCTCCGCGAACTGTGCGATAAACATAACCTGCTCCTCATTTTCGACGAGGTGCAAACGGCGATGGGGCGACTCGGCACCTTCTTCGGCTACCAGAGTTACGGCGTTGTCCCCGATGTCATCACGATGGCGAAGGCACTCGGCAGCGGTGTCCCTATCGGCGCAATGCTCGCGAAACGTGAGATAGCCGCCAGCTTCGTCCCCGGCACACACGCAGCGACGTTCGGCGGAAACCCGCTTGTCACAGCAGCGGCTCGCGCAACCGTGCAGACCATCTTGGACGAGAATCTCGCCAGCAACGCCGTGAAAATGGGGAATTACCTCGCCGGCGGGTTGCTGGAACTCAAGGGGAAATATCCTGTCAAGGAAGTGCGCGGGAAAGGGTTGCTGCGCGGCATGGTGATGGAAGTGGACGCGAAACCTCTCGCCGCCAAGTGCATCGAAAACGGGCTCGTCACCATCTGCACCAACGATTATGTCCTTCGGTTCCTGCCACCGCTCAATATCAACACAGGGCATGTTGAAGAAGCGGTGAACATCGTCGAAAAATCGATGGGCGAGGTCTTCTAATTCCCCGTAGGGCGAGGGCCTGTCCCTCGCCATGCTGAAACCGCATCGAACACCGTAGGGCGAGGGCCTGTCCCTCGCCAGGCTCCGGTCTACTGAACGCTCGCGGGGGACAGGCCCCCGCGCTACGGTATCCGGAACGGTCCGTTTTCCCGTAGGGCGAGGGCCTGTCCCTCGCCATGCCGATCATGAAATTCCTTGACTTAAAATCCGCTTTTCTCCTATAATATCGTAAACCTTAAGAATCGGAGACAACGGCATGCCAACACCCGAAAACACCGAACGCATCTTAACTCTGCTACAAAACCTCCGCGGCATCGAACCCCTGCGCGAACTCTTTTGGGTAGAACTCAATTATCACCGCATCGATGAACCGATTGAGAACATCCCGGAAGCCATCGCCGACTGCCTCGCCGAGGCACCGCGACGCTTTGCCGCCGGGGGTAGGGATAACGACTTTCACATCATATACGCGCGCCTCAATACCGAAACACCCCGCAAGACCGCCGAACGCCGCGTCATCGCGCACTTGCAGACGCGCTTCCCGCACGCGCTCTACATCTTTAGCAATATTGCGCAAGACCACTGGCACTTCGTCAACGTCACACTCGTCCGCGAGGCAAGCAAGAAACACAAGGCACGCCACCGATTCCGGCGCATCACTGTCGCGCCCGATGAAAAACTCCGCACCGCCGCCGAACGTATCGCAATGCTCGATCTGGCGACGATAGCCATTGACGGCCAACAGGAGAGCCTCTTCCCAAATCCAGAGCTGCTGACACCTCTGCAAATTACCAAACAGCACGATGCCGCCTTCGATGTCGATGCCGTGACAGCGCAGTTTTTCGCCGACTATCAGCGCGTCTTCAGAAACCTCCAAACCGAGTTGGAAACGCAAACCGCTGATAAAAAGTGGGCGCACGATGCAGCCCAACAATTCCTCAGCCGCTGCCTCTTCCTCTATTTCATCCAGCGAAAACGGTGGCTCGGAAACGACACCGATTTCCTGCACACGTTTTGGCAGGCGTATCAAAACGCAACGCAACCAGCGGATACCTTCGTGGCAAAGTGGCTCAACGTCCTCTTCTTCGCCGCTTTCAATCAGAAGTTTCACGGCGGATATCGTTACTTTCCTGACAACATCCGCGAAACGCTTCAGCACGCGCCCTATCTCAACGGCGGCTTATTCCGAGAAAACGAATGGGATACCGAGTATGCCACCACGATTCCCGATGATTTATGGCGCGACATCTTCCAGTTCTTCGAGGGATATAACTTCACCATCGCCGAGGATACCCCGCTGGAACAGGAAGTCGCCGTAGACCCCGAGATGATCGGCAAAGTCTACGAGAGTCTCGTCAGTGTCTCCGCTGAAACCGATGAACGCGGCGATGCCGGCATCTTCTACACGCCGCGCATCGAGATAGATATGATGTGCCGTCTCGCGCTCGTAGATAACCTCGCAAATCACATCGGTGAGGCGCATAAGCATCAATTTTACGCCGCACTCTTTACGTTCGATGAAACAGAGAAGGAAGATGCCGATGCCCACCTCGCCGCGCAGTGGGGTGATATCGCGACGCATCTGAACCGTCTCACGGTGTTGGATCCGGCGTGTGGCAGCGGTTCGTTTCTCGTCGGCATGCTCCATATTCTCGATGACCTGGGGGAACGCGCCGCACGGCACCTCGGTGCATCTGTTACCTCAAGGTTTGAACGCCGCAAGGCGATTATCGGCAAGAATCTCTACGGCGTAGACGTGATGCCGTGGGCATGCAAAGTTGCCGAGTTACGCCTCTGGCTCGCGCTCATCATTGAGGCAGAGATTTCCACCGCGGAACTGCAGATTCGCGAGGAGCCCTTGCTGCCTGATTTTTCGTTTAACATTCGTCACGGCGATAGTCTGGTGCAGGACATCGGTGGGATGAACCTCGCGCAGACGCGCGCGTTGGGCAGCGGCGTGCCGACTGACATCTCGCGCAAAATCGTATTCCACCAGACAGAGAAACTGAAGTTTTATCACAACGAACGTGAGCGGAAATATCGTGAGAAAGCGGATGTGCAACGCGCCGAGAACTTGCTCTTTCGGGAGACACTGCAGTCGCAGGAAAGCCAAATTTTGGAAGGCATTGCAGGTTTACAGGAATGGCTTGAAGATCCGGCTGAACAACTGACGCTTGACGGGATTGAGAAACCCCAGGCAGCGCAATTAGATCTTGCAACTCGGCAAAAGCAACAGGAGTTGGCACTTCAACAGGCGAATCTCAACAACCTCCAACGTGCCCAGCATGCCCTTACGTCAGATGCAGTTCCACCTTTCGTGTGGGACATTGCCTTCGTTGAGATTTTCAAACAGTATGGTGGTTTTGACATCGTGATAGAAAACCCGCCTTACGTTTCAACGAAAAAACTCACAGACCCGACGCTAGCCCGAGACGCGGTTACACCCGCTAACACGAAGGCGTATAAAGCCAAGTTGGCGCGTTCCGTTTATCAGGCGTTCCCTGCATTCTTCGGGTATCAACCGGAGAAGGATACGAAGGAAAACCCCGCGTCTGCCGTGAAGCATAAACTAGATGGCAACAGCGATCTCTACGTCTACTTCTACTTTCACGGACTCTCGTTGCTAAATCCCAAAGGAACCTTCTGCACTATCACATCCAGATCGTGGTTAGATGCGGACTTCGGCAAAGATTTGCAGGAATTCCTCCTTAAGCGGTGTCATCTCAAACTGGTTTTGGACAACGCGGCACGACGTTCCTTCAAAGCCGTAAATATCAACACTGCTATTTGTCTCATCTCCGCCCCGGTTAGAGATAGCGCATCAGGTTTGCAAGACATTGTGCGGTTTGTTAACTTTACCGAACCGTTTGAGGCTATTTTGGATCCTGTCATCTTTTACGAAATCGAAACCGAAATCCAGCGGAATGCTCTGCCTGAATATCGAATTCACCTTCTCTCGCAGGATGCACTTTTAGCCGCCGGAATGGATGCAAAGACGAAGTATACCGGAAACAAATGGGGCGCGAAGTATCTGCGCGCTCCCGACATCTATTGGACATTACTAGAAAAAGGCTCGGATAAACTCGTCCGTGTCGGCGACATCGCTCAGATTCGGCGAGGAATCATGAGCGGGGCAAACCAGTTTTTCATCCTTGATGCGGAGACGATTTCGGCGTGGCATATTGAGCCAGAGTTTTTACACCCGATTGTCAACGACAGGAGAGTCACTGAGAGCCTGTTGATTCGCCCCGAACAATCACCACATCAACTCTTTCTGTGTCAAAAGGAGAGAGAAGCCTTAAGAGGCACCGCTGCGTTGGCATACATTGAATCGGGTGAAAGCCAGAAACTGCCTCAGCGGCCGAGCATCCGATCTAGACGGCGATGGTATGATGTGGGCAAACGCCCGCCTCCGTATATGAGTTTTGCGCACCGGATGCGTTCAACGGCAAAAACATTGTATGCCAGTGAGGGGTGTTATGTGACTGGCAAGTTTATGGAACTCCAATGCGCACTTGAGTTGAGGATACCTCTCTGTTTCTCCCTCAATTCTACTTTCTTCCAGTTGATGGTGAACGTGAACGGTCGCTCAAACCTAGGATATGGGGAGTTAGAACTCCAAACCTCGGATTTGGGAGAGCTACGATGTGTTAACCCTAACTTAACAGACATGAATTTTGAGGGGGGGGGTAAATGCATCCCTCCTCGCATCCGAAGAATGGGACGTTTTATCGCCTTCACCGGCGCGCATCGCGATTGACAACGTCATCTTTGACATCTTGGAATTGACGCAAGGCGAGCGTGATGGCGTTTACGAGGCGGTTATCAATCTCGTTGAAACTAGGCTTAAGAAGGCGCGGAGTTGAAACCGAAAGAAAAGGTTTGATTTTTCAGGAAAATGTGGTATACTATCTGATGAATCGTAATGATGCTGCGCGGGATGCGCGCATTTCTTCACCTAAGGAGATGGAACGATGTTGCAACAAATACGCTCTGCGCCGACACTCACCCTACCCGAATCAGATGGAAAACCTATGGCAGAAACCGATAAACACCGAAGAGTAATGATGTCCCTTATTCAGACGTTGGAGCACCACTTCCGGCACGCGCCCGATGTGTATGTGTCCGGAAATTTGCTCATCTATTACGGCACCCCCGAAAACAGGCGTTCGGTTGCCCCTGACGTATTCGTTATTTTCGGTGTTGGCAAAAAAGACCGGCGGACGTCTGCCGTTTGGGAAGAGGGAGCCACGCCGGAGTTCGTCGCGGTGCATCGATTGTAAAAAAATCCTTGCGCAAACCGCCGGTAGGAGAGACCTCCCGGTCTCGATTTCTCTCCGTAGGCGCGCCCTCCCGGTCTCGACTCCCCGGTAGGAGAGACCTCCTGGTCTCGATGTTCCCGTAGCGCGGGGGCCTGTCCCCCGCGATCTCCATCATCAAGAATCGCGTTTTAGGTCCTTTAGGTCCTATATGTCTATAGAAAAACGTGCAGGTCCCTTTTCAAGGTCCTTTAGGTCCTTAATCAAAACCACGCGGTAAGGCAAAATCTATTAAGGACCTAAAGGACCTTAGGGTTCTTCACAGACGCGCGTGCTATAGACATTAAGGTCCTACGGACCTAAGAGAAGTTTTTTTCGTAGCGCGGGGGCCTGTCCCCCGCGAGCGTTGGCTTGCGCGGCCGATATCAGGACCTGGAGGTTTCTCCTACACGGATTTATGAAACACCCTAATTTGATTACAGGCGAAACACGCGTGCGGTGCATCGATTGTAAAAAAATCCTTGCGCAAACCTATTGAAGTATGGTAAACTTATACTTAACAATAAATTTGCAAGGAGAAACCGATGAAAACTACCGATAATCAACCTAAAAATGCTTCGGAGCCGGCACGTCACGAAAGCATTCCTCGGTTGGAGAGGATCGAGAAGATACAAGAACGTAGTGCTGAACTGGATGTCAAAAGAGATGCGTATCTCGTTGCCAGTGCTGAGCGCGACGCAGCGCGCGACGCACGACTGGACGGCACTGAGGAATTGCTCCAACGCGTTGTAGAACTCCAGACCCAAACGCATGCACGATTGACTGCAGTTGAGGCATTAGATGCCAAACGCGATACGCGGTTAGATAGTCTTGAGGAATTGTTCAAGCGGATAGCGGCGTTTCAAGAGCAGACAGAGGCTCATCTCACCGCTAGTGCAGCGCGCGACACCGAACGCGATGCCCGAGTGGAACACCTTGAGGGGTTGTTCCAACAGATTGGCGAATTTCAAACCAAGACTGAGGCACTCCTCAACGCCAGTGCAGCGCGCGACACCGAACGCGATGCACACTTCGGTCGCATTGACGAGTCCCTCCGCCAAATCGGAGAATTCCAAGTGAAGACAGAGGCCCATCTCGCCGCCAGTGCAGCGCGCGACACCGAACGCGATGCCCGAGTGGAACACCTTGAGGGGTTGTTCCAACAGATTGGGGAATTCCAAACCAGGACCGAGGCACTCCTCAACGCCAGTGCCGAACGCGACGCTGCACGGGATGCACGCTTAGATGACATCGCGAAATTCCAAGCCAAGACAGAGGCACTCCTCAACGCTAGTGCAGCACGCGGCGCGGAATGGGATGCACGCTTAGATGACATCGCGAAATTCCAAGCGAAAACAGAGGCCCATCTCGCCGCGAGTGCAGAACGCGAGGCTGCACGCGATGCACACTTCGGTCGCATTGACGAGTCCCTCCGGCAGATTGGGGAATTCCAAGCAAAGACAGAAGCACTCCTCACGCCAGTGCCGAACGCGATACCGAGCGCGATGCCCGTTTGAAACACCTTGAGGGGTTGTTCCAACAGATTGGCGAATTCCAAACCAAGACCGAGGCACTCCTCAACGCTAGTGCAGCACGCGGCGCGGAATGGGATGCACGCTTAGAGGACATCGCGAAATTCCAAGCCAAGACAGAGGCCCATCTCGCCGCCAGTGCCGAACGCGATGCCGAACGCGATGCACACTTCGTCCGCATTGACGAGTCCCTCCGGCAGATTGGCGAATTCCAAGCCAAGACAGAAGCACTCCTCACCGCCAGTGCCGAACGCGATACCGAGCGCGATGCACGTTTGAAACACCTTGAGGGGTTGTTCCAACAGATTGGCGAATTCCAAACGAAGACAGAGGCACTCCTCACCGCTAGTGCAGAACGCGGCGCGGAATGGGATGCACGCTTAGACGACATCGCGAAATTCCAAGCGAAAACAGAGGCACTCCTCAACGCCGGTGCGGAACGCGACGCTGCACACGATGCACGCTTGGAACACCTCGGGGAGTTATTCCAACAGATTGGGGAATTCCAAGCGAAAACAGAGGCACTCCTCAATGCCAGTGCAGCGCGCGATGCCGAACGGGACGCGCGCTTAGATGACATCGCGAAATTCCAGGCGAAAACAGAGGCACTCCTCAACGCCGGTGCGGAACGCGACACTGCACGCGATGCACGCTTAGGCAACATTGACGAATCCCTCCGGCAGATTGGGAAATTCCAAGCCAAGACAGAAGCACTCCTCAACGCCGGTGCGGAACGCGACACTGCACGCGATGCACGCTTAGGCAGCATTGACGAATCCCTCCGGCAGATTGGCGAATTCCAAGCCAAGACAGAAGCACTCCTCGCCGCCAGTGCGGAACGCGACACTGCACGCGATGCACGCTTAGGCAGCATTGACGAGTCCCTCCGGCAGATTGGGAAATTCCAAGCCAAGACAGAAGCTCATCTCGCCGCTAGTGCCGAACGCGACGCAAAACGGGATGTGCAACTAGACAATATGAACGAAAAGTTGGTGAACACTGAAAAATCCGTTGAGGCATTGAAGGGCGCGCTGACTCCCTGGAAGATCGTCCTTGGCGGAATTGTCAGCATCGCTTTTGCAACAGTTTTGTCTGTGCTCGGCGTAAAAGGTATAAATGCACTATTAGAGCTCCTGAAATAAGGCAGGTTCTATGCCACAAGACATTATCGACAATCGCACCGAAAAACTCATCGACAACGTCACTCTCATGTTAGAGGAGACAGAGCGCGCCCGCTTCGCTGTCGGATATTTTTTCCTCACCGGCTTTACCGGCATCGCGGAAGCACTGCAAAACGTCACCGAGCTCCGTCTCCTCATCGGGAATACGAGTACACGCGAGACGATTGAGCAGCTCGCCGAAGGATATCGACAATTGGCATCTGTAGGCGAGATTCAGTCGGCGCGCCGCTATTCACGCGGCGTTGAACGCAAGGCACGCGTCGGTGACACAGCGCAAAACCTCCGCGCCTGCATGGAATTCATGCCGCAGACAGATGACTCGGCGCAACTCATCAAAACTCTCGTGGAGATGATTGCTAGCGGACAACTGAAAGTCAGGGTTTACACGAAGGAGCGTTTCCACGCCAAGGCGTATATTTTCGATTATGGCAAAAACGCGGGATATGAATCCGGCATCTCCATCGTCGGCTCATCGAATCTTACCTTGGCAGGGTTAACCAGCAACACCGAATTGAACGTCGTCGTGCACGGCAACGCCAATCAGGTGCAACTCCGCGACTGGTTTGACGCGTTATGGGACGAAGCAGAGGATTTTGACAAGGCGTTGATGGACGAGATGCAAACCTCCTGGGCCCTCGCGCTTGTTCGTCCTTATGACATCTACATGAAGACGCTCTACGAATTGGTAAAAGATAGGGTAGAAACGGATGAGAGCCGCATCGCACCGGCAGACGAATTGACAGCGCAACTCGCGGATTTTCAGCAGGTAGCCGTTTCCCAAGCCATTCGGATTATTGACGCATACGGCGGTGTCTTCATCTCCGATGTCGTCGGGCTCGGCAAAAGTTACATCGGTTCGGCGATTGTCAAGCACTTTGAACAAGTTGAACAGGCGCGTCCGCTCATCCTCTGTCCCCCCGCGCTTATGTCCATGTGGGAATCCTATAACGTCCTCTACCGCCTCGGCGCGCAAATCCTCTCCACCGGGCTTTTAAGTAGCGGGGAAGAAAACGCGCGGGAATTGCTCTTTGAAGATATTCGCTATCGACACTGCGATTTTGTCCTCGTTGACGAAAGCCACAACTTCCGAAATGCCACTACGCAACGCTACCGCGTCTTGCAGGAATTCCTCACAACAGGCGATAAGAAGTGCTGCTTCCTCACAGCGACACCGCGCAATAAAAGCGCGTGGGATATCTACCACCAACTCAAACTTTTCCATCTCAACGACGAAACGCAGTTGCCGGTGGACGCGCCAAATCTTCGCGAATACTTCCGCTTGATTGAGAACGGGGAACGGAGCCTCCCGACGCTTTTACAACACATTCTCATCCGCCGAACGCGAAACCACATCTTGCGTTGGTACGGTTACGATGCCGAGACAGATGAACCCGTAGATGCAACGCAATTCACCGATTACCTGAACCGCGAACGCCGCGCCTATGTCCGCGTCGGCGATACCAAGCAGTTCTTTCCGAAGCGCACCCTCAAGACGGTTGAATACAGCATTGAAGATACCTATCAGGGGCTCTATGCACAGATTCGCGATTACCTCGGTAAATCGGATACCGCTGCGCAGTTGACTTATGCACGGTATGGCCTCTGGCACTATGTGAAGGAGGAGAGTCAGAATGTCCCGCCGTATCAGGATTTGCAGAGCGCGGGTAGAAACCTGCGGGGCCTCATGCGTATTCTGCTCTTCAAACGGTTTGAATCCAGTGTTTACGCCTTCAAGACAACTATCTCCCGGTTCTATAACGTCCACGTCGATTTCCTCCGCGCGCTTGAAAATGGGATCGTGCCAGCCGGTGACGATGCCCAGAAAATCCTCTATGAAGCGAGCACTTCTGATGAAACCGACATCAGCCCGGAAGAACGGGACATTGCACAGTTTCTGGAAGCACGCCGCGAAGCCTCCGCGCAATACGACATCCGTGACTTCAACGTCCCTGAACTTCGCGCGGCGATTCAGAACGACATCGGTATTCTAAACCAGATCTTCGAGAAGGTTCAGCATATCACGCCTGCGCAGGATGCGAAACTTCAGAAGTTGAAAGCGTTGCTGGCATCGCCATCGCTGCAGGGCAAAAAACGGCTCATCTTCACACAATATATTGATACTGCAAACTATCTCTACCGAAACCTGCACACAGCGAATACGGAGGTTATCCATAGCCACGGCAGCGATAGGAAGCGGCGCGTCGTCGAGCGGTTCGCACCGAACGCCAATCAACATCGCTTGAAGTCGGATGAAACCGAGATAGAGACGCTCATCGCCACAGATGTCCTCGCCGAGGGATTGAACCTGCAAGATTGCGGCATGCTCATCAACTACGATTTACACTGGAATCCGGTGCGCTTAATCCAACGCTTCGGCCGCATTGATAGGATTGGCAGTCAATTTGACGAAATCCACGGGTTCAATTTCCTGCCGGAATTGGGAATTGAACGCAACCTCGGGCTACGCGAGAAACTCCAATGCCGCATTCAGGAAATCCACGATACCATCGGTGAAGACGCGGCAATCCTTGACAACACCGAGCAACTCAACGAAAAAGCGATGTATGCCATTTATGAACAGAACGGCGAACAACTCAGCCTCTTGGAAGAAGAAACCGAAGAACCGGGCTTCGGATTAAGTGAGGCGGAAGAGTTGCTGCGGCAATTGAGACGGCAAAACCCAGCGGAATATCAGCGCATCGCCGAGTTAAGAGATGGCATTCGCACCGGCATCCCCGCCGAAGTAGAAGGCACTTACGTCTGCTGTCGCGGGGAACAGGAACAGCAAAGACGGCTTGTCCTGCTTGATGAAAACGGCGTTGAACGGACTACCGATGTTGCCGAAATCCTTCGCTTGCTCCAGTGCGATGCCGAATTGCAAGGCAAACCGCTTCCGGCCCATCACAACGCCCGCGTCACCCAAGTCCAAAAAGCGTCTGCAGCGGAAGTCTGTCGGACGCGAAACGCCTTTCCAAAACAGACGTTGTCCCGCGCGCAACGATACATTTTGCGGGAGTTAAGGATGCTGGCCAGCACCTCGGAAGAGCGCGCGATAGGGACGCTTGAACGAGCGTTCCGCGGCCGCTTAACAGAACGTCTCAAACGCGAAATCAGCCGCCTCTATCGCGCCGAACTCACGGGCGAAGAGTTGTTAACGGCGTTGAAAACCCTCTATCACCGCTACAATATGTCGGCGTTGGCAAGCGACGAGGTGCCACCTATTCAGTCCGTCCGTGTCCCTCCCAAGGTCATTTGCAGCGCGGCGTTTATCAAATTTGCATGAAATTTGCGTTTGTGGTATCATATTAATCTGAGGGTTTTCATAATTCCGATGTGTCCGGTAGGCGAGACCTCGGGGCTCAATTTCCGGTAGGCGAGACCTCCCGGTCTCGATGTTCCCGTAGCGCGGGGGCCTGTCCCCCGCGATGGCTCAAGCCCCGTTTTTTTATCGTAGTGCGGGGGCCTGTCCCCCGCGATCGTTCGGTAGACCGAGGCATGGCGAGGGACAGGCCCTCGCCCTACGTGAAGGGAAGGCGTTTTTTTATCGTAGTGCGGGGGCCTGTCCCCCGCGATCTCATCGTCCCGATGTGTGTTTCCCCATCTGTAGTTTGTGATCGCCTGATCACAAACAGGTCAGGATCAGGCGATCCTGACCTACAGAGCCTCAAGGACCGTTTTTTACCGTAGCGCGGGGGACAGGCCCCCGCGATCGTTCGGTAGACCGAGGCATGGCGAGGGACAGGCCCTCGCCCTACGGTGACAGGGAGGCGTTTTTTTCCGTAGCGCGGGGGCCTGTCCCCCGCGAACGTTCGGTAGACCGAGGCATGGCGAGGGACAGGCCCTCGCCCTACGGTGAAAGGGGGATTTTCGCCGCCTACGATGAAAGCGAGGCGTTTTTTTCTTTGCACGAAATTCGCGTTTGTGGTATCATATTAATAATCTATAACCCTCGACAGACAGGAACCAAAAACAACTTATGCACACACACGAAAACGCCCGCGATACAAAAACCGACAGCACGCCCACTATCTTCCGCACCGTCACCGCCACGGAACACGGACGCATCGGCGAATTGCAATTTCGCACGGCAAACCGAAAATTGGAAACACCGATTCTCTACCCTGTCATCAATTTCCTCACCGGCACGAGCGCGCGCGGCGGCGGGGTTTGGAAATACATCCTCCGCAACTTCATGCAACGCGATACCCCAACGCTATCCCAGGTCCTGCACTTTCTCGACTTCAACTTCACCGGGAAATATCTCGCGAATTGGCGGAAAAAGTCGATGCGGGAGCATTACCTCGAACAGAACGGCGATTACCAAGGCGTGCTCTTTTTGGATTCGGGCGGCTTCAAACTGCTTTACAACACGGGGTTAGATTTATCCCAATTCGGCATCCACAAAGAAACAGAGGCTGACGATATCCTCGAAATACAACTCGATTTTGAGGGCGACATCGTCGCGACGTTGGACTATCCTATCCCCCCGAACTTGGCGCGCGCCGAAGCAGAAGAACGAATGGCGCGGAGTTTTGCTAACGCGCACCGCGTCGCGCAACGGCTGAGCGGCAAAACCGATATGCCCTATCTCTATGTCTGCTGCCACGGGCAATCCGGCAAAGACATTCAAGGTTACGTTGACAACGTCTTTGAGAAAATCGGCGAATTGCTCCCCTCTTTTGGATTGGCAGTCGGTTCACTTGTCCCGCTGCGCGGCAAAAACGATTCCGCAGTCATGGAACTCCTCAACGGCGTTGTCGAGGCAATTCCCGCCGCCCGGCGCGATAATACCCCCATCCACGCGTTCGGAGTATCCGGCATCCTGACACCCATCCTCGCCTACATGGGGGTGGACACTTTTGATAGTTCGTCTTACGTCCAAGCCTCGCGCAGCCTCGCCTATTCGCATCCCCAAACGCTCAAGAAACTGAAGATTATGGAGATGGACGCTTTCACGTGCGAATGTTACGTCTGCCAATCTATCACGCTTGACGAAATGCAGCAGGGGTTTATGGAGGAGAAGAGTTACCAAGCCACCTCAACCGGCAAGTTTAAAAGCGAATACTACGCGCTCCTCTCTCTTCACAATTTTGAGATGGAGACGCAACTCCTCGCAGATATGCGCGAGGCAATTCAGGCTGACGATGCAATTGAGGGGTTAACGCGACACGTCGAAAGGTTTCAACGCGGCCGCAGCATCCGAGATGCAGTCCAATGGCTCTCCACGAGAGACTCTGAATTGGCGACGCGCCTAACCCGGACCTTGGTGCAGGTGCCGATGGCCGCTGAAAAGGCGGCGCGGAACCCGAATCAATTGGAACTTTTCCCTTACGGTCCCGCGGAGAATTCAACCACGCTCATCCGTGAAGACGCGGAAACGACTATCTCACTAGACTATACCCCCGACGATTTCAGCGTCCCAGCGGACTATCAACCACCCGCGGAGATGGAGATGCTATTAGTTATTCCGTGCGCCGGACAGAAGCCGTATTCGCTTTCACGAACGCATAAGTTAATGGCGAAAAAACTGCAAACGGCGTTCCCCGAAAAGCATCAGCGAATTCACAAGGTAACGCTATCCGGACTCTACGGCCCCGTCCCCGAAGAGTTCGAGGAAGAGGAACAACTCGTCCGATACGATTTCCAACTCGCTCCCCAGAATAGCGCGCAGATACAACTTTGCGCGACGCGCCTGATCGACTATCTCCAAAAATATGGCAAACGATACGTCTTCGCTGTCGGATACGCAACGAGCCGGGCATACCGCGAAGTGCTTGCCATCGCCGAAAGCCGGTGCGCAAATTTCGTTTTGTTCCCGAAAGAACTCAAACAGCAACGCCTGTCTGAATTCTTCCGGCACGTGCATTTAAACGCCTTAGTAGAGGAAGTCCAGAAAAATCTGGCACAGGAGAAGCATGCATAGCTACTTTTTACCGCCGCGCATTGAATGTGGCGAGGGTGCAATTGAATCCCTAGCGGCGCATGTCAAGCACCTCGGTGGCCGAAAACCGCTGGTGGTAAGCGATGCCGGTGTCCGCCGCGCGGGCATCCTCGCGAAAGCCATCGCGCCGTTGGAAGATGCCAACATCCCTTATGCCGACTACACCGAAATTGAACCGAATCCGACAGACATCAGCACGGAAGAAGGGGCGGCGTTGTGGAAGCGCGCCGCATGCGATGTCATCATCGCCATCGGCGGCGGAAGTGTGATGGACGCAGCGAAAGCCATTCGCATTTTGACAACGCACGAACCGCCGTTGGAGCCTTACTACGTCGATGTCGGCGGGAGGGAACGCATCCGCGATAACATGCCGCCGCTCATCTGCATCCCGACGACAGCTGGCACCGGCAGCGAGGTCTCGCAAGGTGCCATTATCACCGATACCTCGCGAAACACGACAGATAGATGGCGAAAACGCGCCATCGTTACGCCGTTAAATATGTCAAACATCTCTCTCCTCGACCCGGGGTTAACGGTAGGCATGCCGATGCCGCTCACCGCCGCCACCGGCATGGATGCCATCACGCACGGCATCGAAGCGTATGTCGCCACGAGGTATCACCCTATCTCCGAAGGTGTCGCATTGCAGGCACTGAAGATGCTCGGCGCGAACATCCGAAAGGCGTATCATCACGGCGACGATGTCACGGCGAGAACCGAGATGTTGCTCGGCGCGAGCATGGGCGCGTTCGCTTTTCAGAAGGGACTCGGCGCAGTCCATTCTATCGCGCATCAGTTATCCACTGAAGCACCGATACCCCACGGTGTCGCCAACGCGATTCTGTTGCCGCCCGTGATGGAATTCAACTTCTCCTTTGCGATGGACAAATACGCCGATGTCGCCGATGCATTAGGCGTAAACACCGCTGGCATGTCTGCGGAAGCCGCTGCGCGCGCCGCTATTGACGAAATCCGCGCATTGAACGAGGAATTACGGATGCCGGAGGGACTTGGTGCCTGCGGTTTGCCTCGCGAACGTCTCCCCAAACTCGCCGCGGATTCTATGTTGGATCACTGTTATAAATCCAACCCGCGCTCTTGCACGGAGGAGGATATGTTGGGGTTGTTGGAGGCGGCGTTTTAATGGGCGTGCTCCGCATCTGTAGTTTGCGATCGCCTGATCGCCATCGGGTCAAGAGCAGGCGCTCTTGACCTACAGGAGGAACCACGCTTCTACCGTAGGGCGGGGGCCTGTCCCCCGCCGTGCCCGGGATACGGTGCGCGCTCCCCTCTGTAGTTTGCGATCGCCTGATCGCAAACAGGTCAAGAGAAGACGGCCCTCAATTACCGTAGGGCGGGGGCCTGTCCCCCGCCGTGCCCGGGAGAATCGAGAGCTCGCGAGGGACAGGCCCTCGCGCTACGGGAATCGGGGCGGTTTGGATTCGTTGAACGCTCGCGAGGGACAGGCACTCGCGCTACGGTAATCGGTGGCGTTTTGGATACCGTCGCGTTTCCCCTCTGTAGTTTGCGATCGCCTGATCGCAAACAGGTCAAGAGCAGGCGCTCTTGACCTACAGAAGGAGGCGGCCCGTTTTACCGTAGGGCGGGGGCCTGTCCCCCGCCATGCCCGGGATAATCGAGAGATCGCGAGGGACAGGCCCTCGCGCTACGGTTAAAAAAGCCGCTCCGAATACCGTAGGGCGGGGGCCTGTCCCCCGCCATGCCCGGGAGAATCGAGAGCTCGCGAGGGACAGGCCCTCGCGCTACGGTGAAACGGGGCGTTCTCGGTTCCATCGAACGCTCGCGAGGGACAGGCCCTCGCGCTACGGTGAAACGGGCGTTTTGGATACCGTGAACGATCGCGAGGGACAGGCCCTCGCGCTACGATAATCGGGGCCGTTTTGGATACCGTCGACAGAAAAATCAAATTTTTTTCAAAAAAACCTTGAAAAAAACACGAAAATCCATTAAAATCACATTTTAATTTGACAAACGCACAAAAATGTGGTATAATATATACATTACACCAATTTTAGTGCGATAACAGACCCGATTAACGGAAAGGAGCGCAACACATGACATTCTATCCTGCTTCCATCTCTGCAGATACCATTAGGCATCTGCATCATGGCATGACAGCGACACGCCAGCCACCCCGGCCGCGCGTGATGTCCGCGTTCGCGCCTCCCATTAACTCCGTTGACCCGGTTGAGATTACCACACTAATAACCATTTACCCCCCCCCTCACTAAACGGCAGTTAATACCCTGCTGTTCTCGGCAGAAACGCGCCTGGGGGAGGGAAGAAAGTTGTCCCCATCGCGGGACAATCCACCCCGGCTCTGACTCCCACAACAATGAATACGCGTGCAGATTTCCTGCGCGCAAGCCGGTTCGCGCGCGAACCGATAGCTCCTTAGCAACGTCGCCTCCACACGGAGAGCCGCCAAGGGGCTTTTCGCGTTGCACCACCCCTTTTCATTCACGGCAGCCCAGAGCCAAACAGCGTTGTTCCGGGGAAAATTCACTCCCCACTTGGGATATTAAGGGGCAGGATAACCGTGGGCGCCCGCCCACGGTTACCCTGTTTTTCTTCGAGAACGCGCGCCTTCTCCACCGGTGTGAGAAGGATACCCCGACATCCAAAGATGGAGGAATTTGTAATGAAATTGCTTTTTCCAATAGGTTTGCTGCTTGCCGCCTTGGTAATTCTCATCGGAACAGGGCCCGAAGCGCAGGCACAATATCAAATTAATAACCTCAGGATTTATGTGAATCCTGACATGGTACTACCCAACGAGGATAATACGCCAGACCCAGAGAACTGGGTAACGTGGAGTGGTAATCAGATTGACGGCAAACTGGCGAGGGTCGACGATTTTACGGAGGGGACGCTGAGCCTTGAGAATGGTGGTGTTGAAATCACCGCAATGGAAGCGCACAACGGTGCAAACCCTGTTACAGCAAACGCTGGCGACATCATCGCAATCGCCTTTAAAATGACCGTAACCGGTACTGGTCAGGCCACAGTCGGGCACGTATCAGTAATATCTTTAGAGAATTGGGAGATTGGTGGTCCAACCGGTACCTCGCCTCCGTCGTGGATGAAAACGCTGGGAACGAGCCGCAATCTTGAACTTAAAAACCCAAACAGGCCTGTGCCTGTGACTTTACCGTATTCGTATACCGTGGTATACCTCTATAAAGTGCGGTCAGGCGACAGGGACGACGATGGCGGTTGGCTTCGCTATGGGAATCCGCCGACTAATAGCCAACCTTTCGTTAGGTGGGGTTCGGGGGCCGTACGAGCTGCTACCTATACCGGCACTATCCACTACCCCAAGATAGATGGCAGAGTCTCAGCCTATCCTACGGTGGAAAGCCTGACGATAAACGCGCCGCCTGCCGGGCAGTCAGGGCCGTCCCGCTACCATCAGGTGCGTCAAGGGTGCCTAGAGGATCACCGAAAATACGGTGACACCTACACTGCTGCCTGCGAACTCGTGCACGACCACGGTTGGGCCCTTCCAACCGGCGCGAACGCGGTGACGTTGGCCAATAGCCCGCGGGCATTCTATTTGCGAGCCGGCGATCCGTTTGAAGTGAAGGTGAAGTTTAGTGAAGCGGTGCAGGTGGATACCAACAATCCTCCCTCGTTTTATGCGAAACTAGATGCTGCTCTTACGGAGTGTATCTACGTGTCCGGCACGGGAACAGACGAGTTAACGTTTCGGCTTGAGGGCGGCGTGAAAACGTTTCGGTGGTTTTATGATGAAGCCGGCAAGTTGAAGACCGAAGGGCATCGCGCTTTCGGTGCCATAGAACTTGGTACAGAAGCATTTCGGCCGAATACTCATACGGAATGGCGCAGAGGAACGCCTGTTGACAACCCGCGTATTATAACAGATTTGATTGGCAACGAGTTTGATACCGGGGCGGATCTTGAGCGGCAACTTTGGGCGTTTTTTACCGGCATCCCCAACCTCACAGACGATCCGGATATCAAGGTTGCAGCAACTAATCTCATCCACCTGCCTGTGGAAAGATACAGTGACGCATACGCTTTCGGCATCATCAAGTATCTGGTGGATACCATCCCTGCGACAGTCTGGATTCCCGGCATCATAAAAAATGGTGTCACGCACATAGAGGATAGACGGATTGCCGCGGTGAATCTGGATGCGACGTATACCGCAATCCCCATGA
The DNA here is from genome assembly GCA_965242965.1 of Candidatus Poribacteria bacterium. GTDB lineage: Bacteria > Poribacteria > WGA-4E > WGA-4E > WGA-3G > AGPOR5. The sequence continues at coordinate 365,664 of OZ251518.1, read as the reverse complement.
TGACAGCGGACGATTTACGTGAGGCTGTCACGGAAAGCGATGTCCAGACAGGTCCCTTTGATGTTGAATTCCGCTTTTTCAACCATCACAGGCCGGAGGGCGCGATAGCCGACGAAGTCGGGGAAAGTTTTACCGGCGATGATGTGGAGATTACCGGTGCGGATGTCGTGAGATCCGAGTGGCAAGTTGAGACTATCTATATCGGGTTGGACAATCGTGCCACCAATCAGTGGCCGACTAGGGACAGACCGGGGCAGCCGGCGGGTTCAGCCCACAAGCCAGGGCATGCCAAGAACTCCGGGTCGTTCCTCGTCTACAAAGCCACGATTACGCCGCCTCTCGGTTTTCAGGGAGACGTGGCTATCCGGTTGCCAGCGGGTGCAACACAGGACATCGCGCGTAACGATAGCCTTGCCTCAAATACGTTGACGGTGCCGGTGAACATCCCGTTCCAGGTAGTAGAAACACCGGAGATAGTTGAGCCTGCGGCGGGTGTGTATACCGTCGGAGAGAAGATTGAGGTGGAAGTGACGTATAATCGGGAAGGTCTCCGCTATGTAGGCGAGGATCCGCCGTATCTGACGCTGTATCTGGGCGAAGAGGTGCCGGCAAATGCACGGCACGCTATCTGGAGTGCTCAGGAAGACGCGAATTCGACAAAAGTGACGTTTGCGTATACGGTAGCGGCAAATGATGTTGCGCAGTCGCTGCGCGTCGCGGAGGAGATTGGGTTAACCGTGCCGAGTGACACGCGGCTGGTGGACGAGACAGGCAGCCAATTATCGGGCACCGGTGCACCGGCGAAAGGGTCCGGCGAAGGCTTGGTGACAACGCCACCGCCAGGGCAAGGCCAATTGCAGGGTGAATCTGACCAGGAGCTGGCCCCTCGGACAGAGGTGCCTATCAACCTTATCTATCTTCCTGAGGAGTCCGAGCCGAAGGCTGCCGCCACGGATGTGCCGCGGAGTCCTATTGTCTTCAACGAACTCGGCAACGGCAGTGACGATGCTGATGACTGGTTGGAACTCCGCAATGTGACAGGATCTGCAGTCTCGTTAAAGGACTGGGAGCTCAGCATCGTGCAGGATGGCAAGAAGGAAGATACCTCCCTGATTGCTTTTGTAGAAGATGTGAGCGTGCCGGCGAATGGGCTGTTGCTGCTTGTGAATACGTCACCGGACAAAACGTCTCTCGCCGGTGGGAATGATGCCGCCACGGCCGCCGTGGAGAAGAAAGGCTCACCGCACCTGTATCTCGTCAAATCGGAGTTGTCCCTGCCAGATGATGGAAAATTCCTGTTGATTCTGCGGAATGCCAAAGAGAAACTCGGTCTGAACGAGGCGTTCGTGGATGTCGCCGGTGGCGGCGGCAGTGACACCGATGCGTTTGTCCGTGAACAGACAGGCGATTATGATACGCATGTCTGGCCCTTGCAAGTGCGTGAGGCACCCGGTGGTGACACTGAAGATGCCCTCGGCTCAGGCAAGGTCTGGCAGCGCGCGAAGGCGGATATCGTCGGGTATCATCGAGATGCGTGGGCAGAATCGGCATTCACGGGTATCGGCTATGACAGGAAGGTGACAGAGTCTGCCGCCACTTCCGGCACACCGGGGTATCCGAATGGTGCAGTGAAAACGGAAGCCGCCACGCCGAAAGGCAGCATCACCTTCAGTGAAATCATGGTGGATTCCGGCGGGCGCACACTGCCGCAATGGATCGAACTCTACAACAATTCCAAAACGGATGCTATCAATCTCAACCGTTGGGAGTTGGAGATCCAGAATGTCGATTCCGAGGATTTAGTCGGCCGCCCGATTGTCACGTTGACGCTCAGCGAAAAAGTGATTCAACCGAATCAAACGTTGCTCATCGTGGCCGGACCTGCGCGTGCCTCGTCGGATTCGTATCTACCGGCGGACAGAATTTACGATCTGCTTGCACTGCATGAGAAGAATCTGCGCATAAAAAGGGCGCGCGATACCTTCTTAAGTACCGAAGGGTTCTACCTGCAACTCGCCGATAGGAACGGGAATCTGGTAGACGAAGTCGGGAATAGGGACAGCGATCGGCGTTCGGATGATGCACCGGCCTGGGCATTACCGTTGAGTTTTGAGGAAGGTTCTCGGAGTTCCATCATTCGGCGTTACGACAAAGGTGTTGCGCTGCCGGGACGAAAGCGTGCGAGTTGGGTGTTGGCATCGCGCATCAAGCCGTTTGATGAGTCTCTCCATTACGGCCATGCTGAGGACATCGGCACACCGGGGCATCGTGAAGGCGGTGCATTACCTGTTGAGTTATCAAGTTTCTCGCTGACGCGCACCGAAGTTGGTGCTGTCGTCTTGACATGGACAACCGAATCCGAGGTAGACAACGCCGGGTTCAATCTGCGCCGTAGCGAAAAGCGCGGGAGTGGTTTCACGCTCTTGAATCCTGCCTTAATCGCCGGTGCCGGCACGACAGGTGAACGTCAAACCTACACGTTTACCGATACGTCTGCGAAGCCGGGGATTGAGTATTACTATCAGATTGAGGAAGTTGCGTTTGATGGTAAGCGGGAAACATTAGTGACGCGGTTGTTGCCGGGTCCTGTTTCCGCATCGAATCGGATGCTGACGACGTTCGGTGCGTTGAAAAAGCGGGAATAGCCGTTCCGAATACCGTAGCGCGGGGGCCTGTCCCCCGCGATCTCTCGATTACCGTAGGGCGAGGGCCTGTCCCCCGCGCATTTTTTTCTTCCTGGCCCGTAGCGCGGGGGCCTGTCCCCCGCGCTCCCTTCTGTAGTTTGCGATCGCCTGATCGCAATCGGGTCAAGATCAGGCGCTCTTGAACTACAGAAGGGACGGTTTTGGCTACCGTAGCGCGGGGGACAGGCCCCCGCGATCGTTTCAGGCTCCGAGCGGATTTCCTCCGCGATCGTTGCATGGCGAGGGACAGGCCCTCGCCCTACGGGAAAACGGGACGTTCCGGCTACCGTAGCGCGGGGGCCTGTCCCCCGCGATCGTTTCAGGCTCCGAGGGGATTTCTCCCGCGATCGCAGCATGGCGAGGGACAGGCCCTCGCCCTACGAAAAAACGGGCCGTTCCGGCTACCGTAGCGCGGGGGCCTGTCCCCCGCGATCGTTTTAGGTAAAAGGAACCGTTCTTAGTTACAAAGGACATACTAACGCGGGCAGGGAGTAGCACTCCTTGCCCGCGTTTTTTTTCTTCAAAAGCAGAGCAGGATTTTCAAGATTTCCAAGATTTCACAAGATTAGGGATCCGACGCCCCGGCACCCTTGTGGCAGGCCACGGGGTATTTGATGCACCAAGCCCTATAATCGTGCGAAATCGTGATAATCGTGATAATCCTGCTCCAGACAAAAAAACTTGACATTTTTTACAAATTAAGTTAATCTAAATAAAATGCCGTTTGGAAAACCGCAAAATCGCGATAAATTCGCTAGATGGGAGGCTCATCATGGCAGAAAACGATGATAACAATGTCGCACAGATGGCGCACCTCATGCGGCGCGCCGGATTCGGCACAACGCGAACCGAACTTGAGGCTTACGTCCAAAAAGGTTATCAAAACGTTGTCGAGGAACTCGTGCATCCCGAACGCGGGATACCCATCGAAGAGGACATCTTGCAACGTTACTTCGGTGGCGAGGGAGCATACGTCGGGATTTGGATATACCGTATGCTCAACAGCAAATGTCCACTGCAGGAGAAGATGGCACTTTTCTGGCACCACGTCTTCGCGACGGGGCTCGGAAAGAACCAGCATATCCTCGCATCGTCAGACCAGATTGATACGTTTCGCCGTGTCGGTATGGGGAAGATGCGCGATATCCTGCTCGCACTCTCGCAAGATCCGGCCATGCTTTTCTGGCTTGACAATAACGAGAACCGCAAGGGGGAACCCAATGAGAACTACGGCAGGGAACTGCTGGAACTCTTCTCACTGGGAGTAGGCAACTACACGGAAGACGACATTAAGAACTGCGCACGCGCCTTCACCGGCTGGACATTCGCGCAACCGATTCCGTTATACCCGCACGGTTACTACTCGCCGGAATTCATCTTCGTTGAAGCGGAACACGACGATGGCGAGAAGACTTTTTTAGGGCACACCGGGAACCTCAACGGCGATGACATCATCGACATCATCGTGGCGCAACCGGCTTGCGCGCGATTCATTGCACGGCATCTTTACAACTTCTTCGTCGCAGACGAACCGCAGGTGCCATCGTGGAACGTCACGCCGCCTACGGATGCAGAGGCGGTTGAAACGCTCGCGAACGCATTCACGGAATCCGATGGGGATATGGCGCACATTCTGCGGGTGCTTTTCAACGCTGACTTTTTCAAGGCGGCGCGCTTCGCCAAAGTCAAAAGCCCAACAGAACTCGTCACAGGGATTTTGAAATTGGTAAACACGCATCACAGCCCAGAACCCGGCATGGGACAATACGCTGGTGCAACCAGTTTGATGGGACAACAACTCCTCAATCCGCCGACGGTGGAGGGATGGCATACCGGTAAAGAGTGGATTGACGGCGGTCTTCTCACAACGCGCGTTAACTTCGCCGTTAAGGAGGTTAGCGATGTCTCAAAACCGGGCATTCAGGACTTCATTGCGCAACTGAAGCCGTTAGGGAACGATGCCGCCCCGGATGCATTCGTTGACAAATGTCTTGAACTCGCCGGCCAGATGCAGGTGAACGACACCACGCACGGGTATCTGACACAGTTCGCCTCGGCGAATGGCCCGCTCAATTTTGAAGATGGAGACGCTTCTGAGGAAATGGAAAGCCGAGTCGTCAGCATGCTACAACTCATCGTGGCATCGCGCGAATACCAACTCGGATAACGCATACCGAGCCAGGAGGAGGCGACTGAAATGACTGCAACTTCCAAAGCACCAGTCCTCGTCGTCGTGCAACTCACAGGCGGCAACGACTTCATGAACACGCTCATCCCTTACACGAACGGGATTTACCACGATTCCCGGCCGGTAGTAGGGATTAAAGAGGAAGATGTCTTACCGACGAACGACACACTTGGATGGAATCCGCACGCCGCACCGCTGAAGGAGATGTTTGACGCAGGCGATGTCGCTGTCGTCCAAGGCATCGGCTACCCTGATTCAAACCGTTCGCATTTCCGGGCGATGGACATTTGGCACACCTGCGAACCTGAAAAAATCGGCGACGAAGGCTGGGTGGGCAGAGTCGTGCGAGAATTAGACCCGGGAGGACACAACGTCTTAACCTGTGTGAGTTTCGGACAGGGACTCCCGCGCGCGTGTGCCCTCGCCGGTACGCCTGTCACCTCCGTCGGCGATTTGGATAACTACGGCTTGCTCACCAGCATCGGCGATAAATCGCAACGCGAACAGGCTCTGGAGACGTTCAAGCAGATGTATAGCCGCAACATCGGCAACAGCATCGTCATGGATTATCTCAGCCAAACGGGAATGGATGTCCTCAACGGCGCGGACGAGCTCAAGAAGGCACCGGCGACGTATACCTCCGATGTGGCGTATCCGAAAAGCAGCATCGCGAAAAGTCTCCGAGACGTGGCGCGGGTGCATCTCGCAGACCTCGGGACGCGTCTCTTTTACGCGCAACACGGCGGTTACGATAACCATGCCAACGAAGTCCCGGCGCACCCGCGTTTGTTGAAGGACCTCGGCGAGGCGATTCAGGCGTTCTTCACCGATCTGCGCGCACATAACGCCTCCGAAGAAGTCGTAATGCTCGTCTTCACCGAATTCGGCAGGCGCATCCGAGACAACGCTAGCGGGACAGACCACGGGACCGGCGGCGGCGCGTTCATCATCGGTGATAAGGTGAAGGGCGGCCTCTATGCCGAATACCCCTCGCTAGAACTTTCAAGATGGGTGCACGGCGAAGACATGGAGCATACCATTGATTTCCGCGGTATTTATGGAACGCTGATAGAGCAGTGGATGGGCATTGATGCAACGCCGATAGTCAACGGGAATTTTGAGCAAATTTATCCGTTTTCCGCGTAGGTTTCAGATAGGCGCGGTTGCAAACCGCGGCGCATCGTGGGCACAATGCCTTCCGGTATTCGCCTGCCCCCAAGGGGGATAAATACCGAAACGGAGTTACGAAACATCCTCATCTTATCGGGAGGTGAATTATGGCAAGACCTTACGGAATCTTACGTGCAGGCTTTCCTTACCTCAAGTGTCTCAGCATGCGACGAACGACGAACTTTCCGATTGACATCGCCATTGGTGAAGAGGGACGTTTATATATCATGTGCCGCAGCGATGGCACCGCGATGATCCGGAAATATACCGTCGATGACGAAGACCGCGGGACGATGGGCGGCTACGGCAAAGGTGATGGACAATTCACGTGGCCCGTCACTATCATCGCCGATAGCGAGGAAAACCTCTACGTCTCCGATGAATTTCTGCATCGCATCGTGGCATTTAACAGGGAAGGCGAACACATCGGTACCTGGGGTGAGCACGGCACCGACGCGGGGCAACTCAGCGGACCGGCGGGCATCGCCTTCGATACCGATGAAAATCTCTACGTCGTGGATAGCCTGAGTCACAGGGTGCAAAAATTTACCAAAGATGGCAAATTCCTCTTGCAGTGGGGCAGCTATGGCACCGGCGAAGGCGAGTTTAACATGCCGTGGGGCATTGCCGTTGACGAACTCGGCGATGTCTACGTCGTCGATTGGCGGAATGACCGGGTGCAGAAGTTCACCGGCGAAGGCGAATTCCTTTTCGCATTCGGCAAACCCGGCATCGGCATCGGCGAATTCAACCGTCCGGCGGGCATTGACGTAGACGCGCACGGCGATGTTTACGTCGCCGACACCGGCAATGACCGGATACAACTCTTCAATGCCGAGGGCCGTTATGTGCAAAAGTTCCTTGGCGATGCGACGTTATCGAAAGTCGCGCTTGACTATATGATGACGAACGCGAGCCCCAACCGGATGCGCGATATGGCGGATTTGGAACCGCAAAAATACCTGCGGAAACCGAAGTCTGTCGCCGTTAGTAAAGACGGTTTGATGTTCGTGCCGGACAACGGTTCGTATCGGGTGCAGGTTTATCAGAAGCAGGCTGTCCCGTTAACGCCGCAGGAATTTAGTCCGCCGCGCCGTTCGGTGACGTTGCATCAGGAATAGCATCGGCTGTTCCTCGGCAGGCACTCATCCGAACCACTCTCGCGCTATGGGCCACGCGCGGGTAATTTGAGAAAAAATTTAACTTTGACATATTTTTGAAAAAATGGTATAATTGTTACGTTAATGTGAGGAATGCACCTTATCCGGTCATTTCTCGCCAGAATTTTCGTTAATAACCGGAACCATCTTCCATACAAATTTTGGAAAAAGGAGGGCAACGCAGCGTGTCACTTGAAGCTAAACACGAAGTGCTCCTAACTATCCCGATGTACCCGGATATGGAGCTTGCCGCCGCCAAGATTGCCTCCGTCCTCGCCGAATTGATGGACTTTGACGAGGGGCAGATTGAAGAGATACAGCTCGCGCTCATCGAGACCTGCATCAACGCTTTCGAGCATAGCCGGAGCAATGACCAGCGGGTGTTCATTGAGTTCATCATGAAGGATGACGAACTGGAGTTGAAAGTCACCGACCAGGGTATTGGGTTTGACGATGAGCCCGGTGCCAGCACATCGAAGCGGCCGGGGCTCTATGAGGACATGCACAAGCGCGGGTGGGGACTAGAAATTGTCAGAACCCTCATGGACGAAGTTGACATTGAGAGTGGGACGAACGGGACGACTGTCAGTGTCATCAAGAAGAAAACGACTTAAGGCATCGCGCACGTTACGCAGTGCTGATGTCTTTTCCGGTAGGAACAATCGCCCGCGCGCGATGCCTATGTTGCATAGGTATCAACGACTCCGCAGAGCGATGCCTACTGCCTCACCTACGCTACAGAGGAGAAGGAGGCTTCTGTTTTGTTGAACAAATTTGATATCCAAATTCGCGATGAACAGGGTTACGCCGTGATTGAGACAGAGGGGTACCTGAACGATGCACTCGGGGAGGCACTCTCCGCCAAGGCGCACACCCTCATCCAAGATGGCCAAACCAAACTCGTCATCAATCTTGAGAAAACCGCGCTGATTAACAGCATCGGCATCTCAATTCTCATTGAAATCATTGAGACGCTTGACGAACGCAACGGGACGCTGAACTTCTGTGGGCTCTCGGCAACACAGGAGCGCACATTTCGCATGATGGCGATTGCGAAATATGCGGGCATCTTCCCCGACGAACAATCTGCCATTGACAATCTATAGGGCGTTCGCGCACTGGGGAACCCCACTCGCGGGGCTCCCCATCCCATACCTGCCATTTCCCGCTACGAAAACTCGCGGGCGTCCACGGGCGGTTTGGGCTCGGGCGCGACTGAAAGAAGCACGGCGCGCCCGAGCACGCTCGCCCTAAAGCAACGCCTAATGCGGTATAATAGGAAATGAGTGAGGACAAGAAACATGCAGCTCAGCACAGCCGAAGAAACAATACAACGGCTCATCTTCAGTCTGTCTGAATTAGAACAACTCGGACAGACGCTCATATCCGGACATAGCAACTTTAATGTGTCCAGCAAAACCTATCTGCGGATTGCACTCGGCACGCTGCAGAGCACGCGCGGGGCTATTTTGCGATACCATCCGGTGGACAACCACCTCAGTGTCGCCGCATCTGCACCCGAACGGCGCGATGGCAGCACACTACCTCTCATCCCCGTGGAACCGGAAGATATGATGGAGTTACTGCAACATCCGTTCATTCAGGTAGGTTCACCACCCACTGGGCTCGAAGGGTTTTTCACTCGGCATGCGGCAGTCTGCACCGCCATAGATGCACGTCTCTGGGTGCCACTGAAAATCCACGACGAACTGCTCGGTGTCCTGAGCCTCGGCAGGTTTTTAGGCAGAACCGAACTGGAGGAATGGGAGAACGAACTGCTCACAATCCTCGCACACCAGATTTCAATTGCTATCGCCTACTCGCAGATGATGGAGGGCATTCAAGGCGAAAAATTCCGACTCTTTATGCTCGCTGAAAGCGCGCCGCTTATCTGCCAACTGCTGCAACCCGATGACGCAGCACAGCAAGTAGTCCACCAAGCCGTATCGCTATTAGATGCAAACGCCGGCGGACTGCTCCTTCGCCACGCACAGCACGCTGAAATCGAATGGAAATATACCTTTCCAGAAACCTTGGCCGCTGAGTTTCCACTGATAATCTCGCTGGATAATGGCGGCGATACCGACAAGATGTGCGATACTGAAAAGACGTTGGCAGATGTCGCTAAAGAGGGGAGAACGGCGCAGACTGACACTAGCGACGAAGTGCGCCTCGGCGCAGATAACATCATGGCGGTGCCAATTCTCGGACGCGATGGCGACGTGCTAGGTGTCCTCGTCGTCGGCGATAAGGAAGAACGCGGCGGGAGAATCACGGCGTTCACCGATGAAGACGCTATTCTGCTTGACTCCTTTGCCAAGCAGGCAGGTGTCGCCATTGAGAACGCGCAACTGCACCAAGAAGCTCTGGAAGCACGTCAATTACAGGCTGAAATGGAGGAAGCGCGAAAAATTCAGGAGAACCTCATCCCTGAAACGCTACCCGATATCCCCGGCTATGAAGTTGCCGGACTTTACGAACCACGCGGTGCCGTCGGCGGCGACTATTACGACTGCCTCGAACTTGATACCAACGGTTGGGGACTCGCCATCGCCGATGTCTCCGGGAAAGGGATGCAAGCCGCACTACTCATGGCGACACTCCGCGCGGGGCTCCTCTCCGAAGTCGCAAAAACTGCGGAAGGCGCGAGTCCTGACGAGGAAACAGCCAAACAACTCACTGAAATGGCACTCACCCTCAATTCACTGCTTTATGCAAGTGGAACAGAGGAAAAATTCGCGACGTTCTTCTACACCTATCTAGATGTTGATACCGATACGCTCACGACGCTCAACGCAGGACATAACCCACCCTTGATTGTGCGGCAAGATGGAACAACGCAGTGGATAGGCGAAGATATCGGCGGGCTGCCGCTCGGCATGTTCCCGAATGACATGGTGCCGCTCATCGCTGAATATGCCGCAGAGCAGGTGCAACTCAAAAGCGGCGATATCGTCATCTACTACACTGACGGTGTCACCGAAACTATCAACGTTGCGGATGAGGATTATGAAACACTGCTTGAACCGGATGCCTTGGAAGCAAGCAAACTACCAGAACCGAACGCCGAGAACATCATTAAGCACATCCACGACGCGGTAATAGCGTTCCAAGGCGAAGCAGACCAGTTCGATGATCTGACGCTCCTCGTCCTCAAGAAAAAGTAGGAACGCGACAACGTAATAATGTAATGACGCAATAACGCAATTCGGAGAAACATCGACTATGAGGGACGGCCGCAGATACTTGGACCCCGAGATTCTTGCACGAATCGGTAATCTGGAATTGATTGCCAAATTTGTCGTCGAAGGGTTTATCTCCGGACTTCACAAGAGCCCCTATCACGGATTCAGCGTGGAGTTCTCGCAATACCGCCAGTATATGCCGGGGGACGATACCAAGCATATTGACTGGAAGGCTTACGCGCGCACCGACCGGTATTACATCAAGCAGTTTGAAGAAGAGACGAACCTCAACTGCTACCTGCTGCTGGATACCAGCGAATCGATGATGTATCCGGTGGCTGATGAACGTGAAACAACGGACTCGGCGCAGCGCACACCGCTAACGAAGTTGCAGTATAGCAGCTTCCTCATCGCCTCCCTCGCCTATTTCATGGCGCGCCAGCGCGATGCCATCGGGTTCGCCTATTTTGATGAGACGCTTCACGAGTATTTTCCGGCGCGCAGCAGTGCCTCGCATCTGCATGCAATTTTGTTGACTTTGGAGACGCTCCAGACCGCGAAAGGCACACAACTCGGCGTGCCGTTGCATCAAATCGCCGAACGCCTGACGAAGCGGGGGCTCGTCATTCTCATCTCCGATCTCTACGACGAAAACCAGGCAGAGGTTATCAAAGGGTTAGAACATCTGCGCCACGAAGGACACGAGGTTATCGTCTTTCACGTCCTCGCGCAGCAGGAACTCGCCTTTCCGTATGAACGTCCCATTCGGTTCGTCGATGCCGAAACTGGGGCGGAGATGCTAACAACCCCAGAGGCGATTCAGGAGAGTTATCTGAGCCATTTCAATCAGTTTATTGACGACTACAGTTTGGCGTTACGGCAGGCGGATATCGATTACAACCTGCTCAGCACGTCAACCCCTGTCGATTTCGCGCTCACCTCCTATTTGGCAAAACGCCACGGACTCTCCTAAAGGGAGACAAGTTTTTTGAGAGTGTTTCATAAATCGCTTAACGTCGCGGGGACAGACCCCGCGCTGCTATAAAAAACGCCGCCGCGGCCCGTAGGGCGAGGGCCTGTCCCTCGCCATGCCCCACGCGCATCCGAGCGGGTTCCCCTCGCCACGCGTTTGGCTGGCAGATCTCCTCACCCCTGTAGTTCAGGAGCACCTGCTCCTGACCCGTTCGGGAGCGGGCGCTCCCGAACTACAGAGGTGGGCACAATGCCTTGCAGTCGCCACGCGGAAAACGAAAAAACGAAAATGTAGTCATTGACAACGTCAATGACAGATATACGGGAAGAGATGTTCACGCACCAACGGCGTTATCAAACGCCTCGCGAACAACAAAAAATTGACAACGTCGATGATGGATATACGGCGAGAAATGTTCACACACCAACGACGTTATCAAACGCCACGCGAACAACAAAAAACAAAAATGTAGTCATTGACAACGTCAATGACGGATATACGGCGAGAAATGTTCACGCACCAACGGCGTTATCGAACGCCTCGCGAACAACAAAAAAAATGCCAGGATTTTTGACACCTTTATTTTTAGCGGCAGGCGCAATAGGTGCCGCCCTGCCGCTCATCATACATCTATTAAATCGGGAACGCGCACGACGACTAGTTTTCAGCACGCTACGCTTCATCCAGATGTCGCATCAGACAAACGTGCAACGGCACAAACTGAAACAGATGCTGCTTCTGCTAATGCGCATCCTCATCGTCCTACTGCTAGGGTTCGCCTTTGCGCGTCCCTACTTCGCCGCAGACCCGGGGGTAAACCCGCAACAGACAGGCGGTAAGCGGAACGTCGTCATCATCCTCGACACCTCTTACAGCATGCAGTATGCCGACACGTTCGCCACGGCCAAGAAAGAGGCGTTGAACATCCTAGGCAGTTTAGATACCGCCGATGCCGCGTGCCTTATCCTCTCGGCGGATACAGCGCGCGTCGTGGCACCCCTCGGTTCCGAGTTTTCGCATATCCGAACCGCTATCAACGGTGCCAAAGTCACAAACGAAGCGACTGACTATCTCGATGCCCTTCAGACAGCCGACGAAATACTGCAACCGCTCCTCATCGGACAAAAGCAGATTTATCTGGTGGCAGACATGCAGAAAAAGGGGTGGGAGAGCGTCATTGAAACCGATCAACTGAGTCCTGATGTTACCATCGCCTTTGTCGATGTGCGTGCCGAGAACCCGCGCAACGTCGCGATTACCGGCCTCAGCGTTCCGCCTGTCGTCCTAACCGAACAGAAAGCGGCGCAACTCATCGCGCGGCTCCACAATTTCGGCGACGAACCGGTAGAAAACGTGCCGGTGAACCTTGTCATTGATGGACAATCTGTCAGCACCACCCAAGTGGATATTGAACCCGATGACATCGCCGATGCAGTCTTCAAAGTGCCGCCTTTGCCAACGGAGGCAACGCATACCGGCTGGGTGGAAATCCCCGATGATGAACTCGCGGTTGACAGCAAACGCTATTTTATGTTACAAAGTTTAAAGGCGATTAAGGTGCATTGTGTCAACGGCGAACCTGACGCGCAAAATGGCGATGAACTCTTCTTTCTCAAACGCGCAATTGAGGTGGGCAACACCGCCGTGCCGATAGATGTGACGGTATCAACGAAATTGCCGGATGCAGCGGGACTGACGAATGCCGATGTCGTCATCCTTGCCAACGTGCAGGGACTTACCTCAACAGAGGCACAACGTTTGGAAAACTACATCAGCGCGGGAGGGGGACTGATTGTTACCGCGGGGGACAGGGTGGATAGCACCGTGTATCAGCAGACACTTGCCGACTTAATGCCTTGCACCTTTGTCCAGACAGTCGGGGATGCTATCGCTCGCGAGCAGTTTCAAGTCATCGCCACCGTTAACTACGAGCACCCGATTTTCGCGCCGTTCAAAGAACCGAACCACGGCGATTTCGGCAAAGCACGCATCTACCGATATTTTCAGGCAGTGGTAACAGGGGACACTACCGTCATCGCCGAGTATGACGACGGTAACCCCGCGCTCCTTGAGAAAACCCACGGAACGGGCCGCGTCCTCTGCTGGACATCAACGATTGACAGAGAATGGAACGATTTGCCCATCCGTGCTGTCTATTTGCCGTTCCTGCACGAGTGCATCAAGTATCTCGCACTAGCGCAAGCCGAAAATGTGCCAGATCACCGCGTCGGCGATAGCATTACCTTGCACGGGTTTGAGGAGCAAATCGGCGCGGAGGTAGCAATTTTTGACCCGGGCAAAGCGGAAACGCGCGTGCATGCTGAAGAAGATACGGTAATCTATAAAACCACGCACCTCCCCGGCATCTACTCGGTGCATGCATCGGGAACCGAAACTCGGCATTTCGTTGTCAACATTGATGCCACTGAATCCAACTTGGCATCTCGTGACGTTGAAGAACTCACCAGCATGCTTATTGGAACGCCAACGGATGCCGATGGCGAAAACGGCGCGGCTTCGGGAGAGCTGGTCGCGCAGTATCACAAAGACGTTGAAAAAAATCAAAATCTGTGGACATATCTCTTATTCGCGGTCTTCGCACTCGCAATCATTGAGATGTTTTTTGCCAATCGTTTGTAGGAGCATGAAACCTTGAATTTCCAAGAAAACTCCCTCAAGGCAGGCGCAATCGCCGATGGCAATGCCATTGAGGTACCGAAAATCGTATCAGACGAACAGACGCAGTTTTTTGTGGACAACGGCTACCTAGTCGTGCCGGAACTGCTGTCGCTTGACGAAATCGCGGAGTTGCGCCAAGACGCTGCCAACATCGCGCGAGGCGGGTATCCGTGCGACAGCATCCAACCGCTTCCCGATACCGTCAGCGATGAAGACGCAATCAGCAGCATCCTCTGCATCCATCAGCCGCACTTTGTCAGTCCGGTGATGGAGAAATACGTCAAACACCCGAAAATCTGCGGTATCCTCAGCCAGATAACCGCCGCGCATCTTCCCCATTGGGACGGCAGTGTGAAGTGCATGCAATCAATGCTCTTTGTCAAGCCGCCCAATTTTCAGGGACAGGCGTGGCATCAGGACGAAATCTACATCCCGACTCGCGACCGGTCGTTGATAGGCGCGTGGATTGCGATGGACGACGCAACGGTTGAAAACGGATGCCTCTGGATTCTGCCCGGTTCACATCAACGCGGGTATCTCTACCCACAGAAACCGCACGAGAACCCCGACGAATTCGACTTCGCCGAGGAGAGCTTCGGCTTTGATGAATCGGATGAAGTGCCCGTTGAAGTCAATACTGGCGCACTCGTCTTTTTTAACGGGTATCTGTTGCACCGTTCTCGTAAGAACCGCGGCGAGACGTTCCGGCGCGTTTTAGTAAACCATTACTGTAACGCCTGGTCGTTGTTACCGTGGACTCTCCGAGAAGGCGAGCGACCGGCGAGCGCGGACAGGCGATGCATCATCCCCGTTTCCGGGGTAGATCCTTACGCGTGGAAAGGCTACGATGCACCGCCGAAAAATGTCCACCTGCGAACCTGCAAAGCCGTGCAGGAAATGGAGAATCAAAATGGTAACTGACATGACGTTGGACCTCAGACAGACGTTATCCACGATGTTTGAGCGAATTGAGGCAGGGGAAGACATCGCCGACCAGGTGTTGCGCATTGATAAACTGGCGCAGGAGATGGCCCCCACTGCCCCGGCGATGCTCAAGCACTACCTTGAACGCCGGAGTTACACGAAAGCATTGGCGTTTTTGGAAGAAGAACTAGCCTCAAAAACGTAGAGACTGTCAATTGACAATTGACAACCGTGCGTTGCCTCGCATAAGCACGCTACCTTTTGCGAAGGACGAAAAAGAGGAAACGGCACATGAAAAGAGTTGATGGCCGCCGCGCAGACGAGATGCGTCCGATTACCATCCAGCGGCACTACATCAAACATGCGGAAGGTTCTGTCCTCATCACGACAGGGGATACCCGAATTATTTGCACCGCTTCTGTTCAAGACGCGCAACCTCGGTTCATGCGCGAGCAACGGATTCGGGATAGAGGCTGGGTGACAGCCGAGTATTCCATGCTCCCGCGCTCTACGTCACGACGGATGCAGCGCGAAGCAACACGCGGCGGACCCGGCGGAAGAACACAGGAAATCCAACGGCTGATTGGACGTTCCTTGCGCGCCGCCGTAGATTTGGACGCACTGGCGGAACAAACAATCTGGATAGATTGCGATGTCATCCAAGCCGATGGCGGCACCCGAACCGCCGCCATTACCGGCGGATTCATCGCCCTCTGGGACGCATGCCAATACTTGGTGGAGCAAAAGCGAATCAAGGCATTCCCGATACTGGATAACATCGCCGCCACGAGCGTCGGAATTATCAACGGCACACCGATGCTGGACCTCTGTTATGCCGAAGATTCAACCGCTGATGTTGATATGAACATCGTTATGACAGGGAACGGAAAGTTCATCGAGGTGCAAGGCACCGCCGAGGAACAGCCCTTCTCGCGCGAGGAAAGCGACAAACTGTTGGACCTCGCCGTTGGCGGCATCCAGCAGCTTGTCCGCTTACAAAACCGCATAATGTTGGAGAAATTAGATGAAGCTCGTCTTGGCAACCCGGAACCTCGGCAAAGTCCGTGAGTTGAGGGACATGCTTAAATCGCGATACCTGCAGATTTGCGCCTTGCACGACTTTCCGGACGCGCCGGACATCGTGGAAGATGGCGAAACCTACGCCGAGAACGCCTGCAAAAAAGCGAACGCTATCGCCGATTACACAGGCCATCTCACCCTCGCCGATGATGCAGGGTTAGAGGTTGCTGCACTTGACGGGGCCCCGGGTGTCCATTCAAAACGTTGGGCAGGCGAGGATGCCACTGACGAGATGCGCATCGCAAAATTGCTCGCCGCATTGGAAGGAAACCCGAATAGAGACGCGCGTTTCGTCGCGGCCGTCGCCATCGCGAAACCTGTCCCTAGCAACTCGGCTAGGTTCGTAGGGCGAGGGCCTGTCCCTAGCAACTCGGCTGGGTTCGTAGGGCGAGGGCCTGTCCCTCGCCATGCTGATAGCACCCAATCGGCTGGGTTCATAGAACATGATCCTGTCCCTCGCCATGCTGATAGCACCCAATCGGCTAGGTTCGTAGGGCGAGGGCCTGTCCCTCGCCATGCTGATAGCACCCAGGTCGTTATCGGGGTTTGTGAAGGCCACATCACACTATCTCCTGTAGGAAAGGGCGGTTTCGGCTATGACCCGGTTTTTGTTCCCGCTGGATATGACAAGACGTTTGCGGAACTCGGCGATGAATGCAAGAACCGCATCAGCCACAGGGCTAAGGCGTTGCAGTTAGCGATTCCTTGGCTAGAGTTAGAACAACACCGGTAGGTGCCTCAGGCTATGAAACGTGCCAGCGCGCACGTTGTCCACCGCGCCTACCCAAATCCAAAAATAGTCATCGACAATGTCAACTCAACGTCAATGACAGTTCTACAGCGTTTAATATCATTGCACAAGCCGTGTTATCAAACGCATTGTGAAAGACCAAAAAATGGCAGCACTGAACGATTTACGAAATGGGTTGGTAATCCGACTCAACGATACCCTCTACACGATTGTAGATTGCCAGCACGTCAAACCGGGAAAAGGCGGTGCCTTCGCTCGGACGAAAATCAAGCGCATCACCGATGGCGCAGTCTTGGACCGGACGTTCCGGGCCAACCAAACCATAGAAACCGCACGCCTGATGGACCACGAGATGCAGTATCTCTACCGTGATGGCGATATGTTGAGTTTCATGGACAACGAAACCTTTGAGCAACACTCGCTGCCGACGGCTCTCGTCGGCGACAGCATGAAGTTCCTGAAGGAGGGTGTCACCGTCACCGTTAAGATGGAAGGAACGGTGCCGCTCGCGCTGGAACTGCCCAACTTCGTGGAACTCCAAATCGTCGAGACAGACCCGGGGTTACGGGGTGACACAGTCAGCGGCGGTTCTAAACGCGCCACGCTGGAAACAGGCGCAGTAGTCAACGTTCCGCTCTTCGTTCAAAACGAAACTACCATCAAAGTTGACACCCGGACAGGTAAATATGTGGAAAGGGTCTAAACTGTAAGGACGGATTTATGAACCGAAAAAAGCACGAGCAGGATGAAAACCATCTCCTGGAGCTCGTTGAAAACCTGGTGACTATTGCCGAGCGCGCCAAACTCTCGGAGCTGCGCATCCGAGATGGCGAATTGGAGGTGCAGCTCTCGCGACAATCCGCCGCGACACCGATGCAGCCGCAGCCGATGGTGCCGGTTGAAACATCCACCGGCACCACTGCGGAGGAAAAAGGCGAATTTATTACCGCGCCGATGCCCTCACGGTTCTATCGTTCGCCTGCACCTGACGAACCTCCCTTCGTTCAGGTAGGCGATACCGTTAGCCCCGGTGCCCCGTTAGCCGTTTTGGAAGTGATGAAAACTTACAACCCGGTCGAGGCATCCTTCAGCTGCGAGATTCTCGAAATCCTCGCTGAGGATGGCGCAGCGGTTGAATACGGAGAGCCGCTCTTCCGAATCGCGCGGCTCACGTAAACCCTGGCATCTGGCGAGGGAACTTTTGTCCCTTGCCATGTGTATTGCTGTCAGACCGCATCCCCCCTGTAGGGCAAGATCATCTGAAGTTCTGGCATATTTGCCAAACGATCTTGACCCGTTCGGGATCAGGCGATCCCGAACTACAGCCGCCCTTCACGTAGGGCGAGGGCCTGTCCCTCGCCATGCGTTTGGCTGTCAGACCGCCTCACCTCTGTAGGTCAAGATCGCCTGATCTTGACCCGATCGGGATCAGGCGATCCCGAACTACAGAGGTGGGCCCGATGCCTTCCGGTAGGAAGGACATCCTTGTCCCGATACGGTGGGCATCAAGACAGGGAGGGTGCTCCCGAACTACAGAGGTGGGCCCGGTGCCTTTAGGTAGGAGGGACATCCTTGTCCCGATACGGTGTGCATCGAGACCGGGAGGTCTCTCCTACCGGGAAGCCATCAAGATATGAAACACCCTCACTAAATTACGTTGATTCGTCACTGTTCTTGGCAACGTCAAGAATGTCAAGAATAGCATCGAAAACCGAGTCAACGCTAGCTTACGTAGAGAGACGTTCTCGCACCAATATTGTTAATCAAACGCATTGCGAACAACAAAAATGTTCAAAAAAATCCTTATCGCCAATCGAGGTGAGATAGCCGTCCGCATTATCCGCGCGTGCAAAGATATGGGCATTAAAACCGTCGCAGTCTTCTCCACGGCGGATGCCGATGCGCTGCATGTCCAACACGCCGACGAGGCGTACTGTATCGGGCCGCCCCCGTCTGCAGATAGTTACCTGAAGTATTTCAACATCATCTCTGTCGCCGATTTTGCCAACGTCGATGCTATCCATCCCGGTGCAGGATTTCTTGCGGAGGATGCGCAGTTTGCTGAGATGTGTGAAGCACACCAGATCCGCTTCATCGGTCCCACTATCACCGATTTAGCGACGATGGGTGACAAAGTCCAAGCGCGTGAGAAAGTCGCGAAGGCAGGGCTGAAACTCGTCCCCGGTAGCCGAGGCGGCAAACGGAAACATAGCAAAAAAGGCACCGTTGATACGGCTGAAGAGGCGGTGCAACTCGCCGAAAAAATCGGATACCCTGTCGGTATCAAAGCCGTCGCGGGCGGTGGCGGCCGCGGCATCCGTATTGCGCACAATCAGCCGAGCCTTTTCAACCTTTTCCATACCGCGAAGGCGGAAGCGGAAGCGGCGTTCGGCAACGGTGAAGTTTACGTTGAAAAGTGGATCGAAGATGCAAAGCACATTGAGGTGCAGGTGTTAGCCGATACACACGGGAACGCCGTCCATTTCGGCGAGCGCGAATGCTCCATCCAGCGCAATCAACAGAAACTGCTAGAAGAAGCCCCCGCGGCATCAATCTCGCCGAAACTCCGCGCCGAAATCTGCAAAGCCGCCGCGAAGGCGGTAAAATCGATAGGATACACGAACGCCGGCACCATTGAGTTCGTCGTTGATACAGACGACAACTTCTATTTTCTGGAGATGAACACCCGCATCCAAGTCGAGCATACGATTACCGAATGCATCACCGGCACAGATCTGATTAAGGAGCAGATTCGGATAACTATGGGCGAAGAACTCGGCTACGGCCAATCCGATATTCGCCAAGAGGGACATGCCATCGAGTGCCGCATTAACGCCGAAGACCCGGGCAACGGGTTCATGCCATCACCGGGATTAATAACGGCTTATCAACCGCCGGGGGGAATCGGTATCCGCGTTGACGGCTATATTTACGCCGGCTATCGGGTGCCGCCGCATTACGACTCGCTCGTCACGAAACTCATCGCGTTCGGCAGAGACAGGCACGAAGCGATTACCCGCATGAAACGCGCGCTCTCGGAATTCAAAATCGAGGGAATTAAGACGACGATACCCCTCTATCAAAGCATTCTGAACGATGAACGCTTTCTGAATGGGCATGTCTTCACCAATTTTTTAGACACCCGTGTCCCATAACGTAGGGAGCAGGACAAGCCCGCGCTAGACTGAAACATGCTAAAAATCATCGCCTTCTTCATCTCTTTTTTCCCGTTGATTGCGCACGCCGCAACCTTTACCGATGTCACGCGCGAGGCAGCCATCGATTTCCGACACGCGGGCGCGCAGCCAAAACGCACGTCCTTGCTACCGGAAGATATGGGCTCTGGCGCGGCGTTTGCTGATATTGATAACGATGGCGACTTAGATATTTACGTTGTCAATATTCCCGGGCCGTTCGGTGTCACGCATCGGCATCCGGCGCGCAACGCGCTCTATCGCAACAACGGCGATGGCACGTTTACGGATATAACGAAAACCGCCGGCGTAGGGGATACCGGGTACGGCATGGGTTGCGTCTTCGTCGATTACAACGGTGACGGACACATCGAACTCTATGTTACCAACTACGGTCCAAACGTCCTCTATCGCAATAACGGGAATGGCACGTTCACGGACGTAACCGATGTTGCTTTTCCAAATGCTGCTGACGCGCTTTCTACGCGCGCACCGTTGTGGAGCACGGGAGCCTCCTTCGCGGATACAGATGCTGATGGCGACTTGGATCTTTACGTTTGCAACTATGTTACCTATGATTTGGAAAAGTTGGAGGAGATGAAGGCGGAGTCCATGCAATCCGGTAAACCGGTGCCGAGCGCGCTCAACCCGCACGTCTTTGAACCGCAGGATAATGTCTTCTATCGTAACAACGGCGACGGGACTTTCACCGATGTTACTGCCGAGGCAGGCGTTGCAGCAACCGGCGGCAGAAGCATGCAGGCAGTCTTCAGTGACTTCAACGGGGACAACGCGCTGGATTTATATGTCGCGAACGATACCACCGTCAACCATGTGTATCGCAACAATGGCGATGGCACGTTCACCGATGTGAGTGACGATTCGTGGGCGGCGGATTTTCGCGGCTCTATGGGTGTCACCACTGGCGATTATGATAACGATGGCGACACCGATCTCTTTATGAGCCACTGGGTGGACGAGGAAAACGCGCTCTATCGGAATCTTTTAAAAGAGGAAAACGATACCCAGGCGCGCATCCGATTTGTTGACGAATCCTATTCAACGATGCTGGCGGAGGTGAGTATCAAGCAGATTGGGTGGGGCACTTCCCTTTTTGACTACGACAACGATGGCGATTTGGACATCTTCGTCGCGAACGGCAGCACTTTTCAAGAGCTACATCAGCCCGAAGTGCTCATTGCGCAACAGGACGCGTTATTCCGCAACAACGGCGATGAGACGTTCACTGATGTCAGTGCCGAGGCTGGCATTGCGCAGTTGCCACACCGCGTTGCGCGCGGCACCACCTTCGGCGACTACGACAACGATGGCGATGTGGACATTTTTATCGTCAATAACCACGCGCCGCCGACGCTTTTGCGAAATGATGCCACGGGGATGAATTGGCTGCACGTTAAATTGCACGGCAAGCGTGCGAACCGGAACGCCATCGGCGCGAAAATCCGACTTAAAACGGCGAACGCCATCCAGATGCGAGAAATTTGCGCCGGTGACAGTTACCTGTCGTCTAACAGTTACCTCGCCGAATTCGGTTTGGGTTCAGCAACGAAGATTGAGTGGCTTGAAGTCACCTGGCCGAACGGCGAAACGCAACGGATGCATGACAAGTTCACAGTAAACCAACGCATAGATATTCACCAAAAATAGGAGCAGGGTCACGCCTGTCAAGACGATCAGGTTTTCCTGATCGTCACTCTTACAAGATTATCACGATTAGGAGCAGGATTTCCAAGATTACCAAGATTTCACAGGATTATCACTTCGATGTACCGATGCAGTTCTGGCATGCCACGACGGCCCAGGTTATCAAAAACCTAATCTTGCTCATCTTGTCTTCTCTTGTAAATCCTGCTCATATCTTGCAAATCCGAGCAGGATTATCACGATTATCACGATTATCACGATTATAGATGTTGATGCATCAAATCCCCATGGCAGGCCAAAACCGCGCCGGTGCACCAGATCCCTAATCCTGTGAAATCTTGCTCAATCTTGTAAATCCTGCTCATATCTTGTAAATCCTGCTCATATCTTGCAAATCCTGCTCAATCCTGCTCATATTTGCCAGCGCACAACAAAAACCATGAAAATGCCACATTTCATTACTCTCCCGGCCTCCGGGAAAACCGTCAATACCCGATTTCCTATAATCCTGGAAATCGTGCTAATCTTGCAAATCCTGCTCATCTTTGGATGCGGCGAAGACCCGGGTATTAAGCGCGGTAAGCAGCTCGCCGCAACAGGCGATACTGCCGCCGCGGTCCGCCAATTTGAGGAGACGCTTCAACGCGCGCCTTCTAACGCCGAGGCATACTATCAACTCGGCCTCGTCTATGCGCAGTTAAGAGAAGACGCGCAGGCTATTAAGGCGTTTCAGAATGCGTTGCGCCTCGCGCCGAAGCGAGCTGATGTCAGGTTCGCACTTGGGCGCGTCTATTGGTTTGGGAATCAGCGGCAATTGGCACACGAGCAGTTCCATCGCCTGCTAACTTCCGGTTCCCCGAATTCCGATGTGCTTGTGCAATTGGCGGGGCTCACCGGTGATGCGTATCACGTCCAACGCCTCCGTACCGAAGGCAGTGACGACTACGAGCAAGCCTTCACTGAAAAGGGCAATATCATGACGTTCACGGCGAAATATACCGACGATTACAGTCCGGCGATTTCGCCTGATGGGAAATGGCTCGCGTTCGCCTCATATCGGCTTCAAAACGGGGAGATTTACCTGATGAACTTAGAGACGCGCGAACTCCGGCAACTCACGCACACCGAAGAATTTGACGAATACATGCCTACTTTTTCACCCGATGGCAAGACGCTTGCCTTCGTTGCAGAACGCACCAAAGGGATGATGATGCTGCCACCGATTCAGGCAAGCGGCTCCGTGCCAAGCACCGCCAAAATCTATCTGATGGAAGTTGATGGCCGACACCAAAGACCCCTCGTTGAAATGCAGGGGATGCAAAGTGCCCCCGCCTTTTCACCCGATGGAAAGAAAATCGCCTTTGAATCCAACGAAAATAGCGATGAATTGGAAATCTACGTTGTCAATACAGACGGCACCGGTAAAGTGCAACTCACCGACAACGAAGTTGACGATGGGCATCCCGCGTGGGCTCCCAATGGCAATCAGATTGCTTTCATTTCCAGCGTGGAGGATGCCTACCAACTCTGCATTCTCAGTGTGAAAAATGGCGCGAAAGATGGCGACGTGAAACAACTCACCGCGGCATCAAATAGCCATTATCAGCCGATTTTCACGCCGGATGGCACGCGCATCATTTACATCTCAAACGCGCACGGACACTATACCCTCTGGATAATGAACGCCGATGGCACGCGCAAAATCCAACTCACGAACCACATCGGCGCGCATTTTGAACCAAGTCTGTCACGAGACGGCAAAAAACTGGTGTTCAGCTCCGACCGGAGTGATCACATGCGGATTTATCTGATGGACTTCACGCGGCCCGTCCAAACCGAAGAATTGCAAACCCGCCTCGCCAACTTTTAAGGTTGGTTAGGAAGCCCTCGGGTTTTCGATGTGCCGATAGATGCATCTCAAATTACAACTCGCTCTTCGTTTCTTACTCCCCTATCTGCTCGGCATCGTTGTAGGAGAATACACCGCGGTGCCGCCGCTCTGGACATGGCTCTTCACGCTGGTATGTCTGAGTTGCGCTTTGCTATTTCAGTGGGTTGCGCGCCTGAAAAGCAAAGTAATTTTCTACGCGCTGCTCCATCTCGCCATCTTCGCCAGCGGCATCCTGCGGTTAGACATCGCCACGCCGTCGCCAATCCCCTCTCATTTCTATAATGAGCCTGTCAGTTTTTCAGGACAGACTGTGTATCAACCCGAACGCGGCAAGGAGTGGGAAGCTTGCTACGCGAACGGAGAGCTGGAACTGCTTAAAACAGGGGAAACGGTGCAGGCAAAACTGCTCATCCGATTTCAGAGGCTTGAGCCGCTCCGTTACGGCAAACGTTTTACATTGACAGGCACACTACGTCAACCCGAACTGCAGCGCAATCCCGGCGGCTTTAACTACCGCGCCTATCTCGCGCGAAGAGCCGTTTTCGGGACAATCTATCACCAAGGCCTGCTGAAAATCGGCGAGCAAGCGGGATTTCCACCACTCCGATGGACAGAATCCCTGCGCCTCCGCACCGAAGAAGTTATCGATGAAGTTTATCAAGACAATCTATGGAGCGAACGTCTCACCAAAGGCATACTGCGTTTCCTACGCATTGATAAGGCAGATGAAAACGAATCGTTGGATGCCCAGGTCCTCAAGGGCATCATGCTCGGCAAACGGAGCGATTTACCCACTGACACGGTGAAAACCTTCCGCAACAGCGGCACTCTTCACCTCTTGGCGGTATCGGGATTACACGTCGGTTTCATCGCAGCGTTCTGTTACTTTAGTCTGATGAAATTCACGTTTGTCCTCGGTGTGCGTCCCAAGCATCCACACCTAACAACAAAGGTGATAAGGCTCATCACCATCGCGGCAGTGCTGATTTACGCGTGCCTAGTCGGATTTCGGGCATCCGTTTTCCGCGCCGCACTGATGGCAATCCTCTTTCTGCTTGCAACTGTCATTGATAGAGATGCCGACATCTACAACCTACTCGCGCTCGCCGCCTTAATTTTGCTCCTTTTGAACCCAACACAATTGTGGGATATCGGGTTTCAGTTGTCGTTTGTCGCCGTGACAGCAATTGTCTATTTCGTCCCGAAAATGGAAAATACAATTCGTTGGTTGTCGTTTGAGGCAGTGAAAGGAATTGGCTTTTTTGTCCCGAAACTGCAAACGCCGCTTCATAGGTTTTTGGAAGGCACTGACTCTTCAAATGATGACGACTCACGAATCTGGAACATCAGAACTTGGAGGCACGTATTAAAATGGCTCATTCTCTCCTATCTCGTGACGTTAGCGGCACTGCTCGGCACAACTCCTATCATCGCGTTCCACTTTTACCGCGCCTATCCGTGGGGTATCCTCATCGGGCCCCTGGCAGTCGGGCTCGTTTCACTTATCCTCGTGTTAGGCATAGCATCGGTAGGCGTAGGGCTTATCTCGCTGTCATTAGCGAAACTCTTCGCCGGGCTCAACCATGTAATTATCATCATCCTTTTAAAACTCATCGGCCTATTAGTGAAACTCTTCGCCGTGCTCAACCATCTAATCATCATCATCCTTTTAAAACTCATCGGCCCATTTGGAGACGCATCATTCGTCATGAAGATGACACCGCCTACGTTTGGCATCTTCGTCGTTTACATTGCTGTCTGTTTAGGCATAACGCATTGGCAGTTCGTCCACAAAAATTGGAGGGTTGCGACCCTTATCGGGCTGTCTGTCGTTGCAATTTGGGTATGGGACAGCGCGTTTCATGAAGAAGGACGACTGCTAGAGGTGGTCACGCTGGATGTCGGGCAAGGCGATGCTGCCGTGGTGAAGTTCCCCGATGGACGCGCGATGCTTGTTGATGGCGGTGTCCAGCTTTCCTATTACAATGAAAAGAAAAAGCGGCAGGCAGAATATGACATGGGCGAACGCGTCGTCGCGCCTTACCTTGATGTGAACGGGATCCGAGAGTTGGAACTGGTAGTAATGTCGCACCAAGACATCGACCACGGTGGCGGGCTCGCGCATATCTTGGAGAACTTTGAGATGAAACGCATCCTCGGCATATCGGATGATGCAGACTATTCCCAAACAATTCAGGAGTTGCGCAACCTTGCCAACGATGCCAAGGAAGAGGGCCTGGAGGTAACATTTGAATACGCAGGAGAAATCGAATTGACTCCGACAGCCACGCTCAATCTTCTGCATCCTATTGATGCTGCATCCACAGATCTCACGGACACGGATACCAACGACGACTCCCTCGTTATGAAACTCAGTTATGGCGAGGTGGACATCTTATTTACAGGTGATATTGAAGCGAAGGCAGAAACGCGCCTCCTCGCCTCCGGGCAAGATTTGCGCGCCGAAGTGTTGAAAGTGCCGCATCACGGCAGCCGAACGTCAAGCACCGTGCCGTTTATAGCCGCCGTCCAGCCGAAATTCGCCCTTTTTTCGTTAGGCATTCGGAATCGGTTTGGATTCCCGAATGCCGAGGTCATTGCGCGGTATCGTGAACGGGAATGTGTGCTGTTCCGCACTGATGAACTCGGTGCCATTACGTTGAAAACGGATGGGAGGCGTTGTTGGTTCCGTGCCCATGTTACGGAAAATTAACCGAAGATTCCTTGCAAAAAACGCCTTTTTAAGGTATCATTAAGTTAAGGTATTTCATATATTCCGTGTAGGGGGGAGATTTTCGCCGCACGTAGCGCGGGGGCCCTCGCCCTACGGTGAGAGGGTGGCGTTTTTTCATCGTAGCGCGGGGGCCTGTCCCCCGCGAGCGTTGGAGTGCGCGGACGATGGCGAGGGACAGGCCCTCGCCCTACGGTGAGGGGAGAGGTTTCGTGCTCTGTTGTTTGTGATCGCTCCGCGCCCCTCCCACTGTAGTTTGTGATCGCCTGATCACAAACAGGTCAGGATCTGGCGATCCTGACCTACAGAGGGGAGGAGGTCTGGCAGCAA
Source organism: Candidatus Poribacteria bacterium (assembly GCA_965242965.1). GTDB lineage: Bacteria > Poribacteria > WGA-4E > WGA-4E > WGA-3G > AGPOR5. Next base: position 339,059 of record OZ251518.1, on the reverse strand, counting down.
AACGCTGGCGAGGGACAGGCCCTCGCCCTACGGTAACGAGGGAGACAGCCTGGCAAACCGTAGCGCGGGGGCCTGTCCCCCGCGAGCGTTCCCGGTAGGAGAGACCTCCTGGTCTCGATTTGCCGTCTTAGGTCCTTTAGGACCTTAATGTCTATAGAAAAACGTATCGTTTCCGTTTTCAAGGGCCTTTAGGTCCTTAATAACACACGCGCGGACATGGCAAAATCCATTAAGGACCTAAAGGACCTTAGCGTTCTTCGCAGGCGCGCGGCTATAGACATTAAGGACCTAAAGGACCTAAGAGACGTTTTTTCCGTAGCACGAGCGATGGCGAGGGACAGGCCCTCGCCCTACGGTAACGCACGCCGTTTTTTTCGTGCATCAGGGCGGCGTTTTAGGTCCTTTAGGACCTTAATGTCTATAGAAAAACGTGTCGGCCCCTTTTCAAGGTCCTTTACGTCCTTAATAAAAAACACGCGCCGCATGGCAAATCATATTAAGGACCTAAAGGCCCTTAGGGCTCTTTGCATGCTGGCTGCTATAGACATTCAGGTCCTACGGACCTGAAGAGAACAAGAGACGTTTTTCCGTAGCACGAGCGATGGCGAGGGACAGGCCCTCGCCCTACGATGAAGGGGGGGATTTTCGCCGCCCGTAGCGCGGGGGCCTGTCCCCCGCGATCTCCATCGTCAAGTTATGTTTCTAGGTTCTACGGACCTAAGAACCGTTTTTCACCGTAGCGCGGGGGCCTGTCCCCCGCGAGTGTTGGATTGCGCGAGCGATGGCGAGGGACAGGCCCTCGCCCTACGGTGAGGGGGCGTTTTTTTTTCATCGTAGCGCGGGTGCCCTCGGATACCATACGCGCATCCGAGCGGGTTTCCCACGCGAGTTCCATCGTCTCGATATGTGTTTTCCCCTCTGTAGTTTGTGATCGCCTGATCACAAACAGGTCAGGATCGGGCGATCCTGACCTATAGGGGTGAGGAGATCTGGCAGCAAAACGCTGGCGAGGGACAGGTTTTCCCACCGCCCTACAATGAAGGGTGGCGTTTTTTTCACCGCAGCGTGGGGCCTGTCACCGCTACGTCCGCGCTACGATAAAAGCAGTGTAAATATTGACAATAACCGGGAAATCGGCTAGAATTCAGTAAAAACGCAGAGAAAGGAAAACATTCATGAACAGAAAAGTCGTAATGATGAACGAAGCCGGCCACATCTGGACAGAAGAACAGGAAACGCCTGCACCGAAACCGGGACAACTGCTCATCGAAGTGCGCGCCTCCATGGTGAGCCCCGGCACAGAACTCGGCGGTGTCAAACGGCGCAGGGAGAACCCCGGCTCTACCAAACGGCAAAGGCCCTTCGGGTATACCAACGCCGGGGTCGTCATCGGAAAAGAGGGCGACTGCGACGAGTTTGAAATCGGCGACAGAGTCTCCGGCATGGGCGGCGGCTACGCGCTACACGCCACCTACGCCTGTGTTCCGCATAACCTCTGCGCGAAGATTCCGGCGAACGTCAGTGATGCCGAAGCCGCCTCAAACCACCTCGCCGCGACAGCACTGCACGCCGTGCAACGCGGGCGCATCCGCATCGGCGAAAACGTCGTCGTAGCAGGATTGGGCATCGTCGGGCAATTCGCATGCCAGATAGCCAAGGCGGCGGGGGCTTACGTGATTGGCATGGACAGGCTGCCGTTACGGCTCAACATTGCTGAATCGGCAGGTATTCATCGCACCATCAACGTCTCGGAAACCGATGCAGTGCCTGTTGCGCAAGAATTCACGAACGGATACGGCATGGATTGCGGCATCATCGCTTTCGGCGGCGATGCAACGAGCGCGTTTCAGCAGATCCGCGCGATGCTCAAGACTGCACCTGACACGCACAAAGTCGGACGCATCGTCATCGTCGGCGGCGCAAGCATTACGCACGGGTTTGCAGCGGGACTCGGCAATGTGGATGTTATCAGCGCGGCGCGCACCGGCCCCGGCTACCACGACGAAGATTATGAACACGGAGCGGATTATCCGCCGGTGTTTGTCCCCTGGCCGACACAGCGCAATTTGGAACTCGCGCTACGGCTGATGTCCGAAGGAAAAATTCAGGTGCAACCACTCATCACGGATATGCTGCCGATAACTCAGGCGGCGGAAGGATGCGAGAAGTTAATCCAACATCCAAACGAGGCATTGGGGGTCATCTTTGAAATGTAGGCCCGCTTTCAATCACCTCTGTAGCAATCCGCCGATTTCACCGTAGGGCGAGGGCCTGTCCCTCGCCATGCCTCGGGTTACCGAACGTTCACGGGGGACAGGCCCCCGCGCTAACGTTTCGTCCATCAAATACCTCTTTTAGGTCCTTTAGGTCCTTAATGTCTATAGAAAAACGTGCCGCACCCTATCAAGGTCTGTAGGACCTTAATAAGGTGTAAAGTGTTGCATCGAGACCGGGAGGTCTCTCCTACCGGGAACATCGCCTGCACCGAGACTGGGAGGGCGCACCAACGGTTTTATGAAACACCCTCATGCAATCTTAAAAAATATGGAAATCAGAGCAGCTCACGAATCAGAATTAGCACAGGTAGTTGAACTTTCATGCCGCGCCTTCAACCCCGATGGACATGAACGCTATTGGCAATACTTGCACGGGGACAGCAGTTATCGCCCCTCGCAGACGCGCGTTGTCGTCGTCAACGAAAAAGTAGTGTCAACCCTCCGGGTCTGGGAACGGCGCATCCGGATGGGCACTTCCATCGTGACGATGGGCGGCATCGGCGGAGTTTGCACACATCCAAAATATCGCGGTGTCGGCTATGCCTCAGCACTGATGCGCGATATCATCGGGTACCTGCGGACAATCGGATGCGACATCGGCATGCTTTTTACCATCATCCCGAACGATTTTTACCAGAAATTGGGATGGACGACGTTCCCGTTGCAAGGCTTCCACGTCGCGCAAGGCGATGCAAAATCTGTTGCCAACGGCGACCGCGGACAGGTTGTCTCCTTCGATTTGGAAACCCATTTAGATTCGGTGGCGCGGCTTTATGATACGTGCAACGCGGTGCAGAGCGGCAGCCTCATTCGGACGCGCGCTTATTGGGATATGCAACCCTCTCGCATCCGTGAGGTTTTGCCTACCGTCGTTGTCCGTCAAGACCGGGGGTTCGCGCCTACGCCCACAAATCGTGCAGAGGATGCAGACTCCACTGCGGGGTATCTCAACTATCATCTCGATGGCGAGACAGCGGAGGTGCGCGAGGTGGCGTATCGCCACGAAGAACCGGCGGTTTTAGACGCGCTCGCTTCGCACCTGCTGCGCTTGTGCAAAGAGGAAGGCATTCACGACATATCTGGCATGTTCCCACCGAATCATCCGTTTGTAGCGCGCCTAGTGCATCAATGCAATGCGCCTGTCAATCAGAACTGGGATTCCGCGATGATGCTCTACGCCGTGAACTTTCCGGTTCTCCTACGGCGAGTGGTGTTGGAATGGCAATCGCGGCTTGCCGCGTCAGGCGAGAAGTTTCCCGCGCTGGCAGTCAAGTTTACGCTCAACGGACAGCAGGCAGTGCTTCGGTTCGATGGAGATGAGACGCTGCAAATCGTGAACGACGATGTCAATGATGTCAATGATGTTAATGCGGTTAACTTAGCCTTAACCGAAGACGAACTCTGGAAACTCCTATTTGGAGAATTTGGCTGGGAACAAGCAAACCCCGGCACTTCCGTGCCCCCAGAAACTGGCGCATTCTTAACCGCGCTGTTTCCTAAACGCGATGTCATCTTCTGGGCCCCAGACCGGTACTGAACTTGAGTATGTCGGGCGTGTTCCCGATGACTCTTCGCCATACCACGCGAATGCGCCCTAAACGAAAGCACGAAGGAGATAGGTTTGCTCCACTTCAGTTTGAAACTTCACAACTGCCGCCGCCCGCGCTGTCTCAATCGATTCTCCATCGCAGGTGACGTTAACCGCTGACGCACTCCGCACCGTGCAGTCTCTCCCGAGCGTGGAGTGAATCTTCGCTTCGGTGAGACTGCCGTCTTCCCAGGCGATGTCCACCGTAAACCCGCCGCGCGCACGTAATCCTTTGACATGTCCAGTGCGCCACGCTTTCGGCAGCGCGGGCAACAGATGAATCTCATCGGCATGACTCTGCAGCAACATCTCTGCGATGCCAGCCGTTCCGCCAAAATTACCATCGATCTGGAACGGGGGATGTGTATCAAACAGATTCGTCAAGGTGCATTTCGCCAGCAGTGCTTGGAGGTGCGCGTGTGCCTCTTCGGCATCCTCAAGGCGCGCCCAGAAATTGACAAGCCACGCGCGACTCCACCCTGTATGCCCACCACCGTGAGCCAACCGATATTCCAATGACTTCCTCGCCGCCGCTGCCAATTCTGGTGTGCCGCGTAACGTAATCTGGCAACCGGGATGGAGCGCATACATGTGCGACATGTGCCGATGTCCCGGCTCCGGCTCATCGTAGTCAAACACCCATTCCTGAAGCCGCCCAGTCTTCTCGCTAATTTGCAGCGGCGCAAGCCGTTCCAGCGCGGACACCAACTCTGCACGGAAATCTACGTCACCCTGTCCGCTCTCGATGTTTTCTCCCCTCAAAACATCAAGACACGCGATGCAATTCGTCAACAACTCATGGATAATCTCAAGATCCATGGTAGCAGCGTAGGTGAAAAGCGAGCGCGTTTTGTCTGCCTTCAAAAAACTATTTTCCGGCGAATGCGATGGATTCGTCACCAGTTTCCCCGCGACAGGCGTGCCTTCCGGTGCCTCAACAAGGAAATCAAGGATGAAACGGGCGGCACCTTTCATCAGCGGATAACCCTGTCTTGCGAGGAATTCCGTATCGCCGCTGAAGAGATAATGCTCCCACACATGCTGACATAACCACGCCGCGCCTACCGGCCAGATACCCCAGATGCCATCCGCCGGCGTTGTGAAACCCCACACATCCGAGAGGTGATGCACCACCCAACCATCGGCACCGTAGTGGCGTTGCGCCGTGCGGTTTCCGGATGCCACGAGCGTGTCCATGTAATCAAACAACGGCGTGTGGCACTCGGCGAGGTTGCAGACTTCCGGCACCCAATAGTTCATCTGGAGATTGATGTTGGTGTGGAAATCGCTGTTCCACGGCGCGTTCATGTGCTCATTCCAGATGCCTTGCAGATTCGCTGGCAAGCACCCTGGCCGCGAACTCCCCATCAGCAAATACCGTCCGAATTGGAAATAGAGCGCGATGAGGTGCGGATCGAACCCGCCAGTCTTCACGGCTTCCAAGCGTTCATCGGTAGGAAGATGGACTGCGTCGGTTGTCCCCAAATCCAACTCAACGCGCCGGAAAAGGGATTGATGCTCGGCGATGTGTTCAGCCTTGATTTCTTCGTAAACTTTTTCGCCTAGCGTTTTGAAGGTGTCCTCGCAACGGTTGTGCGGTTCAGCAGTAGCATCGTTCTGATTGACATAACTCGTCGCCGCGGCGAGCAGGAACGTGACTGCATCTGCGCCGCGGAGAGAGAGCCAACCGTCATTTCGGTTAGTCAGGACACCACCGTCTTCCCACGTCCTCACGTAGGCAGAAAACCGCATCCCCTCATCGCTACATTCTCCATCAAGTCTGAGAGTATCTAGGTGGATACCGTTGCAGATGGCACCCTGTTGTCGTGTCATTGTTGCGCGAATATTGAGTTGTGCTGCTCTGTCACACTCAATTCGGACAGCAATCAGGTTATTCACGGCTGCTGCGAACACTTCGCGGGTGAAGGTTGTATTGCCGCAGCGATAGGTTGTCCGCGCGATGCCGGTATCTAAATTGAGTTCGCGCCGATAATCGGTTATCTCGCCATCGTGAGAGAAATTGATAACCAGTTCGCCCAAGGATTGGTAAGATTTGATGCGTTCCGGGATGCCGAGCATCGTTTCACCGGCGAGTTTCGTAGCCTCTTCGTTCTTGTCTTCAAAGAGGAGTTGTTGCACCTTGGGCAAAGCCGCGAGTGCCTGCGGATTCGTCGTATCGCGCGGACCGCCGTCCCAGAGCGTTTCTTCGTTAAGTTGAATGCGTTCTCGTGCCACACCCCCGAAGACCATGGCACCGAGCCGTCCGTTTCCGACAGGGAGAGCCTCTGTCCATTCTTCGGCCGGTTTTTGATACCAGAGTGTGAGGTTGTTTGGGTCTGTCATTGGTTATGTCCTTTCTATCAGTCTGTAGTTTGGGATCGGGCGATCCTGCCCTACAGGGGTGATGCGGTCTGCCAGCCAAACGCATGGGCGTGTGGAAACCTGCGAGGGCCCTCGCCCTACGGTGAAAGGGATGCCGTTTTTTCCCGTAGCGCGGGGGCTTGTCCCCCGCGATCGCAGCATGGCGAGGGAAACCCTCTCGGATGCGCGTATGGCATCCGAGGGCCCCCGCGCTACGGTGAAAGAGCTGCGTTATTTTCACCGTAGCGCGGGGGCCTGTCCCCCGCGATCGCAGCATGGCGAGGGACAGGCCCTCGCCCTACGTGAAGGAGAGGCGTTTTTTGTCATCGTAACGCGGGGGCCTGTCCCCCGCGATCTCTCAACCTTTGCGGAAAACGTCCGCAGCCCAGAGCCGACAGATGGTTGCTGCGCAGACCGGAGCATGGCGAGGGACAGGCCCTCGCCCTACGTGAAGAGGCCGCGTTTTTTTCATCGTAGCGCGGGGGCCTGTCCCCGCGACATTGAGCGAGATATGAGACACCCTCACCTTAGTTATCAATCATAGGTAAAATGATACACTATTTTGAGAAAAAAGTCAAATTTGCTCGGCATTTTTGTTAAGCGAAGTCTACGCGCGTTTCGCATAGCCTTTATAAAGCATCGCTGCATTGACAGAAACGTTGTCGGGATATCGCCATACGTCGGCGACAACGCGGTCATAGGAAACACCGAGGGGTCTTAACGTCACGCGTTTTCCCTCTAAAAGATGCTTCAGATAGAGAGCAGCTCGGTCTCCGCGAGGAGTGCCGAGTTCCGGGGTGTTTATATGCGCTAAACGCACCCGCTTGAGCGGCCGCGGGCTCACCATCCATGCCGGTGAAGTGCCAGCATAACGCACTTCCCTTAATTTCTCTACAGCCGGCTGGAGCGCAACGTGCAGGGGGATTTCAGGACTAATTTCCAGCGTATCCCCATCAATGACTTTCGTCACGACAAAGTTTTGTGTTGGAGCAAACTGTTGCATTTTTTCACTCCTCTCGCAGAGACATCTCATAACTAACGATTGGAATCCTCGTATTGGGCAGCGACAGGCCGAGTGACGCGCATCGATTGCGGCCGTTCACGAACCATCGCAATTGACACGCAAGCAAACGTTCTCAGTAAATGATACCATGAGAAAACTCGTTTGTCAAATTGTTTAACAAATCGAAAGAGGTAAGGAGATAAAGGTTCAAGGCGTTATGTCCCTCGCACAACGAAAACCGCCTTCGTCGCACGCATACGCCGCATACGCCGGCGTATCGAAGCCGCGATCGGCGACGCGCAGTGCTTGCGCGTCGCCGTACCACGAGCCGCCGCGCAACACGTGCAAGATGTAGGGCTGAACATGGGCGAAGTCGTTGTCAGCCCAGTCCGCCACTGGATTCCGACGCGCCGGAAGCGGATAGATATCATGTGCATCAATACACCACTCCCACACGTTTCCTGCCATGTCATACAGACCATATCCGTTCGGGGCATAACTCCCAACCGGCGTGGTATCGCCAACATTGAGATCGTAATTTGCCTTGGTGGTATCAATAGTGTCGCCCCACGGGTATTCCTTGCCCACCAAGCCGCCGCGCGCCGCCTTCTCCCACTCTGCCTCTGTCGGCAGCCGTTTGCCGGCCCACTCCGCATACGCCATCGCCGCATACCAACTCACATTAACCACCGGATGGTTGCCTTTCCCACTCGGATAACTGTTGCCGCTCCAGTGCTCAAGGTAGGCTGCTAGATCGTGGTATTTATCCGGGATGTTGTCTTGCTGCCACTGCGGGTTTGCATCCACGAACACCTTATACTGTGCATTCGTCACTTGGCATGTGTCCATGTAGAACGCATCAACATAGACGGTGTGCACCGGCTGTTCGTCGTCTTCTCCATCGTAGCTCCCCATCAGAAAATCGCCGGCGGGGATAAGGACCATGCCGGGAGGCACAGAGGCCCTGTGGGAGGAATCTCCCTGTCCCGATTTCTGCCGGTGAAGTTGTCTCGCTTCCTCAACCCAAGCAGGAATCCGGTCTGCCGGCATCGGGTCTCCTGAACGGTATCTGCCCGTGAACTGACGAACCCAAGTGTTGACCGTGGATGAGGTAGCAGGCGGATCCAATGTTCTCGCGGCATCTGCACCGGAATAACCCTTCTCAATAACAAGAAGAATCGCATCCAACTTCTGCTCAACGGAGTAGCTTTTCGGGCCTCTAGGTGAGGGGTTCTCGCGCCTGGGTATTCTCTCGTCAGGCATCGGAGTTAATTCTCTTTCAGGTTGGAGTGTTGCGATGTGTTCGCGCCGCTTCTCGCGGTCTTTCAGAATCTTCCGTGCCTCATTCAGGGTAGTCCGCCGCTCCGCTTCGCCAGGGCGGACACCGGCAATCAATGACGCGCGATAGAGTTTGTGGTAGGCGGTATCGACGCGCGTTGCTATCTCCGCCTCGGTTTGGTTCTGGAGTTCCTCAATAGAAAGTTCCAGCACCTCAAAGTAGTTCACGACATCGCCGACGACTAAGCCGGAAGATTTCAGCAGTTGTTCAGCATCCTCAAAGGACAGGCCGTACTGCTGTGTCGCTTGCCGGAGGAGGCCGATACGCTGTTCCTTTGTAATTGCCGGTGAGGCAGCCTTGAAGGTGTCGATAATTGCAATGAATGCGTCGCGGTTGGGCATACGTCACTCCTTAATCAATGAAATCTATAGGCGGATATAGCAATCCGCTCTCACGAAGAATCGCTGGTTACCTACTCAACTTCCAGCGTTTGCAAATTTTTGGCGGCCTGTGCAACTGCCTCCACGTCAAGCGTTCGCCGCTCAATCGTCGCCTTTGCAACTCTGCCGTCGGGTCCCTGGGCTGTCACCTCAAGCGTCTGGTCCAGATTGTATTTGTAGGTAACGTCAATGCGGGCCCCTCGCGGCAAACCAGAAGGCAGTTCAAGGATACACTCACCCAATTTGTGTTCTTCAAATATGGTGCCATCGGTTTCTTGTTGGTCTTGCCCAAGTCCCTGCACGACTCGGATTAACGCCGAACTTTGGTTGGCACGCACGGTTCCAAACTGATTTGCCCTCTCGCAAGGGACGGTAGTCATTTTGGGAATCATGACGTGAACAACTTCGTCTTCTTGCGCGTTAAGAATCACGAGTCCCAGATTATGCGTGGCTCCATCGGTAACCGTGACTTTTGCCTCGCCATCTGCGCCGATGAACCGATCGACAACCGCATCCGGGAGTTCTGCAGCAGATTCTTCGGAAATCTGTCGGAGGGTTCCCTGAAGGGCCGCGCCAATCGCGACTGCTTCATCGGGATTGACTTCCATCGGGTTAATCTCTTTTCCGCTAATCTCGGAGATCATCTCCCGCACCATCGGCATGCGGGTTGAACCACCTACCAATAGCACTGTGTCGATCTGGTCCCACGTCATCTTGGCCTCCGCGAGGACTACATCGCACAGCGAACGGCATTTTTCAAGGAGGTCCGCGGTGAGTTCGCTAAACGTTTCGCGCGTTAATTCCACACGAGATGTTTTACCGTTGTATCCACAGATAATGCGCGCCTTTTGCCGCTGGGATAAAGACTCTTTCGCACCAATGGCGTTCAGTTGGAGGTCTTGATATGCGTGCAGGTCAGCCAACGGGTTTTCATCGTGCTCAAGATCGAAGTTTTCCGCAACATGCCTGATGATTTTGTCGTCCCAGTCTTTGCCGCCAAGCCGGTGGTCCCCGTTTGTCGCAATCATCTGGATTGCCGATTCGGAGACTTTCATGATGGTTACGTCAAAGGTGCCACCGCCGAGGTCGAACACGAAGACGTTCTGATTACTGCCGAGTTGATCGATGCCGTAGGCGAGCGCGGCCGCTGTCGGTTCGTTTAGCACTTGCAAAACGTTTAACCCGGCGATTGTGCCAGCGTTGCGCGTTGCATCCCTTTCCGCGTCATGGAAATAGGCTGGCACGGTGATGACAGCATCGGTGATTTCTTCACCGAGATACGCCTCGGCATCTTGCTTGAGTTTCGTCAAAATGAGCGCGGAGAGCTCTTCAGCGGAGTAGTCTTTGCCATCAAAAGTTCGGAAGAACTCCTCTTTGGATTTTCCCATTTCGCGTTTGACGAACTCCACAATCTGTTCCGGCACGGCTCTCGCGTTCTGCTTAGCGATTTTTCCAACGGTGACGAGATCATCCTCAAACAGAATTACCGATGGCGTAATCCGTTCGGTTTCGGCGTTCGGGATAATCTCCGGTTGTCCGTGTTCATTGACATGCGCAATTGCTGAGAAGGTTGTTCCCAGATCGATTCCAACAACTTTACCCATTTGCTTCCTCCGTATCTGATCCTTGTTCGCGGGTAGGGCAGTCAAATTCACCGAATAGGTCAACTAATGCCTTACGGATGCGTTTTCCAGGTCTGCCGCAATCATTTTCAATGAAGTAGATGTAACCCGGAGTACAATCCACTTTCTCAGCTAAGTCTGCGACCTTTATTCCTGCATCTTTCCTGCGACTACGAAGCTGTTTCCCCAATGAAGGGCCAGCTGTATTTTCCGGCGGTGGCGGATCGTCGGTGAGCAGTGCGGTGTGCTGCACTGCATAATCCTCAATATATTGTATTATCCGAGGGGTAGCATAGAGCCATTCCCCTTGAGCACGAAACGCTCCGAACATATATTTTATCCGCTCTTCTTCTCGGGTCGCCTCGTCCACCGTATTGAAAGGAATGACCCCCATTTCCCATATACGGGCCTCGTTCCCTGTCTGAAGGGCGGCTTGTCGGATTGAAAGATCGTTGCGAGTGTGACCGATTTTTATGAAATCAGTCTGGTCATCGCCGAAATTGCTCTTTCCAAAAAAATACACCAACGGTTTATCTTGGTTTGGCATAATTGCCTCCTATAATGTAGGAAGTGGGCACTAGCGGCCTACGAGTAACTTATTCTTTACTTCTCTTGGGCGGAGTTTTTGGCGCGCCGCCAGCGAGCGGACCTTGCGAATTCTCCACATCCTCCGATATGGGCGGCGTATAGCGGAAAATTGTCACCTCTTCCGGGCGAAACACTTTCCCTCGCCAATGAAACCCGGTTTTGTGAACCTCCGCCACCTGCCAATCCTGTTCCGGAGTATCCGCCGAAATCACCTTAAGCGTTTTGTGCAACTGCCGGTCCAACGTTTCCGGATGCTCCTCATAAGGGGTTACGTCCATGCGATATAGCACTTCTTCCAATTCAAAGCGCGCGTTCTCCAGATTCTGCCGAAACTGTGTGAGTTCCTCTGCCACAGCTTTCGGACGAATCTTTTTCACGGCGTTCAGCACCCCATCAAGTTGCGATTCCAGCGACACGAAACTATCATAGACGCTGAGCAGGTCCTTGATAATCGGCTTATGAAGTGCCTCCAGCAGGAAGCCCTCTTTATAGTCCTTCATTTCGCGATAGAGCGCGTCGAACATCTTCATCTGGTTCTGGTTACGGGAGATCTGCTTATCAAACAGTTCCTGCAGCCCCTCCAAAGTTTGATGAATTCCAGCCAACGCGTCTGGCTGTGCCGATGCGGGTTCAACGGCAGCGGCGTTCTCCGCTGCCGTTTTCGGTTCTAGCGTTGTCTCGTCCGTTCCGGTCTCTTTGCACAAAATTGCCACCTCCTTCCCTTCCCGCGAAAAATTAAACATACCAATTATGATACCTTATTTCCGCGAAAAATGCCAGTTGATTTTTACGACGCATCCCGCTGCCACGGAACACTCCCCGCCTTCTGTGTCTCCGCCTGAAACAGCCCACTCATCTCCCTAAAGAGCTCTGCATCTGTCCGCGCGACGTTGGTTGTCTCTAGCGCATCGGTGGCGAGATTATAGAGTTCCAACGGCTCAAACGGACTGTTATGCAATAACTTAATATCGCCGAGGCGGACAGCACGTTGGCATTGCCCCAGAAACCGTTGATTCCCCTCTCGGCGCAGCCAATAGAGGACGCGTTCGGAGAAGTCCTGTTTTTCGCCTTGGAGCGTTTGCCAGATAGAACGTCCCTCAATCTCATGCGTGAGCGGCACACCGGCCACTTCGCATGCTGTCGGAAAGACATCCATGAGCATCGCCTCCTGTTCTGTGACATGTCCTTCGGGGATATGCCCGGGCCACATCGCGCACGCGGGAACTCGGATGCCGCCCTCATACATATCACCCTTTTGCCCACGCAGTTCGCCGTTATGCGCACCGACCTTCATATCGCCGCCGTTGTCAGAGGTGTAGATGACGAGGGTATTGGATAACTGTCCAGTCTCCTCAAGGGTATCCAACACGCGGCCGATGCCGGCATCCATGTGCTCTACGAGCGCGATGTATTTCGCTCGCTGTGGGGAGATATCCGGTTCGCGTTCACGGACGCGCGCTATCCACTCTTCCGGAGGTTGGATGGGGGTGTGCGGCGCATTATAGGCGAGGTAAAGGAAAAACGGCGACGATGACTGCGCTTGTGCCCGAAGGAATTCCACACTCCATTCTGTGAAGAGCTCTGTGGCGTGCCCTCTCGGAACAATAGTGTCAAAGTCGCGGCGCATATAGTTGTTGTCGTGCCTGAGGTGCGTGTAGTAGTCGTCCATCATATCGCCGAGGAAGCCGTGGAAATGGTCAAACCCTCTTCGACACGGATGGTTTTCGGTTTCAAGCCCAAGGTGCCACTTGCCGATGAGCGCGGTGGCGTAATCTTTTTGTTTGAGCATTGAAGGGAGCGTGACTGCATCTTGTCGAAAGTAGCCCCAGTTGTTTTGCGCATGCGTGCGAATCACCCCCGGCACGCCTACCCTGTCGGGAAAACGGCCTGTCATGAGGGAAGCACGACTCGGAGAGCAGACCGAGGAGTTGGCATAAAACTTAGTGAACCGCATGCCTCCATCGGCAATTCTGTCAAGGTTCGGTGTCTCAATAGAAGGCCCGTTATGCACGGATAAGTCGCCATAACCGTGGTCATCGGCGAGAATTAAGAGAATGTTCGGGGATTGCGCCATAGTTTTTCTCCGTAGGTTGTTAGAATCGGTTTTGAAGGGATTCTATCAGAATTTGGGTTTTGAATCAAGGGCGAATTTCTCATTGCAGGACGATTCAGTTCTCCTTCTTCTGTAGGTTAAGAGCACGGTCTTGATATAAGCGATGTCCCAGTAGGAGAGACCTCCCGGTCTCGATGCAATAGGGCGGCGCGCCTACCGGGGCCGCGGCGGCAGAAGGCCCCCTTCATCGTAGGGCGAGGGCCTGTCCCTCGTCATCGTCCACGCACCCCAACGATCGCGGGGGACAGGCCCCCGCGCTACGATAAAAAACGGCACGTCACCGTAGGGCGAGGGCCCTCGCCTGCCAGACGTGCACTCCAACGCTCGCGGGGGACAGGCCCCCGCACTACGATAAAAAACGGTTCTTAGGTCCGTAGGACCTTAATGTCTATAGCATGCGCGCCCGCGAAGAACCCTAAGGTCCTTTAGGTCCTTAATAGGTTTTGACATGCCGCGCGTTTTTTTATTAAGGACCTAAAACGCCACTCTTGACGATAGACAACGCGGGGGACAGGCCCCCGCGCTACGGGAACATCGAGACGCGGGAGATCTCTCCTATGGGGAGAATGCATCGAGACGCGGGAGGTCTCTCCTACGGGGAATGCATCGAGACCAGGAGGTCTCTCCTACCGAACGCATCGAAATATGAAGTTTAATGCGGTATAATGATTCACCAAGAAAAACCTAGACATGCATTGAATTCTATGCTATAATGTCCATCATTGAAGGATAGACAAACTTTCACTTGACAACAGGAGAATTTTCATGGCGACTGAAGACTATACCTCGAAAGTGCCTCATTATACCTTCGCGGAGACGCTGGAGGCGCAGGAGGCACAACTCACAACGAATCCGTTGCTACAGCGGATGAACGCGGCGCGCGAGGCTTTTGAAGGCGATGCGCATCGTCCGATTTACCACTACGTCAACCCCGAACATACGCTCAATGACCCGAACGGGCTCTGCTTTTGGCAGGACCGGTGGCATCTCTTCTATCAGGCGTATCCGCCGGAAGACCCGAGGCAGCACTGGGGGCACGCCATCAGCGATGATCTCGTCCACTGGCGCGACCTGCCGTATGCGATTTATCCGAACCCGGAACGGTGCTGTTTCTCCGGCACAACGCTCGTCGAAGAAGACAGAGTCATCGCGATGTATCACGGCACCGTCGTCGGTAATATGGTGGCGGTATCCCGCGACCCGCTCCTACTGAATTGGGAGAAGGTTTCGGGCAAGGCGGTTATTCCCGCGAAGCATGCCGATGGCACAACGCCTGTCTACCGCGTCTTTGACCCTTGTATCTGGAAAAAAGACGGCATGTATTACTCGCTGTCGGGTGGGACACTCCCGCACGGGCCCGGCGGCAAGCGAGTCCGAGCCAACTTCCTCCTCCGTTCCGCGGATTTGGCAAACTGGGTTTACTTGCATCCGTTCGTTGAGGATGATCTGTATACGCTAGTCGGCGATGACGGCGCGTGTCCCTATTTCTGGCCCATCGGTGACCGGCACATGCTCCTCTTTTTCAGCCACATGAGCGGTGGACAATATCTGCTCGGTGATTATGACACTGCCCGCGACAAGTTCATCGTGACAGCGGGTGCGAAGAACAACTTCGGGGCTGCGTCTCCCGCTGGCGTGCATGCGCCCTCCGCAACACCCGATGGCAAAGGCGGGCTCATCGTCATCTACAACATGAACCCCGCGAAGCCGACGAAAGGCTGGAATCAGATTATGACGTTGCCGCGCCGCTTGACGCTCCTCTCCAAGGACGAAGTCGGCGTTGAACCTGCCGGCGACATTGAATCGTTACGCTATGCGCATCAGCGTGTGAATGCGATGACGCTCCCCGCGAACGAGGAAGTCGTGCTTGAGAATATCAACGGTAATGCGATGGAACTTGAAGTCGAAATTGACGTGAAGTCCGCGCCGATGGTTGAATTGAACGTCCTGCGTTCGCCGCAGAAAGAGGAGTTTACCCGCATCGCCTTTTTCAGGGAACGCGGGTTGCGCAATCCGGATGCGCCAAACCGCGTTCGGGATAGCCTGCTCACAATCGACTCCTCGTATTCGTCAATCGCGCCTGATGTGCTTTCGCGCGCGCCTGAGACAGGTGCGGTTTCTATCGCGCAGAACGAAACGCTCAAGTTGCGCGTTTTCGTTGATAAGAGCGTCGTCGAGGTTTTCGCCAACGGGCGGCAATGCGTTGCGATGCGCGTCTATCCAGACAAGGAAGAAAGCGTTGGAGTTTCGTTGCGTTCGCAAGGGCAAGCGTGCGAGCTCAAATCGCTGGATGCGTGGCAGATGCAGAATATCTACGCCTAATCTGTAGATGAGGGCGGATATAAACGACATCCGCCCTCACCCGCGCTGCAGATGGATATAGCAATCTATCCTTACAGGCGTGCTGAACGTTTCGCTTGACAGCCTCCCACATTCTGATAGAAGAGGAAGACAGCACGTTCACGTTCATATATGAACCGTGCTAAGTGAAGGCACCGGCCGCGACAACGCGGCCGGACGTTACTGGGACTTTCAGTCCCGCAGGAGATGCGAATCATGACAGATGCTTTGTACCAACAACTCGCCTTGGACCATTTGCAACAAAGGGTGCAGGAGCTCGATGCACGCGATGCCGAGCTCATGCTTCAACTCGCGACAGCGCGCACCGAGCGCGAGAGCCGGCGGCTCATCGACGAGCTCATGGATGTCCGCTTCCGCCGCGTCTTACAACAGGAGCACCTTGACGCGTTCAAGGAGAAATACGGCTTATGAAACTCCGCGAGATGACACGCGCAACTGGAAGGGCTAGCTGAAGGGGCGTGCGTCCTGTGGATGCTTACGCCATTGTGCTTGAATTGAAACGGCGGTTCGGCGTTAAGTCGGCACTCGCTAACGAGGTGTGCTGGTGCCGGAACTGCCGGACAGAATTTTCATGTGAAAATTCCGTCATTTCTGCATACGCAAGGTCGGACACGCTGTCCGCGGTGCGGCGAAAACATCCACCCGACGCTGCGCTTGCCGAGCGAGCCTATAGGGAAAAAATAGGAGGAGAACTGATGGAACGGATTCATCTGACTTCACTCGGACAAATTCCGGAAGCCGATATCTCCTTTGGAGATTTAACGGTATTTGTCGGCGAGCAAGCGAGCGGGAAAAGCATCCTGCTCCAACTCGTGAAGTTAATTTTAGACGCAGAACCTATTACCCGCACCCTCAAAACGCACGGGTTTGAGTGGCACGAAAACCCCGCGGCGTTCTTATCCCTCTATTTCGGTGAGGGGATGGAGAACACCTGGTCAAACGCGACGCAGATTGCCGTTGATACCCAAGAGTTTTCGCTGCCGAAAGTTTGCGCGAGAAAAAGCCGGAGGAAAGCCGAGTCAGTCTGCATGATTCCCGCGCAGCGAGGTGTCACGTTCAAAGATGGCTGGCCGCGCAGCTTCACCGATTATGCGAACGGCGCGCCTTACGCCGTGAAGCAATTCAGTGAACAATTGCGGCACCTGCTGGACATGGATTTCTGCCAAGGCGATGGGCTCATCTTTCCACAGGCGCGTTTTCTGAACAAAACCCTCCGGCATGTTGTCGGAGAAAGCGTCTTTGGAAAGGCCCAGGTCAAAGTGGAGTGGGCTGGTCCGCGGAAACGCGTCGTTCTGGATGTTGCGGGCAATTGCTTGCCGTTTCTGACCTGGGATGCGGGGCAGCGCGAGTTTACGCCGCTGTTGCTGGGGCTTTATTCCTTAATGCCTGCGAAAGACACGGCGAACAAAAATCAGCGCAAGTGGGTTGTCATCGAAGAACCGGAAGCAGGATTGCACCCGAAAGCCGTTTCGGCACTGCTCCTGATGCTTTTAGAACTCTTGAAGCGCGGCTACCGAGTTGTCATCTCTACGCATGCCTCACAAATCGTGGAATTGATATGGGCCATCCAATTCCTTGCCGAAGGAAGTGCGGGACCAAAATGGCTGTTAGAATTGCTGCAGTTAAAATCCGATGCTGGCTCCAAGAAGTTGGCGGAGACGGTATTTGAGAAGACCTTCAAAACCTACTATTTCTCCCCGACAGACGAAGGTGTGACTGTCAAGGATATTTCAACCCTCGATCCGGACAATGCAGACGAGGCGGTATCGGATTGGGGTGGGTTGACGCTTTACAGTTCAAGAGTGTTTGAGACAATCACGCAGGCAATAAAGGAGGGGGAGTTGTGAGTTTTGCCGACGCGGTTCGGAACACGCCTGACATTGCCGAGTGTCTCAAACCGGGATTACAAGCGTTGGGTCCAAATAGCAATAAAGTCAAAGTGAACGCAACGCGCGAATTGTCCGGAAGTGTTGACATTGACACATGTCTCGCTAGGGAGTATCCGAATGCCCCTCGTTGGGATTATGTATTCGGCTACAAAGCCCTGGTTTACTATGTTGAAGTTCATCAGGGACGCACGAGCGAGGTGGAAAACGTTCTCGCGAAATTAGCGTGGTTAAAGCAGTGGCGTAAACGTGCCTCAAAACCGCTGGAAGATTTAGAGCGGCGGAGTAGTTATCACTGGGTTTCCACAGGTAAAATTGCGAGAGCATTTGTGACAGACCACAAATATCGCAGGAGATTGGCGAAAAGTCGAATCTTGGGGCCAGATTCTGTCTTGAATGTCGATGCTGTGTCGTAAACAGCGGCCGCGCCCCAGAAATCGTTCTGCCATGGGAATTTTATTTTCCTTGACAAATTCCGGAAATTTGTTAGAATAATTTCCCAAACCAGCTGGACATAGCAAGAGCAAACTATGAAACGTATTCATCTAACTTCACTCGGACAAATTCCGGAAGCCGATATCTCCTTTGGAGATTTAACGGTATTTGTCGGCGAGCAAGCGAGTGGGAAAAGCATCCTGCTCCAACTCGTGAAATTAATTTTAGACACTAGCGACATCACCCGCACCCTCAAAACGCATGGGTTTGATTGGAGGAAAGAGCCCGAGGCATTTCTACCTCTTTACTTCGGTGAAGGGATGGAGGGCATCTGGAACAGCGCGACTCAAATTGCTGTGGATAACGCGGAGTTTTCCCTAGACGAAACGTTGTTGAGAAAAGCCGGGAAAAAAAAGGAATCGCTATTCCTGATTCCCGCGCACCGGGCCATCACGCTTAAAGATGGATGGCCTCGCCCGTTTACAGACTACGCTTTCGGAGATCCGTATGTCGTCAAGCGGTTCAGTGAGCAATTGCGGCTCTTGATGGAAACAGGATTGGGCTCAGGTGAAAGTGCCATCTTTCCACAAGAGGGCCGCATGAACAAAACCATTCGGGATGCAATCAGCAAAAGCATCTTTGCAGAGGCGCAAGTCAGATTGGACAAATCCGGGCCGCGTCGACGCATTGTCTTGGATGTTGCAGACAACCGCCTGCCTTTCATGGCCTGGTCTGCCGGCCAACGCGAATTTACGCCACTGCTGATGGGGCTTTATTGGTTAATGCCTTCCGGTGGCGCGAAGAAGAAAACCGGTCTTGACTGGGTTATCATTGAAGAACCGGAGATGGGACTGCACCCGAAAGCCGTTTCAGCACTGCTGCTTATTTTTCTTGAGCTCCTGAAGCGCGGCTACAAAGTCATCGTCTCCACGCATTCACCGCAAATCCTTGAGCTAATCTGGGCGATGCAGTTGATTGTCAAAGCAGATGCCGGTCCACGGCCGTTATTGGATATATTGGGATTGAATCCGGCTCCTTTTTCCAAGAAACTAGCGGAAACGGGACTCAAAAAGACGTTCATAACCTACTATTTCTCTCGGCAGAAAAGTGTCGTGAACGTCAAAGACATTTCAACCCTTAACCCCGAGAATCCGGACGAAGATGTATCAGACTGGGGCGGACTCACTGGCTTCAGCACGAAGGTCTCGGACATCATCTCCGATACCATGTGGAGGGCAGATTTGTGAATTTTGAAGAGGCAGTTCGGCGCGTCCCTGAACTCGCTGCTTGTCTAAAAAACGGGTTACAGGCGTTGGGCTCAAATAGCAAAAAGGTAAAGGTTACCTCTACCCCGAAGTTAGAAGGCAGCGTTAACATTGATGATTGCCTCAAAAAGCGTTATCCGGAAGCACATCGTTGGGATTACGTGTTCGGCTATAACGGGCATCTCTATTACGTTGAGGTGCATCCGAGTCGCTTGAGCGAAGTGAAAAGCGTTGTCGCGAAATTCGAGTGGTTAAGGCAGTGGCGTAAATCTGCCGCACAAAGTCTTGAAAATCTGAAAAGGTCAAGTAGTTATCACTGGGTTTCCAGTGGAACAACCACAACGATTTTGCCAGGGAGCCGTCAACGCAAAATGTTGGATCAGCGGGGTATCTTTGTGGAAGGTTCAGTGTTGAACGCCGATGCTGTGCCGTAAAGAGAGTCACTTCTGGCCAGATAACTGAGTATCCCGAAGGAATTTTCCAGAACGGTGGAGTATGGCATTTGCGTATCCCTTGACATCCCGCCGAGATTTTGGTATAATGCGGTTTAACATTATGCTATCCGCGTCGGGCCATTAACGGCCCCTAAAAGGAGAACAATCTACGATGAAAAATCTAACATGGATAATAATGCTCTGTCTCATAAGTTTGCTGGCAATCTCTGTCGAGAACGCCAATGCCAAAATCGATCCGGGTTCAATTGTCGGCATCTGGCTGCTTGACGAAGGACAGGGCGACACTGTCAAAGACTCTTCCGGAAACGGAAACGATGGGAAGAGCGTGAAGGCGAAATGGGTGAACGGAAAATTCGGAAAGGGACTTGAGTTCGATGGCACCGGGCACGTTGAGATACCGGCGAGCAAAACAACCGATGATTATCTCAACGGCTTCACTTACCTACTCTGGGTAAAACCCACCGAGGATCCACCCAACGTCAACACGCGCGTGATCGAACGGGATTGGCACAATCCTACCATACAAATCGGTCCCGCTGATTTTTATGGCAGCATCGCTGTCAACGCTGATCAGGCGGCAACGCATGTCCGAGGCGGCGCGTGGAAACAGGATGCGTGGAGTTTTGTCGCAATCACTTACGATGGCGATGTGATTCAACTCTACGTTGATGGAGAGTTCGTCGCCGATAAAGCCGTCGGAAAAGCTGATGACAAGCCGCATGCGGCAACGCCCGCGCAACACCAAGGCTCAATCTGGCTCGCGACATGGAAAAATCCGGGTTGGGACTTCAGGGGAGTGCTGGACGATGTCGGCGTTTTTAACACGCCACTCACTGATGACGTGCTCAAGGACATCATGGACAACGGACTGGAGACGGCTTCCGATGTCTCTGCCGTTGGCAAGTTGGCGAGTACATGGGCGCGCATCAAACGGATGCGGTAGCGCATTCGGAATCACGATTATTTCTGGAGGCGCGGTTTGAAACCGCGCCTACTGGGTTTGTTCAACGGCTAGTATAGCGGCATCAACTGCGCATTGAGACCAGGAGGTCTCTCCTACCCGGGCGTTTCAACGGTTAGTATAGCGGCATCAACCCTTCCGCACCCGGAATCGGTTTCCTCTCAAATTCAGGGGTAATCCATCTGGCACCCGAGGGGCTACCGGGGTTTCGGTAGGCGTAGACGACGCACCATCGCGTATGACTCCCCGGTTTTCTTGGATTAACCGCGTGTGCGGCGTGTGTCCACATCAACACTACCGTCCCCGGCGGTGCGGATAACGCTTCAATTTCCAAGAGTTCTCCTGTCTCCGGATGCGTTTTGCCTGCCATCCACCCTGCTCGTAACACCTCATCCGACGCGGCATGAATTTTAGCATCCCGATACAGATGACTTCCGGGCACCGCCTTCAACCCGCCATCGTCAGCCTCAAATCCGTTGACGTAGAAGAAGATTCGGACGAACCCTAAGCGCGGTTCATCCTCGGCGTATCCGTGACTGTGCCAGCCGATACCGCGGTTGCCACCGGGACGATTTAGGCTGACGCAATGGTCAAATCGGATTTCGTCACCAAGCACTTTCCGCGCGAGCTCCAGCAGCTGCGGATGCGCAATGAGGCTTTCAAGATAACTGTCATACTCCGCTGAAAATCGGTTCGGTTCGTGGCCCGCCTTACCGTCGCGTGCTAATGTCTGAATGTGCGACAGGGATTTTTGTAATTGTTCCTGTGCATCCGACACCAGCAGCCCGGGGAAAACGAAATGCCCGTCCCTGTCCATGGTTTTCCGTTCTTCCTCACCGAAAGTGTATGGATGAAAAATTGCAGTTTGTGACATTGAAAGATCCTTTTTTATGCGTAAGAGAGCCGTTCCACGCGTCTCTCCAAAGGCTCCATTTCCTCTAGAATACGGCTGAGGAGATGTGCCTTGTCAGCGGCGTAGGCGGCGTTATCCCACTGATTTATCCGCTCACCCGGGTCTGCCTCCAAATCGTAGAGTTCACCGTAGGTTTCCCCACAATACCAAGTCAATTTCCGTGTATCAGTCACGACAGTTTTGAGGCGTAAACCGCGCGGATCATCCACGCATTCAACCAGCACAGCATCTCTTCCGCCGGTGGACAGCGGCAAAGCACTTATACCATCTGTATCTGATGGCGCATCCAATCCAACAGCCCCAAGAATTGTCGGCACAATGTCGACGTGGCTGAATAACGCCTGCGTGCGGAGGCCTGCGGGCATGGCTGAAGGCATCCGCATTAACATCGGCACACGGATAAGTTGTTCGTAGTGAAAAGGACCTTTCATCCACAATCCGTGGTCCCCGAGCAATTCACCGTGGTCTGTCGTGAAAATCACCAGCGTGTTTTCAGTCAACCCGCACGCATCTAAACACGCCAAAATGCGTCCCATCTGCGAATCAATGATTTTCACCATATTATGGTAATATGCTCTTCCCAATCGGGCATCATCATCGGAGACTCGTCGGAAATCGGCACCACCCCCTTGTCCAGCAATCGGAAATGTGCCGCGGATGTCGGATTTTTCAAGCTGCCCACAGTGTGCTTCCAAAAAATGGGGCGGCTTATCCTCTAATTCGCCTGCCACAAAATCGGGGAGCGGAACTTCTCCCGGGTTAATGCGTTCTTCAAAGTCAATAGGGACGCAGTGTGGATGGTGCGGATCCTGAAATCCCACCGCCAAGAGGAACGGCTGAGTTCTGTCTCGGTTTGTCAGGAAATCTATCGTCCTATCTGCTGTCCAGACGCTATTGTGATATTTCAGCGGTATATGCCAATCATACGCTTCGCCGCCGAAGCCGGTTTTTGCAAGGCGCGTCGCTTTGGAATAACTCGCAAACACCTCCCCCGATACCTGGGTTTTTACCCACTCTCCATAATGGCCAGCAATGCCGTAAGTGGCATGGCCCAGAGCGAGTTCTACCGTCTCAAATCCGTAGTAAGGCCCGCTGAATTCGGGATAGCGATTCGTGTCGCCTCGCGCTTCCACAGATTGCGCGGCGGATGCGCCGAACGGTTGAAAATGCGCCTTACCAATATAGTGCGTGCGATACCCGACATCGGCGAGTCGATGCGAAATCATTAATTCATCGTCAGGCACGTTCATGCCGACATTCCATGCGCCGTGCCGGCTAACGTATCGTCCAGAAAAGATTGACGCGCGGGCAGGCGTGCAGACCGGATTCGCGCAATATGCACGCTCAAAACAGACACCTTCACTTGCCAATCTGTCAAGATGCGGGGTATCTGTAAACGCTGAGCCATAGCAACCGAGGCTATCCGTCCGCTGCTGGTCCGTCGTAACGATGAGGATATTAGGACGTTGCGTGCTCATAGAATCACCCCTTGCAAAACGGCTTGAGATACGCATAACTCTGCGCCGCTGCGTCTTCAGGTTCCATTATCTCGCGGAACGCCTGATGCACCGTGACGTAGCCATCGTAACCAATCGCCTCGAGTCCACGAAAGACAAGCGGGAAATCGATGCCGCCTTCTTGTTGCAAAGGAATCATGTCGTGCGGGACAACTCCCTGAATCCATGTTAAGAGATGCGTTTTCCCTTCCGGGCGGCGGATGTGGTTCTGAAGATAGACGTTGAAGAGATGCGGTGAAAACCGCTTGAGCGTCTCAACGCCGTAATCTTGTCCACACAAATCGAGGTTCGCCGGTTCATAGATAATCCCGAAATTGGCTCTGCCGATGCGTTTCAGCACGTCAATAGAACCCGCCACCGTTTCAAAGAGGCTTTGCGTATGCGACTGATGCGCGAGACGAATGCCGCGTTCAGCTGCCTCATCGGCGGCGCGCTGCGCCCACGGAATATCCGCTTCCACCTTCATCGCGATGCGAATCAGGTCTGCGCCGAGAAGCTCCGTTAAATCGAGATAAGGCGTGATGTTGCGGAGTCCGTCGGGTCCTTCGTCATTATTGATAGGCACGGCAAAATCGCCCGTAACCATGGAGATGTGCAAGTTATGGGATTGCGCCTGTTTACGTGCGGCGGTAATCTGCTCCAGAGGCGATTGGATACCGACTTGCGATGCCCGCATGCAAACCGCTTCGTAGCCCAGTTCTGCCGCCAATCCGGTCAGTTGCTTGAAGGTATGGGTTGCATCCTTTTTGGATGCGGTTTCTGCGACGCGGACGGAAAGTGAAAGTTTCATCGTTAGAATTTTTCTCCAGAAATCGTTTCTACAGCAAAATATCAGCGATAGAAAGCACCATCAAAACCAAACTAATCATGCCGTTTAGCGTAAAAAAGGCGAGGTTGACACGGGACAAATCGTTCGGCTTGACGATGGCGTGTTCATAAACAAAGATTATCATCACAATCCCCACCCCTACGAAATAGAGGATGCCCAATTCAGTGAGCAAAGGAATACCGAGGAGGAGCAACACCGCGACGACATGCAACGCAGACGAAAGCCATAATGCCCACCGGATACCGAGCCGCGCCGGTATCGAATGGAGACCATGCTTCCTGTCAAAGTTGACATCTTGACAAGCGTAGATGATGTCAAATCCGGCTGTCCAGAGCAAGACAACGAGACAAAGCACCACCGGCGGCCAGTCAAATCTGCCTTTTATCGCAATCCACGCACCGACAGGTGAGATAGAGAGCGCAAGCCCTAACCAAAAGTGAGACATCGCCGTGAAACGTTTGGTATAGGAATATCCCATAATCACGGCAATGGCAACCGGGGATAGTGCTAAGGCGAGGGGATTGAGTCGCCATGCGGCAAGCACCAAGAGTCCCGCAGAAACAATGGTGAAGCCCCACACTGCCCCTTTCGTGATGAGACCGGCGGGAATTGCACGCGCCGCAGTCCGCGGGTTAACCCTGTCGATATCAGCATCAGCAAGGCGGTTGAACGCCATCGCGCAACTGCGAGCCCCCACCATCGCAACGAGAATCCAACCCAGTTTATCCAGCGATGGCAACCCATCAGCGGCGATGAAGGCACTCATCACCGCAAACGGCAGCGCGAAGACGGTATGTTCAAACTTAATCATCTCTAAGATAATTTTGAGTTTGCGCATTTTCGTGAGATTTCCATTCCCGGACTGAACCGCAAATCTGGCTCAGATTCGTGTCAGCAGCAATTGCTACACCTACTCCTTCCATCGCTGAATCAACCCGGTATCCATGCCGAACTGATCCAAGATTTTCGTCACCACGAAATTAATCTGATCATCGACGGTTTTGGGGAAGTGATAGAACCCCGGCATCGCCGGCAGCACACACACTCCAAGGCGCGACAACTTCAGCATATTCTCCAGATGGATGGCACTCAGCGGCGTTTCGCGCGGGACAATTACCAGTTTGCGGCGTTCCTTGATGCACACATCTGCGGCGCGCTGGATAAGATTACGCGAAATTCCCGATGCAATCGAAGCGACAGTCCCCATGCTACACGGCACGACAATCATCCCTTCCGTGCGGAAAGAACCGCTGGCGATGGCGGCACCGATGTCGGATTGATGGTGATAAATGACGCGCTCCGACGAAATCCCAATCAGCGAGTCCAGCCGAAAGTTATCAATATCCACCTCAATCTGAAGTTCTTCCCACAAAGCGCGCGCACCGGAGGCGGAGATCGTCAGATGCACCTCAATTTCCGTTTGCTTGGTGAGCACTTCTAGCAGGCGAACGCCGTAGATAACCGCGCTCGCACCAGTGATACCTACAATCAATCTTTTCAATGCGGTGTCTCCTTGGAAAACGGCATCAGGTTGCCAGCGGCATCAAAATCGAACGGCTTGGTTTCACTGATTACCTTGAGGCTTGTGTGGAGTTGCGCATCCTCAAGGAGAGCCTCGGAGATGTCAAGCTCGGTTAACCTCAACGTGCTTTCAATCCGAATGACGCGCGCGTCTTCTGGTGCGGTAAGCCCAATGGTATCCAGTGCCACCGAAATTGCTTCCTTGTCAGTGTCGTAGTAGAAAGGTATCTTCGACTTCTGCGGGCCAAGCGCGGTGATGCCGTTCATGTAGGTTGCATGCCTGTCGATCTGGTTCACGAGCCGTGTCGTCGTGAAATCCGCCAAGCCGATGCCGGTCGCGTTGCCATCGCTCTCTTCTGTCAAATCGCGGACAAATATCCGCAAGATGGCCGGTTTCGCCGGTTCCGGTTCAAAGTTCTGCATCATTCTGCCGATGACGTTCGTGTCCATACCGGTGCCGCTGATGTTCTTGCCAACCCAGTCAATAATCAGCAAATCAAGTTCATCGAACGGAAGCCTGCCCATCAACGATTTCGCCTCAACGAGCAGCTGACGTTCGGTCTGGAGGAGTTGGCGCGCGGGCATCGCAACCGCCTTCGCAGTCTGCTCGTGCGCGTTTTCAAGGAGCCCGATGCCAAAAGCAATCCGCCCGGTATCAAGCATAAACCCGCCGACAGCCGTGATAACGTTTTCAAATCCGTATTGAAAGAAGGCGCGGTGATAGAGATTCGCGCCTTTCTGTTTCCCAAGGCCGATCACCATCATTTTCATCACTCCACTCTCAATTGAGCCGTTGAAATCGGTGTGCGCTTTGATGCGGTTAATCGGCACCACGTGGTCTGCCTCAGCGGCGAACCGGTCGAGAAACACGGGTAAACCGAGTGCTGTTTTACCGAGTTCCACGACATCCATTGTCGCCTTCACTGGCACCCCAACGGTTTCTTCGGTGATGCCGTAATGTTCTAACACGCTTCGTTGGCCCTCGGGAGTTGCGCCGCCGTGGCTCCCCATCGCGGGAACAACGAAAGGTTGCGCGCCGATAGTTTTGAGATAATCTGCTGTCGCCTTCACCGCGGTGGCGACGTTCGCAACGCCGCGGCTACCGGCGGTAATCGCCACGGTATCACCGCGACGCACAATGGAGGATGCGTCAATCCGTGCTAATTCCTCGTGAATTGTCGCGCGGATATCCGTGAGGACAGGTGCCTCAAACTGCTGCTGTATCCGCGTCATTTTTGGAAGTGCCATTTCGTTTCCATCCTATTTTTTAAAGATGATGGATAATTCTACCAAAAACAAGATAGAAATGCAAGAGAAATTTCCTACCGGTAGGAGAGACCTCGGGTCTCGATTTCTTCCCGTAGGAGAGACAAAGGGGCTTGATACTTTACCGTAGCGCGGGGGCCTGTCCCCCGCGAGCGTCATCGTCCCGATGTGTGTTTCCCTCTGTAGTTTGTGATCGCCTGATCACAAACGGGTCAGGATCAGGCGATCCTGACCTACAGGGTCTGGCGCGCGGACGATGGCGAGGGACAGGCCCTCGCCCTACGATGAAGGGGGACCTTCTGCCGCCGCGACCCCGGTAGGCGCGCCGCCCTATTGCATCGGGACAAGGATGTCCCTCCTACCGAGGTATCGGGACAAGGATGTCCCTCCTACCGGGGAATCTAAATCAACAAAGCGACTCATAAAGCCTAAGCAGTTTTTCTCCGATGCTGCGCCAATCGTAATCTCGTTCCACGCGCGCGCGGCCCTTTTCACCGAGTCTGCGACGCAGAGATACATCGGTGAGCAAACGAAGCACCGCTTCTGCAAACGCTTTCGGTTCATCGGCGATGAGAATTTCCTCCCCGATACCCAGGTCTAACCCTTCCGCGCCGACGGTGGTTGAAACGACAGCCTTGCCCATCGCCAATGCCTCAAGAATTTTCAATCGCGTGCCGCTCCCGATGCGCAACGGCACGACAAACACAGTCGCCCGTGCAAAATACGGTTTGATTTCCGGCACGCGCCCAGTAACCTGAATCTGTGGGTTCTCCGCTAATTTTTGCACGCGCGGCGATGGATTACCGCCAACGGCGGAAAATTGAACGTTCGGGAGTTTCTCGTGGATTCGCGGCAAGACTTCGTCGGCGAAAAAGGTTACCGCGTCTTCGTTGGGATACCAATCCATGCTGCCGATGTAGATGAGATGGGGTTCTTGCGCGTCAAATCGAGACCGGGAGGTCTCTCCTACGGGGTGTTGAGACCGGGAGGTTTCGTCTATTGCATTGAGACCGGAGGTTTGTTCTATTGCATCGAGACCAGAGGTCTCTCCTACGGGGAGTAGAGACCGGGAGGTCTCGCCTACGGGGGTGGAATCCGGTTGATAGTCCTCAATATCCACCCCATTAGGGATAATCTCAAAACGGCTTTCCGCGCTTGTCCGTTGAAATGCCTGCTTGTCTATCTCGGAAGCGCAGGTGACGATGTCAAATTTTGGGTTAATCAACCGCTCATAACGTTCAAAAGCGCGTTGCTGCGTCCAATACAGGCATTTCCGGAGAGGATTCGCTGTCTCCTGACAGAGCCGCCGCCAGATGGCAGAATCGACGTTCTGCTGTGAAAGAAGGCTTGGCAAATCTGTTTCAGTGTGGAATTGGGCGACGTGGAACATTTCATAATGCACCAGATCGAAGGTTTCAGTTGCCACCAATTCTTTAAATTTCTGTCGATAGGCAGGCACGTTATAGCGCGCGACGGTGATAGGCACTCGCCTGAGAAACGCACTCAGAATTGTGCCAAGCGATACCGGTGGAAGTTCTCCGCCGTGTCGGACGAGATGCACCTGAATCCCGAAGCGTTCCAGATGCGCGATGCTCTCCGCATCGGTAGGCAATGTCTCCAATGCCAATAGAGTTACTTCGCATTTCTGGGAAACCTGTTTGAGGAGATTAAACACCCGAATCCGTCCACCATCAGTCAGCGGAAACGGCACAGTGGGAGAGAGGAAAAGGATTTTCATCGTCTTATAGACATTAAGCGGCTAACGCGCCCCTATCGGCGTGGCTTATTCTCCTATTCCTATTTTCAATTTTAAGTCGTCAATCAGCACCAGAAGTCGTGCTTTTGCTTGTTGACGTGAGCTCAACTGCGGTGGCGGCGGTTGGAATACCGTCCCGCGCCGCCGTTGCACCCAGCCTTTCAGGTTATCATCAACCCGCACGCGAAGCCATTCGCTATCCACGTCAAGGTATACCTTCAACCTTGAGGTTTTTCCGCCATCTTGCGGTGCGTCTTCCAAACGGATACGATACTTCTGGCCGGCATCGGTTATCAGCCACTCTCTATCTTCTTCAATTACCGATAGTTTCGCCTTCCGCGTCAGCGCGATGTTCTGTTCCACAAACTCGGCGCGGAGTTCTGCCGAAATGTAGTGTTGCGAAGATGCTTTCAGAAGCCCAGATGTCAACGCGGGCTGCGATGTCACATCCGCATCAAACAGCGAGTGGAGAATCTCGACTTTCGATTGCTGGAAGACATTCAGTTTCTTCTCACCTTTTTGCCCGCCAAGTTTTACGGTATACGCCTGCTGATAGCCGATGTCGCGGATAATCCACTGTCTCCCCGGCTTTTCAACAGATGCCTCGGTTTTGTCGGAGAGCTGCACCTTATTAATCTCAAACGCCTCTCTTAAGTCCGGCAGAGAGATATGCAACCGATTTTGGACCCGGGCCACCTTATACCTCGCGCCAGCCCCATCGAAGAGATGCCACTCTTTCCCGCTGAGCAACACCTTTAAATCAGACGAACGGGCATTGAACCTAACGTTCTCTGTCAAATCGGCGAACATTTTCTCCCAATCAATGCCGTCTCGCAATTCTGCGTCCAACCGTTCGGCTTCCAACGGCGCGCGCCGCGCCAAATCCGCGCTGAACAGCAGTTTCGGCGAGAATTCCCCGCTGTTCAAGTTGCTGATGTAATCCGGTGCCAAACTGTGTCGGTAGACATCTTTCGTGTAGGCGAGCGGTTTGGAATTCACATCCGGTCTGCCGCGTAACGCAGTCCGCGTATGGATTTGTAATTTCGGCGGCCCGGGTCGCGCAACCGGCGGTGCCTGAAGGATATAGGCACCGAGAATCGCGCCCACCGCGAGGATAAAGAGTATCGCCACTGCAAGGCTTTTGAGGAGTGCTTTCATTTTGATGTGAGTCCTTTTTGTAGTCTATTTATATTTTCAGGGTGTTTCATAAATCGCTCAACGTTGCGGTGACAGGTCACGCGCTCGGTGAAAAAAACGACTCCCCTTTACGTAGGGCGAGGGCCCTCGCATGCCACACGCGCATGCGAGCGGGTTTCCCTCGCCATCGTTTTGCTGGCAGACCGCGTCACCCCTGTAGGTCAAGATCGCCTGCTCTTGACCCGTTCGGGATCAGGCGATCCCGAACTACAGAGATGGGCCCGATGCGCGCCTCCCAAGGGGGGATAGTTACCGAAACGGAGTTATGAAACACCCTTATTTATATTTTAAGACGTATTTTGGCGAAATTGGTTGACATTAAATTGATTATGCGGCACAATTTCAACAACTATTTTCCTCTGTTAGAAAAAACTATGCCAGCAACCGAATTAAACGAACACATCCGCGCGGCATCACCCGCACTTTTCGCGCTCCTCTCCGAATTAGGGAAACGCATCTACCTGCCGAAAGGCATCTTAAGCCAGACAGCCGAGGCGAACGCGCAAGCGCATCGGTTTAATGCAACGCGCGCCATCGCACTAGAAAACGGAGAAATGATGCACCTCCCTGTCTCACGCACCCTCGTGCCGAACCCATCGCTGGAAAATGTCTACGGCTACGCGCCCGTGCTTGGACAACCCGCACTACGTCAGAAATGGAAGACACACCTCCGCGAAACAAACCCATCGCTTGCCCAAGCGACGTTCAGTTCACCCATCGTGACGAACGGCATGACGCACGGACTCAGTCTCCTCGCCGAGCTCTTCGTCAATAGTGGTGATACGCTAGTGCTGCCCGACAAAATCTGGGGCAACTATCGGCTCATCTTTGAAACCAAAGCGCAGGCGCAGGTTATGACTTATCCCTTCTACGATGCCGAATACCGTTTTAACACCGACGGTTTCCGCGAGACACTTATCAAGGTTGGCGCGCTCACAACGCGCGCACATTCGGCTGGAAAGACGCTCGTCCTTCTCAATTTTCCGCATAACCCCACCGGTTACGCCATCACGCGCGCCGAAGCGCAGGAAATTGTCAACGCAATTGTCGAATGTGCAGAATGTGCAGATGCCGATAACCACCTCCTCGTCATGCTTGACGATGCCTACGCGGGCTTCTGGTATGACGATGACGTGATGCACGAATCACTTTTCGGCATGTTGGCAGGATGCCATCCGAACGTCGTCCCCGTGAAAATAGATGGCGCGACGAAAGAGGAATACGCCTGGGGCATGCGCATCGGGTTTCTCACGTTCGCGCTGGACGATGCCGTAATGCAACCGCTTGAACAAAAAATCAGCGGGCTTATCCGGGCGAATACTTCCGGCGCAGCACAAATCGCGCAGACACTTATTCTTGCAGCGATGAACGCGCCAGATTACGCCGAACAAAAGCGGCGCAACTTTGAAACCCTCAAGGCACGCGCGATGAAAGTCAAACAGGTTGCCTCCGATGCGCGATATGCCGAATTATGGCAGGTCTATCCGAGTCACGCCGGTTATTTCACGTGCCTGCGCCTGAAAAAAGGGAACGCCGAAACTGTCCGTCAACGCCTCCTCACCGAGCACGGCATCGGCACCATCGCACTCGGTGAATCAGAGTTGCGGATTGCGTATTCGTGCATTGAGGTAACCGAAGTGGAGGAAATGTTCGCGGCGATTGCGGCGGCATTGCTAACCCCCGGCCCGTAGCGAGTTTGGCGTTTTCCAGAACGTAGCGCGGGGGCCTGTCCCCTGTGAGTTTGGCGTTCCTGGCCCGTAGCGCGGGGGCCTGTCCCCCGCGAACGTTGAAGTGCGCGGACGCTGGCGAGTCTGTAGTTCAGGATCGCCTGATCCTGACCTGCTCGGCCCTGTCCCCCGCGAACGTGAACAGCGAAGGACAATCCCTTATCCTACGCGAGCCCCCACTGCTTCTTCGCTTCCTCAAACGAAATCTTCTGGCTGCCCGTATGCGAAATCGGGTTTTTACCTACCCACCGTTCATCAATCGGGTCTGCCGCCGGTTGGAAGCGGATATCGCAACTAATGCGCCATCTATCCGACAGATTCTTCGTTGAGGTGTGCATCGTGTGCATCGTGAAGACGATGACATCGCCCATCTCGAAATCCGCCGTTTTCCACGCGCCGCCGTAAGTATCGCTAATTTCCAGCGGGTCGCGCCCGAAATGCCCCGGTGTCCCGTCCTTATCGACATCGGTTTTCCCGTATGTCTCGCGTATCCGTGCGAAACTCGGCAGGTTATGCGAACCCTCCAAGACAGCGAGCGTCCCCATCGTCGCAGGCACATCGCCGAACGGCACCCAGCAGGTATGCAACTGCTTGGAACCGCGCCCCATATAGACGACATCGAAATGCGGGCCAGACCAGACGGTAGGCCGAATAAACCGCAGCCACTTGTAATCAAAAGTGCGCGTCTCGCCGCCAAAAAAATTGCGGAAAAATCGGAACAGTTCATCGCCTTCCAAGACGGCTTGCACATCAGGATGATGCGTCACAGCGGGTGCGCCCATCGTCCGGCCGGGACTTCCTTCGCCCGCGACTGCCTCCATCATCTCGGTGCCGGGTTTGAAGACGTTGTCCTTTCCGTTGCCTTCAGCGTATTCCAAAATCGCGCGCCGCGCGGCGATAACCTTTTCTCTATCAATCAGGCCGCGGACGAGTAGATACCCATCCTCAGCGATTTGTGCATGCAATCCCTCGGCGGACTCAAGCACGCTGTTGCAATCCCGAAGCGTGCCGAGGTGCGGCCCCGGAAAGGTAAGTTCGTGTTCTCCAAGAAAAACGTTTTGCGTCATGATTGTTCCTCCTATATGATTCAGATTGATATTTATCTCGCTCTCCCCTCCCCGTAGGAAAGACCTCCCGGTCTCGATGCAATACCGTCGGCGCGCCCCTCGGGGCGACGGCAGAAAATCCTCCCTCACCGTAGGGCGAGGGCCTGTCCCTCGCCATCGCCCGCGCGCCAGGCTCTGTAGTTCAGGAGCACCTGCTCCTGACCCGTTTGTGATCAGGCGATCACAAACTACAGATGAAAACACGTCTCTTTAGGTCCTTTAGGACCTTAATGTCTATAGCACTCGCGTCCGCGAAGAATCCTAAGGTCCTTTAGGTCCTTAATGTGTTTTGCCAGGGCCGCGCGTATTTTTTATTAAGGTCTTAAAAGACCTTGAAAACGGGCTGACACGTATTTCTATAGACATTAAGGTCCTAAAGGACCTAAGAACGATGCCTCCGAAAAAACGGCGTGCGTTCCCGTAGGGCGAGGGCCTGTCCCTCGCCAGCGTTCGCGCACTCCAACGATCGCGGGGGACAGGCCCCCGCGCTACGGGCCGCGAAAATCCCCCCCTTCATCGTAGGGCTTGGGCCCTCGCCATCGTCCGCGCGCCAGGCTCTGTAGGTCAGGATCGCCTGATCCTGACCTGTTTGTGATCAGGCGATCACAAACTACAGCGGGGAAACACTCATCGTGACAATGGCGCTCGCGGGGGACAGGCCCCCGCGCTACGATGAAAAAACGTCATTCCTCACCGTAGGGCGAGGGCCTGTCCCTCGCCATCGTCCGCGCACTCCAACGATCGCGAGGGACAGGCCCTCGCGCTACGGGCCACGGGCATCGCTACGGACCCCGGAGTGGAATGCGTTCAACCACCGAGCCCCATCCGATATTTGATGTCGTAGTTGATGATGAAGTCCAACTCCTCATCCGTGAAACCATAATGTTCCGCAAGCACCCGATCAATCTCGTCAATAATCGGTTTGGACTTTTGGATCTTGAACGTCTGCGTTTCGGTTTTGCCTTTCGACTTTTGTTCGCGAACCTTCATTTCACTGTTGCGACGCAGGTCCGCCAAATACACCTCGCCGAGTCTTGCAAGTTCAGGATCCTCCAGCGCAGACTGAGGCACAGGGAAATCCTGAATAGCATACACGGGAAGATTTCGAGAGTCTGTCGTAATCGTGTACCACCACCAAAACAGATTACTGCTCAAAACTGCAATGATAGGTTTCAATATTTCGGGAGCTTTAACACTCAATAACTTTTCGGCAGTAGAAGGTTCTGACTTGCCATTAACCTTAAACACCGGTGGGAAATCTGTAAACACCTTCCAATATCGCCCACCACTAGTGCGATAGTAGATGGAGTTCTCGGAATGTTTCAATAGATGATTCCGCAGATATCCTGTCTGGGAAGACAATTTTTCGAGGATACGGGACTCCGCATTTGAGCGAAGTTTTGGAATTACATGCGGATTAATTTTATCCGCGCCGGAATGGTAAGCGATATTATGAAAGAGACCCTTTCGTTCCTCGCTAGTCCACTTTGTCAACCCAGTTGTAGCAAGGATCTGTTCGGCTTTCCGATCCGATCTACTCAGCAGGATTGTTAAAAGAACTTCAGCACCAACGAAGAGTTTACTAGGTCTTTCGGAGAAATTACTCAGCCAGACCGACTTTGATGACCGAGTGATTTCTTGCAGCGTTTCCATTCTCTGATTGCAGACTAGGCTCATCGGAACGATGAGACCGAAACTGCTTGAGTTGTTAAGAAGTCTCAAACTTCTTTCGGTTGAAAACGCGTAGAGATTACCGCAACTCTCTGTCTCATACCCGCGAATCGTGTAATCCTTCTTCACCTTGCTATATTCCACATACGGCGGATTCCCGATAATCACGTCAAACCCACCTTTGTCAAGGATACCGTAAAACGCGATGAACCAGTGGAACGGCTGATGCGACGAAAGCCACTGCTGAAACGCCTCGACGTTGTTCGTCTCCACACCGTATTCCCCCGCAAGGTAGCCGTTCAGTTCATCGGATAACGCCGCCAGTTTTCCTTGCAACGCCTGTTTGTCGTCAAGCGTTACATCGCCGCCCAGTTCTGTCTGTTGCTGACGAAACAGGGAAAAGAGCGCGTCAACGTCCTCGGCGCGTTCGCGGATGCGCGCCATCGTGTCGTCAAAATCGAACTGTCCGGTGACTGCCTTTTCTACCTCGTTAAGGGTGGTGTATCCGACGAGGGTGTTGCCTGCCTGCACGTTGAAGTCAATGTCTGGCAGCGGTTCGATCTGGTTCACGTCATCGATCTGCGCCACCATTTTGAGGAAGAGACGGAGTTTGCAAATCTCGGCGGCTTCGTCCATAATATCCACGCCATAGAGGTTGTTGATGACGATGGATTTGAGGATGAAGTAACGGGGGCTCGGGTGTTGCGCGGTGCGTGCGAGGATGTCGCGGAAGTCGGTGTAGCGCGCGTGGGGAGGTGAGTTCGAAACCGGGAGGTCTCTCCTACCGGAAAATGTCGAGACCGGGAGGTCTCTCCTACTCTGTAGTTCAGGATCGCCTGATCCTGACCCGTTCGGGAGGTCGGTTCTCATCGAGCCCGGGAGGTCTCTCCTACTGGAAGCATCTGCTTCGTCAATAAACGCTTGCATCCGTTCAAGACATGCATCGTAGAGGGGCTCTAGGATATTCAAGGCGGCGAAGAGGAATGCACCGGAACCACACGTCGGATCGAGGACGGTGACCTGCGTGATGGCATGCCAAAACGCGCGGAGCAGGTCTGGCCCTTCGCATGTCTCGATGACATCTTGCGCGAATTGCTGGATGTCAAGGTTTTCGGTGATGAGCGCGTTGATGTCGGTAATCTCGCCGTTTACCAATTTGGCATGCACGCGTTCGTAACGCTGCCGCCGCGCGACGACTTCCCGCCAGATTTCTGTCGGCAATGTGTATTCCGCTGACGCGCGGGTATTCCATGCGGTGCGTTTGGAGACATCGTCAATGCCGATGGCGATTTTTGGCGGTAAGGGTTGTTTAACACCCTTTTTAACGGCATCGTAAATATACCGGCCCGGGTCAGTTTGAAGCAGCTGCCAGACGGTGGCATCGCCTTCAAAAGCGATTTTGCAAGCCTCGCGCGCCGCGTCGAAAAGGAACGGGATGATCGTGTTCTGGCTGATATACTTGGTGATGTCCTCTGGGGTATAATATGCGCCCATTTTCTGCCGTTCATTCACATATTTCTCGAAGATATAGCCGAGGACATCGGGGTTGATTTCGTTATCGTTGCGGAGCGGCCGTTCATCGAGGTGCCACTGATACTGCTCAAAGAACGTGAAGAGCCGGTCAAACGCTTTATCGGGGATGTGGAGAGTTTCGCCGTGCTGTTGCTCAATGCGATGGTGTTGGAAGATGCCGCCGTTGAGATAAGGCACCTCGCCGAGGCGTTGGTTTATCGCCGCGGTGCGTTCGGGTTTCGGTTTCGCGAAGCCCTCAAAAAAGAGAGGACAGAGGAACTCTTGATAGAACCTGTCGGTGCCTTCGGTTTGGCTGCGGTTGAGGTTCGTGCGGAGATAATCGGTATCGCCGTTAAGAAACCCCTTCTTCTGGATGAAGTAGATAAACATCAGCCGATTGAGCATGACAGAGACATACGACTCTTGCGTCTCTATATCGGGGATGCCGTTGAGGAACTGAAGGAAGGCTTCGTGTTCCTTTTTGAAGCGTTCATAAAAGCGTTTGGTGACGGGTGTCACGTCAAAGGCGGCACGGACGCGTCCCGTAACATCAACGATTGACACGCCTTCTTCCTCCTCCAAGCTAAACGCAAGGGTTTGCAATTTTTGGAGGAGTGCGTCGCCGGCCTGTTCGTGATGATAGCGGTGTTCGCGGCAAGCCTCGGGTCTTCCTTGTTCGCGTCTGACCCACTGCCAGACTTGGGTAGTTTTCGCCGCGTCGGTATAAATGATAACGTGTTCGTGCACCGATTTCGCCACCTGCCGTTGGATGGCGCGCCGCGTGGCGTAGTTCGGCATCGGTTTTCCATCGGTGGCGGTGCAGCGGAATACCACCATGCCGCGTTTCTCGGCGATAGCGGCGAGTGCGTATTTGGTGTCATCTACCGTCACGCTGAAAGCCTGCGTATGATACTCCCATCCGAGTTCCTCAACGAAGAGGGGTTCAAACTCGGATTCTTGGAGATAGTTGCGTGTTTGGTTGACATTAAATTGCATAAAAGTTATCTCATCGGCAGAAACAAGCGTTTTGGTATCATCTTAGAAATCGTGGAAATCCTGTTGGAAATCCCGAAAATCCTGCTGGAAATCGTGGAAATCCTGCTCCTGATTTGGACTGAAATTATGATACCTTGCAACGCGATTTTTGTCAAATGCAATTTTCAGTTTCGCGGTTAATCAAGGGTATTTCATAAACGGGAAAAAAACGGTACTTTACCGTAGGGCGAGGGCCTGTCCCTCGCCATCGCTCGCGCTAGGGAAAAAACGTGTTTTGTTCTCTGCAGATCCGTAGGACCTAAAACGCCACCGCTTGACGATAACGATCGCGGGGGACAGGCCCCCGCGCTACGATGAAAAAAACGCCGTCCCTTCCCGTAGGGCGAGGGCCTGTCCCTCGCCATGCGTTTTGCTGGCAAACCGCATCACCCCTGTAGGTCAAGATCGCCTGATCCTGACCCGTTTGTGATCTGGCGATCACAAACTACAGAGGTGGGCCCAACGCCTTCCGGTAGGAGAGACCTCCTGGTCTCTCCTACCGGGAAAACATCAATATATGAAACCCCCTTGTTAATCATAGGCGCGGCTTCGGTGACGAACGCGATGAACGGTAACGACTCGGATTGACTTGTCAAAGCGATAAATGACACGATAGTGCCTCGCTACTTTTATGCGAAATTTGCCGCGATGCGGTCCGCGGAGTGCTTCGTGCGGACGCGTGTCGCAAGTTGCGCACAACTTATCAAGGGCATCGCGGACGCGGGCGCGGATAGTGCCATCCAAGCGTCGAATATCCCTTCTGGCAGCTGGGAGCAACTCCAACGTATACATTACGGTGCCGACTCCAATTCATCGAAAACCTCTTCAAGGGTATAAGTTCTGCCGCCTGCCTTGATATACTCAATGTCTCGCTCTATTTCTTCCAGCAATTCTGCGCGCAGCTCCAACCCTTCGTCGGAATCGTAGTAGTAATCTTCGAGGAACACCTCCAACGCCAAGTGCTCCACGAAGAAGGCAAAGAACGCCGAGAACAACGGCATCTCTGTCGCAATGAATGCCACTGCCTCTGGGCAGCGCGCCGCAGGGGCACCCAGGCACTGCGAGAGCAGCGTGGACAGCGGCACCTCCGTGGTGCAAACCGGCGGCAGCGTGTCCAACACTTTCACAACCCGGTCGCGGGCAGTGAACAGCGGCCCGTTGACAAGCGTCTCCACAAACACCCGGAAATCCCCCTCTGATAAATCCCGCACCTTTATTGACGGTGCCGGCTCGTTTATCGCGATGTCACCCCCGTTTTGCCGCACCTTGCGTCCCACCGGCGACATTTTCCGCTGCGATTCAATGGCCTTCAAACGATGCAGCAATAGCGGCACATCAGTTTGCAACTGTAAGTGACGCGAGACCTCAGCGCACAAGTCAAGCAGCGCGAGCAGTGAATCTTCCGGCACACCTAAGGTGAACGCAAAGTCCCAGTAGCCATCCCAAAAAATACGGAACGGCTCTTCGGGGGAACTCGGGTCGGTGCTGGCGCGCTTGCCGCAGATACAAGGTTTGCCGCTCGCCAGCACCGCAGCCAGAGATGCCCTATCCGCGAAGAATGCCTCATCAACGACAACGGAACGCACCCACGCGCGGAATGAGGACGGGGTTAACGCTGCAACATTTTCTATCATCTGAGCCTCCTTAAACTATTATGAAATATGCGATACCCAATTATGATACCTTTCAACGCAGTTAGGACTGCGTAAGTCCTATTGAAGTTCGGTTTCGCGGTTAATCATAGGCGCGGCTTCGGTGCCGAATGCGATGAACGGTTACTTCCCGACTTGACTTATCAAAAGTATAGATGACGCGATAGACTCTCGCCACGACGATACGGAATTTACCCCGATGGGGCCCACGCAGTGCATAGTGTGGGCGTGTCTCGCAGGTCTCGCACAAATCTGCCAAACTTTGAAAAATCCGTTTCCGTATCGTCGCGTCTAACCGCTTCAAATCAGATTCGGCACGAGGTTCAAGTTCTAGCGCATACATCACAACGCTACCCCGAACTTTTTCGCCACCTCTGCCAGGGGAGTCGCCTTAGTTCTGCCTGCCTTCTTTTCTGCAAGATTGTGTTCTATCTCTTCCAGCAATTCTGCGCGCAGCTCCAACCCTTCGTCGGAGTCGTAATAATACTCTTCGAGGAACACTTCCAACGCCAAGTGCTCCACGAAAAAGGCAAAGAACGCCGAGAACAACGGCATCTCTGTCGCAACGACTGCCACCGCCTCCGGACACCGCGCCGCGGGGGCACCGAGGCACTGCGAGAGCAGCGTGGACAGCGGCACCTCCGTGGCGCAAACGGGCGGCAGCGTGTGCAACACTTTCACAACCCGGGCACGGGCAGTGAACAGCGGCCCGTTGACAAGCCTCTCCACAAACGCTCGGAAGTCCGCTTCCGATAAATCCCGCACCTTTATTGACGGTGCAGGCTCGTTTATCGCGATATCACCGCCATTTCGCCGCACCTTGCGCCCCACCGGCGACATGTTCCGCTGCGATTCAATGGCCTTCAAACGATGCCGCAGTAGCGGCACATCGGTTTGCAACTGTAAGTGACGCGCGACCTCATCGCACAAGTCAAGCAGTGCGAGCAGCGAATCTTCCGGCACACCTAAGGTGAACGCAAAGTCCCAATAGCCATCCCAAAAAATACGGAACGGCTCTTCCGGGGAACTCGGGTCGGTGCTAGCGCGCTTGCCGCAGATGCAGGGTTTGCCGCTCGCCAGCACCGCCGCGAGAGATGCTCTATCGGCAAAGAATGCCTCATCAATGACAACAGCACGCACCCACGCGCGGAATGAGGACGGGGTTAACACTGCAACATTTTCTACCATCGGATTCTCCTTTTATTTCTTTTCTGAAACGGATCGCCTAATCCTGTTTCAGACAGATGCAACCAGCCCCAAAGAACAAATAATCTGTGGTTCTCCTAATTGCCGTTCCCGCTGCACAATGCACAACCTATCATCATCGCGCAACAGCATCACCAGATTAGCAAGTGCATCGTCAGTAATACCGGCGCGGAGTTGACGATTAAGCGTATCTGTCGCCGCCTGACGCAACGGGTAACGATAGATGTCGTCAATCGCGCGTTTCAATTCCGGCGTATCAAAAAACGTGCCGCGGACCTGCTCGGCATATTGCTGCAGCCGTTGATATGTCCGAAACCGCGCACCCGAGGGCCTACCGAGTTGTCCACCCACCGTTCGTTCCTCAGAGAGGATGAGTTCGGTGCCCTTTCGCACCAAGTCGTGATGTTCTTCAAGCGGCGGCAGTGCTTTGGTATTCGGCGTGCACGCGGCGGCTTGCAGGATTGCGAATTGGGATTCAGTGACGCTTTTGCCATCCCGATTTATCCACGCGAGTGCATCGTTGCCATCGCCTGTTCGCGTATAGACGAGCGCGCCGCCCATAGCATCGTGCGCTTTTGTGGCATAGACGACGGCCGGCAGTTCCGGGATGATACGTTCTAGGCGCGGCTCACGCGTAATCGCATTTTTCCAGATTTGATACGCGTAAGAGGCAAGATCGACATCGTTGTCGGGTTCATCGTCCAGCAAGCCTGCGCGTTCGTGATACAACGCCAAGATGCCGTTTTCGTCATCGTCATCTTCAAAAAACGCCTCGTCCGTGCCGACAATCTCCGAGTTTTGGCGAAGCCGTTCCCGGACGCGGCCACGCAAATTGATGATGCGTTCCACACCATCAGCCGGTAGAAACGAATAGCACGAAATCTGTTCAGCCGTTTGCCCGATTCTGTCAACACGGCCAGCACGTTGCACCAGCCTGATGATTGCCCACGGCAAATCGTAATTGACGACAATGGCGCAATCTTGCAAGTTTTGTCCTTCACTCAAAATATCCGTGCTGATGAGGACGCGCAGTTCGTTTTCCGGAGAGACTCTATCCCGTTTATCGTTACTCACCGGACTGAACCGCCACGCCATCCCAGTCGGATCTGCGGAGTTACCGGTGACTGCCCCAATCTGCGAGATGCCGCGCGCCGCAAGTGCCGCCTTCAAATACCGCACCGTATCCGCAAACTGCGTGAAAATGATAACCTTCTCATTCGGATGCGTTTGGGTTAAGAGTGTCTCCAGCGCGTTCAGTTTCTCGTCTTTTTCGGCATCCCACGCGCCGGAGTCTTGCAAGATAGTGAGCAGCGCGTTCGCATCATCGGCGAGTGCCTTCTGAAGAGAGGGCCGGAAGAGCTCTGAACGAATCCACTTAAACCGGCCTTTGTATCTCGTAGTGTAAAGTTGATAGATTTCGGCGGCGCGCCGTTTGAAGTCTTCCTCAGCAGGAGAAAGGTTTCCGGTAGGCGCGGTTTCCAAGTGCGCAGTGTCCAGTTGCACATCACTATCGTCATCAAACGCATCTACATCGGCATCCTCATTGTAGAGACGCGCATCGAGCATTTCACTGCTTTGTCCACCGATGGGAAGCGGTTCGCCGTTCTCAATCGCGTCAAGGTAAACGTAGTTGCGCAGAATGTGCCGTTCAACAGATTGGAGGAACGCCTGTCCGCTACTTTCAAGCCGCTTGAAAAGGTTGGTCCTGCTAAAACCGATGAGCCGCTGTCCACCGCGGGAGAGATTTGTTAACTGCTGTTCTTCCGCCGGTGTCAGCGATTTCAAGTCCGTATCAACGATATAATTCGCCAATCCATACCGAGGCAGCTGCAAGTTGCTAATGATTTGAACAACGCGCTGCGAATAAAGTTGCGCATAAGTATCGTCCGGGTTTTCGTCGTCAATGGCGAACTTCACCGTTTTTGGAACGCGCAGCGGAAAGTAGGCGCGCGTGCCATCGGGAAAAGCGAGGAACTTCCGCGCTGTCTCGGTATCTGTCTCGGCGTAGTTTTCCATGATGAAACTGCGCGTGCGGCGGACGAGATAGATACGCATCAATTCGCGCCAATCGTCAAGATGCTTGCTCTGCTCAAATGCAGGCAGCGTGCGCACCCCGCTCTGGTGCTTGCGGAGAAACTCAGGCTCGCCTCCCAACTCACGGAGATAATGTTCCGGACGGATACCCAAGTCTCTGTCCTCCTCAACGAACAGGCGGAGTTGACTGGAAAGATCGAGGTAGGTTTTATTGTAAGGCGTTGCCGAGAGCAGGATAACGCGGCTATCGTTCTCGTGGATGTATTCCTGAATTGCGCGATAGCGTTTTCCCTCGCGGTTTCGCAAATTATGGCTTTCATCAATCAGGATAAGGCGATACCGCCGAAGGTTCGGCAGCTCTTGGATGACGCTGCTCAGCGAAAGCACTTTCCCGCGCAAGTGATATTCCTCGCGATACGTTTCCCACATTTTGACGAGGTTCTTGGGGCAAATGATGAGCGTTTCAACACCGTGGTCATCCTCAAAAATGCGCGCGAGCGCGGTGCCCATCATCGTTTTACCGAGTCCGACAACATCACCGATTAACACGCCTCCGCGCGTGTTGAGGTGATGCGCCGCAATCTGGACCGCGGCACTCTGGAATTCAAACAGTTTGTCCCGAAATTCACGCGGAATTTGGAATTCCGTTAAGCCGAGGCGCGCCTCCTGTGAGAGGTGATACGCCATCTTGACGTAGATATGATACGGCGGAATGCGTTTCTCGCGCGCCCAACTCTGCTCAATGATTTCAATCAATTCGGCAGAGATATCGATGCACCACCGGTCTTCCCAGCGCGCGTCAAACCAATCTTTTAACTTTAGGCACGCGTCGGCATCAAGGACATCAACGTTGAGTTCTCCCTGTTTTGAAAGTCCGGCGAAGGTGAGGTTGCTGCTGCCGAGGTAGCCGACAATCGGCGTAATCGCATCGGGACGGTGGAGCAGATAGAGTTTCGCGTGGAGAGGATGCCGAAGAAACAACTTTACCTGAACCTTTTTGTCACGGAGTTGCTGTGCTAATTGTCGGAGCCCTT
Organism: Candidatus Poribacteria bacterium; assembly: GCA_965242965.1. Taxonomy (GTDB): domain Bacteria; phylum Poribacteria; class WGA-4E; order WGA-4E; family WGA-3G; genus AGPOR5. Next base: position 296,450 of record OZ251518.1, on the reverse strand, counting down.
CTTCATCTTCGCGTGTCGGGATGCCTACCGTCAGTTGTTCGCGAAATTCCTCTGCGAGTCTCCGTTTGAGGCGGAGAGCGGTTTGGTTATCAATTCTATCGTCCTGTTTACGAAGACGTTTGGCGTGTCGGAGTTCTTCTTCCGGCAACCTTTGCATTCCGACGAGGATTCGGCAGCAGTTGTCTTCTCCACCGTGCCATGCTTCCACAGAATCGGCGAGTGCCTTCCATCCGCGCAGGTTAAAGTATCCGACACAAAAGTCGGCGTGCGTGGCGGTTTTTAGCGTTTCTCGGAGTGCAGGCAGCAGTGCCTGAGCGATGTTATCGAAGATACGGGGCATTCTAGAGTTTTCCTCCGGCGGCTTTATTCATCGTCATTTCCGCGTAATTCCGCGATTAACGTATCAACGATGTATTCGTCATGGCGTTTCCCGAAGTCCGGAACATTGCATTCCAGCGTTCCAGCCAAAGCGAGGAGCGGAGTTGTGGCATGTTTTGCCAGTTCCGAATCTTGGGGAACTCCCCTTAACTCCGCCACCGGGGCGGGTTCAATAGCGGCAAGATCACATTCCAACGTGCCCGCCAAAGCGAGAAGTGAGTCGGTTTGCACCGATGGCTTTTTCATTTTATATTGCCTCCTATCTAGGTTAAGTTGAGAGTGTTTCATATCTCGTTCGACATCGCGGTGACAGGCCCCGCGCTACGGTGAAAAAAACGCCTTCCCTTCACGTAGGGCGAGGGCCTGTCCCTCGCCATGCGTTTTGGTGTCAGACCGCATCACCCCTATAGGTCAGGATCGCCTGATCCTGACCCGTTCGGGAGCGGGTGCTCCCGAACTACAGAGGTGGGCCCAATGCCTTCCGGTATTCGCCAGCCCCCAAGGGGGATAACTACCGAAACGGAGTTATGAAACACCCTCAGGTTAAATTCGCCTGATTTTGAAAGGAAATTTTGACAAGACAAGCACCAATCTCATTTCAGCAGCCGTGTAAATTCTGCTTGCTCAAAGTGGTGATCTGTTGTCAGAGCCTCGGTTATCCCTCGTTCTTGCATGACGACGAAACTAGCGGCATCGACAAGGCTCCACGCTTTATCCAATCGATTTTCAAGCAGCCACCAAGCTTCTGCATCTAGTGCTTTGTCTATGTGGACAACTTCAAACAACGGATTTGAGCGAATAGACTTGATATAATCAAGAATGCTTTCTCGATCTAAACGGAAACGGGTGAATAGAACGACGAGTTCGCTGAGGACATAATTCGTTGTGACAACGCGCCGGTTTTCCTGTTGCCACCCTCTCATTAATTCCGAGGCTTTCGCATAATCAGATTCACTCTTGATAAAGGAACTCGCCCATCCGGATGTATCTGCAAAAACCTCAGTCATCGTCATTTCCTCGTAACTCAACGATTAACGCGTCGCCGATATAGTCGTCGTGGCGTTTACCGATGTCGGTGACATCACATTCCAACGTGCCCAAGAGCGATAGAAAGTGATTTGTGCCATGCGTGTCGGCTTTCCGGTCCGGCGGAATCTTCCGCATTTCCGCCACTGGCGCAGGCTCGATTTCGGCGAGATTGCATTCCAGCGTTCCAGCCAAAGCGAGAAGTGAGTCGGTTTGCACCGATGGCTTTTTCATTTTACATTTCCTCCTACTTAGGTTAAGTTGAGAGTCTTTCCTAACTCGTTGTAGTAAAAATGGTTTCGTGACACCCTGAACGATTCCGTTTTCCCGGTAGGAGAGACCTCCCGGTCTCGATGCAATAGGGCGGTGCTCCTCCCGGGGACGCGGCGGCAGAAAGCCCGCCTTCACCGTAGGGCGAGGGCCTGTCCCTCGCCAGCGTTTTGCTGCCAGATCTCCTCACCCCTGTAGGTCAGGATCGCCCGATCTTGACCTGTTTGTGATCAGGCGAGCACAAACTACAGATGGGGAAACACACATTGTGACGATGGCCAACGCGGGGGACAGGCCCCCGCGCTACGAAAAAAAACGCCCCCTCACCGTAGGGCGAAGGCCCTCGCATGCCACACGCGCATGCGAGCGGGTGTCCCTCGCCATCGTTCACACAATCCAACGATCGCGGGGGACAGGCCCCCGCGCTACGGGAACATCGAGACCAGGAGGTCTCTCCTACCGGAAAGAAATTATGCCCCGAGGTTTCTCCTACGGGTGTGCATCGATTTATGAAACACCCTCATTTAAAACTTAAGACGTTTGACGCGCCCTTAACGTTTAATTTTAACATCAACTCGCGTTAAAAGCAAATCTAATTTTTACGATGCCCCGGTTGCAGCACCGCATACGGCAAACGCTCACCCTTCAACCCCGCCAACAAATTCTCCATCGCCATCGTCGCCATTTTCGTGCGCGTTTGAACAGTCGCACTGCCGAGATGCGGCGCAATCAGAACGTTCTCTAAACCCAAAAGCGGATGAGATGTGTCTATCGGCTCCGGCTCCGTTACATCCAACGCGGCACCTGCTATTTGTCCCGATACGAGTGCCTCGTATAACGCACCGTGGTCTACCACGGGACCCCGAGCGATGTTTACTAAAATCGCTGTCGGTTTCATTAACGCCAACTCCGCCTCCCCGATGAGATGCGTCGTCTCTTCAGTCAAGGGAACGTGCAACGTCACAAAATCAGAGACTTGCAGGAGGTGTTCCAACTCGGCGTATTCAATGCCGAGCTCTTCTTCCCAGTCATGGCGGCGGTTGCGTTTGTGGTAGAGGACGCGCATGTCAAACCCTAACGCGCGCTTGGCGACAGCGTAACCGATACGCCCCATGCCGACGATGCCTAACGTGGTGTGATGCACATCTGTCCCCCACAAAATATTCGGATCGTAATATGTCCACTCTCTGGCGACTTGGACGTGTTGGTGCGCCGGGACAATATTCCGAGCAGCCGCCAGCAAGAGTGCCATCGTCATATCCGCCGTAGTATCGCTCAGCACGCCGGGAGTATGCCCTAGCGCGATACCGCGTTCCCGGCAAGCATCCTCATCAACGTGGTCATAGCCAACACCAACGACGGAGACTGCCTTGAGATTGGGGGCGGCGGCAATCATCGCCGCAGAAACCGGTTCGTGCCCATACGTCATGAGTCCATCAAGCGGCGCGATCTTCTCAGCGATAGGCGGCAGAATGGCACTCGTATGCCACATGTCTATCTCGCAATCCGCTTCCATCATCGCGACAATCTGCTGCGGAATAGGACGTGTAATAAAAACTTTGAATTTAGACAAGGGATTCTCCTTTACAGAAAGACATGGGTAGAAAACTTGATAGGGACTGGATGACGCGTTTCAGTAACGCGCCACCCAGTCGTTTTTGAGGTTATCCGCGGTGGACGCATGCCGTTCAATTCAGCACCCGTTTTCAGCGTTTTGCCCACGCGTCGCGGCATGGCGGTTGGCAATTGCGTCCTCTATCCTATGCATTGCGCGAGGGCTGCCTTTGCCTGCCTCAAGGTAGTCACCGCCGCTTGCAAATTACTCTTCGCGATCTCTACATTTATCGCCGCTAAGAGGACGAAGGGGTAAACTGGCGGATTTTCCGACAGGCTCCTCCGTAGTTCGTTGAGTGCCTCCCGGTGCGCTGCTACCGCGCTGTTATGGTTCGCACGAGCAGTGCGTAAGGCTGCAAGTGCCGAATTATAGCATGGAGGAGGATTGGAGGGAGCCGGGGCAAGGTCTGCGCCGCTCGAGGCACCCTGTGCAGTCGCCGTGTTCATCATCGGGGAGAGTGCACCGGTAAAGGTAAATGCCATCGCGCATAACACCGCGAGGCTGAGAGTGCTGAGCCAACTCCGATTGAGTCTGGGCAGCATCAAGTGACGGTTCAATATAGTCTTCATTTGCATTTCTCCTATAGACATGAAAGCCCTAACGGACTTCTCGCGAAATAGATATTTTTCGTGCAACAGCGATTCAGCGCGCCCCCGTAGGAGAGCCTTCCTGGTCTCGATGCCTTCTCCCCGTAGGAGAGACCTCCCGGTCTCGATTTCTTTGAGTAGGAGAGACCTCCCGGTCTTGATGCTCGATTTTCAACATATCGGGACAAGGATGTCCCGCCTACCGAGGAGATATATCGGGACAAGGATGTCCCGCCTACCGGGCTTTATCGGGACAAGGATGTCCCGCCTACTCAGTATCACGACAAGGATGTCCCCTATCTGGCGCGAATATCGCTTATCAGCAAAAACTGAATTGCTCTGATTAGATTATACACCGAACTCCCAAAAAAGTTCCAAAAAAGGTTTTCTATCTGCAAAAGCACGCTATTTATCGCCGATGCATTGTGCAACTACGAATGGCGATAATAAATCCGGATCGGCGTGCCGTGGAAACCGAACTCCTTGCGAAGCGCGTTCGTCAGATACGCTTCATACGGCGGACGCAAACGGTGCGTGTTCCGTCCAAAAATCAGGAACGTCGGCGGCTTCGTCTCAATTTGCGTGATATATTTGAGTGCAGGACGTGTGCCTTTCACGCGAGGCGGCGGATACGCGTTCCGCAACTCAACGAGCAACGTATTGAGCTGCGGTGTCGGAATCCGTGTGCAATACTCGCGGTAAACCTCCAGAGCGGTGTCTAAAATTCTCGTAACCCGCTGCCCCGTGACAGCAGAGACGAACACGCGCGGCACATAGCCGAGTTGCGGCAGTTGCGCATCAATGATATCCAGAAACATGCCGTGCGTAGCGTGGTCCTTCTCAATTAGATCCCATTTGTTGACAGCGAGCACGGAGGCTTTTCCTTGGCGCGCGATGAAATTCGCAATCGCTTTATCCTGCTGCGACACCGTTTCCGATACGTCTAACACGAGGACAGCGATGTCACTCTGGCGGATGCTGTGAATAGCGCGCTGCACGGTAGCCGATTCCAATTTATCGTCAATCGCGGACTTGCGCCGCATCCCCGCCGTGTCCACTATTTCAAAGGCGATGTTATCGTGGACGAAATGGATGTTGACAGCATCGCGGGTGGTGCCGGGCCGGTTATCCACAATCATCCGTTCTTCGCCGAGCAAGTTGTTAATCAGCGACGATTTGCCAACGTTCGGCTTACCAACGATGGCGATTTTTATCCCGGTTTGCGCATTGTCCCCACTGGTATCATCTGCCTCCGTTTCAGGTAGTGCTTCGACAACCCGGTCCAGAATTTCTTGGATGCCTTCGTTCTGCACACACGAGGTAAATATCGGTTCATCGAAACCGAGCGCGTAGAATTCTGCCGCGTCGTTCCAAAACCGTTCGCTGTCAACTTTGTTGATGACGAGGAAGATGGGTTTATCCGCCGCACGCAGTTTATTGGCGACTGTCATATCGTGCGGCATGATGCCATCACGCACATCGACAACGAAAAGCACGAGACTCGCTTCCGCTACAGCAGCATCGACTTGCAGCTGCACCCTGTCAATGAGCCTATCACCCGGGTCGGTGTCTAACCCACCGGTATCAACAATGGTGAAACCGCAATCAGCCCATTCAATGTCGGTGTAATTCCGGTCGCGGGTTACGCCGGGGGTATCGTGAACGACAGCGAATCTTTTCGATGCCCCACGCCCAGAAGCGACGGCCGCCATCCGATTGAATAGGGACGATTTGCCGACATTCGGTCTGCCGACAATCGCAACAATTTTTTGGCGTTTCGCGGATGTTTCTGATCTCATGATTTCTTCTCCGTAATCCGTCATTGATGCTGTCAAGACTTGCATCTCTTTTCGCACGACGCGGTTTCAAACCGCGCCTATTCTTCTTCCGTTGTGTTGATTTTCCCTTGCGAAACCGCAATAACGGACTTGATCACGACAAGAATCGGAATGGCGAGCAATACACCCCAAAAACCGAGCAGCGAACCACCGACAATCACACCGAACATAATCAGCAACGCATCTACCTCAACAGCCTTGCTCATGACTTTCGGCGAAATGAGCGAGTTATCGATAGTTTGGATACCCAAAATGGCAATCAATACGGCGAAACAACGGATGAGGAAGTCAAAACCCATGCTGAAATCACCAGCGGCGAGCCCCATCAGCATCGCAACGAACGCGAACGCACCGCCAATAAAAGGACCGAATGTCGGAATGGCATTGCAGAGCCCCGCCAGCAAGCCGACCAGGAGCGCGAACGGCACGCCAATAACCCCATAAGCAATAGTTGAAATGACAGAAACAATCGCGATAACGGCGACTTGCCCCCTTAAATACGCCTGCATATTCCTATCAATTTCGCGCAGGTGCGCTTTCACCTGCTCTCGATGCGTTGCCGGGATGAGCAATGTAAGCCCGCGGATATAGTCCTCAAACTTCTGACCGGCGTAGACAAAAACGATGAACGTGAAGGAGAGCGTCGCGAGAAACCCGCCGAACTGGGAAGCGAATGAACCCGCGGACGCAGATAGCCATTTGAAAGCAGTGCCACCCGCTTGTGCCACACTCGGGATGCTTTCGGTTAAGTATTTCTGCACCTGCCTCCCAATCGCTGTATCTTTGAGCGTGTTAAAACGTCCCTCATTATGTGCAATAGCGAGCGGCCAATCGCCAGCGTCGCTACTGTGTCGGATAACCGTTTTATCGCCCGCGTAGACATGCGAGGACGTAGCCGCTAACAGCGAAATCGAGGTTGGGAGGTGCGCCTCGCCTTGAACTTCATTCCATTGTCCCACTGCACCTTCATAGGTATAAACCCCGCTCGTTGTCCCCGCATAGAGCGTGCTGTTGCCAACGGCGAGGGACTGAAACGTTAACCCTTCCGATGGTAGAACCTGCCACTCCATGTTTGAACCTGCTTGCATCCAGAGGACAGTCTGCTGTGCTTGCGATGCCTCTCCTCTCGCCACCACATAGATGTTGTTGTCCTCACTTGTGATGCTGACGATGGCGAGGCTCGCGAAAATTTCAGGCGCAACAGAAAACCACGTCTCACCAGCATCGTAACTGGCGTAGAGTCCGGAGGCTGTTCCCACGTAAAGGCTGGATGCATCACGCCCGGGACTGATGGCCTGCACCGATGGATTAGCAAACTGGATGTTTTCAACTTTCACCCAAGTTGCCTTCTCTGTTCCCACCTCAAGTCGATAGAGCCCATCTGGTGTTCCTGCATAAAGCCCCTTATCCGTGCGGGTGAGTGCCTGCACCCGTTTCCCGATGATGTCGCCATTTGTCACTCCCGAACGGACATCCTCTTCAATAATATAGACACCGTGGTTGGTGCCGAGATAGAATTTCGTCTTCTCGCCAGATGCCTCAGCCTCAATGGCCAGTGCCTCCAGCGTTTCACCGACGACGAACGGTAGAACCGATTCATGGTAAAACTGCTGCAAGCCTTTGCTCATCTGGCTCGCCTGCCTACCAATCTGGCGACTTGTCCAAAAGAAGACACCGCCACAGATAATCAAAATAGCCACCATCGCGAGCCGGCGTTGATACGCCTTGTTAAACGGAATCGCACTGGAGATAAACCGCAGCAGATAGGCGAACCCGAAACCGAGAATGAACGGTGTCAGCACGCCGAGCAGCGTGACGAAAAGCCATAAGGCTATCATCACGATTTCAAGCGTCGCGATGATTTTTATCTCTACCCACCGGTAAACGCGAATTAGTAGGAAGATGAGCAGCATCGCCACAATCGGATGTAAAAGCAGGATGCGGTTGCCGTTTGCATCCGTGCTGCCGCCTATGTAGTAGGCGAACGCAATCCATCCGGCGGCTAGCACCACGCTAATGATGGCGAGAATCGTCGCACCGGTAATTGGCGAATTTTGTGTGGATGAGTTCTTTTCTGTAGCCATTTTCTTTTTTGTTGTTCCTAGCGGTTGTTCGGCATTGTCTGAGTGGGATAACCCTCTGTAGTTCGGGAGCGCCCGCTCCCGAACGGGTCAAGATCAGGCGATCTTGCCCTACAGGTACCGTAGCGCGGGGGCCCTCGGATGCCATCCGCGCATCCGAGCGGGTTTCCCCCGCGATCGTTGCATGGCGAAGACAGGTTTCCCTCGCCATACGAGGGATGAGACAACCGCTCTCCTACCGTAGCGCGGGGCCCTCGGATGCCATACGCGCATCCGAGCGGGTTCCCCCCGCGAGCGTTGCATGGCGAAGACAGGTTTCCCTCGCCATACAGTTTTCTCTACGCTGAGGAAGGCGATTCGGCTGCCCCTCTGTTTTCATACGTTTCAATCACACCGGCACCGACGCTATCGCCCCAGACGTTGACAGTGGTGCGAAACCGGTCAAGCAGCCAATCGACAGACAGAATCAGCGTGATACCCTCAATCGGCAAATCCACCGCCCTGAGCACGATGACCATGGTGACAAGCCCCGCCTCCGGAATGCCAGCGGCACCGATGGCGGCGAGTGTCGCCGTAAGAACGACAACGAGTTGTTGCGCTGGATCCATCGTAATCCCATACACTTGCGCAATAAACATCACAGCCACTGCTTCGTAAAGCGCCGTGCCATCCATGTTAATCGTCGCGCCGAGTGGAATGACAAAACTAGAGGTGCGGCTTGAAATCCCATTATTCTTTTCAACCTGGTCCATCGTAATCGGCAGGGTAGCACTGGAACTTGCTGTGGAAAACGCATTGAGCAAGGCGGTTGCCATGCCTTTCACATAGCTCAGCGGGTTCCGGCGGCCCAGCAGCAGGAGCAGGAGCGGTAACACTACAGCACCGTGAACCCCAAGCCCTAATACCACCGTGAAACTGTATTTGCCTACCGCGACGAGCTCGGGCCAGAAACCGGCGAACCCTTTCGCTTCCCCAATGCGGCCAGCAATTAAGCCGAAAATGCCGATCGGCGCGATATACATAATCCAGTGAACGAGTTGCATCACGGCATCGTTGAGCCCCGAAATCACGGCGACAACGGGTTTGCCACGTTCACCTAGCACGGATATCGCCGCACCGATAAGCAGCGAGAAAAAGATGAGCGGCAGGATATCCATGTTCGCCATCGCCTTGAAGACGTTCTCCGGAATCATACCCTCCTTGCCGGTTTCATGGTTGCCGAGGACAACCTCCTTGAGCGTTTGGCCAACGCTTTTGTCCTTTTTGGCCACAGTTCCTGCAATCGGGAGAGAGACTTCGATGCCTTGTCCCGTGGCGTTGAGTGTCAGTTTGTCAAGTTTGCCATCAACGAACAGCAAGCGTTCCTCGGTGGTAGTTGGCACGTAGGTAACGCCTTCGTCCAGCAGCGTCCACGATTTTACCGTAACCGCCGTATCCGAGATAGATGCCACCTCACCTTTCACATTCTGGTCCTTCAGGGTAATGACATATTTGTCGTTATAGGTTTTCTCGAATCTCCCATCTAATGCGACGTTCCGCATCTCCTCACCGCTGAGGGTATAGCGCAAGTTAGGGAGTTCTTCACCTTTGGAGAGCCCTTTTCCCGGGAGGACCACGTTGACGAGGATGATGCCGACGAGGACAGCGAGTCCTGTCGTCGCCGTGTAGTAAAGCACGGTCCTGCCGCCAATGGAACCAAGGTGGCGAATATCGCCGAGGTTCGTGATGCCGACTATCATGGAGAGCATGACAAGCGGAATCACGATCATCTTCAGCAGATTCAAAAAGATTTCGCCGAGAATAGAGGTATGCCCCGCGAAATCGGGAAAAATGCCACCGATAAGCGCGCCGGCGACAATAGCGATGACAATGCCGAATAGCAGATTGAGACTGCTGTTTTTGTTTTCACTCATGAATTGCTCCTTTTCTTCTTCACTTGTTTGGGTTCGTCGCTCCGCTTAGGCATCCGCGCCTAACGGAGCATCCACACGGATAGACAATTCTGCCAACTGTTCCTCTGTCACGACAGAGGGTGCTTGCGTCAAAGGGCAAAGCCCCTGCTGTGATTTCGGAAACGCAATGACTTCCCGGATGTTATCCTCGTTGCGCATCAGCATCACAATCCGGTCCAAGCCGGGAGCGATGCCCGCGTGCGGCGGCGTGCCGTATGCCAACGCATCGATGAAATACCCGAACCGACTTTTGACATCCTCCGGACTAATCTGCAGAACGTCAAAAACTTTCTGTTGGACATCCCACTCGTGGATTCTGACGCTACCGCTACAGATTTCATAGCCGTTGCAAACCAGATCATAGTGTTGACTCTGCACTTTCCTCGGGTCGGTGTCAAGTAAACCGACTGTCTCATCTGTCGCGCCGGTGAAAAGATGATGGAACGGCTCATACCGATGCTGTTCGGCGTTCCACTCAAAAAGCGGATAGTCAACAATCCAGAGGAAGTTGTGGCGGTTCTCGTCAATCAGGTTCAGCTTGCGTGCGAGATGCGTTCGAAGGTTGCCAAGGGCATCGGCGACAACATTCGCCCGGTCTGCGACGAAGAACATGATGTCACCCGGTTGCGCGCCTGTCCGCTCCTGCGCTGTCTCCAACTGTCCCGGTTTGAAGAACTTGACGATGCCAGATGAAAATTGAGCAGAATCTGCAGAATTTTCAGGATTGATTTTCACCCATGCGAGTCCTTTTGCACGGTAGATACCGACAAACTTCGTCAGATCATCGATGTCCTTCCGCGAAAAGTCTGCACCGCCTGGGACAGCGATGGCTTTCACCTGTCCGCCGCTTTCTAGCGCGCGCGTGAACACCTGAAAATCGGAGGAAGCCATGATGTCCCCGAGGTCGGTCAGCTCCATGCCAAACCGCGTATCCGGCTTGTCATTGCCGAAACGCGCCATCGATTCATGGTAAGACAACCGCTGAAACGGCGTTTCAACAGGAATGCCACCTGCCTCCTCAAATATCCGCTTCATCAACCCTTCTGTGACTTCCAGCACATCATCGACACCGGCGAAGGACATCTCAATGTCAAGCTGCGTGAATTCCAACTGCCGGTCTGCCCGGGTATCTTCATCGCGGAAACAGCGTGCGATTTGAAAATACCTATCTACGCCGGACATCATCAGAATCTGTTTGAACTGCTGCGGTGACTGCGGGAGCGCGTAGAATCTGCCGGGGTAGTGCCGACTCGGCACGAGGACATCGCGCGCGCCCTCCGGCGTGCTGTTCATCAAGATGGGTGTCTCGATTTCCAAGAAGCCGTTCTCGTTCATATAGTTGCGCGCGGCGAGTGCGGCTTTGTGGCGCATCGCGAGCGTCTGCTGCATCGTCGGCCGGCGCAAATCGATGAACCGATACTGCATCCGAATGTCTTCCGCTACCTCGACATCGTCTTCCACGGGGAACGGCGGCGTTTTCGCCGTGTTCAAAATGTTCAGGGAATCCACGGCGAGCTCTATCTCGCCTGTGGCAAGTTCCGGATTAACGGTGCCTTGGTAGACGTTTAAGACGCGTCCTTTCTCCCGCGCTTCTGCGAGATGGATTTCATAGGTGCGGTTATTTTCCACATCGGTGAGCAGCCACCGCGTGCCGGGCTCTCGCACCGCGAACTTCAGTTCATCGGAGAGGGTGTATTTCTTGTCCACCTCGGCGAATCTGGCACGGAATGCCGAGGACAGTGTCACATCCTCTGCTTCCCTTGTGTCCGAGTGGAAAAACACTTCCCCATCGGAAGAGCGGACGGACCAGGTCAGAAGACTCGTTGACTCATACCTCGCCTCTTCTAATTGAAAGAGGTGTTCGCCGGGCTCGCGTTCGCGGACGGTGCCGCTGACGTTTAGCACAAATTCGCTGCGGACAGCACTCGCGCGTTCGTGCGCCGCCGCGTCAATCTGCGGGTCGAAGACGACTTGGGTGATGCCGGTTCTGTCGCGTAAATCAACGAAGATGACACCACCGTGGTCGCGGCGGCGTTGCACCCAGCCGTTGAGTTGCGCGCTTGCACCGGCATCGGTTAAGCGGAGTGCACCACAATAGTGGGTGCGTTTTAGAGCAGGATTTCCAAGATTTCCAAGATTAGGGGAAAGCTTGCTATAAGCTTCTTGAGACATTTTTGTTATTCCTAGCGGTTGTTCAACTCTGTTTGTGAAGAGAGCGTTCCCTGAACTTGCAAGTCGGGAAACACCCTCAGGTATTAGTTAAAATTTTGCGGACATTTTGACATCCGCCTGATACTACGAGATACGTTGCGATGTGGAAATCGCGCTTATTGTGCTTATTTTTCGGTCTGATTAAATTCTTTTTCAATATGTTCTCTCGCGAGCGATAACTCGGAGTTATCGGGCTCCAAACGGAGTGCCGCGTCAATCGCCGCCAAAGCGTTTTCGTAATAGTGTCGCTGCTTTTGCGGTTGAGCCATCTTACCATACACATTCGCGAGGATGTAGTGCGAACGCCACGAATTTGCATCGACAGCAATTCCCTTCTGTCCGTAACGTTCTGCCTCCTCCAGATTTTCGAGGAGCATTTGGAGTTGTGCCATCGCCGCGAAAATCGGTGCAGGCAGTTGCGGCTCCTGTTGTTCTAAACGTTGATAGGTGCGGAGTGCATCGGCGTAGCGTTCCTGACGCTCATAAAGCGGCCCGAGGAGCAAATAGACATCAACCCGATTCGGTTCGCGTTGGAGCACTACCTCCAATTCGCTCGCCGCTTTCGCAAGTTCGCCGCGCATTTCATAAAGCGTGGCGAGATAGAGATGCCCCTGAACATCGTCTGGATTCTGTGCAAGGATACGCTGCACCTGTTCTTCCATTTGACGGAGTTCTTCCTGCTCATCCTCGCGAATCAGACCGGAGACGACACCGAAGTTGTAGCGAATCGTCTCATCGACAGCATTGATGGTAACCGCCTCGCTCATCAGTGCCGCTGCGGCATCATACTGCGCATTCGCGTAGGCGATTTGTCCTTGGATGAGCTTCTGTGTGGCGTTAAAGTAGGTATCAATTTTCTGGCGCGTCTGCTTTTGCGAATCCAACGTCGCGCCGTAATTGGCAAGATACGGCGTAACCCGTTCCCGATACTTCGCCATCCCCGTGATGTTTTGCGCTGTCGTATTGACGAGTGCCTCGCCTTTAAAGAATTCCAAGCGCGGACGATTGTCGGTGTGGATAGGCCCTTCGCCGGCATACTCGCGAACCGCCGCCGGGCCCATCATAAACGAATCCAATAACGACATACCGTCCAGATCATCGGCGGCGAGCCCTTCGCTGATGCTTGCTATCCGCGCGCGTTCAATGAAGTTTTTGTAGTCAATTGTCAACGGCTCCTGCGTGCCAATGAGGATGACGAAATCGGGAGTGTATTTATACCACAGCGTCGTGTGCGGAAACACCTCAATGAACGTGCGCACAATCATCTTGTAGTGCGCCTCCGGCAGCCGATGCAACGGCACCCACTGACACATAATTCCATCCTCCGTCAAAATCCGTTTACACAAGCGATAAAAATCCGCCGTGTAGATATTAGAGCTCCCCGCGCTAACAAGCGGATGAATGATGCCCGTAGAAATCATATCATATTTCGTCTCTGTCATCAGGATGTGATTTCTGCCATCGTTGAGCCGATAATTGAACAGCGGATTGTCAAACACATTCCCGTTGACATGCGTGAAATGCTTTTGCGCCGCAGCGATTACGCCGCTAGACAATTCCACAGCGTCAACGCGCACCCCGTGCTGCGTGATGGAATGCGAAGTGAGCCCCATCCCAAACCCAACGACGAGCGCGCGTTTCGGACGCGGATGCAACAGCAACGGCAAATGCGCAATCACCCGATGCGAAGGCGAATCCCATCGCGACGCATCAGCGGCTTGGTTAGTATCCACATAGAGCCGATAGACACCTTCGTCGTCCTTCAGTGTAGTGACAGTTGCGTCTACCTCTTCGTTGTAATCAACGAGGGTATCGCCGGGGCGTTGCGTTTTGAAAATCGCGCTCTTCAGGAAGAGCGGCTGGTTTACCGTAAGTAGCAGAATAACCGCCAACCCGACGTTCAGAATCGGCATCGCAATGCCGACACCTTGTAGGAACGCCTTTCCAGTTGCGCGATGAAAAACCGCGCCTGCTGAGAAGAGAAGCAAACATCCGATGCCGGTGTTCAATGCCACCATCAAAACGATGCTCGGGCGAATTCCCAAAAGCGGAATGAAGATAAACCCCGCGCAAAACGAACCGAGGATGCTCCCCACGGTGTTCACTGCGTAAACGTTCCCGATGCTCCTGCCGAGTTGATTCGCGTTGCCCGTGTAAATCTTCGTCACGAGAGGAAAACTAGCACCCATCAAAAACGTCGGCACGCTCATCACGAGGAAGCAGGAAAAGAATGCCCAAAACCTGCCGCCGCCGAAGGTGGACTGGAACGCGCGGCTCATCCCGTAAAGTTCCTCAAACGCGGGCATCAGAAGTAGCGCGAAGAACCCGATGCCCAGTTGGATGATGCCGAAAATACCCATCGCGCGCGATGAAAGTTTGTCTACCCACCTCGCAAACAGCAAACTCCCCAGGGCAATGCCGAACAGGAACGCCGCCAGCATCGTCGCAAACGCATACGTCGTGCTACCGAGGAAGAAGACAAGGATGCGCGTCCAGAGGACTTCATAAGCGAGCGCGCAGAACCCAGAAACGCCGATTGCCCACAAAACCAATTTTTTGTCATTCGCAAGGCGTTCGATAAAGGTTTCTGAGTGAACGATGTCTCTCTCCGTACCGCCGATATCTACGTTCTCGCGACCGCGTTTAAGATTACCGGCAGGCGCGCTTTCCAAGCGCGTTGACTCAGTTTCGCTTTGTCCGCTCGCCCGCGTTAGCAACACCGCTACGCCTGCCACGCCGAAGTTAATCGCTACCCCAACGAAAAGTGCCTGTTGGATGCCCATCCGCTCAATCAGGAAAAAGCCGGTAGCGACACACCCGATAACCGCGCCGAACGTATTCAACGCGTACAGAATCCCGACGTTGACACCGAGTTGTTCCAAACGTTGCACAAAAAAGCGCGTCAGCACCGGCAACGTGCCGCCCATCAACGTTGACGGAATCAGCAACACCCCGAACGTCAACACGAATCGGATGAGCGAAAGCGTGTAGAATTCGGAGGTGATGTTACGGTGGATGAGCACATAGAGCGCGCCCAGTGCTGCTAAAATGAGCGGCCACACGAGGCAGAAGACACCGATGCCTGCCTCCAAAAGCGCGTAGATTCGCAACGGCGACTGCGCACTCCGGTCGATCTGCCGGCCGAAATAGAAACTGCCCAGTGCTAGTCCGGCCATAAAAGCAGTTAGCACCGTAGTCGTGGCGAAGACCGTGCTTCCGAAGATGAGCGTCAGTTGCCGCATCCATATCACTTCATAGATGAGGCCGCTCGCGCCGGAGAGGATAAAGATGAGCCAAACGATGGGTTTGATGTGTCGCATGCTTAATGGTTTCTAGCGGATGTCTCTATCCGTCCGTTATGCACCCTGAATTTTCCGATAGGCAAACTCGAAGATAGGACGCAGTTGAGTGACGGTTGTGCCCCTTGGATAAACGGTTTTTTTGCTGCGGGGATAATGAGTAAAATCACACTGGCTTCTCCACTGTTCCAATTCTTCCCCGGTGAGGTGCCAAACAGCAAATCTAGGCGTAGAATGCAAGTCAACCCCAAAACACCGCTTATTCTCGATGTAGAAACTCAAATTCTCCGCCGTAATCTGCGAGTGAGTTCCCAACCTTTTTCTTCAATCAGCCTTTGGAGTTCCACAACTTGTTCACAAAGTTGGCCGACTCTGTCATGGCGCATGTCATTGTAGAATTCGCGAATCTCCGTTCTAATCCGTTCGTCTGGTTCCGGATCTGCTAGACTGGACACCGGGTAGTCCAGATCGTAAGGTTCTAGCGGTTGCGGATCCTTGCCCAATAACCTTTCCGGACTCCAAACCTGCTCGGCGAGGTGCTGGTAGAGGCGTTGGCGGGCAATCAGATCTGCTTTCATGAATACGTCATGTGGGCGGAAGCGCAAGCCACTCCTTTCCATGAATCTCTGAAAGCCGGGGTTGCGTTCATAGGTTCGCTCGTGGAGACTTGAGGCCAATAGATTCTCCCTGAGGTATAACTCACGTTTCTCGGTAAAGGGCAGATCGCCGAAAGCAGCATTGTCGCCCCGGCGAAGAAGTAACAATCCGCCGATGCGGTTTCGATAGTCATCAAACTCAACTTCATGAGTGAATTCCTCTAGGTGATCCTCAAAATGGTTTGCCCAGATATGCTCTATCTCATAACTGTTGCGCCCTCGCCGAACATACTCATGAAAACGCGAAGGCTGGTTTGAAGACTGACTTTCCACATAGTCTGTCATCCTCGCAAGGACAAGAAGAACCCTCGATCGGTTTCCACCTATCAACCCAAATCGATTGCTGCTGGCGAATCCGACAGAGGCATTTGCGTTGAGCCGCGAAGACAACAGTTCGCTCAACTCACTAGCATTTTTGCCCCTGATGTCGTGCATGACTGAGAACATAGTCTCAACCATGGTATTCTGGGTAATGGAGAGCAAATTCCAGACACGGCGATGGATGAAGATGTCAAGGTATCTAGAGACAACTTGTATCTTCCGGATGCTTTCCTCCTCAGAATCTTCTACGCGCAAAGGAGCTAGCAGGACGGGAAACTGAAGCGTGAAATTGTGCTGTGCGTTGTAATAAACACATTCAAGTTCAGGCTTAAACGACTTAGTTGCTTCCTTTAAACGGAGATACCAGCCGCTGTAAAATAGAAATTCCCGTTCAATGAAAGTTACGAAACTTTCACTTGAAGTGAGGTCCAGATCATTTTCTCGATCGCGAACCCAGCGATGGAACTCAGATCCGATGAGATCGAAATCGCGAACGCTTTCGGCGTACTGACTACGCAACCACGCTTTGATTGCGTTCGTCACCTCTTCTTTCCCGAGTCCTTGTAAATCCCGGCCACGGTTGCTCCACACCTCGCTTGCAGCATCTCTATGTGAAGATTCCGTAATATGGGACAGTAGATATCCTCTGAGCATATCGGCGGGAGTCAGTGATAACCCGCGGTCATTCACCGTTTCAAAAATTTCGTAGGCATCTCTGTCGTCAAAGGCAGCGATTTCTATCAAGTAGACATTCACAAGCAACCACTCAGCGAAAAACGGTAGTGCTTGCTCTGGCAGTTCAAAATGGTTTCCAATGTCATTATAGCTCGCTACGATGTTCCGGATAGATTCCGACTCATCAATCGCATCAAATGAATCTCCTGAATAGAGGGCATCCAGAACAGGTTCCCATTGTGGAACATCCAGATTGAAACCCTCTATTCCGAAAGCCAGCGAGTGTATCAGCGGGTCTATCTGCCTTCTCAAACTAGTATCTCCGAGCAAATGCCTCAGATGGATAAGGAAAAGCGTCAGCGTCGTGAGCCGCTGCTGGCCATCAACTATAGATCTGCGTCCATCAGTATGGCTGATGATAATTGCACCGAGATAGTAATGGCCGTATCTGGGCACCTCAGATTGCTCGTGAGATTCATTGTAGTCTTCTAGGAATTTTCCGGTAAGATCGTCAATGAACTCAGTGACATGCCGGGTTTGCCAACTGTATTCACGCTGATAGTAATCAAGCGTGTACTTGGTGTTGGCAAGCAATTCTCTGACTGTCCTAACATTGCCATCGATTCTCATAAATTCAAAAAACCTCCTTCGGTCCATCCGCGGACCAAATTTGTTTAACATCCCCATAATACCCAAAACCACCAAAAATGTCAAGCAGAATCCACAATTTTCTTCTCTAACCGCTCAATATAGCGATACGTCGTCGAGAAAATCATGTCTAACGTGGCGATATCCCGCTCTTCTAACGGCGCACGAGAGAAAACACGCCGCAGCGATTTCAGATACGTCTCCCACTCGCTATTATAGGGAGACATGCCAACTTTGTCCAGCAACCGGACAACACGCCCATAAAATTCCTCCAGCGCGTTTACATCGGCGTAGTCAATCGGATCTGGCGATACCTCGCCGAGACTCGCGACGAAGACCTCATACGCGAAGACCTGCACCGCTTGCGCGAGGTTCAACGATGGGTTTTTTGTCGCCATCGGTACGCTTGCCGTTAATTGACAGAGACTCACCTGGTCGGTGGATAAACCGAAGTCTTCACGGCCAAACAGCAGCGCGACCGGTTTGTCCTGTGAAATTGACGCGATGGTAAGCGCGGCTTCGCGCGCTGTCACCGGCGGTGGAATCCGCATATCGCGCCGCCGATGCGTTGTCCCTACCAGATATTGGATGCCGATGAGCGCGTCGGGCAGCGTCTCAACGACATGGCAGTTTTCGAGGATATCCTGCGCGCCATGCGCCATATACCACGCCGCATCCACCTCGCGGAATGGCACGGGGTTCACCAGATAGAGCTGCGACAGCCCCATCCCTTTGACGACTCTGGCGACGGAGCCGATGTTGCCCGGCTCGCGCGGTTCAAAGAGGATAATGCGAATATTGGCGAGGTTACCCGGCACATCCACCGGAATCGCACGGAAACTCCCCGACGGTTGAATCGGTTTGCTGTGAGTAGTTGTTGACATAAAAATAGGATACCCGAAATCGCGTAAATTGTCAAGTTAAACTTGCAATTAATCACGTGATGTGGTATAATTAAAAAAGAAACGTGAAAAAACAATTCCGAAACAGAATGGACGCAGATTTCCGATTGCCACGGGGAGGCTGTTTTATCAGCGCGCACGCGCCTTGCGTCCGTTTTGTGTCTATAGGAGAACATATTGAGATTATGCCAATTCAAGTGGGTATCAACGGATTTGGTCGGATTGGGCGGAATGCGTTTCGGGCTGCCCTGAAAAATCCGACGTTAGATATAGAATTTGTCGCCGTAAACGATTTGACGAGTCCGGAGACACTGGCGCATCTCCTGCAGTATGATTCAGTGCACGGCATCTTGGCCGATGAGATTACTGCGACAGGCGATGGGTTAGTTGTCAACGGCAAAGTGATTAAAGTGCTCGCGGAACGCGACCCGGGCAATCTGCCTTGGGGTGAACTCGGCGTAGATGTCGTGATTGAATCGACCGGATTTTTCACCGAACGTGCCGATGCCGCGAAGCATATCACCTCCGGCGGCGCGGAAAAGGTGGTTATTTCTGCACCCGCGAAGGGCGAAGACATCACGATTGTCCTCGGTGTCAACGACGATAAATACGACAAGACGAACCATCACGTCATCTCTAACGCCTCTTGCACAACGAACTGCCTCGCCCCTGTCGCGAAGGTGTTACACGAAGAGTTCGGGATTGAAAGTGGGCTGATGACAACAGTGCACGCCTACACAGGAGACCAGCGGGTTCACGATTTCCCGCATTCGGATATGCGCCGCGCCCGCGCAGCAACGCTCTCCATGATTCCGACAACCACCGGGGCGGCCGTCGCAGTCGGAAAGGTCTTGCCAGAACTGAACGGAAAATTGGATGGGTTTGCCATTCGTGTGCCGACACCGAACGTTTCTGTCGTCGATTTGACGGTAGATTTGCGGGAGAGACCGAGTGCTGAAGCCGTGAATTCCGCAGTGAAAGCCGCTTCGGAAAACGGCCTCAACGGCATCCTCGGCTACTCCGAACTCGATCTGGTTTCCTCTGACTTCAACGGGAACAAACTCTCCTCGGTCTTCGACGCGCCATTCACGAAAGTGATTGAGGGCGGCCTGATCAAGGTGCTTTCATGGTATGATAACGAGTGGGGTTACTCAAACCGTCTCGTTGAACTCGTGGCACGGGTGCTTTAACGGCGCGGGAGGATTATGCGAACACCTATCATTGCAGGAAATTGGAAACTGAATAACACGGTTGGGGAGGCGGTGACGCTCGCAACGGCATTGAAGGCGTTAGTTGCCGAAGCGCACGGCGTTGAGATTGACGTTGAAATTGTCGTAGCACCGCCATTTACCGCGCTCTCGGCAGTCAGCGCGACGATAGCCGGCAGCAACGTCTCTCTCGCCGCACAAGATGTTTATTGGGAAGAGAGTGGCGCGTTCACCGGCGAAGTCTCACCCACAATGTTGAAAGATGTCGGTTGCGAATACGTCATCGTCGGGCATTCGGAACGGCGGCAATACTTCGGCGAGACGAACGAGAGCGTCAATCGGAAAGCGAAGGCGGCATTAGCCAGCGGATTAAAACCCATTATCTGCGTCGGTGAACTCCTTGAAGAACGGGAGGCTGGCCGCACGGAAGGGGTTATCGCATCCCAGGTCGCGGGCGGCATCGCCGATTTATCAACAACCGATTTGCTCTCCAGCGTCATCGCTTATGAACCAGTGTGGGCCATCGGCACAGGGAAAACCGCCACGCCCGCGCAAGCACAGGAAGTCCACGCCGTTATTCGCAATTTAGTGGCAATAGCCTCCTCGGACGATGTCGCGGAACAGATACGTATTCAGTATGGCGGCAGCGTTAAACCGGACAATGCAGCGGAACTGCTCGGGAAGCAGGACGTAGATGGCGCGTTAGTCGGCGGCGCGAGTCTTGACGCGGCATCCTTCGCGGCAATCGTGAAAGCCGCAAGTTAGAGAGGGAGTTTTTCTTCCCGGTAGGAGAGCCCTCCCAGTCTCGATGCAATAAACTGAGGGTGTTTCATAAATTTATCCTCCTTGGGGGAGAGCGCATCGGGGCCACCTCTGTAGTTCGGGAGCGTAGGAGAGACCTCCTGGTCTCGATGTGCCCGTAAGGTGCATCGGGCCCACCTCTGTAGTTCGGGAGCGCCCGCTCCCGAACGGGTCAGGATCAGGCGATCCTGACCTACAGGGCTTTAAGCACTAACGGAGTTATGAAACACCCTGAAGTTAGACGTGAACAACATGAACCCTAGGCGTGCTTGCAAAGCGCGCCTACCAGTGCAATCTATTCTGTAGTTCGGGCTCGCCTGAGTCAGTGCAATCTATTCCGTAGTTCGGGCTCGCCTGAGCCCGGGCAATTTGAGCTCAGGGAGACTCAAACTGCAGACTGGCTAAGATTTAAAAGGAATATCTCATGGGAATTATCATTGGATTTGCAGTAGTGCTTTTCGTTCCGGTCTGCGTCATTTTGACGCTGATCATCCTCTTACAAGACAGCAAAGGCGAAGGGCTGTCATCAAGCGCGTTTGGCGGCGCGGAGATGCAGTCAATGTTGGGCAGTCGCGGTGCCGCGACTTTCCTCGGCAAAATGACGACGTGGTTGGCCGTCGGCTTCATGGTTATCTCGCTCATCTTAATGCGGTTCTACGGCGAGGAGAGCGGCGGTGCCCTCACCCCGATTGAGCAAGAACAGACGCAACAGGGTGAGACACCGGAACCCGTTGACACCGTCGGCGGAGACGAGGCGGACAGCACCGAAAGTGAGACACCCGCCGAAGGAGGACAATCCTCGAAAACCGAAGTCGATGGAGTTACGCCAGAGGAGACTGAGTAGGCGAGAAAAATGGAAACGCAGCACCAAACCGACGAACAAATCTCATGGACAGTGCATCCGCTCGTGAAAATTGGAAACGGAGCGCGCTACTGGGGATTTTTCTGTGTTTCCTTTTCCTCTGCATCTATTGGGGGTTCCGGTCTGCCCCGGTCGTGGTGCTATCGGCACTGTTCCTAATCGGTTCGCTTTACAAATACTTTTTGCCGTTCCGCTACCAGTGCGAGACGGATAGGCTTATCGTCACGGCATGTTGCTATCGGTTGGAACGGCCCTGGGCTACGTTCCGGAGTTCTTATGTTGATGCGAACGGGATACTGCTCAGTCCCTTTGCGAAACCGACGCGGCTGGAGAATTTCCGGGGCGTTTACGTCCGATTTGGCACACAGCCATCGGAATCGATAGTTGATTTTATTCGGGCGCGTTTGGAAAGCGCGCCTCCGGGAGAATGAAGAATGAACAACGGCACGCAGCCCATCGCGAACGCGGCTGAACTGAAAACCGCTGTTACGACAGAGGTCCACGCGCAAAGCGTCACCGACATCCACACGCATCTGTTCAGTCCACCCTTCGGGGAATTGTTGCTGTGGGGCATTGACGAATTGCTGACGTATCACTACCTCATCGCCGAGGTATTCCGCAAATCGGATGTCACCTATCAGCAGTTTTGGGCGATGACGAAGGCGGAACAGGCGGAGCTCATCTGGCAGAAACTCTTCATTGAAAACTCGCCGTTGAGCGAGGCATGCCGCGGTGTCGTCACGACGTTAAACGAATTGGGGTTGGATGTCACCGCGCGCAACCTGCAGGACTACCGTAACTACTTTGCGGATACCTCCGTCGAGGCGTTCATTGACACGGTGTTTGCCCGCGCCAATGTCTCACAAGTCGTTATGACGAATGACCCTTTTGATGCAGCAGAATCCCCAGTGTGGGAATCTGCGAATACCGGCGATTCGCGGTTTCACGCCGCGCTGCGGCTGGACGTGCTGATCAACACTTACCAAGAAACCGCTTATGAACACCTCCGCGGACTTGGTTATGAGGTGGATGCAACGCTCTCATCTGAAAAGGCACAGAAAGAGGTGCGCCGATTCTTGGAGACGTGGATTCAACGGATGCAACCAAAATACATGGCAGTCTCGCTCCCCCCGGATTTTCGGTATCCTGATGACGGCATCCTCGGTAGAGTGTTCGATAACTGTATCCTGCCGGTCTCGCGTGAATTCAACGTTCCGTTCGCGCTGATGATTGGTGTCAAACGCGCCGTGAATCCGCAACTCCAGATGGCTGGCGATGGCAGCGCGAAGGCAGACCTGGGTAGTTTAGAGGCGTTGCTCCGTGAACATCCCGACAATAAGTTTTTGGTAACGCTTCTGTCGCGCGAGAACCAGCATGAGTTATGCGTCATCGGCAGGAAGTTCAAAAACCTGATGATTTTCGGGTGTTGGTGGTTCATGAACAATCCGAGCATTATTGAGGAGATTACGCGTGAGCGGCTTGAGTTGCTGGGGTTGAGCGTTATCCCGCAACATTCGGATGCGCGCATCTTGGATCAGCTGGTATACAAATGGAAACATTCGCGCCAGATCATCGCCGATGTTTTGGCGGAGAAGTATCAGACATTATTGGATGCGGGTTGGTGTGTGACGCGTTCGGAAATCGTTCGGGATGTCGGCAATCTGTTCGGCGGGAATTTTGAGCGGTTTTTGGATGCAAATTAAGAGAGGGAGTTTCATAAATCGCTGCATCCCGGTAGGAGAGACCTCCCGGTCTCGATGCAAGCGATGTCCCTGTAGGAGAGCCCTCCTGGTCTTGATTTCTGCATCACTCGCGCGCCAGGCTCTGTAGGTCAGGATCGCCTGATCCTGAACCGTTTGTGATCAGGCGATCACAAACTACAGAGGCGGAAACACACATCGGAACGATGGAGCTCGCAAGGGACGGGCCCCGCGCTACGGGAAAAAACGGCACTTCACCGTAGGGCGAGGGCCTGTCCCTCGCCATCGCTCGCGCGCCAGGCTCTGTAGGTCAGGATCGCCTGATCCTGAACCGTTTGTGATCAGGCGATCACAAACTACAGAAGGGAAACACGGATCGTGACGATGGAACTCGCAGGGGACAGGCCCCCGCGCTACAGGAAAATCGAGACCGGGAGGTCTCTCCTACCGGGAAGAAATTGAAATATGAAACACCCTCACTTAAGTTGAAGGAGTAATATGATGCCCAGACACACCCCGCTATCTAGTCCGTTGCAGGCAGAACCCATTGGGAATTCTCTACCACTTGTGCCAGCGTTAGAACATCTAATTGATGCCGTTGGCACGAGCGAACCCCATCTTTTCGCCTCATTGACAGAAAATGACTATCAACAACTCGTGGCAATCCTCGACGGTTTAATTGATACCGTTGGTGAAAACGAAGACCACATCTTAGCCTCGTTGATGGACTTCATTGGGACGCTCATTGAAAATTATGAGGACGCACACGTCCCTGAACTGTCGGAGATATAGCCGTGCCTAGCGCAAGGAAAAACGCCAATGAAAACCCCGAAAACAACCCCTAACCCCAACGCGGAACGACTCCGCCAACTTAAGCAACTCTTCCCTGAATGCCTCACCGAAGGCAGCATTGACGCGGAAAAACTTCAGCAGATTATATACATTTGTGAAGGGGGGGTAAAAGGGGTAAACAGACTGAAGCAGAGACATCGGATAGGTATAGTTTCAATTGGGCAGGCAAACGCGATGCCATCCGCCTGCTTAGCGTCCCTACCGAGGCTACCCTCAAGCCGCACCGAGATGCTGCCCTGCATTTTGACAGCAGCCCAAACCTCTTCATTGAAGGCGATAACCTAGAGGTGCTGAAACTCCTCTACAAACCCTATTTCGGCAAGATCAAAGCCGTCTACATCGATCCGCCTTACAACACCGGGAGCGATTTCGTCTATCCTGATAACTACGCGAAACCGCTGGCGGCTTATCTGCAACTATCCGGGCAACTTGATACCGAGGGCAATCTGCAAACCAGCAACCCAGAGACGAGCGGCCGATACCACTCGGCATGGCTGTCGATGATGTATCCGCGTCTCTTCCTCGCACGACAACTCCTCACCGATGACGGCATCATCTTCGTCAGTATCGATGACCGCGAGGTTTACAACCTCCGCCTTCTCATGAACGAGATTTTCGGCGAGGAAAACTGCCTGCAACAATTGGTGTGGCAACGATACGCTAGCGGAAGTAACGATGCCAAACACTTCGCGATAAACCACGAATACATCCTCGCTTACGCAAAAGACCGCGCTGTAACCGGAAGGTTTCGGTATCCGCTCACTGAAAAGGAGAGTGCCGCCTACACGCAAAAAGATGAGCATTATGCCACCCGCGGTCCCTATAAAACCGATGCCTTCACACGCGGAAGACCAGATCATCCCTCCCCAGGATTGCAATACAAGATCGAATGTCCCGACGGTTCTTTTGTCTTCAACGAGTGGAACCGGCTGGAGTCGCGTTTTCTGCAAATGAAAAAGGAAAATCGCATCGTCTTTAGAAAATCGCAAAAAGGGAAGTGGCTCGTGGAATACAAGCGTTACCTGAACGAATCAAGCGGGAGAGTCCCGCGCGGTCTGTTAACCGATGTTGAGAAAAACAGTCACGGCAGGGCCCAGCTGCGGGAGCTTCTCGATGCAGATGGCATCTTTACCAATCCCAAGCCGGTGGGCTTAATCAAGCACCTTCTCCAATTTAGCACTCACCGCGATTCAATCATTTTGGATTTCTTCGCCGGTTCCTGCACGACAGCACAGGCAGTGTTGGAACTCAATCAGGAGGATTCGGGCACGCGGCAGTTTATCATGGTGCAACTGCCGGAACGGACACCTGAGAAATCGGCGGCGCGCAAGGCAGGCTTTCAGACTATCGCCGAGATTGGGAAGGAACGGATTCGGCGCGTCTGTCAAAACCTCAACGGGGACATAGGCTTCCGTGTCTTTGAACTCGCCGAATCGAACTACCGCACGGAAGCCGAGATTACCGCCGAGGATGCACAGACGTATATCGCGCAGTTAGAGAACACCATTGATACGCTTCGCAACGGTTGGATAGTTGAGGATGTCCTTTATGAAATCGCGCTCAAGGAGGGATACCCACTTGACAGCACGATGGAAGAAGTCGCCGGGTTACAAACGAACACCGTCTTCCGAATTAGCGCGCCTGATGGAACGCAAACTTTCCATGTCTGTTTAGACAAAGAGCTCGCGGAGACAGACATAGAACACCTGCGGCTATCGAAAGATTCCATCTTCATCTGCCGTGATATTGCGTTGACTGATACGCTTGCGGCGAACCTCGCGTTGCAGTGCCATCTCAAAACGATATAGGTGGGAGGCGAAACGGATAGGCGCGCTTTGTAAGCGCGCCTACCGGGCATTGGACAAATTAGACAACTGTCGTGGATTAGCAACAGCACGGCGTATCTTGGCACTTCGGGCATCCATCTGCGTAGATTTGCGCCGCCTCCGCCAAATCTATATCAAGCAGGCTAGCCAGCGTGGCGAGCCATGCAAACACGTCTGCGAACTCTTCGCGGAGTCGTGTTATGTCGTGCGGATGCTTGCGGATTTCCTTCGCGAGTTCGCCGACTTCTTCGACGAACCACGTGAAGGTGAGGGGGACACCGCGTTCAGCGTCGCGTTCGTAATAGATTGCCTCGATCTGCTTTTGGAATTGCTTAATTGTCATTGCGTTTCCTTTTTCTCCAACAAAGTGAAACAAACGGTAAAATCAATGATAAAATCGCAAGAAGGACTAAGGTTAGCAAACCTTGCCACCAGAAGTCTAATTTAAGGAAAAAAAGTGTCCCCAACATAATAGTTGGAATTGCAAATTGGGATCCGCGAAACCAATCTTCCAAAAATTTGTGAGAATACTCTATCATTTTCCTTATTGTGTACGGGGGTAGAATTATCTGCGGACGCTGTTCCGCAAAAAATTCCATTTCACATTTTTCAACAATTTTACCATCACGCACAACTTGAACCTTTTTCTGATCATTCGGTCTAAAGGTCTTACTATGAGGGTTCTTGATAAAATATTGAGAAATACATTCCGCCCGCTCCAAAAAGAAATCTCTTCGGCGTGTGTCATTCTGATTCGCTATCCCAATAGTCGTCTGCCAGAAAAAGTAAACCACGTGGATAAGCGATAAGGCAACAATTAGAACCCAAGGATTGATTGGATCCGAAGAACTTGAGACAGGCACACCGAGCCAAGTAATCAAGTCTCGGACTAAACCCTCTTTTTTCGTAAAATGATAGAAAATTACAGCAAGAAAAGTTAGGTAGGTGATGAAGATTCTGAACTCAACTTGCCTTCTTTCCTCATGCCTTTTCGCAGCGAATTCCGCCAGACTCAGCAGTCTCTCAAAATTGTCCATGTTTGACCTCCGATGCTGCGTTGAACGACACAAAAGGTGCCCCTACACCTCCGCGATGTCAGGGACAGCCTTTGCGCCGAACTAGGAATTCAATCAAACCGCGACGCAATCTCCGGCGGCGGTTCCCCCACTGCCGACTTTCCGTCACGCAACAGCGGCTCCGCATTGCCCCACAGACGCGTCCCATCGTGCGAAAGGAGCGGCTCAGCCGAATACTGCGCAAGATACGCACGGCGCAACTTCTTAGTGCGGTTCGTGCCGCTGCAGTGGAAGTTGATGCTGGTAAACACCGCAATGCTCCCCGCAGGCACGATAGCCGGCACGCCTTTTTCCGGTCCGAAATAGCCTACCATGTCGTTGCTGCCCTCCTCGCGGATGTGCTTCACCCACGAACGGATGCCAATCTGCGAAAACGGCATCACATAGACGGTGCCGTTCTCTTCGGACATATCGTCAAGGGCGCACCAACAGGTGAGATACGGCTTGTGTTCTGGGTATCCGACGTATCCCGAGTCCTGATGCCAGCTGAACTTCATCCCTGCTTCCGCGCCTTTGACGACATACTGCTCCCAGAAGAGATACGCCGTGTCGCCGAGGGTGGCACGGCAGAGCTCCGCCATCAGTTCGCTAAAGAGGAATTCGCGCAGTCTCGGCTGCTTGCGGAAGCAATTTGAGACAAAATACCGCTTGTCGCGATGGTTAATGCCGAGGACATCCGTTTGCATCCTGTCCATCTCGGCATCCATCTGACTAATAAACGTCCCGCATTCGCCGCGTAGGAGTTCCAACATCGGCTCCGGGATGACGTTTTCGAGGATAAAGTAGCCTTCCTCTCGGAATTGCTGTTTCTGTTCATCGGTGATGTGCATAAGGATAATGTCTCCTATTTATCAGGTGTCCATGAACGACATCCGCCGTTACAATTGCATCTACGGAATGTGAATCCGGCGGACGATTTGTCCGTTGCTCTCCCAATAGGTGTGTTTGCCCGTGATATGGGCAGAATCGCCAGCGGGTTGGATGTTGCCCCTTGTATCAATTGCCCTTGAAACGATGATGTGTTCGCCTTTCGTCGGGTTATCCCAATTGAGGTGCCAGATTTTCCACGCGAATTCGGCGGATTCAGTCGTGTCAAGCGTCGCCTTTTGCCACGCGCCGCCGTCAAGGCTCACCTCGACCCTATCAATCGGCGCGCCCCAAGCCGCACCGTAAATGCGGTATTTATCGCCGAGGCGCGTCACCTTCGCTGCTAACGATTTCAGTTTCGTGCGGCCGACAGAGGTTTCCATCCAAACCGATTCGCCATCAGGACGTTTCTCTTCGCGCATCGTGACATAATCGCGCGCCATGAACCTGCCCATGAAACGGGTATCCCGCACCTCAATCCGTTTGAGCCATTTGACGCACGCGATGCCATACCAACCGGGTGCAATCAGGCGCAGCGGCGCGCCGTTCGCATGCGGCAGCGGCTCACCGTTCATCTCATAGCAGAGGAGAACGGTATCTGCCATCGCATCCGAGAGGGACATGCTGCGCGCGAAGTTCTGACGCATCTTGACACCGCGCCGCTCCTCTTCACCGGTATCGTGCCCGAAGAAAATCACCTCAATGCCGTTTTGTTTGATACCGGACTCCTTCAAAATCGGCGCAAGCGGCGTGCCAGCCCACTTCGCATTCCCGATGGCCCCGGTAAACGTAGGAAACCCATGATTGCCAGAACATTCCAAAGTGAACGTTACCTCTTGGCGCGGGCGTGCTTTGATATCCGCTATCGTGAGCATCAGCGGGTTGTCAACCAAACCGCTTACCTCAAGTCTCCAGGCACCTAGGGCTACCTCCGGTTTCCCATAATGCGAAACGTTGAAAAACTTCTCGTTCGGCGTGATGAAAGTATCCAAGCGATTCCAGTCCAGCAGCACCCGGTTGCTGTCGGATTCTGGCGACTGCGCTGCGAACGGGACAAGCACCTCGCCTTCCCTGCTGGGAAAGGCGTAGATGCTCCACGGGCTCAGCAACAGCGCGGTGAGCGTGAAGCCGCTCTGCTTCAGGAAATCTCTGCGTTCCATAGTCGTTCCTCGTGTCGCGATGCGGCAATCGTGTCTACCGGTTTATCGCCGCGAGATAAAGCGCGTTCACCTGTTCCCAGTCGATAACGTTTTCCCACGCCTTCAAGTAGTCCTTGCGACGATTCTGATACTTCAGATAATAGGCGTGCTCCCAGACATCAAGCCCGAGAATCGGGGTATGTCCCTTCATCAGGGGGCTATCCTGATTCACCGTGGTGTAGGTTTGCAACTTTTTTTCTTCGTCAACGACGAGCCATGCCCATCCTGAACCGAAATGCGTCAGCGCGGCTTCGTCAAAGATGTCGCTACCAGCCTGATAAGAGCCAAACGCGGATTCAATCGCCTCAAGAACTTCCCCCAGCGGTTTGCTACCGTTCGGAGTCATCGTGTTCCAGAAGAGGGTATGGTTCGCGTGTCCACCGCCACTGTTGATAACGGCTTGACGGATGTCCATCGGCACTTTATCGATGTTGCGCAACAGGGCTTCCACCGACATCTTCATAAGCTCATCGTGCCCCTTGAGGGCGGCGTTGAGTTTGTTAACGTAACCTTGGTGGTGCTTGCCGTGATGAATTGTCATCGTGAGGGTGTCAATGTGCGGTTCTAAAGCGTCATACGCATACGGCAGTTCCGGCAGCTTATGGGATGCTTCGGCAACTTCGTGGTGCGCCGCGTAAAGACTCAGCGGCGAACTCGCGAGGAACAGTCCTGCCACCGCTGTGCCACCTTTCATTAAGAAATCTCTCCGATTCATGAGATTCTCCTTGTCATTTTGTTGTGATACCTATTTTACCAAAATGCCGTTTTTGCGTCAATCTTTTTTTATTCTCATGAACCACGCCTATAGGAAAAAGTGCGTAAATGCTATTAAAGTGAGGGTGTTTCATATTTCGATGTGTTCGGCAGGAGAGACCTCGGGGCGTGATTTCCGGTAGGAGAGACCTCCTGGTCTCGATGTTCCCGTAGCGCGGGGGCCCTCGGATGCCATACGCGCATCCGAGCGGGTTTCCCCCGCAATCTCCATCGTCAAGAGTGGTGTTTTAGGTGCTTTAGCACCTACATGTCTATAGCAGCATGTGTCGTACCGTTTTCAAGGTCCTTTAGGTCCTTAATAAAACCACGCGCGGCCCTGGCAAAACCTATTAAGGACCTAAAGGACCTTAGAGCCTTTTGCGTTTCGGCTGCTATAGACATTAAGGTCCTACGGACCTAAGAACCGTTTTTTATCGTAGCGCGGGGGCCTGTCCCCCGCGAGCGTTGGGGTGCGCGGACATGAACGATGACGAGGGGAACCCGCTCGCATGCGCGTGTGGCATGCGAGGGCCCTCGCCCTACGATGAAAGGGACATCGCTTGCATCGAAACCAGGAGGGCTCTCCGACACGGATTTATGAAACACCCTAATTAAAGTTGATTTTGATTGGAAAATATGGTATCTTATTATTAACGCTCATTCTGAAGAGGGAAACGAAAATGCTAAAAGCCAAATACTTCACGCGGCGCGGACGCGCGAAATACGATTCAGGCAGGCATCGCGCCGCCATTTCTGATTACGACAAGGCACTTCGGCTGGACCCGGGGGATGCCGAGGCATACTCCAATCGCGGGCTCGCCAAAACCGCGCTGAACAAACATGAGAGTGCCCTCGGTGACTTTGACAAAGCGATTCGGTTCGGACCGGATTTCGCCGAATTATACAACAATCGCGCTAACGCCAAAGTGAAACTGGGGCAATATGAATCCGCCATTGAGGACTACGACGAAGGGCTTCGGCTGAGTCCGGATATGGCGGCACTTTACGTCAATCGCGGCATGGCGAATTTCATGAACGGCGATGGCGAAGCCGCACTCGCTGATCTGGATGAAGCAGCCCATCTCCAACCGGAGAACGTGGATATTTACATCAAACGTGGTGGGACGGCTTACCACATGGGACTCACCGAGAAAGCGCGGGAGAATTTCCAAACCGCGTTGGACATCGCGAAAGCCGCAAATAACACGCGGCTTGAAACGCAGATGGAAGAGTGGCTGGAACGCGTCAACGCTGCTGAGGCAGAAGCAGAGACACAGGATTAGCCTGGGAGGGAAACCGTGACGAAAAATAACGAACAGAACACGCCGAAAGTTGAGGAAGCTTTGCAAGCATACCACGTTCCACCGGCGGTAGTGCTTGTGGACAAGGTGATAGCCGACGCTGACAGGTTGCAAGAAGAGGGAAAAACCGGGGAGGCGATAGAAAAGTGGCGTTCTCTCGCGAATGTCGTTGAGGGCAGTGACGACAAGGGAGCCGCCCGCGCGCTGGTATCTGTCAGCAAACTGCTGTTAGAAAACGAAGAAGTGTGGGCAGACGCACCCTTGCGTTCCGAGTCTGCCACCGACGCACTGAACCAGGCACTCGCCGCTTGCGACAAAGCCATCTGTCTCGTTCCTGCTTATGCGGAGGCATGGACACAGCGGGGCCTTGTGAAGCGGCTCCTTGGACAGTATACCGAGTCAATTGCCGACTGTGACGAAGCAATTCGGCTCAATCCAGAGGATGCCTATGCGTATACCTGGCGTGGCCTTGCGAAAACTTTGCTCGGCCAAAGTGAGACTGCTATTGAAGACTACGGTGCCGCACTGCGGTTAGACGAGACGCTCTCCGAAGCCTATTACTACAGGGCCCTTGCGAAATTTACGATGCCCAACAAAGACCGGGAAAGCATCCTTGCGGACTATGACGCGGCGGTTCGGTTTGCACCCGGGAACGCCGTCGCCCATGTCAGCCGCGGACTGGCGAAAGAAGACCTGCGGCAATATGATGCTGCTGTCGCTGACTATGAGGAGGCCATGCGGTTAAACCCGAGGGAAGCATGGGCTTACACCTACCGCGGTCAGATAAGATCGAGCCAAGGCCGCCATGCAGAAGCGGAGCAGGACTATGAAACGGCGATACAACTCGCCCGCGAGGCAGGCGATGCACAGCACCAAGCCTTCATTGAATCCCGCTGCCGAATGCTTGAGAATAAGGAGGAAGAGTGATGCCTCAATTCGTTCCCCGGAAAGAAGTAGATCTGCGCGATGCCTGGCCTCACGAAGCACGCGATTTTACCCCGTGGTTGGCAGAGAATCTGTCCTACCTTGCTGAACCCCTCGGCATAGAGTTAGAACTTGAAGCAACGGAAAAAAGGGTTGGAGCGTTTCGCGCCGATATCGTCTGTCGTAACAAAGCAGACGGCTCACGCGTGGTTATCGAAAATCAACTAGATAGCTCTAACCATCCGCACCTTGGCAAAGCCATCACTTATGCCGCCGGACTGGATGCAGGCACCATCATCTGGATCGCAGCGGAAATTCGGGATGAGCACCTCGACGCTTTGAATTGGCTTAACAGAAGGACAGATAGAAATCTGCGGTTTTTTGGCATAGCGCTTAAAGTCTTTCAAATTGCCGAAGACTTTTACATGCCAGCCTTCACCATCGCTACCGATTAGGACAGATAAAGCGCGCCTACCAGCAAGGAATTGCGGAGACATCTATGCGCAACGCGGAAACCCCCTTCCATATCCTCGCGCTTGATGGCGGCGGCACCCGCGGGATATATACCGCGCAACTCCTTGCCAACATCGAACGCGCTTTTCAGGTGCAGCTCAGGGATTGCTTCGCTCTCCTCGCCGGAACGAGCGTGGGCGCAATCATCGCGGGGGCTGCCGCCACCGGCATCCCGATGGAAGAAATCGTCTATCTCTTTGAGAAAGAGATACCCCAGATTTTCCGGAAAAAGTGGTATCGGCATCCGTTGTTCTTCAGCCGCTATTCAAAACCGGTGCTTGCGAAGAGCCTCGCGAAGCATCTTCCCGAACTTCTCCTTGGCGACATCAAAACGCCGCTCATGATAACCTGTTCAGATTTAGCCAACGGCAGCGGGTATGTCTTCAAAACAGGCGGCTATAGGCATCTTCCCAATGATGGCGCGTCTGTGCGCAACGTGCCTTTGCGCGAGGCGATTCTCGCTTCCTGTGCCGCACCCACTTTTTTCGACCCGAGTTTCATCGACAACGCCTTACTCTCCGATGGAAGTTTGTGGGCAAGCAATCCTTCCCTCGTCGCCTTGACTGATGCAGTCTCCGCCTTTGGGAAAAACCTTGACGAAATTCGGATGTTCTCTATCGGGACGGGCCACTCGCAAAACATGTATAAGAAGTATCGGAAGTGGGGTTTCCTGACAGGTTGGGGCGGACAGAAGATCATTTCATATCTGCTGACGGTGCAATCTCAGACAGCGGCAGAGATGACGAGAGCGCTATTGAAAGAGAATTACTTGCGCCTTAATCCCGCAATCGATTTTTGGGAGTTAGATGGCGTTGTGCAGTTAGCGCATCTAAAGTCTCTCGCCGATGGGGATTTTGCGCGGTTTGCGTCGGAGATAGAGACGTTTATTGATTTCCGCCGGTAGAAGCAAAATTCGCTTGCACTACGTGGCAAAATCGGATATACTATTAAATACAAGATGGACGCGAATGCTATAATTGTGGAGATGGGATAAATCCCCGTAGGAGATACCTCCCGGTCTCGATGCAATAGGGCGGCGCGCCTACCGGGGCCGCGCCGGCAGAAAGCCCCCTCATCGTAGGGCGAGGGTCTGTCCCTCGCCATCGTTCGCGCGCCAGGCCCTGTAGTTCGGGATCGCCTGATCCCGAACCGTTTGTGATCCGGCGATCACAAACTACAGAAGGGGAAACACACATCGTGACGATGGAGCTCGCGGGGGACAGGCCCCCGCGAGCGTTGGGCCCCATTCTGTAGTCAAGCTCACCTGATCTTGACCCGTTTTACCGGGGTGGAAGGCAATCCCGAACTACGGTCTTTTATAGGGTCCGGGCATGGCGAGGGACAGGCCCTCGCCCTGAGTGAAGGGGCGGCGTTTTTTTCCGTAGCGCGGGGCCCCTCGGAGGTTTCCATACGTGCATCCGAGCGGGTTTCCCCCGCGATCGCAGCATGGCGAGGGACAGGCCCTCGCCCTACGGTGACATGCCGTTTTTTTCCCGTAGCGCGGGGGCCTGTCCCCCGCGATCGCTGGAGTGCGCGGACGCTGGCGAGGGAAACCGGGCGGCAGAAATCGAGACCAGGAGGTCTCTTCTACCGGGGAAAACGAATTATGAAACACCCTCAATTAAATAGGGAGGATGATGACTGATGCCTGAACTTGGAGATCTTGAAAACGTAGTTCCACGCGACATCTGGCCCGACGAAGCAAAAGACTTCACCCCATGGCTCGCCAGACCGGAAAACCTCGCCATACTCGCCGAAGCACTCAACTTGGAACTCAAGTTTGAAGCGCAGGAGAAAAACGTCGGGCAATTCCGGGCAGACATCCTCTGCCGAAACCGCACCGACAACACACGAGTGCTAATCGAAAATCAACTGGAAGCGACAGACCACGGACACCTCGGCCAACTCCTCACATACACCGCTGGATTAGATGCCGCCACCATCGTCTGGATTGCGACAGAATTCACGGACGAACATCGCGCAGCTCTGAGTTGGCTCAACGCGAACACACCGGAACGCTTTCAATTCTTCGGTGTCGTCATCGCCGTGTGGCAGCGCGAAGATTCGCCGCCGATGCCGAAATTCACCGTCGTCTCATCACCAAACGACTGGAGTGCTCCTGCGCCATCAACCGATGCACATTTCATCGTCCCGTCCACGCCTCAGCAACAACGTGAAAAATTCTGGCACGATTTTCGCGCGTATCTCACCGAGACAAACAGTCCTCTCAAACCAACGAAAATGCCGCCACGCTCTTATCTCACCTTCAGTCTCGGCATTTCCGGTTTCAAACTATCGGCGATGCGAGATGTGATAAAGCAACATATCGGCGTGCGGCTCTATATCTCCGGCCCGAATGCCACTGCACACTTCTCTCAACTCCGAGCACAGCGAGAGGAGATCGAACGTGAACTCGGCGCGCCATTGGAATGGACAAAATCGTTCGGACAAAACCCGTGTCGCGTCACCTTGCGCAAGGACGACACCGATCCAACGGACGAAGACGAGTGGCCGCATCAGCATATCTGGCTTGCTGAGACGCTTGAACGATTCACCGCGGTCCTCGTCCCGCGTCTGCGCGAAGAAACCGTCTCATCTTCGTAGCGCGAGGGCCTGTCCCTCGTGATCCTGCTCCTGTCCGTAGCGCGAGGGCCTGTCCCTCGCGATTTCGCGATCGAACTAGAACCGCTTGAGTCCAGCGGCAAGGGACGTTTTCTGGCGACACCGCAGCATGGCGAGGGCCTGTCCCTCGCCCTACGGTGAAAGGGACAATTTTCTAAAAAATAATTATCGAAAAAAAAGCGATTTATGCTATAATAGGGTTAGCGGTTATCAAATCGCTTTTACGATACTTTCTAAAGGAGGACATGACACCTAATGTCTAACGAACTTGGCCGCCTTGAGCGCGTTGAATTGCGAGAGGTCTGGCCCAACGAGGCTACTGACTTCACACCGTGGTTGGCCGAGGAGGAAAACCTCTCTATCCTTGCGAAAACACTGAACATGGAACTGGAACTTGAGGGACGCGAGGTAAACGTTGAGTCAGGCATAGTCGACCTACTGTGCCGAAATACCGATGACTCCTTGGTACTGATAGAGAACCAGTTGACTAAAACTAACCATACGCACCTCGGGCAAATTCTCACCTACGCAGCAGCACGCCCGGAGGCAACTGCATTTGTATGGATTGCAAAGTCCTTCCAAGAGAAGCACCGTGCGGCTCTTGACAGGCTGAACGCGATTACGGATGAACGTTTTCAGTTCTTCGGTGTGGAAATTGAATTGTGGCAAATCGGAGATTCACGGGCTGCCCCGAAATTTAATATCGTTTCCAAGCCCAATAATTGGATCCGCTCTGTCGGTCAGAGTGCACAACAAGCAGGAAGCGAAGAGTTATCTGGACTACCACTACTCCGGCAAAGATTCTGGACTGCATTCGGTGAACACGTGAGCCAGACAAACCGCCAGATCAATGCTCCCAGACCTGTTCCAAAAGCCTTCGTGTTTTTTGCCATAGGCACAGCTGGATTTAGGTTGAAGGCATTGATGAGCACGTCAAATAATCGGTTAGTCGTCCGCCTTGACATGTTCGGACCAAACGCCGAAGCACATTTCAACCTCTTGATAATAGATCAGGAGGAAATTGAGAACGAAATCGGCGAACTGTGTGATGGCGAACAACTTGAGTGGAGAGAAGAGTCTAACGCCCTGGTCTTAACCAAGCGTAACACCAATCCAACAGACGAAGCTGACTGGCCAAATCAGCACGCTTGGCTCGCCGAGAAACTTGAACTCTTCGACGAGGTATTCCGACATCGCGTTCAAGCCCTCAATGCCGACGATTGACAACCCGAAGACGAGGACGACGAATAACCCGCATCGAGACCGGGAGGTCTCTCCTACCGGAAAGAGAAAAATACGTATCACTCGCTCCAAGGTCCGTTAGGATTTAAGAAGAAACCGCCCCTATCCGTAGCGCGAGGGCCTGTCCCTCGCGATCTCCCGATCGAACTAGAACCGCTCAAGTCCAGCGGCAGAGGACGTTTTCTGGCGACACCGCGGCATGGCGAGGGACAGGCCCTCGCCCTACGGTGAAAGGGACAATTTTCTAAAAAATAATTATCCAAAAAAAAGCGATTTATGCTATAATAAAGTTAGCGGTTATCAGATCGCTTTTACGATATTTTCTAAAGGAGGAACTAACCCCGATGACTAAGAAAATCACTCGCCTGCAACCCGTTAACCCACGCGAAGTTTGGGCTAAGGAATCCAAATGTTTCACACCGTGGATGGCCAAGGAGGAGAACCTGTCTATCCTTGCCGATGCCTTGAACGTAGACCTTCAGTTTGTGGAAAAGGAAAAAAACATTGGCTTATTTCGTGCTGACATCCTATGTCGTAACACGGATGACAACTCTTGGGTGCTAGTTGAGAATCAGTTAAATAGGGCAGACCACAAGCACCTCGGACAGGTCTTGACTTATGCAACAGGTCTAGATGCGGCTACCATCGTCTGGGTCGCAGCAGGATTCACCGAAGAGCACCGCGAAACCCTTAACTGGCTGAACGAAATTACGGACGATCTCTATCAATTCTTCGGCGTGGAGGTTAAGGTTTGGACGATCGAAGACTCAGCTTATGGAGTGGAGTTTAATGTCGTCTCTAGTCCAAAGGACTGGGCATCTCCGGTGATAGATGACGATGACAGCGATTGGCGTACGCGATTTTGGAGTCGATTCCGTGAGCACTTACTTGAGCAGACAAGTAAGTTCAAAATCCGGAAATCCTCTGAAAAGACTTTCGTAGGTTTTGGCATTGGCCGTCCCGAATTCAGGCTATATGCAACCCTGAGTCCGCAAAAGGCACAAATCAGTATCCGCCTCAGAATGCGAGGCCCAAATGCCACGGCACACTTCCATCTACTGGAAGAACAGGCGGTGGAAATTGAGCAAGAATTTGACACCTCGCTTGAATGGAACGAATTACCCGGTAAAAAATCCTGTCGGGTATCGTTGCACAAAAAGGATACCAATCCAACCGACGAAGCTGACTGGCCAAATCAGCACGCTTGGCTCGCCGAGAAACTTGAACTCTTCGACAGGGTATTCCGGCAACGCATTAAAGCCCTCAATGCCGAAGATTGGCCATCCGAAGACGAGGATGACGAATAACCCGCACCCTCATCACGCTCCTATAGAGGCAGCGCGTTAACCAATTGATAGGAGAAACTGCATCGAGACCGGGAGGTCTCTCCTACCGGAAAGAGTTAACCAATTGACAGGAGGAATTCATGACAACACTCAGACCGAACCGAATTAAACAAAAACTGGCCGATGGCGAACTCGCATACGTCGTCTCCGGCCTAACGAACGCCGACGACATCGATGCTTTCGGGCCGCTCGGATTTGATGGCGTGTGGCTGGAAGGCGAACACGGCCGCGTCGGTCCCGCGCAACTCGGTGATCTGACGCGCGCCTGCGATCTGTGGGGAATGACTCCCCTCGTGCGCGTTAATCGGAATGACCAGGGGCTTATCTACCGCACACTAGATTGCGGCGCGATGGGCATCGCGATGCCGCATGTTAACACGAAGGCAGAGGCACAAAACGTCGTAGATGGCGCGAAGTTCGCACCCATCGGGCACCGCGGAATGTATACGAGTCGGCAAGGCTACGGCGTGGACAACTATTTCGCGGAGGCGAATTCGCAAACGCTGCTCGTCGTCCTCGTTGAGGATATTGCCGCCGTTAACAACTTGGACGAAATCCTCACCGTGGAACACATTGACGTTTTCTTCGTCGCACCCTCCGATTTGGCAACTTCCATGGGGCACATCGGCAACTACGAACATCCCGACGTTCAACGGACACTTGACGAGACGCTCGCGCGTATCCAAGCGGCAGGACGCGTCGCAGGGACATTGACGACGAATGCCACCGTCGAAAAATATGTGCAGGCCGGCGTGCGGTTTTTGATGACAGGCGTTAGTAACTGGATAGCCTCCGGCGCGGCAGCGTATAAACACGCCGCGGAAAATGCCAAACGATGACAGTTTAACTACGCCAAAAATGTCACACCGCCGGAAGCCTCGCGCCCCTGCCAAACGGCACCTGTCGGATACGTATGCGCCGCGACGAAATCCTCGTGCATCTCAAGTCCCCAGCCGGGTGTAGTCGGCGCGACATACGCGCCTCGCTGAACTTGGATGGGTTCAAGGAAAACCTCCTCTTGTAGGAAGTTTAAGTATTCTACAACCTGCGTATCGGAGCGCGCCGAAACGCAAATCTGATCCCACATTGCATAATGTCGGATCATGTTGCAGAGCCCGATACCGCCGCCGTGCGGACAGACTGGCACGCCGAACTTCGCGGCGATTAAAATAATTGCCAACACATCGTTTACACCGGCGAGACGCGTCGCATCGATCTGGCAATACTGGATGCCGCCACTGGTGAGCAGCTGCTTGAAGACGACAGGCGACGGCACCTGCTCCCCCGCCGCGACACCGATGCCGTGTTTTTCTAACGCACGCGAAATCTTCACAAAGCCGAGGACATCGTCGCGCGCGGTAGGCTCCTCAATCCACGTCGGGTTGAACGCCGTTAATTCTTCCATGTAGACGATTGCTTCGTCAACACCCCAGATCTGGTTGGCATCCAGCATTAACTGCGCGTCCTCGCCGATTGCCTCCCGAATAAAGGCAAGCCGCCGCTTATCAAAAGCGAGATTTTGTCCAACCTTCATTTTGAAGCAGTCAAAACCAACTGCTTTGACCTGGTTCACCGTCTCAATAATCTGTGCATCGGTTAAGCCGAGCCAACCGGCAGTGGAATATGCCTTTGGGCCGTGTTGAAAGAGTGCCTGTTCGCGCTGGCGCGTGTTAGCCTGGGTGTCAGTGAGAATTTGGAGTGCCTCATCGGGGGTGAGGGCATCTCGGAGATACCGCCAATCGATGCATTGGACAATCTTTTCCGGTGGCAAATCCACGAGCAGTTTCCACATCGGCTTTCCTGCGCGTTTCGCCCACACATCCCACATTGCATTAACGATGCTCCCTGCCGCCATCCGGTTGACACCATCGGCAAGCCAGCGTAACTGATGATGATCGATGAGAAGCCGATGGAATGCACCCGGGTCATCCATGAAGTTATCAAGAGACATACCGCTCAGCAGTTGCCCGAGGTCGCTGACACCGTAGGCAATCCAGTCGTTGCCTGCGCCGGCGGTGAAGGCGACAGAGGTGCCGGTGTGTCCCGTGTTCGTTTCTAGCGTAGTAAGCACAGCGGAATAGTTCGGTTTTTTGTGAAACGGATCGGAACCCAACAACGTATCCGATGTCGGCACGCGCAAATCGACGACGTTGACGTTTTCAATCACGGTTTGCATAATTCGTTTGACTCCTTTTTGAAAATAGTATAAACTAGACCGATATGAAAATCTACACAAAATTCGGGGATGCTGGCGATACCGCGCTCTATGGCGGCGCGCAGACCCGGAAGGACGCGCTACGCATCGAAGCAATCGGTGCGGTTGATGAACTCAACGCCTACATCGGCTATGCACAAACGTTGATTGCGGATGCCGACGTTTCCGAGCTTCTCGCGAAAATTCAGAACCAACTCTTTTCGTTAGGCGCGGATTTGGCAACACCGGATACTCATACCAAGTCCGCCGAGTTGCGCATCTCCGCGGATTTCACGACAGAGATGGAGGAAGCTATTGACAAGATTTCAGAAGAACTTCCGCCGCTAAGAAATTTTATCTTGCCGGGTGGGAGCCCTGGCGGCGCGATTTTGCATATCGCGCGCACCGTGTGCCGCCGAAGCGAACGCTGCGTTGTCCGCCTGGCGAATGAAGAATCGGTTAATCCTGAAGCCATCCGTTGCCTCAATCGGCTTTCGGATTTGTTGTTCGTGCTGGCCCGCGTCGTGAATCATCGCTCGGATGCACCGGAGGAAATCTGGAATTCGTAAAAAAACGTTTGCATTTTGCCGAGGGATATGGTAAACTTTAAACGTTTACACTCTATTAATTTCAATTGCAAAGGAGAACATCATGCAAATCAGATTGAAACTAGGAACGCTACTAATTCTCGCTATCTTGGTGGCTTTCGTCGGCTGTGATTCAGCACAACAGGTCATCACAGGCGTGACGATGCCACCGGCGAATCCGATTGTTGAAGAATCCGCTGCGCCGGAGATGGAGGCAACGCCAGTAAAATTGGTGTGGCTCATTAATTATCCGCTCGGCGGAAAAGACGCATACCTTGAGTGGGTTGCGTCCGTTTCCGAGGCACTCTCTGCACCCGAAGAACTGCAGCGAGTCGCATCCTACGATAACTATTACGGTGTGAATCCACATCGGCTCGTTGAATTTGAATTCGCGAGTTTCGTCGATGCGATGACATATATGAACAGACCGGAAATCGCCGCGGTCTTTGAGGCACTGCCAGACCAGAGTAGTGAATCAAGCAATCACGTGCTCATCCAACGTTCGGATTACGCAGAGAGGCTAGGCCCGGAACGCACGATTAAGGTGGTTTACTTAATCGATTACCCGCTGGGCGGCAAAGACGCTTATCTGGATTGGGTAGCCACTATCGCGCCCGAACTCTCTGAACCTGAGCAGGTGCAGCGGATAGCCTCCTATGATAACTACTACGGGGAATCGCCGCACCGATACGTTGAATTTGAATTCGCCAGCATGGAAGACGCGAACCTTTATCATACCTTAGAAGGACCGCGAGCGATTAATCTTGACCTGCCAAACCGGACAAGTCGAGAAACCATACATTTCTTTGAGCTGCGCGGCGATTACGTCAACGTCGGAGCATCTCAGTAATATGAGGGTGTTTCATAACTCAATGGCTTCCCAGTAGGAGAGACCTCCCGGTCTCAATGCCTTTCCGGTAGGAGAGACCTCCTGGTCTCGATGCAATAGGCCGGCGCGCCCTCCGAATCGCGATGCATTCCCGTAGGGGAAGCCACCGTATCTAGACCGGATTAGGTGTAGGCAATTACATTGCCTACACCTCCTCTAAAAGGATTCTGATATGCGACATATTATCGTAGCCTGTATCGCCTGCCTACTCATGTTAGCCGGATGGATGATTTACTTTGAGCGGGAAAAAAGGGCATTTGACGAGAGTCTCCCACAAGTTCCGCGCACCGTAGAGAAACCTATTAACAATGTGCCGCAAGGCACGACGCAGGAAACAGGATTACCCGCTCAGGACACTGATGGGCAGCCTGAGCCTGTCCCCGAAACGCTTGAAGACCAGGTTCCTGAAGAGAATGTAGAAAATACGCCGCCTATGCTGGATAACTACGACTGGGCGGATAATGATGTTCATTCTCACACCCCGGCCGATACGCACGTGCATGAGGACACCCTGCGGCAACAGCACGAGTCAACGCCGGAAAAACAGAATGGTCAGAAAGATTTTATGACGCAGATTGGAGCCATACATACTCAACTAATTGAGGAATATGGTGCAACGCCTAAAGTCATCTCCTTTATTGAGTTGGATTTGAGAGCCAATAGGCATGAGCGTCTGACGATCGACGAGCAGATAACTCACA
Source organism: Candidatus Poribacteria bacterium (assembly GCA_965242965.1). Classification (GTDB taxonomy): domain Bacteria; phylum Poribacteria; class WGA-4E; order WGA-4E; family WGA-3G; genus AGPOR5. The sequence continues at coordinate 254,528 of OZ251518.1, read as the reverse complement.
TGGAGGGAATGGTGCGCTTCTTTCCCCATCCTGCCAACCAAGAATCTCTTGAGACTCTCAAGGAACTCAGGAGATTGGGAATCGTTGAATCGCAATAAATTCGTTCTTAAGCCACTGTTGCATTTTGCCAATAGTGGCTTTTTTCGTACGGAGGAGCCTAAAGTCACTAAATTGAGGGTGTTTCATAAATCCGTTGGCGCGCCGTCCCGTTCTCAGTACGAGCGATGCCCGCCTCTGTAGTTCGGGAGCGCCTGATCCCGAACTACAAAGGTGATGCGGTCTGCCAGCAAAACGCATGGCGAGGGACCTGTTTTCCCATCGCCCTACGGTGAAGAGAACCGTTTTTTACCGTAGCGCGGGGGCCTGTCCCCCGCGATCGCTGCATGGCGAGGGACAGGCCCTCGCCCTACGTGAAGGAGAGGCGTTTTTTTCACCGTAGCGCGGGGGGGCTCGGATGCCATACGCGCATCCGAGCGGGTGTCCCCCGCGATCGGTGCATGGCGAGGGACAGGCCCTCGCCCTACGTGAAAAACATCTAGGTTCATCGCCTTATCAACATCTTTCGCGTTGCACTGAAATCCGCTGTCGTCAGAGTATAAAAATAGACACCACTCGCGACCGGCTCACCGAGTTCATTTTTCCCATCCCAATACGCCGCCCGGCTTCGGCGTTGATAAGCACCGGCAGGTTGGTAACCCGGCGTAAATTGCCGGACAGTTTTTCCGTGGACATCATAAATCGTCAGCGTCACATCCCCACCGATTGCTAACCGATACGGGATCCACGTTTCCGGATTAAACGGATTCGGATAGTTTGGCAATAGGACAGTTGCCGTGGGCAGTAAAAACGGCTCAGGTGCCGCACCTACTGCGATATCTAACCCACTGGCAACGATGACGAGATCGCGGATGTCAACAATGTTATCTTGATTGACATCTGCCGCGCCCGCGTTCGTCTCCCCGAAATGCGCCGCAACGATTGCCAAATCCTGAACGTTCACGACACCATCAAAATTCAGATCCCAGGGAGGTTCAAGCAGCCATCCGTTTTGGACAAAGGATTCTGAAGTTTTGCCCGCGCTGTCAGAGAGGAGAACTTCTGAAAGCGTCAACGCTGACATTTTTCTGCCGATTACCTCAAACGTGAGCGTGGCAAGGGTTCCATCACCGTCGCCGACACCGGCTGGCGAAGTTGAGATAAGGGTTACCTGCTCACCCTTCACAATCGGCGGGACAAAAAACGCGTCACCGGGCAAATAGTCGCCGTTGGTGCTAGAAACGTAACGCAGCAAAGCGGGTTCAAACTGCACGGTGAGTTGATAGCCGCGCACATTTTTTCCACCGGAGATGTTCACGTTGACATGGAGGAACTCGCCAATTGGTGGTGCCGCTATATGGGAAGGTTCAATGCGAACAAAAGCAGCAGGCGACGGTGGCACTTCCCATAAAAGAATCGTGCCATCCCCACTGCCACTCGCAAGCGTGCGGCCATCGGGGGAGAAGGCGACAGAAGTGACACTGTCTGACTGTCCACTCAGCGTAGCACGGTGCCGAAACGAATCTGTATCCCATAACCTGACTGTTCCATCGACACTCCCGCTGGCGAGTAACCGCCCATCCGGCGAAAAGGCGACAGAGAGGACTGCATCGCTATGTCCCCGCAGGAAACTTCTGAAACGGCCATCTTTTACATTCGCTACGTTCCACAACCGAATCGTCCAATCTTCGCTACAACTGGCGAGGGTTTTCCCATCCGGCGAGAAGGCTAGACTATAGCACGGCTTCCTGTGTCCATAGAGTGTATCGTGGCGTTTACCGGTCTCAGCATCCCACAGCCAAACATTTCCATCTCTGCCTGTGCCAGCAAGGGTTTTGCCATCGGACGAAAAGACTAGGGCATCAACCGAATAGTTATCCTCTTCAAGGATAACCTGCAACTCTCCGGTCTTTACATCCCGCAGCCAGATTGGCCCGTGGAATCTCCGCATCGCAAGCGTTTGTCCATTCGGTGAGAATACGACAGGGGAATTCCAGTTACCGCGCAGTCTAATCCAAGGGACATATCGTCCGGTCGCGAGGTCTTGTAATGTAATTTCTTCTATACTCGCACTGGCAAGTAGCTGTCCATCTGGTGAGAACGCTAACGACTCAACGGTTAACCAGTGGTCAGCGAGGATATTTTGTAGTCGTCCAGTTTGTGCGTTCCACAGCCAGATTTCGTTCCCAATGCCGCTTGCAAGCATGGCACTATCTGGTGAGAACGCCAGGGACTCAACCCATCGCGTATGTCCTTGAAACCGGTCTTGCGTATCTTGCAATTGCCACGTCTGTGTATCCCATAACAACACCTCGGTTGAACTTGCACTGACAAGCGTTTTGCTATCCGGTGAAAACGCGAGGGAGTTTACCCACCGCTGATGTCCACCAAGCGTTACGTGGGGTTCACCCGTGTAGGCATTCCATACCCGAATCTCGCCTACATCTTCAGACACAACATCGTCCCATCTACTTCCTGCGCTGGCGAATAAGCGGCTATCGGGTGAGAACTGAATGGAATCGACATGCCGCTCAGGTCCTTTGAGAACTGCTTGACGCTGTCCTGTTCGCACAGTCCACCATTCAATTATGTTGGCGTTAAACTCGCTACTGGCAAGGAGGGTTCGATCTGGCGAGAACGCGATATCAGATATCTTGCCTAACTTTATCTCAGTGACATCCAAGGCTTCGCCTGTGCCTGCATCCCAGTGTCGAATCGTTTTGTCCTCACCGACGCTGAATAAAGTGTCTCCATCTGGCGAGAAGGCGATGGCTTTTGCACCTCCCTGCAGCACGGCGCGCTGTTTGCCCGTTTTGGCATTCCACAGCAGGATTTCCGAAGCATCTGCGACAGCCAGCGTCTCGCCATCAGGAGAATAGGCGAGCGCGTTCACATCGCTGACATACCCGGTGAACGTCGCGAGACTCTGCCCGGAACGTGCAGACCAGATCTGGATAGGATTACCGTAATGCGCCGTCGCGAGCATCCTCCCATCTGGAGAGAATACCATCGCTGTGAGCGAACGTATCGAAATCAGGGCTACTTCTTGGTATGTCCGTGCATCGTGAAGCCAAACGCCGATAGTTGTTGCGACAGCGAGCCGGGTGCCATCGGGAGAGTAGGCAATGTCCCGTATAATGCCTTTACCGATGCGCGCGGTGGCACTTTCCGGCAATTGCCACTGTGTATAACGTGTATAATCCGCAGCGTCAGTTGGCAGCAGCACGGTAAGAATTGCTAATAGCGTGAAGATGGAAAGTTGCGGTGTTTTCATGAGTGAGCTCCTCTCTTTTCGGAAATGTTTTCTTGAAAGCGGTCTGGCGCGCGGAACAATGGCGAGGGACAGGCCCTCGCCCTACGGTGAAGAAAACCGTTTTTTACCGTAGCGCGGGGGCCTGTCCCCCGCGATCGCAGCATGGCGAGGGAAAGGCCCTTGCCCTACGTGAAGGAGAGGTGTTTTTTTCACCGTATCGCGGGGCCTGTCTCCGCGACGTGGAGCGATTTATGAAACACTTTCAGCAATTTATATGCCAACCCCATAACCGCAAAACGCGGCGATATTTGCACGGAAACGGACAAATTCAGTTTGAGACTGCACGATGTCGGGCAATTTAAACGAAAAATAAAATTTGTTTGACAGATTTCCCCAAAATGTGGTAAAATGCACTAAATAGCTGAACTATGAGGTTTTGTGACATGGAAATGATATTGAGATTCCTGCTTCAGGTATTCTTAAGCTCAGTTATGGTGACAATTTTCATTATCCTCAGCATAGCATGGGGAGTCAGACTAGGCGGGCTTTGGCTGTTGAGAGCAATTGCTAGGGATGATGAACTCACCGAATGGCTGAAACAAGTTTTCAGTAGGCGAGAGGAACGATAGTCAACGATGTCTACACAGAAACACCATGAAGTTTCGCCTTCACCGAACATGCAGGACATCCTCCCTCTTTTCACGCAACTGCTGGAAAAAGTGGACAATTTGCTAACCCGCTTGGACGCGCAAACCGCAATTGCAGACAACTGCCTTGACGATTACATTGCTTTTCGGTGGCGGACACAAACCCTCGTGCCAGTGAAACACCCGCACCTCGTTGATAGTGCAGACCTCATCGGGATAGAAGCGCAATGCACGGCGTTAGACCGGAATACGCGGCAATTTCTACGCGGACTCCCCGCAAATCACGCACTACTCTGGGGAGACAGAGGCACCGGCAAATCCTCTCTCGTGAAAGCGATGTTGGCGCGCTATGCTGACGACGGACTCCGTCTCATCGGCATCGGGAAAGAGGGGCTCGCGCACCTGCAAGATATCGCCGAATTGCTGTGGGAACGTCCGGAACGATACATCCTCTTCTGCGATGACCTGGCGTTTAACGAAGACGAACCCGAATATCGCGAACTGAAGGCGATGCTGGAAGGCGGCATCGCCGCTTGTCCCAATAACGTGCTGATTTACGCCACCTCCAATCGCCGGCACTTGATGCCTCGACAAGTGCGTGAAAATCAGTATCCACAGAACGATGAAGACGAATTATATCCGCGCGAGGCAACCGAAGAGAAGGTCTCCTTGAGCGACCGGTTCGGTCTGCGCCTCGCTTTCTATCGGATTTCGCAGGATACCTATTTACAAATCGTTTCGCATTACGCACAAAAACGGGGCATTTCCGTTCCGCCGGTGGAGTTACGGCGCGCCGCATTGGAGTGGGAAGCATCCTCAAGCGGACGTTCCGGACGCGTCGCCTATCAATTCGTGGCAGACCTCGCCGGCCGATTGGCTCTCTAGGATACCGCACCCGGAGGGCTATTGTCCCCGTAGGAGAGACCTCCCGGTCTCGATGCAATATCATATCGGGACAAGGATGTCCCGCCTACTAGAAGAGTATCGGGACAAGGATGTCCCGCCTACAAAAACGGTGGAATCAGGACAAGGATGTCCCTTGGCCTTGTAGGAGAGACCTCCTGGTCTCGATGCAATATCATATCGGGACAAGGATGTCCCGCCTACTAGAAGAGTATCGGGACAAGGATGTCCCGCCTACAAAAACGGCGGAATCAGGACAAGGATGTCCCTTGTCCCCGTAGGAGAGACCTCCTGGTCTCGATGCAATATCATATCGGGACAAGGATGTCCCGCCTACAAGAAGGACGGAATCAGGACCCGGAGGACCCGCCGACAGCACGGAAACCTTGGAAATCAAGATGGCATATATCTACGCACATCCCACAACCTTGACTACCGCTTTGAAAGAGGAAGCCGCACCCTTCGTCTTAAGCAGCAAAGCCTCGCCGAAAATTGCGTTGCCATCTTCGCCTTCAAAACGCGGGAACGCCTTCGAGCACCTGATCCTCAGTTATTACAACTCCGTGCGGAGTCTAGAGGTTCAGGAATGGTCAAGTTGCCTGTATGGCGATTCCGGCACGCTCTATCAGTGCGATGGGATTTTGTGGGATGGCGCGAACCGCTATCTATTGGAAGCGAAATTTTTTGAAAAACGCGCCGCAACTCTCTCGGATTTGCATGTCGAACGCCGCCTGCAAGCCGCCCGTGATCTGGCGTGCAAAGGCATCGTCTGCGTCTCTCTCAACGGGTTTGACGAAAGCGTTCACGAATGGCAACGGCAGGAAACGTCACTGGAGATTCTCCTCATCGATTGGCGCGCGCTACGTCCACACGTTTTATCGCGCATCGCGCCCGGTGAGAAATACACCTCCGTGCTGTTAGATGCCTTTGGCATGGAAGGGAATTGCATCATCGGCGGCACCGGGAAGCATCAGTCACGCTTACAACTTGATGCGCAGCCGCAATGTAAAACGCTTGAGGGGTTTCCCGAATTTATCTGTTTTCCTGATGAATTGGAGAAGTGGCTCCGCCGTTTGCCGCGCCTCCGCCTCGCGCAAACACAATTCGGCACGGGGAACTTCCATTTCTTGCAAGAGACGCAGGAAGCGCGCTACATCGCCGACCGGCAATCGGCACTCAGCCTGTGGGAGGCGTGGGAAATTGAAGATGCCTTGTTAGGCTATTCCGCCCGCGTTTACAGGGCAATGAAGATTACGGCAGCGGCTGTCAGTGCCTGTCCCAACCGGACGCGCCGCATCCTCCGCCGATGGTTGGAAGAACGCGATTGGAAAACGGGAGATACCGGTGTCCGCAAAGCGTTGGATAATCTGACTATCCTCGGCTTGGTAGAGAAACAGCCGGTAGGAAGACGAGTCACCTACGCGCTCACGCCTTTAGGCAAGATTTACGCCGATGCGGGCGCGGATGCAGAACTCATTTTCCACGAACAGTTGCGCCGCTGGCCGCCCTATCGTGCTTTATGTGAAGCAATTGAGGAAAATCGGATTGAACCCAAACAGGCATCTGTCGTCTCTTATTTTAAAACGCAGTATGCGCCTTATGAACCCTACGCGCGGAGTCTCTTCAACGACAACACCGCCGATGGGGTGCTTTCGCTCTATCGCGAATTTGAAATGAAGAGGACCGGCGCAGAATAATAGCATTTGCGTCTGTCCTGATGAATGGCGCGGTTTCAAACTGCGCCTACCAAAATTAACAAAAAACGGAGGTTTTATGAATACCCAATCTATGGGACGTTTAATACTTGCATTCTTGCTCATCGGAATGCTTCTCACTCCCGCTGTAAACGCCGAGCCTAAAAACGGCGTTCTGCGTATCAGCGGCGATAACAGTTGGGTCGCGTTTGTCAACGGCGAAGAAGTCGCCGCGAACAACAATTGGCAGCAGCCCACCGTCACCGAGTTTAAACTCGACAAAGGGTTTGCGCTCATTGCCATCTACGTCCACGACGCGGAACCGGGTGCCGCTGGCAGAGGCGGGTTTCTCGCCGACATCATTCTCGACGATGCACCGGAATACATCGGCACCGGCGAAGAAGGCTGGCGGTGTGATACCGGCAAACCCATCGAAGACCGGAAGGACGGCTGGGAAGAAATCGATTTTGACGACAGCAAATGGGAAGACGAACTCGAAATTTACGAACAATTCGGGGGCGGCATCTGGGGATTCGGGGCCGCGCAAATGCGCCAAATCCTGAAGGACCCGGATTGTGAAGCATTCTGGGCATGGTGCGGACCGAATGACGCGGAAGACGACATCTATTTCCGTTACGCCATCGGCACACTCCCAGTTGAACCCCAAGATAAACTCGCGACGACATGGGCGCGAGTTAAGCGGATGGCAAGGTAGCCATCTCATTCTCTCTACATGGCGGGGGACAGGCCCCCGCCCTACGAGTGAGTAACAATACATGGCGGGGGACAGGCCCCCGCCCTACGAATGAGTAACAATACATGGCGGGGGACAGGCCCCCGCCCTACGAATGAGCGAGTTCGCCTGAACTCGCCTTACTGCATAAAACTGAAAAGGAGATTCATCAATGAAAAGACTTTTTGTTGCAACACTTCTGATTCTCGCGATGGCCACGGCTAGCCTGTGGGCGGCGACACTGCGCATCAACGGCGATAATTCCTGGGTAGGCTTCGTCAACGGCGAGCAAGTCGCGGAAGGCAATAACTGGCAGGAAGCCAGCGTCACCGAGTTTGACATGCCCGATGGGTATGCTGTCATCGCTGTCTACGTGCACGATGCCGAACCCGGTGATGCCGGGCGCGGCGGTGCCTTGTTTGATGTCATCCTTGACGATGGCACGTATATCCCATCAGACGAGACTTGGAAGGCAAACGCGGGTGTTCCTATTGAGGAACGCACCGATGGATGGGAACAACCCGATTTTGACGACAGCGGCTGGGATAACGCCACGCAACTGGACCCGTTTGGCGAGGGCATCTGGGGATTCGGTGCAGATACGATGCGCGAAATCCTGAAAGACCCGGATTCTACAGCATTCTGGGTCTGGGCAGGCCCAAACGATGTCGAAGATGACGTGTATTTCCGCAAAACCGTCGGCGCATTGCCCACAACTCCCGTTGAACCGACAGGGAAAGTGACGACAACCTGGGGCGCGTTGAAAGGCGCGCAGTAGGTTCATTTTTTCGTAAGGCGAGAGCTTGTCCCTCGCCATGCCTCATCTTCATTTTTTTCGTAGGGCGAGGGCCTGTCCCTCGCCATGCCTCATCTTCATTTTTTTTCGTAGGGCGAGGGCTTGTCCCTCGCCATGCGTTTGACTGTCAAACCTCATCCCCTCTGTAGGTCAGGATCGCCTGATCCTGACCCGTTTGTGATCAGGCGAGCACAAACTACAGAGGTGGGCCCGACTTGACCCGTTTGTGATCAGGCGAGCACAAACTACAGAAGTGGGCTTGACTTGACCTGTTTGTGATCAGGCGATCACAAACTACACAGGTGGGCCCGATGCGTTCCGGTAGGAGAGACCTCCCGGTCTCGATGCAATCGCTCCCGCCGCGAGCGGTTATTTTCGCGAGGAACAGGCCCTCGCACTACGCGCCGCGAACCCTTTTCTCTCGCACCTCCCATTTTCTCCTTGACGCATAAAACGATGTCTGCTAAACTGAAAACAACACTCTATTCAGGAGAACCTTATGCAGGAGATTGTGGTAGACGCAACGAAATTGCACGATTTCGCCCAGACGCTTTGTGAAAAAGCTGGACTCCCTCCCGAAGACGCAGAACAAATGGCGAAATTGCAGGTGCAAACCGATCTGCGCGGCGTGCATTCACACGGCACACGCGCCTTGCCCGGATATCTAAACCTAGTGCTTGCGGACAAGATGAATCCAAAACCCGACTTGCGCATCGTTACGGATGGACCGAGTTTCGCCGTAATTGATGGCGATAACGGGATGGGGCACCTCGCTAGCACCTTCGCGATGCAGACAGCGATTGCGAAAGCGAAAACGACCGGGGTGGCCGCAGCGGGTGTCCGTAACGCCGGGCACTTCGGCGCAGCGGGATGCTATTCCATCATGGCGGCATCCGAACAACTCATCGGTTTTTCAACGACGAACACAGGACGGGTGTCCGTAGCCGCACCCGGTGGCGCGGAGGCTGTCGTCGCAAACAACGCGATGAGTTACGCGCTCCCCACCGGCGATGGACATCCGATCGTGTTGGACATGGCGTGCGGCGCATCCGCTTGGGGGAAAATCGGCACGCTGCGGATGTATGGCAAACCCATTCCGCACGGATGGCTTTTGGACGACAGAGGCCAACCTACCGATGACCCGGGTAATAGCCGTTTACTCGCACCCGCCGCCGGTCCGAGAGGCTACGGACTCGCACTCGTCATGGGCATTTTGGCGGGACCGCTCTGCGGCGGCTTGATGGCATCCAACAAAGCCGATGACCCTTCCGAGCACTTCTTCATGGCGATAAACGTCGCGAGTTTCACGGATTACGATGCATACGCCGCCGAACTTCAGCAGGCGATTGACAAAATTCACGCCTCGAAAACGGCGGAAGGCGTAGAACAGGCGTTCCTCCCCGGCGAGATCGAGTGGAATAACTACGACAAGTGGCGAGAAAGCGGCATCCCTATCCACCGCAACCACTTGCAAAGCCTCGCGGACATCGCCGATAGGTTGGGCGTTGCGATTTTCTGGGAGTGGTAATATGGCACAGACATACGGACAGACCCACGAACGGGTTCACGGCGGCGCGCTCCCGGATTGGGAAGTCGCGGAACTCCCCGCGCCGCCCCGTTATCAATTCGGAAAAGCGTTTCGGAGCATCCTGGGCCCCGGCATCATCGCCTTAGGCGGTTCCATCGGCAGTGGCGAATGGCTGCTCGGTCCGGCGATTACCGCACAATACGGAGGCCGTCTACTCTGGATTGCCACCTTCGCGATTTTACTACAGGCGATCCTCAACACCGAAGCGATCCGCTATACCCTCTATAGCGGCGAACCGATGCTGAGCGGCTATATGCGATGCAAACCGGGCGCGCGGTTCTGGGCGATTTTCTATTCCGCCGTTGACTTCTTCGGCATCTGGCCCGGTTGGGCAATGACAGCCGCAACCGCGCTCGCCGCCGCATGGTTAGGCTATATGCCACAAGATGCCGATGGCGGCACGGTGCGTCTCTTTGCCTTCGCCATCTTTTTCATCTGTTTGGGTATCGTCCTATTCGGTGGCAAGATTTACAACGCGCTGGAGAAAGTGCAACTTTTCATGGTAGTCTGGATTATCGGCTACCTCGTCATCATCGACCTGTTTCTCGTGCCGCCCAGTGTGTGGTGGAGTGTCGTCAAAGGCTTCTTCAGTTTCGGCGCGTTGCCGCAGTCAGCCGATGGCGGACAGGTAGACTGGGTGTTGCTCGGCGCGTTCGCCGCTTACGCCGGGAGTGGCGGCTTAGGCAACGTCACCATTACCAATTATGTCCGTGATAAAGGCTGGGGCATGAGCAGTCTCGTCGGCGCGATTCCCTCTATCATCGGCGGACAAAACGTGACGTTATCGCACTGGGGCAAGGTATTCCGCATCACCCCCGAAAACCTCGCGCGCTTCCGAGAGTGGTGGAAATATGTCCGCTTTGAGCAGTATTACATCTGGCTAATCGGCTGTTTCATCGGGCTTGCGCTGCCGGCAATGCTAACACTAGCGTTCGTCCCTTCTGGCCAAGCGGTCGACCAGTGGTCTGCCGCAGCATTCCAAGCAGAAGGCCTCGCTGCAAAAGGCGGCAGGCACCTCTGGTATCTCACCTTACTTTGTGGATTTTGGGTGCTGTTTTCAACGCAACTCGGCGGCGTAGACGGAGTCCCGCGTCGGTATACCGATATTATCTGGACCGGGTTTAAAGGCACGCGTAAACTGGGAGAACACGGCGCGAAGTGGATTTACTACCCGATTCTCGTCGTCTATATCCTTTGGGGAGTCATCGCGATGTATCTCGCCAAACCGTTTTTCATGATTTTAGTATCAGCGACGGTCGGCGGTTACCTACTCGTGATTACCTCGCTTCACACCCTCTACGTCAATCGGAAATTCTTACCGCCGGAGATCCAACCGCCTGTCTGGAAACAAATCGGTTTAGTTTTGTGCGCCGGATTTTATTCCATCTTCGGGACGTTGACGGTCATCCAGAAGGTGATAGTGCCGTATATCTTACCGCTTTTTGGGGGATAGCGGCGCAGAAGAAACGTCCGCGATGTCTTCTATTCAGACCGAGGCGTGGCGAGGGACAGGCCCTCGCCCTACGGTGAAGAGGAGGGCTGCTGTCCACCGTAGCGCGGGGGCCTGTCCCCCGCGATGTCAGGGGCCGGCTGCTGTCCACCGTAGCGCGGGGGCCTGTCCCCCGCGATGTCAGAGGACAGCTGCGGCTCACCGTAGCGCGGGGGACAGGCCCCCGCGATCCCATTCGCCTGGAGCAGGATTTGCAAGATAGGAGCAGGATTTCCAAGATTTTCAAGATTTTCAGGATTAGGCGGTTTTTATTCCGACGAAACGTCTCTTTAGGTCTGTAAGACCTTAATGTCTATAGAACAATGCGACGCGAAGATTGCCAAGGTCTGTAGGACCTTAATATGCTTTTTTTTCGCTATCCAAACCGTGCCCACGAACCGTAGGACGAGGGCCTGTCCCTCGCCATGCCTAGGTCTGGAGCAGGATTTTCAAGATTTTCAGGATTAGGTGGGTATCGCGCCGAAAGTCTCTTTAGGTCTGTAAGCCCTTAATGTGCCACTGCTCACCTCGCTGCCGCTGGATTAAGGTCCTAACGGACCTTGAAAACAGTCGCAGATCTGTTTTTCTATAGACATGCAGGTCCTAAAGGACCTGAAGAGGTGTCCATTGCAAAAAACTCGTTGCGAGAGATAATCTTGGAAATCGTGGAAATCGTGGAAATCCTGCTTCAGACAATTGGCAGCGCGGGGGACAGGCCCCCGCGCTACGTCACCTAAAACACCCCTCCTCCCACCGTAGGGCGAGGGCCTGTCCCTCGCCGTGCCCCGGTCGTGACAGCAAACGTCCGGGGCCTTTGCTGCGGGCGTTTTTCGTTTCGATCGGTAGATCGCGGGGGACAGGCCCCCGCGCTACGGTAAAGCCTATTCTCTGTAGGTCAAGATTGCCCGATCTTGACATGTTCGGGATCAGGCGATCCCGAACTACAGTCACTGGGGCACGCGGGCGATCGCGGGGGACAGGCCCCCGCGCTACGGTAGATAGATGATTTGCATCGCCAAGAGCCCTCTCATCCTGCAAATCTTGAAAATCTTGGAAATCCTGCCCCAAAACTTGACAGAAACCCACCCATTATGCTAAAATGTCACAACAAAAAACAACTCGCAAGGGAGAACCTCCTCATGAAACAACTCTGGCTCTTCGCCTTCATCTGCATCGCGATGTTCGCTTTTGCTGAGGAAAAAACGGAGACGAAACCGCTAAAAATCAACGACGAAGCACCACTGTTTACGCTTGAAGATGCCGAAGAAAAATCGCATAGCCTCGAAAAACTTCGCGGCAAAGTGGTCTTTCTCATCATGGGCAACCGGAAAATCCGCAAAGAAGACGATAAATGGGCGGCGGCGTTTCAGAAGGATTACGCCGAAGATAAACGGACAGTCGCCTATATCGTCGGCGATTTGCGGAGTGTGCCAGGGTTTGTCCCGAAGTGGTTCATTCGGAATCAACTGAAGAAAAATCCGCCGCCTGTCACGTTTCTGATGGATTGGAAAGGGCGCGTCCATGAAAAGTATCAAACGGAGAAGGAGAAGCCGAATCTCTATCTCATCTCACCGAAAGGCATCCTTGTCTTCCACCGAAAATCGGATTTTAAACCGAAAGTTTACGCCGAACTCAAAACGGAAATTGACACGCTTTTGGCAACCCTAAACGGAGACACTCAGGGTAAAGACTAATTTTTCTCTCCGGTAGGCGCGGTTTTCAAGCGCGTTTTCAGACTACATCACCTCTGTAGGTCAAGATCGCCTGATCTTGACCTGTTCGGGAGCGGGTGCTCCCGAACTACAGCGGTGGGGCCAATGCCTGCCGGTATTTCGCCCGCCCTCCAAGGCGGAATAAATACCGAAACGGAGTTATGAAACACCCTCAATGTATATGCCTGCTGAAGGAGAACACTAATTAATGAAATATCTTGTCACTGGCTGCGCCGGTTTCATCGGTTGGAAAGTAACTGAGTTCTTGCTCGCGGATGGGCACACCGTCATCGGCGTGGATAATCTCAACGATGCTTACGACACGGCAGTCAAAACGTGGAGACTCAATCAACTGCAGACCGCGGGCTCAGGCGAGCGCGCACTACAGGAACGGGGCATCTTCCAATTCCATCGTTTGGATATCTGCGATAGAAACGCGCTGAACGACGTATTTAAACAAGTGGATTTTGACGCGGTAATCAACCTCGCGGCGCGCGCAGGGGTGCGGCAATCCGTGCAGAACCCCTGGGTCTACGTTGATACCAACGTAACCGGCACATTGAATCTGCTGGAACTCTGCCGTGAGTTTGGTATCAAAAAATTTGTCTTGGCTTCCACTTCCAGCCTCTACGGCGAAAACAACCCGCTGCCGTTCGGTGAAGATGCAAACACGGACGGACCGCTTTCACCTTACGCCGCCTCCAAAAAAGGCGCGGAGGCACTCTGCCACAGTCATCACCACCTCTATGACATTGACACGACGATTTTCCGCTTCTTTACCGTCTACGGACCGGCGGGGCGGCCAGATATGAGCGCGTTCCGATTTGTGAAGTGGATTAGCGAAGGAGAACCGGTTACCGTTTACGGCGATGGGAAGCAGTCCTCGCGCGATTATACGTATGTTGATGATATTGCCCGCGGTGTCATCGCAGGCTTGAAACCCCTCGGTTACGAGATTATCAACCTCGGTTCGGATAGCCCAATTGTCCTCATCGACACAATTCGCCTGATAGAGGAACTCGTCGGCAAAAAGGCGAATCTTGAGCATCATCCGTTTCACCCTGCGGATGTCCGCGCGACTTGGGCAGACATCCAGAAAGCAGAACGGCTTTTGGGATGGCGGCCGCAAGTCACGTTTCGCCAGGGGATAACGGAACTTGTCCGATGGTATCAGGAAAATCGCGAGTGGGTCAAAGATGTTCCGGTAGGCGCGGTTTGAAACCGCGCCTGCGCTCCAACCCTCACAAAAAAAGCACCCACATCGGATTTTCGCCGACAGCCCACCTCTGTAGGTCAAGATCGCCAGATCCTGACCCGTTCGGGAGCAGGCGCTCCCGAACTACAGAGGTGGGCCCGATGCCTGCAGGTATTCGCCCTCTCGCCAAGGCGGGATAACTACCGAAGAGGTGGGCCCGATGCCTTACGGTATTCGCCCGCTCTCCAAGGCGGGATAAATACCGAAACGGAGTTAGGAAACCCCCTCATAAAAAAAGCACCCACATCGGATTTTCGCCGATGGCATAGGTTGCAAGCGGCGAGAGTCCCCCGCTCTCCCCATCAATGCGATAAGTAGCCAGTTTGCCCGAACCTAGTCCACCGGCGAATAGGAAATTCCCTGTCTCGTCAATATTGAAGACGCGCGGCGTGGGCTCGGTTAATTGGTGGCCAATCGCGGTTAATTGTCCGCTTTCCTCGTCAATGGCGAACACGGCGATGCTGTCGTGCCCGCGGTTAGAAACGTAGAGAAAGTTCGCGTTCGGCGTGATGTGAATCTGCGCGCAGGTGTTATCACCCTCAAAATCTGCAGGCAGCGTGGAGAGCGTCTGCAGATGCGATAGACTCCCATCCGTTTCATCAACTGCGTAAACGCTCGCACTTGAGCCTTGTTCATCGGAAGAATAAAGGATCGGTTTGTGTGGATTCAAGCAGTAGTGGCGCGGGCCAATCGGTTCAGCCGGATGCAAGTGCCCGTTGCTATTTTCGGACAGCATGCCAGTCTCTTCGTTAAAGTGAAACTGATAGATGGCGTTTCGTGGCACGGTGTGCGGCACGTAGACGAATCGGTTAGACGCGTCTGTCTCGATGCAGTGTGCATGCGGCGCGGTTTCCACCGTCTGGATAGGTTCGCCTTTCACCGTCTTATCCTCGCCGATTGCATGCACGGTCACCTTGCCTGCACCGTAATAGGCGGAGAGCAAAAAGCGTCCCGTTTTGTCGGGCGCGATGTAGCAAGTGTCCGCGTCCAATTGAACCGTGCGCAAAAGGATGAGCTGCTTGCTAGTCGCGTCAATGCGGAAACTGGCGATTTCCCGGCTGGAACGAAGTCCGGCGTAGAGATACTCACCGCACGGCGCGAGTGCCAACGGCCCCGGCGAGCCGCTCACCGAGATGTCTTCCTGAAATTCAATCGCGCCGGTGCCAGCATCCAGCGTGTAAATCGCAATTCTATTTTCTCCGGCAATGGAGAGATAAACGTGAGTTTGCATATTTTCTCCTTTACAGACTTTAACATTGTTGGGCGAGGGCATATCCCTCGCCGTGTTGATGCCGCCAAAGCGGCTTGCGGAGGACAACCCCCGCGCTTCAGGCACCGGAACTACAAACGTTCAAAAATCCCGGCGGCCCCCATCCCTCCGCCGACACACATCGTCACCATGCCGTATCGGTAGTTTTGCCGATGCATCTCGTTGATGAGCGTCACCGTTAGTTTTGTCCCGGTGCAGCCGAGGGGATGTCCCAACGCAATCGCGCCGCCATTCGGATTCACTTTTTTTTCTGCCAATTCCGCCTCTTGAATCACAGCGAGTGCTTGCACGGCAAATGCCTCGTTCAGTTCAATTACGTCCAAATCCTCCAGCGTTAACCCTGCGGAGTGGAGTGCTTTTGGAATTGCAGGCACGGGCCCGATTCCCATAATCTCTGGCGGAACGCCCGCTGTTGCGTAACTGACAAACCGCGCCAACGGGGGATATCCCTCGCTCTCTGCACGTTCGGCAGACATCAGGACGACAGCCGCCGCGCCATCGCTCATCTGTGAGGCATTGCCCGCTGTCACCGTTCCGTCCTCACGGAAAACAGGTTTGAGGGATGCCAACGTTTCCAGTGACGTATCTCGCCGCACGCCTTCATCTCTGGTGAAGAACGGATAGAGAGGTTTCCGTTCGGCGATTTTGCCAACCGGGACAGGCACGATTTCGGCGTAGAATTTGCCTTTATCTATTGCCCGAATCGCCTTGCGATGACTCTCCAAAGCGAACGCGTCTTGTGCCTCGCGCGAGATGCCATATTTCTGCGCGAGGTTCTCCGCTGTCAAACCCATGCTGAGATATGCCTCTGGGGCGTGTTCCATCAAATACGGATTCGGTGAGAGATTCTCGGCGAACGGCACGCGACTCATGCTCTCTACACCGCCCGCGAGGACTACCTCCGCGCGCCCAGCCAAAATTCTCTCCGCACCCACGGCGATGGATTCCAACCCGGATGCACAGAACCGATTGAGCGTCATCGCAGACACAGAAACGGGTAACCCTGCGCGTAAACTCGCAACCCGCGCGACGTTGTAACCCTGCTCTTCCTCCGGCGAGGCACACCCGATGATGACATCGTCAATCGCCGCTGGCTCAAGGTTTGATAGTTTTTCAACAGCGGCGCGCAGGGCGACCGCGGCGAGTTCATCAGGACGCGTGTCTCGCAGTGTCCCTCTTCCCGCTTTGCCGACAGCGGTGCGCACTGCGGATACGATAACGACATCTTTCATATTTTCCTCTAAATCTACGACGTATGTCAACAGTCCTATAGCATCGAGACCAGGAGGTCTCTCCTACTTTTCCTTTGAATCTACGATGTATGCCAACCCCTGTAATCGCGCTTACCAGTCCCGGCTCCACCGTGTCAAACAATTCCCGATTGTATCTTGGATACGCCGCGCAGGTGCCGCCGGACCGGCGTAGTGACTAATAAGGATGCTGAACGCCAACACCTCGCCATTTGCAGTGACGGTATAGCCTGCCAACGCGGAGACTCCGCTTAAGGTGCCTGTTTTCGCGCGGAGCACTCTTTCTGCCCGGACACCTTTCATCCGATTTTTCAACGTCCCATCAACACCAGCAATCGGCAGCGATGCCACATAGTCCGGCATCAGTTCAAAATCATTGTAAACGAAAACGAGTAAGTCCACTAGCAGTTCCGCCGTGACAAGGTTGTAACGAGAGAGCCCTGAGCCGTCCACAACCCGAAACGCCGCATCTATTTCCTCCAAAAATTCGCCAATCACCTGCCTCCCCTTTTGCCACGTTCCCGGTTCACCCTTCACTTCCGCGCCAAGGGTTTTGAAAATCAACTCAGCGATAGCGTTATCACTCGGCTTGTTCATCAACTTAAGGATATCCGCCAACGGCGGCGACAGATGCTTGGCAATGACGACAGCATCCAGCGGCACCGTGCCGTCAGATACTTCTCCATTGACAACGATGCCTTCTCGCTGCAGCATCTCCTTCAGCACAGTGCCACAGGCGAGGGCTCTATCCTCAACTGCGCCGCCTCGGATGGCTAGCGCGCTCAACCCTAACGGCTTATCGTCCCACATCCATCCGGGGCCTTCCCGCACGGAATCCAAATATGTTTCATCAACGACGATACCGCCGGAGACTGAGTGAACACCAGCCTCGCGTAAAGCATTAACCATTTCCCTCAACGCGCCTTCTTGGAGAATCGGGTCAGCCTTGCCTTTGAGGTAGACATTCCCTGTCACGTGCCCATCGACAATAGCATCGGCATAAAGCGTCGTCTTGAACCGGAAGTCAGGACCCAATTTTGCCAAAGCCGCCGCCGCTGTGATGAGCTTCATCGTCGAGGCGGGGTGGTGCAGCTTGTGGACATTTTTCGCATAAAGCACCTCTCCTGTCTTAACAGCGACAACCTTTATCCCGATGTGCGCCGAGGTGAAGAGTGCATCTTGCAAAACGCTGTCGATCTCTGTCTGCAGTTCTGCGTGCGGATGCGTTATTACGTTCGGTGTTGTGGTAGATATCCCACAACCGACGAGTAGCAGCACAACACAGCCGAGAAAAATCATCGTGAAGGTTTTCATGAAGTCATAGTTTCCGGTCATCGTAGGGCGGGGGCCTGTCCCTCGCCAGCGTATTGCATCGAGACCAGGAGGTCTCTCCTACTCAGCCGTAGGGCGAGGGCCTGTCCCTCGCTGTTTCCAAAATAGCTTCCGCACACCGTAGGGCGAGGGCCTGTCCCTCGCCATGCCGCGCCGCACTCTCCGCGTATCGTAGGGCGAGGGCCTGTCCCTCGCCATGCATCGGTTGTATCAATGCCGCAACGGACGGTTTCGGTTTGACCGAACGATCGCGGGGGACAGGCCCCCGCGCTACGAGGCTATTCGGTTTGACTGAGGGATCGCGGGGGACAGGCCCCCGCGCTACGAGGCTAAAGGTCTCCCCTACTCTTTAGGTCCGTAGGACCTTAATGTCTATAGCACGCCCGGAACGGCAATGTCTAAGGTCTGTAGGACCTTAATGTGGACCCCGCTATTTCCATTTCCAAATAACTTCCGCGCGTCGTAGGGCGAGGGCCTGTCCCTCGCCATGCATCGGTTGTATCAAGGCCGCTGCGGGCGGTTTCGGTTTGACTGAACGATCTACGAGCTATTCGGTTTGACTGAGCATTCGCGGGGGACAGGCCCCCGCGCTACGAGGCTATTCGGTTTGACCGAACGATCGCGGGGGACAGGCCCCCGCGCTACGAGGCTATTTCGGTTTGCCTGAGCGATCGCGGGGGACAGGCCCCCGCGCTACGATGCTATTAGGACTTTGCCCTTACTCCGCACGAATAATCCGCCAAGTTTCATCTTCATTCGCCAAGACCAACGTCAATTTCCCCGACGTTTGCTCCACTTGCCCATTCGCTTTCGGGGTGCGCTGCAAGGTATAAATGCCAGTCACAATCGCCGTGTCATCGGCGATGTTGGGATGGATGTCGATGTTTGACAACGTCATGTCGATCTGGTGATGCGCCTCGAAAAAGCGCGCCGCCTTGCTTTGAACGTCCTGATACGTGCGCCCATTGGACAGATACGAATCCGAAAAACAAGACATCACCTGCCCCAGGTCAGCGGTATCATACCCTAATTCATATCGGTTTAAGACGCTGCGGATTGCCTCTTCGTTCGTCGGTTCACCGATTTGTTGTCCAGCGCGCGCTTCCTCCATCGGGACAGACTGACTCATCGCCTCCGGGGGGATGCCTTGCGCGAGCTGCTTGAGAGTATGAACTATCGGCGCGGCATACCCCCAGATCTCCAACTCCATCACCCGCGCGATGCCCTCCACCGCGTAAACGGGACGTTTGCCCGCCATGTGCTGGTAATTGCGCACGGTATCGTTTGAGGATACCGGGACAAGCCGCACTTTCTGGGCAATAAGGCGTTGCTGAATCTCATGAACGCGCGTGCCTTTGGTGTTGCTCCGTGCCGTATACTGCTTATCTTTCGTATCACCGGACGGAATTAAACCCCAACCTGTGCCGTGCCAATACTCGATGCGATAGTCTTTCAAACCGAATTGCGTAGCCGGGTATTGCGCTGCGTCAATCGTCCAGACGACGATGCGGCGGATGTCAACCGGTCTGGCGAGTTCAACTAACACATAGGGACGCTTGTTCAAATCTGAGGTGCGCAGATGCTCCAAACTGCATCCCCATCCGCTGCCTTCGTCCCACGTCTCGGAATTGGTGTCGCCATCGATGACTTCCTCCGGGCGGTGGTTAGGAACAGATTGTGAGGCAACCGCGGTCGCGCCGTTGCGGCTCAAGGCGAAGTTGATGAGTGGCGGCGGTGCTTCCAACAGGTGTTCCTGTAATGTTTGTGATTGACAACCGATGAGGAAAAGTGATAGCGTTAGTAGTAAATATGCGCGGTGCATTGTTAGCCTCCTTGCATCTAAAAATATGCGTTCTGTAGGTGCGAATCGCCTGAAGAGTCAGTGGATGAATCAACGTCGTTTGGTATTATCTGAGGGTGTTTCATAAAGGCATCGGGCCCACTTCTGTAGTTCGGGAGCGCCTGCTCCCGAACGGGTCAGGATCAGGCGCTCCTGACCTACAGGGGTAAGGAGGTCTGCCAGCCAAACGCATGGCGGGGGACAGGCCCCCGCGCTACGGGAACATCAAGACCCGAGGGCTCTCCTACCGAACGCATCGAAATATGAAACACCCTCAGTTATCTCAACACCGCTAGTCTGCCAAGTGCCTCCACTCGCTCATCCTCAACGCTAGCGCGGATTCGATAGAAATAGACACCGTTGGCGAGCGGCATGCCATCCGCATCTTGCGCATTCCATAAAAATTCGTTGTAACCTTCGTTCACCGGCAGTTCAGTCAAAACGGCGACCCTGCGGCCCGATGTCGAATAAATGGCGATGGAAACTTCATCGGCATCCACCGACAACTGATAGGTGAACGTGGTTTTCCGCTTCAGCGGGTTTGGATAGTTATGGACTGCCGAGATGCGGAGCGGCGTTCCCTCCGGTGAAAAACTATCCTCGTATTTCCGCAAGACTTGGTGGTCAAAACTGGTGAGCCATGCGGCTTCGCCGTTTAAGGGGCTCAGCAGCTCCGCCTCAATCGTCCGATGCGAGTAACCGAAGACCGGGACGAACTCCTGAATGCCCCTGACATGCGGCTGCATCGATTTTGAAAATTCTATCGCGCTTGTCAGTTTGGCACGGATAGCACTTTCGGTACCGGGTTCATAGCCGAGAACTATTGCTTCAACGAGTTTCGCGCGGCTCGCGAAGAATTGCACCCACAATTCCATCAAGTGGACAGCGTCTTGTAAATCTTCCGCCGCTTCCCCATCGAACGAGTTTGCCACTTCACTTGCATCGCGCATTTCGTTTGCCGATTGCTGCTGCGGTGCCAAGAGTGACGTGAACCGGTTCACCGAAGTTCTCGCCGTTTCCAAGTCCGGTATCGCGAGAGTATCCTTGACAGCGCGCGGGCCGATGAGTTCCCAAAACCGCGTTGCGAACGCGGCGGAACCACTGCCATAAGTGCCTCCCACGGTGAGTGAGGAGGCGTAGTCTGTAAAGTAACTCGCCAGATTCCAACCGTTGACGCGCAAGGCATTGAGAATGAGGGGTGCCGCTTCGGAACCGTATCTTCCCACTAATTCGTTGTGCATGAGTTGAAAAGCGTCAAGTTCAATATCCCAATTCAGGCGCGCGCTGACGAGTCTATCAAGGTAGCCGAGTCCCTGCGTCGCGCCTTGCACGGTGAACCCGCTTAAACCGGTGGCGTTCGGGTTGTTCGCGAGTTGTCGCACGCCTTGCACAAACAAATCACTCTCCAGCATCCAGAACGGCATCACTTCTTCGACATCGTGAGATAAAACGATGAAGCGGTGCCCCATTTCAACGAGGGCGTTCATCTGTGGAATCGCCACGCCAGCATCGGCGACAGGTGCGCCATCCGCGCCCCATTTTCGGGAGAAAATCGTGCCTTTCGGTAGTTGCTGCGCGTAGACTCCCGCGGCATCCTTCAACCAACTACTATCGTATCCCGAAATGTAGAACTTGAAATCCGGCTTCACCTCCCGTGCAGCACTGATGATTGTAAAGTAGACCTGCCACAATTGCGCCTGTCCCTGTTCTGTTGTCCTGTCACCGCACTCCGGACAATCGCAGCCGCGCGTCTCACGTCCCCACGAACGAAGGTGGAACCCTGCCAGTGCCGGATAGGTTCTCACAATTTCTTGAGTTAACTGCCGCGCGAGGACATGGAATTCGGGTCTAGTCCAGCAGAAGGGCCGATACGAAACCTCGTTCCGCGAGGCACCGTAAAGCACCGCCGGTCCTAGCACCTCTGGCATTTCCCGAATCAGTGCCTCTGTCGGCTCACCGGTGACATACATAAAGAGATAGGCATCAATCCCGCGCTGTTTGAGGGCGTTGAACCTATTTTGTAGCGTTTCAATCCGTTCTAATCTTTGCGCGCGCGGTTCATCTTGCAGTGCTTCAAACGCGGGGGTATCAATATATTTAAACGCCGCGCCGAATCCATCTTCGATGCCTGTGCCGATCAAGCCACCTTCGGCACCGCTCATATTTACCCGGTGGCGCGCGAGCCAGTCAGGTTCGACTATCTCCAACACGGCGCGCACGGGATAGAAAGGTTGTGATGTCTCATCCAGAAACGGCACGAGTAGCGCGGGCGAACGCTTGACGGATACCTCCGGATGCACAGGCGATAATCCTGTGAGTGCGGTGATGCACGCTTCAATGAAACTGTATGCACCGTAAAGCACGCCGCGCGGCGTGTGCGCCGTGATAACGAAAAGAATTTCTGTGCCGAATTCAATTGTCTTCAGTCGATATCCCTCGTCGCCGAGGGTTTCAGCCAATGTCAAGTTTGCATTCGCCTGTAACCCGGCGATTGTGGGGTTTGATTCAGGCGTGCCTAACACGATTACCGCCGGTGTTGTCGTCCGTTCGCGATTCGTCAGAATGTCCAGCGTCGCGCCGGTGAATTGCTGGATGAAGTGCTGTATTTCGGTTGCGGCGAACTGTTCCTGTTCCGAAGCACCAGATCCGATTTGTAGCGTGGCGCGCGGTTCTCCTGATGCAACGAGCGGCACGTCAGCACCTTTCACCGATGTAGTGAAGATTAACAAGCACAATAAGATAACGAAGGTGACGAAGGTGATGAAGATAACGCCGGTTTTCTTGATGTCAGTGATGATGCTCAAGGTCAAACCCCTGGAAGAAGTAAATCAGACAGAACGTGAGGATAAATCCGATGATAAACACGACTTTAGAGATGCGGCCGGTGCTTGGTTCGCTCGCGCGAAATTCGTCCATCACAACGTGCAACAAGGTGCCGGCGGCGAAGGCTGTCAGATATTCGGTGAATTCTTTGAAAGTCCCTTGGAGCAGTCGTTCACCGGCAAGCGCGCCGACTAGCGGTCCCAACATCAGCGGTGTCAATTTTCCGATTATCCGAATGAAAGTGTTCCCTGCCGGTTTGTCACTATCCTGTTTATAGAGTGCGGCCGCCATCACCGTGGCGATGGGGAGTCGGTGCAGTAGAGTTGCCAAAACTAGCATGCCGCCGAGGGCTGCCTCTCTCTCGGCGATGACGAGGTTGAACCCATCGGCGAGAGAGTGAATGGACAGGCCGAGGAGCGTTAAGTCAAGGCTGAGGTTTTTTGTGTGGGTGCGGGGAGCGTTTCCCCTCCGCCGCGTGAAGTATTCCAACACCGTGATAAGCAGAAACCCTCCCCACATCACGAAAATGGTGGCACCGCCTTGTTCCGTGTAAAGGTGCATCATGAGCATTAAGACGATGCCGAGGACTGCACCTGCCGTAAACCCGAAGATAATCCCGAAATGGCGTTGCTGCGTGCGCGAGATGAAGGCGATGCCCGCGCCGAAAGGCACCGTCAAAACCGCAATGGCTAAATAAAATATGAGCATGTTTAAAATATAACACAATTTTTCTGGAAATGCAACTGATTTTTTTCTTTTGACATTTTACGCGCTTTTTGGTATAATATGGGATATAATGAGGGTTTCATAAATCGCCCAACGATCGCGGTGACACGCCCCGCGATACGATGAAAAAAAACGGTTCCCCTCACCGTAGGGCGAGGGCCTGTCCCTCGCCACGCGTTTGGCTGACAAACCGCATCACCCTTGTAGGTCAGGAGCACCTGCTCCTGACCCCGTTGTGATCAGGCGATCACAAACTACAGTGGGGGAAACAGACATCGTGACGCTGGCCAAAGCGGGGGACAGGCCCCCGCGCTACGATATGCAAGGCCGCCGCCTTTCACCGTAGGGCTTGGGCCCTCGCATGCCACACGCGCATCCGAGCGGGTTTCCCTCGCCATGCCTAAGGTCTGTAAGACCTTAATGTCTATAGCATTTTGCATCGCAGCGCATCCTAAGGTCTGTAGGACCTTAATGTGCCGCGGCTCACCTCGCTGCCGCTGGATTAAGGACCTAAAGGACCTTGAAAACAGTGGCATGTCTGTTTTTCTATAGACATGTAGGTGCTAAAGGACCTAAAGAGGTATCCATAACGGAGTTATGAAACACCCTCAATTAAGCGAACGAACGCAAACATTAGGATATAAGACGATGCAGGAAAAAATAAGGGCTGTGCCGACGCGCGCCTACGGTGAACCTATGGCTGAAACCGACGCACACCGAGCACGCTGGCCTTGCAGCCGAAATCCACAAATGCCGAACGCGCATCCCCCAAATGCTCTCTGCCTGGGCCGTGTGCTTGTCCTCTCGCGCCCTGCTCTGTTCGCCTTTTCAGGTAGGCTCCCGGTCTCGATGCCCTACTTTTTAGGGCTTAAGACCCCCCCCCCTTCACAAATTGTAAGTTCCATTTTCGCATTCTAAACCGCACGGCAACGCCTTCCTGCGCGCCGCGCGGAGTTGGCAAACGCTACCGGAGCTCCTTGGATTTCCTACCAAGGGGCTATCTCTGTTCTTCCCGCGCGACAAGAGGTGCTCCATACGGTATTGCATCGAGACCAGGAGGTCTCTCCTACTGTTCTTCCCCCGCGACGCGATCGCGGGGGACAGGCCCCCGCGCTACGGGCCAGGTCTCTCCTACCGTTCTTCCCGCGCGACAGGAGGCGCGCTCCCCTTTTAAACCATGAACACCACTGAACGTCCCAAACGCGATGCACTCAACAAGGCACTTGACATCTATCGTGATGCCATGCGCCCATTCCTCGTCCGTTCGCTAAAACGGGTGCAAGGAAAGCGTCTTGAGGATGCCGTTTACGACTCATTGCCGCCGAGACAAGCAGACGAATTTGATGACCGGCTGGCAACAAGCGGTGCTGACGTGGAAGCACTCATTGACATCGGGCACTTTCCCTATCTCGTCAGTAGAAATTGGAAACGCGAGGTCTTCGGGCCGCAATTTACCTCGGATATGACGGTGCAAGACAGGCTTCGTCTCATCGGGATGGCGCGGAATCACGCCGCGCATCCCGACAGGGATGACCTGGAAGCGGAATACACGCGAACCAGTCTGTTTCATATCGCCGAGGTGCTCGGCAAAATCGGTTGCCCGGACGAGAAGCAGGCGGTGGAAGAAATCCGCGACGCGCTCTTCGCAACTGAACCGATAGCAGAACCACCGCAAACCCGCGAGAAACCGCAGGTGACATCAGCACCGGATGCCAGCGGACTTAAGCCGTGGCGCGAAGTCATCCCGCCGAATCTGGAGCTGACGCAAGGCACGTTTGAGGAGGCGGAGTTGGCGGCAGACCTGCAGCAAGTTTACGATGGCTCAGCCAGCGCAACTAGCTACGGCAATCCGGTCAGTTTCTTCAACCAGACCTACCTGACAGGCGGCATCCGCACGCTGTTGGTAAACGCCTTGAAACGCCTCGGCGGTAAGGACGGACATCGGATTATCCAGATGAAAACCGGGTTTGGCGGCGGCAAAACCCACAGTCTCATCGCGCTCTATCACCTCGTCAATAGCGTTGAGGCTCTCGCCAACATGCCAGCGGATAGCGAATCTGTGCAGACCCGCACCGAAATTCATAGTATCTTGCAGGAAGCAGAATGGGACGGAAGCGTCCAGCCGAAGGTGGCCGTCCTTTCCGGCACTTGGCTGTCACCCACGGATACGAACGTGACAGAAGATGGAGAACCGCTGAATACGCTGTGGGGGGTAATGGCATACCAACTCGGTGGACAGCAGGCATACAAAACTATCCGCGAGGCGGCAAGGCGGCAAGATGTCTCTCCCGGCGGAGAACAGCTCGACAAACTCTTCCAACACATCGGCCCGTGTGTCATCCTGATTGACGAACTGGTAGCCTATATGCTCAACACCGGTGAGAATTTAGAGGTGAACTACACCTTTGTCCAGATCCTCAGCGAAGTGGTGCGTCGGAGCGACAACGTTGTGCTTGTGGTAACGCTTCCTCAAAGCGAACTTGAAGCAGGCGGTGTGAAAGGCGCAGAGATTCTTGCCACGCTTGAAGCCCGCATCGGACGCGTTGAATCCATCTGGAAACCGTTGGAGACGAACGAGGCGTTTGAAGTCGTGCGCCGGAGATTGTTCGGCAACGAAATTGACACAGCGGAACGCGACCGGACTTGCAACGCCTTTCTCGCTATCTATAACAGAGCAAAAAAGGAGTTTCCACCCGGCGTTCATGAGCAACGTTACCTTGAGCGGATGAAGGCGTGCTACCCGATTCATCCAGAGATATTTGACCGGCTCCATTCGGACTGGTCATCGATTCACGCATTTCAGCGCACACGCGGCGTGCTTCGGCTCCTGGCGAACTGCATCAGCCGGCTCTATCGGACAGACACATCGCCGCTCATCATGCCGGGGAATCTGCCGTTGAATGATCCGAATCTCGCCGCGGAATTCGAGAAGCTGCTATCGGGACAGTGGGAGGCTGTGCTGGCAGAGGTAGACAGCGACGGTTCGCGCGTGGATGTGATTGATGAAACGCAGCGGTTCGCAGCACTCGGTGGTGCCGCCCGGCGCATTGCGCGCACCGTCTTCCTCGGCAGTTGTCCGAGTGGGGCTATTAAAGGGATCGATGCCAATCGCATCCACCTCGGGGTCGTGCAACCCAGCCAGCGCATCTCCACTTACACCGAGGCTATCCGGGAGATGACCGGCAGTCTCTACTATCTCTACATTGACGACAACCGCTATTTCTTCCACGCCGAGGAAAATCTTAATAAGGTGGCGATCGATCGGGCTGCGGCACTCAATAACGATGAACTGAACGAACATATCGTTACTGAACTCGGCGAGGCTGTCGGCCGGCGAAGAACGGGAATTATCGTCTGTCCAGAGAATGTGGACGCGATTCCGGACTCAGATGAGCTCCGTCTCGTCATCCTGCCGCCAGATAAATTGCTACCGAGCCGCACCGCCGAAAGTGATGATGCAACGCCAACCGCGCTGCACATTCTCAGGCAGTGCGCAAACGCCGAACGGACGCATCGGAACACGCTCCTCTTTCTGACAGCGAAGAATGACGACATCCGCACCTTGAAAATCCACGCGCGCGAATATCTGGCGTGGAAATCTATCCTCGCCGGCGAACGCCGCGTCCAAAACCTCGCGGGGGAACGGCTTCAACAGGCACAAGCAAGCCTGCGAAGAGCGGAAGAACTCATCCGTAGCACGATACCGAAGGCATACCGATGGGCAATCGCACCCGCGCAGTTGGACCCGCAGGTTACCAAATTCCAGATGTTTCCGGAACAAACCCGCATTTTGGAGAACGGCGACATCGTTGAAAGCGCGTTTGATACCTTCAAGGCAACAGAGGCACTCATCGAATATGAAACCCCCGAATCGCTGAACGCGCTGTTAACCCAATATGTCTGGGATAACGGCGACAGCATCGGCATTGATGCGCTGTGGAAAATGATGACGCAGCATGTCTACATGCCGAGACTCCGAAACCGAGAAGTGCTGACGAATGCTATCAAGGAAGGTGTCCTCAACGGCACGTTCGGATATGCCGACAATTACGACGCAGAACAGGAAGCATATCAGGGACTCTGTTTTAGTCAACCGGTCTCCACCGTCAATCCGAACGGCTTAATCGTCAAGCCGGACATTGCCGGTTTGAAGCCACGCCTTTCTCTGGACTCCCTCACGCCGATATTGCAGGAAAACGTTTGGGATGCCCGCGACTACGTCGGCATTGATACGCTGTGGGGCATGCTGCCAGAACATGTCGATGCAAACCAATTGGAAACCGAAACCCTCATCAGGTGCATCGAGCAAGGCGTGCCGCAGGGAAAATTCGGATACGCAACCGGCTATGCCAACGCGACCTCCGCATTCGCTTACGAAAACCTGCATTTCCGCGAGAACTTGGCATCCGGCATAGTCGCAATGGACGGTGTGCTGGTTTCCCCCGAAAAGGCATCTGTCGAGAAGAGCCAGAAAGAACTTGGTTCCAAGCGCATCGTCGCTCGAAAAACCGTCCGAGGTGAACTCTCCCTTGACGACATCGATGACCTGCGCCAAGAAATCATTGGCCCCCTTGGCACCGATGGCGGCGAAGTCACCGTGGAGATTACCATCACCGCCTATAAGGCAGACGGTTTCTCCCAAAACATTGAACGTTCTGTCAGGGAAAATAGCGTTGAGTTGGACGTTGACGTGAACGTTT
Organism: Candidatus Poribacteria bacterium; assembly: GCA_965242965.1. Taxonomy (GTDB): domain Bacteria; phylum Poribacteria; class WGA-4E; order WGA-4E; family WGA-3G; genus AGPOR5. Next base: position 226,481 of record OZ251518.1, on the reverse strand, counting down.
ATGAATAGCGAGGTAAACAACCTGAATGAACTACCGAAAGAAACTGATTGAAGTCGATTTGCCGTTAGACGACATCAATCGTGAATCTGCGCGCGAGAAGTCAATACGGCATGGCCATCCCTCCACGCTGCACTTATGGTGGGCTCGTCGTCCTCTTGCTGCTTGTCGGGCAGTTATTTTCGCAAGTATGGTAGACGATCCCTCTGAATGCCTGGGGGAATTTCCTACTGAAACCGATCAGGAGAGGGAGCGTGAGCGGCTCCACGCGATTATCAGGCAACTCGTGATATGGGAAAATAGCAGCGACGAGTCACTTCTGGCGGCAGCACGCTATGAGATTGCACGTTCTGTGGCGCGTTCTCACGGCGAAACTGCCCCTACAGAATCTGGTGAAGTTCTTTCTTACTTACGTGAGAGAGCCCTTCCTATTCACGATCCCTTTTGCGGCGGCGGTTCTATTCCGCTTGCAGCACAACAACTCGGTCTTCGTGCCGTGGCCTCCGATCTTAACCCAGTCGCGGTGTTACTCAACAAAGCGATGATAGAGTTGCCACATCCGTTCCGTAATCAGCCGCCGGTGAATCCGGAGGCAGATCCGTTGGGCATGTTCGTCGGCACCGGTAGAAGGCGAGAACAGGTTGCGTGGACCGGCACCGCCGGGTTAGCAAACGACATCCGTTACTACGGAAATTGGATGCGCGAAGAGGCATATAAACGCATCGGCGAATTTTATCCGAAGGTGAAAACGGCTGATGGGACAGAGGCGACTGTCATCGCATGGCTGTGGGCACGCACGGTGCCTTGCGCTAATCCCGCATGTCGTATAGCGATGCCGCTGCTTAAGACATTTCAGTTGTCGAAGAAAAAGGGAAATGAGCATTGGATTCGGCCCGTTGTGGATCGCGAGTCAAATACGGTTTCCTTTGTCGTGCAAAACCATGATGCTGGCGTGCCTGATAAGGGGACGGTAAACCGTAACGGTGCCATCTGTCTTGCTTGTAGAACACCGGTAAAACTGCCCTATGTTCGTGAACAAGCGAGAGCTGGCAAAATGGGCGAAACAATGACTGCGATAGTTGCTGAAGGAGATCGACAACGTTTATTTTTGCCGCCTACTGAGGAACACATTGAAGTTGCTCTTGCCGCCAAACCTAATTGGCGACCTAGCACAAGATTGCCAAAGGAATCCCCAAATTTACGTGTGCAGAATTACGGAGTCACGCATTGGCATCAACTGTTCAGAGGTCGACAATTGAGGGCACTAACTTCCTTCAGTGACTTGCAGAACGAGGTCCGAAGCCAAATCTTACAGTGTGGAGCAACAGTGGATTACGCTGATGCAGTATGCAGCTATCTAACTCTTGCTATTGGGAAATCTGCTAATGGTGGTTCCCGTTGCACCGGATGGCAGAATACGGGAGACAAGATAACCGGGGTTTTCGGAGTTCAGGCAATTGGAATGAGGTGGGATTTTGCCGAGACGAATCCGTTTTCTTCTTCAACTCAAAACTGGATAAAACAAGTGGAATCGATAGCGAATGTGGTGCAGCGACTGCCTGCTTCAGCAAATGCTGGAGAAGTATTTCAAGCGGATGCCGCCGAGACACCGCACGTGGCAGGCGGGCCTGTCATCGTCACCGATCCGCCCTATTATGACAATATAGGGTATGCCGATTTTTCTGATTTCTTCTATGTCTGGTTGAGGAATCCACTTCGTGGTATTTATCCGGAATTATTTGCGGGTATGTCAACCCCTAAAACGGAAGAAATGATTGCGAATCAGCAGCGGTTTGCGAACTCGCGAGGGCGCTTTGAGGAACTGTTGCACAAAACACTCCGCCGGATCCGGGAAAGGTGTTCAAACCAATTTCCTTCGTCTATCTTCTATGCCTATAAACAAGAGGAAAAGGAACGAGATGGCAGAACTTCCACCGGATGGGAGACAATGCTTACTGCGCTTATCTCCGCCGGTTTCCAAATCGTTGGCACATGGCCAATGCGGACTGAACTGCCTACCGGGATTAAGAAAGGGAAGAACGTGCTCGCATCATCTATCGTCCTCGTTTGTCGGCCGCGTCCTGAATCGGCATCGAACATCAGTTACGGCGGGTTCCTCACTGCCCTCAGGAATGAGATGCCCGCGGCATTGGATAGGCTGACGCGCGAGGCGCATATCGCGCCTGTAGATTTGGCGCAAGCCGCCATCGGGCCCGGGATGGAGGTCTACTCTCGTTATAGTAGCGTCAAAACGATGCGCGATGAGGAGTTAGTGGAGGTTACGGTGCGCGAGGCACTGATGGCGATTAACCGCGAGATCGACAATTATCATGAGCAGCAGGAGGGAGAGTTCGATCCGCGGACGCGTTTCTGTTTGACATGGTTTAAGCAGCACGGCTATGCGTCGGCGGCGTATGGGGAAGCGGAAACGTTGGCGAAGGCAAGTGTTGTGGCTATTCCTTCGATGCAGGGGCGCGTGCTAACGGCGGAGAAGGGAAGCGTGCAGTTGTTGCCGCCATCGGCGTATGGTCCCGCGCATCGGAATGCTGATGCGTCGCTGTCGCAGATAACGGCGTGGGAGGCGTGTTATCTGATGGTATATCAACTGAATCCTGCGAACGAGGAGAGTGATGATGTGTCGGGTGCTGCACGGGTTGCGCGTGCGATGCGGGACGATTCTAAGTCAAGCGATGTTGCGTCGGTTGAGCGTCTGGCGCGGATTCTGTATAATCACTATGACAGGCGCGGGGATTCGGCGAATGCGGTGCTTTTCAACAATCTTGTGACTTCGTGGGAGGTCATTGCGTCGCGTTCGCGTGAAGATGTGCAGGAGGAAATGAATTTGAGGGAGTGAGAAGGCGCGGGGGCGCGGGCTCCACAGAGGAGCCCGCGCCTTGCCAAGTTTAGTTGTTGCCGTTTTGCACCAACGTTTCGGCGAAGGCTTCAAGGCTTGGTGCTTGTAATGCTTGGAGGAGCAGCTGCCTAATTTGTTGCAAATCGTCAATCTGCTCAATCGCTGGTTTTAAGCATTGCACCAGAATGGATTGAAATCGCATGTCTAGGACGGTAAGGATGCTTTTTACAGCAACTTTGTGGGTAGCTTGCTGGTACTCCTTTGTCCAGGTTTCATCCATTTCTGCGATGAATTTCGCCAGGGTTTCAGCCTCGACTTCGACCCGGATTTTTGCTTCAACCTTCGCGCGGATTTCTGCCTCAACTTTCGCGCGGGTTTCTGCCTCAACTGATTGCCGCGCTTCTGCTTGCATCAGCTCATAAAAACCTGATTCCATTCTAACCTCCTCTGGAATGAGAGTGGCGACAACGTTCGGGTCATGCGCGAGCAGGATTTACGAAATTAACCTGAGTAGTTTCGGGTTGCCTGCAAAGGAGTCAGATTCCAAATAGATCAAGTTCTAGTGAACTCATCTTGTCCTACTGAGGCAAGACGAATCGACCTCATTTGGAATTAGTTGTTGCCGTTTTGCACCAAAGTTTCGGTGAAGGCTTCAAGGCTTGGTGCGCTTACTGCTGCGCGGTGCAGCTGCCTAAGTTGCTGCAAATCGTCAATCTGCTCCAGGTGCGCCTTGAAGAGTTGCATGAGAGTTGACTGAAACCGCACGTCCAGCACATCAAGGATGCTCTCAATAGCATTTTCGCGTGTGACTCGTTGGCGGGTTTTTGCCTCGATTTCTGCCTCAACCCTCGCTTGGACTTCAGCCTCGACTGATTGCCGCGCTTCTTCTTGCATCAGCCGATAAAAACCTGATTCCATTCTAACCTCCTCTGGAATGAGAGTGGCGACAACGTTCGGGTCATGCGCGAGCCCGCTCAAAATCCCAAGCGATGTCAAGTAATCCGGTCGACTCAGCGGCTCAAGCTGTAATTCCCGCGTGGCTTCGATGCACTCCTGCACCCAAGCGATGCCTTCCGAGCCCGCCGGCGGCTGCATCAGCGGCGCAAACGGGATCAAACCAACGTTCGCCGCATCTAATACCGATTGCCCATCGAGTTCATACAGGCGAATTACCTGATACTCGATGTGGATTCTATACCCCGGATCCGATTGGGTATACACCCCCGGGTCATTGCGCCCAGCACCTGGCCGCAAGTAAATAACGTGTGAGCGGACCGGCAGGCCGTGTTTTTCGTAGACTCTGCCGATGTATCCGACGGTTCGGCGCACCATGCGTTGATGCGTGCTCTCGGCTGCCTGGATCTCAAAGTGCACCAGGGTGAGCCTGCCGCGGATTTCAACTTTCATCAAGATGTCCATCTCGCGTGTTTCCACGAGCGGAAGTCCGCTATCAATGAATTCAAGAAACTTAAGCGTCGGATCGTTCATAAGATAGCTCGCGACATCTTGCGGAAAAGCGCGAAACACACTTTTCGAGGTAATGTCATATTTCTGACCAGGGATAGCTGCCCAATCAATTTCGGGTTGAATGATGTTTTGTCGTGTCATATTAATAGTATACACCAATCTGTGCAGAAATGTCAACGTTTTTACGCAAAAGCGAAAACCGTATTTCAGGAGATGCGCATGCGCGAATCACAAGCCACCTATACAGGAATCTTTAACGTCAAATATCAGTTAGAAAAGACGCGCGAACCGTTCACTCGTGAGGCAGTGTTGCGATTACCAAAGAACCGCTGTGGACTATATGCAATTTGGCTCGCCACCGATGTTGAGGGAGAGGCAACTTACGAACGTCTCTACGCCGGTGTTTCTACTACTTGTGTGCGCCGCCGCTTGCTACAACATCTCTCTAATGAGGAGAATCCGAAACTTCGGACTGAACTTCGGATGTTCGGCGAATTCGTCTATTTCTCTTTTGCTCTTACCGAGGAGCCGGTGGAGACGTTGGAACTTGAAACGGCACTCATCCGTGAATGGCAGCCGGTGACAAATCGGTATAAGTTAGGATGAGGGTGTTTCATATATCAATGCCTTCGCGCTAGGAGAGACCTCCTGATCTCAATGCCTTCTCCTCCTCGTAGGAGAGACCTCCTGGTCTCGATGAGGTAAGGCGTGCTTGATCTTGACCCGTTCGGGTGCAGGCGCACCCGAACTACAGGACTAGCGTGCGCGCCGCCTGTAGGGCAGGAGCACCTGCTCCTGCCCTGGTTGTGCTCAGACGATTGAAAAAGAAAATAGGTGCTATCTATATGCTCGCAAGGACAATCCGCTCTTTCTGTGCGTAGTCCTTTAGCAAATGATATGTGCGATATGCAGGCCGCGCCTCATCAAGCAACGAGCAGACCTCTTCGGCCTGTGTGTCGCCGATTTCAAAGATGAGTTTCCCGTTCGGCGCAAGGTAATCGGGGGCCTCGGCGATGAGGCGACGGATAACCGCTAGGCCATCATCGCCCGCGAAGAGCGCGATTTCAGGTTCGTAGTCGCGGACATCGGCACTGAGCGTCTCCCGTTCGCCTGATTTGACATAAGGCGGATTGCAGAGTATCCAATCAAATTGTTGCGCGTTAACCGGCTCAAACAAGGGGCCCTTGAGAAAACTGAGATGAGCGATGCAGGTATGCGTCTCGGCGTTTTTCTGCGCTACAGCTAAAGCGTCTTCGGAGATATCCGTCGCGACGATATCCCATTCGGGCCGCTGCACGGCGAGACTGATGGCGATAACGCCACTGCCGGTGCCCAGGTCCAGCGCGCGCTTAGGGAGCAAGTCTATCGGTGTCTGAGTCAAAACCGTTTCAACGAGGTGTTCGGTCTCCGGACGCGGAATCATGACGCGTTCATCAACGTAGAAATCTAGCGACAAGAACTCCTTCCGGTTCGTGAGATAACTTACCGGGGTCCGGGCGATGCGTTTCGTGATGAGGGCGCGAAATGACGTGAGATGCTCCTGAAAAATCGGCATATCGAAATCAAGATAGAGTTGCAACCGGCTTTTCTTAAGCAGATGTGAGAGGAGAACTTCTGCGTCTAGCCGTGGATTCGGAATGTCGTGATGCGTGAAATAGTCCGTCGTCCAAAGAAGCAGCCGCTTCACAGTCCAGATTTGGGTAGGCATTTTCGGTGCTAACTCTCTTTCAGTTTTTCAGTCTGATCTACGGTAGTCAGCCGCTCGATGAAAGCCCCGAGGTCACCGTCTAAAACCGAGTCCAATTGATAGGAACTGAATCGAATACGATGGTCGGTGACGCGGGATTGTGGGAAATTATAGGTGCGAATTTTCTCGCTCCTGTCGCCGCTTCCTACCATGGAGCGGCGCGTTTCGGCGCGTTCGCTGTTGAGTTCCGCCTGTTTCTGCTCTTGCAGACGCGCCCGGAGGATTTTCATCGCCTTGGAGCGGTTTTTGTGCTGAGACTTCTCGTCTTGGCACGTCACAACCAAACCTGTCGGCAAATGCGTAATCCGAATGGCTGAGTCCGTCGTATTCACGCTTTGCCCGCCGGGACCGGAGGAACGGTAGGTATCAATGCGTAGTTCGGCTGCCTCGTCAATCGCCAGATCGAGTTCCTCTGCCTCCGGGAGAACCGCCACGGTTGCGGCAGAGGTGTGTATGCGCCCACTCGCCTCGGTAGCGGGGATACGCTGGACGCGGTGTATGCCGCCCTCATACTTGAGTCGGCTATACGCACCCGCGCCGGCAATAGAGAAAACTACCTCTTTGAACCCCTTTAATCCGGTAGCGTTGGAATTCAACAGTTCAAGTTTCCAACTCTGTCGTTCGGCGAATCGGGCGTACATCCGGAACAGTTCCGCGGCAAAGAGACTCGCCTCCTCCCCGCCAGTGCCAGCCCGGATTTCGATGATGACGTTCTTCTCATCGTTCGGGTCCTTCGGAATGAGGAGGAGTGTCAGTTTCTCCATCAGTTCCTCTCTTTGCGCTGTGAGGCTCTCCAATTCTTCTTGCACCAATCCTACCATCTCCTCGTCGGTTTCCGTTTCGGCAAGGGAGTGCGTCTCCTCAAGTGCCGATTCAAGTTGCTGGTATTCTTGATAAGCAGAGACGATTGGGGAAAGCTCCGCATGCGTTTTAGAGAGTTCCATTAACCGCTGTTGGTTCGAGATCTGTGCCGCGTCTCCCAGGGCTCTCTCCACTTCAGCGTATTTGGATTCAATATCCTTCAGTTTTTCAAACATTTTTTATTTCTATCGCGTGGAATGCTGCGTTGGGCATTCGGGGTTGGCATGGCGAGGGACAGGCCCTCACGAGGCCTCTCCGTAGGAGAGACCTCCCGGTCTCGATGCAGATAAGTTTGGCGAGGGACAGGCCCTCGCCCTACGATAATAAGCAAGTTGGCATGGCGAGGGACAGGCCCTCGCCCTACGGGAACCGAGGTGGGTTGGCATGGCGAGGGACAGGCCCCCGCCCTACGATAATAAGCGAGTTGGCATGGCGAGGGACAGGCCCCCGCCCTACGGGAGCCAAGGCGTGCTACTTATCAGCGGTGAGGCCGTAACGCCGCCGGAAACTCTCAACACGCCCGGCTGTATCAATAAACCGTGCTTGTTGTCCTGTGTAAAACGGGTGGCATTTACCACAAATATCCACCCGCATCTGTGGCTGAATGGCAAGCGTGTTATGCGTTGCCCCACAAACGCAGGTGATAACGCTCTCCACCAATTCAGGGTGAATTTCAGTTTTCATGCTAGATTCTCCTTTCGCGCGCTTGTCCAGAATAAAGAGATATGCGAAAAGCGCGAGATCCGTGCGCCGAGAAGGCGCGGTTATGCAGTAGGCTTCGTTCGGGTTCGCGTCCGCGCGGGCGCACTTCGCCTTGTGCTGTCTACCAACCTCTCCAGAAACTCCTCGTTGGTGCGGGTTCTACCGAATTGTTCAACGAGCAGTTCCATGGATTCGGCGGTGTCCATTTGACTGGTGAACTTCCGCAGCACCCAGACTTTGTTCAGCACATCGGGTGCAAGCAGGAGTTCTTCCCGCCGAGTCTTCGATTTTTCAATGTTAATCGATGGGAAAATGCGCCGGTCCAACAGCGAACGCTCCAAGTGGATTTCCATGTTCGCCGTGCCTTTGAATTCCTCATAGATGTATTCATCGGCGCGGCTTTCCGTTCCGACGAGGACAGATGCCATGATGGTAAGACTGCCGCCCTCTTCAAACTTCCGGGCTGCACCGCAGAATTGCCGCGGCTTTACAAACGCCATCGCGTCTAACCCGCCGCTCAGCGTCTTGCCACTGTGCGGTGCCATGAGATTGTGGGCCCTTGCCAGCCGCGTGATGCTGTCAAGCAGGATAACGACATCCTGTCCATATTCAGCGGCACGCTTGGCTTTTTCAATCGCCATCTCCGCAACTTGGATGTGCCGTTCCGGATGTTCATCAAAGGTAGAACTGATGACTTCGCCTTTGACAGAGCGCGCGACATCTGTGACCTCCTCCGGACGTTCATCAATCAGCAGAAAAATGAGCGAGGTTTCCGGGTGGTTCGCCTCGATGCCGGCGGCGATGTTCTTCAGCAGCGTGGTTTTCCCACTGTAAGGCGGAGCGACAATCAACCCGCGCTGCCCCTTCCCGATCGGCGAAAGCAAATCTACCATGCGCGTCGCGAATTCCGATGGATTGTGCTCCAATTTCAGTTGTTGATAGGGGTAGATAGGCGTGAGATTGTCGAAAAGGGTTTTCCGCTTGGCGAGGTCTGGTGATTCGCCATTCACCTTTTCAATCTGCAACATAGCGAAATACCGTTCCGCCTTGTTTTCCGCCCGCTTGGGGGGACGGACGATGCCCTCAACGACATGCCCCGTCCGCAAATCGAATCGCCGGATTTGAGACGACGAGACGTAAATGTCCTCGTTGCTCTGCAAATAGTTCGAGCGCGAGGAGCGGAGAAACCCGTAGTTTTGCTCCCGGTCATCCAAAATTTCCAGAACGCCACCACCGTAAAATTGCGTATCTCCGTCCGCTTTCGCCTCAATAATCTGGTTTATCAATTCCTCTTTCCGGAGTCCGATAGATTCTCCGACACCGGATTCAAGTGCAAGGGTTTCGAGTTCCGAGAACCCCATCTCTTGGAGCTTGCCAATGTCCAAGCTCTCCATAATTTCTAATACTCCTCTAACGGCCTACGCACGGCAGGCGATTATGATGTAATCTGGATATGGGCAAAATGCGGGTGCAAGCGGCGTAGGTGCGAGGATGCCTGCGGGAATATCTCACATTGTGCTCAAGCGCGACGCTCGCAGAAGCCTGCAAACCTCGCTATTAACTAATTATACCTAATTAACGGGAAAATGTCAAATTTTTTTCAAAAAAAAGCAGGACGGCTCGGTTTTCCCTCGTGTCGCTAGCGAACGGTGGGTTTTCGTTTGATTGTTAGGATGGCAGGCTATATCCATCCCGACAATCAAACCGAAATCCGCTCGTTACTCCTCGGTTTCACTACTCTTCTGCAGTTTTTTCAGGCGACGCTGAACGTTCTGGTTATATTGGTTCGTTTTCAAGAACTCTTCCCAAAGCGCAATTGCGTCGTCGTTATAGCCTTGCGAGAGGTAGTAGTCGCCGAGGGCTATCAACGGAATGTCCGAGAGAGGTGCCTTCTCGATCGATTCTTTGAACGCGGCGACCGCGGTATCTGCATCACCGTTAAGCAGCGCGATTTCGCCTCGGCCATACGGAATCAAAGCGTGTTCGGGGAATTCAGCTGCGAGTTCATCGAGCATCGCCTGCGCCGCGTCTACGCCTTTCAGGTGGAACGTTGCGCGGGCGGCGAGAACGGTGGCGTATACGATCTGATTGTGGAGTTTCTGCTTCTCTGCCCGGCTTTCCGATTTGTCGAGGAGCCGCTTTGCGGTGCGTGCCGCCGCCCGATACTTCGATCTGGCTTGCACGTAGTTCTCATACTGATAGCAGAGATCTCCGAGGGTTTTTGAAGCGAGATAAGAATCACCTTTTTCATCAACCAGATCTTGGTAAATCGCCGCGGTCTTCCGGTCCTTCAGCCGGTAGTGCAGCACCTCGGCGAGGCTTTGCAACGCATCGGCGTTCATCGTATTCGCGGCGACAGAACGTTCCAGCACCTCCCGCTCCTTCTCCGGTTCGCCTAACTTTTTGTAAGCAAGCGAGATGAGCCAATATACCTCCGAATCTCGATTGCGGTTGAGCCCCACAACGGAGTTGTAAGTCTCGATTGCCTTTTCGTATTCTTCGTTGGTATACTGATTTCGTCCGGTGCTGACGACTGCCTCCACCACCTCGCCATCTCGGCTAGCGGCTTTTTTCAGCACCGCTTTCGCGCGCTGATGCATCCCGACTTTTCGGTAGCAGACAGACAGCTTGAGGTAGCTGTAAGGATCGATTTTCTCGTTGTTCGTCTCGGCGCGCGCGATTGCATCGAAGTAGAGCGCGCCCGCATCGCGATAATTTTCGTCGCCGTAGAAGAAGTTGGCAATCATGAGTTCCGCGTCGTGGAAACTGCCCTGTTCATCGCCGGCGATGGCAGTCTGGCCGCCGAAATCGCGCATCACCTCTGACGCACTGACACCGAATCCGGAGTCCGCGATTTGGACATTTGCGCTACCCATGGCGCGGCTTTTTTCTGCACCGCCGCGGGGCCGGTCGCGTTCACGGCGTGCCTCCTGTTGCGCGAGGGCCCTGCCGTACTGCGTTGCCAGCGGGTCATCGGGTGTCGGGATGCTTGCCCCAAGTGCTGTCAGTTCTTGCTTCGCCTTCTCAATCTCTTTTTCGGTGCCTTCAACTTTGCCATACCGCTTCACGAGCGATTGATATGTGCGCTTCGCTTCCTCACTGTTTTTCAGGTGCTCACGCTGGATACGCGCCTTATTCGCGATTGCTTGCGCGGCGCGCTCACTCCGCGGGTTGCGGTTAGCGAAGTTATCGAAGATTTCCACAGCCTGTTCATAATTCTTCGCTTCTTCGTAACTTTTCGCCAACATCAGTTGCGCATTGTGGCTCAATTCCAGCTGCGGGAATTGGTTGACAATTTTGTCAAACTCTGTCTGCGCCGACGCAAAATCCTTTGAGCGATAGTGGTGCATGCCGAGTTGGTAGTGCGCCTCGGCGGCTTCATCGCTCTCCGGCGCGTCTGAAATAACGGCTTGGTATGCCTTGACACCGACAGCGGGCTGATTCATCCGCTCAATTGACAACTTGCCGATAGCGAGTTGCGCCTGACGCGCTGCCGGTGTGCCAGGTTTCGTATCCACGATGCTTTGATACGCCTCAATTGCACCGCGGTAATCCTTCGCTTCTACCAATTTTTCGGCGTTGCGAATCGCACCACTGCCGCCGAGGCATCCCGCGAGCAGCGCGACGCAGAAAAGCGAAGCGAGGTGTTTTGTCAGTTTCATTCGTCTGTCCTCCTTACATCAGTACATCTGTTTCGATGCGCATTCGTCAATTAACGCTAAAACGGCCTGGCGACTGTAACCCTCTTTTTCGACGAGGATATCGCAATCGACGCGGGTTTTCTCCGCCGCGCCGCGTCCCGCTGCTAGGATTGCGTTCGTTAACCAACTGGTCCGCACGCCATTAATGCCGGAAGTATAATTCGCCTCGTAATCGCCTTTCACTAAGCCGACGAGCTGATCTACTTTATTGTGCGGGTATCCTTCGGGACGTGGATATGCAAGCGGCTGCGGTTCGCCTCCCTTAGGCGTATAACGGATGCCGTTTTTGATTTCAATCGTGCCTTCGTCGCCCTCAAGGATAACCGATTCCTCAAACCCGACGCGGGTGTTGCCGAGGATAGTGATGGTGCCTTCTGCGCCGTTATCCAGCGTTACGTCGGAATAGGAGTTAATCTCAACGAATTTCGGGACGAGGTTTCCATCATCGTCCTCGAATTTCATATCGGTCGTTCCGTAGACTTGGCTCGGCAACGCGCCTGTCATCCACAAGAAGATATCCTGAAGGTGACTGCCGGAGTCATTAGGCTGTCCGCCGCCGGAAAACCTCGGGTCGCCGCGCCAGCCGCCGGCTCCCCACCGTTGCGCCATGTAGACATCAAATTTCTGCAGGGTGCCGATACGTCCTTCAGCGATGGCGCGCCTACCGCTGATGTAGGTATCCTCATAGTGCCGTTGGTATCCACCGACGAGGTGCAGGCCGCTACCTATTGCAATCTTGGTGATTGCGATAGCGTCCCCGACGATATTCGCCATCGGTTTCTCTACAATGACATGGCATCCGGCGCGGAGCGCGTATTTGGTGTGGATATCGTGCAGCGAGTGCGGTGAGAAAACGCCGACGATGTCCAAATCTTCGTGGTTGAGCATTTCCACGAATTCGTATTCACCGAGGTAGCGTTTGAAACTATTCGGCCGATACCCTTCGACACGCTGTTGGAGCGCGTCTTCTAGCGCGTCTAAACTCGCTTCATGGGTATCCGCTGCGGCGACGATTTCTGCATCGGGACGCATTGCGAAACCGAGCGTGTTGCCACGGCCTGCACCCCCGGGGCCAATCACGCCGACTCGTAACACATCGTTCTTACTGGTTTTCATCATGATAACATCTCCGGATTGGATAGTCAAGTTTTTTGTCGGACAAATTCCGAACCGCCGCGGCACCCGCACGACTAACTAAAAATGCGGAATAACTTTTTCACCGGATCGTAGAATTCATCAACGACGCGTTCTTTCAACGGGATGATGGCGTTGTCCGTAATCGTGATGTGCTCCGGGCACACCTTCGTGCAACACTTCGTGATGTTGCAATACCCGATGCCATCTGTGTCTTTCAATTCGGCGAGCCGGTTTTCGGTGTCAATGGGATGCATCTCTAACGATGCCGCATACACAAAAAAGCGCGGCCCGATGAATTCCTCGTGGAGCTCATGCTCGCGGAGGACATGGCAGACATCTTGACACAAAAAGCACTCGATGCACTTCCGAAATTCTTGGATGCCATCGATGTCTTCCTGTTCCATGCGCCATGTTCCATCATCGGCATCCGGGGGACGTGGTGTGAACGGCTTCATACGTTCCTTCACCTTGAAGTTCCAGGATACGTCCGTAACCAAGTCTTTGATAAGTGGGAAGGCGCGCATCGGTTCTACCGTTACCGGCTGCTCTGACGGCAAATCGCTCATGCGCATCATGCACATCAACTTCGGATTGCCGTTGATTTCGGCGGAGCAGGAGCCACATTTTCCCGCCTTGCAGTTCCACCGAACCGCCAAGTCATTCGCTTGTTCCGCTTGGATGCGGTGAATGGCATCGAGGACTACCATGCCTTCGGAGATGTCGGTTTCATAATCGACAAATTTTGCATCGTTGGCATCCCCGCGCCAGATTCTAAACGTTGTTTTCGCCATTTTATCCCATTTCCTCTATGATTGCTTGTAAATCTTCCGGCAATTCGGGGATAGGATTCCGCCGGATTGTCATCGTGCCTTCGGGTGCCTTCTGGATAACGGTATTGTATTTGCCCGCCCCGGGCTCTTCCTTCTCCGGGTAATCGTCGCGTGAATGCGCGCCGATGCTGGCTCTCCGCTCCATTGCAGCGAGCGCAATTGCCTCGGAGACGGTGAGGAGATTGTCCAGATCGAGCGCAGTGTGCCAGCCGGCGTTATACTCGCGATTGCCGATGGCATGAACGTTGCGCGCTTTTTCGGCGAGGCCCTGGATTTCTTCCAACGCACGCGTCAGGTTCGCCTCGCTTCGCGCGATGCCGACGAGTTCCTGCATCATCTCTTGGAGTTGTGCCTGAATTTGATAGGGGTTATCCCCGTCCGCGCTATTCTCAAAAGGTTTCAGCACTTCGGCGGTTATCGCGTCTGCCTGCGCCTTGTCAATCTGAACGCTTCCGTTTTCCGCTGCGAATTGTGCGGCGTATTCACCGGCACGTTTGCCGAAAACGAGCAGGTCAGAGAGGGAATTCCCGCCGAGTCGGTTTGCTCCGTGTAATCCTGCTGCGCATTCGCCCGCGGCGAAGAGCCCCGGCACCGCTGTCATCTGCGTATCGGCATCCACTCGGATGCCACCCATGATATAGTGCGTTGTCGGACCTACTTCCATCGGTTCCGCCGTGATGTCAATATCGGCGAGTTCCTTGAATTGGTGATACATGCTCGGCAACTTTCTGCGGATGTGTTCCGGTGCGTTCGGCAGTTTCTCCTTTATCCACGCGATATCCAGGAAGACACCGCCATGTGGACTACCGCGTCCTTCTGCGACTTCTCGCACGATGCATCGTGCGACGTGATCGCGGGTGAGCAATTCCGGAGGTCTGCGCGCGTCTCTGTCGCCTTGCGTGTATCGCCAGCCTTCCTCCGGGTTATCAGCGGTTTGGTTTTTGTAAAGTTCGGGGATGTCGTCAAACATAAAGCGTCGTCCTTCACTATTTGTGAGGATGCCGCCTTCGCCGCGCACACCTTCAGTCACCAAAATGCCACGCACGCTTGGGGGCCAGACCATCCCGGTAGGATGGAATTGAACAAACTCCATGTCGATGAGTTCCGCGCCTGCATGATAAGCGAGGGCGTGGCCATCGCCGGTGTACTCCCAGCTGTTGCTAGTAATTTTGAAAGCCTTCCCCACGCCGCCGGTTGCGAGAACGACTGACTTCGCGGAGAAGATTTTGAATCTGCCTTTTTCGCGTTCATAGCCGAAGGCACCGGCGATGCGTTCGCCGTTTTTGAGGAGAGAGACGATGGTGTGCTCCATGTGGACCTCGATGCCTTGATGGATACCGTGGTCCTGCAGAGCCCGGATCATCTCCAATCCCGTCCGGTCACCGACGTGCGCGAGGCGGGGGTATTGATGTCCGCCGAAGTTCCGTTGGAGGATGCTTCCTTCCGCCGTCCGGTCGAAAAGCGCGCCCCATGCTTCAAGTTCGCGCACCCGTTCCGGTGATTCTTGTGCGTGGAGTTCAGCCATCCGCGCGTTGGAGAGATACTGTCCGCCGCGCATCGTATCGGCGAAGTGCACCCGCCAGCTATCTCTCTCGTCGACATTAGCGAGTGCGGCGGCGACACCACCTTCCGCCATGACGGTATGTGCTTTGCCGAGCAGCGATTTGCAAATCAGTCCGACAGAGAGATTGCCGGCGGCGGCTTCAATCGCGGCACGAAGTCCGGCACCGCCTGCGCCGATTATTAGCACGTCGTAATCGTAAGTTTCATAAGAGCTCAAAGTTTTCCCCCTAGTTTTTCGCGAAAGGCGAGACAAATCGCTCGTCTCCGGTAGGAGGTTTCTTGAGATCCTCGTGAAGGAGTTCAACGATTTTCGGTGCGATTTTCCGGAGTTTTTCGGCCAATTCATCATCGTAAACGGAAAGGAAGATGCCTTTGTCCACGTCTATGGGGAAGCCGTCGACTTGCTCAACACCGTCGAGAGCATAGCGCACCCGTGCAAAGGGGCCGTATCGTTGCCCCTCCCAATAAGGACGTTCTATCCACAGGAATTCAATGGAATCAATGTTGGGCACGCGTTCATCTATGTCAATTATCTTCAGCGTGTAATCGACGTGATTGGCGTGATCGACTATGTGTTTCATGGGAGTTTCCTCTTCTTAAGGGCTGCGCAAAGTATTTGCAAGTTGCGCAACCATAAGAATTTAATAGATATCAAAACAGTTTTTGACACAGACAGCCGGGATGATGCCGAGTGCCAGAATTTCCGCATCGCGTAGGGCCCGCACCAGCGTCTCTAATTCAATTGACAGATTTGGCGGGCGCGGGGTGCCTTCGCTAGATGGAGGCTGCGGCGCATGTTTTTCCAGAAACTCCCTCATGTTCTCCGAATCAACGACACCGAGCAAGAAATTGGGTATCCCATCGTGCTGATAAGGCGGCCCCGGACTCGCTATATCAGGTAGTGCCTGCGCGACTACTTTGACAGGATCCAAAAGTTGGAGCCCAGAGAGTAGCGGGAACTCAATCTCTACCTCGTAAACGTAGGCCGGATCTTGAGGCGTAGGCGTGCGTGTACTGATGAGCATCGCGTAGTGCCGCGCCACCGCGTATGAACGCGTCAGCGATATAAACGGGCTGTTGCCCGTGCCGCGAGAAATATGTTGCATCAGCCGTTCCGGAGTCGGAGATGCGCGAGGGGCTCTAGCAGTAAACCCTGTCTCTGCCGGATTATGCACATACCAATAACTGCCGATGCCCGCGCCGCGATAGACTATCAAAATCGATTTTCCTTTTTTATGACGTGGAATCCTGAACCATGCACTATCAGTTTACCACAAATTGCAGTTTCGTGTCAAGGTGATAGAAGAATTCTGGATTTAATGTTAAAACGTAATCCAATCCTGCCAGCCGGTCTTCGCTAAAACGCGAACGTAAATATCGGACAGTGCCACCCACGAGAGGCTCATCCAAGCCCACAGCATGTGCCTGCGGTTAAGGCAGCTGACGCAGTTATACATGTTTCGACGCACCGGTGCCTTAGAAAGCAAATCGATGCCGCCGCCGACGAGATGCCGTAAAGAGTGGCAGCCGAACGTATAGCCTCCTAAAAAGATAACGTTGCCTGCTAAAACAAGCGTGCCTATCCCGATACCGAATTTCCCTTCAAACCACATCGCTTTCCACACATCGTATGCGAGGATAACGATGAAAATGAGCGCGAGGTAAAGGAAGTATCGATGAACGTTCTGAATAACCAGAGGAAACGATTGCTCTCCCCGATAGCCTTTACGCGGTTCTGATACGGTGCAAGATGGCGGGTCTGCCCAAAACGCCTTGTAGTATGCGCCACGGTAATAGTAGCACGTAAACCGAAACCCCGCAGGTGCCCAGAGAATCAGTGCCGCTGGCGAAATCCACGCGGGCAGCCACGCCGGCATCGTCCCGAACCAACTGTGGGAACCGTCAGGACTAAAAAGGAGCGGCGAATAAAACGGCGATAGGTAAGGCCCTACGAGATAATTGTCGCCTTCCAAAACGCGGAAGGTCGCGTAAACGATGAAAGCCCCCAACCCAATGAAGACAGCCAAGGGTTGCACCCACCACGTGTCTTGGCGGCGAGTCTGGAATGGGCGGTTTTCGACGAGTGTTAATTCTGGATGTGTCATAGGCAAATTCCTTCTATTTTTAAAATACCATTAATTGTAAATTAAAAGCAAGTTTTTTACACCGGTTCCCGGTAGCGGGAGAACATGCTAGAAATCAATTTACTCCATCTGTTTATGCGTCAGCGGCTCCCAGCCAAGCAATCGTTTCGCTTTGGAGAGATTAATCTCCCGCTGTTCGTAATCACCGGCGATGAAGACAGCATCAAATCCGCGGTGTTCAACCGAAATGGCGGCGAGGTATGCACGCGCCAGGTCTTCCTCATCTGTCCACCAAATATGGACAGATTCTTCGGTAGAGGTGCCTTGCAAGCGCGCGAGGATTTGCGGGCGGCGTTCCAACCATTGCTCGCGCGTGGAAGGGCCCGTAATGCGTAAGGCGATAAGCGACATATCGTGCTCTCGCGCAAAGTATTCGCAGACCTGCTCGCCAAAACTTTTCGTTAAGCCGTAGACACCCGGATTATCCCGCGGCACGACATCTTCATAAGGAAAATTGTTACGCGTCCGTTCGTGGACTGTGAAGGTGCTTGTGTAGACAGCGTGCCGAATGCCCGCCGCTTTCGCCGCGTGTAGAACGAGATGAAGTCCCTTGGCGTTGACATCGTAATTTGCGACGATGTCGTCAAAATTCGCGACGGATGACCGGTCGCTTGTCGGACGTTGCATCACCATGTAGACGAACGTGTCCATGCCCTTCATCGCTTCTTGGACAATCCCCGGGTCGGTGACTGAGCCTTGGATGTATTCCACAGACGTATCTTTCGGCGGTGACATGTCCAGCACGCGGAATTCGTGGTGCTGCTTCATGTAGGGCAGCGTCATTGTTCCAACGTGTCCTGAACCTCCGACGAGTAGAACCTTCATGGTTGTCCTCCTGTCTTCACTGTTTGCTGTGTGGTGGCGGCTATTGCGCCGCGTAGGCACGGTGCTGAATGCGCAGATCGAAGTTGTCATCCGCCTCCCAAACCGGCATATCCGGCGGCACTTTGTAATCAAACTGCTCGGTATCCGATGGGTATGGACGGATGCGGCGTTCGTGGAGCGCGCGTTGATAAAGTTTGCACCGCTGTGTCAAAAATTCGGGTTTCCACCACTGATATGTCTCGTTCCAGCGCGGTGTCCGCTGGTCAAAGTAGATGACACGGCGTAGCGTCTCGCTCGTGTTAATCTTGCTACCGTGCAAGACTTTCGTGTGGTGGAGGAGGATATCACCGGGTTTAACCTCGGCAGGCACTGCATCGGCGCGCTTGAAGTTCGCATCGCCTCTGTCAATGACCTCCTGTGCTTCCTCGATGCCCCAGAGATGGCTGCCGGGAATCACCCAAACGCATCCGTTATCCACGGTGGAATCGTCGACGTAGATATCGATGTTGAAGATGGGATGATTCTCGCGAATCGCGTTGCCATCGCGATGCCACCGAACAGAAGAGCCGTGCTTCGGCAGCTTGAAAACAAGCGATTCGTAACACGGAATGAAATCCGGTCCGATGATGCGATGCAGCAGATCGCCGATGAACGGATGCGCTAGCAACCGCAACGAAAATTCGTTCGAGTGCGAGTGCAGGTACGTGAGATAGTAGGGGATGCCTTCGGGACCGCGGTTGCACCATGCATCCGAAGGCCCTCCCGATAAAATTTCGTCGATTAGCCGTTGACTCTCGCTCTGGATAACGGCAAGTTCATCGGGCTGGATAACCTGTTTCAGGATGAGATACCCGTTGTCGTTGAAAAACTGAATTTCGTTATCTGTAATTTTTCGCATTGTGATGTTGCTTTCCTCCTATATAACGTGAGGGTGTTTCATAAATCGCTCAACGTCGCGGTGATAGGCCCCGCGATGCGGTGAAAAAAACGCCTTCCCTTTCACGTAGGGCTTGGGCCCTCGGATGCCATCCGCGCATCCGAGAGGGTTTCCCTCGCCATCGTGCGTGCCCGCGCACTCCAACGATCGCGGGGGACAGGCCCCCGCGCTACGGTAACGTGAGGTGTTCTTGGCAGCACGGCCCCCTTCATCGTAGGGCGAGGGCCTGTCCCTCGCCATGCTGCGATCTATCAAAAACCTCTTTTAGTCCGTAGGACCTTTGCGTGCCCGCGCACTCCAACGATCGCGGGGGACAGGCCCCCGCGCTACGGTAAAAAAAACGCCACCCCCTTACCGTAGGGCGAGGGCCTGTCCCTCGCCGTGCTGCGGGCTATCAAAAACCTCTTTTAGTAGGACCTTTGCGTGCCCGCGCACTCCAACGATCGCGGGGGACAGGCCCCCGCGCTACGATAAAAAAACGCCGCCCCCTTACCGTAGGGCGAGGGCCTGTCCCTCGCCGTGCTGCGGGCTATCAAAAACCTCTTTTAGGTCCGTAGGACCTGAATGTTTATAGAAAAACGTGCCGCACCCTAGCAAGGTCCTACGGACCTTAATAAGGGTTATAGTGTTGTTGCATCGAGACCAGGAGGTCTCTCCTATCGAGGAAACGGCATCGTTCGGAATCTCACGAAACCATTTTGACAACAACGAGTTACGAAACACCCCCATATAACGGAACTTTATCGATAAAGAGTCATTTCCTTAATAGGCGGCGTGCCATGCAGTGACGAAATCCTTCACCGATGGATACCGCAACTTCCTGTCAAGGTTCGTCGCTTTCTTGGCTACCTGCCACATCGCCTCGGTGCCTTTCCAGTCTTGCCGTGCATCGCTGCTGTTTGCAAGCAGCACGAACGCCGTTCGTCCGAGCATAAAAACGTTCGTTGTTTCATCGATGCGCTCACCCTTCTGGAATTCTTCGGGTGCCATGAAGCGGGTTGAACCGTATAATCTTCCGCGTTCGTTGATGAACGGCTGCGGATGATAATGGTCGAAGTCGAATAAGTGGATGCGCTTCTCCTCAAAATTGTAGATGATGCAGCCATCGTAAAAGTCTTCGGCGATGAAGCCCTTTTCTTCCACGACGAGATGCACGTCATAGATGACATTAATCGCCGCGACGATTTCATCGGCGGGCAGCGCGCAAAACCGGTCGCGGGGATGCATCTCATCGGCTTTCAATTCCCGTTCGGGCCGAAGCGTTTCGCCATCTACCCAGTCGTAGACGAGGGTGAATCCTTCCGGCGTGGCGAAGGCGTTGTGCAACCGAGGGAGTGCCGCGTGCTGTATCGCCGCGTGGAAACGGACCGCCTGCTTGAGCCACGTGATTGCTTGCGGAACTTCGCTGTATTTGACGAACCACGGTTGTCCTGCTACTGTTACGCCGAACGATTGGCATCCGGAGTCATGCGCTGGAAACCGATAGGTTATCTTGCCGATGCGGGTGAGATAGGATTCAAGTTCGGTGTTGATTTGCTCAATTTCCAGCAGTTCATTTTGCGCGAGCATTGCGTTTTGCCTCTATTTCGTCGTGTTTTAAAATAGTATATACTAACATTGCAAAAAAGTCACGTTTTTTTATTATTTTTTTTGATAGGGATTCGTTTTCCGTGAAAATTCGCGAGGGACAGACCTCCGCGCACGCAAAAAAAACGGCACTCCTTCACCGTAGGGCGAGGGCCTATCCCCCGCCGTGCTGCGGTCCACCGAACGATCGCGGGGGACAGGCCCCCGCGCTACGGTAACGGGACATTTTCTTCGCAGAACGCCCCCCTCGCCGTAGGGCGAGGGCCTGTCCCTCGCCATGCTGCGGTCCACCGGACAATCGCGGGGGACAGGCTCTTTTAGGTCCGTAGGACCTGAATGTCTATAGAAAAATGTGCTGCACCCGATCAAGGTCCGTAGGACCTTAATAAGGGTTATAGTGTTGCATCGAGACCGGGAGGTCTCTCCTACCCGGGAAGACATCAAGACCCGGCAGGCTCTTCGATGCTTAGTGCCGCCGCAAGAGATGATAGCGGGTTAACCTGCGATTAAAAGTCCGCAACTCCATCCCCAAAGCCGCCGCGGCATGAGTCCGATTGTCACCACACCGCGCAAGAGCATCGAGAATGCACGCCTTCTCAAGCGCATCCAACGCTATCCCCAACTTTGTATCCAGCGGGAAGTTCACGACATGAGCCGCGTCTGCTGTCGGAGTTTCTTCAATCACTTCTTCCTCCGAATCTGGCTCACCCCAGAGTTCTGGAGGGAGATGCCCCGGTAAAATGATGTCGCCTTCCGCGTTGACAATAGCGGCTACCAGCGCGTTTTTCAACTGCCGGATGTTCCGTGGCCACGCGTATGCCTTGAGCAACGCGAGTGCAGCTGCACTGAGCCCACCGAAAGGTAGGTTGTGGGCTTGACTCTCTTTCTGCAAAAAGTGTTGCACCAACGCCGGGATATCCCCTGGCCGCTCTCGCAAAGGCGGCACAGAGATAGACAGCGTTTTGAGGCGTTCATAAAGATCTTCGCGAAACCACTTCTCTTGAATGTCCGTTGGCAAATCGCGATTGGTAGCGGCGATGAGTCGGACATTCACCGAGACCTCTTCTGTCCCACCAATCCTATGGAATTTGCCTGTCTCAAGGACGCGGAGGAAATTTGACTGCGCATCAGGCGGCACTTCCCCGATTTCATCAAGGAAAAGGGTGCCGCCGTCAGCCTGTTCAAAATAGCCGATTTCTGCTCATGTGCGCCGGTAAACGAACCCTCCTCATGTCCGAAAAGGGCACCAGTCATCAGGTTCGCATCAATGGCACCACAATTCACAACAACCAACTTCTCCTTCCGCCGTTTGCTATGGTTGTGCAACCCTTGTGCCACCAGTTCCTTGCCTACCCCGGTCTCACCGAGAATAAGCACTGGGCAAGGGAGCGGTGCGAACCGCTCAATGTCCTGGAGCATCTCTAAAACCTGCCGGCTTTCGCCGACAATGTCTGAGTAAGTCCCCTTCAAATCGGCGCGGGAACGAGGCGCGTTGGGACGCGATGTTGACAAAGCACTGTCGTCCGGCTGCGCTGCTGCTTGAACCGATACAACCGTCGCCTCTGGGACAGCCGTCGAAATCTGCTGAAACGCATTGCTGTCTGCGGGTTCCGATGCTGCCGGTGATACTTCGTAACCGTGCAAATCGAGGATGTTGCGCACCTCGTCGGCTACGGCTTCATCCTCCACGATAAAAACGTGGGAGGGTGCCTTGCGAATTCCTTCTCGTTGCTGTGTCATCGCTTGTTACCTCCTGTCGGATTGTGTTCGATGAACGAGCGGATTGTTTCGGACATATCCACTACGCTATGCATAACATATCACATCGCTGAGAATAGGTCAAGAAAATATGCGGGTTGAACTGGAACTGTGCCGAACGATAGTTTAATTTGAAAAAAAAACCGCAGCCTCGCGCGTTTGAGGCTGCAGTTTTCTTCCCAAGAAACAAGATAGGTTTCGGAGACTTTATTCCAGGAAATTCCATTCCTGACTGCTGGTGGCATGCCCCCCGTTTTGAATGATTTCCTCGATTTCTCGGTAAACCTCCACATTCTCTGCTGTGGGCCAGAGCACACTCATGGCTCTGATATACTCTATCGCCTCATTACCCTCAAATGTCACAGGTTCGCCTCTTAGCATTGCAACCGTGGTGTATTTGTTGATAATCGCTACTTCCGGCGTAGTGCCATAGTCATCAAGGAGTTTTTGCTTCTGACGCGCCACCTCTGCCTCCAGTTCCTGCGGTGTCATCTCAGAAGTCGGCTTGAGCCACGGCTTATCTATATAAACGGCTTCTAGTTCTTGAGGGGAGAGCCGCCCTAACCACTCGGCTAATGACATATCCGGCGGCTGTTGGGGATATCCTAGCGGGACTGCTGTGGTATCCTCAGGTGGGGGTTCCAACAGCAGGGCACGCGGCTCCGCTAAGAACGGTGTTTCGATTTCCGCCGCTTCTTGGCTTCTTGCTGAGTCTGCACCGGCAGTCTCGGCGGCGGTATCTTCGCTTGTGAACGTTCCTGCCGAGGGTTCCCATACATCGTCTCGCGCCGTAGGAGAGGCATTGGTATCCTTCTCCAATTGTGGCGCGAGAGTCTGTGGGACCTGCGGGAGGCTTCTCTCAAAGCGTCTTTTCTCATGCTCTAAGAACAACACCCAAATCGTGCAGAAAACCACGAGAAGGATGCCGATAAAAACGACTTGCTTCATGTTGAATTTCTCCTTATCTGTCAGGCGTGCGCGTTTCTAGTGACGGTATTGCATTGAGACCCGGGGGGCGCGCCGCCCTATTGCATCGAGACCGGGAGGTATTGAGGGCGCGCCTACCGACACTTCCCTTTTTTTTATCCTATCGCGGGGGACAGGTCCCCGCGATCCCGTAACGAGAGGGGTTCTTGGGCGAAAAACGTCCCCCTCCGTAGGGCGAGGGCCTGTCCCTCGCCATCATTCGCGCTACGCAAAAAACGTCTCTGGTTCTCTTCAGGTCCGTAGGACCTTAATGTCTATAGCCTGCGCGCCCGCGAAGAACGCTAAGGTCCTTTAGGTCCTTAATAGGTTTTGCCAGGGCCGCGCGTGTTTTATTAAGGACCTAAAGGCCCTTGAAAACGGGCCGACACGTGCTGCTATAGACATATAGGTCCTAAAGGACCTAAGATGCCCCCTCTTAACGATGGGCAACGCGGGGGACAGGCCCCCGCGCTACGGTATTGGGAGGGTTTCTTGGCAGCAGAATGCCGTTGGGCGACGAAGTCAACGTCACCGCGCGGTTCACATTGGGAGGGTTTCTTGGCAGCAGAACGCCCCCTCACCGTAGTGCGTGGGCCTGTCCCTCGCCATGCTGCGGTCTACCGGAAACTCGCGGGGGACAGGCTCTTTTAGGTCCGTAGGACCTTAATGTCTATAGAAAAATGTGCTTCACCCTATCAAGGTCCGTAGGACCTTAATAAGGGTTATAGTGTTGCATCGAGACCAGGAGGTCTCGCCTACCGGGAGATATGGAGACCCGGCGCGCTGAGCAATTTATGAAACCCCCACAGTAAAATAGTGCCATCAAAACTGGCACTTGCGAGAAGCGTGCTATCGGGTGAAAAGGCGAGCCCCTGAATATCAGTAGTATGCCCATAGAAAGTGGCGAGATTTTTACCGGTTGCAACTTCCCATAACTGCAACGGCACCTGCTTCGTTTCCCTATTCCACCCGCTGCCGCAGGCGAGATATTTCCCGCAGCGCGAGAACGCCAGCGCGTGTATCCAATCGTCTTCATGGGGCAGCGGCAGCCGCATGTAGGTTTCGCGACGTTCAATATCCCACAATAGGACATCGGATTCGCCTACATCACCACCGCAGGCGACGTACCGGCCGCTCGGCGAGTATGCAAACTTAGCCGCGTTCAAAAACGGTATTTGTGCTAGGACATCACGACGGTTGATGTCCCACACCATGATTTCTCGTCCACTCCTGCTACCGCCAACCAGATATCGGCTGCACGGTGAGAATCCACCTTTACTGTCGATTTGGTTGCCAGGGAACGCATTTATCGCTTTGCCTTGTTCCACATCCCACAGCCGGGCACTTGGCCAAATATCGGCTTCACTCAAAAGGAGTCTTCCATCTGGACTAAACGCTAGCGTCCAAATCTCATGCTCGTCAATCAGGGGATGTGCGAACGTGCATCGGATATCCTGACTGTGAACATTCCAGATAGTCAGGCCGCCTTCTTCATCGGCGCATGCCAGCAGTGCCCCGGTAGGGGAGAGTGCCGCGCGCACCCAATTGTTGTCGTGTCCGCTTGCTGTCATCACGTGCCGCGATTCGCCATCGCCGATTTCCCAGAGTTCAACGCTGTTTCTGTCCAAGCTTGAAACGTAGCGTTTTCCATCAAACGTCGCGTGGGCGTACTGAGATGCCCATTCCGCTTCAACCGCCTTTCGTGCCTGCCGCGTGGCGATATCCCACAAGAGAACGTTGCCGTGCGTGTAGAGTCTGCCATCTGAGCGATGTTCAGCCGCCAGAGTCTCCCCATCGGCAGAAAACAGCACCGAATTCGGAAACGGGAAGTGCGAAGGAATAGTTGTGCGTGCATCAGGTTCTCCGAAGCACCACACCTCAATGGCTTCGCGGCCACCTTGGTAGGCCAAATGCGAACCGTTTGAAAATGTGATAATGCAGTTTTGCGCGCACCTTGAAGAATAGCATTTTTTGCCGCTGTCTACGTCCCAGACAGTGATGGTAGCAGCATCCCACGGGTTGACGCGCCCGGCATCGGTAGCGTCCGCGACAACGCGGAGCGCGCCTTCCTGCGAATAGTCGGGTAGTATTGAGCAGGAACCGTAATTCGCGGATGTCTGGTGCAACTGTCCGCTTTCAACTTCCCACACTCGTACTGTTCCGTCTTCCTGGCCACCGGATGCAAGAAAGCGACTGCACGGAGAAAAGGCGATTCCCGACACGCCGTTTGTGTGCCCGGTGAGGTGTGCAATTTGTTGCCCGCTTGCGATATCCCAAAGTTCGATGTGTTCAGCATCGCTGTCTTTAATTTCTCGCTTATCAACCCTTCTCGCTGCCGCTAGGAGGCGAGCATCGGGTGAAAAGGCGATGCAATCATAGCCGCTCTTCTCAGGTTCTCCCGAGAATTTTGCGCGCAATTCACCGGTTTCCGGATGCCAAATTTCGACTCGCGAACGATGCCAGTAAGCGAGCGCGAGCCCTTGGCTATCCGGCGAAAAGACAATATCTGAGCCATCTAATTCTAGGCGGGTTACGCATTCACCCCGCTGAATATCCCACACTTTGACAACATCGTCCCCATTGCGAGTGGCAATCCATTTCCCATCAGGCGAAAAGGCGGCCTGGATAATATTGCCGCGTTCCGTATCCCAAAGCGCGACAGGCTCCTGCGTTGACAGTTCATACAACCAAAGTCCGACACCGCTTCCGACAGCGAGATGTGTTTTGTTGGGCGAGAAAGCCAAAGCGAGCACGTCACCGCGTCCAAACCGAGCGAGCGCGCCTTCGGGGAGTGCCCATGTGGTGATGTCGCTGTTCATCATTTAGCGTAATTCCTATTGCGTATAAGTGAGGGTATTTCATAACTCGTTGTTGTCAAAATGGTTTCGTGATACCCCGAACGTTTCCGTTTCCTCGGTAGGCGAGACCTCCCGCGTCTCGATGCAATAGGGCGGCAAAAATCCCCCCCCTTCATCGTAGGGCGAGGGCCTGTCTCTCGCCATGCAACGATCGCGGGGGACAGGCCCCCGCGCTACGGTATCCGGAACGGCTCCCTTTACGTAGGGCGAGGGCCTGTCCCTCGCCATGCCAATCGTCTGAATCAGGATTTACAAGATGCTAGGATTTGCAGGATTTTCTCCCGCGTGTCGGCGAAATCGCTTTTGAAAAACGCGGCTCTTCAGGTCCTTTAGGTCCTGCATGTCTATAGCAACACGTGTCGGCCCCTTTTCAAGGTCCGTTAGGACCTTAATAACATGCGAGCCACGCGGTGCAGAGGCATATTAAGGTCCTACAGACCTTAAGAGTCTTCGCAGGGCGAGGTGCTATAGACATTAAGGTCTTCCAGACCTAAAGCCAGCAGCAATCTCTCATCAGTTGCATGGCGAGGGACAGGCCCTCGCCTTACGTAAAGGGAGGCGTTTTTTTCACCGTAGCGCAGGACATGTCCCCGCGACATTGAGCGATTTATGTCCCCATATAATTTCTCACATCCCAGAGTAGAATGATACCATCATGTCCGCCGGTGGCCATGAGCGTACCATCCGGCGAAAAGGCGATGCATTGGACATCGCTGGTGTGGCCGTGGAAGGTGGCGATATTCTCACCGGTTGCAACCTCCCACAACCGGATAGGCATCTGTTTCAAACCGCGCTGGTACCACGAACCGGAAACTAAGTATTTGCCGCAAGGAGAAAAAGCGAGGGTAATCGGCCTCTGATTTCCTTTGGGTTGCGGGAAAGTCTTGAGTAGTTTACCGTCTGTCGCGTCCCACAACACAATTTCACCCCCCTGCGCACCGGCAATGACATCTCCGCGTGGCGAAAAGGCTAACCCCATATCCTGCTGGCGATCGGTGCGCGCCGGGGGGTTAAGGGGGAGTTCGGCGATTTCTTCGGCGGTATTGACATCCCACAGTTGAACAACCCGGTCTCGTCCGATAGTCACGAGTCGCTTGCCATCCGGACTAAAGGCTAACCCGTGTGGACTCCATGCCCACTTGTCAGGATTTCTTGGGTTACCTCTGAGCAAGATGTGCTTTTCTGTTCCTTCTGCTGTCCTTTCCCACAAATGGAAAATGCCTTCCTCGTCAAGACGCGCCACCCGCTGTCCCGTGGGGGATAATGCGGTGTGACGCGGCAGGAAAGTTATCTGGGATGCATCAAATTCGGCGAGGGGTTCGCTGTCACCGACTTCCCGGGTCTTGAGCATGTCTCCATCCTTGTAGGTGGTGAGAATTTTTCCGCTAGTGGTTGAATGAACCATTTGCTTACGTCCGGGAAGTTCTTCCGAGTTTGGACGGTGTGCTTGGCGACTCGCGACATCCCATAAAAGAACATTATCCCAGAACATTCCAGCGGCTAATGTCTTTCCATCAGCCGAGAAGACAAGCGAATCAACGGTAGGAAGATGTTCGTGAACGGTTGAGAGCGGTTGTGCATTCGCGTCGCCTTTCCGCCACACACTGATTTCGCTAGAACGCGCGACTGCCATCTGTGTGCCGTTTTCAGAGAAACAGGCGAATGCCCTTTCACCACGACAGGCAAAGGTATCCAATTTCTGGTTCGCCGTGACATTCCACACTTCAACGGTATCCTTAGAGATGACCGCGGCAAGCAATTCGCCATTTGGTGGGTAATAGAGGCAGACGCGGGCTTGTCCGTATGCCGCTGTCCACTCAAGCCGCTCGTTTTCCCAGTCCCATACGTGGAGCGTGCCTTGCTCACCCCCAACGGCGAGGCGTTTTCCACACGGTGAGAAGCAGAGGCTCTGCACCCGTTCGGGGCATTCCGACATGCAGGCAATCTGCTCGCCAGTCGCTATATTCCATACCACAATAGAAGTCTGTATATCACGTTCTCTGTTGCAATAAGTTGATGCCAATAGCGTGAAATCTGGCGAAAATGCTGTCCGCCAGCCGACTTCTTGGGCATAGAGTATTTCAGATTCGTTGATTTGTTTGCCGGTCTGCGCGCACCAGACATACACCTTCCCGGGACAGAGCTGCCTCCCTTTCCATACGTTTTCGTTCGTGGCTGCAAGGACGCGCTGTCCATCAGGTGAAAACCGCAAATTGCTCAGTAGTCGACTCTCCTGATTTTCCATCACGGCAATGCAAACACCGCTGTTGGTGTCCCAAACCTTCACGTCTTCTGCAAAGGTTTGTGTGGCAATCAACCGGCTATCAGGTGAGAAAATGACACTTTCAGTCTGCCCGCGTTCTGTATCCCACAAGGCGACAGGGGAAAGCGTCTGCAATTCGTAAAGCCAAAGTCCTATGTCGGTGGCAATGGCCAGATATTGTCCATCTGGAGAGAACGCTGTATCTCCGACAGACCCGAGTCCTAATCGGGCGATTGCGCCTTCGGGTAATGCCCACGTAGTCAGATTGCTGTTCATGTGGCGTGCCTCCTATTGCAGATAATTCCTCACATCCCAAAGCAAAATGACACCATCATGTCCGCCGGTTGCCATGAGCGTGCCATCCGGCGAAAAGGCGATGCACTGGACATCGCTGGTATGACCGTGGAAGGTGACGATATTCTCACCGGTTGCAACCTCCCACAACCGGATAGGCATCTGTTTCAAACCGCGCTGATACCACGAACCGGAAGCAAAATAGCGGCCACAGGGAGAGAAGCACAACACCACCGGGTTCTGATTCTCTTCCGGTTGCGGCAGACTCATCAGCGTTTTTCCGTTCGTCGCGTCCCATAAGACGATTTCACCCCGCTGCGCACCGGCAATAATGTCACCTCGCGGCGAAAACGCTATGCCCACTACTCCCGGTTTTGACGGTAATGTAAAGGACAATTCTGCAATCTCTGTCCGCGCGTTGATATCCCACAAACGGCCTGTCCATTCGCATGCTATTCCGGCGAGGCGTTTTCCATCTGGACTAAAGGCTAATGCATACGATACATCGTCCTGCCCATGCCCTGTAAATAGAGTGTGCTGAGGCATTTTGTGCGATGCCCAATCCCACACATGGAAGTCGCCTTGGCAATCGCACAAGGCAAATTGTTGTCCAGTAGGCGATAAGGCTTCGTAACGCAACTTGCGAATGCGCGACTTGCGAATGCCTGTATCGGGTTCAACAAACTCGGCAATTGGTTCACTATTACCGAGTTCCCATATTTTGACGTTTTCGCTGTCTCTGGAAGTCGCAAGGATTTTCCCGCTGGCAGTGGGATGCACAACCTGTTCTGTGCCGCCGATTGCCACCTCTGGCCGTTGCGAATGTCGACTGGCAACATCCCATAAGAGGATATTCCCACCCCAAATCGCGGCGGCTAATGTCTTGCTGTCTGCGGAGAAGGCTAACGAATCAACTGTCCTAAGATATCCATCAAGGGTTGAAAGCGTGTGTGCATTCGCATCGCCTTTCGCCCACACGTAGAGCTCACCGGAACTTTCAGATGCCAACAAGAATGCGCCGCTTTGAGAGAAACAGACCGGGGTGCCTTTATTGCCGTGGCATTCAAAAGTGTCAAGTTTCTCGGTTACATTCCATACGGCCGTTGTCCGCTGACTGCGGGCCGCAACGAGTAGTTCACCTGTTGGGGGATAGTAAGGAAGGACAGGCCCGTCTCCGTATTCGGTGGCCAAGTGTAGCCGTTCGCTTTGCCACTCCCAAACATCAAGGCTGCCACTCAGCCCACCTACCGCGAGGAATTTTCCACACGGCGAAAAACTGAAGAGCTGCGCCCACTTAGGCACATCCGTGATGCAGACAAGTTGTTCCCCAGTTTCGACATCGAAGACTGAAAAGGATTTATCCCTACCACGTTCAATATCGTAATTCTGACGCGCCAAGAACTTGATGTCCGCAGAGAAAACGTTACCGGGACGGGTTAAGCCCTTTTCGCACAATTCCGTTTCGCGAATCTGCCTGCCAGTCTGCGCGCACCAGACATAGATTTTTGTATCATCAAATGTGACTATCCGCTGTCCATCTGGAGAGAAGACAGGCGTGCCGCCATGCACGTTTTCTAGAGCAGTAATGCAAGCGTGTTGCTGCACGTCCCATATTCTCAATCCATTTCCTTTGCTCACGAGGAGCCGTTGGCTATCGGGTGAAAAGGTGATGCCGCCACTTTCTTCCCAAAATGCCACGGGGGATAGCGTTGGGAGTTCATACAGCCACATCATTCCCGTCCAGCGAGTTGAAACGGCGAGATACTTTTCGTCTGGTGAGAATGCCGCGCTGCCCACATCGCCGCGCCCTAACCGGGCGATTGCACCTTCGGGTAGTCTCCAAGTGGCGAAGTCTGTTGCGGGTTCTGGTTTCCGGTCCTGCATCCCTCCTCCTTGCAAATCAATAGGAAATAGTATATCATAGCCATAGCGAAAATCAGACTCTTTTTTGAGGAGAAGACTTGGGTATGCGACAAAACTTGTTTGTTCCGAACAAAATGGGCTACGCGAGGGGCGAAAACCGGCCGGATGTGCCCTGCATCCTCTGTGCAATTGTGGAAAAGGATGAAAGGGTTGAGCGGCTTGAGGTGCATCGAGCCGAGCTCTGGACGCTCTCGCTCAACCTCTATCCCTATAGTCCCGGCCACCTCTTAATCTTCCCAAATCGGCATGTGTTGGATGTGCGCGAATTGAATGCCGCGGAGGTGACTGCACTCCACGAACTGCAATGCCTCAGCGTTGAGGTGCTGGAACAGGTATATCAACCGCGCGGCTATAACATCGGCTATAACATGGGCGAGGCATCGGGTGCCAGCATTCCGCATTTGCACGTGCATGTCGTCCCGCGTTACCCGCGCGAATTGGGATTCGTTGACGTTATCGGCGGCGCAAGGATTATCATCGAAGAACCGAACGCGACGCAGGCAAAACTCGCGCGGGCGTTTGCTGAAAAAGCGTAACTACGGACTGCGTCTATTCGGTGCTCAACGTCGCCCCTTCGGGGCGCGCTGCAGTCGGACGGATAAGCGGTTTTTGGTAGGAACGATACGCAAGGTTTGCAAGGTGCGGCGTTTCCAAGCGGATATATCCTTCATGCCGTGAGTGCATCACTGCATCCAAAACGCCTGTCGTGAGCAGCGTGCGTTCCACCGGATATTGTGGTTCGCCTGTCAGGAACATCTCCTCAATGTTGAGACTCAGATAGCTGAAATGCGCGTGCGGCGGCCCCTTTTGCAAGTAAAACTCGGTGGATTTCGTTTTTGCCGCCATTTGTCCGGCATAAGCAAAATCGGTGATATAGCCGTTGAGCATCAGCACGGCTGACTGGAAGCCGTCGCGATGCCACAGCAGAAATACCGTGGGGTTAGGACAACCTTCTTGCATCGGACTCCCCAGTCTGGTTTCAATCTGCGCGCACGCCGTTTCAGCGAGCGCGAGTGCGGGATGTTCTGTCTCCCAGACAGTTGCTCCTTCTAGGCATTGCACGGCGACAACCCCGGATTCCCCACCGCGCCTGCGTTCGCTCATGCATTGCACCGTCTCAAGCGCGTGAAAGCCGTAGGATTCTATCCCGCCGTAGCCGATGCCGATGGCAGTTTCCAAAGGCGTATCCAGCGCGTGTTCAAGGAACGGTTTCCTCCAACAGAGCGGCAACGAAGAACCTGCCATGAACGGGACGTTCAGCGCATTGGCGCGTTGATACATCCAGTTGGCATCGTCCCAATTGTAGGAAAGGTGCTTGTCACAGAAAACAGGCACCGCGCGCCCACTTGACGCGAATACGCCGCAAATCTGCTCAAACATATAGCGGCGCGGATAGAGATGTTGTCCGAGTTCGTTGTGTGGGTAATCGCCGTGTTCACCGATGAGTAGCACGCCGTCTACCGCGAGTTCGTCTCCACCGAGCGTCAACGCTTGTCGGATGCTTGGATAGATAGGGACGTTATGTTCCGCCGCCAAACCGACACCGATATCTCGCGAATCCACCTGATCAAGATAGACAGAAGCCAATGCCACGCGCGGCATTTGGTGGCCCGCATCTGTCGGAAAGCCTTTCATGTATTTCGTGGCAATTACATCGGCGTGCGAGTGCGGAAAATAGGTGGTGATGATTGCGGCGATTTTCTTGGAAGTTGTCATGTTATTCCCCTTCTTCGGGTAGGAGAGACCTCCCGGTCTCGATGCAATAGGGCGGCAAAAATCTCCCCTTCACCGTAGGGCTTGGGCCCTCGGATGCCACACGCGCATCCGAGCGGGTTCCCCTCGCCATCGTTTTGCTGTCAGACCGCGTCACCTCTGTAGGTCAGGATCGCCTGATCCTGACCTGTTTGTGATCAGGCGATCACAAACTACAGAGGGGGAAACACACATCGTGACGATCGACATCGCGGGGGACAGGCCCCCGCGCTACGATAAAAAACGCCCCCTTCATCGTAGGGCGAGGGACAGGTCCTTGCCATCGTTTTGCTGTCAGACCGCGTCACCTCTGTAGGTCAGGATCGCCTGATCCTGACCTGTTTGTGATCAGGCGATCACAAACTACAGAGGGGCCCGATGCCTGCCGGTAGGAGGGACATCCTTGTCCCGATACGCGCAGCAACAAAACGCATCGAGACCAGGAGGGCTCTCCTACGGGGACACATCGAGACCAGGAGGTCTCTCCTACCGGAAATCGCGCCCCAAGGGCTCCCCTACCGAACACATCGAAATATGAAACACCCTCATTTTACCTAATAATTTCGGTGCCGACACCGCCTTCGGTGAAGACTTCAAGCAACAGAGAATGCGGAATCCTGCCATCAATAATGTGCGTCTTATGCACGCCGCCGACGAGTGCCGTCGCGCAGGCTTCGACTTTGGGAAGCATCCCCCCGACGATGAGCCCCGCCTCAATTAAGGAGTCAAGCTCCTTGAGATGGATGGTGGGCATCAGCGAGTTTTCATCGCCGACATCGCGAAGGATGCCGCGCGTGTCTGTCAGCATGATGAGTTTCTCTGCCTGAAGCGCGGAAGCGATTTCGCCGGCCATGATATCAGCGTTAATGTTATAGGTTTGCCCATCAACGCCAACGCCGTTTGGCGCGATGACAGGAATATATCCCGCTTTGTCCAGCGTAATAATCGGCTCCGTGTTGATGCCGATAATCTTCCCGACGAAACCCAAGTCAAGCGAAGTCTGGTGTCCTTCTTCGTCGGTGAAGTGCATCTCCTGTTTTTCGGCGACGACGAGGTTTGCGTCTTTTCCGGAGAGCCCGATAGCTTTCCCGCCGTGTTGGTTAATCCGCGAGACGATGCCTTTGTTAATCGAGCCAGCAAGCACCATTTCGGCGATTTCAACGGTTTCGGCATCGGTGACGCGCAATCCCTGCACAAATTGCGCCTCTTTCCCGACTTTGTCCATCCACGCGCTAATCCGCGGCCCGCCGCCATGCACGACAATCGGGCGCATGCCGACATATTTCATCAGCACGATGTCCTCCATGACAGAGTGGATGAGCGCGTCTTCCTCCATCGCCGCACCACCGTATTTAATCACGATTTGCCTATCATAAAACCGGCGGATATAAGGAAGTGCTTCTATCAGCACATCAGCAGTTCTATCCATCTATTTCTGTTAACTCCTCCAAACCAGTGTTGTCCAGAATGAAATTGTATTTATATTTATGATACCATATTTTGAAAACCGTATCAAATTTATTGAGGGTGTTTCATAACTTGCTCACCGTCGCGCGGCCATTTGCGATCAGGCGATCGCAAACTACAGAGTCCCGTAGCGCGTGGGCCCTCGGATGCCATACGCGCATCCGAGCGGGTTTCCCTCGCGATCGTTTCAGGCCCCAGTGACCGTAGTTCGGGATCGCCTGATCCCGAACGGCATGGCGAGGAGAACCCCATCCGGGCCCGTAGCGCGGGGGCCTGTCCCCCGCGATCGTCCGGTAGACCGCAGCATGGCGAGGGACAGGCCCTCGCCCTACGGTAAGGGACGGCGTTTTTTAATCCCTTGCAATTTATTTTGACTTACGTTAAAATGCTCATAACCCAATCAAAACACGGAGAAAAACGATGCTCAACATCAAACCCACACATAAACCCATAAAAAACTACTACGCCGAACTGAAACAGTTCACAAAACTCGGCGCGCAACATGAAGGTGCCGTTCGCGTCGCCTTCCAAAACCTGCTGCAACACTACGCAACATTACGCGGCCTCACGCTGATATGCGAGAAGACGCGCACAACCCCCAACGGCAACCACATCCGCATCGATGGCGAAATCGTCACCGACTTCGGACTCATCTTCGGCCACTGGGAGGCGAAAGATCTCCTCGATGATCTCCCCGCCGAAGCCCAACAGAAATTTGCCACGGGCTATCCCGCCAAAAACATCATCTTCCAAACGCCGCATCGCGCCATACTCTATCAAAACGGCGCGCTTGTCCTCGACCTGGACATCACCGAGCCGCGCAATCTCATCCAACTCCTTGAAGCATTCTTCGCCTACACCGAGGAGAATCTCGCCGAGTGGGATGCCGCCGTCAATACCTTCCAAGATACCATTCCCGAACTCGGCGCGAAATTGGAGGCACTCATCCAAACCGAACGCCAGAATACCCCCGAATTCCGCGAGGCATTCGCGCATTTTCATCAGCAGTGCAGAGACGCAATCAATCCCAACCTCGCCGAGACAGAAGTTGAACGGATGCTCGCGCAGCACCTGATGACGGAACGCATCTTCCGCACCGTTTTTGATAACCCCGATTTCACGCGACGAAACGTCATCGCTAGCGAGATCGAGAAGGTGATTGATGTCCTGACCCGGGAGGCACTCAACCGCTCACAATTTTTCAGCGAACTCAAACCTTTTTACGATGCCATTGAGAAAACCGCCAGCACCTTGTCCGACTTCTCGCAGAAGCAGGAGTTTCTCAACACGCTTTATCAACGCTTCTTCCAAGACTTTTCTGTCAAGGATGCCGATAGACACGGCGTTGTCTACACACCGCAGCCCATCGTTGACTTCATGGTAAACAGCGTCCAACATCTCCTGAAAACCCACTTCGGGAAGTCACTATCCGATACCGGGGTGCATATCATCGATCCCTTCGTCGGCACCGGCAACTTCATCGTGCGCCTGATGCAGGACATCCCCGGCATCGCGCTGGACAAGAAATATAAGGGCGAGTTGCACTGCAACGAGGTAATGCTTTTGCCCTATTACATCGCCACGATGAACATCGAACACGCCTATTACGAGAAAATGGGACGGTATGAACCGTTCAAGTATATCTGTTTTGTGGATACGTTCGATACCTTCGGGCTCATGGACGCGCCGAACCAGACCGGGGAATTCGCCTATTTCACACCGGAAAACACGATGCGCGTTCAAGAGCAGAAGGAAACACCGATGTTCGTCATCATCGGGAATCCACCCTACAATGCGAGTCAGCAGAACGAGAACGATAATAACAAGAATCGGCCGCATGAGGCGGTGGATAACCGTGTGCGCGCCACTTACGTCGCCGCCTCCACCGCGCAACTCAATAATAAAGTTTACGATCCCTACGTGAAATCTCTCCGCTGGGCATCGGATAAAATCGGACCAGAAGGCATGATCGCTTTCGTCACGAACAACAGTTTTATTGATGGCAGGATGTTTGATGGCTTGCGGCAGTGTCTCGCCGAGGAATTTGACGTGCTCCACATTTTGGACCTCGGGGGCAACATGCGCAAGGGCCAACCGGGCGATGCCAATGTGTTCGGAATTACCGTCGGCGTGAGTATCAATCTCTTAGTGAAGACAAAAGGACCTCGGCAAGGGCCTGCACGGATTCTCTATAGCGATGCAGCGGCGGCACTGCCGAAAGAGCGCACGTTCCAATTTCTCACAGAAAACGCACACGTCGGCAATGTCAAGTGGCGAGAGATTCAACCGAATGCGCGCCAGATGTGGCTCACCGAAGGGTTTGAAACCGATTTTAACACGTTCATCCC
Organism: Candidatus Poribacteria bacterium; assembly: GCA_965242965.1. Classification (GTDB taxonomy): domain Bacteria; phylum Poribacteria; class WGA-4E; order WGA-4E; family WGA-3G; genus AGPOR5. The sequence goes on along the minus strand of OZ251518.1, from coordinate 190,500 downwards.
GATGGGCACCAAAGCGGCAAAGGCGGCGAAAGGCGAGACAGAAGGCACGATTTTTAAAACTTACAGCGTCGGTGTTTCCACGAGCCGCGACGCATGGGTTTACCATTTCAGTCCGGAAACGTTGGCAGAAAACATGACGCGGATGATGGACAACTACAACAGCGAGGTAGTCAGATGGGATCGGCGGCGCGACCGGGACATCAACGTCAAAGATTTTGTGGATACCGATAAAACGCGGATTAAGTGGACGCGAAGTCTCATGTCCCGTTTGCGCCAAGGCCATCTCGCCGAGTTTTCGCCGGAAAAAGTGCGCCGCGCCCTTTACCGGCCGTTCACCAAAACGCACCTCTACTTCGATCGGATGATGAACGAGTGCGTCTATGTGATGCCATCCATCTTTCCAACACCAGAAACCGAACAGGAGAATCGGGTTATCTGTGTCCCTGGGGTTGGCGGACGCGCGCCTTTTTGGTGTTGTATGGCAAACGTTCTTCCGAGTAGTTCGATCATTACTCTTGATGCGAATCAGTGCTTCCCCTTCTACACCTACGATGAGGATGGCACGAACCGTCGAGAGAACATCACCAACTGGGCATTGCAAAACTTCCGCGCGCATTACGCCGACGAAACCATCACAAAGTGGGACATTTTCCACTACAATTACGCTGTTTTGCATCATCCTGATTATCGCGAGACGTATCAGGTCAACCTCAAGCATGACTTGCCGCATATTCCTTTCGCCCCGGATTTCTGGGGGTTCGTTGACATCGGGCGCGCTTTGGCAGATTTGCACGTCAATTATGAAACCCTTGATGTGATGCCAAACCTCATCGAAACCCCGCCGCTCAATTGGCGCGTTGAGAAGATGGAATTATCCAAAGACAAAACGCAGCTCCGTTACAATGAATCTCTGACGATAGTGGATATCCCGCCAGAGGTATTCGATTATCGTTTGGGGAGGCGTTCGGCATTAGAATGGCTCATCGATCGGTATCGCGTCAAACCCGATCCGAATGGGAGTGGTATTGTCTCCGATCCGAATGGTTCGGATGCGCAATATATTGTTCGGTTGGTCGGGCAGGTGATGCATGTGAGTCAAGAGACGGTGCGGTTGGTCGGGGAGTTGCCGCCTCTCCTCGCGTAGGACGAAGAACGGCCCTTTTCACCGTAGGGCGAGGGCCTGTCCCTCGCCGTGCCACGATCGCGGGGGACAGGCCCCCGCGCTACGGGAACCGGACGGTGTTTCATAACTCTGTAGTTCGGGAGCGCCTGCTCCCGAACGGGTCAGGAGCAGGCGCTCCTGAACTACAGAGGTGAGGCGATCTGACTCTCCTACGGTTCGCCATCGGACGTTCGCGGGGGAATCGAGACCGGGAGGTCTCTCCTACGGGACGCTCGCGGGGGACAGGCCCCCGCGCTACGGTAATCGGGACGGTGTTTCATAACTCTGTAGTTCGGGAGCGCCTGCTCCCGAACGGGTCAGGATCAGGCACTCCTGACCTACAGAGGTGAGGAGGTCTGATTCTCCTACGGCGCGCCATCGGACGTTCGCAGAGGAATCGAGACCGGGAGGTCTCTCCTACGGGACGCTCGCGGGGGACAGGCCCCCGCGCTTATGAAACACCCTCAATTTATTTTCGCAATTTCGCCGCGGATATGCTATAATTTCTTGCAAGCAGGAGCACATCAGCATGAAACGGAAAATTCTCATTCTCTGCATTGACGCAGGAAGTCACGACTACCTCGCGGCGAGCGACATTCCTAACATCCGAAAATTGGCGGAAGCCGGGTTCTATCGGCACGCTAATGCCGTTATCCCATCCGTGACGAACGTCAACAACGTTAGCATCGCGACGGGAACGTTTCCAGAAACACACGGCATCACTACGAATTACTACGTGGATAGGGAAACCGGTGTCGGAACGTTTATTGAGGATTTATGCACAGATGGACGTTTTCTGTCCGCGCCAACGCTGTTTGAAGTTGCCAAAGCCGCCGGGTTCGCCGAGAAAACCGCGCTCTTTGTCACCAAGAAAAAGTTGTTGCGGATGCTCTGCGCAGGCGCGGATATCGCTGTCGCCGCTGAAGCACCACCGCCGGAATTCATTGAAATCGCTGGCCCCGTTGAACCTATCTACTCGGTTGAAATCAATTGGTGGCTGCTGCGTGCAGTGCGGCATACCTTGCGAAAGCACGACGTAGAACTGGTTTACTGCACGACAACCGATTGGGTGCAACACGCTTACCCGCCGGAGGCTGAGTTATCTCAGCTGCATCTCGCGGTGCTGGACAGCATCATTGGGGACATCGTTGATGATAACCCAGAACGCGAGATTTATATCACGGCAGACCACGGGATGTTGCCGAAGACGACGGCACTAGACCCGGGCCGATGGTTGACGCAACACGGTGTCCCTGCAAGTGCCATCCCGATTATCAAAGACCGGTATGTTGCACACCACAGTAACTTAGGCGGTGCCGCCTATATTTTCCTTGAAAACCGTTCGGATACCGAGCGCGCTGTGCAGATGCTCCTGCAAGCGCACGGCGTTGAAGAAGTTTATCCCACCGAAGAGGCTGCGCGAGAGTTCCGGCTCCATCGTGAACGCATCGGCGACATCTTCGTGTTGGCGGATAAAGATACCGTCTTCGGCGAATTAGACGTGGTGGAGGAACCTGTCTCTGTCCGTTCACACGGTTCACGTCACGAAAGTTACGTGCCGGTCATCGGCTATAACAGCCCTTGGGCGGCAACAGATTTTGACGATAACGTTGATGTGGGGCGGCTTTTTTTAGCGAGTCTTTCATGAGAAAAACCGCGCCTACCAGAAATGTAACGGCGGACTACTAGATCCGCCACCAAACCAAAAAGGAGAGAAAATGGCAACAGCGAAACAACAAACTGATGGCTGGATATCCCTATTTGATGGGGAGACGTTAACCGGTTGGGGAGCCACCGGCGATGTCAATGGTTGGGTGATTGAGGATGGCAGCATCCTCTGCACCGTGCAAGGCGGAAAATACCTCTATACGGAGGCGCAATTTGACAATTTCGTCTTGGTTTTGGATTACAAAACCGAGCCGAACGTGAACAGCGGCATCTTCGTGCGTTGGGCAGATTTGGAGGATGCGGTTCAGTCGGGCCTTGAAATCCAGATTTTAGACACGCACGGCAAGTCGCCGACGAGTAACCACGACTGCGGCGCGCTCTACGACGCTCTCGCGCCGACGCGAAATACCTGCAAACCGGCAGGCGAATGGAACACGATGTGCATTACGTGTGATGAGAGCATCGTAGCGGTGGAGCTCAACGGCGAGGAAATCGTGCGCGCGGATTTGGATTTATGGGATACGCCGCACCAGAATCCGGATGGCAGCCGGAATAAGTTCGGTATTGCGCTCAAAGATTTTCCGCGTCGCGGACATATCGGCATCCAAGACCACGGTGGGAAGATCTGGTGCCGGAATATTAAGGTTAAGCCGCTTTAGTGGTAGCACTACGCGTGGGACAAGGGGAACCCTGTCCCGCGCCCACCTAATGATTAGCGAGGAAAATCATGGGAATATCATCAACTGAAATACAGACTACAAGCGCGTTACCTTCCCTCTCCGTTGTTGAATCGGCGGCGTTTGAACAAGGAAACGCCTTAATGATGGAAGGGAAACCCCAAGAGGCGATAGCGGCATATTCGCGGGCAATCGCCTCAAATCCGCGCGACGCTAGAATCTATAACAACCGCGGGGTGGCTTACGAAAATATCCGCAAGTTTGACGAGGCACTTGAAGACTTTAACACGGCGATACGCCTTGAACCCGGTTACGCTAGAGCGTATGTCAATCTCGGTGTTGCTCACGGACAGAGAGGCAAAATTGACGAGGCCATGGCTCAATATAACACGGCGATACGATGCAACCGGGGGCTCGCCGAAGCCTTTCTCAATCGCGGCATCGCTTACGCACGGAAAGGGACACATAAACTCGCCATCGCCAGTTACGACAGGGCCATACATTTATGTCCCGATGATGCCGATGCTTACTACATCCGGGGGCTCGCTCATCGCCGGAGCGGGGATACACACCTTGCAGGCGCAGACTATAACAAGGCGATTCAGTTGAATCCCAATAATGCCGATGCATATTATCATCGCAGTCACCACTACTACGTCAAAGATAACTATGAGCAGGCACTTGAAGACGCTCAGAGGGTGCTTCAATTGTCCCCGAATTATGTCGGGGAGCATTACCAGCGTGACACCGTTTATCGGCAGCGCGGCAAGGAAATTTACACCCTCCAAAACTATCAGCCTGGGTTAGGTTCAAATCCCGCACTCGCGGCGGTTTATACCGAGCGGGGTAGTGCTTACCTCAACCAAGGTGAGATTTACAAGGCTACCGAAGATTTCCACAGAGCGATTCAACTGGATGCAGATGCAGGAGTGGCGTATGGGCAGTGTGGTGTCGCGTGGTGTGAAGTCGGAGATTGGACGAAAGTCAAAGCTGACTGGACTGTCGCGGCACTCCTAGGGGTGGACATCCGCGCGTTGTTTCATACCCGATACGAAAGCATCGCCGATTTTGAGAAAAGAGTCGGCACCCAAATGCCGGAACACATCGTCGCGATGTTAACCCCCGGAAAGGCACTTGAGGTTATCAAGGGCGATGGTATCTCCGACGAAGAACTGCACTGCCTCTTGCAGGCACAACTTACAGGCACCACGTCTCTCACAGAGCATAGCCGGTTAAATGTCGCTTTTAGGAAACAGCAAAGGGAGCTCCGTCTGAAATTGGCACTGAAAGCCTATGACACCTGCGAGCTCAGCACTGGGCTTTCGGCACGACTCGCTGGAATGTCACGTTCCGAATTTATGTTCGTTATGGGGGATTATGGCCTCTCCATTATTCGCCTGACGGCAGAAGAACTTGCAGAGGATGTTGCAAATGCCCGAAAAGCCAGTAATTATCAACAATAGCCCACTTGTCGCGCTCTGGCAACTCGGCCATCTCGCTCTGTTACGGGAACTCTATACAAAAGTATTGATTCCTGAGGAAGTTGAAAGCCCCCGCTTCATCGTAGGGCGAGGGCCTGTCCCTCGCCGTGCTCCGGGTTACCCAACGATCGCGGGGGACAGGCCCCCGCGCTACGGGTGTGGAGGCCGCCTCCCCTTCATCGTAGGGCGAGGGCCCTCGGATGCCACACGCGCATGCGAGCGGGTTTCCCTCGCCATGCCTCGCGCTGCGGAAAAACGTCTCTTAGGTCCGTAGGACCTTAATGTCTATAGCCGGCGCGTCTGCGAAGAATCCTGAAAACGGGCTGACACGTGCTGCTATAGACATGTAGGACCTAAAGGACCTAAAACGCCACCTTTTGACGATGCACAACGCGGGGGAAACCCTCTCGGATGCGCGTATAGCATCCGAGGACCCCCGCGCTACGGTAAAATCAAGACCAGGAGGGCTCTCCTACCGGAGATCGAATCGGGCCCCGAGGTCTCTCCTACTGAACACATCGAAATATGAAACACGCTCACTTTTAATGCAACTACGTGATAACGGCATGTATCTCGGAGACGCTATTATTAATGATGCTTTGCAGCAGGCAGGCGAAATCGATTAATGCACGGTTTTACGTTTTTTCTGGCAAATCTAACGAAATTGTGTTAAAATGTTTAAACTATGTCAAAACAGCAACTGAAAAACATCCGAAACTTCTGCATCCTCGGGCACATCGACCACGGGAAAAGCACACTAAGCGACCGGCTCCTAGAGCACACGAACACTCTCGCCGAACGCGAAATGCGCGACCAGGTCCTCGATTTGATGGAACTCGAACGGGAGCGCGGCATTACCATTAAGGCTACCGCCGCAAAACTCCATTATACCACCGATGGACAGCAATACGAGCTCAACCTGATTGATACGCCCGGACACGTCGATTTTACCTACGAGGTATCGCGAAGCCTCGCCGCCTGCGAAGGCGCGATTTTAATCGTTGACGCGGCGCAAGGCGTTGAGGCACAAACCTTGGCGAACGCCTACCTCGCAATTGATAATGACCTGGAGATTATCCCGGTTATCAATAAAATCGATTTGCCTGCCGCACGGCCCGACGAAATCAGACAGCAAATTGAGGAAGTCGTCGGCATTCCTGGAGACGACGCGCTCCTCGCCAGTGCGAAGGCAGGAATCGGCATTCCGGCTATCTTAGACGCTATCGTAGCTCGCATCCCGCCACCGCAGGGCGAAACCGAATCATCCCTGAAGGCTCTCGTCCTCGATTCTGTCTACGACAACTATCGCGGGGTCATCATGTATACCCGCATTTTTGACGGAAATGTTGCGCCGGGACAGAAAATTCGGCTCATGAAGACGCACCGCGCCTATGAAGTGGAAGAGGTGGGTATCTTTACGCCGCAAATGCAACGGACTACAGCCTTGGACACCGGTGCAGTCGGTTACATCATCGCCGGGATACGAGAGATTGACAAGGCGAAGATCGGCGATACCATTACGCATCACGCGAATCCGACATCGACACCGCTCCCCGGATACCGCGAAATGAAACCACTCGTGTTCAGCGGACTTTACCCCGCCGACACGAATCAGTTCCACGCGCTACGGGAGGCATTGGATAAACTTCGGCTTAACGATGCATCATTTAACTTTGAACCGGAAACCTCTGTCGCACTTGGATTTGGGTTCCGGTGCGGGTTCTTGGGACTGCTGCACATGGAGATTATCCACGAACGGCTTGAGCGTGAATTCGGACTGGCTCTGGTGCGGACTGCGCCGAGTGTCATGTATCGCGTCTACCTGAAATCCGGCGAGTCTATTGACGTTGACAATCCTGCGCATCTCCCAGAACTGCAACACATCGAACGAATCGAGGAGCCGCATGTCAATATTGACATCATCGTGCCGCGCGAATACATCGGCAATGCGATGGAACTTTGCCAAAAACGGCGCGGTGTCTATAAACGGATGAATCAGTTGGATGCCCAGCGGGTGCAACTGCTTTACGAACTGCCCCTCGGCGAGATGTTGACTGATTTCTATCCGAAACTCAAGTCGCTCACACGTGGATACGGTTCGCTAGAGTATGACATCGGTGACTACAAACCGGCGAATCTAGTGAAACTCGATCTACTGCTCAACGGCAAACCTGTCGATGCGTTTTCCACCATTTTGCCGCGCGAGACAGCGGATGCGCGAGGCAAGACTTTAGTCGGCAAGTTGAAGGAGCTCATTCCTCAGCAGATGTTTGAAGTGCCGATTCAGGCGGCGATTGGCAACAAGATTATCGCGCGTGAGACGGTGCGGCCGCTGCGGAAGAACGTCACGGCGAAGTGCTACGGCGGCGATATTACGCGCAAACGCAAGTTACTGGAACGCCAAAAAGCAGGCAAAAAACGGCTGAAGCAGATCGGCAGCGTGGATGTCCCGCAAGAGGCGTTTACGGCGATGTTAGAGATTGACGAATAGTCGCCGGTTTTTTGCAGAGGCATTTCGTCTCTTTCGATGGTAAAGGCGGCTGTCTCTATCCGCCTATTCTTGGGGTTGCGAAGGAAGATATGTCAATCTGTCCTTCGCAGCTCCTCCGAGAACGAAATCGTTCGGCATTTTTCGCTTGAAAATAAAAAGGAATTCAGGTAAATTAAAAAGATGGGCGCAGCCACGCCGCCCGAGGAAAATAAAATTCATGAACAAAGACACCTACTTATCTCCACTGCGGAAAATCCGCCACGTGTTTGCATGGGAACACACCAAACCTATCGTCGTTTCGCTCATCCTCGTCTTCGGCTTAATTCGCCCGTTTGCCGTAGAGGCGTATCGGATTTCATCGGGTTCTATGGAAGATACGCTGCTCATCGGAGACCAGGTTTTGGTGTGCAAGTTTATCTACGGGATAAAGGTGCCAGGGACGGACATCAAGGTGCTCGATTTCCACGAACCGGCGCGCGGCGATGTATTCGTTTTTCTCCCGCCGCACGACAGGGAGCACCATTTCATTAAACGCATCGTCGCTGTCACCGGCGATACGGTGGAGACGCGCGGCGAAACGCTCTATGTCAACGGCGAAGCAGTTGACGATAGCGGATATACCAAACATGTTGCGCGGAGTTTACGTTTCGGCGATGCGGATTTTCCGCCGTTCCGTCGCCCAGCATATTTGCCCGATGACGAGACATTTGCCGACTACACGTTGACGACAAGTCAATTTCGGCGAAAATTTCCAGAGGGAAAGCCGTTTACTGTGCCGGAAGGAATGGTGTTCGCCATGGGCGATAATCGGGATATGAGTAGCGATAGTCGCGCGTGGGGGCCAGTGGATGTAGAGGACATCAAAGGACAAGCGTTCATGATAGTCTTTTCATCATGCCCGGCGCACCTCTGGGAGTTCTGGAAATGGGTAGGCACCGTCCGATTCAACCGCATCGGCAAGTTGATTCGTTGAGGAAACTGATTTAGAGAGAGGCTTTTTGAATGAATACCGATACACAGTTATCACCGTGGCAGAAATTCCGCCAAACCGTCATCTGGGAATACACCCAAGTCATCGTCGTCGCGCTCATCCTCGTTTTCGGGTTTATCCGTCCGTTTGTGGTGGAGGCGTTTAAGATTCCATCAGGTTCAATGGAGGACACGCTGCTCATCGGAGACAGGATTCTGGTGTGCAAGTTTATCTACGGGATAAAAGTGCCGGGGACAGACATCAAAGTGTTTGATTTCCACAAGCCCGCGCGCGGCGATGTGTTCGTCTTCATCCCGCCGCACGACAGGGAACGCAATTTTATCAAGCGTATTGTCGCCGTCGCGGGGGATACGGTGGAGACGCGCGGGAAGGAGCTCTATGTCAACGGCAAGCCGATTGAGGACAGCGGGTACGCCAAGCATGTCGCGTTCCATTCGCACTTCATGCGCGGTTCCGATTTCCCACCGTTTCGGCAGCCCGCGTATTTACCTGATGACGAGGCGTTCGCGGACTATACCCTGACATCAAGCCAGTTTCGGCGGAAGTTCCCCGATGGAAAACCGTTCACCGTGCCGGCGGGAAGCGTGTTCGCCATGGGTGATAACCGAGACCAGAGTAGCGACAGCCGCACGTGGGGGCCAGTGGACGTAGAGGACATCAAAGGACAAGCGTTCATGATATACTGGTCCTTCGCAAATCGCCCGGTGAAGCCGTGGGAAGTGTGGAAAATGGTGGGCAACGTGCGTTTCAACCGCATCGGCAAACTCATCCATGCAGAAGATGGCGGTGCTGAGTGAACCCTATGCATCAAGACAGAAGACACCTCATCATCGGAACGGCTGGGCACGTAGACCACGGGAAAACCGCGCTTGTCGGCACACTCACCGGCATTGAGACGGACCGGCTCAAAGAGGAGCGCGAACGCGGACTCTCTATTGAGTTAGGTTTCGCCTATTTTGACTTGCCAGACGGTTCGCGCGCCGGGATTGTCGATGTGCCAGGGCACGAAAAATTCATCAGGAATATGCTATCCGGTGCCTACGGCATGGATCTGGTGCTGTTTGTCGTGGATGCGAAGGAAGGCGTGCAAGAACAAACCCTTGAGCATCTCGCCATTTTGGATTTACTCGGCATTTCAAACGGCATCCTCGTCATGACGAAATCCGACCTGGCGGCTCCAAGCGAGTTGGCAGAGGCCACGGAAATGACGCAAGAAATGCTTGTCGGCACGACACTTGAAGGCATCCCTACCGTGAGCGTTTCGTCTATCACGGGAGCAGGCATTGCGTTGTTGAAGCAGACTATTGTGACGCAGGTTTCCTTGAAAAGAGAACGCGGCGGCAGTGGCGATGGAATTCCGAGGCTGTATGTCGACAGAGTCTTCACGATACAGGGCTTCGGCGTTGTCGTCACCGGCACGCTTATCGGCGGTTCTATCAACCGTGAGCAACGGATGGTGCTTCTTCCGCGCGGTGACACCGTGCGGGTGCGCGGCATTCAGGTGCATAATGAACCTGCTACGGTGGCGGAGGCAGGACAACGGACAGCGTTGAACCTGTCCGGTACCTCGGCGCAGGAACTCCAGCGAGGCGATGTCCTTTGTCCCCTAGCGTTTTCGCAGGTGACAGACAACCTTGACATCTCCTTGCAGGTGTTATCCTCTTTTCCTCGGATTTTGGAGCATTGGACGCGGCTCCGCGCTTACCTCGGTACCTGCGAAGTCTTCTGCCGGCTGATTCTCCTCGTGGACGAGGCACTTCTGCCCGGCGATGCCGTTCAAGTGCAACTCCGTTTAGAACGTCCTATCTTAACGTTCCGGGGGGATAGGCTCATTTTACGCGATTTCTCTGGGCAACATACGGTAGGCGGCGGCTTGGTGCTTAACCCGTTCGCGCCGAAGCATAAGCGGTTCACCGAAGAAACCGTCGCCACGCTGGCGGCATGGGAAGAGGCAGACGATGCGCAAGTGGTGAACGCTGTCTTGGCGCAGACAGCAACGCTGTGCGTGCCAGAGTCGGTCCTCTATTACTATCTACCGCAGTCGCAGCAGGACGTAACGGCAATCTTGAAGACATTGGAGAGTGAGGGGAAAATCGTTCGATGGGATACGTCAAGCCGAACCCCACTTGTCTCGGATGCTGCGCGCGCCACCGAAGCGAAACAGCGGATTCGCGATGCCTTAGCGGCATTTCATGAGGCGCAGCCGCTCCTCGCCGGGCAGAACGCCTCGCAACTCTGCAGGCAACTCGCGCTTGATAAACTCGGCTTTGAGAAATTGACAGAAGCACTCATTGCAGAGGCGCATCTCGTAAAAGAGGGAAACCTACTCCGGTTGGCATCCCACGAAATTCAGTTCTCTGAAGAAGAGGAGAACGCGAAGGAGAAATTGGAGCAGCTATTTCTCAAGGCTGGCATTAATACACCGACGTTGAAAGAAGTGCTGACGCAACTTTCAGACATGTCTGTCCATCAAACACCGCGCGTCATTGAATCCACCTTTTTCGCGTTGGTAAAATTGGGGCGGTTCGTCAAAATCGACGATAAGTTCTTCGTTCACAAACAGGTTTTTGACGAAACGGTCCGCTTATTAACCGACTACCTGCGTAAAAACGAGGTGATGACAGTGGCAGAATTCCGCGAGTTGGCGCAAACTTCAAGGAAATATGCCGTGCCTTTTTTAGAGGCGTGCGATGGCGATAACATCACGATTCGGGACGGCAATGTCCGTAGATTGCATCCGCGCTTGCAAAAGTAGTGACTATCATTGTGGGGGAGGATAGGGTCCGGTGGCCCTACCGGTCTTCAAAACCGGCTTGTCCATGCAAGTGGATAGGTGGGTTCGACTCCCACCCTCTCCCGCCATTTTTATTCAGGGTGTTTCATAAATCGCTCAACGTCGCCGGGACAGCCCCCGCGCTGCGGCGAAAAAACGCCGCCCCTTCCCGTAGCGCGAGGGGCCTCGGATGCCACACGCGCATCCGAGAGGGTTTCCCTCGCCATGCGTTTGGCTGGCAGACCTTCTCACCCCTGTAGGTCAGGCTCGCCTGATCCTGACCCGTTCGAGATCGGGCGATCTCGAACTACAGAGGTGGCCCAATGCCTTCCGGTATTCGCCTGCCCTCCAAGGCGGGATAAATACCGAAACGGAGTTATGAAACACCTCCGTTAATTGACTCAGTTCTTCCCGGTAGGAGAGACCTCCTGGTCTCGATGCCTCGCAAAGACAAACGCTATTGAACACTTAGCACATCATACAGAAAAATGCTCAAACCGCTTCCGATATTTGATTCAGCAACAACACAGCAACGCAGACACCCCTCATGGATTAAAGCGCGCATTCCGGGGGGCGGCCACTACGCCGAACTGAAAAAGTTAATGCGAAACTTATCGCTCCACACCGTTTGTGAAGAGGCGCGATGCCCGAACATCGGCGAATGTTGGAACAGCCGCACGGCTACTTTCATGATACTCGGCGATGTCTGCACACGCCGATGCATGTTCTGCGCAGTGAAAAAAGGGAATCCCACTCATGTCGATACCGATGAGCCGCGCAGACTGGGAGAAGCAGTCGGGTATTTGCAACTCAAGCATGTCGTGATTACTTCTGTTAACCGCGACGATTTAGCAGATGGCGGTGCCGGCATCTTCGCGGCGTGCATCGCTGAAGCGCGGAAACATCAGCCCGATTGCACAGTGGAGGTGCTCATCCCAGACCTCGAGGGAAACTGGGATGCACTCCAAGTCATCGTCCAAGCGAAGCCAGAGGTGCTAAATCATAACACGGAGACGGTGCCGCGGCTCTATCGCCGCGTGCGTCCTTACGCGAATTACACACAAACGCTCAACCTGCTCCGAATGGGTAAACAGTTCAACGCGCGCCTCCTGACGAAATCAGGACTCATGGTAGGGTTAGGCGAAACCGTCACCGAACTTTTAGAGACGATGCAGGATATCTGCGATACTGGCTGCGATATTTTGACGATAGGACAGTATCTTTCACCTTCGCCGCGCCACCTGCCAATCCAACGTTACTACACCCCTGCAGAATTCGAGGAACTCAAAGCGGCAGGTTTGGAGATGGGATTTCGGCACGTAGAATCGGGACCGCTGGTGCGGAGCTCTTATCATGCAGCGGAACAAGCGTCGCTTTCTGAACCTGCGCCGAAAAAACTTGACATCTTTGGGAAAGTCCGTGTATAATACTGAGAGTGTTTCATATATCAATGTCTTCTCGGTAGGAGAGACCTCCTGGTCTCGATTTCTTCGGGTAGGCGAGACCTCCTGGTCTCGATGTTCCCGTAGCGCGGGGGCCTGTCCCCCGCGTTGGCCGTCGTCAAGTTATGTTTTTAGGTCCTACGGCCCCCTCTCTGTAGTTTGTGATCGCCTGATCACAAACAGGTCAAGATCAGGCGATCTTGACCTACAGGGCCTGGCGACGGATTTATGAAACATCCTCAATAAAAATATGACAGATGCAAATGCCAGATTTCCGCAGCTGTCCCAATAAAAAACTAATTCGGAGAAACAAAAAATGATTGGAGTCATAGTCAACGGGGCATCCGGCCGCATGGGACGACTCATCACCCAAGGCGTTGCCCAACAAACAGATATGGAAATCGTCGGTGCGATTGAATACCCGGCGCACCCGCAAATCGGAAGCGATGTCGGCGTTGTCGCGGGCATCGGCGACATCGGTGTCCCCATCACCGGTGAACTCGGCGACGTGCTTAACAGCGGCGACGTTGTCATTGAATTCTCGCAACCCGAAGCAACGCTGCAACACCTGCGACAGGTTGTCGATGCAGATAAAGCGATGATAATCGCCACAACGGGGTTTAATCCGGAAGAGCTCGCAACCGTGCGGGAGCTCGCAGCGAAAATCCGGTGCGTCATGGCACCGAATATGAGCCTCGGCGTAAACGTGATGATACAGGCATTAGAATTAATTGCAAAGGCACTCGGCGATGACTACAACGTTGAGATAATTGAGGCGCACCATAACCACAAGGCAGACTCGCCGAGCGGCACAGCACTCCGATTAGCGGAAACCGTGGCTTCGGCACTCGGACGAGATCTGGCAGAGGTAGGCGTTTACGGCCGCCACGGCATCGTCGGCCCGCGGAGCCAGAAGGAAATCGGCGTGCATGCAGTCCGAGGCGGCGATATTGCAGGAGACCACACCGTGCTCTTCGCAACGGAAGGCGAGCAGCTCAGCGTTGTCCATCGCGCGCACAGTCCAGAGGCATTCGCCAAAGGCGCGATTCGGGCGGCGAGATGGGTGCTGGACGCACCTAGGGGGCTCCACGATGTCAGCGAAGTCCTGTTTGAAACGGCATAGGATTTACCTGATTTACTTCATGGCTGTCCTGCTGCCCTGCTGCTTCATGTTGGCATGTGGCGATGCACCATCGAAGCATTTTAAACAGTGGGGGGAGTGGAAAACCGTTGTCAAAGGCGATTGGAGCGCGCACCTCTACGATGTCCACTTCGTCTCGGAAAACCGAGGATGGGCAGTCGGGAATTTTGAACCGCCGCGGCACGGTGAAATGAGGGACGCGGAGAGCCTTATCATTTCTACTGACGATAGTGGCAAAAACTGGCATCGGCAACACAGCGGCATCTTCGGGAAACCGCTACGGAAAGTCTACTTCCGCAATGCATCCGAGGGATGGGTAGTCGGTGATGGAGGCACCCTCATCTCTACAACCGATAGCGGACAGACATGGAAACGGCTTGAAACCGGCACGCAAAATAACCTGCACGATGTCTCTATTTTAGGAGACACCGGATGGGTAGTCGGCGATTGGGGCACACTGCTGAAGTCCACCGATGGCGGCAAAACGTGGAGAGATATAGGGAGAACCGCCTTGTTCCGAAACAGGGCCCTGCGCGGCATCCATTTTGTTGACGATACCCACGGATGGGTTATCACCTATTCAAGCAGCCAAGAATCAGGACATATCTATGCGACGATAGATAGCGGCGAAACGTGGACAGAGCAGTTTGCAACGGAACAAGCGTTGTTTAGCCTGCACTTTGCGGACAGAATGAGGGGATGGGTAGTCGGAGACAAGCGCAGTCTTTTCGCAACAACCGATGGTGGAAAAACTTGGGAATTGGTGACGGCTGGCAGCAACCAACGCCACAAACAGAGTTACGGACAACCCGAATACCTCGGTAACGAACAACTCCATACCTTTGCGCTCTACGATGTGGATTTCGTCAATGCCGATGTTGATTCCCACTTACGCGGCTGGATTGTCGGCGACTTGGGGGTAATCCTCCACACGGATGGGAAGAAGTGGAAGCATCAACGCGGCGGCCCGCGCTTTCATAACAGCGCGGATGCACTCCTGCTCGGCGTTGACTTTATCTCGGCGCAATTGGGATGGACAGTCGGTGAAAACGGCACCATTTTGCACACCCGCAACGGCGGCGTGACATGGGAATCGCAATCCAGTCCGAGTCATCTTCTCGTTGATGTTTACGCCGTTTCGCGAAATAAAGGATACGTCGTCGGAGACCGGGGTGCGATTCTGCAGTTTGGCAATGGCACGGAGAAGTGGCAAGCGCAAGATAGCCGCACCACCGAGTGTTTTGGAGCGACGCATTTTGTCTCCCCACAGAAAGGGTGGGCAGTCGCCGAGGCTGGCGTTATCTTACATACCACGAACGGCGGCAGTCTCTGGCAACGTCAACGTTCCGATACGAAGCAAGAGCTCCTCGCTGTCTTCTTTATAGACGAAGAAACCGGTTGGTGCGTCGGAAGTGGCGGCGAGATTATCCACACCGATGATGGCGGGAAGACGTGGCAACCGCAAAGAAGCGGCACCAACGCGAATCTCTTTGACGTTCACTTCACCTCAAAACTGCGCGGGTGGGCAGTCGGGATACTCGGCACTATTCTTTACACGCGCGATGGAGGAAAGACGTGGCATCTTGACGAGAGCATCGCGAAACACAAGGATACCCGCTACAGTCAGGCTTGGTTTGATGCCGTTTATTTCGTCTCGGACAACATAGGTTGGGTTGTTGGAATTGACGGACTAATCTTGCATACAGAAAATGGCGGAAGAACGTGGATTCATCAAGAATCGCACACACAAAACAATCTGGACGATGTCTTTTTCATCTCTGAAACGGAGGGATGGGTTGTCGGGAAAGCGGGACTTGTGTTGCATACGCGGGATGCCGGTAAAAACTGGAGGCCACAGCGCACCGATACTCGCACCGATCTGAAAGCTATCCACATGAGCAGCTCGGAGAGTGGATGGGTGGTGGGACAATACGGGACGATTCTCAGGTATACACGAAAAACGCAAATTCAGTAATCTGTCATTTCACTGGGATGCCTGAAAGGAGAACTCATGAGTTTAACGTTAGACTTGGCACTTGCCCCCAACCATCTCTATTACGGTGATTGCTTTGAGGTGATGGGACATTGGCCAGATGAATCAGTGGATGCTATCTACGGAGATCCGCCGTTCAATTCCAAGGCGACTTACTCCATTTTGTGGGGGAAAGACACTGGCAAACAGAGCGCGCAGTTGGCCGCTTTCACCGATATGTGGCACTGGGGGCCGGAGGCAGAGAAGCGTCTGGAAACCTTGCTTCGCCCTGGGCATCCCGCTGAGCGCGTAATTCGCGCCGTGCTGACATATCCCGGTAGAACCGGCATGCTGTCCTATTTGACGTATATGGCAGAGCGGTTAACCGAAATGAAACGCATCTTGAAACCGACAGGCACGCTCTATCTGCATTGCGATGAGACAGCAAACCACTATCTCAAAATGCTTTTAGATTGCATCTTCGGCCCGCAAAACTTCAGGGGAGAGATCGTGTGGTTCAAGGGGTATCGCGGCACGCCACGCAAAAATAGGTATCAGCAGGAACACGAAACCGTGCTTTTCTATACCAAGAGCGGCACCTACACATGGAACGATGTCTTCGGCGAATACCGAGACACCGATTTGAAACGTTACAACAAAATAGACGACGAGGGGAACAAATACGCGCTTGTCAAAAGGCGGCGCGCGAACGGCGAAGTCTACTACGGGAAAACCTATCCGAAAGGCAAACTTCAAGGTGACGTGATTGATGTCCCCGTGCTGGCATCAACGAGCAAAGAACGCCTCGGCTACCCGACGCAGAAACCGCTGGCACTGCTGGAGATGCTGATTAAGGCATCATCCAACGAAGGCGACATCGTGCTGGATCCGTTTTGCGGCTGCGGCACGACGATGGAAGCCGGTTTGAAACTCGGCAGACAGGTTGTCGGCATTGACATCTCCGTGTTCGCTTTAGATGTCGTCAACAACGTGCGGTTCGCGGGAAAATACCCACCGTTGCCAATTAAGGGGATACCGACAGATTTTGAATCTGCCGAACGACTCGCGCAGACGAAGCCGTTTGAATTCCAGAAGTGGGCTGTCTGGCAAACCGGCATGATGCCGAGTGTCAAGCAGACGAACGATGGCGGCATTGATGGGAAAGGGATACTCCTCAACAAGCCGACGGTTACATCAGGTGCCGGCGATGACGCGGAAAGGGAGTGGACAGAGTTCGCCTACGCCCAAGTCAAAGGTGGCAAATCGCGAAGTTACACCTCCGACGTTGAGGCGTTTTGTCATGTTCTGAACGACAATAACGCGGCGTGTGGCGTATTCATTACGCTGCGGCCTATCGGCAAACGGAGCCGTGTCCACGCGCCAGCGGCTCGACTCGGCACTATCACCGTCGGCAATGCGACGTATCCGCGCTTGCAATTCTGGTCCGTCCAAGAATTTTACGCGCACGGCACGCGCCCGAATCTGCCACCTCTCGTCGATCCCTACAAAGACCGGACGGCGCAGACGCTCTTAAATCTATCACATTAATTAAAGGAGAATGCATGCATTTTAATACACCTCTCACATTAGACTTGGCACTTGCGCCTAATCACCTCTACTACGGCGATTGTTTTGAGGTGATGGGACACTGGCAGGATGCATCCGTGGATACCGTCTACGGCGATCCGCCGTTCAATTCCAAGGCGACTTATTCCGTGCTTTGGGGCGAAGATGCCAGTAAACAGAAGGCGCAACTGGACGCATTCACCGATATGTGGACATGGGGAGCCGAGGCGGAGCAACGCCTTAGGCGCATGGTGAGGGACAAACATCCCGCGCTACGGGCTATCCGTGCTGTTCCGGAACGTTCCGGTATGGCGGCGTATCTCATCTATATGGCAGAGCGGCTCACCGAAATGAAGCGAGTCCTCAAACCGGCAGGGGCCATCTACCTCCACTGTGACGAAACCGCGGGCTACCACCTTAAAGTGCTCATGGATACCATATTCGGTCCGGAGAATTTCCAATGCGGTATTGCGTGGCACCGGACCGGCGGCAAGGCAAAAGGCAATCAATTCGCGCCGAGGAGACTCGGAAGGAGTACCGATTACATTCTGTCTTACGGTATGCCGAAACATCGATTCAACGGGATTTATGTCCCGGACCCGGATGTCGCTGAACGTTATCCCAAGGTTGATGAAAAAGGGAGACGGTTCGCGTTAACGCCTCTCTGGAGCGGTCGACGCATGGGCCCACGTCCCAGCCTCTGCTACGAGTGGCGCGGCTATACCAATCCGCACCCCAGTGGATGGCGCGTGACAAAGGAGAACCTTGAACAACTCTATCAACAGGGACGCGTCTACTTCAGCGAAAAGGGAACCCCTTCCCGCATCCGTTACATGGATGAGGACAAAGGCATACTCCTTGATAACTTTTGGGGAGATATTGGCCCGTTAGGACCGAGGAGTCGAGAGACTCTCGGCTACCCGACGCAGAAACCGTTGGCGTTACTTGAACGCATTGTGACTATGTCCTCAAACGAAGGGGAACTTATCCTCGATCCGTTTTGTGGTTGCGGCACGACGATGGAAGCCGGTTTGAAACTCGGCAGACAGGTTGTCGGCATAGATGTCTCGATGTTCGCGCTGGATCTTGTCAACAACGTGCGGTTCGCTGGAAAGTATCCCGCGCTGCCGATAAAAGGCATCCCCACCGATTTCGACTCGGCTGAACGCCTCGCACAGACGAATCCGTTCCAGTTTGAGAAGTGGGCTGTGTGGCAAACCGGGATGATGCCGAACGTCCGGCAGACCGGTGACAGCGGCGTTGATGGCCAAGGTGTCTTGGTGGCGACACCGGAGGAAGGATACACCGCACTCACTCTGGCGCAAGTGAAGGGTGGGAAAACGCGGAGTTACGCCGCTGCTGTAGAGCGGTTCTGTTATACGCTGACAGATCGGAACGCGGCGTGTGGTGTATTCATTACGCTGCGGCCTATCGGCAAGCGGAGTAGTGTCCATGCGACGGCTGGCAAGTTCGGCAGGATTACTATTGGGAATGCGACGTATCCGCGCTTGCAATTCTGGTCCATCCAAGAATTCTACGCGCACGGCACACGCCCGAATCTGCCGCCCCTCGTCGATCCCTACAAAGACCGGACAGCGCAGACGCTTTTGGATTTGTAGGGAAGGGAATCGGGCCCGGGAGAGAGAATTGGGACCGGGAGAGAGGCATCGAGACCGGGAGGGAGGAATCGGGACTGGAGGGAGGAATCGAGACCGGGAGGTCTCTCCTACCCGAAAAAAGAGGAGAAATTGGCAAATGACAGACGAACAAAAATATTTGTTTGACTTGCAAGGCTATATTGTGTTAAAACGTATCATACCGCCTGACGTGATTGATGCGTGCAATCGCGTCCTTGACACGTTTGAGGAGATGCCGCCGGACGACTATCCGCCGCCGTTGTGCCTCGGCACGCAACGCACGGAGAAGGAGCTCTACATCTCCAACATCTTAGAGGCGGACAGCGTTTTCAACGCGCTGATTGACATTCCGGAGGTGCTTGAGGTAGTTGAAGGCGTGACAGGTGGGCCGTATCGCCTCAATCATACCTACACGATTTATCGGTGGGGCGGCGGCTATACCGGCTTGCACATGCACGGCACGCCGATTATTCCGAAGTGCCAATATCACTGCAAGAACGGACAGATGGTATCCACGCTGACGAAAGCGGTTTTCCCAATGCTGGATTGTGATGTAGAGGATGGATGCTTCGCCGCCATTCCCGGCGCGCATAAGAGCAATTTTCCCAAACCGTGGGGAAATCATCCGGACGAGAACCCGGTGCTTACGCCGATTCCTGCGGAAGCTGGCGATGCCATCATCTTCACGGAAGCACTCACGCACGGTTCTGTCACCAACGTCTCTGGCAAACCGCGCCGAACGCTTTATTATTGCTACAGCATCGGCTACATGCCGGATTGGGGCGGTCAGGGGTTGCATTTCAGTTCAAACGTGATGGAGGGGTTGAACGAGACGCAGCAGGCAATTCTTCAGTTAAAGTGAGGGTGTTTCATAAATCGATGATTTCCCGGTAGGAGAGACCTCGGGGCTCGATTTCCACCTCCCGGTCTCGATGTGCCCGTAGCGCGGGGGCCTGTCCCCCGCGATCGTCATCGTCAAGTTTCATAAATCCGTTTCCTCCCTTGCGGGGAGGGCGAATACCGATAGAAAAGCGATGGGGAGGCGCATCGGGCCCACCTCTGTAGTTCGGGAGCACCCGCTCCCGAACGGGTCAGGATCAGGCGATCTTGACCTACAGGAGTGATGCAGTCTGACACCAAAACGATGGCGAGGGACAGGCCCTCGCCCTACGTGAAGGGGCGGCGTTTTTTTCACCGTAGCGCGGGGGCCTGTCCCCCGCGACGTTGAGCCATTTATGAAACACCCTCAGTTAAAGTAAGCACGGTTTCAAACTGTCCCTACGCGGGGCACGCTTTGGAAGCGCGCAAAAAACGAGGACAAACAATTTGATAACATTTGCAGAACGTTTACAAAAACTTCCACCCTATCTTTTCGTAGATTTGCGGCAGAAAATGGCGGCGGCGAAAGCGCGCGGTGTTGATGTCATTAGCCTCGGTATCGGGGACCCGGATTTGCCTACACCCGACCCGGTTGTGGCAGCACTCTGCAGCGCGGTGCAAGATGTCACCGATGCAGACAGACACCGCTACGGATGCGACAATCCGGTCGCGGATTTTCCGCAGGCGGTGCGCGATTTCTATCAACACCGTTTCGGCGTTTTGCTGGCAGAAGAACAAGTAGTCACAACGCTCGGCAGCAAAGATGCCATCGTCAAAATGGCATTGGGGCTGCTCAACCCCGGCGATATCGGCATCGCGGCGAGCCCAGGCTACCCGACTTACAACATCGGCCACGTCTTCGCCAGTGCGACGACTTACTACGCGCCGCTACGCCGCGAAAACGATTTCTACGTTGACTTTGACGCAATCCCCGATGAGGTAAAACGCCTCGCGAAGGTGCTGTGGATTAACTATCCAAACAACCCGACGACAGCTACCGCCGATTTGGACTTTTTCGCCCGCGCCGTGGAATTCGGCAGGCAGAACGATATCCTCATCGCGCACGACAACGCCTATAGCGAAAATACCTACGATGGCTACCGCTCACCGAGCATCTTGCAAGTTGACGGTGCCGACGAAGTCGCCGTGGAATTCTTCTCGCTGAGCAAAGCGTTTAATATGACAGGGTGGAGATTGGGATTCGTCGCTGGCAACCGAACCGCGGTTGAAGCGGTGACATTGGTGAAAGACAATATTGATAACGGCTGCCTCCGCGCGCTTCAATTCGCGGGCGCGAAGGCACTCTCACTCGCGGATGAAATCACGCCAGCACTGAACGCTGTCTATCAGAAACGCCGCGATATCGTCGTCGATGGCCTGCGGCAAAACGGATGGAACATTGAAACGCCAAAGGCGACGATGTATGTGTGGGCACCGGTCCCGCCGCGATTTAACGGCTCAAGTCGGGCATTCGCTACTGCACTTCTCGAAGAAGCGGGAGTTGTCGTCACGCCCGGACTCGGCTATGGACAATGGAGTGAGGGATACTTCCGCATCTCCCTCACCTATCCGGACGCGGTAATTTCAGAGGCAATATCGCGCATTTCAAATCTGTAAAGGATAAACACGAAAACGAATCCGTGCCGGACGCACCGGGAACGGTTTTCGGGAGCGAGGAACTTATGAAAACATTTTCAATTCATGCACCCATTTGGGTAATTTGTCTCGTCCTGCTCACAACGGGGACTGCCACCCACGCAGAGCAGATGCAAACCTACACGGTTGCAGACGGCCTGGTCGCGCCCGTTGTCCCCGTTATTTTTCAGGATAGCCGCGGCATACTCTGGTTCGGTTCTAACCGCGGCGGCGTAACCCGATTTGATGGAAACACCTTCGTTGCCTACGTCGGAATACGCGAGGGAACCACAACAGATGAACAGGCTGAGAGCGGCTTCTATTTCTACTGGAGTTCGGACGGCCAGACACCTCCCCGTGAAGCTGCCGTTGCACCAGGCGCGCTGCTCGGTTATACGCAACATATCGTCGAAGATAAATGGGGACATATCTGGTTCTTGTCTCGCGTCCCTACTGAGGCTGTAGGACGCGTGACCCGGTTTGACGGCACGTTGTTTGAACCTATTACTACAGGGAACGCGCTCCTCGCCGACCGGCACGGCGATATCTGGGTAGCCGGCGGCGATGGCATAAAACTGGTGCAGTATACCACCGCCGGCGTGCAACAGGCACCGCAACTGCGAAGCGTCCCTGTTGCAGCCAAAGTGCGGCCAGACCGGCCCTCATGGCAAAATCCCCTCACGATAAACGTGATATTTGAGAGCGGAGATGGATATCTCTGGCTCGGTGGAAGCGATGGGGAGAACGCAGTAGTGCTGAACGTTCATCGTGAAACTGGAGAGACGCGGGCGTTTGACAGCGTTAGTGCACCAGAACTGCAACACGGCACAGCAATTCACGCCATCGCACAGGATGCATCCGATACGCTCTGGTTTGGCGGAGAAAATTTCCTCATCCGGATGCAAGGCGAAACCTTTGAACGCATCCATCCAAGGAGAACGCGACCCGGGAGAGGCGAGGGACGTGGGGAAGCTCCTCCACCACCTAGGGCGCAGCGCGGCGGCGAGGCAGCCCCTCAAACGCCGGGAGCACCACCACCTCCCGACAGGCGGGTTTCACTTCAGAGTGACACAAAAGGGAGAATCTGGTTTAGTGCCCGCGGCAGCCTCCGACAGTGGGACGGAACAACCCTCCGGGCCCTTAGAACCGCCACTAACGGGGATATCAGCGCACGTCCTGAATATCTGCGCGGCTTCCTCGCAATGGAAGACAGAACCGGGAATCTTTGGTTTGCCGGCCAGCGTGGCGCGCATCAATACGATGCAGACCTTGTCCAAACCGACTATTATGCCGATGATGGACTCGGCAGCGACCGGATTCTCTCTATTTTCGAGGCGATAGACGGCACGCTCTGGTTTGGACACGATAACGGTGTGACTGCCTACAACCCCAGACCGGCGATGAGGAATTATTCAACCCGCGCCGGCATCGGTGGGGAAAGCATCCGACACGTGTATGAGGATAGCCGCGGACGACTCTGGTTTAGCATTCCCGGTGGTGTCGCGCTTTACGACGCAGCCGCCACAGCCGACGAAGCACTCGCTGAAGAGGGAATAACCGCGCTATCAACGCATCGATTGCGGATAGAGACATCGGGTGAACCGCGACGGAGGAGAGCGGCGAACGCAATCGGAAGAAGACGCGCAGAAAGTTTCAATAACTTTAGAAGACGCACGGAGATTATCAAAATCTTTGAAGTTGATGAGCATGTCTGGTTCATCAACCGCCCGGCACCCGGCCGCGATGCAACGCGATACACCTTCTTCCGATATGCCAACGGCAAATTTGACCAGGTTTCTCTCTCTGTCGCCGTTGAAATCGGGCCCGGCGGCGAAAGACTCAATACGCGTAACGTTGAGGTGCTCCTGTCCGAAGGCGAGAAACCGTGGCTTGCTTTAGGCGGATGGCTCTTCAAACCGGATGCAACCGGGTTGCAGTGGCTCTCGCCGGAAGCAGGGTTCGTCAAGGTTCTGTTTCAGCAGACTCGCGAGATGCGCCATGCACCCTCGGCGATTACGTCTCTCCACACGGATAAGCTGGGCCGACTTTGGTGCCACTTTGACAACGGACAGGTGAAGCGTTATTCAGCAACAGGCGGACGCAACCTACAACCGGAAATCTTGCCGTTGAACGCCGCCGCATTGGTGCATACCAGCAGTCCTGAAAGGCTGGGCAAATCCTTCGCATCCGATTTTGAAATCAAATGGTTTTTCAGCAGTGCTACCGGGAAATTGACGCGGTGGATGTGGACAGAAAGCGATGAAGAGCGATGGGTGGAAACAGAGCATGCTGCGCGTTCGCTCCCAGTTGCAGTCTGGCAAACACGGAACGCCAGCGAAGGGATGAACCCGTTGGAGGTATCCCAAGAAGTAACCTTCCTCTTTGAAAAACAGTTGACGACTTACCGCATCAGCGATGACGAAACCGTGCCCATCACCAACAGTGACATTGACGTTGCCCCTGTCCGCGCGCGACTGGCATCAAAGTCTGGCGATTTGTGGTTGGCAACGGAGCACGGTGCCGTCAAATACGATGGCAAAAACGTCATGACTTATGCGACAGCGAAAGATGGGTTTCTTGTCGACGACGTGCGTGATGTCAAGGAGGATAGTTGGGGTAATATCTGGTTCGCCACGTGGGGCGGTGGGGTCGTGCGCTATGACGGCGAAACCTTTTATGTCATCACGACTAAGGACGGACTCCGGCATAACAACGTCTCTCATGTTTACGAATCCAAAGAGAAGGAGATGTGGTTCGCGACGGAAGGCGGTGCTACACGCTATACGCCGGAGCGCGGCGGACTTCCGTTCTGTCGTTTAGCGTCTATTGAGGCGGACAGAACCTACTCGCTTTCTAGAAGACCGGGGGTTGCGAGTCACCTCAAACCTTCCGGTTACGGTGATGTAGATGAAATTTCGGGTGTGACGCTTCCATCGCGCGCTGATGCTATCACCATCGATTTCCAAGGCATCAGCCCGCTGCGAGAGGCACTCGGCTATCAATTTAAGTTAGTCGGCTTAGACACGAACGCGTGGACAGACATTTCGGCGGAGACCGCGGCGCAGTTGACAGATACAGCGGCATCTTCTGTCCAAACGCATCAACAGGCATCCTACGGTGGGATTACGCAGCAGTTGCAAAGCACGGCAGGGGCATTGCAAGTCCATTATGAGGGATTGAAATCCGGCACTTACACGTTTCTTATCAAAGCACTGCGCGATGGCACGCCGTATACGCAGCGCCCGGCGGTGTTAAACGTTACCATCTCGCAGCCGTTTTGGACAAAATGGCGGAGTTATCTGCCGACGCTTATCTTCATCACCGCAGTCATCACCTTGCTGGTGCGCCTTTACATGACTCGGCGGCGCACGATGCAGCTGCAAGCTGAGGTGCGCAAACAGGAAGAAGCGGAGATTGCGCGTATTCGCGCCGAGTTGGATGAAGCGCAAACCATACAAATGGCATTGCTGCCAGAGGAAGCACCCGATATTCCAGGGTTTGATGTCGCCGGGATGTCTGTCCCCGCAAAACAGGTAGGCGGAGACTTCTTCGATTACCTCACCGTTGCTGACGGACAAACCGTCATCGCTGTCGCCGATGCCGCGGGCAAGGGGTTGCGCGGCGCAATGAGTGCAGTGCTGACGAACGGCATGCTTTATGAAGTCACGCGCTTCCGTTCCGAGGCAGATGTCATTCTCCATGAACTGAACATCGGGTTGGCACCGCGACTCTACGGACCGAGTTTCATCGCGTTGAACCTCGTCGTGCTGGATCCTGATAGTGGAAAAATCGACTACGCCAACGGCGGACAGCCTTATCCTCTCCTGAAACGGGACGCAGAGACGACAGAAATAGAGAGCAGCGATCTGCCGCTCGGCAGCATGCGTAGAGCACGTTACGATGCCGTTTCCTTCACGTTGGAAGAAGGGGATGCTTTCATCTTCCATACCGATGGCATCATCGAGGCACTTGATGCCGAGGACGAGATGTATGGCACGGAGCGGTTAATGGAGTTAGTCTCCGACATGCCGGCAGACTACACCGCAGAGGAGATAATTAACCGCATCGTTGAGGATGTCCACGAATTTGTCGGCGAAACGGAGCAGTATGATGATTTAACGCTGGTAGTCATCAAACGCGCGAAGGCTGAGTAGTCCTGAAACCGTTGGAAATCCGTAGGGCGAGGGCCTGTTCCTCGCCATGCCAACGTTCGCGGGGTAGGAGAGACCTCCTGGTCTCGATGTTCCGGTCTTGAGCCTGTCCCTCGCCTGGGTTATCGCGCGCGGAGAGATCGCGGGGGACAGGCCCCCGCGCTACGGTAACCATTGTTCGCGGGGGCCTGTCCCCCGCGTTACGGTAATCTTCATCCTCTTTGCTTGACAAAAGTCGCGAAATAAGGTTTAATGTCATTAACACCTTTTTGATTAGGAATCGTCCAAACTTTCATTCATGCAAAACTTTGAATCCGAACTGACGCAGCGCGTCATCTTTGGAAAGAACGCCGTAGAGAGACTCGGTGAGGCAGCCAAGGCACTCAATGGATATCGGGTGCTTATCGTGACGGACCCGGGTGTGCAAGATGCCGGCATCGTCGCGCAGGGGATTGCGGCGTTACAACGCGAAGGAATCGTCTGTCACACTTTTGCCGATGTTGCGCCGAATCCGACGACGCGGCACGTTGAAGCCGCCCACGCTTTCGCGAAGGCGAACGCGCCGATTGACATCATCATCGGGCTCGGCGGCGGTAGCGCGATGGATTGCGCTAAGGGTGTCAACTTCTTGCTCACAAACGGCGGAAAAATGGAGGACTATTGGGGCTCAAATCGCGCCACGCGCGCAATGCTTCCTTCCATCGGAATTCCGACAACCGCCGGCACCGGCAGCGAAGCGCAGTCCTTTGCCTTGATTTCACAAGTGGAAACGCATATCAAAATGGCGTGTGGTGACAGAAAAGCGAAATTCGCAACCGTAATTTTAGACCCGGGCCTCATCACCACCGTACCGAAACCGGTAGCAGCAGCCACAGGGATAGATGCTATCGCGCACGCCGTGGAGAGTTTCGTCTCCACGCGCCGAAACTTGATGTCAAGTCTGTTCGCGCATCAGGCGTGGCGGTTGTTAACGGCAAATTTTGAAGCGGCGGTTGCAGAGGGCGGCGTGCAACTCGATGCAGAATGCTCGGTTTATGGTAACATGCTATTCGGTGCTTACCTCGCAGGAACGGCCATCGAATATTCGATGCTCGGTGCAGCGCACGCCTGCGCTAATCCGTTGACTGCGCAATACGACATCACGCACGGCGTTGCAGTAGCACTCATGTTACCGCACGTCATCAGGTTCAATAGCACCGTCGTTGCAGATTTATATCGGGAGTTGTCGCCTGACAGAGAGCTCGCTGAGCAGATTGTGGCACTCAAGGATGCCACCGGATTACCACACTGCCTCCGAGATTTCGGCATTGCGCGAAGCGATATCCCCACATTGGCGGAAGAAGCGGCGGCGCAATGGACAGCACAGTTTAATCCACGTCCGCTAGCACTGCAAGATTTTGTGAGGCTTTATGAAGCGACTTATTGACAGAACCGGGTTCGGCTGGCGGCATCAGGTGAATCCTATCAGTCTGTTCATCCTGATTCAGACGCTGTCCTTCGTTGGGGTGCCCGTTTTTGGCGACTGGCCCAGTTTCCGGGGCAATCCGCAACTCACCGGCGTTGCAATCACTGAACTTCCCGATGAACTCACACTTCTCTGGACATTTCAGGCGGAGGATATCATTGAATCCACGGCGGCGGTTGTTGATGGCACCGTGTATTTCGGCGCATTGGACGGTTACCTCTATGCCGTTGACGCGCAGAACGGACAGTTGAAATGGAAATTTCAGGCAGAAGGACAGATTAAAGCATCGCCTTCCATCCGAAATGGAAACCTATACTTTGGCGACGGTACGGGGGTTTTCTATGCCATCGACATCGGCAACGGGCAAGTCAACTGGCAGTTTCACACCGAAGGCGAGATTATCTCATCCGCGAATTTTTCTGGAGAACGGGTGCTGTTCGGTTCCTATGATGGATTTCTTTACTGCCTCAATAGGAGAGATGGCACCCTAGTCTGGAAATTTGAGACGGAGGGTTACGTCCACGGTACCCCTGCGATTGTCGGTGATTCGGTGATTGTCACGGGGTGCGACAGTTATCTGCGCGTCCTCTCTATTGCGGATGGCACACAGACACATCAGGTGCCTCTCGGCGCGTATGTCGGCGCGAGTGCCGCGTGCTGGAGAAACCACGTTTATGTCGGAACGTATGGGAGCGAAGTGTTGGGAATTGATGTCCAAACCGGTGAGATTCAGTGGCGGTATCAACATCCGAAACGTCGATTTCCTTTCTTTGCCTCCGCTGCTGTGACTGACGAACGTGTTATCATCGGTGGACGCGATAAGATGGTGCACGCGCTCATGCCTGACACGGGTGAATCGCAATGGACTTACGCCGCCAAATCCCGTATTGAATCTTCCGCTGTCATCGCCGGGATGCGCGCCTTTGTCGGCACAACCCGCGGAAATTTCATCGCTTTAGATGTCACGACAGGCGAACCGGTGTGGGAGTTCACAACGGGCTCCGCCATCGTCGCCTCACCGAGTGTTGCCGATGGAAAAGTATATATCGGGACAGAGGATGGCACCCTCTACTGCTTCGGAGGAAAAAGGAAATGAACTTGGATACGAGAGACAAGACAAAACCGGAACCTGCAACGGCAGGCATAGAATCCAAACAGACGACGGTAGGGAGCGTTTTCGTATCCAACTATCCGCCGTATTCGGCTTGGGGTGATAAGGATGTGCCGGCAGTTCGGGAGGCGTTGGATGCGCCGCCGCGTCGGGATGCAACGCTCGGACTTTATATGCACATCCCTTTTTGCCGCAAGCGGTGCAAGTTCTGCTATTTTCGGGTTTACACCGATAAGAATAGTTCGGAGATTGACGTTTACTTAAACGCGCTGGCGAAAGAGGTGGAGCTCTATAGTGCGCAACCTGCAATCGCAAATCGCCCGTTGAAATTCGTCTATTTCGGCGGCGGCACGCCGTCCTATATCAGCGTCAAGCACCTGAAGACGTTGGTATCGCGGGTGAAAGCAGTGCTCCCGTGGGACGACGCAGAGGAAGTCGCGTTTGAGTGTGAACCCGGCACCCTCACCCAAACGAAGTTGGAGGCTATTAAGTCGATCGGCGTAACCCGTCTCAGCCTCGGCGTGGAAAACTTGAACGATGAAATCCTCGCCGAAAACGGCAGGGCACACCTCACCAAAGAGGTTTATCGCATTGCACCGTGGATAAAGGCGTTGGACTTCCGGCAGGTAAACATCGATCTCATCTCTGGCATGATAGGCGAAACGTGGGAGAGTTGGCGCGAAACCGTCAAAAAGACGATTGCGTTGGAGCCCGACAGCATTACCGTCTATCAACTGGAATTACCTTTCAATACCGTCTATTCCAAAGACATTCTCGGCGGTGACTCGCTGCCGGTGGCGGATTGGAAACTGAAGCGCGAATGGCATCAGTACGCGAATGAGCAGTTTGCAGAAGCCGGGTATCGTCGCTCCAGTGCCTATACGATGGTGAAGGATGGAGGAGAACTGACGCAACAATTTGTCTATCGGGACGCGGTGTGGCAGGGGAGTGATATGCTCGGGACAGGTGTCGCATCGTTCTCGCATCTGAGGGGGATTCACTTCCAGAACGCGCCATCGTGGGGAGACTACCTCGCGCACCTTGAAGAAAATAGACTGCCTATTTCCCGTGCATTGATGCCCACGGACGAGGAACGGTTGACACGTGAGATGATCTTGCAGCTTAAACTCGGAGAAATCTGTCCCTCCTATTTTGAGGAGAAATTTGGAGCGGATATCCTCACGCAGTTCGCCGATGCCTACCGGAACTTGCGCGATGATGGCATGTTAACGTTTGACCGCGGGGCAGACGAAATCCGCTTGACGCAACGCGGGTTGCTGCAGGTAGATGCCTTGCTCCCGGCATTCTACGCGCCGGAGTATCAAAACACGCGTTATACTTAGGCCTGTCGTGTGAGGGGCCTGGTAGGCGAGTCCTCCCGGTCTCGATTCCTCACTTGTCCCTCGCGATACCGTCTCCCCGGCCTGTAGAGCGAGGGCCTGTCCCTCGCCATCGCCATACCGTGAGCAGACCGGTTAAAAACAAAAATATGCAAACAACAAAACAGTTGCACAGGCTCCGCAAAATGCTTGCACCGGTATTGAAAACGAATGCCTTCTATCGACAAAAATTCGCCGAAGCAGGAATAACGCATCCGAACGATGTGCAAACGTTCGCGGATTACCAGCGGCTGCCCTTCACGACAAAATCGGAACTCAGCGCAGACCAGGGGGCGCACCCGCCTTACGGCACAAATCTTACCTTTCCTCTGGAGAAGTATATCTGTCTCCACCAAACTTCCGGCACTACCGGAAAACCGATACGGTGGTTGGATACCGCCGAATCATGGGATTGGTGGGGGAAATGTTGGCGAGACATCTACCGTGAAGCGGGCGTAACAGCCGCCGACCGGCTCATGATTGCGTTCACCTTCGGACCGTTTATCGGTTTCTGGAGTGCGCATCACGGCGCGAGGCAACTCGGCGCGTTGACAATCCCGAACGGTGGGCTATCCTCGGAGCAGCGTCTTCGCGCAATGCTCTATAATGACGTGACGGTGCTAGTTTGCACGCCTACCTATGCACTGCGGCTCGCCGCTGCAGCGGAGGAAAATGGCATCGAACTTGCCAGTTCCTCAAGCGTCCGCGTCACGATTCACGCTGGTGAGCCAGGAGCGAGTTTACCTGCCACGAAACAACGCATTGAGACGTGCTGGGGCGCACGCGCGTTTGACCACGCCGGTGCAACGGAGGTGGGGGCTTGGGGAGTCATGTGCAGGCTGCAAGCCGGTGTCCACCTCAACGAAGACGAATTTATTTGCGAAGTCATTGATACAGAAACAGCTAAACCTGCGGATGCCGGCGAGTTAGTGATTACCAACCTCGGGCGCGTTGGGATGCCTGTCATCCGATACCGCACCGGCGATTACGTCAAACTCAAGTCTGCACCCTGCGAGTGTGGCATGGATTATCGCGTTTTGGAAGGCGGCGTTATGGGCCGGATAGATAGCCTGCTCATCATCCGCGGTATGAACATCTATCCCGCTACGCTTGAGAACATCGTCTTCCAATTCCCGGATGTCGCTGAATTCTCGGCGCGGGCTTATCGCGAGGGAATACAGGATGAACTTGAAATTCAGGTTGAATCCACGAATCCGAATCCCGAACAAACTGCCGCAGCTGTAACTGCGAAAATTCAAGGCGTTCTGGGATTCCGTGCTATCGTGAAATCAGTGCCGGTTGGCACGTTCCCGCGCACTGCCGGCAAGGCGAACCGCTTTTCTGACTGGCGCTGAGAACTGGGAGGATAAAAATGAGTGCTATGGACACACAACAGCATCCAAAAGTTGAAATCGCTGTCCGCAACCTCGGTCCGATTACAGAAGCCGTCATTGATTTACGGCCGCTGACGGTGTGCGTCGGTGCGAGCAACACCGGGAAGACCTGGTTCTCAACGTTGGTATATGCCTTGCAAGGCGTATTTGCGGAATTGGAGGCGCGCTCGCCTGAAGACACGCTCCGGGATGCATTACAAGCAGAACTGAAAAATTGCTTCGATCTGCCTTCCGTTTCGGCATTGCGGCGATTGAATGCGGAAAAACTTTCTTCGGAAATGGTGGTTTCGCTGCAGGCACGTTCAGAAGATGATAAGGACGACTGGAGTCTCAAGTTGACTGCCTCGGCATCAGAGTGGTCACTCACGCGGGAACTTTCCGAGAATAAAAAAGAGGGAAGAAGCGCAGAGCCCCTCTCCCCCTATTTTAGCGGGCAACGGTGTTATCTACCAGCAATTCGCAGTGGCCTGATTCAGCAGCATGGGCTCATCGCCAGTTCGCTGATTGGGCGTGCTACTCGCGGCGGACGTTTCTCGGAAGTGTCAACATTTTCGGCAGGCATGGCAGAATTCCTACAGCGTCTTATCCTTTACCGGCCGGACAAAAAGATGAGCAACGGCGACATGAACGCAATCGCCGATGCGTTAGAGACTGATATCCTCGGTGGAAAGATTCTCGCGCGGCTTTCGCCGACTGGGTATCCCGATTTCCGTTATCGTCCGCAAGGCGTGGAAGAAGAGATGCGATTGAGCCATGCCTCGGCAATGGTATCCGAGCTCGCGCCGTTAGTCCTTTTTCTCCGACGAGGGCTTGCCCCGGGGGATCTGCTCGTTATTGAGGAACCGGAGGCGCACCTGCATCCGCAATCCCAGGCAGACCTGGCAGTTACGCTCGCGCGCCTCGTCCGTGCTGGCGTGAAAGTCATCGCGACGACACACAGCGATTGGCTGCTTGAGGAATTAAGTTGTCTGATGCTTGAAGGGCTACTTGCCAAGACAGATGATACCCCTGCGAGTTGGCTGATGCCCTCGGAAGTGGGCGCATGGCAATTCCAAAAAGATACACCTGTTACGGAAATTCCGTTTGAGGTATGGGGAGGTGTCTACCCAGTAGACTACGGGGACGTTGCGGAAACACAGTATAATCGTATGGTGAATCTCCAAGCCCGGGTGGAAAACGGGGAAGGTGGTAGCAAACGTGAATCCGCGTGACGCGCTTAACCAGATTCGCCGGTGGATAGGCGAAAGGGTAGCTACCTCTTACACGCGAAACGGGTGCCGTGTTTCGCTCGCGAACCTCCCGCGCGAGCGAGTGGTATTAGATGTCGATCTTGCCTTCCCAACGGATAGAGCGGTGAAAGCGCAATGCGATTTTATCCTCTTTTACACTCGCCAAGACACTCTCGTGGCTGTGCCAATGGAACTCAAGCAAGGCGACGTTGACGCATCGGAAGTCGTCAGGCAATTGCAAGAAGGAGCACACATTGTCAATCGGTTGGTGCCGAGGAATGTCAAAACGGATTGTATCCCTGTCCTTATCCATGGCAGCAAGAGGGTTCAAAGCAGACAGAACGAGAAACTGAAACGTTCTTCGGTGAATTTCCGCGGCGCGAAATTGCCGATTCAGACAACGCGATGCAGTTATGAAGGGAATCTCGCAAAGGCTCTCAATATCAAATAGGCATTTCGGGCTTACACAAATTGATGGTGTTCAAATGCAAAAACCGAAACATTACGACATCACTGTTATCGGCGGCGGGCCCGCCGGAAGCACCGTCGCCGCACTCACAGCACAACACGGATACCGAGTGCTGCTCCTTGAACGCGAAACCGAACCCAGTTTTAAAATCGGCGAATCCCTGATTCCTGCGACTTATTGGACGTTCAAGCGGCTCGGCATGCTTGAAAAACTCCAGAAAAGTCACTTCCCACAGAAATTCAGCGTGCAGTTCTATTCACGTTCCGGGAAAGCCGCCAAACCGTTCTATTTCTTTCAGACGAACCCGCACGAAAGTGCTGTCACATGGCAGGTGCTGCGGAGTGAATTTGACCAGGGGCTTCTGGAAAATGCAGCCGAAAAAGGCGTAGAAGTCCGCCGCGGCACCCGTGTGCGCAAGGTGCTTTTTGAGGATGGCGCGGCCGTGGGGGTTGTGGTTCAAAACTCTGGAACGCGAGGGACAGGCCCTCGCGCTACGGAAACGGAGACTATTCATTCCACCGTCATTGTCGATTCCACCGGACAGAGTTCCCTCATCGGCAGGCAACTGGACATGAACGCGACAGAACCGAACCTGAAAATGGCATCGCTTTTCACGCATTTTGAAGGCGCGCACCGAGACGAAGGCATTGACGAAGGCGCGACGCTCATCATGCACACCGAAACCAAGGATTCGTGGTTCTGGTCTATCCCGTTACCCTACAATCGCACCAGCATTGGCGTTGTCGGCGAACTAGACTATCTCCTCCAAAATCGCCGGGATGCCAACGGTAAATTGGACGCGCAGCGAATCTTTGACGAAGAATTATCAAAATGCCGCGCCTTGAAGAAGCGACTCGCCGGCGCGAAACAACTGTTCCCAATTAAGACGACGAAGGACTTTTCGTATCGCGCAAACCGCATCGCTGGCAACGGCTGGGTATTAGTAGGTGACGCGTTCGGTTTCCTGGACCCGGTTTACTCAACGGGCCTCTTTCTTGCGCTCAAATCAGGAGAAATGGCCGCCGATGTCATCGTGGAAGCGTTCCAAAAGAACGATTTTTCCGCGGCGCAACTGGGGAGCTTCGGGCCGACGTTCGTCAAGGGTATGGAGGCGTTTCGGAAGCTGGTCTACGCGTTTTACACGAAGGAATTCAGTTTCGCGCGGTTCTTATCCGAACACCCGGAGCATCAAGGCGGCATCATTGATATTCTGAGCGGCGATGTTTTTAGGAAAGATGTCACGCACATTTTCCCCGATATGGCACGGATGTGTGATTTGCCAGCTGAAGTGCCGCTCTTCGCCGATTCACCTCAATCCCAGTAGACGCGCTTTCAAAGCACGCCTACAAAAATCGTTCAGTGTAAGGAGAACACCTTCATGAAAATCTTATCTATTATAGCGCGCCCGCTTTTAGAACGAGTCCGCCTGAACCCGTTATTTGTCACATGCCTCATCTGTGCCTTGAGTATCGGATTGGGGTGCGACAACGCCTCAAAACAAGGTAAGACTGCACAAGAAACAGAGAAAGCTGCACCGAAACGCCGCTTTATCAGCATCGGAACCGCCCCGGTCGGCGGCGCGTTCTTCCCAGTCGGCACTGCAATTGCAGAGGCTGTCGGCGGCAATATCACCGAAAAAAACTGGGAAGTCACCGCTGAAGCCACCAAAGGCACCCAAGAAAACATCCGCCGCCTTGCGAGTGGCGATTTGGAATTCGCGCTTGCGAATGCTGCGATTTCCTATTTCGCTGTGCGCGGCGAAGGCGCGTGGGAAAAGCAATACAACATCCGCGCTGTCATGACACTCGCGCCGAATGTCGGGCTGTTTATCGCGCCGCAGTCTTCTGGCATCCAGACATTTGCGAATCTGAAAGGAAAGCGTGTCGTCGTCGGACCGGCAGGTGCCGGCTTTGAGTATTTTTTGGAGCCCATTTTGGCGGCGCACGGTATCACTTACGAAGACTTCACGCCGATTAACAGCACCTATATGGGTGCCGTAGAT
The DNA here is from genome assembly GCA_965242965.1 of Candidatus Poribacteria bacterium. Lineage (GTDB taxonomy): Bacteria > Poribacteria > WGA-4E > WGA-4E > WGA-3G > AGPOR5. Next base: position 155,785 of record OZ251518.1, on the reverse strand, counting down.
CTGCTCGCCGATGGCTCCGCCGCCGCAGCGTTCATGGGCGGCGCGATTCCCACCCCGGCAGTAATTCGCGCCGCCGCGGCGCAAGAGCTCTTTTTCATACCGTTTGACGAAGCAGCGAAGGCGGCCCTCTTCAACGACTATCCCTTCTTCCACGCTATAACCGTCCCGGCGGATACCTATTCGGGACAGGATGCACCTTTCCCGACGATGAACGTCGGTTCAATGCACCTCATCACCGCCGAGAATACAGATGAGGCGATGGTTTATCGATTTACAAAAACGCTGTATACAAACGGCGCGGAAGTGGTCAAACGGCACGGCGCGGGCAAGGCAATTAATGCGAAAAATGTCGTCAAAGACGTAGGCACGCCGTTCCATCCGGGTGCGATGCGTTTTTATCAGGAAATTGGCATTTGGCCTGAATAAACCGAGAAATCGCGCAAAAAGTCATTTTTTTTGAATAAAAACTTGACAAATCGTTTAAAATGTGGTATCATATATAATACCACGCCGAGATAGCTCAGTCGGTAGAGCAGTGGACTGAAAATCCACGTGTCGGCAGTTCGATTCTGCCTCTCGGCATTTTTCGCCGGTGTAGCTCAGTGGAAGAGCAACTGATTCGTAATCAGTAGGTCGGAGGTTCAAATCCTCTCATCGGCTTTTCTACTAAAGTTTGGGCAATTTGAGTCAATCCCGCTCTCTGTAGGTAAAGATCGCCTGATCTTTACCTGTTCGGGCTCGACCGGGGCCAAACGACAGAAGGGGAGAATTGAATCGCTCTGATTTCTGCGAGAAAAAGGTTGACACACATTGCAATTTTTGGTAGAATAAAGATGTTGATGGCGTATTAACGAAATTTCGGCAAACGTTTGTCGTTGGGTTGCCAATTTTGCGTTTTTATGGTATCCTATCTAATACGTTATCAATTGCGCGCTGGTTCGTGAACGGTCGCCACGGAAGGGCGGCACTCGGGCTATCGCGTTCGTTAAGAGATGACGCGCCGTTTTCCATCGCGTCACAACCCGGAACTCAGAAGCGGAGGCAGTTAACTTGTGGGCTGGAAACTTGCGATTCAGTGCTGCAACTCCGTAGGAGTTCATTCGTCTCATGTCAGCCTTTAGGGACTCATTACGTGATGAGTTTTTTCATATCCTTGAAAGAGACGAAATTCGCAATATACGCCGCTGTCACTTGGATAGCTCAACGCGAATCCTTTGATGCAAATTGTCCAAACTATGGGGTTAATATGCAAATACCTTTCCAGATTAACAACGTAGATGGGAATACTGTTCTCGCTGCCCTTAAAACTCTTCTCCCAAAAAGCAACGAATTGGATGTTGCTACAGGAACTTTTGAGATTGGGGCGTTTCTATTGCTTGCGAAAACGTGGCAACACCTCGGTGCTGTTCGTATCCTCATAGGCAATGAAACTACGGGGCGTACAAAAGAGCAGCTGATAGAGGCTTTGCAGCAGGTTACCCGCGATAACCTAGAGTCCGAAAAGGAGAAGAACGATTTTCTGACTCTTGAGCATCTCGCTTCTGTGAGGAAAGCTATTAGCAGCGGCAGCATACAGATCCGGGTCTATAATGGGTTTCATGCCAATTTTACTCTGATGCGTTCGCACAATCAGAGTTTAGGACCCTTTGCTATTCACGGCAGTTCAAACTTCACTCCAGCGGGACTCGCCAAGAATGTTGAGTCCAATTTATTCCTTCAGGATTCAACGCAAATTGCGCACCTTCAGGACTCGTACGAAAATTGGTGGGATGAAGCATCGGATGTTCAACCTGAAATTCTCAGAGTCATTGAACCACACCTCAGAAGATACCGTCCATTTACCGTTTACGCAAAAGCACTTCATTCCTATTTCGCTGGACGTGAAAAACCAGCGGACGAATGGGAAGAAAACGAATCTGTTATCTACCGTATGCTTTCGCAGTACCAAAAGGATGGCTACCACCGAGCACTACAGATAGCCGAAAAATGGAATGGGTCTTTGATTTGTGATGGAGTCGGTAGTGGAAAAACCTATATCGGCTTGATGTTGCTTGAACGTTCGCTGAGGGACGACAAGCGTGTCCTACTCATTGCTCCTAAATCCGTCGCTGAGAGCGTATGGGAACCCCTTGTTCCTCAGTATCTTAGGGCCAAATACGGCCGTCGCTACCGTGAACTCTACGACATCAAACGCCATACAGATCTTGGCCGAGAGGGTGGAATTAATGAGCAAGAGTTTGAGTACTTGCGGGAACACAAGGATGTTATCATCATTGATGAAGCTCACCACTTTCGCAACCCTGGGTCAAACCGCGGTAGGGCTTTGATGGCTCTCGCTAAATCGAAGAAACTCTATCTGCTCACGGCAACACCGATCAATAATTCCATTGAGGATATCTCCCATTTGATTAACTATTTTGCACAGCAGAAGGGGAAGCACTTCGCTCAAATCGGAATTCACGATTTCCGTCGCCATTTTCGTGAGCTTGAAAGGCAGATTGGCAGCGAGGCTGATGTTGAAGAACATTTCCATTCATTCGGCGAGGATGACCTGATTCGCCAAGACCCGGTTCTTAAGCATGTCCTCGTTCAGCGCAGTCGCAAATATATTAAGGATGCAGAAGAACGGGCAGGGCGAGAAATTCTCTTTCCGGCTCGCACTATCTACCCTATTGTAGAATATTCGCTTCGTGAGGTGTATGCTAACCTTTATCAGGAACTCCAAATCGCTTTCAACAGGCAAGATCCTTTTCTTACCTTGGCCGTTTATAATACGGCTAAGTATCATAGAAACCCCGAAAGACAGATGGAACACCGCCAAACCCAGGTCATCGGGCTCATCCGGACGCTCTTGCTCAAACGGTTAGAAAGTTCGTGGAAATCCTTTGAGGTAAGTGTCGAAAAGTTGCTTGTCAAGATGGCAGCATCGCTCAGAAGATACGCGCCTGAACGTTTTGACGAATGGGCCGTTACCAACCGCCGCTGGTGGCAGGTTGTGCAAGACCACGTATCAGAACGTCTACGTGAAGACGGTGATGAAGGTAGCCAACCTGTGGTAGGTCCGGAAAATTTGCAAAGGCAAATTGAACGAAATCCGGACGAAGAGGAAAACGACATCGTTTCTGTCGGAACTCTAAAAGACTTCGATTCTAGCGAACATAATCTGGATAATTTCTTGGATGATGTTGTAAAGGATATGGAGTTTTTGACTCGACTCCTCAGCGGAATTTATTGTCGATTCTACGCGGACCAGTTCGCGCAGGAACCGGATGCAGCGAAGGACGATAAGTTGCGCCAACTCCTAGGTCTGTTGAAAGAAGATCCGGATGAGAAGTTCATCGTTTTCACCGAATTTTCGGATACCGCCCGCTACCTCTATAGCCAGTTACGAAACTTCGGGTTCCATCACGTTGAGCAAATTGATAGTCAGCGGAAAGTCAACCGTGAAGATGTCGTCAAACGCTTTTCCCCTTACTACAACGGAGAGAGCGCACCACCTGCTAGGCCGATTCGCATCCTGATTACAACCGATGTCCTTGCCGAAGGGCTGAACCTGCAGGATGCCTCACGGGTTATTAATTACGATTTGCATTGGAACCCTGTCCGACTTATGCAACGGATTGGTAGGCTTGATAGACGGCTTAACCCCGATATTGAAGTTCAACTCAATCGCACGGATCCAGAAGTTCATGTTTGGAACTTCCTTCCACCTCAGGAACTTGAAGATCTCATTAAGATCCGAAGACGCGTTGATGGAAAAATTCTTCGCATCAATCGAACCCTCGGTATTGAAGGACAGTTTGTTTCCCCTGATGATGCAGATCAAACTCTCCAGCTCTTCAATGAGCGATATGAGGGAACGGAAAGCGTTGAAGAACTCATGAATCTTGAACGGCAACGCATTGCTGAAGCGAAGCCGAGCCTGTGGAGACGATTGGAGGATTTACCTCTACGTATTTTCTCAGGCAAACGTGCCTCTGAGGAACCTCCGCTACTTGTCGACCGGAACGGTGAACAGATATCCCTGAATCGTGCTAGGGCGAGGGGAGTTTTCTGTTGCTATGAAATGCCAGAAAGTGGGGAAATCCGCTGGTATTTCTACAACTCTGATACGGATGAAGTCGTTACAGATCTTGAAGGCATTTGGCCCGAAGTTCGATGCGGCGATAACGCGTCCCGCTATGCCGTAAGCGGACAGCAAGTTGTTAAAAAAGCACGGCGGCAAATTGAGCGCTACATTGAAAGAACCTATTTACTAAGTATCCAAGCTCCACTTGGAACAAAATTGAAACTCATCGCATGGTTGGAGGTTTCCTAATCCTTAGGCATGTCGTAAAACGTGCTTACCGCATCGGAACCAAACGTAATGGAAATTTCAAGTGCTCTCCGAAACATTCGGAACTTTGATTCCTTAATAGTCTTTTTACGGGAGGCTCTTTGTTGGCCTATTCCTGACGACTTGGTGGAATTTAATGACGTTACCTATCATTGGTCAGCCGAGTACCTTAACCTTAACCCTGATACCCAAGAACGAATCATTGGGTGTTGGCAACTGCGACCTTTAGATTCCCTGACATTTTTCGGGAGCCGTGAACCATGGGGCGTTTTCTTTCTCCAATTTCATAATGATGTTGACCTTGAATCCACTACTACCGTAATGCGTCGTGTGCTGCAAGGTCTTGTGGACAGCCACAACCGCGATGTCCGATTGCCTAGTTGGCAACATAATCGGCTTCTTTTTATCTGTTTTACTGAGGATTTCCAAAACTTGAGTTTTGCGTATTTTGAGGCGGCTGAGGGCCTCCCCAATTTCCGTAGATTTGCCGCAATCTTCAATTTTAGAATGAGTCCCTCCTTGCAAGCAACGTCCTAGCCGGTGGATTAGCAGCGGAGTTATGGGAACAGTTGAGAGTCTATCACTAGTCAGGACTCTGCAGAGGTAGGGGAGCTAGTTTTAATAATGCCGCACTACCTTCGGGGATTTGTCATTTCATAGCGGTAACGTGAATGAAAAGAGGCGAAAAAAAATGACTTTAATCAAACGCGGTAATGTTCACAACGGCACGCTTGTCTTCACCGAACCTTTGTCTCTGCCCGAAGGCACCGAAGTGATTGTCCACATAAAACCTACCGACGCGCGAAGCGTAATCAACATCGATCCGCAGGAAATTCTTGGAAAATGGCGTGCTGGATACGCTTTGGATTTTCATACGGTATCAAGTCAACTCTTGCCGGATGAAGGATATGACACCGAACGAACCGAAATTGGCGAAATGGTTTATCAGGTGAAGTATCGTTCAGATCGAAGCAAGATTCGACCGCTCGCGGAGATTGCGGCTAAATTTGTCATAGACGAGTTTAAGGTTAAGGGCTATCGTGTTCTCGATTACCTTGATGCAGTTATTCCTGTTCCACGTTCAAATCCGACTAAGGAATTCCGACCTGTCTCCGAAATCGCGGAGGAAATAGGGAGGATTCTGTATCTGCCTGTCCCTACAAATTACCTGATTAAGGTAAGACCAACCCGGGATCTAAAGAATGTTCCAGACTCAGAGAAACCGGCGGAACTCAAGGGAACATTTGCTGTTGAATCCCATGAGTTGCAGCCGAAAGTTGTCTTGTTAATTGATGACCTCTATGATTCTGGAGCAACTTTGACAGAACTAACCGATGTTCTTCATAAGCAAGGCGGCGTTTACCGGGTGCTTGTCTTAACTCTTACGCGAACGAGAAAAAAAAGATGAGCATCAAAAGAGACTATTTCTGGTTTCGGCTCTTTAAGACGCGCGGCATCGGCACCAAACTCCTTGCCGAAATCGCTAGGATGCTTGATGAGCAAGGCCTCCATCCCGAAAAACTACCGCGCAGCCAAAACGCGCTCTCATCGCAATGCCCGGAATTAGCGGAAATCCTCAATGGCAAAATTCGTGCGGAAGATCAGAAGAAGATAGAAAGGGATTACGAGGAGTTGAAACGGCGCGGCACCGAGATTATCTCTCCAGGGCACCCCGATTTCTCTTCGCATCTTCTTGAAACCTCGCCGATTCTGTTCGTCAAAGGCCAGCGAAAACTCCTCACAACGGATGGGGTTGCAATCGTGGGATCGCGGAATGTGTCAGAAAAAGGCGTTCGCATCGCGGAGCAACTCGCCGCTGGACTCGCAGGCGAGGGAATGAACGTTGTCTCCGGATACGCAAAAGGCGTTGACTCAGCAGCACACTTGGGCGCGCTCGCGGCGGAGGGAACAACAACGCTGGTGCTTCCCTACGGCATCAAGGAATTGCGACAGAAAAAGGCATTCCGCGAATTTAACTGGGAACAAGATGTGCTTGCGGTATCACAGTTTGACCCAGACGCGCGCTGGTTAGCGCGCAACGCGATGACTCGGAATAAACTGGTCTGCGCGCTCTCTAAAGCGGTTGTCGTCATCGCATCTGGACCGGAACGGGATGCCCGCGGTAAAATGAGTGGGACATTTGACACGGCTAAAACGGCTCTCGGTATGAACGTGCCGCTTTTTGTCATCGATCCAGCCCGCTTTGATACACCGCCACAAGGCAACGCCGCGCTCCTTGAGTTGGGAGGCGTTCCCCTTGATGCAGTCAATGGGGTTGCGGAGATTGTGGCGCGGATTTCTATCAAACAGGCGAAATCTACGCATTCTGAAGTTCCCAATTACTCTGTGCAACTGCTTTTTCAAGGATTTAAGGAGATTGTGGCGCGACTCTCTGCCAGACAGGCGAAGTCTCCGCACGAGGATATTATTGCGCGGATTCCTGCGAAGCGGGTAAAATCTACGCATTCTGAAGTTCCCAATTACTCTGTGCAACTGCTTTTTCAAGGATTTGAGGACATTGTTGCACGACTCTCTCCTCGTGATACTGCAGTAGGATCCGACTAAAAAAAAGAGGTGAAAAAATGATTATGTTCAAACGCGGTAAGGTTCACAACGGCACGCTTGTCTTCGCCGAACCTTTATCCCTCCCCGAAGGCACCGAAGTGTTTGCCAATATGACACCGATTCGCGATGAAAACGACGACATCATTCGCGATGAACCCCAAGAATTGACACCTGTCTCTATCGGGCAAACCGAAACGTCCGACGAGGAGAAGGAAGACCTGCTGTCTCTGCCTTTCTTTGGCATGTGGGCAGATCGGGAGGATATGGAGGACAGCGTCGCATGGGTGCGGCGGCAACGCGAAGGATGCAAACACCAACCGAAGTGCGAAGCATAATTGATACCGAATTTTCCCGATTAGGGGCGAATACCGAGCCAGCGATGTCACCGTAGGAGAGACCTCCTGGTCTCGATGCATCGCGCATGCGAGAGACCGTAGTTCGGGAGCACCTGCTCCCGAACAGGTCAAGACCGCTTGGCAAATCTGCCAGAGCTTCAGACGAGCTTGACCTACAGAGGAGGACGGCTCAGTCACCGTAGGGCGAGGGCCTGTCCCTTGCCAGCGTTCGCACACCCCAACAATCGCGGGGGACAGGCCCCGGCGCTACGGTGAAAAAAACGGCCCCTTGTTGAGCGATTTATGAAACACCCTCAGTTATCCCGATTAGGGGCAAATACCGAGCAAGCCATGTCCCCGTAGGAGAGACCTCCCGGTCTCGATGCATTTTGTTGATGTGGCTATCGGGACAAGGATGTCCCTCCTACCTGTTAATCTTGGAAATCCTGCTCAAAAATACGTCTGCTCCCCGCCGTAATGACGCGCCGCCTTCGGACGCTCATCGATTTGCCACGGTAAATTGACTGGCACCCGCCCATCCTCAAAATAACTGTCCGTGACTTGCCAAAACTGCAAGCGCGGATAACGTTTCCCGTTATGCTCAAGAAAGCCTTCCTCTTCCGCGAGGTTGCGCATGCCACGCGTGACTTCGTGCAAGGTGATGAAAATCCCGAGTGCCGCATCGTTGTCTCGCATCGCCGTGCGGAAGGCACGCACCTGATTCGGGTTCAGACTCCTCCCCGATTTCACCTCGGCGATAATCGGAAGTTTCGTCTGTGCCGCCTCGGCGAGGTGCCTGTTTTCCCAAAGCGTAATCTTCCCCGTGCCATCAAACCCGCCATCTTTACTATTCGGCGTTGGCGCGAGTCCTAATCGGGTAACTGCCCAATTCGCAAAGTCGTTCGGGTTTCGCTCGGCGAGGAGAAGCGCGTCTTGACGCGTCGTCGGATATCCCTCGATGTGATAGTCCACTTTCGGGACAAGCCCATGGCGTTCGCGAAGCCGACGCTCCATCGGTTCTAAAGCGAGCACCGTCAGATCGATGCCTACCCAACGCCGTTTGAGGCCGTGCGCCGCATCTAACGCCGTGCCACAACCACAAAACGGATCGAAGACGATGTCGCCCGGATTGGAAGAGGCTTTGATGATGCGCTCCAGCAGCTTCAGCGGTTTCTGCGTCGGATAGCCGAGGCGTTCCTTGGACGAGCGGACAGCAACAGCGATATCTGACCACCACGTTTCAGGAATTTTTCCCTTCTGTGCATAATACTCGTCGTTAATCGGCCGGCCGCCGCCTTTGAAACCACCCGTGTGAGGTTTGCCACCTTTGTGGGGCAGGCGGACCTCGTCCCTATTGAACGTCCAAGTTTTGCCCTTTGAATACCAGAGGATGGTATCGTGCTTGCGGTTGAACTGACGCATCTTCGGCGAACCTGGGCCAGTGTAGCACCAGACAATCTCGTTCCTGAAATTCGCAGTGCCGAAAATCGCATCCATCAGGCATTTCAGGTAGTGGCTGGCGTGCGGATCGCAGTGCAAATACACGCTCCCCTCCGGCGTTAGCAACCGCCAAATCTCTGCCAAGCGCGGTGCCATGAAGGCGAGGTAGGCACGCATTGAGTCTGCCTCACTGACTCTTTTACCCTTCAAAATGTTGTCAAAACCGCTTAAACAGTCTGACAAATTGTCCATCGTTTCAACGAGTTCGGGGTGCAGTCCATCGTAGTGAAGGACAGCATCCTGATTGTAGCGCGCCGCATCGTCCCACCGCCAGATGTCGTCAAACACTTTGCGTTGCGCTTTGGAGCCGGCGAGGAAGATGTTGTAGTTGCGCCCGCTGTTGTAAGGCGGATCGAGGTAACAGATATGATAACTCCCCGTTTGCATCTCTCGCATGACGTTGAGGTTATCGCCAAAATAGAGTGCGCCGGGATAGGATTGTAGTGTCATAAGGGCTCCTATTCTAATTGAGGGTGTTTCATAAATCGCTACCCCTGTAGGTCAGGATCGCCTGATCCTGACCCGTTCGGGAGCGGGCGCTCCCGAACTACAGACGGGGGCCCGATGCCTTCCGGTATTCGCCAGCCCTCCAAGGCGGGATAACTACCGAAACGGAGTTCTGAAACACCCTCATTCTAATTCATTCCCCCAGGTCTTCCTCAAGCGATTTGATATTCGCCAAGACCGTGGGGTGCGGTTCAAGTTCATAAACTTTGCGATACATTTCAAGCGCGGCTGCCTTATCGTCAAGGAAGCCGGCGTAAATTTCGCCCATCCGTTCCCATGCGCGGACTTCCCCCGGGTCAAGTTGCACAATGCGTTCGTAGACTTCAAGCGCGTCGGCGTAAGGACGGGTTTCCGCCTCGCGTTCAAGGCCGGCGGCGCGGGCGAAGAGCAACCGAATCAAGTCATCGCTGATTTCATTGAGTTCCGGATGCTTGGCATAAGCCTCTTCCAAGAGGAGAATAGCCTGCGATTCAAGCCGCGCAATCTCCACCATATCTTCATTTGTGAACTCCCTGTCAAGGAATTGATAGTTTTGAAGCATTCGGCTATAGGTTCGGGACAGCTGCAGCCGCGCCAGAATGCCGATAGGTGCTTTTTCGGAGGGGATTTCCTGCAACCCCGAGTCGCTTTCAATCGCCTTTGCGTAGTGCGTGGTAGCCTCTTTAAACTGCTTGCTTGCCTGATAGAGAACACCGAGCAGGTAGTGTGCCTCGGCGTTGTCGGGATTCTTTTTCAGGACAGCCAAAAATTGCTCGGCGGCTTCGGCGGGCAGGCCTTCGTCGCGGTAGAGTTTCCCGCGTAAGAGACGCACGCCTTCATGTTCGGAGTCAAGGCGTTCGGCGTATTCCAAGCGTGCCTTTGCGTCCTTCAGCCAACTGCTTTGCGAGTAAATCTCGGCGATGCGGAGATTCGCATGCACGCGGATAGACGCGTCCTCGGGGCGCGCATCGCCTTCGAGTGCATGAAGTGCCTGCCAATAGAGGAGGACTGCACCCACCATGTCCTGCTGCTCAAAGCGCGCGTCCGCTTTCTCAATGAAGGTTTCAACTTGAGAAACCGGCGGCGATTCCGGTTCGGCACCACCTCTGCGGATGAACATCGCGGCTAACACGACAAAGACGATGATTGCGAGCCCCTCTGCGTAGAAAAGCCAGCGGTGCAATCGGCTCGGTGAAAGTGATTTAATCATGTGAGTCTCTTTACCTCCTCTGTTCAATTTCCATCAGTTACCGTGCGGGGGTTTCATAAATCGTCCAACGTCGCGGGGGAAACCCGCTCGGATGCGCGTGTGGCATCCGAGGGCCGCGCGCTGCGATGAAAAAAACGCCTCCCCTTCACGTGGGGCGGTGGGAAAACCTGTCCCTTGCCATTGTCCTCTTCAGGTCCGTAGGACCTTAATGTCTATAGCATGCGCGCCCGCAAAGAACCCTAAGGTCCTTTAGGTCCTTAATAGGTTTTGCCAGGTTCGCGTGGTTTTTTATTAAGGACCTAAAGGACCTTGAAAACGTGCCGGCACGTTTTTCTATAGACATGTAGGTCCTAAAGGACCTAAAACGCCGCCGCTTGCCGATGGAGATCGCGGGGGACAGGCCCCCGCGCTACAGGGAGCGGGAGGTCTCTCCCACCCAAGAGCCATCGAGACCAGGAGGTCTCTCCTACCGGGAAGACATTGATTTATGAAACACCCTCAGTTACCGTAGGGCGAGGGCCTGTCCCTCGCTAGGCCAACGCATCATCGCCGCTGTTCAACTTCCTCAAGGATAGCAAGCATCTCCTCCGGCCCGACGAACCCAGTGAGCCGCTTGAGGATAGTGCCTTCCGCATCCATGAAAATAACAACGGGCAACCCAGGAATCTGATACTTCTCCGTGAGTGCCTTTGTGGTTTCAGAACTGCGAGTGAAATCAAGTTTAACATTGACGTAGTTATCAAGTTTAGCGGCGACACCCGGGTCAGCGTAGGTTTTGTGGTCCAACTCGTTGCAGGCGGCGCACCAAGATGCGTAAAAGTCAAGCATCACCAATTTGTCCTCGCGCTTGGCAATCTCAAGCCCGGCAGTCTCAGTATCCACCCAGTCAAGTTGCGGTCCCGCGGGTTGCTGAAGTCCGCCGACAACCATATACGCGCCTAGCACAGTGAGCAACACCCCACACGCTTTTCGGATTTGCATGGGGCGCGGGATGCTGTTGAAACGTTCGTTCAACTTGCTCAGCCAAAGCCCAACGATGATGAGCCCGCCAGCGATGGCAAAGAATTGCGGTGAATTCTGAAGGAACGCTTGGAACGGTGCTACAACATCTTTGAGGAAATAGAGTGCCAGCGTGATAACCGAAATGCCGAGGAGATTCTCCAGAACATACATCCATCCGCCGGAGCGTGGCAGCGCGGCAATAATGCCGGAGAATGAACGGACTCCCATAAATACCAGCCCCATGCCGACGGCGTAACCGATGAAAAGCATCCCCATGCCGAGCGCGTAGGTGAACATAAGCCAAAAGCCGAGGAAGAGGCTTCCTGTCGTCGCAATATAAGTTAAAACGACGGCGAGCGCGGGACCGGTGCAAGGTGCAGCGATGACACCGGCGACGGTTCCCATCGCGAACGCGCCTGCATATCCTGCACCTCCGACAGTGTTGAGGCGATTCTGGATTGCGTATGGCAAGCGAAATTCAAAAACGCCAAGCATGGACATCCCTAGCATGACGAGGATGAGACTAATACTGCCGATGACCCAGGGGTTCGCCATAATTTGCCCGAAAACCGCACCTGTCGATGCCACCGCCACACCTAAAATGGAATATGTAATGACAATGCCGAGAACGTAAACGACTGCAAGGAGAAGCGATTTGAGAAACCCGGCTGACTCGTCCACCCCTAAAATTGAGACAGTGATAGGAATGAGCGGATAGACACAAGGTGTCAAACTGGTGAGGATGCCGCCGGCGAACACAATCAGGAACGCGAGCCAGAGTTGCCCACCGGCGATAGCGCGAGAGAGTGCCCCTTCATCTTCACCAGAGCCAGACGACGCGCCGAACGCGATGCTGGCGAAAACCGCATCGTTTATTGGCTGAACGGTTGACTCCATACCGACAACCGTGAGCGGAACTGCGACAGAGAGTTCGTCAGGTAACAGGCAAACATCGTCATTACACGCCTGATAGCGCAGTTTGAACGCCAGCGTTTGTGTTTGAATCGGTGCGGTTTGAAGCAAATCCGCCTGAATTCCGATAGTGATGGTATCGTGATAGAGCGGGACAAGCCCAAGCGAGGCGAGGTTCATCACCTCACCTGCCGGATAAACGACTTCGCCGAAGGTGACGTTCGGCGCATCCTCTGGCAGCAGCACTTCTGTCGCGATAAGATTCTCACCCGCAGGATTCGCGTTGATGTGCCAGCCTTTGTCAATCTCCACAACGATGGCGATTTGGAATTGACTGCCGGGGTGCACTTTATCTACCGAAAGGTATCCGTCCGCGCGAATTGTGGGGGTTGGTGCGGTGCCGGAGAGGCTAAAGTCTCCGAATTGTCCCCACGCGTTGAACGAAATAACTGCGGTAAGCATCAAACTCCAACGTGTCAGCGTTTTCATGAAATTCTCCTCGTTTTCGGGTAGGCGAGACCTCCTGGTCTCGATGGCTCCTCGGTGGCACCTGTCTACCGGTAGGAAAGACCTCCCGGTCTCGATGGCTCCTGTCTACCGGTAGGCGAGACCTCCTGGTCTCGATGGCTCCTCGGTGGCACCTGTTTACCGGTGATGTCTCCTCGGCTCAAGCACGACACACGGCAAAATCATCTCTTCAAGTGAGATACCGCCGTGTTGGAAGCTGTCAAGGAAGCGTTCCTGATAGTCCTTAAACTGCGGTTCGTAAACGAAATAGTATTCTTCTTTCGCAGCGATGTAGTGCTTGCCTTCCGCTTCACCGGGGAGCCCATACGCCGTCGGCGTTTTAATGAGCATGCCGGCTTCCGGTGGGCAATCAATGTTTTTGCCCTCTTTAAACCGCAGCCCGGAGGTGAGTTTGTGGCGGCTTGATATTTTGGCTGCGTTTTGACAGCGGACTGAACCGTGGTCGGATGTTAAAACGACGGTGATGCCGCGTTCTGCAGCGATGCGTAGCATTCTGTATAGCGATGAATGCTGAAACCACGCTTGCATGAGCGTTCGGAACGCCGTTTCATCGGGGATAAGTTGCTGCAACACTTCAACTTCGCTTCGGGTATGCGTCAACATATCCAAAAAATCGATGACTAACGCCGCAAGGCTAACCTGTTGCATCTCGGTGAGCCACTCAAAGTAGTGTTTCTCCCCGCGGGTATCAAAAATTTTGAAGTAGTGCGGAGAAGGCTTGAGCAGTATCCCGTGCCGTTCCAACTGCTGGCGCATGAGCTCCTTCTCGTAGCGGTTCGTGTTAATCTGCGATTCCGGCACCGAAGCCGTTCCGCGCGATGAATCCCTACAAAATTCGGGATACCGCGCCACCAATTCCAACGGAAACAGCCCGCTGAAAATGGCGTTCCGTGCGTAACGGGTGGCTGTCGGCACGATGGAGTAGTAGTAATCCTTCGTGATGTGGAACAGCGGATAGAGCATCGGCTCGATTTTCAGCCACTGGTCCAAGCGCATGCAGTCGATAATGACAAACATTACCTGCTTCCCAGCTTGGATTTCCGGGATGACAGATTTCTGAAAAACATCCACGGATAAAGTAGGCGAATCTTCGCCTGCAAGCCAGTCGGTGTAAGTGTGCTGAATGTAGTCGGCGAACGCGGCGTTTGCCTCGCGTTTCTCCAATGCATGGATAGTTTTCAGTTCATCTGCGTTTTGAAGCGCGTCTAGTTTGAGTTCCCACTCCACGAGGTGGACGTAGGTGTCTATCCACGCTTGCCATTGACTGCGCGGCAGTTGTTCTGAAGTGGAGGCATTTTGTGTAGCCGCCCGCGCACCCGCGTACTGTTTCTGGAAATCGTCGGCGTATGCTTGCGGCATGTGTGCCTCGCGCATCGTCTCCTTTTCAAGCAGGAACGTGAGGGCAGCCGCGAATTGCTTCGGGCTCCCCGGCCTAAACAGCACTTCGTCTGCCTCGTGTAAAATTGCAGGCCAGGGCGCACCGTCTTCCTCTTCGTCTGTGACGAGGACGATAGGAATGTGCGCGTCTTCTCTGCGGATATGTGAAAGCAGTTGGTTCCCGTTTTGCATCCGGAGATTAGGGTTTAGCAAGACTGCGTCATACGCGCCTTGGAGCAAATCGATGTCCTCAGCGGCGGTGTCTGTCAAGAAGACATCATACCCTTCGTATTCCAAAAAACGGACATAGGGTTTCAGTTCGGCAATCCCGTTATCAATCCACAGAATCCTCCCTCTTTTTTCTTTCATAGTAGTGCTCCTCTCTTTTCGTTTGGTAAGAGAACGTGCTCAATTCAGACCTCTGTAGGTCAAGATCGCCTGATCTTGACCCGTATTGATGCACACCCGTAGGAGAAACCTCCCGGTCTCGATGCAATAGGGCGGCGCGCCTCCCGGGGCAGCGGCGGCAGAAGGTCCCCCTTCATCGTAGGGCGAGGGCCTGTCCCTCGCCATCGCCCGCGCAATCCAACCCTCGCGGGGGACAGACCCCCGCGCTACGGTGGAAATAACGTCTCTTAGGTCCGTAGGACCTTAATGTCTATAGCACGCGCGCCTGCGAAAAACCCTAAGGTCCTTTAGGTCCTTAATAGGTTTTGCCATGTCCGCGCGTTTTTTTTATTAAGGACCTAAAGGACCTTGAAAACGTGCCGACACGTTTTTCTATAGACATGTAGGTCCTAAAGGACCTAAAACGCGACTCTTGACACTGGAGATCGCGGGGGACAGGCCCCCGCGCTACGATAAAAAAAAACGGTTCTTGAACCATCGCGGGGGACAGGCCCCCGCGCTACGGTAAAAAACGCCGCCCCTTTACGTAGGGCGAGGGCCCTCGGATGCCACACGCGCATGCGAGAGGGTTCCCCTCGCCATCGTCCGCGCAATCCTTAAATACCCGAAACGAAACGCCCTGGGTTCAACAAATTCCTCTCGTCAAATCGTGCTTTGACTTGTTGCATCAAGTTACGCGCGCGCGGAGGAACCGGCCCCCAAACGTCAAGTTGCTGTTTCAATTCAGGCGGTGCGGATTCAATGATGAGACTGCCTCGTGCCTCTACAGCGCGTTTCCGCATATGTGCTAGTGTATCAGCGAGTCCCTCGACCTGTTCCATTTTGAGGTAGAGGACACCGCTGCCTAGCAACGCCATTATCTCCGCGGGCTTTGTCAGCACGTTCGCGGCAAATTCGGCAAATTCGGCGATGTCTGTCCGTTTGAGGTTCACCTTAACGATGACGGTTCGGGAATCGTTCTCGGCTTCAGCGAATGCCTGAATAGCATTACTGAGTTGCTGGAACGGTTCACCCTCTATTTCTTTCACACCTACTGCGCCATTTAGTTCCATAATTCTGCGCGCCTGTTCCAGTTGCCATGTCACGGTCTCGGCATCGCCGCCGAAGCCTGCCACCAACGTCGGACCTGGGTATTCTGAATTGACGAGGAGGTTGACGCAATCCGGCAGCGTTTGTGAACCGACAACGCTTAATCCCGTTTTGGCTGCCGCCTGAATATCCTGAAACTGCGCCGTGAGAAGTGCTTGCCGCACCGGTACCGGCGACAATTTAAGCGTCATTTCGGTGAGAATACCGAGTGTGCCGAATGAGCCAATATAGAGTTTGTTTATATCATAGCCTGCGACATTTTTGACGACTTTGCCGCCGCTTTTGACAACAGTGCCGCTTGCATGCACCACGCGCAACCCCAAGACAAGGTTTCTCGCAGTCCCATAACGGAGACGAAGCGAGCCTCCCGCATTTGCCGCCACAATTCCGCCGAGGGTGCATCGCGACGCATAAGGTGGATTTAGTGGCAAGAACTGTCCGTTTTCGGCTAATTTTTCCTGTAGTGTGGTTAACTGAATGCCAGCCTCCACGGTAACGGTGAGATCTGCCGGTTCGTATTCCACGACTTCGTTGATGCGCGGCATCGCCAACACGATGTCTACCTTTTCCGGTGGGTTTCCACACCCAAGTTTTGAGCCGCTCCCCGCGGGGATTACAGATAGATGTCGGGCGGCAGCGAAACGGAGGATGTCTTGTATCTCTCCAACTGATGCGGGCAAAACGACGGCTTTGGGCGTTAAGCCATCAATAGTATAGTCTGCGATTTGCGCATCTGGAAGCATCCCGGCTCTTCCAACAATACGTTTCAGTTCATCGTGCAATGCGGCTGAGTTTGACATATTTCAGGTTTTTCCTATAGGCAGAGTCGCTGCGGCTATCGTTGTTTGAAACTTAGCCGTAGGACATTTATTCCTTGGTTTCTCCGTCGCGAACCCTTATCTCAGGCTCGATAACCTCGGTTACGTGTTCGTCACCGTCCCCTGGTTCCACAGGGGTTTTGTAGATGGGGCGTTCCTCTAAATACTTCACGCGCTGTTCAAGAAGAGAAAAACGCTTGTCCACCTTTTCTTTAAAGAGCCCCAGGTCTTTTTCGATTTCGCCGAATTTGCGGACGATCCAGATTATCCCGCCGATTATGGCAAGAAGGAGCGTCACGCTAGCCCCGATGGTGGCCCCGATTATGGCCCCTATCACTGTTTCTGTCATTGATTCACCCCGCTATTTTAATGTTATCAAGGACGATGGTAATCTGTCTCGTCCAACAAGACCCACTCCTGCTTTTGAGATATTCCATCTTGTCGCCGGTGCTCCAGATGGTGCCCTCGGTGTCAAATTTCTGCCCTAACACGGCAGCAAAACTGTCGAGGAAACGTTCGTAAGCGCGGACTGGAATGACAGGGGTTCCGCTCGCCTCACCGATGACGATAGTGAGCGAAAATTCATTCTTTTCCACGTATTCTATAGACTCAACGTCAACCTTGCTATGCAGCACATCGCGGATTACCTCCGCGACTTCGGCTTTGGTATAGGTTTTCATTTCAAACCTCCTGCAGACCCAGTTTCGCGTAGGATGCCGCTGTCGGGAAAATCTTGCCGGGGTTACAGAGCCCTGTCGGGTTGAAGATCTCCTTCACCGCCGCCATTACCTCTAAATCGGCGTGGCTGAAGATGAGGGGCATATAGTCCATCTTTTCAACGCCGATACCGTGCTCCCCGGTGATTGTCCCCCCTACCTCGGCGCAAACGGAGAGTATCTCCATATTGACATGCTCCACCCGCTCACACTGGTCTGCGTCACGTTCGTTGAAAAGCACGATAGGATGGATATTCCCATCGCCGGCGTGGAAGACATTCGCGATAGGTATCTGATACTTCTCAGAGATTTCGGAGATTCTGCGGAGCACCTTCGGCAGCCGTGTGCGCGGCACGACACCGTCCTGCGTGATATAGTTCGGCGCGAGCCTGCCGAATGAACCGAACGCGCTTTTCCGCGCCTTCCAGAGCTGCTCACGTTCCGCGTCGTCTTTGGCGTAGTTGACATCGCGCGCGTTGTGTTGCTTGAAGATTTTCAGAATCCGGTCGGTTTGGTTCTGCATCCCTGCCTTGATACCGTCAAGTTCCACGATAAGAATCGCCTCCGCATCCAGCGGGAAGCCGAACTGAAACGCCTCTTCTAACGCACGGATCACGAGGCTATCCATCATCTCCAAAGCGGCGGGGATGATACCCGCGCCGATAATAGTTGACACGGCGTTGGAGGCATCGTCCATCGTCTCAAAAACGGCGAGCGCGGTTTGGTACGCCTGCGG
The DNA here is from genome assembly GCA_965242965.1 of Candidatus Poribacteria bacterium. GTDB lineage: Bacteria > Poribacteria > WGA-4E > WGA-4E > WGA-3G > AGPOR5. The sequence continues at coordinate 137,767 of OZ251518.1, read as the reverse complement.
ATTACGGGTGAGACGCACTACCGCCTTCGTCACTATACCGAAGGTGCCTTCGGAACCGATCATCACGCCACGTAAATCGTAACCCGGTGTTTCTTCGACGATGCCACCGAGTTCAATTATTTCACCATCGGGAAGCACCACTTCCAGTCCTAGCACATGGTCTGACGTAACGCCGTATTTGAGCGTATGCGGGCCGCCAGAGTTTTCCGCGATGTTGCCGCCTATGGTGCACGCCTTTTGACTGGACGGATCTGGCGCGTAGTGGTAACCTTCGTCTTGCACCGCATGCGTGAGCAACAGGTTAACCACACCGGGCTCAACAACCGCGCGTTCGTTTTCATAGTCAATTTCTAAAATGCGGTCCATCCTATTGAGCGCGATGATGATGCCGCCTTGCACCGAGAGCATACCGCCGCTCAGTCCCGTGCCGCCGCCGCGCGCGATGAACGGCGTGTCATGCTGGTTCGCCAATTTCACGATGGCCGATACCTGCTGCGCCGTGTCGGCGAACACGACGATATCTGGCATCGCCTTAAAAGACGGAGCGGCATCGCATTCGTATACTGAGAGCGCGGTCGCGTCCGTTAAAACGTTTCGGGAACCGAGTAAATCGGAGAGTTCCGCAATGAGTTTTTCTTTTTCTTGCATAGTCGATTTTTCCTTATCAGTAGGCATGTTTGTCACTATCGTTGTATTTAGTTTATCATAATTTTGATTTTATGTCAAAATTCTGTCGCGCGAGGGCCTGTCCCTCGCGAGTTTTCGGTAGACCACAGCATGGCGGGGGACAGGCCCCCGCCCTACGGTGAGGGATAGCGTTTTTTATCGTAGCGCGGGGGCCTGTCCCCCGCGAACGTTCGAGGGCCCAATCGCCTTCCCGATTCCGTAGCGCGAGGGCCTGTCCCTCGCGAGGTTTCAGTAGACCGCAGCATGGCGGGGGACAGGCCCCCGCCCTACGGTGAGGGATAGCGTTTTTTATCGTAGCGCGGGGGCCTGTCCCCCGCGAACGTTCGAGGGCCCAATCGCCTTCCCGATTCCGTAGCGCGAGGGCCTGTCCCTCGCGAACGTTCAATGGCCCCGGGCATGGCGGGGGGGGCGATTTATGAAACACCCTCACCCAAATTATTCTCACCGAACATTTTTCCTTTGCATAACATCTAACAATATGCTATAATAATTCCAAGGAGGTTTCACTATGAAAAAATCTATGATATGCATCATCGGTATCCTGATAGTAGGATTCGCCGGTGCAGTGTCCGCCGCGGTGTGGACGGATCCGTTTGATGGAAATGAGCTTGTTGCGGACTGGAAATTCCGGGACCACAACAATAAGCAGACGGAGCATGAAGTCAAGGACGGTTTCTTACAGATGACGAATCCGGGCAACTGGGGGCATACCACTCCCGATAAACCGATGCTGGAACGGGACATCCCGAAAAGTGCCGCGGAGAATCTCACCGTGAGCGGGATTTTCACGTCAGACCCGGATAAACCCGCCGACGCGTGGATGGGAATTTTCATCTTCAGCGACGACAATCTGAACTACGCCTGTTTTCTCTTTGGTGGCGAAGCGAATCAACCGCAGAAAACGCTCATCGGCAGCATGGTGAAAGCCAATTGGCAAGATAAGGGGCACCCGCAAACCGGGTTCGATGCCCCACTTCACCTGAAAATCGTCAAAGAGGATGACGTGTTCTCGGGCTACTATCGCGAAAACGAGAAGGATGAATGGATGCTCGCTGGGGAGAAAACGTGGAACCATAAGTTCGATGCAGAACGTATCGGCATCGGATTTATGAACAACTGGGGCGGCCAGACCGTCACGTTACTCGTAGATACGCTTTCTGTCGAAGGCGAAGGCATTGAGCCGCTGGCAGTCGCACCTAGCGGAAAATTGGCGACAACATGGGGACACTTAAAAACGGTGCAACAGTAACTGAGGGGGTTTCATATTTCGATGGCTTCCCGGTAGGAGAGACCTCCCGGTCTCGATGTGCCCGTCGCGCGGGGGCCTGTCCCCCGCGAGCGTTGAATTGCGCCGACGATGGCGAGGGACAGGCCCTCGCCCTACGATGAAGGGATGGCGTTTTTTTCGTAGCGCGGGGGCCTGTCCCCCGCGATCTCTATCGTCATGATGTGTGTTTCCCCCTCTGTAGTTCGGGAGCGCCTGATCCCGAACGGGTCAGGATCAGGCGATCCTGACCTACAGGGGTGATGCGGTTTGCCAACCAAACGCGTGGCGAGGGCCTGTCCCTCGCCCTAACAGGCGACCGCGGTGGATTAACCGCGGCCGCCACCCTTTTCAAATAGACAAAACACAAACGAGGAAAATATAGCCAAATGTCAATTCCGAAAATATCAGTCAACAACCCGGTGCTGGCGAACATGCTGATGATGCTCATCATCATTTTCGGGGTGTATGCATGGATAAATCTGCCGCGCGAACTCACCCCAGAAATCGCATTGCAAACCGCAACCGTGGCTACGCTTTACCCAGGTGCTTCGCCGGAAGAGGTGGAGAAACTCGTAACAGCCCCCATCGAAGAGGCAATCGAAGAAAACGTCAGCAAAATCAACCTCATGCTTTCCACCTCATCGGAAGGACGCTCTCTCATCTCCGTCGATTTTGAAGAAATGAGCGAACGGGATTTTGATAAGCAGCTTCAAAACCTCCGGGCGGCGGTTGAACAAGTCAACGAACTGCCAGACGAGATACTCGACGAACCGAAGGTTACGGAGTTGGATATCTCTGCTGGTTTCCCGATGTTGACGGTAGTCGTCGGCGGCACTATTTCCGAAACGCGGATGCGGACTATCGCCGAAAATCTGAAAGACGAAATCCTAGACATCAAAAACATCGCATCTGTGCAGATAGCCGGACTCCGCGAAAGGGAAATCTGGATAGAGGTGCATGCCGATAAACTCAAGGCGTATCGGTTGCCGATTGGGGCTGTCAGTCTTGCACTCAATGCCAGCAATTTAAATCTGCCTGCGGGGACTATTGAAATCGGGACGGCGGCGAAAGCGACAGAATATATGGTGCGCACGATGGGCGAATTTCCCAACCCGGACACCATCGGCGAAACCATCATCAGGGTGCAGCCTACCGGCACGCCGTTACGCCTGCGCGACATCGCCACCGTTTCGGATACTTACGAGGAGGCACGAACACTCTCACGTATCAATGGACAACCCTCAATCAGTTTGAGCGTTCAAAAAAAGAGTGAAGGGAACACCATCGCGTTGGTAGCACAACTGCGTGAATTGATAGAGAAACGGAAGGCGGGACTCCCAGAAGGCGCGGAGTTGACAGCGGTTAACGACTACTCTGTCATCCTGAAGGAGCGGTTAGGTATTCTGGAGACGAACGCCATCTTTGGACTGGGGCTTGTCGTCTTGATGCTGCTCGTTTTTATCGGGTGGCGGAACGCGCTGTTCGCCGCTTTGGGCATTCCGGTGGCGTTCATGGCGACGTTCTGGTTTATGCTGATAACAGGCTATTCGCTGAGTGGTGTCGCGCTGTTTGGACTTATCTTAGTCGTCGGTATTGTTGTGGACGATGCCATCGTCGTGATAGAAAATATCTATCGGCATATTCAGGCGGGTGCCTCCCCAAAAGCCGCCGCGATCCGCGGGGCGGAAGAAGTCGGGTGGCCGGTAGTCGCCGCGAGTCTAACAACTATCGGTGCATTCGGTCCGCTGATGTTTATGTCAGGCGTTCCGGGGCAATTCATGCGCATCGTGCCGATTATGGCGATTTTGGTGCTTATCGCCTCACTTTTTGAGGTGTTTGTCATCCTGCCGGCGCATGTCGCTGAGTGGGGAAGGGCGGAAAGCCGGAAGGCACGTTCCACCCGATGGTTTGATGCCGTGCGGGGCCGCTATGTCAAAATCCTGAAGACGACGATTCGGTGGCGGTATGCGTTCGTCGGGTGTGTCCTGCTCTTCGGTTTAATCACGTGCGTCAGCGCGTTTCTCGTTCTTGACAAGGAACTTTTCCCCGGCGAAGATTTCCCGCAATTCTATCTCAAAGCGGAGATGCCGCCGGCTTACGGAATGCAGGAGACAACCGGTGTCATCGCGCAGTTAGAGGAGGTTGTCAAAGGACTGCCTTCAACGGAGCTCGCGGCCATCGTCAGCAATGTCGGTTTGCATACGCCGACATCGGGCGGCATGGAGAGCGTTAGTTACGGTTCTAATTTGGGAGAGATTATCGTTGAACTCACGCCGAAAGAAGAGCGCACCCGAAACGTAGATGAGGTTATCGCCTCGCTACGCCGCGACACGACGCGAATTAGCGGCATCGAAAAACTGAATTACGTCAAATTAGAGGGCGGACCGCCTCAGGGCCAGGACGTTGAGGTGAAAGTCAAAGGAGCGCGGTTTGATAAACTGATGGAGCTCACCGATGTGTTGAAAGCCGAATTAGATGACATGGACGGCGTTTACGATGTCCGAGACGATTTCCGCGTCGGCAAATCGGAACTGCGGATTTACCTGAAATCGGAGAAGGCGCATCAGTACGGGTTAACGACGCTCCATATCGCGCAGACTGTGCGCACGGCTGTTGAAGGAGCGAAAGCGACAACATACCGGGAAGCGGACGAAGCGATAGATGTCATCGTCAAATACGATGAGGAGAGCCTCAGAACTTTCGACGCGCTCAATAACTTGTTGATTGCGACACCGACTGGGGCGATTATCCCGCTTAAAGATGTCGCCGAAATTATAGAGGAGAAAGGCTATTCCGACATCCGCCGATTTGACGGTGAACGTGCTATTACCGTGTATGCCTCCGTAGATACCACTAAAACGAACGCTGTCAAAGTCAATCAGACACTTATCAGCGCGTTCGCGGATGTGGAATCCCTGTATCCGGGCTATCGGCTCGATTTCCGCGGCATATTTGACGAAGTTCGGGACTCCTTCTCGGAGTTGTGGAAATTGTTTGGAGTCGGGCTGCTCGTCATTTATATGGTGCTTGGCGCGCAATTCAAATCGTTTACACAGCCTGTTATCATTCTGTTTGCCGTTCCGTTTGGGATGATAGGCGCGATGGTAGGGTTGTTCCTTGCGGATGCGACGCTCAGCATGGTAGCGATGTTCGGCATTGTTGCGCTTGCGGGCATCGTCGTGAACGATTCCATCGTTCTCATCGATTTCATCAACAGGTATCGTGAGCGCGGCTATAACAAATGGTATGCGATTTTGAAAGGCGGCAGCGTCCGTCTGCGTCCGATTGTTTTGACTTCAATGACAACGATTTTCGGGCTCGTGCCGATGGCACTCGGCCTCGGTGGCAAGTCGCCAATTTGGATGCCGATGGCGAACACCATCATCTTCGGCCTCGCCTTCGCGACGACGATGACATTGTTCGTGATGCCGGCGTTGTATGCGATTAACGCTGATTTGCGTAAGTTCTTCTTCGGGGAAGAGAAGCGTGTTTCGGCGGCGGTTGAGGTGCCGGCGGGAGGAATTGAAAATGGCTAGGCTAGAAGGGCTCAGAGTGCGCAACTTCAAGGTGCTGAAGGATATAACCCTAGGGCGCCTGTGGAACGGCGCGAAGAAAGAAGCACTCACGCCGATAACAGCGGTAATCGGCAAAAACGGAGTAGGGAAAAGTGCCTTATTTGATGCACTCGCGTTCCTCGCCGATGCGCTGAAATTGGGGGTTGAAGCCGCCTGCGTCGCGCGTGGACGCGGCGGCTTTGAGCAAATCCGTTCGCAAGGCACAACGGAACCGATTGCGTTCGAGGTGTGCTATAAGGAAAACGGCAATGCCCGTCCCATCACGTATCAGCTTGTTATTGAAGCGGACAAGATGGGACGGCCCTATGTCCTGCAAGAACGTCTCATGCAGAAGCGAAAGGGACAGAAAGGCGGACAGCCATTTTCTTTCCTCATGCTCCACAACGGCATCGGTGTAGCGTGGAACGGTGAAAAGTGCGGTATCCAATTTGACGAAGAGACTTCGGATTTCGTTAATCTCTTGGAATGCGCAAAATCATCAGAAGGCTGTTCGCCCGAGTCAATCGAATTGGCAAACCCGCGCAAACTCGGGATTGCCACACTCGGTGCCTTCAAACGGCATCCGCGAATTTCCTCCCTCTGCCGGTTTATTGAGGGATGGTATTTCAGTTACTTCACGCCAGATGCGGCGCGCTGTTTACCGATGGCATCCTCCCAAAAGCATCTCAACAGCCACGGAGACAATCTGGGCAACGTTGTGCAATTCATGGAGCGTGAACACCCCGAACGTTTCGGGGTGATTCTCAAAAAGATTGCCGATAAGATTCCCGGCATTGAGCGGATTGAGACAGAAAAAACCAGCGATGGCCGGTTGCTCCTCAAGTTCAACGACAAAGGTTTTCAGGATCCTTTTTACGCGCAGCAAGTTTCCGATGGGACACTCAAGTTGTTGGCATATTTCTTACTATTGGAAGACCCGGGTCTGCCTCCGTTCCTTTGCCTTGAAGAACCAGAGGATGGGCTGTATCATAAACTCCTAGAGCCGCTCGTCTGGGAATTTCGCAGTCGCACTAACGGCAGCAAAGGCAGTTCGCAGGTGTTTATGACGACGCACCAGCCCTACTTTGTCGATGCCTTGGGTCCGAAAGAGGTTTGGATTCTGGATAAGGGTGAGGATGGTTTTTCCACAATCCGGCGGGCAAGCGATGACCAGGGTGTGAACTATCTTGTTGAGGAAGAGTTGCCCCTGGGCTCACTCTGGTACAGCGGCTATCTTGACCCGAGGGAACAGAATGCACTTTGAAATCTATGTCGAAGATTTGTCGGGCAAGAAAGCACTTGATATTTTGATGCCAAAAATCATCGGCGATAGACATACATTTGAAGTTTTTGGTTACAAAGGAATCGGCCGCGAGATTCCTGAAAGTCTCCAAGACCGGACGGATCCAAGCAAGCGCGTTCTGCTTAATCGACTTCCCCAACTGCTCAGAGGGCGCGGGAGAACCCATGCCGCGTATTCGACCCTTTATTCCGCAGCGGTGATTGTGGTGTGCGACTTGGATGACAAATGTTTGAAAGAATTTCGCCAACAACTTATCGCCGTAATGGACGCGTGCAATCCCAAACCAGAAACTCGGTTTTGTATTGCCGTAGAAGAATGTGAAGCATGGCTCCTTGGCGACATCTCCGCAGTCAAGACAGCTTATCCCCAGGCCAGAAACACTGTCCTAGCTGATTACCAAAATGATTCAATTTGTGGAACCTGGGAGATTCTCGCCGACGCGGTATTCAAAGGCGGCTTAAAGGCTCTGAAAAGTCAGGGATATCCGGCAATAGGCATAGAAAAATCCGCATGGGCGGAAAACATCGCGCCGCACATGGACATAGATAACAACGCCTCTCCCAGTTTCCAATACTTTGTAAAGAAAATCCGTGAGTTGATACAAGATTGAGAGGAAATCCACATGAAAATCGCTTTCATCGGCGTAGGAGGCATTGCCGGCAATTATCGCCGAAGCCTCAAACAACTCCAACGTCCCATCGCAGCAGTCTGCGATATTAACGCGGAACGAGCTGCAACTGTCGCGCACGAAGAAAAGGCAACCGCATACACCAACCACGGTGAAATGCTACGGAACGAACATCCCGATGTTGTCTTTACCTGCATCCCACCCGGGGCGCACACGACACAAGCCGCCGACGCGGCAAAATCGGGCGCGGCACTTTTTGTCGCGAAACCAGTGGCACAGGATTTAGAGACGGCGCAACGCACCCGCGACGCAATTGAGACTGCCTCTGTCATCAATCAAGTCGGCTACATGGCGCGGTATAGCGACATTACCGAAAAAGCGAAGGAACTCGTGGGTGACACAAGACTCGCCATGGGGTTTGGACGGTTTTTCGCGCGGATGGGGAGCAACCATCCCTGGTGGGGAAAATATGAGGTATCGCGCGGACAGATGGTAGAACAAACGACGCATGTGTTCGATCTTGTCCGATATTTCCTCGGCGATGTCGCAAGCGTGCATGCCTACGGAATTAAAAATGTTTCTGAAGGCATCGCCGATTTTGAGGAATGCACTGTCTGCAACATGCAGTTCGCGAACGGCGCGGTGGGAAATATCACCAGCACCTGTGTCGCCCGCGCGCCCGATAACTTCGCCACCGAATTGGTGGGCGATGCGCTCTACCTCAAACTAACGCACGACCTCGGGTTACGCGGCCAAATCGGCGATGAGCCTATTGACTATACTGGCACGGAAGCGGGTTATTTCCGGCAAATTGCGCGGTTCATTGATGCCGTTGAAGCGAATGAGCAAGGACGCGTTCGTTCTTCTTACGCCGATGCAGTGAAGACGCTGGCTGTCACTCTCGCCGCGAATCGTTCATTGGAGACAGGTGAGGTTGAACAGGTTAGGATTTGAGAGGCACATAACCGAGGGTGTTTCATATTTCGATGTGTTCGGTAGGAGAAACCTCGGGGTCTCAATGTTCCCGTAGCGCGGGGGCCTGTCCCCCGCGATCTCTCGCGTGCCCCAGAGATGAGCAGGATTTACAAGATTATCACGATTAGCAGGATTATAGGGCCTAGAGACCGTAGTTCGGGATCGCCTAATCCCGAACGGATGCACGGCGAGGAGAACTCCTTCCAGGCCCGTAGCGCGGGGGCCTGTCCCCCGCGAGCGTTCGATCCGCGCGAAAAACGAACGCCAACCAACGCCGTTTCTCGTGCAGATCGAGGCACGGCGAGGGACAGGCCCTCGCCCTACGGTGAAAGGGAGACGGCCTTGCATACCGTAGCGCGGGGGCCTGTCCCCCGCGATCGCTTGCATGCCCCAATGACTGTAGTTCGGGATCGCCTGATCCCGAACGGGCAGGATCGCCTGATCCTGCCCTATAGAGGCGCGCCTACCCCAATTCAACCGTTCTGCCTGTCGCCATCGCTTCAAAGGCGGCATCGATGACGCGCATCTGATTGACGCAACTCTCTGGCGAGATACGGTGCGGTTTCCCTGTAGCTAAACACTCGCAGAGATGCTCCAACTGCAACGCAAACTGAAAGCACGGCTCAATATCAATGACTTCGCGGCCGCTCCGTGTGGTGAGCTCAATGTTGACAGGCGATTCCTCGTTGTTCCACACCCGGTCGAGGCGGCACATCCCGCCGGTGCCGGACATTTCGGCGTATTGTCCACCGGCGCAGTTGAATCCAACGGAGATTTGCGCGGTGCGATTGCCGGGAAAGACGAGCAGCAGATACGCCGCATCGTCCACTTCCAATCCTGCCTGCGATGCGCCGGAGACGCGAATTGGTTCGGCATCAAACATGAAGCGGGCGTGATGGATGCAGTAACATCCCAGGTCATAGATACTGCCGCCGCCTTTCGCTTTGTTGAACCGCCAATTCGCTTCTGGGCGGCGCGTCTCCGGGCCACCGCCGCCACCTCCCGTGCAGAATGTGCTACGCAGCGTCATGAATTCGCCGATAGCACCCGCATCAATCAACTCCTTCGCCTTGAGATGCATCGGATGGTGCCGGAATTTGAAAGCTTCGGTGACAAGCACGCCGTTTTCCTGCGCTGCACCGACGAACGCCTCTGCCTCCGCCGCCGTTGACGTGAAAGGCTTCTCACACAAAATCGCTTTGACTTGGCGGGATTCGGCGATTTGGATACCCGTCTCGGCGTGATAGGCACCCCACGTGCAGATGACTGCGATGTCCAAATTTTCGGTTGCCAACATCTCGTCTAATGAGAGGTAGCGGTTTTCTGGGTTGACATCAAACTGCTCGCCGAAATTGGTTAATGCAGTTTCATACACATCGCAGATTGCCGCCAATTCGGCACTTTCTGCGAGTTGGCATGCCTTGCCGTGCGCGCGGGCGATGCCGCCTGTGCCGACAAGTCCAACGCGGTAATTGTTTTTTGACATAATGGTTCCTCGTTACGGAATGGGCAGATGGAGACATTTGCCCTTGCAATCCAATGGGTCCTCGGCCCGTAGCGCGGGGGCCTGTCCCCCGCGAGCGTCGCTCTGCGCGAAAATCGCCCGCCGCCCAAAGCCGTTTCCCTGACCGAGGCTTGGCGAGGGACAGGCCCTCGCCCTACGGTATGACGCGCCACCCTTACTTTGTCAACGAATAGCCGTTCTCGACAATTGCTTCGTGAAGAAATTCAAAATTGTATCGGCACTCAATTGGTTCCCTTTTCCAGCGCGCGACTGCATCTGGACGGACGATAATCCTACCCAACGGAATGCCTAAAAACGCCTCAAGCCGCTTGAGCGTCTCCTCATGCTTCAACACGAAATCCTCAAAGCGGACCTGGGTGACGTTTTCTGGTTTCGGCGTTGCCTGCATCAACTTATATTGGTAAAGCCAAGAGATTGCACGCCGCTCGTAGATATCGTCGGTTTGCGGGTAATTAACGCCGAAGTTGCGCAAATCATCTGTTTTATGGCTGCCGAGGATGCAGTCCCTCGGGTCGCGGAGCCAGTGGATGAATTTTATCTCCGGAAACATCCGTGCTATCCACGGGTAAACCAGCGTCGTCTCTGGAATCTTCCAGCCTTTATGTGCTGCGTTGTTCTGTAGGACATCGGCGAGGTATTCGTTGATGAGCCGCTTGAACTGCGCGTCAATCGGCATCGTCAACAGCGGTTCAAATTCCCATGAGAGTCCGCCGTTCCATTGAACGTGTTGCGCCATCACGCGGCATGCATCATACATGGCGTGCGGCGGGATTTTATCGCCGGAGGGATTCAGTTGACTGCCCATGAAAACTCCGCTGGCGTATAACGTGTGAGAGATGGCGCGCGTCCCTGAATGCCCGCGCCCGATAACTGTGATGAGCGTCATAATCAAAATGTCTTGCTTATTTCCGCAAATTTAAAGTATAATAACAACACTGATCTGATTGTATCAGAAATTGATTAATAAGACAAGCGATTTTTTCAAAAGGGTAGGGGTTGGACATTGAGACCGGGAGGGCTTTTCTACTGGGGAGTCGAGACCAGGCGGTCTCTCCTACCGCATCGAGACCGGGAGGTCTCTCCTACCGGGAAGTGTCGAGACGAGGAGGGTTCTCCTACGGAAATGCATCGAGACCAGGCGGTCTCTCCTACCGGGGAGAGTCAAAAGGTGACGATATGGGAAAAACAAAATTTTTTGCAATATTCAGTTTAATTGCGTTCGCGGTGACACTTGTTGGATGTGACAGCATCCAAGAGGTAGTGGTGCCGGCGCAACTACAGCCACAGTCAGTTAAGATTGGCTTCATCGGTTCAGGGAGCCGTGTGACGTTCCCGAACGGTGCGGCGATAGCTGTGGGTGAGATTAACGAGATGGGTGGGCTGCTCGGTGTGCCTGTTGAGTTGGTTATCCAAGTCGGGATAGAAGATGCGGCGGTGGCTGCGGCGACTGCCGAGAGAATGATTCGCGATGATGGAGTCATCGCTATCCTCGGTCCAAACCGCTCTACGCATGCCGTTGAAGTCGGTCCTGTGGCGCAGCGGTATCGTGTCCCCATGATTACGACGACAGCGACGAATCCGAGTGTCACAAACGCCGGCGATTTCGTCTTCATGGCATCAGCAACAGATCTGTTTCAAGGCGAAGTTATGGCGCAGTTCGCCACAAAAGAACTTGGTGCCACCAAGGCGGCTGTAATAGCGCAACAGGGAGATGTCTATTCGGAAGGACTCGCTGAAATCTTCGCCGATGCTGTCGTCAAAGCGGGCGGCGAAATCGTTGCAAAGGAGTTTTATGGAGACGATGCAACCGACTTCACCGAACAACTGACTCGGATAGCCGATGCCGTGCCCGACGCACTTCTCATCGCCGGTTTCGCTGAAGGGGTGGTGCTTGTGACGAAGCAGGCGCGCGCCATGGAACTGCAAAACGCCGAGGGGAAACCCACCATTTTCCTCGGTGCGGATGCTTGGGATAACGAGCTCTTGCTGGAGAATGAGGAAGCGCAGATTGAGGGGAGTTTCTTCAGTGCACACTTCTCGCCGAACGCCGATCAGCAGGCAACACAGACGTTCGTGAAAAAATACGAGGCACTGCACGGGATTACCCCGGTCGGCGGCATTGCTGTCAGTTACGATTGCGTCAAATTGCTCGCCGCAGCCGTGGAGCGCGCCGAAAGTTTTGACGCAGCGGCAATCCGTGATGAAATCGCGGCGACGAAGGACTACGTCGGTGTCACGAACATCGCGGGTTACAATGAAGCCCGGCATCCTACCAAGAGCGTCGTCATTATGATTATCAAGGATGGGATGAAGGTATTCTATAAACAGTTGGATCCGTAAGATAAGGTAGGAGAGACTCCTGGTCTCGATGCACAGATCTGCACGAAAGGAGCAACACAAATGAACAAACCACCGGAAACATTCGTTCTTGTCGAAGAAGAACGCCTTCTCCATTTCTCAACGGCGTGTTTTGAAAAAGTGGGTTTAACACACGAGCACGCCGCCCTCATCAGCCGACTGCTGGTGAATTCTGATTTGCGCGGTGTCCGCAGCCACGGCACTCGGACGGTGAACGGTTACTGCGGAGGCTTTGAAAACGGCAGCCATAACCCGCGTCCGCAGCTCCGCATTCTGCACGAAACGCCGACGGCTGTGGTGCTGGATGGGAACGGCACGCTGGGTTATCTTCCGATGGTGCGCGCGACTGAATATGCGATTGCTAAAGCGAAGAAAGTCGGCATCGGCATGGGGCTTGCGCGCTATATCGGGCATTACGGTTCTGCGGGGCATTACGCGCGGATGTGCAACGAGTCAGGATGCATCGGCTTCTCGGTGCAGGGGTATCAGGGCCAAGGCAACGCCGGGCAACAAGAGTCAAAACCGCAGCTCGGTTATTATGGCAATCCGCCTATCTGTTTTGCGATTCCATCGGGTGAGGAGCCGCCTGTCGTGCTAGATGCGGCGACTTGCATCATGGCGGATTATCAGCGCGGTCCGGATTTCGATGCGTTGTTCTCTGTCATTCCCGCCGCTTTCTTCAAGAGCATCGGTTATACCGCCGTGGCGAGTCTGCTCGGCGGCGCGCTGACCGGGTTCACTGAACCGCCACCGGAAGACACGGCGAAGTGGAGCGGCGGCCGCATGGGCGGCATGGTGCTGGCAATAGATATTGGTTCTGTTGTCCCCGCCGAGGTGTTTCACGCTGAAGTTGACAGGATGGTGCGCGACGTGCGCGATACTTACGAACCTTTGCCCGGCACGGATAGAGCCCTCCTCCCCGGCGCGATTGAGGCGGAGCGGACAGAGAAGCATCGCCGAGAGGGCATTCAGTATGGGGAGATGGAACAGGCATCGGCACGCGCCGCGAGTGAGCGGCTTGGAATTCCGTTGCCGTGGGATGAATGAGGGTGTTTCATAACTCCGTTTCGGTAGTTATCCCCCTTGGTGGGAAGGCGAATACCGATAGAAAAACGAGGGAGGCGCATCGGGCCCACCTCTGTAGTTCGGGTGCGCCTGCACCCGAACGGGTCAGGATCAGGCGATCCTGACCTACAGGAGTGATGGGGTCTGCCAGCAAAACGCATGGCGAGGGCCTGTCCCTCGCCATGCTGCAAACTAGGAGAAACTCTTGCAATACCTCTGCAGCCACTGCAACACAACATACCCAATATCGCCGCTTCGCTACCAGTGCGATTGCGGTTCACCGCTAATGCTTGATACTTGGCGAGAGAATAGTTCTGGGGCATCCGGGGCATGGCGAGGGACAGGCCCTCGCCCTACAGTGAAGTCGCGGTGCGCCGAGGAGAGTTCTGGGGAGCCCGGAGGATGGCGAGGGACAGGCCCTCGCCCTACGGGAAAGTTGGCGCGCGCGGTTGAAGACATATCCCTCTGGCGGTATCGCGAGGCACTACCAATACCCGATGATGCGGATATCGTCACCCTCGGTGAAGGAATGACACCCTTGATACCGATTGATGTGGCGGCAGATTCGGGACATTACGTCAAACTTGACTACCTCTGTCCGACCGGTTCTTACAAAGACCGGGGGGCATCGGTGTTGCTGACGCATCTCAAAGCACTCGGCGTTGAGGAAGTGGTTGAGGATTCGTCGGGGAATGCAGGCGCGGCGATTGCCGCTTACAGCGCACGAGCCGGCATCCGATGCACCATCTATTGTCCTGCATCGACATCAAAAGGAAAATTAGCGCAGATTGCCGCCTACGGTGCCGAGTTGAAACTCGTTGAAGGCAACCGCATGGCGACTACCGAGGCGGTGAAGGACGCGGCGAAAAACGTCTGCTATGCCTCGCATAATTGGCACCCCTTCTTTTTGGAAGGCACGAAAACGCTGGCGTTTGAAATCGTTGAGCAGTTGGATGGAGATGTCCCAGCGCACGTTATCTGTCCTGTCGGTTTCGGGAGCATCTATTTGGGACTGTTCATCGGTTTTCGCGAGTTGCGCGAGGCGGACGTTATTGAATGCGTCCCGCGGTTGTTGGGCGTTCAGGCGGCGGCGTGTTGTCCGATTTACAATGCTTATCGGGATATGGAGCATGGCGAGGGACAGGCCCACGCCCTACGGGTTACGCGGGCGGTATCTTTCCCCGTAGCGCGGGGGCCTGTCCCCCGCGAGCGTTCGTGTGCCCCAGGCCCCAGCGAGGGACAGGCCCACGCCCTACGAAATAGTGCGCGGCGCGATGAGGGACAGACGCTCGCCCTACGGAATAAAGGGATTATTTCAAGAATGAGACAGACAAACCCCACGCTTGCCGAAGGGATTACCGCTGAACTGCCTGTCCGCGGGCAGATGATTTTAGACGCGATTCATTACACGAACGGCGCGTTCACCATCGTTGACGATGCAGAAATTCAGGCAGGCCTAGAAACGCTTGCGACGCGCGGTATTTACGTTGAACCCACCTCGGCGGTAGTTGTCAAAGGCTATGAGAAATTTCGCGAGGCTGGCATTATCGGCGAAGGCGAAACCACGCTCTCTGTCCTCACCGGTATCGGGTTAAAAGCAAAACCTGTCAATACATTGTAGGACGAGGGAACTTTCCCTCGTCTGTCCTTTGCTAAAAAAAATGGAAACCACTCATGTCAAATGCCACTAAACGAAACGCGATTCCCCAAAAAGTGATTGCCCTCTGTGGGCTCATCCTTCTCTTTATATTGGCTGTCACTGCCTTGCGCGTGCCTTTCCGCGCCGCTGCACCGCGCACCGATGCCCTCCCCGATACCGTCCGAAAGCGCGAGGCATTGGAAGCGGAACACTGGCCGGATGGGTTTCGTCTCTATCGCTATTGGTGGGTAGGCGATGCCGCTGTCTACGTGGCGGAAATGGACAGGCACGCGTTCGGGCTCCGTTTTGATGTGGAGCTCGCGAATACCCAGATTCTCGGAAGGGAAACTATCAGCGGTGCCACGAAGCGGCTGATGAGAAAAGAGGTTCTTCCGTTTGCCGGCGTTAACGGCAGTTTTGGAATTCGGGAGGACTCCCGCGGCCGCGGCGGGATGATATTCAATCTGCATATCGAAAACGGCGAACTCGTCAGCATTCCGACACCGTTGGACAGGTGGGGCTATTCGCCGCCATCGCCTTGGGGTGAAACCAGTTTCGGCGTAACTCCGGAAGGCGAATTCCTCATGGACATGGTGAAACTCAACGGCACGCTTGAGGTTGATGGCGAAACCTTTGAGATAAGCGGTGTCAACCAGATCTGCGATTCGTTGTGTCCCGTTGTTATTTACACGCCGCGGTTCGGTAGACGCACTCTCACACGCCGATGCTACGAGTTCACGTTGGAAGCGTTGGCACTCCCCCTCACCGGGAAATATCGCAGCCGTTTTGTCGTCACTGACGTGTCAAAACGCGGCAACAGCCCGATTCCACCTCGCGGTGCTGTGATTGCGGTTACCTCGTCCCAGGCGAGAGCCTGGAGCGAAAAGTTGAAAGAAGCCGTTGCGGGAGAAATCACTATCGCTTTGACTCCGGAGAAATGGCAAACGGTGCATTCGGGGGTTGGCGGCAATCTACGTATTTTGCGCGATGGAGAGATTGAGCCGGAGTTGAACCAGTTCGCGCGCTTCGGCAGAAGCCGTTCGCACCGTAACGCCGCCCGCCGCAATCCGCGCAGCGCATTAGGTTTCAATGACGAAAAACTCTTCCTCATCGCCGTTGATGGCAGACAGCCCGGCTATAGCATGGGGATGACGCTCTATCAGATGGCAGATTTCTTCAGCGACTTGGGCATCAAACACGCCATTAATTTTGATGGTGGGAGTTCTTCAACGTTATGGGCGTTGGGTAAAGTGGTTAATAGTCCCTCGCACGGCTATGAACGACGGATTTTTAACGTGGCACTCATCCGCGCCGTAAAGGAGGATTAACTACACTTTCTCTTGCGTCCGGTCCAATCGCAAACAGAAAACGAAAAGACCTGGGGGCTCTGGAAAAATCGGTTGACATTACATGAAAAAAATGATATAATACTATCATGACACAATATGACGATGCAGCAAAATATCATCTGCTGCAAAACGCTGACACTCTCCTCCCCTATCTGCAGGACGCACCGAACCTGAAAGTGCTGAGACGGTTAGATACGGAACAGCCCACGTTGAAAACGCGGCAGGCGGATAGCACGTGGGAGACAAGCATTGATGGAGAGGAGAGCATCTCGCATGTAGAGGTGCAGACGCATAACAGTCCGGTGCCAATGCCGTTCCGCGTGGCGGGATACCACGGTTTCCTCATTGCGGAGCATCAAAAGCCGGTGTATAGCACGGTTATCTACTTGCATGCCAACGCCGGTCGGAATGACCCGGGTGGGTACGGCTATGACTGGCATGGGGAGCCGTGCTATTTGCTCACCTATCGAGTGCTGCGGCTGATTGAGGTGGAGGGTGCCCCCATTTTGGAGTTGCAGTCTCCCGGGTTGATGCCGTTCACACCGTTGATGCGTCCCCCCGATGGGATGAGTGCGGAACGATGGTTGAAAGAGTGCATTGAAGCGACAGCCTCGCTGTCTGTGAGCATGGCGCATCGGCACGACTTGTTGGCCCTGCTGAGTATATTTGGGAAATTGAGTTACGACGAGTCACTGATAATGGAGTCAGTGAAGGAGGAAATGGTGTACGAATCACTTGTTTTTCAACGCTATGCCAAACGCTATGCCGAAAACTATGCCGAGGCGGCGTTAAAACCGGCGGTTGAAGAGGCGCGTGCGCAGGGCTTTGAGCAAGGGCTAGAGCAAGCCCGCAATCAGTGGCTAGAACAAGCCCGCAACCAGGGACTAGAACAAGGCCGCAACCAGGGTGCCCTTGAAATGCTCCTCGGTGTGCTGGAAGCGCGCTTTCATCCGGCTGCGGTGCGCAATCTCATGCCCCTGCTTGAAACGATTGACGACGTAGAGCGACTCAAGCAGCTTGCGCCTGTTGCCGCGTCGGCAGAAAGCCTGGAAACGTTCCTAGAGGCACTCGGCCGCTAGAACTTGTCGCTTTATTCTTAAAGCGGCGCCCGGAGAAAATCCCCATGCAGGAGAATGGGGGCTCTTCGCGAACCGAAGAAGGCGAGAGCCCGAGCGTTCTTGCCTTCTTTGTCTCTTGCAAAGGATTAACAGCACATGCGAAAACTGAATCTCAAACCAAACCACAAACCCGTCAAAGAATACTACGCCACGCTGGCGCAGTTTGACACGCACAACATCACTCACGAAGGCGCGGTGAGTTTGCCGCTGCAAACGCTACTGGATGCCTGCGCGAAAAAAGTCGATGCCACCTTCGTGCCGCAATACGCAATGCGCACGGATGCCGGAAACCGCATCGTCATTGATGGCGCGATATTGGACGAATACAGACTCCCGTTCGCCTTCATTGAAGCGAAAGATATTCACGATGATTTGGAGAGCGAAATCCAACGCAAATTTGCCGCAGGCTATCCGGATACTAACATCTTTTTCTACACGCCGCAACGCGGGGTTCTCTATCAAAATGGACAGAAGGTGCTTGACGTGGAACTCACCGAACGCAAAGACCTCTGCACCACACTGGAACGCCTCTTTTCCGCTCCGCTTGCGGCTGTTGACAGGTGGCACGCCGCTGTCGCCGAATTCCGAGAGACGGTCCCGGCACTCGGACGTGAAATGACGGCAATCATCCAGAACGCGCGCCGGACGAATCCGCGTTTCAGCACCGTTTTCACCGACTTTTACGAACTCTGCCGCACCTCCATCAACCCGAATCTCTCCACCGATGCAGTCGAGGAGATGCTCAGCCAGCACATTTTAACCGAACGCACGTTCCGCACCGTTTTCAATAACCCCGATTTCACGCGCCGCAATATCATCGCACGTGAAATTGAGAACGTCATTGACGTGCTGACAGACGAGGCATTTAGCCGCGATGAGTTTCTGGCAGAACTAAACGACTTTTACCTCGCCATTGAGGATGCGGCGCGCCTCTGCCAAGATTTCTCACAGAAACAGCACTTTCTCAACACCGTCTATGAGCAGTTCTTCCAAGGGTTCTCGGTAAAGGACGCTGATAGACACGGCATCGTCTACACCCCGCAGCCGATTGTTGACTTCATGGTGAAAAGCGTCGCGCAAATCCTGCAGAACGAGTTTGGGCGTACCCTGTCAGATGAAGGAGTGCATATCATCGATGCATTTGTCGGCACCGGCAATTTTATCGTCCGACTCATGCGCGAGATTGACAAAACGGCGTTGGAGCATAAATACCGCCACGAACTCCATTGCAACGAGGTGCTACTCCTGCCTTACTACATCGCGAGCATGAATATTGAACACGAATTCTATGAGGCGACCGGACGATATGTGCCGTTCGATAAAATCTGCCTCGTGGATACGTTTGACCTGGCGGAATCGCGGCAGCTGCCCTTACTGACGCGCGAGAATACCGAACGCGCCGAGAAACAGAAGGCATCGCCGATGTTCATCGTCATCGGCAATCCGCCTTACAATGTGGGGCAAGCGAAGGATAGCGACAATAACCGAAATCGGAAACACGAGGCGATGGATGAACGGGTGCGAGAGACTTACGTGCAAGACTCTGCGGCGCAACTCAAAGCTTCGCTCTATGATGCTTGCATTAAAGCACTCCGCTGGGCATCCGACAGAATCGGCGAGGAAGGTATCGTCGCCTTCGTGACAAATAACAATTTTTTGGACGCTATCTCAGGCGATGGCATTCGGAAGCATCTAGCGCAGGACTTCACGAAGATTTACCACGTGAATCTCAAAGGCGACGCGCGCACATCCGGTGAGCAACGCCGCAAAGAGGGCGGCAACGTCTTTGACGATAAGGTGCGGGTGAGCGTCGGAATTACCCTCCTCGTCAAGAAGGCGAAACTCGCAGAAGACTCGGCACCCGCTGAAGTGTATCTCTACCACGTTGACGACTATCTGAAGTCCGCCGAAAAGCAGAACGTCTTAACCCAATTCGGTGATTACACCACCGTGCCGATGAAACGCGCCGCTGTCGATGCAAATAATACGTGGCTCACCGAAGGGCTCCGTCCCGAATTCACAACCTTCATGCCGCTCGGGAGCCAAGCGGCGAAGGCGAGTAAGAGTCAACCCGAAGGTGTGATATTTCGTATGTATAGCAACGGTATTTTGAGTGGGCGCGACCGTTGGGTTTGCAATTTCAATTCAGATACACTCGGCGAAAACATGCTGCGGATGATAGAATTTTACAACGCGGAGGCGGCACGATGGCAACACCGAACAGACTTAAGTGCCGCTATCAACGATTTTGTGACGTATGATGACACAAAAATCAAGTGGAGCGACAGTTTGCGGGCGAATTTGAAGCGCGGTCGAATCGCCGAATACGCCGATAGCAAAATTCGGGACGGACTTTACCGCCCCTATACAAAAATGAGACTGTTCTTTGATAGGCTCCTCATTGACACGACATCTAGATTGTCAGTTATCCTTCCTACCCTTGAAACGGAAACGGAAAACCGAGTCATTTGTGTGAATGGCATTGGAAGCAAAAAGCCGTTCCACTGCCTGATGACAAACGTGATTCCGTTTTATGGCATGCTAGGCACAGCTCAATGCTTTCCGTTCTACATCTACGATGAGGATGGCACGAATCGGCGCGAGAACATCACCGATTGGGCATTGTCCCAATTCCGCGCGCATTACAGCGACGCGTCTATTGAGAAGTGGGACATTTTCCACTATGCGTATGGGCTGTTGCATCATCCCGATTACCGCGAGCGGTATGGTGTCAACCTCAAGCGCGATCTGCCGCATCTCCCCTTCGCCCCGGACTTCTGGGGATTTGCTAATGCAGGGAAAGCATTAGCTGAGCTGCATGTCAATTATGAAAACCAGCCGGTGTATCCGTTGCGGCGGGTTGAAACGCCGGGGATGCAACTCAATTGGCGCGTAGAAAAGATGCGGCTCTCCGAAGACAAGACGTGCATCCACTACAACGATTTCCTCACGTTGGAGGGGGTGCCGGAGGAGGCGTTTGCGTATCAGTTGGGGACATATTCGGCGTTGGACTGGGTGCTGCAGCGGTATCAGGTTTCGGCAGACGATGCGAGTGGCATTGTGAACGAACCGAATCGCGCCGACGCGCCAGGTTATATTGTGGATTTAATCGGACGTGTGATTACCGTGAGTTTGGATACGGTGCGGATTGTGGGGAATCTCCCCGGGCTGTAGGGCAGGGGCCTGTCCCCCGCGTTCGTGATATAGCGAGGAATTCAATGAAAATCGCAATTATCATTTCACAAACGTTCATCTTGTGCTTATGTTTCCTTGCGTGTTCAAATCGGAACACGCCGCAGGCTGTCAGCGAGGATTTCATCTATAACTATTACCAACGGGCAGACCAGGGGGCGGCACTCCTCCTCACCGATTTATTGGCGGCAGAGAAGTTGCATGCTGAAATCGCGCGCGTGAAGGCAGTCCGAATGCCCGGGCAACAGGTAGTGGAACTGCCGAATATTGAATATAAGCAGCTTGCACGTCAAAGTCAGGATGAGCATCAGGTGCTGTTCAATTATGAACTATCCATCAAACGCAGCGGCATGGAAACGACGACGCGGAACGTTATCCTCAACACGGAACTTATCAACGGCGAGTGGAAGGTGGTTAATTTTGATGAGTTCTAAAAAAGGTTGACATTCTTGTCCGATTCGGGTATACTATTAACAATTTTTACGCTAGGAGGCACGACAGGTGAAATTATCACCGTTTTTTCTCATCGGGTTCCTGCTCATGAACGTATCGGCATTCGCTGAACTGAGTGTTGAAGACCTGGGGAAAATTGAGGGAATGTTTGAAAAATACGATGCGCGCATGCGAGAATTCGTCGGAATGAAAATCTCGGAGGATATTGGGAAGTCCGAGCAGCGGATGCGGGATTTCGTGGAGGCTAAAATCGCGGCGTCCGATAAGCAGATACGGGAGCATGTCTCCCATGAAAACCGGGGCCTTTCGATCAGAATGGATAGTCTGGACAAGCAGCAGGACAGGAACTTTTTGCTGTTACTGGGACTTCTCGCGTTTATTGCTGCTGTTATCGGGCTTCCGATACTTTGGGAGCGGAAAAATACACGAGCGCAAGAGGAGAAGATTGACGCGCAGGAAGAGAAGATTGCCACGCAACAACAGCAAATTGCCGCGCAACAACGGCAAATTGACGCAATGCAAGAGGAATTGAGAATCCTCAAGCAGGGCCAAGTTCCTAGTGCGTAACCGCGAGAAGCAGAAATGAAAACAGGAAGAGTCGCTATTTTCACACAACCGCAGGCACCGATGGAATTTCGCGAATACCCGGTTCCCGCTGTCAGCGATGACGATATCCTCGTGCGTATCCGCATGGCGAACATCTGTGGTTCTGATTTGCACTTCTGGCGTGGGCACGGACCGAAAATCGCCAGCGGCATTCCACAGGTGCTCGGCCACGAGATGGTTGGCACGATTGAGGCGATGGGCAAAAATGTCACAGCCGATAGCCTGGGACAACCTTTAAGGGAAGGCGACCGGATTGCCTACTCCTATTTCAAACCGTGCCAGCAATGTTGGACGTGCCTTAATGGGAAGCCGGGATGCCCGGATAGATACCGCGATTGGCTCGGTGTCTCTAGTGAGCAGCCGCCGCATTTTCACGGTGCCTATGGCGAATACTACTACATGAAGCGCGGACATTGGATTTTCAAGGTGCCGGACGCGCTCCCCGACGCGCTCGTCTCGCCTATCAACTGCGCGCTGTCCGAAGTAGTATATGGCCTCAACCAAATCGGCATTACCCTCGGCGATACGGTGGTAATTCAAGGTGCCGGCGGGCTTGGCCTTTACGCTACCGCTGTCGCGAAGGAGATGGGCGCGGGCCAGGTGATTGTGTTGGACCGGCTCCCGGCGCGTCTTGCGCTTGCGCAGGAATTCGGGGCAGACCACGGCATTAACGTTGACGAGATGCCGACTAAAGAACGGGTCGCTTACGTGATGGAGCATACCGGTGGTATCGGCGCGGACCTGGTTGCGGAGTTCGTCGGTTCGCCGCGCGTGCTTTCTGAAGGGATAGAGATGCTTCGGTGGGGTGGACGGTATCTCTGGATCGGCAATATCAACCTCGGTTTTCCGACAGAGATCGACCCGGGTAACATTGTGCGGTGTAGCAAGGCGATTCGCGGGGTTATCGTGTATGAACCGTGGGTTATCCCGCGCGCCCTTGATTTTTTGAGCCGCACGCAGCATAAATATCCGTTCCATAAAATCATCTCGCATACCTTCCCGTTTGCGCAGTTGAACGAGGCGTTTGCTTATGCGGATGGTGGGAATGCCATTCGGGTGGGTTTGGAGTTTTAAAGGAGAAACGCATTGGCTTGGACAAATGGCCCACTCGTCCTTTATCATGGCACAACTGATATTGGGGCATCAGCTATCAGCAGGCCTTCAAGTGAGTTGCCTCACAGTATTGAGTTGTCAAAAGGTCGCGCAAAAACGGATTTCGGCAGAGGGTTTTACTTGACAACAGTCCTAGGTCAGGCAGAAGGTTGGGCAAATCGGCTGTTTCGTAACCAACGCAGCAAATCAAGGCCTCCAACATGCGCAGTAGTGCTGAGGTTTGAGGTGGACAGGAATCAATTGGCACCTTTATTGAGTTTGTGTTTCGTGACAGACAGTTCAAACTCCGATTATTGGAATTTCGTCTCACATTGCCGAAACGAGTTGGGCTCACACCGGCTGCAAGGCGATAGAAATTACGACGTTGTCTTCGGGCCTGTCTCATTTTGGCCGCAGTTGTTCGTTGCTAAAGACATGGACCAGGTCGGTTTTCATACCGAAGCGGCGTTGAAAATCCTCCCCGCGCCCGTGTTACACAGCCGGGGAACGCCAGAGTATGAAAGGAGAATACCACAATGGCTACGATAAAAGAGCAAGAATTCCCTTTATCGCAGCGCGATATCGATGCGTATTGGGACTTAGTTCGCTGGACGCTCAGCGAGATCTTCGGCGAATCAACCGAGGAGGCAGATGACTACCAGCAATTTGTCAACGCAGGTTCTGTCTATGATAAGATTGCTTGTTATCACACCAATCCCTTCAACCTTGCGGCAGACCTCGCTGGGGTGCCACCATCGGAGACGACGGAGTCCCAATACAAACGGTTTTGGGAGAAGAACATAACCGTCTTCCCGAGCCATCGTCGCTAACCATGGCTTCTTCTGTCTACCTCCACATTCCGTTTTGCGCGACGAAGTGCTACTACTGCGCTTTCAACACGTCCGCCTTTGACAAAGAACAGGCGAAGGCATACCTCCTAGTCCTTCGCGAAGAGATGGCACTTTACGCGCCGAAGGCTGCGCCGTTAAAGACAATTTTTATCGGTGGCGGCACGCCTTCCATGCTTTCTGCCGAGGCGTTCGCGCAGTTGTTCGCCGATTTACGCGCGCATTTCCAAATCTGTGCGGATGCGGAAATCACGGTGGAATGTAATCCCGACACCGTTGACACGGAGAAGCTGCAGGTGATGCGGGATGTTGGTGTCAATCGGCTCAGTTTCGGTTTGCAAGCGATGCAGGATGAGACGTTAAAGCAGCTCGGCCGCATCCACACCGTCGCCGATTTCCTGCACAGTTATCGACTCACCCGCGATTGCGGTTTTGATAACATCAACGTCGATGTGATTTTCGCGATTCCGAAGCAGACGATGGCGGAATGGCAACACACCTTAACCGAGGTGATTTCGCTTGAACCGGCGCATATTTCTGTCTATAACCTCGTCATGGAGGAGACAACGCCGTTTTATGAGTGGTGGAAAGCAGGCGAGTTGCACCTTCCTCCGGAGGATACCGAGGCGAACATGTTTGAGTATGCGATTGAGACATTAACGGCGCGCGGCTATGCACATTATGAAATCTGCAACTTCGCGCGGCCAAATCAAGCGGCGAAACATAACCTCGTTTATTGGAATAACCGTGCGTGCATCGGGTTAGGTGCAGGCGCGTGCGGCTATGTTAATGGCGTTCGTTACACCAACATTCGCGGCATCGCCGATTACATCGCAGGCATCCAGCAAGGCATAAAACCTATCGCGGATGCTGAACGCCCCACCGGGAGTGCTGAAAAGGCAGATACTCTCATGCTCGCGCTGCGGAAACGGGAGGGGCTTTCGCTTGCGGCATATCAGTGCCGCTTTGGCGAGGAGGTTGAAACTGAATTTGGCGATGTCTGCCAGAAATGGATAGATTTAGGGTTGATGGAACGCTCTGGAACGCATTTACGCCTGACAGAACGGGGACTTTTCTTGGCGAACGAAGTATTTGTGGAATTGATAGGGTAAAAAAACACCTAATACGAAACCGGTAAACAACCGCTAGGAACAACGAAAATATGCCACGCGAAAACAAGATTCTCAACATCGGCGATACCGCGCCTTTATGGACGCTCCCTTCGCATGAACGACAGGAAGTATCGCTAGTGTCGTATCGTGGAGAACATCGCGTCGTGCTGACGTTTTTTCGGGGCACATGGTGACCGAATAGCCGTCGTCAGTTGGCGGCAGTGCAAGAACAGGTTGATGCTTACGCAGCGCACGATGCTATTCCGCTCGCCATCGCGGGGCAGTGGCCCCGTGAATTGCGCGGCTATGCGGAACGCAACGGCATCACCTATCCGTTGCTAGTGGACAAGGAGCGGCGTGTCATTAAGAGTTACGGCGTTTACCACTGGCTCAGCCTTGAGGCATACAACATCGCGCGTCCTGCGACGTTTATCATTGACAAGCGCGGGATTATCCGATATATGTATATCGGCTCGCACCAGTTTGATTTGGCGAAGCAGGCTGAAATTCTGGAATGCTTACGTGCAGTTGACGAAGAAGTGTGAGCAGAACCAGTAAAAACTTGACAATCTGCTTGGAAATAGGGTATCATCCCAGTGAATGTGTTTATATGGAGACAATTGAGATGGTAAAACAGACTGTTCCCCGCATTGAATCCTTGCGTGTGAAGAACTATCGCGCGTTGCGAGACGTGACATTACGAAACATCACGCCGCTGTCAGCCTTCCTAGGCCCGAACGGCAGCGGGAAGTCAACGCTGTTTGATGTTTTCGCGTTCCTCTCGGAATGCTTCACGGTGGGGCTGCGTCGTGCATGGGACAAAAGGGGGCGTTTTAAGGAATTGCGCACCCGCGGGTGTGATGGCCCAATTGAATTTGAGTTAAAATATCGGGAGAAACCGAAGACACCTCTCCTCACCTACCATTTGGCAATTGATGAAGGGCCGAAAGGCGCGTACGTTGAGACAGAATCCCTGCGATGGCGGCGCGGGAGTGGAGGAAAACCTTTTCACTTTCTTGATTTTCGTCAAGGCGAAGGCCGGGTCATCGCTGGTGAAGCACCCGATATGAAGGATACGCGAATTGGTGAACAACTTGACGACGCATCAATGCTGGCCGTCAGCACGCTTGGGCAATTGGCGAGGCATCCTCGCGTGAGTGCCCTGCGCCGCTTCATTACCGGCTGGCATCTCTCCTACTTGTCCGCCGATGCCACGCGCGGGGTGCCCGAAGCGGGCCCACAAGAACGGCTCTCGGAAACAGGCGATAATCTACCGAACGTTATCCAATATCTGAAAGAACAACACCCGGTGCAGCTGGAACATATTCTTTCAATCTTGGCGTATCGGGTGCCGCGCTTAGAACGGGTGGATGCAGAACTAATGCAGGATGGCCGCCTCCTGTTACAGATTAAGGACGCGCCGTTTGAGCAACCTATCTTAGCCAAGTTCGCCTCCGATGGCACCTTGAAGATGCTGTCCTATTTGACGTTGTTACACGATGCAGAACCACCGGAATTAATCGGCATTGAGGAACCCGAAAATTACCTACATCCGCGCTTGTTGGCAGGGCTAACTGATGAGTGCCGCGAGGCATCAGCGTCTTCTCAACTCATGATTACCACGCATTCGCCTCATTTTATCAACGGCCTCCGCGCCGAGGAGGTCTGGGTGCTTTATCGTGATGAACAGGGGTTTACCAACTGCAAACGCACGGCGGATATGCTAGGTATCAAGGAGTTTCTGGGAACCGGTGCGAAGTTGGGGTCGCTCTGGATGGAAAATTACTTTGAAATCGGCGATCCGCTGACGAATGCCGGCGGGCCAAAGGGAGGCGCGCATGCACATTGAATTCCTATTGGAGGAACCCTCTGCTGAAGCGGCGTTAACGGCTATCTTGCCGAAGATTCTTGCCGACAATGTCAGTTTTCACTTCCATGTCTTTGAAGGCAAACGAGACCTGTTAAAAAAGTTGCCCTTGAGACTGAGGGGTTACCGCCGGCTGCCTGTCGACTGGCGAATCTTTGTGCTTATTGATGAAGACCGGCAGGATTGCCAAAAACTGAAGGCGCAGTTAGAACGCGCTGCGCGCGAGGCAGGATTTTCGACGAAATCCCATCCGAATTCCCAAGGCGATTTTCGCGTCGTCAATCGGTTGGTGGTCGAAGAGTTAGAGGCATGGTTTTTTGGAGACGTTGAAGCACTGAGGAAAGCTTATCCCGGTGTCTCAAAAACCTTTCATCGCAGGGCAAAATATCGGGATCCTGATGCAATCACCGGAGGCACGTCGGAATCCCTTGGGCGTTTGCTAAAACAAGACTACCCGAACTTTTTACCCAAAAGGGTAGTGGCACAAAAGATCGCGCCGCACATGGAGCCTAGCCGCAATCGTTCGCGGAGTTTTCAGATATTTGTAGCGGGACTTAAAGCCTGCGTCGGCGAAGATAACCTGAAAAACTAGTATGCCGCATTCGTTACAAAAAACATTTTGAATTTTTAACGAAAATGTGGTATACTACTATCAGCACAGCAATTGAAGGTAACACATCGCGATGGATGAAGCACATATAGCGTTTATGCGGCGCGCGCTGACATTAGCCAAAATGGGCAAAGGCAGCACGAGCCCAAATCCCCTCGTCGGCGCAGTTATCGTGAAAGCGGGACAAATTGTCGGCGAAGGGTATCATCAGAAAGCCGGCGGACCGCACGCAGAGATTGACGCGCTACAAGCTGCCGGGGAAGCCGCGAAAGACGGGACCCTCTACGTGAACCTTGAACCGTGTTGCCATTGGGGACGCACGCCGCCCTGCACGGATGCGCTGATACAGGCGGGCATCGCGCAGGTTTACATCGCAGAAGTTGATGCAAACCCCAAAGTTGCCGGTAAAGGCATTCAGCAGTTAGAAATGGCGGGCATCTCTGTGAACGTCGGAATATGTGCCGAAGAGGCGGCGCAACTCAATGAGGTGCATCGAAAATACGTCCAGACTGGACAGCCCTTTGTCATCCTCAAGACAGCGATGAGCCTTGATGGAAAAATCGCCACTGCCACCGGAGAATCGCGCTGGATTACCTCCGAAGCATCACGCCAGAGTGTGCATGAGATTCGTGATGAAGTGGACGCAATTCTCGTCGGCATGGGCACTGTCCTGCGCGACAATCCTGCGCTGACGACGCGTCTCGCGCACCGCAAAGGCAAAGATGCGACGCGCATTGTGCTAGATTCGCGCGGGCGCACACCCACGGATGCGAACGTCTTCAATGTTGAGAGTTCCGCAGCCCTCATCGTTGCGGTTACGCCGCAGGCACCGGCGGAAAACGTCGCTGCTTTGAAAAGCGCGGGAGCTGATGTCATCGTTGTGCCAGCGAAGCAGGACCGCGTCTGTATCAACGCGCTTATGTTGACGCTTGGCACGCGTGAAATAACAAGCGTCCTGATAGAAGGCGGTGGGGAAGTGAACGCCGCCGCAATCGCCGCTGGGGTTGTGGATAAGGTCCTCTGTTTTGTTGCACCGAAACTTATCGGCGGCGCGGATGCCCCGGGACCGCTCGGTGGCGAAGGAATTTTCGCTTTGGCAGACGCGCCGAGGTTGCATAACGTCACCGTAATGCCCGTGGAAAATGGCGATGGCGACATTTTAATACAAGGATATCTCTCAAAGGCCTATTGACAACGTCCGTAGCGCGGGGGCCTGTCCCCCGCGAACGTGCAAACTAAGGCATAAATGTAATCATGGACACCGTCCGTAGCGCGGGGGCCTGGGTTTCCCTCGCCATCGTCCGCGTAATCCAACGATCGCGGGGGACAGGCCCCCGCGCTACGGTGAAAAAACGCCACGCATTACCGTAGGGCGAGGGCCTGTCCCTCGCCCATGCCTCGCGAAATACGAAAAAATGTTTACCGGAATCGTTGAAGAACTCGGAACCGTCATACGCCTCCGGCGCGACTCGCAAGGCGCGACGCTTGAAATTCAGGCACACACTGTCCTTACCGATGCAAAAATAGGCGACAGTATCGCCGTTGATGGTGCCTGCCTCACCGTGCGCGCGTGCACCGCTGACACGTTCCTTGCCGATATCTCTGCCGAAACCTTGCGCCGCACGACGCTAGGTGAACGAAAGTCCGGCGAACAGGTAAACCTTGAACGCGCCCTCCGACTGCAGGACCGGCTGGGCGGCCATCTCGTCCTCGCGCATGTTGACGAAGTGGGAATAATCAGCGGATGGAAGGATGAAGGCACCTCTACACGCATGCAGGTGACGCTCTCTGAAAAGGCGAGACGCTACATTGCCTACAAAGGCTCCGTCGCCGTTGACGGAGTCAGCTTAACCATCGCCAACGTCGTCGCCGATGGGTTTGAAGTTGCGCTGATTCCGCATACGAAACAGGTGACGACGCTCGGAACGAAACACAACGGAGCGCGTGTCAACATTGAAGTCGATCTCCTTGCACGTTACGTTGAGACGTTGCTCTTAAAAAACGACACCGCCGGTATCGATAGAGCCTTCTTGGCACGGCACGGATTCAGTTCATAACGGTGCAACGCACTGCGCAACGCACTGCACATTGTTCGTAAGAAAGAGACAAAAAATACCAAAAACATGGGAACTTTTAGCACAATTCCAGATGCCCTTGTTGCCATTCAGAATGGCGAAATCATCATCGTCGTCGATGAACCAGACCGGGAGAACGAAGGCGACCTGGTGATGGCGGCCGAAAAAGTCACCGCCGAATCTATTAACTTCATGGCGACATACGGCAGAGGACTCATCTGCCTCCCGACCTGTTCCGAACGCCTCGCTGAGTTGCAACTCCAACCGATGGTAGTGGACAATACCGCCCAGATGCAGACAGCGTTTACGGTGACGATTGACGCGAAGGAAGTGTCAACCGGCATTTCTGCACAGGAGCGCGCCTATACCATCCGAAAATTCGTCGATGACACGGCTGTCCCCGCCGATTTTGTGCGCCCAGGCCACATTTTCCCGTTAGAGGCGAAACCGGGAGGCGTTCTTCGCCGCGCCGGACATACCGAAGCCACCGTAGATCTTGCCCGACTCGCCGGACTCTATCCCGCCGGTGTGCTTTGCGAAGTGCTGGACGATGACGGTTCAATGGCGCGCGTGCCGGAACTCATGCAATTCGCAGAAAAGCATCACCTGAAGATTATCACCATCGCTGATCTGATTGCGTATCGACGGCGCACGGAGACGCTTGTCAAGCGGGTCGCGACGGCAGACATCCCCACAGAACACGGGCAGTTCAAACTCTATGCTTACGAGAGCAGCGACATCCCTGAGGGGAGCACGGATATGCCGAAAACGCACATTGCGCTGACGAAAGGTGACGTTGCCGATGAAGCACCGGTGTTAGTGCGGGCGCATTCGCAATGCCTCACCGGTGACGTGTTCGGTTCACTCCGATGCGATTGCGGCGCACAACTCCAACTTGCGCTTGAGATGATTGAGAGGGAAGGCAGGGGTATTGTCCTCTATATGCGACAAGAAGGGAGAGGCATGGGGCTCAAGGAGAAACTCCGCGCCTATCAGTTGCAGGATAACGAAGGATTGGATACTGTTGAAGCGAACGAACGCCTCGGTTTCCCCCCAGATCTTCGTGATTACGGCATTGGCGCGCAAATCCTCGTAGACCTCGGCGTGAAAAAGATGCGCCTGCTTACGAACAACCCGCAGAAGGTTAAGGGTTTGGGAGGCTACGGCTTGGAAATTGTGGAGCGCGTTCCCTTGCAGACGAGCCCGAATCCCTTTAACCGCGCATATTTGCAGACGAAGCGGACGAAATTGGGGCATCTCCTTTTGCATGAGGAGTAGTGCCAAATTCATTTTTCTTGACGAATACGCTGAAAAATGCTATTATTTAACCGTAGCGCGGGGGCCCTCGGATGCCACACGCGCATCCGAGCGGGTTTCCCCTGCAATCTTAATAGTCTGAATCAGGATTTCCAAGATTTCCAAGATTTATAGGATTAGGACCTCTTGGCGAGGAAAATCATCTTTCTACCGTAGCGCGGGGGCCTGTCCCCCGCGATCTCTCAACCGAGGCGAAAAACGCCCGCAGCCCAGAGACCCCGGATGTTTCCTGTTAAGACCGCAGCATGGCGAGGGACAGGCCCTCGCCCTACGTGAAGGGGTGGCGTTATTTTCACCGTAGCGCGGGGGCCTGTCCCCCGCGATCTACCGACCTCGGCGAAAAACGCCCGCAACCCAGACCGCAGCATGGCGAGGGACAGGCCCTCGCCCTACGGTGAACGGAGACGGTTTTTTTCCCGTTGATAGCAGATAACCTTTAGGAGCATCACATAACTATGCCCCATGTTTACGAAGGAACCCTCAACGGCGATGGACTTAAATTCGGCATTGTCGTGAGTCGGTTCAACAACTTTGTCACCGAAAAACTTCTCGCTGGCGCGCTAGATGCCCTAAAACGCCACGGCGTGAACCTTGACGATATTGACGTGTTTTGGACACCCGGTGCTTTTGAAATTCCGGGGGTTGCCAAACGCCTCGCCGAAAGCTGTAGATACGATGCTGTGCTTTGTATCGGTGCTGTCATCCGTGGCGCGACACCGCATTTTGACTACGTCGCTGGCGAGAGTGCTAAAGGCATCGCAAACGTCGCGATGCAGACGAACACGCCTGTCGTCTACGGCGTGATTACCACCGATACGATAGAGCAAGCGATTGAGCGCGCTGGCATCAAGGCAGGGAACAAGGGATTTGAAGCCGCTGTCGCAGGCATTGAGATGGCGAATCTTTACAAAGCGATGCCCCAATAGTTTCGGTGGACGTGGTTTGTAACAGCCTAAACTCAAGTGGAAAAATGGTAGCAATTATTGACTACGACGCGGGCAACCTCACCAGCGTTGCCCGCGCCTTAACACATCTCGGTTATCCAAACGAAATCACCGCCGTTCCCGAAACGATTCTGGCGGCAGACTGCGTGATTTTCCCCGGTGTCGGTGCTGCTAAAGCGACGATGGCGACGCTTCGACAGCGCGGGCTAGACGAAGTCTTGACAGATGTCTACCGGCGTGGCACCCCGATGCTCGGCATCTGCATCGGCATCCAGATTCTCTTTGAACACAGCGACGAAGAGGATACCGAGTGCCTCGGTTTCTTGCCGGGACGCGTCAAAAAGTTCCCGACTAGCGATGCAAGCGCGGCATCGGCCTTTAACAAAGTCCCACAGATTGGATGGAACGAGGTGCATCAGGTGCAATCGCATCCGATTTTTGAAGGCATTCCGAATCCCGCGCACTTTTACTTCGTCAATTCCTACTATCCTGTCCCGGAGACAGATGAGGCAATGATCGGGAAAACGGCGTATGGGCTCGAATTTTGTAGCGCGCTTGCACACGAGAATCTCATCGCAACCCAATTTCACTTGGAGAAAAGTGGGCGCGTCGGCCTCAAAATGCTCCGTAATTTTGTTTTTCGTTGTTCGCAATAGGCATGTCCCTTTGATAAGGGTTCTAGAAACAAAAAGATGACATTTTTTCTCACATCTCTCGTGCTTGTTGCGAACCTGCTGGTGTTTATGCTGGAGGTGCCGCACTATTACCACGCCGTGAGCCACTTTTACTACGGCGTGATGCTGCTGGCGATTATCTACGATAGTCCGCGCGGACAGAAGATTTTGCTTGGGATGACAACGATAGGCAACATCGTCTATGTGGCTCTCTATCCTACCGAAACAGCGGGCATCATCGTTCTCCTGCTCTATCCGGTGCTGGTTTTAGGGATAATGCGCGTCATTCGGCAGCTGCGGAGAGAACGAGGCGTTCGGGGAGAAGAGTTAGCCGAAATAAACAGCGCGAACGCCTATTTGGAAAAACGAGTGCGAGATCTGTCCACCCTTTTTCAGGTGAGCCAGACAGCGAACGCGAACCTTGAATTGGAGGGGCTCTTTCGGCGCATTATTGAGATACTCTCGAACCGACTCGGCATCTATCGCGGTGCCTTGCATCTCTATCAAGAGGGAAAGGTAGTGGCATCCACCGAAGTCGTTTTAGGGCTCACCCCCGCGGAAATGAAACGGGGCACTGATGCACATATAGAGGATATCCAGCAACGGGTGCTTGCCTCCGGCAAAGCGATGGGGGTGCCACAGACGCGGCTGCCGCGAAGTTACGTCAAACTCTTTGAACCCGAAAACGTTGAATCCAAAGATGCTATCGCCTTCTGGTGCATCCCTGTCATCGTGGAAGAGCATGTCGTCGGCACGCTGACAATTGACAAGGCATCGGACGAATTTTCAGCGGAGGATGACAGGCGGTTGTTGACAATTATCGCCTCTATCATCGCACAGCGCGTCAAAATTCAACAGACAATTGACGTGCTCGTAGAATCTGAACGTTTGGCGGCACTCGGACGACTCGTGCGGACAATAGCACACGAAGTGCGAAACCCGCTCGGCAGTATCCGATTAGGAACGCAACTTCTGGAGCAGACTGCCGCAGTGGCGACGGGGACAGGAGATGGAGAGAAAGAGGAAATTCGTGGGTATTCGGAGATTATCATCAAAGAAGTAGACAGGCTGAACCGTTTCGTTGAGCAGCTGCTTGCGTTTAGCAAACCGGCGATGGAATTCGCGAAACCGTGCGATATCCATAAACTGCTTGAGGACAGTCTTGCTATTTGCCGCGCCGAGTTAGAACGGCATGCTATTGAGGTGGTGACAGAATATAAGCAGCGCACTAGTGAAGAGATAGGAAACCACCAAAAACATCCGCTGGACGCGTCGCGAAATCCAAAATATCCCGCTGTCAATGTAAACGCAGATGGAGTAACCCAGGTTCTGCTGAATCTCTTTTACAACGCCATCGAAGCGATGCCATCCGGCGGGTGCTTGAGAATTCAGACAGAATATCGGGATATTGAGGAAATGGTGTGCATTCGCGTGCAGGACACAGGACCTGGGATTGCACCTGACGATGTGCAGCGGCTCTTCCATCCGTTTTATACGACGAAACAGAAAGGCACCGGGCTCGGGCTTTACATTAGCCGAAACATCGTTGAAGAGCATGGAGGGAGTATTGAGGTAGATGCTACTCTCGCTGTCGGCACGGCGTTTGTCATCACGCTTCCTCTTTGTTGAACCAAGAACGTAGGTATTGACGTAGATGACGGACTGAAGCAGGATTTCCAAGATTTACACGATTTACAAGATTAGGACCTCTTGGCGAAGCAAATCATCTTTCTTACCGTAGCGCGGGGGCCCTCGCATGCCACACGCGCATGCGAGCGGGTTTCCCCCGCGATCTGCCGCGTGCCCCAGTGACTGTAGTTCGGGAGCGCCTGCTCCCGAACGGGTCAAGATCTTCTTTATTACCGTAGCGTGGGGGCCTGTCCCCCGCGATCTTAATTGTCTGAAGCAGGATTTACAAGATTTATACGATTTACAGGATTAGGATCTCTTGGCGAGGCAAATCATCTTTATTACCGTAGCGCGGGGGCCTGTCCCCCGCGATCTCTCAACCTCGGCGAAAAACGCCCGCAACCCAGAGACTACAGACGTTTCCTGTTAAGACCGGTGCATGGCGAGGGACAGGCCCTCGCCCTACGGTATAGAAGACGGGCTCGATGCACGGCGAGGGACAGGTTTTCCCACCGCCCTACGATGAACGGATACGGTTTTTTACTTCCGAATCACCATCTTCCGCGTCGCAGAAAACTCTCCCGCCGACAACATATAGAAATAGACACCACTTGCAACAGACTCACCCGCCGCATTCCGGCCATCCCAATACGCCGCACGACCTCGACTCTCATAACTCCCCGCACGCCGATGCCCGATATCTAACATCCGAACCACCGCACCATTCGCCGCATAAATCGTCACCGTCACCTCGGCAGGTTCCGACAATTGATACGGAATCCACGTCTCCGGATTAAACGGATTCGGATAATTCGCAAGCAGCACCGTCTCCGTTGGCATGAGGCTGGCAAGCAGCCGCTCCAACACCGCAATCCCACGCCCGTAGGAGAGACCTCCCGGTCTCGATGCATCCCCCGAACCCGAACGAATCAACCCCCGCGCTTCAATCAACCATCCCTCCACATCCGATACTGTAAGACGCGCCCGCGAAACCGCACGCACCGACGGTGCAGCCGCACCCGCCCCAAACGCACCCGCAACCAACACCAGATCCTGAATGTTAACGACACCATCGCCATTCACATCCGCAACGTGCTCACCCGTTTTCCCGAACTGACCGGCAACCAGCACCAAATCCTGAACGTTGACGACACCGTCCCCATTCACATCCGCGACGAGTTGCGGAGCCTCTTCTGTCCCAACAGCAGTAAACAACACCCAAGACCGAATCCCCTCCGAAGATGCCCTGACTTTATTCGCGCCTTGAGAGTTACCAAGCGTGAGAGATACTCCTGCTTGCCCTTGTGCATCTGTTTCCACCGTTTCAGCACTGAGACTCCCACCGCCACCAAGGATATCAAATTCGATTGCCCTGCCGACTATCGGCTTACCGCGCTCATCCATCGCCTCCACGACAAAAGGGTTTGACAATGCTGTCGCACCCGCGCCTTCTTGCCTATCCCCAGAAACTTTCAACAAGGCGGGATGCGCGACATTGTCAAATTCCACCCGTGTCCCCATCGCCTGCAAGGCGGGAATATGCGTGTGGATGGAGGCGTAACTTAGCGGGCAGCCGTCGAGCCACAGCGTCTCCAAGTTTGTGAGGTTGGCCAGCGCAGAGACATCCGATACATCGGTGTCGTTGAGCCACAGCCACTCCAAGTTTGTAAGGTTTGCGAGTGCAGAGACATCCGATACATCGGTGCTGTCGAGCTCCAGCCACTCCAAGTTTGTAAGGTTTGCGAGTGCAGAGACATCCGATACATCGGTGCTGTCGAGATCCAGCCACTCCAAGTTTGTAAGGTTTGCGAGTGCAGAGACATCCGATACATCGGTGTCGTAGAGATTCAGCGTCTTCAAGTTTGTAAGGTTTGCGAGTGCAGAGACATCCGATACATCGGTGTCGTAGAGATTCAGCGTCTTCAAGTTTGTGAGGTTTGCGAGTGCAGAGACATCCGATACATCGGTGTCGTTGAGCCACAGCCACTCCAAGTTTGTAAGGTTTGCGAGTGCAGAGACATCCGATACATCGGTGCTGTCGAGCTCCAGCCACTCCAAGTTTGTGAGGTTTGCGAGTGCAGAGACATCCGATACATCGGTGCTGTCGAGCTCCAGCCACTCCAAGTTTGTGAGGGTTGCCAGTGCAGAGACATTTGATACATCGGTGTCGTAGAGATTCAGCGTCTCCAAGTTTGTAAGGTTTGCGAGTGCAGAGACATCCGATACATCGGTGTCGTAGAGATTCAGCGTCTCCAAGTTTGTAAGGTTTGCGAGTGCAGAGACATCCGATACATCGGTGTCGTTGAGCCACAGCCACTCCAAGTTTGTAAGGTTTGCGAGTGCAGAGACATCCGATACATCGGTGCTGTCGAGCTCCAGCCACTCCAAGTTTGTGAGGTTTGCGAGTGCAGAGACATTCGATACATCGGTGCTGTCAAGCACCAGCGTCTTCAAGTTGGTGAGGTTTGCCAGCGCAGAGACATCCGATACATCGGTGTCGTAGAGATTCAGCGTCTCCAAGTTGACTGCATGCTCCAGCCCGGTGAGATCTGCTATCCCACGGCTACTTGCATGAAGTCCCCTTAAATTGCGCATCGCATCCGCCGTGATTGCTGCACCTGCCGGCAACTCAAGGGTTTCGCGGATAACCGCTGCTAACTCGGCATCCGGAATAGAAACCTCTGCTTGCACAGGCGGCGCAGTCAACTGCACCAAGGCAGTTAACACCAAGATCAAAGTTAAAATCGTCAATTTTTTCATTTGGAATTTCTCCTTTTTCTGTATCAGGACCCGGAGGTCCCTCCTACGGTAATACGGGGCGTTTTTTATCGTAGCGCGGGGGCCCTCGCATGCCACACGCGCAGGCGAGAGGGTTCCCCCCGCGATCTCTCAAACAAAACGAGAAACGCCCGCAAACCAGAGACTACGGAGGTTTGTTGCTAAGACCTGCGCCCGGCGAGGGACAGGCCCTCGCCCTACGGTAACTAAAGCAAAACCCTCCTTCGTTCGTCAAAAAAACCTAAAATCAATTTCCCCCTTAATGATACCACATAATTTTATTTTTGCAAGATTAAACACAATCCTGCGAAATCTTGATAATCCTGTAAATCCTGCTCCTAAATCCTGCACCGAATCCTGCGAAATCTTGTAAATCTTGTAAATCCTGCTCGGAAATCCTGCTCCTAAATTTGACAAAAAATCGCATTTTATGCTAAAATATCACAAATTATTGGAAATCCTGCGAAATCTTGTAAATCTTGATAATCCTGTAAATCCTGCTCGGAAATCCTGCTCCTAAAACGTGAGGAATTTATGAAACCCTTATCGAACGCATCGCGCGGTCCAAAGATTCTCATCGCAGACGATGACGATAGCCTACGCCGCGTCCTCGCCGCTGTCCTAGAGAAAGCAGGTTACCAGACGCTCACGGCGCGCGATGGCAAAGAGACACTCGCCACCGCAAAAAAAAGCAGTGTTGATGTCATCCTTCTTGATATTTTTTTAGGTGATGCGAATGGGCTGGAGCTCATCACGGATATCCAGAAGTTCAACAGCACCGCTTCTATCATTATCATCACGGCGCACGGCACAACACAGACGGCGATAGATGCGGCGAAGCGACGCGCGTATGGCTATCTCACTAAGCCTGTGGACAAAACCGCACTTCTGGACTTAGTGGCGCGCGCCGCCTCGGCGACGAACCAGACACAGTCTGCACTCCGAAGCGTCAACACCCAGCGCGCATCGCAGTCCGCGATGGAGATTGACAGACAAGGAAGGCTCGTCGGACAGAGTTTCGCAATGCAAGCTGTCTATCAGATGGTAGGCAGAGCCGCTGTCAGCGATGAAACCGTGCTGATTCTGGGTGAAAGCGGCACGGGGAAAGAGCTCGTCTCGCAATTAATTCACCAGAATAGCCCGCGCGCCGATAACCCGTTCGTGGTTTTCGACTGCGGTGCGATAACGCCGAGTCTCATTGAGAGCGCGCTCTTCGGACATGTCAAAGGCGCGTATACTGATGCACACACCTCACGAAAAGGGAAGTTTGAGCAGGCGGATACCGGCACTATTTTCCTTGACGAAATCGGCGAACTGCCCGCGCAAGTGCAGATGAAACTGCTGCGTGTCCTCCAAGAACGCGAGGTTGAACCGGTGGGTTCTAACGAACGGCGCACTGTCAACGTCCGTATCATCGCCGCCACCAACCGTAGGTTGGAAGAGGCTGTAGAAGAAAAGACGTTTCGTGAAGACCTTTACTATCGCTTGAACGTTGTCCCTATCGCGCTGCCGCCGCTGCGGGAACGGAAAGAGGATATTCCGGAATTGGTATCCCTGTTCACGCGCCGCTTTGTTGAAGAATACAAGCTGCCGGACATCGGCATCTCATCGGAGGTGCTTCAGCAACTCGCGGATTACGAGTGGCCCGGCAACGTGCGGGAGCTTGAAAACGCCATCAAACGCGCACTGGTTATTTGCGCGGGACAGATGCTGCTCCCGGAACATTTCGCGCATGTCGGGCACGATGGACAGCCGGATGTCGGCAAAGACTATTCAATAACAGACGTAACCGCGCTCCTCCGCGGCTATATTGAAGGTTATCTGGAGGAGGGTTCGGAAGCGGGTGCGGGGGAACTTTACGCGCATGTTCGCGCGCTTTTTGAGAAACCGCTCTTCCGCATTGTGCTGGAACATACCAACGGCAATCGGAGCAAAGCCGCTGAACTGCTCGGCATTAACCGCAACACGCTCCATACAAAATTGAGCGAGTATAAACTATGAGCAGGATTTGCCGGGTCTACGGTAAAAAACGCCGCCCTTTACATAGGGCGAGGGTCTGTCCCTTGCCATGCGTTTGGCGGTCAGACCGCCTCACCCCTGTAGGTCAGGATCGCCTGATCCTGACCCGTTCGAGATCGGGCGATCTCGAACTACAGAGGTGGGCACAATGCCTTCCGGTAGGAGAGACTCGGCGGCAGGAATCGAGACCGGGAGGTCTCTCCTACGGGGATTTATGAAACCCCTTCACTTAAATACGAAGAAATTACGGGGAAGATAACACTAATGGATATAGGAAAAGTGATTGGCACTGTCGTCGCAACGCGGAAAGACCCGAGTCTCGTTGGGACACGCCTCCTCATCGTGCAACCTTTGGACGAGCAAGAAAACCCTTGTGCCGCGCCCCTCGTCGCTGTAGATACGCTGCAGGATGCAGGCGTAGGCGAGAACGTCTACTTTGTCACAGGTGGAGATGCCATGAGCGTCAGCCCCGGCAAACGGATGCCCGTTGATGTCGCAATCGTTGGGCTTGTCGATTCTGTCTCGCTGCTTGAGGATGCGAAGTAATCCCAATCAGGATTATACAAGATTCACAAGATTTCCAGGATTACGTTTCACGTTCAATTAATTTGGTATCACTATGTATCTCGCGAAAGTCATAGGCAAAGTTGTCTCAGTTGTGAAGCATCCGGCGTATCAGAACC
The DNA here is from genome assembly GCA_965242965.1 of Candidatus Poribacteria bacterium. Classification (GTDB taxonomy): domain Bacteria; phylum Poribacteria; class WGA-4E; order WGA-4E; family WGA-3G; genus AGPOR5. The sequence goes on along the minus strand of OZ251518.1, from coordinate 98,400 downwards.
GCACGCTGCTGCTCATCCAACCGCTCAGCCTGAAATCCGAGGTGGTTCGCACACCGACGATAGCGGTGGATTACGTCGGCGCGGGCGAAGGCGATACGGTGATTGTCGGGGCAGGCCCCGGCGTTGCCCAAGAAGTCTTTGGTATTGAAGACGCGCCTATCCGTGAACTCGTGATGGGCATCGTTGATTCTTTCGCCGTTCGCGAGGCGTTTGATTAGGGTTATCGGACAAAAACCCACGCTAGCATCGTTAGGTGCTTAATGACTCACCTCTATAGTTCGGGAGCACCTGCTCCCGACCGGGTCAAGATCGCTTGGCAAATGTGCCAGAGCTTCAGACGATCTTGCCCTACAGGGGGGTAGGAGGAAAAAGATGAAAACAGGGAAAAACCGTCTCCATTTCGCGTCCCTACTCTGTCTGTTATGCGGCTGTCTCTTACTGAACGCCTGCAGAATGGCAGAGGTTTTATCAACGCAGTATAGCCCGAACGTCGCGCTCACTAACTACGGAGCCGAAGCGAATCACCCCGGGCTGAACGATGGAAATCTGCAGACCGTGGCGACGCTCCCCGCCCAAAATGAGCGGAACTTCATCATCCGATTCGCTGAAGTGCAGCCCGTTCGGAAAATTGTCGTCCACAACGGCAACTTGTTCCGGTTTGAGATGGACTACCTGAACGCGGAGACAGGCGAATGGGAGACGTTCCATACCGTTGTGCAACGACGCAACCTTGATGGCGAACGCGCGCAACCGATGTATGTCTTTGACAGACTGAACTTTCAAACCCAGATGCTGCGCGTCAACGTCACGCGCACAGTTGACGATATTATCGTGAATAAAATCGTTACGCAACCGGGGGATAGAATCGTAGACAGGCGGACAACCCTCGTCGGCCAGTATTACCCGCACTATCGGGTGATGCAACCGGCGATGGCGCAACTCCGCGAAATTGAGGTATACCACCTGCAATCAAAGCAGGATTTCCAAGATTAGTTTTTTCACCGTAGCGCGGGGGCCTGTCCCCCGCGAGTGCCTTCAATCGCAGCAGGATTTCCAGGATTAGTTTTTTCACCGTAGCGCGGGGGCCTGTCCCCCGCGAGCGTCTGCAATCCAAGCAGGATTTTCAAGATTAGGCAAGATTTCCGGGATTATAGGATGCCCCTACGGAAAAAGTTGACTCAGGCTATGAAATACAAGGTTACTCTATTCACGACAATTTTATTGCTCTTTTGCACAACGGCGTTTGCTGCGCGCAACCAAGCGAGCGGCCAAATCGAATTGGTGCGCGCTACGCCGCAAAGCGTAACAATTCAGCTTGTCATCGCCGAGAGAGATTTTCACATTGGAACGCAAGCGGAGAGCCAATTTCCTTCATTTTCCTTTCCCGGATGTCGTTTGACGACAGTGCCAGGGAGGTTTCCGCCATTACCGATGCAATCCACGTTAATCGGTGTTCCGCCTGAGGTTGGATTTGAGGTGCGCGTCGTCCAAAAGGCATTCAAGACGCGCCGTGTGCAAAGCGCGCAAAATCCTAACGTAGGACGAGGGGTTGTCCCTCGCAACGGCTTCATCCCGGCGAATCTCGCTGAACTCGGAAAGGCGGGGTGGATACGAGAGAACCGCGTGTTACCTATTCAACTCAATCCGGTGCAGTATAATCCTGCGACAGGGGAAGCGCGCCTCTATCATAAACTTGTCGTTGAGGTGCAGTTTCGTCGCTCAGGGAGCGCGCCGGCTGCATCGCAGGCTTTTCAGCGGCCCGAATCGCCTGTCTACGACGCGATGTTCGGGAATATGTTGATAAACCCACAAACCGCGAAGCAGTGGCGCGCCGCAAGCCCTCGCTCTACGAGCTTAACATTGGAAAGAGGAATGGCACCAAGCGCGCCTGCTAGTCCCGCTGGGACTGTATCTACCCCGCGCTATAAAATTCTCGTCACCGCCGGCGGCATGCACCACATTACGGGACGCGACTTGGCGGAAGCCACCGGCGTAGACATAGGTTCTATTGTGCCAGCCACATTGACGTTGTCAAACAAAGGGCGGCAAGTGCCTATCTTCGTGCGCGGCGAAGGCGATGGAAGGTTTGATGCCAACGATGAAATCGTTTTTTATGGGCAACGCCCGCGCGGCGAAACTACCTACTTCCATCCCTTTTCCGACGAAAACGTCTATTGGCTTTCGTGGAACGGCGCGCGCGGCCTCCGGATGGCCACGAAAACACCCCTCACCGGTAACGAAAACGCGCAGGTTTACCAGCATTTTCTTACCCGCGCGCATTTTGAAAAGGATAACCAATTTCGGCGGTTTCCTAAAGCAAACCTCCCGGAAGGGAGCGAATATGAGGAGATTGGCGCAGGACTCCAAACCCGCAACTTCGTTTTAACAGAACTACCCGCGCTGCCTAATGACAGTTGGTTCTGGCAATCGCTACCCACGCTCAAAACCGAAAAAAGTGAACCGAGGCGTTCTGTCGCTTTGGGCTTCACACTCGCGGGGGTTGCAGGGACGGACCGGTTTGCAACGCTGAGAGTGAGTTTCTACGGAAGATCGGACACGGAACACCGTATTGGCTTGTGGCTGAACGACACACTCAATTTTGAACAATTGCGGTGGGAGGGGGAGACGGAGTATCAATTTGAGGATACTGCACTTTTGCAGTCCTATCTCAAAAACGGGAACAATTCCCTCCGCGCGCTTCTCCCGAGCACCCTCTTGGACATCGTGATGGTGAACTGGTTTGAAGTCGATTATTGGCGGACGTTTGACGTAGAAAAGGACATCCTTCGATTCTCCATCACACCTTTCGCCGACGAAACCGGCACCGTGAACCCGAATTTTGAGGTGCAATTGAACAATTTCTCGGAGCGCGACATTGAAATTTATGGCGTTGACGGCTCCCGGTATGTCGGGTTAAATCCGCTTCTTGATGAAGAAACGGGCACCTACCGCGTCATCTTCCGGGACACACTCGTCTCACGGAATGCGCAAGATACCGACACGCAATACATCGCGCTGACGCGAGAGAAATTCCGTAAACCGCAAATCGTTGAAGCATCCCCATCCGAGTTGCGCGGCATGCACAACGGCGCGGATTACATCATCATCACCGATACGCCTTTCCTGCCGGACGTGCAACCCCTTGCCGATTTCCGGGCGCAACACGGTAACTTGCGGACAAAGGTTGTCAATATCCAAAATATTTACGATGAGTTTAGTCACGGCATCCTTAATCCGTATGCGATTCGCGAATTCCTGAAATATGCCTACGAAAACTGGCAGCCGCCCGCGCCGACCTATGTCCTACTCGTCGGCGACACGCACGTTGACTTGAAGAACGAACTCAGTTTTGTCCCCACCATACAAGTGCAGATTCCGGGATACGGTGCAACAGCGTCAGACCATCAGTTCGTCACCTTCCGCGGGGATGACAATTTTCCTGACATGTTCATCGGCAGAATGCCGGCGAGGAATCGGGTGGATGCGCGGGTATTCGTTGAGCGAGCCATCAATTATGAGACACAAGCGGAAATCGGGCCGTGGCAAAAACGGCTCCTCATGCTCGCTGGCACGGAATGGATATTTCATACCCAAACCAATTGGCTCATCGGCAGAAACAATCTCGCGGCGACTTATGAAGTGAAGGACATCTTCGCGCCGACGAACGAGGGGCAAGCCTTCGACGAGCGCGTCCGTTCGCCCATCGCAACACAAGTGATTGATGGATTCAACGACGGTGCCATCCTCGTCAACTACATCGGACACGGTGGCGGCGGTATCTGGGCATCGAGCCGCATGTTAGACCTGGAGGACCCCGAGCAGAACCTCACCAATATTGAACAACTCCCCTTTGTTATCAGCATGACGTGCTTCACCGGCTTTTTTGATGGCAATCAGAGCTGCCTCGCCGAGGAGCTGCTCCGTTCGCAGAATGGTGGGGCAATTGCAGTCATCGGCGGGACTAGCATCGGGCTGCTTGAGGGCGACTACGTGCTTAACAGAGAGATTTTTGATGCGATTTTTGCGGAATCGACACCGGTAAGGCACCTCGGTGCCATTCTTGCGCAGGCGAAAACCCAATTTGTCATTAACGCGCCGCACTATTTCGACTTAGCGGAAGTCTTCACCCTCTTCGGAGATCCGGCGACTCGGCTCCGGTTACCGTTCCCCCAGATTGCAGTAACCGCCGATGTAGGCGAGGATTCGGTATCCGTGACCGGCACGCTATCCAACCGCAATTTTGACGGACAGGCTGAAGTTACCGTTGTTCCAACAGCAATCCCACGTGGCAATGAACTCCCTGTCGCGCCACCGGAGCAAGAGACAGTTTCTGTTGTCAATGGCAAGTTCGCTGTAGCCGTATCTCTCCCCGCAAATAGCCAATTTGATGAGGGCGACGTGCGCGCTTACGCGTGGAATGCGGAGGAAGATACCGTCGGTTCTGTCAGTTATACTGCGCTTGAGCGATACATTACTGACATCCGCATCTCGCCTTACCCAGTTGAACCCAACCAGCCCGTGCATTTTTACGGCGAGGTAAAAGACGAGAACGCGCTTGATTCGCTGACGCTGTTTTGGAGTTTAGACGGACTGGAATTTGAGACAATTCCTGTCGTGCGGCACAGGGGTGCAACCTATCGCACCGAGCAGCCCATTCCCGGCTATCCGGAACGGGAGTTAATTGATTACTATCTAGAAGTCACGCTGCAGAACGGCCGGAGCCTCCAAACCGAGATAGAGAGTTATGAGTTTGGTGAGCGCAACGTAGATTTGAGTGTTTTAGAGCAAACCATCGTCTGGGCAAGTTCAGATGTTGATGACGCATCCCCCTTCACGCTTTCGGCGAAGATTGTGAACTTCGGTTCTGCGCTTGTGCGAAACGTCCCGGTCCAATTTCTCCAAACAACAGCAACGGAGGAGACTGAAGAGACAGTGCTCCTTGAAGAAGATCTCCAAAACGCCACACCGATTGGTGCAGTTCAGATGTTGGCAGAAGTGCCGCCGGGTGGTGAAGTGGAGGCGAGTGTGCGGTGGCAACCCGCCCCCGGCAATTATCTCGTCACGGTAGTTGTGGACATGCCATCGGCAGAACTGCCAAAAGGGGTTATCATTGAACGCAGAGAGCGGAATAACACCGCCACCCGAAGGTTCTCTAGCAATTGGATTCTGCTCACGCCGGAGCAGCGGGAAATCGTGAGTGGCGATGGCACGTTGCGGCTCTCACTTACGCCAGGCAGCATTCAAACACCGACGCTTATGACGCTTGACCGGAAAGAGGTGACGATTACCAATCAACCCGATATCGTTCCTGCTTCAGCAGCCCCTATGGCTTATCAACTCGGTTTAGACGCGCAGAACGGATTTGCGGCGACTGCTACATTCCATTTTTCCGAGGCATCGTCGGTGACAGATATTCACCACATCTATATGCTGGACGAGAGGACTGGGAATTGGATTCGCATTGGCGATGAAACGCGCAGCGAAGAGACACTCTCAACCCAAGTTGAGTTGCCCGGCACCTTCGCGCTGCTGTCCCACGCCGATTCACGTCCACCTTCGCTGGAGTTGACTGTTGAAAACCAAGGCTTCATTGATGGCGATTATATTTCCGATACGCCCACGATTTCTGCACGGATTGAGGATGCCAACGGCGTTGACACGCGTCCGGAGAACATCGTCCTCACCAAAAACAGCGAGCGCGTGCCGCAAGACGAATATGTCATCGCCGCTTCGCCTGTCAATAGCAATGTGCTGTTGATAACCTATACGCCCATTTTAGAGGCGGGTGAATATGCCATTCGGTTGCAAGCGCAGGATGCAAATGGGAACCCGGCATCCACAGGCAGGACAGCCACCGTCGCAGGAGAGTTTGAGATTAAGAACATTGCGAATTTCCCGAACCCGTTTACGCCCGGGCGCGGCACCGATTTCGCCTATTACCTGACAGAGAGCGCGGACGAGGTAACGCTAAAAATTTATACCCTCACCGGCCGCCTCATCACAGCGATTGACACACTTGACGCGGCTGTCTCCTACAACGAATTCCACTACGATGGGTTGGATGCCGATGGTGAACCGCTTGCGAACGGTGTGTATCTCTATAAATTCACCGCGCGCCAAGGCGAAACGCGCCGGAATAAAGTTGGCAAAATTGTCGTTGTAAAATAATTGAGCGTGTTTCATAAATGGCTCAACGGCGCGGGGACATGCCCCGCGCTACGATGAAAAAACGCCGCCCCTTCACGTAGGGCGAGGGCCTGTCCCTCGCCATGCGTCTTGCTGTCAAAGCGCATCCCCCTTGTAGTTCAGGATCGCCTGATCCTGAACCGTTCGGGATCAGGCGATCCCGAACTACAGGGGGCCGATGTCTGCCGGTAGGAGATGCCCACCACTCGAGTTTGCGAGCACCTAACGTCTGGCAGCATCGAGACCAGGAGGTCTCTCCTACCAAGAAGGCGCGGTATTCATAAATACCGAGAAACGCTTATTAAACGCCTTCCGAACTACCGAACACCAAAACGTCATAACGCCGCGCGTTATACGCAAACTGTTGCTTCAAACGCGCCTCGCAATCAAACCCAGCCGATGTCAAAATATCTGCCTTCACTGTTGCATCCTCGTCAACGTAACACTGAACTTTCGCATCAGGAAACGTCAAAGCAGAAAGCAGTGTAGGAACAGCATCGGCAAAATTGGGATGGAAGAAAATGTCTAGCACGGCAGACGTGCCGCGCCAGCGCGCATCCCAAATCACCGTCGCCCAACCGACGATTGCCCCGTTCTGCGCGACGAGCAACTTGGCATCGGCGTAGGTATCCGCTGTCTCCAAATCGTGTTTGAAAGCCAGAAATCCGCCCTCAAGGTTCGTGGGCCCGTAAACACCCCATGTCAAACTCCGAAGCGTGTCCCCGCCAACAATCGCCGAGAGAGCCGTAACTTTCGGCCAATCGTGCCATTCAACCGACTTCGGCTTTGCGAGTGCCGGTGCGAAGTAGTGTTCCGCAAAATCAGCGCTGACAAAATAGTGCATAAACCCGGATGCCGGAAAGACACTCTTGAACCCGAAGCTGTGGTAGATATGATACGGCGCGCTGTTGTATCCCGTGCCGAGGTAGAGCGCGCGGCCGCCACGTTGCCGAAAATCTTCCATCTGGTGTGCCATCACGCCTTTACACGCCCCTTTCCGCCGCTGCTCCGGTAAGGTGAAGACGTGCCCTAAAATCCCAATTCCTTCATGCTCCACCGTCATGATATTAGTAATCACGTTTCCATCAAGTTTCCCGACATAGAACCGCGTTTCCAACGCGTCCAGCGATTCAGTCACGCAGCGTTCAATATGCCATTTATAGTTCCCCGGTTTATGTCCGAGAAACGCCTTCATTTCCGCCGCATGTGGGGCATCGGGCGCGGTAATCACACCCACTTCCATCCGTTCCCCAGTTTTTAGCACCACTTCCGCTAGTTGATTGAACATCGTTCCGCCTCGTAAAAAAATAAATTTGGCAAATCCTACAAAATATGATATACTTAAAACGACTTCATGTCAAGCCAGACTGAAGAAAAACTTTTGGAGATAAGACTACCTCAAACAACCGCTAAGAAATAGGAGAGGCAATGGAGACAGAACAAACACTGATTTTAATCAAACCCGATGGCGTTCAACGCCGCCTCATCGGGGAAATTATTGCGCGATATGAACGCAAAGGGCTCAAGCTCGTCGGCATGAAGATGATGCAACTTTCACCCACGACAGCAGCGGCACTTTACGCCGTGCATCATGGCGGCAAGCCGTTTTATGAGACGCTCATCCAATTCGTGACCTCGGCACCGATTGTCGCGCTTGCCGTAGAGGGACGGAATGCCATAGAGTTAGTCCGCACCCTCAACGGCGCGACAGACCCGCTCGCAGCGCAACCCGGGAGCATCCGTGGCGATTTTTCGCTCAATGTGACGCACAACGTCGTGCATGCATCCGATTCTCCAGAGAACGCCCGGCGCGAATTAGGCATCTTGTTCGCACCAGACGAACTTCACGTCTATCGGCGAATTGATGAGGCTGTCCTGCATCCGCAATAATACTAAATGAGGGGGTTTCATAAATTTACCCCCCTTGGGGGGCGCATCAGGCCCCGTTCTGTAGTTCGGGAGCACCCGCTCCCGAACGGGTCAGGATCGGGCGATCCTGACTTACAGGGCCTGGCGCGCGAGCGATGGCGGGGGACAGGCCCCCGCCCTACGTGATGGGGAGACGTTTTTTTCACCGTAGCGCGGGGCCCTCGGATGCCACATGCGCATCCGAGCGGGTTTCCCCCGCGACGTTGAGCGATTTATGAAACACCCTCAATAATACCAAGTTCTGCCGATTTGTGAGGGGCCATGATGAAAACATCACATCGCATGCTACTGATACTGCTGTTATTTTGCGGTTCCGTTCTGCTGCTTGCCGTGTGCGCACGGTGGGTGATATCCACTCGGAACGTAGACAACGTAGACGAAGCAGCAAATAAATCGGAACGACAAGAACCGTATCCGGAGGTTGCCGCGCCCGCGTATATCCGATGGGGTTTGCCGGAAGGTGCCACCGCACGCCTCGGTAAAGGCGAAATAACCGACATCAAGTTCGCGCCCGATGGCAGCCGTTTTGCAGTAGCGACCTCTATCGGAATTTGGCTCTACGACGCGCAAACTGGAACAGAACTCGCGCTGTGGATAGGACATCAAAAGAGGGTTAGTGCTATCGCTTTTTCGCCAGATGGCAGCACACTCGCCAGCGGAGACGAAGGCTCGGAATTGCGAATTTGGCATGTAGAGCCGGGGCATGTAGAAACTGGCGAACTTCTTGAAACGATTCCAATTGCCGGACGCGTTGAATCCCTCGTTTTCTCAAATGCCGGAACGAAACTGCTCTTGGCACTGCGTAACTGGAAACTTCACGAATGGGAGAAAGGCAGAGGCGCACGTAAAACTGTTCCTCTCAAGAGAGATAAAAAACCCCTTGAGCCTTTGATGGAACTCTCTCCCGGCGCGTCGGTTCTTGCCACAGCGGCACGGGGTGTCTATCGGCGGAACCGAAGGTTTCCGATTCAGGTGTGGGATACGCGGACAGGGAACCTCACGTCTAACTTAACCGAGCATACGAGCTGGATCCGGTCCCTTGTTTTTTCACCCGATGGCAAGACACTTGCGAGCGGCGATGAATCCAAAACTATCTTTTTGTGGGATGTGAAAGGCGGTGAGCGGCTGGCAACCTTCAAGCTTCCTGCTGGTGGTGGGCACCACGCCTTAGCCTTTTCACCAAACGGCAACTTTCTCGCAAGCGGGAGTTTAAATGGCACTATTTACCTATGGAATGCTACCAAAACGGAGGAAAAGTGGTGGGACGCTGTTGGGCAGTATATGCCATCGCTCGTCCTTAATGGGCATAACGCCAAGGTGACGAATTTGGCATTTTCGCCGGATGGGAAAACGCTCATCAGTGGCAGTCACGATGGCACAGTCCGCGCATGGGATACTCTCACCGGTAGCCAACAGTTCACTTGCTCGGAGTTTATGGGGCCAATTGAAGGAATATTTTTCTCTCAAGATGGAAGAACTGTCGCTAGTGTGAATCGGCCTAGCTGGACTACTCGCGGAATTATCCAACATCGACACTGGGATTCCCGCACCGGAAGCCACCTGTCGATGCACTCCCTCAAGATTCTTGCAGCCGAGGCAATTTCACCGGATGGCACAACTCTTGCCGCTGAAGACAGAAATAGGACATTCCATTTATGGAATCTGCACCGGGACCGCTCCGAGGCCGTTTTAGCCTCAGTGCATCGAAAGAATGATTTAAATGTCAAATTCGCATTTTCGCCGGAGGGGAACATCCTCGCGAGCGGCGATAAGACTGGCCGCCTGCGATTGTGGGAAGTTCCGCACCGTCCAAAATCTGCGATTAAACAACTCTTTCCTGCTACCGCGGCGAAGATCGAGCCCCACATCACGCTTAAAGCACACGCTGGTAGGGTTATCACATTGACATTCTCACCAGATGGAAAAACGGTTGCAAGTAGCGGAGGGGATTCCAAGGTCTGCTTGTGGAATGTGGACACTGGCAGTGCAATTCGGACGCTCACACAACATCAGCATCCCGTTTTGTCATTGGCATTTTCGCCGGACAACAAAATGCTTGCGAGTGCGAGTGAAAGGCAGTGCTATGTATGGGATGCCGCCACCGGTGACAGAATCAGTGTGCTGAAACGAGAACAGCACAAAACAGCTGGAGATCTCGCCTTTTCACCAGATAGCGGTATCTTGGTGAACGGAACTCGGCACGGAATTCTACAGTTCTGGAATCCCCAGACCGGGCATCTTTTGTCCACACAGACAGGACATACGCGATGGCTCCGGTCTTTGGTATTTTCTCCCGATGGCAAAACGCTTGCTAGCGGGAGTTCGGATGGCACAGTCCTCCTTTGGGATTTCGAGAAAATCATTCATTTGGAAAATCATGAGCAACTTTGAAGTCAAAATCAACGCCAAAACCCACCTCGTTGTGGAGAAAGAGAGCGGCCGCTGCCTCGGCGGCGTAGGTGCTAACTTTTATCGGCCCTTCGTCTTTCCACTTTACACGCCGGCGGGACATACCGTCGTTCAAGAATTCGCCTTCGATCATCCGTTTCACAACGGCGTTTTCGTTGGCCAAGGTCCGGTTCATGTCGGCGAACGAGAAGCGGGCTTTTGGGCCGCTCCGCCGCAACGTTCCTTCACCGATAAAGTCTTCGCCAACATGGGGCGGATGGATACCCAAAAAGAGGTGGACATCACGCCGCATGCAGATGGCGTGAGATTCGTCCAGAAGGTGATTTGGCGCGACGCGAACGAAGAACCGCTAATTGACGAAATCCGGACGGTGAACCTCTGGAGTCTGCCAGACGCGACAATCTGCGATGTGACGAGCGAGAAAATTGCTAACTACGGTGCTGTCACCTATCCACAGACGAAATTCGGCAGTATCGGCATCCGCGTTGAACCGAGGCTTCTGCCAGTCATGGGCGGCGTAGTCATCGGTGATAATAACCGCGTCGGGAACGCCGATGTCGTCCATGAAGCCGACTCCGATTTCGTCGCCTATCAAAACCGTCTGTTCGGCCATGGGCATTTTGGTGTTTTCATGACGATTCTCCCAGTGGATGAGCGTGCCCGCGGTCCGTGGTTCATCCGCGATTACGGCATGGCACTCTATAATCCGACCTGGAGAGCAACTCTCTCCACACCGGCGGGAGAATCATGGAAACTCTCGCTGCGCGTTGTTGCGTATGATGGCGAATTAACGGAGGCACACGCGGTCCGGTGGCAGAAAACATCTTAGAACTCCGCAACATCACCAAAGCCTTTGGAAACCTTGTCGCCGTGGATAACGTCGATTTCACCCTCAAGGAAGGGGAAATCCACGCCATTTTAGGCGAAAACGGCGCGGGCAAATCGACATTGATGCACCTCATCTACGGTTTGTATCAACCGACATCAGGGAGCATCTGCGTTAGGCATGAGCGGAAAAACTTCAAAACGCCGCGCGATGCCATCGCCAACGGCATCGGCATGGTGCATCAACATTTCATGTTGATTGAGAACCTCACCGTCGCCGAGAATATCGCGCTGAGTGCCGCGCATCGGAAGGTTCGCGAGGGACAGGCACTCGCGCCACGGACTCAAGGATTTCGCTTCAAAAAAGCCGATGCCGTGAAAACGACAGCGGCACTTTCTGATAAGTTTGGTCTCGCCGTTGACGCAAATGCCCTCGTCCGAACGTTGTCAGTTGGGTTAAAACAGCGCGTTGAAATCCTCAAGGCACTCGCCGGTGATGCGCGCATCCTCATCCTTGATGAACCGACGGCGGTGCTGAGTCCGCAGGAAGTAGACAGTTTCTTTACCATTCTGCGCAACTTGCAGGCGGATAACCGTTCTATCCTCTTCATCAGCCATAAGATGAACGAGGTGTTACAGATTAGCGATAGGATTACCGTCTTAAGGCGCGGCAAAAAAGTTTATGAAGGATGCACCGGGGAACTAACCGCTCGCGAGCTCGCCAGAGAGATGCTCGGCAAGGAGGTGAGAGAAGTGGTGCGAGAGGAACGAAGCCCCGCGCAGGAAAAGGTGCTCCACGTTTCTGAGCTGAGTGTGCGTGGCAGTCGTGATGAACTCGCGGTGTCGGATGTCTCACTGACGACACATCGCGGTGAAATCGTTGGGGTAGCGGGGGTTGACGGTAACGGGCAACGTGAACTCGCCGAGGCGATTATGGGGTTGCGAGCGGCAAGCGACGCTAGCACGATAGAAATCCTCGGCAAGGCACCCCGTGGCACAAAGTCGACGCGCCTGCTCGGTGTCGGCTATATTCCGGAAGATAGACAAACGCTTGGGCTTATTCCATCGTTTTCGGTAGCGGAGAATCTTGAATTGAGTGTGCTACACCTCAAACAATACGGTTGGCTTCTGCCACAGAAAAAGCGGCGGGAGACAGTTGCACAACTGATAGATGCCTACGATATCCGTCCGCCTAACCCTCAATTGGACGCGGGCGCGCTATCCGGCGGCAATCAACAGAAGGTTGTCCTCGCGCGAGAGATGGAACCGGAACCGGAACTGCTCATCGCAGTGAATCCGACGCGTGGCTTGGATATCAGTGCCGCCCGTTATGTGCATCAGAATCTACTAACACAGCGCAACCGCGGCAAATCGGTGCTGCTTATCTCCACCGAATTAGACGAAGTCTTGCAACTGAGCGACAGGCTCTATGTCATGTCAAAAGGGCAACTCCATGAAGCGACGGCGCATCGGAACGACATTGAGGCATTAGGCTTGTTAATGACTGGAGGGAGCACGTGATAAAACGTTGGCTCGGGATGCCCGCGCTCATTCTCATCAGCGCGTTTGCGACGAACGGCATCATCATGCTCGTGTGCGGCTATAATCCGCTAGAGGCTTACGCGGCGGCAGTCGGCGGCGCGTTCGGCAACGGCAGGAAATTAGGGGAGACGCTGGTGAAAAGCACGCCGTTTTTGATGGCAGGGCTTTCTGTCGCTGTCGCTTTCCGGTGCGGGATATGGAACATCGGCGCGGAGGGACAGTTTTTGATGGGCGCGTTAGCGGCGACATGGTTCGGCACGAAACTCGCGCCGTTTTTTCCCGCGACACCGTGGATAGCCGTGCCGTTGTGTCTCTGTTTCGCAGCACTGGCAGGTGGCATCTGGGCCCTGATTCCCGCGTTCCTCAAGATAACGCGCGGTGTAAACGAAGTCATTAGCACGATTATGCTCAACTACGTTGCCATCTACCTCGTCAGTTTCATGGTAGACAGCGGGCCATTACAGGAGGTATCGCAGCGTGGCCCGCAAAGTGACAGGCTCGTCGAGTGGGTATTTCTGCCGAGGCTGTTTCCACCTCACCGCATCCATCTCGGCATCGTCATCGCGATTGTTTTGGCGATTATTCTCACATTCGTCCTTTTTCGGACGACATTTGGATATCAACTGCGTGCTGTTGGCGCGGGGGCAGCGGCAGCGGAGGCGGCGGGTATCTCCATTGTGCATAACACGTTCCGCGTCTTTTTTATCAGCGGTGTCTTAGCAGGACTCGGCGGTGCGATAGAACTAATGGCTCTGACGCGCCGATTATTCCTCAACTTCTCACCCGGCTACGGCTACACGGCGATTGCGGTGGCGTTGCTAGCGAAGTTGCATCCGCTAGTCACAATGGCGGCGGCACTCCTTTTCGGCGCGCTCACGACAGGTTCGTATGCGATGCAACGCGGTGTCGGCATTTCGGATAAGGTAACGCTTGTCATGCAGGCGACGATTCTGCTGGCTGTGCTCGGTTACGGTTCCGCGAAATTCTTGAAGGACAACACTTTCCGAAAGCGCGGTTTCAAACCGCGCCTACCGGAGGAAACAGAAAATTGCAGGTAGGCGAGACCTCCCGGTCTCGATGCATGTGAGGTAAAAATGTTTGAAGAGACGTTCTCCGCAACGGTTCGAGGCGCGACACCGCTGCTGCTCGCCGCGTTAGGCGAAGTCGTATCGCAACGCGCAGGCATCATCAACATCGGCATTGAAGGCATGATGCTGATGGGTGCGTTTTTCGGCATGGTAGGTTCTTTCTACACGGCGCAGGTTCCGTTCCTCGCGCCGGGGTGTGGGCTACTGCTGGCTGGCATCGCTGGTGTTTGCACCGCCGCGCTCTTCGCGCTCTTCGCCATCCGATTGCGAGGAGACCAGGTGATTATCGGCACTGCCATCACACTGCTCGCCTTGGGCTTAACCGAAGTGCTTTATCAACGCCTCTTCGGCGTGACAGGCAGCGCGCTGCGGGTGCCCTCGTTCCAGCCTTTAGCAATCCCGTTCCTTTCGCAGATACCTTTTTTTGGACGGGCATTCTTTTCGCATAATATCTTAGTGTTTCTAACGTTCCTGCTGGTGCCGTGCGTCACCTTTTTCATCTACCACACACGCCCGGGGCTTCACATTCGTGCGTGCGGCGAGCATCCAGAGGCAGTAGCGGCGGTTGGCACGAACGTCCCGCTGCTGCGCACGGCGTGCCTCTTATTTGCCGGTGCGATGGCAGGCATCGGCGGTGGGTACCTCTCGCTGGCGGATGTCCCCTATTTCACGCCGAACATGACGGTAGGACGCGGGTTTATTGCGTTAGCGATAGTCATCTTTGGGAAGTGGCATCCGGTGAAAGCGTGTGGGGCGGCGTTGCTTTTTGGACTCGGCGGCGCGCTGGATGTCCGATTTCAGGCCTTCGGCTGGGGCATTCCACATCAAGTGCTATTGATGTTGCCTTACGTGCTTTGCTTAGCGGTGCTGGCGGGCTTCGTCGGCCGCGCGGAGGCACCTGCTGCATTAGGAAAGCCGTATCCAGAGCGGGAATAACACCGAGTAGGATTTACAAGATTAGGCAAGATATGAGCAGGATTTCCAAGATTTACAAGATTAGCAAGATTAGGAGGGTATCGCGCCGAAACGTCTCTTTAGGGCTGTAGGACCTTAATGTCTATAGAGCAATGTGATGCGAAGATGGCTAAGGTCTGTAGGACCTTAATATGCTTTTTATTTCGTGGCTATCCAAACCGCGCCGTCGAACCGTAGGGCTTGGGCCCTCGCATGCCACACGCGCATGCGAGCGGGTTTCCCTCGCCGTGCCAAAATTCTCCTGCCACCGTAGGGCGAGGGCCTGTCCCTCGCCGTGCCTCGGTCTGGAGCAGGATTTACAAGATTTTCAAGATTTTCAGGATTAGGCGGGTATTGCGCCGAAATGTTTCTTTAGGTCTGTAAGACCTTAATGTCTATAGCACCTCGCATCACGATGAACCTAAGGTCTGTAGGACCTTAATGTGCTTTGACTCGCTTGTGCCATTTCCATTAAGGTCCTAACGGACCTTGAAAACGGTGGCAGATCTACTTTTCTATAGACATGCAGGTCCTACGGACCTGAAGAGCATTCTTTGATGTCCCCATAGACGTGTCAAGGCGAACAACTCTTCATCCTGCAAATCCTGCTAATCTTGGAAATCCTGCTTCAGACAATTAGCATCGCGGGGGACAGGCCCCCACGCTACGGTAGCAGCAGCGTTTTTTTTCGCGCAATAACCTTGACAAAAAACGTGACATTTGCTAAAATAAAATCAGTTTTAAACATTTTTCACGATTTTCCGCAGAAAAACGTTGACAAAAAACCGAAATTCATGTAGAATGTGGTTAATTGTCAACATTTCCACGATTTTTCGCAAAAAAATGTTTGACATTTATTGCATGTTCGTGTATCATTAATGCAAACGCGGTGATACGCGCGAAAAAATGCGCCACCGCGAAACCGAAACCGAACAGAGGAACGATACCGTGAACCAGCGAATTGATTTTTCCATTGCTACCGAGGTCACCGTAGACCTGCTTGGGCACCGAGAGATGCACGTTTGCCGTGCGTCTATGCCCGTTGTCGCGCCGTCACGAGTTCCCGTTCGGCTTAATGTCCAGAGGGGAGGCTCGACCCCCCCCGACACCCACAGGCGTTAAGCAAATCTTATTCACTTGACAGCGGCGACTTTTGTCGTCCTGTTGTCTTTGACCCCGCACGCATTCTTGCGTGGCGGGTTACTTTCGTTGCATCGGGACTGGCCCGATGCATTTCCCTGCCATATTTCCCGTTGCACCCGTTTCCCTTGTTATTCTCCCTGTTTGTCCATACGAGATTTCCGTGCGCCGCGTTTGGTGGTGCGGATTTCTGTCGCTGTCTATTCTTGATGGCGGCAAATGGAGGGGATGGTAGTGTTGGAATAGTGTCCGGATAGTGGCAGGTGTCTTTAACCTGAATCCTGCTTAGTTTCTCAAATTAAGCACCCATAAGTAGGTGGGACATCTGTGTTCTACCAAACAAATTAAAGAAGGAGCCATAAAATGGCAAGACGCGTTTTTGCCACGATTATTATCACAGGCATCGATGATGAATGGTACAAAAAAGATGTGCCCGTTCATCGCGCCTATAAGAGAGAAAGAATTTTTGATGGTAGCAACCCTATTGATAACTTTGATATCCCACACGTCAGATGGGGTGATGAGTGCCGCGTTGAAGTTGACATGACCGGACGCTTAGTTGACGATGGCCATGTTAATATGGAGGTCGCAGTGCGATTTTATGAGGGAACGTCTGAAAATACTGAAGATCTTGCGGATGATAAGACTATCAGTTTCAGAGTTCCTCGAGGAGGTCACCCTGTCAGCCGCACGATCTCGTTGTATAATAGGGAACCATTCGGGGGAGACTGGGTCAAAGTGGAATTAGCTTTGACAAACTCCCTCGCTGAAGACTAGGTTGAAGGCCACCAACCTACGGTCTCGCGTCACTTCACCCTACGCCGCGAGCATTTTTCGGCGGCCCGGTGGGGTTGGGACCGTGCGAGAGTTGCGGCGAACGCGGGGGCAGAACAGCGTTGGTCCCCTCCGCCGCAGCCAAATTTTTGTGGCATAGCGCAAACATTGATTGTCTTCCACCGTAGTGGACGCTGACGAAATTTGAGTGAGTCTGTCCGAGGACATTTCAACTACCCTCAACGGAAAGCCACTTGAGACTATGTCAGTTAACGCCGAGTGGGACTGTTTTTAAACCCGATACCGTGTCTTGCTCCTGACAGCGGCGAGACGCGGCGAGAATCTGTCTAACGAACACCGTTGAAACCAGCGACGCTGCGATGGGCAATGCTGCCCATCGTGTCGCTGACTCAATTCGGTTCGTTCTGCACAAGAGAGGAGAAAAAAGTGTCCTGGAAACGAGGTACGTACGCGAGTATCAGAGATAAGATGCAACCCGGAGATATCATCGCTTTTGCCGGCAAAAAGCCTGTCTCCGACGCGATAAAGTTGTTTACGAACAGTAATGTGTCACATGTCGGCATTGTCCTCCACAGCGAACTCGTGGTAGATGATACCGCACAACCCAATAGGCGCGTCCGAGTTGCAGAGGCTACCGCTGAAGGAGTTCAATTCAGCCGACTGAGCCGGCTTGAAGAGGCTTATGAAGGCGAACTCTGGTGGTTGCCTTTGAGTGACGAAGCCCGCTGCAAATTGGATAAGCAAAAACTCATTGATTTTTTGCTTGAACAAGAGGGGAAACCCTACGATTACGGCCAAGCCGTCAAAGCTGCCATAGATGGTATCCTTGATGCCTTAGGCCCCACTGCGAATCGGGAGGATTTTGAGAAATTCTTCTGTTCCGAACTTGTTGTTGCTGCCTTAGAGAAGGCAGGAGTGCTCGGTCCAATCAACGCTTCAGAGGTTATCCCTATTCAACTGTGCCTATTCAAACTCTATAAAGAGAAGTATGTCCAGTTCAAGGGGGATGACGATATCAAGATTCGTGGATTTAATTCCATGGATCTCTCAAGGGGCCAGGACTGAACTCTCTTCCTGTATCGCCTAGTGTTTGACACCGGGCGCGTGAATTTTGGAATGTTTCCACGTTTACGGGAGGCACTGCATCGCCGAAAGGCGACTGCAACCTCCCGCCGCAACCCCAGACACGTTGTCTGGAGACGAATTGCAATTAACTGTCTGAATCAGGATTCACAAGATGATAGGATTTACAGGATTAGGAGCGCATCGCTTCGCCAAGGCTGACCTTCGTAGAAATTGCGATATGGAGATCATTCCTAACGCGCCAGAGGGATTTACGAGGACAAGCAATCCCTCATCTTGGAAATCCTTGAATCTTGGAAATCCTGATTCAGACAACGGAATAGACGAAAACCGCGCGGTTTAACGCGGTTTTTATCACAAACGAAAGAGGATTTTGAATGACCTGCAGAAAATTTTGCATCGTCATTGCGCTGATGGTTTTAAGCGTTAGTGCAATCCTCGTTGCAAGAGAGCCGATTGTTCATTTCTCTCAGGGGTTTTCAAGCACTTTGAATGGGGTTCCCGTTCAGGTGAGGCTCTTTGCACGGGGACGGGGTGAGGAGCACGTTTGGATCAAGCCGATGCGCTTCCGAGAGCTGCAGCAGAACTGGGACCAGTATGTGGGGCGGTTTGTCCGTTTCACAGGTGTGGCTGGACTTGTTGAGACCTCCTTCCGAACGAAACAGGTTCGGAAGATAACGCTAGAAGGAAATGTGGTTGACGTGTATCCGCTAGATGTACCGAATCCCCCCGAGACCTACGAACGGGGGCACAAATACGAGTTTACTGGGCTTCTCATCAGATGTGAGAGTCACGCCGAGTATAAGAAGAGCGGTTACGTGAAGATGCGCGTTTACGCTTTTGAGATTCGGCATCTGGGGGAAGCGGATTGATACGAATGCTCGCTATTAATGGCGGGCAAAGGAATTTTTTTATCATGAGAAAATTAACGGTTTTAACCTTAACACTAGTGTTAATAGCAGCGATGGCAGTGACGACCGCCACCGCACAACAATACGTCCACACCGATACCTTGACGGGACACACGCATTATGTCAGGGTGGTAGTCTTCAAGGATAACGGGACGCTAATCAGTGGGAGTTATGACAACACTCTCCGCGCCTGGAATGTCACCACCGGCACACAACGCTGGGAACAGGATGTCGGGAATGAGGTCTACGCCGTTGCGCTCCCTTCGCAGAACCCCCACTTCATCGCCTATGGTGGTGGGGTAGATAATCATAAGATTCGGATGCGCTATAGCTCCGATGGCGACTGGCGCGGCTCGGTGGCGGGGCATACAGACGTTGTCATCAGCCTCGCCTTCAAGCTGAACAGTTATGTGCTGGCGAGTGCGAGTGGTGACAAGACTATCCGTATCTGGGATGTGGGTGACATCAACAACCTGCGGCATGTGCGCACACTGCGGGGGCACACGGAAGCTGTCAGATCGGTCGCGTGGAGTCCAGATGGTAGGGTGCTAGCGAGTGCGAGTAATGATGGCACGGTGCGGTTGTGGAATCCAAGCAACGGCATCAACTTCGCCGTGCTGCGGGGGCATACGGAGTCGGTCAACTGCGTGGCGTGGAGTCCGGATGGCCGCATCCTCGCGAGTGGAAGTCACGACAAAACCATCCGCCTCTGGAATCCCGATACGCACACCACCCGGCACGTGCTGCAGGTACCTCGCCAATATATTATTTCGTTAGCGTTCCATCCGAACGGGGAGACGTTGGTGAGTGCGGGTCGCCAGAGGGGGGCAACGCACGGCACCCTCCGCCTTTGGAATCCGAACACCGGTGCCCTCAAAACCGCGCTCACGGGATACGGAGGGGGGTCGTCGGCGGGCTTAGCGTTTTCACCGAATGGGCAGATTCTCGCGGGCAAGGTGCCTCTTCAGCAAGACATCGGTTTGTGGCGATTGCTCACAGTGGATGTCACGGGGAATGGTAAAGTCAACGTCAATGATCTTGTAGAGGTGGCCAGAAACTACGGGAAAACCGTCGGTGCCGGTGCAAACCGGAGGGCGGATGTTAATAACGATGGGAAGGTTGATGTTGACGATTTCATTGCTGTGGCAGAGGCGGTGGATGCTGCAGGTGCGCCTGCATTAACACAGGCAAACATCAAGACCGGGAGCCTACAGGCAGCAGATGTGCAGCGGTGGCTCCGTGATGCAAAGGCAGCGAACGCAGACCCGGCGGGAATCGCCGCGCTGGAACGGCTCTTAGCGGCATTAACGCGCGTCGAAGCACAGCCGAAAGAGACAGTCCTGCTTGCGAATTATCCAAATCCGTTTAACCCAGAGACATGGATACCGTATCAGTTGGCAAAACCCGCTGGGGTGAAAGTCTCTATTTATTCGGCAGACGGAAAACTCGTCCGCGCACTCGACCTCGGTCAGGTCCCGGCGGGCATCTATCAAAACCGTTCTCGCGCAGCCTATTGGGATGGCCGGAATGCGGCGGGTGAGCCTGTTGCCAGCGGTGTTTATTTCTATACGTTGACCGCGGATGATTTCTCCGCAACCCGGAAGATGGTCATTCGGAAGTAGGAAACCGTTTCCGTTCACCGTAGGGCGAGGGCCTGTCCCTCGCCATGCGCCGGTATTAACAGGCAACGTCCGTGGCCTCTTGGGCTGTGGACGTTTCTCGTTTCGTTCGGTAGATCGCGGGGGCCTGTCCCCCGCGCTACGGTAACCGCGACGTTTTTCGTTTGGATCGAACACTCGCGGGGGACAGGCCCCCGCGCTACGGTAACCTTGGCGTTTCCGCTCGGGACTTAAGGTCTGTAAGACCTTAATGTCTATAGCATCCTGCATCGCAGCGCACCCTAAGGTCTGTAGGACCTTAATGTGCCTTGACTCGCTTGGCTGCCATTTCCATTAAGGACCTAAAGGACCTTGAAAACAGTGGCATGTCTGTTTTTTCTATAGACATGCAGGACCTAAAGGACCTGAAGAGGTATCCATTGCAAAAAACGCTAGCGGCGCGGGAGATAATCTTGTAAATCTTGTAAATCCTGCAAATCCTGCTTCAGACACTTAGCATCGCGGGGGACAGGCCCCCGCGCTACGGCACCTAAAACACCCTCTTACCACCGTAGGGCGAGGGCCTGTCCCTCGCCATGCCTCGATCGTGACAGTAAACGCCCATGCCTCTGGGGCTGCGAACGTTTTTCGTTTCGGCGGAGAGATCGCGGGGGACAGGCCCCCGCGCTACGTCATCTAAAACACCCCTCCTACCACCGTAGGGCGAGGGCCTGATGGCAATCGAGACCGGGCGATCTCGCCTACGGGGATAATCGAGACTGGGTGGTCTCTCCTACCCAGAGGGCGCGGGAGTCGCCCGCTCCCCAAGGGAGAATAAATACCGAAGAAGACTAAAAAGTGCTGCCGAGTCGCCAGTAGAGGGGAGTAGCAGCGGCACTGGGGATATCGCGTAGTGGCACAGCGTAATCCACGCCGCCCGTGAAAGCACCCCACTGCAGACGAATGCCCGCGCCGATAGCCGCCGGCAATTCCGTGAGGATAAAGTCGAAAGTGTCCAGCGAACGCCAGACGTTGCCTGTATCAAAGAAAAGCACGCCCCGAATCGGTTTGTAGATAGGAAAGCGCAATTCGGTGTTGAAGATGAATTGAATATCGCCGCGGTGGTTGCCTGCGCTATCCAGCGGCCCGAGGCCGCGTTCAGCGTATCCCCGCACCGTCGTGCTGCCGCCGGCCCAGAACCGTTCAAACGAAATGAGCTCCGCGCCGCGATTCGCACGCAATCCGTTGGTGACACCGAGGCGCAAAGCCGTTGCTACGGTTGGCCCGGCGGTGAAGAGTTGCCGATAGAGTCGGAAGTCTGTCGTCGTCTTAATAAAACTGGTTTCGCCTTGCAGGAATCCACCGGCGTATTCCAATGTCACCTCGTTGTGCATCCCTGATGTCGGCGCGAGGTAGGGGAGGCTGCTGTCATACGTCCAAGAAAGCCGCAGGCTACTGACGGTAGTGCGAAGATCTGGTTCGGTTTCAATCTGTTGTAGAGCGAGGCGTTCTTGTTCGTTCAACATCGGCGTGGCTTGGCGCAAGAACCTGTAATTGTATTGGAATTGGAGGAGCAGTTCGTTAGAGAGTTCCCGACTGAGCGTCACGCTGCTTTGGAGAGCGCGGACGTTATCATCTTCTTCAAGGTTTCTTTCGGAGACTTGCAGCGTGCCGCGGTTTCTCCCAAACAGCCACGGTTTCGTCAATCTGCTTTCCAGCAGGTACCCGAGTGTGCCAGCTCGGAGTCCGGCCCTGCCGCGGAGTGAAACGCCGATATTCCGTTGGTAGAGGTTGCGGTGTTGCATCGCGAGCGTGGTGCGAAAGCCGTCTGTCGTGCTATAGCCGAGCCCGGCGCGATAGCTGCCCGGTTTTTGCTTTTCTACCTGAACGAAAACGTTCCGTTTGACAAGCGTTTCTGAGGCAAGCGCATCTTTCGCCTCGTCTCCAATATCGCCGTTGTCGCCGTCTACGTTCTTCGCGCGAATGCCTGACACATTCTCCGCGCTCGGCTGTGCATCAACCCGCCGAAAAATCCCGGTATTGTAAAGATTCCGCACAGTTTGACTCAATTTCGCCGGTGTCCAGAGCGTGCCTCCTAGGTGCTTCACTTCTCGCGTCAGCACCTCTTCTTTCACGCCAGCATCGCCGAGAAACGTGAAGGTGCCGAAATGAACAGGCTGTCCTTCCGAGATGTCAAACGCAAGGAGGTGATGCTCGAAAACCGAGAGGATTTTCGTTGCGCTTGCTGACGGTTTCTGTGCGGACACGTCGCTCTCTGTATCGCCGACAGTGACATTGTCAATGACGTTGTCAATTTGGAGGGTGTAGCGCGCAATCCCTGCTGTATCTTGTAAACTCCAGAGCGTGTCGATTTGCGTTGCGAGAGATACCGCTGGTAACCGCATGCCCGTTGCCTGTTCAAAATGGTGATGGAGTGCCTCCGAGAGCGTGCCGGTGTGGAGGGCGGCACTGATTTCTGCCGCGGCATCACCTTTAATTTGGAAAACCGGTTCTGTGTTTTTTGCGACGTAGCGAACGTTCACTGCCACATCCATAAACCCGCGTTCCTGATAGGCGCGAAGGACAGCGTTCCGGTAATCGTTCTGAACGAATCGCGCATTCGGCTGCGGCGGCGAGAATCCGGCTTCTTGCAGGGCTGCAAGCAGCGTATCCTCCGTTAACGCACTATTCCCGTTGAATTCGCACCGATAGATGACTTCACGCGCCGATGCAGCAATCTGCACGTGGATAGCGATTTCACCGGCGGTTGCATCCTTCTCGGTTCGCGTCTCTATTCGGACACCCGGATAACCCTCGTTGCGATAGAGAATAGTGAGCCTGTCAATGTCGGTTTCAAGCGTCTGTGCATTGAAAAAACGTTTCAGGAAGCGTTTCGCGAAGAATCCCTGCGGCTTCGTCTTCATCTCCCGCAGCAAGTCGGATTCGGAAAAGGCGAGGTTTCCAGAAAAAGTCACGCGCGTGACGACGTAGCGCGTCCCCGGACGAATCGTCAACGTTATCCGCTCCTGATTTTCTTCAATCTCTACCTGTGTGCTGTCGTAACCTTTTGATTCAAAATATGCCTTGACGCGCTGTTGCCACAGAAACGGCGACTGCCGCGAGGAAGCAACCAGGTTACGCAACTCCTGTTCATCAATATCCGCCGGTTTTTTCGTTGTTTGCAATGACGTTTCGCTATCTAAGTTCTCGGTGCGAAGATATGAAAAAACGAATCGTTTGCCGGCATCGACAAAGAATTGCAGCATCCCTGTTGCTGGTGTGAAGGTGTGGCGAACCGTTGCTGTAAGGTAACCCCTTTCCCGATACAGCGAGACAAGTGCCGCGGCATCTCGTTCGACGGCAGTGTGACGATACGGCTCGCCGGGCCGACTTGTGCGCAAGGCATCGGTGAGGGATTGTGTTTCGCTGTCCGTATTTTCCTCAACCCGAACCGTTTGAATCAGCGAAGGCGCGCCAAGAGTGACACGGTATGTCAAATTGCCGGTTATCTTTGAGCCAGGGGTGGGTGAGAAGAACGCCGCGGCGGACGCGTCAAAATACCCATACGCCGCGCACACGTTTTTGATGCTGACGACATCCCGCTGCGCAACAGCCGGATGATACGCACCGCCGGCTTGCAACTGTAGGACTGCTTTCAGTGGTAAGCGCAGTTCTTCTGGCACGTTGGATATCGTAATGCCCGCAATCTTCAACACAGCCTTGAGCGAAAAGAGAAGCGAGACACCCTCTAGTGTTTCTATCGCATCAACGGTAACTTGTGAAAACTGCGCCGAAGCGTAAAGCGCGACAACGCTACGGTGGACAGCGTGGCGCGAGAAGGGTTCACCGACGCTGAGATGCATTCGTGCACGCAGCATCGCGAGGGTTTCTTCGTCTGTCACGGGGACAGAATCGAGTTGATAGGTAATATGCACTACCGGCACTGCGTGCGTGACACCGGCGCAGAGGGTGAAGAAGAAAAAGCACAGCATCAAAACCGGAGCAGGATTTCCAAGATTTCCAAGATTTCCAGGATTATAGTTTTGGTTCACGGCGAGTCTCCTTGTCTCTGGTTGTGGTTTGGCACGCAAGCAGGATTGGCAGGATTATACCAGATTCCTGGCCCGATTTCTGGTTGCAATTGCAAATCGCCCGAGGGTGTTTCATAACTCGCTCAACGTCGCGGTGACAGGCATCGCGCGCCGGTGAAAAAAACGCCTCCGCTTCACGTAGGGCGAGGGACAGGCCCTCGCCATGGTTTGGCTGGCAGACCGCATCACCCCTGTAGGTCAAGATCGCCTGATCTTGACCTGTTCGGGAGCAGGCGCTCCCGAACTACAGAGGTGGGCCCGATGCCTTCTGGTATTCGCTCGCCCTCCAAGGCGGGATAACTACCGAAACGGAGTTATGAAACACCCTCAAATTTCCCTCTTGAAGTCCGATAGCGTCATGATAGTAGGATACAAGGAGACTGTTATTGAACGTATCCTATAATCCTGAAAATCTTGTAAATCTTGTGAATCCTGCTCAAAAGCGGCCTTCAAATTGGAAATCAATGCCATATCCCTCGTGCTTGTCCCGTTCAAACTTAAGCGACATATTTCGCGGCAATAGATATTCGACACTGATATGCCGGGAATAGGGTTCAAAACCGAAGGTGACACCGCCGAAAGGTAGCGTAAGTCGCTGCGAGAGCAACGTCCAGATTTCTTCCTGCGTTGGCAATTCGGTTGTCGTGGCGTTCACTGGTTCCGCGCGCAGATTGAAATCGGCATCGCTCAGGTTTCCCTGATAGGTGAGCAACACATCCAAGTCTGCCGTGCTACCGTCGCGGAGCGGGACTGCCCGAAGCGGGTTGACAGTCCGGAGGCGAATGTCCAGCCCCGGGTCAAACACGGTGGTGCTATCGTTGCTGATACGTGAACCTTCAACGAACGCGAATTGCTGTGTCAAGAAACTCACCCGTCCATCAAGGATTCGGACATCGCCTTTGAAAATGGGCTGTTGCACCAACCCTGTAAGTGTGCCGTCGCAGGCGATGTGGATGTCTGTCGGGCCTACCACCGAGGAGAGTAGGTAGAAACTCGGCACGTTGAGGCGCACGTCTAACTGAAGTTCGCGGAGTGGGGATGCATCTAAGGCGACTTCCGTGGCGGTAACCGAGGTGCCGGCGAACCACTCGCGCACGTTCTCCCAATTTTGACGATATTCGCCGTCGCGGATATTCACCGTGCCGGTGAGGAGTGGGGAGGCGATGGGCCCGTCAAATCCCAACGTCGCTGAATCCACTTCGAGATGATACTGTCCTTCTTGAGCGAACGTTGCCTTCGCTAGCGTGGATTCCAGAGCGAATGTCGGTTCAATAGGGTTCCATAGGCGTTCGGCTGTTGTCCATAAGAATACATCACCGGTTACAGAGAAGCCGCCGCCGTTCACGATGCCGCCGAGTCGCGTAATCGCGAGTTGTGCATTGGAGAGTTGGCACGCGCCTTCCACCGAATGGAACGCAAGCCCGGTTTCTTCCTGCTCCAACGCGAGATTCGTGAACATCACCGTGCCATCAATTTGCGGGGTATCTAGTGTGCCACTCAGGCGGACAGTGCCTTCGCACGCGCCGCCAGCATCGCTCACGGTAGGCATGAGAAATTGGAGCGTTTTCAGGTCTTGCATTTGAATATCCACACCGCCGGTGAGTTTCCCTGTAAGCAAATGCGCCGGTGCTTCAAAAACCTGTTTCCAAAAAGGACCAGGAACCGAAGTCTTCACAACTTCATCGCCACCCGTTTCCTTCTCCGTGCTTGGCGGTGCCTTGCAGACAAAAAAGACAGCGATGGTATTTTCGGGTTCAATGGCGAGCAGAAAAGGTCTGGTTTCTGTCAGTTCCCATGCACCATCGGTATAACGGAGCCGCCCGTTCAGTTCAATCGGTACGCCGTTGAGATGGATGCCGTCGAGATGCGTCCGAGTCCTCGGCTTCTTCCGGCGGAGCGTTATCCTAGGCGCACCGTTGGTAGTTCCCAATTGGAGACTCGCGGAAAGTGTCCCTTTGACTTGATACTCCTCGGGCCAGTCCATTGTCAGAGGCGCGACATCAAGATTTTTGACACGCGCCGCGATATCACATGCCGCCATTTGAACCGTGCTCCCTTTATCCAAACTCACTTGGAGACTGTGCTCAAAAACCGAGAGAACGGGCTCTTTCGTGCCTGCCCCTTCTTGTGACAGCATCCAGCGATGCTTCGTTTCTTCATCATGCACTTGCCATAGCGTGTCAATTTTAGAGACGTGGAGCGTTTCGGGAAGAATAAGCCCTTTGGATTGCAATTGGCTGCGAAGTTCTGCTGGCACCGTCTCAGCATTAAGTTCCTGCGAGAAATCTGCCTTGATTCCAAAAGATGCCTCCCTGTCCACGCCGAGTGCAGGGGACTCTTCAAAAATCTGTATCCGGCCGTTAGACTGCTCATCAGCTTTCACGCGCTGCCAAAGCCAGAAGTCAGGCGCGTTTGTATCCCCGCCAAAAATCCGCCATAAATCTTCTCTTTTCGTGAGTATGTAACTTTCCATCGGCGCGCGTTCCTGCAGTCGCGTTTGAAGTTCCGAGGGCAACTTGTCATCGTTCAGTTGCGCAACAAAATCGCCTTTGATGCGAAATAGCGGCTGTCCCACTGCTGCGTTCCCCTGTCCGAATGCTGCGCGCCAATAGGAAAAATCTTTCATCAAAAATTCCTTCAAAAGGCGCGCGCTGCCATCTGCTAGCACTATCGGCACGGGTTCCATATTCCGCAAGTCGTATTGAATCGGTTCGCCTGAGGCAGTTACCGCCGCGTTAAAGGCGAAGCGAACCTCTTCTATTTCAGCTGATGCCGTGGCGACTTCGGCGAGTGCAGTGAGCGATGGGACTCGGCTGAGTTGTGGAAAAGGCACACCGGGCATCGCTTCAATGAAAAAACTATCTAGCGGGATGCGGAATTCCGACACAGTTGCCGTGACATGTCCGCGAACCGCCCCTAGCGCATCGGATGGAACAGCCTGCCGCGCGATGCCTGCTAGCGGAAATTGGTGGAGATGGAATCCGGTGAGCGTAAGTCCCTTCGGCGTTAATCCATCTAACATCACGTGGGCGCGCTGCCCGATGCACGCGCCATCACCCACCTCAAAACGAAAGTTATGACTTTCAAGTCCGGCCTCACTTGCCGTGAGATGCAGCGTTGCATTACGGAACGGCTCGGGAAAACCCTTTAATTGAAGATGTGGTGCCAATACGGAAACACCGCCACTGAGCTGCGGCGAGCGTGTTGCACCGACGATACCGATGTTAATATCAACAACACCTTCGGACGTTGAAAAGACTGCGTCCATTTTCGGGAAAAACGCAAGCGGCAGTTCGTGTCCACGGAGATGCACCTCCACCGGTTTATCCAGGAACCGTTCCGTTACCGGCACGGATGTCAGTGCCAGATTGAAGGGGATACTGCCAGTCAGCGTTAACTTTTTCTGCTCACGTGAACTAAGTTCCACACGATGGACGGTAATCTGTTCATCACGGTAATCAATGGCACCAAGCCAATTGAGATGGTGGAGAGCCCCATGTCCGGTTGCAACAATTTCCGGTGCAGTGTGTGTGCCGCCGATGGCGACGTTCACCGAACCGGCGAGCAGTGGTGACGCGAGATTGAAGGTGAACGCACCCTCCAGCGCACCATAGCGGGATGCCACAGTAAGCACGGTGTCCGGGTTTGAGAAATACAGTGAACCGGCAGTAACGGATAGGGAGGTTACCTCGCAAGTTGCAGAGATTTGTTCTGGCGACATGCCGCTGCCTGTCAACTCCACTACTGCGGAAAGCGTGCCGCGGAGTGACGGTTTTGCTTGTTTAAGGAACAGAGCAGCAAAATCGGCTACTTCTAGTTGATTTGCGGCGAGAGTGAAGGCAAATCGGGGTTTCAGCATAGGGAGTTCTGTTGAGCCCGGGACGGCTTTCCTATTAGGGAAGTTTGCCTCGCCGTGTGCGTGATAGGTGGCATCCGCTATCTGCCAGTTCACGTCAACGTCGCTGATACGCACAGTCTCTTGATTTAGGGTAACGCTTGCCTGCATAGCGTCCAAAATTATCGGTTTCGGGAACGCGCCGATGCGAATTTGCGCAGGATTTCCAAGATTTCCAGAATTACGTGCAGGATTTTCGGCGGATTTGGCCTGGACGGTAATGATGGGTTCAACGAGACTGCCCGCTATGTTTACGGAAACGTCTAGCGTGCCGGTTATCCATTCCAAGGAATCAGGATTTCGGGGGACAGGCCCCCGCGCTACGGTATTGAGAGGAGAATCAGGATTTCGGGGGACAGGCCTCCGCACTACGGTATCGGGGCGGGCGTAGGAGAGTCCTCCCGGTCTCGGTGCAAACCCATCAGGCTCCCGCGCTACGGTATCGGGATGGGAGACTGATTCCGTTAGCAACGCGAACGTTTCAGGCGGGAGACTTTTTCGGATAAGATGTTCATAATTCGCGAGTGCGAGTTGCGGCGCGCGGAGTTGGACATTCAGCCGAGTAGCGTTCATGTCTTTTGGATTCACAGAAATGTTTCCCTCCACATCTATTTTATTCCCATGAACCTGCAAGGCGAAGGGTTCAATCTGCACCGAGTTGTTTTCATACCGAACCCTCGCGCCGGTATCCGCTGTGGACGCGAGGATATCTCCGAATTCCGTTTGCATGCGCAACGCGGGAAGAATCAGTTCAAGTGTAACTTCTGGCGCAGTCACCGTCCCGTTCATGGACATTTCATAACGCGCCGTGCCATCAATAGCGAATCCGAATGCGGTGCCTAAAGGTTCAAGCGCGAAACCTGCCGATTTTGCCACGATGTCCATCGCTTCATCTCGTGCAGAAAAGGTGCCGGTAAGCGAGACAAAAGGTGAAGCTGCTTCCATCTCGGTTGCGAGACGAAAATCCGCAAACGTCCACACATCATCTTTCAGGTGCAGGCGAATCTGTTCCGAATTCGTTATCGGGATGTCCCGATAACGAAGAGTCGTTGTGTCAATGGCAATATCCACATCGTAAGGATAGACAGGTTTTTCGCCTTCCGAGAACAACGCCGTTGCCTTCGGCGAAAGAGCTGCCAATGTCCCGGTGATTTCAACTGTGCTATCCGCTGTGCCCGTTACCACTTCCAGCATCGGATGGAGGCATCGCAAAATAGGGGTGGCGGGCATCGCGCGGCTCTGCACGGTAAAGCGATAGGGACTGTCGGTGGCAGTGCTGATTTCACCGCTGATCTGGCTCGCGCCCTCAAACGCTTCCCCAACAAACTGAAAGATGTCCGGTTCTCCTGTCGTCTTTTTTCGTTCGACAAGGGTGCCGTGCAGGGTGGCATCGGTTAGTGGATTGCCTTCATAGGTAATGTCAGCCAGCCTGATGTCCAATTTGAAGTCAAGTTTTGTTGTTCGCGAGGCGTTTGGCGACGTGGCTGTGGGCACTGACGTTCGTTTTTTTGTTGTTCGCGAGGCGTTCGGAGAGGTGGCTGTGGGCACTGACGTTTGTTGACGTAACCCGTTTTCGGGCTCATGTTTTGTCGTTCCTCTGACGACGATATCCATGTTCGCGTCTATCGGGAAGTCAGGGACATCAGCGGCGCGCACCAGTTCGGCGAGTTGCACAGGCGCGTGAGTCCGGATGTCAAGCGTGAAGTCGCCGGTAGTCGCTAGTTCCAAATTCAGAACGGCGCGCTGTCCTCTCGCCGAAATCTGGAAATTCGGGATAGCGATGGCATAGTCCTCTATTTCCAGTGGGAGTGTCAATTCATCTAAACGCATACCCCAAGCGATGCCTTCGGTAACAGCGAACGTTCCGCTGCCATCAAGACGAGAGAGAGAACCGTCACAGAAGAGTTCGCCGGTGACGCGCCCCGATATGTCATACTCGGCGTTTCCAAAGAGGAGTTGCCGATACTCCGCGACCTGGCACGAATTGGCGAAGATGCGAAACCGCGCGGGGAGTTCGCCTTCAACATCAACTGTTCCTTCTATGGAAACACGACTTTCACCCTTTGTCAAGAGGCCGTTTTCCACGAACACTTGCGCGTCTTGATACCGAAAATCGCCTGCCAATACGCCGAGGGGGATGTCCATGAAAGTTGCGTCAGGGATTTCGATGTGTCCTTTCATCGTCCCTGTCGGTGAAATGTCCGCAATCAACTCGCCGAGTCCGTCAAGCGGTCCGCCGCCAAAAATGTCCATCAGTTTATCCATGCGAAGTGAGGTGGCGTGGAGATGTAAATCTTCTCCAAGGAATCCACCCAGTTGCACATCGGCTTCGGCGAGTGTGCCCACAACATTGAGCTCCCTGCTTCTCCCGTAGGCACGGTTTGAAACCGCGCTTACCGGCGATGCGGCAACAGTGCAGGTGATGCTAGTATCTTCAACCGCGATGCTGTTCAGCAGTGTATCCGTTAACTCCAACGTGCTTTCAAGGCGGAGGGTGCTAATGATGTCGGTGCCTTTTCCACTGAACATGCCGGTTGTGGAGAGACTTCCGTCCCAATTACTGAAAGGCTCCATCGGTGGAAGAGCGGCGAGTTGAACGCCGGCCGCGTGCCATGTGCCTTCATAACTATCCTCTCTCACCCGCGCGCTGGCTTGGAAAAGCCCCTCCGCGACGTGCATCTGCAATTGATTGAGAGTAAACGTGGGCACCGGGTATGTGTTGAAATCCACATCTATTGCCACATCATGGAGCGACAAGGTGCCACCGGTAGGCGTGAAATGCCCAGAGAGTCCGGCTATCGTGAGGGAAGGCACGGTTGCAGTGAGGGTGCCAGAAGCAGTATCAGATGTGCCTTCGGCGGTGACGTGTAACGACGCTATACCGTTGATATGTGGCATATCTCCCACGAATTTTTGGACATCCGCTGCATCTACTTTCACGTTGATATCGGCGTGCCACGTTCCATCGTAGCGAGCGGTTGCTTCTAAAACCGAGTGGTTTCCAACGTTGAGTTGAAACTGTGTCAACTCGCCGCCGCTAGCGGCAATCAGGAAATCAGCGTCAAATCGTGTTATCGCCATCGCCGAGTCGTTGAATGCGATGCTACCATCGCTGATACTGAAAGCACCTTGATGATTCCAAGTGTTGAGCGGGCCCTGGACGGATAAGGTAACCCCGGTAATCGCGATGTCTAGGTTGCGCTGTCTATCCAAGAATCGGAGTGTGCCTTTTGAGCAGCGAACGCGTTGCACGGCAAATGTCCAACCCGATGCTTCCTGGTCTGTTGCGCGAGGAGCCGCTCCCTGCGATTCTTTGGATAACCGGAAGAGTTCGGTGAGGTTCAAAGTCCCGCCTGCATCCACTTCGGCGTAGAGACGCGGTTGGGACATTTCAAGTGCTGTCACCTCAATTTTGCGGAAAAGCAGTGCGAATAAATTATACTTGAGGGTAAGCTGCCGCAGCGACAAGACTGCCGCGTCAGAAGGGTTTCCTCCCTTTGGAAACACAACGACGTTATCAACCTTGACACCTGTCAGCACATTCCCAGTGATTTCGCCGATATTCACGGTGTAGGTATCAGTTATCTGCTTGCGAATCTCGGCTTCAACGCGCTGTTTTACCCAATTCATGACTGTGCCTGACTGGATGAAGAGCGCACCACCGATGAGTGCGATGCTGAAAAAGGCGAATGCGCTGAGTAGAATTTTGCTTCTGATAAAGCGTTTTATGAAGTCATGCATGATGCTTTTCCTGCCTGAAAGTGGTGATGGGCTGTCTGGACAACCTCTTCCACCGATGCAGTTTTGCCATGAGGAATCCCCGGTTGCAGCCACAGCAAATATTCAATATTTCCGATGTCACGGTGAATTGGCGAATAGGTTAACCCTTGCAAGCACACATTGAGATGCGCCTCACAAAACGAGATCAGATTCTTGAGTGTCTCAAGATGCACGTGTTTATCAGGCACAATTCCACCTTTTTTGACGTGCGCGCGTCCAGCTTCAAATTGCGGTTTCACCAGCGCGACGATATCCTGCGGACAGAGGGCGACTACCTTTGGCAGCACCGTCCTGAGTGAGATAAACGAAACGTCAATCACCGCAAGGTGTAGCACTGTAGGGGAAAACTCCTTGTCTTGAATGTCTCTCCTACCGGCGCAATCCGTGAACAATTCTGGCTCTACGTCACGGATGTTCGTTTTTTCTATCGGTTTGACGCGAGGATGTGTGCGTAGTTTCCACGCGAGTTGCCCATACCCAACGTCAATGGCGTAAACGAACTCCGCGCCGTGCTGGAGCAAGCAATCGGTGAAGCCGCCCGTGGAAGCACCGACATCAATCGCGACCCGGGCGCGCACGTCAATGTCAAAAACGCGGAGTGCCTTTTCCAACTTGAAGCCGCCGCGGCTGACATATTTTGGTGGATGCAACACGACAACATCGGCATCGGTGGAGACGCGGTGTCCCGGTTTCGTCAGCGATTCGCCATTGACACGAACGGAACCCGCGAGGAGAAGCCGTTTCGCTTGTTCTCGACTTTCGACGAGTTCGCGCTGCACGAGTAACGTATCGATGCGGATTTTTGTTGTCATCTCGGGCTCCTGATTTGCCGGGCAGGTGACGGTGTCTGCATCATAGTTTCCACAGCGCGGATAATGCCGTTCTCGTCACAGCCGCATAAGGCGTAGAGTTGGGACGTGTCGCCGTGCTCAACAAATGCATCGGGAATGCCGAGACGTTTCACCTGCACGCCGGGCATGCCTGCATCCGAGAGTGCTTCTAGCACTGCGCTGCCGAAGCCGCCCATCACTACGCCATCTTCAACGGTGATGACTTTGCCGATGCGTTCCGCCATCGGCAGGATGAGGCCGGTATCCAACGGTTTGACAAACCGCGGATTGATAACGGCAACCGAAATACCGTTATCCTCCAAGGTTTTCGCGGCGGCCAGTGCGGGATGCACTCGGTTGCCAACGGCGACGATGAGGATATCATTCCCTTCTCTGACGAGTTCACCCCTGCCGATGGGGAAAGCCTTGGGCATCTCTTCCATTTTCACGCCGACACCCGTGCCACGCGGATAACGGAAGGCGATGGGGCCGTCTTGATACTCCAACGCCGTTTTCAATGCATGTTGCAATTCGTTCTCGTCCTTCGGGGCCATCACCACCAGATTCGGGATGGAACGGAGATAGGCAAGATCGAACACGCCGTGATGTGTGGGGCCATCCGCACCGACGAGACCGGCTCTATCCAGAGCGAAGATAACCGGCAGGTTTTGGATACAAACGTCGTGTAACACCTGGTCATACGCGCGTTGGAGGAAGGTAGAGTAGATGGCGACGACGGGCCGCAATCCTTCAGTGGCGAGTCCAGCGGCGAAGGTGACAGCGCACTGCTCTGCCAATCCCAAGTCAAAGCATCGGTTCGGAAATGCATCGGCGAATGTATCAAGTCCCGTTCCGCCGGGCATTGCCGCTGTCACGCCGACAATACGCGCATCGCGTTGTGCCAATTGTGTCAACGTCTGGCTGAATACCTCGGTATACGTCGGGATTCGGGATTTCTGCCGTGTGGTTTTACCAGTTTTAAGATTAAAGGGCCCGCTGACGCTGTAAAATCCAACCGGGTCTGCTTCAGCGGGGGGATATCCGCGTCCCTTCTCTGTCGAGAGATGGAGCAGTATCGGCCCTGAGAGTTGTCGGATACCGGTAAGAACGGGTATCAGCGCGTCTAAATCGTTCCCGTCAATCGGGCCGAAGTATCGGAAGCCGAGTTCTTCAAACAGCGTGCCCGGTTTCAAGGCAGCCTCCACCTTACTCGCCAGAGCTTTCGCTTCCGGTGAGATGTGGTTCATCAGTTCCTTCACACCGGAACGCAGAAAGTTGTAGTTCGGTGAGCTCGTCAGCGTATGAAAATGCTTGGAAGTTTCCAAATGCGCCTTCAGGTGGTGTCCGAGTGCGCCGACGGTGGCGGAGATGGACATCTGGTTGTCGTTGAGGATAACGAGCAGGTTCGTCTGACTTTTTTGTGTGCCGAGTGAGCCTGCAGCGTTTAACCCTTCGAGTGCCATGCCGCCAGTCAAGCCTCCGTCCCCGATAACAGCGACGACTTTGTAATTGGCGTTGGTTAAATCGCGGGCGGCAGCGATGCCGAGTGCGGCGGCGATAGAGGTGCTAGAATGCCCGGCACCGAACACATCGTATTCGCTTTCGGCGCGGCTGAGGAAGCCGCTGATGCCGTCCAATTGGCGAAGTGTAGGGAAGGCATCGCGGCGGCCCGTTAGCAGTTTATGCGGATACGCCTGATGGCCGATGTCCCACACAATTTTATCATGCGGCGTATCAAAGACGGTATGCAGCGCAATCGCCAATTCGACGGTGCCGAAGTTGGGAGCGAAATGCCCAGGATGTTCGGAAAGCACGGTTAGCAAATACGCGCGCATCTCCTCGGCGAGCGTCTTCAACGCCGCGGTGTCAAGCGTTTTGAGGGCAGCTGGGGTGTCGATTTTCTCTAACAACATCAATTATTCCTCAAGAAGAAAGGAGTCCATACCGATAAAGCCGCGTAGCGGCTGAATGTCTATTCATTTTCACCGGGTTCTGGCTCGTCGTGTTCAAGCACGTTTTGCACGCGGAGTTCGGCGGTTTCCAGCAGCTGCCGACAGCCGCGGACGAGAGTGATGCCTTCTTCAAAAAGGGTGAGAGATGCATCAAGCGTCAAGGCATCGCCGGCTTCCAATTGTTCAACAATGTGGTTGAGTCGTTCAAGTTTTTCTTCAAATGTCATTTGTCTATTCTCCTTTTGCCTCAACTTTGCAGGTAAGGGCTCCACCCGGGTAGGAGAGACCTCCCGGTCTCGATGCGACTTTTGCCTCAACTTTGCAGGTAAGGGCTCCCTGTGAAAGTTGAACCGAAATCTGTTCTCCCACCGTGACTTGCTCGGTATCGGTGAGGACATCGCCATCTACGTTTCGGCTGATACTATAACCTCGCTTGAGTGTACCTAACGGGCTGAGCGTATTCAGGCGTTGCGCGAGGGTATGTAGAGTGTGTTGCGCGGTGCTGCGCCGATGTTCGCTCGCTGCGCGGCACGCTGCCTCCAAATTATCCACCGTTTGATGGTGTTGATTTATCACGTCCATTCGGTGCGTCGGCGCAAGGGTTGCTTCCATGTCATCCAACTTTCTTGCCAGATTCTGGACGTTCTGCTTGATGCTGCCGTGCAACTGCGCTTCCCTTCCGCCTAATTGCGCGAGGAGCTCCTCCCGGTCTGGGACAATATGTTCTACAGCGGCTGAAGGCGTTGGGGCCCTGTGGTCTGCCGCTAAATCGGCGATAGTAAAATCCGTTTCATGTCCGACAGCGGAGACGACAGGGATTTTCGACGCGAAAATGGCGCGAGCCACGCTCTCTTCGTTGAATGCCCAAAGATCTTCGATGCTGCCCCCGCCGCGTCCGACAATCAGGACATCACTCTCATCGCGCCGATTCATAGCCCGGATTGCATGCGCAATCTGCTCTGCCGCTGGTTCACCCTGAACAAGCGTCGGATAAAGTTGCAACTCCGCCAACGGGTACCGTCTCGCTAATTGCGTCTGGATATCCTCAATAGCAGCCCCGGTCGCCGATGTTACGACACCGATTTTATTCGGAAATGCGGGCAGCGGCTGCTTGTGCCTCTGGTCAAACACCCCTTCGGCTGCGAGTTGCCGTTTGAGTTCCTCAAAGGCTCTTTGCATCGCGCCGACACCCTGCAGTTCTATGGCAGTGACGTTAATCTGATATTCGCCGCGCGGCGCATAGATATTGATTTTGCCCTGCACGCGCACCGCATCGCCATCCTGTGGGAGCGACAAGATACGGCCGGCGTTCATCTGAAAGAGGACACAACTGATTTGGCTGTTCGCGTCTTTCAACGTGAAATAGATATGTCCGGCTGCAGAACGCACCCAATTGGAAACTTGTCCTTGCACCCACGCGTTTTGGAGGTGTGGCTGTCGCTGTATAAGTCGCGATAGTATAGCCGTTATTTCGCTAACGCTGTGGACGGTTTGAGGAATGTGGAATTCTGTTTGCATCGTTAAAATTGGCATTGCATTGGCTCAATGCTAACTGCCATTCCCGTTTCGTCGTTAAGTTCGATGCTGACAGCGCAGAGTTTGACGTTGCCTTTAGCGACAGTCTGGCGCACTGGCATCGTCGTGAGAAACCGCTCCAGAATCGGCTCCGTTTTAACACCGATGACAGAATCGTAGGGCCCGGTCATCCCGACATCCGTGATGTAAGCGGTGCCTTGCGGTAAAACGCGCGCATCGGCTGTCGGGACGTGCGTGTGCGTGCCAACGACTGCACCGACGCGGCCATCGGCATACCACCCCATCGCTATTTTCTCCGAAGTCGCCTCGGCGTGGAAATCAAGCATCACAAACTTTGTCTCCGCCTGAATCTCCGGTAATATCGCATCCAACGCGTGAAAAGGATTTGCATACGCCTTCATGAAGACCTGGCCGGCGAGATTCAGCACGCCGAGTTGGCTCTCGCCATCCACCGACGAAACGAGCGTCCAGCCGCGGCCTGGCACCTTCGCCGGATAGTTCGCGGGCCGGATAAGTTGCGGTGTCGTCTCAATGAAATCAAAAATCGCTTTGTGATCCCAGATATGGTTTCCGGTGGTGATGGCAGAAACGCCGGCTGCCAACAGCGCGTCGGTGATTTCAAAGGTGATGCCTTTCCCACCGGCGGCGTTTTCGCCGTTGACGACGGTGAAATCATATTGCGCGCGATGTCTGTCAAGGAAATCGAGAACCGCTTTCCGACCTGGGTTCCCAACGATGTCTCCGATAAAAAGTATCTTCATATTTTTCGTCTTGGTAGGAGAGCCCTCCCGGTCTCGATTTTTTCCAGTCGGCGCGCCTACCGGTCTCAATCGAATCGATGTCCCCGTAGGAGAGACCTCCTGGTCTCGATGCAATAGGGTGGCGCGCCTACCGGGGCCGCTGCGGCAAAAAGCCCCTTGAAAAACGTCTCTTAGGTCCGTAGGACCTTAATGTCTATAGCCCGCGCGCCCGCGAAGAATCCTAAGGTCCTTTAGGTCCTTAATAGGTTTTGCCAGGGCCGCGCGTGTTTTTTATTAAGGACCTAAAGGCCCTTGACATGGGACCGGCACGTATTTCTATAGACATGTAGGTCCTAAAGGACCTAAAACGATGCGTCCGAAAAAACGGCGTGCGTTACCGTAGGGCTTGGGCCCTCGCATGCCACACGCGCATCCGAGCGGGTTCCCCTCGCCCTCGTCCGCGCACTCCAACGATCGCGGGGGACAGGCCCCCGCGCTACGGGAAAAAAAACGGTTCTTGAGCCATCGCGGGGGACAGGCCCCCGCGCTACGGGCACATCGAGACCAGGAGGTCTCTCCTACCGAACATGAAGCACCTTCAACTTATCGCTTCTAATTCTGCGAGTGTGAAAACGGCAGCTAAGGTGCAGCCGAGCGCGTTAATTTTCTCTTCGCCGCCTGCCTGTCTATCAATCGCAGCGATAACGTGTTCAACGACAATCCCCTCGGCGCGCATCTGTTCAATAGAGGTGCAGACTTGGCCTGCGGTGGTAATCACATCTTCGATGACGACAAGGTTCGCACCTTTCTGCACCCCGCCTTCGATCAAATTACAGGTCCCGTAGTCCTTCGGTGCTTTGCGGACGTAGTAGCAGGGATGGCCGGTTTGCAAGGAGAGCGCGGTGGCGAGGGGAATGCCGCCGAGTTCTAACCCGGCGAGGCCGTCTACGCCTTCTGGAAGCCGTTGCTCCATCTCGTTTGCGATGGCGGACAGTAAAACCGGATTGCTCTCAAATCGGTATTTGTCCCAGTAAAAGTTGCTGATTTTGCCGGAGCGGAGTTTAAACTCCCCTGTCAGATAGGCGACATCGCGAATCTGCTTAGCCAATTCTGAAGCAGGATTTCCAGGATTAGCAAGATTTTCAGGATTAGCAAGATTTCCAAGATTACGTTTCGAGTTCAAGGAGCGTCTCCTTATATCCTAAAAGACATCAATATGTGCTGTATCCGCGGCGACGACTTCGCCGATGATGGCGGCTTCCGGGCAATCGCCGGCATGCAGTTCGTCTAATGCCGCATCTGCATGTTCGGCAGGCAGCGCGAAGAGCAATCCCCCGGAAGTCTCTGCCTCCATGAGGATGTGACGCATCGCATCAACGGACTCTCCCGATAGGCGAGTTCTCCCGGTCTCGACTCCCTCATGAAAAGTTACCTTATCGGCGAGGAACGCCATATTCGCGAGATACGCCTGCGTGTAGGTATCTTGCGCAACCAACTCTGGTGCCTCAGTGAAAAACGGCACGGCGCGGCTGTCGATTTTCAAGGCGACGTTGTTTCCCTCCGCCATCTCCATGCCGTGGCCGAGGAGTCCGTAACCGGTGACATCGGTGCAGGCATGCGCGCCGTATTTTAGCATCACTTTGGCGGCGTATGCATTGAGACGCGTCATGGATTCCACGATTTTCGGCAAGACTTCGTCGCCGATTTTGTTGAATTTCAAGCCTGTCGTCAAAATGCCGATGCCGAGTTTCTTGGTGAGAATCAGCACATCGCCGGGCTGCGCGCCATAATTTCTCACGAACTTCTTCGGATGCACAACACCTGTCACAGCGAGGCCATACATCAGTTCCGGTGCATCGACGGTATGTCCACCGACGAGAGCCGCCCCCGCCTCAAGCACCTTATCAGTTCCGCCGCGGATGATTTCACCGAGCACCGATAACTCCAAGTCAGCCTTCGGCCAGCAGGTGATATTCAACGCCGTTTTCGGCGTGCCGCCCATGCTGTAGACATCACTGAGCGAATTCGTCGCGGCGATGGCACCGAACGTGTAAGGCTCATCGACTATCGGCGTGAAATAGTCCACCGTGTTGACGAGGGCAAGTTCATCGGAAAGCCGATAGATGCCTGCATCATCGGACGTTTCAGTGCCGACGAGCAGGTTCGCATCCGTTGACTTGGGTATGTTGCTCAAAACGTGTGCAAGCTCCCCCGGAGCCAGTTTTGATGCTCACCCAGCGCATTTCACTGTAGCCGTAAGACGGATTTTTTGTCGTGTCATTTTCTATTTTTCGTCTTGGCGCGAAGCATCCGGTCCTTCACCGGAGCGCGGGGCCCGTCCCCGCGATTGCTGCAGGACCTCTCAACCCAATTCGGCTAACAAAGATTTGACATACGCGACGCTTCTGCCATCTTGATGGAACGCATCGCCGTCGCGGACACCTTCAATCGCGAGATAACCTTCGTAGCCGGCATCCAGCAGAGCGGCAATAGCGAAGCGGTAGTCAATTTCGCCATCAGGCAGCGGCACCTGCACATAGATGGCCTTCTCCAAATCTGGAATATGAACGCGACAGAGGCTCTTGCAGTGCCAATAGTTGACATGCGGTGCGAGAGCGACGATTGCCTCTTCGCACGATTCTTCCGGAATATCGTAAGTCCAATAGATGTTGCCCAAGTCCGGATTGATGCCGACGTTTGACGCGTCAATCAACTCCAGCAGATGCAACGCCGACCAGGAGTTATCCGCAATGGAGTTCTGATGCACCTCAATGGAAATCTCTACCCCGAGGTCTGCCGCGATCTTGGCAACATCCGTGACTGCATTTGCCGTGTGTTCATAATCCGTAGTGATGGCATATCGGCTAGAACCTTGCGACACGGATTCGCCGCGATAAGTCCCCTTTCCGCCCGGGTCGCGAGGCGGTGTTGTCACGGTAGAATTGACGACACTTGCACCGATTTTGGCGGCAAAGCGGACAGCCTCTTCCATCCGTTTCTTGTTGGCGGCAGCGACGCGTGGATGTGCTGCACCACCGCCGCCGCGAATGGCGACGCACGGCACACCGGCATCCTCAAGTTCAGCGCGAAGGGTATCAACCGCCGCATCTGCGAGGTTCATCGCCGGAAGTTCTATCCCGTCAAACCCGATTTCTTTCACTTTCGCCAAAAATTGTCGTCTGTCCGATGCATCGGTGGGTAACCCAGGTCCGTTATATGGATACGATGCACATCGCCGAAACGCATACGCAATCTTCATTAGTTTTCTCCCTGAAATAGATAGGCTACAGCGCGCTGCAGCTGCTGGAAGATAGAATCAAATTGCCGATTCACAACGCTGTCAACTAGTTTATCACATTCTCCCTGTTTTTGTCCACTTTTTACTTGCAAACTGTGCATCATGCTGCGATAATACCACGCCTGGTCTGCCGCTTCGCCGTGGAACCGTTCCCACACGGTATCGCCAATCTGCTCGTATTCTGAGATGATAGTGCGCAGGTTGTGGAGTTTGTCCGCGCACGTAACGAGACACACCTCCATGCTAGCGGTTTTCAACGCTTCGATGCGTTCCGTTTTCCGGGCGCGCCACCGCAAACTTTTATTTTCAGAACAGCCCGCAACGATAGCCGCAACCTGTTCGCCAAACTCATCCCGAATGAAATCTAACGTCAGCGGCGTATCTTCGACGGTATCGTGCAGGATGCCGGCGATAATCACCGCCTCGGTGCAGCCAGCTTCCATTAACAGCAACCCGACAGCATACGGATGCGAAATGTAAGGCGTGTTGGTGCCCTTCCGGTATTGTCCCTGATGCGCTTCCGCAGCGATTTCAAGGGCATGTTCAATCTGGCTTTTCCCGTTACAAACCATAGTTTCAGTCTACATATTTTTTACAGACTTAAATGAGGGTGTTTCATAAGTCGTTTTGTAAAAACGGTTTCGTGATACCCCGAACGATTCCGTTTCCCTGGTAGGAGAGACCTCCCGGTCTCGATGCAACACGCTAAACCTTATTAAGGACCTAAAGGACCTTGATAGGGTGAAGCACGTTTTTCTATAGACATTAAGGTCTTACAGACCTAAAAGAGCCTGTCCCCCGCGATCGTTGCGAGAAATGCCGCTGACACCGTAGCGCGGGGGCCTGTCCCCCGCGATCGTTGGTCCCCATTCTATAGGTCAAGAGCGCCTGCTCTTGACCCGTTCGGGAGCAGGCGCTCCCGAACTACGGTCTTTTATAGGTCGCAGCATGGCGAGGGGAACCCGCTCGCATGCGCGTGTGGCATCCGAGGGCCCAAGCCCTACGGTAACCCGGGCCGTTTTTTTTACCGTCGATCCGTTCGGGAGCAGGCGCTCCCGAACTACGGTCTCGCTTCACCGTAGCGCGGGGGCCTGTCCCCCGCGAGCGTCGACCTACGGAGACCTACTGTCCAAACGCACCCGATACCCACACCAAATCTTGAACGTTCACGACACCATCGCCGTTGACATCTTCCGGTATCTGACCGCGCTGACCGAACGCATTGGAGACTTTCACGAGATCCAAGATGTTGACGATACCATCACCGTTGACATCCGAGGCATCGGGGAGGATAATTCCGGGATGCGCGCGGAGCAATGCGGCGATCTCGGCGTGTGCCTGCTGCAACGCTGCAGGAGAGAGACGCGGGCTCATGTGCTGCTTATCTTCCTCCGATAACGAAGACCAGAATTCTGGGTAATCCGCTTGGAAACCGGCATCACTGTCTGCGTCTGATACCGCGCCTCCCTGCATGGCTAGCTGCAACGGTGTGAAACCGGCTGCATTGCGGAGATTGGGGTTGATGTCCTGATGCGCGAGCAACATTGTGACGACCTCGGTCCGTCCGTTCTTGACGGCTTCGTGGAGAGGGGTGTTGCCAAAACGAGATTCTTTGATGTTGAGGTCGATGTCCGTACGCATCAGTAGAACCTCAACACATATTTTCCTGTCTAACTTAGCTGCATAGTGTAACGCAGTTACGCCGTAATCGTTTTTAGCGTTTAGCATAATCCCCTCTCGGATACGTTCGGTGTTCACAAACAGCAGACTAGAAACCATACCAAGGTTTCCTAACCATGCCGC
Source organism: Candidatus Poribacteria bacterium (assembly GCA_965242965.1). Classification (GTDB taxonomy): domain Bacteria; phylum Poribacteria; class WGA-4E; order WGA-4E; family WGA-3G; genus AGPOR5. Next base: position 56,015 of record OZ251518.1, on the reverse strand, counting down.
TGTATGTAGAGGAGTATTACCCCATTTATTGGTGATATTGATGTCAACATCGGGGTGTTTGAGGACTGCAAATAAAGTAAGACGAATATTCCCTATGTCAAATTCAGGGTGCAGCAGAGCAACATAGTGAAGTGCGGTTAGCCCATGCTCATCCTGATCGTTGATTTTGAGGTTTTTGGCGTTCTCAAGCAGTTTCTTCGCCCTGTCTAGGTGCTTTTGTCGGAGTTCGATTATCAGCGGCTGGCGATAGACGCATCCCCCAACTGTGAGTCCCCGCCAAGTCAGTTCCTCGTAAACGAATTCAGGGGGGCAATCCGTCGGGTCGAGTCCTTCCCAATGGTAACGGTAGAGCCACTGGATGGCGCGCTTATCGTCCAGACAAAGCCCTCCCTGCCGACTGCAATAAGATCCGCTCATCACGGATTTCGGTTGGTTACCTATCGTTCTGAAATAAGTGCCGGCATTGGGAGGAGAAAAGCTTGGATTGTCAACGTAGGTATCGGCTAGGTCAAAAGCATGACCCAGCTCGTGCAGAAGTGTAATGTCACTGTAGGGAAGGTTGCCAAACACCGGAGATTTTTTGCCGTTTGTCTTCTCCCTCATAGCTACACCTCTGTTTTGTCTATCTGCTGATGACCGCCCTTGCTTACATGAGAAGACTGCGTAAATCTCATATTCAACTTGCAGACCACTTTCAGTCAGGAGATGATTGGTTTCTTTGCTTTTATGGAAAACAAACTTATCGACAATAGGTCTGTCGGTGATTTCCCGTAGCGGTGCTAGCCAAATCCTGATTCCTTCTTCGAGTTTTTCGCGGAGAGTCCGATAGTTCTCTTCGGTTTTGCGGCTGTCGGGGCAGTCCGCGTAGAATTGGTAGAATATGTCCCAATGTTCTTCGTGGACGCGTTTGATGAGGACATTTTCGCCGTTGACAAACCGTTTATAATCGCTCTGTGCGACGGTGATAAATCCTTCTGCCTGTTTGTAGGCTTTGAAGAGGATGAGGCCGCCGATAATAGCGATCCAGAGCGCGAGGAATGCGCCAGTTTCGCGGGCGAGTTTTCGGAGGTTGTTTCGTGTTATCATAGTCGTTTTTCCTATGCGTTCTCGTTGCGCGATGCCCGGTTTTCGGGTAACGTGCGGTTAGGGTTTGTGGTTGCGCGTTTGTGTCGCGCGCAGCCTATTCAGCATTATGTTTTAATTGTATCATAAATGTGGGAAAATGTCAATTTTTATTTTTGTGGATTTTTGGGGATTTTTCTTTGCGATCGTTTCGAGAAATAAATGCCGCTGACACCGTAGCGCGAGGGCCTGTCCCTCGCCCTACGATGAAGGGAAGCCGTTTTTTCACCGTAGCGCAAGGGAGAGAACAGACCTGTCCCCCGCGAGCGTTGCGAGAAATAAATGCCGCTGACACCGTAGCGCGAGGGCCTGTCCCTCGCTAAGCCTGTCGACAAGAGAGCCTCTTAGGTCCTTTAGGACCTACATGTCTATAGAAAAACGTGACGGCCCCTTTTCAAGGTCCTTTAGGTCCTTAATAAAAAACACGCGGCATCTCAAAGGCTATTAAGGACCTAAAGGACCTTAGGGCTCTTTGCAGACCGACGCGCTATAGACATTCAGGTCCTACGGACCTAAGAGACGTTTTTTTTCGTAGCGCGGGGGTCTGTCCCCCGCGACGTTGAGCGAGTTATGAAACACCCTCACTTAAATTATGAAAATATGATACCATATTTGTCACAGATATGTCAAGAACTTTTTTTGAGATTGTAATTTCTCGGTAGATGCCCCACTTTGTGAAAAGTGAAAGCGCGCCTACCCGGATTCGGAGAACCTTATGAAAACAGTTGCCATCGGCGGCATCATGCACGAATCCAACACGTTTAGCGATACGCCTACCGATTTTGACGCGTTTCACACCTCGGTTGACGATGAGATAATCAACGCCTGGGCAGATACGCACCATGAGATGGGCGGCTTTATTGGCTCTATTGAAAGTGCAGAGCAGCACGAATACACCCTCTATCCCACACTCATGGCTTCCGCCACCCCTGCAGGGCGCGTCACCGATGCCGCGTTCGACCGGCTTACCGATATGCTCATCCAACGTCTCAAGGTTTCTGCGCCGACTTATGAAGGATTACTCCTCGCGCTGCACGGAGCAATGGTGGTGGAGAGTTATCCCGATGGCGATGGCGAGTTATTACGCCGGCTACGCGCTATTTTCCCCGCAGAATTTCCCATCGTTGTCACGTTGGACCATCACGCCAACGTTTCCGAACAAATGGTAAACCTCTCCACAGCATTGGTGATTTACAAAACAAATCCGCACATCGATCAGCGGCAACGCGGGCTTCAGGCGTTTGCCCTAATGCATCGTATCCTCTCCGAGGGCATCACGCCGACGCAGTCACTGTCAAAACCGTCGATGCTCCTCAATATCCGGTATCAAAACACCAGTGCCGAACCGATGCGTTCCATTCTGAACGCCGCGGCCGAATTAGAAGCGCGGGACGATGTCCTCGTCGCGAACGTCGCCGCGGGGTATCCCTACGCCGATGTGTATGAAGCAGGTCCCGCCTTTGTCGTCGTTACGGATGAGCACCTCCAACTCGCACGCCAAGAAGCAGATAGGTTATCGGAGATGTTGTGGAATGTGCACGGGCAACTCACGCTTGATTTACCCGATGCAGCAACGGCTGTCCGACAAGCCATCAACGCCGAAAAGCATCCTGTCATCCTCGTCGAAATGGGTGATAACATCGGCGGCGGCTCACCGGGGGATAGCACCATTATTCTCGCCGAGTTGCTGAAACAGAGGGCATTCGGGTTTGTTGTTGTTCTCTGCGATGTTGAAAGCGTGCAGACATGTCTACAGACCGGGGTCGGCGAAGAAGTTGCGCTCAACGTCGGTGGCAAGACAGACACGCTACATGGTGAACCGGTGCCTATTCGGGGCCGCGTCCGGCTCATCCACGATGGGCATTTTGTTGAGACAGAACCTCGGCACGGCGGACAGAAATATCACAATCAAGGCTTGACAGCGGTAGTTGAATTAGCCGCGCCGCATCGCTCACTAGTGATATTAACAAGCAGACGACAAACGCCGTTTAGCCTTCAGCAACTGCTCAGTCTCGGCATTCAGCCGCAGGCGATGCAGATAATTGTCGTCAAAGCAGCCATTGCCTACCGCGCCGCCTACGAACCCATCGCAGGCGAGATTATTGAGGTGGATACGCCTGGGCTGACAGCCGTGAATCCGCAGCACTTTACCTATCAGGAGATTCGGAGGCCAATCTTTCCGTTGGATTAATGAAGAGTAGGTTATTGGGAAACCTGCCTGTATGCCGCTTCTTCCTCTGAAAGATCGGACGGCCGTTCCTGCACCACCGGAATCACATAACTCCGAATCCTGAACCCGTTCACCGTTTCTGTCTCGTCGCGCGGGTTCGGATTCTTACCATGGTCGAATACGACATAGTAGCCCTCCGAAACCCCCTCCGATTTGAGATAGGCGGCGAGTTGCTCCTTGCCTCCCTCATAACCCTGAGCGCCTTGCCAAATTTTGATTTCGACGATATACTTGCGGTTCTTGTGAAACACCACCAGATCCATCCGGCCCCTTCCCGTTGGCAGTTCGAGATACATATCACCACCCACCATCTGCACGAATGCGTCGAGATAACTAGCGAGCAGGTGTTGTCCTACCGATTCCCGTGGCAGTCCGGGCACTTGGAGGATGCGAAACCCGACGCGGGCGATGAAATCCCGAAAGTTATTCAGCAACGCCTCCATGTCTAACGCCCCAGTCGGCGTGAGATAATCCGAGCCTTTTGGGCAAGCATCTTCTGGGAAGTAGTCCCGTTCCAATCCGTTCACCGCGGGTTGAAATGTCTGCATAATACAGATTTGATAAATCGGATTGACAATCTCACACATGCCATCGGCACCCTTTTGGATCACACCGTGTATGGCGAGTTCCTCCATAACCTCATCGCGCGGTGTGAAGAGGAGACTCTTCCCCGAGCAAGCAATCTGCATCAAGGTCCTCTCAAAGCGTGCATTCCGCCGGATGTTAGTAGTGAGATGGTTAAAGTTCACGTTATCTTCTCGCAGGAGTGCAGTGTGCGCTTTCGCGAAATGCGCGAGGGTAATCCGTTCGCTTTTCGGGATATCCATCTCCTCGGTGAGTATCTCCGAGAGGCGGTTGACGAGAAACGGTTGTCCGCCTGTCTGCCGGTGCAGCGTCCGAATAACTTCCGGCGCGAACGCCTGACCGGTTTCTGCCGTGTATTGCCCAAGAAGCTCCCCCACTTGTTCCAACGTGAAAGGTGGTAAAGAGAATTCGTCTTGGATGTTGAACGGCGAGATGCTCCTGTCATAGTTCAACTGCGTGATATTCTTCACGCCGACGATGCCGACGCTGTAAGGACTCCGAATAGACAAATCCGTGTGATAAATCCGACGCAGCGTGTGAAGAAAATCACTCACCACAGCAGGCGGAATGCCCGAAAATTCGTCAATGATGAGCACAATCCGTTGCGCTTCAAGCAGACTCGGAAGTCTCCTAAAAAACCGCCGCAGTGCGAAATGATCGGTGAGCGTTGTATCCGCCAAGAATTGCCTTAAGGCATCCGAAGGAACGCTCCCGCGCCGCTGGAGGCTCGCCTCAATTGCCTCCTCAATATCTTCCGTGAGATTCGCGTAAAAAGCCTCAGTCGTGACGTTTTTATACATCTCAAGACTCAATTCAAGCGGAAAATAATCCGATTCTTCCTTCGCAAGCACATCCAAAGCACAACGGAAAAACGTCGTCTTGCCCGTCTGACGTGGCGCGAAAATGACGACGTAGCGTCCCTCTTTGACACGCTGAATGAAATCGGCGAGTTCTTCCCTGCGCGCGACAACATAGTGCTGTTGCGGATTCACCGGCCCTCGCGTGCCGAAAGTTCGCCTCTGTCGATGATTCTGTTGAATGTCCATTTTACATTCCTCCTATATTTCCACAGGTAGGTGTGCTTTGCAAGCGCGTTCTTGGAGAAGCCTGCGCCATTTGTTCCATAATAATAAATTGAGAGGGTTTCATATATCAATGCCTTCCCCGTAGGAGAGACCTCCCGGTCTCGATGCCTCAAACGTCCGCAGTTCGTAGCGCGGGGGACAGGCCCCCGCAATCTTAATAGTCTGAAGCAGGATTTCCAAGATTTCCAAGATTTCCAAGATTAGGAACATCTTGGCGAGGAAAATCAGCTTTCCTACCGTAGCGCGGGGGCCCTCGCATGCCACACGTGCATGCGAGCGGGTTTCCCCCGAGATCGCCCGCGTGCCCCAGTGACTGTAGTTCGGGAGCACCTGCTCCCGAACGGGTCAAGATCAGGCGATCTTGACCTACAGAAACGAGACAAATTACCTGTCCCCCGCGATCTCTCAACCTATGCGAAAAACACCCGCAACCCAGAGACCACGGACGTTTGCTGTCACGACCGGCGCATGGCGAGGGACAGGCCCTCGCCCTACGGTGAAAAGGGCAATCAAGCACGGCGAGGGACAGGCCCTCGCCCTACGGGAACCCCCCGAACGCATCGAGACCAGGAAGGCTCTCCTACCGAGGTGCCATCGAGACCGGGAGGTCTCTCCTACGGGTGTGCAGCGAAATATGAAACCCCCTCCTAATAATAAATTATAGCATATCGCGCGCCAAATGTCAAGTTATCATTAAACTTTACGTAACCTAATACCCGATCAAAGCGTTTGTAACAATAACCAACCAAATAAAAACACACGGAGAAATCCCATGAAAAATCGAAAAATGCCGCACGTTCACACAGATGCTTTTGCAGTGCCTATCCGCCTCAAAAAGTATCAAGTGAACGTCGCAATCGTTGATAACATCGCGACGACAAAAATCGAATTGGTGCTGAAAAACCGGGGTGACGTTGAAATGGAGGGTGCCTGCATCTTCCCACCCGGTTTTAACACAGACATTTCCGATTTCGCGCTTCGCATTGACGGTATCGCGCTGTCTACCGAAAAGCAAATGACAGGGTGTGACGCACCCTACCTCTGCTTCCGCGAACAGACCACGTCTCAGTCCGCGGATGACGGTGACATCCCCACTCACAAGTTTCTCGTCGCGCCCAACGGGGAGCAACGCGTTCAAATCCAATACACACAACAGGTGCAACTGGACACTGACGTGCTGATGAGGTATACCTATCCTTTGTCCATCCCCGTCAAGACGCGTTCAATTGATTCCTTCGCGCAGGTGGAATCGCTCGTCTTCTCGCTCTCAATTGAGAGCGCGGATGAACTCCCAGAATTCCGGTGTGCCTCGCACGATGCTACCATCCATCGCAAGGGAAAACACCGCGCCATCGTCAAATACAAAGCCAAAAACGTCAGGACATACCGCGATTTTGTCCTTAGAGGTTCTGATGAAGTTAACGTTCCAGAATCTTTCGCGACGCTGTTGTCCGCTGATACATCCATGGCCGTCCCATGTTCACTTTCCCTTGAGTCTCTGGCCTACAGTCCATCGCCTCAAGACGCGCGCCTGCAGTTTCAATCCCTCTCCACCGGCTTGAATCCGCCGAACGATGCGCCTTACAACGATGTCTACTTCAATCACCACGGCACCAATCCGTTTATCGATACCGAGGACGACACCCGCTCAACGTTCGGAATGGATGTGGACACCGCCTCCTATTCCATCATGCGCCGCCATCTCCGAGATGGATACCTTCTACCGCCAGAAGCCGTTCGCGTTGAGGAGTTTATCAACACCTTTGACTATGACTATCCGCCGCCGACAGAAGGAGCGTTCGCCGTGCATCTCGAAGGCGCGCCCTCCAAATTCGGTGAAGGAAAACGGCTGAAGATGTTACGTATCGGTATCAAAGGACGCGTTGTCCCTGAAACAGACCGGAAAGATGCACGACTAACGTTCGTCATTGATATCTCCGGTTCAATGCACATGGAGAATCGGTTGGAGTTGGTGAAGCGCGCCTTGACGCTCCTCGTCGCCCAACTCCGCGAAGGCGATGAGGTAGGCATTGTCACTTACGGCTCCGATGCCCAAGTGGTCTTACCTCATACCCGCGTTGAGAACCGCGAACACATCTTGAACGCAATCCAATCGCTAGTTCCCGCCGGCGCAACCTATGCCGAAAAAGGAATTCATCTCGGCTACGAACTCGCCGCGAAGAATCTCGATGCCGATTGCATTAATCGCGTAATCTTATGCTCTGATGGCGTTGCCAATGTCGGATACACAGGACCTGACACGATCCTTGACAAGGTTTCCTCCTACCTCGACAAGGGCATCTGGTTAACTACCGTAGGCTTCGGCATGGGCAACTACAACGATGTCTTGATGGAACAACTCGCCAACAAAGGCAACGGGATGTATGCCTATGTAGATACCCTCGCCGAGGCGAAACGCATCTTTGTCGAAAATCTGACCGGCACCTTGCAAGTCATTGCCAAAGATGCCAAAATGCAAGTAGAATTCAATCCGCAGACAGTCAGTCGATTCCGATTGCTCGGCTACGAAAAACGCCACCTAGAGCACGAAGACTTCCGCGATGACGACGTAGATGCCGGCGATGTCGGTTCAGGCCACAACGTCACCGCCCTCTACGAACTGAAACTCCATAAGAATGCCGGATGTGATGGCCATCTCGCCAAAGTCTCTATCCGCTACAAAGACCCGGGTACCGAAGAAGCGACAGAATTCGCCAAGTCTCTCTCCACGGCAGATTTGAAAGCAACGTTTGAAGCCGCATCGCCTGCGTTTCAATTGGCATCCGCTGTTGCACAATACGCCGAAATTCTGCGCGGGAGTTTCTGGGCAAAAAACGGCGACTTGAAAGAGGTCCGACAGGTGCTTAAAGGCATCAACCTCCAAACCCCACAACACGAGGAATTGCTTGAGTTGGTGCGTCAGGCTATCCGTCTGAAGAAGCAGTAGGATGAGAATTCACCAGCACGCGGCGCGAAGGACTCAATGCCTCGCGCCGCGTTTTTTTCGTCATTTTCCCTTGACATTTAACCCCACTTCTTGTATCATATCTTCCACGCGAGACTAAAACCTAACCCTACTTCCAACAGCAAAGCCTCAGCAACGGAGGATTTATCCATGAAATTAAAAATCTTCGTAACCCTATTCCTCGTTTTCGGATTCGTATCCATCTATTACAGCGACGACGGCCTGTTGCCTTATCCCGCAGAGGACTTTACCGACGCAGCCACGTTTCCCGTGCTAAAAGTCACCGATGCCGCCACGGTAGAGATTCACTACGAAGGCAACCCGACAGTTGTCAAACTCATCGGCGTGCAGGTGCCAGCGGCGATGCATCCCGATAACCCGGTTGAAGTAGCGCGGGAAGAGGCGACCGCGTTCCTGCACAACCTTTTGCTCGGTGAGTCTGTCTATCTCCAATTTGAGACAGATACGCCGGAGACCGCAGGAGATTTGCAGGCGTATCTCTACCGCGCGCCTGACAAGTTATTCGTGAATTTAGAGGTAGTGCGGCAAGGCTACGCGCAAGTGAATACGCTGGTTCCGTTCTCGCACCTCTCGGAGTTTTCGTCCTACGAAGGGCGCGCCCGAGTGGTGAAGAAAGGCTTGTGGCAGGCGAAAGAAAACGTTCGGGAGGATGTCACAGCGTCTCAAGCATTACCGACTGCTGATACTGCTGTCTACATTACGCCAGCAGGGAGTAAGTATCATCGTGCGAGTTGCGGTTTATTGCGAAAAACTCGCATTTCGATATCACGGGAAGATGCTGAACGGTATTACTTACCGTGCCTTCAGTGCAATCCATAGGAATTTCTGAAAATCGCTTCGCGCAGATTGCCGAATTTTCTAGACTTTTTGTACCCTTTGTGCAAAAATTAACGTATTATTTTATGCCGCAAAGGTGTTTTATGGGAAATTTGCTTCTGGTTCTCTTTGTTTCCATCCAAATTGTCTTGTTGGTTGTCGCTTGGCGGAAATTATCCACGGAAGATAACGCTTGGCATACACGGACTAACGCGTGGGCATCAATCTTAACCGTTGTGGGTATCTTTGGAACGTTCCTGGGTATCTTCGTCGGACTTTGGCGTTTTGAGGTCACGAATATTGAAGGAAGCATTGGTCCCTTATTGGAGGGACTCAAACTCGCCTTCCTGACTTCCGTTGTGGGTATCGGGTCCTCGCTCATCTTGAAATTTGGTTCCCTATTTCAAAAGATAGGTCCGGGCGCACAGGAAAATCCTATTACTGTGCTAAATCAGATTCGTGATTCCCTTACCGGTGGGCAGGGCACGACGCACACCGAACTGCGGAAATTAAAGGCAGTAGTTAGGGCGAATCATGATCAATTAGCGAAATTGGGAAAGGAAGAGGGAGACAAAACCCGGGAGACATTGAAGGCATTGGAAGATGTTCAAAAAGCCATGCTTACCCAATTGGGGCAGTTGGTAGGTGAATTTCGGGCGTTTTCAGAGAATGTTGCTGAAAGTGTAGCGGAACTTGCCACCGAGGAACTGATTGAGGCCCTTAAAACCGTCATTGAGAAGTTCAACGCGAAGATTACTGAGCAGTTTGGGGATAACTTCAAGGAGTTAAACGAGGCTGTTAGGCAAACCGTAACATGGCAAAAGCAATACGGCCAACAGATGAGTGAACTTATCACACGGATGAGTGAACTTATCAATGGATTGGGAGATGCCGCTAAGACTTTTGAAAAGGCTCGCGACTCGCTGGAAGACGTAGCGAAATCCTCGCGCTTGATCTCGGAACGCAGTGAGAGCATTGTTGCCTGCGCTGAAAAATTGGATCCTATCCTCCACACGTTGAATGATCAGTTGGTGGCGTTTAGCGAATTGCGCAAGAGAGCGCAAGAAGCAATTCCGCTTATCCAGAATAACTTGGACAAACTCACCAAGGACTTTTCTGCATCCGTTGATACCGCGATTAAAGCCTCGAATAAAAGCATAGCAAGCCAGCGCGATGCATTGAAAAGACAAACTGATGCGTTGGATGAGGCACTCCGTAAAAGTACTCAGCACATGATTGATCAAGTGGATTGTCTGGATAAAGCTCTTGAGGAACAACTGAAGAAAGCCTTAGGAAGTTTAGCAGATCAACTCGCCAGTCTGTCTAAAACGTTTGCTGAAGATTACCGTCCATTAACGGAGGAACTGCGTCGGGTTTTGACTATTGCAAAAGGCAGTCCACCGGATGATGATAATCCATCCTAGCGGTGTCAGCCGGGAACCAACGGAAGAAACTAAGAGGGTTGGAAAATTGTTTGGATTAAGGACGCAGGAAACTGAGGAGCATTGGGTCTCCATATCTGACGTAATGGCCGGGTTGATGGTGATATTTCTCTTTATTGCCATTAGTTACATGGTAAATGCCGACCGTCATAGGGCGAATGCAGAACGTGAATCAAATCGGATTAAGGGTCTTCAGGTTAAGATTGAAGACCTCCTGGGGGCTTACAAAAATTTGCAAGCCCAACTGTCCGAAGAGTTGCATGCGGAGTTTGAAGGCACTCCTACCAAAAGACAGCTATTCAGGACAAAGTGGCGCGGCTATTTAGACATAGAAAGCCTCTCGATCCGCTTTGGGAAACCTTTTACCCAAGGAAAGGCTACCGTTCCAGACGCGTTTAAGAACGTCTTACGTGATTTCTTTCCGCGGTACGTCGCAATCCTGACGAAGCCTGAATATAGGGATAGTATCGCGGAAATCCGCATTGAAGGCCATACCTCTAGCGAATGGTTCTTGCAGGTCGCGCGGGACGAGGCCTACATTAACAACATGGAGTTATCGCAAAACCGGGCGAGAAACGTGCTCCGCTATGTTCTGCAGATTGGGCATCCTGGGGTAATCCAGAATAGGGAGTGGCTTAAGAAAAAGTTAACTGCCAATGGGTTATCCTCTAGCCAACTCATTCCGGATTTGGTAGGAAATCGTTCATCCGTAGTGAACCCTTATGATGCCGTGAGGAGGGAAACGGGAATCCCGGCAGAGTTAGTGAGACAGTTGCATCGGCAGGTTCTCCGCGAAATTGCAGAATCACGGGGTAACGAAAATATCACGATAGCGGACATTGTTGAATCTGTAGCCGCTATTCAAAGGTTCGCTCATCTTAAACCGGAGACACGAGAACGGGTTGTGAACCTTCTGATGGAGAATCAAGAGGCATCGCGTCGCGTTGAGTTTCGGGTTGTCACAGAATCCGAGAAACTCATTGACGAGATTAAGGAACTTCTAGAGGAATTCAATCAATAGGAGGAAATGAATTGAAGTTGCCTGATTTCCATAATCACGATGGATTAAATAGGCTGCGCAAGCAACTAGGGGCTCCTTTACTGACATTTGATCCTGATATTGACAGACAACTACTCAGTCAGGATGGCGTAGCTTCAGAGAACCTTAATTTGATTAACGAACACCCTGATGGTAGTCTCGTATTCAAAGGCAGAAAGGTGATTCTCTATATCCGAGATGTAAAGGGTGACCTCCCTAAATATCACATTGTAAATTGTCCTGTAATCAAGGGCATGCGAACTCGGGGCAAAGCGGCCCGTTATGTCCTGACGCGCCGGACAGATGGGGAATTCCTCCTCTATTTTCCCGGACACACCGAACCAGCGACGAAGACACTAGAAATCTGCAAAAGTTGTCTAAAAAAACTCCAGAGGGACTGTGCCCCAAATCGATTCGGTCAACAGACTTGGTTTGGCGAACCTTCTTTTAGTTGGGTCGACTTCTTTGATGGTTCGGATATGGAGTTTTCGCTAGATGCCTGGTTTCAGGCAATTGACGATGCCTATGAACTGCCGCCGATAGATGGACTCTACGGGCCTCTCACCGCTCCGCTGACCGTTGATAGAACATCTGGTTATCCGGCAGGTTGGAAATATATCTCATTGGCATGTCGCGAAAGGGCTAATTGGAGATGTATGGAATGCGGTATTAATCTTAAAAACGATAGCCGTTTTCTCCATGCACATCACATAGACCGCGACAAACAGAATAATACTCCAGAGAACCTTATATCTCTTTGCTTCGGTTGCCATTCCGAACAAGAGGGAAGAGGTCACCAAATGCTAAAACGTAGTCCGGAGCATCAGCAATTTGCGCATCGGTATGGTTCTATCCGGGAGTCGTATCTTCGTCGCCAATCAAGTTAGCAGATTTAGCAACAGCGGCGAGTGCCAACGTAGTTGTTCGGTAAAACGTAAACTATCCGCTGGTTTGCAACGGAGGATTTATCTATGAAATTAAAAATCTTCATAACACTACTCCTCATTTTCGGAGGCGCATCCGTCTATTACAGCGACAACGGCCTCCTCCCCTATCCCGATGTGGAGTTCGCCGACGACACCACGTTCTCAGTCCTAAAAGTCATCGATGCCGCCACGGTAAACATTGACTACGAGGACACACCGACAGTTGTCAAACTTATCGGCGTGCAGGTGCCAGAGGCGATGCATCCTGATAACCCGAGCGAGACAGCGCAGGTAGAAGCGATGGCGTTTCTGCATAACCTCTTGCTCGGTGAGTCTGTCTATCTCGAATTTGAGGACGACGTGCCCGAAACCGCTGGAAATTTACAGGCGTATCTCCGCCGCGCGCCAGATGAGTTGTTTGTGAATCTGGAAGTGGTGCGGCAAGGTTACGCGCAGGTGAACACGCAGGCAACGTTTGAGCATCTTACCTTGTTTACGCATTACGAGGAGCGCGCACGGACAACCGAAAAGGGATTGTGGGCACCAATTGGGCAAGGAATTCTACCCGATGATGACACCCTTGTCTACGTCACTCCCTCAGGAAGTAAGTTCCATCGTGAGAAGTGCGTCGTCCTCAAAAGAAGCAAAAGGGCGAAGGCTCTCCCGTTGGGTAGGGCGAAACAGAGTCACACGCCTTGCTCTTTTTGCAAACCGTTGCAATTGCTGAAAAAACCGCTTGACGATTGAACGTTGGGATAGTATCCTTTTTATTACGTTCACGGCTCCTGTCTTCTCACGTTGCGGATTCGGAAGGATGGATTGGAGATACGATGCGTCAGCAGGAGGCGCAGCTGATCCAATAGCTGTTTGTCCCGGCAGATTCTGCGATAGAAGAGTCTGTCCCGAAAACGGCGGCTGAGGCGATGACTGCCGAACTTGCTAAAATTGAGGGAGTTTCATAAATCGCTCAGCATCGCGGGGGACAGGCCCCCGCGCTACGGTGCCCCCCCCTTCACGTAAGGCGAGGGCCTGTCCATCGCCATCCGTTTTGCTGTCAGAGCGCGTCACCCCTGTAGGGCAGGAGCACCTGCTCCTGATCTGTTCGGGAGCGGGCACTCCCGAACTACAGAGGTGGGCCTGATGCCTTCCGGTAGGAGGGACATCCTTGTCCCGATACGAACCACATTGAGACCAGGAGGGCGCGCCTACAAGGAACATCGCGTGCATTGAGATCGGGAGGGCACTCCAACGGATTTATGAAACACACTCGCTAAAATTACCGCGCGAAAGAGAACCAGGTGACACGTTGTGCCTAGAGGGTTTCTGCGAATTGCGACAGGATATCCGCGTCTTCGCTTTGGAAAGGGATGCAGGGGATGTCGGTTATTGCTTGCTCCCAAACACGCATAGCGTTATCCATGAGCAACTACATTCGCACATAACTTTCGCGCGGTTCATCAAAATCGGCAAGGATGTTATCGCCTACTTTGAGATACCGCGCGTTAAGCATCACGAACCGCTCACCCCGCAAAAAGAGGTATTCCCCGACAAATTCAATATCCGCCGTAGACATCGCCGCGAAGCCATCATCCGAGATGAGAAACGTGTCCGTTACGCCATTCACCTCTACCGTGAAGCCGGTTGCCAACACGTCAGCATCTGTGTTAACAGCAATAGAGACAAGGGTGGGAAACTTTTCAATATCAGGTTTCATTGGGAACAAGAGGGTGTTCAAAACCGCCGAGAATTTATCAGTGTCACCCACGGTGTCAATGAAAAGGTGTCTATCCTGCTGCGGGACGAGGCGAAAAGTCTGATTTCCTTCGCCGAGAGATAAATCGTGCATGATGAAGTAGATGCCCTTCACATAAAAAATGGAACGTTTCCGATGAACGTCGCGCGCTTTGTGCCAACTCTCCACAAAATCGAAAGTAGCGGTGGTTATCCATCGGGTATCAGAGGCATCGCGCTCGGCGGAACTCATTCCTGAGCCCGTAAGACGCGTTCCTGTCTCTCGCCGTGCAAGGAGAGGTCTTCCGTGCGCGAAGAGGGAACGAATCTCCAATTCGGCGACATCGAAAAGCAGATACTGTGCATCAAGCCCGCTACCGTCTCGCATCACGTAGTAGCCGGTGTCAGGCAGCGCATGTGATGTCGTCTGTGGTTTGATGCTGTCGTGCAGTTCATCAGCGTGGAAATTGGGAGCAGGCTCCGCACCGAGTTCGGGAAAAGTAAGATTTGGATGGCTCAAAGCGAGGCATGCTTCTATCAGTTTTTCAAGGAAGGGACGTAACTCCGCTGTGCGCTTAAAGCGCAGAAATCTGGCGAAGTCGGCGATTGCGTCAACTTGGGCGCGCAACGTCCGCTCTCGGTGAAAACCGTCGGGATAGAAGAAGGCTTCGGTTATCCACTGATAGCGGTGTAACGCAAGCGCGAGAAGCTGCTTACTCCCGCGGAATTCCGGGAATAGCAGCGCGGCAATGCCTATCTCTGTAGTTCCCGAAATTGCAGGTGCTGGGTGAATGGACAGCCGAAGCAGCGCATCGAGATAGGATTTGGCAGTGTCGGCAGTATCGGATCTTTCCAGCATCAAGTCTACATCAAATTCCGCTAAAAACCGCCGACGAAATTCCGTGTAAGCCGATGTTGCAGCGGCGAAGTCGCCTTTCAAAACGGCAGATTTAACCCGTTCCATCCCCCGAAAATCTAAATTGAGTTGGCGAAAAAGACCTGGGGACGTTAAGGGAAAATTGATACGGTTCTTTGACATAAACGCCCGCGATTCTCGCACAGTGTTATAGACAGAACGCGCAGACTCTAAAATCGGCAGATTCAGTTCGTTTGCCAACGAAAAGGCGATGTCCAACGGCTCAATCAGATGTGTGTCGGCGGCGGCTGGCGCGACTTCGGCGAGGGAGTTGGCAATGCGTCCGAACGCGGCGAGTCGCCACAAATCCGCTTGCGGCACGCAACGGCACACACTGCTAGCCAATGCGAGCGCGGTGCCAGCGTCTAATTTCTCACGCGCGGTGGCGGCATCCGGATAGGTATAAAGATATTCAGCGTGCTCTAGGAGTATACGCGCCAGCGGCTCCCAGTCGTCATCGTTGAGCGGTTCATGGGCGGCGATAGCAATTGCTTCTCGCACGCGTGCCGCCACAGATTCAAGTCTCCATGCCGGCTCCTGTGGTGCGAATGCAATTGGCGTAGGGCGCGCTGCCACGAACGTAAGGAGCTCTTCAAAATCAGCGATGGGCTCCAATAGCACAATCATGGGCATCTCTCGCTTTGCGAGTTCGGATGCAAGGCGGCGGATATGTGTCGATTGAAGTGTCGTCCATTGGTTAAGTAACATCAGGCTTGTTCCTCCTTCAAACAGAAGTTATGATACCATATCGCGTTTAGAATGTCAAAAATGCTGGATGCCCGTAGTGCGAGGGCCTGTCCCTCGCAATCGTTTCCATTACGAAAAAAACTCTCGAAAAATAACTTGACAAATTATCAACGTTATGCGAAAATAGACATAACTTGACAAAGTCCGCGCTTCCGTTGCGGCGCGAAGAAATCAGAGAAGACGTTCAATTCTTTCAAAACGCCGTGAGGCGTGCAATGTTTATAGGAGATTTCATTATGGCATACACATTTCACCACGTCCACCTCCGGTGCGAAGACCTGGGGGGCGCGATTCAGTACTATCAAGAGATGTTTGATGGAAAAGTCACCGAAACCGTTGAGGTGCGGGGCTTGAAGATTGTCCGAATGGACATCGGTGGGGAACGGATTTTCCTCTCCCCGAAACTGGGCGACATGGAGATAGAGGCCACCAGCGGCAACCCGCGCTGGGGTGTCTACCAACTCGCCTTTACCGTCGAAGACTTGGATGCAGCCGTCGCCGAATTGCAGGCAAAAGGGGCAGAACTTGAAGATCTGAAACCCTCCGGCCTGATGATGGCGTTTTTCAAGGGCCCCGACAACGTCCAGATCGAACTCATTGAGGCTTAGTTGTCTGTGAGGCGAGGGATAGATGACTTCTTAACCCGTAGGGCGAGGGCCTGTCCCTCGCCAGCATCCGCGCAAGCCAACGAACGCGGGGGACAGGCCCCCGCGCTACGGGACTAAGAACGGTTCCTGGCACCGTAGGGCGAGGGCCTGTCCCTCGCCATGCAACGAACGCGGGGGAAACCCGCTCGGATGCGCGGATGGCATCCGAGGGCCCCCGCGCTACGGGACTAAGAACGGTTCCTGGCACCGTAGGGCGAGGGCCTGTCCCTCGCTGTGCTTTGACGACTTCTTAACCCGTAGGGCGAGGGCCTGTCCCTCGCCATGCAACCACACGCTTAGTTAGAACCATGAAATACAGCGAACTCTTCCACACCATCCAAGGCGAAGGGCAGCTCATCGGAGTCCCCTCTGTTTTCTTCCGGACCAGCTATTGCAACCTGCGTTGCGTTTGGTGCGACACGCCTTACACTTCATGGGAGCCGGAAAACAGGGACATTACCGTCGCGGAAAGCGTTGCGGCGATTGCGCAATACGGTTGCAAGCATGTCGTCATCACTGGCGGTGAACCGTTTATTCAGACAGCGGCGTTGATTGCCCTCTGTCGCGAATTAGATAAGCGTGAGCATCACATCACAATTGAGACAAACGCCACGGTCTTCGCAGAGGTTGCGGCGCACCTCATTTCGATGAGCCCGAAGTTGCGCAACTCGAATCCGCCGGTGGACAATCGCTTTTTCAAACGGCACGAGCGCGAACGCATTCGGCCTGACGTTATCCGCAAGTTTTTGGATGCGTATCCGTGCCAAGTCAAATTTGTCGTAGATACCCCCGATGACTTGGCGGAAATTCAAGCGTTGCAGGCGGACATCGGCATTCCTGCCGAGACAATTCTGCTGATGCCTCAAGGGATAACGCCGCAGATGCTCCAGCAGAAGCAGGAATGGCTGGTTGAACTCTGTAAAGCGAACGGGTATCGCTATTCGCCGCGCGTGCATGTAGATATCTGGGGCGACAAACGCGGGGTATGACAGGGCTGTGAAAATGGAAACAAGAAAAACGGTTACCACGCCTCCGTATAACGACATAAAAGTCGGCAGCGGCACACTAGAACAGGCTTCTCAATTAGTAGGTTCAGAGGGGTCCCATCCTTCAAATTGGGTGGAGATCCATCGCACTAAAGACGAGTGGGAAGCAAAACTTGTTCAGACGACGTTGGAGGCACAGCAAATCCGATGCCGTCCACTCAAGGTCCGCTCAGAACGCCAAATCGCGCTGTTAGTGGAGCAGGAACATCAGGTTGCCGCTATGGAGTTGGTAAGCCGCATCGGCGTTGCCATTACGGATAACGAGATGGCGAACCGGCACGAGGAAGCGGCGGAAGTGCTCAAGCAGCGCGATTTAGCCGCCGTCGCCGCAGCGGAAAGCCAACAGCAGGATTCGACAGATTCTGGGGAATTAACGCTTGCCGAACGCGAAGGACTCGGCAGTGTTGTCTATGTGCCTGAGAAAGGATATGAGATTCGCGTCGGACCTGAACCGTTTATCACCGTGCCAGAAAACGAATGGGAAGAGTTCACCGATTTTAGCGCGCAACGTCAAGAGTTTGTCATCCTCCTCCGGCACGAATACCCCACGCTTTTTGAGTGGATTCGACAGGAAAAAGTGCTGGCGGAATTTATTCGCCTCATTGAGATGACGTACCAAGAGGGTGCCCCTGTCCCGATTTTGCCTGGACATGCCGACACTCTCTCCTCCGATGCCGGCGATACGCGTCCCTACAACGCGCTTGCCACACTGAGTCTTTCCGTTGCAGTTATTGCCCTATTCGCTTCGCTTTTTCAGATGCCGTGGGCAGTTATCCTCGGGCTTTCGCTGGTTAGCGTGGTCTCTGCCATTGTTGCCAAGTCCCAGATCGATGCGAGTGAGGGGCAGGTAAAAGGCATCCCGATAGCATTCACCGCGATTATCCTTGTGTGCTTTGCGATGGTGTTGGCGTGGTGGTTAAGTCAACGTCCGCCCGCGGCACCAGAGAATCCGCCGGTTCGCGAGTTAATTGAGGACAGGTAGTCGGTTTTTCCTTTGCCATTTTCCGAGTTAACGTGAGGGTGTTTCATATTTCGATGCGTTCGGTAGGAGAGACCTCGGGGCTCGATTTCCGGTAGGAGAGACCTCCGGGTCTCGATATTCCCGTAGCGCGGGGGCCTGTCCCCCGCGTTGGCCATCGGCAAGAGGGGCGTTTTAGGTCCTTTAGGACCTAAGAGACGTTTTTTTCGTCGTAGCGCGGGGGCCTGTCCCCCGCGCGCGTTGGATTGCGCGAGCACTGGCGAGGGACAGGCCCTCGCCCTACGATGAAGGGGGGGGCTTTCTGCCGCCGCGACCCCGATAGGCGCGCTGTCCTATTGCATCGAGACCAGGAGGTCTCTCCTACGGGGATTTATGAAACATCCTCAGTTAACGTGGTATACTTATTCGCGACGCGCGGATTTTCTTAGAAAAGATAGGGATAACACCATGAAAACAATGACGCATCGGGGCTATACCGCCGAAATTCACTATAGCGAAGAGGATGGCTGCTTTGTCGGCCACGTTATTAATATTGAGGATATTGTCGGTTTTCACGGAGATACCGACGAGGAACTGCGCGACGCTTTTGAAGGCACGGTGGACTTCTACATTGAAGTCGTCAACAAGCAAGATTCAGCGGAAACAAGATGAAAACGTGTTTAATCATCTTCGCGAAGAACCCGATGCCGCACCAGGTCAAAACGCGGCTTATTCCCCAACTATCGCCTAAGCAAGCGGCACGGTTATATCGCGCGTTTCTCATGGATTGGTGCGAAACGCTCGCTGCACTGCCCAATGCCGCGCGGATTATCGCGTATACACCACCAGAGAGTCTCCCCGATTTACAAGCGTTAATCGGGAAAGATGCCATCTACATACCGCAAGTTGGCGATAACCTCGGAGAACGCCTCATCTCAGCGACGCAGTGGGCAGCCGAACGAGGGTATCCGAAGATTTTAATCGTTGGTTCCGACAGCCCGACGCTGCCACTTTCGTTCGTTTCTCAAGCAATTGCGACGCTTGACTCGCGGGATGTTGTGCTGGGACCGAGTATGGATGGAGGCTATTACCTCATCGGATTTTCTGCGGTGAACCTCGCGAAGACAGTGCCTTTTGTTTTTGAGGACATCGCGTGGAGCACTGAGTCCGTTTTCCAACAGACGGTCGATCGCGTGCTTTCAACAGGCGCAACACTGGGGCTCCTGCCGCCGTGGTATGATGTGGATACCCCTGCAGACGTGGCGTTCTTACACGCGCATCTCGCTACGATGCGGCTCGCTGGCGACAAAACGCATGCAGTTAGAACCGAAAGTTTGTTAGCAGAACTGTTGTCAGACTCGCGTACGTAGGGCGGGGCCTGTCCCCTGCCGTGCCAAAAACCGCCTTGCTTACGTAGGGCGGGGGCCTGTCCCCCGCCATGCTAAACGCTAGGAACATGGAAACACTCACTTACGTAGGGCGGGGGCCTGTCCCCCGCCATGCTAAAAATATGGAGACGCTTACTCTATACGTAGGGCGGGGGCCTGTCCCCCGCCACGCTAACGCTGAGAACAACGAAAATAGGAGAATTCATAATGGGACAATTAGACGGAAAAGTCGCAATTGTGACAGGCGGCAACCGCGGCATCGGTAAAGGCATTGCCAAAGGACTCGCCGCCGAAGGCGCATCCCTCACCATCGCGGCGCGAAATGCCGAGTTGTTAGCGCAAACCGCCGATGAAATCCGCGCAAATGGCACACGTGTCTTGGCTGTGCCCACCGATGTGACGGATGAGGCACAGATTCAGGCACTCTTTGAGAAAGCGATGGCGGAATACGGCAGGCTGGACATCATGGTAAACAACGCTGGCGCGTTTGATGGCGGCCCAATCGACGAACTCTCAACCGAGGCATGGGACTGGGTTATCGGGGTGAACCTCCGCGCGCCTTTCCTCTGCACGCGGGAAGCAGTGCGGATTATGAAGGCGCAGGGACAAGGCGGACGCATCATCAACGTCGGCAGTATTTCCGCGCACCGCGTTCGCCCGCGCACCGCGCCTTATAGTGCCAGTAAATTCGGCATCTGGGGATTAACGCAAGTGACTGCATTAGAAGGCAGACCGCACGGCATCACGGCGAGCTGCTTGCAACCCGGCAACACCTATGTTGAGCGCGTCCAAAACCGGCCGCAGCCGCCCACTGAACCGATGATGGACGTGGATGATCTGGCGCAAGCCGCTGTCCTCATGGCAACGCTACCCCCGAATATCAATATGTTGGAGGCGACGGTGCTACCGGTAGGGCAGCTCTATGTCGGACGCGGGTAACACGTGGGTGTTTCATAAATCGCTCAACGTTGCGGTGACAGGCCCCGCGCTACGGGAAAAAAACGCCGCCCCTTCACGTAGGGCGGTGGGAAAACCTGTCCCTCGCCATGCGTTTTGGTGTCAGACCGCATGCCCCCTATAGGTCAAAATCGCCTGATCTTGACCCGTTCGGGATCGGGCGATCCCGAACTACAGAGGTGGGCCCGATGCCTTCTGGTTGGAGAACTAAACGCGCTTCGGAAAAGTTATAGCTGCAGCCCTAGCATTCCGCTGAGATAGAAATAAGCCTCCTCTGTATAGCGAGGCAAGTTCTCGGGGTCTTCCACTTCCAACTCCAGCGTCAAATCGCCTGAGTAGCCGACTTCTTGCAGGGTGCCGATAATCTGCTGCAGGTCAAGTTCTCCGCGCCCGATGCCGACAGATACTGCACCGAGATGGTCCTTCAGATGCACGGCATAGATGCGCGAAGCGAATTGCCGAATCGCCGCCAACGTGTCAACACCTGACGTGTGGAAATGCCCGGTATCAATACAGATACCCACCCGTTCATCGGGAATCACGTCAAGCACGCGTTGGAAATCCTCTGGTTGCTGGAGAACGTTCCCGTGGTGCGGCTCAAGCGTCAACTTGATGGGACTTTCGGCGGGTATGCGTGCCAACACTTCTTGCACGCAAGCGATGACTCTGTCTAACGCACCAGGCTCTGTCCGGCGTTGCGCACCGCTCGTTGTGAGGTGCGTTGCGTTGAGTGCCGAGGCAATCTCAGCACATTTTGCAATTGCCTCGGCGCGGGCGCGGACATCGGCATCGTCCTGTCCACCCCATCCTGGAGGATAGAGCCCCGCGCATCGCATGCCGGATGCGTCAATTTTTGCTTTCATGCTGTCCGCGTCAAACGCGTGTGCGGCATCAACGCTCCAGATCAGGGGCCCGTGAATTTCCATGAGACGGTAACCGATTTTTGGCGCGTATTCCAACGTTGCGGCTACCTCATCTTCAGCGTAACCTCGGTAGCAAATCGAAGCACAGATAATATCCATTGATACAAAACCTCTTCTTTTTTGGAGCAAACTGTCCTGATGATTCAACACATTGAGTTCACTCTACCCGAATACCCGCGCGGGTTTCATCTCATCACCGATGAAATCCTGAAATCCGTCGGTGAACTGCCGAAAGATGGCATCCTGCACCTGTTTATCAAGCATACGTCGGCAGGACTCACCATCAACGAAAACGCCGATGCGACGGTGCGGGAAGACTTCGCCAACAGTTTCGACCGGCTCGTTAAAGAGCGCGAACCCTTTTATCGGCATACGATAGAAGGCGATGACGATATGCCCGCGCATATTAAAGCGTCGCTTGTCGGATTCGCCGTGTCCGTCCCAATTGCGAATTATCGCTTGGATTTAGGCGTGTGGCAGGGCATCTATCTCTGCGAATTCCGCAATCAAGGCGGCAGACGCAATTTGATAGCGACGCTCTATACCTAGCCTCCCGGTCTCGATGCAAGCGATGTCTTCCCCGTAGGAGAGACCTCCTGGTCTCGATTTCATATCGGGACAGGGATGTCCCTCCTACCAGAGAGTCTCGCTGCAAGGCGGCTTCCCCGTAGGAGAGACCTCCTGGTCTCGATGTGGTGCGTATCGGGACAGGGATGTCCCTCCTACCGGGAAGGCATTGATATATGAAATCCCCTCTATTATACCCACGCCGACTTCAACTCATGCACCTTCAGCGATACCAGCGTTGCCGTGCCGCCCTCCGCGTAAATACCGATGTCCGCGTTATCCAACTCTGGAAGAAAATATGAAGTCATTGAGAGTGCGCCGTTGTTGCCGAACGCCTCTATGGAGATACGATCTACGAGAAGGTGCAGCCGAATCTTGCCATCTTGCGGCACGAGCGGTCCGCTGCGCTCAAGAAAGGTGAGCTGCTTCTCAGCGACATCGTAACGGACATCTTCGCCGCGAATTTTGAAACCGACAGCGGATGCACCGTTTAACTCCACTTCAGCACGGATATCAAACAGTTCGCCTGTTAAACCTGCCAGCAGGTCTTCGCCCGGTTTCAGCGCGATGTTGCTCCAAGCGTGCGTGTAGGCATGGAGAGTCTCAATCTCGGCCACCGGCTCCCGATGCAAGCGGATGCCTTCCGACGTTGTCCGAAGCGTCAATTCACAGGGGAAACTCATCTGCTGATTAAAGGGCATCTCCGGCGGCTTACTGCCGCTCATCCATGCAATCTGGATGCAGCGGCCGTCCGAGGCAGGGACATCACTCCACGTTTGCGCGGCGTAGAAATTGGCACCGTAGTCTGCGCGATGTGCATCGTCTTCCGGCGTAAAAGTGGTGCCATCAAAATCGCCAACGTAATACTTCCCGGCTGCGCCCCAGAAAACCCACCGGGTATTCTCCGCATCCCCATCAACCGGCAACTCAAAAATATCCGGGCATTCCGTGTCCGGAATCTGTAAATCGGAGAGCCGCGTCCACTCCTTGAGGTTCGTTGAACCGAACAGCGCGTAGTCGTTTTTGTCAAGGTAAAGTGCCATTATCCACTTTTGCGTCGGTTCATGCCAAATCACCTTCGGATCGCGGTTGCTCCCGACGATGTGCTCAATGACAGGATTTCCCTCATATTTCGTCCAACTTCTACCCCGGTCGTTGCTATAGGCGATGCTTTGCGTAAACGGCACCGGTTCGGGAGCGTGACTCCCGGCAGAGGTATAGAAATTTACCAGCACCGCTTCGTCGCCGGTCTGGAATCCCCCGGTATTGTTCCAGTCAACGACACCGGAACCGGAGAAAATCGTGCCGAGTTCATCGGGATGAAGCGCGTGCGGCAGTTGTTTCCAATGCACCAAATCTGGACTGACAGCGTGTCCCCATGTCATATTTCCCCAATCGATGCCGAAGGGGTTGTGCTGGAAGAAGAGATGGAACTCGCCTTTGTAGTGGATTAAGCCGTTCGGGTCGTTCGTCCAATTCGTTTTCGGCGTGAAATGGAATTGCGGACGATACGCTTCCTTGTAAGCAGTTTGGATCATGCGTTGTATCCTTATTGGAGTAATATGCATTATATTTTACAGGCAATCTCACATTTTGTCAAACTGTATAAAACGTCTCTTTAGAGTAGGAGAGACCTCCTGGTCTCGATGCATGTTTGTTTTAGCACGATAAAACGTCTCTTTAGGTCCGTAAGACCGTAATGTCTATAGAGCAATGCGACGCGAAGGTGGCTAAGGTCTGTAGGACCTTAATATGCTTTTTCTTTCGTGGCTATCCAAACCGTGCCCCCGAACCGTAGGGCGAGGGCCTGTCCCTCGCCGTGCCTCGGTCTTAACAGCAAACGTCCGTGGCCTCCGGGCTGCGGACGGTTCTCGTTTCGGTCGGTAGATCGCGGGGGACAGGCCCCCGCGCTACGGTAGCAGCAGCGTTTTTTTCGCGAAATAACCTTGACAAAAAACGCAAAATTTGCTAAAATAAACTCAGTTTTAAACATTTTTACGATTTTTCGTAGAAAAACGTTGACAAAAAAACCGAAATTCATGTAGAATGTGGTTAATTGTCAACATTTCCACGATTTCTCGCAAAGAAATGTTTGACATTTATTGCATGTTCGTGTATCATTAATGCAAACGTGGTGAGATACGCGCGAAAAACGCGTCACCGCGAGACCGAAACCAAACAAGAAACGATAAACGTGAACCAGCGAATTAATTCTTCCATTGCTAATGAGGTCACCGTAGACTTGCCCGGGCCCCGCGAGATGCAGCACATCCGGTGTCCGTGATGTGGTGTCCTCCCCCAACTGTCACGGGAACGTTCACTCTCTTACCCACCGGTTATTGGAGCATGATTGTTCGGTGGGATAATGGGACTGCCATAAGCGGGTTAGGTCCGTCTTAGAGCGCAACTGAGACAACTCTCATGATAACCGAGGATAACGGTACCACAGATCGTACCTCGTACCGTTGGATTGGAGAACGTTTGGAAGTAGATTTTCCAACCAGCACCGGAGAACTAACCACTGTAATGTGGGAAGATTAACGCTGCTTGCATCGGTAATCCGTAGGAAGTGTTCAGGCATCGGCTTGCTGGTGCCTGAATGCCGTCGGGCACGGCCGGTGCCATCGGTTTTCGTTGCATGAGGGCTATTACGCCTTGAGTCTTAAGGCATCAATCGTTTATTACCTCGCCGATTGCCATGTCTGCCCTTTTTTAAAGGGAATCATGGCATTGGGATTTTCTGCGGCGGGGTTTCTTAAAGGAGATTTTTTATGATGTTGAAACATTTAGGCATGTTCGGGGTTCTGGCGGTCTGTCTCTTCGCGATGGCGATGGGCGGCTGTGGTTCGGAAGATCCGCCGCCGGAAGAAGAGGAGCCGGTTAAGTTTATCTCGGCGGATCCGGTGGCCGGTAGCACTATTCAGAACGATGCAACTATTACTGTCACCTTTGATGGGATGCCCGCGGGTCTAGAGGTTACGGGTGGCACTGCAACTCTGGGTGGCAAGACGGTGAGTATTGCTGGGCCGTTTGATGCTGGGTCTTTGACACTGGGGCTCAAATGGGAAGGGGATGCAGTCCTTTTGAGTTATACTGTTGAGGTTCCGCCGCAGGAAGATGAGCCGGAAGAAGATGAGTTGGAAGAAGATGAGCCGCCGGTTGTGTTTATCGAGGCAGTCCCGGTAAGTGGAAGCACTATTCAGCCGGAGACAACTATTACTGTCCTCTTTGATGGGATACCTCTAGATGTCTCGGCGACGCATGGCACTATAACCGTGATTGGCAGTAGAGTGACTATCACTGGGCCGTTTGCTCCTGGGAATTTGATACTGACGGTCTTCTGGGACTGGGATTCGGACAGAGTGACTTTACATTATACTGTCATCGCACCGGATACCACCGCGCCGAGAGTCACGGGTGGCACGTTGCGGGATGGCGACATAGATGTCGATCCTGTACCCATTAACACCGACGGGAAGATTGAGTTTATCTTCAGCGAGGAAGTCTTCGGAAACATCGCCCTGCAGACCGAGGCTGGTGATGATGTCGGCTGGGTTGGCAAAGTTGAAGGCACCACCGGCACCTTGGAACTCGTCAAGGGTAGGGAACTCGCCAATGAGACTACCTACGTTATCGCAGGTAAAGTTTCCGACGCTGCCGGCAACGCCATTGATGTCAGCATCACCTTTGTCACACGGATCAAAGGAAAATTTTTATGATGTTGAAACATTTAGGCATGTTCAGGGTTCTGGCGGTCTGTCTCTTCGCGATGGTCGGCCGCAGTCAAGGTAATAAGCCTATCGACAAGCCTATCATCACCCGCTGCCTACGCCGCCGCCTGAGGGGATGGTTCTGATTCCTGCCAGGTCATTTGAGATGGGCAGCACGGACGCGGATGCAGATGATGACGAAGGGCCGGTGCATACCGTCCACTTGGATGCGTTCTATATGGACACATACGAGGTGACGAATGCGCAGTTTAAGGCGTTTGTCGATGCGAATCCGTTGTGGCAAAAGGACAACATTGCGGCCAGGTTTCACGAGGGGGATTACCTTGATGAGTGGCTTGGTAACGCCTATCCCGCTGGCAAAGCCAACCATCCGGTGGTTTCTGTGAGTTGGTATGCGGCGACGGTGTGTGCGGCATGGGCTGGTAAGCGGCTGCCGACGGAGGCGGAGTGGGAATATGCGGCGCGCGGCAGGCTTGCGGGGAAGAAATATCCCTGGGGCGACGACGAGCCCACCCCTGCCGATGCGAACTACGGTATCGTAGGGGAGGTCGGCGATGCAACACCTGTTGGGCAGTATCCATTGATGCAAATTCGATTGCGAAAGACCGCAAACTGCAACTGAACGAGGAACACAACGTGAACCAGCGAATTTTCAATGCCATTTCCAAACAGGTCGCCGTAGACTTCTCCGGGCCTCGCGTGACGCAGCACACCCGGTGCGCGTTCGGCTCTCTCGTAGCAATGACACACGTTCTCGTTCGTCTTGACGAAAATTTGGGATTTACGCCCCTCACATGCGTTAAACATTCCATCACGCGCTGCAGCATCCAATTCTTCGGTGCTGTCTTGTCCGCACTCCCGCACGTGCTGCTCGCGTCGAGGACTATTTTTGTTGCATTTGGGAGTGCCCAATGTCTATTCTCTAAGTCTGTACTGAGTCATCAGTAACGGTTTTAACAGGGGAATTTCCCCGAAAGGATATGTTTATTATGGAGTTACGACGGTTCAACTCACTACTATTCATCCTCGCAATGGGTATGATAACCTTGTTTGGCTGTGAACAGGCGAGACAGGTGGTTGCGCCCATTGAAATGGAAAGGGTTGTTCTCATTTACATAGGCGAGGTATCATGGATCTTGCCAGAGGACGCAGCAATCGAATCTGAGATAACGAAGAACAAGTTACAAGCGGCGGGGATCCGCACCGATATCACCGAAGATGCAAACGATGTGCGGCAATAGATGCTACAAACAATGGAGGATGGTGCGGTGAACGTTCTCATGCTTTACGGCGTGATACCCAGCACTGTCTATCCGCCGGCCAATGCATTGCCGGACGGCTCTGTTGCTGAAAATTGGATCGAAACGCCTGATGGAAACACGATTTTGAATCAGGCCGATTATTTCGGCTACTACAGCGAAGGTGATACGCTCAAGGTAGGACGAGAAAGCGAAGGCAGATTATTTGAGTACACGATAGGTGTACCAAATTATGGAGGCTGTCTCCAGAATCTCATGGATCATCCCACCATTTCCACGTGGGGTGACAATACGTTCATGGTTCCTACTCCCGAGGGCAAGCAGCTAACTCCCAGTTTGGTCAATTTCGCGTCAGATCGGCCTTTTCCTCTAGATGATTTTCAGGGAAACTGGTTCGCCGAGAAGATTTTTGCTACGGATAGCACAGGAACTCGAGCAGATCCTGTTATTATTCGAGATGGGAATTTAGGCAGGATAGTAGTTACTCATATGACCGACTTTCGCGACGATCCGAAAGGCGAAGTCGCAGCAGAGTTGATTCTGAATTATCTTCTCTTGGAGTTCCATGAGAGGAACTAAACACAGCGACACTCAAATTGCTCGTCCAAAGCGACTGTGTTATGACTGTAGGGAGAGGGGGGCTGTCTCGCGCCAATTGCCGATTTCTACGGAAAGCGGGGCAATGGAATAACTAAAGTTAGCACGAGAAGAAATTTGCCTTTATTTTCAACGTCTGGGAAATTATCGGGTGCAAATGCGTTTTGCCTTGTATCCGATAAGAAATCGACCTTTGAGACATCCGCTGTGGCGGAGGTTTCGCCGCAGCGAGGGACTAATCTTGCTTGCTAATCTTGCTTCAGACTATTAAGATCGCGGGGGACAGGCCCCCGCGCTACGTCACCTAAAACACCCTCCTCCTCGCGTAGGGCGAGGGCCTGTCCCTCGCCATGCATCGATCGTGACAGTAAACGTCCATGCCTCTGGGCTGCGGGCGTTTTTCGTTTAGGTCGGTAGATTGCGGGGGACAGGCCCCCGCGCTACGAAAAAAGGTGGGGTTCCGCTCGAGGCTTTAGGTCTGTAAGACCTTAATGTCTATAGTTCCTCGCACCACGATGAACCTAAGGTCCTTTAGGTCCTTAATGTGCCTTGACTCGCTTGGCTGTCATTTCCATTAAGGTCCTAACGGACCTTGAAAACTGCGGAAACCCCGTTTTTCTATAGACATGCAGGTCCTACGGACCTGAAGAGGCATCCATTGCAAAAAGCATGTTCGCTGCGCGAGAGATAATCCTGGAAATCGTGTGAATCTTGTAAATCCTGCTTCAGACAATTGGCATCGCGGGGGACAGGCCCCCGCGCTACGAACTACGGACGTTTGATGCATCGAGACCGGGAGGTCTCTCCTACCGGGAGGAGAACTGAATGTCTCTAGGTTAAAGTTCCGCACTGACGCTCATCTCTAACCGATGCTCCGGTTTCCGTTGCTGAGTTGAGAGCAGCCGGTAATTAACCCGAAACAGCAAGTCTGTGAATTTGCGCAGCCGATAATCGGCAATCATGCGCACTTCGTGGCTGATGCCTTCGTAAAAATAATACTGCGCGATCGGGATGCCGCCTTCACTCTCGCCGTAGCCGAGTTTGTAGTTGAAATCAACGCGCCCCTTGCCGATAAGGCTATACGTGACACGGTTTTCAAACGAAAAAGTTCGGGTTCTCGCCTCAGGTTCTTCATCCAGATACTCCTGGTCTGTCGTGCGTTTGTAGCCGCCGATGCCGCTCCATCGCACCACGCGGCTCAGTTGATACTGCAGGTTGAGTTCAGTATTTTGCTCAAATTGCCGAAGATCAGAGATAGGGGTCGGCGGTTCGGGCTCGGGCGAGTCCGAACTACTGGTTCCGGTAGGCGAGGTCTCCAACCGTGCTACTTCGTGGAGCTGGCTATACTTTTCCGTTTCTCGGCGTTGCTCCCAACTTGTCCCGACAGATAGCCGCTGGGTTGGATTGACAGACAGCGCGACATCCCACGTTCGGTGCTGTCTATTGCGTTCCTGTGTGTTAATCCGACGGTTAAGTGTCCTGCCAAGTCGCAGGTTGAACTCAAAACTGAACCGCGGCGAAGGCGAAAACTCTAGCCGATGGTGTTGATTGACGCGTCCGAAAAGGGTTTGTGAACCCTGCAAGTTTCGGAGCAGGTAGAGGGAGACAGCGTCTTCTGCTTCTTGTTCCTCGGTTAACCACAATCGCGTTTGTCCGCGGAGCGCGTTGAGGAACCATTCAAGTTTATTGCGTTCGTATAGGGAAGCAAATCGAGACCGGGAGGTCTCTCCTACTGTGGGGAGTTGAGACCGGGAGGTCTCTCCTACCGAGGAAGAGGGGAATCGAGACCGGGAGGTCTCTCCTACTGTGGGATTCCGTTTTCGCTTCGCAAAAAATTGGCGTGGTTGGAAACGAAGCCTGAACGCCGCATCAATTGCGGTTGTCGGTTTATCGCCGATGTTCTGGTAGAATTTGATATGCGTGCCTTCTTCCAGGTCTTCGACATAGTGCAAGTCGTCTAATTTGACGAAGTATCCCTCTCCCGGCTGAAGTCTGCGTCCGGTGTGCGGATGAATGTCGGTATAAATTTCCCGGCGTTGCGTCGTCAGTTTTTTATCCAATTCATAAGTGATTTCCGCATCAATCGCTCGACTCAGCGGCGTGAGTTGTAGTGCGATATCCGCTAGTTGCGTCGTCGTATCCGTTCCGAGTTCGGTATGTGCCTTTAATCTTCGTCTCGCAAGGTTCGTCGTCAGATTTACCCACTTCCCCTGTTGCGAAAAGATACCCATCTTCCATGTCCGCGCTGTTGTGTCCCGCTGCCAATCCGAGATGCCTAACGCCTCGCCATCGACAGCGAGTAAGGGCTCTTTAGCGAAGGCACTCTCAAGTTCATAACTATTATGGAGGGATGCCCACTTGAAACCGACGAGGTTGACGCGCGCAGTTGAACGATTTCGCCTTCGGTTGCGAATTGCGTTTTGTGCATCGTTGGATTCCAAAAGGCCGAGTGTGCCGCTCACTTCAAACGGGCCGAGGGGATAAACCAGATTGCCTTCTTGGCGCGATTTACGGAAAACTTCTTCGGCATCCGCGCTTTGCATCGTCACATTGCTTCGATAATCGTCCCATCGGAGATTTGGTAGGAACTTGAGCAGACCGGTTTTAGCAGTTTCGTTTTTCTGTTCATCTACCCTGTTGTAATTTCTCCCTGCCTGTAGCGCGCGCATTTGCCCGTTTTCAGGGCTGTTGAATGTTCTGTCCAGACGCACTCCTGAACGCGAGGCGCGTTGATTGAAGTTAATTCCCCAATTGAAATTATTCCGGCGCGTTATTTCCGCCGTGCCCTGGGCTTGATACCCATCACGTTCCTCACTCCTACCAAGTCCTGCATCCATCGCCAGCCAATGCGTAGGCATCACGCGCATCGCGAAGTTGAGAGTCGTCTCATCTTGTGTTTGTGATGGGCTCGCCGTTGAGAAAAGGAACGCGTCGTCAAACCCTTCTGTCGCATACTGCGTTTCGTAACGGCCGCGGGAACGGTTGCTACTCGATGCCCCTACCGGCACAAAGCCTGCGTCCATCGCACGAATATCCAAGTTCGCCGTTAACTTTTCCCAACCCGCATAGCCGTTGAGTTTCCACGCCTGACTTACCTCCTTCCGGTCCGCCGTAGAATAGGTATTTTTATCCAGCGCGCTGTAGGCAAATTGCCCTTCCATCCACATCTGCTCGGTGAGGTTTAGACGACTTTCTAACCCCCACACGGTATGTTTCTGCGGTGCAGTGAGGAGACTGCCGTCTCCATCAGGGTCGAGGATATTATGGCGCAGGGCATCTACATCTGCATCACTCAGAATAATTAAAGCCTGCTCCGGTTGATTCAGGTCTGTTTCAACAGCGTAAGAGGCACCGAAGGAAAGTCGATTGCCGGGTAACGTGAAAACCGAATTGATGCCGTAAAGATTCTGCTGATAAGCCTTGTCTTCCGGGATATATTCAAAGTCCACGCGGATGATGTCGTTGCGGGTGATGAGGTGTTTGCTGTTGAATTCAATAATCGGATTGCCGTATTCGCGGATGACGTAATCGTTATTTTCACCGCGCCGCATTCTTTCGCCGTTCAGCCAGACAATCTCACTGCCAGCCTTGACGATAACATATTCTCCGTCAACAGCGAGCCGATATTCGCTGCGTCCTTCTTCGCCAGGGATGACGAGGCTTGTCGATTGCCCTTTCGGTAGCGCGCTCGGAATGAGATGAAAGCGTCCCCAGGAAAACTCACCGTCCACTTGGACACCCTCTAACGCGCGTGGAAAAAAAATGAACTCCGAAGAGCCGAGTGAGCCCTCGAAATCGCCCAAAGTCCCACTCACACTCGGATGTGTGATGCGCACCAACTTCTGATCGATGTCTTGGATGTTTTCTGTCGTGCCCTCCGGCTGGATGGGTAAATCCTGATTAGACAGCATCAGGAGCACGCTGATGTTCTCGGAAACCTTACCTTCCGCGTTGAAACGGAGTTCCTGCGTCTGTGAACCCGCGCGGCCACTCCCCATTGAAATGCCGAACGTTTGACTGCCGGAAACTTCCAGTTGAGAAGGAGGAACGGATTGCGTCCCGAGCCCTTGTCCTACAACTCCGGGTGCGGCTCCTGTCGTCGTTAGTTTATCGCTGGGCAATGCATCGTCCGAACCAAAAAGTTCGCGTTGATACACCTTTTCAATAGCAAAAGGCAAGGTGCGATAGGTTATCGTCACGTCTTTTGTGGTGCTTGGGAGGCTTTCTTGTGCACCTTCACCCGTAGGGCGAGTGCCTGTCTCTCGCCTTGTTTCTTTAGGCAGAGGACCGCCTTCAGTTGAGAGAAATTGCAACATCTTGCTTTTTTCTAGCGTAATTTTCCCAACATAAAAATCGATCTGGTAATCTATACCTCTCACTAGCACTATACTACCATTGGATGTCGTTATTTTTTCGCTGTTGGGGAGAATGGGGGAATATGTGACGGTGAATTCAGAGGTATCCGCGGTCAGTTGAAACGATTCCGTTTTCTGGATAACGGAGAAGATGGGAAGAGTGAGGGGGTCCTCTGTGCTTCCCCAAGCCTGTTGGAAGAGGGTGGCCATGCACGAACAGCATGCGAGGGAAAGGAGAAGGATACGCAAATCAGGGCACCTCAAAATTCCGTTCAAAAGTCACTTGAAATACCTTAATGTCGTGTGCTTCCGCATCGCTGACGAAGACGCGCCCGGTTTTTGAGACAGCAATACCGGCAGGTTCTAGCAGTGTCGCGAGGCGAAATTCTGTAACGCTCGTGCCGTCAGATGTGAAGACTTGGATGCGCCGGTTGCCGCTGTCGGTGACATAGAGGTAATTCCATTCATCAAGTGCGATGCGTTTCGGTTCGCGGAACTGCCCGCGCGCGCTGCCCACACCACCCCACTGATGGATAGGGTTGCCGCTGAAATCGTATTTTTTGATGAGATGGTTGCCGGTATCAACGATGTAGACATTGCCGCGCGCGTCAACACCCAGGTCTGTCGCGTTCCAGAGGTGCTCCGTTCCGCTGCCGAAACCGCCTCTCTCAAGGACAGGCATGCCTTCAATATTAAATTGCAGCCAGCGATGGTTGCCGGTGTCGACTACGTAAACATCACCGTTCCTGCTGGTACCGATGCCTTCGGGCCGGTCCAACGCGACGGTTTCGGGTGCCGAGGACTCGCTTATTTGCAGCGGATAAAAAATTTCATCAACGAGATTGCAGTATTGCACCCGATTATTGCCGGTATCGGCGACGTAGAGGCGGTAACTTCGCTGGAAGCTGATGGCGATGTCAGACGGTGTATCAAATTCGCCCGCGCGCCACCCGCGATGCCCGAATTCGGTGATGAAGTTTCCAGATGCATCAATAACCTGCACCCGATTGTTACCAGCATCGGCGACGTAGAGTCTCCCCTGCTCAGAGAATGCAAGTCCCTGAGGTGTCAGGAATTCAGCAGGACCTGGCCCGGGTCTGCCAAGCGTTTCAACGTAGTGAATGCCGACAATACGCGGGGATTCCCGTTCGCGATTGGCGGCGAGAATCTCCACAGCCCTTACCTCTTCCGGTTGTGGCAGCGTGCAACCGAGACAGCAGCTCAGCAGGAGGCAGGCGAGCGCGCGTTTGGAAAGCGGATTTATCCGGGCGCGCTTGGAAAGCGCGCCTATCCGCATCTTTGGCTGAGGGTTTGCGTAACAAATCGTTCTCACTACAACGTCCCCAGAGACAAGCTCACCTCTATGAGTTTCTTTCGGTGTGTTCCGATGGTGTGTTAGTTCCGTTGCACCTTGAACTTGAAAACAAACGTCGTCTGCTGTTCATTAAATTCGCTAGTGACTTTAGGGACAATAATCCGCAGGTTGCTATAGTTAATGCTCCGCTTGGGGAAATAGAGGAAAAAGCGGGTATATCGTCCCGGCATGACGGTGGTTTTCTCAACATCTTCTCTGGGCAAAACGGCCGGGTCCCCTTGTATGCGGATAGCTTTGTCCCAGCGGAAAACTTCAGCGGCGAATTCGGGCGGCAGTTTCGGTCTGAAATTTTTCTTCAGATAAAAGGATTCCTGCGATTTATCTATCGGCTTCGTGACCTTTCCGGTTCCATCAAGCATCTGGCAATCCTTCTTTTTCAAGGAGATCCAGTGGTTTGTGCCGTTATAGATAAAGATACCGAACGCGTCAACAGCCTTGACATCGTTGAGTGGGACCGCCATCGCCTTCACACCGTTTCTGACGTAGCCGACGGTGCCTGTCTGCGGCATGATGGTGGCATCCGGATCGAAGACCGGGACGATTACCTCTGGTTGGAAGGTATCCTTGATGAAATCGGGCACCTTCGCGCAACCGAAGAGCGTGCATGCCAAAAATAGCAGTAGGCAGATGGGCATAACTGTTTTCATGTTTCTCTCGTGAACCTCCTCTAGGGTGCGGCGACGTATCCGCCGGTTAATACCGTTGCGCGCCTATAGGTTGACACAGCGTGTCGGAGTTGTCTAAACGCCGTGACTCCCTTGGTCTAAGACTTTTCGGAAGTCTTCGGGCGAATCGGCGAGGATTGCGGCGCGATGCAGCTGTCTGAGGCGTTGCAAGTCGTCAATCGCCTCCAGCCTTGGTTGGAAGATGCCTGCGGATTGCAAGCGCAGTTCCAGCACCTCAAGGATGTCTTCCTGGGCGCGAGTCCTTTCGCCCTGTTGAATTCCCTTTTCCTTTTCTATGGCAGACCAGTATTGGACGAGATCAGATTCGTGCATCGTTTCCTCCGTTAGCACCTTCCAAAGTAGGTGCCGGTCATACGTTAAATTGAGGGTTTTTCATAAATCGCTCAACGTTGCGGCGACAGTCCCCGCACTCCGGTGAAGAAAAACGCCGCTCCTTCACGTAGGGCGGTGGGAAAACCTGTCCCTCGCCATGCGTTTGGCTGGCAGCTCGCCTCACCCCTGTAGGTCAGGATCGCCTGATCCTGACCTGTTCGGGATCGGGCGATCCCGAACTACAGCGGTGGGCCGATGCGCCCCTTGCTTTTCTAGCTGTTGACAAACCGCGCCTACCGGCCCGCGGCGAACGCCAGCATCGCCGCGCCGACGATGCCTGCCCTATTGCCGAGGGCTGCTGGCACAACTTTCATCATTCCCGGTATGTCCATCGCGCGCTTTGTCAATTCAGTCCTTATCGGTTCAAAGAGTAGTCTTTCACCAGCTTCGGCGATGCCGCCGCCGATAATCGCAACTTCCGGGTTCAGAATGTGCGCGATAGAGGTAAGCGCGATGCCAATATACGCCCCCGTTTCAGCGAAAATTTCAACGGCGAGACTATCACCGGCTTGCGCCGCTTCGGCTATCCGCTTCGGTGTCAGAGAAGCATCAGAAACCAAATGGGTATTTCTGCCGGCTGCTATCTTTTCCTGTGTTCGTTCAATGATATTTTTCGCGCCTGCGTAAGCCTCCAGACACCCTTGATTGCCACAGCCGCAATAGCGTCCGTTCGGTTCCACAATAGTGTGCCCGAGTTCGCCCGCGGTATTCCGGCTACCATGGTAAACCTGTCCATCAATGACAACACCACCGCCGACTCCCGTGCCAAGCGTCAGCGCGACGAGACTCTGGTAACCCACACCGGCACCGTGGCGGAGTTCGCCCAATGTCATCGCATTCACATCGTTGTCCATGAAGACAGGAAAATCTTGACTTCCGAGTGCCTTCTTTACGTCATCAACAAGAGGAATGTCTGTCCATCCCGGAAAGTTCGGCGAAAAATGGACAACCCCGGTCTCGGCAATAATCAGTCCGGGCGCGCCGAGCCCTATGCCGATAATGTCAGTAATATGCTGCTTCTCTGCTTTCGCTAGCACTGCGCCGGTCGTTTCTGCTATGCGCGATGCGACTGCCTTCGGACCCGCATCTACGTAGGTAGGACGCACCACTTGGCATGAAATCTCGCCGGTTGCTGAGACAAGTCCCGCTTTGATGTCTGTTCCGCCAAGGTCGATGCCGATGCTATGTTTCATGAGAATTTTCTGACGCGTGCCCCATCCCCGACAGTGCACAAATAGATTTCAGGTTCAATGCCGACTTGCTGTGGGTATTCTGTCATCACGCGTTTATGCAACGTCTCCACCGCGTCTTGATGCGCAAGCGTGACGGTGCATCCGCCAAACCCTGCACCTGTCATCCGAGTGCCGAGAACCCCGGGGACGCTCCGTGCAATGTTTGTGAGGACATCCAATTCGTTACAACTGACTTCATAATCATCGCGGAGGCCGCTGTGCGAGGCGTTCATGAACCTGCCAAACGCCGGTAAATCCGCATCTTGGAGCGCGGCGATTGCCTTTTGAACGCGCGCATTCTCTTCAAGCACATACCGACACCTCTTTTGTGTCAAAAACGGCAGTGCTTCTTCATAATTTTCAAAATCGGTTAAATCCACATCCCGAAGCGATGAAATGTCGGGGAGCCACCTTTTGAGGACGCTCACCCCTTTTTCACATTCGGCGCGCCGTTTGTTGTATTCGGAAGCGGCGAGTTCACGTTTCACTTTCGTGTTGCAAATGACAATGACGTGTTCGCCTAAATTGAGCGGAACATGCGTATGCTCCAACGAACGGCAGTCAAGGAATAAACCGTGGTCCGCCCTACCCAATAGGGAGATTGTCTGATCCATGATGCCGCACTTCACTCCCACAAATTCGTGTTCGACGCGCTGACACAGCGATGCCAACTCCCTTCTGTCCATTTCCGAACCGCTAGCGGTTAAAAACGCGAGGGCAGCGGAAACCGTCAGTGCAGCTGAGGAACTCAACCCTGCCCCAATCGGAACATCCCCTGTGATGAGCGCATCTATCCCACGTAACGTCCTGCCAGAGTTCTGTAAAAGCGTCGCTACCCCGACGAGATATTTGCTCCATGCAGGCGCGGAAACCTCCGTTTCATCGCCGAGTGTCGCGAGGCTGAATTCATAACGGTTACGCCTCTTGCAAAAGCGCGAGCGTTGCCCCGCGGAAGCTTGCTTCCTTTCGGCATCTAAGGCGTGCAGTCTAACGCGGCTGTCCTCACGCCGGCGCGCGACGATGTGGACAGACTTATCGATTGCAACGGGAAACACGTAGCCGTCGTTGTAGTCCGTATGCTCGCCGATGAGGTTCACTCTGCCGGGGGCAGCGGCGATGAAATCCGGTGCCCCACCGAAAATGTGATGAAATTCCTGAACGTGCGCGTCGCACAAAGCATGTTGGTTCATATTTACCGAAAAAACTTAAGTAACTTTCCTAAGACGCTAGGCAGTTCCGTTCGTGTGACATACCGGTCGACACAGATATCGGCGACTGAGCAGTTTTCTGACGTTTGGGTTTCCAAGTGCTGCTCTTCCGGCGCGTGTAAGGCAGGTTTGAGCGTTGAACCGTTTTTTTTCTCCTGCGCGCGTTCGGCAAGAACTAACTCTCCGACAGGAAAGTGCGTTGTGAGTGGGACAGCGTCCGTTTCTGTCAACACGGTAATGTGTGGCAGCGGTACCGCCGCAAGCTGCTCCATTTCCGCTGTCACGTAGGCAGTTTCCGCAAATCCGATTTGATTTGGAGACGTGTCCGCGGTGCATCGTGCACTGACAACGGTGATGAGCGGCACCCGTTCCTTCACAGCGGTGTTAGTGGCCGCGAGGAGGATTTCCAAGTGAGCCTGTGTCGGTATAGCACCCGGTTTTGCAACAAACAGACTGATAGGATATCCAGCGAGGGTCCCCGCGAGTGCCACTGCATCGTCCGGCTTGAATGCTACATCGCGACTGTCAAGATTGTCAAGATTATCAAGATTGTCAAGATTATCAAGATTATCAAGCAGATGCTGGCACCGCTTTTCAACAGCGAGTGAGAACAGACTGCCGCAATAGGCGCAGATATAGAAGTTGCGTTCAAGCTCGCTTCTGAAGACGAATTCGTTGCAAGCAGCGCACTTATGCCAGAGGCTGCCGCTCTGTTCGGTGTCTTTCACACTGGACGGTAGCGGACGTGCTTCCATGAAGGGAAACCTCCTACAAGAAACTGGCTATCGCTTCGGCTTCGGTATCATACCGGTCGAAGATTGTCACCAGTTTTGCCATGACGATGAGGCTTCTGATGTTTCCTCCCAGATTGAGCAGCACGATGCGTCCATCATTCCGTTTGATAGAGGAATAGGAGGCGACGAGAACGCCCAACCCGGAACTATCCATCATCTGGACACGCGCCATATTCAAGATCAGATTGAGTTTGCCATTCGGTGCGGCCTCAAGCTGCTGCTCAATAGCATCTTTCAGTGCCAGGGTATCTGTCCCGATAATTTTCCCTTCAATATCCAGTATCGTCACGCTCCCTTTGCGGCGAATGTTGATTTGCATAGGATGCTCCATTCATGAGCGATGTGAGAGGACTGTTCTTCTCGGCGTTTCGGAAGAGCAGTCTCCCTACCGAATTCCATCGGGATCCGGTGTGTTCGTGTATTTCACCATTTTGACAATGGTGCCGTTGGCATCAAAGTCCACAGAATCCATGCACTCTTCCATGAGGAAAATGCCTCTCCCGCTACTTTTGAGCAAGTTGGCCGGGTCGAGCGGGTCAGCGACTTCTTTGCGCGTGAATCCGGGGCCCTGGTCTTGGACGATAATCGTCAGTTTCTCATCGGAGAGAATGAACTGAAAATCGGCCCGTTTGCCCGGGTCTTCTTTATTGCCGTGCTTGATTGCGTTTGTGCCCGCTTCAATGACAGCCAGATTTACCTGCATCAGATGCTCCTCCCCGAAATCCATCTCGCGCAGAATTTCGGTGATGACGACATCCAGCAGGGAAACATGTTGCATTGAGCTTGGGAGAGAAAGGGTGATGACCTGCTCGCCCACGTTTCAACTCCTTTTTAGGTCTGGCACTAGTGCCAACCGTTGGTTTTGCCTCATCAGATTGCTGAGGCAATGCTATCTATCAAGAGGAATAGCGAACGAGACGCTCATTCCTCAGTTCGTTTTTGATGACAACTAAGGCGCGGTCATCGCTCGGTTGCGTGCTGCCACTGAACCGCGCCAGGTCATTTTGGACAAGTTCGCAGAACGCCGTTGGTGCGAGTTTCCCACCGGCGGCGTGCTTTGCGAGACAAGCGGCGAGCCTTTCTTCGCCGTAAAATATATCCGGCGGTCCCTCCGCTTCAGTGATTCCATCGGTATAAGCGATGAGGATATCGCCTGGGGCGAGAGTGCAAGTCGTCGTCGTAAACGCCGCTTCCTCAAAAGCCCCTACCAACATCCCAGATGTCTCTAGAAAATCAATTTCGCCCGTGTGATGCTTATAGTGCAGTGGATAGCAGTGCCCACCGTTCGTATAGGTGAAAGTGGCATCCGCTGTATCCAAAACACCGTAAATCATCGTTGCAAAGAGTTCAACGTCGGTATCGCGCACCAACAAATCGTTAATCCGTTTGATTACTGCGGCCGGATCTTGATACGGAACGACGTTTTTTCGGTTCATCGCTTCGTCACAGAGCAACCGCAGCGCAGTCCGAATCATCACCATGACGAGAGCCGCCGGAATCCCGCTCCCCTTTACGTCACCGAGGACAATGCCGATGTGCTTCTCGCTGAGCGGAATGAAATCGTAGAAGTCGCCGGAGACAGATGTTGAACTTTGCAGCAGCGTCGCGATATCAAACCCCGGCAAACTCGGTGCCTTTTCCGGTAACAATTTCCGCTGAATCGCCGCTGCCGCCTCAAGGTGCCCCGCGAGTTTTTCTACGCCTTCTTCACTGAATCCGTCGCCCATTGCTTTCATGAGCGGATTGATATATTTGATCGGGCGTGTTCTGCCCAAGACAGCCTCAACCCGCGCGGTAACTTCCCGCAAGTCAAACGGTTTCGTGATATAGTCGTCGGCACCTGTATCCAAGCCGCGCACTTTATCTTCCGTTTGCCCGCGCGCCGTGAGCAGAATGACAGGCACCGCTTCTGTTTTTTCGTTTTCCCGGAGCTCCTTGAGGACTTGGAAGCCGTCCTTATGCGGCATCATGATGTCAAGAAGAACCAGGTCTGGCACATTTGCCCACGCTATTTCCAAGCCGCTTGCGCCATCGCAGGCGGTGTGCACATTAAATCCATCGGATTCCAAACTTATCTTGAGCAGTTCAACGATGTCGATATCGTCGTCCACAACCAAAATCGTTTCTTCTGTTGTTCGCAATGCGTTCGGAGACGTTGGTTGGTGCATTGACGTTCCTTTACGTAATCCGTTTTTGATGCTATTCAGTTAAGGGGATAAAGAACTGGAAATTGCTTCCTTGTCCATTATCGCCTGCATCCACCCATAATTTTCCGCCGTGTGCGTCAACTATCGCGGCGGCAATACCGAGCCCTAACCCTGTGCCGCCTTGTTGCCGGGTTTGGACATTTCCGAGTTGATGGAACTTGTCAAACACCTTTGCCCGTTCCTCCGCAGGGATGCCGGGGCCGGTATCAATTACTTCGATATGCAGCCGCCGCGGAAGTTCGGTTGCATCCGTGGACGATATTTTGACGGTAATTCTGCCTTGATGCGGCGTAAATTTAATTGCATTGCCGATGAGGTTGATAAAAACCTGTCCCATCCTGTCTGCATCGCCTGTCATCAGTGGCAGATTGCGTTGCACCTTCAGGAACAGGGTGATTGCCTTCTCATCCGCTTGCGGACGAAGTTCCTCGATGCGCTGTTTTGCGATTCGCGCGACGTGAATCCGTTCCTGCTTCATTTCAATGCGTCCCGCTTCGATACGCGAGACATCAAGGAGATCATTGATGAGCGCAGCCAATCGTTTGGATTGACGATGTGCGCGGCTCAGACTCTCGTGCTGCTTTTCGTTAACTGCCCCCATCTTTCCATCAAGGATGAGCGAAATAAATCCGATGATAGAGGTAAGCGGCGTTCGCAACTCATGCGAGACGAGGGAGACAAACTCCGACTTCATCGTGTCAATTTCATATTCGTGCGTGATGTCGTCAAAAACATACACGGTGCCAGCGACGTTGTGACTTTCATCAGAAAATTGACTCGCCACGATGCGGAGGATGCGGCTGTCATTGACTTTGGCAACGAAAGTCTGGTGTTGCGTCGCTTCTCGCTGTGCTGCGGAAAGCACGTTGAAATCCGCCGTGAGGGTGATAGGTGCTTCCTCTGACGTTGTGTGCTTCCGCCAATACATCTTGCCTGTTTCTGTGTCTACCGATGCGAAATTCTCATAGTCGCCCGTATCGCCGAGATTAAACAGCGTTTCCGCAACCGGATTGACATACAAAACCCGGTCGGTTTCATCAACAACGATGAGTCCTTCGCCGAGGTTTTCGACAATCGTCGTGAGTTTCTTTTCCTTCCTCGTAAGTTCTTCAACGGCATTTTTCAAGTTTTGCCGCATCGTTTTGAATTCTTCGACGAGGATGCCGACTTCGGTGTCGGTATCAACGGCGGTTTCAGAAGCGCGTTGTAAGTTGTGCGCGGCATCTCCCTCAAATTCTCCCTGTCCGATATCATGCGCGGCCTGTGCGACTTGCATGATAGGCTTCGTAATCCGCTGCGCAACCCACCATGCAATAAGAATGACGAGAACCGCCGAGACGAGGGTTACGTAAAAGATATATCGGTTCAGCTTCGCCACTGCGGCGTAGGCAGATGCGACGGGCCGTGAAACGAAAACCATCCATTTGCTAAAGTTTTGTTGCGCCTTCCACGGTGCCGACAGTCCAGGCTGCGTCCGAGCCCATCCATAGACGCGCGCTTCCCCAAAGTTATCGTCTTCGCCATCCGATTCATACCCAGAATACCTGCCGGTTTTCCCCCGCTTCGCCTCAACGATTGCGGCTGTGACGGCATTGCTCATTTCATAACCGCCGCGTGTGTAGCCGCTCCCTGGCGATGCGCCGAGAATTGTGCCGGAGCTGGTTGTCAAAAAGGTGTATGTCTCTTCGGTGCCGGGTTGCAATTCTACCAGATGCGTGAGTTCCGGCAGCAAGAGCTCCGTTTTCAACACGCCGACAGCCCTTTTCCCTTTTTTGATTGGCAGTGCCATCCGTAGGACATGCACGTCTCGCGCTTCGTCATAAGTGACATCGGTAAGGAAAGGGTAACCGAGCCCGTTGTTATAGGCACTTTGCCACCAATCGTTGTGATTGACGCGATGCGGCATTTGCCCTTTCTGGCGGTAATCCACCTCCGGTTGGTTTGAGCGCAGCACGTATCCCGCCGCGTTCGTAATCGTTACCTCACTGCCGTAACCTGCATACGCCTCAAGCAGTCGGATGCTATCTTCTAGGCGTTCCCACGCTGCGAAAAAGACTGCCTCTTTTCCCTTCGCGCTGTTGGAGAAGACGACGGCACTTGTCAAGTTCGGAAGTTCGTCGTAGATGTTCGCCATCTTCTCGGAGATGGCAAGATCTGCGCGATGGAGTTTCTCTTGCGCTAATAGCACGAGACTGTCGCCAACGCTACCCTTCAAAGCGTTCTCACCAAGCACTTTGATGGTGAGTGAGACAGCGAATAGGGGCATCAGTGAAACGAATAGGAACAGGATAATCTGTTGTCCGCGTAAACCGATTTTCGTTGTTCGCAGTGCGTTCGATAAAGCGTGTTGGTTGAATGGCATTTTTTCGTCGTTCGCAATGCGTTTGATTTCGTTGCCGGTTAGGAAAAAGCGGACAGCGCGCTTTCTTCCGTATCGTAGATTTCAAGGACAGACGCGAGGTGTGTCACCTCCAATATGTCCCGAACCGCCCGCTGTGGGTTGAGCAAAACCAATTTCCCACCCGATTCTCGGAAGCCCTGCACCGTCAGAATGATGGCACCAAGGGCACTGCTGTCAATCAAGGGGACATTCGTGAGCTCGATGACAAGGTGCTTGTTCCCTTCCTCCAGCTGCGTTTCCATCGCACGCTGAAAACTATCCGCGATACTGCCGATGATTTTCCCCTCAATATGAAGGACAGAGATATTTTGCTCACGTGTCGTTATATCAAAATTCATAGCGTTTTCTTTCACGCTCCTCCTTTGAGAATGATGCCGCGTTCAGTCGGCGCACGACAATATAACTGCGAGTGTGTTCCTCGCTGCTGTTTTCACCTGAAAAAACGGTTTCCACCGTACTGCCGAGGGCTTTTAATCTTTCCTCGCTGTCGCGAATTTCCGTAGAAAGCACCGGGCTAGATTTGTAAGCCACCCACTTTCCATTCGGTTTGAGCAGCGGCACGCAATATTCAGCGGACTCAGCAAGTGAAGCGACGTAACGCGTCGCGACCCAATCGTAAGCACCGGTATGCACCGGTTGCTGCGCGCACTCTTCGGCGCGCGATGCCAAGACGATAGTCCCAT
This sequence comes from Candidatus Poribacteria bacterium, assembly GCA_965242965.1. Taxonomy (GTDB): domain Bacteria; phylum Poribacteria; class WGA-4E; order WGA-4E; family WGA-3G; genus AGPOR5. Next base: position 13,004 of record OZ251518.1, on the reverse strand, counting down.
CTAACCCCAATTCTGAGATGAGGAATTTGAGGAAACTTACCTTCTTCTGTGATGCCTCAACGAGGGTTAGCCGAATGTCGGGAACGTATATTTTAAGCACAACTCCCGGAAACCCCGCGCCGGTTCCGATGTCAATGACAGCGTCATCGGCAGTTAGCGTGATATGGTTCAGAACGCTGAGCGAATCAAGAAAGTGTTTCTCCAGTATCTCCACATCTTCAGTGATTGTGGTGAGGTTCATTACCGCGTTCCACCGGCGCAATTCGGTGCGATACCGCGTCAATTGTTCTACCTGCCGCGCGCTGAGCGGGAACCGGTGCCGGCTGAACGTCTGCTTTAACTGTTCTGCAAATTTCTGTTGCTTGCAACGCGTCGGTGGCACGTCATTTCTCTCCGCAGGGATTCTGTCTTCTTCGTGTTGTTGCGGCTATTTTTCCCTTTGATGCAGCATCACCGTCAAGATAGAAATGTCTGCCGGGGAAACGCCGGGCAGACGAGAGGCTTGTCCGATAGATGCTGGACGAATCCTTGTCAGTTTCTCGCGCGCCTCCGTTTTTAACCCCGGAACGTCGGCGTAGTCAAACGCTTCCGGAATGCGGAAATTTTCCAGTTTCTTAAACTGGTGAATTTGCCGCTGCTGCCGCTGGATGTATCCATCGTATTTAATCTGAATTTCTACCTGTTCCTTGACTGCCGGTGGCAGTGCATCCTGTGGTGGCGCGAGGCGAGCAATCTGTTCATAGCGAAGTGCAGGCCGTTTCAGAAGTTCTGCCAACGATGTCGGTCTCTTCAGCTCTCCTGTCTCAAGAATGTCCACGAAATCTGTCGCGTTGAGCCTATCAGGTGTCGGTTTCAGCACGGTGCGATGCAACCGCGTCCGTTCGGACTGAATTTGCGCCGCTTTTGTTTGGTACCGGCGGTACGCGTCGTCGTCGACAAGGCCAATCTGCCTGCCGAGTTCCGTTAGCCGCAAGTCGGCGTTGTCCTCCCGTAATTCCAACCGGTATTCTGCGCGCGAGGTAAACATCCGGTAAGGTTCGCGAATGTCCATTGACACCAGATCATCGATGAGGACGGCAATGTATGCTTGTGCCCTGTCAAGGATGAAAGGTGTCTTTCCCTGCACCTTTAAGGCGGCGTTGATGCCAGCCATGAGGCCTTGTGCGGCGGCTTCTTCGTAACCGGTGGTGCCGTTGAGTTGTCCGGCGAAGTAGAGGTTTTCAACGCGCTTCGTCTCAAGCGTCGGCTTGAGTTGCGTTGCCGGTGCAAAATCGTATTCAACGGCATATCCGAATCGCATGATTTCGGCGTTCTCTAACCCCCTGATGCTATGCACCATCGCCACCTGCACGTCCTCCGGCAAACTGGCGGAGATACCGTTGAGGTAAATTTCATCGGTGTTGCGTCCCTCTGGTTCCACGAAGACCTGGTGCGAGTTCTTTTCCGCAAACCGCACCACTTTATCCTCAATTGAGGGACAATATCGGGGCCCGATACCGACGATGCGGCCGCTATACATTGCCGAACGGTGCAGATTCTCTTGAATCAGTGCGTGGGTTTTTTCGTTCGTATGCGTGAGATAACAAGGCAGCTGCAGCTGACTAATCCGTTCGGTTGAAAACGAGAAGGGCAGCGGTTCTTCGTCGCCCGGCTGAATTTCCATGACGCTGAAATCGACGGTATGTGCATTGACACGCGGCGGCGTGCCAGTTTTGAGCCTGCCAATCTCAAAGCCGAGACTCAAAAAACTCTCAGAAAGTTTCTCTGCGGCGGATTCACCTGCGCGGCCGGCACTATAGGAGACATCCCCAATGTGAATCAAGCCTTTCAGGAAGGTGCCAGTTGTGAGGATTACCGTCTCCGCTAGATAAGCGGTTTTGGTTTGGCTCAGAATGCCGATGCAGCGGCCATCTTCCACCAGCAACTCTTCCACCAACACCTGCTTGATGTCAAGGTGTTCTTGCGCTTCCATGACGCGCTTCATCTCATCTTGATACGCCTTCTTGTCGGCTTGCGCGCGGCTGGCACGCACCGCGGGGCCCTTTTTGGTATTCAAACGTCGGAATTGAATCCCGGTCTTGTCGATATTTTTCGCCATTTCGCCGCCGAGCGCGTCTATCTCTTTGACGAGATGCCCCTTTGCTAAGCCGCCGATGGCTGGATTGCAAGACATCTTGGCGATAGTATCGAGGTTGATAGTCACGACAAGCGTTTCGCACCCCATGCGCGCGGCGGCGAGTGCGGCTTCACAGCCCGCGTGGCCCGCACCGACAACGATGACATCGTAATGTTTTTCGTATTTTGAGGCTGTTGTCATGTTTCACCGCGTTTCGGTTTTCAAAGCCCTTGATAAATGACGCTGAGCATGAGCGTTCCGACAATCTCTAAACTCTTCGGGCTACATTTGTCCACTGTATCTTCAAGCGTATGCCAAGGCGGATAGGTGAAATCAATGATATTTACCATCGGGATGCCAGCCTGAATTAACGGCACGTGGTCATCCATAATGCGCGGACCGACGCGGTGTTGAAATACCGTCAGCCCCAATTCGCGAGCGCGGTCCCACAATACCTCAGCGAATTGGCGATTGGCGTTCCAAGAGAACCCTTCTATCGGCAGTTGCAAATCCTTGTCGCCTACCATGTCTAACAGAATGCCGTAGTCGGGCTTCCATCGCTGGTAGAGGCGTGTTGTCATTGATTTGGCGAAGAAGCGTGAGCCGATGAACATTTCGTCAATGGTGCCGCCGTAATCTTCCCCATCAAAAAGAACAATAATAACCCGACGCTGCGGCGGATGTTCCTTTAAGATTCGCGCGATTTCCAAGAGGACAGCAACGCCAGACGCGCCATCGTTTGCCCCCAAAATCGGTTTATCCCGATTCTCTGGCGTGGCATCCAGGTCTGCCATGGGCCGCGTATCCCAGTGCGCCGCTAATAGCAGTGTCTCTCCCCCTACTTTTCCGAACTCCGCCAAAATGTTGTTGAGATGCAATTTTTCAGTCTTTGCCTGAAATTGGAGTGGCTGCAACACCGCGGTATCTGCATATTTCTGGAGTTCGACGAATAGATACTCCTGCGTTTTTCGATGCGCGGCTGTGCCGGGCGGCCTCGGGCCGAATTCGCACTGTTTTTCTAAGTAGGCAAAAGCACTTTGCGCATCAAATTTTGGCGGATTCGCGGCAGCGTGCAAGGCATTATTCACCGCGTTCTTCCTGTCGCCAACCAAATCGACACAAGCCGACAAGCAGAACATGACGCAGAGGAACAGAAGTTGAATGGAGCCTTTTCTTTTTTGAACAAGCATCGCGCCGATTTTCATGAGCCTTTACACCTCGCGTCTTCCCTCCAACGCCTTCGCCAGCGTCACCTCGTCAATGTATTCCAAATCGCCGCCGAAGGGGATACCGTGGGCGATGCGGCTGACGGTGATGTCAAAATTCTCCAAGTGTTGCGTGAGATAGAGGGCAGTTGCCTGTCCCTCTGTCGTCAAATTCGTCGCGAGAATAATCTCCTTGACATCGTTGAGCCGCTGGAAAAGCAGGTCAATGCTGAGCTCATCCGGCCCGACCCCGTCTAGCGGTGATAGCACGCCGCCAAGCACATGGTATAACCCTTTATAGCCGTTGGTGCGTTCAATCGCCCAAAGATCATCGGATTCTTCAACCACACAGATAACCTGCCGGTCGCGGCGAGGATTGGTGCAGATGTGGCACGGATTCGCGTCTGTAATCGCGCCACAGACGTTGCAGTAAGAAAGGAGCTGTTTCACCTCGGCAATTGCCGCCGCGATCTGCGCTGTCTCCGTTTCGGGCAACTTCAACATAAAAAACGCCAAGCGTTGCGCCGTTTTCTGGCCAATCGTCGGCAATTTTTGGAGTTGAGTGATGAGTTGTGCCAACGGCCGCGGGTATTCCATTTTTTGTCATTCGCAATGCGTTCGGCGGTGGTTTCTTGGGCAATGACAGAACATCACCAGGGTTCTGGGTTACGGGAGTCCCGGAATTTTCATGCCGCCGGTGAGTTTACTCATTTCCGTGGACATCAACTCCTGTGATTGCTGAAGTGCCTCGTTAATGGCGGCAACCACCAAGTCTTCCAACATTTCGGTATCCTCCGGATCTACGACTTCCGGGGTGATGCGGAGTGAAACGATTTCTTGTTGGCCGTTCACAACGGCGGTTACCATGCCGCCGCCGACGGTTGCCTCAACGGTGCGGTTTGCGAGTTCTTCTCGGATCTCCAGCATCCGCTTTTGCATCTGCTGTGCCTGCTTCATCAGGTCATTCATCTTCATATTTTTCGTTATTCCTAGCGGTTGTTCAACTGCACTGGTGCAGTGAAGGTTGTCTTATCAGGTTGCATTGACAACGCAATGCTGACGGTTCTGGGCGGCCGGTTCTTGACAGACGCAAATGCCACCATTCCGCACTGGGATTATGCTGCGTCTGTCCCATGACAATTTCGGTAGCAGTTATTGCGTTTCTAAAATTTTCGCGTTAAAAAGATTCAGCGCGGTTCGGAGTTGAGCATCATCTTCCGCTGCCATCCTTCGGACGAGCGGTGTCATCTTCTCCACATCGCGATTATCCGATATGCCTTCCCCCGCGGCATCCGAAGCCGCCGAAGGTGCCGCCTTTTTCGGGACAGTGTCTAATGCCGTTATTTCCACCGTGACTGGATGTCCTACTAACTGTTTCAGGACATCGGCGATGAGCCGTGTGTCTGCGTCTTCAGCCATCGAGAGATGGGTAGGCGAACACGCAATTTTGACAACGTTTGTGCCGTTGACAGAAGGCACCGCGCCGAGCAGCAACCCGTATTTCATTTTCATGGGTAGCTGTCCTTTTACTTCTTCCCAAAACGTTCCGATTTCGCTGAGGTTACGGTGGGAACCAGCCGGGGGCTGTTGTGGTTCGGGTGCACTTTTGACAGCTGCAGTCGGCGGCATTTCATAACTGGGTGGAGTTCTATCGTCACTCCTCGGCGCGCTTGCTGGCTGCGGCGGCTCACGCCGAAATGCTGGTTGCGCGGTATCCGGCGAAACGGGCGCGGCGTTCGCGCTCGCCGAATCTAATTTCTGTTCTAATGCTGTCAATTTCCCAACGACTTCCTGAAGTTGGAGGACTTCCTCAAGCGAGTTGAGTTGAATGAGTGCCCCTTCTAGCTGCAGCTGCGCGTAACCATACTGCTTGATGTCGCGGTTGGTGTGCATCAGAATTTTGATAATCCGTGACAACTGAGGAACAGACATCTTTTCCGCCTTCTGCTTGAGTTCGGGCAGCTCGGATTTGGGACTTTGGATCAGTGCATCGAGGTTGCTGTCAATCGCCAAAAGCCGCAGGTCGCGGAAATAGCCGATGAGTTGATTGAGGCATTGAACAAGATCAGTGCCCTGTTTTGTTAATTTGTTCAGTGTCGCGAGTCCCTCGGCGAGGTTTCGTTCTGCAATCGCTTTGGTGAGTTCATGCAGTAGGAAGCTTGAACCGAGTCCGAGCGTCTCCTCAACCGTGGCGACGGTTAAATTTTTACCGGCTGAGGAAACGAGACGTTCCAGCAGGTTTTCTGCATCTCGCAGGCATCCTTCGGATTGCCGGGTGATGAGCGTCAGCACGTCTACATCCGCCGAGATTTCCTCCTCTTTGGCAATGAGTTGCAAGCGTTCGCCTATTTTTTCATCTTCCAAGTGCCGGAAATCAAAGTCTTGGCAACGGGAGATGATTGTTTTCGGAATCTTGGCATGTTCTGTAGTCGCCATGATAAAGATAACATGCGGCGGTGGTTCCTCAAGCGTTTTGAGTAGCGCGTTGAAGGCTTCCGTTGAGAGCATGTGTGCTTCATCAATGATATAAATTTTATAGACACACGTCGCCGGGGAGAGTTTGACGTTCTCCCGCAGGTCGCGAATGGTATCAATGCCTCGGTTGGAGGCGGCATCCATTTCAATGACATCAAAGGATTTTCCTTGCGAGATGTCAGTGCAGAATTCGCAGGCGTTGCACGGTTCGGCTGTCGGCACCTTGTCAAATTCCGTTTCCTGAAGGCGGTTTGGGCAGTTGACGGCTTTGGCAAGGATGCGTGCGACGGTGGTTTTGCCGGTGCCTCTAGGCCCCCAGAAAAGGTATGCGTGCCCGATGCGCTCAGAGAGGATCTGATTCTTTAGCGTCGTGGTAACGTGCTGCTGTCCGACAACGTCGCCGAAGCTTTGTGGGCGCCACTTTTGAGCAAGAACTTCGTATGACATGAGCGTATCCGGTGTGAGTTTCGGCAAGGATTAACCGAGCCAAGTTGTGGGTGTCTAAGGAAACAGAAATGCTTTTGTGCATCTCCGGTGTTCAGAGACATGGCTATGAACCCAGGGTTGACATGCTCTTCCGGGCGTTGCCCGCGTCGTTAGCTCAGGCCAGGCTGCCTTGCGTCACACGGGAAGCCTATTTACCGCTGCTTCCTTCCGGACCTGACGGGGTTCAACAGGTTCACGTTGCTCAAGACCCAACCTTCAACACCACGTGCGTGGGACAGTCCCCACAAAAACAGGCCGCATACTGGGGATTCCGTTCTGCTATAGCGGATTGCAGATACAGGGCACCGCTACCTCCCCACCTATCATAGCCAAGGCGTTAAGTCCACACTATGGGAGTGAATTGCGCACGGCGGCGACGGTGCTGGGCGAAAAATCGCGACCGCGCACTATTAGGCCGCCGAAGCGGAGAGAGTGGGATTCGAACCCACGGTACTGCATAACAGCACACATGATTTCCAATCATGCCAGTTCAACCAGACTCCTGCATCTCTCCGTGAAGATATTTTTTTCATAGATGGAGCAGACGGGATTTGAACCCGTGACCTCGTCCGTGCGAGGGACGCACTCTCCCAACTGAGCTACTGCCCCAAAGTGCTATAAAGCCAAAGTGCTATAAAGGCTGACGCATTTGCATAAAACTAAATTGAAAAACGGAGAGAGTGGGATTCGAACCCACGGTGACTTGCGCCACAACAGTTTTCGAGACTGTCCAGTTCAACCGCTCCTGCATCTCTCCCTATGAAATTTTCTGTCGTTTGCACTGTGCACTGCGCGCACTATCGGCGTTGCCGAAAAAAGGCTTTCAAGAGCGCGCTGCTCTCTTCTGCCAACACCCCGCTGATGAGCTCAACCCGATGGTTCAAGCGTTCATCTTGAAGGATATTGTAAAGCGTCCCGGCGGCACCGGATTTCGGATCGGTAGTAGCGTAAACGACTTTCGGAATACGCGCCAGCACTATTGCCCCGGCGCACATCGCGCACGGCTCCAGCGTCACATAAAGTGTCGTATCCGTAAAACGCCAGTTACCAATCTTTTCGGCGGCATCCTGTATTACCAGCATCTCGGCGTGGGCGATGGGACTGCCACTTTGTTCACGTCGGTTGGATGCCGATGCGAGGAGCGCGCCATCTCTGATAAGCACTGCGCCTACCGGCACTTCGCCGTTTTCGCCGCCTTGGCGTGCTAATTCAAGTGCGCGTCTCATCCAGAAGGAATCGTTATCCAAATGCCCACCTTATGCCGATAAAGCGCCTGAGAGGATTCGAACCCCCGGCCTTCTGATCCGTAGTCAGATGCTCTAATCCACTGAGCTACAGGCGCGCGTGTCAGGTTTCCCTACCACGTTTTTTAGAAGCGGAGAGGGTGGGATTCGAACCCACGGTGACTTGCGCCACAACGGTTTAGCAAACCGTCCAGTTCAGCCGCTCCTGCACCTCTCCAATTTTCAGATTTCCAATCATACCGCGTTTGTGAGAAACGGTGGGAGTAGGATTCGAACCCACGGTAGCTTGCGCTACAACGGTTTTCAAGACCGCCGCTTTCGTCCACTCAGCCATCCCACCTTCTTTTTTGATTTTCTACTATTAATTATACACTATATAAGACAGTTTGTCAAGGAAAATTGCAATTTTTTCACAAAAAAGTGCAAATCCGTGACAAAATGCCAAAAGTTCAGCGTTCCTGCCTCACACATTATATAGTATACCATTAAAAATGCGAAATGTCAAATTTATTTTCAAAAAAAATTATTTTGTGATGATAGAAAATTTCTCCGTGGCGAGGGACGGCATGTCCCTCGCCGGCCGAACGCGCAAAAACCGCGTTAGGTTTCACCGTTCCAGGTGAGGGGTTCGTTCTGCAGATAGGGCAGCAGCAGCGTCCGCAGCCGCTTGTGCGCGTGGTGCAGATGCGCTTTAATCGTGCCTTCAGAACGGTTCAGGCGCGCCGCAATCTCCTTAATCGGGAGTTCTTTGCGGTGACGCAGGTTAAAAACGCGGCGCTGTCCCGGCGGCAGCTGACTCACCGCTTTTCGGATGATGCGCCCGAGCTCCCGCCGCTCGGCGAGCCGCGAGGCAGGCGGGTGCATCTCTGTCATCCGCAGTTCCTCATCCGCGTTGAGGGTTAGCTCTTCAAACGCGAACACCTTGTTTCGGTTGCGCTGCCGCAGGAAATCGAGGCTGCAATTCACAGCGATGCGGTAAAGCCAGCTGTAAAACGCAGCGTCGCCTTTAAAGTTCGGCAGTGCCTGATACGCCTTCAAGAAGGTATCTTGGCAAAGGTCTTCCGCGGCCTCTCTATCGTGAACGCGGTGGTAGATGAGGTTGTAGATTTTTTGCTGATATTTTTGCATAAGCGGATCAAAGGCATCCTTGTCGCCATTTTGAAACCGCGCAACGAGCTCACGTTCATCTTCAAGTTCCGGGAACGCGGCATCGAGATGTTCTGGACGTTCCATTTTGTTTCCTCCGGTTAAAGCGATAAAAGGTATAGAACCAGCGCAGCAGCGATTCGGTAAGCGCGGTTTCCAACCACGTCTATCGAAGATATGAAATTGCGCAAGCCCTGTTCTATAGAGTCAGTTTAACCTGAAAAAGATAGTGAAAAATGAAAATTTCCCGCATATAATTTTACACACCTAAGGTTTCAGAAAGTTCCCGAGTTTTTATCAAACGCGCGTCCATCGCTCTTCTTAATTGAGAGTGTTTCATAATTCCGTTTCGGTATTTATTCCGCCTTGGAGGGCGGGCGAATACCGGCAGGCATTGGGCCCACCTCTGTAGTTCGGGTGCGCCTGCTCCCGAACGGGTCAGGATCAGGCGATCCTGAACTACAGGGGGGATGCAGTCTGACACCCAAACGCATGGCGAGGGCCTGTCCCTCGCCCTACGTGAAGGGAAGGCGTTTTTTCACGGTAGCGCGGGACCTGTCCCCGCGACGTTGAACGATTTATGAAACACCCTCTCTTAATTCCCTTTTTCCCCCAGAGACATGCCGTTTCTGGCGCGAACTGAATCGCTCTCCCCTAAAAAAGGTTCTTGACAAATTTGGCTTTTCTTTTAAAATTGGCATCACAGCAAAGATTCCAATTTTCATGAAAAGTTGAGTTAAAAGATGCGCCGCTATAGCATTCAAACCAAAATCGTTTTGCCATTTCTGTTGCTTTTCGCCGTTGTCACGGTTGTCTTGCCGTTGATAACGGTGGAATTTTTCTCGTGGAAATATGGCGAGCAGTTTACGCGTGAGACGCAAGGATGGCTTGATATCATCGTTGAAACGGGTTACATCCGGGACAACGAGAAGGTGAAGAAGGCGTATAGCGTGGAAGTGATGATTTTCGGTTCGGATTACACGCTCAACGCTAGCACGTTGAAAGCACTCACCGCCGAGGAACAGCAGTGGGGAAATCTGGCGGAGAGGATGCGGCTTCGGGAGGTTAAGCAAAGCCTTTTAGCATTGGCTGGCGGAGTTGAGGCGCAAGGCGGCGCGTCCGTTACACACGATGTAACACTCGGCGGAAGTCCCTACAAAGTCTTTTATCTCCTTCTCCCGCCTGGGCGATTCTACTGCCTCCTGCGGCCGATGGAAGAAATCGCAGCGGCGAAGCGGACGCTCGCCTGGTCCATGTTCGGAATTGGTATTCTCGTGATGACAGCCGTCGCGCTCATCAGTCATCTTATCGGCAGAAATTTGACAAGCCCGATTAAAACGCTTGTCGGATTCACGCAGCGCGTCGCGGCGGGTGAATTGGATAAAACATGTGACGTAAATACGCAAGATGAGATAGGCGAGCTCGCCACTGCGTTTAATGCGATGACGCGCGAACTCCAACAATCGCGAGATAAGTTAATTCAGGCGGAACGTCTGGCGACGGCGGGGAAAATGTCCGCCTCGTTCGCGCATGAGATTCGGAATCCGTTGTCTTCGATGCGGATGCTAGCACAAATGCTCATGCGAAAGACAGACGTTTCCGCTGAACGTCATCAACAATCGCTACTTTCTATCCTTGAGGAGATTGAGCGGATTGACGGTATCGTCAAAGGTTTAATGGATTTCGCGAGGCCAGCGACGCTGAATCGTGTGCAACAACCTCTCGTGCCAGCGTTGCAAGCGGTGTTATCCTTGATGGAAGCGAACCTCGCGCATCATCAGATTGAATTAGTGCAACAGTTCGCCGCTGCCCTCCCCGATATTCCGTTTGATACGGATAAACTGAAGCAGGCATTCATGAACGTCGTCTTGAACGCAATGGAGGCGATGCCGGAGGGCGGCACCTTGACGGTATCCGCTATTCGGACAGCGGATAAAATATGCATCGAGGTTGCGGATACAGGGATAGGTATCCCTGAAGAAGATTTAGCGCGTCTGTTTGAACCGTTCTTTACGCGGAAGACGAGGGGAACGGGGCTCGGCTTGGCAAACGCTAAGCGGGTTCTTGAGGAGCATGGGGGGAGCGTCTCGGTTGTGAGTGTGCTTGGAGAGGGGACTGCGGTTTCGATGTGGTTGCCGAGTGCCTAAAAAGTTTTCCTTGATTTTTCCTGAATTTTTAGGTATAATTGGGGGTGTTTCATAAATCGTTCAACGTCGCGGTGACATGCCCCCGCGCTGCTGTGAAAAAAACGCCTCCCTTCCACCGTAAGGCGAGGGCCTGTCCCTCGCCATGCCATCGGGTACGCGAGCGCGCATCGCGTCTGTAGGGCAAGAGCACCTGCTCTTGACCCGTTCGGGAGCAGGCGCTCCCGAACTACGGTCTCTGGAGCACGTGAACGATCGCGGGGGACAGGCCCCCGCGCTACGATAAAAAACGTGTCGTTTACCGTAGGGCGAGGGCCTGTCCCTCGCCATGCCGCGATCTGCACGAGAAACGGCCTTTGTCTGCGTGCGTTTTTCGCGCGGATCGAACGATCGCGGGGGACAGGCCCCCGCGCTACGGGCCCGGAAGGGGTTCTCTCTTCATGCGCCCGTTCGGAATCAGGCGATCCCGAACTACGGTCACTGGTGCACGCGAGCGAGCGCGAGGGACAGGCCCTCGCGCGACGGTTAAAAAAGCGTGCTGTTTACCGTAGGGCGAGGGATAGGCCCTCGCCATGCCTCATCGGAACGGGTAACGGTTTTGGCTGGCGCGCGTTTTTCGCGCGGGTCGAACGATCGCGGGGGACAGGCCCCCGCGCTACGGGCCAGGTAAGGGATTCTCCTCGCCATGCATCCGTTCGGGATCAGGCGATCCCGAACTACGGTCTCCTCAAGGTCCGTAGGACCTTAATGTCTATAGCACGCGCAGACCTCCAAGTCCTCAAGGTCCTTTAGGACCTTAATATTTTCTGCTGCGAGGCGTGTACTGCAGATTAAGGACCTAAAGGACCTTAGGGCTTTTTTTTGGGTCGGGGTTGCTATAGACATGCAGGACCTAAAGGACCTGAAGAGATGTTTTTCACGTGAACGATCGCGGGGGACAGGCCCCCGCGCTACGGGAACATTGAGACCAGGAGGGCTCTCCTACCGGCGTTGTTGCTGGTTAACGCGCAACCGCCTCAGAACCAAGGTGCTCCTGAATCCATGCGCGGAGCGGCACGTCTTTCTCACTCGGAGAAGTGTATCCATGCCCACCCGTGCTTTTGCCCATGATTTGCTGACGCACCGGGTCCGCACGTTCCATGAAATGTGCCACCGTCATATCATCGCGCGGTTGCAGCCATCGGTAACTATAGCCGTAGAAAAGCACTTTGCGCGTGGTGTCCGACGTGTTCCGTCCCGCGGCGTGCCACAGCCGCCGGTCGAAGAAGACTGCATCTCCCGGCTTGGCGAAGACAGATATCGCGCCCTCGGGGTCAGCCGTTTTTTCCGGTGGCATTTCTACCGAGTTCCACTTCTGACTCCCCGGCACGACAGAGAAGTTGCCGCGTCCTGGCACGGAGGTATCTGTCAGGAAATAGGCGACTTTCAGGGAGACGCGCGGACGCGGGTTGCCTTCAAGTTCGATGTTCAGGCGGCCGCTATCCTGGTGCCAGCCGAGACGTTTCGGTGTGTCCCGTTCTTCCGATGGCAACGGTGGCGAGTGGATCATGTGCGAGTGGTAAAGTTTGATGTTCCACCCTAAAATGCCCCACACCTTCGGGAACGTCGTGTGCCAATCCAGCAATTCGATAAACGCCTCGTCCCTGCCGACGAAATCGAGGAGGTTGAATTTCGCATCGGCGGCGAGGGTTTTGGTCCCTAAATGTGCCGCACCCACCCGGTCGAACGCGGTGACGAGCTGCGCAACCATATCCTGTGGGATGGCATTCTTAACGGCGAAGAAGCCGTCCTCTTCAAACTGCTGTTTTTCCGTATCCGTCAAACAGTGCTCTAAACATAGCGGGTTCATCGTTTTCCTCCTTATGGTATTCTTTGCGTTGGTGCAAATGTTACCTACGGGGATGCATCGAGACCAGGAGGTCTCTCCTACGGGTGGGCGCTTGCGACACCCTCACGATGCATCGAGACCAGGAGGTCTCTCCTACATGGTATTCTTTGCGTTAGTGCAAATGTTACCCTGCATTTGCATGCTTGTCAAGCAAAAAATGTGCTGATTCGACCTGGGTTACCTGCTGTCCGGCGCGCCATCGCCGCCAACAATTCACACCGGCACTGAAAAGGAACCCAAGCCCGATGATGCCTGCAGTCACGCCGCCAATCACCCAATCCGGTCTCGCGAAGATGGCAT